>OZ245871.1:725000-6694848 GCA_965229195.1 Candidatus Obscuribacterales bacterium | reverse complement strand
AGTCAGGGTCGATAGAGATCGTATAGTTCAGGTTCTTATCAATCTAATTTCCAATGCCATGAAGTTTTCCCCCGCTAACGCTGCGGTGCTTGTATCGGTAACCAAGGAAAGCGGCACCATTCGCTTTTCTGTTTCTGATAAGGGGCCTGGTATTAGCGAAGAGAACCAACTTAAACTCTTCGCCAAGTTTAGGCAGCTCGTCTCCGCTGATGGCGTTCAGCGCCAGGGAACAGGCCTTGGCTTATCTACCGTGAAAGCTTTGGTGGAACAGCACTCTGGTCGATTGGGTGTTTCTAGCAGAGTCGGTCAAGGCAGCACATTCTGGTTTGAGCTTGATGCCGTTGGGGCGGCTCTGGCCGTAGCTCCTCCTCCTCCAACAAAGGCATTGTTGTTGGTTGAGGATGATAAAAGCTTGGCAAAATTGATCAAGTTTCACTTGGTCTCTGAGGGCTATGCTGTGCATTCAGTAGCAACTCTGAAGGAGGCCATAGCAGTACTGGCAACGACTAAACTCGATGCTTGTATTATTGACATGATTTTGCCAGATGGTATGGGCGTGAGTCTCGTTGAGAAAATTGATAAGAGTTCTTTGAATGCAAAAGTACCCATTCTGTTGACTTCAGCTTCACGCTTTAATGATACTGAGCTGGGTTCACCGGTGACTGTGAGCTGGCTCTATAAGCCATTCGAGCTTGGTGAACTGGCTAGTCATATTAAAGACATGCTAGCCGGTGTTTGTCACAGACTGGTAATTTTTGAAAACGCTGAATCGCATTGGGAATTATTACCTTCTCTTCTTGGAGATGATGAGTTCGCTACAATCGACTGTGCTCAAGATTCTTGTATCGATGCGATAGCTGACATCGGACCAAATCGAAATGTTATTGTCAAGTTTGATGGTTCAGCCAGGGCTGAGAAGAACATCCTGCGTTTAGCTAAGGGCCTGACTAGATCAAGGGCGATAATTGTTTGCTCGAAAGAGAAGTTTTCGAGCAAAACTAACCAGGCATTAAACGGCCTAATTGGCGAGCTTATATCTGCAGAACAGCTGTCTGAAAGTGAGTTCGTCGGTCGCTTGCGCAGCATACTAATAGGCGCCGATACTAGCAAATAGTATCTATCGATTATCGTTTCGGCTATTTTAGTTTGAACGATTCGACTATAGCCTTAAACTCTGGTTCTTTCTCGGCCTTCTGATCAAGGTCGGTGATTCCTTGCAAGAAGAAATAGCTGCCGCCGCCGTAGGCAATATCTTGAAATACAAACAGTTCATCCCCCTGCTTATTTTTGCCGGAGGCTAGAATTTCTCTGGTGGGCATACCACCAACTGTAATATCTTTTTCTGAAAGAATTTGGACATCGGTGAGATTGGCTGTCATTTTTAGCCGAGTGCGGGCAAAATCTGATTTGTCTGGAATGTCGATATCGTTGAGTGCTTGGCCAACCAGAAACAAACTATGGTCTTTGGGATCAATTGCAGTTATTTTGCCAGTTGGTGAGAATAATAGGGTGTTTTGAATGCGACCGGCCATGAGTAGCGTCTTTGAGCCCGATATAGTAAAGGGCAAGTCAGCCATTGGATCTGGTGGCTGAGCTTTAGAGTCGTAGCGAGCTGTTAATAGTGTTTGCTTGAGGGATGCCGAGAGCTTTTCGGCTTCACTATCAGGAAAGGCAGCTGTGACAACGATTGTTCGGTCTTTGTCGCCGAAGGCTAATATCCATTTTGAGAAGTCTGTGCCATAGGCCGTCTGTTTAACAGAGCAGAGTATGCCGGGATAATCACCAACTGTTACTGCTTCTTTGCTTACTAGCTTCATCGAACGGCTGGCCAGGCCTTCTTCATTGAAGCCAGCTGTAGTTGCTTCAAATGGAGATGGCATCTCGGTCACCATTATTGAAGACTGAGTGGCTTTATCAATGAAACCAGAAAAATTAGGGGCGGCGCTATAGTTGTCAGTCTTGTTGATGCTGACTCTGGTACCGCGTACTAGTGTTGCCGGTGCTGCAGTTGCTGGAGCTGTAGTCGCCGGAGCGGTAGTTTCTGCTGAGGCTGAATTGCCTTGTGACAGAGCAACAACGGTCACGGCTAAAACTAGATTCTTTAATACTCTTTCAGCCAAACTTTCAACCAATCTTACATCCACTTTTACATCCACTTCACTATCCACATTTACTGTAGTTAGATAGTTTATCGGAAGACAAATGTTTTGTGGTGAGCTGTTTATTAGTTAAGCATGCCCATCATCCAGAGCACGACGATTGCTCCTGTTGGTACGCCCATTACCCATAAAAGTGCTGCTTTACCCATGATAATTTCCCATCCTCTCGCTTTGCCTATTAGTCAGCTTCTGCGACGGGGTCACGGCCTGAAAGTTCCGCAGCAGCAATTTTTTTCTGTTGCCGGCGCCGAAAACTTTTTAAACAGTTTCAGATACGGCCAGCGATTGTTCCTTGAGTTGCTTGAGGAGGTTTTGCATACTGCCTCTGAGCTGTTCTTCTGTTCGATCGATTGCCTGGTTCGGGTTCTTCGAGTATTCGGCGACTGTGCTTTCTAAGTTAATTGGCTGTCCGTTTCGTTGTCAATTAGCCGCTGCAAGCGGCCCCTGACTGAATATAGGTAGGTATTTATAGTGGATTGATCATAGTCATCACTGCCTGTAATATTGGCGACAAGTGAAGTGATAAAGTAACAGAGGTCTTGAATGCGTTGGTCAGCGGCTTTTGCCTCGGACTGTTTGCCATAGTGTTGCTCTAAATGCCTGAGCATACTGAAGAGAATACGCTGAACCCGCGCTTCTATCGGGCCATTCCAATTGCTCAGGCCAAGAAATTCTTCTTGTCTATTCAAGCAATGCTTTAGTTGCGGAATGGCATTTTCGGACACTTCATAATATATTGCCAGAGGAATTACTTGAACGGTGCGGTTACTTTCGTGCTCAAGGCATATTCTCTGCGCTTCTAGTATATTGGCGATACCATCGCGCTTGAAGGGCAGCATGACGTCGTCTCGGCCGGTTACGTCTCCTTCGGGAAACATTACCAACTTTTGCTTGCCCTGGGCAATTAAGGCGATAGTCTCGGCTTTTGAGTCTGTGTCTTCCGGTGTTCCTCTAATTACAGAGTAGACCCCACTGTTTTGCATCAACCAGCCACGTAGCCCTAAATTCTCGTCAAATAGCTCACGGGCAGCTAAATAGTAGAAATCTTCTTGGCATTTTAGAGAAAGGGCTGCTACTACTGATGGGTCGCAGCGATCAATATGGTTGACGGCCAATATCGTCGGTGTGTTCTTTATTGATTTGACCAGTTCAATACAATGTTCGCTTGGGCGCACATCTAGCTTTTCCATTTTGAGAGCGATCGGAATCATCGCCTTAACCAGGCCTAGGATTAGAGGATTTGTTGTGGGCTGGATGAAGTCTGGCTGCATACCGCTGTTTAGTCTTTGGCTAGATTCCTGAATCTCATGGCCTCGACGTCGACTTGTTCCAATGGTTCCCACTATTTATTGTTAAGTTCTCCGACTGCTTGCATTACCCAATAGTGGGTTTTACGTTCGCCGCTCCAGTAATTTGACATGGGCAGAAGAAGAGCTAAGTCTTCTTTTGTACCCAGGCGAGAGATTATATTGAGTGCTCGCACTTTGGCGTCAAGTTGACCATTTTTGATAATTTGCCGCACTACTGGTAGTGACTTGTCTCCGTCAATTGCGGCGAGCAGTTCTATAGCATTGGCTTGGGCAGCAGTCTGCGAATTTAGGGCAATTGACTTGAGCTTTTGTACTAGTACTTGTTTTGCTTGGCTGTTGGTTGAAATCTTTTCTAAGGCTACTTTTGTTGTCTCCGGCGAGTACGAATAGGGTTTCTCAAATTCGGCCATCAGTGCATCAATGGCTCGGGTCTCGCGTAGGTCGCCCAGTCTGAATATGATCCAGTCGAGAGCTTGAGCTGGCAGCTTTTTCTCTCTGAGGCGTTCAGTCAAAAATTGACCTTCATCTTTGTTCGGCAGGCCATTCAAGAGGGGCTGAACTTGATTGTAAGAACCGAGCCAAAGGCTGTTCTTCTCTATTGCTTTGCTCACTTGTTTGCCGCCATCGGGCTGCTGCAGCCAGGCTAGCTCTAAAAGTAAAAGTAACTGTTCATCAGGCTTTTGAGCAAGGGCAGTGTTGCTTGCAATTTCTTTTATAAGAAGAGCCGTGGTGCTTTGTTTTGCACTAGTTCCCAGGTCGGCAATGGCAAAAGTCGCTGTTTGGTTGGCTTTAGCAAAGATAGATTCTCTTTTTGCCAGAATTGACAGCAGGGCATCGAGGCCGCTGGCGTCGTGAAGTTTGGCAAGTATATCTGCCGCACTCTGAGCTTCGAGATAATTGCTGTTTTGGGCATACTTGTTGAGCCAGCTTAGTCGAGCTTTGATCACCCTTTGCGTGATAGCGCTTGCATCCTGTGTCTTGGCAGCATTTAGTACCTTAGCCATGGCAGTTCCGATGACGTAGCTATTATCTTCGGCTGATTCTAATATCGATAAATAGAGCCCTTGTGCTTCTTTGATTTTGCCCTGGTGTTCGAGGGCGGTGGCTTTTTGAAAAGGTGTGGTGGTAGCCGCCGCTGTATTAGCCATAAGAGCCGGCTTTACCAGGTTATTGGCGCCCCGTTTGACCAGGTAGCGCGCTGCCATTGGTTTACTTTCATCTGCTAGAGAGTTATAGCTTCAGCGATAGCCTTGTCTGTTGCCGGGCTTGAATAGTTATAGGTTAGCCTTGAGATGGCATCACTGCTGATAAATTTGTCTTTGCTTTTAAGAGCGATGTAGAGAATCGGAAGCACTCTTTTGTCGCCAGTATTGGCCATCCATTCTTGCAGCGACAACTTGTCTTTGGCTGAGAGATCTGGTCGTAAATATATTTCTTTTACCAGGTCAAAATTTGCTGGCTGCTTCATTGTGCCTAAGGCTGATAGAAACTCTTTTTTGAAAGTAGCAGCTGGATCTGCTTCAAAGGCAGCGGCATTGCTGTTTGGATTAGTGAATAGCTTGCTCAATAAGGTGAACTTTGTCTTCTCGGTAGTAGCTGAATTGTTTGCATATATCGGTATGAAGCAATGCAGGAAAGCAATTTGATCTGGAGTGTCGTAGATTTCCACTACGCTAAATTCTTTTTTGCCATTGTCGCGCAGTAGCACTGCGGCGTTCTTTATAGATGGCACAGGTTGTTGGCGGCAGCCCATTTTGATTGCACTGGTCAGCTTAATAGTTTTGCCGCTCCAGCTCTTGTCACCCTTAAGCACTTGTTTTACTAAAATGCTGCCGTTTTCTAGATACTCAGCGCTAACAATTAGGTTAGCTTGATCTATATTTTCGCCATATGATTGGGCTGCCGCTTTTTCACCTGTGACAATTACTGATTTAGTTACCATCTTGCCTTCCGACGCGGCGGGCTTGCCTTTTGGTATAGCCAAACACGGCTGGCAACTGCCTATGAGATCCAAGTTTATTGAGCCAATACTAGCTACAAGTAGTGTTATTGCTAGCTTTTGACGTAGCTTTCTGCCTGGCCTGGGAGCTGGCATTTTACCTAAGGTCGTGGCCAGTCGGAAGAAGCTTTGGGGTGTCTTTTCATTTGGCATATGGTTTGAGACTACCATATGAATTTGCCGGTGATGCCAGTATTTCCCCTGGGAAAATCTCAGCAAAACTTGTCAAAGACCTAACAGCTCCTCTAGAGCTTTTCGGTCAGGCTGTATCGTCGTGCCATCTGCTGAGACTTTAAGGTGTGCAACTATTCGACCCTGGTGGGCGATTGGTAGCGCCCAGCAACATTCTGGTTCTCTGAATTCGGCACCATCCAGTACGACTAATGCAACAGCTATTTCCTTTAACTTCTTCTCTACAATAGCTACGGTTTCAGGCGTGCTTTGGTTTAAGCCGTGCAGTCCTTTCGGTAATAGGCTTCCGTCTACCGGGCTGAATCTCAGCATTATTACTGGTTCTTGGTTATGGTTCAAAGCTCCTTTTAACTCGCTCTCACCTTTGGGGGCAGTATGATTCCAAACTCGTCCTGGTTGAAACGTTGGAAGTGCTGCTTTTGCCGTAGCCGCTGCTCGTATGGCATTTTCTGAAGTGTTGAATGCCCGACCCATTGAGCTATTTGGCTTTGCTTGATGCTTCTTACTCTGTTCTTGCATATTTGTCTCTTTGTGATTGGAATGAGGCATGGGAAGATTTGTGATATTCTAGGGCTTCATCAGACCATGGGCTTTTAGCTTGCTGTACAACAGCTGGCGATTGATTCCGAGCAGGCGAGCCGCTTCGGTGCGGCTGCCATTGGCTTTTGCCAAAGCTTGACTTAAGAGTCGGTTTTCCACATCGGCCATGGTGGCGTAAAAATCTAAATTTGGGCTGTCTAGTTTTTCGGTTGGTTTTGATTGGGCAAATTCAGCGATTGTGCTCTGAGTTGAAGTCTTTATCACAGCTTCAAGGTCATCGACTGTGATTAATTCTGATCGAACTGTGAATGAAAGGTGGTACATGAGGTTTTGTAGTTCACGTACATTACCAGGCCAATCGTAGTCGAGGAGTAACTTTGCTGCCGCACTGCTGAGCTGTTTTGGTGAGTTCGGCCGTGCCTGTTGGAGGAATAATTCAGCCAGGGCAAGAATGTCAGAACCGCGTACTTTTAGCTGTGGCAATGGTATCGAAAAGACGTTTAGACGATAGTAGAGGTCTTCTCTAAATTTCTTTTCTTTGACCATGTCGGCCAGATTAAATTGAGTGGTGGCAATGATGCGTGAGCCTTCACTGGCTTCTTTCAGTGCTCGTACCAATAATGCTTGGGTCTGACTGTTGAGGTCGCCAATTTCATCAAGTATTACAGTTCCTTTGTGATTGGCGCTGAGTGCCTGAAATGATTGATAATTTTCGGGAACCGCAGTGCAGTCTACTATTGTTAGCGGTGTAGACTGATGACGACTATGTTTGTGTATTTCGCGGGCAACTTTGTCTTTACCAGTGCCGGTTTCGCCGAAAACTATAACTGTGGTATCACAGCTTGCCGCCATGCCAATGAGCTTTTGCACTTGGCGCATGGCTGGGCTCTGGCCTAATAAAATATCTTCAGATAATTGATTTTTGGTCGCTAAGTTGCTCGTGACGATTGCTCTTTCTAAGGTTGCCTTGAGTTGATTGAGGCTGGGTTTCACTAATTGATCTAAGGCTCCAAGCCGCATAACTTCGATAACATTGTCATGCTCGCTGTTACTAATTACCACTACTGGAATTACAGCAAGGTCTGACTCAGACTTTAGCTGGGCCAGTGAGGCAATGGCAAGTTCGGCAATTTGAGCAATTAGCACTATCTCGATTGTGTTCTTTCTCAGGTAGGCAATTGCTTCGCCTAGGCTGTAGAACTCCTCAACACTATGGCCGAGTTTTTCCATCGCTTCGCATAAGCTGCCAGTTTTGGAGTCTTTATCGTGTAATACTAGAGCATTGGCCATTGATTTATTTCGCTTCCACTTCTACCTGAGCAGTTACTTTCGGCGACAATTTGGCATCGCTTTCGACGAATACAAAGAAAACTGCTCCAATGATGAAGGCAAAAGCAAGCAGATAGTTCCAGCGTAGCTCTTGCTTTAAATAGAGTATTGAGAAGGCGCCGAAGACAACAAGTGTGATTACTTCTTGCATGATTTTCAATTGTGCGGCTGTAAATTGAAAGCTCCCCATGCGGTTTGCTGGTACTTGAAAGCAGTATTCGAGCAGAGCTATCAGCCAGCTAATTAGGATTGCTTGCCAAATAGGAGCCGATTTGAACTTTAGATGGCCGTACCAGGCGAAAGTCATGAAGACGTTTGAAATGGTCAATAGGGCAACGGTCAGAAACGCATTCATCGTATGGGTTGAGCTCCTCTGTTGGTTATCAACTAATTGTCGAATATACCGCTGCTATTCGGCTGTATGATTTTGCATCAAGGTGTCAGACTTTCTGACAGACTAATTTCTGTACTCGTTTATAGGTGTTTTTAGCTTTCAAACGCTCGCAAACTGCTTCAAACTCATCTTTGGGGCCGAGCCATTTTAATTCGTTGATGTCCTCAAAGACTGGTACATCAAGCCTTAGTGTTGCTAAGCGGCGATAGAGTAGAACATCTTCCCATTGGCTAAAAAGTGTGGCCGCTAGTTTAGTGGCACCCCTGATGGTCGGCCATTGGGTTAAGTCTTTGGGGATGTCTTCTAAATGCTTGAAGTGCGCCAGTATGGTGGCAGCTCCTTTTTCGCCCCAACCTGTCAGACCAGGATAACCGTCGGCGGTATCACCGACTAAAGCCAAGAAGTCGGGAATAGAAGCCGGTTTGACACCAAACTTTTCAACGACACCATTTTCGTCGCGAATGGAATTATCGCGCCTGCGATCTAGTTGTACTATTTTTGAAGCGCTAACACATTGGCAGAGGTCTTTGTCTGGGGTGCAAATCAATACTTTATTTACTTCTGCGATTGTAGCTGCTTTGACCGCAGCTGCTGCCAGGGCATCATCAGCTTCAAACTCGATCATGGGCCAGACCTTGACACCGAGGGCCTCTAGAGCAGTCTCAACGATAGCTATCTGCGACATAATTTCAGGCGGTACACCATCACCTGTTTTATAGCCGTCGTAGAGGTCATTGCGAAAAGACTCTATGACATGATCCGTGGCTACAGCGATGTGTGTAGCACCTTGCTCTAGCATTGATACCACTGAGTTGATGACGCCTCTTGTGGCTGCTATTTCTTGACCCTTGTCATCGGCTGCTTCTGGTAGCGCGTAAAAATGACGATATAGTTCGTATGTGCCGTCAATTAAATATACGTCCACCGGCGCCTCCATTAGTTTTGACAATTTATTCTAGTCTTCTTTGCCGTCAGATATTTTTGGCATTAGTCCTTTATTTGAGTCGCCTTCGATAATTGTGATTCCTGGCAAGAGCTGCTGCAGTTGCTCCTTGGTCTGCTTTCGATAAAGGCCTTCTGGCAGGGTGAGTATTTTGAGCTTTTTGAATTTTCCAAGGCTAGGTAAACAGTTGTTGGTTAGATCCTTGCAAGCGTCAATATTGAGGCGCTGCAGATTCGGAAGTTTGGACAACAGTTCAACATCGCTGTCGGTCATATGGCAATCTTTGGTTGTAAGCGTTACCAATTTATTCATTTGTGATAGACAGATAAAATCATTCTTGTTCAAATTTGCGTGTCGCAGATCAAAAGTTTCAAGGACGTTGTAACGCTGTAAGACCTTCAGTAAGACTGACGGCTCTTCTAAGTATTCAAGTTGAAGTGAGTGAATTTGTTTGAGTAGGGCAAATTCGGCTAATTCTTTACTTTTCACGGATTGGCTTATATTTAGTATTGTTAGCCTCTTTAGCGCTTCTAGTACTTTCAGGTCGACGCTATTGAGCGCGCAGCGCTTAAGATCAAGATGGTCTAGCAGTCTTAGTTTCGCCACACTTGTAGCAAGTTTAGGATTGCGCGGAGCTACTTCATTGATACTGAACCAGCTGAGATCATCGGGCCTGAACCTGGTTATCAATTCAGGATATGCTTCGACAAAGCGATTAGCTTCGAGTTTTGTCGGGCTGTTGGCTGGTATGCTGTGGGTTCCAATGGCTTCAAATCTATTGTCTTTTAGGCCGTGGTGGTAGTAGAGCCTTCCTAGTGAGAATTTTTCAGGAAAGTCGAAAACTTTGAAAAGGTTGCCATTGATATTTTCTGTTCGGCTATAGGTGCCTTTGTGGCTAGCTAAGTATTCGTTGATGTCCTTTCGTTCTTGCTTACTAATTAGTTCATAGCTTTCACTTATTTCAGCTTTTGGTGTGGGAACTAGCTGCTCGAAAGTGGCTACTGTCTTTGCCGGTTTTTCTTTGACTGGAAACAGTACAAAGAGAGTGACGGCCAATCCGGTGAGAGCTAGAGCGGCAATCAGGATGAGTTGTGCTCTTGTTAGTGCTTGCGTTCTTTGACCTGTGCGATTTTGGGTGTCGTCTAAGCTATTGTCTATGTTCGGCAACCACTGATTCTGCCTGTGGCCCCCGTTTGCTGCCCGCTCTCTTGCGCTAGGTTTGTTCTCTCCTCTTTCAATGCGCAGCAGCTCATTGGCTACCTCTGCCAACGATGAGTAGCGATCCTCGCGTGATTTTTCCAGCATTGTCGCTATAACTTCTTCTAGCTCAATGGGAAAATCTACATCGGGGGCAATATCGCGGAGCATGGGTGGCTGTTGGGTTTGATGAAGGGCGGCTGTCTCAACGGCTGATTTGCCCAAGAGTGGTGGTCTACCTGTTAGGGCCTGAAACATAGTGACGCCCACTGAATACATATCGGTGCGTTGGTCTAATTTTGTGCCCATGCATTGTTCTGGGCTCATATAGAGCGGGCTGCCGAAAACTTCTCCGGGCTTGGTTAAGCCCTGCTGTGCGGTATTGCCATCGTCAACTAGCTTAGCTATGCCGAAGTCGACAATCTTTACTGTGCATTGAGCGATTTTGTCATCTTTGATGTCGGTCAACATAATATTGCCGGGCTTTATATCGCGGTGAATTATGCCGTGATCGTTGGCGTAAGCTAGGCCCGAGCAGATTTGTCTAAAGATTGGCAGGGCCTCTTCTACCGTAAGTCTGCCGTAATCTTGCAAATAGTCATCGAGTGATTGACCGACAAGCAAGTCCATCGTGAAGAATGGCGTACCATCTTCGGTTTGGCTCATGTCGTAGATTTTGACTATGTTTGGGTGAGCCAGCCTTGCAATTGCTTGAGCTTCGATATGAAAACGCTTCCAAACTGATTCTGAAAGATGCTCTGTTTTGAGAACTTTGAAAGCTAGAATTTTGTTGAGCAGGGTATGCTCAACTTTATAAACAAGACCCATGGCCCCTTCACCAATAAAGTCTAATACTCTATAGGTACCGGCAATCAGTGAGCCTGTCTTAAACTTATCGCTCAATTTTCAGAACGCCGCCAGAGTTGCCACCAGTGACGTTTCTTTTGGCTATCAGTGGAACTTTCAGTTTCACTGCTCTGTTCTCTACCGCTTTGTTCTTCGTTGCTGGCACTAATACTGACAGGCACCGTTGCTGTCTTTTGAAAAACTACTTCAGTGTCGGCGTGTTGAGGTTTGGCACTATCGGCTTGAATTTCGAGGTGATAGCTGCCAGGCATGAGTTGAAAGCGCGGGGTGTGGAAGGTTGATTCTTGCCCCTTTTTGTCAAAAGCTTTGACTGTAAGAGTTGTGAAAGGCTTGCTTGTTTCCACAACAACATCACCGACATAGTAATTGGTCGCGGCCCAGACTGCGATGGTGCCAACAAAACCAATGACAGGAATAGAAGTGGCGACAAAGCTCATTGTTTCTTTTGCTTTGACTATTTTGCTTGGGGCGCCATCTTTTGCCGAAGTACTAGCAACCACATTTGGTGCACTGCGCAAAGCTACTTCTTGCTCTTTGTCTTTAACGATTTTGCTCACGATTGCTCACTCACTTTTAAGGCTGCGCTGGAAGCAGACATAGATGCCAAGTATTTTAACAAAAGCATCGACTGGGGCACCTTAAGGGCAGCTTATTATGTTACATCTACTGATTGGAGACATTCAGCTCTACGTAGCGCTGCCTCTGGTGGTCTTGCAGTTCCCTAATCTGGGCATCGCTAAGTAGTCCTGGTGATAGTTTCAGGGTTGATAATCTTGGCCAGGTTTTCAACGAATGCAAGCAGGAACTGTCTAACTTACTGCACTTTTCTAGGTTTAGCTCTTCTAGTCTTGACAAGCGTGTAAGTTGTTTTAGATCGTTATTTGAAACAGTGCTTTTGCTTAAGGTTAGCTTCTTTAGTTTTGTCATCTCGCTCACTGCCTTAATTTCGTCGTTGTCTAGTGCGCATTTGCTCAGAACCAGGCTATCCAAGCAATTGCTCTGTTTGAGTTTTTCTAAAAGCGGCAGGAGCTTTTCGCCGTTTTCTAGGTCTAAACTTTGCAGATGGCTGAGAAATTGGCATTTGGAGAGGCTGGTGGAATTGTATTGAGTGTTTGCCAGGCATAGTGTCTGAAGACTCTTGAGGGCATCAAGGCTAGATAGTTTCTCATCGGGCAAGATTGTTCGTGTCAGATTGAGGATGTGCAAGTCTTTCATCTTGCTAATACTTGTGACTAAGAGTTCGGGGTTAGCAGATTGTCCTTCGACAATCAAAGACCATAAATCACCCGGAGCAAAATAGTTCAACAGTTGAGGATAGGCTCGCACGACATCGTTGCAGTGCAGCCGTCGCAGAGTCATCTCTGGCACAGTTACTTGCCGTTGCGCTTGAGTTTCAACAAAGTAGTTGTGTTCTCCGAGGCAGACCAGCTTACCCAGGGAAAAGGTTTCAGGAAAACTGAAGGTCAGTTGTTTTTTGTTGGCGACTAGCTGTAAGCGAGAAAACTGATTTTGATTGCTTTGCAGAAAGGCTTGTACTGCATCATCGGTTACTTGATTGAGAATGGGCTTGAGGATAGTAGATATTTTCTGTTTCTTGATGTCCGCTTTAAGCGGTAGTGTCCAGACATTTCTAGCTTGATCTGCTTGCTCCGTTTTTTCTATTTTCGCTCTTATTTCTTGAGCTTGCTTTTTCTTATCTTTAGCCTGAGTACTATAAATAATTGTTGTGGCAATACCTGCCGCTGCAAGCATGGTGGCGATAGCTGTGAATGCCACTATATTGTTTGTGCTGAAGATACGATGAGACTCAGAGACGCTCTGACTGTCTTCTTGTAAATCAATATTTTTGCTCTCTATTCTGGCTGAGTCTTTCCCGGTCCTTTTTCCTGTCCCTTCCTTGTGATCGCGTTCGATCTCTAATAACTCTTTTGCCACTTCAGCGAGCGAAGCGTATCTATCTTGTGGCCGCTTTTCTAGCATTCTGGCCACTAAAGCCTCAAGCCTTGGCGAATATTCGACTTGGTCTGATAGATCGTTTAGCCTGGCTGGTTTGGTTGTTTGATGCATCATTGTGGTTTCAATAGCTGTTTTGCCGAGCAACGGCGGTTTGCCCGTCAGAGCTTGAAATAGTGTGATGCCGACAGAATAGAGATCGCTTCTTTGATCAACTTTTTGGCCATTGCATTGTTCCGGGCTCATGTATAGCGGGCTGCCGAATACTTCACCTGGCTTTGTCAGGCCTTGAATTGTATTGCCGCTTTCATCTGTGAGCTTGGCGATGCCGAAGTCGACAATTTTTACAAGTTTATTGCTTATATCTACGGCCTCTTCTTTGTCGGCCTCTGCCCTGTCGATAAGCATGATATTGCCGGGTTTAATATCGCGGTGAATGATTCCTCGCTCATGGGCATAGGCTAGACCAGTACAGACTTGGCTGAAGATTGGCAGCGCTTCTGCCTGGCTTAGGCGGCCGTTTTCTTGCAGATAGTCGGCCAGTGACTGACCGATTAGTAGATCCATGGTGTAGAAAGGCACACCATCTTCGCTTTGACTCATGTCGTAGATGCGAACAATGTTGCTGTGATTTAGTCTGGCTATGGCCTGCCCTTCAGTGCGAAATCTCTTCCATACTGCTTCTGTGAGATTCTCTGCTTTCAGTATTTTCAAGGCAAGCAATTTGGCCATGAGCAAATGTTCGACTTTGTAGACTAGGCCCATACCGCCTTCGCCAATAAAGTCAATGATCTTATAAGTGGCACCGAAGATGGTGCCACTCTCAAGCTTGTTCGAATTTGTCATTTAGCCGTTAACGATATTGCTGAATCTGTGCAGAAAAACCATCTACATCTCGCTGCGGGCCACCTTTGAAGAGCACATTGCCGGAACCATCTAAGAAAACCACGCAAGGTATGCCGCTGACGCCATACTTGGCTGAGAGTTCTTTGGTTGCTCCATCATCTACGTTGAGTTCTTCGAATCGTATATCAGAAAACTTAGACTTTGTTGCGCCAAACACGGGCGCAAATGTTTTACAAGGCCCTCACCACTCGGCCCAGAATTCGAGCACTTTCTTCACTTTGCCCATGGCGACTCTCGAACCAGTGCTGCTTTCATTGCTAGGAGCGCTAAATGAAGCGCTAGAACTAGAGCCAGAACCAGAACTAGAGCGTGCCCCAGCCAAGGTGGCCAGGCCCTTGGCGGCCATAGGCAGTAGTTGTGGCTGACCGCTGCTGACTACAATTTGGTACTCAGCTTTTGCTTGCCCCATGTGACCGAGATTTTGGTGACACAGTGCCATGTAATAGTGCACCAGGGCATTGGTTGGGTATGTAGCGCTCAGGGCCTGGAACGATGCTAGAGCTTGAGAATACTTGCCGCTATCATAGTCGGCTTTGGCCTGAGTGTAGGATGGCGCAGCAAGTGCTGGGCTAAATTGCCAAAAGAGAAGGCCTAACGAAATTAGGGCACTTAATCCTCGGCTGCCTTTTCGGGCTTTTGGTTGCGATTTGCGGCTATACATAAAACCTCCGGTCGAAGCAACGATAGTTTTATAGCTTTGATGATTGCTAGTACTTTGTTTAGAAGAGCTGTGATAATCCTCTATAATCTCTAATCTGAATGGCGGGTCTGGCATTGCCAGCTTTTGAAAGGGGTTCCATGAAAAGGTCTGTAAAAAGTAATTTGACCAAGGGCATTATAACGGCATTGTCATGCAGTGGTCTGCTCCTTGCCAATAGCGCCTTGGCCCTCACCCCGCCGCTTAAGGCACCAGTAGATAGCCCCAAAGAACCAAAGATCCCCAGCTTTTCAGTAGATTATCTCGACAAGAGCGTTAAACCATCAGTTGATTTTTATCGCTATGCCAATGGTAATTGGATTAAAAATAACCCTGTTCCTGCTGACAAGGCCCGTTGGGGAAGTTTTAGCGAATTGGCTGAACGGAACAACTTTCTCATTCATGGCATTTTGAAGAGCGCCAGTGAGGAGAAGTATAGCCCTGCGTCAACACCGACGGCCAGGCAGAAAGTGGGCGATTTCTTCGCTTCTGGTATGAATACTGAGCTAATTGAGAAAAAGCGCTTTGAGCCGATTAAGTCTCAACTAGACGCGATTGCGCAATTGCAAACAGTCGATCAGATGTTCAAATTACTGGCTGACTTTCACAAGCATGGCCTTGGCGGAATATTTGCCAGCGGTGTGGACGCCGATGCCAAAGACAGCAGTATTTACGCTTTTCAGCTGATGCAAGGCGGCTTAAGCTTGCCAGACCGTGACTATTATCTAAAAGAGACTTTTTCTACTCAGCGGGCTGCCTATATTGAACACTTGAAGAAAATGTTCGTTTTATTGGGCGAGAGCAGCTCGGCTGCTGCTAAAGACGCCGATACGGTATTCAAATTAGAGAAAGAATTAGCGCAAGAAAGTCGTTCTCGAGTTGATTTGCGCGATCCCATCAAGAACTACAACAAAGTCAAGGCTGCTGACTTAATTTCAGGAAGCAAGGTTGTGCCCTGGCAGATCTATTTTGACGAGCGTGGTATTCACGATCTGCCTTATGCTGTGGTCGGCCAGCCCGAGTATTTTGAAGCTTTGAACAAGATTGTCAAAGCTCATTCTATTGATGAGTGGAAGACCTATTTGCGCTGGCATGTTTTGCATGAAGCTGCACCATTTTTGCATGATGCGGTTGAAGCCGAAAACTTTAATTTCTTTGGCAAAACCCTAAGCGGCCAAGAACAACAAGAACCGCGCTGGAAGCGTGTTGCTAAGGTGATTGATCGTGAGATTGGTGAGGCTCTTGGTCAGCTCTATGTAGAGAAGTATTTTACTGCTGACGCTCGGCAACGCATGGCTGAGTTAGTGACTAATCTGCGAGAAGTATTTTCAGAACATTTGCAAAAGCTTGATTGGATGAGTGAGGCAACTCGCAAGAAGGCTATGGTAAAGTTCGAGCGCTTTGTGCAGAAAATCGGTCACCCTGATAAATTCCGCGATTACTCAGCAGTTGTTATCAAAAGAGATGACTATTTTGGCAATGTGATCAGGGCTGATGCTTTTGAAGTTGCTAGGCAAATTGCTAGAATTGGCAAAGCAGTTGATCGCAGCGAGTGGATGATGACACCGCCCACTGTCAATGCTTATTTCAATCCTACTATGAATGAAATAGTCTTCCCTGCTGGCATACTGCAACCTCCTTTCTTTGATATCACCATGGATGATGCTGTCAATTATGGTGGTATTGGTGCCGTGATTGGCCATGAAATCACCCATGGCTATGATGATGAAGGCCGGCATTTTGACGCTGATGGCAATTTGACTGAGTGGTGGACAGAGAGTGATACTAAGCAATTCGATGACCGCGCTCAAAAAGTTGTCGAAGAGTACAATAGCTTTGAAGCGCTGCCCGGGCTGCACGTAAATGGCAAGCTCACGCTCGGTGAGAACATTGCCGATTTGGGTGGTGTCAGTATCGGCTACGATGCTCTGCAACGAGCATTGAAGAAAGATCCAAGCAAGCGCAAGAACATTGATGGTTTTACCCCTGAGCAAAGGTTCTTCCTTTCCTTCGCTCAGCTCTGGCGCATCAATATTCGCGAAGCTGAGCAAAGAAGACTAATTACTGTAGATCCCCACTCACCAGGGCCATTCCGCTCTGTGGGGCCGCTGGTAAACTTCCAAGAGTTCTACGACGCCTTTGGTATTAAATCTGGTGACCCGATGTGGCGTGAGCAAGAGAAACGTGCCAAAATCTGGTAGTTAGCGCTGGGCTAATAATCTTATTGGATGTCAGTCTAAAAGTAGAGTGCTAAAGTCCTTTAGTCTCTTTTCTTACTATTTTGATATTGGGGAAGCGTTTGCGAAAGCGCCCAAGCATCTGTTCTGTGGGATTATCAGGGCTGACATATATTTTGCGCAGACTTTTGCTCGCACCTAGATCAAAGAGTGATTCCGGCTCGTATTTCGCTCGATCAACGCTCAGTGAGAATAAGCTCTTGATTTGGCTCATCTCTTTCATCGCGTTTTCTGGCAGTGTGGCGCTGCGCAGATCAAGTTGTGTCAGTTTTGGAAGAGTCTTGAGTAGCTGCAAATCAGCATCGCTTAGTTTTAGATCTCTTAGTTCAAGGTGATAGAGCCATTCGCTGTTTGCTAGGGCTTGCAAAATTTTAGAGTGGCCTTCAACCTGGTCTAATTGTAGAGATCTTAGTTGAGGTAGAAGGCTAAGCTCTCTAACGCTATCGACGTCAAATTTCGTCTGATTCAGGGTCAGTGATTGTAAGTGTTTTAGCCGTTCGAGAGCCTTTGTGTATTTTGCATCAAGCTCACACTCTTGCAACGCTAGCCACTGCAAATTGCGCCAGTTTGCCAGTGTTTCAATTGCTGGAAGCCGTTGGGCTCCTTTTAGAGTGAGACTAGCTATGGCGTCGTCATCAAAGTGCTCGTATATTTCAGGAAAATTGGTTATTTTGATTCCGCCAGTAAAGCTTACTGGTTGGATGTCGGGCCAAGTTATCTTACCCTTAGCTGGCTGATCGAGGCGCTTGCTTGAACCAGTGCTGGCCCTGATCGTCTTTTCGACGTCTTTATTGGGCGCTATGTAACCGATGGAAGTATCTGTCGGGAAGTTGAAGACTCTGTGCTTTTTCCCCTCTATTTCTTTTACCTCAGAGAGAGCTTTGTTTGACCTCTTAATGCAATCTTCTAGGTCGATTTTTTCCGAAACATCTGGCATTTTTTCTTGCATCAGTTTGACGCTGGCATCGCGATTTTGCGATGCTACCGAGGTAGCCACTTTCGGGCTTATGGTGGAGGTTTGATTTTTAAGTGCTACTGAATTAAGTTGCAATGCCGCAGCTACAATTGTGCCAGTGACAATCAGAGTAGAAATTGCGGCAATAATCAACCATTTCGTTTGATTTCTACTCTTACTAGCTGTGCTGGTTATTGTTGTTGTAGTTGTTGTTGTGTCATCACTGTTTTGATGCTCAAATTGGCCGGGCTGGTCGACTGTTTTTCCTTCTTTATCTGGCCTTAAGTTGCCACTTTCAATGGTGTTGAGCAACCGGGCAATCTGTTCGACATTGGCGAAACGATCCTCTGGGGCTTTTTCCATACATCTGGCGATGATTCGGTTGCAGGCATTGTTCTGACCGGGGCTAAAATCAGGGCGCTTTATTTCGGGTGCTTGGTCTGCTTGATGGGCCATCATCGTCTCTATTGCTGTGCTGCCCTTAAACGGCGCGTGGCCAGTCAGTGCCGCATACATAGTGCAGCCCAGTGAATAGATATCGGTTGCTGCTGTGACTGCCTTTCCTTCTGTCTGTTCTGGACTCATGTAGGCTGGGCTGCCAAAGACTTCGCCTGGGCGAGTAAGACCTTGCAGGTTTTGACCTTCACTACCAGTTAGCCGGGCTATGCCAAAGTCGACAACTTTTGTACTTCTTATATTAGAACTAGAGCCAGAATTAGACTGCACCATAAACAGATTGGATGGTTTTATATCGCGGTGCACAATGCCTTTGCTGTGAGTGAGCTGCAGTGCTGCACAGACGTCTTTGAATGAATGCAAGAACTGTTCCATCGGCATGCTGTGCGACTGAATGTAATCGGCCATTGATTGGCCCTCAAGCAATTCCATTACATAGAATGGGCAACCCTTTTTGTCCACACCCATATTGTAGATTTGCACAATATTTGGATGGTTTAGTTGAGCTAGGGCTCGGCCTTCGAGTTCGAAGCGACGCCAGTTAATTTCGCTAACTTGGCTGGGAGGCAAAAGTTTTAGGGCAAAGATACGGTCAAGTTGAAGATGCCGAGCCTTGAATAGAACTCCCATGCCACCGCTGGCTAAAAGTGACAGCAAAACATAGCTCTCGCCAACAATATCGCCCATGGCATATTGAATAGATGTATTCGCCTGGGAGGTGAATACAATTGTTTTATTTTCGCCGCTAATTTGATCTTCAGGTGTGTTCAAAATGGGCCATTCTTTTCACAACATAAAGGTATTGTGTAAGAAGTATAACCTTGGGGCGAAGGGTATTATTATCCCTTGTGTTGATTGCGGTTTTTAGCTTGCTCAGAGGTCGAAAGAAAAAATGCTGACTATAGCGAAAGCTCAATTCAAGAGTTTTCCCGGTGCCGGTGAAGTCGCCAATCAACCCTTTGTTATGGGTAGTGAGACTTTTCTGGGGCCATATAAATCTTCTGTTGAAGTTGATGACGCCCCAGGCCTAATTGCAATTTTCAATGCTGATTCAATGCAGCTACTTAACCTCTATCAAACTGTCAGTGTCAGAGCCTCAGCCGTGCTTGAAATAGGTGCTGCTCCAGAGAACACTACAGTAGCCTTTGCTGTGCACTATACCGAGGGTATGGCTGCTCACAGCAGAAGTCGTTTGGCTTCGACAATTTTGGCTGAACTATCTATATAAGTAGGAAAAGTTGGAGCGGATTTAGGGTCCTATTTTGGGCTCTGTTTGGGGTTTCTCTTGAGTACCCGGTGTACCCGCTAGGTCTAAGCATTTAGACAAGTAAGCAAAAAGCCGAGGCGCTTGGCCTCGGCTCTTGAATAGTAACTGTGCATACAGGAGAGACAGGTGCAAAAGCCGCTATCTCTATCCTGTTATGACTTCTTGACTATGGCTTTTGTAGTTCAGGTTGCCAGTCGTCGAGAATAGCGCCTTCTACAGGGCAGGCTGAGAGGCAAGCGCCGCAGTCAATGCAGGTACTGTCGTCAATAGTCGGATATTTGTGACCTTTGGTATTGGTTTTTTCTGTCCAGTGAATACATTCAACTGGGCAAACTGGAATACAGTCGCCTACGCCTTCACAGATATCGCTTACGATGGTATATGACATTTCGCTCTCCTTAGTTATCGCTGTCAGAGACAAGTGGTTCGCTGACGAGCCCTATCTTTCTTTTCCCATTAACGACCCCTACTAAATTAGCTCAACCGCTAGGCTAATGCCAAAAAATAATAGTGGGATTGAAAGTGTGGCCAGATAATCGCATCATCGATGGTCTCCTTTCTGATTTTCCCACAATTGGAGCCTTTATTGCACTTAGGCCTTAACTCTCACCTTTATGTGAGGATTGACATTCATTCTCAAAATCAGCAAAGTCGATTGATATCCCCGAATCGCTAGCTCTGTAAGGGTTCTGCCCCCTTGATCCTAAATTTAGCGCTGTCATCTTCTCTTGGCTTTTCTGCCTTCACCCTTGGTGGCTACTTTATTACTTCTGCTCTTCTTTTACTGTCTTGGTCAACAGGTGTGAGCAGCTATGGTCTTGCTTCTAGCACTCTTGGTCGATGATTGGGAAGTGTTTTTTTTCTGTTTTGGCAGGCTATTAGTCGTCGATTAGCCTGCAAGTATTCTCAATACTAGATGACAGCATTTGCACTAACGCAACAGCTGGTTGCGATAGCGTGGCAAATCACAGCGAGATTAGATCACATTTTATCTTTGGCTGCAAAGTGTCAGGCCTTTGCTTCTAGCGATTTATCTTTGTCATTAATGGTTTCTTTCTTGAAAAACGCGCCAATGGCCATAGTGGTCAAGGAGCCGAACATCACTCTCCAGGGAAAGGCAATTTGTGGCAAACAGGCGACAAGGGTCGCCCCGGCCACCATGGCAATTAAATTGCCGCGATCGCTGCCTCTTTTGCTCAGTAGTCCGAGTAAGAAGACCCCGAGCAAAGAGCCATAGGTGTAGCCGAATATGCCTAGAACAATGGGGATGATGCGCGATGTGGGATGGTCTATGACAAA
Organism: Candidatus Obscuribacterales bacterium; assembly: GCA_965229195.1. Taxonomy (GTDB): domain Bacteria; phylum Cyanobacteriota; class Vampirovibrionia; order Obscuribacterales; family Obscuribacteraceae. Next base: position 6,674,148 of record OZ245871.1, on the reverse strand, counting down.
GTAGGCCGTGGCACTGGCCACTAAAATCATCAGGAAAGCAAAGACAAAAGTCAGTTGCCGTGCCATTTTTACTTCATTTCTTTGCGCACCAGGCTCATTCGTTTCCGCTCTTGAGCTATGACTAAAGTCACGGGTGGCGCTGGTTGACAGGGCATTGAGAGCTGCACTAAGAGAGCCCATGGCTGTGGCAAATATGCCGGCAATTAAGAGGCCGCGTAAGCCCACTGGCATTTTTGTCAAAATGAAGTAGGCAAATATTTCGCTGTTTTTTTGCGGCAGGTTGGGGTCTGGCTGTTGTTGAAAGAAAAGGTGCAACAATATGCCAATAGTGAGAAAGATGAAGCCAATTGGTAAATCAGCTAGCCCTGACAGAATTAGCGAAAGTCTGCTCTTCTTGTAGTCTTGAGCAGTTAGCATTCTTTGCACCATGTCTTGATCGGTGCCGTGGGTGGCTAAGGTGGTGAAGGTTGAACCAAGAAATGCCGCCCAGATAGTGTAGTCGGCGCCAAGCACGGCTTTGACGTTTTGCCATAGGCTGGCATAGGGTTTTGTGCCATTGATGAAAAACGGCATCGGCGTATGGCTGTAAAAATACTGAACTGACTTTACCCCTTCAGGCATATTCAATAGCAGTACTGCTATTGCACCACTGGCGCCACCAAGCATAACCGTAGCTTGAATGCAGTCTGTCCAAACCACTGCTTTAATGCCACCAATTGAGGTGTAAATAGCTGTGATAATAGTGATCGATATTATTGCTAATAGATAGACCGTTAGCTCTTGCGCTTTGGTTGGCGCTGAGCCAGTAATTAAGGTAAAGGCCACTGCCAGAATTATTGCTGATACATAAAGACGGGCACCAGATGCCAATACCCGCGTTACTAAGAAAGTTGCTGAAGCGGCTAGTCTTGTCGCTCGACCAAAACGCGTTTCAAGATATTCATAAATAGAATAGACATTGAGATCGAAGAAGGGCTTTATAAAAAGGAAGGCAACAATAATGCGGCCAAGTACAGTGCCGACTAAAATTTGTAAATAAGAGTAATTGAGGAGCTTAAATCCTTCGCCGGGAGCGCCTAAAAAGGTAGCAGCACTTGTTTCTGCCGCAATAATCGATGCCAGTACCGCCAGCCAGGGCAGAGAGCGACCACCAAGGGCAAAGTCGGCGAGGGTGTTCTCTCGCTCGGCAAATTTCAGGCCCACATACATAATAATGACGAAGTAAAGGCCAATGATTGTCAGGTCAATAAGCCATGTCGCATCTATTGGCATAAGCTGGTAATTTTAGCAGTATCATTAGTCTTTTAGGCGATAGTGCCCATGAAGTCTCAGATTGCAATTGAAAAACATGTAGCAGCTCTTAAGAACTGCACCTTGTGTCCGCTCATGGTAGGTCCGGTGGTCAGTCACCATGCTCTTCTCTCCAAGGTTTATATGATTGGTCAGGCGCCAGGGCCGCACGAGGGTTCATTTGGTAAACCATTCGCCTGGACTGCTGGAAAAACCCTATTTCGTTGGTTCTCTACCATTGGTTTAAATGAAGAGCAGTTTCGCTCTCTTGCCTACATGGCTGCAGTTTGTCGTTGTTTCCCGGGCAAGACCTTAAGTGGAGGGGATCGGGTGCCTAGCCCTGCGGAAGTCGCCAATTGTTCTGGTTGGATGGCGGCAGAATTCAAAATCTTGCAACCACAGCTTGTTATCCCCGTAGGCAAGCTAGCGATTGAACAGTCTTTAGGCAAGGGTCAATTGGTTGATGTAATTGGTCAAAAGTTTGAGAAAACTTTGTTCGGCGTAGATTGTGATGTGATACCACTACCTCATCCTTCTGGTGCCTCCACATGGTTCAAAAAAGAACCAGGAATTTCGCTTTTGCACCAGTCGCTTCGAGAGATTTCTTTGCATCCAGCCTGGCAAGCTCTCTTACAAGGAATTGAGTAAGGCAATTAAATAAGAGTCTGTCGGTATTTTAGCTCTGTCTATTTCATGTCTACTTGGCTAGGCATAATGCTTGCATCGGACGTCGCAAGAGGAGTTATTTACCATGCCGAATCCAGACTTAGTAACTGAATCAAACACTTTTAGAGCAGGCAACGACAATCGTGATACTAGCGCTGCCAGTGCCTTGTCTCGAGAATTGTGGGGTGGTATGCAAGCCGTCGGTAAGGGCGTAGCTGGCAATGATTCGACCTTGGCCTTGGGGGCAAAACTGGTTGGCGGTGCCGCATCTGACGGTGCTTCTAAAAACAACAGCGATAAAGAAATCGAAAGCAGCAAGAAACCCATGACTCATCCGCCATTCGTTCTCGACCAGCTTGATAATGGATATCATCATAACGGGCCAAAACGTCCAAAAGACGACCTGTGTATCGATTTTACTATCAATATTGACATGGGGTCTTCCGCTAGCCATCGAGGTTTTAACCCTGGCGATAAGGTACCTCATGGTGATATCCGACCAACAACCCAGCCGATCTGGCCTATGCCAACTGGTCACGAGAGAGTACCTTCAAGCAGCAAGATTGATCAAGAATATGGTCAGTATTTGCAAAAACTAGAAGACAAAACAAAGTAGTTCATCACTAGACGGAAGAACTGGAAAAGTCAGGGCTAAGGCTGTTTTCGGCCTCCAGCTCTGACTTCTTCTTCTTCTTCTTGCGCTTTTGTTAATGGTCTACTTAGTTTCGACGATATAGCCTGAACCAAGTATTGTTTTGACAATGCAATTTCCTTCTGCATCGGTAATTTTTTTACGCAGTGATTTAACACAAACGCGCACTGCATCTTCGCTGGCTTCAGCATCGCTAGGCCAGATTGCTTTAATCAATTCTTTGGCACTGTAAGTACGGTTTGGATGGCTGAGAAGATACTCCAGCACTGAATGTTCGCGTCGTCCCAAATTTACACTCTTGCCGTCAACAGTTACCGTTTTGCTACCTTCAGCCATAACCACATTGCCGGCTGATTTGGTTACTGGTAGGTAGGCTCCGGGGCGGCGCAAAATCGCTCTGACTCGAGCCACCAGTTCGCGGCTGTGAAATGGCTTGGTGACATAGTCATCAGCGCCAGAGCCGAGACCCTCCATCTTGTCGCTAATTTCAGTTTGGCCGGTCAAGAAGATAATCGGTGTGGCACCGCCTGACCTTCTAAATTCTTTGAGCATGTCTATGCCGCTCAGATCTGGCAGACCCCAGTCTAATATGACCAGGTCAAAAGCGAAGTTTTGCAAAAGCTGCAAGCCGTCTTTGCCTAAATAGGCGGTTTCTATCTCGTAATTTTCAGCTATGAGCAAATCTTTTAGTGAAGCTACAAGATTTTGATCGTCGTCGACCAGAAGAATCTTAGTCATTTAAGTATGTTCCTGCACTAATGGCACGATAACCAATTATTATAACCAACGCATCCTTACCGGTATGAAGTTTATCTCGTAAGAGGTTGAGTGAAGTTTCGAAGAAGTCAGTTTCGCTTCGTTGATATGGGCATTGCCGTGGTGCTGGCAACCTGCTTGTCGGCGCTCTGCTGTCTGATATTCCTTGGTTGGCAGCGCTCCCGGGCGTTAGAGCTGGCATCACAAGAGGCCGACTATCTTCGCTATGTTATTCGGGTAAGTGATCTATGTGTGCATATCTCTAATTATTGTGGCGTTACAGTCGGTCACGGTTTACAGAGTAAGATGCAATGGCTTGACATGGGACAAGGTGAGAAGCGCCGCTTGCATGATGAATGTGCACAGTTGCGCTCATCTATTCCCAATGAAACAGGAGCATCTGCTGCGGCACCACGTTTCAAACTAATTGATCGTGTGGAAGCCACTTTCTCTCGTATTGAGCGTCTGGTTCAAGGTGGCCAGGGTCAAGGTGGAGTGCTGGAGTCGCCTCAGTTTCGCGATATATTCCGAAGCACTCCAATTTTTTTCAAGTTGCTCTTAGAGGTTGTCGAAGATTCGCTGGAAACATTAGAGTTTCAGCGGGGTGAGCAAGAGAGAGCAAGCCGAGCGGCAGAAACTTCGCTAACTCTGCAGATTGCCTTTTCTATTTTCGGATTTGCAGCGGCACTGGTTGGATCAATTTTCTTCTTGCGCACTTTCTATTTTGGCATTCGCAAAAGATTGCAGAAACTTGCTGCAAATGCCTTGCGCTTGGCCGATACCAATCCCAAGCTAGAGCCATGTGCCAGCAATGATGAATTTAATAGTCTCAATCGCATTCTTGAGATTGTGGCGGGTAAACTGCGCGACTCTAGCGAGGGGCGAACTTTCTTGCTCTGTATGTTGGCGCATGATATGCGCTCACCGCTAGCCGCTGCGGCAATAAGTCTGGAGCTGGCCGCCAGTGATGAGCCAGGCCAGCCTAACATAGGTGAGGCTGTCGCTCAAATTGAACAGGTTTTGCCGTTTATTGATGACCTATTGCAAATTGAGAAAACACAATCTTCTCAGGATGAGGGTGAGATTGAAGAAATTCTGCTGGAGGATTTTTGTGATACCGAGCTTGGTGATTTGATAAAGTCTTCTGCCCGATTAGGTATTGATTTAGAGTTTCAAATTGGTTCTCAGGTTATAGAGGTAGATTCTGCCGAACTAACTGCTGCCCTCACTTTAATTATTGGGTTCTTGTTGGCCAGTCTGCCTAAAGGCTCAAAAATTATCGTTACCAGCGAAGATCAAGAGCAAAGTTGGCGCATTATTTTCAAACTTGAGACCGCTTTAGAGACTGGGCAGAGCCTGCTTGATCTTGAAGATGATATCGCGAGCGGAGCGTCGGCTGCGTTGACGGCTCGAACAATTAAATTGCATCCGGCCTTATATCATGTCGCTAATCTTGATGCCAAATTGCGCTATGAAACTGCTGCTGCGGACAATTGTGGTCGACTGATTCTGGAGCATCGTTACTCGGGCGGTCGGTCTCTAGCTAGCTCTAATATTAGTGCTAATTCTGGCGCTAATTCTAGTTCTTCTATTGGCTCCCAGAGCAACCAGCGCTTAGATGCAACTGCGGCCAGTCTATTAGCTGGCGTTCGAACACGGCCCTGGCTAGCCAGCTTTATGTGCTTGCTTGCCCTTCCTTGTGTGCTTCTTTCGATTGTCTTATTTGGTGTGCAGCAACAGGTGCGCGAAGCTGGAACTCTTTTGCGTGATGCCCAGTCTAAGATGCATTCTACATTGCTCTTAAATGAGGTGGAACTGCTCAGTATGCGCGTTGCTGGCAGCACTTTTGCTGCAAGTTTGATTGGCAGCGATGCAAAAAAGAGACAAGCTCTGGCTGCTTTGGCCAGTAGTGAAAAGTTCATCAATAGCAATCGAGTTGAGCTTGGCGGAATCAAGGGAGTGCCCGACCTGATCGATGAAGTCTTGCGTGTCAATGCGGCTCAAGCACAGTTGATGACTGCATACAGCGGTGACAACTTAGTAGAATTTTTTGGTCGAGCTGAGCAGCTCAATGCCCAAGTTAAAAGTCTAGGTTCGAGCGTTCGTAGGGCTGTTGAGGATGAGCAGAAACTTCTGGCTGCACAACTCAAGGCTCTTCACCAATTTAACAGCTCTTTTCATACCCTCGGTTTTTTTGCATTGCTTGATCTCCTTTTTCTTTTACTCTTGGTTGTATCTTTCAGACTTTATTTCGCAAAGCGTTACCGCGAGCTGGAGTCGAGGCTGACAGCCATTGCTGGAGCCGATGATGTGGTCGCTGCTCGTCAGTCTCACGGTGTCTTTAGCCATGACGAACTATCTGTGCTTGAGCGCGCCGTCGATTTGGCTATGCAGCGAATAAGTGAAAACAGTGAATATCGCCAAGAGTTTATTGAGGTATTACGCAGTCAACTTGTGGCGCCAGTGGCTCAGGCCCGCCATTTGGTCGAGCAGACTTTGGATTCTCATACTATTTCTGACCTTACCCGCACTCGTCTTGTTCGTGCCCGACAGAGCTTGCGCCTGGTGCTGCTTTTAATTGAAGATTTGGATTGTCTCGATTCAATGCAGAATCTTGAGCCTACATCCCTGACCCTAGAGCGGACGAATTTTAGCGCGTCAGGCCTGATAGATGAAGTCTGTGATGTTCTATCGGGAATGGCTGAAGGGCGCGGTGTAAGTTTGCTCTGTGATTATGGCGATGACAGTTTCAATGAGATAATCAGTGGCGATAGAAAGAAGCTTCTGCAGTCTCTTATTAATCTTGTCGGTAATGCTATCAAGTTTTCTCCGCCCGCCTCGGCCGTGCGCATACGCGCAGCGGCACAGTACCATGGCGGTAGCGGTATGCTGGCCATCGCCGTGAAAGACCAGGGGCCGGGCTTGGCTGGCTCGCAACTGGAGCGGCTTTTTGAACCTTTCTATCAAGGTGAAAGTGCCCAGAAAAGTAAGGGTTTCGGTCTGGGTTTAGCCAGCGCTCAATATGTTGTTGCAGCCCACGGCGGGGTGCTATACGTAAGCTCAACTGGGCCCCAGGGCACAACATTTACCATGCAATTGCCTATTTGATTGGCAAAAAATTCGACTTTAGGCGCTATTCACTTACCTCTTTCTTACGTGGTCTGTTGCAAACTCTTTGCAACGAAGGGAACTGAAGCACTACCCCACACGAAGTCGCGAGGAACATAGAATGCCAATCTTAGATAGCAATAACTCTGCTAACGATAAAGTAGTACCTCCTGCAGACAATAGCAGTTTGGCCGCAGAGGCCTGGAATTTTGTCAAAAGCCATCCAGCTGAAACTGCAGTAGGAGCAGGCCTGGCAGCTGGCGCGATTGTTGTTTCAAGAGGAAGGGCAATTGCAGCAGCGGAAAGAGAAATTGCTCCCCTCGCTCGAGCCGCTAGCGAGAGAAGCACACTAAATCTCTCCAGCGGTGCCATCGAGACTATGCCAAATGCTGCTGAGTCACTTTCCGGTTCCGCCCAGCTTGGATACAGACATGTGCCATTGACTTCTGTGGCTGCTCGTATTGGTGCACAAGAAGGTGCGGTAGTGCGAGTTGTTGACGGGCCTTCTCGTATCGTTTTTGGAAAAGATAGTTCTGTTCAGCATATATTGGCAAATCGCGGTACCACTATGGACGAGCGGGCTAATCTGACTATGACCGCTGGCTACGCAGATTTGATTAAAAGCGATGTCTTGGCCGCTGAAGCAGCAAGTGCTATGCCCCAGCGCTCTTTAGCAGGTATTCTGCAATTGTTGGGCCGTAAGGCCACTCCTGAGCAGATGCAACAGAACGCAGTTGCCGGTGCAAAAGCCTACGTAGAAGGCAGTGCTACTGGTGCCAATCGGTTCACCAGTTACCTGACCGAACGTTATGGGCCACTCACTAGTGATTCGCTCGACTTGGGACGAAAATTGTCGAGCAATGCTTATCCTGGTGATTTGTTTGCTAATGGAATAATCGGCCCGGCAACAACAGTGCTAACTGAAAGTGGCATACCTATTACAGGGCTTAACCGAGCCTTGGCTGCTAATCTGTCTGTTCTGCGTGCTGAGCCATGGACGCGCCGCTCTGCCATTGAAGGTGGTGCCGAATACATGCAAGCCCTAGCGCAACGTTCATTGCCAGAGGGGGCAAATAGCCTTGTGCAAGATGCCTGGTTTGGCAATAGAGCTCAGGCTTTACCTCCAGAAGTTGTGCAGACTCTTGCAGCTTTAGTTCAAGGGGTGGGGAAGGAAGCATGTAGAGATGTATCTCGTGTTGAAAGCGTAGCCCAGATGGTTGGTGCCAATGCTAAGCCAGCAGATTATGTAGCTGCCTACCGAGCGCTCGAGGAAGGCGAAGCTGTTATAAAGAATTTGCTGCTGGACGGTAAGGATTTTGCCAGCTCAAGCAGAGCTGCAGGTCTACCTCGTGTGGTTGGTAAGCCAAGTGGCTTAGATTTCGCTTCGCTTGAGCCCCTCCGGCCATATCGGCCACAATAATTCTGTTCTTTATCTCCTGGAGGATATTTAGATATGGCAAGTGACATAGACTCTGAAGTTAAGCAAGCTGTGGTGGATGCTAGTGATGTATCCAAAGGCACGAATACCGCCTATCAGGCATTGATGAAAGACATAAATGGTTCTGCTGCTCCGGTTGGTTCAGCCGACCATCAAAAGCTCGTGGCTGGTGTGGCCACCGAGCTGCAGGCTAAAGGAGTGATTCCGGCCTTGGCTCTCGACTGGGCGGCGGATCGCCTGTCCAAGGGCGGTATCACTAAAGATCAGCTGGCCATAGTAGAAAAGGCTGGACAAACCAATCCTGATCACGCCCTTGACTCAGCCTTTGCTGGTCCTATTCTTAAGCATTTCGACTTGCTCAAAGGGCAAAATATCGATAGAGATGCTGCTGGCAATGAGAGAGATGTGATTACTCCTGACGACATTGCCCAAGCCCAGCGCTCATTCAAGACCCAGGCAGACCTGCAAATCTGTAATGCCGACCGTAGCGATTTGTCTACTCAACTTGGTGTGACCGGCAAAGAGCGCGATCAAGCTAAAGCTGACTTTGTTGACACCGTTAAGGAGCGCGATCAAGCTCAGCTTGAAGCGGCAAAACTAGCTAAACAACAGCAACTTGAGGCGGCAAGCCGTCGAGAAGAATTCATTAAAACAGCGCAAGCGGCTGAGGCAGAAAAGTCTCAAATTACAGTACTTCCAGGAGAAGGTTACTGGAGAGTGGCAAGCCGCGCTCTGAAAGCTGATGGTCATGCTCATAAAAATATCGAAGTTCAAGCACTGTCCAGTGAAATACAGAAGCTCAACGGGGGAGCTGCCCTAGACAAAGGCGATCGCATAAGAGTGCGTTCAGAAGAAGACGAGCGCAAGGCTGTAGAAGCGCAATTGGCTAAGTACGATCAGCAAGAAGTTGCTCGCCAGGCCAAAGCAAAATCGCAGGCTGCTTAATTGATATACAAGTCTAGGAGATGGTGGTGAAATGAGAAGTGTGTCTGAAAATCGTGCAGGCCTAGTATTCTCCCTCTTAGCTCTGGCTTTTACTTAGCGGAAGTGTGAGCCAGAAAATGCTGCCCCAACCCGGTGCATTCTTTACGCCGATATCGCCGCCGTGAGCTTGCACAATCGCTTTGCATATGGCTAAGCCGAGGCCGGTACCTTGTTTCTCGGTGGCAGCGTTGACATTGCCTTGTTTGAATTTTTCGAAAATTACTGCGGCTTTTTCGACCGGCACTCCTGGGCCTTGATCCATAACAGCAATACGAACCATATTTTTGTCTTTCTCAGCCACTACTTTTACTGTACCTTTTTCTGGTGAATATTTTATGGCATTGTCGAGGAGGTTTTGAAATACATCAATTATGCGACTGCCATCGCAGTCAACTTGTACGTCACAGCCTTCCATCTGAAAACTCAACGCCTTTGCTTCAGCCTTGCTTTGCACCGCTACACTGGCCCGGCGAATTAAGTCAGCTACGGTTTCTTCGCCAAGATTCAATTCGATTGTGCCCGATTCGAGCTTGTCAATTTCAAGGAATGAGTTGATCAATTGCACAAGTCTGCCGATGGTGGCAGCACTTTGAGTAGCTCTATGTTTGCCTCTCTCTGTTAGTTCACCATAGGTATTCTTGCAAAAGAGATCGAGGGTCAATTGCAGTGATGCCAGAGGCGCCCGCAGGTCATGAGTAGCCATGGCTGTCAGTTCTCGCTTCAGTCTGGCCGTCTTGTTTATTTCAGTGACATCGTGTGCAACGCAAAAATATGACTTTTCGTCTTTGTCGAAAACTGCAGACCACATTATTTCTTTGAGGTCACCATCTTTTGTTTTCATAGTGAGCAGAAATGGTTTGTTTTCTTTCTTTTCTGCTATCTCTTTGAAGGTCGCACGAATTTTCTGCGGGTCATCATTGCATATTGCTGCCAGTGGTTTTTCTAGTACTTCTTCAGGAAGATAACCAAGAATTGTGGTGATGGCCTTGTTGACTGTGGCTAGTTCGAAGTAGGTATCAACTGAGCAGATGATTTCAGAGGCATTTTCGGTTAAGGCCTTTTCTCTGCGTCTTAAATCGGTCAGGTGAAAAGCCATAGTGTGAAAAATGCGGTCAAGCTGTGCGATTTCATCGTTGCCCTTGAGGGCCGGGGCAATTGGTTTGTCGTTAGCGAAGTCTATGGCGTTTTTGCTGATAATTTTGAGGCGATTGGCAATACTGCGATTGAAGATGAGAACCAATAAAATTGAAATGAATATGCTAACCACCACAGCAGCGGTTGATAGTCTCTGCACATCCCTTCTCAATCGCTCCTGCTCAGCGCGCTGCTCTTCGGCTTTTTTTATTTGAATTGCCGAGACCCTTTCGCCTTCTTCGTTGCATTCGATGATAATCATCTGCAGCTTTTCTAAGCAGCGCATGAAAGCAAATTGGTCGGCTCTTCTGGCTGCTGCTTCGCCTTCGTCAAGAGCGACATTGACTTTTTCAACGCTGGCATTGAACTGCCGTAAACTACTAGTGTCGAGATCGCCCCGGCTCATTAATAAGGCCCGGTCTTTTTTCAATTTTGCCAGGGATCTATGCATTCTATTGATTTGGCTAACATCGCGGTTGGCAACTGCTAGCCCAAGTGCTGCTGCTGCGTCGGGATATACCTTGGTCTGTAAGTTAACTATTTGCAGGACTCCACGGGTTTGATTCTCCAGCTCATAGGCCTTGTCAAGTTGAGCCAGGCTTATGTTTGAGGCGGTGAGAAAGAGAACCTCAAAAAATAGAGGAACTAGTATGAGAACAAAGGCTTTGTGTGATAAATTGAGGCTTCGCACTGGTTTCCCGCAACGTAATTAGCTGTACTGAACCCTCGAGAGTTATGGCCAAAATTCTTTTAATTGAAGACGAAGCCGATACTGCGGAGGCAATTACCGATGGCCTTGAGTTTGCAAATTATACCGTGGAGTGGGTTGACTCGGCCCCAGAGGGTTTGCAACGACTTTTTATCTATGACTACGACCTGGTTATTCTAGACTGGAACATCAAGGCCGACAGCGGCCTGGCTCTTTGTGCTGAGTATAGAGCCCGGGGCGGCGTCGTGCCAATTTTGTTTGTCACGGCTCGCGATGCCATTCAAGATAGAGTAGCTGGTCTAGATACTGGAGCCGATGACTATCTGACCAAGCCTTTTTCTTTAGATGAATTGCTTGCGAGGGTTTCGGCCATTCTCCGGCGGCCTCGTTCGGCCAAAATATTTGACGTGCTTACTGTTGGTGACTTAAGTCTTGATCGCAAATGTGGCCTGGCCAAAATTGGTAGCAAAGAAATTACATTGCATGCCAAAGAGTTAGCTCTGCTCGAGTTCTTCATGCGTCATGAAAATCAGTTCTTCTCTGCTGAAGAGTTGCTCAACAGGCTGTGGAGTTCGGAGTCTGATTCGACTGAGCAAGCTGTGCGGAAGTGTGTCGGTCGGCTGCGCCAGAAGCTTGATGCTGAGCTGGCCCCTGGCTATATCGTCAATGTCAAAAATCTCGGCTACAAAGTATCTAAACCTGACCCTCAGGAATGTGGCAGTCTAGAATAAAGACACATAGGCTAAATATCGATGATAGGAATAATTGGCGCCACTGGATTTACCGGTCGACTGGTCGCCAGTGAACTGATAGAACGTAAGGCAGAATTTTTCATTGCCGGTAGAAACGAGCAGGCCTTGCAAGCTATGTCTCAAAACCTTGGCGGTGTGCCTTTTCGTGTAATAGACGTGCAAGATCGCTCAACATTCAAAGCTTTGGATGGTTGCAAGATCATCATAAATTGTGCTGGACCATTCACTGATTTTGGCGAACCGATAGTTCAAGAAGCAATTGCGCGGCGCGCTCATTATCTTGATACCACTGGCGAACAAGGCTTTATAAAACTGGTTTATGACAAATATCACGAACAGGCAAAGGCTGCTGGAATTGTTTTGGTGCCAGCTTGTGCCTATGAGTTTGCCATTGGTGATGCTATGGGAGCCCAGTTGTGTAGCGACTTTGCTCAATGCCAGTCAATTGAGTTTGTTTACAGTCTGGAAGAAATGAGCACCAGCCCCGGTACCCGCAAGAGTATCGTGAGGGCCTTTGCTGCTTCCGGTTTTTACTTGAGCAAGGGACAATTGGTTGAAGGCAGACCTGGTGCCCTATCAAGAAAGACGCACATTGAAGGGAAAGCTTTTTCAATCGTGTCATTTCCTGCAGGCGAGGCTCTGATGCTGCCTCGTCACACAAATGTGCAAGATGTGAACACTTACTTCACTGCTGGTGCCCCAGCCATTCTGCTTCGAGTGTCAGCAGCTTTTGGTCAGCTGCTAATGAAAGTGGCCGGAGATTTTATTGTCAAAAGAACTTCAGCCAAAGTGCCTTCCGTCGCTGAGCGGCAGAGCACCACATTTTTGATTCAAGCAAGCACAACAATTGGTGTTACATCACATAGCATCACGGTCAAGGGCAATGATCCATATTGGCTAACGGCGATAATTATTTGTGGCGCTGTTGATCATTTGTTGACCAACCCACCAAGCCAATTTGGTGCAATCACACCGGCGATGATTGGTGGAGCCAAGCTGATTAGAGAGTTGCTTGAGAAGTCAGGAGCTAAGTGGATCGCTCAGAGTTAACGTGTTAGCTTAGCCTTCGCCAGAGAAGCCGTTAGGCAGCTTGAGGCTGGGGTATCCGTTCATGGGAATAAGTCGACTGGTCTTCAGGCCTGCAGCATCGTTCAAGTAGCTATCTAGCAACTCGGCCAGCTCACCATCGGCAAAGTGCGTTTCAGGAGCGTTGCCTTTGCGCAAATCAGCATTTAGCGGATTTTTCTCGCCAACGTGAGCCTTGATTTCACTTGTGGCGGCAGCCGTGGCCTTGAATGCCTGTGGCCTGCTAGTTCTTTGCTTTCCCATTTAACCTGTCAGTTCCCATTCACTAATTAATCTTGCATTGGACTACAGTACTATACTTGTAGCTACTCTGGAGGATTCATGTCGAACACACAGGCATTGATAGCTCAGGCTTACTCGGCCTTCAATCATCGCGATATTGATGCGGCCCTGGCGCTCATGAGTGAGAATATTAGTTGGCCCAAGGCATCCGAAGGCGGACGTGTTGTCGGGAAAGAGGAGATTCGCTCCTACTGGACACGTCAGTGGATGGAGTTTAATCCACACGTGGTGCCACTTGAGATAATTGAGCAAACACCTGGTATTGCTAAGGTTAGGGTGCATCAACTTGTAAAAAGTCTTGACGGCGACTTACTCTCTGATAGTGAAGTGTGGCATGTTTACACCGTCGCCAACGGTATGATTGAACGCATGGACCTTATGGAAGGCGACGAGAACTCAGGCACTGCGCCATCTGCAGCATTCTCGAAGCATTAGTAAATCGAGTTTCGGTGGAATGGTAGGTTTCGAAATGAGAAAAACTGCAGTAATTGTTTTGATTGTAATTGCTTTTTGGGGAATTGAGTTTTCACCAGTAGTGGCCAAGCCGTTAGAAAATTTGACCGCGAAAAAAGAAGTGCTCTCTGTTGAGGATTGTTTTACAAGACTCAACGAGATCGACGGCACTGAAGTTGAGGTGGAGGGCATTGCTCACCTTCGAGAAGAGGACTACGCCCTTTATCCAAGTAGCGGGGATAGCTGCGTGCCGATTGGCAAAGTTCTGTGGCTCAATATAACTGGCTACAACAGAAGTGCTTTAGCCCTCAGAGACCGAAAATCTGAGGTATTTGGCGTTGATGGGAACAAAGTTATTGTCAAAGGAATTATTGACCGTCGCACTACAGGCCATCTTGGCTGTCATAAGGCCGGTCTTCGCACGGTAACAAGTATAAAACTTTTGCCTCTCGCCAAGAACTGATTGCGGATAAGAAACTATTTGCTTGTAAGTATTAGAAATAAAATCGGCAGAGGGAAGCTGACCAGAAGGTAGTAGAGAACTACTCGTTTCGGTATGGCCTGTTCTGGGATGGCCATAAAAGGGTAGCTGGCAAGATACCAAACAAAGGGATAGAACCAGAAAAGTAGAGCAAGCCAGAGCGGTGGTTTGTTCAAGAACTTGAATAGTGGTTCGAGCTTCTGCATAGGTCTATTGTGCCATGGATAGCGAGGGTTCGTACTCGCTGTTGGTTGCTCTGATACTTCCGTTCTTAACGAACATCTTCTGTCTCTGAGCGAAGCGCAAGCGAGTTCCAGAATTGAGCGAGAAGAAGATCATCAACGTCGATTAGCTGTAGCTATCAAAACTGTTCAAGTGATCAATGAATATACTTCGGCAGGCAAGCAAGAGCTTTTGAATTCTACCCAGCTCAAGGAAGCACTTATGTTCAACTTGCAGCAGCTGTACCGGCATTGCTTCCATTTCGAGATGCGCGGATGCCCAGGCGTTAAAGAGTGGCGAGAGCGGTTTCGGGCCATACCTGGATTTATGCAGAACCCGGAGTCAGTCGATGCCTCGGTCGTTTGGTCTCTCTCTGTTTCCGAGGTTCCGGAATATCTTAGATTGATTACTTCATCTTCCGATTGCTGCCCCTAATTTAATCTTGCTGCCATAACTCCGACATGGCGCTTGCCTAATCTAGCCACAGATTCGATGAGAAATCGGACGCCGAGACATACCCCCAACCTTATCTTCATTCTTATCTTCACCCTTACTACGAGAGATTTTCTTATGTCGCAAAATTTTCATTCACGTATGTCAGCCGCTGATATTGAAACAAGTACTTTTTCAGATAGCATCCAGGCTCACACTCATTCCTCTTCATTTCGTGAGCAGGTGAGCGAGATGATGAGAGATTCAAGAGTTCTCCCGCCCGCCAGACGAGTTGAACCGGCTTCTTATCTCGAGTTCAGTAGTCCATTTACTAGCAGCGAAAAGAACTTGAACCATGAAGCGAAGCATTTTACCAGACCAACAGCGTGCGCTACTGGCGGTGACAAGAGTTGGCAGCAAGCTCATAGCGAAGCCAGAAAGCGCCCAGTAGAGACAGACTCAGAAGGCCGCTACGAAGTGAAACGAGGCGACACGCTTTCGGATATAGCAGCTAAAACTCTGAGGGCGGAAGGCAAGAACCCGAGCCAGATGGAAATCCTAAAGCGCGCAAAGGAAATTGCTGAACTAAACAAAGAGCAGATCAAGGACATCAACTTGATCAAGCCTGGCATGAAGCTCAGGCTGCCTGGTGATGCCAATGAAACAGATGCTGAACGCGCTAGGCTGCGGCGTCAAGCAGGCACCAGTGGTTCTGATCAAAGTGAGGCCGAAACCGAGCGGCTGAAGCGCCAGGGGCAAAAGCCAGAAAATCCTGACGAGAGTGCCGCCGAAACCGAGCGTCTGAAGCGCCAGGGGCAAAAGCCAGAAAATCCTGACGAGAGTGCCGCCGAAACTGAGCGGCTGAAGCGCCAGAACGCACAGAGACCTTCATAACTCTTCTCGATTGTTGGCTTCGGCTTGCGTATAGCCCCTATATTGCCAAGCTTTTTCCAATCAGTTTTCTTACCAATGGACGGTTGACAATGACGTTCACCAAACAACATCACGACGTTCAAGAGAAAAAGGCTGATTAGCCCACTGTTCAGAGTGATGGTGCTCTTGCTACTCAGGCAATTACCAAGCCTGAAGACAATCGCATTTTTTCAAACCACCAAACTCTCTCAGTCGAAAGTTTAGCCAAGTGTTACCTTAAGCCGAATCGGCTGCCACCGCCAGTAGTTCCTGTTTTAGCTGTCGAGCGGTCTGGTAACGCATTGCTGGTTCTTTAGCTAGACATTTTAAAATTATTGCTTCCAGAACTGGCGAAAAACCAGTTGCTGCAGCAAACGGTTCGCGCGAGGGTTCATCTTCGACATGTTGACGCACCAGTTCAAAATAGGTTGGCGCTGAAAATGGAGGCTTGCCTGTAAAGACTTCATACATGACACAGCCTAGAGAGTAAATATCACTTCTTGAATCCAGCTCCTGCCCCAGGCATTGCTCTGGACTCATATAACTGGGCGTACCCACCACATAACCTGGTCTGGTCAAATTGGAGGCCATACTCTGAGTGCTCTTGGCGATACCAAAATCGACTACCGTAACAACTCCCGCTTTTGATACAAGAATATTGCCTGGCTTAACATCGCGATGAACAATGCTGCTTTCGTGCACAACACTGAGCGCTTCGCATACTTGCACGAAAATTTCGAGAGCGCGAGGAGTCGCAATACGCTGGTAGATCTTCAGGACTTCGTCAAGGCCTTTGCCTTCGTGGAAATCCATGACCATGAAAGGTTCATCCGAGTCAGTGATACCAAAATCGAAAACAGCTACAAGATTAGGATGGGAAAGAGTACTTAGACTTTTAGCTTCAGATTGGAAGCGGCGCATGACGTTGGCATCAGCGGTATGCTGGGGATAGAGCATTTTAATTGCTACGGGGCGGTCCATCAGCAAATGCCGACCCTTGTAGACAATACCCATTCCTCCTCGCCCGAGCACTGATTCAATAAGATACCGGCCTGCCAGTATAGTTCCGGGTTGTAGCACAACGGTAACAGGGTCAAGCTGTGAAGCAAAACCGTTTTGTAAATTCTGTATGGTAGCGTTGACCAGACATGCAACTGTATCGTGATTGAGTTCGAACTGTTTGGCGATGGCAGGCAAGTCAGAACCTTGCCCGAGCATGTTTAGCACTTTGAGCTGGTTTTCGTTGAGTACCTTGGCTGCTACGTTATTCAATTCAAGAATCGTCGGCGCTACTTTGCCAGTGCTCTTTTTCTTTCCTCTGAGAATTCGATCTGCAATGCCCGGATCAAGCCACAAAACGCCAAGTGCAACCGCCTTTATGGCCGAATGTAGATGCTCTGCTTCAACGTCTTTGAAACAGTAGCCATCAGCTCCTGCCTTGAGCGCATCCGAAATCGTATCGTCCCCATCAGAGGTAGTGAACATGATGATTCGTGTGGCCGGAAGTGCTTCCTTAATCTGCTTGGACGCCTTGATGCCGTCCAGTTTGGGCATTCCAATATCCATCAGAATTACGTCTGGTACGAGCCGCAGGGCGTCGCGTACGGCCTCTATTCCGTCTTCGCATTCGCCGACGACAGTAATATCGTCAAATTCGCGCAAGGCCACCCGTAGACCTAGTCTCAAAATAGACTGATCGTCAGCAATTAAAACGGAGATAGGTTTAGCTGTTGACATGCCTCGAGGCGTGATAATCTTCGTCGCGCGTGTTGCTGTTGACTTAGGTTACCTTAGCGAATGGTCGAAAGGCCGTAGCTTAGCATATCGATCAAGACGGATACAAAGCTTTGGAGAAAGAGGAGCCTGTCATTGACTCTCTTAAGCATGATAGAAGTTTTTGAGGAGACCATGAGGTCTTTGACCAGTTTGATAAAGGCGGCTGAAGTCCAGGGCGTGAGAATTGTTGAGCATGCGGAAATTCTACATTTGATGAGTGGTGAACAACCGCCGTTTGATGGCGACTTCTATTTTGACCATTGGTTTGTTGAGGCTGAAACTGGTAAGAGAGACGAAATTATCGTTCCCGGTATTCATGACCATAAGTCAATTCGGTGGCTGTATTGCTGAGATCTTCACCAAGCGGGATAGAGTTTTCAGAAGGCCCAAACCAAAATGATCGCAAATTCGTGGATAATATTTAGAAATTACCACGCAAGGAAAAATGTAAGTGAGAAACGTCAACCCAGATTTGGCCGTCTTCGCTGGCGATCCCCTAAATCCTGTGAAAATTTGGGACAATCTTCAGCAGATGAAGGTGTCCGGCTGGACAACTGTCATTCTTTCATTGTTTCATGTCGACTCACTAGATCGGGCTTCTGATATATATTTCAACGATTATCTCGCTATTTCAGGCGGGACAGTTATGGACTTGTTTTTGGACTGGCAAAACCCGCTTTCTCAGCTTCTGGAAGGTAGTTCTATTCGTCAAATTTATGCCTCAATTGGCGGCGGTGATCCAGTGCGCGACTTTACCCACATTGCTCAAGCCTATTATGCAAATCAGGGTTCATTCCACAATACTCCCCTTGAGTTCAATTTAAAGGCGCTTAAAAGTCAGTTTCCTGCCATTACAGGAATTGATATGGATATTGAAGATAGTTATGACGAAACTGTTTTCTTAGCATTTTGCAAATTGGTGAGAGGGCTGGGATATGACATTTCGTTCTGTCCGTTTGGTTCACGTGAAGGTCATGGACAAGGCGGTTTCTGGTTCTTCGTCAGAATGCTAGAGGCAATCGAAAAAAGTGACTGGGGAAAAGGGGCTGTAAAGCGATTCAATGTCCAATATTACGCCGACCAAAATTCTCCTCCCCTAGATTATGTTGAGGCGATCAAGGAGCGCTTGCCAGATTTTGACACCAGCGGATTTATCAATATCGGTTGCTGGGCTCGATATAAGAATAAAGATAAATGGGAACAAAGCTGCCCGTCAGGTCTGCAAGACTTAATAGTATATTTTAGAAAGTTGGGAGCAGATCCCATTGGTGGTGCATTCATTTGGAATCTGGACTATATCCTAGAAACCACCCTAGATCCTGGCGGCTGCGATGGTTATGCCTCGATGGGTGACTATACTCGCGCAATTTGGAACGGGATGAGCGCTTCGCCCCATTCTTAGCTGATGAAACAATCTCCGAACTTGAGCAGTAGGCGCGCGTCGCCTTTGAGGAATATTTTTCCGGTTAATATTCCAACAGGCAACCAGGCTCTGTTTGCCAGAAATTTCAGCCAGAGAGCGCTATCCGCCACAATTGACAAATCGGCCTGGCCATGAAGGTCATCCTCGACGATAACGCGGTGATTTTTGATACTGACGGTCATTCGCCGCGGTTCTTTGCCGGTGAATTGGAAGTGATATACCGCATTTAGATCGCCGGCGTTTCCAGGTTGAAAGACGATGCGTAGTCCGTTCCTGAAACCTTCAATCGTTTCGGACTTGATACCACTTCTAACTCTTTTCACTTTTTTGTGCGGAAAGCGCTTTTCTACAAACCTCTCTGCATCAGACTTTGCTACCACGTATATAGTTTCCTCTTTTTTTTGCAGTGGTCTTACCACGCTATCGATAAAGCTGGGTCTATCCTCGAGGAACTGCCCGATGATGTCTTCACCGGCGGGACAAACCGCCATGCAGTAGGCTGCTTTGTAATTCGCTCCAAATGAGAGACTTTGCCACATCGACGCATTCTCGCCGCCACTAAATTTCTTCGCCAGAGCAGCAGTACTTTGAGATTCGACAAGGCTATCGACCCAATCCTGAAAACCACCCATAAACTCTCGATAGTTGTGCGTCATACAGGCCGAGAAGTTGAAATATCCATCCGGACTGATTGCCCCAACCGGGCATGCGGCAACGCAAAGTTTGCAATCGAGACAGGGATTGTAGTCTATAGGTTGCGTGTACTGATCGAGAGGAAGGTCTATCAAAATTGTGCCAAGAAGTATGAAATTGCCGAACTTTGGATGAATGACGTTTCGGTGCAATCCCATACGGCCAAGTCCGGCCGCAACGGCAAGCGGTTTGTGCGAAACAGTCCAGACCTGTTTGTTTGGAAAATTTCCTGCTTCCATGGGAAATCCCATATTCACATTTAGGGCGCGAATACCCTGATCCTCAAACCACTGGGAGATCGACAGACCGACATCTGCCACCACTTCGTTAGTATGGTGGAAGGCACCGTTGGCGAGCGACCGTGCTGGATTGCGCACATTTTCACGATTCATTCTGACAACAAAACTTATAATCGATCTAGTTTCCGGAAAGATACCCAGGATTTTATCTCTGTGCTCACCGAGCGACTCTCTTTCTATTTCGACAAAGCCAACATCAGAGGCACCAAGTTCCAGAAGCTTTTCTTTGATCGCAGCCGATGAGTACGGCTGCTTAAATTTCACTTCGGCAACTTTCTGTTTCTTTGTATGTGCCACCACAGTTGGATGTTCCTGCAAGGATTTGGATAACATAGAAACCTCCTCTTGCTCATGCTAGAGCTAAATTTGTGAATGCGGACGCCTAGCCAAGATTCACAGGCACCTCGGTAACGACTTTGAATTCCTATTTTTGATAATCAGAGTTTGAAGATCTGATTCAAAATTTTGCTTGTCTGCAAAAGCGGTTCGCGATCATGGCTAATGAGACAGAGCATGAGCGCGCCTTCCAGTGAGGAAATTAAATGTACAGCCGCTTCCCTCGGTGTAAAAGGCAACTCTCCACGTTCTTGCGCCAGTGCCTGAAATTGCTCCTCGGCCAATCCAATAAACTGGGAAAATGCTTCTCTGACATTTTCGGTAAGCACCGGATAACCGCAATCGCTTTCTATGGCAGCATTCATTAATGGACAGCCGCCGGCAAAGAGAGTTCTTTCGCTGGAAAGCTCACTAAAGTGCGCCATTATGGCTTTCAATTTCGCCGCAGGTGTGTCCGCCGATTGCATACGATTCTGCAAAAGTGTTGCAATTTCGCCAAAAGCATAGGCGAATGCTTCGGAAGCAATTTCATCCTTACTACTAAAGTGATTGTATATGCCGCCTTTTTTGAGCCCAGTTGCAGCCATAAGATCCGAAACAGACACCGCCTCGTAACCTCTGGTGTTGAACAGACCAAAGGCCGTACGCAAAATCTCTTGCCTGGTTCTCTGACCCTTATACATATGAAGTCCCTTTTCAGACCGGTCGTTCTTATATTTAAGACCGTTCGGTCTGTTTTGTCAATAAGATTGCCAAAAATCGCCTCCAGAAATTTCTCGTCCCTCGTTCAGGCTGAGGAATTTGCCTTGTCCAATTGATGTCTACTTGCCGGTGTTACTTTGTCGACATGAGGGTGACGAGCAACTGAGGAGAACGAAATGGCCAATCTTGAAACCAGCGTTGATACCAATGTGGTAAATCCAACCGAGTCTGCACCAGAGGCGCCTAAGACAAACAACTTGAGTGATTTGGCTCAAGACCTGATGAGTTCTCATGCCCATCGCCCAGGATTGGTGCAAGAAGATTTAGCCAAGGCTACTGAAGCCTTGCACGCCAACGGAGTGCTGGCTAACCTCTCCATTATTGGCTTAGACGGCAAAGATTTAATCGCTCGCGATGAGCAAGGCCAAACCCTTTTACTAGATGCAAGCAATCCTGAGAATCAACAAGTTCTCTCTTCCGATCTGGTTTCTCAACCTATTGGTGCCAACGGTCGCACGGCTGAACTCGCCGCTGATGGTTCTGGTAAATACACTGTGGTCAGTGGTGACTCCTGCTGGAAAGTTGCTAATGATATCCTTACTGCTCAAGGTGTGGAGCAGCCCACCGACAATCAAATTGCTAACTACATTAAAGAGCTAGAAGTTAGTAATGGTCGCAGCTTTGCTCAGCTGCAAGTGGGCGATGAGATTAACATTCCAACCAAGATTCAAGCTGGGGAGAGCAGTAAATTTGCTGCTCCAGAGACCACAGACCCAACAAATACAGATGCTACAAACACTGATGCTACAAACACTGATACTACCAATACTGATACAACAAATACTGACGTTCCCAGTACGCCGGACGGTACTAATAGTTCAGACACAACTGTGCCAGCTCTTGCGCCTGAGGCAGCAAAACAGATGGAATTAGAAAAGTTCGGTATCGATACCAGCTATGCCTTGATGGCCGAGGGCTACAGACGGGCTGTTCAATACAATACCCATAAGGGTACCTATTCCAAAACATCAGCCAGTCTTGATGATATTAACAATGCACTAAATCGTGATGATTTGACTGCCAATGAGAGACTTGGTCTCGGTATGCTGCAGAACCAGTTTGACTATCTCAAGAATTCAGAAGATGGAACTGTTCATTTAGCTGATCTTGACCGTGGCAAGTCACAGCGCTATCAAGAAATCGATGCTAAATATAATCAGGCACCGGCACAAACTGAATTGGCTGCAGTGCAAGATCAAATTGATTCTAGTTTTGAGATGATTGGTTCTGGCTATCTTAAGGCCACCCAGCATGAGATTGCTGAGGGTTCTTATTCTAGTTCATCGATTAATCATGATGACATTGTTGCCACACTTGGTCGCACTGATTTAACAGCCGCTGAGCAACAGGGCTTGCAAATACTTGATCAGAACTATGATCTTTTCAAAAATCCTGATACCGGAGTAATTACGAGCTATGATTTGCTTCAGCATCGCCAAGCTTTGATGCAAGAAGCTGCAGATAGACTTAGTCAACCAGTGTTAGATAACACAGTGGTTGCCCCTGAACTGCCAGCAGCATTGCCAACCGATGTTCCTTCTGCGGTGCCTGCTGAAGTTCCTGCAGCAAACACTGAGGCGCCAGCAGATGAACTGCCCACTTCCTTTGTTGCTCCTTTCTTCAATACAAGTAGCATCTACGAAGGTGATGACTTGATGGCAGCTTAGTTAAAAGACTTTTTTCAAGAACTTGGTGGTTTCTTTTAGTCCTTTTTTGGTGCCGCCAACGGTGACGTCAACACCTTTCTTTACTCCGCCGACTGTCACCTTGGTGCCCTTCTTAACTCCACCTACTGTTACTTTCGTTGCTTTCTTCACGCCGCCAGTAACGTAACCTTCAGCGCTCGCTGGTTGTAGTGAAAAAAGAGCTACGACTAACTGAAGGGAGATCAAGCTAGCAAGAGTGCGTGATGTCATAAGAGTTCTATTCCTCAATTTAAGTACCATAATTATAAGTTCCATACTCTATTTGTTTAAAAGCCGCTGTCGCCCCCAGCAGAAGTATCACGAGCTCCGTATTGGGCTTCACCGTAATTGCTTGCAGTTGAGGCATAGTTGGCATCGACCATATCGCCTTGGGGCTGCGAGACAGCCTGACCGTAGCTGGCCGGTGTTGCTGCCATTCTCTCTTGGGGATATTGGGCTGGCGGTGAATTAGATTGGGGCATCATCGGGTTGTAGGGTAATCTTTCATTTAAATGGATTTTGATATTGGCTACAACTTGCAGTCGCCCACCCGGAAGGTTGTTGGCATAAAAAGTATGTTGAGTTTTGCCGACAAAATAGCGACCACCCTCAAAGCCGTGTTCCGATTCAATTACGCCTTCATAAACATCGCTCGATGTGCGGTATGTGCCGTTTGGGTTTTGATAAATTACATTGCCACGCATCATGATATTGTCGCGGATATCGGCAGGGACAGGGCACCATTGCATCCACTGAGCGTTCATTCCTTGAACACTCACTTGAATGTGCTGGCGGCCAAAGAGCCAGGGGCCAGAGTAAGACTTGGCCGCAGCGTTCAAGTCGTAATAGTGTTTGCCTGTTGATGCATCAGCGCGCAAAAGTGTGTCAGTTGATTTTGCATAAAGTGCTTCTTGCTGACGAGGCAATTCTACATAGTTATCGTCTTTGACTTCAGCAGTCAGTTGCATAGTTCTGACTCCTTTTCTTATTGACTTGCATGATGAGCTTTGGTGGGGCCAAAGACATTTAAGTGTTTACGCGCCATGGCATCGGCTGCGCTTTCTTGCTTCAATTCTTTGAGCAAATCTGAGTAAGCTCTCGGTAGCTCGTATAGCTGTCGCCGATCGCTTGCCGAGAGAGTCTCGTAGGTGGGAAGAATCTCTTTGAGCATCTGCTCTGCTTCTATGGCCCGTTTGTGGCGTTTGAGGAAGTGCGCATACTCAAGGGTGCATTCAACTAATTTGATTTTGGCATTGCGGTGATTTTCTGTGGCGGCACCAACGGCATCTTTATAGAGCTTTTCAGCTTCTTCTATATTGCCTGTGTGATCCAGGCTACGAGCCAAATTAAGTTGGTGCACATAGGTGTCAGGATGACGATCGCCTTTCAATTTGGTATGAATTTGCAGAGCTTTTTTGTAGGCTTCAATGGCTTCAGCGTGTTGGTTTTCTTCACCGTAGCACAGGCCCAGATAATGGTAGGCCTTGACTCTGCCTTGAGCGTCATCGAGCTTTGTATAGACCGCTAGTGATTGTTTGAAGTAGTCAATTGCTTCTTTGTTGTAGTTGTGTTGGTAGTACATGGCAGCAATGTTGAAAAGATCTTGGGCTGTTTCTTTGTGATCTAAGCCATAAGCTTTTTTGTCTATCTCTAGCGCTTCTAGATATAAGGCCTTGGCTTCATCTAGCCGCTTCATTTCGCCATAGAGATTGGCTAAATTTGTCAGTGTTATGGCTAGCGATGTGGCACTTTTAGCTTGTCTTTTGGTTTCTATTACTTGTTTGTATAGCTTTTCAGCTTCAAGGTCGTGACCTGATTTGTGCTCAATCAGGGCCAGGTTGCCTTGTGTTTCTGCTGTTTTCTCGCTGCTTTTTCCTAGTGCTTTCTCTCTAATAGACAGAGCTTTGAGTAGACTAGCCCGGGCTTCGTCATAGCGCTGCTGCTTTATGTAGAGGTGAGTCATCTGGTTAAGGGTTTCGGCCAGATTGAGCGAATTGTCTTTCTCTGATAGGGCAATTGCCTCTTGCCATTGTTTTTCAGCTTCGCTGTAGTTTCCTGCAATAAAGCTGGTCTCAGCCTGCTCTTCTTTAGTTTTCCAGTCAGTTGCAGAAGGAGTTGCGTTCGCAGTGCTCGCAGCCTTAGACGTGCTAGCCGTACTTGAGGCATTTGAGTCACTAGAGGCCGCTGTGACAGTCTTGGCTTCATTTGCCGAGGCCTTAGCTGCCGCATAGTCGTTAGTTAAAGTAGGGGCTGCAGATATAGGTATAGATAGGGATAGAGCCATCGTCGCCAGTGAAAAGAAGCGAATAATTTTGGGGGCGCTGGACATTGGGCCTCGTACTATTAGATTAAGGTGATTGGAAAACTGTAGATTATGCGATCTGTGGCCCGCGGGGTCAATGCTTTCGAGCAGCCAAACCCTGGTGTGGTTGTGCTAGGATATCACCATACGTAGATATGGTCTTGGAGATTTAATCGTAGTGACCGGTAGTGATTTCTCTGATAGTTCGGGCTCATCAAATAGCTCCGATCGTCGCTCGGCTGGTTTTCCTTCGCCTGCTGCTGATTATATTGAGCAGCGACTAGACCTCAATAGCCTCTTGATTAAGCATAGAGAGGCGACCTTTTTCTTGCGGGTTGAAGGCGATTCAATGATTGGTGCGGGTATTCACAGCGGTGATTTAATTGTGGTTGACCGCTCGCTCAAAGCTCAGCATAAAAAGGTCGTAGTGGCCGTGCTTGACGGCGAGCTGATTATTCGGCGCTTGCTTATTGACGGCGATAACTTTTCGCTTGCTTCTGAAAATCCTGATTATCCACCTATTAAAATAACTGGTGATGCTAATTTCGAGATCTGGGGGACCGTCACCAATGTCATTCATGAACTCTAGGGTAGGTGTTTGAGGTGGCAGATCAAAAGCTTTTTGCCCTAATCGACTGCAATAATTTCTATGTTTCTTGTGAGCGGTTGTTCAACCCTAAGCTTGAAGGCAAACCCGTAGTTGTGCTCTCAAATAACGACGGTTGCGTTGTTTCGCGCTCTAGTGAGGCCAAGGCTCTCGGTGTGAAGATGGGCGTGCCGCTCTATCAAATTAATGCTTTGGTCAAAAGTGCTGGCATTGTCACTCTATCTTCCAATTATGCTTTATACGGTGATCTCTCTAATCGGATAATGAGCATTCTCAGTGGCTTTAGCCCGCATCAAGAGATTTATTCTATCGATGAGTGCTTTCTTGACTTTACCGGTATTCCAGATCGCTTGCGCCTTGCTAGAGAAATTAAAGAGACAATCAAACAATGTGCTGGTGTGCCTGTCTGTGTTGGCATTGGCCCAAGTAAGACTCTGGCTAAACTTGCTAACTACACGGCCAAGACTGTCAGCGATTGCGGTGGAGTCTTTGATTTTTCCGCCTTGACTGAAAGCGAGCGCGATCGTATTTTCGCAACTCTTAAAGCCGGCGAAGTTTGGGGAATTGGTCGCAAATTGGCGCAGAAGTTTGAGCAAATTGGTATCAACACTGTATTGCAATTGAAAGATAGTTCGCCAGAGCTGATGCGAAAGCAATTTAGTGTAGTGATTGAACGAACAGTGCGAGAACTGCGTGGGCAGTCGTGCTTAGATATGGCTGAGATTGCCTCTGCTCGCAAGCAGATTGTTTCTTCGCGCTCTTTTGGCAAAAATGTTTTTGAGTTAGCTGATTTAGAGCAGGCTGTGGCAAGCTATATGGCTAAAGCTGCTTTGAAGTTGCGAGCGGATAGATCGCTGGCTGGGGCGCTTGAAGTTTATATTCGCACTAACAGATTTGCTGAAGGCAGTGAGCAGTATGCCCAGACCGCTACTGTCACTTTGAGTCATCCAACTGACGATACTATGGTCTTGATGAAGGCCGCTAACAATGCTCTCAGGCAGATTTATCGCAGTGGTTATGCCTACCAGAAGGCGGGAGTTAGTCTGCTTGATTTGAGTAATGCCGATGAGAGGCAGCTTTCGCTGTTTCAAACTGAAGCTGTCAATACTCGCTCTGAAAAGTTGATGAAGCTGATGGATGCGACTAATTCGGCCATGGGGCGAGGTACTTTGTATTTAGCGGCTGAAGGGCAAAATCACAGCTGGCAGATCAAGTGCAATTTTAAGAGCCCCGAATATACGACCAGTTGGAAGGGCCTAGCTGTGGCACGGGCAAAGTAAGAAAAATGGCCAGTTAATGTAGCAAGGTCTTTTGAGCTGCTAAAGTATCCAAGCAGTAAATGATTCACTCGAAAAGTGATTCAGACTGTTGTTTATTCTAGTTGAGGCTTTTTATTTGGCAACCCTTTCATCTGCTCCCCCGACCAAAGCAAGTTCAGTAAAACCAATTACGCTGCTGTTGATTGTTGTATTTTTGCTTCTCAACTGTTTTATGGCTTTTTGGTTTGCTTCGCCGTATTTTGCTGTTAACGATATTAAGGCTGCTGCGGCCAATGGCGATCAGTCTAAGTTATCGCGATTACTCGACTTGCCTGCCATCAAAGAGAGCATAAAAGGCCAGCTGGTTGATGACGAAATTATTGATATGGCCGTGAGCCCCGCCGGTCTGACAAATTTATTCAATTGCAGCAATCTAGTCACTGGTAGTATCGGATTGGCTGGCTCCCAAGCTAATGTAGATAGTGCTACGCGTTTGCAAACAGTGGGTGTTACTCCTGAAGTTGAGCCTAATTCAGTAAGCGCAAACGATTATGTTACTCTCGATCAGTTTGTTTCATATGCCGGTCAAAAGTATTCTGGGCAGGGCGTCAAGTTTATATTGAAGCGCTCCGGTCTGTTTGGTTGGAAGTTAACGGGGATGGAATTTCAATCATCGCCGGTGGTGCATACCCCTGTTTATGTGGTTGGTTATTTGACAGAAGAAGTGCCAGCGGGTATTAAAGACTTGCAGCTCTACGACCGCCTGCTGGCTGTTAATGACGAGCCGGTTGTAGATTATCCCGGTGCTGTTTTGCAGTTTAAGG
Source organism: Candidatus Obscuribacterales bacterium (assembly GCA_965229195.1). GTDB lineage: Bacteria > Cyanobacteriota > Vampirovibrionia > Obscuribacterales > Obscuribacteraceae. The sequence continues at coordinate 6,646,825 of OZ245871.1, read as the reverse complement.
CAGCTGGAAATTCGGCTAATTTAGCTGTGCTCAGAGATGGTGAAATCAAATCTTTTGGTGTTAGTAAGCCTTCTAGAGGCAAATTTGGTGTGATTCTTAGTGGCATGGTCTTTGCCCCTAAGCCTGGAGTGGTAGCAACACCGGCCGCTTTAGATAAGAAGTACTTGCTTGAATTAATGCAAAGCCAAGACCCTGCAGCTACAGCGGCCTTGATGCAACAGGGCCAAATGGTTTTATTGCAGCCTGGCAGCTTGGTGTTAAGTGGACCAGCTATTGAGCTGCCAGTAGGCAATAACAATGGTGTGCAAGTGTTTCTTGGTCACCTTTTAGAAGGTCGGGCTACCACGGGGCCGCAAGGTCTTCCCGGGCGCAATTTCTGGATGCTGCTCTCTAACTTCCCTGAAAAACCACCAGAGCAGTAGAGCTAGTGCATAATGCTCTCGCTAATTGCTTGTGGCAATCTCGATTGGTTTCTCAATTGGTAGCTCGCCATGTAGAGCATAGGCGCTAGTGATTGGTGCTAGCTCTTTGTTCGCTATGTTTTTAACAAAGCAGATTACCTGGCCAATGCCGCTGATATTTAGTTTTTCAGCTGCGGCTTTAGATAGGTCGATTACTCTTTTGCCTATGTATGGCCCTCTGTCTGTGACCACTACTTCAACTTTTCTGCCATTGTGCGGATTGAAGATTAGAAGCTTAGTGCCAAATGGCAGTGTCTTATGGGCGCAGGTGAGTTTGTGCATGTCATATATGCCACCAGAGGCGGTTCGGCGGCCATGGAAGCTTCCTCCGTACCAAGAGGCTATGCCCCCAAATAGTTTGTGCAGATCTTCGCCGCTTGAGGCGAAGGCAGGGGCTTCCAAAAATATTGCGGTCAGAGCCATGCAAGCAATCAAAATTTGGCGCGTCAAAAAGAACCCTTTAGGGCTTTGAAAAATAGTCATAAACTTTATCCAGTAAACAAATCATTCGAGAGCAAACAACAAACTGTTTGTTTCTCGCTTGCATTCGACAGCCCGCAGTGGGCTTTGGTTCCGCTTGCTAGATTAATCCTGGCTAATGGCGCCTGCGTTTATGCTTGAGTTTAGGACTGTATCTATACCTGGGTCTATGTTTCTAAGGCGTCTCGCACTTGGTCGATAATTTCAAGCACTTCATCGTTACTTAGATGCGGATAAATTGGCAGTGACACTGTCGATTGGCTCAGATTAGTAGCGTTCGGTAAATTGTTGGCTTGGTCGGCTTCAACTTTATCTACGGGCACAATGGTCTCGATACAGGCCTGTTTTAGATAATCAATAATGGCAGCTGCTCTTTCAGTTTGAAGGATTGCGCCTTGTCTAACTGGGCTTGCGTTGGTGTTTTGATTGTCTAAAATGTCGAAGCCTGCTTCTTTGTAGGCATCATAAATATCTTCACGTCGCGCCATTAGTTTAGCTAGCTTTTCTAGCTGCACTCGCCCCATCGCAGCTTGCATGTCAGTGATATTAAAATTGAAGCAGGCGCTATCAGAATTGTTATCTCTGTAGTTTCTAATTTTCTCAATCAGGTCGGTATGCCGTGAAACCAGCATGCCGCCTTGGCCGCCTGTGCTAATTACTTTGTCTGTGCTAAATGAATAGACCGATATCTCGCCTACCAGGCCGACATTATTGAGATTTTTCTCGGCACCAATCTTGGCACCAAGAGCCTGCGAGCAGTCTTCTATTATTTTCAGTTCGCGCCCGGCCCGCAACTCAAGCAATTTAGTCAAGTCAACCGGTAGACCGAACATATGAGGAATTAGAGCGATGGTGGCATTGCTTTTAGCGGCAGCAGCCAGGTCGATGTTTGGCCCGTCGCAGTCAATCAAGACTGCTTTAGCTTTGGCAAGGGCAAGAGCGTTACGCAAACCGGATGAGTAGGCCGGGATGATTACTTCTTTGTTCTCAGCTTCAAGAGCCCAGAGCGCCAGATAGCGAGCTGCTGTGCCGCTCGATAGTGCTACGGCGTGGCCTTCTTCGAGGCCAAGAAACTTGCAAAACTCATACTCAAACTTGGCAATTTCAGAGCCGCTACCAACATATCCTGAGTGAATCACTTTTGATGCCGCTTGCTCTTCTTGTCGGCCCATGGTGGCTTTGCAATGCGAGATTATGTGAGCCGGAAGTTCGACTTGTTTGACGACCTTCTTTTTCGGCGGATTAGCGACCTTGATTTTTTTCTTTTTCTTGAGAGGTTTCATTTTGATGCTTTAGTTTGTCTGTTTATTAGTCTATATAGGGTAGCGCATGTATGACGATTTAAAATGTGTATATTGTCAGGAGCCGTCAATTTGCTTGTATATTTCGCTTTGGGCTCTAACAAAACTTTCGCGCATTGCTCTTGTATAAGGGTTGTAGCGCTGCATGTCTAGAAAAAGCTGAAACTCGTCTTTGCTGACTTGTTCTGTAACTTCTTTGAGTTTTTGACTGCTAGTTGTGCCAACTTGGCTTTCTGATAAATGCATGTTGCTCAGTATGCGCCCAACTAAGTGGGTTAGAGCCTGACTGCCTGCCATTTGTTCATCGTGCTCTTCGGCGGTCATTTCCATTACTTTTAGTTGTTTCTCTGTGAAATAGTTCTTCCAGAATCTATAAGTTTCATCGCTGGCTCGAAATTGTTCGATGACAATGCGCTGACCAGCTAGACCAAACTGATTGACGCTATCGGGGCCAAATAGCGGATGGCAGAGCATGGCCTCGAAGTTTTCAGGCAATTCTTGTGTCAAAATTTCTTTGGCGTGCACCTTAACTGAAAGTAGATCAATTATGAGTTTGCTCTTGCCCATAGTCTTAAAAATCCGAGCATGCTCGTTGATGATTGCGGCAAATTCTGAAATCGGCACACTATAAAAAATCACATCGCCTGCCAGAGCATCTTCTATGGTAGCTACTGGCACTCCTGCTTTACTGGCTTGCTCTAAGGCGCTCTCTGATTGGTCATAAACTGTGACTGGAAAGTCTGACTTAATCAGTGATGCCCACAGTTGACCAAAGCGGCCGAAGCCAATGATGCTGACTTGAATCTGGTCTTGAGTTTGATTCTGGCTCTGGTCTTTACTCTGTTGCTGTGGCTTTGGTATGCGTTTTTCCATTGACCTAAATCAAATTGATAGCAGCATGAGCCATGGTGACAATTTCATCTAGCCTCTTTGAATGCGAGGGCTCAGTCAGTCTTGAATTGGTCAAATAGGTGAAGGAAACTCCACTGCTTGGATCAGCAAAGCTATAAGAAGTACCAACACCACCATGACCAAAAGTTTCAGCCGGGGCCGTACTGCCGAGGCCGCGAATAGTTGGAGTATTTCCTCGCACATGAACACCCATAGCGCGATGCATCGGTGCTCCGAAGAAATGGTCAATGCGGTCTTCTGTGTGATTGCGGGTGGCGTATTGCACCATATGCGGTGAGAGCAGTCTGGTGCCATTAAGCGAGCCTAAGCCCAGGAGCATTTGATAAAAAAGAGCTACATCAGTGGCGCTGGCATAACCTCCAGCACCGGGCATGCCCGCTTGATAGAAAGACTTTTTATCAAAGTTGATGTCAGCTAAATGATTGCTGGGCTCATTAGCGTCAGGGCAATAGTAGGCCCCAGCAAGGCGATGCTGCTGGCTTTCTGGCACGCCAACGAAAAAGTCATGCAGCGCCAGTGGCTTCAGTATCTCGTCGCTAATAAATTGGCGAAAATCTTTTTTCGTAATCGCTTCTATCAAAACTGCTAGTACCCAGTGGGCGGCATATGAGTGGTAGAAGACTTTGCTGCCTGGTTCAAAATCAAGTTTGAAGTCGCAAACTGATTGGCTCAACAGTTCGTGATCAGCCCAGGCTTCTTCTGGCACCATAGCGTTGGGAAAGCCAGCTTGATGGGTGAGCAGGTGATAGGCGGTGAGGTTTTCTTTGCCGTGTTTGGCAAATTCTGGAATATAGAATGCCACTGGTGTGTGCAAGCTCAATTCGCCGCGCTCGGCCAGTATCCAGATGGCGCACGATGTAATTGGCTTGGTTTGAGAGTAGAGCAGCCAAAGTGTGTTGCTATCGGCTCTCTGGGCTGGCATTTCATTTGTGGCTAAGCGGGCTTGGCCAAAGTTGCCACTAGCTACTATCTGGCCATGACGGGCCAGGGCTACAGAGGCACCGGGATATTTACTGGCTGCGACATCGTCTTCTAGTCGGGCAAATAATCGGGTTATGCAGTCAACGTCGAGGCCTGCTTGTAGCAGGTGGCCCCTATCAATGGTATTAGCGGCGATAGTTTTCATAGTCAGTAATTGTAGCTGTCTTCTTCTTTTACTTTTTGTACTTTTGCCGAGTGTCGGTTGTGAACTGTCAAGAAGTCTGCGATCTCTTGCTCTGCCTATTTCACGAGTTTTTCACCCCGGCCCTGTTAGTTTCTTAGACACTTATCATCTGAACTTCCCTCAGAACGTCGCTCCCAACACCCATTTCATTTACCAGGTTCCAAAGTGTCAAGAGAAGCCTTCGATTCAGTCGAAAATCGCCGCCAGCGGGTTGATACACCTAGCAACGATGCTCTGCAGCCCTATCGCCTTGACCAGCCCAATAGACTGTTGGGTAATGGTTTTAATCTGCCAGATAAAGGCGCCCTGGATATTCCTAACATATGGAAGGTAAACGGCCGCGATGGTATTACTCAAGACTTCAGGCCTGAGAATACGGCCAAGGGCGGCCACGACCATGTGGTCTCCAACAGCGACACCCTCTGGCGTATTGCTAAAGATTCGCTCACTGCCAATGGCGACCATGCTTCGAATACTCAGATTTCAAAGCGCATTCAATCAATTATCAAAGCAAACCACGAGGAGCATCCTCGCTTAGGCCGCAATCCCCATTCCCTTGCGCCTGGAATGAAGCTTCATATACCCGATCATGATGGCCCTCAGCAGCCAGGAAGAGCGCCTCATCGCAATGAGCGCAATGAGCACAGTGATGAGAGAGGAGAAAGGCACGGAGGTCACAGACAGTACCGTAGTCACAGACGAGACCAGGGCAATTCAGAACACGGCGATAGGGAGAAGCCAGCCGAGCGGCAGCCTAGGGCTAGAGATCGCCAGCGGCCTGAGGGTGACAGACCTGCGGATGACCGCACTGATAGAGGAGCTAACGAAGGAGATGGCGGCTCACTGGCCAAGGCAATGAAGCAGTTTGGCCACGATTTGGCCGATGCTGCCAAGCGCATTGCCCACAGTTTAGGAACGATTGGTGATTGCGCCAAGGGTCCGCGGCTGACTTTTAAAGAGCTAGGGTTTCATTTGCCACCAGCAATTGCCACCGAACAAGGGCGTCTACTCAAAGAGAGTGGCTTGTTTCATGAAGTGCCTCGTGAAGAGGTGCGGCCTGGAGACTATGGTGTGCGTGATTGGAATCGCCATGTGACTAAGCGCCATGGTGGCGTTAACAAGGGTGATTCGTTCATTGTCACCGCCGTCAGTGCTGATGGTTCGCTCAAGGGTGCCAACGACCATAATTTCAATGTTCCAGAAGACGGTGGTCGCTACCGCAATTTGCGTTTCATGAGGCCGACTCCTGAGTTCTATAGACGCTATGGTGGCAATATCTAGAGTAAGATAACCTTGCTGATTGAGGTTGTCTTGATGTCTAATTTCGCTAGGGTTGCTGGAGCTTTGTTAGCAGCCATTTTTGTTTGCTCTCTGGCGCTATTGCCTACTTGGGCAAAACAATATGTGGTTGAAAACTTCAATCAGGCCGGGCCAATGTTGCCGGCTATGAAAGATGGGCAGGCTCTCGTATCGGCTATGTGCGCTGATGCTCAGAAGCTCAATGATTATTCGCTCGTATTTGAAACCATTACTTTCAAGAAAGGTGAAACCGTTTCTGAAAAAGGAAATTTGTATTTCAAAAAGCCAAAGCTTATGCGCTTAGAAGAAATTGGTGATTACAAAAAAGGTTCAGTGGCTGTTCTTGGTAAAGATGGCAAAGTGCGTGCCCATGCTGGTGGACTGATCAAGTTTGTCACTTTGACCATGGATCCCTCTGATAAGCAGCTCAATGCGGCCAACGGTGATCGCATGGAAGATTCTGATTTTATTTCGCTCAGCAATGTCTTGCGTGATCGTCTTAAGCAAGGCCAGCTGGCTCGTATCAGTGATAAGCCTGTGGCGGCACCGGGGGTGGGGCAGCCGACCTTGGTGCTTGAGATTTTTAAAGCAAGTGAGCCAAAAGTTGTATTGAAGCGTGTTTTTGTTGATCCTAAAACTAATTTGCCTGTTCGCTGGGACGATTATGATTACAAAGACCCATGCTCAAGCACCTGGAAGAATGTCAAAACCAATATTGGTATTAGCGATGATTTGTTCAAGATGTAGCTGAGGCTGTATCAGGAACTACGCAAGTAGCTTATCTGTTACCTGGGCCAGCTTCTCCCCAATTTTCAGGACTGTTTCGTTTTTCTTTTCGTCAACTAGCTTGGTTTCGTCTACAGTGAAGGCGCTGTAAGCCATCGGAAGCGCAAATTGATCTGGTAGAACCATCACTTGAATATTTTCCAAAATTGAGCGCACATGATTGAGGCCGCGCAAACCACCTAATTGTCCTGGTGATGCACTCATGATCGCTGCTACTTTGCCCGTGTAGCAGTGCAGCATTGGCTCACCGTTGGCCGAGCGAGAAACCCAATCGATTGTGTTTTTCCAGACGGCCGAGACTGAGCTGTTGTATTCCGGTGTGGCCATAAGTAGGCCGTTATGAGCAAGAAACAGTTCTTTTAGCTTGATGGCGTTTTCTGGTAGACCCAATGTTGTCTCTATGTCTTCGTCGTAGATTGGCATTGGGTAGTCTTTCAAGTCTATATAGGTAACCTCCGCACCGGCTGCCTTGGCTCCGTGCATTGCTATTTTGACTAGCTTCTTGTTAACAGAGTCAGCTCTAAGCGATCCTGCAAAACAAAGAATTTTCGCATTATTTGCCATTTTTGCTCCATTTCATAGTCGTGATTCTTTTTGCCAGACGTCTTTGGCCAATAAATGTTTCAAAATTCGAAGTTCTTGACTAGTGTGTGGTCTCGCGGTTTGTCCCGTGGGTAAATGATTTTATGACTACGAGCAAACCGCGAATTACATGGCCATATCAGCTGGCTCTAGTCGTCATCGTCTGGTTGGCGTTCTCGCCGCTTATAGCTTTACCGTTATACCAAAGACTTCTGTTTTTTCCTGAGGTCTGCCCTGCCGATAATTTAGTGTCGCATTTCGAACCTCTTTCGAAGTTGTGCTCTTCAATTAAAACAGTCAATTTCAAAAGTACGAATAACAATCAACTCACTGGTTGCTTTCTCGTCCTAAATCCATCGGCGCCAGTTGTCCTTCTTAGTCATGGCAATGCGGGCAACTTAAGTCATCGCACTATCTTGGCCGAAGCACTTCTCCGGGCTGGCTTCTCGGTGTTCTTGTACGACTATCAGGGGTATGGTTGTTCGCAGGGCAGTCCATCTATTAAAGGTGTCGTCGATGATGCTGTGAGTGCTTACGATTATTTGGGGAGCACTGAGCGAGTACCCTCATCTAAAATTATTGCCTACGGTGAGTCACTTGGCTGCGGAGTGGCAGCTGAATTGAGTAAGGTGCGTCCAGTTAAGGCAATTGTATTGCAGTCTGGTTTTCCTTCACTGATGTGGGCCGCTCATGATCGCCTATGGTTTACCTGGCTTTATCCGCAGTCGTGGTTTCCAGACCTTGACTGCATTTCTGCTGTTAAGAATAAGGGGCATGCTCCTCTTTTAATTATTCACGGAACGGAAGATGCCGCCTTCTCTGTGTCTTATGCCAAGCTAATTTTCGAGAAAGCGAGTGATCAAAAAAGACTAGTGATTATCAAAGGCTTGAAGCACAATGTCGATTGGAATGACCTGGCTAAACTGCAAACTACCTTGACTGATTTTAGGTTGTCTCTATGAGCGAAGATCCTCTCAATATTGAAGCAAAAGACGAGAGTGTTCAGGCAATGCTTGCTTCAATGTCAGCTGGCCGCCTGGGCACATTAGCTTTCAATTTAGGAGCAATAGCCTGGATTGGTCTCAATCTCAATTTCCAAAATTTCTCAGTTGTCTATCAGCCCGGTTGCTATATTTCACCCAATGTTCTCAATGTACTTTCTGCTTTTGTATTGTTATACAGTGGATACTTGGCTGCCTGGGCAATTTATAGGGGCAGTTTGTTTCCGGCCATAATCACTCTTACTTTTATCTACAGCATGGTGGCCACACTGATTCGTATCTTCTTATGATGTAGCTTCAAGCCATATAACCAGGGCATCTTTGGCTGCGTTCATAAACCAAGCAGTATCATCATCGACATTTTCCTGTTCAGTGGCTAGAAGTAGTTTCTTCTCCCACGTATGCATGACTTTTTCTTTTGTCACGTCTTCAGCGCGCAGCCCGAGCATTAGACAAGCTTTGCGAATTTCAGGGGGAATTGGATGGCGATTTTTGACGTTACTCATCGAGGGGCTCCTTTGCTCAATTCTTACTGAGCAACTAGATCTAAAAGAGCTTGTTTTCCGACGCTGCCAATCAGACGAGTCTTCTCTTGGCCGTTTTCAAACAGGATTATGGTCGGTATCGATTGAATCTTGTAGGTCTTAGATAGATTAGGATTCTGATCAACGTCTACTTTGAAGACAGCAACATCTGGCTGGTCTTCGGCGAATGCCTCTATAACTGGTGCCATCTGATTACAAGGGCCGCACCATGGTGCCCAAAAGTCTACGACTGCTAGTCTGCTTGTTTGTAAGACGTCGGCAGTAAAGGTACTTTCTGTTTGGTTTTTCACAAGCTTCAACATTTGCTTCACTCCATTTGCAGTATCGCCTAGGCTGCCCAAGAGATACTGGCTAGTCGGTTATAAGTTCGTCTCGCCCGCTGGGCGACATAAGGGTTTTCGTCTTCGATCAATTCTTGAATTAGATCTAAGGGCAAGGTTGGGTTTTCGGCTAGGCCATAGCGCACATCTACACTGCTGTCGTGCACGAGCTCGTCTAAAAATGGTCTTTGCACTACTGGATTGAATGACACACCTAGACGCACTTCACTGTGCTCGTCGTTTAGTAGCTCAAGCAGAATAGGCAGAGGTGTCGAAGGGTTCTCGGCAATTCTGCGGCGAATAAGTGGATCTTGAGAGTGCGACAGCTTTTCGACGCATCCCTCAGAAATGCGTGGGTCGCCAGCGGCGATGTATTGATTGACTAAACTTTTATTGTCTTCTGACATTTTTGATTCCTCACGGCATAGTGTCCGCCATCAAGGCGGCAGGCTCTTTAATTGGTGATTGGTCCATTTAATTTTTGAAAGTACTACTATAATAGACCGGTCGTCTAGTTCTGTCAAGATAGGGATTTTAGTTTCTGTAATCGTTGCTACTTGGCTGCAGTTTCGCTAGCGCAGGCCGCCAGCAATTACCAAGGTTTCGCCAGTGATCCAGGCCGAGTCTGACGAGGCGAAAAATACGGCGGCAGTGGCTATATCGTTAGGCTGACCGATACGACCCAGCGGTGTGTCAGCTTCCATCTTTTTGCGGAAGTCTCCGTCACTAATACCAGCAGCGGCGAGGCCTTCTGTTATTACCATGCCAGGATTAATTGAGTTTACTCGAATCTGTTTAGGTCCCAGTTCTTTGGCTAGCGACTTTGTCACAGCATCAACTGCGGCCTTGGTGGCGCTATAGACTGAGCCATAAGGAGGAGTGAGAGACGAGACGACTGAGCTGATGTTGATGATGTTGCCACCATCTGGTCCAAAGTGTTTCACTGCTTCTTGGGCACTGAGAATGAGACCTAAGACATTGAGGTCAAACATCTTGTGAAAGTGATCTTCAGTGATCGCATCAATCGGTGCAAACTCATAAAGCCCGGCATTGTTGACTAGAATGTCGAGCCTGCCAAACGATTTGATTGCCTGCGCAAATAGAGTTTCGATTTCAATTTTCTTGCTGACGTCGGCTTTGACTGCTACGGCTTTACCGCCAGCTTTCTCAATTTCTGCCACCACAGCATCAGCACCTTCTTTACTAGAAGCGTAGTTGACAACAACTGCTGCTCCTTCAGCGGCCAGGTGTTTAGCGATTGATGCCCCGATACCTTTGGATGCGCCGGTCACAATGGCTACCTTGCCTTCCAATTTTCCCGCTGACTCTTTCACTGCTGCTCCTTGTTTTATTTGCTTGTTGCTACTTTTGTGCCATCACGAAGGGTGTCACTAGGGTTGATAACCAGTTTTTCTTGACCGGTTAAGCCGCTGATAATCTCAACTTCTTTGCCCAGGTCGTCGCCTAATTGTACTTTCTTGTAAGCAATCTTTTTGGAGTCGTCCAAAACAATCACCTGTGGGCCTTCACTGCGCATAACCAGTGCGCTGGAAGGTACCAAGAAAATATTCTTAGAGCGAGGCACGGCAAATTTTACTTCGCCAAACATACCTGGTGCCAGAGCCATGCCAGGGTTGGCGATGTGAATTTCAGTTTTCATTGTGCGTGCGGTGGCATCTAGTGAAACTGAAGTTCTAGCGACTTTGCCAGTGAACTCGCGGCCGGGAAATTCGCGAATTGATATAGCCACTGTTTGGCCGACTTTTACAGCTGACGATGAATATTGCGGAACATCAACATAGACTTTCAGTGTGTCGATGCGCTCAAGTTTGAAGAGTGGCACTTTAGAGTCTGTGCCTGAGGCAACCAAGCTGCCTTGATCGATGCTGCGTTCAGTAATGACACCGCTGAATGGTGCCACCACATGTTGGAATGATTGCTCTGATGAGGAGCGGCTGCTGCGAGCTTGGGCTGCTTGAATGTTGGCTGAGGCGGCAGTGAGGCGAGCGCGATCGGCGCTGATGTGTGCTTTGGCAGCAGAGACATCGGCCTGTGCTGCTACGACTTTGTCGCGTGCTGCCTGAGTTGCTTCGACACTGGTGTTGTATATGGTTTCTTTTTCCTCTGCATCTTGCAGTGATACTGCGCCGTCCTGGGCTAGTTTCTTCCATCTATTGGTGGTGTTGAGAGCAAAGTTTTCGTCGTGGATACGCTGAGCTACGGTTGTTTTTGCTTGAGCCAAGTCGGCTAGGGCCTTTTGATAATTAGCTTCTGATTGCTCTATGTCAGCTTGAATAGTAGCTTTGCCGGCGATGTTAGTGAGCACAAGAGCTTTCGATTCTTCTAGTGAATCGTTAATTTCTGGTGTCTCGATGTCAGCAAGAAGTTGCCCTGCAGCTACTTTGTCACCAATATCGACATATCTCTTTTTGATGAAGCCATTGGCGCGGGCGTATAGTTCCGCTTCAACTACTGCTTCTAGGCTGCCAGGTAACTTCAGGTCTTTCACCGTGGAGGCACTTTTGATGGCAACTGTGGAGACGACAGGTAGGCTAGCGATGGCTTTGCTTTGGCTGAGGTGAAGTTCTTCGCTCTGCAGCACCCGTGGATAAACTCCGATTGGCAGAGCTACGGCCATTATCAGGCTCGACATCACGAGCAAGTTCTTCACACCAAAGCTCTTTTTCGTTTCGCTTTTCGCGTCTGAGCTCGGGGCCTGGTCTGTGCTCTCGATTTGTCCATCGCTGCTTGCGAGTTCTAAGCTTTCGCCTTCTGCCTCGGGGGCTGGCTCGGCAATTTCAATTTTTTCTGGAGGCTCTACTACGGTTCTCACTTTAGGCTCCTGGGCTTTCTTTTGCGGAAAATCATCTGATTTCGAAGCGCATATTTAATCTGTTAACTATTTAGTTATTTCGTCTATTCCCAGATTAGACCGGTCGTCTACAATTGTCAACCCTTTGTTGTGGTTGATTTCTACCAAATTGACATAATTGCTAACTGGCGCGCTTCTTGCGGCTTCTTACCAGTTTAAAGACCACTGGCACGAAGAACAAAGTGAATAGGGTGGCGAAACTGAGACCACCAATTACTGCTCTGCCAAGTGGGGCATTCTGTTCTCCGCCTTCGCCCAAGCCCAGCGACATTGGCAGCATGCCAACAATCATGGCAATGGCTGTCATCATCACTGGTCTCAGTCTGGTTTTACCGGCTTCAAGAGCCGCCTGGTCAGCGGTCAGGCCTTCTTCAAGCTTTTCATTGGCAAAAGTGATCATCAAAATACTATTGGCCGTGGCCACACCGATGCTCATGATTGACCCCATCATCGATGGCACGTTGAATGTGGTGGTAGAGAGGAAGAGCATCCAGATGATGCCGGCCACAGCCCCTGGCAGGGCCATGATGATGATGAGCGGGTCGCTCCAGCTCTGGAAGTTCACCACCATCAGTAGGTAAACGAGCACAATGGCACCAACGAAGCCGAGACCAAGTTTGAAGAAAGCGTTGTCCATACTTTCAACTAAGCCGCGCATAATTATCTGGTTGCCGGGCAGCATCTTGGGCTTATACTCCGCCAAGATTTTCTGAATGTCTTGAGAGACACCGCCTAAGTCTCGCGATTGCACATTAGCGTAAATGTCAAACACCGGCTGTACATTGAAGTGATTGGCTACACCAATAGTGGTGCCGCGACTAATGGTCGCAACGTTACCCAAGAGCACGGCGTGCTCTGTCTTTGTGCTAGAAAGGGGAGTTTCTAGAATGGCTTCGACTGAATTTACTTTGTGCTGTGGTATTTGCACTGCTAGAAAATAGGGAATACCAAACACCGGATCGATCCAGTAATTGGGTGTTACTTGAGTATTTGAACTGAGTGAAACCAAAACGTCATTGGCGATATTGAGTTGGTTGAGGCCTACTTTGGCTGCCAGGGTGCGATCAACGTCGAGCTTGAGCTGGGGCGAATCGACCTCTTGGTGCATGTGCACGTCTACGGCACCTGCCACTTTCGCTACACGAGCCATGATTTCTTTAGTGATCTGCAAATTCTCTTCTCTCTTAAAACCGGCCACCCTTATGTCTATCGGTGCTGGCAGGCCAAAATTGAGAATCTGACTGACTATGTCAGCAGGCTGGAAGTAGAAGGTCATCTGCGGGAATTTATCATTGAGAGCCACTCGCACGCGTTTAATATATTCAGGGGTGCTGTGGGCCCGGTGGTGCTTCAGCGACACCAGCACTTCGCCATCAGCGGTGCCGATGGTGGCGCTATCGCCAAAAGCAAGGTTGAAGTTTTCTGCTGGCACCCCAATATTGTCAATCAATAGCGCTATTTCTTCGGGCGGTATGACATGGCGAATTTCTTCTTCCACTGCGCTGAAGAGTTTTTCTGTTTCTTCAATGCGCGTGCCACTTGGTGCTTTGACGTGCAATCTAAACTGGCTGGCATCAACTATAGGAAAGAAATCCCGGCCGACAAAGGGAAAGAGGGCTAGACCGCTAACCAAAATTAAACTAGCTAGAGCAACAATGCCCCAGGGTTGAGCCAGTGACCAGGCCAGTAGTTTTAAGTAGAAATTGCGTAGGTGGTCAAATAGCTCATTGAAGCGATCATGTATGCGAGCAAAGATATTTTTGCTTTTGTTTTCGCTTATTAGATGATTGCTCAACTCAGCAGCTAGCATATGCTCGACCATTACCGGCACTAGGGTGCGGGATAAAATATAAGAGGCAAATACAGCAAAGACTACAGCCAGGGCGAAGGGCACGAAGAGATAGCGAGCTGGACCTTCTAGCATCACTACCGGAATAAAGACTATACAGATTGATAGGGTTGCGACAAAGGCCGGTGTCGCTATCTGCTCAGCACCATCAAGAATCGCTTGCCGCAACGGTTTGCCTTGGCTGAGGTTGCGGTGGATATTTTCAATTTCAACTGTGGCATCATCTACCAAAATACCAATGGCAAGGGCGAGGCCGCCCAGGGTCATGATATTTAGTGAGTAACCCAAAACTGTCAGCACCGCTATGGATGTGAGAATTGACAGGGGAATTGAAACCAAGACAATGAAGGTACTGCGCCAGCTGCCGAGGAAGAGCAGAATCATGGCACCGGTAAGGCAGGCTGCAATTATGCCTTCGTGGATGACGTTATCTACTGCTGCGCGCACGAACAACGACTGGTCAAACAATGCGTCAATCTTGAGACCGGGAGGGGCGGCAGCCTGTAGTGTCGGAACCAAGTTTTTGATTTGATTGACCACATCTAGGGTAGAGACATTACCGTTTTTGAGAATAGTCAGTAAGACCGAACGTGAACCATCGGAGCGCACAATATTTTGTTGTACCGAATTACCATCGCGAATATGGGCTACATCTTTGATGTAGACCACTTTGTTGTTGATTACTTTGACGGGGATGTCGCTCAATAGTTCGATAAATCTCGGTGAATTGTTGAGGGCGACACGATAATCGACATTGCCAATTTTTGCTTTGCCTGAGGGCAGAACTAAGTTTTGAGTGTTGATGGCATCGTTGACGTCGCGCGCCGATAAGCCTTTTGCTTGCAGAGCTTCTGGGTCTAGGTCAATCATTATTTGTCTAACTTTACCGCCGTAGGGCGCTGGCAGGGTAGTGCCCTGCACCACTGCCAGTGCTTGTCTCACTCGAAAGATGCCATAGTCATAGAGCTGGGCTTCTGAAAGGGTCTTGCTGCTCAAAGACAACTGAATAATTGGTACCGATGAAGCGGTATAGCGCAAAATTGTCGGCGGCTGCACACCGGTTGGCATGCGCTTTAAGATGGCTTGCGAAACTGCTGTGGCCTGTGCTAATGCTGTTTCGATTTTTGCCCCGGGGTGGAAGTACAAACGAATCACTCCGACCCCATCAAGGGTCTGTGATTCCATTGACTTAATATCGTTGACATTGGCTGAGAGTGCATATTCGCTATAGACAGTGATGCGCTTTTCAAACTCGTCGGCGGGCAGACCTGAATAGGTCCAGATAATGCTGATTACAGGAATGTCGATATTGGGAAATATGTCGACAGCTGTGTTCTTAATTGAAACAACGCCCATAATTAGAATTAGCACTGCCATTACAACAAATGTATATGGCCGCTTTAGGGCAAGTTCTACAATCCACATGGTAGTTTCCTTCTAAATCGGCAGGCAGTTAAAATCGGCTGGCTAAAATTGGTTCGCTTCCTGGCTCAGTAACTGGTTTGGTAGTAGGGTTATTTGTTGGACTAGCTATTGCACTAGCTATTGCACTATTTGTTGCTTCGTGGCGGGCCAGCCATTTTTCTATGTGGCCAAATGTCAGGGAATTGGTTTGCCCTTCTTCTAATATCAAGTGTTCTGATTGGTCTACTAGCAGAAGATCCTTGTCTTGGCTAGCAATCTCAGTGAAGAGTCGCACGGTACCAGAGAGTTTGACCAAGCGGTCATTGGTGCCCTGAAGGACAAGCACGGGTGTATCTTTGATTTGTTTAGCTACTTTGTGATTGTTGTGCATGAAGCGTGAGAAGGTAATTAGCTCACCAGTGCTGACCGTAAGTCTGGCCCGTGGGTCGTGCTGCCATTCTTCTTTAAGGGCTTCGTTTCTTGTTGCTTGGGCAATCAGTCGTTTGCTCAGGTTTATATGGCCGCCGCCGCCAAGCAAGTTGCGCACTGCTAGATTTAACGCTGCCCGTTTTGCCCGATAGCGTTCTGCTGCTGGCACTGAGGCGATTACGCCATCAACCAGGTTGGGGTTTTGGGCGGCAGCTTTGAGAGCTAGAGCCGCTCCCATTGATTCGCCCAAGAGAAAGACTGGTGTGCCGGGGTTTTCTTGGCGCAGAGTTTGCAGAGCTACTTTGACATCGCTAAGTGTCTTATTAGGATTGAACTTCGCCTTTGTTATCGATTCGCCAGCTTTCTGTGACCAGCTGCCGAATCCGCGCACGTCCATGGCGTAGGTAGCTACTCCGATGCTCTGGAGCTGTTCTGCCAGGGCCTGATAGACGCATTTGTGTAAGCCGAAGCCGTGGAGGGAGAGCACAATTGCTTTTTGCTCACCTTTGGCAACACGCCATTGGGCAATTGATTCAACGTGACTGTTGCCCAGGCTGTAGGTTATGACGTTACCAGAGTCGTAAGTGCCCTCTTGGTGAAGATTACTTGCGTGGGCAGAGGAAGCGCTGAAGCTGCTTATGGAGAGGCCCAGCAATAATGCCAGTGAATTGAAGATTCGTTTCTTGCCGTTCATGACTGCCTCGTTTATCATCACTGCTTAGATTAAGCGGTCGCTTTTGACCGTCGTCGGTACTGATTCCATATTAGACCGGTCGTCTACAAAGTGTCAACCCCTCCCCCAGGATTTGTTCATGAGCCGTATTCTCGTGGTTGGCTGTGTTTCCTTTGACACAGTGCATTTGGAGCTTTCTGGCTCAGAAAAAGATTTAGATTCTGCTTCTGGTTCGTCGTCTGCGCCGGCCCCTTCCCCTGCTGCCAGGCGCACAATCCAGACTATTGGAGGAGCCGGTCTGTACACGGCCCTGGCGGCTGCCAAAGTCGGAGCCGAGGTCACTTTATTTGCGCCAAAGCCCTCCCCTATGCCTGATTTACTCAAGCCTGTCGAAGCTATGCTCACCTGGGTGGGCCCCGAGATTGATATTGAGCACATGCCAACCCTTGAAATTATTCATCACGGCCACGACCGAGCCACACTACTTAATGCCTCCTGGGGGGCTGAGCATCTCCTTGAGCCAGAGTCTTTGCGGCAATTGATTGATACTCATTTCGACATTACTCATATAGCCGCGCTGAGTAGCCCCGCCAGACAGCTCGAGTTTATGACCTTCCTTAAAGCCGTTAAGGCCAATCAGGTCATTTCAGTTGGCACTTATGCCCGTGCCATAGTCGCTGACAGCGCCACTGTTAATGAGCTTTTGGCTGGTAGTGATGCTTTCTTTATGAACAAGAACGAGGCCAATCTACTATTTGGCGCAGGTGCCATTGTGCCCAAAGAGTATCAGCTAATCTTTGTCACCACTGGTGGTGATGGTGTTGACCTCTATACTGCTGACGCTGAAAATAGTGTGCAGTTTGAGCAGGTCGAGGCCGAGCAGGTAGATGTGGTCGATCCCACCGGAGCTGGCGACTCTTTCTGCGGGGCAGCGCTTGCGGGTCTAACTATCTACATTAATCCAGTGGCTGCGGCTCAGGTCGGTGCTCTGGTAGCATCTAAAAGCATAGAGTACGAAGGGCCGTCAATCTACTTTATAGAAGAGTGATAGAATCGCTATAAGAGCCTTCGCTTAGGAATCACAGGTCTGTTGAGATTTAACTGCAAGGGTATCGATGAATCAGGAAGAAGAGCAGCAAGCCGATTCGCGGGAAGTTGATGACCTAAAGCTTGGCTTTGAAGAACAACTGCTTCGAGCTCTAGTACTTTCGGGCCAAATCGATAGCTTTGTTTCTGACAAAATTCTTCGGCGCCCGCAAGAAGAAATGTCGCTTAGTGATGCCCTGAAGGAATACTCAGCAATTCCGCCGGAAGTGCTGAGCACTTTAATGGAAGGCAAAGCATTGGTGGAGCAAGGAACAGTTTCAATGTCCCAATTTATGGTGGCACTGTATGACTATCAATATGCCAATATACCCATCAAAGAGTCGCTTCGCGTACGCGGCTGGTTGAACTAATAACGCTCTATTTCTTATGCTCTTTATCATACTGAAGGCGGCTTGCCTTCAAGGCTTTTAGTATGCTTATTAGATTTTCGTTTTCAGGAATATTTGTTTTGCCGTAGTGAAAATTGGTGAATATCCACTGGCCCTTGACGAATTTTACTTCGGGGGTTACTGCAGGACGGTTGCCTTTTTTGCCGCTTGACACGTCAAATACTTCGACCCAATAGCATTTGTCTTTAGGAATTACTTTGCCAGCAAGGTAACGCGTTGGTGTGTCTTGGCCGTTGATATAAGGGTCAAAATCAAGGCCGACAATTTCATCAGTCACTTTCGCTGATGCAGCCAGGTCTTCTTTGAGCATAGCTAAGAGTGTGGGGCTGAATGAACTGGCTCTTTCTTTGAGAATGCGTTGGTCGCTTGGCACCGGCACATTTTTTGTCATTTGCGGAATGTACCAGGTGTAGAAAGATTGGACAAAACCTTTGGCGCTGAGAGCTGACTGCGCTTCGGCACTTGGTATTGCCGCTAATGCCAACACTATAGCGATTAGGCTCATAGTAAAGCCGATGGTATCAATAAATTTTCTTATACTCACTGTTATCTCCATGCGTTTTAAAAGTGATTATTCCAATTCTATGTGGCCATTGTATTTGAGCCAGAACAGCAGGCTGCCTGAAACACAAAACATCAAGAGCAGGCAGAAGTAATAGCCAAAGGCCGCGTGCACTTCTGGTATGGCGAAATTCATGCCATATATTCCTGCTATCAAACTTGGTGGCAGAAATAGTGTGGCAATCATTGTCAATATAGTAGTGGTCTTGTTAGTGCGTAGGCTCAGGCCTGAGACATAGACATCCATGAGATTGTAAGACATGGCCCGATAAGTTTCGAACAAGCGAATAACTGCGGCCGCCTCGTCTTTGCGATAGCCAATTTGAATTTTGCCTTTTTCAGTCATCAATGGATTTTGCGAACGTTCGAGAGCCAGTAGAACAGTTTCAATAGGCCAGACTTGATTGAGGAAAATCCAAATCAGCTGTTGGGCGCGGTTAATTAGCTCTAGCTCTTCTTTGCCTGGTTTGAGAATGATTTTGTTCTGAATTTCTTCCAGTCTGGTGCCACCGAGCTTGAGCAGCTCAACATAGCTGTTAATGACGTCTTGAATTAGCTCAGTAGCTAATATGTCGACACCGTTGTTGGCAAAGTATGGCCCTTTCTCTTGCAGCTTATGGCTGACCATGGTGAAGGCGCTGTCGTGGCTAAATTGTCTTGTAATCAATACTTTCTCGGCCATAAAGAAGTTGATGCTTTCTATGGCGTCAACTTTCTCGGTTATGGACGGGCGAGCAAGAGTCCAGAATATGCCGTTGTGAAAATCTTCGTAGAAAGAGTCTTTATGCGGGCCGCGCAGCAATTTCTTTTGCTCATCGGTGAGGTCGAGAAAGTCACTCAAGTGCTTCCAGAACTCATCGCCTAGTGAGCCTGACAGGTGCAGCCAGACAAAGTCTTTTTCGGCGCGCTTCACGGCCAGATCTTCAAAGTCAAAGAAACCAGCTTCTGCCAGACCATCTTGATCCATACAATGAAGCTTAGTGCGTAGTTCCAGGGTCTCTGGTAGGCAGGGTTCAAGAGCTAGGGTTTCCTGCGAGAAAGCCAATCTTCCATGGCCAAAAGGCAATTCTTTCACTGACATCCTCAGTTAAGGGGCGAAGTGAAAATATAATGGCAGAAAAATGCTACTGACAATTAATTGTTGGCGATTACCAGGTGGCTACGAAGCCATCTCGGCGGCTCATCATTCTTTGCAGATATTGCTGCGAAACTGGCTTGAAATGCTGGGTGTTCTTTCTATCGGGATCGCCCAGAATGTATTGGCCGTTGGCATCGCGTCCAGCGATGTAGATGTAGTGTGGATTGCCTGTATGAGGGTTAATCACTTTGGCTACGGCTGAGTGGCCCTGAGCTAGCTCGCGATTGAGGTCACGCATGGCTTGGTCGCCGACATTGCCCATACCATAGCTGTATGGTTTGGCTTCTAGGCCGGTTTGTCTCATTTGGCCTGCTAGTGTTTCTAGTGTGCCGCGGTAACCGATGCCATTGGTGTTTGTCAGATCTTTCATTGCTTGGGTTTCGCGGCCATATTGCAGTGGCCGACCTAGGCGGTGATCGGCTTTGGCCATACCTACGGCGAAGGCCGAGCAGCTGTAGGCGTCGTCTTGGTGCGTGTAGAACTTGGAGATATCGTTTACAGAGCGAACTGCTCCTGGGTTGACGTCGGTTCTGTTGTCAGGTCTTCTGTCTTGGTTGTCTCCTTCTCTGTTTTTCCAAGGAATGATTACTGGGTCTTTGGGTTTTTTATCTGTTGGTTGCTGTTGCCTTTCTGAATCGGCGGGAAAATCAGGACGACGCCGCGGTATTGGCACATTTTCTGGCAACGTAGTTCTATTATCTGGCGTGATATCTAGTCTAGGCTGTGGTTTTTGATCTCCTTTTGGGTTAACTTCTGGTGTTGGATTATTGTCGCCTTTTGGCTTCACTGCTTGATTAGGCACGACAGTGTCCTGGCTGAATTTTGAAATGGTGCTGTCTTTTTCGTTAGCTGTCCACCAGTCACCGCGATAGTCAGCTTTGCTGCCATTCTTTTTGCGTTGTTGTTCAATCTCGCCATTACGCTCTACGCCACGTAGGACCGGATGAGATTTGCCATGGGCGTCAGTGCTTGAAAGTTGTAGTAAATGCACGTCTTTGCCGGCTTCAAGGCTGGCTATTTCGAAGTTGCGAGGCTTGCCGCCATCATTTAATGTGACGTGAACACGGCCATCTTTGCCTTTTTCAGAATCTTTATAGATGGTTGCCATAGCGTCCATCTTTTGTTTGATGCTGGCTTCGGGCGATTCTAGCGACTTCTTGGCGTTATCGAGGCGTTGCTCTTTGGTTAGTTCGGTTGGTTTTTGCTGATCACTGATAGGCTGAGCTTTGTCTGTATTCGCCGCAGGCTGCTCGCCTGGAGTCGTTACTTTGAAGTCTTGCCAACCCTTTAGGGTGAGGCTGGGCATTTCGCTGGTAAGTTTGCCGGGGTCGGCGGGTTTATATTGTTTGAGCAACTCCACTCTGTCAACGTTCGAAAGCGTGCTATCGGCAGTACCTTGGTTGGCGTCTAGCTTCTTTTCGGGGATTGGTGTTTGCTGGTCTAAGGGTTTGGCGGTCATTGGTTGCCTCGGACAAATGCAAGAGTGAGTTGTTGCTAACGTAGAGATAGTATGACTTTGACCGTGAAAAAGACGTGAAACAATGACCCACTTTGGTTTTAGGCATTTTGACTAGCCTTTAACAAATTTCGGGCCTATCGAGTAAGCTAACTAGAGTCAAAATTCAATTGGGGATGTCATGTCGCTTCAGAAAATCAAGGATGCCATAGCTAATCAGAAGATGATTTGTCCCGAGTGCAAGAAACCAATTCAAAAGTGGGAAAAGTATGCTGAAACAATTGATGCTGTGCGCGATGGTTTCAACATAATCGAGATCGACTCTAATGCTTCAAGAGTGACTCTCACTTGTGGCAATGCTCCCTGCGCCTGGAAAGAACGGTCTGAATATTGGATCGAATACATTATTGAGTAGTAATTATTTAGTAGGCATTTTGATTAGATTCCTGAGCGGGACTTCGAACAGTTCATTTGTCTGGATAATAGGCGCAAGCCGTGACCGACTGGTGACTGCCCCTTAATTTCGGGGTTTGCCGTCGGAGCCAAATTTTTGTGGCCGCTGGTCGTAGAAAGCAATTTCGATTGCCATGGCGGCGCCGCCACCTGCTGCGGCCAAGAAACATAAGATGGCAAGGCCAGGATAGCCAAATATTGTAAATCTGGTCGAGACTTGCATCAGTAGGGCTGCGCCGACTATTAGTGCAGCGAGAATGAGCGCTAGGCTGACTCGGTTTGCTAGTTTTTGAAAGGCATCTACGATCAAGGGCTCATCAATTACTTTCACTGTGAGTTTGTTGTGGGCGGCAAGATCGAGAATCTTATTGATGTGCGAAGGAAATTTCTCGGCAAAGTTCTTAGCTTCTAAAATACTTGTGAAAAGGTGTCCTGGTGAGACATCCTTGAGCATGCGCTGCTGCATTATCTTAGCGGCGTGGCGACGAACCGAAGCATTAGGGTCAAAAGCGGGAAAGAGCGTACGGCCCACTTGATCTAGATTCAACAAAGTCTTGCCTAGCATGGTTAGCTCTGATGGCACACGAATGCCGCAGTCGCCCGCTGCTCTGGTTATATCGAGCACCACTCGACCAATTTGCATTTGTTCAATATTTTCACCGCCACTGGTTTGGACTAAGTCGGCAATTTTTTTGCGACAGGCCGTTTCGTCAAAATTGTCTCTGCGAGTACCAATGTCTATGGCCGTATCCGCGGCTGCCTCAGAGCGCCCCTCGCTGATGGCCAGTATCAGTTGCAAGAGTTTGCTCTGCATTGATGGAGTTAGGTAGGCAACCATCCCCAGATCAAGCAAGCCAATTTTATTTTCTTTGGTAAGTAAAACATTGCCCGGATGAGGATCGGCATGGAAGAAGCCATCTACTAGAATTTGTTGAAGATAGGCTGCAAAAGCCTCTTCTGCTAATGCTTCGCCATCTATTTCAAGCAATTCTAGAGCGCTGACATTGGTGATCTTTTTACCGTGGATGAATTCCATTGTCAGTACTTTTGATGAACTGAAATCATTGATGGGGGCTGGTACTACTATCGCTTCGAAAGCATGCAGATTGTCTTTCATGGTCTCAAGATTATGAGCTTCTTTGCGATAATCTAACTCTGCAAGAATGCTCTTACTAAATTCTTCCAGCATCAGACCATATTCGTAGCGCTTGCCTGCTTCAGTGTGAGCATCATAGAAGTCGGCAATATCACTCAGTATGTGTAAGTCTTGAATGATACTTTCGCGAATTCCTGGCCTTTGTACTTTCACTGCCACTTCTCTTCCGTCTCTCATCACCGCATGGTGAATCTGACCTAGCGAGGCCGCTGCTACAGGTACTTGATTGAACTGCGAGAAAGCTTTCGATAGCCGCACACCTAGCTCGTTGACGATTGTCTTTTCTACTTCGGCAAAGGCAAAGGGTTCACAGTTATCTTGCAAGCGAGAAAGTGCATCAATATATATTGGTGGTAAAAAGTCGGGCCTGGTAGAAAGTAGTTGACCTAGTTTGACGAAGGCTGGCCCCATTTTTTCTAGGTCGGTAGCTAACTCTGTCGCCTTTGCTGGTGCGTCAGTTGAAGGACTGGTCTCAGTAAGCATGGCTTGATCGATGCCAGCATACTTGACCAGATCAGAATTACCATATTTGAAGAGCAGCAAACCAATGTCTTTGTAGCGTTTGAGGTTCTCTGGGCTAATCTTGTTGCCTATTGATTGACCACCTTGCTTCATTGTTTCATTCCTGCTTCTTACTTCGCTCGAGCCCATCATTTTGCTCAATGACTGGAAAAGAAGCAGTTCGTTCCATTTAGCTGAAATATCTCACTGGACACCGAAATTGCTGCGCATACTGTCTTCTAAGGCTTGCATCTCAACTATCTTGTTGAAGCGGGCATTTTGCAGCTGGGCAATCTCTTGATTGATATCTTGTCTGGCCGATATGTCGGCGGGGCTGATTGTATTTAGTAATGAGTAAAGTTCTTCCAGGCGACTGTTGATAGTGTCTATTTGAGCTTGCAGCCCAGCGATGGCGTTTTCATAAGCGGCGATATCTTGGCTATAGTCGTAGCCACTGTCTTGAGCGCCCCGGTAGAGATTGCTTTTGGCTCCGCTGCGACAGAATTC
This sequence comes from Candidatus Obscuribacterales bacterium, assembly GCA_965229195.1. Taxonomy (GTDB): domain Bacteria; phylum Cyanobacteriota; class Vampirovibrionia; order Obscuribacterales; family Obscuribacteraceae. The sequence goes on along the minus strand of OZ245871.1, from coordinate 6,623,478 downwards.
TCCCGGTGCTGCAATAAATTCGTCCAGACCCCAGGCTGAGGGCATGATACTGCCGTGGCCAGTGGTTATGCCCCTGTCTCTTTGCCCCATAATGCCAGCGTCGATGCGGTGGCTTTGATCAAAGCCGAAATAGGGTGGCGGGGTTCTGATTCCTTCATCACCGTATATTGCTTCGGCTCGTCCGCCAGCTTGATAGACGAAGCTGTCGAGGTGGCAAGGTGGCAGTTGATTGAGGCGTTGGGCAATCTGCCGACTAGCTTGCTGAGCATGAGCCTGAGGAGCTGTAATTGTAGTAATTTGGAGGACTAGAATCAGTGACCAAGCCACTGCGGTGGCTGCCCGACGAAACCACGATTTGGCTTTCATAGGTGACCTGCTTGTTAGAGTGGGGGATGCTAGGAGAATATTCGGAAGTAGTGACCGACTGGTGACCTCCGTAAGAAAATCGTTAGTTAAACAGTCGAGCAAGATTAATTAGCTGCGTAATCACCACACTGACAGGGGTCCTTGCTGGTTGTCAGTAAGTGTGCTCTCCACTAACATTCTCGTCAGCTAATCACATCTAATCTAATTTAAATTGCTGAAGGAGGCACTTCTTGGCAGTATCCGACGAACCTAAACAAGTCTTTCTTGGTGGAGCTTGCGGTCTGACTACTTGGCGCACTGATATCACTATTCCTCTAATGGAAGCTGCCGGGGTCACTTATCACAATCCCCAGATGCCGCTAGGTGCCTGGAAAGAAGACGACCAGTTCGACGAAATGCGGCGCAAAGATGAATGTCTAGTGCAGTTGTTTGTCATTAATGGCGATACTAGAGGTGTGGCCTCTGTTGCCGAAGTCGCTTACTTAATTGGTGCGCGCAAGCCGGTTGCCATAGTTATGGAAGATATAAAAGCCGACGCCAATGTATACGGTGCAATTGTTGATTCAGTGCAAGCTGATGATCTCAATCGCGGTCGCATTTATGTTAGAGCCATGGCCGATCGACACAATGTGCCGATCTTCACCGATATTGCTGAAGGTACCAAGCATTGCATTGCTTTAGTTAAGAGCTTGGAAGGATCTCTCACCCTGTCTCAGGTTAACGCTGCTCTGAGCGAAGTGAAATTTGCTAATCATGTCTTTCAGTCAGAAGAGACCATGGGCGGCTTCCATATATGGATTACGGCGATGGAGAAGTGCACCTATACAGGCGAACCATCTTTGCAGGAAGGGCGGCGCTGGTTTGTCTCGACTGGCTGTACGCCATCAGATGTAGTGCGTACTGCATTTAAAGCGGTGGCCACTTGGGCTGAGCATGAGACTCGTGAAGAATTTAAATATAAGGGTGTGCGGGTTTTTAGCCCCCATTTAGAACTGAATAATTTGGTTGCTCGGGGAGCTGGTAAATCACCTGGTAGTAATTCTTTCGAAGAGGCTCCAGATAAGCCCCCGACAAGTGTCTCGACCAGCCAAAAGTCTGGTCAACCCTGCTCAGTCTAGGTGAATACCACGCAAGAGCTACCAATAATTGATGCCAGTGCCTACTTTGCCGCTCGATTACAGGGGGCAGAAGCTAGTGCTGAAGCACTGAGATTGGGCCGCCAAATCAAAGAGGCCTGCCATTCAGTTGGCATGTTCTATCTTGTTGGTTACGATATTGATCAAGCTTTGATCGATGCTGTAATGCAGCAGTCTGCGCAGTTCTTTGCTAGCAGCCAGAGCGATAAAGATGCTATCTCTATCAAGAATTCGCCTCAGTTTCGTGGTTATGGTCTACTCAAAAACTATCGTGATTGGCGAGAGCAGATTCATATTGGTGTTGAAAGTTCTTTTGCTGAGTTGAGTGATGCTGTTCCTTCAGTTTACTGGCAGCTCTGGGGCAAGAACCAGTGGCCTGCTTCAACCGATAGTGGCGAGTTCAAGTCTTGTGTTTTAAATTATTTTGCGGCCGTTGAATCACTGGCGCGTACTCTATTGAGCTTACTGGCCGAGGCCTTAGATAAGCCATCTGACTTCTTCACTGAGCGCATGAAAGACCGGCCCTATCTCTTGATGAAGGCTATGTCTTATCTGCCCCAAGAAAAAAAAGACGCTGATGCTTCTTCTCAAATGGGGGTGACTGCCCATTGCGATTGGAGCTGGCTGACTTTTCTCGTACAAGATGATGTTGGTGGCTTAGAGGCTCAAGATATTGATGGCAATTGGCGCAAGGTCAATCCGCTGCCGCGTTCAATTGTGGTCAACACCGGTGAATTGCTTGAAATTGAGACTGGTGGATACCTTCGCGCTAGTCCTCATCGGGTGATCAATGAGCGTATTGATCGTCAGCGATATTCTGTGCCTGTATTTATCAATCCAGCTCTTGATGCTCCGATTTTGCCAGGTGCTAACAGTTCTGATTGCGCGCCTGCCGCTCATGGCGAAGCCCATGTGCACAAGGTAATAAGACCAGGCACGACTCTTGCCTCTTTTGTTTTTGGCGATAGCGAATTTGAGCGAAAAGCCAATGGCGTTTGGTGTTATGAACCCGAATGTGTTTCGGCTCTATAAATGCTTGGCTGTAAAACTTAGTCTTTTATGGGGCGACCGGGATAAGAATGAACTGTCGGTGCTAAGTTTGGATCTAATGCCACTCTTTCATCAAAGACGAAGCATTCGCCTTGCCAGTGGTCACCACCAACTTTTTCGAAATAGCCCAAAATACCGCCTTGCAGCTGATAGACGTGGGGAATGTCTATCTCGGCCATGTATAGAGCTGCTTTTTCGCAGCGGATACCGCCTGTGCAGAATGAAACGATAGTCTTGTCTTTTAAATCTGTCTGTTCGCTGACGGTTTGTTTTATGGCATCAGGGAATTGACTGAAGCGCTCAATATCAAATGCCATTGCATTGGTAAATGTGCCCATCTCAACTTCAAAGCCATTGCGTGTGTCTAGCATTACCACCGGTCGGCCCTGGTCATCAAATCCCCGGTCAAGCCAGGTCTTCAGTTGGGCAGGTTCTACATGGGGCGCTCGGGCTGCTTCTGGTTTGATCATGGGATGGCGCATAGTGATAATTTCTTTGGCAATGCGCACAATCATGCGACCAAAAGGCTGATTCTCAGAAAGACTTTCTTTGATTTCTAAGGGCACGAAGCGCTCACCAAAACTAGGTTCGCTTTGGAGAAACTCTATAAACTTGGCAATGCCATCTTTGCTACCGGCAAGAAATAAGTTGATGCCTTCGGTGGCCAATAGAACAGTACCTTTGAGTCCAAGCCTGTCGCAGCACTCTTTAATCAAGGGCTGGAAGGCCGCAGGCTCTGGGATACCCACAAACTTATAGGCGGCGATGTTGACAATCTGCATTGGCATATTATACCGCTGAGAACCTCAGGGGGAACTTTTATGCCCTTGTCCAGTCTCACATTTCGTCAACTATTGTAAGTTCAGTTTGAGAGAGGCCGACAAAATGCTAAATATCTACGTCCCTGTAAAGAGAGTCTTTCCTTTTTTAGCTATTTTGCTCCTAAGTGGCTGCGCTGCTCAAAATGGAGCGGGTACAACTTCCTCTACAACAGGTACCGACACCTATAAAGAACAAACCACTACAACTGTTTCAGTAGACAGGGCAACTGGTGCGGAAAGCCGAAATACCACTACTCAAATTATTACTCCTGGTGATGAGCATCGGGCCCAGGTGAATATTGATACTACTCGTGGTGCTGATACTGTGATAAAAGTTGAAGCCGAGCCAGACTATTCCGACCCTGGTAGCACCACTCATATACGGGCGCCACTATTCAAAATGGACAAAAACAGTGAATCTGGTTCTGTTCATATCAAGCTTCCATTTGTTCATATTGATAAAGACCCCGGCGGCTCAGCTCGGGTGGATATTGGCCGTCATCACTAAGCTTTACTGGGCTGGGCCCCAGAAAGCTTCTGCCGAGCTTCTATCGCCCTTGTTCATCAACCACATTTGATTGCCATAATCGTAGTGCCACCATTCATAGTGGTAGTTTTCAAAACCTACTGATTTCATAGCCCAATACAATAGTCGGCGATTACCTCGCGCTTCTATATCGGAGCTGCTTTGGGTTTTGCTCTTTGTGGTTTCAAAATAATCGCTGTGACTGACTTCAGCATCATCATCAAAGATGCTGCCCATGTAGAGCAGCTCGCCAGTAGCTTTGCGCCGCAGGGTTAAGTCGACAGCGCCACCGGTGCAATGGGTGGGCCAGGTAGTTGAATCGCTGCTCTTGTACCTGGATGGATTGGAGCAATAGCGGGCGGCATAAGCAATCTGCTCGGCCTCAGAGCCTTTCGGGAGAGCCCTTTTAGCCTGGTTGAGAAAATATTGCCAGAGGTCTTTCTGGCAACTGACTGGGCGAAAGCCATCAAAGACAAATAGTTCTAGGCCTAGTGGTGCCAGTTTGTCGTTTAGCTCCTGCAGCTTTTGGGCGGCAGTTAGGCGCAATAATATTTTCTTGGGAGCGCTGGCAAAGCTTCGATAATATGGTGCGTTGAGTTTGTCTGTGCGAGCATAATAACTTTCGCCAGCAATATTGAAACTATCTATCGATACCAGCTTTTCGTTTGATTTGGCTGCCTTGAGGTTGACTGGCTCTTTGTGGTAATCAGCTGAAGTAAGTTGCTTTGCCGATTGGCTCAGGAGCGGCAGGGGCTTGTTCCTAGATTCTAGTGTTTGCGCCAATGCCATGGTGCTATTAGTAACTAGGCACGCTAACAAAAGGAGCGCTCGAATATCTGCTTTTTTATAATTATTCATATGCTAGACTTCCCAATCTTGACCAATGCTAGCACGTGTTTTTCTGCTAGCTCTGCCTTGAGCGTCTTCTAAAAGATAGCTTTTGTTGCGAGTAATAGGTCGCGAGGGAGTAACGCCAATGGATAAGTGGCAATCTGAGCTTAAGGCTGGTCAAAGGAAGCTTACTTTCCCTGATAACCCTATGTTTGGCATGTTGTTCTTAGAAGGTGGAAACTCGCGCCCTAATCTGGGAGAGGCAAGGAAGGTTGTAGAGTATCCGGCTGACTGCTCATTGGGCCTTACCCTGTTCAACCGCGCCGAGACAAGGCTAGAGCAATTGAGTCCTTATGGATTTGAAATTATAGATCTTCGCCATATTTTTCAGTTGACCTCCCAAGACTTGGAGAAGCTTGAGCTGTTACCGACGGTGAGCACTCTTCGCTTTCCTAAATTCACCGATGATTCATTACTCGCTGCCTTAGGCAAGATTACTTGGCTCAAGCGGTTAACCATTGACGATACTCTTATTACTGATGAAGGCCTGGCTTTACTCTGCAATCTTACTCAATTGGAAGAGCTGAGCCTGATTGGAACTAATGTAACAGGGGCATTTCTGAAAGATTTGAGTAAGTTGACGAAATTGAGAAAGCTCAATCTCAGCCGCTCAAAGATAAAGGATGAGAGTTTAGCTTATCTATCGGCTTTCACTTCGCTAGAAGAACTGAATCTTAGTGAAACCACTGTGTCGAATGCCGGATTGCCGTTCTTGCGGGCACTTCCTAGTTTGTTTAAGATAAATTTGAATTCGACCCTTACCCATGACGAAGTGCAGCGCCAATCAGAACCTAGTAAGCTCGTGCCTCCCGAAGATTTGGATAGCGAACTGATTCGCTTTCAGAAGTTGTTTGCTGCTAGATTTCTTTCACTTCTTTTTCAGGGTGCGGCTGGCGAGAATGTCATAGCATCACCGCTAAGCTTTTTCTTGGCTTTGCACTTGTTGTCGAATGGTGCTACTGGTAATACACTAACTGCTCTCAAAGAGTTGCTTGGCCCTGTGCTTGGTAATCCAGAAGGGGCGGAATTAGCGGCAGCAGTGTGTCGCGAATTGAGTACCTTAAACCAACAAGTTGAATTGTGGATAGCTAACTCTTTGTGGGTAAACAAAAATAAGGACATAAAGCCAGGCTTTGTTGAGTCGGCCATGCGCAAATATGGCTGTATGGTGGCAAGCTTGGATGCGCTCGATCCTTCCAGTGTTCCAACAGTCAATGCTTGGGTTTCTAAGCAAACTAAAGGACTTATACCGGGAATTATTTCCTATATTGACCCTTATTTTCTTTTGATTTTAGTCAATGCTGTTTATTTCAAAGGCCTATGGGATGAGCCCTTTGAGGTTAAGCTTACGACTAACAGAGCTTTCTATTTGACCAATGAAACGACCAAGATCTGTCAATTCATGAATCAAGATGATTATTTCCGTTATCTGCAGACAGATTGTTTCGAAGCTGCAGCCTTGCCCTATAAAGGTAAGCGCACCAATATGTATGTTTTTCTTCCCAAAGTTGGTTCAACAACGAAAGAGACAGTTGGCTATCTTGAAAAGAACTGGGAGTCTGTATTTGGACTGTTTAAGGCCAGGCCAGGTCTGGTTTCTATGCCTAAGTTTGAGATGACCTCGTCTCATGATTTGAAACCAGTTTTGCAAGAGCTTGGCCTTGGATGCTTGCTTAAGTCAGGAAGCGCCGAGTTCCAGAATCTGAACGACCGAAGCGATTGCTATGTCAGTGATGCCATTCAAAAGGCATTTATCAAAGTCGACGAAAAGGGCACTGAAGCAGCGGCCGCAACCGCCATAACGATGATGTATGGTTGTGCTGGAATCCCGAAAAAATTGAAATTCGAGCTGATTCTGGATCGCCCTTTTGTTTTTGTAATTCAGGATGACATAAGTGGCATGGTGCTCTTCTATGGCATTGTTGAAGAGCCACTATGGCAATCACAAGTTTAGTTTGCCGCCGCTGCCAGCCAGTCTGGTATTTCCTTCTTCTCTTGTCTCAACAAAGCCGCCTTCGCCCATCTTGTAATTCAAGACTGCAGCCATTTTAGACATGTCCGAAATGATGCGTCGTTCCTTAACGCCGTTGACGCTCTGCCGCAGGTCTACCAGTAGGGCACTGCTGGTGATGGCACTGGCTGGAGAAAATTCGGCTATAGCTAATTGGCCTTGCTCAAGCACTTTGACAAATCTTCTGGCAATACCATCTTTGGGTCTGAGTTCGGAGCGCTTGAGCACATGATCGCTGGCCGTAAATTCATAACCAGGGGCAACGGAGACAATAATTGGTTTCTGCCCAGCAAAGTGGCCACTAGAGAGCTTTACCTTGACTTTCAGACCAACGCCGTCCATGTTTTTGAGGCGCAATACACCATCTTCAAAACTCGCCAATATGTCGGCATTTGCGGTTAAAGCAACTGTGCCAAAGGCTGTTATTAGGCTCGCTTGTCTTGCCGGGCTTTTAATTGAAATCAGTATTTGACCGGAGGTCAGTTTGACAATGTTATTTTGCGGTTTTGTATAAATCGTGTCAGGGAGCCACTTCACGAGGATGCCGTCAGGATCATCGGCTTTGGGGTTTTCGCGGGGGAAAGACTGCTCTTGAAGCTTTTGGATGCCGTTTAGGGCGGCATTGGCTGAGGGAGTGCAGGGCACTCCTGAAACTAAGGGGCTGGTTACATCCGTGGGCACAACGATTGGTGGTCTGAAGACACCCGGTGGGGTGGTTGGGAAGACCAGCGGCGGAGGTGGCGGCGGAGTGACAAGCGGCGGGGGTGGAGGCGGCGGTGTGACTTCCGGCGGAGTAAAGATTGGCCCCTCAAATGGTCCGTCAAAGGGCACGTCAAGGGCCGCTTGCGCCAAGGCCGAAGGCGCCATTGTTGATGTTGCACAAAAGGTTATTGTTGCTGTGGCAAGAAACCAACTAACTTGTTGTTTAACGGTGAGGCGCCCTTTAACCATGGTCCAAAACCCATATAATCTATGTTTTGGTCATGTTAGCACGGGCTTTTGCTGGGTAAATTACTCAAAATTAGAGATTGTCTTTTGTTCAGTTTAGGGTGGTCTATGTATTTTTGGAGGTCGTCTTTATGAAACGTCGCTTCTATTTAGTTCCAGCGGCAATCAGCTTGGTTTGTGCTCAGGCCTCATTTGCTAACGACATCGAAAACGCTATTACTAAATACGGCGGCAAGATTGGTATTAAGGGCTCGGCTGCTAATCTAATTAATTCGCAGATTCACAATGTCACTTCATCTGGTGCGGCAAGTGCAGGCACAACTACTAGCACGACTACTACAACTACTTCGAAAACTAGCTCGTTCAAGAATGCCTTACAACAAGTCTTCTCTAAGAGCGACTCCGCTGCGTCGGTGCCAAATAATCCTGCTGCCGCTGTTAACTCTCTTAGCGGTACGGGCAGCTTAGGCCAGGCCGGTCAACCAGCGGCGGTGGTGCCTGGTGTGGCTGCGCCGCATAAGCAGTCGGTTAAAGCCAAGATTGGCAAAGAGATTTGGCGGCAAGCAAAGCGCTATGAGAGCAAACATCCAAACAAGCTTATGCACACTGGTGTCAATTCGCTCAGCAAAGCAGTGGGACAACCTTAGATGCAGGCTGACTAGAAGTAATTACTGTAGTACTGCTGAAGCGCTATTCCGCTATTGCGATTGGCGCAGCCGTTCTTTCTCTTTTGCTACTGATTCAATAGTTTCGGCGCAGAATTCAGAGGAGGTCACGACTGTGTCTGATTTCATCATCATTTCTTCTACGCTTGACGAATTTTTCACGTCTAGTGCCAGTAGCTCGGTCATTGTGCAGGCTTGTTGAACTGTTTGGGCAAGGCGACACTCGTCATTTTGTTTGTCGTAGATAGTAAGGCTACCGGCGGCAATGCCAATTACCCTAGCATCGACTGTGACAGACATCTCACTGCAAGCACTACCGCCGTTGCTGTAAAGGCTTCGCACGGGTACGCCTGTTGCCAGCGTCTTATAGTCGAGATTGCTGCTTGGTAGGTCTATCAATGGGTCGATTTTGCTAGCGCTTCTCAAGGTCGGGTTGCTCTTGTCGCTCTTCGCTTGTAGCTCGGCAATGCGATTGAGTTCATCTTGCAGCATATAGCCAGATAGGCGCTCGATTTTTGGACCGGCATTAAGAACATAGCCATCATCGGTGATGTATGAGTTCGAAGCCTTGTCATAGGTCATATGAAAAGGCTTGTCGCTCTTGCCTTGGTCTATTTTTTTGTTTTCTTCCAGTCGTGAACTTTCTTGCCCATTATTGGGCAGTTTTGCTTCATCTTTTCTTTTCTGTTCTTCGGCTTGCCTTGCTAGCTCATCTGCTTTTACTTCTTTTGCTACTTCTCTGATTCTTGCCCTAATCTCCCTGGGCGACATGGTTTCAAGTGCTTCGTCAAAAGTAAGTTCTTTTGGTTCTTTATCTCTGCGAGAATCATGCTGCTTCTCTCTCTGGGCGTGCTCATCTTTCCGCTTTTGCTCCTCCTCTTCTTTGGCGAATGAGCGAATTCTGGCCCTAATTTCTCTGGGAGACATTGAGTCCAAAAGCTGGTCGAAGCTAAGTTCTTGCGCTGAGCTAGCTCGTGTCTCATGATGTTTGTCCATGTTTCGGTTACCCATGATACAGTTGCTTAGCTTTTACTTCTGTTGAGCGTGTTTAAAGGCTTGGTTGACGCGATACGTAGACCGTTCTTCAGCTTGTTGTAACTCTTCTTTGGTCGCTAGATTGCTAGTGTCGACTTTTTGAACTATTACTTCTCGTGGTTGCTCTTTTGCTTCTTCTGGTTGATTTACTTTTGTGCATTCACCACTCTTGGCGACAGCGTTGTCAGATATTCTCTGGGTGTTGCGCATACCATGTTCAATGATCTGCTGCTGTTGAGCAGGGCTGACGTGCTGCAGCCAGCTTTGCTCTGCTGCTGAATTGTATTGGTTGGCTACGCCTAGTGATACTGATGCGTCACAGGTAACTTTTTCTGCTCTGGCCTTAATGCATTCTTCGCTTGATACTGAAAGACCTGCACCACCACCGGTGCCGAGGAAGTAGCCATCTCCTCTCACTGCAAATAGCTGACAGTCATTGCCTGGCAATGCTTCGCCTCTAGCATTGGCATAAGAATTGTTTTTGTAGATGGTATCGCCGGTTCTGACATTGGTGGCACCAGTGTTCACGTTAGTGTTGCCTGTTCTTACTGAATTGCTGGCGTCGACGGTGTTTGTGCTACTGGCATCAACATTAGTTTTGTTGGTGCCACTGACAGTACCGTTGATATTGCCTTCAACAGAGCCTTGTACTCGGTTATCGTTTGCATTGTTATTGGCGCTGTTCACATCATTGCGGTTGTAGTTGGCGCTGGTATTGCTTAGGTCATTTCTATTGTTGAGCTGCTGCTGTTGCAACTGATCTTGTGCTTGCTGTTGCTGTTGAGCTTGTTGCTGATCTAGTTGATAGTTGTGGGGCTCGACGGGCGGAATAACTGGTGGAACATCAGGAATGCCAGGGCCATGGGGCTCGGTGTGGTAGCCGTCATTGGAGGCCAACATCACTGTTTCTTGCTTTGAGGCCATTTTGAAAGGATTGCTGCCCATGGTATCGGCAAATAGAGCATGGCTTGAATCGTTGTTAGAAAAGTCGCTCTTGGCTGGAAGTTCTGAGGTCTCATAGTGGTTCATGGGAAGACTCCTTTAGTTATTTACGATTGAAGATTGCCCTGATAGCGCTCAGGGCATGGTGTGAACTTATAGAGAAAGGGTTTTATTGGTTGGTGGTCAAAACTGCAGAATTAAGCCGAGATGGGCTTCTGCTTCAAGTCCTTCGGGTATTCTTGCGGGGTTCTGGCTGGTTAGAGTTTCGCTATGTGGTATCTCGTGTTTCTCCGCAATGCCTGCAGGAGTAAGTCTTACTGGTTCTACTTCGCTGTGTCCAATGCCAACTGCGACAAATGGAATCAGTTTTAGAGCATCAGGCTTTTCTGCTTCTTTTGTAAAAAGATTGCTGCAGCTACCGGCCTTTTGCCCTGATTGGTGCCGATTGATTTGATTAAGCTCTGCGGCGAAGGCAGCATGGCAGTCATTTGCGGCTGCACTAGTAATTTGGTCTTCTTTTATATCATCGCGCTTAGCGGTGTAGGCATTGTCTGACATGATGGTTACCGTGAGGGTCTTGGGTTCGAGCAAAGTAGTTGAAGTTCTATGAAACCCAAGATATAGGAACCCTGTGGCTGAGTTGTGGTGAAATTATTTTTTCTCGTCTAGCCTAGAGGGCTGCAATTTTTAGCAAGCGCTCAGCATTCTTATGGCAAATCTTCGCTCGATCGCTTTCGCTGATGGCTGCAGCTTCTATGAATTCAGTCGCCAGAGGTACTGACTCAAAGGGATAGTCTGTCGAGAAAAGCACATTGTCTATGCCTATAGCTTCAATGGCACATTTTAGTGGTGCATCATCGCAGACACCAGATGTTGTAATGGCGAAATTTTCCTTCAAGTAAAATGATGGTTCGTGCCTTAGCTCAAGGCTGTGCTTACTAATTTGCCAACGGCTATCGAGGCGCCAGAGTATAAAAGGAAGTGTTTCGCCCATGTGTCCTAGAATGATTTTTATGCTCGGCAGACGATCGAATAAGCCACTGGCAATCAGTCTCAGCGCATGGGTTGCAGTCTCCACAGTCCAGCCCCAGGCCGCTCCTTTTAAGGCTGGATAGCCGCTGTACATGTGCGGTGAATCAAAAGAGTCGGCGGGGTGCAAATAGACCGGTACGTTTAGCTCCACCACTCTCTCCCAGAACGGCGCATACCTTTGATCGTCGAGGTAGACTCCAGCGGTATGGCCGTTTATTAGGGCTCCTTTGAAGCTTAGCTCGTTGACACAACGATCTAATTCTTTTATTGCTGTAGCACAGTCATGCATGGCCAGGTGTGCGAAGCCAGCATAACGACTTGGGTGTTTTTGGATTTGTTCATAGAGAAAGTCATTGACTCGTTGTGCCTTTAATGCTGCCAGAAGTGCATCTTTTTCTGCTTGCAGACCAGGTGAAGTTTGAGACAGTACGCAAATATCGATACCGGCTGTGTCCATCACCGCTAGCCGTTTTTCGTCAAACTCTGGTAGGCGTTCGCGATAGTGTTGATAATCTTGCTCTTTCATCATTATCTCTACACCAGCTTCGTATTGGCCAAAATCTGGTGCGGCAAAATGTTCTTCCAGAGCTATCTTTCTCAACGCTTGATTTCCTCTGCTAATGACATTCTATTTGTACTATAATTAGCATTCCTGACAATGCTAGAGAATACTCTCTTTGTCGCCTGCTCGCTTGGCAACTGATGAAACATTTATATCCAACTGACCTTTCGAAATTCGTTACTAACCATTGGCCCCAGGGTGGGGCTGAACTGCCTGCCCCGGCTGTTCTTGAAAGCCTAATATCGACCTGTTATCAGGCCAGTTTGTTGCGTCAAGAGTCGATCCCTGTTATTTTTCGCCTGATTGTTATTGAGCCCGAGGCTTTGCCTACTGATGGTGGTCCTCCAGCTGGATTACACCGTCTTGAGTTTGCTCGACACCTAGAGTTTAATGCTCTTGAATTGCGCCGCCTTTCTTCGGCTGCTCACTTCTCGCGAACTTTGATTGGTGTGCGTATAGATCCTAACAACGGCCCCGAAATATGGGGCTTGGTGCACTCTGGCCCCCGCTGGTTGCATGCTATTCATGGCGGACGCGGTTCGGCACCGCCTCTACCCGATGCCCTGACTATTAGTGTTACTGGTCCTGGAGAGTTGGATGTCGGCAAAGGACGCGAAGTAATCGGTCACTTGGCCGAAGGTCGAGTGTTTGAACCGTCACTCAATTTGTTTCAATCAGAGTGGTTGCAAGAGTGGTTCGCTTCCATTCGCCAAGAGCGGCTAGAGATTCATGAAGAGGCTAAGAAAGAAGCGGCTGAGCCTTGGGCTGAATTAGAGCCTGATCTCACCCGAGTTATTGGTCAGCATATGATGAAGCGTCTCATTGCTGGTATGCGAGCGTTTCATCATGGTGGCACTCTGGTGGTGGTACCGCCGGAAATGGCAGATATGTTTTGTAGTGACAATCCCTATCTGTCAATTAAGTATGGCTTTGTTGATAGTGAGCCGCGAGCGCGCTTTCGTACTTTGATTATCACTGTGATGAACACCCTAGCAAAAATCGCTGGTGATCAGCACAGTATCATTGGCTGGCGCGATTATCAGCAGACCACGAACTCCGATATCATCAAACTAGACGAAGCAATTTTTGAAATGTCGCATCTTGTTGCCGCCCTTTCTACTGTTGATGGTGCTGTGGTTTTAACGCGGCGTTTTGAATTGCTAGGCTTTGGTGCTGAGATTCACTGTGAGTCGACCGATCTCAATTTCGTTGCCAAAGCTTTAGACCTTGAAGGCGATCATTCTGTGATTGAATCTGTCCATGCCGTTGGCACACGTCACCGCTCGGCCTACCGTATTTGCAACGCCCACAAAGACGTGCTTTCAATCATTCTCTCTCAAGACGGCAACGTGCAATTTGCTCGATGGAAAGACGACAATGTTATGTATTGGGATCAACAAGCTGCCTTTAACTTCGCTTCGATTTATTAACGAAGCTGTCAGAATACTGCAATTTTTGGGTTTGTCTTCTGACCGACGAGCCTGACAGATTTGAGTTCCAGAAAATCTGTAAACACTAATGCTATCCTGGTAACAGCAAATGCTTACTAGCCGGGTGCCTCATGAAGTCTCTACAAGACTGTCTTGCCTTCTATCGCTCACGCCATCGCACACCGGGGTGTAAGCTCACCCACTTGATTGGTCTGCCTGTGCTTGTGGCCACTCCCTTTTGTCTGCTCTTTGGGCGTGATAAAAAGGTAGGCGTCGGTTTGCTTTCTCTCGGTCTCTTCTTACAATTCGCTGGACATTTCTTCTTTGAGAAGAATCAGCCTACTCTCATGGAAACTCGTGACTGGAAGGTTATTCCAGCGTCTCTCATATTTATTTGGGGAGAATGGATAGATGTGCTCACTGGACAATGGATCAAGAAGAACGGCTTAAAACTCTGGACTAAGGGTGATTTAACGCTGCCACCTGGTCGCTAAACTGTCCTTTTGCTAATTCTGCCTTAAAGGCCTTTTCAAATTGTGCTTTGCCCTTTCGCTGTGGCGGCCAAGAATGGTCAAAGAGAAACTTGGCTTGTTTGCTATTGCCTTCATATATTAGGTCAGCCATTTCTGCCGCTAGCTCAGCCGGTGCAAAGGTAATTGGTACTGCTTCAACCGTTTCTAAATCGGCAAACAGTGCGCGCAGTTCTTTGCTTTGTTTAAGTAGTTGCTCTTTCTTGCGCGGGCTAGATCTCTGCAAGCTCAGCTTGGCTGGAGCTGTTTGGCTCAGTACGCCTAGCTCAAAAGCCACCTTAGGGCTGACTGGTTGCTGACCCCAGGCATCAAGCTGATCGTTGCCGGCCAATTGAAAGCGCTCGTTACTATCGCTGGTATCAGCGACTTTGCGCAGGACAAATTGATTGCTGCCGCTATAGAGGGTGGCAAGTAGCTTGATTGGCGAAGACAGCTCAATTATTTGGTACGTCCGTCCGTCTGCGGTTTCTTCGCCTTCACCTTCGGCTCCGTCTTCGGCTGATTGTTCTACTACTATCACTGGTTGCTTGCGGCTTAGACGGGCGACGAAACAGTTCGGTTCTGATTCGAGCGCCAGTAGCTTATAGCTGGCCTTGCTCTTTGAATTCCTAAATACTTCATGGTCCCCATCTACCAGACGAAAGTAGGGTTGGTGACTGGGCTCGCCAGCGAAATATTGATAAGTGTAGCGGCCGAGGTTGTGCTCTTCGGTCGGTGCACTAGCCTCTAGTGCTTCTTCTGGCTCTTCACTGGCCTGCACTATCGTGGTTTGCAGCGGTGCTGTCTTATGGGCTAGTTTTATCGCCGAGTAGGAACAACCAATGGTGATGGCCGCGAGTGAAATCAGCCAAACTGGTGGATTAATTGCTTTGGGCTCGATCATAGCCAACCCCGACAAATTAAGCAGTGAAGTACCATAGAGCTATTATGTGCCTTGTTGGGAAGCAGTGGCGGTTGCTATGCTACAAATCTGATTGGCTTTCTGTAAGTTCATAGTAAAAGTCTTAATTCAATTAAAAACATGCAAATACGCTCGGTTGAAACTACTCCTAATCCTAATTCAATTAAGCTCAATTTCTTTGAGCCCGTTGGTGCTACGGCCACCTACTCCAACTCCAGCCCTCAAGCTCCTGAGTTTGTCCAAAAGCTTTTGGCTATCGATGGCCTGCAGAGTGTCTTTGTCTGTGGTGATTTTATTACCCTAAACCGCCACCCCCTCACCGATTGGCGCCAGCTTTTAGAGCAAGCGACCTTTGTTTTAACCGGTGAGAAAATTATTGATAGTGTCTCTTCTTCTTCTTCCTCTTCTTCTTCTTTGACTCTTGCGGCTTCTTCAAGGGCAGCACAAGAGGGGCAGATTCAGATTTTGGTGCAGACATTTAGTGGCATTCCCATGCAGGTCAAGGCCGTCGATTTAGAGGGTGAAACTCGTCTTAGTCTTGGTTCGCACTTCAATGAGGCAGCTCAGCTAATACAAAAGACCACTGGGGCCGATTTTCTTAAAGAGCGGCAGTGGGTTGATCATGGTTGCCGCTACGGCCCGCGTGCTGAGATGGCGGAACAGGTAGTGTTGGAGTTGCAGAACTATTTCTCGCCCGAGCGCCTTGATTTGACCGTCCGTGAGGCCATTGGCGAAAGAGAGATGGGCGGTGCTGAAAAATTGGAAGATTTGGTTGATTTCAGTGCCATAGAAAAACTCTTGCTCGATCACCAGTGGCAGCAACGATTATTGGCAGTGCAAGAGCTTAGTCTGTTAGATATAAGTCAATCACCTGCGGCCATCAGCCTCTTAATTGCCGCTCTGCAAGACAGCAATGCTCAAGTTCGTCGCCTGGGGGCGGCGGCCTTAGGCACCACTGGTAGTGCTCTGGCTCTGCCTAGCCTTTGTCAAACCCTTATCGAAGATAGCTCTATTGCTGTGCGCCGTACGGCCGGTGACGCACTTTCAGATATTGGTGATGCCAGCGCTGCGGCTGCCATGGCCCAGGCGCTCTCAGACAGCAACAAGCTTGTTCGTTGGCGTGCGGCGAGGTTTTTGAACGACCTCGGTACTGCTGAGTGTTTGCCTTTTCTTGAGGCGGCCTTGCAAGAGAGTGAGTACGAGGTACTGCTTGAGATTAACGCGGCGATTGATCGTATAAAGGGTGGTGGGGAGGGCGCTGGACCAGCCTGGCGCCGTATTGCTGACCTAAGAGCTTGAGATTGAGCCAAAATGGGTAAGTCAAATTGGGTAATAATGGAGACATTGATATGGCCTTAGATGACAGAATCACCAAGCCTGAGCAGCTTAAATTGGCTTCTGCAGAGGGGCCTTCCAATCTTCAGTGTGAAGCCTGGCAGATGTCAAAGGCTAGTGACGCTTCTGTTGCTGCCACTGTTAAGGCTTTGGCCGGTGACAAACCGATTGAGGGGCCCCATAAGGCTGAAATTGATAAGCAGTTCGGCGGTCAAGCTGGCTTTATTCGACAAATGGGTAATGATTTACGCACTCAATATAATTTGCCGGCCGATGCCCCGCCAGAGCAGCTTTATCACAAGATGGCGGCCGACGCCGTCGCTCTTTTCCCCCATATGAATAAGGCAGAGAAGGCAGCTGGGTTGGCCAGTTTACAGCTTGATGGGACGGCAATCAAAGATGAAGGCAAGGTTTTTAAGGCTCTAATTGACCGCGATCGCCGCGATGCTGGGCTGCCTGCCTTATCGCTGGCTGAATTGAAGGCTAATAAGTGCTCGGCAATGAAAGAAACTGAAGTGGCAGCGCACCTGACGGCATATAAAGACGCGGTTAAGAACGGCATTAAGCTAGACTATAATTAAGCTTAAAACTGCTCTGTAACGCTAATCTTTAAGCCAGATTGCAGGCGATTCACCATTTGTACACTATAGATGTTTCAATATGGTTGAGGGCGACCTGGAAGAATGAATGGCTACACGTAATCCAAATCTTGATCTACTAATCAGCGTTTCCGATCTCGCTGAACTTTCGGATGTTTCTGGACAGTTCCACCAGACAGCTTTCTGGCGGCAGAACCTTGGTAAATCAGAAATTGATTTGTCTGTGCCTCGAGGCAGACGTTGGTATACCGGCTTGACTCCTGAGGAGTGCCCCGGTTTTTCGCAAGACGGTAAGCTTTATTCACTACTAATTCCCAACCTGGCCACTTGTTCCAGGCAAGAAGCGCTAGATTATTTCAACAATACCTGGACTCTTTCTGAGCTGCTGTTTTCTTCGCTTAATGGTGACGAGGCTTTCTATCGCCCGCCCTATCATAGTTTGCGCCATCCCCTGATTTTCTACTATGTTCATCCTGCTGTTCTCTATGTCAATAAACTGCGCCTGGCTAAGTTGCTGGAAAGCTCCATCGACCCTAAGTTTGAGAGTCTTTTTGAGACTGGTGTAGACGAGATGTCTTGGGATGACATGTCGAAGAACGATATTGAGTGGCCCGCTGTTGATGAAGCGCAAGCCTATCGTCGCAAGGCTTATGAGCTGGTCACCAGTGTTATTGCTAATGCCCCTGGTTTAGAGCCCGGTCACCCGGCCATTACGCCAGAACATCCGCTCTGGGCTCTGTTTATGGGGTTTGAGCATGAGCGCATTCACTTAGAGACTTCCTCTGTATTGATAAGAGAATTGCCTTTGTCGCTACTGGGACGCCCTGAGCAATTCCCCGCCAACGCTTTGAGTCAGGGTACTAAGTCAGAGCCTGAGTTTAGGGCCGTGCCCGCTGGACCTGTGCGCATCGGCAAGTCAGCCAGCGTGCCCACTTTTGGTTGGGATAACGAATACGGTGAACGGTTGCTTACTGTTCCTTCCTTTGAAGCCAGTCGGTCCTTAGTTAGCAATTTTCAGTTTTGGCAATTCGTAGCTGATGGTGGCTACCAGAATGAGAGCTTCTGGAGCGTCACCGGTCTTAGCTGGAAACAATTCCGCAATGTCAAATGTCCTACTTTCTGGGTGCCAGACGGTCCGCAAGGTTTGAATCAGTTCCGCTTGCGTACTCTTTTTGAAGTTGTCGATATGCCCTGGGATTGGCCTGCTGTAATTAACTTCCATGAAGCCGAGGCTTACTGTGCCTGGTTGCAAGCTTCTGATAGCGAGCATAGCTTCCGTCTTTTAACTGAAGCTGAGCACCACAGACTGGCCAGTGAAAACAGCTTCAAACTTGATGTTGAGAGCGGTGAAGTAATCTCACCTAGAGGCAATCTTAATTTGAGAGCTGGTTCTGAATCATCAGTTCTAGAAGATACGGTCACCGCTGGTGGTGAGGTGCCCTTTAGAGATCTCTATGGCAATGTCTGGCAGTGGCTCGGTGATCATTTTAATCCTCTACCAGGTTTTAAGATCAATCGTCTCTACGATGATTTTAGTACTCCTTGTTTTGATGGCGAGCATCAAATGATTGCTGGTGGCTCCTTTATTAGTACTGGAGACGAAGCCACTGTGCATGCTCGCTTCCACTTCCGGCCACATTTCTTCCAGCACGCCGGCATGCGAGTAGTGCGCACTGCCACAGCAACACTTGATAGTCAAGATAGGCTTGGTGCTGTGGTTCACCTCGGCAATGAAGCTGAGGTAAATGGGGAGATTGCTTCGAGCTTTGGTCAAGAAACCAATAGCTTTGAAGATTTAGACATCCTAGTCGATAAGTATGTCGCTCGAAGAGTAGATGCCCATGAGTTGGCTCGCGCTCATAGTCAAACTCAAAGAGCTCTGCAGGTAGGCTGTTCAGTAGGGGCTTTCAGTCATATGCTTGCTCGTCACTTCGAAAAAGTCGTAGCAGTTGACTTGCGTCTGCCACTAATTAGCGCAGCAAAAGAAATATTTGTTTCTAAGCACTATGAGTTTCGCAAACTCGATAGTAACTTAGACCAGGTTACAGTCAGTGGTGCGATTGAAAATAGTCGAGAGGCTAGTGTAGAGTTCCGCCGCTGTGACCCCTGCAGTCTGCCTGCTGATTATCTCGATTTCGATCTAGTGGCCTTGACCGATGCTCTCACAATAGTGCCTAGCCCACTTTCTATTTTGTCTCGCCTAAAAGGCGAACGTAGTATCGTCAAAGTTGGTGGTTTGCTGTTGCTCGTCAGTGATT
This sequence comes from Candidatus Obscuribacterales bacterium, assembly GCA_965229195.1. Lineage (GTDB taxonomy): Bacteria > Cyanobacteriota > Vampirovibrionia > Obscuribacterales > Obscuribacteraceae. Next base: position 6,604,440 of record OZ245871.1, on the reverse strand, counting down.
TCAACTGGCAGAAACAAGTAACGCCTAAAGAATTGTGGCTGGGAGAGAAGGAAGTTTGCGATCTGCTTGAGGAAGACTTTGAGCTCTTAGAAACACTAAACTTGCCTTTCATCAGTCGTGATAATGAAAGAGTTTATCGTCACGTCACCAAGCATTGTTCTATCTGGCGTCGTCGCTAAAGCTAGTAGATTTTAGCAAGATCAGCTCTAGGGTTTTTCCTGGAGCTTGATTTGTTGTTGGCGCCATATGCTGTTGCCAGGCCGCTTAGAACCCCTTCAGAAAATTGGCTCAGACCTATGTCTGAGAGGGGCATTGCCGTGGGAACTTTTGTTACCTTTAAAAGTGAGTGTGAATGATGATCAGAGCTAAGAAGTCTATTCTAGTGGCAACCTTGTTGTGCCTGAGCTGCATCAATGGGGCGGCTTTTGCCGGTAATGTGGTGAATGCTCAGGCGCTACCTAGTCAGCGCATAACTGGACCGTTCACTAGTTCTAACCTTACTGTCTTTCTCATTCACGGTAAGGACAATTCTAAGTTTCAGAAGTTTATGACCTTGCAAGAGGGCTTGAGTAAGGGCCAGGTAGTGGTTAAAGAAACAGGTAATGTCAATCAGCTAACCATTCAGAATAATGGCACCGTGGCTGTCTTTGTACAGTCGGGCGATATCGTCAAGGGTGGGCGGCAGGATCGCACAATCCAGTACGATATGATTTTGCCACCAAAGTCTGGTCTGGTGCCAATCAATTCCTTTTGTGTTGAACACGATCGCTGGAGTAAGCGGGGTGCTGAAGATGTCACGGCTTTTAGAGATTCGAAATATCAACTAGCCAATAAGTCTATGAAAATGGCGGCCAAGTATTCAGGCGATCAGTTGCAAGTTTGGGATTCAGTGGCTAAGTTTAGCTCGGCTGGTTTCGCCAAAGCCCATGTCTCAGCTGCTCAAGCACAGGCCAGTGCCTCTCCTAGTAGCTTGCAGCTGGCGTTAGAGAATGACAAAGTTCAGGCATCGACAAAGAAATATGTGCAAGATCTTGAGAAGGTCGTTAACGGTCAAAGTGATGTTGTTGGTTATGCCTTTGCCGTAAATGGCAAGATTAATAGCGTTGATGTCTACGCTAATAATGCTCTCTTTAAAAAGATGTGGCCCAAGCTAATCAATTCTTCTGCCACTGAGGCTCTAACAGAGGTTGAAGCTGGTAAGAAGTTTGCTATTCCGAAGGCTTCGGCTGTACAAGAATGCATTGATGACGCTGAACGGGGGCGAAAACAGGAGAAAGCCACCGCTGGCAAATCTCGGCTAGTGCAACAAGAGACTATCAGATCAATCTTGTTCGAAACCCAAGATTTGGCTGCACCCGCTGGTGGCAAATCGAGTAGCGACAATATCTGGGTGCACCGCAATTACATGACCAAATAACGAAGAGTTATACTGGGCTATTCCGCTCAACTGATTTGCTCTAAACTAAAATTATGGGCATTCATTTGATACTGGCCTTAATTGGCCTAATCAGTAGTAGTGTTGAAGGGGCTAGTGCCTCTGAAACAGCACCGCTTGCCGTGGTGCAATGTAGTTTTAGAGCGCGTCAACTGGTGAGTGAGCAAAAGGCTGACGAGGCAATAGCGCTTCTCAGTCGAGTTCTAAAAAGATTTCCTGACAGTGCTGAACTGCTAGTGCGGCGGGGGCAGAGCTTGTTTTATCTAGAAAAAGATAGTGCTGCTTGCGCTGACTTTGAGCGCGCCTTGAAGTCTTCCAATTTGAATCCACAGCAGTGTTCTGTGATGATAGCTTCTTTGATTGACAGTGAAAACCTTGAGCTGGCCTTGAAAGTTTATGCCAAAGGAAAGACGCTTGCTGGTAGTGCTAAACAACGTGCTGTATTTCTCTATCAAGCTGGTTGTTTGTTGCGGCGCTTGAACCGACGGCCAGAAGCGGTTGCAGCCCTTCTTGAGTCGAATCGCCTGCAAGCCGATAACTTAGACTATTGGGAAGAACTAATCATTGTCTATTCTGATCTTGAGAAATGGGACCAGGTGATTAGCGCAGCAAATTCATTTGAAAAAGCGTATAAATCAGTGGAAAAGCGCTCAGGTTTGGCTCGCATATATGACCGTCGTGGCACGGCCTATATGCACAAAAAGCAATATCGTGAGGCAATTTCTGATTTTACTAAGGCAATTGAAATTTCGCCTTTGACAGTTTCTTTCTTGCGTAAGCGAGCTGAATGCTATGGCAAGCTAGGAGACAGTCTTGCTGAAAAAAGAGAGACAAAGAAAGCCGACGAAATCGTCAAATCATTTTTGGAAAAGTAGGCTGACTGCTAGATCTTGTTGTCGCCATAGGCAATCGGCAAGCTGTCATGACAATTCGGTAAGGAAACAATGTCATATGGTGGGCTAGAATGTGCGAATAAATGGCTTCTTGCCCTAATTCCTTATTGGCGATTAATAATGAACGTAAAATCACACCATATTTTGGCTGCTCTTGTCATCGTCTGCGCTGGTGGTGAGGCCAGGGCCGATAATTCTTTGTCTTTGACCAATCTGGTCAAGGATGTCATGGATGTTACAGGGAAAGCCGTTAAAGGCACAGCTCACGGAGCTGGAGCTGTAATAAAGGGCACTGGAAATGCCGTCAAGAATACTGCTGAAGGTGCAGGGGCTGTAGTGCGCAACACAGCTCATGGGGCAGGAGCGCTGGTTGAGTTTTCAGAGAAAGCAGTTGGTATTACCCCGGCTGACCCTGCCTATCATGCACCTGTGGCCGGCGCGACTGCCGCAGCCGCTGCTGCGGCCCCTGCCGCTGCCAAGCCAGTCACTAGCGAAAAACCTCCGGTCGCAACTAAGCCCGCCAATAAATTATTCAATTTGCCCTTTGGTCATTCGCAGTCAGCACCAGTTGTTAATACGGCCTCTAATACAGCTGCTAGCGCAGCCGCTAAAGCCACTCCAACGTCTCTTATTGGCACAAGCCTTGATATTGCCGTAGATCGCCACGGCAATATTATTGATGCTGGTGGAAGACTGGTTGGTCGAGTCTCAGTAATTACCTCTGATGTTGTTGGCACACCATCAGACTTTGCCGGTCAAAAGTTAAATGTCACGGTTAACGCTGCCGGGGAAATGGTTGATGGTACTAATCGCATCATCGGCCACATTCTTGGTGCTGAGCCCCCGTTGATTCCAAAAGATCTGCCTGCCGAGGCTAACTCTACGTTCAACTCTGTTCCTGCGTCTGCTGTAAATGCATCTTCATTTGCACCAGCCGCAATACCTAATGATCTCAGTGGCGCAGTTTCTGTGCCCACTACTATTATTCAGGGGCCAGCGTCTACTCCTGCCTCTAATCAGGCCTCAAGTCCAGCCTCCAGCTGGACTGAAGAAGATGTTCTCAAAAATACCGCGCCGATTATGCACGGTCTTAATTAGTTAAATTAGGTGTGAAAATGAGTCTGAAAGAAAAAATCTCTGCTGATTTAAAAGAGGCGATGAAAGCTCGCGACCAAGTACGGGTTGATACTTTGCGCTCTGCGCTTTCGGCTTTTTCTTACAAAAAGCTAGAAGCAAAACCCAGCGATAAAGACGGGGCGGCAGGCGAGAAAGCTGAACTAAGTCCTGAAGAAGAATTGGCCGTTCTACAGAAACAAGTAAAACAGCGCAACGACTCGATAGCAGAGTTTACTAAAGCCAATCGCACTGAATTGGTCAGCAAAGAAGTTGCTGAGCGTGACATATTAGCTGCCTACTTGCCGGCGCAAAAATCTGAAGCTGAAGTGCGTGATTTAGTTAAGACCATTATTGATGGTCTGCCTGCTGATGGTCGTAATCAAGGCGCAGCGATGAAGGCCGTGATGCCTCAGCTCAAAGGCGTGGCTGATGGCAATCTCGTGCGTCAGATAGTTACCGAGCTATTGAAGTAGGTGGCCTTGCTAGTACAAGATCGCTTTATGCCTTGCCCTTGCAGCAGTCAGGTTGTTTATCACAAGTGCTGTAAGCCCTATCATGACGGTGCCGTTCCACAATCAGCACTGCTTTTGATGCGTTCGCGCTATTGTGCCTATGCCCTTGGGTTAGCCGATTACTTGATGAGCACCACTCATCCAGATCATCCTGCTTATAATCCAGACTTTGTTGAGTGGAAAGCTGATTTGATGAATTTCTCCCGTGGCACAAATTTTCACGGTTTGAAAATCCTAGAGTTTGTTGACGGCACCGAAACAGCTTCTGTTTCCTTTAGTGCCTACTTGCGTCAGGGTGAGCATGATTCTACATTCTCTGAAAAGAGCACCTTTGTAAAACAAGATGGACGCTGGCTTTATCAAGCCGGTGAGTTGGCTTACCCAGCTTAGGTTTACTTGTAGACGTAGTCCCAGCCCGAAGATTCACCTTTCTCTTGGGGTGCCTTAATTGGCTCTACTTTACTGGTCGGCGCAATCGGCTTTTTAGCTGTACTTTGTAGCGCTTTCGCCGCTGTTGCTTTGCTCGATTGATTGAGTGATCCTTTGAGAGAGCCTTTGCCGGGCACTATTTCTGGCTTGGGGGCTGATTTTGGTTGGCGCATTGCTAGAATTTTTTTGATGTCGGCTATGTCGCGGTTGATTAGCGCTCGTTCGCTGGCAGGCATGGTGAGCTTGAGACATTTCTCAAATGTGCTGACCGTTTCAGGCAGTTTGTTCTGCTTGAGCAGGGCATTGGCTAAATTGCTCCAGGTTACCCAGTCTTTGTTGTTGAGAGTAAGTGCTTTGCGAAAAGCCTGTTCCGCACTTTCAAAATCTTCTAACTTGCGGTAGCAATAGCCTAAATTGATATAGAAGTCAGGGTCGTTAGGAAAGCGTGCTATGGCTTCATGGTAGTTGTCTACAGCATCTTCGTAGCGTTCTTTTTCTAGATATTTATTGGCTAGATTGTAATATGGAATAGCATCACTCCAGGCTGCTGGATGCTCTATTACTTCTGCCTCTGTTTCTTGCTTTTGTTCTAATTTGGGGCTTGCTAGTGATTTGGCTTTGATGGGCGGCGCTGCAACTGCCGGCCACCCTGCTAGTAAGCTGTTCAGGCCGATAGTGAAAAAAATAATTGTTAGTTTGATTTCTTTGGCGTGCATATTTTAGCGATTGAGATCTGGCCAGCTTAAGATCTTGTCGTCATCAATAGAGGCGAAAGGATCTCCTTCCGGAATAGGCGCACCCGGAGTGCTATTGATATCGTTTAGTTCAAGGGTAACGGCCCTTAGCTCTTTTAGGGCTGGCTTCGTCATAATATGGCCCTCAACTTCAGCTTTAATTTCGCGCTTTTCTTCAAGCAATTTTGCTTTGGTGGCAAGCTCCTTTTCTTTGGCAAGCTTTTTCATTTTTGCTTTGAGTTCGCGTTCATTTTTAGCTTTCAAGATTTTTGCTCTGATTTGAGCATCGGCGGCGAGCGCATCGGTCAACTCTTTAATTGCTGCTGCTTGTTTCACCTGTTCACGATAGTTGCGCACATAGGTGAGCATTTTGCCGAAATTCCAGGTCATCTGAAAATTCCAACCAGTGATATTTGAGTTAGCAGGAAAGGCAAGAATACGCGAATGATTGAGGTCGCGAATAGCTTCAACCAGACATTTGTTTAAGACCGAGTCGGCGGTGCTAGCGTAGATGCTGCCATGGAGATTGCCCTTTCTGTCTATGCTAAAAATGGCTGCTGCTGCGCCTCTTACTTGATCTGTCGATTCTGCATTCAAGCGCTTGAGCAAGACGTGCTGAATTGAGCGCTTGAAGCGAGCTATCCAATAATCCCATTCGGGAATATTCTCTGGGGCTTGCGAATAAACAGTCAAACCTTCGGCATGACTGGCCCAGGCTGGTACGTTAATTGTTTTGCTCTTCTCGACTAAATCGAGCATCTCGTCCATGTGCATTATCTCGGCCGGGCCGCTAGTGCGGCGCGCAGATTGTGGTGCCTGTCCGTTGGCCGTCTTAATCATTTTTTTGCCACTGCGAATGGCGTCTTTCATTGAACCAAATAGATCAGGAATTTCGAAATTGGCTCCTGAAGTGGTCTTCTCAGCAGGAGCTTGGTTGGGGCTAGAGGGTTTAGTCAGGCCAATGAAATCGGTCACAGACGAAGTCATTTGAGCAAACCAATCTTTGGGTTTGGCCGGTGCTGCTGGAAGTCCTGCTGGCTTATCTAACCCTTCTAATTTTTCTTGGGCAAAAGCAGTAATCATTTCTGGTGGTGCTAGACGAGCTGCCATTTCTAACTCTTTTAATGCCGACATGTCATAGCCCTGTTTCTTTAGGGCCAGGCCTAGATAATAGTGGGTTTTGCTGTCATCGGGATGCTCTCTTAAATCAGTGAGCAGTAGATTGGCTGCTTCACTATAGCGTCCGTCTTTATAGGCTTTTAGGGCCAGTTTAACAGCTGTTTTCGAATCTAGTTTTGGCGCTGGTTTTGTCTCTGCTTTAGTTTCTGCTTTAGTTTTTGTTTCGCTTTTGAGTTCTTGCTTCGCCTCAATTTTAGGCTGCTCTTTCTTCGCTTGTGCAAGAGCCTGAGCCATTATTTGATTAACAGAAGCGAGTGAGCAAAAAAGCAAAGAAAGAGTGATGATAGAGTTTTTTCTTATCATCATTTGTAGCTCAGGCGTTTGGGGTCATGTCTCTAAACATGACTATTGGATAGTTGTTTTTCTGCGCCACTACCTTCGATGCCTTTGCCGCAGCTAAGAGGATACTGAGATCTTGGCAGTCTTCTGGTATTCCGGCTACACCAAAGGCCAGGGCCAGCTGACTGAGATTAGCCTCCGGCCCCAATTGACGGGCTCGCAATATTTCCAGAACGCGGTGGGCTAATACAGCCGCTGCCGGTGTTTCAGTGTGAGGCAATAGAATGGCGTAACTAAGTGCCTCGAAGTGGGCAAATAGATCAAGCGATCTTTTCGCTCCGTTGATGCGGGTGACAGCTTCTTGCAAGGCTGTGGGTGAAAGTGCTTTTAGCTCATTGTTATGCCAGGCCCACATCTCAAAAATTATGATCGAAAAAGGAATTCTATATTGCTGAAAACGCTGAAATTCTTGTTCGAGAAAATAGTGGAAAGATGGATAGGAGAGAATGCTGGTATCAGGACGAGACAACATTTTGTTGACTCTCTCAATGGCAACATGATCTATGGGGACGGCATGAAGACCTGCTGTCTTGTCTGCTTTTGTCGGCTTACTTGAGATTGTAATTAGTTTGCCGTTGACTAAATTGAAGAGAATTGGCACCCAGTCTTTTTTCGGCATGGGTGCTTTGCGCAACAAATCTTGCAGCGTGGTGCAACCGTCTAGTTGGATATAAAAGTGCTTTTGTCGCCCCATATCAACTGGAGCACCGGTTGAAACCCGCTGTTCAAAGTCTTTTTCGCTTAGATTAGCGTCAGCTTTGTCGATATACGACTCGGGTTTAATACCTGCTGCGGCAATGGTTTTTGTTTGGTCAAGGATAGTTACCCCTTCCATTAAAAGAGCGTCAATACGCTTCGTTACTGTTTTAAGAGGGTTAGTTTCATCACGGTAAAAATAGAACTTACCTTTTTCCCAGGTGACTAGTTCTAAGACTGCCAGGTCTCCTTCAACATCGGGAGCTTTGGCATGGGTAAGAGCGCCTTCGTAGAAGAATACTTCAGCGGCGCAATTACCATCGTCAACAAAAAGACAGCCTGTCATGCCGCCCATATTGATTGACTGCAGCAAGTTGGGCACCTGCATATCGGCAAGACTGCCTTCCATTGTGGCCACTTTCGAGTGGCGGCTGGCGTTAGCAACGGGGGCTCTTTGGGTCGAGATTGACTGCATTTTAAGCAAGGTGCTGCTGAAGACGCCGCTACTATTGATGTTGCCTCTGCCCAAACCCCCTGCCAGTTGATTGGCGTCGCCCAGGGGCAAGGTATCGCCAGTACATTCAGCTGTTACCAGGTTAAGGATGAGACCGATATCTCCACAGGGATAGGTCCAAATCTCTTTGATTTCTTGTTGGCTACTCTCAGTCAATTCCCAGATCGGTTCTCCGCCCAGTGCGCTAACTGTGCAGGTCAAAGTCAGTGAGCTATCGCTGCCCGGACGGCCCCAAATCACTTCAACCCGTCGTCCGGCACTTTTCTGGGCCTGCTGCAGTGCTTCGCTAATGTCGTTGCTGGTGGGCAAAGACTCTAGGCGCGGTAGGCGGAGAGGGAGAGTGTTTGGATCTACTTTTGGGCGGTACATTTTAACTAGTGGTGAATGAGCCTTAAGACTAACAGAATAAGGCAAAAATGTGGATGTAAAGATGCCTCTCCTCTGTCTGGTGCTAGATTTTATTGTGCCATGCTGCTATTAAATGCCTGTTAAGCCTGCGAGTTTCTAATGGAACGAACCAAATTATCGAAAGTAAGTAAAACTCCTGACCAGTTCACCTTGCTGTCTGTGGTTGAAATGGCATCAATGATCCGCAGTTCATTAATTGCCCTGCCCTTTCAAGTGGGTAGCCAGACTTTGGTTGTCACCTGCACTTTTTCTTTTGCCACCACCAATGTTCCCCGCTGGTGCCTATACGCTAATGAGGCAGAGGATGCTCCTGCCGTCTGGTGCATTGATTCGGCCGATTTAGAAGAAGTAAGTGCTCTTTTGGCTAAGGGTTTGCCCCCACAAGCTGCAGCCCTGCCAACTGCGCCTAGTCAAGATGACCGTCGCGGTTCTGTGACAGTAATGGCTCAGCCTGGCGCGCTGCCTCAACCGGCGGTTTTTGACCAGGCAAGTTTTGATGGTTTTTGCCAGCGCTTGGTTGATGTTAGCTCCGGCATGTTTGCCGAAGGCTCGTTTTATTGGTTTCTAATGCAAGAGTTTAATCGCTACCAGCGCACCAAGCTTGGTTTCGGTATTGTTCTTCTGTCTCCTTGCGCCAGTCTCAATCAGAACCTCGGGCTTACTCATTCGCGCCAAGAAGTGATTGCTTGGTTGGGCAAAGTGGCTGTGGCTGAGGTGCGGAAGCTCGATTATATTTGTCATTTCAACGGATTAATTGGCATGGTGCTGGCCAATTCGACTTTAGAAGAGTCTGAAACCTGCGCTCAGCGAATTATTGAAATTGCTAACAGCCGTAATAATAGTGAGCGCTTCGAGGCTGGCTTTAAGCCCTACGCTGGAGTGGCCGGAATGCCGCAGACCTGCGAGCATCCAGGTATTTTAATTGCTGCTGCTCAGCAGTCTCTTAATCAGGCCATGGCCACCAATGTGCCGGTGCTGGCCTTTAGATAGTTAGTTGCTTTCGTAATCCCCCGATATTCAGATCAGCGCCAGTTCGATAAGCTTTTCTGGGGGAATTAATGCCGATTCAACTAGATAAATTTGATGACGATGATCACCCATACTCCTTGCTCGCCCAATCTAAGCGGCCAGAGTATGCTGACGACAAGTTGGCACGAGAAATTTATGTGGTTGGTGCTGGAACCGCCAACGCTGTGGCTGCCATCAAAGACCGTCTGCCCGAGGTCGGCCTTCAGGTCGCTGGATCGGCTGCAGTAGGCTTTGCCTTGCGGGCTGCGGAGGCAAAATATCCCTGGCTTAGCCCAGGCCTGGCTATCGGCGGCCTAGCCCTGACAGCTACGGCAGCCCGTGATTTGGTTAAGCCAGCTGGCGAAATCGCCTCCACCCTGGCCGATACGTGGCGCTCGGCTGATAACCTCGAAGCTAATCGCACCAAGTTTGGCGAGACTGGCGGAAAATTTGTGGTTGATTTGGCCCTAACCGCAGGTGCTGGTTTAGCCGGATCCGCTTTGGCAAATCGCAGCCTGTTTTCGGTCGATAGCAAGTTGAGTAACTATGTGCGAATTAATACCTATGAACCTAATCCACCGTCAGCTTTTAAAGCGCCGTGGAGCCTTAAGGCGAAATTGCACCACCGCCAGGAAGCAGAAGGCGTCTCTTTTCTTGCGGCCCATGAGAGTTCGGTGTTTTTAACAGCGACTAAAGTACCTGGCAGACCGCATAATTTTAGTGCTAATGGCTTCTTTGCCTCCGAAGACGGCTTGATAGTCACTAATCATCATGTCACTGCTGGCAAAATTGAGATTAATGCCATCGACGCCAAAGGTATTGTTCGTAAAGCTAAAGTGGTGGCAGAAAACAGTCGCGATGATCTAGCTGTGATTAAAGTTGATCCTCCTGAGCACGGTTTTAAGTCCGTCAGCTTTGCCCAGGAGGCAGCTCAGCCCGGTGATCGGGTAATACCGGTTAGCCGACAGTTTGGGGTTAAAGGTTTGACCATTGGTCCAGGAAAGATTGAGAGTATTGAGCAGATGCCGATAAGGCTGAGCCCTCTTGGTACCGGCTTTAAAGTGACCGATCCAGTTAGTTTTAATTCTCGCGACCATTCATTTAAGTTTTCCCGTGAGCTTGAGCCTGGTGCTACTGAAGTCTTTTCTGAGCGCCTGTTTGGTAATTATTTCTCTAAGCGCGGAGCCTCTGGCAGCCCTTTGCTCAACGGCAAGGGCGAGGTGGTAGCGGTTTTGTCTGGTGGTTATCATGGCAAAAATTATGCTGTTCCCGCCAAGTCAATTGCTGAAATATTGGTCGAGGCGCGCAAAAATTTGGCTAATAAATAGGTGCTGGTTGTAATTCACCAGTTGACCTCAGGCGCTTAATGGGCGCCTGCTAGGTTAATGTCAATGGGATAGCACTAAATCAGGCGGATCAAGTTTTGAGTTTGTCGACAAAGCACTTGATGCGGGCAAGGGCTATTTCAATTTTATCGATTGAAGTGGCATAACTGCATCTGACATGGTTAGCGCCGCCTGCACCAAAAGCGGTGCCAGGAACCAGCGCCACGTGCTGCTCGTAAAGCAACCGTTCAGCGAACTCTTCAGAGGTTAGACCGGTGCTGACTATGCTAGGGAAAGCATAAAATGCTCCGGCAGGCATGTGGCATTCAAGACCAATTTGATTGAAGCCGTTGACGATTACTCTTCGGCGCTGGCTGTATTGCTCAACCATGTCTTGCACCTGGGGTTCAGAGCCTTTAAGAGCTTCGATGGCAGCTTTTTGCCCGGTTATAGGAGCGCAGAGCATCGTGTACGAGTGTATCTTCATCATGGTGGCTAAGATGTTGCTTGGTGCGCAAATATAGCCGATGCGCCAGCCTGTCATGGCATAAGCTTTTGAAAAGCCATTAAAGAGAATTGTGCGCTCGTAGGCTCCTTCTATAGACGGTACACAGGTGTGCTCGCCTTCATAAGTTAGTCGGTCATAGATTTCATCGCTAAGAATATATAAGCCGTTTGCTTCAGCAAATCTGACGATTTCTTCCATCAGCGCCCGTGGCATGGTGGCGCCAGTGGGGTTGGAAGGATAACCTAAAAGTATTGCTTTAGTGCGGCTAGTAAGCTGGGCTTCTAGCTGCTTAGCGTTGACACGAAAGCCTTCTTCTGCCGTTGTCTCAACTGCTACTGGAATGCCACCAGCTAGGCTGATGCAAGGCTTGTATGAAACATAGCAGGGCTCGGGTACCAGTACTTCGTCACCAGCATCGAGTATGGTGCGCAGAGCAATGTCTAAGCCCTCCGAGACACCAACTGTTATCAAAATTTGGTCTTCAGGGCGGTAAATAACCTGGTAGAGGCGCTCTAGGTGCTCGCTAATTGCCCGTCGCAGTTCGATTAAGCCCCAGTTGGACGTATAACTAGTCTGGCCCCGTTCTAGTGAATAGATAGCTGCTTCACGGATTGACCACGGGGTGACGAAGTCTGGTTCTCCTACGCCCAGTGAGATGACATCTTGCATTGAAGCGGCAATGTCAAAGAAGCGTCTTATTCCTGATACAGGAAGAGCGCTGGCAATTTTAGCGATAGGCTTTAAGGGAATCATGGTTAAGGTGTTATTACGAGGCGCTCATTGCCTTCAGCTTCTAAATAGAGCACGTCGTCTTCTTTGTAGCGGCGCAACTGGAAGTGTGTCACGGTGCCGGTGACACCATTAATGGTAGAGAGTTTTTCTGCTACGAAATTAGCTAACTGGCGCAGATTTGTAGCTTCAACAACTACTCTTAGATCGCTGCCCCCAGAAACCAGCCAGACACTTCGTACTTCAGGAAAACGGGCGATGCGGCCGGCGATTGCATCAAAACCAACATCTCTAGCGGGAACTACCCGCACATCGATGAAGGCCGTTACTTTGTCTATACCAGCTTTCTCCCAGTCAATTACAGCGTTATAGCGCTTGATCACGCCGTCGTGTTCGTATTGAGCAATAGTGTCTTTGACTTCGCTTTCTGGGCGACCAGTTTGTTTAGCTATATCTGCGGCGCTTGCCCTGCCGTCACGAGAGAGAATGCTTAGAATCTCACAGCGTTTTTCTTCTCTCACCGATTCGCCTTTCATGAACTGCGCCTCAAAGCTGCTTTTGCCTGTTCGATTATACTTCTGAGCTTACTCTCGCCTATTTCTTCTACGCTAGGAGCCTGTTCTACTGGCGCAAAAATTTGACCATACCAAGCTGGGTCCTGAAAGACTTCAGTCCAGTTGTCTAGTTTGTCCCACTCGCCGTCGTTGAGCCCGAGTAAGAAACGTGCTCTAAAGGGGTCAACCCCTTCAATCTCAAAAGCAGCAACTCTCAGGTCGCGGCCAAGATTGGTGTCAAAATGCGCAGTGCCGCTGGCGTCAACATCGACGTCACCATAAATGTCAAAACGCTTAATCAGATCTTGCGCCTCGGCAATATATGAGTCATGCATGCGCTTGCCTTTTTCGCTGAGCTTGTAGGCGGCTTTCTTGACGTCAATCTCAATTAAGTTTTCGCCTTCGCTATAGGCAATGACATCGACTAAATCGCCGTTCTCTTTAGTGACATCAACTATGGTGCCAATGGCAATCTGATGCAAAAACATGACGCGACTAAATTCTTCGACTTTTTTCTCGGGCGTAACCTGGGCACTAACCTTGTTAGCAGAATTTGCCTTATCCAAAACCACGAGATCGCAGCGCATATATTTAACTGAGTCTCGTTCGGATGGTACAAATGCTTGCACCAGCGGCGCCTCTGGGTCGAGCGCTTCACCGTTGGCAAGAAAATCTACCGAATTAGAAATGAAAAGGCCATCGCTGTCACGGTCAAAAATGATTTTCTGCAGAGCGCGCAAATCGTCGATTTGGCCCTCCGGTAAGCGACCTTCCTCAATCAATTCTTGCGGCTGTTCTGCCCCTAGAATTTCAAAAACAATGTCGACGGCTGGTTGTTTGACGGTTTGTTGATCAAGGGTAATCACGACTAGATGCTGATTGAGATGATCTGAAACCCGCAGCAAATAGTTCATTATTATCTTCTCCGTCCGCCCCATCCGCCTGATCTTCTCATAGAGAAGCCCGATGAGCGTCGGCCACCCCAACCTGAGCTAGACGATGCCCCGGTCGTTGAAGATGAAGAAGATGATGAGAAGAGGCCACCACCCCAGCTCCTCTTTGCCGTGCCAGTTGGTGTGGATGAGAACGAACCACCAAAACCAGATTTGCTAGTCAGGCTGCCATCTGACTTGCTCTTGAACCTAGAAAAGAACCCTTGGTTGGCCGTCTTCTGCTGGGCGTACTGAGGCGATTGACGCCAGGTATTGCGGTAGCCCATCAGGCCGCCATAGTTGCTGTAAGGAGTGTGGTAACGACCACCCCAACTACTCATCAAGTGCGACATTACCATCATTTGTACGAATGGATTATCAAGAATGCTGCGATGACCTTCGTAGTATGGCCTGCCGTCATAGCCAGCGACGCGGTAAGGTAGTTCGTTGTTGACTACAGCTCCGGTTTGCTCAATTGCAAAGAGCTTTTCGTCGCCGCTTTGAAATCCGGGCTTTTGGTCTTTATCGATATAACCAATAATGCTTAAACGGTCATTTTCATGAGTGGCATCAAGGGCGACTACCCCTTCGCCGTCATATATTTCGTTAACCCGTTTCTCAAAATCGGCCATCTTGCTATTAAAGTCTTTATCGCCTTTAGTCTCAAAGAAGGCTTTCTGTACTTCATCTAGATTGATTTTCTGCGAAACACCTTGAATTTCAGGTGAGACATAATGCTCTTTAACTCCCCCAGACGAGCAGCCCGTCAGGCTTACTGGGGCGATCACGAGCGCCAGACTCAACAAGATAGTGAGTGATTGCCAGCGTTTCATGCTTTAAGACCTCCAGCCGTAGTAATAGCTACTATAACAACTCTGTCAGACGAGTCTGCTGATATACATGATATTTTCGTAGTTGAAGCTAACTCTGAGATATTGCGATTCTTGATGTTTTTTTGATAACTATCAACAAAATTGCACAATGCTATTTGCTGCTATACCTTACGGATATAATTAGGCAGATAGATTTTACAGTTCAGGAGTGCCATGAAAATTCTTGCCGCAATAGATGGTTCATTTCAGTCAGAAGCTGCCATCGATGCTCTGGGTAGCTTTAAGTGGGCTGCTGGTACCGAAATAGTTTTATTTACGGTGCTCAAAGGGCCTGACACTGGTCTGGCTTTTGGCCGTAAAAGTGGTGACCAGTCTTCGCTCATGGCTGAAATGGTCGCTGCTACCACCGACACCCTAAAAGGAATGGCTGTTGAGCTGGAGAAGAGCCTACCTGGCTGTAGAGTAACTTTTAAAATTGCCCAAGGTGACGCCAAGGGTGAAATCTTAGATGCGGCCAAAGAAAATGCTGTAGATATGATTATCATGGGCTCTCGCGGTCATAAAGGCATGGAGCTGATACTACTTGGTAGTGTCTCCCAGGGTGTCTTGATGCAGGCTCAATGCCCGGTAGTGATTGTCAAAAGTGAAGCTAGCACTGATGCACCTAATCTTCAGGAAGGTTTCAAAAACGTTCTTCTGACAGTAGATAATTCGCCATACTCTCGAGCTGCTCTGGCATGGGTCAAGACTCTTAATTGGTCGGCTGGCACGCGTTTCAAGCTTGTTACCGTGGTGCAGGCCTTAACCGATTCCTTCGCTTCAGAAGAAAGTGCAGTGCGTGCCACCAGTCTGACCCGGCAGCATGATTCGCTTCATGCTATGGCCCGGGCTGAGATGGAAACAATGGCTCAAGATCTAATTGCCCATGTGGGCCCCGGTCGGGTTACTACCCAGGTCGGAGAAGGTGATCCACGCGAAGTGATTTTGCACGTGGCAGCCAATTGGTCTGCTGATTTAATTGTTATGGGTTCCCATGGTCGCACTGGATTAACAAAGCTTTTGCTCGGTAGTGTTTCTCACGCTGTGGCTGTGCATGGTTATTGTTCTGTTGCCATAGTTAAGGGCGTGGTTCCCAAAGGTCAAGGCGCAAGGCAGCAGCAGACCGGTATGTTCAAGGTGCCTGAGGTGAAAGAGATTATCGATCGCTTGCCACCACCACCACCTAATAGTCCTACCGACACGCCTCACATTCAACCTGGCGGCATGTAGTTTATTGTTTGCTTATGATCTGGTAGACCAGTACAAAAGCAACAATCAAAATCAAAATTAGAGCTTTAGCTATGGAGAGTAAACGTTCCATTAGTTAGGCAATGCTTTCTGTTGCGATACCGCTAGTAGTGGCATAGTCTTTGCTCCTAGGCTGGTGGATGTTTTCGCAAAACTACTTCCCTGACGATTATGTCGATGCGATCCATCAACTGAATGTCTTTTTCTTTGTCATTAGGAAAGAGGTCGGCATTGAGCTGGTGTAGGCGTTGCAATAGATGGAGCTGGGGATAAGACTTGCCAAATAACTGCATTTCGCACCAGGCCACCCGTGACAAAGTTCTCTCATGGGCTGTGGGAGCATTCGGTTTGGCTGCATCAATTAGCTGTTGTTCAATCATTTTTCTGTGCGCTTCTGCAGCTGGGTCTTCTGCGTCTTCGACTGACGAGTAGCTAGTGGCTGGGGGCGAATTTTTGCTAGCGGCAGCGATAGAATTGACTGGGTTTAAATCAGAAGCGATGCTGCGCAATCCTCTAACAAATGGATTGGCTTCAAATGTTCCCAAGTTACCCGCTGCTACGCCAGGTGTCTGGCCCTCCATTTGCATACGTGGATTGGTAGCTAGGGCATTTTCTGGTTTGATGTGCAGTTTAACTTCAGCGTATTGGTCAAGGGCATCGGTTCTTGCTGAAAGATCGCTGCTATGAGATTGGGCGCCGAAGGCTTTGATTTCCATTCTATTGAGTCTGGCTGTGATTGGCTCGCTCTGATAGCTCTGTCCTAAAATGGCAGTCTCAAGGGCAGTTACTCTAGGGTAATGGCCGGGTGATTGATCTGCCTCGCTACTAGTCTGATTGCCGTATGAACCGGGGCTATAGGCCGCCGCTGGTCGGTTTGATGCGGCTTCTGTTTTTGCTTGCGGTTCGGCCGGTAAGCCAATTGCTGCGACGATCTGGGCTGTTCTGTGAGCGGCATCACCACTATTGGTGGTGCCGAAAATGAAGTTTTCAAGCCGGTTTAGGCGCTGATCGTCGCTTTCGTTTTCGAAATTTCGCTCAAAATATTTGTGTTCATAGCCGCGAATCTCGCGAGTAATGTCGTCAGTTTTCTCTGGCTTAGCTGCAGGCGCGCTCTTGCTTGTGGTTTTGGTTGCTGGCACGACTGCCTGGGTATTGGCAAAAGTGGCACAGTCAGTGGTACAGGCTGTGAAAACGACAGTTAAAGCGGCTAAAAAAACAATGCGAGGCACTCTAGTATCTCCAGAACAATCGCTTTTACTTTATAAGAAGTGGTTGCTTGCTTGTAAGCTAAATTGTTTAAGGTTTAGGAATACGCTTGAGATCGCAGCATTTTGAAGAGGCGCACTTGATCATCGCGGCCGACAGCGTAAGCATGGTTGAGATGGAAGTCGATCACCTTGAGGGCGTCGAGGTTGGCGTGATTGCCGATACAAGCCTGAGCTCTCAGTTTACCAAGGCTGAAGCCGAGGTCTGAAGAAAGTTCATTGTGGTCAACCAGTCGTTCTGCCAGGTCTAGCAGTTTCAGTGCCAGGCTGTAATTGCTTTCAGCTAAAGCTTCGTCAACGCTCAATATTAGTGAACGTAGTCTGTAATTGCGTCTCAGGGCAACGAGGGCAAGAAAGTCGGGCTTAAAATCTTGGTTGGTGCCACGCTTCTCTCTCTGGCTCAAAGCATAAGAGAGCAGGTCGGTTACCTCCGGGTGGGCCAAACCTAGCGAAATCGCTTTTTCTAAGTCTTTTTGGCAAAGTTCGAAAGCACAAAGCCCAAGAAAGGCTTTAGCTCTCATAAACAGGTATTGAGCCTGACTTGGATGCCGTTCAATTAGAATAGTAAAGTTGTTGACAGCCAAGCCGTAATTGGCCAGTTCAAGAGCCTCTCGCCCGTTGATAAAGGCAAGCGAATCAGTATGGTCGCATCCAAACGCTTCTGACTGTTCGAAGAACTGAGCCATTTTATGTTTTGCCTAAAGCCAAGTTAAATTAGGAAGGGATGCCAAGTGGTAATTTCATCTTAGCAAAAATCGCCAGAACCTGTGAGGGTTTGCCTTTGGCTTAGGTAAATTATTATTCAGCTTTCAAGAGTTGTTGCACACGGGTGTGGATAGCCGTTGGTCCAGGATCGCCCAGGCTATAAAGGAACACCTCATTGTTCTTCTTCAAATAGAGAATGGCTGGTAGTGGCTTGATGCCGTATTCAGCCAGGAGAGGTTTGTTCTTTTCTTCGTCAGCGTCAACCCAGACAACATTGACTTTGTCGGCGTCGCTGCCGAGGGCCGTTGTGATATCTGCCGATAGGGTTTTACAGGCTTCTATCCAGGGGGCGCAAAACACTAAAATGGTGGGTTTGGTGTTGTCTTTTGCTTCGTTCAACGATATTTTGGCCAGCGAGGTTGGGGATGATGACCCCAGTGGCGGTGCGATAAATTTCTCCGGTAACTCTAAGAGTAGCTTGTGTGCTCTGGCTGCTAGAGCAGTTCCCCTTGCAATTTGCAAAGTTGTACTGAGGTGCTCTTCTGCTTGTTTGTACTCGCCCAGTAATATTTCGCCTTCAGCAATTTTAAAGTGTCCAAGACCCTGCTTATAGCTGTTAGACTCCTCATCGGCTTTTTCTCGGCTTGGCTCTTTTTTGCTGGTCGACTCAGTTTCGGCTTTGCCTGATACGACATGTTTTTCGATCCAGTTGGAGACTAGATCAACCATGTCGTTGGCAAATTGGCCCTGCTCAAAGATTAGGTGTTCAGCTGAACCTACCATAACCAGGTTTTTGTCCGTTGACTGAATCTTGCTAAACAGTTCAAGGGTTCCGGATGGTTTGATCAAGCGGTCGCTCGCTCCTTGCAGAAAGAGCACTGGAATGTTAGCGATTTGCCTTGCTTTGTGTGGATTTTGACCCATTAACTGGCGGAAGCGATTTAAGTCTTTGGCCGAAAAACGACTACGGTTAAGGGGATCTTGCTCCCATTCTTCTGCTACTTCTGGATTGCTTGTTGCCCTGGCGATGACCTTAGGGCCGACCAAGAGCTCTTTGTTTGGAGTGTATATGAAGCCTAGGGCGGCTTTGATATTGGTGGTTTTCTGTCCCTGGCTCTGTCTGGCTGGGACGCTACAAATCAAGGCATCGACTAACTTCGGATTGTCAGCGGCAGTTTGCAGAGCTAGAGCTCCCCCCATAGATTCCCCCAGAATTATTATGGGTAAACCTGGATGGGCTTTGCGAATTGAGATTAGGGCATTTTTTATATCATCAAAAGCCAGATCGAAATCGAGGTTGGTTGCTTCTTTTTGGTTCTGCCAGGAGCCAAAACCTCGTATATCAATAGCATAAGTCGGTATACCCAAGTGCCCCATTTGTTTGCCGAAAGAGGCATAACTACTGGCATGTAGACTGAGGCCGTGGATGCACAATAGGACTGCCCAGGGGGTCACAGTGAGGTCTCGCCAAGCTTCCATTGGTGCCTCACCGCTTATAGCAGTTGCACTAGTACTTTGATGGGAGGACTTCTTTGACTTGGCCCAAGCCGTTTGGCTATCGACTTTGCCAGTAGCTGAAAGAATTGTGATTGATAGAGCAAGAGCAAGGGCGAGGGCTTGAGTGGAGGCTGGTTTTTGCATAAATTCGTCTGTGTTTTAGGTTCCTGGGTAATTCTACTCTGAGAGCCATCTAATGGAAGGCCCCATTGTCTGCGTCATACTGACTACTGCTATCCTGACAAACTCTACACTGGTAAATAATAGGTTATTGGCATTGACTCCCTCTAAACAAAATGCGGTTCTGGACCCAGAACTGAAAGCTACTAGTCTGGCAGAAACCCAAGCCGATGCAGAGCGAGACTTAAATCTTGATTTAGATAGGCCTCTGGCTGAAGAAGAAGGATGGCAGATAGCTCGGGCATCTTTCGCTCGTGAGGCTATTCACTATACAGTGCGCGGCGGAATTGCTTTATTGGTTCTCTCAGGCCTGGTTCTGGCTGGCTTTTGGCTCATTCATAAAGTGCAGCACTTGCCGCCCCATGTAGTTACTGGCGCCCAGAAAATTATTGACCCGGTCCTCAAGGCCAATCCGTTTAATACTCCGGCTGATAATAAGCTACCTGCCCCCTCGCCTGAAGCCGTTAAGAAAGTGGCTAGCTCTAGCGCTAGTTTGAGCCATGGGAAGACCAATAGGCGGCCCAAGCGACGCCGTCAGGCTTCCACAAGACCGGGCCATGGTCATGTTAGACCGGTTCAGGCTGGAGACGACCCAACGGGCGGTCGCGTTGTTTATTCGGATGGAATGATTACTGAGTATTCCTGGAAATAGGAGCTTTTATAGCTGTACCTATAAGTAGTTATGGTTTTGCCTATACCAGGCGAAACTTCCCATGGGCTAGCCTAGATTTATGCTCCAGCTAGATGGGAAATTGATGAACATTAACAGTGTTGCAGACTTCTTAAACAACCTCAAAGCCAAATTAACTTCAGACACCCAGCACTCAGAGCTCTGCCCATCGGCACGGCTTAAGCAAATTGAGGCGCGCTCAAAAGAGGTGGTAGAGGTTAGCTCCGACAGTATCAGTCGTCAACGCACCACTGTTCGCGAGGTGGCGATTCGCTGGTCTACCAATCCTGAAGGTTTTGTTCGTCAAGAAATCCGCAAACCGCATCAGATGGCGGGTAACCAAAGCAATTTTGAAATAGATCCAATGGCAAAACTCGATTAGTTATTGAGCCTTCAATAGTTTTCATTTCGATAGAGCGTGGGCGCACGTTAACTTTATTTGCAGGGAACCAAATGCCTGCGAGTCAGTCTTTACAGTACGGGTGCATAAGTAGAGTAAACAAGCGGTTGTTTGCCTGGTATCCTGCATTGAAAGAGGACTTTTAAGTGCGTCGCCATACCCAATCTGCTCTGGTTTGTCTGATTCTACTCTTAGGTGCGGGTCTAGCTGCCAATGCTGACTCGGCCGAGGCTTGGGGGGCCACCAAGATTGATTCAGGCAGCAAGTCTGCGCCGCCTTCAGCAACCCCTCTGAAGATTCCAGTGAAGGACCCAGTCAGCCTGCCGTCTGCTTTTGCAAAGCCAATTTTGCAGAAACCGAGCAGAAGTGACAGCCAAGATCTGCACCATGGTGCCATTAATCGTACTGTCGATGCTCTCTCCCCCCCTGCCAATATTTCCGCTAGTGCAGATGCTGTTGAAGCTTTTAAAGAAACAAAACCACGCTTGATTTTGGCCCTTTCTGGTGGTGGCTGCAAGGCTGTCGCCGAAATTGGCGTATTGCGCAGCTTTGAGCAGCACGGCATAAAGATTGATGGCATCGTTGGTACCAGTATGGGCTCTACAGTTGGTGCTCTCTACTGCGCCGGGGTTTCAGTCGATGATATTGAAAAAATGTACCTAGATGACACCATGCAAAATGCCATGCTCAAGGGTGCGATTTTGAGTGTTGTTACTCGTCCTATTAAGCCCCTGGCCTATCTCTTTAAAGGCCGGCCCTATGCTGGAATTACCAGTGGTGATGGTTATCTCAAACTACTTCAGAGTAAACTGCCGGCTAAATTTAGTGATCTTAAAATTCCCTTTGCCGCTGTTGTCACTAACTTAACCGACGGCGAAACTACTGCTCTAGCCAGTGGTGACTTACCCCGTTCGGTATTAGCGAGCAACTGTGTTCCTACTCTCTATCGGCCCATGATGTTAAATGGCAAACTCTATGTCGATGGAGGCTTAAAGGCCAATCTTCCCTCTACCATAGCTCAGGGAATGGGTGCTGATATTGTTGTGGCCGCCCTGGTTGATACTGCCATTAAACCGGTAGCCAACAGGCAATTTAAGTCGAAGAAAAATTTGATGATGCGAGTGATGGACATCATGCTCGCCAATGCCGACAAGCAACAGGCACATGCTTCTGACATTCTGATCTATCCAGATGTCGATTTTGTGCCTGGTATGACTAAAGACAGAGATATTTTGAGGCGTGGTATTGCCGCTGGGCAGAAGGCGGCTGACACTGTGGCATCACGTATAAAGGCTGAATTGTTAGCGCTCGATAGAAGCAAAGGGGTAAACCCAAATCAGTTGGTGGAAATACCAAGTAAGCAGGTTGATAGTGAAGACAGCAAGGCCAGTCCCGAGTAAAATTAGGGCGATTTTGCTATTGGTTTAAGCAGGTGTGAAATGGTCGCAAGGGTCGATAAGGTCGAAGAGTCTAGTTTGGAAGACTTGGATAGCAAGACTGAAAGCGGAGCTTCCAGTACCGGGCGCACACTGAAAGATCTCATTGATGGCTTTAGCGAATATGGTCCGCAAGATGCCATCGTCAGCTTTGTCAAAAATGGCTCGGTCACCCTGAATTATCAGGGCTTTCTCTCAGAGATACGCAATGTCGCTGCGGCTATGCTCAGTCAGGGAATAAAGAAAGGCGACAATGTTGTTTTCTTTGCCCCTAATTCAGCCGCCTGGATCGTCTCTGCCCTTGCCACCATTTACACTGGTGCAACAGTGGTGCCAATTGATTCGCAACAAAATGACGATGTACTCAAACACATTCTTGAAGACAGCTCGGCAGGTTGGATTTTTACTGACGAAAAAGGTTCAAAGCGTCTTGATAAGATATTGCCAAAGTCTGGAGCAAAAGCCAAGTCTAGTCATCGTATTGTTCGCCTTGATGATGATGAAATAGCTGAGAGCTGGAAGAAAATTGCAGTATCTTCTAAAGACAAAGCCGAGGCTATTAACCCTCAGCTGCTCAAGTTGGCGCCCGATAATATTGCTGTTTTATTTTATACCTCTGGTACTACTGGCACGCCAAAAGGTGTTCCTTTAAGTCACACCAATATGCTTTTGCAGCTTGATGAAGTGATTTCCAAAATTGATTTGCTCAAGCCAAAAGATCGCGTTATGCTGCCATTGCCTCTTTTTCACGTTTATCCACTTAACACTGGTTTAATGGCACCACTTTTGATGGGCCTAACAATTGTTTTGCCTCGTTCGCTAACTGGCCCCGAAATCATGCGGGCTTTAAACGATGGCAAAGTAACCGTTATTGTCGGTGTACCAAGGCTTTTGCGCTCACTCTATCAGGCCATTGAAACCAAGTTTCATAA
The DNA here is from genome assembly GCA_965229195.1 of Candidatus Obscuribacterales bacterium. Lineage (GTDB taxonomy): Bacteria > Cyanobacteriota > Vampirovibrionia > Obscuribacterales > Obscuribacteraceae. Next base: position 6,581,924 of record OZ245871.1, on the reverse strand, counting down.
GAATGAAATTGTCGGGGCTGCCTTTGATGCCGCCATAGACTACTGCATTGGCATGGATAGATTTTTCAATTTGCGCCCAGGAAAAACACTTTTTGCTCCTGTGCGTCAGAAGTTCGGACCAACTTTGCGACTGTTTACCTGTGGTGGTGCACCACTAGCTAGTGAGCTAGCATACAAATTGAGAGCGATTGGTTGGGAGATTGGTGTTGGTTACGGCCTAACAGAAACAGCACCACTAGTTACGTTCCGCGTTCCTGAAGATCGCGATCTTGAAGGTGTTGGTCAAGCCATTAAAGGTGTAAAAGTACGGATTGATCCTTTAGCTGAGCCAGACGCAAGGCTTGATAAAGATGCTGGCGAAATTGTGGTCACCGGACCCAACGTTTTTGCTGGCTATAAGAATCTTCCCGAATTGACCAAAGAAGTTTTCACCACCGATGGCTGGTTTAGAACTGGTGATCTTGGTGTGATGAAGCATGGCAAGTTGCATGTAATTGGTCGGGCTTCTTCTACTATTGTTATGGAAGGTGGCGAGAAGATTCAACCTGAAGACGTTGAAGATCGTATTGCTAAACAACCGGCCATTGCGGAAATTGGCTTATTGCAAGTTGACCATAAATTGGTTGCTTTGGTTATGCCTGATATGAAAGAAGTGGGTGATAAAGATGCTAGAGCCGCAGTCGCAGCCGCTCTTAAGGTGGCCTCCGCCAGTTTGGCTTCCTATCTGCAAGTGACTAATTTTGCTATCACCAAAGACACTTTGCCTCGCACTAATTTGGGCAAAATTAAGCGCCATGAATTGCGGGCGCGCTACGATTTGGCTTTGAACGAAGAGAAAGCTGGAGCAAAAGGTAGTGCTAAATCTGGTACTAAGTCCGGTGCTAAGGCTGATAGTCCGGAAACTCTTGATTCTAATGACCAAATTTTGGTAGAAGAACCCGCCGCCGCTGCTTGCCTTAAATGGCTGAAAGAGCGCTTCCCTGAGCAAGACATCAGACTTGATACCAGTCCGCAACTTGATCTTAATATCGACTCTCTTGAATGGATGCATCTTACCTTAGAGCTTGTTGAACATACTGGCGTAGAACTTACTGGTGATGCTGTTGCCAGAGTGACGACGGTGCGGGAATTGCTCAGTGAAATTGTGGCATCAGCTGAAGGTGGAGAGGGGGCCGTCTCACCCATCGATGACCCTGATCACTATTTGACCTCTGAGCAAAAAGAGTTTGTGCAGCCTTTAACCGGTTGGCGTATTGGGGCTGCTGAGGCTCTCTATAACTTCACTATGATGGTGATGAGCCCTTTCAGAGTGGTGGCGGTACATCCTGAGAATATCAAAGATGTTCCGCAGCTTGTCTTTGTGCCCAATCATGCCAGCTATATTGATGCATTTGTCATCGCTGCTGCTTTGCCCAAAGAGCGAGTGAAGAACACCCAATGGGCTGGTTGGACTGGTATTGCCTTTGGTAACCCTGTCTTTTCATTCCTTAGCCGCTTGTCCCGTGTTATCCCGATTGAAGCTAAGCAATCTATTTTTTCTAGTTTGGCTCTATCGGTGTCGGTTTTGAAGCAAGGAAATAACCTGGTTTGGTTCCCTGAAGCTGAGCGCACTCTTGATGGTCGTCTTTTGCCCTTCAAGCAAGGCATTGGTCTTCTGTTGGAAAAGAGTGATGTTAAGGCTGTGCCAGTTTATCTTGATGGTACCCGCCAAGCACTGGCTCCTGGTGCCTTCTTCCCGACTTACATTCCTATTCGCGTGATTTTTGGTGAGCCCGCTACCGGTCGTGAGTTGGCCAAAGAGGGCAAGGGTAAGGAGGCTCCTGAGCGCATTGCTAATGCCCTGCAGCAAAGAGTATTAGCGCTGTCCAAAGAAGCCGTGAATAAACCACCGGAGCAAGAAAGCAAAAGCTAATGAGCGAAGGGCAAAGCGACCGCGAGATGGAGCCTATGTGGCCATCATTGGTGGCGCTTTTGGCTGCAGGCGGACTCTATGCTGCTCTGCCGGAGTCACTGGCCTTGGGGCCACGTTGGCTGCTTGTGGCTTTGGTGCTCTTCACCCTGGCACCAGCTGAAATTTTGCATAGCCGTGGGCACCACAAGTTTTGTCGCCCGATCGGCTTCTTTGTCATTAGTGCTGTAACCATAGGAATGATTGTCTCCGTGGTCTTATTGGTGCGGGCCATTCCTGCTCATGTGGTTGAACCGGAACAGCTTTTACAGTCAGCCACAGCTCTTTGGGTCAGTAACATTTTGGTCTTTGCTGTTTGGTATTGGCGCCTTGATGCCGGTGGTCCGCACCAGCGTAGTATGCGTGATGAGCATACCCATACTAGCGGGGCCTTTCTCTTTCCCCAGATGACTCTGCCGCGCTCAAAGCAAGAGAAGTGGTCACCGCTTTTTGTCGACTATCTTTTCCTTGCTTTCAACACCAGTACTGCACTTTCGCCCACTGACGTGCCGGTGCTGTCTCGTTGGGCCAAGGTTTTGATGATGGTGCAATCTGCCATTTCTCTAGCTGTGGTCGCCTTACTAGCCGCACGAGCTGTAAATATCTTATGATTGCTAGGTCGACTGAGTATTATCAAGTGGTGCGCTGATGATTCGATTTGGAGAACTGCTAGTTAGGCTAAGCCTTGTCAGCGAGCGCGATCTAACCGACGCATTGCAAGTCGCACCGCAATTCGGTCTACCCCTGGGGCGCACACTGGTGCTTTCTGGGCGCATCAGCGAAAGCGAATTGCAGTTAGCCGTGGAGCTGCAGCCCTTAATTGGACAAAACATTTGCAGCCTGGAGCGTGCTAAAGAGGCGGCCAAATTGGTGCGAGGCAAGGGCTTGTCGCCGGCCGAAGCCTTGAAGAGGATTGGTGTTCAAGGTGCTACCGATAAGGCCACTCTCGGATGCTTGTTGGTGGACGCTGGTTTCATTTCAGCCGAACAGGTCGACAATGCCCAGAAGATTAGTTACGAAACTGGGATGAGGCTTGGTCGAGTGCTGATCCTCAATAATTTGATCAGTCATTCGCTTTTGACCCAGGCTCTTGATCTTCAAGGTATGGTGCGCCAGGGTCGTATGTCTTTGCCCCAGGCTGTGGAAATGCTGGTGGCGAGTGCACCCAAACACGCTCTCCCTGCCAATATTTCACTGAGATTAGAGGCTCACGGCCTAACCCCCTCGCCGGCAAAAAAACAAGTACGCTTTGGCGAGTTTTTAGTAATGTCTGGGCTTGCCAGTGAGAACGAAATTCTCAATGCTATGGAGACAAGCTTAAGTAAACAGCTCAGTCTTGGTGAGGCAATCGTTGCCCTGGGATTAATCTCCCAAAGCCTCTTTAAGAAAGCCGAAAGTCTCCATGAACAAGTCAGTCAGGGCGAAGTAACCTTGAAGCAAGCAACCGACGAGATTTATCGCTTGATTCACGGTGACAAGGGTGGCAATAAGGCTGGCAGTGCCGATGCCGATAGTCTACCTTCACCTGTTTTAGGTGAATTGCTTAAAATGACAGGATTCGTCAACGATACTGACATTACGGAAGCGATTGAACTTAGTAGCCGCTATCCAGCCCTGATTGGCAAAATGCTTGTGGTGTCTGGAGCCATTGATGAGGCCACATTGATCGCTTCGTTGCGTTGTCAATACCTGCTCAAGCATCGCTATCTTGGTGTGGACCAGGCCGTTCAGGCCTTGCAGTATACAAGGAAGAACAAAGTCAGCTTTGACGACGCCATGGAAGAGCTCGGAATCGCAAAGCCTTCGGGTATCTAGGTCGAGCTTCTAAAATGGTCTATATGACTTTCATTTTTTTCTGGACGGTAGTTTCGTCGTTATCTGCACCAATGCATTTGACAGTAATGATGCGCTCGCCAGCTTGAGCATCTTCTACCATCTGCCATGACCAATTCACTGTTCCAGCGGCGTCTGCTCTCTTCTCGACCAGGTTTGGATGGCGACTGGCCCTTCCGTTTGGCTTTTGCACGGTGATCTGGCAAAAGGCGCCTGGTTCGGTTTGCACTGTGACGCTGCAGAGCTGACCGGCTCTGACCACCCTGGTAAAGCCGACAATTTTAGCCTTAGCATGGAAAGGTAAAGCTTGAACAGGGGCTTCGCCAAATAATATGCAACTCAGTAAGGTGGCAACGAGTATCTTTTTGAGTAACAACATTTTTTTCTCCAGAGCGCTCTAGCATAATAACACGCTGTAGCTCCGGGTTTTGTGCCATAAGCCCCGATTTAGCCCTTGCTCATCTAGGCAATGGAACTTATATAGTAGGTGCGCGTCATTAAAAACACGTAGCGATGACTCGCTGGCCCTAGTAATTTCTAAGTGAGGAAAATTGTGAATAATCCGATTTATAGCAGCAAATTCAAATCAGTTGCATTTGCAATGATGACGCCTCTGCTTAGTGCCGCCGTCTTAATTTCGGCGCAACCGGCTCAAGCTCAAAGCTTTACTGATGTTGTGCGCAACGCCCTTGGTGCTAACAATAATAGTTCGTTTAATTCGAACAATTATTTAGCTGGTAATAACAATGGTTTGAATGGCGCTCAGGCTGCATCAATAAATAATTTGAATACCACTAGGGCACAGGCCAATGCTTCGATTTCTACTGCTGTAGCCAATGGCACACTCAGTGTCGATCAAGCCAGCCTCTATCAAAACCAGCTCAATGCTAACGCCAATGAGCAGAACAATTATGTCAATTCTGGTAACTTCAATTTCGCGCAAATGCAGTCAGTCTTGACCAATTTGCAGAATATCAACACTAGTATCACTAGCTCTATTGCCGCTGGTGCTACCAATAATTTCAACACTAATACCAACCAAAATAATGCCTATAACAACAGTAATAATTATGGTTGGAACAATGGCCGACGTAACCATGGCAATGGTCGCTGGAACAATGGCTACAATCAAGTAAATACCAGCTATTGGACCGGTATTGACAGCCAGTTAAGTGCCGCTCTAACCCGCATTCAAGATGGTCTCAATAACCGCTCGCTCACTCAATATGAATATAACGACCTGAAGCGGCAATATGACTTAATCGTCAGTAGAGAAGCCCAGTATAAGGCTAGTGGTGGACGCTTCAGTAACAGCGAGCGCTCAGCTTTAGAGCGTCAAATAGATGCTTTGAACAGCTCAATTACACGGGAAGTGACTGATCGCGAACGTCAAAATAATCGCCATGGTCGCTGGCACTAAGGTAAAAATAGCGTTCTTCCGAGGGTAGGGGCAAATATAGATTAGCAATATGATACTTTGACATCTCTTTTCAAAGTATCATATTGGGCTAATTACAGCCTGCTTTTGGAGAGAGAATGTCAACAACAAAAATATTCCGTTGGAATTTTTTGATGGCGCTAGTAGCCTGTCTATCCTGCCTAGTAACAACCAGCACCGCAACACTTGCAGCTGACAAGAAGTTCTTTGGCAATGAGTACGATCCAGCAAAAGATCAAATTACAGCTTATACCGATGCAACTGGTGAAGCGTATCCAGGTAAACCCGAACCACTAAAAGTTAAAGACATGTTCTCCTATTTGCAGCCATGGGACGGCTATTGCAATGAGAGCAAATTGCCTGAAGCCGATATCAAACGTCTTCCTTGTCAAACTTCAAACATTAAACCAACTTTGAAATACCACGGTGTTCAAGTTATTGGTAACAAGTGGATGCATAGAGCTTGTGCCGAGGCTCTCAAGTCTGTACAAAACGGCGGCGGCCCTTTCAGCACTGTGATTGTGCAAATCGACAATGATACTAATAAAGTGATTCGTTATTGGGTTTCACACAACCACGTTACTGAGTGGGTTGACCCCACTGCCCACGGTGAAACTACTGCCATTAGACAAGCTTGCAGAGAATTGGGCGTCTTTAATTTGGGTGAGATCAATAAATCTAATCCTAATCTCAAAATGCCCCAGACTTGCGCTACTTCGCACTGTGACCTCTATACTTCGGCTGAGCCATGCCCAATGTGCTATTCGGCCACTCGCTGGGCTCACATCGATAACATCTACTTTGCTGCCACCGTATACGATGCTGCAACTCAGGGTGTGAATTTCGGAGACGAGCCTCAGTACGCTGAGCTTTCACTCAACTACGAAGACCGAGTCAGACTAGGTGTAAACTGCTATCAGTGCACCACTGATAACTCCCTTGATGCTTTCAACCACTTTAAGCGTGGTGGCAGCATTAAGTACTAAATCAGTACGGCTTTTGAAAGAGGCGCGGAGTTGTTCTCCGCGCCTTTTTTTAGGGATAATTATGGCAAAGCGAGAGCCCTTCGACCTGACTGGCCCAACCAATATAAATTTGCTAGAAGCCTGCACAATTGGTGTGGTGGCAGCCATCGGTGCTGTCTTGCTCAAGGACGGTGTGGGCTTTCTCGGTGCCTGGCGTATTGTTGGCGTCGATTATGCTAATGCTAATTGGGGTCAATGGCATTTTTTATTTTTGCCGGCAGTGGGCTTATTGGGCGGCACTGTAGCTGGTGCTTTGATTCAGTTTGTCGCACCAGAAGCCACTGGCAGCGGTATTCCTCAAGTGAAAGCAGCGATTATGGGGGTGCCGCAAGATCTTGGCTTGCGCACGGCAGCTGTTAAGTTAATTAGCTGCGTGGTAGCACTTGGTACTGGTTTGTCTATGGGGCGTGAAGGCCCAACTGTGCAATTATCAGCGGCTCTGTCCGCCAAGGCCAGCGAACTGATTCGATCTTCTCCTAAGCACCGGGCTCAGTTGATTGCTGCTGGTGCCGGTGCTGGTCTGGCTGCGGCCTTTAATGCTCCCCTAGCTGGTGCACTCTTCGTTTTAGAAGAGTTAATTGGTCGTATTTCGGGCTTCACCGTTGGTACTGCTGTTGTTGCTTGCTTTATGGCAGCAGTGCTTTCTCGCCTGGTAGGAGTGCACAGTCTAGATATCGAAATGGGCAAGTTGAATGGACTATCAACTTTCTTTCCCATCGACATTCCTTTCTATGTACTTTTGGGTGCAGCAGCCGGTGTTGTCGGGGCAATCTTTAATAAAGCAATCATTGGTGGTCTTACTTTTAATCGTGATTTCTTGAAATGGCCAGTGACTATAACTTGTGGTCTGGCCGGCTTGCTTTCTGGTGTCTTAGTTGCTTCGGCACCGCCTCTCTATAACGACTATAGTGGTTTGCGCGAAGCGCTTGTTGCAGGCAACCTTGGCTTAAATGCAATTGTGCTGGCTTTGGTATTGCAGTTTGTTTTAACAATAGTTGCCTATAGCTCTGGCGCCCCTGGTGGTTTGTTTGCCCCTAGTCTGACCATGGGGGCTTGTCTTGGCTTGCTAGTTGCGTTTGTTGAGCAACAGTTTTGCGGCTCTGCTAATGCGGTTGCTTTTGCCATAGTCGGGATGGGTGCTGTTTTTTGTGCTGTAGCACGGGTGCCGATGACTGCAGTGGTGATAATTTTTGAGATGACCACAGATTTTAATGTGGTACTACCCCTGATGATTTGTTCTGTAGTGAGTTATCTTGTGGCAGAGAAATTAGATCCTGGCTCTATCTATGATCAATTATTAGAGTGGGGGGGTATTGACGCTGAATCTCTTGAATCTAAGCCGTCGATCATGAAGACCATGACTGCTGGTCAAATAATGAAGCATCCAGTCGAAACCATAGACGAGCTTGCTACTTTGACTGAGATTCAAGCTCAGTTCGCTGCTTCTCGTCATCATGGCTTTCCCGTATTAGATCAAGACAAAAATATTGTGGGCATGCTAACAGAACATGATTTGCTTACTTCTAATCAAGAGCAAGAAGAAGAGATCACGGCTCAGAAGATTATGGTGCCAAATCCGGTGACTATAGATGTAGAGCAGTCTTTGGCAGAAGCAGTTTTGCTTTTTGATAATTATAAAATCAGTCGTATTCCTGTGGTAGAAAATGGTCGCCTAGTCGGGATAGTTACTCGCGAAGATGTTGCCTCGGCAGAGAATTCGACTTTACCAGGTCGCGCTGAGCACAAGGTGGCTTCATTTGTCACCTATGAGACAAGAGCATTAAGCGAGAGCAAATCACGTGTTTTAGTTGTCTTGCAAGAGGATAGTGAAGCCAATCGCCGTTCTCTTGTTGCTCTGGCTGCCATAATTGCCAAGAATAAGTCTTATGATCTTGAATGTTTGCATGTGCAGGCAAACAATAAAAATGACAAAGACCATCGCCAACTAGTGCAGCAGGCAGAAACTGTGGCCAGTGAGTTGGCTGTTACTGTCCATACCAGTGTTCGTTTGGCTAACCATCAGGCCACCGCAGTGGGCGAAATTATTGATAGGCGACCAATAGAGATGGTGGTGCTGGCTCTCAACTCAACCACCGACTTAATTGAGCTTGAACTTATAGTAGAGCAAACGACCTGTCCTATTTTGGCTAGTTCTGCTCCGTACCTTGGCAATGCTAGGGCAATAGTGCTCAGCACTGTGGGCTTGGATCAAAAGCAGACGGCCATTGCTCATGCTATTGGCCAGCTGTTTAAACAAAGCTCTGTGGCCAAAGATGCCAGCCTCAAAGTGATCGCTGTAGAGAATGAAAAAACGAGTAAAATCATTGAGCAGTTTAGTCAAAACGACCATGCCGATGAACTTGTTATCCTGGCGCTCTCACGGCAAACCTTCATCGCTTTGATAAAAGATGCAGAAGTGCACGAGCTTCTAAAATGCCAAGTACCAATTTTATTTTCGGTAAGTTAATGAATAAGCGGTCTATTCCAGCGGTAATTAGTGTGTTTTCCTTTCTGGCCTTGCAATCGTTCTCTATGGTGCAAGCAGCAGACTTCCAGAAAGATATTATCTATCAGGTTTTTACTGATAGATTTTTCAATGGTCGTAAAGACAACGATAATCCAACTCAGAGCCCAGGCTTGTTTGACCCTAGTCGTAAGAATTGGAAGGCCTATTGGGGCGGTGATCTCGCTGGGGTGAAAGAGAAGCTTCCTTATATTAAAAGTTTAGGCTGCACAGCTATTTGGATTTCGCCATGTATTGATAACATCAACAAACCAGACAATGACGCTGCGGGCAATATGGTGGCACCCTACCATGGCTATCACGCTCGTGACTTTATGAGAGTAGATGAGCATTTCGGTGATCGTGATATGAGCTTCAAAGATTTTGATGCCTTGACCAAGGCTGCTCACGATCTTGATATGCGCGTATTCGTGGATATGCCTTTCAATCATACAAGCCCATACAATCATGCTGAGTACGGGGCTTTGTATGATGCCGGTCAGTTTAGGAGCGACGTGGAGAACGATCGCAATAAGTACTTTCATCACTTGCCAGCAGTGAGTGATTTCAATGATCCTTATCAACTGCAATACGGCACCATATTCTATCTGGGCGACCTTGATCAAGAAAATCAGTATGTTGATACCTATTTGAAACAGGCTGCAGCTAAATTTCAGAGCCATGGGGCCGATGGCACTCGGCTTGATGCTGCTAAGCATATGAACTGGGGTTGGCAACACGTACTGGCCAATAGCTTATACAACCGCGCTGATCACTTGGTGCTGGGTGAGTGGTGGCTTACCGGCATTGATGATCCTATGTATAAAGATGCTGTCAAATTTGCTAATAAGGGTGGCATTTCTCTTTACGATTTTCCTTTCGCTTATGCTATTCGCAAAGCTTTTGCAGAAGGTGGCGACCTTGCTTTAGTTGATCAAGTGGTTAGCCAGGAGAACAAAGATTTTATCGATAGCAATGAGTTATTGACCTTCATTGATAATCACGATATGTCGCGCTTTCCCAATATTGTTAAAGACAAGAAAGTAATACAGCTGGCTCTAGCAACTCTTCTAACAAGTCGTGGCATCCCTATAATCTATTATGGTACCGAGCAGGGCTTGTATGATGATACTAAGGGTGGTGAAGACCCCTATGATCGCCCCATGATGCAAAGCTTTGATCAATCAGCAGATAACTATAAGTTGATTCAAAAGCTTACCGCTCTAAGAAAGACAAATCTTGCCCTCAGCTCTGGCAAGCAGAGAACTCTCTTTTGCTCTAAGGAGCTTTATGTCTTTGAACGCCGGGCTGGCAATGATGTTGCTGTCGTGGCGCTTTCGCTCAAGCCGAAAGAAGCCTTGCTCAATGCAGCTGAAGTTGCCACTAGCCTCGGTCTTGCTGACAATGAGGCTCGGCCGGATGCTTTAGGTGGAGCTCTCTCTGGTGTAGCCATTGCGGGCGCTAAGCAACTAACGTTGCCAGCGCAGTCGCTTTCTATTTGGCTCTCTAATTCTAATAAATCTAGTGCATTTATCTCTGCCATAAGACCACCCGCAGCCACCGCCGGGAGGTCCGTCACTGTCTATGGTAAAGGCTTCGGTACTGGTGGAAAGCTCAGTCTGGCTGGTGAAGCCCTGACTACTTCATCCTGGGCAGATGACAAAATCGTTTTCAATGCCCCTTTGCTCAAGCATGGTCGTCTGGTCTTAGAAGTCGAAACTGCTAACTCAGGCAAGGCCAAATCAGAATTGGTAGTTGTAGAAAATAAGCTAGTACTCGTCAGGTTTGTTGTACCCGATTTAAAGCTCGCTGCTGGCGAGCAGCTCTATATCAGCGGCAATACCAGTGCATTAGGAGCAGGCTCTTTGTTGCCAAATGATATGGCTGGGCCCATGCTAGTCAATCAAGATAGTGATGAGAAGCCTTATATGCTTGCTGTGCCTATGCCCGCTGGAGAATCAGTAGAATTGAAGTTAGCTGTTTACAACGCCAAGGGCCTGGTTAGAGCCGAGACTAAACCGCATAACTTAAAGATGCCACAGTTAGGACCAAGTGTCATAAGGATGACCTGGCAATAGCCCTAAATCAGGCCTTCTTTCATGGCTTTCACTGCTGCTGCGGTGCGTCCTGTTACGGCTAACTTTTCTAAAATGTGTTCTACGTGGGTGCGTACTGTTGACAGGCTGATTATCAACTTGTCGCCTATTTCTTTGTTGCTGGCACCGTCGACCATCAGTCGTAGCACATCTTTTTCTCTAGTGGAAAGAACATCTATTGGCTTCTCCTCCACGGCAACTTGCTTCCCCGACTGGCTGTTGGCATGTTGTTCGAAAGCTTTGAGTACTTTCTGGGCAATGCGCGGATCGATCCAGGCCGCGCCATCAGCGACCGATGATAGGGCCACCTGTATGCAGTCAAAGGCCGCGTCTTTCAGGCAGTAGCCCGCTGCTCCTGCCGATAGTGCGGCAAAAATCTCATCATCGTTTTCATGGGCAGTGAGCATTACTATGCGCACATCAGGCCGAGCTAGCTTGATTGCCCGGGTGGCGTCAATGCCATTGAGCTCGGGCATGCCGATGTCCATGACTATTACATCTGGCTGCAATTCGGCGGCCATTGCCACTCCCAGGCGGCCATTATTGGCTTCACCGACAATAGTAAACTTGTTGGCACGTTCAAGAACAAGGCGCAGGCCTTGCCTCAAGATATCGTGATCTTCAACAATTAATACGGTGATCTGTTTAGTCATAGAGTATAAAACTATACCAAACAATGGCAGATAGAAACCTTAGTTATGCCTTTGACACTGCCCCTAGTGGCGGTTTAGGCTTTTTTCTTGACCCGGCTGAACTCTGGGGTCTTCTTGGGGCGGTTCCAAACCAGGCTCTTGGCTAATCGTCTTATCTGAAGTTGCACCCTTGTCTTTTTTCTTGTCTTTGGTGCTGAAGTCGATTAGTTGATCAATAAATTTTGGTACGACAGGTTCCATAGCTTCACCTCATCTATTACTACGATAGCCCTGATTTGATCCGCACGGAATCGGTCAAATGACTGATTGTTGTAAAGTGACCGCCTGGCAATTTTTTCAATTTAGCTGGCTTTAGCTAATACATTGGCTAGAATAAATTGTCTCCTCCGCTAGATTCTGGAAGCAAGGGTTGCCATGACCGAAAAAAACAAGAAACAAAAGTTTGCCCAACTGGGTAAGACCAATAAGCAAATTTACGATGACCCCAAAGCCTCTATCTTGGAGTGCTTTCCCAACCCCTTTGCCGACCCAGAACAAAATATAAACGGTGTAATCGGCACTATTCATATTGAAGCGCCGGAGTTTACTACCCTCTGTCCAATAACAGGTCAACCTGACTTTGCCACAATCGTGATCGACTATCGCCCTCGCCAACTATGTGTTGAGAGCAAGTCTCTGAAGGTCTATCTTGGGGCTTTTCGTCAATTTAACGAATTTCACGAAGCCAGTGTCAACCGCATTGCTAATGATTTGATTAGCCTGCTTGATCCCCACTACCTCAAAGTTGAGGGACGTTTTACCCCTCGAGGCGGAATTCCCTTCTGGCCTACAGCAGAGTACAGCCGTACTAAAAAGTCGGCTAAGTAAAGCTATACGCGGTTGTCAATTGGTCTGTGTATAGGCCTATTCACGGGCTTTTGGTACAATCCAAGTTCCCTTGGTTTAGTATCAATGCCTAAAGCACTAGTTGTTTTCTCTGGTGGTCAGGATAGTACCACCTGCCTTTACTGGGCCAAACAGCATTTCGATGCTGTGCACGCTCTCACCTTTGATTATGGTCAAAGACACCGGCTTGAACTTGAAAGCGCCAGAACCATCGCCCGGATGGCTGGAATTGCTCAAGAAGTAATAAACCTGGGTCATATCTTTGCTGGTTTAAGTCCGCTCACTGATCTTTCCCAGCCCGTTGAAGCTTACGATGACGTCGAGAATTTACCTCAGGGTATAGCCTCAACTTTTGTGCCCGGTCGCAATATCTTGTTTCTATCGGTAGCCGCTAACCGAGCTTATGTCTTAGGTTGCGACACTGTTGTAATCGGTGTCGCCCAGCAAGATTTCGGCGGTTATCCTGATTGCCGCCTAGATTTCATAGAGAAAATGCAAAGTGCCTTAGGCAGTGGTTTAGATGCTCCATTGACTATTGCAACGCCGCTTATGAATTTGACTAAAGAAGAAACTGTGGTGCTGGCCCAGTCTTTGCCTGGCTGTCTTGAGGCTCTCGCTTATTCAACTACTTGTTATAACGGTCAGTCTCCACCTTGCGGCCATTGCAATTCTTGCTTGTTGCGGGCTAAAGGTTTTGACCAGGCCGGTATCGTTGACCCCTTGCTCGGTGGTGCGGCGGCAATCGAGAAATTGGCTGAGGAAGTAAGCGGTGGATAATTGCCAAGTTTCAGCGGTTCGTAAGTTACAGTTTTGCGCTGGGCACCGCTTATATAAGCATGAATCGAAGTGCCGACACTTTCATGGTCATAACTATCAAGTCTTTCTTCATGCTCAATCTAGCTCAAATAGCCTTGATCAAGTCGGTCGGGTGATAGATTTTTCGATTTTGAAAGGGCGATTTTTGCCCTGGATTGAAGAGAATTGGGATCATGGCTTTATTGTCTGGAAAGGTGATGAAGAAGCAATTTCAGCATTGCAGGCGATACCAGAGCAAAAGTTATTCTTGCTTGAGAGCAATCCGACTGCTGAAAATTTGGCCCTCTATCTCCTCAACCAGGTGGCGCCCAAGCTCCTCGCTGATACTGGGGTGAACCTGACTAAGATAGTGCTCTGGGAAACAGAGAACTGTTTTGTCGAAGTCTCGCTGTCACAAGTAAAATGAGATACGCATGAGAGGAGATAACCCCCTACGCCCGCAAGACTTAAGTGACGGCCAACGACTGTGGGTGCAAGAAGTCTTCTACACCCTACAAGGTGAAGGCCCTTTTGCTGGACAGCCAGCGGTATTTATTAGATTGGCCGGTTGCAATCTTAGCTGCTTTTGGTGTGATACTGAGTTTGAATCTTCTACCTGGCGGCCAGATTTGACCGAACTGGTAGCCGCTGTAGAGAAAGTGCGGCCGTCATTTTGTCAGCTTATTGTGCTCACTGGCGGCGAACCGTTTCGCCAAAATATTGCCCCGTTGCTTGAGAACATGCTCGCTTTGAGCGATCAGCTTGTGGTGCAAATTGAAACCAACGGTACGCTCTATGTTGAGCTACCGGAAAGTAAGCGCATTCATATTGTCTGCAGTCCTAAGACAGCCTCACTAAATAAAAGGCTTATACCTAAGATAAATTCGTATAAATATCTAATCGCCGCCGGGCAATATGATAGCGCCGATGGATTGCCTATCGAAAGTACCCAGAGAGCGGGCGAAGTAATGCGCATTGCCAGACCACCGGCCGACCTGCAAGATCCTCCACTTGCTATTTTTGTTATGCCAATTGATGCTGGTTCAGCCGAGGCCAGCTCTGCCAATACCCAAGCTGCAGTCAAAGTAGCCCTAGATTTTGGCTACCGCCTTACTCTGCAAACTCACAAGATAACTGGCATTCCCTAGAGTTAGGGCTTTAAGTACCATTGCGCTTTCACTGTTTGGTAGTATCTGTGAGTCTATCTCCAAACCTAACTCTAAGTGACTGACCGGCTTTTGCAGATAGCAAAATTGACGACCTTCAAGCAAGCATAGTTTACCGCTTTCACCTTCGGCAAATTTTGCCCAATAAAATCGGGGATAGCTCTGAGCGGTTCGTGTGGGAACAAACATCCTGACTGAATAGCGATTTGCCTGTGGCAGCCCTTTGATGCAAATTATGGGGAAGCCTGACTGTTCGGCTGCTTCTTGATAGCGAATTGGCTTTGCCGCAGCACAGCTGTAGCCTTCAATTTCGACAGCGATTTGCTCACGGAAAAGCCAGAGAGCAGGGCTGTAAATTCCTGAGGGTAAGTCGAATTTATGAAAGCAGCTCTGGATGCCGAAGGTCTCAAAAAAGATTTTCCAGCTTGTTTCTAAGCTTGTTTGATTTTGTCGCACTGCGCCTGCAAACATCTCATTGCCTCTGAATCGGTAATTTCTTCTTGGCGAAATTCTATTACGCTTGTTTTAGCCATGCACTGTGCTATTGCACAGAAGAGTCGGCAGAGCTAAACTAGGGGGCATTGATGTGGGTGCTTATGCTAGTCAAGTTCTTCTTGCATACTAAGGTTCTGGCACTTTCGTGCCTAAGTGCCATGGCTTTTTTGCTATCTACGCCATTGGTGTTGGCACAAGCTAGCGAACCTGCCTCTTCAACGGCAAGAAGCAGTGACCGAGCTGCTAAAGCCTTAGTGGTACTAGTTTACGATCAGCATTGTAAGGCCTGGTGTACAAAGGTCAGACCAATAATGAAAGAGCTGGGCGAAGAGCTTGGTGAAGATGTTGTTGTGGTTGAAATTGATTCTTCTGCTGACGTTGGTAAGACCGCAATTAAAACAGCCGAAGACTTGGGCATCATTCGCTATTACAAAGATGTTGATATGGTGCCTGTGGTAATGATTTTTGATAGCAAGAAAAAACTGATGCATGAGCTAGGCGGCCCGAAGACAAAAGAAACCTATAAGTCTGCCATTTTAAGTGCTTTGAAAAATGCAAAGAATAAATAGCTGTAGATATGAGTAGCGAAGACGATAAGACTGTAGAAAGTGGCTCCGCTGCTGAAGATGCGGCCACTGTCGTTTCTCCAGATGTTCAATCTAACAATGTAAGAAATATAGCTGATGCCGCCTCAGCACGCTCTGGATTGCAAACAAGCAAAGTAATTTCCCGTACTGAGAAATTCGATCGCGGTGATAGCGCTGCCATTTCTTTGCGTTCGGTCCGACTGATATCTTCTTTGGCCGATTTGAGTTTGATCTCTGCTGGCCTTTTGTCTTTGTCGGTTATTGTTGGCTGGGTGTTCTCGCTAGATGTATTGAAAAGGTTGTTCTTTGATCAATTGACTAGCTTTCCCACAGCCTTTTGGCTGTGTTTGCTGACGCTGGCGACACTACCGGTGGTGATGAAAATCAATGCCAGTAATAGGGTTGTGCAGCTTGTCAGTCGAGCACTTTTAGTTGTTTGTGCTATTGCTGGTGCGGCCTTATGGTTAGAACATCTGTTGGGGCAAGACTGGAACCTGGCGCTGCCAATTTATCAACCGGTGGATGCTGGCTTTTTGACTTTACCTGGGCTTTTGTCCGTTGATACGTCATTTTGTCTCTTGCTTGTGGCGCTCACTGCCCTCGCTCTAGAATTCGCTGGTGCTACTCGCCCCCTTATTTATCAATCTCTTAGTTTGATATTGGGTCTACCCAGTCTCATTCTGGTGTTATCGTTCGTTTTTGGTGCCGGTGCTGCCATCGATGGCTTCTGTGCCATGCAAGGTTGTGTTGTCTTTAAGTATCTTACTTATCTCATTCTTTGCTTGTTAGAAATATCGATCTTCCTCTCCCGTCCCACTCTTGGTATTACTAGATTGCTTGCCATTGATACTGTTGGTGGCAAGTTCTTTCGCTTATCGATTCTAGCTTTTATCGGCATGGTGCCAATCAGCTGGGCTTTACAGCAGGCCGTGATTCGTGAAATCGTAAACCTGCCGAGTGCGCTTTTGTTAGCCTTTATTGCACTGGCGGCTGAAGTTGGTGCCATCTTTGCATATAGCGCTCGGAAGATTGACAAGATCGGTTTTGAGAAGCAAGAAACTGAACATAGTCTTGCTGAGCTCAGTGCAGCCCAGGAGGAAGGCCTGAAGTACAAGATGGTTTGTCTCTCTTGTGCCAAAGAATTTCCAGAGGGTTGGGTTTCCTGTCCTTATGACGGTGCTGAACTGTCTCGTATTGCTGACCGCTTCGCTCCAGGTTCTATTTTTGCTGGTAAATACGAAGTTAGCGATCGCCTGGGCTCTGGCGGCATGAGTACGGTTTATTTAGCTAAGCATCAGTTTTTGAATAAGAACGTCGCCATAAAAGTTCTGCATTCTAATCTCGCCTCTGATGCTAAGTCTGTGCAACGCTTTCAGATGGAAGCTAAAGCTGCTTTTGATTTGACTCATCCAAATTTGCTTACCATCTACGATTTCGGTATCTCGCAAGACGGTCAGGCTTATATCGTCATGGATTACATCGAAGGCGAGAGCATGGCCGATTTGGTACAGCGTCAAGGGCGCATTGATATAACTCAAGCCCTGCCTTTGTTTTTTGACATTTGCCAGGGCTTAGCTCACGCCCACGAAAAGAACGTTCTGCATCGCGACATCAAGCCAAGCAATGTCATGCTGCTCAAAGGCGATAGTCGCATCATTGCTAAAATTGTCGATTTTGGCTTGGCTAAGAGCTATGACGAGTCAGCTATGAAATTGACTCAAACTGGCGAAATTTTTGGCAGTCCGCTCTACATGAGCCCTGAACAGTGTCAGGGCACAGCATTAGACAAGCGCTCCGACATTTACTCACTGGGTTGTTTGTTCTACGAGACGCTATCTGGCATTCCGCCAATTAAAGGCGATAGTGCCTACGATACTTTTAAGCGCAAATTCTCCGATACCCCTCCGGCTTTTGACCCAGCTCTCAATATTCCCGGTTGGCTCTCGGCCTTGATTATGAGTATGCTCAGTGTGCGCAGAGAGGAGCGACCAGCCAGTGCTCAGTCTTTGGCCAAATCGTTTGCCGCCTATGTGCGCTAAGTTAAAGTTCTAATCTGAAAGATTAAGTTCTAGCTTTCATTGCAAGCTTGGCGCTCGTCGAGGCTGGATAGCCAGGCTAGATAATGGTTTCGGAGCTTTTGGCCTAAGCTGACCGATCTTGGGAAAAACTCACCCTTTTGGGGTATATAGATGAGTGCTTTTACTACCCAGATTTACTAGGCAGATTGAAGATTTTGGCAGACGATAAAGCTACCGTCGTTAAAGATAAGCCAAAAGAGGGCGAAAAGCCTGGTGATAAAGAGACACGTCTTGCTCCAGAACTACTTGGCAAGGATAGCTTAGCGATACTGCGCAGCGCTGATAAGAGTGGCAGTAAAGCAAAGACTGAGTTGCATGCAGTAGAACTGTTTGATTCATCGAGAAATGGTGGGAATACTGCTAAGGTCGAGGGTGCCAAGTCGGAGACTGTTAAGCACGAAGTCAAAAAGGGAGATACCCTCAGCCATATTGTTGAGAAGCACTTACCCAAGAATGAGGGTGAGAACTCCCATGACTATAACAAGCGCCTTTATGGCACAGTTGCTGAAGTCGCTAAGAAAAACGGCATTGCCGACCCTGACAAGATTAAACCAGGGCAGCAGATTGAGCTAACTGATCACAGTAAACCGGCCGCAAAGCCCGCAGATCAGCCGGCTGTTAAACCTGCAGAGCAAACAGTTAAGCCTGGGGAGCAAACAGTTAAGCCCGGGGAGCAAACAGTTAAGCCCGGGGAGCAAACAGTTAAGCCCGGGGAGCAAACAGTTAAGCCTGGGGAGCAAACAGTTAAGCCCGGAGATCAAGCAACAGTTAAGCCTGAACTGCCGGCTGAGCCAGTGAAGAAGCCCGTTGATGTTGAGGCAATGCGCAAACAGGCAGACGTGCTCTACGATGCCACCCAGGGTAAATGGTTCGGCGCCAACGAAGCTGTGGCCAAAGAAGTTTTGAAAAATCTCGATGAAGACCAGCGCAAGGTGCTGAATGATGTCTACAAAGAGAAGCATGGCAAAAACATAGACGAAGTTTTGCGCTCAAAATTAAGTGGCAAAGATTTGACTGAATCTCTTACTTACCTCAATGCCAAAGACAAAGTTACCGGTGTCGACCGTGGCAAAGCTGAGCGTGCCGCCGAAGCTATTGATCATGCTGCCAACGGTGGCTTCTTAGGCATTGGTACAGACAAAAAAGCCATCGAAGAGCAGCTCAAAGGTAAAACTGCCGAAGAACTTAAGGCTATAGATGCGGCTTTCACCGCACGAACTGGCCATAGTTTGAAGGATGAGTTGAAAGACGAATTGTCTGGATCAGATTTGACCAAGCTCACAGCGATGGCTGAAGGCAAGAATGATGATGCTGCTCGCATCAACGCTACTCTTGAAGAGCATAAAGAGTGGGGCATTGGTGCTCGCTCAAATGCAAACTGCGAAAAAGATCTGCGCGATACTATTTCTACTTTGAATTCGCAACAAATCGAAGCTTTAGATAAAACCTATCAAGAGCGTTATGGTAAGTCGTTGCGCGAAGTTCTAGAGAATGATTCAAATCTGCCTAAAGAGACTAAAGATGCCTTGAGTATCTATCTCAAGGGCACTGATAAAATGACCGCAGCAGATACTTTGGCTATTTCTGATATTGCCATGAAGTCGCATAATCTCGAAATGTTCCAGGAAGCTTTCCGTGGTGCTTCTCCGGAGGCAAGAGCTCAATTCTTGCAAAATGGTGGTGAGCAGAAGATCAATCAAGCTTTCGGCTCGGCTTATACCGATGAGTATAGTGGTGAAACCACTTATGGTACCAATAGCGATACTAGTCATGCCCTTGATTATGCTAGATCTGGCAAGCTGGATGTTTCTACAAAGATTGCTGATAACACCAGTATTTTGGGCGACAACGAAGAAGCGATTGAGGCTTCCTTAGCCCAGATGAGTGCTGCAGAACGCCAGTCTTATATGGCTGGTCAAAAACTCGCTGGTGCTAGTGATGCTTCTGCTCTGAACCCTGCTGATAGAGCTAATCTTGAATACTACAACAAGGTTCATACTGCATTAGATAATGCTGGAAATGAGCGCGAAATTGCTAAGTGGGAAGACATCATTGCTAACGGCAAGGATGGCAGTCTCGTAACTAAGCTGGCTGCCCATGGCGGCATCATTGATGATGGTATGAACAAGGTGCTTGGCACCATTGAAGATATGCCTAAAGCAGATTGGGATAGACTGAAGTCTGATCCAGAGTTCCGCAAGAAAGTTGAAGCAACTCTTGCTATCGATTTGAGTGAGTCGGAGATGGCGCGAGCCCGCGAAGCGCTAGACAAGAAAATGGCGGCTGGCACTTACGAAGAGAGCAAAGTGGCTCAACGCTCGGTAGTTGATGCTATCAAAGACGAAACTGGTTTCTTCAATAACGACGAAGACAATATCATTCGTGCTCTTGAAAAAATGACTCCCGATGAGCAAAAACGCTATCGTGAGGACCCTGAGTTTAAGAAAAAACTAGATGCTGAAGTCGCTGATGCCATGGATGCCGGCTCTGAGCGCGACGCCGCCATGCGTATTCTTGATAAAGTAGCCAAAGGAGAGAAGCCAGAGTCTGACATCGTCTCCAAGCTGGAGATGCATTCTACTAATTTCAATGTTGACGAGGCTAAAGTTGTAGCCGATCTCGAAGAAAGTTTCCGCAAAGACCCGACTCTTCGTGAGCGTTTGCGTAATCCGCAAACCGCTGAAGATAAAGATATGGCCGAGAAGTTTAACGCTGCCATCCACAAAGCCCTTGATCAGGACGAATACGATAAATTTGCCAAGCCCCTTCTCGAAACCGGTCGCATACCTTTTGCCGTAAAAGCTGAGCTTTATAAAGGCGTCTTTGATGATGATGAGAAAGGTGTCTATGACGCTCTGAAGAAGGATAGGGCTACACCTGAAGATTGGAAAGAACTGCTAGCCAATCCGGAGAAGACACTTGGCTTCATGTCGGCTGATGAGCGCGAAGTCGCTCTAAATATTGCTCGTCAGCAAGGTGAAATGAAACCTGAAGATGAGCTGCGGGCTGCCATGATCGGCGCTGGCACCGACGAAGCCAAAATCAAAGAAGTGCTTAGTGGCTTTACTCCTGAGCAATTGCAAGCGGCGAAAAATGCCTACGAACTGAAATATGGCTCTAACCTCCTCGGTGATGCCATGGACGAACTTGGTGGCAGTGACAAAACTGAAGCTGCCAGGGCTTTGCGTGGCCCTCAAACTGCTCGCGAAGCATATAACGAAGCTCGTTCTGAAGTATACGAGAGTGCGGATGGCATTGGCCGGTTTGTGGTCAAGCACTGGGATGGCACCAGTGAGATGACCTCTGATCAGCTCGAGCAGTACTCTAAAGCCATGGGCGAATACTCCAAATCATACCAAGAAATGCCTTTGGAAGGCCGCAAGCAGTTCGAAGAGAGTCTCTACAAGTCGCTTGAACTCTATAAAAAATCTGAAGGCGCCGCTGCTGATGCAGTTGTTGATGGTGCCATTATTGCTGCTGGTGTAGGCGGTGCAGCCTTCACTGGTGGTGTCAGTCTTTCACTTCTTGCTGCCACGAGCGTAGGCGGTGCCATGTTCAAGGTTGGCGCTAAGTCAGCGATTCTTGGTGCTGACTACGACTTTGCTAGTGCTCAAGTGCTCAGTGACAGTGCTACTGGTGCGATCGATGCTGCTACTATCTTCCTTGGGCCAGCTCAAGCTGCTCAAATGCTTAAACTTGGCGAGCGAAGTGCATTAACTGCTGCTAGAACTGTCATGTCTGAAGTTGATAATGTCGCTGTGCTAGGTGGCAAACAGCTTCTTAAAGAAGGCGCTGAGGGCACGATTAAAAAAGAGCTAGCTGAACAAGTGGCCGTTGCTATTTCAAGTGGTGCCAAAGGTGTAGACGATAAAGCAATTGCCAAAATCGCAGAGAAAGTCGCTGCTGATGCTGCCGATGTTCCACAAATACAGCAAATTCTTAAGGCTAATCTGGCCAAAGCCATCGAGACTGAAGCCGGTGCTGGCCTCAAAGCTTCTATGCGGGAATATGCGCTCAACACAGGGGCTGGTGCCCTAGGTGGTGGTCTATCTGGCGGTGTGCGCGGTGGCGTTGATGGCGAGTCGGTCTCTGCTGTAGTCGAGCAAGGTTTCATGGGAGCCCTTTCTGGTGGTGCCATGGCTGGTGCTTTCACAGCTGCTTTTAAGGGGCTTGGTAGGACTGCATCAGTGTTCCGCCATGCGGAAGGTGCTGAAATCCATGCCAATCCATTGGGGTCTGTGGAAGTTAAGGCTGCCAGTGCCGCTTCTGAAGTTCACCCTCCTAAACTAGATCGCAGTGGTCGCATAGCTGAGGTTGTAACTCCAGAGGGCAAATTGTCCGTGGACTATCACCGAGCTGGTGCTCTTGAGGGTGACGTTAAAAAGATCACCTATCCAAATGGTGTTGTCTACAGCAGCGAAGACGGTGTTAAGTGGAAGGTTAAGGATCCAACTGCCCCTGGTGGCAAGTACGAAGTCAATGGCAAAATGAAAGTTGATGCCGACGGCACTGTTACCTGGCAAGCCGAAGGTGGCGATAAATCAATATTGCGCAGCGATGGCAGCCGTATAAAACAAGATAAGAACACCGGTGAGCAAGTGACCACCGATGCGCTTGGCTATGTGCGTGAAGTGAAGAGAGAGAATGCCGGTGTCAAGTACGACTATGATCACGATGGTCATGTGCAGAAAGCCACCTTCGAGAATGGCACTGTTATTGATGTCAACGCTGAAGGCAAAGCCGTTCAGACCAGAGCTGATGGAACGGTCACCGAGTTAGACGGCAAGCTCAAAGTCAACAACGATGGACAACTAGCTCTTACAGCTGCTGATGGCCATGCTCAGGTACTTACCCCTGATGGCGGTCGCGTGCAATATGAGGGAGACAGTAATCGTGTTAGTGACGCTTGGACAGCCAAGGGCGATCATTATCAATATAAATATGACTCCACAGGCAAGTTCATTGAAGCGACAATGCCAGACGGTAAATCGATGAAACTAGAGGGTGAGTCTGGCTGGGTGTCTTACGGCAAAGACGGCAAAGCCAATGGCTACAGCTCTACTGAATATAAAGTTAACAGTGATGGCTCTTTCAGCTACTCGCAGCATGACCGTAGCTTAACCTATGGCTTGGATGGTCATGAAAGAGTTTACGATACTACTAACAACAAATTATTGATTGAACGCGGCCTAGACGGCGCCGAAATCAAATTTAAGTCTGAAGTTGGCGTTGATGGCAGACCCCTTGAGTTTCAACAGAGAGTCAAAGAGAAGTTTGTTGTTCAGAGCGCTGAGACCAAAGAAAAATCACTCGCCCTTGTTGCTAGTGAATTGAAGGATGTTCGTGCCATTGACGCCAATGGCAAGCCCAGCAGCGCTTATGAAAGCCTGATGACTGACAAGACACTGACAGATAGACAGAAGCAGAACATTCTCGACAATATGTCTGAGATAAGAGAGCATTTCGCCTCTTATAGAGTCGGCGATCGCATGCATCCAGACCCTGAAGTGAATTGGATTCATACCCAGGGCGAAATGGCCAAGGTGTTAGAAGTCGGTCGTAAGGCTGGCCTTAAGCCTGATGAACTAGAAGATGCGCTCTTAGCTTCTATGTATTCTGACTCTGTCAAGTTTGCCTTCCCTCCACCGAAAGGAGCTGAAGCTAACTTCTTTACGCACCATCTTGATGGTGCCTTGGCTGCTCAGGAGGCTCTAACACGCAAGGGCTTCCCACCCGAGCGAGTCGATCGTATTGTTCAAGCTATCAAAGAGCACCAGATTGCCCCGCCAGAATTTATGGGCAATCTTTATCTAAACTTCAAGGTGAAGCCTGGTCTCGATGATTTGCTCAAGAAGGGCACAATTACAGCAGAGCGTCACGCTGAGCTTGCTGTGGTATTGAAAGATATGACAGTGGTGGGTGAAGACGGTATATCAAGACTAAAACCCATTGCCCAGGTCAATGATTGGCCTAAAGTTCGCAATGCCGATGGTAGTTGGGAAGTTGCCCTCACTCCTGACCAGCGAGAGCTGTTTAAACTTGCTGGAATTGAGCATTGGTCGACTCCTGTAAATCCAGTTGATACTCCTGGATTTAAGCAATTATCGAAAGTTGAACAAGAAGCTCTGGTTAGCAAATACAAGATTGCAAGCACCTTAATTGACGGTGATGGCGTTGATAACTATGCCACTCTTGGTGGTGCTAGTAAAATTGTAGCTATTAGAGGACCAGGAACCTTCTTCAAAGATGGTAATGTCTGGCAATCAATCGATTCAATCGATGCTAGCTTTAAAGATACTTACTCAGTTCTCTCGCCTAAAGGGCGCGAAGTTGCTGATGCCAGTTTGGCTCAACGCAATGCCATGCTTCATGATGAACAGAGCGGAATCAAAGCTCAGATGAATGAGTGGCTCCAATCTAAAGGGCTTAAGCCAGAAGATGTGGTTTATTTCCAGAAAGATGGAGCTCTCAAATATCCTCGTCCTAACACTGTCACAGAGTCTGCCCGAATTGATGAAATCAACTCTCTTCTGAAAGATCACAAGGGAACGCCTGCCGAGCTAGCAAGTCTACAGAAAGAGCTTCGCCGTCTGAAACATAGCGGTATGACCGAAGAAGAGATTCGTCAACTAGAACTGGCTGGCGAAGTTAGAGAGAAAATGGTCGACTTGCTGAGATCAGGCCACCGCACCGACGGCTCGTTGCCTGGTGAATTCCCTCATGTCAAGCCTGAGTCGAAGTCTCATCCTGAGTGGTTAGAGCCAAAAGCGACTGTACTTCCTGAACCAACTGGAAGAGCAAGAGATGCGGGTGATGGCGCAACAATTGCTCCAGTCAAAGATGGCACGCTAATAAAAGGCAGCGATGGCACGGCCGTCGTCATGAACGGTGTCCGTGATACCACTCTCAAATACAATCCACAGGGTCAGATTACCGAGGCCGCTGGTATAAAGGGCACACGTTCTTTCACCTATGACGCTGATGGCAAGCTGAATACACTCACTTTTGAAAGCGGCGCTGTTATTCGCAAAGAAAACGGCGTGTGGATGGGACAAGTGAAACAAGCCGATGGAACTTTCAAGGATGATATCTGGTTCCGAGGTAGCATTGTTGCCGATGGAGACGGCAGCATTCGTTATGTACACGGCACCGATCAAAATGGATATGTTGTCATTGATACTATCAATGATTCAAAAATGAAGTTAAAGGGTGACAAGCTCGAATACACCAGTGCCAATCTAGCAGCTGAAGTGTCTAGTCTTAAGTATCTTGCAAAAGAAGCTTTCCCCGACGCCGCTCGTGCGGAACGCTTCGACAAGTTGCTCAAAGAATTTGATGTCGAAGCGGCAAAGCGCGGTATCACTGATGAGAAGAAAGCACTGCTTTATTTGCAAGTCAATCGTTTGCTTGAAGCTAACCCTCTTGCTGTATTATCGCAAACAGAGCGGGCTGATCTTGCTGAGCAATTGATGTCACATGCCGCGCATCCAAATACTGTTGATCAGGGCATGAATAGCACCTGCAACGTCACGACTTTGGAAGTACGTAACTATGCCAAGGACCCAGAGAAAAATGCGCAGCTTTTGGCTGACATTGCTATTAATGGAAAGTTCGTCACTGAGAGCGGCCACACTGTTGATATGACAGCCTTAGAGAATGGCATAAAACCTGACGTCGAGGCCCGCAGAGCCCTTAAACACCAGCACTCTGAAGGTGACAAGCTCAAAACTGATGGCAGTCGCGATTGGTCCAGCCAACTGACCGAGAACGCCATGGTCAATGCTTACTGGCAAGGGCGTCCACATGTCATTAGTGAAGGTCGTCGTTTGGACAGAACAGGCCTTGCTTTTGACAAAGACCGCAATTTGATTGGAAAAATTAAAGGCTCAGCGGAAGTACAACTCTTGTATGACAAAGAGGGCGACCGCTTGGCTCAGTTTAAGCCCGGAGATCAGGCTTACACTAGAGATCATAAGCTGATCAAAAAAGTAGACGCCGATAATTTGATTTACTCAGATAATGGTGCTCTATACGGTGTGCTTCCTGAGAAGAAAATTGAAAAGGTATTTGATAGCGCTGGCAAGAAATTGTCTAGCTTAGAGCCTGGTGCGACTGCCTATGACAAAGACGGCAAGATGGTTCTGCGTGTAGCTAAGCCTGGAGAAATTAAGTATGAAAAGAGCGTTGATGGCTTGCTGGGTGGAGAAAGAGTAAACTATTTTGACGGCGAGAATTGGGTGCAATTGCGCGATAGAAATGGCGAAAAGATGGATGCTCCTAGTATCTTCACTAGCCAGTTAGAAGGAGTGAATAGAGAAGCAACTGGTGTGAGCGATAATAGCTTCGTCCTTACTGCTGGCGATAAAGCCAAGCAATGGACTGGTCAGCGCGACGTAAGCTCGGCCGATGAACTTGCCGATGCTATTCTTGAGCTTGAGAAAGCTGGTAAGCTCCCTGCTGTGATGCAAGTGCACACTGCTAGACCTCCCTTCTCTCCGCTTTTGGGCATAGAGTCTGCTGTGGGCATGGGTGGTGGCTGGCACGTTATTAACATCCATGGCTACGACCCTGTGACACGCAAAGTGAAGTTCACTAATCAGTGGGGCAGCAGAAGCGACTACCTTGAGCAAGGCTACTCGGTTGATAAGCTCTTCCGTTCCATGAAGGAACCAGCAATGCACAAGTTTATGCGTTCAACTGGAGGAAAAGTGGTTAAGGGTACAGTGGCTGCTGGAGCGGTAGTCTATTCTGGTGTGTTAGTCAAAGATAAGTTAGATAACCGTTAATTGAAGCAAGAGCAAAGATGAACAAGACTGTTTCGACATTGAAAAGACAAGGACAAATTAAGTCTATGGAGCTACCCGATGGCTGGGTAGAGTGTCTATTGGAGAAGCGAACCGCGTCTGATTTTCTTAGAGAGTTTCGCGCTCCAGAGAGTGCCGAAGTAAAGTTGTCCTTCTATTATCGAGGAAAGCGTATTGCTCCTGGTGGTGCCGCTGATTTTTTGCAAGTGCTCTCACTGCCGGACCACGAGCTTTCACAGGAAGAGTTTGATTCGGTAGATCTTGTTATTCGCAATGCCTCCGATTCTGACTTCTTTTTGCTTAGTTCCAGTCGCACAGAGACTATCAACGGTAAACGCGTCTTGGTTGTCGAAGGTATCTGGAACAACGGTGGCTTAGTTGATATGGGGCTTTTTATTGATAGTGATAAAACGGGCTCTGCTGTGCAAGAAGTACACTATCAGGCACCGCAAAAAGACTATGAACATTATGTTGAAGAGGTGGAGAAATCGCTTAAGACTATAGTTTGGCTTTAAACGAAAATGGAATTGGGAAAATGCCAGTAAGTCCAGAACAGAATAATGCTAAGAATAGTAAGGTCGAGGTTGATTCGACAACTTCAGCGGCTGAGAATAATTCTCCGTTGTTGCAAGAATTCTGGCAGTCATTGAAATACACTGCCATTCAACAACCGTTAGATGGTATTTCTCAAGCGGTCAATCATTTTGGTGGCAATATTGCCAAGCACAATCTTGTTGATGCACCTGATGTTGCTGAAGTTGGTTCTTCTCAATGGATTGCTCAACAGGCCGGAGCTGGCGTGGCTAAGCTTGGTGGCGTTTTACTGCTACATAGAGGAATGAGCTTTGCTGGTGCTGCAATTGGTGCCAGAGCTACAACCGTTGCTCTTGGTGAATCAGTGGCAACGGGCCGGGTCACTGTGGGTAGTTTAGCTACTGCTGGTGGTCTTTACGAAGGTCTTGTCACTAAATCAGGCGAGAATTTTTGGACAGACAGATTGACTAACGCCGGTATCGGCGGCTCCTCTATGTATCTTATGGGCAAGACTCAACTAGGCTTCCAGGGGCTCAGTGGTGTAAAGACCTTGGCGGCTCATTTGCCAGAAGGTCTGTCTGGTACTGTTGGCAAGCAATTGATTAATGGAGCCGGTGGATTTCTATCTGGAGCGGCTGGTGGCGCATTTAGTGCTGAGACCAGCTCACTGCTCAAGCATGGTAAGCTTGCAAACACATCAGAGCTTGCCGAAAAGACATTATCAAGTGCCGTTATGGGTGGGGTTTTTGGCACTGTTACTAAACCGTCTTTTGAAAATGTCCCTAGCACTCATCGCAGTGGTGCGTTGCCGAATCTGAACATTGACAGGGTACCACTTCGCCCGGAACCAGCCATAGGTAAAGGTCTTGAACTGGGGCCTGATGTCTCGCTGCTTATGCCTGGCAATGTAGTTAAAGGACATACTGCTAATTTAGGCGAACTTCTAAAATTGCGCAGCACTGAATCGTCATCGGGCTTAGGCAATTCAGGTAAGATGAGCAGACCTGTGCCGATTGAACCAATACCGGCCGCTAATGCCAAGACTGCTTCTATTGATCTTCCGCAGAAATTAGCCGATCAGCACACACCTGGAGCTTGAAAGAGAAACCTGATTTTGTAACTTGATTTATTAAATTGAAAGGCCAGCACAAGTTGAAAAGTATGCACGAAGAGAGCACTGAATCTCTTCTGAAAAGAAAAGAAGCCCTCGATACCTTCCTCACTAATTGCGCTCTGGCAGGTATTGAGCCGCCAGAAACGGATGCTGCTGACTTTGCTGAAGTGCAATCTGAGCTAGCTAAGCGCGATCTCAGCGCCGTGCCAGTTAAGGCTAAGTCGTGGACTGATTGGCTTGGCACCAAAATTGATGGCTATATGCTCAATGGCCAAATTTCCAGTGGTCGTTTTTGTTTTCTTTTTCATGCTGAGGATGAGGCTGGCAACGAAAGAGTCTACAAGCTGGCTAAAGATCCAAGTGACATCGCTGAACCAGAAAAGTTTTCGACTCAAGCCCTTAAGGTAATTCCTTTTCAAACTGGTCCTATTACTCCTAGCCCTGACATGATGGTGCAAATGCAATTGATTAGGCTGCAAGAGCTTGCCGGGCCTTTGCTCGTGCCTGTCGACAGTAGTGGCATTTGTCTTGAGCGCTCTTATTATGCCATGCCTCTCTTGCGCGGCCGCACTTTGCGTAAGCAGTTAGCCGAAAATGAAATGACACAGAAACAGATTCTGGCATTGTTTCATTTGCTCGCTAGCTTTATGGAAGCCATGCCCAATGCCTATCATGGCGACTTGACTCCCGATAATATATTTATTGAGTGTGATGAAAGCGGTGATGTTAGTGGTATCAAACTAATCGATCCTGGTTATTTTGGCCCGCTGCATTGCTTAGAAGGCGTCTTTGATACTTGCATGATTTCTACTCCGGCATATTACCCACTTTTAGAGCCTGATGATTTGATGGCTGTTGGTATTTGTTTGTGGGAAGCCCTGACTGGCGTTCATCCCATGGCCAGCAGCGCTCCTGGAGCACCGGTTTGTGCGGCTCAAGATCTAGTCGATTTGATCAACTTCAGAAATTCATTATTGCAGCCTTATCTCACACCACTAATGAATGTTGTTCTGCCTTGCAATATCAGTAGTGAAATCAGTGAGAAATTGCAATCGGTAATTCTTTCGTGCATGCATCTGCGCTTAGATG
Source organism: Candidatus Obscuribacterales bacterium (assembly GCA_965229195.1). Lineage (GTDB taxonomy): Bacteria > Cyanobacteriota > Vampirovibrionia > Obscuribacterales > Obscuribacteraceae. The sequence goes on along the minus strand of OZ245871.1, from coordinate 6,552,881 downwards.
AAAGCCGAAAACTTTCTATTGATAATGGCTTTGAGGGCTTCGCTCAACTGAGGGTTGAGCTAGAAGCTTTGATTGGTGCAGAGGAACAAGGAGAAGCCCAAACTGATTTTTCAGTTTAGCTAACCGCATAGGGGCTCTAAAAACTGCGCACATAGCGCATAGTGATACTCACTGGTGCCACCAGCCCAAGATTGCGTTCGGGGTTGAACGGTGCTGGTGTGGCGCCATTTGATGGGCCTGGCACAGCTGAGCGACTGGCGTTGATATAGCGGGAAAAGACAATGGGCACGTCAATCATCAAGACATCTTTGCCATTGGCATAGGTTAGACCTGGGCCAACCGACATGGCCCAGCCGGGCTGCCTGTAGCCGCCTGCTGGTCCAAATAAGTCGTGGGCTCTTACCCCTTCCCAGCGACCTACAACCCTCATTCTCAACCCCTTGAGCTTGGGCTTGTTCCAGGTGCCCGGCACTTTCATTGAAAGCCCTGTTTGCAAGCTATAGGCATCAGCAACTGAATTAGTAAGCTCATCTAAGAAGTTTGGAGTTAGAGGCACACCAGCGCTACCAATGATTGACGAAGTGCCGTTGGTATTACGTGGGTTGGAGAGATAGGAGCCTGCTACAAAGAGGGTTTTGCCTCGCATAAAGCGGTTTACGCGAAAGGTCTTATAGGCATCAAGGGTGGCGATAATGCCGGTGCCACCATCGCCGGGCATGACTGCCGCGGGATAGACGGCTCGACTAGCAAAGTTTTGACCGTTGAGATTGGGAATTACTCGGCGCTCATCCCAGTTGCCTGTGGGTATTTTCATACCTAGTCCGATTATGCAATTTTCAAATGGATGGTCTTTGGGATCAACTAGGGACACTTGGGTAACTAAGCCAAGGTCGCCCACACCATTGATATTCCAACCGTCTCTCTGGCCAATGCCTGGACCTTTGGGTGGATAGATCATGCTGAAGTTGTTCATCGATACTGGGAGCGTACCAACTATTGCTACCCGTCGATTGATGTAATAGCGTGCTGAAACATCAAGCACACTCTGGCGCATATAGGGCTTCCAGTTATTCGTAAATGTCGAATTATAGTCTGTGCCATTGTATGACTTGTCAGCTCTCGCAGCACGCCAGCCAACTGATAACTGAAACTTACCTGACCCTGCTCCCAGACCTGGGACCACACCACGTGCGGCTGCTCAGCCCTGGCCCCAGGCGGCACGCTCGCCCAGGCAAACAAAGAGTGCCAGTACGATCAGTTGAAAAATGGGCTTGATATAGTTGCTTTTCAAATTCTCAAAATTGATCGTTTGACTTCGCTGTTAGATTGGCTAGACGATAAAGTAAGCGAGCGCCAACATTGGCGTCCCATTCATCTTCATCACCAGGGGCTACTTCATTGACATCAAAGCCGATAATTACGCGGCCACTTTCTGCTACCATCCGCACCAAATATAGTGCTTGTTCGTATTCTAAGCCTCCCGGTACTGGTGTACCAGTGTTAGGGCAGAGTTTCGGGTCGAGGCCATCAATGTCGAAGCTGACATAAACTTCGTCTGGTAGTTGGCTTACTATTTCCTGGCAAATGTGCATCCAACTCATGCCTTCGAACATTTTTGTTTTGATGTCGCGGTCATAGAAGCTGACGATTCTACCGTCTGATGATGCCACCAGATCTGCTTCCATCTCACAATAATCACGAATGCCAACTTGCACTAGCTTGGTCAGAGTCGGCTCTTTTATAGCGTTGAACATAATTGAGGCGTGGGAGTAGGTGAAGCCTTCGTAGGCATCACGTAGATCAGCGTGGGCATCGATGTGCAGAATGCCGAAGGAATCGTGACGCTTAGCCAATTCGCGAATTAGTCCTAGCGGTGTGCTGTGGTCGCCACCGAGCACGGCAGCGATGGCACCGCGGTCTAGTTGTTCAGCGGCACGCTCTTGTACCCATTGGTTCATTTTTTCGCAGGAAGCATTGATTTTCTCTAGCATCTGCTTCATCAATGGGTGGTCTTCTGGGGTGTGACCGTCTTCTAGCATGCCAATATATTCTTCTGCCGTGGGACGCATTTCGTCATTGAGGTTGCGCAATTCGGTAGGAATTTCTTCCATGGCCAGACCAATTCTCCAGGCATCAACATAGTCTGGGTCATACAAGTCAACCTGGTATGAAGCAGCAAGAATGGCTTCTGGCCCACTTGCTGTGCCTTCGCGGTAAGAGACTGTCACTTCCCATGGCACTGGTATGACAGCTATTGCGGCCTCGTCTGCAGTAAATGGCAGGCCGAAAATGTTTTCTGTTTTCTGGCCAACTGAGTTGGGGTCGAAGGTACGCAGGTCTGTCATGGTCAAAGATTCTCTCAAGTGAATACGGTAGTCAATAGGCGTTTGGAAACATCATGCATAATAGCCTAAGCGGCGCCGGTTTGCCCTTCTTTATAGAAAAGCTGTCACTATTTATAAATTGTCAGGTGTTAGCGCTTGAGCTCTCGAACCGAAATAGTTGCAGTGACCAGCTCGCTTTTGTCTTGGCGCCTGATTTGAACGATCCGAAGCTGTTTCCTGACACTATCTGGAATTTCCATTTTCAGCCAGTTGACCCCTGGGGGCAGTTGTGGATGGTCTTCAACCACTTGGCCTCGACCGACAAGTCCAGAGAGGTTTTCGATCATGCTAAAAACGCTACCGACACACCACAGCTGTGGCACGCATGATACAGCGTAAGGGCGTGGGGTTTTCTCTTGCTCTCTTGGGTAACCACAAAATAATTCAGGCAGACGTTTGTCTTTGCTCTGCATCGCTACTTCTAAAAGTGGAGTAACTACTGTTGCTACTTCTTTGCGAAGTTGAAGTTTGCGCAGCCCAGCGACTATCATGGCATTGTCGTGGGGCCAGATTGAGCCGTTATGATAGCTGGCCGGGTCGTAAGCTTTTTCTTTGCTCGATAGGGTGCGAATTCCCCAGCCGCTAAACATGTCACTCTTGAGCAAACGCTCAGCAATAGCCGTTGCCTCTTCTTTGTCAATTATGCCAGAGCTAAGTAAGTGACCAGGGTTGGAGGCAATTACTGAACAAGGTTCTGTGGTGCCGTCAATAGCGAGGGCGACATAGTTTTGTTCAGCTAGCCAGAAAGACTTTTTGAAGTGTTCTTTTAGCTTCTTTGCTCTTTCCCTCAAACTATTGGATTCTTCGACTTTGCCAAGTTTTTCTGCTAAGTAGGCACCACTTTGCCAGGCATCATACAAATAGCCCTGTACCTCACAAATGGCAATTGGCGGCGTGGCCAACTTGCCGTTTCTATGCATTACCGAATCACCTGAGTCTTTCCAGGCCTGATTGGTCAAAGCTGGTTCTTTACCATCAACTTTGTCATCCACAGCTTGGCCATAAAAGAGAAAATCGTCAGTGGTATTGGCTTTTAAGTATGACAGTGCCGCTTCTATATTGGGCCAGAGACGACGAGCAAGCTCTAGATCGCCGCTGCTTTCAACATAGCGACTAACGAGCACAAGCCAGAGTGGTGTAGCGTCGATTGTGCCGTAGTAAGGAATGAAGGGAATTTCTCTGGTGCGCGCCATTTCTCCCGTGCGCAGCTCATGCATGATTTTGCCGGGCGTCTCTTCAGTAAATTTGTCTTCCTTTTTGCCTTGATAATTGGCCAGTAGCTCAATGATTTGTTTGGCACTGTCTGGGGCGAAGTTTAGAATTTGCAGAGCTGTTATTACTTGGTCTCGACCAAAAGCCACACTGTACCAGGGTAGGCCGGCTGCAAAAGCGGGGCCACGGGGGGTGTCTATTTTTAAAAGATAGAGATCGCGAACAGCCTGAGAAAACACTTGATTCAGTTCAGGTTTGTCGCAGGTTATGGCAACATTGCTCCTGGTCCAGCTTTCAAAGGCTTTGTCGGCTAGCCTCTGCTGTAAAGTAAAGTCAATTTTTGAATTGCCACTTGGTTCTGGCAAAACTGCAAATTCAATTGTTTTACTTGCTCCGGCAGCTAGCTTTATTTTATAGAGAGCTTGATTATTAGTCAGGTTATCTGGCTTACTAAATTGAATGGCACTGGTGAGAACTTTATTGTCGAGCCCTGTGTAATTTGATTTGACCTGGTCGCTGGTTAACTCGGCTTTTGATGTACCGTGAGCTTTTCTTGCCTGGCCACGTACTTCGAACATATCTTTGAAATCAAAGTTGAAGTTGATTTTCAAATCGATGTCTTTGGCTTGCACTGTGGGATTTTTCAGTGTTAGTCTTTCTACTACTAAAGAAGCGCCATCGCTGTTGGCCGGGGTGATCACTATCTCACGATCAATGGTTATCTTATTGCTGGTCTGGTAGTTGAAAGTAGCTTTGTAGCCATCTTTTGTCTCGCTAGAGAGCGCCTTGAGTTGCTCACCAGAGGCTGAAATTGTTAGACCGCTCAAGTAACGCGTGTCATTGAGATAGAGGCCATAGGGGGCCGACAAACCTGCACTCATAGCGCCGTTTGGGTCGAGCACCATGAAGATGCTGCCGTTTTTTATCACTAACCTTGGTCTATCAAGCTCGGCTTGCTCTGGCGTTTTCTGCTCAGCTCTTTTTTCTTCTGTAGCATTGACCGGAAGTGACATGAAATTGCCTGCTAAAAACCCAAATAACAATAGGCTGGGCAAAGTAATTGATAAGAGAGAGAGGCGCACTATTACTCCAAAATTATTCCAGTGTTTCAATTAGCTCCAGGGCAAGAATATTCCAGCTCATAAATTGCGGGGCCCAGAGACCTTTGCCGGTGTCAGCATCATAGTTTTCGAACAGAGTATTATAGTTGCTCAAGCTATTCAGTAGAGTCTTCACAACCCGAGCGGAAATATCGCGGGCTTCTTCTTTGTAGCCATACTTGTTTAAGATACGCACCACCAGTGCATTGGGGAGAACCCAAACCGGCCCTTGCCAATTAGAGACAATGGCCCGGCCGTAGAGTCCGCGCCTTTGTTGGTTGGCCAAGGGCTCGGATATGGCGTGGGATGCTAGACCCTGAGCTCGTAAGAAATGGTCAGTGTTGAGAACGTTGTCGTGTATTACTCGCTCTCTGTGTTCTTCTGAGGCCAGGTCCATCAATACTGGTGCCAGGCCAGTCCAGCTGCGTAGTTCAACTGAGTTTTTATCTATAGGGTTGTAATTGCAATAGAGCGAAAGTTTTTCGTTCCAGAGTTTGCTTTCAATTGCTTCAGTCAAAGTTTTTGCTGATGCGCGATATTCAGCTTCTAACTGCGGCCGTTTGAAATGAGCACAAAGATCAGCAAAAGAGAGAAATTCGCGAGCAAGATAACTACTTAGATCTGTTGCTAGTATTGCTCCATCAGGAAATTTGCCCACCGATTCGTCTTCATCTTTAGCCGCTTCTCTTGGGGCTATTAGGGCAAGATTGTCATCAACGCCACTTTCTAAAACGTTGCGCCAGTGGTAAAGACCAAATTCTTTTTGCCGTTCTCTCTGAAAAAATTTCAAATAGCAATCAAGATCATCAATGTAGTGGCCAATCTTCTCATTTGTTGCTTGATCACCCCGGCTAAATTCTCGCCATAGTGTTTGCACCAGAAATGGCTTGCACTGATCTCCTTGATCCCAAATACGCTGGGGCGAAATGGTGCGGGGTATTTGACCATTGGCTCCCTTGAGGCTAAGAAAATTTGCTACCACATCAAGACCTAGACCCTTTAGCTCGGGCAGTTTGGTCAGGTGAGCTGCCTGGGCGAAGAAGCAGGCATCCCAGTCATACATTTGCAGATAGTGACCGGTCAGCGAGCGCTCAGGCACAGCTGCTTGATCGTCAGCACCGGCTTTTACTGCACCGCCTTTTACTGCATAAGTCGGTGTGGTGTAGCGATACTTGAGCATGCCTTCTGCTTTATGCACACAGGTTGGTGCATATTCTGCAAAGAATGCTCTTAGCTTGGTCAGCTCGCTCTTGCTTACTTTCTCTGTCATTTTATTTGTGGCTTTTTACTGCTTTTTCGGCTTTAGTTTTTAACTCTGTATAGTTTGAATCATCGGGATACTTTTGGGCTAGTTCCGAAAAGTCAGCTAAAGCCTTGTCAAATTGTTTCATATCTTGGTAGCAGAGCCCGCGCTGACAACGTGCCCATTCAGCATTTTTGTCTAGGTCCAAAACCTGGGAGTAATCTTTGACTGCCAAATCATAGTGGTGCAAATCTTGTTGCAGTTTGGCGCGATAACCCAGTATTTCAGTATCGTTAGGGGCGGCTGCCAGGGCCTGGTTGAAGTCTGCCAGAGCTGCCTTTTCGTTGTTCTTTACCCGCAGTTGCAAGGCCCGGTGAAATAGAGCCTGGGTATTTTTAGGGTTAAGGGAGATAGCTTTATCAAAGTCAAGGCGGGCCAGGCTTTCTTTCTCTGTTCTATTAAATACTTCCCCCCGACCTTCGTAGGCGTCAGAATTCTTCGGGTCGAGCACTATTGCCTTATTGAAACAGTGCAGGGCCCGGCGCTCCTCGTCTCGCTTGAGATAGAGCTGGCCAATTTTTACGGCGCTGGCGGCTTTTTCAATCGCTGGGGCAGCCGATTTGAGCAGTGCCGTTAGCTCTTTGGGCGGTTTAGTGCCCTGGGAATTTATATAAATGATGCGTTTTTTCTGAGCGGCTGCAGCGGCGCCATTCTTTTGACGGCTCAAGAAATCGCTGTATGACTGCAAAGAATAAACCAGGGTTTGGCTTTCATCCCCAGCAGTTTGTTCGCGGTCAGCGATTGCCTGTTTGTACATTGCTTCTGCTTGGGCTGGCTTCTGCCATTTTTCATAGATTTCAGCCAGAGCCAGTTGCTCGGTTTGGAGGTCAAGGGCGAGGGCCTTTCTTTCGGCCATAACCTCAGTGAATATCTTGGCCGCCTCCGCATAGTGCTTGGTCTCAGTGAACTTTCGTCCTTTTAGCTCGCTTGCCATCCACGGTCCACTCTTTTTGCGAACGGCGCTAGTAATTTCGCTGTCGGTCAGCGCAAAAGCCTGGCTAAAGGGGAATAACATCAGTGTGATCAGGGCGGCAGCAGATAAATTGATTTTTCTTTTGTTGTTCTCTCTGGGGCACATGCTGTTCACCTAGGCTCCTATCTTGTCTTGAATCTGTTTTTAAGCACTCGATGCAAGCATAACTGTTGCGGTCAACGGTTTAGGGAGATCATATTTAAGGTTGCTGCGTAGATTCCCCATTCCCCTTCTGCTTGGCAGAGGGTTAAATAGATGTATAAGCGGTTCGGAGTTCTAAGAGGTACTGACGATGGGCAGAGGCGATTGCGATCCATGCGACAACAGAAATGGTCGGGGTATTAATCCTGAGAGTCCGCGTGATCTCGCAAGAGAACTAGACAACGGCAATGCAAGAACCGTAATGGATGCCTTGCAGCGCGATGCTTACACCATGCAACCTCGGCAATTTGAAAACACAGTGCGTCAGTTGGCGGCAATCGAGAATCCTCAGTATGGCGACAATTTAGCTGTTTCTCGTAATGGTGAAATTGTTATCAATCGTGCCGATGGCCAGAGATTCTGTATCGGCAATATTTATCGCCAAGAAGAAATGGCCGATGCCTACGCTCGACGCCAGGACGGTAATTATTCTCGTGAAATTCCGCGTCAGCCGATAGTTGACCCGCGCTATCAGCCAGAGCCCTATTATGGCCGTCAAGATCCTCGCTATCGTTATCCTGATGTTGCCACTCCTCCGTTCTACCCTGATGAGCAGTATGGCCGCCACGGTCGCAATGGCAGAGTATATGACCCTAATTATGACCCCCGCTATAACCGTGGCTACAACGATAGAAACCTCGGCCAAGAGATTGTCAGAGATGGTGTGGTTGGAGCTATCGTTGGTAGAGGCTCGGGCGGAGACGCCCTTAAGGGGGCCGGAATCAACATACTGTTGAACCAAGTATTTAGACCACGCGGCTACTAATAAGCCTTTCGACAGTCGAATAATCATTAAAAGAGTGAGGTACCGTGAGGTACTTCACTCTTTTTTGTTTAAAAAGCCCAGAAAATGCCAATAACAATATGTAATGTATCTAATGTTGGGAACGAGGGCATTTACTATGAGCGACGCACAAACCGGCTGGCAGAAGCTTGATAAGACTGTCGACTGCATGAAGACTGGTGATGTCAAATGCGTTCAGGATACCCTCAACACTGTGCAAGACCAGAAAATCTTCATGGATTTGCTTGGCTCAAAGGCTGAATCTAAGGGCCTTCCAGGTCTTCAGATCGTAGACTCTGACAAAGATGGTCATACCGACGCTGTTAAAGTTACGGCTGGCAAAAATAAGATGACCGTGGGCTTGGCTGACGGGAAGCTTACCGTGACGGATGATAGCCCAACTCTTGGAAAGACTATTGGTGGGGTCATCGATTCTATCTCTGATAAATTGAGTGCTGGCAAGAAAGCCGTCGGAGATGCGGTGGACAGTAGCGATTTAGGTCGAGCTATTAAAGATGCAGGTACTCCTAGAAGCCTGCAAAATCAAGGCTGGGATAACCAAATCAAGAGAAATGGCGGCTAACTAAGAGACTGCGCAAATATCGTTGCACTTGCGCTCTGAGTCTGCCAACTCAATTTGTATAGTGGTGTGGCTTATTTTGAAATCTTTTTCCATCAAGGCATTGACCTGATTGAGCACTGCTTGCGAATCTGCTTTCGGCTCGATGGTAAGGTGACAGCTCATGGCGAGTAGGCCAGAGGTGATTGTCCAGACATGTAAGTCATGAACTTGCACAACACCTTCTGCAGTCAAGAAGGCTTTGGTTAGGGCCTCTAAGTCAAATTCGCGCGGTGCGCTCTCCATCAATATTTCAACAGATTCTTTTAGTAGACCCCAGGTTCTGCTCACTATGAAGATTGAGAGAATGGCGCTTAGTATTGGGTCAGCCAGGTACCAACCGGTAAACATGATGAGCAAACCAGCCACAATCACAGCACACGAAGCGAGCATATCGGAAAAAACTTCAAGATAAGCAGCTTTGGCGTTGAGTGAGCCGTGACTGTGAGCTCCCAGTAACTTCATCGATATTAAATTGACTATCAAACCAAGCACTGCCACTACTAGCATTGGTGTGCTTTGAATTTCAGGTGGCATGCTGAAGCGATGAATTGCTTCGCAGAAAATTGCTATTGATATCACCACAAGGAGCACCGAATTGGCCAGGGCAGCCAGAATCTCGCTGCGATGGAAACCATAGGTGCGTGAACGCCCGGCCGGCTTACTCGATAGCCAGACGGCGAAGAGGGCCAACGCCAGTGCAGCAACATCACCTAGCATGTGGCCAGCGTCAGCAATGAGGGCAAGGCTTCCTGTGTACCAACCAGCCACTGCCTCAACCAGCATGAAGCCAGTGGTTAGAGCCAGTACGATTGTCAGTTTACTGCGGCTTTGTTGGCGCACTTCAAAATGGTCGTGGCCGTGTTTGTGCTCTGGCTGATTTTGCCCAGGGCTCTCTAGCTGGTTGTGCTCGTGTTCGCAGTTTGAATGGGGCACAGATACTACCTATGGGTTACTTTTCAAATGATACCAGCAGTAGTTCAAATGCAGAAAATTTGTTGCCACGCAAAAGGCCAAGAGTGCTTATAGGAAAGCATCTCGGAATCTTTAAATTATTACCAGACGGTGATGAAAACCATAATCAAATGCAAAAACTTGCTTGATGTCAACCCTTAAACATGGCCAAAACCAGCTTGAAATAGGCTTCTAGGTCTAGTCTTGTGATTCCGCCCTTGACGCTAGTGCTGCCTTCGTGCACGGCATCGGCAATCGCTTGTTGATTATTTAGCAAGAAAGTAATGAATGATTTCTCTCTTGCTGGGGTGTTCTCGTCTTTGAGATGGGCTTCTAATTCGTGTTTTTCAATGTAGCCATTGCCGTCTGAATCGAGCTTGTCAAAGGCTTTGTAGGCATAGTCTTTTATTTGCAAAATGGCATCAGCTGCTGAGTCTTTTGGCACATAATTGCTAACCCAGGATTTTTCAAAGTCATCTTTTTCCACTTCTGCTTTTACTTCGCTCACTGTTGTTCTCCATTGTTTACTGCGACTTTTCTCTATTTACCACTGGTTGAAATTATTGCAAGGGTGCTGCCGTCAGGGCCGCTAAATATCAAGGCGTGTCCTAGCGGTGTCTTTAACTCACCTCGTTTGAGAAAACCATAACTCTCAAGAATCTCACGGGCGGCACCAATAGTGGTGACCAGGTAGACATTGAGGCTGGGAGCTGGAATTTGACTTTCTACTAAAATTAACTCAGGGCCAGCGGCCAGGCGAATGGCTGCTGCGCGGCGATGAAGGTCGTCTGACTTCCATGTCATTTTGCCTTTTAAAACATCACTATAGAAATGAAGTTCAGTTTCAAAATTGCCACAGCTTTGTACTACATAGTGAATTGATTCAAATAGACTGGCCCCGGTATTCTTGCCCAGTATTGAATCGGCCGAGCTGGGTGAGAGAGCACCGAGATTTGCTCTTGTGGTACGGGCGTTATTTGGCGCAATAACTGGCGGAAGTGCTGCTGGTGTTGGTGCTGAATGTGTCACTGCAGGGGGAGAGTAAGCCTGCACAGGATTAGAATTGACCTCTGCCATAGGAGTACGGCTTTCTCTTAGGCCTCGGCGCCTTTCCATGGAAATGCGTAGCATTAGCTCGGTGGTGCGCTGCTTAAACTCAATGGCTTTTTCTATCTGGCCACTATTTTCAATTTCTTTGGCTAACCGCTGCAATTCATTGGCAACTTCTTTCTGGTTCTCACCGTAATGTTGCTCAATAGAAGTAATTATTGATGCTAGTTTCTCTTCAGCCTCGTCGGCTGAATGATTTGTCAGGGCCGACAAAGCTATTTGTAGAAGCGCTCCACTAGTTAGCGAATGGCCATCGGTCATATAATGCCCTAAGTTCCAAATAGTCCTATTTAGATTATCCCCGTCAAGGCAGAGGCTAATCAAAAACAGCCATTGCTAGGTCTTAACCGGGTTGATTAATCATGAATGTGGCAAAACTGGCGAAGAATTCTTTCAGGGTGGCCTTGTGAGCTTGAAACTCCGGCACAACCTCAAGGGCCGCCTCCATATTGGTCACCCAGGCATCGCGTTCGGCCTGGCCAATTTTGAAAGGCATATGGCGGCCGCGCATACGCGGATGGCCTCGTTCGTCGCTGTAAGTGGTCGCTCCACCGGTGCGCTGAATGAGAAATTGGGCTAGGTGCTTTTTGCCAGGACCTAGATCTTCTGGGTAGAGCGGGCGTAGCAGCGGGTCTTTCTCGACCCCTTGATAAAATGCCTCGACCAGCTGGTAGTAAGGGCCTTCGCCGCCGACCGATTTATATATGACACTGAGTGGGTCTATTGCTTGCATTGCTGAATTATAGAGTATTAGTTTGCGGCACTTCTAACTGTGTTCTTATGTTTAGCACCGTGCTCCGAGAGCATGGCAATGATTGGCTTGTGGCTATCTTTGCTCTGGGCTTCTCGCATGGCATCGTCAAGTGGTGTATTGCCCCAGCGGTCGACACTGTTGAGGTTGACTCCTAACTCGATGAGATAACGTAAGGCCGCTACCCGGCCCTCGCAAGCGGCTAAGTGCAAGGCTGTGCGCCCGTCGTAGTCGCCCACATCGGGGTTGATTCCCCGAGCTACCAGGCGGCGCATTTCGGCCACATCTCCTTCGGCGGCTGCCCAGCAAAAGGCATTGATACCACTGAGGCGTGATTCATAGAGATTGCGTCTGGGGTCAAGGCGGTCGTCAGTTAGACCTGTGGTGCTGTCAAATGTGTGAAACTTGAAGCGAGATGCTAATTGGCGGCAGAAATCGACCCCTCTAACTGAATTGCCTAGCTCATCTAGGCGCGGCGACCAAACCGCTAGGCCAGCCACATTGGGCACTACTAGCATTATGGCTCCAGAAACACCGCTTTTTGCTGGAATACCAATTCGAAAAGCGAATTCACCAGAAAAATCGTACATACCACAGCTAGACATCAGTGAAAGACAGTTTTTAACATGGTCTGGTCGAAATACCTGTGCTCCCGTGAGGGGGCAATTACCACCATTGGCGAGGGTCGCAGCAATCACAGCCATGGCTTTGGTGGTTGTTTCTATCGAGCAGCACTGGAAGTAAAATTCGAGAATGTCGAGTAAGTTGACATCAGGCGGATAGGCTTTTTTCTCTCGCATAAAATAGGCTAAGGCAAAGTTACGGTCGGCGGTCTGTCTCTCCGAAAGATAGACGGCATTGTCAAAACCTATCTTCATGTTGCCAGCGCACTCTTTCCATTTGCTCATAACATAGTCAAAGCGATCAGAGGCATCGGCGCCACGTTTGATCAGAGCACCACACATGATGGCGCCAGCGTTAATCATCGGATTATGTGGTAAGCCTTTGGCATTGAGAGTAAGCTCATTGAATGTTTTACCGCTTGGCTCTGTACCTACATATTGGTGTAGAACCTCTTCGCCTTGATCTTCAAGAGCAAGACAGTAGGTTATTGGTTTTGAGCAAGATTGCACACAGAAAAAGTCTTCGCTATCGCCCAGAGAGAAACGTTGGCCGTCCACTGAACAGACCGATGCTGCCAGTTTGTCTGGGTCAACCCGCTCTAGCTGGGGGATGTAATTGGCGAGCTGGCCATCGTGATTATGGGACACTCGCTCGAATATTAGCTCTACTTCTTGACGAAATTCACTAAAGCGAGGAATGGCCAGTTGGCCAGTCAAAACTTGCTCAAATAAAGCAGGGCTGACATTTTGTAGCATTTGGAAGCTTTCGGCGTCGATCTCTTCACCAGCCTTGCGAATGGCCTTAAAGAGGGCGCCGCCCCGTGGATCATCCTCAAGAATGCCGCTAGCCTGGAAGCAATCAAGCAATACGGCTCTCTCCACCGTGCCTTTCTTAGCGAAGGCGCGAAAGAGGCTAGTGGATGGTAGATGATCGTCGCTACTGCTAGACATAGCTTACTTATGCCAAATTGTCTGAGTATCTAAGCGTCTATTTGCTAGTTTATCGTTTGCCTTTGCCAGCCAACTCTTTTAGAGGATTATCTTGGAGATACTCTTCATAGGTGCCTTGGAAATCACGCAAGCCGCTTGCTGTGAAGGCCAGAATGCGAGTGGCGACATCAGAGATCAAATCGCGGTCATGGGAGACGACAAAGACTGTTCCAGGGAAGGTAGAGAGCCCTTCAGCTAGTGCTGATACAGCTTCTAGGTCTAAGTGATTGGTTGGTTCGTCCAGAACTAAGACTGGATTTTTTTGCATCATCATACGAGCGAGAAGCAGTCTAGCGGCTTCGCCTCCTGAGAGATTCTCAGTTTGTTTCAAACTGTCTTCTCCGGAGAAGAGCATCTTACCCAGAAGACCGCGCACATGCTGGTGACCTTCATCAACCATGTATTGCATCAACCAATCAAGTGCGGTGCTACCAGGGGTTATTGCATCGTGGTAGTCTTGCGGATAGTAGCTCCAAGTTGCTGCTTCGGTCCATTTGACCGTGCCCGAATCTGGTGCTAGTTCATTCATCAGGCAACGCAACAGGGTAGTTTTACCAACACCATTTGAGCCAATGATGGCAATTTTTTCGCCGCGCAGCAAATCGATATTGAAGTCTTTGAATAGTACTTTGCCATCGAAGGATTTAGTCAAGTTTTTTACTTGAAGAACTTCACGGCCAGAGGGTTTCTCTTGTTCGAAGCGGATAAAAGGTCTTTGAATATTTGAACGCTTCATCTGTTCTGGTGCCAGTCTTACCATTTCTTTTCGTCTTGATTGCACTTGGCTAGAGCGCTGACCGGCTGCGAATCTTTGCACAAACTCTTGCAGCTGAGCAATTTTTTTCGCTTTGTCTTTGTTGGCTGCTTCGATTGATTGACGAGCCTGCATCTTATGCTCGACCATGTCGTCATAGTTGCCTGGATAGACAATAATGGTGTCATAGTCGATGTCGGCAATGTGAGTACAAACTGAGTTCAAGAAGTGGCGGTCGTGCGAGATTACTACGAGTATGCCTTCGTACTGCCAGAGGAATTCTTCTAGCCAGTGAATTGATTCTAGGTCAAGGTGGTTGGTCGGTTCGTCGAGCAGCACGGCTTGTGGTTCACCAAACAGTGCTTGGGCTAGCAGCACGCGGAACTTGTAGTCAGTGGCAAGAGTGCTCATAAGATTTTCGTGGTCGGCGTCTTCGATGCCGATGCCTCGAAGAATTTCGGCAGCTTCAAACTCAGCGGTGTAGCCGTTTTCGTCGGCGATGATTACTTCGAGTTCGCCCAGGCGGTTCATTTGCTCTTCTGTCAAATTCTCGACTTCACAGAGGGCATCCCGTTCTTTGAATGCTTGCCAGAGAATATCGTTGCCCATCACAACTGTATCGATGATGCGTTCATTGTCATAAGCAAATTGGTCTTGCTTGAGCACGCCTACTTTGCGAGGTCGAGTGATGGTGCCAGCGTTAGACGCTTCTAGCTCGCCGGTGAGAATTTTCATGAAAGTAGATTTGCCAGCGCCGTTTGGGCCGGTGAGGCCATATCTGTTGCCTGGGCTGAATTTGACTGAGACGTTGTCGAACAGTGTGCGAGAACCGTAGCCTTTTGAGACTTCGTTAACGATGATCATTTATGAGCTTTCCCTAAACAAAAAAGCACGCTGTCACGTGCATTGCTGCCGATTATACCTGTTTGCCTGCTGTAAACGGCCGCACATCACGGGATAGTAAACAGCTTTAAGGCGGTTTTAATTGTTTGAGCCTCAAAATCATCAATTTGGCACGGTACGCGGTAGTCAAGCGTCGATCTGACATCAGTTTGATTCGCTGTTGACCCTTATTCGTTTACAGAACAACAGTGCTAGCTGGTCAAGAATGATTTTCGCTTTATACTTGCAGCAGTGCTTTTAGTTATTCGAGATCAGTTTATGAGTATTCTTCACTCTCCGCTATTGATGGTTATGCACGATCCAGTGCTGCATCAATTTATTTCTTATCTAGCTGAGAAAAAGGCAGAGCAAGAAGCTAATCCTGATAGTCATATCAAAATCGAACTTTCACGCGATTTGATGGCCCAGGTGCGTGAGTCTTTTCGCCAGAATATTTTAGATGGCGAACGCAATCTCCATTTACTCTCGCATCTACTTTCTACCTTGCTTTTAGAAGATGACTTCGAGCTACATAGCAATGTCATTGGTCTGTTGCCTAGTGATGAAGACAGGCCGTTTCTCATTCGCGAACGCATTACCCAGGACATGTTGTTTTCGGTAACCGATATTGATCTGGGCAAACATATGCTCGATAACTTTCGCTACAGAAAGAATTTCGAGTGGGTGCCGCTCGAGCTCTCGGCCAATTTTATTGAGTACCTGCCGCGAGGCCGAGCTACTGATGGCGTGAATCGTTTGACTAGTAGAGTCAAGGCTGAAGAAGAACTATGGAATAAAGTTACTGACGAAATTTTTGTGATTGATGAGCTGGTTAGTCGCGATAAGCAATTGCGCCATTACAGCAAATATGTCAAAGATATTTTTGGTATCAAGATAGTCTGTGATGACGAGGCCACCTGTCTGGCTGTGCACGATCGCCTCGAGGCAATGACCGCCATCGACATTGATTGGGAGCGCCTTGGTGCTTTGCAAGATTTTGGCATATTGAGTAATGGCTCAATTAAAGGTGACCGCCTGGTTGAAATTGTGGAAACCAAAAATTATCTGACTTGCTTACCTACTGAGATGAAGAAGACTGGCTGGAAAGCCATCAAGAGTGTAGTGCAATGGCACGAGCGACTCTTTGAAGTGCAGGTTCAGCCGCTCAATAACTATTATTTAGAGTTAGACCATATGTCTGGACCTTCTCATAGCTCTTTCAAGCTCAAGCGCGATCAGATGAGAGACCAGGTTGCTGAGAGAATTCCTCTATATGGGTTTTATCGCGACCTTCTCAAAATGCTCTTTATGGGAACTGACGTATCGTTTGAATGCGCCAACGCCACCGTCGTTATCACGTAAGTCGCTAAAAGCCTCGCACAGTTGGCCATTGGAGCTCTTTGAAAGCAATCTTTAAAGACTTCTTTCATTTACCAATTGCTTCGTTTAGTTCAGCGTTTAGTTCAGACAGATTAGTGGTTCATATCTGTTTTACGGAGGATCTTTTTCCATTGAGTATGTATTTCAATCATCGGCCTGTAAGCGTGGCCTTGGCATCAATAGGAATTCTATTTTTTGGAAGTGTTGCTGGCCCAATAAGTAAGGCCGAAGCTAAAGCCAGTCAAAAGGTCTCAGTTAATGCTGAAGCAATTAAATCTGAGGATGAAGCCGCCATCCGTGAACAGGCTAGGCAATATGTCGTTAGCTATGGTAAAGGTGACGCCAAGGCCTTGGCCTTACAGTGGTCAGTTGACGGCAGTCTAACTGAAGCGTCCGGTAAGAAACTGCATGGTCGAGAGCAAATTGAAAAGTCGTTTGCTGATTTATTTAAGGCCCATGCCCCACAACCATTGGTGATTGATGTTGAGTCGGTTAAGTTCCCGGCCAATAACATAGCTATAGAAGTTGGCACTACCAAGTTACCCTCGGGCAATTCGCGCTATACCGCTATTCATAGTAAAGAAAGTGGTCACTGGCAGATGATTTCAGTATTTGAGCATGAGATGCCCTCTAGAGCTGCTGAGGTGCCGATCTCTGAACTGGCCTGGATGGTGGGATCTTGGGGGGCGAAATCAAACTCAGACTTGCGCGTACAGTGCGAATACACTGCTAACAAAAAGTTTCTTTTGGTCAATTTTTATTCTAGCAAGGCCGATGGCAATACCCCGAGTGAGACTGAGATCATTGGTTGGAACCCAGTTCTCAATTCAATTTGCTCTTGGCACTATAACTCTGATGGTGGCCTCGGTATGGGCCGCTGGAAGAAGGATGCAGATAATTGGCTCGTGAACGCTCGTGGCTCAGATCATGACGGCACCCTTGCTAGTGCTCAATATGTTTTGCACAAGGTTGACGATAATAACTACACCTGGAAATCGACTAAGCGATTTTCGCAAGGTAAGTCACTGCCCGACACTCAAGAAATTCTTGTTATGCGTCGCGACCCTAAATGAGATTACAAAGTAATATTCGAAGATAGGTAAAAAAGATTATGCGATCTAGACTCTTTAGTCTCACAGCCAAGAGTGGCAAAGTCATTTCGGCTAGCTTACTTCTGGCTTTGTCTTTATCTGCTTTTGCATTACCCCACGAAGCCTTTGCTCGCGGCGGTGGTGGCGGCGGTAGGGGTGGTGGCGGTTTTGGTGGCGGTCGCGACTATGGCGGCGTGCGCAGTGGCTATGGTGATGGCTATGGCGGCCGTGATTATGGTGGAGTCCGTAGCGGCTATGGTGATGGCTATGGCGGTCGCGATTATGGCGGCGATATGTTTGGAGATCGGGGCGATTCGGTGCTCGATCACACCTCTGAGAGCGCTTTGCGCAGCGGTGCTGATCAAGTCTGGAACGCTGGCTCCCAAAGAAGTCTTGCTACCGATGGCGGCTTTGGTCGATCTCTAGCTGATACTGGTGTCGGAGCGGCTGTGGGCAGAGGATTGTCGGCCAGTGCTATGACTGACCGCGGTGTCGGTGTGCGCAATGCCTTCCGTGACGACGGTCTATTTCGTCGTGATTGGTGGGGGCGTTATCCCTACGCTTGGGGCGGAGCCTGGGGCGATGATTGGGCTTATGGCTATGGTGATTGGGATGACTTAGCCTCTTTCTGGGACTATCCAGTCACCACTCCCCCTGTCGAGTATGACTACGGCAATAACATCACTTATCAAGGCGATACTGTCTACTACGGTAATCAACCGAGTGAGACAGCGGCAAATTATTACACTCAAGCCCAGATCATTGCTCAGTCGATGCCCATTGCTCAGTCTACGACTTCTGCGAAAAATAGTAAGACTGCTGTACCGGCAGCCTTAACAGCCGCTGAGTCGAAAGATGCCAAAGACTGGAAGTCACTTGGTGTCTTCTCCCTTACACAAGGCGATCAAACTAATTCGACTATGATGTTTCAGCTGGCCGTCAATAAAAAAGGGGCCATTAGAGGCAACTACTACAATGCTTTGACCAAAGAGTGCAAGGTTGTCTCGGGAGCTGTCGACAAGAAAAATATGCGAGTGGCTTTTGAAGTAGAGGGCAATAAGACCGTTATTTACGATACTGGATTGGCCAATTTAATGCAGCCACAGAGCCCAATTCTTGTGCATTTCAGCAAGACAAACACTGAGCAGTGGAATATGGTTAGGCTAGATCCTGTAAAGAAGTCATCCTAAATATTGGTAGGCTGGTAGGCCCTGGCAGTCGCTCAGGTGTATTTTGAAAAGATCACCGCCATTGGTTTCGCTATAAGCTTCCTTTGCTGGTGACTCTTGCTGTGCTGATGTGATGTATAAATCTTGCAGCTTATCGCCACCAAAGGCGCAGGAAGTGACATTGAGCACTCCAGGTACAACAATGCTGGCTAAGAGCTGGCCATTTACTGAACTCACTTTTTGCACGGCCGAGCCACCCCAGACTGCAATATAGAGATTGTCTTCGCTATCAATGGTCATGCCATCAAAGTGCCCACCCCATTGGTTCTCTATCAGCGGGCGGCGGTTAGAAATAATAGCTGTATCGTTGTCATAATCAAAGGCATCAACTCTATTGGTGGCAGTGTCTATGTAATACATAGTGTCATTCGCCTTGTTCCAAACAATGCCATTCGATATGGTGACATCAGATAACTTGTGCGCCAGTTTTTGCTGCTTGTCTAACATCCATAAATTGCCACTGGGATAGTTGCAACCTAAGTCCATAGAGCCGCACCAAAAACGACCAGCCGGGTCGCATTTGCCGTCGTTCATACGATTGGCAACTATGTGTTCTTCTGGGTGAGCCAGTACTGAAATAGTATGGATATTATCTGAGAGATCATCGACCACTCTTAGATGAACAAATTCACCCCCCATGCCAAGAATAAAGCCGCCACCATTAACAGTGGCACGACGAACGACGCAACCTGGTTTTGCTGGGAGCTTCAGTGCTTTGTTAATACCACTGAGGGGGTCAAAACTATTGAGAAGGCAATTGTTTATGTCAATCCAGTAGAGGCGCTGCTTCTCGTTGTCCCAGATTGCGCCTTCGCCAAGAGAGGCTCTGGCAGCTAGAACTGGTTGAGCAATAAGTTCTACCTTGGTCACTTAGATTCTTCCTGCTTCGCCGGGATCTTCTACTCTGCTTACTGCTAGAGCGGCAATTAAAAGTGATGCTCCGCCCATCATTACAACAAATACCGGTTGATTGTTGAATACATATTTCACCAGTGGTTGAAACGCTATTGAAGCAAGAATTTCAGGAATGACAATGAAGAAGTTGAAAACACCCATGTAGACTCCCGTGCGACCCGGTGGTATGGCCGAAGCTAAGATGGCATAAGGCATCGATAAAATTGACGCCCAGGCAACACCAACTCCAATCATTGTTAGTTGCAAGAGCTGTGGATCATGGATGAAGTAAACTGAAAGCAGGCTGAGGCCACCGAGGGTGAGAGCAGTTGCATGAACTGTTTTTCTGCTAGTGACCTTGGCTAGTTTTGGCAGAAGAAAGGCCACTAAGAAACAGACAATCGAATAAATGGCGAAGCACCATCCGGCCCATTCGGTGCCGCGGTCAAACAGTTCTGAAGATGCAGATGGCGCTTTGAAAATATAAAAAGCCGTGGTGAGACCGAAAAACATCCACATGCAAAAGAGCCCTAACCAGGTGAATATTTGCACCACTGCTAGTTGCTTCATGGTTGCGGGCATGGCCATAACAGCTGCAGGCACTTCATGCCAGACTTCTTTGAAGAGCCCAGCTAGGCCGGGGTTTTCTTGCCGCTTGCGCTCTAGAGCGGCTAGATCTTCGGGGGGGTATTCTTTGGTGGAGCATACTGTCCAGAGCACACAAGAGAGGAACATCAGCGCTCCAATCTTAAAGGAATACTCGACTGTTAGTGGCACACCGTTAGTACCAACTCCGCTCACCCCCATTTGATGGAAGAGCAGGGGCAGGGCATTGGCCATGGTGGCACCAATGCCAATAAAAAAGCTCTGCATAATAAAGCCCAGGGTGCTTTGTTTGGCGTTGAGCTTGTCGGCAATAAAGGCCCTGAATGGCTCCATACTAATGTTGATACTGGCATCAAGAATCCAGAGTAAAGAGGCGGCAAATAGCAGAGATGGTGACGTTGGCATGAAGAGCAAGGCGCATGAGGCAAATAGAGCGCCGACTAAGAAGTAAGGCCGGCGCCGACCTAGCTTGTTCCAGGTGCGATCGCTCATGGCCCCAATCAGTGGTTGAACGAGAAGTCCCGTTATCGGGCCGGCTAGCCACAATATAGGAATAGAATCGGGGGAGGCACCTAATTTGCTATAGATGGCACTCATGTTTGCCAGCTGTAGGCCCCAGCCAAATTGGATGCCGAGAAAGCCGAAATTCATATTGCCGATTTCAAGCAAGCTCAAATCTGGTTTTTGCACTTGTAGACCTATTTATACTAGCTAGGCTGACTTTCGCAAGAAGTTGCGGAAGAATTGGGTGATGGTTTCAACCGAGCGACGAGCATAATTCATTTCAGAGATTTTTGCTCTGGCCGTATCGTTGTTTACAACATCGGACATACGCAAGAAGGTCAGTCCATGATAGTCTCCCTGTTGCTTGGGTAGATTGAGTAATGCTTTCATGCGGTCCCAGCTGGCGCCATCATAGAGATTGCCATTGAGGGCATTCTCTCCTTTTAAGAACAGTCCTTGACGACTGGCTTCCTCTCCCACCCATTTAGCCAGGGTGTTAGGCATAGTCTGTCCGGCTGGTCCGTCCACTCCATCAGGCATTTCTAAGGCCGTAAAAGCTGGCACAACTCTTGAACCGGTGCCTGGTATGGCTGGTTGCAGAGAGCTAAACATTGAGAGCAGTGGCCTATAACCACGGCCATCATGGTTGTTGTCCCAGTCACCGCGACTGGTGCGAATTAGTCCAGCATTAAGCTCGGCCATGCGGTCGCCCAAAATGACATTGCCGCCTTGCCATTGGCCAACTCGCCAGTGCACTCCGGGAATTTTGGCCCCGAGGTCGATGCCGTAGAAAGGCGAAGTGCGTTGACCAAATACGTCGACTGCGGTGCTCATCACTCTTTGGCCATGGTCAATTAAAGATTGGTTGTACCAGTCGAAGAAGTCACGACCGTATTGCATATTAAAATGATCACCCCGTTTGAAGAAACCATCGGCTTCTGAGGGGGGCTTGATAGCATCAGCGGTAAGGTTTGGCATAGACCAGGCCTTACTTACTCCTTCGGCACCGCCATATTTGGCCAGGGCATATTCTTTAAATGAACTTTGAGCTAAGTCAGAGTAGGCCTGGAGGGCGCCCCGCGTCGGGTAACCGGCATGCTGATCGTGTGAATTATAAGAGGGGTAGCGCAGCTCTCCTGCTGGGCCGAGGCTGATATTGACCTCGCCGATATCTTTGGCGCGGGAGGCAAAGTGATTTTGAAACTCTTGCATTACTGCTTTGTAGTGGTCAACTGCTAGATGGTCTGCCCAGAGCGAAAGATACTCAGTACTAGAGTGACCTTGCTCACTTTTGTATTTCAGTGATTCACCGGATCCGCTCGGTGTTTTTGCTCCTAGTTCACCCCAGACCCAATTAGGCAGTGGCACGCTGATGTTGTCGCCGACATTGCCACCGCATTGGTGGAACGATAGAATCGGCACCCACTTCAGACCGGCCTTGGTGATATGGTCGCTAATTTTTTCGTAGTAGCTCCAGTCAAATTTTCCCTTGGCTGGTTCAACCAGACCCCACCAGACATCAGTTGAAACAGAGTCAACACCTAGCTTCTTCGCTTCGCCCAATTGTCTGTCGAATTCTCTCCACTCGACTTGACTCTCAGGGCTTTCAAGTTTTCCTATTTCTCCCACGTGCAGTGGCGCCATA
Source organism: Candidatus Obscuribacterales bacterium (assembly GCA_965229195.1). Taxonomy (GTDB): domain Bacteria; phylum Cyanobacteriota; class Vampirovibrionia; order Obscuribacterales; family Obscuribacteraceae. The sequence goes on along the minus strand of OZ245871.1, from coordinate 6,530,892 downwards.
ACACTAAGAGTGGTGGTGCCGTGGTCTAAGCGCACTGGCTCTATATAGCCTTGCTTACGCCACTGGCTCACAGGGTTATCGCCAGTCGATAGCAGCAGGCGGTTGTCGCGCCCAGTGGTTAGCCAGACTTTACCCTCGGCTTCTGGGAAGACGTGTTTGGCTTTGTCACCTTCGGATAGTTTTTCTGGGTGTGAACTTACTATCAAATCTGCTTTGGCGGCATCGGGGTGCAGTGACTCTGAGACACCGAGCTTTTGCACAAAGAGATTTTTCTTCGGTCCAATGGTTTGCGATCCGTCTTCGTTTTTGATTACTTCGCGTACTTTTAACCAGCTATTCTCAGCATTTAGGCTGCGTAGTGCCTGCAGAGATGGTTTTCCCGCATCAATAATGAATTCTCTGGACTGTGTAACCTGGCTTGCAGGTTTCCCTTGGGGCTCTGCTTTCGCTTCTAGGCTAGGTTTCGCTTCTGGGCTTATTTTCGCTTCTTGACCGGGTTCTGCCGGTATATGGGGGCTGAAGGGTGAAGTGGGTTTGGCCCGATTGAATAACTCGGCGAATTGGTTGCCTTGAGTGCCTTGACTACCTTGAGTTCCTTGAGAGACAGTCAGTCCATCGCCAGTGACAATTGTATTGCTGCCCTTGTGGTCGCTGATACCACTGGCAGTGCTTTCCAGTCGCTTGTAGTCGAGCTGAATATTTTCGACGCGAGTTTCGGCTACTGTTGCTCGCGGAGACAGTCTGTGGCCAATACCGCCAGCCGCGGCTGTAACTGCTCCTTCAAGCAGACTCTTTTCTAGCACTTTTGTCAGGTCGAATTTCTCACCAGCGCTGTTCTGTCTGGCAATTTCGCTGGAGCCCCCGGTGACTAAGCCGAAGGAACCACCCATGGCAATTGAACTAGCCATGGCATTTTTTGTAAGAGATCCTTTCAGTAGACCATTGGCGCCCTTGAAGAGACCTTCGCCCATGGTCCAGGTGGCCGCGTCGAAAAGTAGTGCCTTGGGATCAAGTAATTCTTGGTTGAGGCGGGTCAGGGTTTTGGAGGGAGCCGTAAAAGTGTCATGGCTGACGGTAATATCTAGTGCCCGAGAGCCAATGCCTACTAGAACACCTTTTGTCGGTGCTGAGCTGAAGGAGGTTGTGACATGGTTAAGCAGACTGCGAGTTGCTCCCCCTTTCACAGCTCCTAGGGCAAAGTCTTCAGCCTGTCTTGCCAGGGGCGCATCTGGGCTAGCTGAAGCAAGACCGTATAGTGCCACTGTGCCGATGGCGCCATATTTGCCGCGGGTAAAGAGAGCGGCCGTCTTAATCAGTTCGGTGCCGTAGTGGTCGACTTCTTTGCGAGTTTTTTCGTCTGAGATAACTAAGCCGACAGCTTTGTCCACCCCTTTCTCTAGATAACTTTGCCCCAAAAGATGCGCAGTGTCAGGCGCTTGCCCTTCTGCTGATGGCTTTTCGACGTCGGCGGTAAATTTTGGCATGCAACCTGAGCTTACTTGACAAGCGCATACTACTTAATAGGTCTTTACAAGGCAATGGTAGAAGTACTAATACAAAAAAGTACTAATAGAAAAATTAGAGCCTCATTGCAAAGACGTCTGGGCTACTCTTTCAGCTCTCTCAGATTTTTCAGGAAGATAGTGGAGGCGCTATACAAAGAGGCTTGACCCCAGGCCAAAGGCGTATTTGCCCCGGCAACGGCATTTTGGCCGTGTTCTTTGCCATCGCCAAGATTGAGGGCAGAAACCATTTCATAGGCTTCTGGAATGGCATAACCAGGACAAGGCATGCCATTGGCTTTGTAATGTGTGAGTGCCGTTGGATCATTGCCAGGAGTAATGCGGGCATAAGCGCGGTTAATCAGGCGAGTTGCCTGGAGCTGACCGTGAGTAATCAACCCTGCTACTTCTTGCTCGTTGAGATTGCCTTGGGCTGAGCCTTTCATGTTGATTAGCTTCTCAACTTGACGGCAATATCCTTCCGCCAGCACTGAAACGAAGCACCATTGGGCTTCACTTCCTGGTCGGGCTTGTTTTACCCGAGCTAGATACTCTTCGTTAGTGCTGCAATCACTTGAACCGTAGTCTTTCAAATGAGACGAATGACCCGAGATTTTCGCTCTTAGCTCTGGTAATAGCCAGTAATTGTCAGCCAAATAACTATCGAAAACCAGCTCTGACTGCCCGTTGGCGAGGGGAAGGTTGAAGGGTGCGTAGCGCACTATGCCGTGATCACGCACGAGCAATTGTTCGATTGCACTTAAGAGGCGATATTGTAGGCGCACATCTTCGATGGGATGATCGTGCATTTTTATTGTGGATGTGGTGATGAATGCCAGGGAACAATCGCTTGGTCTGTGCGGATTTTCTATTGGCTGTGCTGAGGCAAAGAGGCGTTCTAAAATCTTTGTGCGGGCGGCTTTGAGCAGCTCTGTTAGAGTGTTTCTTTGACCTTGTGAATAGAGCCATTCGGCCTGTTTGTTTTGACTGATCTTGCTTAAAATGGCATCAACTTTCGAATTAGACAGTGCCATCAGTGTCTGTAGACTTTCAAAGCCACTGCGGATTGCTTCAGTATCCCAGGTCAAGCCGAGGGGAAATGGTATCTCTTCCCAGGGACCAGCCGACGGTGCATTGAAGTCGAATTCTCCAGTGGCGCTCGTGTTTATTGCTTTTAAGTAGGATGCCACCATGACTATGGTTGTTGCTATCAGTTCGCTGTTGGTGGAAATTTCTTCATCACTAAAGCCGTAATCTTCGCCATTGGTTGAAGCAATTACAGTGTCGCAAATGGCTTTCAGTGCTAAACCGTGTGATTCAAGACGCTTGTTGTTAAACCAGGTGGCATCGCGCTTCAGTGTCTCCGGTAGAAAAATGTGAGCCACTCCATCAAGTAGACCGCCGGAGCGATAGTACTCAGGGTTGGCAATTGATTTTTCTATGGCTTCGACTTCTTCGCTCTGGCCGTAAAAACGACACAGTGTCAGCATTGCTTTGCGCCAGGCTAAAGGTTTAAGAGTACGCTCCATGTCGCCGCAACGCACAGTATCGGTTACCCACTGGCGTCCGCTCATGTCCCAGTTTTCTTCGGCTTCAGCTGTGCGTACTAGGCCATTTTGGTCGTTGACAGATAATGCAAAAACCTGCCTGGCCTGACAAAAATCAAATAGAGCAGTAAAGCTTTCAGGTGAATAGTTCGTCTTTAAGTAGCTAGCCACTTCACGGTTGTGAACAGGCAAGTTGTAGGAATCTTCAGCGAGGTAAGCCGGTTGGTGAGTGGAGGCACAAAGCATGGCTTTGAGGCTGGTTTTGAATTTTTGCAGAATTTTAAGTAGCGCTTGCTTATTTTCGGCTTTCGCTGCTTCTTGCCAGTTGAGCAAACTTTCAGCTTTGAGCAAATCTACTATTTGGCCTTCCAGGTCAATCGGTAAAGTTTCTATAGCTAAACTCTTGCCAAGGTCTGATAGCCATTTTTGGTCACTTAATGCCAGTGGCCGGCGCCCGCTCGCTACTTCTTCAAGGTGGCTCAAGGCCTCGGTAATTTGCTTGTAAGACTGGCCAGGGCTGGTCTGCTTCACTTTGGCAATGTTCTCCATCTTAATCTGGGCAGTTCAAGTTGACCTGCCTTTTAATATCCGGCCTAATGCTAACGCAAACTCCTTGTACTAACTGAGCTGAGTGCATTAATATTGTCCTCTTAGTTACCTCCGACCATAACGTGCCATGCCTTCAGATCCAAACGGACAGAACGAACCGCAAAACTATGCCTCTAGTCGGAGTGGCAGTTCATACGTCGGCTTGCCAGCCGTGACCCCTCCTGCTACTACGGCTAAAGGTCCAATCTATAAAGCCTTTGCCTTTTGGATTTACCCCTTTACTCGCTTTCATAGAATTCCTGTATTTAAGCGGGTATGGCTCTACTTGACCTTTATGGCGGTCTATTCTTTTGTTGTCGATATTGTTGTCACGCAGAACTTTTCCAACCATCTTTTTAAGGAAGCCGGAGCTGCTGGTTACACTAGCGTCATTCTTGGCTTGCTGCTGGTCTTTCGCACCAATACCGCCTACGAACGCTGGTGGGAAGGGCGTAAGCTCTGGGGTCAATTGGTCAACGATTCGCGCAACCTTTGCTTGAAAGTGCGCACTTATGTGGCCACGAGCCCTGGTGATAAAGCTGAGCTGGGCGAACTTGTCGTTTCTTTCGCCTACGCTTTGAAACATCATTTGCGTGACTCTCAAGCTAGTCGCAGTTTGCCCGGCTTGGGTGATATTCCTGAAGGGGTGAAGATTAACGCCCCTGTCCATCTGGCCGGAAAGATGTATGAGAAGGTTTTAGAGTGGAAAAAGGACGATCTTTTTGACGGCTTTGTCATGCTGCAGCTTGATAGCCATTTGCGTTCCTTCATGGATATCTGTGGCGCCTGCGAGCGCATAAGAAACAGCCCACTGGCTCTGTCTTATCGTGCCTTTATGCGTCAAGGTATTGCTCTCAATTTGTTGGCTTTGCCCTGGTATATTGAGCCTGAATTCAATTACTGGATGAGCCTGCCACTGATTCTAATTGGCTCGTACTTCCTCATTGGTCTTGAGTTAATTGCTGAAGACATTGAGGAACCATTTGGTAAAGATGGCGATGACCTGCCGCTTGATACCATATGTGCCACCATTGAGGGCACGGTTAATGATATTTTGCAACTCAATCGTTCGCAGAAGTTCACTACTTCATTCCGCAAACCTAGAATTGACCCACTGAAAGAGACAAAAGGGAACCCGATTTGAGTCGTTGCTGGGCGTCAAGAAAATATCAATAATGCCTCTATGAATCAGGTATTTGATATTATTGCTAGGTGAGAAGGCAAAGAACTTTATTTTTACGGTTGTGGCTAGCAGTTTTAGCTGCCATTCCATGTGTTCTTTTTCTCAATAGCAAAAGTGCTCAGGCTGCCGATCCTAGTGACGATATCGATACTAATCGGCCGAGCTTTATGTTCTCGCCTATTGTTCTGCCCAAAGGTAGTCTCCAGCTTGAAAATGGTGCTCTTGATTCTGGTGCAAGGCGCGGCCGCTGGGGAATTGACTTGCCTGAAACTCAGGTACGTATTGGTCTGGCTCGCTCTACTGAATTTCAGGTCTTTGTTCCTAACTATGTGCTCAGCCGCGAGGCCGGTGACTCAACATCTGGTGTCACTGATCTATCTGAAATAGGCATTAAGCAACAGTTGCCCACACCAGGTAAATTTAGAGCGGCAATTATAGCCTCTGTTACAGCGCCGACAGGAGCTACACGACTTAGTCTTGGTGGCACCTCGGGAATTTTGCGCCTGCCCTATACCTATACCATCAACAATAAATGGTGCATTGGTGGCATGCAGTCTTTGCTTCTAATTGACCATGGCCGCGCCCTGCAATGGCAACCAGATGTTTTGGTCTCACGCAGTCTCGGTACCAAAGCTTGCACTTTTCTTGAATACGGTGGCTATTTTACTTCAAATCAATATCCTATAAATCTCATTCACTTGGGTGCTATGTACAAGCTTACTCGTCATCAGCAGATTGATACTCACTGTGGCTTTGGCCTCAATCAAAATGCACCCTCAGCCTTTGTTGGTTGCGGATATTCATTTAGATTCGATGGTCTTTTTTAGTATGAAAGATATGAGCAAACTACAAAAATGGCTCTTTGCCGGTGCTGTCAAAGAGAAGAAAGTCGAACCAGGTCAAAGCCATTGGTTTAAGGTCATGTGCCTGACTGGCCTTGACTATTTTTCTACAATTGGCTTTCAGCCTGGTATTGCCTTTATTGCTGCAGGTATACTTTCGCCATTTGCCACCCTGGTGCTTGTGCTTGTCACCTTATTTGGTGCCGTGCCTGTCTATATGCGCGTAGCCAAGGAAAGCCCCCATGGTCAGGGTAGTGTGGCTATGCTTGAGCGGCTTCTTCCTGGTTGGCAGGGCAAGACATTAGTGCTTGTGCTGCTTGGCTTTGCCGCTACCGATTTTGTCATTACTATGACTCTTTGTGCCGCTGATGCTACCACTCACTTGATTGAGAATCCATTTATCCATAACAACCAATATTTGCCGTTTATGCAGAGCAAAGTTGGTGTCACCCTGGTTCTACTTTTCTTTCTTGGTGCTCTCTTCTTAAATGGCTTTTCTGAAGCCATTGGTGTAGCCGTTGCCCTGGTTACTTCCTACTTGTTGCTCAATACGATTTTGCTGGTGCCTTGTATTTCTCAACTATTGCAGCATCCAGAATTGACGCAGAATTGGTGGCAGAAGCTAGCTCAGGTTTATCATTCTCCACTCAACATTTTGGGCTTATCTTTAGTTGTTTTTCCGCAGCTAGCCTTGGGTTTATCTGGCTTTGAAACTGGAGTGGCGGTGATGCCACTGGTGAAGGGCAGTGAAACTGATGACCCTGCAATACCCATGGGTAGAATCAAAAATACAGGAAAGCTCTTGATTGTTTCTGCTTTGATCATGACTGTTCTTCTTGTCTGTAGTGCTTTTGTCACAACAGTTTTGATACCGGCCGAACTCTTTCAACCGGGCGGAGCCGCCAATGGTAGAGCTTTGGCCTACCTCGCTCATAAATATATGGGTGATATTTTTGGCTCAGTTTATGACTTCAGTACTATTCTTATGCTCTGGTTTGCCGGGGCTTCAGCTCTGGCTGCACTACTTAGTTTGATACCACGTTACCTACCGCGCTATGGTATGGCGCCTGATTGGGCTACTGCCATAAGGCCATTGGTGATTGTTTTCACCGTAATCAATGTTGTAGTCACTCTTATTTTTAAAGCCGATGTGGACGCCCAGGCGGGAGCTTTTGCCACCGGTCTCTTAGTGCTTTTTACTTCGGCAGCTTTCGCCGTTATGCTTTGCACCTGGCGCGAATCAATAGCCAAGCGCTTCTATTTCACTTTCGTCTTCTTTGTCTTTATCTATACTTCTGTTTTAAATATGATTGAAAGGCCAGAAGGTCTTCATATTTCTATGTTTTTCATTGGCTTGATTCTGTTTACTTCTTTGGTCTCAAGAATGATCCGTTCAACTGAACTTAGAGTGACAGAAGTAGAGTTTGATCAGCAGGCTTTGAAGCTGATTGATGAAGTGACACATGAACTCTGGGGCGATATTTTAGTGCTTTCCAATCGCCCGGATAAGTGTACCAGTGAGTCAGAGCGGCTGCAGCAGTACCAGGCAAAAGAAAAACAGGCGCGGCGCAACCATAGTATTCAAGCCAACGAAGGCAATTTCATTTTTCTAGAAGTCGACTTAGGTGATGCTTCTGATTTTGTCGAAGATCACCTTCGGGTGCGGGGTGAGAGGGTTGGAAGTTACAAAATTTTGCGTTGCACCAGTCCGGCAATTCCTAATGCTGTGGCGGCAATTTTATTGAAGATGCGCGACTTGACCGGAAAAGTACCAAAGGTTTACATGGGCTGGACCGAGGGCCACCCTCTTGGTTATGTGTTCAAGTATATTTTCTTTGGTGAAGGCGAAACGGCACCGATTACAAGAGAAATTTTGCGTTCAGCTGTACCAGACCCTGAAGCCAGGCCGGAAGTGCATGTAAGCTAGTTTAGCGATGATGCATCTTCAAGATCACATCAGCGTATTGCTGTCTGGTTTGGGCCAGTCTTGGATCAGAAGCTAATAGGGTTCTCTGCTGAATGGCTAGAGCCTGCTCATAGTAAAGTTTGGCTTCAGCCAAGCGACCGGTAGAAGCATAGAGTGCTCCTAAGCAGTTATAGCTATCAGCGACAAAGGGGCTATTGCCGTCAAGTTTATTTTTGCGAATGGCTAAAGCGCGCTTGTAGAGCGGCTCAGCGGCTTTGAAATTAGAGGCTAGTTGGTAGGCTTGACCAAGATCGTTCAAGGCACTGGCTGTGCTCTGGCTATCGGCCCCGCGCTCTTTTTCAGTTAGATCAAGGGCATTCTTCAGTACTTTTATGGCATCTTGAATTTTTCCCTGGCGCATATACAGATATCCAAGGCCAGTGAGCGAATCGGCCATGGCATAGCTGTTGCTGCCACCAGATTTTGTGCGCAACTCCAGTGAGTGTTTCAGGTCTTTTTCTGCTTCTGCATATTGACCTACGGCAGTTTCAGCCCGGCCAATGAAAGCCTCGCATTCAGCAATGCGCAGGGGATCGTTACCATTGGCTGTGTATAAAGACTTGGCTGTTTCTAAGTTAGCTTGCGCATCGTCATACTCACCTTGGGCATATTGAATCATGCCGAGCAAATAACGATTGCCAGCGTTCTTTGGCGAATTGGTTTTTTCGGCCATCTTAATAGCAGTTCTAATTTTTTGTTTTGCTAGAGCGTAGGCGCCCTTGTTGTAGTCTGTTTGCGCGTCAAGCTGCAGCTGCTCAATTTCTTTCTCGCCCTTGCTGCCACCAGAATTTTGATTGAGCGCAAATAGCAATGACACGCCAATTAGGGCAACCGCTCCAACGGCAATGAGCACCATCTTCTTATTAGCAAATATGCCGGTTGCTACTGGTGGGGCGCCGATATTGCTGCTGGCACTGGAGCTGACAGCTTCTTTAGCTGGGCTTTCTGGCGCGGCGTTGACTGGAGCAGTCGCAATTTTTTCTTGGCTAGATTCGTTGGTTTCAACTACAGGTATCTCTAAGCGCGGAATGTCAGTTCTTGTTAGTGAATCACCAGGAATTCCCTGATAGACATGATCGAGAGCTTCTCTCAGTTCGCCCATCGACTGGTAGCGATCGTCTGGTTGCTTTGCCATTGCCTTGAAAATAATTGCTTCAAGATCAGCAGGAATATTTAGTTCGGGGCAGACGATGCTAAAAGCTGCTGGGGTTTCATTGACGTGCTTGTAGAGATATTCGATTAAGTCATGGCCAGTAATTGGCTGTTTGCCAGAAACCGTGCGATACATGACACAGCCAAGAGCATAGATGTCCGAGCGAGCGTCTACTTTTAAGGCGCGACACTGTTCGGGGCTCATATAAGGTGGGCTGCCGAAGACTTCACCGGTTCTGGTTAAATTATCAGTCTCCCCTTCTGTGGGGGTAAGTAGTTTGGCAATGCCAAAGTCGACGATTTTGACAAAGTCGGGGTCGTTATCAAGCTGTACCAGCATGATATTGCTTGGTTTTAGATCGCGGTGTACCACCCCGTTTTCATGGGCGTGGGCAAGGCCAAGGCTGACTTGTTTGAAGATATGGACGCTGCGCTTTAGCTCTAGGTTGGTACCGCCAGCTATTTGCTCGGCCAAGCTTGTGCCTTCTAAGAAAGCCATGACCAGATAAGGCACGCCGCCATCGGTTACGCCAAAATCGTAAACAGTGAGAATATTGGGATGATTTAGGGCGCTGGCCAGTTCGGCTTCTTTTTGAAAACGCTTAAGTGCTGCCGCCCCCGATACTAAATTGGGGTGCATCATTTTGACTGCCACAATGCGCTTGAGCAGACGGTGTTTGGCCTTGTAAACCTGGCCCATGGCGCCATCGCCAATTAATTCCAAGATTTCGTAGCGGTCGCCAAGTACAGAGCCGACCAAATCAGTTTCTTTTAAGGGAGTGAGAGTTGTGCCATCTGCTGGGCAGACTGTCATCTCACCAACATATTCTTTGCTGCAGGCCACACAAATTTTTTTCTGGTTTCCAGCGTTTCCTGAGCCCGTATCTGGCATCTAACTCTAAACTCTTCTTTTAATGATCCGTGATTCGTCAGTTTACCGATTATAGACCCTTCTCCGGGGGGAAGGTCAAAATGTACGCTAGCGTAAGGTTGAATAATCAACCTGGGTTGGGAATAAATATTTTGTGCGTTAATTTCATGGTTTAGTACTGGGAGAGTAAGACTTGGAAACCAACAGCAGCCAGTCAGAAAAGAAGCAGATAGATACTGCACGGCTCCATGACAACACCGTCTCGCCTCGCGATGATCGACGCGATCGGGGCAAGATTTTGCACGAGGCTGTGCCCCACGAACTGTTGGCTCGTTTTAAGCCTGAAAGCAACCGCCCTGACCCGATTGAGCTGATTGAACAGTCAAATGTTGGTCGCCGGCCAGAACTGATACCCATTCGCTATGGCCGCATGTTGGTGTCGCCATTTACCTTCTATAGAGGAACGGCCGCTCTCTTTGCTTCTGACGTCGGTGAATCGTTTGTCACTAAAGTCAAAGTGCAAACTTGTGGTGATGCCCACCTTCTAAACTTTGGTGCTTTCGCTACCCCAGAACGCAATATTGTTTTTGATTTGAACGATTTCGATGAAACTTTGCCCGCTCCCTGGGAATGGGACGTGAAGCGGCTCGCAGCCAGTTTTGTTTTGGCCGGTCGCAACAATGATGTTAAGCCGAAACACTCTCAGCAAGCGGCTGAAGCTGTGGCTCGGGGTTATCGTCTGAAGATGCTCGAATATTCCAAGATGAGCATTCTTGATATCTGGTACGACCGTTTCGATTGGAGTGCTGTGGCGCAGAACACTTCTGATCCGCGTTTGCAAAAACGTATTAAGGATAAGACCGAAAAAGCAATTAAGCGCACCATTCAGTCATACTATTTCCCCAAAATGACAGAAGAGCGAGACGGTGACTACCATATTAAAGATACTCCGCCAGCTGTCTATCACCTCAAAGGAAGTGAAGCTGATACTTTCCGTGAGCAGACCCTGAAAGCTTTTGAGCTTTATAAGCAGTCTTTGCAAGACGATCGTCAGCGCTTGTTTGACCGCTATAAAATGGTTGATGTCGCTATCAAGGTCGTAGGCATTGGTAGTGTTGGCACTACTTGTGCGGTTGCTCTGATGCTGGCACCAGATGCAGAGCCCTTGATGTTGCAATTGAAAGAAGCCCGCGCCTCTGTTTTAGAAGCTTATGCAGGACACAGCGAATTTGAAAATCATGGCCAACGGGTAGTGGCTGGGCAGCGCATCATTCAATCTGCCAGTGACATTTTCTTAGGTTGGACCAAGTTTGATGATGGTAAGCACTATTATGTGCGGCAACTGCGAGATACCAAAGTTAAGTTAGAACCCGATTTGTGGGACGGCCCGCGCTTAGTTGAAAGTGCTGAAGTAATGGGAGCGGTTCTGGCTCGGGCCCATGCTCGCTCTGGTGATGCGGCGGTTTTGAGCGGCTATCTTGGTGAAGAAACGACCTTTGAAGAAGCAATTGGTCTATTCTCTATCGCCTACGCTGATCAAGCGGAGAAAGACTACGAGCTGTTCTCGGACGCTGTGAGAAAGGGCCAACTCAGTGCTGCGGAAGATTGCGGTTATTAAAAATTAGTAGCGGTTATCTGTCGCGCCCCGTTAGCGCCTTTCTACAAAGGCAAAGTCGATATAGGCATTTTCTGGATCTGTTGATACCAGACGCACTCTGACGCGATCACCGACGTCAAGGGAACGTGAGCCACCATGGCGCTTGCTTGAATGCTGGCTAGTGACTAGCTTACCTTCGACAGGTGGTCTGAAAGTGCGCACGTACGTGGCATCTGGTTTGACACCGGTGATGATACCATCAAAAATATCGCCAATGCGGCTTGAAAGCAGAACTGCAGCAGAGATCTTGCGCATGGTGCGTTCGACTTTCTTTGCCTGTCCCTCAAGTCTCGTACAATTGGCTGCTATCTCACTTAGCTCATCGGTGCTGTAAGGCGTGGGCTCTCCAGCTAGAACTGCCTTCAGTAGCCTCTGGGTGATTAGATCGGGATAACGCCGATTAGGAGCGGTCGAATGGGTGTATTCGTTCACGGCTAGAGCGAAGTGGCCGGGCACGTGCTGTCCGGGAACTTTAACGATATATTCGCCCCGCCCAAGCAATTTGACGATTGTCAGAGATAATTCACTGAAGCCTTCTGGGTCAGCTTCTTTCTGTCTGATGAGAAATGCTGCTAGTGCTTTGGCATCGGGAGCTTCAGGAAGAGAGTCTCCATAAGATTCGGCTACTTCGATTATTCGCGGCCAGCGCTCTGGGGTTTTCACAGTGCGCATAATCGATGGAAAGCCTTTTGCTTCTAAAAATTTAGAAGTGGCTATGTTGGCTGCGATCATGCAGTTTTCAATTAAGTCGCGAGCGGGATTGCTCTCGACTAGCTCCAAATCAAGTACTTGTCCATCTTTTACTACAGTACGTGCCTCTTGAGTATGTAGGGCAAGAGCACCGCCACTTTGTCGCAGTGCGTGTATGTGATCTTTGGCGATGCTTTGAATAGAAAGCTGCTTCTCTAAACCGGCTATTTGTGCCAACTTTGCTGGTTCACCATGATCTAGCCATTGGCCAATTGAGTTGTAATCAAGTTTTGCTTTGTTTCGAACAATGGCTCTGTAAGCGTCACTCTTTAAGACATTGCCTGTGGAATCAAGAGTTAGCTCCATACACATAGCTAGCCGATCTTTGTCGGGCAAAAGTGAGGTGAGATCATAAGAAAGCTCTTCTGGTAGCATCGGATAAGTGACAACACCTGTATACACTGTTGTGGTGTTGCGCTGGGCGTGTAAATCTATGGCGCTTTCTTTGGGCACCATCGCATCGACATCGGCTATGCCAATGATCAGACGAATTTCTCCGCCGGGCAATTGCTCGGCATATTCAACTTGGTCTAGGTCTTGCGACTCGCGATTGTCGATGGAAGACCAGAGCAAATTCCTCAAATCTTGAATGGGGCCATCGCTATCTGAAATCTGCTTCGAAATCGGCTTCGTAGATAACAGACCGAGCTGCTCAATTACTTCAGGCTCGAAAACTGGCGTGAAACCCGCGGCCAGCAACTCTCTGTCGGCTCTGGCTACCAGGTCAAAGTTCTCTGCCGCGTTTCTATTACTATTGGCTTCAGAGCGATGGCTTTCGCTTTTGTCGTTAGCAGAAGCAGAACTAGAATTTGTTTCGCCCCGGCTGAAATCAGAATGACCTTTGGGCTGCTGCTTGCTGTCTTTAGAGTGTCTCTTGGGGTGATTTTTTCTGGGCATTTTTTCTTGCTTTTATTGGCCTAACCAAAATAGCAATCTTTGGGCTTAATGTCCAAATTCGACCGATCGGTTAAACTTTGCCCTCTGGCATTACCGATGGCTATGTGGATTAGCAATGTGGGTTAGAAATATGAAATTAGCGCGGGCGCTTGCGGCAGAGACATTAGGAACAGCGTTCCTCCTTGCAACTGTGGTGGGTTCCGGGGCCCTGGCGGATAAGTTGGACCTGGGCAACCTGGCCGTTTCTGTTTTGTGTGTTGCTTTTGCCACCGGCGCTGTATTAATCGCGCTGATAGCAGCCTTTGGTTCGATATCGGCTCATTTCAATCCAATAGTTAGTCTGGTATCTGCTCTTCGTGGTGAGTTCAAATGGAAACTTGTGGCACCCTACATTGTTGCTCAGATAATTGGGGCAATATTAGGAGTGGTGGTCGCTAATTTGATGTTCGATTTGCCAGCCGTCACTATCTCTACCACTGCTCGAAGCGGTATGGGGCAATGGCTAGGTGAGTTTGTGGCGAGCTTTGGCCTGATCGGTATTATCCTTGGTAGCGCTCGCTCCAATTCAAATACTGGCATTGCTGTTCCGGCCTATGTGGCTGGTGCAATTTACTTTACTTCCTCAACCTGTTTTGCTAACCCGGCTGTCACCATTGGTCGCATCTTTACCGGTACCCTCACTGGAATTGTGCCCGCTGACGTACCGGCTTTTATACTGTCCCAGCTTGTTGGCGCTCTCTGTGCCGCTTTCGTATTTGGTTGGTTGTTCTCCTCCGACAAGGGTGAAGAGCAAACCGCTGCTGGGCAAAGTATTGAAGAAGAACGATTAGGTGAATTACAACCTGAGGTGCTTGCCACCCTAGAGCGAGAACTTGCTGCTGCAAATAAGTAGAATGTGTATTCAAGTCGATAGTTAGAATAAGTAGATAAGTAGGAAAAATAGATGTCGAGAAAAGATGATCCTTTGGGCGTGACTCAGAGCATCAAGTTCAACACCAGATTGAAGGCGATGGATAGTCCCGATGATATTCCAGCCAACTGGATAGGAAGCCCAATTGCTGACTTGATTGGCTCACATAATTTTGGTCAGAAAATTGAAGTTACCGGCGAGCCTCGCATGTTGATTTCGACTTGCATTGAGTTTCGTTATCATCCAGCTGTTCCCAGTCAGTACGCCTATGTGATTAGGCGAGCTAGTGGTCGCTTGATAGGCTCGGAGTTTGCCTTAGTTTATGCCCTCTCACGGGGAGTGAAGCATGTGGTGCTAATTGCCCACAATGATTGCGGCATGACCAAAGTGACCCAGCATAAACCGGCTATGATCGCCACTCTTGTGGAGCAGGGTTGGGACTCTGAGCGGGCTGAAGAATTTGTCGCTATGCATGCTGGTCGTTATCATATTGAAGATGAAGTTGATTCACTCAAGCGCGAATTCTATCGCCTCAAGCGTTTGTTTAAGAACGTAGAGATAGCGCCCCTATTCGTCTCACTCTCAAGCAACCGCTTGCATGTTCCCAACTGGTATCTCGATTTTGTTAAGAAGCCAGATTTGGGCAATGCTAATGAAAGCGTGCCTGCCGAAGAATATTTGATGCTGCCTTAGGGCTATTCAAATCTACTGCTTAGCTGCTAAGTCGGTAATTATTTTCCACTCTTTAGCTGTCACTGGCTGTACCGATAGTCTGCTGCCTTTTTGCAGCAGAGCCATCTCACTCAGGCCTGGTATTTGACGTAGAAGCTCTAAAGGTAGGGGCTTTTTGAATGTCTCAACATGCTTGACGTCGATCATGTACCAGGTTGGTTTAGCTTTATCGCTTTTAGGATCGAAGTGCACATCATCAGGATCAAAAGCTGTGTGATCGGGATAGCCTTCTTTTACTACTTCGGCAATACCGGCTATGGCAGAGGGTTCTGAATTGCTATGGTAGAAGAAAATTAGGTCGCCTAACTTGAAGGAGTCACGAAGAAAATTGCGAGCTTGATAGTTGCGCACGCCGTCCCAGTAAGTTGTTTTCTTTGGTGCCTTGGCTAAGTCTTGAATTGAGAATACTTCTTCTTCACTCTTAAGCAGCCAATAGTTGCCGCTAGATTTAGACTTCACTTCAGTAGTACTACTTTTGGCGGCCATTGGATTCCTCGTTAGATTTTTCGTTTGTTTTTTCGCTTGTTGTTTCTTTTGGCTTTTCTACAGGCTTCTCTGCCGGCTTTTCGCTGATTTTGCCTGCCATAATATCGTTGATTTGCGCGTACAAAGCATTTGCTTCAGCTTGCTTGCCGTCTTTTAAGTACATTTTTGCGTAGGCCTGCAAGGTCTTTATTTTAGCCTGGGGCTTAAGGCTGGGCATATCGATAACTAACTTGAAGCGCTTTTCGGCCTCAACTTTGTCGCCTTTTGCTAAATACATTTCGCCCAGGTCGCACTCTGTTTGCGCTACTTCAGCTGACTCCTCACCGTTGGCCACTTTGCGAATGGCTAGGGCACGGTTAAAATTCTTCTCTGCACTGGCATAATCGCCGATTTCTTTGTATTCATTAGCGAGGAAATTTATGCTCTCTGAAAGTTTGGCGTGGTTAGGGCCAAGTACTTTCTCGGCACCTGTGATGCGCTCCGTCATTATCTTGATTGTATTCATGTGAATCGTTCGCCGTTGAGCAATTTTGCGCTCAACGTCGGAGCCGCCTCCGACCACATCCGGCGACGAGAATGAAGCGGAGCCGCTATTGGTATCGCAGCGAAATGTAGCATTGATGACAATAAAGGGCTTACCCTCGAATCTGATAAAGCCAGCGCTGTCGACTGCGGTGCGGCAAGCAACATCGAAGGAACCGTCGCCAGAGCCTCTGCGCATTACCCAGTCGCTGTAGGTACCGTCAGGTAGGAGGCGAAAACTCGCATAGGCGCTTCTTGCGGCTGGCCTTTGCTTACCTAAAGTGCGCATACGGTTGTCTACCATTTTTTCGTCATGACGCATGACTTCTGATAGCACTTCTTGCAAGTCGGCTCTAGCCATCGGTATTGCCATAATCGCAGTCAAAAGCATGGCTATGGCTGGCAGCAGTTTAATTGGTCTTGCGGTTGCAAATACGCGCATAAGCATCCTTGAATCTATGATGGTCAATTTTAGCACTGTGCAGTTTTTCAGATAGATGTTTACAAGATTGCTGCTTCTTAGTAGCCTTACCAGATGAAAACATTAAGCACAGAAGAAGAGAAGCTCCTTGCTCGCGTATCTTGGCGACTACTTCCCTTCTTGCTGGTGCTTTATATCGTCTCTTATTTGGACCGCATCAACCTCTCTTTTGCGGCTCTTGAAATGAACGCTCAGCTCAAATTTAGCGACCAGGTCTTTAGTCTGGGCGCTGGAATATTCTTCTTGGGTTACTGCCTTTTTGGCATACCTAGCAATGTTGTGATCAAGCGCCTCGGGCCGCGGCGCTGGATAAGCACAATCATGGTGGCTTGGGGCATTGTTACAGTGGCCATGTGCCTGGTCAAAGATGCCCTTACTTTCTATATTTTGCGCTTTACCCTGGGGGCTACTGAAGCTGGCTTCTTCCCCGGTATGTTGCTTTACTTGACCTTCTGGTTTCCACCCAAGCAGTACGGAACTGCAGTCGCGCGGTTTATGTCGGCTATTCCACTGGCTGGCCTCTTGGGAAGCTTCGTCGCTGCCAAGGCATTTGAGATTAATGGCCTGTGGGGTTTAGAAGGCTGGAAGTGGCTCTTTATAGTCACCGGAGTGCCAGCCATTGCTCTTGGTATTGCCGTGCTCTTTTTGCTGCCTGATAGACCGCACCAAGCACGGTGGCTCAGTGACTTGCAGAAGAGCATGCTGGAGAATTTGCTAGCTAGTTCTGGTAACGAGAAAAACAGCGAAAATAAAGGTGAGCAGCAGCTTTCGGTTGTGGCTACTCTGAAGAATTTAGTTGTCTGGCGCTTCGCTCTGCTCTATTTTTCAACCACTGTTTGTATGTACGGCTTTCAACTTTGGTTGCCGCAAATAATCAAAACTTTTGGTAGCGCCACTAATACTAGTAATTCTTTGGTGGCCATGCTCTCTGCTATTCCTGCTCTGATGCAAGCTTTGGGAATGCTCGTTATTGCGGCTAGTTCAGATCGTAGTGGTGAGCGTCGCTATCATGTGGTGGCTTCTTCGGCTATCACTGTGCTTGGTCTGGTGGCAGCTACTTACTTGCCTGACAATCTCAAATTGGCCGGTCTGAGTTTGGCTGCCTTTGGCATATGGGGCACGGTTGGCCCCTTCTGGGCATTGACTAGAGCCTCGCTCTCGGTGCCAGCACAGCCAACAGGATTAGCTTTTATCAACTCAGTCGGTAACCTCGGTGGCTTTGTTGGGCCGATGTTGATCGGTCTAATTAAGCAGTTTACTGGTTCTTATGCTGGCGGTGAGTTTGGCTCGGCCTTGCTGCTTTTGGCTAGCACTGCTGTTTTTACTGCCTTTTTGGCTATTACTACCAAAGTACAAAATAAATAGGAGTTGTGAGTGACACTAAGAGTTTGCGTTGCCGGTGTCAGCGGCTGGACTGGCAAAGCTGTAGCAGAAGGCATTTGCGCTGCTGCTGATATGACTCTTGTGGCAGCGGTGAGCCGCAGCTCTGCCGGAAAGAGTCTGCCAGAGCTTGGAATTAAGGTCGAAAGTGATTGTGATGTGGTTGTAGTCGCTACTGTTGAAGAAGCACTCTGTCAGCCAATTGATGTCTTTGTGGATTACACCAGCGCTGCTGCCGTGAAAGAACACACTCTCTGTGCTGTCAACAAGGGTATTTCAGTTATTGTGGGCAGCTCTGGTTTAACTGCCGATGATTTTGCTGAAATAGAAAAACTAGCCGTTAGCAAGAATGTTGGAGTAATAGCTTGCGGCAACTTTAGTATTACTGCCGCTTTGGCTAAGCATTTTGCTTTACTAGCTGCTGAATACTTGCCAAGCTGGGAAATCTTAGATTATGCTGGCTCAACTAAGATGGACGCTCCTAGCGGCACAGCAAGAGAGCTAGCTGAGTGCTTAGAAGCTGTTAGACAAAATAAGCTTGGTAGAGAAATCAAAGACGTAGTAGGCGACAGTGCCGCCCGCGGTGCCCAGATTAAAGGCACCCCGGTGCATAGCCTGCGTTTACCGGGTTATGTTTTATCGTTTGAGACCATATTTGGCTTGCCAGAAGAGCGGCTCACCGTCCGCCATGATGCCGGTACAAGTGCTTTGCCCTACGTTGACGGCACCTTACTGGCATTGCGCAGAGTTGGTGCCGTCAAGGGCTTAATTCGTGGACTTGATCAATTGATGTTCAGCAAACGCTAGTTCTTTTCGCGCTCTTTTACTGCACCCATTTGATCTTGGTCAGCGTTGGCGGCTAGGCGGTCATTGCGCTGGCGCTGAGCCAGTGGTGTTACTCTTTCTGCTTCGCAAGCTTCATTCATTTTGGGCTCGAAATTGAAGTTATCGTTCACGTTAGAAAGTAAATGTTGCTTATCTACCACCGTCGAGGCTTGATCGACATCGGCATTAGCGGCAATGCGCTCATTGCGCTGGCGCTGAGCCAATGGCGTTACTCTCTCTGCTTCATTGCTCTCGTTTACTTTAGCTTCTCGTCTTTCAGCTGATGCGTAAATATCTTGGCTGTCGAAATCAAGAGATTTTATTTCAGTTCGGCCTCCTGTGGATAGCTTTAAGCTGCCCAGTCCTTTATCTGAATAGGCCTCCGCAAATACTCCATCATATGAGTTAAAAGTCTGACGTGACTCAGCTGAGTTAGCTTCAATGCGTTCTCTTGTCATGGTAAATACTCCGAGGGAAGATGCAAATTTGTGGAAGACCTAGGACCGCTTTGGTCTTGTTGGTAGCAATATAGACTAGGCAAGTTGGCAATCCGGGGTCAGAACTATTAGATTGCTCGATACTCTTGATTTTGCAAATCATGTCGGTGAGATCAGCTGACCGTCGAAGTAGATTCCGCGCCAGGTATTGTTATAGGCATACATCTGCCAGGCGCCTACTGTGCTGTTTCCGTTAACTAGGTTGTTGAAAGCTCTGTGGTCGCTTCCACCTAGAATGCCTGGGGGAACATTGTTTCCGATTGGGTAATTGATTTCGTTGTTTGAGATCTCGATAGCGGAGCTGCTATTGCCCTCTACCATCATGGGAGAAGATGACCACTCATCAATGGTGATATTGAGGCGGTTGCTGCGAACTGTTAGATTTTGACTCTCAAACATGCTTATGGCATCTGATTTGTAGAGGCCGGTGACTTTGTTACTTTCAATATTGCCGCCACTTACGTGGTCAAATTCAACGGCGGTTGTGTCGTAGTGCTCAGACCAACTAAAGTCATGGAGCCAGTTGTCTTTGACTGTTATATTGGATGAGCGATCGGCCAGGACTCCGCGCTCTCCCCCTGTAATCTCGCAACCTTCCACCACTACATTATTGGCGCCATAGATGCCAACTGTTGGACCATCCATGCCTTTGATGCGGGCATTGCGGATGACGACATTGTCTCTTGTAATTGAAAGAGGTGGTATTTCATCGCCCTTTGCGTCGATGACAAGCATGCCGTTTTCGTATGAAGCATAGCGCTGTAAGATCTCAGGAATCGACCCGTCTGCTAGTTCTACTCGCGCACCACCTTCAAGCGCTGGACCTTCTTGCCATTCTTGCCATTCTTGAGGTGCGTCGATTATTGGTTGATACTCGGGAGCTGGTACTTCTACAAGTACTTCTGTCGGTGCGGCCGGTGTTTCGCCCGGTTGGGCTGGCAGCTCAGGGATTGGTTCAGGGATTGCCTCAAAGACTGGCTGAGGATTTGGTTGGCAGTTCAATTCACCATTTGGTTCACATGGCTGACTACTGGTTGGCTCTTGTGGTAAACCACATTCATCTGTCTCTTCAAAGCACGAGCTAAAATCAAGGGTTGGCAAGACGCCGCTATTCGTCATTTGGTCTGCGCAGGAACGTGATTGCAGAGCTAGTCTCGAATTTAGTTCATGTCTGTCGTCAAATGAGATTGATGCTGCGCAATTGGAATCAGTGCTTGCGAAAGAGCTATCACAGGTAATGGTTGGTTCCGTGCGACAATCTGAGTTCATTGGTTCAACTCCATTCTTTTGCTTTTTTTAGGATCGTTTTGGTAATTACGAGCTAGTAAAATTTCGGCTTGGCGTGGAGTTACTTTACTCAGGGTTAGTTGGCAAAGCGCGGTCAGCCATATTAGATTGGCTGGGTTGTTAGTTTCTTGGTGTCGTTGATTTTGTATGCACTATCAAATTCGAGTTACAGCTGATTTAATAGTCGGACACTGCGGAAGCTTTAGGTTGGTACTTTGAAAACCCTGAAAATCTCTCAAAAATTTTTGATTGCAGTGGCTGTGCCTGTAGTGTTCGAGCTTTTTCTTGTCTCTGTTCTCTTTGTTTTGCTGTGGCAGGCTGATCAGGCTCGCGTGAGAGAACAGCAAGGTCGCGAACTTGCTAATCGTGCCTATGCGCTAATGGGTCTGCATGTTCAGCGTGTCACTCAGATAATGCTTTACAAGAGTACTGAACAGCCCGAAATGTTGGGTCAGGCTCAGCAGACTGCTCAGAGAATGAAAGATGAGATTAAACAGATTCACGTTCTGGTTGAGGGGAACCCGAAGAGCAGCGAAACATGGAAAAGTCTGGATTCACTTGTAAGAGCAATAGGTGACGAACACGACCAGGCTGCCGCAAGTTTGAACGTTGGAGATAAAGCTGCTGCCACAATGCATTACCTGTCAATGCGAAGACACTTTGAGGCGCTCATTCAAGCTAGTAACAAGCTGACAGAACAGCAAGCAACCTCTAAAGATGCAGAAGGAATAGATGTAAGTAAGTACAGCGAAATTATCCGCCTAGTATTGTGCTTGTCCATACTTCTTTCTCTTTTGATTGCTTTTGGTTTAGCCTTTTACTTCAGGCGTGGAACCGCTGATAGACTTAATGTAATCATGACCAATACCAGCCGGATGGCGGCTGGTAAGGCCCCTATTGAAGAATTAGAAGGTGATGACGAACTGGCTCAGATAGACAAGCTTTACCACAAGATGCATGATTCTTTGGTAATTTTGAGGCGCAGAGAGCGAGCGATTCTCGAGAATGTCGCTGATGTTGTTTGTTCTGTAGACTCTAGTATGCGTTTTACTGACATTAACGCGGCGGCATACAAACACTGGGGTCACAGTGAAGAAGACCTGATTGGCGGCCGCGTTGCCGACGTTGTTGTTGGAGCGGATCGCGACATGGTTTTGCTCTCTTTGCGAAAGGTTGCTGAAACAACTAAAGAGACCTCTCTAGAGTGTGGTGTCACTCGCTCTGATGGCACCGTAGCTGATACCGAGTGGTCGGTCACTTGGTCTGAGGTGGAAGGTTCTCTTTATTGTGTCGTTCACGACATTACCGCAAGAAAGAATCTTGATCGATTGAAGGCCGAGTTTGTTGCCATGGTCAGTCATGAGATTCGTACACCACTTAGTTCTATTCAGATGACCCATTCACTTCTGGCTGATGAACTTGGAGCTTCGTTAGACGATTTTATGAAAGGCAGCTTAAATGCCGCCCAAGGCAACATCGATAGACTAATGGCCCTGGTGAATAACTTGCTTGATTTAGACAAGCTTGAGTCCGGATTTGTTGATTTTGTCGCTGATAAAATTTCAGTTCGTGATGTGGTTGAAACATCGATTGCTGCTATCGCTTCTTTGTTTCAGCAGAAGTCAATTGAAGTGAAGAGAAGCATTGATCCTTCTCTTATGATTTACGCTGACAAAGAGCGCTTGGTTCAGGTCTTGATAAATCTACTTTCTAATGCAACAAAGTATTCAGCACCTAAGTCTACGATTATTGTTGACGCGAGGGTCGAAAGAGATTTTGTTCGTATCTCTGTTACTGATAGCGGCAGGGGCATTCCACAAAACAAACTAGACACTGTATTTGAACGCTTCAGGCAGGTTGAAGCCGCCGACCAGAAGGTTCATCGAGGATCTGGACTAGGGTTGGCAATTGCCAAAGCCATTGTGGAGATGCATCAGGGTAAAATGGCAGTAGATTCGGTGGAAGGGAAGGGTAGTACTTTCTGGTTCACAATTCCTGCTACGGAGAGCGTTTACAAAGCTCTGGAAGCCAAGAAAGAAAAGCAAGGCAAGTGAACAACGAAGATAAATTGTTATAGGGGGTCTTAGTGGCAAAGATTCTGATTATCGAAGACGATCTGCAATTAGCTTCGCTTGTAATTCGCTGGCTGACGAAGGAAGGTCACGTTGTAGAGCATATACAAAATGGCGGTGACGGCCTGCAGAGACTTAGATTTGACCCCTACGATGTCATAGTACTCGATTGGAATCTGCCTGAAGTTGAGGGTATTGATATTCTTAAAGACTTTCGCAGCAGAGGCGGCACCACGCCTATTTTAATGCTTACAGGCAAAAAGGCCATTGAAGATAAACTCCGAGGTTTAGGCGAGGGAGCTGACGATTATCTCTCTAAGCCCTTTGACGGGCGAGAACTGACTGCTCGGATAACTGCCTTGTTGAGGCGGCCGGTCACTTTGCTCAGTAGCAAGCTCGAAGCTGGTGATATCGAAATTGATACCAAGAGCCATACGGCTAAAAGAGCTGGTAAAACGCTCAATCTAATGCCGAAAGAGTTCGCTTTGCTTGAGTTCTTGCTGCGACACCCGGGAGAATATTTTCAGCCATCTCACTTGTTAGAGCATATTTGGCCCAGTGAAAGTGACTCAACAACCGAGGCTCTGACTAGTTGTATCAAGAGACTGCGGCTCAAGCTCGACAAACCAGATTGTCAGTCTGTTATTCGCAACGTCCGTGGTGCTGGCTATGGTCTGTTTGTTGAATAGCAAATTTTCGAAGTAGAGGTCGCTGCTCTAAATCAACTCTAGCTGAGGAAGACTGAAGCTCATCGATTTAGAAGCCGTTTTACTGGGAACCACAGTGCGCTCTTGCACAGCTTGTCTTCTCTCGCCTGGCACATCATAGCCTGTAGCGTCAGAACATACTGCTCTCTCTAATCTTGAAGATGGTGCACCGCTACCTTCGACACATCTTTCGTAGTCTTGTCGTGCACGTGCCGTTCCTGCGCTTTCTGCGGTCTCTGGTGCGCTTGTATAGCGGCCGTCGGAGCCAATCCCGCGGTTGGCCGGTTGGTTAGCCCTTGCTGTAGCTGCTTGCTCTCTGTACTGGCGACCGCGAGTTTCTTCCGGTGTGTCGTATATGTCTCTGCCATTGACTACGATATCTGAAACCTGTCTCTCGCCGTTAACTGTGCGGAATGTTACCTCGGCGCCGCCTACAGTTCTTGTCCAAACACCAGGTGCGCTAGAGCGGGGATTGGTTCCGCCTTCCCAGAGTGTGCGAGCAAACTGCACTTGCTCTTCTCTGGTCATTTCGCTATTGACGAGGCGGGTGATGGGCTGGGTTCCATTAACTGCCTCTACTGCTCTTTCAACACGATCGCTCATATGATTTGCTCCGGCTGGTAATGTGTCGCTGCTGCACTTATATTAGTGGGGGTATTTGGCAAGCCACGGTCAGTAAGATTAGACCTTCTTTTGTCGCGCTAAGAGCAATTAGTGCCGCTTCAAATAGTCTTCGGCTGCCGCTCCAACTCGTTTGAAGTAATCTTTTACAGCTGGTCCAGGCTCGGGTTTGGCTCGATACATTTCACCAGTGCCGAGTGGATCTCTGGTCTCGTTTGCCTTTCTTATGGCGTCTCGATATTCTTGAAACTGTTCATCGAGTCTGCTCTGTTCGCCAGGTGACATCTCTCTTCGTACTTGCTTGCCAATGGCCGCTTCGGCTTCTTGCACTCTTCTATCAATGGCATCATGCATTGGAGATTTTGGTGCTTTAGGGTAAGG
Source organism: Candidatus Obscuribacterales bacterium (assembly GCA_965229195.1). Taxonomy (GTDB): domain Bacteria; phylum Cyanobacteriota; class Vampirovibrionia; order Obscuribacterales; family Obscuribacteraceae. The sequence goes on along the minus strand of OZ245871.1, from coordinate 6,507,036 downwards.
CTCTGGGTTCAAAGTGGATTTTATTGCCCAATCTAATACATCTTTTTTATGCTGGGCTAATGCCTTTTCTTCTGCTTCATATTGTTTGCGCTCTTGCGCTGTCATCTGACCTTCGACTGAGCGTTTTATTTTGTCGTCGTATGATTCATCGTTAGTAAGGAGTCTTTCAATTTGGTGTCGAATGTAGTCTGCAGCACTAGTGGGTTTATACGGTGCTTCTTGGCCAAAGCCGCTCATGTCGATTTTAGGAAAGCCGAGTTTGTCAAATTTGTCTTGATCATCGGTTTTTCTATCAAGCTCCAGTAGCCCTTTCTTCGTTGTGCATTCTTCAAGAAGTTTATATTGAGTAGTATTATCGTTTCTGGTCTCTAGGCAGATGTTGTCGATATCTCGCATCGTATTTGCTCCTGCTAAGTGAGGCGGTTAGTTTTTGCAACCAACTCTTGGGCTATGGCATCAATTTACAGGGGCAAACTGGCAAACCGGGGTCAGTGAGATTAAGGAGAATTTCACTCCGGTTGGTCTCCTTTTCTTTCGGTGCTTACTGGTGCTAAGGTTACAACTCAGCTCTGGGGTGCGTTATGAAAGCTTCTGATCTGATAAGGTCTATCAAAGGACCTGAGGCAAGAGCTAATCACAATCTTTCTCTTTACAGAAAAGCTTTTTGCGAATCCCCCCGCAGAAGGTGAGTCGTTTGTAGCCGCCGGTTCTGACTCCGTTGTGCTGAAGCTACAAAATGGAAATATCTTGAAAATTAGCTCCCGAACTATCACTAGGGCGTTGGAGCCGTTTGATCTTCCGGTGTTGACCTCTGGTACTACACAAGCTGATGGGCGAACTGTCTATTATGTGATTCAACCAGAAGCTGAACCAGCAACGCTGAATGATCTTGCTATCTTCTTATGCATTCTCACTGACCATGGCTTTCGCATGACTGATCCTGGTATTTCGCAGATTGGAATTTATCAAGGTCAAGTTAAGCTGCTTGACCCTTTTGCTGTTACCAAAGACTAAAGAAGACTACGGGCTGCCAAACCTACCTATTGAGAGAAGTATTTTGCCCCCAAAGTGAATCAAGCAAACTGGCATGGCTATGGCTAAGAAATATGCTGTGCGCAGTTCTAGTTTGTTTGAGGTATCAATCCACCTTGTGGGCAGCATAACTATCGGTATTGCCGATAGCAGAACTGCCAGCACTTGCAGCATCGTTGATGCGTATGAATATGCATTGCAGGGTGTACCGATCTCGTAAATGATTCTGAAGGCGGCTGCCATAGCAATGCTGCATATAACTAGCATAATCTTCATAGCGCGGCCCTGCATTGTGAATACTAGTGAATATACCTCTCTCAATGAGTCTTGGCCATACGTGTTGTTACTGATGCAATTCGGACCTAGAGCTAGCTAACTAGGGCCTGGTTCTGTCTTTAGTGTCGTGTTTTTACTCATCCGCTTCTGCTTGTATGGCACCGTCTTCGTTTTCCGCTGGCTTCGTTGGATAGACCAACTCGCGCCAGGTCGGTTTTTTCTTGGGTTCCGGTGACATTGTCTTTCTTGAATTTTGTGGATCCAATCTAGAATTTCGAGGTCTGCTGTTTGTTGTCCTAGCCTTTCTCAGCGAATCTCTCTCAATTTGGCGAATTCTCTCTGGAGTAACCCCAAGGAATAGACTCACTTCTTTTATTGACCGTTGGATGCCGTCGGCAAGGCCAAATCGCAGGTTCAGAACATCGCGTTCTCGTGGCGATAGACCGGCCATTACTTCTCTCAAGTCTTCGCTCAATAATTCCTGGGTAATAGATAGAGATACTAAATTGTCATCGCCATCTTTTGTCATGTCGGTCATGCTCGAACCTCCGTATGACAATCATACCTGAGCTTAACCTCGCCTTAGTAAGTGGCCAATAGAATATTGCCGTGTCCAATGCAATTTCCTCTAGTGAGGCACTTGTGAATATGAACTCTAAAGAACGATACGAGTTGGAGCGCATGACCAAAGACCAGCGCTATAACTACGAGCATCTGAGTCAGCAGGATCAAGCTAGTTATGAGCGGATGAGTAACGATGAGCGCAGCTTATACAATCGCTTAAATAGCCAGGAGCAATGGGATTATCGGCGCATGACGCCAGAGCAGCGCTATGAGTTTGAGCAGGAGAGTTAGAGGCAATCTTGCTCAAGCTCTACTGAAGCTGATCTTCGAAATTTAGATTGGTTGGTGCCGGCAACAGACCGGTTAGCGGTACAGTCTTGTCGACTACTTCGAATTTCACTTCGTCGAGCCACATTTTACCTACGCCGATTAAAAACAATCCGAAATTCATGCTGGTGCTTTCTTCTGGCACATCTACCACCAGTGCATACTGCTGCCAGTCGGTGTTAGCTAAGATTGGTCTGTCGCTCATGTTGTCGAAAGTGCCCTTCCATCGACAGTACCAGCCCCAATTGCCAATAATGTCGAGTTCTATTCGTCCGATAGAGGATTCGGCCAAGGCTGATTTGACCCAAGCGGTCATGCGAATGCGCTGGTTGCGAAATTCCGGGGCAATGCTGCAGGTTTGCATAAGGTGGCCGCAGGCATTGCGTGCATCTTCATCTGATGCATCTTTGGCGATAGACTCAATAAAGGCGCAGTTCTTACCGTCGTGTCTGCTGGCCGCTTCAAGGCCCACAACAAAGTCGTCATGCTCGCTGTCGCTTAAGTGCCAGCCTTTGATTGTCGTGCTAGTTGCTATTTCACTGATGCGCTTAGCCATGGCTTACCTCTGTTTAGAACATCTGTCAGGGATAGTAACTACAATGCTATTCTAAACCAAGTGCGTGTTAGACGTAGCGTCTGTCGATTTTGTGGATAAGCCGATGTGCTGTTTTTGATGTTACGGGCCCTGGCTTTTCAATTTCGCTAGAACGTGCTGCCGGTCGCCCCATGCACGTTCGCTAAAGTTAAAACATCGCTTCCCTAATGTGTCGATTCATCTTCTGGGATGATGGCAATGCTTTTAATATGTGCCATTGTGATAGGGGTCCTGTCCGGTGTTGGTTAGTGCATAAAAATTGTCGGTTCTTTCTATTTTTCTGCCTGCATCTCTTTTTGTTTGGAGTAGTCAGCGCTTTAGGGCTACAGTTGGTTTCTTTGCCCTGTTCTGCCGTCAGCGCTGCTAGTGAGCAGCCGCGATCATATTGCCTTTCCCAATCGGCCACCTATTCGGTTAGCTCCACTTATCCAGGTTATGAGAAGAAAAGCTGTTTGCTCACTGGTGCGGAAGATTTGCATGTGGCACGGCTTTTATCGAACCAGGTGATTGCTCCTGAATTTGCCTTTCATACACAGTTGCAAGACCACCCCAATATAATTATTGATCTCGGGCGCGCTTGCCTGGTTGATGGTCTGGTTATTGAAAATCGCAGACGTCAATTGCAAGAGCGCGCTCAAGGTTTAACTGTTTTGGTATCAACCAATAAGGTAGATTGGAGACCGATCAAAGCCTTTACCAAAACTCCTGATGTGTGGAACATCAAGCTCAGTGAGCCAGTCGAGGCTCGCTACGTCAAGCTTGAGTTGGCGGCAACTAGCTACTTCCATCTCGCCCATGTATCAGTTAACGGTCGCGATATTGAGGACGGCTCAGCCCTAGATATTGTCGCTCAGAAATCTCCGCCGACAACGGTGTCAAAGCAAATTACTGCCGCTGATCCTGACAAATCTGTCGCCACCGACAGGCCCATAAGAGATAAGTGGGCTCTGGTCATTGGTATCAATGATTTTGAAGACCCGCGCATTCCCCATCTTCAATATGCCGCAAAAGATGCTACTGACTTTGCCAATTTTCTTACTACCTATGGCAATTTTGCAAAAGATCATGTCGTGCTATTGACCAACGAAAATGCCACGGAGCAGGAAGTTAGACGCATTATTGGTGACGATTGGTTGCCGCGGCGAGTGATGGAAGACGACGTCATTCTCATCTATGCATCTACCCACGGTAGCCCGAAAGAGCTAGATGTTGCTGGTCAGAACTTTTTGATTTTGCATGATACTAATGTTGATAATTTATTTTCTACTGCTATTGAGCTTGAAGATTTAGCCAGAACAATCAAACGGCGCACCCAATGTGACCGAGTGCTCTTGGTTCTTGATTCATGCAATAGTGGTGCGGCGGCCGTTAATGGTGGCAAAGGTTTGATTCGTACTAACAATTTTGATCTTGGTAGTATTGCCGGTGAGGGCACTATCGTTATTTCATCGAGTGGTGCTGGTCAACGTTCGTGGGAATCAAAGCGCTATAAGAATGGCGTGTTCACCCACGGCTTAATTGAGTCTCTAAAGTGTAACGGCCAGCAGACCAAGCTGAGCGATGCCTTTAACGCGCTTAAAGATAGTGTTGAGCAAGAAGTTCGCTTCGACCGCAAAGCTGAACAAACTCCAGTTATGAAAATGACCTGGAATGGCACAGAAATGGCTATTCTCGCTCCGCCTTCGCGGCCACGAAAGACCGAGCCATATGTTCCAGTTGCCCCAAAGAAAGCCAATTGACTTAGTCACTTCAGCTCTTTAGTTCTCAGCTCTTTAGCTCTTTAAGTACCTGAGCAATGATCTCTTCTAGCGAGCCAGTGGCATCCACCACAATGGCATCGGCTGGCTCTTCGAGAGTGTTGAATTGACTCTTGAGCATGTCTGCCTTCATAAAGTGATTTTGGCGCAGCTCCATGCGCCGGTAAATTTCCTCGTAGCTTGCTTTGAGATAGACAAACTTTGCCGGCCCGGAGCTATTTGGCTGCTCTTGCTTATTCTCTTGCGGATTCTTATGCATATTCTCATGGCCATGCTCAGGCATAGGGCTAGGGGCATGGCCAGCGCTAAGGCGCTTCCTGTATGACTCTTTCAAGGCCGAGCAGGCTAGTACTGCACCTTGCTCCTCTTTCTGCCATTGGCTGATGGCACTAGCCAGCCTATTGAGCCAGGGCTCTCGGTCAGCATCAGTCAGCGCATGGCCACTTGCCATTTTCGCTTTGTTAACATCACTATGAAAATTATCGGCGTCAAAATAGCGAAAATTTAGGGCTTGAGCCAGTGCCTGTGCCACTGTCGACTTTCCGGCGCCAGATACTCCCATGACAATGATTACTAAACTCATCGCAACAACAATCTCATATATTTAGAAGGTGACATAATCATTTGAGTCACGAGCGGTTGTCAGTAGTGCGCTGGCAGCATGTTGCTGAAATAAGGAATTGACCATGACCACTAAAGAATCGGGTAACGCAGCATTCATTTCGGATGTTGATGTGCACTTATTTTCAGAGGGTACCCATTATCGCATTTATGAAAAGCTAGGTGCCCATCAACTTGAGCGTGATGGCGTCAAAGGCACGCACTTTGCCGTTTGGGCTCCCAATGCCGCCAGAGTGTCAGTGGTTGGCGATTTTAACGAGTGGAATGCCGATAAAAATCCGATGGTTTTAAACCATTCCTCAGGTATCTGGTCCGCATTTATTCCTGCTCTTGGTCACGGTACACTTTACAAGTATTTCATTGATGGCGCTAATGGTCATGTCCAGAAGACTGACCCGGTCGGTTTTGCCAGTGAAATGCGGCCGCGCACAGCATCGATTGTTTGGGATTTAGACACTTACAAATGGAACGACGCCAAGTGGTTAGAAGCTCGCGATAAGAAAAATTCGTTGGCCAAACCAGTTTCTATCTACGAATTGCATCTTGGCTCTTGGATGCGTGTACCAGAAGATGAAAATCGCTGGTTGACCTACCGCGAAATGGCCGACAAGTTGATTCCGTATGTGCTGGAGATGAACTTCACCCACGTTGAGTTGATGCCAGTTTCAGAGCACCCTCTTGATGCATCATGGGGCTATCAAACTACGGGATACTTCGCTGTCACCAGTAGATTTGGTCCGCCTGAAGACTTTATGTACTTGGTTGATAAATTGCACCAGGCTGGTATTGGTGTCTTGGTTGATTGGGTTCCTGCCCACTTCCCTCGCGATGGCCATGCCCTTGGTTTGTTTGACGGTACTCACTTGTATGAGCACGCTGACCCACGACTTGGTGAGCACCGCGAGTGGGGCACCTATGTCTTTAACTATGGCCGCTACGAAGTTGCTAACTTCCTTTTGAGCAATGCCATGTTCTGGTTCGATAAGTATCACATCGACGGATTGCGGGTAGATGCCGTGGCTTCAATGCTCTACCTCGACTATGCCAGAGAGAACGGCGAGTGGGTAGCTAACCAATATGGTGGCAGAGAAAATATTGAAGCAATTAATTTCTTGCGCCAACTCAATGAGAAAGTTTATGCCGAGTATCCATCAGTAATGATGGTGGCTGAAGAATCAACTGCTTGGCCACAAGTCACTCGCCCAACTTATGTTGGTGGCCTGGGCTTTGGTCTTAAGTGGGATATGGGCTGGATGAATGATACTTTGCAGTTCATGAGTCTTGATTCTGTTCACCGCAAATTCCATCACGATAAGCTAACTTTCAGAAGCATGTACAGCTTCTCTGAAAACTTCATCATGCCTTTGTCTCACGATGAAGTGGTGCATGGTAAGTATTCACTACTTTCAAAAATGCCTGGTGATGCTTGGCAGAAGTTTGCTAACTTGCGTTTGCTCTTTGGCTATCAATATTCTTCCCCCGGCAAAAAACTGATGTTTATGGGTGGCGAAATTGGCCAGTGGATTGAATGGAGCGAAGAGCGCAGCGTCGATTGGCACTTGCTTGACTATCCTACTCATGCTGGTGTCAAACAGTGGGTGAGCGACCTCAACCATCTCTATAAGACCGAGCCAGCTCTCTATGAATATGATTGTAATCCTGGTGGCTTCGAGTGGATAGACTGCCAAGATAACGAGCAATCTATTGTCTGCTTCTTGCGCAAAGGCAAGCATTTAGACGATTTCATTCTAGTGTTATGTAATTTCACACCTGTACCAAGATGGAATTATCGAGTAGGTGTGCCACAAGGTGGTTACTGGAAAGAAATGCTCAACTCTGACGCCGAGGTATATGGCGGCAGCGGCATCGGCAATCATGGCGGCGTGCACAGTGATTCTCACTGGCATCATGGCCGGCAAGACTCTTTGTCGGTTGTAGTGCCACCACTTTCTATCGTCATGTTCAAAGTGCAAAAGCCCGAATAAACACGAGATATCCAAGTAAATGAAACCTGCATTGTCGAAAGAGGCACTACTTGATCGCAAGTGCTACAAGCACTGGACAAAGGTGAACTTGCGTTATGGTGATACCGATAAGCTCGGTCACGTGAACAATGCCGTGTTCGTCACTCTGTTTGAGTCGGGTCGCGCTGCCCTGTTGTTTGATCGCAATGGTTCCTTGGCAGGGCCAGGAAAGACCATGGTATTGGCTAACATTGACGTTGATTTCAAGGCTGAATTGCACTATCCCGGTGATGTAGAAGTGGGCACGGCGCTAGTTAATATTGGTCGCAGCTCTCTTAAACTGGCTCAAGTCGTCTATAAAGATGGTGTCTGCTGTGCTGTGTCACAGTCGACTATAGTTTTGATAGACGAGAAGTCGCGCAAACCAATTCCCTTCCCATTTGATTTGGCCAGACAAATTGAGCAAACTGCGCCACTGACACTGCAGAGCGCTAACTAATTTAGGGTGAAATAGGGTGAATTTTTCAATGAAAAGAGCGTTGCTTTTATCATCGGCATTATCTATTCTGACGGTTTCGAGTGCCTTTGCTCAAGACCATTTCAATTGGCCCAAAAGTCGTCTGCCTATTCCTGTTTGCATTGTTTCTGGCAAGGGAGTGCCTGGCTATCGGCCGCAGCTAGAGGCAATAGTGAAGCAAGCTTTTGACGATTGGATGATTGCTAGCGGTGGCAAAATTCAGTTTGTATTTGTGGATAAAACTGACGGTGGCCAAGGTATTACCTGTCAGTGGACGAATGATCGCTCAAAGATGACTTCGACTATTGAAGACGGCGAGACCATTGTTGTTCCGGACGCTCAAGGCATTACTTCCGCCAAGATTATGCTTTTGACTGTGCCACCAAAGGCAATGCCGACTTTGACTGATAATTATGCTCGGAGGGTGGCCCTTCACGAAATCGGCCACGCTTTGGGTATCGCCAAGCATAGCGGTAACTCCGGTGATATTATGTTCGGCACGATTTATCCCGTTGATAAGCCATGTGCCTTGACTGAGGGGGATACCAATGCTCTGGCTGCGGCTTACGCCCCTGCAGCCTCAACTAGTTCTGCAGGATCGTCTAGTTCAACTGGTTCTTCAAGTTCGTCAGGTGAACTTCTGGGCGGTCAAAACGCTGAGGTTGAAGGAATTCCCGGTGCCTCATCTAACGCCGCAGCTAAGGCTTCAGCTCTAAGTAAGCCGCCTTCTGGTTCAGAACCTCCTGCTGTGCGTGGTTTGCGTTTAAATAACGAAGCTGCTGAAGCCATGAATTCGGGCAAGTTTGATTTGGCTGTGAGCAAGCTAGAAGAGGCTTACAAACTTGCACCAGACAATCAAATGGTAGGCGCCAATCTTGGTATGCTTTATTCGAATATGGCTAGCTTGTCCATGATGACTCGCAATCTGCCGAAGGCTGAAGAGTATTCAAAGAAAGCGGCAGCACTGGTAGAGAAATGCAGTACCAAGGCTAATTTGATGCAGGTATTGCGGAGTCAGGGCCTAATTTTGCACATGGCTGGTAAAGAAGCGGAAGCTTTGAAAATCGAAGCCAGACTGAAGTCTATGGGTGCGAAGTAAGCGTCTTTTTTTACTGGTATTGATACTAAATACATCTTTCGGATGATGGCAAATAGTCCTGGATTATGATTCGAGCGACTGCAATGGGTGGTACAGTAGAAACATAACGCAGGTTCTCCAGAGAGAGAAACCAGGGATGGTTTTTACCGCGAGCAGCACCGGTCCTGCGAACAACTAATATATAAGTAAATCTGCTCCCAGCGTGATTTCACCATTTTCCTAATGCCAAATGAAGACCATAATGACTCTTCGGCTCTTTGGTATTGCCCTGTGGACATGATGCACCTGCCCTGGATCACCTATTTCGTCAGCTGGCACAATGTCGGTATGCTGAATATGATAGCCGTTGTATCTACATTGGTCTGCCTTGCCGCTGCCATAGCCTGCTGGTACCAGATAGCGAACACTGAAGAAGATTGAGTATGATAGAGTCGATGTCGTTTGTATCTTGCTGATTACACCACATCCATAGTTTCTGCAGGCTCAGTTTATTTGAATCATGATCAAAAGCGTTGCCACCAGTTTTGAAATTTCCTCCGCCGCGGAGGTTCAGTCTCTTAATTTCAACCGTTGGCTAACTGATTTCGCCTATGGTGCCTTGGCTCTCAAGGGCTTTTTTAGTGCTGAAATTATTCCGCCCGATCGCGCTCCCGCCGAATCCGAACAAGACGAACAAGAGCAAAAACTACCTGTTATATGGTCTGTTATTCATCGTTTTGACAGCGAAGAAGCATGCTCAACTTGGTTGAATTCAAGTGCAAGAAAATCACAGCTTGAGGGTCTTGCTAGCGAATTTCATGGTCAAGTGAGGGAATGCGCAGCCAGTGCCTCACTTTCTGAGCATGGCAGTTCTGTTGTGGCTATTGAGACCTACGTGGCTCCGGGCAAAGAAGATAGATATTTTCAGTGGAAGCGCAAACTTGAGGCTGCTCAGTCAAGCTTTCCCGGATACAAGGGGAGCTATCTGCAAGCTCCTGTACCCGGTCGCGACAACTACTGGAGTAGTATTCTCCACTTCGGTGGCACTGACGCCCTGGAGTTCTGGTTGCATTCAGAGCAGCGGCTTGCTCTGGTAGAGGATAATAAAGAGTTCGAAGCCGCCACCAGGCTGCAAGTGATAGGTTCGACTTTTCCTGGCTGGGAACCAACCATTACCGGCAAACCTGTGACGCCTGCATGGAAAACGGCATGCCTAGTGGTGTTGACGCTCTATCCTATTCTGGTGGTGCAGCGACATTATTTTGTTCCCCTGTTGAATGGCTTAAATATGGCTCTGGCTGTGGCTATTACATCTTTATGCTCAGTTGGGGTGGTCTCATTTATTTGTATGCCAGCTTTGGTCAAGCAGTTTACCTGGTGGCTGCTGCCGAATGCTACACAAACTGTACAGACTACAAAGATAGAAAGAAACGGCACTACTATTGTGCTGGCAATTTTTCTACTTGAGGTTGTGGTGCTTTCTTATCTTGTGTCTGTGCTTAAGTGATGACCAAGGTAAGGCCGTTCAAAAGCTAGTTATTAGGGAACTTGCCGATTGTGCTCTGATACGAGAGATACTCGGTTCCACCATTCAGGGCAAAATTGACTCGTTTATCTTGAATTTGAATACCAGCGCCATCAGGACCCCAGGCGATACTGGTAGACCAGGTTTTATCTAAGCCTCGTCTTTCTAGTTCAAGCCGGAGTGCTGTATCAAAGCCTTCCATTTTGTTCTGGTCGTATTTGTCGCCAAATGCTTTTTGAATAGCATTGAGAGCGCTATCAGCTGGGTTCCGACCGCCCAGTGCGCTAGCCACATCGCCTACTGCTTTTAGGTCTTTTTCGTCTAATTTTGCCAGTGCCCGCTCATCCTGCTCTCGACGTCGATCAACGAATTCAGAAAGATTGAAGTCAGGGTCACGGCGAGCTGAACTGGGCCGCTCTTTTGATTCTTGCTCTTCTCTTTTAGTTTGCTCAGCCAAATAGGTCGCCCAGTCGTTTGAATTTACAGCCTTCAGGTCAGAAAGCGTAGGGCTTTCAAATTTGGCGGTGACAGGTGAGGCAGGGGAAGTATCGTTTGGCCGATCGGAAAGCAGAGTGCCACCCAGGTTTTTGAAGCCTTGAGCCTCTCCTTCTACCGGTTTGATCTTGCTGATCTCAGCTTCCTGTCTCTCTTGTGCCATAACTATTGACCCTCGGTTTATTAAGGTTGGAAGAAAATTTGAGGCCGCTATTCGCCTCAATGGTTTTTGCTAACCTTGTAACTTTAATGGCAGCTTATTGGCATTTTGAGGGCACTGACAAGATTCCGTTCTTCTTTTGTCTGGCAAGCTTTGTAAGCGCTTGAATACAGCTAATCGGCGCAGTCTAAGCTTGACGGGGCAGATTCCAAGACGAGAACATCTAACCAAGAATCATTGCCAACGTCGCTTCAGGAGAATTTATGAAATCACCAGTCTGCTTCAATTTACGAAGAAGCGTCTATTTTCTGATTGCTCCAGCACTCACAATTGGCATACTGAGCGTATCTCCATTGTGTGTTCAGGCAAAAGAGCAAGATTCAAAAGAGCCAAATCAAGCCAAGCTTTCGACGAAAGAAAAGTCTGAGAGGGCAGACCCAGAGCCGAAAGAGCAAACTGTTGTTTTAGGCGACAAGCTGGCAGTGGTCAAATTGCCAAAAGAATTTCGTTTTGTGGAGCCAGAAAGAGCAATTGCTTTCTTGAAAGAACAAGGCTCATCGGGTGAGGGTGTACTGGGAATTATTGCACCACGCAAAGATTCTCCCGACATGTATTTTATAGTTTGTCGTTATGAAGATTGTGGCTACGTCACAGAAGACGACGCAGACAAAATAAATGCTAACGATCTGCTCAACTCGTTCAAGGAATCTAACAAAGAACAGAACGAAGAGCGCATCGCTCAAAAGATTCAACCTTATTATGTCGGCGGATGGGCCGAGAAGCCTCGTTACGACAAAGCTAGCCACCAGATGATCTGGGCCATTGAAGTCAAAGAATTAGATTCAGCAGATGCACCTGCCGATACCATCAACTACAACACTCGCATGCTAGGCCGACGCGGTGTGCTTTCTATGAATCTAGTTGTTTCGCCGAAAGAGCTGGAACTAGGCAAACAGAAGGTTGCCACGCTTCTACAAAACGTCAAATTCAACAAAGGTCAGACTTATGCAGAATATGTCGCTGGCACCGACAAAGCGGCAGGATATGGTCTAGCTGGTTTGATCCTGGGTGGCGGCGCCATGGCTGCTGCGGCTAAATTCGGCGTATTTGGCGCCTTGTGGAAATGGGGCCTTGGTATTATCTTGGTCTTGAAGAAGTTCATCATCATTGGCATAGTCGGTGTTGCAGCGCTAATATCAAAACTTTTCAAAGGCAAGGGTAAGGGGGCTGACGGCTCTGCTACAGCTTCTGAGGGTGTCTCTGAGCCAGCGCCTGAACAAGGTCAAACTCAAGCGCAAGTATCAGAGCCTGAACCAGCGAGCCCGGCTGACAGCGGGAAAATAGATTAGAAGCAAATACCGTTTATCTGGTACAGCTGTTACCTAAAGACAAACCACCGTAGGTGTGTCATTGTGGTAATGGGTTCCCGAGCAAGCAGGAGGGAATATGACCAGCCATGAGTCAGATGAAGCAGCGCTAGAAGGCGAACGGCTCGTAACGCGCCGAACAGCTCTTAAGTTCGTGGCAGGTGCACCACTTGTTTTTACCTTTAGTCTGGTGGCTTCTCCACTTGCGCGGTTTTTGAAACCTACCATGAAGCCCGGTGGATTTTTCCAAGCCGCTGATATGCCAGCGGCTGAGCACCGCATAGAGTTTAACCTGTCTGATTTTCCCACTGATTGGACTTGTAGGCCGTTTGAATTTCGAATGAAGTATGTTGTGTTCAATCCAGAAGAAGAAGAGATTCGCAAGATTCCTGGATTTGCTATACGCACAGCGCCAGATAAGATCGTTGCCTTTAGCCGTATCTGTCCTGGGCGGGGCGGTATTCTAAACTACAAAACTGAGATCTGCTGCGGCTGTTCGGAAAGTAGTGTCGGTATCTGTAACTGCGCTATGAAAGTAAGTAAACCAGTTCTTGTTTGTTCCAACTGCCGCAGTGTATTCGATTTAACCCAAGATGGACGCATCCTGTTAGGGCCGGCACCTAGACCTCCGCGGCGCTTTACTGTGTTTAGGCAAGGCGAGCTCATTACCATAAACGAACTCGAAAGAGGGGCGATTGCTTAGCTGCACTGCCTAGCTCAAAGCAGTATGATTGAATAACCGCGATGAGGTTCACTATTGCGCATACTTCAGAAGATGGTCGTGGCCGTCTTAGCAACTGCACTATTGGCGGCCAATAGTCCCTGGGCAAGGGCCGAAATTAAACGAACAGAGCAAAATGCCAACATTGAAGGCATAAGACCAAATGTAGCCACTAATAACTATGGCATTAATCTCTGGGGCTATATCGACAGAACCGGAAAATTTGTCATTCCTCCCCGCTTTGATGAAGCCTACGATTTCGCTTCAGGCCTGGCGTCGGCAAAGCTGAAGGGTAAGGATGTAGTAATAGATAGAAGCGGAAAGGTCAGCTCAAAGAGTCTTCCTGCCAACTATTGCTGCGACGAGGCTATCATTCCGTTTCACAAAGACATCTATGATGAGAGCGGCACGAAAATAATAGCACCGGGAGCCAGAGGCATCGAAGTGCATCGCTTCTACCAAGGGCTGGCGGCATTTCATTTGCCAGTCGAATTGGGTGTACATTTTTACGAGCAGTTCTTTCATGGCGAAACGTGGGGCAAGAAAGACGGTACGTATGGATATATCAATGAGCAAGGCCGCATAGTGGTCGCGCCCAGATTTACGAAAGCGGCCAATTTTAAAGACGGGATTGCAATTGTGGAGGAGTCCCTAAGTCAGGGCTATCTCAATCTATCAGGAAAGTTGATTGATGGTCAGATGCATAAAGGAACTTTGTATCCGTTCAATGATGGGGTGGGTGTCATTGAAGAGAGTGACGGTTGCAAATTTATTGATAAGAACGGTGCAATTTTAGCTGGTGGATTTACAAAGGCTTGCCATTTTACTGATGGTCTTGCGCCGGTACAAAAGGGGCTCCGGTGGATTCTCGTCGACAAGAGTGGAAAAACTGTTCGAAAGCTTGATTTCGAGAGCGTGGAGTCAAGTAGCGAGGGCTTAGCTGAAGTTACGAGAGATGGAAAGAAAGGTTATATGAACGCCGCAGGCGACTTAGTGATACCACTTCGATTCGACGATACGCGGCACTTTAAAAATGGCCTAGCTGCCGTAGCGAAAGGACCAAGTCGAGCAGAGAGATTGAAAACTGCTCTTGATGCACAGAATTGGAATTGCGCCTTCGTAGACCGCAATGGTCGAATCGCATTTAAGAACAGATTCGAGGGCGCAAAGATATTCAAAGAAGGATTGGCGCCGGTTCTTTCTGGTACGAAGTGGGGATACATCGACCACACTGGAAATTTTAAAATTAAGCCACAGTTCGATGACGCTGACTTATTTTCTGAAGGATTTGCCGCCGTCCAAGTCAATTCAAAATGGGGATACATAAACAAAGATGGAAAATTCGTGATCGAGCCCAAATTTGCACATGATCCAAATTTTGGGTATGAGCAGATAGCAGCAGGGAGATTCGCCGGAGGCATTGCACTAGTTGAATTTCCGCAACTCTTTCGTGGAGTTATTAACAAGGCTGGTCAAAGCGTTTTTGATAATCTTAATGTCAGCTTTGAAGTCAATTCAGCTGTTCACGACGGGCTAATTCTCGTTACTAGTGGAGTTGCGACCCCGTTTAGAAATGGCTACTTCAATACTGCAGGCAAGCTTGTTGCAAAATGCCCTAGTGATCATCCTCAACCATTTGCTGGAGGTTATGCTCGTTTTTACATCTATCCAAAAAACGGCGGAGTCAAAATTGGTTTTATTAACAAGGTTGGAAAAATCGTTGTTCAGCCAACCTGGGATAACGCTGGCGACTTTGCCGAGAATCTTGTTGCCGTTTCTCATGGTAATTACGAAGGGAAATTCGACTACGTAGGTAAGTGGGGCTTTATTGATGCCAATGGAAAGTACGCTTGTGGTTTGAAATTCGACGCAGCGGATTACTTCAGTGAGGGTTTGGCAGCAGTCAAACTTGGTGATCGTTGGGGATATATAGACCGGCATGGTGCTATCGTCTCTGGCCCAGTGTATGACGGTGCAGAGGCGTTTTCAAATGGTCGAGGGTTGGTTCGATACAAATTAAAGTATGGCTATGTCGATAAAAGTGGGAAGCTGGTTATTCCTGTGAAATTTGATTATGCTTCTCAATTTTCTG
Source organism: Candidatus Obscuribacterales bacterium (assembly GCA_965229195.1). Taxonomy (GTDB): domain Bacteria; phylum Cyanobacteriota; class Vampirovibrionia; order Obscuribacterales; family Obscuribacteraceae. Next base: position 6,491,945 of record OZ245871.1, on the reverse strand, counting down.
AAGATCTTGCGGTAGTCACTTTACCAAAAGCGGTATTACCGAAAAGTGTCAAATAATTATTGTCTGCTTTTTTGCTCTCTCAACGGTCGGTTTCTAGAACCACGCCTAATACCCAGGCTCCTTCTTTGTGAAAGCACCCATGCGTTCATTTAGATAGAGGAAGGCAGCGTAGACTTCGTCGTATTCCTGACCAGTAAGATTGTTCAAAGCCTGCATGTATAAGTCGTAGGCTGGCTCGAATTTTCTTTGTACTTCATAGGCTTTGCCTAGCTGAGTTATGAGAGAACCTTCTTCTGCTTTGCTGCCACCACCGGCGCGCCATTCTTTGAGAGCACGTTCAAAGAACTGCTCGGCATAAGCATAGTTGCCACCAGCCATTTGCTGATTGCCCTGGGCAGTCAGTGTGGCAATGGTTTTGCGCAGAGGGGCTAGTCTTGGATTTTGCAGATCGATAACCTTGGTTCTGGGAATTCAGAATTTGCCGTCAACATCGATTTTATACCCGCAAAAGATTAGTGCTGCATTGCTCGTAATTTATTGGGGTGGTTGACCCTGCAGTGGCATTCCTTCCGGGGGCATACCCTGTGGAGGCATACCCTGTGCGGGGCCTTGGCCGTTCATATTACCTTGACCATTCATGCCGCCTTGTCCATTCATATTTCCCGGACCGTTCATGCCGTGCCGACCAAAGCCGCGACCGCCGCCCCTGAATCCCTGGCCTTGTCCCTGACCACCCATAAAGCCTTGGCCGCCAGTCCCTTGTCCACCTTGGCCCTGCCCGCCGGTTCCTTGCCCGCCCTGGCCTTCTCTGGCTTCTCTTGCTTCGCGGCGCTGTTCCATAAATTGACGCATCTGCGCTTTTTCGGAGTCACTCAGTTGGCCGTCATGGTCTGCGTCAAAGCGCTCTCTCATTTTTTGCATGAATTGCTCACGCCCCTGGCCCTGTCCGCCGCCCATGCCTTGACCGCCAGCAGCTCCCTGCCCCTGTCCACCCATGAATTGGCCTTGTCCGCCTTGTCCTTGACCGCCCATTCTTTGGCCCATGCGCTCACGGAAGCGACCGCCAAATTGTCCCTGGCCTTGACCTTGTCCACCCATGAGTTGCCCCTGACCCTGACCTTGAGGTGCCTGCCCTGGCCCATCTTGACCGTAGCCGCCTGGTGGTTGGAACTGACCGACATTCGGGGCCTGATTCTGTGCCTGCGCCGATTGGTTAATGCACAAGGAGACAAAGCTGAGCACGATACCAAAACTCAAAACCTTGGTGGGCCGTTTCATAAATGCACCTCTGCAGCAGTACTTATATTACTCATACCAACTAGTACGTTGGCCGGTCGCAAAAAGTTCAACCGTTTCCGCTCAAATTACTATTCTTAATGTCGCTCAAGCAGTTGAACAATTCTTGCTGCCTTGCAACAAGTTTGAAACAAATTTTTCATACCATGACGTAATCGCTATGTAATTACTACTTTTCTTCGCACCGGTGAGGCTTTATGGCTGATCAAATTGTGGCGCCTAAGCGTGAGTCCCAAGCAGAGCGTTCGGAGCCAGTCTCCGATAGCGTTAAGCCATCAGGCATTGAGGCTGCTGCTTTATGGAGTGAGGCATCACGTGTTTTGGCGGGGAAGAGCAGCAATAAGCTACCGAGCGAGTTTGCTGATGCTAGTAGCTTTACGCTAGCCGACTCAAAGTCGACAGCTTCTGACTCCAAATCTACAGCTTCTGACGCCAAGCCCACAGCTTCTGATTCGCTTCTTAAGGTGCGCGCATTTCCTGCTGTCAGAGAAATTGTCGATGCTCCTAATCCGATTAGAGAAATAGGCAAGGGCATAGACAAGCTCAGTAATTTAGAATCGGTGGAAATTAGCCGGCGTGCCAATGGATGGCAGCATGTCAACGCAAAGTTAGAGAATGCCACCACTGGTGACGCGCCTAATATCAGTGTCGGTCGCCATCGACCTGTGGCCAGTCATATGGATAGAAATATTAGTTTCGATTTGGCCAAAACAAATGACGGCATTCGTTTGGCGAACATGAGTGGTTTTACTACTGATGTTCAAGGGCCAAGAGGCCGAATAAGAACTAGCACGACCAATGAAATGACCCTGGGCCATGACGCTTCTGGTCCATATTTGCGCTCTACCGCTAGTACCCAGGGCCTCCTGAGAATGAGAACTAATACCGTTTCATTGCGAGAAAATGACTTCAACAAAGACAGCCCGATGCGCTCGATTATGAATCAGCCAGAGGCCCTGAAGCAAGTAGGCGAAGCAATGCGGTTGTTCCAAAATACTGATGATGTGCAGCGCATGTCTATGAAGAAAAATGGTCCCGGCCAGTTTGACGTCGCCTCTGATGCACTTCGAGAGAAGCATATCGAAATTAATAAGCGCCTTGAAAATAGCAAAGCCACAGTCTCTTCTATTGATCTAGAGCGCACCGTATCGGCCACCATTCATAGCGGCAATGATGCTGTTGGTTTAGCCAATATCAAAGGTATCAAAGTCAATGTGCAGACCGAGCTCTTAGGCCTGAAGACCAATATGACAATTGTGCCGTCGTCTATTAAGTTAGAAAATGGGGTAGATGGAAAACCTGCAGTGCGGCTAGAGCTGGCCATGCCTGGTGGCGCCACTACTCAGTTTTCAGTGCCTCTTTCTAAGCTAAGAGAGGCCCAGAGGAAAGCCAGTTGAGCTTTGAAAACTGTTTGATTTAGCCAGTATTCTGCAAGCCTTCAGCGACGCCATTGACTGTCATCAATACAGTTTCAAGCAGTTTGTCTTCTCGAACATTGGCTGTTGACTCGGCTTCTTTGCTGATGCGTTCGCGCAGTTGGGCAATCAGACGTACTTGCAAATAACTTAAGGGGTCAACATAAGGGTTGCGAATAGCAATCGAGTGCTTTAGATAAGGCACTTCTTCAAGCAGTGATTCGTGCTGCGATACGGCCAGAACAAATTTCTTTGTGCATTCATACTCAGCGAGTATGCGCTTGAAGAATTTTTCTTGCAGGTTTTTGTCGACCAGGTTTTCGCTGTAGTAGGCCGCGATATCCATGTCGGCGACAGCTAAAGCGTTTTCGAGCTTATTGATTAAGCCCCGGAAGAATGGCCATTTAATATACATTTCTTGGGCCATCGCCACAGTCTCAGGGCTTGCTTCAGCTTGCCCCGCGCAAGCTTGGAAAGCACTGCCGAAGCCATACCAGGCTGGCAGCATATAGCGGCTTTGGGTCCAGGCAAAGACCCAGGGAATAGCTCTCAGGTCGTCAATTGAGCCAGAGCCAGCATTACGCCTGGTTGGGCGTGAACCCATTTGTAATTTTGATAGCTCGCCAATAGGGGTCGATTGACTGAAGAATTCGACAAATTGTGAGTCTTCATAAACAAGAGAGCGATAGGCATTAAACGACGATTGCGAAAGCTGCTCCATAAAATTCCACCACTGAGCCGGTTCGCTATCGCTTTCGCCATGGGGCTGTGCTGCGGTTGCTTGCAGTACGGCAGCAGCTAGCTGGTCGAAGTTGCGCACGGCAATGTCATGAAGGGCGTATTTCGATGATATTACTTCACCTTGCTCGGTCAGCTTAATTCGCCCTGCTACCGTTCCTGGTGGTTGGGCGAGAATGGCCTGGTGAGTTGGTCCGCCGCCTCTACCAATGGTGCCGCCCCGGCCGTGGAAGAGCCTTAGCTCGATGTCGTTTGCTTGGGCTATTGCCACCAGCTTTTTCTGAACTTTATATAGTTCCCAGTTGGCTGTGACTATGCCACCATTTTTGCCGCTGTCTGAGTAGCCAATCATTATTTCTTGCAGATTACCTAGCTCTTCTAAGTAAGTCTTGTAAATTGGATTGTCTAACAGTTCTTGGAACATTTGTGGAGCTCGCCGCAAATCTTCGATGGTTTCAAAAAGAGGAACGATGCTAATTTTTCTATGGGGATGATGCTCTGATGCCCAGATTCCAGCCTCTTTAGCTAGTAGCAAAATTGAAAGCAAGTCGGACGAATATTCGGTCATGCTAACGATATAGGTATCTAATGCACAGGAGCCATAGAGGTCTTGACCCTGAGCCAGGGTGCGAAATACTTCGATGGTTTCGTTAGTGGCCTGCGAAAAATGCAGGTCGCCAGGTATCAGGGGCCGTTTGCTGGCAAGTTCGCTTGTCAGCCAAGCCATCTTTTCTGCTTCATTTAGGCCCTTATAGCCATTTTCAAGAAGTGCCTGAGACTTTGTAATTTCATCAAGGGCGTCACGGTGGCGGCTGCTGTGTTGCCGAATGTCGAGTTTCGCCAGGTGAAATCCAAATATATCGACCGTGGCAATTAGTCGATTGAGATTGAGTAAACTATCGCGACAACCGGCTTTGACAAGGCTTTCTTTGATTGTGCGCAACTCTGCTTTGAACTGAGCGGCGCTTGAATAAAACTCTCCGCTCTTGCCTTCAGCGCTATGATCGCGAGTGTTGCGCAATTTTGCCTGAATATATAGAAGCTTGAGGCGATAGGGTTCTAAAGCGTAGCGATGACCGTATTTCTGTGTCACTGCTGGCAGTGCCTGGCTGTCTTGTTCTAACGACTGGCTAAATGCCGCAGTTTGATCAATCCAATTGGCCGATTGACTAAGCTCATTGAAGAGTCTCTCTAAATCTTTGAGATAGCGATTGAGAATTACACTGCGCTGATAATCGAGAGTCTGCAGTGTGACGTCTTTGGTGACAAAGGGGTTGCCGTCTCGGTCTCCCCCTATCCATGAGCCGAAGGTGATGAAGTTGCGATTGCTGTTAGTAATAGCGTTAGTGGCTGCGCTTGTCTCTAGACTGGTTTTGGCATTAGTCTTTAGATTAGCTTTGGCAGCAGTCTTCGAGTTTGGCTCTAAAAGGGCCTCTACTTTCTTACATTCCTCTTCTAGCGACTGGTGCACATCGATTACTGCGTCTATGACAACATGATCAAAATGATAAATGCCGTAGCGCACTTCGTCATTGACCGATGGTTTGAAATAGATCACATGGTCTGTGAGCCAGAGTGACTCGACTACCGATCTTAGGCCGGCTTCGATGGCCGCTGATTCGTGCTTCGATAGTGGCGGATGATCGCGCTTGTATAGTAGTTGAGCCAGCTCAAGCTGCTTGAGCATAACGGTGCGTCTCGTCAGCTCAGTAGGGTGAGCAGTGAAGACAATTTCAATATCAAGATTGTTCAAGACATCTAAAAGTTGTTGGGGCTCTAGATTGCTGCCACCAAAAAATTCAGAGAGTGAGTCTTTCTCGTATTTGCGCTCGCCGCTACTGTCGTGCTGGGCACGGCGACGTAGTCTGTGATTTTGCTCAGCAATGTTTATGATGTCAAAATAAGTGAGAAAGGCTTTTATCACTTTGATAGACGTATCGAGATCAAGAGCGCTGAGCAATTCTTGCAGCTTTTGGTGATGGGGCTGGTTCAGCTCCTCATCGATGCCCTTGTTGCGGTGCATCTCTTTGAAAAGGCTACGAAATTGTTCGACATAGCCAAATACTTCTTCGCCTTCAAAGCGTTTAATTGTATCGCCCAGAATGAAACCCAGCATGCGTACATCATCGCGCAATGGTTTGATGCGTTCTAACAATTGGTCGCGCTTTTCGGTCATCTATTTCTTCTCTATATCGGTATGGCGGAAGGACTTGGCACCGGCTCCGTGGTAGTCGCTGGCTTTATGACCAGCACCTTCTATTTTGTATTTGTAGGTTACCAGGCCCTCTAAGCCGACCGGTCCGCGAGGTGGTAGTTTACTTGTGCTGATGCCCACTTCTGCACCAAAACCATAGCGAAAACCATCGGCAAATCTAGTGGAAGCGTTGTGATAAACGCCAGCAGATTTGACACCATTGAAGAACTTCAGCCAGACCTGGTTATCTTGGCAGATTATGGCGTCGGTGTGGCCAGAGCCATATTGATTGATGTGAACTATGGCTTCATCCACTCCATCAACTATTTTGGCTGAAAGGCATAGACTGCCGTATTCTCGCGACCAGTCAGCTTCCTCTGCGGGGGAGATTGCCGCGCTGGTCTTTAAATGGTTCTGCGAATTAGTCTGCAAATCAGAGGCTGGCTTTGAATTAAAACCTGAATTGCATAAGGTCATTAAGGCGTTATCGAGTTTGAGTTCCACTCCAGCTTTGTGCAGGGCAGTCAAAATTGCCAGCTGATTTTCTGCTGTGAGAGCTTTGTCTAGCAGTAATGTCTCCATGGTGTTGCAAGCTTCGGGATAGTCGCACTTAGCGTCTACAGCCACAGCGATAGCTTGCTCGATAGCGGCACTGTGGTGCACAAAAACATGGCAGATGCCTTCTGCGTGGCCGAGTACGGGAATTTTTGTATTTGACTGAATGTACGACACCAGGCTGTTTGAGCCGCGGGGAATGATCAAGTCGACATGGTGATCAGCTTTCAATAGAGCCGCCACATCGGAGCGCGAAGCTAGCAAGGCCGCGCTGCTTTCGGGTAAATCTTCAGCCTTGAGAGCCTCTTGCAGGCAAGCGAACAAGACTTTGTTAGTGTGTTCGACTTCTTGTCCGCCTTTGAGCAAAATGGCATTGCCAGATTTAAGCGCTAGAGCGGCGATTTGTGGCAGCACATCAGGTCGCGCTTCAAAGATGATGCCAATGACACCAATGGGGCAAGTGACGCGGTAAAGGCGCAAGCCTTCATCTAATTCTTTGGCATAATCGATTGCCCCAAGGGGGTCTTTCATAGCTACGAGAGCTTTGCAGCCTGCAATCACTGTATCGATTTTGCTATTGTCTATGGCCATGCGTCCGCTCTTGAACTCAGCAGCGTCTTTGTTCAGTGCGTCTTTACTATTAGCTTCTAATATTTCTGCCCTACGTCGGTCGAGAATTTCAGCGAACTGCAATATTGTTTGGTTGCGTTTTTCCAGGCTAGTCGAAGCCAATGCCGGAGCAGCCAGAGCTGCTTGCCTGGCCAGTTGCATGACGTTGTTTTCTACATTGTTCTCTTGGCTGGTTTCGCTAGGAAGTTCTGTGGCTGTCATTTTCGTATCCAGTTGTCACTGCTTAAGTATCAAGGAAAGCAATGTTGTCTCGTGTAATCAAGGCGTCATAGTTGCGGCTTTCTTTCAATTCGTCGAGAGCTTCTGAGTGTTGGCCTGATACAAGACGGGCTTCGTCACTTGAATAATTGACAATACCGCGAGCAAATTCATGACCATCACTGCCGGCCACACTGACGACGTCACCGCGTTCAAAAGTTCCCTTAACTTCGGTTACTCCGGCTGGAAGCAGGCTGGCTTTACCTTTTTTTAGCGCCTCTTTAGCCCCTGGGTTCACTACAAGAGTGGCTTTTACTGTGGTGGCAAAAGCAATCCACTTTTGTTTGCCGCTGAGGCCACCATGGGGTAGGAATAGGGTGCCTAGATCTTCGCCATTAAATATTCGGCCTATGGCATTTTCGGTTTTGCCACCGGCGATGATGGTGGCGCAGCCGCTTTGCGAGGCAATGCGAGCGGCGGCTAGTTTAGTCTTAATGCCTCCACGTCCGGGCTTGTCGCTTACTACTTTTGATTCGGCCAATTGCTCAATTTCTGGGGTGAAGATATCCACCACTGATATTAGTTTGGCTTCTGGGCCGGAGCGCGGGTCGGCAGTATAGAGCCCTTCCACGTCGGTCAATATGAGCAGCAGGTCGGCATCGATTTTGCTTGCCACGAGTGCCGATAACTTGTCGTTGTCTCCGAAATTGACTTTTATATCGACTTCTTTGTGGTCGCCCTTGAGCATCTCTAGCTCGGCGGTTGATACTGTGTCATTTTCGTTGATCACCGGTAGCACGTGAAGCTCTAAAAGTTGGGCAATGGTGCTACGCAAATTGAGATAGCGTCTGCGGTTGGAAAAATCTTCTTCTGTCAGCAAGACCTGGGCGGCAATGACGTCCATTTTTTCAAAGGCGTCTGAGTAGAGTGCCATGAGGCGGCCCTGGCCAACGGCAGCGCAAGCTTGCTTTAGGGGCAATAGCTTGGGTTTTGAGGTGAGGCCGAGGGTGCGGGAGCCCAGACCAATGGCGCCGGAAGTCACCAGGAGCACTTCTTTGCCTGACTTGACCAGGCCGGCAATGCCCTCAACAAACGAATAGAAGCGACTGAGCGCGATACCGCCTTCATCTTTCATCAAGACAGCGGTGCCGAGTTTGATTACGATTCTCTTAGCCCCCTTAATCAAGGCCTGGCGGTCAATTGGTTCGGCTACGGGCTGGCTATGTTTTTCTGGCATTTTGCGCTCGACGTCAATTTATCAATGAACTTGAAAGAGTACCCTAATTGGGCAAAACTTTGAAGAATTACGGCGTGTAAACCCTCTTGTACACGAACTTGTTAAGTAGTTAAGAGGTTGAAAGCGGCTTGGCAGGCTAGAACGCTTTCAACTTTTTGAAATCTTTAGATTGAGATTAGCTCGTATACATAGACGGATGGGCGTCTACCTAATACTATTTCCTTCTGACAAGCGGCTTGCCAAGTGCTAGAATCTGTAGTAAAGCTAGAGTTGCAACAGACTTCGTCTTAGTAACTCGCTTACCTTTCACTCCATATTCTTACTTCCTTTGTTCTTACTCTTTATCGCTCTTTTGGGAATCCAATGCTAAGACTCGAAAATATCAGCAAAATTTATCCTCAAGGCGAGGTGCTGAGAGACGTTACCTGGGAGCTTAAACAAGGCGACCGAATCGGTCTTGTCGGCCCAAACGGCGGCGGCAAATCGACTCAGTTCAAAATTATTACTGGTGAGATCGAACCGACCTCTGGGCAAATCATTCGCCAGGCCGGTTTGCATGTGGGTTATCTCAACCAAGAGTTTGCAGTTACCCCGACTAACACTGTGCGCGAAGAGTTTTCTAGTTCGTTTGTTGAATTAAACACAATCCACCATGCACTGACTGCGGTGCACAACGCTCTTGAAACTGCCACTCCTGAAGAGCTCGATAAGCTCTTGAAAAAAATGGATAATTTGCAGCGTGAGTACGAAGCCAAAGGTGGTTACGCTCAAGAGTCGAAAGTTGAAAAGATGATGGCCGAGATGGGCTTTGCCCTGGGTGATGGCGATCGTTTTGTAAGTGAATTCAGCGGCGGCTGGCAGATGCGTATGAACCTCGGTAAGGTCTTGCTGCAGAAGCCTGACGTCTTACTGCTCGACGAACCTACCAACCACATCGATATGCGCACCATTGAGTGGCTCGAGGGCTTCTTGCGCGATCTAAGTACACCGATGGCCATTATTTCGCACGATCGCCACTTCCTCGATCGTCTTTGCACCAGCATTGTTGAGATGGAGAGGGGCGAATCTTCTACTTATCTGGGAAATTATTCCACCTACCTTCTACAAAAAGAACAGAACCGCGACGCTCAATTGGCTGCCTATGAGCGCCAGGTTAAAGAGATGGAGGTGCAACAGCGCTTCGTCGATAGATTTAGAGCTAGTGCAACTCGCAGTACCCAGGCTAAGAGTAGAGAAAAACAACTCGACAAGATTGAGCTAATTGAAAAGCCAGACGATGGTGAGCGCACATTGGTGTTTCACTTCCCTGCAGCCGCTCGCAGTGGTCGCGAAGTCGTTACCATCCGCGATCTAACCCATGGCTACAACGACAATATTCTATTTTTAGACGCCAATCTTCAGATTGAAAGAGGCGAGCGCATCGCTATTCTTGGACCAAATGGTGCCGGTAAGTCGACATTGCTTAGACTGATAACCGGTCGCGAAAAACCAGACGGCGGCTCGGTCAAACTTGGTGAACATAATGTTCGCCCTGCTTACTTTGAGCAGAACCAGGCCGAAGCACTCGATTTAGAGAAGACCATTTTAGCCACCATTCAAGATGAAGTGCCTCTGTGGAAGACCGAAGAAGTACGTTCTTTGCTCGGGCGCTTCTTGTTCGGCGGAGATAGCGTATTTAAGAAAGTAGAGAGCCTCAGTGGGGGTGAAAAAGCCCGCCTGGCCCTTGCTAAGATGCTCTTGGGCGCCAATAATTTCTTGATCTTAGACGAACCCACGAACCACCTCGATATTCCCGCCAAAGAGACACTAGAAGACGCTCTGAAGAAATTCGACGGCACAGTTGTTGTAATTTCACACGACCGCTATTTCATCTCACAGATTGCTACCAAGATTGTCGAGATTAGAGATGGTCAGTTGGTGGTCTATCACGGCAATTACAACTATTATCTTGAGCTCAAAGAAGAAGAGCGTGTGCGTGAGCTGGAAGCTAAGAAAGCCGCAGAAAGAGCTGCTGAACTAGCGGCGAAGCGTGCTAAAGAACTAGCCAAACAGAAAATCAAAGAAGAAGCGAAGAAGGGGCGTTAATGCTCGGTAAGAGTGAGCGGGTCGAAGTTACCATCGTGAATGGTGACGGGAAAGTCTTGACTCAGACTACGCAAAGTCTTGAGGACATCCCCGAGCGCTTTGACGTTCAAACTATCATTGACCTTGGTCCGCTCAAATTTATGATCGTTGAAGCCGATCCTGCCGACCGCAATGGCTGTATGGCTTCGGGAAAATTGACGCTCAAGGTTCAGCCTATCGTCTCGATGAATCCCAAAGACATACTCTACAGTTTGCCTACAATTGCTTATTCAATTGGGTCCGAGATACCTTTTGAGGCTGACGGAAAACGCATTCTTGTTATGCACGAGGATGACTGGAGGCAGGTTGAGTTGGTCTCTAACTCACTTTCCGCAGAAATTGCCGCGGAGTTTTCAGCCATTGCCAAAATCTTTGAGAACCGCCGGGGGGACGGTGCATTTCCCACTATTCACGCTAGAGAAAGTGTGGAAGGGCCGCTTGCTGGTGCAGATGTTAGCCTTTCTGAGCTGCGCGGTTTTGAAGAAGGGATGGTTTTTGATGGCGTTAGTTTTGCGCAACCAGGCATTAATGCTGCGCAGATAAAGTCAGTGGTTGGTGGCGGATTTGCGCTGCAAGTAGCTGGCGGTATGGTGCTTTACGGTCAGGTGGTGAAAGATCCGGGCGGTAAGGAGCTCATTAACGCTTTGGCTGTGGCTGATGCTAAACCTTCCAATTTGGAGCTGGCGGCCACTACCATAGCTCAGTTATGCCAAGAGCATAACCTTGTTCTCGTTGACTGGTGCCGCGGCCTCAGTCTTTCAAACCAGGTTGAAGTGCTTCGGTATTTTCAGGCTCTTACTGGCCAAGAAGCTTAATTCAGCGGCTGTGCAGTTTCTCAGGCTTGCTGTGCTAAGGAATAATGAATATCTGGAGATTGTCAACAGGTTGCTGCTAGCTTGGTAGAGGTATATCGTTATTGATATGGGCCTTTAAGGTGAAAGCAATGGACAAAAAACCGTTTTCGGAATCCTATAAAAACAGCACTGAGACCACCCAGGCGGCAAAGCGCGGTGGAAATGGGTTAGCAGATTTCGACGCACATGCCTTGACCCAGGGTTCATTGGTCAGCAAGGTTGCCCTGCTTACCTCTGTATCTTTCATGTTTCTAGCAGCAGGTTCGATGTTCGGCATTAAGACCGAACCTAATATGTTCCTCTGGATAGCCTCTTTGGTTATTACCTTCGGTGGTCTATTCTTCTTGCCGAGGGTAAATTCGCCGATTTCTTCAATGGTCGGACTCGCCATCTGGAACTCTGTTTTTGGTGTGATAGTTGGGTTTGGCTTGCAGGGCTATATTGAGACCATTGGTGCAAATACTGTCGCCGTCTGCCTCGCCGGTACTGCTGGCGCTATGGCTGTGGTTGGTTCTATCGGTGCTTTTTCAGGTGTTGATTTCAGACCGATGCAGCGCTTTCTCATGTTTGCTCTCTTTGGCTTGATTCTTGTTGGTCTCAGCCAGTTCTTCATCCATTTCTCCGCTGGCGTCAACATTGTCTATGCGGTGGGTGGTCTGGTGGTCTTTACCGGGTTCTTCTTGGTGGACTTCTGCCGCTTGGCTCGGTCGACTGACAACAGTTGGCCTGAGGCAACCAACATCGCCCTCAATATTGTTCTTGATTACGTCAATTTCGCCTTCTACCTGATGCGCCTCGTTCGCGAACTAAAGAAATAGCGAGAACTAAAGAAATAGCGAGCCGAATAAATAAGTAGTAGTATTTGGCAATGATTTAGAGGCTAACCCTGTTAATTAATCAGGAGTTAGCCTCTTACTTTTATATCGGCAATTGGAATTTTAAAATTGGAAACAGCTACCACCTCTACTTCTTCGACCACATCAAGCAGCCCTCAACCGTCAGATATTGATTTAGCCAACAATGCCACCCTTAGACCCATAGTCGATGTGGCCGCTGAGCTTGGCTTTAGCGCTGATGATATTGAGTCTTACGGCAAATATAAGGCCAAGATTGCCTACGAGACTATTGAGCGCATCTTGTCTGACAAGAATAAAGTCAGAGGAAAGTTGATATTGGTGTCGGCGATTACGCCAACCAAGGCTGGCGAAGGCAAGACCACCACATCAGTTGGTCTCGCTCAGGCTCTACGCAAGCGCGGCAAGGGGCGTGGCCTGAAAGGCGGATTCAAAGTCTCTGTGGCCTTGCGCGAACCATCCATGGGGCCGGTCTTTGGTCAAAAAGGTGGAGGCACAGGTGGCGGCTATTCGCAGCTGATGCCTATGGATGATATCAATTTGCATTTCAATGGCGACTTGCATGCCATTGGTGCGGCCAATAATCTACTTGCTGCTTTGATTGATAATCACATTCACTTCGGCAATGCCCTCTCTATCGACCAGCGCGCCATTAGCTTTAGAAGAGCAATGGACATGAACGATCGTAGTCTGCGCAATTTAGTGCAAGGCCTGGGCGGTAAAGCCAATGGTATTGTGCGCGAGACTGGTTTTGATATTACTGCAGCATCTGAAGTAATGGCTACTCTTTGTTTGGCTGATTCAATGGCCAACTTGCGAGAGCGCCTCGGCAATATCGTCGTGGCTAAATCGACTGCGTCTGCACCAGTTACGGCAAAACAAGTCGATGCTGCTGCTGCCATGGCCATTATATTGAAAGATGCCATTAAGCCAAACCTGGTGCAAACCCTTGATGGTACCCCAGCTTTTGTTCATGGTGGGCCTTTTGCTAATATTGCCCACGGTACTTCTAGCGTGCTTTCTGGCTTGCTGGCTCTTTATACAAGCGATTATGTAGTGACTGAAGCTGGTTTCGGTGCTGATTTAGGCTTAGAGAAATTCTGTGATATCGTCGCTAATTTGCGCCCGGAGTTGGCACCAGATGCAGTGGTGCTGGTCGCTACCGTAAAAGCCCTCAAGTTGCATGGTGGCGTTGCCGAAGCTGATTTGTCTAAGCATGATTTAGCAGCCATTGAGCGCGGCCTCTGCAATTTAGAGCGTCATGTCGCCAATGTGCAGAAGTTTGGTGTGCCTGCAATTGTTTGCGTCAATAAATTTGCTGGGGATAGCGAAGAAGAGTTAGCTCATTTACTGGCACTCTGCAAAACCAAAGGAATTGACGCTATTACAGCCGATGTTTGGGCCAAAGGTGCTGAAGGCGCCCTTGAGCTAGCTGATTTGGTCATGGCCCAGACTGCTAAACCTAGTAAGTTTGCCCCACTCTATAAACTCGATGCACCAATCAAAGAGAAGTTGGCTACTGTAGCTTCAGCTATTTATGGTGCTGCCAGTGTTGAGTATTCCAATGAAGCTTTGAAAGAGCTGAAGTGGCTTGATAAAAATGGCTATGGCAATTTGCCTGTCTGTGTTGCTAAAACTCAGTATTCATTTAGTGACGATCCCACATTGCTTGGAGCACCATCAGGTTTCAAGCTCAATATTCGACAATTGCGCTTGTCAGCTGGGGCCGGTTTTGTTGTGGCTATAACAGGCGAAATTATGACCATGCCAGGCTTGCCGAAGAAGCCAGCCTCTGTAGTAATGGAACTGCGTGACGACGGCAAGATTGCTCGCTTTTATTAGTCTTTCAGAGCTTTAGGTTCTCATTCTAGTTGTGATTTTAAGGCGCTTGGTTCTCGATTCCGAGCTTGGCGATTAGCCATTTCTTTACGCGCGGAAAATACTTATAGAGGTTGTCCGTGTTTTCATTGTGGCCGCCCATCATCGAGCCAAACATTTCGGCGCATGTTTCGCGAGGCCCCCAGTCATCAAGCTTGGTAAACTCTGCCATTTTTGCCTGAGCTTCAGCGGGGATTTCAACCTTGTCAGCGTCGTACTCTTTTCTTAAGCCCGGGTCTTTAGACAGTGTCATAGTGTCACCATCAAGCACCTGGAACAACATGTCGCCCACTTGAAGCTGTATGTAAGCCGGTTCACGCGCCGCTCCCAAATCGGTGGTACCGCGCTTTTTCGGGCGCTCGTATACACACATATCGACGCCGTAAATGCGACCTGGTTGTTCCGCTAGAGTTGGTTGCGGATTGGCTTCGGGTAAATCTTTTACGCTATCTGGCCATCTATCAATCATATTGGGCGAGATGATGACGCGTGCTGCACTTCGATCTAACTTCTCGCGCTGGGCTGGGGGTAGTGCCGAAATGGCATTTTTAACTGCCTGAATGCTTGCTTCGCTGACGGCGGGGTGGTTAAAGGCTGGCGGGTTAACGACGATACGACTCAAAAGAGTTGAAGCGGTAGCCTCTGGTCGCTGGCTCGGCTCAGACCCGCAGCCGCTCATGCCAGAGCATGTAATGCTGATTGCCAGTGCGATTTGTGCAAATCTTGCCATGTGTAGTTGATTAATTCGACAGTGGGACAGTGCCATTGAGTTTATTCTCTATCGGTGATTGAATATCGTAAACCATTTACTCCTTAAATGAGGCAAATACAGTATCTTGGTCGATAGTCAAGTGATGCGGCTCGATACTGAACTGCTAAGCTTTGAGGATACTATTGCATCGTTTGGTTCTACGGTAATTAGGTATGGAGCGTTCTACAAGTAGAGTTTCTTTTTGGTCAAAATTTTGGTTGGCTGCCTTTTCGACCTACTTCTTCAGTTCGGCAATCTTGCTCTTTTTAAGTTCGCTCGTCCTCTTGCCTTACTGTTATCTCTTCGATAAAAACAGACGCATACTGTCCTACTTGGCCTGCCTCTGGGGCTACCATTTTGTCAGGCTTAATCCGGGCTGGCAGTGTCATTTTGAAGGCTTATCCAATTTTCGACCGGGCGAAACTTTCATAGTTGTCGCTAACCACCAATCGATTGCCGACGTGTTTGTTCTATCCGGCTTAGCCCGGTCATTTAAGTGGGTTTCAAAAGAGTCATTGTTCAAGCTGCCCTTCTTCGGCTGGAATATGTATCTAAAAAAAGACATCGCTATTCAACGCGGTGATATGAGTAGCATTAAGGCCATGCTGGCAACGTGCACTGAATGGCTGAAGAAGGGCGAAACGATTTTGATGTTTCCTGAAGGAACACGTTCTGAGACTGGAGAAATGATAGCCTTCCGTGATGGCAGTTTTCGCCTGGCCGTGCAAAATAATATTCCAATACTACCGGTGGTGCTTAATGGAACCCGCGAGATCTTGCCGAAGCAGGACGCTCAGCTAAATATGTCCGCCAAAGTAGAAGTGAAAATTTTACCGCCGATTTATCCAGAACAATGTGCCAACAGCGCACCCGAGCTAAAGCGCTACGTGCATAGTCTTATGAAAGAGACCCTGGCTGAGATGAGACTGCCGCTGATAAAAATCGAGAAGTAGCGAAAGTCGTTAAAGTAAGACGTGAGATTATTTATCGCCCTTCAAGTGTTTATCGAAGAATTTGCGGGCAGTTTCGATGTTCTTGCCGTGTTCGATATCGTGACCTTGGTGGGGTAGCCTAATATAAGTTGTATCCACGCCAGCTTTTTTTAAGGCTGCCACTAAGTCGTCACTTTGCTCTATTGGCACCACTTTATCGTTTTCGCCGTGCATTACTAAAAATGGCGGGTCTCCTGGAGAGACATAAGTGTCAGGGCTAGCTTCTAGAGCGCGAGCCTTTTGAGTGGCAGCGGTGCCGCCGAGAAGAAGTGATAGTGAGGAAGTTGGGCTAACTGTGTCCCATTCCATTTTGGGATACTTCTTTGTGCCCAGATCATATAAATTTGCTGGTCCTGAAAAATCGCATACGGCTTGCACGTCGCGCGATATTGATTTGTCACCACCAATATCGAGGGCTGGACTATTGGCAGAGGCACCCATAAGAGCTACGAGATGACCACCAGCAGAGTGGCCCCAGAGACCAATGTGATTGGCATCAATATGTAGTTTGTCGGCATTGCCTTTGAAGTAGCGCAGGGCGGTATTGAGGTCTTCTATCTGCGAAGAAAAAATACCTTCTTGGGCCAGGCGATAATAAACGATAGCTACGCCATAGCCTTTTCTGACAAAGTCAGGAACCCAGCGGGGAATAGTGGTTGGTCTGCCGGTCCAGCCGCCGCCATGAACGTAGATTATTAGAGGGAAGCTCTTTTCAGCTTTAGCTTTTGGAGTGTACAGAGAGAATAGATGGGCGTGATCGTTAGCGTTCGGTTGCCCTGGTATGTAGCTAACGTTTTCTAGCTTTTCAATGTCATGTGTCAAACTCTTAGGACTCTTTGTACTCTGCGTGCTCTTAGAACTTTCGCTGTTGTCCTTCGCTTCAGCAGCAATGAAAAAATTGGAAGTAGCAAGGGCTAGAACCATAAGTATTGAACAAGATTTCTTGCTACTTCCAGTTTTCATTTCATCAGTCTCCAACTATCTCTGATTAGTTTGCTTTCCACTTAGTGCTTGAAGCAGCGTTGGCCGGTGAAGACCATAGCTATTCCAGCTTTGTTGCAAGCAGCAATGACGTCGGCGTCTTTGATACTGCCACCAGGCTGAATGATTACTGCAATTCCTGCTTCTGCTGCCGCTTCAATATTGTCTGTGGCTGGCAAGAAGGCTTCGCTGGCCATGACTGCACCCTTCGATTTCTCTCCGGCTTGGCGCAGGGCAATTCCTGTGCTGGCGATACGGCTGGTTTGACCGATGCCAAAGCCCAGTGAGAGGCCGTCTTTTGCGACAAAAATGGCATTAGATGTAAGGTGTTTGACTACTGACCAGGTAAAGGCAATGTCTTTTTGCAGAGCTGGGTCTGGCTTCTTCTCGGTGACGCAAGTGAAGGTGCTGGCTTCAACTGGGGCGTCTTGGTCTACCTCTAATAGGAAGCCATAATCAGATAGATGCTTCAGTTTGTAGTCACGTTGTTTTGCCAGTTTGGTGTCAACTGTGCTTTTGAGAACACGGACATTTTTCTTTTTCTTGAATACTTCAAGAGCAGCATCATCAAATTCAGGAGCAAGCACGATTTCGACAAAGTTGCGGGTGATGCGTTCGGCTAGAGCTGCATCAACTTTTCCGGTAAAGCCATAGACTCCGCCAAATGCTGACATTGGATCGCATTCGTAGGCTAATTCATAAGCGTCAGCCAGGGTCTTGGCTTGAGCTACGCCGCAGGGATTATTGTGTTTGATCACAACCACGGCTGGTGCCACTAGTTCGCGCAAGATTTTGACCAGAGCGTAAGTGTCGGTGATGTTATTAGAAGACATTTCTTTGCCCTGCAATTGCTCGAAAGGCGGAAATGCTGGAAGTTCAGGGCTTAAGCCCGGTACTGAAATCGGGCTTTCGAGCTGATACCAAGCTGCTGCTTGGTGTGGATTCTCACCATAGCGCAATGTTTCTTGGCGCTTCAGGCTGATAGTTAGCTTGTCAGCAAAGTTCGGCGCGGCAGCTTCTTTAGTTGTACTGTCATAGGTTGTCTCTGCGGTTGCATGGTCTTGAACTAGACCACCAAGATAGCTAGAGATGCTCTGGTCGTAGCTAGCTGTGCGGGCGAAAGCCTGGTAGGCCAATTTGCGGCGGAAGGCCAGTGGAATCTCGCCTTTGTTAGCGTCCATAGCAGCAATGACACTGTCGTATTGGCTCGGTTCATTTATAACTGCCACACGCTCAAAGTTCTTGGCGGCAGCTCTGAGCAGAGCCACACCACCGACATCGATTTGTTCAACCATTGGTTGCTCGGCCAGGTTCTTCTTCAGTGCCTCTTCAAAGGCATAGAGGTTTACTACCACTAAGTCGATCTCAGAAATTTCCATTTCAGCCAAGCAGCTGCGGTCTTCGGTAATTGGTCTAGCGAGAATGCCAGCAAATACTTTTGGATGAAGAGTCTTGACGCGGCCCGAAAGAATTTCAGGGAAGCCTGTCAACTCTTCCACTTTAGTGCACTTGAAGCCTTTCTCTTCGAGATATTTGGCAGTGCTAGTGGTGCCGATTAAGCGCAATGTATCGAAGCGCTCGAGGCGGGTGAGGAAGTTGTCGAGGCCGGTTTTGTCGGTGACGCTGACTAGTACGGTTTTCATTGGTCGTTAATTTCCTTGCTTAGCCCTTTAGTATTAAATTCGAATTGTTTAGATTCGAAATGGTAAGTGTCTTGGCACGTTCTGTAACGTGTCCTACTGCTTGCGCTTTCATTTTATGCTTTTCAAATATTTCAATAATTGCTTGTGAAGTGCTGTCGCTATCTTCAACAATCAAAGCAAGACCCATGCCCATGTTGAAGGTCTTGTACATCTCTTCTTCGTTGACATGTTCGCCAATGGCCTTGAGTATGGCTGGCACCGCCAGTACATTGTCGATATCGAAACCAACATTGCCGTTTAGTCTAAATAAGTTAGTCCAGCCGCCGCCGGTAATGTGGGCTATGCCTTTGACATGGCCGCGGTGCTTCTCTAGAACTTCCATCACGGCTTTGACATAGAGCAAAGTCGGCGTTAATAGAGCGTGGTATGTATCGTCATTGTCGGGCAATACTTTTCTTGCCAGTGACAGGCCGTTAGAGTGGATGCCACTAGAGGCCACGCCAATAAGCGTCTGCCCTGGGGCAATCTCGGCTCCGGTGAGCAAGTCTTCTTTGCGTACTTGACCGACGGCAAAGCCAGCTAAGTCGAAGTGACCATGTTCGTAGACTCCTGGCATTTCAGCTGTTTCGCCGCCCACCAAGAGCATTCCGGTTTGGTCACAGCCGGCCACTATTCCTGCCATGATGTCATCGGCACTGTCGTCTAGTTTGCCAACGGCAAAGTAATCGAGAAAAATATTTGGTGTAGCACCAACACAAATTAGGTCATTGGCACACATGGCCACTAAATCTATGCCGATGGTGTCAAATTTCTTCAGTTTGTGGGCCACTAGTAATTTTGTGCCAACACCATCGGTAGTGACGGCTATGCCGTTGCCGCTGTAGCTTGGATAGACCGCGGCATAGCCTCCTGCGGCTTGCCACATGGCCTCATGTTCTTTGCGCCGAGCTAGTTTTTTCAGGCGGTCGACAAAGCGATCGGCCTTGTCGATATCGACTCCTGCGGCGGCATAGGTTTGTTTTTCGGGAGCCATTTACTTTCAATTTCCTAGCTTAGTGAGGCGTGAGCGTTTTTGAGGATGGTCAATCCATCCGGCGGGTTTTCAAATAGAGTGTTTTCTAGCGAATCAGAGGAGCTGTTCTGTCTTTTAATTGATTGAAAAGCAGGATGCTGCGAGTGGCGGATATAGGCCTCGGGGTGAGGCATTAGACCAAGAACATTGCCTTTGCTATTTGTCAGAGCAGCAATTTTTTCAAAGCTGCCGTTGACATCTTCGTTGTAGTTAAGCGCTGCTCGCTCTTTCACAATAGCTATGTCTGAGTCTTTGGCATCTGGTCTAAGTTGAATGCGGCCTTCGCCATGTCTTATGGGCAGACTGATTTTGCTAAGACCCTTAAAGAAAGGACTATTTGTGCTGGTGGCACTATCTGAGTTAACAGTCATCTCCACCCAGCGGTTGATAAATCTGCCGCCAGAATTATGAGTGAGGCTAACGATACTTTCGCTGCCCTCTTCTGAATTAGGTAAGAGACCGAGTTGCACCAGTGTCTGGAAGCCATTGCAGATGCCTAATACCAGACTGCCTTTTTCAATATAAGAGTGTAAAACTTCAAGCATGCGGTGTCTAATTTTTACTGCCAGTACCTTGCCGCTGGCAATTTCATCACCAAAAGAGAAGCCCCCAGGCAATGCTAAAAGCTCTGATTTCATCAGTTGCTTTGGCTTGGCCAGAAGTTCGCTGGTGTGGCTAATCACTGCTTCAAATCCAGCTTGCTCTAGGGCAAAGGCTGTTTCGTTGCTGCAGTTAATTCCGTCTCCGCTGAGTACAACAGCTCTGGGCCTGATCATTTGAAGTCCTCTTCAAAGGGGAGAGTTGCTTGCCATGCTTGTTTGAGCGTGGCATTATCGAGCTCGATTAGCTCGCCTTTTCTGGCCTTGTCTACAAGCTTAAGACCGGAGGCAGTGACCTTACCGATTTCTACAAGCGAAATTTTGCTGTCGCTAGCTAGCTCTTTTTGCTCTGGCCAGAGCGCTAACCAGGCCTCTAGGTTGGCTGGAGATACACTGACAAGCAGCCTTGCTGGCCCTTCAGCAAATAGAGCTACGTCCATGCGCTCTCGCAATAAGTCGTGGAAGCGTGCTCCGCTCTCAGCTGCTGCCACCACCGCTTCGGCGTTTAGTTCAGCTCCAAGATTGCTGCCGATGATGCATTCGCTCACGGCGACAGCCAGTCCGCCTTCTGATAAATCGTGACAGGATTCAATCAGATTATTTTGCATGGCGCTAAATATAGTCTGATAGAGAAGGGCTGCTTGCTCAAGATTGAGCTCGGGTAAGAGTGAGGATGTCCAGTTCATGTTGCCAGCATAGGTGGTGGCAGCTAAGCCAAGAGCGCCAGCAGAGACCACGAAGATATGGTCTCCCACAGATTTGAAGTCCATAGTCACAACGTGCTCGATATCAGGCACTTTGCCGATGGCTGACACAAGCAGGGTTGGTGGAATGGAGATGCGCACTGTGCCATCATCAAAGTCATTCTTCATGCTGTCTTTGCCCGAGATTAGTGGCGCATTGTAGGCCAGAACTGCTTCGTAGAGACCTTCGCAGGCTTGAACTAATTGGGCTAGTTTGCGCTTACCATCTGGGTTTGATTTTGATGCCACGGGGTCGGGCCAGCAGAAGTTGTCGAGCAGGGCCAAACTATTGGGGTCGGCGCCTACACAGACAGCGTTGCGCACGGCTTCATCAACGGCACATATAGCCATTAAATGAGAGTCGAAGTCGCTTAACTGCGGGCACATACCGTTTGAAACAGCTAGGCCTGCCTGTTCATTGAGTAGAGGTTGAATTACTGCAGCATCACAGGGGGCCGTTTGCTCTGGCCCCATTAAAGGTTTGACTACACTGCCGCCCTGTACTTCGTGATCGTATTGGCGAATCACTGGTTCGCGGCTACAAATATTGGCATGGCCAAGAAGGGCAAGTAACGCCTCTCCTAGACTCTTCGGTGGTTGTTCTACTTCATCAATGGTCACTGGTGCTTGCCAGTGAGCTTCAAGCTCAAGGCGTGGGGCACCATCGTGTAAGAATTTTAGATCAAGCAAGGCAATAGTTTTATCAGCCCTAGTAATGCGGAAGAAACCTTTGTCATCGAATTTGCCCACTACTGTAAGCTCGACACTGTGTTTCTCGGCTAGCTCTTTCAGTTCTTCGATTTTGGTTGAAGATAAAGTCATACGCTCTTGCGATTCAGATATGACAATTTCATAGTCGGCTAAGCCGGGATATTTAAGTGGAATGTGATCGACTTCAAGGGTGGCACCGCCCGTTATTTGGGCCATCTCGCCAACTGATGAGGAGAGACCACCAGCACCGTTATCGGTGATACCTGATATCAAACCAAGATCTCGGGCTTCTAAAATGAAGTCGGTCACTCGCTTTTGCGTAAAGGGGTCGCCGATCTGTACGGCCGAAACCGGCGAGTCTACGTTCAATGCTTCAGAAGAGAATGTCGCTCCGTGAATGCCGTCTTTACCAACACGACCACCCACCATAATAATGGCATCGCCATTTTGGGTGTGCTTCTCGTAACCGCACTTGCCGTCAACAGTGAGCGGTAGAAGTCCACCGGTACCGCAGAATACTAGGGGCTTAGCGCGATAACCCGGGTGGAAATAGACTGCACCATTGACAGTAGGAATACCGCTCTTGTTGCCGCCATCTTGCACGCCTTTGCGCACACCTTGAATAATTGACTGGGCTGGTAACATCGTAGGTCGGTTGACCAGGTCTTGGGAAGGATAGGCAAAACAGAAGACATCAGTGTTGCAAATTGGCTTAGCACCAAGGCCGGTGCCGAGAATGTCGCGATTGACTCCAAGTATGCCGGTGAGAGCACCACCGTAAGGCTCTAAGGCCGAAGGTGAGTTGTGGGTCTCCACTTTGAAGCAGATGCCCCAGTCGTCGTTCCACTTAATTACTCCAGCATTATCAACAAAGACCGAAAGTAAATCAGTGCGCTTCTCGGCCAGCTTCTTGGTCGAAGCCTGCACATAGCTCTTGTACAAACTAGTGATTGTGCGCGCTTCGGTTTTTCTCGCTGGTTTAGTGGCTGAGGTGCCAGCCATACTCATGGTAAGAGTCTGAACCGCTTTAACGTGTGCGCTCTTTTCGTGAATGATGGCATTGAAGATTTTGTGCTTGCAGTGCTCAGACCAGGTCTGGGCGATTACTTCTAGTTCTACGTCAGTGGGCCACTGGCCCAGGCCATACTGTGACCGTTCCTCTACCACTGAGGCTTGCTCGTAGTAGGCACGGATAGCCTGCATCTCAGTTAAATTGAGAGCCAAAGTACGCTTTCTACTCAAGTTTTCCAGTTCAGTATCGCTCAGGTTCAGCGCTACAATTTCTGGTTCTGGAGTGCCAGGCAGATGCACTTGAGGAAATTCAAGTAGTTTAGACAAGTGCGGGGCTGTCAGATCGTGAATACGGAACTTGTCTGTGACAGGATGATAGTGGCGGTAGCGGCAGTGATTTTCTACCTGTTTGATGTTGAGTGAATCATCAAAGAGATAAGCTGAGCCAGAGGCTACTCTAATGTGTCCGTCTTCTGTAGTCTCTTTGCCAGCGCTCTCCAGACCGCTCAGTTTAATTGCTTCTTCAACAGTGCGAGCCAAATTGTCGGTCACGCCTGGCAAATATTGTCTTTCGGCAAACCACTTGAAGCCTTGCTCACGCCATTGCGAAAGCCAACTGCTGCGTTCACTAGCAACCACGCACCAGACATCTTCTAAAAGTTGGTCGGCAAGTATTTCTTTGAGAGCTGCCATCAGTTTTTTTGTTTGTTCTAGATTCTTGCCACTGAGCCAATAAAGAGGCAGAGCTAGGCTTGTCAATTTGCCACCAGCTGCGACTGCTTTGGGCACGATGGCGACACAAAGATCTTCGTTGTGCTCATTACTAGTACTAATTTTAGTTTCGGCAGTCTCTTTCTGATTTTCTTGGTTGAGATTGGTCATAGCGGCCAAACTAGAATTGGCCAGTTGGGCCAACACCTGGGGAAATAGTTTGTGCTCTAGCTCCAGGCCACGGGCCTGGAAAGTTTCGAGTGTGTCACCGCTTTTGCGTTCAAATACACCTTGAGCCAGGATGGGGCCGTGATCTACTTGTTCGTCGACCAGATGGACCGTGATACCAGAAATTTTTACGCCATAGTTGAAGGCATCTTCATAGGCCGATTTGCCCGGGAAGGCCGGGAGGAGGGATGGATGGATATTGATGACACGATAGAGGCCATTGTCGTCTTTGAAGTGGGTGAGAAAATCACCAGACAAAATGCGCATGTAGCCAGCTAAAACAAGATAATCAGGGGCGAACTTCTTCAGCTTTTGCAAGACTTGCTTTTCATGCTCTTTGCGCGAGATGCCACGATGGTCAACACTAACTGTGGGAATGTTGTGTTTTTTTGCAATTTTTAGAGCATAAGAATCAGGGTTGTTAGAGAGCACAACGGCAATTTCTGCTTCTAACTCTTTCTTTTCTATAGCGGCAAGAATCGCCTCTAAGTTAGAGCCACGGCCTGAAACAAGTACTGCTATTTTGATTGGCACGTAGCTTCCCTCTTTGCGATATCCCGACGATAATCAAGCGATTGACATTGAACAGTGGCAATTAACTGGTAGGCACGCTCTCGAGCATCTGCCATTTTGTCGGCTAGACCAACAGCAGCAAATATGCGCCCACCATCAGTAACGAGCTGCTCACCATTTTCAGTTTTTAGCAGTTTGGTTCCAGCTTGGAAAATTATTTGCCCGTCACTGGCGCTATTGCCGTCGCCGTTAGAGGGGAAAACAATGGCTTCACCTTTAGATGAGCTATCAGGGTAGCTTTGGGCTGCACCAATGACACAGCAAGATGACTGCTTCGACCAAGATAGTTCTTGCTTGTCTAAAGTTTGATCAGTGCAAGCATAGAGCGCATCAAACAAGTCAGATTGCAATAGTGGCAAAATTGTTTGAGTTTCAGGATCACCAAAGCGGGCGTTGAACTCTAAGACATAAGGCTGAGCATTGCTTGAATTGTCAGCGCTCGATTTTTCTCTGTGCATAAGAAGGCCAATATAGAGAACCCCTTTAAAATTGAGTTTGCCCTCGGCCAAGGCCTTTTGCAAAGGTTTCAAGATGCGCTCCTGAATGGCATCTTTGTGTTCTTCGTAGAGTTGCACCGGCGCATAGGCGCCCATGCCGCCAGTATTTGGGCCCTTGTCATCATCAAAGCGACGTTTGTGATCTTGGCTGGGCAAAAGTGGTGTCAGGGTTTTGCCATCACAGAGAGTGAGCAGGGAGATTTCTTCGCCATTGAGCATTTCTTCAATGACAACTTTTTTGTCATTGAATTTTCCGCTCTTATATATAGTGTTGAGGGCCTGTAGGGCCTCTTCTTCGCTGGCGCAAACAAACACACCTTTGCCTAAGGCCAGACCGTCTACCTTAACTACCCTGGCCCACTGGTTGGCTTTGACAATGGCTTCAGCTGTTTGTTGCGACGAGGCTGTGGCGAAGCGAGCTGTGGCAATATTGAGAGTATTGAGAACTTCTTTAGCGTAAGCTTTGCTCCACTCTAGTTTGGCCTGGCTTTTGTTTGGCCCAAAAACTCTTAGACCGGCGGCTGCCATGCTGTCGACGATGCCTTCGGCCAGAGGATTATCTGGTCCAATTACAATCAAGTCGATAGCCTGCTCTTTGCTAAAAGCAATGAGTTTGTCAAAGTCCATCACGCTAATATCAACATTGACAGTCTTGTGGCAGGTTGCTGTGCCACCATTGCCTGGAGCGCAGAAAATGTTTTCCACTCTGGTGCTTAAAGCGAGCTTCCAGCATATTGCATGCTCTCTGCCTCCGCCGCCAACAACCAGAACTTTCATCGACCTTTCCTTCTAATTCTCTGTATTTATCTTTCAGCAGCAATATTGATTGAATCAACAAATTGGGGCAGGGTGGGATGCTGCTGGAAGACGTCGTAACCTATGGTGTGGTTGGCCAGTACGCCATAGAGCTTGTCGGCCACCGCTTGAAATTGGGGAGATAAGTGGCTGGGCTGCTCTTTCAAGTCTTTCTCGCAAATTTCTTGCCAATCAAGACGATTTTGACTGGCTGCCATCTTCTGGGCTTTGCCTATGGCTAATTGCCAACTTGAATCACGGTAGAACTGTCTGATCATTTCTTTTGATAGGCTGTGACCGCTGTAAACCAGTCTTAACTCATCAGGGCCAATGCTGTCAGCTAAGAGCAGGCCTTTATGATCTTCTAGAAATTCAAATTTGCCGTCCCATAACTCGATGCCGCGCTCGGCGAAGTGATGATAGATAGCTAAAGCTGTAGCAAAGGCTAATTCGGCTAACTCTTCAAAGCGCTTGGGAGTGAGTCCTGAAATTGTCAGTGCTTCTTGAATTGATAAGAGTCGGTCTTTCGGTTCGAGTTTTGTGTAGAACTCAAGCACAGGTCGCTCAAACCAGCCTTCTTCGGGCACGGCACTCAAGCCTAACACTTGGGCATAGCTAGGATCGGCTGCTAGTCGGCTTTTGAGCGAACTACCTGGGGGCATGCCAAAGCGGAAAACTACCTCTAGAGGTACCAGTCTTCTGGCTTCGGTAATGTTGTGACTGTAATAGAAAACTGTTTGATCCAGCAGTGAAGTTGCCTCTGGTCGCTGCACTTCGGCTTTGACCACTGACATATAAGCTTTGGTGTTCGGAATTTGCTCGATGGTAACGGTCTTACCATCGCTGCCTACTAATCCTTGAAAATGGTGGCGAGCACCGTGGGTGGTGAGGCGTTGAAACAGTGGTTGATTAACTAATTTCTTCAACCATTCATGATTGAATCTAGAGAGGTGAACCGATTCGCTCAGGTTAATCCAGGTTTTGTTATCAGCCAGGTACTGAAAAAAGAAAGCACCTAGAGCAACAAGAGCCTTGCCTTTGTTGGCGATGGTATCGGGCATCTTGCCCCAATCAAACACCGAGTAGTCGTCTGTAAATTCAAACCAGTAAGAGCCGTCGTCGCCTTCTGGCCGCCAGACCCGTTTTACCGAACCGTCGTATTCCAGAATCAGGTCTTGCAAGTCAACCGACAACTTTTTTCTCCTTACTTAAGATTTGCGAATAAGAGTGGTGCGGTCTTTGAGCCTCTGTGATTGGAAGTCACTGCCACAAGTGACATCGGTAGGATAGGTTCCAGTTAAGCAACCGGTGCAAAGCGTATCTTTTTTCAAGGCCTTGCGCAGGCCTTCGATTGTTTGGAAGACAACGCGATCGGCGCCGAGTTTTTTTGCTACTTCTTCATCAGTACAGTTGTAGGCAACCAGTTCATCTTGACTGGGGAAGTCGATACCGTAGTAACAAGGGAATTGAATTTGCGGGCAAGTAGAAGCCATGATTACTTCTTTGGCACCCGATTGCCGCATTAGTTCAATAATTTGGGCGGCAGTGGTGCCACGGACGATACTGTCATCGATAACCAGGCAACGTTTACCGCGAATTTCTGAAGGAATTGGTGAGAGCTTGCGGCGGATTGCTTCTTGTCTGGCGGCATGGCCGTCAAGAATAAAAGTACGATTGACGTAGCGGTTTTTTATTAGTGATTCGCGAAAAGGCAGGTCAAGTGCTTCGGCAATGGCAATAGCTGCACTTCTGCTTGTTTCAGGTACTGGCACTACGACATCAGCTACGATTCCTAGCTCTTTGATGCGTTCAGCTAAAACTAAGCCTAACTGGAAGCGAGTTTCATATATAGAATGTTCTTCTAGTTCAGACTCAACTCTTGAGAAATAGACCGATTCGAACATGCATGGTGAAAGAGAACGCTGGAAGAGCACTTTGCGAGACACTTGCCTGTCTGCCCCAATATAGATTGCCTCACCAGGAGCGATTTCGTTTTCTACCGTGTAGCCTAAATAGGTAAGGGCGATTGATTCGCTAGCCAGGGCATAAACCGGCAGGCCCTCACTGTTTATTCGGCTGCCAAAGATTAAGGGTCTGATGCCGTCGGGATCACGAAAGCCGAACAGGCCGCCGGTACCATCGATACCGACAACGGCATAGCTGCCCACCAAACGGTGCATACTGGCTTCGATAGCCTTGAACATGTGTTGTGCGTTAGGTTCGTGGCCATCTAGCTCAAGAGCCAGTAATTTCAGTATCACTTCAGAGTCAGATTCACTTGCCGGAGTATATTCCAGCCCTGCTTCTGCCAATTCGTCTCGCAGAGTATATACATTGACGATATTGCCATTGTGGCCAATACCGATTGTTGAGCGAGCATCAAAGAAAGGTTGTAGTAAGTTGGGGTCTTGTCTGCCGATGGTGGCGTAGCGTGTGTGACCCAGTGCGGTTTTGCCTTTGAGGCCCTTCTTAAAGGAGCGCTCGGAGAAGACATTCTCAATTAAGCCACTGCCTTTCTGTAGATTGAAAAGCTCACTGCCGCTTTCTGCCAGAGTCAAAATGCCCGCGCCATCCTGCCCCCGATGCTGAAGATTCATCAATCCGACAAATACATCTCTAGCAGCGTCAGTCGTGCCTGATACGCCAATAATTCCGCACATACGTGATCCCTCTATGGTCCACAAGCCAAGAATACTGCAATTGGTATCTGGTTAGCTGTTGATTAGCTCAATTATTAATGAGTTCCCTTTAGAAAATTTTCTCAACTGCCGCTCAAGCTCTATGCTTTGAGGCACTTAGTAATATCGGTTACCTCTTCACAACGTTTTAGGCAATAATAGTGCACTAAATAATTGACCAAATACTGCACAAGTAAATGTTGCATTTAGTTCGCCGTAATCTTATGAGGCCCTTCTATGACCACACCAATTGTCTCTGTTGTTATGGGCAGTAAGTCTGACTGGGAGACTATGCGTCATGCCAATGAAGTGCTCGATGAGTTTGAGATTCCTCATGAATGCAAAATCGTGTCGGCCCATCGCACTCCCCAACTGTTGACTGAATTTGCCACCACAGCTGAAGGGCGTGGCATAGAAGTGGTAATAGCCGGGGCTGGCGGTGCGGCCCATTTACCAGGGATGGTTGCTGCGCAAACACTTGTGCCTGTCCTTGGTGTTCCAGTGGAAAGCCATGCTCTAAAAGGGCTTGATTCGCTGCTTTCAATCGTACAGATGCCAGCCGGTATACCAACCGGTACATTGGCAATAGGGAGAGCTGGGGCGATAAACGCTGCACTGCTGGCAGTGGCAATCTTAGCTAATAAACGACCAGCTCTTCGAGAGAAATTGCGGGCATATCGTCAAGTGCAAACTGATAAAGTCTTAGGAGATGTCTTACCTCTATGAAAGTACTTCAACCGGGTGCCACCATCGGCATGCTCGGTGGCGGACAGTTAGGTCGCATGTTCTGTGTGGCGGCTCGAGAAATGGGCTACAAAGTGCATGTTTATACTGACGAAGAAAAGAGCCCCGCTGGCCATATTAGCGACAAGCTGGTCTGTGCCTCATATTTAGATGAACAAGCCCTGGCTCATTTCGCTGCTGAAGTTGATGTCGTTACTCTTGAATTTGAGAATATTCCAGTAGAGACGATCAATATTTTGTCGCGCACAACCACTGTCTATCCTGGTGCAGAGACACTCTATGTCGCTCAAAATCGAGAGAGAGAAAAACAATGGTTGGTTGCCAATGGATTTCCCGTTGGCGCCTTTGTCTTGATTGAATCGCCAGAGCATTTGTCGGCTCTTGAACAAATTGGCTTTCCGGCAGTATTGAAAACCGCTGGTTTTGGCTATGACGGTAAGGGGCAGCGCATTGTGCGCAACATTGCTGAAGCCAAGCTGGCCTTTGCTGAGCTGGCTCAGTCAAGTAAGCAAGCTGGAGTTGTGGCTGAGTCATTGATTACTATCGACAAAGAGTTTTCGGTTATAGGGGCGCGCAACTATCAGTCTAATGAGAGAGTTTTTGAATACTTTGGTCCGATAGAGAACAAGCACGTTAATCATATTCTTGATGTTTCTTCTGTGCCAGCCAGGCTATCCCAACATCTAGTAGAACAGGCGGCAAAAATCACTTGCGCCATTATGGACAAGCTCGATTCGGTTGGACTTCTTTGTGTTGAGTTCTTTCTTACCGATCAAGGAGTCTTGCTAGTCAATGAACTGGCGCCCAGGCCCCATAATTCTGGCCACCTCACCATAGAAGCTTGCCCAACTAGTCAATTTGAACAACAAGTTCGTGCTGTCTGCGGTCTAACCCTGGGGGCGACCGTGCCATTTCACTCAGCTGCCATGGTCAATTTATTGGGAGATTTGTGGTTGACTGCAGACCATAAGCCTAATTTTGCTGCGGCTTTAGCTATTAGTCAGGCCCACCTGCATCTCTATGGCAAAGAAGAGGCCAGGGCTGGGCGTAAGATGGGTCATATTACAACAGTGGCAGAATCAAGCTCTTTAGCTGTTGAGCTGGCATTAAGGGCCCGCGCTAGTCTTTAGTGCTAAGTATTAGAGATGAAAAGGAAGGCCAGGACTAAGTCCTGGCCTTCCTTTAATTGATTGGAAGCTAAGTTCTAGACTACTCTTCTTCTTCCTGAGTTTTTGAAGCGACGAGCAGGAACAACCTTGCGTGGTTCAGGCTTGCCTTCTTGTTCGAGTTGACGACCCATTACTTTTTCGATGTCACGAATGAGGTAACGTTGTTCGTCGTTAACGAATGAGAGTGCTACACCAGAGCGTCCAGCGCGGCCTGTACGGCCAATTCTGTGTACATAATCTTCTGGCGAATCAGGCAAATCGTAGTTGACTACGTGTGAAATCGCTGGAATATCTAGGCCGCGAGCAGCAACGTCTGTTGCTACCAAGACTTTGAAGCGACCATCGCGATAACGCGATAGTGTTTTCTCACGCTGGCTTTGGCTGATATCGCCGTGAATTTCTTCAGCTAATACATTAGCGTCACGCAATCTGCCTCTAACCCAGCCAGCTCTGCGTTTGGTTTTTGTGAAAACAATCACTGAACTCATTTCTAATTCGGCAATTAGTTTAACCAATAGGGCATCTTTGCCGAATTCGGTTACGTGATAGAGCTTTTGATCAATGGCAGTAGGCTCAATCTGACTTGATTTTGCTTTTACTGTGATTGGGTTTTTGAGGAATTCAGCAGCCAATCTGTGAACGCGATTGTCAATGGTGGCTGAGAACATCACGGTTTGACGTTCTTTTTTGAGTTGCGAAATCACTTTGCGAATTTGTGGCATGAAGCCCATATCGAGAAGTCTGTCGCCTTCGTCTAGAACCAAGATTTCAACGCCTGATACATCAGCAATTCTGCGTTCAACCATGTCGAGCAAACGACCGGGAGTCGCAACAATAATATCAACACCACGCTTAAGGGCGCGGCTTTGTTTCTCGTAGCCTGTACCGCCATAAAGGGTGACACAGCGCAATTTGTTGTATTTGGAGAATTTGACGAACTGTTCTTCTACTTGAAGAGCTAGTTCGCGGGTTGGCACCATAACTAGTGCTCTTGGTCTTTTTTCTGGTTCTTGCAGGCATTCAATAATAGGCAAAGCGAAAGCAGCAGTTTTACCTGAGCCTGTTTGAGCTGAGCCCATGATGTCTACGCCAGACAATAACAATGGAATAGTGTTTAGTTGAATTTCGGTTGGTTCAACATACTCTGCATCTACAAGCGCAGCGAGAGTAGACTTGGACAAGCCAAGTTCAGCAAATGTGGTCAATTTAGAATCCTTTTATAACAACGGCTAACAAGCCAGTACCTATCTATTTGCGATCCATTTAGAGTGGATGGATACCTTGCCTGATTACTCAAGGACCTTGATCGCTCAAGGTTTAGACAAGGACGTTCTGCGCAATCGACGGTGATGACCAGTTCATGGCTTAAAAACCATCGTTTTTTCAGAATCTATCGCAGCATGCCACATATCATCACTGGATGTCAATGTAGAAATGTTGCAAACTAACTTATGTGAACTAAGCTGGGGTTCATTTTGCCCCGAATTGATACCATTTACGGTCACTCTTCTGCTTTTGTCCTGGTTGCTCGGTCAGGGTGAGATTGAGCCTGCGACCGCTGACATCGTGGCCATTTAGGTTAGTTACGGCGTCGGCGGCTTCGCTAGAGCTGCCCATCTCCACGAAGGCATAACCTCGATTGGTGCCAGTTCTTGGGTCTTTGGGAAGATCTACAGAAAGCACAGTACCCACAGTAGTGGCGAATAACTCTTTGATTTGGTGCTCAGTAACTGCTGTAGCCAGGTTTCCTACAAGTATTTTGTTGTTCATTTTATTGTTCTTCGAGGCTATTCAGGGTTATTTAGCACGCTGTAGCACGATAAATTGCGCTTCGCAGAAGATTCTGGAAGCAAGACATTATCGCCATGTTTGCATTATGACAGAGATCTAAGAATCAAGCCGGCTATATTGGCCTGTTTACCTACGCGAATGTCAAGAGAAGGTTAATTCTTCTATTAATAGCGATTGCAGTCGGGATTGTATTCAGAAACTAGCTGTTCTTGAACACTTGCTCTCTCCCAGCGCGTTGAATCAGGCATCGCCAGAATGAAGACAAACAGCTCGCTTTCGTCTCCGCCATTGTTGGCCCAGAAATCTAAGACGTGGTTGTGACTTCTTAGAGCTTGTTGCGAGAGATCATCTGCTTGTCCGAAGTACAAAACAGTGTGAGCTTTGGGTTTGTTAGCAGGGTCTTGCTTGTAAGTAATGGCATAGACGGCTGGTAGCATTGGTGGTGCCCAGTTGTTGAGTGTGCCACCTGGATTGAACTTGAACCGTTGGCGCTTGCCCCAAGAAATACTCATGTTCTATCCTTTTTTACTCGTTTTGTGCTCGTTTTATGCTCAGCAATATATCGGTTAACTAGCATGACATATGTTGCCCCAATTTGCCACTGCTCTTGGCCTCTAGCCAGGCACTGCTGTTAGAATTAAGTGATTAGTTGGGCTTATAAGGTTTAAAAGTTAGGTTTAAATGTCAGTGTCTAGTGGTTTAGAGCAGCAGTCGCATTGGCGCAATGTCTTGATTCTCGCCCAGCAAGCTGAGGTGACCGGTAATTTTGCTGAGGCTGAACAGCATTTCAAAGAAGCTCTTGCCTTAGCCCGGCAATTGCCCGATTCGACCCATAATGTCTTACTCAGCCTCAACCGCTTAGGTGAGCTTTATCGCTTGAAAGACGACTTTCAGCAAGCTGAAGACTGCTACCGTCAAGCTTATGAGTTAGCTGCTTCGAGCACCAATGAAGATAAGGCTCTCATTAAGGCTCAAGCTGCGATTCTGGCAAAGATGTTGGTAGCTCAATCACGCATCGACGAAGCTCTTGAGTTTGATTTGGCTGAAGAGGTTTATCTGGATGCCGCTGGTATTGCCCTTTTAGCTGGCAAGAAAGAGTTAGCTCTGCAATATGTCGACAGTGGCATCCACGCTCTTGAGCAAGAGCCTGACCAAACTAGGCGGCAAGGCCAAGCCCTTCATTTCCTTTCTTTTGCTCGCTTGTTGCAGACTGCCGGTCAAAATGAAAAGGCCGAAACTGTCTTTCGCTCGGCGCTATCGTGTCACGAGGCAGCGGGCCAGATTGATCCATTTCTTATCACCTCAATAGTTGATGGTCTCGCTCGGGTCCTCAATGAGCAATCACGCGCTGATGAAGCTAACGAATTGTGGGAGAAGTATCGCCAATACAACGTATAGGTGATGTTACAAATGGTCTTTTGTCAATGAAAGCGTCATCATGCTGTGGCTCACTGCTGGTATTGTTTTGTCTATGGAAGACAAGCAGCGAACGCGAATTATCATGGCAGCATGTGCCCTCACGCTGTTGGCCGGGTTGAATACAGGCTGGACTGGTCCGCTTATTCCTAAAATAGCCCAAATTAAGGGTATAGATTTAGTCTTAGCTGGTTCGATAGTTAGTGTCAGTGCCTCCGGCAGCATGCTGATGTTGCTGCTCGGTAAAATTATTTGTGAGAAGTTAGGCAGTCGCAATAGTCTGCGCTTAGCTGCTGTCATTGCCGGTTTAGGTATGGTTACCATAGCAGTTGCTCCCGGTCTTGCGGTTCTTGCTATTGGAGCATTTGTTATTGGCTGTGGTACAGGTCTTAATAGTATTGCTTCGACAACTAGTGTTTTACTAAGTGATACTGCTAGTAGTGCTGCTGCCCTAAATCGTGTCAACTTGTTCTTTGGTATTGGCGCTTTGGCTGGCCCGCTTGTTGCTTGGGCCGGCCTTAGCAGCCCCTGGTCTTTTCATATTGTTTATCTCTTTGGTGCAGCTTTTGCTTTTATCTGCGCCTTAGTGCTCAAGATACAAAATCCGGGCAAGAAGCCAATAGCAGTTAGTCAGCCTGTGACTGGCAACATCAAACAACCAATTTTGTGGCTCTTTGCTTTAGTGATTTTTCTCTATGTCGGTATGGAGGTTAGCTCTGCTGCTTGGCTATTTACTTTCCTGCAAAAGTACAGCGCCCTTGATTTAGCTCTTGCCTCGATTAGTATGACTGTGCTCTGGGCTGGTCTTACTCTTGGCAGAACAATCAGCGTATTTCTTTGCGGCCGTTACTCTTCAATTAAGATCACCTTGTTAGGTATGGCTCTGGCTGCGTCTTCACTTCTATCATTAGCTTGTTTCAGTAATTTGGGAATGGGCACCCTTGCCCTGGTGCTGCTTCTTGGGCTGGGCTTTGGCCCTATTTTTCCTAATGTCTTGGCTGCTGCTAATGAACACTTCATGCCTGACACCACAACCACTTCTAGTGTGGTGATTACCTCTGGTTCTGTTGGTGGTATCACCCTGCCACTATTGGCGGGCTATTGTTTTACCAATTTTAGTTGGCAGATTGGTATGCTCTTCTTGTTTGCGGTCTGTACATCAATGCTCGCCCTTTATCTTGCTCTGCTCAAGATTATTGCCAGGAAAAGCCAAGCAACGAGTGAAGTCGAATTTGACAGTCAAGATTTGCCTGCCATAGGTGTCTAATTGACTGCGATTTTAGAAACGGTTTTTCAGACTTATCGAGCGCTGCAAAGTTACAGTGACAGCGGCACCGTTACCGTTGAAATTGAATCTATTGGTAAGAAATTTAGTGGTGAGAAAAAGCTCTTGACCGGTAGCATCTTCGCGACCAATTTTATGCGCAATGCTTTGGGTTCTGCTGCGAAAGAGCCACATCTCTTTCGCTATCAATTTACAAGTACCGGGCATTTCGCTGAGCTTAAAGAAGACAACCTCAACTTCATTTGCTCCAACCACGAAGGTGTTTTTCAGCGCTCTCCAGAAGAGGGCTTGAGCACTAGTCCGAGTTTGGCCTTAGCGGTTGCCGATAGCGCGGCAGTCTCATTTGCCGGCTCGTATTATATTGCTTCGCTTTTGATGTCCGGTATAGTTGCCGAAAAACAATGGTTCTTTAATAGACTGAGCGATGTAGAAGTTGTAGAAAATTCTGAGCAGATTCACCTGCGGGCCAAGATTAAAGATGGACTTGTCGATTTGTTTGTTGACAGTGAGAAGTTAATCTTTAGCCAGCTGATTGTTGCCCGGCCAACATCTATAGCTAAATTTGTTTGGCAAGATACAGTTTTGAACGGTGAGATAAATACCCGAATCTTTGACCAGTATCGCTTTTAAAGAAAATTGCTTTTTATATTCTTGGATAGGGTTTAGAGCACCTAATTCATTGGCATAGAATTAGCCGTATCGCTTTTGCCGTATAAAGCATTGGCCTGCGGCTAGCCAGGTGGAGGAACTATTCATGCCCCGAGACTTACCAATTGGAAACGGTAATGTCCTAATCAATTTTGATAAGCAATATCGTGTGCGTGATATTTACTATCCCCATGTTGGCCAAGAAAATCAGACAGTCGGTAGAGTCAATCACTTTGGCGTTTGGGTAGATGGTCAGTTCGCCTGGGTGCAAGACGGTTGGCAGCTAGAGAGAAAGTATTGCAAAGAAACGTTAGTCACCGACGTGCTGTTGCGTCACGACAAGCTCAAGCTTGAGATTGTCGTCCACGACATGGTCGATTTCTTCTCTAACTTCTTCCTGCGCGAGCTGCATGTCAAAGACTTGAGCGGCAAGGCGCGCGATGTCAGAATTTTCTTCCATCAAGATTTCAGTATTGCCGAAAATGATGTTGGAGATACAGCTTTCTATGACCCGAGAACTTCTTCAGTAATTCACTACAAGAAAAATCGCTGGTTTTTGATCAACTCTAGTAGCCATAAAAAAGTTGGCGTTCAGCAGTGGGCCGTCGGCAAAAAGAATATGGCTGGGTTAGAAGGAACCTTTAGAGACGCTGAGGATGGCGAGCTTGGCTGCTTTGCTATTGCTCAGGGCTCAGTTGACTCTACTGTTTCAGTGCACCTTGATGTTGCTGCCAATGGCGAAAATGTTGGTTACTATTGGATGTGCTTTGGTCGTAACTATGAGGAAGTGGAAGCTCTTGATGCTGCCGTGAAGAAGCAGCAACTTTCGCATATTGTGCCGCGCAATCAGAATTACTGGCGTCTTTGGGTAAATCCAGGTCACGTTGATTTCTTGAGTCTGCCGCCCAAAGTGGTAGAACTATACAAACGTAGTTTATTGGTGATTAGATCGCAGATTGATAATGGTGGTGCCATTATTGCGGCAAACGATCATGATATTACTCAGTTTGCCCGTGATACCTATTCATATATGTGGCCGCGGGATGGCGCTCTGGTAGCTCATGCTCTGACAAAGGCTGGCTATATTGACCTCACCCAGCGCTTCTTCAGCTTCTGTAGCGACGTGATGAAAGAAGAAGGCTACTTGCTGCACAAGTATAACCCTGATAAATCTGTGGCTTCAAGTTGGCACCCCTGGCTGCGCGACGGCAAGCTAGACTTGCCCATTCAAGAAGATGAGACAGCTCTTGTGCTCTGGTCGCTCTGGCAGCATTTTAGAAAATTCAGAGATATCGAATTTGTGCGCCCGCTGTTTGTTCACCTGATCAAGCATGGTGCTGATTTCCTCGTGCAATTCCGCGACCCTGAAACTAAGCTGCCCCTTCCTTCTTATGATCTATGGGAAGAGCGATATGGCGTTCATATGTTTACTGTTTGCAGCGTGATTGCCGGTTTGACTGGTGCTTATAATTTTGCCCAAGCACTGGGTGAAGTGGAACGGGCCGAAATTTATAAGAAGGCTGCAGAAGAAACCCGCGAAGCTATGATTAAGCATATGTGGAGTGAGAAAGAGCAACGCTTCTGCCGCATGGCAACGCGCACCGCTGACGGCTACGATCTTGATATGACTATTGATGCTG
The DNA here is from genome assembly GCA_965229195.1 of Candidatus Obscuribacterales bacterium. Classification (GTDB taxonomy): domain Bacteria; phylum Cyanobacteriota; class Vampirovibrionia; order Obscuribacterales; family Obscuribacteraceae. The sequence continues at coordinate 6,455,294 of OZ245871.1, read as the reverse complement.
CTATGTATAGCATTTTTGCTTTTGGTGGCTTGAGCCCCCACGATGAGAAAGTGGTGCTGACCATGAAGGCCATTCGCGATCGCCTTTGGATCAAGACCGAAGTTGGTGGTCTAGCTCGCTATGAGAACGATTATTATCATCAGATCTCCCAAGATGTTGATAAGGTCCCTGGTAATCCCTGGTTCATTTGCACCATGTGGTTGGCGCAATACGATATTGCTGCGGCCCAGAGTGCCGATGGTCTGAAAGATGCCGTGGAGATGTTAGAGTGGGTGGCCGACCACGCCTTGCCCTCTGGCTGCTTGGCCGAGCAAGTGCATCCCTACAACAATGAACCCCTGTCTGTTTCGCCTTTGACCTGGAGCCATGCCACTTTTGTTACTTGTGTATTGGAATACTTAGAGAAACGCCGACAACTCATGGCTGAAAGTGTTTTCTCCCACACTATTATTCCGGTTTAGTTTTAGGGTTTAGTTTTTGATTTTTGCTTTGACTTGATCGTGCAATTGTTTTGTCTGCTGCGTAGAGGGATCATTTGCCCCTAGTGCCTTGGTGCGAATACGTAAACTATCAGCTAGCAGTGGCTCGGCTTTGTCATATTTTTTCGTTTGTTGGTAGAGCACACCTAAGCAAAATTCAGTGGTGGCAATAGACGGATCATCTTTGCTCAGGGTCTTTTCTTGGATGTCTAAGGCTCTATGTAGGTATGAGTCAGCCTTGGCAAAGTCGCGTTTGACAAAGGCTAAGGTGCCTAAATATGTAAGGGTGTCAGCAATGGCAGGATTGTCAGGGTTCAGACTTTTCTCTCTGATGGCCAGTGCTTTTTCGTAGTAAATAGTGGCTTTATCGAATTGCCCTTGCATCTGATAGGCCTGACCAATGGCGCTGAAAATGTTGGCCTGATTGAGATCAGCTAGACCTTGAGTAGAGCTGGCTACTTTTTCTGCTTGAGCCAATAGGTCGGTGGCTTTTTTAAACTGTTTTTGCTCTAAAGCTAGATTCCCCAAATCAGCAAGTGTTTCAGCTACTGCTGCGTGATCTGGCCCGGTATAATTTTGTCTGATAGCAAGAGCGCGATTAAATAGCTTCTGAGCTTGGCTGAACTGGCCTTTAGCACGATAAATTTTGCCAAGCTCATTCATCGACTCGGTGGCATCTAGAGCAGTCAATTTCTTTTCGCTTTCACGAATTTTGAGAATTTCCTGAAACTCTTTTTGTCCGTCGTCTAAATCTTGTATCTCTACATAAGTACGACCCAGAGCCATTCTGACTTCTGCCACGCGATCATAGTCGCCGGAGCTGCGAGCTTTCTCTAAAGCAATTTTGAATTTCTTCAGTGCTTCTGTGTAATCACCGTGATCGAATGACGACTGTCCTTGCTTAATTAGCTGTGAGTAGTCTTCACTAGCCGAGACCGGATCTGCTTGACCTGGACTCTGATCTGGATCTTTGCTGCCGTCTTTACTGGTGGTGCCTTTTGGCATTAAAACAATTGCTGAAGCAATGATTGCAACGCCGGCTATTGATGCCCAGATCATGCCTTTGCGGGCCGCTTTAGGGCTCGGTTGCATCTGTGACATGGAGTTTTCTAGCACACGCGATTGGCGCGCTGGCAGTCTAGCTGCACCAGTGCTGGTGATTTGGGTATGAGAGTTCTCTTTATCGCCCGCACCAGCTCCAGGTGCCGAGTCACTAGCACTGATTGCAGCATCAGTGGAAGCCGAGGAGTTAGAAGAAATAGAAGCGCTGCTGGAGCCCGATTGACTTGTACTCAATTGCTGGGCTGACTCTGAGTTGGCTGGCATTGAACCGCTGATTTCGGCTTGGCCTAGTTCTGCTAATAGTTCTTCGCGCAGTTGGGCCATAGAATCTTGGCGCTCGTGCACTTCTTTGGCCATGGCTTTGAATATAATGGCCTCCAATGATGGTGGCAGCATTAGTTCTGGTGCTACTTCGGCGAAAGGCGCAGGCAGGGCTGTGGCATGTTTGTTGAAGCATTCCATGGCTGAAGCCCCAGCCACAGCTGGTCTACCGGTAAGAGTACGATACATGACGCAGCCCAGTGAATAAATGTCAGAGCGGCCATCGAGTTCACGACCCATGCACTGCTCTGGGCTCATATACATGGGGCTGCCAAAAACTTCACCGGTTTTCGTCAACTCTTCGTTTTCTCCGTCCATTTCAGAGAGAATCTTTGCCATGCCAAAGTCTACAATCTGCACCACATCGCTTTGACCATCGTAGTCGACCAGCATAATATTGCCGGGCTTGAGATCGCGGTGAATAACACCTTTTTGGTGAGCGTGATAGAGAGCAGCGCAAGTTTGCACGAAAATTTTGAGGGCACGCTCCAGGGGCAGGTAGTTATGCTTTGTCAGTTCGGCGGATAGATTGGTGCCTTCCAGTAAGTCCATAACCAGGTAAGGCAAGCCCTGTGGCGTAACACCGAAATCATAGACTTTGAGAATATTAGGATGATTAAGATGACTGGCGGCTTGGGCCTCTTGACGGAAGCGCTTAAGAGCGGTGGCGCTCGCTGCAAACTGAGGTAACATCAGCTTGATGGCTACAAGCCTCTTCATCAGAAGATGCTTGGCTTTGTAGACCAGACCCATGCCACCACTGCCGAGCTTCTCCAAAATTTGATATTTGTCGGCCAAAGTAGTGCCAATCAATGTATCAACGAGAAGGGGCGTGAGCAAAGTGTCATCATCTGGGCAGATGATCATCTCTGGTGGGTATTCCTTGTTGCAAGAAAGGCAAACCTTTCTTGGTGGAAGGGACTTCGCTATTTCCGACTCAGTCAAATGGTCTCCTCAACGTGCCAACTTTAGTCTCATCTAAAGTCGCTCCTGCTGACAACTTGGTTAACAGTAATATTCTAGTCGTACTAAAGCCTTATTACCTAATTACCTACTAACTAGCTCTAAGTTTCAACTCTTTAAAACATCCTGTCATCTTTGCCATAAGCTGCCTGGGCCGTTGTATGCTCTAGGCGATTGTCCGAGGAGGTCATATGAAGGTTAGAAAAGGTACACAGGCAGCTATGGCTGCAACTGGTCTGTTGCTAGGTTGCCAGGTACATGCCTTGGCGCAGGTTCCAGGCGTTCCCAGTACCGGTTCTTATCCTAGCTATGCCCCCGCTCCCCTTCCCGGAGCCTCAAGTTCTGACCCTACGGTGCTTTCTGGACGAGTTAAGCACGATATTATGCCCGCTGAAAAACTGCTGTCGCAAGGTAAGTACGCTGACGCTGAAGGCATGTTTCGTGAGCTTATTGTTAACAATCCTGCCGATATTGCCGCAACAATTGGTCTGGGTACTGCTCTTGCCAAGCAGTTCAAGCTCGATGGCGCTGATGAATTGTTCGACCGGGTGCTAGCTAGTGATCCCAACAATGCCCTGGCTTATGCCGGCAAGGCAACCGTCATACTTAATCGCCTGCAATCTTCATCAGGAACCATTAGAGCCAACAAAGAATCAATGTTGCAGCAAGCTGAAGAATATTCTAAGCGGGCTGTGCAACTTGCTCCGGCATCAGGTGAAGCACACTTTAGTTTAGGTCAAGTATATAAAGAACAAGGTCGAGTGGTTGATGCTGGCAGTGAGTTCCGCACAGCCGTCAGTCTTGACCCTAATCATTCAGCTGCCTTGGCCGCTTTAGGTCAGATCAAACTCGATCAGGGTAGTCTGGCTGAGGCCCAAGAGAATTTTAAGCGCTCCATTGCTATCAATTCCGGTAACTCCAGCGCTCACTTTGGTCTTGGAGCTACTTTGCTCAAGCTTGGTCAAACCGATGATGCCCTCAATGAACTCAATACTTCTTTGGCGCAGTTCCCTAATAGTTGGCCCACTCGCATGATGTTGGGTCAGGCTTATGCTGCTCAAGGGAACACAGCCGGTGCCCTTAAAGAGTTTCAGTTATCGACTTTGATCAAGCCTGAGAATGCTGAGCCTTATTTGCGTATGGCTGATATCCGCGAAGAGCGTGGCGATCTTGAACTGGCCTTGGCTGACTTGCGTTCGGGTCTAACTCAAGCTCCCTACAATCTTGATTTGCGTCAGCGTATCGCCGATATCAACTTGCGCTTAGAGAAGCCAGACGAGGCCATCAAAGCTTATACAACTATTCTTTCGATGAGCCCAAACAATGCTGCTGCTGTTAAAGGCTTGAGTCAAGCACTGTTCTTGAAGGCACAGAAAGCTGCTGTGGGAGCTATGCTTGCTTCTAACGATTATGATACGGCCATAAAGACTTTAGATCAGGCAATTAAACTTAGCCCTGATGACATGGAGCTGTATTTAGCTAAAGCAAAATTGATGTCGCTTTCTGGCAGTAAGCCAGATCTCTCAGCAATGGCAGAGCCAAAGACTGATGGCGAGCGTATAGCTTACGCTGAGGCCTCAATGGCAAGTGGCGATTTTCAAAAGGCTTCCGATTTGGTCAAACAAGTGATTGCCGATTTGCAAGACGCTAAACAGACCTACGCTGTTGCTGACATTGCTTTGATGATTAAAGACCTCGACAATGCTGAAGCGGCCTACAAGAAAGGTTTGGCTCTTTCTGGTTTACCAGAGCGTGGCAATCGCGGCATCAGTCAGATTGCCACCATTCGGCAACAGGCTTTAGCTGATAGCAAAGTGGCCGATGAACTAGCCAAAAAGAACCAATGGGACGGGGCCATCAATCGCTATCACCAGGCGATCGCAAACAATCCTCGTTTGGCTGACGCCAGGCTTGGTCTTGCCCGCGCTCTCGAAAAGAGCAAAGATCCTAAATCGAGCATGCTTTACGAGGCTGTTCAACAATATGACTATTACCTGGCTCTGCGTACCGATATGCCATCAAAAGAGCGCGAGAAAATGGTCAAAGATAACGCCAAGCTAAAAGACAAAGCTGCTAAACAGAAAGAGAAAGAAGCGAAGAAACGCTAACTAAAATCTCTTATACGAATAGATACTAGGACAGATAAACGGTAAATGTAATGGCCAAAAAATCAGTGTCTCATCATCCTTCCGCCGGTCGCCAGGTTCGCACTAAACAACCGAAGGCGCCACAAATAGAAGCACCGCCAATACCGGTTGAAAATCCTGGGCAAGATAAGGTCGTCTATGCTGTTTTTGCCACCATCTTGATTGTTGGCACAATCATCAATGTTCTACTTTTCTACTTCGTAGGACAAAACCTCCACGAAGCCTACTTGGCTAAAAACTGGTTGAATACAGCCTTGATGTCTGCACTCCTTGTTGGTTTGCTCTTTGCCGTTAGGGCTGCTTTTACTGCTGCCTTTGTGGTGGCGGCCACCGTGGCAGGGCGTACTAATGCTTTTTCTGCGCAGCTCAAGATTTGTACTTGGGCTCTTAAATTCAAATCAATTCTGCCGGACCGTGCTTCTTGGGCTAGCCAAGCCATTATTCAACAAATGATGGCGAAGCAAGACTTTGATCAAATTATCGAATTTGGTACCACCCAGTACGAAGATATTACTGCCAAGAATCCCAAAGACCATAGCCTGGCCGTGCTCTGTACTTATGTTGGTATGTCCTATCAAGCCAAAGGCGATCTGCCTAAGTCGATCGAATGGAACGAAAAGTCGGTCGAGCAATTTGGCAAATTTTTTGAGTCTATTGAGAAATCGAAGTTTGCTAAAAAGCTTGGAAGCCAGGGTGTAGTTGAGGCCATGACTCTTAACTATGCTCAAGTATTAGCTGGGCTGGGCAGCAGCTATTTGCAGCAACAAAATTTCCGCAAAGGAAAAGAGCTGCTCAAGCAATCTCTTGAGCAAGCCAAGAAAACTTCAGAGACTCCTGAGCGTCGTCAATTGATAAAGCAAGTTGAAGATGGCCTGAGTCGGCTGAAGCACTGGTAAATTTCCTTATGAAAAAAATTGCCGTTTCTCTATTGCTAATTCTTGCTCTCAATCTCAATCTCAGTCTTAGTCAGGCTGCATTGGCTGAGACTCTTCAGGCTGGTATTGAGCATTCTGATTATCTCCCTGCCGTTTCCAATACTTATGTTCCTGGCTATTCTCATGGTGGCTATAGCCAAGGGCAGAGCAATGGCAACTACCGTGGTGGCTATCAACTAGAAACCAGTCAGAGCGATCCCACCCATTCAAATCTATATCAGCAATCTGCTTCTATGCAGAGGCCTCAGCCCCAGCAGCCGGTAATTGAGTGGTTCCAAATACCAAAGGTGATGGCCGGTTCCTGGTCTAAACGGGGCGATATTACTGTAGATGTCACCGATTTGCGCACAGGCATGAAGCGGGCAAGTGGTGCCTGGATGGACAATGAAATGGTGGTGCACATGGGCCACCAACTTGATAAAGCTGGTAATGTCTGGCACGTCAATATTTTGCCCTCTGAAAAAGATAGTATCTCTAATGGTAAGCAAGTGAAGTTTCTGACGGTGCAGCAAATTTGTGAGCAGTCAACTCCAGTTAATCTTTCTACTCGCACCCACTACGTTATTACCGAGACTTATCCCACTGGGCAAGTAGCCGACATGTTCCAGCAAGAGTCTCTCAATCACTACTTCTTAGTCAGTGCTGGCGAGATGGAAAATCGAAGCTCCAATCGAGTCTTTACCTCCAGTGGTCAACCGGTGCGCGATGGCACCTTAGAGAGCAAATTCACCCGGATCGGACCTTTTACCCCAGTGCCACAAATGAATGGTGTTGATTTGCAGCAAGCCCTAAACCAATTTTTGCTCTCCAAAGGGCGAGCTGATCTAGCGCAATAACATAGAAGATCTGACATGGTACACGTTTCTCAGCAGCAGATCGACGACTATGCCCGGGATGGTGCCATTTGTATTCGTGGTTTGCTTAGCGCTGCTCAGATCGATCTGCTCAGGCAAGGAATAGAGGCCAATCTACAAGCTTTGAGCCCGCGAGCAAAAGTAGCAAGTAATGCTGATGATCCTGGTTACTTTGTCGAAGATTTCTGCAATTGGCAGACAAATTCTTACTACAAGCAGTTGCTCTTACAGTCAGAGCTTGGAGAGGTGGCCGGCAGATTGATGCAAAGTTCAACTGCCAGACTTTATCATGATCACTTGCTAGTGAAGGAGCCGGGTACAAGGCAGCGCACTCCTTGGCACCAAGATCAGCCTTATTACAATATCGATGGCAAGCAGAATTGCAGCATGTGGATTGCCGTAGATTCAGTTGCCCGGCATTCTACTCTTGAGCTGGTTGCTGGTTCACATCTGGGGCCATGGCTCATGCCCCGTTCTTTTCGTGATAACCAAGCCAAATGGTTTCCGGACGGCAGCTTAGCTGAGCTGCCCGATATCGATGGAGCACCCGAGAACTTCCCTATCTTGGGTTGGGAAGTTGAACCTGGTGATGTTGTTTGCTTTCATATGCTCACTCTTCATGCCGCTGGGCCAGTCGATGGCGATCGCCGCAGACGAGTTTTCTCTGCTCGATTTTTGGGCGATGATGTGGTGCACGCCCCACGGCCATGGGTGACATCCCCTGAATTTCCTGGTTTGCAAGAACAGTTGCCAGCTGGAGCCAGTATGGACCATCCTCTCTTTCCCTTGCTCTGGCAGCGAACTATTTGACTGCCTTAAGCACGACTGTCATCTCTGCTTTGTTCATATGAAATTGATTTTTCTTCCACATTGGTCCAAAGATGCGGTCTTCATTTTGTGAATATGAGTCGGCTGTCAGTCTTACTTTTACCTTCTTGCCAGTGGTACTAACCCTAATGGCATAGTCACCCATGGGAATTTGAGTGAAAGTGATCCTTGCTTTGTCGTCTTTTGTGTTTATCGATTGTTGGCGATATGGATTAGTTTTTTCACTTGATTTGAACAAGGCTATATCTAGTGGCGTGCTGTTGAAGCCTTGGGCGTCAATATTTAAAGTGCCTTCTATTTCGTTGCTTTTTGCCGCCTGAATTTCTTGAGCCTGGCAGCCGATATTTTGCGGTGCCATTATGGATGCTAAAGATATTAATGATACTGAGAGTGATACTGCTAGTTTTGACATCTTCATCTATATATTGACTCTTTTGAAATGACATTATCCAGGATCTGATAAAAAAACAACGAAAATAGATTCTATCCTCTTGATTAGCTGGGCTAATAGCCACACCGTTATGTTCTTGAAATCCAAGTGGTGGCTGACCCTGTCGGTGGTGCCCTAGGCCATGCTATATATTATTTCCAGAGGGGCTTCCCGCTCACTGCCGCAATTTATTGCCGTAAGGGTCGAACCCTCGCCAAATAATAAAAATGCATACTGTTAATACTAGAAAGAACTATCGTGTTGAAGAAAGTTGTTGGCTGGAGTCTTGTATTCGCCATGCTTGTTTTAGCTACTGCAAGTGTTAATGTAGAACCTGACGATAGCGATTTAATTGCTAATTCGCATCAGTCAAGCTACTAGTATGGTCTAATTGTAAGGCTTTGCCTTTACTGAGGCTATTATCCTGAAAGAATTAGATGTTCGCAGACTGCTTTATCGCACCGAGATTAAAAGGGTGCTGGGTGAGAACCCTAACAGTCGTGTCGTCGACGAGCTTGAGTTGTTGCGCGGTGTGGTGCGTGTTGATGTTGCTGTTATTAGTGACACATTGCACGGCTATGAAATAAAGTCAGCTTCGGACAATTTGATTCGCTTGCCCAATCAGCAGGAACACTATCGCAAAGTGTTTGAGAAGATGACTTTGGTTGCTGACGAGAAGCATGTGGAACATGCCGTTAAGATTGTTCCTGACTGCTGGGGGCTGATATCGGTCGGCATGAAAGACGGCAAGCCCTTTGCCAATGAAATCTGGCCAGCACGTCGAAGTTATGAGCTTGATCCTTTAGCCATGGCACAGCTTCTTTGGCGGGAAGAAGCACTTGAGCTAATGCAATACTTTGATTTGAATTATGGCTACGCCAGCAAACCACGCAAGGTTCTCTGGCAGGTTCTCGCTAATAATTTGACGGTAGAACAACTAAAGGCTTTTGTCTGCTTTAAATTGAAGAATCGGAAGGGCTGGAAGAAGAAGAAACGCTGTCGCATCGTGATTAAGTAATTCGTTTCTTTGCCTTTTGTGCTTTTCGTCTCTTCTTTTTCATTGTGCAGAGACCAACTCTCGTTGGTGCTTCAATTAGATCTTTTATGCTTGATTTGCCCAAGGCGATTTCTACGAGGGCAAGGGCTTCGTCAAGTTGCTTGTGCAGTGAGCACATTGCTCCACCATGCTCTGCTAGGCCGAGGGGGCAAGAGTGAATTCGAGGTATGGGATCTACTGTTTCTATTATTTCTAAGATAGAAAGGTCTGAGGGATTCACCGATAGGGTAAATCCTCCGCCCAATCCTCGCTGAGATGAAACTAGGCCCGCCCGGCTTAACGACTGCAGTACTTTAGATAAATATGCAGTTGGCACCTTAGTACCGTCTGCAATTTGAGCAGTAGTATGTGCTTGCCCGTCGCTCATTGCCAAAAACACCACAGCACGTAAGGCATATTCGGTGGTTTGCGTAATCAACGGGGGATCCTCTGGCTGCCATCAGTCATTTTAGTTTACCAAAAGTGTTTTGTATATAAATTTCGAATTTTAGATATAGTCTCCCCCTATTGGTGATTGCCCAAAGCCAATCCAGCGATAACTAAAATAATCACCATCTTTTCCATCTATTGATTTATTCATCCATATAAATGAATAGGCTTAGCTGTCGACTACCATACAACGTCCGCATGGTATATCCGCAAGGTGCAACCGGGTAATACTCTGGCGGTAGTTCGTGTGTAGTAATTGAAAGATTTACCATACAAAGGCAAAAGAAAAAGGTTGACTACCATACGAGCGTATGGTTTAATTGCTTCATCGGGCAAATGAATTGAATACAGAAAGGAGGCCGCCGTAGCGCTTATGGTTGGTGCAGTTACTGTCGCTAATTTGAAGAAAGAGCTTGAACATCTGTTTCCAGGGAAATGGCTATCTGGAGGTGAGGTAGGCCGCACTCTTAAAACCGGTGTAGAGCAAATTGACTTTGGCCGTTCGGCTGGTCTTCTGAAGCGACGGGTTACTGAGTGGGTTGGTACTTCTTCTTCCGGAAAAACAACAGTTTTGCGCTCGATTTGCGCTAATTGGTGTGCCACTGGTTTGAATGTAGTTTATATAGATACCTTTGACAGATTACTGGCCTCTGATTGGTGTTTTTTGAATAATGCAAAAGACGAAAAACAAGGTAGATTCTGGGTTCTGAGAAGTAATATCGACTCTGCCGTTAAGCGAGACTATGTGAAAGATTCACTCTGGGCATGCGAACAATTGATTCGTTCTCGTGTTTTTGATGTGGTCATTCTAGATTTGGGCGAGAGAAACATCATAACAAGCAACTTCTATGCAAGATTGCAAAGGGCCTTAGAGCGATCGAAAGCCTCACTAATAGTGCTTAAAGATGATGATTCTTTTGCTCAGTCGGCAAGCTGGGGCACAAACTCAAAACTGAGTTTCAATTTCGCAAGACCGGTACATTTCGAACTGGGGTTAACTGGTCATAGTGATGACATCGCCACTATTATGCCGACGATAAAAGGTTCGATTTTGAGGGATGGTATGGCTGAAAATATTGAGGTATCTGTGGCTTCATATGTGCAGAATCGCTTGTTTACGCATCCCAAAGTTCCAGATCGCAGTACATCAAAAACTAGAGCCCGAGCTTAAAGGTAAAGCTCTAGTTCTTCTCGCTAGTTCAAAAAATCAAAATCAATCGTTGCAGTTTTCTAGCAGTATTGGTCGGGCAAAAGTTCTAGTTTGCTCGCGAGAAGCCGAGCGCGCCAATATTCGCCCTGGTATGACGTTCACTGAAGCAAGAGCAATTTGTTCTCACATAGTTTGGAGAGAGTATGATGACAAGTTTTACAAGAGTGCGCAAAAGAAATTGGCAAGGGAACTTATTGCCGCGTCTCCACGTGTTAGCACTCGTGAATCAGGACTTTTCTACATTGACGCTGAAGGATTTAATCGCCTGGGTGGCGAAAATAAGCTTTGTCGAGATGTACTTAAGTTGGCTAGTCGTTACGGTTTTGTCGACGGCCGTATTGGCCTCGCTGATAGCGCTTTTGCAGCAAGGGTAGCCAGTCGTTCTAAGACGAAGCGCTGGTACATAGTTACCCCAGACTGCGATACAGTTTTCCTTTCGCCTCTTTCTATCGACTTCCTGCCCGTCGAGGAAGAGGCGAAGGGAAATTTAAAAGAGTTAGGTATAAGAACAATTGGTCAGTTTACGGAGGTGCCAGTCTCATCATATATAGGACGTTTTGATAGTAGCGTCTTAGGTGCTTATGAACTTGCTTGTGGCCGAGATAATACTCAGCCGGCATTGCCTGTTCAAGAAAAACAGTATCAATGCACTATTGATATCGGCTCTGCTACAGAGTCATTGCGCGATACGTTGTTCATTTTTAAGACAATGCTAGAACGCTTGACTCGTGATTTGCAGACAGATGGTCTTTGCGCTGACGAGCTTACTGTTTGCTTCTTTAATGATAACGATAAGTTCGATGAGCGCACCATTAAGCTTATTCGCTCTTCTAGTAACAGTAAGTTTTTGTTAGACGTATTAAGGCTTTCGCTTGAATCAAAGCAGCTAAGGCGTGAGTTCACAGCAATTTATCTCGGTGTTTCAAGATTTTCAAAAGAGTATTTTGAACAAACTAAAGCGACCATTTCCCCCTCTGAGAGTGCCAATTCCTCAAGAGAAGAGTTGTTACTAACTGGTGGTGATGAACTTGATGATAGCTCCGAGCCAGTATTGCTATTGCTGCAGCGTTTCATTACTAGGCTTGGTGAAGAAGCTCTTGTTAAACCTGTCCTAAATGATCAGTATTTACCAGAGCTAGCTGGTGTTTGGATTCCTGTGGTTGGTCAATCAAATTTTATTGCAAATGCTAATTCAGCTACTCCCGTTCATGAGGTATTTCTTAGTCACACTGCCCTTATAACTACTAAAGCCAAATCTAGAAAGGACTGCTTGATGCCAGGATTGGTGCTTAAGCGTCACCTGCCGGCAATGCCGGTATTTGTTCAATTTAAAGAGAAGAGTGAATCTAGTGCTGAAGTTGATAGGTATACGCCATTTCGACCTGCTGCCATTACTTATAGAGGAAATTGGTATCACGTAAATCAAATAACTACTCCAGAGAAAATCTCTGGTATGTGGTGGGAGAAACCTGTTCGCAAGTCATACTATGTTGCTTTGATCGAGAAGAAGCCTGAAGTAGCTATGCTTTCAAGAGCAGGGTTTAAGAGTGGAATACGATCAATCTTGCCTGCTTTGATGACCGTCTTGCTTGTCTATGATCATCAGGAAAGAGGGTGGTTTGTGGAAGGAGTGTTCGACTAAGCAAGGCAGTTCGACTAAGCAAGAACGTTCGAGTAAGAGATTATCCTTAGGTGTAAGTTGTTTAGATATGCCGAACTTCATTGCCATTCTGGGTTTTCCTTCTTAGATGGTGCCTCTAATCCCGAAGATTTAGTTGGTCGGGCTAAAGAGTTGGGTCTTGCTGCTCTGGCAATTACAGATCATGATGATTTAGGCGGTATTCCTCGCTTTGCCCATGCTGCTCGTGAGCTTTCGCTTCCTGGGATAATTGGGGCTGAGCTTACTCTTGAAGATAGTTCACACCTAATTCTATTGGTGCGAGATCTCTCAGGCTATCGCAATCTCTGTTCCTTAATTACTCTTGCTCGGATGGAGCGCGAGCGGGGCAGTCCCCGTGTAAGTTATGAGCAATTGTTTGCTCATGCTGGTGGGCTATTAGCGCTTTCTGGTTGCCACCATGGAGCAATCCCCTCGGCTTTAGTGCGCGACGATACAATGGCTGCGCGCCGGCTTTTAAAGCGCTTTGTCGAGGTCTTTGGTTCAGACTTCTATCTAGAAGTTGGTAATCATTTTATTACCCAAGAAGCACTGATTGTTCGTCAGATTATTGAGATGGCTAGTTCCACTGGTGTAAGTTGGGTAGTAACCAATAATGTGCATTATGCCACTAGCGAAAGGCGCATTGTTCATGATGTTCTTACTTGCTTAAAACACAAAGTCACACTAGCAAATGCAGGTACAAGACTTCGTCCCAATGGCAGTTGGTATATGAAGTCGCCAGAAGAGATGACTCATCTCTGGCGCGATAATCTTATTGGTATTAAGAATACACTTGCTATTGCTGAGCGCTGTCAGTTTCGGCTTGGTTGGCTGGAGCCACCGTTGCCGTCTTTTACTTGTAATGAAGAAGTGGCTAAATATTGTGGAATTTCTGCTATATCGAGTACAGATAAGACAGCTGATATGGTGCAAATTGAGAGTGAAGGCAAGCTTCTAGCGACGGCCATAAGCTATCCTGGGCTGCTAGAGCAATTAGTCTGGTCTGGCGCAGCCAAGCGCTATGTCGATATTACAGAGCAGCATCGCAAGCAGTTAAATCATGAATTGAGTTTGATTAATAAGCTGAAGTTAGCTCCCTATTTTTTGATTATGTGGGATATCGTTCGTTATGCTCGCTCTAATGGAATTGCGGTGCAGGGGCGAGGCTCTGCTGCTAATTCGGCTGTGTGTTATTGCTTGATGATTACAGCAGTTGATCCAATTGGTATGGATTTACTCTTTGAGAGATTTCTTTCTGAAGGTCGCCATGAGCCGCCTGATATTGATCTTGATATTGCTCACCAGGAAAGAGAGCAAGTGTTGCAGTATGTCTATGAAAAGTATGGCCGAGCCCACGCTGCTATGGTCTGCGAAGTTATAACCTATCGCGGTCGCTCTGCTACCCGTGATGCGGCCCGTGTGCTTGGCTTCTCTCAAGAACAGGCCGACTTGCTCTCCCGTGAGGCCAGTCATAGTGAGGCTTATGATGCTGCGATGAAGTTGGCTAATGGTGGCCTAGAGCGCCTGGGCTTTGATATCAATGATCATCGTGTGAAGATGTTGATTAAGGTCATAGCCGGTCTGCATCAGCTGCCGCGTCACCGCTCTATTCATGTGGGCGGTTTTGTTTTATCGGGTCAACCAATTGGTGAGATCGTACCAGTTGAAAGTGCTGCCATGGAGAAGCGCACTGTGATTCAGTGGGATAAAGACGATATTGATCTGGTGGGATTAATCAAGATTGATTTGCTTGGTCTCGGCATGCTGACAATGATTCAAGAAGGTCTGAGATTAGTTAGTCAGCATCGTGGTCTCGATATTGATATTGGGCGCCTTGATATGGCTGATGAGCAGATCTATAAGATGTTGCAAAAGGCCGACACTGTAGGAGTATTTCAAGTTGAGTCGCGGGCGCAAATGAATATTTTGCCCAAGCTCAAGCCGGTTTGCTTCTACGATATTATTGTCTCCATTGCTATTGTGCGACCAGGGCCTATTCAGGGCAACATTATTCATCCCTATTTGCGTCGACGACGGGGTGAAGAGGAAGTGATTTATCTTCATCCAAGCCTTGAGCCAATTTTGAAACGTACTCTTGGTGTGCCTTTGTTTCAAGAGCAGGGGATGAAACTGGCTGTTACTGCTGCTGGTTTTACTCCTTCGCAGGCAGATCAGTTGCGCAAAGTAATGAGTCATAAACGCTCGAAGGAGAAAATGGCAAAACTCTGCGGCGATCTCTCTGCCGGCATGAAGAAGAATGGTTTTTCTGAATTAGCCATTGAAACTATTACCCACCAGTTGCAGGCATTTGCTAATTATGGATTTCCTGAAAGTCATGCTGCTTCTTTTTCTCTACTCGTTTATGCTTCTGCCTATTTGAAGCGATATTATCCGGTTGAGTTTTGTTGTGCCATATTAAACGCTCAGCCCATGGGATTCTATAGCCCAGCTTCTTTAATTCGAGATGCCGTTAGGCACGGTGTTGAAGTGCGACCCGTTGATTTAGCACATAGCTTGTGGAACTGTACTCTTGAACCTCTAGAGATTCTTGATTCAAATGCTGATAGTCATGGCTTTGCTGTGCGTTTAGGTTTGCGTTTTGTCGAGGGCTTGGGGCCAACTAGTCAGGCTGCTCTATCTGTTGCACTGCAAAGTGGGTTATTTACTTCAGTTGAAGATGTGGTATCACGCAGCGGACTTATTCCAAGTGATTTGAAAATGCTTGCCAAAGCCGGTGCTTTTGAATCTCTTTGCCCAGGGCGAAGACAGGCATTATGGCGTGTTCTCTCTCTCTTACGACCGAAGAGATCAATGCCTTTGCTAGAAGCCTTAATCGCCAATGCCAATGTTGATGATATTGAAGGGGAAAGTGGGGGCGAAATTGATTGTCTTTACGAAGCTCCAGTAGAGCTTCCATCAATGACAGAATTGGAGGAAGTGGTGGCAGATTATCGTACGATGAATTTGTCAACCAATAAACATCCGATGGCTTTTTATCGAGACTGGGCCAAGTCTCGTACAATTCATTCATGTCTTGCTTTGTATAACCAAGAAGATGGTGATGATGTCATTGTGGCTGGGGGGATAATTTGCAGGCAGCGCCCAGAGACTGCTAAGGGATTTGTTTTTCTTACTCTGGAAGATGAAACAGGCATGGCCAATGTCATAATTAAGCCGAAGTTGTTTGAGATTTATCGCGAACTGGTGGTTACTGGATCATTGATTCAAGTGCATGGACTATTACAACTTGATCAAGGTGTCTGCAATGTTATTGCCAGGCATTTTGAATTATTGCCACCATTGCCTTCGATGTCTTCTATGCCTGATGGTGTTTATTTACCGGCGAGAAATTTTCATTAAAAGTTGATCTGATCGTTATCAAAACTTTTGATGGCCGCTAGCGATTCGACTGGAATGTTCAAGTATTTGAGGGCATCTCGACCGCCTTCAAAGGTCTTTTCAATTACAGCACCTATGCCGACAAGCTCGGCTCCGCTTGTAGCTACGATAGCAACAAGAGCTTTGATAGTTCTGGCACTGGCAAGAAAATCATCGAGAATAATCACTCTATCGTCTGCTTTCAAATACTCAGGAGATACAATTAAGTCAACCACCGAACCTTTGGTGTGCGACTCTGCTCTTTCTGTGAAAGGGTTTGCGGCCATTGTCACAGGTTTGTGTTTTCTGGCAAAAACTAGAGGCAATTCTAGAATCATTGCACAGGCTAAGGCTGGGGCAATACCACTGGTCTCAGCCGTGAGTATGCGTGTAGCTTTCAGGTCTTTGAAGCGCCTGGCAAACTCTTTACCCACTTCGTTCATCAAGGCCGGATCAATCTGGTGATTCATGAAGGAATCGACTTTCAGTATGCCTTTGCCCAGATATTTACCTTCATTGAGGATCTTGTCTTTGAGCAGTTGCATAGCGTTCCTTCTTAATTGATATCGGTAGGAACTTTAGGTTCCCACGCCTCTGGCTTATAGTCAAGCTCACGGTATCTGGCCAGTGCTGCTTTGGCATCGGCCGCTTTGCCAAGGGCAATTAGCGTCAGTGTGCGATGATAATAGAAGGCTCCATCTTTATTGTTGCAACGGATGGCGCTGACTAAATCTTGATCGGCTAGTTGATATTTGCCTTGTAGATAATAGGCCAAACTTCTGGTGTCGTAGGCGGTGCTAGAGCTGTGGTTGATTTTGATCGCTTGATTGCAGTCTTCTAAGGCACTGTCTATATTGCCGTTGGCCAGTTTGAACCAGGCACGATTGTTGTAAAAAGTCGATTCTTCTTGTCTGCCTGTGGATGAAAAAAGATTTTTAAAGCTACTAAATATGCCAATCAGTCCTGTTGGCTTCGCTTCTAAAGCAATCGCTTTGTCCATTTCCGTTATGGCCAGGTGATCTTCTTTCATTTTGTGGTAGATGCTGGCTTTGTTCATTAGAGCCAGCCTATCTTTCGGATGCTGCTCGATAACTTTGTCGATATCGGCTAGGGCTTTGTCAAAGCGACCAATTTCAACCAGTGCTCGCGCTCTATCGGCGAGCACTGATGTATCACTTGGTTTAAAGGCGTGGGCAGCATCGAGTTTTTCTATGCCATGAAAATACTTCTTTTCCTTGAGCAAGGCGATAGCGTCCATGTGTTCAATGCAGCACTTGACGTCGTTGTTGTTATCTATGCGTTTTTGATCGATGGCAATTAATACCGGAACCACGGCTGTCAGGGCTAGTGCTTTAGCCGGGGCTGAGCTAAAGAAGTAGACTTTTCTATTGGTCGGTTTGTTGGTGAGCAATAGACTGGCGAACATGCCTGTGATGAAGCCACCGAGGTGGGCACCATTGTCTATATATGTACTACTTAGACCGAGCAACAAGCTGTAAAGCAAGAAAATGGCCAATAAAAGTAATTGCGGTCGGCTCAGGCGAGCTGAAAGCTCGGCGCGCTTAAGCCAAGATGAGAGCATTAGGGCGCCGATGATGCCGAGATTTGCCCCAGAACAGCCGATAGATGTTGTGATTGGGTTGGCTAACATACTGCACAGTCCACCGACCACGCCACTTAAAATGAAAATGAATAGGAAGCGCCATCGCCCCAAGGCCGATTCTGCCATGGGGCCAAAGCCGATTAGAGCGTAAAGATTGAGAGCCAGGTGGAAGATGCCGGCATGAAGAAAGACGGAGGCCAGGAGTCGCCAGTATTCACCTCGACCAATGGTAGTTGGAGCGAAATTGGCCCCTAAATTGATTAAGCTTGAACTGTCGGGGGTGAGCCAGTTTAGGCCCAGGGCGATTTCAGCTAAATACCCGGCCATGCAGACAGCGGCCAGGAAATAGGTGGCAGATTTAGAATGGTTTTTAGCTTCGTGGATGGTTCTTATCTCTAATTCTTTTGTTGATTCTAACTAATTAGATGACTGGCGATAAGAGTGATTCCCCCACTAATGGGTATTTGCCTGCTTCGATTTGACTAACTCATTTCTGAAAGGGTTCAAATTGAACAATCAGGTAGAATGCTTTTGACTTTACTATCCGCACCTAAGACTAATTTACGGTCGCTGACAAATATGAAGATCCTGATTTCACTTGACAGCTCTAGCAGTTCTCAACGGGCAATTGATTTTGCATTATCTCGGCCTTGGGCAGAGGATGATGAGTTTTTGATTGTCAGTGTGGTTGATGTCGATCGTGGTGACATGAGCATGGCCAGTGCCATGACCAGCCCCAACAAAACTTTTAACTCTGAGGCAGAGCGCATTGTTAGCGAGGCCAAAGAGTTGTTGCACAATTATCTGCCCCAGCATAAATTAGAGACGCGCTGTCTGAGTGGTCCGATTAAGCAGGCAATCATCGAGTGTGCTAAGAACTGGAGCGCTGACTTGATTCTGTTAGGCTCTCAAGGGCGGCAAGGGCTAAATCGATTGGTGCTGGGTAGTATCGCTGAAGAAGTGTTACGCGATGCACCGTGCTCGGTGCAAATTGTCAGGCGAAAGTTTAGTCGCCGCGAAGACCAATCTTGATTGACAAAACCTTGGTGTAGAAAAGAGGCTAAACTAGAGTTGCTTAGGCTGATGACCTAAGCGTCATTCAGCAACGACAGCTAAGAGGTATATATGCGTGTATTGATTCCCATTGACGGCTCTGAGTGTTCTAAGGCTGCTGTTGACTACATTAAAGAGAGACCCTGGAACAAGGACGATAGTTTCTTGCTCGTTCATGTGGTCGAGCCAATCCCAGTAGACATTGGAATCGCTTATATACCAGCAGCTTATACTCCTGACGAAGGTGCTGCCTTTACTCAGTCAGAAGCATTGCTACAAGTTGTTCTTGGTGATTTGAAGAGCGTCTTGGCCAATCAAATTGACACCAAGGTAATCGCCGGACCAGCCAAGGCTGAGATTGTTGATTTAGCCCAAGAATGGAAAGCTGACTTGATTGTCATGGGCTCTCATGGCCGCAAGGGCTTCAATCGTCTTCTGCTAGGTTCAGTAACAGAAGACGTGATGAAGTCTGCGCCTTGCTCTGTCACTATCGTTAAGAGTGCGCACTGTTCAAAAAGTGAGTAGGGATTTCGTGTTCAAGAGTGATGAGAGCAGTGTGTTCTGGCGATAGGCCAAGTTCTTGCTCTACCGTGGCGCACTCTTTTGCATTCTCTTTTGTTTCTAAGCGCACATCTTTTAAGCTGCGCTTGCGACCGCTAATGTTTTGTGATGCGGTGATTAGCTCTTTGCCTAATACTTTCAGGGCTGACAATACAGAGGTCAACTCTTCGCCTTTGGCAGTTAGATTGTATTCCACTCTTGGTGGCACTTCAGGGAAGGTTGTGCGGTTTACTAGTTGCAGTTCGCACAATCGTCTCAGTCTTTGGCACAATGTCTTAGCGCTGATGCCTGGAAGATCTCTAAGCATATGCGTGGTGCGCTTTGCTCCAGCCGATAGATCAATCAAAATTTCACTAGTCCAGCGTGGTGAGAGAACAGCCAATCCAAAATCGATGGCTTCAACGTCTGACTTGTGCAGATCTGCGCTGGAAAACTTGTTACCGTTCATCGTTCTCTCCTCAATGCCAATGCAAACACGGCAATAACCCATGGAACCTCCTCTATAATCGTCAATTGTTACCGAGAGGGCATCATCATCTATGCCGATTTTTCCTCGGCCCAGCAGTCATCCTTAAGGATGATTACTTGAGTTAACCACTTCTAATCGCTGAATGCCAGGCACTCTTTGGCGATCATCAATTCTTCGTTGGCGGCAATGGCAAAAATTTTACAAGCCGAATTTTGCTTTGATATCAAACCATTTGCCTCTGGCTTTTCGTTGAGAGCGGTATCAATTTCGAGCCCAAGCAAATTGCCTTGGGGTAAAATGGCCGCGCGGGTTATCTGGTCGTGAAAACCGATGCCTCCAGTGAAGGCAATGGCGTCCAGTCGGGTAAAGTTGGTGCTCATCGCCGCAATCGCTTTGGCAATTGAAAGCGAAAACATTTGATGGGCCAGTTTGGCCTGGTTATTGCCGCTGGCAATAGCCTTGTGTATCTCCTGCATATCGCTGCTCAACCTAGATACACCAAGCATGCCAGATTGTTTATTCATGGCACTATCAATTTCTTTCAGAGAGAGCTTTTCGTTCTTGAGCAGATAAATAATTATGGCTGGATCAATGGCACCGCATCTAGTGCCCATCATAACGCCATCAAGCGGGCTGAAGCCCATTGTTATATCGATGCTTTTTCCTGCTGCTATTGCGCATACCGAAGAACCGCCGCCCAGATGACAGCTGATCAGATTTAAATCAGTCAGTCTTTTACCTAATTGACGGGCCACTTCTTCGCTGCAAAACTTATGGGAAATGCCATGAAAACCGTATTTTCTGATTGAATATTTCTGCCAATCTAGAGGCAGTGGATACAGATAGTGGGCCTGGTCCATTGTGTTGTGAAAGGCTGTGTCAAATACCAGTATTTGTTTGGCCTTGGGAAAGAGTTTAAGGCTGGCCTCCACGCCGGCAATGGCTGGTGGATTGTGCAGCGGTGCTAATTGGTTCAGTTGACTGAGACTGTTGAGAACGTCTTGGTTGGCAATCAGACTGTTTTGGAATTGGCTGCCACCATAAACTATACGGTGGCCCACCAGGTTAAACCGTTCGGCTGCCACTGGGCTTTTGGCAATCAAAGCTGCGATTGCTTCTAGTCGCTTATCTTGTTTGTCTGCTGCAATGTCGGCTTGGCCGCGATAGACGATCTCAAGCTTCTCCCCGGCTGCTTTAAAAACTGCAATTTTTTCACTCTGGGAGCCTGAATTGAGCACCAAAATGTTATCCACTAAAATTTCCTTGAAAGCTTGAACTTTATCGCTTGTCGCTACGTATTAGATAATAGGTGGCCGTTCGGGGGAGTGGTCACCGACCTTTCATGGTACTTGAATTTAGAGCTTCGGTTTAGAGCTTGAGTTTAGGGTACTTCACTGGGGCTGAACTCCTGAACGCAGTAAATCTTGTTAGGCATTACTATTGCCATGCCTACACCTACTACGGCGGCATCAGGATTGAGAATATTGCCGCGGTGATTATGGGGATCGCCAGCTGGCTCTGCCATCATTTCGGCCTGTGCTCCTTTGATCATATCTTTCCAGCTCAGAGGGCCATAGTTTACAGAGATGTTTTCGAAGACCAAGCAGTTTAAACCAGCCATTCTTGCCCGCATATGAGGCGTGTTGCCGCTGGGGTCAGTGTGGTCGAAGAAATTGCGAGTGGCCATATCCTGGGCAAATTTTCGGGCTACCTGACTCAAGCTTGAGCTCAATCGGAGCTTTTGCTGGCCAAATTTCTGCCGGTCACTGTTGATTAATTCAAACATATAGCTCTCTAAGCCAGCCATCGATTCGTTGCTGACACTGCTTTTTTTGATATCACGGGCGGCTTTATAACTAGATGAATACATGCCATTGCCGTCAGAGCGTGAATTGGTAGTGACATCGACATCTTGAGAATCAGAGCCCGATCCAGAGCCAGAGCCTGAACTAGAGCTGGCGCTTCTTGTCCGCGGCGCAAACATGGTGTGGGGTTGTAGTAGGAAGACACGGCCGTTCTCTTGACGTGCTACTACGGCTTTAACCTCTCCACCTGGCATATTGTCGAGAATGCGGTCTGCATCTCGGGCGCTGGTGATAACTTTACCGTTGATTGACAACAGGACATCGCCAACTTGTAGCTTCAGATCGTCGCCCAGGCCGTATCCCGTTAGACCGGTGACGTAAGTACCCTTGGGGTTGGCTCCGTTCACTGCGGCACAGGCTGGCACTCCCCAGATTTTGAGAACCTCTGAGTTCTCTTGCTTTTGTGAGAGGCTGTAGACCCAGCTTCTTTTGACCGCTGCTGGTGCTGCCTGGGTTGGCAAGGCTAAACCAGCAACTAAAAGTAGGCTGCTGACAAGGGAGCCAATTATAAAATTGAAAGCTGCAATTGACAAAACTGTCATAAAATCCCCCGTCGTACCTCTTTATGCCCAGGCTTTTACTTCGCCTCAACTAAAAATGGCTACTTTTTTAGCTGTTGTAAAGTGAGCCAATCTTGCATCAACCTTTAGGTTTCGATGCTTGGTAAATTCTCTGGTTACAATTAATTTTCTAAATCTGATTCTAATCCTGACCAAAGAGGCCGTATGGACACAGTTAAGGAAGGCAAAGTGACTGGTAAAAGTGAGCAACTGACCGCCGCCATCGAACGTATCAAGAAAGGTGGAGCGCCAAAGTATCACCATAAACTGAAAGAAGATAAAAAGCTCTTCGTGCGCGACCGGTTGCGCCTGCTGCTCGATCCCGGTTTCGAAATAGAAGATGCTCGTTTTGCTAATAATACTCAGCATGACCTTCCGGCTGACGGGGTTGTTACCGGTGTTGGCCAAATCGAAGGCAAGACTGTTTGCTTTATGGCCAATGATTCCACTATTAAAGCTGGCTCATGGGGCTGGCGCACAGTAGAGAAAATCATTCGCATTCAAGAGACTGCTGGTAAGTTGAAAGTGCCAATGCTCTATCTCGTAGATAGCGCCGGAGCACGAATCACTGACCAAATTGAGATGTTCCCTGGCCGCCGTGGCGCCGGGCGCATTTTCTACAATCAAGTAGAAATGTCCGGTTATGTGCCTCAGATTTGTTTATTGTTCGGGCCATCCGCTGCTGGTGGGGCTTATATTCCTGCTTTCTGCGACATTGTCATCATGAATGACGGCAATGCTTCAATGTATCTCGGCTCTCCTCGTATGGCTGAAATGGTCATTGGCGAGAAGGTCACCTTAGAAGAAATGGGTGGTGCCAAAATGCACTGTTCAGTGAGCGGCTGTGGTGACGTTTTAGTCAAGTCAGAAGAAGAAGCAATTCAACTCTGCAAAGACTACCTGCGCTATATGCCAGTCAATTGTGATCAGAAAGTACCGGCTTTGCCAGCTCATGAGCCTAAGGTTTTTGAGAAAAACATCGAAGAAGTAATTCCTGAAAAGGAGAATATTCCTTTTGATATGCATTTAGTGATTGAGCGTCTAATTGATGCCGATTCATTCTTTGAAATTAAGAAGCTTTTTGCACCTGAGTTGATTACCGGTTTCGGTCGCATTGGTGGCCGCGCTGTTGGAATTGTTGCCAACCAACCACGAGTAAAAGGTGGAGCACTTTTTGTTGATTCAGCAGACAAAGCTTCGCGCTTTGTTTGGCTCTGCGATGCTTTCAATATTCCATTGCTGTTTTTAGCTGACGTACCGGGCTTCATGATCGGCTCCAAAGTTGAACGCGATGGTATCATCCGTGCTGGTGCCAAAATGGTAGGTGCTGTCTCTGCTGCAACTGTGCCGAAAATTTCGGTTGTGGTTAGAAAGGCCTATGGTGCTGGATTGTATGCCATGTGTGGACCAGCCTTTGAACCTGATGCTTGTTTGGCCTTGCCCACCGCCTGGATTGCCGTAATGGGTCCTGAAGCGGCTGTTAATGCTGTTTACTTCAACAAGATTCAGGAACAACCTGAAGCTGAGCGTGCTGCTTATGTAGAAAATCTGCGCAATGAGTATCGTCAAGACGTCGATCTTTACAAGCTCGCTGCCGAGATGGTAGTTGATGATATTGTCCAGCCTTTGGCTCTGCGTCAAGAGTTGATCAATCGCTTCAACGCTTATTCTTCTAAGCAATTCTCTGGCTACAAAAAGAAACGCAGCGTTTTGCCTGTTTAGATACTCGCATTAGTGTCTAAAACTGAGAGATTTGACGAAACCCATTCTCTGTCGCTTGGCGGGGGCAACCGTGCCATCAAGCCAGGCGACATAGTTGGTGGTGCCTATGTACTCAAGTCTTTGCTTGGCCATGGTGGCATGGGCTATGTCTTTCTTGCTGAGCACAACATCATCAAGAAAGACTATGCTCTGAAGATTATTCGACCAGACAAGTTGGATGAATTTAGTTGGAAGCGCTTTGAGATTGAGGGGCGCGTTATTGCTAAGCTTGATCATCCAAATTTAGTCAAGATCTACAATATGGGTCTCGACCAAGGTACCTATCCGTTCTATGTTATGGATCTCTTGCCTGGTCAGGCGCTTTCTGATTACATCAATCAGGATGCTGGGCTAACTTTTGAGCAATGTTTGGATATTTTTCGACAAGTGGCCCAGGGCCTTGCCTATTCTCATAAGAAGGGCATTGTGCACCGCGACATAAAGCCCGCCAATATCATTTTGATCAAAGAGGAGAATGATAAGGATGGCTTTACGGCAAAGGTTGTCGACTTTGGTCTAGCTAAGGTGATCAATCCGGTGGCTGGTCAGGCCATAACAACCAAGGGGCAGATCTTTGGCTCGCCTTTTTATATGAGCCCAGAGCAGTGTCAAGGGCAAGCAGTCGATCATCGTTCAGACATTTATTCACTAGGTTGCGCTTTGTTTGAGAGTATTGCCGGTGAGCCACCGTTCGTTGGTGCCAATGCCATGCAAACCTTGATGATGCATACAGAGTCTGCCATGCCAAAGTTAGCTGATCGCTTTAGTGAACAACCAGCAATTGCAGTTGATTCGCTGATTGCGAAAATGACAGCGAAAGAGCCTCAAGATCGCTATCAATCAATGGATGAAGTGGCGGCAGCGATTGAAAGATTGCAAAAACGAAGGACATCACTTTCACTTTCGAGTAATTCCGGGCTGGGTGATGAGACAAGTACTACTAGGAAGAAAGGCGAGAGTGATAGCAGCATCGTGCAATCGTCATTTCTGTCGAGAGCTGATTCTAAATGGCTTTTAGTGGGTTCGCTGTTTGTTGCCTTGTCATTTGTGGTGGCTTTTGCTTACTCATACAGAGCGGTACTCTTCAGCGGTATTAAAGAGTCGTCGCCATCGACTGAGCTCATTGCCTTCGGACCAATCAAGTCTCATCTTGCTACTGATACAGGTCTGAGAGTTTTTCAATTTCCTGAGACATCTATTGGTTCAATCGTTGATTTAAGTACTAATGATGACCACAATGCCAGCGGCACTGTTTCTGTCCCTAAAGACCATACTTATACTCTCTCTCTCAATGAGAATTTGGTACCGATAACTTTCAAATATCCTCAAGTTCTAGAGCAGATTGGCAAAGATGAATTCGTAGGTTTAGAACTTAAAGCCAAGTTAGGCATGTTTACTTCGACTAAGTCAGAAGTAAACGATCAAAAGCTAGACTTAAATGGCCCCACTCGCAGTGAAAGAGTGGCGGATTCGCAAAAACAGTTGATCTCTATTTTGAAAATAGTGTCTGGCTGGTCTAAGCTCTCTGTCTTAACCATAGAAGACTTTACCCTCAATAAAGAGATTTTTGAGTCGATAGACAGATTGCCTTATCTTAGAATGCTAGTAGTGAAGTCATCTGAATTTAGCATGAGCGATTTTTCTGAATATAAGTTCCTTTCGAGATTAAGGTTCTTGAGGATGCAAGAACCGGGTGAGAGGCAAATTGATTCATTGCTCTACAAACTAGCTGGCTCTGCCAATTTGAACGTCCTAGAGTTGGACAACGTTGATTTCTCTGCTGCGGCTTTCGAGCAGCTCAAGCATTGTCCACATCTTGTAAACCTAGCTTTTAAGCAGGTTCTGGTCTCTGACGATGACATAGCAGCAATTTCTCAACTTCGACGATTGCGATCCGTCAGCTTTGATCGGGTGAAGTTGACAGAGAGCCAGATTGCAGCCCTAGTAAAACGCAAGCAATTAGAGATAATTTTGCAAGCCGCTGATTACATTGGCCAAGACCTTAAACAAGATCGAGCCTTGTGGAAAACTTATCGAGCAAAATTTCCTACTGTAGTTTTTCGTTGAATATTGAGAAGAGCCACAAAAAATATTTATGACTCAAACTGAGCGATTTGACGATACCCATTTTTTAACGCTTGGTAGCAGCACAAGAGAGCTTAAGCCTGGCGATATAGTGGGTGGCGCTTACATCCTTAAGTCTTTGCTTGGCCAGGGCGGCATGGGCTATGTCTTCCTTGCCGAGCATAACATCATCAAAAGAGACTATGCTCTTAAGATCATTCGATCAGACAAGATGGATGATTTTAGCCGGCAGCGCTTTGAGATTGAAGGCCGAGTGATCGCTAAGCTTGATCACCCTAATATAGTCAAAATCTACAACATGGGCATTGACCAGGGTAAGTGTCCTTATTATGTTATGGATCTCCTTAACGGCCGGGCTCTTTCTAATTACATAGATGACGATGATGGCTTAACCTTTGAGCAATGTCTGGATATTTTTCGTCAGGTGGCTGAGGGCCTTGCTTATGCTCATAAAAAAGGTATTGTTCATCGCGACGTTAAGCCAGCCAATATAATCGTGCTCAAAGAAGATAATGATAAGGTTGCTTTTCAGGCTAAAGTAGTCGACTTTGGACTAGCCAAAGTGATAAACCCCGTGGCTGGCCAAGCAATTACTGCTAAAGGGCAGGTTTTTGGTTCACCCCATTATATGAGCCCAGAGCAATGCCAGGGGCAGGCGGTTGATCATCGCTCTGATATTTACTCTTTGGGCTGTGCCTTGTTTGAGAGTATTGCTGGTGTTCCACCTTTTATCGGTTCCAATGCTGTCGAAATTATGTTGATGCACACGGAAGTGGCCATGCCTAAACTTGCCGATCGCTTCAGTGAAGGCCCAGCCATTGCTGTTGATTCATTGATCGCAAGAATGACTGCAAAAGAGCCAGGCGATCGCTATCAGTCTATGGATGAAGTGGCCGCTGCTATTGCTCGCCTGCAGAAGCGAGCGCCATCGCTTTCTCTAAACCTGGTAGAACGAGACAATGGTGCTAGAGCTATCGCCGAAAGCGATAGTAGTGTGGCTCAGTCCTCTTCTTTTATCTCTAGGACTAGTTCTAAGTGGCTTCTTGCTGGCTCTATTCTTGTGGTTGTTGCTTTTCTAGCTGGTGGTGCCTATTTCTATCGAGCTAGTATTAGTGCTCAAC
This sequence comes from Candidatus Obscuribacterales bacterium, assembly GCA_965229195.1. GTDB lineage: Bacteria > Cyanobacteriota > Vampirovibrionia > Obscuribacterales > Obscuribacteraceae. The sequence goes on along the minus strand of OZ245871.1, from coordinate 6,428,463 downwards.
CTAAGGTTGCTCCGCCATCTGATTTGGTGACTATCTTAGAATTCGGACCAATCAAGTCGTACCCTATTGGTGCAAGCGGTTATAAAGAGATTGTCTTTCCTAGTATCGCTATAGGTTCTGTCGCCGATTTCGGCAGTGCTAAGCCAAGACCTGCCGTTGGCCATGTTCGTGTAAAAGACAGCCGCTCTGTCGCATTACTTGTTGATGAAAACGAAGTACCGCTTACCTTCGAATCTCCTCAAATATTCGAGCAAATTGGCAAAGAAGAGTTTCAAAGTTTGTATCTTAAAGCTAAAAATAGTCTGGCCAGACTTGGTGGGGGCGATGGCCATGGTCCTGCCCTTGATTTCAATGGCTTGCCGCGAAGCGAGAGAATTGCTTATTCGCAAAAACAGTTGACAGAAATCCTAAAAATAGTTTCGAGCTGGCCCAACTTAGTCAATCTCACTCTTGATGGTTTTGCTCAGAATGCTCAGGTATTTCAATTGCTTGATGGAATACCGCAATTGCGAGCACTAACTCTAAAGAGAGCGAATTTCAGCATGAAGCAATTGATTCGCTGCAAGTTATTCGATAGATTGACCTCATTTAGCATTGAAGAGCCTGTTGATAGTTTTGTTGATCCACTGCTCCTCAGGCTATCTCAATGTGGTGAATTGACTGGAATAGAGCTAGATAGTGTTGATTTTTTGCCTGCTTCTCTTAGTCAGTTAACACGTTGCCCGAAGCTAACAACACTCAACTTAAACAAGACCGATATTTCGGACGAAGTAATTAAGATAATTACTCAGTGGAAGAACCTTTCGACTTTTCGGTCTGAAGGTAAACGGCTAAGTGAAAGCCAGATTGCTACTTTGGCCAAGTGTAAGAATCTTCGGGTTATTCTATCGGCCAAGAACTACTCTGATCAAACTGATAAATACGGGCACGAGCTTTTAGGTATTTACCGCGCTAAATATCCGACTATCAAGTTTCAGTGAAACGATACTTTTGGAGCCTCTATAATTGATGTATGGATCAAGCTGATTTGAATGTACCTGAGTGGAAACAGCCAGAGCTAAAGGTTTCTGACCCAGAGCTAGTGGTCGAGCCTGATGGCACGTCAGGCTGTTTGACGACGAGTGGCAATTGCCTGGAGGAACTGGTCCCGAGCGATATAGAAGATAGTGCTGACTTAGCTTCAATTAGCAAGCCGGAAATTCCACAGAGATCAAGGCTCGAAGCCCTTACAATTTATTTGCTCGAAAACGAAAGTCAGTTCTACTGGCTCTGTGCTTCGGCTTTGCTTACAATTCTTGGTATCTGGTTTCACAATATCCATGGCATCCTGCTTTGGTCTTCGCCACTGCTTAGCTTCTTGTGTTTTGCCATTAGTCTATTTGCTCCGCTCTTCTGCATTTCAATACTCTTTTGCCAGCCAAACAAATTTGAAAGGCCATTTCTAACAATAGTGTCTTTCATTGGTCTTCTATTTTGGAACCAAGTGGTGACAATCAGTTGTTTGATGTTGATGCCCTTTCGCTTTAAGAATGCCAGCCGTTCTTTAGGGATTGCGGCCTTGTCGGGGCTGCAGATTGGGGTATTCTTTCTCTATCCGTTTTTAGGTGGACCTATTACGGTGCAAGATGAATTGCATACGGCTGGCTACAATCTTAGGCTCTGCCAGGCTAAGACCATACTGGACAGACGGTCTACCTTAACCTTAGAAGAAGATATTCCGGTGGCCCCCTTTCTCACCTTCGGCAAAGTGCATTGGCGAATGATTGACACAAGGTCGCCAGAATCTGCTGTTATTTTGCCAGTAGACACAACCCATGTGGCAGTATTGATCAATCGCTTTTCGCACTACCACCGCACAGTGGTTGACTTGACAGTGAAGAATCTACCAATTTATGTCGAGAATATTCCGGCGGAAAGGTAGGCACAAAATTCTAAATTCTAATTAGCGCTGAGGTGAACGGGCATCCCAGCCCACATAGCAATGCGATTTCCCTTTTAAGAAATCGTCAAGATTGTTTCCTCTGCTGCCTAGATGTTCGTGTTCAAATCTGTCTAGTTCGAGCTTCGTGTCAAATATCTGCGATGGTGGCAAATCTAGTGCTGTTGCTGGGTGTCTAATCTCGTGAATGAAATCGTTAAACATGGGAACGAGCTTTGCCATTGGTTTGTTAAAAGCAGCTTCGACAAAGGTTTTGTAGCCCTTGTGCTGGTTGGCCATTGTCAGTGTTAGGTATTCATCTAAGTGGCCGTACTTCTGCAAGAACAATGCTACCAATCGTTGTTGCACTTCTTGCCCAGCATCGGCGTGTTTTGCTTTGCCGACAATGTCGGCTAAATTAAGGCTGACTTTCTTTATTACTTTTGCCGATAGAGCCTGGGGGAACCAATTTTCACCGTAGCCATGGCGCAGCTCAAATTGTGGTGAGATAGCCCCATAGACTTTTTCAAAGTAAGAAGGAATACCTTCTTCGGCCCAATATTCGAGGTTCTTCTGGCGGCTAAGCACGGTGTGCATTAGTTCGTGTAAGTAAGTACCTGGGCCAGCACCATCGTAGGTGACAAGCAGATTGCGGCTACTGATGAAGACGCCATGAACATGATAGGGAAAGTTGAGGCGCTCTTTGAGGAAGGCACGCTCGGCCATCTTGTCGTGCAAAATGAAGATACTGACTGGCTCTGGCGCATTAACTAGTTTTTTGAATGTGTTACTCTCAGCTCCACAAGACAGAGAAAATTCGGTATCACTTAAGCCTTTGCGCTGAAGATAATCCAAGAAACCTTCAGCAATTGCTCCATAGCGCTCTAGCTTTGCTTTGTCGATATCACCAATGAAAACAAAGTGTGGTGTTGCCACGAAGGCTGTCATGCCCGCTGTTATCTGGTCTTTCTTGATGACATTTTCAGTAGCTGGCTTGTTTTTAGCGTCAAGTTTGTTTGCCAACTGATTTAGCTGACTGTTCTTGCTTTCCTGCAGCAGAGCAATCATCTTTTGTAGTGCTTCTAAGCGCCCGCCTTCTATCAAGGCTTTTCCTATGGTCTCTATTTGATATGGATTGCAGCTCTTAAGATCTAGAGTTGCTGCCTGTTCAAAAGTTTTGAGGCTTTCTTCTTTGTTGCCGAGCCTAGCCTGACAAATACCTTTGTGCACCAGGGCGTCTACTAAGTTGCTATCGATGGAAAGGGCTCTGTCATAGTCAGCTATCGCATTGCGGTAATCGCAAATTGACCAATAGGCATTGCCTCTATTTAAATAGGCATTTGCATCAGGTTTGTCTTTTAGTTTCTGATTGGCTAAATCAAAGGCTTTGCTGAATTGCTTCTGCCCCAGTAGTTCGTTTACCTGAGGGCTCTCTTGTGCCTTTGCTGGCGCGAAAGAAAGTAGACATCCGGCACTTATGAGCAAAGGCCAGACACTTTTCATATTACTCGTCAGAATTTAGCGCTACGGGCCGTTCGAATTGTGCCCGAATCAGCCTGGCATAAGAAGCGTCACGGGCAAGTAAGGCATCATGGGTGCCGCTTTCAACAATTTGACCTTGCTCTAATACTAATATTTGATCGGCGTGGCGAACTGTTGATAGGCGGTGGGCAATCACCACAACTGTGCGGCCTTTCATCAAGTTATTTAGAGCTTCTTGCACCATTGCTTCTGACTCGTTATCGAGGGAGCTGGTGGCTTCATCAAGAATTAGAACTGGGGCGTCTTTGAGGAATGCACGGGCAATGGCAAGACGTTGTTGTTGACCGCCTGATAATCTCACCCCGCGCTCGCCAATTTTTGTTTCATACTGCTCCGGCAGTTCCATGATGAAATCGTGACAGTAGGCTGATTTTGCCGCACTGATCACTGCTTCTTTTGTGGCCGTGGTGCAACCCAGGAGAATGTTTTCGTAGATAGTGGTATTGAACAAGAAATTGTCTTGGGTCACCACCGCAATTTCAGAGCGTAGGGAGGCCATGTCGATTTCTTTGACATTGATACCATCTACCAAAATGCTGCCAGCTGTTACATCAAAGAAGCGTGGTATCAAATTGGCCATGGTTGATTTGCCCGACCCCGAGAGTCCAACTAAGGCCACTAATTTGCCTGGGGCAATATCTAGGCTGATATCGCGCAAAACCATATTTTCGTTGTTGGGATATTGGAAGAAGACATTTTCAAATTTGATGCGATGGGCGCCAGGCTTAAGTTTAATTGCCTGGTCGCAGTTGCGAATGTCCGGCACCTGGTCGAACACTTCAAAAATGCGAGTGGCCGCAGCCATGGCCGGCTGTATGGTGCCGTTGATACGACCGATGTTTTTGATAGGGGAGTAAAGAGTCAAAAGAGCGACGATAAACGATGTCAGAGCCCCAGGGGTCATTTCATTCTTTATTAGCATTGAGCCTGCTACCCAGATAACACAGGCAATACCGCTGGCACTAATCATGGCAAGAATGGGGGAGAGAATGGCTTCGGCGCTGACCGCTTTAATCGTGTTCTTAAAGAAGCCATTGTTGGTTTCAACAAAACGCTTTACTTGATAGTCTTCGAGGTTGAATGATTGAACAATTTTGGCCCCTTGAATCGACTCTGAAATTACTGATACTAAGTCGCCAATGGCTTCTTGTCCGCCTCTTGATGATTTGCGAATCTTTTTACTTAAAATCGAAACCGGCACCACAATCAGCGAAATTATGCACAGGGCAATTAATGCCAGCCAGAATGCTTGCAGCAAAATCACCAGGGCTAGTGATATCACTGTGACAACACGAGAAATCAGCGATTGAAAGGTTTGCGAAATGGCATGCTCGACAATAGCAACATCGTTAATTAGTCTGCCAATCAATACGCCTGATGATTGGCCTTGAAAATACATCAGTGGTTGCTTTTGCAAATGACTAAATAGCTGGTTGCGCAGATCGCGAATGGCTGAGGCCCCAACATATTTAATGGTATAGGTTTCAATGAAACCAAATACTCCTTGCAGAAAAGCTACAAGCAAGACCGCTGGCGGCACCCAGTAGATATATTGCATTTGTCCTTCGGCAATGATTTTCTGCAAGCCGGCACCAGCAGCCCAGGCAATGACGCCGTCCATGCTACCCGAAGGAATTGCCGCTAAGCCACCAACAACAAAGAGAAATGTGTAGGGCTTGATATAGCCAAGTAGGCGCAAATAGGTCTGAAACTGGGTCGGGCTCATACTCGATGGCAGACCGGGCAACTTCTTTAGTGAATGTAGCTCATTGGACAACTTGTAGAAGCTCCTGGGCGCAGTTCTCGACAAAATCGCCCTGGCCGAGTTCGGCGCGGAGGGTCAGTAGCTCGCTGGTGATTTCTTGCCTTAGGCCGGGCACATCGAGCATGTCGAGAGTGTATTTTACGAGCATTTCACCGCGACAATCTAGTTGAATTAACTCAGGAACCAGTTGATGACCGGCCAAAAGGTTCGGCCAGCCAAAGTTTTTCACGCTTTTGAAGAGCATTACAAGTAAGTAAGAAAACCAATTGCCCATGTAGAAGATGATCATTGGTTTGCCAAATAGGGCTGTTTCTAGGGTTGTCGTGCCCGATTTCGCCCAGATCAGGTCGCAGTTTTTCATTAGTTCGAAATTGCGGTCTGAATCAAGTATGGTCAGCCCTTTACCGATGCGCTGATCGAGACCAGAGGCCTTGAGGCTGGCATCTATGAGGGTGGCGAGGTAGTCTGTGGCTCGGCATATGACAAATTGAGTTTCGGGGCGAATTTCCAGAATTGTTTTCATGGCGCGCTCTAACACTGGCATATGAGCCAGTACTTCTTGTTTGCGGCTGCCTGGCATAACTACAATAATTGGCTTACTAGAGTCGAGATTGAGAGAACGGCACATGGCCTCGCGATCGGGTATTGTGTCCAATTCTGGCAGAGCGCGCAGCAGCGGATTTCCGACAAAACGGGCGTTGACGTGTTTTTGAAGATAAACCCCTTCTTCAAAGGGAAAGATAGTGAAAATTTTAGTTATCGAGCGCTTTAATGCTTTGATGCGCCAGGGTCTTGAGGCCCAAACCTGGGGAGAAATGAAGTAATAGATCGGAACGGCGCGTTTTGACTTGCGCACTCCTTGCCATTTCAAATAGTACTTGAAGCCCATGTAGCGCACGAAGTCATCAAAGCATTTTTGCAAATAGTCTTTCGGTTTGCAGATTAGAGCGGCAAGTGAATGGTCGTCATCAATATTCGTAGTGTCGCCCGGAATCACCGGCATGATTGAGCGAACCGATTGGGCAAAGCCGACATTGAAGCCGCCAAAATCTACTAGCAAAATGGCATCGGGATTGCGTTTGATTACATTGGCTAAGAGGGTCCAATGCATTTTGGCAAAGAACCAGACATAGTCTTTTACTTCGAATATGCCGACCACAGTATAGTCGGCGCTATTGAAGAGCAGCTCCATGCCAGCCTTCTCCATCTCAGAGCCACCAACTCCCCAGATGTGCAGGTCTGGATCTCTTTCTTTTAGCTCTCTGATGATTTTGGAGGCGTGCTTTTCGCCTGAATGATCACCTGAGACAATCATCAGTGAGCGGCCTGTTTTTTCTACTGTCTCCGCAGAAACAATAGGGCTAGGGCCTGTCACCGCTTTATTCCCACATGGAGCGCCACCGTGCCCAGTGCCTGGGGGATGTGGCGCACATTGATCAATCCAGCTTTTTTGAACATCTCAGAAATGGCTTCTGGTCTCGGATAGGTACGACCGGATTCAGGCAAATATTTGTAGGCCTGGCGATCGTTTTGCAGAATTCCGCCAATTACGGGGACAACATTGCTGAAATAAGCATCAAAAATTGGTGCGAATAATGGCACAGTGGAATGGCCCAAATCTAAGTTGACGACTCGTCCGCCGGGTTTTACAACTCGGGTCATTTCGTCCAGCCCTCTTTGCAAATCGGTAAGGTTGCGCAAGCCAAAACTAATGATGGCGCCATCGAAAGTATTGTCTTCAAATGGCAATTGCTGAGCGTCTCCGCAGATCCACTCCATTTGCACTGTTTTGATTTTATCTTTTCTGCGAGCCAGGCGCTTTTGCCTCTCACCGGCTAGATCAAGCATGTTCTGTGAAAAATCGAGGCCCGTAATCTTCGTGCCAGCAGCTGCTTGCTTGGCAATGGCCAGAGCTAAATCGCCAGTACCACAGCAAATATCGAGATACTTTTCATTGGTTCTATTGGCGCTTTCTTCGTTAGCGCCAACCTTTTTAAGGCCGCGACCCATAAGTTCGTTGATGGCCCGCAGCTTCCAGGCCCGGTGCATGCCAACACTTATAACATCGTTGCTTAAGTCATAGCCTTTGGCGATTCGCTCAAACTGATCATGCACATAATCGTGCTTGTCTTCTTTGGTTGGCAGTTTGAATGACATAAGTGACGCCTGCGCTTTGGAATTATTTGACGAACCCGAAGCCTAAGATCAGACAGACGAGCATAAACAGACCGAAAATTGTCCAGGTGAGGCGATCAAGCCCGGCTTCGGCACCGCGCTTTCCGCTGAACACTGTGGCGGCGGCTCCTATTCCTGCCATACCATCACCCTTAGGAGCATGGAGCAGAATGAGGATAATCATGAGAACCCCTAAAATGGCCTCAAAAACTAGCAGTGCGATGTAAGGTGCGCTCATGAAATTTCACTTTGGTCGCCTTGGGGGCCACCTGAATGCAGTGTGACATGGCAGAATTATAGCCTATAACTTTGAAGACCCTCCCATAAGCTGGGTCATGCTAAACAATTTGAACTAACTTGGGGATTCAAGCTATGACCGCATCGCCGTCGACCAATACCTCTGAGAATACTGCCTTAGAGCATCACAAAATTCTCATCGTCGGTGGGGGCACGGCGGGCATTTCTGTCGCCCACCGCCTCATGCGGGCCATTGGCAATGTTGGCATCGCTATTGTTGAGCCTTCCGAAAAACATTACTATCAACCACTTTGGACCCTGGTTGGAGCTGGCGTCTGTCCAAAAGAAGAGAGCGTCAGAGATGAGTATTCGCTCATCCCTTCTGGTGTTAAATGGATTAAAGAGAGAGTGGTCGATGTCAAGCCTGAAGAAAACATTGTCAAGCTAGATAGTGGGCGAGAGATCACTTACGACTATCTTGTTATGGCACCAGGCCTGCAACTTGACTGGCATAAAATTAAAGGCTTGAGCGAGGCACTCGGCAAAGATGGCGTTTGCAGTAACTACAGCTATTCACTAGTTGGTAAAACTTGGGAATTTATTTCTAATTTTGCTGGTGGAACAGCATTATTTACCCAGCCTAATACCCCGGTGAAGTGCGGCGGAGCGCCTCAGAAAATCGCTTATTTAGCAGAAGACTATTTCAATATTTCTGGTGTTCGCGATCGGGTCAAGATGATTTTTGCTTCGGCTAATCCCGGTATATTTTCGGTGCCAAAATATGCCGCCACTCTCAACAAAGTGATTGCCCGTAAGCGCATTAATACTATGTTCCGCCATGATTTAATTGCTGTTGATGGTGAAGCTAAGAGGGCTACTTTTAAGCATTTAGATACAGGCGAAACAGTTGACGTTAACTACGATCTTTTGCATGTGACGCCGCCAATGAGTGCTCCTGATTTCATCAAGCAGAGCCCCTTGGCCGATAGTGCTGGATGGGTTGATGTGAATAAGGCAACACTGCAGCACAACCGCTTTGCCAATGTCTTTTCTCTAGGAGATTGTTCTAATTTACCCACTTCCAAAACTGGTGCGGCCATTCGTAAGCAGTCACCGGTCTTGGTGGCGAACTTAATCAGTCAAATGCGGGGCGAGCCTTTGCAGAAGTCTTATGATGGCTACTCATCTTGCCCATTGGTAACGGGCTACAGCAGTCTTGTTCTCGCTGAGTTTGACTATGACTTGATTCCCCAAGAAACTTTCCCTTTTGATCAATCAGAAGAGCGATATTCTATGTATGTCTTTAAGAAAGACATTTTGCCTCAGATCTATTGGCAGGGCATGATGAAGGGTTTAGTCTAATTTATGATTACCGGGCTTTCTGGCAACGAATTATTTTGTCTCAATGAGAAGGGCTACACACCAGGAAACCTGGTGATTGGGAACAGTGTTTTTTCACTTGGTTTTGTTGGTAGTCTCACTTCTGGCCTGAAGACATTGGGTGGTGGTGAAATTCATGAATTGACCGAGCTCATTCGAGAAGGTCGTGAAATGGCCTACATGCGAATGATAGAAGAGGCTCGGCGCCATGTCGGCGCTGGTGTTACTGGCGTCACCAACCAACTGATTTTTCATGACACCAATGTCGAGTATCTTGCTATTGGTTCGGCTGTGCATCGGGATGGCGAGAGCAACAAAGATATTCCGTTTTCTACTTCGGCCAATGGTCAAGAGCTTTATTGCCAGCTAGATTGCGGTTTTCACCCCCTGCGCTTTGTTTTCGGCAATGTCGCCTATTCAATTGGCATCGGTGGTGGTGTCATGGGTACTCTACGCAGTCTCAAGGCTGGCGAAGTCGTCGAGTTTTCACAGATGCTAAATAAGACCAGGCATCTAGCGATCGAGCGCATTTCTCATGAAGCCAAAGAGGCCGGTGCCAATGCCGTGCTTGGTATACAGACGACCATCGCGCCTTTATTAGGCATGCAAGAGATGGTGATGACTGGAACAGCATCATTCCATGAAGAGTTGCCGGCACAATATTCTGAAGTACCGATCACCAGTGACTTGACCAATGAAGAGATGTGGAATGTCATTGCCTTAGGCTATTGTCCTATCCGGCTTGTCATGGGAGTTTCAATTTTCTCAATTGGTTTTGCCGGTGGCCTCAAGGCTATGTTCAAAAGCTTTGTTCGCGGTGAAATCAAAGAGCTGACATATATGATTTATCAAGCGCGGGTCAAAGCGTTGAGCATGATTGCTGAAGATGCTGAGAGCTTCGGCGCCGATGAAGTTGTTGGTGTCAAAACCTATGTTTATGATCTCGGTGGTGGCATGGTTGAACTTTTAGCCATTGGCACCGGCATAAAGAAACTGCCTAACATGAAGGTGCATTCGCCGCTTTTAATTCCCCAGGCAATTATCAGAGACAGCGAAACCTTTACCAATCGGGCTGCCACTCAGGCAACTCTCGCCCGTCAATCAACAGTATCGACTGATTTTGGAGACTAGCTTTGTTATCTAACTAAGCGATTACGCAATTGGTGGCGGGCTTTTGCGATCTAAATACTTTTGCAAAATGATAGCAGCGGCCTGCTTATCAACCATATCTCTGTTTTTGCCGGTTTTCACACCTTGAATAGTGAGGGTGCGAATGGCCGATATTGTAGTTAAACGTTCGTCTTCATAGACAATCGGTAGGCCTGTGGCGTTAGCTAGCTTCTTGGCAAACGACTTCACTTTTTCGGCTTGTTCACCCATCGAGCCATCCATGTTGTAAGGAAGGCCAACTACAATTTGCACCGCACCATGGCGAGCGGCAAGCAAGGCAATGTTGTCAACGTCAGTGTGCATATTGACGCGATGAATGGTCTCCAGGCCGGCTGCAGTCATTCCAAGTGGGTCGGAAATAGCGACACCTATGCGGCGGTCGCCGACATCTAATCCGATCATTCGTGGCTTTAAATTACTCATCTAATAAATATTACTCTAGTCAAAGATAAGTTCCAGTAATTTCTAACACGTAAAATAGTAATAGGCTAAAAGCCGCTACAAAAAATTGGATGGTGAGGTTGCCATGAGACTATATCTGGTTCGACACGGAATTGCCTCAGAACGTCTGGGTCATGGTGTGACACGAGACGCCGATCGACCATTGACTGACGAAGGCAAGGAAGAGATGAGAGTGGTGGCACGCGGTTTAGCCAAGCTCAATGTCAAACCAGATGTGGTGCTTGCTAGCCCATTGGTGCGTACCCGCGAAACTGCAGAAATTTTAGTGGAACAGTTTGGTTGTGAGTTGAAGTTCACCGACACCCTGGCGCCGGGTGTGACCGCTGCCAATGTCTGGAAGAGCGTGGCCCGTTATCCTCAGGCTGAGCAAATCTTTCTTGTTGGTCATGAACCCGATATGGGCATGTTGGTGCGCGACCTGGTGTTTGCCGGTCTTGAGTTTGAATTGCCATTTAAGAAAGGCGGTGTCTGCCGCGTAGACGTTTCAGACCTGCCACCAACTAGCCCGGGAATCATCAAATGGCTGCTTCCACCTAAAGTATTTCACTCACTCTAGCTATTTGAGTTAGGCCATGGCTGCTGCAAGTGGTGCAGGCATAGTGTGATTGATGCGCTCAGCTTCGGTTAGAGCTTCTGCTTCAATGGCCCAAACATAGAGGCAGGTGAAGAAAGCTGCCCTGATATAGATAGACATTGCTGTTACCACAATCACGGTGGAGGCCCAGAGACAGCCGCCTAAGACGACTAGTGGTGAGGCCATCGACAGGTGTGAGACATAGGCGTAAGAGAACCCAGCCATGCCGCCACCAGCTACCAATAGCAGAACAACACGATTGATTGTATCGATACCGATCTCGCCCACGCCGATTGTGATCAAGTTACCTTGACCAATGCGGTCTGAGCGTTTGAGAGCGCCCCAGAAGGACGTGCCCTCGATGACGATGGCAGGCAAGATCAAGTGACCGGCCATGGTCCAGAAAATTTCAACAATACTCGATAAGAAGTTGACGCCCATACCAAATATGCCGGAGCCGCGCTTGTCGCGCATAAAGCGGGCAATACGCTTGGCAATAAGTGTCACTAGGCCAAGGGTGATGATGGCAGGAAGCGAGCTGAAGACAGCAGCGCAAGAAGTGGAAAACTTGCCAGAGCCTGCCCCTTCAGTTAGATGGCTATAGACCAAAGCTGTGGTTACGCCTTCTAAAAAGCGGTTGGTTAGCCACCAGAGAGAGAGAATGGCAACAACGGCAAAGACAGCGTCAGGGCTGGCTGCCTGTTGCAGAGCACCGACACCGCTCTGGTCCCACTGGCCGTTCAGGGCTGTCTGACCAATAAACTGCTGGATGCCCTCTGGAGTAGGTGTGATTTTAGCGGCGTGATGAGCGCCATGAGCAGCGGCAGCGTGTGCCCCCGTTGCGGCTTGGGCGCCATGGGCTGTGGCGGCAACCCGCGACTTGCCTTCAAAAAAGAGCATGATGGCAAAGAAGAAGTTGCTAAAAACAGTCAATATTGCCGGAAGCAGCAGTCGTTTATCTTGCCAGCCCATTTTGATGGCTGCCATGATCATCTTAAAGCCCCGACCGAATGATTCAAACATGACCTAATCCTTCTAATGGTCCCAACTAAAGTGATGGCCTGGTCTTGATACATAGTAAAAAGGGGCTATCCCCTGAGGCGCTTTAGACCTGAAAGTGGTCATTGCCTTATGAAGCCTCGCCAGTATTGTAATTAGTTGCCAAGCGAATGTAAAGAACTTTTTTATCTTTTGCCCTATATTTTTTCTAGTTCAATGTCTTCATCCGGATACATAGAGTCTAAAACTTCCTGATATTTGGCGGTTACATGCTTGCGCTTAACCTTAAATGTCGGAGTTAGCTCTTCGTCTTCTACTGTAAAGTCGTTGGGTAGAACTTCGTAGCGCTTAATCCGCTCAAATGTTGCCAGGCTTTGGTTTATTCGACCAACAGCAGCATCAATCTCATCTTTGATTAAGGGGTGGTGGTAAAGCTCATCTACTTCCTTATAGGCAAGTTTATGGCGATTGGCCACAGTTTTGAGCATTTCGCGGTTGAGTGTGAGTAAGCAGGTAATAAATTTACGCCGATCGCCGTAGACGAGGCAATGGCTGACTATGGCCTCACCTTTGAAGAGATTCTCAATGTACTGCGGGGCCACATGTTTGCCACCGGCAGTAATAATTATGTCCTTTTTGCGGTCTTTAATAGTGATAAAGCCGTCGCTATCGATGGCGGCAATATCTCCGGTTTTAAACCAGCCCTCGGCAAAAGCCTCTTCTGTGGCCTCTGGGTTCTTGTAGTACTGATTGAAGACATTGGGACCACGAACCAGTAGCTCACCGTCTTCGCCGAGCTTTACTTCAACACCTTTAAGCGGCCGCCCCACAGTTCCCGGGCGATTGCTTTCAAGATTATTGCAGGCTAACGGGGCACTTGTTTCAGTCAGGCCATAACCTTCTAAGACGTTCAAGCCGATGGTGTCAAAGAAGCGTTGCACTTCAGGCGGTAAGGGGGCTGCCCCTGACATGAGCATGCGCAGACGCCCGCCAAATCGCCGTCTTATCTTTGAGAAAACCAGTCTGTCTGCGGCTCTTAGCTCTGCGGCATGAAGCTGCTTAGTAATAGCGTTTTTGACTTCACTGTTACTTGTCTCGTTCTGGCTTTGATGGCTGCGGGTGGCCATGCTCTCGCTGGCTACTTGTTCCGGAGCTTTTTTCAAGCTGAAGGCCCAGTTGATCAATATTTGTTGAGCTTTTGGCAGATTCCTGATTTCCGATTTAATCCGCTGATAGGCCTTCTCGTAGAATCTGGGCACACCGTTAATGATAGTTGGGTGGGTCTCAATCATATTGCGCGGCACTGCTTCAATGCTTTCGGCATAGGCCATAGTAATGCCACCAAAAATGCTTAGAAATTGTCCGCCCACTCTTTCGTAGACATGCGAAAGTGGAAGGAAGGAAAGGGTCTGATCGTTTTCAGAAAAACTCATGCGCTCGCCGATAGCAGCGCAGACGGAGTAAATATTGCCGTGGGAGAGCATTACCCCTTTGGGGATACCGGTAGTGCCCGATGTATAAACAATAGATGCCACCGTATCTGGGGCTATGTTGGCAAGCGACTCTGCCACTAAATTTTTATGGGAGAGCAGATATACTTCGCCGTCTTTAAGCAGTTCATCCCACTTCAAGATTTTCAACTTATCTGTTGATGGTGGGGCTTCACCTTCAAAAATTACAGCGAATTTGAGCTTTTCAGGAAGGCTTGGCCGCTCTAATATTTTTCGCAGTTGCAGTTCATTTTCTACAAAAATTCCTATTGAGTCACTGTGCTTGATAAGAAAATCTACTTCCGGCGCGTTTAAGGTCGGGTAAATTGGAATACTGACTGCGCCTAGTGAAAGAATAGCTAGGTCTGCCCACGTCCATTTGGGCGAGGGCAGTGAAAGTATGGCTAGATGAGCTTCTCTACTGATGCCTAGTTTGGCTAGCCCACCCATAGCAAGCTCTATGACGCGACCATGTTCGCGCCAGATTATAGGCTGATAAATACCTTGCACTTTGTGCAAAACAGCTGGGCGTTCGCTATTGCTCTCCACCCGTCGCCAGAAGACATCAATAATCGTCTTTTCAGTTTTTGATGCCATAAGCCGTAAATTTAGTCCTGATTTACTTTAGTGCTAAATTAAGCCATTCCAGATAAGGTGCATATCCGTTTTCTATATCAAGTGAAATTATTTCTGGAACTTCGTAAGAGTGAATTTCTTTTATGCGCTGTTGCAGTCTATCGTAAACGATGCTCGACGATTTCATCACAAGCAAGCATTCCTGATCTTTCACGATTTTTCCTTGCCAGCGGTAAACTGACTGCACTTTATCAATGATGTTGACGCAGGCTACAAGGCCATCTTCAACTAGTTTTTCTGCCAGCGACTCGGCTTCTGATTGAGCGCAGGTGGTAAGAACAATATTGTTTTTCATAATTTAGATAATCATGCTGGCAAGCTCATTACCAGCTTCAGCAATAAACGAGGCAAGCAATTCAGTTGCTCTGAGGAATTGCATAGATTGCAAGCGCGGCATGCGATAACGCTTATGCAAGCGGATAATCACTACTGGTACATTGAGCTCGCTTGCGGCATAATCGGCGAAAGGTCTGAGGAAATGATCAAAACTCCTTGCACCAATGGCTTCTAATTCGCACAGTTTGAGTTTGAGCCGGCGTTCATATTCTTCGGCCCCTAAAGATTCACCATAAGCTGAAATTTGGACTCCTGGTGCTTCTTGCCAGGTTGAGCCCATCAGCATAACTACTAGGCCCACTTTGCCAGCCTTAATGACATCGCTAAAGACTCGCCGAAAAGGAGTTTCTAAATACCAGCAGGGGTCGGCCACCATGCAATAGTTGCTCATTAATGTATGGCAGCCGGTCATGCGATTAAGCAAGGCCGACATACTGCCTGTAAATGACTCTTGCTCGTGAAATTCGCCTTCGCGCCAGTTTGCTGTGGCATGGGGGGCTACGACTAATACTGGTAAGTTGCCGCCCATAAACTTATAGTCAGGCTCTCCAGCGTGAGGCATTTGTTCGTAGCGCTCAGACAACAGCGCTTCATATTTAACGGCCCAGTCTACCGGGTCGGCCTGGGGCTGCTGACCAATGATATATTGCAGAGCGTGATCGAGTTCGTTAAAGCGAGCTTGCGAGTGCGAAAGTACCCAAGGATTAAACGGTGAGGGGCCAACTACGGTCACCATTTTGCCCCTTCTATGGGCGTAGAACATCTCCATGGCTGCGCCATAGCTAGGCCTTTCTAGATTCGCCAATAGGCCATCGCTCTGGTCTATTAGCTCGAGGGCTCTTTGCACCCGTTGGTCTGAAGAACCGGCAATTTCAATGGCATCGAGAAAATCTACATCGGTCTCGGACCAGGCAAACTCTAGGGGATTAACCACTCTAAGGCCGTGGTTTTGCAGTCTCGTCAAAGCGAAAGTGCGCCAATCGGGCGCCGAGATATTGTTAGCAATGTTATTGCTAATAGCTGCCGAATGTGACAGCTGAGAGGGATCTATAGATCCGCCGGTGAGATAAATTGACGAGAGAATCGACAATTTTTAGTGCTCCTGATGCCCCTGCTGCTCTGAAGAAGAGCCATAGTGCCAGTTTACCAAACTTTTGGCGTTGTTACGCTGCTTTGAGGATATTTTGCTCTCGCTTTAGCGCTTCAAAATCATATCTGGGCTTAGCTTTGAGCTCGGTGTAGCAGGTTTGCATATCAATCGAGTATGCTTTCTTTCTAGCTTGCTACAAAGGGTCAGTGTAACTAATGCATTCGCGAGTATGGCTAAAACTGCTTTGCCAGGCAGCAATATTGATTCTCCCTTGCAGCGTGGTCTTCACCGGCTGTTCTCAGTCAACCAGTACAATTGATCGACCAGCTAATTACACCAAACTAGCACCGCGTGCTGATACTAATGAGAGCGAAGTGGCAGCGGCCCAGAATAATCGAGCCAGTCATGTGCAAGTTACTTGCACACTGCCCGTGAAGCGCATGCTGCGCCCCGATGACAAAGGAGAAAAGCACGAGAAATTTCTTCTGCAACTCTCAAACGGTTCAACAATTTTGGTGGCTCATAATGTTAGCCGGGCCCCGAGCGTCCCTGTCGAAGCCGGTGATATCGTAACGGTGCACGGCGAATATATTTGGAACAACAAAGGTGGAGTGATTCACTGGACTCATGCTAGCGACACCCCTCGGCATGAAGGTGGTTATATAGATTTCAAGGGGCAGCGCTACCAATAGAATTTGCTCATAATGCTTGCCTTTGCTCTGCCCAAGATAAAGGAGTTTGCCTAAGAAGCTCATCTTGACAGCCTCTTGCCTGATTATAATTCGTTCATGGAATTGTTAATAGATTTGCACAATGCTTTTCAACGGCCAAAGTCACGCTTATACTCAGTGAGTGACGCAATTTACAGAAGGTAAAGGGGCAGTCTTAAATGATCCACGGTCTGAAACAGTTCACTGCTGCAGCACTAGTAGCTCTTTCATCTTCAGCCTTTGCTGCTGAGGCACTGGCAGGCAATGCTGATTATGCTAATTTGATTGCCGTAAACACACCAGGAATTCGCAACTCTACCGATTCTTCTATTGATCAAGCTGTTGACTATCTCAACAAGGCTGATCATGCTGTTTCAATTAAAAATCGCAGAAGCAAAACCAGACCTGCTTTTGATAGCAAGGTCGTACGCGAGCATCACAGATTGCCCTCCAGCGCAGACAAAATTCTTATTCTCGGCGGCTCTGATATCGTTCCTATGTAACTGTAATAAGTTAGCGCTGAAATTGGGCACGCAGATACATTGGTAGCAACAACAGAGACAAAAGCATGTGATGGTGGCCTGAATTTTCAGCAGCCACTGAGCTACGATTTTGGTATCTGTACTGAGCTTCTCGGCTTTACTCTAGCAGAGCATCTTGATCTGATTTGCCAGCAGCAGCCTGAGCACGAAGCGATTGTTAGTTGTCTTGAGAATAAAAGGCTGACTTACGCTCAGTTTAAAGCTGAGAGCGAAGTCTTGGCTCGGGCAATGATGGCCCAAGGTATCGAGCAAGGTGATCGAGTCGGTATCTGGTCTGCTAACAACTGGCGCTGGCTTACAGTGCTTTATGCCGCTGCTCGAATTGGTGCAATTCTGGTTAATATCAATCCCGCTTATCGCAGTGGCGAGCTTGATTATGTTTTGAGTCAGGCTGGAGTTAAACTGCTTTTTGCTATTCCGGCTAATCGTTCGAGCAACTATTTAGAAATGCTCGAAGAGTTGGCACCCCACTTATTTGCTACTTCTGATGCGGTTGCCACTAAGGCTCAAAGCCTTCCTGGGGCTTTGAAGAATATTGTGGTTATGCCTGCCGTTACTATTGATGGCCAGCAGCAAACTTTCAGCGATGATAAGCGCTTTGTTCATGGTTGGGATAAGTTTATGAGCCTGGCCGAACTGACCAGTTTTGATCAGCTTCAGCAGCGGCAGAATTTGGTGCAGTTTGATCATGCCGTAAATATTCAGTACACCTCTGGTACAACTGGATTTCCTAAGGGCGTCACTCTCTCTCATCACAACCTTCTCAACAATGGTCTGTTTGCTGCCCGTGCCATGGCCTTGAACACTACCTCAAGATTCTGTGTGCCTATGCCTTTCTATCATTGTGGTGGCATGGTTAGTTCGGCTTTGGCGACATTTTCTGTTGGCGGAACATTAGTGTTGCCAGGCCCCTATTTCGAAGAATTAACTGTGATGAAGGCAGTTCAAGCCGAGCGCTGCACCCATCTTTCTGGTGTTCCCACTATGTTTATAGCCCAGCTAGAACACAGTCAGTTCACTTCATTTGACTACTCTAGTTTGCAAGGTGGCTTTCTTGCTGGTGCACCATGTCCGGTGCAACTGATGCGACGGGTTGCCAGCGAAATGCATGTTGCCGATGTAGTCATTCTTTACGGTCTCACTGAAGTTTCACCGCTGATGACTGCTACTACTATTCATGATTCTCTTGAAACTAGAGCTACCACCGTGGGTAGAGCTATTCCCGGTGTAGAAGTGAAACTGGTAGATGATTCGGGTAAGATTTTGCCGCGCGGTGCCCAAGGTGAGATTTGTTGTCGCGGTCATGGCATTATGCTTGGCTACTGGCAAGATCCTGAGGCCACCACTAATTGTATTGATGCTGCTGGTTGGCTACATTCTGGTGATTTGGGCGTGATGAATGCTCAAGGTTACTTGCATATTACTGGGCGGAAGAAAGACATGATTATTCGCGGCGGCGAAAATATCTATCCGCGCGAAATCGAAGAAGTCTTGCATGCCCATCAAGCCGTGGCACAGGCGCAAGTATTTGGAGTGCCAGACCGTCGTTTGGGCGAGGAAGTCGCCCTCTGGGTGACCGTAAAGAGCGGTGCTGAAATCAGTGAGGCTGAACTGCTTGGTTGGCTGAGAGAGCAAGTGGCTCATTTTAAAGTGCCACGTTATGTTAGGTTTGTCTCCGAATTTCCCATGACAGTTACAGGAAAGATTCAGAAATTTGCCATGCGGGATAAAATGATCGAAGATTTGGGGCTTCAGTCAGATGCTGCCATAGAGACAGCATAGCGCTCTTGCTCTGAGCTTTTGTTCTATACTGTATTTGACCTAAGTTCAATTATAGGAAGTATCGGATGTCTCAGGACGGTTCTGCTGGCCAGCGCCGTCGCAAGAAAAATGTTTTTCTTGCATGGCCATTGATTCGCAAACTAGAGAGCCTGGCTTTTCTTGCCATGTTTATAGCTGTGCCGTTTTTTGGTTATCGCGTTGTTGATTACACTTCCAGACACCTTGCTTTGAACAATGCCGCCCATGATTTGGTCAAAGACATTCGCAAGGCCAAGCAGATGGCTGCCGAGCTGGGCATCGATATTTCGGTAGAATCGCGGCAATCTACCGAGGGTAAAGGTGCTGCTTATGTCATCAGAAGCGGTTCTCGTACTCTTGAAGAAGTTGTTCTACCAGACGGAGTTAGTATGATTGGCGGAATCACTTTTTCCAAAGAGGGAGTGCCAGATCACCCTGCTACTTTTGACGTCCATATGGACACCCGCTCGCTGGCCATCGACGTCGATCGCAACGGTCTTGTGACACTGCCTTAATTAGTCACTGTCTTTGCTAGTCATTATCGGTCCAGTGTGCCATTAGCGCCTGGTTTGCTTTTCTTGCCGCGCCTGGGCTTAGCAATAAGTCAGGGGTGATTAGCTCTTCCAGTCGCATTAAGCGTGCCACCAGGCCTGTCCAACCGGTTTGGTGGCTTGCGCCAAGGCCGCTACCATTTTCGGCATGGAAGTATTCGTAGAAGAGAATATTCTCCTTCCAGTGGGGATCATTCTGAAACTTATCGCGGTCGCCGTATACTGGCCGCTTCCCGTCTGGTCCGGGGAGAAATATTGAATATAAGCGGCGTGAAATTTCTTGGGCTACTTCTAATAGATTCATCATGTTGCCCGAGCCAGTTGGGCACTCAACTTTGAATGATTCACCATAATAGGCAAAATAGAGATACAGTGACTTGATCAGCAGGAAGTTTACTGGCATCCAGATTGGGCCGCGCCAGTTTGAGTTTCCACCAAACATACCGTTGTCTGATTCCCCTGGTAGATAGTCGACTCTGAACTCGTGTCCTTCGTGATTGAAGACGAAGGGATGGTCTTTGTGATAGAGCGATAGAGAGCGAATACCGTGGGGACTGAGAAATTCTTTTTCGTCCAGCATGCGCGATAGTATGCGTCTGAGCTTGGCTTGGTTAACCACTGAGAGCATACGACGGCCAACTACCCCAGGTTTTGAGGGTAGATGAATGTTGGCACAAAGCTCTGGGTGTCTTTTGGTAAAGTCATTACTGAGCTTGCAGAATGTTGGTAGTTTTTCTAGAACCGATTCTTCCATGACGCAGACAGCCGTCAGAGGCAGCAACCCAACCATTGACCTTACTTTTAGCCTTCGTGATTTAGCCCCTGGCAAGCGCAAGACATCATAGAAAAATCCGTCTTCTTCATCCCATAGTTCATCGCGGTGTTCGCCCACACGGTCCATAGCACCAGCAATCCACAAAGTGTGCTGTAAGAAGCGTACGGCGATGTCTTCATAGAGGGGGTCATGGGAGGCTACTTCGATCGCAATTCTTAGCATTTGCTGGCTAAAGAAAACCATCCATGAGGTGCCGTCGGCTTGTTCAAGAGAGCCTCCGGTTGGCAGTGGCGAGCTGCGATCAAAAACGCCAATGTTATCTAGACCAAGAAATCCGCCTTCGAAGACATTTTTGCCCGATGGGTCTTTGCGATTAATCCACCAGCTGTAGTTGACTATTAGCTTGGTGAAGGCGTACTTAAGAAAATCAATGTCGCCCTTGCCGTTATTGCGCGCTTTGTCATTCTGGTAAATTTCGATGGTGGCAAAGGCATGCACTGGCGGGTTGACGTCGCTGAAGTTCCATTCGTAAGCTGGCAATTGTCCGTTGGGATGTTGGTAGTCGTTGCGCAACATCAAGTCGAGCTGCTGTTTGGCAAATTCGGTATCGAGAGTACCCAGTGGAACAGTATGGAAGGCTAGATCCCAGGCGGCATACCAGGGATACTCCCATTTGTCTGGCATCGATATGATGTCATCGTTGTACATGTGGTGCCAATCGCTGTTCCTGACTTTGCTATCTTTGTTATGTTCCGCTAGCCAGCGCTCAAGATCGTAATAGAAGTATTGCTTTGACCAGAGCATGCCAGCCATAGCCTGACGAAAGACTTTTGCTCTCTCTGGGTCTGCTACCATATCTGGTGTGTAAATGGCGTTGTAGAATTCGTCGGCCTCTTCTATTCGCTGTTGGAAAACCTTTTCAAATTCGGCGAATGGTTCTGTGTTGATGCTTGGAGGCAGATTGCTGAGGCGCAGCATCACTGTCTTTGAGCTGCCTGCAGGCACCATAAAATGATAGTGTGCCGATGCTTTTGTGCCCACCATTTCAGGGTTGCAAGTTGGCTGGCCATCGACTATTAAATTGTTTATGCCATCTTTGACGAAAGGAGTACGATTCTCCGTGCCAAAGAGACGCTTATGGTTGGTGGAGTTGTCGCAGAATAATAGCGGTACTTTTTCTTCTTGATTGGTCAGGCCATGGCAATAGAGATAATAGTCAGGGAGTGACTCTTGAAATAGCGGGTCAGTGTGATGGGCATGAATGACACTGTATTTCTTATGGTTGAGATTTTCTAAAATTGGTCTTTGACTGTGCTCATTATGATCCCAGGTATTGCGGAACAATAAAGTGGGAAGAATATGCAGGGGAGCATCATTGCTGCCGCGATTTTCGGCAGTGATCTTGACCAAAATATCGTTGGGTCCAGCTTTTGCATATTCGACAAAGACGTCAAAATATTGATTTTCATCAAAGACCTTGGTGTCGAGCAACTCAAACTCTGGTTCTTGGCGGCTGCGGCCTCTGTTGTTTTCGACCAGGCTGTTGTAGGGAAAAGCTTGGTGCGGATACTTATATAAGTACTTCATATAAGAATGGCTGGGGGTGCTGTCAAGGTAAAAATAGTACTCTTTGACATCCTCGCCGTGATTGCCTTCGCTATTGGTTAAACCAAAAAGCCGTTCTTTCAAAATTGGGTCATGGCCGTTCCATAGAGCTAAGCTGAAGCAAAGAACTTGGTGGTCATCAGAAATTCCAGCTAAGCCATCTTCGCCCCAACGATAAGCGCGAGAGCGGGCTTGATCATGGCTGAAGTAACTCCAGGCATCGCCATTGTCGCTGTAGTCTTCGCGCACTGTGCCCCATTGGCGTTCACTTAAATAGGGGCCCCATTTTTTCCATGGTTCTTTGCCCTGGCGTGCCAATTCAAGTCTTTCTACTTCGCGCCTCTCAGCATTCATGTCCTTTGTCTCCAGCAAGCACTGTATCAATTGAACTACAAGCGATGATAGCTTATTGAAATCGCAGAACTGCCAATAGCCTTGTGTTTGTGCCGAAATGTCACCGTTAGCTTGAGGCTTCCAGAGTCGTGCGGAACATTCGTCTTGTTTTAGCTGTCTTCAAATAGGTCTAAGGCTATTTCAATAGTGAGGGATGGAGTTGAACAGTTTTAATTACCGGCTTTTTGCTGCTTTGTTAGTGAGTGTGATTGCTTCTGCTGCCAATCTCGATGCCCTGGCTCAGAGTGGTGATATTCAAGTTAAAAGCGGTCAAGGCGAAGAGTTCAATGTCAAACACAGTTTGTTTGGACGAAAGAATATTGTTATGCAAGATCGCCTGGGCGATAAGATCGAGCATCAAAGAGGCTTAATTGGCAGCCAGGCTAAAGTGCAAATTTTAGGTAATGGCTATGAGTCGAAAAAAGGCATTTTTGGCAATAAGTCATACAAAGTCTCGACTATTCTGGGAGATAAAGTTGAAACGAAGAAGACATGGTTTGGCCTGGGCAGGCGCAAGACAACCGTAGATTTATCCGGCACCACTGGTCTTGTCAATCAAGTTCTGAAGACCAAGGTCGCTAAAAGCAAAGCTGAGGTACACTGACAGCTGTTACAGTTGTGAATAGGTAAGACTTAGTTGCCGAGAGTTTCCCTAATAGCTAGTGGCTTTTGGCTACTTTCTGCTCTAACTTTGATAACTATCTATGCTTCGCCCCCTGCTAGTCAGGCAAAAACTGCTGTGGGCCACTTCCGGATGTACCCAGTCGTAAAGAACGTGCCCATGCCCGCCAGGGTTCTAAAGTTCCCGGCAAATCAAGCCGTGGGCGGCATTGCAGTTTTGGACCAGCCTTACTATTCAGTAGACGAAGTTGGAGGCGAGCTTTCCGATCGCTCTATTAATCGTAAGGCTCAGGGAACGATTACTATTCCTGCCAACAAATTTGTAGTCTTCTTCCCTAATCACAACTTTATTCGCAAACCCCACTTACTCGACGGTTTGCCCGCAAATAGTTTTGACTTCGTTCTTTTTCGCTATATGTCCATGGATGCCAGCGACGATAACCTCGGTAATCCAGCCCTTGCCTATTTGTCACGCTTTAGTAGTATTCGCTGCCTCGACCTGGAGAAATCAGAGATCAACGACCAGGGTGTGAAGCAGCTTGCGCCCCTGGTTAATCTGGAATTTATCGCTTTATTTAGTACCGAAATTGATGGGACGTTTTTGAAGAGTCTGGCTGGTCATAAGTCTCTTCGCTACATTGCTGTCAACAATACTGGCTTCAAGAGTTCGGAGCTGCGCTACTTCACTCTTTTGCCAAACCTGGAGTATCTCAATCTTTCTCATACCCGGCTGAGTGATCGGGATCTAGCGGTGCTCACTGGTTGTAAGAATCTCAAGTGGCTTTCTTTAGCCAGCAACCCAGATATTACTGATGGTGCTCTTAAAACCTTTGCCTTGATGCCTAAATTGCACAGTCTCGACTTGCGTGATACCAGATTTACTAACAAAGCCCTTGAGGCTCTTGAGAAAAAAGGAATCGCCTTGAGAGGAAGGCCGGTTGGTGTTCCAACGGCCCCTCGCCGCAGTCGCAGTGAGAGCAATGTTGATGAGATTTTTGCTCCATTTTCACGCGGGCGGGAACTCTAGAGTCTCGCTAGCGTCTATCGCCACGTGCTCTAGGTAGAATCGGTCATCCGACTGATGGTGGTGGTGATTGGCACTTGCTAACATGAAACTAGCAGCTTGCAATAACGCTTACTGCTTTTACTAAATCGGTTTAGCTCACCAAAGAGCACTGCGAGGACACTATGAGAGATCTCGGTAATTTTGCTCGTGTATATTTAAGCGATGAGAGTGGTCAAGGCATCACTGAATATGGTGCGGTATTAGCCTTTGTTGCCATTTTGGTAGCGCTTGTCTTTTCAATTACACAAGGTGCTTTGAGTGCGGCAAGTTCTAAAGCATTTTCAGCAGTAGTAAAACAGCTCAACAATGTATCTACTGCTGCAGGTTCTGCCAGTTAGTTGATAGCAAGAAAGATAAAACTTTCAATTAGAGATTCAATATGCTAGAGCGTCTCAATGAAGAATTTGGTGAAGAGCAAGCGCAGCAACTATTAGAATTGTTCTGCAGTGAAGTTGGCAGCGATTTGGTCAAGCTCAAGCAGTCTTGTCAGTCTCAAAACTCGCAGAGATTGATGCATAGCTGTCGTGGGGTACGAGCAGTCTGTCAATCAGTCTTTGTCGCTGATATGGCACAAACCTGCCTTGAGATTGAGGAAGCTGGCGGGCAGCTTGACTGGAATATTGTTGACCATCTAGTGGAAAGCTTGCAAGAACAATTTGACTATTTTTGTCAGCAATATCAAATTGCTAGACGCTAGTAAGTTTTTGCCGTGGGCTTGCCCGAGGCCAAAGAGTCGGTCTCTTTAACTAAGCTCGAGATGGTGCTGAGGAATTTCTCGCCACCTTTGCTGTTGAGGTGCACGGTGTCGTAGAAATTGCTTTCGTCGTAAGCCTTAGCCGACTGTAGATCGAGAAAAGGTACTGCTGCTTCTTTTGTCGCTTCTTTGACGAAGCTTATGTACTGTTGATAGAGCCCTGGGGGCATCAGCTTAATGTTGTCGTCTGTAAGGGGCATGGCCACTACGCATAGCTTGATTTGACGCTCGGCGCAGAGGGCTGTAAGGGCACGGAAGCACTCTTTCTGCTTCTCGAACTGCTTGGCGTTAAAGCGCTTGTAGCGTCTGGCATACTCTTCGATACTCTGCTTCCAAACGGCATCCCGATCGCCGCCCAGTAAAAAGTTAGCCAAAGGATCGGCGCTTGTAGCATTTGAACTGATTTTATTGCCCGCCGCAGTTGCGGTTGTCTGGCTGGGCAGTTTAGCCAGAACTTTATCTTCTAGTTTTGCTGTAAAATCTTGCATCTTGGCCTGGTAGCGTCCGCGCTTGCGATAC
Organism: Candidatus Obscuribacterales bacterium; assembly: GCA_965229195.1. Classification (GTDB taxonomy): domain Bacteria; phylum Cyanobacteriota; class Vampirovibrionia; order Obscuribacterales; family Obscuribacteraceae. Next base: position 6,403,353 of record OZ245871.1, on the reverse strand, counting down.
AAAAAGACACTACGATTGAGAACAAAATCGCCTCTTTCATCAAAGTTGTTGAAGAACAATTTGTCGATTTTAGAAAAATCTTTGGTCTCAACCAGTGAGTCAAATACTGAGGTCATTGCTAAACCGCCAGTAGTATCATCCATAAAATCTCGTGGTGCCACACCATAAATGAGAACACTAGGGTGATTCTTCCCAGCAAGCAATTTTTCGGTGATCAAATAGGTATCGGAAACGAACTGTCCGGCTGTGGCCAGGCTAACTACCGGGCGGTCCACCAGCTTTTCTAAGTGACCGCTGGTGTGATGCTGCATACAATCTTTGAAAAAGGCGCCATCAGCGACATCTACGCTCCAGAGTGGGGCGAGGATAAGGGAAGAGCCAATCAGAACTACCGGTTCGGCCCCTGCTTGTTGCTGCAATACAGCGCTGGCCTGGGCTAGAGACTTCTGAATGGCATCTTTTTTTGACTCACCAGCCGCGCTGAGGCCGTTCCCGGCTAGAGTTAGGTTAATAGCCAGAAAACCTAGTAGTGCGGTGGCGGTTTTAGAAATTTTCAAAGCAATGCCCGATGCTGATTGTCAGGAGGCTATTAAACCATACATCCACTTTGAGCAGATATAATCCGCTTAATTTCTACTGAACGTTTACAGCGCCGCCTTGATAGGCATAAATCAGGAGCATACGGCCACCGTGAGGCCCTACAGTCAATGAGGTCATTGAGGTGAGCTGGTAGCGATAGTTTGAGTGCTCGATGATTGACTGTGAAACATCGTCAGCTGGGCATATTTCCTGCACAACCATGGTTGGGCTCTTAATAAATTTCTTCAGTTTGGTATCGACGATGTCGGTTAGTTTTGGCATGACTTGGCTCCTTTACTTGCAATAAACTAGAAGGCTGCTGCGCCGGCTTCAGCCACCGCGTGGTCTTGTTCGCCAGAGCCACCGCTTACTCCAATCGCTCCGACTACTTTTCCGTCTTTTTTCAAGGGAATGCCGCCGGCGAAAATCATGATTTTGCCGTCATTAGAGGCATTGATACCGAAAAATTGACCGCCCGATTGGCTATGTGTGGCCAAATCTTTGGTGGTAATGTCGAAAGCGCGGGCTGTGTAGGCTTTCTTAATCGAAATATCGATGCTGCCTAACCAGGCATTATCCATGCGCACATGGGCCACGAGATTGCCGCCGGCGTCTGCCACTGCAATATTCATGGGCTGGCCAATTTCGGCTGCTTTAGCCTCAGCTGCAGCAATTACTTTTCTAGCCATTTCAAGTGTAACCATAACTTCAGATGCCCCTTGTCGATGCCCCGTGCTAATAAATCGTTGAGTACTAAAAGGTACGCTAAGCCAGCACATTTTTCCAGATCTAGCAATTTTGTGGGTGAAGCTGTTGAAAACTAATACACTGGAATTATGTTCACTAGCAAACGTACCTGCCTGGCCTTGCTTATGGCTCTCGTCTTGGGCTTTTTTCTGCCCACTGGAGAAGCTCGCCTAGTTTCGCTGAAAGAGCAAAGTGAGAAACTAGAACTTGAGTTAGACGGCCAGAGGGTATTTGTCATTGTCGACGGTTCACTCAACATTTCTCAATCTGATTTGCTGGCTTATGTGCGTAGCGCCGCTCTAGCCGTGAGCGAAGTTTATGGACAAATTCCGGTTAAACGTACAGTTATTCGTATTGAAGCGACGGAAGGAGACAGTGTCGGCTTTGCTACTAGCACTTACAACGATGACGAAGATTATGGCTTGATTGAAATAGCAATTGGGCGAGACACCAGTCGAGAGACTCTTGATCAAAGTTGGACACTAACCCATGAACTACTGCATCTGGGTTTTCCCATTGTTGAACATTCAAAGCGCTGGTTGGCAGAGGGAATTGCTACCTATGAAGAGCCTATCGGTCGGCTTCGCCTGGGTTTGATTAGGGCAGAAGATCTCTGGGGCGATTTGCTGCTTCATACACCAGAGGGGCTGCCTCAACTTGGTGGAAGGGGTCTCAATAACAGCTCATCCTGGGGGCGAATCTACTGGGGTGGAGCCCTTTATTGTCTTCTTGCTGACATAGAAATTAGGCAAAAGACGGGCAACAAGTCTGGCCTTGAGCACGCCCTGCGCGGTATTGCCAGCAGTGGCGGCACCGCTCGCTCTAACTGGACAGCCAGCCAGGCCCTAGCAGCTGGTGATGAGGCCGTCGGCCTTGACGTATTAGCTAGTCTCTACCAGAAGATGGCATATGATAGCTATTCAGTCGATTTAGCACAGCTCTGGAGGCAGTTGGGTATCAAAAAGACTGCAGCAGGTATTGTCTTTGACAATAGTGCTCCTCTGGCTAAGATTCGCCAGGCCATTGAAACGGGTGAGTGACTAAGTTTCGGAAAAAAGGCTGGTAAGCACTTCCTCTAGCATGTGGTGTAAGAGGAAGTGCCCACGCTGGGGCACGATGTTAACAGTGGCGTGCGGCATACGTTCTTTGAGATAGTGGGTCATGATTGGTGGGCAGAGCCGATCTTCTTCTCCATGCCAGAGAGTAATATGACCTCTGATGGCACTGAGGTCAAATCCCCAGTCTTGGGCAACAGCTCGATAGTCGTGCACCACTCCCATCCCACCCTGACGGGTAGATTCGAAAATGAAATCAGTGGCGGCCTTTGTCGAAAGCTCTTTGACAATGACTTTGTCGTTTGCTGTAAGCTCACTTTCCAAGATCCATTTCATAGTATGGGCTGGTAGCTTGCCGCTGGCATCCAGGCTCGCTGCCAGTAGTGGTTCAAGAGGCTTTGGACAGGTAAGCAATAGGCGGTCTGCTAGAAGTCCAAGTTGCTTCACCTTAACTGGTGGCAGTATTGGTGAGGCACCGCCAACAGTACCAATTTTAGTAAAGCGATGGGGTAACTTGTAGGCGCAAGCCATTACATACGGACCAGCGAGTGACCAGCCTAACAGCGGTAGAGACTGAATCTCAAGATGGTCTAGCAATTGTTCTACGTCATTAGCCCAATCGAGCAAGCTGCGCTCCGGCTTTGGTGATGAAATACCAATGCCTGGTCTGTCAGGGGCAATTATTTTGATGTTATTCTTGTGGCAGTGGCTGTGAGCAAATTCAATGTCGAGGCGGCTGCTGACACCGCCGTGAAAATAAAGAATTGGCTTGCCCTCTTTGGCACCATACTGGGCAAACCCTAGAGTGCGACCGTCTGAAAGCTTTATCTTTGAGTCTCGACGCTCAATCATCTAGTCATTTCTCATTCAATAAGTTCGCACCTCATTAAGAATGCTTTTCTGGTGACTCCGGCTTGCTTAAATCAGATCCGTCTTTCCCCGCTGTGATATTGCGTATGCTGGTAGTCATTGCCTTACCAAAGTGCGAGATTATCTGTTTTATTGGGTGGAAGCCGAGCACGTTGTAAACATCATAGATACGCACTAATAAGAAACGCGTTTTCATACAGCAATAGACCTTCTCTTCATGGGCTCCAGGAAGCTCTGGTCTATATTTGCTTTTGTGGCGATAGAGATTCTTGAAGTTATAGAGAAAGTTTGCTTTTTCAAAGGAATATTTGAAGTGGGCGGTCAGTAATTTGCTGTGGCGAAATTCTTGGCTATCATCAACTTTTGCCAGTGGAGAGAGGCCTAGGGAAAGCTCTTCTTTACCTTCGGCTTTGAAGATGTCCAGAGCTTCTAATAAAATAAAATCTACCACTGAGTAAGAACGATCGAGATTGCTGCGCAGATGATTGGCAATGTAGCCCTTCACTTTGCCGTTTTCATAGATAGGGTCGAAAATTATGAAACCAACCACAGCATCGCCTTTGAGGGCCACAAACTTGCGTACATCGATTTCGTCGACATAAACAATTGGTCTTACTATGAACTGCATCTCGCTGTCGTTCATGACCTTGTGCTTCATCCATTCTTCACTAATTTTTCTAAACGCTTTGCGCATTTCAGGATCGGATGACAGCACTTCCTTGCAGACTAAATTATCTCTTTTGGCGTTGTTTCTAGCCTGTCTTAGAGCTTGTCTCTTGTTGCCAGAGAGGGTGAACTTTTGAATCTCGATTATTGTTTCTACACCGAGTTCGTTTACAGAAAAACCACGTTCATTGAGAATTTCGGCGGTGTCACGAGAGGCGTGCAAGAAAATAGGATCTTTCTTCTCTTGCAAGAAGGCATCGAGAAAGGCTCTTAAGTTTTCTTTGCTACAAATGGGGTCGGCCAATACGCACACCGAGTCTTCGCTATCGCTCAGTGGCACATAGGCGCAATATCCCAGCTTGTCGTTCATGTAATACTGCATGCCGGCTTGTAGCGAAGAGTAAGCCAGGGAGCCGCGTCCGTATTGCTTTAGTTTGTCAATTCGAAATGCCGCTGTCTTGGAGCCGGTTTGCAGAGTCTTGACTGCAGTCTGTAGGGCTTCTTGGCTTGTAGTCATAGATTGTGACAGTCCGGGTGCCACTTTCTTGATATTGAGACCTTTGCCTTTGAATCCCTTTAGCAAGTCCATGAGCACACCTCTTTAGTTACTGCGAACATACTACTTTACTTTGACAGCGAAAGTGGGCTCAGTGTAATCCTTGGGCAAATAATTCTCAGGAATAGTCGTGCGGTTGCCATCGCGCAAAGTGGCATAGTGAGGTGACATGATCTCAATGCCAGCCTGGTTAAAATGATCTTGAATGTTTCGGTGCAGGTCCGAATATGTCACTGCCATAATTTGCGGCTTGTTAGTGAAGGCATTGATTTCATAACTAACAAAAAAGTCGTCAAGACTAGTTTGTAAGACAAAAGGCGCAGGTTCATCCAGAATATTTTCTGTCGCTTTGGCAGCCGCAATTAGGGCCGCCTGAACATCGCGCCAGGGGGCGTCGTAGCCAATTGTCACTGTGGTATGCAGTACTAGACCAGAGTGGGCAGAAGAGGAGCTGTAATTGATGATATGGCTGCTTAAGACCATAGCATTAGGAATGGTTATGTATTCTTGTTTGATTGTGCGTATGCGAGTGGCTAAAAGTGTCTTTTCCACCACGTCTCCAACAGCATCGGATATTTTGACGCGGTCTCCTAGTTTGAAAGCTCCTGTGTATGTAAGGAAGACGCCAGCCACTAAATGTGATATCGCTCCGCTTGAACCAAGTGAAAATAGAACACCTAAGAAAATTGATACTTGTTGAAATGCCGGTGACCCTGAGCCGGGTAAATAAGGGAAAATCAAAACGAAGGCGAAGGCAATCACTAAAAAGCGAATGATCTTAAAAGTGGGATCGGCCCATTCTGGGTCAAAGTTAGCAATGGTTATAGTGCCGCGCCCTACCTCATTAAAGATGAAGTGCACAAAGGCCACTAAATAATAGGTAGTAATGGCAATGAGAATAATTACTAGGACGTTGGGCAGGTATGCCAGTATCGCCGGTAGTGCTACACCGACTACGGGCTCGACCACCCAACCGACTATTTCGTTAGCTATACCTCTGGTTTCAGGAAAGAAGCTCAAAGCCAGGGGAATGAAGAGGCCCAGCAGAGCAATTACTGTTGCTACTCTGACAACTCGCAATATACCAATGAGAATGTCTGCAAAAGTGTGAACAGAAATGAGCTCAGCGTTTTGAATGCGCAATGACTTAATTTGTTTGCCTTTGGCAATTTCTATCCAGCCGTAAATGCGGGGAAAAAACCAATTCAAAAACATGAGTGAGAGCAATAGGCCTAGAGCTGATATCGCTGTTTTACCTGCCGCCAGTAAGAGATTGCCTGGGCGATGAGATTCAATGCTTTGGAGGAGCGCTCTTTTCAGACTAGCCGCTTCGCGCTCAGCTAGAACCATACGGTCACCTAGACCTTCGGCTTTGGCATCTTGATCTGAGACTATCACTAAGGGTTCATTGCCCAGCATGATTTCAGCAACATGCTTTTGATTGATGGCCTTTATATTTGCAACCAGGTCGCTGTAGTGCTCATCACTCTTAGCCTTTCTCAGTCGGTTTTCAATGTTCTCAACCCGAGTAGCTATGGAATACGGGCCTACCTTATGGCGAATGCGAAAAACTTCTACGCCATCCACCACAATGGGCAAGCTGTCGTCGACTTTTTCGCTGGTTATTTTAGCTTTTGGGTTTCTGTTCTCAGGTTTGGGCTGCTGGTTTTCTTCCGATTCTTGCTCGGGTGTAACAACTAGCTCGTCGTCAGCTGGCTTAGCCGCGCTTTGTTCTGCTTGATTTTCCGGCTGATTGGGCTGTTGTTGGGCCAGCGCTTGTTGCCAACAGAGGTTGCTACTATTGAGGTAGTCGGGCAAGAGTAAGCCGAGCAAAAGAAAGCTGCTCAACAAAATCAGCTTGCAAAAACAATTAACAGCCTTCATATCAAGTCTCCAGTCTCCGCTAGTTCTAATATTTGCTCAGGCTTGAGTCGACTTCATCGGCCCAGCGCAATATTCCGCCACTTAGATTGACAACGTTCTTAAAACCCTGTCCTCTAAGAAAGTTGGCGCAGCGGTCGGAGCGTGCTCCGGAGCGACAGTAGATGACGATTTCTTGGTCTTTCAGCTCACTTAGCTCCTGAAAACGCTGGGCGAGTTCGCCCATAGGTATTAGCGCCGAGTTGTTAAGGGCACAAATCTCAACTTCATGAGCTTCTCTGATGTCAAGGATAAAGGGCTTTTCCCCTGCATCCAGGCGTTTTTTCAGCTCCAGTGGGGTTATTTCAAGTTTTGTTGTATTTGCTTCCATCTCACCTTGTCCTTTTCTATCCAGCATTAAGTATAATCTCAACTTAAAGTTCGCATTAGGAGGCGCAACCGTGGCCAGATCATTAGAAGATGCCCTGAAGGAAGTCCTCGCCGATGACAATAAAGTCTCGAAATACGAGGCCAAAGTTATTCGCGAGTTAGTTATGTCTGACGGCGTAGTCTCGGAAGAAGAAAAAGCAGCTTTGCAAAAGGCATTGGCCAATAATACATTCGACGAAGAAGCCTTTGAGCTTTTGTCAGGTCTTCTCCTTAGATCGCACATGAAAGACTAGTTTTCAAAATTGTTCTGAGTTATTCCCAGAGCAATCTTTGAGCCAAACTAGGACCAATGCCAAAATATTTGTTTAATAGCTCGGGTTTTGTTTCGGTAGCGATGACAAAACCCGGGCTTACGTATTTGTTCCAGGCTTCTTGAAAAGCCAGTCTGCCTTTCTCTGAGCGTGCCAGCAAATTGGGCACAGCATGATAACTGCCAATGCGCGGCTCCGCTCTTCCACTTATATATTTGCGGAAAAATCGATCGCTTTCTTCTGCGCTGGCGATTTCGGCCAGGGCAAATTCATACTTGGCAATTAAATAGGGCTGGTTGGAGAGTGGAGAGAGCACCTCTTTAAATGATTGGTTGAAATATTTGCTGGTGTCAGAATCGACTGTGTCCAAGAAAATTCGATAGCTGCCGTCACTGCGCATGGTGGCGTGGATATTTTCTTTGCCGATGGTGCGCGGCACCAGTTTCATTTGCTGCAAGGCCGCCAGAACAGCGTAGGCAATATCTAGCAGCGAAGATTCTTGTGAGTTCGGCTGGCAGAGGTCTTGTTTAAGCTTGAGGAAAAGTGCCTTTCTCTTGAAGGTGGCTAAGATGCTAGCGGCTATTGATGGCAATACAGCTGTCCACGCTAGTGGGCCCAAACCCGTAAGAAAGAGCGCCATCGCCGCTGATATCAGTGTTCCCAGGGCTAAATATTCACCCCAAACTCCGTTTAGGGCAGCACGTATTTGCTTGGCATGCTCTTTGTATTTGCTGTTATAGCGAATGTGCGGCGGAGTCAGGGCAATTTTGCGTAATTTGGCTATTTCAAGACATTCGAATAAGCGATTTTTATAGGGCTCACCGATTTTCCAAAGATCGTAAATTTGATCGCGAACCAGGGCCCTTCCTGCCATTTCTTGATTGAATGTTTCTATGGAGGCGAAAACTTGTGCCGGTGTTAGCTCAGAAAAAGCAGGGTGTACATGACCGACGCCGCATTCTATTTGGCCGTCATCGCAAATGCCAAAATAGCCATCATGTTTGCGCACAAAGCGCTGGTAGTCGTTCAAACCCTTTTCTAAGCTCGGGGCAATGCAAACCACATCCCAGTTGTTGGCTACTTTTCTCAAGCCTATGGCATCATTTTGAATGCGAATGGAACGGCCCCTGAGTTGCTTTACCGAAACTGGAGAAGTTGTGGTGGTCAAATCAATTAAGGTGTTTAGTGCCTGGCTGTCCCAGCCTTCGCCAAACAATCCCCTGGTACCAATCAGGCACTTAGTAATGCCGCGCTCAAATAAGCTGGTGCTCAAGGCTACATAGAGCCTTGATTCCCAGGCCGAGGATGTGGCTGAAATGGCGGAGAATAAATCGCCAGCTTTGCTGCTTAGTGACAGCTCGAAGTTATAACCAGCTTCTTTTATGAACTCTTGTGCCGCTGCTAAAAATTGATCTTTGATGCGGTTGTCAACCAGCAAATGCGATCCTGTCACCATACAAGGGTTGAGATAGGTGGAGATGTCGCTATTTAGCAATATGCGCATAGCGGCAATGGCCCCGCCTGATTCTTGGTTGAGCACTCCCTTCACTGCTGTGGCTGACATGCTTTCAAAGTCAGTGACAACAACCGCTCTTAAGCGGTCTTGCATCACTCGGTACTCGATAGCAAGAATCTCTGCCACCGCCTTTGGTTTCGCTTCACTGAAGGCAAGAACCCTATCAACCGGTGATGCTTGCTTGCGCAAACCCTGCTCAGTAATGGCATAGCCTAGCTTTCTTGTGGCCGATCTAATTCTTTCATAGAGCTTATGTGATTTTTCGGCATTGCTTAACTTCAGCTTTTGTGAGGCAAAATCTTCAATAATGATCATCCAGTCTTCAATAGTTGGCTGGGTCAGGTGTTCTGAAAACTCTACAGATCGCGGTCTGGGTAGGCCAAGCTTCGAGATTGCTCGCAGCAGGGCTGAGGCTATCTCAGTATTTTTTGCGAAGAATTTGTTGAAGCCTTGCTCGCTTTCGATGCGCTGGCTGTAATCGAAAATGTACTGGGTCAGTGGTGGATATTTGATTTTGCTGGTTGGAGTAATCGCGTCAGTGCTTGAGCCAGAAATATTTAATTGACCAGTATGTAGGCTGCTGTCATTGGCTGGGTCACTTTGCTTGAAGGAAAAGGTTGTGGTTGCTGCTTCTATGGTAGTCGAGGGGGGAGTTGGGCGGCCCAAATATTCGCTGCCACAGAGTTCTTCTATTAATTGATGAAACTCAAGGTGTTGCTCTGACAAAAAATCGAATTCTTTTTTTGTTGGCTCAACAAAATAGACCAGGTCTTGAAAGGGGGCCAGGCCTTTCTCTCTTACTAGAGCCGGGGTCGGGACCTGATAATCGATGTCACCCACAAGGCTGAGGTAGCGCAGCTCTTGACTGGCCGATTTCTTTTCTGGCGGGGTGCCGGTCAGGCCAATTACTATAGGATTGTCGAGGTACTTGACTAGATGCTGCATGATGGCCGCCCAGTAGTCAGTTAAATGGTGGCATTCATCAAAGAGAACTAGCTTGAACTTCTGCCGCCTCAAGGTTTGTAGAAGCTCTACTGCATTTGGGTGCAGCACTTCGTTTAAGTCCATTTCTTCGGCCAGGCGCTTACGCAGACGGCTGACATGGCGCGAAATTTCTTTTTGATAGGCTTTGGGGTTGTTCTGAAAGATTTCCAGAATGCGCAACTCGGCTTCGCCGGTGCCACCTGAACGGCCTTTGATAAGCTCTTTCACCCAAGAATTATGAGCCAATTTTTCTAGGTATTCTTGCTCGCGGCCAGGTGTTGAAAGCACCTGGTAGGTCAGCACTGTAATAGGCTTGAGGGGCTTATCGTCCTGGGTGCCCAGTAGTTGCTCCACCTCTATCTTCGCTTTGCCAAAGCTTTTTTCGTCGTTCTCTAAGGGCAAGAACAGGTCAAGTTTTCCGCCCCACTGCGATTGAATTGTAGTATTGGGGCAGAGAATCAGAGCCGGGCACTTAAGAGTGCTAATCATTTGCAGGCCGATGATGGTTTTGCCTGCCCCAGGAGGCGCGACTATGTGTATCTCCCGCTCACCCTGCGCCAATTTAGCGTCAACCAGGTCGAGAATCTCACGCTGATAACCACGCATGGGGTAGCGAAACTGCAAGTCAGCCAGCAGCGGCTCTTGGGCATCGCGAAAATCTGCTGGAATCATTGCTTTAGGTTTGGCATCAGTGGAAATCATGGCCCTATTTTACTTTCTTTTGTCGATAGTGCTGAAATTAGGGAAAAGTTCTTCCTTGCTGGCTACAATGTCTTGTTCAGTACTTAAAACAGTAAGTAGATATAAATGAGCCATCTGCTCGATATCTTCGTTTCTGTTGCAAGAAATGGGGTTCAAATGGCATCTTTTCCACTTCTTCAAATTGAGTCTGTTTCTAAGAACTATGGTGAGCATCACGTAAAGGCTCTCAGTGCTGTAACTATCAACATTGAGCGGGGGGAATTCGTCTCCCTTATGGGGGCCAGCGGTTGTGGCAAAAGTACTTTGCTCAATCTTATTGCAGGATTGGATGGCGCCAGCAGTGGCCGCATTATCTTTGATGGTGCTGATGTTACTAAGCTTTCTGACGAAGCTGTAACTGCTCTGCGCGCTAAAAAGATTGGCTTCGTTTTTCAATTTTTCAATCTATTGTCGACCCTGACAGTGGAAGAGAATGTTGCTCTTCCTCTGGAATTGGGCGGTAATACAAATGCTAGCGAGCGGCAAAAAAGAGTTATAGAGATGCTCACCCAGGTAGGTATGGAAAGTCGTCTGAAGTTTTATCCGGCGCAACTCTCGGGTGGCGAAATGCAGAGAGTGGCAATTGCCCGGGCCCTTGTGCACAAGCCTGAATTGATTGTGGCCGATGAACCAACCGGCAATCTCGACTCTGAGAACGGCTTCAAGGTGTTAGAGCTACTCAAGCACTTGAATAAGAGTTTAAATCAGACCATTGTCATGGCTACCCATAGCGAAGAAGCAGGAGCCATAGGTGATCGCATCATTCGCATGAAAGACGGTTTGGTTTTAAGTGATTCTCTTGTGAAGCACTAATGAAAGAGAAAAACTGATGTCTTTTGCCTTCACTTTATTTCTCAGATTTGTTGCCCGAGATGTGCGCCGCAATTGGATTCGCACCCTACTTACTGTCTTTGGTATTGCCCTTGGTGTGAGTGTCTATTTGGCTATTAGTATTGCCAATAACACGGCAATTTCACAGTTCAAGCAGACTGTTTCGCAAGTTTCGGGAAAGGCCAATATTGAACTCATGCCTCTGTCGGGGCCGGCTGTCCCTGAGAGCGTATTGGTCGAATTAGCTAATTTGCGAGCCCTTGGTGTTAAGTACACCCCGATGATTGACGAGCATTTGGTCCTGGTCAATGAGCAAGCTCCGGAACACAGCGTAAATAGTGAAATAGTTCAGCTTATAGGCATCGATATGTTGGCTGACTCTGACTTTAAGTCATATCAGTCTGATGCCGAAGATGAAAGCGATGATTCTGGCAAAATTAGAGCTGAAGACACTGATTCAGGTACTACAAAGTCTGACAATCTCAGTGTATTCAGCCCCAGAGCTGTCCTGGTCGGCGGCAAACTAGCCGAGCGTTATAGCCTTAAAAAGGGCAGCGAGCTTACTGTCGTTGTTAACGATCAAAAAGAACAATTGATTGTCGCTGGTGTTCTAGGAACAAGCGGCATTGGTGGCGCTTATAGTGGCAATGTTATTGTGGCCGATATCGGTCTAGCCCAAGATATTCTTAAATGGCCAGGAAAAATTACCCGGGTCGATCTCATTGCCCCAGATGAGGTCTTATCTATAGCCCAAGAAAAGCTCAAAGAGACAATGCCCAGCGATGTCCTTGTGGCCACACCTGACACAAGGTCGGAGCAGGCCGAAAAGATGGTGCGGTCCTTTGAATATAATTTACTGGCTCTGACCTTTATTGCTTTGATGGTAGGTATGTTTTTGATTTATAACACCATGACCATCACTATTTTGAGGCGGCGTCCTGAGATCGGTATATTGCGAGCTATTGGTGTCAGTCGCAGCACCGTGCGCAGCATATTTTTGTGGGAAGCTATTTGTCTCGGTCTTATGGGCACCACTCTTGGTGTGGTCATGGGCGCTTTCATGGCCGATGGGGCATTGAAGGCCGTAGCTCAGACCTTCCAATATTTTTATTTCAAAGTTCCTCTGGAAAAAATTACAGTTGATCCGCTGCAGTATCTTGCGGCCTTTGCCATCGGCATGGGTCTGACATTAATAGCTGCTTTGCCACCATTATTAGAATCAACTACAGTGAGCCCGGCCGAAGCAACCAGGCGTGCTTCGCAAGAAAGTAAAGTGAGGAGTAGCACAAAACCGTTGTTCTTCGTGGGCCTTGTTTGTCTGGCTTTGTGTTACCTCTGTGCTCTGCAGCCGCCTGTGAACAATTTCCCTTTGTTTGGCTACCTGGCTGCACTCCTGGCCATAATGGGTTCGTCATTTCTTGTGCCGCTCATATTGGCTCAAACCCTGCCGGCCGTAGCCAGCACTTTGGCTCGTTTCTTTGGTGTAGAAGGTCGTATCGCTGCGGTTTCTTTGCAGGGCACCTTGGGGCGCACAGCTGTTGCTTGTGCATCGCTAATGATAGGCATCGCCATGATGGTTAGCTTGGCAATCATGATCAGTAGCTTTAGAAAGACCGTAAGCCATTGGATCGATCAGAGTTTCGAAGCTGACCTCTGGTTGCAGTCACAAGCCAGAGCCTCAGGCAATAAGTTTGGCCGACTGAAAGAAGATGTGCTCAAGGCTGCATCTGCAGTTGATGGAGTAGCTGCTGCTGAAGGCTTTGTCGACCGCAACATCAATTATCAGGGCATGAGTGCATTTCTAGCCGCCGCCGACTTTGATGTTTTGACCAAGTATGGCAATCAGCTTTTCTTGTCGGGAGAGTCAAGTAAAGTAGTATGCGCTCGAGTTGTAGGCATGCACGCCATCATTTCAGAGCCATTTGCTGTGCGCAAAAATTTGAAAAAAGGTGATTCGGTAGAAATCGATACACCTCTGGGTAAGCGCAAGTTTTTCATCGAAGACGTTTTCTATGATTATGCCAGCGATCTTGGCTACATTATTATTCCGCGCGATGTCTACAAGAGCCTGTATAGTGACAATAGCATCTCCAATGTTGCTATTTATCTTAAGGAAGGAGCTGACATTGAGAAGGTGCGGCAGGGAATTTTAAAAAATCTCGATAAGAGTTCATTGGTCTCTTTGTCGAGCACAAGTGAGCTGCGCAAAGAGGCAATTCGCATTTTTGATCGCACTTTTGCTATCACTTATGCCCTGCATACGATTGCTGTTACTGTGGCCATGCTTTCAATCATGAATGCCCTCTTTGCCCTTACTATTGAGTCGCGAAGAGAGTTTGCCATTTTGCGCTATATCGGTGCGAAGAAATCGCAGTTAGCTAAAATTGTCTATTTGCAGGCCGCAATTTTAGGAGCTTGCGGAAATTTCGGCGGAATTGGACTGGGATACATACTGTCGCTCTTACTTATTCATGTCATTAATAAACAATCGTTTGGCTGGAGCGTTCAATATTTTGTGCCCTACGATTTTATTCTGCAATCGAGTACCTTAGTTATTCTTACTTCTGTGCTTTCCGGCATTTATCCGGCTCGAATGGCTGCTCGAACTCTGGCTCCATCGGTGGTGCGCGATGAATAACAGTAGATCCGAGAATAAATGTAGGGCAGAGATATTCAAGTTTTTAAAATGCGTGTATATACACCTATTGAGGATGGCAAAAATGTTCAGAGCCAAGTTTAGTTTTCGTTTTGTTTTGACTATGCTTGTCGCGCTTCTAGTCAACCTGCTAGGCACTTTTGCTGCGTCGGATATCCCGGCCCTGGCTGCCCAGAAGGTCTATAAGCAAGCTTTGCCTGGCTATCAATATAAGTTTCCCCAAGATCACTATAGTCATGACCAGTTTCGCACTGAATGGTGGTACTACACGGGCCATTTGTTGACCGAGGATAAGCGCCGCTTTGGCTATGAGCTAACCTTTTTTAGAACAGGAGCTGATAACGAGCCTACCAACAAGCAGTCGCCTTGGAAACTGGATAATTTTTATCTGGCACACTTTGCCATCACCGATGAGAATGGTAAAAAGTTTCGCTACACAGAGAAGTTGAACCGCAGTGGTCTAAAGCTCGCTGGCGCCAGGCAAGATGCTTATTATGTGTATAACGAAGGCTGGTCTGTGGAGAAAATTGGTGAGCACTATTTATTGCGAGCCGATTCGCCTGAGTATTCAATTCACTTAGTTCTTGATTCTTTGAAGAAACCGATTGTGCACGGCAGCAATGGTGTCAGCCAGAAGGCGTCTTGTGTAGGATGTGCTTCGCACTATTATTCAATGACCAGACTGAAGACCGAAGGAACTTTATTTATTGGTGATAAACCAAATGCGGTGACTGGCACAAGCTGGATGGATCACGAATTTGGATCGAATCAGTTGACCTCAGACCAGGCTGGTTGGGACTGGTATTCTATTCAGCTAGACGATAATCGCGAATTGATGTTTTATTTGATGAGACGGGGCGATGGCAGCTTTGAGAAAGAGTCGAGTGGCACTATAGTCAATGCTGATGGTAGCTTCCGTCATTTAACCCTGGCCGATTTTAGTGCCAAGCCTACCGCTTCTTGGGTCTCAGCCAAAACAAAGGGTAAGTACCCGATGGGCTGGAAGTTGTCAGTACCGAGTGCGGCAGTTGATATAGAGCTGACGCCTACCATGGTTGATCAAGAACTGGTCACCGGTCGCTCTACGGCAGTAACTTATTGGGAAGGCTCAGTAGCGGTAAAAGGTACGTCGAATGGCAAGAGTGTTACCGGGCAAGGCTATGTCGAGATGACAGGCTATGCGGAGAAGTTTAAACAGAAGCTCTAACGAAGACTTCTCAGAAGTCGGCTAAAAACTCATTTGAAAATTATCAAATAGTCGGGAACTTAAGGCAAACGCCCCAGTCTTCCCACAGGAAGCCGTGGCAAAACCTATAGGTTTCTATGTGCGTAGTCCGAACTTTTCAAACTATTTGGCGGGAACAATTCATGAGTTTTACCGATGTGAGCCCATCATCACCTATGTATGATGCCATTGCCCTTGAACGCTTAGCGAACTTTGCAGTGGATAAGCTCAATTGGAATGAGGCCGCGAGGCTGCTTCAAGAGTCTCTGGCCATAAGAAAAAAGGCTGACGGCGCCAATGCCCCCGGTTATGCTCTGACCTTAGACCGTTTGGCAGATGTTTATATCAATCAGGGCAAGATTGTCGAGGCTCTGGAATGTTTGTCTCAGGCCCTGCCAATTTTGGAAGCTGCCTACTACCCGGCCCATGGCACCGTTGCTGCAATTCTTGAGCACCAGGGCGATTGTCTGGTACGCCAAGGTACGTTTGCCGAAGCTGAGCCTATCTTTAAGAGAGCCTCTGAAATCTATACAGCTAGTGTCACCCTTGAGAATAGAATGGCCCTGCGCTGCATGTATAAGTTGGCCAAGGTCTACCTTGCCCTGGGTAAGCCTGCTGATGCTAAGGCAGTTTTGCTAAAGACCCTTAAGTATGTCGATACCCCCCTCGGTCCAGTGGCGGAGTTTCGCTATCAGCTAGCTCTGGCTGCTATACAGTTGAAAGAGACTGTAGAAGCTAGAGAATTGCTACACAGTGCAGCTTCTGATTTTAAGCAACGCAGTAACTATGCTCGGGTGGCCGACTGCTCCGCTGCTTTAGCCGAAATTTGTCGCTCTGATAGTGCCATTGCGGAGGCTGATGAATGGAATCGTCAGGCTGTGCGATATGGCCAAATGGCAACTAAGGCGCCCTACCCAGATGACATATTTTTGGCTACACTGCTGAGAGCTTAGTCAATAGCAGGTATTAATTAGTAAGCCATGAAAGCTATGCAGTTTGAAAAAGTGGGTCAGCCTTTGCAGCTGGTTGAGCGCGAAACTCCAGCTTTGCGTGCTCACCAGATTTTGCTGTCGGTGAAAGCATGTGGCATCTGTCGCACAGACCTGCATATCATAGATGGCGAATTGAATCAACCAAATTTGCCATTGATACTGGGCCATCAAATTGTGGCACAGATTAAAGCTCGGGGTGAAGATGTCACAGGCTTTACTGTTGGACAGAGAGTAGGAGTGCCATGGCTGGGACAAACCTGTGGTCTCTGCAAGTTTTGTTTGTCAGGTCGCGAAAATCTTTGCGATCATGCTCTCTTTACTGGTTATACCGTAGATGGTGGCTATGCCAGCGAGGCCATAGTCAATTCACAGTATTGCTTTGTTTTGCCAGAAGAATCTAACTATTTGTCTGATACTGACATAGCACCACTACTTTGTGCTGGATTAATAGGCTGGCGCACTCTTAAGCTCGCTGGCGATGCTAAGCGTATTGGTGTTTATGGCTTTGGCGCTGCCGCTCACATAGTGATTCAGGTCGCTTTATATCAAGGGCGTGAGGTTTATGCTTTCACCAGAGACGGTGACTTAAGCGGTCAAGAATTTGCGCGAAAACTAGGGGCCTCTTGGGCCGGAGGTTCTAGTCAGTTGCCTCCCGAGAAGCTTGATGCGGCATTAATATTTGCACCAGCGGGTGAATTGGTGCCCTTCGCGCTGCAAGCGTCCGATAAGGGCGCTGCCATTGTTTGTGGTGGCATTCATATGTCAACCATCCCTTCATTTTCTTATGACCTGCTCTGGGAAGAGCGCTCAATCAGGTCGGTTGCCAATCTAACTAGAGATGATGCTGTGGAGTTTTTCTCTATAGCTTTCAAAATACCAATTAAGACCAATGTCACTGTCTATCAATTAGAAGAGGCTAACCAAGCTCTTTCTGATTTAAGACAGGGGAAATTCAAAGGTGCTGCGGCCCTCTCTATTTAGCTCCTCTGCCGTGTTCTCTTAGCCAGGTATACCAAGCATCAAGGCCAGTGCCTTTGGTTACCGATATTTCAATGATTTTCAGATCAGGATTGACTGACAATGCGTACTTCTTACAGGCCTCAAGGTCGAAATTTAGATAGGGTAGAAGATCTACTTTGTTTAGAATCATCAGCTCTGCTGCTCTGAACATATGAGGATACTTCACTGGTTTGTCTTCCCCTTCAGTGACAGAGAGAATGACAACTTTGTGCTTCTCTCCCAGATCAAAGAGAGCTGGACAGACTAAGTTACCGACATTTTCGATAAATAGAAATGAGCCGTGTGCTGGCTTTAGCTCTTTCAAGGCCGAGGCTATCATTTCGGCGTCAAGGTGACAGCCAGCGCCAGTATTTATTTGTAAAACCGGGCAACCAGCATTTTTGATTCTCTCTGCATCATTGGTAGTGGCTTGGTCTCCTTCCATTACCACAATGTCTATTTGTTCTTTCAGATCTAAAATTGTGCGCTCAAGTAATGCCGTTTTTCCAGCCCCTGGTGAACTAACCAGATTTAGTGCCAATATGTCTGAGCCTTCAAACCAACCGCGGTTGCGTTCTGCCAGACGATCGTTTTTTGCCAGGATTTTTTCTTCGAGAGTAATCGTACTGCTTTTAACAGCAGGGCCATGACTGTGATCATGATGATCATGATCGTGAGTGTGTTCATGATCGTGGCTATGATGATGGTCATGTTTTTCAGATTGCAGATTGGTGATCTTTGCTGCGGCATCGTCCGAGCATCCACAAGTAGTGCACATCAGTCAAACACCTCCATTTCTTTGATATTTAATTCTTGGCCAGCTACGCAAGTGATGTTTCTAGAACCACACTGACAGCATCCTGCTAGCAATGACAGCGATAGCTTCTCGCCGCAAGATTGACATTGGCCTAGGCCAGCAATTTCGTCAATTTCTAATGTAGCTCCTTCTACTTGGGTCCCTTGGGCACAGATGTCAAAACAAAAACGAATTGCATCAGGCATTATCGCTGATAGCTTGCCAATCTCTAGCTTGATACGCTTGACCTTTTTCGGTCCTGCTTTATCGCTTACTATGGCCACTATATTTTGAGTAATGCCTAGCTCATGCATCTGTTGTTTAAAACCTGTCAAGCTTTTTAGCAAATACGGGGTAGCTGATCGCCAACGAGCATGTCCACGATGCGTTCGCCACCAAAAATGGTTTTTAAGATTACAGTCTCCTCTGGAGCCTGAGATACTTCGCCAATTATGGCACTTTCCTTTCCTGCTTTATTCTTGCGCATGGCCGCTAGAGCTGCTTGAGCATGGTTGGCAGGAACGATGGCTATGAGTTTACCTTCATTGGCCAGATAGAGCGGATCCATGCCTAATATTTCGCAAATACCTCGCACCTCAGCTCTAATTGGTAGCGCTTTCTCATCAATTTTTATGCAGACCTTGCTTGCTGCAGCAAATTCACTAAGCACCGTAGCGACACCGCCTCGTGTGGCATCTCTTAGACAGTGAGTATCGGGGCAGCTCGCCAGTAGATCAGCTATGACGCTGTTCAAGGCGCAACAGTCGCTGGCAATGTTATTTTCTATTGCCAGGTCGCCTCGAGCCCCAACTATGGCGGCACCATGATCGCCGATATGGCCATTGATCAATACAACATCGCCAGGCTGTGCCCGGCTTGAGTCGATATTTATATGAGCCGGAATGACACCAATCCCTGATGTGTTGATAAATATTTTGTCGGCAGCACCGCGCTCGACAACTTTGGTATCACCGCTGACAATTTTTACTCCGGCAAGCGCTGCTGCTTCTTTCATAGAAGTGACTATGCGCCTTAAGTCTTCTACGGTTAGCCCTTCTTCGATGATCATGCCACAGGTCAGATAGAGCGGAATAGCCCCGCCAACAGCCAAATCATTGACTGTACCATTAACTGCTAGGGTGCCGATATCACCACCGTTGAAGAAGATTGGGTCTACTACATAAGAATCAGTAGTGAAAGCAAGACGATTGCCTTGGGCGGAAATAGAAGCTAGATCGATGCGTGCTTGATCTTCTAATGGTGCTAAAAGTTCGTTGTCGAAACTACCAAGAAAAATATCTTCAATTAAATCCCGCATGGCTTTGCCACCGCTGCCATGTGCCATAGTGATTGAAGTGCCTCTCACTACGCCGGTTCTTTTGCGCATCTGTGAGGAACTCATGAGATTTTCTCGCTTTCTAGTTTTTCTTGCTCTAGTTTTAAGGCCATAATTTGTGGCAGATTGCCAAAATTGTAGTAGGCGGCACAAGCTCCTTCAGAAGACACCATAAGTGCACCCATTGGCGTTTCAGGCGTGCAAGCCGAAGCAAATACCTTGCACTCCCAGGGTTTGATCGCCCCTTTTAAGACTTCTCCGCATTGACATGATTTCGGATCAGCGATGGTGAGATTGGGCATTGAGAATTTTTTCTCGGCATCAAACTGAGCATAGGCCTCTTTCATTTTTACGCCAGAGTGATCTATTGATCCAAGACCACGCCATTCAAAATAATCGCGTAACTCAAAGACCTTGGCGATTGCTTTGAGCCCCGGGGTATTGCCATCAGCAGCCACCACCCGGGCGTATTGATTTTCTACTTCACAGCGTCCTTCAGCTATTTGTTTGATTAACAGCCAAATCGATTGCAAAATATCTAGGGGCTCAAAACCAGTAATTACGATGGGCTTTTTATAGCGTGCCGCCACAAAATGAAAGGGTTCTTCTCCGACCACCATACTGACGTGTCCTGGTGCAACGAAACCATCAAGCTGCATGCTGGGCGAGTCTAAGATGGCCTTGATAGTGGGTACGGTAGTTATATGATTGCAAAACAGAGAGAAGTTTTGTACACCGTCTTCTTCTGCTTGTAAGACAGTCAGGGCAGTACTGGGCATTGTCGTTTCAAATCCAAGAGCGAAGAATATTACTTCTCTGGTGGGATTTTTCTTGGCTAAATCAAGGGCGTCGAGGGGCGAGTAGACCATGCGCACATCAGCGCCATCGGCTTTAGCTTGCAGCAAACTCTTCTTTGAACCCGGTACACGCATAGCATCACCGAAGGTGGTGAATATTACCTCAGGGCGTTCTGCCAAGGCGACACAGTCGTCAACTCTTCCCATTGGCAAGACACAAACAGGGCAGCCAGGGCCATGCACAAGTTCGATTGTTTTTGGTAATAGTTGTTCAATGCCATAGCGAAAGATCGTGTGGGTATGACCACCGCAGAATTCCATTAATTGAAGCGGGCGGTGCTTTGTCGCTTCAATTTGCGGCAGTAGTCGCTCAATTTCAGCCAGTAATGTTTTGGCTAGCTCAGGGTCTCTAAATTCATCAACATACTTCATGTCTGCCTCTAGATTTGTCCGCGGTGGTTAGCTAACAAGGTATGAACGAGATCCCAAATAATGTGATAGCAAACTAGGTGTACTTCTTGTACCCGATGTATAGAGTCAGTTTGCACCACCAGACAGTGATCTACTAGTCCGGAGCTGGCCATTATACCTCCGTCTCCGCCGCTCAGTCCGATGGTGGTCAAGCCCATCTCTTTTGCTTTGCGGTAGGCCTCGATCAAATTTTTAGAGTTGCCGCTGGTGGAAAAGCCGATCAAGCCGTCTCCCTTGCTGCCCAGTGATTCAACCTGGCGGGAGAAGATTTGATCAATACCAACGTCATTTGCTACTGCTGTTATAAAAGCCGTGTCTGTGCTCAAGCAAATCGCTGGTAGAGCCGGTCGACCGGTGGTAATCGGATGCTGAAACTCTACGGCAAAGTGAGCGGCATCACAGCTAGAGCCGCCATTGCCCATGGCAAACATGCGTTTTTTATTTTTGTAGACTGCCGCTATTGCTTGGCTGACAGCCACCAGGTCGCTAGCCTTCTCTTTGAAAAAACGTTCTTTTTCAGCTAGACCAAGGGCTACTTTTTGCTCTATTGATGACGCTAAATCTTCAATTGCGCTTGACTCTTCTTGACCTTGCAAGTGTAAGAAGGGATAGAGGTTTTTCAATTCGTCGCTGGCCATCAGCTATTGCCTACTAGCTTTATATCTGGCGAACTTTGCATAGACTCTAGTTCTTTTTGGGCTTCACCCAATTCCATTAATAGCTCCAGGGTCTTTTTCGCTTCTTCTTCATTGATTCGACTCATGGCAAAACCAACATGTACTAGCACCCAGTCACCAATACAAGCCTCTATGGGATGCTCCTCGCTGACTATACAGGCCAGGCTTACCTGCCTTCGGACGCCAGATACTTCAACCTTTGCTAGTTTCTTTGCGGCGTCGACGATCTCAACGACTTGCCCAGGTATGCCAAGACACATGGCTTCGCTCCTTTTGTTCAATTTGCTTTGCCGCTGATATTACAGCTTGGCCCAGTGATATTCCACCGTCATTGGTTGGCACTTGCTGGTGACATAGTACGTCGTAACCTTTCGTCAGGAGGCGTTCTCTTACTAGTTTGAGCAATAATTTGTTCTGAAATACACCACCCGACAGCGCTACGGTGGCAAGCCACCTAGTTTCTTCTTGATAGCAGAGTTTATCAATCATTGCCACTATGGCCTTGGCCAGGCCTTTGTGGAAGCGAGCAGCCATTACGCCTGGTGCCGTATCTAAAGTAAGGTCGCCAAGCAGTGCTTGCCACATGGCCAATGGTTCTATATAGGGCAGACCAGTAATTAATCCTGTTTTTAGTCCTGTTTTTAGTTTAGGGAAAGCAAAAGGATAGGCTAGTAATTCACT
Source organism: Candidatus Obscuribacterales bacterium (assembly GCA_965229195.1). Taxonomy (GTDB): domain Bacteria; phylum Cyanobacteriota; class Vampirovibrionia; order Obscuribacterales; family Obscuribacteraceae. The sequence continues at coordinate 6,381,617 of OZ245871.1, read as the reverse complement.
TTCTTTAGCTAACACTTCTTGGTCTACAAGAGCTTCCATTTCAATGGCTGCTTGACCTTCATAGCTTGCTTGATCGCGACAGATGCCCATGGCAGCAGCTACGGCGTCAAATAATCGACCGCAGGAAGAGGCTAGGGGGGAGTTAGTTCTGGTCTTCAACATAGAATCGAATGTAGCTAAAGGCTTTGCTTCCAAGAAGCGAGTCAGTTCAATATCATCGTAGTCCATTTTGTAGCGGGGCCAGCCCATTTCTGCCATGAGATGGGCATAGGTATTGCGCCACGGCTCGCGCATGGCCTGAGCTCCGCCGAGCATGGCTACTGGTTTAAATGTTGCCAGCCTTTCGAAGCTACCGTAGTCGGCCAGCAAAAACTCCCCGCCCCAGAAGGTATCATCGAGGCCATAGCCTAGACCATCCAGGGCCACGCCAATGACCGGGCCGGCCTTTTGCGGCCAACCGTTATCGGCGAGGCAAGAAGCAATGTGAGCATGATGATGTTGTATTTGGTCGAGAGGTAGGCTTTGTTCTTCTGCCAGTTTCTCACCTAGTTTGCTCGCTAAATACTCTGGGTGAAAGTCTATGGCTATGCGATTTGGTTTGAATTGAAAGCAATTTTGATAGAGGTCGAGGTTCTTTTTATAGTCTTTATATGTATTTGCTTCTTCTAGATCGCCCATGTGCTGTGAAATTATGGCGCGATTATTCTGTAGTAAACAGAAAGTGTTTTTCAATTCGCCGCCCATAGAAAGAATATCAGGAGCCGACTCAAAGCCTGCCGGTAGTTTTATCGGCGAGGGGGCGTAGCCTCGTGCTCGCCTTAAGACTTCACTTGTTCCATCGGCTTTTGCCCTCACCACCGAATCATCTAGTCTGTTCACTATGTCGCGGTCATGGAGTAAAAGATAATCGGCAATTTTTCCTAAGCGCTCTCGTGCTTCATCGTTGTCGGTGCACTGTGGCTCATCGGAGAGATTGCCAGAGGTGAGGATAATGGGCTTTGTCAGTCTTTTCATTAATAAGTGATGAAGCGGCGTGTAAGGCAGCATAAAGCCCAATGTCGTTTGTCCTGGTGCTACTGCTGGTGCCAGTTTTTTATCTGTTTGTTCTAGCAAGACTATTGCGGCACAGTGACTCTTCAACAGTGCCTCTTCGTCGGCACTTACCTGGCAATATTGTTTGATTATGTTTAAGTCGCGGCCCATTAAGGCAAAGGGCTTGTGGAAGCGCAGTTTGCGCTGTCTCAGTTTGTCTACTGCTTTTTCGTTGCTAGCATCGCAAGCTAGATGAAAACCGCCGATACCTTTAATTGCTACAATCTCGCCCCGTTGAATTAAGGTGGCGGTAGCATCGACATCATCTAAGTGAGTCATGCTCTCGATACATACTGCTTTGCCATCGCAGCGCTCTAGCCAGGCCCGTGGGCCACAGACATGGCAAGCATTGGGTTGGGCGTGGAAGCGGCGATCTTCGGGGTCTTCGTATTCTTTTTTGCAATCAGAACACATTGGAAACTTAGCCATGCTCGTCATTGCCCGGTCATAAGGTATCGATTTGACAATGGATAAGCGCGGTCCGCAGTGGGTGCAGTTGGTAAAGGGGTAGCGAAAACGTCGACTGAAAGGACTAAATATATCTTCGATACAGGCGGCACAAGTGGCGGCGTCTGCTGAAACATTGGTTTTCGCTTCACTATTGTGGCTTTTGCTGATGGTGAAAGTTGCAGGTATTGCCTCTGGCAATGGCGTTATGGTTGAATGCGAAATCTCTTCAATATGGGCTAACGGCGGTGAATTATTTTCAATTGCCAAGACGAAATCAGCTAGGGCGCTCTGCTTGCCAAAGGCTTCAATGAGAACACCATCGCCGTCATTCAAGACACTGCCTGTGATACCATTTTGATGGGCGAGCTTGAATACCGTGGGCCTGAAGCCTACACCCTGAACCGTGCCCCTGACTCTGATGGCCCAGCAACAAATGGTAGTCTGTGTTTTCTGAGAACTAGTCATGGCTGAACTTCCAGATTGACACCCGGTTATTGCCAGAATCAGCTACTGCTAACATGTCTGAATGCTCGTTGCAGCTGGCTCCATAGGGCCAGCAGAAGCTGTCTTGCTTGGGGGATTGCCAGCGGTTATCACCTTTCTCGTGAAAGTCAGTTTGTCCCACCAGGGCACTGGCTTCTCTGCTATTTATATCGGCGGAATGAAAGCCCAGTAAGCGTGAGTTGGCGGTGTCGGCAACAATTAGCCAGTCGCCTCTTGCCGTGAGGCCATAGGGCATATTTAAGGTGTTGTCGCGGGGCCAATATAGAGACTGATTGTGGTCAACCAGGGTAGGGTCTGCTTGTCCGAGCACAAGATCTGACGGGGCGCCGTTGCTGGTCGGCAAACCGCTCCACAGGAGAATGCGGTTGTTGCCCGCATCGCTGACGCAAAAATAACCATTCCAGATGGTCATGCCGTGGGGCCAACGCATACTCATGGCACTGGGATCGGCACCAGCATTCTCATCGCGGTTGGTAAATGTGGTTTGACCAATGACTAAATCAGCTCCTTGACCATTGCTCTGGGGTATTTGATTCCAAATCAATACTCGCCGATTGCCGGTGTCAGCCACGAACAATTTGTTGCCATGGCTATAGACACCATATGGCCAATGCAGCGTATCTTTGTCAGGGCTATCTTTGCCGTGGTTGGCTTGGCTAGCGGAAAAGTCTTTTTGGCCTAGTACCACATCGGCAGTGACATTACTGTACTCAGGAATCTTGTGCCAAATTAAAATCCGATGGTTCCAGGCGTCAGCTACTGCCAGGCCATTACTTGATGTGCCGCTGCCTAAAATACAGATGCCAGTTGGTACATTCAGTGTGGTGGCACTAGTCTTGCTATTGCCATTGCGACCCTCGCAACCAATTTGCTGGCCAAAGATCCAGTCAGCGGCTTGGCGATCTTGTTGCGGCAGGTTATTCCAGCCCAGCAAACGGTGGTGTCCGGTGTCAGACACAATCAAACGGCCATCGTCAGCTAGGCAGGCAGCGCGCGGCCCAAAACAAGAGCGAGAATCTGGCACTACAGGTGATGATAGTTCTTGGGGCTCGCGGTCACTACCTAAGACAACAATTGGCTTGTCTGCAATCATGGTTCTACTTGCCAGAAGGCGTGCTGAATTTACCCGCAGCGAGGCATCTGGTGTAATTTTTAGGCTGACCTTTTTGCTGCTCACGAGAAGCTGACCTCAACTTGGTCGCCAGTGACACGCACAGCATGGGTATGTAGCTGTACTTCCGGCACGGTCAGGCACTCACCGCTCTTGAGTAGATATTCAAATGAATGATAGGGACATTTTAGAATGCCCTCTTTTACCTCACCTGAATCTAGTGGCATTCCTAAGTGCGAGCAAGCATTTTGATAGCAGACGATTTTGCCGTCAGTATTGCTCAGCAAGATTGATTGCCCTTCTACTTCGACAGTCATAATTTGATCAAAGGGAATATCGCTTAGTTTTGCAGCGAAGACCCAATTTTGCTCGGGCTTGGCAAAGGGGCTAATAAATTGAACATTTGCTGCGGAGGGTTGATTGCAAACCCCTTTGGCTTTTTCTATTGTCGTAATCTCTGGGCAGAATTCTTTGATGGCTTTTTCTACCCCTTCGCTCAAGGTCAATTCTGAAGCGGGGCAACCGCTACAAGCACCAATTAAGCGCACCATTACTCTGTCTGGCAGAACAATCTCAACTAGTTCAACGTTGCCACCATGCCCTATGAGCATGGGTCTTACTGAATCCAGGGCTTGTTCAATTCGTTCGTTCAGTGATGGCTTAATTAAATTGTGATGACGTAAAACTGAGTAGACGATGTCGTCAGTGCTGGCTTCTTTCAAAGCTGCCATTGCTTCTGGAGTGGCTTTCAATGACCTGATTAATTGAGTCAGCGCCTCTTTGTGCAAGGCGTCAATAGCTCTTCGCAGTGCCTCAACCGTATTGCGTTCGCGCTCATCAAAGCTCGCCACAACTATTTGGAGCGATTCAATATCTTGCAGTAGCTTTTCCAGACTTTGCTTGTTGTCTTGAGCCTTTGTGATTGCGTCGGGAGATGACATAGGGCTCCTAGTGGAATTTAATGTCCTTGAATAGCCATGGTTGTATAGCACCGGCAACCAGGCTAGCAACCGGAACGGCGATAAGCAGGCTGAGGCCAGCCTTGAACATGACCATCATAAGAACGGCAGCAATAAGATTGCCGGTTATGGCTAAAACCACTACTGTGCCAAAATTTCTTACAAGCTGTCCGCGGCAAAGAAGGGTAAGTGCGTCGCCCATACTGTCAAACATAATTACCTCCTCTTATACAAATTTGAGAACAATCAGGCCTAGAATCGTGCCGGGTAGAGCGGCGATTACGCCGAAGGTCATACCCATCATCGCTGAGAGTTTATTGCCAATAAATTGCCCTCCCAGTTTCATGCCCCCGAGGGCGCCACCACCAGCTCCAAAGACAAGGGCAAGCACTAAGCAAACTAATGTGCTGGCAATATCCATTTGTCCGCTTGCTAGATTCTGTTGCATCAATTCCATTTTCGGCCTCTCGCTGAATGTGCTCGAAACTTTTATTTAGCTCGATCTGTACCAAACTCATGATTGCTGGCTGGTGCTTTTAGGTCTGTTATGTTGGTAGGGCTGCTTCCTAATTGCGCTTCAATTTCTGCTATGCGGTCAATTAGTACTTGAACATTACCTTGTTCCTGCGAAATAAATATTTTGTGGGCTGAGCGGCATAGCTCGAGCGCTTCTTCAAGTTTTTCCCTTTCGCCAAAATTGCATAAACAGTTGGCCTTGTTTGCTATTGTGCTGGCGTAAAGTAAGGGCGTGGTTCTTTCAGTGCGCACTCGCAGGGCCTGATCGTAGGCTGCAAGAGCACGTAGATTGTTTTCCAGGGCGTGACTAGAAGAAACGTACTGCAGTGCGTTGCCGAGATTGTTTTGCAGCATAGCGTATTCGCTGGGATTGTCTTCTATGGTGATTACTTCGAGAGCTGATTCAAATGATTGCACCGCTAGAGCCTCTCTTATTTTTGCCCGCTCGTCACTGGCTGGTATCGAGAGAAAGGCCGTGGCTAGGTTGTTATGTAAAATGGCATACTCAGCAGCATAATTTTCTCGATTGAAGACTCTTAGTGCCTTCTGGTACCAATCGATGGCTTCTGTAATTCTGGCTTTGCCAAACGGAAACAATGATTGGGCAATTAAGCCAAGATTCATTTGTATCTCGGCAACTTCTTCGGCGATACCGGCCGACTCTAGTTCTTTTAGGGCCTCTATTAGCTCAAGCTGGGCGGCTTCTAAATATTCTGTGCTTTCACCTGGAATTACTTGCAAAGCCGTTGCTCGTCTTGCTTTGATGCGGGCTTTGAGCAAGTTTTCTTCACTTGGACAAAGTTCGATAGCTCTTTCGTATAGCGCCACTGCGTCAAAAAGTTGCTGCAAATTCTTGGGCTTCATTTGCAGACCCATAGCAATTTCCATGAGCATTTCTACTTTTTCAATCGGGCTTGACTCGGCGTCGAGAGCAGCCAGTGCCTGTTCATATTGATGATGCGCCAATTGACCAGTCACTAGAAGTTCCTCTAAATATAGTCATCGCCTTTTCTAGGATACCACCGCTAGCAGTTAGCTTCGTTCTATTTCTTGTTTGCCAAGGGAAATGGCATTTGTGAAATTAACTATGCACTTTTGCTGAAGGCGTATACTAAGTAGAAGCGCGCTACGTTTTTTTCTCGATATACGCTTTTGATATTTCTATTTCCTGTTCTTTTGAAAGTCCACATCGGCTGACATGGAGTTCTAAGCAAATGGCAAATCTCTTGTGGCTTCAGGGCGGAGCTTGTTCTGGCAATACGATGTCGTTTCTCAATGCCGAAGAGCCCAGCGCTTGTGATTTGGTCACTGATTTTGGCATCAATATACTGTGGCATCCATCTCTTGGAGTCGAGCTCGGAACAAACTTGCAGCAACTGCTTAAAGATTGCGTATCAGGAAAGATTAAGCTCGATATTTTTGTTTTCGAGGGTACTGTCGTAAAGGCTCCAAATGGTACCGGCGCCTGGAATCGCTTTGCTGGAAGAGCAATGAAAGATTGGGTCAGTGATCTCTCCAAGGTGGCTGATTTCGTTGTTGCTATCGGAGACTGTGCCACCTGGGGTGGCATACCGGCCATGGCTCCAAATCCTTCTGAATCTGATGGCTTGCAGTTTCTAAAACGAAATCATGGTGGATTTCTTGGCAAAGAATTCAAAGGCAAGGCTGGTCTTCCTGTAATTAACATCCCTGGTTGCCCCGCTCACCCTGATTGGGTCACCCAGATACTGGTGGCAGTTGCCACTGGACGAGCTGGTGATCTCAGTCTTGATGAATTCCAGAGACCTAAGACTTTCTTCCAGAGCTTTACGCAAACTGGTTGCACGCGCAACATGCATTTTGCTTATAAAGTATCAACCACTCAGTTTGGTCAACGTAACGGTTGTCTCTTCTATGACCTCGGTTGTCGTGGCCCGATGACCCATTCGCCTTGCAATCGTATTCTATGGAACCGGCAGTCGTCTAAGACTCGCGCTGGTATGCCATGTTTGGGTTGCACGGAACCAGAGTTTCCATTTCATGACTTGGCCCCAGGCACAGTGTTCAAAACTCAGACTGTCATGGGAATGCCTAAGGAAATGCCTAAGGGAGTTGAGCCTCTGGCCTATGTCAAATATTCTGGTGCGGCTAAGTTAGCAGCACCGAAGTGGGCTGAAGAGGATATGTTTGTCGTTTAAGACGAGGAGCTGAAAATGGCGGGTAACATCCAGACGCTGGACATATCACCAGTTGGACGGGTCGAGGGTGACCTTGACGTTCGAGTTGATATACAAGATGGAGTGGTGGTCAATGCCTGGACTTCGGCCGAATTATTTCGGGGATTCGAAGTAATTTTGCGAGGCAAAGATCCCCAAGCTGGTCTGGTTGTTACCCCTCGTGCTTGTGGTATTTGTGGTGCTTCGCACCTCACTTGTGCGGCCTGGGCTCTCGATACAGCCTGGCAGACAGAAGTGCCGCGCAACGCCATTCTTGCTCGTAATATTGGTCAGCTTTCGGAGAGTCTTCAGAGCTTGCCGCGGCACCATTACGCTCTATTTATGATCGACATGATCAACAAGAATTATAAGAGCAGTAAATTCTATGAAGAAGCAGTCAGGCGTTGGGCGCCTTTTACTGGTACTAACTATGAGTTAGGAGTGACTATTTCAGGGCGACCAGTGGAAATCTACGCTTTGTTTGGTGGCCAATGGCCGCACTCAAGCTATATGGTGCCTGGTGGTGTGATGTGCGCTCCGACCTTGACTGATGTTACCCGCTCTTGGTCTATTCTGGAGCATTTCCGAAAAAACTGGATGGAGCCTATGTGGTTTGGCTGCAGTCTGGAGCGCTATGAAGAGATTCAGTCTTACGACGATTTTATTAAGTGGCTTGATGAGAAGCCAGAGCACGCTAACTCAGATCTTGGCATGATGTGGAAGATGGCGCTTGATATTGGCTTAGATAAATACGGTAAGGGCCCAGGTCAATACATCACCTGGGGCTATCTGCCCCACGAAGACAAGTATCAAAAGCCAACTGTAGCTGGGCGCAATGCCGCTATGCGCATGCCCAGTGGAACCTATGATGGCAAGAATGATACTCACAAGCTAATGGAGCAAGGTTTCTGTCGTGAAGATATGACCCATGCCTGGTACAACGAAAAAGGTCCAGTTCATCCTTATGATAGAACTACCGATCCAATTTCTAAAAACGATCAAGACTTCAACGGTAAATACTCTTGGGCTACAGCTGTGCAGCACATGGATCTTGGTCGTCTAGAAGCTGGCGCTATTTCTCGTCAGCTAATTTATGGAGGCAAGCATTCTGAAGCCTGGCAGCATCATGATCCACTTATCCTCGATATGTATAAAAAGATGGGCGGGGCCAGTGTGCTTCTCCGCCACTTTGCCAGAATGCATGAAATGAAAGCGATTTATCGCAACATCGAGCATTGCCTTCGTGAATTCAAGCTGAATGAGCCCTGGTATATCAAGCCCACTGAGCAAGATGGCCAGGGTTGGGGTGCTACTGAAGCCATTCGCGGCGCACTCTGTCACTGGATAGATGTTAAAGACGGAAAGATCAAAAACTATCAGATTATTGCACCTACTACCTGGAACGTTGGACCGCGCAATAGCGAGGGCACTCGCGGACCAATCGAAGAAGCTTTAATCGGTACGCCAATTAAGGATTCTTCTGACCCAGTCGAGGTTGGTCATGTGGCTCGTTCTTACGATTCATGCTTGGTCTGCACCGTGCATGCCCATGATGCCAAGACTGGCAAAGAGCTAGCTCGATTTAGAACAGCTTGAAGTGATTAGCATTATTGGTTGCGGCAATAGTAATCGCTCCGACGATGGTGTTGGCGTCTACGTGGTGCGCCGCTTGATGGAGTCACAAGCGCTTGACTGTAATAAGGAAGTTCGCTTATTTGACGCCGGAACGGCTGGTATGGAAGTGATGTTTCAAGCCCGCGGCAGTTCGGCCTTGATTATTATCGATGCTAATCAATGTGGTGCCGAGCCCGGAGCAATTTTTGAAGCACCGGGCGAATTTCTGGCTAACATACCCGAGCCAGCCTTTAACCTCCATGGATTTCGCTGGGACCATGCCCTATACGCCGGGAAGAAAATATTCAAAGAGGAGTTTCCTCAAGATGTCAGTGTTTATTTGATTGAAGGAGAGAATTTAGGACTTGGTCTAGAATTATCTGAATCTGTGCAAAAGTCCGCTGACCTGGTGGTGGCCAAAATAGAGGCGCGATTAGGTATTTCATCTCCATGATTCGCTAACAATGAATAAAATTCGTATCGACCATGGAAATCTATACTTAGACGCTGAGATCTACTCGTCATATTTTGCTGGGCATGAGACCATTGCTCTGTTGCAGAGAGAAAATGGCTTTTTCATTCTGCCTGTGCATAACCAGGCTAGTGGTGGAAGACTGATGAAGCTGCGCAATAGCAAAGGTGATCGTGTTATAACTGCCACTGATTTTCTGGAGCAGTGCAGAATTGATTATGATCATGAGGTACTATGCTCTGCCAAATGGGATAGCAATCTATCGGCGTTGTTTATAGAATTACCCACAGCTTTGAAAAAAGAGTCAAATATTACTGAGCAGGCGATTTAATTGATTCAACTTCCTCTACTGGGAACAGCACTAATTCTCGGCCTTAGGCATGGAATAGACCTTGATCATATCGCTGCCCTGGTTGATATCTGCGGTGCCAGTGCCGGAGAGCCTCGCTTGCGCCGGAAAGGCCTGACGCTATCTCTGGCCTATGCTCTAGGGCATGCTCTGGTTATTTCTGTGCTTGGTCTGGCTGCTATCTCATTTGCTGCTCTTTTGCCAGCCTGGATTGATGGTGTTATGGAACGGGTGGTTGGCGTCACTCTTGTGGTTCTTGGTTTGTACTTACTTAATACTGTATTTGGTGCCATCAAAAATGCCGATACTTTCAAGTTCAAAAGTCGCTGGACTGCGTTCTATTCTCTTTTGCGAGGTGCCTTTGCTAAGCTGACAAAGCAGGCTTTGAATGAAGAAGAACCGGTACTTTCGGCGCGCGGAACCTTTGCTATTGGTATGCTTCACGGTATTGGTGCTGAAACAGCGACCCAGGTTCTATTGCTATCGGCCGTTGGTGGTGTCGCTTCTCAATCTACTGCTATAGCTATGCTGGCAGCTTTTGTAATTGGTCTGGTGGCATCTAATACCGGTATTGCTCTCTTATCGCTCGGTGGTTTCGGCACAGCTTCTAGCTGGCGGCCACTGTATCTTCTTGGCGGCGGGCTAGCTGGTGCGTTTAGTCTCTTTGTCGGTGGCACATTTTTACTTGGCTTAGTTGAATAAATTTAGAATAAATCTTGATAAAGACCGCTTACTCGCTTGATTCTTTGTCTTGCTTAAGTTCTTGCTCTTGCACTGGCTCATTGTCAATTAAATCGTCATTGGGGCTCACTGCCACGTGCTCGCCGCCGCTCAGTCCTTCTTTAACTTCCACTTCGCTACCAAAGTCGCGACCAATGACAATTGGTTGATATTTTGCTTTGCCGTCTTTGACTACAATGACAAACTGTCCACTTGGCCTGGTTACTAGAGTCGTTCCTGGTACGCGAATCCATTTACCGTCTCTGGCACCAGTTAATTTGATTTCAGCGTACATGCCTGGCAGCAGTGAGCGGTCTTTATTGTCAATTTGAATTTCTGTTTGTCGAGTTCTTGTACTAGGGTCAAGAGCACCGCTAACATTGGTGACGACGCCGTTGAACTTGCGATCGGCAAATTCAGGTACTGTAATTTCGGCCAGTTGCCCGGCCTTGAGATAGCGGGCCACACGCTGGGGAGCGCTGACGTAGACCCTCAACCTGTCGATGCGGGCTAGTTGGTATAACTCTAAGTTGTTCGACTGACTGCCCTTGGTGATCAGTGCACCGGGGTCGACTTTGCGCAAAGTGATAATGCCATCGAATGGTGCCAATACTTTTTGGAACGATTGCTCTACTTCTAAGCGCCGCACTTCAGCTTGCTTGGCTTTGACTTCGGCCAGTGACTCTTGTATCTGTGATTGGGCCGCTACTATCTTTGCTTCTGCTGCTAGCACATCAGCGTCTTGGGCTTTTAGTTCGGCTGAGGTCGTATCGAGAAACCGTACTTTCTCATCTCGAGACTGAAGGCTAACTGCCCCTCTCGTGGCTAAGTTAGACCAACGAGTAGCCGTTACTGTGGCATAGTCAACATTGGCTTTTGCTTTTACTACATTGGCCTGGGCTGTTGCTTTTTGGGCCACGGCTTCTTTTAGTTGTGCTCTGGTTTGGTCAACGGTGGCCTTGGCTCTAAGTAAATCGGCACGTGCTTGTTCTAGTTCTTGGTCTACAGTGGGGGTATCTATGACAGCCAGGAGCTGGCCCTTCTTTACCAGGTCGCCGATATCAACCATGCGGCCTGTGAGGTAGCCATCGACTCGAGCATAAATTGTAGTGTACTGGATGGCGCCAATGTTAGCGGGTAAGACAAGCTTTTCAGTTTCATTGGCAAGCGAAGCGACAATTGTCCGCACTACAGGCAGTGCGTCGATAGTTTCACTGGTGGCTTTGTCTAGATCTTTTTTGCGTTCAAAGCGAGGCAGTAAACCAAGCACAAGAAGGGTGGCGAGAATTATCACCACCACAATCACGACAATGATTAGCTTGCCTAGGCCATTCTCATTGCGCTGTCTAGCTTTAGATTGAGCGGTTTTTCGGTTAATTGTCACTTCGGCCTCTTTCGCAATAGAGAAAACATCAGGGGTACAAATAACAAGGTTGAGAATGTGGCAACAGTTAAGCCGCCGATTACCGCCCTACCAATGGGAGCGTTCATAGAGCCGCCCTGGCCACCACCAATGGCCATGGGGATCATGCCGATAATCATGGCTGTGGCTGTCATCATTACTGGTCTGAAGCGCTGGTAGCCAGCGTTAAGAGAGGCATGCCAGGCGTCCATGTCTTTGTGTTCGGCCATCTGCTCGTTGGCAAACGTCACCATCAAAATTGAATTGGCCGAGGCCACACCAACGGTCATGATTGTGCCCATGAGCGCAGGAATAGAAAAGCTCGTTTGGCTGACAAAGAGACTCCAGAGAATGCCTGTAAAGGCACCTGGAATGGCCATCAAGATAATGAGGGGGTCAAGCCAACTCTGGAAGTTCACCACTAAAAGTAAGTAGACGAGCAGTAGGGCAAATACCAGACCGAATATCAGGGCGGCAAAGGCCGACTTCATACTATTGACCTGGCCTCCCATAACAAGGAAGGTGCCTCTGGGCAGGTCTTTTTCATACTTGGCTAAAATCTTCTCAATTTCAGCTGATACCCCACCGAGGTCTCTTTGCTGGCAGGCGGCATAGACATCAAAGACCGGTTGCGCATTGAGATGATTAACCACAGCTGGCGTTCCAGCTCTATCGAAAGCAGCAACGTTAGTTAAGAGCGGCGGCTGTACCACAATTGGTGCTTGCGCTTGATTGGCAGTCTGAGCGGCGGCTTTAGCGCTAGAGGTCGATGAGGTCACCGCTGTTATGCGCATATCATCTAAGCTAGATATTTTGTACTGTGGTGTTTGCGCCGCCAAATTGTAGTTGACACCATTTTCGGTATTGAGCCAAAAGTTGGGAGCTGTCTGAAAACTAGAGCTAAGCGAAATTAAGAATGAATTGGAAATGTCCCGTTGGGTCAAGCCCATTTGATTGGCTCGGGTACGATCGACAGACCAGACAAACTGTGGTGCATTTACTACCTGGTGCAAACAGACATCGGCTGCACCTCTAACTTTTGCTACGTCGCGCTTGATTTTTTGAGCTAGCTCATAGTTTTTGGCCTGGTCTAAGCCAATTATGCGTATATCGATTGGCGCAGGCAGCCCGGCATTGAGAATCTGGGTGACGATATCGGCCGGTTGGAAATAGTAGATTACTGAGGGAAAATCATGGGTGAGCATCTTACGGATTTCTTTTTGATAGTAAACCGTGGGATGAGAGCGCTCTTCTGTTAAGGTGACGAGAATTTCACCGTCGGCCTCGGAGATGGTCTGACTATCTGAGAAAGCATAGTTGACGCCGCTGACTGGCATGCCGATATTGTCGGTAATCAGTTTGACTTCATCTTCTGGTATCAATTGGCGAATGGCTTGTTCGATTTTCTTATACAGGCGCTCGGTTTCTTCCACTCTTGTGCCGGGGCGGGCATTGACGTGCAGTCTTAACTGCCCAGCATCGATAGCAGGGAAGAAATCTTGACCAATCATTGGTAGCAAGAGCAAGGAGCAGGAATAGAAGGTCAGGAAAATCCCAATGGAGAGGCGGGGATGATTGAGAGCTTGCTCCAGTACATGTTTGTATTGCTCTCTGAGAAATTCGAAGCCGCCATCGATAACTAAATAAATTGAACGGAAAAAGCCGGGCTTCTTGTGAGGTATCTCGGGAGACTCTTCTTTTTCCGGGCCTTCGTGTTCATGGGCCAAGAGGTGCTTGCTCATGAGGGGAACGATGGTGCGCGATAGCCCATAAGAGGCCAGCATGGCAAACACCACAGCCATTGCTAAGGGAACAAAGAGTGACCGAGATGGTTCAGTTAAGAAGACCACCGGAACAAAGACTATGCAGATTGAAAGAGTTGATACCATTGCTGGTGTGGCAACTTGTTGGGCTCCGTCTAGTATGGCTGTGACAATGTCTTTGCCCATGGCCATGTTACGGTGCACGTTTTCTACTTCAACAGTGGCGTCATCGACGAGCATGCCAACGGCTAGAGCTAATCCTCCCAAGGTCATCGAATTTATGGTTTGACCGGTTATGTGCAGGCCGATAATCGATGCCATCATGGCTAGGGGGATGCTAGTGGCAACAATCAGAGTACTGCGCCAACTGCCCAAAAGAGCTAGCATCATCAGGGCTGTTAAGCCTGCTGCTGTACAGGCTTCACGAATTACATCGTCGACACAGTCACGCACAAATACAGATTGGTCTACTAATATTTCAATATTGCAGGCCGCTGGCACGATTTGTTTAATTCGTGGCAATACTTGCTTGACGTTTTCAACTACGGCCAGAGTCGAAGCTGTACCATTTTTGAGAATGTTAAAGAGTACAGCCCGCCTGCCGTTTTGGTTGACTATGTTTAACTGAGGTTGGTAGCCATCATGGACAAAGGCCACATCACGGACGAAAACGACAGAACCCTTAACAGATTTGATGGGAATATTGTTTAGCTCGCCAATTTTCTCGGGCACATTATTGAGAGTCATAATGTACTCGTAGGGGCCAAGTTTGGCTGTGCCCGAAGGGGCAATAATGCTCTGAGAATTGATAGCTTTGGTGACATCGTTCGCCGATACACCGCAGGCTACCATGGCCTGTGGATTGAGGTCGATCATGACCTGGCGGTACTTACCGCCATAAGGGAAGGGGATGGTGGCTCCTTGAACCGTAGCGAGCTGGTTGCGAACAAAGTTGTTAGCGATGTCGAAAAGTTCTGCTTCGCTCATGGTCTTGCTGTTGATGCCTAGTTGCAAGACCGGCACATCGGTAGCACTAGATACAGTGACAAATGGTGGGGTCATCCCAGCCGGTAGATATTCCAGCACGGCATTGCCCATGGCGGTGACCATGGCCACTGCTTCACCAATGTCAGTGCCCTTGTGCAAATAGACTTTGATAATCGACATGCCGGAAAGCGAGGTCGACTCAATGTGCTCAATGCCATTGACAGTGGAGGTGAGCCAGCGCTCAGTCACTGTCGTAATTAAGTTCTCAACGTTATAGGGCGACATGCCTGTGTAGGTCCAGACACAGCTAACAATAGGAATATCTATTGAGGGAAAAATATCTACTGCCATTTGCTTGATGGACATAACGCCAAAAAGAGCAATGGCCAGGGCCATAACTATAAAAGTGTGGGGCCGTTTGAGAGCGAGTTCAACTATCCACATGGGTTAACCCCGTGGTTTCTTTTTTCGCTTTGTTTTTTCTTGCTAGGCTAAATATTAGAGGCACGAAAATCAGAGTCGACAGTGTCGCCACAAGCAGGCCGCCAATTACAGCGCGTCCGATTGGGGCATTTTGAGAACCGCCCTGACCACCACCAATCGCCATCGGAATCATGCCGATAATCATGGCCGTCGCTGTCATGATAACAGGTCTGAAGCGTTGATAACCGGCACTGAGTGCCGCTCCCTTGGCATCCATGTCGCTATGCTCGGCTAGTTGTTCTTTGGCAAAAGTAATCATCAATATAGAGTTGGCTGAGGCCACGCCCATGGTCATAATCGTGCCCATGAGAGCGGGAATGGAGAAAGTGGTCTGGCAAACAAATAGACTCCAAACAATACCCGAGAGCGCCCCAGGTATTGCCATTAGAATAATCAGTGGATCGCTCCATGATTGGAAGTTCATAACCAGTAAGAAGTAGACCAATAACAGAGCAAAAGCCAGACCGGCAATCAAAGCAATGAAAGCGAGCTGCATGCTCATCACCTGACCGCCGATGAAAATGAAAGTGCCACTGTGGTTGGGCAGATTAGCCTTGGCGCGATCGACTATTACCTTTATATCTTTTGCCACACCACCGAGATCGCGTCCTTGACAAGCAGCGTAAATATCAAACACTGGTTGCACATTTAGGTGGTTCGCCACCGCTGCTGTCTGGGCTCTGGTGGCAGTGGCCAGGTTCATCAACAGTTGGGGCTCTCGCGGTGTTTGCTCTGAACCAGTCAGGGCTGGCGTAAT
This sequence comes from Candidatus Obscuribacterales bacterium, assembly GCA_965229195.1. Taxonomy (GTDB): domain Bacteria; phylum Cyanobacteriota; class Vampirovibrionia; order Obscuribacterales; family Obscuribacteraceae. The sequence continues at coordinate 6,366,243 of OZ245871.1, read as the reverse complement.
GCTGGTCAGGTTGATATCACTCATGCTGGCTACTGAGCGCTGTGGCGTTTGGGCCGCCAGGTTATAGGCTACGCCGTTCTTTGAGTTCAACCAGAAGTTGGGATTGGTCTGAAAACTTGAGCTTAAGCTGGTTGAAAAGGCATTTGATATGTCTTCTTGGGTGACACCAACTTCTTCAGCCCTGACCCTGTCAACTTGCCATTTTAAGTGTGGTGCATCCACTACCTGGTGCAAGCAGACATCGGCGGCACCGGGAACGCGCTCAACCTCTCGTTTGATTTGTTTGGCAATTTCATAGTTTTTATCGCGGTGCATACCAAGTACGCGAATATCAATGGGGGCTGGTAGACCAGCATTGAGAATTTGAGTGACTATGTCGCCTGGTTGAAAATAACAGGCAAGATCACGAAATTGCTGTTGCATCATTTTGCGCACAAGCCTTTGATAATACTCAGTATTGTGCTTGCGCTCTTCTTTGAGGGTGACTATGATTTCGCCGTCAGCTTCGCTCACTGTCTGACTGTCGGAATAAGCGTAGTTAATGCCACTCATAGGCAAACCGATATTTTGTGTAATCGATTCGATTTCATTAGATGGAATGGTCTGGCGCAGAGCTTTCTCTACTTTTTTGAAAATGCGCTCTGTCTCTTCTACTCTGGTGCCTGAATGGGCACTAACATGCAAGCGCAAGGCACCACCATCGATGGTGGGAAAGTAGTCTTCGCCAATTAGGGGCAGCATTGAAAGCGATATGGCATAAAAGGTGAGAAAGCCAAACAACGTGAACATTGGGCGATCAAGAGCCGCCGCGAGCAGCTTTTGATAGTGTTCTCGTAGAGCTTCAAAGTTGTTGTCTATAAATTTGTGCACGGCAATAAAGGGGCTGAGCCAGTTTTGCTGTGCTACTACTTCTACTTCTTCTCCTTTGCTTTCGTGCTCATGGGCTAATAGATGCTTTGACATCAGCGGCACGATAGTACGAGATAGGCCATAAGAGGCTAGCATGGCAAAAGTCACTGCCATACCTAGTGGCACGAATAGCGACTTGGATGGCTCGGTCAAAAATAGTAAGGGCACAAAGACGATACATATTGAAAGGGTGGAAACAAGAGCCGGCAGCGCTACTTGTTCGGCACCATCCAAAATTGCTGTTTCAATATCTTTGCCCATGGCCATGTTGCGGTGCACATTTTCTACTTCAACTGTGGCGTCGTCCACAAGCATTCCCACTGCCAGAGCCAGTCCACCCAGGGTCATTGAGTTGATTGTTTGACCAGCCAAATTTAAACCAATAATAGAAGCCAGTATGGCGAGCGGTATAGAGGTTGCCACAATTAAAGTACTGCGCCAGCTGCCAAGCAGGGCAAGCATCATCAGGGCTGTCAGAAGACCAGCCGTTAGGGCTTCTTTGAATACTTCCGAAACGCATTCGCGCACAAAAAGTGATTGATCTACTAATATTTCTATTTCACAGGCGGCTGGCACAATTGACTTAATACGGGGCAGAATGTCTTTCACACCTTGCACCACCGATAGTGTAGAGGCATCCCCGCTCTTTAATACATTGAAGAGTAGGCCTCGTTTACCATCCAAATTAACAATATTGAGCTGGGGCTGATAGCCGTCGTGCACCTGGGCTACATCTTTAAGAAAGACCACAGCGCCTTTGACTGTCTTGATTGGTACATCGTTCAATAGGGCCAGGGTTTTAGGCATATTGTTGAGCACCATGATGTATTCAAAGCTGCCCAGTTTGGCTGTGCCATCAGGGGAGACGATATTTTGATCATTGATTGCTTGGATGACGTCATGAGCTGAAAGGCCTGTGGCTCTGAGCATTTGTGGATCTAGATCGACCATGACTTGGCGATACTTGCCGCCATAAGGAAATGGTATTAGGGCCCCTTTTACTGTGGCAAGCTGAGTGCGAATGAGATTGTTGGCAATGTCAAACAGCTCAGATTCAGTCATGGTCTTGCTATGAATGGCCAGCTGTATCACTGGCACATCGGTGGCTGATGACCGGGTGACAAAAGGGGGGCTGATACCGCGAGGTAGTTGCCGCAGAATGGCCGTGCCCACCGACGACACCATAGCCACCGATTCGCCCACCGGTGTACCCTTTTGCAAATAAATTTTGATGATGCTCATGCCCGAGAGCGAGCTTGACTCCATACGCTGGATGCCATTGATGGTGGAAGTTAAAGCTCTTTCAGTCACTGTCGTGACCAAATTTTCCATGAAGTAGGGCGACATGCCAGTGTAGGTCCAGACACAGCTAACCACCGGCGTATCAATAGTGGGAAAGATGTCGATAGCCATCTTATATATCGACAATCCACCAAAGATAATGATCGATATTGCTAGTACTATAAAGGTATAACCCTGGCGCAGAGCCAGTCTAACAATCCACATCTGCTATCTCATCACTTTGATGAAATTAGTTTACCATTGCAGCTTGTGGCTCTAAGCTTGTGCTTTTTGCCGTTTACTCTTAGGGTAGACATCTCCAAGAACTCTCGTACTTCACCCCTCGCGCTTGACTACATTGCATTTTCCACGCCTGGCCTCTTATTGCAAATATGTTTTAGCTTTTACGACCATTCTGTCGTCAAGCGCTAGTGATGCTATGGCGCAACCCGGTGGAAGTCAAGGAGCGAGAGAGCAAACAAATTCTGGAAACATTCCTGCTTTGCGGGGCTCTCCTGTGCCGAGCACCCGGCCAGCTGGTATTGGCGAGAATTCAGCTGAAGAACTACCCAAGTTACGTGGTTTGGGCCCAGAGAACGCCACTGCCAGAGAGACTATTGATTCTCTTGCCAATGAAGTAACCAATAGCAGCGGCAGTATTTTTGTTGATGCTGAAAAAGTCTTTGTTAAGCCGCCGGTTTTGAAATCGCTCATTACACTAAGCGAAGGTTCGCCCCTGAGTATTGACGCTGAGCAATCAATTGATATCTCTTTGCGCGATGTGCTCAACTCTGCCCTTTCAAATAATTTGCCCATCAAAATATCGCAAAGCAGCAATCAAGAAAGAAAGTGGAATTACATTGAAGCCTTGTCGGGTTTTTTGCCATCGATAACAAATGACATTAGTTATCAGCGTCTTGATGGCAATTATGTCAGCCCAGCTGGTCTAGCAATCGGCATCCATAACCCTTATTTGACTATGGCTAGCGGCTTCCAGCAGTATCTCTTTAAGGGCGGCGGCATACTTTATACCGCCAAACAAAATCAAGCTCGTTATCGCGCCTCAAAATTTGAACTCAGTGGCACTATCAATGATATGTTGCTTGAGTCGGCTGAGCGTTACTATGATTTAGTGCGCAATGATGTGCTTTTGCAGATTAGAGTAAAAGCAGTAGAAGTTTCTAAAACGCTTTTGGTCGTCAATCAAGATCTCTTTGATAATGGCGTCAATACCGAACTTGATGTGCTGCAAGCAAAATATCAACTGTCTGCTGATCGCCAACACTTAATTAAACAACAGGTAGCCAGACGGAAGTCTGCCATAAAACTTGCCACCATTTTAAATATTGATCAAGGCACCGATCTTAGTATCCGCAATCGAATGGTGGCAAAGGCGCGCTTGATAGATTCAGCTTTAAGACCAGCTGATTTATTGAAGATAGCAATCGATAAAAGACCAGAACTAAAAAGATACGAGCAGCTAAGATTGGCTGCTAAAGATGCTATCAAAGTCGCTCGTTCGACACTATTGCCTTCGGTGGCCGTCACTGGAACGGCCATTGGTTCTGGCTCTTATGCCAGTAACGCTTCTCTTAGTAGTTTGCAAACTCAACAGACATCACTGAGCAGTTCTGGCGCCTCTGTTGGTGCTATCAGTAGTGCCGGTGGGCTGCCGCTTGCTACAGGTGGAAGTGGACCAAAGCCCTGGACCACCCGTTCACTTTTTACTATTGGCGTTGATATGCAGTGGAATTTAGGCGGCCTTGGCCTGCAACAAGTGGCTCAGGTGCGGGCTAAACAGTGGGAGGCCAGAAGGGTACAGCTAGAGTTCAACCGCGAGTTAGAGAAAATTCTTCAGGAAGTAAGAGACTCTTATTTAGCTAGCGTTAGTACTGAAAATCTCATTGTCGAAACCACAGCTGCCGTGAAGTATGCTGAAGAAGGCTTAAGGCTGGCTGAGTTGCGCTTCAAAGAAGGAGTGGGCACTTATCTTGATGTCATCAATGCCCAAAAATCTTATACCGATGCTTTGATAGACAAAGCCAACGCCATTATCGAATTTGATCAGGCTCAGGCCAAGCTTTTACATGCCATTGGTTGTCTCAATGTCGATACGCTGACGGCAGCTGCGCCGCTGAACAAGGCGCCGATGTAGGTTTGTCATCGTGATTTTAATGATGCCTATTTGACAACTTTAGAATGTTGGAAATTTCTCGATTTTTTTCTCGTCTTATGTTGACGCTTCATGACCATCAGTCTGCTCGTCCGTTGTATTTTCTATGTTCAGTTTATGTCGTCTTTGTGAGCGATACTTTGGGCTCAATCCACTCGATACCCATAGATACGCTGCGTTCCCCTTGAGCTTTGGCTCTATGTTCCAGACCGCAATTTCGCCCAGTTCATTGGCAAATTTGTTGATCAGGGAGATAGCAGAGCTTGCTTGTTCAAGATCGCCTTCTTCAAGCTCCACTACAATCTGGATTTTGGTGCCAGCTAGTAATAGTTCGGCGGCTTTAGCAAGTTTTGTGTTGTAGTCGTCGTCAATTCCCTCAAGCAATTTTATTTGTGCCAAATGAGTCGGCTCGAAAATTTGCTCGTCCTCTTCCTGTATCTGGACGTTGCTTGATTGTGCCTTGCTTGCTATAGCGTCTTCATCGTCGGCAGTAACTATCGGCTGTTGACCTAGGCAACTTTCTATACGAGGTCTGAGGCGAGTGATTGATGAAGACTCTAGGGCTGTCAGTAGTTCCTCTCGCAGGCTGGCGTGAAAGACAGATGTGCCGTCGATTTTGTCAGACACTAGATTTTTGTTGATGAAACTTCGCACCTGCATTGGTTTAACGCCAAGTTGGTTGGCAATTTCACGAATAGTTGGCACGCGGCCATACTGTCTCTCAAGTGCCGCTATGGTTTGCATGAAACGCTCAAGTTCATTGTTGCCCAATCGTTGCCCTTGCCTTTTGCTTAGTAAATACTATTCTACTCCTCCGGTGTTTCAAGAGCGATTTCTACCGCTTATGCTGCTACTAGAATGGCAAGGTGAGCTCGTTGCTGTAACTCGAATGTGCGGCACATCTTGTGGTCAGTGGAGCGAGTGGTACAGTTCGGCCAAAACTATAATGGAAGGTTCGGAGCAGGCTGTAAACAGGGTACTTATGGTGATGAGTTACTAAACAAGGCGATCGAGAACAAGCCAAACTCAGCCATTGCAACCCTCAACAAGGTTTAATTGCGCACAGTACCAAAAGGCTCTGTCCTGGCTGAACAAAGCCATCGAATTAGAGCCAAAAAATTTCGAAGCGCTGCAGTATCGCGGTAAAACCTATGAGAAGCTCGGCAAAAAGGATTTGGCCGCTGCTGCTGCGCTGGGTTATGCTCCCGACAAATCGTTCACGGAGATAAAGGACTGGCATAGCAGCGAGCAAGAGTCAAAGAGTGGCATAAGCAAGCCAACCTTGCCCACATTTTCCATGCTGTAGCGAATCCAGTTATCTTTGGACAAGTCATCATCCGGCTCGCTCAGTAGCCGATATACTTGCGGTGCGGTCATTCCTACGACCTTATGCTGCCGATTTAAATCGGCTAGCGTGATAAAACGATCTTGTTGGTGCTCTGTTGCTTGCCAGACAGTGGAATTAAACGTCTTTGGCGGCGGAGCTTTCATGGTCGGATGATAAAAAAATCGGCAGCGTAAATGCAATCGCCAAAGGCATAAATACACTCACGGGTCTTTCAAGGTTTCGCGTGCTAGATCAGATTGTGGTGCTGGTAGGGCTCGCTCAAAATTGCTTATGGCCTTGCCTTGTCTGCGGTACAGCCAGCTTTCTATTTGATGCGATCGAACGCGCTCTAGCCATCACTGTCCATGCCAAAGGCAAAACTGCCATTGACCATGACTGCTCTCGGGTGATAGCTCGACGCCGTTGATTACTCATTATCATTGGCCCAGGTTTCTTAAGTGGACCAGTCTATCAATTGGTGACATCTTTGAGTCAACTGCATAATCAGCGGGCGAATCTCCTAGTCTTGGAGCGGTAGTGCTTTTATTTCGTCAGGGGAAACAGGGCGAAGCAAGCGAATTCGCTGTGCTACGAAATCAGTGCGAAGCGAATTACTAACTGAAACGGTTGATCTTTGCCCATGTGCGTTGCACAGAGCAGAACCGAGTTTAGCGAAGATAGACCACTTTGTTCAGTCTAATTATTTCTGCTCAGCGAATGCGATTGAGTACTTCTAAGAAGACAAAGCTGAAGGTGATTCCGAGCAGAAAGACACTGAGAACAATATGCCAGATTAGAGCTGCTTGACGCTCGTTTAGTGTGCGCATGATACCAATGCGGCTCAGCACATAATAGAGCAAAGCTGCTAGGGCTAAAGTTGATACTATCAAGCGGGCCCATCCGCCTATAGTCACGGCAATTGTTAGGCCGATGCAGGTAACCGGGACCAATAGTGAAGAGATCTTGTCTTCTTGTCTTATAGTTCGGCCTTGAGTTTCGATAGATTTGCCGACGTGTTTTACAGATTCGCTGATGTTTTCAAAGAACCCCAGTCTTTCAACTTTGTCTTTGGACACAGTTTCGTCGGTCATTACCATTCCTCTTTCTGCTTAAATTACTAGCTCGTAGCTTATTAATTCCCGGAATTGTCTATTAATACACTCTATTTATCAGCAGCTGAGCCTAGCAGCGGCTCAAGCTTCTGCTGATGGACAGAGTTCATTGACTGGGCAGGCGGCACAGTTTGGCTTGCGAGCAAAGCAAACGCGGCGGCCGTGCCAAATGATTGTGATTGATAATTTTGACCAATCTTGCTTAGGAAAGACTTTCTGCAAAGCAAGCTCAATCTTGTATGGATCTGTTTCTTTAGTAAAGCCAAGCCGCCGTGAAAGTCTTTGTACATGGGTATCAACACTCCAGCCTGAGACCCCGTGGGCGACCCCAAGCACAACATTGGCGGTTTTACGTCCTACCCCAGGCAGTTCAGTCAAAAGCTCATGCTCGGTCGGCACAACGCCATTGTATTTGCTCACAATTGCTTGGGCGCAAGCCTGAATGTTTTTGGCTTTGGCATTGAAAAATCCACTGGCCTTAATTAGTTTCTTGATGTGCTCAATATCGGCTTCGGCTAAATCTTTGGCTGTCGGATAATACTTAAATAGTTCAGCACAGACTTTATTGATGGTGACATCGGTGCTCTGGGCTGAGAGCACAACGGCAATTAGCAGCTGAAAATCTGATTCGTAATTTAGTTCACACTCGGCTTCAGGGTAGGTGTGGCAGAGAATATCCATCATGCGCTGAGCTTTGGCCTTGGGCACTAAGGTTACTTTCTCTGGTCCTTTGACTTTGGCTTTAGCTCTCACAGGTAACCTCCAAAACTTGGGCGCCACTTTCGATGGTGTGGCTCACCCAAAGATCTATTGGGTCGTATTTTGTGGCGCAGGCAATTTCATTGACCTGGCAGTAGTTTTCGTAAAAATCGGTTTTGAGCTGCTCGGCTGCTTCTCTACTAGCTGTTACTGCAAAAATGGTGGGTCCACTGCCAGTCATGTGACAGCCCATGGCGCCTAGCTTGATGAATGTTTGTTTGATGTCTTTTAGTTCTTGATAGTGAGGAAAAACTACTTGCTCAAAATCGTTGCCAAAGGCCTTCAAGGCTTCGGCAAGATTGCCCTGGGCTAGAGCTTGGCTGGCAAAATCACAGGGCAAGGTATCGCTCATGTAGCGATCGCGCAGCTTTTCTGCTAGATGAAAGATTTCGGGGCATTCATCATAGGCCCCGTATACCCAGGGGGTTGAGATGGAAAGATTGCGCGGTTTGGCTATCACTAGGGCGATTGAATTTTGATTGTTCAATTTGTCGCTTAGTTTATCGCCGCGTCCAGTGCCGACTCTAAGGCCGCCAGATAAACAAAAGGGTACGTCTGCTCCTAACTTAGCAGCAAGCTCAAGTAACTGGCTCAGAGATAAACTCTTGAAATATTGATTCATGGCCAGAAGTGTCGCGGCGGCATTGGCTGAGCCACCGGCCATGCCCGCACCAATTGGTATTTTTTTGACGATTGAAATGTCGACTTTTAAGCTAACTGGTTTTGCGATAGCCGACAGGTAAAGGCGAATTGCTTTGGCAATGAGATTGTCACTGCCGAGAGGAAAACTATCTTTTTGAATGGCACCAAGATTGTTGGCGATAGCAATATTGATGGAAGGTTCGCGGCTTGGTGCAAAAGTAAATGTCAGAGTGTCACTTAAGTCTATGGCAGTCATAAGTGATCTTACTTCGTGATAGCCGTCGTCAAGCAGGCCTAGCACCTCAAATGTAAGATTGAGCTTGGCTGGCGCTGTTACTTCAATTGAGGTTTTGTTCATGGGCTATTGCTTGTGCTCTCAGGTCTAGACTGTTGCTTCTCGGTCTTCCTTCTGTCGCCTGGCTTGAATGGCGTCTGATAAGAGGGCAAAGGTCGTTAGGGGAAGGTTTTCGGCCCGCGCTGATGGTGCCACAGCCAGCTCTTCAAATATCTCTGCCAGAGTTTCTTGGCTCAGTTGAGTGAAGGCGAGATTGTTGCGCAGCATTTTTCTGCGCTCTCTAAAGCCACCGGCAATTACCTTGCGTAGAAAGAGAGCGTCGTTTACTTTTACACTAGGCTTCAATAGTCTAGTCATTTGCACCACTGCCGATTCCACATCTGGTTGGGGCACAAACAATTCTTTGCCCACCGACATGATCATTTTGCAAACACTGTAATAGTTGCCGAGCAATGTCAGTTGGCCGTATGTCTTGCTGCCTGGCATGGCTGAAAGGCGCAGTGCCACTTCTCTTTGTATGGTCATGGTCAGGCTTTCAACCGAAGAGAGCCAGGGCTTAGGTTCGCCTATTTCACCAAATACATGGGTGATAATTGGGGTAGTGATTTGATAGGGAACGTTGCCTACTATTTTAATTTTTGCCCCGGCTGCCACTGCCGCTGGTGCTATTGAGCTGATGTCAAAGTCTAAGAAATCGGCGTGAATGACAGTGAGATTTGGTTGTTTAATTTCTTGCAGTTGTTCAACCATTTCGCGGTCTAGCTCTATGGCGAACACCCTGGCCCCAGTCTTTAGCAGCTCTTGAGTTAGAAAGCCCAGTCCCGGACCGATTTCGATGACAAGATCATCGCTCTTGAGGTTGAGGCTCTCGACAATTTTGCTTAAAACCGAGGGCTCAATTAAGAAGTTTTGGCCCAGACGTTTTTTTGCTCTTACTTTTGAAGCTTTCTTTAAAAGTAGATCTCTGCTTGATAAGGACAATTAGATATTTCCGTTTTGAATGTTTTTGGTTATTTGAGTTAGCTATTTACTGAAGGCATACCTTGTTCGGTAGTCTTCTTGCCATTGCCGTTTTTAAGGCTACTGTGTGTTGATGATTGCTGATCGCGGCTATCAGCCTTAGCGTCTTTTAGCTCTTTTGTTTCTTTGCGGATTAGACGCAGCTTGATAATGCGATGGCGATCTGATTCTAGTACGCGCAGCACAAACGTTTCTGATTCGATTTCATCACCAGGAACTGGCTCGCGGCCCAATGAACCAAAGACGTGCCCACCAATAGTATTGAATTCTTCGTCTTCGATTTCTAGATCTAGTTTTTCGTTTGCTTCTTCAAGGGTCAGTTTGGCGTCTAATACATAGGTGCCATCGGCCTCTTCGTGAATGAATTCTTCCACGACTTCGTGCTCGTCGGCGATGTCACCGACTAGTTCTTCGAGCAAATCTTCTAAGGTGACGATGCCCTGGGTGCCACCATACTCATCCATAACCACTGCCATATGGGTTTTGGTCAGTTTGAATTCTGTGAGCAGGTCTTTGAGATTTTTGTTCTCGGGCACAATCAAAATATTGCGAGTAAACTCACGAACATGCGAATTTTCTTTGTGTTCTACCATGGCTCTGAGGCCGTCTCTGATGTGCACCATGCCAAAGATGTTATCCATGTCTTCTTCAAAGACTGGAATTCTTGAGTGGCCCCACTTCAGTGCTTCCTGTACAAACTCGCGAATAGTCGCTGTAGCTGAGACGCATACTAAGTCTATTCGTGGCGTCATTACTTCCGATGCCACAGTATCAGAGAAGTCAAATACGCTATGCAGCATTTCTTCTTCGTCTGGCTCTAAGACACCCTCATCATGAGAAGCTGTTACTAACATCTTCAGTTCTTCTTCAGAGTGCACTGAGTGTATAGAAGGTGGGTCTTTAATCTTGAGCAGCTTCACCACCACCTCAGTGGTCTTCTGCAGAATCACCAAGAACGGCGAGGTGATTACGCACCAGAAGTGCATAGGATAAACAGTAAAGAGAATTACTGTTTCGGCCCGACTATAAGTAAGCATTTTTGGTAGCAGTTCGCCGCCAACTGTCTGAATATAGGCCGTCAAAGTGAAGGCGAAGGCAAAGGAGAGCAGCCCTAAAGTCTTTAGAGACGACTCTGGCAAGCTGGCTTGCATACCCAGATGTCGTGTCCATTCTGATATGTTCTCGGCTAGAGCACTTTCGCCAGCAGCACCAAGGAGGAGGGTGGCGATCGTAATGCCAAGCTGACAGGCTGATATAAAGCGTTCTGGGTCTTGCAAATAAATTTGCACTTTCTTGGCAAAGAGATTATCTCGTTCGGCTAGTTGGTCTATGCGTGTGCGCCGCACACGAACAAGAGCCATTTCGGCCGCTACGAAGAAAGCGTTGAAGAGAATTAAAACTGGTATCCAGGCAATTTGGTACAAAATAAATTCAGACACCGCTAGCTGCGCTGTCCGTCTCCTTTTTTACCGAATACAAAGCCGCTGAGCAAACGTTTTAAAGGTCCCGGAAGAGGGTCTTCGGACTCTTTGACGGTGCCATTATTGTTGCTGCTGCTGCTGCTACTTTGCGAATCTTCCATCGTTACTGTCTAGTCTTTTCTTTCGGCGCAATAAGATACGAACCATTCGATCGTATCACATGGGTATTTTGCTTTATGCCCAGAACCTACCCTATCATCTGCGACTATACCGGATAATCGCTTGTAGTCAAGTGCCTCTAGCCGGTCCAACCAGGGCTCAGAGCACAGGTTATCAAGAAATTATGCAAAGCCTGTTTCGTCAAACCCGCTTTGTGACATAATCTTGGGCTGGCGACGACGATTATCAGTTCTTCTTAGAGATCGCTAGGGCTGAGGGTTTATGAGAATTAATAAAGCTTGCGTTTTTCTGTCGGTAGCTTTGCTTGGGGCGTCTTTGCCCGCCAGCCAGGCCATGTCGCCAGAGACGCTTAATGCCACTGCTAAAACCAATGGCACAAAGAAAGCCCTGGTCAAGGCTAAAGCTGCTAGCAAAATTCAAGAGGTTGATAACTCTGGTCGCAAGTTAGCGCTCTCTATTCCCGGTATCGGCACTGCTAACATCAGCCTCACTCCAGCGACCAACAATATTGCTACTCCAGCGCTTAAGTCTTCTGTTAAAGCTCCCAGCTCTCCGTATGCCATCAGCCGCAGCGGCAACAACATCACTGTGAAAGTGCCTGAAACTGTCGATGAAGCTTTTGACTATGCTCATATTGCCTCAAAGCAAGTAGGCAAATTAGCCAATGAGGGTGGAACACAGTTTACGAATTTTGCTAAATGGATAGGCATTTACATTAAGCAACTGAGCCACACTCCAACCGTCACGCCCTCGGGCTATCCTTATATGACCAGTAAAACAGTGCTTCCCACGCAAATAGCTGCCGGTCATAAGCTCTATTTCACCAGCGAAGGCCGGTTGAAGACCGTGGTGCAGCGCTAATTAGCTTTAACTGAATCAATTTTATTGATGTAAGCCCAGGTCTGGCCCATCATGCGCGAACCAATGATTTGCGCTAAGAAATAGCAAAATGGCGTAAATAGCGCTCCAATCAGGCTCATGGGCGGAAGAACCAGGGCCATGAACGTCAATGCCGAGCTGGCTAGCCATACGGTGGCTAGTTCTAAGGGTGCTTTGGCTATGCGTCGTAGACCTTTGCGCCAAGCAAATCCTGCTGCCATGCGTTCTTCTTCGGCAAAGTTGGCCATTAAGATGGTGAGGAAAAAGTTTTGAGCCAGGGTGAGGAGGAATATGCCTAAGAATGTAGTTTCAGACCAGATAAGAAAGTTTGGTTTGGAAATATGGGAAATGTCGTAGCCCACTCCCACTAGCAGGCTCATTACAAATAGTGATAGGGCAAAGAAAAAGAAGCCAGCGGCAATCGACAGCCAGGAAAGCCCTGAAATTATCAGGTCAAGCCAGTCAGTCCAACCGGGCAGCTTCTCTAGTTCGCCAGCGGCACTGAGACGCAGGCTGCGTAAGAGATAGCCGGTAGAAATTGCCCAGAGCACAAAGCAAATAGGAATGAAGGCCGGATTGAAGAGGAAGGCACCGAGGGCCGTGTAATTGATAAAACCGCCAATGGTCGTCTTTAAGGGCCATTCGGGGTCTTTGAACAAGGCTTTATAACTATTTGCCAGATCGAACGTGGTGGGAGAATTCATTGACAGTCATCATCTCATTGAGCTTGGCCAGTGTATTTTGGTCGGTCATGTTGAAGGAAACAGGCGAGATTGTAATATAGCCGTTGGCTAGGGCCCAGACATCTGATAGTTCAGATTCGCCTTCTTCTATGGCACAGCCTGAGAGCCAGTAATAGTCGCGACCATTGGGATCGTGCCGGCGTTCAAATATATCTTTGTATTGGCGCTTGCCAAGTTCTGTTACCCGTACTCCTTTTAATTGCTCAATCGGGCAGGCGGGAACGTTGACATTGAATAGGCCACGGTTCGGCATTGGTGCTTTTGGTAGCACGCCCAAGAAGTCGATAATGAACTCGGCAGCCAAGTCAAAGGCTAGCTGATTGTTCTTTTGAGCGCTCACGGCAATGCTAGGAAATCCGGAGAATGCACCTTCCATGGCTGCAGCTACTGTGCCCGAGTAGAGTACGTCCGAGCCTAGATTGGGTCCAGAGTTAATGCCCGAGATAATTACATCGGGAGGTTCTGGCAGAAGCTGTTTAACAGCCAATTTGACGCAATCTGATGGTGTGCCAGTGGTGGACCAAGCCGCTTTGATGCCGCCTTCATGGTTTACGGCTAGATCCACTGCCTCGACTCTAAGTGGCTTGTGCAGGGTGACCGAGTGACCGGTAGCACTTCTTTGTCTGTCTGGCGCAACGACATAGACTTCGTGCTCGCCAGTGGCAGCCAAGGCCCTCGCCAATGTGCCCAGCCCTGGCGCAAAGACCCCGTCGTCGTTTGATATTAAAATTCTCACTGATACCTTCTTAAGCTGAACGGCTTATTGCCCCAGGGTAAATTATAGTTTGCTGCTATCCTATATATGCTCCTTAAAAGGCCCATAAGCCTATAACGGTGAGCATTTTCTAATAGATTTCCAGTTTTGCTTGCAAATTTTGGCTATCTAGACCTTCACCTGTACCTAGTTTGTCCCCTTTCTTGGATTATTAGCCAATGTTGGATTCTGTTTTTGAGCGTTCAAGCGATTCACTTTTGCAAGTATTGCAGCTTGCTTTAGATGAGTGCATAAACTTCGAGCACAACTATATTTGTACTGATCATATTCTTGCTGCCCTGGCGACCGAATATGGCGGTGTTGCTAACGAAGCGCTTGCCACAATGAAAATTGACGAAGCTTCTGTCAGTAAAGAATTGGAAAATCAAGTTAAAGGTAAAACAGAATCTGAATTGCCGTTCTCCGGTCGCCCAGACCTTTCTTCTGGACTGCCGTCAGTTAGTCTCCCTGTTGTTGCCACTGGTGCCGGTGGCGCCACCGCTAGCTTTAGTGAAACCAGAAAGGCTTATGGTTTAAGCGATCTTACAGTGCAATCTTTGCACCGTGCCTATGAATATGCCTTATTCTTCGGCCTCAATTTTATCAATCCTGAGCATCTACTCTTGGGCATCATGGATGCTCGTGAATCGACAGCAGTGAAAATAATTGAAGAGCTTGGTGGCAATATCGATTATCTGCGCCGTCAAATAATGCAATTGATGGCCAAGAGTTTAAATACTGGTTCAAGCAATGCCGAAGTGCCTGGTCTTAACCGTGCTGTAGTTAACGGCCTGAAAGAGTTAATTGACAAACATTATCGCGCCGTTAGCACCCTTCAGGGCCTTTCTGTGCGTAGTCGCCACGCTCTTTCTTCCCTGCCGCCCCGCAGTGAGATTGTGCACATGGTATGCACCGGATACTTCCCTGATTTCTTGCTCAATCAAATTGCTTTTCGTCGCTATTTGCTTGAAGAAACTCTGGCACAGCTTAATTTGCGTGTAGGCAATCTCGATAAAGAATTGATTGCCACCATTGTCTCTTCTGCTGCTCAGAGTTTAAGACAAGAAGTGCGTACCTCAATTGAGTTTATGCTCAGCAATGAATATCGTTTATTCAGTCAGATGCTTGATGAAGCTGAACACGATTTGATTGGCTCGGTGGTTGAAGATCTCTGGTGGGCCCAAGGCGAAGAAATCGCTCTCAATGATCTCTTTGCTGACGCTTTAGATGATCATAGAAGAAAGCATCTGCTCAATTTGCAGAAGCGCCGACTAGAAATTACTGAGAGATTGAACAAGCTCAAAGGCAGACTTGACGACACAATTCGTCAATGCTTTGTCAAACGCTCTGTCTCCGCCTAAAAAAGACGGTCTTTAGTGTCGGTTTACTTCGAAGTCTATGAAATCGTCAAGGACATTCCCCGTGGCCGCATTTTGACCTATGGCTTGATTTCGAATTTGCTTGAAAAACGGCTCAGCGCTCAAGGGGTAGGCTGGGCTCTGCGTGCTCTTTCTAGCGACACGGCTAGCAAGAGGTCTAACAAGAAATATCACTCTGGCAATGTGCCCTGGCATCGAGTGATTAACTCCACTGGTGGTATCAGCACTAGTAAAAATACTGAGATGCAGCCAGATTTGCAACAAAGTTTGCTGGAAGCTGAAGGAATAGTGTTTAACTCTGAAGGAAAACTGGATATGCAAAAGTATTTGTGGTCAGAGCGCTTACTGTGCCTCATTATTGTGGCCTTGATGAGCACTTCTCTTTTTGCATTGCCGGCCTATTCAAGGCCTACTCCTGAGCAAGCCCTGCAAGAACTTAAGGCTGGCAATAAACGCTACTTATCTGGCAAAACTAATCACTTTGAAGTTGATTCTGTCAGGCGCGAAATGACAGCTGTTAATGGTCAAAAACCTGTAGCTATTGTCTTAGGTTGCTCTGATTCAAGGGTGCCAGTAGAGATGGTCTTCGATCAAGGTCTGGCCGAATTGTTTGTTGTGCGCGTAGCAGGAAATGTCTGCGCTACTTCGGAACTAGCTTCGATTGAATATGGTATCAAGTATTTGGGTATTCCCCTGGTCATTGTCTTAGGCCATTCTGATTGTGGTGCAGTCAAGGCCGCTGTTGATAGTGCTGTTAATGGCTCTCTTTTGCCCGGTAATCTGCCCACTATCATGGGCAAAATTGCACCAGCAGTAGCGGCAACAAGGCGCAGCCATCCAACTGAAAAAGGCGATCAGTTAGTACATTCTTCTGCTATTGCCAATGTCTGGATGTCGGCAAACGATATGCTCAGCAATAGTTCGATTGTGAAAGAAGCTGTCTACTCAGGTAAGGTCAAAATAGTTGGTGCCATGCGAGATTTAAAGACCGGCACTATTACTTTTCTTGGTGAGTATCCCCAGCCAGCGCGCTTGATGACGAAGTAAAGGGCCAACTTGTCTTACTTCAGAATAAAAGGACACTTCTGGCAGAAGGCCTTGGCTAAATAAATAGGCTGCTCGTCAATGTCTAAACCTTCCTGTACGCGGCAACGCAAAGTATTACCGCATTGTGGGCATTCTTGCTCTTTGACCCCTTTGAGAATAGAGTCGCTCAGGTCGGCCAACATGGCGGCATAGGCTACCGGATCATCACTTTCTTCTAAACGCGGCCTGGTCTCAACTTCTTGAATGATATAAGGGTCAACTGCCAGGGCCCGGGCTAAAAGTTGTCTATCGGTAGACGAAAGCCAGGTTTCTAAGCCAGATTCTATGTCTTCGATGCGCTCTTTGGTAAAACGTGAATCTTGTGCCAGGTCTCTTATGGTCAGATTCTTACGCTCGCGCAGTTCGGCAATACGACCCGAGAGTGTCGAAGGCAGTTCTTTAGCAGCCTCGCTGGGGTCTTTGGCTTTGCGGTTGTTTTTCTGATTCACTGTTAATTAGCTTTCCGCTGGAGATTTCTAGTCTTGTCTGTTGTCTAGTAAAGTATAGCGCTACGAGTAGTCATCTCTTTTCTATCTCATCTCTAATAGCTGGATTTTTTCACATGCTCGACTTTATGAAGCTCTCTCAACTGGTATCACAAATTGGTGCTGATGCTGTTGTGGAGAAACAAGATTATGAGCGGGTTATGGCCAGTGCCCTGGCAGCTTTTGCCGGGGCTGAAAGTAACAGCGTCAGATTTGAGCAAAAACTAGCAGACAATGCGCCCTGGGTTTTCTGGCCTACAGCTACCCCCCTTGAGACTGTCGGCCGAAGAGAATTGATCTCGGCCCTTGATACGGCCCTTCAACCCTGGACAGTAGTAGCCGTGGATGGCTCACAGATAATGCCCTCTCATCATGAGGTGCACAATTGCTATTTGCTTAATGTAGGCGTGGCACGCATTTCCTACGGTTTGCCAGTGCCGCCGCTTTTGTATAGCGAACCTCGTTTGCATGCCAGACCAGATGACCTTTATCCTCTGGTAGATCGGCGCCGCGTGCATATTGATGAACTCTATGTCGCCCTTGAGCGCGGTCTGTTTGAATTGGAATTGTTGACTGAAACGGCCTGCCAGGCTGCTAGCCATGGTCGTGCCCTGGCCATATACGATGGTTCGCTCATTCCCTGGTCGGTAGAGAAGATGAGTAGCACCTATCAGGAGAGCTACTTTGCCCGCTTAGAGGAACTTATGGCGCGGTTGCGGCTGGCTAAGGTGCCGATTATCGGTTACCTCAGTCATAGCCGCAGTGCTGATTTAGTCAACTGCTTGCGGGTTTCAATTTGCCCCTACGAGCTCAGCCACTGCCGTGACCACTGTGCCAATCTCAATGAAGAAGATTTTCCTTGCTCGAAGGTTTGGCCACTCGGTGACCGCAGCTTGTTTGAGCGCTTGCTGCCAATTAATCAGCGATCGGCTGTATTTCTTAGCGGTGCTACTGTGGTCAAGCTCATGCCCCAGACCGATCGCAGCTGCTTTGTCTATTGGCGCGGTGCCAGTGAGGTTGCACGTATTGAGATGCCCCATTGGGTATTCGCTGACCAAGAGCTGTTTGGCTTTGCTATGCAGGCCGTGCGCACTCAGGTTGAGAAGGGTCAGGGTTATCCTGTTGCTTTGGCTGAAGCCCACCATTTGGCCGTGATTAAGGGGCCAGAGCGGGAACGCTTCTTTGAGCTGGTAACCAATCAAATGATTAGCTTGGGTGTTGGCAATATCCGGGTCAGCCCTAAAGAAAGCCAAAAGCGTAGTGGCTTCGTTTAGCCATATCGAAGCTAATGCGATTAGATAGACTTTTAATATCCAAATTGATAAATTAATGAAGTGGCACTTATTTGGGGGAATTACCCCATTGAGATCGGCGGGGCACTGAACTAATCTCTTGGCAACGAGATGGGCATGAGTTTCAACTGGCGGGTATGAAAATTGATTTCTAATGTGCTGCTTCTGGTCAAAAGTTTGAGTTCAACAGTATCAAGAGCAAAGGGTGGTTTGATTCTGCCCAATTTTATTGATATCGACCGCAACAAGCAGCGTTTGGCCCAGATGCGTGCTCAGAGCCATCAAGGCGGCTTCAATCTTAATGACGCTCGGCGTATGGCTGATACCGATCGCGAAGAAAATGTTCTCTGTCGTGAGCGTCAGAAAACGGCAATGTTGCACTGGTTTGGTGACAGCCATCGTAGTGAAGTTGAAGCAATCGAGCAGAGAATCAACGATATTGATCGCGGCCGACGTGCCGGTATGCCCTTGATTGAGCCTTTGCCCTCGATCGAAGACAGTTTTCTGGCCTGGACCAATGAAGATGAGTATCTTTTCGAATCTTCCATCAAAGAGTCTTGGCGAGATTTTGATGACGATCAAACCGGATTGGTTTTGGCTTCACCTTATTCCCTTGATGATGACCTAGAGATCGACGCTGACTTGCTAGTTGAGATTCTTGCTCATGAAGATAACCGCAGACCAGTATTTGAAGAATCAGCTGCTCCAATTCGAGCCAATTCTAGTTTCTGGGTCGATTAGAATTAGTGAAGTAATTTTCGCCTAATTAGTTTGATTGAGAGAGCAATGAACGATTTGTCCGCCCAGAAAACCAAGCTTCCTACGCTCAACACAGGAAGATGCATCATTCGTTTGGCCCAGATTGAAGACACTGAAGCTGTTATAACCTACTTCAGTACCAATAGGGCACACCTGGCAGACGGCGGCCCAGCTTGGCCTAGCGATTTTTTAACCCATGATTATTGGCACAAGCAAATTGAGCAGAACCTGGAAGACTTTCAGGGCGATGTGGCTGTGCGCTTCTTCCTCTTCGATCGCGCCAATCCCTCAGTGGTTGTGGGTTCTGCTAACCTCAATAACATTGTTCGCGGTGCCGC
Source organism: Candidatus Obscuribacterales bacterium (assembly GCA_965229195.1). Taxonomy (GTDB): domain Bacteria; phylum Cyanobacteriota; class Vampirovibrionia; order Obscuribacterales; family Obscuribacteraceae. Next base: position 6,347,409 of record OZ245871.1, on the reverse strand, counting down.
TCAGTATTGCAATCTAGGATATTCAATTGCCCAAGATCGAGAAGGCAAGCACATGATGAAAGAAGCTCTGCAGTCAGTTATTGCCTACGGCTTTTCGGCGCTCAACTTGCATCGAATTAAGGCCAACTATCAACCCTCCAATCAGCGTAGCGGTTGGCTCTTGCGCAGCCTGGGATTCAACGTTGAAGGCTATGCCCGCGATTATTTGTTGATTAATGGCAAGTGGTGTGACCATATCCTGACATCAATGCTAAATCCTAATTGGATTGTTCGAGGCTGATGAACTGAAGGTTTATATTGCCTCTTGTGAACGCTTGTGACTAGGTCGCGAGAATGTGGACAAAACCGATTTTTATCCTGTTAAGATTGACTCTTGAGATTAGTAGCAGTCTTTAGAGGTGTCCATGTCTGCTGTTATTGAAAATAGAATTTTCACCGGTCATCCCCTGGCTGATGTAGCCGAGAAAGTTTATACAGGCAAGCGCATTAGCCGCGAAGATGCTATTCGCCTCTACCAGTCTGACGACTTGGTGGCCATCGGTGCTTTAGGTGAGTATGCTCGCCGAGTCAAAGCTGAGCCGGGTCAAGAGAACTACGTCTATTACATTCACAACATGCACCTCAACCCAACCAATTTTTGTGTTGAGACCTGCCGCTTCTGTTCTTATGCCAATCCGGATGAGCGTGGCAAGGCTTACACATGGGGCGTTGACCGTGTGCTTGAAGAAGCGGGCAAAGGTGTAGCTCTCGGTATCAATGAGATTCACATGGTTGGTGGTCTCAATCCTGCTTGCGACCTGGCTTATTACGAAGAAGTGCTGCAGCAGTTGAAAGCGAAGTTTCCTCATGTGCACATGAAAGCCTTTACTGCCGTCGAGATCGAGTATCTGGCAAACCTTGATGGCATTTCCTACGAAGAAGTTTTAACTCGTTTGATCGCTTGCGGTTTGGGCTCAATGCCTGGCGGTGGCGCTGAGATATTTGATGATGCTGTTCGTGAGCGCATGGCGGTGAAGAAAACGCCGGCTCCTGTTTACCTGGAAATTCACGGCATCGCTCACAAACTTGGACTTAAGTCTAATGCCACAATGCTGACTGGAATTAGTGAAAGCATTGAAAACAAAGTTGATCACATGCTGCTCTTGCGTGAACAGCAAGATAAGAGTGGTGGCTTCCAGTGCTTCATTCCATTGAAGTGCTATTACGATGGCACCAATATTCAAGATGAAGTGAGCGAGCCAACTCCATCAGATTTGCTCAAAGATGTTGCTATATCGAGAATCTTGCTCGATAACTTCCCTCATATCAAAGCCTATTGGATTCAACTAGGAGTAGAGTTGGCTCAGCTTGCTCTTTCTTTTGGAGCCGATGATATGGATGGCACCATCATGGAAGAGAAAATCACCCATGCTGCTGGTGCCAAGACTCCTTTGCAATTAGCTCAAGAGAAGATGGAGCAGCTTATTGCTTCTTCTGGCTACAAACCAGTAGTGCGCGATACTGTCTACAACATTCGGCAAGTGTCTGAACTTGAGCCAGCAAAAATCACTGAGAGTTTTGCTGAAAGACTCAATGCTCTTGTTCAAGACTAAGCAGAAGCAAGACTAAAGAATTACTTGGCCTATAGCGCCTTTGCGTTCAATCATGAGCTGCAACGACTGCCCTTGAGTCTTACCGTTCATTATTTGCTGGAATTGGCTGACGCTTTTTATCACTTCGCCGTCAATTGCTCTGATGACATCACCACGCTGGAGGCCACACCTTGCTGCTCGGGAGGCGATACCGATGGTGGTGACAAGCACTCCTGACTTGTTGCTCTTGGCGAGAATGCCAAATGCGGCTGATGGAGGTGGGGCATTCTTGTCGCCGCCTAAAAGGCCGTTGCTATTGGAGTTGTTGTTGTTGTTGTTGTTGTTTCTTGGCTGATTCTGACCACTTTGCTGATTGAAATTGCCATTGCGATTAGCATTCTGATTCTGGTTTTGGTTTTGGTTTTGATTCTGGTTTTGATTCTGATTCTGGTTCTGCCAGGCTCTCTCTGAATTGAGGCGTTCAGTTTCTTCTGTTTGTAAATTGCCTTCTAACTGGGCTACAGCTTTTTGATAGTTAGGTTCGTCCGGCTTCAGCTTGCGTGCTTGTCTAAAGAAATCTAAGGCCTGCACTGGGCTTTTCATGGCCAGGTAAATAGTGGCAATGTTGTATTTCACTAGAGCTTGATTTGGTGCCTTGCGATCAAGCTGCTTGTAGAGGTCAAGTGCCGAAATAAATTCGCCGCGCCGATAAGCTCCAGAAGCATTTTCTGCCAGCATACGTAGCTCAAGCTTTTTGCCGTCATCTTGTTCTTTTACGGCAGCCTTTTTCTCCACCAAGCTTACAGCTTCTTTGTACTCGCGCTTGTTGGGGTCAATCTCGTTAGCCTTTTTATAGCAGCCTAAAGCTTCCGTGAAATTGTGCTGGGCTTCATAGATCACTCCCAGGCTAAAATGAGCTTCGGCATTGTCTGGAGCGAGGCGCACGACTTGCTCGAATTTTTCTAGAGCTTCATTACCCTTGCGCTCCTTCCACAGGCGTACAGCATCGGCAAACATCTGATTGACTTCTTCGTCGCGTGCCGCCATTGCTCTTTGTCTGGCCCTATCGGCGGCCTCTTCTTGGCGCAGTTGTTGTTCTTGCTGCTGTTGTTCAAAGGTTGGCTGTTGTGGTGCTGCTGGAGCTGGTTGATTGCGCGGCGTCGGTGCTTTATCTAGGGGCTTGGCGACTTGTAATATGTTTGCTAAACGCGTGCTCAGCGCGCCCTCGGCTGGTTCGCCGAAAACTCTTTTTTCAATACGGGCCATACGATTTTCGACGCTATCATCGTCGTAGTTCTTAAAGAACAGGTTTTGTTCAATTAGTTTCAGCTTGCTGCTCTCTTCGCTGCTCAGGCCTTGAGCTAAAGCTTGGCCTGTTGAAAAAGGGAGAGCCAAGAGTAGAGACAACAGTGCCCCTAAAGCAATGCTTGAAGATTTTAAGTTTCTAGCTTGTTTTTGCACCATACAGAATTGAACTTTTTTCCTGGAGAGACTGTTGTTAATGCTAGCATCATTGTTTGTAGGGGCTGCAGTGAAAATGCAACGAGAGGGTTGGTATATCTGATTATGCATCTTATCGAGGATCCCATCAAAATGTGGGGCAATGAGGAGCTGAAATATTGGCTCGCTCTTGATTTGTGCACTGGTTGTGGCTTCAGAGCCTCTCGTATGATCAAGCTTTATGATCGCTTCGAGACCATGAAGACTTTTTGGCACGGTAGCCCTTCTGAGCTAAAAGAGATGAGTCGGGCCCCTTACTACCTTGGTTGGATCACTGACGAGCTAATTGCTAAATTTGTTGCGAAGCGCGCAGAGATTGACCCTGATTCGTTGCCTGACAAGTTAGAGAAGGCTAAAGTTAGGGCTTATCCTATGGCTCACCCGCTCTATCCCCATACCCTCAGAGAGATACACGATCCGCCCTTCGTTCTCTATGTTAAGGGTGAGATGAGCATGGAGAGTTTGGTCTATGGCATTGGGGTTGTAGGCACCCGCACACCATCGCATTACGGTCAGAAGCTCGCCAAAGAGTTTGGCCGGGAGTTGGCTCAAGCTGGTGTGACTGTGATTAGTGGCATGGCAGTGGGCGTCGACTCGTTTGCTCACTATGGTGCCATTGAGGCTGGTGGCAAAACTGCAGCTGTGCTTGCCTGTGGCCCCGATGTCTGTTACCCCAGTTCCAATAAGCCCCTTTTCGCTAAGCTTTCGGAAGATCCAAAGGGCCTGGTTCTTTCTGAGTATTTTCCGGGCATCACCCCCGAGAAATGGCGTTTTCCTGCTAGAAATCGCATTATTTCGGGCATCGGTCAAGGTTTGCTTGTCATTGAGGCCGGAAAGAGCTCTGGTTCGCTCATTACTGCACGGCAAGCATTTGAACAGGATCGCCAAGTATTCTCTATTCCGGGAAGGATTGACCAGCCCACCTCAGAGGGGACCAACCGACTCATTGCTGATAATATGGCTCAGCTTGTTACCAGTGTTGCTGAGATTATGAAGGCTTTAAACTGGGCTACCAGCACCAGGCCTCGCAGTGAACCTATTGTTTTAGAGCTTTTCGGACGAGAAAAAGATGTTCATGAGCTGCTTTCTAACGAGCCCGTGCATTTCGATCAGCTCACAGAAAAGACAGGAATGACGGCCGGCGAACTTTCGAGTACTCTGACCATGTTAGAGTTGGCAGGAATAGCTGAGCGCTTGCCAGGCGACTGGTATGTCAGAGGTTGATCGAGCAATAAATTAACCTTGCTTTAGTGGCTGATAATCGTAGTTGCTGGTGGACGGCCCAGGTCTATGGGTAAGTAATTAAAAGGGTAGTATCTATTGGTACTACTTGAGAAACAGTTTTTTGATGGAGTCACGGACCAAAATTGATTGGCAGTTCTAAATGAAGCTTTGTTTGCGGTGCAACAACTATTTCGGAGACGAGGTTTCTACTTGTCCGCGAGATAAGGTCGCCCTAGAACCGGTCGGAAAAGACCCGTTGATTGGCGCCCTCATTAACAATAAGTATGCAGTTGAAACTGTGGTTGGTAAGGGTGCCAGTGGCATCGTCTATCGAGCGACAAGACTGCTTATGGGTGGTGCTGTGGCCGTTAAAGTCGTGCACAGTTATCTTGGTGCTGACCCGAAGAGCATGGAGAAATTCTCACGTGAAGTCAGGGCTTTAGAGCAACTAAGGCATCCCAATATCGTAAATTTGTGGGAATCGGGCATCACTGACGACGGTCAGCCTTATCTTGTAATGGACTATTTACAAGGCACACCACTTTCTTCGTTGATCACAACCGACGTACCGCTTGCCCCCTCGCGCATGCTCGAAATCACCCGCCAGGTTTGCAACGGTTTGCAAGAGGCCCATAGTCAGGGCTTTGTTCACCGCGATATTAAGCCCGAAAACATAGTGCTAGATTCCACTAGCGAGCAAGATTTTGTCAAAGTCTGCGATTTTGGTATTGCTTACACCGTCTTTGAAAACGGCATGAATACCATGGCACGTCCGACCACAGTGGCTGGCTCCCCTGCCTACATGAGTCCTGAGCAGTGCCGTGGACTGCCACTCAATCATCGGACCGATATTTATTCTCTTGCACTGGTCGTTTTTGAAATGGTCACCGGCAAACGACCCTTCGAAGCTACGACTTCCAAAGAGTTTATGGTTAAGACTGTTAACGAGAAAATGCCATTAATGTCTACCGTGCGGCCAGATTTAGGCATTCCTGAACCAGTAGATCTGGTTGTAGCCAAGGCTTTGCAGAAAAATCCTAAAGACCGGCATGCTTCTGCCGTTGATTTTGCCAAAGATCTACAGCTAGCTTGTCAGGCGACTGGCTTCACCTTGGTTAAGGGAAATGACCAAAAAAACGATGGAAGGTTGCAAAATCAGTCCCAGCGGGTAAATGAGCGTACAAGGGGTCCGCAATAGAAAAATTGGCCAAAAAATTCTGAGTTTGGTCAGCATAATCTGAGTGAAATCAAGGACAATTGAGCATTGTGCAGCCATAGGCTTCGAGAGGAAGAATAGTTTGAAGGACGACTTGCCAGATTTGACCCCTTACTTGAGTAAGAAAGGCGGCAATAGCCAAGGGAAAGGGGCTGATAATTCAGCCGGTAAAGCCGATATTTCCTCGAAACTTTCAGCTCTGGTTAAAAAGACTGGAACTTACTCTGCTGAGGACGCTGATGCTCTTGTTGACAGCCCGGCTTCAGCCGCTGTCCCTGAAAGTGCTCCGCAGTCATCTAATGCTCCTAACGCGGGCATTACTAGTTCGTCCTCTTCCCCTGCTTCCGCTGTTAATGCCGTTGCCAGTTCATCAAGCTGGGAGCAAGTTGATTCATTTTCTTCCACTGCGCGACTTGAAGCTCAGGCCGAGGCTCTAGCGCAAGAAAAGATGTTTGCTCAAGCGGCCGCTGGAATTATCGATGAGTCTGACTATGCTCCTTATGGCGACAATGCCGCAGCGGCAGAGCAGGCACCGTCGGTAGTGGCCCAGCAAAGTAGCCCAGAATATAGTCCGTCAGCTAATGCAGAAGCTAATGCAGAAGCTAATGCAGAAGCTAATATTGATTCGCCAGTTTCGAATTCTCAATCTGGAACGTTTTCGACATCAGGAAACTTTTCTACTTCCGGTACTTTTACTACTAAGCCCATAGCTAGCCGTCCTGGTGGCCCCGCTCCATCTTTAGACAAGTTCAAGGCCCCTCAGGCCCGGCCAATGAATACCCTTTCGTCTGGCACGCCACCAGTGCTGAAAATTCCTGAGAAAGAAGCTGTTAGACCTCCAGCACCATATACTTTTCACCAGCCTAGCGAAGCCCCGCGTGAAGCTGTGGTGCCAAAGTCAATGCAACTTCCTACACCATCAACGCCAACTACTTCAACTCCAGGGTCTTCAACGCAAGCTAAGAGAGCTACTGAAGTCTCGAAAGATCCACCTCCATCGTGGCCAGCACAGCCGACTTCGCCTCCTCGTATAGTGGAGAAGCCTGAAAAGAAAGTTGAACCACAAGCGCAGCCGTTGCCTCAGCCCAGCCCACGTAAACAAATTCAGCCAGAGAGCACTGCTGAATTACTGGCTAAGGCTTTCGCTGAAGAGGCTAAGGCCCTTGAGCAGAACTCGGACGATATTCTTGAGCCAATAAGCCCGCAAGAGCAATATAATTTTTCTTCTGAACCGAACGAACAATTTAGCAACGAGCAGGCCACTAAGCCCGGCAGCGATACTGATTACGATTCAAAATATGAGTCGCCCTATTTCGAACCTAAGCCAAAGGGCTTGGTTGGCTTTGGTAGTTTGCTTGGTGGCGGAAGCTCTGAAGCATCTCCGGCTGATGCCGACAGTGCTACACCAGGGCACAGTAATTTAGCTGATTTGATGATTCCGACTGGCGAGCATCAGGCGCTGTTTGCCCCAGAGCGTCGCGATCAGGAAGGCGTCTCTCCATTTGATGAAGTGCATCCCCAAGCTTTTTCTGAAAACTCTGATAGCTACTCAATTGCAGCGTCGACCCCAGCGGAGCCTGTTAGAGTCGATGAACGGTCAGCCCCTCCAGCTTTCTCGTCTTTGTTTAGCACCGAGATAGTTACCTCTGGGCAAGACTACAGCTTCCGTGATGCTAAGCCTAGCGAACCTGTTGAGGATATGCAGCCCCAGATTAGTGAATTTAGTCAGGCTGCTGAGTCACAATCGTCTTTCGCTAGTGCTGAGCCTGCCAGTGAGCCTTCTGGTGTGCTATCTCAATCTGATGCTATTGGTAAGTTGCTTGCTGCTGTAAATCAAGAACAGCAAGCCAATATGAACTCTGATCTGGCTAGTAGTTTCGCTGATCCATCATTTACTGAAAGTAACTACAGTGAAGTCGAAGATATGCGCACCGCTGACACTATGTTTGGTAGCGGTGGATCGAACAAAGGCAGCGCCGAAGAGCTGTCTGCTGCCGATGCCGTATTTGGTGCGGTGCCAGAACTTGCTGCTCCTGTGTTAGAGCCGCCAGCGCCTGAACCTGCCAAAGCTCCTGTATCTTCGTCAGCTTTTCCTGAACAACCAGTCTTGGGAAAAGACTCTCTACCAATTGCTTTTGCCAATGCTGAGAACTTTGAGCAAGAAAGTTTAGAGAGTATCAAAATAGGTATTCGCAAAGCCAAGGCTGAAGAAAAAGCTCGCAAGAAGGCAGAAGAAGAGGCTAAACTTGCCGCTGAGCAATCAGCTGCCGCAGCCAAGGCTGATGAAGTCGCCGTAGAGTCTTATTCAGAACCAATTTCACAACCCATTTTACAAGCAGGCTCAGAAGTAGCTGATGAGCCATCTAAGTCAGAGTCGCAGTCGCCAAAATCAACCGCTAAGCTCTCGCTCACAGAGATGATAGAGCTTGCCAATTCGGCCAAGCTTGAACAAGTGCAAGATAGTAAACCGACTCAGGCTGAAGAGCCTACTAAGTCAGGTTTGGCGTCATTGCTGTCTTCTACAAACTTTGATGAGCCTGTTTCTAGACCTCCGTCTAAAGCTGCTGTCGATGAAGAAGATGATGATGGTGATAGTTTGGGCGGAGCGATTTCCGATGCTCTCGACAAATTACTGGCTGCTGGCCAGGATGAACAGTCGCAAGTAGCACAAGTGGAATCACAGCCACAAGTTGCACCAAGCAGCTCGCCTTCGCAGAACCGTTTAGAGGCCTTTGCTTCGACCCCAAACCAAGTTGAAGTTGAGGCCCCCTTGACCCAAACTCAAGCAAACAAAGTAGATGCCCTTTCGCGCTTACTTGAAGTTGCTAGTAAGGCGCCGAACAAATCACCTGAAGATAAGAGAACACCTAGCGACTCAGCTTCTAAAATTGCTGCTGAGATCAACAAGCCACCAGGTAGAGTAAGCCGACAGGTCGAAACCATTCAGGCCTCTGATTACAATCAACAGCCCAGTCAAGGGGCTGCTATGAGTTCGCCGTTCGGTGGTTCATCACCATTCTCTTCGCCGTTTAACTCGCCATCTGCTTCACAAACCAGGCCCGCAAGCCAAGAACAATCAGCTTCTACTTCTGGGACTGGCATGGCCAATCCTTACGATGGCGTATCGAGTATGCCCCAGGCAACAGTATCAAACGATGCCGTTAGCGCTCGAATTGCTGCTCTAAACCGCAAACTCGAAGAACAGAATCGGCCACCATCAGCTTCAGCAGTCAATATGGAAGCTATGGCGCAAATACAGCAGCAAGCTGAGTTACAGGCTCAATCTCAGTCTCCCGTTCAGTCTTCTGGTCAATCATCTGTAGGTACTGGCACCGGTAGCGTGCCATCCGTTAATTCACTCAGTCAGCTGCCACCGCAAGTTGATGATTCACCTTCTACTCGTGCTGAGTTAGTTAATCGTATTCTTGGTTCTGCAAAGATTTCGCAGCAAGGAACGAAAATGCCTGAGCTTCCTACGCGAACGGTAGCTGAGACGATTACGCCAGAGCAGACTGCCGCTATACGTGGTGGCAAAGGCAATTCGCCTGCTCCTGGTCGTACAAGAGCTCGAGCGGCCAAAATGCCAGGGATAGATCTCCGGCCAATAATGGCCATAGTAGTGCTGTTGGTTGTTGTCGGCGGTGGAGGCTTCTATGCCTACCAAAGCGGCATAGTTAAGTTTAATTTGCCAGATGTCAAACCTGGTGCAGAGACCAAAGCTTCAATTGATCAGATGATCAAAAATGGTGAGCTTGATCGCGCCAAAGAAATCTTAGAAGCCAAGGTCAGTTCTGGCAAAATCACTGCCAGTGAGGGTGAGAAACTTCATTCAATCTATTTCCAGATGGCTAGTAAGGTTGATGATGAAGATCCTGCAGAAGCCGTAAAGCTTCTGGAGAAGATACCTAGTCGTTCTAAGAAGTTTAAGGACGCTCAAAAGCTTCTACGGAAGCTGAAGAGGAAGGTGAAGAAGAACTGAGATGAAGCTTTGTCTTCAGTGTAACACTCACTTTCAAGGCGATTTTGAGCAGTGTCCCGATGACGGTGCTAAGCTCGTTTCGGTGCCAGACGATCCCGTAATTGGCAAAGTCTTGGGTGAAAAATACCGCATTCTCTGTCCTGTCGGAAAGGGCTCGATGGGTGTGGTCTATAAAGCTATACAAGAATCAACTGGCCGCGAAATGGCAGTTAAACTGTTGCACCATTTTCTTGGTAGCAATTCAGATTCAGTCAAGCGTTTTCATCGTGAGGCTAAAGCTGTTAGCCGACTGAGTCATCCCAATATTATTCGACTCTATGATTTTGGTGTTGTCGATGAAGGGCAACCCTATATCGTTACTGAGCTTTTGAATGGTGTCACTCTCTCTGATGTTCTGCGTAAGCGTGGCTTTGTTGATCTGAAACAAGCATTGCCACTGTTTTCACAAGTCTGTGCTGCCGTTGGAGAAGCGCATCGTAGCCGGGTAATTCACCGGGACCTTAAGCCCGAAAATATAGTACTTGAAGAAGTCGATATTGACGGTAACCTCGACGCCCCTGATTTAATTAAGAAGAACGCTGTCAGGGTGCTCGATTTTGGCGTCGCTAAAATGTGGACTGATACTGGCGCTACCTCAGCTTCTCTCACTATTGAAGGTAAGGTCTGCGGTTCACCTGCATATATGAGCCCAGAGCAGTGCCGCGGTGTTGATGTCGATTATCGTACTGATATTTATTCGATGGGCGTTGTCTTTTTCGAAACTTTAACTGGTAGAAGACCTTTTGCTGCCGATGATCTGATGGCGCTCATGCTCATGCATGTTAATAATCAGGCACCATCTATGGGGTCAGTCAATGAACAGGTGACTTTCCCTAAAGAGATTAATGACGTCATAATGAAGGCTATGGCCAAGAACCCCAATGACCGTCAGCAGAGTGCTGAAGAGCTATGGGAAGATATTCAGGCGGCTTGCAATGGTCGACAGAAGACTGTTAGTGTCGCTCCACCCGAGAACTGGATTCCTTTCCAAGGCAAGGGTGGTTTAGTCTTTAGGACAAGTGAAGATGGTATTCCGCCACCAGAGACCTCAGATAACTATTCTGCTCTAAATGATCCCAATGCGCTGCTAGATTGGGGCCCTCAGTCTAAACCTATGCAGAATAAGAAGAGCAGAGGCTCGGCGGCTAAGACCATGATGGTACTGCGTGCACTTGCCCTTGGTGGTCTAGTCGTATTTGGTAGCTACCAGTTTAGTTCTTACTATAAAGCCAACGATGAAGCAAAAAATGCTTCTATTTTAATTAGTCGCGGCCGCTGCGAAGAAGGCGTGTCAGTGCTTGAGCGCTTGCAGCGCGAAAAGGCATTGATGCCTGAATATAATGAAACTCTTTCTGATGCTTATTTGCAGATGGCAATGCAGTACGCCAAAATTGGTAACTACAATCGCGCTGTAGAGCTGTTGCGAAAAGTTCCGACCAAAGCCAAGGCATTTGTACAAGCGCAGCATTTTTTGCGGCGCTGGACACCGCGAGTGCGCAATTAGGATAGAGCTAAGAGAGCTTCCTTCACTTCTGTTGCAGAAGCTGGTCTAGCTTTGTGGTCTTGTGCTGTAAGGCTTTGCACAAGTTTGTCGAGCTTCTCGCTGACGTGCTTTTCGATTTCACTTGGTGAAGACTGCGTCAGAGGTTCTGGATCGCGCCCAGTAAGCATAAAGTAGAGGCTGGCACCAAGGGCATAGAGGTCGCTAGATTCGCTTGGGTGACCGCGGAATTGTTCTGGCGATATGTAGCATTGCTTGCCCACTAAAGTGCCTGTGGCTGTGCCTATTAGTTCATTAGCGGCACCAAAATCAATGAGCATGAGCTTGCCATCGCTGCCAATTACTAAGTTATCCGGGGTGAGATCTCTGTGCAGAATTACTGGATCTTGGCTATGGAGAAAGTGCAATACATCACAAAGTTGTTTGCCATAGTCAATGACATCTAGTTGGTGAAAAGCACCTTGTAGGCTAACTATCTGGCGAATGTTCTGCCCACTGATATAGTCAAGCAAAAGGTAGTGTCTTTCATCTTCAGTAAAGTGTTCGTGCACACGAACGATTCTGGGGTGCTCAAGCTTAAGCAGAAGGTGTGCCTCGCGCAAGAACATTGATTGCGCTTTCTCTTTGAGCTTGGCATTTGCTCTTGGTGGTATCACTGACTCTTTTAGCACTCGCAACTTAGTATTGGCTTCTTGTACTAAATAGACTGCAGACCAGCCACCAAGAGCCATTTGTCGTATTACTTTGAGATTGCCTTCTTGCAGCTTTTGACCAGGGTTGAGTGGTACATAGGCACTGGCGGTAAAGCGGCTAGTTAACTCGTCTTCCCACATGCTGGTAAAGCTTAGCAATGTGCCAACTCTGGCATCACCGGCTGAATTAGCATTCCATAGTAATTCTTTCAACTGCTCAAGTTTGCTATCTAATGCTTTGGCTGGTAACCAGTTGGCCATGCTCACTAACATATATTCAATGTCGTTGGCCACTAAGCCATTGAGGCCGAGCACGGCAAAACCACCGCTACTCATCTTAAAATGAATTTTGAGCGCATTTAAATTGCTTAGATCGTCACCCAATAGTGTTACTTTCTCAACTTCGCTCCATTCTATAAAACGGTCAAATTTATTGGTTAAGCTGGTGAGAGCCGGTAGTGTAAGGCCTTCTTGGCTAACGACAATGTTGCTTTCGCTGAAGATACCGGTGATGATTACACCACTAAAGAACAGCAGTGCCAATGCTAGTGAATTGCCCATCATGGCTATGGCCTGGGGAAAGACACCGTAGAGCACTGAAAATAGAGAAATAATTGAGAGCATTGAAAGAATGACTGGGGCAACTAGGCCCCAGACTGGCAAAGTGATCGTGCACAGTGCCAGCCCAGCTTTTGCTGGTAGAGAGTCGTAAACGATGATTTTTTCTTGAGCCATATTTAGCTAGTTCTCTTTAAAATCTTCTCTAAACTTCTTCTAGACTTATTTCTAAGTCGGCGCGCATGTCAGCGATATTGCGAAAGCGCCGCCTCAATTCTGGCTCTGTGCAGCGGGCAATGAAGGCATCTAAGTGATCAGAGACAGTGTCTGTGACGTATTGTGGATGGCAGGAGTCTAGGGCTTCTGGTTCTCTGGCTGTCAAAAGAAAGTAGAGAGTGGCGCCTAAGGCGTAGATATCACTCTGGGGGCAAGGATGCCCACGAAATTGTTCAGGGGGTAAGAAATTTTGCTTGCCGACAATTGTCACCTTGCTCTTAACGGCCTCTTCGGCTTGCAGGGCAACGTCAAAGTCGATAAGTTTGACCTCGCCTTCTTCATTGACCATCAAATTATCTGGTGTGAAGTCTCTATGCACTACAGGCGGTGTGCAGCTATGTAGATAGTCGAGAATATCTAGCATTTGCTTAGCTAAATTGAGAACTTCTGCTTCGGGCATGGCGCCCTGCATCTGCACTTTCTCTTGCAGGGTTGTGCCTTCTATATATTCGAGCATAAGAAAAGCACGATGTTCTTCAATGAAGTAATCGTGTAGTTTTACAATCTTAGGATGGTTCAGGCTCTTCAAGAGTTTGGCATCGCGCTCAAAGCGTTCAGCCACTCTTAGTCGAGCTTTCTCTATGTAGATTGGAATGATAATTTCCTTCAATACCACTCTCGGTGAGTTAGGCTGTTCGCTCCAGCGAGCTATATATGTGACGCCTTGACCGCCGCTGGCCAAAAGTTTTTCGATTTCAAGGCCGTGGTGACTGAGCTTCTCTTTTTCGCTTAGCGGGGTCAGTTGCTGAAGCTGGGGGGCCGCCTCAAGAGACGAGAGCCAAAGCTCGGTGTAACTAGTATCTGGAGCGCTAGAAAGGGCTTCGAGTAGCTTGGGATCGATAGTAACTTTTTTGCCCCATGATTCTAAGGCCTCTAAAAATAATTCACGATTGTGCTCACCGGCGAAGGCCCGCAGCGGTATTTCAATGGGCAGGCGATCACTGCGCGAATTGAATTGCACCGTTGAACTGGCTATGGATGCTCGTTTATTGGTCAGAAGTTTGATATTGGCAATTGATTGCCAGCTCAGGTGCTCTTGGGGCACGCTGCCCGTTGGGGTCTTGAGCTGTGCTGTGATGCCGAGATGGTCGATAAAGGCGCTGTCTGGCTCTGACCAGTTTTTTATGGCATAGTAGCAGCCAAGCAAGAGCAAGACGAAATAGCCGCAGGCACCGAAGGCATTGGCGAATATCACTTGGGTTAGTGCTATGGCTGGCTCCCACATGGAGAAAAATGCAGTAAGAGTGCTTTCAAACCATTGGGCGGCGAAAGACCCCTTAATTAAGCCAATAGCAGTTGGCGGTAAAAGCACAGTGGCTAGCCAACTTATGGCTGTTAGGGTGGCCGCACCGACCCAAAATATAGTCCAGGTGCGGTAGCCCGTGGCCTCGTAAATGCTCATATAGGACAGCATTTGTTTGAGGCGGCTATGGGCTTTAATATCTACCAGCAATTGCAATTCCCGCGCTGGAGCGGCAATCATAGCCATCTCGGCGCTGGCTGGAATGGCCAAAGTTGAATTTTCTGAGCTGCCTACCCAATTTTTAAAACGCTCACGAACCTCTGAGCTAATTTCAGCTGATCTTAGCTTGGTTGCTAGCATTACCCATAGAGTTTCTGCCGATTCGCGGGATAGGCCGCTGACTTCTATCTTCTTTTGTAGTGGGCCGATTTCTGTATTTGCTTCTATCAGGACCTTATCAGCGTTAGCAAAGCTTATACGTTTGATCTCACTATATTTGAGGGCTGGGCCCCAAAGCCCTGGAAGCTTGAGCTCGTCTTGGCGGAAGGTCAATTGATTTTTGAGCAGAAAGACAAAGCTCATGGCGCAGGCCACAACTACAGTAAGTATGCCCAGAATCCAGGGGGTGTCGTGGCAGACTATAATAATTCCGGGCATAACCAAAAGCCAGACAGGAATTAAGACAGTCAAAACTCGCAGCTGAAATTGCTCGCCGCTGCCGCTTAAGTCTATTTTTGTATCTCTAGCTTTCTTTCTCGCCGTGATCTTATACTCACAGATGACTTTCTTCTTTAATGCCCTTGCCACTTTCGTTTAAAACTGCCAAGAGCCTGGCTTTTAGCTCATGGGCAGAGGCTGGACGACTGGCGGGGTTTTGTGCTGTTAAGTCTTCTACAAGTTTGTTTAAGGGCCTGGATACGCTTTCTTCTGCTTGCCTGGGTGATGCCTGGGTCATGGGCACGGCCTCTTGCCCGCTGAGCATGTAATACATTGTCGCTCCCAGAGCATAGAGGTCACTCTGCTCAGTGGCGTGGCCTTGAAACTGCTCTGGGGCAATATAGCTCTGTTTGCCTACCATTGTGCCGGTGGCCGTGCCGAGCATCTCATTAGCGGCACCAAAGTCAATTAGGGTCAATTGGCCTTCACTATTGATAATGAGATTGTCGGGGGTGAGGTCTCGGTGTAAAACTGCAGGAGTTTGACTGTGCAGATAAATCAAGATTTCAGCTAATTGTTTAGCGCAGTCGATTACGTCTAACTGATGGTATGGACCTTGCAGTCTTACAGCCTGTTTAACGGTTTGGCCGCTGAGATAATCAAGGAGAAGATAGTGACGATTGTCTTCGACAAAGTGTTCATAGACTGGCACGATTTGTGGATGATTGAGTTTGAGTAGTAGCTCAGCCTCCCGCAGAAACATTGACTGTGCTTTCTCTTTGAGTGTCTCATTTGTTCCTGGCGGAATTACAGATTCTTTCAAGACCTTGAGCTTAGTATTGGCTTCTTGCACTAGATAAATGGCGCTCCAACCGCCTAAGGCTAGTTGACGCACTACTTTTAAATTGTTGTTTTGTAGACGCTGCCCCGGGTTGAGGGGAATATAGGCGGTGGCCGAATAGCGGCTGGTTAGTTCGTCTTCCCACATTTGAGTGAAGCTAATGGCCTTGTTTTGCCCTTGCTCCAGGGCTTGGGAATCGGCATTCCAGAGCGCTTCTTTGAGGTCGTGAATTTGTGGGTCGATGATACTATTAGGCAGCCAGTTAGTCATGCTCACTAAGAGATATTCAATGTCATTGGCGCTCATGCCGTTTAGCCCTAAGGTGACGGTTCCACCGGCGCTAGTAAGCAGTTTGATTTTCATTTTGTCGATGGTGCTAGTTTCGCCTTTTAGCATCACTTTTTCGATTTCGCGCCATTCAATGAAGCGTTCAAAGTGATTGCCAGCGCTGGGCAGAATTGGGATGAACAATCCATCTTGGCTAACTATTATATTGTTTTCTTGCAATAGTCCGGTGGCAACTGTGCCTAAGGTAAAGAGTAGGGAAGCGAAGAGCAGTGAATAGGCTCCGGCAGTAAACTCCTCTAGAGTCAAATGCTTCATGATCAGCAGCAGTAAACATAGAAGGACGGAAACGATAGACCAAACTATCGGCGCAATTGCCCAGGCTGGCATAGTTATATGGCAAATTGCCAGGGCAATTTTTGCCGGGTTAGAGTGATAGACGATGATTTTTTCTTGAGCCGACATAGCCATCTCCGCTAAGCGTCAAGTGAGAACACGGTCGGATATTGAACTATTTAGGGCTTCCAGCTCTGCCAACACCTCTGCGGCCCTCTGGTAGCGCCTTTCTAGTTCTGGTTCTGTGCAAGTTGCGATTATTTGATCGAGGCCGTCAGAAATTTCAGGCACTATTATCTTTGCTTGGCTTTTCTGCATGGGCTCTGCTTCTCTTCCGGTGACTAGATAAAGCATAGTGGCACCGAGGGCGTAAATGTCACTTTGTGGGCAAGCTTGGCCGCGAAATTGCTCTGGTGGCAAATAATTTGTTTTACCGGCAGTGTTACTGCTGCCATATAGTTGACTGGCTTCTAGAGCCACATCAAAGTCTATAAGTTTAATTAGACCGCTAGAGTTTATTATGAGATTTTCTGGAGTGAAATCTCTGTGCACTATTGGTGGTGTGCAGCTGTGTAAATAATCGAGAATGGCAGCCATTTGTAGCGCCAGCTTAATGATCTGGGGTTCAGTTAGTTTGCCATCTCGCTCTACTTTTTCTCTCAGATTTACACCTTCAATATACTCAAGCACAAGAAAGGCTCTTGATTCTTCTATGAAGTAATCATGTAGCTTTACGATTTGTGGGTGGTTGAGATTCTTTAGAAGCCGGGCATCGCGCTCAAAGCGCTCTGTTACTTTTTTTCTTGCTGATTCTATAAATAGAGGCAAGAGAAATTCTTTCAGTATCACTTTTATCTCTGGTTCGTCGCTCCTTGAGGCTAAATAGGTAACGGCCTGCCCACCGCTAGAAAATTGCTTTTCAATTACGAAGTCATGCTTGAGCTTTTCGCCGTCTGCTAGTGGAAGTAGATGCCCTAAATTTGGTGCCGTCTCAATGGCGCTAAGCCAAAGGCTGGTGTATGATTCTTCGGCTCTTGGTGCTAGGGCTTCGAGCACAGAGTTTTCAATCTCGATATTCCTCCTGAAGCTATTGAGCATTTCAAGAAATTGCTTTCTCTTTTCGTCGCTAGTAAATGCAGCGAGGGGAATTCTGATTTTTGATTTTTCTTTAGGGGTCGATGTCGTTATTTCGATTGCTCCGCCTCGCCAATTGCCCGACTTGCTCTTTGGCAGAAACATTTTGACACTCGAAATAGACGGCCAGTCGACACTGTATATAGTGGTTTGGCCTAAGGGTGTTTTTCTGAGTAGCATCACTCCGTCTTCGCTAATGATTGCTGAATTTGGTTTTCTTTCTTGCCGGATAAGAAAGGCAAGTAGCCCTATGGTCAAAGCAATTAGAACGCCTGTAGCCCAGATGTTTTTTAGGTATACAGCGGCGGCATGAGCAAATAGACTTAGAGGTAGGCTGGCAATTAAGAAAATTTGCATTGGCCACTCTTGCATCATCTTTAGGATTGATAGGTCCTGTCCTGAGTTTAGCAGTGCAATTGCATAATAGGCGCCTGCCGCTAGCCAAACACCGGTCCAGCAGTGCAGTGCAACTTTTCCGCAAATATTTAGGTAGATGCTTAGTTTTGAGTATTTGCTTCGCTCGTTGAAGTTGAGACTGAGAAAGGGATTATTTGAAAGAATTGAATTTGTTGATCTGGCAGGTACCTGGTCTATTGTTGCTCTATGAATAGACAGCCCTGGTTCTTGCCAATTTATCAGGCGATCTCTTACAGCGTTTGTAATTTCAGCATTTCTTATTTTAGTAGCGAGCTGAGTCCAAAGAACCAGGGCTGATTCTCTGCTCAGGCCAGATATCGCAATCTTTTTAGCTTTAACGACTGTCGCGTTAGCTTCTTCAAGTAAGAGGAACATGCCCGTTGGATCTAGGTCAATAAAGTCAATATTTTTGTACAGGCATGTTTGGCCAAATGGTCCTGGCAAAATCAGGCGATCAGCCTTGAACACCAGGTGATTGCGGTATAAGAACAAAATTTTGTAAAAGGCGAAAATACCAAGAAAACAAAGCCAAGTCATCATGAAGAATGAAGCGAACCAAACTGGCAGGCAAATGAGAAGACCTACCAGGTAGCTTCTTTCACCAGGGCCATTCAGTTCAATTTTCTTGCTTTCAATTTTTCTGACCGTGGCTGATAACCTTTGCTGCTATGCCACTTTAATTCCCCAGGGTGCACTTGCCTTAACTCGTTTTTTTCGGCCTGATCTATTATTGTTAGCCAAGATCGCCCACTGCCAAGGATTCAAAGCAATGTATACGCCGACCTCATTTAAAGAAGATAGGCTAGAAGTTCTACACAGATTAATGCGGGTAAACCCGCTTGGATTGCTTGTTTCTAATGGTGAAAACGGACCGCTAGCTACAGCTTTGCCATTCCATTTGATTGATGATGGCTCATCCTTTGGCACACTTCAGTGTCATCTCGCCCGGGCTAATCCACATTGGCAAGGTTTAGATAAACAGAAGGTTTTGATTGTCTTTCAAGGAGCAGACGAATATATATCGCCAAAATGGTATCCCTCCAAAGAAGAAGATGGCAAAGTCGTTCCAACCTGGAACTATGCAATGGTGCAGGCGCGAGGCGCAGCCCAAGTGATAGACGATGCTGCTTGGCTCAAGCGTCAAATTACCAGTCTGACTAATCAACAGGAAGCAACCGCCGCTGATCCGTGGAAAGTAAGTGACGCGCCGGGAGATTATATCGATGGCCAAATTAAGGGAATTATTGGTCTGGAAATAAAGATTACGGCTTTGGAAGGCAAATGGAAAGTCAGTCAAAACCGCAGTTTAAAAGACCGCAGTGGCGTTGCTGAAAATCTCTCAGCTCAGGGCAAAGATGAAATGGCTCAATTAGTGCGGCAATACGGCGGTCTCGATGGTGCAAACAGTTGAACCTCGAATCCAACTTTAGATATTCGAGTGGTCACTTAAGGCAGTCTAAACAGCGCTTTAGCATTAGCGTTTACCTGAGCGGCAGTGTCATCTAAACTGCAGCCACGCAATGTCGCTAATTTATCGGCGGTCCACCAGACGAAGGCCGGTTCGTTGCGTTCGCCGCGTACTTTTTGTGGTGACAAGAATGGGCAATCGGTTTCTACCAGCATGCGGTCTTGGGGTACCAGGGCGGCTGCTTCCTGAATATTAGTAGCTTTGGTGTAGGTGAGAATGCCCGAGAAAGAGATATAAAAATCGAGTTTAGCAATAGCTTCTAGATGTTCTGGGCCACCGGTGAAGCAGTGAAAAACCCCACGCACCTTGCCTTCAGCTTCGCCTAAAAGAGCAAATGTATCTTCCCAGGCGTCGCGGCAGTGCACGATTACTGGTTTGTCTAAGGCAACAGCTATGGCAATTTGTTCGCGAAAGGCCTTGAGCTGTTCGTCTCGACTACTATTGTTATAGTAAAAGTCTAAACCGCACTCACCCACGGCTACCATCTTCTTATGCTTGAGCGCAGCCAAAACTTTTTCTTTGTGATCGTCACACCAATGTTTGGCTTCATGGGGATGCTGCCCGGCAGCTCCATAGACATTGGGGCGGCGTTCGATTAACTCTAAGAGTTCATCAATGCCTTCTACTGCCACTGCCGGATTGACTAAGGTGTGCACTCCGCAGGCCAAGGCCCTGTCTAGAGTTTGCTCACGCTCACCTTGAAAGTATTCATTTACCACATGGGCGTGGCTATCGATTATGCCGACCGGCGATTGGGGGGCAATTGGTCGTTCTTTGGTTTTCTTGGCGGTTGACATCGTTCCTACGTGCAATAAGTTGGGGGGCCTAATATAATTGTGGTAATTGCGAATTGCCTTTTTGGGGATAAGTAGTACAGTAGCCTTAGGGAGCTATTGACAAGCATTAACCTTTTGAGTTAGCCATGATTTTTAAACAACTTACTAAATTCAAGCAGATTACTAAGCTATTTTCACTGACAGCGGCTCTTGCGCTGACTGCTGCCAGCTTTATGCCATATGCTGCGGCCGATGTGCTTAAAGGTGGGGTGCTGCAAGAAGACCAGTACAAAAATAGCCCTAAAGGCATCGATCGCAATGACATTCAGGGTGATCCCTTTAGAGAGGGGGCTAACAGCGGTAGCAGTCCTGTTGACCAAATGTTAGAGCCACCACCAGGGGCCATGGACTTTGGCGGTATGCGCGCGCCGGCTCCACCGAAGAAGCCTATGAGTGGCAACGTTCAAGATTCGGTTGGAGATTTCAATGGCCAAAAAATGATGCCTGTGCAGGAAGATCCTCCCTATACTCCTCCTACCCAACAGAGGCCGCCGAATTTACAAGGCGGAGCCCAAGGAGGGCGCAGCAATGACCCTGATGGTGGCTCAGCTGAGATGCAGTTGCTCTGGGATGCCTGGCACAAACGAGTAGCCGAGTCGATCTTCACTAGATTCAATAGCTTGGCCCAAATGGCTTTTAAACATAGCCCTCCCTTAGCTTGCCAGGTGAGCTATATGGTGGCCCGCGACGGCCGCGTTGGCAATGTGCAGGTATTGCAGAAAAGTAGTAACCCCATCTTCAATACCATGCTGCTGGGAGTAATTAATTCAATGAATGGCAACCCGGTGTTGGAATATCCACCCAACTCCCGCCGTCAATTCGTAGAGAAGACCGGTACCTTTACCTGGAACTATGGTCAGCAAGGTTTCAAATACACTACTGGTGACCAAGAGCGCATTCAGCAACAGCGCAATCAGCCAGGCAACAATATGCAGAACAATAATATGCAGCAAATGCAGCAGAATAATAATATGCAGCAGATGCGTCAACCTAATCAGATGATGCAGCAGATGCAAAATAACAATATGCAGCAGATGAGGCAGCCCAATCAAATGCAGCAGCCTATGCAGATGATGCAACAGATGCAGCAAATGTTCAGATAGGGTGCCAAACAAGATATAGTTATTCTTGATGGAAGTTCTTAATCCCTTAATTGAAAAATTAGTTGCGATTGTCGGTGCCGACTATGTGCTTACCGATAAGACTGATATTGGGCTGTATGACTCAGATGCTGAAACCCTAGATAAAGCGGCTCCCGATATCGTCGTCTTGCCAGCTAGCACCGAGCAAGTGGCGGCGGTAGTAAAGCTGGCAGCCGCGCATAAAATACCAATCTCTCCTCGTGGGGCTGGTACTGGTTTGTCTGGGGGAAGCACCTGTGTTCGTGGCGGCATCAGCCTGGTGCTAACGCGCATGAACCGGGTCTTGCATGTAGATCCCCTTGAGCGCTTGGCTCTGGTTGAAGCCGGTGCCACCAATGTCTCGGTTTCGCAAGCCGCCGCCAAGCATAATTTGTATTTCGCCCCAGATCCCTCCAGTCAGGTGGCCTCGACCATTGGTGGAAACATAGCTGAGAATGCTGGCGGCCCCCATACTCTCAAATATGGCATGACTACCCATCATGTGGCTGGCTTGAAAGTTGTGCTAGCCGACGGCAGTATTGTCACCCTTGGTGGTGCTGCTCGTACCAGCAACGAAATTGATCTTTCTGGCTTTTTCATTGGTTCAGAAGGCACTCTTGGCATTGCCTGCGAAGCTCTAGTGAAGCTGATACCGCGACCAGAAAAAGTAGAGACCTTACTGGCCTATTTTCAAACTGTTGGTCAAGCTGGCCAGGCAGTATCAGATGTGGTGGCGGCCGGAGTTATTCCTGCGGCTATGGAAATGGTTGATCAGCTCACCATAAATGCAGTAGAAGATTATTTGGGTATGGGCTTAAACCGCGCTGCTGCTGCCCTTCTTATTATCGAATTAGATGGGCCTGGTGCTGCTATTGCGGCTCAGCGCAAAGTCGTAGAGAGTTGTCTGCAGGCTAATGGCGTTATATCTCTGCGCTGGGCTATTGATGCCAAAGAGCGTGCCACCATATGGAAAGCTCGCAAGACTGCTTTTGGTGCACTTGGTCGCATAGCTCCCCATGGTTATGTTTTGGATGGTGTCATACCGCGCTCGAAGTTGGCTGAAGTAATTGCTGGCATTGAAAAAATTGCTCAAAGATTAGACCTGACCATTGCCAATGTCTATCATGCTGGCGATGGAAACCTTCACCCTTGCATGCTTTATCATCGCGAAAATGAGGATGAAGTGAGGCGGGTGATGCTGGCGGGCAAAGAAATATTGGAACTTTGCGTAGAGATGGGTGGCACATTGTCAGGGGAACATGGCATCGGTATTGAGAAGATTATGGAAATGCCTCTTGTCTTTAATGCTCTTGATTTGGCTATGATGGGCAGATTAAAAGAGGCCTTCGATCCCGATGGCATTCTCAATCCGGGTAAGGTTATACCAAATCTTAAAACCTGTGGCGAGTCAGGCGCACGGCCGCTTTTGCGCCACAAAATTATGGCAGGCTGCTAAATTAACTGTCAGTATCAACCGTCAGTGCAAGGTTTCTGAAGGGTCGAAAGTGAACAATTGAATTAGGTCGAATAGAGCCTAATGTATTGCGCCATCGCGCCACTTAATATGTGTGTATGAACAAAATCGAGAACCCGAGCGAGAACATCGAAAAGCCCGCTGGTAGTGGCACAAGCCAATCTTTGCTGCCTCATTTTAGCAAAGACTTTCTCTCTTCAGTTGTTGTGTTTATTGTCGCCTTGCCTTTATGTATGGGTATTGCCATTGCCTCAGGGGTTGACCCAGCCAAGGGCATCCTCACTGGTGTGGTTGGTGGTCTTGTGGTCTCGGCTCTCGGTGGCAGTCAACTTCAGGTGAGTGGCCCCGCTGCTGGTCTTGCTGTGCTTGTGCTTGAACTCATCCGTGAGCACGGCATTGAGAAAATGGGTGTGATAGTTCTGTTGGCCGGATTGATTCAGATATTGGCTGGTCTATGTCGTTTTGCTCCTTGGTTCAGAGCCGTTCCACCAGCGGTTATTCATGGCATGTTGTCGGGCATTGGTCTGCTCATATTAGCCGCTCAGTTTCATGTCATGGTTGACGATACCCCAAAAGGAAGTGGTATCAACAATCTGCTATCAATTCCTATGGCCATCTATAAAGGTCTCAACTGGGCCGGTGCTCAATATGGTGATTCTACTCACCACATCGCTGCCGCTATCGGTGTTTTGACTATATTGATATTGGCTCTCTGGCAGCGCTTTGCCGTCGGCCGTATGAAAGTTTTGCCTGGCTCTCTGGTGGCAGTAGTAGTGGCAACTTCTGTGGCCTATTTTTTACATTTGACTGTGCACTATGTCACTATTCCAAGCAATATTTTTGCTGCTATTGCTCCGCCCAAGCCAGCAGTCTTGGTTTCGATGTTTAACTGGGAAATTTTCTTTGATGCTTTAGCTATAGCTTTCATTGCTGCTGCTGAGACACTTTTGACCTGTAGTGCCCTCGACAAGATGCACACTGGGCAACGCACCAACTACGATCGTGAACTGATCGGCCAGGGTATAGGTAATACGATCTGTGGCTTGATTGGGGGCTTACCTCTTACCGGCGTGATGGTACGCAGCGGCGTCAACGTCAACGCTGGTGCCCGCACGAGAGCATCCGCCTTCATGCATGGTCTTTGGATTCTCATATTCGTCGCTCTTTTTCCTAAGGTTTTAGAGCTGATACCAACTTCCGCTCTGGCTGCCCTACTGGTTTTCACTGGTTACAAAATGATTAACTGGAAAATCTTCAAAGAGATCAAACAGTATGGTCGCTCAGAGGCAGCAATTTATGTCACTACAATTATTTTGATTGTCTGTGTTGATCTGCTTACTGGAGTGATCGCCGGTGTTCTGCTCTCCATCGGTAAGTTGCTTTACATCTTCTCTCGCCTTGATATCAAGATTACTGAGCATGAAGGTCGCAATCGCACCGATGTCTCTCTAAAAGGTGCCGCTACCTTTTTAAGTCTGCCCCGTCTGGCTGAAGCAATCGAGTCGGTCAAGCCAACTACTGAGCTTCATGTTCACTTAGAAGATGTTGAGTATATCGATCACGCCTGTCTCGATACCATGATGGGTTGGGACAAACAGCACCGCGCCCAAGGGGGAACTCTGGTGATGGACTGGGGCACTTTGGGAACTGTCTTCCGCGAAAGACGCGGCGGCAACAGAGAACTAGCCACTCTTGAGTTCAGACCAGTGCACGCTGATGAAGTAGCTGCAGAGCAAAAGTGAGCGCTCACAAGCGAGGCGCATATCTTAAGACCCTTGTTACTAGGCCTTTGATATACATTAAATGTGAGTGAAATTAGACTGATAAACGGGTATGATCCGGAAGTATCGCCTGTATTTATAGGAATGGTTTCCCATTTTATCCCCTGTCTGAGGTTTACTGATTGCACGGCAAAGTCGACTTAGGTAAGGCGAAAGGCCTGAAACAGTCTGAGATTAAGAAGCTCAATCGCTTGTTGCAACAGCGTATTCCTAAAGACAAGATTCTCACCATAGAGCTAGCTGACTCTGTAGCCGAACTCTCTCATGAGACCGGTTATCCACTTTCGCTCGTGGTCAATCGACGAGGACAGGTGGTGAACGTCACTGTTGGCCAGCCCTTTGAAGTTAACATGCCGGAGTTGCGCGGGGTGCGTGTTGGCCCCGGTCGCCTCTGTGGCCATCGCATTATTCATACTCGTCTTGATGACCGCAAACAGTCTGGTGATGACAAAAAGCAGGGTGGAGAACAGAAGCCATCTGATGGCAGCGAATTTGTCTCGAAAGAAAATCTTCAGTGCCTAGCCCGCAATCGCCTAGATTTGTTGGCCCAGGTCGGTGTGAACCCAGCAGGTACATTCAGTCGAAGCAAGGGTGAACAGTCAAAAATCGCCGATGTGGTTCACATTGCCCACCTTTTGCCAGGGCGCGATGCCGAGGGCAAGCTGTGGAAAGTCATGCCCGGTTCAACAGCCAGACGGGCTCAAGACGATAACTTCGAAGAGCTAATTAGTGCTTTAGAACAAGAATTTCGCACTCAAGCCCCTGGTTTGGCCGTGGCTGAGGGCGAAGAGCGGGCCTATTTAATTGGTTTGGTCAGCGATGGCACCGATGCCTGGCAAGTTGAAGATGACCTCGACGAATTGGCTAGGCTCGCTCGAACTGCTGGCGCTACTGTTTGTGGCCGCCTGATGCAGACCAGGCAGCAGCCTGATCCTAAATACTTCTTTGGCTCTGGCAAAATGCAAGAAGTGGCTTTGCACATGCAAGAGCTAGGCTCAACATTGCTAGTGGTCGACCAAGAGCTGACGCCCAGTCAAAAGCGCAACATCGAAGAAGTTGTTGGCGTAAAAGTGATTGACCGCACTGAGCTGATTCTCGATATCTTTGCCCAAAGAGCACAAACAAAAGAGGGTAAGCTGCAAGTTGAACTTGCCCAGATGAAATATCTTTTGCCACGGCTAATTGGTAAGGGCGACAATCTTTCTCGTTTAGGCGGCGGAATAGGCACAAGAGGCCCCGGTGAAACTAAGCTAGAAATAGATCGCCGTCGTATTCGCGAAAAAATTACCTTGCTTGAGGCTGACGCCGAGCGCATTGGCAATTATCGCGACGTGCAGCGCAAGCGCCGCATTAACGAACATTTGCCTGTGGTGGCGCTAACTGGTTATACAAACTCGGGCAAATCTACTTTGCTCAATGCCCTGACCAAGTCTGATGTCTTCACTCAAGACAAGCTCTTTGCCACGCTTGACCCGACCACCAGACGCACAACTTTGCCAGACCATAGCCCCATTCTTATTTCTGACACTGTAGGCTTTATCAAAAAATTGCCGACATCGCTGGTTACTGCTTTTAGAGCAACCCTAGAAGAAGTAGCAGTGGCCGATGTTCTGGTACATGTGGTGGATGCTTCTCACCCTAATGTGCTTGAGCATATTAGTGCTGTGCACGATGTGTTAAGTGATCTTGGTGCAGTTGATAAACCAATGATCACTGTTTTGAATAAAGCGGATATAGTGCGTAAAGAGGACCTTGCTTGGCTCATCGCCCAAGTGCCAAATCCGGTTATTGCTTCGGCAAAAATACGTTTTGGCCTGGGCAGCATTCTCAGCAAAATTCAAGAAGTGATTTCAGAAGTGTGTCCTGAACGGAAGAAATATAGCGCCTAGAAAAGGCTGCCAGTTAGGCGAAAAGGTGGTACTTGAACATGGCCTCTAGCGATAGCAATACCAATAACAGTAGTAATTGTAATTCGTTAGAAGCGAATGAACATTTGCGCAAGGCTTACCTGATGCGAGAGGTGGCTGACACCGACGGCGCACTGGCTCAACTCGACAAGGCTCAAGCTGGAGTCGATGCCAATTGCGAAGCTAGCCTGGTACTATTGGCGGTGAAGGCAGCTAAGGCTGTCAGTCAAGGTGATAACGAGGCCCTGAGACAGGCTGTTGATGCCCTCGATCAAAGAAGTCGGGAAATAAAAGCAAAAGCATCTATTCCTACCATGTTGGTTTTTCGCGCCATGTGCGAACTGGGTCGTGCTCGGCTAGTCGCTGGTGACACCGAGCTAGCTGGTCAAGCATTTCGTATTGCTTTGGGGTTAGCCCAAGATGAGTATGGCAAGAACAGCCTTGAGATGATTTACCCATCGCTCTGTCTAGCTATTTATCATGCTAGTCAAGGCAGCAATCTCTTAGCTCTCGCACTGGCGCGTGATGCGGTCATTCTGCTGCGAGAACGGGCCAAGCAAGTCAATGATCCATCGCTACTTTTAGCTGGCTTGATTGTGATTAGTAGCTGCTCGTTTAAAGAACGTCGCTTCCAGCAAGCTCTTTGCGCAGCTGATGAATTGCTTGATTTAGGCGCTAAACATTCTCTGTCATTAGCTGTCTGTGAGCGTCTTCAAGAAGCCGCTGTGGTTAAGATGATGTCTTTGGCTCAACTTGATCGCTTGCAAGATGCTAAAGATCAAGGTGAGATTTTGGTTGAAGCAATGGAGACCCAGGGTAAATATTCCGCACGATTGCTTGAACCACTTTGTCAGCTTGCTACTGTCTATGAGCGCATAGGCTCTCGTGATAAAGCTTCGCGCTGTCTTGATCAGGCTTTAGTTGTTGTTAGCCATATCGTTGAAGAAACACCTTTTGCTACTAGCTCTGGCTCTGCTGAGGCTGGTGCAGCTAGTAGTGAAAAGGCTGCATCAATGCCTTTCAAAGAGTATCAAGTGCTCAATCGGCTCTCTGAGACCTATTTTCTCCAAGGCAAATTTGTCGATGCCCTCAAGCTTTATCCTTCTTCAATGCGAGCGCGCTACACAACCTATGTAGCCTCGTCGACCAATATCATCGACATGCTCAGCAAACACCTAGCTACATTCACTGAAGAGCATCAGCGCAAGCAGAAGTTGTGATAGACGCCAATTTTTCTGTTCTTTGCTAGTTTACCGAGTCAATCCAATGCTATAGAAGATTGGCCATAAACTTTGTTTGTAGCTGGTCAAACTTTGATTGGTCCTTATCAGCTTCAACCGCATGGCCGGCGATACGATGCGCTTCTGCCCGCAGGAGATATGAAATTCTAAAATGTGGATCGGCCTCCAGCCCAGTGTTCAGATCTGAGATGGCCTGCTCGACTTGACCTTGCTTGAGATGTGCATTGGCCAGTGCGTACCAGGCTAGCGCTTCCAAATGGTGCAATTCGGTGGCTTTGATTGCTTCGTCCAGTGCTTCATCAACCCGCCCCAGTCCTGCCAGCGCCAGGCTGTTGAGGGCGTGTACGTAGGCAGAATTAGGTGAAGCAGTTATTGCGAACTGGGTACATTCAAGCATCTCCGCAAATTCACCGCGGCGGAAACGAACGTAGGCTTCGGCTTTTCGAGACGTTTCCTTCTTTCCGAGAACCTCGTTTCTCTTGCAAGCAACAAGAGCTTGATTCAGCAAGCCAGCATCCGCTAGAACCAGTGCTTTTCTTCTATAGCCGTCTGTTCGTTCCGGTCGCATTGCAATCGACTGTGAGATTGATTGGAGCGCCAATGCCCCTTCGTTCAGGCGTCTGTATGCCGATGATTTAACTTCCAAAAACCAATATGCTGCTGGATGATCCTCCGGTACCTGTGAGCAAATGGTCACTATCTCGCTAAACTGATTTTGGCTAAACTTAAAATAGGCTAGAGTGACTGCATCATCAGAGCCGCCTTTAGGATGTTTGGGCAGCTTGCTTACAATGTTTTCGGCTGCTTGAAAGTTAGCTGCCCTTATGTGCACGATGGCACTGAGTTTGCGTATTTTAGGCCCCATTTTGCTTTTGGGATCGATGCGCGCGCAATCCTCAAAGCAGCCCTGCTGATCACCTAAATAGTTCCGTATATATGCACGCGATGCCAGAGCGTACTGGTTACGTGGTGCTACTTCCAGTGCCCGCTCGATATTTATAGCCGCTCCTTCGTAATCATCAAGCCACATTGCTACGACTGCGCTGCTGTGCCAGGCTCGCCACATTCCTGGAGCGATTCTGGCCGCCCAGTCCGAATATATTTTGGCTTCCTGATAGCGTTTCATTGCCATTAGGGAGTTATATTGGTCTAACAGAATTCTGCAGTTGCTGGGCATGAGATCAAGTGAATGCTTGCATACGATCTCCACCAAATTATCCTCTTTCAGTTTACTTAACTCCCTGGCAGTCAGCAGAAGGAGTTCAGGATAAAGGCAGATGAGTGTTTGGCAAAGTACAAATAAGGACGGCAATATCCGCGCTGGTAGATCTGTGGTTTGTTCAAGAAAATATGAGATGATGAGGCCAATAGTGAAAGCTAGTGGGAAACGCGCCCAGAGTGGCCAGTTGAGAAAGCTTTTTATCACGCACTTCTCCCTGCCCTTGCTTCAAAGACAATTGATTACATCAAAGTAGCTAACTGCAAGTTACTAGAGCACTAGAATCTAAGTGAATTAATGCCTTTGTAGAGCATGCGATTGACGCTGCGGTTCACGGCGCGATTGACTGTGCGGTTTACTGTTCTGCTCACTTGCTTGACGATTACTGGCGTATGCATTGGCTGACTCGGGCGTTTTACTGCCTGTTGCTGTGGCACGAAGACAGCCCCAGTGCCACCGGCCATGGTGCCGCCACCGCCCGTGCTGGTTCCCATATTTGGGTTGAAGGTATTGCCTTTAGTTGGCATGACATTTTGCATGAAATTCATGATGCCAGGAAGTAGACCCGCAGCAGCACTCTGGTTAAATGCCGGCATCCCCATGCCCGCTCCCGTGCCACCACTCATGCCACCATTCATGCCGCCGACTAGGCCGCCGCCCATGCCACCGCTATTCATGTTGCCCATGCCTGAGCCGGTTGCATTGATCTGCGCGCCGCCCTGCAATTGTTCTTGTTCTAGTACTGCACCAAACGATGGTGCTGAACCGCCCGACGACCCAGTGCCGAAGTTGCCACCAGTACTTTGTGACTGTTGAAACGAACTTTGAGGGAAAGGTGGGCTGCTTTGGCTATTGTTATTGTTGCTGAAGCTAGTATTGTCGCTAGCTCCTGGTGTTGTCCACTGCGACTGTCCTATGCCGCTGCCGCTTTGCTGGATGGGCGGGAAGCCTGGAGACTGATTGGATTGACTTGATTGCATAGACTGACTCGGCTGCATAGACTGATTAGAGAATGCGCCGGTTGGGCGGGATTGCTGCTGTTGCCCGCCACCGCTATTGCCACCAGGGGTCACCCATTCCGACTGACCAATGCCACCGCCAGAAGCTTTTGGCTGCGACTGCGGTTGGCTCTGGAAGCTGCTTTGTGAATTCGATTGCCCGGGGTTGTTCCACTCTGATTGACCAATTTGACTAGTGCCACCACCCTGGCTAAAGTTTTGACCAGAACCTTGACCCTGATTCTGATAAGTATTAGTGACCCATCCCTGGCCGCTATCTTGATTGTTTTGATTGGAAGACTGCGTCGATTCATCATTGAAGCCGTCATTAGTTGGAGCGACCCAGTCAGAAGAGCCAAGCTGGCCGCTGCTAGAGCCTGTGGCGCCGCCCATCTGTTGCCAGTCAGATTGGCCCATCTGCTGCATTTGTTGACCAGACTGCTGATTCATGGGCTGGAACTGTCCTGAGGACTGATTGCCACCAGTGCGCGAAAGCGTTGGTTGGCTTTGTACATTTGGCTTTAGCGGGGCTGGCTTTGCCGCTGTTTTCTTGGCGGCTTGACTAGCTACTGGCTTTTTCACTGCCGCCTTATTGTTGAGAAATGCTCCTGGTGGTTGGCTGGCCCAAGTCTGATTGTCATTGAAAGGGTCTTGGCACTGACCAGGAGTACAACTAATGGTGCAATTAAGTGCGGCACACAATATTAGTGTTGTGCTTTTTATTGCCGCTTTCATGGCTGAGCCATTCATCTCAATACTCCTATTTTTGTTCTCTGGTCTTTGCACAGCTAGTGGCTCATCATATTTTTCATCAGTGAGCCGAACATGCCACCACTGTTGTTGTATCCATAAGGGGAACCGTATCCGCCCATGCCACCCATCATTGGGTTGTAACCGCCGCCGCCTAGCATGCGACCGATGGTGCTGCCGAATCCACTGCCACCACCCATCATTGGATTATAACCATATCCAGAACCATACATGCTGTTGGCCGAGCGCGCCGTCATCACAGCTCCAAGGGTTTTCACTAAAGCTGAACCGACAGCTGCTGCTGCGTTTGGTTGAGCAGGAGCTTGAGTTTGACCTGTTTGCCCTGCCGCAGTGCCATTCTGTGGTTTTTCGGAGAAGTCAGTGGGCCAGTTATTATCATTGGGAATTGGAGTCTGGCTTAACTCTTGTTCCAGCTGATTCTCTTGTACCGCTCCTTGCACTGGTGCTGGACTAGCGTTCATGCCCTGCGGCTGCTGGAAGCTCTGCTGCATCGGTGGCTGATAACCCTGCTGGGGCTGCTGGAAATTTTGCTGCGGTTGTTGAAAGTTTTGCTGTGGTTGTTGAAAAGTTTGCTGAGGTTGTTGGTAACTTTGCTGCATTTGTGGCTGATAGCCAGTGGGCTGTTGGAAATTTGGCGCCTGTTGTAGCTGCTGAGCCGGCTGGAATTGCTGGCCATTCTGCATCTGCTGGCCAGTTTGCATCTGTTGCGGTGGCTGATATTGCTGGTTTGGCTGGAAGCCTTGCTGGGGTTGCTGGAAATTCTGGCTTGGTTGAAAGCCCTGACTTTGCTGGAAGGTTTGGTTTGGCTGAAAGCCTTGACCTGATTGAAACTGTTGAGTCGGAGGATACTGCTGGCTACCTTGCAACTGTTGAGGCTGAAATTGCTGATTTGGCTGAAACTGCTGGTTGCTTTGCAATTGTTGGGGCTGAAACTGCTGGTTCTGTTGAAACTGCGGAGCCTGTTGATATTGACTTTGACCTTGAGCCTGATCTAAACCTTGATTGCTATTTTGGCTGGAGACACTGCTATTGGTGCTCTGCACGAAACTTCCCGGCGGCGCACTGAGTGGATTGTCTGCATAAGCTCCCGCTGCATTGGCGAGAATATGCAGCGAAGCGCCCGTCATTGAGACGAGCGCCAGGCAAGTTAGTCGTTTGAGGTTTAGCATGAAGGCCTCATTAAGCGCCTCTTTCTATTATTATCTGCTGATAGACAAATTGCTTGTACGTACTGGCTTCAAGCTGGCAATTTTTTCTTTCAAGCAAGAGAGGGCAACTTTCATTTGTTTTTCTTTGTCAGTTTCAGTGATGTCTGGAATGACGCCGATTTTGTGAATGTCGGATCCTGCAGCGGTGAGGTAACGGCTTACAGTGATATGGATTGCAGCTCCTCCTGGTAGTCTGTTGATTTCTTGAACTAGGCCTTTGCCGTAGGTTTTGTTACCGACCACAACAGCGCGACCATTGTCTTTGAGAGCACTAGCGAGAATTTCTGAGGCGCTGGCCGACTCTTCATCAACCAAGAGAACGATTGGTTGGTGAGTAGCAGGTTCGCCGGAGGCGATATCGGTGTGACGACCGTGACGGCTAACAGTGCTGACGATTGCGCCGCCTTCAAGTAACATGTCGGAGATTTCGAGAGCGTTGGAGAGCAGGCCGCCTGGGTTGTCGCGGAGGTCGATGATCAGGCCATCAGCGTGGGAGAGTTTGCTCAAGGCTGCTTTGAATTCGCGGGAAGCATCATTGGAGATAAAAGTGGAGAGATTGATTAGGCCGATATTGCTTTCTTTGAGCAACTTTGAGCTAACAGCGTGAATGACAATTTCTTGACGAGTGATATTAACTGCGTGTACTGGACCATTGCCTTCTGACTTGAGGCTCAACTGTACGGCGCAACCAGCCTTACCGCGGATTTTATCGGCGGCTTGTTCAGGGGTCATCCCGATAGCCGATACTCCGTCAATGCCGACGATCTCGTCTCTGGTTTTAACACCAGCAGTTTCAGCCGGGCCGCCTTCGATGGTGCGGGTGACGATTAGCTTTTGTAGGTCTTTGCTCTGTTGTAGGTTGATGCCGATGCCAACGATGCGAGCGTCGATTGCGTCGTTTTCGTCTTGGAAGGCACGGGGATCAAGGTAACGGGTGTAAGGATCGTTCAGTGACTCAAGCATGATCTTTATGTATTTCTGAGCATCGGCTGGAGTCTTGATTTGGTTGTCGAACTTGTGTTCGAACTCATTCCAGTTTTTGCCGTTGAAATTGCCATCGTAGTAGTTGTCGTGCACTAACTGCCAAGCGCGGTGGTAAGTGTCAGCTGGAGCGACACGATGACCGGAGGCTGGCTGCTGGTAGACCGTTGTGAAGGTCAAACAAGCAAGCACGACAAAAGTAGCTATGCGCTTCAACTGGCTCATAGAGAACACCTGAGTTATAAGGTAAAACCGAACCGTTCTACGCTTTGCTTTTGGAGCAGCGCCACTATGTTCGTATTTCTTTTATGCCCACCAACTCAAGTTTTCATCGCCTGAAGATTAAACGTTTCCGCTTGGCAACTTACTTTTTGGCTTTTGTGCTAAATCCATATTCTGCCCAGCGGCTACTGACCTGGGTTTTCACTGGTTCAGACATAATTATCGGTGTCGGCCATTCCCGCTCAAAACCTTCCGATTTCCATTTGCGGGTAGCATCTATTCCTACCTTAGAGCCGTAACCCATGAGCGGCGAGGCGTGGTCAAGAATATCCACGGGACCATCAACAAACATCATGTCGCGTTTGGGATCTGTATTGCCAAAGACGTGGAGAGCTACTTCTGATAAGTCGTGGACATTGATGTCTTTGTCGACGATGATGGCGAACTTAGTGAACATCATCTGGCCCAAACCCCAAATGGCACTCATTACTTTGCGGGCGTGGCCAGGGAAGCGCTTGTCAATTGCTACGATCACACAGTTATGGAAGACACCTTCCCAGGGCAGGTTCATATCGGTAATTTCTGGCACCAGCATCTGTACCATGGGCATGAAGATGCGCTCTGTGGCCTTGCCTAAGAAGCAATCTTCTTGCGGTGGTTTGCCTACAATGGTGGTCTGATAAATTGGATTCTTTCTGTGGGTGACGGCCGTAACGTGGAAGACTGGAAAGAGCCCAGCCAAGCTATAAAAACCAGTGTGGTCGCCAAACGGGCCTTCGCGCCTTAGCTCTTTTTGGTCAACATAGCCTTCAATAACAATTTCAGCGGTGGCTGGAACTTCAAGGTCGATGGTCTTGCATTTAACTAGACGCACAGGGCTTTGACGCAAGAATCCAGCAAAAATCATTTCATCGATTTCGGGCGGCAATGGTGCCGTGGCTGCGTATGTAATGGAAGGGTCAGCGCCCAGTACCACAGCCACTTCTAAGCGGTTGCCGGGCTTCTCATATTCTTCTTTATCGAAGAATGTTCCATAGTTAGGCGGCTCGGTGGGCTGATTGGCAGGCGAATCTGGATGATTCGGATCGGCTGCACTCATCGAGTCACGGCGGGAATTCTCGAAATTCTTGGCGCCATCGTGGTGTTTATGCCAGTGCATGCCGGTGGTGTTGTTATCGAACTTTTGCACCCGGTACATGCCGACGTTGCGGTTGCCATTGTGCGGATCTTTAGTGATAACAGCGCCCATAGTAATAAAAGGGCCACCGTCTTCGGGCCAGCAGGTAATGATTGGCAGCTTGTCGAGCATCGGGTCAGCGGGATTGGTAATTACCACTTCCTGACAGGGGGCCGGGCCAGAGACGATTTTGGGCGGGAACTTACCGACTTCCATAATGGTTGGCAAGAATGCCAGTTTGGCCATAAAGCTTTCAGGCACTTTGGGCTTAATAAAGACTCTAATGCGGTCGGCGATGGTGTTGAGGTCTTCGACTTCAAGGGAGAGGCACATGCGCTTCATTGAGCCCTGGGCGTTTATTAGAACCGGCATGTCGTAGCCGATGACGTTTTCAAATAGAAGGGCTTTGTTTTCAGAGCCAGGCAGTTTGCTCACCCGGTCGGTAATTTCAGCCAATTCTAAGTCTGCTGAGACCGGCGCTGTGATGCGCATCAGCTCTCCTGCTTTGTCCAGAGCTTCGATGAATTCGCGCAAGTCGTTATAAGCCATGTGGGTGCCTTTCTCAGTAACAGGTTTAATTCTAGTGGGTGGAGGCAATATCACCCCAGGTTTTTCCTATATATGAATTGATTCTCTGAGCACTGTTTTCAAGTGAATGCTAAGCTAAAGCTATCTATTATTAGATTGAGGGGCTTTATGAAACGCATGAACCGTGTCTTTGCCTGCTTCTGGTGCCTGCTCGCCGCTTCTTGGCTAGGCTTTCAGTGTTTGACTACTGGCATGCTCAATGTGCCAGGCGCCTAGGGCTCTTCTTTGTTTTGTCGACAAATGCAGCCAGGTCAGTGGCATTGTTTGTGGTTTCCTGAACTGTCAGAAATTTTGAAGAAAATCTGACGGTTTTGGAAAAGTAAAAGTGAACGCAAGTTCGGTTTTACTTTGCTGTGCATAACTGTATATACAAACGAATATGCCGATGGTGACACTCTGGTTCACGCGCTTGGCTATTAGATTAGATATCGATAGTGAGGCTAACAGTAGTCTTTCGAATTGTCAGCAGATATAGCAACTATCTTCAGCGGGGGACTTCCAATAGATTTCTGCTCGGATATACTAATTGCATAAGCGGTGAGCACCCACCAATAAATAAGTTGGGTACTTTGAGCCGAGGGGTTAAGTGGAAACATCAGGTCTGCGCAGACCGGAAACTGTAGTGATAACCCGCTAGCTGTGGATTCTGACTTGAAGCAGCAAGAAATATCGAGCCTACGCAATAGGCAGTCAGACGATAGTAATTAGACCACCGCAGAGCAATCTGGGTGGTCTTTTTGTTTGTGCAGTTGCTTCCGCTCCACCATCTTCAGTCTTTGATAAGATTAGCCCTTCTACCGGCAATCTAAATGGCTTAAATCATCATGTCGTTGACCAAACAAGACAAAGCTGCACTGCGCGCTACGATATTCCGCCATTTGGATGGAATTGCAACGGCGCCCACTGCCTATACACTGCTTGAGAAGGGCGTCTTACAGCACCTGCTCGATCATAAAACTGCAGATGTCACTGAATTGGCCGCTAAATTCCAAGCCAATGAGGGATATCTCAACGTTGCGTTGCGCATCCTATCTTCTCAGGGTTGGCTCGATGCCGAAGTAGACAATGTCAGCAACAAAGTCAAATACAGCATCAATGCAAAAAGTGCTGTGGCCTTTGAACACTGCCGGCTTTACAAAGATGTGGTGACGCTGCTTCGCCTTTCTGGTCAGTTTCACAGACGCAAATTCGAAAGAGCACCCTTTACCGTGTTGGAAGGTATTTTCAAAAAATACCGCGAGAACTATGGCATCGAATTTTCAAGCGACCGCGACACCAGGTGCATCCAGGAACAAGTGTTGATGCACATTGAAGGCATTGCTATTGGCCCTACCATTGTCTCGCTCGGTATGGGCGGCATGTTCCATAAGTACTTCATGGAAGCCTCATTCAAGGCGGACGAATTTCACGAAGACGTAGAGAGCTTCGGCAAAATCCTCGATTTTTTTGCATATCTTGGCTGGTTTGAAAAGAAAGGAGAGACATATCGATTTACAGAAAAGGGCTTGTTCTTTGCCCGTAGAGCCAGTGCCTACGGAGTGACAGTTTCCTATATTCCTACTTTCCGAAATCTCGAAGAACTCATATTTGGCAATGCCGAAATTTTGACGAACACCAAGCCCGAACTGCCTGAGCTGCACGTAGACCGCGAAATGAATGTGTGGGGAAGTGGCGGCGCGCATATGAGTTATTTTAAAAAGATAGACGAGATAATTATTGAGCTATTTAACGGTCCACTCGATGAGCAGCCAAAGGGCATAGTCGACATGGGCTGTGGCAACGGCGCATTTTTGCAGCACATTTTCGAGGTCATCTCCCAGCGCACTCTGCGCGGCAAGATGCTGGAAGATTACCCTTTGCTATTGGTTGGCGCTGACTACAATGAAGTCGCCCTGCGCGTCACTCGCGCCAATCTTTCTAAGGCAGACATCTGGGCGAAAGTCACTTGGGGCGATATCGGGCGACCCGATCTCCTAGCCCGTGACCTCAGCGAGAACTACGGCATAGCACTGGAAGACCTGCTCAATGTGCGCACTTTCCTTGACCACAATCGGCCATGGGAGCCACCAGCTCACCCACTAGCCGGTCGAATTAGTCAGTCTACTGGAGCTTTTTGCTATCGGGGCAGACGATTGAATAACAACGATGTAGAGGCCGGCCTGTTAGAACATTTCCGCCGTTGGCAGCCATTCGTTCAGCGCTTTGGGCTTTTGGTGATTGAGCTGCATACCATCCCACCCCAGCTTGCTGCAGCAAATATCGGCCTCACATCAGCCACCGCCTACGATGCTACCCATGGGTACTCAGATCAGTACATTGTGGAAGTGGACGTTTGTAATCAGATCGCTGCCGAGGCCGGCCTCTACCCAGACTCAGCTCATTTTTGCAAATTTCCCCAATCAGACCTGGCCACTGTAAGCATCAATTTGTTGAAAGGCAGTTAGCCGCGAAAATTATGCAATATTAGTCGTTGATTCACGCTTGGCCACTAGAGTCCGTGCTGTGTTTGCATCAGTCTTTTTGTTTGCACTTTTGCCGCAAGTGGCAATTCAATCCAAAAGTTTGATCCTTTACCTGCTTCAGAATCAAAACCGACGGTGCCGCCATGCTGTTCAGCAATGGCTTTGGTTATGACTAAGCCTAAGCCGCTGCCGCCCTTGGGGCGGGAATCAGAAGAATCAAGCTGCTGGAATTTGCAAAAGAGTTTGTTCTGTTTGTTTTTTGCAATGCCGGCGCCCTTGTCGCTAACTGTAAAACGCAATCTGTCTTCTCGTCTGTCAACAGTCACTTCTACTGCTGCACCACTGGGAGAAAATTTTATGGCATTTGAGAGGAGATTCTCTAACATTTGCATGGTTCTATCTTGATCGGCGGTGAAAACGCCCTGCCAGTCTAGATGGCTAACCAGAGTAACTCCTGCGCTATCGGCCATGCCTTTCATTTCAGAGAGTGATTGCTCAACTATGTAGGCTACGTCTATTTCACGCAGTTTTAGTTCCAGCATGTCAGCATCGATTTTTCTGATGTCTAAAATGTCATTGATTAAGCGAATAAGTCGATCACTTTCTTGGCGGGCAATTTGTACTATGTGCTGGACTTTTTCGCTTAAAGGTCCAACCAGTCCGCCTTCCATAATGCGCAGTGAGGCGTGCACCGAAGTTAGCGGCGTGCGCAATTCGTGTGACACCATCGAATAAAACTCTTGAATATGTTTTTCTTCTTCCTTCTTTTCTGTGATGTCGATGGCGATGCCATATACTTCAGCGAGCTTCCCACTTTCATCAAAGCTAGGATATGACCGGCACCACAACCAGTGCCACTTATCATCGGCGCATAGTTGACGGTACTCAACGCTAGAGGGGCCGGCTGCGCTATTTTGGAAGAAACTATAGGCCGCCTCTCTATCGCTTTCGTGTATGCCCTTTAGAGGCTTCATTGGGTCCTCAAGCATTTCTTCTGGTGTGCAGTGAAAGAACTTGGCCAAGGCGTTGCTAACCCATTTGATACCATATCCGCCTGGTTGGGTCACCCAGATCATTTCTTCCAGGTTATTGGTGATTTCAGTAAATAACCTGTTGTTGGCCTGAAGTTCTTCCTTAATTTGGCAGCGAGCAATTCCCAGTGCCACATTTTTGCAGGCAATTGAAAGCGCAGGTGCAGCCTTATCCGAAAACTTTGTTTTCTGCAGTACGCCAATTAGGCCGACCAGCTTTGTGCCGACTAATAAAGGCGTAATCAGAAGAGGGGCAAATTTTAGAGGCTTTTTTACCTGCTTATAGGCAATTTTTAGAAGCAGATGACCATTGCGGGCAAATTTTGTCTCCGCGTCTGTCAGTCGTTCTATATTAGGTTGATCAATTTCTAGTCTAGACATGTCTGGTAAAGAAGTCAGGTCGCCATACTGCCCCTTAAGCTCAAAAATGTGCTGATCCTCTGCCGGTACCCACACACCGGCAAACTTTGAGCCAAGATGCTGGGTCGTCAGGTTGGCGCATTCTTGTAGCATTTCGTCAAGTTCGGTCTCCCGGCTTACAACTTGGCCAACAAGAGCGGCAAAAGTAGCAATTCGTGCTTCTTCAAGTAGTCTGGCTCTAAAATCCATGCGTTCAATAAAGGCTGCTAGTGCGTGGCCGAATGACGATAGTAAATCAATTAAGTCTCTCTGGCGAGCCAGTATCTTGGGAAAATAAAACTCGACTACACCAATTACTTTGTCGTCTTTCAAAATCGGAAAGCCCAGAGCGGCGTGCAATCCGCTTCTTAACGCTGCTTCTGCTCTAGGGTAATTTGTATCAACTACAACATCGGTTATCCAGCAGGGAGATTCTGCTTGCCATACTCGTCCGGGTAAACCGATTCCTTTTTTGAAGGCAGACTTGAGAGTTGCCTTGTTAAAGGATTGATCTTTAACTTCGTGTGATACCCAAATGGTATGTGGCTTTATCCATCCGTGTTGTTCGTCGACCAGCCAAACTGCACCAAAGGCAAAACTGTAGAGTTCGCCCATGGCAGAGAGAACGCGCAAGGCACCACTTCTAAAATCTTGTGATTCAGCCAGTGCTTGAGTAACAGCAAGTTGCACCCGAGTGCGGTCCATTTCGGCCAGTCGTTTGGCCACGATCATCATAATGGCCTGAAAGGCGACCATCAATACCACTACAAATCCCACACCCAGTGAGAGTATCAAGTTGTTCTGGGTCGCCCTGAGGTGGCTGACTTCATGCAGTTTGATCGCTAAATTCTCTTTCTGCTCCTTCGAATGAGGTTCAGTTTGTATCTGCTGAAAAATTTGGTCAGCTTTTTCATACAGCACCTGCTGACGTTTAAAAATGGTAGCTGCTGTAAATACTGTGGCGGCGATCAGTAGCGAGCCAAAACCCAATGCCAGAACTGTTAGCAGCTTTGGCTTGCGCATCTAGTTTACCCGCAGTATCTTCGGTTGCGACAACACCCGCTCAATCTCTTCAACAAGGGTAATTGGATCAAACGGTTTTGTTATTACACCATCTGCTCCGAGATCGCAGAATTGACTTATATCATCAGGTTGAATTTTTGCTGTGACAAAAATGATATAAGTCGAGTTGAGCGCTGCAATTTCACGAAGCTTGCCATAGGTAGTGCGGCCATCCATATCGGGCATCATGGCATCGAGGAGAATTAAGTCTGGAGTGAAAGTCTCGACCATTTCGAGTGCTTGCGCACCTGATGAGGCTTCCATTACCTTCCAGTCGGTAAGTTCGTCTAGAGCTAGTTTAGTTAAAAACGTAATATTAGTATCATCGTCCACCAAAATTACATTTTTGATTGCATCTACATGCTTCATTGATGTGAGAACCTCCGAAAGTTTCCCGTAATATTGGCAGGATTAATTGGTTGCTTTGTAATGGCCAGACGTTCCATGGCACAGGCTATTAGTGAGTCAAGAGTGAGACCATCTGTGCCAGCATCAGCTTCAGACGTATTGAGGATAATTTGGAAGTGCTCTCCTGTTGTGCGAGTGAAGATACGGTTCGATATTTCTTCTTTGAGTAGCGCTATTGCACCGCTTGTGGTTGCGCTGCTCTCGCCTTTGAAGACTACACAAAAATTGCCGTTCTTTAAGATGCCGCGAGTATCGGTGGTGCGGAAGCGCAAAGAAAGCAACTCTCCTACTTCAGCTAAAACCTGCTGTTTTGTATACTCTCCGTGAATGTCATCGAGTTCATAGAAGTTATCTACAGCTATCACGGCCAGTGATGCTGCTGTGTTGTTCTTGTTGCAGTCTTGCAATATACGCTGGGCCTGCTTTTCAAAGTGCTCCCATTCCAGCACCCCTGTGATGTCATCCAGATTGCCGTGCTTTTCCATTTTTGCCTGAGCTAAGTGGGCTTTGACGCGGGCTAATAATTCTTCTGGCACAACTGGTTTACCGAGGAAGTCATTGCCGCCAGCCTGGAACGCAGCGCTGCGTGTATCCATGTCGTTCTTAACTGTCAGAAAGACAATGGGTAAATGGCTCCAGCTCCTATGGCCGCGTAGCATGCGGCAAACTTCATAACCACTCAGGCCCGGCATCATAACGTCAAGCAAGACCAAGTCGGGTTGGAAGCTTTCTAAGGCTTCTAGGATATGGATTGGTTCGTTCAAGGCCTGCACTACAAAGCCGTCTTGGCTTAAGATACAGCTCAAGAAGAAAGTCAGCATTGGATCATCATCGACACAGAGAATTCGCTGCTTTCTGTGCTTAAACGCGTCGCTTAGTGCTTTAACAGAGTCATCGAGCGCTTCAACTTTGACTGGAGGCTCAAGCAGACCAGCGCAGCCTGCGTATATTAGTGCCGAAATATTTGAATACTGGGTGGGATCAGCTATGAATACAAAAGGCATTTGCTTGCACTGGCGAATTGAGCGCAAGTTCTTTGTCAGAGAGGCTATTAGGCCGCTAGAATCTGGATCTAAGCTGAGATCAATCACGGCCAAATCAAAGGGCATTGAGTTGGCTCTAGTTATGGCACCAGCGGCGCTATTGACCACGTGAACATCAATATTGAATGCTGTTGAATGGGCAATTATTGAGCGATAAGAGTCATCTGGAGAAATTAATAGAAGTGAAATTGTCCTCTCTTCTTCACTTGCTAGCGACTTGACACTTTTCTGGGCCAAAGATTCCACTATTTCTTGGCCGTCTTTCAAAAGACGATCTATCTCTGCCCAGTAAATACTCATCTCTTCTTTGCTGCACGATGGATCAATACATTTGAGAAAACTCTCGATGTGAGCCGCAGTTTCCGAAATGTGCGCAAGACTGTAGGAACCAGCAGTACCTTTCAATTTGTGAGAGGTCTCGCGTGCGAATTCTAATAATGAATTATCGCTAGCGTCTTCATTGTTGTGAGCCGCTGCTACCTGTTGCACTAAATCTTGCCAAATTGCAGGAATCAGCGCTAGATACTGCTCTCTAGCAACGTGCACGGCTTTGTGCGTTCTCACTTTCCGTTTGATCTGGTTTAGCTCTTCTAGAGCTTCTTTATCAGTGCTTGAAGCCGCAATTAGTCGATCTATTTGCTGCAGGCTTTCATCATAATTTCCTTGCTCAACTAATTTTGAAAAGTCGAGCCTATTAAGCGAATCAAGAGTAGTGGCTTTTTCGTTAGAAGCAGTTGTTTGAGGCTCAGACGATATTAGACCTTCAATGGCCTGGAGAAATAACTGTGGCTCTATGGGCTTGTGAAAAATTAGCGTTACTTTTAAGATGTTTCGCAGCCAGTTGAATGTTTTTGCATCACACCAGGTTGCCGAGACAAAGATAATCGGAAGATTGTTGCCGTGCTCTCTCAGCTTTGAAATCCAGGCGATGCCGTCCATGACCGGAAGGCGGTAGTCGACGATCAACAGTGAAGGTTGTCGTACTTCCATGAATGAGCTGGCTTCGGCTGCTGTGCTGGCTGGCCAGACCTCATATCCGTGGGCGGTTAGCAAACTGCCAACCAGGTCTTGGAAGGAACTGTCGTCGTCAAGAACGAGCACGCATTTCTTTTCTGCGGGCTCCTCCTTTAACGGAGAATCTTGTTTTTCTTTGCTGGATTCGATTTCCACTGATTCTCCCTATATTGACTGCAACCGCGGGGATTGCTGCACCCAAAGATAAGTCTCGGGATTGGGGCCGTCCGTTACCGATTATTGCCGAGCGTTACCTTCCATTGCTCTATATTGACAGTTCTCCGGCGCGGGGCTATCGGCCTAGCGGCTGATTGCTTGTAGGCTCAACCTTATGGTTAGTAATCAGTCTGCGGTTAATTTGTCCGCCGCAGCGCAATCAGGCA
Source organism: Candidatus Obscuribacterales bacterium (assembly GCA_965229195.1). Classification (GTDB taxonomy): domain Bacteria; phylum Cyanobacteriota; class Vampirovibrionia; order Obscuribacterales; family Obscuribacteraceae. Next base: position 6,305,146 of record OZ245871.1, on the reverse strand, counting down.
GTTCTGTTTGCTAGGTTGTTTTCTTCCAAATTTCTGTAAGTTGCCACTACTTTGCCACACTTGAAGATGCACAATGAAATCTCACTTTGTGAAATGGCATCCCCTTACTATCTTTCTTCTTGGTTAACCTCATTTGAGGGAGGATTTATGTCGCAAGTTTTGAAAAATGCATGGCAATCTTTTATTGAAGCTGGCGCAATGGCTCACGGTGAAAATCGACTAGAAGATGCCGCCATCTATTTTCAGACGGCGTTATTAGAGGCACACAATTGTGAAAATGCTGAGCAGTGTTTTGCAATTACCTTAGACTGGCTAGCTGACATTTTTCAAAAGCTCAGTCGATTTGAACAGGCCGAAGAGGCTAGTTTGCGCTCACTGCGTATAAAACAAAATTGTGAATCATTCTCAAAGGCAGACGTGCTTCGAGCCATGCTCAAACTCTCAAAGATTTACTTTGCTCAGTCTAAACTCGGCGCTGCTGCGTACACGACTAACCGTGTTTTGCAGCTGAGCGAACAAACTCTTGGAAGTGATCACCCAGCCGTTGGCTACGTCGCTCAGCAGCTAGCTGATTTGTATAGCGAGCTTGGTTCCCATAAAGAAGCAGAACAATATTATCAACGAGCCTGTGCCTAGTCACTGAATTACTGTTTGTCGGCAACAGCTCAGGGGACGAGCCGCACTGTTGATGGCGAAAGGGTTTTTAGCGCTTGACTGTAAGAGCCTGTCGGTGTGTCACCGGAGCTTCCTAGAACGGCGGGTTTGACGATAATGCCGCTCATTGAAGGCACCCCATTGCGCTTACTTATGCCTGTCACTTTAAGTGCGACAAAACCTATCACAGTGGCCGACTGGTTCAATGTTGGTCGACCTTGAATCAGGGGAAGCAGAATGTAGGGTTTTGCCATGATAGTGGAATAAAAGTCGTGGCTCATTGTCTGATAGCCACCCTCACCATTGTTTATGCTAATGATGCTGCCTACCGATATTGAGGGAATTATGGCAGGGTCTGAGTGGGTGAGACCCAAGGCCTCGCTCATTGCTGCATTGAAGTACTGGACATTGGCTGAACCAGCGTTAAACGAAGTGAAGGTGGCATTTATATCTTCTTTGTTGTCAAAGTACATAGTAAAAACCTGTCCTGGCTGGAAGGTTAATAGTGGAGGCTGAGCGCCGCCGACCTGCGTTGCAACATCAATGCTAAGGGCAATAGGAAAGGCACTGCCAGATGGTACTTGAGTTACATCCCCCATGCCACCGGCAGTAGCACTGGCATAAACAAGGTCGGTGCGACGTCCAAAAATCTTTGCAAAGAGGTGATTTATTCGTTTCTGTGCACTGACTGTGATAGTTCCTCCAGAGTTGGCGGTGGCGTCAGTAGTAACTACCGTGACAGTCGTTCCCTGTACACTGTTTGAGACCAATGAACCGTCTGCTTTATTGCCAGCGGTAATGGCCAAAGCCTCAGTAATTGCTTGAGTTTTATCCGCAGCAGATAGGTGTGGTCCGCCGGCAAGGGCACCGGCGTCTACTGCTGTTTGAAGCTCTTCTGTCGTGCAGACAATGTGGGCAATGTCGACCCCCAGTGATCCAAGGGCTAGCAGTGCAGCAATCAGTAATACAAGTACCAGCACTGAAAGTTGTCCAGTTTTGCTGCGCATGTTTCGCATTTACTCTACTCCAGTGAGTGAACTGTCGATGACGACAATTTGAAAAAGGTACCGAGGCCAAGTGGGTCTGGTTGCGGAAATGGCATGAGACCATATGAGCCGCCGTCGTAGTTGACTGTTACTGTCACCGTGGGCGGTACTGCTGTCGTATCAAAAGAGGCATCGCTAAATTGGCGTGAATCGGCAATAACACCAGTGATGCGGATGTGATCAAAAACCAGTGCATTCTGCTGCAAGCGATTTCTTGCTATCGACTTATCTTGCCAGTAATCAATTGACATATCGCGAGCGGCTTTACTTGCCGCCTGAGTAAGCACGTTTTTGATGAGATAAGCCTGGACAACTTCGCCACCGACAAAAATTATGACAATAAATAAGGGCAGCATTAGTGCCATTACTGCAGCACCCTCTGCAAGCGACTGGCCAGCTCGTTTTCTGCCTGTTTGCCGCCATTTGTCCATACTTACTCTCCGGTGAGGTAATTTTCCGGTTGACTCTTCTTGTCTAATGTTGACAGTCTTGTCCAGAATAGGTATCGGCCGCCTGGTTGATTGCTTGGCTTCGCCTCTCACTCCTTTGGGTTATTGCAAAGGGAAGCTTTGAAAGTGTTTTATAACTCGCGGCGAAAGAACCGCAGTTCTGCCTTTTTTGCTATGGCGGTGCTGTCCTGGAAAACCTAAATGTGTCCGTGTCCGTGCCTGTGCATAACTCTATATACAGATGAATATGCCGATGGTGGAATTATGGTTCAAGCGCTTGGCTATTAGATTAGATATCGATTGCCTGTTGAGTGGCTATTCTTTGAATTGTCAGTAGATATGCAAAGTATTTTCATCGGGGGACTTCCAATAGATTTCTGCTCGGCTATACTAATTGCATAACCGGTGAGCACACACCAAGTTGAGTGCTTTGAGCCGAGGGGTTAAGTGGAAACGTCAGGTCTGCGCAGACCGGAAATTGTAGCGATAACCCGCTAGCTGTGGATTCTGACTTGAAGCAGCAAGAAATATCGAGCCTACGCAATAGGCAGTCAGACGATAGTGAAAAAGCCGCCGCAGATTTATCTGGGTGGCTTTTTTATTTGTACAGTTTTTGCTTGAAATGCTTATCTGAATTTGAAATTTTCAGTTTCATTAGAAATCAAAGGCTGTATTTTTTTTGAACAGCTTCATGGTAACTGGATGCAAAAGGAGACGTTGATTACCCCAATCTCCAACTTCCTTATCGGCGGCCAGTGTCTTTCCTTGCTGGACTACTGCCAGACCCACTTTTGTAGACTTCTTTAGAATATCTTTGTCGATCTTGACACTGTCACACCAGATCTTGCCGGCCGGGCATGCTTCACCGAGGAGGTCGTGGTCGTACTGCTTGATGATGTCGTTTCCGTTGATCATGTGAACGGCAAGATTACAGGGGCCGGTGAGCGCAGTAGAGCGCCAATAGGTTTTCAATATTACTGAATCAGCTTGTGGAAATGCTTTTAGACCAAGCAAGGTAATGAAGTTTTCAAAATTTACGTCTTTGGGTTCGCTTATTCCAGTGAGTTCATTTTTGACAATTGTTGTGTCTATGAACCTTGGTGTTTTTCTATATAAAGAGAGCGTGCTGCCATCTGGCAATGATTTTTCGGCATAGAGGCGAAAGTCTGGTGATTGTCTGATAAAAGAGCACCACAGGTCGTACGCTTTTTGGTTTTGCTGGTCGGCAATCTTTTGTCCTTGATGTCCGCTCTTAAGCAAGTACCAAGAAGCCGCTTCTGTAGCAGTATCTTTGTTGAAAGTGATGAGATCTCCTGCAACCGAGTATTCTCTGCAGCATTTTAAATTGACGTGGTAGCCCTTTGTCTTGATCAAGTAAGTAAGGGTCGAAGCCCCGACACTATCACTATTTGGCATTACCATTAGAGTCTGATATTTGGAGCCTGATTTTTCTATTTCGTCTAGAGTCCATTGCATGCCCCAATCGGCTTCAGGAAGCGGATACATAGAAAGACCCATGGCGCTTGTATCTGAGTGATTGTAGCCTAGGCGCTTCAGTACGGGAGAGGAGCAAATGATTTTATTGATTCCGGTTGGAAACTTTATCGGGTTTGGTGAGTATGCCATGATAAAAGCTTGAGACATTGCCAAGAGAACTAGAGCCGCTAGTATTGGGCGAACAAGTAGAATTTTTCTATGCCATTGGTCGATGATAAAGTCTGCCATAATTATTGCAACCGGTATTGCCAGCGGTGCAATGTATCTGGGTTGGTGCAGCCAGCGAAAACTGCTGCAGATTAGCATGGCACAGCAGATCGATGAAAGAATATAGATTTGATGGTAACTAATTTGCCGTTTCCAGATACACCTGATCAAAGAGAATATGAATACGATAGAGAAGAATGGTGTAACAATCATCCAGAAGGTTTCGTGTGTATAGTTCGAGAGATTCTCGAAAAATTCTTTGACTCGGTCTTGGGTGCCGAAGGTCTGATTTTGAATTGAGGCGATATATTCAAGCACCAATGGACCGTCAAATATTATCCATGGCAGGCAAACTATGCCGGCCATGATTGCGGCGATAGCTATCTGCCTGAAACAGAACCAGTTTTTAGCTCGATAAGCCATGATAGCAATTAACAAAATCGGCCCGGCAAAGAAACCAACGGTATTGTGCTTCGTTAGAATTGCTAGTCCAACGACTAGACCCAGGTAGAGAGCACGCTTTGTGCTAGGTTTGTCATGCCACCAGGCTATGGCATATAGGCCTGCTGCCACCATAGCGTTGGTTGCCAGATCGAGCAGAACGCAGTGTGTCGACCAAAATATCTGGGGATTTAGCAACACAATCAAGCTTGCAAGAGTAGCTTTCGCTCTACTGGAAAAGAAGAGATAAGTCAGCTTGTAGGTTGATATGTAGAGAATTGCCACAAAGAAAAGATTGACTAGTCTTTCGGTCTCTGCTGCTGGTCCGAGCAAGAGTTTTAGGCCGCCACTGAGCCAATAAAATAAGGGTGGGTAGAGCGGGCTGAGGGTGCAAAGGCCTCTGTACCAATCTACGCTGCGAAAATGGGGATGACGGAATAGCTCATAAGCTGCCAGGCTATTCAGCCGATGGGCTGCGGTATCCCAACAAGGCAATGAGTGATCGAACATATTCCAGATCACTACTGCAAGCTCGACTAGAATCAGCCCTAGGAGCATGCCCCAATTGAATCTCAAAGAATGTTTGTTGACTACATCTTTAGTTTGTAGTGTGGTGCCGACTGTCACGAGTGCTCCACTGTATTTTGCTTACACCGCTAAGCCATAGTAGGCCAAAGCTGACGGCACGACCTTTAATCGTTTTCATGAGTATAGGCTGCGAAGCTAAGGTGAGGCTTTAGCGATGCGCTCTTTGTTCCATTCGATTGTTTGTGATAGACCCTTTCGCAGATCAAATTTCGGGCTCCAGCCCAGTTCTCTCGTGATTTTGTCATTGTTGGCAAGCCATATCTGAGTGTCCCACTGGCGATTGGTCATGGTACCCCAGGCAGGAAGCTCTTTTATGTTCATAATCTCGCTGGCCAATTCTACAACTTCTTTGATTGTAAACTGCTTACCGAGGCCGACATTGAAGACTGAACCTGGTTCTATGGTTGGCCGACTAGTGCTTTCGTCGAGGGCCTGAGCTGCCATGATGAAGGCATCGACAACGTCGTCTACATAGACCAAGTCACGAGCTATGTCCGGAGCTACTAGTGGCGGCAATTGGTTTTTCAAGCCATGGGCTATCAGTGTAGGAATGAAGCGGCGTTCGTCCTCGTAGGGGCCATACACCGAATACAAACGCAGAACGGCAATGTTCAATGCTTTTCTTGCGGCATAGAGTCTGCATAGATGCGTAGCGCAAGCTTTCATAACTGAGTATTCGCTATTTGGATCGAGCCAGTCTGTTTCTTTGGCAGCTTCACTTTTGAAGCCATATTCAGAAGAGGAACCGGCGGCGACAAATGCTTTTACACCAACTTGCTCTGCGCATTGCAGCACATTGACTGTTGCAGTGACGTTTGAAGCAATTATTTCGGGCGAACTGTTTTGCCATGAATAAGCGCCATGGGCGGCTAAGTGAAAAATCCAATCGGGTTGGCAGGTTTTCATACAAGCCTGAAGTTGCTCAGCTTCAGTTAGTGATAGCTCATGGAGCCTAAATTGACCTTGAAGAGTCTGAAGACGCCACTTATCAGATTGATTACGGCACACTGCATGAGTCTCATACCCATCAGAGATGAGCCTTCTAACTAGATTTGCTCCAACAAATCCACTAGCCCCGGTCACCAGAGCGCGTTTCATCTAACGGCCACCCCAAAATTATGCAAGACACCAGCAGCGCAAGAGTAAATTCTGCCCAATGAGGCGGTACTCTCAGGCAGGCCCTTGTATTATGTTCCAATCGGGAACTATGACATGAACTGGATTTCAGTTTTTGTGCTTGATCCCGATACTCAGATGGAAGAAATCGAATTGCAATTAGTCAATCATCTGTCCGAGATTAGCGGGCAGAAAATCCGCGAAATCATAATTCAGCAGTCATATCGAGCCGGCGTCGGGCATATTGGTTCGGCACTGTCTGTTTCAGATTTAATTGCCTGGCTTTATGGTGGCGTACTGAATATTCCTTCACCTGACGAACCTGAGCGAGATCGTTTTGTTTTATCTAAGGGCCACGCTGCGCTTGCCTTATATGCAGCTTTCGTTCTGCGTGGCTGGCTTACCACGAAAGAACTCGACAGCTATTGCGGTGATGGCAGCTTTTTAGGGGTTCATCCTGAGCTTTGCTGCCCCGGGGTAGATTTTGCTACGGGTTCGCTGGGGCAAGGTTTATCGTTTGCAGTGGGGGCTGCCCTAGCTGCTAAATTACAAAAATCTAAGAGACGGACTTTCGCTATAATCAGCGATGCTGAATGTAATGAAGGCGCAGTTTGGGAAGCAATTATGTTTGCTGCTCATCACCAGTTGGACAATCTTTTTCTTTTGCTTGATAGTAATGGCCAACAAGCTTTTGGTTACACCAAGGATGTATTAGATTTGAGTCCATTGGCAGCTAAATTTGAGGCATTCAAGTGCGACACTCATCTTGTTGATGGTCATGATGTTGAGGCTCTTTCAAAAAGCTTGTCTTGTGCCGTAAATACTATTGGTAAGCCTCATGTCTTTATTGCCCAAACTGTTTTTGGCAAAGGTGTTTCTTTTATGGAGCACCAGATAAAGTGGCACTATAGTCCGCTCAATGCAGCTGAATTTGAATTGGCTCAGCAAGAATTGAGGTTGCCGCAGTGAGAGGGGCCTTTGCGAAAACATTGAGCGAGCTAGCTGCAGAAGATGAGCGCATTATGCTTCTTACTGGCGATTTGGGCTATATGGCTTTGGAGCCATTTGCTTTGAGCTATCCTGATCGCTTTATCAACGTCGGTGTGGCGGAGCAAAATATGGTGGGCCTTGCCACCGGTTTAGCTGAAGCTGGTTTCTTGCCCTTCGTCTATTCAATTGTGACCTTTGCTACTCTGCGGCCCTATGAGTTTATACGTAACGGCCCTGTGCTTCACAATTTACCGGTACGAATTGTTGGTATTGGTGGTGGCATGGAGTACGGTCATAATGGTGCCTCGCATTATGGTCTGGAAGACCTGGCTTTAATGCGCGCACAACCTGGTATGACAGTAGTTGCTCCAGCTGATGCAGCGCAAACCACTACCGCCTTGCGGAAAACCTTTGATTTGCCCGGGCCTCTTTATTATAGACTCGGCAAAGACGATCGCCAGATAGTACCCGGTTTAGATGGGGCCTTTGAGCTGGCGAAGATTGAGCGAGTTAGAGAAGGTAATGATCTTGCTATCGTCACTACCGGTGCAATTGCTGTTGAGGCAATTGCCGCTGCTGAGCTGCTTGAGCGTGACGGAATAAGATGTGCAGTTTTGTTAGTGTCGTCTTTCAATCCCGCTCCAGTTGAGGATTTGCAGGTTCTGCTCAAGTCATATTCACATGTGATTTCTCTAGAGGCCCATTACCAAAGTGGCGGTTTGTCATCGTGTATAGCCGAAATAATTGCTACGTCGGGTTTGCCCTGTCGCTTAGTGCCCTGTGCCGTCACTAATCAGCCCGATGGTTTCACCGGTAGTCAGGCTTATATGAATGAAAAGAATGGCATTAGTGCTAGTGCCGTGTATGGCAAGGCCAAGCTTCTGGTAAATGCTTCATGTCATTAACCCGAGATTGCTTTTCCATAATACTGCCTGTGCATAATCAAGCCAGTCACATCGCTGAAGTGGTGCATGCCTATATCGCCGCCTTGACTGCTGCAAAAATTGACTATGAATTGATTCTTGTCACCAATGCCTGTACAGATAATTCGGCTGATGTCTGTCGGCGTCTCGCGCTTGAGAATTCGAACTTAGTTGCTATTGATACTGAACAATCTGGTTGGGGTCACGCTGTTAAAGTCGGCTTGAAAGCAGCCAGCGGTAACGTGATCTGTTATACAAATTCTGCTAGAACTACTCCAGAGATTTTGACACTAACTCTTCTTTACGCAAAGGCGTTTCCTTCTGTTGTAATTAAGACTAACCGTAAGATTAGAGATAACTGGAGGCGGCGTCTTGGCTCGCTTCTATACAATCTTGAGTGTCGTGCTCTTTTTGATTTACCGAATTGGGACGTCAATGGTACTCCAAAGATTTTTCCGCGCTCATTTGAGAGATTGCTCACTCTCAAGAGCGAAGACGATTTAATTGATGCTGAGTTCAATGCTATTTGCCGAGTCGAGAATTATCCCATCCTTGAAGTGCCGGTGTTGGCAATAAAACGTCATGGTGGCAAATCCACAACTAATTACTATTCAGCGTGGAAGATGTATTGGGGGGCATTTGATCTGTGGCGAAAAATGGCTCAAACCCAAAAACAATAGTGTCCGATTCGGCCTCGGGCTCCTTAGATTCGCTTTGGTCTTCCCACAGTGCTGTTTGGCGTGATTGTGCGCAGGTGGTGAGCCAGTGGGAAGATGCTAGCTCTGTAAATCCTTCACTGCTCAAATATCGCACTTACGGTCGCTGGTGGGAAGTGCTTAGTAAATTGCAGATTACGCTGTTGATTGGACGTGAGTATGAGCACTTGCTTCTCGCTTTATCGTGTGCCGATAAGCCTTTGATCTCACACATGCCCATGCCACATCCATCAGGAATTGCCGCTGATCGCAATCAAGGCATTGTCTATGTTGCCAGCACGCGCAACCCCAATCAAATTTTCAAACTAGCACCAGCAGGAGGCTACATAGATCGCTTAGATTCTAAGCCTTGTATAGCCCCTGATCGCCCACTCGTCCCTGTGCAATCAACTTTCTTCCCCGGCTGTTTATACATGCATGATCTTGCTTTGATTGGCAGAAGGTTGTATGCCAATGCCGTCGGTCAAAATGCCGTAATCGAAATTGACGAGGATGGCTCCTATAAACAGGTTTGGTGGCCATCATGTATTGATTCTGCTAGTGGTCCTATGTTTGCCCAGAATCATATCCAGTTGAACTCTATAGCAGCAGGTTCGTCGCTTGAGACATCCTATTTCTCCGCATCTTCTTCCCAAATTTCGAAGCGCAGACCAGGCCATAAGAATTATCCAGTAGATAAACGAGGCGTTATCTTTGGCGGAGCTACCAGAGACGTTGTCGCGCAAGGCTTGACCCGGCCTCATTCAGCCCGGCTCAATGGCACTACAGGCAGTGCTGAGTTATGGGTCGACAATAGCGGCTATGGTGAAGTTGGGATAATTAAGGACGAACGCTTGGAGGTTGTAACTGAGTTGCCTGGATGGACTCGAGGTCTGGCGTTCTGCTCCGATATTGCTTTTGTGGGAACTTCTCGGGTGATACCAAAGTTTCGGCAATACGCTCCTGGCTTAGATGTAGATTCAAGTGTCTGCGGCGTTCATGCAGTTGATGTCAAGTCAGGTAAGGTTTTAGGAAGCATTGTTTGGCCTTCCGGAAACCAAATTTTTGCCATCGATTGGCTGCCTATCAAACAAACTACAGGCTTCGCGTTTTCAGCTTCTTTGAAGCAGGGAGATAGGAAGGCCCTCTTTTACACTTTCAAAAAAGATATAAACAATGGTGTTAACAAGGAGAATTTATGAGTTCTAAGTTCAGGTTGCTTATGCTTGGTGCGATGTATGAAAATGGTGGCAATACGACCCACCGCTTCTTAGATGGTCATCCGCAGCTGTTTGTTTATCCCTTTGAATCGCAGCTTGGCACCAAATATGTAAATGACCAACTAACTTCCACCTTCCCTGTTAAATATCGCTGGCCGCAATTCCTTCTTGGTGCCAGCCCAGAAGAAGACTACAAAGCTATTATTGATGAAGAGGGCAAGGTTCGTGCTAGGACTCCTCAGGTTAGCAAGTTCAGGCATGAACCCATGGACTTTTCCGATGATGAGAGAATGGGGTTCTATTTAGATCACATTCGCCAGTCAGGGCGTTCCACTGCTAACAATGTGGAAGCCTTCTTTCGCGCTACTTTCCAAGCTTGGAAAGACTATAATCGCAGTGGTAAAGAGTCTGTTTATGTCGGATACAGCCCGGTTCTCGTGGTAGATGCTGACAAGATTCTTAGCGAGATGCCTGACGCTCACTTCCTGCATGTGGTGAGAAATCCCTGGTCTGCTTATGCCGACACAAAGAAACGGCCAGTTCCTCTATCGCTTCGCAATTACATTCTTGGATGGAATCTCAATCAGTATTTTGCTTTGTTGGCAAAGAAGCAATTCCCCGACCGGATGCATATAGTCCGCGTAGAAGACGTGATGGCCGATTCGTACAAAACTTTGGGTGATTTGTGCGGCAAATTGGGTCTTGATGCTGCTGACTCTCTGCGGATGCCAACCTGGAATGGCAAAGAATTGGCTCAGGTCTATCCCTGGGGAACTATTCGAAAAGCTACTCCTGAGGCTAATATTGAAACTGCTAGGGAGCTTTCTTCTGCTGAAATAGAGCAGATCCGAGATATGACTTGGCAATATTTGGATGAGTTTGACTATCGCTCTATTCTTCTAGAAAAAGTCAGTAGTAAATAGATTTACTGCAGCACAATCTCCATCGCTATATTGCCAAAGCCTATGAGTGCTACGAAAATTGCTGGCAGGCTGGAATGTCTTCCAATCACTCGCTATCAGCGAATAATCTTTGCCGTGATAGCCACTGCGTGGTTTTTCGATTGCATTGATTGCGCCATGATGACATTTTTGCTCTCATCGATTAAGAGCGAGTTTGCTCTTAGTCCAGCTCAGGCCGGCACCCTAGCCAGCATGAGTTTTATTGGCATGTTTATTGGAGCAGCAGCCTCAGGTCTTCTTGCTGACAAGTTTGGCCGCTCTGTCGTCTTTCGCTGGAGCATTGTCATCTGGGGCATTGCTTCTCTTCTCTGTGCGGTATCGCCCAACCTTGAGGCTCTAATGTTTTTTAGGGTTTTGCTGGGAATTGGCATGGCTATGGAATTGCCCATTGCCCAGGCCCTGGTCTGTGAATTTGTTCCAGCCAGGGTGCGCGGTAAGTACATTGCCTTTATGGAGGGAACTTGGCCCCTTGGTTTTATGTGCGCCGGCCTTCTGGCTTACACTCTTTTGCCAGTTTATGGTTGGCGGTCACTCTTTGTCGTAGAGGCTATTCCCTGTTTATTTGTATTGGCCATTCGGCGTCTGGTGCCGGAGTCACCACGATGGCTTGCAGGGGTTGGCAAGCTAGAAGAAGCGGAAGCGGTTATGAGTGAGATTGAGCGAAGGGTCAAATTGGCTCTTAAAGCAGAGCATTTGCCAGCACCGCATGTGGTAGCAGAGAGCACGGATTTGGGAATAAAACATCGGGTACCTTTGCTGCAACTGTTCCAGGGTAAGTACAGCAAAAGGACAGTGATGGCTTGGTCTCTTTGGTTCTTTGCCCTGCTTGGCTATTATGGCCTGACCACCTGGCTTGGAATCTTGCTCGAAGGCAAAGGCTATTCCATTGCTAAGTCGACTGAGTACATAATCATCATTTCTTCTGCTGGCATACCTGGTTTTGCTACAGCCGCATATTTGCTTGACCGCTGGGGTCGCAAGCCAACCATGGTTCTTTTCCTCTTGGGTGGTGGCATTTCTGCTTATCTCTATGGCAATGCTGTCAATCAAAATCTACTGATTGCCTTTGGCTTGATGATGCAGTTCTTTATGTTTGGTATGTGGTCTGCTCTTTATGCCTACACGCCAGAGTTATTCCCCACGGGTGTTCGTGCCACTGCTGCTGGTTTGGCTAGCGCTATTGGAAGAATAGGAGCCATGCTCGGGCCGTTTTTAGTTGGGGTGCTGTTGCCAATCAGTGGCATAATTGGAGCATTTATTTTGTTAGCTGGATCGCTGATTGTTGCCGCTCTTACTGTGGCTGTACTGGGCGAAGAAACTAGGGGCCGAATTTTAGAAGAGATTTAGGGCCTCCTGTTTTACTATTATCGGCTCTCGCTGTGCATAACTCTATATACAGATGAATATGCTGATGGTGGAATTATGGTTCAAGCGCTTGGCTATCAGATTAGATATCGATTGCCTGTTGAATGGCTATTCTTTGAATTGTCAGTAGATATGCAAAGTATTTTCATCGGGGGACTTCCAATACATTTTTGCTCGGCTATACTAATTGCATAACCGGTGAGCACACACCAAGTTGAGTGCTTTGAGCCGAGGGGTTAAGTGGAAACGTCAGGTCTGCGCAGACCGGAAATTGTAGCGATAACCCGCTAGCTGTGGATTCTGACTTGAAGCAGCAAGAAATATCGAGCCTACGCAATAGGCAGTCAGACGATAGTGAAAAAGCCGCCGCAGATTTATCTGGGTGGCTTTTTTATTTGGCCATTATGTGGCAGGTTTTAGACACATTTGATTGATCCTTGGACACTTAAAGTAGCCCCTTCGGTTTTCATCAGGTAAATTGGAGGCCTCTCTAGGGTGGTCGTATGATAGAACTTGCCAAGTCGTTGTTTGACAAAATTTTTCGTAAATCTAAAGACAAGCCTTCTGATGCAGGCGGAAGCAATCCTGACTTGGTGAAGGAGGCAGTCATCAGTGAAGCTGTACTCACAACTAGTGAGGTTTTACCGGCTGTTTCGCCGTCGCCAATAAAGCTGAAACCCAATCCTGCACGCAAGCTCTTCTTCATTTTTCAAGGTCGGCAGGGGCAGCATGTTGGTATGGGTCAAAACTTATATGAGCATGAGCCGGTTTTTGCCGAGACTATGCAACGTTGTAGTGACTTTATCGGTGATAGTCGCGGCATTAGTTTAGTTGATGCCTTCAGAGACCCAGCCAAAGCAGAACAGATTCATAATGATGAGTTTCATGCGATATTGAGTCAGGCCATTATGCATCTAGGTCTAACTGACTTGTGGCTTTCAAAAGGTGTCACCGCCGATGCTACTATCGGTTTGAGCTTGGGCGAAATTACATCTACCTATTTGACTGGTGCTTTGTCGCAAGAAGATGTATTGAGTGTTGCTACTGCTGCTGCTCGTTGGGATGAACGTCTGGTGGGTAAGGGCAAGCTAATAATTGTCGAGATTGGACTACATGAGGTACGGCGGTTCTCTAGTCAATGTCCGGTTGTAATTGAATTGTTTATGGAGCTGGGGCCATCGACTATGGTTCTATTCTGTCTGCAAGAAGATGTTGAAACTGTGTGTCAGTATTTTGCTAGCCATAATGTCTCTAGTGAAGTCTACAGCGGTGACTATGCTTACCATACGCCACGTTTTACCAATAGTAAAAACACTGTGGTTGCCGAGCTGGAAAAGCTCAGGCCCAGTTCTCCTAAGAATCGGTTTTATTCGTCCATGGCAGGAGGTCTGATTCCTGAAAGTACAGCTTTTGATGCTGGCTACTGGTATTGGATGCTGGCTAAAGGTGTCTATTTCAATACCGCTATTGAAGCTGCTTTAGCTGATGGCTACGATACGTTTCTTACCATTGGGCCGCATCCAGTGCTGACCTCTTATATTGAGGAGGCGGCTAAGAAACTGAATAAGGAAATTTTGATTCTTGATTCTATTCGTAGTGACGAGCCGGAAGTAGAAACATTCAAGCGCTCCTATGAGACCCTTAAAGAGTTAGGATTAGTCAAGTTGCCGGTGCAGAATTTGCTCAGCAGAAATGAAGACGGCCTGTTGCTGAAAAACCTTTCTGCTAATGGGCAAGTAATCGATACTAAGACTTTTGATATGTTTTCAGATGCGGTGGTGCAGAATCCTTATCCGTTCTATGAAAGCTTGAGGGCTCGCGGATCTGCCCATTATCTCGCTAAGCATGGATTTTGGCTGGTCTTAGATTACGATGATGTTTCTGCATGTCTAAATAAGCCTAGTCAATTTTCTAGTGAGCCGGCAAAGGGCTTAGACGCAGTTTTACTTGGCGCAGATCCAGCCAGTCATTTAGAGACCAGGCGCGCTCTTGCGCCGCATTTTTCGCCTCAAGGTTTAGCAAGTTTGACTGACTATATTGAGTCTTGTGCTGCAAAGTTGCTTGATGAAGCCGTTAAAGATAACGAGTTTGATGTGGTTGCTGACTATAGCGTGCCCTTGGTTGAAATGGTTATCGCTCGTATTCTTGGGCTGAGTGACGAGCACTTGCAAGCAGTGCGCCAGTGCATTGGTAAGAGTCGACACGAGCTCAGTTATGTACCTGAACTGGGAGAGTTATTCACCAATTTGCTGAGTAACTGGCAAGATTTTCCAGACGAAAGCTTTGCCAAGCTTATGCTTAAGTGTGAGTCTGTGAAGTTCACTGTGGCAGAAGTGGCGAGCTTGATGCGATTGCTTTGGATCGCTGGAACGACAACCACCGGCTTTCTTATTAGTTCAGCGGCAAACGTATTGCTGCATCATCGAGCTGTGATGGCCGAGGTTAGAGAGAATCCTGAGCTTTTGCCGGAGCTTATCGAAGAGGTGCTGCGATTTGAAACTCCCGAACAAACGGTTTGGCGGCTGAGCTTGGCCGATGAGACTTTTGCTGGGGTTGTTATTCCTGCTCAGTCACAAATACGCTTTTGTGTGGGGGCGGCCAACCGCGACCCTAAGCATTACAGAAATGCTGAAATGTTCGTGCTTGGGCGCGATTCTCGTGACCACTTAGCCTTTGGCGCAGGGCCCCACTATTGCCTGGGTGCCGCCTTGTCACGCTTAGAGTCGCGTATAGCTCTTAAGGTCTTATTGAATAAGTTCCCTTCTTTGCAAGCGAAGGAGAGCTTTGAAAGCCTGAGATATTCACAATCTGAGCATTTTCGTGCCATTGCCAGCTTGAGGGTTCTAGTTGGCTCTGCTGAAGATGATAATTTTCGCCAGACCTAGTCATTTCTAAGCCGCTCTTCATGACTACTTGCCGGTTCTGCTGTATTCTGCTCTCTGGCAAAGGGCGGAATATTCAGGACTAGTAGAAGCCGTTTAAACAGTGGAAATTATTGCCAAACAATGATTGCTAAAGTAACTGAAATAGCAGACCTTAGCGCCTCTGTAGTGAGCGGCCTCAGTTTCTTGCATTCAAGCCAACTACCAACTGGCGAGTTTTCATCCTATCGCTTTAGAGATCCTTATGTGGCCAGTGAGCGTGAATTTGACAGCTCTCCCTTTCCCACCGCTCTAATCGCCTATTGCTTGCGCTTCTTTGGTGTGCCGAAAGCAAAAGAGATGATCGCTAAGGCCGCTCAATTTCTCTTCAGAGAAATGGAAGCTGGTGGCATTTGGCGCTATTGGACTTCTCAACATCAGTATCATCGCAATATTCCCCCTGATTTAGATGACATTGCCTGTGCCTCGTCTATTTTGCAGTTAAATGGCATCAATTTCCCTGATAACCGTAAGCTCGTCTTAGCCAATCGCAGCTCCAAGGGGCTCTTCTATACCTGGATTATTCCGCGTTTTGCCATTCCGCGAAATTTTGAAAACTTTCGCGTAGCTCTCAAAGAAGCGCTTAATCCTGTTAGCCTTTACTACTTTTGGAAGCTGACTGAGTCTGAGCCTGAAGATGTTGACGGCGTGGTCAATGCCAATATGTTGTTCTATCTTGGCGAGGGCCCTGAGACGAAGAACGTCATCGAATATTTGATTGCTGTTGTGCAAGAAGGCCGCGAGGAATCTTGCGATAAGTGGCATTTGAGCCGTTTCAACTTGTACTATGCAATCTCAAGAAATATTTTTGCCAAAATGAAGGGCTTGGAGCCTTTGCGTGATTTGCTCGTTGAGCGAATTGTCTCAGCCGCTAACGATGATGGCACTATAGGCGGACATCTGCTTGATACTGCTCTGGCGGTTTGCAGCCTTTTAAATTTAGAAGTTGAAAGCCCTGTGCTTGACCGCGCTATTCAAGCCATTGTGTCGGCTCAGACTGATACAGGGGCCTGGCCCACACTGCCCCTGTATTATGGTGGGCCGAAGAAATACTATGGCTGGGGCTCTGAAGAGCTAACCACAGCTTTTTGTTTGGAGGCACTGGTGCGCTATGGGCAAGCTTAAAGCTCTCTGGCGTCTCATCAGGGCCTATGAGTGGTGGAACTATAAGATTCCTTTGGCACTGGGAGCGGCCTTTGCTGTTGCTTGGGCGGGAAAGATTCCTTTTTCTGAAGTTATTCTTCCAGCTTTGCTGATCGTTTTAGCTGGCTTTAGTGCTGGTATTTATGCCAGTGTCTTTAACGATTTTATGGACATGGAGCAGGATCGCGGCGCTGGCAAAATCACACCAATGATTAATTTGCCCCACTGGCAAAGAGTGCTTGTGATTGTGTTGTCACTCAGTCTTATGCTGATGGTCTCGTGTTTCCTTTGGCATCTCCCTCGTGCTCTAACTTGTTTCCTTTTGATTTGGGCTGGCTACACCGCCTATTCTTTGCCACCTATTCGTTTGAAAGAGCGGGGCGTCTTAGGCATTCTCTGTATTGCTATTGGTGAACATGTACTGGCCGCTTTGCTTGCTGTATTTGTCTTGGTCGAAATTACGGGGTGCGCTGTTTCGCTGCCCTGGTTGTGTGCTGTCACCGTTTGGGCTATAGCTTTTGGTTGCAGAGGCATTTTGTGGCACCAATTGAATGACGTTGAAAATGATCGCATGGTGGGTTGCACCACTATGGGAGCAGTACTTGGACCAGTGGCTCTGCGTCGCTTTGGCGAATGGTTTATTTTCCCTATGGAAATACTTGCCTTTGGCACTGTCATGGTACTTAGTGGCAACCGCTTAGCCTGGATTTTTCTTGCCGTACACTGTCTTCTTGAGTGGTTCCGTTACAAAGATATGTCGGCCAATATAATTATCGTGGCACCAAAGCCCAATGCTCGATTCGCTTTTTTTGAGTACTATCAGCTCTTCTTCCCAATGGCATTTTTGCTCTCAGCCTTAGCTACAGATAAATCGGCAGTCTTTTTGATAGCTTTGTTTTGTTTGCTCTTTGCGGCTCCCATAGCGCTTTCTCTCCATCATGTCATTCATATTTGTCGTTGGCGGCTGGTTCAACCATTTTTAGAAAGAGCAAAGACGCTTAAAGTTGGCGTGGGTAAAGGGGTAATTGAAATTGAGTAATCGAGTGCTTCAAGACGATCAACTGCAGAAGTCTTTTGAAGATAAGGGCTACGTCATTGTGCCGCTGCTTACCCCCGAAGAGGTTGAGGAAATTCGTTCGCGCCTATTTCAAATGAAACCGGACGACAATTTCGAACCGACTGATAAGCGCTATCACTGTAGTTTTCTTGATACCAATCGCCAGTACAAGACTGACTGCGACACCTTGTTTCGCACATTGCTTGTTCCCAAATTGCAGAAGATTCTTTATGACTATGACCTGGTTATTGGTAACTTCTATGTGAAGAATCCAGGTGGTTCCGGCGAGTTTCAAATTCATCAAAACTGGGATGTAGTCGATGAGAGTAAGTACACTTCAGTGACCGCTTGGGTACCCTTGCAAGATACAACCAGGCTTAATGGAACAATTGAGTTCATTGAAGGCAGCCACAAACTTTATCCAGACATCGCTTCTCGCAACTCTGACTACTATTTCGCCAATTTTAGCGAGAAGCTGAAAACCCACTACTGCCAGCCCTGTGATATGAAAGCTGGTAATGCCGTGATTTTCGATGACGACATGGTTCACTATTCGACTGCTAATGATGGCCCAGATAGACGGATTTCAATGCAGTTAGCTTTCGCACCAAATTCAGCACAGCGCCTTTTCTATTATCTAGATCCGGCCGCTCCTGAAAAATTTGATGTTTACGAAACCAATATGGAATATTACTTGAGCAATAATGACGCCAGCAAGCGTCCTGTTCAGCTCAAGCATGTTTATAGCGTACCTAATCGCAATCGTTTAGTGACCGAAGAAGAATTTGTTGAGCGTCTGAAGAATGGCAAGAAAGTGCGTGAGGGCTACTATCAAGGTAAGCCTTCGCAGGTTTATCCTAGTGCTCTCTCTCGGTCAGTATCGGGAGCGTTTCATCAAGTGAAAAACCTGGTGCAACGGGTCTTAAAATAGGCTGCTATATAGCAGAGCTGACCAGGTTATTGGCCGTTTTTGTGATTGGGCCGAATCCCGATAGGCTTTCAAGTTCTTTCAATGAATAGACATCCGGGTGGAAGCTCATAAAGCAGACTTCTTTTACACCACTGGCAGAAGGGTCGGTGATGATTTCCATGGGATTGAATTTGGTCAGAAATTGATCTGGTGCTACAAAAACTTTCAAAGTCTCTGGTGAGTTTCTATCCCAGTTGTAAATGTGCAAGGGCTCAGATTCGGGAAGTAATATTGAAATTGTGGCTATTCGTATTTCGTCAGACATATTGGGCTGTGAAAAATGCAAAAGGTGCTCGTCGTATATTAGTATTTCGCCTGCTTTCATTGGTATAGGTTTGCTGAATTCTGATTCCAATGCAGGAATGTGTTTCTGCCATGGGACGGGATTAAAGCCGAGTGCGCTTATATGCGGCCAACGGTGACTGCCTGGCGTAACCCAGAGACAGCCGTTTTTTTCATTTACGTCAGTGACAGGGCTCCAAATGTGATATGCCCTATTCTTGGAGGTGTCGAAAAAGGTGTAATCCCTGTGAATGCCGAGCGCTCCATTTACGCCTTGCGCCTGTTTGACGCCGTAACCACTGGCAGCCAGTCGATAATCAACCATAATACTTTTGAATCGGCATTTTAGAATCGTGCCAAGTTCCTTGTTGACAAGCTCTCTGTAGTCAGTATTCGTACTGAAAGGAGTAGCAAAATAGTCAGCTGCCGGGTAAGAGTCACTGGTGCTGTCATGCAGCTTTCTGATTTCACCAATCTCGCTGGCATTTAGACAAGGTCTAACGGCGTAGCCATTGGTTATTAGTTCTTGCTTTAGGTCTGGATCACAATTTAACAACTCAATTACCTCTGCTTGCCTAAATACTAGTTCTAATGTGCTGTAACGTATCTTTTAACTAGACGCTCGTAGTTTTCTTGGAGCTGTGCCACCTGGTTCTCTATTGATAAACAGTCTACGGTATTGCCAGCTAATTGCTCTACCATGGCGCGATCGTTTACTAGTAACGATATTTTCTCAGCCAGTTCACTAGCATCACCGGTGGTGAATGTCAGACCATTAACACGGTCTTTGATGATCTCACATAAGCCCTCTTCTCTAGAAACAATTGCTGGACATCCATTTGCTTGAGACGAGATTAAGACAAGGGGAGTGTTCTCTGACCACAATGAAGGAATCACAACAACATCATGTTTGGAAAGCACTGAGCCCAGCTGATCAGGTGCAAATGATCCAAGAAATTCAATGCGATCGTCGCCCGAGGCTAGCGCCAAAATTGAATCGGCGTAGTGTTTGTCGACAGACATGTCGCCGTAAATGCTGAGTTTCAGCGCTGCAGCAGGCAATTGCTTCACTGCCTCAACCAGTACCTTGAGGCCTTTGTGTTCGGATATCTGACCAATAAAGGCAAGTTTTAAATCGGCATCTTTACCGCGTTCGGTATTTCGTGTCATTTTGCTCTTGTTGAGACCAAAGGGCAAAGTAATCATCTTCTCTGAATTGGCACCGTTGACTACCAGTGATTCTTTCACCACCGTACTTGGTACCACAATCAAATCTATTTGCTCTAATGTCTGAGACATCAATCTCTTTCTCTCAACCAGATCTGTGGCCATCTTCCTGAACCAAGTTTGTCCAGCGAACCCGGGATTTTGATGCAAGGTAATGTCTAATGGTAAGTCGCTACCAGCTAACCAGACCATGTTGCCAAAATCTTCATCGCTGAAATCATCCAAGCGCGGAACTAGCTCAGGGGGAAGACTGTTATACAATTGATGGCGCAGGCAGTTACCGTGATCTGGGTTCGGTCCATTGCAGTGTGTGCCATCGATGTTGCGCAAGTGGCTCACCGGGCATACAGCAAAGAAGTCTGTGGCTGTGAAAACAATTGGTACAGCTTTCGCTTTAAAGGTCCCCAGTACGGTGGCACCAATGAAGGCGAAATGCATCACATGCACTATGTCTGGCAGCGGCTCTGAGTCTAGCAATTCGCTCAGGGTTGAGGCTACTTTTTCATTCCAATAAACTGATAGGTTTTCGCTGGTTTCATTACTTGCACTTTGTACTGATTTGCGAAAGCGAAAAACTGGAAGTGATTCGTATTCATATCTTTCGACGCAGACAGCGTTTTCGTTTGTTGTAACTAGCTCAGGGTGCCCAGCAATTACTGTGACGTCGTGACCGTTT
The DNA here is from genome assembly GCA_965229195.1 of Candidatus Obscuribacterales bacterium. GTDB lineage: Bacteria > Cyanobacteriota > Vampirovibrionia > Obscuribacterales > Obscuribacteraceae. The sequence continues at coordinate 6,284,717 of OZ245871.1, read as the reverse complement.
TGCTTGAGCTGTAGAGCGGTTTGCAATGTGACCGTTTCGGTGCCGGCGTAAAATTCGGGCAGAAATTGGTGGCAGAGCAACCAGATTCTCATTGCTTGTTCTCTTTGCTAGACAAAGAGTTCAACTTCTCATCAGCTTTGAATGCTCGCAGCGGAGCTGATACACGCCATGAATTGCTCTTGTATATTTTGTCGATTTCGTAATTGAGATAGTCTAGATAGTTTGCGTGCGATTTATCTACGTCGATTTCTTTGGCTTGTAAATCGAGGGTGCCATTCATATATTTTATGGCAAGACGAAGGTCGCGCAGAGACTTGGTCAGGCGCCAGGAAAGACTTTCTAGCAGTGCTCGCAGTTCAGTTTCGCGTTCTGTTATTTCGCGTGAGAAAATTACCAGGCGGTCTGCATCTCTGATGTGTCTTTGGGCTGCACCGCCATTCAATACTACTCTTATGGCCGCTTCTTGCAGAGCGTCGTCGCGGTCTTTATCTTCCGGATTCGAAATTGGGTTAAAGCCGAGCTTCGAGCGCAGAACTTTTAAATCTCCTTGCTTAACTTGAGCTTCGAGCTTTTGCACATCTTTGCTGAGAACCAGCGGCTCCACTAACTTTTCTAGCATGGCTTCGTGAGACCAACCAATGCAACGCAGCACCGAACCATATTTTTGGGATAAGGTTGACCACTCTTTCAAATTGCTTGGTTCTACCGAAGACGGTTGTTGAGCCGTACTGTCTACTATTATGGCGCCTTGCTTTGAGAGCTGCAGAGCTAAGTCGGTATAGGCCAAACTCTCTAAATGCTTGTCTAGAGCAACTTTTCCCCTTTTGAATAAGATTTCGGCTGGCGTGGTAACCGGAGAGAGCATCTTGTCAAAGCAGTTGAATAAAAATACAGGGCCAGGAGTGACTGATTCAGTCGCTGGGTTTATCAGCCCTTTACGCCCCTTGACCATGCAACTGGCTTCTTTGTGAGCATCGAGTCTGGTTAACTGTTTCGAAAATTTAGCAGCATCAATTGTCTGTCCAGCCAACAATGGTTGAATATAGTCGCCTTTGGCGGCATCAAAGGCTTGATTGGTAAGGGTGTGCGAATGGTGCGATTTCAAATGAGACTTGTTGTGGCCCACTTTGGCTAAGGCGGTGCTTTCCCCCTCAGCATTTGGAATAGCAAATAAAAGCTCTGTCTTGATAGCATCGAGAGCATTGATACTATCAATGGTTTTATCCACTGCAGCGCAATGTTCGTCGGCGATAACTACAAAAGACACCGAAATTGACAAATCATCAGGCCCCGAAAAGTGACATCCGAGTATAACTTACTAGGGCCTAGTCTGCGGTTCTGGCAGCTTTAATCATTACTTACCACCCGGCCATTCGGCTATCTTAAGTAAATTTAGGCATATCTTCTAACTGTATCTGTATATCCAGTTTGGCTCTTATTAACCCGCTATTGTTGCTCCGAGGCACCTTTCTTTGAAGGATTTGCTAATTATGGCCGGTTCCAATCTGATTAATTTGAGCTTCATTTGGGTCTGTTACGGTTTTTGGAAAGCGGTGTATATGAACTGTTCTGGTCTTCAATTTCTGGGCCAACCAGAGCTGGTGCCGTGTGAATTTGAGGAATAGGCTGTTGGGCATCATAGAGCAAATCGGTCAGCTTGCTTTCGATCTGTTCGGAGCTGAGTGGAGCTCTTTCTATATTACGGCCTAGAATCACACCACGATTGCCTGGGATAAAGACATAAGTCGGAGCGGCTGTGACTTTGAAGTGTTCCACCAGGTCTGCATACTTCTTGTCTGTAACATTACAGCTAATTTTTGTTATTTGACTGTGCTTAGAGGTTTTCGCTTCTGCGTCTTTTTTGTTTAGTGAGTCGATGGCGGCCTCAAGGTCGCCATTGGCACCGCTTTCTTTAGCATAAAATTCAAGCACCATTGGCCCCTGGTGCAAGTTATGCATAATCAGGCTGGTGTAAGAAAAATCATCAGCTTTGGCAAAGGCATCGCGCCTCAGCAGAAAATCTTCTTTGCTTAGATGCGACTGCTCCGTGAGATATTTAGAGTCTGCTTCTTTGGGTAATTCAGAAGCATTTATGCGCATGAGATTGCGTTCGATAATGGAGCCATCGCTGGTTCTTAACGCCACTTGTACCGTAGAATTTGGCTCACCGCATAGCTCTTGGTGTATGTCGTAGTCACCAAGCATTGAAGCATTTCTATGATCAACAGAAAGAAGTAAATCGTCTTTGGCTATGCCAGCTAGGGCCGCCGGCGATTCTTCGATCACCCGAGTAACCACCGGGTACTCTTTGTCGAGGAAGGCGTACTGCAGCCCAACTACTCCGATATTTGGCGCCGGCGCTTCTATATCTTCTGGTTTGCTCAAGAGCAAAGGCAGTGCCACCACCACTGCGGTAAGTAGCACCAGAACGATGGGAATTATTAGAGCTGGGCGCACAATTGCTTCATCACTTGATAGAGTCGCTAAAGAATCTGATTTTACAACGCTTTAGACGTTCCCGTGGCGCTCTGAAATCAAACAATCAAAATGCTATAACTGCTCAGTTACCTGCTGGAGCGTTTGCAATGGTTAGATTGTCGTTCAACAGTTCTTTGCTCTTACTTGCTCTATCTGTTATCTCATCTGCCGCTATATTGCCAGTATCAGCCGATGGCGACGGCAGTTTAACTAAAAAGGCGGCGATTAGCTGCGAGAAGGCTGAAGCAATTGCCCTGGCAAAGTATCCCGGCGCCACAGTCGAAGAAATTGAAATCGAGCGTGATGAAACCCCTATGAATTGGGAAATTGAGCTGCGTAGTGAGGGCATCTGGAAGATTAATCTTGAGATTGATGCTCAGAGCGGCGAAATTCTAAAAACCCGTAAACGTAAGATCTGAGGCGCTATCGCCCTCTCTAAAAGGCTTTGCTCATGCTGCCAATCGAAATTTGTGTTGATTCTGCCACAGAACCGACACAGCCTTTGTGCATAATCAAATAACAAATTCGGTTCGCATTTACTAACAATTTATCCTCTCTTTCCCTTTGTGGCAGCTACCCCGTCTGAAGGAGGAATCATGGCGCAATTTTTAAAGAATGGCTGGCAACCTTTTATTGCCGCTGGTGACAGAGCAATGAGCGAGAATCGCTTAGATGATGCTGAGGCTAATTTTCACGCCGCTCTGGTGGAAGCCGAGCTTAGTGATAATGGTGATGAACGCCTGGCTGTAACTCTAGAGCGCTTCTGCGAGCTTTATCAACTCACAAGCCAACTGGAGCTGGCTGAAAAATTCTGCGTCCGCCTGGTTATGCTAAAAAAAGAGTCTTCAGCCTTTTCGTCGTTAGATGAAATGAAAGCCATGCTGAAACTGTCAAAGATCTACTTCCTTCAGTCTAAAATGGCTCAGGCAGCCTTCTCGACTAAGTGTGTTCTAGAGTTGAGTGAGCGCACCCTTGGTATCAACCATCCTGCTGTAGGCGTCGTCTCGCAACAGCTAGCTGATCTATATACCGATTTAGGTTCTTATTCAGAAGCTGAATATCTCTATCGCCGAGCACTCAATCTACAGCGAGATCAACGTGTTAATCAGGGGATGGCCCCTCAATTGCTGCACACTCTGCGGGGTTATGCTAATTTACTGACGCGCACCCATCGATCAGCTGAAGCGCAGAATTTAATGGCATGTGCTGCTTCTTATCTAGCGGCTTAGTATTTAGGTCGAATATTTAGTAATAGCGCCTTTTGTCTTGGGGCAAATTTGGTTATGCTGTAACAGTAATTTCCTCGCCCTGAAGCAGGCTTATGCGCATCCGGCTATATAGCTTGAGCCTATGTCTTTATGCCATGGTTGGTTTTAGTCAGCCAAGCTGCTTTTCTGCGGATTCATCTAGTACGCAGCTAACAGCTCAATCTGAGCCGCTGCTGCTCGATAAAAGTTATAAGCAAGAAGAAAAAGCGATTGAGCATGAGGCCTGGCAGCAAGCCACCCAGGCTGGTAAGCAAGATTTGCTTGCTGGTGACCTCGAGGGCGCCAAGACCTGGCTGAAGAAAGCCTATGAAATCGCCCAGAGATTTGGTCTCAATGATTCTCGAGTGGCTGTCAGTCAAAGCAATCTCGGTCAATTGTACAAAGCACAAGGAAACTATTTACTGGCCGAAAAGGCCTCGCGCAAGTCGCTTGAGCTAATTCGCCAAAATGAGAGCAAAGATAATTTTGGTTTCGCGGTTGAGCTTAGCAATTTGGCGGGCATTCTCAAAGATCAAGGCAAATATGGCGAGGCCAAGCCGCTATATGAGGCTGCCATAGCAATTCTTAGTGAAGTGCGTGGTAAAGATTCGGTGGAAGTTGCCACCGTATACGATAACCTCGCCTTGCTCTATCAAAAGCAAGGTGACTTGAAAGCAGCAGTGGACGTTCAGCTTAAGGCCATCGCCGTCTATGAACAGGAGTTAGGTGCCGATAACCCTGATTTAGCAATTGCTTTGGGCAATTTGGCTGAGAGCTACCGGGAGCTAAACCAGAGTGACAAAGCCGAGCCTCTCTATGAGCGCTCTTTATCGATTATGCGCAAGACCTACGGTGATAAGCATCCGGCCGTGGCTACGGCCCTCGATAATCTAGCTGGACTTTATGTTAAAGAAGGCAAGCTCAAAGAGGCTGAGGACCTGCAACTCAAAGCTTTAGAGACTTTTCGCCAGACCCTTGGGGGACGCCACCCTGATGTGGCTATCTGTCTTGATAACTTGGCTGATCTTTATAGTCGCCAGGGTAAGAGCGCCTTGGCGCTGCGTAAAAGCGAAGACGCCTTTGCCATCGCCGAGAAGACTCTCGGTAAAGAGCATCCATTATCTGTCGGCATCAAGCATCGCTTAGAAGACTTGAAATCACAAAACGCTAGTCAGTAGTTACTGGCTAAAAAGGCTAGTTGTTATCGCCGTAGGGCGGTAGGCGCAGCTCAAGGTTGGCGAGCCAGAGGAGTAGTTCCATTTGGCGGTCAGCGCTGAGTAGCGAGCTGTCTGCTAGGTCGTCGTCTTTCAGTGCAACTGCATTGCTAGCAGCAGCGGCAGCTTGAGCCATTGCGGCCTGACCATGACCAGCAGTGAGACTGCTAGCCGAAGCAGTGCCTGGAACAGAATATATATTAGCGTTGCCGTTGAAAACGAATTCCGCCACTGCCACCCCGTCGTATGAACGTTAGCTAGATAACAATGACAGCTTAGCTCTTGTGAACCGGATTTTCATGTAGCCTTTCTCATAGCAAGATGAAGTTTTTTTTCGTTAGCCAGTGATGGCTAATAGAATTGGCTCTAGGCGCTGGTTCTGGTTTATAGCGATGGGCTTTTTTGTGTTGCTAGATAGTTAAGAAAACGCCGCCAGGCCTGACCCCGATGCGAAACCTGGTTCTTTGCCGCTGGCTCTAGTTGGGCTGCCGTAATTTCGTCGCCAAGGGGCACAAACACGGGGTCAAAGCCAAAACCATTGCTGCCTGATTCACTGCTGGCAATCTGCCCTGGCCAGTGCTGTTCACAGGTGAAAAGTTCTTCACCATTGCTATCAACAAAGGCCACCGCGCAAACGAAAGCCGCTTGTCTTTTACCAGCTGGTACGTCTTGTAGTTCTTGCAAAAGCTTTTGGCGTCTGTCAGCGTCGCTGCCCTCACAATAACGGGCTGAGTGAATGCCTGGCCTGCCGTCCATTGCTTCTACGGTGAGTCCAGAATCATCAGCAATAGCCGGAAGCTGACAGAGTTTTGCTGCTTCTCGTGCTTTGAGCAGGGCATTCTCCACAAAAGTAGAACCAGTCTCTTCTGGGTTGAAACCAGGTGGTGCCAAGATCAGCTCTAGGTCAGTTGCTGCCAGGCTAAGTGCTTGAAATTCTTTGAGCTTGCCGGGATTGCTTGTGGCCAGAACTATTTTCATCTCTACTGATTTGCCTTTCTGGTCTATTTAGCTTTTTTCTTAGCTACAGTACTTTTGCTGCGTGCGGCTGCCGCTGATTTCTTGCTGCCATTACCGTTGCCATTGCTTGAAGAACTACCGTTCTTGCTTGAGCTAGGCTTTGAGCTTACTTCAACATTGGGGTTGGCGTTGGCTTTTACTGTTTTTATTCCGGCCACTCGGGCCAGCGGATTTGTGCCAGCGACACGTTTGCGGTGGTCTTTTCTGTGCACACGAATAACGTCTGAAATTTGCGATATTGCTTGCGAAACCCGAGCTAATTGATCAATATCAAGTACGTCTAGAATCAAGAAAATAGTGGCAGTTTTCTTGTCTCTGTGTGTGTCGACTCGCAGATCTCGCAAATTGACCTTATGGTCTGATACTTTCTTCAAGATATCGCCAGCAATACCAACTCGATCAAGGCATTCAACTTGCAAACCGGCTGGATACTGTGTATTGCGTTCAATTGACCAGTCAACCGCCATCCGACGGCCTTCTTCTATTTTAGCTAACATCGTGCAGTCGGCGCGGTGCACGGCAATGCCGCTGCCGCGTGATACCACACCGGCAATTTCTTCGCCTGGAACAGGTTGGCAGCATTTGGCTAAGTGGTGCAATAAACCACCTAAGCTGGAAATATTGCTGGGTTTATCTGGCACCATTTGGGGAATGGTGTAACCTTTTAAGGCAATCTTTTCAGCATTATCGACTTCGCGAATGCGATTGACTACCTGTGCCACTGAGAGATCGCCGTAGCCGACTGCCGCTAAGATATCTTGTGGATCTGAGATATTGAGGCGTTTTCCGGCCTCTTTCAATTTATCTGATTTGAGGAATTCGTCTAAATTACCTTTGCCCAATTCAGCTTCGAGCATCTGCCGACCTTGCTGAATATGTTCTTCTCTATGGTGTTTTTTGAACCATTGGCGAATGCGATTTTTAGCACCATGGGTTTTAGCAAAGTTGAGCCAATCCATTTTAGGTTGGCCGTTTTTGCTCGTCAAAATCTCGACAATATCGCCGTTTTTCATGATCGTGTTCAGGGGCACGATTCTCTCATTGATGCGGGCACCAACGCAGCGGTGGCCGATATCGGTGTGAACGCGATAGGCAAAGTCGATAGGGCAGGAGCCATTCGGCAAGTCGAGAACGTCTCCCCTGGGGCTGAAGACAAATACTTCGTCAGCGAAGAGATCCATCTTCACTTCTTCGATGTATTCGCCAGAATCTTTGAGGTCTTGTTGCCAGTCAACTAATTGTCGCAGCCAGGCTAATTTCTTGTCAGCAGAGCCGTCGGCCTTGACTGCTTCTCCTGCTTCTTTATAGGCCCAGTGCGCAGCGATACCGTATTCGGCAATGTGGTGCATGCGCTTGGTGCGAATTTGAATTTCAACCGGTTTGCCTTTAGGACCAATTACAGCGGTATGCAGCGACTGATAGCTGTTGAACTTGGGCATGGCAATATAATCTTTGAAACGGCCTGGAATCGGCTTGAAGATCGAGTGCACGGTGCCCATAACTTCGTAGCATTTTTGTGTGTCAGGATCAGACTCTAATTCGCAGAAGTTTTTGTCAGGGTTGCTATCGATAATAACCCGCACAGCAAGCACATCGTAAAGCTCTTGGAACTCTTTTTGTTGGCTCTTCATCTTGCGCCAGATGCCAAAGAAGTGCTTTGGCCTACCAATAATGTCGGCTTTGATACCACGGCTATCAAGATCGACTCTTAGTTTTTCGACCACTTGAGCGAGGTGCTCGGCGCGCTCTTCACTGCTGTCTTCGACCAGTCTTTCAATTTCTGTATATTCATCATGATGGAGATATTTGAGACCAAGATCTTCCAGTTCCCACTTCATTTTACCGAGACCGAAGCGGTTTGCTAGAGGGGCAAAAATTTCTAGGGTTTCTTTTGCTTTTTCCGCTTGCTTATGGGGCGCCATGTGCTCCATGGTGCGCATGTTGTGTAGACGATCTGCTAGCTTTACTAGCACCACGCGCACATCTTCAGCCATGGCGACAAGCAGTTTACGGAAGTTTTCCGCTTGCCTCTCTTCTTTAGAGCTAAAGCTAAATTTGCCGAGCTTGGTTACGCCTTCAACAATACGTCTGGTATCGACGCCAAAGCGCTCTTCTATTTCTTTGGGTTTAACGTCGCAATCTTCAAGAACATCGTGCAACAGACAAGAACAGACAGTGTCTATGTCAGCATTAATATCAGCCAGAATGCAAGCGACTTCGACCGGGTGAATAATGTAAGGGTCGTCTGACTTACGCATTTGGCCGTCGTGAGAGGCGTAAGCAAAGTCGTAGGCCTTATGGGCGATGGCAAGATCTTCAGCCGGGCGACCCTGTTTCTCTAAAATGTCGAATAAGGGCTGACCGATTTGATCTTTCATCGCTACTGCTTATAAGGGTGAATATTAATTATACCCAGCGTGTCAAGTACTTAAGAGTTCTGTTGCAGCAGGGAGCGCACTTGTAACCAAATTGACCCTATTTATTCCTCATAATGACAGCTAAACGGTCATTTAGACCAAGGGGTGCTATTTAAGTCTTGGGGAAAGGGGCTGCCAGAACCTCCCCAGTAGTTCCTTTGCGGTTTTGTATGGTCACTATTGCCAAAGCTCGAGCTCTTGGAGCGGTTGTAGCCGCTGTAATCGCTGTAATCTTTGTCGAATACTTGATTTCGGGGCTTTTGAGCCGCTTGGTTCTGGGTGTCGCTCGAGGCATAGTAGTTGCCAGCTGCGCTTGGATCTACGGTGGCCGGGGCGTAATAATTGCCAGCTGCTTTGCTTGGCCCAGTCTGAATAACGCTTTGACCAGACAAACGGCCGAATGGTCGCGCCCAGCTATAGTTGGACGGATAGCTAGAACCAAAATTAGTGCCAAAACCTGAACCAAACCCATAGCCCAGTCCAGATCTTAGGCCAGATCCGTAGCCAGCATATGAGCCGCCGCTGCGGTAGAAGCTGTACGGGTCTGACCAAGAGCGCCCCAGACCGCTGTGTCCGATAAGACCACCGAGACTACTGAGGCCACCTAGGCTACCAACATAAGGAATGGCAAGCGATGGCAGATGCGGGATTCCTACATATGGGATAGAGGGCAAATACGGCACGCTAGCAAAAGGTAGCGATCGGCCCAAGCCTAGACTAGAACTGCTTCCCAGGCTATTGAGCCCGAGTGCCCCGGGCCAAGCAAGGGGCGAAGTAGAAAATCCCTGCGGCTGTGAAAATGGTTCAACAATCTCTATGTCGTGATCTTGAACGTTTGGAAGTTGTTCCAGATCTTGGCCTCGAGCACTATTGGTACAGCCTAATGATAGGGTCAAGACCAGGCTAGAGCAGAGCCTAGCAAGTAGATTATGGGCTGGCCTAGAAATTTCAAACATGCAGCACCCTTATAAAAGAACAGAGCAAGTAAGAGTTTACTACTGCTTCGCTTCGATTATTAGGGAACAGTGCGGACAAATGCGCGTCGTTAGCTTTGTGTGCAAGAACAAACGCCTAATGGTGCTCAATATGAAACGCTCCCTGTCATTTCCATTGTTGCTGATGCTCACAATCAGTTCTTCGAATATCTTGTCAAATACTATCTCCGGCAATCAGGCCGCTGAAGCTAAGAGTTTAAGATATGCCACTACATCTGGCATCGCATCTTCAGCTAATATGGCTAAAAAGACCGCGCTGCCAAAGGCAGTTGGCTTTGCGGGATTGGAAACTAAAATGGAAAATGGAATGGTTTCAACAGAAGAGACAATTGATGGAAAGGTTTTTCATATTGGTAGAACCATAGTCAATGCCGCACCAGAACAAGTCTTCGCTGTATTGACAGACTATCCTAACTCCACCAAGCTTTTTAGCAATTTGAAACGTGCATCGGTGGTCAGCAGCAGTTCCGAAGACCACACTGCTGACGTGAGTTTTAGTCTAAAGGGTTTGGCTAATATCTGGAACTTCGACTATGTCTTGAGAATGACCGAGACTTACCCTTCAAGAATTGATTTTCGTAGAGTGAGTGGAGCTTTTAAAGCTAACGAAGGCTATTGGAAAATTGAACCACTAGACGGCTCTGGCCGGAGAACCTTAGTTAGTTACTACAAATACGTTGATGGTGGCATGATTCCGCAGTCTATGGTGAATAAACAGTTGAAAGAGGCTATGCCAGCGGTGATGGCTAATGTTAAAGCAGGAGCTGAAGCAATGGTTGTGCAAGTTTCGGTAAAGTAATTTTTGCTTGCGGCAATAATTTTCACTATCAATGCTTTTGCAAAAAAAAAGAAGTAGTCTCCATGGAAACTACTTCTTTTGTCTCATAACCTTATAGCATTTAGAACGATTGCGTCCTCATTACCTCGGCGCGCCAGGTGTAGTAGAGAACTTTCCAAACATTATCTTCTTTGATCATAACTACATCAAGGGTGCAAGGAACTTGCCTGCCGCGGTCGACTGTAATTCCCGAGCCTTTCATGGTGCAACGATCGCCTTCAATAAATTCCACTGTTATATTGGGCTTGTAGACATAACCGATCTTTAGGCGTTTTAGTTCGTCATCAGCTCTGGTGCCATTGGTTTGCAGTAGTGGCAGCCTTGTGGTTTTGTACCAGTATGGGGCGACCTGCTGCAACTTTTTTGCATAGTACAGGTCTTTTATATAGCGGTAAAAAGTCAACTTCGGCTGACTGTCACAGAAGGCTGGTTTAATTGCACCCAGCAATAATGCACTGAGGGCGAATATCACAACCAGACATTTCTTTGCGGACATTATGAACTCCCTTTGTACTGGCTATATTTTGGTCTTTGCCAGTTTTCGCGAATACACTGGCGTTAGCCAATGGGCGTATTGTTCTACTTCTCCTCGACAGATCTTGGTGTATTTGTCTTTGATCATGGTCGAGATTGGACCGGCGACTCCAGTGCCGACTGGCCGTCTATCAATTTCAATGATAGGGGCAATCTGGGCACCCGTGCCACAGAAAAATAGCTCGTCAGCAATATAAAGTTCGCTTCTATCGATTTGCCGTGACTCAGCCTTGAGGCCTAGCTCAGCTTCGGCAAATTCCATGATCGTTCGGCGAGTAACCCCTTCTAATATGTTTTCATACGAAGGAGTGGTTATTAGTCTGCCGTTCTTAACCATGAAGACATTCATGGCTGAGCCCTCGGAGACGTGTCCATTTTCAGATAATACGATGCAATCGTCAAAACCGGCCATGACTGCGTCTGTTTTAGCTAGAGCAGTGTTGGCGTAGGCGCCAACAATTTTGGCTCGGGCGGGAATGGCGTTGTCTTCTACTCTTCTCCAGCTCGAGATTTGTACTTTCAGTCCGCCAGCGCCGTGGAAATAATCGCCGAAAGGCACGGTGAAGATGCACATATCGGACGGATTGTTGTCGAGGCTAGGACCAACGCGGTGAACGGTTTTGTAGGCAGTGGGACGAATATAAGTATCAGTTCTTGGGGCGTTTTTCTTTACCAACTCAACGACGATTTTGCAGAGTTCGTCGACGGATTGCGGCACCTGCAGATACATGATTTTCATGCTGTCAGACATACGCTCGAAATGTTCTCTCAGTCGGAAGAGGTACATTTCTTCTTCTTTCTCGTTCCAGTAGCCTCTGATGCCTTCAAAGACAGCGGTTCCATACATGAATGAGTGATTCATGATGCTGATTTTGGCATCTTCGATTGGAACAATGTTTCCTTGGAAGAATGCGTACGTTTTTTGCTCTGTCACCGGCATCTCCTTATTTTCTTAGATTCTTACTCTTTTTGACCTTTGCAGTACAAAATCCGATCTTCGATGGTTCGTCTCTGTCCTGAATCTGGTTTCAGTTCAACATAGCGGGTAAAGGCATTGGCTGCTTCGGCCCACTCTTTATCACTCTCTTGTAGCACTCCTAGCTCATAGAAGCCGTCAGCGTAGTTCGGTTCTACTTCAGTAGAACGCAAAAATTCGGTTTTTGCTTGATCAAGCTTACCCAAGCGCTTTAAGGCGCGACCAAGGGCTGTGTGGCAAGCTCCTGAATTTGGATACTTCTTAATTTTGCTTTCGAATATGGCTGCTGCTTTTTCTGACTCACCGATAGCCAGTAAATGATTGGCGTCTTTCAGGGCCACATCCCAGTTCGGTTCGCCCTTGGCCTGCGCAGGCAGACCAAGAGCGCTAAACCCAATTGCTAGTAGACCTGAAGCAAACGCTAAGGCAAGTAATTTGGCAGTGAAGGATTTCATTGTTTTCAATTACTTTGTAGTTGGAGTCGTGACTGATCTAACGGCTTCTTTGATGACGTTCTTAGCGCCGTTCTTGAGAATGGTACCAGTAGCATTAAAGGACCTTCCTACTGAACTAGGGTCGCTACCAGGCACTGGCGAAACTACTATGGCAGAAACTTCCATAGATACTTTCTTGACAGCATCACCAACTCTGGCACCCGAGCCTTTGACAATGCTTCCAGTGGAAGAGTCTTTGTCTACAGCGTCAATGTTTAGAACGGCAATTGTATTGGTGAGGGTTTTGATTACTTTGCCGGTATCTGGATCGTTGATGGTCTTGTAAGGACGAAGTACTTGCAGCTTATCGCCCACAGCCAAGCCGTTGATTTTGCCGACGTTGAGGGTAATTTGACCACCAGTGACATCGGCGATTTTGCCTTCGACATTGGCTGCAGCAATTGATTGTCCGTCAGGAATTTTATTGGCAGCAGCAATTAATTGACCGCCCATTTCTTCAACTGATTGCAAGGTAGCCTCACCAGCGATTGACGAAGCGAAATCAGAAGAGTCCATGTCAATGCCAAGAGCGCCGGTGCTGCTTCGCTTAGATTCGCCAGAGCCGTGCACCGCAGCTAGAATTTCAGAAGTGTTGATGTCGATGATTTTGGCGTCTACAGCAACTTTAACTTTGCTCTTGCTTGACTTGAAACCGCCTAACATGCCGCCGATGCCACCAACGTATGGTATGCCAGGAATATAACCTGTGGGCAAACCGCTTGTGCTCATGGTTTTTGTTTCGTAGCCAAATTGAGTGACTGTACCAGTGATGATGGCGTCAACGCTCAAAATTTTACCGATCTTGCAGGCGGTAGCTGGGTCAGCCCGGTCTGATACTGAGAGATTTTGCTCTTTCAAGATAGATTCGAGCATTTGTCTGTCGACTACTGAATAGGTTCCGTCGTTGACAAGTTTCGTTGTAAGCAAGCTAACAATACCTTTGCCAACGTCATAGTTGCCTGTGTATTGGTTCACTGCGCCGTACTCAAAAGGCATGATGGCGATGCGGCGCTTTGTCGAAGCAAAAGCCTGCGGTATATTGCTGGATGCCATAACAAATAACGCCAGTACTAGCGCTGCTGTCTTTCGGAACTTCATCTGTCACTCCTTGTTCGTGCCCAACTTGTAAGCTCAGCGTAAGGCCAAGCGAGGCTCTAAATCTCTGCTTAGAGTCTACTGGATTAACGCCCTTCCTCTGAATAATAGGAATCATCAGGCGATTTATTTTTGGCTAATGTGTCTTAATGAGCCTTTTTGGCCGGTCTGGCCATCAGGGCCCGATATGAGGCGATTTTCTGTTTGGCTAGTTTTGAACGCTTGCTCTTGCTACTGACATCTTTCAGGATGGCGATAGCTTCGCTGTAGCGACCCTTTGATGCCTTCCCAGCTGAGGCCTTCAGTCTTTCCAGGGCATCAAGTTCCATTTCAAACTCGTCTATTAGATCTCGCACATCTTTAAAGTGTGGAGTGTCAGGAGTTATGGGCCGGAGCAGAGCGATTGCTTCCTCATATTGGTCACTGTCGGCGAGATTTTGCCCCTTAATAATCCGCTCCCGGGTTTCCATTTCTACAATCACAGCATTTTGTATTGGTCCTACAACTCTTTGTGAGGCTGAATTGATAACGTCACGAGCGGCGTTATCTACTAGCTTTTTGTTCAATTGGCTGGCACCGCCAACGGAAAAGTCTTGGTTGTATTTTTGCACCGCCACAGTGTTCAAAATTTGACCACCAGCGGTTTTAGTTATCACTGAACCGTTGTAGCGAATTGAGCCAGAGGCGGGGTCAAGTTGTTCAGTAATATTGCAGACGATATACCAGTCAGGGTTGACTGTGCTGACGACAACGTCACTTAGATTACTTAGCGAATTAGTGACGCGGTCAACGATTTCTTGCTCAATACCGCTGCCGCTGGCTGAGACCACAGCTATTCTAACTGGGGGAGCGGCCCAGGCGGAGGTGATGGCATAAGCACTGGTTACCAAAACTGTAGCTGCTGTGAGGAGCAGTTTAGCTAGAATTCTCATCCTCGAAACTTCCTTATTTGTTGGCCTTTGTGTCTAGTTGCTATTGTTTTACTCGCCTTTGTCCATAGCCTGGTTTGCTAAAAGATCGGCTTCTTTATTGTATTCACGTCGTACGTGCTCAATATTGAACTTCTTAAATTGTCGCTGCAGTCTTTTTACTTCGTTGAAGAGGGGAATTAGTCCCTCGTTTTTGCAACGGTATTGACCTTTGATTTGTTTGACGATTAGTTCTGAGTCCATCCGTACCTCAACCTCCGAGAAGCCCATGGCAAGGGCTTTTTCGAGGCCGATTAGGAGGCCTGTGTATTCGGCTACGTTGTTGGTGGCAATGCCAACAAATTTAGACAAACTAGCTAAGACTTCACCGTCGATGCCTCCTGATTTGACTACAGCGCCACAGCCTGATGGCCCAGGGTTGCCCCGGGAGCCACCGTCGGCGAATACCACTGCTACTGAACTTCTAGTTTCTAGATCGGTCATTTCTTACCGGTGGCTCCTAGTTGTTCGGCAACAATATTTTTGAACCGTGCTATCGCTTCGTTGATTTTGGCTGGTTCTTTGCCGCCTGCTGCAGCAATGTCATCGCGTCCACCGCCTTTGCCGCCAACAATTGCTGCTACTTCTCCAACGGCTTTGCCGCTCTTGAAGCCTTGTTTGACTAACTCAGGAGAAGCAGCCACTACCAGGCTGACATTGTCACCTTGTGATGAAGCGAGCAGGCATAGGGTATTGGCATGGTTAGCTTTGATATTCTCGGCAATAAGCTTCAGTGATTGGCCGCTCAACTCGGGAATGACGCAGGCGATTATAGAAGTAGAACCAACTTTCTCCGCCTTGGCGACAATGTCGGCAACACGACTGAGAGCTAGCTTTTCTTCTAGCATTTGCAGTGCTTTTTCTTTGGCTTTGAGGTCACTTTGCAAACGTTCAATTTGAGCCACCATTTCTGCTGGCTTAACTTTGAGCTTATCTGTAGCATCACCAAGATATTTCAATTGATCGGCAATAAAGTTCCAGGCACGGGGGCCAGAGTAGGCCTCGATTCTGCGAGTACCTTGAGCGACACTACCTTCAGAGATAATTTTGATCTGCCCGATTTCTGCAGTGTTGGCCACGTGGGTGCCACCACAAAATTCTAGGGAGAAGTCGCCCATTTTAACAACCCGCACCACATCGCCGTATTTCTCTCCGAACATGGCAATGGCGCCTGTGGCCTTGGCTTCGTCGATAGACATTTCTTGGGTGATAACATCACTATTAGAGCGTACCCATTCGTTCATCAAGGCTTCAACCCGGGCAAGGTCTTCTTTGCTTGGTTGCTTGTCGAGGGTGAAGTCGAAGCGCATGGCATTGGGGCCAACTTGTGAACCAGCCTGAACAACTTGCTTGCCGAAGATTTCGCGGATGGCGGCATGGAATACGTGAGCCGTGGAGTGGTGCAATATGGTGGCAAATCGTCTGGCTTTATCAACCATCGAGTGCAAAGCTTGTCCAGCTTCAATGGCACCGGCCATAGTGCGCACTCTGTGAATGTGTAGACCTTCATGCTTTTTCGTGTCGAGCACCTGCAGCCTGGCATCAGGGTTTTCTAGTATGCCTGTATCACCAAGCTGACCGCCAGATTCACCATAAAAAGGTGTTTGATCGAGAATGATATCGACCTCATCACCTTCGTTAGCTGCCTCGACTAGCTTGCCGTCTTTCAGTACTGCTAATACTTTGCTGTCGTCTTCTTGTTTTGAGTAGCCCGTAAATTTAGTGGTGCCGTGTTGCTTTAGAACTTCGCCTAAAGCATTCTCGCCAGTCATGATCACATTGAATTTGTTTACTGAAGAGACAGCTTCATGCTTGCTTCTAGCTTGGGCGAAAGCGTCCATGTCTACCTTCTTGCCTCGCTCTAAGGCAATTTCAGCAGTTAATTCGATGGGGAAGCCGAAGGTGGCGTATAGGTTGAAAGCTTCTTCACCAGCTACTATGGCATCAGGACGGTTGAGAATCTCTTCTAACAAGGCTGAGCCTCTGTCTATTGTTTTAGAGAAGCGCTCTTCTTCTTCTTTAATTACTCGAGTAACTTGCTCTTGATTGCTGGCTAGCTCGGTATAGACTTTACCGTAGATGTCTACAACTATAGGTACAAGCTTGTAGAGGAAAGGTTCCGTGATGCCCAGTAAGCGGCCAAACCGTGCTGCTCTTCTTAAGATAAAGCGCAAAACATAGCCGCGACCAATATTGCTTGTTCTTACTCCGTCGGCAATAAGGAAGCTAATGCAACGAGCATGGTCGGCAATAATTTTTAGATAGCTGTCCTGTTTCCATGTTGGTGATGACGCCTGCGACTCCCAGGAGCCTGATATGGCACCACCAGTGTATTTGACCCCAGAAAGCTCACTGACTTTTTCCAAGATGGGCATAAACAAGTCAGTTTCAAACGTGTTGTTTTTACCTTGTTTTACTAAGGCAATTCGTTCTAGGCCGGCGCCTGTGTCAACGTTCTTGTTGGCAAGGGGGGTGAATTTGCCATTCTCGTCTTTGAAAAGCTCCATGAACACTAAGTTCCAGATCTCTAGATAACGATCGCCATCCACACCGTTGTAACAATAATCTTCGAAACTTTCTGGGCCATAGGCTTCACCTCTGTCGTAAAAAATTTCAGAGCAAGGTCCGCATGGACCGGTTGGGCCCGGAGGCCCCCAGAAGTTATCTTTTCGGCTCATTCTGAATATGCGATCGAGGGGTACGCCTACTTGTTTGTGCCAAATATCTGCCGCTTCGTCGTCAGCTGGGTTTTGCTCGTCTCCCTTGAAAACTGTCACATAGAGCTTGTCTGGCTCTAAGCCAAGTTCTTTGGTGACAAATTCCCAGGCCCACGGAATGATTTCTTTTTTGAAGTAATCGCCAAAGCTGAAATTGCCAAGCATTTCGAAGAAGCTATGGTGTCTTGAAGTGCGGCCGATATTCTCGATATCAGAGTCTTTGCCGCCAGCGCGGGCGCATTTTTGAACAGTGACAACCCTTGGTGGGTTGGTAGGTTCAGCCTGACCTAAGAAAATTGGTACAAATTGCACCATGCCTGCCGAAGTCAGTAGTAAAGTGGGGTTGTCTGGGATCAAGCTCGAGCTGGGCTTGTGCAGATGTCCGCGTTTGTCTTTGAAGTATGAAACGAACTTGTCGCGAATCTCGCTGCCCGAAAGCGTCATAAGGTCCTCCCTGACATGGTTGGCACAACCATTTCATCTAAATGCTTGCAGAAACAGCGATTATAGCTCACATTGATCAGAGTTATCGCCTCTAAACTAAGAGTCGCTCGCTAGCTCTTAATAGGGCCGATTCACAGTGCCTTAATTATGTTGAAAATGGCCGCCTCAATCTGCTAATCTTTACCTAGCCGTTACGCTATATTTGTGCTTCTACGGGCATCCAGAGGCTATTTTAAGTTGAAGCTCAAGAAAGTCCTTGTCGTTCATAAAAAATCAACTTACCAGATTCAGGCTGAAGAACATAAAGAATCCCGCTTCCTCAAATTGATTGCGGAAGGCAACGAAGTTGTTAATCGTGTTCGCCTCGCCCACGAAGAACATGTTGATACTTTGGCCCGGGTCGAAGATGAATTATCTAGCCGCGGTATTTCTTACCAGTCTCTGAGTCGCTCTCAGGTAGCAGAGACAGTAGAAGACGTTGATCTTCTCATTTCGGTTGGTGGAGACGGTACCTTCTTAGATGCTTCCCATGCTCTGAAAGATGTCCCAGCGCTGGGTGTCAATTCGTCGCGCTCCTCTAGTTTTGGTCACTTTTGTATGGCCAATCGCGAGAATTTTTCCTCGATCTTAGATCAGATTGAAACTGAGATGATTGCCCCTCTTAATATCTTGCGCTTGGGCATTGTCATCAACGGTGAGCCTATAAAAGAGTTGGTTTTAAATGAGATTTTGGTGGCGCATAGTTCGCCGGCTGCCACCAGCCGTTATTTAATTGAAGTGGGTGAACACAAGGAAGAACAGCGGTCTTCTGGCATTTGGGTTAGTACCCCTGCCGGTTCTACTGGCTCGTTGCGCTCAGCTGGTGGCGCTATCATGGGTCTGCCTGAACGTAGATTTCAATATAAAGTACGCGAAGCTTGCATGAGACCTGGTCAAAGCTGGCAACTGCTCGAGGGCATGTTAGAGCACCACCAGAGTATGCGCATAGTCAGTGAAATGCGCACTGGAGAAGTTTATATTGATGGACCGCATATTATTCATACCCTAACTCTTGGGGATGAACTTGTAATTAAACCTTCTCATGATTTGAGAGCCTTCATTCATTCGAGCGTTAACGATGTCTTTTTGAAAGCTAAACACTAAAAATTAAGTTCTAATTTGCAGGTAGAAAAAATGACCGATGACGGCAAACTTACAAGCTCCGACCATGCCGCCATTTTGGTTGCTCAGCTTACTGCGGCGACTATTCGTCGCTTGGGCCTAGGTCTTGGCTCTAATTTACCGGGTCGCTTGGCGCGAAAGTTATCACCGACTGTCTTAAGTCATCTCTCCGCTCAGACTGCTCGCGGTGTCATAGCGGTTACTGGAACCAACGGCAAAAGCACTACCAGCGGTATCCTCTCCTCAATTTTGCGTACCGCTGGTTTTACTTTCGCTCACAATCGCCAGGGGGCAAATCTAGTCACTGGTATCACAGCTTCCTTAATAGAGTCATCAAACTGGAAAACAGGTATTGCCGCAGATTTGTGTTTGTTTGAGATTGACGAGGCTGCCCTGCCGGTAGTGGCAAAAGAAGTGAAGATCGGTAGTGTAGTTGTCACTAATTTGTTTCGTGATCAACTTGACCGTTTTGGTGAGCTTGATACCACTGCCCGCTTGATCAATGCTGGCATCAACCAGAACAAGTCTATGGCCATACTTAACAGTGACGATCCCAATGTTAGCCAGTTGGCACCAGACGTGGCTCATCTTTTCTTTGGCCTTGAGAATATCTTGCCGTCTTCTAATTCTGAATCTAGCAAATTAGTTACAGCTACTTCTAATATGGAGCTATCTTATTGCGGTAAATGCGGTAAGGAAATCAGCTATACCACCGTCTTCTATGGCCAGATTGGTCATTGGTATTGCCAGGGCTGTGACTTTAAGCGACCTGCACCAACGGTTGTAGCTAGAGACGTCGAGGTCTCAGCTACCCATAGTCGCTTCAAGCTTGTCATCGAAGGCAAAATTGAAGAGTGCGTTTTACCTTTGCCTGGCTTGTTTAACGTCTATAATGCTCTGGCTGCGGCGGCCGCCGCCTATCATCTTGGTGCCAGCCGTGAGGCTATTCGCTATGGTATGAAAGAGTATTCCACCCTTTTTGGACGGTCCGAAAGACTGACTATTGAAGGTAAGTCTATTATCGTTCAACTGATTAAGAATCCAGCAGGGGCAACCCAGGCCTTGGCCTCTTGTGTCAAAGATAGCAAAGCCAAGGTTTTGATCGCCATTAACGACAACTTGGCCGATGGTCGTGATATCTCCTGGCTCTGGGACGCAGACTTTGAGCAGCTCGCCGCACTCAATAACGGCACAATGATTGTTAGCGGGCAAAGAGCTGAAGATATGGCTGTCAGGCTTAAATATGCTGGAATTAGCTCGGAGCAAATAGCCACAGTGCCAAAATTGGCGCAGGCCCTGCGACAGGGAATTGATAGCCTGACCGAGGGTGAGACCCTTTGGCTCATGCCGACCTATACTAATTTGCTGGACTTGCAAAAAATTCTCAAAGCTATGGGATATTCCATGAACTGCACCTAGATAACGGTTTTGCCGTTTTCTCTGCTGTAGTCTCAGGGAGATTTTGGTAGCGACATGTGCGCTTTGTCTTGAAATCGGGCAAAACGATTATGGCTGCTAAATACTAGAGTCTGATAATAACTGAAGGGATTGGTTTTGTATGAGCCCTGGTGCAAAAAATCCGAAGGCAAAAGACACTTCGCTGTTTGGTGGCGGCGAGAGTCTTGTCGGTAAAACAATTGATCGATTTGAGATTCAAGAACAGCTTGGCGAAGGCAGCTTGAGTGTTGTTTACCGCGCTTTCGATAAAGAATCGCAAGGCACTGTTGTAATCAAGATTATTCATAAGCAGTTATTGTCTAGTATCAAGAACCTGAAAAAGTTTGAGCAAAAGCTGCGAGCTTTGATGGCTCTAGATGACCCTCATATATGTACCTATCGCGATGTCGTCATCGTTGAGGGCCGGGTTATTTTAGTAATTCGCCCCATGGTCTTTGAGAGCCTTGAAGATCTTCTCTCTAAGACTGGCCACATCGGGCCAGATCGCGCAGTTAGTATTTTTAGCCAGGTGTCTGAAGCTTTAGAGTCGGCCCTGCGGTTGGATGTCTTGCACCGCGACATCAAGCCCAGCAACATCCTCATTCTTGATAATCAGAAGTTTGAAGATGACATTATGGTGATGGATTTTGGTATTGCCAAGATTATTCAAGACGAGAGCGCTGAGCACAAGTCAGATCAGTATATGACTCGTTCTAAAGAGACTTTTGGCAGCCCTTTGTACCTGAGCCCAGAGCAATGTGGCGGCAAGAAAGTTGATAACCGTTCTGATATTTATTCGCTTGGCTGTGTCATGTATGAGTCTTTAACGGGTAAGCCGCCGTTTGTAGGCAAGAACGTTTTAGAAACCGCTTACAAACACATGAATGATACGCCGAGACCGCTGGGCTTAGACCCCAGTATGGAGCCGGTTGCTACGCGTTTTGAAGAAGTCGTGGCTAAGTGTTTGGCTAAAGATCCTGATAATCGTTATCAAAGCCCCGAGCAATTGCGCCAAGATTTAGAGTTGGTATTGACGGCTACCGATACTGAGTGGGCTAATTCAGCTAATCTCTATAAGGAGATGGCGCCACGCAAAAAACGCAGTCAGGGTGGTGGAGCTGCTGGCGGCAGGAAGAGGGGCTTCTCTATTGAGTCTGCCATTTGGATCGCCGGTATTGTGTTGCTAATTGGCGTTGTTGCTTTCTGGTCTTGGATTATTCTCAAGCCTGAAAGTAAGAAGTATCCGACTTTTGATAACAATCTATTGTGGAACGTCAAGGTGCCGAGCAAACCCACACCAGTGGAAGATTTTGGCAACAAGGAAGAGGCTGCCAAAGTCAATTTGCAAAGTATCGAGCGCGATATAGGACCAAATTGTCGTGAGTATGCCGATGCTCTGCTCGCTCTGGTAACTTTGTATCATGAGTCGCAGCATTGGTCTGACGCTCTTACTTATGGGCGCAAGCTAACTCAAACCACAGAACGGTTAGAGAAAGATGGTCAGGAAGGACCATGCCAGTTAAGTGAGTGCTACCGTTTAGTTGCTTACGCTGCCTTTTGCTATGGTGCCTACGAAGAGGCCGTTCCTGCTGCCGAAAAGGAACTTGAGCTGGCCTCTGGTAAACAGCCTCTGAATATTTCTAACATCCAGTGTTTGCGTATTCTTGGCGATATTTATTCGCGTCAGGGCAATTTACCTAAAGCGATTGAAGTGTACAAACGTTTCTTCAACCTCGCTGAAATTGAAAAAGAACAGCGTTCGCAAATGTACTGGGATGCCTGCGCTAAGCTGGGTGACGTCTATCGGCGTGATGGCTTGTTTAAGGAGGCACAGACCACCTACAAACTTGGTATTGACTGGTGGAAGGCTCATGGCAATCCCGATACTTTATGGGCTCCCCGAGCGCTCTATGGCTATGCTTTGACCTTGTATGCTCAAGGAGACTATAAGGGTGCCGAAGAGGCGCTCAAAGAAGCTACATCTCTGTGTAAGAAAGTTGGACCGGTAGATCCGGCTCTGCAAGGAGCTATTCGCAAAGTCTATATTGATACTCTCTATCACACCAACCTTCTTCATGCTATTTCGGTTCAGTTGGGCGAGGGTGAAGAGAAGCACTAAAGTGTCACTAGATTTGAGTTGAAGTATGCGCGCCGGTAAAAAGCTATCATTCTTGCTCGCCTTCTGTTTGCCTTTTCTACAGACAGCTTCTGCCATTGCTAAAGAGACGGCTCTTCGGCTTGAGCAAACCCATAGCTTTATGGGGCGTGGGCAGCTTACGGTCAGCGCCAAAGGTGTTCGCCTCGAAAACAAAGACAAGCTCAAATTTATACTGGTAGCTAAAGCGCCTGATTGGCGTGTGACAATTTATCGCAATGACGACAAGACATATTTTTCAGAGAGCTTGAAGGAGTTTGAAAGCACGGGGTTGTTCTCTGGTTTTGTTATGCTGCCACCAGGTAAGCACTTGCGTTCCACTGGTTTTACCAGATCGACATTTAACTTCTACGGTCGCGAAGTAATTCGTATGACTGGTAGCAAGGCTACCTTGAAATATATTCCTTTAGGCAATGTTGCTCCAGAGGTAGAAAGCATTGTCTATGCTGCTTACAAAACTCCGACTAATGGTGGCTTGCCTCTGGTGTACGTTAAGGCTCACAGTGGCAAAGACTATACCAGCGGTGCTAGTCAGGAAGGTCACTTAGAGAACATAATAGATACTAGTAAAATTGAAACCATTGAAGATAATCCGAAGCTATATATCGTTCCTAGTGGATTGAAATTGGCCAAGTCTCTTGGTCTTGTCTTTGCCGGTTCTTCGGTGCGCGATGATAGCGTTGATTTCCAGAATTTGTTTGATATTAAGTCACCAGGTGGGCGAAAATAAAATAGGCTAGACTAGAACTAAGCCAGACCTAAGCTATTTCTAGATTGAAATATATCGGCAGTGAGGAATTTAGATTGAATATGCAAAGATCTTTTCTCGTTGTCGCTTTCTGTTTTTTCGTTTTCGTTTTCACCGGTCCTCTTGCTTTCGCTCGAGAGAACGCACTGCGGCTCACCCAAACTCATACATTTATGGGCCGTTGCCAACTAACAGCTAGTGCCCATGGTATTCGCATTGAAAATCAAGACAGACTAAAATTTGTACTGGTTGCTAAAGCACCAGATTGGCGAGTAACCGTATTTCGCAACGACGATAAGACTTACTTTTCCCAGAGTCTTAAAGACTTTCAAAACACTGGTCTAGTGTCAGGCTTCGTCATGGTAGAGCGGCCCCGCAAATTTAATTCTGCCGACTTTTCCAGATCTTCGTTCAAGTTTTGTGGCTATGACATTCTTCGTTGGACACGCCAAAACTCAACCTTTAAGTATTTGCCTTTAGGCAATATTGCACCAGAGGTGGAGAGCATAATCTTTGCTGCCTATAAAGTTCCGACCAATGGTGGCTTGCCGGTCGCTTATTTGAAGTCACAGAGCGGTAGAGACTATACCAATGGTATTAGTGAGGAAGGTCGTATGGAAACCTTGCTCGATACCAGCAAAATTGAGAGCGTTCCTGACGATCCCAAGCTTTTCACTGTTCCCATTGGTTACAAGCAGGCAAAGTCGGTTGGGGTTGTCTTTGTTGGCAGTGCTGCCCGAGATGCCAGCGGAGACTTTCAGAATCTTTTTGAAATGAGACCAATTGGTGGACACAAATAGTCTTGTTTTGTCATTGCCGGTTGATAATGGCACCACCAACGAGATGATTTAGCTAGCACAATTGGAACTCGCGAAACGTATTGCGTCAATTAAAAAACACACCCAAGAGGAACCGTTGCCTCATTTAAAATGTTACCGCCCCGATTCCTCTTTTGGGTTGTTTTAGTCTGTCGTTTTCATCCTAATTGGACTTATTGTTGGCACTTTGTAGGTGCCCCAGCCAATTCTGATCAGCTCGCGTTGTTTGGTCATTCTGGAGATGTAGGTGTGAAGTTTCCAGCGTGGAAGCAAATGTTCGATGGTTTTCAGTTTGAAGGTTGTGCCCGGTTTTAGAGACCTGATGTAGGTTCTGAGCTTCCTTATACCTTCCGGTTTTTCCGAAGTTTTTGGAATGTTAGAGACCTTAGGCTTTTTCTTTCGAACTCGCAGATCATTTCGATGATTTGCGAGTTTTTCAATTAGAGACTCGCATGGCTTGCCAGGCTCATCTTGTAAAAGCTGGAGAATCGAACCTTGTGCGATATCCGAAGTGTTGATTGTAGTTGAGGTACGCCAGAGCTTTATTTGAGTCTCCTCTATTTCTTTAAGCAAGGTAATCGGATCGAATTGCTTCGATTGCCGCCGGAGAACCTTCTTGACGGTTTCTGGGATGTCAGATTCGAGCAATCTTTGGCAGGGTGTTTTAGCTTGTTCGTACACCTTGGTTACTTTGCCACCGTCTTTCTCCTTGCCTACAATTTTCATTGATGGCTGGAAGAAGTTGACGTAGAGGCGCGTTAGGCTGTGGAGCTTTGCCAGAATTTTCAAAGAGGCTTTCCCTTCAAAACGGTCGTAACCCACGTATTTCCGGACAATTGAACCGTTCTTCTCCTCAACATGGGCCTGGTCGTTCTTCCTGTACTCCCGTGATCGAGTGAAGGTTACTTTGCGTTCGGCGCACCATTCGAGTATTTTAGAATTGATGAACTCGGTGCCATTGTCTGAATCGAATCCTCTAACAGGGAAGGGCAATTGTCCGGCAATCTCAGAAAGCGCGGCTGCAACCGCGCTTTCTGATTTATTGGGCAGTGCTTTGCATTCAGTCCATCCTGTGTGGATATCGGTTAGAGTGAGCGTGCTCAGGAAGCTTCCTTTTATCGAAGTACCGCAATGAGCTACGCAGTCAGCTTCAAAGAAGCCAGGGCGGCTGTTTGTCCAATCCGAAAAGGTGCGGACTTCAATATGCCGCTTGAGCAAACTACCTGGCCTGGTAGTGCTGCGGCCTCGTGCAAGCTTCTTTCGGTCTTCTTTGAGCAGGCGATCAATTGTTGAAGCACTCATGCTGAGAAGTCTATGCTTGATTGCCTTTGAGATACTTAGATGCCCGTGTCTGACTAGTGAATCAACGAAAGATTCGAGAAAAGGCTGTAATCGTTTGGAGCAAATACGATTAGAAGCCAGCCAAACAAACTTGAGAGCTTTGAAATCACCAGTGCTGTATTTGGGCTTTCGTTGGTGTTTTCGGAGCTTAGATGGCGAGGAACCGGAGTTCAGTAACTTGATGGCATGCTTTCTGTTGTAGGCTGTAGCCCTGACGAGGCCCTCTAACAGAGCCATCTTCTGTACTTTACTTGATCTCGAATATTCGCATTTGAGAGCTTCAAGCAGCTCCCTGCGTGCAGTTTTGCTCATTTTTAACCTCATTGATTCAACCTCGAAAAGAACTAACGAAAGTTAGTTTTTAATTGAGGCAACGGTTAGTCAATGGTGTGTTTTTAGATGAGTCAATGCGGAAAAAAAAGTGTCAGATTTTTTGCTGAACGTGTTGCCTCAAAAAAATTTCGTACCCGAGTTAGATTGTTGCCTCAAAATTATTCGTACTCGCTGATGATAAATTTGGGGTAGGGTATTGAACTACTTTTGCAGGTATCTGATAGATACCGTGGCTTATTCTCTCCAGTTTGCCTCTTTTATTGAGTCTTAGCAAGCTCACGTTCACAGTGTTTCTAGAACCTAGTGTCATGAAGTCCTCAGCACGCACTATTGAGCCAATCTCACAGCTAACTATCAATTCCTTGATTTTCTTTGAAACTCTTACTTGCTGCTTTGACTCTACATCTCGGGCTGGCTCGTGCAGACGGGAACTAAACTTATATACAGCGTTTCTCTGGGCAATTCTCGCGGCTATTACCGGATTTGGAATATCGACGGCTAGCAGCCTGAGTGCATTTTGAAACGAATTGAGCCTTCTAGAAAGATCAGCTATGTTCAATCTTTCTTTGATTTTGCGGAGGTCTGCTTTTGCTTCGCTTGAGACGTTTGGATTGTCGAGTACCCGCTGGTATGGGGTTCTGGCTGTGTCATGGAGCTTGTATACCTTTGCTCCATGACGGCTCTTTGAAAGTAATTTCTGACTAGGCTGAAAGAAATTGTGGAGATGTATTAGTGTTGGATACAGCTCAGAGAGAGCCTTAAAGGTCTTCTTGCCGACGTAGCGATCTCTGCCTACGCTTGATCTTACTACCGACCTATTCTTCTCTTCGATCCAAGCCTGGTCATTTTTCTTATATGGCCGAGAACGTGTGTAGGTAATGCTTCTAGCCCTACACCAATCAATCAAGTCTTGATTTAGAAACTCAGAGCCGTTGTCAAAATCGATACCAAGGACTGGAAACGGAATATGTTTCTGAGCTTGTTCAAGCGCTGAAATGATGTCTAGGGAGGACTTTCGAAAAATTGCAATTGGAATCGTCCAGCCTGTTGCTATATCGGTCATATTTAGAGTGCTGAGAAATGGCCCATTTATATCTGAACCAGAGTGAGATACAGTATCGATCTCAAAGAATCCAGGCACGACATCATTCCACTCGGTAAAAGTGCGGATTGGCACGCTATCCTTGAGAAAACTGCCCCGTTTTGTATGACTGATACTGCGAGGTAATTTTGAACGCTCCTTTTTCAGCAGCCTGTCAATGGTTGCTGCACTTACACCTTCTAGTTGCCTAGTTGCTGGCTCGGAAAGCGCCAATTCATCGAAGTGTGCGAGGTTTTCCAAATAATCCGCGATGATTGGCGCTAGCCGTTTGCCACACAGGTGCTGACTAAAGTGCCAAATCGAAACTAAAGCTGCCAGAGCCTCTGGGCCTAGTCTTGACGGTCGGCCGCTACCCTCCTTTCTCTTTGGTTTTGACCCGTTATTCTTCAAAAGCATTGCAATGGCATGCTTTCGGCTATATCCGGTCGCTTCCAGGAAGGACGAGAGTATCTCTTTTCGCTGTGCTCTATCCGCGTTTTGATACTTCAAGCTCATCGAAGCCTGCAATTCTCTTCGCGTGGTCATGCTCATTCGTTGCCTCATCGAGTGACCCCTCACTGCTGGTCGACGAGTACGATTTTAATTTGAGGCAACGGGTCAGGCGAGTACGATTATTTTTGAGGCAATGCGCTGAAAATCTGACACTTTAAAATACTGATATTAGAAAGAAGAAGAGCAGCTAGTGCTATTTGATCTTAGTTAGCTTGCTCACGCCTTCTTGGGCAATTTTTGAATCTGGTTTGATTTCAACTGCCTTTTTATATTCAGTGAGGGCTGGAACATTCTGGCCTTGCTTCTCTAAGAATTGAGCATATTCAACATGGGCTGTAACGTCGCGTGGTGAAGCCTTAAGAGCATTCTTGAATTCAACTTCGGCCTGTTGATTCTCTCCCATGCCAGCCAGGGCCGTAGCCAATCTTCTTCTTGCTGGAGTGAAATTAGGTTGAATCTTGAGAGCCTTTTTCTGCTCAGCTACGGCCCCTTTGTAGTCACCTGATTTCTGCAACATCCAACCCAAACCGCTCAAAGCATTAGGATGGTTGGGCACTAGCCTGAGTGCGTCTTTAAAGGCCTGGGTCGCTTGTTGAGTATCTCCAGACTCAGCAAAAATATTGCCGAGATTGATATAAGCTTCGGGCAATTTGCTGTTTAAAGTAATTGCTTCTTGCTCCTCTTTAATTGCCTGCGGATACTTTTCTTGTTGCGCTAGCAAAACGCCCATATTCAGATGGGGAGTGGCATCTTTAGGATTAATATCGGCGGCTTTCTTGTAAGCAGCGACAGCTTCGTCTACTTTGCCAACATGGGTATAGGCAAAGCCTAAGTCACAGTGGGCGCGGAAACTTGTTGGTTTGAGTTTGCAGGCTTCTTCAAATTCAGGAAGAGCCAATTCAACCTTGCCCTGGTTGGCATAAATTTGACCGAGCACCACATGCGGTAGGAAGTATTTAGGGTCAAGCTTAGCTGCTTGTTTTGACTCTAATATGGCTGTTTCGTAGTCTTCCATGGCCGCCAGAATAGCGCCTAGTCTTTGGTGGGCTTTGGCATTGTTTGGCTCTTGTCTGATAGCTTCTCTGAAGGCTTCAGCGGCTTCTTTCAGTTTGCCATGGCTGTACATGCCCTCAGCTTTTTTCATGGTTTCAGAGTCTTGCTCGTCGGCCAAAGCCGAAGGAGCGAAAGCGTTTAAGCTGAGAGCGACACTGCATGCTAACAGTAGAGTGCTGACGGCTGACAGTGCGGATTTAACAGGAACCAATTTGTTTTCCCCCATGAGAATCTTAGAACGTTAGTTAGTTGGTTAATAAGCAGCTTTCGCTGGCTCAGCCCCTTTAAGAATTTCTACACCGGCTGATGTGCCTAGTCTTGTGGCACCGGCATCAACCAGCGATTTAGCTTTGGCTAGATCACGGATTCCGGCACTGGCTTTGATACCAAGTTTGGCACCGGCAAGAGCTTTTTTAATTAGCTCTATGTCAGCAACAGTGGCACCTTTGCCGTCTTTAACAAAGCCGGTCGATGTCTTCACCATTGCTGCACCGGCTTTGACACAGCACTCTGTGGCAATAACTTTTTCGTCGTCTGAAAGCAAGTCACACTCAATAATCACTTTGACAGGGTTTTCTTTTGCCGCCTTAACCACCGCTTTGATTTCTTCTGTGACAAAGTCAACGTCGCCACCCTTGAGGGCGCCTACGTTGATAACCATATCGATTTCTTCAGCACCTTCTGAAATTGCTCTTTGGGTTTCAGCAATTTTGATATCAGTGAGATTGGCCCCAAGCGGGAAGCCAATCACAGTTGCCACTGCTACTTTTGATGAAGACAGTTCTTTGACTGCTTGTCGAACAAACGATGGGTTGACACAAACAGCATAGAAATTATTTTCTATCGCTTCCTGGCAGAGCTTTGAGATGTCAGCTTTGGTGGCCTGCGGAGTCAATAATGTGTGGTCGATATATTTAGCAAAGTTAGTTGCTGCTGTTGCTCCGCCAGTTTCATTGCTCATCGCTTACTCCAATTTGTGCAGATAATTTGTTTTATAAGCCAGTTATAGGCCATTTTATAGGCCATTGTTCAGAGAACGGGCTGCCCTGCTCTTTCCTTATTGAAATCTAACCGAACGGCTACTGGAGCTGGTGGTTGATTCCCAGTGAGCAATACTCTGGTGATATTCCTGCAAGCTCTTCACCCCGAGAGAGCCTGATTGTAAGGCACCGATGGCGCTGATAGTAGCCCAGGCTCCCGACATTGTGGTCACTACAGGCACGTTATAGCTAATGGCCGCCCGTCTAATGAGCTGGTCATCTCCGCGAGCGGTGCGACCAGAAGGAATATTGAGAACTAGCTGAATCTCGCCGTTTTTAATGCGGTCAATCAAGTTGGGTCTACCTTCTGAGACTTTATTGGTGACCATTGAAGGAATGCCAGCGGCTTTCAAGACCTGAGCTGTGCCGCGGGTGGCAATTAGCTCGAACCCTAGCTGGTAGAGGTTTTGGGCCACAGCCACTGATTCTTGCTTGTGGTGGTCCGAAACACTTATAAAGATGCGTCCTTTGGTGGGAATTTGCTGGCCCGCCGCTATTTGAGCTTTGGCGAAGGCCAGGCCAAACTGCGAGGCTATGCCCATAACTTCACCGGTGGAACGCATTTCTGGTCCCAGTGAGATTTCAGCGCCATGAAAACGCTTGAAAGGAATCACTACTGACTTGACTGATACGTGCGGAGGCAGCAAGCGGGGTGATATACCCAGCTCTGAAAGGGTGCGCCCGACCATCACTGAGGCCGCTATTCGGGCCCATGGCACTCCGGTTGCTTTAGAGACAAAAGGAATAGTGCGACTCGCCCGAGGATTGACCTCGAGTATATACAGTTCGTCGTCTTTGACGGCAAACTGTATATTCATCAGACCTACTACTTTTAGTTCTTTGGCCAGTTCGTCTACTGCCCGGCGAATTTCTTCGACAATTTTGAAAGGGATAGTTTGGGCTGGCAGCACACAGGTGCTGTCGCCTGAGTGGATGCCAGCTTGTTCAATGTGTTCCATAATGCCGGCGATAATCGTAGCTCTACCGTCTGAAACTGCGTCAACATCGATTTCTACAGCGTTTTCTAAGAACTCGTCGATTAGTACTGCCATTTCACCAGACACCGCCAGGGCGCTGGACAACCAGCGCTCCAGTTCGTCTTGGCCGTAAATAATAGCCATGGCTCGGCCGCCTAATACATAACTGGGTCGCACCATCACTGGATAACCCAGGGCATTGGCTTGCTCGATGGCTTCCTCGGCGTTATAGGCAATCGCCCCTTTGGGCTGCTTTAAGTTGAGAGCGCGAATGAGATCGCCAAACCGGGCCCGGTCTTCGGCAATATCAATTGATTCAGGAGAAGTTCCTAGAATCTTAAAGCCCCGCTCTTCTAGGCCTTTGGCTAATTTTAGCGGTGTTTGACCACCTAGCTGGACGATAATACCTTCTGGTTTTTCTACTTCGGCAATGTTGCAGACATCTTCTAGAGTTAGTGGTTCAAAGTAGAGTCTGTCAGAGACATCGTAGTCAGTCGATACTGTTTCAGGGTTTGAATTGACCATGACAGCTTCGTAGCCAAGGTCACGCAGAGTTAAGCTGGCGTGCACACAACAGTAGTCAAACTCAATGCCCTGGCCAATTCTGTTTGGTCCACCGCCAAGAATCATGATGCGTGGCTTCACTGCCGGTGGTGCTTCTGATTCACTTTCATAGGTCGAGTACATGTAAGGAGTGAAAGCTTTGAACTCAGCCGAGCAAGTGTCAATCATCTTATAGGAAGGGCGCAGGTTGTATTTCTGTCGCAGCTCATAGATATCTTTTTCTTTGACACCAATTAAGCGTGACAGTTGCAAATCGCCAAATCCGCGTCTCTTTAGCTCTAATAAGAGCGCTGGATTGAGTTTGTCGATAGTGTCTATTTTTTCTTTTAGTTCTTCAGACAGAGAGTAAATGTCTTCTAGATTGTCGATAAACCAGGGATCAATAGAAGATAGTTCCACTATTTCTTCGGCTGATATGCCGGCTTTGAGAGCACCATAAATATCGGTGAGGCGATGATGAGATGGCACTGAAAGGCGCCTACGCCATTCCCAGAAGTCGGCCTTAGAACGAGAGGGCACATCGAGAAAACCGGATAGGCCAACTTCCATTCCTCTCAGTGCTTTTTGCACAGACTCTTGGAAGGTGCGGCCAATAGCCATTACTTCGCCCACTGATTTCATCTGCGTAGTCAGTGTGGTATCAGCGCCTTTGAATTTCTCGAAATTGAATCGAGGAATCTTTGTCACTACATAGTCGAGAGTTGGCTCGAAGCAAGCTGGTGTGTCTCTAGTAATGTCGTTTTGGATCTCGCCTAGAGTAAGACCAACAGCTAATTTGGCAGCGATTTTAGCAATAGGATAACCGGTTGCTTTGCTGGCGAGAGCTGATGAGCGAGAGACCCGAGGGTTCATTTCGATGACCACTATGCGGCCATCATGGGGATGTATCCCGAACTGAATATTGGAACCACCGGTTTCGACACCAATGGCACGAATGATTAAAATGGCAGCATCACGCAGGGCCTGATATTCATTGTCAGAGATAGTTTGCATGGGGGCAACAGTAATTGAGTCGCCAGTGTGCACGCCCATTGGATCTAGGTTCTCGATGGCGCAAATGATGACGACATTATCTTGGCAGTCGCGCATTACTTCTAGCTCGACTTCTTTGTAGCCAATAACGCTTTCTTCTAGAAGAATTTCGCCCACAGGGGAGGCCGAAATACCAGCGTTAGCAATATCGTCTAGCTCTTCCTGGTTGTAGGCAATGCCGCCACCAGCTCCACCTAAAGTAAAGGCCGGTCTAATGATGATAGGGAAACCGATCTTTGTACCAATTTCCCGCGCTTCTGAAATGTTTCGGGCAATGCCCGAGTTGGGCACGTAGAGGCCGATTTCGATCATTTTCTGTTTGAAAAGATCACGGTCTTCAGCTAATTTGATCGCCGGTAATTTGGCACCAATGAGTTCGACGTCGTATTCGGCTAGTACTCCACTCTCGGCTAACTCTACTGCTACGTTGAGGCTGGTCTGACCACCCATTGTGGGCAACAGTGCTTGGGGGCGCTCGATGGCTATTACTTCACGGGCGACTTCAGCGGTTACCGGCTCTATGTAAGTGCGATCAGCAACTTCGGGGTCGGTCATGATCGTTGCCGGATTTGAATTGATTAGTACTACTTCGTAGCCTTCGTCTCGCAGCGCCTTGCAGGCTTGAGAGCCAGAGTAGTCAAACTCGCAGGCTTGGCCGATCGTAATTGGGCCGGCTCCGAGTACCAGTATCTTTTTGATATCAGTTCTTTTTGGCATTGTTCCTGAGTAAGTAAGGCTTGCTGCAGTGCAAGACGGGGAGATATGTAAGGTATATTCAACCGCAAAAGCTCATGCTCTTGCTGATTTGATACAGGCGCTATCTTCTCATCTTTGCAATAGCCTTGTTCTCGATGACGACTGAATGTTTTAACTAGTTATGGTTTTAATTGGTTTCCCTCTTGGTACATATTAGAGAGGTACGGGGGCAGTCTGTTTAGGCTGATTCGTTAGAGACAGATTGATACTTGAGGCGAACACGATGACTATGTCTAATCGTCAGCTTTGCTTTGGCATTAAAAACCTGAAAAAGACAATTGGCGCAGCAGCAGCTGCGTTTTTTAGTACTTTAATTTCGCTTCAGAGCCTTCCAGCCCTGGCTCAGTGCCAGGTTGAACGTGATGATGCTCCCCTGGAGCACGGTATGACCAATTTGCCTGATATTCCTGTATCTGTTTGGCGCAAGAAGGGCGTAAAGCCGCAGGCCGTGGCCATTGCCGTTCACGGTATGGTGATGCATGGTGGCGTCTACGACCGTCTGGCTAGTGAATTGGTTGGTCTAGACTTTGAAGTTTACGCTCAAGACCTGCGTGGCTATGGCCGCTGGCAGTTTGCTCCGACGGCGAAGAGCACCCTTAGCTATAAAGAGAGCTTAGAAGATTTAAAAGCCCTGGTTCGGGCCGCCCGCAATGAGCATCCCGACCTGCCAGTATTCCTTATTGGTGAAAGTATGGGAGCGGGATTGTCGCTTCGAGCTGCTGCTGCCATGCCTGGTGAGATAAGTGGCTTGGTCTTGTCCAGCCCAGCTCTTAAGCGTCGCAACTACTGCGAACCAGAGATGGTAAAGGATGTGGCAGCTCTGTTTGCTAATCCGGTCAGACAGTTTGATATGGTTCCCTATATAAGAAAATTTGCTTCTGAAGACCCCCAGATTGCTCAAGAAACCATAGAAGACCCCATGGTGCGCAAAACCTTGAGCCTGAGAGAGTTGCTCAAGACAGCCTCTGTTATTCGCACTAATATCAATCACGTTAAGAATATTCCGGCCGATATGCCTGTATTGGTGATGCAGGGCGACCACGATCGCATGCTTCAGCAAAACGCTGTGGTTACTCTGCTCAAGAAACTGAAGTCAACTGACCAAACGGTAAGGTGGCTGCCTGGTAAGGGCCATGTCCTAATTGAGACAGCCCACATCGACCCTACTACATTGTTTATGGTTAAGTCGTGGCTAGTTGGTCATTTGCCAAGTGGGGCTGAGCGCGTAGCCAAAGTTTCAACCAAGGCCAAGTATCACGATTCTGACCTGGTCGAACTAAGTTCTATCGGCAGCTACTAGATTTATATATCTGATAGCGATTCTTTATATGTCTGTTTGTAGCCGACATAATTGGCGGCGCCACGCTCAATCATCTCTCGATCTTTGGCATTAGCTTCGCGCACAACTTTGCCCGGTACCCCCATGACCAGGCTGCCAGGAGGAATTTGACTGTTGGGTGCCACAATTGAACCAGCGGCAACAATTGAGTGAGCGCCGATTCGGGCGCCGTCTAAGATTATTGCTCCCATGGCGATGAGGCAGTCTGATTCGATAGTACAACCGTGAAGAATGGCGCCATGGCCGACAGTTACGCGATCACCGACGGTGAGGCCAAGGTGATGGGTGACGTGCATTAGGCAACCGTCTTGAATATTGCTACTGCGACCGATGCGAATGGCGTTAATGTCACCTCGGACTACGGTGTGGAACCAAATACTGGCATCCTCCTCCACCGTGACATTGCCAATTAGGCAGGCAGTTGGGGCAATAAAGGCACTTTCGTGCACGGCAGGGCTAAATCCTGCATACTTGTAAAGGGTGTTCATGTATTTAATTATATATGGGTATTGCTTCATAGCCTGCAATAACCCCCTCGGGGCACCCTTGTCAAGCTGATAACATTAAATAGCACGTTTGTAGGAGTATTAGATGATGCCTGTTTTCGAACAGCCGATGCGCAAGTTGCTGGGAACCCTGTCTCCAACTATTTCTTGGCTTAACGAGAAAGGCTGCGTTGATGTTGCTTCCGTGCCCGAATCTCACCTTGAAGCGATTAAGCAATTAGAGCGTATTGGTGTTGTGCACAAACGCAACAATCGCAGCTATGAACTCCAGAAGATTCGCCTAAGAAAATTGCTCGGTACCGATACTATTGAAGAGCTGACAGAGCAGGCTGCGCAAATGGCTGCCCAAATGGCTCAACTTGCAGCAATGCCTAAAGAAGTAGTTGAACCGGTTACCACTGCCGTTGTCGCAGGTGCTACTGCTGGCGGTATTCCGTCAGAGTTGAACTAACTCCTCTATATTAATCAACGTTTGAAAGATAGTGACCATCGAGCATAGAAGTCTTCGTTCCCTTGAATGGGAAAGGCTTACCACTTATCTTTCTGAACAAAATGAGACAGCCGAGGGCAAGAGACGCTCTTGCCAACTCGTGCCTTCTTTAGGTTTCACCTTTGATCTTGATGCTGAGATTGCTAATGCTCAGATTCTCTTGGATCAAACTGAAGAAGCTTGCGCTCTAATTTCTAGCCGCACCGCTTTTAGTTTAGCCAAACTCAGCGATGTGCGAGAGTCTATAGCATTACTGAGAGCTGGTGCTGTAATTACTGCTGGAGATTTGGCTCGTATCAAGGCACTGCTGGTAGTGGCGCGCTCTGTGCGTGGTTCTCTTGCTTTGCTTACCCCGGCTCAATTTCCTCATTTGCATCGCTTTGTTACTACTTTAGTAGCCTTGCCTAAACAAATTGAGGCCATTGATTTTGCCATTGATGATTTTGGCGTTGTCAAAGATACGGCAAGCAGTCTTTTGCGTTCTTTGCGCAGAGAGAGACAAAAACTCGACCAGCATATAAAAGACGAATTAGGGCGAATCATTCAGTCGCAGTCGGGTGGCAAAGCCCTACAAGAGCCAATCTATACGATGCGCGGTGGGCGTTTTGTTTTGCCTGTGATGGCTAATATGCGCTATCTGCTTGACGGTATTGTGCATGATGCTTCGCAATCAGGTTTGACTGTCTATGTCGAACCGATTAGTGTGGTCGAGCTTTCCAACCAAACGAAGATCAAAGACTCTGCCATAGAAAGCGAGATCGAGCGAATTGTTATTGAGCTTTGCGATCACCTCAGACCTTTTGCAGATCAAATTGCTGAGTGCTATAGCGCCCTAATTGATCTTGATTGCATCATGGCGCGGGGGCGCTTGGCTTTGCTCTATGGTGGTAATAAGCCAGCTTTGAGCAATCAACCTATGATCGAGCTGCGCGGCGCCCGCCATCCGCTTCTTGTCCTGCAGAATCGCCAGAACAAAGAGAAAATCATTGTTGAAAATACAGTGGTTATGCAAGAGGGTGAACGCACTCTTGTTATTACCGGTCCGAATACTGGTGGCAAAACTGTATTACTAAAGCTCATCGGTATCTATTCGCTTATGGTTCGTTGCGGTCTTTTGCTTCCGGTCAAGACTGGCTCTAAGACTGCATTGTTTCCACTTGTTTGTGCCGACATCGGTGACGAACAATCTCTTGAGCAGAGCCTTTCTACTTTTTCTGCACACATGAAAAATGTAGTTGAAATCGTCGATACGGCCAAGCGCGGTATGTTGGTTTTGCTCGATGAAATTGGTGCTGGCACAGATCCGAAAGAAGGTGCGGCCCTCGCCAGAGCCATCTTGGAGTATCTGCTTGAGCGCGATGTTGTCACCATTGCCACCACTCACCTGGGTGAGCTGAAAATGCTGGCCTATACAAATAGTGGTTTTGTTAATGGTAGTTTCGAATTTGATGAGGCCACCCTTTCACCTACCTATAAATTGCGTTTGGGAGTGCCTGGTAGCTCAAAGGCTAACACCATTGCTCAACGGCTAGGTTTGGCTGATGCCGTGGTGGCTCGGGCCCGTGAATTGACCGTGGCTTCTGAGCATGAGCTTGAGCAAATAATTGAGAATCTCAACGCCCGTCTCGCCCAAGTGCATGATAGGCAAGAGCAGTTAAGTCTGCTGCAAGAGAATCTCGAAGCTAAGCAAGCCAAGCTTGATCAAAGAGAAGAAAAGTTATTTTTAGAGCAAGAAAAAGTCCGGGGCCGCATGGCTTCTGAATTAGAAGAAGAGCTGAAGAGTGCTCGCGAGATCATGAAGGAAATGATTGCTGGCTTGCAGCGCGAACCCAGTATCAAAGCAGCACAAAAGACTGCTGCCGAGTTGGAAACTTTGAAAGCCACTGTCAGTTTCCTCCAGGAGCGGCAAAAGGTTATTCCTAAAGGTCCAGACCCTAATGTGCTAACCGCCGGAATGACTGTGAGGCTAAAGTCACTGAATTCTTCTGGCATCGTGCAAGAAATAATCTATTCAGATAAGCAGCAATTGAAAATTGACCGGGTCATGGTTCAAGTTGGCCCTCTTAAAGTGAAAGTAGCACCTAGCGACTTAGAAATAAGAGGAACGGCTAAGGTCAAGGCCCATCAGCCTGCTAACCTTTCGAGCAAAGGTGCAAAGAAAAAGTCAGCGAGTTCTATTCAATATAATGATCCGGCTGTTTTCGTTCGGACTCAAAGCAATACTATTGATCTGCGTGGCAAACGAGCCGACGATGCCTATGGACTAGTCGAGCAGTTTGTCGACAGTTGTGCTCTCAACCGGGTTAGTCCCTTGATGATTATTCATGGGCACGGCACTGGTGCTATTAAATCTGTCGTGCGCGAATTTCTCTCAAGTTGTCGCTACGCTAACCGCCAGCGCTCTGGTGAAACCTATGAAGGTGGAGACGGCGTTACCATTGTTGAATTGGGCGAATAAGTCTTTGTCGCGCTTAGTTTGAAAGTCTAGAAATTCTTGTCTAGAAATTTTGTCGAGAAATCGGGCGCAGCGGATAGAGGTATGAGAAGTCGAGTTGCCAAGATAAAAATATAACCACTTGACTTCCCGCCTACGTAGTTTCCCCAGTTTCAAAGGACGCTAAAACTGGAATAAATTAATATGGCGGGTGTAGATAGTCGCTTCACTAGGGGTTCTTTCTAATGGCTGATGTTGCTGATTCAATTTTGAACAAAAAACCAGATGCTGCTGCTGCCGACCCGAAGAAGGTCGACTTTGGCACAATTTTTGAGCAACCTAAATTGACGCCAAAACCAGCTGCCGATAACACAGGCACAGCGCCTAAGGTCACCACTGGCGATAATACAGGCTCGGCTAAGCCTCCTGTTGAGGCGCCAGCCAAAGCTGCCACAACCGATAAGCCCGCTGCGACTACAGACAAGCCTGCTGCGACCACAGACAAGCCTGCTGCGACCACAGACAAGCCTGCTGCGACCACAGACAAGCCTGCTGCCACTACCGATAAACCAGCTGCAACTACCGACAAGCCTGCCGCCGCCCTAGACCTGACTAAGCCTCTGCCACCTGAGTTGGCTAAGGGTCTGACTCTGTCTAAAGAAGTTGCTCGCATTCTCGATAACGATGTGCCCCAAGCTAATCGGGCTCATAAGCTTACTGATGCTGAGGCTGCCTACAATAAAGCTATTGAAATCGCCAAGCAAGTTACCCCAGAGCAGATCGCCGCAGCCAAAGCTGATTATGAGGCTGTTCTCAAAGCTAAGGCTACCGAAAAAGATCCTGAGAAGTTGCGGGCTCTAGCTGAGCGTCAAGCCGCTGACTACACTCTGATGCGCGTTAATGACTGTGCCCAAGGCAACAAAGCCCTGTGGCTCTACCGCCAAGGACGCATTGAAGAAGGAACTACTCAGTTCCTTCAGGCCGCTGGACTTTCCCCAGAAGATGCCAAAAACTTGTCTAAGCTTACCCCTGAACAGAAAGCTGTTTTGGGCGACAAGCTCAATGCCAATGCAACCATCCTTACAGACGAAAACTTCATGCGCCAATATACGCGCATTATGGAAAGCGGCCAAAAGCTACCCCAAGAATTTGTACAGATTCACCAGTACCTGAGAGACCAGCAAGAAAAAGCTGCTGTTGCTAATGCTGGCAAACCCACTGATGCACCTGCCGCGAAGGTTGAGGCTAATAGCCAGGCTGGAGCAGAAACTCAGGAATCGAGAATTGCCACTATTCAACGCTTAATGCCTAATGAGCAAGCTAATATTGCTGCCATTAAAGCCGGTAGTGATCTCTCTAAACAGTTGACTGACAAAGGCGTAACTGCCTTAACTCCTGAGCAACAAAAGGTTTTGGCCGACAGCGTTAAGGCAGCCGATGACAATTTGCTTTTAGCAAAAGCAAAGTATGAATTTAGTGCCACAGAGCTAGGCAAACTTGTGCCTGCTGAAAAGGCCGAAGCCTTTACCGCAGCTGTCGGCAAGATCGACACTGAATTTACAAACATGGTCAATAGCAGCCCTAAAGGCGCTGATGGCAAACCGGCACTCAGTCAAACTGATGCTGGTCTATTGCAAACTATCACCAATCTTGATGTCAGTGCTGCAGATCGCACCGCTGCCCTGGCTAAATTGGGACAAACCCATCCTGCTTTCGGTAAGGCTGTTAGTGATGCTGTAGCAGTGGTTGGTACTCCCGAAAATGGTCTTAACGCCATTGCTCTGCAGTTCGGCATGACCGGTCTATCTAAAAACTATGAAGAGGCAATTTACGCCAAACCTACTGCCCACTACAACTATGCTGCTCTGCTCAACTCAGTTGGTGGAAAAGCTGCCGATGGTAGTGATAACAAAGCTACAGCGAAAGCTGTACTAGAAGGCAGCTTCGCCAATTTGCCAGATGCCGTGACCAAAGCCCTCGTTGCTGATCCTGTAGTCTCTAAGCTTGCCACCGATACCGGTGCTAAACTTCCTGTGGTTGCGGCCTCAGCTGACGCCACAGCTAACCCTGCGAAAACTACAGATGCCGCAGCTGTTCCTGGTCAAACTACAGACGCTGCTGCTAAGCCAGCTGCACCAGGTGATATGGCTGCCCAATTGGCCGCTGCCACCCCCGATCAGTTACTTGATGCTGCCCACAAGATGGCGAAAGAAGGCCCAGACTACATACCGCAAACCAAGGCCCTTTACGAAGAATTACTCAAGCGGATTGATGATCCAACTCGCATTGCTGCTGTTAAGAAACAGTTGGCTGATCAAGTTGGCGCAATAGAAAAGAATCAAACCATCGATGGCAAGCCACTAGATGCTGCCACCCGCCTGCAGTATCACGCAGAGAACGCGAAACTAATTGATGCCCTCAGTCTAGGAATCACTGTTCGTCAAGAATATGCTGCTTACCTTGGCGGTAAAGACGCTCTGGCGATTGACACCAAGAGCCCTGAAAAACTTCAACCAGTACTCGGTACTGGCCCTAACCAGATGGACTTGAACAAGTCCATGAATGATCAGCTTAAGCTAGTTTATGCTGCTGCTGATAGCATGCCTGTTGACCTGATGAAGAGAGAGAAAGCCAATCTTGAGAAGAGTATGGCTACCATTGGTTCAAGCGATACCCAAGGTCTCATTCCTAAAGCCCTAGACTTCTTGCAAGGCACTAAAGAGAGAGCCGGGGCCATCGATATTTCGGTGACCACAAGAACAGCTGCGGCGATGATGTATATTTCCCAAGGAGCCGTATTCAACAAAGAGAAGAATGCTTGGGAACACCGTTCTAATCCACAAATTGACTCACTCTATCAACCAACCATGGCTGTGGATCTACTGAAGCAAGCTGACGCTAAGTACAAAGAAATTCATGGCGCCAATGCTACAGATCCATCTCTCGATCAAGTTAAGGCCTTCGGTGCACAACTTGCTCCTGAGCAGTTCAAAGCCGTGACCACTGCTGCTAACACCAAGATGTGGAGCACTGGTATTGATATTGCTGATACTGCTCTTTCATTCGGTACTCAGTTGGGTGTGGCGGCCTTGCTGTCAAAAACCAAAATGGGATTTGCTGCTAAGCACGCTATTGCCGATGCTTCATCCTTTGGTGTCAACTTCGCCACTCGTTCAGTGGGCATGCGCTTGGGCACTGGCCAGTGGGAAGCTCCTACTGAGACCGCCGTGCACGCCGCCGCTGTTACAACTCTAGTGGCAGCCATGAAGTACGGTGGCATTGCTGGAAACAAAATGCTCAACCGCAACCTTGCTGGCTATGAGAGTGTAGCTATGGCTGCACGCAGTATGGACAACACCGCTGGCAAGGTAATGACTTTAGGTGAATACGGCGAACGCCTTGCTGCCAAAGGCTTGAAGACTGAAGCTGATGCTATTAGAAATAGCAAAGACGTTGGTCGCAAGATTGCTGACATGACTGATGATGAGCTGAGAGCTGTCTTGCCGACAACCTTGAGCAATCGCGGTGCTGAAGCAATGGTCTTGGTTGAGGGCGGTATGACTCCTGAACTTAAGGCTATTAATGAGCTGCAAAGAAACGGTATCAGCACTGTGGGAGACATTAAGGCTGCAGTTGCCAAAGATTTGACCAGCACTCAAGAGTTTGTCCAGGCTGCTAAACAGCTTCCTGGCTACGAAAAATTGACTCCTCGTCAAGCTATGGAGCAGCTAGGAGCTGCTGGCAATCCTCGCTTCGATACAGCCAAGAAAATCACTGATGAATTGGCTACCCTCGATAACGGCATGAAAGTGTCGAGACTGGGAAGCATTGAATCGGTACCATTGCTGCCGAAAATCGGTCCAATGTCAGGCAAGTCGATTTCTGTACCTACTCGTGATGCTAAGACTATCGGTGAGATCGAGAGCTACGTTGCTAAAGCTACACCTGACAGTGAGTTAGCCCGTATGTTCCCAGGGCTTAAAGGCCAGGCCGATGATGTTGCTCTTCGTCAAATCGAGGCTAATGGTGCTGGTATCTTTGGCGATATATCGCGCAAGGGCGCCAATGGCCAAGGCTGGCGTAAACTTGACGAACTGGCCCCTGAAGTCAGTGATATCACCAAGAGAACTAAAGGACAGTGGCTCAAAGAGACTTTCGTTACCGATCGTTTCTATGGCGGTCTCAGTATTCCTAAGACTGCTCGAGCTGACCTGGCTGACATCCAAGCCCTCAAGGGTGGCATGACTCGCCGAGCTGATGCTGTTGCTGTTGGTTCGTACATGGTTGGCTTGCATGCTTATCAAAGTATGACTGGTGGCTACGACAAACTGGTTAAGGGTGTCGATGAAAACGGCCAACAGAAGAAATACAATTT
Source organism: Candidatus Obscuribacterales bacterium (assembly GCA_965229195.1). GTDB lineage: Bacteria > Cyanobacteriota > Vampirovibrionia > Obscuribacterales > Obscuribacteraceae. Next base: position 6,243,130 of record OZ245871.1, on the reverse strand, counting down.
CAGCGAAGCCATGTTAGAAGCCAACTTTGGCAGCACTAACCCGACTGCCACTGAAGTCTTACTGCGCAGCGGTGTTCTGGAAGGTCTATTTGCTGGAGCTGCCTTCCGTGGCTTCTCTAAACTAGGTATGGCTGAAACTAGAGATATGGGCGTCAAAGCTATTCTGGGTCAAAGCATGAACCGTAAGGCTTTGCAGTATCAAGCTTTGAGTTCACCACTGTTGCAACCGTTTGTCAGCGGTGCTTCTGACTCTTGGACACTGCGGCCAATGGTAACGGGAGCAGATAAGCCTCTTGAAGATTATGACTACGGTCTAGGTACTGCTATTCCAGCAGAAACTGCTAAGCCTGCAGACACCACCGCTAAGCCTGCAGACACCACTGCTAAGCCTGCAGACACCACTGCTAAACCTGCAGTAGACACTACTGCTAAGCCTCCGGTGGTCGATACAACAGCTAAGCCCGCCACCAATGCCGATGGAGTTGCTAGCCCTGATGCTAGCCCGTAGGTGAAAATAAGAGGGCATCTGCTCCTCTTGACTACTTGAGGAAATAAGCAAGGCGCTGTCTCTGATGGCGCCTTCGTTTTGGAGGAATTTATTGCTTGAATTGTTGGCTTGATTTTGTCTGACTTTGTCCAGAAAAGGGAACAATCTGTATAGTCCATATTACTGAGGGACAGTGAGTCTTTTTTAATCAGTAATATGAAACAAGAGGGTTCTAACCATGACCGATACCAAGCCAGATACAAAGGTAGCCGACTCAACTCCTAAAAAGGTTGATGATCATGGAGACGCTAGCCTCAAGTTGAGTTTGGCAGGAAATGCACCTACTGATAAGACAAAAGTTACTGACGCAGCAGCTAAACCAGCTGAAATTGACGTCAAAAAACAAACAGAACAAATCTTCGGTCGTGTTACTACAGCAAAACAGTCTGCCGATGCCTTAGCTGAGTTAATCGTCAGCAAAAAGCCGATGGACGAAAAGCTTACTGTTACTGGCGCTGATGGCAAACCCCATCAAACCACTGTGGGCGAGCGCATCAAAGAGTTAAAACAGACTGTTGATAACGCCGCTAATCAAGCTGTAGTTATGTCTAAATCGATTGATCAAGCCGAAGTTTCGCGTCAACTCAACAATAGTATTGCTGAGCGTAACACCATTGCCAAAGAACTTGGCCTGGACACCAACAAACTTTCCTCAGCCACTATCACTGAGGCTTTGAAAAATCCTGGCGATAATGCCACCAAAGTTAAGCTCGAGAGCTTACTAGCTGCTCAAAATAAATTTGATGACTTTAAGACCTTAGAGAATGCTCCTGCTTTTACTAAGCTTATCTATGCACAACTCAAAGGTGGCGGTTTTACTAACCCTAATACACCGGTTGAGATGCTGCCCAACGGTAAGTTGAAAGTCGATCGCGCTGATATCACCGATGCTATGTCGCTAATTGCTGAGGCTGGTGCCAGCAGCAAAGATCTGCGCAATCATCCCCTTTATCTCAATGCTGTAAATGAAGTTTTCCCGCGCAATGAAAACGGTTCGCAGAAAGTGCAAGTTCTTACTCAAGAACTGCAAAATGCTGTTGAGCTTGGTAGCAAAGGTAATAAAGTAGAACAAGAAAAAGCTTTGAAAGCGGCTGTTGCTGAGGCTGACAAAATCAATGTGCCATTGATTGCTCAAATGGTTAAAGACCCTGCTTTTGCTAACAGACAAAATCCAGAAGTCTTGAAAGAAATGGCTAACACTGTGGTTATGGCTGAGACAGCTAGACTGCAGTATGCTCAATTCTTGGCAGAGCAAGGTCGTTTCGGTGAAGCTCAAACCCTTACTTTGCGTGTCAAAGCCGAGTGTCCGGATGTTATGTACAACCGTGGTGCTGATGGCCAAATACACTATAACGACAATCGTTTTGTTGACCTGGCTAAGCTAGATAAGCAGATGGCTGCTTCTTCTACTTTTGATCCAAATAAACTCAATACCGATATCAATAATTTCCGCACTCAGTTCCAAAGATTGCAAGGCGGCAATACTGATGCTAGTTCTGAAACCAAAGAATCAGCTTATGGCAAAGGCATGAACAATGCTCAAGTGAAAGCCGACCTAGGTGCACTTAGTGCCTCAATGGATGGTCAACTAGCCACTCAGAAACGCGAACTTACCCAGACCAAACAAACAATTGAGGCTGAGAAAGCTAAGCTAGAAGCTGAGCAGAAGGGCCTTGGTTCTAAGAAATTCGTCACTGAAGAGGCTAGCAAGATTGAAGCCAAGCGTATTGAAGATCAAATCAAAATGCTCGATATGCAAAAGACTCAAATTGAAGAACAACTGACTAACAATACCAAGAATACTCAACTGGTGCGCATGTTAGAGGCCAGCTATGATTTGTCTCGCGAAGATAGATCGGCTGCCAATGCTAAGTTAGCCGAAATTGAACATGGCGATCCTGCTTTCGTTGCTGAGCACAGAAAAGATTTGGATCAATTGAAAGACATGGCTAAAGAGCCAGGCTGGTGGGATAGCTGGGGCAAGAAGCTCTGCATCGTCGGTGCTGTAGTTGTTGGCGTTGCTGCTGGCATTTGGCTTGGACCAGGATGCATCGCCACTGGTGTGGCTGCCGGTACAGCTGCTGCCACCGCCCTTGGTGTCGGTGCCGTGGGCACGACAATGCTGGCGACAGCCGGTGCTGTTGGTGGCGTCACCGTATTAGGCCTCGGGGCTGGCACTGTGGCCGCGGCTGGCACAGGTGGTATGCGTCTGCTTGCTGACAATACTGGTGGCTTGGCTCTTGATAAAGAAGGTAAGCCTCTCTATAGCCAAGAGTCGATTTGGCGCGATATGGGTGATTCTTTCAAAGTTGCTGGTAATACTGCTGCTCTTGTTGCTCTACCTGGAGCTGCTGGAGCTGTGGCCAAGGCTTCTGGTGCTGGCAGTGAGGCCGTTGTAGCTACAACCTTGGGAGGAAGAGCTCTAAACCTTGGTAAAGTTGGTGCTACTAACTTGGCCTTCGGTACTACCTTCACCCTTGGTCAAACAGCGATCGAAAAGATTGGCAATCCTAATGCTGACATTAAATGGACAGGTCATGGTGTAGATAGCTTCGGTGGACAAGTGCTGCTTAACAGCGCATTTGGCATGGGAAGTGTCATGGGTGAAGGCGGCAAAGTCGCCGGCATGTTGGGCAAGGTTGTATCTGCTGAGCGGGTTGCTCCGACCATGGGTGCTCTATTCACAGTTGGCGCTACTCAAGGCATCAGCACCTACGGTGACTACCAAGGTGTAAAGGAATATGGAGCTTCTTACACTGGTTTCAAAACCTCTCAAAGTGTCTTTGGACCATGGGGTTACACTCCTCATGATGAGAGCAAATCTCTCTACCAAGCTGCTCAAGTAAGAGCCAATATGCAAGGTCTCGACCAAGGTCAATCGTATTACACCACCAGGGCTTATAATGCTGGTACTCTGACCGGAAGCAATTCAGTGTTTGACACTGCAGCTCGATATGCTGCCGAACGCGATGCTAATAAGTAGTTCACTAGCAGGCTTTCCTGTGAAGATGGTGCATGCAGGTATCGGTAATAATCCCGGCGTACAATGAAGATAGGCGACTTCCTATTACTCTAACGTCGGTTTACCGATATCTTTATCAGTCGGGTTTAAGCTTCGAAATCATTGTTGTTGATGATGGTTCTTACGATTCTACTGCCGCTTATGTTGAAGAATTTGCTCAGCAATACCCTGGTGTAAGGCTTCTATCTTACGCGCCCAATAGAGGCAAAGGCTACGCTGTGCGTACTGGTATGTTGGCGGCTCGTGGCGATTATTTGCTCATGAATGACGCTGATGGTAGTTCTCCTATAGAAGAGATGCAAAAGCTCTTAGCGAAAGGCGAAGAGGGCTTTGATGTGGTTATTGGCTCGCGGGCCACGGGCGATCCCGAAGCGGTAATCAAGGCTTTGCCTCACCGAAAATATATTGGCAATACATTCAATCTCATTGTGCAGAAGTTGATACTTCCTGGCATCAAGGATACTCAATGTGGTTTCAAGTTATTCCGACGCCAGGCGGCACATGACATTTTTTCGGTGTCGCGCTTGAATGGCTATGCCTTCGACGTCGAAATTCTTTATATCGCCCGCCTGCGCGACTATAAAATTGCTGAAATCGCCATAAATTGGGCCAACGTAGAAGGTTCTAAAGTAAACGTTTTGACCGATTCACCACGGATGTTGGCCGAGGTGCTGCGCATCACATTTAGTGCCTGGTTTGGTGGTTATCGTAAACTAGCAATCAAGAAAAAGACTTAGTGAACGTTGGCAGTAGCAAGTGCCTCTACAACTTCTTGGTGAATTTTAGTATTGCTAGCAAGAATGTGACCACTCATCATATCTAGGGGGCCGCCTTCAAGGTTGCTAACTTTGCCACCAGCTTCTTCGACAATAAGGGCCCCGGCTGCGACGTCCCAGGCTGACAATTTTCTCTCCCAGAAACCATCGAGACGACCACAGGCGACAAAGGAAAGATCAAGGGCGGCGGAGCCGTCGCGCCTGACGCCATGACAGATGTTGGTGACATGCTTGAAGCTATCCATGTTGTTATAGATGTTGTTGACAGTATCAGGAGGGAATCCTGTAGCTAAAAGGCCATTGTCAAGCGAAGTGCAGCTTGAGACATGAATTGGCTCGTCGTTAAGAAAGGCTCCTTGGCCCTTAATTGCTCTGAATAATTCACCTGACATCGGATTGAAAATCACGCCATGGGTTACTACGCCGTCTTCTTCAGCGGCAATGGAGACACAAAAGAAGGGATAGCTATGGGTGTAGTTGGTGGTTCCATCTAATGGATCGATAATCCACCTTCGATTTGGCCTGCTGCCCTGGCTTTGACCGTCAGTTTTGCCAGTATTACCGTGGGTTATTCCACCTTCTTCAGCCAGGAAGCTGTCTTCAGGAAAGACCGCTTTGATGGTGGCAATGATCAAATCTTCTGAAGCTTTGTCTACATCAGTGACAAGGTTGTAAGCGCTCTTATAATCTACGCTCTTGATTTTGCCAAGCCGAGCTTTTAGCAAAGCTCCACCTGTCAATGCTGCCTCTTTTGCTACATCGAAGACTTTTGTCATAACCGCCTTTAGGTAATATGAGTAGAATATTTTGAGTTTACTCTAAAGCCGTCAATAAAGACTTGTTTAGCCCAGAAGATGCGTTTTGTTGACGAATGTAGGGTCGCAGCTCTATCCTCTATAGGCATATTTATATTGATATTGACTACCCCTTGAAAAAGATGCTCTCATGAAACTTGGCAACTCTATTTCAATAGAAATTATTACAAGCAAGTAAGGGCGTGGGTAAGTGAATTTGCCACCGCCAGCATCACTGTTGGCGGTTTTTGTTTTAGATCAGTTTTAGCTCATATTTAGACCTAACTTAAAACCAATTTAGAGACTCTTGAGGACATACAGTGGCCGACGATAAGAAGAAATTTCCAGTCAATCTTCCTGTTACTGCTTTCCCGATGAAAGCTAACAGCACGGTTCGCGAAGTCGAAATTCAGAAGTTCTGGGATGAAAAACAGGTTTACGAACTAAATTTAGAAAAGCGCAGCGCCTCTGAAAAGTTCGTATTGCACGATGGCCCACCTTATTTGAGTTCGAGCAAGATTCACATTGGTACCGCTCTCAATAAAATTCTCAAAGACATCATCACTAAATATAAAGCTCTTCATGGCTTCTATGCTCCTTATGTACCGGGTTACGATAGCCATGGTTTGCCCATCGAAAACGCCGCTCTGAAAAATGTGAAAGGCGGTAGGGCAGCCATTACTCCAGTCGAGCTACGAAAAAAATGTAGAGAATTTGCTCTCTCAAATCTTAAGGGTCAAGAAGATAACTTTAGAAGACTAGGCGTCTGGGGCGATTGGGCCCATCCTTACATCACTCTTGATCAGCATTTTGAAGCGGCTCAAATAAGAGTGTTTGGCAAGATGGTAACTAATGGTTATCTCTACAAAGGTCTAAAGCCAGTTTATTGGTGTCCCACTTGTGAGACCGCTTTGGCCGAAGCTGAAGTTGAGTATGCTGACCATACTTCTAACTCAATCTATATCAAATTTCCTGTGCCAGATTCTGAGCGCAGCAAGTTGCCTAAGTTTGTTTCTGAGGCAAAAAATGGTGCCGCAAGCACTGATGAAAAGACGCCTGTATCGTTTGTTGCTTGGACCACTACTCCATGGACACTTCCTGCTAACCTAGCCATTGCTCTGCATCCAGATTTTGTCTACGAATTCATCACCACTCCAGATCATGGTGTGTTGGTAGTGGCGCAGAGTCTGCGTGAGACTTTCTTGCAAGCCGCCGATATTGATCCTGCTGCCGTTGTTGTGCTGGGTGAAGCTACAGGGCGCGAACTGGAGCTAATAGAAGCCAGACATCCCTTTGTTGACAGAGCTAGCCGAGTAATAAATGGCGCTCACGTCACCAATGAAGCCGGTACTGGTGTGGTACATACTGCTCCTGGCCATGGTCCAGAAGACTTTGAGGTGGGCAAGCTCTACAACCTAGGCGTCCTCTCGCCAGTTGATGGTCGCGGTATCTTCACCGATGAAGCTGGCCAGTTTGCTGGGCAGCACTATGCCAAAGCTAATCCTGCGATTGTGGAGCATTTGAAAGAAGTTGGCGCTTTAATCAAGCATCAAACTTTCAGCCATAGCTACCCACATTGTTGGCGTTGCAAGAACCCTTTGATTTTCCGCGCAACGGAACAGTGGTTTGCTTCGGTAGAGGGATTCCGTCAAAAAGCTCTTGAGTGCATTGACCAGGTGGAATGGTTGCCAAACTCTGGTCGCAACCGCATCTTCAATATGGTGCAGAACCGCTCAGACTGGTGTATTAGCAGGCAGCGCGCCTGGGGCGTACCAATTCCCGTTTTCTATTGCAAGAAATGTAATGAGCCTTTGATGAATGAACAAAGCATTGAAGGTATTGCCAAAGTCTTTGACGCTGAAGGTTCTGATAGCTGGTGGGAAAAGACACCACAAGATTTTGTCGGTGATATGAAATGCGGCAGCTGCTCGTCTTCTGAATTCGTTCGTGAGACCGACATTATGGATGTCTGGTTCGACTCAGGGGTGACCCATGCTGCTGTACTTGATGCTCGCCCAGAATTGCGTGGCTCCCCTTGTGAGCTTTATTTAGAAGGCTCAGATCAGCACCGCGGTTGGTTCCAGTCGTCACTTTTGACCAGTGTTGCCATTCATGGTCGGGCACCATACAAGACTGTTCTTACTCACGGCTTTGTCGTTGATGAAAACGGCCGCAAGATGTCTAAGTCTGTGGGTAACGTGGTTGATCCCGATGAAGTGATAAAACAGTATGGCGCAGACGTATTGCGGCTTTGGGTGGCTTCGGTGAATTACACCGACGACATTCCAATCGGCAAAAATATGTTGGCTCAATTGGCCGAAGTTTATCGTAAGCTGCGCAATACCGCCCGTTATATGCTGGGCAATTTGTACGATTTCGACCCTGCTGCTGATGCTGTGCCTTTTGAAGATCTCTCTTCTCTAGATCGCTTCTTGTTGCACCGCCTCAATGAATTGGTAGAAGAAGTAACTCGCGACTTTGATCGCTTTGAATTCTTCAAGTACTACCAATTGCTGCAAAACTTCTGTGTGGTAGAGCTGTCCTCGTTCTATTTCGATATTGCCAAAGATACTCTCTACACCGCTGGGCCTAAATCTCTCAAGCGCCGTTCAGTGCAAACAGTGCTGGCTCACATGCTGCAGGCTCTGGTGCGATTGCTTGCACCAGTTACACCGCACATGGCTGAAGACATCTGGCAGCACATGACTGATGCTATGAAGACATTCGGTGGTGGTCATCAAAGCGTATTGCTCACTGATTTCCCTAAATCAAATAAGAGCTTTGAGAACATTCTAGAATCTGATTTCTGGCATGAACTAATTGACGTACGCATCATCGTCAACAAAGCTTTAGAGACAGCGCGTGCCGCTCGCAAAATTGGTAGCTCTTTGGAAGCCAAAGTTGAGTTGGCCTTTGAAGACGCTGCTCTAGCTAAGAAAGTGGCAGCCCTGGGCGAAGACTTGCCAGGTTTCTTCATTACTTCGCAAGCTGTCATTGGTATCACTTCAACTGTAGAAGCTCTGGCTGAAAACAATGAAAGTGGTATCAGTGTCAAAGTAATTCCAGCATCTGGTACCAAGTGTGCCCGCTGTTGGAAATTCACTGAAGATCATGGCAAGGGCAAATTGCCAGTGCTCTGTCTGCCTTGCGATGCGGTGATTGCTGAGTATTATCCTGATTTTGAATTGGAGCCTGCAATCTAGAAACTTTAGTTTAGTAGCTCTAAATTAGAGGTGGGGTGCCTAGATTTGTTGATTCCAAGTTTGACTCATTTTTCGAGTGAAAATGAGTCAAACTTTGCCGCTGCAAAATGGGTCTATAACTTGGGGCTCTAAATCCGGGCTATAAAATGGGTATGCTATAAGTGCAATTCCGGTTTAGGTAAGTTTCCTGGTGAAATCAGATGAGCAAAACGAGCAGCTAAAGCAAAGAGAGAAGCTAGAGCTGCGTGAAAAAATTGAGCTTAAAGAGATTGAGTCAGCTCAAGGCGAGCCAAAGCTGGTGGTGGATTCTTCTAGCCTCTTGCCTTCATCTAGCCTCTTGCCCTCGTCATATCAGGCTTATGTGCCGAGCTTCGCAGAGAGTTCTACTTCAGGCAGCGAGGAAAGTAGAAATGACGCCTCGAAAGTTCTCGAAAGCCCTCCGCCCCAGTCTTCTGTGTCGCCTCAAGAGCAATTTCCTAATCTTGGCGAGCGCTATGAAGTGTTGGCTTTAATTGGTCGCGGCGGCATGGGCGTAGTCTATAAAGTTAGAGACAAAGCAGTCGATAAGATCTTTGCTGTCAAAGTTCTTAATCAAGATCTGGTGCAAGACAAAGTATCGGTCAAACGCTTTGAGCAAGAGGCTAAGGCGGCCAGCGCTCTCACCCATGCCAATTTAGCTGCGGTCTACGATTATGGTGTCGGTGTCAGTGGTTGCCCTTTTTTGGTCATGGATTACCTGGAGGGTCGTACCCTAGAGCAGGAGCTGGCTAAAGAAGGCTATTTCGATAGCGAGCGGGCTCTTGATATATTTATTCAGGCGGCTGAAGCCATGGCTGACTCGCACCTTAAGGGTGTTATTCACCGTGATATTAAACCGGGCAATATTATTTTAGAGAAGTCTGAAAACGGCTCTGACTTTGTCAAACTGGTAGATTTTGGCATCGCCAAAGTGCTACCAAGTGAGCAAAAGGCGCATGAGAATTTAACTCAGACCGGTGACATCTTTGGCAGTCCGCTCTATATGTCGCCAGAGCAGTGCGAAGGCAATATGCAAGATCGCCGCTCTGATATTTATTCCCTTGGTTGTCTGATGTACGAGACTCTTACTGGCATAAAGCCATTTGCTGCTGAAAATCCTATCAAGATAATACTGAGACACATTCATGAAGACCCCAAGCCAATTTCTAGTCTTGCAAGTGTATCGAATCTTCCTGCTCAATTTAAAGTGCCGGCTGATTTAGACAAAGTGGTCTTGCGTTGTCTGGCGCGCGATCCCAATCAGCGTTACCAGTCTGCCTATGAGCTAGTGAACGATCTTAAGCTGATCCGCGATGGTGAGAAGGTAAAGTTTCCCTCGCTTGCAGTGGCACCAAGAGTGAAGCCTTCCAAAACTCTAAAGCTGGCGTTTCTTTTGCTCTCTCTCTTTATTAGCATGGTCGCCTGCTTCTCTATCTATAGAGTGACCACACCATCAGCGCCTCCCCCTCCCCCATCTCCTAATGTCAGTGCTGCACCAACTGATGAATTTTCCGATGCTCTAAATTTTGACAGTAAGTCTTTTTCTTATTTTCTCTCTGGTCAATATGACAAAGCCGCTCCACTTCTAGAGTTCGGCACCAAGGTTTATAGAGATCGCATAGCTGCTGATCTTAAGCGCGGAGACGATGCTGCCTTTCGCCGCGATAGTGCCCTGCTCAATGAAAATTATCAGCACCTGGGCAAGTGTTTCATGATGTTGGCTCGTCAATCGACTAGCAATGGTCTGGCCGAAGAAGCGACTGAATATCTTAATAAGGCCAAAGCGAACTTTGACAAGGCCCTGCCGTTTTATAGACAATACGGTAACTATGCCGGAGGGCAGATGCCTGAGTTTGTCGCTGATTTTGCTGAGGTTTTGCGCAAACTCAATTTGCAGTCTGAACTGCAGCAACTGAAAGATTTGGCTCAAGCCAATAAGATTGATATTTAGCCGCTATTTCAAAAGCTTAAGGGCGTAGCTATTAATTGCTAGTACGCTCAAGGCGTCGGTAATTTCGCCTTGTTGCACCATTTCTAGGGCCTCAAAAAATGCCAGCCTTCGTACTGCTAGCTTTTCGCTGCCTTCTGGTTCAGCTTCACCTAAAGTCAGTCCTGTGGCTAAATACCAAATGGCTTCTTCGTCCGATACCGAATTAGACAAATGAGCTCGGCCGAGCACCTGATAGCTGGCGGCTTCTAGGCCAGTTTCTTCTTTGAGTTCTCGCTTAGCGGCATCAAGGGTGTCTTCATCTTGGGGGCAGCCGCCTTCAGGTATCTCCCATGAATAAAAACCCAGGGGGTAGCGATACTGCCCTACCAGGTAGGTAAAGCCTTCTTCGTCTATGGGTAAGACACCAACTGCTTTGTTCTTGAAGTTGACCACACCATAGATTCCATCTAAGCCGTCTGGCCTGATCACCTGGTCTTCTTGTACTTTAATCCAGGGATTCTCATAGACCACTGATTGAGAAATAGTTTTCCAGGGGTTGCTTTCATTCATGATGTAAGGTCCTATTTGACCGCATTCTGATCCACTCAGCTGTTAGGGTAATTAAAAAGGTAACTGTCAGCATCAGTGTTGAAAGGGCGTTGATTTCGGGGCTGACTCCGAATTTGACCATGCTGTAAATGCGCAGCGGTAGGGTTGTGGCGCCGACGCCAGCGGTGAATTGGGTGATGACGAAATCATCAAGAGAAAGTACGAAGGCCAGCAGAGCACCAGATACAATACCAGGCGCTAGAATCGGTAAGGTTACTTTGCAGAAGGCCTCAACTGGTGTTGCACCTAGATCAAGGGCGGCTTCGGCAAGCTGGGGATTAAGGCCTTCGAGCCTGGCAGCTACTGTCAGGGCAACGTAGGAGAGACAAAAAATGATATGGGCTACAATTACTGTGGCCAAGCCCAGAGGCAAGCCTATGGCAATGAAGAGAATGAGAGCTCCCACTGCCATGGCTATTTCAGGGACGATAATTGGCAGAACTATTAATCCGCGAATGAGAGCCATGCCCTTGAAGCGGGCACGGCTCAAGCCGACTGCCACGAGCACGCCCATGAATACGGAGACTGTCACTGCAATAGATGCCACTATTAAACTGTTGTATAGAGCAGATTTGACGGCTTCATTTTGAAAGAGCTTTTGATACCAACTCAGGGTAAAGCCATGCCACTCTACGGCTAGTCTTGAATTGTCGAAGCTGAACACAACAAGAATAATGATTGGTACATACATGAAAATGTAGACCAGCGCAGCAAATAGATTTAAGGCCTTAGATTGAGGCATCGCTTGCTTCTGGTTTAGATGATAGGCTGTCTAGCCGCGCCTGCATCGCTTTTAGTGGGGTTATGTCGCCTTTTTGAGCCGCTACATCAATGCCTTTTTTGAAAGTCTCTATAGCTTTTTCTGTTTGACCAAGGCCTTCGTAGGTGCGACCAAGTTCCTGGTAGGCAACTGTATGGTTCGGTTTGATCTGGATGGCTTTGAGTAAATACGGCTCAGCCAGCTGATATTGCTTGAGGATGTTATAGCAATTACCCAGGCCGTTGTTGGCAAATAGATCATCGCTGTCTATCTCAATGACCTGCTCAAACATAGCTTTGCGCTCTAGGGCTTCGGCTTCGATTTTGGCGGTGTCTTCTTTTTGCTGGTGCTCTTGCATCGCTTCTTTGGCTGCTAGTCTCATGCGAATACTCATAGACTGCGCTTTGGCTTCTTCTGCTTTCTCTTTGCCGCCACCTTGTTCTAGATAAAATACCGAGAGGTTAGCGTAGGCCATGATTGAATCAGGATTGATGCGCGCTAAGGTTTCCATTAGTTCAACAGCTTCGTCTAGCTGATTCTCTTTCGATAGAATCACACCGAGGGCTTCGTAAGCATCTTCAAGACGGCTGTCGAGAAGCAGAGCAGTTCTTAGCTTCTTAATGGCTTCGGTGGTGTTGTTGTCCTGGCTAATTGTTAGACTGCTATCTGGGCCGCTTGCTTGGTTGGGTAGCACGCTAGTTGACGCGCTCTTGTTGTCTATCGTGGCATAGAGCTTGAGAGCCTCTTCGTAGAGTTTTTTTGCTTTCAGCTTTAGGTCTTCAGGCTCAATAAAGGGCAGCAGCTTAATCGTGGCCTTACCCGTAATTGCTGTAGAGTCACCGCTGTCACTCGCCACACCAATCGATACTTCTAGTTGACGACCTGGCGTTCTAAAGTCGCGTTTGACCATGGCCAGAGCAATGTGTTTTTGCAAACGTTGGCAATAGGCATTAGACAAAATTTTAGCCACTTCTTGGCCCGCCACCATAAGTGGTGTGCCTACTGCGATCTTGCTATTTGCCGAGCTATTTTGCTTGTTCTCTAGTTCTAGTATTAAACCTGTTAGCTGCTTATTGGGAGAGCCGTGGCCTTTGACACGAGCAAGTACTTCTTGCCCCTGGAAGCAGCCCTTTGTATAGCTGATGGCCTTGTCTTCTAGACCCAGTTCGATAATCAAATTTTCGCTGGTGAAGTCTGTGGCGAATTGTGGCAGGCCTGCTTCTATACGTTCGATTAGCAATTGTTCTTCGCTTAGATTCTGGGCGCCATACTGGTTCAAGGCTGGGAGTAGTTTCTTCTGCAGTGTCTCGAATTGGTCGCCAGCACAATAAATTAAGAAGGCTTCTCTGCTTGAAAGTGGTGCTCTGAAAATATGCACATTAATGCCGCAGAGGTCGCCGTCAATCAGGTCTCTCTCGAACAGTGCTGGGCTCTTTTGGCTGAGATTGTCATTGATGATTGTGCGAGCATCAGAGCCAATTAGACCTAGCATTTTGCCACTGCTCAGGTTAAGCAATTCGACTTTGTCGGCGAAAATGTACTTGTCGAGATGTTCCAGTATGGTGGCAATTTGGCTTACTTCGGCGATGATGCGGTAAGAGCTGTTTTTGCGATAGAGGTTGAAGTAGGCAACGACATGGGCCTTGCGGTCTAAGAGAGCGCTCGGTTGCCACTGGTAGGGCTTCAAAGCTTTTACGTCGCTGGTTGTCTGAGCGTTGATAAAGCGTTCGCTGTCAGCCCCGTAGATCTCAATCAGGCTGTATTGTGTCGCGGCAAAATATCCGAGTTCTTGGCCTGAGTTGTTCTGCCCCTCTTCTGCTTTCTTGGGGCGAGCTAGTTTGAGCTTGTTCATCTTGCCACTCTTGGGATTGTTTGAAATAAGAAACGTGCCGGACAGAATTATTGCCGGCACGTTCCAAATTACCTATTGGTCATTATTCTAGTTTTTAGACTGAGAATGAATTGCCGCAACCACATGAGCCTTTAGCTTGTGGATTCTTGATGACAAAGCCCTGTCCGTCTAGGCCGCTCTGGAAGTCCAGAACTGTGCCTTTCAAATAGATAGCGCTTTTTGGATCGATGAAAAGCTTTACGCCATGTTCTTCAATGACGTGGTCTTTTTCTTGAGCATTGTCGAAGCTCATGCCATAAGACATTCCTGAACAACCGCCGCCTTTGATCTCCATACGCAGACCAGTCTTACCTTGCTCGTCAACCAGGAGTCTTTTCACTTCTGCTGCTGCGGCTTCAGTCAAACCGACAATCGTGGTGGAAGTAGGCGCTGTGGTGGTGTCTGCCATACCCGATACCTCATTAGTGCGTGTATTGCGGGTTTTTGAGCCTAGGTTCAAAACTTCCCACAAAGTAAATTTATCACATCGGCCGATGAAAGCCTTGCTCCGTAACAATCTGTTTCTCTTTGCTTTTGGGCTTTAAGCTCACTAGGCTAATGTCTTGGAATGCCAAGAGAATTTCAGCCTGGTCCTTACCTAAATACTTCGGCCAAGGCCCTAGCATAAATTTAGCCCAGACTGGCTCTTAGTTTTTCCGCCACCCGACTTAAGCGTTTGCCATATTCGCCGCTGGCTAACTGGTCAAATGAAACCCATTTATATTTAGCCACCTCTTCTTCTTGCAGAACAATAGGCTGGGCGTTCTTGTGGTCTAACTGGTAAATGTACTGAAAATCATGGTGTTTATGCTCACCTTCGCTCTTGGCCTGGTTAGCGGGAATGTCGTGGGTGTCGACATCAAACGGTAAAAGGTTGTCTGTTGAGCTGTGCGGGCTGTGCACCAGAGTTATTTCGCCTTGGCCTCCCAGGCCGGTTTCTTCCAGTAACTCGCGTCGTGCTCCTGATTCTGGCTCTTCATTGTGATTGAGGTGGCCACCGGGCTGCAGCCAACGCTTTAAGCCATTGTGGTGAATGAGCAGGACCTGCGAAGAACGGTTGATAACCAGGGCGCTGGCGGTCAGGTGGCCAACCATATTTTTGCGGTTGGTCAAGTGATAATCATTTTTCGCTAACTGTTCTAGTAAAACCGGCATTCTTTCAGCTTCTGTCGGCAAATTACTAAGATAGCGCCCCAACAATTGCGCTATCGAAAGAATGTAATCAGCTCTGCTGGTTTCTTCTTCAAGTAAGTCTGACACTGAATTAAAAGGCCTCAAATACTACTTGGGCAACTTCACCAAAGACGCGAAATGTTTCTCTAACTGTGTCTATATCTAGCTTTTCGATTGAAGTAGGTTGAACTAGAACAACTCCATAGCCTGACCTGACATGCAGCTCGGTGAAATTGGTGTATTGGCTCAGTAGCAGCAATTTATCAATCATTGATGGGTATTGAACGAAACGCAGGGCTTGCTCATCATCATTGGTTTTGGCGATGTAATCACTGTCAAATTTTTTCATACCCAATGGTCTATCTGTATGATCGACCAGAAGTATGCGGCTGAACTTGGCCCAAAAACCAGTGACCAAGCGGTGGCTCACTGTAAGAGTGAATTCTCCGCTGCTTTTGTTTGACTTGTTTTCGTTTAAGACATCGGTTTCAAGAAAGAAAGAACAGCCAAAAGGAAAGCTTACTCTCATCGCCTCGATTGTGGCGGGAAAACCAAGCACAGTGCCTTTGATGCAGGCTTCGACCCGGGCGCTATCGTCGACTATTTTGCCTTCGATCAGGTCGGCTAATGCCTGGAGCTTTGCTTCTTTATCAAACATAGTAATTACTCAGTCTTCTGATCGTTAGCCGCTTGAGGCGGGTGCACGAACATCTTCATTTCGCTTTTGGGTTTGCGTTTTACTAAACCGAGCAGGCCACCTTGGCGCTCTTCTGGATGTTCTTTGAGCCACGCTGCTTCGGCTGCCTTTTGCTCTTTTTCGAGTTTTTTCTTCTCAACATTGCGAGCGGCCGAATCGATTATCTCTTGTTTGGAGGCACCAACTGATGGTGACTGGTTTCGGTTCGGTGGTAAGTCGCTTACAACTTTATTCTTGTTGTCTTTACCAGAATCTTTTCCTGCATCTTTGGCAAACTGATTTTCAATTGTGAGAATTTGTTTGCGCGCGTCTCTCGCAAATTCCGATTCGGCTGCCAGATCTACTGCTTTCTTTAACAGCACTAAAGCCTGGGCTGGGTGTTTTTGTTTGTTTAGCAAGCTGCCCATATGATAGAAAGCATCGGCCATGTCTGGAGCTATTGATACGGCTTTGACGTAGACAGCAAGAGCTTCGTCATATTTCTTTTGTGATTCGTAAGCGGTGCCCATGTTGAAATAGGCGCTAGCAAATTTAGGGTCAACTGCTACGGCCTTCTGCCATTTTTCGATGGCCTGATCAACTTGGCTTCGGGCAAATAGTACTGACGCTAAGCCGTTCAGTGAAGTTGGCCGATTAGGTTTGAGAAAGAGGGCCTTGTCGAAGGCATCTTGAGCCAGGGCATAGCTCTTTTGCGAGATGTAGATCAGGCCAAGATTGCTATAGGCTTGCTCTAAGCGATCGTCAGAGGCGATGGCAAGCTTGTATTCTGTCACTGCCTTTTCAAAGAAGCCAGATTGGTGAAATTCTAGGCCGCGGTTGTAATGTTTGATGGCCTCGGCCGAGTAGGCCCGAGGTTTTGCATCTGCTGCGGCTTTATCGCTGCTCTCTTGGCAGCTAGCTGGTTGGTTCAAGTGAAGAGCTAGCAGAGAGGTGGCCAAAAGTGCCATTAACGATGCCTTTGCAAGATTTATATTGATCGTGCCGGGCATGGCATGTCGGAGAGATATTCGAAAATCTCTATCTTTGCTTGTAATGACTGAGTCTGCGCGGTTTTCCATAAGAACTTATTGTACTCCGAGGGCCATTATAGCCTTATGCCAGTGCACCTAATATTTACTATTGATTAGCCGTAGAAATTAGGTGGTCGTAGAGGGCTCGCAAACCCAGTTCATAACTATTGGCACCAAAGCCAGCGATAACACCTAAAGCGACGTCGCTGAGATAGCTTTTGTGCCTGAATGGCTCACGGGCATATACGTTTGAAACATGAACTTCAACAAAGGGCATGGCAATGGCGAGAAATGCGTCGCGGATGGCGATAGAGGTGTGACCGTACGCCCCAGGGTTTATCACCATTCCAGCTACACCAGCACCCAGACAAGACTGAATGATATTGACTAGCTCGCCTTCAATGTTTGACTGCTTAAATTCTAGTTCTAGGCCGTTAGAGTCTGCAGCCGAAATATCTTTGGCGAGTTTAATTAGCCTGCTTTCAATTTCGGCCAGGCTAGTTTTGCCGTAGGTAGATGTTTCGCGAGCGCCTAGGAGATTGAGATTCGGGCCGTTGAGAACGAGTATTTTCAAAAGATTTCGACCTACTAGACTATCGGGTCTTAAGCTTGAGCTTGGCCCTGAGCTTCTGCTTCTTCTTCAGCTGCTTCGGCGTCTAACTCTAAAGCTTCCATGGCACATTGGGCTTCAATCAAGAAGGGATCATTGCGTGTCAACAGGCCTTCTTGTCTCACCATCTGCAAGAACTGTCCTAGCAGATCGCGCAGTGGCAGTGGTTGTTCGCCATACATAACCTGGTCAGCAATAATGAACATGGTAGAACCTAGTAGCACTCTGGCTTCTACTGCTCTTAGTTCTTTTGATGAAATAATTTCTTTGAAGAGAACAGGGTCAGCCTTAGTTTCGGTTACCAGGCCTTTGCACAGTTGCAAAACAGAGTTTAGTAGCCCCTTACTGCGTTCTTCCGGAAGGGAAGCTGCTGCTCTAATCAAGTTGAGTTTATTGCCAGCGTCTCCCAGTGACTCAGCGCTGTCAACCAGGTTTCTCACTTGGTTTGCTTTAGTGTTGAACTGTCGGCGCAATTCGGTTTCGGCCACCGATGAAACTGGTTTAGTGGCGGCATCGAAGCGTTTGTCATAGTAATCTTGCACGTGTTGGCGCTTGAGTTCGATGCCGAAGGGCATGAGCTCCATAAAAATAGACTCGAGCCCCTCTAATTGGGACTGCAAGTACATTAATTCATCTTGCGTCACTGCTGACAAGATCCACTCCTCCAAAATTCAGCTCTTCCAATCAGATACTATAACGCGCCTGTACTAAAGTGTTGCGTTTGTGAGGATTCTTTGAATCTCTGCCACTACTTCGGGCACTGTTTTTCCATCAGTTTTAATTGTCAGGTGTGCTTGCTCATAGATGTGCCGCCTGCATGTCAGGAGCTGCTCGATCTTGTCAATTAGCTGTTCTGGCTGATCTGGTGCCAAAAGTGGGCGACTGCCCTGACTGGCTATTCGCTTTGCAAGGGTCTCAACTTCAGCCGTGAGATAAATTGTCTGGCCCAAAGTTTTAAGCTTCTCCATATTGCCACTACCTATTGGCAGGCCACCCCCGCAAGCGATCACCTTCGGCTCATTCAGTAGCTCGTCGAGGAGCTCATCAAGTAGCTGAGCCAAGAGTTGATTTTCCAGGGCGCGGAAAGCTTGCTCACCCTGTTCCTTGAACAAAGAGGCAATTGATTGTCCGGCCTTTTCTTCAATGACAGCATCGCAATCAAGGCATGGCAGAGCTAGTTTTTCACTGAGAAGACTGGCGGTGCTAGATTTGCCCGCACCAGATGGTCCTAACAAGATAATGTTTCTAGACAAGGCTGTTAGTTGAGTCTCTGCGCCAGATTTCTATTACTGCCTTCATCAATTGAAGAGCTCATGGTTACTTTTCTCTGTCTTGCTCTGGGCGCTTGGTCTCCCGAGACACCAATCATGCTCAGGCGCCGACCATTTTCAAAATTAGCTCCAGAACTAGAATTTTGATTATAGCCGCTCGATACTGCTCTTGATCTGACACCGGTGCTATTCAGGCCTGATGCCAGGCAATTATTGGCGTTCTGCTGACCAAATTGCTGGCCGTTCAGACGGTGGCACATTTCAATTTTAGTGTGGGCATCAATCAACTCAGGATTGATAGCCAGGGCAATTTTGAATTCGCGTGCGGCATTGGTGTAATCATGTGTGTTGAATTGGGCCAGGCCAAGGCCATAGTGGGCCGATGCCATATTTGGTGCCAATGTTAGAGTGTATGCAAATTGTTCGATTGCTTGCTCGTATTGACCATCCATAGACAAGACAGTTGCTAGATTATTGTGAGCCACAGCCATTTCTGGCTTAATCTGAATAGCTTGCAAGTAGACTCGACGAGCGTCTTTGTTTTGTCCGAGGGCCGCGTAAGCATTGCCTAAATTAAAGGCTGTGAGAGCGTCTTTCGGCTCAATTGCTAGGGCTTTGCTGAACTCATCGATGGCTTCTTTGTTCTTGTTGCGGTACTGATAGCACATGCCTAAGCTAGAATGTATCGCTGCTTTGTGCGGCTCTAGTTGTGCCGCTTGTTTCAGTTCTTGTATCGCTAAAAAGATGTTGCCTGTTGAAAGAGCTGCTCTTCCCAGTTTTTCGTGGGCTTCGGCAATTGTTGAATCGAGAGAGATTACATGCTTCCACTGTGCCATTGCCTGCGGTAGCATGTGGGCCTGCATCAGGGCCTCTGCTTTGGCCATGCCATCAACAATTTCGACAGAAGATTTGACTGAATTTTTTGAGGTGGCAGCTTTACCGGCACCAAGGCCGAATGATTGGGCCAGGCTGCCGTTAATTCGCACGTCTTGATTAAGCTGTTCTAGTTGAGCTACCACTTTAGATTGTTGGCCAAGCTTTTCATAAACCCGTGCCAGATTGCTATGAGCTGTTGATAGTTCGAGTTCAGCTTGCGAACCTTTGAGCATTGCTTCGCTGGCTAGAGCCAACTGCCCACTAGCTTTGTTTGCATCTACAGCTTGTTTTGATTCGTTCACTCCCAGGCGGGCAATCTCAATTGCTTGTTTGAACTGATTTTCTGCCTGACTCAATTCGCCTAATTCGGCATAAATCAGACCAAGACGATTATGCAAGGATGGATCTTTGGGATTGGCCTCAATTTGCCCGACGAGAAGCTTTACTGCTTCGTCTACAAGTTTGACGTTGCTGGCAGTCACGCCAGCGTGTTTTAGATTTGGTTTGGCCGCGGCAGTAGCACCTATTCCCGAGCCCAGAGCTACGCTGGTTGGGGAAATTGCTTCTGATTTTGCCGGAGCTTTATTGAATAAATTGCCAAAGGCAGAATTAGAAATGCCACTGCTGAGGCTTAAAAGGTCGGAGCGCTTGGCACTATCTTGGCAGACGAAGTAGACACCCGGTACGACGACGAGGCTGACACCGGCCAGCACAAATCCCATCAAAAGCACCGAATTGCGGCGCCGATTGGAGTGCATGGAGTTGGAAATTTGACTAGTGCTAGCCAAGGCTTTTCTCTGGTGATTCCGGGGTATTACTGTTTGTTCTTTATAGGCTTTCTAGGGCTCTCTACCGATTGGTGAGAAGCAAGAACTCCTATTTCGGTCTGTCAGCTGCTGATAGACGTATGTCAAGATTAAGCGTGCCTAAGGGGTGAGTCAATACGGGTATTACGCATACGATTGACAGTAATCCAATATTCCAGATTAATGCAGTCTCATTTGTACCCTAAGCCAAGCTTAGTGGCATGCCGATAACCAATTTATTTTGCTAGCGAAGCTACTATCTAGCCCTGACATAGAGAATCGTTCCGCCCAATATGCCGATGACAATATTGGGTAGCCAGGCCGCCAAAAGCGGCGTAATTCGGCCAGCGTCCCCAAGGGCGCCTGAAGACGATTGCAGTACGTAATAGAGAAACACCACCACCGCACTATATATAAGACCGAGGTTGCTGCGCGACCTTCTCGCCAAAAGGCCGAGAGGGGCACCGGCCAGCGATACGATCAAACAGGCTAGGGGTTGGGAGACTTTTTGATAGTAACGTACCAAAAGGTCGTTGCTCAGCGAGTTGGAGCTGCGCAGGATGTCTAGATAATTATTGAGCTCGAAGAGGTTCATTTCTTTGGGCGAGACTTTGCCAGTAGCTAGTGCTTTTTGCACCTGACCCAAGCCTGGAATTACCATCTTGTCGAAGCGGCTGATTCTAGTGATATCGGAGTCTCCCGATAGCACATATGTTCGGCCGCTGTTTAAGGTCCAGTGACCGTTGTCCCATAGGCCGCTAGAGGCCGAGATGATTTGCACTAACTTGGCCCGAGAGAAGTCGAGAATGATGACATTGCTCAGGTTTTTACCTTCATAGTAGCCAATGAAGAAAATGCGCTCAATATTGAGGTCTTTGCCCCGCTCCATATAAGTAAAGTTGGCTTGTCCAGCTGGTAACTCGGCTTTGTAGAGGGCAAGAAATTCAAGGCGTTTTGAGGTGCGGTTAGCCACTGGCACCACTGCTTCGTTGAGACCGAAGCTCACCAGTGAGGTAAACAAACCAAACATCAGGGGGGCTACCATGATGCGGTAGAAGCTGACGCCGCTGGTGCGCAAGGCAATAATTTCAGAGTCGCCCGAGAGGCGGTTGAATACTAAAAGTGTCGCTAGCAGCACACCAATGGGAATAGTCATGACGATTACTTCGGGCAAGTGTAAGCCCAGAATAGTAAGAGCCATGTGAATGGGCACACCTGATTTCATTACCAGGTTGAAAATTGTTTTTAGTTGCTCGGCGCCGAACCATACACCAGTGACGATACCAATACCGAACAGCAATGGTTGCCAGAATTCATTAGCAATATATCGGTCAAGAAGCTTAATACCAATGCTCACAGAGTGAAGTCCTCTCCCAGATATTGTTTGCGCGCCACAGGGCTTTCAGCTACTTCTCTTGAAGTACCGGCAACTAAAATTTTGCCGTAGTCAATCAAGTAGGCGCGGTCAGTAATTTTTAGTGTGGCTCTTGGGTTGTGGTCTGTGATTAGTACGCCCAAGTTCCATTCGTCACGCAGCCGGCGAATCAGGCCTTGAATATCAGCAATCGAAATTGGGTCGACCCCAGTGAAGGGTTCGTCTAGCAAGATGAACTCTGGCTCTGAGGCCAGGCAGCGGGCTAGCTCAAGGCGTCTTCTTTCACCACCTGAGAGCTGCACTGATATAACATCAATCAAGTGGGCCAGACCAAATTGTTCAAGCAAGGCAAGAGTGCGCTTCTTGTGCTCTCTTGTGGGGAAATTTCTCAATTCAAGAATTAGCTTGATATTGTCGCCCACGGACAATTTGCGGAAGTTAGAAGCTTCTTGTGGCAAGTAGCCAATGCCCAGGCGGCTGCGAATGTGAATTGGTAACTTGGTAAGGTCTTTGTTTCCCAGTGTAATTGAGCCCTTTTCAGGCTTAACTAGGCCTAGCACCATATCGAATGAGGTCGTCTTGCCAGCACCGTTTCGGCCCAGTAGGCCTACCACTTCGCCGCGATTGAGATAGAAGCTGACGCCGTCAACGACTCGTCTTCCAGCATATGATTTTTGCAGGCTCTCGATTCTAAGTGTTCTAGTATCGTTGGATTGTATTGAGCTTGATGTTGGCGCGGCCGAGGTCATTCTGGTCTATCCACCTTCGTTGTACTGAGCTTGCCGCTAGAGTCGTCACTAGAGTTGTCTCCAGCGCTTGGTCTAGACTTGTCTGCAAGTTTGAATTCTGGCGCTGAATCGAATGGCACAGCTGGTGCTGGAACAATCGGAGCTTCCATTTTCTTCTGCAAGATGAAGGCCCTGGTGTTGCCTTCGGCAAGCACTCTGCGGTCGTTGATGATCATGGTGATGCGGTCGCCAATCCAGCGTTTGCCTGGTTGGGTAATTTGCGAACGGCCAATGAAAACAACTTTCTCTGCCTGGCCATAAGCATTGCGCACCATTACTATTTTGGGTCCAATGCCAACGGTATCTTCATAGAAGATTTTGCAGTTGCCAACAGCATTGAGACGGCCTGTCTCTTTGTTGTAGTCTTGGGTGTCTGAAACAATAATTACTGGTGCACCGGTATTGGTTATGGCTGGAGTGGCGTTGCTCGCCGCCATGCCACCATTAACGATGGGCTCTACTTTGCCTTCGTTAGCTGGTGCAGTCACCGTGGTTGATTTCGAGGCAGTACTGTTTGAATTATTGCTCTGAATTACTTTCGAGCGCACATGTCCAGTGGCCTGTAAGCGCTTGGTGGTGAGGAAGTAAGTCAAAGTGTCTGACTGGGTATTGTTCTGCCCTTGAGTGGCAGATACTTTACCAGTGAAAACTGCAGCTTCTGGCTTCTGGTCGGCGCCGTAGGCCATGCGCAAGTGCTCAGCTAATACGTCGATATCGCCAGCCTTTACTTTGACGTGGCCGAAGGCCTCAAATTGACCAGTACCTCGGTCATAAACCTGACGATCTGAGTCAGTAATAATTGTAGTTGGGCCTTCTGTTGGGCCGCCAGGGGCACTAGCGGTGGTACCGCCAGCTCCATTAGCGCCAACGCTAGCTTTGCTTTCTGGTTCATTATCATCAGAATTGAGTGAACCTTTTGTCGCTGCTGCTTGGGCTAGAGCTGCTTCTGCGCTAGAAGCAGGTGCTACCTTCTTGGTTGGTTTTTTTGTATCGCCTTTAACTGCCACTTGCTCAGCAGCAGGTGGTGGAGCCTCATTTACTACTTCAGAGTGGGCATGACCATCGGCCATGATCTTTGAAGTAACCATTTCAAAAACTAAAGTGTCAGCATCAATTTTGTTATTGCCCTGCACGAGGTGCGGGTGTCCGGTAAAAATAGCTTTTTGTGGTTGGCCAGTGTTGACGTCACGGTAGAGCGTCGCCACTGGGGCAACAATGACACTGTCTTTGTAGACAACGCGCACATGGCCTCTGGCAATAATGTGGTCGCCAGCAAATTCTTGTTCTTCTGCCTTGATGTCGATAGGGCCGCCGCCGCCCATGTCTGGTGCTTGAGCCATCGCTGCTAGTGGCATTTGCAGGGCCAGCAAGCTTGATAGCAAAGGTAAGATTGATCGTTTCATACTAAGGCCGTTCATTATTTTGCTGACCGATTCCTTACGAGGTGATTCCTTCAATATATTGCGCATGAATAAAATCATTTATTGGCTCGCAATGATGGCGTGGGTATTTCCAATTATCTTGAGATCTTCTAGGTCTTTTTTGCCAAAACGCCCAGTGGCGTAGTTGCCGGTCACCTTGGCTACCCCCATGGCGATGTTAACACCACCAGTGGCCTTAAACTGATTTTTTTTCTCTAATTCCAACTTTTCCATATCCATTCTTGACTTCCCGGCCTCACCCTCGGCAATTACCCGCTGGCCCGGCCCTGAGGCCAATTCCACCCGGTGCGTATCGGTATTGGCTTTGCCCAGTGGTGCCGTAATCATCATTTTTACGTTGGCTCCGTCCAAAAACTTCATGCTTATGTTGGTCAGCCTTACGTCTTTAGAGTCTTTTATTAAGGTGCCTGTCTGGGCTGACAGAATCCAGCGCACATTGTTGGCATCATCGACTTCTTTCAATTCATAGTTTGTAAAGGCTATGTTACTGGCTGTTGGGTTAGCGTCCCTTTGCTCTTTGAACTTCTTCTCTTCGATTGTGGCGCTCCATTGGGCATAGTAGAGCAGTCCAACAATGCCGCCCAAAATGCTTAGGGCTAGAACTAGCTTGAACCAATCAGATTTTAAGAAGTCGAACATTGAACTCAGTACCTGGAATTAGTTACCTGTTGCCCTCAGGGCAATTGCTTTTGAAACATTGGTGAGGCTTTCTTTGAGATTGCCCTTCTTAAGATAACCCTCGCCGAGGAAGAAATAGGCGGCTGGATTCAATGGTGAAGCCTCTTTTACCTTCTGCCACTCGACAATAGCCTGATCGATATTGCCTGATGACTCGGCTTGGAGGTGCGCCCGATAGACTCGAGCCCAGACGTCATCAGGTTGGCGAGCCAAAAGGTCGTCCAGCTTAGCCAGAGCGAGTTCGTAATAACGCTTAACTTGTGGCACCGCATCTGGTGAAACTTGTGACATGTCTTTGCGAATTTGGGTGAGGTTGCCGAGTACTTGGCTTGGCCCGGCCGCTGGTTGAGCTTGAACTTTTTCGCTGGCTTCGGGCTTGGCAGCTATGGTTGAAGAGTCTGTACTGTCTTTACCGTCTTGGTTGGATAGGCTTGGATCGGCTGGCTTTTTAGCCTGGGCAATCCATTCAGCATACTTTGGATTTTGACCGGCCGCTTGACCGGAATACTTAGCTAATAGATATGCTTTCATATAATAAGCCCACGCCAGGTGATACCTCACTTGGTTATCTTCTGGATAGTAAGTGAGCATCTTTTCGTAGCTCTGAATCATCTGGTCGAAATAAGCTGGGCCGCCGTCTTTTTCGGCCAACTTGCGCGCCCGTCTAACTTCTTGCAGGGCGGTTTCGACCTGACTGGTGCGACTCAAGGCCACAGCATAGATAAAACTGGCTTCAGCACTGTCTGGATAGGCCTCACGTTGTTTTCTGGCCAGGGCTAAATCATTTGTACAGACGATATCTTCGGTGGCCATGCTGACCGAAATAGATTGGCCGGGCTTAATCAACCATTGGCTATTCAAAGCTTCAGCAGTGTTGGCTTTGCTTTCGGTTTTTGGGTCTGTTGTGAGAGCTGCTTGGACCGGTGTCGGTGTTGCTACTGTCGCGGGCGGTGAACCTACGGCCTTCGACGGCTGCACCGCTGGTTCCGCCAGGGCCTCAGCGCCGACGCCGAACAAAAGGGCACAAGCCGCAATAATTGGACGACCGTGTCTTTTGACCACAGGGCTGGAAAAATATGAATGAATGCTCGGAAAAATGGCCTTCTACCTCTTGAGCCGACTAATAATAACAGACGACGAGAGGTTGCCAACTGGTACCGCCAGTTAGATGAAGTTTTCTGCATAATTGAAATAACTAGCCCGGCTTGTTGCCGTTGCGCCCTTTGAGAATAATGGGCAAGACTTCATGCAGGCCATCCACAATATGGGTGGGCTCAGACTTGGCCAGCATTTCTTTGCTGTGCAAGCCGGTGGTGACGCCAATGGCATCAACGCCAGCATTCTTGGCCATATCCAGGTCGAAAATACTGTCACCAATAACCACGGCATGCTCAAGGGGAATTGAGAGTTGGTCAAGAGTCATATGAACCGACTCAGGGTGGGGTTTGTGATTTTCCACATCGGCTGCGCCTACTACCATTTTGAAATAGTGAGCAACATTGTGGTGATCAAGCACAATTTCAACTAAGTTACGGCGCTTAGATGAGGCAATCGTGATTACGACCCCGGCGTCTTTGAGGCTCTGTAGCATCGTGAACATGTGAGGAAAAGGCGGACAGATTTCGATGGCCATGGTGTCGTAAATGGCGCGGTAGCGGTTGGCTACTTCTAAATGAAAATCAGCTGATTTCTCAGGCATGATGATTTCCATTTGCTTGGGCAGTGGCACCCCAACTAAGAGTGCCCATTCGTCTAAAATCGCCGGTGCAAATCCATATTCATCCACAACTACTTTCATCACATCGACGATGCCAGGAGTTGAATCTACCAGGGTACCGTCGAAGTCGAAGATTGCTACTTTATACAAATGGCGCCTGCTTTCACTTGCTTACTTATTTACTTACTGACTTTGTGATGTGACTCGATTAAAGACAAGAAACGGTCAAACAAATAGTTAGAGTCGTGTGGCCCCGGATGGGCTTCTGGGTGGTATTGAACGGCAAATATTGGCAATTCTTTGTGGCGGAAGCCTTCAACTGAATTGTCGTTTAGGTTGATATGGGTAAGTTCTAGGTTTGCTGGCATTGATTTTTCATCGACAGCGAAACCGTGATTCTGACAGGTTACTTCGATTTTTCCGGTGGTTAGATCTTTGACTGGATGGTTGCCACCACGGTGACCAAATTTGAGTTTGTAAGTACTGCCACCAAGGGCAATAGACAAAAGCTGATGGCCGAGACAAATACCAAATATAGGTATGCGAGAGGCTATTAGCGTCTTCATCTCGGCAATGATGTCTTCGCAAGCGGCTGGATCGCCGGGACCATTTGACAAGAAGATGCCATCAGGGGAAGTGGCAAGAATATCTGCTGCTTTTGCTCTAGCGGGATAGACCGTGGCAGTAACACCGCGGGCAATCAGCTCGCGCAAGATATTTTGCTTGATGCCAAAATCGAGTACGGCAACTTTTGTCTTGCCTGTTCCGATTGTATATATTTCTTTGGTAGTAACTTCGTTGGTGAGGTCTTGCCCTGCCATTTGCGGTGCGTCGGCCAATGCTGTTAGCAGCTTTTCGCGGCCGCCTTCGGTTAATACATCTTCTTCAGTTGATATGGCGCAACGCATGGCGCCTTGATCGCGTAGCCTGCGAGTAATTGCTCTTGTATCTACTTCGGATATGCCAGGGATATTGAACTTGTCGAGGAAGGCTTCGAGAGTGCCACTGGCGCGGTGATTGCTGTGCTTGCGGGAGAGATGACGCACCACGAAAGCGCGAGCAAAAATTG
Organism: Candidatus Obscuribacterales bacterium; assembly: GCA_965229195.1. Classification (GTDB taxonomy): domain Bacteria; phylum Cyanobacteriota; class Vampirovibrionia; order Obscuribacterales; family Obscuribacteraceae. Next base: position 6,216,068 of record OZ245871.1, on the reverse strand, counting down.
AACGCGACTCGATGTCTTCGTCGCAGACACCGTAATTGCCGATTTCAGGATAAGTCATGGTGACTACCTGGCCGGCATAACTGGGGTCGGTTAAAACCTCTTGATATCCCATCAGCGAAGTGTTGAAGACCAGTTCACCCACTGCTGTGGTGGTTGCTCCGAATGCTTTTCCTTCAAAGGTGGTGCCGTCTTCCATAATTAGGAGAGCCGGTTTTTTGTTGTCGTCTAATTCCAGTAAGCCGCTGGAGTTGAGGATGAGCCTTGTGCCGTTTGCCATGTTTTTACTGTTCTATCTCTAAGACGCCGTTTAAGTAGTTATGCACTATCTTACCCCACAGGGCTGTCAATAGGGGATTTTGCCAAACTAAAGCAAAGCTTACTTACAGATTGGGTAATCCTTACGATTCTTCCCATTTAGCTATGTAGAATTAAGAGCGTCGGTGAAGACAAAAAATTAAACGCGAACTTGGGGACTTTTAATTCAAATGGGCGATTATCAAGATTACACGCGGATGTTAACGTTGCTGGCTCCTCAGCTCATCCTTGTGGTCGGTGTTCTGTTTGCAGCTCTGTGGAACTTGTTTGCTCCAAAAGCAAAGGGTTTGACGCCAATAATCTGTCTCATATCCCTGGCTGTGTCGGGCTATGTTCTCACCACACAGATGGGCATAACTGAAATACTTTGCAACGGTCTCTTTACCATCGACCCTCTCTACTCGGTCTTCTCGCTTGTTGCAATTGTGGTTGGCATCCTGGTTGTCTTAATCAGTATGGGCTATGACCATCTCTTCGGACGCAACCGCGGTGAGTACTACGCCATCTTGATGACTGCGGTTTTGTCGAACCTCTTCTTGGCTGGCTCCACCGATTTGATTATGCTCTTCGTTGCCCTAGAGACCTTGAGCGTTTGCTGCGTTCTCTTGACCAGCTTCACTAAGAAAGATGTAAGAAGCGGCGAAGCTACTCTTAAATACCTCCTTTCAACCGCTGCTACAACTGCCACGCTTTTGTATGGTCTCTCCTTCTTATATGGTTTGACCGGAGCCACTTCTTTCACCGCCATTCGCGATTGTTTCTCAGTCGGTTCCCAGGCAGCTCCTTCCTTCTTTATGTTGTTGTTGCTGACCCTTGTTATTAGTGCCATCTGCTTCAAGCTCTCAGTTGTGCCATTCCACATGTGGACTCCAGACGTCTACGAAGGCGCACCTACTCCTGTCACTGCTTTTCTTTCAATTGGTTCTAAAGCTGGCGGTTTTGTCGTAGCAATGCGTTTGCTGTTGATCGTCTTTGCTCAGTCGCAAGCCCAGTGGATGGTTATCCTTGGTGCTTTAGCCATCTTCTCTATGGTTGCCGGTAACTTGATTGCCCTGGCCCAGAATTCATTAAAGAGAATGTTGGCTTATTCATCGATAGCTCACGTTGGCTATATTTTGATTGGCCTGATCGCCGCCTCCGAATCTGGACTGTCAGCCCTGGTTTTCTATGTCATGGTTTACGGTTTGATGAACCTTGGTGCTTTCGCCGGAGCCGTTCTTGTTAGCAATGAGACTGGTTCCGATCGCATTGAAGACTATGCTGGTTTGATTCGCAAACGTCCACTGACAGCCCTGGCTATGGGTGTTTGCTTGCTCAACTTAGCCGGTCTGCCAATTCCACCAGCTGGTTTCTTTGCCAAAGTCTTTATCTTCACTGCTGGCGCTCATATCCAAACTCAATTCATGGGCTTGCCTCTTGGTTGGGTGCTTGTTAGCGCTGCTCTGATTACCTCTGTTCCAGCCATCTACTACTACTCACGGGTAGTAATTCTGATGATTGTTCCTGAACCATCTGAAAAAGTGGCATCCCTGCCTGGTGCTCAAGCTCCAAGACCATGGGTCGGCAGCCCCCAAGAAGCTCCCGCTCTGGCACTGCTTATCTGCACAGTTCTAGTGGCCGCCGCCGGTACCATTTCAGTCAATTCATTGATGAATGTCTCACGCATGGCCGTGGGCTCCATGGCACTTCGCTCTGAAAACGGTACGCCGATATCGACTTTGCCTAAAGCTAATAGTGTTCCGATTGCCAGTCGTCCAGAATACAGTGCACCACTCTTCCAATAACTGAGTGCCTAATTTGTCTTTGAGTGAGCGCAAGGGTGAAATAGTCTCTTTGCTAGTCTGTTTTGTGGCGCTTGTATTGGCTCTAACGGCCTTTTACTTCCCTCTATTGGCAGAAGGCAGAGAATACTTTGTCTCTGACCATACCTATTTCTTTGAACCCTTTGCTCGCTTGATAAAAGAAGGTTGGTTGGCCCAGCGGCCGCCCCTGTGGAATCCTTATATCTATTGCGGTTCGCCCCAATTGGCTAACCCATCACCGGGAATTTTCTATTTCCCCAATTTCTTATTCGTCGCTTTTCCATATAGCGCGGCTCTGGCATTAATTCAGTTTTTTCACCAGCTCGTTGCCTTTGCTGGTGCCTACCTGCTCTCGCGCATGCTGCGCTTTAGCGTGGCCGCTTCTTCTTTTGTTGGTCTGACAGTAGCGCTCAGTGGCTATTTCTTTTCGCTACCGGCTAACTACACTTTGCCAGCGACTTTTGCCTGGGGCCTGCTTGCTCTTTATGGTCTGGCCTCAATTGCACAAAAGCACAATCGCCTGGCCTATGTGGTTTTAGCCATACTTTCAGTGCACTGGATGTTGATGGCTGGCCGGCCCGAAATTTATGTGCCTATCTTTATTATGTTTGGCTTCTTGATACTGCTAATGGTGCTGAATCAATTTAAGTTGCCTGGTGCGGAACTAGAAGATAGTGAATTAGGCACAAGCGTCAAGCTATCTGCTCGCATCAAAGTGACCTACTGGCAGAGTCTGGCCATAGGTTTAGGCATTTTGATGAGTATGACCATGCTCTTGCCAGTTTATGAATGGAGCAAACTATCCCCAAGGGCCAGCGGTTTAGATCTCAATCAGGTCTTTAACTGGAGTTGCAATTGGTATGACTTTCTCTGCCTAGCCTTTAGCCAACCCCTCGGTGATTTGCAGCAACCTCGTACATTGTTCGGTGGTGCTGTGGCCAGCAGAGCTGGCTACTATCCATTTTTGCCTTCGGCCTATATTGGCCCGGTTGTTGTCTCTTTAGTGTTCTTCGGTCTGGCCGATAAAACTTTCAAGTATCGCTTCTATGCCTTTGGAGCTGCACTCGTGGCTGTGCTTTTGTCTTTAGGCAAATACACACCAATCTCTGCTTTTTTGCTCAAGACCCTGCCGTTTCTTTCGATACTGCGTTATCCTGTCAAACTTTTGATTTTTGTCATTCTCTTCTTAGCCATATTGGCCGGGCGCGGCTTACATGCTTTAGAGGAAGGCCAGCGTAGCAAAGTGGCAATTATTCTCAGCCATAGTGTGTGGATCATCGCCCTTGCCATTGCCACCACATTTACCTTTGCACCAGATTGGGTGCACGGTATACAGCCCATGTTCTCTGCTGCTTTTTATAAGGCGCTTGGCCGCCCGATGATATTTACAGCATTGATTGGTTTGATTTTCTCATTAGTAATAGCCTTCTCGAAAAAACTCAAAATAGCTGATAAGCAAACCCTAGCACTGATAGTGGTGGCAGCCTTAATTGGCAGTTTGATTGTGCCAGCTTTTCAGTACAGGCAAAAGACTGCAGCCCCTGGCTATTTTGCATACGAAGGCACTCTGCTGAAGAAGCTCAAGCTCTTGCGGCAAGAGGCTGGAGAAAGAGGGCAAGAGGCTGCGGTAGGCAAAGGACAAGGGTCTGGAGCTACTGATGACAGAAAGCAGTCTGCGATTCTTCCGCCGCGGCTCCTTACTGTTTATTTCGACCCCTTGAAAATGGACGGCGACTATCAGAAAAATCTGCCCAGAGAGTGCGTCAACGGTGAGGCATACATGCAGTATTGTCGCGAAATGCTTTTGCCAAACATCTGTATTGATTGGCACCAGCCTGTCACTTTCGGCTATGAATCATCTGAGACCAAAGACTATCGCTCCACTTTTCTCAAATTTTTGCATCGCTCCTCAATTGATACTAAGGGCGCAACAGACGATGAACTGGCTCGGTTTTGCAAGATCACTTCTACTCGATATGTGGCTAGTTCAATTATTGGCTCTGGCAAAAAGGGCCCTATTCGCATGCTTAATAGTCGCTGGTTCAAGCTCTTAGAAGAAGACAGCGAATATAATTTGCGCCTCTACGAAGTGCTGGATACTTTACCTCGCGCTTTCATTGCTAGTTCTTGGGTAAAGCGCAATCAAGAACAAGTGCTGAATAGCTTCCTTAAAGGGCCATCATTGCCTGGCTCTGGCGCCTATGTTGAAGAAGACCAGAAGCTGCTACCAGCAAGCGATTGGTTTGCTAGTTTCGATGGTGCTAATGGTGCCGGTTCTAATATTGATGGGGCCGGCGACAACGAAGTGCGCAAATTAAGTGGTATCGCTCCTGGTGAGCAGAAATTACCAGCAACGTCGTCGTCAGAACAGCGACCAGAGCTGCAACCAGAACAGAGTGCACTAGCTGAAGCTTCTGTAAATAAAGTGACAATATTGCAAGACCAGAATGAGCATGTAGCTCTTTCAGTGCAGTGTAATAAAGACAGTTTGGTTGTTCTCAACGATCGCTTTTATCCTGGCTGGAAAGCAAAAATCGATTCTGTGCCAGCGACAATTTATCGGGCTAATGGCTTTATGCGTTCGGTTTATGTCACTAAGGGCTCGCACTTAGTAGAGTTTGACTATCGCCCCGATTGTCTGCGCTTTGGTCTTTATTTAGCGGCCCTAGCAATTTTTGTAACGCTAGTGCTGGCAATGGTTTCGCTAGCTAAACCAGCGAAAGTGGTCTTTAGATTTCTCACCACTGGTCAAAAATAGGCGATACTAGAGGAATGAATATGCAAAAACTAGCAGTCGTCATTGGTCTAATTGTTATGGTCGGCATGGTTATCTATCCGCCATGGCAGTCTGTGGACAGCGACAATAGAGCTTCGGCTATGGGCTATAGCTTCTTGTGGAAGCCCCCAGAAGTGCAGAATATTGCCCATGCCAATTTGCTCGGCTTAGACATAAATGTCAAGCTGAAGTCGACCACGGCCAATTCAATAGATTATGGGCGCCTGCTCTTGCAAGAGGCGGTTGTAGCTATAGTTATCGGCGGCCTGTGGGTGCTTGGGGCTAAAAGTTCTAAGTAGTTGTAAAAGCTAAAATTCGGGTGATAGACTAGTGTCTTAGACTAAACCATTGGTTTCGGTCATTTTGCCCTCGTAGTTCAGTTGGATAGAACACCTCCGTCCTAAGGAGGGTGTCGGGCGTTCGAGTCGCTCCGAGGGTGAGTTTTCTTTATCGCGGTTCACTCGACTAGAAATTTGGCGAACCTGATTTCTAACAAAAAATTGTTATTGTCAATTTCCAAGTTTCAACCTACGAGAAAGAAATATGACCGCTAAAAAAAGTCCGGCAAAACGACTGGGTCAAGAAATCCCAAAAATCAAAGAGCTTCATGTCCGAGGGTATAAGTCTATTGTAGATCCTCTTAAGCTTGAACTGAGAAACCTAACTATTATTGCTGGCGCAAATAGCTCTGGAAAATCTAGCGCACTTCAACCACTTCTGCTGTTGAAGCAAACAATAGAATCAAGCTACGAGACTTCGGCACTTCGTCTAGATGGTCCGCTTGTAAAGTTCAGTAGTTCATCTGAAATGTTTTCTAAGGTGAATAAGAGCTACCAGACCAGTGAGATGACTTTTGGCCTGACAATAAGTGGGTTGCTGATTGAATGTAATTTTGAGCGTAAAAATAAAGAAATTACTCTTGCTAGCACCACATACACTTGGTCAGATCGCAAAGTTCGATTAAGTAGCCGCATCAGTCAACGAAGCCTTTTGGAGCAACTTCCCGATTTTGCTGATTTGGTACAAAACGATGGTCCCTCCAAATCACAACTCATTGTAGGAAGACGTAGATGTTTTCATTTTGTTGGATTGAAAACTCATTATTCAAAAAAAGATTCTTTTACTATACCTATTCCTCCTTGCATTCCGTCCCCAGCACTTAATGCAATAGAGCAGACAATCTACCTCCCAGGTCTCCGTGGAGCACCAGACCGTACATATTTGATTACGTCCGATAAAGCGCCATTCTCTGGTGCGTTCCAAAACTATATAGCAAGTATCCTACTCGATTGGCAGCAACGAGAGCCATCGAAGGTGGTGGCTATAGGCGAAGACTTAAAACGCCTTGGCCTAACTTCGGGCCTGAAAGTAAACAAGATTTCCGAAACCCATGCTGCAATAACTGTTAACCGGATATATGATCCTTCGCGTATCTCAAAGGTTTTTGATGAAGTGAACATTGCAGATGTTGGAATAGGCGTGTCCCAATGTCTGCCGATCCTGGTCGCGTTACATGCAGCTGTGCCTGGTCAACTGGTCATCATTGAACAACCGGAGATACACTTGCATCCAAAAGCACAGACTGTGTTGGCAGGCATTCTTGTAGATGCTGCAAAGCGAGGTGTCGTTGTTGTTGCAGAAACGCACAGCTCAATGATGTGTATCGCGATCCAGACCTTAGTGGCCGAGAAGAAAATTTTGCCAAAGGATGTAAAGTTTCACTGGTTCTGGCGCGATCAGAAGTCTCATACCAACTATGAAAGCTCAGATGTCGACTCTTTCGGTGCAACAAAAAATTGGCCATCTGACTTTGGAGAAACAGAGATGGAGGCTCAAGCGCATTACTTAGATGTGCTAGATAGGATGGGCAAACATGGCAGGTAAGAAGCGGTTGTCGATATCAAAAGTACTTGTCGTTGATGCCAATATTCTGAGAGGTGCTGGCCCCAAACACTCAGTGCATCCGAGCTCCACAGCCTGTAGGGAAACTCTCATGGCAATATATAGAATATGCCATAGGGTCACTGTTACTTCAGAGATTGAAATTGAATGGAACAAGCATGAGGGGAATTTTGCAAGAGCCTGGAGAACGTGGATGGCTCTCAAAGGAAAAATCATTAGTAGTAAGTCCTTTGCAAGTAACAAGCTGAAAGACAAAATTGCAAAGTGCTTGTCAGAGAGTGAAGTCGCGACGCTGGAAAAGGACATGAGGCTGCTTGAAGCTGCCTTGCACGCAGACGGAATTGTTATCTCCTTAGATGATCGTACAAAAAATAAATTGCACAGAGCAGTTGAAGTGGTCGCATTAAAGAAAGTCTGTTGGGAAAATCCTGCTGATGATATAGAAAAAACGCTTTCCTGGCTAGAGTCTGGTGCTAAATATGACCGGAAAAGGTGCATATCTCCAAACTGACATTGCAAAGTTCGTGGTCTACTCGCACATAGTTAAGTTATTTAAGGGAAGAAACACGTCTCAATTTGAGCAGTCCGCTAACAACTTTCCCTGAACCCGCGCCAAAGATATTGTACGCTAAGAACAACTTGTCCAATTCTGGCCTGAGGATTAGGACCCACTCAATTCCCCCTCTGATTCTTTGATTTCTACCTAAAGAGGTTAGAGCGACCTATTGAAATTGTTCAGTCTGCCGCGAATTTCGCCCTTTTCGTTCAGAGACAATCATATGTGTTTTGGTAACTCGGATAGAAAACCTCAGCCCTAAGGAGGGTGTCGGGCGTTCGAGTCGCTCCGAGGGTGAGTTTTTAAGGATCTATTAGACCTTGCGTCCAACACACGTCCTACATAACGCGAATACCACCTAGCGGGATGAGCAACTGTGTGAACTCTATCGGCTCAGCTTCTTGCACCGGTTTCCATTTCCTAATGTCGCTGTCGTTAATGTCGAGAAGTTCTAGAAATGCGCTCGTGATGCGAGATATGTGTTCTTAGAGCTAGCAAGCACCGAGGTCAAGAATCGAGTTCACCGATCAATTTCGTAATCATCTGCTGCACAGTCTCTGTTGTATAAGTCGGGACTTTGTGATCCCAAGGCGCGTCATAAAGCTGTTGTGCCTTGTCTTTCTTGAAAGAGACCGTAATCCGGTCGCTTTTGATTCTCGCGGACGCCCATTCAAATAAGAGCCCATGCCTTTTGAATTCAGAATAGTCTAGCTTCGACACAAGGAGTTCGGCGGTTCGGTCGATATTTTCCCAACTTACGTCAGTAGCGCCAGATTCTACAGCGAGGTCATACTCAGGCAATGAAAAAATATACTTCGGTCCTGCTGGAAAGTAGCTCAGCCATTCGACTTTAGCGGATGAACGAGATACCGATACAATTAAATCGCCACAACCAACGCAACCGCAGTTACAGCGGCCGATCAATAGTTTGCCACTTCCTCGCAAAGCCGACTGTGAAAAGAATTCCACAGGAGCAATACCAAGCACACCAGCTTCCAGGCTCTCGGTGATATCCTGTCCGTCTATCAGAACGTAGGTCTGATGATCGTTTGAACTTTCACTAGGAAGAAACTTGAAATTCAGCTGCACCTAATTCCTCCTTCTTCTCGCAGACAAGCACGATATACTGCCGTTCGCAGAACAAATTGCTTTCAAGCAAAATCAGTCGATTTTTTGTCACTTATCCAGTCACTTTATCAATGTTTCCTAAACCTACCAAATTCAGTTAAGTGACACACGGAATGCAATCGAAGACAGTTGTGGTGCCAAATGTGGTGCGTGATCTCTTGTTAGGTGTCAACATGGGGTGATGCATTGAGAGGCAGTGCAAGATGCGCACTCACTTTGTTTGATTTTTGAATTGAATCTTGGTTTTCAGCGCTTTTACAGCTTCATTGTCTTGATCTATTGCTGCTGCAGTGTTCAGGCACTCCGCAGCACGCTCAAAGTCTTTGCTGGCAATGTTTGCTTCCGCAAGATGTATCCAACCATTGACATACTGCGGGTTTACTTCAAGAATTTTGTTGAGTAACTCCTTGGCTTCATCGAGTTTGCCCTGGCTAATGTACAAAGCAGCTAAATTGCCATAGGGCCATTCGAATTTGGGAAATTGCTTTATACAGCTCTCAAAAGTTTGCCTTGCCTGTTCATTATGTCCTATGGCGGCCTGATTGAATCCTGATATGTTCATCTGCACGGCCTCCTGGGGCACCGTATATTGAGGCAAGTAGGCATGAAGGTAGATTGCCGCGCGCTTTCCGTCAACACCCTGCGGATCAAGCTTTATAGCCCTGTTGAGAGAGTCGCGAGCTGGCTCAGTCCTACCAGCTCTTTTGTATTTGACTCCTAACTGATAGTACTGAGCGGCACTCAGCCCACTCGGCACCACACGCAGCCCCGCCACCAAGAAGTAATCGAACCCTTTTAATCCAATGGCAACAAGCAGTCCTGAGCCCAATGCGAGGCCAACGATCTGTAGCACAGATAAGGCACCAGGGGCTCGCGTACACTCATCTTCTCTTTCTTGCTCCGGCAATAACCCGTCCTTCTTTTGAAAACCACTGACTAATTTGCGAAGATCTACCGGTTACATTCTAGCCTCACTTCTTTAGTCTATGTTCAGCCCTTATCTCATTGATAGGGGTATATCACAACGAGCTAGTGAGCGGCTGTATTCGAGTCATATCATTTGACTGAAAATTTTGCTATATTCCTACCCGCTGCGGAAGAAGAAGAGCTTTCTAAGGCATTAGACAACTAGAAAATAACGTATTGCGACTGATGCTGAAGATTCACCTGGCTCCGCTCGGCTAATTGAAATTGTGTCAGATCAAACTTCGCGGTATTGTGCTTGGTGTCATTTCGCCATTTTTTTTCTGCAGAAATCTATAAACTGGATGAGCCGATGAAATTTTGGGACTAGAGTAGTTCGGCTATGTGACCATGCTTTTTAAGACTAAGAACTCCTGCTGGTTGTAAAGATTAAAATTCTGGTGATAGACTAGTCTTCTTAACTGAGACTCCATTTATATTGGCTATTGATGAGCTAAGGGTAACCGGTTGAAGTGACAGTGGAGGCCCTGAGTGACATTAGTCAGCAAAAACATTGTACGACTGACACTAGGCGCTTACCTGGGCGTGAGCTTTACTTTTGGATCCAGTTCTAGTGCCTTTGCTGCCGAAGCCGCAGCGCTCGCCGAGAACAGTTTGCCAAGCCCTCTGGCTAAAAACGATGAAGGCAGCCTTCCTCTGGATGATTCAGAAGTAGGCTCCAAGCAGCTACGCGTCCCGACTAGGGCTGCGCGAACTGCCCCTTGTCTTTCTTGGCTGCCGCCGGGCGATGTCAAGCCTAGGGTCGCTTTGTTATGTATTCATGGATTCAGTTTGCACAAAGGTTGTTATGCAGCCTTTGGCAAAGAGATGGCCAAGAACGGCATTGCCACTTATGCGACAGATTTGCGCGGCTTCGGCGAACTAAAAGACTACAATAATCGTGAAGGAATGGACTTTGACGGCGATTTAGTCGATATCAAAGCAACGCTTCAGCAAATTCACAAGAATCACCCTGGTCTGCCTGTGATCTTGCTAGGTGAGTCTTTGGGCGGTGCCATTGCCTTGAGAGCTGCCGCACTCTATCCCGAACTTATTTCCGGGCTCATTTGTGCAGTTCCTGCGCGCGATCGTTTTGCCATGAGTGATAGCGAAAAGAAGGTCACCAAGACTTCCGTTCTGAATACTCTCACCGGTGACTATAGTAAGCCGATGGATGGTGCCGCCTTTGCTGCAGTGCAGAAGATTTCAGCTAATGAAGAACTGCGTAGTGAGTGGAAGAACGACCCGCTGATGCGAACCTACTTCTCTGCAAAAGACTTTGTGCAATTTGACTTCTTTATGAGGGGTAATCTAGAAGTTGCCAAATTTATCAAAGACACGCCAGTTTTGTTTTTGCAAGGTACCGACGATAAGTTGATTCGTCCTGAGGGTACCTGGCGGCTCTTTGAGCGGCTTGGTACACCAAATCGCCAATTGGTTTTGAGCAAGAACTCAGAGCACCTGTTATTTGAAGAAAATCAGTTCAGAGCCGATGACGTTGGTTTCGTCACCACCTGGATTGACAAAAATGTTACTCCTCTAGATCCAACTGTAGCTATTTCTATGGCTAAACTGCCCGTGGTGGCATCTATGAAAGAGTACTCGGGCAGCGAAATCGCAATCGCAAGCTCTTCTTCGAATACATCAAGTATTACAAATACTGCAAGTACTACAACTGCTACAACTACTGCGAATACGAGAACCACTGCTCCTGCTGAGAAAGTAGCGACACTGCCGCCTCAGCCTCAACCGACTGAATTTAAGCATAGGCTGGCGTCTCAATCTCCGCAGATCAATTTTTGGATTGAACTGGATCGAAATGGTAAAGTCTTCCGCTGCAACAATAAAATGGAATTCAAAACAGGCGATAAGATTCGCTTCCATTTGATTCCACAAAGCGATGGTTATGCCTATCTTGTAATGAAAGCTGGAACTACAGGCAAGAGTGATGTTCTCTTTCCCAACAATCAATATGGCACTCAAAATTATCTTTTTCGTGGAAAAGATTACCCCATTCCAGCAGTCGGCTGGATGGAATTTGACCAACATCCTGGGACAGAGCAGTTAGGTCTTGTATTTGCCAGTGAGAAAGTTGATGTCACGCCAGAGTCGCTTAAAAATCGCACTATGACTGCCTTTGTCTCTGCCGATGATACGGGCTCAAAAGATCTTTGTCCCACACGCATGAAATTATCTTGGGATGATCCAAAGCCCGTGATGATTCCAGATGACTTTTCAGCAGTTGCACAGGTTACTAATTCAAACGATAGCAGTTTGGTTCGCTTGATGGCTTCACCAGGTGGAATGGTTTCAGCAAGCATCTCGCTCTTGCACAGTAGTAATCGTTGAGGTTAAGTAGATGCTGCGTTTAGAGTGGCTTTTGCCAACCGTGCTTGTGATTTCTACAAGTAATCTTGCTGCCTGGTCACAGCCGAGCAAAATTGAATTTACCAAGATTCAAGATTTGAATCCAAACGCACGCGGCACAAACAGGCCGATTAAACAAAAATGGGCTGTCGTCATTGGCGCATCTAAGTTTAAGGAAGGCCGCCTGGCCTCTACTGCTGCTGCCGGCATGGCGCAATCGGCCAAGGATTTTGAGCAGTATTTAGTCGATCCACACGGTGGTCGATTCGAAAAGAATCATGTCAAGTTGCTCATCGATGCTGACGCCCCCAGGCAGAGCATAATGACCGCGCTTGGTCCAAACTTTCTCGGTAATGCTGTTGGTCCAGACGATCTCGTGGTTGTATATATTGCCACTAGTGGCTTTCCAACAACCGATGGTAATACCTATTTGTGCACCTATGATTGCGCCCTAGACAACATCTATGGCACTTGCATCTCTATGCAAACATTGATGAGTACTTTAAAACAGAATGTTCATTCTGATCGTATTTTGCTGGTACTGCAGGCTGCCTATAGCGGTGCCGCTGAGTTAGATGCTGGCTCCAAGACTCTTGAGCCGAGACTGCCAACTTATAATTTTGATCCCGCTAAAGTTCTTTTAGGCAACGGCTATATCATTTTGTCATCCAGCCAACCCAACCAAATTACCTGGAGCCCTGCTTTTTCGAAGAATCTTACCAGCGCGCTGCGCCAGGAAGACGGCATGATTTCGCTCAATAAAGCATTTGCAATCGCCAAGCAAAAGACCGAGTCAGAGACGGCCTCAACTGGTAGCAATAGGAAGCAAGTTCCAGTGATGAAATCTGCCTGGAACGGGACTGAACTGGTTCTCGGTGCACCGCCAGTAGAGCGACTGGCCAATCTTCCCGCGTCTTTAAATTCCTTTCTCTCCGCTGAGGGCGCCTATCTAAAGGCCAGTAAACTGATCGCTGAGGGAAAGACTGACGAGGCCTTAGAGCAGTATAAGTTAGCCATCGCAGCCGATCCTAAGTATGCCGATGCTCTGGCTGATTGTGGCGCCGCCTTCACCATGAAAGATGATTGGAAGTCTGCGGCCGACATGTATAAAAGAGCAATTGCCATTAACTCAAGCGATGAGCTATTCCATCTAAATTACGCTCGCATTTTGGACAAGCTTGGCGAGAAGGATAGCAGCTTAGAAGAGCTGAACATCGCATACAGACTTAATCCGAAAGATATGTCGGTGCTGATCGCACTTTCCAGTAAATTACTGGCGGCCGACAAAGCCGATGCCGCTGTTCGTTACTTGGAAGAAGCCGTTGATTTGTATCCCTTGCGATCTGATTCGCGCGAGCGGCTTAGCTACGCTCTCATGAAGAGCGGTGATATTGGTCAAGCTGTGGCGCAAGCAAAGGAAGCCGTGCGACTTGATCCAAAATCAGCCTCGGCTCAGACATTGCTAGGTTCAGTTTTGATGGTGGAGGGTTACGTTGGTCCGGCTGTTGAAGCCTACAAAGAAGCGGCCAAGCTTACGCCCAATGACCCTGATGTGATCTGGCTATTGAGTAGGTCAATGGAGAAAAGCGGCGATCGCGAAGGTGCCATTGCTCAGTTAGATCATTTCTTGCAACTGTGCTCACCATCAGATCCCCGCGCGCAGAAAGTCAAAGAGCATTTGGAAGAACTGAAGGCTCGTTGATTCGTTACCAGCGCTCGCCTATTTAGTTCTCAGTCTTGCTCTCTGCGCTCGAACCGACAAGAGCGAGCCCATCGCTAAATGAGCGAGCGTTTTCGAATGTAGTTTTAAAAGCGTACTTAGCACTTTTGTTTATGTAGCCATATGGACCACCTTTGGTCTCTTGGACAAGGCCCATGCCGCTGTGGAAAGGTGCTGCATCATAAAATCTAAAGGCAGTGTTGTTCCAGATACCATCGCCTTCTTCTGGCTTGCCACCGCGGTAGTCCATCTTGCCACCATTGTCGTCGGAGTAAGCGACAAAGTAGTTTTCAGATACAGGGAAAATGTAGTCGTAAAACCCTTGAAACGCCTTGGCTGAAAACTGCTGGTCTATACTAAATTTATCCTTCACCTGACTGATTGACTTTGAATCGCTAAACCCCGGTGAAGCAACGGGGCTAAGCGGCCTGGTTAAATTGTCTGCACTGTCTTTAGTATCATTATTGATCTTCTCCCAGAGTGGTGGTTTGAGGTTCTTTAAGGTAATACCGTGAATCTGTTTTGTAAAAGAAAGATGACCGGATTGGTCAAGGGTGTCTAATGTCTGGTCTGGGTTTGGACCTGATAAGCCATCTCCTTGAGCGGCTACAACTTTTCCGCTATCAGCATTGTAGACAACATCATATTTAGCCGGTATGACCATATTGCCATTACCATTTATGGCGCCAGCGTGACCCTGGTATTTGACTACGGCTAATCCCTGCACAAATGGCTGAGCTTCTTCATAGGTCTCAGCAAAGACTTGTTTGCCACTTCTATCGATGTATACCCAACGCGCCGAATCTTTAGAAGCTTTGCTATCTGTATCATTCTTGCTGGCATTGGCTTCTTTTGCGAGCTTTACCGGAGCAAGCCCTTGACTAAAAGTTTTGGCTGCGTCAAATGCAGGTTTGATTACAGTTTTTCCGTTTTTATCTATATAGCCCCATTTTTCATTGGCACCATAACCGATGCTATATGCGGCTAAGCCTTCGCTAAATGGAGAAATATGATTGCATGGCAGAGTAAAAGCAAGTGCACCGTTTTTGTCGAGACAACCCCACTTACCGCTAAATTTGACGGGCGCCAATCCTTCTTTGAAATCACCAACAGAGATAGGCTTTTCAGTCATCTTGTCAAGGTCGATGACGATTTGCCCGCTCGTGTCGATAAATCCATTTGGTTTGCTAGGTGGGGTGCAACCCGTGCAGGTCAAGCTCACAAGAGAAAGCACACTAACTACTGCCAAATACCACTTTTGCATTCTTACTCCCAGGTTATCCGATACTTTAACTTACTTCCTTCCTTCCACCTATGAGCTTTTTGATTCCCGCTATCCAGGTGTGAACGTCAGGTTTTTGCTTGTCTGCATAGGCACTGCGCGGAAGAGTCTTCCAGCAGCGAGTGTCAACTTGATGCTCTTCTGTGGTTGGAGTTTTGTCGCGTAAGTGCTGTACATCTTTTTGCAGGTGTACAAGATCTTGGTAGCGCCTCGCAGGGTCTGCCTGCAGGCATTTCTTCAAAATACGCTCCAGCTCTCCGTTAGCGAGGTCAGGCCTAGCTTCAGATAGCGGCACTAACTTATCGGCTGCTTTATTGTTGAAGACTTCGACAACCGAATTGCCATCAAAGGGCAAACGACCTGCCACCATTTCATAAAGTACGATACCAAAGTTGTAGACGTCGGATCGTTTGTCGACGTTCTTTTCTTCCGCCTGCTCAGGGCTCATGTAGTGAACAATAGCTCCTTCTGTAAGCAGGGTGCGCCCATGTAAATGGGGAGCTCTAGGATGAACAACTGAGTCGAGATCGATAAGCTTCATTTTTGACAAGCGCTCGCCATCTAGCACCATAATGTCTGAAGGTTTGAAGCTCGCATGAATGATGCCGACATCGTGCAAGTGGATCAGGGCGTCGAGTAGCTGCAAGCTAAGATCGAGCACCTTATCGAGGGGGATGCTGTGAAAGTCTCTCAGTATCTTCTTTAGTGTGCAGCCGTCTAGCAGATCCATTACCAGAAAACCCTCGCCCTCTTCGCTTTCGCCAAAATCATGCACTTTGACAAAACAGGGGTGATCGACGTCCATAAGCGCTAGGCCTTCTTGGGCCAGCATCTCTTGGCCTATGGCTGTGCTGCTGTGCGCCCGCAGAAGCTTGATTGCCACCATGGTATCGCCGGGATAGACTTTAGCTGAATAGACCCTGGCTGACGAGCCCGAGCCCACCATCTTTTGAATGAGATACTTTCCGGCGATGCGTTTGTTCAGATGCGGTGGTGCGCATCCCTCGTCGTTCAAGTCTTGCGGCTCATAAGGATCAAACATACTCACCCAGCTAACCTCAATTCTCTAACTTGTATTCGCTAACCCTTACAGTTTAGCCGCGCACGGCCGCCTCGATCTTGGCTACATCAATTTTACCCATATCCATCATCACTTCGAAGGCGCGCTTGGCTACGTCACCGCCTTGAGCCATGGCCTCAATCAATACCCGTGGAGTAATCTGCCATGACAGTCCCCATTTATCTTTGCACCAACCACAAGCGCTCTCAGATCCGCCGTTGCCGACAATTGCGTTCCAATAACGGTCAGTTTCTTCTTGATCATCTGTAGATATTTGAAAAGAAAAGGCCTCGTCGTGCTTGAACACATCTCCGCCATTGAGGCCAATGCATGGTACGCCGCAGACCGTGAACTCCACTGTGAGCACATCACCTTCTTTACCACCGGGATAATCAGAAGGTGCCCGGTGTACTGCCCCGACCTTACTATCAGGGAAAGTTTGGGCGTAGAACTGAGCAGCTTCTTCTGCATCGTGGTTGTACCAAAGACAAATTGTATTCTTGTTCATAGTAGTTCCTCCGGGGTATGACAAAAAGACTCAAAGACCAGGCTTTCTCTGCTGAATAAATTTGTCAAACAATTCGCGATCGAGACTGAATGCTGTCGGGCTAACAATAACGTCTCCTGAGAAAGGATAGTCATAGTTGGCTAGAAGAAAAATATTTAGGGCCATTACTGTGGCTACGAGTCCGGTCATTATTATCTGAGTCTTCTCATCTTTTACTTCAAAGAAATACGTGAACGCAATTGTGGCACCACCACCAGCAAAGACAACAAGCCACATGCCAAAGGGCAACTGATTGTTCATGGCGGCAAAACGCAGAGTGCGGTAGTTGCCGAGTCTGGAGATAGCAGCCAAAATGGCCTGGTGAACGTTGCTGCGCCCCTCATTGTCTGGGTTATAAGTGACAGAAACCCGCCAGATGTCTCCGTAAGTGTCCCAGGCCTTGTTGCTCGCCTTTTTGTCGGTCATCAACTTCCACTCTTCGTCGATGACTATGGCCGCATAGTCTTCGCAACTCTTCTGCAGTGAGTCTCTAATCGCCGCTGGCAAACCTTCAGCCCCTCTGAATACGTCGGCCAACGCGCCAGCTTCTTCTTGAACGTTAACTCTGGCTTCATCGAAGCGTTGCATAGCTCCTGCCACCAAAAAGCCGAGGAGAATTGAGAAGAGGGTGCCTACTACTGATAAAAGAGGATCGGCCACATCATGGTTGAGACGCAGCTCTTGAATATCGAAGCGGCGCCGCACAAACATCATACAGACGATGGCAAGGCCAACCGAGATAAGAATGCAAAGAAAGCCAACCGCGAATGTCACCATGACAAACCTCTGAAGAAGAGCAAAACGATGTCTAATTTACGAGATTGCTATTGTCCCATGAACCAGCCGGTGGCAGTCTTCAATCCAAACAGTTAGTTATAACCCGGTAACTATTACTCTTTATTATGCAGTTCTGGGCCGTTGGGGCCTGGTTGTAATCTACTGGCGAACATCTACCCCTGGAGGCAATTCCCATGTCACATCAGCGTTCCGAACGGCATAGTACAAGCAGAGTTGAACAAGATGAAAGAGCCGTGACTAAGTGGCTAAATAATATGGAAGCGAGTCTTGCAAATCCCAGAACTCAATTTTCAATAACTGATTTTTCGCCCAGAGAAATTCGTGCTATCAACAAATACGTAGAGAGCCATCAGAGAAGTCTTGGCCGCTACGAACAATTCCTGCCCCCGATGCAAATTGAAGACAGTAGCAGGCGTCCATCTTGCTAAGTTGGCACTAGCTTTTTAAAGTTGTATCAAGATACTGCTTGAGCACTTTGTAGATACTCTTTCGCAGAGCCTCTTCATTTGATGGTCGTGCTGCTAGAGCTTCGAGATCTGGGGCGATCTGCTTTCTTGGGCCAGGGTACAAAATCGCAGCGTACTGAATCTCACGAAAACCATCGGGTGTTTTGCTCTGTTCCATTCCATGCAGCAGTTCTTCAACGTCTTCTTTCATCGGCTCGATAGTTTTGCCAGTTGAAACTGCGTATTTTGAATCGAACAATAACACCACGGGTGGTTTATCTGGCGTATAGATAGCGACGGCTAGAGCCGGTGGCAGTTCTTGTGCACCTGCGGTTGTGGCGTTTTTTTTACTGGCTGTTTTCCAGGGAAAGATGCTGACTGCTTTATGGGTGCGCGGGCAAGACAGCTTTACTCCAGCCTCACCTTCGCTCATAACTGGAATGAAGAGTCCTTGATTGTCTCGTTTGATCCAGGGGTGGCTGACACATTTATAGCCTAGTTCAATACAGACTTGAAGCAATACGCTAATCACTGTGAGGTTGACCCAGCGCACATAGATATAAGGAAAAGAGCTCAGTGGATTTGCGAGAGCTGGTTCTTCAAGTCTTATCGTCGACAGCTTGTATAGTGAGAGATAACCTTCGAAAATGGTGCGGTAGGCCTCATTCTTTAAAAGAACCATAGTCACTCGACCAGCTGATTCAAATGGTCGTCTCAATTCTCGCAGAAACTGGGCCCTGGCGCAGGCCAAACGAAATTCAGTTAAAAGTGCTTCCAGTTCTACTGCCAGCGGATGCTTTGGCTGTTCTGCTTCCATTCTAGTTTGCAGTCGCAGCATCTGACTTTGCAAGGCTAGAACGTATGCCTTCACAAGCCGGTTTTCGTATGTTTCAAATGATCTTTCAACAGTGACGTCATACATCTGCTTCAGTGCGCCGCTGGGAAAAAGATTTCCTGCCATGGCAATGGCCTGGGGCAATTTTGAAATGTCTGGCTTGCGGGTTTGGTTTGCCTTTTTAAGTTCATTTCGAGGCACCAATATTTGGTGGCACTCTCGTTGAATAATTGGCAACAGCTGCAGAATTCCTAGCTTGTCTTTTGTGCCATTAACTGCCCGGCTCAAGCGAGCAAATTCCTTTTCTATAGTCGGTTCGGTTGGCAGCTTTAGGTTGGTGCCTATCAGTCCACCGCATTCTTGCAGTTCTGCTGCAATAAAGTTTGGCAGCCGTTCGGAGAGATCAAAAACAATGTACTGCAAATCATTTTCGCTAAAAAACTGCGGCATCACCGCTATTGTTCTGATTTCTTTGATGTCGCCGCAAACTAGAGCAAGTTCGTAGTGACCAGGGGGGCAGGGCGGCCACTCTGAATAGGCGAATATAGAAGCCTCTTCTAGCTTCAGGGGAAGCGGTTTTTTATCTAGCGTTAATGTGAGAAGTGGCCGCAGCTCTTTGGGGACATTAATACCAATTCCGCAGCGCTGTCCTTCGACTGGATGCTCAAGGAGCTTTCCCGGCTCGCTGAAGAAGCTGAGTCTAGAAGAAGGAGACGATTCCATAAGTTTGGTAACCATAATTGAGTTGCTGAATCTTACTATGGCTCCGCGGGAACCGGTTTGCGGTTACATCGTTCATTCTCTGGAGCATGACACCAAGTCTGATATCAGTGCCTTTGATTCGTGGCAGAATCTTTTGAATTATCTGATCGTCAACAGCTTCTTCCCAGGGCATGCCGATGCGCACGGCTTCGTCAACGTATCTATTAATTTCGTCAATAATACGAATTGAAAATGGCGAGACATCGGCTACTGCATCCCAGATGGCCATTAGCACTTGACGCAGTTCGGGCCGTTCAATACGGGAGGCTATTTCTTCACGCAAGTGGGTCACTTCAATTACTTGAGCACGGTCATAGATCTTGTCAGCAAAGCCTTGGGTGGTTTCGTCGACGTTTACGGTGCCGATAAAGAAGAGGTTGGGTGTTAAGTCGACTACGTCGGGTCCAAACATGGTCACTTGAGCTTTGCCGAAACTTGTGAGAACTTCCATGCCAGACAAGAATTTGGCAAAGTAGTATTCGACCCGGGCTAAATTCATTTCGTCGAGAACAAGGTGGAAAGGCTGCGGCTCTTTACCGACATTGACGGCAGATTCGTATGCCCGTGCGGCTTGACGGAGAAAGAGGCTGAAGTCAGTATCGTAGTACTGCTTGCTCAGTGGATTGTAGTAGCCCAAAAGATCTTCATTGGTGGTCCAGTTTGGGGCAACCGCAACAAGCCGGTACTGGGCGTCGACGGCGTTGGCGTACATACGGGTCAACAGAGTCTTACCGCTGCCGCTGCCGCCGCAGAGAATGACAAATCGGCGAGTTTTCAAAGAGAGGTGGTAGCGCCTTAAGAGGTCAGAGCTATAAACAGCGCCCGAGGCGTCGATAGCTTGGCGAATCGACTCAAAATCAGGTTCTATGTAGGAATCCATGGGTTTTCATGCGCGGTCGAAGGGGGCTATTAACATGCCCTAAAGGGCGCCTTTAGGATATCACGCTAGAGGTGTCAAGAGAGGAGGTTCAAAAAGAGGTGCCGGATAAGGTTTGGAGCAGGTGTTTTTTCAATTGCTCTAACACTGAGCTACAAAGAATTTGTTGCCAAACTCTTCGACAGGAATTAAACCTGTGACCTATTGACCAATGATAACCTGAATCCTTCGACCCGGCTTCTCGATTATATATCACCTCTAATGAACTGCGAAATTATTTCTGGCGTATTGGTGTCGAAGCCAACCACATTAAGCATGCGGCTGTCAGTGCAATCGGCCAGCGACACTTTGTTGGCCGCCATGGCAACGGTAACTAGCTTGGCTTCGATGCCCATAACTTGGCGATAGCTATCTAGCGCCTGCACGGGGTGTTCGTTGCCATACCAGGTTTCCGAGTCGGTATAGATGACGAAAACATCAACAGGAACCTTATTTTCGCGCGCCCATTTAATTGGTACTGAACAATCGGTGCCACCGCCACCAGTGCGAGCTAGGAGGCTGACTACATCGTCAAGCCTTTGGTTGGCACTTAAGGCCAGATGATAGGGCGAGACGTCGAAGGCCACGAATGTTGGGTTTTCTTCAACCTTGGCTGTAGCCAAAGCCATGGCACCGCAGGCTTCGCGGGCCCTTAGACCAGCAATACCATTAACGTTCATACTAGCCATAGAGCCAGACACGTCAAGTCCAAGGCATAGTCTCTTGCCACTGGGAGTGATTGATTTGAAGGCACTATAAAAACTATCATTCAAGGCATCAACAATCACCGGGCTTGGTACCCAGCTTCCTGAGCCGCGCACCCCGTGACCACTGCGATAAACCACGAGTGCAGCCAGCAGTTTGAGCGGGTGCATTAGTGACTTTTCTAAGGCGGCTTTGTCTCCCAGCCTATCAGAGACAAGCTTGAGAGTGTCAGGGTTTTGCACCGTGAGAACGCCAGCCTTTGATAGATTACCAACGTTGCGTACCAGCCACTCAAGGCCGGCGTGCTCTGTCAGAGTCTTGTAGACTGCTGGGCCGCGCAGTTCTGCTGGCACCAGTTCTATTGGCACACGATTTTGATCGACAATGACTGCTGCGGCAGCATCGTCGAGCCCGTCTTCTCGCAATTTTTGGAAGGCAAGAATAGTTGGGTTTTCGATTCCGTCGACAGAACCATTTATGGCAAATTTGAAAAGCAAATTGCGGGCGCTATCGTCGGCTTTAGCATGCGAAAGTCGCAGCAAATCACGGTGGCACCAGCCATTGCGTTGCTGATATTTAGTTAGCTGCAATGCCAGTCTGTCTAGTGGCATACTAGTATACCAGTTAGCGACAGCACGCCTTAAGCCGCGGCCCCAACCACGAAACGATTGGGCATACTCAACAAACGTAAATAGATGAGTGGCTGTGCGCGCCACCAAAGGCAGGGCTGCCAGTGCGGCTGCTTTGCCTTCATCATTGGCGTGGCCTGCCACCATTGCCAGGGCAAAAAGGCAAGCGTCATTCTTAGCCGAGCGGCCGGATTTAGAAATCGCTACGATTTCATCTACTACTTTAACGGGCTCAGCCAGAAGTAGTCGCATAACCGCCTGGGCATTATCGACAGTGAGTTTGGCTTCGCCAACATAATAGGTACCGCCTTCGCTGCCGAGCACGAGAAAACGTCGCAGCATCGTCCAGTCGTCTACAGCAAAGCTAAGGCCACCGGCGTTGTTAGGCACCAAATTAGCTGTAGCTTTGGCTGTGGCTTTCTTGTTGCGTGTAAAAAAGTGCAGATTTAGTTTCGGCATAGAAATTCACCCACATGCTGGGTGCCACCTGAATATAAGGGCAAGATTTCTATATTAGCCGCAGTTCATAATATTGGCAAGAGTGTTTTGCTCTGGGTAAAGAATTATCGTTTTCAGAAAAACTGAAGAGTCATTCAGGTTTCGGCTTGCCTTTGTATCAGATGCTAGTTGAATGATCTTTTTGAGTGTTTAGAGCCTGGATGCGGGCATCGCGATTGTTTAGCACTTTGAGCTCTTGCAAATATTCGCTGCCTGAAAGATTATGCAGGAACATCATTTCGAACTTTTCTTTGCTTGTGCGAACTTCTGTGCAATCGTCATTCACTTCTAAATTTGTTGCAAAGCAAGATGGCGTCCAGAATTTATTAAGTAGGTTGAAGGCGATATATGAATTACCAGAATAGATTAAGTTGAGCATGTCTCTCCAGACGACTGGTGCCAACTTGAATGTCATCTGACTGGGCTTCAATCTTTCGCTTGTTGGATTTGAGGAAGCTAGAGATAGAGTGCAAATCTTGCGCCATGACTTTAAGATTTCCTGCTGTCGGCTTTCGGATGGCGGATTGGTTCTCATAAGTGTCGTTGCCAATTTAAATCGCTTGTGGTGCAGCTTAAGTACAACTATAGGCATTGGAGAATAGGCATTGCTTGTCTTCCAGCCGAAAAATGTAGGGTCGGAAGTAATAACTTCGCAAACCCCATCATGGTCTATATCTATGAACTGTGCCTCGCTGCGCGTTGCCGATATTGCAGAAAGTTCTTCGCCGCCACCTTGAAGTGAGTAGATTTTATAGATTGTTGCTGCGTTTCCGAGATTGTGAGCAACAATCAAATTGAGTGCGCCATCTCTATCAAAGTGGACAAACGGAGATGAGGCCAATTTTTCGCTAGTGGAAATGAAATCCTCTACGCCTCCGTCAAATGTATGGACGGGTCTTGTTCGTTTACTCACATGTGGAAAACCAAGCCACATGAAGTGACCGTCTTTGTAGTCACTTTTAAGTGACTTGTGTAGTAGTAGTCTCCCATCACTGTAGGCACTGATGGAATCAACGCCAAGGCTGCTGGAGTGTAGTTCGACAACTAACTTGCCTTGTCGATAGACTTTCTTGGAATGACCTGCTTTCGACCTTTTTGCCAGATTCTTGGTTTTAGCTGCTGGTAAATGTCTATCCTTGTGATTTCGCGCACTAGCCTCGTTTGTGGTGAAAACATGCAAATAAGAAATCAATGAAACCGTAGTAATCGCTAGGACGAATGGCGCGAGTTTCGTTTTGAACTCTAGTTTTGTCAAAACCTACCTAATTTGCTCGTTCTGGGCTAATGTGTCAGTCCTAATAGTATTGCAAACTACGCATAAATGGAACCAAATGGTAACCACCGACAGTTGAGTTCAGCTAGAGTTATCGCTGCTCTCAGCGTTCTTTCAATCGGCATTCAACTATAATCAGCTTGCGTCTGATAGCTTTCTGTAGTCAAGGGAAGGTCGTTTTGTCAATTGCACCAGATAAGAAGCTGTCGGATGGCGTGTGTGATGCTGCTGAGTGGCTAGCCCTTGATAATCTACATTCAATAGTTCAGACAAGAACGAACCGTTATGTTTTGCAGCTAACCGAAACGAAGCAGTACCTTGAAGAATATGTAGCCGTTCTCACAGCCATGCTTGATAGCATTGGAGACGGTTTGATTGTTTCTGATGCGGCTGGCAATCTCGCACTTATCAATGAGGCGGCAGAGAGGATTGTTGGTGGCGAAATTCCCACAAAGGTTGGAGCGCCATGGCCCAATAGTGACTTCGGTTTGTTCTACGAAGACACCGTCACTCGTATTCGCGAAGAAGATCAGCCAATGCGAAAGGCTCTTGCTGGAGTGGACGTGGAGACGGTGTTCTTTGCCCGTACTAGTCAAAAGCCAGAAGGCGGTTGGTTTAGAGTGCATGCGACACCAGTGTGCGACAAAGCCGGGGTGCTTCACGGTGCCGTAGCAGTTTTTCAAGATATCACGGAGACGAGAAGAGCAGCCAAGGAAAGGGAAGCGCTCTACGCCTTAGTTACTCATGATTTAAAGAATCACTTGAGCGGCGAAAGTCGGCTGATAAAAACTTTGATTGAGGGCCGGTTTGGCCCATTGAACAAAGAACAGCTTGAGCTACTTACTCTTATAGATCAAGATAGCAAGCGTCATTTTCGCATGACCAATAGCTTAGTGGAGATTATCCGCTACGACATGCGCAGTGGTGTGCTGCATTTTGTCGAGACCTCTATAAACAATATCGTTTTAAAGTGTGTAGGTGAAAGTCAGCATGCTGCAAAGGAAGCTGAAGTGAAATTGGAAATAGAATGTCAAAACGACCTACCAAAGGTTTCTGTTGACATTGAAGCAATGAGCCATGTAATTACAAATTTGATTGGAAACGCCGTTAAGTTTACGCCCAGTTGTGGGAGTATCAAGCTGGCAACGCGACTAGTTGATCGGGATATTTGTATCACCGTATCTGATACTGGGCCAGGCATATCAGATGCTGAGATCAGTCATCTATTTTCGGATACTGTAATTAGTGCTACGCGTTATCCGTCTGAAGATAGCACTGGTATGGGCTTATATTTATGTTCCAAGATAGTTGAAGCCCACAATGGAAGTATTTCCTGCAGTAGCGTAGTAGGCAAAGGTACAACTTTCACAGTTATGATTCCAGAAAAACAAGAAAGCCCAGTTCCGGCAATTGCCTGAACTGAGCTTTCTTCGGAGTCGACCGAGTGAAATGAATGCTATGCCAGTACTGGCACTAGTTCGCTCACTTGAAACTGCTCTTCTTCAGTTGAGCCTTTTAGAGCACCAGTTGTAGCCTTGCCACCAGATACTGCCATTAGCACCTGGTCAAAGTAGCCAGTGCCAACTTCGCGCTGGTGTCTTACTGCTGTGTAGCCCAGGTCTTCGCTGGCAAACTCTTGCTCTTGCAATTCGACATAGGCAGACATGCCTTTGCGAGCAAATGCGTGGGCTAGTTTGAAGGCACTCATATTGGTGGCATGCCAGCCAGCTAGGGTGATGAATTGGAAGACATAACCAAGAGCACCCAACTGTTCGTTGAATGAGGCAATGGTTTTGTCATCGAGATGATTTTTCCAGTTGAATGATGGTGAGCAGTTGTAGGCTAGAAGCTTACCGGGGAACTGCGCGTGAATGGCTTCGGCAAATTGTTTTGCTTCTTCCAAATCTGGTTTTGAAGTTTCATACCAGAGCACATCGGCGTATGGTGCATAGGCTAAGCCGCGAGCGATTACTGGCTCGATGCCGTCTTCTACTTCAAAGTAACCTTCTACGGTGCGCTCGCCTTTGATAAAGCGACGATCGGCTGGGTCAATGTCTGAAGTCATTAGTGTGGCGCCGAGGGCATCGGTGCGAGCAACTATTATGGTTGGAACATCTAATACATCAGAAGCCAGGCGGGCCGCTGTTAGGGTGCGGATGAATTGAGCGGTCGGCACTAAGACTTTGCCGCCGAGGTGGCCGCACTTTTTCTCCGAAGCTAATTGATCTTCAAAGTGAACGCCGCTAGCGCCTGCTTCAATCATGCTCTTCATTAGCTCAAAGGCATGCACTGGGCCGCCAAAGCCTGCTTCGGCATCGGCCATGATTGGTACGTACCAATCAATTTCATTCTTGCCTTCGCTAACATCGATTTGGTCGGCGCGCATTAGAGCGTTGTTTAGACGCTTCACCAATTCTGGTGCGCTGTTTGAAGGATAGAGACTTTGATCGGGATAAGTCTGCTTCGAAGAGTTGGCATCGGCAGCCACTTGCCAGCCGCTGAGGTAAATTGACTTAAGGCCAGCGCGTACCATTTGTACTGCTTGTGAGCCGTTCATGGCTCCCAGAGCTACGGTATATGGCTCAGTGTTTAGAGTTTGCCAAAAGCGCTCGGCGCCTACTTTAGCAAGGGTATGTTCTACTTTAATTGAGGTTCTCAATCGTACTACTTCTGCTGCAGTATAGTCTCTTTTGATACCACGCCATCTTGTGTCTTTGGCCCATTTTTGATTTAGTTCTTCGACTTGTTGGGCAAAGCTTTGTTTGACGCTAGAAGTAGTGCGAGAAGTAGGGAGAGAAGTAGATTGCATAGGGCTGGTCCTCAGAGTAGGTGCGGTTAGATGTAGCTATAAGCAGGGATGGTTAAGAAATCGACGAAGTGATTAGTGAGAATGATTTGGTCTAAGATTTCGGCGGCATCAGCAAAGCGTCTGCCGTCAGTTTTTGTAAGCTCTTGCATAGCGGCGTCGCGCAGCTCTTTGTAGAGTTCGGCAGTGATGGTCTCGCCTTCGTCGGTTTTGGCAGAACTGCGAATGTATTGCCAGATTTGGGCTCGGGAAATTTCGGCCGTGGCCGCATCTTCCATGAGGTTGTGAATTGCTGCTGCTCCCACTCCACTTAACCAAGATTCTATGTATTGCAAGGCAACGTCTATGTTTGCTGCGACTCCAGCTTTAGTGATTTTGCCGCCAGCAATAGTGGTATCAAGCAGGTCTGCCGCGGCTACTTTTAGATCGTTGTGGTGAATATGTACCTGGTTAGGGTTTGTGCCAAGGGTTTCGTCGAAGACTGCTTTGGCCACTGGTACTAGATCTGGGTGAGCAACCCAGGTGCCATCGAAGCCCAGAGATGCTTCGCGATTTTTGTCTTCGCGCACTTTGGCAAAAGCCATTTCATTGATTTTGCTGTCTTTGCGGCTAGGAATAAATGCAGCCATGCCGCCAATGGCATGAGCCCCGCGTTTGTGACAGGTAGCGACTAGCAGTTTGGCATAAGCGCTCATGAAAGGCACAGCCATAGTCACTTGAGCGCGGTCGGGCAGGGCGGGGCGATCGGCTCTGCTGCTGAATTTCTTGATCATGCTGAAGATGTAATCCCAGCGGCCGGCGTTGAGGGCGACGATGTGCTCTTTTAATTCAAAGAGAATTTCTTCCATTTCAAAGGCGGCAAGAATAGTTTCAATCAGCACTGTGGCTTTGATTGTGCCGCGGGGAACGCTTAGGCGATCTTGGGCAAAGTGAAAGACCTGGTTCCACAGTCTGGCTTCGAGGTGGCTTTCTAGTTTGGGAAGATAGAAGTAGGGCGCAGTGCCGCGCTCTGCCAGCTGGCTATGATTGTGAAAGAAGTAGAGGCCAAAATCGAACAAGCTAGCCGAAATTGGCTCACCGTCTACTAAATAGTGCTTCTCTGTCAGGTGCCAGCCCCGTGGTCTAACCACTAAGGTTGCCAGTTCGCTTTGCTCTTTTAGTGTGTAGGCCTTGCCTTCGGGGCTTGTAAATGACAGCGTTCCTCTCACTGCGTCCATACAATTGATTTGGCCATCAATAATGTTTTGCCAGGTTGGGGCTAGCGAGTCTTCGAAGTCAGCCATGAATACCTTGGCGCCTGAGTTTAAGGCGTTGATCATCATCTTGCGCTCAACCGGGCCGGTGATTTCCACACGCCTGTCGGCTAGATCGGCCGGAACTGGGGCGACTTGCCAATCAGCTCTGCGCACATCAGCAGTTTGGGGTAAGAAATCTGGGATTTCGCCCTTGTTAATGGCCAGCTGGCGCTCTTGGCGTGCTTCTAGCAACTTCTTGATGGCCGGGTTGAAGGCGTGGTGCAGGGCTTGAAGGAAGTCTCTGGCTCCCTCTGTAAGAACCCGATCGCAGTCTTGGTTGCTTGCGCCGATTTCTTTGCCTATTGGTTGATCTATCTGTTTTTCTTGCTTAGTAACGGAGCTATTGTCGCTGCTGCATTGATTGGCCATTTGTTTGTTCCTATCATGAGTCTTAAGAGCGATTGCTGAATAATGTTGCCTGCTTTCTATATATTGATATATTGATTGACTAAAATCAAGTCATCAATATGTTAATCTCGAATTTCGAGCACAAAATAGATCATTTCGGCGATTGAGTTGATATATTGAATAAGTTGAGTCAATACATCAAAAACCTGGAGACATTCTTCGTGGTAAGTGTTACCGTTTCTACCCTAGGTAGGCCAAAATTGGAAAAAGTAAACAGCGGACTAGACGGCGTTGTCGTCGCTGAAACTGTAGTTTCAGAAGTTGATGGAAAATTAGGACGCCTGGTCATTAAAGGTGTTGATGCTGAGACTCTTGGTTTCACCTCTACCTTTGAAGAGACCTGCAGCCTGCTATGGCAGGGGCTGGTGCCAGAGACAATTAGCCTGGCTGAGATGAAACAAGCTTTTTACCAGGGTCGCTGCGAAGCTTTTCAATTGGCCCAAGAAAATCTCAATCTATTTATGAGAAGTGAGCCAATGGAAGTGCTGCGCACAACCACAAGTTTGCTCAGCGGTGGAACTGAGAAAACAATCGCTGCCTATATAAAGATTGCAGCGGCTGTCGGATTTTTTGCTGCCACCTGGTCAAGGGTACAAAAGGGCTTAGAACCCCTGGCTCCAGATGCCAACCTCAGCCAAGCTGGCGACTTGTTGCGCATGCTCACCGACAAAATGCCTACGGCTGAAGAAATTGCAGCTCTAGATACTTACCTCACAACAGTTTCTGATCACGGCATGAATGCTTCTACTTTTACGGCTCGCGTGGTTGCCTCAACTGAATCAGACAATGTCAGCTGCGTTGTCGCTGCAATTGGGGCCCTAAAAGGACCACTTCATGGAGGCGCTCCTGGGCCGGTTTTGGAGATGCTCAATGAGATTGGCTCGCCTGATAAGGCCGAAGCATGGCTCGTCAATGAATTAGATCATGGCAAACGCATTATGGGTATGGGGCACCGCATTTATCAGGTGCGCGATCCCCGGGCGGCAATTTTTGAAAAGGCAATTAGTCTGCTTGAAGAGCAGAATCATTCTGGCAGTGAGCGTCTGCTTTTGGCTCGGGCTGTTGAACGCAATGCTGAGCGTATATTGGCTGAACGTCATCCAGAAAAGCCGCTTAAAGCCAACGTTGAGTTTTATACCGCAGTCTTGCTTGATTCGTTGAATATTCATCACCTCTCCTTCTCTTCAATGTTCGCTGCCGGGAGAGTGGGCGGTTGGTTGGCGCATATTGCCGAGCAGCGTGCACTCGGACGTTTAATCCGTCCAGCTTCCACATATATTGGCAGCCATGGCTGACCCTGAAGACAAGCTCTTGACCGGGGCTCAGGCCGCCGAATTTCTCGGAGTAAAGTCTGCAACTTTGTATGCCTACGCTAGTCGTGGGCAGATTGTCAGTATGCCTTCGGAGAATGCCCGTGAGCGCTCTTACAGGCTTAGTGATCTGATTAAACTGAGACAGTCTTCTCGGGGTTTTAAAAATGCCAAAGATGCTGAACCAGTTTGGACTGGGCCTGTAGTAAAGTCATCAATTACTGAGATTCGCGAGGATGGCCATCGCTATCGGGGCCAGAGCGCCATTGATTTAGCTCGCTCAGAGACCCCGTTTGGTAAGGTTGCTGAGTTATTGTGGGACACTGAAGTGGTTTATGACTCCACCTGGAGGCAAACCAAGGCTCTCAGTATTCCCCGGCCGCTTCGAGCGCTAAGCGCTAGGGACGGCAATTTTCTTGATGTCTTGAAAGTATTGGTGTCTTGGCTTGAATTGCAAGATCCAATTAGTCGGCAGCTTTTATCGAGCGAGATATTAGATACGGCTCGCCGTCTTATTGTCACTATGGCCATCGCCACTGGTATCGGCGAAAATCAGAAATACATTACCGACGGCCCCTTTCCTGTGGCCCAGACTTTACTGGCTGGCTTCAGTGGCAAAACATCGGCAGAACAAGCTAAAGCTATTAATTGCTGTTTGGTTTTGTGCGCTGACCATGAGCTTAATGCTTCGGCATTAGCCGCTAGGGTGGCTGCTTCCTGTGATGCTTCTCTTTATTCATGTTTGCTCAGCGCCTTAGGCACCTTTAGTGGTGCCTTGCACGGCTCAGCCAGTCGAAGAGCTGAAGAGATAGTAACCAATAGCATGCAGTATAAGAGCACCCAGGCTTGGCTCAAAGACTATCTGCGCAATCATCCCAGTATTCCAGGCTTTGGTACTGAATTGTATGAAGGTGGCGACCCCAGAGCAAGATATCTAATCGAAGTAGCTAGTAGTATTTCGCCCAAGAATAAACATTTACAGCGTCTTTTGGAATTAGTTGAAGCGGTGCGTGAACAGCTGTCAGAAGAGCCTAACTTAGATGTTGGCTTGGCCGCTATTTCTTATGCATTGGCTTTGCCAGCAGGCTCAGGCTCTTCAATTTTTGCAATTAGTCGAACTGCTGGCTGGATTGCTCATGCCATTGAACAGCGCACCTATGGTGCCATTATTCGGCCGAGAGCTAAATATATCGGTAAGGTCTAAAACACTGGTCTGAATGAAAACTCTAAAAGAAAGGGCCAAGTGAAATTTCAAAAAAAAAGGAAGGGCCAAGACGAATCTTGACCCTTTCTTTTTTAATTCAGACTAGCTTTTTGCAGGACTATATCACTAAGTTTTGCACTAAGTCTTGCACTAAGTCTTAGCGCTGATTCCAATCGCCACGACCGCCAGAGCGGTAGTCGCCACCATAGGTAAGACCTGAGGTGATGCCAGTGTTCAATCTATCCATGTCAGCTGTTATGCGAACAATGTCAGCCGTTGGAATAGTTGCGTTAGGGCTATAGGCGGCTAGTGAAAAGCTTATTCTGTCTAGATCGCGACGGAGGTTGCGAGCAGCACGGTAAGACAGTTTTCCGCTAGCACTGTTTTCGTCAATCTTTCTTTGCAGTTCATTTTTACGGGTGATTAGCTCTTGCAACGGGTTACTAGAGCTGCGATCAATTTTTGCACTTAAGCGATCGAGATCGGCGATAATGCGATCTGCTTCTGCCTTATCGAGTGTGCCACCAGATTGACGGAATGCTGCTTCGACAGCAGCGATCCAGTCGAGGCTTGCTGTCAACTTTTGGCCATCAAAACGCTTGATTTTACCGCTTGATACGCCTTGATCAATTTTGGCTTTGAGTTCTGTTTGCTTGCGATCAATCTCAGGATATTGCACCGCAATTGAGGCAGATTTTTCTTTCAGTTCGGTTGTGATGCTCTCTAAGCCTTGTTGCAAGACGTTCAATTCAGAAGAGCTAAGTCTGCCGTCAGCACGGTAAGAGGCTTCTAGCTGTTCTAGTCGAGTATAGTCAGCGCGCAAGTCGGCAGCTTCGGCAGCGTCTAGGCGACCGTTAGCAGTGGCTTCATCGATTCTCTTAAGCACATAGCTTTGACGCATATCAAAATCGCGACCGTCTCTATCGCCCATTCCGTCTCTATCGTGAGACCAGCCACCTTGGTACGGATTGCCACCATAGGCAGATCCTGAACCGGATGTGTTGTTCAATGAAACAGTGATCCGCTGATCTAGGTCTTTCAGGCTAGTGGCTAATGCCAGTGTTTCTTCCAATTGCAATCCGTTTGCTCTTGCGGCTGCTTCTTGATTGGCGATGCGATTGGATTCAGCTTTAAGTTGTTCATACTCAGTGCGAGAAACTTTTCCAGCAGCTATGCCGTCGTCGATGCGCTTAGCTTGGGCGGCTTGTTGCCCGTCGATACCCGGCCAGGCTTGAATGTCACGGCTGTTGGCTGAGACGCTACGCTTTAATTCGTCTAGCTCTTGGTTCAAGCGAATGTTTTCATCAAAAGAAATGGTGCCATCGGCTTTGAAGCTGTTGCGATCGTTCAAGACACGGTTGTATTGGTTGGTCAGTGAACGGGCTTCATCAATAGTCAGGCGGCCAGTTGAGAGATTGCGGGTGATGCGTTGCTTGATATCAGCAAGTGTAGCATCGGAATTATCTACGTTGGTGGTTACTGAGGCACCATAGGTGGTGCTTGAGGCCAAGCCAAGCATTTGATTGAGCGAGTTTTCAACTTTGTTTAACTCGGCATTCAATGTAGCTGTTTCGATGGCGTCAAGTTGATTGTCGGCATGGCTTGAGCGGTAGCTTGCTTCCATGGTCTTTACTTTGTCTAGTTGTGATTTCAAGCTTTGAGTGTCAGAGGTGCTTAACTTGTTGGCATTGATAGCATCAATGATTCTGTTTGTTAGTTGTGTGTCGCGGGCTGCGATTGAATCAGTACTGGCGACACCAGTTTGTGGCAGTAAAAGTGTTCTGAACATATCGGTCCATTGATTAGACCAGGCTGGTTGGCTGGCAGCTACTAGTGAGATCGAAGAGGCGATCAGCGCAGCTTGTACTAAAGTTTTTCTTGCAAACATATTTTCTCCTAACTAACCAAATCGTCTGCATTCGCAGCGGTTATAGTTCTAGCTACATTCCGAAGACACCTACAGACGTTAGAGTTTACAACGCTGTTTCCCTCATCAGTCGATAACAACCAATTGACTTAATCAAGGACTATTTCCAGCTCTCGAATGTTCCTGCTAAGTTGTCACTGAAAAGTTTTTCCCTCTTGCGCCAGGAAACCTTCAGTGAAAGATGGGCTTCGCCACTTAGTGTTTGCTTTGGACTATAGCCTTATGCGACAAGGCTTTATGCGCACTTGTCGTCGTAGCACTGTGGCTACTTGAGGTGTGAATTGGCGTGTGGTGTGATGTGTGCTGCGATGTTGATGCTGCCTTGTGGCTATGAGCTGCGGCTACTGTGGCTTTCCTGTCTTCAATAGGAATAAATACTCGCTTCGGTTGATCATCTGCGAACGTCGAAAACAAAAGACAACCACCGGCCAAAACCACTGCTGTCAGTAAAACGTAGAAGAAGCCATTGAACTCAAAATTGGTTCGATTAGTAGAGTCTTTTGATTCGAACACGTTCCCGCTGAAGAGGTCAAAAATGAGCCAATCTTCTGAAGAACGACTGACTAGACTGATACCGATTACTACGACCACGATTAGAACTAAAAATGGGTCCATGGTGCCAACTAGTGCCTCTACTAAGAATCATACGATTGTATAGACTCCCGCTTGACAACGTGCGCTTCTTAACTCCGTTTTAAGCTTTTCAAGCGGTACCGTATTTAGCGGCAAGCGTATAAGCCTTTGCTAAGGGCTCTTGTTCGTCACTTGGTCTTATCCCAGGCTTCTTTGACTGGAGCAGGCAAATTATTTTGGTTCTTCAGTAGTAGTGATACTTGCCAGATTTCCTTCTCACTGAGCATTTTGTTGAAACTAGGCATACTTGTGAACTTGATTCCGTGTTTTACAAGCCAATAGGTATGACCAACTGGATCATCAGTAACGTCATCGCCATTGCCAAACAAAGGTGGCCTAGGATAAAAGCCATTGGCAAATTCTGGTGTTGGATTGGCTGGAGCTCCATGGCAACCTGAGCAGTTTGAGCCATAGATTTTTACACCGGCCATTAAATTGTCAGGGTCTGCAGCGATTGTAGGTTCTTCGGTTGCTTCTCTCTTTATGGTTGCCTTGAGCGATGTTCTGGCAGCCCATTTCTCAAAAGCTTCCGGTGGTTGATCCCCGCGTGCTGGCACTAAGCCATTAGCTATCACCAGGTAACCGCTGGCAGCTACCACAGCCAGGGTTCCAGCAACACCAATCAAAAGTCCGGTTATTAGTTTGTTCAATTTTTCATACTCTGAAAGCTGAGTGATTCTTGCACATGTGACCTTCACAAGAAGGCTTTGGTTCCGCTTTAGGTCAAAGATTAAAAGCCATCAAAAAAGGAAAGGTTGCCCGAAACCTTTCCTTCTTCTTTTGCTCTTTCCTAACTTGTGTGTGGTGTGTTGGGAGGAGCGATATTTATTCTAGAGTTATTGCACTTCTAATTTCCAGTCTATAGCTAACTTGCCCCCTTGCCTTTGCTGTCAAACTCTGAAGATTTCGGTTTTGGCGGCAGCGAAAGCTGATTGGCCTCAACCACAGGGGTAATTCGGTTCGCGCCATGCTTATCGGTCCAATGGTCCAAAGTAAGCTTGCCCGAGACGGTCACCTGATTACCCTTGGTCAAATACTTGGAAGCAAGTTCCGCTAACTTACCCCAGGTCTCGACCCTGTAAAAGTCTGCAGGGACAGTATTTTCCTTGTTTGGACTACTACCATCAGATCTGTCAGACTTATCACTATCCGTATTTTTGGCTCCCGATTTATTTGAGCCATTTACTGCTACAACCAAGGTTGTTTTTATTCTGCCGCTCGAGAATTGAATCTGTTCAGGAGCTTTTACCAGGTTCCCCACCAGTGATACATTGGCAAGACTCATAAATCACCTCCGCTAGTTTCTAGCTTTCGTTAACAACTTGGGTGGGGGAGATTCGAAAATAATACCAACCATACAAACGTATGTCAACATAATTTTGTCTGGTGATTTGAAAGTTTTTTGTGTTCTCAAGTGTCGATAAGCAAGATAAAGTCCTGTTGCGGCAATTGGCGCCTTTACAATAAAAAGAGTGAATCCGAGGGAACATAGTTAGAGGTTTGCAGGAGACCTGTGGTGACCGATTCGACCGATCCTTGGTTTAAGCGCTATAGATGGCTACAGATGCTTGGTACTGGCGGCATGGGTGTTATCTACTTGGCCGAGGACTCTGCTGCCGGTAATTCCTCCTGCGTTGTTAAACAGCTCAATAGCAAATACGCTGATCCTGAAGAGCGATCTGAAGCGGTGCGGCTGTTCAAGCGTGAAGCTTCGCTCTTGAAAAGCCTAAATCACCCTGGTGTGGTGCGGTTTTTCGACAGCTATTCAACCGAAGATGGCAAGCACTATCTAGTGATGGACTATGTGCGCGGTAGTTCTCTTGAGTCTGTTATTAACGACTTTGGCGCTTTCAACGACGATGACACTGTCAAAGTTGGCATTCAAATTTGCGAAGTTTTGGAATATTTGCACGACCAAGAGCCGCCAATCATTTATCGAGATCTTAAACCGAGTAACTTGATGCTGACACCTGAAGGTCAGATAGTCTTTATTGACTTTGGTATCGCCCGAACCTTCATGCCAAAAGAATCGGCCACTAGAGTTGTTACTGCTGGCTATTCTCCTCCCGAGCAATATTTTGGTAAACCTGAGACTAGAAGCGATCTCTACGCCCTCGGTGCCACCATCGGGCACCTACTGACCGGGGTGAGGCCTAAACCTCTTACTGCCAGTCAGCCCAGTCAGCACAGAGCGGACGTGCATCCTAATCTCGATATGTTGGTGAAGCAGCTCACGTCCCACAGCCCTGAAGATAGGCCTGCAACGGCAAGGCACGTGCGCCATACTCTTTACCGCATTTATCAGGAGATGCACGCCGAGTTTGAGATTCCTGATGAAGTCTTCTTGCAGCGCTCCAACACCACGAAAGAAGAACAGTTTATCTCTCAGAAAATCATGAAGTCTGGTATGGCGGCAGCTGCCAGCGCTCTTCGCCAAGAGCAAGATAACGAGCGCAAGAGGCAATCGGCCTCTGTTAACTCAGGACGAGCCAGCTTCGACCGCCTCAGGGCCTTTGGTAGCCGCGATCCTAACCCTTCTTCCACCCGCAATCCCAAGATTTCGGCCTCGCAGAAAAATAGTGCTCAGAAGCCCAAGAGCGGTTCACAGAGAAGTACCTCTCAGTCTAATCAACGAATATCAGCCAGCGATAATCAGCAAGTCTCGCGACCACAAATGAAGTCTGTGCGAGATTTAAAACCCGAGCGCAAGGGCTTTTTGGCTAAAATCATGAGCTGGTTTAAGAGATGAGAGGCGTGCAGCAGCTATTGAGCCTGGCTCTTATTGTCGGCTGCAGTAGTGTTTTTGGTAATGCTTTTACTAATGCTTGTTTCGCTAGTGATTGGCAGTCGTTCTCTGATCCAGCGCACGAATTTACGATTGATATGCCTGCCCCTGTTATTACTTCAAGTAAAAGTTCTCAATTGCCTCAATATGAAGCAAAAGATGGAGAATGCAGTTACACAGTCAGTGTCAACCAGCGCTCAAAGTTAAGTGCGGATGAAGAGATAGAAATCTTTGCCCGTGAGTTTGCGGACACCTTTGAAGGCAGCATGAAGAAGTCTGGCTATCCCACGGTGCGTTCAGTTGATGAGAAAGTAGCTGGTGCAAATTGGCGTGGCAAGCTCTATCAATTTGATAAACCAGACGGCTCGAAAACCACTATACAAGTCTGTGTGGAAGACAAGCACAACATCATTCTCTATGTCTTTGGCGGTGCCTTAGAGCAGCCAAAGACTGTTCGTTTCTTGAATTCACTTAAAGTGCACTAGCTAAGGCGTTATCCAAACTGGTCAATATATTGGCCGCTGCTGCAGTCGTTATTATTTATCTAGGCCAGCGCTTAGTAAGATGCGCTCTACCAGTTGATCGTAAGAGATACCGGCTACTTCAGCCATGGCTGGCAAGTCAGAGGTATCAGTCATTCCTGGCAGAGTATTCACTTCTAATATGTAGAGCTTGCCGTCATGACCAGCAATCATGTCTACGCGAGCGTAGCCACTGCAGTTAAGGGCTCTGAAGGTCTTCTTGGCTAATTCTTGAGCCTCGGCAGTGCGCGCTTCTGATAGTTCGGCTGGTAAGACAAATTCGGTCATGCCTTTGGTGTATTTTGCTTCGTAGTCATAGAAGCCAGCTTTACTCTTTGGTCTAAGTTCTAAAATCGGCAGGGCAACCAGTTGAGTGCCAGTGTGAGCTAATACGGCTGAGCCATTGCTATGGCTGTGGCTGCCGATACCAGCGCTTGCTGAGGCATGGCTTTCTTCTAAAACGCCAATGGTAATTTCTTGCCCACTGACAAAACCTTCGACTATGGCACCACCAAATTCTCTTAGAGTATCTTTGACACAGCCAGCCAGTTCACTGGCTTCTTCGATTTTAAATACACCCACAGAGGAGCCTTCGTTTAATGGTTTTACCATCACTGGTGGTGCTGGCAAAGTTTTGATGAACTGATCAAAGTTATCACTTTCGTGCTCTTCGATCACATAGCTAGTGGGGAAAGGCAGACCCTGAGCGCTTAACACACGTTTGGTCAGGGGCTTATTCATGGCTAGCGCTGAGGAGAGCACTCCAGAGCCTGTGTAAGGTAGTTTCATTAGCTCAAGTAAGCCTTGCACTGTGCCATCTTCGCCGTATTTGCCGTGGAGGCAAAGAAAGGCGATTTCAACAGCGTTCTCTTTCAAGTCTTCAGTGAGGTTTTCGCTGACATCAATTAGAACGGTATTTTTATAGCCCAGTCTCAGTAAGGCGTTGTAGCAATTTTTGCCTGAGCGCAGTGAGACTTCACGTTCATTAGAGAGGCCGCCGTACAGTACGCCTATCACTGTTTCTTTTGTTATTTTCGGGGCTATCTTCACTGTTTATTCTCCACTGCTGTCTTTTTATGCCAGACGCTTAATTGCTCGTCTGTGAATGTTCCCATGGTCTTCCATTCGGGTACTAAATCCAACTTAAATTTGTCGTGCACGCGCTCTTGCATACGTTGCATTAGGGTTATCACTTCGTCAGAGGTGGCGCCACCTAAATTGACAACGAAGTTGGCATGAATAGAAGAAACTGCGGCATTGCCGACTTTTAAATCTTTTACCCCAGCTTGGTCTAGCAAGAAGCCAGCGGCCTTGTCAGGAAGTGGGTTTTTAAAAGTACTGCCAGCATTAGGAAAGCCTAGTGGCTGAGTTTTAAAGCGGTAGTCTTCATTGTGTTTGGTGCGCTTTTCAATTTCTTCAGGCACATCAGCAGGCATTTTGAATTTGGCTGAAAGTACTACATGGCGTGCTGGGTCGAGAGCGCAACGGCGGTATTGAAAGGCCATGGCGTCGCTGCGCATTTCAGTTACGGCACCAGTGAGGCTATCTAAAACCATGGCACTATCAAATATGGCTGAAATAGAGCTGCCGTGAGCACCGGCATTCATAATTACAGCACCTCCTACGGTGCCGGGAATACCAACAGCAAATTCAAGACCAGCTAGACCTTTTTGAGCGGCGTGCTTGGCTAAGTGAGGTAGTCGTGCGCCCGCCTCAGCTTCAAGTAGACCAGAATCGAGAATACGAATATTGGTCATCTGCGTGGTGCGAATTACGGTGCCTCGATAGCCCGCAGAAGAAATCAGTAAATTGGAGCCACCGCCAATTACATACCAGGGCTGACCGGCGGCCTTTAACTCAGCCACTAGTTTTACTAGCTCGTCAACGTTTTGTGGATGACATAGCCTATCGGCGTCGCCACCAATTTTCAGGGTGGTATAACGCGCTAGTGGTGCATTTCGTACATCTTCCATAATGGCGCTATTGAAGAAGAGGAAGCAGTAGATTGCCTACATTAGTGACGTCACCGGCACCAACGGTAAGCAGCAAGTCACCAGGCTGAAGGTAGGGCAAAAGTTTGCTTGGTAGTTGAGCCGTTGGCCCCGACAGATGGTGAGCATTGTCATGCTTAATTGCTTTGACAAAATGCTCAGAATCAATTCCTTCGATTTTGCCACCACGGGCAATATAAACGTCAGCCAGAAGTACTAGATCAGCTTCAGTAAACGATTCGCTGAATTCTTGCCAGAGATCTCTCAGGCGAGCTGGTTGGTGGGGCTGGAATAAGCAGACTACCCGACCCCTTTCTTTGCCTTGATTTGTGCGAGTAACTCGCAGGTATTCCTGGGCCGCTTTGAGAGTGGCCGTTACTTCAGTTGGGTGGTGAGCATAATCGTCTACCACCGTAATTCCGGCTTTCTCACCAATCATCTGGAAGCGTCTGTCGACACCACCAAAGGTAGAGAGGGCCGCACTTACTTCTTCAAATGACTTACCTAGCTCCATGGCCACAGCAACGGCCGCTAGGGCATTCATCTTGTTGTGTTCTCCAGGTACTTTCATGGTCATAGAACCAAGGAGTTTGCCTGAGTGATAAACCTGCATCTCAAAGCCAGGCATGCTAATCATTCCATAATCTGGGCCATGCTCGGGTTGAACGCTATCAGCCTTCTGAGTGCCATAGGTCACTATTTTGGCCTTGATCACTGCGGCCGAAGCGCGCTCAAGCAAGTCGCGACAGCCTTTATCGTCAGTGCAGACAATACTCATGGCTGTGGTTTGGCTGAGAAACTTGACCATGGTGGAAAGTATTTGATCGAGTCCACCAGGGTAATTTTCCAGGTGGTCGGCTTCTATATTGGTGATTACCGAGATGTATGGGAAAGAACGAATGTGGGTGCCATCCGATTCGTCTGATTCGGCCACGAAATATCCGCCCTGGCCTAGTCTGGAATTAGAGCCAATGTGGTGGAAAATACCACCGACCACAATAGATGGGTCGAGACCGCATTCTATGAGAGCCTGACCGACCATGGCTGTGGTTGTGGTTTTGCCGTGGGTGCCAGTTATGGCCACCATTTTGTCGCCTTCTGCTAGATAGGCCAGCAGCTCAGAGCGGTGCCAGATAGGCAGACTTTTGCGCTTAGCTTCTTCTAGCTCAGGATTACCAGAGACAATAGCTGTAGAAATGATCAGAGCTCCGGCCGAGGCCAGGTTTTCAGCATGATGGCCGATGAAAATCTCGGCGCCCATTCCTTCAAGTTCTTCAGTGATATGGCTGGCTGCTTTGTCTGAGCCGGAGACTTTGTGCCCGCGTTGCAGCAAGATTCTGGCCAGGGCCGACATGCCAATGCCACCGATACCGGCCAGGTGAACTGGGCCAGATATCTTTTGTAAGTCGACTGTAGTTG
The DNA here is from genome assembly GCA_965229195.1 of Candidatus Obscuribacterales bacterium. Lineage (GTDB taxonomy): Bacteria > Cyanobacteriota > Vampirovibrionia > Obscuribacterales > Obscuribacteraceae. The sequence goes on along the minus strand of OZ245871.1, from coordinate 6,176,489 downwards.
TTTGGGGAGTAATGATTTGCGGTCTCAAGCTGGAAGTAAGAGAAGGGTCAAGCTGCGCTTGTGGATGCGCCTGCGAAAAAGCTCCAACGTCGATTTCCATTTAGCCTCTCAGCCTCTCTATATGGCAATGCTATATTTTCGTATATGCAAAACTGCTACATCCTGCATCCAGACTGGATTTTGGCACAAAAAAAAGAGTTCCAGCCACATTACTATAGCGGGAAACTCCAAAAAGAAACAGAACTGAGGCGTTGCTCTCAGTCCTGTTTTTTGAATTCTATTTTTTAGGTTGAAGCTTGGCCAGTCTCAACGAAAGACGTGACTTGCGACGGTTGGCAGCATTCTTGTGCAGCACACCTTTGCTAACGGCTTTGTCGATGGTTTGGAAAGCTAGGCTAAGAGCTTTTGAAGTATCTTCTGGATTCTTCGCTTCAAGAGCATCTTCTACCTTAGTACGGGCGCTACGCATTGTAGATTTCCAGAATCTATTGCGAACGTTATTACGCTCGGCTACGGCTACTCTCTTGATCGCTGACTTAATATTAGGCACGGTTCTCTTTTCTCGCCAAAAACACTATATATACGTTCGATACAACTTTGTATTGCCCCCAAAGAATAACACATGCCTTGGGCTGAGTTGTTCAGCAGGGGGCATGTGTTTCTCAAGTGCTTAATAATCTTCGGTTAATATCACTACTTCTTGCTGAAATTATCCAGCCCAGCTTTTTCGTAAGCCTGAGGGAAGGCTTCTTTCCACTGTTCCAGAATGTTCTTTCCGCCTGAATGCTCTTGAGTCAAAAGCTTCTGACCTTCAGGGCTGCTGTTAAGGCTGGCAATCTTGGCTTGTGCGCTATCTGCTAGATTGGCCGTAACGGATTTCTCCATTTGGTTTCCAACCTTGTCTCCAGCCTTGTCGTTGGCATTAGCCACATTGTCAAGCTTCTCTGAAGGAGCAGCTGGGGCGTCCGGTGCATTAGCCGCTTTGTCGACAACCTTTGGCGGCTGAGCTATCTGTGCGTCAGCGAGAAGATTTTTGCCAGTCTCCTCTTTCAAGTTATCCACTTTATGATTAGCTGGATTCTCAAATTGTTCGCCGTTAGCCATGATTGTGTCCTTCTTTTTTGCCAGCCCAAAAATATTGGGAGAGAGAATATTAGGTTTAGTAACACCGATTGGGGAGTATTCGGTCCGGGGGCAGCTCGTTTTTAAGCTCACTGCTTATGTTATGAATTTACGCTCTGGCTACCCCACCGTCAATGTGGTTTCTACGTAGTCTCTCTTTAATATTCCTCATGAAAACCCCGGCGAGCCGCACAGGTGCCAAAAGCTTGAAAACTATCAATTGACCTTGTAGTCGAACTGGTAGCGAATTTGCACATGCTTCGGCGCACCCTTTGGTAGAGGTGCCAGAGGCGAGGCATCTTTCAGTGCTTGCATGGCCGATTTGTCTATTTCGGCACTGCCGCTGCTCTCTATTAGTTCAGCTTCGGTGATACGGCCATCGCGCAGAATGGAGAAGACCGCGACCACCTTTTTCTTGTCAAAACCCTTGGGTGAGACCCATTTTGCCTGAATGGCTTTCTTCATAGAGGCCATATATGGGGCAAAGTCAACGTTTGAACCGTCATTATCATCGTCTTCGTCGTCTTGGGCTGGGGCCGGGGTTTTTGCTGTAGCTCTTGTCTCTTGGCTTCCGCTTGCGGCTGCTTGCTGCTCTGATTGCAAGAGCTGGTCAATTTTGCTCTGGGGGTTAGTCGGATCTGGCATGTCTTGCATGCGGTGGGCGGCAATGGCTAGTTCTGGGTTGGTTTCTTCTAGGTGCTCGATGGAATGGCCCACATGAACATTGGCCGCCGAGAAGGCAGTGTTCTTTATAGGAATACCAAAGGCCACCTTAGTAAGTTCAGGATTCTCTGGATTGCTCAGTAAGCCGGGTTTTTGCCCTAAGCCTGCGGATTTGCCAGGGCCGGGCTCCTCTTTTTCCATTGATTCGCTTATGAAGCCGGCTACTGTCTCTATAGACAGCATGCCTGCTCCAGCTTTTAGACCTTCGGTGAAATATTCAATAAAGCTCGTACTATTTGAAAGCTTGGCCTCTTTTGATTGCAACAGGTTGAGATCGGCTGCCAAAATAGTTGTTTGGGTATCCACGCCAATCTTCTTAAGCATTTCGCTGAAGCCACGTGGATATTTGTCAGCCGCACCAGGGTTCAACGAATTGCTCATGGTGGTATCGAGCAAGCAAACTATGTTTTTTGATTGAGTTCTTCTGTGTACTTCGCCTAGCATGCCTGCAAGTGATGAAGCTGTTTTCTCTTTCTCAGAGGCAGAGCCATCGGCACCCAAAAGTAGTAAGTCGTTTTGGGCATCGTTGGGGATGGCCTTCATACAAATATAGATAACAATCAGATCGTTAGGTAATGCTTTTTTGATCAACCAATCTTCATATACAGATTGAGCAAGATTGGCTTTATTAGCCTTGTCTTGAGTAACAACCAGCACATGATCTGGGGCAAAACGGCCGACATTGGGGTCAACTAAAACTTTGGCCAGTTTCAAGACATTGCTGGTGGCATATTTGACATTACCGATAGCACTGTCGTTGTAGCGGCCAACTCCAATTAAGACGGCCCATTTGTCACGAATGCTAGGCAATGCTGGCTTAGCTGGTTTTGGCGTCGCCACTTGTTTCAGTTGTTTGATCTGTTTGATCACTTTAAGTTGCATCGGCGCACTGTGGACTTCTGTCGCGAGGAGCAGAGGGCAAAGTGGTAGCGCCAGAGATGACATAAATAAAAGAGCGGATTGATATTTCATAGTTGCTAAAGTTTAGCGCTTTTTATGATCAGGTGAAGGCCTACTCATAAGAGTTGAGGCGAAATCTATAGAGATCAAAGCAAAGCAAATTGCAATAGGGTGGCTTCAAAGTGGCTCACCTTGCCAGCAATTGGCAACAGTATATGCAAACTATCAATTGCGGTACCTAAGATCGCCAGCCGAATTCTATCTCTCGTAACCAGTGGTGGTGCAGGAGGTATTGTTCGAGCGATCAATTAGCTTACTTCGCATATCCGCTTAATATCAGTGTCTTCAAGATGGGGCTTGGGTTTTCCAAGAAGTAGTTTGCATATAGAAAGTTGCCACTTCGTTATCACTTTGAGTTCCTTCTAAAAGGCAAACGTTAAGCACTCTATTACAAATTGATTGAACGAAAGCTTGAAAGACGACCTCACTATTTTGAGTCGACATCCGATTTGATTGTGCCGCAATGGAGAGACGGTTTTTTTTGCATAGCAAGTTGCTCTGCTTAAGCTGTTCAATTAAATTACTTACAGCTGTAGAAAACCTGTTCAAAACTTTGCTTGCCAAGTGTAGATAGCTTAACTGCATTCAAAGATAAAATGCTCTAATACTTGTCTGTCTGGGTGTTTCCACCGCCGCCTAGTTTTTGAACAAGTAGAGATTGAGGGTTGTCAACGTGTCGGGAAAGTTGTTCATAATAGGAACTCCAATTGGAAATCTTGCAGATATATCTCCGCGTGTAATTGATGCTCTCAGTACATGCGATCTGATATTGGCAGAAGACACAAGAATATCTATCAAGATACTCAATCACTTGGGCTTGAAGAAACGCATGATCAGTTGCCATAAATTCAACGAGCATGAGCGTTTGCGCTTTCTAGAAGAAATCAACAACCAGTCGCAAACCATAGGCCTAATTAGCGATGCTGGCATGCCCTTGATTAGTGACCCGGGCCATCCGGTTGTAGAGAGCGCCATTACTCTTGGAATGAGCATCATTCCTATCGCCGGCCCATCGGCTTTTGTTTTGGCCTTAGTGGGCAGCGGCCTGCCCCTTGACCGTTTTTGCTTCGAGGGCTTCTTGCCTGATAAGCAAGGCGAGCTAAATACCAAGGTACAGGCACTGGCAAAAGAGCCTCGTACCTCGGTTTACTACGTTTCACCTCATAAAGTAGAGCGCACCCTAGAAGTGTTTCTCGCGCATTGTGGCGAGCGCAAGGCTTGCCTGGTGCGGGAGCTAACCAAATTGCACGAAGAATTTATACGTGGCACTCTCGCTACTATCCTCGACCATGTCAAAGGGCAGCAGGTTCGCGGCGAATGTGTTTTGGTTTTAGGTGGTTGCGAGAGCCAAACTGAGGACATGAGTGATTGGCTTACCAACGACGAGAAAAGAGAGAAAGTACATACCTATATAAATGATGCAATGCAGTCTGGTGTAAAACTCTCTAGAGCCTGCGCTGAAGCGGCTAAAGAATTTTCGATATCTCGATCAGATATCTATCGGGATGCTCTAGCCAGACAGTGAAGTTCTGCGATAATGCACAGCGTTCGCTCTTCTAGGTATCAATCATGGCCGAACCTGTCTCTCTGGTAGAAGCACTCACTCTTGGAGTTGTCCAAGGCCTGACTGAGTTTTTGCCAATTAGTTCTACTGCCCATTTGCGCGTGGTGCCAGCTCTTTGTCACTGGCAAGATCCTGGAGCAGCCTATAGTGCAGTTATTCAGTTGGGGTCGGTAGTGGCTGTCTTAGCTTATTTCTTCAAAGATCTAGTTAGTATCGCCACTGGTGCTCTGGCTGCCATCAAGAATAAAGACTATGGCGATCGTGATTTACGCATGGTTGGCGCCATTATCGTCGGTACTATTCCTATTTGTGTTATCGGCCTTCTGCTTAAGCCGCTGTTAGAGCAAGACGGTGGCCCGTTGCGTTCTATCAATGTCATTGCTTGTGCCTCAATAGTAATGGGATTGCTACTGGTGGTGGCAGAGAAATTTGCTAAGCATGTGCGTACGCTTGATGACATCACCGGAAAAGATGGTGCTCTTGTTGGTTTAGCTCAAGCAATCGCTCTTATTCCGGGCTGCTCTCGCAGTGGTTCAACTCTGACTATGGCTATGCTTTTGGGTTTGAAGCGAGCTGAAGCTGCTCGTTTCAGCTTCTTGCTTGGCATTCCGGCCGTGACTCTCGCTGGGCTGCTTGAGTTGTATCACATGGCTAAAGACGGTTTGGGTGGCGACACTGGGATGACCAGTCTTGCTGTTGGTTTGGTATCTTCCACAGTGGTGAGCTATCTATCGATTGCCTGGCTGATACGTTATTTACAGCAGCACAATACCTGGATATTTGTGGGATACCGCTTAGTTTTTGGTGTTTCTCTTCTGATTATGTCTATGAACGGACTGATCCACTAAGACTATTAGGTCTGTTAAGACTACTTATTTAGCGGCGCACGAACTCAATTACTTTCTTCTGGTGATTGATTGTGTATTCATAACCTTGCCAGAAAGGCTGGCCCAGTAGTGGTAGTTCAGTGCTGCCTGTGTTTGATACGGTTATAGGCAAGTCTGTGCGATCGATTGGGCCCAGTTTTGCTCTTCTAACTGTAAAAGACTTAGCCGCGCTCTGACCGGTAACGCCGCCGGTAATAATGGTCTCTGCATCATCAGGAATTTGTACGCCATATTGAAGGGCTTGAGCGGGGCTGTGGAACATAATGCCGCAAGCAGAGTTGCCGGTGTCGAACATGCATGGGTTAGCTTTGCCGTTGATTTCAACATTGACGATAATGCGACTGCCTGCTTGTCTAAAGGTGTAAGGTACTTCGTAGGCATTGCGGTTGGCGCCGGTATTGTAGCCACGCTGTTTGAAGTGAATACGTTTAGCACCAGGATCAATTGTGTATTCGAACATCCCGGCATAACTCTGGCCAAGCAGTGGGTCCGCATGATTGGTTTCCACCACTTGAACCATGACAGTTCTCTCGACCGGCCCGACTTTAACCTTCATGGGCAAATTCCAGGCTGCCACAAGGCCAGCTGCTGACGATCCGCCTGTTTTTCCATTAGCAGCAACTTGCGGCATGGCGATACCAGCTTCTTCCATTTGATTCTTGCCGATAAAGACAGTTGGTGCCCCGGTGTCAAACACCATTTTTACGCGCCGTCCTTGAATTTCAACATCGACCCAAACACCGTGCTCGCCTGGGGTGCAGTAGACATCCCATTCCATCGGTATGCTGGGGTCAAGCTTGGTGGAAGCCGATGCCGTAGTGTTGTAGCTGGCAACCGCTGCTGAACCAGAGCTTGAAGAAGAACTACTTTGTCCACCAGCAAAACTAGGGTCGATTTGTCGCAGTACGGCTTTGGCATAGCCGCCCAGTTGATGATTGGGAGCCAGTGTAGCCACCTGACGATAATATATTTTGGCCTTGCCCATATTGCCCAGAGCCTGACAGGCGAGGGCGTCGTAATAGAGGGCGTAGACATCTTGTGGGTAAACAGTCAGATGCTGATCAAGTAACTGACCAGCGTCTTTGAAGTTTTTGGCGTTGTAGAGCTTGATGCCTTGATCACGTTTGTTTTCAACGGCGTCAGCGCTTAAGCAAACTAGCCCAAGGCTACAAGCCAGGGCGGTGGTAAAAGCAGTAGCAAAAACTGGCACTGCTTTTGTTAATGTAGCGGCGACCAGGTGGGCAATTGTTTTCTTCATCTGATCGCCTGCTCTCTTCTTACTTAAGTGACACTAGAAACTCTGAACTTTAGAGAACAGCGTTTTCTCGGTAGGCGCCCCACACGTCTTTCATAGCGTCGCAAATTTCACCTAGTGTGGCGTAGGCTTCAACCGCTTCCATCAGGAATGGGAACGAATTTTTGCCATCGCGCATGCCCTGCTTGAGAGCAGTCAAGCTATTCTCAACTCGGGCATTATCCCGGCGCTCTTTCAAGGCCTTGATACGAGCTAGTTGTCTCTCTTCGTATTCTAGGCCAATCTTCAGCACTTCAATTTTGGCTCCAGGAGCTTCTTCTTTGAAGCCAGTGAGGCCGACAAATACCCGGTCTCCCGATTGCATTTTTTGCTCGAACTTGTAGGCAGAGTCGGCGATTTCTTTCATGAAGTAGCCTTTCTCGATGCCGGCAATGACACCACCAATTTCTTCGATTTGTTTGAAGTACTCGTTGGCGCCGCGCTCCATCTCGTCAGTGAGCCACTCAACATAATAGGAGCCAGCTAGTGGATCGGAAACGTTTGCCACCCCAGTTTCATAAGCAATAATTTGCTGGGTACGAAGGGCAATGTGAGCGGCTTTCTCGGTGGGAAGACCGAGTACTTCATCCATCGAATTGGTGTGCAGTGACTGTGTGCCACCAAGCACGCCAGCTAGAGCTTCGATGGTGGTGCGGATAATATTGTTCTCGGGTTGAGGAGCTGTCAGACTGCATCCTGCTGTCTGGGTGTGGAAGCGCAGTTTTAGTGAGCGCTCGTCGGTAGCGCCATAGTGGTCGCGCAAACGCTTGGCCCAAATTCTGCGAGCAGCACGATACTTGGCAATTTCTTCGAAGAAATCAATATGGGCGTTGAAGAAGAATGAAAGACGTGGCACGAAATCATCGAGCTTGAGACCGGCTTCAAGACCAGCATCAACGTAGGCAAAGCCATCAGCAAGGGTGAAGGCGAGTTCTTGAACCGCTGTAGCACCAGCTTCGCGAATGTGATAGCCCGAAACTGAAATGGTGTTCCATCTCGGTACGTTCTCTGTACAGAAAACCATCATGTCTTGAATCAGTTTTAGAGCTGGACGTGGTGGAATCAAATAAGTCTTTTGGGCTGTGTACTCTTTGAAAATGTCGTTTTGCAGAGTACCGTTCAAGAGCTTCCAGTCAAAGCCGCGTTTGCGAGCATTAGCCAGGAACATGCAATAAATAATCACCGCAGGACCGTTAATGGTCATAGAGGTAGAAATTTTGTCGAGTGGAATATCTCTATATAGAATCTCGATGTCTTCGAGCGAATCAATGGCCGCGCCGCAGACACCTACTTCGCCGTGGGATTTTGGATTGTCTGAGTCAAGGCCCATCAGCGTGGGCAAGTCAAAGGCAGTAGATAGACCGGTTTGACCAGTGGCGAGTAAATACTTGAAGCGGGCATTGGTTTCTTCCGGTCCACCAAATCCTGCAAATTGGCGCATTGTCCACATTTTGCCGCGATACATGGTGTCGTGGATGCCGCGGGTGTACGGGAATTTACCTGGGTCATTCAGAGCTGCTTTATAGTCAAAATCTTTGATATCTTCAGGCCCATAGACAGCCTTAAGAGGAATGCCAGAGAGGGTCTCAAAAGTCTTTTCGACTTTCGGCTCTTTCTTACTTAATTCCTTGACCATGAAGAGTAACCCCTTTTATTTTGTGACTATTTGAACTGAATTTTTTGAACTTAGAGTTTTGACCGTCTGCTCTTAGAATTGGATCTTTATTAAGTACTGAGGGCCAAGCCGAGCAATTAAGCTATTATTGCCGCTTAGCCGCTCTTACGCCGCATATGCAGTAATTCTTTCATAAATTCTCTCATAATTCATTCTTGAGCAAAGGGGAAAATTCAAATGACCACCACAGCAGGCGCTTCTACTGGTACCTCTAAAGATATTTCTTCAGGCGCCGAGCTAGTCAAAGCAATTCTCGCTTCAGATCAAGCGATTACTGTGCGTGCTCCCCACGGCGACAAACTCAACACTAAAGGCTGGGTGCAAGAGGCTGCTCTGCGCATGCTGCTCAATAACCTTGACCCTGATGTGGCAGAACGTCCAAATGACTTAGTTGTATATGGTGGCTCAGGCAAAGCTGCCCGCAACTGGCCTTGTTTCAAAGCGATAGTGAAAGCTTTGATTGGCCTTGAGAATGATGAAACTTTGCTCATTCAATCAGGCAAGCCCGTGGGCATTTTTAAAAGCCATCTCAATGCCCCGCGAGTTCTAATCGCCAACTCCAATCTTGTTGGACATTGGGCAACCTGGGAGCATTTCCGCGAACTCGATAAAAAAGGCCTGATGATGTTTGGCCAAATGACTGCTGGTTCGTGGATATACATAGGTACTCAGGGCATTTTGCAAGGGACTTATGAAACCTTTGCCTCCCTAGCGCGCAAACATTTTGCTGGTAGCCTCAAGGGTCGAATTGTTCTCACCTCTGGTCTTGGCGGCATGGGCGGCGCTCAACCACTGGCTGTCACTATGAATGAAGGGGTAGCTCTTTGTATCGAGGCTGATCAAACTAGAATCGAAAGACGGTTGGAAACAGCCTATCTCGATGTGCAGGCTGACAGTTTAGAGCATGCTCTCACATTGGCTAAGGCTGCTAAAGAAAAGGGTGAAGCTGTATCTATTGGTCTTTGTGGCAATGCTGCCGATCTGCTGCCGCGTATGCTTGAAATTGGCTTCCTGCCTGATGTTGTTACCGATCAGACCTCGGCCCATGACCCGCTCAATGGTTATATTCCGCTAGCTAAAGACGGCAAGCCCATGTCGATTGCTGCTGCCACTAGCTTGCGTGCTAGTGATTCGGCTGAATATCTACAATTGGCTGACAGCGCCATTGTTACCCACGTCAAAGCGATGCTCGAATTTCAGAAACGGGGCGCAATTACCTTTGACTATGGCAACAACATTCGCCAAGAAGCTTTCAATCACGGTGTCAAAGATGCCTTTGATTTCCCTGGCTTTGTTCCAGCCTTCATTCGCCCACTCTTTTGCGAAGGAAAAGGGCCTTTTCGCTGGGCGGCGCTCTCCGGTGAGCCGCAAGATATTGCCGTTATTGACCAAGCCATCCTCGCTAACTTTTCAGATAATGTAGAGCTTTGCCGTTGGATCAAACTGGCCGCCGAGCGCGTTAAATTCCAAGGTCTACCTGCTCGCATCTGCTGGCTTGGCTATGGCGATCGTCTGAAGATGGGCTTAATCATGAATGATCTAGTAGCTCAAGGCAAAGTAAAAGCACCGATTGTGATTGGCCGTGACCACCTTGATTCTGGCTCGGTGGCTTCACCCAATCGTGAAACTGAAGCGATGAAAGACGGATCTGATGCTGTGGCCGACTGGGTCTATTTGAACGCCATGATCAATGCTGTTGGCGGCGCCAGCTGGGTTTCGCTGCACCATGGTGGTGGTGTTGGCATGGGTTATTCTTTGCACTCAGGTCAGGTTATCGTTGCCGATGGCACCCCTGAGGCTGCCGAGCGTTTGACCCGTGTGCTTACAACTGACCCGGGCATGGGCGTGATTCGTCACGTTGATGCTGGCTATGAAGAAGCTCTTGATTTTGCTGCTGGTACAGATATCCGCATACCTATGCAAGAGATCTAGTGCAAGAGATCTAGTGCAAGAGATTTAGTGCAAGAGATTTTGTCGCCAAAGTGAAAAATTGATTAGATTTTTTTGGTAACGCCTTTCTCTTTTGCTTTGGTGCATCCGCTATCATTGTCAGGTGGTACTTCTATCAGTTTTTCCTTTGGCAGATAATCGAGATTCATGGCCCGTATCGTTCAAAAGTTCGGTGGCACCTCAGTCGCAGACGTAAATAAGATTCGCAAAGCCGCCGAGATAGTGGTGAAAGCTGCTAGCGAAGGCCATGAGGTCACTACAGTGGTATCAGCCATGGGTCACACGACTGATCATCTTATATCTCTAGCAGAGCAAATTACTCCCACATCGGGTGAACGCAATCCCCGAGAAATGGACATGCTTCTAGCCACAGGCGAGCAAGTTTCGATTGCTTTGATGACCATGGCCATTCAAACTATGGGCCACGAAGCTAAGTCTTTCACTGGAGCTCAGGCTGGCATTATCACTGAGAGCCGCCATGGCGTAGCCAAAATTCAAGAAATGCGCACTGATCGCCTTGAGTCGTCGCTGGCTCGTGGCGAAATAGCCGTAGTTGCGGGTTTTCAGGGAGTGACTGAAAACGAAGAGTTAACCACCCTTGGTCGGGGCGGTTCCGACACCACTGCTGTAGCACTTGCCGCTGCTTTGGGCGCCGATCGCTGCGACATCTATACTGATGTAAGAGGGGTTTATACTGCTGACCCGCGAATTATTTCGGATGCCAGAAAACTGCCATCGGTCAGCTACGAAGAGATGTTAGAACTTGCTGCCACGGGAGCACAGGTGATGAATGCTAGATCGGTAGAACTTGCCATGGACAATCAAGTGCCAATAAGAGTGCGCTCCACCTTCGTACCAGAAGACGTTGGCACCCTCATTACCCATCGAGTAGCTTCTCCTGAATACGCTATTGCTGGCATTTCTTGTGATATGAATTCGGCTAGCGTTACTCTCAAAAGTCTCGACAATGTCAACGAAAGCAAACCACTAGAAGGAATATCAGCGCTATTCACCCGCTTGCAAGAGCTTGGTATTCAAACTGATATGGTGATGGTACTGAAGCACGAAGATGAGCCGTCGCAAGAGTTAGTTTTCACAATAGAAAAGTCTGCATTGCCGCGGGTTCAGCAGTTAATTGAATCGCTAGCCTTGAGTTTAGGCAATCCGCTCATGCAGGTAGAAACTGATATCGCCAAGGTTTCAGTAGTGGGCAGGCGGCTGACAAATAGGCCAGAAGTTGTAGCTGGAGTCTTTGAGGTGCTGCACAATGCCAGCATCCCTGTGCAAATGGTAGCCACTGGAGACATGCGCATGAGTGTTATCACTTCTGCCAAACACGGCCGGGACGCCGTGCGATTGATTCATCAGCGTTTCAATTTGTCTGATGGTTCCATAACTGTTTAGGTTGGTTTCTCTTTTTTAGTCAAAGCATGAGATAGTGACATGGCCGGTTTAGATAACATTTTCAACAAGGTTAAAGAAGCGACTAAGCAGGCCGCTGATCAGACCAATCGCGCTGCTAAAGCGGCTAAGCTGAAGATGACTGTGATGTCACTGACTTCAGAAAAGACTCAGCATTTGCAAACCATCGGACAACGTACCTATACATTGTTCTTTGAAAATTCAACGATTGATGGTCGTGTCTTGCAAGAGAAAATTCAAGAAGAGTTGACTCAAATCGCCCGTATAGACACACGTATTACTGAGTTAGAAGCGGAAATCTCAGATATCCAGACTGGTCAGCATGTTGACATCGCTGACGTTACTTTGAAAAATACAGATGTTGAACCTTGAGAAGTAACCATATGAAAGTAGGCGCTATCTTTGGCTTAGCTCTATCCTCCCTCGCCGGGGCAATTCTGAATTGTCAGGTGGCGCAGGCTGATACCATTTCGCCGCAAATTAATGATGACGATGCTACCTCGTATTCAAGAGAGCCTGCCAATGCTGCTTTCTTTGGCAAAGGTATCAGTGGTCGTATGTCTGAAGCTTCTTACATGCGCTTTGGTGGTGAGCAGGCACTAGTTGAAGGTAATTTCAAAGAGGCCTATAGAAAGCTCTCGAAAGCTGTCCAGTTTGATCCCGGTGACCCCACTGGCCACGTACTGCTCGCTCGCTCTATGACTGGTATCTTGCGTAAGTCGAAAGACACCGAAATAGACAAGGCTTTGCTCGACCGTACCATTCGCGAATGGAAAATGATTGAAAGACACGACGTCGATATAACCGAGCAATTCGAGGCTCGAGCCAATCTGCGCAAATTAGCCAAGGTAGTCAAGCTCTTGAAAGAGCGCGAAAAAACGCTTGCCTTAGCTAGGTCTAATGAAGAAAAACCGCAAATAGCGGATAAAGTTCCTACAACGGGGCCGAAAGGCAACGGTGTGGTCTCTGATGAACTCCCGGCAGATCTTCCAAGTGAAGCCAAGGGTAAGGCTCAGGTTGCCCAAAAAGCGCCTAAGTCGGATGGTTCAGCAGAGATTAGGTAAAGACTGCTTAAGGCAACTTTGCCAAATGGACTTGGCTATGGTTTCAAACGTAAAACCATGCCAAACTAGTACAGTACAAAAGGACCAATTGTCTCGATAAACTGAGATTTTGCGGTCGTAAGAGGAAAATTGACGTGAATAACAAATTGTTTGTAGGAAACCTTTCATTCAAAACTACACAGCAAGATCTTCAAGATCTTTTTGCTGAGTACGGCGAAGTTGTATCAGTAGCGATCCCAACCGATCGTGAGACTGGCAGACAACGTGGTTTCGCTTTCGTAGAAATGGCGACCCAAGCCCAAGCTGAAGCTGCAATTAAAGCTCTCAACGGACGTGAAGTTGATGGCAGACAGATTGCAGTTAACGTTTCCCAGCCTAAGTCCCGCGATGGCGGCGGCGGTGGCGGCAGAGGCCGTTATTAAATTGCAGCCCGTGTCGTCTTTAGTGGTTTTCCTCTAAAGTACTAACCAGTATGCAAGCTTAAAAGCTAATATCAATGCCCTATCGGTTTACCGGTGGGGCATTATATTTTGCAATTTAGAAAATTCCCGATTTAGTTCGAAACTTGTTTCATGTCGCTTTGACGTTTCGATTTGCTCAATCTAGTTGATGTTTGCTTGTGTTCTAAGCTTCACTGAATTAACTTTGAGTGATACCAATTGCGGAGGCTTACTGATGGATACGACAGCTTTTTGGTGCGAATTCAATGCTCGAATTGAAAAATATGACCTGCTCACTCACTCTTTTTATCAGGCTTGGACAAACGGTTCACTTACTAAAGACGATTTGCGTATGTACTCAAGTCAGTACTACAAGCACATTGAAGCTTTCCCTGGTTATCTTGAGATGCTTGAGAATCGCCTTGAAGGTGGTGGACTAAAGCAAGCGATCAAAGACAATCGCGAGGATGAGCTGGGTGCACTATCGTCTGACAAACGCTCACACTCTGATATCTGGTTAGATTTTGCAGCTGGAATGGGAGCTGATCGCAGCGAAGTTGAAGGTGCTGAGATTCTTCCTCAAGTCAATGAATTAGTGGACTTCTTCAGTAATACTGCCAGTAATGGCACCACCATTGAAGCTCTTGCTGCTTTTTGTGCTTATGAGTCGCAAGTGCCTCGCATCGCTAAAGAGAAAGCAGTTGGTTTGAAACAACGTTACGGTGCCGACGCTAAAGCCTACAAGTATTTTTCTATCCATTCCACTGCCGATATTGAGCACACAAAGGTTTGGCAAGAACTAATAGAGCAAGAACTAAATTCCAGGGCTGGTGACCGAGACCTGGCAATTCAACTAGCGCTTGATTCGGCAGAGAAAGCAGCACAGCATCTCTGGCAGGCACTTGATGGTATTGAGATGAAGCGAACCGGCCTGTCGCAAGAGCAAGGCTCAGTCGCTTTGACCATGGCCTGCTAGTGAGTGCCTACTGCGAGTTAACTATCCGCAATAAGCAGCTTAAGTTCGGTGAGCGAACATTTGTCATGGGAATTGTTAATGTAACCCCTGACTCGTTCTCGGGAGACGGCATTGTCGATACAGACAGGGCCGTCTCCTTGGCCCTTGAGCAAATCAAGCAAGGTGCTGATCTCATCGACATCGGTGGCCAGTCAACTCGGCCTGGTCATACTGCTATTAGTGAAGAAGAAGAAGCGGAGCGAGTTTTACCGGTATTGACTAAGCTGCGCAGGTTCACAGATGCGATCATTTCCATTGATACCTATAGCCCTGCGGTTTTGACAGAGGCTCTTGAGTGCGGAGCTGACATCCTCAATTCAGTTTGGGGCTTAGAAAAGGGATTACTTGATAGCGTCAAGCACCACCGCTGTCCTGTGGTTATTATGCACAACAAGGCTAGTGCTGTTTATGCGGAATCTGTGGTCAGCGAGGTCTGCTCGTATTTGAAACAGGCTGCAAACCAGGCTCTACAATGTGGCCTTAGTCAGGATCAGATAATTCTTGATCCTGGTATTGGCTTTGGCAAAACAGCTGACCACAATGTTGAAATGCTGGCTGGGTTGAGTAATCTTACTGCTCTGGGCTTTCCCGTCTTATTGGGTACCTCTCGCAAATCAACCATTGGAAAATTGACTGGTCGTCCAGCCCACGAGCGAGTGTTTGGTACGGCTGCCACCGTTGCTCTTGGTATTGAGGCTGGTGTCGATATCGTCAGGGTGCACGATGTAGCTGAAATTATTGATACTGTGAGAGTGGCAGATGCCATCGTTCGACAGTGGAGACCGAGCCATTGGTCTGACGCAAGCTAGCAGAGGGTGAAAATGCCAGATTTAATTAGGCTAAAGAATTTGGTGGTTGCTGGTCACCATGGAGCAAATCCTGGAGAGAAAGATAAGGCTCAAGACTTCGTTTTGAATATTGAGCTTGAAATTAATCTAGCAAAACCAGGCAAATCAGACACTTTGGAAGACACTGTCAATTACAGCGGAGTCAACAAACTCGTAAGACGAATCATCGAGGAGACTTCTTACAATCTCATGGAGCGCATTGCTGCTGATATAGTGCATGCAATTTTCGAAGATAGACGTATTCGCTCTGTTCAGGTGGCCATCGCGAAACCAAATATTTTGGCTGGATGCACTCCTGAAGTAGTACTTCGTCGCTCTAACCCTAATTACTCCAATTGCGAGAACGATTAAATGAGCGACTCTATTAAAAGTAAGTCTTATATCGGTATCGGTTCAAATATTGGTGATGCTGTCTGCAACGTCAATGAGGCCATCTCTCGTCTGTCTAATTTGGGCAGTGTTCTCAGCAAATCTAGTCTTTATGCCACCAAGCCCTGGGGTGTGGTGGACCAGCCTGATTTTATCAACGCCGCAGTGGCACTCGAAACTAATTTGGGGCCTCGTGAATTACTTGAAGGATTACTTGCTATCGAACGCTCCATGGGAAGGGAGCGTCTTATTCGTTGGGGGCCGCGCATAATTGACTTGGATATTTTGACTTTCGCCAATCAAACTGTCAGTGAAGACGGTTTGACCATCCCTCACCCGCATATGAACGAGCGCGCTTTCGTCTTGATACCCCTAGCCGAAATTGATGAAAATTATGCTGAAGCCCTGAAACTTCTACCCGATGAGAGTCGGGTAGAAGTCAGGCTTCTTGACTGAGTTTGTCGCCAATGAGATTCTCTTTGGAGACTCTTTTTTTTTGAGATCCTAGTTGAACAGTGCAGCATCGCGAGCTGATGCCACTAAGAAATTCAGCATTCCAGGGAACGCTAAACCAAGCATGATACAGATTGCTCCTCCAAGAATCAGCTTCGTGCGGCTCACTTCCAGCTTTTGAAATAGTTTTACGCTGCTGCCTTTCAAGACTGTTCCTCCGATCATGCTCACGATTCCTGCAATTAGCATTATTGCTTCGGTGCTGTTGGCAATGATGTTCAGGAGTGCTTCCAGGTTGGCCAAGTTGTTGACACGAACTGTACCAGCTGTATTTACTCCATAAACTACAGGCGCTTCAGGGTTTTGTGGTGAGATCGTGCCATTGGTCGCACCTTGGAAGGTCGGAGATAGAGCCACTGTTGCTTCTCTCAATTTGAAATTGATTGAGCTGTATAACGAAACGATACCGGTCATTCGGGCAAATCCAGCCGATTCTTCCGCGGCATTCTGAGCAATTAGTTCAGAGTTTACGCTGCGAGCCAATAGCGCTCTAACCTCACTTTCTACAGCTGCGCTGGGCACAGCCACATTTTGTATTGGGCTTGGGCTTAGTTTTGAAACCACAGTGTATTCATGCCTTCCAGCTTGCCAGCGGCGAAAGAACCTACTCAAGTCAGCAAGCTGATTGCCGCTTCTTGTTACTTGAGTAAAGTTAGCCAGCTCACTATGGTTTCTAAAGAAGTTATCGTCCACTGCCTCTGCTGCATCATAGGCAAACTCATAAAGAGCTGGTTTGAAGGCAAAGGGCGAAATTATGTAGATCTCCTTGTGAAATGCTGGCTGCTTTCCGTGTATCCATAGAACTACTCCTTCTTTGGTTTGGCCGGCAAATTCAGCGGCTTTCACCAGGGTCTTGAGATTCTCCTGCCCTCCTGTGAAGTTAACTTCTTTAAGTTTGGTCATGGCTGTCTTCAGGTCTTCTGGTTTTGTGAAAGTTTTGTCCTCGTTGCTTGCCACCATTAGTGACACGGGGATGCCGCTGGGAATTCGCTGGAGAGCTAATTTGATTTGGTCGAGATATTTGATTGTTTCGGTTGAGCCATCCAATACCACAGCTACTCGCCCTGGAGCATTTGCAACAGTTTGCTCAATCTTTCTAATCAAATAGAGCCCATTGTTGTCATTGACAGCAGTCGCTGTAGCGACTTTGTCTTTGTGAAGACGGTCTTTGAAAAGACCAGTGTCTTTGTACGATGCGAGTGCTGTGATTGGGTTTCTTTTACAGAGTATTGAAACTGGTGAATTTTCAATTTGGTCTGCAGTGAGTGCACCGGACAAGAACTTAAGTCCATCAGCTCTTTGCCCCGTTGTAAAAGCAGACAAGGAATTTTCAATATTGTTATCTGATAGAAGTTCTAAGTTATGCTCACCCTCCAGTGAAAAATTGCTGGCAACAATTTGCGGTAATTTGATTTGTGCACTTTCAAGCTGCTCTAGGTCCATGGGCAGCACCATCGTTACTTGCATTTTCATTTGGCTGTCTGGCTGCAGGGTGCCGCTTTGCAGCAGGTACTTGCCCCTGCCAAGTTCGGTCACTCTGCCATCGAAACCGGGAGTGTAGCTGAAAGCAGATTGGCTATCTTTTCGAGTAAAATCGCCAGAAATGCTTTCGCCATTTATCCAAACCTTTGCACCGGTTATTGCGGCATTCTCAGGCAATGCTATTTCGGCTCTAGCTGGTTGTAGCTCTCTACTATCGTTTTGAAATACCATAGTCCACACCAATGTTGCTGAGAGACTGTCTGGATGAATGTTGCCATTGATGGTTGAGCGGGTAAGCGAGATACCTGAGACTTTCTCTCCTATAGCAAAATTCTTCAATTCATCGGCACTCATGTAATAGGTTGAGGTCATAGAGTTGTTATCGGCAATTGAAATTGAAACTGCCGAGTCAGTTTTGTTTTCAATGACGAATGGCTTGCCTTCTAGCATAAAGTAGAGTCTTTCTGCTTCACTCTGTTTTAAGGGAATGAAGATTCCGGCGAAACCGGCAGAGCGAGTGTCGGCGCAGAGAAGCCTTAATTGCCTCTCGCAGTTCGATTTTCGCAATAGCGAAAGTGCCGGTAGACTAATTTTTGCATTCGAATTAAGCGCTTGCCGCTCGAAGTAGTGGCAAACCAGTGTCTGTATTTCGCTACCGACGAGAATCGCCGCTGCCGTTAGGGCACCGACAGAAAGATAGGTAAGAATTCTTCGTCTTGCCGAATCTAGTTCTTTGGTTTTTCTTATGGCTAGAACAAGTTGCAGTGAAACCAAAGCTGAGGCTGTATAGAGCATTGCAACTGTTTGCAGGTTGTATATGAGCAGTGAATTGGGGGAGAATATGAAGGCTACATTGACGATGTTTGCTGCCAGACAACCAGTGGCAATGGTCGCTGCTGTGCCGAAAGCAAGTCCGGCGGCTAGCCCGGGTTTTAGTCCAAAGACAAAATTACCTTTGCAGATGGCCCGGTGCAGTTTCAAATTGGTGATCGGGATTGATAGACAGAGAGCTAGTGCAGCTAGAGTTTCTAGGGGATGAGAGAAGAGCAGCAACACGAGTCTTTTGTTTTCACAGATGGCAAACCAGGCTGGCAGTAAAATTGGAATAACTACTCCGAATGTCATGATCAGAAAGTTGGCACCGTTGAACCAGAGGTTCTTAATAGGGGCCGCTGGCTCTTGAGCCCAGCGCTCGGCAAAGCCATCCAGGAAGTTGTTGCGCTCCTCTCTATCGAGAGTTTGGGTGCTCTGACGTGAGTTTTTGCTCGAGCCTTTCGAAGTATTAGTGTCACTAGTTTCATTGGTATTAGTGGGCGCAGAAGCGCTAGCGTCCGAGTAATCGGGCGCCTCAATATGCTCAATCATTTTTGAGCCCTCCGTGAGTAATGCAAAGCTACTTCGAAGACTTCGAAGCCTTTGGCTGCTTCGAATTCTTCTGGTTCTTCTTGTACTTCGACAGGTCAAAACTTTCGCCTGTCAAAAATGACATGGCGAATGAATACTTCCCTCAAAGAAAGAAGTGCCGTTGCATAGGGTTGTAGTTAGTAAGAGACTCCAGGCACTTGTGATTGCAGAGCTTTCACAGGCGGCTCGAAAAAGCCGAGCGCCCTTAATGTACTCTTGAAGCCACGCGGCTGTCAAGTAGGGTTTTGGATAGATCCGCCTCTGGCTTCGCTGACCGGGTTTGGTTCCAACTTGCAAATGAGTGTTTGCATTAGAGGTAACGCTTTTTAGAAATAGGTGTATATACACCTATTTTTGCTATCAAGAAAAGTTCTGGCACCGGGGATAATGGCTTTGCAAAATACTTGAGTACTCAAGTATTTTAAAATGGTGGCATGTTTCATAAGTTGTCAGTTGTATATGCAACTATCCTACTAAATAGGTTTGCTTTGGTAAGCTCGGGTTAAAACTAGCTACTAGGGCTTGAACATTTGGGCTATCAGCACTACGATTAAATTTAAATGTAGCCTGTAAATTGATGGCACTAAATTTGATGCCATAATTCTAGGCACATTCACAATCACCCGCAGAGGAATCAGTCATTACTAATTCTCAGCCACCATCAATAGTTGCAGCGTCTTTTGTTCCTGCAATTGCCCTAGATTCTAAAGCACTCTTTCTCAAGCTGTTTTCATCGCGATTTGGCAGCTATGCCCGCACTATTAGTAGTGCTAATACTAGTGCTAATTGGCGACAGTTGAGCCAGTTCCATCAACTGAGCGATGAAGAGATTCTTTCTTCTATCTCAAAAGAATCTAAAGCATATAGAGCTCTCAGCGTTCACCAAACTGAGTCGTTTCTGATTTTGCAGTTTAATCCAGAAGATCGTGACGCTGATAGAAATGTTTGGGAAAAGCTGAGCGCTGCTCTCTTGTCGGCTGGCCTAACTGGTCTCAAGTTGTTTCAAGTGGCCGAAGGTTCTACCTATCAGGTCTTTATCAATCTTTCTAAGTCGGCTAATATCCTCCCTTTGTCTAAAGGGTTGACCAACCATTTGGTGCAATCGGGCATCACCAATGTTGAGGTTTTGAGACCAGGTAATCATTTTATCTTGCCATTGCAAGAAGGTTATCGCTGGATGAACGATGGCGTTTTGCCTGTCATAGCTCGCCATGAGATGTCTGAAGAGATGGCTCTTAACTTCTTTATGGGTGAAGTGACCAAGGTCACTGTCTGCCCAGAGCAGTTTGTCGAACAATTCAAAGATTTTCTTGAAGCTGAGCGCAAAAGAGAAATTATGGAGATTGTTCCACCCGAAGAACTAGGCGAAGAGGGCGCAAAGCCCAAACGCAAAGAACGGCGTCTGAGGATATTGCCTTAAAACTTGACGCGGTACTGCAATGAAATCGTGCCTAAGATGTCTTCTACTTTGTTTTTCGGAGCGGCACTGGCTGATAAGCGCTCTTTGTTCCCTCCACCTGGTTCTAGGAACTTGAAGCCGAAATGACTCTTACCAGGCTCGTCGTAGAGCTTAAAAATGCCGTCTTCGTAGATACTCTTTAGAGATTCCCCTTCCTTACTCACTGAAATCATTTCTGCTTTCCGTGGTTGGTCGGCTCTGAGTTTTGAGACTGGGCTTGCTGTGGCAATTTCTTCAGCCGAAGGTTTCCTGCTCTCGGCTATTGCCTTTCTCGCATCGATGCCGCTAATCGAAAGCAGAGACAGGGGCTCCTGTCTGGGTTCGCCCTGCTCTTTTGCAGCCAAGTCAACCTTGAGGGCCGCAGCTTCGCCCTTCTCCTTTGCTTTAGGTTGTTCGAAGAGATTGTCGGCCAAAGCAAAACCTATCGGTTGTGGGGTTATCCAGGCTGAGGGCACCGAAAATTTGGATAATTAGTAAAACGAGCTATTTAATATTTACCCGTAAGCCAAGGTTATACGCGCCCTTGCCTTTTGTCAGTGGGGTAATTACGAAATCGGGAGCCTCTGTTTTCCAGCAGGCTCGAAAGTATTAAAGAATCTGATAGCGCTTCTTGTCTTTTTTCAATTCTTCTACGAATTCCATTTCATCGTCGGTTAGCTCGTAGACGGCAAAGTGACAATCAAACTTGCGGGTAAAGCCTCGGCCAATCGCTTCTTCTAAGGTGGTGCGGTCATAACCACCGGCAAGCACGTCAATTAAGTTGCAGTGGCGGTCAGTTTTTTCTGTAGGTTCTGCACCTTCTGCAGATTCTGCATCACATTTGCTTGCCTCGGAAAAGCTGAAGGATCCTTCAGTTTTACTTTCGGGTGGAACTGCTTTGTTGTCTCGCTCAGCTAAGCCAAAAATTTCAGATAATTTGGTCTGCGATTGATTGATCATGATTGAGCCGTGTTGCAGCACACCGTGCCTACGTCTCAGTTGGGCACTGCCAACAATCTTCTTGCCTTCAAATTGCAAGTCGGCTTGGGTGGTTGCCTGAAAACAATCTTCGTAGTCTTTGTAAGCACTATTGCTGCGGCCAAGGCTGGCCGCTACTCCCAGTTCTCTCAAGCCGTAAATCAAAGCATCACAAATTTCTTTGTAGGCTTGGTTAATTGAACCAGGTAAAAATCCTTCATAGGGGCTGCCTTGTTCTAACCAATAGGATGGTGCGGCTCCGGCAATTTCAGCGTCGGGTCTAAAGTCGATGCCGTCTTGTTTTGGTCCGGCGCCAACAAAGCAATAGGTTAGCTCGCCTTCGTGCAGAACTGCACGGCCACCGGTTGGGCGGCGCACCGCATCATAGCCAGCAGCGCGAACTTTTTCGACAGTTCTTGGGCTAACTTTCTGCGAATAGCCGAAAGAAACCGCCGGTGGTTGCCAACCATAAAATCTCAAGGTAGCTGGAGTTTTACCTTGCAAGTGCAGTTCGAGCAGGGCCTCATCAATGGCCATATTAGTTACAGCGTCAAAGACTCCGTAAGGAATTAGCCTTAAGGCCCGTGCTCTTACCGATGTCATCAAGAAATGCTGGCCTTGATTAGTTTAGGTTTGGCGACAAATTTATCAGAGAAGGTAAAGGCTTCCACAAGCTTTTTCGAAGCTGCTTCAAATTGCTCTTCGGTGTCGTAGTGCACCATTGCTGCAGTGGCTCCACCGCTAGTTTCATCGCCGGTTTTGATTTGTAGCACGACACCCACTGCCAGATTAACAGGGTCGCCTTTTTTAGTGCGGCCTGCTCCCATAAGTTTGCAAGCTTCTGCTACTTTTTTTCCGTCCAAGTGCTCAAGCCATTTTTTTCCAGTACCTGGCACCACAAATGGTTTTGTGTTCTTTGCCGTTGGCATTAAGCTGTAGTCGGTCAAAACTTTGTCGTCGCCGCCCTGAGCTTTGATCAGTGTGGCGAAGGTGCTCAGGGCTTTGCCGCTGCTAATTAACTCTTGCAATTTAGCTCGGGCTTCGGTGTTGTCTTTGGCTTTGCCGGCATGCACCAGAGCAAGAGAGCCAAGCTCCATGCACAGTTCAGTGAGGTCATCTGGTCCATTGCCCTTCAGCGTTTCGATTGCTTCGATAACTTCTACTGTGTGACCGACTGCCCGGCCGAGGGGTTGTTCCATATCGGTGACAACGGCAGTAACCGGGCGGTTTAAGATGCGACCAACTTCAGCCATGGCTTGAGCTAGTTCAATGGCTTTTTCTTCGGTTTCCATAAAGGCACCACGGCCGCATTTAACATCAAGAATAATGAAATTAGCACCAGCCGCTAGTTTTTTCGACATTACTGAAGCGCAAATTAGTGGAATCGATTCGACTGTGCCAGTGACGTCACGCAGGGCATAAATTTTGCCATCGGCTGGAGCTAATTCGGCTGTCTGTCCGCCTATTGCCATACCGATTTCTTTTACTTGTTTTATAAACTGTTCGATGCTGATATCAACTTGGAAGCCAGGGATTGCTTCTAGTTTGTCGATGGTGCCCCCAGTGTGACCCAGTCCGCGGCCGGATAATTTGGCCATCGGTATGCCAGCAGCAGCTAGCAAAGGTACAAATACCAGAGTAGTTTTGTCGCCAACACCGCCTGTGCTGTGCTTGTCACCAATGACCGGGCCTATGGCCGACAAGTCTAATATTTGGCCGGAGTGTCGCATGGCATCGGTGAGCCAGGCTGTTTCTTCTAAGGTCATTCCTTGCCAGCAAACAGCCATGAGCCAGGCTGCCAGCTGATAGTCGGGGATGCTGCCGTCCATGATGCCATCCACAAGAAAGCCGATATCGCTCTTTGTGTGATGGGCACCTGTTCTCTTAGCAAGAATCAGGTCGATCATTCGCACCGGTTTTGTTGTTACCGCAACCACTTTTTACTTGACCTCTTGACGACTGACGTTAGACCTGCATAATTGAAATAGGGAGTGCGGCCGCAAGAAATATACTAGAAAACTCTAGGTCCACTCCCACTTTTTTTTGCTCAAATTTTTTTGGCACTGGAAATCCCAATTACTAGTTTTCTCTTGAATCGGCCTGTGGTCTTCGGTCAGATTGATTTCGTCAATTGTCTGCCTATCACTTTGCCATTTCTCAAAAATATGCCGGCCAACCTTGAGTTGGCCATGGATACTCCAGGCGATCTTAATCGCGCCTACGCGCGCGGTGAGCTTGACTTGGGGGCGATGAGTGCCCATTTCTATCTTGAAGATG
The DNA here is from genome assembly GCA_965229195.1 of Candidatus Obscuribacterales bacterium. GTDB lineage: Bacteria > Cyanobacteriota > Vampirovibrionia > Obscuribacterales > Obscuribacteraceae. Next base: position 6,153,064 of record OZ245871.1, on the reverse strand, counting down.
GCGGCTTTAGGCTATTCGACCAGCTTTGTATCGCTAGCCGTGGGGCTGTTGGCAGCGTGCTGTTTTTTAGCAAGAAGCCACTGGCTGAGCTTAGAGGCGCACGAATCGCCCTGTCAAAGTCGTCGGCGACCTCTAATAATCTTGTAAAGGTGTTGCTGGCCGAAGAGTTTGGCGGTATTGGCGCCGGTCAGACTGGGCTAGATTTTCTAAAGTCTATTGATTTTGTCTCTGGAATCGATGCTTGGCCAACTGATGAGGCTTTTGATGGCTGCGTCATTATCGGTGACCGGGCCCTGGCGGCCGATCAGCAAGTTGAAAGCAGCGGCCTGGCCTCGCAGTTTGAGCGCAGAGATTTGGGCCAGTGGTGGTTTGAGCGTTTTCAGCTGCCCATGGTGTTTGGAGTTTGGGCGGCACGGAAGAGCTGGGTGGAGGCCAATCAACAAGATTTTGAAACCCTGAACAAATTTCTCTATGACTCGCTGGTGCTCGGTTTGGGCTGTGACTATGCTGATGTTTTGGCTGAGGCTAGCCGCCGTACTCAGTTGCCGAGAGAAGAGCTAGACAGCTATTTCACCAAAGAGCTTGATTACTCCTTCTCGCCTGAGCACGCGAAAGGCCTAGATTTATTTAGAGAGCTTTGTCTAAAATATCTTCTTTTGAATTAGATTAAATGTTGTTATACTAGATCTCTTATGACATCCAGTTTCGAGCATGGACTACCGTATCGCGATCCCCACAAGGATGGCCCCTTTGTGCTGCGGGGCCGCTGGCAGGTTGTCGACTATCTTGGCCAGGGTGGCATGGGCACTGTTTATCTTGCTCGCGACCTGAACCTCGATAACCGTAAGTGCGTGGTTAAGCGCCTGCGTGATGATTTTTTCCGCGATGAAGACAAAGAAAAAGCGCAGCAGTTCTTCTTGCGCGAGGCGAAGGTGCTGAGTAAATTGCAGCACCCCAATATTGTTTTGGTGCTCGATTCTTTCCGTGAAGACGAAGAGTATTATCTGGTCATGGAGTACGTTGAGGGTCATAACCTCCACGACATGCTCAAAGAACGCGAAGAACCATTCTCTGAAGATCAAGTGCTGACCTGGTCTAAGCAAATTTGCGACGTGCTGCACTATCTTCATGCTCATGATCCACCAGTTATTTACCGAGATTTGAAGCCGTCCAACGTCATGATCGACACCAAAGACAACGTTAAGTTGGTCGACTTTGGTATTGCTCGTCTCTACCAAGATGACGGAGACAACACCCACGTTGTCTCGCAAGGCTATTCGCCTCCTGAACAATACTGGGGTGGAGCCGATCCACGCTCTGACATTTACGCTCTGGGCGCCACCATGTACTTCCTTCTCACTGGCGAGGAGCCACTGGCTCTGACCGTTTGCTCTCCGCGAGATGTTGATGAAGAGATTTCCGAAGCGGCTGATTTGATTGTCGGGCGGGCCACACAACAAGACGTCTATTTGCGCTACCAATCTGCGCTTGAGATGAAAGACGAGCTTGACTATATAACTTCGCCTCAGGTGGAAGAGAAGAATGGCTTTAAGTGGCTTGAAGTCACGGTTGGCATGTTGGTTATGTGTATCTCTCTGGGCGGATGGTTCGCCTACACCAAGTATCTCGAGCTGAAGAAAGAAAGCGAGTATCAGCTTGGCCAGAACCGCGAAGAGAGGGTGATTTTAGAGAAGCGACTGGAAGAGGTTAAGCGTCGCGAAGCGACTTTGAACAAGATGGTTGAAGACAAGATCAATAGAGCCTCGGCCTCTGGCAGCTCTGGCTTGTCACAAACGTCAGGAAAGAAAGCCTTTGCCAGCCCGTTTCCTGATACTGCGCCAAAGAGCAATGATCCCTTTGCCACTTTTGGTAGTGGCATCGCTAATTTCCATTTCCCTGGTCTTGGCTCAAAGCCATCTGCACCACAGAGCTTCGGCAGTTACGCCAACCGCGGTACACAGCCGATGGGCCGTCAACCCGGCTTCAATCAGTTTGGGGCCAGTCAGTTTAACGCTAACCAGTCTAACTCCAGTCAGTTTGGCTCAAGTTCTCCTGCAGTGCTCAAGTACGATCCCTACAAGCAAACCCCAGTTTCAAATGTGGCCTCAGCCTCGCGCAGCAATCTTTCTGGCGACACGCCGATGGAAGATCGAGATGAGAGCCAGCTTACCGACCCTGAGGGTCTAGCTCCGCTCGAAGAAGATACACAGCGCTGAATTTAGATTAATTTAGACCAAAAGAATAGGAAACAAGCCTATTTTTGGCTCGGCTTCGGTTGAAAAAGCTGTAATTCAACCAGGAGGTTAGTTCTCGAAAGCCAAGAGGTAGCCTATAATGAATATAGTCGCTGTTTTGGGGTTTCTCTGACGAGCGACTGGCAAATGGTCCTTAATAAGCTAGAAATTGAAGGATCACCCTACCTCTTAGGTTGGGAACATTGCTCACCGAAAGCTTGTCTTAAAATCTATCTCTGCTTTTCTGACGGAAGAAAAAATGGACAAACAAAATAGTACAGGCGGTTTCTCGCTCTCTTCTCTGCCTCGGCCCCGCTGGAATGTGGTCGACATGATCACCTTCATCGGCAAGTCTTCAGTGCCAACTTACTTATTTATCGATGTCGATATGACATGGGTAGAAGAAGTGAGAGCTCAGCTTAAGACTATGGGCTCAAAGGTGACAGTGACAGCCATACTACTTAAGGCAATTGCCATTGCCCAGCGGGCCCACCCAGATAGCCGCACTGCGTCGCTTCCTTGGGGCCGTACCGTTACTTTCAACGATATTGTCGCTGGCTTCACCGTAGAACGTTACATTGGCGAGCAGCCAGCTGTTTTCTTCGGTGCTATCAAAAATCCAGATACCAAGTCTGTCGAGGAAATTGCTTCTGAGCTGAAACAGTACTCTGAAGCTGAAATGGACGCCATTGAGCATCTTGACCGGCAGAATAATTTCAATAACATGCCATGGCTGTTCCGTCGCATTATTCTTTGGCTTGGTCTTCGCTATCCAGCGGTGCGACTAAAATATCTGGGTGCTACTTTTGGTATGAGTTCAATTGGTAAATGGGGCGCTAAAGCTCTGATTCCGCCATGTGTCTCAACTTCTACATTCGGTATCGGCGAAATCGAACAGCGCGCTGTCGTACGCGATGGCAAGATTGTGGTTCGTCCTATGATGACTATCACTCTCAACTTCGATCACCGCATCATTGACGGCGGCCCGGCTGCTCGCTTTGTTGGCGATGTAAAACGGTTGCTTGAGGGCGGTCTCGAAAATTATATGCATATGGACACAAGTGAACTGAACACGAAGAAGCTCAGCCTCGATACTGCCCTGACAAGCTAGTAGAAAAAGCTAGTAATAAGCAAAGCTAGGCTCTTTAGTTCTGTTTTTTGTGGAAGTCTTCAATCAATTCGCGAATAGCGGGTATGGCACTTCGTGCCGCCATCTCGCCAGCTTCTATGGCATGTTTGGCGTCGGTTGATTTGGCTGACACCATGCCGATGCCATCGACGTTAGGGCGAATGACATAGTCGGCTTGAGCTAGTTGATCCGCATCTACTTTTTTGAAGTGCAGGGTAATGACCCGGTGGCTGACGCTGCCAATTTTGCGGAAGTCTTTTTCAGCAACAGCGCCAAGTGATTCGTCCACGCTGACAGCAATGACAATGTCAGCTCCGAGCTTCTTTGCTTCAGTTACCGGAATGTTTACGAGGACTCCACCATCTACAAATAAGCCTTCATGGATGCCGTCAGATAGTTTTACCGGTTTGCGCAAAGCCGGAATTGCGGCACTTGCTTGTAGTGCCTTGCCCAAGTTTCCTTTTGATAGAGTGACTGTTTTGCCATCAAGCAAATTGACTGCCACTGCGCCAAAGGGAACTTTTAGATCTTCAATATTGCGCTCTGTCTCTGGTACTTGCTTGTTCAAGTAAGTAGCAAATTTTTTGCCGCGATAGAGTCCATCGTAAGGTTCTATGCCAACCAATCTGGGTGTGTAAAAAAGAGGAATGATGAGCATGCGCAGCTTCAGTGGAATCGTCAAATAAGCACTCATCAGCTTCTTTTCGGTGAATTGTTCTTCGATATGTTTCGGGGTTACACCGGCACTATATAAGCCACCAACTACCGCTCCCATGCCGCTACCGACTAGTACATCAACGGGAATGCCCTCGTCATCTAGTACTTTAAGAACACCAACGCACGCTGCCGAGCGCATACCTCCGCCGCCAAGAGCCAGGCCAATTTTAGGACGTGCTTTTGCAATCTGGCCAGTCAGCTCCCGCCCTGATTCACTAGCAAGTGCAGGCGCTGTTGGACTGATCAAGGCCAAGCTCAAGAACGAGCTGACACCTAAGCAAATACCCAAGCTGAAGCTGAAGCTCGTGCCCAAATTTGTATGGAATAGTTTTTTTAGCACCATATCCATTGCATGCGAGCGGGAACGTTCCAACCCATCTTCGCCAGGGCCTCGTCTAAAGTAATATTTTCGTCTTTGCATTTCTTCAGAGCAGTAGTGGCCTGGTCACAAGAAATGAAGCCTTGGGTGTATAGCGAATAAGTGCGCAAGGCTGTATAAAGAACTGGTTCGCTCATTGCTCCGGTGGCAAGTACTTTCTTACCAACTTTGATAGCACTCTTTTCTTTGACATCAACTACTTTTTCAATTTCAGATGACGAAATCAAACCAGCTTGCACTAATAGATCAGCCGGTAAGAACTCTTTTGGTTGTGCCTGGGCTGCTGAATAATTCTCCGCAATAGCCTGATAAACAGACACTCCCCGAGCCTTTACCTGTTTTAGCGCTTCGGCTGCCTGGAAGGCTTTAACTGTTGAATTAGCCACCATATCTTGTAAAACAATTGCAGCTTCGAGGAGGTCGTGAGTGACTAGACCCTGCTCTAAAAGAATCTGACCAAATTGTTTTTCTTTGACTAGTTCAATCTCGATACATTCAAGCATGTCGCCGTCTGAGAGAAAACCAGCCATTAATACTAGTTCGCCAATACGGACAGTTTGACCGGCTTTTTCAGAGTAGAGGCCAAGTTCAAAGAGCGCTTGCTCAATGCTAATACGCCTTCTGCCTACAGTGAGGAGCGCTTGTATGGCTTGATCTTTGGTTACTTTGTTGTCGCGCACGAGTAACTGCGCAGTAAGAGCAGCGTTCATCATCCAGCTTGAAAGGTCGCGATTGAGCACCAGTACACGGCCCATCTGCATGCCGGTGTCTTTGGCTTTAATCACAGCCCTTCCCAATTGCTCGGGATTGATCAAATCAGCTGAAAGGAGCAGTTGAGTGAGAGGGTTGGCAATGCTCTGCACTGTCTGCGTTTTTTTATGCACTGAATTGAGAACACCAATGGCGTCCTCCATCGTCATATTGTTCTGCCTGGCCAGCCTCAGAGCCTTGAGAGCAAGGTCTACTGTCGCCTTGTCCGAGCGCACCAATTCTTCAGCTTCTAAGACAACCCGCATGGTCGTCTCGCTGACCGTATTGAGCATGGCCAAAGCGCGCGCAAGTGGCACGTTTAAGTTTTTAGCGGTAAGCAAGGCCTCATCAAGCTTGGGCTGTGAGACTATGCTAGCCCCTAACAATAATGTGGGGAGGGCATCTGCTGTTGCCTGTTTTTCTATCATGTATCCTGGTCTTTCGGGCGTTTGGCTAGATAACTAAGTGGCTAAATAACGAAGTGGTCAAGGTGTGTTATCTTTACCATACCAATTTAGTCAACCGTTATAACGGTTTGTCATCGGTAGATTAAGGGATTTGGCGATTATGCCGGTTGAATTTTAATAGGAGAGCCCGCTGGTGGGTGAGCAAACTCATCACTAGCGCTGCCGCCTCGCTTAAAGATCTCCCAATAACGTTTATCGTGTCCCGAGCTACCGGGTGAAAATGCTAAGTCACCTTCCATAATATTGAAACTTCCAGTTGCCACCGTGGCTGTGCTGACATGACCCCCAATGGTGATTTTTAACCGAGTTCCTGGTGTGAAAGTCTCTAGCTTGGCGTCCCCAGCGCGCATGGTGGTCTTTATATTGCCGAAGGAGTCAACATAACCCACTACCTCTTTAGGCTGTTCGGGTACGACCTCTTCAATCGAGAGTTTGTGGTTGATAAATGAGAAGTCGCTTCTCGAGGCTTTGCTTACAGCTAAGGGGAAATAGTCTCGTGAGCGAAATTGGCTACCTTGCTCTTCAACATTTGTGCTCCATAGTTCTTGAATGTCATTGCGAACAAATGAAAGAGAATTGCCTGAGTTAACAGCAAGCACTTGCACCCCGTTTTTTAGAGTGGCGAAAAGCAAACCTTCACCCTCATTATTTGGCCTGGCTTCTTTCTTGTCGCGGCGTGGTGCGGTGTTGGCAAAAACCAGCATGTTTGACGGTCTAAGTTTACTGCCAGCCAGAGCTAGTTGCGCTACGATGAAGCCCGTGGAAATTGTGTCAAAGGGATGCACCGACGTGCTGTGGATGCGAGTATCGTCGTGAAGCTTGCACGAAAGAGCAGCAATGATTTCGGCCCAAGCCAGGTCGCCTTGAGCGTAGTCACAAACTAGGTGGATTAAAGAACTCATTAATTACTTCCTTTCATTCTCTATTATTTGTTTTGCAAAATTGGCTAAGACTTCTTTTGCTCTAAAACTTCCTTGATGGTGGCTGATAATTCTTGAAGGCGAAATGGTTTTGTTAGAAACTTTGTGGCGCCAGCAGCTAATCCAGCCTGTCTTGCTTGATCAGAGTCGCGACCGGAAAACATCAATACTGGTGCCGTGCCACCGCTGGCGCGATAGCGCTTAAGCACTTCAATACCGTCGATATCAGGCAAATACCAGTCGAGCACAATTAAATCGTATTGACTAATACTTAGTTGCTCCAACGCCTCTGGCCCAGTTACGGCTATCTCAACTATGTGTTTTTCAAAAATGAGCCAATCCTGCACAGTTTCGCGCAGGTTCTCGTCATCTTCAACTACCAACAATTTTGCCATCCTTCTCTGTCACCATAGTGTTTGTGCCCGGCCAGAGTCTTAATTAGTCTTTCGCTGCAATTTTGTTTGTTTACCAAATTGCTCAGATCTAACTAGTCTTTAGCCACTAAGCAGTTACGCCCATTTTTCTTGGCCTGATAGAGCCGCTCATCGGCCTTGCGAATTAGATCTTCTATATCGCTGCCGTCATCGGGGTATGAAACAAGACCGGCGCTGAATGTAATACCAAAAGTTTCGCCGTGATCGCCACTAAATTCAAGGGCCCGCAATTCTTCCAGGGCTCTTTGCAGAGCGCCTTGAGCCGTTTCTTTTTGGATGTGGCGGAATGCCACCATAAACTCTTCGCCGCCCCAACGGCCGCGGAAGTCTTCAACCCGAAAGCGTTTCTTTAAGAGCTGACCAAAGTTCGCCAGAACCCGATCGCCAGCTAAGTGACCGTATTGGTCGTTGATTTTCTTGAAGTGATCGACGTCAATGAGCGCAAGGCTGAAGATTAAGCCGTTGCGCTTAGATTCCTCAGACATATCATTGAGTTGTTCCATAAATGCTCTTCTGATCAATAAGCCGGTCAATATATCTTTATTTGAGCGCTCTTTCAGCATGCGAGCACGTTCAAGCCTAACTTTAACTCGAGTAAGCAGCTCTACTCGTGCTACTGGTTTAGGAAGATAGTCGTCGCCACCAGCTTCAAAGGCGGCCAGCCGGGTTTCTAGGCCAGTTTGTCCAGTCAAAAACAAGATTGGTAAATCTTGAAAATGAGCGGCTGTGCGAATCATTCGGCAGACATCGTAGCCACTCAAAATTGGCACAGTGACATCGAGTAGCACCAGATCTGGATGAAACTCTTGAATTACTTGTAGTAAGTTTGTCGGGTCAGCCAATTGCCGCACCAGCATTCCTTCTTGACCAAGGGCCGAAGCAACGATTCTGACAAAGTCATCATCGTCGTCAACAATTAAGATGCGCGGTCTTCCACCTTGTCTGGCATTGACTAGATACTCAATGGCGTCGTTAAAAATATCAGTCTGTAAGGGCTTCTCTAACATCAGTGAGGCGCCAGCATGGGTGGAGTCTTCGATATATTTTTGCTGCTTTGAAGTGGAAAGAAACGCTACTGGTAGGGTTTCATAACCAGGAAGCGAACGTAGCTCGCGCGCTAAGTTGAGAGCCGGTGCTGGTTGGGTCACATCTATGTCAATTAGTACGGCATCAAGTGAGAGCTTGCCAGCCTTAATCAGAGCATCTTCATGGGTTTGGCTGACAATTACTTGCACCGGTATGCCTGTATCTTTGTGACCAATTCTCTTATGGGCCGGCATAACGTCTGAGCTAAATACCATGACGCGCACTGATGCCGAATCATCGTAGGTATCAAAGTTATCTTGAGGTTCATAAGGAACGCTTGATTGTGGTGGCGGAATGGGCGCGTTCATTTCTTCTAAAGTTTCGATGGTGGCGAAGGCCCGTTTATCTACCTGGGCAACCGGGTCGCCAGTGAGAGACTGAGCGTTGCCTCTCACCAGATTAGCAATCAGATCAATTTCTTCCCAGGCTGTTTCGTGGTGAGTAAGCTTATTTTCTCTGATGGCATCGAGGGCTTTTTCTAGTGAACTAGCCGACTCACCGAGCACGCCAAAGCCGCATGATGCCGCCGTTCCTTTGAGGTTATGAGCCAGTCTGATTGCTTCTAATAAGCTTGCCGCATCATCGGGATTTTCTTTTGATTGGGCGATTGCTTTTTCAATTTTGGCAAAGCGCTCTGGCAAGACCTTTAAATAGTTGCCTTGCAGAGTGTTGATAATTGCCTCTTCATGCTCAACATGCGATTGAATTGATTTTTCGGCCGAAGCAAAAATGCTATCGATTTGGGCTCCGAATAAACCGGCTTTGAGAGGTCTGTGAATTACCAGGCTAACTTTAAAGTCTTGGGTCAAGCGCTTGTAGACTTGTGCTTCGCGCCAAGTTTTTGATATGAACACAATAGGAACTTGTGAATTGACTGCGCGAATTTTGACAATTAGTCCGATGCCGTCAATGTCACTTAATTGATCACCAATAATGAGCAGATCAAAGGGTTGGCTTCTAATCAGCTCAATTGCCTCTTTGCCATCCGAGCGGGTTTCAACTGTGTGGCCCCGAGCGGCCAGCAATGTCGAGACCAAAATGGTGACGTTGTCATCAACTTCTGCCAGCAAGATCGTGCTCATAGACGGGCCTCAGTGATTGTTTCAGTCTTTGGGCTCAAGCTCTAGAGAAGCTGAGTTGATGCAGTAGCGTAAGTTGCTTGGCTTGGGGCCATCGGGAAAGACATGACCAAGATGGGCGCCGCACTCTTTGCAGGTAACTTCAGTGCGCAACATGCCGTGTGTCATGTCTCGGTGTTCGGCGATGTGCTCCTCTTTTAATGGCAAATAAAATGATGGCCAACCAGAGCCCGATTCGAATTTGTGCTCTGAACTGAATAATTCAGCGCCGCAGCAGACGCAGCGATAAATCCCCTTTTCATGGCAATCCCAGTACTTACCAGTAAAAGCTCGCTCAGTGCCTTTTTCGCGAGCTACATGATATTGCTCTGGGGTGAGTTTTTCGCGCCACTTCGAATCGTTGTTGCCGCTAGCTTTCTGGTTTTGGTTGTCGCTCATAATCACAATACTTTTTCTTGGGAGATACGCTGTAGCGACTCAATTATTTCAGCCGCCGAACTAATTCTAGTCTCTAGCTCGAGATCAGTGCAGCATTTAACCAGATCATTTAACTGGGGAGAGACTTCAATAATTTCAGCAGGCTCCGATTGACTGAGTGCTTCGGGATCTTCGCCGGTTAGCAGATAGTAAAGAGTTCCGCCGAAAGCATAAATATCGCTTTGCAAGCAAGCCTTGCCACGAAACTGTTCTGGGGAGATATATGACTGTTTGCCGACAAAGGTTCCTGTGGCATTGCCAATAAATTCGTTGGCTGCACCGAAATCAATGGCGACTATAGTGCCATCTGGGCGCAGAACTAAATTGTCAGGAGTGAGATCGCGGTGAATGACGGGTGGTTCTTGCTTGTGCAAATAGTCGATTATAACGGCGATTTGATGAGCCCATTGCAGCACTAAACCTTCACGCACCCGGCCACTTTGTTTGACGTACTGTCGCAAATCTTGGCCGCTTATATAATCGAGCAGAAGATAGCTGCGGCCGTTCTCTACAAAGTAATCGAGCACAGGCACAATATTTGGATGCTGCAGCTTGATTAGTAAATTAGCCTCGCGGGCAAACATCTCTCTGGCTTTGTCTTTGAGCTCAGTTTTGGCGTCATCGGGCACCACTGATTCTTTTATCACCACCAGGCTGTTATTTTCTAGTTGTCCCAGGTAGACAGCTGAAAGACCGCCGAGAGCCAGTTGGCGCAGTACTGTCAAACTGCCATTGCGCATGATTACCCCTGGCTCAAGGGGCATAAAAGCGGCTGCCCGAAAGCGCCTCTTTAGCTCGTCTTCCCATAACTCTGTGTGACTGAGAACATTCCCCTTTGCCAAGGCCGCTAGGCTCTGGTTGGCTTGATCGCGCAAATGAGTTTTAATGAGACCACTCAATGCTTCAAGTGAATCACGCTCGACACGGCCAGCAAAGACATCGAAGCACACTAAAAGTTTCTCGCAACTGGCTATATCAAGGCGATCTAGTTTTATTATCACTGGCTTTTGCTGATTTAGATAAAGCACTATCTGATCGTTTTTAAGCGGGGAGTCGCTATTTTTCTGACTGTCGCTTTCGTTTTGCCGAAAGACAATTTTGTTGATTGTATTCCAGGGAATGTACTGGGTCTTGAGTCTAGTCGAGAGCAAATCAGGAGGAATTTCTAAGCCATTCTTGTCTAGCAGCAACGAAGACTTGCTCAAGTTGCGAATGGCAATTAGCACTAGGGTTGGAATAATCAGGCCTATGGATATCAAAGCCGAGTAATGTAGATTGTTGCTGGTCTCGCGGGAGACTGCCGAAATCATTAGATTGATAAAGCCAAAGGCACTGATAACAGCAGGTATTAGACCCCACAAAACTATAGACATGCGCAGCGTGGTCAAGAGTGATTGGCGGGCCTGGTCTGAGTAGTCTAGACTAATGGTTTGGGAGTCTTCATTGAGGCGGCTTAGTGAACTTAGATCTGCCATGGCTGCTCCTCTGCTATCTTGATCGACTGCTCAGAGCTTTTGCTATCGGCACTGATTGCCTCAGGGCTACCACTGTCTTCAGTTGTTTCAATTTCGCTGGTCAGTGCCTTGTTCAATTCGCCGGCATTGGTCAGCCTTGTTTTAAGCGACATAGCAGTGCAAGCCTTAATTATGCTGTTGAGCTTTGTCCACGACGCGTTTTCTTGGTTGTTTACTTGCTCTAGTGAAGATTGTGAAATCGGCTCTGGATCTTCGCCTGTTGTGAGGTAGAAGAGTGTGGCACCAAGGGCATAAATGTCGCTGGCTTCGCAAGGTTTACCTCTAAACTGCTCTGGCGGTACATAGGCATGCTTGCCCACGATGGTGCCGGTTTTGCCATCGTCTTTATCCCACTCACGGGCAACATTAAAGTCGATGAGCTTGAGCCTACCGCTCTCTTGCATGATTAAATTGTCGGGCGTGAAGTCGCGATGAATAATTTGTTTGCTATGCAAGAAAGTCAGAATTTCAGCCATTTGCTTTGCCAGGTCAAGTACCAGCTCTGGCTCAAGAGCGCCTTTTTCGGTTACTAATTGCCTCAAGCTCTGGCCCTTGATATATTCCAAAACTAAGTAGCAGCGCTTATCTTCGATGAAATAGTCTTTCAGGCCAACAATGTGTTCGCTTTCAAGATCTTTGAGAAGCCTGGCCTCTCTCTCAAAGCGTTCCACACATTGTTGCTGAATTTCCTTATCTATGTAAGCCGGTATCAGTGTTTCCTTTAGCACTACATCTGATACCGTACCGCTATGTATCGTTCTCAGGTCATGAGCTACATAAGCAATCCCCTCGCCACCAATGGCCAGGGTAGAGATCACTTCATAGCTGCCCGCCTTGAGTGTGTGACCGGCTTCTAGTGGGTCAAGATTGGTGCGCGAACTACTAGACAATGACTGAAGCCAAAGTTCTGTATAAGATCTATCTTGCTTTGGCCTGAGGGCCTCAGTTAGTTGCGCTTCAACAGTTGACTTAGGGGCAAAGCGTTCGATGGCATTGGCTAGCCTAGCTCTGTCTTCGCTACTGACGGAAGAAAGCGGAATCTTGGCAAGCAGTTTTTGTTTTTGCCCTAAGAAGACTATTTCCCATTTTTTAGGGTCGGCACTGCCGCCTGGTGACCTTAAAGAAACACTTTCTACTTCTTTCCATTTGACAGTGGTGGAATTATAAGACCAGAGATAAGCCCACATATCGAGAGACAATTCTTCTCTGTTTATTGTCATTTTGTTTGGGCGAAGGCGGCTAACAATAACGAAATTGAATAGACCATAGGAAAACAACATGCCTAGACCAAGGCTAACAAACGGTGATAGGGTAATCGTTGTTAGAATTTGCTGGACTAGCGATACCCCCGTTGATGCCGCACCATTGAGGTCGAGCAGATAGCGAGCCAGAGTGTCGTAAAACACTTGGTTGGCTGCCACATCCATGTAGTCGCGCAGGGCGTTAAAGAGAAGCCAATTGAAGTAGAGCCAGATTGGTGTGCTCAACAATAAGGTACCAATTGGTCCAACTACTCTGGACCATTCATATATTGTGTGTTCCAAAACTGCGGGCAATTCTTCGGCAAGACTGCGGCAGTGATATTTCATTTCGACGTGCTCTGGATCTTGTATTGGTGACACTACCAGCGGTTTGCGAGATTGCAGTAAGCGCTCTACGTCATCGTCTATTTTTAGTTGTGAAACCCGTCGGCTTAATAGGTCGAGCATGGCTTCGCTATCTTGCCAGCTAATTGAGGCCAAATTCAAATCGAGGTGGCGCATCAATCCTTCTTCTTCAAAATCTAAGACTAATTTGGTCGGCAAGATATTGAAAAAGCGAAAGGCATAGCCAATTTTTATGCGCCTTAAATTACTCAGGCTATAGCTGCCCATACCAAAGTAGACATCTTTGTCGGTGACCGTGACAAAGCGACGGTTAAGATCTCGGAGAAAATACAAGAGCCCAAGCACAATTACAAGTATGAAACTAGGAATCCACAAAACACTTGGGAGGAAGTATCTTGCGAAAGCTCCCAAAGGCATGATTAAGATAAATGCCCAGATTGGAGTAAGAAAGATTGCTTTCCACCAAGTTGCCATGGCTGCAATTTCTCGATAGTGGTGAAATTTGATTTCACTTTTTCGGGGCATTAACTCTAACCTTAGCTACGAGTACTTATTGTACCCGTGCTAAACCCCGCGGTCCTCTTTTAAGCCCTATTGATGGCGGTAAGCTTTCAAATCGCCGATTATGACCTTGATTGCAAGCCTTTTGCCCTGGCGCAGAACCTGAAAGACAACAGTCTCGCCAACTTTGTGGCTGCGCACATTGGCTCTCAACTGCTCTACTGATGAGAATTCTTTGCCATCGGCACCGGTGACAATGTCTCCTTCTTCAATCCCTGCTTCTGCCGAAGGACTTCCATCAGTAACTTTGGCTACCCGAACTCCCCGCAAGGTTGGGGGTAAGGCAAGCTCTTGCAGCAAGTTTGGTGTTAGCTCTTGCATCAATATGCCGACGTAAGGACGCTTCACTTCCCCTGATGCGAGCAGTTGCTCGACAGTGTCTTGAAACACTTCAGAAGGAATGGCAAAGCCGATATTTTGAATCTGATGACCCGTTCCCATAGAGCTGCTTACTGCTGTGTTAATGCCAATTACTTCACCTTGAATATTGAGAAGGGGGCCCCCAGAGTTGCCTGGATTAATGGCAGCATCAGTTTGAATGAGCTGGCCGCGCTCCGAAATTTCGAAAAGTGAACGGCCCAAGGCGCTGACGATGCCAAGGGTGACGGAGTGATCCAGACCGGCTGGTGAGCCAATTGCTATGGCCCAGTCGCCCGGTCTGACTTTACTGCTGGCGCCAATTCGTGCCACCGGGAGATTTTTGGCGGCAATTTTCACTAGAGCCAAGTCATTGTCTTGGTCGCGACCTATTACCTGACCTTCGAAAACACGCTTATCAGATAAAGTCACTTTGATCTGGTCGGCGCGGCCAACCACATGGTTGTTAGTGAGAATATAGCCGTCGGCTCTGATAATTAGACCCGAGCCAATGCCCCTTTGTTGAGCCACTTGGGCCGGTTGCTGCACTACAAATTGTTGGTCACCGTAGGCAAAAATTTCTGGTTGCGGCGCAAAGCTAATAACTTTGGTCGTGTCAATGTTGACTACCCAAGCCCCTGCTTCTTGGGCAATGTCGGCAATAGTACTAGCCCCGATTGCTGCCCCTATGGCTCCCTGTGTCCCAGGTGCGGCTAGATTTGCAGCCGGGTGCCTTACTGATGTGACCAGGTTGCTATCTGCCTGACTGGTGGTGGATTGGCCGATATCGGCCGAATTAACTGACTGGCGACCAGCATAGAAGGCTGTGGCCAAGGCTATTCCCACTGCTAGACCAATTGCAGCTGATGTGGCTTGGATTTTGCCTTGTCTGTTCCTTTTAAGAGCTGACTGTTTTTTATTTGTTTCCATGGTTCGCTTCAAGCTTCTTCAGTACACCAGTATGATAGAGATCGGTAATAAAAGGGACTTGCTAATCAGGGATTGCTAACAGAGATCATTATATTGACCTTGAAAGAATTCGCCGTGGTTGCAAACTAGTTTTTAGGTTCTTGTCGTGGCAAAGATACCGCTCGTGCCGATAATCACAGTAGTTATTGTGGCCGCCTCTGGGTTAGCCGCCTTCTTGAACTACAACCTTCGGGCTGGATCAGCCGGTTTGCGGTCCAATTTCCCCTTTAGCGCAAGCAAGACTGATAGGTTGGCTGACTTGATTAATCAGTGTGATGGCTATCTTAGATCTCAAGAGTGGGCTAAGGCTGTTGAAGTCATGAACAAAGCCATAGAGATTAATGGCAGCGACAGCTTGCTGGTGAAGCGCGGGGACATATACATTCAATGGCATAAGCATGAGCCAGCCATTGCTGACTTTTCTCAGGCCATCAAGCTAAATCACGAGAATGACAAAGCCCTTTTAGACAGAGCTTCTTGCTATTACGCCACCCGCTCTTATCAGATGGCCATGGCTGACTATCAAACTATAATTGCTATGAAGAAGAGCGCTTATCTCAAGGAAGCCATGCTTGGCCAAGCACTCTGTCACTATAGTCTTGGGCAGTATGGTTTGGCTATCCATCAATGTCGAGCCCTGCTGAAGAGTAATCCTAAATATCTAAAGGCAATAGAAGTCTTGGCCAACTGTCAGTTGCGTCAAGGGAGCTATCTTGATGCTGTCGATACGTACACCAGCGGCCTAAGGCTTGATCACGATGCCGGAGACTTCTATTTCGGCAGGTCTTCTGCCTATTTTAAAAATCAAATGCCTGAAAAGGCTCTGGCTGATTTGCAGAAGGCCACGGCCTGCAGCCCATCAAATGTTGAGTACCATCTCAAATATGCCACAGTGGCGAAAGCTTTGGGCAAAAACGAGCTGGTTAAAGCCGAGGCCGAAGCCGCACTTAAGCTCTCGAAAGACAATAAAGAAGCGCTGGCCTTGTTGCAGGGTTCAAATTGAAGCAAAGCTAAAAAACAGGAAAACAGGAAAAATATATAGCAGACTGTCACAATATATTTGCCGGTCTAATTTTCTGAAACTCTGAAACTCTGAAACTCTGGAATCTCTCTAAACCTATGGCTGAAGATCTCGTCCGCGTAACTGAACAAGGTTTGTATTGTCAGGCCGGAGACTTTTATATTGATCCATGGCGTTCGGTCAAGCGCGCCTTGATCACCCATGGCCATTCAGATCATGCGCGCTCTGGCTCAGCTTCTTATTTAGCTCACACTGATTCGCGAGGAATATTGCGGCTGCGCTTGGGGGAAGAGGCAAAGATTGAAACCATCGATTATGGCCTGCCAATTACTATTAAGGATGCCATTGTTTCCTTCCATCCCGCTGGCCATATTTTAGGGTCATCTCAAATTCGCATCGAATATAAGGGCCAAATTTGCGTCGTCTCAGGCGATTATAAAACCCAAAGAGATCCAAGCTGTCAGGCAATCGAGCCGGTGCGCTGTCATACATTTATTACAGAATCGACTTTCGGCCTGCCAATCTATCGCTTTCCTGCACCAGAAATAATTGCGGCAGAAGTAAATCAGTGGTGGCAGGCCAATGCCAATGAAGGCAAGGTTAGCATCTTGTACGCCTATTCTTTAGGGAAGGCGCAGCGGCTGTTAATGAGCGTTGACCATTCGATTGGCCCAATTTATACCCATGGTGCAGTGGAAGCGCTAAATGCTGTTTACCGCGGTTGTGGCGTCAAGCTACCGGCAACGACTTATGTTGGTGAGGTTAAGAAAGAGGACATTGCTCGCAATGCTTTAGTGGTAGCTCCACCTAATGCTCAAGATAGTTTGTGGGCGCGAAAATTTGGCAAGAGTTCTGATGCTTTTGCCTCTGGCTGGATGCGCGTTCGAGGGGCCCGGCGTAGGCGTTCGCTTGATCGGGGCTTTGTTATGTCAGATCACGCTGACTGGCAAGGCTTAACTGAAACAATCGCTGCCACTGGGGCAGAGCGAGTACTTGTCACTCACGGTTATACACCGCCATTGGTGCGCTACTTAACTGATCTTGGCCTTGACGCCCATGCCTTAGAGACAGCCTTTACTGGTGAGGAAGGCAGCGACAAGCTTGATGCCGACAAAGAAACAGGTGTTGACAAAGAAACAGGTGCTCTGCCATGAGAACCTTTGTTGAACTCTATCAAACTGTAGACCGCACCACAAAAACAGGTGAGAAATCAGATGCTCTCGTAAGCTATTTTCAGCAGGCTTCTAGTAGTGATGCCAGCTGGGCTGTTTTTTTTCTTACTGGTCGTAAACTGCGCCGATTAGCACCAACGGCATTGCTCAAACAGTTGACCATAGAATTATCAGGACTAGCACCCTGGCTGTTTCAAGAGTGTTATGACAACGTTGGTGACCTGGCTGAAACTATGGCTTTGCTGCTGCCTGAAACCAGTGCTGGTCTAGATGTTGACTTGACTGAATTTGTTGAGCGCTATTTACTGGTATTGCGCAATTTAGATGATAGTGACACAGCAACTCACTTAATTGAAACCTGGGCTAAGCTGTCTCTCGATCAGAAGTTCATTTTCAACAAACTAATAACTGGTGGCTTTCGTGTCGGTGTCTCGCAGCAGATGGTGACAAAAGCTCTAGCTACCGTTAGCGGAATTGACCCAAATGTAGTGGCACATCGTATGATGGGCAACTGGGAGCCATCGGCGCAGTGGTATGAACAGCTGATTGCTGCAGAAACTGCTGATGCCATGGCCTCGACTCCTTATCCATTTTATTTGGCTTATCCGATTCAGGAGGAAGTGGACAGTCTAGGCGATATCAAAGATTTCCAAATTGAGTGGAAATGGGATGGCATACGCGCTCAGCTAATTAAACGTGATGGTCAGGTATTTATCTGGTCGCGTGGAGAAGAGTTAATTAGTGAACGTTTCCCCGAAATTATGACTGCTGCTTCTCGCTTGCCTAATGGCACGGTCCTGGACGGCGAGATTCTTGCCTGGTCTGAGGGCGATGTGATGCCCTTTGCTCTCTTGCAGCAACGCATTGGACGAAAGACTGTAGGCAAGAAGCTTTTATCGGAAGTGCCCTGTATCTTCATGGCCTACGATATTTTAGAACTTGCTGGTCAAGACATAAGGCAAGAGCCTATGGTGGCACGGCGACAAAAACTCTTGTCAGTTTTGATGCCAGGCCAGTGCGACGCAGCACCCAGCTGCCGTGGCACCTTGAGTGAGCACCTGCGAATATCGGCGGAATTAGCGGCCAATAGTTGGGAAGCTCTTACTGTTTTGCGGCAAGACAGTCGTAAGCTAAAAGTTGAAGGGCTAATGCTTAAGCGGCGTGACTCTGTATATGGTGTGGGCCGAAAACGGGGTGATTGGTGGAAGTGGAAGATTAATCCACTTTCTATGGATGCTGTTCTAGTTTATGCTCAACGGGGCCATGGCCGTCGGGCTAGCTTGTATAGTGACTACACTTTTGCTGTTTGGCATGACAGCCAGCTGGTGCCGGTAGCTAAGGCCTATTCAGGATTGACTGATGAAGAGATGAAGTCAGTTGATGATTATGTGCGCAAAAATACACTGGAGAAATTTGGACCAGTACGCACAGTCAAGCCTGGTTTAGTATTTGAAATTGCCTTTGAGGGTATTCAAAAGTCTCCCCGACATAAATCAGGAATTGCCGTGCGCTTTCCGCGTATTGCTCGTCTGCGGCCAGATAAGCCCATTGAAGAGGCTGATACCCTGGCCCAGTTGCGGGAGATGCTAGATGTCTATGGCAAATAAACTTTTGCCGTCACAGTAGTGTCACGTTCGCTCACAACAATTTCACAAGACTTTTGCGTTAATGCTCTGCAAGCCTTACTAAAGTCTCTATTTCTTTTAGCTTGTTAGCTCGTCAGCTTTCTTTCTTTCTTTCTTTCTTTCTTTCTTTCTTCCCTTCTTTGAGGAGCAGCATTATGGGTTCACATAACTATGGTGAGCAGTCGATCTCTGCCTCTTCTTTTAAACCAGATGTATCTGAGGCTCTGCGCAATAGACAGGGCTGCGAAGTTGCTCATGCTTTGAAGGGAATGTCTGCTGGTGAGCAACTTGATGCCATTCGAGGCTATCAAAGAGAATCGAAGCAAGACCCTCAGCACTATCCAAAGATTGATGTCAATTTTGATAAGAATGGCTACGAAATTAAGGCTAAGCCGAATCCTGAAACAAATGATTCTGCTAAGCCTAACAAGTCAGAGTCAATTCTCAATCACAGAATGGATCAAAATGACAATACCACTAGTCTTGCTTGCAAGAATGAACCCATGAAGCCTGGAGATGCCAATCAGCAATCGCAAATGTCGCCAGGTGGTAGTGCACCAAGGGAAAGTGGGCCCTGGGATAGTTCTATCACTTCTCCAGCTTCAGGAGCCGGTGCTGATTCAACTAACACCATTGGCAATAGTCGGCCACCATTAGGTGATATGACAGGTTCCGGAGGTGACTCAAAAGGTTCTGCCAGTTCAAAAGACGATAGCGGAAGTGCTGCACCACCACCCGGTGCTGATCCTGGTCAAGGTGCATCTAACAAGAACCCTTAGTATCGTTTTGCTCTTTTTTCGCACTGATTATTAGCGATTAGCAATTAGCGATTGCCTTCTTGTATTTTAGGAAATAGTTGTATATACAACTATTTCCTAAAATATCATCATGGCAGTCGCCCCTTTTCAAAAATACTTGAGTACTCAAGTATTTTTGAAAACGACGGGCTAACTCTGTCTATTGGCGCTAAAATGACCAAAATGAATCATGAGTTAGCTGTATCTCTATGAAAAGCCTATTGGCGACTGACAAATAATGACCAATTCTAATCCCCAGGGTCAGCCGCTAGTTGATTGGTTTGAAAAGAAGAACTGGCAAGTTTTTGACTTTCAGAAGGAGGCCTGGCAGCGCTATCTCGATGGCTATAGTGGTCTCATTCATGCCTCTACCGGCACTGGCAAAACTTATGCAATCTGGCCGGGCCCTCTAATTGAGTGGATGAGCCATGGCGATCTCAGTGACATGATTGTCAGCAAGAAAGATACTCGTGGTCACTTACCTCTTACTGTTTTGTGGTTGACTCCCCTTCGTGCTCTTGCTCAAGATATTGCTTTGAGTCTTGAAGAACCGGTACGCGATCTTGATTTGCCTTTCACTATTGAAACACGCACTGGTGATACTTCTTCTAGTCGCCGCGCCAAGCAAAAAGACAATTTGCCCTCAGCATTGATTACTACTCCTGAAAGCCTTTCTATTTTGCTTTCGTATGAAAATAGTGCTGAAAAATTCAAGCATCTCAAACTGGTGGTGGTTGATGAATGGCATGAATTAATAGGTAATAAGCGCGGTGTGCAAGTCGAATTAGCTTTAGCTCGCCTGCGCAAGCTCGCTCCTGACTTGCGTATCTGGGGCCTGTCTGCCACCATCGGCAATTTGGAGCAGTCGTTAGATTGCCTGCTTGGCAGTCATGATCAAGGTAAAGGTAAGTCAGAATCAAAATCTAAATCTAAATCAAAATCTAAGTCTGGTTCCGTCCCTAAATCTTGTATCGTCCAGGCCAAGATCAATAAAGAAGTAGTGGCGCAGTCAGTCTTGCCGGCTAGTTTGGATAGCTTACCCTGGACTGGCCATACCGGTCTGCCGATGATTGATGAAGTAATTAAGCTAATTGATGGTGGGCGAACATCCATAGTTTTTACCAATGTGCGTTCCCAAACAGAGCAGTGGTATCAGCGCATCATTGAGGCTCGTGAAGACTTCTGTGGTGTAGCTGCCCTCCACCACGGTTCACTTGACGGCGATGTGCGCCGTTGGGTTGAGCTGGCGCTCAAAGAGGAGCGCCTCAAATTTGTGGTATCAACTTCTAGTCTTGACTTGGGTGTCGATTTTTCACCAGTAGACCGAGTGGTGCAAATCGGTAGCCCCAAGGGGGTGGCGCGGGCTATGCAAAGAGCTGGCCGCAGTGGACATAGCCCGGGTTTAGTCAGCAAACTTTATCTGGTGCCTAGTCATGCTCTTGAGCTTGTAGAGATGGCTGCTGCCCGCATTGCTATAAGTAAAGGCAAGGTTGAATCGCGCTATCCTCTGCGAAATTCGATAGATGTACTTTGTCAGCATGTGGTCACTATTGCCCTCGGCACTGGTTTCAAACCTGACGAACTGTATGACGAGGTTCGGACCACCCACGCCTTTGCTGATCTAACCAAAGATGATTGGGCCTGGATACTAAACTTTGTTGGCACTGGTGGTGCCGCTCTCAAAGCTTATCCTGAGCACCAACGTATTCGTCAAGAAGACGAAGTCTATGTAATTTCAGACAAGACCCTGGCTCTAAAGCATCGCTTATCCATTGGCACCATTGTTTCAGATCAAGCCATGGAAGTATGTTTCACTTCTGGTGAGCGAATTGGCCAGGTGGAAGAGTCGTTTATAAGTCGCCTTAAAAAAGGTGATCGCTTTATTTTTGCGGGTCGCTACCTTGAACTTGTAGAAGTACGGGGAATGAAGGCGCGGGTGAGAATTTCACCGATTAAATCAGGCATTATTCCGCGCTGGATGGGGGGCCGCTTGCCTCTGTCGAGTGAGTTGGCCTATGAAGTGCGTTTGCTGATCAGCAAGGCTAGTGCCGGTGATTATAGCGACGTTGAGATGACTTTCTTGCGTCCTCTTCTAGAATTGCAAGCAAAGCGCTCAAGTTTACCTGAGCTAGATCAGATTCTAGTGGAGAAATATAAGTCACGGGATGGCTACCATCTTTTTGTTTATCCTTTTGAGGGCCGTCTCGTTAACGAAGGTATTGCCATACTTGTCGCATATCAGTTGTCGCGCATCAGCCCCTCTACTTACTCTATTGCCATGAACGACTGGGGTTTTGAAATACTTTCGGATCGCCCAATACCCTTTGGTGAAGATGACACCGATGCTGCTGCATTTTTCAAAAATTTTCGCTATGACAATTTATTGGAAGATATTCACGCCTGTCTTAATTCTACTGAGATGGCGAAGCGCCAATTTCGAGAAATTGCTCGGGTGGCAGGGCTGATTTTTCAGGGCTATCCGGGAGCTAATAAAACTGTAAAGCAGGTGCAAGTTTCGAGTGGCTTGCTCTACGATGTATTTGTTGACTTTGACCCAGGCAATTTACTTGTGCGGCAGGCCCATGACGAAGTTTTGGAACGACATCTGGAGATTAGTCGAATGCTTGGTGCTTTGAGCCGCTTAGCAGGCTGCGAGATTGTTGAAGTTTCGCTGAGCAAGGCGTCACCTTTTTGTCTTCCTCTCATGGTCGATAGACTGCGCGGTAAACTCACTTCTGAGAAATTGGCTCAGCGCATCTTGCGCATGCAGCTTGACCTTGCAAAAGATATGAGGCGCTAAATTTGGAATCAGACAAACTGAATTCTGGTAATTTGCAAACTAGTGACCTGAAATCTAGTGATCTAAGATCGAGTATTCAAGCTTCTAAAGAGTCGGAAGTGCTTCCTGAAGGCGCCCTGCCTCTAGTGCTCGCTGGCCAATCAGTAATTCTGCTGGGGCAAAAAGCATTGTTTATCCCAGAGAGCCGCAGCCTTGTGGTGGCCGATGTTCACATTGGCAAAGCAGCTTCATTTCGTTCGCGCCATTTCTTTGCCCCCGATGGTATGACTAACTTTGATCTGCTGCGCCTGGGTCAACTGGTCAAAGATCTATCTGCTTCACGCCTGATTATTTTAGGCGACCTTGTCCATGCCCAAGATGGCATGACTGAAGCTGAAGTGGAAGTGTTTGAGCGCTTTCGAGCCGACCATGAGAGTTTGGCCGTCACTCTGGTGCTTGGCAATCATGATCGCAAGGTTCAGCTGCCACAAAGTTGGCAGCTTGATATAGTTCACGGTTATATGGTCGAAGCTCCTTTTGTTTACTCGCACGACTTGATCAAGAGCAAAGAAGGCTATGTTCTCTGCGGCCACCTGCACCCTTCTGTTACGCTTTCGGGGCAGGGCAAGCAGCGTGAGCGCCTGCCTTGCTTCTGGTTGCGCACTCACTACGGAATACTGCCTGCTTATGGTGTTTTTACAGGCTCTTACACCATTCGTCCGAGCCGAACTGATAGAGTCTTTGTGGTTGCCCATGATACTGTTGTGCAAATGGCCTAAGAATTGCTTACTAATTGGCTACAAGAGAAATCGCAAGTCGAGAGAGGGAGAAGAAGATGAGTACAGTTTACGAATACACTGCCAAAGCTCTTGATGGTAAAGAGATCAAGCTAGAGCAATACAAAGGCAATGTTATGTTGATTGTCAATACCGCTAGCAAGTGTGGATTTACCTCTCAGTTTGCCGGTCTTGAGAAATTGCATGAAGAATATTCGAAGCGTGGCCTTAGCTTGCTTGGTTTTCCTTGTAATCAGTTTGGCGCTCAAGAACCTGGCGATAGCACTGAAATTGGTGCTTTTTGTCAGAAGAACTATGGTGTTGATTTTCAGATGTTCGACAAGATTGAAGTCAACGGCGATCATGCCCATCCGCTCTACAAATATTTGACTGACAAAGCACCAGGCTTGCTAGGCTTAAAAGACATCAAATGGAACTTCACTAAATTCTTACTTGATCGTGAAGGCAATATCGTTAAGCGCTATGCACCAAATGTAGAGCCGGCAGATATTTCAGCGGATATCGAAAAGCTTCTCTAAGGAGACTTCTCAAAAAGACTGAAATAGAAAAACGGCCTACTAGAACTACTTAGTCTGCTTGTAGCTCCAATTCTTCTTCTACTTCAGCTAGCCGCGCTGTCACTTTCGCTAGCTCTGGCTCATTGCCCATTTTGCGCAGGCAGTCGGCGTAGCTGTTGAGAGCGAAGGCCAGATCTGGACTGGCACCACCATTGTCTGTGAAATAGGCAATAGAAAGATTGTAGAGTTCCACCGCCTTGTCGTATTTCTCCTGGTCGCGACAACAGTTGGCCAGGTTGTTTTGGGTGACGGCAACAAGTTCATGGTCTCCCCAGATGTTTTCCGCAGCTTCTATAGCCAGTTTGTAATAACATTCAGCTTCTCTAAAACGATCAAGCTTATAGTAGGCACTGGCTAAGTTTGATAGAAATACCGGTCTTTGCTCGTCGCTAGATTTGCCAGCCAGCTCAGCTACTCCCCAGGCTTTTTCGCAAAGAGGTAAAGCTTCGGCGAATTTCTCTTCGGCAAGAAAACAACTGGCACGATTTGAAATTAGCTGAGCAAGAGTTGATGGGTGAATGTTTTTATCATTCTCTAGCACGTTGATGCAACGCTCTAAACATAGTTCAGCCGTTGAGAATTTAGCCACGCTCATAAAAGCCATACCGAGATTGCCGAAGGCTTCTGCTGCCCAGCGATCGGCCAGCTCAGAAGGTTCTTTAAATGCTAGAGCCTGGCGACAAAAAACATCGGCTTGCTCATGGGCTCCTCTATTAAATGAAGCAATCGCTGCGGCTATTTTTTCTTGCAGCAACTCTGTGGGCATCTAGATACCTCAAATTACTAAATATCAGTACAGGTTATGAGTAGTTTACTTCGCGGTCGAGCAATTGAATTTTTGTATCTGGTAAAGCGGCTTTTAGAGCTGCTTTCTCAGCGCGGGTAGCTTCTACGTCATGAAAGGTGAGTGTCTCCAATTCGGTTAAGGCACTGAGTTTGACAAGGTCTTTATACATAACATTGGTACCCATCAGTACAAGTTTTTTCAGGCTTTTAATTTGTGCCAGTGTTTCTAAGCTTTCTGCTGTAATTAGGGTGTTTCTTAAGTCTAGTTCTTCTAGTGCAGGCAGGGCACTTAAGTATTGAATACTACTATCAATGATGCTGCTTGATGAAAGCTTGAGATCTTTCAATTTGCGACAGTTGACTAGATGTTTGAGGCCGTCACCAGTGATTTCAAGATTTTCTAGGTCGAGGGCGCGCAGCTCAGGTAAGTCACGTAAGACAAATAGACCGTTATCAGTTATATGGGTGAATGAAAGGCGCAGAGTGTTGAGTTTGGTCAGGCGGCGAACACTCGATAGACCGCTGTCGGAAATTCTGGTATTTGATAAGTTCAGCCACTGAAGATTGTAGAGTGCTGCAACTAGCGATATGCCCTTGTCACGCAAGCGCTTGCAATTTTCTAAATCAAGGGCTTTTAGTAATGACAAATTGGTAATGGCCGCAACTCCTTGGTCACCAATATCGGTACCACTTAAATTGAGGGTGCTCAGTTCCTTGAAATTACTTATGAAAACCATACCTTGATCTGAAATGCTTGTATTTGCGAGGTTCAGATTTTTTAAATGAGTCAGGTTGCGCAAGTGCGAGAGAGTGTCGTCGCCAATGTTGGCTCCCGCTAGGTTAATCTCGTTAATAAATGTCAGCTTTGTTAACGAGGCCATGCCGTCATCGCTTACGGCACCAAGTCTGACATTGCGTAGCTTTGTCAGTTCACTTAGGTTCGGTAGATCTTCATCGGTTAAGGGTTTTGGGAATTCGATAAAACGCAGTTCTCTTAAGTGTTTGAGATGCGCAAGGGCTTGATTGTCAGCTGACGTGGAAGCAATATTGAGATAACGCAGTTCACTCAAATTTGCTAATTTGCTGATACCTTCATTGGTGACACGAGTTAGTGATAAATCCAGTTCTTTTAGGTGGCTGAGCGTGCCCACTTTGCTAAGAGTGTCATTGCCTATGCGATTGCAGCCCTTTAGGTGCAATGTCTCCAAGCTCGTGAGCTTGTCGATGCCTACAAAACCTTTGTCATTAACTGAATTGTTGCTAGCGTCAAGCACTTTTAGTCTAGGTAAGTCGTGCAATTCTATGGTGGCACCATCTGAACGAATTGACATTTCTTCTAATTGCGGCAGGTCGCGAATGAGAAGTTTGACTTTCTTTTTATAGGTTGAATAGTCAGGCTTACTATTGTCGCTGTAGGCACTCAAGTGAAGACGTTTCAAGTTGGTGAGGTGCTTCAGGCTAGCTAGGCCGTCTCCACGTAAATCAATTTGTCGAATGGATAGTTCTTCTAATTCAGTCAGCCCAACCAGTGAGTGGAAGAAAGTCTCAGCCACGTCGTCGGCCCGCACCACTAGGCGGCGTAGGCGTTTTAATTCACTGACATGCTTGAGACCTTGCTCTGTCAAAGCGTCTATGCGCAAGACTAGAGTAGTTAGTTGGGGGAAGTATCGCAGGCATTCGAGACCCTCGTCTGTGGCCGCCGAGAATACTATATAAAGCTCTTCGAAGTCAGTTACTTTGTTGATTGTGCTCAGTAGCTTGTCGTCTATATGAGCGCCTTCAAGTAGCAGTTTCTTGGCCGGGGTATGGGATAGAACATCACCCAGTTTGACATTGTCAAATTGACAGTGCGATATTCTCAATTCTTTTAGTGAATTCAATTTCTCAACAGGTTTGAGGGCCTGGTCAGAAAGGTGACAGGAGGTCAGCTGAAACGTGCGCAGGCGCTGCAAGTTAGCCAGGTCGCGCAGACTAGTTTTGCCAAGCTCAACGCCCCCTAGGCGCAATTCTCTAAGCCCGCCGATGCGGTTGACGCAGTCCCAATCTTCTTCATTCATTTCCGGGAAGAGATAATCAAGCGATTGAATATCGTCTGGCTTGAGACGATTGCATTCTTTCAGAGCGGTGCGGTCTAAGACTTCTAAACGCACAAATGCTCGCCTTGAAACTTCTACCGTGCCTTGGGCAGTACCTAGCTCTGTCCAGTCTCTCTGACCGTTGGTTTCAGCTCGAGCTAGCCAGAGACGGCCAGGAGAGCATTCAAAAGGAAAAGCGAGAGTGCGTCCACCGTGCAAAACTATATGGCAGCGAGTGAGCTTTTGATTGAGCTCAATCACACCCTCGCCGGTTACCATGGTTGAGTCTAAATAGAGCTTGCGCAGATCGGTTAAGTGCTTGAGCCGGGGTAGCCCGAAATCGGTGACACGGGTGGCGCCAAGATCAAGAATATTGAGATAGATCAAATTGCGCAGAGAAGCCAAGCCACTATCGGTGATATTACGATCGGGCAAGGTGAGATAGCGCAGGCCTGACAAATGGGCCAGGTGCTCTAAATCTGAATCGGTAATGTCTATCTGGCGGAAATCTATCGACTGCAAATCGTTTGGCTTCAGCTGTCTTAGTCTTGAGAGGTCGGCGTTGCCGTCTAAGAGTAAGTGCAAGTTGGCCTCGGCCGGTATCGTAACCTGGCCTTGGGCATCGCCCAGCTTTTCTTCCCACCAACCGCTCTGGCCACCAGAACGTGTAATTAAAAATAGTAGACCAAGAGATTTATCTGACGGGAAGGAAATTGTCCTGGTCATCTAATGTTCCTGGTGAAGTGTAATAGCGAAGGGTTATTTGGTCGTTTTTGTATCGATCAAGGTGGGCCTTCCTATATTTTCCACAGGCACGCCTAAATTACTCTCTAAATCGCGAGCATAGCGCGCAGCAGTTTCAGGATCAGTACCAGTGCCGATAAATACTTTTTTGAATGGGTGAGCTTTCTTCAGATAGATAAGTCCATCAACCAGTGTGTCTGGCAAAATTTTAGTAGTTAGGACGATATCGTGATTTTTGAAACTCGGCCCAATCTGCTGTGATACCACTCGCTGTAAGAGTTCGTGCATCATGCCACGGCGGGCCGACTCTTCCTCTGCATGGAAGATGACAATTTCTTTGGGGCCGGGCTCTTCGCGCTCAAGCAGCTTGATTAGCATGGTCGCCAGGCTTCTGGCCTTGGCTCCACCGGTACAGAGTACGTAGATAGGCAGAGTCTCTGGAATTTCTTCCATGCTGGCAAATTTGCCCATACCCAGGCGCAGGTCAGGAAGTTCGCGCAGACGTCCTTCCAAAACACCCATACGATAGAAGCACATGACAATTAGAATTACTCCTAGAATCTGGAAACCTAGTCCTCTAGCTCCTTCAGCCGAGAAGAGCAGAACGATTTCGCAGAACAATAGAGTAGCCAAGCCAATGGCTGGAGGAATGGGCAGGTGGTAACCCTTGAAAGGGAAAGTCCATTTGGTTTTATAGGGGGAGCGCTCAACTTTGAGCGGCATTTTAATGCGTAGCATCAGTACGCCAAAGCAGAAGGAACACATAACTGCCAGGAAGGCCATGCCATAGACTTGACCTAAGTTATCGACTTGACCTGGCAAGAGCACAATCATCAAGGCGCAAATAGCCATGAACATAAAGCAGACATAGGGATAGCCTTGCATAAATGGATATTTATGAGCCCAGCGGCGCAGGAAGAAGGCTGGCAAGTTGCCTTGCTTGGCCATGGTAGTGCAGAGACCGATGCAGCCTACATAGGCTGTATTGACCGCTGCAAATAACATCAAAGCAGCGTCAACAACCAAAACGAACAGCAGAGGCTTGCCCCCTTCAACAAAGGCCAGGCCAGAGAGCAGGCTGTTTTTGAAGTCGATTAGCTGCCCGGCATCTAGCAGACCCAAGCATAAGAAAGAGGTTATTGGTGCCGTGATGCCAACCAAGACAACCACTGACAGATAGATGTACTTCAACGTCTTCCAGGTGGGGGTTTTGAGCTGCTCCACAATTTGAGCGGCTGATTCAAACCCGGTGATGCCGAGGAAGGCCGCAGCAAAGCCGTGAACGAAGTGAGCTGGCGTCACTGCCGTCAAGCTGTGAGTGAAGCGAGTCAAGTCTATATGGCGTTCGAAGGCCATTATCAGGCCTTTAACATCGAGGTAGAGCAATAAACAGAAGTGGAACATGGCAATGAAGAAAACAATCATTGCTGGTTCTTTGATACCGACGATATTGAGCAAGCCGAAGACAATTACTGGGGCAATTGCCGCTAACACAATGTTGCTTACCGGCCAGTTCATAATATTATCAATCGAGTCAATATAGTAAGCCCCAGACAGGGCGCTGACCGCTGCTGTAGCTAGATAAGACAAAATTGTCAGAGCGCCCACAACAATGGCAAAGCGCTTGCCCACAGTCTGTAAAACCATGATGTAGGCGCCGCCATTGAAGGGGCTGACAGCGCAGCCTTCTTCATAAGTAGCTTTGAATACCCACATGAGCAAGCAAACGACCAAAATAATGAATGGCGCGGCAAATCCGACCAGGGGCAGAATTACCCCGGTGGTATAGAAAACCGATGTGCCAATATCGGCACCGACAATTGCTGCTGCTAACCACCAAGCCAGTAGCGCGTCTCCATGGTGGTGTTGCGCTGGTTTTGCTGTTGGCGGCCCTGATGGCGTATGTGGCTTTGAAGGCTCGCCTGAAGCTAGGCTTGGCTCAGACTGTGTCAATTGGTGAAATGTCCTGAATGGATGCCGTTTAAATCGTTGTAAAGCTAGTTTTTGGCAACAATACACTAAGTAGAGAGCCTGCAACCAGTTAGGCTACTACATCTTTAATATGCGTCAACAGTCTAACCGTGAATAGTCGTCAATCTGATATCGTTTCGCAATATCTTGGAGCAATAGCTTATATTAGGCGATTCTCCTGTCAACTTAGTTAGTTAGTCTTGTAAGCTAACTGACTGTGCTTTTTGAAGAGGACCAGTAATCAAGATGAATTCCACCACCACCGTTAGCTCCCTCACCCACCAATTGCCAGCCGAAATGATGAAGGCCGTTAGCTTGTCTCTTTCGACCTGGACCGAAGCGAACAAGGTCGAACAGATTTGGCAGAAAGACGCCACTGTGTGGACCAACAAAGATGAAGCTAAATGGTTGGACTGGTTGCATGTTGTCGCTGATCAACAAAAGGCGCTGGCCGAGTACGAAGAGTTTGCCAAAGAAATTAAAGAAGCTGGATTCACCGATGTTTTGCTTTTAGGAATGGGCGGCTCAAGCTTGGCACCTGAGGTATTTGCCGTCACCTATGGCTCTAAGCCTGGCTATCCTCGCCTGCGCATTCTTGATTCGACCGACCCTCAACAAATTCGACATCTTGATGCCACAGTTGATTTGAAGAAGACTCTCTTTGTAGTCTCCAGCAAGTCAGGCAGCACTCTTGAGCCGAATATTTATATGGCTCACTTCCTTGCTCTGGTCAAAGAGTCGCTGGCTAAAGATGGCTTGGGTGAAGAGGCTGGTTCGCGTTTTGTTGCTATTACCGACCCGGGTTCTAAGCTTGCTACTGTGGCTAAGAATGAGAATTTCCGTCGAGTGTTCTGGGGCTATCCTGGCATTGGTGGCCGCTATTCAGCACTCTCTCCTTTTGGTATTGTGCCAGCAGCGCTGATTGGCTTGGACCTGCAGACATTTCTTGCCCGGGCACAACAAATGACTGTGCTATGCCAGGAGAAAAATGCCCAGAACAACCCCGGAGTTTTGCTCGGAACAATAATGGGTGTGGCCGCCAAAGCTGGCCGCAACAAACTAACTATTGTCACCTCCGCAGCCGTGCATGATTTTGGTGCCTGGTTGGAACAGCTAGTAGCCGAGTCAACAGGTAAATTAGGCAAGGCTATTATTCCAGTAGATCTAGAAGGTTTGAGTGCCAATACTGATGTTTACGGCGATGACCGACTGTTTGTATTTGTAAAATTGAAAGGCGATGGTGGCACATTCAATGGCTTAGATAACACCATTATCGAAGAGCGTTTGGGGCAATTGGCAGCTAAAGGTCATCCTGTGGTTACCATTGAGCTGAGCGAGAAAATTGATCTGGCCGATGAATTCTTCCGCTTCGAAATAGCTACTGCAGTGGCTGGTGCCATTATAGAAATCAATCCATTTGATCAACCTGACGTCGAAGCGAGCAAAATTGAAACCCGTGAGTTGACTGATGAGTATGAAAAGAATGGCAGTCTTCCTGCTGAAAAATCATTCTTTGAAGAAGGTCAGATACAGTTGTTTAGCGATAGTGTTAATGTGGCTGCTTTAGAAAAAGCTGCTTCTGATAAGACACTAGTGGGAATGCTTCGCGCTCACTTAGGTCGTCTTGGGAAAGGTGATTATTTCGCTTTGCTCAACTACATCGAAATGAGTAAAGAGCACGTAGAAACAATGCAAAAAATTCGCTTGAATGTGCGCGACCATAAACATGTAGCTACCTGTTTGGGCTTTGGCCCGCGCTTCTTGCACTCTACTGGTCAAGCTTACAAAGGCGGCCCTGACACTGGTGTAGTCTTGCAATTGACCTGCGAAGACAGCGATGACCTAGCTGTTCCTGGGCAAAAATATAGCTTCGGTGTCGTTAAATCAGCTCAGGCTAGAGGCGATTTTCAGGTGCTAACTAGCCGTAAGCGTCGAGCTTTGCGCGTGCATATTACAGGTAATCTCGAAGCTGGTTTGAAACAACTTTCGCAGGCTGTTACTGAGGCTCTTGCAGCTAAGTAATTTTTGTATACAGAATAATTGGGGAGAAATTATGCGGGCAATAAATCAAAAATTGAGTCAAGTCTCCTTGGGCTTGCTTGCCATGAGCCTTCAGATCTGGTGCCCAGCTATGGCACAGAGCAACGGACCAGTGCTGACTGTTTCACCGGGGGCACAAAGCTCGGCAGATTCTAGCCAATCGGCGCAGCCTGCAAGGCCATCCGCCCCATATTCTGCCCAGAAGCCTGCTGTAGCTCCTGATCTATCGGCTACTCCAAATTTGGCCGGTCAAAATGCCCCAGCCGCTCCCCTTTCGCAAGCCGAGATTTGGGTGCGAGATAGGTTTAATCCTGGTGGGCAAAGTGCCGCTCAAATGTTGCAGCAGAAGAAGCACCCAGTGAAGAGTTTCTTCAAGTCTGTGGCCAAAGGAACTGCTCAAGAGTTGGGGGCTAGCGCCCACGACATGGCGCAAGACATGGTTTTTGTTTTTTCTGTGCAAGACATTGACCCTTACGATAAAACCCGGGCTCCAAGCAATAAACAATGTGTGGTTATGGAATTCACCATGGTTGATGGCAGCACTGCCTATCTCCATCAATTTCCTGATGGCAGCTATGCCATTGAGAATGGCTTTGCTGATGGCACAGTGATGGTGCCAACCAGCCCGACTAATTACATTATTAAATACCCTAATGGTGTCAGTGGCACTGTGGTGCGGCAGAGCGATCAAGTTACTGTCTATCGCCCCGATCACACCATCACTACTGTGAAAAAAGAGCCCTCTGGTAATTACCGAATCTCTAACAGTAAATTCGGTTATATGGGTGAGGCTCGTCCCGATGATACCGGCAACCAATATGGCATAGGCGCCTGGAACTATCAGTAACATCTTCCAGTAAGCAGGGGGAACTTTGTCATCTAAACTGGCAGGCTTCACTAAAGGCTCTTCTAGGTCTCTTTCTGGGTTAGCCTCGAAACCATACTCTAAGCACTATTACGCTTTGCTCGTCAACGTAATGGTGCTGGCGTTTGTGGCGCCACTGATTGACCATAGTGTTCTCTCTCATATTGCCATAGCCGTTATTCTTCTTGGTGCTCTTGTAATTTCTACGTTGTCGGTGCGCCGAGAAGAGAAGTTTGATTGGAAGTCTATTGCCCTTGCTGTGGCTGCTGCTGCTGCCTGGGCCCTGGCCTTCTGTAGTAATTTGGCACCATTCAACACTGCCAATTTCCAGATGCTTGCCCTGATCACTATTCTTGTATTCTTCATCTACATTGTGCGAATTATGGTGA
Source organism: Candidatus Obscuribacterales bacterium (assembly GCA_965229195.1). GTDB lineage: Bacteria > Cyanobacteriota > Vampirovibrionia > Obscuribacterales > Obscuribacteraceae. The sequence continues at coordinate 6,120,766 of OZ245871.1, read as the reverse complement.
TGGATATTCTCACTGGCGAGGTCAACTCTAATCGTATCTGTGGCGGTGCTTGTGTCTACATTCTGATTGGTTTTTGTTTTGCCTTAATTCATATGATGATTGCTATTAACAATCCCTATGCTTACAAAGACAATATAAAAGCAGACGAGACTTCAATCGAGCATCAAGAGCGCTACCCACTACTCATTTATTTCAGCTTCTGCACCCTTTCGACAGTTGGTTATGGCGATGTGGTGCCACTGAGCCGCTCGGCTCGGGCTTGTTCGTGTCTAGAAGCTCTCTGTGGGCAGCTCTATCTAGCTATTTTGGTAGCGCGCTTGGTTGGCATGCACACTGCCGTTAAAGCAGAGCCCAAGCGCCTAGAAGCTGAGCGCCAAATTGAGAGTGCTCAGTAGCTATTTCGTTTGTCTGTTTAATTTGCCAATTTAGTTAGGCCGGGTGTGAGCTGGCTTTCGCTCTTTGTTGCTGGTTGAACCGATAAAGAAGCTTGAGTGTATTCTTTGAAGGCATCAAGAATCTTGGTGTGGAAAGTTTCAGTAGCCGAAATTTGCCGGCGAATGTTGCTAGCTTCTGGCGTGCCTGGCTGTATCGATGTGGCGCTGGCGTAGAGCGTTTTTAACTCTTGCTCAATAATATCGTCAACAATATCGCAAGCCTTAGAAATAACATGCTCTGATGATCTTGCCGCACCACCACTTGTCGTGTCAGCGGCCGCTTCAGGGGCCTTCTTGCTCTCGCCTGGTTGCTGGTAACCCACTGCTACGTTTTCACCCAGAGTAGGGCCCTTGTCGTTGCTGAAGAGTTCAGCTTCAGTCATAACACCGCTCGATACTCTGATTAAGTCGCCAAAAAGTTCTTTAGCTAGAGGAGGGATGGAGGTGAGGTTTGTTGCTTCTCCGCCAATTTTCCAGGCCACTGAGCCGCCACTAGCAGCGGTGCGTTCAATTTCCATAAAGTGAGGAATCTCATCTTCACCAACTGAATCGCTATCAAAGGCCATAACCATTGACGATGGCACCACGAAGACAGCAATTTTGCTATCGTGGCCACGCACGATTAAAGCCCAATCTCTGGTGGTCAGACGGCACTTGTAGGTCTTGTCTACAGGCTTGTACCAGATATCTTCGTCACGCTTCTCAAATAATTTTGGCTTCTCATAAGAGACGTAAAGATTGGTGCCGACCGCCTTCTTGTTAAATTCGTAGGCCAGTTCAATAAACTGTTCGCACAAGAGGTCAATCCACTTGTTTACATCGTCAAAGGCCGTAGCAGCGGCTGCTTGTACTTCTACTGGTTTCTCAACATTGGCAGGAACCAGGCCATTGAGCCAGCGACCTGTCTCTTGGCCACGCTTTGCCCTTAGGGCGTTAAAAATCTCTTTTGAACCTGGGTCAATGGCCATATCTGGGGCCAACTCTTGAGCGCGCGCTCTAGCTTCTTGCATGCGCGACTCGTCTGCCTCTTGGTTTCTCTTAAGGGCGAACTTCCCGGATGCCCAGAGATCATTAAAACGACCCATGTCTTTACCGCCTGTTTGTTGAAAAAGCTGACTTATAATACACTTATCTGTCTATATAAGAAATAAGGTTGAACCATGGAAGATGACAGCACTAAAAAAGTCAGTATCGAAAAGAAATACTGTCCGCAGTGCTTCCAGCAGTACGAAGGGTTCATAGAAAATTGCCCGCAAGACCAAGCGGTCTTGCGCGGCCCCAAAAACGACCCCTGGATTGGTAAAACCTTTGCCGACCGTTACATTATCGAGTCTGTTCTAGGCCTCGGTGGCATGAGTGTTGTCTACAAAGCAAAACACAAGCTGATGGATAGAACAGTCGCTATCAAAATGATGCACAATGTTTTGAAGCAAGATGTTACTGCCCTTGAACGCTTTAAGCTTGAGGCCCAGGCCGCTTCTTCCCTTAGTCACCAAAATGTAATTACTGTCTATGACTTCGGGGTAACTCCTGATGGCGAACCGTTTTTTGTCATGGATTGCCTTGAGGGCGAAAGCCTAAAAGATCTAATTGAGCGCAAGGGCCGTATTGCTTACGACCGGGCTCTGTCTATATTTAAGCAAATTTGTGAAGGACTGGAAGCCGCTCACAAGCGTGGTATTGTTCACCGTGACTTGAAGCCAGCCAATGTCATTGTAACCAAGCAAGATGATGGTTCCGAGCACGTGCGCTTGGTTGATTTCGGTATTGCCAAGATGCTCAAGCAAGATGGGCGGCAGCAACAGCAGTTGACCAAGACCGGTGAGGTTTTTGGTAGCCCAATATACATGAGCCCTGAGCAGTGTCTTGGCAAAGATATTGATGCCCGGTCCGATATTTATGCCCTGGGTTGTTTGATGTATGAGACCCTTTCGGGCGAGCCGCCTTTTCTGGGCAATGGTTTTCTTGAGACCATGAACATGCATGTTGGCGATAAAGCCAAGCCATTAAATGAGGTGGTGCCTGATGCCAACCTGCCGGCTGAGTTAGTTGAAGTAATCAATCGCTGCATGGAAAAAGATCCAGCTGCTCGTTATCAGAATGTTGGTGAAGTGCGAGATACTCTGGTTTATATAACCACTGCACTTTTGGGCTCTAGTCGTACTCATATATCCAGTATCAGTGCCGCTCGTCCGCCTGTGCCAGCGCCAGCGAAAAAGGTTCCGGTTGCTACGATTGTTGCTTCTGTGTTCGGCTTGGCTTTCGTTGGAGTGATATCGTTTGCGACGCTTTGGCCGGGTCCAGAAGATGACCGCGGAACTCTTTTAAATAAAATTACGTGGCAGATGGCTTTATCAGATGCCGATGGTGCTTTTAAGAACAAAGATTATGCTGGTACTGAAAGCAAGCTCATTTTTGCTGAGTCAAAAGCTCGCACTTTTGGCGATAATAGAGCCCGTTTGATGGCTACTCTCAAAGCTAAGAGTGATCTTTACGATACTTGGGAAGGGCACGCTGAGGCTCTTGAGAAAACCAATCTTGAGATCACGAATATTGAACTGTCACGTGTTAGTGCGGATGCCAAAACGCTTGGTGCGATGCTTGATGAAGTTGGTACTACCGCTGCTTCTTCTGTGCAAGAAAGCCAATCACAACTGCGCTTTGAAGCGCAAATTCCAAGAATTCTTTCTACGGCCGTTAAGTTAGCTGGTAGGAGTATGTGTCTGGAAGAAGATGCACTTTTAACGAAAGCACTTGCAGTGTCTAAGAAGAAGCTTGGCAAAGACTCTGTGCAAACGGCAAAGATTTCTTTGCTGCTAGCCGATTGTTATTCTGATCAAAGAAGATTCGAACAAATGCGACCCTTGCTGGTCACCGCAGTGGAAGTTTATAAGAACAAGTCGGATGTTTATCCAGCCGAGTATGCGAAGTCACTAGCTAAGCTCGGGCAGTTCGATGTTGATCGCACCGATATGGCCAAAGCTAGTCCAGAATTAGAAGAGGCTCTGAAAGTTGCTCGTACACTTAAGGGCAACCCTGAAGTACTAATTCTGTGTTTGCGAAGCAATGCTGATTTCCTCAACCAGACTGGTAAGAAAGCTGAGAGTGAAGGTTTGCGCAAAGAAGCTGAGGCATTGGAGAAGCAAGCGAGAAAATAGTTGATGAATTTCCCGATTATTTAAACGGCTTGATGTCATCATCTATCTCACTTAAATACGATTCTTCCGCCCGGGCTTCTTTTGTTCGCTTCGTGGTTTTGTACAGCTCAAGAAGAGCTTGATGGACTTCTCTGTTGTCTGGCATTACCTTCAATGCAAATTTTAGATCTTGCTCGGCTTGGTCATATTGTTTTAGCTTGAGATAGGCGATGCCTCGTTCGAAAAAGTGCGTTTTGTAAGAGAAACTATTCTTGTTGTCTTTCTTTATCAAGAAGCTCATATCTTCGACTACTGGCTGCCAGCAGTTGAGCTTCTTGTTGACAGCAACTCGTCGCATCCGCGCTCTGAAGTCGTTCTTGTCTTCTGCCACGAGCTTGTCAAAAGCTGCTTTCGCCTCTTGAAACTTACCCATGGCAATAAGCACCATGGCTCTGGCTGTTCGAGTGAGGCTATCTGGCTTCAATTTTACTGCCATGTCGGCTGCTTCGAGTGCTTCCTTATTCCTCTTTAGGCTCAGCAGAATATTAGTCTTGGTTTCATAAAAATAAGCTTGGGTCGGCACTAGTTCGAGAGCTTTGTTTATGTCAATGAGAGCCAATTGGTCCTCTTCCATGTTCTTGTAGACTTCGGCTCTTGTGTAGTAATAGTTGCCGTTCCTTTGGTCTAGTTTTATTGCTTGATTGATGTGAGTGAGAGCCTGGTTAAGCGTATTTCTTTCTTGAAATTCGCGACTAGCCATGTCCGCGAGTTTGGCTGCTAAAGCCTTGTCTTGAGCATTGACTGGCGTGGCTGCTAACAAGAGCAAGCTTATGATCAAGATGGTGCGGATCGACAAATTGAGCATAGGGAAAACTTCAGAGAGCTGGAAAGCTTCTATTCTAGCTTGCTTTAGAGTGTAGAAGGCGGATCAGTTATGATACACAATTGGTAACCTGGTTCAAGCTTGGTCAAATAAAAGCTCTGTAGAAACTCATTGTCTAAAGTGATTTCTGAATAATTGGGAAATTGAATCTCATGATTGGTACGAATACGTTTCGAAGACTGTCCGTCGGAGTTGCCATTACACTCGCATGTGTAAGTTTATCGGGCTGCAGTCGTAAGAGCATCACTAATGCACTTTTGGAGATGGTATGCCCGCGCTGGGGATATATTGATAGCAAAAATAGACTAGCTATAAATGTTTTTTCTGCGGGCACATATTACCCATACCTTGAGGGCTCGCTTGGTCGGTTCTCCTGTGGAAGAGCGCGGATAAGAGTGGGCAGCGCCAAAGGTAGTGGTTGTCGATTTTTGTTTATTGATCGTGAAGGAAATCGATCTGGGCCAGACTTTTGGGCCGCTGGCAATTTCGCCGAGCAATTGGCAGCTGCTGCACCTTCGAATGAAGTTGGTTTTGGCTATTTGGACAGCCACTACAATTGGGTGATTAAGCCGGCATTTGAAAGAGCTAGAGGGTTCAAGGAGGGGCTGGCTGCTGTTCAGTTGAAGAGCAATTCTCTTTGGGGGTTCGTGAATAAGAAAGGCCGGCTAGCCATTCCATGCCAGTTCGATGATGTGAGAGACTTTTCTGAGGGGCTAGCTGTTTTCCGTCGAGGCACCAAATATGGTTTTATTGATAGGAAAGGCCATGAGCGGATACCAGCAACAGGCGACTTCGCCTGGAGTTTTTCCGAGGGTTTAGCCGCTGTCGATTTTCGTGTTGGTTCTGGAAAGTACAGGAGGAAATACCTAAAACCTGATGGCACGGTCAAATTTGAATATTCTTTTGAGCCAGGTCGTCCCGATTTCTCGCTAGATAGGTCTAGGCATTTTGTAGGAGAGTTCGACTCTTCCGATTTCACAGAAGAACAGCTAAAACCTAGTTATTGCCTGGAAAATCCAATGTTTAGGTGTGGCCTTGCTGTGATTCAAAAACATAATTTGTACGGATTCATTAACACCGCTGGTGAAGTTGTTGTTCCATTCGCGTTCGGCTTTGCAAGGCCGTTTTCTGAAGACTATGCCGTTGTGTTTAGCAAATCTGGTGATCATTTGTGTGGAGTGGTGAATCAAGATGGGACGCTGACTGTCGATTGTAAGTACCAGCACCTTAGCGATTTCGCCGATGGACTAGCCTGTGCTTCTGCTACAGGGACTCTTTATGGTTTTATCGCATCTGACGGTGTATATAAAATTGACGCTAACATCCATGATTTTGCTGACCGTTTCTCCGAGGGTCTAGCAGCAGTTGGGGTGGCTCCCATCTGTCCTTGAGTTGATGGCCTTGTGAGCGTACTTAACCCGTGTGGTATATGAGATAGATGAATTTATGACACTTAAGGCTCGAAATAAGGAGCATTGTATGGTCACCGCCCGTTTGCTTTCACTTTGTGCCAGCCTATTGATTGTCACAACCTTGTGCCTGCCCACCCGCGTTTCTGCACACTCTCCCTTGCATTCACTAGATGCAGCTTATGTGCCCTGGGGTGTCGACGAAGACGAACTTATCGGTTTAAGCAAGGCTGATATAGCAACTAAATTCAAAGATACATTGGGCTTCGATCAAGTAGAATCCAGAGTTTATTTCGTCGACTTTAATCGTCCTGGTTTCGGCCGTCCCGGCTTTACCGTCACCTTTGCAGACGGCAAGATCATCGCTATCAAACGTCTTTTCATTGACGGTGGTGGTTGCCACATAGTCGGTCCGACCTTCAAAACAAAGAAAGAAGCTCTGAACTTCGTAATTGAGGGTTTATCAAAGCAGACTAACCGCAACCCCAAAGACGAAGCCAGATTGAAGGAAGCTCGCAAGAGACTGGCTTCTTTGGATAATTCAGCGAAGAATTGATCCTTCCCTATGTTTCTCTCATTGTTATTCACAGCCTTTCCCTTGACCGCAGAAGTTCCTTCAAACGGCAATTAGCAAATTCCGCTAATGAAGCGGGCTCATTCTGCCTGAGTCAACGTCGTTAGACTCTGTTAGTGAGGGAGAACGGGATGAACTATATTGGAAAGCTATTGGTAGCTGGATTTACATGCATAAATGTCTTACCAGCCATTGCTATCGACCATCCTAACTATGTATGCGAAAGCAAAGTGATCTCTGCCCCACTTAGAGTAGTTTGGGAAGCTGTGAAAGCGCAAAAAGTAAACGATCCCGAACATCGACGAGTAATCTCAACAAAGGGTCCAGTCAGTGTGGTTGAAGAAAAGTTCAGTCACATTCCAGTTCTAGGAACAGCAACTTGTCAGTATTCCCAGCAGGAGCTAAGTGGCAATAAGCTTGAATACAAGATGATTAGTTCAGACAAGTTTGTTGCTTTTGAAGGTGAGTGGGAATTGAAGCCGACGGCTGATGGTCAAACTTCGGTGACGCTTAGTTCATTCGTCGATAGTGGTCTAAGACTGCCATTTGCAGATAAGATCACTCGTGCTAATACAAAGCGATCGGTTAGTGCGCGTCTTATTGAAGTTGAGCAATGGGTTAATAGCGATAAGAAGGCGCGCATTGCCATTAAATAGCAGCAATTTCGATTTCAAAGTCTGTTTAAATTCGGGACCAGGCTCTGATTATCACCTTGGTAGCTAACCTGCTATGACTTAGCGTTCTGCTAGAATCGTCCTCATGGACCTTTTGTATTGGAAAAGCTACCTACATGCTCGGCTAGACGAAATTGAGCCGCTTATGACTACCCCCTGGGGCTTCATTTGTGCCTGCATACTGATTGAGCTACTGGCCCGCATGGTCAATGGTATTGGCCGGGGCAAGCTTACCCGCCAGCAATTCGAAGCCTTTGTGGTCGAATGGATGGACGATTACGGTCCCCAGGCCGAGCATCCCTTTAAGTTCAATTCGAAGGTGGTTCGACAGACAAATTCTTCTGTACCGCCTGAAGCAGAAGAGAAGTCTTTAGCCACGCAGATCTATTGCATCATGCGTTCATCAATGGTGCATAACCTGTCTCTTGTGGCTGGTGATAGCGAACTGCGCAGCGGTGGAGTTGACTATTCGATTCATCTAACTGATCGAAAGACGGCTGTAGCCAAGGGTCTTAAGCACTTGCAAAATTACGGAAACGACGCTGCGGTTTTTGTGGGCGAAGACTTCCTTTATGATATTGGCAAAGTGATTGATAAAGTGTTCGCCGCTGCTGAAGCCGATGATGCTCTAAAAGAAAACATGGCAAAGCATTTGAGTAGCAGAACTCCAGTAAATTTCTTGGCCAGTTAACGTCTCGTTAGCAACTTAGCAGTAGTCTCTGTGCAACTGGTGCCCAGGGCCTGCTTAATCTTACTAACACTGGCTAACTCGCCAAGGCGGAGCTGAAATGTCTCACGAAAGAAATCATCACAAGGGTGACAGTACAGATCATCGTCATAGTGATTCTGATGATGATGCAAAACAGCTCAGTCAGCACCTGCAGCATGGTATGAAACATAAAGGCTCTCATCGCGATAGCCATCATCTTAAAAGTAGTTTCAACAAGCATCTGCCTGATTTGAAAATTACGGGTATAGAAGGTTCTGCATCTGCGGAAGTCAAAACGGCTCCCGATCAGTCAAGCGATGTCATCAACATGACCGATAAGTCCAAATCCGAAGAGACAAGGCTCGAGTCTTTAAGTAAAAAATTTGGTGTCAAACTGAAAGTGAACGATGGCAAGTTGGAATGCACGACTAATACTAGCGGCACCGATATATCACTTGGTACTTACGAAAATACTCCTGAAGGCTTGACCAGTCTCGATGCCGACCTGACTAAAAAAGTTAACGAGAAAAAACAAGCTTTGGTCAAGGAATACAATCTCAAGTTTGATACCCAAGAGACCAGCCCTGAATACGGAGATAGGGCACGGGAGCCTCGACTTGATGAACTAGACGCTCTTGATTCGGCTTTGAAAAAATCACGATCCAGTCTCGGCACCAACGTCGAGCAACGCATACTGTTTTTGCGTGATTGGCGCGAGGGCGATCCCGCCATGCAAACACAGCCTGCCTGGAACAACCGCGTAGTAGTATATGGTACCCCTGAAAATGGTGCCGCTGTGACCTCAGATCAACGTTCCGCCGAGGAGAAACGTCTGGGCATTCTCAATTCGGTCGAGGATAATTTTCTGCATGAATTTGGCCACGTTGGTGATAACACATCTGGTCAGGTGGACCGTACTAAGTACGGTTGGCAGCGTATGGAAAACGGCGATTGGGCCAAGAAGACGACGGATGACAAGCTCTATATCTGGAATGAGAGAAAGGATGAAAATGGCAAGAAGCCGGAAGGCTGGGTTGAGGTGAATACCAAAGGCGAATTTATTCATCCCGATTCTTTAGAAGGTTTGATAAGCAATTCGCAGATGATGGAAAAGGCTCTAGTTAAGCCGTCTTCAGACTATTTCTATACGCCTCAGGATGACTTTGCTGAAGGTATTGCGCGCTATCGCCAGAGCCCCGAATCGAGAGCTAAGTTGGCGCAGGATGCCCCTGAACTGTCTAAATATGTGGAAGAGTACGACAAGCGCGAAATAGCAGATAAGCTTGGTGTCGGTGAGGGCAATAAGCCTCTCTACAAGCGCAATGAGAAGTTTGAAATTGTCAGAGATGAGAGCGTTGCCGAAAAATCAACTTTGGCTAAGTTAAGAGAATCTACTGTTCCTTACTTTATTACAGTACCACCAATTTTTTATCCCTTGTAAGTACTTGACCTAATAGTGATACTGCTGGTGGTGAACCACTGAATCCTCATTCGTTGATGAAGTAATTGCCAGTGCGCGGATTGCGTCCAAGATTGCCCCATTCATGCGATGCTGTAACCAGCATGGGGATCGGTGCAGTTATTCCCGGAATCGGCCAATTAATGCCCGATAGCAGAATTGCCGGAGACATATTCGAGTGCACCATCAATTCGAGAGAAAACAGGCGTGACTGGTTGTCGGCAACGGGTAACCAGGCTGCCGGGATGCGACGGGGCTGGTCGACAATATAAACATCAGTTTGGCTGCTCAACGTTGAAGAGCGGCTGATTCTGATATGCATGTCTATCAACTTCACTTGGACGCCGCCGATATTTTGTAATAGATCTTTCAATGAAGGATCGGCTTCCATGGTCGCGTAGGACTGGCTGAGTGTCTCGCACATAGCCAACTTTCTTGCGTAGTTGTTGACAATTTCCTGCGCCATCATCCAGCGTATTGGTACGACAACAAAGTCAAGCATTGGTATCAGAACAAAAACAACCAAAATGATAATAGCGCCGCCGAACTCAGAGATCTGACTGCCAAGTTGAGTTCTTCCCCTGTAGCGCTTTCTGCTACCGAAGTGCCCTCTAGCGGGCCGATGATATACTTTAGAGAACGTAAGCATGGGCTTTATACTAACATGGCAAAAAATATGACAGGCAATCGTCAAGCACAAGGAAACATGATTTTTCTTGTCAGCCTAGCCATCGGTGTGGTTATAGCCATTGCAGTGGCCGGCTTGATGTTCAATCGTGTTCTCCTGGAACGCACTAGGGCGCAGTTTGCCCTCGATGCCCTTGCCATTTCCCTGGCCAGCAAGATCAATCCGGGAGACCGGGTCGGTCAGGTCAACCGCTTACAAGAAGCTTCTCGTGAGCTGGTCTTCACTTCGCGGCAGGCTGTCAATGCCTGTTCTAGCCAAGAGTTATCTGGCTTCACCAGGCTATCGAATATGCTTCTTGATGAAGCCAGGGCTGGCCACGCCCTGGTTGAAAACGAGAGAGTCAATCAAATTGCGGTTATTCGCAAAGAAGTTCTAGAAGCTGTGCATGGTTATGAGAATACGCGAGACAACAATGGTGTTATGGGCTTCATGTCGATACAAACCAACCATCCGAAAGTTGTAAGAGTCGATCTGGGGCGCATCAAAAACGTAGATTCGAACATTGAATCGCTAGATGCCATCCCTGAATTGTATGAGTTCGATCGGCGCCTCGGATATGTCGACATTCCAAGTAAACTCTTCAAGTGCGATATCAATGCCAAGCTACCTGTTCCTGATGATGATCTTGCCTATCGCTTTTGTTCACTGCCTGCCTATGTCGGAAAGACCTGTTCTCCGCCGAGGAATACCAATTTCGATGCATTCAAATCTTTTGGTCGGGTATTTGTGAACGGAGTCGATACCCACGAGACATTAGATGAGATTCCTGACGCCCTTCAGATTACTACTAGTATGGATGTTGACATGGCTGATGCGGCAAAGAAACAGTCGAGCCTGGCCACTCTAAGTACGGTTGCGACTGGTGTCTGTAGTGGTGCGACCTCAGAATCAGAATGACCATTTGTAGTGGAGCCAAAATACCTTATAGGCGTCTTTCAGGTGCTTCTCTTGTCGAAGTCACTGTGGGGAGTGTCGTATTATTTTTAGTTGTCATCATTCTTGTAGATCTAGGTCTTCTTATTTACGGAGTGTCTCTAAATGATGCGGTTTGTCGCGATGCTGCCCGCAAATCTGCTTCTGGCAATCCCGTCAATGCCCAATCGCGAGCGCTCTTGCTGATTGAGCAAATGAACAGCAGAAACAGCGGTTTCGTATCCCATTTTCGCTTGGTTCCGCCCGTCAAGACCGAGATTACAAGTCAGCCAAAGCTAAGACGCAATCCAGAAAACGATCAACTCGTCAATCCGGGGGGGCTGGTCACTGGCTCAGTAACTGTTACTACAGAAGTGGAGATAACACCCTTCGCTCTACAATTTGTGCTTGGCCACAATTCGCCACTCAAGTTTCAGTCGAAGCAGAGTTTTCCTATTAGTTATGTTCTTCCGCCAGACTGAGTAATTTATTTCTTTAGATATAAAAGTTTGTCAATGCCTTGAGGATAGCCCCGCAGGCGAAGGCTGAGCGCTATCTCGTTGAGTTTGAGGCTCAGTTTGTCTTCACTATAAAATCCATATTTTTCAAGCGCTCCAGCAATTGCTGGAAAATCCGCATCAGGAACAACCACCAGGCTGGTGATGGCGCCGCGGAATTGGACATCGAGCATTACTCTTACTAAGGCATTGGTGATCGCTGTGGCGCAGTCAGTGCTCTCTTTCTCTTTTCTCGGGCAAAGAATTATAGCTCCATCGCTACCGGGCGCCAGTTGAATTTGATTGAGACGGCGCATTCCCAGTATTGCTTTCTTGTGATACCAGAATTCCTCATAGGCCTTGGCCTGGACATTGCCTGCTGATGGGTACTGATTTAACCTCACGCTCACTTTGGTGAGCGGATATAGCGTCGAACCCGTGTAATTCATACTATCTTTTACATCAGGTAAGTAGAGGACCATTGACCATTTGAACTCGTTTCCCAGATAGTCATCGGGAAGATACTCGCTCATGTCCTTGATCGCTGCAAAACCAGCTATCTGGTTCATTAAGACCAGATAGCTGGCTGCAAACCATGCAAACGCAATTTTCTTATAAAAGACTGCGTTTCTCAAGATCGCGCTTCCTCAATTGGTGGCTTAAGGTTGTCCAAGACCTTGGCACGACGCAGGTGGAACTGCCTTTGATAGGTAGCTAAACTCTACGGTGCCGCCAAATCTTGCGGTGACAGGATTGGCGGTCTGAGGAGCACGGTTAAATGTGCAACCGTTATTGGAAGCTAAGCCGTTTTGTGCAGCACAGAACTGACCACATGGTGGTTTGGGGTCTGGCAGCACATTGCACTGTGTACATCCGTAAGGGAATACACCGGGACGGTCAACCTTGACATTGTTTACGATTTTGTAGCAGTTGTCGTCACACTTGTCGGCCACATTCACCCATGAGTTAGTTGTGCTGAAGCTCTGACCTGCGCCAATGGTACCAATTGAGTCATAGAGCCAGGCATTGGCCTGAGTACCACCAGCGGGAGGTGAAGAAGGCGATGTTATTGTCAATTTGAGAATGGAGTTGGCTCCATTGACACAAGTAATGTCGCATACCTCAGTCGATCCGGTTCCTGCAACAGCTACACCGTTGATTGTGCTGGGTAGGTTCAAGCTGGGCTCTGCTGCGTTGCTGCCGTTAGGAATGTCTGGTCCAGGAACAAAAGGAATTGGGAAGGCTGGTGCTGTACCCTGCGAAGGGCAGGAGTTCCACTGGCCGAAGCTTACAATTAAACCTTGCAAGCAGTTCTGCTGTTGATTTGCTGGTGTCGAAAACGGATTTGTCTTTGTATTTACAATCTCATATTGGTGCAATGAGGCTAGAGCGAAAGTGCCCTGACTAGCACTGAAAGTAGTGAATGTCTGAGGGGCGGTGCCCGCTGTCAAATCGATGATTCGCATGTCACTGATATTGGTCGTACAACCGTCTTGCACAATCGGCCCGGCCAATTGGCACTGTACGCCTATTGTTACAGCGCTTGCTGTTTTGTTCGAAACCACCAAGTGTGTCACTGTAGACGGAATTGAAGTGCCAGAGATGACTGAGCCGCCGCCAGAAGTATCAATACCGAACACACTGCTTGAGGAAGAACTGGAACTGGAACCAGAACCTGAGGAAGTGGGGGCTTTGTAATACGGAGGAGTACCGGCTGTCTCGTTGACCCAAGGAGTCGGAGACGCCTGAGCTGCGGTAGGGACTGAATCAGACATGGAAGAATTCGGGACCCAGGCCAAAGTGCCCAATTCTGAGCTATTCGAGCTAGGAAGATTAGTCGACTTGTCGACAGCCAGGGCCACTGACCCTGAACTTGTGATCAGTGACATCACTGAACAAAGTAGTAACAGCTTTAATTTTGACATTCAGCCTCCGGACAAACTCTTTTGATCTAATTATTCGTGCGCGAATAGATACCTGAATATAATCATTCCATATTGAGCGAAAAACCGGCGACTCTGAATCAAGAAACTTGCAAACTCCCGTAAGCTTTTCAGTGAGAGAGTAGATTAAAATTGGTGCTTCGAAGCGAGAAATAACTGTGAAGAAGAGGATTATTTGACCATGAGCCCGAAGACGCGTTGCATTACGATGGTCAATCTGTGCTTTTTGGTTAATTTAATTTCTTTCCCAGCGGCCTCTGCCGCGACTAGTCCAGAGGCCAGTTTAACCCCAGCTGCAATGCAGCACTCTGGGTCAGGCAAAGTTGACCAGACTTCAGCTTCACAAACTCAGCCACAGAAGAGCGAGCAATCAGATTGGTTGGCCCATGCCACTTTGTCCTGTTCGATGTGGCGTCAGGCAAATTTGTATGAAGCGATTCGTGAAGGTAAAGAAGCCTGCCGTTTGGCTCCGGACAATGCCGTTGTCTTGATGAATCTGGCCCTGATGTTACTGGCAACGGATGACTGTGACGGTGCCCTCGCCTGTTTTGAGAAAGCTGGGCGAATAGATTCTGCCCACTATTTACCGTATGTGGGCAGCGCTCGTTGCTGGATCATGAAGGGTGATGAGGCAAAAGCCAATATTATCCTTAAGGATATGAGCACCAGAAAGAATGCAGGCTTTGACTGGTATTACGCGGCCGGTCAGACCTGCCTAAAAGTTAAGCAGAATGACCTGGCGGAAAATCTTATCAAAAGTGCTTTGAACGCTGCTACAACACCTTCTCAGCGCGCCAATGCCCGCAATTCGCTCTTTCTCATTGAGCTGCGCGGCAATAAGCTTGAGCAAGCCAAGGAACTCTATAAAAAAGTATTTGCTGATTATCCGCCCAGTGATGCCGAAATTTATGTGCGCGCAGCTGCAGAATTTTTGAAAACTAACGATAGTGCAAAAGGCAAGGAGCTTCTCTCTTGCGCGAAAAAGAATCTCAAGACCAAGCAAGACTCGAAAGCGTTCCATTTACTTGGAAGAATCTTCCAAGCCAGAGCTAGTGAAGCAGCGGCCCCAAAACTCAAAAATCTGTGGCTGGCATTAGCTGGCGATGCCTATACCCAGGGCATTGATTTGGCTCCCCAAATACCTGACTATTTTCTGGCGCGAGCTGACGTTCTAATGCAAGAAGGTAAGCTAAGCGAGATGATTGCCGATTTGAAAACTGTTAGGGATTTGAGCAAAGCAGATGTGCTTCCCTCGTTTATTCTGGACAACTTTATAGACGAAAGTTCACCTAAGGCTATTCGTCTAAAGCCTACAAAGATTGTCAAAGCAAAGCTATCAATTGAAGGATTGAGTTGTGACTGTCATCTATCCAAGTACCTGGGAACTATGCGAAATATCAAGGGAGTTGCCTGTGTCAGCGCCAGTGGCCGAAAGGTATTCTTAGGGGAGCTGATCTACGCACCATCGATCAATTCTTTTGACGAACTTGTGGCGAAAACGCAAATTGATTTCTTTAAGGCGTTACCGCCAAAGAAGTCAGCTGAGCCACTAAGTGTAAAGGTACTGGAGGAAGAGCCCTTAGCGAGCCTGAAAGACGTGTTCAAACACGTTTGCGAGACCAGATATGGACCTGTCTTGTCATTTCAGGAATCACTGGTTGATTATTACAATCGATTCAACGATATTCAGCCGACTCTTCCCACCAGCAACTCCATTTAGACGGCTTTTACAGCTTGCCTTCGAACATTTTGGCCTCATATTCTGGAATTCCCATACCGATAAGAGCGCCAGTTGCCGCTCCTTCTGGTGCTTTAGTGGAATTATCGTGAGCAAAATCTTTGCTACCATCCTTGTCGGGAAAGAGCACAGACAAGTAGCTACTTAAAAAAAACAGTTCGGTTTTAATACCTTTGACACCACTGCATTTTTTTTGACCAACTCTTCAAGGCGTTCTTTTTCGGCAACGCTATCTACAGGGCCACGTAGAACTTTTGCTTGTGCGTTGTTTACGCTAATCACCAGAAGTGCACAAACGCCAGCCGATGCCAACAAACTTTTCATCTGCATTCACCTTTTGTCGTATGTTTTTGTACGATTGAGCAATATAGAATGCCGTCATAAATTGGTCAGCAAAAAGTGATGCTCAATCAGGGCTCGCCTAGAAACAGCGATACGATGAAGAAGTTCCGACTAAATTCAAACTTTAGTATTGTTGAAGAAATTCGGTGGTCAGAGCAATCGCTTGCTTCTCTTGCTCATGGCCTGTAAATCCGTGGTCGGCGCCATGAATTATTTTCTCTGTCACTGTGGCTGCGGTCAACGCGTTGAGCCATTCTTCATGATTTGGAACGCTGGGTACAATGGGGTCGTGATCGCCTGTAATCAGTAAAACCGGCCCACTGTATGTAGCCAATCTCGATCTAATTTCAAGATTATCCAGCTCCTGAAAAAGTTGAGCGCTAAGTTTGTTCTGACCTGATTCAAAATACCCTTGGGCCCAGACTTGCTCAAAATTGATTGGGGCAAAGACCTTCTTCAACTCGCGGCCCAGGTTGAACGGACCTTCCCATATACTCAAAGATTTAAACAGCTCAGGACGCTCTAGGGCGCATAGAGTAGCGACTACACCGCCGAAGCTAAACCCTAATATGTGACAGGCGGTGATAGAGGCTAGCTCTGGAATTTTTTGAGCGTATTCGATGGCCCAAAATGTATCTTCTACCTGGGCTGATGGGCAGATATCCATGGTTGTGCCATGGCTTTCGCCGCAACCACGAAAATCAAAACGCAAAACATGAAAACCAAGTGCGGCAAGGTGCCCTCCGGTGCGCTCAAAGAGCCCATTTACTTCATACCGATTACCGGAAAAGCCATGCAGCATTACGACTACTTTACCATTGCCTTGTTCTGGTGGCTGATGAAGACTGGCTCCGAGATAGCCTTTTGGTGTCTCTATCTGGAAGCTTTCGCCGTAGTAAGTTTTTTCCATTGTTTCCATTGGAGCGATCTTAGCATCATGGCAATCGGTTCGTGTAAAGCGTGAGCGCGGCTGTTTAGCTCTTTTCGTCGGCTGCTAGTTTTTCTAAGCCCTCCACCCAAACTTGGTTGTTGGCTTTTCTAGCAGCACTGATTAGCTTTGAGTAGGCGTTGTTTTCTTGCTGATAGGCTAGATACTTTTTCATTGTTTCTCGCCCGATATCTCCTTCTTTGAGAGCAGCGGCCGCTTCAAATAGTTCCAGCGCCCCATTAAGAAGGGCTTCGATGGCATTCTCAAGTGCTTCTTCTTGTTCTTCTTCAGAAGCATCGTCATCTTCATTTGGTGAAAGCAAGATAGATTCGTGCAGTAGAACTTTCTTTTGCAGATGGGCCAGAGTCTCTTGATCTAATTCCTTGTATAGACCCTGCTTGATAAAACTAGACGCTTCGATCTGGCGAATAAGGCCAAGGGTTGCGCCATTCTGATTAGGGTTGGCCTTGAGCTTGAAATAGACTGCCATGGTTCTATCTGGCTCTAGTTGGCGATTAAGTGCCGCCCATTCGCTGATGCTATTCCATTCTGCATTGGTGCTAAGCAGCTCTGCTTCTATTTCATCTCGCATGCCAGTTAGAGCCAGCATGGCAGGTTCATAAACATCTGCCAGAGCGGCTATATCAGCCAGCACGATATTCAGCCTCTTATCTTGCCATTCTGGCAAGCCTCGACTGCCTTCGAATACTTCGATGTAGCGCATCAAGGCGCCTTCGTACTCGCCTTCGTCAAAGTTACTCTCGGCCAGTAGATGCAGTTCAGCTAGATCGACCACCGAGTCTACGGCAAAGTTTAGCTCGAGATCTGGCATTGGTCTTGCACTTTCTTCTTGATCACCCATTATAGATTACCTGACTGAACCCATGAGCTTTTTGATAAATGGAGTCAGAGCAGCTAAGAGGCCAGCTGCGGTCAGTGCTGCAATGGCCATGGCGCCAAACAAATAAGACATGGCGCCACTTGAATCTGACTGAAGATATCCGCTGAAATGTCCAGCGAGTTTATTGCCAATCGCTGTAGAAACGAACCAACCGCCCATGGTCAAGCTTGCTAGCCGGGCTGGCGCTAACTTAGTAACGGTACTCAAGCCCACAGGGCTAAGGCACAACTCACCGAGTGTTTCAACAAAGTAGACAGCTATTAAGAAGATCGGGCTGACTTTGCCCTGGGCAGTTAGTATCGCCGCCGGTACCATGACGGCGATACCGATGCCGAGGAAAAGCAGACCAAGTGAAAACTTGCCGGGGCTGGAAGGCTGCTTCTCACCTAGTTTGATCCATAGCCACGAAAACACTGGCGCCAGTAAAATCACGTAGGTTGACTGCAGTGACTGAAACCAACTAGAAGGGAAAGACATGCCGAATATACTATTGTTAGTCAAGCGATCAGCAAAGATATTGAGGCTGGAGCCACCCTGTTCGTAAATTGACCAAAATAGAGCGTTGAATACAAACAGACAAAGGAGCGCCCCGAGTTTCTTTAGTTCATCCGGTGTGAACATGGGTTCTTTGTCTGTTTGCGGAGCATGACTTTTGCCGGGATTTTGGCTTGGTTCCTGGCTTGTTTCTTTGACAGGGGCCGTTGCATCAACAGTGTCACTCTCGATGTCAGAGAGATCGTGAATAGCCACTTGTTCTTTTTCTACTTTGCCGCCAATTTTATCCAGCAGCTTCCATTGCAGGGCTAAGTGGGTCAAACCAATACACATGCCAACACCAGCGGCAGCAAAGCCAAAGTGCCAACTTGATTCTGGTGCGAGGCCAAGCTTTGCTAGTACGGTTTTAAAGTGATCGCTTTGGGCTAGATAACCGCACACAATTGGGGATAAGGTAGCTCCCATATTGATTCCCATATAGAAGATTGAAAATCCTGCGTCTCGGCGTGGGTCGTTGAGGTGATAGAGTCGGCCCACCATTGTGCTGATATTGGGCTTGAGCAGCCCGGTGCCAAGAACAATCAAGAGCATACCGCCGTAAAAGGCGGCTAGGGTTGGCAGAACCATAGTGAAATGCCCGAGGGCAATAATTATTCCGCCAAATAAAATTGCTTTGCGTGCGCCTAATATGCGATCGGCGATGAAGCCGCCTGGAATGGCTGTGAGATAGACGCACATAGTGTATGTGCCATAGATGTCAGAAGCATGGTCGACACTGAAACCTAAACCACCTTGCACCACCGGCGCTACCATAAACAAAACCAGTATGGCGCGCATACCGTAGTAACTAAAGCGCTCCCAGAGTTCAGTGAAGAACAAGACGTTGAGGCCGCGGGGGTGCCCTCCTATACCGCCTGTCTCTAGCATCTGGCTGTCAATGACTGCATTCATTTATAACTTCGTTAACCACCATACATAAGGAACTGTTGAGCGTCTGCTTGCTACGAAACCCTATAATACAGCCACTTTGAAGCCAGATGATTGAACAATAAGGTGGGTCATTAAGCATATGCAATTGACTCAGGCCTCATGTCATGGGCGTTAGAACGTTGTCTGCGAGCGCATTCAGGCGGTTGTAAATTTCTTTGATTTGAAACCCTTGCTCTGTGACGCATTGGAAGAATTTATCTTGACGGGTCTGCGAGGCTTGATAGTGGGCGTTTTCAGGAGGTTGATGCTTGTTGGGTTTCAGGGCTTGTATATAGCGCCGTTATATAAAGTGCATCATTCATGCCGTATTGCGTTAAGTGTGAGAGCGGGCTTATGATTGCTGCATAGAAACGAAATCGAATCCACTTGGTTCTTCCCCGCACCTTCATTAAGGTCGTTGATTAGCAACTTTTGGTGGAACTGCAAGAGAAGCTTCCCCGAGCCCCTCTGACAGAGCTGTTTGTCCCAGCGACATAGGCGCGTTTCGCTTTCTGCTTAAATCCCACAACAAACATACCGACAGTATCTTGAAGGCTTTGCTTTTGAGGTGCCACCGTCGGCAATACTAGGAGAAGATCATGAGAAATTCAGCAGACGTTTCGGAAAGAGCCGAACTTCATGAAGAAAAGGGCAACTATGTAGAAGCTGAAAGACTCTACAAGAAAGCTCTAGTGCTGAAGTCCAAAGAAACTGGTGAAGAATCTTTCGAGCTCGTTCCGTATCTATACAACTTGGGCATGACACAGTTCGCTACTGATAAGCATGACGACGCCCTTACTTCTTTCAATCGCTTACTCAACCTATTGACCCTGCAACAGGCCGAAATCAGCAGCGAAATCAAAGAAGTACGTTATTTGATCAGCGAAGTCTATCGCGAGCAAGACGAAGAAGCCATGCCAATTTCGGTTAGCGCCTAAGGCCTAACCTCTAGTTTGGCGGGGATTACATCCCCGCCTGAGCAGCGGTGGGCAACTTACCAGCTTGAAAAGCTTGGCGCTGTTCCAGGTTGGCAAGGTCCATTTTGAAGTCTACCCAGTTGTTATGTTCATCGAGAACGGCCATTTTCCACTCACCAACTGTGCCATTGGGAAACTCCCAGGTGATTTGGGCGCCGGCCTCGTTAGTAAATCCTTCACCTTGTACGTGAACGATACCAGGCTCGAGCTTTTTCAAATTAGTCCAGACTTCATTGAAGATAGCCCAGCCTTTTTCATCATAAAAAGCCTGATGGGGCTTGAAATTAAAAACTACTTGTACCGAGTGCATATACTGACAAAGCCAGCGTACTGCTGAATGTGGCATGACTGGCTCTTTGTCATCTAAAAGTAAGCGCACGGCATCGGCAATATAGTCATCAAATTCTTCTTCGCCGCGCTCATAGCGGTCGATTTCAGCCACAGGGTCACCGTTGTCTAAGTAAAGGGCAATTTGTGACCATTTACCGCTGCCTTCTTCTTCGTCGCTTTCAATTTCGCAATCAACGAGCGCGTCCACCAGCCACTGGGCTACAGCGTCTGTTGATAGGGCGACATTTTTTGTGCCAAAGAATTCCATTCTGGTAGTTATAGCCTTTTGGCCCCAATTCCGGCAAGAGCAGCAAAGGTTTTACCGAGGTTGTTAACCAGTTCTGTAAACATATCGAGGTCAATTCTGTCTGGTGTGTCTTGGGCTGTGTGGTAATAGGGATAGCGAAACGGTGCTGTGTCTGTGACCATAATTGCGGGGTAGGCCATTTGCCAAAAGCTCAGGTGGTCTGAAAGTGAGACGCCGGGGGTGTTTTCTGGTGCGGCTATGGTTTGAAAAGGGAAGTTTGACTGCTTTTGAAAGAGCGTCTTGGTTTCTTCAAGCAGGGCCGCCGAATTGATATTTGCCACGAAGGCTATGAAATTTCCAGTAGTGGGATAGCCGCTCACCCCTGGTGGATAATTTTGACTGCCAGGTTCGTTGCTGAAATAGCCCATTGTTTCTAGGGAATACATGGCCACAATTTTCTCGCCACGCACTTTGCAGGCTCTCGCATAATTTAAGCTGCCCATGCCGTCACCAGCAAAATAGGGTGATTCTTCATTAGCAAAGGCCACCAGTTTGATATTGCGCTGGGGGTAGCAATCTATAAATATTTCGGACAACATTGCTGCCAGCGTAAGTACGGCTGCAATTCCTGTGCCATTGTCGTTGGCCCCGGGCGAGCCGGGCACACTGTCGTAGTGGGCGCCAATTACTATGGTTTCGTTGTCGAGGCTGTCACTGCTTTCCAAATCAGCTCGACCCGGCAAAAATGCTTCGACGTTGGCAAAGGTTGTATTTTCAAAATTAAATAGCTGACCACTGGTTTCTAGGCCAGTTTGCTCAAATTGTTCGTGTATATATTGAGCTGCTGCCTCTAGCGAGCCAGGATTGCCGAGGTTGCGTTCGCCTATTACCAGGGCCAAATGGTTTAGATGACCTAAAAGCGATGATTTTAGATTTTTATTCAAGAACTAATATCTACTCTAATTCAATCTAGTCTAATTCAATCTAGTCTAATCTAATTCTTCGTGGCTGCGGTCGATTAGGTGTTCAAGGGCAAGCAGTGTGAAACGCTCAAACCGATCAGATGTCAGCTCTTTACCTTCAACAGTCCATGAGACAAACGGTTGGCACTGATTGCCAGAATCAAGAATTCCGCTCAGGCCAATTTCAGCTTCAAAAACCATTAAAGGCTGATGGCAAGCTTCTTCGTTTGAAAGGCCCATCACTCGATCGGCAGCGAAGATGAAAAATTCTATTTTGCCTTGTAGCCCGCGTATTACCAGGCTCAGTTTGCTGGTAGAAAATCGGCAGCGGTAATAACAAGTTGACTTTGATGGCCGGCGCGATCGATCTAGCTCTAGGGCTTCACTAGAGCGACTGGGGGCAACACAGGTGAGATGAAGTTCTTTAACCCGATTGATGCGATTAATTTCTTGGGTGTAAGGCTCAAGCAAAGCAAAGATGCGGTCAACCAAAACCATAGTGCCCTGGTCGATAGCTGCTTTCGCTTGTTCTGCTGAAATTTCAGTTTGTGCCACCCGGTCAGAATAGGCCAACGACTTTTGCGTCAAATAGGCAAGGTAATCAGGGCGCACGTTCTGAGACTGTGAGCGATAGTTGTCAATTATGGTCTGTTTTAAATTGATGCTGCCGTCGGGAGCTGCTCGCATTGACTACTCGTTCAAGAATTGAGGTGATTGTCTAAGAATACCTATAGTCAAGCGGTAACTGTAGTTAATAAATGCTCAGAGTCTTGTGTATATACACTTGGCCCAAAGCCAGTCGCGACAAGCCTTCTCTCGAAATATTATCGGCGGCCGATCAGGTCGGCTGCGGCTATGGCATCAGCAACTGCTGCAGCCGTAACCACGAAAGGTTCATTGTGGGCAGTTTCGCCAGGGGCGGTAGCTCGTGTGGCTATTTGCAAAATTTGAGCCTCGTTTAGGTTCGTCAAACCCACATCGGCCAGGCAGGTTGGTAAGCCTACGCTCCAGCAGAATTCAAGCACCTCTTTGACCAAGTCTTTGCTCTTGCCCTCAAGAACTAGCTGAACGATTAAACCGAAAGCCACTTTTTCGCCGTGCAAATAGTGGTGAGTCTCGGCCATTGTGGTTAAACCGTTGTGAACTGAGTGGGCCACAGCCAATCCGCCAGATTCAAAACCTAGACCTGACAGCAGTGTGTTGGCTTCAACAAGGCGCTCAAGCGCTGGCGTTACCGACTGGGCTCGCACTGCATTTAGTGCTGCCAAACCGTCTTCTAAGAGGGTCTCATAACATAATTTAGCAAGTGCTGCGGCACTAATGGTAGTGCTGCCACCAACTTGGTTTGCTTTTTTTGCTTCGATTACGGTTTTGGCTTCAAACCAGGTGGCCAGGGCGTCGCCCATACCGGCAGTTAGTAGCCTTGCGGGGGCTTTGGCAATCACCGAGGTGTCAACTAGAACTAATTCGGGGTTGCGCTTATAGAAGAGATAACGTTCGACGGCACCATCTTCGGTGTAAACCACCGATAGTGCACTGCATGGAGCATCACTAGAGGCGGCTGTGGGGCAATTTATGGCCGCTAAATCGAGTTCGGCTGCCACAGCACGAGATGTATCTAAAACTTTGCCACCACCGGCGCCTACAATTGCCTTAGCTGAGAATTTCTGAGCAGCAGTTTTTGCTCTGGCAATTTCGGCTTGTGAACATTCGCCAGCAAAATCAAATATCTCATACTCAATTTCTGCTTTCTTGAAAGTTTCCTTCCAGGCTGCCTCTAAGTGCCGTTTGGCTGATTTGCCGGCGACAATTAAGGCTGGTCCACTCAGGCCAAGCTTGGCCATTTCTTGACCAAGCGAATAGGAGGCGTCTCGCCCTTGCACATAACGGCTTGGTGCGCAAAAAATTGAAAGCATCTAGTTATCTCCAGTCATCAATGACGAAAACACCCGGTCTATTAAAGCCATCGTGGTCAGCTCTGAGCATAGCCACACCAATGGCTTGCATCTTAAAGCCTGACTGAAGCATGGTCTTATAGGCTTCATGGCGGGCCGTATTTACGCCAGCTGTAAGATGGGTAACACCAACCGCGCTGCTCAATTTTCGACACTCTGAAAGCAGTCGAGAGAATTGCTCTTGATCGCTTGCTGCAGCAAACTTGATATAGCAGCTATTGCTCGTAGCTTCAGAACCATGACCAAAATGGCAGACAGCAAAGCCAACTGTGGCACCTTCTTTCTCAATAAAAACAGTGTCGCCAAATTTACAACTAGCCAGCGCTTTAATTTCAGAACTTAAGTCAAGACCGGGATAAATGCCGTTGCATAGTTCTCGAGAAGCTTCTAAATATGACTGCTGTGAGGCCCCATTAAACTGCGAAAATCGCTTTGCTGTGGCCGTTGTTTCTGCGTTGGCCGAATTGAGGAGGCTTATTTCTGTGCTCATCAGCGCAGTTAATTGTTTGGGCCAATAACCAAATTTCTGGTACAAAGCCAGATGTTTTGGGCTGTTGGAAAATGTGTAGAGGCCGGCCAGCTCGATGTTCTTATCTTTGAAGAATTGGTCCGCTTTTTCAATTAACGCTTGCGCTAGACCGCTGCCCCAGTATTCTGGAAGCACAACCAGTGGCCCGAAAAATCCAAATGAACCCCAGGGCGTGCAGAAAATTGCTGCCACCAGTTTGTTGTCAATGAAAGTTCCAAATGCCCCGTCGGCGGCAACTTCAAAGCGGCTAGCCAGGCTGGCACCGCTGTTAAACGAATTGGGATCAGGAATACCAATATGCTTGGCAAATGCCACTCGCACAAGGCTTTCTAGTTCGGTCAGATGGCTAGTATTGAGTGCTTTAATTTCCATAGTTTTATCTGATAGCAAAATAGATAGGTTCGTTTCCAGCTTTCCATTTTATATTGCAACCAAGGCTGGCTTTCTGATCATCAGAGACTGGCTTGTCGGCCAAAGCAGCATCAATGGCAGCGCGCAAGTCATGGCCGGAGGGTGGAATGTTGTTGCCTGGTCGACTGTCGTCCAGTTGGCCGCGATAGATCAAACTGCGATCCCGCGAAAAGAGGAAGAAGTCAGGTGTGCAGGCGGCGCTATAAGCCTTGGCTGTCTCCTGAGTGGGGTCATAGCAAAGAATGAAAGGAAGCGCTTCGTCAATGGCAAACTGTTTCAGGCTCTCTGGCGAATCATCTGGATAAGCCTCGGCATCATTGCTTGAGATTGCCACTATTGCCACTTCTTTTTCGGAATAGTCACGAGCCAAGCGCAATAGTTCGTCTTTGACGTGAACTACATAGGGGCAATGTTTGCAGATAAACATCACCAGCAAGACTTTATATTCAGAGAAGGTTGCCAGGGTTATCTCTTGATTAGTGACCACATAACTAAGCTTAAAATCTGGGGCCTTGGTACCTAAGGCCAGCATTGTCGATTCTGTTCTTGCCATTTCTCACCTATCTATTTAATTGTTCGACCTTAAGACTATACCTTGCTAGATATATCTTTTTCGACATTCTATGAACGACATAACTTGCCAAAAGTTCCTGGTTACAACTTTTGCAGCAACGGCCAAAGCTGCCGCCAATGTAGTAAAGTTCGTACTTAGGTTGTAAAAGGGAAGATTAGACCGATGTCTGAAGTTAAGGTAAGTCTGCAGAGTTCAGCCGAAAAAGAGATGCAAGAGAAGCTCGAAGAGATGGAGCTGCGCGTCAAAGGCATACTCGGAGCTATTCCGGCTGGAGTAGTTTTCGTTACACTTGACGGCCGTATTGAAGCCATAACTGACCAATTTGAAAAACTTTCCGGCTACGGCTCAAGAGATATTTGCAACCGTAATATCAGTAAGTTCTTACAATCTCAATTGAGTGAAGCAGAGCTGGCAAAGCGTTTGGCCGCCTGCTGCGATGAAGGTCTGATTAGTGCAGAGGGCTTGAAAAAAGACGGTGAAAAAGTACCGGTTAAGCTTACTGTCTCGATGATTAACACTGCAGAAGGCGTTGGTC
This sequence comes from Candidatus Obscuribacterales bacterium, assembly GCA_965229195.1. Lineage (GTDB taxonomy): Bacteria > Cyanobacteriota > Vampirovibrionia > Obscuribacterales > Obscuribacteraceae. The sequence goes on along the minus strand of OZ245871.1, from coordinate 6,095,554 downwards.
TCATGCTCTGCCTGCTGGATGCATCAAAACAGGGCGTTTTATAAGGTAGCTCAGGGTAGCAAAGGCAAGTAATGGCATTTGAAGTTTATATTGCACTCGGCGATTCGATGACCATCGACGACTATCCTGCCAGTGATGCCGAAAGGCTCGGCCTCAACTGTCGAAAAGACATTGGCGCAGCCGCTCTGTTATACAAAAATGATGCGCAGCTTTTTCCTGAATTAGAAGGAAAAGACCTGGCCTCTGTTCATCCTAAAATCAAATTTGCCAACTTAGCCTACGACGATGCTACAACCGAAGACATGCTCTCTGAAGAGAAAATGAAAGCATTGCATCAGTATTCTACAGCCCATTGTCTGGTTACTTTGACAATTGGTGGCAATGATATGCTCAAGATTTTCAAGGCTATTCCTGCCAATAATGTTAAGGCGCTGACCAGTGCCACGCAGGAAGTGCATACACGATATTTGCAATTGCTCAAGTTGATTAAGGCAACTGTTCCTGCCAGTACAATTTTACTTACCACTATTTATGACCCCACCGATGGTACCGGCATATTGCCGACCACTACCATGGGAACAGGCACACTACCAGTCACTTTCATTGAACAGTTCAATTCTTTTGTGGAATCTTGCGCTAAGCGGCAACGCGCTACTTTGGCTGATGTTTATTCGCACTTTCGCGGTCATGGTGCCGAGTGTGGCCGTAAAGATAACTTTTGGTATTGCCCCTTGCAGCCTATTGAACCTAGCTATCGCGGCGCTAGTGAAATTCGTCGGGTTTGGTTTAATACCTTGCAGACTGAGAAATTCATTTAAGTGACAGAATTCGACCTCTATTTAGCGCTTGGTGATTCGATGAGTATCGATTTCTACCCCGCTGCTGATGCTGGACGAGATGGTCGCGTTGGTCGGGATACTGTAGGGGCCGCAGCTCTTCTGTACGAGAACGACTCTGAGCTATTTCCTGATTTTGCTGGGCGCGATTTAAAGAGTTTGTTGCCTTCGATTAAACATACCAACCTCACTTTTGATGGAGCCACTACTTTTGATTTGCTTGATTCAGAGAGAGTTAGTAGCTTCCCTGAATTTAGAGGTAGGGCTCTCGTTACCCTTACACTAGGCGGCAACGATCTGCTTCAGGTCATCAGCCGTAAAGGCAGGGACGATTCAGTCGACCTGACTAAAGCTGTTGTTGAACTGACGAAGCGCTACGAGCAAGTGCTCGCCATAATCTGCAAAAAGCTTCCGAATAGTATGGTTATTCTTACTACCGTTTACGATCCCACTGATGGCACTGGTATTTTGCCAACAAGCTCCCCTCTGTTTGATAGTGTCTTGCCGATCGGATATTTACATGCATTCAATGACTATATCCGCTCCTGTGGAGCAAAATCACCATTGCTATTGGCCGATGTGCACAAGCACTTTGATGGTCACGGCGCTCTCTGTGGCGCAGCTGAGAAGTTTTGGTACTGGAAGCCGAGTCCTATTGAACCAGGCTATCGCGGTGCTAGTGAAATTCGACGGGTTTGGCTTGACGCACTCGGGTTCTAATTAGCGAGCGTTCTTGCAAGGCAAAATGGTTAGATCATTGAAACCTAACAATTTAACGGGTGCGTCCGTTTTAGCCTTTGATTGCTTGGTCACCCAAATAATTTTGTCGGCTTCGGTTAGCGGTGCATTGGGCGGCGGCGCACTAAAATCGAGTATAGGTATGCCGTCAGCAGCCTTCATATGATTGTCGGCTACAGCCTGTTTTAATACGGTGAGGCGCTCTGCTGGACTGAGATCTGATAACAGCCTCGTAGCCGAACAACCTTCCCCGCTTTCTAAAGCGTTTTCGACTGACTTCGCTCTCTCAGCAAGATCCATTACCAATACTCCCAATCTGATTACCTGGTTGGAGTATAGGCTTTAGACTTGGGCTTTATATTGGCATTGCATCAGGTGATGCGGTGGGGCCCTTGGTCGTCACCAGGCTTGAATTGTTGTCGGCGTTCCAGTTCTCGACTAAGGTCCCCTTGCAGCTGTGCCTCAGCCTGACTCGACATGGATGACCATTCAAGTTTTTGTACTTTGCCTTCAAGAGCTGCTAGTTCGAGGCCTATTAGTTTGAGCTTTTCTTTTACCTGCGCCTCATCCGCCTTATCTTCAGTTGCCAGTTCATTGATAGCTAAGCGAATGCTTTTGATTTGCTGACTGGGTGAAGAAAACGTCGCACCCCCTCTTAAGGGCGAAGGGTCCTTGGGAGCCTTCGAAGCTGAAGCTGCCCCACCGCCTCCGCCTCTTCTTTTTTGTACTTCTTCTTCAACTTCTTCAATAGATATGTTGTTAACTTGCATGGGCCCTCTGCAGATCTCTTGCCACGGTGCTCCAGCTAGGGCCTGACGTACTATAACTTCGAAAACTTGGGCGCGAACGCCCGCTCCATATTTACTACCATCGTCTGCCAATGGTTGTGTAGGTCCATTAGCAAAGAAATTGCGGAACAGGCCAGCGACAGTATTTGTTTGATTCTTTTGTTGACCAGGTGAGTCGTCTATCTTTTGAGCGTTTCTTAAATACTCATCCATAACGCTAGTTTCGTGCAATGGGCTACCGCAACCAGGGCAAAAGAACCAATCGGGCTCAAGTTGTTTCTTGCAGTTTTTGCAGCTCATTTTACTAACCTCTGATCAGAATAAAGAATAGATTCCTTAGTTGCCGAACAAGTCTTCTGCACCGGCTTGTGCACCTTTATCCATATTGAGTTCGTTAAAGGTTTTCACTTGCTTGAAGTTGACTGGTAGCTCAAGCCAGGTCTTTGGTGGTGTCACTTGCTTGATAGTGTCGCTTCTCAGGGCAACTGCAACCGAACCTTTCATTGTGGTATAGGTAAAGTGAATGGGCATGAGTGCACAGTGTGGTGCGCCATATATTTTTTCTAGGATGCCATAGGCTGGCTTGGGCAAATCGATTTCTGTGGCTTCATACTCAGCGCTGCGCGGATAAGTTTTGTTGACCATTCGCTCTTGATATTGTTTAACCTGCTCGGCCGTCCATTTTTGCGTCGTGATAAAGCTTTCGCAGGCAAAGCCTGAAATATCTTTTTGGCCTAGGTGTACTACTGGAATTAGCCAAATATTCGGCAGCCCAAGTATAGGCAGCGATTTGCAGATGTCCTCAACCGGAGTGAAAGACTCTTTCTTCGCCTTCCAGATAGCGTTAGAGCGCAGCGAATAGGCTGTTGGATTCCAATTAGGTGATTGGGCTACAAAGATAATTCCTGAGCGTTTGCACGCTGCCCGCAGGCCTGAGGAATTTATTAGCACGTCAAATTCGCCCAAGATCATTGTGCTCTGGTGTAGTGACCAGGCCTTGCCTGGTGCTAGTTTAGTTGCTCTGATTGCTTCTGGCTTTGGCTCAGGCTTAATCTGTTCACCTTGAACTCTGCTGCCGCAGAGGGTAAGCAATGCAATTAAAAGTAAGACTATTCTTGATTGCATTTCAGCCTTGCGAAAGCTTTTTAGAGAGTAGAGCGCTTGTTACTTAATACCCATTTTGGCGGCTAGCCATTTTTTTGTGCGGGGAAAATAACGAAGTACGTTTTCGGTCATGTCGTTGTAACCACCAAGCATGAAGCCAAAAAGCTCTGAGCAAGTTTCCCTTGGGCCCCAATCGTCTTCTTTCATAAAGGTTGCAAGAGTTTCTGACATAGGTGAAGTGATTGTAGCTTTGTCAGCTTCCCACTCTTTTCTTAGAGCTGGATCTTTTGAGATAACCATATTGTCATCGAGCAATTGAAAACACATATTTAAGGTGGTTTGGCGCAGGTGCTTCGGTGGCCTGGCGTCTCTCAGTGAGGTTGTACCGCGTATTTTGGCTCGTTCGTAGATGCTCATGTCTTTGCCGTATATTCGGCCTGGTAGCTCAGCCAAATCAACAGCTGACTCATCAGGAGTTTCCTTTGCTGTATCAGGCCAACGGTCAACTAGGTTCGGCGATAGCGTTACCTTGGCATCTGGTGTGTCATCCAGTTTCTTCCTCAGGGGTGCTGGTAGTGCAGCAATAGCATCTTTTACTGCTTTGATAGAGGCTGGGCTAACTGGCTGGTGACCAAACTTAGGGGGGATAACTTCAATACGAGCCATGAGGCCTTCGTCACCAGGAGCGGCTGCGCTGGCACCAGTTGTAGATGCACCACCTGTAGGGGCAGCGGTCGGACTGGCCGGAGCGGCTGGCATACCCAGGCGACCCCGCAAAGTATCTATCGATTTGGCTGCAGTGGCAGCTTCACTTGTGCCCTTAAATGATTGAGCAATGATTTCATAGGTTTGTAGTGCCCGTTTGTACTGGCCCATGGCGACAAAACAGTGAGCGCTGTAAAGCCAGACCGCCGCGGTTTTGTTTCCCCCTTGAATAGACTTACCAAAGTGCTCGGAGGCGCCTTTGAAATTTTTAGCAGTGTAGTCTTTTACCCCGGCAGTAAATTCGCTGTCGTTGGCAGCAGCCACCGGCTGAGCAACTAGCAGGGAAACTGCGCTGCTCATTTGCACAGTTAAAAGTACAGCTAAACTTACAGCCATACGTTTAGCCAATCGTACAGAACTAATAGTTGCGTCGGCTCTTAGCTGTTTCTTGTCACTGGTTTTCAACGGTGTCCTCTACTTTGGCATGCACTTCGCTTGCCGGAAAACAAATTATAGACCGAAGATTGGGACGAATGAAGTCAAGCGATTAATTGGCCGGTAACCGGTGGTCACAGGTCAGTCACGCAACGGTCACCGTTCGGTTTCATTGCCCCGATATTGTTGATGCATATTCCAACCGCAAGGTTCGCACTTACCACTCAGTCTTTAACGCACCAGAATATCAGCAGTTTCTTAGAGGGCGATGCAAATGTATGACGGTTCAAGAGCTACAGACAATGTAAATGCAGTTGTGCCTGTTGAGCAAACAGCCGATGGTGCTGTTCGGCTCTTTGAAGAAGCTAGCTCAGGGTCATATGCTAATCCGGCCGATACCGCTAAGGCTAATCAGCAGATCGTCGATGCTGGGCAGGTACCGGCCCTCGAGATTGTTTCTGCGACTGATAGCCAAGCCTTCAATAATATGATTTCTACGGATGGTCTGACTGTATTTAATTCACCCGGTCGTGGCCAGAGAGACTATTTTGCCGATGTTGATGGTCTGGACGATCCCGGTATTTTTTGGAATGGCACCGATGGCGCCATTACTAAAAGCGGTATTGATAGCTACATTGATAGCTTTATTGCTGAGGCAGATAGCGCTGCGCCACGGCGGTCAATTGATCTCGGTCAAGAAGAATTTGTAGATTCGCTTAAAAAGATATCTGAAAATTGGGACAGTCCTGAAATGTCGCTATACAAAGCTGGCGAAGATAGTATGACTAGAGAATCTTTTGCTGCGGGCTTAGAGTCTTTGCCTGCGCGGCAAGAAGCCACAGTGACAGCGGTTGAAACCACCAGCGCCGAAGCGGTAGACACCTCGGGTGTACCTGCGGAATTTGTGCCTGCTGCGTTGGCTGGCGATGGCTCAACAACAGTGCCTGTAGATGTTCCAGCAGACGCATCAGCAGGTGTTTCGCAAGAGGCAGTGTTAGAGGAACCAGCTAAGGTTGTTACCGGCCCAGTAGATGTTCCTGCTGACGCAGTAGATGTTCCTGCTGACGCAGTAGATGTTTCTGTAGACCCTGCCAGCTCGGTGCCCAGCGATAGTGCTGTTGAACCTGCTGCTACATTGTCGTTGAGTGATGATACCGCTCAGCTCTCACTGGTGCAGTTGGGTGAAGGTCCCTACCAGGTTGCCGAACGCCTTCTTTCTGCCGGCGATAACCCAACCAACCAAACTGAAATCATGGCACTGGTGAGGGCCATGCAAGCGCAGTACCGCGAAGAGTATCCAGAAGATCCTAACTTGGCTAGCTTGAAAGTGAACCATCAGTTTCTTACTCCCGAAAAAGTAGACGCGTTATTGAACTCGATTTCTGACCCAGCTTTGAGAGATAGTATTGCCGCCAAGATACTTAAGCCTGCAGAGACCGCAACTGTTGATCCCTCCGGTGTAGATTCTGGTTTAGAGACTGGCACTGGGGCGACTGATTCTAGTTCGCAGGAGACGAGCACAGTAAGTGATCAGTTGAGAGCCGTTGGGGAGCGGGAAGCCTTCAACAACATGATTGCCAGTGATGGTCTCAATGTTTTTGCAATGCCTGTCGATAGCGCTGACTATCTAAGTGAGGTTGATGGAGCTGATTCTCTGGAAAGGATAGCTGACGGAGCTATAACCAAAAGCGAGATAGACAGCTTTTTAAGTGCAACTGTGGCTAATAACGATATGTCCTCGACCTCCGGTGATCCTGCCAGAGACGCTTTTGTCGAGTCGCTTAGCAAGATTTCGGAGAATTGGGACAGCCCTGAAATGGCTCCATACAAAGATGCTCAAGGAGCTATGACCAGAGAGTCATTTGCGGCTGGAATGGAATCTTTGCCTCAGCGTCAGGAGCAAGTGGCAGCTGAAAAAGATGCTTTAGCTCTACCTGCCTATGAAGGGTCCGACCAGCCTAACTCTGAGGTTGCCAGTGACGTAGTAAGTGAGCACATTGAGGCTAATCAACCCGAAGCGAGCTTGCCTCTTCGATCACTGCCCCAGGAAATTGCTGACTTGTCTCAAGTTCAAGCAGGTGAAGGGCCCTATCAAATTGCTGCTCGAATACTAGCCTCTGGGGGTAGTGCAGCCAGCAACTCTGAAGTGACTGCTCTAATGCGTGCTCTGCAAGCTCAGTATCGCCAGGATAATCCAGACGATGCCACCCTGGCCGGTTTGAGACCAGGCTACCCGCTTCTTACTGGCGAAAATCTAGATTCTGTTTTGGGAAATATCACCGATCCACAAATGAGACAGCGTGTCGAAGCCAAGCTATTCCCTCAAGATAGCGCGTCTTAGCCGCTCATTGCGCAAAATTGAAATTGAAACTTTATGGTCACAGCTCAGTCACGGAACAGTCACCAAATGGTTTTATGGCGCCGCTATTGTTATTACATAACCGCTGCACACCTTAAGTGAGGACACTACAATGCCATCAGCACAACACGAAGTAAATGAAGTCAATCAAATTCCTCAAGATGATTCAATCTTGAAGGGCGTAGCCAATCAAATGATGAATGAAGTGTTCGATTACCAGGGATCAAGAGTGATGAAGAATGCCCAAGGTCCAGTTGAGGCGTTAACTGGCAATGCAGCTTTAGACAAAGCCCAAAAGATGATGCATGGTGAAGAGAAAGGCGAGCTAGAATTCACCCCAATCTTCCCTAAAAAAGGCAACGCTGATGCCTGCTCTCCTAACCTTCAAAAACACGAGATGATTCAGCAATTCACTGATAACAAAGGGCATCATGCTGGTGGGCTGTTGCATAAAGGTATCGCTGACACATCAGTGGACAGCGATAGAAGATAGAAAGAACATACAGGTAAATAGTTTGAGTCACCGTCATGAACCAATTGTGGTTTCTGGCGGTGATTGCCTTGGAGCGGCTGATAAAGCCATCGCGGCCGAGCCGCAGACCCTAGAAAGCGGCCAAATAGGTTCAAATGGTTTTGCCCACCAGGCTCTTGGGGATAAACACTTTATGCTTAGACCTGTCTCTCTTAAGTCAAAGATACTCATACTGATTTCGGTGCCTCTGCTTGTGCAGCTGGCTATGCTCGCTACTGTTGCCCACCTGCAAAATATGGCAGAAGATGAGGCCAAAAGGGCCGAGTATTCCCGCAAAGTGGCTGATGAGGTTATCGCTCTAACCCGTGAACTAGTTACTGTACGAACAGATTATGGTGATGAAGATTCGCTTAAGCAGAATCCCAACTTAGGCCTGGCATACAGAAAAATGGCTGAGAATATCGACAAACATATTCTCAATCTCAAGGAGATGACTAAAGACCGGCCTGATCTTTCTGATGCCATGAATACAGCTTTGTTTAAGGTGCGTCAGTCTGAAGACTTGATGAACAAGATACGGGTACAATATAAAACTGCGAAACGAGAAGGCAGTGTCGATCGCATGGTGCTGTGGCTTAAGCTGAGCAGAGCTTCTCGCGAACTCTCAGAGCAGGTGCTCAGTCTGGGTGATGCTGGTAAGGCTGTGGCTGATGCTAGCCCTGAAAAGCAAAGACAGTTTCGCGCCCAAGTACAGCAAGTCTTGATAGTTGGCGGCGTAGCAAACATACTTTTGACACTTGGTCTTGGTTTCGTTTTGACACGCAGTATTGTTAGCCGGCTGAATATCATGAACGATAATAGTTATCGATTAGCTAGCAATAAGTCACTGAATAAGCTAGTTTCCGGTAACGATGAAATTTCTAAGTTAGATAGAGTCTTTCATAGAATGGCCAATCAACTACGCGAGGCTGTCAGCAAAGAGAGGGTTATCTTAGAGAACGCTAGCGACTGTATCTGTTCCTTTGATTCTCGCCTCAAATTTGTTAGCGCTAATCCGGCTTGTGAAGAGCTTTTTGGGCTGACTGTTGACGAAATTATTTACACTAATTTCTTTGACTATGTCAATCAATCTTCTAGAGAAGAGGCCCGGGCATACCTTGAACGAGCAAGAGAAGATAACAACGACAAAGCATTGACCTTGACCATTAACCGGCCCGATGGCGAGCAGCGGGAAGTGCTCTGGTCTGCTCAGTGGGCGCAACAAGAAGGCCGAGAGTTACAGGGTAAAGAAGGGCAGAGTAAAGATGATGTGCTAATTAGTATCTTTCACGACGTCACTGATGAGCGCGCTGCTCAGCGCTTAAAGCAGGAGGTCGTGGCTATGGTCACCCACGATCTGCGCACGCCGCTGACCACAGTGCAGAACTACCTGCAGTTTTTAGGCGAGGGCATTTATGGCGACCCAGGCGAGCAAGCCAAGCGTTATCTACCCGGTGCTCAGCGCAGTAGTGAGCGTATGATGCGTCTGATTGGCGACCTCTTGGACATTGAGAAAGTAAAGTCGGGCATGATGGAATTGAACCGCGAAAGTATTTCGCTGCAGAAGATATTTGAAAGTTCTGTTGAGCAGTCGGCTGGTTTTGCCCATGAACTGGGTGTGTCACTTAAATTTGAGGCGACAAATGCCATCGTAGAGGCTGATGAGCAGATGCTGCTGCGTATCTTGGCCAATCTAGTCTCCAATGCTATTAAGTTTTCGCCCAAGGGAAGTACAGTCAAACTGTCGGCTAAGAGCAATAAAGAATCTGTCACTGTAACAGTTGAAGATCAAGGTGCAGGCCTGCCAGCAGATATGCTAGAAAGTGTATTCGATCGCTTTCAACAGGCCCCGAATCAAACCGCTCGCACCAGGGGTGGTTCTGGCCTGGGTTTAGCTATTTGTAAGGCTTTAGTCGAATTGCACGGTGGAAAAATCTGGGCCGAATCTCAGCTTAACCAGGGCACTCTTTTTCGCTTCGAAATGCCACTGGAGAGTTGAATGCTTCTTTCCATGTTTATTCCACTGACCTCTTCTGTTTGTTTTAATTGGCTGGTTGGGAATCGTTCAGAGATAGCTGTGGACTTGAAAATCAGGCGTGGAATTTGTACCGCTGCTTCCATCGGAATAATTGCTCACTAAGCCTTGGCCAGAGCCTCATCACTCGCGTTATCTTTCAATTTAGTCAACGAAAAAATGTGTGTCTGCCATGGTGGCACATCTAGATACAGCCCTTCTGATACTAGAGCACTGCCAGAGCGATCATAGATTGCATCACCAAGCTGATCTTGCAGACGCCATTGATCTTCGGACATATTTTCGAAGGGCAAAGGCAGGTAACATTGACTGTAATAGGCTGAATAATTGACCACAACGAGGAGCATTTCCCCATTGCTTCCGCGCCAGGCAAAGTTGATAAACGAACAAGAAGAGCTGTTGCCATCCCAGGCTGGCAGACTCTCTAACAACTGCCACTGACCTTCTCGTGCCACCGCTTGGCGCAATACACTAAGCAAACGGTCGTAGAATTGCTTAAGTGTCTGTTTCACTTCTTCTTTAGGTGCGCGCACCAGATGTGGTGAGATCTTTTTCTCTCTGCCCTCAAATTGTCCTTGATGAAAGAAGCGCATTCCCGGTGCTAAGAAAGTAATAACCGCCGCTGCTTGATGTACATCTAGGGGGAAGGTCGCTGCAGCACGTGGTTCGTCATGGTTTTCTAGAAAGCGCGCCATCTTGCTTTGATAATCTAGTTCTGCCATTAAATGCTGCCGCACTGGTGTGGCATTCTCAGCGCGAAGACGGTCGTATAGTCGCTTATCGTAAGTGTAGTCAAAGCCTTGCTGTTGCAGTGTCCACTCAAGGTCCCAGTAGACTTCTGCCATGAAGCAAAAATTGGGGAATTGCTCCCGAACTTTTCCAGTAGCATCATTCCAGAACGGCTGGCATGATTTACCCCAGGTACGTTCGAACACTTCTGGTAACAGCAACATGGCCATGTCACAGCGCACGGCATCGCATTGCTCAGCTATTCTGATTAACTCGCCCTTCATCGCCTCTTGTGTGGCGGCGTTGCCGTAGTCTAGCTGTAATGTATCCACCCAGCCATCAAAGTAGGGGTCGCGGCCGTGGGCAAAAATCATTTCGCCAGCCTTGCGCTTTATTCTTGTGAAGTTTTGCGGGGCCCCTAAGATGTCATCTTCGCTTCCGCTAACGTAATACTCTGGATGTTCCTCTACCCAATGGTGGTCGAGTGCTGTGTGATTAGGCACGAAGTCGAGTAAGAGTTTCAAGCCGCGTTGATTCAGGCGCTGACGAAGCCGGGCTAGAGCTGTTGTACCGCCTAAGTCTTGGTGCACAGAGTAGTCGGTGATAGCAAACCCAGAGCCGACGATATCTTCATTCTTGAGGTCTGGAAGGGTCTGCTTGAAATCTTTGAGCCATTGTTCATGGCTGCGAGACATTTGTTGGCCAGCTATTCCTGTTTGCCAGACGCTGAGGAGCCAAACCCAGTCGAAACCAAGTTTTTTTAGTCTGTCCAGTTCTTGGTCAGGAATGTCGTCAAGGGTGGCCGCCCGCCCCAGCTTATTCGATATCTCTGTGAGCAACACCCTGGTGTTGAGCTGATAAAGCAGGGGATTCAGCGATGGTTTCATTTCACTTCTGGGGTAACTTTTACCCCGACAATCTTAGCAATGAAATCTCGTGCTTATTGCCTAATATTTGCTCTTCCTGCTGGAGCGCTTTTTAGTTCTTGGTAAAGGTCTTTCATTGAGACGACGAATCTTTCAGAAGCTTTCTGAGTACTGATAATACTCAAGTAAATGCTACCGTTTGGCTCGATAGTCGTTTTGCTAGTAGTAGCACTCTGATTTCCGTTATCTGTCTGGTTTGTGATATTCGTCATAGACGTTGCTCCAAGAAAATCGCTGTTGCTCAACAGCACAACTTCAGTGTCAGTTATGTTAACTGCCACTTGTGTCGAAGGTGTGGCAAATTGCTGTGATGCTGGAGCTATTTCATACCCTAGGCTAGGCCTGAGCAGTAGCTTCTTGCTTGGCGCTTCGTTTCTCTCGAATGCGCTTGATTAGGCCATCTAGCGAAATTGGTCCGGCGCCAAAGCAGAAGGCTAGTAAACCAGTAAGTAAGAAGAAGAACGGGTCTGCATGCAGAAATGGGTCTTGTTCTTTGGCGAAGTTGAGGACTGTTTTACGGTCGTCTTCGACGCTGAGGTAGGCCACAGTCATATTGGTGGCCAGAATCAATCCAACCGGGCGGGCGGCCAGGCCGGCAATCAGCAATAGGCCGCCAAAACACTCCACACAGGCGACAAACCAAGCCGTCTCATTGGGGTAGGGCAGATGTAGACTGGTAAAGAAGTCGACGATATCTGGATGGTTGATTAACTTACCTTTGCCGTTGACAAAGAACTGCCAACCCCAGTTGAGGCGGAAGAAAAGCAGCAGCAAAATCTGGCTCAAATCTCCAGCTTTAACTAGTAACAGGTACAGCTTGACAAACAGATCTGCAATTTTATTTCTTGACATGGTGCCCTCACCCCATTTGTTGAGCCAGACATTAAGAGACAGCTGCCAGCTTTACGTTCCCATTTGATCTAAGTTTCTCTCCTTGATTTTGAATTCTTAGTTCTGCTTGTTGACTAAATTGTTCTGGTGTCATTCAAGGAGTTCAAGAACATTCCATCATGTGAGATTCGGTGCCAGAATTGACCATGACACAAACTCGATCTTATGGCCTGACCAACAGGTTTGGTCAAAGTCCTTGATCACGCAATGGTAAATAAACTAGCAACAAGTTCAACCTCTAACTAGAGGATTTTGGTATTCTTCGACTATGCAGTTGTCGATTTTGAAAGCCTTCAAGACTGCTAGGGCTCGCTCTGACACTACTAGCGGTATTGCCCCATTCAAATGTCTTAAGCCAAAGTCATCTTGACCAGCCACCCCTGTCACCTTTAGCCAGGCTAGAGCTGGTAGCGTTTCTCCAGGTCTATCGTACCTATCTAGAAAGAGCTGATCACCTTCCTGAATATCAATTTCGCCAAATTCAAACCCGGTGAGACCACTGGCTTTAAGTACCTTTGCTAGAGGCTCAGTTACAGCATAGCCATCGCTAGCAGCTTCAAGCAAATCATCTTCAGGCCAGCGTTCAACCATAAACTGAAAGTTTAGAAGTTGCATTGGGTTTGCTTTGAGATCAACGATCTTGCTGTCATTACCAAGTGAACCGGGGCATTCAGGTGTAAGCACGAAATATTTAGTCATGGCAAAAAGCAGCTCCCATATCGACCGTCCATAACTTTAGCAAAATCAACAATTTGTTGACGAGTAAGAGTTTTGTCTCTGAGAAAAGCGTTCCATTCTCTAGTGAAAATAGAGTGCACCTTACTTGCTCTTGGGATTCCTCTCAGATTCTCAAGACCATGAATCTCCTCAGCGCTGAATAGGTCTGGGAACTGCTTTAAGACCGTTTGGGCAATGCGATGGTGGACCTCTAGGCCCCCAGGGTAATCATTGTATTGAGGGTGTGCCTCTAGATACAGCTCTCTGTATGGTTTAGGCAGGTACGACAGGCCCTTCTCTCTTAATCGGTCTTCTGTTATCTCTGAGAGTTCTGCCTTGTCGACGCCAGCTAGCTCTGCTGCCCTATTCGCTGATATCGGATGGGAGCTACCTTTCTCATACCAGGGCGACATTCTCAAGATATGGTCATCAGCCTTTCCTTCAATCAGCTTCTCTGATACTTCGGTGCCGCGCAGCTCAGAAAAATAACCTTTCGGTATCCCGACGTATTCAAGCTCAGGGCCAGTAAGCTTAAGGCTCTTCGATAGTTCATAGAGATACTGCTTTCCCTGAAGCGCTTTCTCTGGTGCTGTCACCGACCAGGCACTTATCTGTTCGGTAATTTGAGTGAACTGATCTACAACTGCCTTGTCCACATGAGTGGCAACTTGATCAGCCATCTTCAGCGCCGCCTGACCAGCCTCTGTGCTGCCTTCTGGATTCGCGAGAGCAAACATAGCTTTGCCAATTTCCTTGCCCTGCTCATGTGGTGACAGACTGTTGTACCAATCGTTTGCCTTGATGATTTCGCTGCCAAGTTGATTGAGTGCATGGTCAACGGCGAGTGGGTCACGAGCCATGACGTCTAGAGTGCTGCCAATGGTTCTAAAGAGTGGTTCGTTTATAGCGTCTTTGTGACTTAAAAAGTTGGCAACGGTGCCGTCAGTTAAGGCTGTCCAGGCGACAACGGCTCCTTTCTTTGTATCTTCCTTAGCGATGTCGAGCCCGGCGTAGATGCCACACACTTTGTCGATCTGGCCCTGGAAATAGGCCCTCTGCCCCTCCTGGTCGGTAAGCCTGCCAATGGCGGATTTGCTAAAGTCAGTCAGGGCTTGACTAGGGGTGCGACCCTCCTGATATTCAACGGCCAGTGCATAAGACCTTTTGTCGAGTTGCTCAGGGGGGCGCTCTATTATTGGCCGAGAATCTTGCGGATCACTTGACCTGGCTGAATCTATACTTGATTGATTATTAGGCTTAGCTGCTGCCTCAGCCTTAATCAGGTCTTTCTCGGTTAGCCTAGTTTGCCGGTCAGCTTTTGTGCCAAAGCCTTCAATCTGGATACTTTCTTCCTGCTCCTCAATTCGTCGCCGTCGGTCGCGAAGAGAGCCGTCACTGGCATTGGTGCGCGTCTGCTCAACAGCAGTCAAATTGGCCGCGCTGGCATTTACTACATTGTGAGCATCAGGCGATTTCAGGGCGTGTTGCTCTGGGACCATGGCTGGCTTGAGCTTGTTGTCGCTTGCATCGTTTTCAGGCAATGGCGAATGCTCCAGGTTGGGCTATTGTGATATATGCCCAACCTAAATAATCTCGGGCTTTTGAACTGAATTCTTGACTTCAGCTATAGGCAAAGTAGATTTCTAATGAGCCAGAGACACGAGATCAACTGGGCACAAAGCGCCTACTTTGTGCTTGCTTATTAAAATGACTGATCCTGTAAAAATTAGCCGACGAGGGGATTCGAACCCTCGACCTACGGTTTACGAAACCGTTGCTCTACCAGCTGAGCTACGTCGGCACATTGGGCATTATAAGAGAAGAGATTGCCGAATACCAGGTGCAGCTCTTGAGATGTCTCCCGCTTCAGCGATATGCGTCAAATAGCTAGGCTATATGCAATAGGTGCGCTCTAGATGTCTGCTTGGGCATAGTAGATTCCGATCGGCCTTGCTCCTCAATTTCACCTACTTAGCAAAACGCAATGAACGCAATTGGGCCTAGCAGCAGGCTTGAGCAGCCACAGGTTAGCCGAACCTTAAATCAAAAACGGGGTACTTACGCTTCTTAGTTGGGCTTGATAGATTAGTTACATACGGTGAGTGGCTAAGCGAAGTGGCCACTTTGAGCCGAGGGGCGCTGTAGAAACATCAGGGAGACGTCTTCCGGAAACGACAGCAGAGAGCCCGCATCGCGTGAAGGACTGACTGAATCGCGGTGAAATACTGAGTCCAGCAACGGACAGTCAGACAGTAGCAAGAAAACCGCCGCGACTTGTTCGGGTGGTTTTCTTGTTTTTTGGCCATTCTGCTAGAATAGACATTCCCATAAAGCGAAGACGATGATTCGGACTACCTCTCTCCCGAACGGGGCAAGAATAGTGACCGAGGTCGTGGAGTCTGTTTATTCAGCTGCCATAGACCTCTGGATTGAAGTTGGCTCGGCCTATGAAACAGCCTTGAACAATGGTGTTTCTCATTGCATTGAGCACATGCTTTTTAAAGGCACTGAGCGGCGTTCGGCTGAACAAATAGCTGAAGACATCGAGGATGTCGGCGGTATGCTGGGTGCCTCTACTTCAAAAGAGCTAACAAAAATATATGGTCATGTGCTCGGTGAGCATTTGCCAGTCGCTTTAGACATTATCTGCGACATGATTTCAGCGCCGCGCTTCGACGCCGCTGACCTGCGTTTAGAGAGAAAAGTCATTCTCGATGAAATGCAGATGTACGAGGATGATTCTGCCGATGTTGCCCAAGAGCTAACCTATCTAAATCTCTGGCAGGGTTACGCTCACAGCTATCCAATTATCGGCACTGTTGATACCGTTAACGGTATTACTTTGCCTATGATTACTGAGCACTACCAGAGATTCTATCGCCCTGAGCGCATGGTAATTTCTATTGCTGGCAATTTCGATGAAGAGGCGACGATTACTTATTTGTCCGAAAAGTTAGGCAAGTTGACGGCAGGAAACGGCCCTAAGCCACCCACTCCACAGCCGCGCATATTCAATATTGTTCGCAACAAAGATGTAGAACAAGCACAGCTGATGCTGTCTTTGCCCAGTTTGAGTCATAGCGATAAGCGTATTGATGCCCTGCAGGTGCTCGACCTTTGCTTGGCGGCTTCGGCTTCTTCTCGTCTCTTCAAAGAAATTAGAGAGCGTCGCGGCTTGGTCTACACAGTGGCCAGCATGCAGCATTGTTACCGCAATTGTGGGTTGTTTGGGATTTATGCGGCGATGACACCTGAGAATACTTCCCAAGTTCTAGAGCTGATTGTCAGTGAGCTAGAGCGTGTTAAAGTCGAAGGCTTTAATGCGGCAGAGATAAAGCGTGCCAAGACTCAGCTTCGCAGCGATTTATTGATGGATTTAGAATCGATGAGCGCCCGCAGCACAAATAATGCTTCAGATTTAGTGCACTACAACCGCATCGTGCCTCTTGATGAAGCGCGTCAAGATATCGAAAACATTACAAATGAAGCCGTAATTGCACTGGCCAACGATCTCTTTAAGAAAGAGTCATTGTCTCTGGTGGTGGTGGGGCCTAAGGCTGAACTAGCAGAAAGTTATCAATTGAAACTAAGTTGATTGGAGGAAGTAGAAAGATGATTGGACCAGTAGGAAAAGTAACACTCAAAGTCAAGCGTTTGCCCCATTGCAAGGCCATGCCAAAGTACGCTACTTCCGGTTCTGCCGGTCTTGATTTGACCAACGCTCTGGCTGAGGCTGTAACTCTTCAACCAGGTGAGCGTTGTCGTATTCCAATTGGCATAATCGTTGAGATTCCCTGCGGTTACGAAGGTCAAGTTCGCCCTCGATCTGGCCTCGCTGATAAAGCCGGTATTAGCTTAACCAATTGTGTCGGCACCATTGATAGTGACTACCGCGGTGAAGTACAAGTTTTGGTTGTTAATCACGGTCAACAGCCCTATACCTTCGAACCTGGAGAAAGAATCGCTCAACTTCTAGTTACTCCAGTTCCTGAAGTTGAAGTTGTTGAAGTTGAAGAACTATCAGATAGCGCCGAGCGCGGTGCGGGCGGATTTGGCTCTACTGGTCGTTTGAATGAAGGTCACGAGATTTTGGTTTAGTTTCTTTGATTAAAGAGGTACAGCACTTGTTAAATCAATCGGATGCCAGAATCAAAGTTGCCGTTGCTGGCATTAACGGGCGCATGGGAAGAGCTAGTCTTACTCCTATTCTCAAAGATGGTGCCTTTGAATTGGTTGGAGCCTTTGGTCGCACTGGAGCACCATATGTTGGCTGCGACCTTAGCGAGTTTACCGATGCTACTGAAGATGGCAGTCAGTTAGGCATTCCTGTTTGCTCGTCTTTTGATCATTTGCTTGAATTTACTCATCCCGATGCCATTATCGTTTTGATGGTTGCTGATGCTTCTTTCGCTTGTGCTAAACAAGCCCTTGAGAATGGCATTCGCCCAGTGATCGGGGCATCTGGCCTGAGTAAAGATCAAATTGCTGAACTATCAGTTCTCGCTGCTGAACGACAAATTGGCGCGCTGCTTGTGCCCAATTTTTCAATCGGCGCTGTTTTGATGATGGAGTTTGCCAAACAGGCTTCTAAGTATTACGGCAATGCTGAGATTGTTGAAATGCATCACACTAAGAAACTTGATGCTCCCTCCGGCACAGCGGTGCATACTGTCAATAAGATGGCCAGTGGTGGCAAGAAATTCAATGTTAAAGAAGTAACCGAACACGAGTCAATGCCTCATGTTAGAGGTGCGGAGCATCCGTCTGGCATCAGAGTGCATTCTCTCCGATTGCCTGGTTTGATTTCGCACCAAGATGTGATTTTTGGAAGTGATGGTGAGCTTCTCACCATTAGGCACGACAGCTTCAATACTAATTGTTTTTTGCGTGGTATTGCTCTGTCTTTAAAAGCAGTAATGCAACTGACCGAACTGAAGATTGGCCTAGAGACAATTTTAGAGTAGTGAGGAAATAAAATTGATTAGTACGGATGGAAAACTGTTTGGCAGAATGATCACCGCGATGGTGACGCCTTTCGACGAGCATCTAAAAATCGATTTTAAGGCAGTAGAAGCTGTGGTTGAGCACCTGATTAAAACAGGTACGACTTCTATAATTGTAGCTGGCACCACTGGCGAGAGCCCCACTCTCGACGAAGATGAAAAAGAAGCTCTACTCAAGGCTGTTATTGCTGCTGCCAATAAGCGCGTCAAAGTGATTATGGGTACTGGCACTAATGTTACTGCTAAATCTATCAAGGCCACGCAACTGGCTGAGAGTCTTGGTGCCGATGGTGCTCTAGTCGTGGCGCCGTACTATAACAAGCCTAGCCAAGCTGGCTTGCTAGCTCATTTCTCGGCCATCGCCCAATCATCTAATTTGCCATTGATTATCTACAATATTCCAGGGCGCACTGGCATTAACATCAGTACTGAGACGCTGATTACTCTGAGCAAGAATGAAAAAACAGTACATGCTCTCAAAGATTCCACCGGCAACGTTGATCAAGCCTCTGATATTGCCTCGGCTGCTAGAGAAGACTTCTTAGTTTATTCTGGCGATGACAATCTTACTTTGCCCTTCTTGTCTATCGGAGCCTCTGGGGTGATTTCGGTTGCCAGTCATGTAATCGGTAGTCAAATTATGGCAATGCAAAATGCTTTCTTTGATGGCAAACTCGATGCTGCCCGCGAATTGCATTATCAGTGTATGCCTATGTTTAAAGGGCTTTTTACTGCGCCCAATCCAACTTGTGTCAAATATGTCTTGGCCAAAATGGGTCTATGTACAGAGCATCTGCGACTACCACTTGTGCCCCTCGATAGCAAGCAGCGCGAGAGTATGGATAGTCTCATTAGTACTTACAAGCTTATGCAAAGTCTGCAACTAACTTAGAAAATGAACAACGAGGAACCCTGTGACAGACCATAACACTAAGGCGATTAAGCCAGAACTGAAGACCTCAAAAGACGGGTTTTCTACCAGCAAGACACTGAAAATTATTGCTTTGGGTGGCTTAGGCGAGATCGGTAAGAACACCATGGCTATTGCCTACGGCGAAGACATGATTCTCGTCGATGCGGGTCTAGCATTTCCTTCTGAAGAGATGCTCGGCGTAGATTTGGTCTTGCCTGATCTCACCTTCTTAGCAAAGAATCAACAGTATTTAAGAGGCCTGGCCATTACCCATGGTCATGAAGACCATATCGGTGGTATTCCTTTCCTCTTGCGTGATGTTACTTTGCCGAGCATATACGGGCCGGCTCTAGCTCTTGGTTTGCTAGAAAAGAAATTGTCTGAGAATGGTCTGCTTGGTCGCACTAGCCTGAAGCATGTTAAACCTCGGCAGCGCGTGCAGATGGGCTGTTTCAATGTCGAATTTATTCGTTGTACTCATTCTATTGCCGATGCCTTTTCTCTAGTTATCAGAACTCCAGTGGGTGTGATTGTTCATACTGGTGACTTCAAATTTGACTTTACTCCTGTTGATGGCGAACAGTCTGATATTGCTAGTTTAGCTGCAGCCAGCGAAGAGGGCATTCTGCTGCTAATGAGTGATAGTACCAACTCTGAAAGAGAAGGTTTCACTCCCTCTGAACGCACTGTATGGGCCAAAATCAACGAATCTTTTGCCAATGCTAAAGGGCGCATAATCGTCACTACTTTTGCCAGCAATGTTAATCGTGTCAAGCAAGTTTTGCAGGCGGCTATGATGTACGACCGCAAAGTTGCGGTTTTGGGTCGGTCAATGCTTACTTTTGCTAGCATTGCTCGAGAGCTTGGCTATATGACCTACCCTGATGGCTTGCTCGTGCCCGTTGATCAAGTCAATCAACTGCCAAAAGAAAAAGTGGTAATTCTCACCACCGGCAGCCAGGGTGAGCCAATGTCGGCTCTTACTCGTATTGCTAATGACGAGCATAGACAAATTAAAATCATTGCTGGCGATACCGTGATTATTTCAGCTACGCCTATTCCCGGTAACGAAAGGTCGGTGGCTAATACAATCAATGCTCTTTGTGTCAGAGGGGCAAAGGTTATTTATGGCCGCGATGCTGGAGTGCATGTATCTGGCCATGGCTGCCAGGAAGAGCAGAAGTTGATGATCAACTTGTGCAAACCAAAATTCTTCATGCCAGTACATGGTGAGTATCGCATGCTCGTTCGTCACGGCGAACTAGCGGTTGAATGTGGTGTCAGTGCCGAAAATATCTTTGTCATGGAAAATGGTGAAGTGCTGGAACTCACTGCTGATCAGGGAAAAACCACAGGACAGGTTGAGTCTGGCGTGCTTTTAATTGACTTCAACCGCGATTTCTTTATTGACGAAGAAATCGTCGCCGAAAGACAGAAACTGGCTGATGATGGTCTAGTGGTGATCGCCATTACTGTTGACCCTAAAGGCGCAGTAGTTGGTGGCCCTGACATTACTCTTCGTGGTGTGATTTTGCCACGCGGCATTCCAGTTGAAGATTTTGTGCAGGAGCTGCGGCAAAGCATTGAAGGCATTATTAGCAAGGCCAATGCCTCTGGGCCAGTTACTCCTGATGAAGTGAGAAGCCTTTTGATTGAAAAATTAGAAGCGCATTTTGCCAGAGACTTGCGCTCAAGCCCGCTTTTGCAAGTGATGGTAATGCGCTCGGCCAAGGCCAGTGCCGAAGAATTGGCAGCTATCAACAATGTGAAAGTTGCCAAAGCGGTGCCTAAATCGGTCAAAGACAAGTAGGCACAATAAATTATGACCTGGCGCGAAATCACTGCCGAGGATCTCAATAGTCTTAAAAAGGCAGTGATTGTTGATGTGCGCTCTCCTTGCGAATTTGCCGAAGAGCATATTCCCAACGCTATTAATGTGCCATTGTTTAGCGATGAGGAACGTCAGACCATTGGCACTATCTATGCCTTAGAAGGCGAAGTTGTTGCTCGTCGTCAGGGTTTGAAAATAATATCGCCCAAAATTCCTGCGCTGATTGATGAGATTCTGTCGAAGCGATCAGGTTCTGCACCTCTGGTGGTGCACTGCTGGCGAGGCGGGCTGCGCAGCGAGTCGGTGGCTAGTTTACTCAGTATCATTGGCGTGGACTGCTGGCGTCTGACGGGGGGTTACAAAGCCTGGCGCAAAGAACTTCTTAGTGAGTTCGAAGATGACCCTTATGCTTTTGCTATGGTGGTTCTGCACGGACATACTGGAGCGGGCAAAACTGAAATTCTCGGCAAATTAAAAGAGATGGGGCAGTCTGTGCTTGACCTCGAAGATTTAGCCAATCATCGTGGTTCAGTATTTGGAGCTTTAGGTCTTGGGGCTCAACCGACGCAGAAGAATTTTGACGCAGCTATTTGGCAGGCCGTGCGAACTTTTCCTCCGGGTCTGGTGTTCGTAGAGGCTGAAGGTAAGAAAATCGGTCGCCTGACTTTGCCCAAATTTGTCTATGACCGCATTCAATATGGTGCTCGGGTACTGGTCGAGGGCAGCCTGGGAGCAAGGACCCAGCGCATCGTGCGCGACTATACAGAAGGGTCAAGGCGCCTTTCTAGCGTAGCTAAAGAGCAGGCCTTGCATTCCCTCGATGCTATTAAAGAACGCCTTGGTGGGCAGAAATTGGCCGAGGTTAAGCGTTTGGCCGAAGTTAATGATCTTTCTGCTGTGGTTTCGATTTTGTTGGCCGATTACTATGACCCGCTCTACTCTAAGGCTATTGCTAATCATCAGCCTTATGAATTGACCGTAAATGGTGATGAACCAGCTACAGCAGCTGAAGACATTGTCAAGCACTGCGCCGCTCTCGCGGCGATGCCGAAACACTAAATTTTCGGCACTGGTGGGCCTCTGCGACTGATAAGGTTTGCTCTGTGGGGCCTTTGGGTATATATCAATGGCGAGATACTTGCCCTTTGAGCTTTCGCTTGGCTTCTGTAATTTTGATTAGGAGACTTTATGGCTAACGACAAACCAGTTTGCGAATCACGCGAGCACGTTAAAAAAGCCGAGGAAGTGAGAGATGCTAACCGCGGCGCTATTGACTGGGTCATGGATCAGATGGGATTTCCCAAAGAAGATGCAGACCTTAAGAAGGTAGCCTGTATACCAAAAGAGCAGTATGAAGACTCGCTTCGCCCTAAGCTCAATTCCGAGCAGCAAGAGAAAGTGAAGAAGAACGTGGCTGAATTCACTAAAGCAATCAATACTGGTGATTTGACTGCCGTGGGCGAACTGTTTAATAGAGTCGCTCCTCGAGCAGACAACACTACGAAACCAGACGAGTTTAGAAGCCGGTCCGGTGTCAAAATTGCCGACGAGACCTTCTATCAGCTAAACAAAGAGCTTGGTAAGCAAGGTGTCGATTTCGATTATCGTTCTATGGGTGTGTATTCTGGTGACCGTTCACCTTCTTTGATTATTTCGCGCGAACATAAGATTGATAAGAACACCACAGAACATGTGGAGCTGACTTTGCAGGGCGGCACCATGAAAGACTTCATTAAACACAGTGCTGCTGAGCGAGTGAAAATAACTGATTACGGCGGTCCAGGTTCTCCCCAGTCTGATTATGAGCGCCGACCAATCGAAGCCGCAGCTGGAAAGACTGCTGCAGAGACAGCCTATCAGGAAATTATGCTACCTTACCGGGCCGCTCACCGGCAAAAATAGTTCATTGAACTCTTTCAAATAGTTTGCCGTTGATGGATAGTCTATCGGGCGATTTTAGGCTGCGATTATCTAAATGCTGGGGAAAGATCGTACTAGTTGTGTGGTCACTGCCCAAGTTCAGCTCTAGGTCGTTGCCTGACAGTGAATAGCTGCCGCTTTGTTTATGCACTGCCAGTTTTTTGTCTTTCTGTTCAACAGTTACTTTGCCATCGGCCGTGAATGAATATATCACTGGAGTAGTTACCGGCTTTCCTTGAAAGACAATAATTTCTGGCCGAGTATAGGTGCCGTCTAGTTTGGCACTGTTGGGGAATGTTGGAGCCTTGTCTGCCACCATTCCATTGAGCTCTAGATTGTTGCCCTTTCTCCTCAATTTCCAGGTAACAGGTTGTGCACTGCCGCCCCATTGAAAAATAATGGTGTCGCCAATGATGCCGTAACTGCCACACAGATTTGGAGTATCTTTGAGCGCTTTAGACCAATCTAGATGGGCTGGCCCCTCTGGTGGCAGACCATGATAGACCCGGCCATCGGGATAAAAATAGAATTGCTCTTCTTGGCAAATTAGTCGTTTGCCTTCAAAGCTCTGGCCAAAGCGAGTGAACAAGCCAGTTAACACTTTTGCTTTGTTGCCTGCAGTGGCCGATGCAGTCAAGAGAGTTCCATTTTTCTTGTTTCCCTTGGTAACTTTGCTCTTGCCAAGATCTGAACTGCTTTTGCTTTCTACTTCAGACTGGGCGGGAAATACCAGTTTTATTTGTCTGGCCGAGATTTGAAATTGCTCGTTACCCTTGTACTGGTAGGAGGGCAGCATCTGCACCGTGTACTTGTTTTTGACTATAGCAATAATGGTGGCAGGCAGCGGAATCGTGGTATCAGAGGTGGTTACCGTAACCTGATCACCTACTTTTGCTGTCAGATGCGATTTGGCCTCGGTCGGATTTGCAAATAGAGCTGTCGCTGACGTCAGTATTAATGCGACGGTATAAGCGCCAATTTTTTTCAGTGCCATTATTGCTGGTCTATTCATCTTCAATTTCTTCGTCAATTTCTTCAAGCTTAAATGAAATGCTCTTAAAACAGAACTTCCCCCTCGTTGGACGAAGGGGAAGACATGTTGTGGTGGATTAGGTAAGGAGGAGGCGGCAACAAGCAGGAAACCCGCCTGTGCTTCATATTTCAATCATACCAGCGAGACTTAGCCGAAGCTGTTAAAAAACTTGAAGAAGAACTATGTAAATGCCCGGGGGCGAGAACGATTAGATTTCTTTAACAGCAACAGCTCGAATATCTAAGAGTTTGTCCAAGGAGAAGTAGCTTGTGTTGAACCTTGACTTCCTCTTCCTGGATACAAGAAATCAAGAGCGCCCAAACCAAGATCAGAATTGAGAGACTCTGAAGGTGTAGGCATTCCAGCAAGGGTATCGCCATAAGGAACGTATGGTGTCTCGACTACTGGTTTAGCAGGCGGAGTGATACGAATATTCGAAGGACAGAACACATAGACTTGCTCGCTCAGTTTGTGGAAATCACCGTCTAGTGCAGCTGAGGCACCAGCAACGAAGTCAACCAGGCGGCTTGCGTCTAGCTTTTTCATATTTTCAAGAGAAATAGTGGTGGCAGCGCGTGAACGCAAACACTCAACAATTTCTAGAGCTTCTTCAAATGATACTGGGCTGAATATTGAAATCTGGGTGCCTAATCTGGTTGGTGCGTTCTGGCGAACGGAACCCAATGCCATCATGCGACGATCTTGCAGGGCTGGGAAAAGATCAATTTCTCTTTTGCCAGACTTGGTCTCGTTAGCAAATATAGGTTTGTCCTGTGGGCTGTCTCTGTAGTCGTCAACCATGGCTTTCCCTTTTTTATGCTTGGAAATAAATACTGATTGCTATCAATTTTAGTCGTTTCTTCAAAATGCGCAAGAGGCACCACAATTGGTGACAACTAATAAAGGAGCTGCAATTTGCTATTAATTGTATATGCACCGCATGTGGTTATAAAGGTGTATCAGGTAGATAAAGGGAGGCAAGAAGCTCACAGGCACGCATGTCATCGACAACTGTAACCTTAATGTTGTTATTTGAGCCAGCAAAAATTACAACCTGGTGGCCAAAATGTTCCAAAATTGCTGCATCGTCTGTAACACCAATACCGAGCCTGGCCGCCTCTTGGTGACACTGCCAGAGCAAATCGAATGGTGCCGCCTGTGGCGTTTGTACCGCAAATAAGTGCTCTCGGTTAATTGTCTGACAAATTTTATCTTGCTCTACTCTTTTTAAGGTATCTGATACCGGAGTGGCAATAGTGCAGGCACCTCTAGCGGTGACTGTATCGATGGCATCTTCAATTGTCTTTGCCGAGATAAAAGGTCTAGCAGCGTCGTGCACCAAGACAAAGTCAGGCTTGCCAAGTTCTGATAGTTTGTTCAATCCTTTATATACAGATTCTTGCCTGGTGCTACCACCGGCAATGACTGATATTTTTGGGGGCTGAGCAGAAGTGGGAAAAATCACTTCCAGTTCGCGGCGAATCTCATCGACGAAGTAAGCCGGTACTGTAACGACAATGCTACCAATTTGATTGTTTTTATATAGCCTAGATAGCGACCATATATACAGTCGATATCCGTTAAGAGGCTGAAATTGCTTTGGCTCGCTATGAGCAGCAGGTCCAGCCTGACTAGCAAATCTGCTACCAGAACCACCAGCAACTAAGACAGCGCTCAAAGAAAACTGTCTTGCTTCTGCTGCGTCAGGCAATTACTTAACCCTGTGTCTAATATCCTGAAGTTGGTACTTCTTGAACCGGCATAACTGACAGCGATTCTACTTCAGACTGTGATTCTACTTCGGTCGGGTCAGCACTGGGCGAAGTGTCGTAAACATGATTGTCGGCGTCTACAACTGCTTGAATTTGCGCCTCGGTATCAGAGTCAAGCCCGGAAGCAACTGGAGCATCGAAGAGCTCAAGTTGGACATCTTTTTGTAGTGAAATCTGCTCTTCTTCAGGACGGTCTTTATTGGTGGCAGTCTCAAGTTGATGCCGCCAAGTTTGACCATCTTTAGATAGCCTGAAATATTCTTGGAACTTTTTGGTGGTTGTGAGCAAAGGCGAACGGCCGTCTTCGCGACGATGAATTAGTTCGCGAGCAATTAATTCTTTGATGTGATCATAGGCCCCAGCCCCACGCAATTTGATTACTTCAGATTGAGCAACTGGTTGCTTGATAGCAATTGCTGAAAGTGTTCTCACTAAAGAAGTTGGCAATTCAAATGGTGCAAACTCATCAACGAGACCGGAGAACTCATCTTTGACCTGCAACATATAACCGTCTTCATCTGCAATTTCGAGGGCGCTATTGCGAGTCTCGTAGTCGTTGATTAGCTCAAGCATGGCTTTGCGTATATCTTGCACGTCTTGATTGAGAGTGCGAGCAATTACGGCAGCCTTGATGGGCTTATCGGTTAAAAACAAAAGTGCTTCAATGTGATTTTTTAGGCTCATGGCTCTGTCATCTCTGTGATGGTACTACTGGCGATGCTGCTGGTAGTACTAATAGTAGTGCTATTGCTAATATCACTGGTAGTGCTAGATGGACCGACCGGTAGAGTCAAGAATAACGGACCGTAGAACGTTTCTTGCTCCAGATCTATCTTACCTGCATTTGACAAAAATAGTGCGGCTAAAAATACTTCAACCCAGTCTTGCTTTACAGACAGTTTTAAAACTAAATCAAAAACTTCAATACCCTGCCCACTAAGCATGTTTTGAATGATCCATTGTTCTATCAATTCAATAGATTCTTGGATATCTTCATCGTGAGCAAGATCGAGAATATCGTCGTAAGCGTTAACTTCATGATGATCGGAAAGATCGATGGTTGCTTTCGGCTTTTTCTGCTGTCTAGTCTTCTCAACTTTTTCAGCTTCACGCAGAGCTGCGATCAGTTGTTCCAGTGTAACTTTACGTTCGCGAACTTGAGTCTTCTTCCGTTGCGCCCGTCTAACAATTGCACCTTCTAAATCTTTGAAGGTTAGCTGTCTACCGACTTCTTGCTTATTAGAGTCATAAAGAATCGGTCCGCCTTCATCGTCGAAATCAAGAAAGTCATCGGCTACCGGATTAAGGCTGCTATTTGCTAGCGACAGAAGTGCTTCTGCTTTCATGCGCAAAAGTACAGCGGCATGGAAGATTACTTTTCCACTGAGGCGCAAACTTTCTTTGGGGCTAGCAGCAATGGCTTTAAGGAACTTATCGCAGACGTCGATGATATCGACGTTCTTTGGATCGATTTCGCCTTTTTCTGCCATCTTCACCAGAATCTCAATACCTGAGTCTGGTTCGCTCTTGAAGGCATAATCATTACCGGCTCGAATGACATCGGTCGATTCGGGCTGCATCAGGTCAGTGCCCAGTCCGGCCGCTAGTGGGGCCAGGGCTGGATCAGCAAGAAGCTCACCAGTTAATTCGGCTGGCATCTGCGCAAGAATTTCAGCTCTGGTTAACGGAGCGAAATCAGAAGTAGGAGATGGCGGGGCAAAAGATTCAGTGGGGAAAGTGCGAGTACTGAGCGGACTCGCCTTTTTGCCGGCTGGCTTTTTCTTTGCAGGGTTAGTGCTAGTTGCGTCTACATCACTAGTTGCAGCAGCTTTCTTGCGGCCTTTGCTAGGAGGCTTCAGTGCCCCTGCCAAATTCTGAATAGTCACATCGTTAAATATGTCACTGCTCATGCACTAAGCTCCAGCTGCAACAGGAAGTTGTGATTCATCAGGTAGCTGCACTTCTTTAATGCCGACAACCCGCGAGAAGCCATCAGCTCTTAGGGATACGCCAATAGCATGGTCAGCGTTTTCAATCATTGGACGACGCAGACTTACCACCACAAATTGAGCACTGGCTGACTGTGTCTTAACCATGCGGGCCAAACGCTCGGCGTTAGCACCATCAAGCATCATATCGACTTCGTCGAAGGCGTAGAACGGTGCTGGTGCGAAACGCTGGAAGGCAAACACGAATGATAGAGCGGTAAGTGACTTCTCTCCACCTGAGAGTGCCTCGATGCGTTGCATCTTCTTGTCGCGCGGCTGTGCTCGGATAATCAAGCCACCTTCAAACGGACTCTCTGGGTTTTCCAGCTCAAGTCTGCCTGTACCGTGGGAGAGTTCATGGAAGATATCTTGGAAGTTGGCATTAATAGCGGTGAAGGCTTCCATGAAGTTCTCTTTCTTCAATTGACCATAGCCGAGGATGCGGTGGTCAATTTGCTCGCGTTCATCACTGAGAGTTTCTAGATTTTCAGCAAGCTCTCTTTGACGCTCTTCGGTCTGATTGTAGTCTTCTAGAGCTTTCATGTTGACCGGTTCTAAGGCGCGCATACGGCGCTCCAGTCTTTCTACTTGCTGCTTGAGCTGCTCTACGGTACCGGCATTAGGTGGTTCGTAGTTTGGATTTTCAGCCAGAATCAAAGCAATTTGTTCTTTTACTAGAACTAATTGTTGCTCAATTTCATAGTGAGTCATCTTGCGCTCATTTCTATGTTCTTTGACGCGAATCAGCTCTTGATCGATTTTGGTGCGCTCGATTTCTGAAGCAGTCACTTTTTCGTGAATGTCTTCTTTGGCTTTACGCATAGATTCAAGCTCATCGGAGATAGCCGAAACTTTCTTCTCCATCTCGCCGATGGCAATGCGCATGCCAGTAATGACGGCTTCATGAGTTGGTCTTTGCCCTTCCAGTTCATCTAACTCAGCACCCAATTCGTTGGCCTGAAGGGTGAGGTTCTCGCGGTTGTTAATTTCAACGCGCTCTTCTGTTTCAGTAACGTCAATTAAGCGCTGTAGCTCTTTGAATTCGGTCTCGACAGCAATCTGAGCTTGCCTTAGCTCTTCTGATTCGATAATCAGTTTTTCTAAGTGAGTCTTCTTGCCCTTGTCGCGAGCACCTTCAAGTGAGTCTTCTAGCTTGGTTATTTCAGCGGTTAGCAGCTTAACCTGAGCATCAACTTGCACTGTCTCTTGGTCGATAACGTCCATCTCGTCGCCCTTGCTGCGCAATTGCGGTTTGATGCTCTCGACGTCGTCTTCCATGTTTTTGACAGACTTACGGTTGTTATCGAGTTCGGCAGATTTCTGTGCCAGAACCTGACGAGCGCTGTTCAGTTTGCCCCGTTCTTCATTTAGAGCTGTCTCTAATTCTTTGAGCGAGTCTTTCAGCCATCTGACCTGGTCGGCCAAACTCTTAGCTGTCTGTTTAAGAACAGCCAGGTCAGTTTCGCCACGATTGCCAAAGTGAAGCTTGGCTTTGTTGTCGTTACCACCTGAGATACTACCCGACTTGTCGAATAGTTCGCCGCCTAGAGTAACCATGCGAGCTTGGTTTAGAAGCTTTCTGGCGTTCTCCATTGTGTCGACAATGATTGTTTGGCCGCATGCATATTGGAATGCTTTGACAAACTTAGGATTGAAATCAATGAGGTTATAGGCAAAATCAATGATGCCTGGGCGATTGGGGAGCAAGCCTGGAGGCTGGGTTTGAATTTTGTTTAGGGGTACAAAAGTAGCTCGACCAGCCTGATTGGCTTTTAGATATTGTATGCAATCTTGAGCAACCTGGTCGTCGTCAACAACAATATGTCCTAAACGAGGACCAATGGCGGTTTCAAGAGCAGTGGTGTATTGATCATCCACTGAGCCTAGCTGGCCAATGGTGCCGTGTACTCCGGGAATATTGGCAGACAAAATGGCTTCTACCGCACGACCATAGCCAGATTCGCCGGCTACTTCACGGGTGGTTTCAAGCTCAATTAAGCGGCGATTAACCGTATCTTGGGCATGACGCTTCGATTCAATTTCTTCTCTTGTGCCAGCCAGTTCGCCTTCGTACTGTTGCAAAGAGCGCTCAATACCGGCTACTAAAGCCTGGTGATCGACAAAATCTTTTTCTTGTTTGGCGAGCAGTCCTTTGGTTTGAGCAGACTTTGTAATTTGCTCAGTGGCTTTGCTGCGCATGGCATCAAGCTCACGCTCAAGCGACTCACGGCGGGTGCGCAGCTCGGTTTTTTTAACTTCAAGACTGTGACGATCGTCGCGGAGCTTCTGCAAATCACCATGCAAGTTAGAGATTTTGTCTGACGACTTATCTTTCTCTTGGCGGAGAACTTCAATTTCGGCCATGACAGCGCTAAAAGCGCCCTGGCGCTCCATTAAGCCAATGCGTACAGCTTGCTGGTCAGCTTGGTGCTGTTTCTTCTGTTTGGAAATATCAGAAAGATGTTTATCAATGGCCTTGATTTGGCCGCCAATCTGTTTGGACTGTTTGGATTTTTCACCAATAACGCCATTTAAATTGGAGAGCTTGTTCTCTTCACGAGTTAGTTCGCCTCGTTTAGTCTCCAGCTCTTGACGCAGCAAGAGTTGCTCGTTGCCGCCCTTCTCGCGAATTTCTTGATCGATGCGACCCATTTCGGTACGCAGGCCGAGCAAGTTGACTTCGGTTTGGTGCAGCCGTTCGATCAGCTCTTCTTCTTTTTTATTGAGCTTTTCAATTTCTCTAAGCTCAATAGCGCAACGGTTTTCTAAATCAGCTGAACGGACAAAGACGAGATCGCGCTCGACTACTTCTTTTTGATTCTTCAGCTCAAGATACTTAAGAGCCTGATCTCGGTCTGTTTTAAGGGTTTCGAGACGAGAGAGAATCTCGGTAAGAATGATTTTTTGTTGTTCGATTTTCTCGCCCACCGACTCAAGCTCGTTTTGGGCTTGATCAATACGGCGGTCGAATTCAGCCACGCCAGCCAATTCATCGATGATTTTGCGGCGCTCGGTAGAGCTCATGGTGACGATGCCAGTGACGTCGCCCTGCATGATGACGTTGTAGCCAGTGGGGCTAACGTTGTACTTAGTCAGCTCTTCGTGCACTTCAGTAAGAGTGGCAACGCGGCCGTTAAGTATATAAGTAGATGTATAGCCGGTATCTTTGACGCGGATTCTGCGGGTGACTTCAAGCTCGGCGCCGTCGTCGTGACAGAAGCGTACACGCACTTTGGCTTCGGTTTTGCCACTCAAGTTATTGAGTAGATCAGGCAATCTTTCAGCCCGCATTGTTCTCGTGGAAGATAAACCCAAGGCAAAGAGCAGGCTGTCAATGATGTTTGACTTGCCTGAACCGTTTGGCCCGGAGATGGTCGTGAAGCCATCTAATAGTGGGACTAACGTCTGCTTCCCGAATGACTTGAAGTTATCAAGTTCTATTTCTTTGATTCGCAAAGATACACCTGAATGATGCTAGAGATGGCACCCTATTGCCGCATTAGACTACACACTGCATTTAGTGTCAAGAGTAGACAATACGTAGCATGACAATATTATCCCGAAATTGCCGCGCTGTCATCATTTTGGCCCCAAATTGCCGATTTTTCTCTGACTTTTCTTTGATTGAGCACCACTTTTTGATCGACTGTCATCATATTGAATATCTATTTGGGTCGATTTGGCAATATTCTGTCTGTCTAGCTCCTAGACTGTATCTATCTAACCAGTCGCACCGCATATGGTGAGACTTCATCCTGTTTTTAGCATATCGCTATAGATGTTTAACTGCTACTTCGTGCTGCCAACTATATAGTGAGGGTATAGCTAATCTGACTAGAATTAAGCTAATTTTGGCTGTTTACACCCTATAGAAAGAGTAGGGCCAAACATATATACTTTTCTTGTAGCTATTTGGTGTTCCGGTGTCACAATCTCATACTTCCAGTCAAATTGGCGATTTGCTTGTCGCCGCAGGCCTTGTTGCTCCTGACAGTATTGAATCTGCCCTGGTTATGTCTAAGGGGCGCAAAAGCCCGCTGGGTAAGGTTTTAGTCGAGTCTGGCCTGGTTACAGAAAGGGAGCTTAACGGCACCCTGCAGGCGCAAAACTTGATTAGAGAGAGATTAATTAGCCCAGAAAAGGCTAGTGATGTTTTGAAGCTTATGCGCGTCAACGGCGACACCTTTGTCGACAATCTTTTTTCTATTGGCTGTGAAATTGAAGCGATTAATTTTGGTCGCAACCTCGGCAAACTATTTGTCGATGCCGGTGCCATTTCTCCCCATAAACTTTCGCTCGCCTTAGAAACGAGTATCTTGTCGGGCCTGCCAATTGTGCGGGTATTGGTGCTGCAGAAATCTGTTAATGAAATGGTGGCCTATGCTGGTTTGACGGCTCAACTCTTGGTTAACGAGCGTAAGATTGGCTACGACCAGGCTGTTGGAGCGCTCAAGCTCTCACATATGCACAACGAGCATATTGAAGAAATTCTCGAATTTGGTGGTTTGAAGCGTTATCGCGAAGAAAATTCTGTGCGCTTAGGTGAGCTATTTGTGCTCTCTGAGCTTATTTCAGAGCTAGATTTGCTTTCTTGTGTTGAGAAAAGTATGGCCGAAGCTAAGCCTTTGGGTCAGGTTTTAGTTGATGAGGGAATCATCAGTGAGCTGATTGTCTCTTCTGCTTTGCGTGCCCAAAAGTATATAGCTGAGGGTACTGTTGACCCTGTTCGCGCCGCACAGATGCTCGGTTTATGCGCCAAGACTGGCCGCCCCCTCGAATTTTCAGTAGAAGAGTTGGCCGCCATGAAACCAGTTATGGTGCGGCCATTTAGCGAGCTCAAAGAGAATCTTAGCCTGGTCGATATGATTGAAATTATCGGTATCGTCAATAGCGCAGAGCTAGAGCAGGTAAGGCTTGTGGAGCAGCGTGAAAGTGACAAACTGGAGCAGTTTTTAGTTAATCGCGGCTTTGTTGATCAAGAAAAGCTCGACGCTATCAAAGCTGGTCATGCCCTGATATCTCAAGGCGTACTTACTGCCGAACAGCTGATCTTTGCCTTCCACGTCTGGCTCTGGCGCCGTGGAGATTTCGTTTCTACTCTCAACCTGTTGGGTTGGAAAGCTTGATACGTTTTTATTCCGGCACATTTGCCCGGATGCTATTCCTTATATAGGGCGAATGAAGTGCCCAAAAAGATCATAAAGAACTGCGTCTATGAATTTGCTGTGGCGTTGACGGCTCAATTGTCTGAGCTTGGCTTTTGCGAGCTGGCGCCGGTTCTTAACCCCGCAGCTCAGAGTTTGCTTGAGCTTGAGGATAGCGAACTCATCTACTTAGAGAAATCTATTCTTGATTGGCAAGTTCGTCGTGATTGTATTGCTATAAGTATTTTGCGCAATGGCGAGACAGTGATTGTGATTGATGTAAATGTGCGCAAGCCTAAAGGCGGCCGCTATCACTATGGTGTCTATATGACTTTGGTGCACATTCCCACTGTTCGGATACTTTCTCAGATTCAGAATCTTCCCATAGCTCCTCTTTACTGGACCCATTTGTGCGGTCCACTTGATCACTATTTCACAACCGTTGCCGATGATTTGCCAAATTTTTCCTACTGCACTCTATCCAAAGACATCTGGCAGGAGCATAGCGCCAGGATTCTCGACTATTACCTGAGCGGTATCAAAAACGACTTACTGCCCCAGGTTACAGAGCCCTGGCTGGCGAAAGACCTCTTACTCTGCCGACACCACCATATTGGCGAGCAGGTTAGAAGAAAAGTATTCCCGCAGTTCAATAAATTTCGTCCTCTTCCCTCTGGTGAGCTTCGCTTTGATAGAGCACCCTCCGTGAGGGTTTCAGACTCTATATTGTCTGCACTGGCTGGCTATCCAGATTTAGGCGTAGAGATCATCGGTCACATATCGCATCAGCAAGAGCGAGTGGAGACGATGTTGCCAGATCCCGAAAAGCGTAAGTCTAGTGGCTTACCAGTTGCAGGCGATATGGAATATATCGACGACAACTTTTTGGATCAGTATCTCGATCTTGTCAAAGCTCTTCCTAAAGAGTCTTGAGCAATTTTTCGGCCTGCTCTTTTTCTGGGCCACTAGTATCTTCTATAAACCGCACTAGTTGTGCCTTTGCTTCAATTGGCTTTTTCTTTTGCACATAGAGTAGAGCTAAGTTGTAGCGTGCTTTGCTATATTTGGGTGCTAGATTTATAGCCTTTGTATATTCTTCTATGGCTTCATCGACTTGTTTTTTCTCTGCCAGTACGAAGGCGCGATTGTAGTGGCAGACTGGCTCTTGGGGATATTGCTTTGCCCATTGCTGGAGATATTTGAGTAAGTCTTTGTCTTCATTCATGATGTCTAGCACTTTCATTAAAGGCAAAAAGACTTGTTTCTTTTCAGCAAAACCATTGCTTACTTCTAGGGCGCGTTCAAATTGTAAGCGCGCCCCCAAAAACTCTTTATTGTCCAGATGGAGCTTGGCCAGGGCCATATGAGACTCAGGGCTTTGCGGATAATCGCGGGTGGCCAGTGATGCTGTTTTGATGGCCTCATCGAGATCGCCCATTTTCGCTTGACACTGGGCTAGCTTAATTAATGAGTCAGGGTTGGCTTTATTGAGACTGGCAGCCTGTTTTAGATAGACTGAGGCTTGTTTGTAGTTTTCATTCTGCATGGCCAGGTCACCAGCTGTGGTGAGAGCACCAGGATTGGTGGGGTAGCGTTTAACCATCTCACTAGCTAACTCTTGGGCGCGCACTTTGTCGCCTGATTGACTGTAGATGGCCAATCTAGTGCGCATGATGGCTAGTGCAAGTCGGCCAGTAAGAGGCATGCCTTCCAACTTTTCAAGGATAGCTAATGCCGACGGGGCATCTTTGTTCGCTAGTAAAATATTGGCTTGATTGAGAAGATTGATAGGATATTTAGCTGGGCTATTGAGCCAGGGCGAAGTGCTAGAGGCCTTCTTTATGGTTGTTGCCGCGGCAGCGATATTGCCGCTCAATGCTAAAAGGCAGAGGCGATTGTTCTCGATGCGTGCTTGAGCAGTAGCACTAAACTTCTCTTTACTGGCTTCAAGTGCTGATTGTTTTGCCATAGCCTCGCCTAAACGGCCTGCTAGAGCCAAATCAAAGGCCTGCACTAGGTTGCAATCCGGGCCATTGATTTTGCTTAATAGCTCCCCCTCGCCCTCTGCCACCGGCGGCGCGCTAAATTCGTCTAGTACTTTGACATCGCTTGTGGCACTGCCTAGAATCATCTGCTCTGCCTGAAAGCGTGTCTGAGCCAATCTCTTATCGTCTATCGAACCCTTTAGTTTAGGCCCGCTGCTAGGGCTTGCTACCTGACCAAAGGCCTGATAGCGGCCCAATAGCAAATGCAATTGCTCTGATTGAAAAGGTAAGCTGGCGTAGACATCGGCACCCCCATCTTCTTTACTTAGAAGATTGACCGCCAGTCTTTTATCGCTCTGAAGCCGACGTTTCAATATGCGATTGGCATATATTGCAGCACTGTCTGTTTGATCGGTTTTAGTTTCAGGTTCGGCGAAAGTGAACTGTGCATTTGCCGGCAGAGCAATGAGCAGCAGGCAACTTACACTAGTAATTGATTGAGTAATAAAAGCTTTCATCTATCAGGAATTATATCTATACTGAGCGTTTTGGGCTAAAAGCTTTGAGCTAAGAAATTCAGGCTTAGGATTACCTTTTGAACTACGCAGTCACTTTTGAACTTGAAGCTGAATGTCCCTGGTCGGGGGCAAGGGCGGGGAAATTTCACACCCCCCACGGCACGGTTGAAACCCCTGTATTTATGCCGGTGGGCACTAATGCTGCCTTGCGCGCTCTGACATTTGAGCAAACTGACGATTGCGGCGCTCAAATAGTACTTTCTAACTCATATCACCTTTATCTGCGCCCAGGCCACGAGTTGATTAAAGAGGCCGGTGGCCTGCACAAGTTTATGAATTGGCACAAGCCAATTCTCACAGACTCAGGCGGGTTCCAAGTTTTCAGCCTTGATGAGTTGCGCAAGATCACCGATAAAGGCGTCTTTTTTAAAGACCACCGCGGCGGTCGCGAACATTTTATCGGACCGAGTGAGTCGATGACCATTCAAAACGCCATTGGCGCCGATATCATTATGGCTTTTGACGAGTGCGTCAAGAATCCCGCTACCTTTGAAGAAGCTCAGTCGGCAATGGAGCGCACGCACCGTTGGCTAGAAATTTGTGTTGACAAGCATGCTCGCAGCGCCGACCAGGCCCTGTTTGGCATTGTTCAAGGCAGTATCTATGAAGATCTGCGGCGACAGTCGGCCAAGACTGTAACGGCTTACGACCTTCCTGGTTTTGCCATTGGCGGCGTCGCCGTGGGCGAGGACCGCAAGACCATTGAGAATGTGGTGCTCTATACGACTCCTCTATTGCCTCGTGAGAAGCCGCGCTACTTGATGGGAGTGGGCACACCTTGGGACATCATCTATGCCATCAGATGCGGTATTGACATGTTCGACTGCGTCTCGCCTACCCGCCTGGCTCGGCACGGGGCGGCGTTTACCAAAGAAGGACGTATTTCTCTGAAGAACTCCCCTTATAGAAAAGACTGGGGACCAATTGATAGCGAGTGCACTTGCTCGACCTGTGCCAATCACAGTCGAGCTTATTTGCATCATCTAGTGCGCCAAAACGAAATGGCTGGAGCAATGTTGCTCTCGATTCATAATGTCAGCTATCTAATAGATGAGGCACAGAATTGCCGCAAAGCTATTCTGGAAGGACGTTTCCAAGACTACTTTAGTCGTTGGTCTTCAGCTCGCGAACATCCTGAGCTTCTATAGCTTCGACATTCTTGGTTTCGAGTAGAACAGGATCTTGATTATCTTTATCGCTGACGATGAGCTTTGGCTGGTCGCTGCTCGCAGGCGCGCCCATTTGACCTTTGAGCATCATCAATTCCATTTCAATATCGGTTTTGCCTTCAAAGTTTTTGAATTGCTTATCGAGTTGGTCGCTGCCTAGTTCGCCAAGAGCGGCGGCTTTGGCCTCGCGCTCCAGCACTTTAGTTTCCATCCGTTCAATAACGTTCAAAGTGCCATTTGAATTGGTCTTTGAGAGAATCTCGTTGGCCTTCATTGTGGCTTTGGCAGCTTTGTCGCGGGCAATCAAAACTTGTTTCTTTGTGTGGGCCTTTTGTAGCTCATTTTCAAGCTCGGTGAGGCGCTGTCTCAGGCCCGATGTCGCCTCCTTTTGTACTTTTAGCTGTTGCTCTAGGTCGGTTGAAGCCTGGGCATACTGCTGCTTCCTTTGCAGGGCCTGACGAGCTAGCTCATCGTTGTTCTGTTGAACAGCCATGGCTGCGCGGTTCTGCCAGGTCGCGGCCTGATCTTTGTTTTTCTGCAATTGTTGCTCAAGCTGTTTTTCGGTGGCAATCGCTTGAGCGACGGCCTGCCTCACTTGAATTACATTGTTTTGTAAGTCGTTATAGGTCTGTTCTAGCATCATCTGCGGATCTTCTACCTTGCCCAGAATGGCATTGAAGGCAGCCTTGATGATTTGTGCAAGCCGATCGAACATCTACTGATAACTCCTCTTACCTGTCTAGACCAACCTAGACCCATCTAGACTAAAGTCTATTCTAAAGATAAAGACTTAATACTCATAGCATGAATTTGCTCTTAGCATTTCAACTGCCTTGGGTAGGTCTCTACATTTTCACTTATGCCCGGTTTTAGCGCTCAAAAGCTGCCTAAACTTAAAACCTATGTTCTAGGGTGTACATTAGAATTAGCGCCGGAATTTGACGCTTTCCCATAGGTATGTTGAAAACTTTATGAAGAATCAAACCGACGAACCGATGGGCGGACTGGGCGCTCAAATTATGATGGCCTCCGAGCTGGGCTCAGCAATCGTCGTCTTAACAGTCGCTGGCTACTTTGCTGGAGCCTGGATGGATGGGCGTTTTCAGTCTTCTCCCTATGGTGTGATTGTCGGTATATCCGTTGGCTTTGGCCTTGGCATTGCCTTTGTTATAAAACGTTCAAACGACATGGACAAGAAGCGCTGAACCAGTCTTGGGTGGCGCTGCCAATCTTTTCCTTCAGGAATCAAAGCTTTTGCTGGCGCCAATTTGGTCAAAGCCTATCTGCTATTATTTGAAGCGTCTTCTCCTTGATTGAGCGGCGAAATTTGGCGGCGTAATCAAGTAGAGAAGCCAACCGAAGCTTGGCTTCAAAATTTTTATATGACTTACCTCTAAAAGAGCGGGAATAGCTGAATGTTAGGCGAGAGTTTACCCTTAAAAGAATTAGTGCACGACCCATCGATCACTGGCATTAAGTTGCCTTTCGAAATGGGAACGGTGGGCGATATTCACGCTGATACCATCATCCTCAGCTGGACTGCCATGGCTCTGATTCTCTTAAGCTGCTCGGCCATTACCAGTAATCTCACCGTAGAAGGCCCCGGTGGCAAAGGCCAGGGAATTCTTGAAGGGCTTTATACCTTCATCCTTGATATTGCCAAAGGCTCAATCGGAGATCATCGCTATAAGCCTTATATGCCGCTTCTTTGCGGTCTATTCATGTTCATTTTGGCCAGTAACTTGATTGGCATTTTACCTTATCAAGTGCTTGAGCATATGTCTTGGTGGCCTCATGTAGACGGCAAGCACTTTGAGGTGGCTGCCGCTACCACTGATTTCAACGTTACTGCTGGCCTTGCTGGTCTTGCCATCATTACTTATTTGGCTTCGGGTGTGATGGCTCACGGTCACCATTATGTTGGTCTTTTCTTCTGGAAACCAATCGCTCCGCTTGAGTGGCTCGACCTTGTGGTTCGCCCTGCCACACTAGCTCTTCGTCTTCTTTTGGTAATCACCGCCGACGAAATGTTGAGAAGCGCTTTCTTGGGTATGTGCCCTGTGATTTTGCCTTCGTTTGTTATGGCCTTCGAAGTCTTCATCGCTGTTGTTCAGGCCTTCGTCTTCACTCTTCTTACATCTATCTACATCGGTGCAGCAGTGGCCGACCACCACTAGGACGTCTTAAACGCTCATTGCTCATCGCTGATCGTTCACTGTGTTCACAATTTGACTTTACTGGTAGCCAAGAACTTCTCGATCGGAGTGGTCTTGGCTACTTGCTATCAACAATGGCTGCTAGTGCAGTGTTTAGTTACTAACTTCGTTAGGAAATTGTTCACTTTAATTCGCTGCTTTCGCAGCCCAATTTTAACGACATAGAATAGAACGCGCTTGGGCAGCCAGTTCTGTTGCTGCTTAACCGCTTTTAAGCGCCATTGGGGCGAATTTGGGGTTATGCATCGACTGATATAATCAGTACGCCTTTTGAATTCGTTCCGCTATGGAGCGACAGTTCAAAATAGCTGGCGAAATTTTTCGATTGTGTTAAGGAGATTTTCTGTGGACCACCAACTGATTGCCCAGGCCGGAGCCGTCGCGGGCGGAATTGATAGTCAAACTGTAATCAGAGCAGCAGCCCTCATCGGCGCAGGCTTGGGAGCTATCGGTGTAGGCGTACCTGGTATCGGCATCGGTATCGCTGCTTCTAGAGCTCTAGAAGGTATGGCTCGCCAACCTGAAATGCAAGGCAAATTGCTTATCAACGGCATCATTTTCGCCGCTTTGATGGAAGCTCTTGGTCTATTCGCTTTCCTAGTTTCCCTTCAGCTCTTCGGCCTTGGCAAAACCCCGTAAACAACGGTGTTATAGACCAAAGTTGGAATTAAGAGTTAGTAGTGGAATCAGAGAGTAATTCAACAAAATGCTCGAGCTAAACGGTACAGTCGTCGTCCTATTGATCAGTTTTTTAGCCTTTATTTGGGCTTTAGACTTGGTCTTTGTCAAGCCCGTGGCCAAGGTTCTGGAGGCGCGGGCTGCCAAAATTGAGAAAGATTTGGAAGCTTCAAAGGCCTCACGTGCCGAAGCTGATTTAGTTCTGGTGGAATACCAGAAACGCTTAGCCGATGTGCGCAACAAGGCCCAATCGATTATCAATGAGGGCGTCACCGCCTCCCAGAAACTACGTAATGAAGAAATCTCGAAAGTGCAAGCTGGCGGTCGTCAAAGACTAGATGCTGCACGAGTCGAGTTGGCTGAAGAGAAGAAGGGTCTGGTAGATCAGCTAGTTGATCGTGAAATTGAATTGGTCAACATCATGATGGGCAAACTGATCGGTACTAGTCATGTTGCCTCTGGCATCGATAGAAGCCAGGTGAAGAAAGCGCTTGAGGAGGCCTGCTAATGTTTTTGTTTGCTGAAGTCGAGCATAATCAGCTCTTTGCTATGTTCGAAAACAATGTCATTAACTGGGTTTTGCTCGTTGCTTTCTTCTGGTGGGTAATGGCTAAGAACCTGCCACCAGTGTTCAAAGCTCGCGACGAAAGTATCAATGCTACTTTGGCTGCTGCCCAGAAAGCCCGCCAGGATGCTGAATCACTTCTCGAAAAGCAAAAAGCAGCTGTTGCTAACGCTGAAAAAGAAGCCGAACAAATTCTTATTGAAGCCAAAACTATTGCTGCTGAGATGAAAGCCAATCTTGAGGCCCAGACTCAAAAAGACATAGCTGAAATGCTGGTCAAGTTTGAGAATGCTGTGGCCGGTGAGAGACAATTATTGGTTAACGAATTGCGTCAGGCTTCGGTTAAAGCCGCTATTGAATTGACACGCGGACAGCTTGCCTCTCAGACCAGTGCTGAAGTGAAAGCTAATCTGCTCAATCAATTTATGGAGCAACTTGAAACGCTCAATACTAAGTCGCTGGTTTCGTCCGGCGCTCTAGAATCAGTTTCTAAATAAAAAGGTCCATTGACTAGATGAATACCGAACTACAAGGAATAGCTAGCTCATACGCCGAAGCGGTGCTTGATCTGTCTAGCAAAAATGCTCAAGAAGAAAATGTTTTAGACGAATTGAAAATGGTCAACACTGTTTTTGCTTCAGACAAAGACATGAGCATCATCATCAATCACCCTGCCATTCGGGCTACCCAGAAGAAAGAAATTCTGCGAACCGTATTTAGTGGCAAAGTGTCGGTATTGACTGAAAACTTGATTAACCTATTGGCTGACAAACGCAGACTAGATCTTCTTCCTTTCATTGAATCCGGTTACCGTGAACTGCTCAACAAACGCAAAAACGTTGTTAGCGCATTGTTGACCTGCTCAGAAACCATGGCTGACGCTAATGTCGCCAATATCAAAGCCCAACTAACCGAGCACCTTGGCAAGCGCCTGGAGCTTGAAGTTAAAGTCGATCCCTCACTAATCGGCGGGGTTGTTCTCAGACTCGGTGACCAAGTCATTGATGGCAGCCTCAATGGCAGACTGAAAGCTCTCGAAAAAGCCCTCATGGCTGTTTAATTGCATCCTACAAAATCAACAAATCAAACTGACCACAAACAAGAAAACAAGTAACTTAGAGGTTAATGACCATGGCAATCAGGCCCGACGAAATCACATCAGTATTGAAACAGCAACTGGAGCAATACCGTTCTGC
The DNA here is from genome assembly GCA_965229195.1 of Candidatus Obscuribacterales bacterium. Lineage (GTDB taxonomy): Bacteria > Cyanobacteriota > Vampirovibrionia > Obscuribacterales > Obscuribacteraceae. The sequence goes on along the minus strand of OZ245871.1, from coordinate 6,054,789 downwards.
GTTGAATGTCAGCAACGTCGGTAGCGTGCTTCAGGTGGGCGACGGTATTGCCCGTATCTACGGCATGGAAAAAGCCATGGCTGGAGAATTGGTCGAGTTCGACGATCCTGATAAGACTCGCGGCATGGTTCTCAACTTAGAAGAAGACAACGTCGGTGTTGTAATTCTTGGTGAAGGCCGCAAAATTTCAGAAGGTATGGAAGTTCGCACCACCGGAAAGATTGCTTCTGTGCCAGTTGGCGAAGCTCTTCTCGGTCGTGTCGTTAACCCGATTGGTATTCCACTAGATGGCAAAGGTCCAATCAACGCCACTGAGACTTCACCAATCGAAGTTAAAGCTCCTGGTATTGTTTCCCGTAAATCAGTTCACGAACCAATGATGACCGGCATCGCCGCCATCGACGGTATGATTCCAATTGGTCGTGGTCAGCGCGAACTTATCATCGGTGACCGTCAAACTGGTAAGACTGCTGTCGCCATCGACGCCATCATCAACCAGAAGAATCAACCTAATCGTCCTATCTGCATTTATGTAGCTATCGGTCAGAAGGCTTCAAACGTCGGTAAAATCCAGAAAATTTTGGAAGATGCTGGCGCAATGGAATACACAATCATCGTTGCTTCATCGGCAACTGATGCTCCTGCCCTGCAGTTCTTAGCACCATACGCTGGTGTGGCCATGGGTGAGTACTTCATGAAGAAAGGCGGACATGCCCTTCTCGTTTATGATGACTTGTCCAAGCACGCTACTGCCTACAGAACAATGAGCTTGCTGCTTCGCCGTCCACCAGGTCGTGAAGCTTTCCCTGGAGACGTTTTCTATCTGCACAGCCGCTTGCTTGAGCGCGCTGCAAAATTGTCAGATGCTCTTGGGGCTGGCTCTCTTACTGCTCTTCCGATCATTGAGACTCAAGCTGGTGACGTATCCGCTTATATTCCAACTAACGTAATTTCGATTACCGACGGACAAATCTTCCTAGAAACCGATTTGTTCTACGCTGGTGTACGTCCGGCCATTAACGCCGGTATTTCGGTAAGCCGAGTGGGTGGTTCAGCCCAAACGAAGGCGATGAAATCTGTAGCCGGTAAACTTCGTCTCGACCTTGCCCAATTCAGAGAATTAGAAGCATTCGCTCAGTTTGCCTCTGACCTCGACAAATCAACACAAGATCAAATTCGCCGCGGTCAAAAGTTGACTGAAGTGTTGAAGCAAGCACAGTATCGTCCACTCAGTTTGGCTGAACAAGTTTCAATCTTGTTTGCTGCTAATAAAGGCATCCTTGATGATGTTGATACCAAAAACATCACCAAGTTCAAGGTCGAATGGTTCAAGTACCTTGGCGCACAGGCTAAAGATCTTGAAGCTAAGCTTCTCACCGGAGACAAACTCTCTGATGCTGATGAAACAGCGCTTGTTGACCACTTGAACAAGTTCAAGACCAACTTCTTCAAACCATAATTTAGAGAAAACAAAAGATGGCTAACCTCAAGGCAATACGTCAAAGAATCAAGAGCGTCCAGTCGACCCAGAAGATTACTCGGGCCATGAAACTGGTAGCCGCCGCTAAAGTCAGGCGCGCGCAAATGCGTGTGTTGGCTGCTCGACCCTTTACTCAAGCAGTCGTAAGAGTGCTGAGAGAAGTGGTCGGCGAAGTGAGCCCAATCGATGTGCAAGAACTGCACTTGCTCACCAGACGTGATGTCAAAAAGGTAGCCATCGTTGTTTTGTCTTCTGATAGAGGCCTTTGCGGCTCATATAACACCACTGTGTTTAGAGAAGTGATGGCTCGCATCTCCAAGCTTCAAAGCGAAGGTAAAGAAGTCTCTTTGATTTTGGTTGGTCTTAAGGCTGTCTCCTTCTTCAAGTCAATCAAGATTGAAAAGCTCAAGAGCTTTACTCTCTTGCCCGCTATCCCAACAGTTGAAGAAGCTAAGTTGATTGCTAACTATGCTTCTGAGCTTTACACCGAGAAGAAAGTCGATTCAATAGAAATTATTGGTACTGACTTCATTTCGATGTTGCGCTCTGAAGTTGTAACTACCAAATATTTGCCAATTGATTTGCCTCCAGCAGAAAATAAAACTGTGTTGCAGCCGATTCGTTTGTTCGAGCCAAGCATTATTGATGTAATGGAGCGCGAACTACTACCTAAGTATATTCAGAACGTTATCTATCAAGGTTTGCTTGAGGCCTCAGCGGCTGAACTAGCTTCGCGGATGAACGCTATGACTAATGCTTCCAATAACGCCCGTGATTTAATCGCTGGCTTGACTCTTGTTTATAACAAGGCCCGTCAGGCAGCTATTACTCAAGAGTTGCTTGAAATCGTCGGTGGTGCTGAAGCACTTAAGGGTTAACCTAGAATTTTAGGTGTATATACACCCATTTTTAAGACAGACAGCCTGATTGGCTGTCTGTTTTTGCAAATACTTGAGTACTCAAGTATTTCAAATGGTGCTGGTATTTCACTTGGCACCGGTCTGGTCTTCGCGAAATCTGGCAATAGGCAGGTTTATGAAATCGCCTATACAAACTTATTTTGAGGGCTATAATTGTGAAGTGGTAGCAATTGGTCGAAGTGAGTATCATGAATTTGTCAGTTACTACAAAAGAGACTTGTTCGGCTGCCACCGAGGATGAAATGGCTGCTATTACAGCAGCTGTGCAGGCTTATTTATTAGAAGAGCAAGAGCAAGCCTCGATCGATTTATCGGCCTCACCGGCTCTGTCACCCTGGGCGGTGGCAAACCGGCATCAGTCTATTGGCAGCGGTGATAGCCACGATGCCAGTGATAATCAACGTTGGTCTAAAGGCAAGCTCTGGGGTAGAGCCTTTGCTCTGGCGATTAGTCTTGCTGTAGCCAGCCTTCTTCCTGGTGGCCTATCGGCTCAAGCGGCAGATAAGCAAATAAGAGTTTGTTTGTCATCTTCGTTGCAGAAAGTTGATCTTGATTTTCCTGATGGTGGCAGTGTCTATACCGTTGCCGACGGTACTCTGGTCGGCAAAATAGCGCCACAGAGCGCTTGGAACTTGAGTCTTGCTCGCTCGACTACTAAGGGCAATAGCTCTATTGTCTTTAACGGCAAAAGTAGTCGAGACAAGATTGCGCCAGCATCTACAATTGCCAAAGTCGCTTTTATACCAAGTACTGGTAGCTTTTTTGGTACAACCAACGATTCAAATCAGTTGGTACTGCCCTTACTAGCTCCGGCAAAAAAAGGCGGCGTGACTGCCTCTTCTTCTTCAGTAATTGACGCATCCCAGGGATATATCGCCGTTCCCGACCAGGTCACAGATCCGGCCGATGGGCGTGAACCTAGCAGTGCTCCTTTGATTGGAGTAAACGGTAAGCTCTATCGTGGGGCAGTTGTCTTGCGACCGACAATAAAAACAGACTCAGCTGGCATAAGTGATACCACTGGTATCAATCTCATCAACGTTCTAGATCTAGAAGACTATCTCTTATCGGTAGTACCGTCTGAAGTGCCTTCCCTGTGGCCAAAAGAAGTCTTAAAAGCCCAGGCTATTGCCGCTCGTTCATACGCTGTGGCTAATTTCGGCAAGCACAAGTCTGAAGGTTATGACGTCAAAGCCACTGTTGATGACCAGGTTTATCGTGGCGTTGTGGCTGAATCTGCTGAGACTAACGCTGCAGTTGCGGCAACCTCTGGTTTGGTATTGAAAAACGGTAATAAAGTTATTTCTGCTTTTTTCCATAGCACCAGTGGTGGTAGTACCGAGGTCTCGGAAAATGTTTGGGGTAAGCCACTGCCCTATCTCAAGAGTGTCGTCGATTATGACGATGCGGCCCCGCAATTTACCTGGCGCAAGACCATAACCTCCCAAGCCCTGGCCAAAGCTCTTTTGGGCTCAGCTCCAGATAGCCAACTTCTAGGGGTTTTGGTGATTGGTCGTCATCCCGGTGACTCGCAAAGGGTAAGGGACATTCTTGTGGTTGGGCAAAATTCAGCAAGAATTATTGCTGGCACTGAGTTGCGAAGATTATTTAACTTACCCAGTACCCAGTTCAGTCTCTTCCAGTCTGACAGCAGTTATATCTTCAGCGGTAGAGGCTATGGTCACGGCCTTGGCCTTTCTCAATGGGGAGCGAAAGCCCTGGCTGATAACGGATATAATGCAGAACAGATTCTGTCGTACTACTACAAAGATGTCACGATAGAGCCTCTGGCCCAAGAAGGTGCTATCTAGCCACGCTAAATAGCTCTAAGGCCAGTCACCTCAAGAGGAATTGGTCTTGGAACAAGCTTTCGGTATTTTCATGATGCTCGCAATATTGAGCACATTGATCATCGTTCATGAATGTGGCCATTTTCTGGTAGCCCGTTTCTTTGGTTTCCAGACACCGGTTTTCGGATTTGGTCTGCCTTTTGGACCATCTTGGACTGTGGGCAAGCGCTGGAACACTGAATTTCGCATTCATGCTTGTATGCTGGGCGGTTACGTAGCCATTCCCGAACTTGGTGACGAAAGCAATGCCTCGGCTGAGGTATTCGGGGTTCAGCTTTCTCCCTTCAAGAAGTTTCCTATTTGGCAGCGGGCCCTGGTTGCCGTTGCAGGCGTCACTTTTAATGTGCTCTTTGCTTATCTAGTGATGTTGATCATGATGACCGCACTGGGCCGCCCAATACCCCAGGGTGTCTTCGTTGGCGAGCTACCAGCAACAAACCCTATTGCCGCCACTGCCGGGGTGCTGACCAATGACGAATTACTGGGTGTCGATGACAAAAAAATTAAGACCCCCGAAGAATTCATTGCTTATCTTGCTACCAAGAAACTGACCCCCATTGTTTTGCATGTCAAGCGCGACGGACAAGCAATTGACCTGCCGATGACGCCCAACAAAGATGGCAAAGTCGGCATGGGTTTATCACCGAAGGTGCAATACGTCAAAATTGAAGGCAGCCCTATTGATGTGGCTGCTATTGCGGCTACTGAACTAACAACTCAGACAGGGCAGATGGTCAATTCCATTGGTAGTCTTTTCCAGGGTGTCGCCAATAAAATTATTTCTCCCAATGCCAAGAGCAAAGATGGCAAACCCCAGCCTGGTATTGAGAGTTTTCACGGTGTCATAGCGGTGGTCAAAATCGGTGCTGATTTTGCCAAAGAAGACTGGCGACAGCTTTTTATGTTCACTATTTTGATCTCGATGGATTTGGCAATCGTTAACTTACTTCCTTGGCCAGCACTGGATGGCGGCCACCTGGCCTTTATGCTTTTAGAAGCGGTACGGGGTAAACCAATGGAAGAAAGGGCCCAAGGCGAGATCGTCAAATGGGGATTTCTCAGTTTGATCGCCTTAATGGTAGTGGTTCTCGTGAACGACGTTTCAGCCTGGGTGCATGGTGACCTAGACTTCAAGAAGAAAGACCCCAAGTCTAATTCGGCACCAAAGACTGTACCTAAAAGTGAATCTGCACCTGAAATAAAGACCGAAGCTACGTCTACTTCTACGTCTACCTCTACCTCTAGTCCTACTCCAGAAGAGTCTAAATAAGATGCCTAGTTATGATTATCGCTGCCAAGAATGTCGTGTGGCCTTCACCGTAGAGCGTTCTATGAACGACCCATCCGATACCAACTGTGCTGAATGTGGCTCTGCCAATGTTTCGCGCATCTGGAATATGATTCTGCGCTCTTCCGGGAGCACTCCAGATGTAGGCCAGAATTCTAAGAGTTCCGGCACCAAGAGTAGCTCTGGTGGTGGCTGTGGCTCTTGCAGTACCCATTCGTGTCATAGCTGCTAAGCATGCGGCTTCTGCTTGTTCTCTCCGTACTCTATTTCGTCTTTTCTGTTTCTGGGGCGGAAGCAGCAGATCCAGCGTGGCCAATTTATTGGGTGAAGCAGACAAAATCTAGCCCTGCTGTTCTCAATACTATTCCTAATGAGAAGGTCTTTAGTGGTGCCACTCCAGAATCGGTGGCGCAATTCAACATCAGTGCCTCTAACAACGACTCTCCTCCCTGCAAGGTTAGTGAGGGCTATTTTTTCGCAAGAATTAAGGCCCACGCTGCCACAGGCAAGCCCATGATAGTTTTTTTGCATGGCTGTTGCTCTGGTGAAAACGCTTCCATGGAAAAGGCTAGGCGGCTTGCATCTAATTGTTCAATGCCAGTGATTATGTTTCGTTGGCCAGCCTTCGGTAGCTTGGTTGATTATGATGCCAACGAGAATGTTTTGAACCGCGGAAAGGGCAGAATCTTGAGGTTTTTGGATGAGCTTGAGACTGTTCTTCCCGCCAATCAGACCGTACTAGTTGGTCATAGTATGGGCACCAGGGTGCTAGTTGAAGCCTTGGATAGACGCTCCGAAACCCTAAAAGCACTGTTAAAGGCACCCTATAAGCTTTCTGTCCTTGCCGCTGCTGACACCGAAGCGGAGCCTTTTTGTCAAGAAATTGGTGCCATTGCCAGGGCATCGACCAAGACTGTAGTACTAATAAATAAGTCAGACAAGGCCTTATTTTGCTCTTCGCAGTTACATCAGAAATTTCCGCGCTTAGGAGATTTTGGTGAAGTCTCTTTTGATGACAGCAAAGATCATGCTTTCCAGATCTTAGATGTGAGCGAGCTTCCGCTGGGGGCGACAAGTCATGATATGCCCATCGAACTAATCGGCACGATGGTCAAGCGGCTCTATGCGCCTTATGGCTTCGTCTGTTCGAACTACTACATTACCAAAGTAAAGAATAATCTTTGGCAGGTTTCAACTAGAGCGCCTATTTCCAAGCCTAGATTTGATCTTCGTAGAGTTACTGTGACGTCTGACCTAAGCGCTCAGAAGAATGATGCAAAGTCGAGGCCTAAATTTGATCCCAAACGCATTATCGTCCAGCCCCTAAGTCAATCTAAATAGCTAGCAGATCTCGCCACTAGTAACGCTTTCTTGGGCAAGTTTGCGCTTGAGCTCTTCTTCTTCTTCTTTGGGAAGCAAGAATGATTCTGAGGCATTGGGGAAGTTCGCAGACTTCACATCTTCAGCATATTTACCAACAGCATCCTGGCAAACTTGGCTAAGATCAGCGTAGCGTCTTACAAAGCGCGGCAGAAAATCTGTAAACTTGCCCATGAGATCGTCAGTGACTAAAATCTGACCGTCGCAGACATTACCTGCACCTATGCCGACAGTGGGAATGGTCAGGCGTTCTGTCACAGCCTTAGCAACAGCGGTTGGCACCATCTCTAATACCACTGAAAAACAGCCGGCCATCTCAAGAGCGCGGGCATCATCAATTAGTTTTATGGCTTCATCGGCCGAGCGCCCCTGCACTCTGGCGCCGCCTAAGCCGTGTATGGCTTGGGGAGTGTAACCAAGGTGTCCCATGACCGGAATACCCATGCCGACTAAGCGCTCAATAATTTCTAGATTGAGTCTTGTTGCTCCTTCTAACTTTACTGCATGAGCTTGCGCTTCTTTGACGAAGCGGCCAGCATTTGTGATTGCTTGAATGACATCAACTTGGTAGCTCATAAAAGGCAGATCTGCTACTACCATGGCACTACTCACACCTCTGGTAACTGCTCTGGTGTGGTGCAGCATTTCTTCCATCGTCACGGCGTGGGTGGTGCGATGACCTAAGGCGACCATGGCCAAGCTATCACCAACCAATATCAAATCAACTCCCGCTTTGTCGAGAATTTTTGCCATTGAGTAGTCGTAAGCAGTGAGGGCGACAATCTTGCGGCCGTCACGTTTATATTTTTGGAGTGTAAGAGTTGATACTGCTTTAGTCATGGCCAAATTTTAGCACCCAGTCTGCTTTCACTGTCGTGGCAGTCTCGGCAGCAGAGGCTCTAGGCTATTTACTTTGGCCGCGAACGCGCTCACGGGCAAGTTCTTGCTGCAGCGAAACAATATGTTTCGGGTCGTATGGATACTTGCCGGACAGCTCATGAAAACGCTTGTACCATGCGCCAGCCTCAGCTTTCATATTTTCCTTTTCAAGCAAGTAAGCCATGTTGTAGTACAAGCCGTCGTATTTGGGCTTGAGATCTAGAGCTGCTTGATATTGCACTGTGGCGTTTGCCAGGTCACCCTGGGCCTCAAGGATGCCGCCGAGATTTTGATAGGCCAAAAACGACTTCGGATCAAGCTCTATGGCTTTATTGAAGCTGGCTTTGGCAGAGTCGAGATCTCCCGATTCAGTCTGGTGGATACCCTGGGAGACAATCGCTTTAATTTCGGCCGGATCAACTTCTTTGGCGTTTCTGCGGCCTCCACCTCTAGTTAAGCGACTCAATTCGGCAATATGCTTAGTTGTCTGGGCATTATTAGCCGTAAGACTGGCTACATCTTTTAGCGATTCAATCGCGGCTTCATAATTATCGGTCAGCTCTTCGCACTTAGCCTGTAGCTGTTTAACTTTTACGCGATCGATAGAGGGATACTTCTTCCCTTCGGTATAAATTGGGCTCACTTTTTGTGATTCTTTCAGCTCAAATAGTGCCCGATTAGGATCGCCTCGAAGATAGCGCAAACGACCTAACTCAAAATGAGCAGCTGCTAGTTTGGGGTCAAATTTAAGAGCTTTGCGAAATTCTATTTCGGCCTCATCTAGATTGCCATCGCAGCAAAAAATGTTGCCTAAGTGATAGTGAATCATTGGATTTTGCGGTACCAGTTGAGCTGCTACTTCGAGCTTCTCTAAACATTCCGAAATCTCTCCGCCATCACCTCGTTCGAACTTTTGAAAAATTGCTAAACCAAGGTCGCGGTTCGCTTCAAAATAACTGCTATCAAGGCGCGTGGCTGTGCGAAAAGACTCAATGGCTGAGTCAAAATCTCCCTGGTCAAAATAAACTGTACCCAAGTTGTAGTGTGCTTTGGGATAGCGTGAATTGATACGGATGCAGTCGTTGAATTGCTTCTTGGCCTCGTCGAACTTACCGATTTTTTTGAGCAATATGCCGTAGTTGTTGCGACATTCAACAAAGTTGTAGTCGAGGCTAAGCGCCGCTCTAAATTGAATTTCTGCGTTCTTGCTGTCGCCCAGTTGTGAATAGGCCAGGGCCATTAGGTGAGGTATTTGTTTGTTGCGAGCGTCGCCGGTCTGAGCTTGTCTGAGCAAGTTGACACAGTTTTGGTAGTCACCGACCCCAAACATTTGGGTGGCGCTGCGATACTTAGCCTGTGCCAAGACGAGACTATTCTGTTCTTCATATTGAGCGAGCGCCGGCCTGGCTGCAATCGAGCCAGAAAAAGTTAGGCAAATGGTCGAAATTAATGCCAGCCTAGCTAGTTGCAAGCCCATTAAATGCGGTTTGACCACTTTTCTCTGAACAAATCTCTGAACTATTCTGGGCTCGTTTCTGTTCACGCCTATACTCACGATCAAATAACCAAAAACTCATAATAGCGCGTTTTTAGCTCTAACTTTATCGTGCCTGAGGTCTATTTTTCTGCTGGGCCTTCAAGTATTTGTTTGCTGGCTCCTTGCATGTAAGCAATATTACTTAGTGTTCTGTCTTGCAGAGGTGTCTTGGCGGGTGCAGTCGGTTCAAAACTCATTCTTGGGAATTTGCTGCTGGCCGAATCGCTTGCTTCTCTTTGCTTTTGCGCTTCCATATTGCGGATGTAGCTACCAATCTCAACTGAACCCAGGGCTCCTCCGAGAGATGATGTGCGATCCCCCAGCCCGTTGAAGAAGGCTGGTGTTTTGCCGATGGCTATACCAGTATTTTCTGTGGCGGCTGCGGCGACACGTCTGGTGGAGGCGGCAATATCTTTGGGTGACGTCAGTCTGATTGCTTGCAAGGTGGTTGGTTTGAGAGGGTCAACGTGTGGGTCATTGTCGTGATAGAGAGCGCGCAAGAAGTCTGACATCTTGTTCACTGCTTTATTCGCTTCACTGGCATCCATACCTTGGGCGACCAGTCTCATCGCAGCTGGCATGCCAGCACCAAATACCTGGTTAATTGAATAGTGCTGGGTGTCGAATGGAATTTCGTTGGGCTTTTTACCTTTGTTGACAGCGTCGACCATTAGGCCTGCCAAGTTATCCATCTTGGCCATATGGGCAGGAAGGTCAGGCAGTATGTCGCCAAATGATTTGCCTTGCAGAGCTGGCAATGGTGTATTCATCTGGGCATCAATTAAGTGCGGAATGACATCTTCGAGATCTTTTCTGGTGATTGAGATTGTTTCGCCTGGCTTGTCCATATTGGCGAAGACATAGTCTCCAGGCCGCGAGGCTTCATCTGAATAACGCTCAAGTGCTTGGGCATATTCCAGTACATTTTTATCGCCATTGGCTCTGGCTCGCATGGTGGCAGCTACGATTTTAGGTCTCAAGGCATCAAAGGCATGCACTTCAAAGCCAAGTGGATTATCAGGAGCGACGAATTCTTTGCCGAAGACGTTTCTTGTCTCAAGCTGACCGCCCTTTCTCAGCGACTGCAAGAGAATACCGAGGGCCCCGCCACCGTTGTGGCCAGTCCAAGCTGCGCCCCAAATATCAGCAGTGTTTTCATCGGCTTGTGCTTTGAAGATATGTTCAATTAGATCGGCCTTGGTCATATCGCCATGGCCAGGTACGGCCACTTTATCCTGAGCGCGACTACCCAGGCCTTTTTCTACTGCGGTTTTGATGACGTTTTCGCGAATAGATTCTTCAAATTTGAGGATGCCACCATATTGGTCGTGTCCGATTTCATGACCATGGATACCACTCGTGGTGACGCTTCTTACACCAACCATGTTGCGTGGATAGAGTACATGGTCTACGTTCCACACTCCATCAATTTGCCGCATGGTGTGGGGGCCGGCTCCACCGTCATGCATAATCGAGAAGATTGGTGGGTTTTTCGAGCGCAGAACCTGGTCTGGGTCAACGCCAGCTTTCTTCATGTTGCGCACTAAAGTACTGTGAATTTCTTGGGCCAGTAGATCCAGTTCACGTTTGTAGTTGGCTGTTTCGCTCAGACCTTTAGAGATGTGTTGGTTTGCCGCTGAGCTAAAGCGCCCTAGTAGGGGATCTATATAGCGATAGTCTTGTTCGCTACGTACCTGGCTGCCAAGGCTTACGGCTTGGTTTCTAGCTTGAATAAAGCCAGGGTCCATTTTGCTACCACTAGGAGTGATGGCAGCGTGAATTGGTCCGAGGGCTGCTTCAACCGCGTCAGCAATCAATACTTTGCTGTCTGGCCACTCCTTCATTTCTTTGGTGTTCATTTCAGCAAGTTTTGAAATGGTACCAACGTTTAGTTCTTGTTCGGCCTTGGTTAAATAAGGTTTGCCCACAGCTGCTGCTGGAGTGACTTCCAATTGGCCTTCTGGTTTAGTGCCGTCAGTTGGTTTACCCGAATCAGTTGGTTTAGTGGGAGGCACTAATTCATCAGGTGTATGGCTGGGCTTTTCATTTGGCCCAATAATAGATTTGGCTGGGCTACCCGGTAATGCATCACTGGCCGAGTTCACTCTTATAGTGAGATCGATAGGTTTGGCTGTAGCCGTCGGTTCTGTAGTGCTTAGCAGAGCAAGGGCTTCGTTGCTTGATAGCTTGCGTGGATCATGACCACCAACAAGCAAATCTAGTGACTGTGAGAATCCTAGAGGTTGAGCGTCGGCCGTGGCCATACCTTTAAAGTGCATGTTGGCACTGAGTGTGGTGTAGGCATTCTGCTCTTTCACTTCCGCCATTTTGCGCACGGCTTCATCGAGCGATACTTTTGGTTCTTCTGGCTTACGGGTCATGCGCTCAGATACAGAAGTAAGCACGCTGCTTATTGGTCGTGTTATGTTGTTCAGGGTGCGCCCTACAATATATTCATCTGATGAGAAGAAGTCGACTTTAGCCTTTTCAAAATTGGAGTATCTTGTGGTGCCAAGTTTTGCCTCTAGCACATTGCCAGTCCATTTTTCGGCCTTTAGACCGACTTTGGAACCAACCCAACTATCCCAGGCGAATTGACCAACTCCATCCCCCATTATCTGGGCGGCCTGGTGCACTGATGCCATATCATGACTGGAGGTCTCTAAATGATTCATGGCGTTCATGATTGGATGCAAGGCATCTTTAACCATATAACCGGCCATAACGGTACCGACAATGGCTTTGCCAACCCCGGCCTTAGGTAATACTGTCTTCATCACAACGCCGATAGAGCCAGCTACTGCAACTTTCTCAGCTAGGTCTAGTGGGTGCGAAATATCATGGGCGAAAGCCTTGACTGCACCAGGTACGGCGTAAGCTAGACCTTCTACCCCAGCCATGCCATAACGCGCTACTTTTGAGTCGCGGGCAAGACTGTCAAAAATGGTGCCACTATCTGTAGTTTTGGCTTTTGCTTGAGCAATGTTATCGGAGAGTGAGCGCAGTGTGATGTCGGGTTTTTCTCCCGTTGAGCCAGCTTGACCCACTAATCCTTTTAAACCAGTTAAACCAGTTAGCCCTGTCAGCTCAGTATGAGCAACGACAGTCGGTTCAGCTTTTGCTTGGGGTGGGTGATTTAGTCCTTCGTGGAATTTTGCTGCTACATCGGCCTTTAATTTGGAAGTGTCTTCATTGGGAGCTACAGATTGGTCCAATTTGCCATCAGCCATTTATTTTGATTCTCCAGATACCTGCTTGCGCCGACTTGAGAAGTTTTGTTTTTCCTTTTAATGAATATGCCAGGGGTGCATAAGGTCCGCCTGCCCTCCGGCTAGTGAAAACTAGCTACGTCTGGCATGGCTTTTCGACTTCTCGTCGGTTATGTCAAGAGATTAAGCCAAAAGATATCTAATGTCACTATCGGTAAACCTCATTGCCTTCGTATTTCCCCCACTATTGGCCAGTTTTGGCGAAATATTTATTTAAATAGCCGTGAGAATTCTTGTTGGCCGGGTAAACGCCTGTTGCTTTTAGCGTTTGAGACGATCTCAATTCGAAGTTAAGCCGGTAAATTAAGGGAGCACTTTTGAATCTAATCTAGAAGGAAAAAAGCATGGGCATGTTAGCCGACCAGGTGGCGGTAGTTACTGGCTCAGGACGAGGAATCGGCCGAGCAATTTCGCACGCTTTGGCAAAAGAAGGCGCCAAGGTAGTAATCAGCGACATAAATGAAGAGCTGTGTAAGCAAACCGCAGCTGATTTTGAAAAAGACGGCTTCGACGCCATCGCAGTTCCTTGCAACGTGACCGACTCTGCCAGCGTGGCAAAAATGGTTGAGGCCATTGTCGCCAAGTGGGGCCGTATCGACATCCTGGTAAATAATGCCGGGATCACCCGCGACAATCTATTTATGCGGATGAGTGAGGAGCATTGGCAAGCAGTTATCGATACTAACTTGACCTCGGCCTTCAAAGTTACCCAGCCCATTATTAAAGTGATGTCAAAGCAGCGCTCTGGTCGCATTGTCAATATTGCCAGCACTTCTGGTGTGCATGGCAACTTCGGCCAGGTGAACTATGCCGCCGCTAAATCAGGGCTAATTGGTTTCACCAAGACTATTGCTCTTGAATATGCCTCACGCAATATAACTTCCAATGCCATTGCTCCTGGGTTTATCGATACCGATATGACCAAGGCATTGGGTGAGGAAATTATAAAGAACATACTCGATCGGGTTCCTCTTAAGCGTATGGGTACTCCTGAAGACATCGCTGCTGCAGTGGTGTTCCTTGCTGGTCCTGGTTCGTATGTAACCGGCCAAGTCTTGGAGGTTTCGGGCGGTCTTTATACGTAATATAGAAATACACAATTAGAAACTGGTTTTCTGACGTGATATTCTATGCACTCCGGATCGGGCCTACTTGGTCCATTAGTTTTACATGCGGTTTTCAAAGTTTTTAAAAGAGGTAGACAGTACTCATGGAAGAGAAGGAAGCCTTCGAAAGAGTAAAGAAGGTTGCTGTGGCCCAGCTCAACGTTAATGTTGAAGAAGTGACCATGGAAGCTAGCTTCACTAAAGATCTAGGCGCAGATTCACTCGACACAGTCGAGCTCGTCATGGCTTTAGAAGAAGAGTTTGGAATGGAAATTCCAGACGAAGATGCTGAAAAAATCACCACTGTTGGTGAAGCCGTTAAGTACATTGCAGGTCACCTTTAGAGCCAGGCTTTAAAAGGTGATACGCACGAAAAAGTGAACGGTTTTGTATCCAAAGTGGACCACGTTCAGTGGTCCACTTTGGATTGGTATTAACTAGAGATAAAGTAGAGTAATGACAAAAGAGCGTGTAGTCGTTACCGGTCTGGGGCCCATATCCGCAGTCGGTACAGGCAAAGATGAGTTCTGGGAAGGGATCGTCAGTGGTAGATCTGGCGTTAAATTGGTTCAACGGATTCCTGAAAAGCTCAGACCGTCCTGCAAAATAGCAGCTGAAATGTATGATTTCGATCCATCTAAGTACATGGATCACAAAGCGGTAAAGCGCACAGATAGATTTATTCAATTCGCTATTGCTGCCTCCAAGTTGGCAGTTGCCGATTCAAAGCTTGACCTTAGTAAAGAAGATCCAGAGCGAGTAGGTGTTGCCGTTGGTTCGGCCGCTGGTGGTTTTCAGTCGATTGAAGATCAGTTCCATGTTTTGATGGACAAAGGCCCTGACCGTTGTTCGCCATTTACGGTGCCTATGTTGATTGTCAACATGACGGCCGGCTGGGTATCGATGCTCCACAACGCCAAAGGCCCTAATACTTGTACCGTCACCGCCTGCGCTACTTCGGCACATTCGATCGGTGATGCTTACAGAATTATTGAGCGGGGTGAGGCCGACATTATGTTTGCTGGCGGCTCCGAAGCCCCAATAGCAGCTCTTGTGATGGCCGGATTTGCCTCCGCTCGCACTCTCAGTACACGTAACAGTGAGCCAGAGAAAGCCAGCCGACCATTTGATAAAACTCGTGACGGATTTGTCATGGGAGAAGGTGGCGCTGTCTTGATGCTTGAGTCTCTCTCCCATGCCATTGCCCGCGGTGCGCATATTTATGCTGAGATTACTGGCTTTGGTAGCACCGGTGACGCTTTTGATATCGTCCAGCCTTGTGCTGATGGTTCAGGCGCTGCCAGAGCTATGAAAATCGCTCTGAAGCAGAGTGGTATCACTCCTGAAGAAGTTGATTACATCAATGCTCACGGTACTTCTACACCGCTGGGCGATAAGGCTGAAACCAAGGCAATTAAGACTGTCTTTGGTGAGCATGCCACTTCCCATAAATTGGCAATCTCATCAAGTAAGTCGATGACCGGGCACTTATTGGGCGCGGCTGGGGCAATAGAAGCGATTGTTTGCATCATGGCTATTCAAGACAATATCATTCCACCGACGATCAATTTGAACGAGCCCGACCCTGATTGCGATTTGAATTACACACCGAACGTTGCGGTACGTAATGCCAAAGTTGATATCGCTATGTCTAATAGTTTCGGCTTCGGCGGACACAATTGCTCACTCATATTTAAACGCTACAAAGGCTAATTTATGTCATCTGCAAAAGCCATTCTGGTTGGCAAAACCATTTCTCAATTGAAAGGGTTGCTCGCTGCCAAAGATGTGTCTGCTGCTGAGGTGCTCGACAGCCATATTGCTCAAATTGAAGCTCATGAAGGCGACATAAAAGCGTTCTTGAGCTTTTCTTTTGATCAAGCTCGCAGCCAGGCCGCTGAGCTAGACAAGAATTTTGACTTCAAGAAAAATGCCCCTGACAGTGTTTTGGCCGGGGTGCCGGTGGCAATCAAAGACAATATGTGTGCCATTGGCACTAAGACTACCTGCGCTAGCAAAATCTTAGAAAATTTTGTCGCACCCTATGACGCTCAAGCCGTTGTTAACTTGAAGAGTAGTGGTGCTTTGATATTGGGTAAGACTAATCTTGATGAATTTGCCATGGGCTCGTCTACTGAAAATTCGTCTTATCAGCGCACTAAAAATCCCTTTGACACTGCCTATGTACCAGGTGGAAGTTCTGGTGGTTCTGCAGCAGCGGTAGCCGCCGGATTCGCCGTAAGCGCTCTCGGTTCTGATACAGGTGGTTCTATTAGACAGCCTGCCAGCTTCTGCGGCGTGGTCGGGATGAAGCCGACCTATGGTACCGTTTCTCGTTATGGTCTGGTGGCATTTGCTTCAAGCCTAGATCAGATCGGTCCATTTGCTCGCACGGTAGAGGATGCCGCTCTTACTTTGCTAGCAATCTCAGGTCATGATGGAAAAGATTCAACTTCGCTAGAGAATCCATACGCTAGCAGTGCTAACTCCAAAGGCTTTCCTCCGCTGACCCTGCCCTTTATTCAGGGCTTGAGCAAGCAATCGCCTGAAGAACTATTGAAAGGCACCAAGATTGGTATCATCAAAGAATTGATTGGCGATGGTATCGAAGACGGTGTTAAGCAGTCTATTTCCTCCGCGACGAAACTTCTTTCTTCCCTTGGTGCACAAGTTGAAGAAGTCTCCATTCCCCATGCTAAATACGCCCTACCGGTCTACTACATCTTAGCCACGGCCGAAGCTTCTGCTAATTTAGCTAGATTTGACGGCGTGCGTTATGGTTTGCGAGATCTCGAAGCCACTGACATTCTTTCTATGTATAACGAAACCCGCGAAGCTGGGTTTGGTGCTGAAGTTAAACTGCGCATTATGCTTGGCACCTATGCCCTGAGTTCGGGCTATTACGATGCCTATTATAAAAAGGCACAACAGGTCAGACGCCTTATTACTGCTGACTTTGACAAGATTTTTGCCAACTATGATTTGGTTCTTTCTCCCACTGCTCCATCGACCGCTTTTAAGTTCGATGAAAAAACGGGAGATCCATTGCAAATGTATCTGTCTGACATTGCCACTATTCCAGCAAATTTGGCAGGATTACCAGGTATTTCACTGCCCTGTGGACTAGCTCCAGCGGCCTCGAACTCTGGCAAGCTGCCTGTGGGCCTGCAGTTGCTTGGCGCCCCTCTGTCGGATGCTGTACTTATAAAAGTGGCCTATGCTTTTGAGCAGGCGCTAAAACTTGATTGCAGCGCACCAATGTTGACCAAAGTGTTAGCTTAGATAAAATTTTTCAGCAGGCAGAATATTAGTCCTATTTAGAGCGGCTTCAGCTGTCAGCCTATAGACTATTGATAATTGACTGCCGGGAAATCAAAAAGTATTTAAAGGGAATTAAATGAGAATGCTCAAGTCTATGAAACTGATTCTGGTCGTTGCAGCACTTTTGTATCCTACTGCGGCCTTTGCCGGTGCTAACGATTTCTTCGGCAACTCTTTGCCCGTGGGTGCTGGTGGCCCATCTGAACCTGCTGGAGGCTCCGCCGCTGCTAATCCTACTGATTTTGCTCCGCCGGCAACTGGTGGCGCCAACGATTTGTCTGGCGATGAGAAACGTATGCAGAAGAAGTATCGTGAGATGCTGAAGCATTGCCAGGGTCTTATTGCCAAGGGCGAGAAGATGATAAAAGATGGTGAAGCTCACAAAGATGACAAGATGGTGAAGAAAGGCAAGGTCTTTAAAGGTATAGGCGAGCGCAAATATGCCGAATTTAAAGCTAATAGCCCCTTACCCGAAGATAAAAAGCTTCCTGACCTTCCGGTTGAAAAGGCAGCCGAATAAATAGGGCTGATAGTTGAGACTAAAATCGAGAGTTTATGACATTGAAAAAACATGTGTTTGCCAACCTGCCTGCGGCGGTGGGCCGTACACCCTTAGTCAAGCTCAACCGCGTTGTTACTGGCCTTGATGCCACGATTTTAGTCAAAGTCGAATCGATGAACCCTTTGGGTTCGGTTAAAGATCGAATTGGCATTTCCATGATTCTCGACGCTGAAGAGAGAGGCTTGATTGAAGCCGGTCGCACCGTTCTTATCGAACCGACCTCTGGCAATACCGGTATTGCCCTGGCCTTTGTGGCTGCAGCTCGTGGTTATAAATTGATTTTGTGTATGCCTGAGACCATGTCTATTGAACGACGCAAAATGCTTCAGGTATTGGGTGCAGAGTTAGTTCTCACACCTGGTGCTGAAGGTATGAAAGGGGCTGTTGCTAGAGCCGAAGGGATGATTACTGAGACTGCCAATTCACATATGCTGCAGCAATTTTCTAACCCTGCCAATGCCAAGGCTCACAGGCTGACTACAGCACCGGAAATTTGGCATGACTGCGGCGGCGACATCGATATTTTTGTCGCCGGTGTCGGTACTGGAGGCACCATTACTGGTGTAGGACAGACAATCAAAGAATTGCGCAAAGAGCAGGGCAAAGACCTAACAGTTGTTGCAGTTGAACCAGTTGATAGCCCAGTTTTGACCCAAACTCGTGCTGGTCTTGCCGCTAAACCAGGACCACACAAAATACAGGGAATCGGCGCTGGTTTCGTACCGGCGGTGCTTGATATGAGCTTGCTCAGTGATGTGGTTACAGTTACTAATGACCAGGCTTTTGATATGGCTCGTCGCCTTCCTAAAGAAGAGGGAATTCTTGGCGGTATCAGCAGCGGTGCCAATGTGCAAGCGGCAATTGAGTTGGCTAAGCGACCAGAAAATCATGGTAAGACCATTGTCACTGTTATTTGCAGCAGCGGTGAACGTTATCTCTCTACGGCACTTTTTGATTTTTAGAAGCTAAATACTGCCAATTTTTCGTATTCTCCCGATTGGCTCTAACTAAAGCTAGGTCTATTCTGGCAATTAATTCGCTTTGTGAGTGTGCCAATTGCCTGCCCCCGAAAGCAATCGCCAAGTTAATGATGCAATGGCTAATAGCCAGAACACTTTGGCGGGTCAAGAAACTTTGGCCGCCAAGCTTTCACGAGAAGCACATTTAATTTCAACTGCTAGCGCTGATGCTTACAGCTCTACTAGCAAAGCCATAAAAGAGCACCCAGAACACTTGCTCTCCACTTTTGCCGCTTCAACGGCGGGGGGCGCCGCTCTGGCTCTTCTGCAGCGCAAAGCGGGTTGGATGGCCTTATCAGCTGAGATTGCCGGCGCAGCTCTTACAGTTCCTGCTCTAATCGATGGTGGGAAGCGCGCCCATGATGGATACCGGGCTATTAGCAATACATTTAATAGTAACAGCGGCTTTGAGGCCGACCGCCGGCAATTGTCTTCGGCTCTGGGCTCACTCACCACTGACTTTATCACCGCCACAGCTGGCGGCCTAACCGGTGTAGCGGCGGTGAGAGCCGCAAGTTGGCGCTCTCTTCGGCCGTTAGCCGGAGACAGTGAAGGCCCTGCCAAAGTTTTCCTCCATTCTTCAGAGTCAGCCAACCCGGTTAAGACGCCGTCATCAGAAGCTGTGTCGCCAATTTTTGACGTTAACCGCATTGATAGCCACCCTGATAAAGCTATAGCCGATCTCTACTGGAAGGCCTGGCCGAGCATCATGAAAGTTGAAGCTCGCAAACCCGGCGGCGATAGCTTTGCTACTGGCTTTTTGGTAACTGAGAAAGGTCATGTGGCCACAGCTTTTCATGCTATTGCTGACGCTGAGCGGGTCAGTTTCTTGCGTGCTGACGGCAGCAAGGTCTATGGCAAGCTTGAGGCCATAGATCCCGGAGCTGACCTGGCCATCTTCAAAATCGACAATGTAGTCTATAAGCGCAATCCGCTAACCGGTCGCTCTGAGCATGTGACAGAGCCGATGGAAGCCTTGCCCTTGGCCAGTTCAGAATTGCCCCTGGCTGGCAGCAAAGTGGCTAATATGGGCTATGCCAGAGATGTTGAAAATGTTGGAATTTCCACTGGGCAAGTGAAGAAAATTGTTGATGGAACAATTACTGTAAACGGCTTGCCAGCTCCATTCCATGCTGATCAGGCAGTGGTCAATACTAGCGTTGGCACCAGGGGCGGTTTTTCCGGCGGTCCACTTTTGAATGAGAGTGGTGAAGTTATTGGTCTGCACTCAGCCGGTGATCGCATCAGTAACAGCTATGACATTCCGGTTTCTGCCATCATTGCTTCATTGCACAATCGTGAACTACGTCGAACTCCAGAGTTTTGGCGGGGCATCGTGCCATTGATCAAGAACGCTCAGCGCTCTCCTGAGCCTGATGGTGGCTTTGCCAGCGATCTCAGCAGTATCTATGCTAGTCAACACCCGCGTGTTTTCAAAATCAAAGCTATTTCAACTAAGTCTGATCAGGTAAATAACGGCACAGGGCTTTTGCTCAGTGATCAGAATCACTTTGTCACCAGTGCCAAGTTGGTGGCAGGTGCTAAGTCGATTCAACTCAATGAGAATGGCATGTGGAGTCATCATCTGGCCGTTGTGAAAGTAATCCCTGAGACAGGGTTAGCTATTCTGAAACCAAGCATGGGCTATGACCCATATGGTAAGCCACCGGTTTTCAATGATTTACTGCTAGGTAGTGGTGCTAAAGCTCAAGAGGGTCAGACACTTGTGGCAATGGGATATCCAGCCAATCTTTTTGAGCTTCATGCCTCGGTGGGCCAGTTTGATCGCTTTGCTAGGGCCCAAACTTTGTCTCTAGGTAAAGTGACAATGGCGACTGACCCGGGTCTGGAAGGCGCGCCACTGTTTAATCGCAAGGGTCAACTGGTGGGAATTGGCACGGCTGCTGAGAGTGCGGGTGATGGGTCAGTTAATTCGCTGTCTACTCGCGGACTACTTGAGGTCATGCAAGAAATAGCAGCACGAAGCAAGATGCTAAAGCGCTAACTACTGTTTGATTTTGAGTCTTGGCCGGCGATGGTTACCGCTGCGAGTGTGTTGCGAAAGCACCGCTACTGGTGTCAACTCAGGCTTGGCTAAACTCTGAGCTGCCGCAAGACCTGCTGGAACAGCAGTTGGCAAATCAGAAACAATTTCAACTTCAACTGGCTTGTGTGGCCCTTTGTACTTTGTATTGATGGTGATTTCATTCATCCAGCTAACAAGACCGATGGCTTTCATGAAGCGAATAATTATCCACGAAGGATCGATCTCACTGGCTTTGAGACCGTGTCTAGCAGAGCCAGGGAAGGCGTGGTGGTTGTTGTGCCATCCCTCACCTAAGGTAAGAAATGCCACCCAACCAACGTTGACGCTGGTATCAGCAGTATTGAAATTTTGGTAGCCAGCTCTAGGTAGGTGACAGATAACGTTGAGCAAGAGAGGCATTTGCTGCACTAACAGTGCGGCCAAGAGGCTAACTGCAGCGATTTCCCAGCCCCAGACCATGGCCATTACTCCGCGCAAGCTGAAGTTGATGAAAGAATTGAGCAAATGGGCTTTGTGCCAGTTTCCACCTGCATCAAGAAACTTGTATAGCGGATCATTGATCATGTCTTTGGAACAGGTCTCAGGCTTTAGATGTTCAGCATATGATTTGTGCAAGAACCAGCCAATGTATGCTTCCCAAATACCAAAGCGCGGTGCATGGGGGTCAAGTCTGGTATCAGTGTAACGGTGGTGTGCCCGGTGTAGAGTAGCCCACCACATCGGTGAACTAGAGAAACCAAGGTAACCAGCCATAACGAAAAGGTATTCTATTGCCTTATTGGTTTTGTATGAGCGGTGTGCCAGGAGTCGATGATATCCGACAGTAATTCCCGCCATGTGCACAACGTAGAAGCACACAAAGGCTATTGATAGGCTGATAAGCATTAAATCCATCCTGAAAAGGGTGCTCTGTCACCGTCTCAATTTCGTTTGCTGACTTTGGAGTCAATCTCAAATCCCGGAATTACGAGGGCTAATACAATCTTCGCATAGTTGGAAAGGGGATGCCATACATATTCGATTTCCGACATAGATGTTAATGGGGGTTAGCCTTACTTAAGATTTTCTTATGCCAAATAGCAACGCACACAATTTCTTGCGTGCGTTCATACTTTTGTGCTTGCCACTACTGGCGGTGCTAGCTTAGAATCCAGCAGTGGGTGAACTTGTTGATGGCAAAGTAAATGTTGCTTGCTGACCGCCAAGCTTGTTAAGCATAGCGGCAGCCGCACCCTGCTGAGAGGGAATTAAGCGACCAGTTCTGCCACTGAGAAAATCTGAAATGCTTTCCCCTGGCGCCATCCAGCCCATTAGCTGATTTGTTTGGGTGTTCTGCACCGGCTTCATGTCAGGAGTAACAGCATAAGGTACAGCAGCGGTGGCCCACATGCCGAAGTTGCGAATGAAGTCAGGAGCATTGCGGTCGTAATTAATGCTGGGGTCTGCGATGTGCACCGGTGCCATTTCACCAGGTCGTTCAGTGCCTACACCCAGACCAGTAGTGACTGAATTCAGTATTCCACCAGCAGTAAGGGGGCTCTGCGGAACGTAGTAAGGCAATTGATTGCCACCTTTGTCTCCACTTCTAACCCATTCGGTGCCATGGCAGTACTCATCACCGCCCCAGGCAGCTGGCAGAATACTGCCGTGACCGGTGGTCAGACCAGCATTTCGGGTACCAAAAATGCCGGCATCAATACGATTTTGTGAGGTAAAGCTGTCAATCGGAGGGAGGCCATCCACTCCTTCATCGCCGTATATTTCTTCAGCCCTGCCGCCAGCCTGGTAAACAAAGCTGTCGAGATTGGTGGGCGGCAAGCCGCGAGCATTCAAGGCCGGATTTCCACCAGTACCTCCTGCCACTCTAACTAGTGCTCTCAACTGCGGTGGGAGCATGTTGTAGACGGCTTGCGAGACAACTTGACCGGGGATGATTGAGTCCATGAAGCTCTGAGCGTTTGCGGGTAGGCTCATTGGCCCTACCTGACAAAT
Organism: Candidatus Obscuribacterales bacterium; assembly: GCA_965229195.1. Lineage (GTDB taxonomy): Bacteria > Cyanobacteriota > Vampirovibrionia > Obscuribacterales > Obscuribacteraceae. Next base: position 6,032,139 of record OZ245871.1, on the reverse strand, counting down.
AAGGGATAGCGTTGCTATTAAGGCTAGACCGCGAAATCTCATATTAAGTTGCTCGCATTAGTAAGTAACTACTACTAGTTAGCTCGAATGAGCCACTAGCACCGGTAAATGGCTTGTGGGGGCAATTATTCAGTGTGAACCAATAATACGCTGGGTTTTGGGGCTTGTCAATAGAACTTAATGTTGTTTGGCAAATGATCTATGCTATGGACAGCTGCGATATTCAAAAATAGTGTTGTAGTTTGTCATCACTGCTTGTTTCTTATTTTATCTATGAATAATCAGTTGCGCTGGCTTTTGTCGATTCTTGCCTCACTTTTATTGAATAGTTTTGTCGTACTTGCTTCTAACGCTAAGTCTGAGGCTAAACCTCTGACAGCGCCAAATGCTCAGAGCAAATTGCCCGCTAAGCGGGTCGAGGTTTTGGCGCTCTTTCAGAATTGCCGCATGTTTGGCGATTGTGATGTCTATCTAGGTGATATTGGCATCAAGATGATTGTGAAAAAGCAGGGCCTGGTTTGTTTGCTCTTGCCTCCCTACAAAGAGGTTGTCTGTTACAGCGCCCCCTCCGGAAAAATCTACCGTGTGCCTTTTGCCAAATTCCGCAACTGCTTTAGTACTTCTATGACTCTTTTTTCTTTCACCCTTGAAGATGTGAAGTTAGAGCCTACCGGGAACACCACTAAATTTTCCCTACCCTTACGCAAGTTCGAGAGCACTGCAGCCTTCTGCAAGGCTCAAAAAGCCAAATTCGTCAAACATGAAACCAGTGGTGGTTCACCTCTAAGACTCAGTTTCATTGGCTCCGATCAGCTTGCGTACAATAAGAGTCAGGCGGCAATGATGGAGAAACTCTATGCCTTACCTAAGGTAGGTCTGTTTCCAGTCACAGTCGAATATGACAGCGCTGAAGAAGTACATGTCAGCTATTTGATAACGTTTAAGGCATTCAAGACAACTCTGCCTGCTTCTGACTTCGCCATTCCAAATAACCTCAAAGTCGCTAAAGAGATGCAAGAGACTTTAGAGTCAGGTAGCTCCAATGAAGCCATGGAATTAATGATGGGCAAGTAGATGCTGGCTGACAAAAGTCTTCAGTGTGCTTCTATATAAGTCGAAATCTGCCCCATCAACTATTCCGTGGGGGCTATGGGGTAGTGTCACCAGGGTTTTTGCCCCCTGGGCCAGGGCATAAAGCCGATCTGAATGAATCGTAGGAATTACTTGATCATGGCCTGGCTTGAGAACCAACACCGCGCCTTTATAGTCTGGGAATAATCTCTCTACACTGAGTGATGGCGCTAGTATCAGCTGCTCGGGAAAAATATGCAAAGCAGCAATGCGATCTTTAGCCCACACTGCTGGTGCTAAAAATGTTGAGTCGAGAATTAGAGCGCGAGTTTCGCCGTGGCGAGCAATTTCAGATGAGACGCCACCACCAATAGATTCGCCATAGAGAACGATCTGATTAGGCTTGTAGTGCATAGTATTGATTAGATAGTCATAGACAGCTTTGCCATCTTCGGCAACGACACTAAAAGACGGCTTACCCAAACTCTTGCCGTAACCTGAGTAGTCGTACATCAAGACCGAAAGCCCCGCTGCCTTTAGTGCGTCTGCTTTGTCGGCGCGATAGACCATTGAATCGGCATTGCCGTGTGAGTAGATACAAACAAGCTTTGAATCTGGATTTTTGAAAAATACGGCCGAAATTCGATTGTCTATGGTTAGCCGTTCGCCACCATAGCGCCCTAAGTATTCCTCGGCGTCTTTTGGCTCAGGGGCCGGATAGAAAGCAATTTGGTTGACTATATCAGGGTGAAAACGCGGGGCCAAAAATAGGTAAAGCGCCAATAAAAGTATGGCCAATACTGCCATGATGATATTCAAAGTTTTACTCTTCAGTAACTTCACTGCTGTTGTCTTAGGTTAGTCAGCACAGCGATGAAAATATCTACCAGGAATGGGTCGAATTGAGAGCCCGCCCCTTGTCTCAGGGCAGCAACAGCTTGATCGTGAGTCATTGCTGTGCGGTAGGGGCGATCTGAAATCATGGCATGGTAACTGTCGACGATGGCAACAATGCGTGCCGGAAGCGGAATGTCTTCCCCTTTTAAACCGCTAGGAAATCCAGTGCCGTCCCAGCGTTCGTGGTGATTCTCGAGAATCTCGCAAATATCTTTTAAGGCTCTGATCGGCCGTAACAACTCGGCACCAAGAACCGGGTGCTGATTTACCATGTCGCGTTCTTCGCTGGTAAAGTAACCAGGTTTAGTAAGCAGTTCGGTCGGCAACTTCAAAGTGCCGACATCATGCAGCAGACCAGCCACACGAATTTGTTCAATTTGGGTGGCAGATAGACCCATAACTTTTCCTAGTAGCTCTGACATGCGTGCTACTTCTAAGTGGTGCGCTTTATTGTAATCAGACCGGGCGTAGAGATTCTGAGCCAGAGCTTTGACCATTTCTACAACTTCAGGTACTAGCTCTTCTTTATTTTGCGCTTCAAGAGAAACTGAGGGGGCAACAAAATCTTCAAGCATCAGGCCTGGTTTGCCTTCTGTTGTAATTTGCGATAAGACTTCTTCGGCCGATTTCTCCCCGCTGGCTTTCAGCTCACGTGGTTCGAACATTAGATCTGAAGCTGTGTGCACTTGGTTGCGACCGAGGCGCTTAGAGAGATAAAGGGCTTTGTCGGCCAGTTCCAGCAAGTGCGCTTGATCGGCAGCGTCATCTGGAAAAATAGCGATACCAAGGCTAGCTGTCACTGACAAGTTGATGCCGTCATGCAGTATCACTTCTGATGCCAGTGATTTCCTAATACGTTCTGCCACCACATGAGCCCCTTCCTGATTGACTTCAGGTAAGACAATCATGAATTCTTCGCCGCCATAGCGGATGGGAGTATCAACGTCGCGGCAATTGTTCTTGATTAGCCTTGCTACCGCTTTAAGCACTGTATCGCCGACCGGGTGGCCGTAATTGTCGTTGATTGATTTGAAGTGATCAACGTCAACCATTAAGACCGCCAGATGCCTTTGATAGCGCTCGGCCATACGCAATTGTTCTGTCAGTTTCTCTTGTCCTGTGCGGTGGTTGTACAAAGTAGTAAGACCGTCGGTGGTGGCTTGCCTTTGTACTCTGGCATAGAGTCTGGCATTGGTAACACCAGAAGCAACCTGGTCTGCTACTGATTTCATAAAGGCTTCGTTGACGCGGTTCCAGTTGGCCGGAATTTCTCCCTTGTAGCCAACCAACAAACCAAGCAGCTTCTCGCCATAGTGCACTGGAATATAGAACAGAGAAAGTATGTTATAGCCAGACAAGACCTCTTCTCTGAAAGGATCAAGCCTGCGGTCGTTTGCTACATCGTTGGCGATGATGGCCTGGTCGGCCTGGAAAAGCTTGCTGTACAGTTCAAGGGTTTTTAAATCTCGGCCATACTCAACTATGCGGTAAATGTCATCGGTGACATATTCAACTCGAAGCGAGTCTTCAGGCTCTTCTTCAGAGGGTAGGACGATAAAGCAACAATCAAGACCGAAGTAGCCAGAAAGTTCTTCGAGCATTTCTGCTAGATTTTCTTTGATGGTAAATGAGCGTCTAATCGTGTTGCTAATGCGGTGTAAGAGTGATTCTTGATTGCGTAAGATGTCCGATTCTCGGCGCAATTGCTCAAGCAAAGTATTGCGCTGTAATTGTGATTGTCTGTCTTGCGAGAGCTGCTCGTGGGCCTTCTCTAGTCTCTGGGCATAGTCTTCTAGTAACTGTAATTGCACGGCTAATTCTTTTTCAATTTTGCGGTGGCGCAGCGACGATTGCACACGAGCCATTAGTTCAGAATCAAAGCACGAATCGGTGAGACAATCATCCGCTCCAACTACAAGGCCTTCTACGCGAGCAGAGGGGTTGCTATCGGGAGTGACAATAATCACTGGAATGTGCTTGAAGTCGGCAGATTCTTTGATAACTTTGCAGAAACCAAATCCGGTTGAACCGGAAATATTGCTGTCGACAATAATCAGGTCAACTCTATTTTCAGAGAGAATCTGTAGTGATTTTTCTTCTGAATCTGACTCAAGTACTCGGTATTTCTCGCCCAGAGTGCGAGAGAAACGACGCCTTACTACTCTGTTTGAGTGCAAAATCAAAACATGATCAATGTCCAGTTGCTCTGCTTTTGTCGCCGTTGGTTGCTGCACTTTCTCGTGCTCACCAGCGGCCTGGAAAAATAACTGGGTGCGATTAGCCAGGTGCTCGCCCATCAAGCGCAAGGTTTGCAAATCTTGGTTAGTGACTTCGCGGGAGGCATCAAAAGAAATAACCCGAATCAGGCCTTTGACATTACCGGCCCGCTGAGAAGAGTCGGCCATCACCGGCACAATGGCATAGGGAAATTCTTGAGTTTCGCCATCAATTGTCGAAAATGCTCGGCCCAGCCAGGGTCTAAGCGTCGATTTTACCTTTTGGGCAACCAGTGAATTTGCCACCGCTAGTGGTTGTTTGTTTTCATCAGTCAAATTTTTAACAGACTTGCGCGCTTCTTCCTCGCTTTTGCCATCTTCACCAGAGAAGGTAATGACATTGACGATCTCGTGTCCCGAAACTAAGTCGATAAAACCAAAATCAAAACCTAGAACCTGGCAAATATGGCGCTGAACCGCATCCAAGAATTCTTCCTTGGGTGCTTGCCCAGCGGGTGCTGGTTCTGCCTGTCTGCTTTCGGTTTCCACAAATAGTCTCTTTCTTACTTACTTCTTGATTGCCGTTAGACGAAGAATTTCTTCCACCACCACTGAAACATCAATAGGGTCCACAGCTCTTTGCGTCTATCGGCCTTTTGGCTCATGTGCTCTTGTACTAGACGGTTGATATAGGGCCATTGGAAAATCCCCTGTCGTTTGATGAACGATTCTCCTAATAGTTCATCTACCACGGGACGGAACTCATTCCGCAGCCATTTGGCTACAGGTATGCCAAAACCTTTCTTTGGTCGCTTCATTATGTACTCTGGCAAATACGGAGCGACGGCTTTCTTAAGAAGATATTTGGTTGTCAAACCGTGAACCTTAAGCTCTGGAGGCAGTTTTAAGGCAAACTCAACCAGGGGATAAGCTAGGAAGGGCAGGCGCACTTCTAATGAGGCTGCCATGGACGCTCTGTCTGACTTAACCAAGAGGTCGTCCGGCAGATAAGTAGTCATATCGAGGCGCATGATGTTATTGATGACGTCATGGACGCTGCCTCTTGGTGAATGACCGTTGAGGTGTACTAAGGGCAAATCACCAAGAATGTTCTCTTCCATGGTCTCGGCCAAAATCTGGTGTTCGGGCATAAGCAACTGCGGCTGGTCGGCCATTCTTATCGAACCCATCCAGCGCAAATGGCGGCGAACTGCCGGTTCTGCCGCTGCCCCGATGAAGCGCTTAACTTTGAAATCAAAACTAAGGTTATTCATATTGACCGGCAGCGAATTTAGAGCCGGCTCAAGCAGTCCCTGGCGCAATGCCTGGGGCATCAGACCCCACATGGGGGCAAATTTATGGGCTTGATAGGTCGGATAACCGCCAAATAGTTCATCGCCGCCTTCTCCGGCTAGAGCCACAGTGACATGCTTTCTTGTCATTTTTGAGAGGGAATAGGTTGGCACTATCGAGGCATCGGCTAAGGGCTCATCGAGAATTTCCCAAAGCTCTGAAAGGGTTTCAAAACCCAGCTCGGGGGAGAAAGTGACGACCTCGTGATCTGCTCCGATATGTTTGGCTACGGCCAGGGCATGGGACGACTCATCAAATGACTTGTCGTCAAAGCCAATAGAGAATGTCTTCACAGGCGAACTGGAGAATTGACTGGCCAGTGCTGCTATACACGAAGAATCAATACCGCCAGAGAGAAACACACCAAGCGGTACTTCTGAAATCAGTCGTAGTTCAATTGAGCGTTTAAGTAGGCGGACAAGCTCTTCTTGGGCTTCATTCTCAGAGATTTTTTCAGTTTTAATATCGGGCAGCCAATATCGTTCAATTTTGATTTGGCCGCCTTCAACAACCATATAGTGCGCTGGCGGCAGTTTGCTTATGCCTTTGAAAATGGAATGGGGGCTGGGCACATACTCAAGGCTTAAATATTTCTGCATGGCCAGGCTGTCTAGCTCTCGCCTGGCCTTGGGATGGGTAAGAATGCCTTTTATTTCAGAGCCGAAGATAAAGGTGCCGTCGAATACTCCGTAATGCAGTGGTTTTTCGCCCAGACGATCACGGGCAATGAAAAGCCTTTCTTTGCGTGAATCGTAGATGGCAAATGAGAACATGCCTTCGAGATATTGCAGACATCCAGTGCCATATTCTTCATAGAGATGAACGATGCATTCGGTATCAGACTTGGTGACAAGAGTGTGGCCAAGGGAGAGAACCCTCTCTTGTAACTCTTGGAAGTTATAGATTTCACCATTGAAAACAATCCAAACCTTGCCGTCTTCGTTTCCGATTGGCTGTTGCCCGCCCGAAACGTCGATAATTGCCAGGCGGGTCATGCCGATAGCCGCGGGGCCAATCAGCTTCATGCCTTCTTCATCGGGCCCACGATGGGCGATGCTATGACACATTGCACCGAGGTGATTGTCTCTTTCGGTGAGTGGCTCACCGTTTAAATTGAGATACCCGACTATGCCGCACATAATTGCTATCCTAAACTAAGAGCTATTGGTGCCTTCAATTGTCCTGTATTTGAGCCGATAGGGCATTAGATTTGAGCCTTTCTACAGTTTTGTAGAAGTTTATTGTCAAATAGATATAAAACAGATAGCCAAAATGGCCCACACCATACCCCTTGAGTTTTTTGAGCAGCCGACACTGGTTGTTGCTCGGGCTTTACTGGGGCGAACTTTGGTGCGCCGGTTTGAGAATGCTAGTCTTGAAGCTGAAATAGTTGAAGTTGAAGCCTACACGGCCGACGACCCGGCTTGTCATGCCTATGGTGGTCGCCGCCCCCGTTGCGAAGTGATGTTCGGACCACCCGGTTATGCCTATGTTTATTTCATTTATGGCATGTATTACTGCCTCAATGTAGTCACCGAGGTTGACGGTGTAGCCGGTGCAGTTTTGATTAGAGCTTTGTCCCCGCGACAAGAAAAAGGCAATGAAAAGCTTTTTAGCGGTCCTGGTAAGCTCTGCAAGCAGTTGAAGATAGATTTGAAATTTAACGGACTGCCTCTTTTTGATGACAAGCAGCAGCTTTATCTGCTGCCCGGACGTACTATCAGTAATGAAGAGGTGGCGGTGAGCACCCGCATTGGTATTAGCAAAGCTGTTGAGCGGCCCTGGCGTTTCTATCTCAAGGATGACAAAAGTGTTTCAAGGCGAAAGTAAATCAAGTGGAGGTGCTTTTGGCCGATTTCTCTTCTGGGGCCTAGCCTTAATCTGGATGGCCGTAATCTTTGCTTTCTCCAGTCAGGCTAACTCGGGAGCTTACACCGAAGCTTACTTGCAAGAAGCCAATGTGCCCGTTCGTAAGTTCGCTCATATGTTTGAGTTTGCCGTCTTAGCAGTACTTTATCAAACGGCCTTAGCTCGTTCCATGCCAAAAACTAAAGAGCTGGCAAAGATCAAGTTCAAGCACTACTGGCTTGCTTTTGTTCTCGCCGTTCTCTATGCCCTATCTGATGAGTGGCATCAGGCTTTCGTACCTGGTCGCAGCTCTAGTTTGCTGGATTCAGGCGTAGACTCAATTGGTGCTCTGATTGGTTTGACGGCTATCTATTGGCTGCGCCGATTGCTTATTGTTGAACAGGAACCGGAGCGGAAACAGGAGCGGCCGTAGCGGGGCTCGTAGCGGCAGTTGCTTCAGGCGCGGTCACTTGATTCGGCTCTACAGCTTGGGCGGTAATGTCTTTTTGCTCGCTGACTAGTAGCTTGCCACTAGCATCTTGAATAATTGAAAGGCGAATAACCACAGCTGTGGGAGCTGTACCTGATGCACCAATCAAATTGCCTTTAACGTCTACTTGATAGTTTCCTGGCGAAATTGTAGTGGGCACAACTGATTCAATGCGTACTTCTTGATCTTGCGGTAGCGCTCTTAGTTGGCTTCTTGTAAGGGGGAAATTGGTTTCTTTCCAATAGCGATCAGCCAGGTCGCTAGTCATCATCGCCATGGCTTTTATTTGCGCCTGGCGATAGCTATCCTTGCGGAAATTGAGCATGTCTAAAACGAAAGTTCTAGCAGTTTCCTCAAGTGATAAGCTTCCAGCTAGCCCTACTTTAGCTGGGCTTGGTGCTGCTGCAATCGGGGCGCCAGCAAATGGTTTAGAGGTGAGGAAAACGACTGTTGATACTGCTGTGGTAATCAAAACAGCAAGGGCTAAGCCTGATAGAACTAACAATTTTTTTTGTGTAACTAGTTCAAAAATTGCTTCGGGAAGACTGATGGGAAAAGCTTTTTTGATGCGTCGCCGCTGCGCTAACTCAGGATACTCACGGGCGACAAAAGAATCGAAATCTGACTCAGCTGGTGGGCGGTCGGAACCTACAGCTAGTCTTTGTCTGGAAACTGGCTCAGGAGATAATTCGCCTACCAGGTTGGAAAGTCGACGCAATTCATCAGGAGTGAGGGTGACGGCGCTTGATGGTGGTGTGCCAACTTTGCGTCGTACCGATAAAGTGGCTTTGTCTTTAGCACCCTTGAACACCAGCATGAAGCCAGATTGAGTCTCTAGCTGACATTCTTTGTCTAAAAGTAAATTGCTAACATCGTTGTCATCATAATTTCTCTGGCCGCTGTGGCTAGGCAGAGGCTCGGCACTCAAGCTTGAGCGTGAGGCGTAGATTGGACGCTCTTGTCGTTCTCCATAGAGATAGTCGAGATCATCGTCGAGGCGATTAGCTCCGACATTTTCACTATCGTCCTGGCCAGGGTTATTGTTTGAGCCGTCGTTATTGCCAAAAATCATGATGCACCTTCAGTTGTCATCTAGTATAAGAGCTAAGGCAAAAAGGTGAAGCCATCAGCAATCAAGATAAAAAAGTATTAGGCCCGGTCTAGGTTAACCGGGCCTAATATTTACTTTTAGAGGTATTCTCTCAATCTTGAGGAGCGGCCTGGCTGTCTAAGCTTTCTCAAAGCCTTGAACTCTATCTGTCTCACTCTTTCACGAGTGACAGCAAATAGTTGACCAACTTCTTCTAGGGTTCTTTGACGACCATCGTCTAGACCGAAGCGCAGACGCAGTACATCGCGTTCACGTGGGGTCAACTCATTGAGCATCTTAGCCAAGTCTTGACGTAGAAGCTCATGGGTGACGGTGGTTTCAGGACGGTCTGTCTCAGCATCTTCAATAAAGTCACCGAGGCGTGAATCTTCTTCTTTGCCGATTGGTGTCTCTAGTGAAATTGGCTCTTTGGCTGCTTTGATGATCTCGTGCAGTTTGACGATTGATACATCCATCGACTTGGCCAACTCTTGTTCAGTGGGCTTGCGATTGAGTTCCTGAGCCAGTTGTCTAGTTACTTTCTTGAGCTTGTTGATGGTCTCAACCATGTGTACAGGTACACGGATGGTGCGTGACTTATCTGCTAGAGCTCTAGTGATAGCTTGACGAATCCACCATGTGGCGTAAGTTGAGAACTTATAGCCTCTTTCATGGTCGAACTTTTCCGATGCTCTAATTAGACCAAGGTTGCCTTCTTGAATTAGATCGAGGAAGGACAGACCACGCCCGATGTACTTCTTGGCGATGGAGACAACTAAACGCAAGTTAGCTTGTACAAGCTTACGTTTTGCCATCATGTCGCCTTGCAAAATTTTGCGGGCTAGTTCAATTTCTTCATCTGGTTTAAGAAGTTGAATGCGGCCTATCTCTCTTAGATATAAGCGAACTGAATCTTCTGTTGCAACTTCTCTGGCAGAGGGCAGCTCTACTGGTTCATCATCATCATCAAGATCATTTTCTTCATCGTCTAGAATGGTGAATTTATCATCTTCGTCAATGAGATCGAGCTCTTCTAGCTCGTTTCTTTTAGCGATGTTTTCGTCCTCTACTAGGACGCCATTGTTCATGCCGCGCTCGGTATCCGGGGACTTGCTTTTAGCCATGAGGTTCCTCGTGAATTGCTTCTGTTACTGGTGCCAACGAGTCTGTCAAAGCGTTTACCTGTGCATCCGTTCTTTATATGACTTCATGTCCCCGGAAGGACCATTTGATATGGATGAGGTAAGAGTTTTGAGTAGTTAAGGTTTGATCGACAATTTCATCCTAAGTGCGTTTTACGTATCCAAGTGGGATCTACACATTTCCGTAATTATTCAGGGAAACACCATTGGGGTAAATACGTAATAACCTCAGAAGTTATTGCTTGGCAACGCCTTAAGGCTAGTATAAGTGCGCTCAGGCAACTGTGCCCGTTTCGTTAAGTGAGTTTAAATGCATATGCAAAACTATTGCATATCCCGAAAGGCTTTGCTAGCTTGACTTTCGAAGTTGGGCCGAGCGTTCATGTAAGACTTTTAATTGATCTCTTAGCTCGGCAGCAAGTTCGAAATTGAGTTCGCGGGCTGAATCTTTCATTTCCTTTTCTACTCGCTTGATTGCTGTGCGTAGATCTTTCTCGGTCAGTTCCATCACCGAATCAGCAATCATTCTCTCTTGTTCTGCCTTGGTAGTCGGCACTCTCAGGCGTTCGACCAGGTCGTTGCCATCACCTTTGCCCCGCAAAGCCTCTAGTAGAGAATTGCCAGTGTCTTTGACAATGGTAGTAGGGGTAATACCATGCTCTTGGTTGTGAGCAAGTTGAATTGTGCGCCGTCTATTGGTTTCGCGGATTGCTTTTTCCATCGAATCTGTCATCTTGTCGGCGTACATAATCACGCGCCCTTCAGTGTTTCGGGCTGCTCGACCAATGGTTTGTACCAGTGATCTTTCTGCGCGTAAGAATCCTTCTTTGTCGGCTTCCATGATTGCTACCAGCGTTACTTCTGGTAGGTCAAGACCTTCGCGCAAGAGGTTGACACCGACCAGAACATCAAATACTCCCAGACGCAAATCGCGCAGAAGCTCTACTCTTTCGATTGCTTTGATATCTGAATGCAGCCAGCGCACCTTGATACCAAGTTCAGAGAGGTACTCGGTCAAGTCTTCAGCCATACGCTTGGTCAAGGTTGTCACTAAAACTCTTTGATTAGCGCCGGCCCGTTTTTTGATTTCACCAATTAGGTCATCTATTTGGCCGGTGATCGGGCGCACTTCGATAATCGGGTCTACAAGCCCAGTTGGTCGAATAATCTGCTCTACAACCTGTTGGCTTTCTGCTACTTCCCAGTCGCCCGGTGTAGCCGATACGAAGACAACCTTGCCTACTCGCTCGAAAAATTCGTCTGGTGTAAGCGGCCTATTATCCCGGGCACAGGGCAGCCTGAAGCCATAATCTATCAGTGTGTCTTTGCGCGCTCTATCGCCGTGGAACATACCGCGAATTTGAGGAACTGTGACATGGGACTCATCTATAAAGGTGATAAAACCATCTTTACCGTACTTGCGCACGAAGTAATCTATCAAGGTCTTAGGCGGAGTGCCAGCTTCTCGACCCTCTAAAATGCGCGAATAGTTTTCGATACCATTGCAATAGCCAACTTCTTTTAGCATCTCAATGTCGAAGCGGGTGCGTTGTTTTAGACGCTGTGCTTCAACCAATTTACCCTGGCCAATCAATTCATTGGTGCGGTCTAAAAGCTCGGCTTCTATGGCGTCTATGGCGCGCTCTATGTCTTCTTCTTCGGCCACATAGTGCTTAGCGGGATAGATTTTGATGTTCTCTTTAAGCTCTTCAATTTCACCCGTGACAGGGTTGATCAGAGCGATCCTTTCAATTTCATCACCGAAGAATTCGACTTTGACGATTCTCTCTTCGTAGGATGGGAAAACTTCCAGAATCTCGCCCCGTGCTCTAAAACGGCCGCGTTCAACCACCATATCATTGCGGTCATAGTGAATATGAACCAGCTGACGCAAGACATCTTGACGGTCAACTTCTTGTCCGACAGTTAAGTCAAGAGCAGCCGCCAGATAGCGTTCGGGAAGGCCAAGGCCATAGATGACAGAAACAGAACCCACCACCACCACATCATCACGCTCCCACAAAGAACGCGTGGTTGAGTGCCTGAGCCGGTCTATCTCATCGTTGATACTGGCTTCTTTTTCAATGAAAGTATCAGTTGAAGGTATATAAGATTCTGGTTGATAGTAGTCGTAATACGAAATGAAGTATTCCACAGCATTGTTGGGGAAATACTCTTTCATCTCATTGCAAAGCTGGGCTGCCAGGGTCTTGTTATGGGCCAAAACAAGGGCTGGCATTTGGGTCTCAGCAATAAGCTGAGCCATGGTCATAGTCTTGCCAGAGCCTGTAACACCAAGCAAAGTCTGATAGGGCATCTGTGCGGCGATGCCCTCTTCCAGCTGGGCTATGGCACGAGGCTGGTCACCGGCAGGAGAGAATTTGGATACGACTTCAAATTTGGCCATTAAGTCTGGCTATTGGTTTCCGTGCTATCAGTTACTGGGTTGGCTTCAATTGTCTTAGGCTCAATTTTCACTGCAGTAGCCACTTCTTCTTGAGCATCGTTCAAGGCTTTTTTGAAGTTGCCGATACCTTGACCAAGTGATCTACCTAGCTCAGGCAATTTCTTTGGGCCAAAAACAAGCAGCGCAATGCCAAATAAGACGCCAACGGTGACTGGATTTATCATGACAATTTCCTCAATGACACTAGTAAAGATACTAGCACAGGCGACTTTTAATTCCTTTTTTTACCACTTTTGTTTGCGCCATTGAGAGGTTTTTGGGGCGATTTGGGGGTTGGCGCCGAAGTATTTCCTTTGGGCTGAGCCTTCGTCTCGGGCTTTTGCTCTACTTCGACTCCGCTTTCGCCCTTCTCTTTAAGCTTCTCTGCCTTTGTGGCGGCATCGATGGCAGCTTTATGCTTAGCATCTGCTTCAGCTTTGGCTTCAGCGGCGCCACTGGAATAGGGCGCCAAGGGCTGGGTGATGGGATAAACCAAATTACGGGTTTTTAGCCTGTCTACTAACTCAGCTACCATGCCTTGCATACAAACGTAGTCAGGAACTATGCCCTCAGGTTCAAGCTGAGTGATCAAGGTGGAAGGGTCTAAGGGATTATTAGGCTTGTTGTTGACGAAATTAAAGGCGCTCATTCCCGAAATAGCCCCCATGTAGCAGGGGTCTGGGTTCAGTCTCAACCAGCGCACTTTATTGCTGAGAAAGAGATTGTAGAGAAAACATATATGCGGATGGTCAAGCTGCTGCTGATTATGATCAACTGCTGAAGCAAACATACTGACGAGCAATTTGGGAAACTGGCTTGTGATCTGAGGAATGTATAAAGAGCCATCGCGCTCACTGAAGTATTCTTCTGCCTGAGCAACGGTGGCAACATTAGTAGGCCACTCATCGCCGAAGACTTTTAGTCGCTGACAGGCTGCGGTCACTTGTGGAGGGAAATATTGTTTAGTTAGCTCTGTATCGAGGGCTGGGTTGAAGGCGTATTCCCTTGATTCTTCCCAGATATCGTTGTCATTGTCATCAAAGAATAGTACGCCCTTGATACCGGGTAAGCCCCGTTTTTTGCCGGAAAACTTATTGGGATTGCGGAAGGCGCGCTCTTTCCACTTCAGCTTGCGGTAATCAATTAGAAGATTGCCTGTGGCAGCTGAGCCTTCTCTATAGTGCTTATTGCGCAGCAGATCAGAGGAAGAACCTAAGTTGGCTGGCGAAAACATCGAGCCAACTGGAGCCTCATATAAGGCGAGCCATTTGATAAAGTCGATAACGTCCTGTGGTTGTGCTTCTTGGGTTGAACTTTCCTTTGATTCGATGCCATATTTAGCCATGGTCACTAAGGCAATGTTGGCGCCATTGTCCCAACCAACAATGCCCAAATTTGCTGGATTTACCTTAATAACTGGGGCCATTAGCTCTACAAAGGAACGACCTTTGTAGTCGTTTTTGCGACCGCCAGCAAATAGCAAAACGTCTCTAAAGGCTTCTATTGAGCGAGGGCCACGGTTGTCAAAAGTGCCCTTGGTGCCAAATTGCGGGGTGCCACCACCAGGAAAAGCAAAACGTACTTCGACTGCTCCAACCTGTGCTGCGTGCATGTTGAAAGAAAGCCCGTCAGGGCCCACTCCGCCAGGTGCCACCACGGCAACGGGCGCACCATCTTTAAACCGTGCTTTGCCGGTGTAAATGACATTGACAGCTATGCCCTGGCCCTCAGCCGCCGCTGAAGGCACATAGGTGCTGACTGATTTTTCTGTTGCCAACAAAGGCACGTGCATCGACTCTGGTGGCAGATCTGAATTGACGGCTAGAGCTGGAACAAAAGACGGTAGTGCTAGTGTAAGTATTAGTGTTGGTATTAAGAACCGGGCTATCCCCAGTTTGCACTTCTGCCCTAGAGCGCTTTTATGTTCGTAGCCAAATTGCAGAGTCATTGTTATGCCTGAAAGCTGAAGTAGTCTAAGCCGCAAAAATCATCTTAGTTAGTGAGCGCTTGCAGCTTAGTGAAATCTGCTAGGGCACGGAAGTAACGGTCGATGTTCTTGAGGATGCCATGGCGATTGTTGCGCTTTGCCATATCTTCATCGTTGACCATGGTGTCTTCAAAGAAGCTATCAATAAATGGTGTGAGCTTATGCAATAGATCAAGTAATGATTGGTACTCAGCTTCTGTGGTCGGCAGAGTAAAGCCTTCTTTACTGCTGCGCTCCCAATTGGCTTTAACATTCTTTTGGAACGCTTCCCAGAGTGCTTTCTCTGATGCTCCAGTTAAAGCATCTGCCTGCACTACATCTGGTGAATCGGGCTTGAGGATATTGCCAATTCTGATACCGACGCGCATAAGGTCAGCAGCTCCTGGAGCCGACACCATATGTTTGACAGTATTCATCCGCACCATTACATCACTAACGTTGGCGAGAGGGTCACGAGCGCCAAGCACAGCTTCCACAACTTCTTTACCGTAACCACAATCGAGCAGTTTGCCTTTGAGACGTTGCATGATGAAGTCTTTTACTTCAGCGGCAATCGCTTCGTTATCGAACTTCTGGCTAGCCGATTTCTTGCCATTTTGGTTGCCATTCTTTTCTGCGTGGGCTGAATTCTCCAGCAGAGGTTCAAAGGCCATTAACAAGCTGGCAATCAATGTTGTAAGGTTCACTGGCAGATCGGTGAGACCATCAACAACAATATCTATAAGACCCTGGGCGTTGCGTCTCAAAGCATAAGGGTCTGATGAGCCGGTTGGTTTCTTGCCTAAGGCAAAAAGACCGACCACATGATCAAGTTTGTCTAGGACCGCGGCTAGTTGGCCCAGACGATCTTGAGGGATGGCATCATTACTGGTGCGCGGTGCGTAATGAGAGAGAATTGCCTGCACCACTTCATCGGGCTCGCCTTCTCGCTTTGCGTACCAGCTGCCAACGTACCCTTGTAATTCAGGTAACTCGCGCACGAGATTGCTAACTAAATCGAGTTTCATCAATTCGCAGGTTCTCACTAAGTTTGCTTTTTCGTGATTGGAAAGAACACTGCTGGCTGGTTCGCTGTTTGTCAGAACTGTTGCTAATTGGCTCAGCCTGTCAGTTTTGTCGCCGTAGCTTCCCAGGCCTTCTTGGTAGGTCAATTTTGCTAGGGCCGGCAGCCGGTCTTCAAGTTTTGCTTTGCTATCGTCGAAGAAGAAGAACTTGCCGTCGGCCAGACGGGCTCTCAAGACGCGCTCGTTGCCCTGCTTGATGTGCGGCGCCGCTTCTTTTCTATCATTATTGGTGATGGTGATGAAGTAAGGCAAGAGCGTACGATTTGATAAATCTTTCTGCTCTTTTGCTTCTACAGGGAAATAGCGTTGGTGGTGAATCATGATTGTTTCAATCAATGTGGCTGGCAGGGTGAGATAGCCATCCTCGAATTGACCAACAAGTGCGGTGGGCCATTCGGTCAAGTTGACAACTTCGTCAAGAAGGCCTGATTTCAATTGTGGTGCAGTTCCACCGAGTTCATCAGCTCTGGCACTGACCTGCGACTCAACCATCTGGCGGCGCTTGGCCGGATCAACAATAACAAAGGCCTCTTTTAGAGTTTCCTCGTATTTGTCGGCGTGGGCTATGGAGATTTCACAAGGATGTAAAATGCGGTGGCCTCTTGTCAAGCGACCGCTCTTGAAGTTAGCAACGGTGATATCAACAAGTTTGTCGTCGAGCAGAGAGACTAGCCATCTAAGCGGCCGCGAGAATTTAACTTCACACTCGCCCCAGCGCATTAAGCGCTCGCCAGAAATTTGGCCAATTACTTTGTTTACTATCTCAGGCAACACTTCTTGGGTTGCTTTGCCGCTGTTTACAACTAGAGCATGTAAATATTCAATTCCACCAACTTCTTCGCGCAGAAGCTCAGCAGCTGTCAAACCGTGCTTTTTAGCGAAGCCTTCGGCTTGAGGAGTGGGCTTGTTGTTGGCATCAAAACTACTCTTGACCGCTGGCCCTTTTACTTTCTTTTCAGTTGTTGTCTGCACTGCGGCAATCTCTTCAACAACGGCGGTAAGCCTTCGTGGTGTTGAATAAGAGCGAATTTGCTTGAAAGCAATATTGGCTTCAGTAAGGTTGGCTCGGAGTAGTTCTCTAAGTCTTTCCTCAGCCTCAGGAACAAAGCCTGCTGGCAGCTCTTCTACGCCAATTTCAAGTAAGTAGTTAGCCATTTATATCTTTTGTAGTATCTCTCGGAGGTAGTAACACATCATACAAAACACAAGCAGAAAAGACTCTGCACTGTAAATGGTGCAGATCTTTTAGGATCTTGGACAATAGTAGCGAAGACAGCTTATTATTTGTATGGTTGCTCTAATAGGAATAAAGAATACTCAAGATGTCGCGAAATTTTAAGCACTCTAAGGCTAGACACATTATTACTTCGCTAATGCTGGTGATGTCACTGGGAGCGTGCGGCAAGAAAGAAGAGGTTTCTCAAGCGCCTATCGAATTAGGACCGAAGTGGGGCTTCATTGACCATACCGGTAAATTTGTCATCAAACCGCAGTTCCGGCGTGTCTTGCCTTTCTCTGATGGCCTGGCTGCAGCCGACCTTTCGTCCCGTTGGGGCTTCATTGACAACACCGGCAAATTCATTATTGAACGACAGTATGAAGAAGTAACCCGTTTTGCTAAGGGCTTAGCCGCAGTCAAAACCTTTGGCGGTAAATGGGGCTTGATCGACAAAACCGGTGCTCCAACATGCCCTGCTGCTTTTGAGGCAATTGGTGAGTGTGGCGAGGCTAACAAGCCATTGGAGCCTAACACCATAATTTATTGCTCTTTCAAAGAGGGAAATAAATGGGGCTTCATCGACAAAGCGGGCAATACCAAGGTTCCGCCTGCCTATGATGCTGTTGGACCGTTTTCGGAAGGCCTGGCCGCCGTTAGCAAAATGGGCAAATGGGGTTATGTTGATCCAACTGGCAAAGTCATAATTGATTTCAAGTATGACCAGGCTAAGCAGTTCCATGACCGTGTTGCTGAGTGCTACTTCGGCTCTGACTTTGTCATCTTAGATACCATCGGTACCATGTCTATGAGTGACGCTCTGCAGTCACGCAATTTCTTCCACGATGAACTTGGCTTGAGTTTGAAGCGCGGTAAGTATGGCTTCATGAATAAGAAGGGCAAGACTGTTATCAAGAGACGGTTCACCTATGCTGAAGACTTCTCTGAAGGCTTGGCTCTGGTTGGGGTTGCCAACGCCCGCCAAGGTTATATCGATACTAAAGGCCTGATCGTTATTCCACCCGTCTTTGATGGTGCTCAGTCGTTCTCTGAAAAACTCGCTGGGGTAAAAATCGACCCGCGCTTGGTTGCTGACGATGGCTCTATCTCGGCTTCAGCCGTTGAAGAGGCACTGAAATATGATCCACATGCCAGCACCATAAAGGCTGATCCAGCAGCTACCACGGCTGAGCCTGAAGGTGACGCTGCTAAAGAAGGTGAAGCTGGCAAAGACGGCGCTGCTAAAGACGGTGAAGCTGCCAAAGATAGCGCTGCTAAAGACGGTGAAGCTGTCAAAGATGGCGCCGCTAAAGAGACCGAAACGAAGAAAGAAACCGAAGTGAAGAAAGACACTGAAGTGAAGAAAGACAGTGCTGCACCTGCTAAGGCGGATGCTAAAGTCGATACTAAGGCTGATACGAAGACAGAAGCTAAGCCTGAGACTAAAGCCGACCCTAAGGCAAAATCCGAGACTAAGGCCGAAACAAAAGTCGAAACAAAAGCGGAAACTAAAGCCGAACCGGCTAAAGGCACTCCTGCTAAAAGTGGCAAATAAAATCTTTGATTTTGGCTTGAAAAAGGTTTAGGCACCCAAGTGCTTTGGGTATTCTAAAAATTAGCCGGCGGTTGGCTTGCTGCCTCGTTTAGACTATCTGTCATGAGGGCGCCTCCACCGGCACTTTTTTTAGTAAAACTGGCTAATTACAGTTTTTTTGCGCTGTCAAAACTGTCCGATTTTTGGCTGAAAATTGGACAGCTACAAAAAACTCTTGAAGAGTAGGAAACTTAGCAGTAGTTTTCTGCACAAACAAAAAGACCACCCAGATTGCTCTGCGGTGGTCTAATTACTATCGTCTGACTGCCTATTGCGTAGGCTCGATATTTCTTGCTGCTTCAAGTCAGAATCCACAGCTAGCGGGTTATCACTACAGTTTCCGGTCTGCGCAGACCTGCCGTTTCCACTTAACCCCTCGGCTCAAAGTACCCAACTTATTTATTGGTGGGTGCTCACCGCTTATGCAATTAGTATATCCGAGCAGAAATCTATTGGAAGTCCCCCGATGAAGATAGTTGCTATATCTGCTGACAATTCGAAAGACTACTCTTGGCCTCACTATCGATATCTAATCTAATAGCCAAGCGCGTGAACCAGAGTGTTACCATCGGCATATTCGTTTGTATATAGAGTTATGCACAGGTCGTGGTACCTTCAGAAGGAGGGCTCAACGTGAAAGGCTAAACAGAGACATTGAAAATGCAGCTTAATGTTGGCAGCAAAATAGTACTCCTGGTGGTGGCCTTGGTCTTGGCTGCGCCTGCAATATTTGCCTTTCGCCTGGCATGGCGATCTTTCTCTGGAGCTGACAACAGAATCTGCTACATAAACGCCAAAGGCGAACCACTAATACCAGCCTATAAATACAGCTCTACAGATGCCGGTTGTGCTCCCAAGATAAGCGTTGACGGCAAAATCTATACGACCCCAAGTGCTAAGCAAAAAGCACTAGATGCTGAACTTTCCGGTCATACCGTCGGCACACGAAATGGCGATCTGTTTCAAATGTGGAGATATTCAGCCGAGAAGCTTGCTGACAATAGAATCTTAGTTTGCGGGGTGGCGATCATACTTGACCAGCGGGAAGAAATCGTGGACAGCTCTTGGTTCTTCGACCCCATAAAGAAAGACCTGGTGGACGGTCCGAAAATGCACCACAAATGCTGTGCTCCGACTTTGACCACCTTGAAAGATCAACGCATCCTCGTTTCCGGAGGTTACACAACGTCGATGTCTAATCCTGTGAACTATCTCGAAATCTATGATCCAAGAACTAATACCTTTACCGACCTAGGTGGAATGCTCAAAGCGAGAGCAGAACACAGTTGTATCCAGATAGACGATGACCATGTCTTGCTAGTAGGGGGTGAAAGCACTCCGGGACAGCTTGGCAATCGTGGCGATTTAACGGGAACTACAGAACTCTTGAATTTGAAAACGGGCAAGTGTGCGCTAGCTGGAACGATTTCTCCTCGAACAAGAGCGATTTTGCTCAACGATGGACCAAATAAGGTTCTTGTCATCGGCGGTTGGTACAGAACAGTGATCATGGGCGACAGCCGCTGGGTCTATGGTGCTGAGACCTTCGAACCGAATAGGGAAGTTTATTAGTAGGTTTTCTGCGCAAACAAAAAGACCACCCAGATTGCTCTGCGGTGGTCTAATTACTATCGTCTGACTGCCTATTGCGTAGGCTCGATATTTCTTGCTGCTTCAAGTCAGAATCCACAGCTAGCGGGTTATCACTACAGTTTCCGGTCTGCGCAGACCTGCCGTTTCCACTTAACCCCTCGGCTCAAAGTACCCAACTTATTTATTGGTGGGTGCTCACCGCTTATGTAATTAGTATATCCGAGCAGAAATCTATTGGAAGTCCCCCGATGAAGATAGTTGCTATATCTGCTGACAATTCGAAAGACTACTCTTTGCCTCACTATCGATATCTAATCTAATAGCCAAGCGCGTGAACCAGAGTGTCACCATCGGCATATTCGTTTGTATATACAGTTATGCACAGCCGAGGCTAAGTTCTCCGGCTTATCTTTGTTGGCCTCTCCAGAGATCTTCAAAGGCAATACTCATACCAGCATCAAGAAGGGCCTGCGAAGCGGCATCTGCCCTGCCAGCACGTGGTCGCTCCGAGCCAGATGGCCAGCCAGCCCAGGCTTGCTTAAAGAGCCCCATTTCAGCATCCATCACAGCGTTGAAGATACTAAGTTCGACTTTAGCCGTGGCTCTTTCACTTCGGGGGAAGTTTTCGCTTAGTTCGATGTTAAATGGGTTGCTCATTAGTCACCTACATAAGTAAGAGGGGGATGGTTTTAAATTACCAAGGCGTTCTTACGAATTTGTGACTAACTTTCTCTAGGTTATGAGCGCTAGACTATGAGCGCTAGATTATGAGCGGTCGGTGCGGCCGCGGCCATCGTAGAGTAACCGCTCTAATGGTTTGCCGTCGATTAAGTGCTCAACCAATTGATCGGCATCAGTTGGCCTGACATGGGCGTACCAGGTACTTTCGGGATAGACAACTACCATTGGGCCGTTGCCGCACTGGTCGAAGCAGCCAGCTTTATTGATGCGAATCCGTCCCTTGAGGCCACGAGCAACTACCTCTTGGCGCAGGGCTGAGCAGACTTCTTCACCACCATCTTTTGAGCAAACTTTGCCTGAGGTACAGACAAACACATGCTTTTCAAAGATTTCCATTGAATCGTTCCCCGAGGTCAAATTTTGAGATATTTTTCCTTGAATTGTTACATCAAAATGAGTTTTCTTGACGACAGCTCAATATAAAGCGAGAATTTGGCCTGCATCTATCAGATAAAACTGTTAGATGCTGTTAACTAAGGCCGCAGACAGTATGGTACTCCCAAAAGCAATGGCGGGAGTTTAATGAATCCTCTTTTTGAGGGTCGCCGACTTGAGGTCACAAATTCGACTTTGTTAAAACAGTCGTTTGCGAGAGCTTCTCTCGTCCTTGTGATCCCGGCATTTGTCGGGTTTTCTTTTTGGAAGACTTTTACAGATGCCATGAGCGTACTTAGCATCCGTTATCTATATGGAGGCGACTCCAGGAGATCTAAATGCCAACCAGAGAATTTAAGGCCGGGGTAATCAAAGACCTCGAATCTATCTTCGTAGAAGGCAAGGTCGCTATCGTCGCTGACCTGAATGGGTATACGGTGGCTGAGTTGACTCAGTTCAGACGGTCTCTTGATAAGCAAGGGGCAAAATGTCGCGTAGCAAAAAACACTCTGGTGAAAATTGCTACTGAAAAAACTGAGTTCAAAGCAATCGCCGAACTCGCTAAGGGACCAACAACCGTAGTGGTTGGATACGATGATCCTGCACAACCTGCTAAAGCTGTCGTTGATTTCATCAAGACAATGAAAAAAGGTTCCGTCAAAGGCGGAGTGCTGGATGGTCAATCTCTTTCAGTTGAAGAAGTGAAAGGGCTGGCCGAACTACCATCGAAAGAGCAATTGCTCTCATCCATTATGGGTGGTCTTGATTCTGGAGCCAGAAATATTGCTGGCATCTTGAACGCAGTGATTAGAGACATTGCAGTCCTCGTAGAAGAGGTCGCAAAGAAGAAAGACGAAGCAGCCTAAGCCGTGCTTAAGCCGCAAATAACTGTATTAAGGAGAGATTTTTAAAATGGCTACTAAAATGTCAACCGCTGAACTAATTGAAGTCATCGGCAACTTGACCCTTCTTGAAGCTGCTGAGCTCAAGAAACAAATGGAAGAAACTTTCGGCGTAACAGCCGCTGCTCCTATGGCTTTCGCTCCTGCCGCTGCTGGCGCTGGCGCTGCAGCTGTAGAAGAGAAGACTGAATTCGATGTTATCTTGGCCGGTGTTGGCGACAAGAAAATCGAAGTTCTGAAGATCGTTCGCGAAGTAACCGGCCTTGGCTTGAAAGAAGCCAAAGACTTGGTTGACTCAGCTCCTAAGACTTTGAAAGAGAAAGTTAAGAAGGAAGAAGCTGAAGATATGAAGAAGAAGATCGAAGCAGCTGGCGCTAAGGTCGAAATCAAATAGTTGCCATTGGGCAGGGTGTATGATCTAACCTGAAAATATCAGGAACACGGATATTCAACTTATGCGCTGTCCAAATTGTGGTACCTATCATCCTTCTCAGTATCAGAACTGTGTCTCTTGTGGACAAGAGTTCTATGTCGAAGAAGAAATCGTGGAGACGGCTCCTTTATCTGATTCAGCTCACGCTGATGATGGTAGAGGGGCCGTCTCTCCACATAATTCACAACATAGTCGAAATTACGCTGATCCCGACTACATTCCACCAGCCTCTGAACCATTTGCTCAAGTGCGTTATGACGTCTCGCGCAAAGATTCTGGGGATGATTTGTTTGATGAGTCTGGAGAGCGGCCGGCAGCTAAATCGGCTGCTAAAGCCGGGGCAAAGCGCCGCTCTAGCAATATGAGCTTAAATCTCAAAAGTGGAATGCCCCTAACCGGTGGTGTGCTTTTTGGTTTGACCACAGTACTGATTTTTGCTGGTGCCACAATATTCTTTCTTACTAAGGCACCAGAAGAAGATCGCTTACTTGGTAAGGGTCTAAAAGAGTTAGACAATGGCCAATATGCCTTTGCTGTTGAGACCTTGACCAAAGCATCGATGTCGGCAAAGGATAATCCAAAGATTATGCTAGCCCTTGCCCGCGCTTATGTTGGCGTTGACCAGATAGACAAAGCTAAAGACTGTATAGCAAAAGCACAACAGATGGGCAAAGGCATAGTTGAAGATCCTGATTTGGCATCGCAACTAGCCAATTATTACCGTGTGCACTCACGTTATGACAAAGCCTGTGAATTGCTTCGTCCTTTAGCCCAGGCCAATATTCCCGGCAAGAAGGCCGAGTTAGCAGATCTAGATGCCTTGTGGGGCGACCAGGAACTGCGTGATGGTCATCTAGAAAAAGCCTTGTCATTGTGGGAAGAAGTAAAAGACCTCAAAGAAGGTTCTCGCTTTAGTGAGTCAGATGCCAGGCTCTCGACAATTTATCAAAGACTGGCTGAGAAGCTCGTTTCTGAGAAAAAAGACAAAGAAGCATTGCTCTACCTCGGTAAGCTCAATGCCATTGCCGATAACTCTCGCAATTACGAGATGGCGGCTGATATTTATGAACGAACTGGTCAGTATGAACTAGCTATTGATCAATTGCGCAAGGCCCAGAAATTCTCAACTAGAGACGACTCGATTAAGCGCAAGCTGGCTGCTCTACTCAATAAGCGCGGCAAAGAGCTTCTAGACTCTGGCGAGCTTGATACCGGATATGGTTACCTGCAACAAGCCAAATCAGTCGATCCAAGCAATACAGTGCCTACAGTTACACTGAAGACCGTATCCATCGATTTGCAGGGCGGTATGCCTCATATCTCTGGTCAGGTTTGGAATCCTACCGATGCCTCTATCAATGCCTTAACCATGAAGATTGATTTGGTAGATACCAAAGCTGGCGATAAGGTCTTGTGGACGAAAGAATCTGCTGTTGTGGATGAATTTGTGCCACCACTTCCAGCCCGTGAGGGCAAGAAAATAGACATCACTGGTGGTGCTAGTGTCCGTAATGACGGCAGCTGTGAATTCAAAGTTTACTTTGATGGCAAGCTCTATAACAGTTATCCAATTGGTAAGCGCGAGCGCAGCGAAAAGAGTGATGTGGCTAAGAAAACTGATTCAAGCTCTTCTCCAGCTTCGGCTTTAGCCCCAGCAATTCCTGGCGGTAATGGCTCTAGTTCTGGAACCAACTCAAATTCTTCTGGCCAGGCTCAACCACAAGAAGAGCCACCGGCAGCACCGTCTATTAAGACACCGTCAGCAGAAGAAAAAACCATGAAAGAACTCGAATAGATTACTTGAGTTAATTACTTGAGTTAAGCTCTCAGCATTTAAGTGCTATAGCGTTAGCAGCCTTAGCCGTTGTGAACGCGGTCTCCGCCTTCTTCTTCAGCTTTCGCTAGAAATTCGATGGCGCGTTGTAGTAAATCAATCTCGTCACGGGCATGGGTCGGAAAAGACACTACACCAATCGATGTAGTCACTCTCAGGTGGCGCATTTCGCTGTTAATTGGCTCTTGCTTCATACGCTCGCGAATGCGCTCAGCCACTATCATTGCTCTAGAAGAGTAGGTCTCTGGGAAAATTATGCCAATTTTTGCCGTCTCGCAAATGCCAGAAACGTCTACATCTCTTATACAGATGCCTGTGATTCGGGCTGCCGCTCGCATTACTTCGTCCACAATCATCTGACCATACTGCCTTTGTAGTTGGCTAATATTGTCAATTGTCAAAATCATGAGCGAAAGTGGCCGTTTGTAGCGCTTGGCTCGGCGCATTTCATATTCGAGCTTGCGCAAGAAAGTACGCTGGTTATAGAGATCGGTAACTAAATCTTTGAGCGATTTGCGCTCAAGTTCTTCAAGCTCCTCATCGCTCATCGGCTTTCTTTGCCGATCCATCATCTCTTTTTGCTTGGTTTCTTTGAACTTTTGACGGTCAAAGCGTGTCTCAAGAACCATTTTCGTAAATTTGGTCTCGCGCACAGAAGCCCACTTGCCGTCGACTTCAAACTTCCCAGTAGTAAAAATCTTTTTCTTGTCGCTCATCGCCCCAAATCTCTAAGTATTTGAATTGTTCCCAGTTAAGGCTGTCTAAAACGTGGCCTACTTAGCTGTGCTCTGGCTTGGCTCTGCCTTAGCACTGGTCAAGCTGCCACAAACGGAAGTGACAGCATCGTCTAGGCGGAAATACTGGCCAGCGGCCTTATTAACATCTTTAAGGGTGACATTCTTAACCCGCTTGCCAAAAGTATCCATATACGACACTGGCAGAGAGAGTTGCTCGTAATCGGTCAATTTCTTGGCAATAGAGCGGATGCTTCTCAGTCCAACCAGGTAAACCCCCGCCAGGTGGTCCTGCTCAGTGGCTAGCTCTTGAGTGGTCACACCGTTCTTATTGAAATCAGCCACGATCTTTCTTACTACTTCAAGAGAGCGGTCGACATTGGTTGGGTTGACTGAAAGATCGATCGACCAGGGCGAATAGGGATAATGCGGCTCGGTGATATGGGATGAAATCGAATAGGTGAGACCGAGTTTGTCTCGCACTGGCGCCAGGCGACAGGCAAAGCTGTCATAACCAAGCACAGCATTACCAATCATGGCCGCCAAATAGTCGTCAGAGGTCAGTGAAAGGGCCACTGGCTTACCTATGGCGATATCTACATTAGCTTTATCAGCCAGCTCAGTCGTCAATTTGCTTTTGCTGGCTTTCCCCGACCGATCAATCAAGCCACTGGCTTCAACCTTGATGGCTGGGGCGGTCTCACCTTTCCAATCACCAAACTCAGCCTCAAGCAGTTTCTTAACCGCTGCTGGTTCGATGTCGCCGATTACGGCTAGTACTGTGTTGCCGGGGCTATAGTACTTTTGATGATAGTTCTCGATGTCGCTTAGGGTGATAGAAGAAAGTTCTTCCATTTGCTTGCTAAGCTCGGGGGCATAGTAGACACAGCCTGGTTTGTAAAGTGAGCGCACCAAAGAATTCCAGGCCACTTCACCGGTGTCTGTCATCTTCTCTTTAATAGCAGCCTGACTTAGCTTCAATACTAAATCGAGATCAGACTGTTGGAATTTGGGCTGCCTCATCTCGCTGGAGACTAACGACAGTAGCTTGGGCAGGTCTTCTGCTGCAACTTCTGATTCAAACTCGTGGAAGAAAGTACCGTTGGAGAAATCGAGGTTTACTCCCATTTCTTCCATTTGGGTCGAGATTTGCTCTTTTGAGAACTTCTTGGTGCCGTAGGTTAAAAGCTCGGCCGTAATGTCAGGAACGGCGGATTTGCCAATCTGGCTATAGAAATCACCGGCTCTGATTTTTCCAGATACAGCTACAGTTCCTCTAATGGCGTTCTTTGAGGCCTTGCCGCTGTCAGCACCCTCAGCTACCCGGGCTAGCAAAACAGTCATGCCGTTAGGCAGTCGGAAGCGCTCTACTCTTTCCTGCCAGGTCTTAGCTTTGTCTGTTCGATCGGCTTGTGAGCCAGCACTGCTTGCTTCGTTAGGCTGACCAGTTGCAGCACTGCTGCTCTCGCCTTGATTTTCGGTGGGCTTTGAGGGCTTTATTTGAGCGATTGCTGCGGCATCGGTTTTAAAATCGGTGGGCAGATAGTAGCCAACGGTTTTGCTCTTATCGAGGAAGAATTTCTTGGCGCTGGCCAGTGCTTCTTGAGCTGTAGCCGTTTGTACATCGCGAGGGTAGCTTGCCCACCACTTCCAACTGCCAACGGCAATGCCTTCAGTTAATGATTGAGCTAAGCCCATTGGGTCAGAAAGGCTAAGGCGAAATCGTTTTGAAATAGAAGAGCGTGCTAAGCGCAATTCTTCAGCTGTAACTGGTTTCTCGCTAAGCTTATTGATCTCTTCTTGAATAGCAGCCTCGACCATTTTCGGGTCAATTCCCGGTTGCACTGTAGCTGAAATGATAAAGAGGCCCGGATCTTTTAAGGTGTAGTTGGCGGCATAACAGTCTGATGCCAGGCCAGTTTCAATCAGGCGCTTGTAGAGCCGTGATGATTTTCTGCTGTCTCCGCCTAGAACTGACTGCAGAATATCGAGGGGATAAGTAGCTCTGTCGATACCGCGCGGAGTATGGTAAGCCACCATCACCCGGGCAAGTTCTTTGCCCCGGCTAACTGTGAAGCGGCGCTCTCCTTCTTGGGGCGGTTCGGTGGTGTATACGGTAGGAAATGGCTTGGGTGACTTAGGAATGCCAGCGAATTTGTTCTCTATTTCTTTTAGGGTGGCGGCTTTGTCGAAATCACCAATTACTACGAGAGTGGCATTGTTCGGATAGTAAAAATCGTTATAGAACTGCCGTAGCCTTTCTGTGGGCACGCCTTCAACGTCAGAGCGCCAACCAATCACTGGATGGTGATAAGGATGCTCTCGAAATGCAGTGGCGAAAGTATTCATTTCTAAGAGCTGCGAGGGATCATCTTCTCCCCGCTCTAGTTCGTTGCGCACTACGGTCATCTCCGCCTTGCGATCGCTTTCTCTCAGCAGCAAGTGCCGCATGCGATCTGCTTCAAGCTCGAGACAAAGGTTAATTGCTTGCTTTGGTACAAGTTCAAAATAGTTGGTGCGATCATAGGAGGTGGTGGCATTATTAATACCACCCACTTTCTTGAGCACATCATCTAGACCTGTCTTCTTAAGCGGGTCATGAATGTTAGTGCCCTTGAACATCATGTGTTCAAGAAAATGAGTTGAGCCTGTATAGCCAACAGCTTCATTGCGTGAGCCGACTCGAAAGACCATGTTTACTGTTACTACAGGAGTAGCGTGTCTTTCACAAAGAAGTATCGAAAGATCGTTAGACGGTAACTTATATTCTTCTATGCCCAGAGTGGCATCGCGAGAGACAAATTGAGCAGAGTTACCAGGCCTGTTACTAGGCGATTTGGCGGCAGGCGATGCCGCTCTAGCTGAATTGGCCAGCTGTAGCGGCACCGCCATCAGTGCTGAAAGTGTAAGCGAAGAAGTTAATGCGAGAGCAAAGCTCTTGGCCAATCTATTACTTGATCTCATGGTTCTCCGCTTGACTTTTTTTTAGACTTTCAGTTTCTGATCAGTAACTATTATTTGGCAGCGTCAGTAGCTGGTGCAGTGGTAGCTGCGCTATCAGCTGGAGCTGCTTTTTTCTTGTCGTGGCCAGTCATTTTTTCGACGCCATGCTTGGCGCCTTCGCCCATTTTGGCCATGCCTCTGCCAGCGCCTTTGATTACGGCTTCGGTACCTTTAACTAGGCCGGTTGCACCTTTTTTGGCGCCATTGCCAAGTGCTTCGACGCCCTTGACAGTTCCTTTGCCGATATCTTTACCAACAGTCTCAACACCCTTAACTGCGCTTTCAGCGCCTTTCTTGGTGTCAGTGGTAACTGTTTTTACAACAGATTTCTTTGTTTTCGCTGGAGTTACTGTTTTGTCGGTCTCAGCGGTTGTAGTGGTAGTTGTTGTGGTTGTGGTGTCATCAGCGAACGAAGGCATAGCAACAGCTGAAAGTGCCAAAGCCACTGTGACGGCCAAAATAGTCTTAGTCATTTATATAATCCTTTAAAACTCCAATTTGAAAGTCCCAAGCAAAAATACAAAGAGACCTTCTTTCGTTAGTCATTCTGTCAAATTGCAAGGTTTAACGCCACAGACTTAGACTCAGGTAAACTTTACTTGCAAGTAATGC
Source organism: Candidatus Obscuribacterales bacterium (assembly GCA_965229195.1). GTDB lineage: Bacteria > Cyanobacteriota > Vampirovibrionia > Obscuribacterales > Obscuribacteraceae. Next base: position 6,003,498 of record OZ245871.1, on the reverse strand, counting down.
CTGTATTTAAAAGGCAGAATGAAGCTTGAAAAACCTCACCTTCACTTTGCAACGCAAACTATTTACCGGAGATAGAAAGTGTCACTAAGCTACAGAAAATTCGCCACAGCCTGCCTGTCGCTCACTCTTGCCCTGACGATGAGCTATGAGGCCATGGCAGTTTCGCTCTCGTCCCCTCCAACTTCGGCTGCGGCAAAGCTATTTGAGATTTCTGATAGCCAGTACGAAGAGGCTGTCAAGCTTCTTAGCAACTACATTAAAATTGATACCACCAACCCCCCAGGCAATGAAAAACTAGGTGCCCTTTATCTTCAATCTGTACTGAAAGAAAACGGTATTGAAGCCCAGGTCTTTGATTCGGCTAAAGACCGTGCCATTGTCATTGGCCGACTCAAAGGCACAGGCAAGAAGAAAGCTGTAATTTTGCTGAGCCACATTGATGTTGTACCGGCTCAAGCCAGTGACTGGAAATATCCACCTTTTGCCGCTGAAATTCATGATGGTGAATTATGGGGTCGCGGCACCTTAGATATGAAAGGCATGGGCATCATGGAACTTGCTGCCATGCTTGCTATAAAAAAATCGGGCAAACTTTTGGATCGCGACATCATTTTTATTGCCACACCAGATGAGGAAGTCGGCGGTACTTATGGTGCTGAGTGGTTCGCTAAGAACAAAAAAGAACTTGTTAAAGATGCCGAGTATTTGTTGAATGAAGGCTACTCGATTGAGAGCTATAACAGGAGTGGCAATAGTGATGGCAAAGCCAAATACTGGGGCGTAGACTATGCCGAAAAATCAGTGCTCTGGCTCTCGCTCACGGCTAATGGTCTTGCTGGTCATGCCTCAATGCCAATGAGCAATTCGGCTAACAATAGGCTCATTAAAGCACTAGCAAAGATTGCTGATAATCCACCAAAAATGACTTTGCTTCCTGCCGCTAAAGAATTTTTCCAATCGATTGCACCTTTTGAAGTTAGCCCCCTGAAAGAGCTTTACGCCGATATTGAAAAGACGGCAAAAGCACCATCGAAAGAAACGGAAGAAACACTAGCTGTAGACAAGCTCAAATATTCAATGCTGCGCAACACTGTTTCAATTACCGTGCTCAAAGCTGGCTACAAGACCAATGTTATTCCTGCCCAGGCCTACGCAGAGCTTGATTGCCGACTGCTACCTGGTGTTACTCCCGAACAGTTTGTGGCCGAAGTGAAGAAGACCATTGGTGATTCTAGTATCGATGTCAAAGTGATTGAATGGGAGAAAGGTGATCCTTCTCCTTACGATAACGATATGTTCCGTGCAATTAAAGAGGCTAATAAAGCAGAAGGTGCCACTGCCCCTGTAGTGCCAGTAGTAGTGCCCTGGTTTACTGATTCACACTGGTTCCGTGAGCTGGGTATTCACAGCTATGGCTTTGAACCAATTGAGGTTGACGCTGAGCATTTAGCAACAATGCATGGCAAGGATGAACGTATTCCTCTAGCTGCTTTTAGAAGAGGCATTAACCGGCTGGTGCGAATTCTCACTGCACTCTAATTGATTTCTTCAATTGATTTCTTCAAAGGTTTTACCAGGTTCGTAGCCTCTAGCAACGGCTTCGTCGAAGTCTCTCTTCGCCTCTGCTTTCTTGCCTAATTTTTCATAGGTCAGGCCGCGGTAGTGTAGAGCTTCGAAGTTGCGCGGTTCGAGGGCAACAGCTTGGTTAAGATACGGCAATGCCTTTTCATATTGGCCGGTTTTGAGATGGCAGGTGCCTACTATTTGCTGAGCAGCAGAACTATTCGGCTCTTGCTTTGCCGCTTGCTGAGCGTCACTAAGGGCTTCTTTATAGCGGGCTAACTCAAAATAGCCAGAGGCTCTATTGATCAGGCAAGTGGTGTCACCAGGTTTTATAGCAAGGGCTTTTGTTAGTTGGGCAACGGCTGCGTCATTCTTTTTCAGTACTAAGAAGTTGCTGCCACGGGTCTCATAGAATTTAAACAGATCAGCGCCGTACTTAAGCCTCTCTGCCATGGCAAAATCGGCTTCTGCTGCCTCGTTCTTGCCGAGTGCGGCATTGGCAGAGCCCCGCATGAAGTAAGCATCAGCACTAGGTGCGCTGTTGATTTTTGCATCAAGTAACATCAGGTTCATTCTAATTTGATTAAGCTGAATGTCACGGCTAGATTGCGCTATGGCCGGTTGGGACAATACGAGCAGCACTACCACTGTGCCAGTAATGCCCTTAGAGAATCTTGAAAAGAAAATTGAAGCCTCCTTAGGGTTTTGACCTGGTCTTAAAGCCTAACTCGTTCAGGAATGAGCCTAGCTCTTCCTTTCTTCCTGCAGAGTAAGAGACTTGAATGATATCTTTTTTCCTTACAAATCCTTTTGGAATGTCAAAATCATTAGCACAGAAGGCTACCTGTCTCCACGACTTTGTCACAAGCTTCTTAACTAGTCCCTCTCTAAGATCGTTGGCTGAGGAATTTCCTAGAGAACCAGCTTTATAGCGCTCAAGCTTACCGCCTTTACCTCGATCACAAATTCGAAACAACGGAATAAAACTCGTTTTTGGAATGCTATAAAGTCGCGAAAGAAATTCTCCAATTTCGCTCGCGACCGGAATCTCAGATGTCGTAGCTAAAACGTCTTGGGGTGAATCTGGGGTGCAAAACTTTGTCTGTTTCAGGCCGTTGAAATTATCACTTCCGATCTCTCTAAGCTTTACTATTTTGCAATACACCGGAGCAAATGGATTGGCCATTGCCAAACCGCTAAACATTGACAGCTCTCCGATCCATTCGGTTTTTTCTTTCCTGTTGAAGCAGTGCACTTTCCAGTCAGGCGCTTTACACACCAGGTCACAACCGAGCTTCGGCATCAAAACTTTGGCACCATTATGCCAGACATAAATGACGCACTCACCAAAAGTTTCTTCATTCTGTGTCACTATCCACTCAGGTGCTATATATCTGGCTTGCGATGGACATAAGCCAAGGTAGAAAAAGGCACTCACTAAAAATAAAATAGCGAACCTCTTAGCAAAAATCACTTTGTCTTGGCTCCACTCTTCAGAGTCCTAGCATCAGTTTTAAAGCCAATGGCATCGAAAATTTCGTTAAACTCGCCTTTCTTTTCGCTCGAATATGAAACTTCAAAAATTTCTTTGCGCTGTTTGTAACCAGTTGGCACCATGAATTCACTGGAGTTAAAAGCAATCTTCTTCCAGCCTTTAGTCTCTAATTTTTTGACCAAACCAGTTCTTAGATCAGTGTTGGCGCCAACTTTAATGATGCCAACTTTCGCCTCTTCAATTTTTCGATCCGGTCTATTGTCTACACAGCGGTACAGAGGAATACCCTCAGCTTTGGGCGTATAGTAGAGCCTGGCGAGAAACTCTACTAGTGGCGCTGCTACCGCAATGTCTTTAGTCGTATAAAGCTGGTCGTTGGCCGAGATTGGAGTTCTAAACTTAGTATATTTAAGGCCGTTTAGCGCACCGAGGCCGACCTCTGTTAGCTTTGCTTGTCGTGGTGGTCTTAGGCGAGCAAAGGGATTGGACATGGTCTCGCCGTTGAATTTTTGCAACTCATTGCTCCACTCAATGCGATCATCTTTTCTAAAGCAGTGCACCTTCCAGTCTGGTGACTTGGTTATAAGTTCGCAATTGAGCTTCTTGCACACCACTTTGGCACCGTCATGATAAACAGAAACGACGCAGTCACCGAGGCTGTCAGAGTATTGTTCTAGTTGATAGACAACAGGGGGCTGGTTCTTGGATGCTCCCTCAGCGCCCGTGGCTAATAATGAGGCTAAAACTACTAGCGGCACAGCCACCAATAATTTCAACTGAATAGTTGGGGCAAGTTTGAGCTTCCGGTCGCAATTGATCATTTACCTAGTGTAAGTGATCTCAGAGCCAGAATCACCTCATTATCAGTCCAGCTGCCCCACATGGTGGGGGTGCGGTCGGTCATTTTCATGTAGTCTTTGACCGCGTCAGAAAGCTGCCAATCTTCCATTCTCGTTGACAAGCTATTGCCGTCCATTTGCAGAGGGTTCTGTGGTCGTGTGATTGAGTGCTTAATCAAGGGAATGTGGCGGTCGTTGAGAAACTCTCTAATTTCGGCCAAATTAGTTTGCTGTACGTCATGGGGTACTAGCTCACCGTTTCTGTAGGTCATACCGTAACGGGGAACAGCGCCGCCCTGGTCTATCAGCAGGGGCTTTTGCCCTTTGCCAAAGAGTGCTACTTGATCTTTTCTAGTGCCACTGAAGCCCCACATGTCTTCTTCTATAAAACCGTTAGCACGAATTTTGCCCACTACTGAGACAACATGTTTATCAGTTACTCCACTAGTTTCTCCAATGGGTTGGATGTAGTAACGAACGCCGTTTTCAAGTTTGCCGTGGGCCAGAACGGGAGCATCAAAGAGTTTATGGGCGATTGGTCGGGGGAGGTTGTCGACCCCGAGTTTTAGTGCTCCTTTCGATTCGGCAGAAAGTACTAGCTCATGGGCACCTGAACCAAGCATTTTAGTAATTTTTAGAGTGGCAAGTTGGTCACTTTTGGCCACGCTCTCCATAATGGTGGGCAGGTGGTCGATTACTTCACCAGCTTGATGACTGCGGCCAGCCAATACCTCGTTGATGCGGGGTAAAGCATCGGTCAAGGCCAAAGGCTTTTTGAAAATATGCTGCAGGGCTTCGTCTACCAAGGCCTTAGATGCCAAAGCTGCTTCTGGCGCGCCTTTTTTTATAGCCATAAGGCCTAAATCTGCGGCCATAAGGCCTAATTCTGCGACTGCTTTTGCTTCAGTTATCTTGCTCATAAAGCTATGGCTTAATACGCGTTGGGGGCCCTCATATTAGGCGTCCCCGGCAGGCGGAGCAATGGTAAAAGTACGCTAGTAAATCGCGTCTTGCTCTCAGCTACTGACTCTGGCGCTGCGGAAAGCCAAGGGCTTTGGCCTCTTCCATATCAGCTTCTGCCTTAGCCTTGTCGTTTAACTTTAGGTAGCAAACGCTACGCAAAACCAGGCTGCCAGCCTTGGCTTTGCCTTCCAAGCCTTTCATGGCAAGGGACAAGTCAGCCACTGCCTCACTGTATTTAGCGCCGAAGAAGTATGAACTGCCACGAACTTTGTAAGCATCTACTGCTGCATCTTCAGGGATTTGAGCAACAATGGCGATCACATCACTAGTGTCTTTTATGGCTGGCTCAAACTGCTTGATGGCAAAGTAGCAGCGCGCCCTCATCAATTTTTCTTGCCATTGCCGCTCTTTGTCCTTTTCTAGAGCGAGAGCCTTAGTTAAATCCGCTATAGCCTCCGCCTTTTTCCCTAGCTGTTCTTCGGCGCCACCACGGCTGCGATAAACGTCTGCTGAGCTTTCACCAAGAGATATGGCTGTATTGAAATCGCTCAGCGCTGCTTCATAATTTTCGCCGATGCAATTAGCGGTGCCCCGTTGCATGTATGCTTTGGCCGATTTCGGTTGCAGGGCAATCGCCTGGTCGTAGTCACTAATGGCGCCTTTCAAATCATACATACGATACTTTACGTCGGCTCTGAGCAGAAAGAGCTGGGCTTCACCCTTAGTGGCAATCAGTGCATCGAGTTGGCGCTTTACCGGTTCAAGTTCAGAAGTCTTGTCAGCTTCGATATCTTTTTTTAACTGCTTTTCGATGGCGCTAATCTCAGCCTGCCTTGCATCTAAAGCTTGGGCTGGAAAACAGTAAGTAGTATTGATATTGAGCAGAAGCAAACAGGCCAAAAATTTTAGTGGTGACAATGCTTGTTTTTTAACCTCGAATAGATTTGGCACGGGCTTGATATTTTTGTGCCTCAGCCTGACGATTACACTTATTGAGGGCGTAGGCATAGCTGTCGAGTAGAGCTGCTAGAGAGGCATGCTGAGGACCGTTCAATGATTCTTGGATTTTCAATGCCCGGGCGTAGTATGGTAGAGACTCGCTGGCCCGGCCTTCTTTGACTAAGAGAGAGGCAAAGTTGGCAAGCAACTCGGGAGAATTCTTTTTAGCTCCTTTTTCTTGAGAATCGAGAATCTTGCGATAGAGCGCCTCGGCCTCACTGTTTTTATTTAAAAGTGTGCAAATCTGAGCTAGATTGTCTAGCCTTTTCTGAGTTTCTTGCCTGTCTGGGCCTAAAGTACTCAGCGATATTTCGTAGGCCCGCCTTAGTAGAGGTTCGGCTTGTGCTGTACGACCATCACTCATGTAAAGTTTGCCCAAATTTTCAAGACTAGAGGCAAGAGCCGCATGCTCACTAGTTAAGGTGCGTTCTCTTAGTGTCAGAGCTGATTTGAACAAGCGTTCAGCTAGCTTGTTATTATCTTTTACTGCGTTGCCTACAGCGTCTAGCATTACGGCTGTCTCGACAGCTTGAGCTTTCATCTCGCTTAAGGTTTTCTCTTCAGCTTGCTTCACTGCAATTTCTGAATCTTCGAGCTTGCGATGATTATGATAGTAGAGACTCAATTTCTTAAAAGCTGCCGAAATTTCAACTAATTGCTTAGCTTCATAGTCGCCGTAGTCAGCAATTTTATTGATAAGAACTAGAGCCTTGTCTCGCTTTCCTCCGCTAAGGTAAAACTGAGCCAGCTTGCTTTGACCGGCAATAACATCTTTATCTGAAGCGCCCAGGGCTGCTTCTCTAACTTTTGCCGCTTTCTCAAAAAAAGGCTCGGCTTTGGCCGGTAGGCCCCTGCTGACATAGAGGACGCCCAAGTTGTTGAAGCTTTCGGCAATTCTAATATCATTAGCTGGCGCCAGCTTGACTTCCTCGAGGGCTTCTTTGAAATTGCGCTCGGCAGCTCCAAAATCAGAATTTATGAAGGCATTCGAACCAGCTTTTGTGGCTTTTGCCCACTTCACCCCGTCAAACTTGAGACTCTTTGTGGCGCTAGCTTGGGGGCTCACCTGACTACTTGCCTGGCTCGGCTGAGCCATGGCTGGTTGACTAGAGAGCCAGAGGGCCACTATTAGGGCGATTTGCTTTTCTCTCTCGGGCAAAGTGCTTTTCTTCATGGATACCATCTTACAATTTTATCTAGTTACCAGCCTTTGTGTGCATTTCGCGGTATCTTTATCGAGTTACATATAAGGACCCGAGTCAATGGTAAACACCGTCAAGAAAGCAGAAGGCTCACCATCCACACCACAGAAGGTGTCTGAAGTCAAGGGCGTGAGCGAATTCAAGCTTGATAACGGTCTGAGAGTTTTAATTGCTGAAAATCACAGCGCACCAGTAGCTACCCTATTAGTCGTCTATCGTGTAGGGTCGCGCAACGAGGCTGTTGGCAACACTGGCTCAACTCACTTCTTAGAGCATATGTTGTTTAAAGGAACAGAAAGTCATAATGCCGAAAAAGGAAATGGCATTGACGACTTGCTTACTCAGATTGGTGCCTACTGGAATGCCACCACTTGGTTCGATCGCACTAGTTACTATGAAGTGGTGCCTAATGATTTTCTAGAAATGTGTGTTGAGCTTGAAGCCGACCGCATGCGGAATTTAAGACTAAGACAAGAAGACCATGATTCTGAGATGTCGGTGGTTAGAAATGAACTAGAGCGTGGTGAGAATCATCCAGAAGAAGCTTTGGAAAAAGAGCTATATGCCATTGCTTTCCGCGAGCATCCTTATCACCATCCCACTATTGGTTGGCGCTCAGATGTTGAAAGCGTACCGATGTCGCGCTTGCGTGATTTCTATAACACTTTCTATTGGCCCAACAACGCCACAGTTATCGCCCTGGGCGATTTCAGCACCGACCATGCTCTTGAGCTAATCAATAAGCATTTTGGCAGCATTCCTACTTCACCTCATGCCATTCCCGAAGTTTATACTACTGAGCCTCCCCAAGAAGGCGAGCGTCGCTTTGAAGTGACTAGAGCCGGAGACATGCCTCGGGTTTGGATTGGTTTCCATGTTCCAGAAGCTACCCACGATGATAATTATCCGCTGGCAGCAATTCGCCATTTGTTAGGCAGCTCTTTTGAACGTAGCTCAAGGCTCTATAAGCGCTTGATCGATACTTCTATGGCGGCCGAAGTGTTTGCCCGTCACGATGATTTAAAAGATCCTGGTTTGATGATTGTCGGTGCCACGGTTAATCCTGGTGTCGACCCTGTAAAAGTCGAGCTTGAGTTGCTCGATGAGCTAGAAAAGCTGGCTCGTGAACCGGTCAGTGATATTGATTTGAGCAGAATTAAGAGCTCGAATCTAAAGGGAACTATCTTGGCTAAGGCCGATCCTTCTAGCTTGGCCTTTATGCTGGGCGAGGCTGAATCAAAGGCCGACTGGCACTGGCTCATGAACTACGACGATCGCTTTGACGCCGTGACGAAAGAAGATATTATGCGCACCGCCAAAACATACTTTGTTAGAAGTAACCGCACAATTGGCTATTTCATTCCCCGTGAAGATGAAGAAGATCTAGAGACTGAATCTGATTTAGATAGTGAAGTAGATTTGACTGAAGCCGCCGGTGGTGCGCATAAATCTACAGCTCTTTACACTGCTGCTGAAGTAAAAGAGTTTCTCGATATTAAATCGACGCCTGTTACTGTGCAGTTCAAGCCGCAGCCTGCCAGCAACTACAGTGAGCAGGTGAAGAAGGTCGTGCTCTCCAATGGCATGACCGTAATACTGATGCGCAATCCTGGCACTGAATCGGTTGGCTTGGCCGTAAATATCAAAGCTGGACGCTATTTCAGCCAGGAAGAACCAGGCTCGCTTTCTGAGATTATTGGTGATCTCCTGCCCCGTGGGTCACAGTCGTACGATAAATTGAAGATCGCCGAAAATCTCGAAGAGATGGGTATTCCTGGTGCTCTAGAGTTCTTCGTCGACAACTATCGAGTCGGCCTTGGCACCCATTTAGTGGTGGCAGATTTACCTCACTATCTTGAGTTATTGAGTGACGTAATTCGCAATCCTTTACTTGATCAAGAAGAGCTAGATAAAACCAAAATTGAATGGCGTGCCCGAGTTGTAGAATCGAAGATGAACACTCGTTCGATGGCCTGGAACAAGCTTAGACAAGCGCTTTATACCAAAGAACATCTCTTCTATGATAAAGATTTTGATGAACAACTCAAAGAACTGGAAGCGGTTCAGACAGCAAGTCTTCATGCTACTCACAAAAAGCTCTTTAGTCCTAAGGCTACAATTTTGACTTTGGTGGGCGACATTGATATCGATCAAGCCCTTAAGTTAGTCGAGAAGCAATTTAGCGATTGGAAGGGTGAAGAGCCCTCTGCCATTATCCTGCCTGATTGCCCATTGCCAGCAAAAGCAAAAAGAATTGAAATTGAGCTGCCAGAAAAAGCCAGTGTCGACATCGTTATGGCTCATCCATGCACAGTTAAACGTTCGGCTGATGACTTCTACGCCGCTCGTATCGCCAACGCCGCCCTTGGCCAAGACACTATAACTTCAAGACTAGGTCAGGTTGTCCGCGATAAAGCAGGGCTGACCTATGGAATTTATTCTACTTTTGCTGATACTGCTTTCGGTGGCGCTCCTTGGTCTGTTTCTCTCTCGGCCAATCCTAAGAACGTTGAACGGGCATTGCAGCTTGTTGATGAGACTTTGGCCGACTATATGACTAAAGGCATAAGTAAAGATGATCTGGCCAAAGAAAGTGGTCGCGCCCTTGGTTCATTCAAGGTCGGTTTATCCTCTTCTTTAGGAATAGCTCGGGTCTTAACTGAATTTGAATTTCTTGGACTTGGCACCACTGAGCTTGACAATATATCCAGTCACTACATTGGATTGACCAAAGAGAAGGTCGACGCTGCCATGAATAAATACTTCCAGCCGAAGAAAGCAGTCACTGTTCTCAGTGGCACTCTTGCCAAGTAAAAGACCAAACCATAACTGAGATATCTTGCGGGGGTGCATTCTGCATCACTTCTATATAGGTTCGCCATAAAAATGGTTACGTTAATTCGCAAGATTAACTGTGTACAATTTTGGGAAGCTGAGATAACATTTAAGCGCAATGGTCACCATATGCGGTTGTCAAGTTAAGTAGGTTATAAATGCAAAGCTTCTCCACTTCGAAGTCTCCCTCTGAAGCAGACGTGCTGCCTAGCGACTCTCTCAAGATCAGTACAGATGTTCAACATCTTGAGAAACTACTGAACAAAATTTTCGGCGACGAAATTGAAAAAGTTTCTGATGGTGAGCCTTCAAATCTCATTGAATTTCCGCTCAATCAAGAAGCCGAGGCAGTTAATGCCCTTGAAGCTTCAGCTGATATTGATATCTTTGATTTTTCGCCAGCTAAGGTTGATGCATTTGTCGGTGGTGCCGAGATTTTTAAATCAGCACCTATGATGCTGAGAAGTATCATAGAAGAAGACGACTACGAAGCTGACTCTAGATTGCAGCAGATGATTGATATTCAGCGCAAAGAATTGGTGCAACTTCGTCGCCAAGTTAAAGATCGCGAATTTGATATCCGTACCCGTGATCTTGAATTGGCTGCCAATGCCGATCAACTTAAGTATATGCCTGAGCTTTTTAATAAGGCGCTGTTGGTTGGTGAACTCAAAACACAAGTTAGTCAGTTGCAAGAGGCTTTAGAAGCTGAACAGGCTACCCACGAGCAGAGCCGAGATTTGTTGTTTAAGACTCAGGCTCGAGTTGATCGTATTAAAGATACATTCTGGTTTAAATTAGGTCGCAGTTTGGGTTTTAACCTCGAATAATTGGCCCGAGCTTTGGCGCCCACCCTACAATAGTTAGAACCTTCATCTATAATAGGTAAAACCTGTTGGAATCTGGGGGCTCCTGAGCGTGGGCGAGAAGAAGGTAATTTTAGTTTCCGGTCTGGCAATCTCCTCTCTGCTTTGGGGTATACCAGCGCTTGCTCTACCTAGTGATGGCGAGGCTGTTGATGCTCTAGAAAAGGCAAAAATTCTTGCTCCAACTATTCGCTTGAATGCGCGAGTAGCAGAAGACGGTATTGAAGTTGCAACTTATAAGAATCCGAAGGCTAACCAAAACGACTGTAAAATTGAAGCGCTTTTGATTGCTAAGACATTAGTAGATTTAGCTCCGGGTGAAGTTCCCCGAGTGGTTGTCTATTTCTACAATTCCACTTCACTGAGTTCATTTAAACAAGTGTCAGTAACTGCCGGCGATGTAAAAGCCTTCGCTGCCGGAGCAGTCTCAAAAGATGAACTGCTTAAGTCTTTAGTGATCAAAGACGATTCGATTTTAGAGCCAGCAAAACGTGTGGCCAGCTATTTGAGCGAAAGGCAATATGTCAGACCAAATAGAGTAAATACTCAACTAAAAGACGATCAGATTTTGATTACCACTGCTCTCGATAGCAACATGAGTGAGCGATTGCTCAAGCTTGAGGCTGTAAAGTTGGCTGAGCAGGCTTTGGAAGCAGCTCCAGTAGAGTACAAATTGGCTCAAGTTACTTTTGTCGACCACGGTCAGACCAAAGAAAATCGAGTTATTTCAATATCTAGATCGAGCTTAGCTGTGGTCGGCGAGGCAATTAACGGCGCATTGCAGGCCGTTAGCCTGACGACACAAAAAGCCCAGGGTGCTGATGGAAAAGTTGACCTTCAGACCTACGAACTCAAGGACGGTTTACGAAAGCCAGAACGTAGCGAGCTTTTGACAAGTTTACGTCACCTCGACAAAGAGGCTGTTAATGCTGGCAAGGCAAATATTGCTGAGTTTCTGGCCATAGATGACATTGCTGCTACGGCAATAGATGCCGAGTTACTTGACCGAATAGATAAACTCAAGGTGCTATTGACTCGGCTAGAAGCCAATATGGACAGTAATAAAGAGTTTAAAACTGTTGTTCCGGCCGGCAGTATACCTGCTACTGGCAATCCTGCCACTAGTGCTGGTGCAACAGCAAGCAAGGTTGCTGCTCCAGTCGCCCCTGATGAGGGCAGCGCTGATATTTTGAAGGCACGTATATTGGCCAATCCTGCAGCTCACGTAGCAGCTATGGAAGCTCGTCTGGCCCAAAAGACCAAGAGCCACATTGGTGAAGAACATGCTAATTTCCCCACTATTCTTCAATATGTAGTTGATACTCTCAAAGCAAATGGCAGATCTGCTGAGGCTGCGCCTTTTGAAGCGAGACTAGCCAAACTGCAAGCTAAGACTCAAGAAAAAATTCAAGAGAAGCCTCAAGATAAAACCCAAGAAACAGGTAAGTAATTGCTCCCCTCGCTTGTCGGTCTTTTAATTGTTTTATCCATACTGGTTTGTAGCCCTGTTCATGCCATTGAGACAAAATTTGGTGAGACATCTGACCCTGAAGTCAGCACTAACTTGCAGAAGTGGTGGAATAAAGACCATCAAGCTCGAATTTCTCTCAAAGACGGTTCATTGACTCAGGCAAAAACTTCATTTGAAGAAGCAGTAGATATTGCCGAGACCAATGCCTATATGGATCCTGGGCTAGTAAATAGCTTGGCTGGATTGTCTTTGCTTGAACATAGAAAAGGCAACGCCTTTGAATCTGAACGGCTATATGAGCTAGCGATGCGCTATCAAGAGGGCTATGCCGGTGCCAATTCTGAGCGCTTTGCTGCTTTTCTTCCCGACCTGGCTTGGCTTTATTGTTGGCATGGTAACCATAAGCAGGCAGAAATTCTTTTTCGCCGTGCCATCGCCACAATTGAATCTCAGAATCCAGAAGACGATTCAAAGGTGAGCCCTTTCCTGGTTCACTATAAGGCTTTTCTCAAGCAGTGCGGTCGCACTTCAGAAGCTGAAAAAATAGCGGTTCGCTTGAAGCGAATTGAGAGCAAAACTAAGACAGTGCGGTAGACTTCTATCATGCAAAAAAGAGCTTCTCAAGTTTTGGTTGGCGACCTCTTGGTTCAGTCTGAGTTGGTTACGTTGCCTCAATTAGCTGATGCCATGCCCGTGGCATTGAAAACAGGTGTGCCTGTTGGTCGAGTCTTAATTGCCTCGAGTTTTCTAACGGAAGAGAACTTTAGGCAGGCATTAAGTCTGCAATCTCTCGTTCGCGATCAGCTGATTACAGAAGAGGTGGCAACTTCCGCTCTTAAACTAATAGCCAAAGAAGGCTTAAGTTTGAATGCCGCCATGGAGAAGCTGGGTATCGACAGTGAGTATTTCAATGCGGCCAACCGTCTAGGTGAATTGCTTTTGGCAGCTTCCGCCATTGATCAGGCGGCTTTAGAGACCGGCTTGAGTGTATCGTTTACAACTGGCCTACAGCTAGCTCGAGTATTAGCTCTGCGCGGCTTTGTCAACGAGCGAGTAGCCTTTGTGGCTTTGATTGCTCAAGCACTTTTACGCGACCACAAGCTTTCTCGCGAGCAAGCAATTGACTGCATCAAGAAGACCATGAGTGCTTCTCAAAAAGGTGGAACCCCTGGAGATAGCGGCCTCATTTCTTCTGCTTTGACCGCTCGCAGAGTAAGACCAATTCGATTGGGCGAGTTACTCCTGCTTTCCGGAATGGTATCGCAGAAAGCCCTTCTAAGCGCTTTAGATAAGGGAGTTAGTGAAGAAGTTCCACTCGGTCGAATGCTTATTCGCCTGAATCTACTTACTGACGTGGAGCTTAATCAGGCGCTTATTTTGCAAGAGATGGTGACTAATGGCACCATTGCCCCCCAGGATGCCAGTCAAGTTCTAACTAAAGTAAAAGAAGCTGACATTAGCTTGTCCAGAGCATTACTGCAGAACGATCAACAGAAAAACGATAGATCAGATATTAGCTTTGAAGATTTTCTTTCTGCCTGCGGCTTCCCGGCGGGATCTAAACCAAATGCCGCTAACCTTGCTTACGACTATCTCAAGAGCAAGAGATTGAACGAAGAGCAATGTACTTTGATTTTACAAATGGCTGAGAATAGCAAAAAGAAAGAGGACCTAGAAAAGGTCCTCAAATCCTACAATTGGTAGCTTCGTTTTTAGTCAGCTAGTACTGTCTGATTGCCGCCATTTTTCTGGGCTGTATTGGCAGCAATGATTGCGTTTTGAATAAGCTCTTCGCCTTTAACAGCAGCGCCAGGAAAACCAGCGATACCTTGACTTACAGTAACGTGCCAATTCTGACCGACGTCAGACACTCTGGTGAGCATGATCTTGCTGCGAATTCTTTCGGCTAAAACACTGACACCCTTTGGCTCGGTGTCAGGACAAAGAACAAGGAAAACACCATTGTCGAAACGAGCTGGAATATCAACGTCTCTAATGATGGCCATTAAGAATGAAGCCACACCCTTGATAATAGATTCAGCAGTGGTGGCACCATGTTTCTTTGCCACACCGTCGAACTCATCTATGCTAACTACAAGCAAGCTGAGGTTGTGCTTATATCGTTTCGAGCGCTTTAACTCGTCGCGGATAATGCGAGTGATCGCTGAACGATTATAGAGTTCAGTGGACTGGTCGAGCAGCGCAGCCCGCTCCTTCTCTGATGGGTCAACTTTTTCAATGCTGTTCTTGACGTTAGACAAGTAGCTGCCTTGCTCAAGTTCTTTGTAGCGGGTCGAAGCATCTGGAGGTGTACGTGGATTGTTGTTCTCACCAGTACGCAGTTGGTTCAACTTTTGTCTGAACAAACCTTCCCTTGCAAAAAGTGGTTGTTGATCTTTATCAAAGGTAGGCATTACGTGTCCTCTTGAGTACTTGAAGCGCTACAGGCGCCGAGCTACGGCAATTCGCAGCTATTATAACCCCAGCTCAGTAGTCAAGGCCAGATTCTCTTAACATACCGACAAAATCATTCTTCCTAAGTATCCCCAATGATGAAGTCAAGTTGAAGGGGCCGGTGGGCACAGTTGCGGAGCGGTCGTCTTCAAGCCACCAGATGTGGTGAACATCTCCGCTCGCACCTCCTTCTGATAATGAGTATTTTCTCAACAGCGAAGATAAATCTTTCCTGCTTGATCTAGTTCTTGATATCTATCGAATAGCAATTATCCTTGTCATGGTGCACCTCTCGGAGCTTGCAAAGATATATACATCGTGAGTATTGCCCTCTTGACGGCTTATATCTTTTAGACGACTATAAGGTCAGCCTTGCATCTTTTTAGAAATTTTGGACAAATGAAATTTCAAAATTCGCTGCAGGTGAGAGTTCTGGAGAGACCATGCCCTTTTTAAGTTTTATGCAAGTCGCTAAGCACGTTCGTAACTTTTCGCTTTGTACTATTTTCGCTCTCAGTCTAACAATGGCTTCACCGGCGGTGCCTGCCTTTGCCAACCCTCACGACGAACAAGTTCAGACCGAAGAAAAAAACACCATGGCTAAACTCAACCGCGGTGAAGTTGTAGTTGGTCTGAAATGTGTAGGGTCACAGAAATTTGTTACTGGTCGGATAATCATTGATCAATCTCCAGATAAGGTCTGGCCAATCATGGTCAATCCCTTTGAATTTCGTGGCCGCATTGCCCCTCGCGTAAAAGGTGTAGAGGTTGTCACCGATCAGGCCAACCTATCGGTATTGAAGATGACCCTAGATACAGCTCCTATACCTTTCTTGCCGCAGTTGGCTTACACCGTTGAGTCGCGCTACCAGCAGACCGAAAGAGGTGGGCGTATTGAATTTAAGCGCATTGCTGGAACACTAAAAGATTTTCGTGGTTTCTGGGATATGAGCCCTGCTGACGGTGGCGCCAAAACTGAACTTACCTATAGCATGTACATTGATCCAGGTTTCTTTGTTCCTCAGTGGATAGTTAGAGAAGGAGTGAAAGGCGAACTGCCGCGCACTCTTTTAGCTTTGAAAAAACGAATTAAGGCCGTCTACGAAGAGCAAGAAAGCCCAGAGAAACATACTATTTTAGCTGCCAACCTTAACTCGGTAAGTCATCACGTTCACTAGGTTAGTGATGATGCTTACGGTGATGAGATGTCGTCTTCTTTACGGACACTGCTGCTTTTGATGCACTGGCGCTAGCAATAGAACTGTTTGTTGCTGCTTTGGTAGTAGCCTTAGTACTGGTTTCGGCGCGACTTATGGGAGCTCTCTTTAATCGCTCAATTAAATCAGAGAGGGCAATGCGCAGCTCTTTTACTGATGGTGTATGGCCATTGATCATTATGGTTACAGCTTCGGTCTGATTGAAATTATTCACCAATATGCCGCTGATTGCTCGTACTGTATCCATTGCACCAGTTTTGAAGCGATAAGAATTACTGCCTTCGCCAGTTGCTCTCAGAAGTTCGAGGTAAGGAGCGCTATCGGCCTCAGCCGCCATATGTTTTAAGACTAAATTGAGAGCATGTGGAGTGACGCAGTCTTTACGCGAAAGGCCACAGCCATCAAACAAAACCACTTCCCGTCCTGGTACTCCAAGCGATGATAGCCATTCGCCTACCTTGAGCAAACCTCTCTCTTCTAAGGTTCTTGTCTCGACACGATTGCCCTTACCTGCTGTCTTGCCAGCTTTAGCTTTATTGATATCTGTCAGAGCTATGGTGCGCAACAATTGTTGGGCGTACAAATTATCGCTCTCATGAAGGCAGAGACGAATAATTTGAGACAAGGGCTTCGAGCTGTGGTCGGCAAGGATAGTGCGGTAATCGCCTGAGCCCTCTTTAAGGTTGTCCTTAGAAATTGTGGCCTGCATTGAAGTCTTAACGTGTTGGTCGTTCAAAATAGATTGAAAAATAGAAGTATTATAGGCATCGGGATTGGCTACCACATAGGGACCATCTCTCTTGATTGAATTATCTATCTTTCCGTTGCTACCAAAAGCGGTACCACGACTGATGGTTACTATATTATTAGTTGGGTCGAGAGAGAGCCAGGCGGTGCCGATTCCCGATTGTATGAGCGTTTCTAGAATTGCTAGACCGCTTCCTCTGCTATCGGCGACGCGCAGCTGTTTCGGCAAACCACTAATGAAAGCGATATTGCGGTCAACGACTAAATTAGATGAAACTGGCATCCAGTCTTGGCCGAAGTCTTCTGCTAGCCAGCTGACTGCATAGTTGTCGTGCCCTTCGGCCGGGCAAGAAACTAATACTTTGCCTTCAACTAAGGTTATACCAGCGTCCCTAACTAGAGTGACTAGATCGCTGCGATTGAGGCTAGGATCTTGGCTTGTCTCTAATATCAAATCGCCCTTAAGAACAGTACCGCTCATTACACCATTGCTTACCAGTCTGGTGTGATAAACATAATTAGGACCAAGGGCATCGTAAATGCAAGAAGTAGTGATTACTTTGGCTGTCGATGCTGGGGTGGAACGCCTACTGCCGTCGCTTTCGAATACGACTTTGCCACTGGGTAGTTCCATAACTTCTACACCAACCCGTGAGTGGAGAAGATCGGCCCTGCCTAGCCAGCTTCTGCAAGCACTAGCACAGTCAATAAGTTGTGCCGGCTTTGCTTCAGTTGTCGCTGTTGACGATAGAAGTAGAGACGATAGTGCAAGAAGTGACAGTGCTATTTTATTCATCGGGATTTCCAGGGACAGTGCGATCGCAGTCGACCTCGTACTTAAGCTTAATCTAGATTTCGTTCTAGATCTTGGCTTTTGGCCTTGGCAAGATTCTATCTTGCAGTCCAGCCACCATCGATTGGCATTGAAGCACCAGTAATTGAAGCCGCGCTAGACGATGATAAAAAGAGACACAGTGCGGCTAACTCTTCGAGGGCGACAAAGCGCAAACTTGGCTGTTTTTCCGAAAGTAGTTTTTCTACTGCCTGATCTCGGCTAATACCATCTTTTGTGGCTATGGCGCTCACCTGTGCTTCAACCAATGGAGTCAGCACCCAGCCTGGGCAGATGGCATTGGCAGTAATGTTTTGTTGGGCGCATTCCAGGGCAACTACCTTCGTCAATCCAATGATGCCATGTTTGGCCGCGACATAAGCCGCTTTTTGCACGGAAGCCACCAGTCCATGTACTGAGGCTATGTTTATTATTCTGCCAAAATTGCGCTCTTTCATCATGGGTAGCGCCAGTCTGGTTGTATGAAAAGCCGAACTCAGATTAATTGAGATTATCTGATCCCATTTTTCAGCCGGAAAGTCCTCTATATTTGCAGTGTATTGAATTCCAGCATTGTTGACCAAGACATCAAGACTACCCAATTTTTCTTGTGTAGTGGTGATCAGTCGTTCAATGTCGGCAGTCACGCTCATGTCTGAGGGCACATGAATGGCTTCCTTTGCACCGGCCGCTTTAAGCTCACTGAGCACTTCAGCGATTTCGTCATCTTTGCCAAAGCCGTTTATCGCAATAGCTAAATTGTTCTTGGCAAAGCCCAGAGCAATGGCTTTACCAATGCCAGAGGTGGCTCCAGTTACGAGTACTGTGGCCGGCTCTTGGGCTGCTTTTGCTGGTTTGTTTGTAGGCATCTATGTTTCCCGCTCTCTAGCTTCACTTCTACTATAATTATTTGTTGTAATTTTCAAACTTTAAAACAATCTGCTTTGGCAACTTCACGGGCTTTTGCGTTACTGAATCGACAAAGAGACCGATATGGCTGGCTTTTGTCGTCAGCACTCCGTCTACCCTAAATTCGCCCATAAAATGCATGGTTGCAGCGCCTAGCTTCTCGATCCACATGTGGCCTATGGGTTTGTCAAATAATTTTATTGCTCTCTTGTATTCAATGGCAGACGAGGCCAAGATTGGCATATATCCCTCAGCCATTAACTCTTCTAGGGGGAAGTTTTCTTCGAGAAGCTGCAATCTCAGGTCTTCTAGCCAGCGAAAATAAACGATATTTGAGACATGATTGGCGTAGTCGATATCATAAGTAGCCACTTTAACTGCCATGGTCGTTTCAAAGCGACGACCGCATTCGGTTGAATTCATTGCTGCTCCTGCCATCATTTGATCATAGCGAGTTAAGAGATTATTGCTTGTCTTTGCCGATAACTTTAAATGCAGTTGTTACTTAATCAGTCACTAGTGCAGAGGGCTAAACATATCCACGGTAGTGTTGCTTTTCGAGGCTGAATCTATGACCTTCAGGCGCCCGTTCAATTGACTAGGTTGGCCAGAGCGCCAAAATGTTCTTGCTCTAACGGTTATCGACTTAAGCTTAGGTAACTTGGCTAGTTCAGAGAGACTCTTATCAGTGACCGAGGTGTCAGTTATATTGAGAGATTTTAGGTGCTTCATGCCAGCCAAATAGCCAATGCAAGAGTCGTCGAATCGCTTATTACCAGCGATGTCCAGTAATTTCAACTGAGTGGCTGCGGCCAGTGCCGCTGCATCTTCTTTTCCTAAATTTATACTGCTCATATCGAGGTCGGTTAACTGCTTTAACGCGCCTTGCAGCCTGGTCAGGCTACCCTGCCGCAGGCTAATGCCCCGAATATTTAGGGTGGTTAGAGCCGAAAGTTTTGATAGCGCCTCAAAATTGGCACCGGTTGCGTCTGTAACGCTGATTCTAAGCGTAGCCAAGTTTTTAAATGTGCCAATTAAGGCAACAGACTTGTCTGTTATAAGTGTTTCGTCGAGATTTAGATGTAATAGGCCTTTGAAGTTTCTCAAGTGGCGCATATGCTCGTCGGTGAAGTCAAGTTTGGCTGCGATGATGTTCATCACTGGCAGAGCCGCTAACTGCTCGATGCTGTCCATGTGCTCTAGTGCTTCAGGAATGAGCACGACCTCGAAAGAAACATTTTTGGGCAATCTTACTTTGCCACGAGCCAGAACCCGCCCTTTGGCTCTGCCCTTACCTTTGACTATCGAGTTGCCATCGGCCTGTCTGTTCCACAAGATTTGAGCAAGAGCGCTCTCTGTCGGAAAGTTTAGTTCGTAGCTGTCACTACTAGAAGCAACTTTGGGAGATAAAGCCCGAGTGTCGGCATTTTTTGCTTCAACATGTGGCAAAGCCGTATAAATGCTTGAGGCTAGAACAAATGCCGTTGACAGCAATAATTTAGACGAATTCACGGTTTCCTCAAAGTCGAACAGAGGGGTAGGTTAGAGAGTTTAGCTGGTTAGAGCAAAAATTATTCATTACTTAATCGGGTATAAATAGCTACGTCTATCAAATAGTGTTCTTGCCCCATGACCAACCACTCCAGAAGTCTAGAAATTGACACGATCATTGATGGCACTTATCGTGTCCTCGACTTTCTTGGCGAGGGCGGGATGGGCCTTGTGTACAAGGTTGAACATTCTCAACTCAACAAAATTCTCGCCCTTAAGATTTTAAAGACCAGTCAACTCTCAGAAGCTGTTTGGCAGCGCTTTCGCAATGAAGCACAGGCCATCGCTAGGCTGGAACACCGAAACATCGTAAAAATCTACGACATGAATCAAACTGACAGCGGTAGGCCATATTACACAATGGATTTTCTAGTCGGTGAGTCTCTGGCTGACTACCTCAAAGGTAATAAGACATTATCGTTAAGCCAGGCTCTCCACATCTTTCGTCAGGTATGCTCTGGCCTTGCCTATGCTCATTCGCGCGGTATCATACACCGCGATATTAAGCCGGCCAATATCATGTTGTTGGGCAATGCCTCAGCCGAGCAGCTTCAGGTCAAGATAGTCGACTTTGGCATTGCCAAATTGGTAGACGATGATGGTCATACCATTCAAGGCGTAACAAGGCCAGGAGAGGTCTTTGGCAGTCCTTTGTATATGAGCCCTGAGCAATGTACGGGCAGCAAACTTGATGGCCGGTCTGACATGTATTCTGTTGCTGTCAGCATGTTCAAGGCCCTCACCGGTATTACCCCATTTCGTGGCCGTACAGCCATTGAAACAACCATGATGCATCAATCAGATGCACCACCGCTTTTGAACTCAGTTTCACCTGATTTGCAGTATCCGGCAAAGCTAGAGCGAATCATCGATAAGATGTTGTCTAAATCGCCAGAGGCGCGCTATCAATCACTAGCTGAAGTTGAGAACGAATTACAAAAGATACAGATCAAAATTGGTCAGGCATCGCCGGTGGTATCTTCAATTGATCAGGCCAATGATAATCGAAGAGAGTATGACTGGGATGAACAGACAGAGCAGAATGATTCTGTAAACGCCACCGGTGAAGGAACAAACGAGCAGAAGCGTCACAATGTAAAGTGGTCTCTAATTTTACTGGTTGCCTCTAGTACTGTTGTTTTTGCTAGTGCAGTTTTATACACATTGATTGGACCACTTTCTGCAAAAAAGATTCAGCCGATTGGACCAAAAGTTGATTTCAATAGTGCACTGAACGAAGCACCAGGCATGGGCTCCTATGGCGAAGAAATGGAAGGAGCCGTTGGAAAAAAAGTTGTTAGAGGTATAGACAAAGGTGATGAGCTCGAAAGTACTGAAGCCGTTGAAAAATCAACCATCCAAGATTTTCTACGGCAGGAGTTCAAGCCGTTTTCACAAAAAATAGTATTGAAAGATGGCTCTAGTCAAACTAAGTTTGATTTTCCTAAGAAATTCTCAATTGGTCGGGTGATATTTATTCCAAGTAGTTTTACTGCCAAAGGAGTCAGCCTGAAGGCCTCGGCTCAGGGGCCTGTATTGGTTCCAGTTGGCGCCGCAGTGAGATTTGAGGCCAATGAGTTAGTTGGCGAGTATCCAAAGCTGTTGGCTTATTTTCGGCCAAACGATTTGCTGGTATTGCAAATTCCTAAAGATGTTAAACGAAGTAGTGAATTGATTGCAAACATTGCTCGATTAAAGAGTTTGGATTGCCTGGAGCTTCCTGATTCTAAATTGGAAGCCGCCGACCTAAAGGCGCTCGAGCCTTTAACGAGGCTGCGAACCCTCGTCATCAGCCGTTCTAATCTCAGCGGCGATGTCTTGGCCAAGAGTGCTCTGGTTAAGCGTTTAATTGTACTCAATATTGAGAAGGTGACTAATGTTGGTCCAATTCTTGCCGCAGTGAATCCGAATTTCTATGGACTGATCTTAAATCGCTGCGTTCTTACGAGCCAGAACTTAGAGCAGTTAGCTCGACTGCATCATCTCAATATTTTGTTTTTGAACGGATGTCTTATTTCTGACGCTGATTTACACAATTTGGAAGGCCTGAAAGAGCTTGTGTCTCTTGACCTAGAGGGATGCGATAATTTGACTTCAAATTGCCTACCAACTATTGAAAAGATTAAGAGTCTACGATTCTTGACACTGCCTGAAAAACTCGATACCGAGGAGTTTCATAGAATTTTGCGTTCGCACTTACCAGAGCTGCAGTTTGTTCAGCCTTCAGCTAAAATCTAAACACCATTTATTTTGAGGATAGCCGTGTCACTTTCAACTATTAAAGAAGCCATCGCCAGTGGCAAAATGACCTGCCCTACTTGTAAGAAACCAGTAAAGTCGTTCGAGAAATTTGTAGAAATGACTGAGTCTGTTTGGGACGGTGCTGGTGATTCGAACCTTGAAACTAAAGGCTCAAAGGTCACGCTAATATGCGGCAATGCTGGCTGTGACTGGAAAGAACGCACAGAGTACTGGGGCGAATATATCACCGGCTGAATTTAATTGGTTTCCACTTCGGTCTTTACTTCGCTGACCGGAACAGCTGGTTTTTCAGTAGCCTCAATAGCTGGAACCTTCTCAACTTTGACAGCTTCTTCCACTGGCTTTACTGCTGGCGGAGGAGCAACTGGCTGAGGGTTCAACTTACTTTCCAGTGTTGTTACTTTCTTATTTGTCTCTTCTGCTTCGACACTATTACCTTGAGCTAATTGCACCTCAGAAAGTTTTTTGAGTGTGTTGACAACGTCTCTGCTGTCGCCAGTGGCGCGCAGTCGAACGTTAACAGCTTGCTTCAAGAGCGATTCGGAAGCTCCCAGGTGACCGCGCTCACGCAGTGTAATGGCTAGACGTTCGAGCTTCTGGGCCTCTTCGATTTGGTCAAGAGGATTATCACTTTTAGCCGGATGAGCAGTGCTATCGGTCGCAGCTTTGTGAAAAGCGGTCTCTATCTCATTCAACCGGCTTTCTCGAGCAGCAAGGTTCTCTAGAGCCCGAGCTAGTGCGTCTGTAGCGATATTTTTGTCTTTCTCGTTGCCGTTCTCGGCCAGTGACTGCAGGGCCGAAACTGTTCCAGGGCTTGAGAAAATCTGAGCAAACTTGGTAGCTAACTCGGCATTGGTCAGCGATGAAATGGCAAGAATAGCTGCCCGTTTGCTTTGGTCGTTGCCCATCAGGTGGGGGATAAATTTCTCAATGGTTTGAATTTCTTGCAGGCGCAGCTGTTGCTGGTTGTAGGTATAGGTAAACCAGCCGCCCATTACAAATATCAGTGCCCCTGAGATGATGGGAGCCACCGCTCCCAGCTTGTCCCAGACATCTTTCTTGGCCTTGCTGTGAATATGCTCAGGGTCTAGCTCTAAGCGCTCATCAGGGTCAAACGTATCGCGCTGCGATTTCACAATATCAAACAACTTCATCTTCATAACCCAATAAGAATACAAGTGCAGACCACCACTTGTCGACCTTTATTGAGACAATAGACCCCTATTGTTATGTTCAGTATTCGAACTTGTAAGTGGAAGGTAAATATCTTGAGATCAATCGTCATTACAGCAGCGGGCGGCCCCGAGGTATTGCAACTACAGACCCGCTCTAAGCCACTTTACTCGGCTGAGCAAATTCTAGTGGCGATCAAAGCAACAGCAATTAACAGAGCCGATACACTGCAGCGTAAAGGTAAGTATCCGGCCCCAGCCGATGTAGTCCAAGATGTCTTGGGCCTTGAATATGCTGGAGTGGTGGAGGCCGTAGGTGCAAACGTAAATGTAGGTGATTTTAAGGCTGGCGACCGTGTCTTTGGTTTAGCGCCAGCCGGTACTTACCAGGAGTACATTGCCGTTGACGCCTCTACAGTCATGCATATTCCAGCCAATCTCTCCTACGTTGAGGCTGCGGCTGTTCCGGAGGCCTACATCACGGCCTATGATGCTATTTGCTTGCAAGCAGAACTTAAGGCCCATGAGACCTTACTGGTGAGCGCTGCAGCCAGTGGGGTAGGAATCGCCGCTGCCCAAATCGCGAAAGCTATGAATGTAAAAGTAATTGGCACAGTAAGGCAGCAGGCTAAAGCTGAGCGAATTGAGGCACTATTTGATCATGTGCTGACAATTGAAGGTGGCCAGTTTGCAGATGCAGTCAATGCCATCACTCCAAACTCTGGTGTTGATGTGGTTCTTGAACTAGTGGGTGGCAACTATGTAGAAGAAGACCTCAAATGCGTGCGCCGCCTTGGTCGCATCATGGTCGTGGGCCTATTGGCTGGTGCCAAGTGCGAACTTAATTTGGCAGCCCTTCTGACAAAGCGCATAACCGTTAGAGGAACGTCCTTGCGATCACGCAGCAATGATGAAAAAGCGAAAGTTACCAGAGCTTTTGAAGCGAACATTCTGCCCTATTTCGTCAGTGGCGCAATCAAGCCAATTATTGAGAAAGTATTTCCTTTGGAACAAGCTGCGGCAGCTCATACCCTGATGGAAGCTGATCAAAATATTGGCAAGATAGTGCTAGATCTTGAGCTCAATTCCAATGGCTAATTTTAGTCTTGCCACCACAGAAGATGGCTCGCTTTCACTCCATGAAAACAATCTAGACGAGTTGTATCACAACCGTGCTGGTGCATATACAGAGGCGGTCACTAACTACGTTGAGCCGGCCCTGCAGTTCCTTAAGCTGGCTAGGGCTGGTGGAGCGTTGCAAGTGTTGGATAGCTGCTTTGGCCTGGGTTATAACAGTTTGGCACTAGCAAATTACCTAGCGACCTCAAAGCAGTTCTCATTACAGGTCGATGCCGTTGAATTAGATCCAGAAGTGCTGGCCGTAGTACCAGAGGTACTGGCGCAGCCATGCTTTGCTGCTTTGAAAAATCAGACCCTGGCAGAGTTGAATTTTAGAATCAACATCTGTGATCTGCGTCAGTTCTTGCTTGAGAGAGCTTCTTATCCGTCTAAAAATTATGACCTTATTTACCACGATCCTTTTTCGCCAAAGAAAGTGCCCGAGCTGTGGAGCATCGATCTCTTTCGCCATTACTTCCAGTCAATGTCTGAGGACAGTGCGCTTCTTACCTATGCTAGTGCTCCAGCTGTTCGCGGTGCCTTGATTTCACTGGGCTTTAATGTCTACCGCACCACTGGCCTTGGCCGCAAAAACGGTGGCACCATTGCGATAAAATCGAGCAACAAAGAACTAGTGCAGTCGCTTCTGCTAATGCCAAATTCCTGCATTTTTGAAATTGCTGGTGAAGAGTTGCGTCGCCTCGGCAAAAGCTCACAGGTGCCCTTCCGCGATGCTAATTTAACTGATGATAGTCAAACCATCCTAGCCCGCCGTGAAGCCGAGCAACTTGAATTTAGGAATGGCATAGCGCCTATTTAGATAATCCCAGCCCTAAGCAAGTCTTTCAAGTCGATTAGGCCAACCGGTCTCATATTGCCGTCAACAATCAAAATGTCAGAGATAGAGTGCTTCTCCATCATGCGCAGAGCTTCAACAGCTAGAGAATGTGAGGCAATAGTTTTTGGCCCACCAGTCATTAGATCGCGAGCTTTCTTATCAAAGACTTGTTCACGGTACTTCGATAGTGAGCGGCGCAAGTCGCCGTCAGTGATAATTCCTCTGAGTTTGCCATCGTCTTCGCAAACTGCTGTAAAGCCTAGTTTCTTTCTGCCAATTTCTTCGACAACCATCTCGTGAGTGGCATCTAGGGAAACAATCGGAACATCAAAGCCGCAGCGCATGATGCCTTCAACTGTAATGAGCTTCTGCCCGAGGTTTCCACCTGGGTGGCTCTTGGCAAAATCTTCGGCCTCAATTCCCTTCTCTGACATTAGCACCATAGCTAGTGCATCACCCATGGCCAAGGCAACAGTAGTTGACGTGGTAGGTGCCAGGTTCAGTGGGCAAGCTTCTTTTTCAACTGAGACATCAATGGTGACATCGGAATATTTAGCCAGGGTTGATTCTAAATTGCCGGTTAAGGCAATTAGCTTCAGCCCAAGTCGTTTAATAGGCTCAAGCACCAACTTAATTTCTTGAGTTTCACCAGAGCTGGATAAAGCAATAACTAGGTCGCGCTCGTCGAGCATGCCAAAGTCGCCGTGGCGAAGCTCAGCCGGGTGTACAAAAAAGGCTGGAGAACCAGTAGAGGCAAAGGTCGCAGCAATCTTGCAGCCAATATGACCCGATTTACCCATGCCTGTAACCACAATTTTGCCGCTGCAGCCGAGCAACAACTCTAAGGCTTTGTCAAAACTTGGACCAAGCCGCGATTTAGCACGCAATATTGCCTGGGCTTCTTGCTCTAGCACCAATTGCCCTTGAGCAACCGTAGCCGTTACTGCTAAGTTAGTTACCAGATTGGCTGAAGCATCAAAAGTAACTTCATTACTTGAAGACTGGTCACCGGTCGGAGGGCAAGTGCTGTTAAACTGGTTTAATGCAGGTTGGCTCATCGTAAGTTCCCGAGGTTGACGTTGTCATTTTAGCGCCTTCTTACAACCCCGAGATTACCAGAAGATAATAAACAAGCAGCCAGGAGATTGAAGACTATTGCCCCCGAAAATATTCACCCGCGGCGATAAACTCGAAGACGGCCACTATTCGGTGCTCGAAGAGATTGGCGTGGGTGGCATGGGGGTTGTTTATCATTGCCGCGACGAGCTGCTCTTGCGCGATGTTGCCATTAAAATGCTTTTGCCCAGCTTAATGGCAGATAAGAAAAATGTAGACGTATTTAGAGAAGAAGCAAGGCTCGCAGCCCAACTCGACCACCCAAATATCGTCACTGTTTTTGATATTGGTGCCGAAGTTCGCAATGGCCGAGAGCACCATTTTGTGGCCATGGAGTATCTACCTGGCGGCAACCTGGCTGCCCGGGTGGCTCAGGGCCCTCTTCCTTTAGAACATTGTCTCAATTGGATGAAGCAATTGGCCTCCGGTTTATCTTTCGCCCATAAAAGAGGGGTGGTTCACCAGGACGTCAAAGCCGACAACATATTTATTACCAATGAAGGTGATTTGAAGATTGGAGACTTTGGTCTAGCCCGCTTGCTGGTTGGTCGAGTTTATCTTAACTCAGCCACTAAGGGCATGGGTACGCCCGCTTATATGTCTCCGGAGCTTTGTCGCGGCGAACAACAAGACCACCGCTCTGATATCTATTCGATGGGCATCTTGTTCTTTGAAATGTGCACTGGGCAATTGCCTTTCCGCGCCCAGGGAATGATTGAGATGGCAATGAAGCATACAAATGCACCGGTGCCATCAGCCAAACGCCTCAACCCGGAAATCCCCGAAGTACTTGATCGCGTGGTCAAGCGCATGATGGCTAAGCAGCCTGATGACCGCTATAAGTCGATGACCGACGTTCTAGGCATTGTCGATGATTTGATTTTTGAAATGCGTGTAGCTCGAATGGGACTGTCTCCGCGAGCAACAGCCAAGCGTGATACGGCTGTTGCAGAGCCTACCGATGCAGAACTTGAGCAAAGCCTGGCGCAAGAAAAGGCGCGCCTGACGGCTCAGAAGAATTCCTCCAATACAGTTCAAGTAGAGCCCCAGGTACTACCTGGCGGAAATCCAACAGGCAAGGTCATTCATGAGGCCAAAGAGCCTCAAGTAGCCAAACCCTCAGACAAAATTGCTGACCAACAAGCGGTAAAGAATCGGGATCAGCCTCTAATAAAGAAAGGTGAGCGCGGCGAAGAAGTATTTATTACCGGTGTCCCTTCGTTTGTTAGAGATAACAATATCTCCGCTCCGATAGTTGATACCGAAACAAATACTCCGCCAGCACCAACAGCTAAAACTCCCGAGCAAAAGCAAAACCTGAGCCCGGCAAAAACTTCGCAAGACGAGCCAGCTGTTTGGACTTTCCCCACTCATGGACCGATTGGTTGGGCCGCTCATCCTGTAATTAGTCGCGATGAAAAGACTGTTTATGTCGGTTCTACCGATGGACGACTATACGCACTTCAAGCTGAGAGTGGTGTTCAGTCATTCAATTTTGATGCCGATGCTCCCATTCTCACATCACCAATTTTTCTTGATGGTCGCTTAGTTGTAAGCGATAGTGCGGGAAAGACTCAAGCTATTGATTCAACCACAGGCAAGATAATATGGAGCTGGGAAGGGCCAGCACCGGTGCTGGCAAGCCCAATTATGGCTGGCAATCAGGTAATTGTGTGCGATCGCACGGGGCAAGTCATTGCCTTAGACATACGCATGGGCCGGCGTTTGTGGCAATTCAGTGCTCTTGATGCCATTGTTGCTGCCCCTCGTGCCCATGGCGACTCGCTTTACTTCGGTACCCGTGGTGGTCATGTCTACTCTATTGCCGCTCACAGTGGCAAACTAAATTGGAAGTATGTCGCTGATGGTCGCATCGTTAGCACGCCAACGGCCTCTGTTGACACTGTTTATGTCGGCACCCAGGGCGGTGTCTGCTTCGCCCTCGAAGCTGAGACAGGCCGGCTTATATGGGAATATCCGACCTTTAGTCCAATTCTAAAAAGCGGCGTGATTGTATTCACTTCAGTAATGTTCGCCAGTGAAAATAAATGGCTTTATTGCTGCGAGAAGTATTCCGGTACCTTAAAGTGGAAGGCCCCGCTCAAAGGTTCGCCCGGCGCTGCTTTAGAGACAATTGGAGCTAGTGTAATTTGTGTCAGCAAAGAAGGCTGGATGCAAGGCTTTGACACGGCAAATGGCAGTCTGCGCTTTCAACGATTCTTGCACAAACAAATTGAAGCACCACCACTAATCAATAAAGACAAGGTTTATCTTGGCACCGTAGATGGTGAAGTCTCTTGCTTCAATTTGGTGGTATGAGAGTTTTTTCTTGGCGAATTGTTTCACCGAACTCAAGGGTACCCCAGCAATTCATACAGCTTCTTGGTAAAGGCAGTCTGGTAAATACAAAGTGTTTTTTTATAAAAGCAGCCCGAGATTGCAACTTTGCCGCTTCGCTAATTCTGTTTGTTTTTGTCAGCAGTGCTACATAGCCTGTTATAGTATCGAGCTGATCACCGTCTCCTGGCCTATTTACTCTTCCCCAAATAGATAAAGCTTCCTTGTACAAAGGCTCTGCTTGATTGTACTTAGCCATGGCCGCAAGATTGTCGGCTTGTTTGCTCAGAACTATTGCTAAATAAGATGGCTCATGCTTTCGTGATGATTGAAGTAGTTTTAACGCTTCCTCAAATAGCGGTTCTGCCAACAAATACTGGCCGTCCTCGCTATAACAGACACCCATTGTAAGCAGTGCCGACGGAAGGGAATCGCTGTCATGCTCATTGCTTGGCATTGACTGATAAGTAGCTAGCAATTTCTGACTAAGCGGTATTGCTTCAGCCCAGTTCTTTTGCCGCATATAATTGTCGATTAGGTCTGATTGCTCTTTTGCATAGCAAATCTCATCCATCCACGATAGAGATGATCTGGATCTCTCAATGTGCTTCTTGATTGTGGCGAGCAGCTCCTTGAACAGTATTTCGGCAGACGAATATTGTTTTTGTTCTCTATAGCAAACGGCTAGCTTCCTGATTGTCGGTTGAATATTTGGATTGCCTCTGCCAAGAAGCTTTGTTTGCGTCGCCAGGGCCGCGATAAGGAGTGGCTCTGCCTGGGCATCACGGTGAGCCAGTGTTAAACAATCGGCCAATTTGATTTGAGTGACGGCTATGAACGATGCCGATGGCTTAGGTGCCTTTTCTCTAACAGCAAGTGCTTCTTTGTACTTTGCAATAGCATCGCTGTTTCTTCCATTTTCGCTATAAAGAGCAGCTAGCTTTTCCAGCTCCACTGCAATGAAATCAGAATTGTCGCCTGGAATTGCTTTCCAGGCTGCTATTTGCTTTTGACAGAGCACTTCCTCATCGGGTATCGTTAAAGCTATCGGCTGCTTGCATCTAGCTGCATCGATCGAGCTGAATGCCAGAATCAGCAGGGCTATAAGCAAGGGCTTCATTCGGCGTCTTCTATCTGAGTTATCCACTTTTTGATCATTAGATCTAAATCTTCAATAAGGGCGGGCTTCTGCAAAAAGTCGTCCATACCAGCTTCCAGGCACTTCTCTCTTATGGCATGGCCAGTCAAGGCGACTATAGGTACATGCCTCGCATTTTCCGCAAGCTCTTTCGCTCTAATTAATCGAGTCGCTTCCAGGCCGTCAATGCCTGGCAAACCGACATCCATAAAGATCAAAATCAGTTCGTCTTTTGCTCGTTCATAGGCTTTTTCGCCAGTGGCCACAACTTCGCATTTGAAGCCAAGATGCTTGACGGCCATCTTACCGACCATCTGCAAAATAGGATCATCTTCGACAAATAGTATTATTCGATCTGACATAGCTGTTCTCTAAACGGAATGGTGCACCAAAATGTGGAACCTTTTCCAACCTCACTATCGAAACCGATTTCTCCATCCATGAGTTCTGTTAAGGTCTTGCAGATATGCAAACCTAAACCGGTGCCACCATATATTCGAGCGGTCGAGTCTTCTGCCTGCACGAAAGGCTGGAACAGTTTCGCCCAATGGGCCGGACCGATGCCGATACCAGTATCGTTAACGGCGAATTTCAACACAGTTGCATCAATAGTCACTTTAGCAAGTGCGACTGTCAATTTAACGCTACCATCGCTGGTGAATTTAATAGCATTTGAAACAAAATTTTGCAAGATTTGCCTTACCCGGAGAGAGTCACCGCAAACGCTGTCAGGAACACCCGGTTCGACCAGTGCTGAAAGTTCAATGTTCTTCTTATCGGCTTGCGCGACAGCCAATTGAACGATTTCAGCGACGAGAGAGTGGATAGAAAAATGTCGATGCTCGATAGTGACTGCACCAGCCTGAAGTTTTGAGGCGTCAAGAAGATCGTTGAGAATTTGTAGGAGTCGCTTACACGATTCTAGGGCCAAGGCAGATAGTTCACGCATCTCTTCGTCTTTGGCCGTAACATTGAGAAGTTCAACTACGCCTATTACACCAGACATAGGTGTTCGAACTTCATGGCTTAAGGTGGATAGAAATCTCGATTTTGTCTCAAGGGCCCGTTCGGCTAGTTCTTTAGCTGCAAGCAAAGCAATAGTACGTTCCTTCACTCTCATCTCCAAGGCAGCGGCTTGGTCCATTTCAGGCTGAATGTTGGTGTTTATTCCAATCCAGCGAACTACTTGTCCACTCTCGTTGCGCACCGGACGTATGCGAGTGAGAAACCACTGAAATCTACCATCGGCACCTTTAAGCGGAAATTTCATCTCAAAAGTAGTGCCTGTCTCTATAGCACCCTGCCATTTTTCTTTGACGGCTGGCAATAATTCTGGGTCGTGAACAGATTCCCAGCCCCAGCCTTGCATCTCTTCAAATGTCCGACCTGTATAGTCGTACCAACTTTGATTGTAGAAGTCGATGGAGCCATCTGCTGTAGCTGTCCAAGCAATCTGAGGCAGCAGACCAAAGAGCTCGCGAAAGAAGGTTTCTGCTTCTTGGGCTTTGATTGTCGCCTTCTGTAACTCGGCAGTACGTTCTTCAACTTGCTCTTCTAGAGAGTCTTTGGCTTTCTGTAACTGCTCTGTTAGCTGTTGCAACTTCTGGTTGGCGATTTCTAGTTCCTTCGGGCTTTTTAGTTGCAGGGCTAGTGGAATCAAGGGAAACAGAAGAGCTGCGGTGACCAGTGAAATTGCAGCAGTTAGAAGGTCTAGACCAGCTTCTAGCCAATATACAGGCTGGTACAGTGTAATGACTTTGGCGATGTGAGTTAAACCGCAAGAGAGAATAAACGCTGCAAAGAGTTTAAACATGTATGTATACGGCAGATCACGGCGCTTGCCGATGAAATAGCGCAGGGCAACTGGGATAAGGAAATAGGCCAATGCAATACCAAGATTGCCTAGAATAAAGGCTGACAACAAGGGGCCATCCCAGCGCAGGCAATAGCCGTGTGGCATGAAGCCACCAGTCATCCAACTCCAAATCTCGGGCATAAATCGCCTCATACTAAGCAACAGAGCAATTTTATAATACAGGTAACTGAGGTCATTCTCTAGCAAATAGTCAGAAGGATGATGTGAAGTACTGAACATAGAGCTATGGTGTAAGGCATCAGTGCTAGAACTCGAGGCCAGTTATCGTGAACATGTTTGACAGATTTAGAAATCGAGATAGTTCAAGTGATGAGCGCTTGAGACAGCCACTGCACCCGCGCTCGGCGGCTACCGTGGCAGAATCCAATTGCTCCTGTGATGACCTTCTTGATGGTCTCAGTACCGACCTCGGCAGTCGCTGGGGCACAAAAACAGTCTCTAAGGCAAGAAAGACGAGGCTTGTAGCCTATGTACGAAATTGCGGCGATCTCTGTAGCTGCGACGCCCAAAGAGCAGTCATTAATGACTATTGCCTGCATCATGGCTATAGCATTACCAAAGTTTTTGAAGATAAGTACGCCGAAAGCCTTGGCCTGTCTGATGCGATGAAAGCACTCGCTGCAGCCGATGGTTTGATCACGTTTGATCTTGCGCGCTTTTGCCACAAAGATGGAGAGGAACAGCTAGAGCTAAGGCCTATCTTCCATCAATTTATTGGGAAAGATAAACATTTGATTGCAGTCAAAGAAGGCCTTGATACTAAAACTGCTGCAGGGCAATCAATTATGTTGAACTTGATGAACGGAGCCAAAGAAAATTATTGATAGTGCCAAATACTACTGAATAAGGCTAACATCGTCAGTTTTCCAGCTTGCAGTAACAATAGAGAAACTGCTGTGTGGTACCAAAAGGTGTGTTGTGTAACTCTGTGGCACTCTCTATAAGGCGAAAACTTGTTCCGAATTGATCATGAAGCGAATCGGCATCGTAGCGCATAGTTGAAAGACCACTGCATTTTTCTGGGCCTTGTGGTCCGAAAGTTGCCACGATAACGTGTCCACCAGTTTTTACGGCCTGTGCAACTTGGCTCACATATTTGCGGCGTTGCTCTTCAGAAGTAAGAAAGTGAAAGACTGCTCGATCGTGCCAGATATCGTAAAACTTTTCAGGAAGTGCAGCTTTTAGAATATCAGAAGTAAACCAGGTTACAGAAGTAGATTGCTCACCAAGCCTAGCTTTGCAGACATCGATAGCTCTTTGTGAAATATCTAGGACGCTAACATTTCTATAACCCGTTGCTAGAAGATCATCGACTAGTGTTGATTCACCGCCACCAACGTCAATAACTTGAGCTGCTCTATTGCTGTCAGCGTTAACAATGAGCTTTAGTGATTTCTCTAGATGCGGCTGATACCAACTAACAGCATCGGCAGCTTTGGTTTCATAGACTGTCTCCCAGTGCTGCTTGTCATCAATCATTTTTGCACCACAATACCAATTTCCTTGAGCTTCTTTTTTATCATCGGTATTGCAGCTATGGCTGCTTCTTCACCAGCCTTGATACCACGAATAGCATCAGAACGGCGCGTTGATATCAGTGATATTCCTTCCGTATTTGGATGAATAGTGACGTCAGCCAAAGCCGCCTGGGGCTCATCGATATCAAACAGAGCCCATTTCACCATGCGTTTAGTGATACTGCCAGGCTTTTTAAAACTGGAGAGCGGTACTGGTTCAAAGGGTTCGTCTATATTGACGGCGATAACAAAATCAGCTCCCATGGCCCGGCATTGCTTCACCGGTAAGTTGCAAGAAACTCCACCATCAGAAAAGAGCATGCCGTCAATTTCTACGGGCTTGCGCAAGGCAGGCACGGCACAGCTGGCTTGCATGGCATAGCCCAGATGACCCTTGCGAATCATATAGGGCCTGCCATCTACAACATTTAGAGCGATAGCGGCGAAGGGAATTTTCATATTCTCAATCAATCCTTCTTCGGTTGTAAGTTTCCCAACAATGTATTTGCGAAACTTGTCTCCGCCATAGAGCCCATCATATTTGTTGTGACTAAAAGGTCTGAATAACAAAAACACAGGGGCCACAAGTAAACGGAAGGTTAGTGGCACAGACATGAAATTGCGCATGACAGCACCACTTTTAAATTCTTCTTCCATCTGCTCAGCCGTCGCACCAAGGCAGTAGAATCCGCCAATGACGGAACCAATGCTAGTACCAGCGACAATGTCGAAGTGAATTCCTTCTTTTTCTAAGATTTTAAGTACGCCCACTTCAGCTGCACCACGAGCGCCGCCACCACCAAGGGCTAAGCCTATCTTGGGCCTCCCCACAATAGGGGCAGCTTTAAATAGCTTTGCTTCGCTGCGATCGGCCGACAGGGTCTCCACAATTTCGCCAGTGGCAGCTAAAGAGGCAGGGGCAATTGAATAAAGACTGAAAGACACAATCGAGATAACAGCCGCGCGTATTTTGTTCATAGGTTGGAACCGAATGGGAGTCTTTATTTTAGCCTATTGGTTGATTTTGGCCGCCGAAGGTCAATTCAAACTAGGTTGGTTTCTTCGTGGTTTTACCATTGCTTGACAAGCGCCTTTGCCATACTCTCGGGCTATGACATGCGGAAAGGTACCCCTTAAAAATGTAATTCGTAATTGGCGTAGGAAGAAGAATTCATGCAGCTAAAGCCATCACAGCAAACAAGGCAAGCCACGGATACTCATCAAAAAGCAAGTGAAGATCATTCTCGCGAGGCTGTTCCCCTGACCGAGCGCCGCAGTGCTGCCACCATGGGTTTGTTGTGGATCACCATGGTGACTGCCTTCCCTTCTGTCTTGATCGGTTTTCAGTGGTACAAAGAGGGTCTGACGCTCTCTCAAGTTATTATCTGTACTGCCCTTAGCTGTTTGGTTCTATTGGCATACTCAGTTCCATCGGCCTACTTGGGCGCTCTCAGTGGCCTTCCCTACGGCATTCTCAGCCGTAAAGTCTTTGGCCGCTGGGGCTCTAGACTCGTCTCCTGCAATTTGCTCTGGATATTTATTGCCTGGTACTCGCTGGCCGCTCTTCTATTGGCTGACGCTCTCAACGGTCTATTCCACTGCAACATACCAGTAATGTATATGGCGGCCGGACTAGCTGTGCTAATGGCATTCAATAACTTTTTCGGCTTCTCCGGGGTGGCTAATTTTGCCCGCTATTTAGCCGCACCACTTTTGCTTGGTATGGTTGGCTATACCTTCTTTAAAGTGGTACCAACTTGTCCAGCTACTGCTCTTAGTGCCATCCCTCATGTATCATTTCTCACTGCTCTGACATCGGTATCGGGCTTTGTCATTGGTTTTGCAGTTTGGGGTAATGAAGCCGACTACTGGCGCTATGGCAAAACCAATAAGTGGCTTACTGCCCTGCCGCTTACGATTGCACTGTTGATTGGACAGATAATATTCCCGATTACAGGCTGGATGATTTCGAGACTCTCTGGCATTACTGACTATGGCGCGGCTACCAACTATATAAATGTCTATGCTTTTGGTGGCATTGCTGCTATTGCCGCAATCGTTCTTGCCGTGGCTTATTTCGCCTGCAATGACTCGAATTTGTATGGCATGATCAATGCCGTTGAGAATATCAAGAAACTGCCTCATCACGGTGTCTGTGCCGTGCTTGCTATAGTCTGCGCCGGTCTGGCTGCCTGGCTCTCGACTGCTGGCATTGCCAAATCGCTAGAAGCTATTGCCTCTCTCAATTGCGTTTTTCTTCCCACCGTAACAGTGATTATGCTCTGTGAGTTTTTCATGATTAGTCGCCTACTGGGCCACTCTCATGATCTTTCTCATGTGCCTGATGCAGCTAGTTTGCCTGTGGTTAGATGGCCTGCGTTTATTGCTCTTTTTGCCGCTGGTTTTGTTGGTGTGCTCACCTCTGGTGTGATACCCGGAACCGAAGCTTTTCACGTTGGTGTTTGTTCAGTTCAAGCTTGGCTCACTGCAATTGTTGTCTATATGCCGCTGCGGGTCTTAGAACACAGGCGCTCAGTTGCTACTGCTACAACTAACACTAAGAGATACATAGAAAAACTCTGGGCAACCGAAGCTGCCCAGAGCGTAGAACTATTGAAATGAAGCAACGCAAATGACCTGGAATTAGCCTCTAAGAGTTGCTAATTGCTTTTCATGCTTAGCCTGCTTCTCTTGCTTTTCTTGAGCAGCAGCTTCTTTGAGTGAAGCCAATTCTACTGGTTTGAGAGGAAGAAGCTCTAGATCATACATTTCGAGCAGTTCAGTTTTTGATGCGTGAACATTGGTTCCTAAAACATAGTCAGCAAAAGGGAAGACAACGTTATAGTTTTTGTTTGGATAAACGTGGTGCAGGTAGTGGTGACGAGCTAGGAACTTGTAAGCTGGCCAATTACTGAAGCCTCGGTGTTCAGGCTTGTGCATTTCTAGGTGGATTTTGTTCCAAATCCAGTGATGCATTACAACAGTGAATAGGAAGATCAGGGCACCTGGAACAGAAACCAGTGAGATCAAAAGAATCAATGGCAGAGTTTTGATCGGCGCTTTGTGAACCGTCAAGCGAATTTCTTCGTCTTTGCCTGGAGCAACAGGTTCGTCAGTGAAAATTTTTGAGTAGTGTCCGTGGTGGACGATGGCGTGTGCTTCATAAACACGCTTAAAACTCGAGGTGTACTTACTGAGAAAGTTCTTCTGGTGCATCAAGCGAGCATGTACTTGGTGCTCGATGAATGAAACTGTGGCGCATGCGCCTAGAAACCAGCCGATGTTCTGCAGTACTGATTGTATGAACATGGTTACCTCATCGGGTATCGTCAAATTTGACAACCCATAGAATGAACTTATTGGACAGTATTTTCAAGTGCTCCGAAAGGATGAAAAATATTATTGACCAAATTGCAAATCTAGTCAATCAATATTAATTGCCAGCCTTTGAATGTTAAATGGCCGCTGCTGGGTGGTTTCGAGAAGCGTCGTTAACAGTGGTAGAAAGGTGAGCGCCAATGTTTACCTGGGGGATCGCGGATTTGATGAACAAATTCTTCTTAACGCTGCAGGCTCAAATGTAACTTTACTTATTTCATTTGCGCCAATAATTCAGCTAGGCGCAGCCGAATTGAACGGCAAATTAACAGCCCTTGTGCCATTAGGGGCAGTGCGAATTAAAATATGCGGTCAAGCAGAATTGTTAAGAAAGTGACGATTGATACGACACCATTGGTGGTGAAGAATGCAGCGTTCACTTTTGAAAGATCGCTTGGCTTAACCAGGCTATGTTCATAAACGAGCATGGCTGTAACTAAGGTGACACCAGTAAAGTAGAAGATGCCCGCTGGTGGCTGGACAAAAAATCCAAGAGCAACTAATGCAGCAACGGTAAAAACATGTAGCCCGATAGATATATTTAAGGCATTAGCCAAACCAAATCGCGCTGGAATACTGTGCAATTTATTCTCGCTATCAAATTGAGCGTCTTGACAAGCGTAGATAATATCGAAACCAGCAACCCAGGTGGCTACAGCGAAAGCTAGGAGCCAAGGCGCAAAGCCCTGAATGGTGCCACTGGCTGCGACCCAGCCACCCAGAGCTGCTCCGCCTAAGGCAATACCGAGAACTATGTGACAGAGCCAGGTAAAGCGCTTAGTAAATGAGTAGAAGCTGAGCCAGAATACTGCTATTGGTGATAGTTGCAGGCAGATCAAAGGAAGTTGACTGGCCGCTGCCAGCATCAGAGCAAAAGAGGCGATGGTGAAAACTACTGCTGTGGCTGGTTTAATTCGCCCAGCCGGAATTGAACGGTCTTTTGTGCGGGGATTAATAGCATCAATACGAGCGTCAATTAAGCGATTAAGAGTCATGGCGGCGGAGCGAGCGCCAATAAAAGCCAATACTGTGAAGAAAACAGTGCCCCAGGTAGGTAAATTGGGAGTGGCCAATACTAGCCCCGAAAGTGCAAATGGTAGAGCAAAGACTGTGTGCTCTAGCTTGATCATTTCTGCCCATTCACGTGTAAGGGCAACGGCTGGTTTTTTCGGTATATCTTGTACTTGCATAAAAACTACTGTACTTGAAGAATTCTCACTTAACTGGCATCATTTGGATTGTTTAACACTGCGTTCATAGTAATAGATGGAACAAGTTATGACATTTGATGGAACTGGAAAGACAATAGACTTGCAGGGCGTAGCCGCTTTTGCCTCACTGGTGGAGCTTTTGGCTCAAGAACTCGGTGTGGCAGCCGGGCGAATGCAAGGGCAATTGCCAAACGGTCCTGATTCATTTAATCAGCTTCTTGGTGAAATTGACCTAAATAGTCAAGGCTTTAGTCGGAAATTGAGCTTAATGGCTAAGCCTGGTGCTCCTCTGACATTGCGCTTTGCCACAAAATGGGGCACTGAACGGAATGCCAATGTGGCCGGTGGTGTCACAGCTGATTATTTCCTTAGCGCCACAGTAGAGCAAATAGTTCCCCAGGGCCGTGCTCTTGCTCGATATGTAGAAGATATATTCGCTGTGCAAGATCGCATGGTTACTCTTGGATATGGCAACAAATTGACAGGTATAAATGTGCCTACCTCTCAACTTGAGGCTTTTGAGCGTTCAGAAGAGAGTATGATCTCGACCCATATCCCTAAATCAGATTCCTAACCAAATATCTAAATCAGATAGCTAGGTCAGGGCCTGTGCCAGCTTCTTGTAGAGAATTTTAGAACTGTGGCGTTTATCCATAGGGATGTGGCCACGTATTACTAGTTCATCGATGTAAGCGAACTCTAGGCATTGTAAAAGTACGGCCTCGCTATTTCGGCTGGCGGCAGACTTGAGCTTGGCTACTAGTACCCTTTTGTTGTCCACTACCAGAAAAGCACAGCTTTCTACTATACCTGTTGCCATGGCAGCAGCTTCTACTGCCAGTGGGTAGACCGAACCAGCAGGGGTAGCGATTTTCATTGCTGCTCGACCGACTAAAAAGAGGTTGCCGTTGCTATCGACATAACCAGCATCACCAGTGCGGTGATATATTCGATTACCGACCTTTATTTTGCTTTCGCTGTTACCTATTGCGCCAATATAGCCAGCGATAACGTGTTTGCCAGCCACCACAATTTCGCCAACGACATTGGCGGCTGCTCTTGCTTTTTGAAACTCGGCTTCTGAGTATTCATTGAAGACATCATCAGACAGTATTGCCAGGTCTACATGGGGTGAAACTTTTCCCTGGGGTAGACCAGCTCCATTGGTACGAAGTGGATGGTAAGCATCTTCCACCACTGCCATATGTGCAATTGGTTCCGCTTCGGTAGAGCCATATACGGTGATCACCTGGGCATTGGGAAATACCTCTGCTAGCAAATTTAATAGCTGTGGAAATACTGGACCACCACCGGTCAAAATCTGTTTGACAAATGTGCACTTGAGATTGCGCTCTTTGAAATAACTCGCCACCTGGGTGAGAAAGGCTGGTGCTGCCAGCAATCGTTCAGGATAATGTTCTATTATCTGCCAGGCAACTTGAGTGCTGTCGGCCTGCTGTCTTAGCTTGAAGCGGCTTCTGAGATTACTGCTCGGTAAAATAGAAGTGACACCACTGGCGAGGTTTGCTAAAACGAAGATTGGCAGAGTAGTTAATTCTGACTGGCATTTTCCGATAGCTAATTCTGCAGTAAGAATCTTGCACTGCTCGTTGAGAAACCCATGGCTTCTGACAATACCTTTTGGTAAAGCGCTGCTACCGCTGGTGAAAGTTATCAGCGCCGGGTGGCAGTCTTCTACTGCGGTGATTTCAGCAAAGGTGCTGGCTGAATTAGTTATCTTCTTTTCCAAACTAAAGTCATTGAGGGAGAAAATTTGCTTGATACCAAAGAGGGGAGCAACCACCTTAGCAATCAGTTGCAGACGGTCGGCCACTACAATCGCCTTTGGCTTAGTAAGCTCTATGCAGTGTTTTATCTCCGTTGGTCCGTAAGTTGGATCAATAAAAAGCACGACTGCACCGATGCGAATTATGCCAAGGAGTAAAGCGTATAACTGGCTGCTGATATCGACATAAAGAAGGACAGTGTCGCCCTTTTTTATTCCGCACTGATTGAAATGGGCGGCAACCGCCTGCACTTGCTGATTTAGCTCAGCGTAACTAGTACTTTTGCTGTGCCTTTTCTTCTGCTCAACAATGGCGATGTGCCAAGGATGTTTTATGGCAAGTTGTTCAAGAGTGGTGGCGATATTCATTTCTGACCTGTCTTTATTTGCGGCCTTAAATCTAGGGCAAAGAGACCATAGCGTCTAATTACTTTGGTTGTCAGCCTTGCTGTGAGCAGGGCCGACTTGTTTTCCGCTTTGTAAAGGGCCTGCACTGCGCGGGTAAAACCAAGGTTGATAGCTTCTTTCAGCACCCGCGCAAGCAAATAGCTAGCTATACCAAGACCGGTGAAGTCTGGGTCTACGGCAACAGTTTTAAGTATAATTTGCTCTCGGTTGAGTAGGTCCGGCAAGGCGAAGAGCATTCCCACAAGCTTACCCTGGCTAAATGCCAGCCACACCAGTTCATTTTTTATGAGGTTGACTAGAGGGTGATAAAGCTCAAGGAGGTGCTCATAGGAGATAGCTTGATAGAGAAAATTGTTTTTGAAAGTCTTCAGCGAAAGCTCATAAATTTCTCGCAGCTCGTCCTCAAAATTTGCCGAATTAATATGCCTTAGCAAAAACGACTTTTCAATTGCCGCCTCATGTTTAGCAATGGTTGCCTCAATTGCTGCTTTCGAGTAGGCCAGGTCTATCAACGAAGAAGAATATTGGGCAGTGAGAGCAAAGCCAGCTTTTTCCAGAACTTCGGCGCTGAGAGGAGATGCTGGTTCAAGAAAAAACTTAGGAGCCTGAGAACTTTCGATAATGGTGCGATAGCTGTGCCAGGTATCGCCGTCAAGGGGAGCAATCAAAGTTTGCTGCCCTTGCTCCCTCGCCTTTCGTGCCGCTACTTCGAGTAGCTCTAGAGCCAGCTCTCTATTGTTCTCAGAGTATTTGCTGGCGAATTCAACTTTTCCCAAGCTAGCGTACGTCTCTCTGAAATAAAGTTGGGCCGTGGCATCGCTGCTGATTGACAGAGTCAAGCCTTGGCTTGGTTTTAAAAGCACTTTCATTTGCTACCTCTATATTGTGCCGACAAGAGCAAGGGCCGAGCCAAGAGCGGCACAGATACCTTGTTTTATCCAGCGGCTTGAACTATTGCGAAAATCAGGACCGACTTTGGTGGTTGTCACAAATATGGCTGTGGCGACGAAAATCCAAATCGGGGCAAGAAACAGTTTGACTACATTATCGGCGGAGAATCCGGTCAAGAACATCAAAGGAATGAAGATCAAAGACCAACTCTTGAGCACTGAACAGCCGATTGCATAGAGTTTCAATTTGTCCCAGTTGGCGCAATCATCAAAGGCGTTTAAATGAATGTGAGCCGAAGCAATGATCGCTCCATGAGTGGCGAGGGCTGTAGCATACGGATAGATATAGGCATCACTCTTGTGGCTGGCTAATAGCCAAAAGATTCCCACTGATGCGACTGACAGTACGCCAAAAATTGAATGTGTTGAGACAATTTTGGCAAAACGTTTGGGCATCAAACGTCGATAGCTGGCATAAAGAACAACTGGCAATAATAACCAGGCCAAGCCACCCAACATATAGCAGACATACATGTAGCCGACTACGCCGAGTGCTGCTCCACCCTCAAGTGTTGACAGGCGCTTAAGGGCAAGAATCAGTAAGAAGACACCAATAAATATGGCAAGAGTGTGTGTGAGTTGCAGGTCTGACTGGCCATCAATTTGGGCTAGCACCAATAAGGTTCCTACGGGCACGAAAAGATTATCGAGGCCGCCCCAAGACATGCCTTCAAAAGCTGTCGCTGCGATGGCCGCAATCAATGCCACCATAATTATATGAGGGAAGCTTCCAGTGGCTAGCACACTTAGTGTGACAAAGGCTACCGCCGCGGCAGTGAGAAAGAAGGCCAATGAACCTTCAAGAGTTTTACTGCCGTTCACAACCCTGTAAAACTTTGAGCCAAAGCGCATGCCAATAAGGGCCGACAAAGAATCGGCTAGTGCCAGTATCGCTACTGGTGCTATGTAATGCGAAAGCACACCATTGCTAAGTACAAATGTAAGTGATACACCAAGAGGAAAGCAAACTTCACCAATCGAGCGTCGGCCGACAGAGAACAGCACTGGATAAAGCTTTGACTGCTCTGACAGCTTTAGCACACTTAAAAGAATTGAGACTATGATCGATAAGATTATCACCGGAGTTGGTGAGTCGAATAGCCAGGGAAGGCTAAGACATGTTAGACCCATGACCATATGAATAAACTTGCGTGATCTTTCAGAAGGTTT
The DNA here is from genome assembly GCA_965229195.1 of Candidatus Obscuribacterales bacterium. Lineage (GTDB taxonomy): Bacteria > Cyanobacteriota > Vampirovibrionia > Obscuribacterales > Obscuribacteraceae. The sequence continues at coordinate 5,961,277 of OZ245871.1, read as the reverse complement.
GCTAAAGCACGAGAGCAGCCAAAGCAAGCCGACTAGCAGCAGAAGAACAAGAAGAGAACTAGCCACACTGCTAATCAGTGATTGCCAAGCCATCAGACAGCTCCTTCAGTGGCCACGTCTAAGCAGAAACGCCTATAAAAAAAGGTCGTGCTCGCAGCTGCAAGATTGAGGCCAACTTGATTTTGGCCAAAGCAGCGAGTGGCGAATAAATTGCTGTCGTACTGGTTGGCAAAACGATCTACTGCCATATTCCAGTAGGCAATGCGGCCACCCCGTCTTGCCACGCGGTTGATGCTATGACTAATGATTTCACAGTTATCTTCAGTCATATACTCAAAGACATCAGACAAGTTAAAGGCATCAATTGAATCACTCGGTAACTGTTCTAGAATCTTTTGCAGACTGCCTTCAAGCAAGACTACTCGGTCTAGATTTGAGCGAATAATCTCGAAATTCTCTCGTCTTAAATAGTGCGGCAAAACTGAGCCATAGTTTCCGGTCAAAATAAAGTGCAAATAGTGATTGCTGCTTGGTGTGCCCTCCGTTAATGCGGCATGAGAAGCGCGGGCCAGAAAATTTGAAAGCGAACCACTAGCCTCTTTAAAGAAGCTAGCTTCTCTGCCAATTAGGGCCATAGTGGTTTTGCCAAAGAATAGCTTGAAGGCCAGTTGGTACCTTACAGTATTCCATTGGCGCTCAAAAAACTCTTGCCGTTCCGAGCGCGAACGATTTTCAAATAGTGCATTGACCGTCTTTTTGCTGTGGGCCAGAGGCAGAATGACTTTACGAAACATAGCAAAATAGCGCTCTAATTTGCCGCTGGTAATTATGCCGTTGACTATCAATTCTGGCCGCTTGTCGAAGAACTGACGATACTGAGTCGCTAATTCCGGGCGCAATCGCTCATAAGTTGCCAATCTAGCGTTGCTAGATTTTGGCGTTCCAATGCCTAAAAAAGTGAGAAGCTCTTCGTAGCTTAAAACTTTGAAGGCTGCAATTTTGAGCGCCACCACAGCAAGTTGCGCCTGGCAAAAATCTATCGCAATGATCTCACGCGGATTAGCCGTTAGCAGAGACAAAGTATTGTCTCCAGCAGAGGCAATTGAAAGAATGGTATCCCCGCTAGAGATTGCCAAATTGTCGAGCACCAGATCGGTGTCTTCCCAACATTGAGAGTAGCGGATTAGATCTTGGTTGAATTTTATTCGCTTAGGCAGGAACTGCATTTCTTAAGTCCTCGATCAACTCTAATTCTGGGGAAGAGAGTACGGTAACAACTCCAGTAGAACCATTGACCTCGATTAGATCGCCGGTTTTAATCTGCTCCAGAGCGCCTTTGCACGAGACAACAGCAGCTATTCCTAGCTCACGAGCAACTATAGCCGTGTGTGAAAGTAGACTGCCATGAGCAACAATGATCGCGGCACAAGTAGCAAAATGGACAATCCAACCGGGATCTGTACGGTCAGCGACGAGAATCTCCCCTGGTTGAAGCATTTCGCTTTCAGGATTGCGAATGACTCGGGCCCGACCCACAACTACACCAGCTGATGCTCCCATGCCTTTTAAGCCAAGCTTTTGGCTAACAGCTTCTGCCTTCTCTTTGGGCGAAAATAGCTTAGACTTTCGCAGACCACTGGCACCAACTAAGACCAGTCGCTCGGCTACGCACAGAGCAAAACCTGCCCGCTCTTCTTTGCGCAGTGAAATTAGCCCTCTGAGATTGGTCGACACTGCTGTGCCGTCTATGAAGCCGAGCAGTTCTTCAATAGTTAAGTAGAAAACGTCTTCCATGCTATCAATACATTCTTGTTCAACCAGTCTAAGCCCCATGGTTTGAACAATTTTTCGCACTCTACCAAAAACTCTGGTGCGGGCGAATCTCAAATTTTCTCTATTAGCTAATGACTCTTTGGTCTGGCCAGCCACAAGCTTAATCAACAGCTGTCGCGTAAAGCTCTTGCTACTGCTCAGCTCTTTAAGTTTATGGTCGGCAGGGTCTTCTACATCGGCGCTGCTTGCTGGTTGGCAATAGCTAAGGGCTAGACTACCAATGGTATTGAGTAAAACTGAGGGGTCATCTTTGACAGACTTTGTTTCTAGCTTAAGTTCACCAATGCTTCGATCACCAAATAGCTCAAGGTAGTTTGAATAGAGAAGAAGTGCCTCTTTGTGCGATTGCAATAGCTGCATAGATAGGGGCTGATTGCGCGAGATCATGGCTTGGCATAGCTCTTTATCGCAAGCAATTAGTGCAGCAATTTCAGCAATCAATTTGGGTGGAGCTGCACTAACAATGCCACCATGGTTTTGCAAAATCAGATTGTAGATATATTGGTTGTCTTCTTTATCGGCAAGCTTCTTTAATACACCAAATAAGACCATGGCAAAAAAATCGTTAGTTACCGGCGCTTGCCAATTGCTTAGTAAACTAACCTGAAGATTTCGATATTGCTGATATAGCTGGTCTAAGCTCATAGATTCGAGCTGGCAATCTGATAGTGCTAGGTCGAGTCTAGAGTTAAAGTCTTTGATTTGCTTGTTCAAGCTTAGATAATTTGAGATTATGCAGAATATTGCTTTGATAGTGTTGAAGCGGTCGCCAAGCGAGATCTTGGCTGTTTTTTCGCTTTTCTCAAAGCTCGTGACCTCGCTAGCAGACTGACTTAAACCCATCATGCCTTCCATAAAGGTACGGTTGGTTTTATAGGCAGGAAGTAACGCCATCAGTCGATACCAGGAGGCCAGGTTGTAATAAACCCGACCGTCGATGTAAGAGAGCATGTTACTGAAAAGATCAGCTTCCGCTTGAATGGTCTTCTCATTAACACCCATTAGCCGACAAAAGCTTTTATAGACTTCTTGGTAGGCACTGTTGATAAACGAAAAAGTCAGAGGGCAGGTGATACCAGGATAACTCTCTTGAATATTGCTGCCATCAAAGACACGGGTCATGTCAACGATATTGTCTAATCTGCCTGCCTTTGGCTTGACTGTAGTTATTGCTCTTGCCTGAAGCAAATAAATTTCTCCAGCAGCTACCGCAAATTCGATATCTTGAGGGCAAGCAAATATTGCTTCACATTCGCCCAGTAGCTTTAAGAGCTGCTCCATCTGTGCTGTTGAGAGTAAGGCATTGGCTGTATGCAGCGCATTTATCTGTCGGCTCAAATAAATTGTAATGCCGTCAACTTCACCATTTACTAGTTTCTCAGCCAGTCCACTGGTAATTGCTACTACGGCATTTGCCGGATCAGAGCTATCTCCATTGACCGGATCATGGGAGAAAATTACACCAGCACTGTCTGCAGCGATCATCTTTTGCACAACAACTGAAGGAATAACAGCATCACCGAGCCGATTGAGCTTGCGGTAGGCCAGAGCTCGGCGCTCAAAGCCCGAGGCAAATACTTGAAATATTTTGTCTATCAGTTGCTCATTTGGTACGTTCAAGAATGAAATAAGTTGACCAGCAAAGGACTTCTCGCCGTCTTCCTCTTGCGCCGACGACCGTACTGCCAGGCAGTTTGAGTCACCTAGATTACAATTGTCAGAAGCACAAAGTTCCGAGTTCAATTGCGCTGAATGAGCTGATTGACGAATTCTTTCAGCTAAATCGCCGCGATTATTTTTAATATCAACAGTAAGAGCAACACCCCAATGTTTTTCGTACGCTGTTTCTAATGCCTTAGCTGTGACAATATAAAATGGTGGCACTGGCAGGCCATGTCGCACCAGCTCTACTAGGTTGCGACCTTTGCCTCCAGCAATAAAATTAAGCTCGTGACCATCAAGTTTTAGTAATTGCTCAATAGTAAATATCATTTTTCTAAATCCATGAAATTAGTGAAATTGTTAAATACGAAACTGCTACTAGCAGGCCAGATAGTGCATCTACTTGCTTCTGCCTAGCCTGACTTGGCTTGGTCATAAATTTATAGAAGATGACAAAGGCAAAACAGTCGACTAGAGCAAAGACAAAAGCCGCCGAATTGTAAGAATGCGGCAGTGCCAAAGTTAGGCAGGCCTGGGCCGCTATTACCGATGCCGTTAATGCCACTACAGATGGTTGTAGGCCGAGAGCCCGTGAGTAACTTTCTATGCCTTCGCGCTCGCATTCAGGTGCTTTGACTTTTCGGCCAAACTCAATCACCATGCCATTGAAGAAGCTGCCGCACAAGAAAAATAGTAGAAGCAGGGCTGGGCCTTTACTGCTACCGACGAAATCTACGGCTGTAATGAAGAGGTCACTAAAAACTAAGATAAACATGTGGCTGAGCATGTAATAGACTGGATGCTGACGCAGCCAACTGCCGATAAAAAACTCTTTTGACATAAGGGCAAAGTAAGTCCAAATGGCAAAGAGAAATGGCCAAAGCCCTGGTTTGAGAGCAGTTGTCAGCCCTAATTGCAGCAAGGCTAAGAGAAGCGCAGAAGAACCTAGCTCTCTCAGAGTGACAAGCCCTCGCGGTACTGGGCGCTCAGGGGCATAGCGACAATCATCAATGTGATCTTTATATTCATCAGCTACTCGTAGCTGATAGAACAAGATAAAGGTAGTGAGAGCCGCTACTGCATATTGAGCTAAGCTGAAATGGGCATGGCCCGTCCGCAGAGCACTGGATAAGCTCAGGCCGCTCAGGGCAAAAAGAGCTGTGATGATGCCATATTGGCCAATAGGAAACCGTTCTGTTGTATAGAGATGAAGCCTCTCAAACAGGCTTCTTCCTGACGTTGCAAGGTTGATTGTTTTTGGCAAGTAGTACATGTAAGTCATCCAGTAGCAGTCGATGTACTGATACTAGGTGAGCTAGAGGCTAGAGCGCATAAGAGCGAAACAGTTCAAATACTGTTCGGCCTATGGGCCTAATTAGGGAACAAAAATCGTGGCTTACTGTTCGAGCCCTATAAGCCTAGGTCGCTTAGCCCCGGATGTTCGTCTGGGCGGCGGCCTAGCGTCCAATGGAATAAGCGTTTGTCTTTGCCAATAGGCAAGTCGTTGATACTGGCGTAACGCAGTGCCATGCGGCCGTCGTTTTCGAACTGCCAGTTTTCATTGCCATACGACCTAAACCAATTGCCGCTATCATCGTGCCATTCATAAGCAAAGCGAACGGCAATGCGATTAGCTTCGTAGGCCCAGAGTTCTTTGATCAGGCGATAGTCTAATTCTTTGGCGAACTTGCGACTGAGAAACTGAATTATGGCCTCATGACCGCAGACAAATTCTGCTCGGTTTCGCCACTCACTAGCAATTGAGTATGCTTTTACAATGCGGTGTGGATCACGACTGTTCCAGCCATCCTCGGCCATGCGAACTTTCTGGGCTGCGCTCTGCCGGTCGAATGGTGGAGCCGGTGCGAGAATCTCGCTTGCCATAGGTTAACCTTCTCTAGTGTCTCATCTAGTTACTCACATATTTAATCCGCAAAAAGCAGCGGCTAGCCCTTTGAGGCCGTGATGGTTCTGGTGTATAGCGCGTGGGGTACTAAGTATCGTTCCACAGGTCAGGCTTTGTCTCTGGGGAATCTACGCAAACTTGTGCAGCGCTTTTAATACGTGATCTCCCCATTGCGACACCTAACATAATAGAGAAAAATATGGCTGTACCAATGACTAGGATTGTAGAAATGACGACCCCGGGAAAATCAGGAAGCGATAGTGGAGCCAGCGACAAGGCTATTCAACCCCACCGGGTTGGACACATCAACCCACTTGGTATACAAGCTTCGCATTTACTTAGTAGCCCCGAATCAGCCGCGGCCGCTCCCGCTAAGGCCACCGGTAGTGATGCAGGCCAGAAGCTAGAAGTCACTCCAGTGGCTCCAGCACCTGCTGCAACGAAGCACCTTGATTTTCTCAAGGCACCCAGTGAGTTGGCCTCCCGTGGAGTAATCACTGACAACTCTAAGGTCACACCTACCGAGCGACTAGATGCCAGCCCGGCTATCGACAAGAGCGTGCCAAAAATCAATGTCGAAATGCAAGATCTCGACAAACCACCGAAACAACAACCCCATTTTGTTGTGAAGGCTGACGGTCGCATCGAAATGAATGGCGATCCTGAAAAACTTAACTCTAAAGATATTAAAGTACAAATTGAGCGTGCTCCAGGTCAGATTAATCCTACTGACGCCCAGAGTGCAGCAGCTGATGAATTGGTGAAGTACCTTTCAGAGCGAATTAAAGCTACTAATCCACTGGCAGTCGACGGTGTTCAAATCAGTGACCAAGACAACATCATCTCGCCCGAGTTAGAGGCAAGCCAAAATCTAAAGCCAGCAAAAGATTTACCCGACCTCTCACCAGAAACTAAACAAGCAATTGAAGAAACCAATCGTTTTAAAGGCGGCCGTGGTGTTGACATGCCAATGGCAGCCACTGAGCGCATGGGCTCCTTCGGCACCCGTGATGTGCCCAGACAGCTAAACGAAACCGATAAAGAGATGGGCGTTAAAGAAGCCGTAGCAGGTTTGTTTAGACCCGATAGAGACAATGCCTATGAAACTGTGCGGCGCCATCCTGATGGACACTATCGTGTTGGTCGCTATGGATTTTCCGGTAATCAATTAAGTGCATTTCTTGAAGGTCTTGGAGATCCTCCAGATCCAGCCTTGATCGAGAAACTTATAAAGGAAGGCAAGCTACCAAAAGGCTTTGCCGAAAAGTTGAAGAATCCAGAATTCTTGGGCAAGCTCAAAGCTATGGCTCAAAAGATGAAGGATGGCGGTGAGCCCACCAAAGATGAGATGAAGACTCTCTTGCCGAAAGACGCGCAAGAAGGGGTCGCATCAATATTGATGGATCAAATGAAAGCTAAAGTGGGTGACAAACCTGGTGACATTGCTGCAGCGATGCTTAGTGGCAAGGCGCCAAACGATGTTTCTGCCGCTGACTTGAACAGTGAAGAGGGCAGACAACTGTCTAGTGCGGGCCAACGATTGTATGACATTGCCACAGCCCGTCAAAACACTGAACGACAAGTGGCAGGAAAAATTCCCGAAGGCGAAAAGAGAGAGAAGATTTCTGAGGCCCTGCAGCTTGCCGGAGTGCCTGTGACCGATGCAAATTTACGCGCAGTCAATTTGATTGTGCAAAAAGAAAGCGCATGGAATCCAAATGCTGTAAACAACTGGGATTCAAACGCTGCGAAAGGAACACCATCAAAAGGATTGATGCAAACAATCGGGCCAACATTCAACTCGTATGCAATTCCCGGGCATAAAAATATTCTTGACCCAGTAGACAATATGGTGGCAGGCATTCGTTATGCTGTCGATCGCTATGGCTCATTGCAGAACGTTCCCGGTGTTAAGGCCGTTGCAAGAGGATCGGCTTACCGCGGATATTAATGTTGTTTGCGTATTCCCCACGGTGACATGTTACTTTCAAAGCGGTAAAACATAGACATGCCACAACCACATCAAATCGATAGAGCCGGTCACGACAAAGTGGAGAAGAGTGAATCTTCTATCTCTTCTGTTGCTTCCAATCTCTGGCAGGAGGCCTACGAAAACCCTGGCAAGACCGCCCTGGTTGTCGGTGGTGCCGCTGCTGCCGTTGGCATAGCCTATGCTGCTCGCGGTCAGATTGGAAAGTTCCTTCCTAATCAACGAGAAGGAATCTTACTGGTAGAGGATAGCCCCTACATGGGTAAAGCTTTTAGGGCGGCCTTGCAAGAACAAGGTGAGAACGTCACATGGTTCACCAAAATCAAAAGTTTGCAGCCTTTTACTGGTATCACCCATGAAGGCAAAGAGGTTGTTGTTCAACCACACAAATTTAAGTTTGCTTTTGTTGATGGTGAACTTGTAGGAAGCAAACCCCAGGGCGAACATGTTGTCGATGCCCTCAAGAGTGATCATCTTAAGAGCTTTGGTATCAGTACAATCCCCGCAATTAACGATTCGATGGTGCAGCACGGTGCCATAGTTGCAGCACAAAAGCCCACAGCACTGACAGCTCTGGTGAACCACACTCTCGACCTCGGTAAGATCACACGCTCGCCGGCTCAAGTGCAAGTAGAGATGAACAGTTTGAGTGCCCGCATGCTATCGCCAGAAATGGGTCCAGCTCGAAAAAAAGCTGATGCCTTGGTGATGAAGTTTATTGGCGAGGATTAATTGACCCGGATTAATTGGCTCGGCTAACTATCTAGCAAAAGAGCTGCCAGCAAATCTGGCAGCTCTTCTTTGTTGTCCGTTTGCAGATTGCTAGACTATAGCCGAGCCAAGCTCAATGTCAGCATCTGTTTAATCAGAACTAGTTCTTCAGGCATACGCTCTTTCAATTTGGCGAAGAAATCGCCATGCGAATCAAGTTCTTGCTGCCAGAGCGCTGTGTCTATCTTCATCAGTTCTTCAAACTGTTCTTTTGACATAGATTCAAGGCCGGTCCAGTCTACATCTTTGTAGCGTGGCATCCAGCCCAATACTGTCTGGGCTGAGCCAGCAGTACCTTGAACTCGGCCAGCAATCCACTTAAGTACTCGCATGTTCTCGCCAAAACCAGGCCAGATCATTTTGCCATCTTCATCAGTGCGGAACCAATTGACGCAGAATATTCTTGGTGGATTTTCTACTTTGTGCCCGATTTGTAGCCAGTGATCGAAGTAATCACCCATGTGATAACCGCAGAAGGGCAGCATAGCCATCGGGTCACGACGGACTTCGCCAACCTTACCTGCAGCAGCAGCGGTTGTCTCTGAGCCTAGAGTAGCGGCCATATAAACGCCGAAGCTCCAGTTGAAGGCTTGCACTACCAGTGGTATCACAGAAGCGCGGCGGCCGCCGAAGACGAAGGCGCTAATGGGCACGCCCTCTGGATTGTCCCACTGGTCGTCTAATGAAGGGCACTGCTGAGCCGAAACAGTAAAGCGACTATTTGGGTGAGCGGCTTTGCGACCGCAATCTGGTGTCCACGGTCTGCCCTGCCAGTCAATCAGCTCAGCGGGAGGCGCATCTGTTAGCCCTTCCCACCAGACATCGCCATCGGGGGTGAGAGCGACGTTTGTGAATATGCAATTTTTGCTTAGGGTAGCCAGGGCATTAGCATTGGTCTTAGCGGAAGTGCCAGGTGCTACACCAAAATATCCAGCCTCGGGGTTAATGGCATATAGCTTGCCGTCTTTACCAGGTCTGATCCAGGCAATGTCGTCACCTACGGTGGTCACTTCCCAACCATTAAGGCTCTTCGGTGGAATGAGCATGGCAAAGTTAGTTTTACCGCAGGCGCTTGGGAAGGCCGCAGCAACGTAAGATTTTTCGCCTTGAGGAGTTTTTACTCCCATGATCAGCATATGTTCGGCTAACCAACCATCGTTTTTGCCGATGTGCGAGGCAATACGCAGAGCGAGGCATTTTTTGCCGAGCAAAGCATTGCCGCCATAACCAGAGCCGTAGGACCAAATTTCTTTGGTCTCAGGGAAATGGCAAATGTATTTGTGTTCAGCATCGCAAGGCCAAGCGACATCTTTCTCACCGGGCGAGAGTGGGTGGCCAACACTATGGAAGCAAGGAATGAACTCGCCTTCGTTGCCGAGCACATCGATTACCGGTTTGCCCATGCGTGTCATAAGCTTCATGTTGACAGCTACGTAAGGCGAATCGGTAATTTCAACGCCAATTTGAGAAAGCGATGAGCCTAGAGGGCCCATACTGAAAGGAATGACATACATGGTGCGACCACGCATGCAACCCTTGAAGAAGTCTTTGAGGATAATCCTGGCGGTCTCAGGTTCCATCCAGTTATTGTTCGGGCCGCAATCTTCTTTGACTTTAGTGCAGACAAAGGTGCGGTCTTCGACACGGGCAACATCAGAAGGGGCCGAACGAGCGAGGTAGCTTCCTGGGCGCTTTTTGGGGTCAAGCTTGATGAGAGTGCCAGCTTCGACCATTTCTTCGCATAAGCGGTCATATTCTTCTTGGCTACCGTCGCACCAATAAACGCGATCCGGCTGGCAGAGCGTTACTGCTGCGGTGACCCAATCCAGAAGTGCTTGGTTCTTGACCGTGTAGCTCATTTCAACCGCAGGCGCGGTTTTTGCTAAGGTCGATTCCGTAGTCGGCATCTCTTACATCTCCAAGGTGAATGCCTTGGAATGTTACAACATGTGAGTAAATCTTCTCTGAGTTTTATTGATCATTCATTATTGAATTAGATACAGCCCTATAACGCTCGCGAGGCTAGTTGATCTTATGTACTATTTCCTCATGTTCTTTTCCAAAAAGGTAACAATGAGCAATTACGAGCTGAGCATATTCAAGCTCGCCGTCAGCTTGCTCTCCATGGTTATTGGCGCTTACTTCGCCTGTTACCTCCGGCCCTTTCTTTTGCCCATGCTAGTAGTCGGCTCGCTCTTAGCCGTTTGGGCAACAATTGCCTGGTGGAAAGGAATGGACCAAGAGCAGTTTTGAGTTCTTACCTGAGGGCCAATTAGATGGATCTTCATCGCCGCATGAGACGATTTCGCTTAGCTAGCCGAGAACTGTTCAACAATTACTTCTTAGACGAAGAAGACGAAGTTGACGATCAGCTGTTGGATGGCTTTGATGCCGTGGAGAACCTGCTCTTTGCCAGCTTAGTACTTGAGCCCTGTTCCGTGCCACGCCTTGCTCCCAATTTTCAATATGGAATTGACGCTCATCCGTCAATTCGAGTGCGTTTGCCAAATAATAGCGACAATAGAGACCTGCTAGAAATCGACGAACCATTATGTGCGCCGATAATGATTAATCGCGAGAAAAATTCTGGATATTGGGATTTCCCGCTTGATCGCTTCAGCAATGAAGCAAAATTGCTGTTTATCGGATTCTTCGACTGGGATGCCCGTTATTGTCGCGATAATACTTATGTTCTAGTGCAAATATGTGACTGGCCGTCTCATCCTGAGGCAATAGGCAAACAGGCCCTGGTAGAAGCTCAGTATGTGCAATTCGAGTTAATATAAAGCTAGCTGCCTGTTGGCCTAAGACACCATGGCACTACTGCTGATGGCACACTTATTTTAGTTTCTTTTCAAACTCGACTAAAGTCGTTTTGTAAGAGCGGTCAAGTTGCACTGCCTGCTTGTAATCACGTAGGGCTTGCTGTTTATTACCAAGCAGGCGATAGGCCTCCGCTCGGCCAGCAAAAACCTCTGCCAGAGTATTGTCTCTGCTGATAATTGAGTCGTAGTCGGCAATAGCCTTTTGATATTGCAAGAGTGACTTGAAGAGCTGTGCTCTAACAACATAAGCGTCAATACTATCTCCACTCTTGGCCACGAGAGCATTAGCTAGTGCCAGCGCCTCCTTGTTTTTTCCCTGCAAGCGATAAATCGTTAGGAGTGCTTCCTGCCCTTGAAACTCAATATTTTGCTCGGGCGAAGGAAGCTTTTGAGCTGCCAAACAAAGTTGTTCAGCCCGGGAAAATTTCTTTTGCTTTGCCAGATAATTGGCCAACTCGTAGTAAGCCTCAGCGTCATGAGGACGGAGCTTCAGGTAAGTTTCTAGGTTGGAAACAGCCTTTGGTAAATCGCCAGCCTTCTCATAAGCAATACTCTTAAGGAAATAAATATCGGATAGCAAAACCGGTTGGCAATCAACCTGAGTATTGACACCGGCCGATTTCCCTGTACCAGCTGTGTAGCTCATAGCAACATAACGCGGCTTCAGCAGCAAAATTTTGTCATAGTCCTTTTGGGCCTGAGCGTAATTCTTCAGATAATTGGCCGCATCAGCGCGAAAATAGTAGGCAGGGCTGAAGTTCGGATGTCGTCTAATTACATGACTGAATCTATCGTAGGCCTGCTGATAAGAACTAAAATTTAGGGCTGCAATACCGCCCAAAAGATTGGCATACGAATTTTGCGGAAGCCGCTGCAGTACTTTATCGCTTAGAGCCTTGGCCTCTTTTAGGCGCAAATGCATGCGCTCATCCTGCAAAGTCTCTAGTAGCTCAAAGTCTTTAGCTAGAGCCAGATCAACATTGGCCTCCTTGAATTTGCCTTTGATTTTGTAGGCTTTGCTACGATTGACCAAGTCGACGTCAGGTGATTGATCTATGGCATCTACCCAGTCTGAGTCTATTATTTTGCTCAGATCTTTTATGCCTTCGTCAATGCGGCCAGTAGCCAAATAAACGTAGCCCCTGCGGCTGTAAGAACGCATTAAATTTGGTGCAATTTTTATTGCTAAATTGAGATCAACTAAGGCCCGTTTGTAATCATCATCAACAACAAAAGATGAGCCTCTCGCCGATAGGGCCTCAGCATCCTTTGGGTTTAACGCCAGGGCAATGTTCAACCACTTAAGTGCTTCTTTCGGGCGGGCCATTTCAGCGCACTCAACGGCACGAGAAAATGGCTCCAATGATCTATCACCTGGGCAATACATTGTGGCCTTAAAGTCTGCAGCCGATGGCACCGTATATTTGCCTCGAGCAAAAAAATCCTCACCTTCCAGGCCATTGAGAACACGACTATCAAGGGTGCTCCTTGATGACTTGCCAAGCTTACTACTAAATATTGGTTGCCAGGCTGAATGAGCTAATGCTGAGCAGGCTAGGGCAAGAATTGCAAAGAGTCGGAAAAGGACTTTTTTCAATCTTTACTAGCCCCAAATATCTTTTACTTCTTTGGGGTTGTGATAATAAATTGATTGCAGTAGTCCAATAGCGATTAAATCAACAATTAAAGCGGTACCACCATAGCTGAGAAAGGGCAGAGGAACACCAGCTACAGGCATACAACCAATGGTCATGCCAATATTGATAAAAGCGTGAAAGAGGAACATACACATCAAACCGATAGCCATGGCTGCCCCAGCAGGGTCGCCGCGGTTAGGATTGCTCCTCGCTTGATGGGCGATAAAAAGTGCTCGCAAGCAAATAATGCCGTAGGCAATGACAATCAGGACGCAAATACGGAAGCCCAGCTCTTCGCCAATAACAGCGAAAATAAAGTCAGTATGCCTCTCTGGAATAAAGGCACCCTGGGCCTGATTGCCGTGGCCCAGGCCAGCTCCATTAATGCCACCAGAACCGATGGCAATGAGACTTTGCAGTATGTGATAACCAGAGCCGCGCGGATCGTCGTAAGGATTGACGAAACTAGTTAGTCGCTTCTGTTGATACTCTTTGAGCAAACCCCAGAGGTGCGGCCGAGCATGACCACAGCCATAGTTAGCGCCCATGACCACAATAATCATGCCGAGACGAAGCCAAATTTTCCAATCAAAGGTACGCCAGAAAATTAGCAGCACACCAGCTAGCACAGCCAGGAAGATGTACCACCAATCAAGGTTTACTGCGTTCAAGATCAGAGATATCAAAGGGCTTATCAAGACTAAGATATCGACAATGGTGGCCCCGGACCAATAAGAGAGGCCAAGAAATACAGCACCAAACGTTAGTGATGTACCTAAGTCAGGCTGCTTAAACACCAGTATGGCTGGTAGCAATAGAATGCCGAGAATTTTAAAAATGTCGAAGAAAGAATTGATGCGATGATTTTTCAGCCAGGATGACAGTGAAAAAATCACCACTAACTTAGCCAATTCTGATGGTTGCAATGTTATCGGGCCAAGAGCTAGCCAACGTTGAGCTCCTTGAGCAGAGTGACCCTTGATCATGACTGCTACAAGCAGAGCAATGTTGACAAGATACATAAGGGTAACCATCCACTTATTCGTCCACAGCTTGTGAGGAATACGGCTGACAATTACCATCAAGAAGAGACCAGCATACATATACTGTAGCTGCTTATCGAAATAGCCCTGGGTGTGTTGCGACAGGTGCAGCACACTAAGACCAACAGTGATTAAAAAAGCCGTAGCCCCGAGGAGCCAAAAGTCGATGCCGCTGACGACATTGAATAGGCTCCTCAGGGAGGACGGGATTAGTGTTGATGTGGCGACTCTAGACGTCACTTAGGTATTTACACTAGCACTTTGAGCGGAGCAGTCTGAAGTTAGCTATTAGGCTAGCCCGACGCTCATATTGTTGCAGATCAAAGTGGGTTGTGTCTTTGTCGAGCTCAAAGTAGCGGCCGACCACTGCCATGAGTTCTTCTTCTAGTGTCTCTAGTCGTCCGGCCGGCAACTCTAGACGGTCATGCGTGAGCATACTGCGCATTCTGTCTTTAGCTGTAGAGCGAACATCGTCAGTCTTCGGTGGGAAGATCCAGCTGAATAATTGTAGTTGCATGGTGACCTCCCTTAAACCCGGACAGTGGGATTAAAGAAGCTGACAATCTTGTTTATCCAAGTAGTGTTCTTGGATTCAAGATCCATTATCGCTACATCTTCGCCACGGATGCGGCGAGCAATATTACGATAAGCGAGGCCAGCTCTAATGTTGTCAGTGCCCGAAATCGGTTCGCCTTTGTTGGTTGAGATGATGATGTCTTCATCTTCTGGTACAACTCCGAGAAGCTTCACTGAAAGAATTTCGAGAACATCATCAACGCTCATCATGTCGTTATTGGCAACCATGGTTGGTCTATAACGATTGAGAACTAAACGATATTCTTTGATTTCGTCTTTGCGAGCTTCTAGCAAACCAATAATACGGTCAGCGTCGCGTACTGCAGACATTTCTGGAGTGGTGATGACGATTGCTTCGTCAGCTCCAGCAACAGCGTTCTGGAAACCTTGCTCGATACCGGCAGGGCTATCCACGAGAACGAAGTCATACATGCTCTTTAATTCAGCACAGAGTGTCTTCATCTGTTCTGCATTGACTGCTGATTTGTCTCTTGTTTGAGCAGCAGGAAGAAGGCTCAAGTTAGGTAGCTTCTTGTCTTTAACAAGAGCTTGCCGTAGTTTGCAGCGCTCTTCAACAACGTCGACTAGATTATAGACAACGCGATTTTCGAGGCCCATCAAGATATCCAGGTTGCGCAGTCCTATGTCCATGTCAACCAGTGCAACGCTCACCCCTGTTGAAGCAAGAGCGACGCCAATGTTGGCAGATGCTGTTGTCTTGCCAACACCACCCTTGCCGGAGGTGATTACGATTACTCGTCCGCTCATTTAGTGTCCTCGTATGGCTTTGTGATAACGAATGAAAACTTGTTTGAATAACTTGCTTTGAGAATTTGGCTAGTCAATTTTGTTCTTTTGAATGCGAATCTTGCCTTCAACAATACGGGCAATCTCAGGACCAGTACCGTTGGCATAGGTAATGCGGGGACGGTCAGGAGCGCGCGCAATAGCGTGGGCAATACGAATTTGAATTGGTTGAAGATTGAGAGCTCTTATTTCGGCCTCGGTATTACCACCGATACCGGCATGAGCAATTCCTCTCAAACTGCCCCAGACTGTAATGTCGCCTTCAGCCATGATCTCAGCGCCAGGATTGACGTCGCCAACGATAACAAGATCGCCTTTGTGAGAAACCACTTGGCCAGAGCGCAAGGTTTGTTTGACGTAGAGTACTTGCGGTAGAACCACACTAGTGCCGTCTTTATTTACTTCAGCTGCTGCTTCTGGAAGCGGTGTGTCTTCAACTGTGTCGTGCTCCATTTCGATCATGGTGACATCAAGTTGCACACTGCTCTTTTGGCTCTCGGCATCAGCTTCGGCAAAGGGAATGCCACTAGCAGGAATGTCGACATTTACCTTAGGCAATGACATGGACAGCGTAGAAGTGACTTTTACACTGTTCTCAAGGAAGGCTGCTCTCGTCTTTTCGTTCTTGGAGAAAACTTCTTCTGGAAAAACACCAACACCTTTTGCTAAAGCGAGCACTTGAGCTGCTTGAGCTACAGTGAGCTCAATTGAGCCAAGGCCAAGGATGACTTTATTGCCTTTCCAAAATTGATTGGAAGATTGCAGAGTAGAACTAAGATGCTCAAGGGCCTCTTTCAGGGTTGAACAACCGCCGACGTCAATTAAGACGCCTTGATCAGGTTGGCTAATGATGGCAATTTTAGACATGCGACAGATATCCGCCCAAGAAAGGGAAGTTGCAAACGAGTTATATATGAGAACGGTGACAGCTAAACAAATGTGAAGTTCACCGATAACATCCTATTGTGCAGCTCCCCGCACGTCAAGCCGCTTGAGATAGTGGGTGTATATGCGATCGCACTAGAACTTGATGACATATCAGTAAGGAAGTGTAGGCTTTCCCAGTACCAGACGTATTGCGGGAATATGAAACTATTCAGAGAATTCACTTTTTTATCTAAGCTTAGATACGCACATCACCAGTGGTATCAAGCTTGTTCATGCACTACATATAGAGGCTATATAGACCCTGTCAGCAAAGTCGGCAGAAGGTCACGTGCGGCAGTATGAGGGTCAACTTCGCGGCCGACAATCTTGCTCAAAATTGTACGAACCTGATCACTTTCCATTGAGTTCTCTAAATTTCGTCTGGCAATGTCGGCAACGATTTCAGAAAGCTCTGCTTTAATTCGCAGGCTGCGTCTTTGATCGAGCAGATTTTCATCAACTAGAAACTGTTTGTGAGCCTTTGCCGCTTGCCATAATTCGTCTATGCCTTGGCCAGTATCGGCAATTGATAAAATCACTGGTGGGCGCCAGGAAGTCTGAAAATGATTTAGCTCTAAAGAAGCCGTGATTTCGCTGGCCGATTTATTGGCACCAGGCAAATCACCTTTGTTGACGACAAAGATATCGCCAATTTCCATGATGCCTGACTTGATTGCTTGAATGTCATCGCCAGAACCAGGCATAAGAACCAAAATCGTGGTGTCGGCATGCTGAGCGATAGCAAGCTCAGATTGGCCCACGCCAACGGTTTCGATGATAATAACTTGATAGCCAGAAGCTTCTAGCATACGAATCGCATCATATGTAGCTAAAGAAACTCCGCCCTGGTGGCCACGGTTGGCCATTGAGCGAATGAAGACATTGCGATCTAAAGTGTGACCTTGCATGCGAATACGGTCACCGAGAATGGCCCCACCAGTAAATGGACTAGAGGGATCAACCGCTAGTACGGCTACTTTTAAATCTTCTTTGCGGCACTCGGTAATGAGAGCATCTACTAGAGTTGACTTGCCAACACCAGGAGAGCCAGTGACGCCGATAATGTGGGCTTTGCCGGAGTGTTGGTAGAGAGCTTGCACTAGCTGAGAAGCTTCTTCTCCGCCATTTTCCACCACCGATATGGCGCGAGCTAAAGCTCGTCTGTTACCAGCGAGCAGTTCAGTTGAAATAGTTTGCACTTTAGAATCCAAAATAATTGCTTAGCTACTTTACTTGCTTTACGGGCTCTTGCCCTTGAATGCTTTGAGCCAACCAGGAGTATCACCCTTGGCGCCTTGCTGCTGTTGTCCATACGAGTCATCAGCGTGCTGTCGGCGTTGAGCATTCTCAGCTTCATTGAGCATTACTGCGAGCAGATCACGTTCAGCTTCGCGGGTTTTTAGTTGATGTCCAAGCTCGACAACAGCGGCCCGAAGCTCTTCTGTTTCTTGCAACTTTTGCTCAAGTAAACCAGTGATGCGACCAAGTTCTTGGTGCAGTTGTTTGTTCTCACGACTCTTGTCAGTAAGAAGAAGGCTCTGGTTGATCAGTTCAGACTTTAAATCCTCACCGTCTCGACTCATCCGCTCAAGTTCTCGCAGCTGAGCTGAAAGCATCAGGTTCTTTTCTTGTGATTGTACAAGGGCTTCTTGTAGCTCAATCAATTTGAGCGTGAACGAACCCTGGTCATGGCTCGTAGAAGCGGGAAGCGAATTTGAAGATGCTGTTGGATTTGGTTCGGCCATAGTCTCTAAATTGTATCGTTTAGCCAGGCTTTAGTAAGGATTAGTTCTCTTATTTAAAAAAAAGAGACCGTAGAAGGATAATAAAAGACTCCATTCAACCCTGAGCAATTAAGTCATCATACTTGAAAACCCGGGTGCATATACATCTGATGTTAGCAAGAATAAGGAAGTCATGAGCAAGCTGGTTATCGAAAACGGATATTTAGTAACACCAGACAAAGAAAGACCCACCAAGCTCTGGCTCAAAGACGGCGCTATCTTATATATTGGTGACCTGTTGCCTGCCATTCTTGGTCAAGAGTCGGCCTTCAAGTCAGTAGACGCCAGTGGTTGCTATGTCACGCCCGGCCTGATCGACCTACAGATGAACGGTGGGCCTGACTGCGATTTTTGGAAGAGCCTCAGCAATGATTCTTACGGCGTAAGCGAATTGCGGGCGCTGAGGCGAGAGTTACTCAGTCGTGGCGTAACAGCCTTCTTGCCGACTTTGATCACTGCTGAAGTTGACCATCTGGTTAAAAACATTGCCTTTCTCAAGAGTCAAGGGGCAAGTCGTGTATTACCTTTCGGACAAGAGAAGAACCTCAAGGATCAACCAGAGCGCGAGCCCCTATCGCGCATGGTCGGTATTCATTTAGAAGGTCCTTGCTTATCTCCCGAGAGACCAGGTGTGCACCCTAAAGAGTGGATACGCCCTTTTACCCCTGAGACAATCGCTCCCTTGATTGACTCTACAGTGGCCCTGTTTACCGCGGCCTGCGAAGGTGACCCCGAAGGCAAAGCAATTGAATTACTGAAAAAGCACAATATTGTTGTTTCTCTTGGTCATTCCAATGCTACTTTCGAAGAGGCGAATAGGGCCTTTGAGCAGGGTGCGACCATGATGACCCACACTTTCAATGCCTTGCCGCCCTTGCATCATCGCAAGCCTGGGGCTGTTGGCGCTGCCCTGCTCTCCAAAGCCACGACTTGCTGCCTCATCGCCGACGGCCTTCATCTTGATAAGGCCACCTGCGCCTTAATTTTTGCCATCAAAGGGGCTGCCAAAACCATCCTTATTACTGATAGGGCCTCCATCGGCACATCGGGCGGAGACCTTGTGGGCTCGTCAATAAGCCTCGATCAAGCCGTAAAGAACATGGTTGTTTGGAATATCTGTAGTTTTGCCGATGCTATTCGCATGGCCAGCCTAAACCCTGCTAAAGCAATAGGACTCGACCACTATCTGGGATCAATAGAACTGGGCAAGGCTGCCGACCTCGTCTTCTTTGACCGCAATACCCTAGAGGTTAAGAAGGCCTTTGTTGCAGGCATCGAAAAGAACTAGCCGAGATTTCTTCTTGAACTTTATTTCTTGCGGTTCGAGAATGTTAGCCCGGCAACTAGGGCCCCAAATAGTGCACCACCAATGACTTTCGTGGCTTTGCCTCGCCATTGTTTGTCCATGTAGCGCTGTACTTTTACGCTATCGGTGCCAGAAATTTGCTTTTCAAACTCCGTGGTTCTTGAGCTATTAAGGGCAAAAATAGCTTCTTCTTTGGTCAAATTGCCTCTTGTCATTAGAGCATGGCTGCGTATGGCTCTTTTCATATCTTCTTCATCAATTAAGCCAAGTTCAACATAGAATCGGCCCGAGCGCACAGGATCTTTCAGCATCGCTTCGTAGTTGCGCTGAACATCGGCCTGGCTGAAAATACCGGCGCTTTTCAGTAGGTCAACGAGCCTTACATCAGCAGCAATCTCACTGGTTTTGGCCGCTGGACTTTTTCCATCTTTCGCATCGCCAGGCTGAGCTTCAGCATTCTTGCTCTGATTCGTGTGACTGCCGTTACTTCTGATTGGTTCACTTTTTGCAGTGACATACGTGTCTTCGGCTGCAATTGTGTCTTTACCATGCAAGGGCGCAGCAACTTTATCTTTCGACTCTTCGGCCTTAAGCCAGAGTACAAAAGTATCTTGCACTTCTTTTATGCCTTCTTCCCGGGTCAAAGTTCCCTCAATCAGCTGCTTTTGAATGCGTTGCAGTGAAGGGAATAGCGCTGGCGAGAGTATCCCTTGCAAAACTAGGGCACTGCCTAAGGGAATACCGGAACTCATACTGGTTTGAATGGCGCGTTCCATGTCTTCTGGAGCGACTAGATTAGAATCGAGCAGTAGCTCGCCCAGGTACTCTGGATTGTCTTCAATGTCGGGCCTGAGGTCTTCTTGAGCAAAAGCGTCAGCAATGCTAATACGTAGCTGATGAACTCGCCTCAAAGCGCTGATAGCAGCGTCGTAAGGTATTTGTCCCTCGCGGATTAACGGCTGTACTTGCAATGAGGCGGCCAGCTCGTCTTGACGCACGCTGCCGCTCATCATTAGTACACGGCCAATTGGCACCCCAAGGCGCTTAGAGACTTGAATAGCCTCTGTCATCTCGGACGAACTGATAATCTGAGCATCTACAAGAAGCTCTCCAACCCGCACAGACTTATAGTTACTAGACACAATGGCTACCTAATTGATTGTCTAACTGACTAATATAATTTTCCACGTGAAGAGATATTCTACCCCTTAGCAAGATAGCTTGTGGTTAACTCGCTCGCTCTGTTAACCCAGTGGGATATTTGGCATATAGTTATAGATTAGGGCTGAGTTGACATGTTGAGGTGATTTGCGAGATGCGAGTAAAGACGGCCAGATTGGCCCTTCAGAAGCCAGGTTCATTGATGGTTCTTACCTCTTTACTTTTAGCTAGTCAGGCTTTCTCGCCTGAGCAGGCCTTGGCCCAGGCTATGATGGAATATGGTGGTTTGATGGCCATGCCTAAGGGAGTTCCCAGCGGCAATACCGTTAATATGCTTACCAATCCTTACCGCGCTATCAACAATAAAATGCCTGGTGGCAATGCTTCAGCTTCCAGCAACAGTAGTGAGGCACCGGCGGCGACACCGGGCATTGGCCCCAATACTTCGCCGGCTGTTACAGTTGATGCCCTTGGCACAGTTACAATTGACCCAAAGAAGGCGCAAATACTTGGGGCCAAAGCCCTGAAGCAATTTGAACAAGCTAAGGCCAAAGTCGCTGCTAAACCGGCTGACCTTAAGGGAGCCGAAGCTTTGCTGCGTGAAGCCATAAATACTCGCAACTCTATTTGGGGCTATGACGATCCGATTATGCCAACCATGTTGACATTAATGGGCGAAATCTATGCCAAGCAAAAACACATTTCTGAATCAGAAGCATGTTATAAAAATGCTCTAGTTTATATTACGAAAAAGCAGGGTTCAGGCAGCTTTGAGCGCTTAGATACCCTGGCCAAGTTAGGACAGTTGTACAACGAAAATGGTAACGCTAAAGATGCCTTGCCATACTTTCAACAGGTTGCTCAGATAAAAGAACGACAGTTTGGACCAACCAACCTTGTCACCTTAAAGGCTAAGCTGAACTGGGCCAATGTTTCAAGTGCTGTGGGCAAGCCAGACACAGACTCAATATACAAGGGTCTCTTAGACAATTTAGACCAATCTGATAGAACTAAAGCCGGCTACAAAGAACTGCAAGCCGAATTCGTCAAATCGTATGGAGCATTCCTTTCTAAAGAAGGAAAGAGTGAGGAAGCAAACGCGTTAGCCACTCACTTTGCCTCAGCTGGCACAGAACAGGAAGTAGTAAAAAAAGCAGATAGCGATAAAAACCCTGCAAACACTTCAGCCAGTGCCACAGCCAATTCAGCTGCCCCTGCTAATAGCGCTCCAGAAGCTGCTGTGAAAGCTGCGACTAAAGTCGATGAGCCGCAAGCTAAACCAGAGACCCAGGCAAAAGCTAGTGATTCTTCTAGTTCAATTGGCACAATGACGATGGAACAGTTGCTCAACGCTGATTCATCGAAAAAGAAGAAATCAAAAAGCAAAAGTAACGACTAATACTAAGCAAAACTGTGCACTTGCACAGTGACTTAAACCTTGACTCCTCCTAGCATTAGGCAACGACGCTAGGAGATTATTCATGGATATTAGCAGCACTTTTTCCGCACATTCATTTTCGGCTGGAGAGGAAGAGGCAACCGAGCAACTCTTAGATGCAGGAGCAGATAGGATTGGTTTGCCATCAGTTGATTCTTCTACTGACTCTTCTGTTCAAGCGGCTTCTCAGCCGACCTTGATAATTAAGAACATAGAGCAGATGCTTGAGCTAAGAGCCCTGGAGCGTATGCTCTCAACAATCTATGCCTCGCAGCCAATCACCTTACTTGATTTGCTTGAAAAGATTCACTGCGATAGCCTCACCGCCAACATACTTAAGCATCTTGCCTATGCCCCTATTTGTACTGGTTTGCTGGCAGGTTTGCGGGAAAATCTGACAATCACCGATGAAGGCAAAAGGCTCTTTGAGATATCACAACATCTCTTTGGCTTTTACGATTCGAGCAGCGTTGCCAACACTGATAGTTCGAGCGCTCAGACTAATTCGAGCATTAAGACTAATCCGCGCACTAGAACCATTAGCACTGCCCTCGCCGCTACCCTCAAGCTCTCAAACGCTGAGATGAAACAGGCTACAATCAGGCTGAATGCCCGCTTGCAAGCACCAAATGTGCGCTTATTAGTTGAACAAATTTTGCGCCAAGAATTAGTGTTATTTAAAAGTTCTGGGCTCTACCAAGCTCTGCTGCAACAAAAACAATCATTTGCGTCACAGAGGTCATCTCAAGGCGAATGGGCAATCTCGACCAAGCCTTCGCCCGAACTTGAGATACCGCTTTTGGTGCAAAAAGTACTGTGGGCTTTAGCCGCAGAAAATACAGTCAATATTGTTGGCGGTACTGGCACTGGTAAAACTGCCATTGCTAGCGAGGTCGCCTTGAAATTGTCTCAAGGACAGAAGGTCTTATTGGTGACTCATTCTAGGCTAATGGCAGCACAGTTGCGCCAACAATACGAGCAGTCTCTGCAAGAAGAAGAAACAAAAAACAAGATGCACTTTGATCCTGCATCAGCCGTCAACAGCAATAATGGACATAAAAAAGGCTCCCTGACCATATCAACCTTTCATGCTCTCTGCCATTCGGCTGCGCTTACAGCTAATCTCAATCCACCAAACTACAGAAGTACAAAAGTCTTCAATGAAATTTTCCCCGAGCTTTTGCTTGAGGCCTGTCGCTTACACCCTGAGCTAAAATTCGATGCCATCATTGTCGATGAAGGCCACAGCTTCGGCACTACCCTGTGGTTGGCCCTCAAGCACTGTTTAAGAAACCAGGCCAAAGGAATTTTTGTCTTCTGTTATGACCCTCAGCTGCTGGCCTTTAACCGCAATAGTGTGGTACCACAGGCTGCCACCACTATTGATTTAAAAGTAAGTTTTAAGAGCAATATTGATCTATTAGCCAGCAACGAAACCAGCGAACTGTTCGAAGTGACATCAGTTGAAGAGCAAACCGAAACTGTTCAGTTTGTTGTTGAAAACCTGCTCAGCAGTGGTGGCTATCGCCCTAGCGATATAGCAATTCTTAGTGCTTGCAGTGACAAGAGTCACAAGTTCAAATTTGCAGGCGGTGTGAGAGTCAGCCAGCATCCAGTAAGGCCAAGTGCTAGAGCCACTTTGCTTGAGACTTCGTTATTTCTCTTTCGGGCCATGACAGCCAAAGTTGTCATTCTAATAGACTTGTTCGATGAAGTGGAAAAACTTAGCGATAAAAAGTTTCAGTATTTCCGCTACCTGGTTTGGGGCAGAGCCACTGAAAAGCTCATACTTGTAGGCAGAGAAGAGGCAATAGCGAAGCTTCTACCGCGCGAGATAACGACACTTGCAACCAAAGAAATTTCGCCGGAACTGACGCGAAAGCCATAAGCTACTGCGGTAGAATCACTAGATCTATATCTAGAGCTCGCACGAAGGAAGCCCATGGCCCTCGGTAATCAGCCATTAAAACTGACTGTCTCTCTCTACTTGCGGCTACTAGCTCTGGTCTATCTCTGCGCCTTCGCTTTGCTTTTGCCACAGCTTGACGGCCTCTACTCAGTCAATGGCATTGCTCCGGTTGCTAATTATGGCTTACTTCAGTGGGTAACCCTTGGCGGTTGTTTGTTGTCCGTCTTGCTTTTCTGCGGCGTTGCTGAGCCGGTTGTACTCTTCCTTCTCTATTTGGCGTACCTGCATATAGTCTCGGTTGGTCAGGAATTTTTGTCATTTCAGTGGGACACTCTTCTGCTAGAAACTGGATTTATTTCAATATTTCTTGGTCGCAGTCGCTACTTCTCATTTAGTGAGAAAACTGCAAAGATAGCCACAATAGCCCTTGCCTGGCTGACTTTTCGTTTGATGTTCTCCTCCGGCTTTGTAAAAATCGTTAGCGAAGCCGTTAGTGATTCGAGTTGGCTTTCACTTACAGCTCTCAAGTATCACTTTGAGACCCAGCCCCTGCCTAATCCTCTAGCTTTCTTTTGCAATGCCCAGCCTTTAATTGTAAGCAAGATAGCCTGTGCCATTGCCCTGGCTATTGAGATTGTGGTTCCGTTCTTTATTTTTGCCGGGGCAAAAGCGCGTATAGTTGCTGCTATTTACTTTTGTCTATTGCAGCTTGCCATTGCCTTAACTGGCAACTATGGTTTTTTCAACTTTCTTAGTGCCGTGCTGTGCCTGTCGCTGGTATCAGACCAGGAGCTGCAACCTCTATTTAAGGCCCTGCGATTAGACGCATTGCCTGCACTGCTGCTCAAAATCAACAAAACAGCTCAGGAAAATAACGATCGCTTGAGACAAAGCGCCGAAAAACTAATTGCTTATTCTGCCGTCTTAGTGATTGCCTTTGCCAGTGTGATTAGTATGGGGCTAACAGTACTCGGAAGAGATCTCTACGCTATCTTACCTGAACCAGTTGCACTTGGTTATGGTCTCTGTCAAAACTTCGGCGTATCTTCTACTTATGGTCTCTTTGCTGTAATGACCAGAGACCGGCCTGAGCTAATCATTGAAGGCAGCAATGATGATATTGACTATAAGGCTTACGAATTTCATTACAAAATTGGCGATCTTCATCGGGCACCGCCAATAGTTGCGCCATATATGCCACGACTTGACTGGCAGATGTGGTTTGAAGCTCTAAGAGCTGAAAGCGGAGGCAGCCCAGACCGCTGGTTCGTTCATTTCTTAAGTGCACTAGCTCAGGGTGATAAGAGTGTATTGAAGCTACTTAAATGCAACCCTTTTGCTGATACTGCACCAAAGTATTTAAGAGTGAAGCTCTACAAATACAAGTTCACTAAGCCAGAAGTGCTCTTCTCTACTGGTCAATGGTGGCAAAGGGAAGAGGTTGGTGTTTATCTTCATACCGGCAAGCTTGGCATTGATAAGAGCAGATAGCCATGAAGTTGAGAAATTTTGCTCAGCTGGCCTCCTTAGAGGAGTTCTCTGAATCGTCACCTAACCGGTAGAATTTTACTGATTAAGTGCCGAAAACGGAGATAACCGGCAAAATAGTGTAGTTTAATTTTTTCCACGCTGACGAGATTGCACGAGAATTCGTGTGCACAGACTGACCAAGAACCTTCAACAAAGTGAGCTTGCAGCGCGAGCCTCAGTATCCAAGCGCACACTCCGCAACTTCGAGCGCTCAGGGCTGGGTACCTTCGACCTATTCTTACGCTTAGCCATGGCTCTTGGTCTTAGCGATTCAATGTCAACCCTGGTGGTGTGTTGATGCCAAATAGCATAATTGCCATACTTGAATCCGATTATACGTTCACCTCCAGCATAGAATTGTAGGCACAGGAATTCGCAGTATTTAGATATGTGGACTCGTCTATGCCAAGCTCTGACCTGTACGACAAAACCGCTGACGGACTGTTGCATCAAAACTACTTTGCCTTCACTGTTAACTGGGTCATAGACGCCTATCTAAATCGGCCTCGCACTTCTAATGGTCTCGGTTATTGCAGTCTCGCACCGCAAGGGTGGTAAGTTCTTGGGCAATAACAGATTGGGTTTATAGGTCAGATGCTAACTGAATGGAAACTATTTGTTCAATTGGAGGAAAAGCCATGCGGATAGTTGCCCATTTTCTCGTTCTCGGGGTTACTATCCTAAGCATGATTCCAGCACAAGCGAAGGAAACTGTGAAAACTGATTTTACGGTTTGCCCGCTTCCCAATCCGCCTGGGGCTGTAGAACTCGAAGATCGTATTCCTCGAACTATTATTCAAGATTCCAGAAACGATCCTGAAACAAGAGCCTGGATGGCTTTGCATTCACGCTCCATCATAAGTAGGTCTAGTCAGACTCTGTGGACAAAAGGAGTAGTTTGCCAGCTCACTATTGCAAGCGATGGCTCGGTAAAGAATCTGAAAGTTCAAAAGTCTTGCAATGACAAATCCAAAGACCAAAGAGCACTAACACTCCTTCGGAATGCTGCTCCATGCTATCCACTACCTTCGTTCATGAAAGAGCAAACAATGTAAGTTGAACTCTTAGATTTCCCTCGCTTCAAACTGACGGCTTGCCATTAGCAACTTTGACCGTGCGCCTAAGCGCCCTGCTCGTTGAATGAAGCAGCATAATTTGCCGACAAAGAAGGGCCGGATACTCCGGCCCTTCCTGTTGAGTCTCAAGGCTGTTATAACGATTTCCGGTGCTCGACTCAATTCCGCCACTGGCCTCGAACAAGCCACCAAGAGTGGTTAACTCATGCCTGGGGTAGTACTCTCCAGCTCTGTCTGTCTGTCTGTCTGTCTGTCTCGCCTTGGCCGGCCAGAAACCAGCGGCAGGGAAGAAGAGAGCATAAGGTAAGATTAGACCATGAACCAGGACATGAAATCGTCAGCTTGAAACGATTCAGACCAAGCCAACTGACTTTTGATTAAAGGATAAATCCCATGTGGCCCTTCTCCAAAATCAAAAAACTTAGCCAGCCGAAAGTGTTTCAGTGGGAAGCTCCGGAGCCTTGTAATACCTCATGCGGCGCAGAGTGTGCCTGTGACTTCACCGACCGATTCCGCTATGAACGGCTTCCACAATTGATCGGAAGAAATGTTGACGTAGCAAGCATACTGTCGGTGCCTGAGGATACCCGAGTAGCATTACAAACGCCATATGTTGGCAAAGTCTTAGAGTGGCCGGATGAGGAAA
This sequence comes from Candidatus Obscuribacterales bacterium, assembly GCA_965229195.1. GTDB lineage: Bacteria > Cyanobacteriota > Vampirovibrionia > Obscuribacterales > Obscuribacteraceae. The sequence continues at coordinate 5,934,450 of OZ245871.1, read as the reverse complement.
GTCTGCCACGGTATGCAGGAGTAATGTGGAAACACCGCCGTGTCTATCTAACCTTTGAGACCGACAACAGCGTGTCATGCAAGGCCCCTGGCAGAGCTGCTGATATTGAGCTCGGGTTGTACCTTGAGCCTCACCAGTACCTCCTTGAAGAGATAGAGAAGTATGGCGACAGAATATTTTGCCAGGTGTTATTAATGGACCCATCCGGAGGCGACTTACTTGGGCCGGAGAAGAACATGGGTCTCATTCGTGGCGAAGCCTACATTCGAATAAAGAAATCAGAAGAGCCTATCTATTCGGCGGCGCTTGATGCATATTGCGCAAGAAGCGGCAAAACCACTGAGAATCTGACTTTCGATGACGGTGTCAATTGTTTCCTTGCCACCTACCTACCACGCGAGTTTGTGGTAGCGGACGCATGCTTGACGAATCTGCCTTTGTTCATGCAGTTGTACAACTTTGTCATGTAAAAATCATCCGCGGGCTTCTCACTTCCTAACGCTGATGGCCACTGAATTGCAAGCGTAAGCATCGTCCATCTGCTGGCAACGAGCAATAGCGAGCACAATTGCTTTCTTACTAAATTCTCGCCAGTCCGCCAACTGGCAATCTTCTCGCTGATTAGCTTGGATGCAGAAGCTCCTGCTACCTTTTCTTGATTGGTCATTTTCTTGCCTCGGGTGGAATAAATGTCTAGCGAAGTCTTAGGGTGCCTTTAGTTTTGCTACGCCACTTTCTGTAAGAACGATCACGTTGCAAGTCACATCCTTGTGAATTTTGCTCAAGTCTCTAATTTGCAGTGGGTCGTCTTGAGGATAGACATCATTAACAGTGATATTGACGCCAAGATCTCCATCCGAATCATTTAAGAAACCATGAGAAATGCCACTGCCAACATATTTAAAAACGTAGGGAGAGCGTGTAGATTTGTACATATGCACTCCGCTAGTTGGCTTGGTCCTCGGCTTCAAAGGCGGTACTGGAATAGAGACACCAACTACTTGACCAGGATTGGCGTTGGGAAAGGCGAAGTCACCATCTTTGAACCTATTGCTAGAACCGTCGGCTGAGAACGTCTTGGAACTAGTCACCATCGGTGCAGTTTCGAAGAAGAGATATCCGCCCATAGGAAAATCGACTCTTCTGCCTTCGAAAAGGCATGTATACAGTTGAGACTGGACAACTTGCGGCACGGCAAATGTGTAAGTTGCAAAATCTTCGCCTTTTGTTAGTCGGGCTTTGGCAGTATTCCAGTCAATTTTGTCGTTGCTTGCGAAGATATTGGATGGTTCCAGTACCTTACAGACTGCACTGAGTGGAGAATCTTTCTTTCCCTTCAAGTTAGGTGTCTCCCCTGAGTCGACCTCAGCGTTGCCGGAAGCGCTGGCAAGCTCCGTTGTCAGATTTATAAGCTGTGCACTTGTCACTGCCACCACAGTACATGCCAGCCAGTTAATCTTCATGTTCACTTCTTGACCCCCGAATCTACTTCGTCTCCAACACCGGCCGCATATCGACTTTCACTTCTTCAGATTTGGGACTGTAGATTGTAAGCAACTGCGGTGGTGTCGCATCTGGTGGATAGAGAAGTTCAACAGTAAAGTTCATCTTTTCACCGGGCTCTACTTCAAAGGCGTCTAGTGCTTCAAGGTTTTGACCTTTGTGCAAGACAAGATGATAAAAGCGCTCGTAGTTGGCCGTGGAGACTTTCACTGAACCACGGTAGAAAACTGCCTTCTCAGGCTGTTCTGCATATTTTATTTCATTCTTATCGGTCTTCAGTGGGCAGTCGAGGTAGACATAGACTTTTCGCTTTATATAATCGCGATTGCGAACGTTGCAGGTGATTTTGTAATCGACGCAGTAATTGCCGTGGGCACTGTAGGCGGTGTCGTCATAACGACGCAGCAGCTTCGCGCTTTGAATTTCGCCTGTACCAAATGTTCCTCTGGCAAGGGAGCTAATGGGATAGCATTTGATACTGTCAGAACTTTTGTCTAACAGTAGGTTGTGACTGGCTTCAAGATGCACCCCTTGCTGCACTCCGGCAACGCGGCCGTAAATGAAACGACCAGTGGCACCATTGGGAGTAGGTCGAAGCTTCTCATATTCCCTCGGTCTAGCCATAAGAGAATCTTTCAACATTGCCTCTAGTTTGGGCAGCTGCGGTGGACCGTTTTCAGAAAACGTTGCGATAGTGGCCATTTGCAAGGCGCCATCAATGTTGCCACGGGCGAAAAATGAACGGCCGTTATGGTGAAATTTTAAATCTGCCACTGGCACGTCTACATGTCTTACAACAGCAAGTTTGCCCGGTTGAACAGTGATGAGAAAAGGTGGCTCAATCTTGGCCTTGCCGTGAATATAGTCGGCGGTTAAGCGATCGCCTGGGCCAGAGAAGAGTTTGTTCTCATCGTCTACAGCAAGGGGTGCACGCTCGACAAATGGTGCATCAGGCTGACTTAAATATGAAGCTTGCTCATCTACTCTTAGAGTGACTGGTTGATTAGTTGGGTTGAACGCAACCCAACTAACGTAAAGGGTCTTCTTCGCCTCGGCTTCAGTCTGTTTATTGATGTGATGCAGAAAGATAGCGAAGTCGCCTTTAAAGCGATAACTCAAGTGGTTTTCGGGCACGTCCTTGCCCACGCCGCTCATGGTCGAAACCAGTAATCCCTCGCCAGATACAACTTCAGGACAGTTGCTATTGAGCATTGGCAACTTATCCATATCCGCCGCTAGAGGTTTAACTTTACAAAATGGTAGCCTCTTCGAGCTGCTTGACTCCGCCTCGGCGGCGTAGGCCACATTGCTCAACGGTGAGGCCAGAGAGAGCGTCCACGCCAGGGTGGAAGAGGCAATTAGGGCTGTACAGTTGCGGCTTAGTACTCTATTCATAATTTATGTGATTTTTCTGAGCTAAAATTATGGGGCAAAATGGCTTTTTTGAATCTACCATTTTTAAATCGCCAGACAACAAACAATTAGTCTAGTAGGAGACCAATATGACTGAAAATAAACCAGCAGTATCCATTACTTTCTGCGGTTCTTGAGGATACAAATCTAGGGCTGTCAGTTTGGCAGCCGATATCGCAAGAATACTTGATTACCCCACCAAGATTCATCAATCTAGCGGCGGTGTTTTCGAAATAGAAGTAGACGGTGAGCTGATTTTCTCGAAGGCCAAGCTAGGGCGCTTTCCTGCCGAAGGAGAGGTATTAGACCTCTTATCAAGCCGGGTTGTGACCTGAGCACAACAAGCCATTTCAAGTCAAAAAGGGTGATATATGACTAATTACGACGCCATTCTCTTTCTTTCCTTCGGTGGTCCTGAGGGAATGGCCGATGTGATGCCCTTTCTTGAAAATGTGCTCAGAGGTAAGAACGTGCCTCATGCTCGCATGCTCGAAGTCGCTCATCACTATGAGCGCTTCGAGGGTGTGAGCCCAATCAACGGACAGAACAGACGTTTGATTGAAGGGCTTAAGCAAGAGTTAGACAAGCGCTCGATTAAGCTGCCTGTTTATTGGGGCAACCGCAATTGGCATCCGATGCTGGCCGATACCCTCAAGCAGATGAAAGCTGATGGAATCAAGAAAGCACTTGTTTTCATCACTTCGGCTTACAGCTCATACTCGGGTTGTCGCCAGTATCGAGAAGATATAGAGAAAGCTCAAATAGAAGCTGATGCTGCCGATATTCAGTTTGATAAATTGAGAGTGTTCTACAATCACCCCTTGTTTGTAGAAGCAAACATTGAGGCCGTCAAAGCCGGCCTAGAGCAGTTTAGCGAAGCTGATCGAAAAGATCTGCATGTGGCCTTCACTGCCCATAGCATACCTATGACCATGGCAGACAACTGCGATTATGTAAAACAGCTGACAGAGACCTGTGAACTGACCGCCAAAGCGCTGGGTCTGAACAACTACAAGCTTGTCTATCAGAGTCGTAGTGGCCCACCCTCTCAACCGTGGCTAGAACCAGATGTGCTTGATCACATGCGCGAGTTGAACGGCGCTGGGGTAAAACATGTTTTGCTTCATCCTATCGGTTTTATCTCCGATCATATGGAGATTCTTTACGACCTCGACACCGAAGCAAAAGAGCTTGGGCACGAGCTTCAGATGCAGTTTGTTCGCACTAGTACGGCTGGTACCAATCCTAAGTTTGCAAGAATGATGGCCGATCTGGTCGAAGAACGGCTAGAATCAAATAACGTGGCTGAGAAAAAAGCCATCGGTTGCTTCGGGCCTGCGCCCGACGTCTGTGCACCTGGCTGTTGCGCTTACACACCTACCAGACCAGCCCATGCTGGTGCTCAGAGACCGCAAGGCACCTAAATTCAGTCGGGCAGCAGCATTCATAAACTTGGTATTGGAGAATTTAGTGCCTAATAAGAAGCAGATATTGCCTTTATTCCCCCTTCCCGATGTGGTGCTTTTTCCTGGTTCGCCCTTGCCTCTGCACATTTTTGAGCCGCGCTACAGACAAATGGTCTCCACCATCATGGAAGGTGACAAGCTCTTTGGCGTCTTACTCTATGACCCTCACAGTTCTCAGGCAGCGACTATTGGCTCTTCAGCTGAAATTATTGAGTGCGAGAAGTTACCCGATGGTCGAATCAATATCATGACTGAAGGCCGCAGAAGGTTTAAAGTTCTGCGCACCATAGAAGATTTGCCCTACCTGCAAGGCGAAGTAGAGTGGCTAGAAGATGAGCCAGCCGACCAAGACCTTGAGCCTGTAGCCAAGCAAGTACTTGACTCAATCAAAGACATCCTACGCCTGAGCAGCAAGCTCACAGACAAAAGTGTAGAAGTTCCGAAAGATTTGCCTTCAGATCCACTCAACCTTTCTTACTGGGTGGCTGGCACCATGTATGGTGTACCAGAAGACCAACAAGCACTTTTAGAACTGCAAGATACCCATGACAGGCTCACTCACGAAGCCAAAGTATTAAACGTTACTACCAAGTATCTCGCTGCTCACAGTGCCTTAAAAGATGCAGTAGGCTAATTGCCAAAGAAATCATCCTGGCGATCTAAACCACTGAGATAGCGCTTTACCATCCAGCCATGATTTTGCTGAGCCAGAGCCATATCCGCCGGACTATCTAGGTCATTACCGCGCATTACTCTTCGATCTACACCGGCGATTTGCTCATCAAAAACGCGACCAACAGTTGTTGGTCTAAATCTTGAATTCCAAATGGGGAAGTTCTCTTTATGGCTTTGTTGACCGTGGGCTATACCACCAGCATCAGGTTCAACGCGATGCATCTCAAAAGGCGCACCGCTGTTCTCAGGGCGCCCGGCCAAATAGTTATTGAGCTGGCGCCATTGAGGAATTTCATCCATCGTTTTAGCCTTGGCTGTATAAGCAGGCAGTTCAACTTTGTGTGGCAGCAGAGTGCCTTCAGGATTTAAGAATTGAAATTGCTTGCTGCCGTCGGCCCGTTCAGTCAAGCGGATGTGCGCCAGTTGACTAGGAATAGTAGCTTCGCTCATATTGCCGTTTGGCAGCCTAAACACCATGCGACCGGAATGTTCAATCCAGGTCTGAACACCATCTTTATGGTTGAAGTTAATAAAGCCGTTCTGAATGTTATCGACCATATGCAGGTGATCGCCGTTGCCGAGAAGGGCTTTGACTTCATGATTGGCGTTGTTCACTTCCATATTGGCCAGCACAGTCTCATTCAGTCGATACTGCTTTTGCCCACCGGCATATTCGCTCACTGTGACGCGTTTTATAGGCATTCCCAGATCAAGCATGCGGGCTTCTCCGGTAGGGAAAGCAATCACCACCTTGCCGTTGGCGCTGATTCTTGAAATAGAGTGGTCGCCATGGAGAAGCTCAACGGGTTTAAGGGCTGGCAATTTATCAACAAGCTGAACGTCTTCACCGCGGGTGCCACGGAAATTAAGAATCTTGTAGCCGTCTTTTAAGATTTCACGATTTGCTGCTCCTCCGCCGCCTCCTTCGCCATGATTAGCCATAGCCATGACATTTTCGGGCTGAATCTTTAAGCCTGGGGCCTCATGGGGAGTATTAAAGCGCAAGCGCGGACCAGCAGGAGCCATTCCGCTCATTGAAACTCCTTCAAGGGCAAGCTGCGGGCCCATTTCGAAGGATAGGCGAGGAATAACCGAGTCAACCATGTGAGTCGGGAATGTCTTGGGCAGGTTGGCTGCCATACGCGAGCCTAAATGGCCGGCACCCACCATCATGGCTGCGTCAAAGGCAAGAGGGCCGAGAGTTTCGCTAATTGCCGCCTTGCTCTGGTCAAGATTGCTGCTCGTCATCCTATCGGCAATACCGGCGGCCTTAGTAGTGGCATCGGCGGCATGGGCAGCGAAAACGACAGTACCAACAGTGGCAATGCCCAGGGCTGGCATTCTCACCCAGCTCGGACCTTTCATGGCCAAGGTAAGGGCAGCTGCGCCAACTACTTCTGTGCCAAAGCGGCCGGGATTATTAATGGCTTCAGATAGGCCGTGGCTGACCATGCCTGTTAGGGTGCCCTCGGCAATCACCTCGGCTTTGGTAAAAAATCCGACGGGCTTGTCAGGGACGCTTGATTTCTCTTTGCTCACCGCTAAAGAGGCCAGCAGCGCTTCACTAACGTCAGCTGTTGCGGCTTTAGACTTATCGAGTTCGGAGTTATCACTAAATTTGGGCATCAGACCTTTTCTATTAGCTCGTTCATTAACTCTTGAGATCATCCACTTATGTGGCTGCGCCGTAAATGGGGTGACTACGAAAATCTGCGTTAATGGCAATCTCGCTCGGTTCTGCTATAACTTTGGCGTGGTCTCAATTTGAGGACTTAAATGCGTAAACTAGCGCCAACTTCTACTTTTTTAGCTCTAACTCTGATGGGCCTAACAAGTCTGTCAACAACCTCCTGCTCAAATGCCTCCACTCCGGTGGATGCTAGCGCTGGAGCGAGCAATGTCGCCACTACTAGCAGTGGCGAACAATCAAACAATGTTAATACAAGCGGAGCAAATTCCATGACACAAACCGGAACCACAACACCCACCGGTCTCGTAATTGAAGACATCGTCGTGGGCCAAGGCGCTATGCCTAAAAATGGTCAAACAGTTGTAGTGCACTACACCGGCTGGCTAACCAATGGCAGCAAGTTCGATAGTTCAGTTGACCGTAATCAGCCTTTTGAATTCTTACTCGGAAACGGCCAAGTGATCAAGGGTTGGGACGAAGGCGTGGCCACTATGAAAATCGGCGGCAAACGCAAGTTGACCATTCCACCAAACCTTGGCTATGGCGCAAGAGGCGCTGGCGGTGTTATCCCTCCGAATGCCACCTTGGTCTTCGAAGTAGAACTATTGGGCGTTAAGTAGGCTGCAGAAACATTAGAGCGGCCCTAAGAAAAAAACAGAGCGACAAAGCATGAATCTTGAAAGCAAATCATTTATTGCATCAAGCCTTATAGCTTTGTCGCTTTGCTTTACGCCCTTAGTGATAGCTCAAAATGATCCATCGTTGACAGGCTCAGCTTTACCGAACGCGTTGCAATCAAGCTCTGAAGTCAAAGAAGAGCCACCGAGTCGTCAGATGAACCCTGCACTAACAGCTATTGCTGCGGCTAAACAGCTGGAAGAAGCCAGCTTGAAGAGCAGCAAAATCGCTCCTTCCCTTAATGCAGCGCTTAAACTTGGTGCTCCAGCTCGCGCTGACCTTGAATGGATCCTCGCCAATGGTAGCCCGGCTGGTAGGCTTTATGCTGCAGCTATTTTGAGTCGCTTTGATGCCCCAGCCGCAAAAGAGGCCTATCGTGCGCTTGCGGCTGGTATGGGTGACGTCAATATTGACTTTGTCGGGGCCCATGAGCATTGCCACTATTCAGTGGCTGATATTGTTGCCGACCAGACGTCAGCAAAACCGTTGATTGAAATTGTGCCCAGGGTGCTGGCAAAGCCGTAAGTTTTTGAGCAAATACAATAAAGCTCAGGTTTAGCAGCATTTTCCATCGGGAAAACAAATAATAAGCCCTGTTTGATCTTTTATGGTCAACCGTATCAATTCAATCGGATTCCCGCACAGATGAACCCCACAACAATTTCGCCAGGAGATTCGATGTCCGTCAGTGGTAACGAGATTGGCGACCTTCTGGTCGACATCGGCATAATTACCGCTGAAGAGCTCGCCAGCGCCATGGAGGAGCAATCCAGGTCCGGCGATAGGCTGACATTAATTTTGGACCGGTTGGGATTGGTTACCTACCACCAACTGAAAGATTCTCTTGAGTTGCAGTTCGGCGTCAATTTTATCTCCCTTTCTCAAAACGTACCGGAGCGTGAAATTGCTGATTTAGTTTCTATTGAGACCAAATACAAGTTCAAACTGATCCCCGTGGCAAGCTCAGGCACACATTTCACTGTGGCCATGGTCAACCCCGATGACCTAATTGCTCTAGATACTTTGCGTGTTGAGTTACGAAGCGGCCATCTCAAGCAGCTAGTTTGCACAGCGGATGAATTTGAATTCTGCATGAAGCAGTTATATGACGTATCTACTGCTCAATCAGCAGAAGTGCCTGCTCATGCTGAACTTAATCACACTACTGAACCCAATCATACTGTTGAGCTTAGCCACAGCTCCGAATTGAGTCATACAGCCAGTTCTTTAAGTGAAGAGTTTACTCTCCCTGCTAGTGTTATTGCTCAAGCCGATGCCTTAGAGAAAAAAGTATCTCCACGTGTACCGGCAAAGAAACATCTTCAATCACTTTTTGGTGACGATGATGATGACGATATGGATAGCCCGATGGCAGCGGTCGCTGCCCCGGAACAGGCGCAACCGTTAGTCATAGAGGTTTCAGCCGAAGCGTCAGTGATTGCCGATGTAATTAGTGCCTCACTTGTTGAAGCGGTTGCTGAAGCCGTTGTTGCACCAGAGCCAGTGCCAGAACCAGAGGCAGCACCAGAACCAGAGCCAGCACCAGAACCAGAGCCAGCACCAGAACCAGAGCCAGTACCAGTGCCAGAGCCAGTACCAGTGCCAGAGCCAGTTATGGCAGCACCAGAACTCGCAGCAGTAGTCGAGCCGGTTGCTGAAGCTGTTGTTGCACCGCCAATAGTGTCAGATTCTAAACCTGTTGCCGATCCACTGCAAGTTTCAACAGCCGTAGCTGCAGCGACAGCAAGAGAACAGGTGGCCCAGGCTGAAAATGTCATGCAAACTGCCGTCGCAAATGTAACCAGCCATCTAATTGAATCTAGCCTTGGCGCTATGAATGCTAACGCTAGTCGTAAGCTGCTTGAGGATGTGGTTGAGTCAGAACTCGGTGGCAGTGAAGAAGAGACTGACATAAATCGCATGAAAGAAGCTCAGAATGCTTCGGTGATGTTATTGGCTCATGAAATAATTGGAAAAGCCACTCAGAAGCGTTGCTCTGATATTCACCTAGAGCCTGATGTTAGTGGCGTTTCACTGCGCTACTTCCTCCATGGAGAACTATTAGCTGATTGCATGTTGCCCTTAGAGATACATGGAGCGCTAGTTGGCTCATATAAAGTAATTGCCGGTTTGAACCCTCAAGAACTTGTAAAACCGCAAGACAAGAAATTTACGACCCGAGTTGAAGAAGACGAAGTAGAACTTCGAATTACAACCATTCCTACCGACAACGGTGAAATGGTGGCAATTTCAATGCGATTCACAGATCCCAATTCAGCTGGTGCTATAGCTCAAGCTAAACTATCGAATCTTAGTGACAATTAGTTAGCTGCCTTATCTTCGCTGCTATTTTCAGCTGACTCTTCAGTGCTCTTCGAATCTGCCGCAGGGGTTTCTTCTTTGTTAGCATCTAAGTCTGCCGCACCAGCAGTAGAGTCGCTAGTTTCAGCGGCTGCGGTTGCTTCTGGCTCTGCATCATCTGCCACATTGCGACGTTGTAGTAGCCAAATCAAGCCAAAGATTAGCGCTCCAGCCAGAGCGAAGCCAGTTATATAGTTGATCGTCGTAAATAGGCCATCAAGGAATCCACTATTCTCATGGGTTGGCAGCCCTTTTACTTCAGCTGCGATAACAGTTCCAGCTGCTTGCTTCTGAGCTAGCACAGGTAAGGCATAACCGATAACCCATGACCAAGCAGCAATGGCCAGGCCTTTCAAAGAGTTTGCTCTTGAAAGTATAAAGTGCCGGTTCATGGTTTATCCTCAACGCTCAATTCAGAAATATCGTCCCCATTATAGTATTACTCGCTCGCAAGTTAGCTTAGGTAAACGAGCAAAAGCTTATGAGCTTTTTCGTGAATAATGTTCAACTATTAAATAGCTATCTGCTGACATCTGATATTTTAAAAACTCCTAAATATTGTCAACGCCCAGTTATCATTAGCAATGAGCAATAATAGTTGCGAATTGACAGCTTGATTTGGCCATTGATGGCCAACGGAATCCTTTTGATATCCTCTCAGAACAAACGTGATGACAACAAGACTAAATAAATTGCTTCTCGCCCTCGCACTAATAGCTTCCTCTAGCAGTAGTGCAGTCTTAGCTGCACCAAAAGGACACCGTGGAGTAGAGTCAAGCGTAGTAATAGATGCTTCACCCAAAGCGGTTTTTGAAGCAATTCAGCATTCACGCATTCAAGAGCCACATAGAAGAAGAGTAGTTTCACATCATGACGGCGTAGCGGTTATGGATGAACACTTTAGCGAACTGCCTGTAATAGGTAATGCCCACTGTACTTACAAAGAAGTGGAAACGCCCTACAAGCGAATAGATTTTGCATTACTTTCCTCGGAGAAATTGAAAGCCTTTGAGGGTTCCTGGATATTGACTCCGCTTGGCAATGGCGATAGAACCGAAGTTAAGTTGAACACCTACAGTGAACCAAAAGTATGGCTGCCTTTCGCTAAGGAAGTAGCAGGGTCATCAATACTCAAGGATATTCGTCGCCGCCTCGATAGCCTTAAAGCGAGGGTAGAGAGTGAAGATCACTGTTCAATTTCTGCCCATCCTGATTTTCAATCAATAAGCGATGGTGCCAAAGTTGTGAGACATTGTAGCGAAAATCAAGTGGCTGACTAGATGCGAGCTAGCCTGATATCGTTGCTGCTCCTTGCTTTTATTGGCACTAGCCATGTCAATTGCTTAGCTCATCCACAGCCTAAAGTTGATGCAGCAAAGCGCCAATTGCCGTGGCAGTCGAATTTAAATAACTGCAAAATTTCTGCCAAGCAAAAGCATAAACTCATCATCGTTGATGTATACACTGACAATTGCCACTGGTGTAACCGTCTGGAGCATGAGACTTTCCAAAACCCAGGTGTGGTATCAGAACTGGGGGATCGTTTTATCTGGCTTAAGCTTAATGCCCGCATCAGCGCAGCCGAATTGAAACCGTACAAAGTTAGCGGCTATCCGACCGTTTTAGTGCTTGACGCTCAGGGCAAAGTAGTGACTAGCGTTTCCGGATACTTGCCACCAGAACAATTTGTGGAAAAGATGGCACTGCTGCTGCCATAGAAACAAGTGTTACTGGCTAGTCCCAAGCCGTAGCAGGATCATAGCTCGGCTCTTCTCGCTCTTCCTGTCTCTGCCCTTGATGGCCATTGGCACCATTGCCATTACCAGGATTTTGATACTGAGGCGCCGCGATTGGGTTGCTTTGCATTTGTTGCTGCGGCTGTGCCCAACCATATGCAGGTGGCGAGGCTTGTTGTGGCTGCTGCTGCTGCACAGGCAGTTGTTGTTGTTGTTGCTGAGGGGGTCTCTGCATTGCATCTTGGGTTGCATAAGGATTTGGCACTGGTCCTGCAGGCCAACCACCAAAACTTGGCCGCGTTGTTGGACTAGTTGCAGACTGGTCATTGGCAGGCATTTGAGTAGCGACCGGTATGACCGGTGCAACCGATACCACTGGGGCTACGGCTTGCATGGGAGCTGGAGCCGAAGCGGCAACAGGAGCAGGAACCGCCCCCCAAGGTGATGGAGGCACAGCCACTGGCGACACCGGTGGGGTCGCGAACACAGGGGCTTGGGTCGTCACTGGTGCTGGAGCCGATGGCCGAACGGGCGCTGGAGACGGAGCCGGAAATGGTGCTGGCGCAGCAACTTGTGCTGGAGCAGAAACTGAAACTGGAGCTGTTAGAGGAGCGGGGGCCGGTGGCAATGGTGCCGCTTGCGAAATCGGTGCCATCATTGGTCCTGCCATCAACGCTGGTGTCAGTGCGGGCCCGAGTGTCGGTGATGGTATTGGAAATGGCGGTGCCGCCCACTGCGATTCTGCAGCAAGGGAGTGAGCAGCAGCTGTCCAGGGCGACTCTGGTTCTGGTGCTGTCACTATCGGTTGAGACGCAGCCGGTGCGGTTCCGGGCGCCGGAGTGTTCCAGTTTGATTCAGTCATTGCCGGTGCTGCTACAGCAGGAGCTGGTGCCGGCGACATAGCCGGGGCGGTTGCTTGTGTAGAGACTGCTGATGCTGGGCCTGTCTGCCAGGCCGGTGTCTGCTGATTTTGCGCAGGTGAACTTAGGACTGGGGCCGATTGAGTCACAGGAGAGGCCCAATCAGCTGGTGAAGAGGTCGCCACTGGCTGTGCCAGGTTCGAGAGCGTTGCGGCGGGAGCAGTTGGTGCACTTGAGGCCCAGCCAGGGCCAGCAGGACCGATTGGGTTTGTTGCTGCGACCGGGGCTGGTGATGCTGGAGCAGCTGCGGTCACCCAAGGTGACTCAGCCGGGGCAGCCGGTTGCGGCGGCGGAGACACGCTAGTAGGTGCTCCCCACTGTGTGAAGGCTTGAACTGAAGTAGTGCTCGGCGCATTGCTTTGAGCGGGACTCGCGATTGGGTTGCTCGAATTGCTGGCTGCTGCAATTGGCGAGATTGGCGCCGCTGGAGTCGAGGCCAGAGGAGCCGGAGGAGCCGGAGCGGCATTCCAGGCTGATACTTGAGGCGCGGCAGGCGCACTCGGAGCCGGAGCAGCATTCCAAGCTGATACTTGTGGCGCGGCAGGCGCACTAGGAGCCGGAGCAGCATTCCAGGCTGATACTTGAGGCGCGGCAGGAGCACTAGGAGCCGGAGCAGCATTCCAAGCTGGTTCTTGTGGTGCGGATGGAGCGCTAGGAGCCGGGGCAGCATTCCAAGCAGATTCATGCGGTACTAGATTAGTGGTATTGGCTGGTGCAATTGGCGCCGATGCAACGGGAACCGCTTGCCAAGTTGTTTCGTAGCTAAACTCTTCCTCCACCGGTTCCGCTGGTTTAGGACTGGCAGACTGGACAACTGGCGAGGCAGCCATGCCGAGAGCTGATTTGAGGCTATTAGAATTGTTTGGTTCAGCTGTTCCCCAGCTAGAGTTGGGCTTAGGGGGGCTAGCAGCAGCAGCCTCAGGCTGCGTTGAAGCCCAAGCTGATGCCGGTGATTGCGTATTTGGTTCGTTCTCAACCGAATCTCCCAAACCCCAAGCCTCAGCTACAGCTGCCGGCTTAGTAGGAGTCTGACCCGGTGTTGGCGAACCCCAAGCGGCAGAATTGCTCAGCAATGAAGATTGAAATGTCGGCTGGGTAGCAGGAGCATGCGTCTGTGCGCCTGAATGACTTGAAGATTGACTCGAATCTGGCTGTGCAGAAGGAAACGAGGTTGGCGTTGGCAAGGGCGCTGGCACCTGGGCCGCCGGGAAAGCCGAAAATGGTAAAGCAGACGCTGGTGTCGTATTCGTACCAACGGCTAGAGCTTGTGACGCTGCGGCCTCGAGCCGAGCGAAACTATCGAAATCAACCTGTGGTTGTAGCTGCTGGTCATAGGGAATTGGCTCAGCTCGAATCTGCGGTATGGTCTCAGATTGAGAATCTCGATCTGTTCCATACTGACTGACCGGAACTGCACCGTCAGAAGCTGTTTGATTCAGCCATTCAATAACCTGCTTAGGAGCAACACCCAGCTGTTCAAGTTTCTCCATAACCATGTTGAGATACTCGTTGTACTGCGCCGAAGACTTGCCAAACATCTTCTCGTATTCTTGGCCGTGGGCGATAATATCTTCCTGCAGAACTCCACGCATAGTCTGCACAGCTTTGTCTACAGTTTTGACCGAATCGTGTTGGAGCCGCTTTAGCTGCCAATCACTATCTGCATTAGACCAACCACCCTGCACATCAGCCCCCAAGAATAATAATAAACGCCATAAATTTCATACCCATAACCACGGTTATGAAGCAGGTGGCCGATAACCACGCGAAGCTTGTAAAGCAGCAGTAACATATGGCTTTAAAGATAAGATTCACAATAAGGCTTGTTTTGCTCTGGGAGGTCTAGAATTGGCAAGTGGCGTCCAGGGAAAAACCATGAAGATTCTCAAAAGTGTTTTGTCGATTGCCGTATGCATCACTAGTTTTATGCCAGCGGCCCAAGCTTCTGCCGAGTATGACAGACACTATGCTGTGGGCAAAGACTTTCTCAACAGAGAGCAATACAAATTAGCAGTTGATGAATTTACCCAAGCCCTTAAGGCATCCAATTCAGCTATAGCTCTAGTCGACCGAGGCACCGCCTATAGTGAGCTTAAGAAATATGATGCTGCTATAAATGATCTCAATCAGGCCATAAAAATAGACAGCAAAAATCCATTAGCTCACACCATTCGTGGTGTCGTCTATTTTCGTAGTTTCAGACCAAAGCAAGCAATAGCTGATTTTGATCAGGCGCTGGCTTTAAGTAAAGACGATAAGTTCGCGCTGGTGAATCGGGCCGGGGCATACTTAATGCTAGATAACCCCGGTGCTTTCGCCAAAAACACAATTGACTGGCTGGACAGTACTCAATGGAAGTCAGATTTCTCTGGTCATGCCGCATGTCTAACAGTACTTGCTTATAAATTTTCAAAGCAGCCAATTCAAGCAAAGTCGCTAAGTGAATTAAGTTTGAAGAAGTTGAATCGTCTGCTTTGGCCGTATTCAGTCTTTAAGTTTTTTGTCGGTAAAGAAGACCAAGAGAAACTACTAGAACATGCTGAAAACAGTACTTATGATCTAGCGCAATGCCAGGCTTTTCTTGGACTTGATGCTTATAGCCGTGGGGACATTGCTGTTGCTCGTGACAAATTTATGTTTGTCAGTAAGCACGGTGTTGTTAATTCAGTAGAATACTGGCTAGCCAAGTTTTATCTCGATAAAATAAACTCAGCTAAAACAGATACAGCAAAAACAGACTCGGTTAAAACCGTTAAAAAATGAGCGTTAGGCAGCCACCTGCCAGCTCTCTAACTAATCTTTCACGATTAGTATTACCAGCTTTAGCCGCCATGCTAGCCATATTGGTCAGCCGTGAATTAGCTAGTATAGACAAGGAACTAGCAGTAGTGTTTGCTTTAAAGCGAACAGCAGAGGCTACCACAATCTGGTATCTAGTACCGTCGGCAGTGGCTCTAAGCCTGCTCGCTTTTGAAGCAGCTCTGCGGGTAAAATCGACTTATCTTCCTTTTGTCTTCTTGCAAGTATCGGCACTAGGCATTCTTCTTGCTTGGTTAACAGCACAATTGACGGGAACGGCAAGTCTCGTTGGCACTCTCTTAGCCGGCAGCATTAGCTTTTCTTTAGGGCTCATGGCCAGGTCATTTAAGCAAGCAGAAGAGAGACAAACGAGCCGCTACTTTGAGCTAGCAATTAAGAACGCCGAACTCAATGAAACTAGGCTGTTACTACTAAAGCAAGACGAGGCAGATAGACGAATCTTAGCCTCAGATCTACATGATCAAGTGCTCAACGAAATTAAACAGATCAAGTCGAAAGTATTAGCGTTGGCTCAATCACAACCAGTTAACAAAGACGATCTCGTTTCAATTGAACAATCCTTAGACACTGCTGGTAAGCACATTCGTGAGGTTATGGAAAGTCTCTTTCCTTCTGTCCTTGAAAATCTGGGCCTGTGCTCTGCTTTAGATCAACTAACACGAGATACTTGCCACAAGAATGCAATACAGGGTCGCTTTCTCAAAGCAATCGAAGACAGGCATTTGGAAGGTCTCACAAAAACGGAGGAATTGCTTCTATTCCGCCTGACACAAGAGGCGCTCAATAACGCTGCTAAGCATGCCCAGGCGAAGACGATTCGTGTCAATCTAGAAGGAAATGACGAGCGCCTGACACTAAGCATAATAGATGATGGCTTAGGCTTTTCTCTAAAGGAGCGCGGGGAATCTCGTGGCTTAAGATATATGCGCTTGCGAGCTGATCTTATAGGGGCAACAATTAGCTGGAGTGATAACCCTATTAAGGTTCAAGATTCGGCATCGAAGGGAACAGTAGTAAAAATTGAAATTAATGGAGCGCCAAATTCCGCCGAGGCCTTAACAGGAAACGACCATGAGCAAAACCGAGCTGCAGAATAAAGGTATCAAAGTTTTAGTGGCAGAAGATCTAGTCAGCCTCCGCCAGCATGGTGGGGAGGTGTTAAAGCAGGTGTTGGAGATTCAGCAGATTCCCCTTATTCAACTAGAAGAAGCTGCTGATGGCGAAGAAGCTCTCTTGAAGGCCCGCAACCTTAAACCAGATTTTGTTCTGATGGACATTGCCATGCCTAATATGAACGGAATTAAGGCCGCTGCAGAAATGTGGAGAGAATTTCCGACGCTTAAAATACTATTCTGGTCACAGTTCGATCATGAGGCCTATATTCGCGAGCTGGGAAAAATTGTGCCTGATGAAGCCATTCACGGCTATATCTTAAAAAGTGAAAACGACACCACTCTGGCTAAAGCCTTTGAACAAGTGATCGTAGATGATTTACCTTACCTCACTTCAAAGGTAGAGGAAGTGCGTCATAGGCTAAGAGACAAATCGAACGCTATTAGCGATCTTGAGTTCGAAACTCTTATGGACATCGCTATTGGTCTGACAGACAAGGCCATCGCCCAAAAAGAACACATCTCATACCGAGGGGCACAGAATCGCCTTTCTAACTTACTCAATAAACTTCTCAAAGGCGAAGATTCGTATCTAAAAGAAAGCACCGGCGTCGAAATTTACAATCCTCGCACCAGGCTGATTTTCGAAGCCTTTATGCGGGGCTTGCTCACCCGCGAAGACCTTGAGGCTCAGAACAAAGAATATAGAACTTGGCTGTTCAGCGAATTTGGTTACGAGTAATAACAGTTCGCCATTGCTAGAGTTTGGCAGAAGCTTTTGCCATTGGGCATAATGAATACACAGCGAATGTGTAATCAATGAACCAAGAACAATGCAACAGAATTAAAATAGAGGTTGCCCCAGCAGTTCATTGCGAACCAGAGCCTGGCGTTAACGTGCGTTGCTCAGATGATCATCAGGTGTTGCATCTGAAGCACTTGCCTAAAGACTTGAGGCCGCTGGCACAGTTAGTGGCTAACCCGAATACTAAAGAGTCTGTATGGATGAACGCTTGCGTCGCTGCGGGTGACAAGTCTCTTGCGGCCAAGAACTCATGGCTTAGTCAAGCTGGTAGCGCTTTCCATACATTCATTGGAGCAAGCGCGGCTCTTCTCGTGCTAATGTTCAATATCATGACCGCCACTCTGTTTTCGTCTTACGCAGCTTTCTTGATAAACGGTGTTGACCCCAACATATTTTTGAGGAGCCTGATCGAAAGCCACATGACAGGTGTTATCGTTGCAATTGGCTCAGGCTTTACCTTCTGGTATTCTCTGCTGGTTCAACATCGTCATCTTCGTCGTTTTCTTGTCAGTGCTTCGGTTACGGCTACAACACTATTTGTTTTGCTCACAGGCTTCGACTATCTTGGCCCTGCAGGAGCATTGCTGTTAACCGCTCTAGCCGGTGGCCTGACTTTATTTGTCTCAGCCATTGCCGGGTGGTGCCGCGAGGCTCTACCCAAGACTTTTAACGCAGCTAGTATGGCAAAATCAAGCTTGGGAATTCTCTTCACGCCAGCAATCGTAAATGGCCTCATGCTTATGACTGTTTTTTCTGGCGAGTACCACTCCTCTCCATCTTTCTCCACCCCTACCGTAGAGTCAGCTGTTTTTGCAGCGGCAATTCTCTTCTATACAATTTTTGGTCAATGCCTCGCTTTATCGTTGGCTAGTCGAACCAGCTCGCGGGCAGCGACAGCTTTGCTATCGACTTGTGTTCAGGCCCCCCTGCTTCTAGGTCTTGGATTTACGGCCCTGGCGTCATTGGTCAGAGCCTTCAGTTCAGGCGTAGAGAACATCAATGCCAATAACTGGTTGCACTATGGACCAGACAAAGCTCTCTTTACCTTGCTGGCAATAGCACTGACCCTAAGCTTTACCTTAGGTGGCAGTTACCTTGGAGCCGCCATCAACGCGCGAAGATCGCAGATCAAAGACTTAAATGCAAGCTAAACCCTAGCAAGTATGGTGAATCTCGTAGGAAGTAGCATAACCGAGAGCTACTTTGGGCTTCTTGGCGATCTTATCAGTCGTACTTATAAAGCGATCAACTTGAACACCAGGGGCTCTGTCCGTAGGTTTGAATGAATATTTAGCCACTAAATTTGCAACTTCAGGGTCGCATACGCTAGCTGGTGCGGAGTGTTTGCGATTATGGCCCATCAGACTGAATGTCAGACCAAGAATAGAGACATTGTCGGCAATGATTGAATTTGCCATGATCTGCGACTCTGGATGCTTCTTCAAGTACTGCCAGAGCGAGTTAATGTCTTTTTCGCTAACCAAAGAGTTGAGAGAATTGATTCCCAATACGCCATGACCGAAAACATAGAGCAAGCAAACGGCATTGCCTTCTTTATCTACTACGGCGATAGAGGCTGGCCCGGCAAAGCTATCAATATAATCTAAACACTCTGAAAGGGCGGCTACAGCACTACCGCTGTCTTTGGGATTGAACACCTGCCCATGGAACATTGACGCTGCCGACAATACCACTTCATCTTGCAGAATATAGCTGGAAAGGTCTACATGGACTGAACCAAGTTCGTTGAGAATCATGGTATAGGCTTCTGGACCAAATAATTGTTGTGGATTTTTCTTGCTGCCGTAGACACTGGCAATTACTTGCCCTTTGTATAACAGCATGGCTGAGCGTGACTTGAAGCGGCTTGATTCTGTCTTAACGCAACCAGAAAGCTTTTGCGCCTCAATATTTATTAGTTGAGGGAGGAGGGGCATTCTCTGTGAAATAGTGAGCGGATTCTTGGCTTTAGGAGACAGTGATTGACTCGGGAAGTAATTGATTGCCCGTTTGTAGGTTATTGCCTTTTGCTGAGAACGATTGAAAGAAGCCAATTCTCTTAGCTTGACGCTGAGATAAGAAAGCATAGTTTTCTCCCTTGGAGATTTAGAAGAAGTGCCGTGGGAAGCAATTAGTAAGTTAGGACGTTAAAGCTGGAAAGCCAAATCAATTTAAAATGCCAAGAAAGAATGTATAGCTTATTTTGCGGGTTGTAAAGAGCCTCTGGCAAATACTAACCTTAATTCTCGATTTTCTCATGGACTTGCCAAAATTGTCAGGCTTTGTGACTGTTTCTGGCGTTTCGGTTAGTTCGATTCTGGTCGAGGGAATTTTCTAATAAGGCGTCAATATTGCCACTTATTTGGAGCAACCAAATGTCAAAACCGGTTGAGCTTTCTGACGACAAGCTATTTGCAATTTCTCTCCAATATGAATGTCCATACAAATGGTCGAAAATGAAAGGGAATGACCGAGTTCGTAAGTGTGGCTCCTGCCAGAAAAACGTTTATAACATCTCCAAACTATCAAAAGCTGATGCAGTTTCCCTGATAAGCGAAAACGAGGGAGATTTGTGTGTGACCTTCTATCGAAGACGAGATGGCACTGTTCTTACACAACAGTGTTCTTCGATACGCGGGCTGAATCAAATAAGAATGAAATTTGGCTGGCTAGCTATGATCAATGCAGGTCTTGCTTGCATGGTTACTAGCTTAATGCCAATGTTAGGTCCGGCTTGTGTGACTCTGGTTGGTGGAATCGGGCCAGTAATGTCTGGCTTGAAGGACGAAAAACCACAGGATCCTGAGTGCGACAAAGTAATCGAGCCAGTACAGTGCGATGACGACTAATCGCTTATAATTGCCGTTTACCGTTTGAAAGCAGAACACTTGCCAAGCAAATCATTTCGCAGCATTCTAGCAAGCCTGATCTTGATCACATTGGCATCACCGGCACTTGCCGCTGATGTTAGCAAAGAACGCAAAGATAAAGCAGTAGATCTGGCCAATCAAGGCGTACAATTTTTGCAGGCAGAAAATGCGCAGAAGAGCGCCGAACTACTCTGGCAAGCAGCAGCTTTAGATCCGAATCAAGCCGACATTCAGTACGACCTTGGCCTTTCATTAGCGCTGCTGAAACGCTACAAAGAGGCCTGGCAATGCTTTCAAAAAGCAGTCATCCTCGATCCGAAAATGGCTAACGCCTGGATTCAATTGGCACAAGCCTACGCTTTCTGTGGCGACCTAAAGAGAGCTACAGCCATGGTTGAAGATAACAAAAAGCGCTTTCCTCATGACGCTGCGGCCTTGGCCACAAACGAAGAACTTAGAAAAAAACTGGCCAGGTGGACGGCGAGCACCACAAACTCTGGGATCGATTCACAATCACTTGATTCAATTCGCCAAGAGGCAGCCGCTTCTCCAAGCGATAAGCAGAAGAGAAGTCACTATGCTTGGGCACTCACAAAAGCAAAAGATTACAAGAACGCTCTTCTGCAATACAAGTCGCTGGTAGCAGAAGAGCCCAGCAATGCAGACTATCTTAAAGGCATGATGTGGTGCCAAACCCTGGCCGGTGATCTTGAAGGCTTGCAAGCTTCCAGGCAAATGTACGTCGATCGTTTTCCTAAAGCGTCAGACCTCGGCACCATTAAAGACGAAATCAAATATTACGCAGATGATTTTAAACGAACCAGAGCACAAGAAACCGGTACGGCCAATGAGAGCGATAAAGATTATCGCGTATATGGGCCAGAGCGCATGCCGGTGAAAGTCTGTGTTCCTGATATTTGGCGCAGCAAAATTGTCTGGTCGGCCGGAGGCACAGCAGCCAAAGATGGCACTGACTATGCCAAGCTAGTAGAACAAGCGTTCAATACATGGGGTGATGCCAGCGGCGGGGTCCTCAAGTTTAGATTTGTGCCGCTACCAACTGATAGCGACCTCTCTTGTGAATGGACCGATGACAAATCAAAGTTAGTGCACTCATTTGCTAGCGGTGTTACTGTCGGTGGCACCAATAGCTCAGGGCAGCGCACTTCAAAAATATTTTTGTTGATTAAACCAGGAGATATGACTTTCGATAAGAGCGAGTTTTATAGAACGGCATTGCATGAAATAGGCCATAGCCTTGGCTTAGGGCATAGTTCCAGCCCTAACGATTTGATGTACTTTGCTTCTAGTAGTGCCACCGATCTTAGTGCAAATGATCGCAGTCGCATGCGTGCACTCTACTGCAGGTAACTTGTATGCCAAAGATAGTTGACCATGATGAGTACAGAAAGAAATTAGTAGAACAGAGCTTCGAATTAATGGCTCGCAGAGGCTACGCGGCCCTGAGCATGCGTGATTTAGCTAGAGCACTAAGAATCTCGCCTGCTACTTTGTACTATTACTTTCCCAATAAACTTGGCCTCTTTGAGGCGATCTTAAAGTATCATGCCGTGGGTGGGTCAATTCAACAGATTGCAGCTGATCCAAAAGCGACCTCATTCGAAGAGGGCTTAGACGAGCTAATAACGGGCTGCGAGCTGGGGGAGGAGATGTGGGCCAAGATACTTATGATGCACGTTGATGCCTATCGTGAGTCTGACGGCCAAATGCTATCTACCTTCAACAGTATCTTTACCTCTAATTCAACCAAAGCTAGACTGTCGAAACAGCTTAAAATCGAGGATCCAGAAGTTATTGATCTGATCAGGGTAATCATCTTAGGTACCATCATTCAAAGAGTTCTTTCAAAGAGAAACATCAAATGGTCAACACAAAAACGCCTTCTCTTTGATATTTTCAGCAAGTACGCTACGGATTCACCAGAGCACGCCGCAATAGCCCAGATAAACAGCGGTAGCTCTTCCTAACGGGCTCTACTGAGCATACAAAACCATAATCTCGAAGATTGAAAAGATCCAGGCAAATGGCACAGCGACAGTAAATGCCGTATCCAATCCCCAGTTGATCTCGGCACCATCTTGCCAATCGCAATACCAGGTGACTGCAGTTGTAAATGGCACAATTGACCAGCCCATGATGCCGGTCAAAACAGTTATAAGAAGCACGCCAGTCCATAAATCCATAAGCAATTCACCTTCTACAACGTTGGGCAAGGTGCGGCATGCTAGTGTTCAATAAAAAATCTGGCAATGGGAGAATTCCCACTAACTGTGAGTTTTTTCTCGGCAAGATAGAGCAAAAAAAAGAGGTTAAAGGTAATTACCTTCAACCTCTGCTTTAAGAGTATTTACTAGCAGAATTTCAAACGGAACCGCGGCTGCTTCTATGAACTCAATAGTTCTCTAGACCAGCGCAAACAGACTACTTTTCGCACTTCTTTTGAGTCAGACTCACCAAAGGTAGGTGATCTTTCGAAGAGCTTCTCACTACAGTAATGGTTTCCTTATCGCCATCAATTGCCAGTGAATGATTGACAATTCCATACCGTGAGCTATCCAATTCAGCCTGTTTTACTAGCTGTCTGGTCTGGCAGGCTCCACCAGCATCAGATAAGAGTTTCAAAACCGCCTCGTGATCGCGGTGCAGGACCGCATCAACAAGTTTATGCTCTGGCGGTGATGTCTTTGTCGTCATTCCTAGTTCAAATTGCATCTTCTATTCTCCGTCGCCAGTAAATTAGCCTAAGCTTCTCACCCATATGAAATATGAATGGTTTAACATCAGTCATCTTTGACACAATACTACTGGCTGATATTGGCAATCTAAGGGCAAGTAATCGCTGTGCTAGAAGGTGCTCAGTAACTATCGCCACTGGTCTTTTGCGGAGTGTCCCTTTAGAATAATGCCTTCTGCTTTCATGGTGACACTTCCTTGAATTTTATCGGTCGCAGCCCTGCTGCATTACTATTTCTTATTGTCTTGGCGTTTCCTCAATCAGCTTTTGCTTTATCGAGCCAAGACTTGTTTCGCCAGGCAGGCTCTTATGAAACTCATGGGCAGATCGTAAAAGCCAAGCAAACTTACAGCCAAATTTTAAAAGAACGTCAGAGTGACCCTAATGATCCATTCGTATGGCGCAGCCAAGTTCGGATGGCGCGCCTCTCGGTGGCACAAGGTGATATTAAAGCTGCGGATTCTGTTTACCATGCGGCGATGAAACTAACGCCAGAACAAATTCAGAAAGACCCTGAATTGATGATAGATATGGACGACTTAGCCGAGTCATATGTGGCCCAGGCAAGAGGTAACAGACAAGGGAAACCTCTTCTTCTACGGGCACTTGAGCTGCGCAAGAAAATCGACCCAAAGCACCCCAATGTAAATGAGTCATATCGTCAGCTCGCCGCTCATTCAATTAGGTACAACGAATTGCCGGAAGCCGAGCGCTATATCAAGCTTGCCATAGGTCGACAAAAAGATGCTGTAAGCTCGTCAGCAGTGGGTCGAGTAACGTCTGATCGGATTATGCTTTTGGGTATTTATGATAATCAGAAGCGCTGGACTGAGAGTGAGCAGCTAACTAAAGAGATCCTACTGCAAACATCTAAGTATCCAGGTCTTCATTGGTGCTGGCCTTCCATGCACTGTGCTCTGGCAAAATGTTATTCGCGGCGAGGGCAATACGATCTTTCTGACACAGAATATCAAAAGGCAATCGCTGTGGCTAAGCAATTCCCTGGAGCAACCAGCGAATTTTATGCGGAGTGTCAGAAAGCGATGAAGTTGAATGGCGAGCTGAAGCGAAAAGGAAGAAAGCGCACTTGAGAGTGCGCAAAACAGGTTGCGACTTATGATTATTTTGGAATTTGAGGTTCAGTAGATGTCCGCAGCAAACCTTTAGAGCGAATTTAAAGTTAGCCGACTATACTGGAGCCGCGCCTGTTCAACAGGCAATGTGGGCAACCAGAATTCTTGCTGGTGCGATTGGCCACAGTGGCCTGCCATTCATGATTGCCTTGAGGGCAGAGCCACCAAACTTTTTTACTAGAGGCAGCAGTCAACGATTCACCACAGATGGAACCATTCTTGGTTGGGTGCAATTGAGCAGCTATACTGGGAAATTTAGTGGCCAGGCAATTTTCCTGACTGGCTTTCTGATTGGTGCAATAGGGGCAACCACTGCCGTCAACTCGTCTATAAACTTCGGCCAGCCATTGATGATCGCTATTATTGCGACAAAGCCACCAGACTTTTTTCTTTGAACGGCAAGTCAACTCAGCGGCGCTGATGCCGTCGTTGAGAGTAGGGTGCCATTCTTGGACCACCTGTGGGAAAAGGACAACCAGCGAATTAGTAATCGAGACTCTTTTATTGGCGCAAAAGGGGCAGCCTTTGCCAGCAGCTCGCGAAAAAATAGGTGCTTGCCAGACATGGTCTGGCCCAGCTTTACACTGCCACCAGGCAATGACGTCAGACCCGCTTGAAAAATCATGAGCTGTAAACTGACCGTTGTTCGTAGCATGCCACTGACTGGCTAGCTGGGGAAACCTCTGACTCAAGGGCTCGAACTGGCCACCGGCGTGCCGAGTGCGTTCACTTTTGACACTATCAGCATTGAGTTCAGTTGCTCTAACTTTGCGAGGTGAACTAGTCGAATCAGCAGTCATTGTTGCTCACTCGTAAGTACTCGGCGACCAAATGAACTTACATTCGAGAAACCAGTCATAATAAGCTCCGTGCATCGCTTCTACTCAGCCTGAGAAAATCTACTATGCAGAATCCAAAACTTCAAATGAAGAATATCATGATTGCCTCACCATGCACTGTGGACTGGAATACGATGGATGGAGATGATCGTGTTCGTCTTTGCGGAGCTTGCAAACACAACGTCTACGACACCAGTAAATTGACTTCAAAGGAGATTCTAAATCTAATGGCGCGCGACAGTAATGCCTGTCTAAAAATTTATCGTCGAGCAGATGGCACGCTACTGACTGAAGATTGTCCATTCGGCTTGCGCACTCTTCGCCGTGGTGCTCGCAGAGTTTCAAAGATAGCGGCATCATTGTGGGCCCTGGCTTTATCTTTTACAAGTGTGTCTGCGCAATCCGGCACTGTAAAGCCAGAGAGCACGCCGAAGCCGAAGGCTTCAAGCATCACGGCGGAGGCAAAGGCGAAGGAATCGCAGACACCTAATTCGGAGATCAAAGGACCTACTCCTATTATCGCAGCGCCCGATTCTTTGAAGGATAGCCTGGCTTCAGATTTACTGACTAAAGCCAGAACTAATATCAAAGCGAAAAACTATATTGAAGCAGAGCAGAATTTCAAAGATGCAACTTCAGCACTAACTAAGTCGAAACATGACATAGCCTTTGAAAAGCAAGTCTGGAGCGAATATTCCGATTTTCTTATTTCGCAGAACCGAAAAGACGAAACAACAGTAATTGCTAACGAACTGAAACGACTGGACGAAAAGCAGAGAGCTGAAGGTCTTACACAATCAACTGGTTTTGTTGTAGAGCCAAGCCTTCTTGACATTAGGCACTACTCTGCTGGGCGCGCAGAAAGGCATCAGAAGACTACTCCAACATTACCTGACGGCGCACCGATTCCCGACAACGAATAATAGGTAACCGTCGGCTTAATCGACGTTTAGAAGCTCATCTAATTTGCCAGCGCCATCGAGAGCGTAAAGATCGTCGCAGCCGCCGATGTGACGGTCCGCGATAAATATCTGAGGGATAGTTTTGCGGCCGCCTGAACGCTCCAACATTTCCTTTAGCTTCTCGTCGTCTTCTTTGACGTTATATTCGATGTAGTCGACATTCTTTTTATCGAGCAAAGCCTTAGCTTTAGTGCAGAACGGGCAGAATGGGCCGGAATAAACAGTTACTTGAGGCATGACTTCTCCTTGTTCGATAGCATATTAATTGCTTTGCTGCACTGCAAATTCGCTTGAGCAGCCTTGGCAGACAAAAAAATGATAGACCCCTTCGTATTGCAACACAGGGAAGTCCATCGACTCAGCCTGTATGAAAAATAGCATTGTCTGTCCGCATTCTACACAGTGTGGAAAGTTTGCATCTTGCGGCCAGGTGGGAAAACCACCTATTTGCGAAAGATTATAGCTGCGGCCGCTATCAACGGCAGAGAAGCAATCTCTCATACTCCCTGCAATCTGCAAGTGCAAGTTGCCACCACTGGTCTCGAATTTGTACTTAGGTTGTTCGACTCTTTTGCCTGCAGCAATGCGTGGGCTAAAGTCGACCTTGCCCTCGCTACCGGGCTGGAGGCTCATGGGTACCGGCTCAAAAAGTGTGCAGTACATACAAAATGGAATTGAAAATGTCTGTACTGTAGTGGCTAAATTGAAAAACTTCTCCAAATATACTGTTGGAAATTCACTAAGGGCATATAGCGGTCTATCACACCAGCGACATCTTTCATTGTTAATAGACGAAACTGAGCTTTCAATCTGGCTAGAGGCGGCTTCTAAGCCGAAGCATGATCGTGTGAACAACCAGCGCTTCTGGTCGTTGGCGTCAATCTCCCAGCCTGCATTGAACATATAAAGATCAAGCAGAGCTATGGTTTCTTCACGCTTCCAGTGGGCAAATTTAGCAGTTATCTCTTCTTTGTCTATCCAAGCCAGTGCGCCCATGACCTGTTCAGGTCTGTCTTTCTTCTCCAGCATGGCAAGCAATTCGGCTTCGGTTAGGGGGCCAGCTGCTCGAAACAAATGATCGAGTGGTGCGTATCCTACTTGAAGCATGGTTCTAAGTAACGGGTCAACGCTGAAGCTGGTATGTATCACCAAATCAGATACTACGTCTTCGGCAATAGCAATTTGTGCCTCTTGGCCAGATTGAATGTGCTGCAGCAGAACTTCTTCCAAGCAAGCAAATTGCTCTAAGCTCAACGACCGTAGCTGTTCATTGCGCTTCTGGGCGACGCCTTCTTCAGGGCGATAGGTTTTATAAATTTCCAGCAGCGCGTCAATCATTTTTTACGTCGAGAGAAAGGGAGCAAAAGATTCGCTTATAAATACTAAGGCAAAAGCCTAGTCATTGAAGCGAACCAGCCATATTTGTTGCATTTTACGCGCCAAAGATATTGCCAAGACCAAATAGAGGCAGCTACATTGAACTAGGCTCCTGTTCTAGCGCCAGCCCCAAACACTCTGATATCCTTAGGGCGACAAAAATGGGGTGATGTTCATGGTCATGGTAAAGATGGTCGAAGACGGCGCAGCATCAGCAGAAGTTCAACAAATCTTCGACGAAATCAAGACTGCTCGCAAATCAACCTGGATCAACAATTTCTGGAAGGTTCTTGCTAGCTCGCCATCTACCTTGCAAAGAATTTGGTCAAACGTCAAACAAGTAATGGCCCCGGGGGCGATAGACCCGCTGACAAAAGAAATGATCTATGTTGCAGTGAGTGTAACCAATAACTGTGAGTATTGCATTCATTCTCACACAGCTGCAGCCAGAGCCAAGGGTATGACCGATGAAATGTACGCCGAACTTTTGGCGGTAGTGGGCCTGGCTAACGAAACCAACAGACTGGCAAACGGCTATCAGATACCGGTTGACGAGCAGTTCAAACCTAAGTTTGACTAATGAAGATAGACAAGGAACTAGGCTCTGTGAACTCAAAACTGTCGTCAGTTAGCCACCTGCTAAGTGTAGATTCGTTCGCGCGAACACAATCGCGCTGTTACTCAATATTTGCGCGATTCGTCATAGCTCCGTTCATAGTATTAGCCCTTTTGTTTCCAAGCCCAGCAGCAGTAGCAGCAGAGAGTTTCATAAAATTCAAAACCAACTCCTCTATCTTCGGGAAAAGCACTTTTTTAATCGCTCCCAAGAAAGTCGCCATTCTCAACCTTTCTGGTTCGATTATTTGGAACTCTGTTCAGCCAGCTCAGGTACTAATGATCCACCCTGAGGCCGGCTGCTATTTTAATTACAACGTCAAAGCTTTCATCAGTACACAGAGGGGAGGAGTCGAGACCTTTTCAGTTACTAAAGTTATTAAAGTTGGAGATGAAAAGATCGCCGGTCAGAACTGTGTTCACTATGTCGGCTTCATTTCTAACGAAACTAAAAAGGGCCCGGCCTTAGAATTTTGGGCGATACCAAAACCAGCCTGCGAGAAAGCAACTTGTGATTTTTTCTGCAAGCTCTTTGCTATACCCTGTCAATACGGTTTGCCCATAAAAGTAAAACAGATGAATGATGGCGTGCTCAGCTTAATGCTGGTTCCCATAAAATTTGAAATAGTAACTGCTAGCACCAATGCGTTCACTGTGCCTTCGGGCTACCGTCGCGTCAAGGATCTCGCGTCCTTCTACTTCGCAGAAAACAGCGACACAGTGCAGGCAGCAGAGATAAACAAATATTTTTCGAACGATAGATAATTCTGTCAGCAAAAAGTGAGAGCGGAAATGACGAACGACCAACTGCTAGCTAACTTTAAATCATTAGCCTCAAAAAGCGGCCTGCAAGAAGTTGAAGAAGTTTTAGTATCACAAGCGAAACCAGCAATAGCATTGGTATCAAGCACCAAGTCTGCGTCAGCCCTGGCTCTTGCTCAATCAAAACTTGGTGGCCGACCCGATCTGCCAGCAAATTTCGTTTGGCCCACCAAAGAGAGTAAACCGCTTTCATTTATTGCACAGATCAATTTAGAGCAGCTGCCGGCTATTGAAAGTTCAAACCTTCCCAATAGTGGCTTGCTTTCTTTCTTCTATAACAATGAAGTCTGGGGCTTTGATCCAAAGGACAAAGGTGGTTTTCAGGTCTTCTATTTCGAAAATGAATTGAGCGAATTCAAAGAATGCCAGCCGCCAGCTGCAAAGACTGAGAAAAAATTCTTTGGCATGATCTCCAAAGCCATCAGTGTTGAAGAGTACGCCTGCTGTGCACTAGAGCCTGAGCTAATCCTCACACTACCAAATGAACTCAAAGATATTGGCATGTCTGAAGATGACACTGAAAAATATTGTGAGCTGCTTGAAGCAATTGGCGGTCATCATCGCTTGCTTGGTTATGCAGAACCAGTGCAAAGTGAGATGGAGCTTGAGTGCGAACTGGTTACCAATGGCCTCTACTGTGGTAATGCCAGCGGCTATAAAGATCCTCGAGCAAGCGAATTAGAAAAGACCGCACACCACTGGCAGTTACTTCTGCAAGTAGATAGCGACGACAACGCCAACATGATGTGGGGAGATGCTGGCCGGCTATATTTCTGGATAAAGGATGAAGACTTAGCTGCCCGGCGCTTCCACAACTGCTGGATGATTTCACAGTGTTACTAAATTGAGCCAAAACATTTAAATTACAGTTTCGTACCTGACAAACCAGCCACAACGAAGTTAATAGCAATAGCCTGTCTCAAACCAATTCCAATCACTGGCGCTGGGTCATCGATTTGGTCTCCACTGCCACTCTGACTGCGATCGAAGTGAGCTGTCATGTGCATGACATAGCCTTTTTCAAACGGAAAGACCACAGCTAGAATACCTTGACCATCAGGATCATCCTTTGCCAAAGTAGGGCTCACGGCTAGCACTCGTACCAAGTCTTTGTTGATTACCCGAATTAAGTGGCAATGGATGTCCATCTTCCAATTTGCCCGTGTCACGGCATGACGGAAGAGTACGGGGTCTTTACCAACGATGGTGGCATCATACATACGCTGTGTATTCATCGCGCCGTTCCAAGCAATGTAGCCAGGAAAGATTTTTTGATCGAGACGGTCAAGCATCCAGTCAGTGGTAATTAAGTAACCACCCCGACTGACAAATTCTCTGATCTTCATACCAGCAGCATAAGAAAGATTTTTCGGCCCACAATCAATAACTAGCACTTGAGCACTCGAAAGATCGTAAGAGTCTAGCTCGCGCTTTCCCATGCTCTTAAATGGTAATCCCAGGGTCTTTAGAGTGCGCTCGGCTTGATCGTACCGGTCGGTGATTACGACTAAGCGGTCATCGGCAGTTGCATTTGCCCCTAGGGCAAATTGTGGGTGTGCTTCCTCTAGCCAAGCTTTATAAATGCGACCAGGGGCGCTACCAGCTCTACCGGTGAGCAGAGTGCCTGATGTTTCGATAGGGCCATCGTACTTGGCATTGCCTTGCAGCGGCAGCCGTATATTAGTTTGACTAGGCGCCACTGCCGGCAGCTCGGGCTTGGCCTGATCAGCTACTGGCGCTAGAGGAAGGAACTGAGGCTCCTCATTTTTACTCGGCTGAGCAAGGACTATTGAAAAAGACAAAATGAAGGCCAGCAGCTGAAGCGATAGAAGAATCGCAGCCAACTTCAGCGGTGGCATAAATATCAACGGCTGCTCGGCCGCCCAGGAGCCTCGGCACCAGCTCATACCGGTAGCGGATTGCGCTCTTGGAACTGCCGCTGGTGCCAATAGGGATAGATAGTCGGCACATTGCTAGCAGCATCAAGTTTGGCCACTTGTTCTGGTGTTAGATTCCAGCCAACCGCCTCGAGATTTTGCTTTAGTTGCTCTTCGTTGCGGGCACCAATAACTATGTTCGCGACAGTAGGTCTTTGCAAAAGCCAGTTGAGCGAAATTTGAGCGACAGATTTGCCTGTCTCTGCAGCTATTTCATCGATGGCATCAACAACTTTATATAAATGCTCATCTTCTACTTGTGGGCCTTGTGCCGCAGTCTTGTGCAACCGGCTTACTTCGGGCAATGGTGCGCCCCTTCTGAGCTTCCCTGTGAGCCTGCCCCATCCTAGTGGGCTCCAAACCATGGTGCCAATTTTCTGGTCTAGGGCCAGCGGCATCAATTCCCACTCAAATTCGCGATTGATTAGTGAGTAGTAGGCCTGGTGTGAAATATGTTTGGCCCAGCCGTACTTCTCGCAAACAGCAAGCGACTTCATCAAGTGCCATCCCGAAAAATTAGAACAGCCAATGTAGCGAACTTTGCCACTTTTAACTAATGAATCTAGGGTGCTCATTGTCTCTTCCATTGGCGTCATGGCATCGAAGCCGTGCATGAAATAGACATCGATATAGTCAGTGTTCATGCGCTTCAAGCTAGCATCGCAAGAGGCAATCAAGTGATGTCGCGAAGAACCCACATTGTTCTCTTCTTTATCAAAGCGAAAAGTAGCCTTAGTAGAAATCAAAGCTTTGTGACGGCGCTTGCCTAGAGCCTTTCCTAGAATTTCTTCGGCTAGACCGTTGGAATAGATGTCGGCAGTATCAAAGAAATTAACTCCAGCATCGAAGCAGAGATCGACCATACGAGTGGCCTCTCTGACATCAGAGCCGCCCCAAGACTTGAAGAACTCGTTGTTGCCACCAAAGGTGCCAGTGCCAAAACTGAGCACAGGTACTTTTAAACCAGAATTGCCTAGCTGTCTAAATTCCATGATCAACCTCTTGCTTTTGCCAGATCGTACTAAGTCGTCATCGGCTAAGTCAAAGGGGCTTAAGTTAATTCACTGCTTGACTTGATCTAAATGTTTGTGACCGAACCGGCTGTAATTGGGCCATTAAAGCCAAATTGACCTTCCTGCCATAAAGTAGCCGCTGCTTCATTGCGCAGAACTGCTTGCTTGGGATGAAAAGCCGCAATTTTGCCGAATGCTCGTTGGATGTTGCTGCCTTTCGGACCAGAGATATAGAAGTCTTGATGAACGTAGCCAGTAAAGCGCTCATCAACTTGTTTGCTGTCGCTAAATTTCCAGACACATTCCATCTGACTGCGGTAGGGTGGAAGGTCTTTTCCGCTATCAAGAGCAACCTTGATACCAAGCATTTCTTCGCGGGTAAGCGGTTTGTCGGGGCGGAAGGTGCCGTCTAAGTAGCCAATTGAATAACCTGTATAGGCAAGGGCCTGAATATACTTGTAGGCAGGGTGATTGGGGCTCACGTCTTTGAATTGAGGTCCAGCTTGCGGTGCCAGGTGCACTTGCCGCTGACCCGGCTGAATGGCGTTGTAGGCCTTATAGAGCCAGGTTACATACTCTGCCCGGGTGATCGGTTGATAGGGCTTGAAGTCTGCCCCGAGATCGTCAAAAACATGCAAGCGAGCGAGATCATCAACCAACTCTTTGTTGGTACAGTCGCCCAGGTCATTGAAGGTTTTGGTTGCAGGCGCAGCCTGATCTTGAGCGCCCGCAAGTGAAGTTGGATGAGTTGACTGGTCAGTGCCAGCCAGTGCAGTCTTTAGCTCACCCATTTTGCGTTGAGCGAAGCTGTCTTTGAGAATAGCTAGCTGCGCCTTAAGACTTGTATTTTCAGATTGCAGCTCTTGCACTTGCTCAGTAAGCTTCTTGTTCTCAGAGTCTGATACTGAAGAACAGCCTGTGGTGAGAAGCATTATTGTTGAAGCCAGGCCCAATAATTTAATTCTGTGCTGACGATTGATATCGAATAACCGTTCGCTTCCCATGGCCCGCTCCTTGCTTAATTTAAGTGCTTCACAAATAGCCTTACCGAACCCTGGGCAAATTTAGCCGAGCGCCTGACAACTTCTTGCCCCCTCTGTCACAAAACTTAGCTGAGACATCAGCCCTAGCTCTAGCGCTCTTCATCGTCTTCAGCGACTATCTGCAAATGCTGTGGAAACTGTAGTAATTGAATAGATTGCAAAGGATCAACATTCTTTGAATTGTGACCGAGCATTGGGGCAATTGCCATGTCGACAATTTCTCTATCAATTTGAGTTTGTTCTACAACGGTAATTAAGTTGCTGCCGCACATTTCTTTAGTTCGCGTCTTTTGAAAATCGATTATGTCTTGGTACACCGGTATGACAATTTCCTGGCGGCTGCGCAATCGCACAACGGTCTTCCCTTCGATTATTTTAGGTTTAAGCTCCTCATTGAGCTGCAATATTAGCCAGGCAATGCCAGCGTCATTAAAGAGCTGCTCGGCTATGGACACCAGTGAATCATTTGCGCTTATCAATATTTTGGGACGAATGAAAACGCTCTTGCTCGTTTCAGAAACACTGATTTTATTGCCTGGGGTGCGGTCCTGAACCTTAAGACCGCTTTCCACAAAATCGTCTGGCGCTGCAACCATTTTGACAGCAGACGAAAAACCATTATCGAAAGCCATTTCAGTCTCGTAGTTTGGAGCGGCAAAGGGTTGTATCAGGGCACCAGAGTCTGTCTGCCAGATGCTTTGGTCAGTACGTAACTTGGCAATACTGGCTAAGGCAATGATGGCAGACAGGGCAATCTCAGGGCCAGTTATGTACTTAAGGTCAGCATCTTGGCACTTCAGTCGATAACCACGCAGTACTTTGCCCTGGCTATCGAGTAAAGGTTCTTGTGCCGTCAAGGGAGCATTTCGTTCACCTGGCCTGGGAGCGCGTGTCTTTGGGCTATTATCGAAAGAGCTCGGCTTCTTTTCTTGTTTGGTTTGTAACTTGCTTTCGAATTTATTTTCTAGCTTGCTATCGATTTTGCGGCCCTGATTTTGCTCAGGTTTTTGATCAAGTTTCGCGCTTCGACTTTCTATTCTTACTTCAAAGCGATTACCGGCAAGGTGAGGCTGACTCTTTTTACCTGAGTTTAGGTCCTCCAGCTGGCGCACTGGCTGAATGGTTGGGACAATTGGCTGCACCACTACTTTAATGCTTGAACATGCTGAGCGATCGCTCAACTGTCTAATCACATTGATGGCACCATCTCTATGAGCGACGACAAGATTTGATTGACTGAGGGGAATCAACCTGACCCTAGTTGAGCTAGCTGCGCTTGATGGTTGAGGCGAAGATATTCTATGTTCTAGTCTTTGCTCATTGGTAGCTTCGGCTTTCTCTCGGCGGGGGTTGCTCGATTCAAATTGCCCCTCAGACTTACTGTCTGCTGAAGCACCCTTAGGGGAGTAGCTTTTAGAATCTCGCGGCTCTTTTGAACCTTGTTTTTCTTTCGGTTCTTTCTGTTCTCGGATAGTCTCGGAGCTTTGAATAGCTCTAGAATCGCTTTCGCTCCTATTCTTTCCTAAGGCAGTCAACAGTGCGTTGCCTGCAGTGGGTGGCTTCGCAGTTTCTTGCGACCTAGCTGCAACAGCATTGTTTCTGTACTCTGAACCAGCGAGCAATTCCTTTTCAGCTTTAGAGAAACTGCCTTGAGTTGAATATTTCGGCTCTAATTGTTTATTGTCTGCCTGCTTATGGCCCAATGCTTTCGCCTCACCCTTTGCCTCAGCTTTAAACTCGCCTTTAGACTCAGTCTGCGCCCCCAATTTAGAACTCATACTAGGCTCAAGTCTAGGCTCTGATTTAGGTCCTAAGTTAGAGCCCTTTTTAGCCTCAGAGTTAGTATCTGGCCTCGATGACGACCTGGTTTCTTGCCGTGATTGAGGACTTAATTCTTGTTTCGAGTCTCTTTTTGAATCTTTATTTGTTTCATGCTTTGAGCTGGCCTCGGCCTTCCGCTCCGGACGCGCTTGGGCAAGAGGCAT
This sequence comes from Candidatus Obscuribacterales bacterium, assembly GCA_965229195.1. Lineage (GTDB taxonomy): Bacteria > Cyanobacteriota > Vampirovibrionia > Obscuribacterales > Obscuribacteraceae. The sequence goes on along the minus strand of OZ245871.1, from coordinate 5,899,920 downwards.
TCCAGAGCTTGGCCTCTCAGCAACAGAGGCCGGCTGACTGCGTGCTTTGCGGACAATGTCGCGGTCTAAATCATTAGCCAGTGTTTCTTTGTTGTAGAAAGGAATTTTGGATGGTAAGTCGCTATGAATGCGCTGATAAGTCTGAGCGGCATGACGTTCTGCTGCACTAAGGTCGCTCAGATCTGCCAATGATTTACCCGTCTGACTGCGGCTGAGTATAATGTCGCGACCGCGAACGTACAAATTGGCTAAAGCAGGAGAAATGCTGGCAACATACTGCTGCTTCACAGGGGTATTTGTGACACGCTCAATCATGTCATTTTGAACTTTGCCGAGGGCGTCGCTGGCCTGTTTCAAAGTTCTGCCTAAATCGAAGCCATGACTCTCTGGGCTTTTCGCCTCAGGGTCATCTTTCTTAGCTGGCTTTTGCTCTAGGTCACCTTTGTGATTGAACATAGGCAGTGCTCGCTTAGCTCAATCTTTATACCTTAGGTAAAGAGTTTCAAAACCTCTTCTTCTCCTAAGGCTCGCCATTCACCAGGCTTAAGACCAAGGTCAAACAAGGTCAAATCACCAATGGCTACTCGAGCAAGACGCAAAGTCGGATGACCAACAGCAGCAGTCATTTTGCGCACCTGGCGGTTGCGACCTTCAAACAAAGTAATTTCAAGCCAGCACGTAGGAACAGTCTTGCGAAAGCGAATAGGCTTTGAACGCTCTGGCAATGCTGGTTCACCTTCGATAACATAGGCTTCTGCTGGCTGCGTGCGCCGTCCTTCAATCATCAACCCTTCTTCTAGTTTCCGCAGACTTTCGTCAGAGGGCTCTCTTTCTACCTGCACTAAATAGGTGCGAGCGTGGGGATTGTCTTGGTCAAAGAGTGATGTGGTGAGGCGGCCATCATTGCTTAAAATCAATAGACCTTCAGAATCAAAGTCAAGCCGGCCAACGGGATAAACATCTTTAGGAAAGCCAAAGGCCGCTAGTGTTGTTTTTTCGCTACCATCGGCGGTGAACTGATTGAGCACTTCAAATGGTTTATAAAAAGCTAGATACGAGCGATCAACATGAGGAAAGAATGGCTTGCGCGGCCCTCTCTCGAATCCTCGTCTACTTGAACTGTAATCACGTCCCATAATGTCTCCGCGGCCAATCTAGTTATTTATGTTACTGCAAGGCATTTGCTAGTAGATAGTCAATTGCTCTAACGTCGACACTATTGCCAACCAAACGATAGCAGATCGGCAAGGCTAAATCTGATAGAGAAAAATCAGATGGAAAGCCCAGCAACGCAAGTATTTCTTCAGGCGAGAAGAACCTCAATCGGCCGCTCTCCAGGCGTAGCAGCGAGCCACTGGCTTTGCGACAACGATAATATCCACTAGTAAAACAAATCACATATTGCTCAGCATCGCTGACGTCTTTGAGATTAACGACATTGATAACCGGCTCATATTTCTCAGCATCGGCTTCGCTGAGCAGCAGATGCGCAGCAGTAGCCTCATTCAAGCCATAATCAATAAAATTACTAAGTGTCCTGACCGAGGCCGGTTGAGGCGGTGCCGCAATTGATCTCAATGAAGTTACAAGCAGCCTTGCATCTTCATCAAATAGCCTGGCCACAATAAAGATACGAGGGCGCAACATCGGCACAGCAAACATAGTAGGACAGAGTTTTATCGAATCGACTCGATAGCCATTGCTTTGCAGGGTTTGACAGAGATGGTCATACATCTTTGAATGAAGAAAACCCTCAACATTCTCGATCAATATTGTTGCCGGCTTCTTCAGCACCATAAACTCGATCAAATGCAAAAACGACTTAGCCCGGGGGTCCGACATGTCTTTTTGTTCGCCCCTGCGGCTGTAAGGCGTGCATGGAGGCGAAAGCCACCAGAGATCGGCTTCGGGAATATCTTTTATGGAAATGCTATCGAGATTGCGGGAGCTGGGCTTATGCCTATTGTTCAGTTGGTAAACCTGATTGGCCCATTGACTCTGGTCAAAAGCCTCCACCACTTCAATGCCATAAGGTTTGGCTGCTTGAGAAAAGGCACCTATCCCTGAGTAGAATTCAAGTGCTCGAATAGGAGATGATCTTTTTGCGGTCATGATGCCTTTGCTTTAGAATTCAATCTTCTGCTATGAGAGTTTAAGATGAAAAGAAGTGATATCAACAGACTAATAGACGAGGCGCTAGTTTTCTTCGACAAACATAGCTTTAAATTGCCCCAATGGTCTAAATGGACAGCCGAAGACTGGCAGAAAATTGGCGCTGAAGCTGATGAAATTCGCACCCATGGCATGGGATGGAATATTACAGACTTTGGTTCCGGTGATTTCCTCAAGAACGGCTTGCTGCTTTTCATCATCCGCAATGGTCTGCTCAAGGGCAATAAACCACAAACCAGTAAGACCTATGCAGAAAAGGCCATGATGGTGAGGCCCGGGCAGGTTACTCCCTGGCACTTCCATTGGCTCAAAACTGAAGATTTACTCAATCGTGGTGGTGGCCGCCTAGAAGTTGAGTTAGGCTGGGCTTCAGAAGACGAAAAATCGATTGCAGACCGTCCAGTGGTGGTGCAAGTCGACGGCATCTCCAAAACCCTAAAGCCAGGTGAGAAGCTGATTCTAGAACCTGGGGAAAGTGTGACTATTCCACCCATGCTCTGCCACCAGTTTTGTGGCTGTGCCAAAGACAAAGAAATTTTAGTCGGCGAGATTAGCTCACTCAACGACGATTCAGCCGACAATTGTTTTATCCACGGTTGCGGAGCGCGTGTAATTGAAGAAGACACGAAGGCAAAATATCTTTTACTCAGTGAGTACTTAAAGGCTTAATTGCCGCTAGACAGTCTTGCTTACTTTAACTTTGTCTATGCGCTGGCGATCAAGTTCAACTACTTCAAAAGTCAATTCATGCCAGTCAAATTTCTCGCCAACTGCTGGTATGTGCTCCAGCCTAGCCAGGATAAATCCCGCCAGGGTCTGATAGGTGCCACCATCGTCCAAATCACGCTTAACTGAAAACTGGTTGAAAAATTCTTCAATAGATACATGGCCGTCGATTAACCAACTACTATCATCCAGCGAAACAGCTTCCCACTTCGGTGCTTCGCCTTCATTTGGCAGTTCACCCACGATCGCTTGAAAAATATCATCACTGGTAACCAGGCCCTGAAGGCCACCATACTCATCGAGAACGATAGCGACTTGTTGCTTGGCGTCTCTAAAGCGCTCAAGTAATTGCAGGGCAGTGGTATTTTCAGGTACATATAAAGGTTGAATAACTAAGTCTCGCACAGGCTGCTCTTTAGATTCAAGAGCCGTGAGCATAACGGTCTTGCCTTCAACCACACCGAGCACTTCGTCGACGGTCTGGTCACAGACTAGAAAGCGCGAATGGCTATCATCGGCAATTACTTTTATTACCTGGGCCAGACTATCGCTGCCATTGAGCCAAACCACTTCGGTACGTGGTGTCATTAGTGATGTTACGCGGCGATCGCCTAATTTTAAGACCTCCGCGACCATCTCTTGCTCTGCTTCTTGCACGATACCAGCTTCAGTCGCCTGCTCAATCATTACATGAATCTCGGCCTGGCTCACTGGTGTTTCGCTGTACTCTTTGATGCCAGCAGCCTTCAAAATTAGATTAGTAGAACCACTAAGTAGATGCACTAAGGGTCTGGCAATACGAGACAAAATTACCATTGGTTTAGCGACAAATTTTGCCACCAATTCTGGCGCCTGCAGGGCCAATCGTTTTGGCACCAACTCACCAATAATAAGTGAGAAGTAGGTGATCACTATTACCACTATCGATATAGATAGACCGGCGGCATGGGGAGCCAGAGCTGGTATCAACTTCAGGCCTATAGCCAAGTCATCGGCAATATTGGCTCCGCCATAGGCACCAGCACCGATGCCAATTAGAGTGATGCCAATTTGAATTGTCGATAAAAAATCATTGGGAGCACCGGCAATTTTAAGAGCTGCTTTAGCCCCCACATCTCCGTTATCGGCCCACTGCTGTAGCTTGGTTTTTCGGGAAGAAACTATGGCTATTTCTGACATAGCCAAGACACCGTTGACTAGTATTAGCAGAAGAATAATTAGAGCCTCTACCAGAGTTCCGACGATATTTGGATCGATTGACTGCAAGAGCGAAAACCTATTTTGACGATAGTGATCTTCTCATAGTCGCCGATTTAGTCTTCTTTCTAGTCTGCCTTGCAGTCTTCTCAGCCTGTCAAAGTTAAAACCTTGCAACGAAAGGTAGACTGATCAGATTGCTAAACAGTCAGTAGGGTTGCCTTAAGGGGCGAGATGCTCTGGCAATTCAAAGTTGAACATAATGTAATCAACAAGCACTAGACCAATAACTATTTACAGTGCGCTATTTTGATGCAAGCTAATCGAAGGAATCGCTACCCGCGGACCAATGCATCAACTAATTGACAAGTTTATTATCATGGCGGTTAAAGGGCGTTACATCACCCTGATAGCTGCCCTGTTGATTTTGCTTGGCGGAATTGCGGCCTGGAAGGTGCTTCCTATCGAAGCCTATCCAGAGTTGTCAAATCCTCAGGTGAGGGTAATTACTCTCGTGCCCGGCAAAGGTTCGGAAGAAGTCGAACGCTTAGTCACCATTCCTCTTGAAAAAGAAATGTACGGAGTGCCAGGGCAAACGGCTCTGCGGTCACTGTCTTTGTATGGCCTCTCGGTAATCATATCTACATACACCGATGGTACAAGCACGACAGTGGCAAGACAACAAGTCTTAGAGCGCATTCAGCAGGCCAATATTCCCTCTGATGTAGAGCCGGTTCTAGAGCCCGATGTGGGCTCGCTGCGAGAGATTTTTCGCTATTCGCTATCTAGTCCGTATATTTCAGCTATGGGCCTCCGGGCAATCCAACAATGGGATTTAGAAAAACTTTTTAGACAAATTCCAGGCGTAATAGGAATCGTCAGCGAAGGCGGTCCAACCAAAACCTATCAAGTCAATGTTGACCCACACAAGCTCAGAGCTAGAGGTACAACATTAAAGCAGGTCTTTGAGGCTGTAGAGCATTGCAATGCCACAACTGGCGGCGGCTTTATCGAACACAATGGCAATGCCCTAATTGTGCGGCAAATAGGCTTGATCAAGAGCCAAGAAGATCTTAGAGACGTCACTATATCCTCTACTGCAGCCGGTATTCCAATCAAAGTACGCGATGTCGCTGATGTTGAAATCGGCCCAATGGTAAGACGCGGTCAGGTTGGAAAAGACACAGAAGACGACTGCGTAGAAGGTATCGTGCTCTTAAGAAGAGGCGAAAACCCTTCTCGAGTTTTGCAGTCAATCAAAGAGCGTTTGCCAGACATCATTGCCGCCCTGCCACCAGGGGTGAAGCTACAGACACTATATGATCGCGAATGGCTAATTAATCAAACCCTAACAACGGTTGGCACCAACATTACTATTGGTATCACCCTTGTGGTTGTACTGCTTGCCATATTCTTAGTTGACTTACGCTCAGCTGTAATTACAGCCTGTGTCATCCCGCTCTCCATGCTGGTTGCCTTCATTGCCTTGCTACTGCTAGGCGTGCCTGCCAATTTGTTGAGCCTCGGCGCAATAGACTTCGGCATCTTGGTAGATAGTGCTGTGGTCATGACCGAAAATATTATTCGCCGCCTTTCAGAAGAAGGGCAAGACAAGACTCCAGCCCAGCGCTTGTTAATCTTGACCGATTCGGCCCGTGAAGTTGCTGGCCCCATAGTTTTTGGCATAGTCGTAATCGTGGCGACATTTCTGCCCATATTCACCTTCAGTGGTGTTGAAGGAAAACTGTTTAGACCACTTGCTGCCACCATGGTCTCGGCCCTTCTTGGTGCTGGTCTACTGGCCCTGGCTCTAGTGCCAGTGCTAGCGTCATTCTTTTTAGTCAAAAAGCCATTAATTGAAAGGCAGAGCCCAATCGTTACAGCCGCCCGTGCCATTTACGCGCCGACTTTGAGCTGGTGTTTGAAGCATCCGCTGCCAGTAATATTATCTTCCATCGTCGCCGTGGCCATTGCCGCCAATATGTTCCTCCACACGGGCAGTGAATTTTTACCTCACCTAGAAGAAGGAAATATCTGGCTTAGGGCCACAATCAAGCCTGGTAGTGTCACGCTTTCGCAAGCAGTCAATAATGCTAGACAAATACGTGAGACCCTTTTGCGCTACCCCGAAGTCAAACAAGTGCTTTCTCAAGTAGGCGGCCCCGATGACGGTACTGACCCGGCCCGTTTTGCTGACCAAGAATTTTATGTTGACCTGAAGGCGGCCAAAGACTGGCGCCCTGAGTTTAAAGAAAACAAAGAGCTTTTAATAGCCTCTATGCGAAAAGATCTAGAGCAAATTCCTGGGGTCGGTTATTACTTTACTCAATACATTCAAACCACCCTTGACGAAGCCCTTTCAGGGGTACAAGGCTCGCTCGTAGCAAAAATATCAGGACCTGATTTGAGCGAGCTAGAAAAGCAAGCTCAGCATGTGGGCACAATCATGGCGGAGACTCCAGGCATCGTAGATGTAATTGTTGATCCACTTCTAGGGCAGCCTCAATTTGTTATTGAAATAAATCGTGCCGAGGCCGCTAGATATGGTCTCAATGAGAACGACCTGAAAGAGTTAACTGAAATTGCTATTGGTGGAACACCCGCTACCACTGTGATTGAAGGAGAAAAGCGCTTTGAAGTTATTGTCCGCCTGGCACCGAAATTCCGCTCAACAGAAGATGCCCTCAACCATGTGCTAGTAGATACCCCCTCTGGTGCAACAGTTTCTTTGGCTCAACTGGCAACTTTAACTGAAGTAAACGGTGCCAGCCAGATATGGCGAGACGCTGGATCGCGCATGGGCACAATCAGAGCCAATGTTCGTGGTCGTGATTTGGCCACTGCCGTGGAAGATGCCCAGAAGCGAGTTCTAAGTGAAGTAAAATTGCCCACAGGCTACAAAGTACAGTGGACTGGTGAATTTCAAAGGCAAAGAGAAGCAGCTCACCAATTAACAGTGATCTTGCCGATTACCTTGGCAATAATTATAACTATCCTCTATATTGCTTGCGGCACCCTGGGCGGTGCGGTAATTATGTTCTCAGTGGTTCCTCTGGCTGCCATCGGCGCAGTAGCTGCTCTTAATCTCACTGGCACCTATTTCTCTATCTCGGCCGGGGTTGGGTTAATTGCCTTGTTTGGTCTGGCTGTAAAAAATGGAATTTTACTGGTGTCATTCGTCAACGAACTTAGACACGATGGCATGTCGGTCAAAGATGCCGTATACACTGGTTCGATCACGCGAATGCGCCCGGTTCTTATGACCGCTACCATTGCCGCGGTGGGTTTGCTACCAGCTGCTCTATCAAATGAAATCGGCTCGCAAACTCAAAAGCCTTTTGCTATCGTGATAATTGGTGGCCTGATCTCTTGTACTCTTCTAACCCTCTACGTTTTACCTGCGCTATACTTGCGCTTTAGCCCAAGCCCGGGGCGGCCTAAGACTGTCCGCGATATACTAGTTGATCACTCTACCCCAGAGCCTGAGTAAAGAATGAAACGCTCCCTTTCACTACTGCTGCTAACAGCCTTGCTTACTGGCTGCACTGAGTCTCCACTTCCCAGTGCTGAGTCGAAGGCAGGGGTGTCTACAACGGCATCTGCGAGTCATGTGCTTGGACCAAGTGATCCTATTGGTTTGTCGAAAGCTCAACAGGCAAAAATCGGGATTACCACCGAAACAGTAGCAGTCAAAACTTTGCCGATCGTCAGTGAAGCAACAGGCACAGTACGGGCCGATACAAACCTCACCACCCCTGTAATTTCGCTGGCACCTGGTCGCATAGAAGAAGTGCTGGTGCAACCTGGTGATCAAGTAACAAAAGGGCAGGTGTTAGCTAAGATTCGTAGCGATGAAGTGGCGCAAATTCAAGGCGAACTTTTGACCCGCTTACTAGAGCTAAAGTCAGAAAAGCGACATGCAACTCTAAAACTAGCTCTAGCACAAAAGGTTTTCGACCGCAAAAATAAGTTGCTCGAAGAGAAGATTGCCGCTAAAGCCGACGTCGATCAAGCTGAGAGCGACCTTGAGCAGGCTAAAGAAGAAGTCTTGGCTACTGATGAGAAGCAGCAGACTCTAATTATTTCGACCAAAGAGCGGCTGCGTCTATTTGGCACCTCCACTAAACTTGTTGACGATGTAGTAAAAAGCCGCCACATACAACTGGTTTTCGAAATTACCTCACCGCGCAGTGGCATCATTACCGACCGTGATTGTGACCCAGGCGAGTTAGTAGAAGGTGGCAAAGCCCTCTTCTCGGTATCGGACCTCTCTAAAGTTTGGCTAGTTGCTAACGTCTTAGAAAATAGTCTGAGGTTCGTGAAAAAGGGTCTACCAGTAAAAGTTTTAGTAGATAGCCTACCAGACGAGTCATTCCCTGGTGTTCTTGATTTTGTCGATTCAAAAGTAGATGCCCAGACCCGTACCTTGCCCGTGAGAGCCACCATAGACAACCGCTCTTTGAGGCTTAAGCCTGAGATGTTTGCCCGCCTCTCAGTTCAAGTTGGCGAAACAACCGCACTGATGGTGCCTGAGCCGGCTGTCCAAAAAGCTGGTGAAACCTACCTTGTTTATGTCGACGAGCCAGGTGATTTCTACTTAGAGAAGAAAGTAAAAATCGGCAAAACAACCGCTGGCTATGTCGAAATTCTTAGCGGCCTCAAGCCCAATGACAAGGTAGTGGTCAACGGCAGCCTACAGCTTCTTGGCGAATCCCTACAACGAGTGACGCAATAGCCTTAGCTACGCCAAACGGTTAGCTAATAGGGCAGGCGCTTGCCTTCGAGACCAGCGACAATAAAATTAGTAGCTAGTGCCTGGCGCAAGCTGATTCCCAGAGACGGAGCTGGATCTGGTAGGAAATTACCGATAGCAATTTTGGCATTGTTGTCGAAATGTCCGACCATATGCAAAACATAGCCTCGACCGAATGGAAAAATCAGAGCAAGAGCGCCAGTGTGATCGGGATCTTCGCTAGCTAGTTGCCGACTGGCAACAAGAACCTTAACGCTTCCAGGCTTAAGGATTCGCACCGTATGCGATGCCTGATCTAATTTCCAAAAGGCACTACTGACAGTATTGTTTGCCAATACTGGATCTGGGGCCAGATATTCAGCATCGTAAATGTCTTTACTATTAATACCTTTGTTCCAGCTAACATAGCCTGGAAATGTCTGGGTGAGCATATGATCTAGAGCCCAGTCAGTAGTAAGTAAGTAGCCACCTTGGCTGACAAAATCACGAATAAATTGTAGTTTGTCGCGTTTTAGATCACCGGCGCAATTGATAATCAAGACTTTGCAAGAGGCTAGAAGCTCGCTAGAAATTTCTCTTGCTTTAACGTGGCGATACGGTATCTCGAGTTTACCTAAGGTCTTATCAGCCTTATCCCATTGGCCAGCGACTTCAACAACCGGGCTCGACTCACTGACACCACCTGTCAAAAATTGAGGATGGGCTTTTGCTAACCAGGCGCGAAACACAAGGGGATCAACGCGCTCTGAGTGCGCTTTGCCGCTAACAGGAGGAACCTCCTGATAGTTTGGAATGACCGCCTTAGTCAAATCAACTGAGACTATATTGCCCTGCAAAGGCTTAGGATCGGCTCCAGCCTCACTCTTCCTTATGGATGGAGCGAGGGGTGGAGTGGCGAAATCGCTTTCCCGCACGAGCCCATTTGAGCCCCCACTGGCCAGGGCCACAGACAACGTTAGCTGCTGAGCTTGAACAAAAATTGTCAGTATTAACGGAAGAAATACGCGTCTCAATATATCCTCTACTTACTTGCCGCTCTTAGTATAAATTAAGGACGCCGTCGGCGCCGCGCTGTTCCCTTTCTTTCAGCAGTCTTGCAAAGCAGGCTCTCTGTCTTGACCTGCTAGCGAAAGTGCTAAAATGTCCCTGTCATTAGGAACAGTGATATTGCAGTAAAGTGAGTGCCAACCATGTTTTCAAAAGCAACTTTAGCTTCTATTTTGGTCAGTTTCACCCTCGCTGGATTTCAAGCGCCAATGCTGGCGGATGTCCCAGCTGAAACAAAAAGTGAGAATCAACAGAAACAAGAGCTGTCTGGTTATTTCATTACTTTTACTGGTAGCGCCCGCTCCGTAAGTAAGGCAAAGCTCAATGGTCAGAATGTGCTCAGCGCTCCTATCGTTACCCTGACCTTGCCTGTGAATGTTTCGGGATACTTGGTTCCCGGCGCTAATGAGCTAGCACTCGAATACATTAGCAATCCTAAAGATGCCATGACGATTTTAATCGAGAAGCGCACTGTTGGGCCAAAGAAAGAAGAAGTTGCCAAAGTAGTGCTGGCAGCCAATGAGTCAAACGGGGCTGTAGCAAAGAAGACAGTTTCATTTAATTTGCCCAAAGATCAGCCAACACGAGCAATCAAGAGCTTGAGTGACGATGACAAGAAGGCCATCGAGAAAGAACTGCAGAATTACTGGGCGGCATTAAACGAACGAAAGCCAGACAAACTAAAAGCGCTTTATAAAGATTCACTCGACGACGAACGAAAACTCAGCCCTGAAAGTGCTGCCTACTTCGATAAGATACTCAATCGCGAAGCCTCACTCTTGCGTAACCCAGGTATCAAATTAGCCCCACTTGAACCAGCTGGTCTAACTTTCAAGATCGAAGGCGATACAGTCAAGTTGTATAGAGAAGACAAGAAACCGTTGCTGACGAGTAATGAAGTCGACGTGCAGATTGAACCTGTAATGATCGAAGTGCAGAAGAAAGCCAAAAATCAATCACAGCCAAAGGCAACGATGAAGCAACAGATTGTTCGCACTCATCTGTATTTCAAGCAGAATAGCCAAGACGGCGTCAACCAATGGTCGGTATCACTGCCACCAAATGCCTAAAAAAATACTTCTTGTCGTTGGTTTGCTAATTGGGCTTTCTCTTGTTGTAGCTGGCTACACGCTTGATGCCGAGCTGAAAACACCAATTACTCACAATGACCAGGACGTAATCGCCGTTAGTCGCGGCATGGCTCTTGATGAAATATTGAGCAAGCTTGAGAGTAAAGGCATTTTGCATAAAGCTTTTGTGCTCAAGCTCTATGTGCGACTTTCTGGGCTCAAGCCTGTTATTCGCGCAGGCGACTATCGCTTCGCCTCACCGATCGCTCCCCTTGATGTTCTTAAAACACTCGAGGCTGGAGGTATTGAGCTAAATAAGTTAACCGTGATCGAAGGTTGGACAAGATTTGAAATAGCAGACGCTATGGCAAAACTCAAAAGTCTAAAGGTCGATCGCAAACAAGCCTTGGCTCTCATGAATAAAACTAGTTTGATTGCGGATATTGATCCGATGGTCAACAATCTTGAGGGATATCTATTTCCTGACACTTATTTCGTTCAGTCTGATACCAAGGCCGATGAGCTGATAAAGGCAATGGTTGACCGCTTCCGCTCAGTCTGGGCGAAACTACCAAACCCCTCTAAACTATCAGCCCACAAAGCTATTACAATGGCTTCTATTGTCGAGACAGAAGCAAAACTAGAAGATGAGCGGCCCATTATTGCTTCGGTCATAAACAATCGCATTGCTCGCCGCATGCCACTGGCGATGGACTCCACCATTGTTTACGCCTCAAAGATGATCGGAAAGTGGAAAGGCAACGGCATTGTTTATCAAAGCGATCTCGATTTAAAAACGCCATACAACACACGCAAGTTCTATGGATTGCCACCGGGCCCTGTTGGCTCTCCAGGGCAGAGCTCAATCAATGCAGCTCTGATGCCGGCATCAAGTAGCTATATTTATTACGTGCGTGACCCGGCTTTCAACAATGGCAAACATAACTTTTACTCTAATCCCCAAGACTTCGAAATTGGCGTGCAAAAGTTAAGAGCCTGGGAAGCCAGTCAGAAAAAGAGCGGTCAGCGCTAAATTTACGAATAGCTTGGCAAAGAAGGCGGCGATTTGCTTGCTTTGAAAGCTAACAGCAAACTAGATTAGGTAACCTCAATATACGGCTTTGAGGATTCAACAATGCGCATTCTGGTAGCAGAAGACGATCAACTTTTGCAAGGCGCGCTACGTCTTGGTTTGGAGAATAGCGGTTATTCAGTTGACGTCATTGACAACGGAGTTACTGCGGCCTCAGCACTGTTAGACGTTGACTATGACTTACTACTACTAGATCTTAGCTTGCCTGGTATGGACGGTACAGACGTACTGAGACAAGTGCGCAAGAGCGGTCGCAGCCTACCTATCATTGTGATTACGGCAAGAGATACCATCGAAGACAAAATCGAGGGGCTCGACCTCGGCGCCAACGACTACATAACCAAACCCTTTGATTTTCGTGAATTAGATGCTCGCATTAGAGCAACGTTGCGCAAAGACACTTTTGGCAACAAGATGGAAATATTGCATGGTCCAGTTCGCTTTGTAATTAATAGCCGCGAAGTATTTATCAATGATGTAGCTGCCGAATTGACACCACGTGAGGTAGCGGTATTAGAACTGCTATTACAGAAAGCGGGACGGATGGTGAGGAAGAGACAAATGATTGAACACGTCAGCACCTGGGATGAAGAACCCAGTGACAATGCAATTGAAATCGTGGTGCATCGCTTGCGGCGCAAAGTTGAGTCGAGCGGTATCACTATTAGTACCGTAAGAGGCTTTGGTTACATGCTTGACGAATGGACAGAACAAGAGCCCATAGATAGAAAATAGGAGAGTCCTCAAAGGCTAGCAATGCAACGGTCAATACGAAAACAGCTATATTTGTGGTTAGCAATTCCTCTCGGTGCTCTGTGGTTTTCCAGCACTGTGGCAAGCTTTTATCTGGCCCTGAAATTCTCTAACGATACTTTCGACCGCGATCTGGTCAATTCTGCTGATTCAGTGGTGGCGCGAATTAGAGCCAAGGGTGATCATCTTGTAGTTGATCTTCCACCGGCAGCTCAGGCTATTCTCAAGCATGATGACGTAGATAAGTTTTACTATGCAGTCATAAGCAAAGCCGGCAAAAATTTATCGGGAGATTCGGTCTTACCGCTTCCAGAAAAACATATTGACGATACCCCAGAGCTGCGCACAATAAAAATGCAGGGCACAGAGGTAAGACTTGCCGAAATTAGCACCTCGATTCCGGAGGCCGGCCTTGAGCCAGTTGTAGTGCAGGTTGCGCAGACTATGAACAGCCGCCGCCATCTCTTTACTCAAATTTTTATGAGTATGGTAGTGCCACAATTACTAATGGTCTTACTGGGAGCCGCCGCTCTTTCAAGCGGTGTCACGCGCGGCCTTGAGCCCCTGCAGTTTCTAAAAGAAGCAATTGCCAAACGCTCCAAGCACGATCTCAGCCCTGTGTCAGAGAGTATTGCCCCAGCAGAAGCCTACCCTCTAGTTCTAGCAATCAACGACTTATTGTCACGCCTAAGAGAAGACATAAAAGCTCAGCAGCGTTTTATATCTTCGGCCTCCCACCAACTTCGCACACCACTGGCCGGACTGAAGGCTTATTCGAGCCTTGGGGTTGCTTACGACAACATCGAAGAAATGCGCGGCACCATGAAGCAAATTGATAGTGGTCTCGATCGCACATCACATTTGGTCACGCAAATGCTTGCCCTTGCTCGCAGCGATTCCAACTCTACAGCAGCCAGACAAATGGGCAGAGCGGATCTTAGCTTTGTGGTATCGGACGTCATTGCCGACAGGGTGAGCCTGGCTGTGAATAAAAAAATTGACTTAGGCTTCGACTCGGCAGAATCAGCGGCAGAAATAATTGGCGATCAAACTTCCCTGCAACACCTTGTGGCCAACATCTTAGACAACGCCCTCATTTATTCACCAGAGGGTGGTAGTGTGAACGTCAGAATAGTTAAGAGAGAGCAATCAATTGAATTGTCTGTCACTGATTCAGGACCAGGAATTGCACCAGGCGAACGAGAAAAGATATTTGAGCGCTTCTATCGGGTACCCGGTAGCGCCGGCGGAGGCTCAGGGCTTGGCCTGGCAATAGTTAAGGATGTGGCAGCCAATCACCATGCTGAAATCCTCATAGACTCGCCAGGCACTAGCGAAGGTCAGGGTACAGTCTTTACCGTAGTTTTTCCCGCCTGTAGTCTGCCAGGAAAGGTTTTAGCAAGCAACGGTAGCTAACCTTGCCAATAGATTCTTGAGGGCCAATTTTAGTCTCCTTCTAAATACTGAAATTTCGGCAATTCTGCATTTTGCGCGCGCCCTCAAGAATCACCATTAAGGCAATGTCAAAACACTGTAGAGCATCAGGAGTTGTGCATCTTCGCCAGTTGCTGCCCTTTATTTATGGGCCTCTTGACGGACAGTAGACGACTGGTCTAATATAGCGATATTCAGATTTTTACAGACGACAGCAACGACTCACCGTCCCTTGAGGAGAATTAAATGGCCAGTAAAGACGCCGTAAAAGAGAATGTCAAAGAAGCTCCTAAGGTAGACAATTCAAAACAAATACCAAGTTTGGCATCCTATTATTTGCTTGGCAGATCAGGTCTGCGTGTATCTCCATTAGCCTTCGGCACTGGCACCTTTGGTGATGCCTGGGGTGAGCACTGGACCACAAGTAAAGCTCAGGCCAAAGAAATTCTCGCTCGCTATCTAGAAGCGGGCGGCAACTTCCTCGATACCGCTGATTCGTACCAGGAAGGGCAAAGTGAAGAGCTCACAGGACAAATTCTGCGCGAATTGACCAAGCGTGACAAAGTGGTAATTGCTTCGAAGTTCACATTCGGTACCCATCCTGGTGACCCCAATGGTGGTGGCAATGGTCGCAAGCATATGATTGAGGCAGTTGAGGCCTCACTGCGAAGACTTGGCACCGAATATATTGACCTATACTGGGTCCACAACTGGGACACCATGACTCCCGCCGAAGAAGTTATGTCTTCGCTCAACAATCTTGTGCAGTCAGGAAAAGTACGCTATATCGGCTTAAGCAATCCTCCAGCCTGGTACCTTGGTAGAGCACAAACATTGGCTGAACTGCGCGGTTGGGAAAAATTAGCGGCCATACAGATGCAATATTCCCTGGCCGTGCGCAATATCGAAAATGAGTATGTCGATGCAGCGCAAGAAATGGGCATTGGTATAGTTCCCTGGAGCGCACTGGCAAATGGTCTGCTTACCGGAAAATACAAGATTGAAGGCGATCAAGTAAAGGGAGAAGGACGAGTCTCTAGCACCTGGGTAACAGATCCAACCATTGAACCAGCCAGCGCGTCAATGGTGCATTTAGTTGAGGTCTTGAAGACGGTTGCCAAAGAATTGGGAAGAACCCCTGCACAAGTGGCTCTCAACTGGGTCACCAATAGACCAGGAGTGGTATCAACCATTATCGGTGCAACAAAGCTATCGCAGCTTGAAGACAACATTCAAGCTTTAGAGTTCACTATTCCAGATGAACAACTCAAACAGCTTGATGAAGCAAGCTCGCAGAAAGTCGTTTATCCATATTTCTTCCATAGCGGTGCCCTGCAGGAAAATGTTCGGGCCGTGACTAAAGTAACAAAAACTCCTCGCGGCTATCATTCACGCTAACCCACACAAAGCTGAATGACTAAGGCAGAGAGCGTACGGGCATGTACGCTCTCTGCCTCATTGAGGACTATAAAATCGAACGGACAACGCCACCGTCTACCCTGAGAGCAGCGCCATTAGTGGCCGCAGCTAGTGGGCTACAGACATAAGCAACCATACTGGCCACTTCGTCAGAAGTAGCTAAGCGCTTCAGCAGCGATGTTGGCCTGATTTTTTCGAAAAGCTCTTTTTCTACTGATTCGGCGTTTGTATTACCTTGCTTAGCCATTTCTTTAATGAACTGCTCAACGCCCTCAGAAGCAGTCGGCCCAGGTAGTACAGAGTTGACTGTGATTTTCGTTCCAACAGTGGTCTCAGCTAGACCTCTGGCAACGGCAATCTGGGCGGTCTTAGTGACACCATAATGAATCATCTCACTAGGAATGTTGACTCCAGACTCACTAGAGATAAAGACAATGCGACCCCAATCGCGCTTACGCATGCCCTCGAGATAATGTCGGCTTAAGCGAATGCCACTCATAACGTTGACT
This sequence comes from Candidatus Obscuribacterales bacterium, assembly GCA_965229195.1. Taxonomy (GTDB): domain Bacteria; phylum Cyanobacteriota; class Vampirovibrionia; order Obscuribacterales; family Obscuribacteraceae. The sequence goes on along the minus strand of OZ245871.1, from coordinate 5,883,747 downwards.
TCGAAAGTATGGAGCCAGTCTTCGTCGGTAATTTGAGCGAACTCTTTAGGCTCATAGATGCCAACATTGTTAATGAGAATATCAACGTCTGGTAGCTCAGAAATTAGTTTGTTAGCTCCCTCGGCAGTAGCTAGATCAGAGACCAAGCCATAAGCAGTGCCGCTAGTACCTGAGCTGGCATGTAGGCGCTTCAAAGCTTCATCTACCCGCAACTGGGTACGACCATTGAGGTAAACCGTGGCGCCTTCTTTGTAAAGCAGCTCGGCGATGGCATAGCCGATTCCGGCCGATGACCCGGTTACAAGCGCTCTAAGGCCTTTAAGCTGCAAATCCATTATCTTTCTCTCCATAGATTTTGATAAAGACTAGCATTTTTGCCCCAGCTTATGAGCTAGCCTAAACATCTATGTCGCAATTACCTAATCTACTTCTTGCTTGAGAACTTTTACAGCTAACCGCTGCTTAAGATTTGCCATCGTATCTGGTGCCTTTTGCAATGCCCTCAGGTCTTCGCTGGAAATCATCTTCCTGCCTTGGGCTAATATTTCAGTGTCAACTGATAGCACGCCGTCCTTTATTTCGCGATGGCGCGCTAAATTGACCAAAGTGCGCAAATGCTCAACGTTATAGCCAGTGGTCATCGGCGCAGAATGACTTCCCGCTTCAATGCCGTTTGTTAATACCGCCAAAACCGAGCCATCGCGGCTGACAATGGGGCCACCAGAATTGCCATGATAGGTTTTCATCGTAAAACCGATTCTAGACTGGCCGGTATAGGCAAGATAGTTCAAACTTCCAGGCGAGATCACCGGCAACTCAGCATGCATCGGGTAGCCAATAGCGGCGGCACGCTTGGATTCGGCTTGTAGTGGAGTACCCAACTTAAGAGCGTCAAAGCGAAAGGCTGGGTTGCCAGCTATTTTAAGAACAGCTAGGTCGGCACCCTGGTCAATAGCAATGACACTGGCTTCATAAGAGCGGCCGCCGAAAAGTCTAATCACTTGCTTGTTATGCTCTAAGCCAGCTACTACGTGGTAGCTAGTGGCCAGAAGGCGTTTCTCACTATCGACAAAGAAGCCAGAACCAAGAGCCTGACCATCGCCAGAATGAACACGCACAACACTACTTTTGGAGGAATCATAAATTCGGGCCAACCAACTATCACTGGCAACTTTTACTAGACCCGGTATATTCTCGCCAGCACTGGCTTCAGCCAGTGGCTTTACCGAAGCAAAGGCTGGTATTTCGACCTTAGCCAAGCTCTCAAGTGAGCTCATAGCAGCTTTGCCTGCTTTCGGCCCGAACTTGGCGGTCATCCCCAGGGCCAGTACACCAGCACCGGCCATTGTCACTTGTTCTTTTGAAAAGTTTGGTGCACTATTGGCGAAACGCTCCCACCAGTCAACTAAATGACCAGTGCTGGCAGCATCTTTCTCTCTGTCATCCGCCACACCTTTATCAGGGTGGGCTTCTCCGCTTTTCGGCATGGCTAAAATATTCCCCGGTCGGCCCCAGTTGAATCACAGTCTTTATCTCCCCAAGAGCTAGCTTATGTCCTCAAAATCGCGTTTACAGCTCCACCAGAAGCTCTCAAGCCAACTAGCTGACTATAGCGACAGCGCGCTGTCAGCTTTACTGCAGAACGCCGCACCCCTGCACGAAGGAGTGGGTGGCACTTCTTCGATAATGAAAATTGACGCACAAATGGTTTTTGTGAAAAGAATTGCCCTCACAGACTTTGAGCAAAAAAAAGAAAACTTCTTGTCTACAGCAAATCTCTTCGACCTGCCTTTGTTTTTTCAATACCGCTTAGGGTCAGCGGGTTTCGGCGCCGGTCGAGAGCTAGCTGCTCACAAGCTAGCCACAGAATGGGTGACATCTGGCGCCTGCACTAATTTCCCCCTCTTATATCACTGGCGAATTCTGGAAGGTAAAAGGCCTAATGCCATGAGCCCACGCCAAGTTGAAGACCTTAACATAGCTGTTGAATTCTGGGACAATTCAGAAGCAGTACGCCATCGTTTGGAGGCCCTGCATGAGGCCTCAGCCCATCTGCACTTGTTTCTCGAATATATTCCAGAAGCACTACATCAGTGGCTACTAGGCGAGCTAGGCAATGGTGGCAATAGGGCCGATAGGGCGGTCGCCCAGGTCGAGACAGACTGCAATGCCACTTCAGCCTTCTTCAGCGCAAATAACTTTGTTCACTTTGATGCTCACTTCAATAACATTCTCACAAACGGCAATCTCTTCTATTGCGATTTCGGCTTAGCTCTATCGGAACAATTTGATTTAGAAAAAGAAGAAGTAGATTTTTTGAAGCACCATCGCTCTTATGATCGCTGTGTATCAATAGTAAGCTTAGTTCAAGCCCTGATGCTGCACTTCTATGGCGAAGGAAAGTGGTTAAGTCACTTGCACGCATTCATAAACAGCAATGAGGCCAGGCCGGAAAGGATGACACCATTTCTGGAGTCAAGAATCAAAGCTTACGCACCAATAGCTTTTCGCCTGAGCGAGTTCTATCAACAATTAGACACTGAAACAAAGTCAGCAATTTACCCGGCTGAAGCGCTTGAGCAAACACTAAAAGAAGTAGACGATAGCTGTAAATAAATCAAACGACTGCGAATTAAAGATCAAATCTCTCATTTGCAATATTCAAATTGTGTGATACAACTGTTATATCGGCATAGAGCAATGAGCCCTGCGGGCCATTTTTATTAATGGGTATTAAATCGTGAATTTCTGGACAGAGCGAAAGACAAGCGAGAAACGGTCATAAAGACTGTTCGGTTTTGTGTGCTTTTCCACTAGAGGTTTTCGATAATGCATCATTTGCAATCCAGTAGTTTCTTATATACATTTTCGCCAAACCTCACTCTAGCTGCGTTGCAGCGCCTAGAGCAGGGACACGAACGAGAGCGAAAACGCAGGCGAGAGAGCTTGCGAAAACGACGGCGCTTGAATTAGATCGAGCGCAAAATAATTGCAGTGATTAATTGTGGCACCAGCTATAGTGCCCCTCTTTGTCGTGCCCAAATCTAAACTAGCCCTGGTAGCTCAGCGGACAGAGCAGCACACTACGGATGTGCGTTGTCGGGAGTTCGAATCTCTCCCAGGGTGTATCTCTCAGTAACTCAGAGGCCAGAGTAGCCGACTTTTAATCGGTTAGTCGCAGGTTCGACTCCTGCCTGGGAGAATTTGGCGCCATCTTCTAATGGTTAGGAAGCTGGTTTTTCACACCGGAGATACGGGTTCGATTCCCGTTGGCGCTAATAATAATAATAATATGGTGTTTTGATGGTCCAAGGGTTGCCCTTATAGTTCTGATGGAGAATTTGAAATGCTTGTTTAGAAATAGCACTAGTCTTCTCATCAGTGGCACCTAATTTGGTGGCTCTGACAATCAAGTGGAGGGCCTCGGGCACTCTAGGGTCGCTCACATGTTTGCGAGCGTAGTCAATCACAACTTTACCCAGATAGTCAGGCCCAGTGCCATAGGCATTGATTGCTGCAACCTCAGCTTTTGCCTTGGTTAACTCAGCCGCCTTGATAAATTGCTGACCAGCAAACTTCGCTTCCTTATCGGCTTCAATCGGGCTCCACCAATTGTCTTGATAGTCATCGATTTTGCCAAACTCGGTGGTTCTCGCAACTCCACCAGTTACATAGGGCCTAGAGCCAGGGTTCTTCAGCAATAAATAGGCTGCTGAAAATTCTTTGCTATCAGCAGCAGCCGCATCATATCGAGCAAGTAAGCCGGCCAGAGCTGGCATATACTGCTTAAGCAGGGCGCTAGCCTTGGCCGAAGTGGTCTGGTCATGCAACAGAATAGAACGACAGAATACAGCTTGAGCGATGTCTTTCCGTAGAGCGGCTGGCACCTGTTGCGACTGCGCTGCTTGAAGGAAGAGGCTGAGAGGAAGCTTTTGATTGATAGCAATAGCACCTTCTGGGCGCAACATCGACGGCAGTGTAAGATAGCCCTGCGCTTCATTCTTTTTCTGGTCGAGCTTCTGCCACTCTTCAGCCAGATCATGAGATTCTGCATCACTAACGATCAGAGCTGGTGAGCGATAAGACAAAGTAATCATCTGTTCAAGAGATTTAGCTAACATTAGTTTTTGCAGATTCAAGGCATTCATCGCCGATGGTGACTTAGTGGCAGCAAGAGCACTATCAATAGCAGCTACTGCCTCGTCATTATGGCCTTGCGCTGAAAGCACGCGAGCCCGCTGCGAATTTGCTGTGACATAAGCAGGGCTGGACTTTTCAACCTTTGCTAAAGCCTCAAGAATTTCCCCAACATAGGCTTCTTTACCTGTGAGTTTAGAGCCGACACAAAGCAACCAGGCGAGATTCTTCTTCTCTTGATAGCGACTGTGAGCATGTTCAATACTGCCTTTATCAGTGTTTGAAAACGTCCAGATCCAGTCAGTCATATCATCACCGTGCATTGCCGCAGCGAGTTTGGCATCGTCGACAGTGTGCGTCTCACTTGCTTCTTCAGAATCTTCCTTGAAGGCACTGTCAAGTATGTAAATATAACCGTCCATGTCTTGATAGAGGCTATTATCACCGGCGGCGATTTTCTTGCTTAGCTGCACGAGGGTAGTAGCTGGGTCTAGCCTCAAGCCAACAAAGTTGAGCAGACCTTCTATACCTTCTTTCATAGAAGCCATAGTGGGGTCGGCCTGCAATTCCAGTAACTTACTGTGGGCCGCCAGCAAGGCCACCTGGTCAATACCCTTGCTGGTGCTGACAGTGGCTTTGCGAATCAAGCAGCGAGCGACTAAATATGCTGAAACTTTCTGATAAGGAGATTCGCCATCTAGGGCAATGGCAGCAAATTGCTTGGCTGCCTCATCAAAATTCTTGGCATAAAAATTGGCAGCAGCAATCTGATAGGCCCTATCTCTTTTAACCTCTTCAGAGGCATTGGCTGGAGCAGGAGAGGGAAGTGGTGGCTCTTTACCTTGAGCTTTTAACTTGTAATCATACTGTGGTGCGCCGCAATGACAGAAGACACTGTCTTGGGCTGAGAGCCATTCTTTTACGGCTGCACTACCAGCACCATATTTAGCAACCTTTTCTTGCAGCGTTTTTACTGCTTGCTTAAAGGCATCGTCATTGCAATTTAAATAAGGACTATAGTCATCGTTAGAGCCAGCCGAACGATAGGGATACAGGCTCTCAGACGAATCAGCTTTAAGACCGAGAGTCTTTTTGCGCGTGCTCAGCCAAAGGTCAACGGCACTATCGCTATCTGAGCTGCTAGCGTCACCAAGGCGAAAGCGCCAGAAATTCAAGATCTGCTCGCGCTCAGCGGCACTGAGCGGCTTATCGTTTAAATAGCGATAGGCCACAACTAAATAAGAACGAGCAAAAGTAGGCTCAACCAGGGCGAGATTACCCTCAGCGTAGAGTCGAAATGGCAGGTCGGGGTGAAGAGTGGCAGAAAAAAGCGCCTCATCATAGAAAGGCCCACAAGCCAGTGCTGGCTGCACAACACTAGTCAATGTGCAGGCAAGCAATGTCAAAACTGTACTCTTAAGAAAGCCTGAGCGCTTCACCTTAAATGCCATTGTTTTTCTCCTTAAGTAGATTTTGGTCGACTAGTTTTTCGGCGTATTTTATGCGGTCGTGCTGCCAGCCCGGCGAGCAGAACAAATAAATACGATCAAGATTATTGAGCTTTGAGGATATCTGAGAAATCGCCGCGGTTTCTCCAATAGAAAGGCCCATGGCAGAATGCCCATTGAACGGCTTAGGCAGATTATCTTGCAATAACCGCAGGGCTTGTTCTTTGCCCACACCCATGGTGAAGAACATGGGCACGACATAGTCTACGGGCAGGTGGTCACTTGCTATTGCTTGCCTAAGCCACTGATCGCCTTGACTCCACGAGGCTAAGGCGGTCATCGATAGAGAAAGACCAGGCGGCAGCTGAGTGCGCAGCTGCTTAAGGAGATGCACATAGAAGGGTCGTTCTAATTCTTTGGCATCAAAGTCAATCTGCAAGCCCTCATAGTGACTGTGAGCAAGAACGAGATTGACGATGGAGTGGGCTAACTTGGTAGTTACCTCCTCCATTTTGCTCTGATCAGGCATTTGCTTCATTTCTACCCGAGCCACAGCCTCGCGATAGCAGCCTGGCGGCAACTGCAATTGCGAGAGGCGGGGCTCAAGAGCAATTTTGTTTTTATCTACAGTAAAGCGACCAACCAGCAGAGCCACACCAACTTTTCTGGTATCAATAGCGCTAAGATCTTCGATTTTTTGCCATGACCAGAGCATTAAGCGCGGCGGATTTTCCACAGCCGGCTGCCCCTGCTCCGTAAGTTGGGCTGCGTCAGCACTCATAGTGCTGAGGAGCACAATCAATGAAACAACAATTGAACTAAATCTGAACACTATTTACCAGCGAAAAACTGAGCGAGACTAGCACTTTGTTTGGCTTTGAAATTGGTGCCTATGGTGGCAAATTCTATTGTCTTAGCTGCACTTCTGCGGCCAGAGGGCATAGGATGCGCGGCAATGAAGGCCTTCAAAGTTTCAAGCTGGCCTGGTTTATTGAAATTGCGACAGGCTTCAACTATATCTGGCATCTTGCGTTCGCCCACTTTGTCATAAATTTCTTGCCAGTGCTCACCAAGAAACTTAAAGGCGGCTGCTTGACTGTCGCTGCTACCAATCAAGCGTGCCAACAAATGGGGCACATCTTGGGCCTTAACTTCTTTGTTGAAGCACAAGTTAAGGGCCTTTTCGACACACTCTTTATCTCTGAAAGCTGCCAAAGCAAACAAATTGCGATTGCGGGCTTCAGGAGTTGTGGAATTTCTCCAGGCTTCCTCAATGCGCACAAACTCATCGCTATCGCCGTTATAGGCCATTACTTGAACTATTGGAGAGAGCAAATCGCCATCCAAAGTTTTGTCGTCAGCTAAGTAAGCTTCAAACTTATCGCGACAAAAAGCAATAACTTGCCTGTCATTACCAATGGTGCCCAGGGTCTTGATTAAGCGCGATCGCAACTCAGCTGTCAGATCATCATCATCAGCTTTGCGAGTGTAGCCAAGGCGGTCTAGTTGCGGCTTAAGGCATTTAACGACAAAGGCCTGGTAGCCACTCTTACTGGCCGGTTCAAGTAATTGTTCCAGTTCACTAATTTGCGAAATTGCTAGGCCTTGCACGTATGGATCGTGATCACTTGCGAATTTTTCAAGGCTTTGCAAATAAATATCAATGGGTAACAAACCAGCTACTGAAGTGGCAAATAGATCGCTAAGGAGAGAGACTCGCTCACTAACACTAAGCGACTCGACCAGATTCTGTTTTTGCAGTTCTGCCCACTGCTTCTGCTCATAATTGGTGCGAAAATAGCCATTGCCTGTAGCGTTGACCATGAGCGGCTCCTTAGCACCTTCGAGCGCAACCTGTTCTTTGGCTAAAGTCAGGAGAATTGCTTGATTAGCAGAAGCTTTAGGGGAGCCCTCAAGCGACTTAAGTGCCAGGGGAATCTGCCACTGAATTGGAGCGGTTTTTGCTTTGCTGGAAGCAAGATCTCGAGCACTATCGAGGAAGAAACGCTTTTGACTCAAGTCGAGCTTGAGCGCCGTGTTCTTCTTTGCTGCAGGCTTTGTATCTAGACCGTATGAAACGATTGGACAACCAGGCTGATGCACCCAGGCATCCATGAGCTTAGCCACATCAACTTGGCCCTTCTTATTGGCTTTAGAGCTCTTACTACTGGAACCACTACTAGAACTTGCGCTTGCACTCGATAGAGCGTCCCAAAGATCGCTAGTTGAAGCATTAGAGAAGGCATGGGCTTTCATATAAGCCTGAATGCCTTTCTGGAATTTATCTTCGCCCAGATAAGTCTCAAGCATGCGCAAGAGTGCTGCACCTTTGCTATAGGTGATTTCGTCGAACATCTCTAGAGCATCGTTAGGCGAATTGACCGGTGACTGCACCGATCTGGTGGCGACAATGGCATCCGCATCAAGGGTGCCAGCTCGCTCCACAGCAAAGTCATCCCAAATGCGCCATTCGGGCTTCAATACATCTTCTGCTTTGTCAGCCATCCAAGTAGCAAAGGCTTCGTTCAACCAGAGGTCATCCCACCATTTCATGGTGACCAAGTCGCCAAACCAAAGGTGTGCCATTTCGTGAGCAACGATATTTACGACCCTGGTGCGCGAACTCAGGGCTGAATTCTTTTCGTCTACAAGCAGAGCATTCTCACGAAAAGTTATGGCCCCAAGGTTTTCCATAGCACCAGCGGAGAAATCGGGAATGCCGATCAAATCAAGCTTGTCGAGAGGGTAGGGCTGACCAAAGTAGTTTTCGTAGTAGGGCAGAAGCTTGGCTGCAGCATCGAGTGCATAAGTAGCAAGCTGGCCTTTGCCTTCAGTAAACCAGACTCTGATTTTCTTGCCGTTCACCACCACTGGCTCGGTACTTTGTAATGGGCCAACAATCAATGCAAATAGGTAAGTCGACATTTTGGGACTGGCCTTGAACGTCACTACCTTCTTGTTCTTGCGCTGGTCTAATTTCTCGAACTCAACGCCAGCATTAGATATGGCTGCTAGTGCTGGGTCAATCGCTACCGTAACTTTGAAAACAGCCTTAGAAGCTGGCTCGTCAAAGCAAGGGAACATGCGCCGAGCGTCTGTTGGCTCCATCTGAGTGGTAGCGATTTTATGCTCTTTGCCGTCTTTGCCCTTGAAAGTAGAAAGATAGAACCCTTCCATTTTGGTTGAGAGTTTGCCATTGAACTTAAGGGCAAGTTCGTACTGCCCCGGCTTTAGAGCCTTAGGCAGCTTTAGAGTGAGCTTCTCACCCTCTTTATCGCGCACAATCTCAGCTTTTATCCAGTCGCCATGAGTGGGCTTGGTCTGGGCCACAGTGGCCTCAAATATACTGAGGTCGACAGCATTCAAGACAATTTCGGCAGTGCTCTGGCTAACACTGAAAAATAGGGTTTCAGTACCTTCGAATTCACCGTTTTCGAGGTCGGGCTCAAAATAGAGGTCATAGCGCTCTGGTTGACAATTACCTGGCAGCCTCTTGTATTCAAGAGCTTTTTCTTTTTTTGCATTATTTTGCCCGGCTTCATCGGCCCAAGCAGGCCCAGCCGTGGCAGCCCCGGAGAGCAGAGCTAGATTCAAAGTGAGCGAAGCGGCAAGCAGTTTTTTCAAGCGGAAATTCCAAGCCATTTGTGGCTCCCCAGAGAAAGTAAGGCTCTATTTTACTTTCTTGAAAAGCGGTAAGATCCGATCACTGATAAATAATGGAGATAATCGTGTTTTTCAAACAGTTCTATCTTGCCTGTTTAGCGCATGCTTCGTATCTGATCGGCTCAAATGGCGAAGCTTGTATTGTCGATCCGCAGCGCGACATTGACGAATATTTAAAAGAAGCAAAAAACAACGGCTTAACCATCAAGTATATTTTTGAGACCCATCTTCACGCCGATTTCGTCAGCGGCCACAAAGAACTAGCAGAGGCGACAGGGGCCAAGATTGTCTTTAGTGATCAAGCTAAGGCGCGCTTTGAGCACGAAGCGGTGGCCGATGGTACCCAGTTTGAGCTAGGCGACCTAACAATCACCACTCTGGCCACTCCAGGGCATACTCCCGAGAGCATCTGCCTGCTGGTGAGTGAGAAGAACAGCAGTGAGCCCGCTAAGCTGCTCACAGGCGACACACTCTTTATTGGTGATGTTGGCCGCCCAGATCTTGTGGGCAAATATGGCTTTAGTTCAGAGCAAATGGCAGGCATGCTCTACGACAGTTTGCACAACAAGCTCATGACTTTGCCAGACGAAACAGAGGTCTATCCTGCCCACGGAGCTGGCTCGCTTTGTGGAAAAAATATTTCAAAAGAAAGCTCTTCAACAATTGGCAATCAGCGCAAGTTCAACTATGCCTTGCAGCCTATGACCAAAGAGCAATTCGTGACCATGCTGACGGCCCAACTACCTGAAGTACCAGCCTACTTTCCCCTTGCTGTTGAAGCCAACCGCAGCGGTGCGGCTTCATTGAACGATCTCAAAAAAGCTGTAGCGATGCAGCCCAAAGATGTTGAAGCTGCCGTTGCCGCAAGCAGCAAGCCCAGCACAATAATATTAGATACTCGCTCACCGGCAGAATTTGGTCAGGGTCACATACCTGGAGCGTATAGCGTTGGCCTGGGTGGACAATTTGCTTCTTGGTGCGGCACCGTCATTGATGCCCAAAGTAACATTATTTTGGTGCTCACAGAAGATACCCAGGCAGATGAAGCAGTGCTTCGTCTAGCCAGAGCTGGCCTAGAAAATGTTGTCGCCTATCTTAGCGGTGGCATGGAGGCCTGGCAAAAAGCCGGACTGAAAGTTGAGAAGGTTGAACAAATTACGGTAGAAGAATTAGCGCAGCAGCTACAGGCAAATCCCGAGTTGCGCGTCCTTGATGTGCGCAGACCAGGAGAGTACGCCTCTGGTCATGTTCCGCAAGCTAAGAATATTTCTTTGTCAGAATTAGAGCAGCAATTAGAGGCGGTTGAGAGGGGCGTAAAGACTGCTGTAATTTGCGCCGGTGGATACCGCTCTAGCATGGCTGTTAGCTTGCTTAAAAGACACGGCTTTGGTGAGCTAGTCAATGTTATTGGTGGCACTGCCGCCTGGCAAAAAGCTCAACTACCAGTGCAGACTGAAGTCACCGCTTGCTCCGCGAGCTGAGGACGCCACTTGAACGGTGATACTAAGCTTTCAGAAGCACTCAAGGCCAGTCCTGATATTCTTGAGTATGTCATTAGCCTAAACCCTCATGACTTTGAGAGGTTGCGCAACCCTTTGCTAAACAAAGTTATGCCGACCAGAATTTCACTGCGGCGCTTAGCTGCCATGGTGGGGATGAGCGAAAGCGAATTTGTCGCCAAGATAAACGCTTTGGCCGGCTTGGATCATGATACAGAACCCCCCTGCACCAAGGCGGCGAGTTTACCGGTATCACCCAATGAAATTCCTGACTGGCTGAACGGTGTTGATCTCAGTCAAATTATCTGGGTCGATGTTACCCCCATCGACGCAGTGTTAGGCGACCCAATGCCGCCAATCAATATTGCCGTCAATACCAGCAAGCCTGGGGATGTTATTGGCATTAAGCATATGTGGGAGCCCCAACCACTCTACGATATCTGGCACGCTCGCGGACTAAGGTTCTGGTCACAGCAAATATCACCTGACCTCTGGCACGTTTTTGTATTCAAACCAAAGCCCTGATGACCCGACTCAACTTATTCATATTAAAAAGAGGATGCTGACTGATCCAGCATCCTCTTTTACTATTCTCGTTAACCAGATTGATAAAAAGCTACTGGTTAGTATCTCCAGTTAAACAGTTTCTTGTACCAGGGCCGCTTCAGTAGAGTGTTCTCCATTTGAACGGCTTCAAGCCAGGTCTCAAGCTCGATAATTTTGCCCTCGAGGTCTTTCATGTGCTCAAGGCGCAGCTCTTGTTCAATTGAAGTTTTTTCCATGACGAGCAAGGCTTCATGAGCCCGTTGCAGTTTAAAGCTAGTTTCCATAATTAAGTCATTGACTAATTCAACTTGAGTCATTAGATCAAGTATCAGTCTTGTTTCCGAAACTGGAGCAGTGACATTATCGCTGGTAGTGCCAACGGCCACTACTTCAACATGAGCACGCTCAAGAAGAGGCTCTAGGCCTTCTAGGTCAAGCGGATCCCCAAGTAAATTCAATTGTCTAACTGATTCAGCCATATACTATTCCTCGATCGGATATAGACATTATGGGTAGTATCAATACCGAGGGCAACTCTTGACTACAAGAATTGCCCTCCTATCCCAATATTCGACTAGTTATCAGTCAGACTTAGGTGTCTCTGGCTTCTTTCTGGTAGCTGGCTGATCGCCTTTGTAGAGATACCAGATGAAGCCACCAAATATAGTGAGCGATAAAAATACCAACAAAGAAATGCAGCCAGTCATGAGAAAGAAGGCCTGAGGGTCTTTAGTCTGCAGTTCTAGGAACTCGCGAAACCAATCGTTCATGGTTTTTCCTCTGGAAGATTGAGCTCACGCCAACCGCGCATGCCGCCTGCCATGGAGAAAATGTTGGTATAGCCCATTTTTTGCAAATTCTCTGCCGACATGGCAGAACGATAGCCACCTCCGCAATAGAGAACGATTTCGCGCCCTTTATTTGGTTCAAGGGCAATTATGTCTCTCTCAATAATGCCGCGACCAAGATGCACCGCCCCAGGTGCGTGACCTTGCTGCCATTCGTGGTCTTCGCGCACGTCAATTAATAGAAAGTCTTTTGCTTCTTTCTGAAAGTTCACGACTTGCTCGATCGTCACTTCCTTTATGCCTGGTTTAATCTGAGCTACTAAATCTTCGAACTCTTGCGAATGCTTCATAACTACCTACTGCTTGCCACTGCCTAAGTTTACTCGCTGGCAGCCCGAGCAGTTCAAATATGGTCATTTGTCTAATATTTGGCAGCTTACGGCCACTCTCGCCCTATCTTGGCAGCCCTTTATAAGGGCAAAATTGAGATTTCGGCGCCCCGTTCTGGAGCGTGCCATAATCGCAAAGCACTAGAAACTAGAGAAGAGGGAAGGCATGCTCTACAAGAATTCAGAGAACACAGTTGAACTATTTGGCGTCAAAGTCCCTGAGCCAAGAGTATTGCTTGATTTTCTCGGTTTTGAGACCCATATTCGCCAAATTAGAGCCAAGCGAGGCGTAGCAGTTTCACCAGTTTGGTACGACCATGCCGCTTATTATGTGGTAGACATGCCAGCCGATAAAGTCTTCGCCACAGGCGAAGAAGTGACCTTCCCTGCGGTAGTAAAAGCCCCTGACTATGAGTTCGAGATTGGCTGCCTCGCAACCAAGGGCGCTTTACTCACAAGCGAAGCTGAAGCCCTCCGGTTCATCAAAGACCACTGCTATTTCACTATTCTCAATGATTGGTCAGCTCGCGACATTCAGAAAAAAGATATGGAAGGCTTAGGACCAACTAATAGCAAGTTTGTCGTAGGCAAAAGTATTGGCCCCAAGCTTGTTAAAGCTTCTGAACTAAAAATGGACGAGAACGGTGTCTTCGACATGGAAATGATTCTCACTATTAACGGTGAAGAGCGAACCCGTAGCAACTATCAATCGCTCTATCACACCCATCCAACAACAGGTGAGAAGAAGGCCTGGAGCTTCGCTAGAATCTTTGCCTGGCTAGGAAGCCAAAACATCGCTATACAGCCTGGCTATTTCTTTGGTTCAGGCACCGTCGGCAATGGCTGCATTGCCGAATTTATGGCCACCTATGACGCTAATGGCGTTGAGCTGACACCAGCTGTTTATCCCTGGCTCAAAGACGGCGATGTTGTAAGAATGGAAGTGAGCGGTATCGGCGTACTGGAGAACAAAGTACGCATTAAAGAACTAGCTCAAGTCAAATAAGCGTCACCTAAAATCCGAGAATCGACCGAGCTTAAAAGCGCTAAGATCTAGGTGAGAATGCCCTTTAGTAGTCATCTCAGCGATACTTTCGCCAATGGCTGCGGCATGCTTAAAGCCGTGCCCTGAACAAGGTGAGCAGATAACAATGCGCTGCGAATCTGGCAGCCAATCAATGACAAAGGCACTATCAGGCGTGACAGTGTAGAGACAAACTGCAGACTTTAGGCACTGTTTACCGGCCAAGGGGAAGCAACGAATGACTTTGCTATCGAACATTTCAACGGTTTCTTCTGCACTGACTGACCGCTCGACAGAATCAGGAGTTACCGGCTCAGTGAGATAGTTAGAGCTGCCTATTTTAAAGCCGCCGTGAGGGCCATCTAAGGCTGGCAACCCGTAAACTCCAGCTTCTGCGCCTTTTAGCTGCCAAATAAAGAGGGGAAACTTTGGCGGCACAAATTGTTCAAATGAATCAGCAATATCAAACCAGTAAAGTACTTGGCGATAAACTTTGAAGACTGACTTTAGCTGAGGCAATAGCTCGGTCAGCCAGGGCCCAACAGAAAGCACTAAATGCTTTGCCGTATAAGTGCCTTGATTGGTATAAACTTCGACACCTCTGGCATTCTCTTCAAAGCCAATAACAGTCTCGTTTGTACAAATGGTAGCGCCAAGTTCTCCGGCCAATTGCAATTGAACACGAATAATTTCCTCAGGGCGCAAGTAAGCAGCATCGTATTCGAAGTAGCCCATTTCATCATCGTCGACATTGAACTGAGGAAAGCGCAGCCGCATCTCTTTTGCATTCAAGATATCGTGCTTGATACCAAATTTCTGGGCGGCAGCCACGGTGTTTTGGAAAAATTGCGGCACGTGCACGACAGAAACAGGCTCGCTTAGGCTTGAAATCATCAGACCACCTGTCACTTCAAGCAGACTTGTCTTAGTCAGCCTCTCCATCTCACGAAAGATTTCATAAGAACGCAAAGACAGGGGCGTGTAGTGGTCACCTTCCCCGATTGCCTGACGGGTGATGCGAGTATCACCATGGGACGAACCAAGCGTATGTGGAGGCGCCAAAAGGTCAATGCCTAGAGCTTTAATACCACGCTGTGCAAGCTGATAAAGGGTAGCGCTGCCCATGGCACCAAGGCCAACTACAATCGTATCGAATGAGTTAGACACTTAAATTACCTATGGCCTAAACTCCAAAACGAGTTCTAAGCCGCTGAGAAAAATTTGCCCTCGGAGGGAGTCGAACCCTCAATCCCTTACGGGCAACGCATTTTAAGTGCGTCTCGTATACCAGTTCCGACACAAGGGCAGGCAGAGCTATTTATTTTAGCACTAGTGTTTAGCGCCTAAGCCAGCCAACTTCTTGGTCACTTCTCTGGAGCTCTCAGCGTCGCGTCTTGACAGTATTTTCAAGATGAAGGCAAAGCTAACCAACCAAGTTAGCGCAATTGCTGTTGAAATCCAGCGTTTGGCGGTTAGAGGGTCATGAATGAAGTCACCTGTAACCGCAGATATCAACAGGCTAATTGGATCGGGTTCGGTCAAAACTCCCTGCTTAATCCAAGTCAACATTTGTATTGAAAGTACACTTAAGAAAAGCCAGGCCGAAATCAAAACTGAGCGAACTGAAATGGTCGACCGCAACATCAAAACTTCGTCATTATCGACAAATACTTTGATGGGAAACAAAACATATAGCGCTGCTGCACCGCATACGATGGCAGCAATGGCAGAAGCTCCGGCAGTGCTTTCTGCGATTATGGCCTGAGCGGCGTAATAAAGCCCAAGAAAAGAGACAAAATAAGCAAAATAGGCGGCTGCTGTGGTGCTCTTTCTCGCCGAGTGATCACTGCTCATGAATGGTGCCCGCCAGAAACTAGCAGCGCGCTTGAAGGGGCCAGTCAAAGCAGGGGAGAGCAGCACGATAACGAGCCAAAACAATACCGATAGTAGTGGATTAATAGCTGTGCGAGCACGGTCTGACTGATAGCGAGCCAGAAGAGTTGCGGCTTCGGTATTGCTGCCAAACAGACCGGAAAAATCGTTCTTGAAGACACGGAAAGACTCACTGTCGCAATAGCTATCAACTCGGCTGCTAATTAAACTGGCCGCCGCTTGGGAGGCATAATAATAGGGCGCAGCAAAAAGGCAATAAGCAGTGGAATTGATAAAGGTAGAACTGGCTGTAGCCTTGGGCAAAATCACAGGATGAAGGAAACGAGGATCATTATGAAATTGCTGTGCGGCCCATCCTCTCAAAGCTTCAAGTGAATTTGCATTGCCACTGGAGTATTCACTGCGGCATAAGAACACAGCATAGCTTGAGCTATTCATGACCATCTCAGCAAATTTCGAATCAGTGCTATTTGGTAAGGCTGTAGCCGAAGACATGATTCTACTTGGGCTAACAATTTGCAGAATTGGCTCTTTCGCTTTGACGAAATAAGCTAGCGAAAATACAAGCGCCGCCAGAGCTACAAATATTGTGCTGGCGCGCAACTTCCCCTCGACCATAACCACCTCGATGAATGCGAGAAGATTATAGACGATCTCAAGAGCCGCTTCAGGAGCATTACTCTAATATTCTATTTTTGCTTCCTTGAGAACAATTTTAGATTAGCGTGAAGAGCTTAGCCCTGTGGCTAATCACTGAGGTACGAGTCCTCATCGGCTTCATCTTTACCTTCCTTCTCACGCACCCAATCTTTTACCAGATATACCAAGTTGTCTTCGAGCATAAAGAGCATCGGAACTACTTTAAGCCCTCGGAAGAGATTGCTGAGACGGCGAGCCTCTTTTATAGAAAAGTCGATGGCATCGTCGATTTCGCGACTGGAGGCATGTTCGTCAAAGAAACTAAGAGCTTGATCATCGCTCCAGCCATGTTTGCCTGTTAAGGCTGAGACAAAGGCACCACGTTTGACGTGTGGATCGGACATCACGCAGTGGTTATGAGCAATCAAAGCCATATATTCAATACCGGTTGAAAGAGCAAGAGCAAGCGAAAACTCTGACCCTGCCATATTGGCCCCTGTTCGCCTAATTACATATGCGCAATTCTGAGGCAGTGAAAGAGACTTGCGATAGTCGATGCACATACCAATGACGAGATCGGGATCTTCTGACTGATTGGCATCAACTTCGCCCATATTCTGACATTTGAGCAAGGTCTCAATCGGTGTATTGCGAAGGAACTCAGGTATATCTTCTTGTTTGCTAACTCTGACAAGGCGAAGAATGTCAGGACTAATAGCAGTAAAAGTCCCGGTTTTAATTTTCTGCGTGCGATCCATCCGCGCTTTTAGTGTTTTAGTCAGTCGACTATTGTCCATTAATAAAGCACTACGCAACTTGCAATCACGAGGACCTGTCATCTTCCCTTTTATTTCCGGATTAATTCCGGCCGAGCAGCCCTGACAGACCGAAGTCAGCAATTTCTCATTGACATCAAGTTGGGCTTCCTTATAGTCAGAAAAACAATTCTCTATACCAATTTTCTGCAAGGCACCACTCTTCTTCATCAACTCTAGGGGTTGACCAGGAAGCTCAGCAATAACCAGGCGAACGTTATTGCGCTTGAGCTGTGAGTGAATGGCCAGAAGAGTCTCTACCCCTGTGATATCCATCATGTTTAGTGAGCGCATATGTAAAATCAAAGCGCGCAAATCTTGGGTGAGCAAAATATTCTCAGTAAAGCGCTCAGCCGCTCCAAAGAACAGTGGGCCATCAACCAGATAAGTGCGCACAAACTTACAGCTAGGAATTTGCTGAGTAGCTTCGATGCGATCGTCGTCCTCACCAACTTCGCTCACCAGGCTGAGCAAGCTCATTTTTTGCACTGTCAAAACACAGGTGAGTAGCAAGCCTGTTAAGATGCCAGCGGTCAAGTCAACACAGACTGAAGCAACCGTAGTAGTCAATACTACCCAGCCTTCTGTTTTCGACCCGCGCCAAATTTCGCGAATTTCATCCCACTCAATCAAGCGGAAGCCAGTCAAAACAAGTACACCAGCTAAGGCTGCCAGTGGAATCTGCTCAGCGAAATGGGCAAAGCTCAGAACCAATAAGAGCAGAACCCCTGAGTGAATGATTGCTGCCAAGCGAGTGCGTGCACCAGCTGTGATATTTACGGCAGTGCGAGCGATAACACCGGTAACTGGAATACCGCCAAAGAACGGCATGGCGAAATTAGCGAGACCTTGTCCTATTAGCTCTTGATCGGGCCGATGTTTAGAGCGCATAGACATACCATCGGCCACTGTGGCTGAAAGCAGCGATTCAATTGAACCCAGCATAAAAACAGTGATGGCATAAAGAGTGAGAGCTTGATATTGCTGAAAAGTAGTAATGCCAGTGGGCAATGTTGGCCAATGCGGCATCAAATTGATATTAGTCAGAGGCGCTAAATCGATTACTCGAGGAATATCAAAATGGAGGAGATTCGCGGCAATCGAGGCCGCGACAATGGCGACTAACGAGCCTGGTACCACTTTGGTAAATCGCGGCACGAGAACAGAGAGAGCAATAACAAACAGGCCAATGATGACAGCCTGAATATTGCACTCATTGTGAATAAAAATACGCTGAATTAAGTCGCTGACGTCTTTGACAAATTCAGGAATAAACGGCGAGCCCACAACGGTAGTGGCGGCTGTGGCGGCGGTATGGAGATGGAGCGGCCTGACTTGTAAGCCAAAGAAGTCATCAACGGTGTTGAAGATAACAAGAATACCGATGGCGTTAGCGAAGCCCACAATGACAGGCATCGGCAAGAAGGAGATGATTCGACCGAGTTTCAATAGACCGGCAACAATCTGCAGGATACCGCCTACCAGGCCAACAAAAAAGATTCCACCCATGCCGAAGTTGTGAGCAACTTCAATCAATACAACGGCCATGGCCGCAGCAGGACCAGTTATTGCGTAACGCTGGCCGCCAAAGAGGGCAGCGATAATTCCAGCCACGATACCAGAAACGATACCCAGGGCTGGCTCGACACCAGAGGCTACTGCCAGAGCAAGGTTGAGCGGTAAGGCCACCATGGCCACTGTGACACCAGCAAGGAAATCGCGACCAATGGTCGAAGGATTGACCATTGCCGACCATTCTTTCGACAAGAACTTGATGTCGAAAGCTTTTACACGGTTACCGGCTTGGTTTAAAGGTGCTGATGTCATGGGTACCTTAAGCTAAGGACTCTTTTGGATGATTTAGCAGTTTACGACTGTTAGAAAGTACAAATACAGATAAAGACTAAAAGTGGAACAGATGAAAATTAGAAGAGAACACGATACTAATTATCGAAAAGAAGACAAGTAAACAATTAATATGTTGCTAAATACGATAATTAGTCAATTCGATAACTCAACTAGTCGTATTGTCGACTCGCCAAGCTTTACCGAGACTATAATATTAGATGAACCTTTCAATGAACCTTTCGCAGAAGTTTTCACTAGCTGACAAAAAATTATGACTAATTATTTTCATGCATTAAAACTAGACAAGAGCGCTGACGCATCAAGTATTGACGAAATCACTTTGCGTTTAACAGAGAGATTGTCACAACCTTTTAATTCGACCAAAGCCACAGAGCAAGCCAGTATTGCTTTACAAGCTATTCGGACTGCCCATGAAGAACTTTCTTCAAATAGAAATGCTCCTGAGCATTCAAGTGGTGGCAGCAATAAATTCAATTCTAAGCTCCGTTTAGGCCAGCTTTGTTTAGCCTCTGGCATGATTACCCTCGAGCAGTTAAAAGAGGCCGTCCAGGAGCAGCAGAACAGCGACCGACAGTTAGGTGAGATTCTGCTGGAAAAACAATTTATATCGCAAGAAGAATTAGACGGTCTTTTAATTGGTCAAGAACTCATAGCACCAGATGAAGAGGTATCTGATGCCTTGGCGCTGCAGTTAATGGCATTAGGACTTGTAGCAGAGGATTTGATGATCATTGCGCTCTTAGAGCAACGCTTTGCTACTGGTGGCGTAGGCGATACCTTAGTTCGACGTGGCTGGATCGAAGAAGATATTCTTGCCGCTCTGAAAATTGATTAGGTCAGATTGTCCTGCCCAAATTCTTTTTGAGGCAAAAACGCCATTAAAATTCGTGCTCGGAAACCCAGTACTAGCAAGCCTTTAGAGCCCCTCAACTGGTCGATGAAACATAATATACATTATCAGACCAGAAGGGAGCTCTGCCAAAGGCGAAATTCGGCAGCTCGGCTCCACATTTGGTGCTTAGTTCAAACATGCTAATTGGCAACAATGAGGAAGAATTACAGATGGAAAAGAGGGCTCAAAATAAACCAGACAAGTTTATGGAAGAAGCAATCAACCAGGCAAAAAAAGGATTTTCCGAAGGTGGTATTCCAATCGGATCAGTCCTGGTTAGAGCTGGTCAGATTATTGGACGTGGTCACAATCGTAGAGTGCAGCAAGGTGACCCTACTGCCCATGGCGAGATAGATTGCCTACGTAATGCCGGAAGACAAGTGAGTTATCGCGATACCATCATTTACTCCACCTTGATGCCTTGCGCCATGTGCGCTGGAGCAGTGGTGCAATTTGGCATCGCCAAAGTTATCGCTGGCGAGAACCGCACCTTTAAAAGCTCTGCTCAGTTTATGCGTGACAACGGTGTTGAAGTTATCGATCTAGATTTAGATCAATGCTTTGATTTGCTCAGAGAATTTCAGCAAAAATATCCCCAAATTTGGAACGAAGATATTGGAGTTGTATAAAACTGGACATTACCAATTATAGGCTTAACGACAATTAGTTAATAAGATCAGTCGACAATACGACAAGAGAACGAGAGTAATTAACGACCATTTGACTCTTAGACCATAGCAAAGTACGAACTGTGTAATCGTTTAATGGACGAACCGTCGTTCATTCAGAAAGAGAGAAATTGCGAAATCCCTAGCAATTCTTCTGTCTTAGCTCCCGACCACAGAACGAGCAACCGCCTTTTTGGTGAGATACAGAACCACCAGGTAGATGGCAATGGCAATATAAGTTAGGGCCTTGATACCAAATACCATTGACAGGTATTCAAGACAAACTCCCACCAGGCCACCAACCAAATTGAAAGCCAAAGCCCGATTGACACTCTTGCTGGTCTTAAACATCAAGCTGAAAATCGCCGACGAGAAAATCAAGGGCAGAAGAAAGACCAGGCATCCCAGAACGCTTCCCCCTACTGGTCCGAAAGCAGCCAAAGAACTGGCTTTAACGAAAGCAGACAGCACCAAGACAGCGAGCAAAATCAGGGTCAGAACCGGCGTCCACTTAGTGCTCAATTTAGAAGCAATATAGTTAGAGAGCAAGATAAAGAGCATCACTGCAGCAATAATGACACTGTTGACCAGCCAGGTTGAACCAAACAGCAGCGATAATTCTGACATCGAGCGCACTTCTAGAAGCATAAAGCCCATGCCCAGACAAAACATCAAGCTGTCGATGGCGGCATCATCGGTCTTGCGTATTTCTCTATAGAGCGGCAAGAAGCCAACAAATATGATCAAGAAAATGGGCCAGACATAGGTCATCGGCAACTCACGCCGAGGCAAAAATAGAAAAGGCCAGTCGTCTTCGCTAGGCGTAATGTCGCTGCGAACACTTGCTTCCCGAGGGAAGAAACTAATTTTGGGGAAGTCTTTGTAGGTCTTGCCTTTTACGCCAGGGCCCGACAAAAGAAAGGCTGACGGCAACTTATTCTCTTTATAGAAACCGAGAGGAAGCTCCCCGGTTGCAGCTTTAGCAATGGCACAGTGTTTGTCCCAGAGCCAATCGGGTTTGTTGATGAAAGAGACACAGAGAATACCAGTTGGGCTTAAGAGCGCGCTGGCTTCTTGAATCGATTCTTTTGTGAAAATATAGTTGTCAGTTCGCAGTGAGGAGAGCGATGAAAAAGCAGTGTGGCTGTCAAGAAAGGCAAAGACAATGACATCATATTTCTGCTTGGTGTTCTTCAAGAAAGTGCGAGCATCCATTATATGAACGCTAACTTTAGGCGAATCATAGGGTTTTTCCGGGTGAAGATCTTTGCCAATCTTATAGATACTCTGGTCAATCTCAACGGCATCAATATGCTCAGCTCCAGCTCTAAGAGCCGCAGCAACATCAGAACCAGAGCCAGCTCCCATGATTAAGACATTTTTGGCGGGCTTGCCATAACAAATAAACGGCCGCAAGTGAAACTCAGATAGTTCATCGGCAATTTGCTTAGAAAAACGCGACAGTGAACTGGGCCTATCATCAACCATAGTCTGGAAACTATCGTAGTTAATGAACATATCTTGGCCGACAGATTGACCTTTGAACTCACCGTCGCTGATGCGCGATTCGCGCACGTCAATGCGATAGTAAGGTGACCAGACTGTCGTAATAAAGTCTGGTTTGTAGGCCTCTTTGGCAACGAACGGTCCAAGATAGACCATATAAAATACGCCAAAAAGAATGATGCAAGCTGGAATTAGTTTGCGCCCTAGATACATGAACATCAATCCAGCGATGATTAACCAAACGCCAGGATCTGTACAGAAAAAACTCAAATACGAGAAAAGCAAAATACCGGCCAAACCGCCAGCCACATTTATAGAATAGGCCGTCAAGGGCTTAAAGGCTTGAAACAGACGACCTGTTTCCTGGCCTAAACCTATAAAAAGCATTACCGAAAGTGCATATATACCGAGCAAGACAATAGAGACATAGAAGATCTGTATACCAGCGAAGTCTTCAAAGTTGCCAAACATCATGACGCTGTTAGAAGCGGCCACAAACGACATATGAGTGAATCCCAGCACTAATGCCGATACCAGAATGCCACTGAGATAGAGCAGTATCAGGGGAGTGTGCTTAAACAGATCGCGCTTACTGTTGCACCACAAAAAGCCCAGACTGAGACCAAGAAAGGCAGACATCAAAGCCATGTTCTTGAAATAGGCAAATATTCGAATTTCGGTGGCTAACCAGCGGATGACAAAAAGTTCTAAAAACAAGCTCAGCAGGCTGATGACAAAGAGTCTATGCCAGTCTTTACTCAGGAGGGCTGACAAGCCCTTCGAAGAAACGCTATTTGCTTCCACCGCAATACTTTCCTATTGAAGTCTTATGTCAAATTTTATCCAGAACTAGACATTAAAAGATAGCCTGTGAATTTCACAAATCGACAGGAGCAGAAGGTAAGTAATTGCTCCAAAGGCTATAGCCACTTTAGAACCCTTGGTGAATCTAGTGCTTAGGAAGACTAGCCTGGTGGCGCGGCAGTCTAACGATGAATGTTGTCCTCTGGTCTTCGACACTATCGCAGGTAATTTCGCCACCATGAGCCTCAACTAAACGACGACACAAATACAGCCCTAAGCCTGTACCGCTTAAGATAGTTCGCCCATGCTTCCCTTGAGCAAAGCGCTGAAAGATTTTGAGCAAATCTTCCTGGTGTATTCCAGAACCAAAATCGGTCACTTCCAGACAATAGAAATCCCCATGCCAGCCCGAGGAAATTTTCACTTCGGCGCCCTCAATACTAAACTTGATGGCATTAGAAAGCAGGTTAAGAACGACTCGCTGCAGAGCAACTCGGTCGGCGACGATTATGTGCTCACCTTGCTCGAAAGTGGGGCTGAGCGTCACTTTCGATAAAGAGGCGAGGAAACTGATTGATTCTATACAACTAGCAATAAGTTCTCTTACATCAACCTTGCTCAAGCTCAGCGGCGTGGCACCGGCATCATAGCGATAGACTTCTAGGAGATTCTTGATCAAGTCAAGCATGTCTCTGCTAGACTCCTGAAGCAATTTCAATCCATGAATTTGATTCTCTTCCAGGTTTCCCAAGGCACCGTCCAAGAACAAATCTAACAGGCGATCCGCGCCAATTAGAGGATTCTTCAAATCGTGAGTCAAAGTGGCTATGAAGTCTTCATGCTGCTCAAGAACCTCTAGCCTTTGGACATTTTGCTGCTGCATAATTTGCTTCGAAATGTCTCGGAAGATACCGGCCATTCTTATTGCTGAACCATTTTCGTCATATATACCTCGGCCGCTCGACGCTAAAGTTCGCTCAGGAACGCCAGGTAAACACACCCTAAAGCTGACATCGTAGTCTGCTTGATTATTGATAGCATCTTCAAATGCATGCTGAATATGTTTACGCTCCTCGATGTGTACACAATTCAAAACATCTTTTAAACGAACAACACTCCCTTCAAGGCTAAACATTTGATGACTAAGCTCATCAAGAGTAACTATGTCCGTTGCAATTTCCCACGACCAGACTCCCGTGTGCGAAGCTTTTAAGGCTAGGCTAAGATAAGCCTCTGATGCACCTATTCGCTGTAAATTCTCACGTATTTGTGCTTGAGCTTGACTGCGCTCAATCGAATAACGAATAGTCCGAGTCAACATGTTCTCAGTCAAGCTATTCTTCTGCAAGTAATCTTGCGCTCCGACCTTGATTGCCTCGACAGCAGTATCATCGTCAGCCAAACCAGTTAGCACAACAATTGGCACATGCGGTGCGCATTCAACCATAGAATGAACTGTTTCAAGTCCTTGACCATCTGGCAAAGACAGGTCGAGCAATATCACATCAAACCTTTGAGCCGAAGATTTCTCGTACGCCTCACCAAGACTCTTGGCGTGAAGCAGTATGTACGAATTAGCTGGCAGCATTTCTCGCACATAGCGAGCATCAGGCATACTGTCTTCAACAAGTAAAACAGAGATATGTTCGGTGTTCACAACTAATGATTTATTGTCGATTGTGTTCATATATTTGCTGGAAATTTAACTGCCTTAAACCAAAAACTATCGAGTGATCTAATAATTGCGACGAATTTTTCAAGATCTAATGGTTTGGTGACAAAGCAGCTAGCGTGCAGTTTGTAGCTTTTTTGAATATCTTCTTCAGACTGTGATGTGGTGAGAATTACTACCGGAATTGTGCTCAAAGCTGCATCACTCTTAATTTCAGCTAAGACTTCGCGACCGTCTTTCTTAGGCATGTTGAGATCAAGAATAATTAGATGGGGGATGAGCGCAGCCTCGTACTGGCCCTTTCTATACAAATATGCCATAGCTTCTTCGCCGTCTCTGACAATCTCTACGTCTACGTTGATCTGTTCTTCTTTGAACACTTCAACAATTAGCCGAGCGTCAGCTCGACTGTCTTCTACAAGTAGCACTCTAATTCTTTTATTCAAATTCCTACCTTTGTAGCTTCAGCCAACTTCGGAATAGTGAAACTAAATTTGGCACCCTGGCCCGGCTCAGACTCGGCCCAAATCAAACCACCGTGACGTTCAATGATTTTCTTGCACACAGCTAGACCAATGCCACTGCCGGGATACATCTCTTTTGTGTGTAACCGCTGAAAAATAACAAATATCCGCTCTCCGTACTTCATATCAAAGCCCTGGCCATTGTCTTTGACAATAAAAGTCCAGTTCCTGCCACTATCTTCTAGCGCAACTCTCACAACAGGCTCCTCCTTGGAGCGGAACTTTATGGCATTGCCAATCAAGTTCTGAAAAACCTGCAACAGCTGAGAACTATCCCCATTAACATCGGGCAAGTCGTCAAACTCAACCACCGCACCCGATTCACTAATAGCTACCTTGAGATTGGCCAGGGCCATGGCCACAATTTGAGAGCAGTTTGTGCTGACAAACTCTTTTCCCTTTGTATCAACACGGCTATACAGGAGCAAGTCATTGATAAGCTCCTGCATTCGCTTTGTAGCATCAACCGTAAAGTCGATAAAGTCGTTGGCATCTTGATCTAGCCGGTTAGCATAGCGCCGAGCCAGCAATTGCGTGTAGTTAGAAATCACTCTTAAAGGCTCTTGCAGGTCATGAGAGCAGACGTAGGCAAACTGTTGCAGGTCTTCATTAGAGCGTTGCAATTCAAGCAGTTTCTCCTGCAGTAAGGCCTCAGAATGCTTTCGTTCCGTAATGTCGACAATTGAAGCTAAGACAAAGCGTTGACCATCGGTCATTAGGGGGTTTAGGCCGATTTCGACCGGTAGCTGGGTGCCGTCTTTACGCTGACCGTAGAGATCACGCCCAGCCCCCATTGCTCGAGCTTTGGGGTCGGCAAAAAAGCTGGCGCGCTGACAGGGATGCTTAGCGCGCACAGAGGAAGGTACAAGTAAATCAATTGATTCGCCTAAAAGCTCTTCACGGCTGTAGCCGAACATGCGCTCAACTTGCGAATTAACGAGCACGACGCGACCCAACTCATCAACCATAATCATACCGCTGGGAGCCGCTTCAATCACCAATCGCAGACGCTCTTCGCTAAGGCTAGAATTTGGTTCTGCGGCTTCAGAAGTCATGGTTAACGCCCTATCAGAGAAAGCCGGGGACGCCAAGTGATTCCGAATCAATGTTTTACTATTGGTACAAATTAAGTATACATGGAGTGTCGATTAAAAGCGCGGCTCAGTTTGCCTAAGCTAAGCCCTTGTGTTAACCAATGAACACATTACGAAAGATCTAGTGTTTTACTCGGGAATTACTAGGTTTGATTTCGCCGATACCGATACTATCTACGGTATCATCCATCATCAAACTAACGCTCTTGAACAGAAAATTGTGCTTAAAGAGACCAATGTCTTTATAGCCACGCGGCGCTTGAAAAACCTTTGCTGGAAGGGTATTTTGCCGCACCAGACTGCGGGTTAAAACTTGCCATTGTTTTGGGCCGCTCTCCAGAACTTCAAACATTTGATAAGGCAAGCCAGGCAGATCTGGCAGAGTACTGGTACCGCTTATAATCTGCACTGCTGGCCGAGGCAAATCAATATTGGCGCAATCAATAAAATAGTTTTTTACGTCTGTAGTGGCTTTGTCAGAAATGAAAAGGTCATGACCGCGCTTCTCACCAGCATATACATACTGCACACCGCTGAGACCAAAACGAGGAATGGCTATTGGATGTTTACTAATAGGCTTATCTAAATTGCAGGAAGAAGTTGTATTGACTGCGTTTCGCCTTTGATAAAGGTACTGTGCTAAAGCGCAATGACAAATTTCTTTGCTATCATCGCGCCAAATAGTCAGATTCCATTGAGGGGCAGTGGCTAAGAGCGAGAACTTAAAAGACTGACTGTCTATACGCAAGGCTTTGCTATTAACAAAGACATCGTAGCGACCACCGATGGCCGTCTCCAGCAGAAGCTTCCAGCCTGCCGCATCGTTGCTCGATTGTGCCAACAAAGGCGAGCAAAAACAAAGCGACATAAATACCAATAGGGCCCAAGACTTCAAGTATAGGCTCATCGATGTATCTTAGGCCTTAGCTACTACGGCGTGAGCTTTAAGCTCCTCTAGGCTGACAATTTTCAGAGTGGCTTGATGGGTTGACGCCAGCACTACCTGCGGTGCCATACCGTCTCGCAGAGCATCGCGCCAGCGAGAAGCACACAAGCACCAGGTGTCACCAGCCTTGAGGCCAGGGAAGCCGTAGCGCGGATTAGCAGTGGAAAGATCATTACCTTGGGCTTTAGAATAGTCGAGAAATTCGTCAGTTATTAGAGCGCAAACCGTATGAACTCCATGATCTTCAGGGCTAGTAGAACAATAGCCGTCACGAAAAAATCCGGTCAGGGGGTTCAAGCAACAAGGTTCAAGGTTCGTACCAAGAACATTCTTAACAACGCTCATTCGTTTTTCTCTTTAGTCTCAGTGTCAGGTTTAGGTTCAGTTTCTACCTTTGTTTCTGTTTCAACTTTATCAGGTACTGGGTTTATTGGCTCAGAAACCTTATTATCTGGATCAGGTGCCGTCAGTCCTTGACTAACCAACAAACTACGAACCGGGTCTAAGACTAAAAGAGGCATGCGGAATTGATGCACACTCTGGTCTCTAGTTAGAATTGATACTGTGCCACCACCCACAGTGCTAAGATAATTTATAGCCTCGATTTGAGGCCGTTGAATACTCACTCTTGTAGCACCAAACCAGGCAGAGAAGGCTTCTGGCACGAAAACTATGCGCGTATCGGTTACGACAAAACGGCCTGGCTTATCTTTGTAGAAAGTGAGGAAGAATGACTTCAATACGATCTCGCCTTCTTGTGGTTTGAAGCGCGATCCAGCAAATAAGGCAGCAAAAATAGCAGCAAAAACGAGAAAGACTGAAGCCCAAGCCGTCAAGAACATGCCGAGAAATTCATTCCATGACTCATTCACTCTTAGCAAATTGGCTTTGAGGCCCTCTGCCATCGCCCCTGGCATATCTCCGCTTTGCGAGAGGGCAAAGCCTAAGCGGCCATGAGCAACAGAGCTTGTGGGCGCTACTCTTACAGCATCGCGACAAGCCTCAAGCTGACCTTTGGTATCTTTGAGTTTGGCACAAGCTAGGGCCTTACCCAAATAGGCCTGAGTATATTTAGGGTCGACTCTGATGGCGTTTTCATAGGCATCGAGAGCGCCTTTATAGTCACCTTGCATACCTTTTACAGCGGCTAGATTGACAAAGCTAATAGGGCTGCGCGGGTCAAGACGGATGGCTTCTTTTAGCTCTGCGATGGCCCCGACGTAGTCTTGTTTACCTGCCAGCGAACGACCCAAGACTGAATGAGCTGAAGCATAGTTAGGAATGAGCTTGAGACATTTTTTCTCATGGTCAATTGATTCGTTAAACTTACCTTGCCGCCCTTGCAAAAGCCCTAAAAGATAATGGGCTTCTGCATTCTTCGGATTGGTTGTAAGCACATCAGAAAGATAGTCACAAGCGGCCTCGTAATGGCTGTCAGCAGTAGCTCGCCGAGCCTTACTCATGAGAGCAAGTTCGTGAGCTTTAGCATCTGGCACTTTATCTGGTGCTGTTTTAGTTTGCGCCAGTGCTGCTTGAGCAGAAGATAGCAAAACTACCCCTGCCAGTATATTCAAGAGATAGTCACCTTGGGATGCCGCTTTTTTCTTAGTCATTAACTGCCTGCCAGTGCTACTACTGACTGTAGAGTATACGCAAGTAATGGCCAATAGCCAAGGTTTTTTCTGTCAATTTACTCGACGTTCACGGCCAAGCCAATACTTATCGCGCAGCTCTTTCTTCTTTATTTTGCCACTGCCAGTCTTGGGCAACTCTTCTAAAAACTCCCAATGACGTGGCACCTTATAACGAGCGAGGCGCTCGCGAATGAAGTCAGTAAGCTCTTCTTCAGCAAGTGTTTGCCCTGCCCGACAGACCACTGAGGCATGCACAAGCTCACCCCACTTTTTATCGGGAATACCAAAAACTGCACACTCTAATATGGCCGGATGTTCATGCAAAACATATTCAACCTCTGTCGAATAGACATTCTCACCACCGCTGATGATCATATCTTTAGAGCGATCGACTACATTGATGTAACCGTCGCTATCCATCACTGCTAAATCACCTGTATAAATCCAGCCGTCGCGAATGGTCTGGGCTGTGGCTTCCGGATTTTTCCAATAGCCTTTAGTCACGTTTGGTCCACGAGCGATGATCTCACCAACATCAATGCCGTCACGCGCAACCTCGCTGCCGTCATCTTTGACGACTTTGAGATCGACACCAATAAACGGCCGGCCAGTCTTACTGCGGATAGCCAAGATTTCGCTCTTTGAGCGCTGTAGATCTTTGCTCTTGGGCAAACTTATACTGAGAAAGGGACTAGTTTCGGTCATGCCATAGAACTGCACATAGGTGCATGAGAATACTTCCTGTATTTGTTTGACAATTTCAGGAGCAATGGGCGAGCCGGCAGTCATTATGGTGCTGAGAGCATTGTAGGAGTACTGCCAGACCACCCCACTATTCAAGAGGGCATTGACCATGGTGGGCACAAGGGCTGTATGGCTTACAGCCTCAGCTTCAAGCATTGGCAACAGGGCTTCAGCATTAAAATATGGAATGAAGACATGCTTTCCGCCCACCCAGGTCAGGGCAAATACCGCCCAGGCATCAACTAAATGGAACATCGGCGCTGCATGAACCCAGCAATGACTATCATTTAAGGCTAGTTCAGCGATAGCACCAAGAGCGTTGTAGCTGACATTCTCATGGGTGAGCATTACCCCTTTTGCCTGTCCAGTAGTTCCACTTGTATAGTAAATTTGGGCTAGATCACTGCCCTCGGCCTGATTGTCGATTAGCTCTTTGTTCCATTGGGTGAGCAGAAAGGGCTCATAACGAACGCTTTTGACTTTAGTGTCTGGCAGCGAACCGGCCCCAAGCCAGGCAACGATCTTAATTCTGGAGAGATTTTCCAGGGCAGCCTCGGCCAGTTCGGCAAAATCAGTGTGACAAACCAGCATCTGGGTCTCGCTGTGCTCAAGAATTTGCTCAATTTCATGGCTGGCCAGGCGATAGTTAATTGGGCACAAAACTGCACCAATGCAAGCAGCAGCAAAATATAGCTCTGTAAATTCAAGGCAGTTGGGGGCCATGACGGCAATAGTAGAGCCCTTTGACAGGCCGAGATTAGCAAAGATGTGGGTAAGAGCCGCTACCCGCTTGCCAAATTCAGCATATGTAAGGCGCTTTTGACCGTCGACAAAAGCTTCTTTGTCCGGCCATTGGCTTAAGGCTCGCTTCAATGAAATGGCAAGGTTCAATTTAGGCCCTCAAAATTGGATATAAAAGTATATGGCCAAGTTCAGCCAACAGCCTCATGACTACCGCAAAATTCACATGATTAAGCAGGACAATTAGTATTTGTTGATCTTCTGAGGGTTGGAGCCGACTGTACTGTTAATCTCTAAGCCGGACACCTGGGATACGGCGAAGGAGAGACATGGGACAAGTGATAGACAAGACCTACAATGGCATAACAGTTCCGCAAGGCGAAAAGATTACCTTCAAAGACGGAAAGCCAGTTGTACCTAACAAACCAATCATTCCTTTTATCGAAGGCGATGGTACAGGTCGTGACATCTGGAAGGCCAGCAAGCGCGTTATCGATGCTGCAGTTGCTAAAGCCTATGGCGGAAAGAAGGAAATTGCTTGGTTCGAAGTATTTGCCGGACAAAAAGCAAAAGACAATTTTGATGAATGGTTGACTGAAGACACCATCAGCGCTCTGAGAGAGTTCGGAGTAGCTATCAAAGGCCCTCTAACCACTCCAGTAGGCGGCGGTATCCGCAGCTTGAACGTAGCTCTTCGTCAAATATTTGACCTCTACTGCTGCGTTCGCCCAGTGCGTCACTTCCCAGGAGTGCCTTCACCAGTAGTATCACCTGAAAAACTCGACGTTGTTATCTTCCGTGAAAATACCGAAGACGTATATGCCGGAATCGAGTTTGTTGCTGGTTCTCCAGAAGCTCAGGCTTTCATTGATCTTTGCGCTAAATATGGCAAAGAAGTTCGTCCAGAATCTGGCATCGGTATCAAACCAATTTCTAAATTCGGTTCAGACAGACTTGTACGCAGAGCAATCGAATATGCTATTTCTCGCGGCAAGAAGTCAGTGACCATGGTACACAAAGGCAACATTCAGAAGTTCACTGAAGGAGCCTTCAGAGACTGGGGCTATCAAGTTGGCGAAACAGAATTTGCTAAAGAAGTAATCTCAGAAGAAAAAATGTGGGCAGAGCATGATGGCAAATTGCCAGCCGGCAAGATTCTTCTTCAAGATAGAATCGCCGACTCCATGTTCCAGCAAGTATTGCTAAGACCAGATGAATACTCTGTTCTAGCCACTACAAACTTGAACGGCGACTATCTCTCAGATGCCTGCGCTGCTCAAGTTGGCGGCCTTGGACTAGCTCCTGGTGCTAATATCGGCGACAACTGCGCCATCTTCGAAGCTACCCACGGCACAGCTCCTAAGTATGCTGACAAAGACGTAATCAACCCAGGTTCTGTAATTCTCTCTGGCGTAATGATGCTTGAATTTATGGGCTGGCAAGAAGCTGCTGACTTGATCACTCAAGCAGTAACCAAAACCATCCAACAGAAGAAAGTAACTTATGACCTCGAGCGTTTGATGCCAGGTGCAACCAAACTGAAAACCAGTGAGTTTGCCAATGCCATCATCGAGAACATGAACTAAGCAACAATTGCACTAGAACGAAGGAGGGCTGCTGATTTCAGTTATGCCCTCCTTTTTCTTTACAACCTTTCAGCTATGAGATATCTATGTCTTTCGCCAATCTAAAAGTTCTAGACTTCACTCACCTCCTGCCTGGCGAAATAGTTTCGACCCTGATGAGCGATCTTGGTGCTCAGGTTTTGCGAATTGAGCGGCTCGATAGCACTCTCAATGAGCGTCTTCCGCCAATTATCGTCAATGAAGGCGTCGAAGATAGTCTCTATTTCTGGAGCTTGCACCGCAACAAAGAGCGCATCAAAATAGATCTCAAAAGCCCTCAGGGTTTAGAAATTGTTAAAAAGTTAGTCGAGAGTGCTGATGTAGTAATAGAAAACTTTAGGCCCGGAGTAATGGATAGATTGGGCCTCGGCCCAGAGGTACTGAGAGAACATAATCCACGGTTGATCTATTGCTCGGTCAATGGCTATGGCTCTACTTCTAAGTGGGGAACTAAACCGGGTCACGATCTCAACTTCGTAGCTGAAACAGGCATCTTGTTTGAGTCACAAGATCAATCTGGCAAGCCGATTATGCCTTCGGTTTTTGTTTCAGATTATATGTCCGGAACATACGCAGCCCTTGCCATAACGGCCGCTCTATACGAGAGAGAATCTAGCGGAATTGGTCGGCGCATCGAGATTAGCATGTTCGAAAGCGCACTATCGGCCTTGGCAGTAGTGGGCACCATTAGCCTCTATCTCAATCTAGAGCCCTCTGAGATTCACGCCAAATATCCCGATGAGTTGCCCAACCACCGAGTCTATCGCTGCCTTGACGGTCGCTATTTAGCCGCAGCTCCTATAGAACCCGAATTTTGGCTAAAATTCCTCACTATTATCGAACGCAAAGATTTGCTGACAAAAGACGTGATTAGCGATCGTGATTTCCTTAGTTCCGAGATTGCTGCAGTAATCGCGAGCAAAACCCTGAAGAACTGGATGTCTCTCTTCGCCGAGGCAAATTGCTGCGTCTCGCCAGTCAACACGGTCAAAGAAGCAGTCAACTTCCTACCGGACGGTGGCGACAGAGTCTTGACTCACATGACCCACTCAAGGCTCGGCAATGTGCCGCAAATAAGCAATCCGATCAAGCAAATCTATGGCAAGAAAGAAGAAGCAGAATGGTCCTGTACTGATACTGCTGCAGAAACTGAGAAGAAGCTGAAGTCTATTGGCCTAACAGACGTTCAAATTGAGGCCATGAAGGCAGCAAGAATAATCTAGTACTACTAACTCTAGAATAATTTGTCACCCCAGCCGTAGGGCAAGCGCTTCTCACCACTAGTACGATTTATGTCTTTAAGCAAAGCCGTATCGGCACTAAATTGATGGCGCATATCTAACAGCAGACTAGCACCGGCCAGGCCATAGCCAATCGCTCTGGTGCGTGGCAGTAATGACATGGCACCACCAGCCAAGCCGAGCAGTTGCTCACCAGCAGCAGCTAAATAGTGTCCTCGTCCAGCAAACGAATCGCCTGCCGCCATTTTTAGACTGCCTATCGCCTGCATTCCAGAGTATCCTCCCCACACTGGGGCAGCCACTCGGCGCAGCAACGCACCGGCGACAATCTCACCGGCACTTTTTGTCAAAACACCCTTCTTATCACGGTCATAGGCGCTTTGCTCAAGGTAAGTAAAGTCGAACTTGTGCTCATTCTTATCCTCAACTCTCCGCAAAAGTTCTTTGACATTGCTGGCTGGTTGAGCAAGCGACATGTAGGGGTTGGCTGGATCAATAGCAGTGGAAACTCCAACAAGCTGTTTGCGCTCATTTACTACCGGTCCACCTGAATTACCGTGCCAGAGCGGAGTGTCCATACCGATCATGGTAGCGAACAAATTGTTCTTCGCGTCCTCAGCAAAAGCAGGTTCTTTAACTTGAAAACGAGCGGCATTCTCAATCATACCGTTGACGATATTGGGCTGCACCAATAGAACTTGAGGCAACTTGGCAATAAACGAACCATCCGAGACCACTGCTGCTCTCGAACCAGCAGGATGCCCGATAGCCAGCATGGGGTCACCATTCTTAAGCTTGTTATCGTCGGCCAACTCAAGGGCACGCTTAGGGTCTTTGCTTATGCCTTCAATTTTGAGAACAGCCAGGTCATTTACATCGTCAATGTCTACAATTTTGGCTCGAAAGCGCTCTCCTGAGACTGTTTCGATAACAGTATTAGTACTGTTAGCCACCACGTGCACATTGGTAACTACCAAATCACCATTGCGGCCGGCAAAAAATCCTGAGCCGCCAAGAACACCTTCTGCCGTTGGAGAAGTTACTCTGACAGTCTTTGGCGCCACTTCTTCCATTACTTGGCGGGCTAAAGTATTCTTGCACTCAAGTTTAGTTTCAATGTTTAAAGGTTTGCCGAGCAGTGCATCAAACACTGCCACATTGTCTATGGTCTTCAAGCTGACGCAGGATTGTGGGGAATCCATTTACTTAGGGCCTGACCGTGGGCCCCCAATGCTAGTGGGCTACAGGGCTGAAGTCATTGGGGGAAATACGAAATGGCAAAAACTATTGAGCGAGCTCTGCAGAGGAAGATTGCTTAGGGCCCACGAGGGCAAAGACGATAGTGCCGCAAAGGTAAAGCGCGGCGGCAACAGCAAGGGTAGCGGCAATGCCTATGGCCTGAGTAATTATGACAAAACAGGCTGCTCCAAGAGCATTAAAGCCCGAGCTCACACCCCACATCCAGGGCACAGTATTGCCTATTACTGCATCTTTCTTTACTGCATCCATAGCCAGTGAAACCGGAATGCCAACGACAAAAGCCATCAAGAAAGCTGCTGCTGCTGAGATCAGAATTCGCATGAGCCAATCGCAGGGCATAAGAGCTATCAGCATAGAGGGGAGGCCGAAAGAAGCACCTAGCAGCATGGCGAAGATAGCGCCACCAACAATCAAAAATACTCGGCCAGTTGGCTTTAAGCGACTAGCATACAAGCAGCCAACTGAATAGCCAGCAAGAACTGAAACAAGCACTACTGCCA
This sequence comes from Candidatus Obscuribacterales bacterium, assembly GCA_965229195.1. Lineage (GTDB taxonomy): Bacteria > Cyanobacteriota > Vampirovibrionia > Obscuribacterales > Obscuribacteraceae. The sequence continues at coordinate 5,849,186 of OZ245871.1, read as the reverse complement.
GAGAATAGACCGGACCACCAACAAAGACCGAAAATAGTTGAATAATCGAAACTTCAAAAAGCAAAAAGGCAAAACCGCAGAAAGCAAAGAATAACAGCGATGAGCAAAGTGGAGCAGAGAGCTTGAGTGGTCTGGTCTTTATCATGGGCGCAAAGATCAAAACAACGACAAAAGCGATGGCTACGTAGACAGCCAGAATTGAGTCAGATACCCAATTAGATGAGCCCCAAAAAGATAGATTCTTGCTCAACTGGTAGAAGTAAGGCCGATCATCGGTAACCGGCGTGACATTGTCGGGAAGTGCTGCCACAATTTCTTGTCGTTCTTTTGTATCGGCATTGGCAACTTTCTCAAAGATCAACTCATCAGGCCTAATGCCAGGCTCTTGCTCCGACTTGTGAAAGGGATCGTACAGTACACGAACATTGGAGCGGGCAGCCCAGTCACGAACTCTTTGCACTTCCTCAACAGTGAAAGGCGTGGTCTTCATGATGGTATTGACCCAATTATTGGCTAAAACAATGACATTGTTGCGCGCCGCCTTGTTGCCGCTGTCCTCTAGATATTTTAAATAAGTAAGAAACATACGCAGCTCGAGCTGCGGTGGTTCACTACGCCAGTGGGTAAGTGACAGAACCCCACCAGGCTTGAGCATATGGGCATAGCTCTTCACCGCGTCGAGGGTGTACAAATAGTTATCGGAGTTAGCTAAGGCACCAGATGCAACCGCTGTCAGAGTATCGACGCCACTGGCTTGTATGATGTCGTAAACTCCATCAGGCTGCGTCGAGGCAAAGTGCCGCGCCTCTTTATTGAGAATGGTCACCTTGGTTTTGTCGCTGCTAGACAGCCAGGGCTGGTATAGAGCAGCCTCTGGATCATCTTGACCGAGCAAAAGATGTTTGTAAGTCGCTGGATTGAGCTCAAGAGCGTCTAATCTCGGCACGCCATGATATTTTCCAACAAGAATATCGACACCACCGCCGCCACCAATTACCAGGGCATCTTTTGCCATTGGTTTAAGTACGTAGGGGCTGGCCCAGAGTACTTTAGAGAAGAAAGGCTGCTCTTGCAAATTGCCAGTTGCTTTGAACTGTCTTGTATTGGCGCCACCGTCTACGCTAATAAAACGCCCCTGCATTTTTGCGGTATTGGAATCAGGAACAATACCGAAGAGGAAATCTAGTCTATTAGACCAACCGGTCTTAGAGACATCAATGCGTGCCAGCGGATTCCAATACGAGCGGGCCACCCCACCGAAGTCACCACTCATGGTCTTACGCCCACTGCCATCTTTAGTTGAACGAATATCGAAACCGTATTTTTTAATTGCCCATGTGGGATAGAGCAAGAGCAAGGAGATAGAGGCAAGAAAGGCCAGCAGCCAAGCTGAAGACTCAATAGTGCGGAACTTGCCTGCTTGTTTTTGGAAGGCAAAAAAGGCAAAAATACCAAGAAGAGAGGCAATGGCTATGCTGCCATAGCCGCCAGCATTTTCAAGCATGACAGGCGTAAGAGCTGCAGCTAGAGCGGCAGCGCTCAAATCAAAGAAATAAACGCGGGTGGCCGAAATATTGCTGCTAGCTAAAACCCTACTGATACATAGACCGGCAAAGAAAAACGGCACAGCAAACATTGCGAAATAGATGGCAATTGACGAAAGCCGTAACCACAAGGCAATAGAAAAGTTATATGGATCGATGGGCATCCAGCAAAACAAAACCACTGTGAGCAAAAGCATTAGCGAATAAAGAGCGGCCTCGCGACTCGCTGCTTGCCAGTCATTTTCGCGTTTGCTAGCCAAATATAGATAAGCCCCAGCCATGCCGAAGCTGAGAATAACTGTACTAATAATTAAATGGATAAAGTGATGGTAGACCTTATAACCCACAAATTTTGTGAGAACGATCTCTACAATCATGGTTGAGGCGGCAATCGCGCAAAGCCCACAGACAAGCCAAACAGATCTAGTTTGAGTTTCTTTTTCCATTACCGCAGTATATTTTGCACCAATTTGTCGAGGTTAGTACTATGAGATCCTTTAACCATTACACAAGAATCACGCCCAAGACGCGGAAGAATACGACTAAGCGCCTCATCTTGTGTCGCAACAGAAGCAATCTCGTAGCTGGCACCATTGGCTCCAGAAGCAATTGCACTGGCTACAGGCCCGACTGTAACTAGCAAACTAATGGGCTTATCTTTGAGCCAGCGACCAAGTTCAAGATGCAATGGTTCAGTGAAATCGCCAAGCTCTGCCATGGCACCAAGTACAACTATTTTGTCGGGTTGCGGATAGGCATGAGAAAGAATTGCTTCAACAGCACAACGCATAGAATCAGGATTGGCATTGTATGACTCATCAACAATAGTAGAACCATGAGATGACTGAACCGCATTGCCGCGACCTTCAACCGCTTCAAACTTAGCCAGACCTGCTGCAATTTCAGAGTCGCTCAGGCCAGCCGCTCTAGCTGCAGCAACAGCACACCAGGCGTCTTCCAGCAAAACGCGACCATGGGCTCTAACAAAAAATTCTTGCCCAGAAGCACTGCCAGGAATTTCAAAAGTAGTGCCATGGCTATCAACCCGAACAATTTCTAAAGCAGGACAAACTTCAATTGCTCCAGCAAAATCTTGTCTAGCTTGAGCAAGCAAATAATCGCTGCCATCACCGATGATGGCATACCCCCGTTCAGAGTCTAAGGCGGCCAGCAGCTCGCACTTGGCCTTGGCAATATTCTCTCTTGAGCCAAGAAGCTCAATATGAGCCGTGCCAGCACAGGTGATCACACCAATATCGGGTAATCCGCAAGCGGCCAGCTCTGCTATTTGTCCCAATCCGCGCATACCCATTTCCAAAATCAAGATCTCAGTTTCTGCCGGCATCGAAAGAATAGTCTTGGGCACACCAATTTCATTATTTTCATTAGCCAATGACTTGTGCACCACTCGACAGGAAGTGGCTGCCGCAGTCATTTCTTTTGTCGTAGTCTTACCTGACGAGCCAGTAATTGCTATTACTTTGGCCTTCTGTCTACGCAGATGCAATCGCGCCAAGCCTTGATAGGCAGCCAGAGTATTGGGTACTGAAACCATTGGTTTGGTGCTAAATTTCTCAGCCAAAGTTTTGCCAACAGTGGCAGCACTATCTCTATCGATTATGGCTAGACCAGCGCCGTTTTCGAAGGCCTTGAGCACAAAGCTATGGCCATCAAAACGCTCTCCTTTCAGCGCCAAGTACAAGTCTTGCTCAGCTCTAATGGCACGACTGTCAGTGCTAATACTAAAGGCCCTATTGTCTAGCATTGCTGAGGCACCATGCAGCACTGCACCATCAAGAGTAAGAATTTCATCGACGGTAAAAGTTGCTGACATTATCGCCCTGTCAATTTGCTAGTCTTTTTTTGTTACTTTGTTCCAGATATTGCCAATCCAGCCTTTTTTCTCGCCTTCATCTTTTGCCGACGGAGACGATGAAGCCGCTGTGGTAGGGGCATCGGGGGGCAAATCTTTCAATACTTCATGCAGTTCTAGCCCAGTTTGCTGGCACATTTTCACTGCCGCAGCACACTGCACCGGTTTCAGTATGCCTTCAGTAACTAAAGACTGAGCTTGCAGAGCGGCATTAATCAGTCGTTTATCAATCATTTCTTTAGTGACAATGATCTCGGCCATTGAGACATTTAACTGCCTAGCTAGTGATTGGGCCCGATTGAAATTGTCACCACTTAAGGCCCCAGATTGCAAAAGTATCTCCATCACGGTATTTACTTTGGCTATATCGTCTTGCCTAGAGGCTCTCTCTTCGATAATGGTATCAATAGAGACCTGGCGAGCACTAGATTGACGTAGTATGTCAGCAGCCTGAAGGCCACTCAAGGCTCCACTGGTAACCATTTCTTGTAAACGCAAGCTATCGTCTACAACTTCAGACGAAATCATGCCAGTTTGAACAAATACCTCACCAATTTTCTGGTGTTCAGAAAGTCCAATTTCGATAGCTGAAATTTTATCGCCTTCGGTGACCAGACCAGCTTGGGTAACAAGGTCTCCTAGTTTGATGGAGTCTTTAGCGGAAGTACGGAACGCACCGGTATCGACTAACGATTGTTCTAAAGACTGATGCTTTGCCACAGCTTTCTTAAGGCCGGCAATGGCTTGCTCTTCAGTAATCTTGCCGTCTCTGATCAAAACCTGAGCAGTAAGGGCAGATTGCAGCAAGACAGAAGTAATCATGCGATTTAGGACCAAGCAACGGCCTAGGGGCAAGTTATTCTCTTGGCCTTGCCACTGCGCTTGTTCCAGCATTGAACGATCAAGCAAACCAGATTGCACGAGAAGCTCGCCTAACTCTCCGGCGGAAGCTTTTTGCTCATCTGTAGTCTCAGGTGGAGTCCAACCGAGACGCTTGAAGGCATCATCTAAAGGTATGCGACCCTTAATACAGACATTTATGGCCTTAACGCCAAACTCAGCTGAAATTGTGTTCTGCCTGATCAATGACTGCACATAGAGCGCTACTTCCACGTCGTACTCGGAAAGTTCTCCAATGCTCATCAAAACGCGACCAAGAGGAGTCTGCGAAGTCTTCGAAACTTTCAAAGCCTCGAGTAGGACTTCCTGTCTGATGATATTGGCGGCTACAAGTAACTCGCCAATTCTTTTGGGGGATGAACGCCTGCCAGTGATTTCCAATTTACGCCCTAAATTGCCATAAAAGCGGTTTATTCAGCTAGATACAAATTCTTGTTATTAGTCTATCAAGAGCTGAGCTCTAACAGGCCATTGATGCTCGCTATCCTGTCACAGTCAGACAAATATTTTTAGAAACAGGGCAAAAAAAGCCGTCCAACATTAAAGAAATTACATCTAGCAAAGCAAAAGGCAAACACCCGCCATTTCTAGCAGGTGTTTGCTCTTGAAGCCAAGTATTTCCAGGTCAGCGCCTAATTACAAAGACACTAGAAACGAGGATGACAGTCAGTTAGTAGTTATCGTCGTAAGGAACAACGAAACCTTTGCCCTGGAATATCATGCTGTGGCTGCCGCTGTGGGGGCTCGGATATCCGATGAAGCCATGCTTGATACCATAACCTGCGCCGTGGAGAACGCCATAAGCGCTACCAGCAACTAGGCCAGCTGGACCACCGGTCATAGCACCAGCGACCATTTCATAAACGCCATCTTCTTTACCCAGATTACGGGCAACCATTTTGGTTCCACCGATAGCACCTTTGATGCCATCTGAGAAAGCGGCGGTTGGAACATCCCAAGCAGTTGTAACGGCCATAGAGACCAGTCTGCATGGGAAGTACCACATTTCATAGATTACCCGAGCCGATTCCGGACGCTCTGGGTAAGCCATACTAGGAGCGGAAAGACTCATTGCGAGTCCTAAAGCAGCTAGCAAAGACGAAAGAATTTTCTTTTGCATTATCCTCAACCTTTTCTACTGGGAGTACATCCCTCAGTCAAATAGAATTATTTCTCTTCCATGGTGATGAAAGACCAGCGGCTGAATGGATGTTCCCAACCTTTCTTCCAGCCATGTCCCATGCCGTGGTAGCCACCATAGACACCACCAGCTACCATACCGACGGATCCACCGATTGGAACGGCAGCTAGACGTTGTCCAGTTCCATGCTCATCGCCGAATTTCTCAGCAACGTGATTAATACCTTTAATACCGCCGTGGAATCCACCAGCGATAGGACCGGTAACGAGACCGGTGAACAAGGCACCGCTTGCAGCTCCAACGGTACGAATAGGAGCTTGTAGAACCCACTGAACCGGCTTGGCTTCATAATCGAGGGCCATCGCAGGAGCGACAGCGGAGACCATGAGAGCGGCCGACATAAGAACTTGACCTAGTATTTTGTTTGTCATCTTATCCACCGTTTCTAATTCAGAGCTACCCGGCATCACTTGGCTAGGGTGCCGGGTAGCAATTACTATTTACTATTTTTCTTCAGTGACAATGTAGGAATCAGTACTAAATGGTTTTTCCCAACCACTAGTCATACCATGCTTAGCACCGACGATAGCGCCATAAGGAACGCCCCAGACCATACCAACAGGCCATCCAAGTGCGAATGCTGCGAGATTTTGTCCAAGACCCTTCTCATCGCCAAAATGCTTGGCGAGTTGACGCTGCAATGTGTGGGGCGTACGCCAAAGTGAATTGACGATGATGCCTTCTGGAGTATCAACAATCACGGCTGTGGTAGCACCAGCGAGGGAAGCCATGCTGTTAAGAGGACCGTCTCCGGCCATCGAAGGCATTGCAACACCAATACTGATAGCGCCAGCAGCTATTAAGGCTAAAGCTTTGTTTTTCATATCTTCCTTACCACCCGGTCTATATCATTTTCTGATTCAGATTTTGAGTTAGATTTCGAGGGTGACTCTAAGAGAGCCACCCTCTCATTCTTTCTACCCGACAATTTTCGAACACAAGTTCACTGTTTCATTGAACCTAACGTTGATTGCTCAACAAGTTAGTCTTCTTTGAAAGTGAAAGCTTCTTTGGTGAATGGCTTTTCGAAGCCAGTTTTCATACCGTGCCAACCGCCATCGAAGCAACCATAAGCTGCACCGCCAACGATACCGAACGGAGCGCCAACGATGGCTCCTGTCCACTTCTGGTATCCACCATCTTCATTACCAAGCTTACCGGCAACCCAGGTAGTGGATTTAATGGCTCCCTTAGTTCCGTCTTTGACGGCACCTAGAGGAACGCCTACTACAGCTCCAACACCTGAACCAACCACTTTGACAGGGAACAGACAAATGTTCTTGAATGTGTCGTCATCGGCATACGACGGAGCGACCATTGTGCCAACCAAAGCTGAGGCTAGTATGAAAGAGGACGCTATCTTTTTAAGCATGCAAATCTCCAACTCTTAGCAATCGTAATTTAGGAAATCATTTTTCGAATGATTCGACCAATCCTGGACCAACGGCCCGAGACAAGCTCCATTTTACTCATTTATTCCGAGAGGTCCATATTTAATGACTGACTTATTTCGGCCTCGGCAAGTGTATCGCGGCAATATACCCGGTTTCGGGCTTTGAAATGAGTTGTAAAAAGTTTGTTGGAATAGCACCACTTTTCAAGCGGTATATACGATCAAAGCAGTGTTGGCACACGCTGAATATAGGAATATTGCAGGGTCTCGGGACCTTACGAAATCAAGATGGTATCAAATGCGATGCCAAGTGGAAGATTGCTGCAAAAAGAAAGACGGGAACAAAAAAATCTTGCTCCCGTCCGTAATTTTCTGATTCTTTCCTAGGCTTTTATTACCGGGGCAACACCAGCATGCTCGGTACGGTGCCAGGTAGAGACTTGCTTACCGAATAAGATTTGGCAGAAGGAGACGACAATAACTGGTACCCAGTGGCCATAGACGTAGGCCGTGACGTAAAAACTGCGGCCTAAAGCTTTGAGGAACGACATAGGAGCGCGATAGATACGCATGGCAATCAAAAAGTTGACCTGACTGATGCCAAATATTGCCATCACTATCAGTGCTAAGAACTTGCCGTAGGTTGGCACACCCGTAGCGATATGCACAACTTCCGAAGCTATCTCTAAGGTCATCAGAGCGGGAACGACGAAGTAAACCGTAAAGACTAAAGTATCCAGCCGCTCTACCAGCGACAAGCGGGTCGGTGAATTGAGCGGGAAAATATAGTCGAGATAACGACGAATACTACCCTCGGCCCAACGCCGCCTTTGTCTAATTAGGGCCTTAAAGGTAGTGACTGCTTCTTCCCAGACAATTGCTTCGGGACAGAAAGTGATATCCCAATTGCTGACCAGTAAGCGCATGCTCAAATCTAGATCGTCTGTAATGGCCTTGTTGTTCCAGCCACCGACATCGATAAGGGCCTGGCGCTTAACCAATTGACCATCGCCGCGTAGTTCAACGGCACCACCGATAAGGTCACGAGAGACTTGAAAATAAGTGTCAACGGCATACTCAGAAGCCTGACACTCAACCAAAAGGCCCTTTTGATTCTCGTACATTTTCTTCTGGGCTTGCACTGCGCCAACATTGGCGGGTTCAAGCGACGGCAGAATAATGTTGAGGAATTCAGGATCGACATTAGCATCGGCGTCAAAAACGGCGATCACCTCTCCTTTGCAAAGAGGCAAGAACTCATTAAGAGCGGCAGACTTACCAGGGCAAGAGCCAGGAACTCTGTTAAGCACCTGAAGTCGGGGAAACTCGACTTGAAGTTCCTTCAATATTTCAGGCATCTTATCGGTTGAGCAATCGTCTATAACCCAAACAGAGTAGGCGTCATAGTTGATTTGAAAAAGATTGCGAACCGTGGTTTCAATTACCCGTGATTCGTTCTTGGCAGAAATAACCACATCGACATAAGGATGCCAAACTTTAGCGGCCTCGGGGCTGGTTAAGCCCAGAGAACGACGAGCTAAGACTTTTTTGTGATGGCGCTGCTGGGCTGAGAAAAGCCAAATAGTGTGAGCAATCATCATGCTCAAGACACCACACAAGATGAAGAGCACTTCTGGGCCAGTGAAAAATTTGTCGATGGCCTTGAGAGCCATCCACACACCAACAACAAGCAAAACTAAAACTATTCGGTTACGCATGCTTCCTACTGATAACGGTTGTAACTAACATTCTATAAGAATGCAGCCACATGGCAACCAGCCACCGCTCACCTAATCAAATGTTTAGATTGAGCGAGGCGATCTTTCTCCGCCAAAAAGGTCGTCAAGGCCACCCAGCTGTACTTTGCAACTTTACTCTAGGGTATTGCCTGCTTCATCTAGCTTTGCACCCGAGGCCATTTCTTTACTGGTTTGACTGTGATGATGCAAACCAACCAAAAGGGTCGGCAAACCAATAATCAAAAGGGTAGTGAACACACCACCCGGCAATTTATCGGCAGATACGCCAATTAAGACCGCTGGAATGGTTGAAGCAGCCGACATCGCTGTGTTCTGGGCGGCAAAGACCTTCCCCCTGAGCTCTTCTGGCACAGAGGCCTGCAGTAACGACTGAGTCGGAACGGCAATAAAGGCACAGGAGGCGCCCACTAGAGCAACAATCAGAAGAGGCACGACCATTAGCGAGCCATGGAAATTTACCGCAGCCATCCCCAACGAAGGCAAGACCGAGTCTTGCAAAAATCCTAAAGAACCTAACAGGGTAAGGAATAGGCCAAGCAAAACAAAGCCTTTGTAGGCCAGCAGTGCAGCCGACACCTTAGAAAAATAGTGACCGACCACAAAGTTGCCAATCCCCATACCAATTCCAGCAGCAGCAATAACATAACCAAACTGCACGGCTTGAAGATTGAGTAACTGTTCAGTCAGGCCGACCGATATTGGGGTGAGGGCAATAATGGTCGAAAACAGGAAGGTGAGCTTTACGATAGCGCGAAAAACCATCTTATTGTTGGCAATATAGGCAATACCGAAGCGCAACTCTTCCCACCAGACTTCGTTAGATTTGGCAGCCGGTTTGTTATCTGTGATCTGGCAGCAAAAAATAGCGGCCAAAACAAAGGCACCAGCTACAGCAAATGGTGCTTTACCAATACCAGTATGGGCAATAATCGGCTCACCAATAGCGAAACCAAAGCCTAACGCAATCATCATGGTCGTGAAGAACAACGAGTTTGCTTGAAACAACTCATCCTTCTTCACCAGCCGTGGTATCGACGATGCTTCCGCTGGAGCAAAGAACTGCGAACCGATTGATACGACAAAAGCTAATGAAAAAGCGGCAATTGGCGATGCCTTTGCATATGGTGTCGCCACCAGACAGATACAAGCAGCGCGAAAAAGATTCGAAAGCACCAAAACAGCTTTGTTCGACCAGCGGTCAACATATACTCCAGCCATAGGGCTGAGCAGTACAGCCGGGATGGTAAAGGCGACATAGAGAAGACTAGTAAGCTGAGCCGACTCAAAATGCTTGCCAGCAATTGTTGCTTGCTCGTTAGCCGTCAAGACGGCCACGAACAAAACGAAAACTACCCGATCGGCAAATTGTGAAAAGACTTGGGCAATCCACAAGCTCATGAACTGCCGGTTAGCAAACAGACTTCGGTATCCAGATTTAGATTCTTCGGTCACCTTTTCAGTCACTTCAATCTTCATTCATCTTCCACAGACGAAGCGATGCCACCATCAGCAGTAAACGCTCCGCGAATCACACCGCGTTTGGTGCTGCGGAAAAATTCGACGATCTCCTTTATTTCAGGCGATTGTTCAATTTCTTCTTCAATTTTTGCCAACGCTTGAGTGGTGTTAAGACCGGAGCGATATATCAATTTATAAGCTTGCTTGATGGTATTGCGAATCTCTGGACCGACCTTTCCTCTTCTCAGGCCCACTAGATTTAAACCAGTTACTGCCAAAGGACGCTTGTCACACATGGTGAAGGGTGGGATATCCATACGTGTACCAGTGGCACCAGATATCATGGCATAGCGACCAATGCGAACAAATTGGTGCACCACAACTGAACCAGCAATAACCACACGCTCACCGACCACGACGTGACCAGCAAGAGTGGCACCATTGGCGAAAATGGCGCCATTTCCGATCTGGCAGTCATGGGCAATGTGCGAATAATTCATAAGGAAGCAATCATCGCCAACTCTAGTGAAGCGATCGGCAGTCCCTCTGTGGATGGTGGCATACTCACGCACAGTGACGCGATCGCCCATAATCACACCAGTAGGCTCATCTTTGTAGCTAAGATCTTGCGGCTCTAGCCCAATAGATGCGCCTGGAAATATGCGGCAATTCTCACCAATGGTGGTGTGCCCGTCAATAATGGCGTGAGCACCGATTTTGGTACCAGCCTTAATAACCACATTCGGTCCAATAACTGCATATGGTGCAATTTCGACACTTTCGTCGATTTTTGCTCCATCGCCGATAATGGCTGTGGGATGAATAGACATTGTTTCCCTACCTATATATAGACAAATTTATAAAGAAAATTATGGTTTGACCATGGCGAAACCAATCTCACCTTCGCAGGCGATCTTGTCGCCTACGCGAGCAATCCCTCTCATTTTGCCTACAGGTCCTTTCATCTTGAGAAGCTCAACTTCCAGCTCCAATCTGTCACCTGGCACTACCATTGTGCGGAATTTTACTCCGTCAATGCCAGTAAAGACGCCAAGATTGCCTTTCATTTCTGGCTTCAAAAGCATCGTGAGACAGCCGAGTTGAGCCAGAGCTTCCACCATCAGCACGCCAGGCATGATTGGTCTATCGGGGAAATGTCCCTGGAAGAACTCTTCATTGGCAGTGAGGTTCTTATAACCTTTGGCCCGCACGCCTGGTTCAACTTCAGTAACGCGGTCGACTAGAAGGAAGGGATAACGATGTGGAATCAACTCTTTAATTTGACGGACGTCCAGTTGCATCACGGTTGCGGCGGTCATCGGCTCTCCTTCATGAAATCGCTGAAAATTGAAAGATTTAGAGTATAAGCGATATACTTAGGCTTGGCGGTTGTCAAAAGAAGTGTCAGCGCTCTGGGGCCTTAAATTGCTCTTCATTTAGCTATACACAATCGCTATTGTGCTTGGGGAAACAATGAATTCTGACGTGATTTGTAAAGGTAATTTTCAGCCGAGTCTCACAAGGGAGCGGAACCAAACCAATTTAGAATTGGTTGAGGAAGGCGTCAAATTGATTTTGCGCGCCATCGGCGAAGACTTAGATCGCGAAGGCCTGCAGCAGACACCAAACCGAGTTGCCAGGATGATGGCAGAATTGACATCTGCTATTAATCTCGACCCCGCAGACCAAATTACCTGCGAATTTTATGAAGAAGCGGCCGGGCTGGTTCTAGTCAAGGACCTTACTTTCAACAGCACCTGTGAGCACCACCTGCTACCTTTTCATGGCCTTGTGCATGTAGCCTACCTCCCCCGCGACGGACGAATAACCGGTCTATCAAAATTGGCCCGGGTAGTAGATATTGCCTCCCGGCGCCTGCAAGTGCAAGAGCGACTGACCTCGCAGATCGCTCAGGCTATAGAAGACAAACTTAACCCCTTGGCCATTTTCGTCATGGTTGAAGCGGAACATTCGTGCATGAGCCTTCGCGGCATCAAGAAACCTGGCAGTAAGACAATTACAACCGACGCCCGTGGTTTGTATAAGAAAGATGCAAGTTTGCGGGCCGAACTTCTTGCCCTTATAGAAAAATAGACGGTCTGATTTTAGGTAAACTAAATGATGATTTGAGCAGCAAGCAAAACTTGAATGCTCTTGCCATCCTTTAGGAGCAGATCAATGGTTGAGAACGGCCACACTGAGTTACTAAGCCGACGTCATTTTCTCGCCGGACTTGGCGCTTTGACCTGTTTGGGCCAACTGAGCATGCTTGCTCCAGCCAAAGCAGCAGGTTTCGATTTTGCTCCTTTTTCTTTTGCAGTAGTCTCGGATAGCCACCTTTCTAACGGCTTACCAGACAGTCTTAAGTTGCTGCAAGAAAGTCAGCTCTTCTTACAAGACGTAGTCAAGTCAATCAATGAGCAGAAAGTAGACTTTGTCATTTTTTGTGGAGATCAAGTCGAAGGCCCTGGGCGCGATGAAGTCTTCTGGCAACTTTTCATCGACATTATGGCAGTCTTAAATTGCCCTTGGTATTTCGTTCTCGGTGAATGTGATGTTAGTGGTCCACCGGCTGTTGAGCGCATGCTCACCTACGGCCCCGACTTCAAGGGTAAAGGCCTGACCAGCGGTAACTCATACTGGTCGATAGATCCGGTTGCAGGTGTGCACCTAATCGGTCTTGATACGGCCAAGGCCAACAGCGAAGCTGGTGACTTGAGCAATGCTCAAATGAACTGGCTCAAGCAAGATCTGAATAGCAATAAGGGCAAAATGACGATCGTGGTCAGCCACCATCCTCTACTAGCACCACCACCATACGACGGTGGGCCCCCCTTCGAAGAATATACATTGATGCAAGGGGCCTCAGCTCGGGAAATTCTTGGTGCCTGTCTAGACGTCAGGCTGGCCATAAGTGGTCACGTGCCAATCAACAAAATTCAAAGAGAACGCAATATTTGGTATGTCTCCTGTCCCCCAGTTGACACCTATCCGTGCGAATACAAGTTGTTCCACGTCGATCCACAGGGCATAACCGTCGAAACTCTGGGCGTGCGCTATGAAGCGCTTGTGAAGAAAGCAAAGAAAATCATGGTCAACTCACGTCTTGCTTTCCAGTATTCCAATCACAAACCTGACACCTTCTTAAAGCTTGCCGAGGGCAGTGAATTAGATCGCGCCGCCTATCTGGCCTTAGCACCAGGGGCAGTAGCACAGCATTTGGGCAAGGGCAAAAGCAAAGGCAATAGCAAGAAAGCGGCCAAACCTAAAGCAACAAAAGAAAAAGGCAAGAAGGTAGCCCCAGAACCTAAAAAAGATCAACCTAAAAAAGATCAGCCTAAAATTGATCAACATAAAAATGAGCAACCTCTTGCTGAACCAGCGAGTAACTTGCCCGATTTAGCTCCAAGCAAAGATTCGCTTCAGCCTAAAAGTTCCGACCAAAATCAAAGTGGAGAACAAAACTAAGAGATGGACAGCAAACAGACAGCCCAGTACGGTGGCATTACTAGTGGTGGCCATAGCTCGCTTGACTACAACAGTTATCTAATGGTCGAGCAACTGAAAGCTCTGCAAGTCTGTCAATCAGAACCAGCTCACCATGACGAACCGCTCTTCATCATCATCCACCAAACTTATGAACTGTGGTTCAAATTGATCATTCACGAGCTTGACCTTGTAGTTGAACTCATGGCCGAAGGCCGAGTGCGTAGAGCCACTCACTTCATGCGCCGGGCCGTGGCCATTATGCGCGTGCTAGTGCAGCAGATTCATATTCTTGAAACCATGTCGCCCGTTGACTTTCTAGGCTTCCGGCACAAGCTCAATCCCGCCTCTGGTTTTCAATCATCGCAATTTCGCGAAATCGAATTTATGGCTGGGCTCAAAGAAGAAAGAATGCTAATGCACTTCAAAAGTGACAGCGTAGCCTTTGCTGAATTGACAAAAAGATTCGAGGCACCAAGCCTGAAAGACTGTTTTTATGCGCTACTGCGCCGCAATGGCTTTACTCTGACAATGCCTGCTGATGGAGAAGAAGACGCAGAGGGCAAATTAGCTGAAGCCAGAGTTCTTGAACTATGTCGCCTCTATCAAGATGAGCAACTTGGCGAATTGCATGATTTAGCAGAGACTCTCATAGACATTGATGAGCTGATCGCCCTGTGGCGCACTCACCACGTCACCGTAGTAGAACGCATAATTGGATTTAAGCGTGGCACTGGAGGCAGTGAGGGTGTAGCCTATCTGCGCTCAACTCTAGTTAAACGTTGCTTCCAAGATCTTTGGAGTGTCCGTACTGCTCTTACCTAAGGCAAAGACAAATGTTAGACCCGATCGATCACATTGCCATTCCAGTAAAAAACCAGGGCTCACTGAAAGCCACCGTCGACTGGTATCTAAGCACTTTCAAATGCGAAGTCGAATATCAGGACGACACCTGGGCCTTCTTACGTTTTGGCAACATAAAACTAGCTTTCGTCATCCCGGAACAACATCCTGCCCATATCGCTTTTGTTAGTGCCAAAGCCGAAGAATTTGGGCCTTTGAAGACCCACAGAGACGGAACCCGCTCAATCTATATCGATGATCCTTCAGGCAACACAATTGAGATAATGGCCGAGTACTAGACACAAGTAGGGGAAAGCAGTGGAGCCAATTTACGACGCGATTATTGTTGGTTCTGGCCTAGCCGGATTATCCTGCGCTAAACATTTGGCGAAACAGGGTTTTTCATTTTTGATCGTCGAAGCTGAAGACGGCGTTGGCGGTAGAGTGCGCAGCGATTACATTAATGGCTATACCCTTGATCGCGGCTTCCAAGTTCTACTCACTGCCTATCCAGAAGCAGCCGCTACCCTCGATTATATGAGCCTAGACCTGAAACCCTTTTTGCCGGGTGCCCTTATCAATGACGGCAAATACTTCATCCGGCTCAGCGATCCGTTTAAAGATCCATCTTGTTTGTTGTCGATGATGGTATCAAACATTGCTTCCCTCGCCGACAAAGTTCGGGTGGCTTACCTGAGGCAAAAAGTAATGGCCTCAACAATTGAAGATATTTTTTCGCAACCCGACAAGACGATCCTGCAGTTTCTGAAAGACTTTGGCTTCAGTGACACCATGATCAATCGCTTCTTTAGACCTTTCTTTGGCGGCATCACCCTTGACAATACTTTGTCTGGTTCAAGTCGCATGTTTGAATTCGTATATAAGATGATGGCCGAGGGTCAGGTAATGATTCCCGCCGGCGGCATGGGTAAAATTTCGCAGCAACTAGCATCTGCTCTGCCCCCTGACTCAATCAGGCTAAATTGCCAGGTTACTAGTATCGACAAAGACAAGTCACAGGTAACTCTGACTAATGGTGAGACTATTCTTGGCCGCAGCATAGTGCTTGCAACTGACGGAGCAAACGCCAGTAAGCTCAATAGCGCTATTGAGGCGCCGCCTTCGAACATGGCCACTTGCCTATACTTCTCAGCCGATCAAGCTCCTATCAATGAGCCTGTATTAGTGCTAAACGGCGCCGATCAAGCTGGACCAATTAATAATCTGGCTGTCCTGACAAATGTAGCAAAAGCCTACGCCCCTGCAGGAAAACACCTGATTTCAGTGACTGTACTGGGTCAAAGCCCAGGTGGAGCCAACCTAGACCAATCTTTCGAAGAGCAACTGATAAAAGATGTAATGAGCCAAGCTAAATCATGGTTTGGCGATCAGGTGGAGAGCTGGCAGCACCTCAAAAGTTATCGAATTGCCAATGCCTTGCCTAATCAATCACCGCCATGGCTGGAGAAAGCAAGGCCTGTTCGTCTAGGCAACAGTCTTTATGCCTGCGGCGACTTCAGAGAGAATGCCTCAATCAATGGCGCTCTAGTTTCGGGACGAAAGGCGGCAGAAGTACTTGTTGCAGATTTGAAAGTGGCAATATGCAAGTGAGAATAAGCCCCAGATAATTTCTTCCTTGCTATTATTGGGATGAGTAAACCATGGCCATCACTTTTTCCCAAATAGCATTATGACTTTCGAAGATCCCATTCAATCAACCAAAAAGAAAGTCTGCACTGTCTGCAAGCGCGAATTTCCGCCCACTCAAGCTGTTTGCCCGCATGACAAGAGCATGCTCATGTTTGTGCAAAAAGATGAGCTTTTAGGCACCATTCTTAATGACCGCTACCGTGTCCTGTCTGAAGTCGGCAGGGGCGGCATGAGTATTGTCTACAAAGGTCTGCACGAAATGATGGATCGCACTGTTGCCATCAAAATGCTGCAAACCCAGCACGTTACTGATCAGTTGAGCATTAAACGCTTTCAGCAAGAGGCCCAGGCGGCGTCGCATTTGCAGCACCCGCATGTGATTACAGTTTATGACTGCGGGGTTGTCGCCACAGGTCAACCTTATATAGTGATGGACTTTTTAG
Source organism: Candidatus Obscuribacterales bacterium (assembly GCA_965229195.1). GTDB lineage: Bacteria > Cyanobacteriota > Vampirovibrionia > Obscuribacterales > Obscuribacteraceae. The sequence continues at coordinate 5,832,635 of OZ245871.1, read as the reverse complement.
AAGGTCAAAGTCTCGCCGATGTGGTTAAGGCAGAGAACTATATTGCCTATCAGCGGGCCATTCCGATTTTCATTTCGGCCACCGAAGCTTTAGAGCATGCCCATCAAAAAGGCGTTATTCACAGGGATCTCAAGTCATCTAACATTATGTTGGTTGAAGTGGAAGGTCGTCGAGATTTTGTCAAAGTGGTGGACTTTGGCATTGCCAAATTAACTACGGCTTCGGGGAAAACTCCACAAAACCTTACTCAGACCGGAGAGATTTTCGGCAGCCCAATCTATATGAGCCCAGAGCAATGCCTTGGTCTCAATCTCGATAGCCGCTCAGATATCTATTCTATGGGTGCAGTTCTATATGAAACCCTAACTGGTTTCCCACCCTTAATGGGCGACACCATATATGCCACCATGAAAATGCACGTCTCGCAAATGCCTGAACCGTTCAATAAAGTTCGGCCCGATTTGCGAATTCCAGAGCAGCTTGAAAGGATTGCCTTTAAAGCTCTAGCGAAGAAGCCCGAGCAGCGCTATCAAACGATGCAAGAGATGCGCGATGCCCTTGAGCAATGCATCAGTACCCAGTTTGAAACAGGCAGTATCCCAAGCTTGATCAGCGCCCCGCCCTCTATGGGATTCAATCCCAATCCGCAAAGCGATAGCTCTCCAGTTGAGCTTGAGGATTTCGATCTCTCCGGTGGTCTCTTTGGTAATGACCCACCACCATCCCTATCCTCAGAACGCAAGGATCGCTCTAGCGCGCCATATATCTCTGGACCAGACCAACAAAAGAAACCAGGCTCAAGCACGAAGAGCGGGAGAAAGACTAGTTCAAGCACTTCTAGTTCCAGCAGCAGAGACGACAATCGCAGTACTGGAAGAAGTACCGGCCGCAGCACGGGAAGAAGCACAGGTCGTAGTACTGGAAGAGTGACTGACTTAGACAGTGCTACTGGTCGCTCGACAGGGCGCAGCACCGGCGTGCGCAAGCCAGCTCTGGTTGAGAAGAAAAAGAAGAGCAAGGCTCTCAACATCGACTTTGCCAAATACATAAACAAGAAAGTGATTTTGACAGTTCTTGGTCTTGTAGTAGTGCCTGGTGTTATCACTGGGGTGGTCATTGCCGCAAACAAAATGGGCAACGATAATCCCTTCTCCTTGACCAAAAATTATGAAGGGGTCTTACTTTATCTGCGAGCCGCCACCCACGACAGTGAGACGGGCCAGGAGCTGCCCGGTTTAATGTACCTGATGCCGAATAAGGGCAAAGAACCTCTTAAGGTCATGCTTGGTGACTTCAACTTAGAAGGGCATCTTGGTCAAGCCGACGGCTCCGACCAGAAACCCGGTGCCATCTGGCATATATCTGGTCACAAAGGTCCAAATAACTCACTGCAAATTGAAGAAGGTGACTTTACGGAACATTGCGACAACAGCGTCGCTCCCGCCAGGCAAAAGTTAGAAGACTTCTTGAGCAACGTTTTCCGCTCACGAACACCAGGCAGTACAACCTTAGAACTGGCCTACAAATGCCTCAGTGTCAGTGCCCAAAAACGTGAAGATCCAGAGCGCTTCAAAGAGAAGTACGGCAAAGATCCAGTCTTTAAGGACAGCTTCAAACCTGACGCCATAGAGCCATCAGCCTTCAAGGTTGGGGTGCTGAAAAATGCCGAGATTACCTTCTATTTGAACGGCAAATATCTCTTCGCTAACGGCGAAATCTACATGGCCAAGATGGTTTCAGAAGACCACCAGTGGAAAGTCGACTCACTGGAGCCCTGTAAAGAAGACTTATGGAAGACAACCTTGCCCGATTGACATCTGATGTTCTGATTTCTTCTTACAAATTAAGGATTTATTTCATCTCAGGCATTGGGCAATACTATAATAAGTCTGAAGTATCTTGGTAATCCTTCAACTTTAACCAAGCGCTAAAAACTAAGGAGTGCGACATGGATGACAATTTTGTTTTGATGGGTATTGTATTTGCGGGAATTATCATCATGCCTTTGGTGATTATCAAGCTAGCCAAAGCCATGAAAGTTCTAAAAGAAAAGAAAGCAGCAGCTGCCGCAGAGAAATAAGAATCAGCGACAAAGCATTAACGTACTAAAGTATTTACAAGCAATAGAAAATCAAAAGCGGCCCTCATTGAGGGCCGCTTTTATTAATACTCCCGAGGCTGGATTCGAACCAGCGACCAATTGATTAACAGTCAACTGCGCTACCGCTGCGCTACTCGGGAAAGTAGATAACACCTGAACGGCTGACCAGATAACAATACTAGCATGGCCCAACATCTTCAACCCCGAGCAGCCCGGAGAGCGGGAAGTTGCCATTAACCGCATTTAATAATGCCGAAGAAAGGCTCTGTTTTGTATACTGGGTGACTGGCTAGTAAAAAAAACTCGCAACAAACTGCAACTTGCAACAGTAAGGACATGGAGAAGAACTGATGGGAATATTTGGTGCACAAAAAGTCAGCCATGGACTTTCACTAGAAGCGAAAGCAATGGTAGAGGCCTATTTTCAAAGACGTGGCCTAAATCCAACTGATCACATGCTCAGTGATGCCAGCGGTCTGGGCTGGTGGCTAATGGAAGGCAGTGCCAAGATCTTCATTTTTGTCCAAGACGGCCCCCAAGGGGCAATATTGCGTCTGACCTCCCCACTGGTTCATTTGCCCAAGCAAAATCTAGAGCAGTTCTATCGTCGGCTCCTTGATCTCAACGGCACACTTTCTAGCTGTGCTATTTCCACCCACGAAGATCTCGCTCTGGTAGTGGCACAAAGACCGACTTTTGGTTTAATTCAAGAAGAACTAGACGATCTCGTTTGGCATGTTGCCTATGTGGCTGACTTGCTAGACAACAAATTAGCTGAGGAGTTTGGGTGCCAAATGTACTCCGGCTAGACTTTTGACCTTTGTGCATCTCTCCAACGACGATATCGAAATCATTGGTCGCTTAGCCCAACAAGCCGGCGAGCTTGCCATGGCCATGCGCGAGGGCGTCGATATCTCGCACAAAACCAGCCTGGATGACAAGGTCACTGGTGCCGATCGGGCACTGTCTAAGCTGATTACCACCACTCTAAAAGAGCGCTTCCCTGACGATTGCGTTATTTCAGAAGAAGACGACGAGCACATACTGGCTCTTAAAAATTCGTCGGCCAAAACCAGAGTATGGATGGTGGATCCAATTGATGGCACGCAAAACTACATAATGGGAGACGGCCAATACTGTGTAATGATCGGCTTAATAGTTGACATGCAGGCGGTCTTTGGCTGGGTCTACGAACCCCATGCAAACATTCTCTATTATGGTGGACCAGGTTTTGGCGCCTTCAGGCGCTGTGGTCAGCAAGTCGAGCGCATCGAGAATTTGGCAGCTATAGATCCCACAGCTAAAGCTCGTCTAGCTATGGGGTCCCGTGATCGCAAAAAACATTATTGGATCGACAAACTGGCAGTGGTCGACCTGGTAAAGGTTGGTAGCATCGGTCTCAAAGTGGCGCGCATACTTGAAAAAGAAGCTGATGTCTTTGCCCATCTCTCCTGTAAGCTAAAGACTTGGGATACAGCAGGACCTGCTGCAATTGCACTGGGAGCTGGGCTTGAAGTGGGTGGTATGGAATTTGACCAACTACTCTTTCCGCTGCCCGATTTGCTGCACAACACCAGCATAATTATGGGGCGACCAGGTTCACTGGCTTGGTGCCGCAATCATTTAAGAAGGAAAACGTAAGGAATGGAAAGCCCTAGAACCAATAGTTCGTTAATTACCGACCCCAAAGAACTAGCAGAAGTTGTCGCCTTGATTGAAGAAGCTGGCGTGTTCGGTCTAGATCTCGAATTCATCCCAGAGCGCACTTACTTTCCCATTATTTGTCTTGTACAGATCGCTGTTCAAGACAAAGTCTTTCTCGTTGATCCAATTGAGCTAAAAGACCTACAGATACTCTGGAAGACAGTTGCCGACAATAGAATAGTCAAAGTCTTGCATGCCGCCTCGCAAGATTTGATGATTATTTTTCAGCGATCAGGTTTGATACCAAAAAATATTTTCGACACCCAAATAGCAGCCGGTTTTCTTGGCCTTGGCTATCCAGCAGGCTATGGCAAGCTTTTGGCAGCTCTGTTTGATCTCAACCTCTCTAAAACCGAATCGTTTACAGACTGGCAGGCCCGGCCACTGAGCCGTTCACAAATTGAATACGCGATTGATGACGCTTTGCACTTGATTCCGCTTTACCAACGACTGCAAAGCGAACTGACAACCCGCAAGCGCCTCGACTGGGTAGTTGAAGAATGTAAGCACTACGAGCAAGACAGCTACTACATCAAAGAAAGCGGTCGCGAATTTTTAAGAGTAAAAGGGGCCCAGGGTCTCAATCGTCGTAAGCTTGCCGTCTTGCAAGCAGTTTGCTTGTGGCGGGAAGCAGAGGCTAAACGCACTGATAGACCGGCTCGCTCAGTAATTAACGACAACATTATGCTTGAGCTAGCAAAGAAGCCGCCTTCTTCTGTTGAAGACATTCAACGCATTCGCGGTATTCGCTCGGATCAACTCTCCCACTGGGGCAGAAAAGTTGTAAAAGTAATTGAAGATGCCAGTCAAATAGCCGACAAAGATTGTCCGCAATGGCCGTCTGGCAGAGCCCCATCAAAAGCAGATGTACTTATTGCCGATGTGCTTTATACCGTTCTTAAAATCAGGGCACTTGATTTAGAAATAGCGCCAGAACTGATTGCCACGAGAGACGAACTGCAAGGACTAGTTAAAATTGGTCGTGACATCCCTGACGCTAACCATCAGGAAAACGACAACATGACAGGGGATGAAGGTCAAAACGCTCTGACCTTCGGCTGGAGGCGACGCTTAGCCGGAAACGAGTTAATAAGCGTGCTCCGTGGCACTCCAATTAAGGTGACCGTATCTGATAGCAGCACTAATCCGATTGCGATTAATCTTTGCGATGGCAACTGAGGCTCTTAGATGGGCTAAGATCTGAGTGATTTATAATATTGCTTTACTACTGGAATTGAACCATGACATCAGTTAAAGACGACTCAAAAGACGCTAGTTTTGCCGAAACAGCCATGCAATTGGCAGGGAAAACAGAAGAAGAAGCTAAACGCACCGGGGCTGTCGATCGCACCGATGACGAAGTCGATTCATTCTTTGCCGAGCAATACAAAACATCGAATAGTCCTGTTCACCGGGCTATCTGGGAAGCAAAAGTACCAGTCGAATTATTCTCGACTCCCAAACTTAACGCCGAATCAATGAATCTGCCAGCCATGAAGAAATCGCTGGAACTGCTAGCTCGTCATAAGAAGAATGGCACCATGCTTGACGAGCAAGGGAAAATTGCCAAAGTAGTATTAGACGAACTGGCGACAGCTGGTTACTGGGGCATGTTGATTGAACAGAAGTATGGTGGTCAGGGTGGTACAGCTCGCCAGTTCATGACCTTCCTCACTCAAGTTGCCTCGATTGAGCCAACAGCAGCAGGTTTAGCCTCAGTACATGGTTGCATTGGCGCTGTTGACCCAGTGCGTTACTTCGGCAGTGAAGAGCAAAGACAACGACTTTTGCCAAAGTTAGCTAGCGGTGAGGCTCTTTCGGCCTTTGCCCTGACTGAACCTCAAGCCGGTTCTGACTTGACTGCCCTTAAGACCAAAGCCGAACTAGTGGGCGACCACTATGTAGTCAATGGCGAGAAGCTCTTCATTACAAACGCTATTGCTGGTCGCACCATTGGCCTAGTTTGCTTAGTTGACGGCAAACCCGCCGCTTTGATAGCTGATTTGCCGAAAGAAGAGAATGATGAATTCCAGATCATTCCTTACAAACTGCACGCTCTTAAGCATGCCTTTAACAATGGTCTGAAATTCAAAGATTTCAAAGTACCGAAAGAAAATCTCCTGATGCCAACCACCGGTGATGGTTTGACCGTGGCCTATCATGGCTTAAACATGGGTCGTTTGGCCCTTTGCGCCACGGCTTCTGGCGTAATGCGTATCATGCTAGCCAACATGCTGCCATGGGCAAAATTCCGCGACACCTACGGCAATGCCATCGAAACTCGCGAATTGGTCAAGCGAAGAATTGCTCGTGCAGCAGCTCTAATTTGTGGAGCCGACGCTTTGGTTGCCTGGGGTTCATGGCTTTTAGATCAGGGCTATCGCGGCGAACTAGAATGTATCATCGCAAAAATTTTCGGTTCTGAGGCTGAGAAGGAATGTGCCATCGAGCTATTTATGAAAACCCACGGTGGTCGCTCATTCTTAGCGGGTCATTTACTTGGCGATAACATTCACGACTTCCTTGCCCCTTGCATCTACGAAGGCGAGGGCGAGATGCTTGGTATGGCTTTCTTCAAATCGTTAGCCAAACAACATGGCGTCACATACTTTGAGCCAATCGGCAAAGCCATTCCACGCGCTGGCTTGAAGAAATTCAATCCAATGAACCCACTGCACGGTTTCGCCCTGCGCAACGAATTAGTGCCTTACGCTTTCTGGTGGATGGGCAAACAGCTTGAAGGTGTAGATTCTCACGAAATCCCTGGCATGTCGCTAGAACTCAAAGCCCATGTAGACTTTGCTCTAGAGTTTCTGTCCGATACGCCACTAGAACTAAGTCAAGCTATGGTCAAGCACCAGCTCAAATTGGCCGATAGACAGTGTCGCATAGCGGAAATGTCGCAGAGAGCACAAGATGCCATTATTATTCTGGTAACTGCACTCTGGGCTCACAACGAGAAGAATGCAGTGGTTGAAGCGGCTGCTGACATTCTCTGCCAAGATTTGCGCTGCAAGCTCACTGGCGAAAGACCGTCAGACAGCTATTTCAAAGCGGCCAGCAAGTTAGCCGATCAAATTATTGATGGCAAGTTCCCAGGGCTGTCAGAAGTGGCTGTGCAAGACATTCTCTTTAAATACGACAAGCCTGTCAAAGAGAAAGCTTAGACTTTTTCGTCTATATTTCGAATTCAGCAATTACTGGTGCATGGTCCGAAGGCTTTTCTAGCTTTCGCGGCTCAATGTCTATCCATGACCGTTTCAGCGCCTCTTTCAAGGGAGGCGATACGAGAATGTGGTCAATTCTCATGCCCCGCTTACGACGAAATGCCATCATGCGGTAATCCCACCAAGAAAAATGGCCGGCACCCTGCTCAAATTCGCGAAAGCTGTCAATCATTCCTAAATTGATCAGTTGACGGAAGCAGTCACGCTCAGGCTCGCTGACCAAGACCTGCCCTACCCACTCGGCCGGATCATGGACGTCACGATCTTCTGGGGCAATATTGAAATCTCCACAAATAACTAACTTGTCTGAAACCACTCCATTTTTGACATGGCGTTCTTCTATATAAGAGATGAGGGCTTTAAACCAGGCCAATTTATATTCGTATTTGGCTGAGCCGACTTCTGAGCCATTGGGGACGTATAAGTTGAGAATGTACACACCATCGACACAAACTTCTATTAAACGGCTTTGAAGGGGCTCAGGTGAGCCTGGTAAAAACTTGCTGACGCATTCGGTGGTGCTCTTAGAAAGTATGGCCACACCGTTATAGGTTTTCTCACCTACGACATGAGCGCTATAGCCTATTTCAGAAAGCTGATCGAAAGGAAACTTTTCTTCAACGGTTTTCAGCTCTTGCAAACAGAGATGATCTGGTGAAGCGCTTTTGAGCCAATCTAAAAGATGAGGCAATCTAACAGTTATGGAGTTGACATTCCAACTTGCAATGAGCATGGCTCTCCCTAATTGAATCTAAATTTGTTGACGGTAAAGGGCAAAAAGTAAGGCAAAAGAGAATGGAAGCCTTATATCTAACTCGATTTTGCTAGTAAAAATCTAGTCTCTCTGCGCCTTTTAGCAAACATTGCTCATTGTGATTAAGTGACCAAAAAAAATTTGACTTTTTTGTAGCACAGAAATATATGCGATCGGTGCAAAACCTGTAGATAACCCAGCAAGTAGTAGCCCACTGTCAGTCTATGGTCGCCAAGATTGGCTTAAACACTTGCTTCATTATGCAACTGAAGATACCGGTGAGGGTCCCCGGACATAGATATACAACAGTGGTATCAGTAGCGATACCATTTAATGATAACTAGATGCCATCTGGCTTACATTGTAGACATAGTACAAATATCACTAGTGAGCAAGACACTAAGCCCTACCAAAACAGGCCAGATAAACTCAAAGCGACCAAGCTTCAAACCCGCATGAATAGTCAATTCAGTTCACTTTTAGCCAAAAACACGAAAGTGCCTAGCACAATTTTTTGGCAATGCAATAGGTGTATATGTCCTTGTGGATCCTAGTATCTATACCGTTTCTAGGCCGATCCTTGAAGAGGGTTACCGTGCTTGCCATTGCGCCTTTCGGAAAATCCTTTTATGTGGTCTTCGATGAAATTGGGTATTTATGCCCCTTTTAGACCTTTACGATATCGACTTTCATGTGTAAATTGAATACATGTTGAAGGTGGTTGATAAATCCAACTAACCACCCAAAAGCAGTTACCTATTGTTAAGACCGTAGACAAAAAAAACGGACTTGGAACTGTAGGAACGACTTCGTCTCAAGACATCTGCGCCAGAGTGCAGTTTGCTTGAGATGTACCTTCGCGCCCCAATAAGCACCCCCTTGTCACCCGACAGCCATACCTGAGGAACCGAATATGCCCAAAAAGGTCCTAATTGCACTGCCTCCTGCCATGCTAGAGCAAGTCGACTTCATCGCTCAGTGCGAACACCGCACCAGATCAGATCTGATAAGAGAAGCTCTTCGCCGGTACCTCGATAATTTCAGAAGGCAGCAAGGTGGGGCCCACCTTTCAGTCAGCACCATGGAAGTATCTGAAAATTACTCCACAATTGGAGCCGCTTCTACTCCTTCCTCGTCTACATAAAGACTGCCAGTCAGTTTGAAACAAACAAAAGAGACCGCCTCGACATGAGGCGGTCTCTTTTGCTATGGCAACAGGTACACTTAAGTGGTAACAACAGTTGCAATAGAAGAACCAAATATGCTGCATAACCTCGAAGAAGAAGAGCGTGTCAAGGGCATACTTTCAGTGCTAGATCACTGCTTTTCCCTGGCCACCAAAATCAATGAAATCGTTTCTCGCATGACCGAAAAACGGGTCACTCTTGAAGAGAAGATGATCCGCACTTATTTTCATCAGCTTGCCGCCAATTTAGTTAGTTGCGCCGCGTCAATACACCAGAGCCTTGCCAATGCCTATGGTGATGGCACCACTAGGCACGAGCAGAAGACCCAGGCCATAGTCGCCCTAGCTACCGAGCTGCTTAACCTCTCTAATGCCTTAGAGGAGCTTCTAGCGGCCTCTGAAGTAATAGTTGATGACTTGCTTAAGATCTTGAGATATGACTTGAATTTTCTCGAGCAATATTATGAGTATGGTTTGTACACCAAACTAACTAATGAGTGCGATTTCGTTTCACAGTCGCAAGAGCTATTGCAGAGAATAAACCAGCAAGCAAAGACTTAGCCTGCGTAAGCACCAGACTTACGCAGAGCCTTCTCGGCTTTTTGCCTTACCTGAGCATCTTCATCGTCGCGCAAAGCATTCTTAAGACTTTCGACAATTGGTGCCAATTCAAGATCGCGCTCAGCGTTCTTGGCAGCATTCTTAGAATTGGTATTTTCTTTGATTTTTGCCAGCATCTTACCAAGAGCCTTCGCCGCTTCTCTGCGCACCAGAGGGTATTGATCTTCTAGTTGTTCAGAAACAGCTAGAGCAATAGAAACTGCCGGGTGCTGATAGCGCTCTAAGGTAATTGTTGCTTCCATACGCACCCATTCATCAGAATAGGTAAGCAAGCCCATAATAGCTTTCAAGTAGGGCTTAATCGCACCAGGCTTCTCTTGAAACCAGCGCAAAGCCGTCAGCCTAACGTAGACACTGGGATGGCCCAAAGCGTCGGCATAGAGCCTGGCACTAGATTTGAGCAATTGCTCAGTAAGCCCAATGCGAAAAGAGCGCGGTTCAAAACCTGGATAGTCATGCTGAATAATCATATTAGTGACAAAGTCAGCAAGGGTATCAAGATCGCTGGCGGAAGAAGTGTTCATCTGGTCTAATCCGTTTAGTTTCCGTTTCGTTTCCGTTCCATCCGTGAAATTCATTACTACTGGCCAAACAAGCCTTGAAACGGATTGAACCCTGGTGGCAACTGCGGCATATTGCCGCCACCAAAAGGACTTCCGCCAAAGGGATTCTGACCAGGTTGCAAGCTCGGGAACTGGCTTTGGCCAGCTTGGCCCGGTTGCATCATCTGCATCATACCAGAGTAGGGATTGGTATTAGCCACCTGCCCCTTTGTCACATATCCGTACATAACAATCTTCTGTTGGAACTTGCGGTCTTGGCCGAAAACAACCTGAGCCGCCTGAACGTACATCTGTTGACTATTCACTTTTGTAAAACGCAAAACTGATTCTTCGTAGCGTTTTCTGGGTTGACCAGTGGCGCGCATAATTTCATTGCACTCAGCCACAATGTCCTGTTCAAGCACATTAGGAGCAAGCTGGCGCACTTGGTTCTTCAAAGTGCGCTGAACAAACTCATTGCCTGACAAGCCTTTGGCATACTGACTAGATTGAATATCACCAAAAGAGAAAATAACAGGAACTGGCATGCTCTGCGCCATTTGCTGCATCATTTGCCCCATTGGTCCCATATTAGCAAAGCTCTGTCCCCCCATCATTTGGGCCATTTGCTGGTCGGCACCGACATCTTTACCCGGTACCGAGAACATCACTTTCGCAGGAGCCAAGACAATTCCTCCCCGCGTATCTTGAGCAAACATAAAATTGGTAGAGCCCTTGGCGCCAGACTTGAAGATTTTCACTACTTTGGCAGCTTCATCAGGATCAATTTTATAGCAGATTGGATCTTGCTCTACCCGCCATACCGTCAAGTCACCGCCCCAGTTTCCGCGATAATCAGAAGGGAAACTTTTAGCGATTGTGCCGGAGAACATACTTACATCGGTAGCGGCACCACTAAGCGGTTTCTTCACTAGCGAATTATCAAGCTGGGGCGTCATTGCCTTAAGAATAATGGGGAAATTGGCACCATTGCCACTGGTGATTTGCTCAATTCGACCATAGAGCTTAGTGGTGGTAGCCTGAGCCTGAATCTGAGTCTGACTAGATTTAGGAGCCGCAGTTGCTGCTGGAGCCGTCTTTGCCGCACTGCCGGTCAAGCCTGCCTGGGCGCGAGCCGCCGCTGCCGCAGCTTCTTTCACATGAGGGAGATCAATGACAGGTTGCACAATGACAGGATCGGCATAAGACTCGTTGGCTGGTGAAGAAGAAGTAGAGGTAGTTGTAGTGGTTGTACTAGGACTAGTGGAGGCAGTGCTAGTCTCACCGCTTGTCGAAGCCGCTGTGGAAGCAGATGTAGAAGCAGATGTAGATGCAGATGTAGATGTAGATGAAGAGGTAGCAGACTCGCTCTTAACTGGCTCCACACCAGTCACCTCAGAAGGCAAGCCAGAATTGGCCTCTCCATCAGCGCCGTAGGCTGGTTGAAACGCGGCAAACGGGCTCAATACTTGCAGCGCTAGCGAAAAGCTCAGCAGCAATGCCGAAGTACGCTCAGGAAACTTTTTCATATTTCTCCACCTGTGACATCAGCAATGTGCCCACTGACAGCACATTTAACCCTGCCAATAAAGAATATGAAGGTTAAGCTCTGGCAGGAGTGGCCGCGCCAAGGATTACTTCGACTTTTTCAAGAATTTCAGGGCTCAATTTAACACCAGCAGCTTTAACGTTTTCATCGATTTGAGCCACCTTGGTAGCTCCGATAATTACGCTGGCCACGTTATGGTGACGTAAGCACCAGGCCAAAGCAAATTGCGACATAGTGAGGCCACATTCAGAGGCAAGCACACTTAGCCTTTGCACTTTTTCAAGAGTCTCGTTAGCCATCAGATTGCGGCCCATCATGAAGACGTTTACTTTACTGTCGGCAGCGCGCGAATCGGCTGGCAGTGGCTTCTCTGGCAGATATTTGCCAGTGAGAACGCCTTGAGCGAGCGGTGAAAATACCACTTGCCCTACTCCTGTGCGCTCGCAGGCCGGTATCACCGATGCTTCGATGTTGCGTGTCAGCATGTTGTAGCAGGGTTGATTTGAAATTGGTGGCACGGCATTGAGTTCGTTAGCAACCCGGTGAGCATCCTCTATTTGAGAGCCACTCCATTCGCTAACGCCCCAGTAGAGAATCTTGCCTTGCCTTGTCAAATCATCCATGGTACGCACCAACTCTTCCATTGGTACTTCAGGATCGAAACGATGACACTGATAGAGGTCGATATAATCGCTGCCTAAACGCTTAAGGCTGGCATGGCACTGTTCGTATACATGCTTGCGCGAAAGGCCCTTATCGTTTGGGCCATCTCCCATGGGAAAGAAGACTTTGGTAGCAAGAAATATAGAGTCGCGCTTAATCGTCTTAATAGCTTTACCAACGACGCTTTCAGATGCACCCTGGGCGTAAACATTGGCGTTATCGAAGAAATTGATACCTTGCTCAAAGGCATGTTGAACCTGTTTGATGGAGTTCTTCTCATCAACTGATCCACCATGGGTTAGCCAGCTGCCCAATGACACTTCACTGACTTTGACGCCCCATTTCCCAATTCTGCGGTATTGCATTTTCGTTATTTATCTTCAAGCGGCAACAAAAGAATGGTGATCATACCAGGGATAGACAGAACGAAACTGAGTAAAAAGAAATGAGGATAGCCAAGGGCACCTTGCAGCTTGCCACTATAAATGCCAGGTACCATCACGCCTGCGGCCATCAAAGCTGTGGCAATAGCGTAGTGGCCAGACTTGTATTTAGGGTTAACAGTTCTAAGCAAAAACACTGTATAGGCTGCGGTGCCCAATCCGTAGGCAAATTGCTCGATGGCGTTGCAAACAGAGGTAAGTAATACGCTAGGCGCTGCTGTAGCCATAAAGTAGTAGAGCAAAATTGCGGTATTTTGAAAAATTGCTGTTGGCATTAACGTGCGCTTAAGTCCAAACTTACTAACGACAAAACCGCCTACGATACCGCCCAATAAGAGGAAGCCGACACCAACCCCTCCATATATAAGCCCAACAGTCTCAGTAGAAATACCTAGGCCACCGACTTTAGGGGCATCAAGCAAAAATGGCGCCGCCATTTTCAGCATAAGAGCGTCACCGAGGCGAAATATCAATATATAAAGAACAATCGGTATGATTGCCTTTTGGGCAAAGAACGTGCGGAAAACTGTGAAAAATTCAGCGAGACTAATGCCCGATTTCTCTTCTGCTATACCTGAAGGATCCTTCAGATTTTCTCTTGGCGCTTGCTGCGGCAGGCTGAAGAAATGAAAGATACTAAGTAAAGCGAAAATGGCCGCGCAGAGCAAGAAAGCGACAGACCAACCGCCTTTGACACCAAAGGACGATTGATGGGCAAGCCAACCAGCTAACATCACCAGTCCGCCTTGACCAAACAAAACTGCCATCTTATAGAACGCATTTCGTACTCCGACAAAATACGACTGCTGTTCTTTGTCTAAAACTTCAAGATAATAGCCGTCACTGGCAACATCTTGAGTAGCGGAGATCAAGGCCATAATCGAAAACAAAACAATGCTTAAAAGCGCTATTTGACTGCTGGCCAGGCTCAAAGCCAGAGCTACACAGGTAAGCGCTAGAACTAATTGCGCCACCACAATCCATATTCTTTTCTTGCCTACCAGGTCAACCAAGGGCGCCCAGAGAAATTTGGCTACCCAAGCTAGATAGAAAGAACTGGTAACCACTCCAACAAAGTCATTGGACTCACCGAGATTTTTGTAGAAAATAACCGAGACAAGCACAACTAGAGTGTATGGAAGGCCAGAAGCAAAGTACAAAGTTGGAATAAATATTGCCGGCTTTTGTGCTTTCAAAATCTCTTCTCGATATAAAAAATTGCTCGTCAATGCTAACACTGCCAGTCAACAAATTGAAATATTCAATTAAGACAGCCTGCTATACGGCCTCAGCGCAGCACTTGAAAAGCAATTGGACAGCGATAAATAGTACAATCAGAGTCTTAGACTGAAGCTACAAGAGAGACTGCAATGGCTGAATTGAAAGTATCGGATATCAAAAAACTCTACGAAGCGCTACCCAAGAAGCATCAAGAAGCGAGAGAGAAATTTGGTCGACCGCTAACATTGGCAGAGAAGGTGTTGACATCACACCTTGATCACTGGCCGACTGAAGAAGTTAAGCGCGGCGAAACCTATGCCTTCTTAAGACCAGACCGAGTGGCCATGCAAGATGCCACGGCACAGATGGCTCTATTGCAGTTTATGCAAGCTCAGTTAAAAACAGTGGCAGTACCAAGTACGGTGCACTGCGATCACCTAATTCAAGCAAGAGTGGGCGCCGAGCAAGACATGGAGCGCGCTCTTGACGAAAACAAAGAAGTCTACGACTTCCTCGAATCAGCCAGCAACAAGCACGGCATTGGTTTCTGGAAGCCCGGCGCTGGCATCATCCACCAGGTAGTCCTAGAAAACTATGCTTTACCAGGCACAATGATGATTGGCACAGATTCGCACACCCCTAACGCTGGCGGCCTGGGCATGGTTGCTATCGGCGTCGGCGGGGCCGATGCTGTTGACGTCATGGCCGGAGTAGCCTGGGGTCTGCGTTGGCCCAAGCTAATCGGCATTCACCTCAAAGGTAAGCTGAACGGCTGGACTTCGCCTAAAGACGTCATTCTCAAAATCGCTGGTATCTTAACTGTTGCTGGTGGAACTGGAGCCATTGTCGAATATTTCGGCGAAGGCACAAAATCTATTAGTTGCACTGGTAAAGCCACCATCACTAATATGGGTGCAGAACTTGGAGCAACGACTTCAATCTTCCCTTATGACGAGCGTATGGCTAAGTATCTCAACGTCACCAAGAGAGAAGAGTTCGCCAAATTAGCCGACCAATATAAAGAATGCCTGGTGGCTGATCCTGAAGTCGCTGCCAATCCAAAGCTATTCTTCGACCAAGTTGTCGAGATCGATCTCGATAAGCTTGAGCCTTATGTAGTTGGCCCACACACACCAGACTTAGCTCGCCCGATTTCAGAATTTGCCGCCGAGATCAAAGCTAAGGGCTATCCAGATAAACTTACCTATGCCTTAATTGGCAGCTGCACTAACTCTTCGTATGAAGACATGAGCAGAGCAGCCCATGTAGCGCAGCAAGGGGCTGACCATGGTATCAAGTCTAGCTGCGGCTTCTTGATCACTCCAGGCTCCGAACAGATCTACGAGACCATTGACCGTGATGGTCAACTGAAGACTCTTGAAGGTATTGGTGGCACAGTGCTGGCCAATGCCTGCGGTCCTTGTATTGGACAGTGGAAGCGCGATGACATCAAGCAAGGCGAAAGCAATTCGATCATTACTTCTTTTAACCGCAACTTCCAAAAGCGCAATGATGGCAACCCTGAAACTCTAGCTTTCATCGGCAGTCCTGAAATTGTGACAGCCCTGGCTCTATCCGGTTCGCTGTCGTTCAATCCGATGAAAGACACAATGGTGGGCAGCGACGGCAAGAGCTTCAGCTTAGTGCCACCACAGGCCCCTGAGTTACCGTCAAAAGGCTTCAAGTCTGAAGACAACGGCTATATCCCTCCAGCAGTTGATGGTGATCAAGTAAAAGTAGCAGTCTCACCTGATTCAGGCAGACTGCAATTGCTCGAACCTTTCGCCGCCTGGGATGGCAAAGACTACGAGAATCTTCCTGTATTGCTCAAAGCCCTAGGCAAGTGCACCACAGACCATATATCTCCAGCTGGACCATGGCTGAAGTTCCGTGGTCACCTCGATAAAATCAGTGACAACATGTTCATTGGCGCTATCAACGCTTTCAGCAAAGAAGTTGGAATCGGCCTTGATGTCTTGAATCAGAAGCGCATGACTTATCCTGAAGTTGCCCGCCACTACAAAGCCGAGAAAACCGGCTGGCTAGTAATCGGAGATCAGAACTACGGCGAAGGTTCTAGCCGCGAGCATGCAGCCATGTCGCCGCGGTTCTTAGGCTGCAAGGCCGTTCTTGTGAGAAGCTTTGCCCGCATTCACGAAACCAATTTGAAGAAGCAAGGCATTCTTGCCCTGACTTTCGTCAATCCAGCTGATTACGACAAGGTTCAAGAGCTAGACCGTTTCAGCATCAAGAATCTCGGTGCTCTTGCTCCGGGTAAAAATCTTGAAGTTGAAATCAAGCACCATGACGGAACGATGGAAGTAATTACAGTCAAGCACACCATGACCGAAGAACAAATCGGCTGGTTCAGAGCCGGATCTGCTCTTAACTTGATTCGTGAGAATAGCCAAAAAAATTAGTTGTGAACCAACTCTTTTGCGTCGATATCGCTGCACTTAATAAGGGCATCGTAGTCTTGCAATAGGGCCGAAAATTCGCCGTCGTCATCGCCGAATGCTTCGGCCGGATTGCTTAGATGCAGGCTGATCAGGTAGCGATAGATGCTTTTAGCAACAGCATCTTCACCTAATTCATGCCAGCCCTGGGCAAGCTTGTTCAGGCCTTTGACCAAATAATATTGATTATTCATGACTCCTCCGCTTATTACTGCTAAGTATTGCCGAGGGATATTTACTACCATTTAACACCCGCTAGAGCCTGCGGGCATCTAGGGTGACCAATATATTAATGAGGGTAACTAAGATTGACCAAAGCGGCTGAAGAAAGCAGTGAGATTTTCTTTCAAAGTCTCTTTTGCCGTAGCCACTAAATCAGAATGTCCGCTAGTTGGTAGGGCCAATAGCTGCTTGGGCTGAGAAGCACAATCATAGAGTGCCTGAGCATGATGAAAAGCCACAGACTGATCAAGCTGGCCATGAATTATCAACAGAGGTGGGTGCTCTGCTGCCAAAATATCGCGACTACTGGTGCCTGGCATAGGAAACAACCAGGAGGGATAGAGCTTAAGAGCACGAACCCGCTCGCCGCCGATATTGCGCAAGGAGCTGAAACCAGACTGTAGAACCAGGCCCGCTGCCTTTCGCTTGCTCGAAATGAAACTGCTAACAGCAGCGCCAAGCGATTCTCCATAGAGAAAGACTTGCTCAGCTGACAAACCAAACTTATTGACGACAAAGTCATAGGCCGCTAAGCCATCCTGATAGACGCCTTCAACTGTCGGAGAGCCGGTGCTTTTGCCGAAACCGCGATAGTCATAAATAAACACTGAAGCGCCACTTTCAAGCAGCAGTTGAAAGAGAGGGGCGCGAATAGTGAGATTGCCCGAATTGCCATGGCTAAAAATAACCAGGGGGGCATCGGCTTTAGGATGCTGGAAATACCATCCATGCAAGGTTTCTTTAGAATCTAGATCACCAAAGCTGTTGAAATAAAGTTCTTCAGGTTCAACCTCCATTGCTGGTGGCAACCTACCGTTAAGCTGTTCCGGGAAGGCTGTAGGTTGAAAAAGCAGGCGGCGATAGAGCCGCATATTTACCCGCGGCGAGAGCAGCAGGTAGGCAAGGGGAGCGAGAAACAGATAGGGCCAAAGAGTTGATTGCGGCCTAGACAAGGCAGATAAAGCTGCCGTAGCATCTTTAGACTTTTCTTGAGAACCGCGAATTTTAGCTTTGAATTTCAATTGGCACTTTAGTGACTAGAGGATTTTCTCTAATATTGCCACATCCAGCCAACGATCGTATTTTTTTCCTACTTGTTTGAGAGCGCCGGCTTCAAAGAAACCAAAGTCAAGCATCAATTTAATGCTGGCTGTATTCTCGCTGCAGATCAAACCAAGAACGGCATGGAACCCAGCTTTTTCTGCTAATTCCATCAATTCTTTCATAAGCAATCGGCCATAGCCGCGCGAAAGAAATTCATGATCAACATAAATTGACGCTTCAACGGTTTGCCGGTAAGCGCAGCGCTGATGGTAGAAAGAAAGGGAGGCAAAGGCAACCACTTGGTTATCTAACTCAGCCACGAGCACAGGCAGCCCGTTTTCCTGGTGTTGTCTCAACCAGGCCTCACGCTCAACAAGCGCTTCAGGCTCTAAAGCAAAAGTAGCTGTCGAGTTCTCAACATAATAGTTATACAGACTAGATATAGCTTGGCAATCAGACAGCTGAGCTGGGCGAATTTGCAACTTGGTTCTCACGCAAAACTAGGCAACTAATTTACACGAATCATGAGTGCCTAGTATATATCCACGCTTAGCTTGATCGTCAGCATAAAAGGCAATTGCACTAGCTACGTCAAATACCAGATCTGTCGGGGCAAACTCGGTCAAACGCATCAGCATTTGCTCCACCTTGTGCCATTCTGGCGTATTCAGGGGAATAGATTCATCTAGTCTTTTAGCGATAGCTTGATTGGCGGCTATCTCAGCCTTAGTTAGAGGCTGCGCCTGAGACTTCTTGCGGCTCTCGCTGGTTTTAGACTTACGCACTTTGGCATTCATGATAAAGCTCCTTGCCCAGGCCTTCTCGAAAGAGATAGCCTTCTAAATTTGAACCTAGTATCCATACTGCTAATAACGACCAATTAGGACAAAAAGTTCAAAGCTAACATTCTTAGAAAGACGCCAGAGCCAAAGGCAAGTTCCTAGCCACAACAAAATGAGTGGATTATAAGGAGACGGGTCGAGCAACGCTTTTGTACTTTGCAACTTTCTTTTTATGCTAGCTAAGCCAATAGAAACGAATTAGACAAGCAAATGTAGGGCGATTGAGGTTTCCGAAAATTAGACAAAAGCCGGGTCACACAGTGTTTCAGCTGGCTATAATTTGTTATGTCCGATAGTGGACCGGAGCTGTTATGGCTCTGAGCATCCCAGGAGATTGAACATTCAAATGACCCAATCGCAACTTACTGATCTGCCTGAATCAAAGCTCCCGCAATCAAATGCCGTGCCAGCTTATGAAGGCCCCACCTCACGCAAAGACAACTGGTGGGTTGAACCATTTCTTATTGCTTTTGTTTTTACGGCTTTCGGCATTTATGCAACTGGCAGAGCCATCGAAAACAATCTCTATGAAGTAGGCCCTTACCTCTCACCTTTCTATTCTCCTAATTTGAAAGATTATGTGCCGTGGTGGCCACTATCGCCAGCCTTCTTGATTCTTTGGATTCCTCTTTCATTTAGAGCGACTTGCTACTACTACCGCAAGGCCTATTACCGCTCTTACTTTATGCATCCACCGGCCTGCACCGTGGGCATGTTCAAAGGCAAAGGCTACACTGGCGAACAATCCTTCCCCTTTGTGCTGCAAAATCTTCACCGCTATGCCTTCTATGTGGCTACACCAGTACTGCTGATTCTCTGGTGGGATGCCATCAAGACTCTCTATTACGACGGATCATTCCACATGAGTGTGCTCACCCTCGTAATGATCGCCAACTGCATTCTTCTATCTGGTTACACCTTTGGCTGCCATGCTTGCAGACACATCGTCGGCGGCAAAGAAGATTGCTTCTCCTGCCCTTCCAATGAGTCAAAAGTTAAACCTGCCTTCCAGGCCTGGCAGCTAGTAACAAAATTCAATGAGCGTCACCAGCAATGGGCTTGGACCTCACTGTTTTCTGTGGCCCTGACTGATCTATATATCCGTTACACCTGTGTCGATCCCAACATTGCATTTCAATTATTTTAAATTATGAGCGAATACGAAATTAGAGAACACGACGTCCTGGTAATTGGAGCCGGTGGAGCAGGCCTAAGAGCCGCCATCGAAGTATCCGGCCAGGGTGTCAGCGTAGGACTGGTCTGCAAATCACTCTTAGGCAAAGCGCATACTGTTATGGCAGAAGGCGGTGTCGCCGCTGCTCTAGCAAACGTAGACCCGATGGATGGTTGGCAAACCCACTTCAAAGACACCATGAACGGTGGCAAGCAGCTAAACAACTGGCGCATGGCTCAGTTGCACGCTCAAGAAGCACCAGACCGGGTGAAAGAACTAGAGCGCTGGGGTGCAGTGTTCGACCGCACTAAAGACGGCAAAATCTTGCAGCGAGCCTTTGGTGGTCATACCTGGAAGCGTCTCTGCCACGTCGGTGACAGAACTGGTCTGGAGATGATTCGCACACTACAAGACCGTGGTGTCCACCAGGGCATCGAAGTTTATATGGAATGCACCATCACCAAGCTAATCAAAGACGGCGACAAGATCGCTGGCGCTTTTGGCTATTACCGCGAAGATGGTCGCTATATTCTCTTCAAAACTAAAGCCATTGTTCTCGCCACCGGCGGAACAGGCAAAGCCTATACCGTGACGTCCAATTCGTGGGAATACACTGGTGATGGTCAGGGCTTAGCCTACGACGCTGGCGCTGAATTAATCGATATGGAATTTATTCAGTTCCACCCCACTGGCATGGTCTGGCCACCAGGAGTACGCGGCATTCTGGTAACAGAAGGGGTGCGCGGCGAAGGCGGCATCTTGCGCAACAGCCTGGGCGAGCGCTTCATGTTCAAATACCTACCTGAAGCCACTAGAAACGATTATGCCGCTGACGAAGCTGAAGCGGTCACCTGGGTCAATGCTGCACTGGCTGGAACCCGCACTGAAGCCCGTCGTCCACCAGAATTGTCGACTCGCGATAACGTCGCCCGTGCCATCTACACCGAAGTAAAAGAAGGACGCGGTTCTCCTCACGGTGGTGTCTTCCTTGATATCAGCTATCAAGATTCAGAGCGCGTGAAGAAGAAACTTCCTTCGATGTATCACCAGTTCAAAGACCTGGCGGATGTAGACATCACAGCTGGCCCAATGGAAGTTGGACCAACTATGCACTACACCATGGGTGGTATTAGAGTTGATGCTGAAACTCAAATGTCACGGGTGCCTGGACTGTTCGCTGCTGGAGAATGCTCTGGGGGCATGCACGGTGCCAACCGCCTCGGCGGCAATTCCTTGTCTGACCTTGTGGTATTCGGCAAGAGAGCTGGTGCTGGCGCCGTTGAGTATGTCAAAGGCCTAAATACTGAACCGAAGATTGACGACAAGTTTGTCAAAGAAGCCATCGCTGAAATGGAAGCACCGTTCTTGCTCAAGGACGGCAAAAATCCATACGACGTGCACAAAGAGCTGAACAAAATCATGTCGACCTATGTCGGCATCTTCCGTGAAGAAGCAGAACTAGCCACTGGGGTGGCCAAGCTAGAAGAGCTCAAAGCAGAAGTAGAGAAAGCCGGTGCGAAAGGTACAAAAGCCTTTAACCCTGGTTGGCACATGTGCCGCGATCTCAAAAACATGATGATTTGCTCAGAAGCCATTGCTCGCAGCGCCTTATCTCGCCATGAAAGCCGTGGTGCTCATAGCCGCCTCGACTATCCCAACACTGAAAAAGCCTGGGGAACAAAGAACTCTGCCTGCAGTAAAGGACCTGATGGCAAGATGGTTCTGGAGCACACTCCACTGCCAGAGATGCCTGCAGAACTTCAAGATCTTTTCGTAAAAAAGGAGCCCGCCAATGCCTGAGTCGAACGGTCGCCAAGCGACCCTGAAGGTATACAGAGGCACTAAAGATAAGGGTGAGTTTCAATCTTACAAAGTGCCGGTTGAAGCTGGGATGGTCGTGCTAGACGCCATTCACTACATTCAACAAAACTTTGACCCTGAGCTAGCCGTACGTTGGAATTGCAAGGCAGCTAAGTGCGGTTCCTGTAGTGCTGAAGTAAACGGCATGCCTTCTTTGATGTGTAAATCAAGAATGGATTCGTTCAAAGATGGCGAAGACATCTGCGTACAGCCAATCAAAACTTTTCCAATCATCAAAGACCTGGTCACCGATGTTAGCTGGAACTACGAAGTCAATAAAAAAATCAAAGCATTTTCGCCTTCACCTGACGCCGACTGGACTATCTATCAAGAAGATATCGAGCGCGTTCAAGAGTTTCGCAAATGTATCGAGTGCTTCCTTTGCCAGAATGTCTGCCACGTTCTGCGCGATCACGAGCGCAAAGACAACTTCATGGGCCCGCGCTTCATGGTGCGAGTAGCTGGACTGGAAATGCATCCGCTCGATGAAGCGAACCGTATGAAGTACCTGAAGGATGAAGGCCACATTGGCTATTGCAACATCACAAAATGCTGCACTGAAGTTTGTCCCGAGGATATTCACATCACAGACAATGCCATCATTCCATTGAAGGAAAGAGTGGTAGATGAGTTCTATGATCCATTAGGTAAATTCATCCGCGGCGTTTTGGGCGGCGGCAAGAAGAAATAAATAAGTAAGTAAGTAAGTAAGTAAGTAATCAAAAAGGCGGCTCCTGAAGCCGCCTTTTTATTTGGCACTTAGGCAGAGCGATGATTAGCCTCCGGGTGTAGCGGAACCGGCCGGTCCACTGGGACCACCAGGTCCGGCAGGGCCTCCGGGTCCAGCAGGACCAGCAGGTCCACCAGCACCGCCAGGGCCAGCAGGTCCACCAGGACCACCGGGGCCAAAAGGACCACCAGGTCCAGCAGGGCTAGCCGAGCTTCCCGGTCCACCAGGGCCACTCGGTCCACCGGGTCCAGAAGGGCCACCCGGACCTTTGGGGCCACTTGGGCCAGAAGGTCCACTGGGGCCTTTAGGGCCACTCGGGCCGCCAGGGCCAGCAGGGCCACTCGGTCCGCCAGGTCCAGCGGGGCCACTCGGGCCGCCAGGTCCAGCAGGGCCACTTGGGCCGCCAGGGCCAGCAGGGCCACTCGGTCCGCCAGGTCCAGCAGGGCCACTCGGGCCGCCAGGTCCAGCAGGGCCACTCGGTCCGCCAGGTCCAGCGGGGCCACTCGGGCCGCCAGGTCCAGCAGGGCCACTCGGGCCGCCAGGGCCAGAAGGGCCACTCGGTCCACCAGGTCCAGCAGGGCCACTCGGTCCACCAGGGCCAGCAGGGCCACTCGGTCCACCAGGGCCAGCAGGGCCACTCGGTCCACCAGGTCCAGCAGGGCCACTCGGTCCAGCAGGGCCACTCGGTCCACCAGGTCCAGCAGGGCCCCCTGGTCCAGGGCCGCCTGGTCCCGGTCCACCAGCACCACCGGCACCACCGCCAGAACCGCCACCAGAGCCACCAGCATTAGCCGGACCAGCATAGTCGGGATTCTCCATGGGCCGCTCTGATGTTATAGAAAAAGCCATCGGACCGTTTAGCCCTGGAACATTTAATACCGGAAGAGGAATAGAAAGAAACGGCGTACAAACTAGAGTAGTAGTGACACTAACGATCTTATCTGTCACACCCGTAGTTGACTCGCCGTCGCGATAACTAATGCTTGTGGTTGGCGGGCTAGCAACTTTGACGAACTTCCCCATGCCGCTCAACCACTGGTCTGGTATGCCTTTACAAACCGTTCCATTCGGGTTTACTGCCTCATGCCAATCTAGCAAAGAGGCTTCGTGCACCTGGTTGGTATTCAATACTTGGGCGTCACAGTAGGCCAAGCCCACAGCCAACATGTCGACGAGAGGAAAGAAAATGCAGATCAACAAAACAATTAGAGCTGGGGCAAACTCTGCCATAGCATTCCCGTTTGCCGAACGGAAATTTAAATAGGCAAACCGAAGCGCTTTGCTATGTGGCACAACAACCTCAATATTTGACGAATCGACAAAATAGTACTAATTGTCAACTGGTACTAGGGAGATCGTCTAATGTAAGCCGTTGAAAATAGAGCTTAGCGGCCTAGAGGCATCTTATCTATCTGAGTCCAGCTGCCACTTGAATTGATATTAGGATTGTAATTAGGATCATTGCTGGGCCGGTAATTACCCTGACCGTCTGTCCAAATTGAATTGTGATAGCCGTCATGCTTTGAGCCGTCGGCAGCTGTTTCCCGCCCCATCATCAGGTCACCAAAGGCCTCTGTTTGGCTCATACCAGAGCCTGCAGTAGAGGGAGCAGAACGAGCCTGCAAGCGCATTTGATCAGAAGCATATTCTTGGTCGCGACGAGCAGCTTGATTGGCAAAAAATTGAGCATTACCAGCTACAACCATCTGTCCTAGCTTATTGGCATTAGCTATAGAACTAGCAGTTTCTTGCAAGCGCCAATTATTATGCTGCAGAGCTTGCTGCTGCACCTGGGCTCGAACAGCCTGCCATGCGGGGTTCGGCTTGAATGAGCTGACCATAGCCCAGAAATTGTGGCGTTGACCTTCTAGCTGCCCCTGGGGGGCTCTAAAGCTAAAGAGGGTACCGAAGCCCCAGTTATACTGCACCATTGAACCAGCCGTGTAACTGCGGCTGGGCACACCATTAAAGGCAGTCTTTACGCCATAGATTTCTTCTTCCATCGGTTGGCCATTGAGCACATATGTAATTTTGGCACAAACACACTCTTGCATAGCGCCAGCAGGCGTGGCAATGGCAAGACGCTGAACCAGTTCTGGCACAGGGACAATCTGCTCGATTTTCAAATTCTCAGCAGAGCCACGCAGCTTTGCTATCTCAAAATATTGCATGGCCTCCTGGGCTGAGACTGGCGGAAGCAGCGTAGCTCCGTCACCTAATGGTTGACCTGGACGAGCCATAGCTCTCGGCACCAGCCAGACGAATTGCTCAGCGGGGAAAAATTCTAAGGCCCATTTGCCGTCGGCACTACAAGCAACAGAATGCAATTGCAGTGGTTGGCTAAAATGCTCAATGTTCCAAACAACCTGGCTCTGAGCCTGCCAACCACTAGGTATCAAATAATTACCAGCAACCAAGTTGAATTTTGGGTCAAATATTGAATAGAGAACGCTGGGTTGACTGCTAGTGCTAGCATCTGCCGTCTGCGCTTGAGCCCCGCCAGAAGAATCGTCATCGAACTGACCTAACACATAAATTGCCATGCCGGCAAGAGCTAAAGTAAGAGCAATTGCTAGTGGCAATCTCTTCTTACTTGCCATTTATTCAGCCTGAGCCGAAGCAGGTGCAGGAGTTACCGAGTAGGTCCAAGTGGCATGCAACTTTTCGTCTTTAACGTTGAGAGTGGTTATGCCAGCTTTTTCAAAATACTCTTTGACTGGATCAATAATAGCTTTACGCTCACTCGGGTCTTTCAACTCAACTTGAGCTTCAACTTCGACTGGGCCTTCACTAGTCTTATCAACTTCTGCACCAGCTCGTTGCCACTTAAAAGTGGTTTTTCCACCAGTAGCAGCAACCCCTTCAGTAATCTTAGTTTCGATTATGTTTCGGGCTTCGAGGAAAGTCATTTTGGCAATTGGATCTTCCACCTGCGGTGGACGATTAATAAGTTGCCCAATCCAACTATCTTTCAAGAGATAGCCAGCAACACCTAGGGCAATCAACCCAGCCGCGACAAAAGGCATCAAATTAATAGTTGGTTTCTGAGCCGCTTGCTCACTACCAAAAAGCTTGCTAGAGCCTAGCTTTACTCTCTGCTTTGTACCACAGGAGGGACAGACAAGCTCATGGCCATGGAGTGGAACTTTGCAGGTAGGACAATCGTGCATAATCTTTGACTCTTTACAAGAAGCTCTTGGCAGCTGCTGCCACCGCTATAATCTAGCACTATGGCATCACTGCAACAAGGCGAAATTGCTTAGCCTTCAACAAACTTCTGGGTACCATCGATAACTTCTTTCGATGGGGTACGAATTGATGTCACAGCACCTAATGCGATACCAGCAATTAGGCCACCAAGATGGGCGAAAACAGCAATGTGTGGAATGAATTGGTCCATTACTATTTGCGACATAGCAATAGCCACCATCATCCATAAATAGCGCTTGCGCAATGACTGCGGCAAGACCGCCTTCAATTTCCAGATGCCCACACCAACCGCACCGAAGATGGCAAGAATTGCTCCTGAAGCGCCAACAGCCGGCTCATCAGGACGCAACAGGAGGTGAGCAACCCCCGAGAGAACACCACCGAAGAAATAGATTGCAAGAAAGCGATTGGTGCCAAAAATATTCTCAGTGATGCGACCAAAAGCCAGAAGCCCAAGCATATTGACACCAAGATGAATCACGGTTGTGTGCAAGAACATATAAGTGAGCAAACGATAGTATTCGCCATGCTTAATCACCGCATCAGAAAGCATGCCGCTGCTAAATATCGAAAGGGCAAGACCCGGTGCCAGCTTAAAATGCGGGTCAGCCAGTAGAAAGACAGCTAGGTTTACGAAGAGCAAGCCGTTAACCACAGGTGAGCGCCGACGTGGTGCCAAGATTTCTTGAATGAAGGCGCCACGCTGAAAATGAGACCAAATGTCCTTCATCTCGGCTTTGCACTCATCGACAGTAAAAGCGACGCTGCCCTTATGCACAATCTCACTATCTAAATTGGTTTGATCAAGAGCGTACTGAATGCGCTTACGCAAAATCGGCACTTCAGTTTTGCTCAGCGCTTTTTCGAATGCCGCCTGGGCTTGAGCGATCTCACCTTCTTTAGTGAGGCAGCGCCCCATCCAATAAAGTGAAAGGGCCTCAGGGAGTGTAATCTTAGCTTCGCTAATGACGGCCAATAGCTGGTCTACTTGATTGCGAGCACCACATAAAGAGAAAAAGGGCAGTAGGGCTGTAGCAAGAGAATCAAGAGGAGTAATAGATTCATCAAAGCGCGATTGTCGCAGACACTCTGCAGCCTTCTTATATAAACCTAACTCGATATAAGCTCTGGCAGCGGAGAAATAAAGCATGGGCGAAGCCTTGCGAGCAGCAAAGCGCAATTTCTCGAAGTCATCAACCACAGCCTGCCACTGCCAGCAGAGGCAATTGCCATAGAGACCATATTGAATGGGAACATCTTTGAGGCTATCTGGAAGAGCTGGCGAGTTTTGCCAGCGGCCTAAAAGTTCTTCACCTAAAGCTGGATTTTCCTTAGAAAAAGCAATATAGGCATCAACCATGTCTTTCCAAAACTGGCCAGGCAAGCCCCAAAACACTAAGGGTAGCAATTTGCCCCACTTGGCCATTTCGTCGGTGTTCATGCGCGTCATTGAATTTTTGGCTTGACCAAAAATGTACCAGGCCGGCACATGGAACAAGAGAAATAAAGTCCAACCGGCGATCTGTGCAATCCATATATTCTTGAGAAGAACACCAATAAGCACTGCCACAAGCACCAGGCAACTTTGCAGAACGAGGCCTTTCCCCCAGGACAGAGGCATCATTGAACGCACGCCCAGTGAAATGCCTGAGAGGATGATTATAGGGAAGAGTGTGTAGTACTGGTATAAGGTCATTATTTAGCGGCTAGGTTTGAAGCCAGGCATACGAACCCTTCTTGAAGGAATGGCCTTAACAAAACGCTCAGTAATCAATTGCGGCCTGGTAATGGCTGAACCAACAACCACAGCATAGGCACCAAGATCGAAGGCTCGAGTAAGCTCTTCGGGTGTCCAAATACGGCCTTCAAGAATCACTGGCGAGGCAATATGATCGACAAATTCTTTGAGCAAATCCAAACCAGGGCCGTGATCTTTAGGCAAAGCAGTCTCTTCAGTGTAGCCAAAGAGCGTGGTTGAGATAATATCAGCTCCGGCTTCGTCAGCGGCGATTCCCTCACCAAAAGTGGAACAATCGGCCCAAACAGGCAAGTTCAACTGGTTATGAATCTTGTCGATGGTTTCCTTTAAGCTGAGCTGGTCAGCTCGCTTGCGACCAGTAGCATCTAGAGCAATAAAATCTGCACCAGCTTCGGCCAGGGCCTCAGCTTCAGCAAAGCTGGCAGTGATATATACAGAAGACAACTTCTCAGCGGCAGGAATCTCTGATTTAGTCAAACCAACAATAGGTAAATGACCTTCAAAGAGTTTCTCAGCAGCGGCTCGCACATGCCTGACGTTCTCAACCCCCTCTAAACGCAGGGCGCGAGCCCCGCCATTGAGAGCAGAGAGCGACATAGCCAGAATATGATCAGGATGATTGAGGGGCTCGCCGCTGCTAGCTTGACACGACACAACCAAGGCACCATCAATTGCCTGAATTGCTTCGCGAAAACGATCGTCTATTTTGACCATGGTCGTTTACACATTTGGATTTAAATTGAGACAAATGAACTTAGGCTGAGTCATTTCAGTAAGAGCGTAGCGTATACCCTCTAAGCCTAAGCCCGACTCTTTCCGGCCGCCGTAAGGCATATGGTCAGCTCTGAAAGTGGGAGCATCGTTAACCATGACGCCACCAGCATCGATGCCACGGGCAAGCTTAAAGGCGACATCAACATTAGCAGTAAACACACCGGCTTGCAGACCATATCGAGAATCATTACAAGAAGCAATGGCATCATCTACAGTGTCATACTTCATAATGCTGACAATCGGTCCAAAGACTTCTTCAGAAACCACCGACATACCGCGATTGGTCTCAGTCAATATCACTGGCTCAACCAAATTGTTGCCGCACTTTTTGCCACCGTGAACGAGTTTGGCTCCTCCTTTAACAGCTTCGTCGACCCATTCAATGGTTTTGTCGACAGATCCAGCGTCAATCAATGGACCAACATCAGTATCGTCACTTAGTGGATCACCAACTTTGAGCGCGGCAACAAGACTTTTGAATTTATCCAAGAACTGATCGTATACCTTGCTCTGCACATAAACCCGTTGCACTGAAATACAAATTTGGCCAGCATGAGCATAGCCGCCACGACAAGCAGCTTTAGCGGCAGCCTCAAGATCGGCGTCCGAATGCACTACAATTCCGGCATTGCCACCCAGCTCAAGAATTACCCTGACGCCAGCATGCACTTCACCGCGCAATCTCCAACCTACTTCTTGCGAACCAGTAAAAGTTAAAAGAGCAATTCTAGAATCACGCACCAGGGCGTTGCCTTTAGCACCACGACAGGGAGTGACAATCAGAGCACCTTCTGGAAGCCCGGCTTGCTTGAGCAGCTCGGCTAATTTAAAACTGGAAACAGGAGTTTGAGAGGAGGGTTTAAGCACAACAGTGTTGCCGGCGGCAATGGCCGGGGCAAGTTTATGCGCCACCAGGTTCAAAGGAAAATTAAATGGCGTTACCGCTGCCACCACACCAATGGGCTCGCGCAAGATCATGCCAACACGGGCCTCATTGCCAGCATTGGTATCCATTTGTAGTTGCTCACCATCTAAGCGCAGAGCTTCGCGTGAGGCAATGGCAAAAGTATTGGCCGCGCGCGAGACTTCCACCCGGGCATCCTTAATTGGCTTGCCGCCTTCTAAGGCAATAGTCTGAGCCATGTCTTCGATATTGCTGAGAATTAGCTGTGAAGTCTTGGCCAGAATTTCCGAACGCTTGTACGCTGGCATATTCTTCATCACAGTTTCAAAGGTTTCTTTAGCTTGACTCAGGGCAGCATCAATTGCTTTCTCGTCAGCTTGACCGACCACGGCCACCACTTCGCCACTGAAGGGGCTTTTTACTTCAGTAAATTCAGTTGTGGATAGACCCTTGATAGACAAAGGATACTTGACAATCTCTTTCAACATTTTATCTTGCTCTTCAAACATTAGAGGGAATTAGTCGGGAATTAGTCGGTCAAAACGGGGTTTAGGCGTCGGTGGATACTATATGACAACATGTGACAAATGTTGAGATAATGCTCCAAGTGTTGAAGTTATTTCAACAATCGACCTCTGGCACCGGTTCAGTGCCTAAACGCTGAAGCCACGGCAACCAGCAGGCCAAATTATAGCTAAAATTTGGCATATCTTTCGGCTATAGACTTAAAGCATATTGAGGGTTCTTTGCCTCAGCAGGTTTTCAATGGTAGACTGCACTTCCCATCAAGATACTCAATTTCAGATTCAGATATTGCAGGCATTCAGATTGGTTTCCCCAAAATTGAAATTTAAAAATATCAGAAGCGCTGCACTATCAGCAGTGTCTCTATCAATAATGACTCTAGGCAGCCAGACATTGCCAGCCAGTGCCACAGACGTGCACTCAAGCTTGCACCATTCGGCTAGCACCGTTGTCGCCTACGAGAGCGGTAGCTCCAATGAGGCCAAGAAGCGTCTCTTACAACAAGAGAAGCAAAAGTTAGAAAGAGAGAAGCGCGAGTATCACAACAAAGCGCAAGAGATTAGAAAAAATGAGCGCAAGGCTTATGCAAAGCTTGGCGTCATTCAAAGAGAGCTAGCTGCCACCACCGGCAAGTTGACCAACACTAAGCAACAAGTAAGCCACACCGAAAACAAAATAAACGAAACACAAGCAAAACTGACTACGGTGAAAACCAAAGAAGCCAGCTTGCAAGAGTCAGCAGCCTTCCGCCTTAGAGAAATCTATGAAGGCAATCGCTTAAATTTTGTCGAAATGCTCTTCCAAGTCGACAATTTGCAAACCCTGCTAGATCGTCTCTACTATCAAGAGCGTGTAGCAGAACAAGATAAAAAGCTGATTGATGAATTGCGCTTACGCGAGTCAATGCTTTCACAGAATAAGCAGCAGCTTGGTGCGCAAAAGAATATGCTGGCCGATCTAGTTTCACAGATTGCTGAGAAAGCCATGGCTATTGCCAAAGAGAAGCTGGGTCAACAACAGACAGCTGAGCGTCTGCGCAGTCAGCGCGCCTTCTACGAACAAGCAGAAAGAGAGCTAGCCAACGAATCTGCTCGTTTAGAGAAACAAATTTTCGTTATGGAAAGCTCTAACCGCAAAAAAGGCGGACCAATTACTGTTGGCTCTGGCAACATGTGTATGCCACTAAGAGCGCCAGTAACCTCACCTTTCGGTTGGCGCAAACACCCCATATTCGGCGTGCGCAAGTTCCACTCTGGGGTTGACCTGGCTGGCCCGAACCGCTCAGCCATTCACGCCGCCGATGGTGGCAACGTTCTTTATACAGGTTGGTATGGTGGCTACGGAAAAGTAGTAATCATCAGTCATGGCAACAGCATGGCGACACTCTATGCTCACTTATCTAGAGTGGCCGTGGGTGCTGGTGATAACGTCGCGAAAGGCGATGTCATTGCTTATGAAGGAACCACCGGATTCTCCACCGGACCACACTTACACTTTGAAGTTAGAGTGAATGGTAAGCCTAACAACCCACTGGCTTACGTACGCTAGGTCGAATATCATCGCCTCTAGAAATCAGCCATTTGCTTGAGAGCGTCACTATTGGCCTCTTTTCTATCTTTGGCGGCGAGGTCATGCTGCCCTAACTTGTCGTAGCATTGAGCTCGCAGGGAGCGTATACGGCCAAGACTAACGTTGCTGGGCGGCTTGGCCGCAATATTTAGGTCAGAGATAGCTTTTGCGTAAGAGCCAGCCTTGTAGTAGATAGAGGCACGAAAGAAAAAAGGCCAAAAGTCTTGTGGATTGGCTTGAATTGAGCGGGTATATTCCTCTATGGCATGAGCATTATCACCTTTCTGGGCATACCAGGCTGCTCGATCTTGAAACCAGTGCGATCGACACTTGCTACCACTAAGAGCAATGCCCTTTGCTGATTCGCTTAATGCTAAATCTACTTTGCCTTGTTCACCGTAGACTCTGGCTCTTTGAAAATAGGCCTCTGCCATCTTCGGATCGAGAGAGATTGCTTTATTTAGATCAAGTTCTGCCTGCTCTATTTCTTCGAGCGAAAAGTGCACATAACCGCGCTGATAATAAGCTTCCGCTGATTTAGGATCAAGTTCTATAGCCCGGTTCAAGTAAGGTAAAGCCTTTCTGTGGTTGTTCTTTGCAATCAAGCTATTAGCCATGCGCAAAGATTCACTAGCTCGGCTCAGAGGTGCCGCAGTGCCAGGCGAAAATGGCAATAAAAGCAGCAGAGCAAAGGTTGCAATAGCAGTGCTGAGACTTGTTCTACTTAAGGCAATACAGGTCTTGAGCATACAGAAACTCCAGCAGCAAAGAAAATTGGTACCTAACCCTGAGAGTGTCCGAACAGAGCACCGCACAGGCCCAATAAAATAATGACAAAGGCAACAGCACTAATAGCGATACCACCAAGAACTAGGCCAAT
Source organism: Candidatus Obscuribacterales bacterium (assembly GCA_965229195.1). Taxonomy (GTDB): domain Bacteria; phylum Cyanobacteriota; class Vampirovibrionia; order Obscuribacterales; family Obscuribacteraceae. Next base: position 5,800,675 of record OZ245871.1, on the reverse strand, counting down.
AGCACCGAAGGTGCCGACAACGACGCTGCCGAAGCTCCAGCTTGAGCCAGGCTTCAACTTGCTAAAACCTGAGAACAAGGCGTAGAAGACAGCAATTGGAATCCAAAAGAATTGCAGCATTAAAACCATAGACATAGCCGACTGTAGCGATTTTGTCGTCAGCGAAAATATGACCACTAAAACCAAATTGAGCAGAAGCACCATCTCGATGCATTGCAACAAGCGATCACTGCTTTCAACTTCAGTACGAACTTCACTACTAGCTGGAATGACACCAACTTGATAAATCTCTTGACCGGCAGTGAGCACCTGACCTATTTTCTCTCTAGCCGTTTGCAGTAGCTTCTCAGACTGCCCGATATTGATCATAGGAATAATTACATAGTGCATTTCTAGGCGCAAAGCGTCGCCGATTTGCGAGAAGACCAGCTCCAGGGTCAAATGCCGCTTCACTTCAAAGGCATTACCAAAATCCATGGTGGCATGAATGCGCTTAGCCGGGTGGTCAGGCTCAACTTGCCAGACGAAGCCAGGCTTTGATGAAGCCTCCAGGGCTTGGAGAACTAGCTCCCAGGCACTCTCAAATGAGCGAGCACATTCAACATAGTGGCCTTCTAGTAAGCTCATTTATACTCTAACCACCACCGCGAGCGACAAATGACAAACCAGTGCAGAGGCCCCAGAGAATAATAGGACAAACAATGGCAGAAATAAGCATGCCTCCGCCAAAGGCTAGAGAGCCGAGCCAGACTCTTTCTAAAGGCTTAATGGCTATCCCTTTGATTGTCTGCGGTCTAGTTAGCGACCTATAGAAGCTAGAAATAATGCCCACTGGTATCCAGAGAACCTGTAGGCAAATGACTATACCCCCAGCGGCAGCAATTCCCATGGTGAAAGCCAGCAAAGTAAATAGGGCAACATTGCCCACCAGAACAAACTCGAAGCCTTTGATTAAACTAGTACTGGCCGCCGATTCTAGTTGCAGAGCAGTGGATGCAGATTTATAGGCAGTCAATTTCGAGGCAAAAGCCAGTTCGATTTGTTCTCTAAATTTTTGAAATATAGCCAATGCCGGTTCAATGTTGCGCAGGGGCACAACCATATAATGCAAGTCAAGGCGGCCTTTCTCAGCTCCTTCAGAAAACACCAGCTGCAAAATCAACTGTCTTTGGATCTGAAAAGCATTGCCTATTTCACCTGTGGCAGTAATACGTTTAGCTTCTTTGTCGTCTTCAACTCTCCACTCAAAGCCAGGTTGAGCTGAATTAGAGAGACACTGCTGCACCAGCTCCCAGGCCTGCTCAAAAGACTGATCAAATTCGAGATAGTGACTATCAAGTAAGCTCATATCGTTTGCTCAACCTGGTGTTTTGAAAGGGCTTTGACGTCAAGGTTGCCACGATAGAACATATTATAGGTATCAAAGGGAATTATGCGCCCATCAGGGTGAACAATGTGCACGCAGGTGCGCTTTACCGACCTGACGTCAAAATTGTATTTATCCAAAAATTCCATGATGATTATGCGAAAAATATTTTTATAGGAAAGCTCAGAGGGAAACTCTAGCTTGGGAAGACAACACAAGAGGTCACCAATGGCATGGGAGACCGTGCCTGTGGTTTTACCAAGGGAAAACAATTCAAATATTTTGGCTCGGACAGCTGGGTCTGATTCATACTGAATGGTATTGCCAGCTTCTTTGAGCAATACATCTGAACCAATCACTCCAGATAAGGGCACCACTTTATCGTCTATTTTTATGGCATAGGCCATAGCGATGCAGTCCGGGTGGCAAGGTACAGGAATAATGTCATCGTCACTAAAGACTTGTGACTGTTGCAAAATCTTTTGTCTAACTTCCGCTAAAGTCAGCCTATCGGCTGGGTCAAAGCCTAAGACCCGCCCTTCTGATTGGATTGGCTGAAAGGTCACCCCTCTGACACAGGGCTGCTTCAAAGCAAAGTCAATAATATCTCCAATCTCGTCATCATTGAGCCCGCGGGCCAAAGTTACAACCAGAGTCGTGGCAATATCAAATTCGTTAAGATGAGCCAGGGCCTTGTGTCGAACAGCAGTTAAGTCTTCACCACGTAATTCTGTATAAGTCTCCTGGCGCAAGCCATCAAACTGTAGATAGACCTCAAAGCCTGGCATATAGGTAGCTAAGCGCGCACAAAAATCGCGATCCCGAGCAATTCTTACACCATTGGTATTGACCATTAAGTGGCGAATGGGCTTACTTCTAGCCAGATCAAGAATGTCAAAAAATTGGGGATGAATAGTTGGTTCACCGCCACTAATCTGCACCACATCTGGTTCGCCCTCATTTTTCACAAGTTCGTCCAGCATAAAATCAATTAGCTCTAGTGAGCGATGAGCACCGGCATTAGGGCCTGATTCAGCGTAGCAGACCGGACATTCCAGATTGCACTTGTCAGTCACTTCAATTAAGGTCAAACAGCTATGCTGCTCGTGATCAGGGCACAAGCCACAGTCGTAGGGGCAACCAAACTTAGTCTCCGTATTGAAGCGCAACGGCAGCTGCCCCGGCTTCAAGAAACTGCGTGACAGCTTGAAATATTCAATATCTGTAGAAATTAAGACCTTTTCGCGACCGTGCTTGAGACAGTTTTTTAAGAGATAGACCTTTTCGTCTTGAAAAACAATTTTTGCCTCAATTTTTTCCAAACAAGTAGAACAAACACTATTGGTTAGTTCAAAAAAGATATACGGGCGATCTGCCGTCTTCATTGAACAGCTCCTTGTGCAGTCTTAGGTCGGAGCTTAGAAATTAAGTATGGTGCATAGTAAATATAGGCACCAATGGTCACCACTTGTTCAATGTCTAAACCGCAGTATACATGGGCAACAGGCTTAATGAACTCAACGCAAAATCTAAACGACAAATAGGCCAGGACAAAAATCTTCCACAACTCGCCCTGCTGCAGATTTTGCTTAACCAGTTGAGTGAAGGCCAGCAAAAGCGTGACCAAAAACAATATTTCGTAGAGCTGGGTTGGATGCCTGCGCATGCCGTCACCAAAATCAAGTGCCCAGGGCAAATCAGTTGGCAGTCCGTAAGTATGGTCTGATAGACCACATAGAAAACAACCAATGCGGCCAATGGCCATAGCGACAATGAGCGGTACAACAAAACTATCACCAGTGGCTGACTTAACCCCAACCAGCTTTTTTGCTACTTCAATGAGAATCCAACCGCCCAGTATGCCACCGACCAGCGACTTGCCAGCCAAGAGCAACTGCCAGTTGTTGAGATTCTGCATAAAGAACGATGGATCTTCGAGTAAATAGAGGGTTTTGCTGCCGATTGCTGCACCCAACATACCACCTAGCAATACGGGGAGCCTTTGTTTAAAGGTCAGCGTATCTCTCTTCTTAAGTTTGAGGTAGAGGCGAAAGCCAATCCAAAAGGCAAAGGCCTCAAGCACTAAGTGATAGACCGGAGGGAAATTGCCAATGTGCATACTTAGGCCTATCTTTTTTTTGAGTCTTAAGAAAACGGATTGAGCTTATCTATGGCTGGATTTTGGGAAACGTTTTCAAGACAATATTGCTGCAAATAGTGGAAGGCGACAATAACTAAGGCATGAGTAATCATGCCGTTTTTGATCAGGCGCGGAATATCTTTAATTGGCACAAGGCGAATTGCCACTTCTTCAGTGCTATCAAAGCTGGGTACATGAGTTTGTTTGACGTTCAGAGTCAGGTAGGTATCACATATATTGCTCTGAATGGCAGGATTTGGATGGTTGCGCCCCAGGAAAATCAAATCTTCACCGCTACAACCAGTCTCTTCTAGCAGTTCTCTTTCACCAGCAATTAATGAGCTCGCGTCTTCGGCATCAATCATGCCACCAGGAATTTCTAAAGTAACTTGCTCAATGCCATGACGATACTGTTCGATTAGGACAACCTGATAATCAGGGGTTACGGCGACGACATTAACCCAATCAGTGGGTTTGAACACAAAAAAGTCATGAGTCTCGCTGACACCTTCAGTAGTGCGCTGCGAAATTTGTTTGTGAACGGTAAAAACTCGACAGTCAGCAACCAGTTCTTTATTGATAGTGGTCCAGTGGCGTACTTTTACATTTAACTGACTGCTAGAACTTGGCAAAATAACTCCGTGGTCAGCGACCGCTTGCTCTCTTTCTCTGTTTATGGCTACCTTGTCAATTATATCGATAAACAAAAAAATGTTGCCATCCGAAAGGGGATGGCAACAATATAACTTCTGGCTATAGCTTGCTTGAATTGCTGAAAATTTTTGCAGTTAGGCTATTTTAGAAGCCTTTCTTTTGAGCTCACTGACGAGATCTTCTTGGCCAAGAATATAGCCACGGCGAGCTTGATCATCAGCATAATTGATAATTGATTCGGTCAAAGCATTGAGCATAGACATGGGCACAAACTCACTGACTTGATTGAGCAAGCGCTCGGTAGCAAGCCATTCTTCAGTATTCAGTGGAATGGCATCATCGAGACGAGCAATTACTGTGTAGTTCTGAAGTTTGTCTACTTTAGCGTTCATTGTTTTCACCTTATTAAGCTATTTGCCAGGAAATTTAAAAAACGTCAGTGGAAAACAAGACCCTCAGCTGGGGCCTTCGCGTTGTCTACTGTTCTTGAAATCCTTACTACTCCGTTCAGACTAGGTCCGAACGTTGTGTTTGTTTCTCTGCATTTCTTATGCCCGCTAAACTTCCAATTAACCCTGAAATTTAGTTATCAAGCGGAAACTTTCTTTTTTACTGGTTTTCAACAGCTTGGTAAGAACGAACGAAAGCCTCAGCCTGAGCCACGTTCACTACTTCCTTAATTTCTTGAGCTTCAGTGAGCGAATTGAGAATTTCACCAATAATTGGCCCCGGTTTTATCCCCAGTATCCTCATTACATCCGCCCCATCCATCAACTTGGGCAATTTCTTTGTAGCTTCTATATAAGCCGGATATCCATTCATCAAAGCAACCAGGCACTGCTCTAGCCGGTCACGTTCAGCGGCGAGCCCAGCGCCACAGGTAGCACCGAAGTCAGCAAAAGCCAACATCATCAGCTCTGGTACTTCTTCGCCCACCGTGCGATAGAAACGATTGAGGGCCTTAGGACTGGGTGTACCGGTGTGGAAGAGGTGACCAGGCCGAAGGTGCCAGAGCACTAGCCTCTCAACGAAACGAGTCATGGTCTTAGACCATTTTTCTCTATCCGCCAGAGGGCGGATCATCTCAGCACCAAGCTTGTCATGGCCAATAAAGGTGTGACGACCTTCCGGGGTAATCTCCCAGGTGTCGGGCTTGCCAATGTCATGCAATAGGGCTGCTATCTTTGTTGCTGCTAGTCTTGTCACCCCAGGAACCAGGGGCTGATGCGCCGACTGCTGCACCCAGTCTGGCAAAGCCTGAAATCTATTTTCTAGCTGGGGGATAGTTTCAACACTATGATCGAACAAAGCAAGGTGATGAAAACTGTTAGCAGTTACTCGACGGCAATCTTTCAATTCGGGATAGATTTCTTCTAGCAAGCCGATTTCGCCCATTTCGACAATTAGTCGGGCCACTTTCTCACAATTCATCAAAGTGAAAAATTCATATGATATGCGCTCGCGAGCAACCTGGCCAAGCAGCCTGGCATGCTGCTTTAGATAGCCACGAGTGACTGGTTCAATCTCAGCACCAAGATAGGCAGCAAAGCGATAAGCTCTGAGCACCCGTAGTGGATCATCGACAAGAACACTCTCCGACACAGCGCGAATGATGTTGTCTCTAAGATCTTGCAAACCGCCAGTAGGATCGAGCACCATCTGAGGCTGCTCTGGATCGAAAACAATGGCATTAACAGTGAAATCACGGCGCAAAATATCGCGCTCAAGACTGCCTTCAATACAACCGGCAAAATCGAGATATGTTTGAGGCTCAGACGGTTCACCGGGCACAAGCACCACCCGAGCAATGTCGTTAGACTGATCAAGCATTACAAAATGACCAGCCAATGCCTCAGCCACCACCAGAGCCAAACTAGTTGCCGGATTAGGCTTAGCTTCAACTCTACTAGAATCAGGCAGCACAGCGAAGTCAAAGTCTATTGCCCCAGCCTCACCCTTAAGAGATTGAGCTGGTTTTCGACCTACATCAATAGCGTCACGAACGGCTCCACCAACGAGATAGGCTTTAACGCCTGCGGCGCTCGCTATAGAAAAAATCTGCCGAACGACGTCGACCTCAAGAGGGCTGCGTCCAGGCAGAAAACTGACTTTAGTGCCCAGCATTGCCAACTTCCAATTAGTTTAGGTTGTCCATATTTCCAGACTCCATCAAGTCTTTCTCTGCTTTCGAAATCTTGAAGTGACCGAGCACATAGACGAGACCGCCAACCAGGCTTGAAAGCGTGGTTAATCCTAGCCACATGATTGCATAAGTAAGCGCGGGGGCCCGATCAACGCCAGCCAGAGTGAGAAAATAAGTGTAGGCCCACTCGCGAATACCGATGCCGTTAAAACTCGGTGTAATAAAACCGAGAACAGCGACTGAGGGATAGAAAACAAAATAGTACCAAAGCGGAATGCTGGTCAGACCGAGAGCAAGGCCGACAGCCACGTGACACATAACTATTACAACTTGCATGATTACCGACAAGCCAATTGTCGTGGCCATCAAGCCACGGTCATGCCAATAAATCGAGGCTGGAGAATTATTGAGCTGTCTAGAAATCCAGTTTTCAGGGCCAAAGAAGCGCACAGCCAACTGCGGCAAGAATGGCAGGACGGAGAAAATACCCACTGTACCAAGCAAAATAGGCAATTTAAGCTGCAGTGGCAAACCACCGCCACCCGGTCCAAACAAAATACCAACTGAGGCAAAAAGAAACAGCACGGCAATTCCAACCGTGCGGTCAGCCAAGACCGAATAGAAGGCATGGGCATATTTGCCCGTTCCCTTAGACAAGTAATAACAACGACTAAAGTCGCCGCCTACAGTAGAAGGCAAGAAGAGATTGAAAAATACTCCAACAAAGCAGAACTGCACCATCTTGAGCAAACTCTGATTAAGGCCAACGGCGCTAGCAAGGAGTTTCCAACGGTGAGCATTTAAGAAAGTAGAACCCAAGAACAGGCCCACAGCAGCCAGAAGGTACCAGGGATTAGCTTTAAGGGCTACTTCTATTGACTTGGACAGGTCAACTTTGCCGAACAAGAACAGACTGGCAAACAAAATCACAGAAACTGCAATTTTTGCCCGCAATTTGGTGCGTTCCGAGATCTTGATCTTGTTGATTGCCGCAGTGACAGAGAATTGGCGCGTTTTGCTATCTGTATTCAACTGGGATTCCATATTAGCCAGAGACTCGGCACTAGGGTGGGACTGCTGGCCAGAGGAGGTTGCCGAAGAATCAGCCGCTAAACTATCTGTTTTGCCTTTCTCCAGAAGTGTTCCCTGATTGGCCATCATTCTAGAGCCGCCTCCAAATTATCTGAACTTCTTAAGTCGATCCTGGACCGTCGATATACTGTAGATCTGCTATCGATATGCTTTCTGCAAGCGGTCACGGGGTTGTCAACAGAGCCTTAAGTTGACCCTAACAGACTGCAATCATAGGGGAAATGCCAAGATACTTGAAACCCAAAATAATTAACTTCTTGCGGAGAAAAAGAATTCTCACAGCTTTTGCCGCAAGAAAGCGGCTATTTGTCGACGCGCGGGCCGATTTGGGGCTACAATTAAAAATTCCCAAGACTTCACCGACCTGGTGATTTTGCTTCAGCATTCTTAAGAGAGGAAGCGTAGTCTGGGCGAGCCAAGGGCATAGTGATCTAAGATTTGTATTATTGAATACTTGAAGGTAGAGGTAGAAAGTTGTTGGATAGGAAAGTAATAGCTCGGGTCGGAATACCGCTTGCATTCTGCCTTGCTTTCTTTGGTTTACAAAGCTGGTTATTTGCTAAGGGAAAAGGCGATGCCATTTCCCAAACGCTGATTGCAGATGGTGCGGCTGGTATCTCCCATGATCTGACTAGGCAAGTGGCCCTGGCTCAGTCTAATCCACAAGATCTTTATCGCCGCTCGTGGAAACTGATCAAAGAACAGTACTACGACCAGAAGTTTAATGGCCAGAACTGGAACCGTTGGGAGCACAACTACGACGGCAAGCTCAAAACCAGCGACGAGTCGCACAAAGCAGTTGAGACAATGCTGGCTTCATTAAATGACCCATATACTCGTTTTCTCGATCGCGAAGCATTTTCGGAAGAGAAAGACCAAATTGAGGCCCACCTCTTTGGCGTCGGCATGCAACTGGGCATGAACAAAGAGCACAAAGTTGTGGTCATTGCACCAATTGAGGGCACTCCCGCCTACAACGCTGGCATGTTATCTGGCGATGAAATTATCGAAGTCGATAATAAACAGGTTAAAGGCCAGTCACTAGATCAAGTGGTCAAACAAATTCGTGGACCGATTGATACCAAAGTCATAATTACTTTCACTCGCAAAGCTGAACGAAAGAAAGTGACATTGCAAAGGGCTGAAATTCCAATTAAGGCCGTTGGTACATCTGAAATATTGCCAGGCAATATCGGTTACATACGTCTTGAAAGCTTTATCTCCAATAAAGCTGACAAAGAGATGGTCAAAGCCTTAAATACAGTTTCGAAAGCTGATGGCATCATCCTCGATCTGCGCAACAATCCCGGCGGCCTTCTATCTAATGCCGTTCAGATTGCCAACATGTTCTTAGAGAAAGGTATTATCGTCAGTACTATTGATGCTGAAGGTTATAAGCAATCACAGGTATCAGCTGGCTCTCCGATCAGTACCCAGCCTCTAGTAGTGCTCATCAATGGTGGCTCGGCTTCAGCCAGTGAGATTCTCAGTGGTGCCCTTCGTGACAATGGCAGAGCCAAACTTGTTGGTCAGAAATCGTTCGGTAAAGGTCTTGTCCAGGCCATCAACCGCCTCGATGATGGTTCGGGTATCAACGTCACTATCGCCAAGTACTTAACACCAAATGATACCGACATCCACAAGACCGGTATTATTCCTGACTACAAGGTCGAATTGAAAGAAGAAGACCTCAAAGACACAAAAGGACCGTGGTGGTACGACCCAACTCTCTCGAACTTCAAGCGCGGCCCGTCAGACGGCAAAGATATTCAACTAGCAAAAGCAATTGAAGTGATGAAAGAAGAAATAGGTAAGAACTCCAACACTTCAACAAGCACCTCATCAAACACCGTATCTACAACTGGTGAATTCAAAAAGGTTCCCTAAACGGCTCAGCCAGTAGAATATGAAAACCAAAAAGGGGCCTCTGGCCCCTTTTTTTTGTCACAGAATTGTCCAATCTAAAAGCAATCTATTACTTCTAGCAATCTATTACTCCTAGCAATCTATACCTTCAATGGCACGACCGTGATGCTTCAGTTGAGTGGTAGCAGATATGGTGCTGGCCTCAGCCATGAGCCAATCAGGGGCACGCCGACCAGTAAGCACCAGAATGCTGGGATCTTGGCGCTGCGCCAAGGTGGCTTTGACAGCGTCCCAATCGACTAGGCCAACTCTCGCAACATCTAGTAGCTCATCGCCAATTATCACGTCGTCCTTGCGCCTGAGGCCATCAGCCAGAAAGGTCAGACCCAGGGCCGCAGCCTCTTTGTCTTCAGGCAAAATGCCATTGGGAGAGCTATAGAGTCTAAAACTTCCTTTTGGCCCCGTACCCAGGCGATTTACACCAGTATAGTTCATGGTCAGACGACCGAAGCCTTCAACTTTAGACTCGGCAAGCAGCCTCAGGCCCTTACCTTCGGAGGAATTTTCTTCAAGCTTATCGAAAAACACCAGAGTGACATTCATGCCCTTGCTCAGAGCTCTCAAGGCCAAACCAAAAGTAGCTGTGGTCTTGCCAGCACCAGTACCTAAATAGAGTCGAATCTTCTCGACACTAGCTTTCTCAAATACGGGATCGATGGTTGTCATCAGAAGAACTCCAGATCATGTCGTCATTTTCAGAATAATCAACTAGGTACTACCGGCGTGGGTTTACCATCTTTGTCAAGACAAACAAAAGTCAGTTCGGCCGAAGTCACTCGAACCTGCTCGTGGCCTCTAGTCGACTCAACTTCAACGGTAACGGTCACCGAAGTGCGACCAACTCGCAAGGTCTTAGTGTAGAAGCTCACCACTTCACCAACCAGTACAGGAGCCTTAAATTCTACTTCTTTAATCCCGGCGGTGACTATACGTTGCCTTGTTGTCTTGCCAACCTCTACAGCACCAGCCAAATCGATATAACTTAGTATGATGCCACCAAAGATTGTGCCAGCATTATTTGTGTCTTTAGGCTGCAAGACAACTCTGATTGCAGGATCTCGAAGCTCTTGAGAAGTAGAGCTGTTTACTGAAGATGACGATGACAAGGGATAAACTCCATAGTTCCAAAGATGGTGCCTATCCTAACACTGTTGATTTCGCATACTGAGTGAAGCGGTTAACAAGAAAGTGAATAATATTAGCTATTCAACGATCAGGCACTGGGTTATAATCGCCAAGTGGAAATTGTATTTGTTCCCATGGCAACCCGAATTTACTAAGTCCTGGAGCGGGAAAGTTGACCCAGTTTAAGTACAGACAATTATTGTTGTCGGGCCTAACATTGTCGCTTTTGCAGTCAGCACCAATGGCGATGGCAGTTGAGACACCGCCAACACCAGCATTGATTGACTCCGGTAGTTTTGCCCGTGATACCAGTCTTAATTTAGAGCGCATTTCGCTTCCCGGCCAAGAAACTGAAGCCGCTAAATCTAGCCAAGCCTCTAGCGCAGAAAGTTCTAACAAGTCAGAGAATTCTGACGGCGCAGACAAACCCGTAGAAGCTTCCGCCTCCTTCACAGAAGAGGCACCCAGGGCTATTGCTCAATCGGCACCGCAGCGCGATGGTGACATTGTGCCCATCGACCTCACACCAGTTCGCCTGCCAGAGCGTACTAGTGCCTTCAATGGTCTTGATTCTTTCAAATCGCAGGCCTTGTACAAATTACCTGGTCGAGTCTTCTTCAACGCTTCAGTAGAAAACTCTTTGCGTTTTGAGGCCAATACGTTCCAGACCAATCGCCACTACTTGTCAGACATGGTCTACCGCGTGCTGCCAAACGTCACTCTTGGCTATGCTTTAGACAAGAAAACTAGAGTTTCAGCCAACTACTTCTTCTTCCGTGATCAATATACTCTGCGCAACAACGCTCTCAGCAGAAATATTCACTCTATCGGTGGTCGCATAGACAGAGACGTCAAAATCAATGATAAGACCAACGTTACTTTTGGCTTGATGCCCAGAGTGCTCTTTATCAATACTGTTAATTCACCACAAGTGCTCTTCAACGACTTGATACCATCGGCAGTTATCTCAAGGCGCGTAGGACAATCGGGCTTGATCTACGGCAGTGTCATGGGTCAGGTGAGATGGCACGGCATTGCTAGCGGCTTCCAGGAATTTGACCAGTTCTATTCATTTGGTGGAGCCTGGCGCAAAGGCCCTTGGAACTTCCTGATCGACAACACTCTGGTTACCAACTTTGGCAATCGCCGCCTCCGATTTGGACCAAACAACCAGGTTATCATCACGACCTTAGAAGCCGGTCGTCGCCTGCATCCACGATTACCAATTACTGCTTTCGTTAGAGCCGAGCCAATTTACAACATTGGTGCCAATACTACCCCAGGCTACGCTGGATTCAACTTCCGTATTTTCGGTGGTTTGAGAGCTGAAGTGGCTAAGCCACCAATCTTCCCAATAAAACTCAAACACGGTTAGACTTACGGGCTTAGTGTACTTTCCATTTCATCAAATGCTGCTCTAGTTGCTCAACCAGAGCCGTGAGTAGAAGCGCAATTACAATCAGGGCGATAACACCAACAAAGACTGTGGCCATGTCATAAAGCCCCGATGCTTTGACAATCATGAAACCCAGGCCCTGCTCAGCGGAAATGAACTCACCAATAAAGGCCCCCAACAAAGCTAGACCAATGTTGAGCTTCATGGCATTCAATACCCAGATTAGCGAAGATGGCACAACCACTAGCCTGAAAATCTGCCCCCGGCTAGCACCAAGCACGTGCATCAAGCGTAAGAAACGCGGCTCGACAGCCATAGCGCCCTGATAACTTTGCACAATTGCCACGGTTACCGTTGAAAGAAAGGCCAAGGCAATTTTAGAGTAGATATCAATGCCGAACCAAGAAATCACTATCGGTGCTAGGGCGAAAATAGGCACAGTGGCAAGGGCAGTAATATAGGGCTTAGCAATCTTCGCTACCAGACTAGAGTACCAAAGGGAAAGCCCAATGATTGCACCACTAGTAGTACCAAGCATAAAACCGCTCAAGGCTTCGAGAATAGTGACTTTGCAGTTCTGTAGCAATTCTCCACTCTGTACTAAGCGCCAGAATGCCTCTAATACTTTTTCTGGACTAGAAAATGTAAATTGCCTTTCCTGGCTGCCCTGAGTAGCAAAATACCAAACGACGATGAAGGCCAAAAGCGGTACGGGATAGAGCAGGAGCTCAAAACTCTTAGACTTAGAGTTGCTCTTAGTCATTGAATCTCACCCACCACTGACTTCAGCTCCGACCAAATTTCTCTATATTTTTCAGCAAAGTCGCTGGTTCCTCTCTCCATCACCGCAGATTCAGAGCGAATGAGAAACTCTTTTTGCAGCTTTCCAGCGTTCATGATCAGGGCACGATTACCAATGGCTACAGCTTCCTCAATATCATGAGTAACCAATATGGCAGCCGTTCCGCGTTCTCTGACGAACTGAGAAAACTCAGATTCTAGTTTCAGCTTGGTGTAATAATCGAGAGCTGAAAAAGGCTCATCTAGCAGCAAAAGTTCAGGATCAAACATTAACGACTGAATGATGCTCACCCGCTGTCGCATACCACCAGAAAGTTGAATCGGATACTTAGTAAGTATCTGTTCGCTCAAATGAAAAATCGATAGATACTGCCGCATCGATTGTTCTAGAGCTTTCTTGTCGAGACTTCTATCGATATCAGTAGCTAACAGAAGATTGTCTTTGACTGTGCGCCAGGGAAAGAGCGCGTCAGATTGGAATATATAGCCAAGTCGCTTAGTTGGTTTCTGCGAATCAAGCGCAATTACGCCTTTAGTCGGAGTGAGAAGACCCGCAATCAAATTAAGCAGAGTAGTCTTGCCACAACCACTGGCTCCTAAGATGCAGACCATCTCACCCTTTCGCACAGTCAGGTTGACTTGATTTAGTATTTGACTTGCTTGAGCCTGACTAGAAAAATCAAAGCAAAGCCCATCAATAGTGAGTAAAGGCTTGACCTCACTACTCATTTAATTGCAGCAGCCTTATTAGCAAAGCTCATATCTACATTTTCTTTGTAAGAACCAGCGCTCTTAAGATCACCAATCTCTTTGCGCATATTAATGGCGTTATTCCAGGCATTCTCAGGCAATACCACAGACTTGGGTACAGTGCCCTCATCGGCTAAGCGCCTTAAGGCCGCTCGCACCACCGGCTCTTTTACCTCAGGAAACTCAGCACAGGCAACTTTAACGGCGCCCTCAAAATCTTTGTGAATATAATTCATAGCCTTATTGATGGCGTTAACAGCCTTCTGCACATCGGCCGAATTTTTCTTCAAATAATCATCAGAAACAGTAAGGCCGGTGAAAGCAAAATCGCCAAGAACTTTTGCTGGTGAATAAACTATGTGCGCACCCTCGTTTATGGCGATGGAGACAATCGGTTCTATATCAAGAGCCATATCGGCATGATTGGCTTTGAGCAAGGCCAACAGAGTACCAAAGGCACCTTGCACAATCTTGGCGTCGACTGGTTTTCCGTTGTTTTGCAATACTTTCTTCATTACAGCAAAACTAGTCGACGGAGCGGTGTATGTGGCAATGCGGCGACCTTTGAACTGCTCTGGTGCAGTAATTTTATTGATATCGTTCTTGAAGGTTACCACCCAAAACGGCACACCACGAACAATACCGGCAACGACCTTACCGCCCTGGCCTCGTTCTCTCGCTATAGCTGTAAAGGTTGGATCAGAAACTCCAAACTGAGCATTGCCAGTGACCACCGCTGTGAATGTCTTCTCGTCACCCCCAGTACTCACGAGCCTGACATCAAGACCTTCCTCTTTGAAAAATCCTTTCTTTACTGCCACATAAAGCGGCATATAGAGAAAAACATGACCGAACTGAGCAATGGTTATTGGCTTCGCTTTGGCCGGTCCTTGCCCAAGAGCCTGCGGTGTGTTGGCGCATAGCAAAAGAAGTGACAAAACGAAAGGCACAATTACTCTTGGCATCGATTCTCCAGAATGAAGTGCCATGATTTTCGCACATTGCTTGCAGCTGGTACCAATGCATTTCACCTTCCAGCCTAGACCTGGATTCCCGCTGCCGTATCTGACAGCTGAGCATTCACTATAGACCAGTGAGATATGGTTCTTGTGCTACTGCACAATTCAAAGGCGAAACAGTTGAGGGAACAATGGCCCCTTTTGCATACTTTATTAGTCGCACATTGCATGGCGCCAGTATTCATAAGTTTCCTCATTCGACCATGCTTCTTTGTCGACGCGCCCGTCCAGCTCCTTGAAGAGTTTGGTGGCAGTGACTTTGTCACCAGCGCGGCTGGCTAGATTGCAATATTGACTGGCAAGTGACATAGAGTCAGGATATTGGGCGCGCAAGCTATCCATGCCACGCTTAATGCGCGGATAATCTAGTTGAAATTCTTTGAAAATTATTTCCTGGTGGTACCAATGGGTATACTCAACGGCCCAAACGAGTTGGGCGTAAAACTTATCGCCCTCAACCGCTCCCACCTTATCAGCTGACTCTTTTATGAATTGCTCCCACTCCCCATCTTGCCCTCCCCAGCGAGGTTGAAGGTCGAGTACTTTAGCAAAATAGGCTGATTTGTAGTGAGGAAAGCGAGTAATTGCTTCATTGAAGATTTGCGCGTATTTTGCTTCGGCGTAGCTCTCGTCTTTAGCAATTTGGAGCAGTAGATAATAGGCATGCGGATCTTTTTCAGGTAACAGAAGCGCTTCCTCAAGGTTCTTGCGAGCAGCAGCATTACGCTCGGCCATGAGCTTCCAGCCGCTACCAGAGACAGTGTTTGCATAACCACCACCACGGGCAAACCAGGCATATTTGCAATACAGACCGGCCAAAGCAACTCTCGCTGTGACGCTTTGCGGTTTGGCTTTCAACCAAGCCTGGATCAGACCAAAGCGACTGAGGTAGTCTTCTTCTTTTAGCCTCTCGTTGTATACCTTTCGCTCTTTGTAAAAACTATTGTAAAAGGTATCCAGCTTCCACTTACCAGAAGGAAAAGATTCACCACTTTGGCGCAAAGTGGAGGCAATCTTCTCCAGTTCGTCATATTTTCCTTGCGACAGCAAAGCCAAGTTTTGCTTTGCCATCTTCGCCCAAGCTTGGTCTACTTCATCATCTACAACTGATAAGTGGCTCACATCTATTTTTTGTTCAGGCACGGCCTGGCTAGCGGATTGACTACAGGCTGAGCCGGTTACAGAAAAGATCACCAGCATCAAGAGACCAGCATAAAGCTCCTTCTTCAATCCTAAAACTCCTTTTTCTATTCAAATAATTCAACTGCTCACCAATGGTCTGAAAATACGTTGTAGCCTTTGAGATCTCTTAAGGCCATTTGAGCCTTTGCTTTCAAGACCAGTTCATCAGGATTAAAGACTGGCACTTCTCTAGTTACAGGAGAACCCGAGAGGAATGGTCTATTGTAAACACTAACACTACCAGCTTGTTCTCGAGCGATTACCGAGACATTCAATGGCTCTTGACGTTGCGCCAACTTAGCCACGGTTCCCTCAAACTTCTCTGGTTGTCCGCGCTTTTCCAAAAATTTAAATAGAGATTCAGCACGCTCTTGTTTGAACACAGGGCTAATTGCAGATTCAGTGTGGGTAACCTTGTGAACGCCCCACTTAAATTCAGTACGATCGATTATCGCTGCTATTTCACGTTCACCTTTCATGTTCCAACTCGCTCTGTTTGCCACAGTCGTGAGGGCAATGGTGGGAATAGCGTCTGCCACAAAGCGACCGGAGAGGTAGCCGAAGTTACTATCAGTATTGTTCTTTGCGGCCATGTCTTCTAAGTGCTCTGGAGCAACAAAATGTCCAGCGCTAATAGCGGCTCCACCGATAACGCCAATTTTGGTGGCAGTGCTTCCGCTGCTTTCTTTGCCGGCAGTAACATAGCCAACACCAGCAGCCATGCCAGCTCTCAATATGGCATCATCGGAATGGGTTTTATTGTACTCAAGTTCATCAACCCCACCTTTTTTAAAGCTAGACCAAAAATCTGAATACAGATTTTGACTATGATCAGCACTTTGAGTTCTTGTTTCCTTTTCAAAGTTCTCTGCAGGCATAGTCGTTACTCCTTAAGAAAGATAGAAAATCGAATTGCTCAGTCACTGCGACCTCGTGAACTGAGCTTATGAGAGCGCTGTGGCGAAAGAGTGGCAATCAAGTGGGGGAACTACGCATTCGTCAGGTAGCCCGGCCAAAGAAAATTAACTAATTTGTTATTGGCTATCGCCAATCAACTGAAAAGCAGCCCAATAGCGAGGATTGGCACGAATTTTAACAGCACCAGCGGGCCCTGAAACAATCAGACCCTTCTCCATGAAAGCAATGGTCTTAAGTTGAGCGTCTCTAAGGGCTCGAGCTTTGTGCTCGCCTTTAAGATACTCACGGTAGAAAGCTTCCATTTGATATTCGGTCATAACGTCATCGACGTTCCATAGGGTTACTAACACAGACGGCGTACCGGCAATAATGAATGCCCTTGAGAGCCCAGCCACGCCATCTCCTGTGATTTTACCGCGACCAGTCTGACAGGCTGATAGCGTCACTAATTTAGCCTTCAGAGGTGGCAGCTGCAAAATATCTTTAACAGAAAGAATACCGTCATCATCACCAGTGGTGGCAAGCAAGACAGCAGAATCCATCGGCCGCTCTTCATCAATTAAACCGTGAGTGGCTAAATGGATCACACTACTCTTAGCAGCGTTCTGGCGCAGTGTGCTCTTTGTTGCCTCTATGCCAATTTTGACAAACGACTTATCGGCGCCGAAAAGCTCAGAAATCTTCTTCACTTCTCGCTCAGCATATGGCAAAGCACCAAGACCAGAAACTATATTGATCTTTGGATTACCAAAGGCAAAAAGGCTATCATTACCGGCCGGCAGATCTGCTGCTAACTTTTGCGTCGCTCTAAACACTCCAATGGCCGGTACTACTGCCAGAGTATGATCTTCAATCAACAAGCGTCCAGAAGGGTCTGTTAGAGCAGCAAAAGGAACTTTAAAGAGTTCAGCCTGTGGTATCACAGTGATTACATCTTCAGCGTTTTTAGGCAACTTCGCTTTTACTGGCTCAATCAAAATCTTATAGAGATCAATTAAGTACTGTTGTCTGCGCTGATTAGAAGCAAGTAAATCAGTAATCGATTTAGGCGGCGTAATAATGGCCTGATAAGCAGCTGTGACCTTCTGCACTAGCTCCTTATGGCTTACGGCTGAAACTGTAGCAATGTCAACTTCACCCTGGGGGTTGACGAGCCAGATGTAGAGCTTGTCGCCGGCAGCGAAATACTCAAGAACGTATCCATGAGAAGCCTTAACCAATTCCTTTAGCTCTTTCAGATCTGGAGCCTTGGCGTTAACTGGTGACAAGGCAGTTTCAAGGGACAAACCATGGGCCGAATCAATAGCAGTAAACTCCCGAGGCAGCACTTGCACACCACGCATGGAAGATTCTGAAGTAGATGCTACTGTGGTTTGAGTGCCTGGCTGACCAGCTTTGGTAGGAGCTGGGCCAGGCGAAACTGTCTCACCAGCAAAGACATTTTGCCGGCGCCCTTCAAGTAAATCGAGGAAAGCTCTAGCTCTGCCTCTTTCAGCAATCTCAAGGGCTTCTTCAAAACGCTTTTGCTCGAACAAAAGTGCGACTAACTGTTCAAACGAACTGCCACGCAGGTCAAGAGTGAAAGTCTTGGAGTCATCACGAGAATATTGACTTTTTTCCTTTTCAAAGAGGGTAATGGCTTGGCGCAATTTACTTTCAGCTTTAGCAGTCTGACCAAGTAAGCGCAGTGCTGAGCCCTGACCAATGGCGCAATCCCACTCACCTTCGAGCAGAGCTACTGCTACAGCTAATGGTTCGGCCTTCTGATAATAGACAATGGCCTGCTCTAAATCAGCTTTATTGCTCGACTTGGTACCCTGTACTAATTTACACAAACCAAGCCCAATATATGTACGCACCTGACCTTTGCGGTCACCACTAGTGGTGAAGTCAGCTAAAGCCTTCTGATAACTAGCCAGAGCAAGATCGTATTTATCTTGCATCACTAGATATTGGGCATAGTTATAGTCAACAAAGCCAATAAGACGTCTGTAAGCGCCAGTAGCTCTTTCCTTAGCACTTGTCGCTTCAAGCAAACCTACGACTTTTTTGTATTGAGTTAAATAGTCAGATCCCTTGATTTGCTGGTCAAGGTAAACACAAGCGATGCTATTCTCGGCTGAAGCCTCACCAACCTTATTACCACTAGCACGGTAGTTCTCAGCCGCTTTCTGATAGAACTGCACGGCCGCTTCAGCTTGCCCCTGGGCGCGATAGCAAAGAGCAATAGAGTTATTGCAATCAGCCAGCAAGTCTTTATCTTGCAGCTTTGTCCCTTTGAGTTTTGCTGCCACTTCGACAAACTTACTCAAAGCTTTATCAGTATTACCAGCAAGATATTGGTCATAAGCAAATTCGTATAGAGCTGTTAAATAATCGTCTACGTTTTTTTCTTTGTAGGCGGTATTAGCAGCCTCAGTATGCAGGCGCTGCGCCTCAGTGAAATTACCACTATCAGCTTGGGCAGAACCTAAGCGCAAAAGCGCCTGGGCTAATTTAGGAAGGTTTTCGTCAGTGCGAAAGACATTTACTGCGCCCTCAAGCACAGCGATAGCTTCTTTAGCTTGACCGCGCATCAAATACTGATTACCAACCGCTATCATGGCCGAACCCTGGCGCTCTCCTTCACCAGCTCCTTCAAAGAGTTGTGCTGCCAGTTTGTAGTCAGCCAAGGCGCCATCGAGATTGCCAACCTGTTCTTTTAGGCTAGCTAAATTTAGGGCAATCTGGCCGGCTTGCATTTGGTTTTCTGGATCTTTCCCCAGTAAGCTCTGGGCGGCTTCTGCTTCAGCTATGCCTTTTTCAAGCTGGCCAGCTCGCTGATAGACCAGGCCAAGATTTAGCCGGGCCTGGGCTTCACCGACAAAATCGGAATTTTTCTTGGCGGTGTCGCGCGCCTGTACATAATATTGCTCGGCTTTGTCTAGCTGCTTATTGAAGATACATAGGGCGCCTAGATCATTTGATAATCGAATTATCCACTGCTCGTTGTTATTCGCCTTAGCATCAGCAAGAGCCTCTAGGTAAGTCGCTTCAGCCAGGTCAAACTTTTTAGCGAAACTCTGAACCAAAGCAATGCTGACAATGTCTTCAAAAATATCAGAAGGCTTGCCCAGTTTGCGATCAATTGCCAGAGCTTCTCGGTAATACTGCTCTGCTTGATCAAATTTTCGAGCCTCGCCGTAGGCTTTGGCCAAATTAAATAAGGCACGAGCCTGTGCTTCAGGCTTTCCCGAGCGGGCTTTGGCTAGTTGGGCTTCTAGGTCCTCAATGTTCTCGTTTTTCGCACTACTGCCAGCATTACTCTGATCTTCGTTAGGCGAATTGAAGAGGGCGCTGCCGTTGGAGTTATCTGAGGACTTAGACGAGCTGTCCGTCTGCGAATTTTTCGGAATGACAGTAGTCTTACTCTGCACACCAAGACAATAGCTCTCAGCCAGGACGAGCGAGAAGGCTAGAGAAAGCGATAACAGACCGTGCAATTTCAAAGCTTTGTCCTATTTGTTTTCGTTGTTAGTACTATTATTAGTGACAAAACCTTGCTGACCGTTCATATAGTTGAGCACTGCAGCCATTTTGGAAAGATCACCCATGATTCTTCGCTCTTTCAGGCCACTGGTTTTCTGACACAAATCAACCAGCAGATCAGAGCTATTCAAAACTGATTCAAGAGAAAACTCACTAACAGCCAAGACGTTTGACTCAACAAAACCAAAACGTCGACGAGCAATGCCATCGTGTGGATGCAAGTCACCTCTAGTTAAGGCATGGTCGCTAGAAACTATCTCATGACCAACTTTCACGGCGATAGCTACTGGCTGACTCACTATTGGTTCGTGACTAGGCTCTTTAGCTTGTTCTTGGTCGGGTCCAGAATTGGAGCTAATAATTTTGGCACTGATATTGGACGCATGTATTTTGATTTTTACGGCCTCACCATGGCCAGTCAAATTGAGCACCCGCAAGAGACCATCGTTATAGGTGACAATGACATCGGCGTCAGCAGAAACTGATACATCCCCCTGTGGCGTGCTAATAACACCAAGTCGAGATGGCCTGCGCACAGATACTAAAATCGAACCACTGTCTAGCTTGACCGATGCCAGGCTAGGCCTTGTAAAACGAGCATTCTCAAGACTTCTTACCAATATTCCTTCTTCATCTTGCTTGAGCTGATCAAGACTAGGAAAAGCACCAGAAAGCTTCTGCACGGCGCTGCCCGGATTTAGATTGGGCATACTTACGGTGCTATTGAACATTCCCATGCTGAAGTTGGTGTAATCAGTAGGTACCAGCGGAACAGTATCTCTACCGTGAACAGGAAGTACCGGGAAAGCAGGAGTGACCGGCGCTGGATTATAGGTTGGCATCACCTGCGGCATTGGACTAGGACCACTTGGCAAAGAGAATGAGCTGGGTTGGGCAGAAACAAGGCCAGCAAACATTGAGGCGCTGACGGCGACAAGGTTAGCTAGAGCTAGTTTCGTTAAAGTATTCATGAAGGTCTAACTACCAACAAACATCAAATTAGGAAGAAACGCCCTTCTTCAAGAGCACAGCATTCAAGGCGTGCTCTACATCAAGCCTAAGTTCAGTAGCGGTTTGATAGCGGTCGTCCGGGTTCTTCTTCAGTAATTTATCAACAATAGGCTGAAATAGATTGTTTTCAGCAAGTTCGGGCCGCACTTCAGCCATAGTTGGCGCATCTTCAAGGAGGTGCTTCATCAAAATCGACTCAGCACTTTCGCCATCAAATGGCACGCGGCCGGTTAGCATTTCAAACATCATGATGCCGATACCATAAAGATCGGTACGCATATCAATGGGCCGATCTTTCAGCTGCTCTGGGGCAATATACTCAGGAGTGCCCACCATTCGACCGGTCTTAGTAAGCTTTTTGCTGCCATGGACAAAGTTTGAAATACCAAAATCTACAATCTTTACCCAGTCTGGGCGGTCAGATTTATGTTGCAGCAGAACGTTATCGGGCTTGAGATCTCGGTGAATAATTCCGGAAGTGTGAGCTTCTTGCAAGCCGCGACAAATTTGAATGATGATATTAGCAGTGGTGGCATAGGGTAGTGCACCAGAGTTGTGAATCTTGTCTGCCAGAGACTCACCCTTAATGTATTCCATCACCAGATATGGCTCTTTACCATTAATCAAGCCAACATCATAAACCGAGACAATATTAGGATGATTGAGCTTGGCTGTCAGCTTGCATTCTCTTTCGAAGCGCTCCACGGAGTTGCGATTTGAAAGCAGCCAGCCCTGCATAACCTTAATTACAACAGTGCGCTCCATTTGCACATGGTGGGCGCGATAGACAACAGCCATCCCACCTTCACCAAGCACAGATTGGATAAGATATTTTTTGTCGATAGTCTTGCCGATCAAGTCAGAATAAGGTGCTTCGCTCTCCGCACCAAGCAGACGATCATCGGCAGCAATTTGAGCAGTACTTGTAGCTGGCGGCAGAACTGGCACAATCTGTGTCTCTACCGACTGAGTACCATCAAGTTCTCCCGAGCTAGTTTGATTTAGTTCTCGTTGAGTCTTCATCACTTGCAGAGAGCTGCGATCAAAGGCGCAAAAACTAGCATAGCCAGGATAAAAACGGCCGCAAACCGAGCAAACCTTGCGCGAGGCCTGACCTTCTTTTGCCAGCGATAAATCGGTGCCATCAAAGCCACAAAACTTTGATGTGGCAGGAAGAGCACGGGCGCATGTTGGGCAGTTGATCTCAGCGGCGGTCATCTTATTTCCCTAATTTACCGGTGGCATCTACTTTCTTCTCATAGCCTAAGACATTCAATTTCGATTTTATCAAGTCAACTGTTTCGACAATCGAGTCGCTGCCAGGAACAGTCAATATAACGCGGTGGAAACCAGCTTCGATATCTGGTATCACCAGAGAGCCTTTATTGGTTTGCCCTACTGTGTAGTGGGTTCTATCCTTAGATTCCACCACCACTCGCACCGTCGGTTGCTTGGTAAAAATCAGCAAGCCTTCTTTCTGCGAAGTGACATTGAGCATGTTATAGGCCTCGGCAAGGGTGGGGCCGTTGAACATATAGGCTAACAGAGAACCTGAAAGCAAACCGAGTAAGAGGAAGCTAACCACAGTCAGCGGAGCATGGCTTGATTTGCCGGCAGGCTTGGTCTTATATACAGTTGGGCTAGTCTGGCTCGCTGTAGAGCTAAGGCTTTGCACCGGGCGCTCAGCCGACTCAGCAGGAAGCAAGGTTTCGGCTGGTCCAGCCTCAAACTGAGATAGCTCACTGGTAAAACGTGCCAGGGCTTCAGGATTGGCAGCCTTGGCTACAAAAGTCTTGATGTCAGCGCCGCAGAAGATGCAATAACGATTATTGAGTTCATCGGCACGGCCGCAACTCTTACACTGTCTCTTCTTGATGCCTTGAATATCTCGCTGAGCCTGAACACTTGACGACAAGACCTTGCCACAATTAAGGCAAAAGGCCATATCAGAGCCGTTTTGCTCTCCACAACTTTGACAGTCAACTAAACTCGGGCTCGCTTGCATTTGCCGATTGTACCGAACTTAGGGCCAAACAGGAAATTGGCAAGGCCTTTATGGCGTTACCAATTTCCCATTTTTTACCTAAAGTTCTGCCATCTCAAGGTCACAGGCTTTAATAGTATCGGCCATGTCGGTGGCTGATAGCAGGGCCAGCGCCTCATTTATCGAATCTACGCCAGAATCAGCAGCGCTGTGGGTAGCATAAGCTGGCTGCAAGGCCAATTGCTGGAAAGCCATGCCAATCTCATCAGCGGTGGCGGCCATAAAGCCCACAGCAGCCTGACGTTTATTCTTAATAGAGAGAGCTAAGTCAACCGCTACGGCATTCTTCACCAACTCTTTGACAGCATCAGCGGCACTGACACCAGCCATAACCTTAGCTAAAACTGACTGAGCTACATTGACCGGAACAGTTGAGGAGCGGGCCAACTCTGAAGCGGCCAATTGCTGCAAAAGTTCACTTCTAAAAGCAGGTCCCTTAATCTCACCACCGAAGCGCTCGCCCACCGCCATAACTTGATGGCGAATCTCATCTTTGGAGAGCTTGGTGAAACGGTCAGCTAACTTATCGCTAGCTTTCTCTACCACGGCATTCCAGCGACCGGCTGCGAGCAAAACTTTGGTGACACGGGCAGAGGGAAGCTTATAACCAATTGCTTCAACAGCAGCCATTGTCTCTTCCGACCAGTGGGAACACAGGTACGAGAAAATCTGCTTCTGCCGAGCAACAATCAAGCGCCCCTTGTCGTTAATAAGCTCATTGACATCAGTTTTAAAATTAACTAACTTGCTTGCCCCAGGGAGATTGAGCACAGCCTTGTTTGTCAGTTCGACCATGAACTCAGCAAAATTGAAATCGGCTAGAGAGACTGGCACACGAATGGGATCTGCGTCCCTCAAACCATCTTCGGCCTTGAGCCAGGCACCAGAGCTAAGGTGACCAACCACGGTGCCACCATGCACACCCTCAAGCTTAACCAACAAGCTACCCATACTCAAATAAGGCGAGCCCACAAGCGCACGAGTGATAACAACTTCACCGTCCTCGTCAATTGCCCGAACATCAAGACGATGACCGTTTACAACGATGTCGCTGACACCAAGGCTGGCGGCCAATACATCTGACTGATTCATCGATAATTCGTTTTCGACTAACAAACCAAGTTCGCAATCAAGGTCAATTACAGCTTCCTCAGCTACCAACCTAGCCAACTCTTGGCGAAACTGAAGCCCCTGACGGTTGGCGCGAATTTGCGCCATTCTTACCACTTCGGGGCTCAATTCTATTTGCTTCTGATTGTTTGCTTTATGGCTAGACATTGGATTTCTCCCAGTACGACAAAAAAAAATTGAATTCTCACATAGCCATCAACTACAGCTTGGAAAAAATTAGTCGGAAATACCAAGACAAGTTTTCTGCCTGAGAATTAGCCACTCTCGGTTGTCAGGAGAAAGGTAATCTTCAAGCTCAGCCCAGGTTGAAAAAGGGCGCCCCCGCATTATGCGCTCAACCATCTGCGGAGCCAAACCAAGAGTGGTGAGGTTTTCACTTTCAGTACTATTGAGATCAAGGCGCCTTTCACCAGTTGACGGTGGCTTCAGGGCTGCGCCGCGTCTGATTGCATCGGTTAATACCGCCGGGGTAAGAACTTGAGCACGAATGGCTTCGTCAAAACTAGTAAATGGTCTTTTGGCCGCAAACTTCTGCGCCATCTCTTTAGGCAGCCCCAGTATGTCAATCAAATCGCGGGTGGTGCACGAATTTACTTCAAGAGGTACGAAGGCAGCCACACCACCATTTTTAGCTATATCTTCAAGCCGATTGGCTTTCACCACCCCAGCATCAACCAGCTCACTGAGAGCATAATATTGCCGATTGGCTAAGAGCCTCTCTACTTCACCTTCAGTCAAACTAAGTTGGTGCGACAGTTCCCGCCTTGAAGCCGTATTGACGTTAATGTCAGCCTGCCAGCAATCGGCCACCCCAGGAAGCTTCTTACGCACCTGGGAGCGAATCATATCTAAGCCTTTATCAAGTAGAACCTGACACCGTGCTATCTTTCGCGCTTGAGTTTCGCCAGCAATCTGTAAGAGATCACAGACTTCACGCATGGTTAGCTCAACACCAGCCTTAGATTTTTCAGTCAGCCCTAAGCCAAACATGCAATCAACCACCACTAGCGGCTCGCGCGCCTGCTTGGCATCAGCCAACATCTCTTTAAGCTCAACTCGAAGCTGATTAAGCTGTGCCACCTGCTCGCCAGACATAGCCTTGCTCTCAGGAGCATATTTGACGTCATCTGCCGCCGCCGAGCGTGGGTCTTCTTGCTCAGGGTCGAGATTCATATCTTGCAGGGTTTCTCGCTCCCACTGCCATTCATCTTTTATGTAGTCAACTACGGCGTTCTGCACTGAGCGCTGAACGTAGGCTGGCAGAAGTACCTTAAAACCATCAGCACTCTTATTGGTGAGGTGACGCTCTAGCACCCCTTCCATTTTTGTAGAAAGCTCAACGGCCATAGAAATTGCCTGGCCTTTTTGCCAGTCAAAAGGGTGCTTGCGTTGAGCCCAAAAGCGCTTCAAATTTTGATTATTACCAAACATCTTGGCAATCATGGGTTGGTAGTAGTGGTCACGCAAAAGCTTATTCAAGATCAGCCGCTGACCACCGAGGCTGGCAGCCTTCATATATATTGCTTTAGCGCCAAGACGCTCGAATAGCTGAAAGATACTAACGTCTTTGCCATCGCCAACAGCCTTGCTGACGACGCTATCAAGCACTGGCTGCCAATCAGGAGCGAGGGATAAAATTTCTTGGAGTTCAGTACAGCTGCTTAACAATGAATTCCTGAGGCTTTCGATTAGTTCTTAACTGGAAAATTTACTTAGGGAGCAATGATCACATTGGCGATTGCAAGCCAGGCAAGTTGGGAACCAAGTCATAAACTTGATCATGGGCCATACAGAATACGACACCGATGCCGACCCAGCATACCCACAGGGCCATTCCCAAAATATGAACAAGAGCTTTGGCCTGAATGTCATTAGACAGATGCAAAAGCTGCTTAGCGCCAAAGCTACAGTCAGCCCGCCAGAGCAGATAAATTAGGGCAGCAACTGCCAGCCCCATCAAACCCATGTGGTGGCAACGCAGCATTGTTTGCTCTGCGGTATTGGCAGGCACTGCTTGGGTGACCAAATAGGGCAAGCAATATGAAACCGGTATCCACCAATAAGACCGCAAGCGCCTAGCTATGCTAGTCTTTACAATTGTTGGACCAACTGTCAGGCTAACTGCTGAGCTGCTTGAAGAAGGCAGGTTTTCAACAGGTTGTTGATTAGAGATAGCGGACGAATCAGAATCGCTCATTTGAATATTGTATAAGATTAGATGGTCATTCTCAGCAGGCCAACGTTCTTAGTAGCAGACCTTCTTAGTAATAGTAAATTCTCAGGTATATCAAGTGGCAACCGGCCAAAACGCAAGCCAACCTCTAATTCCACTGAACACCGAGGCCTACGGCGACGCTCTGGCCCATGTCATTCGCGTAGTCAGCGGCGAAGACGGTA
Organism: Candidatus Obscuribacterales bacterium; assembly: GCA_965229195.1. Classification (GTDB taxonomy): domain Bacteria; phylum Cyanobacteriota; class Vampirovibrionia; order Obscuribacterales; family Obscuribacteraceae. Next base: position 5,774,052 of record OZ245871.1, on the reverse strand, counting down.
ACCAAGAGCAAGTTCTTGGCCAGGCTTGGCTTTGCGGTTTTCACAAACTTATTACATGCGGCCATGTGGTGGATGCTTACCTTAACGAGTTAGAAACTCTGGTCGTGCGCTTTCCCCAATCGGGCAACCGCTATCCCATCAGCGAAATCAAGTTACACCCAAACTTCACGCGTGATCCCCAGCTCAATCAGCTGGTTAAGTTCGACGTCGCTCTATTAGTAGTAGATCTCGGCTATCCCGAGTCAGAAGCCCGCCCTCTACCGATTGCCTACGATCGCAATCTGCCGACCCAGCTTGCCCTAACAGCGGTGCGCTTCCCCACCCACCTAGGGCAATTCAGCTCGGCACTAAACCCACTTGCGCAAATGGGCCGACTGCTTGGCCGCTTGCGCAAAGAAGACAACTATCACTTACTGCACGACCTGGCACTCTCACCCGGAGATTCGGGCTCAGCAATTTTTGACGATTACACCGTAGTGGCATTGCACTGTGGCGACACAGCCTCTCTGCCTGGCTTGAATTTGCCCACCACTTCCATTCGCCTGGCCCTGTGGATAGATGCCCTCAAAGAACTGGGAATTGAACCCAATGCTATTGTCGAAGAGCCAAGCAACACACCTTCTCCAGCGCCATTAATAGCAACATTCATTGCCATGTTTATTGTTTCACTGGCTGGCATGGGTTGGCTTCTTGCCTCCAAAGATATAGACAGTCACAGAGTTGAGAAAGGGCAATTGGAGCCTATTAGCCTGCAATTTAACAAGCCCAGAAATGGTTACAAGTATGGCGATAAGGCAAAAATCATCCTCACCTCGCGCTCCAGCTGTAACGTCTATGTCTTTGGCGAAGTTCCGGCCGACCAGATTAAAAATCCGGATGACATAAAGGTCTACCGCTGTTATCCACCAGAAGACTTCAAAGAGCTGTCGCTGATTAACAAAGGTCAGATTCGCTCAATTGACACTCTTGGGCCATTTCCGTTCAGAGTTAACGACAAAGCAGATAAATTGCACATTTTCGCCCTAAATTTAGCGGTTCCCAAGTTAGAGCTAACACCAGCCTATGAGATCGACTCGGAGCATCGAGAAAAATCCAAAATGATTGATGACAGCAAAACCCTAAAGGCAGCGATGGCGCTGGAAGAGAAGTATCCTGAAGGAGTAATGCACATTATTATGGATGGTCCGGTTTCCGAGCCTAAAATTAGTGAAGTGCCAGTAGAGCAAAAGTAGGCACAATAAAACGGTATCAAGCAAATTAGAGCAGCATTTTGTTCGAGGACATAGTAATGATTACCAAAAAGCGTACCGCGATTACTGCAGTCTTGTCTCTCACCCTGGCGCTACCACTGCTCTGGCAGCCAGCCTTTGCAGCTGACAAAGATAAGGCAGAACCAGCTTTCGACGAAATGAAGAAGGGCACCAATCGCGGCCTCTTCATTGAACCACCGGCCTATCACAAAGATGCTGCCACAAAGACGACAAAATCTACCAGCAAAGAAGTCTCTAAAGAGGTGAATAAAATCGAGCCTGCCGGTGCCACCGGAATTAAAGTGTCACCTAAAGCTGGGGCAATTAAATCGGCAGCAAAGCCAAAAATTAAAGCTGATCTAGTTCCAGCAAAAGCAGCGCCGCATACTAAATCGAGCCTGCCCAAGCATGCTGTGGCCAAAAGTACAGAAGGGAAAGGGCATGAAACCAAGCCTCAGGCAGCAAAGTCGAGCAGCCATGTCACGGTTGTTGCCAGCGATAAGAGCCAAGGATTTAAAAACGTCTCGCTCGAGAGCGCTGACCCCATAATCAAAGCTTGGTTAAACAAACCTGGCAGTTTACCGAAATACCGCGACGGCGAGAAAATGGAAGTAAATGTCACAGCCAGTCAAGACTGCAATCTGTCTATCTTTGACTATGATGGCAAAGGTAAATTGACTCAAATTTTTCCCAACGAATTTCAGCAAAGCAGCGCCGTAAGAGCCGGTGAGACGGTCACCATTGGCGGTGAAAAAAGTGAATTTGAATATCAGGTTTCAACACAACCAGGCGAGTCAAAAATAAAAGAACACATCTTTGTCTTCGCCTACCCTAATAACGAAGCGCCTATTTCGATAGCCATGAGTCGCGCAACCGACAGCCCATTTCGCTCAGCTGATATCACCATGGAGCAGTACCGCAAACTTGTGAACGAGTCGAAGTCTTATTTCTCTCGCGAAGTAAAAATTACTCCCAAGGGTCAATCACAAATCAAACAAGTGGCCAATGAAATATCAGCCAATGCTAAATCAGCGCCTAATAAGGTAGAGCTATCATTCCAAATAGAAAAATAGCCAAATAGAAAAATAGCCATAAATTAGGCAAGCAAGATATAGAAAATAATCGTGGCAGCAGCAATGCTGCCATTTCGTTTAAAAAATGGAACTTTACCCCCTCTGCTCAGTCTATAGCTGCGAAGGAAGCAAAGAAAAAGGGTTATACGCAAGTTAGCCTCTTAAAAATATTCCTTCATTGAGAGGTATTCAATGTCTATTTTAAGTTTCATTCTCTTTCTAATCGTAGCTGCTTGTTGTGCCTACATTGCCGAAAGACTAGTGCCTGGCTCAGTTCCTGGAGGCTTCTTCACTTCAGCAATTGTCGGTATCATCGGAGCATGGATTGGTGGCAACCTAATCGGCCATATCGGGCCAGACCTAGCTGGTATTGCACTGCTTCCAGCAATTCTGGGATCAGCCGTGTTTGTCTTTGTTTTGTCGCTGCTATCTCGCGGCTTCAACCGCAAAGCTGTCTAATTAGCTAATAACTGGCAGAAGTCAAATACAATCAATTAAGGAGCAATGCTCATGAGTTCTGAATATATTGAAGAATTGAACGCATTTTTGAGTGGGGAAATTTCTTCCGTAGAAACCTACGAACTAGCCCTCGAAAAAATCAAAGATGCCGACGTTCGACAGGCAATGCTTAAATGTCAAATGTCTCACGCTGACCGCGTGGCAAAATTGACAGCTGAGGTGCGCAATCTCAACGGTGAACCCTCTAAGTCTGCTGGTATCTGGGGCGGATTTGAGAAAATGACTCAAGGCAGCGCCTCAACAGAACAAGATGCCATTGCTCTGATGGAACTAGCAGAGGCAGAGCGACTGGTGCAATATGAAGCACAGCAATCAATTGTCTGCGACTTTGTTCGAGCTGTAGTGGTAGAGACATTGCTACCAGCACAACACGAGACACATCTGACCGTAAGCACATTGATGAAAAACCGCGAGCCGTCAACGGTAACTTAGGCCGAAGCCGTCAGAATTCACAGCCAAAGTTATAGACTGAAAAGCAAAAGAGGAAAGCACATAAAGTGTCTTTCCTCTTTTTCATTGAGAGACAGCTTTAGACTGTTGTATCAGCTCCAGTTACAAGCTTTTTGGTAGCAGCTAAGCGCTTAGCCACAACTTGCCAATCAAGGTTCTTAGCAAAAGCATCAAGATACTTAGCTCTATCGATGCCGTAGTCGACCATATAAGCGTGTTCATAAACATCAAGCACCAATAGTGGCACTACATTTTGTGGACTCCACATATTGTGCATATCGAGACCAAATGTATCGATATGATTGCCACGGGTGTTGTAACCAACCACCACCCAACCACGCATACACTTGCCAGAAGCTTTAAGGAAGTCCATAAACTTACCAGTAGAGCCGTAACGCTCTTCAAGTGCAGCCTTAACATCACCGCTTGGGTCACCACCAGTGCCACCAAGGTTACCAAAGTAGAATTCGTGATAGACCATGCCATTGACGGCAAAACTTTGCTCAACTAATAGCTCTCTCAATGGAGAATAAGTAGCATTAGGATTGGTCAAATCAGCAGTCTTGAGCTGATTGTAGATTTCGTTGGACTTGGTGACGTAGCCTTTGTACAACTTTAAGTGTTGCTCGATTTGGCTAGGCGACAAGCCTTCCATATTTTTAGAAACCAAAGCACTAAAGTCTTTGGCAGTATATGGGTCTTTGCCAGCAGCGGCAGGAGCAGCAGCAACGCTGGAGCTAGCAGCAGCGGAAGTCGCAGCCACAGCAGCGTTTACTGAAGCGATTGATGTGGCAGCCACAGCGCCCATCATTAATACTTCGCGTCTGGTGATCACTCCTTGCTTTGTTAGCTCGAAATTGCCAACCAGTTCTTTTTCGTTCGATGACATTCTTTTCTCCTCAGTACAGCATTCGATTTAATGCGTTCAATATTTAAGGCTTCTACATTTTAGGCTTCAGTACAGAAATTCTAGGTTTCAATACAGAAATTGTAGGCTTCAATACAGACATTATTTTCCAACTGGCAAGTTTTTGCCCAAAATACTTGCCAAAGTTTTAATTGCCAAGCTATTAAAAAAAAGGAAGAAGCTTTCCCTTTTGGCCTCGGTGCAGCTTAACATACTCCAACTGATGCAAATTATGAGGCTCTTTTTCCTAATTCTGATCAGCCGGCGTTTCCAAGTACCACTCAAAGCGTGAACACTATGACGACAAAAACCGAATCAACCAGTAAGCCTGACAAATCATTAGATATTTTGGCTGGCGCCGCCAAGCCCAGTGCAAGCTACAGCTTGACCCTAAGGCTCAAAATCACCAACCAACCAGGCATGCTAGGGAAAGTGACTTCATTAATTGGTGAAGTCGGCGGTGACATTGGCGCCATTGATATTCACGGCTTCGAGCAAGACGCTATCATCCGCGACCTCACCGTCAAAGTTAGAGACCAGGAGCACGGCGAGAAGCTTGTTGCTCAAGTTAAAGCGATGGAAGGAATTGAAGTAGTTAACGTTTCCGACCGCACCTTCTTGATGCACTTAGGCGGCAAAATCCGCGTCACCAACAAAGTACCCCTGACCACCAGAGATGACCTCTCCATGGCTTACACCCCTGGGGTAGCCCGTGTCTGCATGGCCATTCACAATGAGCCTGAAAACGTCTACAAACTGACTATTAAACGCAATACAGTGGCTGTGATCACCGATGGCTCCGCCGTCCTCGGTCTTGGCAATATTGGCCCTGAAGCTTCTCTTCCTGTTATGGAAGGTAAGTGCATGCTCTTCAAAGAATTTGGCAAGGTCGATGCTTTCCCAATTGCACTAGCGACTCAAGACGTAGAAGAAATCATTCAGGCCTGTAAGAACATTGCCCCTGTATTTGGTGGCATCAATTTAGAAGACATTTCAGCTCCACGCTGTTTTGAAATTGAAGAGAGACTTAAAGCTGAACTCGATATTCCAGTCTTCCACGATGACCAACATGGCACAGCCGTAGTTGTTCTAGCAGCACTTCTCAACGCTGTTAAAATCGTCAAGAAAGATATCAGCAAACTGAAAGTGATTGTCAGCGGAGTCGGAGCAGCCGGAGTTGCTTGCTCTAAGATGTTGATGAATGCAGGCGTCGTAAACATCATTGGCTTCGACCGCATGGGTGCTATCTACAAAGGCCGCGGCGAGCATATGAACTACATGAAAGATTGGTTTGCTGAGCACACCAACCCATCTACTTTCAAAGGCACTATCGAAGACGCTCTTGAAGGCGCTGACCTCTATCTTGGTTTGTCTGGACCAGGCACAATTGAAGCTAAATCACTAAAGAGAATGGCCAAAGACCCAATCGTCTTTGCCATGGCTAACCCCGTGCCAGAAGTAATGCCTGAGGAAGCTGCACCATACGTGCGCATCATGGCCACAGGCCGCTCAGACTATCCTAACCAAATCAACAATGTCTTGTGTTTCCCTGGTATCTTCCGCGGTGCCCTAGACTGCCAAGCTACAGACATCACAGAAGAAATGAAATTGGCCGCGGCCTATGCCATCGCCAACGTAATCTCAGACAGTGAGTTGAACGAAGACTACATTATTCCTGGGGTCTTCAACCCGCTAGTTGGCCAGAGAGTAGCCGAAGCGGTTGCCCAAGTGGCAATCAAATCGGGTGTAGCAAGAAAGAGCAAACTGGAAGATATTAGCCAGTAAGTCAGCTCAAAAGTCGAACGAACAAGCGAACCACTCCCAAGTAAAAGGGTGGTTCGCTTAGTTTATGGCTTGTTTGCCCGGTCGATGATATCGGCACCAAGACTACCTCCGTAGGCCTCGTCTATTGAAGAAGCTATGCTCGTTAGCGATGAATTTCCGAAGCTTCAAGAAAGGGGGCTGGCTGTCTCGTCAAGGCACTGGAAGGTTCGGCCTTGGATTGCCCTCTGGCGTTTTTCCTTCACATAAGGGACACATAATGGTATGCATAATGGTATGCAAATTCTGCCTTAAGAACCTCTGCTTGCACGCACTTCGTGCTCGACGCTTGGAGACCCATGGAAGAAACCTTTGAGACCCATAACCTGAAGAGATTTGCGCGCGTGCCCTTGCCCCTCCTCCGTTCCCTGTGCGCCTGTGGTCTGGTGCTGAGCCTGAGCGCCAGCGCCCCGCTGGCCGTTCTGGGCGCCGACACCCAGACCGAAGGCGGCGAGTCTCCGATACTGCACGGCAACAATGCCCCGACCGAAGGCGGCGAGTCTCCGATACTGCACGGCACCATCGCCCCGACCGAAGGCGGCGAGACCCCGGTGCTACGCAGCACCGTTATCCAGACCGACAGTCCGCAAAGCCCGACCGTGAACACGGGGGATGTGCGTGTGGTGGCCCCCGGCACGGCGTTGGATCTGGTTCTTTCGAAAGAGATTGAAGCCGGCGAGAACGTAGAAGGCGATGAGTTCTTCGGCAAAATCATCAAGGACGTGCTGGTGGACGGCCAAGTGGTGATACCCAGGGGAACAGTAATGCACGGGGTACTGACCAACCTGGAAGGACCGAAGCGCGCTGGCCGCAATGGCTATATCAACACGCGCTTTGATTATTTAATCACGCCTGACGGGCGCAAAGTCCCGATTGAGGGCAACAGCACCACGCGGGACTCCAAAGGCAAGGCCGCAGCCAAAATCGTCGGGCGCGCGGCGGGCTATACCGCCCTTGGTGGCGTGGTGGGCACAGTGATTGCGCTCCAAATGGGCGGTCTGGCGGGGGCGGCTGCCAGCCACGGGTCCACCCTGGCGGGTGGAGCGGCCATCGGTGGGGCTGCCGGGCTGACAATCGCCATGTTGATGAAGGGTAAAAGCGTCATGCTTCAGCCCGGAGCTGAAATGCAGGTCAAACTCAGCGAGCCACTGAAACTGCCCACCATGACCATGCCCGATGAGACGGCGGAAGATTTCAGCATGCCAGGCCTGAAGGTGAAGGTGGTGGGCATGCGCATCGACCGACACCCCTTCGGCGAAATGACCGATCTTAAACTGACGCTGGACATTCTGAATGAAACCGAAAATACGTTCACCAATTTTGACATTGGTCTGGAGGACGAGCTGGGCAATTTATTCTTCCCCTCTCCCCTTGGTGATGCGGGCATGCTGTCCAGCAAAATCAAGCCCAGTAGTCACCTCAACAGCAACATCACCTTCAGCGTGTACAACGCCAAAATCCGCCACAAGCTGGTGTTTTTCAAGCCGTATTCCCGTGAACCGTTGGTAAAATTCGCCCTGACCAATGCCATGCTGGCAAGCGGGAAAGCCAGCCCCAAAGGCAAGCGCGCGGCCACTGAAGCGCGCTTGCCCGAATGAGCTGCCCATGAGCGCCGCAGCCCCTGGGCGATGTACTTTCTCGACGCTTTTTGCTCCAATCTGCTTCAACTTCCGCAATCAATTGCGGCCCATTTGCTGACAACACCAAAATCAAATCATTTACAAATATATTTTTCGACCACATCAAAAAGAGGATGCACACATTACCGTCACAATCTTGCTGTAAGCTACTGATTACTTAGAAAGTAACCTTTCGGATACCATGAAAGCAACAGATAATGGATGACAAATTAGCTTCAAACGCTGGCAATGTTTTGCATCGCCTTACTGCCCGCACAATATTTAGCCGTCTTTCTATACCTGACGCTCAAGTTCTTGTTAGTAGAATGCCGTGGGCTACATTATTTATTAGAATCCAAAACTTACAATTAGAATGCAGTAGACAGTCACGCACTGGTTTAGACCAGTGAAAATACTTTATCAGTGCGGTTTCTCCGCGCATGATATTTACATGGCGTTATTTTTTTTAGGGATAGAGACGTGCTCTCAAGCTCGATGATACATGAGTCAATAACGGACGAGACTGCCGCTGATAGGCCTTCCGTCAAGGCTGCTGAAGATTCCGATGACAAGCCTGTCGTCACCCTTGCTGAAAATTCCGATGACAAGCCTGTCGTCACGCTTGCTGAAGACTCCGATGGTAAGCATGTGGTTACGCTTGCTGAAGATTCCGATGACAAGCCTGTCGTCACGCTTGCTGAAGATTCCAATGACAAGCCTGTCGTCACGCTTGCTGAAGATTCCGCGAACAAGCCTACAGTCACGCATGCGGAAGATTCCGATGACAAACCTGTCGTCACGCCTGCTGAAGATTCCGCTAATAAGCCTGCAGTCACGCCTGCCGAAGATTCCGCTAATATGCCTGTCGTCACGCCTGCTGAAGATTCCGCTAATAAGCCTGCAGTCATGCCTGCTGAAGATTCCGCTAACAAGCCTGCAGTCACGCCTGCTGATGCGAAAGAAAAGTCAACTCGAGAGTCGGCAAAAAAGCAAAAGCAATACTACAGCGCTACAGTTTTAGTAATGCTTGTAGGCGGAATCGGTGGGTTCACCTGGTGGCTCGATGCGCAAGGTCATGAAGCCGGAAAAAGAACGTCTGCAAGTAATTCAAAGATTAGTCAGAGCGTCCTTTCTGGATTTGGACAGTTGACTCAGTCACTACTGTCAATACCAGGCTGTCAGACACTGTTTGCCAGCAAAGAAGCATCGGTAAAGTCTCACCAGGTCAGCAAACCCCTTGCCAATGACCTAGCGCTGAATGATGAAGAAGCATCGCAAACGACTTACGAGGTCAGCAAACCCCTGGTCAAAGACATAACGCTGAATGATGAATATGTCTGCCAGATTAGAGCCATACAGCATATTGAAATTCGTTCATTAGAGAAAGGGTACCTGCAAAATGTACTGGTAGACGAAGGAGACACTGTTCATAAGGGACAATTGCTTTTTCAAATCAGACCCAGTGTCTACCAAGCCGATGTTCAAAAATCAGAAGCAGAGGTTGAGCTTTCCAAAATTGAGCTGGAGAATAACCAGGCGCTTGTTGCCAAAGACATTATTTCCCCGACTGAAGCCGCCATGTCTGCCGCCAAGCTGAACAAAGTTAAGGCGGAACTAGAGTTAGCCCAAACGCATTTAGGCTTTACTGAAATTCGAGCCCCGTTTGACGGGCTCATAGGCCGCTTTGGTGATATTAGGCTGGGCAGCTTGCTAGAAGAAAACCAACTGCTGACGACCTTAAGCGATATGCATAAACTATGGGTGTACTTCAATGTGCCAGAAGCTGTGTACCTGGACTACATGAAGAACAAGCGACTTTCTCAGAACGTCCGACTGGAACTCGCTAACAAGGAAATTTATCCTGAAACCGGAACGATAGAAGTCATTCAGTCAGACTTTAGTAGTACCTCAGGCAATATTGCTTTTCGAGCGAGCTTTAGTAACCCACAAGCCCTGCTGCGTTACGGGCAAACAGGCAAAATACTATGGCCCAAAAAGACCAACCAGGCGGTCATTGTGCCCCAAAAATCCACTTTTGAAATTTTAGATAAACGCTTTATTTTTGTTGTCGACAAAACCGGGGTTATTCACGAACGCGAGATTAAGGTGGCCCGTGAGGAACCCAACATTTATATTGTCTCCTCAGGAATAGCCCCTGATGAGATGTTCCTGCTTGAGCGGCAGAACAAACTAGATAAAGGCAACAAAATCCGCTACAAGCTGATTGATCCCCAAAACGCTATTGAGAATTTGAAACTGTATGCAGAGTAGTATAGGTTCGGCCAGCTATGTTTCGTAACATTCTTAAACGGCCGGTACTAGGGATTGTTATCTCGGTTTTAATCGTTTTCCTTGGCTGCCTGGCAATTGTGAAGCTTCCTATTTCACAGTTCCCCCAAATTGCACCCACCGTCGTCAATATCTTTATTGCCTATCCCGGTGCTAGTGCCGATGTGCTTACAAAGTCGACACTAGTACCACTGGAAGCGGCCATCAACGGGGTGCCGGGCATGCGCTATATGGCCTCTGATGCCACCAGCGCCGGTGAGGCCACCGTCCGTTTGGTATTTGAACCAGGTACCGACTCCAACCAGGCGGTGGTTAGCGTCAAAACCCGGGTGGATCAGGTGATGACCTCATTACCTGATCTCGTTCAACGAGAAGGGGTAATCATTAGACCCCTACAGGCCTCCATGCTGATGTATGTGGATTTATATTCTGATTCTGACTCCTTTAATCAGAAATACCTGTTTAATTATGCCTACACCAAGTTGATACCTGAAATTCAACGGATTACAGGGGTTGCGAACGCCAGCTTATTGGGTAGCAGAACGTATGCCATGAGGCTGTGGCTTAAACCTGATCGCATGCGCGCCTACAATATCTCATCTGAAGAAGTAGTCGAGGCCGTTAAAAGCCAGAGTCTCATTGCTCGCCCTGGCCGGCTCGGCATCAGCTCGGGAAAAAAAGCCCAATCAACTGAATATGTGCTGAATTACGTCGGCCGCTATACCGAGCCTGAGCAGTACGAAAATATTATTATCAAAAGCTCTGGGTTTGGTGAAATGGTCAAACTTAAAGACATTGCCACCGTGGAGCTGGGCAGTGAGTTTTATGATATTTACACGAACCTGGATGGAAAGTCCTCTGCGTCTATTGTGCTGAAACAGACGTCCGATAGCAATGCCAGAGAAGTTATCAAAAAGGTCAAAGACAAAATCAGCGAACTCTCCAAGGCCTTTCCAGACGGTATTCACGTCCAGTACAGCTACGATGTCTCCAAGTTTTTAGACGCCTCGATTGAGCAGGTCATTGACACCATCCGTGATGCCTTTATTCTGGTCACCCTGGTCGTCTTTCTTTTCCTGGGGGACTGGCGTTCCACTGTCATTCCTGTCATCGCCGTACCTATTTCATTAATAGGGCCCTTTTTTGTGCTCGCCCTGTTTGGTATGTCCATTAACCTGATTACCTTATTTGCTTTGGTACTGGCAATCGGCATTGTGGTGGATGATGCCATTGTGGTGGTTGAAGCCGTCCACAGCAATATGGAGAAAGACCCGACCCTAACGCCATATGCAGCGACGCAAAAAGCCATGGGCGAACTGGGAAGCGCTATTCTGGCCATAACGGCGGTGATGATTTCGGTGTTTGTGCCAATAGCCTTCATTCCCGGCCCGGTGGGTGTATTTTACCGGCAGTTTTCAATCACAATGTCTAGCGCCATTGTGATATCAGCGTTGGTGGCATTAACGCTAACGCCTGTTTTATGCGCAATGTTTCTAAAAAACCACGCCGGTCACAAGCCCTCTTTCAACATATTTCAATGGTTTATTGGTCTATTCAATGCCTTTTTCGAGGTATTAACCCGTGGCTACATGTGGCTTTTAAATCGTATCGTCACCAACAGAATAATGTGCCTGGGGCTCATTCTGTTATTTGCTGCCGGTATTGTTTATGTAAGCCAAAAAGTTTCCTCAGGCTTTGTCCCGAACGAAGACCAAGGCACCATCTACGCTATTGTTCAGACACCTCCGGGGTCTTCGCTGGAATATACAAACAAAGTGATGGGCCAGCTGCAAAGAATGACCAAAGCGATTGAAGGGGTCGACTCGGTGACGTCGATGGCGGGATACGAAATCATGACAGAAGGCAGAGGCTCGAATGCGGGCACCTGTCTTATCAACCTCAAAAACTGGGAAGAACGCAAACAAAACGTCCACGAAATTATTGAAGAATTAGAAAAACACACTGCTGGGTTGGGAGGCCGGATTGAATTTTTTGAGCCGCCAGCCATTCCTGGCTTTGGCTCTTCTGGCGGATTTTCGTTGCGCTTACTGGATAAAACAGGCGATCTCCGCTATCAGGAGCTGCAACTGGCCACTCAGGAATTTATGCAAAACCTGGGAAAACGCAAAGAAATTTCAGGGCTGTTTACCTTCTACAATGCGTCCTACCCTCAATATGAGATCAAGATCGATAACCAGATGGCCATGCAGAAGGGCGTTCCCATCGGCACGGCTATGAGAAACCTGGATGTTCTAAACAGCGGCTCTTATGAGCAAGGTTTTGTCAAATTTGGTCGTTTCTTTAAAGTCTTTACCCAGGCAGCCCCTGAATACAGAAGAAATCTGGATGATTTGAAAAACCTGTTTGTCAAAAACGAGGATGGGGAAATGGTGCCCTACTCGTCGTTTATGACCCTGGAAAAAACAAAAGGGGCCAATGAAATTACGCGCTACAACATGTACAACTCTGCCGCCATTCGTGGATTCCCGGCAAAAGGGTATACATCTGGCGACGCTATTCAGGCTATCCGCGAGGTGGCTAAAGGAACCCTTTCCCGCGACTTCGACATTGCCTGGGAAGACCTGGCCTACGACGAAGCGCAACGAGGCAATGAATTTGTAGTTATTTCTTTGATTGTTGTGCTCTTTGTCTATTTAGTGCTGGCGGCCCAGTACGAAAGCTTTGTACTGCCTTTGGCCGTACTCTTTTCCTTGCCCGTTGGTGTTTTTGGTTCCTTCTTAATGCTCTACCTGATGGGCCTGGCCAACGATGTGTATGCACAAATTGCTGTTATTACCTTGCTTGGACTGTTGGGTAAAAATGCTGTGTTAATCGTCGAGTTTGCGGTTCAAAAGCGAAATGAGGGCTTATCGTTGCGTGACGCTGCCTTGGAAGGCGCCAGGATGCGGTTTAGACCTATCCTGATGACGTCCTTTGCCTTTGTCGCAGGGCTTATCCCCCTTGTGTTGTCGGAGGGCGCCGGGGCCGTGGGGAACAAAACCCTTGGTTCATCTGCCATGGGTGGGATGATTACTGGCACCGTAATCGGCGTGTTGGTTATTCCGGGGCTCTACTTTCTTTTCGCCAAGCTGGTTGATGGCAAAAACCTGCTGAAAGATCAAGACCATACCAGTATCACGGATTCCCTTTTGATGACCCAAACGCAAAAGATCCGTTTGAAAAAACATAGATCGCTAAAAGCACGACTTAAATTACTGGCTAAAACAATGAAGCCTAAGGACTAGTCGGTCAACAATGAGCGGAATAGACAGAAAAAAAATTGTAAGTCTTTTGACACTCATAGCTTTTATGGGAGGCGTTCAAGCGCCTGTTTTTGCAAAATCGTTTTTTCATCCTTTTAGTCTGACGGAAAGAAAAGCGACATTCAATGTACCCAAGAAATATGACACTCCGCAGCTACAGGGCTCTGTTGCTGTTGATAGTGCGGCTTCCATTAGCTGGCGGCAATTTTTTTCTGATCCTGATCTTGTCTCCCTGATTGAAACAGCCCTGGCAAATAACCAAGAATTCAATATTCAAATACAGGATATTGAAATTGCTGCCAATGAAATGAGAGAAAGACAAGCTGAGTATTTGCCTAAAGTCGGCCTGGGGGCTGGCGCAAGTTACATTCATCCATCTGAAAACACCACGGAAGGCGTGTTGGATAAAATTACAGCGAGAAACTTTTTTAGATACCCTGATTTTAATCTGAATCTGGGTCCTTCCCTGAGCTGGGAAGTGGATATTTGGAGAAGACTGAGAAATGCCAAAGACGCAGCCAGACTGCGTATGGTCGCACAATACGAGGTCCGCAATTTTCTCATTTCCAGGCTCGTTGCTGAAATAGCACGCAACTACTACGAGTTAATGGCACTGGATACGTCTCTGAAGATTCTGGATGAAAACATCAGCATCCAGGAAGCGGCTTTTCTGAAAATGCAGGCTTTGAAGCGTTATGCCAAAGCGAACCAGTTAGCGGTCAATCGGTTTGAAGCCCAGTTAAATAAGACTAAAAGCCAGCGGTCTGAAACCAGTCAAAGCATTGTTGAAAAAGAAAATCGTCTGAAGTTTCTCAGCGGTATCTTTGATGAAAGGCCAATAGTCAGACACTCTGAGCAGTTTATGACGATTCCGGTGCATGAATTGCAGACGGGTGTGCCTACTCAGCTTTTGGAAAACAGAGCCGATATTCGTCAGGCCGCAGCGGCGATTAAGGCGGCAAAGCTCGATTTAAAAAGTGTCAAGGCTCAGTTATACCCCAACCTGACGATTAGGGCAGGTACTGGTTTTTCGGGGTTTAATCCCCAACTGCTGTTTCGTCCGCAGTCGTTGCTCTATAACGTAATGGGTGACTTTACGCTTCCATTGATCAACCGAAGAGGAATTATTGCGCGAACACATATAGCCGATGCCCGCCAAACCCAAGCGGTTTTGAACTATGAGCAGACTCTACTAAGAGCCTACACTGATGTCCTTAATGAGCAGTCGAATATAAGTAAAATGCAGTTGGCTTTTGATACAAAAAAAAGAGAAGTCGTATTGCTTGAGGAGTCTATCGGTATTGCAAACTTGCTGTTTAAGTATGCCAAGGCGACTTACGTCGAAGTGCTGCTCACTCAGGAAGAGAAACTAAATGCAGAAAAAGAACTGGTTCAAGTAAAGATGGAACTGGTCGGGTCTAAAGTTGACCTATATCGAGCACTAGGGGGCGGCTGGCGATGAGAGAGCCTTTAAATAAATGGTATGCACAAAGCGTTGAGTTAGGGGTATTTCACTTAACAAGAAAGGTTCCAGCACTTATATCAATCGCTGTCGTTGTTGGTGGTTCGTTCGCGCTGAGTACTCAGTCTGTCGAAGCGAAAACTTCGCCAAATAGTTCCAGCAGAGCCAGAAATTATTTTGTCCCCCCGCCTCCGCCTTGCACATCTTCAATGCTGCCTTGGTCGATGGGCATGACCAAAGCTCAAGTGGTTACAGCGGATGCAGATAACGACGTCATGCAGAAGGTCGCCCTGAGCACTCAGTCTATTGAGGCGAAAAGTTCGCGAAATAGTTCACGCAGAGCCAGAAATTATTTGGTCCCCCCGCCTCCGCCTTACATACCTTTAATGGTCCCTTCGGCGATGGGCATGATGAACACTCAAGCGGTAGCAGCGTATGCAGATGACGCTGTCGTGGAGAAGCCAGTCAATCACTACAGCAATTACATCTTCACGCGCTACCAGGGCGAAATGCAGCAAATTGCCCAACCCAATCCGTACGTAAGCTACAACCGGGGCGTTGAGACGAAAATTCAAAAAGACATCGATTCTTTCGATTCCGAGATTTCGAGCCATGAGAAAGAAATCGGCAAATTGCTGAACCTTTGAGGACTAGAATGGAACGGCTGTCTCGCTTACGTCTAACGCGCCGAAATTCACTCTCACGGCCAATTCGCGCGACTATTTGAACGGGCTGATTTGAACTATGTAGCTTCCGCACCGCATACGGTGCAATTGTTCTGCAACATGTGAGGCATGTGCATCTGCGAAATCGTTTCTCTAGCTTTCACGCAGCTGCAAGATGCCACCCGCCTGGTGATGCGTCTGACGCGCTTTGTGTTCTTCTTCCAATCGATAACTGCAGCGACTATCAGGGAAAAATAGAGAATCCCTAAACCAGGGAGTTTGTAGTGAGGGGGCGCAAATACCAGAGCCATGAGCGATACGAAGAGAATTTCGTTACCGTGGTTGAATTTATTTTTCATGAACGTCATCTGTCGTCCTCCAGTATTGGTGGGGGGCGGATACTTTGTTCGAAGCAAAAGAATCGCCTCAAGCGATCTTGCTGCCCAGACAATTTATTTTGCGATATGTTAAGCATAGCGGTCAACGCACCAGAATGTCAAGGAGCCTAGCATTTACAGGTTCTAATCTAATTGCTTCTTACAGAAGCAACTTGGTACGCCTGGTGTCAGCATAAGGCGTTGTTGTTTATAGCCGGATTCGGTTCTGTCTGTCTGTCTGTCTGTTCATGTCCCTTCTCGGCGTAATGTTGAATCCGAAAGTGATTAACGGAAAGCTAGCCTGAATCAAGGTCCAAAACCAAAGGCGACGACTTTTACTGCCATCACAGATGGTGCCTCGTCAACAGCGCCCCTTCAGTGACAATCTTATTGCCGTCGTAGATATAAACCCAGAGAAGATTCTTTGACAGGCGAACTGCCCTGCTAGACTGTAACAAGTGAAGAGGTTACCTGCCTATGAGCGACGAAAATCCGGAAATTCAGCTTCCGGAGAAAAGCAAAGAGCAGCTCGGTGGTTGGTTTTCATCACCACAGCCCCAGCCTTCTAGCACTAGCGGCAGAGAGCCGCATGGATTCTTCGATCGACCGCCTCTATTGTTTGCAGCCCTTGTCTGGTTCTTACCAGTGTCGTACTTCATATTTTTTGGCCTCACCCTAAGCGGAGTGCTCCTGATATTCCATTCATGCGGAGCGAAGATCTCAGATTTCATCCCACTCGGCTATATGCAAGGAATTTTCTCTTCGTTGCCACTTTTGTTCTGCCTTTTTATGTTGATACAGAGCACTTGGTTCTTGAAGAGAATTCTATTTCTAGTCCCAGTTTGGATGGTACTAATTGAAGCCACTGGTATGACCCAGGGAAGCATGATGTCAGCCTTGAGTCGAGTATACGGAGTTGTGCATTAAGAATCTGAATCGGATAACAACGGAAACCTACTTTGTTTTTGCTGCAACATGAGTAATTAGCATGTAGCTCTTTCCGCCAGCCCAGCAAACGAACTTTGCTAATGTCATTTTGCCCTGAGTCATTTCCAGCAGAAATCAGTACTTCAAAGCCAAAAGAGATTTGTAATTTTCTTCAATCGTTTCGATTGATGGATAGAGGAAGATTTTGATTTTTCGCCTGATCTTCAATGCGCGCTTGTATAGGGGTTCCGCTGCCAGGTAATCCCCTTGTTTTTGATAGCAAAAAGCCAGATTGTTTAGAATCCAAGGCAAGTTAGAATTGTCAGGCCCCAAGTCTTTTTCACTAAGTGACTGCGCCCGGGTGTAATAAGCCACGGCTTCATTGAACTTATTCTGGTGCATGCAAACATTCCCTAGGTTTGTGAATGCCTGCGCTAGGTAGCCTTTGTATTGAACCTTCCCAGCCTCTGCCATTGCCAAAGATTTAGCATAAAAACGCTGGGCATCAGCGTAATGACCTTGAGAATCGAAATTTAGGGCTAAGGCATCGTAATAGTCCGCTATCTCCAAACCTGCTGCGTTAGCGGCATGCCCCCTCATCGCGATGCATTGCTTGAGTAGAGTCTCTGCGGTGGAATATTCACCCACAGTACGATACGCGAAAGCAAGATTCTTCAGACGCCTCGCTAACTGCAACTGATTATTAGGCACGCGCTCTCTTGCAGCAGACAGGCTTTCTTTATAGAACCTAATGGTAGAAGCAAAATCTCGCTGACCATAACACAGCCAGGCTTGACTATCTAAGTCGGTGATTTTCTCATCGACGATTTGCGACTGATCAAAGGGATAAGTGGCTCTGGCTCGCTCTTCAAGCTTGACGGCTTCAGCTATTCTATTTGCTTTGCGCAAGAGGACAGCATAGTTCTTCAGAGTCAATCCAACATACGGGCTGCGAGCACCGAGTAACTTAATCCTGATATGCAAAGCTCGCTGATAAAGGCCTTCTGCCAATGAATATTTACCCTGACTTACATATAGCAGTCCAAGATTGTTGCAAGGAAAAGCAGCTTCAGCTTCTTCAGAATTTCTTGTTCTGGCTAAAATTGCTAGTGCTCTTTTGAACAGCGGTTCGGCTTTTGTCAACTTACCTTGTTCACGATAGGACTCGGCTAGATTACAGAGGTCACGTTGTACAGCAATGTTTGACGAACCTAGAACTCTCTCATCAATTGCTAGTGCTTCATTGTAGGTTGCAGCGGCTTTATCGAGCTTGTTCAAGTCTAGGTAGTATGCGCCCATGTTATTCAAGGTTGAGGCAAATTCTGCGGAGTCTCGACCAAAACTTTTCTCTGAAATTGCGAGAGCGCGCTTGAGCAGTTTTTCAGCGTCCTCGAATGCTGCGACACGCTGCTTTGCTGTGGCAAGGTTGACAGTCCAAAAGACTAACTTCTGTTTTTCAAAGCCTTCTTCGCCCTCGAACAGCACCAGTGAACGCTCCAGCAATGGAATAGCTTGCCAATTTTTGCCTTGCACCTGTAGCGACCACCCCACATTGCCCAAGGCCCGAGCCAAATCAAGCCTCTTAGAATTTGGGTTCTTTTCTAAACAAGCAACCCATTTTTCAAAGCATTGCTGAGCCAGCTGGTACTTACCCTGTCTCAGATACTTAGCACCCAAGCTCTCAAGGTCCACGCCACTATCAATTGCATAATCCTGAGGGCAAGTCGAATTAGGTTCCGCAACCACTTGAGGCTGGAAATTGGGCATGCTTAAGCTGAGCATCAAATACCCAAGCCAATTAACCCAGTTGCTGAAAGAGGCCACGACCAACAGACACAACAAGGTGCCGACGCCCAAGACAATTCGTCGCTGCGGGTTTTTCACGATTCACTCCCAACTGACTCTATTATGCACCCTACAAATCGCTGCCAAGGGCCTTTTATTTTTGCCCAATTGGGGTAAATCTAGAATATTGAGCGCTTATTCAGGCAGGAGAAAGACTATGGCTTCAACGGACAAAATGCGCAAACAGCGCGAAGAAGACGCTCTGCGCCGGGCCGAGCAAGAGCGAGCAGAAAGAAAGCGAAAAGAAGAAGTAGAGCGCCGCAGACAGGCAGAAGCCCACGAGCGCCAGCGTTGGGACCAAATGGCCCAGGCAAAAATGCTCGAAAAGAAAAGCGGCGAAATTGAAGAAGCTGAAAGAAGGCAAGACGCCTTCCTCCGCTCTATCGAAGAGAAGCAATATGGCAACGGCAATAGTGCCTGTCCCAACCCCAGTGTGCCGTCTACACCAACACCTGACCTGATGTCAGACAACTAGTTAGATAGCTACAGATTCCTGGGCCATTTGGGCCTTCAGGCGCTGTAAACCAGCTACATGGCCAATCAGCTCTGTTTTCAGGGCTGATTTTGCTCTGTTAATAACCAAACCACCAGCCAGGGGCCTTTTAGCACTCTGCTTCAATACCGAAGTGTGAGCCGCTTCAATCAAGTTAGTTGGCAGTGCAAAAATAGCAGCAGCATCTAAGGCTAACTGGTAGCGACTGACACGTGTAGCGCCAGCAATATTAAATAGCCCCTGATTGTAAGAATTACAAAGTTCAATGGCCGCCTCAGCGAGAGTTTCATTGTAAGTCGGATTGGCAATCTGATCGTCTGGAACAACAATGTTCTCACCCTTTCTCAAGGCGAGCAGCAGGCGAGCGACAAAGTTCCTATCTTGTGGGTCCTTACCAAAAACAGTGCTTGTGCGGATGATGACATTGCTCATACCGCTAGATGCCACTACTCTTTCGGCTTCCACTTTATGCTTGCCATAAACGCTAGCAGGTGATGGCTTGGCCTTTTCGTCGTAGGGGCCCCGCAGGCCGTCGAAGACAAAATCGCTGGAGAAGTAGACTAGGCGGCAGGAAGATAAGTCTCTGGCAGTAGCAATGACATCTCTCACACCCTGGACATTTATGGCATTAGAGCGCTCTGGCTCTAATTCGCAGCCATCGACGTCTGTGTAAGCCCCAGCTAGATAAATACAGTCAGGAGCGAAATCGGCAATGACGCTTTCGGTCTGATCACGCTCGAGAAGATCCAGTTGAACCCATTGTTCTTGTCGCTCTGTCTTGACCAGCTCAAGCTTTGAGGCACCGACTTTGGGAGGTTGAAGGGCAGAGGGATTATGACAATAGGTACCGCAGGTAATGACACCACTTTGTTGCAAGCGTTCCAACAAAACTGCGCCGACCTGTCCGGAAGCTCCGATGACCAGAGCCCGTTTTATATCAGTAGAACTCATTTCTCTTCACTGTTCTGTATTTGCCTAAGCAGGCAATGTGATTTCGACTGCTTGTAGCATACCGCTTCTGAGAGAAATAGTTAGTTAAGCATGGGATAACTGGCCCTTAAGTGCCTCGGCTCGAGCCATTAGGGCCTTTTTGCGACCTTCAACATCATGGGAGTTCTCATTACTATGATCATCGTCCTGACCGTCTTCGGCATGCTTGTCAAAGACACTGAGACACATCTCAACGGCACTCTCGAGGAAAATCTCGGCCTCACCAACGTCTTTCTGCAGTTTGCAGACTTGAGCCAAATTGAGCAGCACATCAACCATCTCTTCATGCTCAGAAGGATAAACTTTATACTGAATCTCTAAAATTTGACGGTAACACTCTTCAGCCAGGTCATAACGCCCCATTGCTTTGTAGACATCGGCCAGTATGTTGATTGGCACTACTGTCTCAAGTGATGCGTCGCCGTACATATCAAGGGAAGCATCCACTAGTTTCGCGCCAGCAGAAGCGGCTTTGTTATGGTTATTAACGGCCATGAATATGCCAATCAGCCTCTTGAGCATGGGCATACCATTAGGTTTGCGACTAAGGTGCAATTCGTCTACAGTAGCAAGAATCTCAACGGCAACAAAATTGAAGCGCTCTTTATTTTCGCTGTCGACAGCCAGTCTCACGCCATCATCAAGTAGGTTTTTAGCGACAATCAAAGCACGATCTTCATCTTTATCGCGCTCGCACAGTCTGAGCAAACAAAGCTGCAAGGCTTGTTTGTCAGCATCTGGAAGAGCCATTTTAGCTGACAAAGCATTATCTAAGAAGACAATAGTGTCGTTACCGAAGAATTGGAACAACTCTCGATCTGAGCCAGTTCTGTCAACCAATTTAGAAAGAGCACGGGCCAAACCTTGCCATAGTCGACCAGCATTATCGCCCTTGTATATTGAATCTGGAAAGACCTGTGTAGCCAGATCTATCACTTGACGGAAGAGAATGCTGGCACAATCAAAGCGTTCTTCACTCAAATAGAACTCAGCCAATTGCACTGCCGGTAATGCCATTGTTGTTGGCTTCGACTCGATTAAAATACGCAAGTGAGAAGCGGCCTCTTGCTTCAACATATCTGAGAGTGCAGCCCGGTCGCCATGGGCGAGCAGTCGAGCAAGCCCGCTAGCAATGACGTAGAGGCCTTCACGATTAACTACACCGGCATTACTTCCATTAGCAGCAGAAAAGGAAAGCCTGGCGGCATGATAAAGCTCTTCAGCTGTAGCACTAAACTCAGCCCCCTTGCTTGCAGTTAACTCTGCACCAGCGATAAGAGCCCAACCAGCTATGTCGCTGACCACGCCACGATCGGCCAATTCCTTCAAGATCAACCATGAATTCGCACAAGGATAAGCCACTGCAAGTTTGCCAAAAGTGACGGTATCTGGCACTGATTCTAATGATGCCAAAAGACACTTGCGTCTGTCCTCCACATCTTCAAGAGAGGCCAGAAAGCGATCTATGACAGAAGCCGATACTAGGCCCGCAATCTTAGCTTCAACCTGCAAATCACGACCTGGTTGAGTTGCAGTCTCAGCAGCTAGAGGCGCACTAAAGTTATCAATGCGACTAGCTAACTCTTCTTGCTTTTGGTCCAGTTTACTGACAATGGCAGACAATGCGCGGTCAAACTCATCAGTGGCGGCCTCTAGCTCCTTATGCATTTCCTCACTGAGGGCAGTCTTTATCGATATTTCTTTCTCGGCCATATTTTCACTGATACCAGCTAGACTCTGTGCCC
Organism: Candidatus Obscuribacterales bacterium; assembly: GCA_965229195.1. GTDB lineage: Bacteria > Cyanobacteriota > Vampirovibrionia > Obscuribacterales > Obscuribacteraceae. The sequence goes on along the minus strand of OZ245871.1, from coordinate 5,752,357 downwards.
TAAAGCGGTGCACAGTCTCAGAAAGCATGGCGAATTCGCGTTTCAAATTGGCGAGATCGGCGCTCATTTGATTGTTATTAGCGCTATTACGACCACGATCAGATGGAAAATCGATTCTCTGGCGCAAGCTATAATAGCTCCAAATAGCGACAATGAGAGCCACCGCACCAAGGGCGCAGGCTGTCATCAAAAGTAGGTCGCCATTTATCATTTCAGATAGAGCCTCAAGTAGTCTATTGTCTGTTCAAAAACTTGTTTTAGGTTCTCATACTTGCTTTCAGCCACAAGCCAGTTTGGAGCACTGCTCAAATCTTCTAATTCGCTAGCTGAATGTTCTAGCTGTGTGGCTGTAATGATACGAGAGGCACCTTTGAGCATGTGAGCCACTGATTTTAAGGCAGAAGCATCGCGATCGACAATGGCAGCCTGCAGTTGGTCTAGCACACTATCAGTGTCTTCCAGATATGCAGCTACTAATTCTCGTGCCATTTCCACGTCGAATTGCTCTTCCAGATTTTGAAGATTCACTAGTTCAGAGTTAGCCAATTGGATGAACTCCCTCAGCGAAGACATCCGGACAAAGTTTGCGCAGCTGATCTTGCGAGCGCATATAAACGGTTTTTAGCTTGAGATACTTCAAGCGAACTTGAGGCCAGTCTTCAGCTTCAGAGAAGGAAAGAATATCGTTGCTAACTTTAGTGATGAGAGGCAGTCCCAAAGTAGCCGACGGGCCCTTAATTGAACTGGCTAAACTGGCAACTAGGGCACCATCTCTGGAGTCAATTGCTTTTTGCATAGAATTGACGAAAGTCTCCATTGCTGTCAAGAACAAGCGCACCACTTCATTGAGTTCTTCTTGAGTGTAATTAGCTTTCATGGTGGCAGCATCGAATGGTTCGGTTTCAGACTGTAAGCGATCGAGACTGTCGCTTGAATCCTGTTGTTTCGACTTATCACAAACACGTTCAATTACACGAGACAATGACGATGCGTTAACACCCTTGGTGAGATAGTCATCCATTCCTGAGGCCAGGCATCTCTCCTTATCAGCCTCTCGGTCGTACGAGGTCATCGCTACGATAGGAATGTGTCGGCCAGTCTCGACCTCAAGCTTGCGAATAGCAATGGTGGCGTCATAGCCATTCATAACCGGCATGTCGCAGTCCATGAAAACCACGTCATAGTCAAGTTTAGCTAGACGGGAGAGGGCCTCTTGCCCATTATTAGAGACATCGGTGGCGAAGCCAAGGCGCTTTAACTGAAGTACAAGCAGCTTCTGATTGACCGGGATGTCATCGACCACAAGAGCACACTTACCTTGAGCTGCCCGAGTTACTGTTGGATGAGAAAGTGGAGCCTCAATCATAGTGACGCTAAGCTCTTCTGGTTGAACGGATAATTCTGGTTCTGGTTCTTGTTCTGGTTCTGATTCTAAGTCAAGTTCAAGCTCAGGCTCTTTAACAATATCAAGCTCTAGCTCTGGTTCTGGTTCGATGTCACCGACTTCTTCAGCAACAACCTCTTCGGCAACAGCTTCGTCGGGCACAACTTCTTCAGGCACAACTAAGGAAGTAATCGACTCAGAAGCAACTACTTCAGGGGCAAACTGATGTTGGGGCTCGTTTTGCGGTTCTTGCTCTAGCACCACACTTGTCGGGGCTGCGGTAGGAGCCGGAAGTTCAATTAACTGTTCTGCCGCTTCCTCAGCTTGATTGACAGCATTAGGCATTTTCTCAATGGCGAAGTCAGAAAACTCGGACCACAATTCAGCATCAGAGTCTTCGCTTGGTATATAGGTAGCAACTATGTCAAGCTCGTCAGCCATCTGACTTTCCACAAGTTCTTCAGCTTCTGGCAAAATTTCTATTGGTGCTGTCGCTAGATGCTCAGCCTCAATTTCGCTCACGGCAGCTGCTTCATGCGCCTTAGCGTGTTCAACTTTGGTATCACCCAAATCGATATTGAAGCTTTCTTCAAAGGCTTGAATAGCAGAGGCTGCCTCGGTGGAAATAGTCTCTTGTTCTGGTGCAGGCTCTTGAGGTGAAAGAGAGACCGAAGGGCTAGAGTCTAGTTCAAGTAGTTCTCTATAGTGCTTCTGGTCATCAGAAAGAGAGTCTTCTAAAGCTGCGGTCTCAATAGATAGAACCTGACTACTAGGAAGAAAGTCATCTAAACGGCGCACTCTATCCATCAAGGCATTCAGTCTTCTTGTGGGTTGTACTATTGAATCTACTTGCTGGGTGAGCAAACCAATTACAGAAGTCAGTCTATCTTCGATTTCGATTTCTTCACTAGCTTCAGCGACAATGGTTAAAACACCCTCTAAGGAACCATTAAGCGAAAGTAGTGGTTGGCAACAAAATTGCAACCAACGCAGTCTCTCTCCACGCATACCATCACTGAGAGCCAGCCTTTGGGTCTTAAACTGCCCAGAAGTCAAGACTTCGCGCCAGGGCAATTCTGTGTTGCGCACCATGCCAGTTCTAACGCCCGAAAGTCCTCTCTGTTCACGATAGAGTTCTAACTCGTCACCACCTGTGGCACCAGGTTGGAAGCCAGTAAAATCATAAAAGCTCTTGTTTGCCAGAAGAATTTCGCCGCCAGCATCTGTCAGCAGCGCGCCCATCTGTCTATTGCGAGACAGCTTGCTTAGAACTTTTGGTACAGAAGGGAAGTCAATGGCACCACCATCGGTGAATAGTGCCCGAGTGGCTCGCTCTAAGCCCGAGGCTGAATGAGTCGCTCTGCGCACTTCTTCTATGGCAGTCTTGAGAAGCACCACCTGGCTATCAAGGCGCAGAACATGCCCTGTTACTTGCTCACCAGAAAGATTCCAATTATCAGACATGAAGACCGTCCCCAGAGAATGCAGTACCGCTATGCACTCAGTTTTTATACCCAGACCATAGTGCTATCAACACCGCGTTTATGAGAACGGCAAAGCCAAAAATCTGCGTCTCGTCATGCCCAGACAAGCCCACCAGCGAGGCATTCCCGGCCTTTAAGGTGACAAATTATCCAGCCAATTGTCCGATCATTCCATCAGTAAAAATGCGCTTGGCATCAAGTATTATCAGCAGGTCGACAGTCAAAGCCAGAGTAAACTCAGTGAGCCGCTCCGACAAGCCAGAGAAACCTTGCGAAAGTTCACTGCTGTCGAGCTGACGCACACCGAGCACCTCATCAACGCAAACAGCAAGACGCAAAGCGCCAAATCTGAGTATCAGCCCCTCAGATGCGCTGTTAAAGCCATTGAGCGGAGCATCAGCAGCCAAGTCTTGAGTACCAAACAGCACTGAAAGATCGATAACAGTGACTATCTGCCCTCTAACATTTGTTATTCCCTTCACCAGTGGAGAAATTTGAGGCACACGGCTGATATCTTTAACGGTAATTGCCTCATCAACGAATTTTGTTTCGAAAGCCAGTCGACGGCCGCAGGCCTTAAATTCCACAAGCTCAAAGAGAATCTGACGATCTTGCTCCATCACTAGTGGCCGGGCCAATAGTCGGGCTCGACTGCGCAAGATCTGCTTAGTCAGTGCTTTATCAACGATTTCACTTTCATCTGTCATTGGGCACCACTGCGTAGCTGTTCGACAATATTGAGCAATTCCTTAGCTGATGTACCATCAGTGCATTCAACCAATGATTCGGGTGGCAGTTTCTGTAAGACCTCAATCACCATTTGCAAATAATGTCTAGCAGTTAGATTATCACCCTGGTGCAAAGCAATAGAGGCAAGCATAAAACTGGCAGCAGCGAAATCGGGCTTTGCCGCTAGGGCCTTTTTTAACAGTAAGCAAGCCTCGTCACTACGACCAGACTCACTTAAGACTACGGCGCAAAGATAAAGATAGTCATAGCGATCATCCATTTGCACTAGCAGTGCTGCCTGAGCTGCTGCATCATCGAAGCGACCGAGGTTACTGAGTGAACGCACCAGCAATTCTAGAAATTGTTTCTGTAGACCAATGTCAAGTTTTCTCCGCTCTTGACCGAGGCGATTCAACCGCTGTAATCCACTACTCAAGACCTTCTCGCTAGCAGAATAGTCTCCCTGTTTAAGCAGTTTTCGGCCATACTCAAGCTCATTTTTTAGACTTGGCACCACATTGATGGCGCCTGTACTCTTCGCCCCTTCCCTTTGAAAAAGGTAGACATTGTTATGCAAACGAGCCTTAAGATTTTGAGCAATTTCTTTTTCTCCAGCACTCGGCACTTCGGTGGCGGCAAGCAGAAGCCAGCCCCCTGGGGTTAACAGGCGACTAAGGCGCTGAAGTGCTGGCTTAATCATGGACTTCTCGAAATAAATAAGCACATTGCGGCAGAGAATCAAATCGAAGGGTTGATTGCCAAGCTGTTGTTCGTAGGCCTGAAAATCATCGGCTAAATTAAGATAGACAAATTGCACCATCTTCTTTAGGCTCTCAGCAATCTCAAAATTGCCGTTCTCTAAAGCCTGAAAAAAGCGACCCTTTAAGCGATCGGCGGGTTCACTCATTACCCCTCTAAAGGCCCATGGGGTAAAAACTCCAAGCTTTGCTTTAGCCAAATAATCATGATTGATATCGCCACCAATAATATTTATTTGCCAGTCATCAATATCGGGTATTAAGCCGGTCAAAAGCATGGCTAATGAATATGCTTCTTCGCCGGTGCAACATCCGGCACTCAAAATTCTTAGCTTCTTGCCCTGCCCTCGGCGCATTTCTATTAGTGCTGGAAGAACGGCCTCCAGCTCATCGAAGGCTCGCGGCTCACGAAAGAAATAAGTTTCGGCAATGGTCAAATGCCTGGCAATGGCCTGCACTTCTTCGCCATTGAGCGTAGCCTGAAAAAGTTTAAGAGCGAATTGCTGAGCATCGGCAAAGTTTAGATCTTGGGCGGCAAGTTCAATTGCCTTTTCTAAATCAGAAAGGCGGTCAGGGGCATAATGAATACCGATAGACGCGCTGATTACTGCGTTTAGCCTGTTAATCAGCTCTTGGTCGAATAGGCTCACTATGACACCGTAAGTAACCTGATTATTCTATTGTATAGAGCCTGGCAGAGCGTTAAAATGCCAATGAGTTTAAGAAAGTGGTGATCAAATGATTGGCGAATGGGAAGCACCGGTGCAACGGCTGACGCAGCAACTGGAAGATTTAAAGCTTACCCTCAAGAGTATTGATCAAAGTAAAAATCAGCTGCGGCCAGAGCTGGAGCGCATGACTATTGAACTGACCAGCTTGCTTGGTGCGCAAAATTCTAAGGTTGAGCCACTTCTTGAGTTCCCTAAAATTCTCAAGTCAATTTTGTCAAACAAAAAAGTAGGAGCCATGGTCTTTGGCCCAGATGGCGAGAAATTGCTCTACAACGAGCGAGCCCAGCATCTACTGGCCGGCCTGAGCGATTTTAATGATCACAACCATAATTTTGGTTTCTTCAAAGCGGATGGTGCAACCCACTTTAACGGCAAAGAATTGCCTTGGGTTGAGGCTTTAAATGGTCACACCAAGAAATTAGAAGACACTGAAATGATTGTTAAACGGCCGGGAAACGAAGACCAACCCGTATGGCTAAGAGTGACGGTATCGACCCTCGCTGGGGCAGAAACTGGTGAAATTGGTGGCGCTATTGCCTTCCTCGCCGATATCACCGAGCACGTGGCGGTTGTCAATGAGCTTTCTGCGATTTGCAGTGAGCTAGAGCAGAAACTCAATAATTTTACTCTTGCTAGTAAAGAGCTAGAAATGTTGAGCCGGAAGCTAAGCCAAGTAAGAAGTCAGGATATGGAATTAGCCAACCAGGCAGCCAAAGACAGTGAGAATCGCCCGACTACCTCACGTCTCGTGGCGAAAAACGGCAATGTCTTGGTAGCAGACGATGTCGCTGTAAACCAGAAACTCTTGAAACTACAACTCGAGCGTTTGGGTTTTGCGGTGACTCTAGTTAAAAGCGGACTAGAAGCAGTTGAGGCCGTCAAGGCAGCACATTTCGATTTGATCTTAATGGACTGCGATATGCCGGAACTTGATGGCTATGAAGCAACTGAGCAAATACGCGCCCTGGGCCAAAACAAAGGCAACATCCCAATCATTGCCGTGACAGCCTACGATCGCGAGGGTGATCGTGACAAGTGCCTGGCCTGTGGCATGAACGATTTCATCACCAAGGGCTCCCCAGAAAAGCTCCTGCAACAATCAATTTCAAAATGGATCAATGCTGCCAACCTGACCAGCTCTGAAGAAGACACCGATATTTCGAACCGAGCACGAGTAGTGTTGTTCGACGAAGACAAAAACCCTTCTAGATCTTTAACAGTCGACATCGACGACCTAGAAGATACTTACGGTGGCAGCGAGACCGAATCAATTTTGCGTCTCTTTTTAGGTGTTTCTAATACCTTCGTTGAATGCTTAGAATTAGCAGTTACCTCTAAAGATGCCGAGGCCGTAAGCCATTTCGCCTATTCACTAAAAGGGCCTTGTGCCTCTCTAAACTTAACCCACCTAGCGACACTAGCGACTCAACTAGCCCAACAAGGCGTAAACGCCAAGTGGAGTGCCGCCGAAGAAATTTATCAACAACTAAAATCAGCTTATGCACCGATCTACAAGCAAGTCTCCGAATTACTCGCGGCACTTCCAAGCAGTAGCGCTAATGCCACCACAGAGGGCGGTAATTGACCGATTCTGACGACTTTGCTAAACGATTGAGCGAAGCTTTTAAGGAAGAGGCCAGTGAGATACTGGCGGACGTACGTAGACTATTTAGCCAATTAGATTCAAATCAACAAAATCATTCTGATACTGCATTCGGTGAACAACGTCCCCAGATTGATCAGGCCCTGGCTCGCTTGCATAGCCTTAAGGGCTCTGCGAGGGCTGTTAGTGAGCTGCAGGCGGTTACCATATGTCAGTGGCTAGAGACGACCTTGGCCAATGCTAAGACCGAAGAGAAGAGTCTTGATCGAGTACTTATTCACGCCTTGAGTTTTAGCATCGAACTTTTAGATGAGTTGCTGGGGCTAGAAAATGCTGACGAACCTGGAAAGAACAGAATCAAAGCCGAGATTGGAAAATTGCTTGGTTTTGCAACTCAATCACAGACAGAGTCGCAATCAGAAATACAAGCGCAAGCAGTGTCCGAGTCAATAGCTACTGATCAAGAAGTAAAATCGTTATCTGCGCCTCAGCTGCAACCGAAGAGCAACCTCAGAGCACCGTCATTGAATAACGTAGACAATCTCACCTCAGTGAGAGTGCCAATAGAAAAGCTCGATCGCCTGCTCTCTGAATCAGAAGAGCTGCTGACAATAAAGACCAAGGCAGCAGAACACTTTCAAGAACTCTTTCAGCTTAAGTCATTGATCAATGATATTAGTAGCGATGTGAAAGCCAGCCTTGAGCTTCAAGCTGAAGCAGAGAAAATCAACGAGCAATTTAGGCAATTGCAGAACACTGTAAACAATTTGACCAAGGTTGCCTCTCGAGATCAAAGCGCTGTCTCACTACTTATCAATCGCTATCTTGAAACGGCAAAAACCCTGGTAATGCTACCTGTGTCTACTTGCTTTGAAGGCTTTCCTCGACTAATTCGCGAACTGAGTAGAGAGTTAGACAAAGAGGTGGAGCTGACCATAAATGGAGGCCAGCTGGAAGTTGACAGGCGTGTGCTAGAACGGCTAAAAGATCCTCTAGTGCACATTCTTCGTAATGCTATGGATCACGGCTTTGAGTCAACAAGCGAGCGCAGCAGCGCAAACAAAGGACGAGCCCAGCTAGTCGTTTGCGCTCGCCAGCTCAACGGCGAAACCATCGAAATCACCATTGAAGATAACGGTCGAGGCATCGACGACCAGGCAGTCAGAGCAACTGCCGTAAAAAAGATGTTGCTTGGAGCAGAAGAAGCGGCAAGTCTTAGCCTCGATGAAGTCTATGCTCTAATTTTCAGATCTGATTTTTCCACAAGGGAGACAGTAAGCGAACTATCTGGTCGCGGTCTTGGCCTGGCCATTGTCAAAGAAAAAATTGAAGAGTTAAATGGTCGCATCGAGTTGACTAGTAAAGCAGGTAGCGGCAGTACCTTCCGCATCATTGTGCCGACAACACTTGCTACTTTCATGGGCATTCTGGTAGAGGCTGCTGGTCAAAGATTTGTGGTGCCAATATCAGGAATGAGCAGAGCCATGCGCGTTCACCCATTGGCCCTCGAAATCGTCGATGAGCGCGAAACTTTTATGGTTGATGGCCAGGTTTTGCCTGTTGCCTCGTTGGCCAAAGCTCTCAATTTGCCAAGCCGCAAGGCACCCACCTCAACTAGTTTCAAATACCTAGAAATGCTAGTAATCAGCCACCGCGACAAGAAGGCCGGTGTTATAGTCGATCAAATTCTTACCGAGCAAGAATTTCTAGTGAAAAAGCTTGGTTTTCCCCTTGGCCAAATCAATAATTTTGCCGGCGCCACCATACTCTCTGACAGCAAAGTTGCCCTGGTTCTGAACCTGGCTGACTTGGTAGACACAATTGTCAAAACTCGTTTTATGCAAGATCAAAAGCCCATGTTTGGCTTGGCAGCGATGCTTGACCGTCAGGACAGCGAGCCAGAGCAGGAAAAGACCAAGAAAAAGGCACCATCAATATTGGTAGTCGAAGATTCTTTAACCTCACGCATATTCATGCGCAACATTCTTGAAGCAGCCGGCTACGAGGTTACCTTAAAGGTCAACGGCAAAGAAGCGCTAGATACACTGACTAAATCTCCGGCCTTTGATTTAGTTATTTCAGATATAGAAATGCCTGTTCTTGACGGCATCGCCCTGGTTAAGGCGATTAGAAGCAGCAGAAGCATAAAGCAACTGCCAATAGTGCTAGTTACTTCACTGAGCGAAGACAAGAAACGAAACGAAGGCATTCAAGCTGGTGCCAATGCCTATTTCGTCAAAGGAGACCTCAATCAAGCCAATCTCCTTTCAGTAATTCGAGAGCTAATATGAAAAAACGAATTAAAGTATTAGTGGTAGAAGACTCACTAACTGCCCAAAAAATCCTCGTCAAGATATTGAGCGCTGATAGTGAAATCGAGGTAGTAGCCGTAGCATCTAGTGGAGAAGAAGCACTAGAACAATTGCAGCATATCTCACCAGATCTTATTACTATGGACATTCACATGCCCGGCATGGACGGCCTGGAAGTGACGCGCAAAATTATGGAAACCAAGCCAGTCCCCATAGTTGTCGTTAGTGCTAGTTGCCTAGTGGAAGACATAGAGAGGGCCTTCCAGCTAATTGAGGCGGGCGCACTGACAGCCATTGCCAAACCAATTGCCATTGGCAGCGGTGATTTTGAAGCTACAGCCTGGCGCTTAGTTCAAACAGTTAAAGATATGGCTGCTGTCAAAGTGATAAAGCGATGGCCAAAAAAAAACAAGGAGAAAGGGAAACAGCAAGATCAAGCTAGCGAAATCGCTGACAACCCCATACCCGAGATTAAACCCTACAAGGTAATTGCTATCGGGGCTTCCACCGGAGGTCCGCAAGCGATTGAAACAATCCTGAAAAAACTGCCAAGCGACTATCCTGCCTCAATATTGATGGTGCAACATATAGCACCAGGCTTTCTTGCAGGCATGGTCGAGTGGCTAGATAATATTCTAGCTCTGCATGTAAAAGTAGCCCATGATGGTGAGCAACTAAAGCCCGGAACCGTCTATCTCTGCCCTGAAGGAAAGCATATGGGTCTCGACAAAGAAAGCAAAATAGCACTCTCTAGTGCTGAGCCCTTAGGTGGGCATAGACCAGCTGTGGCTTTCTTGTTTCAGGCCCTAGCTCAAAACAACAGCGATTGCCTGGCAATTTTACTAACTGGTATGGGCAAAGATGGTGCGGTTGAACTTTTAGAACTAAAGGAAAAAGGCGCCACCACCATTGCCCAAGACAAAGAAAGTTCGGTCATACACGGCATGCCAGGAGCCGCTATTGCCCTAGGGGCACACTGCCATATCTTAAATTTAGAGAGCATAGCAACCCTACTGCTCAGCAGGAAATGAGGTAGTTGAAACAATGGAAGCCAGCAAGACAGAAGAAATAAAAGAGCAGCAAACACTGCTCTTGGTGGAGGATACACTAACTCAATCTATGTACATGAGCCATGCTCTGGGCCAAGCCGGTTATAAAGTTACTCTAGCTCGCTCCGGAGAAAAGGCTATAGAGGCGCTAGAGAGTGTGCTACCTGATGCAATCTTGACCGATATTAATATGCCTGGTATCAGTGGATATGATCTAGTAAAGCAAGTAAAAGAGAGGGATTCGACCAGAGCAATCAAAGCTATTCTTTTGCTGACGCCGGCACACCTGAAAGATGCAGCGGAGATTCTCAACTGTGGCGCCGATGGTATAGTCTTCAAATCTACCATAGCAAAGAAATTTGTTGATCAAGTTAAGTTGGCTCTAGAACAAGATTGTTCAACCTCACTGAGGATTGGTGATCTATGCCATGAGACAAATTCAACTCTAGAAAAGAGCAATCATCTTTTTCTCAGTGCCTACCAGCAGATATTAGACCTGCAATCCCAATAGACTTGTATTAAAATTGGCAGGGAAAACAGGGTTGTAAATTTACCTACGACAAGAGAAATCAATGTCAAACGATAGCCTCGAATCTCAATTATCAAGCCAGCTTTTAGTATCGTCACTTTGCTTTAGCGCTATTACTTTATTTGTAGGCTGGCAGTGGTGGTCCTCTGAGCAAGCCATAAATCTTCTGATCAATTCAGGCCCTAGTAGCGGTGATCACAAAGAGTTTTTTGAAACAGCCCAGGCCCTTAAGCAATCAAATTTGTATCTTGGCCTCGCCTTTGCCATTTCTATTCTTATTGCCACTGCCACCACTCTCAAAATCAAACGATTTATGGATAGCAGTGTTGTCCAACCACTCAAAGCACTGACAGAGGCGGCAAAAAAAATTGGTCAAGGTGATTTAAAGTACGAAATACCAAAGACCTCGCAAAACGACGAACTTGGTGCATTGTCAGATACCTTTGAAAAAATGGTATCAAGCCTGCGTTCAGATACCCAGCACATAGCAGAAGCTGTGCATGTTCTGGCAAGCTCAGTTAAGCAGATCGTAGTCTCTACCAGTGAATCTTCGGTCAGCTCTACCAATACAGCAGCAACCGTGACCCAGACAACAGTGTCGGCCGAAGAAGTTAGACAGACCACGCTGGTGGCAACCCAAAAAGGTCGCTACGTAGCTGACCTAGCTCAACAAGCGGCACAAATTTCGATGGCTGGTAAAGCCGCCGCCGATGACACTGTTGAGCAGATGAATGAAATTAGAGAGCAAATGAAATCTATTGCCCAAAATATGGCTGGCTTGACCGAAAAAGGCCAAGCTATTGCAGAAATTACTGCATCAGTAGACGAACTTTCGCAGCAGTCAAACTTGCTTGCTGTGAACGCTTCGATTGAAGCGGCTCGCGCAGGAGAACTTGGTAAAGGTTTTGCCGTTGTTGCTCAAGAGGTAAAGGCTCTTTCTAACCAATCGAAGCAAGCAACGGCTGAAGTACGAAAGATTCTCAACGATATCCAGCAAGCCGCTCAACACGCTGCTGTTTCGATCGAGCAAGGCACTCGCACTGTCGAATCAGCAGTAAAGCAATCAACTGAAGCCGGCAGGTCAATTGAATCGCTTGCCAATAGTGTCAGCGAAGCAGCCAGTGCTGCCGTTCAGATTGCAGCGGCCTCGCAAGAGCAGCTTACCGGCATAGATCAAGTTGTCACGGCAATGCAGGGCATTCAAGACGCTACAAAACAGCACGTAGCCTCAAGTAAGCAAATAGAACAGGCAGCATACAGCTTAACGGCAATCCAAGATGTTCTAGAGAGTCTTGTGGCGAAGTACAAGAAATAGGCTACGATTTTCGCTGTTCAAGCCACTGCCGACCAGTTTCAGTCAAATAATCACGCATCTCTTTTACAACAATCATACCGTCGGCTAAGTTAATAACATTGACCTGGGTTTTGGCATAGAGCAATGATTCGGCAATAATCATTTGCTCAGCACTATATTCCAGCACGTCAGCGACACGGTCAACAATCATGGCCAGCTTATGCTCGCCGTCAAGTGCCACCACCATCATGTCCGACACTGTCACGGCTTTGTCAGGCAAGCCAAAGCGAGCCCTGGCATTGACTACGGGGATTAGCTCTCCATGGACATTAACAAAGCCGAGAAACTCAGATTTATGTTCGGCCTCACAAGGAGTAATCTCAACGGCCGGATAAACACGCTCTACGCTAGTGAGCGGAATTGCATAGCGATTTTCATCAAGAAAGAAAAGCAGAAGTGAAACTGACTTAGCCATGAAAATTACCTAGAGCTCAAGCCGATTTGAAAGTTCTGAGCGATAAAGCCTTTCGCGATCATACCCTCGCAACTGAGCCTTAAACTGATCATATTGCTTGTAAGCATGCTTAACCACTGCTAGTGGCAGACGCGAATCTTTGACGATATACGGAATTAAACCCAATTCAATTGTCAACCGATCAAGATATTGAATAAAACTTGCCCCAGCGGCACAGCGAGGGAAATTCAAAGTAAAACAAATGCCCCCACCCTCAAAGCGCATCAGACTCTGGCTGCCGCCAAAAGCCTTTGCCTCAGCCATAGTTATGGCCAGTTCGTTCTTATCTAGCCAGCTTTCAAGCGACTTTATAAAGGTTGCGAACAAATCGATGGGAACAATCAGCGCACTTTCGTGAAAACCGGCCCGACCAAAGGCCTTATAGTAAAGCGAACGCTGCTTAAGTGCAGGGAAAAAACACTCTTGCATAGTTCGCAATGCTGGCTCAGTAGAAAAGCGGTTACAGCCGCCATAGAGAACATTAACCAGGCGATTGAAAGGCAAACTATACAGCGCCAAGCTTGCACCGATATTGCCTGGACGCGAGCCCGGCTTACTTTCAAGCGGCCAATAAGTTGGCAGACTGGCATTGCGTTTAGCCAGGCTCAGGTTATACTCGGGGCTAATGAACTTTCCAATCTGCAAAAAGCCACGGCCAAAAGCTGCACCACGTGCACTGAAATCGTGCCAAGAAGCTGCGAACTCGCACTCTTCTGCAGCCTTAACCAGTAGCTCTGGTGCCGTCAATATGTCATCGATGGGTACTCTGTACATAGCCATCAACGGTGACGGTAAAGCACGAGTGCTCAACTTAGCACTGACAATATGACCCGTCAGACCATAACCACCACAAGTCAATTCAAAAATATCGTTGTTAATTACACGACTAGCCGAAACTATTCCACGAGAGGGATGAAAGAGCTTGAGCGAATGAACTTGCTGCCTAAAAGTGCCGTCTCTGAGCTGATTTTGACCGTGTACATCCACCGCAATGCAACCGCCAAGTGTAATGGCGGGGTAATCAGGCTGAACGACTAAGTAACGACCTATCTCTTTTAGATAATTGTGAATGTGAGCTAAAGTGGCACCAGCCTGCACTTCTAGTAAGCCCGTTTCTTGGTCGTACTCAATAATTTCAGAAAATCTTGAATTATCTACGGTGACAATGCCATCACCAAAATGGCTAGCAGAAAAAGATAGGCCGGCACCGCGGGTGATGCGTGATTTACGACCGCTAAGCACTTTCTCTTCAACATCAGAAAGCTCTCTCAAGGCGCTCTGTGAAGGTTTGGCAAGCGAGCCCCTAGCCAGTACCCCGCCATCGAAACTAAAGAAATCGACTTGAGGATAAAACTCAAAAGTTGAGATCATGGTAACTAATCAGTTTTCCTCTCCGCCAGCCGAGGCACTAGCAGGAGAAGAAGAAGAAGAAGCATCGGCACCGCCATCTACTTTGGGTGTTGATTTACCGCGCTGCCGGTGGCGATTAAGCACCTCGGCAAAGAACAAGGCTAGCAGTAGAACAGAGCCAAACAGCTTCAAGAAATATTCTTCTTGATGCACGAAACAAGCGGCAATAAAACCAAATATGGCCGATGCGGCATAAATTATATAAGCGACTTTCTTTTGATCGAGCCCTGTATCTAACAAGCGGTGATGAATATGCAGTCGATCTGGGGAGAAAATAGAAACCCCTTTAGCAAGACGGCGCACAATTGCCCAGGAAGTATCAAGCAGTGGGAAGGCCAAAATAAAGAGCACCAGCAACGATGTTGGCACCATCACCGTAGAGGCCGCACCTTTTATTACACCGGTGATAGAAACAGCAGCAAGAATAAAACCAGTTAAGTAGGCGCCTGAGTCACCCAAGAAAATGCGAGCTGGATTGAAATTCCAACGCAAGAAGCCCAACAACGCACCAGCAATAACAGCAGCCATTAGGGCGGCGAATGGCTTAGCCACACCCAGAGCTACAGCCCAAATAGTCAAAGCAGAGATTGCCGAAACGCCAGCAGCTAGACCGTCCATCCCGTCGATCAGGTTGACGGCATTGGCTACACCCACCAACCACAAAACAGTAATCGGCAAGCTGAAAATTCCAAGATCAATTGGCACACCACCATGGATATGCAAGAAGGCAAAATCGAAATTCCAATCTTGCGGTATAGGAATTGCTTTGATACGCACACCTAGAGCATAGGCGGCACAGCCAGCCAGTATCTGAGTGAAGAGCTTATACTTCGCTCTAATAGACTCAAGATCGTCCATCAAGCCTAAAACAAAAACCAGGGTGCCACCAACGGCAATGGCCAAAATTCCTTCTTGTCCACGGGCATTTTGAGGTAGCCGACCGGCTATGGCAACCAGCGAAACAATGGTTGCCAACACACTGATATAGATAGCCACACCACCTAAGCGCGGCACTGCCACTTTATGGATACGCCTATCTTCACCAGGCTTATCAACCAGGCCGAGACGCATAGCTCTAGCTCTAATTTCCGGTACCAGCCACCAGCTAATTGCTAAAGCAATCAAGAAGCCAGGAATTTGCATTTGGCTAAGATCGCTGCCTGCAGGCACATAAGCCCACCAGACACCAACGGCCAGAAGCAGAAACTGACAAAGGTGAATCAAAAGCTTAGAGGCACGCGAACGGCCACTTTTCTTCGATTCATCATTTGGCAATTCGAGTGTTTTCATCTAACAGCAGCTAGCTTGCTCTCGTAGAGTGGAAACTTCTTACAAAGCTCCTCAACTGTTTTACGTGACTGAGCTTTAACAGCCTCATCTTCAGGCGCCTTCAATGTTGCAGCAATGGCGGAACCAATTGCCTTCATTTCGCTCACACCCATACCACGGCTGCTCACCGCCGGAGTACCTAAGCGGATGCCGCTAGTAACCATAGGCTTTTCCGGATCATTAGGCACGGCGTTTTTATTGGTAGTGATATTCACTTCTTCAAGAACTGCACTGGCCTTCTTGCCTGTCATAGCGATGGGGCGCAAATCAACAGTCATCAAATGGTTATCGGTGCCACCAGAGACAATTGCCAACCCTTCTTCTACCAGGGTAGCAGCGAGCACCTTAGCATTGTCTACAATTGCCTTTTGATAGATTTTGAATTCTGGCTGCAATGCTTCACCAAAGGCAGCGGCCTTAGCAGCGATAACATGCATCAATGGCCCACCCTGAATACCAGGGAATACGGCTTTATCAACCAGCGGGGCAAATTCTTCTAGCGACATCACCACACCACCACGTGGACCACGGAGGGTTTTGTGAGTAGTAGTGGTGACGAAGTGAGCATGGGGGAAAGGATTTGGATGGAGGCCAGCCACCACAAGACCAGCTATATGAGCAATGTCAGCCATCAAGTAAGCACCAACACTATCTGCGATTTGGCGCATGCGGGCAAAATCAATGATGCGTGGATAATTGCTAGCGCCACAGACGATAATCTTAGGCTTAACGGCATGGGCAACTTTTTCGGCCATGTCATAGTCGAGCAAGCCAGTTTGCGGATCAACACCATAGAAGTGGGCATCGAACCACTTGCCTGACATATTGACCGGCGAGCCATGGGTGAGGTGACCACCCTGGTCCAAAGCCATTCCTAGTATAGAATCACCAGGTTTGAGCATGGCGAAAAACACCGCCATGTTTGCTTGAGCACCACTGTGGGGCTGCACATTAGCATGGGGAGCACCAAACAGTTGCTTGACTCTTTCGATGGCTAAGCGCTCTACGGCATCAACATTCTCGCAACCGCCGTAATAACGCTTGCCAGGCAAGCCTTCAGCATACTTATTTGTCAAGACCGAGCCTTGAGCTTCAAGCACTGCTTCACTGACAAAATTCTCAGAAGCAATTAACTCGATACTGTTCTGCTGGCGTACTAGCTCTCTGTTGATCATCTCAAACAGGGCAGGATCGCTATTGGCCAGATGGCTATTAGTTAAACTCATTCTTCTCTCCAACGGTCTTGTACACGCTATTTTAGCCGCTTTTCAAGCACTTTTCAAAAGGTCAAAAAGATTACAAAAAGATATTGGAAATGGCTAAACTAAGTCAGCAAGCAGGTCAAGAGCGCGCATTCGCCTCCCTGACTTGTACTCAATATAGCTTTGCAAAACACGTCGAGCGGCACTTGTTGCCATTTTGATACTGTCGTTAGCACGAGGCTCATAATCCGGCTCATTACCATCAATATTGATACTGGTAGAAGCAATGCGAGCTAAAACCATCCTTTTCCAGACCAAGGGCGTTACGTAAATATTGCTGCGCTGATTCTCAATTGCTTCAGCCCGCTGGTTCATAGCCAGAGATGGTTCTTCATGAACCTCTGCGGCCACGGGACCAGATTGCGAAGCCAAGGCACGAATTTTATAAAAGCATTTTTGGCAGACCAGGCCCCCCAGCTCATGATTGAAAGCGCTGATATTGCGCTCATTGAGAGTTTCACGACAAGAGACGCAATGGTTAAGCTCAGGCCTAATACCAAGCATCTCCAGTAAGGTAAATTCAAATTCGAGACAGAGCAAGGCTGGATCTCGCCCACTAGCTGCCATCAGGCCTATAGATAGGGTAAGTCGGTCAAAATACCGTGAGCATTCCTCCGTCAACTCCTGACCAAAGACCTGAGTCAGCTCAGCGTAATACAAAGCATAGGTGAGCCGCTTCAAGTCGTGACGCAAATTGGGATAAGTCTCAATGCTTTCGCTCTGAGTAATGATGTCTAAATTCTTGCCCTTAGCCAGAAGCAATTTGTTGACATTTAAAAGCTCAGCTTTGCCAGCAATTTTTGCCCCGGGCTTGCGCGCGCCTTTAGCAACAGCCCTATGCATACCCTTTTCTCTGCTGAAAAGGGTGATGATTTTGTCGGCCTCTCCGAGATTGAAGGTACCGACATTAATGGCAGTCAGCGAAAAGGTGGCCAATTATTTTGAGTTAATTGGCTGCTTAATCAATTCCATCCATTCAGTATGCACAAATCCGACTTCTGGTTTATCCACCCGCTCATAAGTATGGGCACCGAAGAAATCTCGCTGTGCTTGAGTAAGATTTTGCGGAAGCTGGGCACTGCGATAGCTATCGAAATACGACAAACTTGCCGTTAGAGCCGGTACTGGAATACCACGTTTGACAGCTTCTTGTACCACTGCCCGCAACGACTCATGGGAATTAGCCATCCAAACAGCAAAATCAGGATCGATTAACAAGTTAGGCAAGCTGTTGTTGCGATCAAAAGCCGTGCGGATGCGCTCAAGTAGCTGGGCGCGAATAATACAGCCGCCTCTCCAGATACGAGCACACTCGGAGAGATTAACGCCCCAATTGTATTTGTCAGATCCAGCTTTGATTAAGGCCATACCTTGAGCATAGCTACAAATTTTGCTGGCATAGAGGGCCTTTTCTAAATGACCAATCAAGCTCTTATCGGCTGGTGGCACTTTCGCAAGTTCACTGGTGACCGATGCAAACACTGTAGATGCTAGTTTGCGCTCTTCTTTCATCGATGAAAGCACACGTCCAGTCAAGGCAGCATCAATTGTTGGCACTGGAACGCCCAGGTCAAGGGCGGCTTCTGATGTCCATTTTCCAGTGCCCTTTTGTCCGGCTTTGTCGAGAATCAGATCAACCAGCGGTTTCTTAGTTTCAGGATCAACCACCGATAGAATTTGAGCAGTAATCTCGATTAAGAAAGAATCAAGCAGACCTTTGTTCCAGTTAGTGAAGGTTTCGGCCATGTCCTGCGCCGACATATTGAGCACCCGTCTCAGTACATCATAGATTTCGGCGATCAGCTGCATGTCACCATATTCGATACCATTGTGCACCATTTTAACAAAGTGACCAGCACCGTCTGGACCTAAATAAGTTACACAAGGGCTACCGTCAACTTTTGCTGAGATTGCTTCCCAGATTGGTTGTACTTGCTTGTAAGCATCAAGATTTCCACCAGGCATGAGTGACGGCCCCCAAAGAGCGCCTTCCTCACCACCAGATACTCCAGAGCCCACAAACTGCAAGCCCTCTGCTGCCAGGGCTTTTTCTCTCTTCATGGTATCGGTAAAGTGGGAATTACCCCCGTCAATAATGATGTCGCCCTTCTCTAAGTAGGGCTTCAATTTGTCAATTGTTTGATCAACCGCTTCTCCGGCTTTGACCAACAAAATGATCTTTCTAGGCTTGGCGATCGACTCGACAAAGCTCTTCTCATCAGGGCAGCCGACAACATTCTTGCCCTTGCCACGGCCTTCTACAAAATCAACAACCTTGGCATGGCTACGATTAAAAATAGAGATCTTAAAGCCATTTCTCTCGATATTGAGAGCAAGGTTTTCGCCCATGACACCCAGGCCTACTAAACCGATAGCACTCAAACTGCTGTCGCCTTTTTTGTCATCACTAGCCATTGCTACTCCTTTAAAATTAGCCTTGCACAAGGCTCATCTACAAACCATTCCACGACTCCTGGCAGACAATCACCGATCACAAGCTGTGAGGGATAGCCTTTTTCAGGATGGGATACAACATCGTTAAAAATTTTAGTTTTACTCTCACCGGAGGCCAAGAAAAAGACTTTCTTTGCATGGGCGAAGACAGGCCTGGTTAAGGTCAAGCGGGTAGTATCAAGGGTCTCTGTTTTCACTTTGTTAGCAACACAAAGACGGCTTTCTTCATCAAGAGCCTCACTACCAGGAAATAATGAGGCAGTATGACCGTCTTCGCCTAAGCCCATCAGAGCCAAAGAGAAATGTGGGAATTCTATTGGTGTCTTATCTTTTGCTTTAAAAAAGCGCCGCAGTGTTTGCTCGTAGGTTTTTGCCGATTGATCAGGATCTTTATCTTGATTGATCGTAGGAAAAACGTTTGTGGACGGGATAGAAATATGTGAAAGCAGATTGTCACTGATCATTTTATAGTTGCTGTCATTGTCGCTATGAGGCACACAACGCTCATCACCAAGAAAAAGGTAGGTCATATTCCAGGGAAACTGTTGTTCAGACAGCAAAGCCATTTGACGATAGAGACCCTTGGGCGTGCTACCGCCCGAAAGAGCCATAGAAAACAAACCATCTTGGGCAATAGACTGACGAGCAAGTTCTGTAATTCGCTCGGCTAAAGCGGCAAATAGATGAGACTGATCAACAGCGATGTTGATCGTCTGATTGCAGACAACGATAGTCTTCAGCGCACTCAACATTGGCAATTTCCAAGCAACTTCACTGCGTGCTGAGCGGCAGCCAGAAATACCGTGTCTTTAGCATAGTGCTCAAAGGCAAAGTCAACTAACTCATTGAAAACCGGCTCTACAGAGCCTTCTTTATCACGAGCACTAGACCAGGGCAGCTCCATATACTCAAAATTTCCAGCATTGCTGACTTTCAGAGCACCACTGACAAAATCAACATTGAGCTTATCGCTACCATCAGTAAAAGTCATCTCGAAACTGTTGATACCAGTACAAGAACCAGCCACAGCCACTAGATTGACCTGCATGGTCTCTGCGGAACCTGGTTTACTATACTGAGCCTGCCAACCGCTATTGGATAGACTGGCAGAAGCAGGTTCAAGTTTGATACGCGAAGTCAACCAACTTGCCAACAAAAGGGCCTGACTAAAGCCTTTGGCGTCACCACCGTAGCTAATGGTTACGGCCTTTATAGCTTGCAATCGAATCGGTTTAATTGAAACATCAGTATCATCAAAAGCAAGAGCGATAGCCTTGCGCCAGGCCGATAAAGTCAACCAAGCAAGATCAACTACAACCGCTCGGTCAGCCAGGTCAATGGCGATCTGCCACTTTGACTTGAGGGCATTGAGACGCTCCTCACAGACAGCAGTACTTTCTTCGTCACTAAAACGACTATCAATCAGTAAGTGATCTAAGTAAGCTAAGAACGGCTCAACAACACCGCGAGTAAGATGCTTGCTACCAGCAAATAACCAGGAAGGCAATTCCGGAATCACCAGTGGAGTAACGACACTGGCCAAACCTTCAGACTTAAACGATTGACCAGACCACTTTACCGTGATTTGCTCACAACACATTTGCTTATCGAGTCGCCCCGGCAAGAAATGGCAGTGCGCCGTCACCCAAGCTTCTACTTTCTCAACTTGAGCTAGAGCAATAACGGCCAAGATTGCCCGACAAGGATGGCGCACCGTAATCTCAGCTAACAAGTTCTCAAATTCGCGCTCATTCTTGCCCTCATCACAGAGCAAGACGACATTAAGAGCACAGGCTCGAATTACAGGGGTCCAACTATTTTTACTGTCGCTACTGGCCTCAGCGGAATTATCCTGAGCCGCTCTACCAGCTGAATCCCAGAGGCGACTGAGCTCACGCTCAATTTTCGCCACATCGACCTGAGCCAAAGTTCCAGAAAGAAATGACAGGGTGCGCCCATCGTCTTGAGAATTTTGCAAATCTTGCAAACTACTAGTAGGGACACTCGGTAGATTGCTCATAACTTTCTCCAGGCATGCCCGGTGGAGGCAATTAGGTCATCAGCGGCTTTTGGGCCCCATGAACCAGCCTTATAATTGGGAAAATCAGCTGGTTTTTCTTTATCCCAGTGCTCTAGCAAGGGCTCAATGTACTGCCAAGAGGCCTCAACGAAATCGGTGCGGGCGTATAGAGATGGATCTCCAATTAAGCAATCGAGAATCAAGCGCTCATAAGCCGTAGGGGTACGGGCGCCAAAGGCTGTTCCGTATTTGAAATCCATATTGAGCCAGCGCACCATCGTAGTTGGCCCAGGTTGCTTGGTGGCAAATTTGAGTGAGATGCCCTCTTCCGGCTGAATCTGCATAACCAAAACGTTATCATGGCGACCGTCGGCATCGGCCTCACCTTGATCACCTTCGAACAAACTGTGCGGTGCTTTCTTGAAGTGCACAGCGACCTCAGTGATAGATTTGGCCAGGCGCTTACCCGAGCGCATATAAATTGGCACCCCAGCCCAACGCCAGTTATCAACTTCGAGCTTAAGAGCAGCAAAAGTGGGAGTCGGGGCATCAGGAGAGACACTCTCTTCTTCTCTAAAACCAGGCACATGAGAGCCAACGATAAAACCCTCACCGTACTGTCCACGCACTGCATGTTGATCAATTGTGGCCGGACTGAGCGGTTTAAGACAGCGCAAAACTTTGATTTTTTCGTCACGAGTGGCCTCGGCTCCCATTGATATGGGGGGCTCCATCAGCACTAGGGCCAAAAGTTGCATTAAATGGTTCTGCACCATATCCCGCAAAGCGCCAGCTTCTTGGTAGTAAGCGCCGCGGCCTTCGACGCCAATTGTCTCCGCATTGGTGATTTGAATATGATCTATATGATTACGGTTCCAGAGTGGCTCAAAAATACCGTTAGCAAAGCGAAATACCATGATGTTCTGAACAGTTTCTTTGCCCAGATAATGGTCGATGCGGTAGACCTGATGCTCACGCATTACTTCATGGATACTTTCGTCAAGAGCTATTGATGATGCCAGGTCGTGGCCAAATGGTTTTTCGATGACAACACGAGGCCAAGCCTCGTTAACCTTAGCTTTGGTCACCAAGCCCGAAGCCGCTAAGCCCTTAATAATTGGTAGGTAGAGACTCGGCGAAGTAGAAAGATAGAAGACATGACGACCTTTAGTACCGTGCTTAGCATCTAACTGAGAAAGAGTACTCTTGATTACCTCGTAGCCCTCGGCCGTGGAAGAATCAGTAGCTCGGTAGTAAAGCGATGTAGCAAACCTTGACCAAGATTCTTCTTCATAGGGCAAATCTGGAGCAAACTTGATCAAAGAATCACGCATTAAATTGCGAAATTCATCGTCACTCATCTTTGTCCGCGAAGTGCCAAGCAGTACGAACCCTCTAGGCAAGAGCCCCTGGAGAAAGAGAGCATACATAGCTGGCACGAGCTTTCGCTTGGTTAAATCGCCGTGCGCGCCGAAAATCACAAAAGACAGCGAATCGACATGCCGATCAAGCGCCAATCCCTCAAGAAGTGGATTATCAAGCACTTTCTCTTCAATCATATGTTCTCCTCGTCACCCGGCAGATCAGGTTTTAAGGTCGAAATTTTAGCACTATTGATTGCATTAAGTTGTTGTACTACTGGCATTAACTGCCAATAGTAACTTCAAAGGCAATGTGGCGAAAAGTGCGAACGTCAATATAACCGAAAAGTCATTGCACCGCATATAGTGGCAAAAATTAAATTGTGGACGGCATGCAGTCATCTGACTGCACATTAATCACACGCACACCGCGACCATCTAAAAAATCAACCACATCTTGGCCTCGCTCACCCATTGGCCACAGAGGCACTTCCATACGTGTATAGTTGGTGTGAAATATGATTGAAGCGGAGTCATTGTAAGGATAATACTCAGCATAAAGAACATCGGCAAGAAGTAACATCTGAGTGCCTTTTTTCTTCGCCGTTCTGTCTGTTACAACCAAGACAACCTCACTCTCGGTCAACTCCAGTAAATACTCCCGCCGCGAATCACGAATAAGGCCAAAGCCGAACAAAGTCAACAAAGCGCCAAAAGTGATGCTACTCAGACCGATTAGAACGCCCCAGGCAGGCCATTCGGCTAGTGCGACAATAGCGACAGTGAACCACATGGCCACGAACGCCCAACCCAGGCAAATGGCTGTGCACAAAGGAAACAGCCCTGGTCGCCGTTTGTGCGGCAAGGAAGTTAGCGTAATGCCACAGCGGTCGGTGAGGAGCATTGGTTCACACGAGCAATAGAAAGGTATAGCCCTTATATGCCCGTTATAGCAGGTCAAATCACTGTTAGCCCCAGAGTATAGGCCTAAAGACTAAAAGCTCCTAGCCAAAGATAGAAAACATGAATATGAATGTTCCGGTATTCCACATACAGTGGGCAATCATCGACGGAATCAGACTGCGTGTGCGCTCAAAGACAAAGGCGAAGGCAAAGCCAAGGACAAAAAGTGGCAGGAAAGCACCTGGGTCCATGTGCACCGCCGAGAACAAGAACGCCGACAGCAGCATCGACTGAAAAGCACCAAAGCGCCAACGCAAAGAGGTATAGAGAAAACCACGGAAGAGAGTCTCTTCACAAATTGCTGGCAAAACGCCCACTGCCACAATAAAGAGCACCGCAGCCATGGCATTGTGAGAGCGCACAGCTTCCATGATAATCGTCAAAATAGGATTTGATGAACCCTCGGCACTGAGCAGCTTCTTCGCCACAATCGAAGAAACCAGTACCATCGGCACACAGGCAAACCAGGTTAAAACTCCCGCCAGAACTAGACCGACAGGCCCGCGAGTGGGTGTGCGCCAGCGCAATTTAACTGCTTCCAAGAAACCAACACCAGTGGGTCTAATGGCAATGAACCAGGCCAAAAGCAAAGCTGGCAAATTGGTTACTAGATAAATTGTCATAGTAAGCATTGCCAGCATTAGAGGGTCTTTGGCACTACCCTTCAGGTAAGGTATAAGGAGGCTAATAACTGGAGAAAGGAAAGACTCAAGGGCAAGCCAACCAATCAGCACGCCATAGACCTTAGCAAAGCCATAGGCGGCAGGGGCTCTAATTTGAGCAAGGGTGTTTTCATCGGAAAGATTACGTGGCAATTTAAACAGTTGCACGGCCAGAACAATGATGCCGACAAAGCCAGAAACAGCCAAAATCAGCATTAATCCAGCAAGACGGGCAGCGAAGAGCCGACTGCTGTCGTTATATTCAGTCGCCGCTTGATCAAAAACTTTTTGCTGCCCACTAACTTTGTAGACTTCAAGCTTAAGCACTTCTCGGTAGAAACCAGAGGTAATCAGCTCGTCTATCAGAGCCAAGGCACTAGCACTCTCCGGAGCCTTGAGAGTCTTCTTTAGATAAAGAGCATCAATTAAATCGGAAGATCGACCGGCCCGCTCGTCTTTATAGCCTCGCATGGCCGCCAACTCATCGGCAAAGCCTACGCCGGTCTCAGCGGCCAGAACCACCTGCTTCAACCGTAAAGCCAAAGACTGGGGGTCGTGATCGACGGCACTTTCCATTGACTTGGCTGCAGCTCTATAGAAGTCATCAGCTGGCTTTGAAGCGGCCAGAGGTAGGCCGCTAGAGAAAGCCTTAAAGCCTGCGGCCATGCGCATCATAAACTCAGACTGACCAGCTTCCATGATGGCGGCGCCCTTGCCGTCTTTAACACGACTAGCGGCGTTGCCAGAGAAGACCACGCCAACCAGCAGAGTACAGAGGACCAAGAGAGTCGTCACTAAGCGCGGTTTTAAAGCTGATTTGTTAAGAAGTACGCCGAGGCCGACTACTACGATGAGCACTCGTAGTACATCAACGACCAATTGCAGTGGAACATTAGAAATAGTGGGCACTTGAGCCTCAAAAGGCGAAAGCCTGATCTTAGACTCTAAATTTTACAGGATTTCGAGCGAAACGGCCCCAAGTCAATATGCAACTTCGATGACGTTAGTCACCGCCGCCGCCGCCACCACCGCCGTCTCCGCCAGTAAAGGCACTGCCATATTCACCGAGCTGGCCAAAACCACTGAATTCGCCGTAATCGCCAAAGCCTTCAAGCCCACCGAAACTGGTTCCGGTGTCGTGGAGGAAGTCGTGACTGTTGCCCGGGAAGAGATTGGGATCCCCCTGCGGCACCTGGTCAGCGTAATAGCCCCAAGGGAAACCCTTAACGAGCTTGCGCTTCATCAAAAACCGCGGAGCTTTGAGAAAGCCAAGGCCGAACATAACAATGCCGACAAAAATGGCTTCAATAAAGCAAATGTCCCAAAAGTACATGGACTTGACCTAATGACTGTCTGAGCGAACCTACTGCAGGTAAGAGCGTAAGCCTAATACGTCAGGACGTCAACAGGTAGAGTGGGAGAATTACTCCAAGTATTTACTCGACGTCAGTCAATAAGGCGATCTTTTGTGAACCAACGCTGCTCACTTGCATCCGTGGACCTTGATTGCGCTTGAAAGCATCAATGTAGCGACGAAGAGCCTCGCGCATCAAATCTGAGCGGGTTCTGTGCTCAACTTGGGCGACAAAGTCGATTTGTTCTAGTAGACCTGGTGGAAGAGCCACAAGTACTTTCTTAGGCATGCACGTTCCTTTTTGTAAATTCCAAAAAAGTATTAAAACCAAAATTTACGACGACACTTTAAATGATGCGACACAATACCAGTAAACTAGTTCTGGCTAGTAAACTGGACGGACGCAAACTCACAGATTATGCTAAGTGTGTCCTTCGATTTCCAGAATACAATTTACACTTATCACTGTAGTTTTTAAAGAGCAAAAACAGCCATAAACAGTGGAAAACAAACAAACTAATATAAAAGCTTTCTTGTCTTTGACGAATCACCACTGGCGGCACCACCACTTTTCAAAAACCACATACCATGCGGATATTGAAAGAACATACTTCGTAAATCCATATGACTACCAACCCTGAAAAACCAATCGACAATAACCAACTTACCAACAACGTTAAAGCTGGTGGTTGCTCTGCCAAAATTAGCGCGTTTGAGCTAAAGCAGATACTGGCTGGATTGCCGAAGATAAAGCATGCCAATCTGCTCAGCGGTATTGACAATTTTGAAGATGCCGCAGTGTACAAATTGAATGATGAAATGGCAATTATTGAAAGTGTCGATTTCTTCCCACCACTAGTTGATGATCCATATCTATACGGACAGATTGCTGCTAACAATGCGCTGTCAGACATATATGCGATGGGAGGCAAACCGCTTATAGCTCAGGCAATTTTTGCTTTTCCTACCTGCGACTATCCTCTAACAATTGCCGCTGAAATATTGCGAGGTGGAGCCGACCAAGTTGCTAAGGCTGGGGCACTATTAACTGGTGGTCATAGCATTCAGAGCAGCGAAACTATATACGGATTGGCAGTGACCGGTTTGCTTAATCCAAAAGATATACTCACCAATAGTGGTGCCCGCCCCAATGACCGCATCGTGATGACAAAAGCTCTTGGTACAGGTGTCAGCCTACTAGCTCTTAAAGCCGGTCTACTCTCTAAAGCTGAGCAGTCATTGTTGTTTGCGGCACTGACCACGCTAAATGATCGTGCTCTTGAAGCAGCGCGCAAGGTCGATATCCATGCATGTACCGATGTTACAGGCTTTGGCTTAGTAGGACATATTCATGAGATGGCTAAAGCCAGCAAACTTGCCGCGCGCATGGTAATTTCGGCCTTGCGTTTTTTCCCTTCCGCCCAAGAATTTGCAAAACAAGGACTGGTACCAGCCAGTGCTTATGGCAACCGAAAATCATTTGAAGCAAGCGTATCTTATATAAAAGATCTGCCTCTTGAAATAAGCGACTTACTCTATGACCCACAAACTGCTGGCGGCCTTCTCTTTGCTGTAGCAGAGAATGACAGTGCCAATCTTATTAATGCGATGAGCGAAGCTGGAATCGAAGCTACCGTTATCGGCGAATTCACAGAAGGTATTCCAGGTCATATAGATGTCTTAATTAGTTAGACCATTTAAGATCACATAGAAGGGCAAAACATGAAAAAATCTCTTGATCTCAGGGGTCTTACTTGCCCCGAGCCAGTGCTGAGAACGAAAAAATTGATCGACGATCAATCTCTTTCTTGTATTGAAGTTCTTGTCGACTCGGAAGTTAACGTTCAAAATTTAACTAGACTAGGACATTCTCAGAAGCTGTCCGTAGTATGCGAAGCTTCAGACGAGCACTTTAGAGTGGTCTTGCAACGCCCCACCACCAAGCCTGAAGAACAAGAATCTGTCGAACATCATCATGATGTTAGTTCTACTAGAGCAAAGGTAAGTTCCACCATTGCTGCTGGTGGCAATACTATCTCCTCAACTGCGACCGGAACGATCATTCTCATCAGTCGCAATACCTTTGGTGAAGCTCACGGCGCTGAGAAATCCAAAGAAGATCATGACTTTAGCGCCAACCTGCTCAATCTCTTTCTGCAAACTTTACTGCAGTCTGGTCATGAACCACGGGCGATATTAATGGTCAATAGTGGAGTTAAGTTGATGGACCCTGATGGACCATATATAAAGGTACTAAATGAACTCAAAGAAAAAGGAATCGAAGTCCTTGCTTGCGGACTTTGTTTAGACTATTACGGCTTAAAGAGCAAAGTAGCAGTTGAGCAAGTAACTAACATGTTTGCTATTTGCGAATACTTGTTTTCAGCCGACCGTATAATTTCGCCCTGATTAATCTTGATCAAAATCTCGCTTAAAGACTTGGGCCAGAACAACAGCAACGATTACTCCAAAAACAATCAGAGCTACGACAGCTATGACAGTGAGCCAATGAAAAGCTGAAAAAATGTCGCCTATATCCATATTTTTCAGTGTAACAGGAATAATCAATAGAGAAAGACCTAGAGCCCGGCTGCATTGGTGCTTTTACGGTAATAAGCTCTAAATTTCGTCTATTTCAACAATTGCTCAATTTCACTAACTGTCGGCAAACCTAACGAAGCGCTGATTGTTCGAGTAGCCAGCGCCCCGGCGGCGTTGGCCGAACGGGCAATATCGGCCCAATCAAAATAATTAGAAGTAAGAGCTTGCGGCCAATTAAGATCAAGACTAGCTTCACTGGCCAGGCGACTGAGGACAAATGCCACATAAGCATCTCCGGCCCCGACAGCTGCCAAAGTTTCAACCTTAACCGGGGCGGCAAAATAGCTATCACTAGAAACGATTATGGAGCCATTAGCTCCTAAGGTAAGCAGCACCACCTGAGCACCAGTCTGACTTCGTAGCTTTTGAGCATACTCAGTTAGCTGGGCAGTGTCGCTACATGGTTCAACCACACCAAGCCAATAGAAAAGCTCAGGCAGATTGACTTTAATCATATGAGCCAAGCCCATGGCTTCAAGAGCCTTGGCCCTGGCCTTTTCCCCTTCTCCGGTCGGAAAGCCAGCATCGAAAGAGACCAATAGATTGGCATTGCGCGCCCTTCTCATTGCTTCGAGCACAGCACTGCTGCGCGGCTCCATCGTCAAAGAAATACCGGTTGCATGAAGAGCCACGGCCCCTTCAAACAACTGGTCACTCAAATCATCGATGGTAAGCTGATGACAAGCATTCGGTTTGGGCCAATTGTAAAATAGATTTTCGTCAAACTCATCGGTTAAAACATAACACTGAGCTGTAGCAAAAGAAGAAGTGCGCGAGACAAAAGTGGTATCAATGCCAGCAGCTTCTAAGCCAGAAAAAAGATAGTTGGCATGCAAGTCATCGCCGACCTTGGCCACCAATCGAGCATTTGTGCCCAGGCGGCTTAGCGCATGAGCGACATTGGCGGCATTGCCTCCGGCACTGCGTAAAAATGTATCAGGTTCGTCCCAATCAGCACTCTTCTTGGTGGCAATCCAATCAACAACCAATTCGCCGATTGTGATCACCGAACGATATGGAAGTTCAGAGGGCTCAATCACTGTTTCGAGCCCCTTCTAAGTGATCGACACTTTCAAGCCGTTCTTTTCGATCACTGATGGATAGAGGCCGTAAGCTGGTTTTATCGCAGGAAGCAAAGCCAACGCTTTGTTGACTGGCCCTTTTGAAACTATCTTGCCTTGAATAAGCGCTAAGGGAACATTGACTTTTCCTAGCCAAAATTCATGGGCAACGCTTGATTTCATAAACATTTCCACTATGGGCTTTTTGTTGCAATCACCAACAGTGATAACCATCTCTTGACCATCAGAGCAATCAACAGTTAGGCGACCATCGGGCTCTCGATAGTGGAAAGTCACTATTAGCCTCGATGACAAAAGCTGAGCAGCCATTTCCTTTTCATTTTTGATTGCGGTCCAGAGGTCGTTCATTACTCTGTGCAATTCATCTGTGTCAGTAAAGACAGCCATTAATAAGCCCTCTTCAAAAGTTGGGTGAGGTCGTCGCTAGAAGCCTCTCGCGGGTTAAACATTATCGCAGGATCAGCTGCGGCGAGATCGGTCAGTTCGGCAAGGTTTTCATCGCTAAACTCTGGCACACCCAATTCTCTTAGGGTAAGGGGAAGTTGGAGTTTCTCGAGCAAAGCTTCGACTTTGTTCACAAGTAGATTGGCTAAAGCTCGTTCATCAAGATTATTTTCTTCATCGGCAAAACCTAAGAACTGGGCTATTCGAGCGTAGCGTGGATAAACGGTGTCAAGATTAAAGCGCATGCCATGGGGAAGGAAAACGGCATTGGTCATGCCATGATGAGTGGCATACTTCGCCCCCACAGCGTGGGCTAGGGCATGGGTGATGCCCACTCCGGAATTGGTAAAAGCCACTCCAGCCATACAACTGGCCACCAGGGTGGCGCCCCTGGCTTCTACATTGCCGCCATCAACTGTTGCCTGGGGTAAGAACTCAAACAAGAGTCGCAACGACTCTAAACAGATTGCGTCAGTAAAAACTGAATATGTCCCAGAGGCAACGTAGCATTCTATCCCGTGCGTGATGGCATCGATGCCGGTGGCGGCCGTCAACCTAGCAGGCAGAGAAACAATCATCAGAGGGTCAAGAATAGCCACATCTGGAGCTAGAAATCGGCTGCCAAACATAAGCTTTTTGCCCTCACCATGGTCTTTTACCATAGCGACAAAAGAAACTTCAGCACCGGTACCAGCAGTGGTAGGCACAGCTATAAGAGGATAGAGCTTTCGTTCAATGATGTTGAGGCCTTGATAATCCATGACCTCACCACCAAAGCTAAGGCAAATGTTAATCACCTTGGCTGTATCGATAACAGAGCCACCACCAACAGCAATGAAAGCGTCACATTGGTGCGTACGTGCAATAGCAGTGGCCTTGTTAACACAATCAATATCAGAATCGGAAGGCACATCGGTGAAGAGAATAGGTGCGCTACCGGTTGATTCTCTTATGCTTTCGATCAGCGGTTTCAGTGCCCCACTCTTATCGAGAAAAGCATCGGCCACCATAAGCACTTTTTTGCCGCCTAGTTCACGCAGAAAATCTCCACAAGAACTGGCTGAATCTTCTCCGAAATACACTCTGGTAGGAGTGTGAAAAACAAATGGGTTCATGAACTATAGGCTCTACTAAATGTGTCTCATTCACTCACATACTGACGAGAAAATCAAACTTTGGCCTCAAGCGAAGCTGAGATACTAAGTAATTAAACAACCTTAATTTAACAACAGACTTTCTTGTTGATTTTATTGGTCTACCGAGCCATATCTTGACAGCGGCGCGAAAGCCAAACCAGTGTAGTGATTGTGATATTTTTGAAAGTTTTAGCCAATCTGCCGCGTTTACTCAGCTGAATTGCCGAAACCCAGTTGACATCCCGGTTGTCATAGAGAGACAAATAAGGCTATAACCTTGTTGTGGGGGATTCTTAATCATTGGTAGTAAGTAATAAAGAGAATCGATTTTACTGCGACAATAGCCGAGGAACGTCAGGACTAATTTGTGCGTCTGAGCATGTAGTACGTGTCTACTTACCTAGCAAGCAAACGAAAAGTATCTGAAGCGCAAGTAGTTCAAGAAGCACAAGTAGTTCAAGAAGCACAAGAAATTCAAGAAGAACAAAAAGACCCTGAATTGAAAAAGAGATCAACCAATAGGAATTTTATGACTAAAGGCAGCGGAAGTCAGAATCTCAAGTACGTAGCAGTGAGCCTCTCGCTGTTGATAGCTTCTAACTCTGCTTTGATTCCGGCCTGGGCAGCAGCCAGCAAGTCAGATAAACCATCTGGCACTTTGCTATTGCCTCTTACACCCAAGATTGACCAAAACGACATTCAGTCAAAGCCTGCTACGGCTCCATCAGCTTCTTCTACTACTTTTTCTTCCTCTAAAGACAGAACAGCAAGCGAGACCACACCAGAAGAACAACCTCTTCAAGCAGAACCGGCCAATGAGGCAGCACTCACTCCAGAGGTTCCCCAAGCCGATGCCGCCATTTCTGGTGCGCCGGATAAAATTGCTCCTGAACGGACAGATGCTTCGTCCATGCTCGAGGCATCAGCAACAGCTGATGATCTACAGCTCAGTGAGATGGATAGTGCTGTCAGTGAAGACACAACCCTAAAAGGCACAATTCAGATTGTTGCCGATGATACTGAATATGACCAAGAGAAAAATACTTTCTTAGGTACCGGCAATGCTGTGGCCATCATTGGAGGACAAAACTCCAAGTTAGAAGCCGACATGATCCTCTATGATCAGAATAGTCAGACCATCGACGCTCGTGGTCACGTCAAAATTTTACGCACTGGCCAGGTAACCACCGGTAGTGCCTTCAAATTCAAAGTTAATTCTGACGAATATCTGATTACCAGCCCTGATACAGAGCTGAACGGCACTCAGGTTATCGCCAGGGGCGCCTACGGTACCAACCGAGCAATGATCTTCAAGAATGGCACCCTAGATAATCCAACGCCATTCCACCTTGGCAAAAATATGATGTACGGGCCGCAAAGTGCGACCACTGACATTGTCGACAAAATAATGCACCCGGATGCCTACCTCACTGATAAGCCGAGCTTTGTCTTCAAAGCTCGCAAGATGATCTACGAGAAATACAAAGAAAGCGGTAACCTCACGGTCTTGGGCGGCCGCTTACAATTTGCACGCTTCTCCGTGCCCGTTCCTAAGTTTGTGGCTACTGTTGGCCAAGACAACAATATTATGTTTCCAGTAACCCCCATGTTGAGTAGCAATATTCAAAGTGGTGGCATCAATATCGGTCCAAGCTTCAACTCTTCTATGGGCAAGACTGGTAAGTTCAACTGGGCACCGATGGTGCAATTTGGTGGACGAACTACTTCAGGACAAACTGGTGGCAGTGGTATCGGTCTATCTGGACAAGTTGGTTACAGCAACAATAAATTCAGCACTCACCTGGCCTATGGTTCTGTCTCTAATTTGCTAGTGGCCGACTTCAAGAGCCAACTAAATAAGAAGACATTGTTCCAGGCTGGCATTAACAGATATCAAAACGACGGTCTATACGGCTTCAGACGAGCAAGACTAAACGCTGAAGTTGTTCACAACCATGCTATGGCAAATATTCCCTATCTATCAAGCCTAAACTTCCGCTCGTCAGCCGGATGGGCTCAAGACAATCCCCAATTGATCAACGCCACTCCAGGCATGGCAGCTCTTTACGGTGGCACAACTAAAAACACAGTGATGAAGAGTGGCTTTGTTGTGCAGGAACAAGTAACAGCTGTATCTCAACCACTCTTCTCTCTCGGCAACGAGAAATACGGAGCCCGTGGCTATGTGTTTGGCGGTGTGGCTCTAGGTGGATATTCCACTGGCGATGCCAGAATTATGGGGCAAATAGGCCCAACCGTTCAGTTTAAAGCTGACCGCTTCACCTTCAGCACAAACTACACCCAATCGGCAGTACGCGGTAGTTCACCCTTCTACTACGACCAATTCTTGCAGGGTAATAAATCTGCCAACATCCAGGGTGACGTTAAAATCAACAAGTGGCTAACAGTCGGTGGCGGCTATGGCTATAACATCGATTCAAAATTGCCCTACTCAAAATCGATTTCAGCAGCCATTGGCCCACAAGACTTCAAACTTTTGCTGTCGCGAAATATGATTCAAGGCATCAACCGCTTTGGTTTCGACATCATTTACGGCCAACCAATTCCGTTCAAGAGCCTTGTCCTAAAGGGGTCTCCTGACCACGGTCAGATGAGCGGCATTCAATAATTTACGGCTTGTATCTAAACAATTGCCTGTTCTAGTACAAGATGTAAGCAACAGCTAGGGCTGCTGCTAGAATAAGCCATTCGAGAATGAATACTTGAAGACTGATACTTGAAGAATAAATACTTCAAGAATGCTACTACCACCTCAAATCGGGACTCTTTCAAGTGAAAGAACTAGAAAGTACAGCGCTAGACAATCTTGTCAAGAACAAAATGCCAGCAGTTGGAGTCGATCTTGGCGGTACCAAGATTAGAGCAGCCGCAATTATGGATAGCCAATTGGTCTCAGAGCCAAGGCAAGTACCAACTCCTAGTGGTCCCGAAAACATTGTTCAAGCAGTTTTAGATCTCGTCGTTGGCTTTCAAAAAGAATTTGTACTGTCCGGAATTGGCATTGCCACAGCTGGCATCGTCAATTGCGATACTGGTGAAATCGTTGGTTCAACGGGAAACCTTCCCGGCTGGACAGGCACTCCGCTAAAGCAAGTTCTAGAAGAGAAAACCATGCTACCAACCCTGGTAGACAACGACGCCAATGCGGCGGCCTATGGTGAAGCCAGCGCCAGGCACATGATGCACACCACTTGTGTATCAGTGGTGACCTTAGGCACCGGAATCGGTGGCGGTCTAATCTTAAAAGGCAAACTTTATCGTGGCGCCCACTGGGGTGGCGGAGAAATTGGTCATATCCGCATTGCCATGGGCAACAAACGTCTTTGCACCTGCGGCTTGTTCGACTGTTGGGAGGCCTATGGCGCAGGCCGGGGCCTGGTCACCACTGCCAAAGATATTCTTAGCGGATTGAGCAGCAACCAAACGCCATTGTGTAGCAAGGGCGACAAGCTTACCACCCACGACATTGTTGATGCCGCTCGCAGTGGCGACATTGTTGCTCAACGAGCAATGGAAACCTGGCACGAGCATATTGCTGCGGGCATGGTCAATCTAGCCCACATACTCGATCCAGATGCCTTTATTGTCACTGGTGGACTGGCCGACTGTGTCGACTTTGGTCTCTTGCACGAAATGGTTACTGATAGATGCTTACCTAGAATTGGTGAGAGCTTAGAGATCTACAAATCAGAACTTGGTGGCATGGCTGGTATCATCGGTGCTGGCCAGCTAGTACTAGATAGCATGCTCGAAAGCAAATAGAGCAACTTGCTGACTTAGCGATTCTCGATTGTATAAGTTACTGTAGCCGAGCCGTTGGCAGGCACTTTCACGGCAAATTCGAAAGTATGTGAGTCTTTCTTTTCGAAAGGCTGACTAGACGTAGTAACTTTCCAATCGCCATAAGAATGCTCAATTGCAGTCACCGTAATTGCTGTCTCTTTGTGATTACGAAACTCAATCGCATAGCTCGATCGCTGCACCCGATCAGATACCTGAACCTGACTTGTTTGCTTGCGATCGGCCACAACGTCAAAAGCATCACCAAGATAGACTCTAACCTTCTCATCGCGAGGAGTGTGATCAATTAGATCTTCTCCAACAAACTGAAGGGCTCCGTCGAGGTCTTTTTTATAGACTCGAACTTTTCCTTTGGGCATTGGCAGGCCAAGATTATTCTCTGCGCTATTAGCCAGCTCCAATTTGACGTTGACCTTTTGACTCTGCTGGCCACTAGAGTCACCATAGGGACTTACTGCATTATTACTGTCGAATACAAATAGTTTCTTCACAGGCACTTTACTAGCATTAAACAATGTCAGCTGCTTGGTCTCATTGTCGTTGAGATCAGTTTTGCCTTGCAGCGAATAGAGATGATACTCAGCGAAGCTCTGCTCTTGAAACTGAGGTTGGGCCGCTGCCGACTCTGCCATTCCACCCATCACAGCCATATCGGCAGCAGGCTCCGTTACTTTATGGACATCGCCAGCCATCAGCTTTAAAGCGGCGTCACGATAAGTAGCACCAGATTTATTGTCGAGGGTAACCCAACTAGTCAAATCACAGAGACTATCGTCAGCGTTGGCGACGGCCACATAATCACACTTCCAATTGAGCCCCTGGGTTTGATAGCTTATCTCGCTTGCTTCAACTCCCTCTTTGTCGCTTTCTAGTTTCCATAGCAATGATGGCTTAGAAACTAGACCAGATGGCAATTCGGCTAGCTCAAGCTCGCCTTCTGGTCCAACCACAACCCCTGAGGAAGTTTGGATGACGATAGACTGGGAGCGCTCCGATAGGTTGCCGTTTGAATCGGCCACAGTTACCTGAGGGCTAGAAAGCAGAGTACCAGTGACCTCACGCACACCGCCAGTACTGAGAAATTGGCGAAATTTGACCTGCTTTCCTATCGAACGAGAAAGAATGGTGTTCTGATCCATCAAGTCGTACTGATAATTTTGCTCACGCACAACCACACTGTTTGGATTGGTTAAGGCAGAGAAGCTCACTGTGGTCGGATCAATAGCTGCAGCTACATCTTCAAAACGGAGGAAATTAACACCGCTATTTAATTTGATGTCGCGAATATCTTTAACCAATCCAAAATTTTGATTGTAGATAGTCAAAGCCACACCCTTCGAGGCTGAGACAACTGGCATATCGGCCACTGCTGGCTTAAGCACAGTTGAGCTTGGAGATGGTTCAGCATCAGCTTTGCCAGTAGATTTCGCCAGGGCAACAGGACTGGCAATTAGATTGAACAACAGCGACAGGGTTAGTGCACCTACTACTGCGGAAGCCTTAGAATTTGAAAACAAGAAAAACTCCTTTTGGTGGCACTGAACAGCAACAGAATCTCCAGAAGCAGAAAATGCCGCATTCTAGTAGCGCGCTCTAATAGCGCACCCCAATAGCGAACTCTAGTAGCGAACCTCTATTTCGTAATTAACTTTGGTTTCACCGTTCGCTGGTACTTTAGCAGCAAACTCAAATGTATGAGAATCTTTTTTGACAAAAGGCTGACTAGATGAAGTGATCTTCCAATCGCCACCACTGTGCTCAACACAGTTGACAGTAACGGCAGACTCTTTATGGTTACGTATAGAGATCTCATAAGAGAATTTCTGCACTCTTGAAGATACTTGCTGCTGCGAGAGCTGCTTGCGCTCACCGACAATATCAAAGGCGTCGCCGAGATAAAGCCGTACCTTCTCGTCCTTTGGCGTATGGTCGATCAGATCTTCTCCAACAAATTGCATGGCGCCATCCTTGTCTTTTTTGTAGACACGGACCTTGCCCTTTGGCATAGGCATGCCGAGGTTATTCTCCTTGCTATTGGCTAACTCGAGCTTCACGTTAACCTTGCTGCTGTTATTACCACCAGGATAGTAACCACCGTAATAGCCCGAAGCACCACCATCAAAAATAAAGAGCTTTTTGATAGGAACAGCACTAGCATTAAAGAGAGTCAGTTGCTTGGTCTCATTATTGTTAACGTCTGTTTTTCCGGCCAAAGCGTAGAGATGGTACTCAGCGAACGACTGTTCAGTAAACTGAGGAGCGGCTGCAGCCATGGCCGATTTATACATTCGTATACCAGAAGGCTGCGGTGCTATATTTTGAACCTTATGCACATCGCCAGCCATGAGCTTAAGTGCAGCATTTTTGTAGGTGGCCCCGGACTTGTTATCGAGAGTAACCCAGCTGGTCAAGTCAGAAAGAGTGTCATCAGCATTTACCACAGCGACATAGTCGCACTTCCAATTCAAGCCTTGAGTTTGATAGCTAATTTCAGCTTTCTGGGGACCTGCTTTGTCAGACTCAAGCTTCCAAAGCAGCGATGGCTTAGAGACCAATCCCGGTGGCAGTGCCGCTAACTCGACTTCGCCAGAAGGGCCAACAACTACGCCAGAAGCAGTTTTGAGAACGATACTCTGGTTGCGCGTGGAGAGATTGCCATTGCTATCAGCGATGGTTACCACTGGCTGATTAAGGAGAGTTCCCGTAGTTTCATGGACGCCACCAGAAGTATACTGCCGCACCTTTATTTCCTTGCCCACTGATTTGGAGAGAATGGTGCCGACATCCATAATGTCGTACTGATAATTCTGTTCGCGCACAACCACACTGTTCGGTGCAGATATAGAGCTAAAGCTAACCGAGGTTGGATCGATGGCAGCAGCTACATCTTCGAAGCGCAGATAGTTAATACCCGCCGTCAAATCGATATTGCGCGTATCTTTGACAAGACCAAAATTCTGGTTATAGACCGTGATTGCCACACCCTGCGAGCCACCTGCCGCAACCGTCTCGGCAGCCGAAGCTGGCAATAAATTAGAAAAAGAGCTGAGGAAAATACTAGCTGCAAGAAACCCACTAGCTGCAAGGATACGACTAGCGGCAAGCATACGACTAGCGGCAAGAAAACGACTAGCGGCACGAAAACTAGTTTGGGCAGCCGATGTCCGCTTATTCAATTTATCACCTCAACTTGACTGTGTAGAATCTATTTACTTTACTAGATTCAAGACTGGGAGCAATTTCTTAGCAATATCCACATCCAATTCATGTCCCCCTTTGGTACTGATAAAGCGCGCTTTAATGCGCAGGGGATTAATGCCAACCAAAGCTAAATCACCAATTAGATCTAAGAGCTTGTGGCGCACCGGCTCATCGGGTGAACGCAAAGGCATAGTGAAATCATCATCAGTAATACTGACCACATCATCAACTAAGCCAAGCATTTCGTGTTCTTTCAGCATGCCAAAGGTTCGTGCTTCATAAACGATTTTGGCATCCTGGCTTGGCTCCCAACTCTTCCATACTTGTCCAATTTTGGGGTGTTTCCAGTCCATCAGATAGGTCACTGAAAAGTGATCTGCCGGAACAGCTATTATCGAGCGGTCGCCTTTGCCAACGCTGACAACCTCAGGTAGCTCAATATCAGCAACTACCTTCTTCTGTTCAATTCCGGCACTTTGAAATAGCTCAATCCAGAATTGCGCACTTCCATCAGCCAGGGGCATCTCGGGACCATCAACCATGACATAGAGATCATCTAGCCCCCAGAGGGTTACAGCACACATAAAGTGCTCAACGATGCAAAGCCTCGTCTTGCCAACACCGAGCACTACGTTTCTTAAGGTGTTAACAACGAAGTTGGCTTTAGCAGGAATCGCCACCAGGTCTTTGTTGTCACCGCTAACACAAAAGAAAGTAATACCACTACCGGGAGGAGCCTGGTACACCTCTACCAAAACCTCTTGCTTTGAAGTCATACCTTTACCTCGGTATGAAACCAGCTTCGGCGCAGAGTTAAGGATCTGCTTCAGATCACCGCTGAGTGGACTACAGTCAGACAAAGTGACGTTAGACATTATTTGCCTCCCAAAATCCGCTCCTCCAACAGAGCGATACGACGTTTCAAATCTTTGACATCATCCGTAACCCTGGGCAAGCGGCGCAAATTTGCATACATGACAAAGAACTCGCGGGCGGGCATAGCAGGGGTACCAGCGTGAATTTCGCCAGGGTCAATATTCTTCATAGCACCAGCAGCGCCTGATAGAACAGCATCATTAGCCAACTTCAAGTGGTCACTCAAATTGGCACTACCGCCGAGAACGGCCCGGTCACCAATAGAACAAGAGCCACCAATAGAAGCGTTAGCAACTATCAAACACTCACGGCCAATGCGATTGTTATGAGCAATCATGACTAAATTGTCTATTTTAGTGCCTTGTCCAACAACAGTAGCACCCATGGTGGCACGGTCGATGGTGGCATAAGAACCGATCTCAACATCATCCTCAATTACCACAGTGCCAATCTGTGGAATCTTCAATAAAGGATTTGGCGCATCAGAGAAGTCACGACTGCCTGCCATATTCTTCTCAAAATTACTGGGCTTCTCTGTGACATAAGCGAAACCATCAGCACCCATGCTGGCACCCTGCTGCAAGATAACTCGATTTCCCACCTTGCAATAGTCTGCCACCAAACAACTGGGATAGAAAATCGCATCCTCGCCGATTTCGACAGCGCCACCAATAACGCAATGGGCCATGATTATGCTTCTTGCACCAATCTTGGTTTTAGGTCCGATGACAACATAGGGGCCAATGGCTACATCAGCAGCCAGTTCAGCCGAGCTATCAACAATAGCAGTAGGGTGAATGCCTTTCTCCGGATAGAAACGCTTGGGAGCAAGTGCCGTCAAAACTCGCTGGATAGCGAGATTCGGTCTTTCAACCAAGATCATATTGCGATCAGGAAAATCAACTTCTGTGCCAAAAGGTGCCACAACGGCAATGGCTTTGCACTGAGCCAACTTTCGCACTAATTTTTGCTCAAAGACAAAGGCCAAGTCTTCGGCCTTGGCATTCAGAGGAGAAGGAGAAACGCTTTCCACAGTGATCGAAGAATCGCCGTGGACACGGCCTCCAATCAGTCCTGCTATTTGGCCTAAATTCATCGCTTGTGGGAGCCGCATAAATTGCTGTCCTTTTGTTGGGGGAAGCCAGACTGGCACGAAATCTGGGACTATAGTTGAGACTAAATCAGAGAATAGAACTTAGAAGCTAAAAAACAACTATACCCGCGCAAAGCGCGGGCAGAGTTGATAAACAATATAAGAGCCATCTTGTTGGCTGTTTTTATGACTGTCAAATAGCTGAGGCAACATTAGTTATCTCAGTAGATATCATCTACTTAGTGACGGATTTAGAAGCAGCACTGGCTGAAGCGCCAAGGCGCTTTACAACACCGTCGGTGATATCAGTACCACCTAACAGAACGGCTCCCTTCATCAAGACAGTATCAAGCTTGCGGCTAGCAGCCTCAGCCTTAATAGCGCTATCGATGTCGGTTTCAAGCTGTGTTTCAAGGTTTTGTGCCTTAGCTTGAGCCTTTTTATACTCATCATCTATTTTGGTCTGTAGACGCTTTTGCAGTCCTTCCAACTCAGCTGGAGGCTTCTTAGCGTTCTTGGCTTCTTCATACTGCTTGTTTGAATCTTCAAGAAGCTTGCGCACTGACTCTTCAGTTTTCTTGAGTTCTTCAGCAGCTGATTGAGCCTTGTTGAAGCTTGTAATCACTTTGTCGCGATCAACAACGCCAAGAGTTGCAGATTTGACAGTTGGTGCAGTCTGGGCAAGAGCGCCAGAGCCGATTGATACGGCCACAATGGCGCTAACCATGGCGAAAGACTTTTGAACGTTCAGCATTCATCTCTCCAAAAAAAGCTATTCAAGTATCACTTGTCAGGCATCAATTAATCATGTTAGAAGGCCCGAGCGCACAGTTTACAACATTCGGGCAAGTCAAACCAGCAAGACTAAACTGCTGTAATTAAAACTTCTCTCCAAATCCAACGGTCATCCGCGGGGTGCGATTGCCCAAGATCGTACTAACGATGGGAAGGCCGTAATCTATCCGCACCAATCCAACCATAGGCATATTGATACGCAGACCCAAGCCCACAGAGGCTCCAAAGTTAGAGCGAGAAAGCAGACTATTAGTAGTGGAATTGCCGACAACCTGGCCATAGTCAAAGAAACCAGCAATTTTAACGTTCTTTTTAATGGCACTTGTAATCTTATTGTCATCTGGCAAGAATGCTAATTTAGCTCGCAGCTCAGCAGTGCCCATAAGCATACCGGCCCCAGTTCCTAAGTCAGAAAAGGATCGGAAGCCGCGCACACCGTTCCAGCCACCTAAGCGATACTGAGCAAACTGGGGCAATCCGCCCACAGAGGTGCCAGCTTGAGCGTTAAGGGCCAAAGTAAAGTTCTTATTTTTGCCAAAAGATTTAAACTTACTGGCACTCAAGCCTGCCTTCATAAAGCCTCCACCGATACCGGCAGAAGGACTAATTGAAGCCTTGAGAAAAGATCCAGTAGTAGCGTCCATTGCACTATCTCTGGTGTCACGAGTAAGAGATGGATTGACAGTAATAAAGGTGCCACCACGCAATTGCTGCTCTCGTGATTGACCAGCCATAGCTGCCGCTTGAGCGTCAGTACTAGCCATACCCGTAGCCAAAGCGCGACCAGCCATAGAAGTCAAAATATCTTGATTAGCGGCTACGCCAGCGACGTTCTTAAGGAAAGTATTCTCGCCAATAAGGCCTAGATTGGCATTCCACCCACGAGCCAAAGGCTTAGAAAAAGTCGTACTCACACCAACAGTACGCTGCATGGCTTGGTCGATAAACATACTACCCATATTTCGTCCAAAGCCAGAAACAGCCATCGAAACATTGGAGCCGCGTAAGCTTGGTTCAACCCAGTTAGCTTCAATGTTATAAGTGCGTCCGGTGGGCAGGAAGGTGTTACCAGCATTGTTAATCGAATTAGTGACACTATTGAATGTTCCAGAGCCAACCTGTGAACTAAAAGACAGAACCTGACCCCGACCTCTGAAGTTGCCATCGGAAAAGTTCAAGGAGCCAAATGGTCCAGCAACAGAATCGACACCACCACCAAGACCTACAGAACCGGTTCGTTTCTCGTCAACTTCAACTTTAAGAGTGTACTTGTCAGGATTGGTGGCTGATGGCACTAGAGAGCGCCTAATGTCCTGAAAGTAACCATTGGCATACATCTTCTTCAGATCATTGGTGAGCTGTTTCTCGTTATAAACAGCACCAGCCTTGGTTTTAATGCCATTCCGAATAATGAAGTCTTTGGTTTTCTTATTACCGACAATCTCAATATTATCGATAGTACCTTCGTTTATTACCAGTTCAACAGAACCATCAGGATCATCTTTGACGTCGGTAACGCGAGCTAAGACAAAACCTCGCTCATGATAGCCCTGCTCAACCTTATCGATAGCTGAAGAAAGGGCGTTAAGATTCTGGGGTTTGCCGAGCTGATCGCTAAATAATTTAGTGATCTCTTCGGTAGAAATCGCATCATTACCACGAATTGAAAACTGAGTAATTGGCGCATTCTCAGTCACCCGAATCTTGAGTAGAACACCACTGCTAGTCATTTCTGGATTGACTTGGAGGCTCTGCTCATCAAAATAGCCCATTCCATGAATGGCTTTAAGATCTTGCATAACGACGTCACGGTCGTATTTATCGCCCTTTCTGGTCTTAACTACACTGTTAATCTCTTCTGTAGAAACTAAGCGATTGCCTTCAATCTTCACGTCGTCTACAACGATGTCGCTAGCCAGCGACGAAGCCGAAGCTTGAGAGCTGTTGGAGCTTGACGCACCACCAACAGTAAAGTGAGACGGAGTAGCGCTAGTATTACTATCAGAACCTTGGGCGAAGACTGGTAAAGCAGGCGAAACAACGATAGAGCAGGCCAGCATTGCTGCCACTAAGGAGGTTGTTTCAATTTTAGGGAGAAGTTTGACCTTCACTAAAAACCTATTCATTCGGCTATTGACTGCCGGAGACTCAATTGAACCAGACAAAGACATTTTCGCTGCACCATCGGCCTGTATTCTAACAGACAACCCAGCATGCCAAGGTGTTCCGTAACACAACTCTTGTGAGCAAACTTTAATCACTTGGCAGCCCCCTTGGCTGATTTGACTTTGATTTCTCACTCTCGATAACCGCAATTTAGCCGATATCGGTCAAATTGTTTTAGGCGAAATTTTACCGATATCGGCCAAGCATTATTTGGCGATCGTGACTTCTTATATTGAACTTTCTCGCTCCAAAATCCGTATAAAAAATTACGAGCGTTTTGGTGAGGTTCCCATGCAATTCAGCGGCGAAGAAAGGGAAGCAAATTTAGAACTAATAGAAAAGCTCTGGCCCATCTTTGAGGAGCGTATTCCGGATGACGCCGCGGCCTTGAGGTTTGTTCGGCAAACCTTGCTAGAGAACAGCGCAATCCATTGCCAGTGTGGTGCAACTGTGAAAAAGAAGTATCAGCCAAAGAAACCGCGCACGCTCATTTGCAAGAACTGCAAGAAAGAAATTTGGTTCACAGCAAAAACTCCTTTTAAAAGAGCTGAACGACTCAAAGCCTGGCTAGGAGCAATTTTTCTCATGGGCCACGGAGCAGTGGTTACATCGAACAAACTAGCTGTGTTGGGGGGCACGGCCATCTCCACAGCCTTGAACATTGTGCGTACCATTGGCCTCGTACTAGAGAACGAACGAAACTTGGAAGCAATAGATAGATCTTTTCCTGTGCCGTCAGCAGAATTTATTTCAATATTCTGTAGGCGCAGCCTTCTGACTCTTCCCAAAGTTCATCCATCAACCGAGATAGAAGAGAAGAAGACAATGCATGAACCTGAGACGAAACAAGGGCGATCAGAGCAGCGGGCACAAGCAACCTCCACTGAGCACCTAAGCGAAAGCGAGAAAGAAATATTCGAACTTATAACCTTCGAGCCTATAACTCAAGATCGGATTTGTCAGAGCACGACTCTGCCAGTTAGTGCTGTAGCCAGCGCTCTTGTGATACTAGAAATCGAGGGACTGATTCAGGCCCATGCCGGTGGACGTTTTAGTAGGCGCAGCAGCGCAGACAACAACAACAACAACAACAACAACAACAAGACCAAAGAAAAAACAAATCCGCTAGCGGCAATGTCACTAGTCGGCAGAACAATCGACTCAACTTTATCAATTAGGGGCGGCATAAGTCGAAAATATTTACAGATCTATTTAGCAGCAATCTGGTGTCATTTTGATCGCAGACGATGGAGTGAAGAGGAGCTACTACTTACCTTCTTGCGAGCGCCGAGCATCACATACAAAGATATATTGAACTATGAGTCACCGCCACTTGCTGCAATGGTGGCAATAACTAGATAGTAGCGCCAACGGCTGATCCCAATTACAAAAGTAGCGAGCCTCTCAGACTCGCTACTAAAGTTCGATTTAACTAGAAATTGAACTAAGCCTCGAACCAGCCGACAGCTTG
Organism: Candidatus Obscuribacterales bacterium; assembly: GCA_965229195.1. Classification (GTDB taxonomy): domain Bacteria; phylum Cyanobacteriota; class Vampirovibrionia; order Obscuribacterales; family Obscuribacteraceae. The sequence continues at coordinate 5,708,468 of OZ245871.1, read as the reverse complement.
AGGATCAAGATTGATATTTATTTGCTTAACTTCTGTATAGGCTTCAAGACCAAATGTGCCAAGCTCTCGACCCCAACCACTTTGCTTATAACCACCCCATGGGCACTCGGTGTAGGTATTGTGGTAGGCATTAACCCAGGTAATTCCGGCTCGTAACTGTTTAACTACTCGGTGGGCTCGAGTTATGTCATTGGTGAAGACGGCGCCAGCTAAGCCAAACACTGAATTGTTTGCTAATTCAATAGCTTCCTCTTCAGTACTAAACTTTTGCACCACTACGACTGGTCCAAAGATTTCCTCCTGCACCACTCGCATATCCGATTTAACATCGGAGAAAATAGTTGGATTGACATAGTAGCCACTGCCGTACTTTTCACCTTTGGGTTGATCCCCTCCAGTGACAAGTTTGGCACCTTCTTTTTTGCCGATCTCAATATATTCAAGAACCCGTTTCAACTGAGACTCACTTACAAGTGGCCCCATTTCAGTTTCCGCTTCCAGACCTGGGCCCACTCTAATTTTCTTAGCTCTAGCAGCCATTTTCTTGACAAACTGATCATAGATTGACTGCTCAACAATCATCCGTGAACCAGCAGAACAAACCTGACCAGCGTTGCAATAGATGGCAAACAAGGCGTAATCAACGGCGATATCTAAATCAAAGTCGGGGAACACCACCATTGGTGACTTTCCACCAAGCTCTAAAGTTACCTTTTTCAAATTAGTGAGAGCAGAGGTGGCTACTCGCTTGCCGGTGTTGACACTACCAGTGAAGGCAATTTTATCGACAATGGTGCTTTCTGCAATTGGTTGACCCACCGTCGGACCATCACCTAAGACTACATTGACCACGCCTTCCGGCAACTTCAAATCGTGCAGCAATTCAGCCAGGCGAATTGCCGTTAGAGGAGTGAATTCAGATGGTTTGAGCACACAGGTGTTGCCAGCAGCTAGAGCTGGAGCAAGCTTCCAGGCCGCCATCAAAAGCGGATAGTTCCAAGGAACAATTTGACCACAAACACCGATTGGTTCTCGCACCACAGTAGTAACTGAGGGTGCTGGCACATCGATAGATTGGCCACTTGGTTTTGTGATCAGGCCAGCATAATAGCGGAAGCAATAGGCCGCATCAGCGATATCGTAAGTTGTCTCACGCAAGGGTTTGCCACCGTTGAGAGTCTCTAATTCAGCCAATTCTTCAGCATGAGCATCGATAGCGTCGGCAATTTTATTGAGGAACTGACTACGTTCTAGAGCTGTCATCCTAGGCCACGGGCCATGGTCAAAAGCTTTTCTAGCGGCACGAATAGCTTCCTCAACCTGTGTTTTCGAAGCCTCAGCTACCTTCGTCAACGGTTTGCCATTAGCAGGGTTTACGAGAGTGCGCTCACTAGCTCCGTCGACAAACTTTCCATCGATAAATAGTTGCCACTTACGATCTACTTTGACTTTCGGAGCCGTTAAGGTTTGAGCCATGAGTTTATCCTCTCAAATATAAATATTGCGCGTACAAAGCAAAGCAGCACCTAGATTAGCGCGTGCCACTGAACAGAATAAGGTCCCAACAGGGTGGCAATCATATCATTTGTGCAACAATATTAACTATTTCAACCTTAGTTTCGATTGGAGACCTCAAGCGCATGGCTCATGGATATCCCGGTACCTTCCTTACTCTTGAAGGTCCAGAGGGCGCTGGTAAAACGACACAAGTCAAGCTGCTTTCCACCAAACTTGATGCCATTGGCATACCGCATCTGATCACACGAGACCCGGGTGGCACTCCGCTTGGAAAGCAAATCCGGCGAGTACTTCTTACTCCGGGAAACCCAGTCAGTCCGATGGCCGAACTTTTGCTCTACTCAGCAGACCGTGCTCAACACGTGGACGAGCTAATTATCCCTGCGCTGAAAGCAGGGAAACTCGTCATCTGTGACCGGTACACAGATTCAACCGTGGCCTACCAGGGTTATGGCAGAAACCTCGATTTAGAACTGATTAGCCAGCTCAATGGAATGTCTACCCAAGGTTTAAAACCCGAGCTAACAATTCTCTTTGACTTAGAGAGCGAGAAGGGCTTAGGTCGACTGCATCCAGGCGGGCACGACCGCATGGAAAGAGAAGCCATAGAGTTTCACCACAGAGTACGCAAAGGCTATTTGGAATTGGTGAAAAAAGAGCCGGAGCGCTGGCAAGTGATTGACGCGAGCAAAGCCCTGAGCGCTGTCCAAGATGAGCTCAAGCAGATCATTTGTACCGCCTTTGGAAAACGCTTTGATTTTTCACAACTGTAGTTCTAGCTAACGGTCTTTGACGTGCTCGCTCATCTCTTTAGCTAAGCCATCAAGGTCGCGACGAATTTCGGCTTCACTATCGGCATCTAGCTCTCCACCTTGAGCGATTCTCATGCTGCGCTCTTTGCGCTGAAGATCGATTGCCCTCTGCTTCAAATGCTTGTAATGAGCGTCGGCGACCTTTTTATCTTTCATAGAGTCATCAAGATACTTCAATATATCAGTGAGCTGAATTGCTGGAGGCGGCAATTTCGCCTGTGGTGTTGAAGCTGAAGGATCTATGAAAATAATAGGAGCATAAAGGAAACTATTAGAGAGGAATGGATAGTAATAGCCAGAGTTTCCTTTCCAGAAATTACAGTTAAAGTTGCCAATTCTGCATGTAAATGCGGCCCCTCCGGTAAATTGAGGGCGACTGGCTGGCCAAATATAAGGCACTAACGGATTGAGAACAATCGGCTGGCCATAAGGACTAAGAAAGGCTCCATTAGGACCGTAGCGATAGCCCCCACCAATCATATAGTTGCCTGTCTGCAAGACTGTGGGCTGATTTACGCTTTGCTGATAACCGCCATACTGATAGCCATTATTTTGATAGGCGCCATTGGGATAATTAGAATAGCCAGGATTGCCACCCATCGGACTTGCTGGCATGCTAGAAGGAACGCTTCCAGAACCAAAAGCGCTAGAGGCTCCATAACTACTAGCGCTGCTACTCTGAGCCCATACTGGTGAAAGAGCCTGCGGCAAGACCGCTAAGGCAAGTAGTGGCAGAGCTAGAAAACGGGTCGATGCAGACCAAGCGAGCTTCGGTAGTTTCATTGTTACCTACTCCTGAAGAATGCTTTCTGCCAACCTAGTGCCAAAACTAGTCTAGATCAACTCTTATATAATCGCCATTACTCCTTAGGTTGTTCCTTCGGAGCAGACTTAACAAACCACTGATAGTTGGTTTCCTCACCCAGCATATGAGCGCAAATCAAGCTCCACAAACAAAGGAAACCAAGTGAATTGACATTGTAGACCCCAACTGGCGGCAAACTACCCGTAGTCACGAGGGTTATGAGCCCCGGGGCGGCAACGATTGAGCAGAATATTCCGAGCTTTTTAGCTACCGCAAAGAAAGGTTTCGAGAGCCTGTTCTTTCTCACCAGCAAAATCAGACCAAAAGTAAGCAATAAGAGAGCTACAGCCAATCCATGCACGGCCCAGTCAAAGATAATGCGGCAAAAAATATTGACCGCAGCTTCTTGAATCGTGTGCACAGTGTCAGAGTAACTAAAATTGTCGGATAGTCTTTCCATTTAAGTGATTTCCATTTTCAGTCTTATTGAACCGCTTTTAGCCTAATTGAACTACCTTTACCTTACTGATTGTCCTACTTAGCTGCAGTATGAAGAGCTCTGCCTAGATTCGTAAAAGCTTCAGCCATATTGGCGTCACAGTCGATGGCCTTTCTCCACTCGGCGATGGCATCATTCTTTTGACCACTGCGCCAAAGAGCCAGACCTAAATTATTGTGCGCATTTGCGTCAAGTGGAGCATATTTCAGACACTCTTTATACGCTTCAGTTGACTGTTGTAGCAAACCTGATTGGTATAGTGCCACGCCCATATTGTAATGTGCTTCAGGATAGTCGGGTTTAAGACCAATTGCCTGGCGCCAGACGTCAACGGCCTCGTCATAGCGTTTAAGTTGATAGAGCACAATACCCAAATTGTTGCGAGCCTGGGGGTAACTAGCATCAACCTTTAGGGCTCGCTCTAAGACAAAAACGGCTTCTGGTAAATGATTCATTTTCCAGAGCACAACACCAAGGCAATTGAGAGCATCGGTATCGTTAGGGTTTGACTCAAGCAAACTCGAAAGTATCTTATGAGACTGACTCAATTCACCAAGACCTTCAAAGCACTTAGCAAAACGCAATTCTAGGTCACGCGGAAGCAGACCCTTTTTACCCTGCAAAGTCTTTTGAGCAGTCTTGTACTCAAGCAAAGCTTGCTCATAGCGATGCAAGGCTCTTAATGAATCACCCATGTCAACATGGACTTCTTGCAACTGAGGGTTGTCGCGCAGAGCTTCTTGGAAGGCAGTTACCGCTGCATCGTTATCACCTTTCAAAGCCAAGACATGACCAAGATTGCGATGCGCTTCGGCAAAATCTGGGTTGAGCCTAAGAGCGCGGTAAAGTGCCTCCACGGCCAAATCGTATTGACCAGCAGCAATATAAGAATGGGCCAGATTGTTAAACAATTCACAGCGGCTGGGATTGCTCTCAATCGCTCTCTTAAATTCTTCCAGAGCTTCTTTGTTGTTGCCCTGACGTTTAAGGCAAACAGCTAAATTATTGTGGGCTGAGACATTTTGCGGCTCCCGACGAATTACTTCTTCGAATTGCCTAATAGCAATATCAAGCCGATCTGATTGAGCATTTTCCATTCCGGAAAGAAGTAACTGGCTAGAAGAGGATGTGTCAAGATTAAGATTCTGAGCCGCATCTTTAAAATCGAGGGCTCTGGTTGGCAAATCAGAAACAGGTGCACTCATTTCAAAGGTAACATCGGCGCTAGGCTTAAGAATAGAGTCATCATAGGCAGGGGAATTAGCCTGCACAGGCAAATTAGTCTGAGTAAGCGAATCGGGCCGAGCAGGCGCAGCATTCTGCTCTTGGGCGGAGGCGGTGTCAGGCTGAGCGCATAGAGGACCTGGATTGATCGTCACTAGTGCAGTGCCAATCCAGCAACAAGCAAGCAAAGGCTTTATAAAAATCCGTGCGCAACGGTCAATCACTGTGTCCTCCCGGCAGCATTGAGAATATCAGGATGTGGTCAAGTCTTGTAGACTCTAGGGATGACGAAATGAGGTTTCTTTGCTGTGGAAAAATCAGTTACTATCACAGTCTCTTTGAAAGCATGTATCAAGGCTTCCCTTGTCGCCACATTAGTATGCGCGTCTTTTATCACCCAGCCGCTATGGCAAAGCTGTGGTAGCGCAGAAGAACTGCCTTTCGATAGAAAATTTAGTAGAGAAGAGCTTTTACTACTGAACTTAGGCCATGGTCAGGGCTCAGCTGGGTTCTTTTTGTTAGAAGCACTAAGGCAGAGCAAAGAGACCACCCACAATTTGCAACGGGCCATGTCACAAATGCGCCAGGTTGAAGCGACCTACGCCAAATCAAAGGGCAAGCCAGATGACAAGTATCTGCAAAATTCAGAACTAAAGCTAACTCAAGCTCGCCAACGATCAGAAGAGCTCTCAGAAAATATCTCTGACGGCTTCCGTGAAATGAAGCGCTCGATTAAAGAAACACTATTGCGCAACCCATAACTTGCCAAGTTAGCTTAGGCAACGTTGATCTTGCGGGAGTCTTATCGACATGTCTATGGCAAGCACATGCCTATGATAAGTAAGGTTTAAAATTTGGCTCCGACTGGATTCGAACCAGTAACCAGGCGATTATGAGTCGCACGCTCCACCATTGAGCTACGGAGCCAAAAACAAAATCTAATGACATCAAACCGAAGTTTGACCGATATCGGTCAAGTTGTTTTAGCCAATATATTTTACACCCCCGACGAAAAGCTTATTTAGCTTATTTAGCTTCTTGAAGGGTCATGTATTTTTCGATGAAGTCAGTGCTGACATCTTTGCCATTTTGGAACATAGGATGAGCCAATACTCTCTGATGGAAAGGTATGGTCGTCTTAATACCAGTAATGGCATATTCGTCCAAGGCTCTCTGCATTCTTGCGATTGCTTCTTGACGATCCCGTCCCCAAACCACCAACTTGCTCACGAGTGAATCGTAATAGGGAGGAATAACATAACCGGGGTAGCAGTGACTATCGACTCTCACGCCAGGACCGCCAGGTGCAATATAGGCGTCAACACGACCAGGAGACGGTAAGAAGTTACGATCGGGATCTTCTGCATTAATACGACATTCAATAGAATGTCCGCGGAACTCAATATCTTCTTGCTTGACTGAAAGAGGCATACCGGAAGCCACTCGAATCTGTTCTTTAATTAGATCAACACCAGTGACAAACTCAGTTACGGGATGCTCCACTTGAATACGAGTATTCATTTCCATGAAGTAGAAGTCGTTACCAGCCAAAATAAATTCAACTGTTCCAGCACCTTCATAGTTAATTTGCTTAGCAGCACGCACAGCCGCTTCACCCATACGCTGACGAAGCTCAGGAGTGAGAGCCGGACTAGGAGTCTCTTCAATCAGTTTTTGGTGTCGACGCTGCACTGAGCAATCGCGTTCACCAAGGTGAATACAGTTACCCTGACTGTCAGCCATGACTTGAATTTCGACGTGACGAATTGGCTTCAAATATTTTTCAATATAGACACCGCCGTCACCGAATGCAGCAGAAGCCTCAGAGCGAGCAGAAGCTAGAGCATTAGACAAAGAAGCCTGATCCACGGCAACACGCATTCCGCGTCCGCCACCACCAGCAGTGGCCTTGACAATAACAGGGAAACCAATTTCTGCGGCTAACTTGTGGGCCTCATTGTCATCTTCGATTAATCCATGACTGCCGGGCACAACAGGAACTCCCGCGGCACGCATAGCTTCTCGAGCAGAAGCTTTATCACCCATAGAGTTGATGGCAACAACACTTGGACCAATAAACTTGATGCGATGGTCTGAGCAAATTTGAGCGAAATTGGCATTCTCAGATAGGAAGCCATAGCCAGGATGCACTGCATCTGCACCGGTGACTACAGCAGTAGAGATGATGGCTGGTATATGCAAGTAGCTACGCTGCGACTGGGGAGGCCCAATGCAATAGGCTTCGTCAGCTAATTTCACGTGTAGCGACTCAGAATCGGCTTGAGAATAAACAGCTACCGTCGAAACTCCCAGTTCGCGACAGGCTCTGATTACTCTCAGAGCTATCTCGCCACGGTTGGCGATCAGAACCTTTTCTATCATTGTTCGTGCTCTTAACCTTTAGGATCAACCAGGTAGAGTGTCTGACCATACTCAACAGTTGTGCCATTTTCTACGCATATTTTGACAATCTTGCCAGCCACTTCAGAAGGCAAGTCGTTCATTAATTTCATTGCTTCGATGATGCAAACCGTCTGACCAACAGAGATGCGGTCACCCATTTTGACAAATGATGCAGCTGTCGGAGAAGGCTGTCCGTAAAATGTACCAACCATCGGAGAGGTGATTGCCACGGTATTAGCTGGAGTGCCATTGTCTTCAGCATTAGCTACGGTATCTACCTTTGGCGCTTCCGCAGCCTGATTTGCGGCGGCCGCTCTAGGAGGTTCAGCCACAGCAGTTGCAGTAGATGCAGCTGCATGTACAACCTGCCTCTGTTGAGCAGGAATTTCGAAAGTCTGAGCAAGCACTGGCCTGTCTTTTTTGACAGTTATGCGCTGATCTCCAAATTCAATGGTGAACTCAGTAACGTCAGTCGAACTAACGATTCCAAGCAACTCTTTGATTTGCTGCAGGTCTATCTTCACAATTTATCCCTAATACCGATACAAATGCCAGTTTAAACGCGGGTCAAATACTTGCGATTTCTAGTATCAACTTTCACTTTGTCACCCACCTTAATGTGGAAAGGAACTGTGATTGTTGCTCCAGTTTCCAGCACGGCTGGTTTGCCGCCACCAGAGCTGGTATCGCCTCTTTCATCTGGTGCACACTCGCTGATCTCAAGCTCAACAGTATTCGGTAGCTCAAGGCCAAGAATACGATCATTGAACTTAAGCATAACGATGCCCTCGGTGTTGTCTTTCAAGAATTCAACACCCGAACCAATTTGCTGAGCAGTCAACTCTAGTTGTTCAAAGCTAGCATTGTCCATCATCACGTAGTTCTCACCGGCTTTGTAGAGATACTGCAAGTCAGCCTTCTCAACAATCGCTTGGGGGAGCTTCTCGCCAGCACGGAAAGTATTCTCAAGCACGTTACCGGTCTCAATATTTTTCATCTTGGCACGGACAAAGGCTGCACCTTTGCCAGGCTTAACATGCTGGAACTCTATTATTTGCCAAACGCCATTGTTGTATTCAATGGTGACGCCGGTTCGAAAATCGTTGGTAGAAATCATGCAGGATTGCAAGCGCTCCATGGTCCGTGAGGTTACGGACAGTAGTCAAGACAAAGCAGTGGCTACCTCTCGCCAGTGCAAAATTCTAACACCATCTAACTACAATAGACTATGAGTCGGCATTGCCTTAGAACTAGCTTAATAGAAGCTTTTCAAAAGTAAGCTTAATGGTTGGTTGAAGAGGGGTTCTTTACCCCGCTATAATCAGCCTTCCAGCAATGTGTCTGTCAAAGCACTGGCTACGGCAAATTTTTAGGCTGTAGATACTGCCTTCAGCAAGACCTTGCCGCCATGTAGGGATGACCGCCGATATCTTTTTATAGTGAGAAACAGTCAATGGCCAAGAGTTCAACAACGGAGGGCAGTTCCATTAAAGAGGAATCTAATGAACCAGTCAAACCTTCCTCTAATGCTTTCGACTGGAAAGAAGTAGAAGCGCGCTGGACTGCTTATTGGCACGAGAACAAGTTATTCAATCTGGAGATGAACCCAGACCGTCCCAATTTTTCGGTGGCCTTGCCTCCGCCTAACATTACAGGCAATTTACATATGGGCCATGCCCTCAACGGGACATTACAAGATGTTTTGATCCGCTTGAAAAGAATGCAAGGTTATAACGTCCTCTGGCAACCAGGAACAGACCACGCTGGCATTGCTACTCAAATGGTAGTTGAGCGCAAGCTCAAAAAAGAAGGCCTGAACCGCCACAAGATGGGTAGAGAGGCCTTTACTGCAAAAATTTGGGAATGGCGCAATCAATACGGCGACCACATCATGGAGCAATACAAGCGCATTGGCGTTAGCTTCAGCTGGGACCGCGTTGCCTTCACCATGGATGAATCGTACGTCAGGTCTATTTATCGCGCCTTTGTCACTCTCTATAAAGAAGGGTACATCTATCGCGGCAATCGCATCACCAACTGGTGCCCGAGCTGTGCTACAAGTTTGTCCGATCTTGAAGTCGAGCACGATGAGAAGAAAGGTCATCTCTATTGCATCAAATACCAATTAGAAGATGGCAGCGGTGAATTAATTGTTGCTACAACCAGACCAGAGACACTCTATGGCGACGTAGCCGTAGCTGTGCACCCCGAGGACGATCGCTACACAACCTTTGTCGGCAAGAACCTCAAATTGCCAATCACAAACAGAGCTATTCCTGTAATCGCTGATGCTTATGTAGAGCGAGAGTTTGGTACTGGTGCACTGAAAATTACACCAGCCCATGACGCCAATGACTTTGAAGTAGGTGCCCGTCACAAGCTGCCACAACCAACCGTAATCGATCTCAAAGGCAAATTGATCGCCAATGAATTTGTACCAGATTTCTTGCACGGTGTTGATCGCTTTGAAGCGCGCAAACAGACCGTAGCCAAACTCGAAGAAACTGGCTTGTTAGCAGAATCGCGCGACTATACAGTTGGGCTTAGCCACTGCGAGCGGTGCCAAACCGTTATTGAGCCACTACTTTCAGATCAGTGGTACTTGAGCATGAAAGAGCTAGCTCAACCGGCTATTGAAGTAGTGGAAGAGCAAAGAGTGCAGTTCATTCCGGAACGCTACTCCAGCTCTTATCTCGACTGGATGAAAAACATTCGCGATTGGTGCATCAGTAGACAATTGTGGTGGGGTCATCGCATTCCTGTCTGGACATGCAGCAAGTGCGGTGCTGTTGACGCCTATGAAACAGCTCCCGACTCCTGTGAAAAATGTTCAGCACCAGCTGCTGACATGAAACAAGACGAAGATGTTCTCGATACCTGGTTTAGTTCAGCCCTCTGGCCTTTCGCCACGTTGGGCTGGCCCGATGAAACCAAAGAAATGAAAATGTTCTTCCCGACAACCATACTCTCCACAGCTCGCGAGATTATCAATCTCTGGGTGGCGCGTATGATTTTCACATCGCTCAAATTTACGAAAACTATTCCTTTCAAACATGTGCTAATTCACCCCGTTATTCAGACAGAAGACGGCAAGCGCATGTCTAAGTCAAAAGGAAACTCTATCGATCCCCTCGATATGATTGACACCTATGGTGCGGACGCCAATCGCTTCTGGTTCACTTCTGTTGGTATCAAAGGCGATCAAGATGTGCGCTTCCGCGCAGAAAAGCTCGATGAGTATAAGCGCTTCGCCAATAAGTTATGGAACGCCGGACGCTTTGTCCTGGCTCAACTAGAGGGATTTGAACCGAAGGGGGTAAATCCTGCCCACTTGACCCTGGCAGACCGCTGGATCTTGAATCGCTACAACGTGCTTCTAGATTTGCTACAGATGTACTTCCAAGACTATGACTTCGATAAAGCTGCCAATCAGCTGCACGATTTCACCTGGAGTGCATTCTGTGACTGGTATGTGGAAATCGCTAAGATTCAACTAGCTCAAGAGGCTCAGGCGGTAGCACAGACAGGGGAAACTACTGGGCAAACCAGAGCGGTGCTACAGACAATATTTGAAGGCTTGTTGCGCGCCCTTCATCCGATTATGCCCTTCATCACCGAAGAGCTCTGGACCAAAGTGCCCAAGTCGTCATACTTCCCCAAAGACTTCGTATCAATCATGTTTGCGCCCTACCCAAGGCCAGATGAGAACTTGATCGATGACGATGCCGAAGAAAAAATGGAATTTTTGATGCGAGTAATTCGCTCGATCAGAAATATCAGACAAACCTACAATGTGCCAGCTTCGGCCGAAGCAGAGGTAATGATTGTCTGCCAGGACGAGGACGAAATGAAGTGCCTCGCCGATGGAGCTATGTATATTGAGCGCTTGGCCAAAGCTAGCCCTCTCGACATCAGCATGGACTGCTCGCCACCATCAATGGCAGCATGCGAAGCCGTGTCGTCTGTAAATATCTACGTGCCACTGGCGAAGTTAATCGACGTAGCTAAATCGAAAGACAAGCTCAATGTGCGAAAACAATCGATAGAAAAAGAGATTGCAAAAGTCGATTCACAACTCGCCAACCCCGATTTCAAGAGCAAAGCACCAGCAGATAAGGTAGCAAAAATAGAAGCCCAACTAACTGAGCTCACCCGTCAGCTAGAAAGCGTTCATGCCCAACTGAAAGTGCTCGAAGCCAGCTAAATCAACACAACTATTGAGGAAACTGGTCAAATAAACTAAGTTGGCCAGAGTCTTGTGGCTGCTCTTTTTTAGGCTTAGATTTTGTTGCTTTAGGCTTATTAATAGGTTTAGACTCCGATGCTGGCTTATTGCCAGTATCCTTGAGTTGTCGTGCAATTTCTTTGGCAGCCAAAGAATGAGCTTCTTCATCGGCCTGTTCTTGCAGGGGATCAATTGGAGCAATTAGCTGCCTGCCATCAATAGCAGTGCCATTAACCTGAGTAGAAACACGGTGGCAAACTATTTGATCGTCTGGATAAGGCTTTAAAATTGACTCTAATTCAGGCAAATTTTTGTTAGTAGGATCAAGCCAGCGACCTTCTAGGTGCTGGGGAATAATTGCCGGCATACGATCGTGGAACTGAGCCATTACTCGATTGGCCGGAACAGTTATGATGGCGCAGGTGCGAATCTCATCGCCGTCCCGCGAAGACCAATCTTCAAAAAGACCGGCAAACCCCATTAAACCCTTGTCTTTCAAATGCACCCGCCATGGTTTACGGGATTTACCATCACCAGTCCATTCATAGAAACTGTCGGCCGGTACGATGCAGCGCCTTGCCCGAAAAGCAGTGCGAAAGAAGGGCTTAACTGCAATTGATTCGCTACGGGCATTAATCATTGGTTTGGCATCCCGCGACCAAGAAGCAATAAAGCCCCAGCGAGCAGCCTCGATACGACGGCCACCCTCCATTTGATTGGCAATGATAATAGGTACCCAATTGGATGGAGCAATGTTGTAGCGCGCCGCAATTGGTAGCTCAAGCTCTCTGACACGAAAGCGAGCCAGAATATCTTCAGTAGAATGAGCTAGGGTGTACCTTCCACACATGATCAGTATTGTCGCACTTTATAGCTTGGCAGGGGAATGCCTGTAGAATGTAATTTATCACTGAGATTTATCACTGAGATTTTCAAGCAAAGTTCGATATTAACCAGGAAAGCGGATGGACGATAAAGAAGCAAGCCTGCACTTCCAGCAAGGCTTTATGTATTTGCAAAACCAGTGCGCCAATGAAGCAGCACTCTGCTTTACCCAAGCCCTTGCAGCCAGCCCAGGCCTATGGCAAGCCCAACTAAACAGAGGCAATGCGCTGATGATGGCCGGGCGATATGATGTTGCCATCCGCGATTTCGAAGCAGTTCTTGCTGTCGAGAAAAGCGCCCTTGCCCTAATGAATAAAGGTCTTTGTCAGCACCAATTGGGGCGCTCCGAAGAGGCGCTCAAAATCATAGACTCTGCTGCCGCGATTGCTGACAACAACAGCCTACTCGTGATAATTATTTCCGCCAAAGCAGAGGTGTTGAGCGACATAGGTCAGTTAGCCTTGGCGCTCTCTGCCTATGACCAAGCCATAGCTATAAAGGACGATTCACCAACACTCTACAGCTTCAGAGGGCAACTTAACTATCGCCTTGAGCAATTTCAAGAAGCCGTTGACGACATCACTAAAGCAGTAGACCTGAGCCCAGCTTTTGAGCCAGATTTGTACTATCGCGCCCACAGCTTGTGGAAATTGAAACGTTTTAAAGAAGCCTTAGAAGACTTCAATATTGTTATCGAGAGCGAGCCAGATGAGTGGACAAATTATTTAAGCCGGGGTCGATTGCTTGATGAAATGGGTCTACCTGATGCGGCCATGACTGATCTCAATAAATCAATTAGGCTAAACCCGGAATGCGCTCAAGCATACTTTCACCGGGCCTTCTTGCATGCTCTCAAAGAAGACGATCGCAGCCGCGAGAAAAGCGCAAACGACTTCGAAAAAGCATTTACAATCGATCCTTCAATTCGTACTTGGTATCAGGCTCAACAATCTCAGTAGTAACAACGTAGGCATTTTTTGCGACCAAAAAATCTTCGAGAAATGAACGACCTGGGCGGCATGAGAGATTTCTTGCGCTCAACTTTCACCATCTTAAAAATGCTCGGCCAGGTAGGTCTAGTAATGTTGATCTTGGGCGGCACTGTAGTAGGGCTACTGGTCATACAAGAAGTAAATCACCTGCCCAATATCGACTATCTCAAGAATTACAAACCAATTGATTCTATTTCTATCTATGACCGCAATGACAAGCTGATAGAGCGCATCAATTTAGGAATGCCTCGCACCCTAATTCCCTTCAATCAAGTGCCAGTCTGTATGCAACAGGCTGTACTAGCAGCAGAAGACAAGAATTTTTATAAGCACGGCGGTATGAGTTTTCAAGGAATACTGCGAGCCTCTTTTGCCAATGCCAAGGCTCTAAAAATGGTTGAGGGCGGCTCCACCATTACCCAACAATTAGCCAAGAATCTATTTTTCCCAGACGTCAAACGCACAGGCATAGTCAAACTAGCCGAAGTGGTGGCATCATACCGGCTAGAAGAAAAATACACTAAAGAGCAGTTATTCTCCCTCTATCTCACTGAAATTTATTTCGGTAACGGCGCCCGAGGCATTGAGCAGGCAGCACATAACTATTTTGGCAAAAAGGCAAGCAATCTCAATTTACCCGAATCAGCATTTTTAGCCGGCATCATTCGCGCACCCTCGTTCTTAGGTTCAAAAGACAAACGAAAAGAAGCTATGGTGAGGCAGAAGCAGGTGCTTAGAGCCATGGTAGAGTGCGGCTTTATCTCCGAAAGCGACTGCCTACTAGCCGAATCTCAGCCTCTGGTTTTCAAAAGAGCTGAAGTCGCTAAACCAAGTCAGCCCTTCAGCCACTATCCTTACTTTACGGCACTGGTTCTTGAATCAGTGCGGCGCCAATTTGATTCGCGCACCATCGGCTTAAATGGCCTTGAAATTTATACGACTATAGATCCTATTGCTCAAGAAGCAGCAGAACAAACCCTCGCCTCTGAAATTAGAAGAGCACCGCCAGGGATAGAAGAAGAAGCATTGGTAAGCCTATCGGTTAAAGACGGGGCGGTCAGGGCTTTGGTTGGTGGTGCCCATGATTATTGGAAGAATCAATGGAACAGTGCTGTCAATCCACATACGGCGGGTTCATCGCTGAAGCCCTTCATTTACCTCACCGCTTTCATGGGTGGTGTCTTAACTCCAGAAAGCACAGTACAAGATATCCCGTTTAAAATGACCCAAGAAACTGGGGTTGAATGGGCTCCCAAAAACTATGACGGCAAATACATGGGCGAAATTACGGTAAGAGAAGCCCTTTGCCAGTCACGCAACATGTGTACAATTCGCGTCATGGAACAAGTGGGCATCACCAATGTCATTGACACCTTAAGAGCTGCCGGCATTAGATCTAATCTAGCGCCGACAATGGCTCTCGCCCTGGGCAGCTCAGCGGTGACACCACTTGAGTTGGCCTCGGCCTACGGCACCCTGGCCCGCGGCGGAGTAGCTGTAACACCATGGATGATACGGGAAGTAAAAGACAGCCGCGGCCAGCTCTTAGATCGCTATGTGCCAGTTATTCACAGGGTTTTTCCTTTCGAACAGACGAGCTGGCTGGTCGACATTTTGACCGAAGTGGTAAGGCGAGGGACAGGAACTCAGGCCAGACTGGCAAATCGTCCTGTGGCAGGCAAGACTGGCACTGCCGACAAGGCCAAAGATATCTGGTTTGTTGGCTTCACACCAGATATGGTGACAGCGGTATGGGGTGGTGGCGACGAAAAAAGCCCTGTGGCTGACAAACACGTTACTGGTGGCACTGTCATGGCCCGCGTCTTTCGCCAGTACAATCAGCGCTACTATGCCAATCAACCAACTCCTATAGCAGCCGGTGAGCTGCCAACATCACGGTATGCCACTAGCATTGGCACACCAGCAACCAAACCAATCAGCCACAGTAATGATGTGCCTTATAGCGAAATTGATCCGTCCCAAAGCTACCAGCAAGCACCAGTACAGCAAGCCGCTCCAGTTGCTAGACCGGCAGCCAGTGTAGTGCGTTCACAAAAGGGTGTGACTGAGTACAACTGGTCACACTAACTCTTACTATGATATCTATCTAAAATAAAGCCTGGCGTAAACGCCACCTTGTTCAAGTAGTTCTGCGTGGCTGCCACTCTCAACAATGCGACCGTTTTCTATGACAAAGATTTTATCGGCATTGATAATAGTGGTTAGGCGGTGCGCCACCACTAAAGAAGTACGTCCAACCATAAGGGGCACAAGAGCGGCCTGGATCAATGCCTCATTTTCATTGTCTAAAGCACTGGTGGCTTCATCAAGTATGAGTATCCGAGGGTTCTTCAGCAACACCCTGGCAATCGCAAGTCTTTGTCTTTCTCCACCACTGAGCTTGTGCCCACGTTCTCCCACAACCGTCTCATAGCCTTCCGGCATGGCCGAAATAACGTCATGGATATTGGCTGCGCGACAGGCCTCTTCGATTTGCTCTAGGCTAGCCTCAGATTTGGCGTAACGCAGATTGGCGGCAATGGTGTCATGAAACAAATAGGTTTCTTGGGTAACAATACCGATGTTCTCTCTTAGCGAATCTCTAGTGACAAATTTTGTATCCCTTCCATCAATCAAAATGCGCCCTTGATCTATCTCCCACAGCCGCGGCAGAAGATTGGTAATGGTGCTCTTGCCAGCTCCAGAAGGACCAACAATTGCAACCATTTGACCTGGCTCAATGACAAAACTAAGATCTTCCACCCCGCCCCTACTGTTGGTACCAATAGAGGGATAGGAGAAACTTACGTGCTCAAATTCAACCCTGCCACTGACGAGGTTATGCTCTAAGGGTAAGGCCTCAGGAAGATCCTTTTCTTCTTTCATATCAAGGTAGTCAAAGATGCGCTCAAAAACAGCCAAAGCACTTACTACTTGAATTTGCACCCCGGCCAGGGCTGAAACAGGTGTGTAGAGCCGACTTATTAAAGCAACAAAGCTAACTAGAACACCGACGGTAATACCGTGGTAAATCGCTAACCAGCCGCCGGCTAGCCATATTATTGCCGGCCCCACCGTAACCATAGCCGTAATCGCCATCATAAACCAGCGCCCAATCATAGCCACACTAATTTCAAGGGCCATCAGTTCAGTGGCTAATTTGTAAAAGCGCTGGCGCTCAAACTCTTCTTTTACAAACGATTTTACCAACACTGTGCCAGAAACCGATAATGTCTCTTGGGTGGCTGCTTGTATTTGGTCGCGCTTGGTGCGAGTCTTCTTGCGCACTTCATACATGCGCCGCCCCACCGGCCAGAGCGGCACTACCATTAGTGGCACCACAACAATAGAAATCAAGGCCAGTTGCGCATTTAAAGCAAAAATTGCTACTAGTGTAGTAACAATAGTAATGATATTAGTGACAATAGAAACCATGGTGCCGGTAATGACGCCGTCTACACTCTCAACGTCGCTACTGACACGATTCATGATTTCGCCAGTTTTAGTACTGGTAAAAAACAACAAAGGCATGCGGTGCAAATGCGACACCAGGTCGGTGTGCAAATCGCGCACAATGCCTTCGCCCACCTTTGAATTTAAGTAGCCCTGATAAACGCCTACCAAACCAGCCAATATTGCCGAAGCCACCATGGCCAAGACCAACATAGCCAATAAGGGAAAATCTCGCGCTGGCAGAGCCTTATCAATAATGGCCAAGGTCAGAAGTGGAGGAGCTAGCCCTAAAGTAGAGGAGACAATAATGGCAGCAACCACCATCAGCTCGAGCCGCCAATAAGGCGCAAAGAGTGCGGCAATGCGGCGCCAGGCAACCTTCCCCTTAAGCTTGGCTTTATCAGGGTTGAACATATTGGACCACATTAAGTGGACCGGCGGGCCGCCGCTAAACACTTCGTTTCCTCAGGCTTCCATAGGGTCAGTAAAACAGACTATTCAGTCAGTCTAGTCGCTTGGAATCTAAAGTCCCCTTTTTTTTCGTCTAGAGCCAAGGACATCAAGATATACTCAAGATTCTATAAATATTCGAGAGTAAAGCAGTGAGAGAGAAGAAAAACCCGTTTCGTGACTGGCTGTTGGCGGGTCTAACAACAACTAAACGCAATCACAAAGACGCTCATCAAGAATCTCATCAAAAAGGTCATCAGGAGAGCGGTCACGAGAGCCATCAAGATTCTTGGTGGAAAGTCATGTGCCTCACCGGGGTGGATTATTTTTCAACTCTCGGCTATCAGCCAGGAATCGCTTATCTTGCCGCTGGCGTTCTCTCTCCGGTAGCCACATTGGTACTGGTCATTGTCACTCTTTTTGGTGCCTTGCCAGCCTACTGCTTTGTAGCCGAACGTAGTCCAAACGGACAGGGTTCAGTCGCTATGCTCGAAGGCTTACTTCCGGGCTGGCGTGGCAAGACCGTTGTTTTGCTACTGCTTGGCTTTGCCGCCACCGGTTTTATCATCACCATTACGCTTTCGGCAGCCGATGCCACGGCCCACATTCTTGAAAACCCCATGATACCAACGGCCTGGCACAATCATAATCGAGTGCTGGTGACCCTACTCTTACTCACAAGCCTGGGAGCCGTTTTTCTCAAGGGCTTCAAAGAAGCAATTGGCATTTCTGTTTATATAGTCGCTGTTTATCTCTTACTCACCAATATTATTGTTGGCTGGGGCCTCTGGCAGCTAGCAATACATCCTGAATTAACCAGCAACTGGCTGGAAAAACTTACAACAAACTTTGGCAATATCTTTACCATGATTGGCTCAGCCTGCATACTCTTTCCCAACTTAGCTCTGGGCCTCTCAGGCTTTGAAACCGGTGTTGCAGTGATGCCGATGGTACGCGGAGACGCCACTGATGTGCCGGAAAATCTAAGCGGAAGAATTCGCAACGCCAAATATTTGCTCACCACCGCAGCCTTGATCATGAGTTATTTTCTAGTAGCTTCCAGCATGGTCACCACCCTGTTGATTCCAGCGGAACTATATAAAGAAGGTGGGGCAGCCAATGGCAGAGCCCTAGCCTATTTGGCCCACACTCACCTGGGCGAGCTTTTTGGTTCACTCTATGATTTCAGCACCATTCTTATTTTGTGGTTTGCCGGTGCCTCAGCCATAGCCGGTCTTCTTAGTCTGGTTCCCCGCTATCTGCCGCGTTACGGCATGGCACCAGATTGGGCGGGCGCAGTGCGCCCCCTGGTGATATTTTTCACTCTAATTTCGTATGCTGTTACTTTCATATTCAAAGCCGATGTCGACGCCCAGGCTGGTGCCTATGCCACTGGAGTATTAGTATTGATTACCTCGGCAGCCCTTGCTTCAGCAATTACCTCGTGGCAAAAAGCCTCGCCCAAGCGTTTTGTCTTCACAGCCATAAGCTTGGTTTTTATTTGGACATCTATCGTCAATATGACTCAGCGTCCTGAAGGTGTTCGCATAGCCTTGTTCTTCGTGATCAGCATATTAATCAGCTCCTTTATCTCAAGGGCTGTGCGCTCGACAGAACTACGAGTAGAAGAGGTGAAGTTAGATAAGAAGGCTCTTGATTTTATCAGCGCTGCCACAAACGAGCACTGGGGCGAAGTGAGACTGCTAGCCAATCGTGCTGGCACTGGCTTTCTCAAAGAGAAGGAAGCTCGAGCACGAGCTATCCATAGCATCCAGGAGCGCGAGGGCAATTTCATTTTTTTAGAAGTAGAACCAGAAGATGTTTCTGAGTTCTCTGACACTGTGCTAGAAGTAACTGGCCACGAAATTGATGGTCACCATGTATTGCGCTGCAAAAGCCTGGCTGTGCCTAACGCCATTGCCGCGGTGCTACTGCATTTGCGTGACAAGACAAAAAAGATGCCCCATGTTTATTTCGGCTGGACTGAAGGTCATCCAATCATTTACACCTTCAAGTTTATTTTCTTTGGTGAAGGCGAAACGGCCACACTGACCCGCGAAATAATTCGCTCGACCGAATCAAACGAATTTAGGAGGCCACTGGTTCATGTTGCCTAATCTAGATAGTCACAGCAAAGTGAAGAACAATCCCCTTCCACGAAGAATAGCAATAACAGTTGTTATCACCCTGGCAATTACCCTCTGCACCCTGGCTGGCTGGTACATCTCAGGTCTTGACGGCCAAGCAGGGCTAGATGGCCTCACCATTGGTGCTCTGACAGGACTAGGCCTCGTCCTTATCACCACTGTTTCGATAAGAACAAGAGAGCGCAAAATCTCTAGTGTAAAACTAGACCAACGTGCCCAAGAATTCATCCAAGAATTATCAGAAGAGCACCTGGGCGTGGTGCGCCTATTGGCACAAAAATATGGAAGCAAGAACTACGACAAGCTCCAACAAGATGCACGGCGCAAACATAGCATTCAAAAAGAAGAAGGTAACTTCATTTTTGTTGAAGTCGAACCTATCGGTGGTGAAAAAGACGTTCTGTTAGTTACTGGTCATGAAATAGAAAAATTTCGCGTTTTGCGCTGTCAGTCGCCAGCCGTAGCCGACGCCATCGCCGCCCTGCTTTTACATTTACGTGACGATAAAGGCAACAAAGTTCCACACATATACATGTCATGGAGTGAGGTACATCCTCTGGCCTATGCTCTCAAGTACGCTCTTTTCGGAGAGGGTGAGACAGCACCCCTGATCAGAGAACAACTGCGCCGCCATGAACCAGAACCAAATAAGCGACCGATTGTTCACGTCGCCTAAGCCGGCCCATGTCAAGACCTCGATACAAAGCGACTATTAAGTTTAAATTTCAAGCTAACTTACAAGCAACTTAGCAAGCAGTCTAAATAGAACGGTCTGTATGACCGACCACGTTCAATTCAGTCAAGCGCTTTAGACCGCGCTCAGTATTAAGATCGAGGATGCGAAGCAAAGTACCACCATCGCGATAGCGGTGGAGGGTAACAGTATCAGGCGCATTGCGATCAGCTGATAGGAAGCACCGCGGTCTACCCGCTTTCACAGTGTCTTCGACTTCGACCATGAGGTGGTCGCTATTGCTTTGCTGTTGAAGTCTCGCTAGTTCCTGGATGTCCACTTTTTGCTCCTGTTCAATTGACTCAATGGTTGCACATCTATGTGAATTAGACCAGACAATCGAGAAATTGAAATGAATTTTTGCTTGTTCAAATTGTAAACTACCTCTTGGCATAAGAACACTAATTCCCAAAGACATACCGATATAATGGTCAAGTCATCTTCGCGATGGCCTCAGGTCATAAGCATGAGTAGCTCAGCGGTAGAGCACGCGCCTCTTAAGCGCTTGGTCGAGAGTTCGAATCTCTCCTCGTGCAATCTTTAAACAAAACTACATCCAAAGAGAAGGTCGCTATTCGGCACCTTCACGTTCACTTGCAGGCGCATGCTCTTCGATAAAGGCAAGAGCTGTACCAAACGCATCATCGGCCACCTTTGTATCTTCAAATGTATAGTGGTCGCCCTCGGCAAGGCGGACAAATTTCTTGTCTTTGGTAGCAAGATTCTTGAAAACACTCTCTGAACCAATCAGCTTCGATTCACCGTCTTTATCACCATGAACAATCAGAACAGGCATTTCTTTAATAGCCTTGGCCATTGCTTTGGTTTTATACATAAAGAATTGGCACGCAACCATCTCACCAGAGGTAACATCCATTCTCACCATGTCATCTTCGCTCAGAGCGGCTTTTAGCTCTTGCTTCGGTGTAGCCACATCCATCAGTTTTTCGCCCAAACCAAAGGCATGCTTGGAGCCCACAGCCATACCAACGCCAACATTGACGAAGTTATTGACCGATTTGAAGTGATCGCCGCCTGGAGCAGCAGAAATAATGCCGTTGATCAAAGTCGGATATTTGCTAGCAGCCTGCAAAGCTAAAGCGCCTCCCATGGCCTCACCAAGAATAAATACTGGCACTCCCTCATGCAGTTTGCGAATCTCTTCACAAGACCCTTTTACATCAGCTAAGGTCTTAGCCAGGTCCATTTTGCTGTCTTTCCGGTCAATCTCGCGCCAGCCGCCGAAGCCCCGCAAGTCAATGGCATAGACAGCGATATTTTTTGCAGCCATGCGCGAGCCAAGGTCATCAAACACCCCGCTATAGAGCCCTAGCTCATGCAAACAAAGCACCACAGCTTTAGGCTTCTTAGCGGCCCAATACAGTGCAGGAGGATTGCCCGGTACCAGCCCAACCTGCGTCCCCTGCAACTTTCTTTTCTTGCGCTTAGAGCCTTCGCCATGCTTCTTGGAGAATGGCCAGAAAGCCTGAGCAGGCGAGGAAGTACTGATGCTAAGTGGAACGGCTGCAACCATGGCCAAAACCAAGCTAGCTGAAAGAAATTGAGATGGACCAACTCTCATTGGTACTCGTTTTAACAATTCCATTTTAAAAAAGTTAAGCGTAACCATCTTCTTCTCCTAATGTTTCACTTTAGTTTACTTTGTTTCCAGTTCCTGTTGCTCTCCAAATCGGCAGATTCTGCAGCGGATCGCGGATTAGTAGCCTTACAACCCAATTGAGGAGCATTTGTCGCCTGCAGATTAGGCACCACCACCGGTGCTTGAATCTGGGTGCGATCTCGCAGTACTTCTTCTTCTACACGATCGCGCAAATAGACAAAGGCTTGTTGCAATGTTGTCTCTTTCCCATTGAGAGAGAGCCCCTCTATTAAACGTCTGGTGAACACGCTATTAGAATAGCGCTTTGACTCCCAAGAAATCTGGTCTGCTTGACTGGCGGCCACCACAACCTGCCCCGGTGGGGATGCCAGGACAGTTTCGCCGATATCACGAATACGATAAAGTGACTTTCCACCAACCGCGGAAATGTCTTTTTCTAGTTCTTGAGTAGATTCAGATTCAGATTCAGATTTAGATTCAGGTTTAGATTTAGATTCACCCTTCTCAATAGCGGCAGCACCACTATGACAAACATCGAGAAAGACGCAAATGCGATCGCTGTGAACCAAGTCTTTTAAACCAGCTAAAAACCACTGCATAGGAATACCGGAAAAAACAATATTATGCACATTGCCTTCATAGGGCACAATGAAGTTAGCGCCACCAACCTGGCTAGCTGCCTGAGTGCCGTGGCTAGAAATATAAACAACCGCCAGATCGTCTGCTTTAACCACACGCTTCATCCACTTATCACCGAGCAAGGCCACAATATTTGCTCGGGTGGCCTCATGATCAGTAAGTAGTTTGACATGG
The DNA here is from genome assembly GCA_965229195.1 of Candidatus Obscuribacterales bacterium. Taxonomy (GTDB): domain Bacteria; phylum Cyanobacteriota; class Vampirovibrionia; order Obscuribacterales; family Obscuribacteraceae. The sequence goes on along the minus strand of OZ245871.1, from coordinate 5,685,888 downwards.
TCGGCTTGGAAGCCAGCTTGATTAACCAGGAAGTTTCTAAAGTCCACAGCATCTTTGGCGGCAAATCGCAGATTAAGAGAAGCATCTTGAAAACTGCTGATACCCACAACCAGAGCCCATTTATCTTGAATTGGTTTATTGTAGATAATGCTTGAATTAGAAGCTAACTGTTCAGCCAAATTTTTGTTTTTCTCTTGCTCGAAAAATAAACCTTTTTGCATGCTCTCAATTGACCGTGCTTTTTCAATCACCGGCTTAGCTTCAGCTATTTTGTCTTGAGCGATGAGAATCTTGCCTAGAGATTCAAGATCACGGGCGGTAAGTAGACTGTCTTCCCCACTAACCTTTTGATCATATTGAAGAAGACGTCGGGCATACTTCTCAGCCTCAGCCAGCTTAGTTGGTTGGCCCTGCAAAATATCTATCAATTCACGCTCAATCAAAGCGACATAACTATGTTGCGGCCCAAGATTGCTCTCTTCAATACTTAAGGCTCGCTTGAGCAGAGGTTCGGCTTCAGTTGCTTTATCGGATGCCACAAGAAGATCTGCCAGATTGATCAAGTTCTGTGCCACCAGCGGGTGGTCAGCGCCAAAGTTCTGCTCGCGAATATCAAGACCAGAACGCAGGAGGCTTTCGGCCTTGCTATAGTCGCCCATATTGCGGTAAAGAAAGGCCAAATTATTCATACAAGTAGCAGTTTCAGGATGCTTATCGCCTTTCAGGCGAGTGCAAATCTCAAGGGCCTCATTATAAGCATGCTCTGAGGCACTGTACTTGCCCTGGCGTAAATAGAGCTGGCCAATCGTACTAAGATCTACCACCACGGGCAGTGACTCTCTCCCCGAGTTGGCTAGGTCAATATCGAGAGCCTGCTTCAGACTCTTCTCGGCCGCATGATAATTGTCGCTTTCCAAATAGGCCTTGGCCAAAGTAGTCAAAATAGAACTGACAGCAGAATCGTTGCCTTTCGCTTCTTTTAAGCGCAGACTGAGAGCTCGCTCTAAAAGACTAATAGCAGCCGGCGCTTGGTCAATTTCTAACAAGACTTTGGCCCGGGCAGTTAGCGCCGCCGCTAACTCTAAGCTATCGCCCCATTGTTCCTCAACCAGAAGTAATGCCTGCTTTGATCGCTGATCAGCTTCGGAATGCTTTCCCTGCCGTTGATAAAGAGCAGCAACATTAGTCAAGTCACGAACCAAGCCGCTATCCTTGGCAACACCAGCCTTCTGCCTGGCGTTAATAGCGCGCAGGTAAAGCACCTCGGCCTCACTGTACTTGCTCTGCAAGAAATAGCAGTCGGCCAAGCGCTCAATGCTGCCAATCAACTGACCGGCCTGATTGGCACCTTTGAAACCCTTTTCACTGAGCTGTAAGGCTTCTATCAATAGAGGTTCTGCCGCAGCATAGTTTGCCGCCTTCAAGGCCTCCATAGCTTCTTCGGTTAGTTCCTGAGCCCTGGAGCCGCTAGCACTCTTAGCACTCTTGGAAGAAGAAGAAGAAGAAGAGGCTAAAGCCGAACTAGAAACACTGCGGTACTCGCCAGCTAGAGAAAAGACTAGCAACGAGAGTAGAACGGTGGCTAAAGAACGGTGTAAGTTAACTGGCATTCGCTACGACGTTAAAATTAGATCTCTAGGGCCTTTATAAATAAATAGCTTGGTCAAATGGCTTCCTAATTGGCGCAATTCTATCAATGTATTGCCCATACGCGTTGAGATTGTCAATTAGGAGGTATTATCGAGAAATGTTTATCACCCCTTATTCTCCAGCCGAACCCTGCATAGCCGTTCAAAGAAACAGTGCTTACTTTGATCTAGTCAAGGCTATCAATACGGTTTGCTACTTTTCTCTTATTTGGCTAACCTACAAATTTCTAAGCCATCAGCTTGACTGGCAACTCTCTGGCGGTTGCGTGCTGGTAAGCGGCTCCTGGTTAATCTTGACCAGAATTAAAGTCGACCATCTATTGCAAACCTATTTTGACGTACTTTCACGTATCGAGCTGCAACTACCAGTGGTGCTTGGCTTGAGCCTGAGCTTACTGGCCCTATTCGCTAAGGCGCTGCATCCACTCGTGCATGTCCTGGCCCTAGCCGAAATAGCATGCTGGATTTACTTGTTTATCTTGTACCGCCGCAACAAGGCCCGTTTCAAGAAGCAGGGCTATGGACCCGTGCCCTTAAATACCATAATTAATCCTCCGGCAGAACTTTTACGGGCGGGCGATTTGTTGCTCACCAGTGGCAACGTTGCCAAACGACTACACGAAAGCGTGGGTCATGCTGAAGTAGTACTCGAAGACGCCAGCGGAGCCAAGATGCTACTTAGCTCCTACATGGACAAAGGCTGCACCCTGCACCAACTAAGCGATTTAACCGGCCCGGACTATGACGGCAATTATGTCGGCCTGCACTTGCAAGAGCCCTGGTCAGACGAGCAAAAGGCCCGTGCTTTTGCCATAGCAGAAGAAATGGTCAAGAGCAACCGCCTCTGGGCGGAGGCTGAAAATATTAGAGTGCTCAAACGCATCAATTTCTTTCCCTTGCCAGAGTGGCTTAGTTCAAAACTGAAGCAATTCTTTCATGCCAGCGGCTACGACTGGTTCGGCACATTTATGGGGCGGATTGCACCGGACCGCTGGACCTGTATAGGCGCAGCGGTGGAACTCTATAGACGCATGAATGTGCCAATTAACCACTATGGTACCGGTCTATTAGGAGTTGGTACGACGCTACTCGACCCCATCATGCCGGTGCGCTTTCTGGCAGACCCAGCCTTGAACCTGATCGAAAAAGATCAGGCTGCAAATTAAGAACTAAAGAGGCGCCCGAAAAGCTTCGGTATAATACGGATTATTCTGTTTCCCAAAGAAGGTGAATATGACTTGCCAATCGAACGACAGCAACGCAGAAGAAACACCAATACTCTCTAGCTTAAAAATAGCAGCACCATGCAATGCTGATTGGGATACCATGGTGGGAACAGAAAGAGAGCGTTTTTGTTCGAGTTGTGCCCTCAATGTCTACAATATCTCATCGATGGGCAGCCTAGAAGCCGAGCAATTTTTAGCGGAGCGAGCCGGAAGCAAGGTTTGCGTGCAATTTTTTAGACGCAAAGATGGCACCATATTAAGTGACAACTGCCCCAAAGGCCTTCGCGCCATGCGCGATCGCAGCAAACAGCTTTTAAGATTAGCAAGTAGCTTTGTCGCGCTGCTTGTTAGTAATTTCGCTGCAGCCCTAGCTAATGAGCCAGCCAAAGCAAAGCCTATCCATGCAAATGCAAGTTCAAGTGCAACTGCAAGTGGTTCCGGTCAAGTAGAAAGAGGAGAACCAACTCTTAAAACTGATGGGCCACCTGAGCAGCGCCTGATGGGCAAGCCCAGCATAAACAGCCTCAATACAGGCACCATCAGCCCCGTGCCAAGAAAGGAACTATTGCAGAAGAAAGTAGCAGAACTTGAAGCCAAGCCCCATAGCAGCGAAGCAGCAAAGTCAGAGCTTGCCACGGCCTATATCGAATTAGCTCACAGCCAAAACTCTTGCAACAACTTCAAACAGGCAGCCAATGATTTTTCACAAGCCGCAAAGTTGTTGAAGAAAATGAAATCACAAAAGCAGCTCTATGCTAATGTTCTGCTCAATCAGGCCGCAGCCCTCAAGCAAGACAATCGAGCGAGCGAAGCCAAAGTCCTAGAAGAAGAAGCCGCCAGACTGAGCAAGAACAAATAAGTTCAAATATTTGCTTATAGTTTAAAGGCCAAGAAAGTCTTTGATCTTATCTGTGGCTGAAACTTTTGGTCGGTAAAACTCTCCCGTCCAATTTTGGTTTCCGGTGGCAGCACGGCTTGACTGTGAAGCACCAGCCATTTGATAAAGAGTGGCAATTAATGCACGACATTCAGCCGTAGCTCCCGTTCCGTTTACAGCTAACGCTTGCGGCTGGTATGCTCCTTTGGCCCCACTGGTAGTATCGGGCTTACCAACAAAGCGCGCATACTCAGGACTGAGACTGTAGCCAGCCAGCAATGTCTGCGGCTGGGCAAACTGAGCCGCCATCTCATCAAGAAGAGCCTGCTGGGCATTAAGGTCCCAGGCTAAAACTTGTCTCCCCTCAAATAGCCGATTGAGCTGAATTAGCATTTCACTGAAAGACATAGCGTTGAAGACAATAGACTGATTGAGGCCGTGTTCTTCGATCAATTGACTGTCAATCTCGTCTTGAGGCTTAAGCACTCCTTCAAAGAGAACCTTGCCCCCCGGAGAAAGCACTGACATAGACAGTAGTTTGATCGGTGAAGAAATCATGTTTGCAACAGCTACATTCAGACGAGTCACCTTGCTGGCAAAAACCAACCAATCAGTAGAATCAATTAAGTAACGAGACCAAATAATTGACTTGTTTCGGTCGGATGGATTTGGGTGATCAGAATTTGAATGACTTGGTTCAGATTTGGCTGAATGCATAAGACGCTCTCAGAAATTAGGTAATTTAGACAGTTCAGCACTGAATGTGCTGTGAGGCCATTATTTTAGCTCTTACAGCTCCAACGAAGATTAACACTTTACAATTAAGTGCCAGTGCGAAACCGCTTCGACAAGGTCTATTTATTTAGTTTGTAGAGCCTGCGAATGCTCTCTTTGTCGCGCTCCGTAAGCTCTGTCGAGCATGACTTCCAATACATTACATCTTGACCACCGGGTGAATGACCCAGACCAAGGACATGACCAAACTCGTGCATGAACAGAGTATAAAGTTGAGTTTTTGCAAATGAAGTCATTTCTTGATTCTCGATTTTATCGAGAGCCCCTTCTGCTCGAGAAGCAAAACCATCGTAAGAAGGGCAGTAAACTCGCACATGAGCACGGTCTAGAGCCCGCTTGTTATCTTTTTCATAAACCGCACTGGTTCGGCCGGCCGAGCCATAAGGTATGTCGTCGTAAGAAGTAACTCTTTCTATATAAACATCAGCGCTCTCAATGTCAGATACATAAGCGAGCGAAATTGGTGAGTTTTCGTATTTGCTCCATTGCTCCATAGCTTTGTGCATAAGCTCACGAATCGAGCCACCGAAGCCATTACTAGCTGAAGTTTCCACAAAAACTTTCAAAGGAAAACGACTGGCTCGCCAAAACGAATTTGGTTCCGCCTTTAGATAGTCTCGGTCTGAGGCTGGGCTCTTGCGGCGACTATGAAGATTGTAAGTAATGTCATCGATAGTCCAAGTAACAATGTCAATTTGCTCTTGATCCTTTTCCTGGCGCAAATGCCTTTTAAATAGCCTCCGAGCTTCGCTGAAATCACGCTTTGCCTCAGGGTATTTGCCCAGTAAATCAAAGCTAATGGCTCTGGCCTGATACCAGTCGGCGAGAGGCCTTGGCAGAGTAGAAGGAAATTCAGCAATTAATCGACCGTAGTATTTATTCGAATCTTCAACGGCTGAGAGATTACCAATCATCGAAGTTACCCAACCAAGCTGCCAGAGAGTTGCCACCACTTGCTCACGTGCCTGATTCAGCCGCTCGTCAACAACTTCTTTTTTCTGATCAGATTTTGCCGCCAAAGTTTTTTCACGCAATAATTTCTCTTCTCGCAGATTGAGCAGCGCCTTATCACTTGCTATGGCTTGATCGTAGTGCTTACAAGAAATTGCGGCATCAGCCAAACCTTGCAGAGCATCTTCAAACTGACTCCTAAAATCAGGATTGAGTAAATTGCCAGAGTCAGTAGCCCGCTCAGTTAAACCCACTATCAGTGACGAAAAATCAAGGGCTTTAGCCGGCTCAAAACCTTTGACGAAACTCTTTCCGGCTAAGAGCTGCAATGTCTCTATGTAGAAGCGGCAGGCCGCCTCGCCTCTGCCACCAATAATCAATATTCGACCTAGTGTGCCTCGCAGATTAATGGCATCGACACAATCTCTACCATTTTTCTCACGAAGCCGCAAAGCTTCCTGCATGTAGTGTTCGGCTTCTTCTAAATCAGAAGACCAATAGAGTGTTTCACCCAGGTCATAACAAATTGAACCGAGTTGCTCATCAGAATGAGGGAAGTAGCGGCGGTTGATCAAATAGGCCCGGCGAAAGAGATGAGCAGCCTGACTGAGATTGCCATCAATTTTACAAAGATAAGCAGCGGTAATAAGTGAATTAAGACCCCGAGCAATTCTCTTTTCACTAGCAGGTGTTATATTGCTCGCCATAGCACCTTTCACCATCGGTTTGCTATCTTTCAAATCTGATTGACGCCAGTCAGGCTCTTTCAAATCAGTTTGATTCAAATCAGTTTGATTCAAATCAGTTTCTACAATGCCCATATACTGACTAAGTAAATCAGCAGTTTGTGGCCTTTGAATTTTAGATATTTGCTTCAACCGTTCAATTACCTGGTTAAAATGGTCTTGAGCCAATTCTGGTTGATCTAAAGCAACAAGAGTGCGCGCCAGAGCCAACCTGCTATCGAATGCTCGCAGAAGCTTGTCGCTCATGGTCTTGTCTTGTAGCTCCAGGGCCTGCTTGAACTTCTCTTGCGCCTCCTCTAAATTACCCTTTGCTGAAGCAGCAGCACCTTGCTGATAGAGTGTTTCTACTTGCTGCTCGGCACCAGTTTTAGCTGGCACCGGCTCAGCAGGTTCAAGTAAATTTAGTTTGTCAGCAGCACGCTCTAAATACAGTGCTGAGAGACTATCCCCAGCACGATGAAAATGCCGAGCAAGATCAACGAGTGTCAACGAACCAGTTGTTCTTTCATTCCTCGCAGCATCATACTTATCTTTCTTCAGCTTTCTGGCTGCCGATGGCGCAGACGCTTCACGAAAAAGCGCCGCTAAACTAGCTATCTCATGCTTAGCCTCACTCTTTCGCCCCAACTGCAAGAACACAAAAATACGCAGAGCCAGATTGCCTCGGTCGTTTTTAAAACTAGAATTTAAAAGACACTCACTACTCTTCAAACTGAGCCTGAACAAGCGCCCTTTAGCCTTTGCCTCAGTGCTTTCCATGGCTGCATGCAAAAAACTCTGAGCCAAATAATGATCAACGACGGCCTGTTTAAAAGCTGTCTGTACTGGCGAATTAGAAGCAGCAGCAATGCCAAAATCCTCGGCCGACAGTGCGGCATCCCAATCAGTAATTGTGGCATCTGGGCCAAAGAGAAAGCTATCATGAGACGCCATAGCTGGCTCAAAATTATTAACTAAAGTAGAAATTACAGCAAACAGGAGTGCGAATTTCTTAGACCATCGTCTAGAGAAGGTTTCCGCTCCTTGTTTCAAGCTCAATTCTCCATGGCATAAAATATTGATAGCTCTAGTCTACAGGAATATTGCCTCTCTGCTGTCCAAATCTAAGTGATAAAGGTGACCAATGAGCGATTACGGTGCCCAATTTAACTCAGTTGCAGATTTGGTTGCCACCGCCACCAAAGGACTGTACAACAAAATTGATCACATGTTGTTCAAAGCCCTAGTGGCATGCCTCAAAAGTGAAGACTATCAAGCCGTCAGCGTAGCCATCGAGCAACTAGTAAAGGAGAAAAAGCTGATCTCCATCCCACCCCTTTACTTTGTCGCCAAAGCCCATCCTAATGAGCGTGCCCGCAAAAAAGCAGAAGTGGCCCTCACTACCTTCAATCAAGATAAACGCATTGCTGAGCTGACTGCCAACAAAGAAATAAAAGTGGCCGTGACTGAACTAATCAAAGAATACGGCAACTACAAAAGCTAAGTACTCTCGACTCACTAGCTTAGGCTTTCTTCCATGGATTTGAACTTTGCTTCTGGGTGGAGCGCATTAAGTTCGAAGCTTGCACGGCCGGTGCAACCTCTTGTTCAAAATAGATGACCTTAAAGTACTGCAAGAATTGTTCAGTGGTGAAGCGCAAGGGCTCATCTTCGTGATGCGTGTCATGACCATATACTGAGCTAAGGAATATGTGTCCTCTTTGCCGATCGAAACCAGTAAGCGGATAGGGCTTGTTGGCCGTCGGAGCAATTCCGGCAAAAGATGAGGTTTCAGGCACGAAATCTGACGAAATGGCAATGATAATGCGTTTTCTGGCAATCAAATCAGAAAGCTGTAGCAACAAGTCTTGTGGTGAGCAATCGGCTGTCACTAGTGTGCCAGTAAAAGCTGCAGTGAGCGTTTCAATAACCTGCGAGGCGCGAGCAAAACCCTCATTGCGGGGTTCAGCCAGCTTGTTGGCCAATCTATGTTTTTGTGCGAGGTGAATACCATAAGCTTTCTCTAGCAGAGGAAACCAAAAACCATATTTTGCCACTAAGCCATAACGAAGAATTTCTTCTGGCCTGGGAGGCATGACATCAAGGGTGTTGCCGTGGGCACCCGGAAAAGCCACGGTGAAGCTGTGATCTAAATTCTCAGATAAAATACGCAGTAATGCCCTTGGTCTAGCTTCGGCCAGTGAACTTACGCCAGCAGCGAAGAAGGCATCACCCATGGTACCAAGACGAACAGCAGCGGCTTGTAGCGACATTTGCGGATAATCATTGTCGGCATATAAAGTCGGCTTGATCTCGGTGAATCTTTCGGTGCTATTTGCTCCTTTATTAGAACTAGCTAAAATCCCCTTAGATTTAGCATCATTGCCCAATGTGTTGGCGCACTGATAAGCAAAAGCCCGGCGAAAATCATCTTGAGTTAAAACAGGCACAGTACTCTGCGAGACAGCTGGTCGCTCACCAAGAATTTTGCAGCCCACAGCATATATCATGCGCACAAAACTCTTCTCAGAGTCGCTAAGGTGCTCACTATTTAAAACCGATGACATCTCAGGAAAATCAACATAGCCACTGAAATCAAGATCAACCAGTGTATAAATACGATCAACTGTTGCCGCCAATTCCGGAGAAAGTACCAGACTAGCAAAGCGCTTATCGGTGCCCAGGTGCAGTGGAACAGGGGTACCTTTTTTGGCGGCCTGGCTCTGTTTTCTGTTCCGTTCATCCGTCGGCCAGATTTCGCTGTCAATTTCATCTATCTGCTCTTTGCTCAAGCCAGAGTGATAGCCAGTATCTTGCGTTGGAGGCGGATCTGGTTTTACTACCCCCCAGGCACGCAAAGTGCTGGCATCCTGACTGACAAAAGCAGGCTGGTAGGTTGAGGCATCTTGAACGGGCTGAACATTCTGAATCGGCGCAGCATTCTGAATCGGCGCAGCATTCTGGACCGGCGCAGCGTTCTGGACCGGTGATGCACTCTGGACAGTGAAGGCACTGAGCACTGGGGCAGCATTCTGAACCGGCACAGTGTTCTCGATAGGGGCAGCATCTTGAATCAGTTCGGCATGTTCAATACTGGCCGCTGTCTGAGCGACACTAGTCTCCAAGCCAAAGGTGGCATTTTCAAAAACTGTGGCGCCTTGATTGATGGTGGCAGACTGACCGAAGGTAGCATTCTGCTCTATGGTTTCCGGTTTGGCAAAAAAGGCTTCAGCCATGGCCGGAGTAAATACTGATGGTCGATCACTGTCAATTTGAATATCGTCACGCTGATGCTCTTGGGCCATCTCGGCGGCAGCAGCGCTATAGACCGGAGCATAGTCTAGGTCGGGATTGAAACTAGTACTAGAAGGGCTATAGCCAGAACTAGAACTATAACTAGAACTAGAACTATAGCTAGAACTGGGGGCAGGTGCTGCACCAGAAGAAGAAGAAGAAGAAGAAGAAGAAGAACTAGGAGCTGTTGGGGCCGGAGGTGAAACCGGTGTCGGCGCATAGGCCGTATACCCAGGAATACTTACCGGCGCCGAAAGCGAAACATCTAGGCCATAGTTGTACTGTGAGTTTCCTGGCTCGTTAACGAAAAAAGAATAGCCCAAGGCCGGATCTTTTCCTTGATCTGGTGCTTGACCCGGTGCTTGAGCTGGAGGCCCTTTAGCTGCCGCCTTTCTTTTGTCTTGTTCAGAAATATCAGACAAAGACTAATAACCTCGTCCGCCCCCCAACCATCGACGTCCACCCATGGCACTATAGCCATAGCCGCCGTTGAAACCATAACCACCAACCGAATTGAAAGTACCATCCCTTGGAGTATCGCCCCAAGAGCAAGCACCCATTTCGCTCTTCAGTTCATTGAACTGATTCATTTGCATTTGATTTTCAAACTTGCGCTGATCTTTGTCATCCTGAACACCCTGGCGCAAGGCATTAATGTCAGTGTTCAAGTTAGCAAGAGTATTAGTTTGGCTAGTGCGCAAGTTACTAATGCACTGCTCTAGCTGATCAATATATGCCTGCTGCTTGGCCCGATAGGCGCTGTCTTGCTGCAACCAAGAGGTGAGAACAGCCATTTCTCCCGACTTTGACCCAGCCAAAGAAGGCGATACACCTTTTTTCTGTTTCTCCAGAGCCTGTATACGCTGCTCAGCATAGAGTCTGTAGGCATTAGTTTTAGCTTGTTCGGCAGCCAACTTGCTTTCAGCCTCATTCTCAGCGCTGGAGTACTGATTAATCATGGCCTGGTCAGTGTTAAGCATCTCTTGCTCATCATGATATATAGTCTGGTTCGCACCAGCTACCTGAGCCAAGGCCGGGCTAGAGGACGAAAGGCTTAGCAGTGACAGAGCCACTAGTGCGACCTGACAATATCGAGTTTTCTTGCTATCCATTCTCACTTTCACTCCCTCCACTTAACCAAGTTATCTATACCCGGCTCAGCAGATTAAACAGCAAGCATATCGCCTTGTTAACGCCCGGCTTTACCAAGCAATTTGACCACCTTCGCTATTTTTTCGTTCAACATGGCTTTATCCTCTGGAGAAAGAGCTTTGGCCTTGCGGTAATCTTCTAAAGCAAGAGACCATTGACTCAAGCTCTCATGAGCCTGTCCTCTGCCAATATAGGCATCACCGTCGACGGGGCTGAGCTGTATTGCATGATTGAAATCTTCGATTGCCTGGGCAAACTGCTTATTGCGCCGATAATATTCAGCTCGCATCATGTATGAACCAGGATCTTTAGGCCCCAGTGCAACCACTGTTGAATAATCAGCCAGGGCGGAACGATCTCCGAGGGCATCTTTCAACTTAGCCCGTTCCAGATAGCCATCGATAAACTTTGGCCGAGCCAATGTGACAAAGTTCAAGTCGTTGATTGCCTCCTTGCTGTTACCAGCCTTTCGCAGCAGGGCAGCCCGCTCAATGCGAACAGGCACCTCATTTTTGTCGAGAGCCAAACAACTGTCAAAGGCGGCCTTGGCCTGCTCAAATTTACCTAGCTCAAGATAGCGATTACCCAAAAGACAATAAATATCGGCCATATTAACAATATTCTCGTCCTTGCCCTCAAAGCGTTCACGTATCCGACCGGTTTGAGCAGTGTAATTAAGAGCAACGACTCTTGGTCTTGGGCTGAGAGTCGTGATCGCCAATAGATCGCGAACAGATTTATCTTTTTCACCTAGCTCATTGCAGGCATCAGAACGCAAATAATAAAACCAGGCGCTGCGGGGAAAGGCCTTGACTAAATAATCAAAATCTTTGATTGCCAACTTGTAGTCGCTTTTATTGTTATATGTGACACCGCGCAAAAGTCTGGCTTTATGAAAATCTGGCTGTTCTTTCAGCACCACTGTTAGTAGGCGGATCGTTTGATCAACAGCACCGCTTTCTCGGCAATCACAGGCCTTGCGAATTAGTGTCTCAAGCTTAGCCTTTTGAGCTGCTTCGGCCGACAGTTTGCTTTGGCCAGCAAGTTTGTATAGGGCGGCGAGATTGCCAAAATCAACCTGCACCAGCGGCACATATAGTATTGGTTCTTGTGTTTTTACAGCTGCCTCATAATCGACCAGGGCACCCTTGTAGTCTTTCTTGGCAATACGGCAATAACCGCGAGTTGTAAGTGCGCTAGATGACTTTGGCTCAATAGCCAGAGCGCGCTCGGCGTCACTTTGAGCTTCGCCTAAGCGATCGATTTCTAAATAAGTGCGGGCACGAATGGCTAAGACATCAGCGTCTTTAGCATTGGCACGCAAACAAACACCGCACTCTTTAAGCAAAGCCTGCTTATCGTCAGTGGCCGTAAGCAAAAGTACTTTCTCGAAACTAGACTTTGTCTCACTAGCCCACAGAGGAGCCGTGCTGCAAAATAGAAAAGAGCCTAGAAGATATATTAACGAGATGGGTAATCTCAATCCTTCCTCACAAAAGAAAAACTATTGGGTTACCACTGTCTCCAAACTAACTATTTTCAGCCCCTTGTCCCTTAGGTTAACTCGTGCCAGCTCAGTGAGCAATACCCGCATGCGATCATAGGTATCAATATCAAGGCCAGACCAGGATGGCTGACTCATTTCAGTGGGCGCAGAATGGGATAGATTGACAGCTTTACCATTGATAAAAGTCAAAGTCTTAGTAATGCCACCATCAGCGTATGTAATTTGCACATTAAGCAACTTCGTTAACCGTTTGGCTTGTAGATACAATTTTGCTGAACGAGCTAGAATGCTGTAAATCATTTCGACTAGGTCATTCTCATCAATCTCGCGCTCAACGACTTCAGTGTCGACGTCCTCTTCAAGATCTTCTTGAACAAGCTCTATTTCTGTCTTTTCAATATCTGTTTTTTCAGACTCTGCATCTTCTCCGGCAGCTTCGGCTAAACGCTCTTGCTCACGCTTAAGCAGGCGTAGATAGTTAACTTCCTGCCGCACCATGACCATACCAATGGCTAACAAACGCCTGGCACTCAAATGGCTAGCTGAATAACGGGCGATTGGTCCTTCAATAAATATCAGGGCGAATGCTTTAGCAATCAGCTCGGCGCTTGCCAGGCCCCAAAACAGGTCAAGGGGATATGCCTCTGTTTGCAATGCTTGCAGCAAGTCGAGCAAAGGCTTAAACGAATCACTGACAAATGGGCCCAACAGATGCTCAAAATCTTGCTGGGTACTGACCTCAAGAAAATTGTGGCTATAGAAGTTGAGCACCCGTCCGCGTTCTCTTAGGGCACGGTTGTAGGGCGGATCATGCTGCTTGATCAAGTCGGTTTCCAGCAAAGCCGCTTCAAGAGGTGTGTCGACAACTTCTATGGCAATATCAAATATTTGGCTAATCAGTTCTTTGGTTTTCGAGTCTTTCCCCTTTCTTCCGCGGAAGTAGCTATTAACTCTGCTTTTAAGCGACGTAGCTTTACCCACGTACAAAATTTTGCCAGCGCTATTGAGCATGCGGTAGATACCAGGCTTTGCTGGTAGGTCAAGGCGTTTAAGGCGCTCCATCGGGATGGCATAAGGACTTTTCTTATCTTTAGCGCTAACCTTTGGCAAAGGCTGACTGAGCCACTCCAGGAGCTGCTCATCTTCATATATTCCAATGGCACCAAGATCAGCTAGCAATCTCTGCCAAATAAAATAGGTGGCCTCAACATGGCAAGCTGAGCGTTTCATCTCCGTTAGACTCAAACCGAAATAGCCACCAAGAGCGCGAATTGCTCGAGAAGGCAAATCAGGATAAAGACGCTTAGCAATCTGGCAAGTACAAATAAAAGTAAAAGGCAAAGTCTGCTCTGGTAGATGGTCGACAAACAGCTGCCTGACAAAGGCTTGTTCAAATTGTGCATAGTGAGCAACGGCAAACTTAACTTGGCTTTTACCACCCCCACTGAGATCTTTCATCAATTCACTCAAAACATCTGCAGCAGGAGAAGCCTCTTGCATTAACTCATCTGTAATTCCAGTGATTTTTTGAATACGGCTAGGCAATGCTTGATCTTCAGGCAAGCGAATTAAACGACTTTTGATTAATAGTTGAGAATGATGTAACTGGCCGGCAGTCGCCTCCGGCAAAAGCCATCCCAATTCAAGTATTTGAGCACTCAGCGGAGTGGCGCCTGTGGTTTGACAATCAATGAATAGCAGTGGTTGTTCAGCTAATTTCACTAAGGCATTTCTTCTCATCGGCTTGCTGCCAGAACGACTCGATGTCGGCAATAATGCTAGAAGAAACTAGCTCACCGACTTGCTTCTCGAACCAATCAGCCGGCATAGCTGAAGCATACTGTTTTTGAATAAATCTTTGATCCATCAGCACGATCAAACCACGATCATCACCTGAGCGAATGACACGACCAGCAGCTTGGATTACCTTTGCCATGGCAGGATAGACATAGGCATAGTCAAAGCCATTGCCATAGCGCTTTTCGTAGTATGTACGTATTTGTTCTCGCTCAAAGTTGAAATTGGGCAAACCGGGCCCAACAATAATGGCGCCAATAATCATCTCACCGGGATAATCGACACCTTCGGCAAATACTCCACCCTGGACGGCAAAAACAAGTGTAGGCGCGTCTGTACGGCCCAGTGAATCCATTATTTCTTTAGCTTTAGCTTGAGTGATCTCGCTTTCTTGCTTCAATAACAACACCGAATTAGGTAATTTGCCTTTAATTAGCTCATAGACACTGCCAAGAAAAGCGAAGCTGGGGAAGAAGACGAAATAATTACCGGGTTTGACCTGAACGATACGAGCAATACCATCAGCTATTTTGCCAAAGTTACGCTCTCGATCGGAATACTTGGTAGAAACCTGGGGGATAATCAAAAGCTTGCGGTGTTCCCGGGGGAATGGACTGGTGTACTCCCGTCGTGACAAGTCAGGATCGTCCAATCCGGAGAGCTGCGCAAAATAGTCAAACGGTTTGATAGTGGCAGAGAATGCCACCACATGGTCAAACTCTTTATGAGCTAACTTGAGCTTAGCTGAGGCATCACAACAAACTACTTTCAAGGCCTCATCAACACTGCCATCTCGCAACTTATTGCGGGTGTAAAGATGGAAGAACTCATCACCTTCGTAGTCAACTGCATCCATAAAGTCGTTAAAGTAGTTAACTATGGCCATCAACGGATCTGAGCTGGAGCCGGCGCCGCTCTTTGCCTCAGAACCAGATGCTTCGGAGGCCTTACGAGCGATACGACGTACCATCAAATCTTGCAGGGCCGGCAGCGCCTCTTCAAACAGCTCTCTTGAAACAGTGAGCTTTGATTCCTTAAAACCAACCATGCGGCCGACATTCGAAATTACAAATTGAATCTTAGACACTAAGGCTCGCGCTTCTACCACTTGGTCAAAAGGCAAAGAAGCAAGTTCTTGGGCAAGCTTAGATATCACCGCCGAACTCAGTGTCTTACTATAATAATCCGCCGCCCGCTGGGGCAAGTTGTGCGCTTCGTCAATAACTAAATTGGGTTTCTCAGTAAACTTACTGAGAGTATAAGTAAAGCGCCCCAAGGTATTGCGAGGGGAGAAAACATAGTTATAGTCTCCGATAACCACATCAGCAGCCGCCACCGCATCTAGTGATGCCTCAAATGGACAAACTTCATACTCTTCGCCAATTTTTTTAAATTCTTCGGCAGTGAGAGAGTTCATCTCTGACATTTTCTCTACTATTTTGTGCTTATCCATTTTTGTGTAGTAATCGCGGGCATACTGGCAATAGCCGGGATTACAAATCACTTCATCTTTAAGGCACATCTTGGCCTTAGCATTAAGAGTTAGCACCTTAACTGGTGCACCGCCATCCTGCAAGCGAGTAATTGCTTCTTGAGCAACTGAATGCTGAGTGTTTTTCGGTGTTACATAAATCAGTTTTTGACCGCGGCGCAAACTATCTTGCAAAACCGGATATATCACACCAATAGTCTTGCCCAGCCCAGTTGGTGCCTGCACTAGAACTTGATGCTTAGTCTCAATATCTTTAGCTAATTCATCAACTAACTCTTTTTGGCCGCGGCGCAAATTAGTGAAGGGAAAAACCAGTTTTTCAGATAGTTCCATGCGCCGCAATCGTGCAGCCTCTTCGGCCATAACCTCGCTTTCAAGCTCGGCCAAGCGTAGCGCCAGCCAACTTTCATAAGCCTCAATTTTAAAATCGACATCTAGAACTTCGACTTTATCGAAGTTGTTAGAGGTAATTAGAAAGCGCGTCAATGGCACTACATCCTTTTCTAAATATAAGATGTAGGCGTAGGTGGCAAGCTGTAAACAGTAAGGGTGCTGAGGATCAATAGCCAGTTTAGAGAGCAATTCACCGGGCGAAGTTGAACTTTTGATTTCTTCAATAACTGGCACTAAGGCATCAACAAAACCATCTATCCGACCTGAAACATTGAAGATATAGCGCTCACTCTCAAACTTATGAGCAGACTTTACTTCAGCTTTGTAGATGGGAAAGAGCTTTTGTCTTTCTTTTTGAATTTTGCTATGTAGTTGTCGCCCTTCCGCAGCCAGGGCAAGGGGCCCGCCAAAAAGCTGTCCATACCCTGAGTTAACTTCGATGCTGCCCGAAAGCGGGCAAGGCATGGCAAAGTCGCGAATTCCTATTGCTACAGTCTTTTTTCCAGACTTTGACACTTTAGACCCATGGATGAGCAGAGCAAACAGCGAAGAATATTTAGAAGTTTTACATAAATACGTATGGTAGAGCCGATTGTCGCGGCCGTCAATTGTTTCTCGTTTTGAAGTTTGGCCGATATCGGTCAAACTTCAAATGAAGTAGCTAAAACCTAAGCACAATCTGGCTAAACAGCCTATCGTCCACCAAATTGATTAGCGTCTTTTATTTGCTCACCACAGTGAGTACAGCGCGGGAATTCGCCGTCCCATGTGCCTTTGGGGTAGACGTGGCCATTGAGTTCACAAGAGGAGACCTTCTTACTTGGCAGGGCCATGGCAAAAGATGCTATTAAACCGGCCCAGAAACCCTGAAAACCTTTGACAATCTGCACCATAAAAGATTCTTCTTTAGTTTGCACAGACTTTAAGGCCTGCAAATCGTTGCGAGTCATGCGCGCTCCATTACGCCGCAGCTGCATATTAGCTGGGACAGGGCTAGGCTCTTCAGCATCATTCTCAAAATCTGAATTTGACATACGCAATCCTCTTGACACCTAGATATATACCACTTTAATAAGGTTACAGTCTCTCACAGCTAAGGCTCCATTGCCGGTTCTTGACTGGTCGCTCTGCTAAACTTCAGTGATATAAAGCATTACACCGTTTCTTGGGAACGCTAAAAATCATGGGAAAAACAGTCGGAATCGATCTTGGAACAACTAACTCTGTCGTAGCCGTTATGGAAGGTGGAAGACCCACTGTCATATCCAACGCAGAAGGCGGACGCACTACTCCATCGGTAGTTGCCTTCAACAAGACAGGTGAGCGCTTGGTTGGTCTCTTGGCCCGCAGACAAGCAGTGGTGAATCCAACCAATACAATTTATTCAATCAAACGTTTCATTGGGAGACGTTACTCTGAAGTATCAGAAGAATGCAAAATTGTCTCTTATAAAGTAAAAGAGTCATCTGATGGTGGTGTTCGAGTTCTTATCAGTGATAAGGAATACACACCAGAAGAAATATCAGCAATGATTTTGCGCAAGCTCAAAGAAGATGCAGAAAAATATCTTGGTGAAAAGGTAGACACTGCGGTCATTACAGTACCTGCTTACTTCAATGATTCGCAGAGACAATCGACCAAAAACTCGGGCACAATTGCGGGCCTAGAAGTGCTGCGTATCATCAACGAACCGACTGCTGCGGCTCTAGCTTATGGCGTAGAAAAGAAAGGCAAAGACGAAACAATTTTAGTCTTCGACCTTGGTGGTGGTACCTTCGACGTTTCAGTTCTAGAAGTTAGCGACGGCCTAATTGAAGTTAAATCAACCTCTGGTGATACTCACTTGGGCGGCGACGACTTCGACTATGCCCTAGTGCAATGGATAGCAACCGAATTTCAAAATGCTGAATCAATTGATCTGCGCAAAGATCCCCAAGCTCTGCAACGCTTAACTGAAGCCGCCGAGAAAGCAAAAATTGAACTCTCGTCAGTAACCGAAACAGTAATTTCATTGCCGTTCATCACGGCCAACGATCAAGGACCAAAGCACCTTGACATGAAGCTTACCCGTTCGCGCTTTAACGAACTAACTCATGCTTTAGTTGAGCGCTGCAAAGGTCCAATTGAACAAGCCTTGAGCGATGCCAAACTAACTTATAACGAAATCGACGAAGTAGTATTGGTTGGTGGTTCAACTAGAATTCCTGCAGTCAAAGACCTGGTGAAGAGCCTGACTGGCGGCAAAGAGCCTAATCAGAGTGTTAACCCTGACGAAGTTGTAGCTGTCGGAGCGGCTCTGCAAGCCGGTGTATTAGCCGGTGAAGTGACCGACTTAGTGCTGCTCGACGTTACCCCGCTATCACTTGGTATTGAGACCATGGGTGGTGTCTTCGCCAAATTAGTTGAGCGCAACACCACTATTCCTTGCCACAAAACTCAGCTCTGCTCCACAGCTGAAGACAACCAAACAGCTGTTGATATCTATATCTTCCAGGGTGAGCGAGCAATGGCTCGTGACAACAAGAAACTAGGCAACTTCAGACTTGATGGCATTGCTCCTGGAGCTCGCGGCGCTTCGCGTATCGAAGTTTCATTTGATATTGACGCCAGCGGCATCGTCAAGGTATCAGCCAAAGACCTCGGCACAGGCAAAGAGCAGAATGTCACCATTACTGCCAGCACAAACTTGACCAAAGAAGATATTGAACGCATGGTCAAAGAAGCTGCAGAGCACACCGAAAGCGATAAAAAGGTCAAAGCTATGGCCGACCTGCGCAACGAAGTAGACGGCCTTGTGTACACTGTTGAACGCCAAATGAAAGACCTGGGCAAAGGTTTGACCGATGCTTCTAAGGCTAAAGCTGAAGACATTATCGGCAAGCTGCGCGGTCAAGTTGCCGCCGAAGCTGACGAAGCTGAAGTTAGAGAGACCATGAATGAACTACGTGGCCACGTTGTGATCATGGACCAAGAAGGCAACGAATACAAACAGAAGCAAGCAGAGGCTGGCCAATCTGATGAAGCCAAAGCTGAAGGCGATAGTGAAACTAAATCTGAGGCTGAAGCCGATGTCACTGACGCTCAACCTTCTGATGTTGAAGCTGAAAAACCAGCCGACGAAGAAAAAGCTGAAGACAGCGAAGAAGCTGCTGCTACTAAGTAGCTAGCAAGCCAAAGCTGAACGGCGCAGACTGCAAGCGAATATCTAGTTAAAAATGAAAGTGTCTCCCGGGGCACTTTCATTTTTACTAATTTGCCTCCGGCAGGCTAGCAAGCATAGCCGCACCTGGAACCTATATAATGAACCGCCTATAGCATTATTCGTTTCCCTTGGGCTCCCCTAATTTGGAGGCTTGGTCCGTTGGGATAAACGAGAGAAGTCTTATATCTGAAGTGAAAGTGATGAAAAAAACAAACTTAGCCTTGCTGGTCACAGGATTACTCATCAGTCAGGTGTTTAGCTCGAATAGCCGCAACCAAGTCAGTGCTCAAAACGCCGGCGACAACTACGACGTATTTCGCACCCACGATGCCTTGAGCTATCATCCCATCAATCAAAGCGGCTCGCTAACAAGAGCAACCGCCTTCGCCACCGAATCGCAGTCTAAATTAGGCGATAAGCCAGGCGCCAAGTCTGGCAAAGCCGACAAGCTCGACAAAATTCCCTGCATTCGCTGGATAGACGAAGAAGCCGAGCCAAAAGCTGTGCTGCTCTGTATTCATGGTCTGGGTTTGCATAAAGGCACTTACGAAGACTTCGGTCGTGAAATGGCAAAAAAGGGTCTAATCACCTACGCCATTGATATGCGCGGTTTTGGTTCATGGATTCCCAAACAAAAAAACGCCCAAATAGACTTTGATGGCTCACTTACAGACATCAAGCGTGCACTGACTGAGATTCGCAAAGCACACCCGGGTTTGCCCTTGATTATGCTGGGCGAATCAATGGGAGGAGGCATCGGCATCCACGCCACCGCTCTCTATCCTGACTTAGTGGATGGTTTGATTTCATCAGTTCCATCTGGCGATCGCTTCAACAGTGTTGACAACAGTCTTAAAGTTGGAGTTCACGCGGTATTTGGAGGCTTCAATAAGCCCATTGATATTGGTCCTATGGTTGTCGGCGCCGCCACAAAAAAAAGTGATCTGCGCGAGCGCTGGCTCAACGACCCACTATGCCGCACAAAAATTAGCCCTAACGAGCTAATCGCTTTTCAGAAATTCATGAACGGGAATTTTGATAGTGCGGGTCTCATCAAACAAACACCAGTCTTATTCATCATGGGCTCCAATGACAAATTAGTGAGACCAGTTGCCACATTCAAACTCTTCGATAGCCTCGCCACTCCGAACAAAGACAAAGTAATGTCAAACTCGGCAGAGCACTTAATTTTTGAGGAAGGGCAGTTCAGCAAAGACGATCTCAGCTACATCAGTAAATGGATCGATAAGAAAGTACTGGCCAAAGGTAAAGAAGAGACTGAAGATAACAAAATAGCCGATGATCAAGGGAAGACAAAACTGGCAGAAAAGAAACCAGAAGAAAAAGTAGCGCTGGCTGCTCCAGTCTTGGTTAAACCTAGTACTACAAAGAAGCCAGCAGAGGCAAGCAACCACGATATCAAAGTCTCGTCGAGTGCCGGAATGTCATACTGGATTGAACTGAATAGAGGCGGAAAAATCTATCGCTGCAACAACAAGATGGCCTTCAAATCAGGTGATTCAATACGCTTTCACATCATTCCTGATTCGGCAGGCTATGCCTATATAGTTATGAAAGAAGGAAGTAGCGGCAAGAAAACAATTCTCTTCCCATCCAAAGATACTGGCACAAAAAATTATCTGGCCGCCAAAACCGATTATCCTCTTCCCAAAGACTGGCTCACATTCGACAATACACCAGGTATTGAAAAAATGAGCTTGCTATTCTCGACAACAAAAATTGCCAACGAACAAGCCCTCAACCCACCAGTCTATCTAACGGCCTATGTATCAGATGACATGTCTGGTTCAAAAGACCTGGTACCAACCCGCATGCAATTATCTTGGGATGATCCCACTCCAGTAATCTTGCCAGATCAAGTACCGGGTCAAGAGAAATTGGCTCGTAGCTTCAGTTCATCAAACGGAAGCATGGTAAAAGTTAGCTTCAACGACCCAGGCGGTTTAATGGCCGTGGATGTCGCTCTGGCCCACCAATAAAAATTGCGTCTGCTGGAAAAATTTAGGATGAGAGAAATTCGGGATGAGAGAGATTGTGAACGATAGAACCCAGGCTAAATTGCTCAAAGCAAGATCTGTTGTTACTCTATCGGCGGCCTTGGCTGTTACCCTCAGCCTCTGTGGAACTCGCGTCTGGGCGGCCACAGCCGACGTCAACAAAGCCCCCGCTAGCGGTGTGCAATGGACAAAGATTCAAGATTTGAATCCCAATGCCACTTCTACTAATCGCCCTATCAAACAAAAATGGGCCGTGGTGATTGGTGCAGCTAAGTTCAAAGAAAAGAGACTGGACGGCGTCGATGCGAAAATGGACGTTGCCGCTCGCAACTTCTCTGCCTATCTTAAGGATCCAAATGCCGGGCGTTTTCCTGAGAGCCACGTCAAAACGCTGATTAACTCAGAAGCAACCCGCCAAAACATCATAAACAATTTAGGCAAAGGCTGGTTAGGAAGCCTCGCTGGTCCAGACGACCTCGTTGTCGTGTTTATTTCCACCCATGGCTTTCCCACCACCGACGGTACCACTTATTTAAGTGCCTACGATTGCGCCTTAGATAACGTCTACTCAACCTGTCTATCAATGCAAAACTTGATGGAGACATTGAAGAAAGATGTAAAAACCGATCGCATTGTCATGGTTCTTGAATCGCCATACAGTGGAGCAGCCGAACTTACTGCAGGCGCCAAGGCGCTTTTCATGGGCAGCAACATCGACTTGAACAAAGTCTCGCTTGGCAAGGGCTATATTATTCTGACATCGAGCAAACCAGATCAAATGACCTGGGGAAACTCATTCTCTAACAACTTAATCAAGTCATTGCGTGAAAAAGACGGCATGCCGTCGCTCAATGAAGCTTTTGCTAAGGCGCGCGCTCTAACCGAGAGCGATACCACTGCGAGCAGCGGTTCTACCAAGCGTCAGACTCCGGTGATGAAATCAGACTGGACTGGAAACGATATTGTTCTTGGCGCTCCTACCCTAGAGCAAGTCAAAGAGATTCCAGACAACGTTATGACTTTTGTCGCCGCCGAATCGCACTATCTCAAAGCCAACAACCTGGTGGGTGACGGCAACTTTGATGGTGCCATCAGTGAGTACAAGGCTGCCATTGCCACAGATCCAGAATACGCCGACGCCATAGCCGATTATGGCGCCATCCTCACGATTAAAGGCGACTGGGCTGGTGCCGCAGAAAAATACAAAAGAGCGATAGAACTAAAACCAAACGATGCACTCTTCCATTCAAACTATGCCCGGGTCTTAACCAAGCTAGGCCAAGAAGACCAGAGCATCAAAGAGCTTGAATTAGCTTATCAGCTTAATCCAAAAGACAAGATCATTCTCGGCGCCTTAGCCAATAAATGTATGGCAGCAGGCAACTTTGACAATGCTATCAACCTCTTAGAGCAAGCAGTCTATCTATTTCCTCAATCAGCACAAATGCATGATCGCCTAAGCTATGTCTTTGCTCGCACTGGCAACGTCGGCCAGTCATTTGCCCACGCCAAGGAAGCAGTCAAACTAGACCCTAAGCTAATTTCAGCGAGACTAAACCTGGGCTCGGCTTTGCTTCTAAAAGGTGACGCCGATGGTGCCAAACAAGTCTACAAAGAGACAACCTCTATTGATCCTAACAACGTCGACGCCCACTTCTTGCTCGCTAGCACCATGGAAAAGCTAGGCGACTCACAAGGTGCGAAGAGCGAACTCTCCACTTTTGTGCAACTGGCTCCAGCCCAAGACCCTAGAGTAGAAACGGCCAAAGCGAAAATCAAAAGCCTCGGCAACTAGGCATGAGAAAGCCAAGAGAAATATGCGCTGCAATTGGAGCCCTAGTCAGAGCGCCAGCTCTATGTATTGCTGTTTTTTCAGCGTTAGCTTTTGTTGGTTTCGTTTGCTGGCCCATCGAGCTGTTCGCCCATTTTCGCGTTCAGTACGCCGTCTTGCTGGCCATGTCAATCCCTTACTTACTCTACTTAGAATACAGTAGACTCAACAGACTCTATCTAGCAAGCTGCATTGTGGCACTTATAGCAAACATAGCAGTGGTCGCCTGCGCTTCCACTAGCTTTGGCAGCGCCACTTCAACTCAGACCCTAACTGGGGAGAAGCAGCTTTCGCTATTGCAATTCAACGTTAACTCAAGCAACACAAACTACCCGAAATTCGACAAGCTAATTGAAAAAACCAAGCCTGATATTGTCTGTGTCGAAGAAGTCAGCGAAGGTTGGCGCGAGCATTTTGAAAAGCTCAAAAGCATCTACCCATATCAAAGTGTGCGGGCGAGGACAGACAACTTTGGCATTGGTATTTTGAGCAAATACAAAATTGTTCATGAGAGTCGTGAGCCTATTGGCATTGCTGGGGTGCCGACTATATTTATTGATGTATCCTTGCCAGCTAAGTCTGAGCCGACTGAGGCTGGTGAAAAACTAATTCAAGTAATTGCCACCCATCCGCCACCACCGGTAGGCTCAAGCTATACAAATATGCGTGACATCCAGATGCATGAAATTGCCAAACGAATCGCACAGAGCAAGAAGCAGACGATTTTAGCCGGTGATTTTAATTGCACACCATGGTGCTATATTTTCACCGATTTCGTAAAAGAGTCTGGTTTGCTTGACAGCAGGCTAAACAAAGGCATACAGCCAACCTGGCCGACGATGTTACCGTACATGCTAATTCCCATCGATCATGTTTTCATGTCGCCAGCACTTAAGTGCACTGAACGCTCTGTCCAAGACGATTGTGGCTCGGATCATTTCCCTATTTTCTGCAAATTCACGATCTGACTAGCAGAAAGAAAGGCAGAATGGAAAGCACAAAAAAATTAAATCAAGTTCTCGACGACTCGAGAGAAATAGTCTTCCAGACAACTAGCTAGAAGTCAGCAAACATATTCGGCCGAGGAATAAAAAATACTACCTTCAAGCGCGGTAAACGCTTCTTGAGATAGGTTAAATCTTGTTTTGGGAAATGACCTCTATCAACTAGCAGAGTCTCAAGCGAAGGGAACTGCTCGATCGCTTTAGCCAACGAGCCAGGGGTGAGGTGAGTATCGACTATGGCGAGAGTTGAAAGATGAGGCAGCCTTGAAAGTAATTGCAGGTCTTCAGTAGTAATCTTATTTTTGTTTAGAACAAGATTCTGCAAGTTAGGCAAGTTAGAGATAAGCCGATAATCGTTCGAATCGAGCTCATTATGTGAAACATCAAGCGATATTAGCTTGGTGGAACCACTTAATTTTTTCAATATTGGATGAACGTTCTTGCACTCGGAAACGACAACTGTTGCCAACCTTTTCCAAATACTAGATTTTGCCCAATCAGCGCCGTCCATAGTTGTTTTGCCAACCATTAAGGTCTCCAGACTTGTCAGACGATCTAGAGCCGGAATAATTTTGCTGGTTAGGCCTGGGCAACCGGCCAGACATAAGAGCTTAATGCCCGGAATAGACATCGAGAGTTCTGCAAGTCTATCACTGGCAAATGGTGGAAAAAGGTACACATGCTCAATGTCACCAGAGCGAAATTTCTCGAAAAATTTAGGCTGCTTAGTAGCATTAGGTGATGCTACCAAATAAATCTTGCTGCCCTTTGGAAACCTAACGATACCCTCGGCATTGGTCTTATCATGAACGCTAGTTCCTATCCAAGCCAGCGGACGCTTGCATGACTTTGCTGGGAATTCGAACTGAACTAATTTTCGACCACTCTCGGTAATGTCTTTAGAAAAGTACCTCGCACTGGGAAGAGTAATCAACTCGGCACCGGCATCTAGGTCTGAATCAACTTCGTCAAGGTGAAGCTCTGAATTTAAGTCATTAGATTCTAGCTTCAACTCCACCGGCGGCGATAAAACGCTAGTAGACGCGGAGACTGTTTTCTTCGACTGACTCGATGAGAGATACATACTGGACACTATAAAATAGGAGGCAACACCGACTATTCCAAGAAACAAGAGAGCAAGGAATAAAACCTTAGCGACACTCGAACGGTCGCCATTGCCGTCAGCTTCTTCGTCCTCCGAGCGATCGTCTTCGTCTTCTTCGCTCTCGTACTCGCCAGAAGCATCTTGCTCACCGGTAAAGCGTCCGTCATCTCCAGTAAAACGCCCATCAAACAAAGACTCATCTTGACGGTTAGCAAGCTTGTCGGTAACTCGCCCTATGTTTCCTTGAGTCAGGCTCGACTCAAAGGCTCCTTCAGCCTTGCCTTGAACCACCCCAAAGTTAGACTGAACAAAAGGTGTGCTGGCCAAAGGCTTTCCTTCAAGAAGATTCTTCAGGTCTTGAGCAACTGAGTCCATTGTCTGATAGCGATACATTCGCTCTTTCGCCATCATCCTCGCCACAAGAATTTCTAAATCGTCAGAAAACTTAGCTTCTGGGTTCTTGCTCGCCAGAGATGGTGACGGTGCACTTACATGCATCATCATCGTGTCAGAGGCACTACGCCCTCGAAAAGGAACCTTACCTGTGAGGGTCTCGAACAGACTGCAGCCTAAAGAGTAGATATCAGAACGGGGATCAACCTTTTGACCCATGGCTTGCTCAGGGCTCATATAACTGGGGCTACCACAGACTATTCCCATAGCCGTGAGCTTCTGTGAATCGGGCTTGAGTTCTTCGGCAAACTTGACTATACCGAAATCGACCACCTTAACTCTGGCACCCTGAACATCAGGCCGATCGAGAATCAAGAGATTGGCAGGCTTAACATCACGGTGGAGAATGCCTTTGCGGTGGGCGAAGCTCAAGCCGGCGCAGGCCTCAATAAACAATGGCAAGGCCATCTCTGGCGCCATTGGTCCAGAATAGGCAATTTTATCTAGCAGATCTTCGCCTGCTAGCAAGTCCATGACATAGAACGGCAGGGAACCGTCGTGCAAGCCAAAATTATAGATGGCTACGATATTGGGATGGTTCAGCTTGGCAATAGCTTGCGCTTCATTTTGAAAACGAATCACGGACACTTCGTCTTGTTTGTCGTCAGTAAGAATCTTCAGCGCATATTCAGCCGGCAAGGTAACATGTTTCACCCTGTAAACCATACCCATGGCGCCGCGACCAAGCAGCTCGATCACTTCGTAGCTCGAGCCGACGATAGTTCCAGGCGCGAAGACACCTGGCTTGGCGATACCAGCAGGGAAAGGTGCAGGATTATTGCCTTCTATTGGGGGAGCAGAAGAGGCACTATCAGACGAGACATTAACAGGTGAAGCGTTAACTGTTACAGGGTTACTAGGCAGAGCTGAACCTGCCTGAGGAAGCTGGCCAGGGACCTGCACTTGAGCGTCATGGGAGTCGGTTGATTCCATTTTGTGGATTTCCACGAGAAAGCTAAACGTTCCAATACTGTTATAGGTGATTTACCCAGTTTATGGAGGTTATAGGCGAACAAATGTAACCGATATAGCTCAGAATAGCCTGGGTTAGCGCTAAGTAAACCTATTCGTCAACAGGAAAATTGACAGTATTGCCGCCAGACCTTATCCCTACTTGCAGAGCTTCAACAGTCAGAGCAATCAGTTGATCTGGCTTGTCAATGCCCTCTTCCAAGCTGGCACCACCAACAGTGACTGTAAGTAGAATTTGACTGGCCTTGTAGTCGACCGTGAGATTTTCCAGGCGAGTTCGAATTCGTTCAGCGGCAATCTCCGCTCCGCCCCTTGGTGTCTCAGGCAGTATCACCCCAAAACAATCATCGCGGCAACGTCCGGCAATATCAACATCGCGAACACTACCAAGAAGGCCGCGCCCGGTGCCAAGAATTACTGCATTTTCACCCTGTAGACCAAAATTCTCAACTACATTCGCCAGTTTATCAATGGTGACAAAAAGTAATGAAAGTGGACGTTTATAGCGGCTGGCTCGTCGTACTTCGTAATTTAAACGCTTATAGAATGACCAAAAATTGAAGGAGTTAAGATCGAGAAGAGCCCGGCGCTCAACCTCTTCATCCGAGAGAGAAGGGTCTTCGATATACCTATCGGCAAAAAGCTTAGATTGTTCAGCTGGAATTTCAAAGTCAGGCTGTTCCTTCATATTCCAGGGGAATTGATTGTTGCGCGCCCTTAGTTCGGCTAAACGCTTCTGAAACAGTAGCTCCTGCTCTTCTCTTTCAGTCAGCCTCTTGCGCTTGTCAGACATCAATTAACACTCTCAGACTTGACTGACTTATCTGACATCTGACTTGAAAAAGTTCCTTCTGTCTTTTCATCTTCCATGTATTTAGAGACCATATTCTGCTCAGTATCGTGTACTAGTGCCAAAACTGAGTCAATCTTATTACCAAAGCGCTTCTCAGCAGCACGCCACCATAACTCACTACCGTCAAGCAATGACTCGTGCATCCAGGCGATTTGATACTTTTCTTTTTCGTTCTTGAATCTCTCGCCAGAACTAGAAGCAAGCCAGTATTTGCGGGCGAAAGCGGCTCTAGTTTTGTAGGGCACATAAGTAGCCAAGTTATTGCCGAGATCTTGATGGAAAGGTTCCAGAAAATCATGATAAGCCAAAGCGAATCGAGCCTTATCTTGGGCACTTAAGGTGCGATAGGGTGATTTAAAGACCCGCGCCTCTCGCCCGGCAATCCAGCCGTCTTCAAAACCAGCATCGACCTTCTTGGCAATAGCCGCCACGTCATCAAGAGTGACTCGATCAGCACTGTTGGCACTACTATCACCCGATGCTATGGCTCCAGGTTGAAGGGAGTCATGCTGGCTCTGTCCTATATCAGGCTTAGCAGGAGCCAAAGACAATGATCCAGACTGCGGCTCTACCTTGCCTAAATGCTGCGTCTGTGGACCACCGCAACATGTCAAGCACAGGCTTGTAAAGCCACATACAAATACACAACCGATTATTGAGATTAAGGAGGCGCCGCGAACCGTGTTCATTTGGTAATGATAAACTACATTTTTACTAGAAGTTATCCCTTCCCTCTGAGAGTTAATCGAAGGTACAAGCGCTATGGCATGCTATGACAGATATTGACAGCTCGAGCACCTATCGCCCCGGCCAGAGCGTGATGTGCAAAATAGAAAGTGCCGAACCAGGCGGTTACAACGCCGTTGTAATTGGTTCAGGCCTGCCCCCGCTAGCAGACCCGGCTGAAGAAGACGTTGAAAACCATCATGTCCTAAAGGCGTTTCTCCCAAGTACAGAACCGCTTAAAATCGGCCAAACAGTGCCAGCAACTTTTGTTTGCATGCATAACAACCGTGCCCTGATGACTTTCGCCTTTATGCTTGGCACTACCGAGCGAATTCAGCTAAGTACAGACTCTGATCAAGACAATGCTTTCGCCATTTGGGTTGATTCGTATCCGAGCAGCCAGCGCCTGCGTCGCGCCATCGACTTAATTATGCCGGCGGTATCGGGCAAACTCTATCTTGAGTTGAACTGCTCAACTGCTGACTCATCAAAGCTACTTTCTGAACTAGAACTGGCCAATTTCACTGGCTGCGTCAAAGCCCGCTCAGAAGAGCAAAAATCACGTTCGGCCATGTTACTTTACGAAGGAAGAGTGGCTGGAGCCATCTACGGCCGCAAAGATGCTCAAGAAACGTTTGCCGTAGAGAAAGCTATCAACCTGATTAAAGGTGATATCGCTGGCGCTGACACATTTTTGCAAGTCTACGAATTGCCTGCAGACGTAGTTCTTGCCATGTCTGCACTATTTCTTGGTTGCCCTCTGGCTAAAGATGACTCGAAGGCCATGCTTGACTATTTGGATACCACACTGGTGTCAATTGCACTCACCGGTGAAACTGGTTGCTTGACCTACAGTGAAGATGGTAGCCCCGATATCTTAGTATTCATCAACAAAGGTCAACCTTTTGGTGGCTACAAAATTGCGGCACAAGAATATGTAGAAAGCGCCGAATCGCTGCTCTCAGAAATTAGAAAGAGTGAGAAAGGTTTGATTGAAGCGCACATACTGCCGGAACATTTGCTTTCAGAGGCAATGACTTTCGGCTACAAACTTCATGGCTCAAAAGCCTGAAAAAAGACCTAAAGGAACAAGTAACTCAATGGAAACCCTGAAACATCAACGCGATATAAAGCTAGAAACGCTTACCTCAGGCGTGGCCATACTCTGGTTTAACTGCGCTGGCAAAGTGAATGTCTTGGGCCACGATGTTTTGCTCGAATTGACCGAGCTAATTCCACAAATCAAAGCCGACAAAAAAATCAAGGCTCTGATCATTGCCTCAAGCAAGCCCGACACTTTCGTTTCAGGCGCAGACCTGCACGAAATCATGAGCTTCGACTCGCAAGAGCAAGCTCACAAACTCTCGAAAGAGGGTCAGGCCGTCTTCAATCAACTAGAAAATCTCGGCAAGCCTACCGTTGCAGCCATCCATGGTGCCTGCCTGGGCGGCGGCCTAGAAGTAGCACTTTGCGCCAACTTCCGCATCTCTTCCGATTCAGATTTAAGCATTTTTGGCTTACCTGAAGTACGGCTTGGTTTGATACCCGGGCTTGGTGGCACACAACGGCTACCTCGCTTAATACCAGTCAGACTCGCCCTTGAATATATTCTTACTTCAGAAATCGTCTCAGCGACAAAAGCTCTAGAGTTAGGAATTATCGATCAAGTGGTGCCTTACAGCGAGCTGTACAAAGCAGCTGAAAACTTAGCTCTTGCCATACTGGAGGGCACAGCAAAACCGCGGGCCGCCAAAGAAGAAGAGAGCCCAGAGAAGCTCAAGAAGCTTTTTGCCACCATGGAACGCTCAATCAAAATTCGCCTCAAAGGAAATTATCCAGCACCACTCAAAGCAATTGAAGCGGTACAGCTATCAACTACTGCGACTCTAGAAGAGGGCTTGGCATTAGAAGCGAAATCATTCGCCGATCTAGCCAGTGATAAAACCTCAAGCAACCTGATTCAACTATTCTTTTCTCAAGATTTCACCGCACGCTCAGCGGCAAGAACAGCTGAAAAATCTGGCGCCAAACCAATAAAGACGCTCGGTGTCATTGGTAGTGGCATCATGGGTTTGGATATCGCTAAACTTGCAGCCGTTCATGGCATCAATGTAAGGGTCAAAACTAGTTCAGAAGAACGAGCAAAAGAGATGGCTGATTTCGATGCAGCCCATGAAGAGGCTCACACTTCCACACTTGCCGGTGGAACTTCACAACGCGGCAAAATTACATTTTCTGAGCAGCTCTCTGTTCTGAGTGATTGCGAAATGGTGATAGAAGCAGTACCAGAAGACAGCAAGCTCAAGCAAAAGCTTTTAGCTGAAGTTGAAAAACATGTGGCAGACGACTGCGTTTTGATAACTAATACCTCGGCACTAGAGCTTATCGAACTCGGCCAAGAGATGAGCAAACCAGAACGCTTTGTCGGCTTGCATTTCTTCTATCCCGTCGACAAAATGCCTCTAGTTGAAGTAATCAGCCATCCCAGCACCAATGCTAAAACCAATAGCCTCGCCCTTGGACTAGTGACTAAACTAGGAAAAGTGCCAATCGGCGTTAAAGACTCAGTAGGATTTTTGGTCAACCGCCTGCTCACCACCCACCTAATGGAAGCATCGCGGATGCTCGACGAAGGCTATCCTTTCAATTGGATAGAAGATGCTGCCGTTCAGTTTGGTCTACCAATGGGGCCATTCACCTTAGTAGATGAACTTGGCCTATCGTTGTGCTTCTCGGTGGCCAACAAACTGCACGCCGCTTTCGGCGCAAGATTCACCCCTCCAATTGCTATGAAAACCACAGCCGCAGCTGGTCTAAAAGGCAAAATTTCTGGAGCTGGCTGCTACCACTGGGACGCTTCCGGTCGCAAACTGGAAATCAACCCAGACTTCGCCAGAATCACCAATATGACTGTCAGCACAGAGAAAGCTACTCCTGAGCAGATAGCCGAAATTCAGCATCGTCTTATCTTCGTCATTGTTGACGAAGCCGCTCGCTGCCTTGAAGAGAAGGTTGTGCGCAAACCTAGAGAATTAGACCTGGCCCTAGTAATCGGTTCAGGCTTCCCACCCTTCCGCGGCGGTGTGCTGCGCTACGCCGACAGCTTTGGTATTCCCCAACTGATTGAAGAGCTGAACAAAACCTATACCACCTGCGAGCCCAAGAGACAGGTGTCGAGCCTGTTGACCTCGATGAGCGAGAGTGGCAGACGTTTCTATTCGTCGGGCGCCAATTAGTAAAGTCGATAAGCGGCAATTAGCAGCAAGTAGCAACCTCAATTGGCTGCGCCAGGTAGTGCCCTTAGTTTGCCATCTAGCGAGCGCCGCTTGCACTGCAAGAAATCACCTTCGTATTCTCCGATAGAAATAACAGAAAATACATTTGACAGTGCCCTCTGCCGCCCCTAAGATACAACTATCGAAATATAATGAAAACCTTAAGACGGGCAATGGCGTGGCTTAACAGCAGCCATTTAGGCATTTGAGATGCCGATACGAACCTCCGTTCTAACACTCAGCATATTAGAGGATTCCACACTCATTCCCCAGTAGGTCGCTATGGAAGAAATTCTCTGCATATTCTCAATTCCAGTCTTTTACGTCATGTCATTCAAAATCGGCAGCATCATTGATGGCATGCTAGAAAAACGCTGGCCAACCGAAACATAACTGCGAGCCAGATCATCTGACTGACTCGCCAAACAATCGGAACGGCTAGTCATCAAATCTGACTTACCAGCCAACTTGACTGACTAGCCACTTTACTAACTAACCTGCACAACTATCTTGCCTTTCTGCTCATTGGATTCCATGTAGCGGTGTGCTTCCACGATCTGCTCGAATGGAAAAACCTTGTCTACAACGGGCAGCAACGAACCGTCCTTCAAACCAGCATAGGTATATTCTTTGCCCCGAGCAAATCTTGCGGCATCGTCGGTCACTTGAAACATTGTATAACCTTGCACTGTAAGCCCCTTCTTTAGCGCCAACTGCAAAGGAAATGCTGTCGTCTCTAGGCTCAAGGCGCCATATATAAAAATCGAGGCCTCGTAGGCAGCTGCTTTAGCAAGCTTAAGTAAAAGTGGCCCAGCTATAGCGTCAAAAATTAGATTGGCTCCCTTGCCAGCAGTAGCAGACATTACTTCCTTAACAAGATCATCTTGATCTGTAACTATGACATGGTGCGCACCAGCATCAAGAAGAGTCTGTTTCTTTGATTCACCACGAGTGGTGGCAATGACTTTGGCGCCCTGACGACGGGCAATCTGAATAGCCGCAAAGCCAACAGAGCTAGAAGCCGCTGTGATAAGAATTGTTTGCTCGCTAGTCAGGCAGCCCAACTCAATCAAGGCACCATAAGCAGTCAAATACTGCATCCAGATTGAAGCGGCTTCAATATCACTTAAATTATCAGGATACTTAGCCAAAGCACGAGCCGGTACAACGGCCCACTCGCCGTACACTCCATATTTGGTCTGCGAGAAGCAAGGCACAGTGCTAACTTTATCGCCGATACTAAAGCCTTCGACCGGCGAGCCAATCGCCTCAATTACGCCGCTAGCCTCATAACCAAGACGCGAAGGTAGAATTG
This sequence comes from Candidatus Obscuribacterales bacterium, assembly GCA_965229195.1. GTDB lineage: Bacteria > Cyanobacteriota > Vampirovibrionia > Obscuribacterales > Obscuribacteraceae. The sequence continues at coordinate 5,653,276 of OZ245871.1, read as the reverse complement.
GCTTTTCTAAGTACCGTCCTTCTCTCAGCAAAACTTCTGCTCGATTAAGACCAAGAGCATGAACACGCAGACGAACTTCGCCTTCTCCGGGTTCTATCTCCGGCACAGTTTCGATCTGTAGAACTTCAGCAGCACCGGTTTGATGAAAGCGCACAATTCTAGACACAGAGTGGTTCCTTAAAAGCAGAACAGTAATGATAGTACCTTCTGTTAAAATAGCGGCCCAAATAAGGCATCAGTAGAGGAAAAGTTAGTGAGCTCAGAAGCGAACAGCGCAGCACAGGCAAACAGCATCACCGATAGAAGCGCCAGCACAGATGTAGTTGTTATTGGCAGCCTCAGTATGGATATTGTCATCCGCGTACCCCGCCTACCGGGCCGAGGCGAAACCCTAAAAGGTTCCACTTTTGATACTTTCCCTGGCGGCAAAGGCAACAATCAGGCCCTGGCAGCAGCGCGCTGCGGTGCATCCGTAGCCATGATTGGCAAAGTCGGCAATGACGCTTACGGCCAAGTCTTGCTCGATACCCTGAAAGACAATGGCGTCAATACAAATGGCATGACCAAAGATGCTGAGCAAACCACAGGCATTGCCAACATATGGGTTGGCCCCTCCGGCGAAAATAGCATTGTCATCGTGCCAAATGCTAACAACGCGATGACTCCAGAATATGTATCAGCAAAAGTAGATTTGCTCAGCAACGCCAAAGTGCTACTGCTGCAACTAGAAATACCAGCAGAAACCGTTTTAGAGGCAGCTAAAGCAGCCCGCAGCAAGGGCCTAACTGTCATTCTCAACCCGGCCCCAGCACCAGAGACCGGGTTATCGGCAGAACTGCTACAAAACGTAGATGTAATAGTGCCCAATGAAACAGAAGCCCACTTGCTCACTGGTATCAACCCAACTTCGCCAGAACTAGCTCATGACTGCGCCCGCAAACTGCTTGAGCTTGGCCCCAAAGGAGTGATTCTCACACTGGGCGAGCGAGGCGCCCTAATTCTTGAAAGCTCCCACCCAGATAAGCCACAAACAGTTGAGGCCTTTAAGGTTTCGGTAGTGGACTCTACAGCAGCTGGTGATGCCTTCTGTGGCGCCCTAGCTATGAGAATGGCCAAGGGTGATAGCCTGGCAGAAGCGGCAAAATATGGCTGTGCAGCGGGCTCTCTCGCCTGCACAAAGGCCGGGGCAGTGCCCTCCCTGCCTCTACTAGCCGAGCTGGAAAAATTAATTGGCAGTCGATAATTTATAAGACGCTTTGGAAAAATTCTGGGTATAAAAGTTGAGGAGTCTAAGGTCTACTACCCAGCATTGTCTTAGGCTGCCATGCAAAAACTGCGTGCTTTCTTTTTGTTGCTGTTCCTTCTGCTGCTTGCCCCGCCGGCAAAGTCAGCGGCTCTAGCTGATGACTTTGACAAAGCAAACTCAGCAGAAACCCACGGCCGAACGAAAGAGGCAATCGCTCTCTATAGCAAGATTATCGATACTTCCAACAAAGACAAAGATGCCGCTTGGGCGGCTAGAAGCAGAGCACGCATAGCTCGCCTTCTGGTAATTCAAGGCAAACTCAAAGAAGCAGAACCGCTTTACCTGCAAACACTAAAAGTAACTCCAGCATTATTCAAGGAAGACCTTGAACTAATGGTGGATATTGATGATTTTGCCGAGAGTTACAATGCCCTCGCCAGCAAATCTACTGACGCAAAAGAATGCCTCTTCCATGCACTTGCCTTAAGACTTGCGGTGGATCCTCATCACCCAAATGTGACGCAATCGTACCGCCATATAGCGCTCTACATGATTAGCCATGGCGACAGAGCGGCCGCAGAACGCTACATCAAACAAGGAATTGAGCTAGAAAAGAATTGCCCTCCAGACAAGCTCTATCGCTTTATTCAAGACAAGGGTCTATTGGCAAGCATTTATATGCACGGCAGTGAATGGGTAAAAGCTGAACAAACAACAAGAGATCTGCTGCAGCAAATTGAGAGATATCCTTTTCTATCATGGGCTTGGCCGCAGCTACACTGCACTCTGGGCAAATGTCACTCCGAGCAATTTCAATACGAAGACTCTGACCGTGAATATCAGCTGGCAATAGCTTTGGCTAAAAAATATCCAAACCCGAACGGAGACATCAGCCCTGAATGCGTCAAAGGGCTAAAAGAAAATGCAATTTTGAAAGTAAAAAATAAATCCAGGGCGAAAAGAGTTCAGTCACAAAAACACTAGAACTGTCTAAAAGCCTTTATTTCAGCGGGGGTAGGAAGGTCAATGACAACGCCAGGAACAAGAGGATGCTTGCCATACTCTTCTTCTTGCAGAACATACTTCTTATTCTTCTTGAAGAGCAAAGGTGCGAGCGACAGGTCGTTCAGCTCGACCACAGCAACAGATTCGATGGTGTCACCAGCACGCACAATGTAGGTATAACGCCCCAATGGCGCTGGCATTTCGTGCGCTCCGGCTGCATCATCGTCTTCACTGTTCCATGTCTCTTCTTGGGCGTCAAGAGCCGAATTGACGTAGCGTGAACGCTTCTCACCTTCTTTAGATAATGAAAGATCGATCGTTGATTGCAGTGATGAAATATTTGTGTCTGCGCTAAGTTCAGCGCTGATCTCAAATTCGCTTTCACTAGCGGAAGGCAAGGTGTGTTCTTGCTCTTCAATCAGTTGACGCCTATCTTTTGGCGTCGACGGAGTCGTCTGCCTGGTGGCACTCTGATCGATGATTTGGCTATTCGCCGATACGTCAAGATAAGGAGTAGCAGCGGCCACTTTTGTGTCAGTGAGAGGTTCAGCTTTTACTGGAATGGGTCGAACTTGATCTGGCTTCACCTGATCAACTTTGACTGGTTCTGGTTTGACTTGCTCGACTCGCCCCGGAAAACTTGTTTCTGTGCGGCGCGCGCCAGCGCCAGTGTAATTGCTATCACCACCGTGCAATTGAATGAAAGGACGTGATTTCACTTCGGGATTATTGATATCAAACGGCTTAGATTCACCCGGTTTTGAATCGGGCTGTTTGTTATCTAGAGGCTTGCCCTCGGCTGATTTACCATCTCCAGGCTTACCGCCATCGAATTTGGTCTGTGAAGCTGGAAGAGGTGAATCACTAGGTTTTAAACCAGGAGATCGAACAATACTCCAGCCCACGTAACCTTTAGGAATTAAGACGGCAAGTATCTGGTCGCTAGTAATATCATCTCGCAGAGGTGGCATCTTGCCGCGCATGGCAACGGCGGCCATCTCGCCCTCTTTAAGCGGCACAGATACCGGTGTGCGATCTCCTAAATTTTTAAGCGAGCCTTTGATATTATCTTTGACTGTTTCAACTAGACCAAGGAAGCCGTCTATCGCATTAGATCTACCACCAGGAATACTGGCACCGCCCTTAGTGTCACCACCAACTTGTTTTCCATCGGGGCCGAGGTTATTCTTTGCTCCGTCCAGTTTGTTATCGAGCTTGCCGTCAGCCTTCCCATCGTTCTTGCCATCAGACTTATTGCCTTCTGGTTTAGCTGGCAAACCAAAACCGCGGATGCCAGCCTGACTCTCGATAAACTGAATAAAGGCTGACGGGCCAGACGAACCACCATCGTTAGTCTTACCTCCGACCTTTCCGTCTGGAAGCCTATCGCCTGTTTTCCCATCACCAGCTTTGCCATCACTGGTCTTACCGTCAGTGGTCTTTCCGTCGGCGATTTTGCCATCGCCCAACTTCACCTCACCGGGGCGACCGCCGGAGGAACTTCCATCGCCAATCTTGCCATCGCTTAGCGACAGCTGACCAGCACGAACGCCGTCAAACTTACCGTCGGCGCCCTTGCCGACAATTCCTTGGTTTGTGTGGTCAATGCCCGAGCGAGTGCCATCGGCGGAGTAGTTTTTGAGAACCGATGCCCCATTTGCTTGGCGAGCAAGAGCATCAGCGTTCTGAGCGTTCGGATGGCCAGCAGCATCGTTAGACCTAGCCTGCTCTGGACCTGCTTGTATCTTGCCAGTCAAAGCTCCCGTGCCAAGTTCAGAGCCTCGGTGGCCAGTGTCATTAACCTTCGCCCCTAACGCCTCTTGAGCCTTTGCTGTAGCTGGATCATGCGATTTTGCGGCCAAATCTTGAGGCTTAGCGAGAACAGGGTCGTGAACCTTGCCATCTGTAGTACCAACAGTTCCAGCATTTCCTTGCTGGGCCTTGCCTTCAGGACCAACAATTGCTAGACCAGGCAGATGAGCTTTGTCAGCGGGCTGCTCGACGCCAACTGGGCTAACTTTGTCCGGAGCCCTTTCTGGAACTTTAGTCGTAGATTGGGTCGGTATAACTTCGTTAGGTCGCTGAATCGACGGTTGTACATCCGGCTTCTGGACTCCAGGCATGGCGGATTCAGTTGGAGTGATGGGCTGCTCACCAGCCCGAGTTGGCACCCCTGGCTTTGTCGACGGATCTACGACCTTCTCAACTGGGTGATTCGTTGGTGTGACGGCTTCTCTGGATGGCTGCGGCTCCACCCGAGCAGGCGTGATATCACCAGGTGAGACTTTAGTGTCTTTGGGTGGAATTACAGCGCCTGGTTCCGGTTTAGCGCCATCAGAGGGAAGCTTGACTGACTTAGTGTCAACGGCGGGAGAAGCTCCTGCATCTAGAAATTTAGTATGACTATTTACAGCGCGGCCAGAATCAATATCAGCATAGGCATCAGCGACCGACATGTCAGACGCAGCAGAAGTACCTAGGTCCTTTCCAGGCTTGGAAGTTCGATTTTCTGCTTGGTCGGTCATGAATGTTACCACCCGAAGAAGAAAACACCCTGTATGACTATTCTGCCACTTTAGGAATGACCGCTAACCGACTCAATCACTTAGGCACACTGGCACCAGTTGCTGCCTTGCCAGCAAGTTCACGTTTCAACGAGGCGACCACTGTTTTAGCCTTTGCGTCCGACGGATTCAAAAGAACTACCTTCTCCATATCTCGCAAAGCCTGTGCGCAAGCACCGTAAACGCGGAAATAGCAAACTGAACGACATTTATAGGCCTCAAAATTGGCAGGCTGAGCCTCGATCACTTTATTTACGGTGTCAATAGCTTCCTTGTATCTCTTTTCATTTTTCAGGCAATTGGCCTTAAAAAGCAAAAGATCGGGCGTAGAAGCGCCCAGCTTGAATGCCAAATCAAGAGTCAGAATGGCATCGTTATAGCGCATCTGGTTTGCCTCACCATCGGCTCTAATCACGTACGCACCTGCCAATTTTGGATATTTCTTAATTAGCTTGTCGGCCTCGACTACCTGCTCCTCAAAGCGCCCTAAAAGCCCCATCAACTCTGCATGCTGCAAATTCAAGAGTTGATCATTCGGCTTCTTCGCTAGGTCCGCCTCAATTCGTTTTAGCAATGCTAAATTCTGTTCCTGCGTGGCGGCTTCCCCGCACAATCCCGGTCCGATAGAACCAGCAACAGCAAAGATTAGCGCAGCACTCAAAGCCAAATTAACGATTCGTTTAAAGAGCATAGAAGTCCTTTCAAAAACTTCGGTCAGAAGCATTATAACGGCAGACGCCAGAGCACGCGCAAAAGTCAGCTAGCTTGCCGCTCAAACCAATTTCAGTAGTACCTGCTTAATCTCATCCACTGACCGTTGCCGATCATCGGGATTCTTCTCAAGAGCTTGCATCACCATTTTTCTATATTCCGCTGGCACAGAAACAGACGCAGGAAAATCCGGAGCCGGATCAGTAACTTGCATCGTCAGTGTCTCGTAAACGCTGCCACCGACGAAGGGCGACTTACCAACCAGACACTCGTACAAGATACAACCCAGAGCATAAATATCAGTGCGGAAATCCACAGACTTCGACAGGCACTGTTCGGGGCTCATATACGGAGGGCTGCCGTAACACGCACCAGTTTGAGTAAGTTTGATTACATCAACATCGTCGCGACCGGTAATCTTGGCCAATCCAAAGTCAACAACTTTGACGTCCATTTTGCCATTCGGACCAGGGCTGCACATAATATTCGAAGGCTTTAAATCACGATGCACAATCCCTTCACCATGGGCGTGCAACAGGGCGTCACAGACTTGAATCATTACTGAGGCAGTCTCTGGCACGGTCAAGACCTTGCTCCTCTCCAGCAAATCAGAGAAAGAGAAGCCTCTGATATACTCCATGGCTAAAAATGCCTCACCACTGGCGGTGAACCCAAAATCTTTGATTGCAATAATATTTGGATGATTCAGAGTACCTAGAGCCTTTGCTTCTTGCTGAAAGCGCTTCACGTCTACAATGCTGCCAGATACAGAAGCGTGCAATACCTTTACAGCAAGTTCTTGTTGCAAGTACAAATGCTTAGCTAAATAAACACTAGCCATGCCACCATCACCAAGCTGCCACATCACCTCATACTTATCAGCAAAGATTTGACCAACTAGTGACTTATTGATCAAGCGCGTCAGAACAGAGTCACAAAACGGGCAAACATCTTGGTCTCTTTCAATTTCTTTCTCACAGGCCAAGCAAACTTTTCGCACATGGGTCGAAGAATGCTCAATCTGATCTTGGATAACACCAGCGCCAAGATTGATTGAAAACTCCAGATTTGCTGGCTGATTTAAGGCCATAGAACCAGTTTGACTAAACAGTGCCGATGGGCTCAAGCCAGCAGCAGAGGCCATCAACTGCTCAGTAGCCTTAACGCCGGTAACAACCAAAGCAACAGCAAGAGCGATTGCACCAAAGGCAAATATAGCCCATCCCAAACCATTATCAACAAGCTTGTATTGCACCAGTGCAAAACGCAAAGCGAAGAGCATAGGTAAGAAGACAACAAGCAGTGTGGCACGTCTAGCTACTAAAGCGGAAGCGGTATTTGAGCAGAGAAAGCCTGCTAGACCTTGATCCGGCTTTAGCAAAAAGCAGGCGCTGCTCAAGGCTATAAACAGAAGTGAGATGCCTTCTGACATACGCAAGCAGCCAAAGAATGTGCACAACGATTCAGCACCGCTAACTGAACCAATTAATGGCAATGAAGTTATCATCAATGCCACAACACAAAGCCACTGAGCCAGCTCCATCCGCTTGCTCGAAACCCAAGTTTGAATGGCCAAAGCTAAAGTTAGGGCCATAAAGGCAAATGATACATCAGGCGTCATCGGACCAGGATAGGAAAGGCCAGAAGAGTCTTCATTAGCACGATACCAAATATGGTTCAAGCTAAGATCTAAACCAGCTAGTGTTTCCACCGCGGTGCTCAGCCCAGCCAAAAATGCCAGCAGGCAAAGCAGGCTAGCAATGACTTTTAGAGAGTGAGTAAGACTTTCTGGCAGTTTGCGATCCGCTACCAATAATAGACAAATAGCAGTGCTTAGAAAAACTGTGTTGATAGCGACACTCGACCAAACTACTGGGCCATTGAGAAACATATGCTTAAAGGCGTTATTGTCAGCGACCCAACCATATGCAACGGCGCCACCTAAAACAAGGCTGGCAACAGCCAAGAACATTGCAGCAGAGGCAGCGTAACCAACTAAACGCTCATTGAGATAGTTAGTGGGTTGAGCGATTGGCATTTATTGAGTTGAGAGAGCTTTTGCTATAGCATCTGCATAAATCTCTTTCTTCTTAGGACCAACTAGCTCTTTGAGCAGCTTACCCTTTGCAGAAAAAACACCGATTACCGGGGCATAGTCAGCGTTTTCAGTGAGAAACTTAGAGGCGCCAATCGCCTTAGCTGTGACTTTACTGCTATTTATTTGATCATTAGATGTATCGAGGGCAACGAACTGCACCCTAGACTTGTATTCATTTTGTAAATCCGCAAGGATTGGCTTAACCTGGCCACACCATACGGCGCACTCATGGTCAAAAATCATCACTACACGGGCCTCATATTGGGCCGAGACCTTCTTAGTTAGAGCAGCGGGAGTATCAGCCATTGCCGGGCTTTGCCAAAGAAAAGCACTGACGAAAGCAGCTAAGAAGGAAAACAGACAAAGCATTGCGATCAAAGAAGCTAATGAATTTTGAAGATGCCGCACGGCAGAAGAAAATCTGGCCTTTAAAGCTTCTAAAACTGACATCTAAGGCCCTCATAGTGCCCAAAGTTCAACAGTGAAATATCAATCGTCGCCAGAACTAGGACCAGAACTAGGACCAGAGGTAGAACTAGATGCTGAGACAGTCGCAGTAGCGGCTTCATGGTCATCAGAAACAAGCATATAGCCGCGGTTTCGCACTGTCTTAATCAAGGTTCCTTCTGAAATACCGAGGCTCCGACGCAAAAGCTTAAAGTGGGCCCTCACCGTATCAGTGGAAACCATGGCATCATCCAGCCAGACTCTTTCTAAAATCGCCTCGGCCGAAAATACTTGATTTTGATGGCGCATCAAGAACTCCAAAAGGCTGTATACCTTTGGCCTGAGCTTAATTTCAGCTCCATCAAGAGTAACGATGCAAGTAGCCGGGTCAAGCGTTATATTGCTGACCGCTAAAACAGTGCTAGCTAGTGAACTGGGGCGACGCAACAACGCTCTCACGCGAGCTTGTAGCTCACGGTGTTCAAAAGGCTTGGTCAGATAGTCGTCAGCGCCAGCATCTAGGCCCTGCTCTTTATCTTCAAGGCGGGTCTTCGCTGTAAGCATGAGAACCGGAATCTTTCCACCAGCCTTGCGATAGGTGATTAAGACTTCAATGCCGGTCAAGTCGGGCATCATCCAGTCAAGGATGACCAAATCGTATTTATTCACGCGCAGACTTAAGAGAGCATCATCACCATTGGAGGCGATCTGAACCATATGGCCCTGACTTTCAAGACCAAATTTGGTCACTTCCGCCAGTGCTGAGTCGTCTTCTACTAATAAGATTTTTGCCATTAGAATGTAGATAATAGCAGTAAAATAGCTGTGGTCGTTCACTACATATTCACAGTGCAAGCGTAGTTTAAGTATGTGAGTGTGCCTTCAAGCGAGAGATATTATGAAAATTGCTATAGCCGGTGCCAGTGGAATGGTAGGTAAGGCTCTGACCAAGAGCTTGACAGGGAAAGGCCACACGGTTACCGCCTTGAAGCGCGGTGGCAGTGCGGACCAAGTCTTTGTTAACGTTACCCCTGAGTATTTAGAGGGCTTCGATGCCGTCATAAACTTGGCTGGTGAGAATATTGCCGCTAAGCGTTGGTCAGACGAACAAAAGAAGCTAATTGTTGACAGCCGAGTTTCAACCACGTCCTTTTTAGCTAACGCCTTGAGTAAGACCAAGGGCAGCCCAAAAGTGTTCATAAATGCTTCGGCGATAGGTATCTACGGCAATCGTGGCAGCGAATCTCTCACTGAAGAAAGCTCGCCCGGTGCTGGGTTCTTGGCTAGCACTTGCAAGAAGTGGGAAGAGGCTGCTAAACCAGCCAAGAGAGATGGGCTTAGAGTCGTTATTGCCAGATTGGGTGTAGTGCTCAGCAAAGAAGGCGGCGCTCTAAATAAGATGCTGCTGCCTTTCCAGCTCGGAGCTGGCGGAGTACTCGGCAGCGGCCGTCAGTATATGAGTTGGATTGAAATCAACGATCTGGTTAAGGCTTTCGAGTTTCTATTGGAAAACAATGTTGAGGGTGTAGTCAATATGACATCTCCTAATCCAGCAACGAATGCCGAATTCACAAGCGCAATGGCTAAAGTACTTAGCAGGCCAGCAATACTGCCAGCACCGGCCTTTGGCTTGAAGCTAATTTTGGGAGAGATGGCTCAAGAAATGCTTCTCGATGGCAGCCTTGTGCTTCCTGCGAAGCTGGAGAAGGCAGGATTTAAATTCGATTATGCCAACCTTGAAAAGGCTTTGAGCCATGAACTCAAAGCCACTGCCGGTAGCATTGCCTAGAGCAAGATCCATGGCGAACGTGAAGGCCCTAGAGAGCCATCTGTAGAGCAAGAAAATGTCCCAAGGCAAAATTACTGCAACGAGCAGAATCTTAGAAACAATAGGTATTCCGTGGACAGCAATTGCGCCGGTAAAAACGAACAACTCCTACTTTTCAAACGTGCCGTTGAATCTGTGCGCAACGGAATTTGTATAACTAATCCGCGCCTGCCAGACAATCCGATCGTCTATGTTAATGATGCCTTCTTGGAGATGACTACTTATCAAAGGCATCAGGTGATTGGCCGCAACTGCCGATTTCTACAGCGCGATGACCGCGATCAGATTGCTATAGAAAATATCAGAGAGGCGATTCGCACAGAGCAACCGATCACCACGATACTGCGCAACTACCGGCGCGACGGTTCTATCTTCTGGAATGAGTTGACGGTATCTCCAGTGCACGACGAAAATGGTACCTTGATCAATTTTGTCGGAATACAAAATGATATTTCAGCCCGAAAGGAAGCAGAGAAACGGGTTTCTGAGTTTTACTCAGTGATCTCTCATGAACTGCGCACTCCACTTAGTTCGATTAACGGAGCCTTGAGTGTCATTGCCGACGGCTCTGCAGGCAAGGTCAACGCGCAGGTAATGCGCATGGTTAGCATCGCCTTAGAAAATTCAGAACGCTTGATTCGTTTGATCTCAGACATTTTAGATTGGAAAAAAATTGAGTCTGGCAAGTTCAAATTGAACACAACCAACATAAGCCCAGAACAATTGATAGATAGCGTGATAGCCGCAGTAAAGCCGCTGGCTTGCTCGGCTCAAGTCACTCTAAAGAAGGATGTTTCAACAGCTGCAGAACTATCAGTCGATGTCGACAGAACTATGCAGGTGCTAACCAATCTTGTCGATAATGCCATCAAATTCTCACCAGTAAAAAGCACAGTTACTGTTAGTGCCGAACTACGCGGCCTAGACACAGTAAGATTTTCAGTGGCCGATCAAGGCGAAGGCATTGCCCCAGATCAATTAGATAAGTTGTTTAAAGTTTTTCAGCAGTTAGACTCATCTGACAGTCGCAAGGCCGGAGGGACGGGTCTCGGTTTATCCATCAGTCGTTCGCTGGTAGAGTTGCACGGTGGGCAGATTGGCGTAGATAGTGTAGTGGGGAAAGGCAGTACTTTCTGGTTCGAGTTTTATACCGCAAACAGCAAAGTACACAGCTAAGGTAGGGGCAAGAGAAGGCTTATGAATCAATAAAATGAAAATCGCTCCCAAATATCTCTAGATGTTGGCGCACTTGAGACTTTCAAAATGGTGAGCAAAATGAACGAATTAGATACATACATAGTTGATTTCCCGCCCAGCCTGTATGAAGGCGGCAGTTTAGAGTTACTCGACAGAACGATGGCTCTGCCGCTAGACGAAGACGAGGTCGAGGAAGAAAAAGAATCGAAGCAAGCCGAAAAAGATGCCCAGGCGGCCAGTGGAGAGCCAGCCCTCTATGCTTATCTTCATAACATCGGCAAGACCAGCCTAATAAAGGCCAACGAGGAAATTGAGTTAGGTCGTGCCATTGCTAGCGGAGACGATGCGGCCCTATCGAAATTGGTAGTGAGCAATCTCAGACTAGTCGTGAGCATCGCTAAGCGCTTCCGCAACCAAGGCTTAGACATGGAAGACATGATTCAAGAAGGAAACTTGGGTCTGATTCATGCGGCAAGAAAATTCGACCCATCTATGGGCAACAGATTCTCGACATATGCCACCTGGTGGATACGGCAGGCGGTTATGCGGGCTATCGCTAATAAGGGCAGAAGCATCCGCATACCGGTTCACGTCAGAAGCCAGATATCTCGAATCAAGCGCTATGCCAAAGAATTCCGCCAAAGTCACGGCCGCTTCCCCACCGAAGCTGAACTGTCGGTTGCCCTTGAGCTTCCACCAGAAGAGATTACTCGCCTTGTGACCAGCTCTAGCAGTATTGCTTCACTTGATGAAACCATGCCAGGCTCAGACAAAGATACGATTGGCAGCTTTATTGAAGACCAGTTTTCGGCTTTACCTGAACGTATGGCTGAGCAAACGATGCTACGACGCGGTATCGACCGCCTAACGCGTTATCTCAGTCCACTAGAGAAAACGGCAATCAGCTATCTCTATGGTCTCGAAGGTGACGGCTTATATGACTCAAAAATGGTAGCGGCAAAGCTCAACATTGACGTGGCTGAGTTGCGACGCATCCAAAAGCGCTCTTTGAAAAAACTTCGACGGCACCTACACAACAAGTCGCTTAGTGACTTCATTTCTTAGAATTTATCTTGTCATGAGCAAGAGTGAGCGACGTTCACCGCCTGTTCACTCTTGCCATCTAAGCTGTAATTGCCAACATTTAGGGGTCGAAATCGGGAGATGGACTTAATTTCAACTCTGTAAAGATATGTTTACTGTATGCACTATAGTCACTTTGCAGCATAGATAATAGGCTATCCCTAAGGAGTGCTCGTTTTTTTATGACTCTCGCCAGTTTGGCCATTGTAGTCCTCGGCACAATAGTTTTTACCCTTATCAACGATTATCTGCCCGTTGGCGGAGATTACATCGAAGATAATCCGTAGCTTTCTCTTCTAACAAAATCGAATCGGACCTGCAAGTGACACCATATGTGATGCAGGCTAGTTAGATCATATTTTAGTATATTTGCGCTTGACAGAGTTGTGCTTATAACACTATGCTGTTTTCATGCGGTAGCATAAATGACTGCCCTTTCAAAACACGAAGCAAGAGAGGTGCCCCATGGGACCATTCTATACAACCAAACGAGCCGCCAGCACTACTTGTGCTGCCCGCCGGATTGGCAGCTTCGCAGGGGAGAACCGGGCGGCGAACAAATTCTCGGTCGAGAAATTTGTGAACGGCAAAAGTTTCAATCTCTTGAAAGCAGCGAAAAATCAGGGCGCAATGCCGGATAGCGCAATCAATTAACCAGCTGAGCAAGCGGCAAGAGATCAACATAAGAAGGCCAGAACAAGAGACGTTTCTGACTAGTCTGACAATCTAGTTTAGATGCCAAAACCCTCTGAATTCAACCTTATAAGGTAGTGCATACCGATGAAACCATGAGCAATTTGTATTGCTCATCGGTTAAATGGAACGCCTATACACTTTGGACGATGCACCACATTCGGTGCAGCAACTTTGCTGCGACCAAATACTGGGCGAGTAAATATTAGTCGAGTAAATACTATTCGAGTAAAAATTGCCTGGGCCAACTAAATTTTCCACCCGTCTATTTCAAAGCTCATCACCGTTGAGCCATAAAAAGGAGGAACCACAAATGAGGTTCATGATCGAAGCAATAAACTCTCCACGTCCTGTCAGGCGTTTCATTGTCGAACACATCTTCGTCAATGCCTACCGCCAATACGGTCGCTGCCACAGAGAATTGCGTGAGAGCGGCAACTCCGAACGACTTTGCCAGGTCATAGGCAAAGGCAGTGAAATTGAAAGCGGTGACATTGATGGCGCTGAAATTTACGGCAATCCTGTGCCGGCATTTCGAGCCGAGACAAAAGCCCTTATAATCTAAGCAACAAAAATATCAAACAAGAAGAGAAACAAATGAAAATCGAAAAAATTCACTACGATCCAAACGACCTGCCATACGAAGTAATTAGAATTCACGAAAAGAAACCAATCAAAGCCTGGGTCAAAGGTGTTGCTCTAGAAGCAGCAGCCTTACAGCAACTGATTAACTTGGCATCAATGCCATTTATTCACAAGCACATCGCCGTGATGCCAGACGCTCACATGGGCAAAGGCACCACTGTCGGTACTGTCATTCCAACTTTCAAGGCAATCATTCCTGCCGCAGTTGGTGTTGACTTAGGCTGCGGTATGATTGCCATGGCCACGACACTCAAAGCCACCGACCTGCCTGACAATTTACGCCCACTTAGAGCAGCAATTGAAAATGCTGTTCCTGTCGGTAAAGGTTTCTGGCATGACGATTTAGCCGCTAGCCATCCTGCCGCCAAGCCAATCAACAAGGCTTGGTCAACCTTGAGTGACAGATGGGACATTATTGCGGCTAAGCACCCCAAAGTGGACGATGGTAACTACAGCCGCAATCGCTTGCAGCTCGGCACCCTTGGCTCTGGTAATCACTTCATCGAGATTTTGCTTGATGGAGCAGACAATGTCTGGCTGATGTTGCATTCAGGTAGCAGAGGAGTCGGTAACCGTATCGGTACTTACTTCATTGAACTGGCGCGCAAAGAGATGACGAGAAATCAAATCAATTTGCCTGACAGAGACCTGGCCTATCTTTCTGAGGGTGCCGATTACTTCGACGACTATCTCTATGCTGTTCAATGGGCACAAGACTATGCCTACTTAAACAGACAAGTGATGATCGGACAAGTAATCGAGGCTCTTAGACGAACAGGTGAACTGCCTGAGTTTGAAGCCAGGCTACAAGTGATCAACTGCCACCACAACTACGTAACTAAAGAAGATCACTTCGGTGAATCTGTTTGGGTAACAAGAAAGGGGGCAGTAAGAGCACAAGAAGGAGACTGGGGTATCATCCCCGGTTCTATGGGTGTGGGCTCTTACATCGTCAGAGGAAAAGGCAACCGCGAGAGCTTCAACAGCTGCTCTCATGGAGCTGGTCGCACCATGTCTCGTAGCCAGGCGAAAAAAGTGATATCACTTGATCGTCACGCTGCTGACACTGCTCATGTTGAATGCCGCAAAGATGAGGGCATTCTTGATGAATCACCAGGCGCCTACAAACCCCTTGATGCAGTTATGGCTGCACAGGCCGATCTTGTCGAGATAGTTCACAAGTTGAGGCCTCTGGTCTGCGTTAAAGGGTAAGACAAAAACTGAGGCCTGTCATATAAAATTATGACTCGCCTCGGTTTCTTGGCTTTATCACCTAGTAACGATACACTCACGCAATATTCACGCCCACTATCTTATTCTCCTTCAGTAGAGAAGAAGAGAATAAATTGGTTATTAGCATTTCTAGCAACAGAATCATTGACCAGCGCTACCAGATTGTCACCACAATCGGGCAGGGTGGCATGGGCAAAGTCTACCTAGTTGTTGACCTGGAGAAAAATAGACAAGTCGCACTTAAGACACTCGAGCGCGATCTAAACGACCAAGCCACGTGGGGACGCTTCGAACGCGAGGCGCGAAACGCCAGTAGATTGAACCATCCCAATATTGCCAGGGTTTATGATTTCGGCAAGCTCACCGGCGAAGTGCCTTATCTAGTAATGGAGCTAGTTACCGGTCAAACCCTGCACGAAAGGATTAAAACCAAAGGGCCCCTGAGCGAAGAAGAAACACTTACCGTTTTCCTCGCAATGGCTGCGGCACTGCAGCATGCCCATCAAATAGATATTCTCCATCGGGACATTAAGCCGTCCAACATCATTGTCATCACAGACCCAGTCGGCAAAATAATCGACGCTAAATTAATCGACTTTGGCCTCGCCAAATGCTTTGGGGCTGATGAATTTGCCCAATCATTGACTGCAACCGGAGAGATTATCGGCAGCCCCTATTATATGAGCCCAGAACACTGGAATAGTGAAGCTCTTGGGCCCGGCTCTGACATTTACTCTTTGGGAATCACCCTCTTCGAGACACTTACGGGCAGAGTGCCGTTCTCTGGCGAAAATGCCTTCGCCACAGCAATCTCGCACAACACCGCAGATTTGCCACTGCTGGCTAATTTCGATACCACCCTTTTAGACGAAAGCGACTGGCAAATCGTACTCAACAAAATGCTGGCCAAGTCAATCAATGATCGTTACGGCAGTGCAGCTCAGCTCGCCCATGACCTGCATTGCATTGCCAATGGCGAAGCGGTAAACGAGCAGCTAGAAACAGCAGAAATTAACGGCCCGGCTAAAAGCTCGAAGCTAAACCAGATATGGCTACTAGTGGGTGCCTCGGCGTTATTTCTCTTACTCACAAGCGTAATCTCTCTGTACTTTTCTCTTACCAACAAACCAATGGCTCAGATGCCCAAACATCCCGATCTTTTTGACCGCATACCCAGCCACATCGATAGGGTAGCCGAGGCGGGGCCAAATTTTACTGTCTATAGAGATAGAAAGCGCACGGTGTTCCAGTTTCCGCAGAAAAAGAGCATCGGCACTATGACAATCGGCAAAAATTTTGTCGAAACAAAGGCAATGGGCAATGTCGAAGTAGTACGCGACGAAGAAGTTCAATTTCATCCCAACGAGCTCTTCTTAGCTCATCCCGAATTGTTCCAAAAGTTTGGCGCCAATGACCTTACTAGCCTTTTCATCCAAGGCGAGCCTACAGCGATTACTGATGAGATTTTGACTAACATCAATCACCTCACCCGCCTCCAAAATCTAATCCTGAGAGACTGCAATCTGACATCAAAAGCTGTGACCACTTTCAATTGTTTTCCGCAGTTAGACAACCTTGCTCTGGTTGACACTGAAATCAGCAGCGATGGCATTGCTAACCTCAGGCGGCTGCGACAACTTGACTCTCTAACAGCCAACGATGTCACAAATCCCAGCGTTTTTCTGACAAAGTTGAGCGGCCAATCTCAGCTACGCTCTCTCTCTCTGAAGAACGCTGGCCTTAGAGATAGCGACCTCAAGCTAATTGCCCAGATGGCCAACCTAAAGGACCTAACCATTGGCGGCAATCGAGAGATCACCAACCAGGGCCTGGCCTATTTGGCCGACTGTAAGAAGCTGAGAAAGCTCCAAATAAAGCACATTCCCATTAAGCCTGGAGGCGCTGCGGTTCTCGCCAAAATTAAGGGATTGAAGCTACTTCTACTATCACCCCAGTCATTCAGTGAAGCAGAGGTGAGAGCGCTGCACCGGGCACTGCCAGAGTGCAAAATTGACGTTGGCGAATCGGACGGGGAATAAGGCCAGCGGGATTAGGTTTCCAGGTCAGCTCAAGCAAGCTTAAGTCAGTTTAATACCGTCACGTAATTTTCACGCTCCATCGAACAATAATGAATCTCCCCTTTCGATTCAGCGAAAGCACCCCTGGGAGACATTTACTATGAGCCTCGAATCCGCTTCAGATACCGCGCCCCCAAAGCACAAGCCAGTTGAACGTGCCCATGAAGGCAGTGACAGTACAAAAAGCGCTGTGCACGACCAAGTTAATGGTCTTCCGGCCAAAGATCAATTGCCAGCCAAGCCAGATGTGGTTTCTGACAATGCGGCCATAGCAAAAATGGGATTTCCCTCGCCGCTATTGCACGACTCTGGTTTTGGTCAGCTCAAGGGCTCGCTCTTTATGAACGACCGCGACCGCAAACTGCTAGAGGGTCCTAAGAAAGATCTAGAAGCCCATCTAGGCGACACTCTCAACGACCGTGTAGTTAAGACTGTGGCTAGCAACGAAGGTAAATTCAACACCCTT
This sequence comes from Candidatus Obscuribacterales bacterium, assembly GCA_965229195.1. Classification (GTDB taxonomy): domain Bacteria; phylum Cyanobacteriota; class Vampirovibrionia; order Obscuribacterales; family Obscuribacteraceae. The sequence goes on along the minus strand of OZ245871.1, from coordinate 5,635,982 downwards.
ACTCTCAATGACGCTGGCCATGGCATTTCAGTTGGTATCAGACAGTGGAATCAAAAAGCAGGCGAGCTACCTGACCTACTGAAGAGCTTCCATGACAAGAACCCAGAAAAATTCGACAAAATTTTTGGCAAGTACTCCGAGAATCTATTGAGCGAAAAATATGTCAGACGTACCAACATGGCTGGTAACAAAGACATGATGGGAAGAATGAAGGAAGCGCTAAATGATCCTGAGTTTCAAGAAGTGCAAGTTGATAAGTTCAAAAAGTTTGCCGAAAAGTCTGGTGACATGGCCAAGAAATATGGCCTCAAATCAGAACTAGGTGCAGCTCTTGTCGCCGATATCGCCAATCAAATGGGCGAAGGCGGCGCCCGTCGCATCATGCGTCGGGCCGGCCTCACTCCTGGCGGAGAAGTGGCCGATGAAGCGGCAGTCTTGAAGAAGATGGAGAAACTAACACACCGCCCTAATTCCAAAGCCCGCTTTGAAATGCTGGCTACAACGTTTAGCCCAGACAAGGTGGATTCAAAAAGAAAACCAGCTACAAATCCAATTAGACAGCGCGATAACAATAGCTCGACCTATGTGGCTGACCTAGATCTCTCTCCAAGCAATGTCGCCTAAACAAGAACTATCGTCAAGAAATTAGCGCTTGTTTGTTTGATTGTTGGTCAAAAACCATTGCTGACAGCTTAGGCCTTGCTCACCAGTTTTAGGATGCAGTCTTAAGTAGCGACCATCGCTTTGCATTATGCGTGACTTGTTAGTATCAAACAGATAAGTCTTGAGCACAGCATCGCGCACAAAGCGGGCCAATCGTTCGTCTTCAATGGGGAAGAGCACTTCAACGCGACGATTCAAATTGCGAGGCATCAAGTCGGCACTGCCGCAGAATATTTCGTCTTTACCACCATTGCGGAAATAATAAATGCGACTATGCTCAAGGAAGCGACCAACCACACTAACTACTTGAATGTTCTCACTCACACCCGGTATACCAGGGCGCAAGCAACATATTCCCCGCACAATCAGATCAACCTTTACACCGGCCTGAGAAGCGCGATAAAGCAACTCAATAATGCGCTCATCAACAAGGGCATTCATTTTCAAAATGATGCGACCTTTGGCACCACTTTTTGCGTGTTCAATTTCTCTGAGAATTAGCTCTTCAAATCGCTCACGCAGATTGATTGGAGCAACCAACAATTTGCGGTAGTCACGCTTAGCTGAATAGCCAGTGAGGTAGTTAAACAGGTCAGAAATATCTGTGCCAATTTTGTCATCGCAAGTAAGCAAGCCAATATCGGTATAGAGATGGGCCGTCATCGGATTATAGTTACCAGTGCCAAGGTGTACATAACGGCGAATACTGTCGCCTTCTTTTCGCACTACCAATGCCACTTTCGAGTGAATCTTCAAGCCAAGCAAGCCATAAACTACATGCACGCCTTCAGCTTCTAGAGCCTTCGCCCATTCAATATTGCTCTCTTCATCAAAGCGAGCCTTAAGCTCAACCAGCACAGCAACTTGCTTGCCACGCCCTTGCGCTTTTAGCAATGCTTCTACCACTGGTGAATTTTTGCCGACTCGATAAAGAGTCATTTTGATAGCTAAGACGTTAGGGTCGCTAGCTGCAGCATTGAGGAAGTTTACGACTGGCTGGAATGAATCATAAGGGTGATGAAAAAGAATGTTGCGCCTGGCAATTGCAGCGAAAACATCTTCGTCTTTATCCATGGTGTCTGGATCAAGAACGGCTGGTATTGCCGGAATGAACGGTGGATACTTAAGATCGTGCCGATCTAGATTGGCTACATACTTGAGCGAACTCAAAGGCATGCGCCCTTCAATCAAATAGACATCGTATGGTTCTATCTGAAGATTGCTCATCAAAATTTCAAGAATATATGCGGGCATGGCATGGTGCACTTGGAGGCGAACCACGTCGCCAAAGCGTCTCTGTCTAACGCCTTCTTCAGTTGTTTCAAGCAGATCACCAGCTTCCCACTCTTGAATTTCCATCTCAGCGTCACGGGTAACATGAAACGGATAGACTTCAACAATAGACATGCCTGGAAACAGCTGCTCGATGTTAGCCTTACACAAATCATCAAGCCAAATATAGGTATTCGGCTTGCACTGAATAACACTTGAACGTGCGCCCGGTGGCTCGGTTTTGCCAATAGGCACTAACTGCGGCAAACTGTCGGGAATCTTCACTCTAGCAAAACGTTCATCAGAAACCTGATCACGAATCAGTACAGCCAAATTGAGGCTGAGGTTGGAGATGTGAGGGAACGGATGACCAGGGTCAAAGGCTAAAGGCGTAAGAACAGGAAAAATTTTCTTACGGAAATACTCGCGGGCATCAGTCTTCTGCTCATCTGTCAGTTCATCGAACTGCAAAATTTGAATACCGGCCATTTTCAGTTCAGGAAGAAGGGCCCCCTTCAAACAATCATGGGCGCTTGCCAGCAGTCTAGTCACTTCAGAACTAACAGCGTCTAGTTGCTCAGAAGGGCTAAGACCATCAGGACCGGCACTAGGTGTGCCTGACTCAATTTGACGCTTAAGTCCTGCCACTCTTACCATGAAGAACTCTTCTAAGTTTGAGCCCAGAATAGATAAGAAGCGGAAGCGCTCTAGCAGAGGGTTTGTTCCGTCCATCGCTTCTTCAAGCACACGCCACTGGAAAGCCAGCAAGCTCAATTCGCGATTGAGATAATAAGCCGGGTCGGTTAGAAGAGGCTTGGCATCTTCAGGAGCATCAACCGGAGGCTGTTCTTGGGTAACACTGACCATGACATTATCGGGCGGCAGGTCAAGGCGCGAGGTGTCTGGCATAACGAAACCAGTCGGGGCCGGCACAGGCACTGGTACGGGAACAGAAGGAATATCTTTTGCGCCAGCAGCGACAATCGCTTCAAGTGCTTCGGAACGTTTGATTTCGGTGGTTTTACGGCTATTTGCCGTGTCAGGTGATTGCATACATTAAATTGTAAGGCATCCAGCCTCTTGGCGACAAGGCTGTCAGGCACCGGTATGCAAATAGTGACAAAGATCTCAGCGAATATCTGCCGAAATCGCAGCATTTTGTTATCTGCTTAACTACAACAGAGCTCAAGTGACGGAATAGTTAGTCAAATGGAGGTTAATGAGTGTTTTAGCGCAATTAGTGCAAATTATAGAGATTAATAGCATTGCTGCGCAGCACGGCCCGCTCCACTTCTTCCATCTGAGCTTTTAGTAAATAGCCTTTTTCGGTCAGTTCTTTAAGTGCTTCGCTGAGGCCCCTTCTCAAACATGTAGCTCCGTACCAAAATGACTCTGGTTGGCTATTGCCACCAGTTCCAGCAAGAAGCTTAGAATAAGGTGCAGCAGAGAGGGCCTCATAATAAAGGCGCGTCAAATCAGGGGCCAGCAGACTGTTGGCCAGAGACAAATCGAAGAACACCCCAGGGTAAACTGAGGCAAGATAGGCTGCCTCTCGAACAAAGGGGTAGCTGTGCAAGAAAACGACTTTGAGATCAGCAAAGCGCTGCGCTCTCAAGATCGGTTGGAAGGCCAGCGGATTGCTGTCGGCGAGCATAGCCTGATGATCACCACTACCGCGAATTTGAACAGGGAGGCCACGCATAATTGCAAGTTCTAAGATTACGGTGAGCAAATAATTGTAAGCAGCTGTGCGTCCGAGACGACCGGTATCTAAGACTTCTTTCCGAGCCGGATGATAGGCAGTCCGAGCACTGGCGATAGTTGATACCTCAAGAGCAAAGCCACCATTCGCCAGGGTTGTCTTCAATGCCACCACTCTCAGACTGTTCTGAGCACTTGCTTCAATTGCTGAGTCAAGAGCACGCTCAAGATTGCGCAAGGCTAAATCAAAAGTATCGTTCTCGACAAAGAGACGCTCTAAAAGTGGCTCAATACCGAGTACTCGGTTGATATTCAAATTAGTCAGCTGTGCCATCTGTGATGCTGGCAGAAGCTGTTCAGTGCTGTTAGAGGGCGAGTCATCGATCAAAACAGTACCAATACCTGCATCGGCAAACAAACCACCGAGGTGATCACTTTGCTCTTGCATAGCTCTCGTCTTCAAATAATCATCTAAGTCAGTGCAGCGAAAACGGGCAAGTAATTTCCTAATCATGCACTGATAGAAAAGAGACAAAGGTATATGCCGACTAAGCATGTCAGGCAAACGGCTCTCACAGTATGGCTTAGCGAAATCAACTAGTGAACAACTGCGATAATCAAGCAGCAAACACTGTGCTTGATTGTCTACCATTTCGATCAACTGCGGCTTCCTCTCACTAATTATTTTCCTTTTGACTTAATCAGCTTTTGCACGTCAGCTGCTTTCTGCTTCAAGTCTTTGGACAACTCTTTATTGCCAAAATGAACAGCTTCGTAAACAGTGAAAAACTCGCCAAGAGCAGCAGGCAGGTCTCGATCGACCTTCATACCTTGCTTCAAGCGATCGGCCACAAGTTCACCAACACGACGAACAAATTGCTCACTGCTTTCAGATTCTATTCTCTCAATTTTTATTTTCTTGAGATCTTTGATGATTGCTAAATAAACTTTCCATTCCGGACCACGCCAACTGTTGAGAGCAGCTTGTCGCCTTAAGTGACGGAGGAAGAGAATAACACCAAAGATAATACCAGCCAATAAGAACAGTAAAGAGAATATGATCGCGATCCAACCGGCAATACGTCGAGGGCTGAGCCCCTCTTGGTCAGAGAAATTCATACCAGCTTGAGTTTCAAGCATTTTCTGAATACCAGAGAGGCTGTAGCCCTCTTCCCTGGCCTGAGCGGGCAAAATGCCATCAGGAACAGAATCGAAGGGAACCCAACCATACTCAGGGACGAATACTTCAGCCCAGAAGTGCAGATCATTGGTACGCACTTCGCGAACGCCAGAAACTTTATTGGTAGAACCAATGCCATACCCGCTGACCAAGCGAGCAGGTAATCCGACACTGCGGCATAGCACTACGAATGTTGAGGCAAAGTCTTGACTATTGCCGAGTTTACGCTCAAGCAAGAACTGCTTGATGCGATCTTCTGCCGGCGTGAAGCCTTCGGGTTTGGAGACTTCGTAGGCGGCCTGGGTGCGCAACACGTGGCAGAGTCTATCGGCCTGGCTAAACCAATTACCAGTGGTACCAACGGCCTGATTGGCGAAGTCAACAACTTCAGGAGAGACATCTTCAGGCAATTGTAAGTAATTAGCTAGCACCTTACGCAGCGAGGTTTCTTGGTCGGCAGTGAGACCCGGCTCGATGCGCATATGATTGGTGTCATAGAGAGGCAACTGTGACACCACTTTAAAGGTGGTGCCTTTCTTGATTGGATCAGTGGCGAAGACCATACCGTAGTCGTTGACTGTAATTTTCTTAGAGTCAAGACCAACGGCCTGCGGTATCCAACAGACAGGTACAATATTGTCAAGATCTCCCACCATCTCATAACCCTGAGTCAGCTCAACTACAGGCATAATCTTAGGAACGATAAAAGCGTTGGCTTTCTTCAGATCAAAGCTTGGTTTGTCCGGGCGGAAGAAAACAAAATTAATGGCAGAATCGGCGCCATATCCACTTAGTTGACCATCAAGCGATAGTAAGCGCTCTTGTTCAAGCTGCCGCTCCGCTTCGGCTTCTTCCAAGTCAGCCTTCTTAGCTGGATCATTTATATTTTCTGCGGCACCAGCCGGATTACTACCAGAATTAGTGCTTGAACCATTATTAGTATCGCTGCCAGTATCATCGACTAATTCTGCTCCAGGGGCAGCAGAACCAGTGTCACTAGAATTATCAGATGTCGGCTTACTTGTTACAGGCCTAATGTTCATATTTTTCGCTTTCAAGCCGTCTTTAGAACGGCTCCAATAGCGGCCATCAAAATTATCAAAGACGGCTCGTCTTTCCCAGAACAACCTGGTCGAACTAACCTTAAATAAGATCTCGCCCTGCTTCTGAAAGGGATTAACATCCATATCAATTACTTTGGCTGAAATAATTCCAGGTGGCAGCGGATTCTTGTCTTTAGCGTTCTTATCTGCACCACCGCCAGACTTACCAGCAGCATCTTTTCCAGTTTTATCCTTAGCGTCTTTGCCCTTAGAAGTTTTAGCTTTGGCATCAGCTTTAGCTTCTTTATCTTTAGCTTCTTTATCTTTAGCAGCTTTCTCTTTGGCGGCCTTATCTTTAGCCTTGGCATCGGCTGCCGCTTTAGCACTATCACTAGAAGCATTTTTATCTACCTTAGCGCCCTTGCCTCCTTTAGCTGTAGTCTTTTCTGGTACTTCGGCTGCGTGCTTTTCAGGTGCTTTTACGGGAGCAAAAGCAGGTTTATCCTGGTCTTCGCCGGGTTTAGCCATTCCCAAATTGCGTATAGGCGCTGTATAGGGATTTCTGGCTGGTTCCTTCTTGGGAGAATGATCAGAGAAATCAGGAAGAAGCCTGAGTAAATTAGCGAAACTGAGATTGTGAATACTCGAAGTAATAATGTCGATGGTGTCATCTGAGCGCGGCACAAAGAGAAAAGCCAAAATAGTGATGAAGGGCAACATAGCTAGAGTGAGCTGAGCGCTTCCACTTGGCCGTCGTCTCTTGTCTGTCAATGACGATGGCACCACCGGCGCTGCAAGCATTGGTTTGTCGAGCCAATTAGTCAATGTGCGCGACATGCAATCGTAGTAGAGCATCATGGTGCCAAAGCTTATGTATGTCAGTACTGTGGCTCCGAAGTAAATACTACGGGCAACTGGTGACAAGCAACAAAGGATAAGAGCCCCCAACATAGCCGACAAATTGATATCAGATCGTGACTTCAAATCAAAAGTATGGAGGGCAAAGGTCCCGGCAATGAAGTGCACCACGGGCCCCCAGAAATCAGCAGGGCCATTGATTGGATTTAAAAACTCAGCCAAGGCGTTGGCGCCGACACCAAGAACGCCGACAATGACAATACCTTGCATCCACTTCTGGTTTTCATAGCGATATTGGTAAGCCACAAGACTACCAACGGTACAAAGGGTGAAAGCCAGAACAATCACTGGCCAAGAGGTTTTTATAAATACACAGCTGGCGACAATGCATGTCAGAGTCATGCAATAGACTATTACCCGCAGGGCAATAGAATCTTCAGGAGATTGATTACGATTGCTCATAAGCCTTCAAAATCTCCTTCCCACTCAATTCTGGCTAGAACTTTGCCTGAAGTAGGTCCTAATTCGGTACGCTCAGCTCTCTCTGTCTTCTTAGCTGCGGCACCGCGACTCTTAGCATTAGCTGACTTCTCGGTTTGCACCTCCATACCAGGAAGGGGCTGATCATCATCTTGCCAGCTAGGTGAAACTTCAACCACTTCGACAGGAAGACAGACTACATCACCACGCCCAGGGCTGTGTTTTACAATCTTCTCAGAGGTCGGCAACACAGTGACAAGGGGCCGATCGTTGACATGGTCCCAAGTCTCAGACGGAGTCTGAGACTCCTCATCAAAGGTCTTGCGGTTAGCAGCAACTTTGGTAATTGGCTCGACTCGGGCTAAAATCTCTGCAGTTAGAGCCAAACCAGGCGGTATGTGCGGCAGATCGATAAGCAACTCTTGTAAGTCACCAGACTCAGTAGATGGGTTGAGCAATAGCCTGGGCATGTGTCCTAAATTGTGACCAAGGTGAACCAAAGAATTGATCAACTTAACGGTCAGCTCAAATTGTTCCTGACTGCGATAGTTGGCTCTCAAGTTCAGCAAAATATCAAAGACTGGTAGGGTTTCAGAATCAAACTCTCGCACCAACATCTTGCCTTGGCGAGCGGTTGAGGCCCAGTGAATATGCCTCATGCTATCCCCGCTGCGAAACTCGCGAACACTGCGGAAACTGCTTGATTGATGGGTGATTACAGAGGTAGAAGTAGCATGACCCATGGGTGAAACGATGCCACTAAGTAAATAGAGGAAATTGCCTGATATCGGCAAGACGTCAGGATAAACAGTGATGCTTGGTTTGCTAGCTGACGCTTCCGTCATTTTGACAGTACGAGACCACCAAGTAATACCAAGGGGAAAGCAAGTAGAAAGCTCTACGTTCTCAAGGAAATAAACACCGCGCTTCAGCGATGGTGTAGGAAAACTAAACCACTCGTCATTCTCGAGTTTGTCTATATAGACCGGATCTGGTGCAACCATAACATCGCTAGGTTGACCATCAGCCGCACGCTTAGTCATATTGACTGTCATTCTAAGAGCGCGAGTAGGCACCACCCACGATATCGGCCCTAACTTAAAATGACGTTTAATATTAACGCGAATGGTAGCAGTTTCTTGAGCGGCGACCTCTTGCGGCAACAAATAGCCAGCCGAAAGACCAGCCAATTCGAAAAAGGGCAAGACAAAGCCCAATATCAATGCCACCAGAAAAGCAGCAGAAAGTAAGTAAATCCATTCGCTAGCGACAAAGGCGGCAAAAATGTAAAGTGCCACTGACAGCATCAATAGCCCAAACTGACGTCCTTCCAGGAAGACTGTATAGCCGCCTCCAAGAGGGACACGCAGTCGACGGCCACCGGATGTGCCAAAGACTGGCTCTTGCGATATAGGACGACCTGGCGCCATACCTGATGAGGCAGAAGAAATATCAGGCCCCGCAGGTAGAGCCCCAGGTTTCTTGGCGTTATCACTTGTCCGACTCTTGCCACCATCACCGACTGAACCAGACCCTTTTTTAGGCTGGGACGGGGACGGTCTCAAGGATTTTTTCGATGAGTTCTGCATGACTGACCCGATTGGTCTTTACTTTTGGTAAAACACGATGACCGAAAACTGAAGGGGCAAGCAACTTAATGTCGTCCGGTGTAACAAAATCTCGTCCGTCAATAAAAGCATTAGCTTGTGCAGCTCTAACAAGCAGTTGTGATCCCCGAGGGCTGACACCAAGTAGAACAGATGGGTGTTTTCTCGTAGTTTGAACAATCTGAACTACATAGTTAACTAAAGCATCGTGAACAAAGATCTTCTTTACCCCGGCTCGAGCGTTAAGGACATCTTCTGTGCTTAGTATTGAATCTACATGGAAACCACCTTCACGCATGGTCTTTTTGATGATTTCAGCTTCTTGATCGGCTTGTGGATACCCTAACGACATCGACATCATGAACCGGTCTAGCTGAGCTTCAGGCAATGGGAAGGTACCGTGGTGCTCAATTGGGTTCTGCGTAGCAATAACAAAGAAAAGTTGAGGCAGTGGACGAGTAGTACCATCACTGGTGACTTGGCCTTCTTCCATAGCTTCCAAAAGAGACGACTGGGTACGTGGAGTAGCACGGTTGATTTCATCAACAAGAAGAATATTGGTGAAAATCGGTCCTGGAAGGAAGTGAAAACTGTTGTCTTTCTGGTCAAAAATATTGACCCCGGACACGTCAGACGGTAGCAAGTCTGGCGTGCACTGAATACGCTTGAAGTTAGCAGTTACCGAATTGGCAAGACTCTTAGCCAAGAGGGTCTTGCCCACCCCTGGCACATCTTCCAATAAGACATGACCACCAGCAAGTAGCGCAACAACAGCCAATTTAGCCGGTCGCGCCTGGCCAACCAAAGCTTTGCCCATGTTTTGGACCAATGCCTTCGCTGCTCCACTATAGGCCGAGGTTGGACCAGGGCTTGTGTTAGCAAAAGCTTGCGGTTTATTCACGTTCGCAGACCCTTCTTTTAGTGAATGACTTAAACCCAGTAACAAGGGCTTTCATACCCAGCTATAAGTTACACCTAAACGGCCTGAAATTAGCTGCTAGTGGAAGTCAAGCAATTTGAATCCACGATTTTGGCAATTTATCAGCCTCCTGCACCTATGCAAGGCTTGCTATTCTCTTATAATTGCAAAGGAAGCGAGCAATCTGAGAATCACGCCTTACATCACTGCAGGAAGCGACGGATGTCAAACAACACCAAGTTAATTTTGATAGGGCTAGCAATTTGTGTCGTCCTCGGCGTCTTGCTGCAAAACACTATTTTCAACGCACTAAAGCAAGATCTTGGCGGCACTAATGAGCTACTGCCACCAGACCAAATGGCCAAAAAAGCAAAAACCGAAGCTATCAAGAATCAGAAGAAGTTCGAAAAGAGTCATCAAAACCCTTAGTCTAAATTGACTTTGTAATGATTCTTAAACTAAGTCTTTAGCTAAAACTTAAGCCAGGCCTTCAGTGGAGCCTTCGCTTTTGCTTTGTTCAGCTTCTGCCTCTGACCCCAGAAGCATATAGCGGTAGACAACATTAAGAGCGCTTGCCACTGGTATGGCAAAGATAATGCCAAGCATGCCATCAATTTTGGCACCAATCATGATCGCTATAAATATGACAACTGGATGAAGTCCTATTTTATTGCCGATATAGCGAGGCGCCACCAAATTGTCTTTGAGCCACTGAAAAATATTGAAAACCAATAGCAAGACCACCACCTGCCCAATACGGTTGGTCGGTATATTGTCGAGTCCGTTCAATGCCACCACAATCAAAGCAGGCAAGAAACCAATAGGTGGCCCAATCACTGGCACAACTTCCCAAATACCTAGCAAGACACTAAGCACCAGGGCAAATGGCACACCAATTACCAGATAAACCACTAACATAACCACACCAAAGAACAAGCCGAGCACTAATTGCCCACGAAAGAATGCCTGCAAACTAACATCAATTTCGGCTGCCATATTCTTTAGTGAATGGTGATAGCTCTTCGGGAATGCCGCAATAACCCAGTCGGTCATACGGTATCCATCCAACATAAAATAGAAAGAAACCACCAAGATACTTAAGGCATAGAGCAACCAAGTCATAGTAGACATGGCCACTTCACCAACACGAGAAAATATCATTGAGGTATCAGGCTTAGGAATATTTTGCGCCACAGTAGTGACCAGATCGATCGCCCGTACCTGTATCTGAGCTGCATGAAGACGCTCGTCTAGCGGGGCAAGGGAACGACCGAAGCTCTCAATCGTGCGCGGCAATTCATGAAACACCGACTCAATCAACTGATTGACCTGCACTAATAGTGATGGCACGACAGTGAGCGACAAAATTACTAAAACAACAGCAACTATGGCGTAAACAACGAAAATCGAAAAGGCTCGATTCTTCAGGAATTTCTCTAGCCAGTCGACGACACTGATAAACAGGTACGAGATGAGAATAGAAATGCCAAGAATTCGAACTATATCTAAGAAGTACAAAACAAACTGACAAGCAGCACTGAAAATTATTATCGACAAAACCGCGATGAGAAGCTTTCTTTGCAGAGTCCGCAGAGGATCTTTCGCTGGGTTCAAATTTGATTCTGCCACTAAATAGCGCCTTTTGTTTTAAGGAGTAGGCTTTGACGTCTTAATGAAATCGATTTTTGCTTTCAGCTCACCGGGGATAGTGGCAGCAGTATAGCCCCTGATCTCCACAACCTTCTTATATTGATTAAAAGCTTCGTCCAGATTTTTCGATTTCAGGTAGATGTCGCCAAGTAGCTCACAATATTCAGAACGATCTGGCTTTAGCATCAAGGCCAGCTTGATTTCTTGCTCAGCAGCGTCTGTAGAGGTGTTTTCAGAACCATCTTTGCTAACTAAAAGAATTTGGGCAAGGCGAAAATGCGAATCGGTATCAGCAGGATCAAGCTGAATAGCCTGGCGAAAAGATGCCTCCGCTTCGGGCAACCGTTTCTGTCTCTGCAAAATTATACCGAGATTAAAGTGATAGTCAGCTCTTTGGGGCCTGAGCTTAAGAGCTAAACGAGCTTCGCTCTCAGCCAGTTGAAACTGGTCGAGATCTTTGAGCGCTAAAGCAAGATTATTATGATAGCCAGCTGCTGACGGATTAATTTGAATGGCGCGGCGGTAGCATTCGACCGCCTCTTTGAGCTTGCCACTAGACTGAAGTTCTATTCCCTTTAAATTTAGCTCCCGCGCTTGAGCCGAGACTCCTGAAGGGGAAGCAGAAGAAGATCCCTGGGCCAAGCCTGGCACAGTAAAAGCAAGACCAAGATGTACAGCAAAGGCCATACAAGATATACGGCGAACGAAGCTAGACCCAGTTATCGCAAGCATAAACACAGATTTTACTCTCTAAACCAAATGCATATTACTCTGCTAAGCTTCACAGGTAAAGATAGGAAAGGTAGCGTGCGCAATCGCCTTTTAATTTCAGCACTAATAATCGCGCTCTTGGTAGATGTAGCAGGCATAGTCTTTTTCATATTGTTCTTGACTCAGTCTGGCAAGCTCCATAAAGTTCAAAAAGAAAAACAGGTTATGGCTGACAGCCTCGCGGCCCTGCGCAACCACCAGGCCTTCACCGTAGATAAGCCCCTTGAGCTACCAGAGCGACACACATTTATATCAAAGTTAGATGGGGTGCACGATCTCTACGCTCTGGCTCCGCCAATGGTTTTTGACGGCAGCAAAGATCTAACTCTTGTAATCTATTTACACGGCATGGGCTCAAATGATCTTGAACCTTTTGTTTCACCCAAGCAAAGCCCCATCGCCCAAAATATTCAAAGCCATTATCCCGCCGCAATTGTTGCCTCGCCCAACTATCGCGCCACCACATCATGGGCCAACAAGGCAGCGATTGCTGACATCGATCAAAACATTCACGAACTGATGGAGCGCTATCCAGTCAACCGCATTGTAATCATGGGCACCTCCATGGGTGGCTGCGCCGCCCTGGCCTATAGCTACCTGGCAGCAGAAGACATCAAAGCCAAGATCACAGGAATCGTCGCCTGCGAAGGCGCTGGAGACTGGCTCGCCCTTTACCGCAAAACCCCTTCCCGCCTGGTTAAAACCGGCATGATTATTGGCCTTGGTGGTCCAGCAGAGACGGTTCCGAATATGTATCAAGAACGCAGCATTATTAACAACCTAGATAAAATAAGGACTGGCACTAAGTTTGCCTTGATTTCAGCTAATCAAGACACTGTCATTCCGCCAGCCTTTCAAAAAGCTCTAGAGGAAAAACTGAAAGAAGCAAATCTGCCCACCAAGCTAATAGAAGTACCAGATAAGCATGGCGTGCCATCATCTGAGTTTTACTTGGAAGGCCTCAATTTCGTTCTCAGCAAATAAGCTAAGAAGAAACCTTTTTCCAAAGCCCCTGGCTATGCAATTCCTTCCATTTATCGCCTTCTTTGACAAACACTTTTGTGTCATGCGACTCAAAGACCACAGGATGCTTACCACCCATCACCTTACGCAAAACACACGTAACAGTGGCTGTGTTGCCGTGAACTTTAGCATAGGGCTGGTAGATGGTATAAGAGACAGCATGGGCCTCAGAGGCCTGCACTGACTGTTCATAGCGCTCTTTAATACGAGCAATAACTTGCTTTTTACCGACTAACAATTGCTTGGTGATATCGTCAAAAGTCGTGACATTTTCATCGAAATACTCAGCGAAGTGTTCGAAATCACCTTTGTTTATGGCCTTGGCCATTTCATGCAAAGTATCAATAACCTTTTGCGATTCAACACAGGCCGCATGAGGATCAACGCAAGTAACATCGCACTCATCTTTCGTATCTTTTGTTTCAGCAGCGATCGCACGGGAAAGGCTTAGAGGAGAGCAACAGACAAAGCCTAATGCCAAGAGAGTAATGGTTGGCAGCTTCAGAGCCATTCTAGATTGATTGTTTAACATCATTATTCTCCTTGGCTCTTACTGTGCACGGTTCATAGCAGTTTCAACATCACGCAGCGCTCGATCATTGTCACGCAAATAACTGTTGACGGTATCAAGCTGAGTTTGCAAAGCAGATATTCTTACAGCTAAGCGATTAGCTTCGCCCTGTAAATAACTTCGTTGGTCAAGGAGAGCATCGCGGCTACGCTGGAGGCTGCCGTATACTTGCGAATTGGCAGCAACAGAAGCAACGCAGGCAACCACGAGAAACTCAACTACCATAATGGCAATCACGGTTGTTATCTTCAAATTTACGGTTGTAGCCACCGCTCTTTCAAGCTTCATATCAACTCCATAGACCCAGAGCCAGCGAAGCTTATAATATTAACGCACTCTCAACTAGAATACAAAGGGCCGCGAAAGTTTATGTCATCCGTAATATCAACGAAAATTACAGCCCACCTGCAAGAGGAGCTAATCGAGAAGCTTCTTGATCTGGCCTTTCTGGAAGACTTCGGCGGCCTAAACGAGGACAGCGAGCAGCCTTTCGACCTCACAACTTCGGCAACCGTCAAGCCCGACCTCCAAACAAGCGCTGACATTCTCTTGAAAGAGCCCGCAGTAGTAGCAGGATTGCCATTCTTAGCCCGAGTAATGGAGCGCCTGAGCAAAACTATTGAAATTGACCTGCTGGTAGCCGATGGAACTTATATAGAGGATGTAAAAACCCCTGTGGTTGTAGCCAAATTGAGGGGACCGGCCCAGGCTATCCTCAAGGGTGAAAGGCTAGCCCTCAACATCATGCAAAGACTCTCTGGTATTGCCACTCAAACAAGACGCTACACCAGCCTGGCTAGCCCCAAGGGTATCGCCATACTTGATACAAGGAAAACCTCTCCAGGACTGCGCGTGCTTGAGCGCTACGGGGTACGAGCTGGTGGGGGAACAAACCACCGCTTTGGCCTCTTTGATGCGATTCTGATTAAAGACAATCATTTAAAAATTGCTGGCGGAGTAAAACCCGCGCTGCTAGCAGCCGAGAAGTTTCTCAAAGCTCATCCTCATCTGCAGATGAGTCAAATACTGTCGGTTGAAGTCAGTAATTTAGAAGAGCTGCAAGCGGCACTAGACCTTGGAGCCAAGCGGGTGTTGCTTGACAATATGAGTCCAGAGCAAGTACGTCAGTGCATCCAAAAGATATCGATCAATAGCAGCAATGGCAATAGTGAGTATTTTGTCGAAGTGTCCGGTGGCATTACTTTAGAAAACCTCACTGGTTATCTCATAAACGGAGTAAACGCCATCTCAACCGGCGCCCTGACTCACTCTGCACGCAATGTAGATCTATCGCTGGAATTTACAGACTAACTATTGACTTGTTCTAAGCAGGCCAAAGGCTGATTAAGTTTCTTGCATCTTATCTCTTGACAGCCCGGCTTTCCCCGCGCTATTTCAGCCTTTTCAACCATGAGGCCACCGTAATTGCCAGTCCGGACATGACATTCCAAAAAGCTAGCTAAGGGTATACACTTGCATACATCTTCAGTTTGTCTTTATTTTTCAAAACGAGTTAATGAAGCAGTTGGGCTGGTAGTTCTACAGTCTATTGTTCTACTTTGTGCATGTAGCTTGTGATGTTGAATTTGTACAAGCGCAAAGATACAAATTGAAGATCGCCCCCCCACTTCACTCTCAAATTCAGGCAACCCGCAGGTCAGGTAAGGAAAGAACTTATGAACCCGCCCACCAAAGTTTTCATCGTCGACAGCGACCGTCTGGCACTGGTTACGCTGAGCCTTTGGCTTGAGCAACATAAAGACTTCGAAGTGGTCGGCACCGCTCTGCCAACAAGCAAATTAGAGCAAAAAATTCGCGAAAGCCAAGCCGATCTAGTAGTACTGAGCCTTTCTACAGTCGGAATCGAAGCAGTAACCACCCTGCGTCGGGTCAAACATACTTACAGCGATATTCCTGTCATCATTCTGCACCAGGGTGACGCTAAAGCGATTGAAGGGCCGCTGACTTTTGAGTCAGATGCACAACTATCACCTGATGCCAGCTTGAAAGATTTAGTTGAGACCATGAGAAAACTTGGCCTACGTCAAAAAGTTGTAACGGGCTCAATGACTGCAAGCATGCTCACCAAGGCCGGCTAACTAATTTAGTGTATTTCGTCGAACTAATTGTCGTCTGCATAACCCTTGTGGTTTTGCGGAGCTTTTTGTCAGGTGAACATACTAAAGACAACCTCAGCGCTGGAGAGCATCTGGATTTAGAACCAGTGGAGATTGCCTATCTGTCGCGCAATGGTGACACCACATTTGCTTTAAGCATACTGGTATTTGACATGCTACATAAAGAAGTGAAGAGCCGCTTGAACAACTCAAGCGACTCCCTTTTGATAGCCGCGTCTTCATCTTCTCAACCGGCATCTTCATCGACTCTAGCGGCACTGCCCGGCGCAAGTTCGAACAGCTACTTCGAAACCAGGCTGCAAGAGATAATTAAGTCGTCACTGAAAAATTGGGGCGAAAAAACCATTGACGCGGCCGGTCTAAATTACAAAAAGGACCCTATCGGCTTTATTCGCCGACTGCCAATACTTTATCGATTTCTCTCCAATGCCCTAAAAGGCACCGCCAAAGAAATCTTGAATGACCCCCGCCAACTCAGTAAATACATTTCAAAAACTGGTCTAATGCGCATTCTGGCCCAAATAGGTTCATCAGGGCTAAAACAAGAATTTGAAGTCGAACTACAAGCAGAGCTGCTGGCTAAGGGTCTACTATTGGAACCGAAGCCAAGACAAAAACTAGCAACAATCTACTCTGTCTGTTTCGTAATTGCCCAAATAATCTTTGTCACACTGCTACTACTGGCAATACCAAATCATACCCACGCTCTTATTATTTTCGCCGCTTCAGCTTTAACAGCATGCACAGTAAAAGCCGCTATTGGTGCCCGTTCCTTCATACCACTCTATGAAGATCTCTGTGAAGTATTGAACCATGCTACCAGACGCAATTTTCGCATCACAGCACTGCAATATTTTATCCATCTGGTCAATGCCATCCTAAATGGATTAAGCATTTTTGCATTTTTGATACTTCTACTAATGGGCTCATTAGTTCTCTATTTAACTCAAACTGTGGACAGTCCAGCCACCTATTTGATGCTACTGAGCATGATGCTAGCTCAATACATAGCGGCCGGTTATTTATTAGAAGCCTACCGCCTCAGCCTGTCAGAGTGCAGCTCACCTCTGGCCCAAAGGCACTTAAAATTATTGAAGACACGCTACCGCAGTTCATCTTCAATTGATGCTCTAAAGTCAGTTCTGCTCAGCACAGAGTATGATGCAGAATTGTCTTATTTGCTGTCGATTTATGGTATTGAAACTCTCTTCTTCATATAGAACAAAAAATGGCAAAAACAATAGAACAAAACACTAAGGTCATAATCACTGGCGCTTCAACAGGCATTGGCCGCGGGCTAGCTTTGCTCTTAGCAGAGAAATACAAGGCCCATTTGGTCTTAACTGCCCGCAGTGAAGGCGACTTAACGAGCGCGGCAGAACAAGTAGTCGCCCTTGGCGGCAAGGCCGAAACTGTTGTTGGTGATATTGCCGCAGAGGGGATGACTAATACCCTCGTAGAAAAATGCCTCACTGCCTATGGTGGCATTGATATTATTGTTAATAACGCCGGCATGGCCATACCGGGAAAATTTGAGGCTCTCTCTATGTCAGACTGGAGGCGGCTCTTTGAAGTCAATTTCTTCACCCCGCTGGCTCTCACCTATGCAGCCCTGCCTCACCTGAAAAAATCGACTGCTGGCAAGATCGTCAATGTGGCATCGGTGGCAGGAAAAATATCTTTTCCTGGCAGTGTCAGCTATTGCTCAAGCAAGTTTGCCCTGACTGGGCTGTCTGAAGGTTTGGCGGCCGAAATTGGCAATCTTATTGATGTCATTACCGTTTGCCCAGGGTGGGTGCGCACCGAATTTTTTGAAAAGAACGCTGTGGCCGGGCAGAAAAACCCAACCCTGATTGCTGAGCGCCAAGATCTCAGCGGCGTGCTCATGAAGCACGTACTCAGCATCAGCACCAAGCAATGCGCCAGCGACATAGAAAGAGCACTCGCCCGTGGTGGTTCTCACGAGCTAATTCTCACTCTTCCTGGTCAATTTGCCGAACGCCTCCATGGCATGGCGCCAGGCCTAATGCGCCTGATTGCTCGAGGCATACCGGCCGAGTTTTCCAACAAGAATAGCTAGACTATTCCATATATTTAGAGCGAATCAACTGTACCCGACGATCGAGCGTCACCGCTTCTGTTGAGCGGTTAGTCTTGCGCAAAAGCTCTGCATAATTTTCTAGGCAAGCAGCTACATAAGCGTGCTCCGGTCCAAGGGCGCGTTCCCAAATTTCGATGGCACGCCGATATAGACTCTCTGCCCGAGCGTGGTTGCCATGTTGATGGTAAAGCCAACCCAAATTATTGAGACTTTCAGCCACCTTCGGATGATCGGGGCTAAGCACCCGCTCGCGAATGGCCAAAGCACGCCGGTGCATAGGTTCGGCTTGTTCAAACTGCTCTTTAGCTAAAAACAATGAGGCAAGATTGTTCAAGGCATTGGCTACATTAGGGTGGTCATTTCCATGAACCCGCTCTTCAATTTTCAAGACCCGCCTGAATAGAGGTTCAGCGTCAGCACGGCGCCCCTGCTCTGCATAAATATTGGCCAAAGAATTGAGAATTTCAATCAAACTACTGTCTTCCAGGCCCAAATAGCGCTCTCTAATCTTCAAGCCACGGCGCAAGACTTCCTCAGCTTCATTAAAGCGACTGAGGGTCATATAAAGATCACCAAGATTACTGAGAGCAGAGGCAATATTAAGGTGTTCAGGACCGAGCACCTTTTCTTGTAAACTCAAAGCCCTCTTAAATAAGGGCTCAGCGTCAGCATACTTGCCTTGAGCCAGATAGACCAGACCAAGATGGTTTAGGGCCGCCGCCACGTCAGGGTGATCAACAGCTAGAAGCCGCTCGCGCATGGCCAGAGCCTTAATAAATAGCTCCTCAGCCTCCTCAAAACGACTGTCGTGATAGAGCAAAAGACCAAGCGAAATATAGTAATCAGCCAAATCTGGGTGATCTGGGCCGAGCGACTGCTCCATATCTGGTAGAAGCCGCAAAAGGGCGTCTACATTCTCATCGATGGACATGACTATCGTGGGTCCGCGGTTACTTTCCTCTACCTTCATTTATTTTCTACCAGTGCAAGGGGATCTTCTAAACCTTTCTCAGTTGGGTTTTGCCCAAGTAATTTTCGAAATATCCCTAAGCACTAAGAGCTTACTGACTTACCTATTTATCGCGCTCACCACTCACCAGAGTCGCTTGAGCCGCGGCCAAACGTGCCACTGGCACACGGAAAGGTGAACAACTAACATAAGTAAGGCCCAGCTTATGGGCAAAGGCGATTGACTGCGGTTCACCGCCGTGTTCGCCACAGATGCCCAGTTTCAGGTCAGGTTTTGTTTTACGACCCAAATCGACGGCTATCTGCATGAGTTTACCGACCCCGTCAAAGTCTAAAACCTCAAAGGGATTGCTGTTCAGTACTTTTTCTTTAGTACCAAGACAATCAACTCCATCAAGGTAGCGCTGCAGGAATTTGCCTTCAGCGTCATCGCGGGAATAGCCGAAGGTCATCTGGGTGAGATCGTTGGTGCCGAAGCTAAAGAATTCAGCATATTCAGCAATGGCATCAGCAGTGAGGCAAGCACGAGGAATCTCAATCATGGTGCCGAATTTATAGACAATCTCGCAGCCTTCGCGTTCCATAACTTCTTTAGCTACGGCTTCAAGCTGCAGTCTGGCAAATTTCAGCTCGTTGACATGACCAACAAGAGGAATCATTATCTCAGGCAAGACTTCAATGCCTTGTTTCTTCACGGCAATAGCAGCCTCAAATATAGCCTGCACCTGCATCTTATTGATGCCGGGATAAAGCAAGCCCAGGCGGCAACCGCGCAGACCCATCATCGGATTAGCCTCTTTCAGCTCACCGACTTTTTTAAGCAGTACTTCTTTTTCACGCAGTTCTGGCCCTTTGGTGCCCTTAGCACGCATAGTGGCAACTTCTTCGATAAGGTGCTCTTCTTTAGGCAAGAACTCGTGTAGAGGAGGATCAAGTAGACGGATAGTGACAGGCAGCCCGGCCATGGCCTGGAATATTCCAGTAAAGTCTTGCCTTTGCATAGGCAAGAGTTTAGCCAGGGCCTCTTCCCGCTCTAAATCAGTATTAGACAAGATCATCTGTTGCATTACAGGAAGGCGATCTTGGGCCATAAACATGTGCTCTGTACGGCACAAGCCAATGCCTTGAGCACCGAACTCACGAGCCAGTTTGGCATCTTCAGGAGTGTCAGCGTTAGTGCGAATCAGCAGTGTTCTGACCTGATCAGCCCACTGAAGCAATGTCTTGAAGTCTTGCGAGAAATCAGGATCGTGGGTGATGATCTGTCCTTCGAAAATTTCACCAGTTGAACCATCAATTGAAATCAAATCGCCTTTCTTGAAGAGCTTAGTGCCAACATACATTTCTTCGCGGTCAAGATCAATTTTCAAAGCCTCACAGCCGGCAACGCAGGGCTTACCCATACCGCGAGCAACTACAGCGGCGTGGCTAGTCATGCCACCGCGACTGGTGATCACACCTTGAGCTGGAACAATGCCATGGATATCATCAGGACAGGTCTCAATTCTAATCAGGATAACTTTAAGACCTTGGCTGGCCATTTTTTCTGCTTCATCAGGATTGAAAATGATTTTGCCGATAGCCGCACCTGGAGAGGCATTGAGACCAGTGGCAATCAGTCGATTTTCTTTCTTAGCCTTAGCTTTGTCTTCAGCAATAAACGAAGGCAGAAGTAACTGATTAAGTTGCATTGGCTCCACTCGATTAAGAGCTTCTTCGCGAGTGAGAATGCCTTCACTTACCATATCAACAGCAACTTTAACGGCAGCAGCCGCAGTGCGTTTACCGCTTCTGGTCTGCAATAAGTAGAGCTTGCCTTGCTCAATCGTAAACTCAATATCTTGCATGTCGCGGTAATACTGTTCAAGGCGACCGACATTGGCGAGGAGTTCTTCGTAGACACTGGGCATTCCTTTTGCCATATCAGATATTTTCAGTGGAGTGCGGGTACCTGCCACCACATCTTCACCCTGAGCATTTACTAGATACTCACCATACAAAAGCTTTTCACCAGTACTGGGGTTACGAGTGAAACATACACCGGTAGCAGACGTATCATCAAAATTGCCAAATACCATTGACTGCACGTTAACAGCAGTACCCAAGTTGTGGTCAATTTTATTGAGATTGCGGTAATAGATTGCCCGGCTGTTATTCCATGATCTAAATACGGCTTCGATAGCGCCTTGCAGTTGCTCTTTAGCATCTTGTGGGAAAGGCTTGCCTGAGCGGGTTTGCACCAGTGCTTTAAACTGCTCAACCAAATTTTTCAAATTCTCGACCGTGAACTCAGCGTCACTTTCAATTTTGAGCTCATCTTTCAAATCTTCTAGCAAGTCTTCAAAACTATCCTTGCTAATCTCAAGAACCACACTGCCATACATAGCGATGAAGCGACGATAGCTATCCCAGGCAAAGCGTGCATTGCTAGTCAAAGCGGTAATTGATTCAACCGTCTTATCGTTTAGACCGAGATTTAAAATCGTATCCATCATGCCTGGCATAGAGAACTTAGCGCCAGAGCGAACAGAAAGAAGCAGTGGATTTTTCAGATCGCCAAGGGTACGACCAACTTTCTTCTCTACATGGGCTAACTCAACCATCACTTCATCAAATAGACCAGGAGGCATTGTCTGTGAATTGTCGGTATATTCTCGGCAACATGAAGTGAGTATGGTCAAACCAGGTGGAACGTTGACCCCTGAGTGGGTCATTTCTGCCAGTCCAGCCCCTTTGCCACCAAGCAAGTCTTTCATAGCATCACGATTGCCAGCAAAAGCATCAAAGCCTTCTTCAAAAAGATAAACGCGCTTCGCTAGTTTGAGCTGCGCATATTTATCCTTCAATTGAGCTTGACTGCTCTCTGTCATACTCACCATGATTTCTCTCTCCATTGTTGGTTTGGGGCTAGATTCGGGTCAAGATTCGAAGTTTAGTCGTCGCGTATATTCATATAAATTTCGGATGATGTTTCTTCTATGGCCTTAGCTGAAACGTCGAGGATATGACATTTTAGCTCTCTGAAAATTTTCTTGGCGTAGCGACTCTCTTGCATAATGCGATCGGGATCAGCGTAGTCACTAGTGCCAGGCATACCAAGAACAGCTGCTCTTGTACTTCTAATTTCTTGTAATTGGTAAGGATCAATTTTCAAGCCAAAGATGCGCTTAGCCGGTACTTGAAATAGAGCAAGAGGCGGTTCGACGCCATAGACTATCGGCACATTGGCAGCCTTAAGGCCATAGTGATGAGCCAAATACATACAGTTAGGAGTTTTGCTTGTACGAGAAACTCCAACTAGAACCACATCGGCTTGCAAGATGCCATCAGGATTTTTGCCATCGTCAAAGCGTATAGCAAAGTCGACAGCCTCAATGCGCCTGAAATAGGTTTCGTCGAGCAAGTGCAGGCGTCCCGGCTGCGAGAGCGGTTGAGCTCCGGTCAAATTACCGATACGAGCCATCAAACCACCAATTAAATCGATGCTCGGCACTTTGTATTTGTTGGCCTCGGCCTCAAGAGTTTCTCTGTATTCAGGCAAAACCAAAGTATAAGCAATTATTGAACGGCCCTGGGAAATTTCCTTGACCATGGCAGGAATTTGCTGCGAACTGCGCACCTGTGGCAATCTATAGATAGAAGCATGGCCAGGGGGAAACTGCACAAGAGCAGCTCGAGCAACAGATTCAGCAGTCTCACCGCTTGAATCAGACATAGTGTAGATAATCAGCTCGCTAGAATTGGACGGCAGCTTAAGCTCGTTGGCCAGTGTCTTACTTGAGTCATGGTGTGCGTCTTTCACTTCTCACTCACGGCGGTGCTGACGCTAAATAAGTAACACATTTTGCCTTAAAAATGCCCCTACGATATATATGTTTTATAGTTGACTTCAGTGCAAGCAAAAATCTATCAGTAAATCAGGCTAAAATAGAAGCCAGGCATCTAAGGTCAGCTTGAAGTAGACAACTGAAGTAAGCAATTGGATCCCCAAGAATTTACTGTTAAACAAGCAACAGCGGCTGATCTTATCGGCACAAGGGTAGGTCACGCCTACGTACTGACCGGAGTGCTTGGCACCGGTGGCATGGGCAATGTCTTTCGGGCAAGTCAAGAAACCATTGGCCGCGATGTCGCTATAAAATTCTTGCCCCTGGAGATTGCCACTGACGCCACTGCCGTTCAGAGACTTGGCCGAGAAGCCAAGGCCTTAGGTCAGCTGAACCATCCAGGTATAGTCACAACCTTTGACTTTGGCTTCACCGAAAAGCGAGAGCCTTACTTAGTATTAGAACTAGTGGAGGGCAAATCACTCCAAACAATTTTAGACCAAGAAAAGCGCCTGGAAATGGCTCGAGCACTGCAGATATTCGTACAAATCTGCGAGGCCATGAGCTACGCTCACAGCCAGGGAATTATCCACCGCGACCTCAAACCTCTCAATATCATGATCGGCATTCGCGAGCAATTTGAGTTCGCCAAAATACTTGATTTTGGAATTGTCAAATTGACTTCTGAAGTCCAGCAACTGACAAAATCTGGTGAAATTTGGGGCTCACCATTTTATATGAGTCCTGAACAATGCACTGGCGGGACAGTTGACAACCGCTCTGATATTTACAGCCTCGGGGTGGTGATGTTTCGCAGCCTCACAGGGGAAGTGCCCCACCGTGGTGCCAGCTTCCCAGAAACAATTGCGCGCAAATTATCGGAGTATCCACCATCATTCGAGAGCATTGCTCCCGGGCTCAATCTGCCAGGCAAGCTAGAGGCCGTAGTGCTGAAATGCCTGCAAAAAAATCCGGACGAGCGCTTCGCTACAATGCAAGAACTACGAGCGGAACTGCTTAAGAACTATCCTAATCGCCTTGAATCCGAGGCAACTCTTACTTATGAGAAAGTCGACGCCGTCGCTCAAGCCACTCAGACGAAAGCTGATAAAGCTAAAACTAGTCTAGCTAAAACTGGTCCAACCAAATCTGGCACACCTCAAGCAAGCAAAAACTTGGAGCCGCATTCCAGCAAAGCAAGTTCCAGCAACCGGAAGACTTCTCAGGCAAGCCCAGACCATTCCAGCTCAGATAAAGTAGGAACAAAACGAGTAACAGTTATAGCTGTAGTAGTGGCACTAGTAATCATGCTCTGTGCGGCCGTGACAAGTTCTATCTACAACATGCTGCATGACAGTGTGGTAGAAGAATCGAGCTTTCGCAATAATCTTCCTAAGACTAATACTACTGGTGATGGCACCGCTGAGCAACCAAGCAGAGGCAACGCCAGCACTTCCCCGAGCCCAGTTAACCCGCCGGTTTCCAGCAAGAATCCAGTAGAGCAAAGTTCCTTAGCGCCTACAGAAATTGCCAAACCAGCCATTAAGGCAGCGAAGAAAGCAGTTAAAAAGGCACAAGCAAAGCCTGCGAGAAAAAAAGCCAGTCAAGCAACAGTTCCGCCAAGAAGTAAAAGCCTGCGAGAGATTCTGCGTCACACCGGTCAAGAAGTCTTACAAGAAATTAGGCCCTTAAGGCGATTGCGCCAAAACGATCCCAACAGCTTCTACAGAGACTTCGGCGGCCGTTAGCTCAAATCATCTATTTGACAACATTGAGATTCAAAGACTTGAGAATCAGCAGGAGATCAACCCCTTCAGATATGACTTTGATCAAGTTACCCTGATTGACTCGCGGTACCGAAATCGAAGGACTGAACTTGAGACAACCAAGATAAGGAACATTTGTGCGAGAAGCAAGCAACAATGCCACTTCAGTTCGGGTTAGTTTACTCTCTAGCACCTTACCTTCATCTGCCTGCGTTTCAACAGTAACCATGCCGGTGATGGGCAGCTCGTGTAAATAGCTATAGGCCAAGACTAGTTTCTCGATAGCATCCTGATTGTGGTGAGCAACAATAACGCATGAGTAACCAAGCTCGCGAGCAAAGTCGCGCGTGTCTTTCCAAGAATGTGCCAAAGTGCCCACGCTATTCTGCTCGAAACTCATGGGTGAAGCACAGCCACCGGGAGTCTCTACAAACATAAATTGAGAGGAGTCATGGCCAACCGAAAGTGAGTGCTCCCATTGAGCTTCCGAAAGATTCTTTGCCGATGAAATAACGGTAGTAGGATAATTGCGAGGAGTGCCACTAATAGAGCATATAAACGAGATTTCAGACTCGGCGCGATCTTTGCTAGCAAAAGAGATTGGTTTAACAGCGCTCAGCGCCACGCCTTGCTGTCGCAACATGGCAGCTAGGCCTGTCATAAAGACAGTCTTCCCGCAACCTGCCTCAGTACCAATGATGGTAAGACCGTTGCTTCTTACTTGCTTGCCAACTTGAGTAGTCTGTGGATGCGTTCCAGTTGACATTAATCAACCCATCTAACTGAGCAACTAGAATATCAAGTTGCCTGCCACTGTTGACTATGCCAGAAGTAGAAATTTGATTTTATTATCTGCTTTTTTGTTATCTAACGTGCACGGCCAGGTGATCGGCATCTTGAATACGCTTATGCACAGCTTCTAGCGCCGCTTTTAGCTGCACATCTTTACCGTCCTCAGGACCGCGACGAACCCCTGCGGTTGGCTTTTCTAACCACCAAGGACCTTTTTTATCCT
Organism: Candidatus Obscuribacterales bacterium; assembly: GCA_965229195.1. Taxonomy (GTDB): domain Bacteria; phylum Cyanobacteriota; class Vampirovibrionia; order Obscuribacterales; family Obscuribacteraceae. Next base: position 5,610,428 of record OZ245871.1, on the reverse strand, counting down.
TCAAGTCTTGCTCTGAAAGCTCAATAGCAACATCTGGAGAGATGCCTTTCTTGTGAATATCGGTATCACTTGGCGTTAGGTATTTGGCAATGGTGACATTGACACCGCTGCCATCTTCAAGGCGGTTAATTCCCTGTACCAGTCCTTTACCGAAAGTTCGCTGACCCACCAGGATGGCGCGATTATTATCATGTAGGGCACCAGATGTAATTTCAGAAGCAGAAGCGCTGCCTTTATTGATCAAGAGCGCCAGGGGCTTCATACAAATAGGATGACCATCAGACTGAGCAGGGGTTTTGTAACCATCGCGGTCTACCGTGGACAAAATATTTCCTGAATCGAGAAACATATTTGAGATGTCTATGGCGTTGGTCAAAAGACCACCAGGGTTATCACGCAGGTCAAGAACCAGGCCTTTAGCGCCAGATAGTTTGGCAATCGCATCTTTCATTTCGCGATTTGCTTGCTGCGAGATGAAGCTAGAGAGTCTGATGTAGCCTACTTCAGAGTCAAGCATTTTAGCTGTCGGTATTGCCTTGATGGCAATTTCAGCCCGTACGACTTTTACCTTCACTCGCTTACCACTGCGGGTCAAAACCAGATTGACCGGCGTATTTATCTCACCGCGAATATGCTTTGCGGCATCCTCGACATTAAAGCCCTTGGTGCTCTTGCCGTCGATTTCAGTAATTTCATCCGAAGCTAGAATTCCCGCCTTGTAGGCTGGTGTGTCTTCAATTGGGGTTATGACAATGACTTTGTGGCTATCAGGATCTAAGCCAATCTGCACACCAATGCCAAAGAGCTTGGCATCAATTTGCGATTTTTCATCATCAAAGGCATCTCGGTCTAAGAAGCGAGTGTAGCGGTCACCCAAACTGGCCAACATGGTTTCGATGGCTTTGTGCGCATCTTCAAGGGTTTTCAACTTGCCGTCGTAGCGATGTTCCCAACGGTCCCAGGATTGACCAGTAAAACTGGGTTCATAATAGTCTTCTTTGATCAAACGCCAGACTCGATGATAGAGGCCATCTGGACGTATTGATGGTACTAGAGCGATGTTGTGGGCCAGCCGCTCTTTATCAGGAAGTGAGGCAACGTAAGTATTTTGAGTCTGAGCACCTAATAGACCAGAGCCGCCTAAAGCCAGTGATAGAGCAACTGGAAGTGCTAAAAGGTGTTTCCATAACATATAAAACAAGACCCCGACTTACTTTCGAAACGAAATCACTACCTTGACAAGCTCTTTATACCCAGTCACGCCAGGTTTTAGACTATTTCAGTCAATTTTTTTTCTGGTAAGCCTGCTGGCCGCCTAGTTAATGCGAGTGCAGAAATGCTAATTAAGCCATTGTTGGTTAGTGCTAGGATCATGGCTATATTTTTGGCACTTATTTAGTAGGCTTTCCCACACGAGAATCTCATGGCAACAAAATCACCATCAAACTCAGCCGATCTAGCAGATATTGGAATCTTTGGAGGCTCAGGCTTCTACAAACTCTTCGACAAATACGAAGAGAAAATGATAGAAACACCATATGGCCCACCGTCTGCAGCGGTTGCGATTGGCACCATGGGCGGAAAGCGCGTAGCTTTTATGCCTCGCCACGGTGAAAAGCACACTATTCCTCCGCACAAAGTGCCTTTTAGAGCCAATCTCTGGGCCATGAAATCACTCGGTGTAACCAGACTGGTCTCCCCTTGTGCTGCTGGCTCACTGCAGGCGCACGTTAAACCAGGCGAGTTTGTGGTTTGTGACCAATTCATCGACCGCACCTCTGGCCGCGCCGATACTTTTTATGATGGACCAATCACCACCCACGTATCACCAGCCGAATGCTACTGCCCCCAGCTGCGGGAACTAGCAGTTAAGGCAGGAGAGAAGGCTGGCATAACCATGCACCCATCGGGCACCGTGGTGGTAATTCAGGGTCCCCGCTTCTCCACCAAAGCCGAATCGGCCTGGTTCAACAAAATGGGTTGGGAAGTGATCAATATGACCCAATACCCTGAAGCTTACCTGGCTAAAGAGCTTTCCATGTGCGTTGTTAACGTTTCGCTGATTACCGACTATGATAGTGGAGTAACCGCCAACGTGGAGCCAGTTTCACACGCAGAAGTGATGAAAGTATTTGCCGCTAACATCACAAAACTGCAAAGCCTGCTGGTCAACTTAATTGAAACCATTCCTGATGGCAGAGAAAAATGCACTTGTGCCGATACTCTCAAATCAGCCCGCGGCTAAGAGCTATATAGGCAACAAGCACTGAGAGAAAAGTAAATGCTACGCAGCTTCTCACTTAACCATGTAGTCGCACTATTAGGACTGGTACTCAGCCTATCCTCCTATCTAATGCTGCACCGCTATGGCGTACCTGAGAAAATCTGCGTTGGCGGCGGGATATTGGCGCTCCTGGTAGTTTCGATATTCTGGTCCAGTGTTTTACTGGGTACTGATGACGACGAAGATGACTGATAGAGCTGAACTGAGCTGAGTGCGACGAACTCATAAAAAAACTATTTAAGATAAGGATCAATCCTGCGAATGAACTTTCAAAAAAATTGGCCCATGAGTAAACTGGCCAATATTAGGTCTCTTAGCTTGACTCTAGGCCTAGCACTTTGCCTCACCGCTGCAATATCAAACAATCCAGCCTATGCAACAGATGCAGCGAGCACTGACAAGCCTGACATCAAAATCAAGAGCCCGCTCATACCAGTCAACAAAGACTTTAAATTGGCCAATGGTCTCAGGGTAGTTCTCTCAGAAGATCATTCGGTTCCAGTGGTATCAGTAGCAATTGTCTATGACGTTGGCGCCAGAGATGAAGTGAAAAAGCGCTCTGGTTTCGCTCACCTCTTTGAACACATGATGTTTCAAGGCTCAGAAAATGTCGGCAAGATGGAACACTTCAAATACATCGAAAGTGCCGGCGGCAGTCTAAATGCCTCGACTCATGCGGATTTCACTAACTACTTTGAAAAGATGCCTAGCAATCAGTTAGAACTGGCACTTTGGCTTGAGTCTGACCGCATGCGCTCTCTCAAGGTCACGCCCGAAAAATTTGCCAACCAGCTAGAGACCGTAAAAGAAGAGAAGCGACTGAGAGTCGACAACCAACCTTATGTACCAGCTTCAATTAAACTTGAAGAAATGGCTTTCGATAACTGGAGCAATGGCCACCCACCGATTGGCTACTTTGAAGATCTAGAAGCATCTTCAGTAGAGGACGTGCGCAAATTCTTCGACACATACTATGCTCCTAACAATGCCACCATGGCAATCGTTGGTGATTTCAACAGTGATGAAGCAGCCCGCTTGGTAGAAAAATACTTCGCCACTATTCCCAAAGTCATCCTGCCAAAGCGACCTGATCTGAGCGAACCAACTCAGACTAAGGCCAAGTACTTGCGCGTGGAAGATCCACAGGCCCAGGCTCCGGCCTTCTGGATTGCCTGGAAAGCACCGGCACGAAGAGAGAAAGACTTCTACGCCCTTAACTTGCTGCAGACTATCCTTGCCACTGGCGAGTCATCGAGACTCTACCAACGCCTGGTCAAAGAAGATCAAGTGGCCTTGCAAGTTGACTGCTCTTACGATGAGCGCCGCGGCCCATCACTTTTTGAGACTTTCGTAGTCTACAAGCCAGGCTCAACTCCTGAAAAAGTGAGAGAGGTCGTCTTTCAAGAGTTAGACAAAATCAAAACGGCAAAGGTGACCGACGTAGAATTACAAAAAGCAAAAAACCAAATTTTGCGCCAGCTTTTCTCGTCTAACAGCCACTCGTCACTGCAGAGATCTTTGGGAAGAGCTGAAATTCTGGCCGAGTATACGTCTTTCTTTGGAGACCCGGGTTTGGTCGACAAAGATGTCGAGGCCTATCTGAATGTCACCACAGATGACATTCAACGCGTGGCTGGCAAAATGTTTAATCACGAAGGTTCCACCACTGTCGATGTGGTTCCGGCAAAGAAAAAGGAAAGCTAGAGTTAAAAATGAAATTGCAAGCACTAAAAACAAGACTCTTCAGCCTCACCGCCGTATCCCTTTTGCTCACCTCATCACTTTTGCCAGCCCTGGCTAAAGTAAAAATCGCACCGAAGACAAAGCCAACCACGAGCAGCGTCGTCGCACCAGAGCAGCCAGTGATACCAAAAGCCCAGAGCATCTCTCGCGCCCAGGTAACCAATACGGCAGTTGAAGCATGGCGCAAAGATGCGCCAAAAATGTCAGCACCTAGGCCTTTTAACCTACCAGAAATCACCAGCTACAAGCTAGAAAATGGCCTGGAAGTGCAACTGGTTGAAGACCACCGCTATCCCTTTATCTCAGCCACAATTGGCTTTAGGGACGGATCCAGCAACGAGCCAAAGGACATGCTGGGTCTAGCCGATATGACCGCCGACCTGCTAACAGAAGGCACCACCACCAGAAAAAGCAAAGAGATTGCCTCTGAAATTGACTTCATTGGCGGTGGTTTAGCCGCGAGCACTGACTACGATTACACAATCTTGAGCGGTTCAGCTCTATCGCCATACACTGGCCGACTCTTTGATGTGCTATCCGACGTGCTGCTGCATCCAAGTTTTCCCGAAAACGAATTGTCCCTAAAGAAGATCAATCAGATTCAGGCCCTCACTATTAAACGAGGAAACCCTGAATTTCTGGTAGAAGAGAGATTCAACAAAGTGCTCTTCGGCGAGCATCCCTATTCTGTAATAGCACCCACCGAAGAATCGCTCAACAAAATCACGAGAAAAGACATAGAGGCTTATCACAAGGCCCATTACCAGCCGAATCATTCAGTAATGGTTGTGGTTGGTGACTTTGATAAGAACAAAATGCGCGAGCTAATTGCCAGCAAATTTGGTGAGCAGTGGAAGGCCTCAGATGTGCCAATGGCAGCTCAGCCAGAGATGCCTAAACAAAACGGCAGACGCATTTATCTAGTCGACCGTCCAGGTTCTGTGCAAACAGCTATTAAGGTAGGAAATGTTGGCGTAAAAAGAAGCGATCCTGATTACTTCGCCATGGTAGTAATGAATCAGATTCTTGGCGGTGCAGCTCACGCCAGACTGTTCCTCAATATTCGCGAAGCAAAAGGCTATACCTATGGCGCCTATAGTCGCATGTCTGCTCGCAAACAACCTGGCACCTTCTTTGCTGGTGCCAATGTGCGCACCGAGGTGACCAACCCATCGTTGCAAGAATTTCTCTACGAACTAGATCGCATGCGCACAACCAAAGTTACCGATGCTGAATTGAAGAGTGCGCAAAACTATCTAGCTGGTTCCTTCCAACTCGGCCTCGAGACACAAAGCGGACTGGCCCAGAGGCTGCTAGAAGCGAAGCTCTACGATCTTCCCGATGATTTCCTCAAGACTTATGCTGAAAAAGTTACTGCAGTAAAAGTCGACGATGTCAGAGCAGCAGCCCGCAAACTAATTGACTCAAACAACCTGGTTGTGGCGGCCGTTGGCGATGCCAAGAAAATAAAGAGTGACCTTGAATTGTTCGGACCTGTAACCGTATACGATGCGCAGGGAAAACTAAGTTCAATTTCAGACGAAAAGAAAAGTCAGTAAGCATCAGTAAGTAAATACATAGGATAGAGCAATGGCAAAGAGAGCATTAATAGTAGTAGACATTCAAAACGACTATTTCCCTGGTGGCAAATGGCCCCTTGTCGGCATGGAAGCAGCGGCCGACAACGCCGCCCAACTTATTGCTAGTGCCCGAAAAAATGGCGAGCTAGTAGTTCATGTTCGCCACGAGTTTCCCACTGCCGAAGCCCCTTTCTTCGCCCCTGGCTCCCAAGGCGCTCAAATACACTCTAAGGTACAAAACATAGCTGGTGAACATGTGGTGGTAAAAAACCACATCAACTCATTTAGAAATACAGATCTGGCAGAAGTACTGGACAAAAACAGCATTGACGAAGTGGTCATCTGTGGCGCCATGAGTCACATGTGCATCGATGCTGTTAGTCGCGCAGCCAACGATTTTGGCTACGACGTAATTGTTGTACATGATGCCTGTGCAACCAGAGACCTTGAATTTAATGGCAAAACAATTGCCGCAGCTGAAGTTCATAGCGCCTACATGTCAGCTCTACAATTTGGCTATGCCAAAGTAGTTTCTACCGCTGAGCTTGCAGCATCACTACAATTAACTACATAGACCTGGATCGCAGAGTTCCATCTACTGTCTTTGATTCACAAGATCATAATGCTGGATAACGGCGGTTTGTTTTCTTGGCTGCCTTGCTGTGAACCGCTGAAAAGGCGAACTTTTCTAGTCAGCCAACCGGGCATGCGATGAGCCGATTGTGCTAGTTCACGGATGCCTTCAGGACTAAGGTGGCTCAAGGCACTGGCCACAACTGAGTTATCACAATTTTTCTCTCCGACAAACCAGAGTGCGCTTATGATTTCACCTACTGGAGAATCACCAAGTGTAATCTTTCTAGGGGAGTAGCTCTTTAATGAGATCTCTCGCTTCATTGATTGGAATGCACTGCTAACGCCATATACGCTGAAAAGCTTCTGCTCTTGAGCAGGGGCAACCAGGCCAAGTCTGCATGCTATATCAAGGCCGTGAATAGCAATTTTCTTTTTGAAGACTTGCGCTTTGAACTTTGCCACCGCTAGTGGTTCAAAGTTTTGTTCGTTTGTTCGCAAAGTAAAAAGTCCCCAAGCTATGCGGGTGAGGTAGCCGCATTTGACCAACCTATATAGAGCCTGATCTATAGCCTCTCTCGTGCCAAGATTGAGTACCTGCTGAGTGGAAAACCATTCACCAGAAGAAAGGTTGGAGATGAAGTTTAGAATATCGCCATGACAGCTCATGATTGCACCTCATAAACAGCGTGTATTCTTAATAACGTTGTGACGAGATAAATGGTTCAATTAGTTGGTGTTAGATTTTCGGATTGAAATTCTAACTAGGTCCCGCTGTTAGATTTTCGGTTTGAAATTCTAACTAGGTCCCGCTGTTAGATTTTCGGTTTGAAATTCTAACTAGGTCCCGCTGTTAGATTTTCGGATTGAAATTCTAACTAAATCCCGCTGTTAGATTTTCGGATTGAAATTCTAACTAAATCCCGCTGTTAAATTTTCGGATTGAAATTCTAACTAAATCCCGCTTTTAGATTTTCGGATTGAAATTCTAACTAGATCCCGCTGTTAGATTTTCGGATTGAAATTCTAACTAGATCCCGCTGTTAGATTTTCGGATTGAAATTCTAACTAAATCCCGCTGTTAGATTTTCGGATTGAAATTCTAACTAAATCCCGCTGTTAGATTTTCGGATTGAAATTCTAACTAAATCCCACTGTTAGATTTTCGGATTGAAATTCTAACTAAATCCCGCTGTTAGATTTTCGGATTGAAATTCTAACTAAGTCCCGCTGTTAGATTTTCGTATCGAAATTCTAACTAAATCCAGAATCTCAGCTTCCGTAATGAAATACAATTCAAGACTCGCAGACCAGTAGTAATGCAAGATCAGCAAACAATGCCTGCATCAGCAAGATGCTATCTCATGCCTTGTTGATTGATTAATTCCAACAGCTGTTCGAAAGTTGAAAGCTCCGGACTTTCGGGATCAAGCGTTTTTATTTTTTGCAAATGCTCTTCTAGTTTTGGAATGTTCCAATAAATCAGATCTATAGTTGAGAGCATAAGCCAACCTTTAATCATGTTCGGATTTTGCCGGACAACTTTAGCAGCCAGATCCAAGGCTCTATCTACTTCACCAGCAGTAAGAAGAATATGACCGAGCTGAATATATGGCCACTCAAAATCAGGATACTCTCTTATAAGTAGTTCAAGCTTAGCTTTAGCATCAACAATCTCTTGCGTGATATAAAGCTTCAACGCATCAACATAGCGACGCGTCGCATCCTCACTAACTTTGTCGCGCGGAATACGGGTACGAAGTCGTATCTTTGCGCGCCTGCCTTGCATTGTATCGCTGCCCTGAGAAATAGTTTTCTCCAGAGCAGAACGGGCCTGTTCAGCGAAACCAAGTTGCTCGTAGCGCGCTCCCATCTTTAAATAATCTGACTGAGATAGGCCCTCGGGCAAATAGTCGATAGGCAAACCGATACGTGGCAGCACCACACCCTCTACAACTTTATGCAAAGCACTATTGGCTAAATCATTTGCTAAAGAAAAAACGTTGCCGACATTGCGCTTGGCCTTAGCCAGGGTTTCATTGCGATCGATTACCTTACCAGCTTCAGAACCGGCCAGCCTTACGGCTTCTTCGACGGTACCGCGCACAGCATTAACGGCATCATTGACCGTAAATGTAATCTCTAAAGCTGCCATCAGAGCTCCGACCTTGCGTCGAGTTTCTTCTGGTACGGCGTCGCCAGCAGCGGCCATACTGTAGCGTGAACTGGCAGCCATTTGCTTGGGCCACTTTAACATTTGATAGCGAATGGTAAGACGCTGATACTCTGTTGCTGTCAGGCCGTCTGGTACTTCTTTTGGTGGCAGCATAAAGCTCTTAATCCTCAAAACTCTTTCTTACAAAGGGCACCAGCAAGATCTTCAAATCGAGACCATCATATAAGGATCACCATTATACGGCCTGTAACACAAGCGTAACATGAGCCAGCGAGTATCCCAGGGTTTTCCCTATTATCGCCGAAGAGCACAGCAGGCAAGATGAAATCAGGAACGACTGATTTTTATAAATTTACGCCACCACAGGAGGTCGAAAATGACCCTCAATCCTTTGCGCACACTTTTTCTGATGCTATCGCGCACCCCACCAGCAATTATGCTCTTAATGATTATAGGAGTGGCGGTGCTAGTCACTGTCACGGTTACAAGCTCTGAGTCAGTCCGCGACAAGGCCTTCAACGACACACTCAAAGATCTAGAAAGGAAAAACAATGCAAAAACAAAAGTTGTATATGTAATCAAAGATATTGCCGATGGGCAAGTAATCACTTCAGAAGCTCTTGAGGAAAAAGAGATTGAACTAGCCAGAACACCTCAAGATGCAGTCACCAATTCAACTATTGCGATAGGTCGCACAGTTAAGTACGGTGTCAGCACGGGGCAAATTCTCTCGACTCACGATCTGGCGCCACAAGGTATCAGCCTCAGTTTTGAATCGCATGTTAAAGAGGGTATGCGAGCAGTTACTTTTGCTGTTGATGCCAATTCCGGCGTAGCAGGATTCATAGCTCCAGATAGTCATGTAGACATTCTCGGCATGGCTGGCAGTGGTGCTGATACAAGAGTAGCGCCCATACTGTCTGACGTACAGGTTGTTGCTGTCGGTCAAATGTTCGAGCGACAAGCAAAAAATCAAGCCAATCCAGCTGGCTCTGTAACAGTAGCCGTTTCTCCGGAAGACACTCAGAAGCTGATAAAAGCACTATCGGCAAGCAAATTGTATCTTTCACTACGCAACGGCAGAGACCACACACCAGTGGCAACAGTTGACGTCACCGCGCTCTATCCACGTCCAGCAAAGGCAATGAGTGCCACTAACAGCGGTGAACAAGCTCTCTCGAACCTGATACCTCCACCACTTCCTGATTTCAATGCTGGCCCCATTGCCAGTGCATCATTCAATTCGAGCAGCGCCCAAGCAGTTCCACCGCCACTGCACGAAATTGAGATGTGGACCGGTTCAAAGAAAGACGTGGTATCAGTACCTAAGTAGACGGAGATTGACTGCTCGTATCTAGCCTGCTCCAGGACTAGAAACCGGTTTTGGCCCTTTCTTCTCAGGTGAAGAAGGGGCTTTGCCGTCCTCTTTCTTCACCGCTGGTTTTGGCGTCACGGCCGGAGTATTGAGCATTTTGATTTCAAATGTTTTACCAGTCGGATTGATTTTCACTTTTCCGGAATCGCAGTTTTTGGGATTCTTCAATTGAAACTGACAAACACTTTTAAATGTCATGTGCATACCATCGCGATCAAAGCGACTCTTATCAGCCACAATAAATGGAGCAGGAATCAAAACTCTGGTAGAAGTTGCCACCGAAACCTGCCGTAACTCTGGATTGATTTCATCATAGAAAGTAATCAATTCAGGGCGCTCAACAAAGAAGCCGCCCGGTCCGCACTTATCCATAAAACCATTGGCCGCCTGCTTCACCGCTACCGAATCTTTGCCATCGGAAGCAGCCTTACCGGCTAGAACAATGGCGGTATGACACATGCGTTCGTTATAGTCATAAGCAAGATTAGCAATGAAAATATTGACAGCGAATAGTGAAACAAAGGCTAACAGCAAGACGCCAGCAGCAAGATCGAAAATACTCAACTTGCCAGGCTCATGAGCAGCACTGCTGACAGCGACTCCAACGGGAGTGGAGACAACAGGTGCAAGAGATTCACGAGGCGAGGCTTCAGAAAGCGCATCTTCCGCAGAAGCAACTTCAGAAGGACTTTCTGGGGGCAGCGCATTTTGAGACTTCGGCTCTTGAGTGGGCTCTTGTTTCTCTTCTGCCGCTTTTTCTACTTTTTCTTGTTCTGCTTCTTCTGACACAGGGCCTCTAGTGTAAGCAAGTATTACTTAGCCAGCTTCAGTTCCCCTAGGTAGGGAAGCTCGCGGTATTTCTCCGCATAATCAAGACCATAGCCGACAACGAACAAATCTTCAATACTAAAGCCTACATAGTCGGCTTCAATAGGCACAACTCGGCGAGAGGGTTTATCAAGAAAAACAGCAATCTTTAGAGTATTAGGGTTGAACTGATCGCGCAAATACTCCATGAAGAACTTGGCTGTGCGGCCAGAGTCAATAATATCCTCAACCACAATAATGTTGCGGCGGGAAATATTAGGCAATTCCAGATAGGGCGTTTGCACAGCGCCAGAGCTTTCGGTGGCGCTGCCATAGCTGGCCAATCTAACAAATTCAATTTGCAGGGGATCTGGCGTCACGATTTGCCTGACAATATCGGCCAAGAAACAAAAAGCTCCTTTCATCACCCCTATGACCACAGGGTTCTCCAGCTCCACATAGTCAGCACTGATTTGCGCACCCAATTCAGCTACTCGTTTTTGAATCTGCTCATGCGAGTAGATCGTTTTAATCGAGTCGACCTCTTTGTCGCGCTCAATTTTGGTTGCGGCCATATCAGTCTTTCCGGACATTTTAAGAACTCCCTTTAGAACATGGAAATCGTAACAGGTTCACATCTAAGTTGCTTCCCTAAATCTATATGTGAAATATGCAGCGGCCTCTAACATAAGTGGCCTCAATCAGGCGATCGTCGCCCAAAAATACAAGACTAGAAAGTATTTCATCCGTGGGCTGGCTGAGGATATTGTCTACAATTCCACTCTTGCGACTGGCATCGACAACAATGAAGTCGGCTTCTTTACCAACAGTCAAGGAGCCAATTAAATGATCCAGGTGGGCAGCCTTTGCCCCGCCCAAAGTAGCCCGATAAAGCAACTCTGGTGGCTCAATCCAAATGTCAGGCTGCATATAGTTGGCATCTTTCATGACATTGAATAACGACATCGAGGGCCCCGCCGCTACATCGGAGCCTAAACCAAAAAGACAGCCAGCGGCGCAGATTTTTGCATAGAGAAAGACGCCACTTTTGAGGAAGAAGTTTGAGCTTGGACAATGGGCCAGGGAGCTATGACTATCGGCTACAGTCTTTATGTCTTGATCATCCAGGTGGATAGCATGGGCAAACACCGTGCGCTTACCAATAATGCCAAAACTCTTATATACGTCTAGATAGCTGCGGGCGCTGGGAAACTGGGTGGCAACAAATTGAATCTCTTCTTTTGCCTCAGACAGATGGGTGTGCACGTAGGTGCCGGGATGCTTGGCAAACAAGCGGCCAACTCCGGCTAAGAGTTCAGCCGTGGAAGTGACGCCAAAGCGCGGAGTGAAGGCATAAAGCAGAAGACCATCTCCCTGTCCGTGCCATTTAACCGCCAACTCTTCCGATTCTCTTAGTGAAGTCTCGGTATCTTCAGTCAAAGCTTCTGGAGAATTGGCATCCATCATAACTTTGCCCATAATTACCCGGCTGCCTTTCTCTAAGGCAACTTCAAAAGCCGCATCAGTTGCGTCTTTATGAATAGTAGTAAAGACAACGGCCAGAGTCGTTCCGTTGGCGGCTAACTCATCGAAGAACCAATTGGCTATTTTGCGCGCATGGTTAGTATCTGAAAAGCGAGCTTCAGCAGGAAAAATATACTTATTGAGCCAGGCGAGGAGGTGCTGGCCAGAGCGCCCTGTCTGCGAAACCTGGGGCAGATGCAAGTGTAAATCTACTAGACCAGGCAATATCAGCCTTTGGCCCAAATCAACAATCTCGACATTACTATCATTTATATGATTGCCGCTAATGTATTTATCCTGAATCTCTAGCCAGGGAGCAACATCGATGATTGTGCCCTGCCCATTTACAACCAGCGCGCCCTGAGCGTAGTCAAGATAAGCAGTGCTGGATAAGGGCGAAATCACGTGGCCCAAATAGATTTTGGTTAAATCAGATTCTGACTGGCTCATAAACTCTTGGGAAGACACCATAAACTAAACAAATACTGTAATACTAACTGCAAGTTAAGATACCGTGATTTAGCCAATGACATTGTCCGAAATTCGCGATTCAGAGATTTTGCAGGTCTTGCACGAAACCTATGAATTGTGGTCGGCCGGTCTGACAAAAGAAGATTATTACCAGTACAACGCATTTCAGCGAAACCACGACTGGGGACGTCGGCACCTAAAGTTTCTCGCCCTCAAACAAGGCGGCGAAATTGCGGTTGGTTGCAAGGCATATCAAATTGAGATCAGCTCAAGGGGCAAGAATTATCCCTTTTTAGGAATCGGCGCCTTGTTCTCCCGGCGCAAATTTCGAGGGAAGGGTCTTGGTGGCCAATTCATGGAAGAGTTCATAGAACGAGCAGAAGCCATTGGAGCCGCTGGTATTGTACTGTTCTCTGATATTGGCTCAGATTTTTATGAGCAGTATGGTTTTCAAGAATTGTCTAGCCTTGATTTTTCCATTGACTTGTCCTTGGCGCAATGGCGCTTGCCAGAACGTGCTTCATGCCCAGCTTACACAATTGATGAGCTAGGTCATCAACACATTGAAATTTTGCACCGCTACCACCAGCGGTGGCTTTCAAGAAGACCTTTCGCCGTAAGACGCTCTGCCAAATACTGGCATTACAAAATTGCAAAAGAGCTATTTCTCCATCAAAATTCAACGCTTTCTTGGCCGCAGCTGCAGCTTCTCATGACAGAAAATGGCTATTGTATTTACGAGATTGGTGGCAAGACCTTGCGCATCCTCGAACTGGTAGACGCCGGTATTGGTCCTGAAAACTTATGGAGAGCTATTTTAACTCAGGCCTATGCCCTGCAAATACGTAAAATAAGGGGATGGGAAGGCAATCTCAGAGGTCTTGAGCCCGGATTTAATTTTAAGAGTTTTCTGGCAGGAGACGAATTTCGGGCTGATTTTCGTGGTCAAATCTATTACTCTGAGAGAAATTGGGGAAGGTCCATGATGCTCTCCCTTGACAATAATGTTGGAGATTGGCTTTATCAATTTCCTTGTCCATTAATGGAGCTAGATCATCTCTAGACAAACGAGAAGGCAATGACAACATCCTCAACCAAACTAACTTGCGACTTGCTTCTACAGCAACTCCTCACCGAAGGAGCAAGCCAGATATTTGTAGCTCCTCGCTCATGCAATTCGCCCATAGCTCAAGCACTCTCTGAGGTCAAAGGCTTTCGTCAAGTCAACTGCGCTAGTGAATTAGCCGCTGCTTTCATGAGTATCGGCTACGCCCAGGCCTCCTCGCGTGCTGCAGTACTGTTGCTATCGGCCGGTCAAGGGTTGGTTACAGCACTGCCAGCCATTTACACAGCTAGTCGCATTCATGTGCCAATGATTATTATCTGCGACCAGCTCAGCACCCAAATTCTCAATGATGATCCCGCTCTCTCCCTCGATGTTTTGGGTGTCAGCAAACCAGTTTGCAAATGGTCCGCGGAAGCACGCAGCGCCGGTGAAATCCCACGCTTAATCAGACGAGCATTTACCGAGGCCTTATCGCCGCCCAAAGGCCCAGTCTTACTCTCAATCCCGATTGACATCTTAAATCAGGTAGCCGAAACCACAATTATTAATCCGCCCCACACCAGCCCACTAGGCGCTGCAGACAATAACTTTGTCCAAAAAAGCGCCCGCACTCTAGTTTCAGCCAAGAGCCCCTGTATTGTTGCTGGCAATGAAGTTAGTCAATACAGAGCTCGCAAAGAAGTAGCAACTCTAGCGGAAGTGATTGGTTGTCCGGTCTACAGTGAGCCCAATCCTACCGGGGTAAATTTCCCCAACAGACATCCTCAGTTTGCCGGCGTGCTATCTACCGAAATCAGCAAAGCACGCGAAAGTCTTCGTGGTCACGACCTGGTTCTCGCCCTTGGCATGCAAACAAGACTACCCGAAACAGCAGACCAGGCCTCACTAATTTCACCACGTACCTCGGTCTTGCAAATTAATGTCGACCCGACGCTATCGGGCAAGACACTACCCTGTATAGCCACTGCCACGGCTGATATTGCCGAATCGTTGTCGCGCCTGAGAGCCGAAATTCAGCTGATCGCCGATAACAACTGGATTAATGCAGCCAGACTGAGAGCGCGAGATACAACTCTAAATATATCTAGTGAGCGGCAAAAGTTAGAAGAGAACCTCGTCTATCCCAAAGAGCATGATCCAATTTCGCTTTTCTGGCTCTTGCGCAGCCTCGATGGCGCCCGCAGCAGTGGCTCTATAGTAGTTACTGACATAGTCGGCACCCTCACCGACCCAGCCACCGTGATGAGCTTGGAGGGTAGTTCAGCCTACTTCGCCTCAAATTCAGGGGTCGATGGCTATGCCATGGGTGCGGCTCTTGGCACACAGTGGGCGGCTCCAGACAACGCTGTAGTTTGCGTCACTTCAGATCAATCATTCTTGCAAGCCACTCAAGCACTGTGGACAGCCGCTCACTATGTGCTCAACACCAAATTTGTCGTGGTCAACAATGGCGGCTCCGACAGCCTCACACTGCACCTTGGGAACTGCGATCATCAATTCCCCTTGGACTGTCCAGAGATTGAATTCACTCAAATTGCTGCAGCCATGAAAATTCCAGCAATCAAAGCTGAAACCATGGGTGAACTAGAAGAAGCACTAGGAACTATGTTCGACAGCTCTGGCCCCTTCTTAATTGACGCTCGCATTCACTAAAACGATTGACTGACTTTCACTGACCCAGATTTACCTATTCAGATTTACCTATTCAGATTTACTTTTCAGTGACCTGAGCCAGCCATTCTTAACTTTAATTCAAAAAGCAATACAAAAATAATTCAAAACGTATAGAAAGCTTAGGCAATTTGGTATTTGAGGGAGTTTCGGCGCGGCTCTTGATAGACTGTTCTACGTAAAGTAAACCCACAGAGTTTTCCAATAGGATATTCGCACAGTGAAAACACTAGCTGCCGATAGCAAAGAAAAACTGGAGCAAGGACGAGTCGTCAACGACTTCTCCATCCAGGTTGCAACAGTAAACGGCTCAGGAAGCCAATCTTCAAATAGCGTATTGATGCGCTCCATCTTCCAGATGGGCATACCGGTGAGCGGGAAGAACCTCTTCCCCTCTAACATTGCTGGCTTGCCAACCTGGTTCACCATTCGCGTCAATAAAAACGGTTATGTCGCCAGAAAATCAGATATCGAAATTCTAGTAGCGATGAATCCACAAACAGCAATCGATGACGTCAAAAGTCTTTCTACCGGTGCTGTCTGTATTTCACCAGTCGAACTAAAATTAGATGCCATTCGCAAAGATGTACTGCACTACCAAGTGCCTTTCACTGAACTAGCCGCTAAAGCCAGTGAAAATCTGAAATTGCGCAAACTACTGATGAACATGCTCTATGTCGGTGTCGTCGCCGAATTGCTCAATATTGACCATGGTCAAATCGAAAACAGCATCAGCAAACAGTTTGAAGGCAAAACCAAAGCTATCGACCTCAACTTGAACGCTGTCAAAATAGGCCGTGAGTGGGCTCGCGAAAATCTCAAGAAAGAAGATCCTTACTTCGTCGAACCAATGGACAAGACCCAAGGCAAGATCATCATTGATGGTAACGCTGCTTGTGCGCTAGGTTCACTATTCGCTGGCGTAACTGTAGTGACCTGGTATCCAATCACTCCTTCATCTAGCTTGTGCGAACAACTAATCGATTATTTGAAAGATTACAGAATCGACAAAGAAACCGGCAAAGCTAGCTTTGCTGTAATTCAAGCTGAAGATGAACTGGCCGCTATCGGTATGGCTTTAGGCGCTGGTTGGGCTGGCGCCCGTTCAATGACCTCGACATCTGGCCCTGGTATTTCGCTCATGGCTGAATTTACTGGCTACGGCTACTTCACAGAGATACCAACAGTCATATTCGACGTTCAACGGGTAGGACCTTCAACTGGTATGCCAACTCGGACATCACAAGCCGATTTGATCAGCGCCTACACCCTCTCGCACGGCGACACAAAACACATCGTTCTGCTTCCTGGCTCAATTGTTGAGTGCTACGAAATGGCAGGCGAGGCCTTTGAGTTGGCTGAGCAATTCCAAACCCCAGTCTTTGTTCTCACTGACCTAGATCTCGGCATGAACAACTGGATGAGCGATCCATTCGAATATCCAACTAAGCCAATCAGCCGCGGCAAAGTAATGACTGCTGCTGACATTGAAAAAGCTGGCAAGTTCGAACGCTACAGAGATGTTGACGGCGATGGTATTCCATACCGCACATTGCCTGGCACTGACCATCCTCAAGCCGCTTACTTCACTCGTGGCTCTGGCCACAACGAAAAAGCTGGCTACACTGAAAAACCAGAAGACTACGTAAACTTGATGGACAGACTAGAGAAGAAATTCCAGACTGCTCGCAAGTTTGTGCCAGCACCAGTTGTAAGTGTTGAAAAAGGAGCGAAAATCGGCATCATCGCTTTCGGTTCTTCTGACTTCGCCGTCATGGAATCACGGGACCAACTCAAAGCAGCAAACATTCCAACTAGCTACTTGCGAGTAAGGGCCTTGCCATTCACTGACGACCTGCGTAAATTCGTCGAAACTCACGACCACGTATATGTAGTAGAGCAAAACAGAGACGCTCAAATGCGCGATCTGATTCGCTTAGAGCTGCCCGAACTAGCGATGAAAATTCGCTCAGTGAAACACTACGATGGTCTGCCAATCGATGCCAGATTTGTCACCGACGCAATCATGGAGCAGGAGAGATAAACAATGGTAACTTCAACACCTCCAACTAACAGAATTGGCCTAACCATGGCCGATTACAAAGGCGCTCCATCAACACTTTGCGATGGTTGTGGTCACGACGCTATTACAGCTCAGATCATCAAAGCCTTTTACGAATTAGGCAAAGAACCACATATGGTGGCAAAATTGAGCGGCATCGGCTGCTCATCTAAAACACCAGCCTACTTCTTGAACCGCTCACACGGATTCAACTCTGTACACGGCAGAATGCCATCAGTAGCAACAGGTGTCAGCGTAGCAAACCATACACTTTCGCTAATCGGCGTCAGTGGCGATGGCGACACTGCTTCAATCGGCCTGGGCCAGTTTTGTCACCTTGTCCGCCGCAATGTTCCTATGATTTATATCGTTGAGAACAACGGCGTATACGGCCTAACCAAAGGGCAATTCTCTGCCACCGCCGATCTTGGCTCTAAGCTCAAGAGCGGCGTAATGAATGAATTGCCACCAATCGACCTCTGTGGTCTAGCGATTGAGCTAGGTTGCAGTTTCGTTGGCCGTTCATTTGCAGGCGACCCTAAACAACTAGTTGCTCTTCTCAAAGCTGCTGGTTCGCACAAAGGTACAGCTGTAATTGACGTCATCAGCCCATGCGTCACCTTCAATAACCACGAAGGTTCAACCAAGGCTTACAAGTACGCCAAAGAAATGGAAACTCCATTGCATGAACTCGGCTACATTCCATTCTTCGAACAAATCAGCGTTGACTACGAACCAGGCACTATGCAAGAAGTAGAGATGCACGATGGCTCGAAGATCAGATTGAAAAAAACCGAACGCAATTATGATCCGACTAATCAAACTCAAGCGATCATGACGATCAAAGAAGCTCATGATAAAAAAGAGTTTCTTACTGGCCTACTCTATGTCAATGAAAACGTAGAAGACTTCACCACCATGATGAATGTTGGCGAAGCGCCTCTGGCAACATTGCCACAAGAGGTGATTAGACCAGCGAAGAGCGTTCTCGATGAGATCATGGCCGGATTGAAATAAGTTGAAATAAGCTGAAATAAGCCAGTCGTTAGACTCGAAAAATCGAAAGAGGCCGCTAGTGATAGCGGCCTTTTTTTTGATTGCGCATTGGCAGAATACGGGGCCACAGACAGTCAATCTTTGCGAATTTAGGGTAAACCCCAGTTGATTCCCTTGACATCCACGCTATCCTGAAACCTCACTTGTAGGAGAAGCACAATGAAAACATTTACTATTTTGGCTGTTTTATCTCTTCTAAGTTGCGCCAATCCTGCCAGTGCTCAGCAATCCGTGACTTTGAGAAAAGACCAACTACAAAAGGTGGGCTGGTTCAAAGCTCCCCTCAATATTCAGATTGTCGACGAGCGACCAAGAGTTACTGACACTCGCGGAGGCGACGAAGCACCGCAAAACTTTGTTATCCCTATTGGCCCGATTCCCAGTTCATCAGCTGGTGGCAACCAATCAGTGCGAATGGTGTCTAATCGCCTAACTCCCTCAGGTTTTCAATCTAATATATCGGCGAAGAACAATGTGCGCCCCTTGAATCAAGTCAAAATGGGTGGTCTTACGCCGAAAGCAGCTCCGGCGCGTCCAATCGGAGCAATCAAACCTATTGCCAAGAATATTTTTAGTACACCGGCACTGGCCACGAATAACACATCTCCCGTTGCCGCCACCTATGGTCCAAGCAAGTCAAACTTAGGGTTCGGCTCAAGCCAATTTGGCTCTCAGAGCGGCTTTTCCAAAGAAGTGTTAGCGCGGCTGCGGCACGGCGACTAAACGGACAAATTGACCTCTACAGCTAAGCCACCGGCAACTGCAACCATAGCAGCAAGCCTTGCTCTTCCTGACTGGCCCCACACTGACCAGCGAAACTAAGTACTAGCGCTCTAGCCAGAGGCAGAGCCAATCCCAAATTTAGTGACACCGCTTGGAACGGCTCAAAGAGCGACTCTATTTCCTGTTCTGATACCTGCACATCTGAAATATGCAGAGTAATCCGAGCTACTTTGTGGCCTCTATCAATATTTTCAGCGACTACGCTGACATTGATAGTACTTCTAGTGCTCAGCCGAATAGCACTGATAAAGACCTTCGACAGAGCCTGTTGCAAGCGATCGCCGTCTGCTAGCACCATCATGGGGGTCTGACATCCTTCAAAGAGAATACTGACACCTGATTCTTCGGCAAACTCAGAGCAAGATTCTATGGCACTATCGAGCAAGTCTTCAAGATTTGCATTGGCCGAACGCATCTCTAGCTGACCAGCCTTGAGCTTTTCCAAATCAAGCAAGTCGTTAATTAGAGTAATTAGCTCTTCTACTTGTTTCTCAGCCACATTTGTCTCTGCCACAACCGCTGGGTTAAATTGACCATAGATTCCCAGAGGCAGCATGTGCAAAAAACCCGACACTGAAGTCAGCGGAGTGCGCAAGTCATGGCTGACCATAGCAACAAAAGCCTCTTTCATTTTTTCAATTTCGTGTTTTTCGCTGATATCAATTACGGTACCAAGCTGGCGCGACATATTGTCATAAGAAACGTCGCTGACGGAAAACTCAACAGGCAATTTTGAGCCACTCTTCTTCTGAGCCAAAAGCTCGATGGTGCCATCAATCATTGCCGTATCTGTGAGGGGCTCGGGCCTGATTCCGGCAGTTGTGAATGAGCTGCCTAAGCTAGCGCCCTTAAGTTCGCCAGTCTTATAGTCAAGCATGCGCTCCAGAGCCGGATTAGCATACTCAATTTGGGCATATTCAACTTCAGCCGCTTCAGCCACCACCACCAGACCAATGGGCATCTGCTCAATGATATTTTGAATCTGATCGGTGCTGGCTCGAAGCAGTTTCTCTTGACCCTGCAGAGAATGCGACATCTCGTGAAAAGCCTCATCAATTGAAGCAATCTCATCCTCTCCAGCGATGGGCACTCGCAGACTCTTGCGCTGACGCAAGCGCTCGGCATTGTCCTGTACGATTTCTAGACGCGAAGTAATACTGCGCAAGAACCAACGCACCAGTAAAATTGCGACAACAACATTCAAGACCATCCCTGCGCCAAGCAGCCAGCTGGTGCGCTCTCTCTGTAACTTGATAGCAACCGGGCTGGCACTTTCAATTTGCTTTTCAGCATTGAGAAATTCAACTAAATCACCAGATAAAGTAAGCAGTTCCAAGCGCATTTTAGTTTTGAGCTTTAGACCAAACTGTGCTACTGCTAGTTCACTATCAGTCTCACTGAGCTGTCTCATTTGCGCAAACATTTTCAAGTTAGCAGTTAGATTATTTTCAATCTTCTCAAAGAGCTGATACTGTTTGCTGCCGCTCTTCAACTGTTCTTTGATCCAATGACTATTGCGCAATAGGGCAGAGCACTTTGCCTGATACACTCCTAGGGCATCTTGCTCCTTCTTCAAGGAATACTTGGCCAGGTTATCGCCAGCATCATAAAAATCCTGCAGCAGGGTACCGGCTGTTGCGACAATCTCTTTAGCATTTTGCTGTCTGACCGACTCTCGTTCAGCTGCGGCTAAGAGAGCGGCATGGCAGCCGACGAAAAGCAGCTCAAAGACAAGCAATAGGGCTATGACCAAAAAACCTTTGGCACGAAGACTAAGAGAAGAAATCATCTTGCCTCCCCAGTCAATAGAGGCAACTTCAGCCAAAATACGCTGCCTTTGCCCAGTTCGCTATTAACTCCTATCTGCCCCTGGTGGGCTTCGACAATTGCTTTGCAAATTGCTAAGCCGAGGCCAGTGCCGCCTTTAGCCTGGCCATCGGCGATTTCGACCTGGCGATAGGCTTCAAAAATTGACTCTTGATGCGACTGAGGTATTCCCCGACCATGATCGATTACACCGATTTCTACATAACCAGGAGATTGTCTAGTGGCAATAGTGACCACCGAACCTGGCGGAGAAAATTTGATGGCATTAGAGAGTAAGTTAACCAGTACTTGCACAAGACGATTGGCATCAACTAAAAGTTCTATTTGGCATGGTTCAACTTGTAGCTCTACCTGGTGTTTTTGAGCGAACATGCTTACTGCACTTACTGACCGCTCAAAAATGATACTAAGACTAGCCAGGGCTGGCTCAATTTCAATTTTTCCTGTATCGAGGGTGTCAAGATCGAAGAGATCGTTTAGCAATACAATCAAGCGTTCGATGTTTTGCTGCATCTGTTTTGTCGAATTAGCTGCTTTTGAAGAAACGTCCGCAGCCACTGGGCCAAGTTTATTGAGGAATGCCCCCACTTTAGTCAATGGCTCCTTGAGTTCAGAGTGCACCATTGAGACAAAGTTTTGACGCATTTGCTTAATAGCATGCTTTTCGCTGGCATCAATAATCATTGCTAGAGTTTTTGACTCTCCATCAATCTCCACAGCTGCCATCATGAAATCGACAGGAAATGGCTCACCATCGCGACGGAGGGCCGTAAATTCCAGGGCATGACCAATCTCATTAGGTAATTCTTGACCGGAGGCAAAAAGCTTCGAAATACGTTTGCCTAGTAGTTGATGGGAAGAATAATTGAAATCAGCTTCAAGAGTTGAATTCAAGAACTCAATGGTACCGTGATGATCAAGCATTGCTATGCCCACCGGCAGTTTTTCAATTAGCTCTCTCACCCTGGCTTCGCTCGCCTTGAGCTGATTCATCTCTTGTCTCAGAGTGCTGGCGGTTTCGTGTATAACCGCGTCAACCAGCGCAATTTCATCGCTACCCTTGAGTTGTGGCCTCAAGTGGCGCCCGTCTTTCAACCTGGCGATATTATCATTAATAGCAGCCAAACGCCCGGTCACACGACTAGAAAATAGATAGCCGATGAGAAGCACCACTAAGAATGTCGACAAAAGACCAAGAGCTAGAACACCCTCTGTTTGTTCTCTAATTGAACGCTCGCGCTCAGGGCCTTCACTCTCAAGCTTGCGAGTAATAGCAAGCAACTGCGGAATGTCTTTAATTAAGGCGTCAAAAGTAGGCATAATCGAATGTCTCTGGGCCTGCCACTTTTCCCGCTCTGCCTCGTCTTCAAGAGAAGCTCGCTGAGCTTCCATAGCCGAAAGAACCGGTATGCAGATTTTGAAATTCGCCTCGATTCTCTCCAGTAATATTTGAGCTTCTTGATTGTCTTTTAATTGCCCTTTGAGCCAGGTAATAATTTCGAGTGATTCATCCATAGGAGCAGAAACACTGTCAGTGGTGCCAAGCTCTATGCTGCGGCTGACGCTCGTGACGTTGTCGCCAGTATCAAAGCCGATGAGATAGAGTCGATTAGCTTTTGAGCTTATTAGGCGGGCCCGTTCTTGACGGCTGGCCTCGGCCTCAGCCTGCGAAAGAAGATAAGCTAGTGCGCCAATCAACACAAATTGGCAGACAAGCAAAAGAGCAACTAATAAAATGCCCTGAGTCGCCAGGCTCAAAGACGAGTGTCTAGATTTAGTTATAGACTTCAAAACAAGCCAATGCTAAGAGCAGGGAAAATCTTCAAGAGGAGTATAACCCGCACATTTGGCCAGCAGCTCTTGGCAATAGAAAATGGTAGATGCATCCTCTCAACTTGCTAGAATTCGTGTCTCAGTTGGCAATCAATTAAATTGGATAGGCAAGTTAATGCAAAAGTCTGTGAAAAACCAAGCGGTGAATAGCCGTCGTTCTCTTGCCCATGGTGAACTAAAGGAGTTGCAGGCTTTATCGCAACTGCTGGGCTTAGACAAGTATTTTGATGGGGACGTTACTGTCATCGGCAGCGATCCGATTTTACGCAGCCCCCACCACCTGTCTGAAGCCACGGCTTACGCACTATGCGCCGAAGCCATGGCCGCAGCTTCAATTGCCAAACAACAAGGAGGAAAGAGCAATTCACTGACAGTCAACGTCATTGATGCCATTCATTTCCTCCACTCATCACATTTTCTCTGGCAGTCTGGCTATGCCATGACTGTAGGAGCAGAGTACATTCCCACCAACGGAATTTTCAAGTGTCGTGACGGCAAGTACATCATGATTGAATCAGGGCCGCCCTACATAAAGCTTGAACGCGGATATCTCAATTTCTTTGACTGTGGCAACAATCGCGACTCAATCGCTCGCAGTATTGCCAAACACGATGGTGAAGAGTTACAGGAAGCACTTTCGAAAGCTGGTTTACCAGCCTGCCTCGCCTATACGAAAGAAGAGTGGCGGGCCCATCCCCAGGGCCAGGAATTGCTGAAAGTGCCGGTAGTTGAAATTGAAAAGATTGCGGAAGGCCAACCGATTCCATTTAGCAAGAATAGCGGCAAGGGGCCCCTTAACGACATCAAGGTCTTAGACTTTACCCATGTCTTAGCAGGGCCACGCAGCGCTAGAACACTGGCAAATTATGGTGCTCAAGTTTTGCATATAAGTTCACCCTATCACGGTGATACTCTGCCTCAGAACTTACTGGTAAATCCTGGCAAGCACCTGGCCTACCTCGATCTCAATCAGCCAGAAAACATGGTGCAGATGCGAACACTGGCAGCTGGTGCCGATGTTTTTACAACATCATATCGCCCAGCGGTGAACAGAAAATTCGAACTCATGCCCGAAAATCTTGTCAATAATCACAGAGGCTTGATTTATCTAACTATCAACGCCTATGGTCATAGTGGCCCCTGGCAAGACCGGCCGGGCTTTGATCAAAATGCCCAAGTAGCGACAGGCTTCGCTCGCGCTGAAGGGGCTTTAAAGATGGGTGTGCCTCAGTTTTCACCAGTATTTTATTTAAATGATTTTCTCACGGCTTATCTAGCCGCCTCTGGTGTAATGAGTGCACTTTTGCGCCGTGCCACCGAGGGTGGTAGCTATCATGTTAAGGTCTCACTGGCCCGCAGTGCTATGTGGGTGCAAGACTTTGGCAGCATCGCTCAAAGCAACTATGAGAATGAGCGCGAGAAAGACGACTATCCCTCTAAACTAATTGATGTACAATCGCCCTATGGCACCATCACCGAATTAGCCCCGGCAGTGCAGTTTGAGCATTCTCCCCAAGTTGATATTTTGCCAGTGCGCCCCTTTGGCGCCGACAAACCAATCTGGTGGCGCTAGCTAGTTAGGTGCAGCCTTTGTGCTGGCCAGTTGCCCTTTGCCTGCTTCTCTGCTTACAACTAC
Organism: Candidatus Obscuribacterales bacterium; assembly: GCA_965229195.1. Lineage (GTDB taxonomy): Bacteria > Cyanobacteriota > Vampirovibrionia > Obscuribacterales > Obscuribacteraceae. The sequence continues at coordinate 5,585,961 of OZ245871.1, read as the reverse complement.
CCGTTTACAGTGACCAATGCGGGACGAAATACGCTTCTTCTCGTGAAAGAGACCAAGTGAAAACTTGCTCAGTCTGTTGACCGAACCGTTTTCACTCTCAACTAGCTCAAGGCCTTCACCGGGCTTATCTGTGGCTGCTAGATTAGCAATGAGCTGATAAGGAATAGTGTGACCAATAATGCCGTAGTCGAGTGCAGTAAAATCAATCCACTCAAATTTGAGCATCAAATCTGGTCGCACTTCCACATTGGTTTTGGTGTCACCAGTTCCAGCAATTACACTATTGGCATGTTCCAGCATGCGACTAAATGCTGACAAGCTAAACACTGAAGTGAGCATGCCATCAGCGGCCTGCCCTAACCTGGTGTAGCCGCCATAGAGAAACTCTGAGAGCGGTAGGGCATGATCGCGGTGCGAAAAAAGAATTCGAACTTTGGGTGGCTTAAGACCACTGGCCTCATCACTGCGCTGATTTTCTTCGGTGATGCGAGCATACCTAGACATATAGTGCACAAAGGTTTCAGCATCGAAATCGGCATCTACTAAAAACATCTGATCAAAAAGGTGCTTGCCTCTCAGTACCGGGGCCGAGCGAATGGCCAGCCGATTACCCATACTGTGAGCTAATAGATTGAACTTGATACCAGAGGCTTTAACTTCAGCCAATTGATCAACTAACTGGTCAAAATGCTCCTGACTCCACTCATTATTGCCCGCATCAACTTGATACTGTCCGGGCTTACCTTTTGACGGCCAATCGTAAACAATCACAGGCTTTTCTGCGCTATAGGCCAAGAGTGCAGCCGATTGAGCGGCCTGAGCAAAGGTAGTGTTGAAACCGTGGACGATGATAAAGAATTCTCTCTGGCCCGAACTGGCAGCAACGTCTTTGATAGCCTGTCCAAAAGCACTGTAAGCACTGCTTGTGCCTGAACCAGCCAATTCTTTTGTCAAAACCTTCGAGCGCGTAGCTGCAGGCTGCCAGCCCAATTTCTTCTGTTTATCGGTCAAGACCTGGCCGCGCGAATTCTCAATTGTATATTCAGCGCTGCCGCAGTTGACGTGATAAATAGAACTGCCGTCTTCAACTTTTCGCTGTGGAGCATAGCCCCTGGCAGAAGCTGCACGGTCAGTCATATAAAGCACTGGAATAGTTACATGCGAGCACTTAGAACCAGTGTCGGCAGCCAGAGCTGGAGCTATGGCAAATAAACACAGGAATAGGAAGGCGGAAGCAAATCTCATAGACTTCTCGTAGCAGAGGAAGTCATGAGTATAACATCGGCCCCCGTGGGCCTAAATGGATAAATTCTCACACTAGCAGCTATTCTCGACTTGAGCGCAGAGTGAAGAAAACAGCCAGACTAAACATTACAAGTACTAAAGCCATACCAAGCTTAGTAATAAACCAGAAGACGTCCATAACTGGCGCCGGGGTAAAAATCCCCAAAACGCAGAGTAGTAAAGGCATAACAACGAATACCCCAGGGCCAGCCAGCAAACAGACTGTCCACACCCACTTTTTCAGTAAAAAGTCGTCAGGTGTTTCGGCTAGTTCGTTCAGCTTTTCGACATCACCCTTAAGCTTCAGGGCTTCTTGTCGGCGAATGAAGCTTAATAGCTGACTTCTATAATGCGTTAAATCTGATTTCAAAAAAATACACGCTGACTGAAACACCCTCAATCATATATTAAATGAGCCAAATAAATAAAATTGCCACCAGAGCATTGTCAAGCGGTCGTTTGGCGTTTTTTTGGGGTTTCACTATCAAGCTAAGGTGGAACAAACTAAACAGAACATCTAAGAGAAAGATGCAAAAGACAGGCGTTAATTCGCTCGTAAACTTGTAGGCAGATAATTATGGTCACACCATCAAGAGTTCTAAAAGCATATTACGCCACCACATTTCTTGTTGGCTTAGCGTTGACTGTACCGGTGGCCTACTATGTCACCACAGATGATGTCGGTTATCGTGGTGCCGCGTTGGTAATCTTAAGTGTCAATGTTCTATTTGTTATGCTACTGCCACTGGTGCTTGACTGGGCTGAACGGCGCTACTATAAAGCTCGCTTCTTGGCCATGGAAGAAGTAGCCAAAGACAATCCTGAGTTAGCTCTGATACTCTCTTCACAATGTGAAAAGTTGGCCTTACCTGGTCTTCGCCTTGCTGTTGTCGATGACAGCGTCGATGAAATGTTTAGCTACGGGCTCTGGCGCAACAATCCACGCTTGATCGTCTCTAATAATGTCTTAAATGCCCAAGCCCAAAAGAGTCTGGCACCGAGTATCGAAGCTGAACTGACACGCTTCGCCAGCCAGGACAACACCCTTATATTCTTGATGTTTGCAGGATTCCAAGTAATGGTGCAAAACATCATTGTCTATTTATTGCAAAGTCATATCATTCACTTCTAGCATTAGTGCTTTTGCTTACGATTCTGACAATACTTCTGCTTGAAAAACTTCAAGGCGGCTATTGCGCTTCCAGGCGGCTCTATCGAGCCCTGCCTTGGAAGAAAGCTGAGCCATAGTTTCTTCAATAGTCCAACCATACTCACTAGCGACCTTGGGCAGAAAAACCGACTGCCTCTGGCCCATATGCAAAATAATTCCGTCGACTCCAAGCCTGATCTGCTCAGCCGATTCGATCGGTTGAGGATGAGTGAGCACACTAACTTCTATTTCAAGACCTTCCAACTCATCACTCGTAACCGCTTCAAAGCGCGGGTCTCTCGAACATGCAGCTACAGTGTTAGCTATTACAGCTTGATAGAGGGGCTGCACTGGCAAGATATATCCAATACAACCACGCAGGCAATGCTCTTCGTTTAGACCAGGCCGGGCGCGCTGATAGAGAGTGACAAAAACACCATGGGGGCACAAAAGCTTGGCACTTAGATTGGCACTTAGATCTAAATCTGCAATTTCAGGCACACGACCAGTTGTAACATAAAACTCTAAAGTAGCCCGGGCAATTTTTAGGAGAGTACTTTTCTCTTCCTCCGAAAGCGCTGCCACAATACTGGCCCGTTTCGCTTGAGCAATTTGGCTCCAGCTCTGGTTGCAGGTGAAAGCAATAGAGAGATAAGAGACAGAATTTTCTTCATTATCAGACAAGTCTAGGCTAATTTGATCTCGTGACGTGCGATAGTCGAGCAAATTTCCCACTGCAGTCGGAGGCAGAAGTGCCAGCAATGCAGCTAAGGCATAGACACCACAGATAGTATCGTCAGTGCGACGATAGAAAGAGAGAAATCCTTCTAAGTCGGGTTGATTCAAATAGCTGAAAGCTTCCATATCAAGCGCTTTCAAACGCTCGGTCATGTCGGCAGGAAAAGGCGTGTAGCCATAACGCGGGCCAATATGGGTAAAGTCAGAACTAACAGCAATCAAGTCGCCATCAGTTAAGTGCTCAGCAATTTTATCAGCCAGTGCGCGCGACTCTATAGGTTGATCGCTTCTACCAAAGAGCACTGGCACAATTTTCACATCACCCAGTATCTTGCGAATGAATGCTAGTTGTAGCTCAAGAGAATGCTCAACTAAGTGAGTATCAGCTCTCTCCTGGTACATTGAATCTTGCTTGAGGTCGCGCACCACATCGATGTCGATAGAAAGGTCACCAAAGACAGTAGCAAAACTTTTGCAGGGTGTTAAGGCCGCACCAAAGAAGCCCTGATAGTGGCTGGGTCCAAAGAGAAAGACCCGCTTTACACCGGCCTCGGCCGCAGCTAAGTAGCTAACTGCGGCCGTAGCACCCGAATAGATATAGCCAGCATGGGGTGCCACAATTGCTAAAACGGGCTCATGACTTACCTTCAAAGCCTCAACTTTGGCCCTGGCACTTTCTACAAATTTTTCAATTTGAGCAGCTAAACGTGTTGGGTCAGCGTCATACCATGTGCCCGCATACTTTAGCGGTCGGCGAGCTTGTTTAGTCGAGCCAAATCCAAACATAATTTTCTACTATTTACTATTTATAGGATCTAGCCTGACACTGCCGCCAGAACTGGAATCACCATGGGGGTCAGACTTGGAGTTAAAGACTATCACTACAGTAGCCTTACTCATGCCCGTGGGCAGGGCATCAAGGGGCTTGGCTTTATCAAAAGCAGCTTGGGCACTGGCTTCAGCTTCAGCGCTCTTCGGTGAGCTAGCTACTTGCATACTCTCTACATTGCCATCTGCAGTGACTACCGCCGTTACCGTGACATGATTATTGCCATCAGGATAGTTCCACTGAGACAAGATGCGATTCCATAGCCGAGCACTATAGGCTTGTCCAGCAGCAGCATCAGTTGACGGTGTTTGTCTTATTAGTTTTTTTGTAGCCCCTTTTGCTGCTGGCGCAGCTTCTGCAGCTAAGAAAGGAGTGAGAACAATGACGCTAGCAAGCAGGCAAGTTAGATTTTTCATTTCCATTACTCTTTTTCCTTGAATATTCCAAACGAAGAAGTGTAGCCATGTAAAAAAGTAGAGTTTCCAACCGGTCCAATTTCACCATTACAAAAGAAGCCACCAATAGCAATATCACCTAGAAAATCGCGACAGCAATCACTATCGTGATTGGTTCGGCCATATAAATGCTGACCTCGTCCTAGACAAGAAAATAGTAGGGCACCGCGAGCCGAGGAGCCAGCTTTCTCAACGTAGCGCTTAAACATTGCTCGCAAGTCATCTCTTGAGGTGGCAGAGTCACGCAAATGAAACTGAACAGTACGCTCAGAACGCAAGACTTCACCAACAAGCAGAGCCCCACTCATTGGTTCGATGCCAAAAATATTACGCACTAAAAAATCGCCATCAACAAATTTATCTTGAAATTCATTCATCGCTACCCCAAGAAAAATGGCATCTTTAGCAAGTCTTTGCTCAGAATCTGATAATCGCTCAATCGCTTCACGCAAGACGTTAACAGCAGGCTTTCCATCAAGTTCATAAAGAAGATTGCGATCGCACTTTGTCACACGACTGGGCTTACCAATAGCACGACAACCCTGAGCCACCACAGATTCAACTTCAATATTGCCTGATAAAGCGACGCCAACCAGGCCCGAGCGATAAACCTGATCGTCACAGATAAGGCGATTTTCGCCAGCCTTGTGCCCCCCAGAAGCCAACCCACCTATTTTCACCAAGCGTGGATAGGCATAATCAAGACCTTGAATAAAAGAATCGACCTTAAAACTAAAAGGGTCGCATAACAAAATAAAAGAAGGTTGAGCCGAACTTTCTACCTGCATCAATTTTTCCCAGCTACCAGGAGCATCATCGAGGTCTGGCAAAGAGTCATTAGTGATATGAAATGTTTTGATATCCACCCCGGGCAAAATCGCTCCGGTCAGAGATAAGGCTGACTGCTGTTCAACCTCCTGGCCACCCCCGACTATGCCCCCCGCGCTGCAACCAATTAAAGCCACGGGCCCAAGACGCTGCCTTAAGGCAGCGATAATTCCTTCAAAGTACTTTTTATAATCAGGTGAAATAAAAGCCAGAAGCAAATCAGGCTTGCCAGCCAATTGGGCCTCAAGTTGCTCGGCCAAAGACTCGACCGCTTGGCCCCAATTAGACTCCGGAGACTGAGCCGAACGCCCCTCCATACACTCAAGAACCGAGGCCCACTTCATCTATATCTCCATACAAAAGCATGTAATTTTACTGCCTAGCGGGCACAACTATGTAGCTTAATACATTGCTGGAGAAAAGGTGGAAAGCGAAGACCAAAGCAGCGAATTTAACGCTGACGAGCCTGGGCACAAACCCCATCATAAAAATGAAAAGGGCCCCTGGTGGAAAGTCATGTGCTTGACCGGGGTAGACTACTTTTCAACCCTGGGTTACCAACCTGGTATTGCCTACATAGCCGCCGGTCTACTTTCACCAATCGCCACGGCAATCCTGGTCTTGCTAACCCTGTTTGGCGCTTTGCCGGTTTACTATAAAGTTGCGGCCTACTCACCGAATGGTCAGGGTAGCCTGGCCATGCTGGAAGAGCTTTTAACCAGCTGGCGGGGAAAAACCCTGGTGTTAGTACTGCTTGGCTTTGCTGCCACCGACTTCATCATCACCATCACCCTCTCTGCCGCCGATGCGGCTGCTCACATCACGGCCAATCCAATCTTGTGCAAAATTTTGCCCTTTGGCCAAATGGGGCTAACTACCCTATTAATACTTCTTCTCGGTGCCATATTTATCAAGGGCTTCGGCGAAGCCATCGGGCTTTCGGTGGTCTTAGTTTCAGTCTATTTAGTGCTCAATCTTGCCACTGTCATTGCCGCCGGTATTGAACTAAGTCACAGCCTAGACCATTTTTCGAAATGGAGTAATCAGTTAGTTGTAGACCATCATTCAATTTGGAACATGCTAGGAATTTCGATGGTGCTCTTTCCCAAATTAGCCCTCGGGCTTTCTGGGTTTGAGACCGGAGTAGCAGTAATGCCGCTGGTCAAAGGAAGCAACCGAGCTGGCGCCAGCGCCGAAGAAGACCTAAACGGCCGTATTGATCACACAAAGAAATTGCTATTGACCTCAGCCTTGATTATGAGCGTCTTTCTCATAGCTAGCTCTTTTGCCACGACCCTGCTAATTGCTCCGGCCGACTTTCAAGAAGGCGGTGCGGCCAACGGTAGAGCTCTTTCATATCTCTGCCACAAACTATTGGGCGAAGTGGTTGGCACAGTCTACGACCTCAGCAGTATCTCAATTCTCTGGTTTGCTGGAGCCTCAGCCATGGCTGGTTTACTTAATCTGGTACCTCGTTATCTGCCACGTTACGGCATGGCTCCTGATTGGGCCAGCGCCAAAAATCCCCTGGTAATATTTCTCACAGCAGTGGCCCTGGCTGTCACTATCATTTTCAAAGCCAATGTTGACGCTCAGGCTGGTGCTTATGCTACAGGGGTGCTCGTGCTGATTACTTCAGCAGCCTTAGCAGTCACTCTCAAAGTCTGGGCATCTGCCAAAATCGCGCGCTTCGCCTACGCCCTGATCACCCTTATTTTTCTCTACACAACGGTCTTAAATATTAAAGAAAGACCTGACGGATTGCACATAGCAACCTTTTTCATTACTGCCATTTTGCTCACTTCAATTATTTCAAGAGCCCTGCGCTCTACCGAGCTACGAATCAGAGAAGTAGTGCTAGATAGCACGGCCAAGCAATTTATCAAAGATGACCCCGACCAAGAAATTCGTCTAGTCGCCCATAGGCCAGGAGGAGATCTCGAAAAAGCTGAACAAGAAGCAATGGCAACTCACAACCTTCACAACGAATATCTAATTTTTGTCGAAGTAACTGTTAGCGATGCTTCTCAATTTAAACTTAGGCAAGTTATCGTACGGGGCGAGCAAGTTGGTCGCTTTCGTGTACTAAAATGCACCAGCCCAGCCATTCCTAATGCTATAGCGGCCTTGCTTTTGCATGTCCGTGACGCTACCAAAAGACAAGCTCACATTTATATGGGTTGGACAGAAGGCAATCCGCTACTATACGTTATTAGGTTTATCTTCTTAGGAGAAGGTGAAACCGCACCAGTCACCAGGGAGATCTTACGAGAGGCTGAAGCCGACCCAATCAAACGCCCCAAAGTGCATGTCGGTTAATTGAGCAGTAGAATAGAAATATGCCCATCATCGAAGCAGAAGACGAAGCCTTAATTGGCTCAACTATTGAGAATCGCTTTGTGCTTGACCGCATTCTCGGTCGAGGCGGCATCAGCACAGTCTATTTAGGCCGCCATAACCGTGTAGATATGACCGTGGCGGTAAAAATATTACACACTCATTTTTCCGACACTGAAGAGAGTATCGAACGCTTCAAGCGAGAAGCTATCATCATTAATACCCTTAACCACCCCAATATTGTTCATATGATTTCGTACGGTATATTGCAAGATACTGACAGTAAATCTAAAGAAGAAGCGAGACCATATCTAGTTTTAGAGCACCTTGAAGGGCACGGCCTCGATCACCTCCTTGATCAGCAGACCAGGCTTTCGCCGGAACAATCACTTGAGATAATCAATGCAATGGTTGATGGACTCATCTTCGCTCACGAACTAGGCATTGTTCACCGCGATATTAAACCGAGCAATGTCATGCTTGTAGACAGGCTCTCCGAGTCAGATAAGCCATATAGCGATGGCCATTCAAATGTCAAACTGCTAGATTTTGGCATTGCTAAATGCCAATCAGCCCACGACAAAACCTCGCAGAAGCTCACCCAACCAGGTTTCATTTTTGGCAGCCCACTATACATGAGCCCAGAGCAGTGTAAGGGTGATGAACTAGACATTCGCTCAGACATCTATTCACTAGGTTGTATGTTCTATGAAATGCTATCTGGTCGAGCCCCGCTTAGAGGCAGCAATGCCATGCACACATTTGCAATGCACCTCTATGAGATGCCCTTAGCTTTTAAGAATCTACCAGAGCCAGTCAAGATCAACTCCAAGTTAGAAAAAATCATCTTCAAATGTCTGACTAAGCGGCCAGAAGAACGCTATAAATCGTGCACTGAATTGAAGAAAGCTTTGTCCGCCCTATAAAGCAAGGTCAGCTTTTATCTGGTGCTGTCATGCGCATCGGGTCAAGCAAAGTCGTCAACTCTTCCTCGCTCAATTTAGTTTTCTCTCTGGCAACTTCGCGCACAGTCTTACCACTGGTATAGGCCTCATGCGCAATGGCCGCAGCAATATCATAGCCAACAGCTGGCACTAGAGCAGTACAGAGAGCCAGGCCGCGCTCCACTAGTTTTGGTCCATTATCAGTAGCCGTCAAACCATCGATACATTTGAGAGTAAAGTTTGATACCGCAGCGGCCAGCAATTCGACAGACTGAATGAGATTATAGGCAGCCACAGGCATCATTACATTCAGTTCAAAATTTCCCGAAGCTCCAGCTATAGCAATAGTGGCATCATTACCAATTACTTGAGCAGACACCATAATTAGTGATTCAGCAATAACCGGATTAACCTTTGCCGGCATAATAGAAGAACCGGGCTGCACTTCAGGCAGAGCGATTTCAGCGAACCCAGCTCTGGGTCCGCAACCTAACCAACGAATGTCATTAGCTAGTTTAATTAAACTAACAGCAATTGTCTTAAGCACACCGGAAGCATCAACAATCTCATCAAGAGTACCCTGTGCCTGAAAATGGTTACTAGTCTCACGCAAAGGAAAGCCAAGACGCTTCGATATTCGCGTCAAAACTTTTTGGGCAAACTTTTGTCTGGTATTAATGCCGGTGCCAACAGCTGTACCGCCAAGGGCCACTTCCGATAAACGAGATTGAGCATATTCTAAACGCAATAGAGCCCGCTCTACTTGCCCCGCATAACCTTCAAACTCTTGGCCCAAACGTATCGGCGTAGCATCTTGCAAATGGGTTCTACCAGTTTTAATCACTGGCATAAATTCTGAAGACTTAAGGCGCAAGCTACTCTCTAATTTCAACAATGCTGGTTTCAACTGCTCGTTGATTGCAATCAATGCAGCGATATGAATAGCAGTAGGAATGGCGTCATTGGATGACATACCATTATTGACGTGATCATTGGGATGTACCAAATTGCGATCGCCGCGTTTGCCGCCCAGAATCTCAATTGCTCTATTGGCAATCACTTCATTGGCATTCATATTTGTCGAAGTGCCAGAGCCTGTCTGAAAAATATCAACCACAAACTCACGGTCAAGACTGCCGGATACCACTTCTTCGCAAGCTAAAATTATGGCATCAGCCAGCTTGCCATCAACATCAGCGAATTCTTTATTTACTTCGGCCGCGCAAAGCTTAATCAGACCAAGAGCACGAATAAAACAACGTTGAAACTTCAAATCTGAAATAGGGAAGTTGAGAACAGCGCGCTGTGTACTGGCGCCGTAGTAAGCCGAGACAGGAACGTCCATCCCGCCCATAGAATCGCGCTCAACTCTAGTATTAGTCATAGTCTTAAATAGCCTTGCGAATTAACTGTGCAATTATAGAGAAGTAGCCCTCGCCCAATACCTTAAGTTAAAGAGTAAACTTAAAAAAATTGCATAGTTTCAATAAAGTTGAGCCTCAGACTCGTAAAGTCTAATTATGAACACTCTAAAAACAATCGTATTAATGGGTTTTCTTACCGCCTTGATCGTGGCGTTAGGTGGACTTATAGGCGGAAGAGACGGCCTGGTAATGGCCTTTATCTTCGCCATAGCCACTAACATAATGAGCTACTGGTTTTCAGCACCAATGGCTCTGGCAATGTCACGGGCTCGGCCCATAAGCCAAGCCGAAGCACCAGAACTTTATGAAATTGTGGGTCGCCTGGCTAACGAGGCAAAGATACCTATGCCCACGGTATATCTTATTGACGACGACTCACCCAATGCTTTTGCTACGGGGCGAGACCCAGCCCACTCAGCTATTGCTGTCACCAGAGGCATCACTCAGCTCTTGACCCTGGGCGAACTTGAAGCTGTACTAGCTCATGAACTGGGCCATGTTAAAAACCGAGACATTCTCATATCAACCATTGCTGCAGTATTGGCTGGAGTAGTGACAACGATTGCCCATTACGGCATGTATTTTGGTACCAGCTACAGCTCCAACAATGACGACAACAGACCAGCAAACCCGATATTTGTCTTACTCTTAATCATTCTGGCACCTCTGGCAGCCAGCTTGATCAACCTTGGCATATCACGCTCAAGAGAATTTGAAGCCGATGCTACTGGCGCCCACATCTGCGGCAGGCCCTTGGCTTTAGCTTCAGCCCTGGCAAAAATAGAAAAATTAAGCCAATTCCGACCGATGACAGCAGCTAATCCCGCCCTCTCATCGCTCTACATTGCCCAACCAAATCAAGCTGGTTGGCTAATGAACCTGTTTTCCACCCACCCACCCATGATCGAGCGCATTGCCCGTCTACAAGAAATGAGCGAGAAATTTTAGACTATGAGAGCAAGCGCTTGAGGACCTTGCCCGTAGAATTTTTCGGAATAATATCGACGAAATCAACTAAACGCGGCACTTTATAGTCAGCCATGTGTTTGGCACAGAAAGCTTTGACGTCATTGTCAGTTATACTGCCCGGTTCTTTTAAGACAACAAAGGCCTTAACCCGCTCTCCCATATATTGGTCAGGTACACCAATCACAGCCACATCGCGAACTTCAGGCATACGCAGAATTGCCGCTTCTACTTCTCGTGGATAAATATTCATGCCGCCACGAATGATTAGCTCTTTGCTCCGGCCCACCACAAACACATAGCCATGCTCATCGATGTAACCTAAATCACCAGTATGCAGCCAACCATCTTTGATATTGTCGGCAGTGGCAGCCGGGTTATTGAGATAGCCTTTCATGATGTTGGCACCACGAATACAAAGCTCGCCCACCTCAGTGGTGTGGGCATACTTGCCTTCACTACCAAAGACAGCTACTTCTAGCCCGGGCATAGCTGGACCGACCGAGCCATACTTACGCAGACTACTTGGATTAAAAGTAGCAATAACAGAACATTCAGTCAGCGCCCAGCCTTCTAAAACCGGCACAGCAAGTTGAACCTCAAGTTTTTTCATCAACTCAACAGGCATAGCAGACCCGCCCACAAGGCCCAAGCGCAATGATGCGAGAGAACGAGGCTGTCGCTCTAACTCAAGCGACAAAAATTGAAACATAGTCGGCACAGCCGGCAACACGGTCACCTGCTCGCGCTCTATCAAATTAGCTAAGGCCGCTGCTTCAAAGTGCTCTAGCAAGATCATGGTGGCGCCTTGCTTGATGGTACCAAGCAAGACCACAATCAGACCGTACAGGTGACAGAGAGGCAAGACGGCAGCAAGCCTATCGTCACTGCAAACATCAAGACGATGAGGATAGGTGTTAACCGCAGTAAGAAGATTCAAGAAAGTCAGCATTGCCCCTTTAGGCTTGCCGGTCGTACCAGAAGTATAGACAACCAATGCTAACTCTTCGTTGAGATCAACATCACTAGGGTTAGACCCCAGCAGTGCTAATAGCTCTGTAGCTGACTGAGCCGCGAATGCCCTCTGAGATTCAAGATGCTGCAACCAGCTATTCATGCCAATATCAAATTGATCATTGCTTAGACGAAGCAGATCAAACGAAGAAGCCTTGCCAGCCTCAGCACTTCTGTCAGCCGCGCCACCAAGCAAAAAGAGCTTGCGCAGGGGCAGTTGATTAAGGGTGCTTTGTACTTCCTGGCTATTGCTATTTTCGCTGTCGAGAAATCGGCTATGAGCAATTAGAGCCACCGCCTGAGAATCAGACAATACATGACCAATCTCTTCGGCCTTGAGTAGAGGGTTGATTGGCACAACTGTAGCGCCTAAAGAGCTTATGGCGAAAAAGGCAGCAAGAAATTCAGAGTGATTAGGGAAGTACAAACCAACTTTGTCACCACGTTTAATACCATGCTCAGCTAGCAACTGCGCCAGATAAAGCGAGCGTGCTAAGGCTTGAGCATAAGAATAATCGAGGTGATTATGCCGTAATACTTTTTTCTGCTGAAATTTTAAAGCGGCCTCAAGCAAAAGATCGAATAAGCCACCACCAACAATTGGTAACTTCGGACACGAATCAAAACGATGTGCCGTGTTTTCGCATTCCCGCACAGACACCTGCTGTTGCTCTTGCACTTGAAGTTGAACGATTTCAGCCATCGCTATAGTTTAGGACATGACACCCCTGAGAGTGCCCGCTGCGAATAAGTCATTTTTAATCTAACCGCTCTACTTTAGGGCTCGTGACTCAAAGAGAAGTCTACGGCAACTGGCCCACCGCCCTCTTTGACAACCACCACCATATTTGACTCTCTCAAAGCAGCTGAAGCAGTGCGCCAGAGCTGACGGCCTCGATAATTCTTGCCAACTAGATCCAGTTCAAAGCGCCCAATTTTCTTAGCTGGTTGAGCCTGCATCAGTGCACCACCTGGAGCCCGCTCTACTGACATTTTGGTACGACCAGGCAATTTACGCTTGGCTACTTGTAGTGAAGGAACATAAGCAGTCAAATTAGCCGGATAGTTCAAAACAAGCCCAGGGGCGATCTTCTGGCGACTTAGTAAGAGTCCAACATTCTCCACACCGGGATTCTCATCAAATTGCAAAGCGCTTTCGGTCGGCACAATGCAGTCGCGGCCTCGTTTGACTAAGTTATCAGTACCGGTCTCGGCCAGGGGGAAAAGAACAGACTTCGTGCCCTTAGTACCCTGGCGCATAATTATGTAGATGTAGGCATCAACGTTAGCAAAAACGTGAAAACGAATCTGATCGCCGCTGCGAAACTTACATTTGTTGTTGGTCTTATAGAGCTTTCCAGCTCGGTTTAATTCAATAAAATAGGCGACACCCAGATTCTGTTTGCTCTGTGGATTAACAAGTTGGCGCAAATATGCACTGCGGGCCGAAGCTGAACGACTACTCTTTGAGACACGAGCAGAACTGTCTGGACAACTAAACAAGCAGATTAAAGCGGCCGCGACCAGAAGGCACAAAAGCTTGCTGAACCTGAACATTGACGACCTATTTAAGAATTTTGTTGATACTGCTTGAGATATTACTTTCGCTGGTAAATCCAATCGAATAGCTTGAAACCTCGCCCTCAGGATTAAGGAAGACCATAGTTGGTATAGGGCTAACTTCATATTGATCCATGAGCGGCTGAGAGTTAGGGTCATCAACATCTACCCGCATAAAAGTAACTCTCTCACCATAATTGCTCTTCACTTTTGCCAAAGCGCTATCGAGCTGCTTACAGGGCTGGCACCAATCTGCATAGAAGTCGATAACCGTCGGCAAGGCAGCACCACCCATGCCCCTGGTGCGTCCAAGTCCAAGCATAGCGGCAATCATACGAGTTTGTGGGCCGGTCTTAGGCTTGATCATCTGACTGGGCATACCCATGAGGGCCAAATTGGCTTTTTGAGCACTGGCAGAACCATGGCCAAGGCGCACGGCTAAACGGAAATGTTCACGAGCCTTGAGGGCATTTTTACTTTTTAAATATGCCTGACCCAACAATAACTGGCTCTCGGCGTTCTTAGGATCGGCCAAAACCTTTGCTTCTAGCTCTTTAATCAGCGCTGGACTAACACTAGGAGCCGCAGCTTTAGAAGTTTTTGCAAGGGTAGTTTTGGCTGGTACTAGACTTTGACTAGCCACTGGCAAACTATGAGCCGGTGAACTACAACTAGCTACGAGCAAAGCCAGAAATAGACTCAGTTTCAAACTTGGTTTTGCGTCTCTTACAAATACAGAACTCATGCTTACCTACTTTATTTGATTTGCGCCACTTGCACTTATATGGTTATCGATCCATCCAGCGACTTTGGTTATCACCTCGTCGTTAAACTGGTTCTCTTCAAAAATTAGGTGTTCAGCATTGGGAATTAACACAATCTCACGATCCTTCGTTGAGAGCTTATTATATAGCTCAACGGTACCCTCTGGCTTGACCAACTTATCTTCGCAACCTTGCACAATCAGCACTGGCTTGGCTGTAATTAGTTTGGCGCTTTTGTGATTTTGATTCATAAACATCTGAAATTGCATCAGCTCTTTTGGAGAAATGTTCATACGAGCCACGGGATCTTTACTCCAAGCCTCACGCAGCTCAGGCTTTTGCGTCGCCTGCTCAATTACAGATTCGCCGACATTGAAAGGCTTATCTTTATTCTTCAAATATTTAATCGCCACCTTCCAACTACTGCGGCCTTGCTTGAAGCGGTCCCCAGCAGGCACGGAAGAGATAAGGCCATCAATTAGCTCGGGATACATAGAAGTGACGCGCAATGCAATGGCACCGCCCATAGACTCACCCAGAAGAAAAACTGGTTTATTAGGATTGGCCCGACGAATAGCAATTAAACTGCGGCGCACATCACTCAAGCAGCCATCAAAATCGCAGGTGCGCTGCCCCTTTGAGGCCATAAAGTCACCGAAACCACGTACATCAATAGCATAAGTAGCTATACCAAGGGCCTGCATGCGTTTGCCAAAGGCCTCATAAGTATCTTTATGCAAGCCCAGGCCGTGAATACATAACAATACTGCTCTAATTGGCACATCTGGATCACTCCAAGCGATGCAAGGAGCATTCGCTCGCTTTATCCCCTTCGCCTTGTCTGCGGCGGCATACTCCGCCTTGCGGTCAGCTTTTGCACCGGGCTTGCTAACAGGAGGACGGGCATCAATATTGGTATCCGAAACAGAGTCCCCGGCCTCTGCGTTCGCAGCAAAGACGGGAAACTGTAGAAAAAGAAAACCAGCTAAAGCTGCCAATACTTTGATGAATAGGCTCATGGGAAGTGATTCTCGCACAAAACCAATGCCGAACTAGTATTAAGAATGCAGTATATACGTCGGCCGAAAGTTTAGAAGAAAGTCAACTAAGAGTCTCTTAATAACGTAAAAGAGCAAAAATAGAAGACACTTAGCAGTGGAAACCCTTAGCCCGCCCATTTCTTCCCCATATCCTCAAGATATACGCTTCACCTCAATCACTCTGGAAACGATTCTGCACTCAGCTATTGACCACCCCGTATTTTCAGAACCAGAGTCAGCTGCCTTACGGTTGGCGGCAATTGAGCGCGATCACATAAAGAAAGCTCACGACTGGAAGGCCATTGCCCTGATAGCCAGTTTTGTCTTTGCCAGCACTCTTGCCGACCGCATTATCGCCCTCAATCTCGGTGCCACTACAGTTTTTCTCGGTCCTGGGGGCGAAAATCTGGGACTGGGGGCTGCCTTCATATTTTTACCTCTGGTAGTTTTTGCCTTACCAGTAAGCCTGGTTGTTTCCTCTCTTTCTGATAATTTCGCCGCCAAGAGATTGCATTGGCTCAACTTAACCATCGCCTTGCGAGCACTAATTCCGCTAACATCAACCCTGGTATTGGCCAAAGATTTTTTTGCCGGTTCACAATCGGCCGTAGGAATTACACTGGCGACTATTTTTCTCTTAGGACAACTGACCCTAGCTTCTACCCTGGTGCAATTGCGAGCATCAGCTTCTAGACCGTTGCCATATCTCAGCTTTATTATCGCCGCATTCTTCGCCGGACAATGGGCGGCTCTCTACTTTGCACCACTGATAGTATCGGAGCCAATTAGCAATTTCAGTATTGCGCTATTGCTTTTATACGCCCTTGCCGTTGGTGCATCTCATTATGGCTGGAAGAGTCTGGCCATGTTCAAAAGTAAAGAAGACATTGTGCGACAAGCCATTGCCTCAGTAGAAAATCATATTCCCAGTGAAGCGGCTGACATGAGGCCATGGCAATTTGCCAGATTTCTTGCAGCGACAGTTGCCCTCTACCTGCCGCTCTTTGCTCCAATGTTCGTCAGTTTGCTTTTTTCAATAGAATGCAATCAAGCTGGCACTTTCATGATCAGCAATCTCAGTGCCTCGCTTAGTCTAGCTTGTGCTGGCGGAGCCGTCCTCTCAATATTCCTCAGCCGCCTGGCGCGTAAAAGAGTGATCTTACAGGTGGTGACACTAGCATCACTCTCGCTTTATTTACTTGGGGCCTGGTCACACACTTGGTTCATTTGTTATGCCACACTCACGGCAATGGCTACAATCGCCGGTTTGATATTACCAGACTGGTATCACCACCTACTCACACACTTATCACAAAAGCAGCTCCCTCACTTTCTTGCGGCCAAAGACACTATCTTAGTGCTGGTCTATGCCCTTTGCAGTATGCCCATAGAGCAGACTTTAGCAGTGGTATCGGGTCTCTATTTTCTCAAAGAACTCAATGTGCTAGGAGCTGGGCTTACTACTGTCTCCATTTTGCTTTCACCGCTAGTGCTTAGATCTAGCAAATAGATGAACAAAGACAACATCTTTTTCATATTGGTGCGACCAAATTTTCTTGGCAATATCGGCTCTACAGCCAGAGTTATGAAAAACTTTGGTTTTTCTCAACTTCGGCTAGTCAACCCTCCCCGCAACTACCTCGATGCTGAAGCAAGAAAAATGGCTGTTGACGCCTTTGATGTCCTAAAAAAAGCAAAAGTAGAAAGTTCGCTGTCGCAAGCACTTAGCGACATAAACTTAGCTTTTTCCACATCGGCCTGTCAGCATCGCACAGAAGAGCCTGAAGCATTAGGACATCTAGTGGAGAAACTGCACCAGCAGGACTTAACTAAAGAGAACAAAATAGCCTTTGTCTTCGGCGACGAACGGGACGGTCTAACCAGAGAAGAAATAGCTCGCTGTCACGAACTGATCTTGGTACCTACAGAACCCACCTTTGCTAGTCTCAACTTAGCGCAGGCACTGGGGATAGTGGCATACGAGCTGAGCCGCACGGAAGGCTTGAACAATCACAAGAAGGCCAGCAGTGAGATATTGCCCTGCGGAGCAGAGGAAGACGAGCTCATGAATCTGACGAGCGAATTAATGGACCGGGCCAATTTCTCGCGCCGATATAACCGCGATTTAGTGACCATGCAGCTCCGTAATGCCTTACAAAAGATGCGACCAAACAAGAGAGAGTTTGACCTATTACGAGGTTTTCTCTTGCGCCTCAATGACAAACTAAAGTAATAGCGGCGGGCAAATAGATAAAGGATAGATATAACCTTGACTAGAAAACTGGGCCTTAACCGCAGCTCCTTGCAACCAGTCAAAATTTTGCAGAAATTACTTGCAAATATGAGTTATTATCTTCTTCGCACTTACTAGATAGTCAAGGTAATTAAGGAAGTAGGAAATTGATGCGTCTTCGCAATGAACAGGCTCGACAAACGGTTCCAGCATTCGTTTGCCTTCTAGCTGCGGCCTTGAGCCTTCCACTTGGCTTGACTGGCTGTAGCGAACCATCTTCAACCACAAGCGGTGGCTCAAACGGTGAAGGTAAGGTTGACCCAGCTCTTCAGGCTCAGAGAAGCGAAGAAATGTTCGTTAGCCCAGCCGAAGAAAAGCGTTTTGTCACGGACTCACCAGACACTAAAGTCGCTTTTCCTGAAGCTGAATTTGTCAAAGGCCGCAAACTAATAAATCAGTTGAATGTTGCCGAAGCTGAAAAAGTCTTGATGAGTAAACTCGACGATGCCGTTAAATCAGCTGCAGGCGAAACAAAACTTGGCCAATACTGCGCTCGCATCAGCACCGCTTTACACATGGAAGGCAAAGACAAAGAAGCTCTCAAATATGCCATTTTGGCTGGCCACATTTTCTACAAGCAACCAGCAGAAAAACGACCATTGCCACTATGGTTCTTCAACGTCCATTTACACCAAGGACTTGGTTACAAAAAACTTCGGATATTCCCAGAAGCTGAAAAACAGCTGCGTAAGGCGATCAACTTTGCCTCTAGCGCACCTGCCGGACAGGTAGATTGGAATTGGCACCGCTTGTGTCTTATCGAACTGATTGATACGCTAGAACATGAGAAGAAGACTAGCGAAGTTAAAGTCGTCAAAGGCGAATTGAAAGCTCTCGAAGATAGCCATCGCTAGTCAAATAGTAAATCTTGTGCCGATCTAGTGCAGATTCAGTGTAGATTTTGACTAATAAACAACTTAAACCTGTGCGTAAACAGTCGATTCTAAACGAGCTTCTCAGCCGTGAAGAATGGGCTCGTGTTCGCAAGCCAATTATTTCTGCATTTCTAATTTTGCATTGCACTCTCAACTATTGTTATTTATTCAACAATCATCCTTATATCAATAACGTCAATCATTTTTTCTTTGGTTACTATGCTTTCATGGGCCTAGAGCAAGCCTGGAACGTCTTTTCACCAGGACCTCGTGCAACCAATCCGCACCTAACAGCTTTAGTAACCTATCAAGATGGCACTACAAGGTTGTGGACTTATCCACGCATGGAACGGTTAGATTTTTTCACCAAGATTCCCAAAGAGCGCTATCGCAAATTTTTTGATGACAATGCCGCCTGGAATATTCCGGTCGTCTGGCCGGACATTGCTCACTACGTTGCTCGCATAAACTACTTTGACGCCGACAATCCACCGATTCTGGTGTCGTTGATTCGCTTTTCATCAGTGATTTTGCCAATGGAAGAAGGCCTGCACAAACCGAACTTACCGCAATCAGATGCAAAAGTACTGGGCGTCTATCCCATCACCGCTCAAGACTTGAATGGGGTGCAGCATAAGTGAGCATTTATACAATATTGCAGGCCTGGGATAGGTTTTGGTTCTCTGAAGTTTCACCACTGTCGGTGGCAGTCTATCGCATACTACTAGGCTGTATTACCATGGCCTTTATCTTATTGCTAATTCCCGATCTCTTTGTCTGGTTTGGCTCCCATGGAATGTGTTCCAACCAAGCAGTGGCAGATTGGAACAACGGGCATGCCGTATTTCTCAACCTCTTTTCTTTCTTTCCAGATAATGACCAATTTGTAGTTGTCTTTCAGTGCATCTTTTTCTGTGCTGCAGTTGCTCTGACCCTGGGTTTTCACGCCCGAATCGCTGCAACTATTTGCTATCTTTGCTTGACCAGCCTCTATCACCGCAATCCATTTATTTTTAACGCTGGTGATACCTACATGCGGGTCTCAACTTTCTGGTTGATATTTTCCGCCTCTGGCAACGCTCTTGCTCTTACAGGCAGGAAGCAACGTAGTAACCCAGAGGGCAACTTCAACAATTACAGGAAAGTCAGCATCTGGCCCCTGCGCCTACTGCAAATACAGTTAGCCACTGTCTACTGGCACACGTTCTTTTGCAAAATTGTTGGTGGCCCCTGGATAGATGGCAGTGCTGTTTTTACAGCTTCACGTATTGAAGACTTACAGAGACTCCCCCTGCCCTATGTCTTTGAGCACGTCTGGACCATCAACCTTTTGACCTGGGGCACCCTGGGAATTGAAGGTGCCCTCTTTACGCTTATATGGATCAAAGAGTTCCGCTACTGGGTGATTGCCTTTGCTGTTTTTTTCCATCTCACCATCGAATATCACATGAATATTCCATTATTTGAATGGCTGATGATCGTCAGCTACATACTCTTTTTCGAACCCGAACATCTAGCCTACGGCCTTACTTGGCTACGAAATAAATTCACTAACCAGAAAGTAACTTCTGAAGCCTAAATCTAAACACCGCGGCGGTCTTTTAGATCTTTTACTAGTTCAGTTAAATTGGCCTGGGATAGTTCGTCTAGGCGTCTATATTTAGCACCATCAGCTTCATTCAAATGCTGCCGACTCTGCTGCGAGCACTTTTCAAAAAACGATTGGGCTAGGGCAAAATGTTTTTTACGATCAGCTTCTTCCTTTGAAGAATTAGCCCACAAGTAGTGAAGCACGGCTTGTTCGTTTAACAGCCCGGTCTTCAAATATTGTACTTGGCTCTTAATTTGGGGCTGATCAGCGGCACTAGCCTGATCTAAAAGCTTGGAGATTTTGTCATAGCGGTCTTGGGCGAATTGATAGAGACCTGATTCACGACAGCTAAGAGCGGCAAACTTATTCAGCCTCACTCTCTCAGCCAATTCTGATTCTTTATCGGCGGCAAGCTTGTTGCTGGTCAAGCGAGCATCAGCGTCGTCTACGGTATAACGACCACCGTTGTAGTCGCCTAAAAAGAAAAGCAATTTCGCTAGACCAATACGAGCTTCAACAATGTCATGGTCTGGTGCGGCCATTTCTTCCAAAATTCTGATCTTATCTCGCAGAGCACTTTCTTCTTTCTTAGCGGTCTGCTCCAGCTCTATTTTGCCAGCCCAACTGGAGCGCCAAGAATAGATGTAAAGCATGGCAAAACACCAAGAAACAAGCGTTACTGATATCAGCCAGTAAAAGACTGTCACTCGCCTAATCTTTGTCTTCACAGTGCCTCCCCGAAATTTCCTAGCTATATCTATATTCACGCTACTTACAATTACATATCAACTAGGTTGACATCATAATGACTCAAGAGACATACCTAAATTCAAGAGCCACGCAGGCTTTTACGAAAGTGCTAAAATCGCAGCCGTTAAGTTTAATGGAGAAAATCAATGGCCCTGTTAAATGCTGTCTCAATAGCAAAGTCAGCTATAACGCTAACAGCAATATTGTCTGTACTGAGCACCAACTATGCTTTGGCAGCAGAAGAAGCGGCTTCAGCAAATACAGAAGATAACACTGAAGACAGTAAGCCAGCAGTGAAAGCTGTCAACGAGAAAATTTTGCCATTGATCAATGAAGCCTATAAAGAGATCGGTAGAGGCGAATCGGCCAAGGCAGTCAAGACTCTTGTGAAGGCATTGAACATCGATCCAGATTCAATAACGGCTCGGCGCTACTTGGCATTCGCCATGGTGCAAGTAGCACAATACGTGCCAGCCCTGACTCAAATGCAAAAATTGAGCAAAATCACACCAATGAATGCCTTTGATTGGTATGTCTTTGGTGAAGCCTATGCCGGAGCCGGTGCACTATCACATTCCCAGAGCTGCTACCAACAGGCCTTAGCCATATCGCCAGCCTATCATGCTGCTCGTGGCGGCGCCGTAAAGGCCCTGGTTAAACAAGGACTTTTCACCCAGGCGCTTCAAGAAGCCGACAAGGGCGCGCCCTATGCCACAGACAAGGTTGTAAAGAAATACTACGCAGCACTTCGTCAAGGCGTTCTTGATGCCCAAACCTACCAAAAAGATGCCGCTCGATTAGGTTCAAGCCAAGGAGTTAGCCAGGAGCAAATGGAGGAACAGGCAAGCAAGCCTGTTTTGATTAACCCAAGCATGACTGAAGGAGATAACTAACTTTCTTGGCAGCGAGGAAGCTCTTGACAATTATGCGTAAAAGCCAATTTATGAGCTTCTTCGACAGTTGACAGGCCTTTTTTTGACGTGCTAAGTTAGAGGTAAGGTTAACTTAGGTTAACTTGGCTTAACCTGCCCCGAGCATAACCTCAGGGGTGATTTATTTGGCTTACCACGGGCAAATATATAGAAGAATTTCTCGGCAAATCTGAGCATCAGCTAACGGACGGTAGATACATATGGCCAAATTTGTGACGAAACGAAGAAAGAGCAGGGGAGCAATGGCAGCGGAGTATGTCGCTACCATGTACGTTTTGTTCCTGTTCATTTTCTTCCCAGTGTTGAATTTGGGAACCTGCGGACTGAGGGCCTTTTTCCTCTGGTTTGCCTGTAACCAAGCGACAATGCTTGCTGCCAAAGCAAAGACTTTCAACACCCTGGTCTATGTTCCGGAGCCCTCCGGCACGCCGTACCCTGGTGCATACGCTACAGCCCGTGCCCGGGCCGCTCAGATCCGCAGCATGTTCCCAGGTGTAGATTGGACCACCAATGCCACCAACCCAGAGGTCCGTATCATCAGAGCTGTCATTCCAGGTTCTGGAGCGCCAGCTGTAGCAGATGTAATCGGACCCGCTACTCTTGGTCTGGGTAACATCCCAGACGTTGACCAATACGTTTGCACCATAAGAGTGACTATTAATGGTCAGGTAACCCCGCTCATCCCTGTTCCATGGTTCAACATACAGGGTCTATCTAGCCCAATGTTTCTGACAGTCAGTTCAGAAGCCCAATTTGAAAACCCACCCGGACTGCAGTTCTAGAAGGCAAGCTAAAAAAAGCGGATCAATTAATAGAGGTTGTAACAATAATGAACGAACGTAGGATACGAAATCAGAAGGGGGCGGCGGTAACCGGGCTTGTAATCGCACTCTTCATGTTTATCATGCTAGCTGGATTCTTCGCTTTCGACTCAAGTCGATTGCAGATGGCCCAGCGAGAACTAACAGCAACTTGCGACGCAGCTTCTTTGGCCGGAACGGCCATGCTCACCTCCCTCGACATTGCCAACGACGATGCTACAGCTTCTAAATTGGGCACCGCCCAAGCTCAGGCCTGCGCATACGCTCGCAACATGTTCCAAAACGGCAACATGCTAGGACGCAGCCTTGGTTCTGCCAATGTGGTCAGCCCCTACAGCGCTGTATCTACCATCGGCAGCCCTGGTGATTGCAATGTGATGATCTCTCTAGCTGATCCACAGCAACAATTTGCCGGAGTTGCTCCCGTTTATCCAGACCGTCTCAACGGTCGCGCCATCATGTGTTACGCCGGTTATACCTACAACCCTGTTTTTCTTGGTGTGATTGGTGTCGGTAAAGTACTACTTCAAGCTAACTCTGGCGGTGGTCTACCTCAAGTAGATGCCGTTCTTGTTTTCGACTACTCCGGTTCAATGGATGATGCTACCAGTGTTACTTTCATAAGAAGAACCTGGGATTCAACCGTAGCCAACGCCGCTGGTTCTGGCTCCAATGGACAGTTAGACAACAGTGTACTGACTGCCCTCAATGCTGTTGCTGACGGTAGCAGCGGCGCCAACCCTGGCAACAACCATGGTGTGGTGCATTACATTGAAGTGCCACCTCCTAGTACATCGCACCGCATGTCCGACTATCTTCAACACGACTATGTAGCCGCTCCTAACGGCTTCCAGTTGAACGTACTGCCACCACAGAGCTTGCCAGTTTCTGACAACATCTATTCGATGGCAGCGAACAAATATGTATTTGATTCCAACTTGCGCGTTAACACCCTGCCCTATTACTCTGCTATTCCAAAAGTAGGCGCCCCAGCAGCTAAGTTCCCCAAAGAGTACGGTACTCCTCCAGGCAACTGCACTCTGGCCTATCCCTTCGGTTACGGTAAGTTCTACAACGAATCGACTCCGATGGACTTCACCGCTGGAGTAAATGTCAACGCTGCGTACAACCCTAATGCCCCATTTGCTGGTTCGTTGATACCATCAGAGCACCCACGAACCACAGCCACATCCTTCCGTTATCCCGCTTATGTCAACACAGGAGCAGACAACCACATCTACACAGACCTAGTGGTCAATATTGCCAATCCTGGATCTTGGCCTTACGCTCAACCGCTCAATGGTCCTACTAACTTCGTCGGCTTCACTAACTTCCAGTTCCCTTCACAAGAACCAGATGCCGCCCTGGCTGGTCAGACCTTCAGCTTCGAGAACATTGGCGTGCTGACAGAGGCTGCCAGAGGCAACCTCGACCTCAACACCTACTTCACTGATGCTCTGCTTGATAGAGGTTCTGTTTACAGCACCACCAGCGGAGTCATTGCCAGCAAACAGCCCACCTTGATGACCACTTCTCACTGTGCTGCTAACTATCAGAAGGCCTACCAGAGATTGGCTATGCTCTACTCGCAACCAATCGCTACAGCCATCGATGGCGCCTATGGTGGTTTCTTCCAGAAGATCAATACACTGACCGACTGCCGCTTTGGTTTTGTTGGCTTCTCCAACTCATCCCAATCGCTCGCTAGCCCATCTGGTCCTAACTTCACATCACAAGGTTCGGCCCACCAGTTAGCTGCTGACCAACCAAACAGCTTCTTCGTGTCTGCTCAATACAGCGGAAGAACTATAGGAACGAGATTCCACTCGACGAACTTCGGCGGGCCGGAATATACGATGGGAATAGCAGGGGGTGCGGGAACGGGCTTCAGGCAACCGCGACGGGCGCTGGCTAAGCCAGAGTCGCAGAACACCTCTTACACCGGTGTAGTTGGTGGCTTGCAAAGTTCGACCCTTAATGGTTTCTGCGCTCCTTGGTCTGCTCTAGCTAGCAATTCTGCAGCCAACGGCCTGGAGAACGGTACTCCACTAAGTAACACAGCCACAGCCGAAGCCTTGACCACTGCCCGCGCCATGTTCCACAACGGTGCTAGCTATGACATCGCTACTCTGTCCAACAACCGCCCAGCTGCTAAACACGCTATCGTCTTCTTCACAGACGGAGTGCCCGACTCATCTGATGCCGGACCAACCTTGACCCAAGCTCAAGGCTGTAAGGGAGAAGGTATTGCCGTGTTCACCATCGGACTAGACGTAACCAACAACCCAGTATTGCAAGGTTCGCAGGTCACCTTCTTAGGCAACCTACCTTCCGGCTTAGCTGGTGCCTCTGGTAACGGCGGTAAGTTCTTCCCTTGTGCAAGTGCCAGTACGGTTAGAGATTCGTTCTCAGCTGTTGCTCGCCGCCTGACCCAAGGTCAAAGATAAAAAGAGATAGGGTAAGAAAAATCAAAACCGGCCTGGAAACAGGCCGGTTTTTGTTTTTCGTTTCACCCTCACTTCACGCAGGGTCGTTATGTTAGTAGATGTATACGTGTAACCATCCTTTTCAGGAGGCGGTTCGGTGGTTAATAAACCAAAATCGGTACCTTCAAGTCGTAAGTTGCTCCGAGAGCGGCTTAAAGGTATCACTGCGATCGAGCTAGCTGCCGTAGTTTCAATTTTAATTGTTATCTGCGCAATGGCTCTCAACATTACCGTCTTAGTCTTCGCGGCTGACATGTGCGACAGAGCATGTAAAGACTGCGCGAGGGCTGCCGGTCAGCAAGGTACTGTAGGTCAAGCGGTTTCTGCAATGCAAGCAGCCCTCGGCACTCACCCTATTGACGGCACGGTGATTCAAACTCTCAATGCAGAATTGATCACATATGAAGACTATGGCGCTGGTAACGGCGCAGGTCAGACAAGTACTACTGGCACCAACGGTCCGATTGGTACTACTTCAACAACTAGTGCCACTACCGGGGGACAAATTCCACCACCTGGAGCTGGTGGAGCAGGTTCATCACCTGGTCCATTTGCTAGCGTTAGAACCACTCTAATCGCTCGCATTCCAGCACCAATGGTGTTCTTCAGTTTAAACATGGGTAGTGAAGCTTCCGCCCAACAAGGCGTGGCAAACGGTTTGATTCGTTTCCAAAGTTTGTACACCTATCCCATCACTAACACTGCTGGTCCAGTATCTATCGGTAACGCTGCGGGCCCTGCTGGTCCTGGTAGCCCTGCTGGCCCTGGTGGTACTGCAAGTGCCACAGCCACAGCCGGTACACCTGGTACATCAAGCTCGTCGTCGACGACCACCTCAACTACATCTGCCAGCACCGGCAACTTGCCTGGTGCGACCAACGCTGGTCCTACAGGACCGATTGGTCCTGGTGGTCCTCTAGGTCCTTTGGGTCCTAACGGTCCTGGTGGTCCTCAAGGCCCTGGTGGTCCTGCTGGCCCTGGTGGTCCTTCTGGCCCTGGTGGTCCTCTTGGCCCTGGTGGTCCTTCTGGCCCTGGTGGTGTAGGTGGTCCTGGTGGTCCTTCTGGCCCTGGCGGTCCTGCTGGCCCTGGTGGTCCTGCTGGCCCTGGTGGTCCTTCTGGCCCTGGCGGTCCTTCTGGCCCTGGCGGTCCTTCTGGCCCTGGTGGTCCTAAGGGTCCTGGCGGTCCTGGCGGTCCTTCTGGTCCTGGTGGTCCTGCTGGCCCTGGTGGTCCTTCCGGCCCTGGTGGTCCTTCCGGCCCTGGCGGTCCTTCCGGCCCTGGTGGTCCTTCCGGCCCTGGCGGTCCTAAGGGTCCTAGCGGTCCTGGTGGTCCTTCCGGCCCTGGTGGTCCTTCCGGTCCTGGTGGTCCTAAGGGTCCTGCTGGCCCTGGCGGTCCTAAGGGTCCTGCTGGTCCTGGCGGTCCTTCCGGCCCTGGCGGTCCTTCCGGCCCTGGTGGTCCTAAGGGTCCTGCTGGCCCTGGTGGTCCTTCTGGTCCTGGTGGTCCTTCTGGCCCTGGCGGTCCTAAGGGTCCTAGCGGTCCTGGTGGTCCTTCCGGCCCTGGCGGTCCTAAGGGCCCTGGTGGTCCTTCCGGCCCTGGCGGTCCTTCCGGCCCTGGCGGTCCTTCTGGCCCTGGCGGTCCTAAGGGTCCTAGCGGTCCTGGCGGTCCTTCCGGCCCTGGCGGTCCTTCCGGCCCTGGTGGTCCTTCCGGCCCTGGCGGTCCTTCCGGCCCTGGCGGTCCTTCTGGCCCTGGCGGTCCTAAGGGTCCTGGCGGTCCTAAGGGTCCTAGCGGTCCTGGTGGTCCTTCCGGCCCTGGCGGTCCTAAGGGCCCTGGTGGTCCTTCCGGCCCTGGCGGTCCTTCCGGCCCTGGCGGTCCTTCTGGCCCTGGCGGTCCTAAGGGTCCTAGCGGTCCTGGTGGTCCTTCCGGCCCTGGCGGTCCTTCCGGCCCTGGCGGTCCTTCCGGCCCTGGCGGTCCTTCTGGCCCTGGCGGTCCTGCTGGTCCAGCTGGTCCTGGTGGTCCTTCCGGCCCTGGCGGTCCTTCCGGCCCTGGCGGTCCTTCCGGTCCTGGCGGTCCTTCCGGCCCTGGCGGTCCTAAGGGTCCTGGCGGTCCTGGTGGTCCTTCCGGTCCTGGTGGTCCTGCTGGTCCTGGTGGTCCTTCCGGTCCTGGTGGTCCTTCCGGTCCTGGTGGTCCTTCCGGTCCTGGTGGTCCTTCCGGCCCTGGCGGTCCTGCTGGCCCTGGCGGTCCTGGTGGTCCTTCCGGCCCTGGTGGTCCTTCCGGTCCTGGTGGTCCTTCCGGCCCTGGTGGCCCTGGTGGTCCTGCTGGCCCTGGTGGTCCTTCCGGTCCTGGTGGTCCTTCCGGTCCTGGTGGTCCTTCCGGCCCTGGTGGTCCTGCTGGCGCAGCCGGTCCTGGTGGTCCATTCGGCCCTGGTGGCCCTGGTGGTCCCGCTGGTCCTGGTGGTGCTGGTGGTCCTGGTGGTCCTGCTGGCCCAGGCGGCCCTGCCGGTCCTGGTGGTCCTTCCGGACCAACTGGCTCGTACACACCGCCCGGTTAAGGCCTGAACCAGATCGCCCCTAGGCTGATCAAGACCTGAAAAACGGAGCAATAACTGAAAACCCTGGCAATGCTCGCCAGGGTTTTCGTTTTTCTAGAAGAAAAAAAAAGAATCAGTTGCTCAGGTCTTCAGCTTTAACCTGATAGGAAAAATAGACTTGCCTGAAAGTGTGCTCAGGGAGCTGATCTCGATAGACCCATTGCTTTGAATTGAGAGGAGGCATCGGTGCTGAGGCAAATACAAAAGTAACTCTTACTGGTGGATTAGCACAGTCACCGCCTTGATTTGCCCGCGCATAATATCTCGCGATCATAGGCCGGAAGCGCTTATAGATTGGATTAGTTATGCGGTCACCCAATATGTTTCGCTGCTTCTCATGAATAAAACGCTGAAGCAACGACAACTTTTCCATACGAGGAAATTCAATAGCTTTGACAGTACCGTCTTTAAATTCAATCAGACAAATAGTATGCCAATTGCAGCAACGCAACTCGGGCGAAAACACTCTCCACCCTTGTCTCATCCCAAGTGGAGCGCCAGCAGATATTAAATTTCCTTTGTACTCTTCAGGCACCACTGGTAACTCGGCAATACCAACGATAGTGGCTAAGGATAGGAAACCAATAATTACCAGATTGCAGGCAATGCGCTCTAAAGTTCGCTTTGGAGCCTGTGATGAAGGACGCAGATCGTCTATTGGCGACCAATCTAAAGCCTGATCAAAAGATAGCTTAGGATCAGCCGATAAATGTGGCGTCAGATTATTATCCGACATAAAGATCATTGATTACGAAAACAACTTGGTTCATAGACTCAATGATAAACTTGCAGATAGACCATTAGCAACTGTCTAGTTTAGGGCAAGTTCTGGGTAAGTTCTATGTATTCAGGTAGTTGATTCTCTGAAATGCTGGAGGGGACAGTGCAATCTACATCTCCGAGCACACGAAAATTTTCCTTTCGTGAAGCATGCAATTACTCTCCCTCTGCTGGTTCCCTAACGCCGGCCCATAAGGCGTTGGTATCAAGTTTTCTTTTAACGTTCTTTTTTGTAGTCGGTAGTTGGCTCTTGCCCGAGTGGACTCCTTCAAAAAGTAGCCTCACAAACTATACCGGACCAGTCATGTTTCTCACAGGCTGGACCCAGTATTGGAGCTTGTTTTGCCCAGAAGTACGGAACATCAATTATGACCTTTCCGCTCTAGTTGAATTTTCCGACGGCACGATCAAGTACTACGAATTTCCCCGTATGCAAAAGCTTGATCTGATAACCAAGTTCAAACGCGAAAAGTTGCGGAAGTTGTTTGGTGACAACATTTCTTGGTCAAACTACGCTCAATTTAGACCTAGTATTTGTCGCTACTTGGCTCGAGCCAATAACGATCCAAATAATCCACCAGAACGCGTGACAATGCTCTGGAACTCAATCAACACCCCGCCTCCAGCTAAAGCAACTTTTTGTTATCGTGACGAACTGCCTCCACACACAAACAAAACAATTTTGTTCAGCTATAAAGTCAACCCCGACGATCTTAAATAGAGTGCCAGATGACCGTTCCTTCAAAAATAGCTCCAACAGAGTCGTTACCGCAGTTGCCCCAAGCACCTGAAGTTAGACATAAGTGGATTGAATCTTGGAATAGATTTTGGTTTGAACCAACTACACCAGTGGCGATGGCAATTTTCCGCATACTTTTCGGCATAATTTTGCTTGAAAATATGCTTGTACACTTGCTCCCAGACTTTGACCTCTACTACGGCAAGAACTCGCTTATCCCGATAAACGACATGATGAGTCTTTATTGGCATAGTAGTTACTATTTTGATTTGATGGCAGCACTGCCAGCCGACGACAAATACATCTATGGTGCATTTTGGGTAATGGTGGCAGCAACGGTCATGATGACCCTGGGCTTCTGCACTCGAGTGAGCTCATGGGTAACATTCTTACTACTGATGTCATTTGGCGCGCACTTCCAACTCAATCAAAATGCCGGAGACAACTATTTGCGGCTCGCCACCATGTGCTTGGCTCTATCAAATGCTGGGGACGCTTTCTCACTAGACAACTTGATTAAGGCCACCCGTCAAGATTGGCGCATTACTGGCTTCGGTGCTCGACTTTCAGCCCCTTGGGCGCAAAGACTGTTGCAAATACAAATATGTATCGCCTATGGACATACCTGGTATTCCAAGATGGAAGGCAAGACCTGGAATGACGGGACAGCAGTTTACTATGCTGTTCGCTACGACGACCTCATGCGTTTTCCTATACCTCATATTTTCGATCAGCTGCCAATCTACATGCTTTTGACCTGGGGCACACTGGCAATTGAATTTGCCTTATTTACATTTATCTGGTGGCGACCAGCTCGCTACTGGGTCATGGCCACTGGCTTGGCCCTGCACCTAGGCATTGAATACTGCATGAATCTACCAATGTTTGAGTGGTCCTTTATGCTCACTTACTTGCTCTTCATCTATCCCGAAGATTTGACCAAGTCATGGAACTGGGTAAAGGCAAAAATCAAAGAACAATTTGGCGAACCTTACCGATTAGCTTTTGATGGCTCCTGCATTCTCTGTATTAGGACCATTGGGCTAATTCATCGTCTCGATATATTTGGCCGCATTAAGCCCATCGATTTTACAGACAAAGACAATGACGAAGAACTCGAGAGAGTAAAGCTAGATAGGTCTCGAGCGCAGTCCGAGATATTGCTGCAAAAGAGAGACGGAAATTGGCTTGGTGGCTTCAAAGCGTTTCGCTTCATTAGCTTACGCACCCCGCTTCTCTGGCCCCTCACACCGGTGCTCTTTGTTCCTATCGTAAGCTTCTTTGCCGAACTGATTTACAAAGCAATAGCCGCCAATCGCAAGCTCATTCTGGGCGCGCCTAGCGAGGTAAGATAATGGTCGCTAGAATTTTCAAAATACTACTTGTGCTGGCAATTTTTGTTACTGTGATCGGCTCAACCTATCCGAAGCAACGGGCTGCCATTGAAGAAGAACAAGCTAACAACTATGACAATGCCGTGCTTCGGCAAGCCATGACCACCCAGAAGAAGTATGAAGAGACGATTAAAAACGAA
This sequence comes from Candidatus Obscuribacterales bacterium, assembly GCA_965229195.1. Taxonomy (GTDB): domain Bacteria; phylum Cyanobacteriota; class Vampirovibrionia; order Obscuribacterales; family Obscuribacteraceae. The sequence goes on along the minus strand of OZ245871.1, from coordinate 5,555,243 downwards.
GCCAGTAGCACCGATGAACGCCTGGCTGCCGGGAACGCCTATGCCGCTGCACTGACGAGCCAACAGCGTTTCGAAGAGGCCGCTAAAGTCTATCAAAACCAACTGGCTCTGACCTGGGGCTTGGTCAACAATGCATACAATCAAAAGTGGGCCGATGCCAGCATGCATTTAGCTGGAGCTCACCGCAATTTAGACAATCAACCAGCAGCTCTAGTTTGTTACGAAAGCGTGCTGAAGCATGATCAGCAATTTTTACCGGCCAACGATCCTCGCATTGCCCGTGATTTAAACAATATGGGTCTGATGCACTACCTCATGGGCACAGGTAAAACCGACCCTGCAGAGCGAAAAATTGAATTTAAGACCTCACGCGATTATTTAGAGCAGTCTCTGGCAATCCTCGACAAAAGCAACCTGGGCGCCTCAGCAAAAGCCGCTGCTACACTTTGGAATCTCGTGCTTACATGCCGTGATCTAGATGATAAAAGCGCTTCTGATCAGTATAAATTGCGCGCTCAAGCTATAGACAAATCATTCAATCGTATCTGCCGAGAGCCCTAACGATAGCTTTAGCGTTATTTGCGTAGCTTATCAGCTGAGAAGCTCACACGAAAGCCAAGATACTCATAAGGGTCATGGTTAGCGATTTCCTCGCCATTCAAAGGTGAGCAACTATCCATTGGTGAATAGAACTTTTCGACGATGGCAATGATACCGTTGGCCTTAAACAAGTCATGTACTTCCCCGTCCTCCACTAAGACTAGTGATGGCGGATGAGGAGAAAGGGCCTCTACTCTCAAGCGATCGTACATGGTGGCCTCAAACTGAGCCAAGCGCGCAATTTCTTCAGGAGTACCACGCTCGTGCAAGACCTTTAAAGTATGGAGAGGAAAGCCCCAAACCAGGTAACCAGGCGTGCGACGCAATTGTGTCAACAAGGGGAAAGCCGGGCTTATCTGCTCCGAATAAATCCATACTCGATCACGTGCAACACTAGCCTCCTTTACTGTCTTACTAAAGAAGGAAAGATCTCGCTCAAAACCAAAACCATAATATCCCAACTCGCGAAGAGAGAAGGCGTTGCCCTTGGCGAGTTTCAAAGCCACAACACTAGACAAGACGAAACAGACAACTGCCAGGATAGGCAGCAACACTAAGACTCGTTTGCTAAGGCGAGCCGAGCACCAAGCAGCAACCCGGCCAGAAAAGACCTTAGCCGGATGGTAAGCACGGAGGTAGCGACTGCCAGACAGCAATAGAGCGGACACGGCATAGGCGATCATCAAGATACCTTGATGGCTGAAGAGCGTTCCTGAAAAAACAAAACAACCAAAGCCAAAAGCTGCCATTACGCACATTAGACGTGTTAGCAAGCAGCGACCAGCCACCGGCAGAGATAGTACAAAAAATACAACAAAAGCGTAGACCAAATCACGGCGATCGGGAGACTTGCCGACATAGGAGAGATCATTATTGAAATACTCAAAAGTGAGCTGATTAATGCGCGAAATCGGACCTAAATATTCAGTCACCACAGATGGTGCCAAGCAGAGCAGAGCCAAACAGAGCACAAGCAAACTAGCCAGGCAAGCCATAAGTTCACTTGCGATATAACGGCGCTTTAGCTTAGTCAGCGAAATATCACCGAGAGCGAACAAACAAGTAAACTCGACGGCAAGGAATGCTACTAGAAAAACGGGGTTGAGCAACAAGCCAAGAGCAGCGAGACAACCAATTAGTATTGGCCAAAGCCTCTTTTCTCCGCGATTTAGAGCATTAATAGAGAGATAGCGCTGGGTTAAGTACGGCAAAAAGAGCAGAAAGAACAACACACTCTCTTGACCAAAATAATTGAGGAAGTAAATTAGTGACAGGGCCACACCCAAGACCAGGGCTGGCAAACAGAACTGTAACATTCCAAGCCTGGGGCTTAAGCCTCGCCCACACCTAACAATGAGCAAAAGTGACAGCAGAGTTAGCAGCACAACTAGCATGTTAAAAATAGTAATTGGGTGTATAAATATCAGCTTCGAAACTAACGCTGGCAAGCTGGCCAAATACAAAGCGAAAGGTGAAGAGTTATCTAAAAAATCAAGATATGGCCGCGCCCCATCAGCAATTTGAATGCCACAAGAGAGGCGCATAGCGGCCTCTGCCGGAATCAACAATTGATGTATCGAAAACCAGCCAGCCAACAGGGCAGAGAGACAAAGGCTAAGTAAGCTAGCAAAGAAGAGATTGAAACTTAGCTTGTTCATCTAGCTCTTCACCTGCAATTTGTAGGCAGTATAACCAGCCACATCTTCTATCTTTTTGTAGTTTTTGAGATACTTATCAAAATTGTATGGGGCTAAATATTCAGCAGCAGGGCCATTCTGTATGAATATCAAAACCGGCTTGTTCTTCTCAATATCCTCGGCGTACTCTTTCACTATGCGATCTTTAAAGGCTAGCAACCTGGTATTTTCGGGAGTTACGTCTCTGACATCTTTGATGTACTGCAAGACCGAAAGAATACAACAATGCAAATGCCGAGAACCAGGCTTAACCCGCAGCTGAGTAGTCGGTGGAAATCCAGGAGCCACAGCATTGCCAATAAAAATTACCCGATCCTGGGGCTTGGCTTGGGCTAAAATTATGGTGGCAAAAGGTGAATCGATATCAGAATATGGTGAGTCACCAGAGTAGCCAATTGTGCTGAGAGGAAAATTCGGCTCACTTTTGATCTTGTCGTATTCTTCTCGCCCATTGACGATCGACGCTCCAGCTATCAAAACTAGCAAACTCAAACAGCAAATAGAAAAGCGCGAAGATAGCTTTTCGCTGTTGTTCTGTGAACGGCTACAGAATGTAATTATGACAGCGAGTAAGGCGGCGATGCCCCCGCAGATAATAATTACCGCCCCAGCGAAAGCCGGAATGTCTTGATAGGCCCATCCCTTAAACTGCAATAGATAAGGCACCACTCCAGAAAAGGCGAAAGCGGCACAACAGCCAAGAAGGGGATAGCGACGAGAGAAAGCCAGAGCAAGTAGAGCACCAATACAGAGCAAGAAAAAGACGCCACGTTTATCTGGGGCACCAAGACTGCTAACCAAAGATGTATCCCAAAACTGATAGCCAGCAGCAAAGGCAGGCACAAGGAAGCCGAAATAATTATCTTTTACGGCCTGAGGCAACAATAGGAAGTGCGCTAGGTAGAGCAGAGCAAAGCCAAGAGCAGCAAAATTTTCAGGCACTAATATATTTCGCCAACGTTCTTTCTTGGAGGCCGAAAGAAGCAAGAACAGCTCTACGCAAACTGCATTGAAAAGAAAATAGTGCTTGAGACAAATGCCAATACTGGCCAATATACCAATCAAAACGGCTTCTTTTCGAGAAATGGTCGCACCCTGATAGCGAGCGAATCGCAAAAACAAAAATGGAAAATAGAGCAAGACAAAAATCTGCTCGCGCTGACCAAAATCAAAAGTCAAAAAGAAGTTGAAGTACAAAAGGCCAAAGATCAAACCCAAATTAACAAGCAAGTTTTGACTGTCGCAACTAAGCTTGGTCACAACAACATAGGCGCAAAGTGAGGAGGAGAGCAGGAGCAAGAGGCACATAAAAAGGTTAAAGGCCAATGTCACAGGCATATTGCCAGCCGAAGATAAGAGCGCAGGCAACATGTCCAAATACCAAATCAAAGGAGGATTGACATCAAACATATCGACATAGGGCAGACCACCAGCGACAATCAGTTGGGCGCACTGCAAGTGCAAAGCTGGGTCCCAACCAATACGCAATGGATGCAACAAAACCGATACGAGCATACGCAAAGAGAGGCTCGCAATCAGAACTACGGCAAAGATCGTGGGATAGTGCAGCCTTTTCACTCTTTACGCTTCATCATGTCTGTTCTTACCCAAGTACTACATTTGGGTAAAACGTAACATCCTTCTATTGGTCAAAACTTCCCAACGCCAACCAGGTGTGGCGCTGCTACCCAGAATTGGTCTCTCAAAGTTGCCCCATGTAATACCAGTTCGACTGATATTATCGACAATCTGAGCAGGGACATTGTTAGTTTCAATTCGTCCTAACTTCACCCGGCGCAAGCGGAAGTTGCGAGTATAGGTCTCAGTCAAGTTATTGTTGTTGGTGGGATCGACTGGCTTACCAACAGCTTCGCCGCTGTTATCTAAGTAACTAGAATCAACTTGATTGATCTGTGCTGTCGAAAATACGCAAACACCCATATTATTGTTCAAATACATCTCAACATTATGGCCGTCAACCTGGGCTGTCACTTTGAAATAACCATTCTCTGGCGTATACGGTATTTCAAATTCTGCTCGCTTCATATCTTTAGGAGCTGGGCCAAGCAAAGTGTATTTATCACTCTTCGACTGAACACTAGCGGCATAGCTCGGGTCAATTACTGAAAGTGCCATACCAGATAAGGTACTGGCTTCGCTATTGGGGAAGCGTTGAATAACATTGCGATAGTTCGAGCGAGCTTCATCGAGCTTGTTTAGACGCTGAGTACATACGGCTAGAACATAAAGTGCTCGGGGATCGCGAGGCCGATTGACAGCTGATGTTTTAAGCAGAGGATAGGCTTCTTTAAATCGCCCGGCATTGAAAAGTTTCAACCCTGTCTCGAAAGGATTGCTAATACCCGCCAATCTTTTGATAGTCAAAGTACCGTCTTTAACTTCACTCTTATTAGTTTCGATGGTGGCTTCTTTGACAGGCTCCTTGGAGCTTTCAGACAGATCTTTCTTAGATTCTGGCTTAGATTCTGGCTTAGATTCTGGCTTAGTTTCAACCTTAGTCTCTTCTTTGGCAGTTGAAGCCGCTTTAGCCGGGGCATAAGTCAAAGCTGAGAATTCGAAGAAATCAGCGCCAAGTACTGCCAAGGTTGGCTGTTTGCTAGAAATTTGAATGGGGAATGCCGCTCGATACATAGTATCGAGCTTAATGTCATGCAAGTAGTATTCATCTTTGCTCTTCACAGCGGCTTCTGGAAGCTTAGCTTGCTTAGCGACATCAACACCAATGACACTATTGGCCAAAGTGGTATCAACTACAAACTTGACCTTAACTCCAGATACAAGAGCTTCAACCACAGGCTTACCGTCTTTATCTGCGACTTTGAGCACCAACTGAGCCGGTATCTGATCTACAGCAATAGCTTTTAGTTTGGTTAAACTGCCACCGGCAGCTACAGCAGCCGGACGGCCCTTCGCACCGGTCATTCCGGCGATAGCCTTTTTAGATAATTCGGCAGCTTCGCTATCGGGAAACTTAGCAATAACGTTTTGATAGGCAGACATGGCAGCATTGAGCTGACCGAGACGGTGGTAACAGAGAGCTTCATAGTAGAAAGCGCGATTATCGTAAGAGTACAAAGACTCTGAGCTCTTAAGGTAAGGCAGAGCATCTTTGTATTTTCCCGATTTAAAAAGATTGCGCCCGCACTCAAAAGTACTGTTGTCCTCAGCACTAGCACTGCTGATTGGCAGAAGGCTAAGCACCAGCAAAACCGCTAGCCTGATTGGGAGAACAGAGAGAACCTTTGACATTACCCCTCCAGAGATACAGTTGATTTAGCGAGCAGTGCCCCAGATACGATAATAATGATCGTCTGTACGTGGATTATAAATCAACCACTCATTGGTCACCGTCACTCGATCGTTGACAATGCGCTTGCGAAACTTTAGCCTGTTAATTTCTTGCAAACCTGGATGACCAGGGTATTTCGATTCAAACCAGCTTTGAGCTTCGCCGACCCATGCAGTCTTCCATTCAGATTCGTTCAATGGTTTAGCTTCGTGGGGGTATTTAAAACGCAAGTAGGCCTCATATTGAGTACCATCCACACGTTTGCCGTCAAATTCGGTGGCGCGGTTGAAAGGCTCATCGAACGCGGCTGTGAATACCTTCTCCGGGTAGAACTTCATTTTTTCTTCAATGACGTTCTTGGTGTAGAAGACCATTCCAGCTACAGCCAAAATTAGGCCAGCAATGAATAGAATAGATTTCTTTTGAGACACCAGCTGATTCCTCACTTTAAACAGAAAATTACATGATTGCCAGTAGCCTTCTCAGCTTACTCGATAGGCAAGTGTAAAACTGCGCCAAAGACTGATACACGGCTTAGCATTAGCGCTTAGCAACAGTGCCAGTCTATTAGCAATGAAAGTTTAGCAGTTATTGTCTAACTGAACCTCAAGCCAGCAAGATTTCCCGGCACTTGGGATCACGCAAACGCCAGATAGCGCCGTCAGTGACGAAGTGATGGAAGTTAATACAGGCTTGAATCACAGTGGCTGTCCAGACAAAACCATATCCATAATTCTGTAGAAGGCTAGGAACACCTACGTAGACGAAGATTCCGGCCATGATGACAATGCCCCAGTACTTCATAGCCGCAGGGCTAACAAACTGGCTCAATAGATGCTGGCTGACTTCGTTTAAGCGACCTTCCTCCAGACCTTTCTCTTTTAGATAGAAAGCAAGGGAGACTGCCAGGTATTGACTACCATGGAAGAAAGGCGGGCCGTAGACCCAAACAATGGCGTTGGCCATACCAGTTGACAAGCCGATACCTAGAATCGAAAAAATCAAACAGAGCGTCGGCAGAGGTATAAGCTTCTTCTCTACAATGAATTTGCGAACGACAACGGTGACAAAAGCCAAGGTCATTATTATCAGCGCAAATTTGGTCACACTGACAAGCTGATATGGCAAGCCGTAGAACGGTAACTTCACACCATAGAGGTCATCTGGAGAAAGTTCGCGGTAGCACAAGATGCGGCTGATTACGTAGGCCGAAAACGAATGCATAAACCAACGGTAGGTCTCGCGCTCCCAGGGCTTAAAGAAATAACCGCGCTTGTAGCAATAGATAAGCGAAATACCAAAGGTCTGACCAACATAATGCTGGAAAACCCACATCAAGTGCAGATAGACGCAGAAGCCCGCCGCCTTAGGGTAAATCAAGCAAAGAGCAAACATTAGCCCTGAAACCCAAGGCAAGTAATAGGCGTAGAGCTTAAAGCGCTGCCTATTTTCTTCGGTGGAATAAATGCGCACATAAGTGGCAATTGTGTGGGAATCAGCGAAAAGGTATGAACCAAAAGTGCTGAGGAAGAGCAATAAATAGGCAGCTGAACCGGATATCCCACCAGCTTTTGGATCTATTACATCCCAGTGAAACCAATAGATTTGCAGGGCAAAAATCAGCCAGAGGGCACCACCAAAGACAAATACTGAGTCAAAGATTGGGTTGACAATCCAGCGAGTATTTACGGCTTTAGCAACGACCTTATCAGAAGCTGGCTCAGGAGCTGGCCTGGCGTCTCCATCAAATTGAAATGTACTGCTGACCAACTTAAACTGCCTCCATCATGGGCACCCATCAGATACAGTGGGCTCTATGCCAATAGAATCTTGCGACAACGGGGGTCACGTAGACGCCATATGGCAGCATCAGTAACAAAGTGGTGGTAGTTAACACAAGCCAATACTAGACCAGCAACCAGTGAGTAGGGCTGACCAATTTGCATGAAGAAGTGAGGAATACCAACGTAGAAGAAACAACCAGAAAGAATGACAAGGCCGAGATATTTCATACCTGGTGAACCAAGAGCTGACTTGGTAATGTTCCAAGTATCCATCCCGTGAGGCATACCTCTCTCTTTAATGTAATAGGCCATACAAACAGCCAGATACTGACTGCCGTGGAAGAAACCAGGGACATAGAACCAGAACATCGAATTGGCGGCATCTTGACTGAGACCGAGACCAGCTACTGTGGCTACAACCATCAACGATGGCCAGGGCATCATCTTGTTTTCTTTAAAATATTTGCGAGCGAGAAGGACCACGAAAGCAATGGTCATGCCAACACAGGCGAACCTTGCGATAAAGAAGAACACTTCGGGTAGCGGCCCCCAGAACGGGATATCTACGCCGAACCAACTACGAGGGCTGAATTCTTTATAGGTAAGAAAGCGAATGGTGGTATAGCCAACAATTGAGAACAAGAACCAGCGGAATATTTCTTTTTCTACGTTGTTGAGCATATAGCCGCGCTTATAGCAATAAATAAGAGCGATACCAAAGGCTTGAGCAACATAGTGCCAGTAGACAGTGATCAAATAGATATAAACAAAAGCGCCGACTAGACCAGGTATGGTCAATCCCATGATGAACATTGGAATGGTGGAGTAAGCCAGCCAGGTACGATGGAACTTAAACCGAGCCCGGTCTTCATCACTTCCCCAAATTCGCAAGTAAGTTGCCGAATTATGCGAATCGGCGAAAATATGTTGTGAGAGGAAACCGACAGTCATCAACCACCAGGCAGCTGGACTGGTCATAACGCCATCAGGCACACGCCATCCCAGATATACATAGTTAAGAACGAGAAGAGCAATCGCTCCACCGCCAAAAACAAATATGAAGTCGAAGATTGGCGAAATAATCCAGGGGTACGGCCCGCTATGGGCGGCCGGTATAGCTTCACTTTGGCCATCACTGGGTTGGCCAAGGGCTCCAGAACTAGCAATACTACTGCTGACCAAAAGAAAATACCTCGACTTCTAAGTTGTAGATTGAGAACATCGATAATTGCAATTTTAGCTGCAAATCGCAACAAAATCCTTTCTTTATTCTACCCCCACAAAGCCGAGTCTAACAAACCTTTTGCAGTTTGCTACTACCCCAAAATTACTTCACGATTACTTCACGGTTAGTTCACGTCAACTTCATAATGAGCCGCTGAATCTTGCTGGCGATCAGCCCTGCAAGTAGTAACTGGCCGTGCGGCGAATTGTCTCAGAAAAGGCTGTGGGCTTAAAATTAAGCTCATCGGTAGCTTTCTTGCAGTCAAAGAAAATTTTGTAATTTGAAAGATAAGCAACTTGCTTAGTCAGTGCTGTTTTGATGTGAAAAAGAGGCAGAACTTCCTCGGCAAATTGACCAGCAAATGTTACGAAAGACTGCGGCAAAGTCACTAGCGGTGGGCGACACGAATAAATTTTGGCAAAAAGCTCTCCGGCCTCTCTATAAGAGAGATTTGCTGAGACAAGGCTATAGCGTTCGCCCGCCCGCCCTAAATCTATAGCATTAAGGTGAGCATCAACAATGTCGACAATATCAGAATAGGGTGTGCCACCAGCAGGGACACCAAGCATGAAGCCCTTGGACAAGGCCCTGAAAATAAAATGATGATGCGGGTGAGTATCGCCCTCACCAAAAATAATACCGGGGCAAAGGGTGATAACGTTTAGACCTTTCTTGAAATACCCTTCCACCACAAGCTCGGCTTCATGCTTAGTGTCGCAATAACTAAGATTCAGACCAGTCAAATTGTATTCAATAGTTTCATCACCAATGGTGCCCTCTGGAGGAATACCAAAGGCCGCAATAGAACTTGTATGAATGACCCGGCCCACACTGCTTGCCAGGGCAGCTTCCATAACATTACGCGTGCCCTCTACGTTAACAGCTCGCTGCCTGGTTAAATCGGCGCTGCGATAGGACACCAGACCGGCCATATGAAAAATAATGTCCTGACCGGCACTGGCAGCCAAAACCTGTTCGTAGTTAGTAACATCACCACAGATATGACTAACACCCAGTGACTCGAAATGAGGCTTGCCACTGGTACGACCAAAGGTGCTAACGACAAAGCCAGCGGCCACTAACTTCGGTACCAGATGAGTACCAATAAAACCGCTGGCACCGGTAACTAGAACCCGCCGTGGAGCAAAAGAATTTTTAGAATTATCACTGCTATTACTAGCGGGGCCAGCAGTCAAAACTAGTCTCCATCCCAATTGCGATAAGTAGCAAGCGCTTCAGCTAAACTGGTAGGGCGACGTCCAATGATGTTGCTGAGAGCATTGTCACTACATATATTGTCGAAACCAGTCATACGGACTTGATCGGCGCTAAGTAAAGGCACATCTTGGAAGCGTTGCATAAGCGAAGCGGCAGCCAAAGCTAAGCTTGCAGGAATATCAACAAACGGCTTTTTGATATTGATGGCAGTCATAATTGCTTCTACAACTTCTTTCATAGGCAGTGCTTCGCTACCACCAATTTCAAAGGTCTCACCGGTAAAATCAGTGGCCGATTCTAATTCAGCTTGATGACAAAGCCTCTCAACAATCGCTTCAGCCAAATCAGCCACAAAAACTGGCTGCACTAGATTACGACCGCCGTTTATCAAAGGCACAAAGGGTCTGGTTCTAGCGAGCTGACGATAGCGCTTAACCAATTTACTATCACGCCGTCCTACCGCTCTTCCGACAATGAGTGATGGTCTAAATATGCTTGCAGCTATCCTGGCCGGCTCCAACTCTGAGAGTAAAGCCAGCTCACCTTCTCGCTTTGTACGCAAATACTCACTTGGAGCATTTTGATCGGCACCAAGGGCAGTGACCATAGCAGCACGAACGAAGCCACCAACGTCGCGAGCGCGCACACACCAACTAGCAAAAGCCCTGCTCTGTTCTTGATGCAACTGGCTGAAGTTCTCACTTTTAGCTGGGGCAATCGAACCAATCAGATGAACAGCATGGCTCACCCCGGTAAAGGCCTCTTCCAGGCTGCGCCTATGAGAAGTTGATAAATCAGATTGAAAGGGTGCTAAATCGGCAGCAAAAACTTGGGCACCAGACTCTTCCAGAAACTCACGATCACTGGCTGCTACCTGGGGCCGAACCAATGCATGAACCACTAAGCCGCGACTAAGCAAGGCCGCAACTACGTGATTGCCTAAGTAACCAGAAGCACCATCTACTAAGACCCTACTGGCAGAATGCTCCGTCACAGTTATGCTTTTCTCCACCAAACCAACGAATGACTGGTGAGTGAAGGCTGCTTATGACCATTGCCATTTTGAGGCCGACTGGATGCACTTTTATGATGCCTCTTATGAGCAGCAGTGCTCTGCGGGTCACTACCGCCAAGCATCTGCCACAGCGAAGAACTATTGATGCTCGCTCCCAGCCTGCGACTAACCTTCTTGATTAAGATTACTTCGCCCACTTCATTGCCCTGACTGCGATGACCAAGATATTGCAAGAGGTAGCCGAAGAATACGCAAACGAATCCTAAAAACAGATTAGAACTAACCGGCGAGCCTTGGGAGCGAGAGCCTGACTGCGATAGGGAGAATGATTTTAGTATCAGCCAAAAGCCATAAAAAGCTGCCGGCACGCCAACAATGTGTAAGGCAGCGTTGACAGGATGGCGATGGCGACGCAGATAGTCGACCGTAAACCGAGAAACAGCTTTGCTAACTCGACGTATCCCTGTTCTATTTTTCATTGTCTTGTCTCTCAACCAGAGTCTGAGCCTTGATAGACTTCATAGTAATATCCATGCCATCTTTAAAAGATATGCGATTGCTAGAATTATAGTCTAGAATGCGCTCCGCTTTGGCAATACTAAAGCCCTGATTTACCGCAGCCAAGCGGAAGGCCGCTGGCGAGAAACGAGCCAGCTTTGCCTGAGCCTGCGGTGTCATTTTCTTATTGGCAGTAAAAGCAGTAACTAACTGACAAACCGGTTTGACCAGCCAGCGGGGCAAATCCTTCTTAACTCTTGGCAAACCCATTCCATCAGCGATGGCATCAAAGAGTTGCTTTTTACTGACCTTTTCACCATCAGTAATATTGAAAACCTGGCCATAGGCACGCTCATTTAAAATTGATGAACGAACTGCCTTAGCTAAATTACCAACATAGACCACATTCGTCTCTCTGTTGCCACCATCCACCAGCATCGCCTGACCAGTAGCAATGGCTTTACTTACCCGCGGTAACCAAGAACGCTCGCCAGGGCCATAAATAAAGCCAGGACGCAAAATCGTGTAAGCAAATTTATAATTGCCCTGCTTAAAATTAGCGCTATCGAATAGTTTTTCTGCTTCAACCTTAGAATCAGCATAAGCTTCGCCACAGAGTTGAAGTGGTGCTGATTCATCAAGATTGAACTGATCACCCTGACCGGTGATTACAGAAAGAGAACTAATTTGAATAAATTGCTGAACACCAGCTTTGTCTGCGGCTTTCATAGCATTGGCAGTGCCACCAGTATTAATAGACAAAATTAATTGGCGATCGGCCAGAGGGTCAACAAAACCAGCGGCATGAATGACTATATCAAGGCCAACGAAGGCCTCCTCAAGAGCGGCCAGGTCACAGACATCGGCCACTCTAGCAATGGGTTTAATGATGGCCTGGGGCCCAACAGTGTTCACCAGTTTTGCCAAAGCTTGTGAGTCTCGGGCAATTGCCACCACAGCAAATGTTTTGCTTAAGTCGGCCACCAGGGCGCGCCCAACCAGACCAGTTGCTCCAGTGATACCAATGGTCTTAAGGTCTGTACTCATAGATTTACCAGGGTCTCCAAACTGTGAGAGAAGTTACCTTGGGCACTCAATAACGGTATTTTCACCTGCGCTTCCGGCGCCCCTTGATGAACTCTTTGCTGCCGCAAGCGGGTATAGGTGCCAGCAGGAAGATATTTTAGACGCGGCGGCCCCAATCTTCTTGTTGCTCGTTTGTCAGCATATTCAGGATTTTGCGACTGCAAAGATTGATCAAAAGCCTGGAGGAAACTCTCAATCACGGCTTGCGGTAATTCGCGCTCAGTCTCGGCGTAGCAAAGATAATATGGCGGCAGATCTAAGGCCACCTCAGCAGTAAAATGTTTAAGCTCAAGCAAACCCAACTGATTAACGGCTTGTGCCAGGGCTGTTAAAACCTGCTCTTCAGTTAGCTTTTCACCAGTAACAGAACTAACACCGCCACCTTTGCGCACAAATTTTAAAACTGGTGTGGCCCCAAGAATGCTATCGACTTCCATCAAATCGTTAATGTTATAGCGATAAAGACCGGCATTAGTTGTGAAATGAATGTAGTAGCGCCCACCAACAAGGAGCTGATCAGCAGTCAAGAAAGTGGGATTGCTAGAATCAATTTGATCTTCGCTGACAAACTCGAAGAAGTGAGAAGTGACAGCCAGTGGTCCAGCCGACCCGTTGCAAGAAATTGGCACAGTACCGCGGCCTTCAGAGGCCATATAACCAAAGTCACGCTGTGGTACGGGGCCAAACAATTCAGGCAGTTTCTCTAAGTAAAAAGACATGGGGCCACCCTTCCAGAGCGACATTACATTTACTCTAGGCCATACATGCTTTGGCAATAAGGTACCGTACTGCTTTAGCAACGCAGCTAATTCTTTAGCACGCAGAGCATCGGGTTTGAGGTAGCGATCGAAAGCAATGCGAACATCATCATTGAGCGGTTCAATATGATCGACAAGCTGGTTAAGAGTGCCTTTGGCAATATCTTCAATCAACTCTTCGGCTCTTAATTTCAATTGCTCAGCCAAAAGAATAAAGCTGGAGGGATTGCAGCCTAACAGAGCGGTAACATCTTGAGCGACAGCAGCACGCAGCAGTAAATAGTATTTAGCATCAACGTTTTTTACTTTGCACAATTCGTAGGGCAAGGCAAAGTGGCGGCGAATGATAGTGGGCTGCCGTCGATTGAGCACACCAGATATGGCGCCATAAGGAAGCCCAGCAGGAGTTCGGCCCTCTTCGTCGTTACTAGAGATAATCAAAAGTTTCCCCGCCGCCGCCTGGGGAAAATCGACAACTAAATGATAGTTATGCACCTGAAAGGCGTGGGTATAATCGCGCAGGTGGCCCTCGGTAACCGGAATAAACTTCGGCGACGCAGTAGTGCCACTGGTGGTGGCGAACATAAAGGGCTCTTCGGCAGTGAGCTGATTGCCTTCACCATGGCGCAACTTCTCAATATATGGCTCTAAATCTTCATAGCGACTGGGCGGAACATAGTTTTTGAAATCTTCATAGTTGTTGATACGGTCAAAATGATGAGCCCGACCAAAAGCAGTATTTTTATTTGCTTCCACTATACTCTTGAGCTTAGCTAATTGGGTCTGCTTCGGCGCTTTTAGCCCGTTGTAAAAACGCCTGATGTGCGTCAAGCGCCGCCATGTTTGGCCAGCCAGAATGTCTAAATTACCGAGTTGCATTAGACTCACTTTTCTCGCTGACAGAGAGATTGACGGGCTTATCATTTTTATAGTCATATAAATGGCGCGCCACAGCCCGCTCATTCACCGTCACTCCAAGGCCATAACTCGGCGGAACCTTCGCCATGGCCCCATAGGGAACTGTCATGCCTTCTTTGACCAGATCCCCTTTGAGCAGAAATAAATTCATCGCCCCCTCGACATTGGCAAAATCAGGGTAAGCCAAAGCAAAGTGCCTTTGAGCTGCAACCAGTATTCCTGACTCTCCAACTTGAGCGCCAAGATGACACTCGATCTTATTGGCATTAGCCAGCTCTACCATTTTCATGGCACTGACCAATCCACCCACTTTAGACAAGCGAATATTAAAGGCATTGCAGGCTTTGCGATCAATTAAATCGCGAGCTTGAGCCAAAGTAGTTAGAGACTCATCAACCATAATCGTCTCCGGCACACTAGCTGTCAGGTCAGTTAAGCCAGGCAAATCAGAAGCAATCAGAGGCTGCTCACAAGAAGCAACTCGGTAAGGCCTCAGGGCAGCTAAACTCCATTTGGCTTGATCTACGGTCCAGGCACAGTTAGCATCAACACGCAAAATCGCATCTTCACCCAAAATCTGGCGAGCGAGTTTCACCCTAGCCAGATCTTCATTGAGAGAGCCACCAACTTTTAGCTTTACCGTCTTAAAGCCATACTTCTTATAGGCCGACAGAATGAGCTTCAAGATGGCTTTCTTGCCAAAGGGAATGACCCCGCCATACTGCATACTCTCAACGGGCTGCCATAAATTAGAAGGAGCAATTAAGCCAGGCAACTGACAAAACTTTAGTGCTTGAGCTTTGGCTAAGGCATCGAGACAGGCTAGTTCTAAGGCACAGAATGAGGCTCCAGCAGGCTTATGATCGAGTCCGTTGGCAGCAAATATTTGCGCTAAGCAAGCTAGCAAGTCTTGAGCACTAGCAAAGAAATTGCCAGTCAATGCCGGTGCATAAGAATAATTGATGGCAGCAAGAGCACTGGCCACAGTTTCACCGGTGACATACTGCCGCGGCACAGATTCGCCCCAACCAATCACTTCACGTCCATCCTCGAGCACCACCTGCACTCTGACCAGAACATTGAGTGAATAGTTCCGACTGGCAAGGGCGTGTCCAAAAGAAAAACGAAAAGGCAGCCTAACAGCCTGCGACTTAATGGAGCGAATTAGCATATTAGTACTGCTTCCAATTTTTTCAAAACTAGGTCACAACCGGGCACTGAGCTAATATCCACTCGCTAAGCACATGGGCATATTCTTTGAACCATGTCGAATCAAAATCAAGGGTGTGCGATGCGTCCGGGAAAATACGCAAATCTTTAGTCGTAGACTTGGCTTTGGCGTACCAACCTTGAAGTTTGTCTACGTCAACAATCATGTCAGAGCCAGCCTGCAAGACCAGCAGCGGCATTTCAATCGAAGCGGAAGCCTTTTCTGCCAACTTACCCAACTTAAAACTTTCTACAAAGAAACTTGCAGTGGCTTCAGTTAAGCGCAGGCTGTCACGCTTAAGATAGCCTTGAAAGGTTGGATTATTAGTGAGCATCTCAATTTCAAGAGGGATAGGCCACTTGCGATTGCGACCAGAATCGACAAAAGACGAATAAGCAATCTGAAATTTAGTGCCCATGCCATAATCGATTTTAGTGTAAATTCCGGGGCTACATAAAACCAAACCGGCTATCGGTAAATTAAGCTCTTGCCCAGAGGTAGGCTTGTAGTCGCTTTGACAAATAAGTGATGCGGCCTTTGCACCCCAACAATTTCCTAGGACAATCAGGGAATGGCCAAGATGATCAAAACTTACTTTGCGCAAGAAAACTTCAATGTCGGCAAGATAGGTCTTATAGCTCGATAAGTTGCCACGATCTCGCGGATTCAAACCAGAACCTCGACGATCTGGCGCATAAACTGTCATGCCAAGGTGATTAAGCACCGATGCGGTATTTTCGAACCACTGACTGTGGCCTTCTATTCCGTGCAAATAGACAATTACAGGAAAACCGACCTTTCCCTTCCAGGTACGGCAAGCTAACTGTAAATCGTCTGAAGTTCGGTGCCACTCGATTGTTGGCGCAGTATGAACAACGCCAGCGATGGGAGGTAAGGGGGAAGAGCTAGAGTTTAAATCTTTCAAGCGTCAGTCAAATGCCTAGTCTAAAGAAGTTGCGCTGCATGAAAAGTTTAACATCCCTGCCAACCTGGTTCTACTGCCAGGGCTTGGTGTAGTAAAGTCTTGGCAGGATAAATGCTCTCAAATTGCCTGCAGAAGTAACCAAGAGCCTTAGAAGTACTGAAGAAGTAATTTTAAATGCAACCATGGAGTAGAGCATTGCACGAGGGCTCAGAAGCAATCTCTTCAAAGAAGAGAAAGCGAATTGACAGTCATTGGCTAACTGAGTTCATGGGCCGGCTAGATGCGGGCCTCAATCAGAGCAGTTGGTTGCAGCAAGTTAAGCTCAATCAGATTGAAGGCAGTCAGCAGATTTGTCAAGAGCTTTGGCCCTTCATTAGAGAACTGCCGAGCAACATTGTTAGTGTCAAAAATAAGCTACCTGAAGGATTTGACTCAGCGACGAAGCTGCTCAATCAGTTAGCAGACGACGAACGACATTTCCAAAATCTATATCTAAAGCAGTGCCAATTAGCTGGTCTCGACCCCGAGCGCCTACAAAATTCTTTAGAAATACCTTATTCAGCGGAACGTTTGATCAAGTCGATGCGTCATCACTGCCAGAATGCCTCTGTGGTCGATGGTGTACAGGCAGTCATAGCAGCTGAGTTGGCAGCCACGCAGTTTGCGCGGATGGTACTGCCAATTTTAGAAGACTATTTCGCCCACAACCAAGCCACTTACGGCAAAGATAGCATCGACGAGGGCTTAAGCTGGTTGAGACTACACGCCAAAACCAACACGCGACACGCCCTCTGGATGAGACGAATGTTAGACGACCTAGAGTCATTAGAGCAAAAACATACTGCTCTCACCTCTAAAAATCTTCCCCCTACTGTAGACGATATATTAACTGCAGTATTTCAACTCTGGCGCTCCCTGGAAACATCCGAAATCGGACATTGTGGTAATCAATAAATGACTAAGTGCAGAAGCAATAAAATTCTATCCTTCTCAGCGGCAGCCTTAGCGCTGACCCTTTCTCTAAACCTGGCAACAAGCTCAATTGCAGCATCGGCGAGCGATACTGCCGGTAGTATCAAGATTGCCAGCAAACAGAAATCGAGTAAAGCCTCAACAACTACTGCAGCTCTGCCAAAAGCTGACAACTCTGACTACGTTAACGCTGCGCCTTTCATTGAACGTATGCTCAAAGCCGCTGACAGCTACAAAGACTATGTCTTTGAGTACGAAATGACCAATTACAAAGGCAAAAAACTGATTGAAAAAGGCAAATTTTATTTCAAGAAGCCCCGAATGATGCGCCTCGAAGAAGTAGGAAGCTTCCGCAAAGGCTCAATAGCAGTGATGGGAAGTGGTGGCAAAATCAAAGCCAAACCTGGCGGCGCACTTAGTTTCATGACCGTAGATTTAGCGCCCTCTTCTGACTACCTGCGCTCAGCTAACGGCTATCCCATGGTTGATTCAGATCTAAGCTCATTAGCTCAAGCGCTAAAAACATTTATCGAAAAAGATTCTTGCGTGGCCCGTGTCACCGAAAATACTGTGCAATCAAGCAGCAATGCACCGTCACAGGTATATATGCTGGAGGTATATCACGGCTCGAATTTTGAAGGTGAAATCTTCAAACGAGTGGCCATTGACCCGAAAAGTATGCTGCCAGTTGAATGGTGGGACTACATTGACGGTAAACTAAGTTCGCACTCTATCTGGAACAACTTTAAAGGAAACGTTGGCCTCGCCGACGATGTATTTACAATCAAGGGAGCAAAAACGATATGACCTTCAACCTGCCGACGATGACCGTACTTGGTCTTCTAGCAATTGGCTGTGCGCTCTCTTTTCCTGTTCTGTACAAAGGCTTTTCCCGCCGCGGCAAAGGCGTTGTCTATGAATCGAATTTTTTGATTCAGCGGGCGCCCCAACTACTTTCTGGTGTCAATGTTGCCCTAATTGTTCTCAGTTTCGGCGTCTTCAATGGTGTCATCACCGGCCTGCCTGGGCTATCCCCAATACTTTCCCTAACGCAGACTGAGCCTAGTGGAGCGCTACAGATCATCTCCTGGCTTGGTGTCTTAGAAATGCTGACCGGGTTTGTATTCATGATTGGAGGCTGGTATTCACTGGGAGAAGCCTTCTCCACGGATGCGGAACTGTTAGAGGGCCAGGAAGTAAAAGATTCAGGACTGCTTGGCTTTGTTATGCACCCAGCCTACTCAGGCATAATCCAATCACTAGTTGGCGCGTCAATTGCAGGCCTCTCTCCCCTCAGTCTTGCTTTTGCCTTATTTGTGGTGGCACCGTTATGGTTGCGCCGAGCAAAGTATGAAGAAGAGCTATTGGTCAAAACCTTTGGCGATAAATACAAAGACTATGCGGCCAAGCTTAAATGGCGCCGTCTAGTGCCTAAGTTCTTCCCCATAGGCGTGTAAAAAGATCTAATTGGCTGGGGCAGTTGGCAGTGCTATACTCTTTGCAACTACCATTACAAAGTGACAACTAAGAATCTATCGTGAGCAAAAAGAAAATCTCAAAATTCGCTCTAGTATTGGCCTGCGGCAGCCTAATGGCTCTGCCACTATCGAGCATGGCTAGCCCTGCCGCTAAGAACAAAGCAGAGCAAAAGAACACAGTAGAGCTAAAGAACCAAGAGCTCAAAGAAAAACCGGAGCTAATCAAAGCATCAATTCACATTGAAGCACCCAGAGAAGTTGTCTGGCAGGCCGTTCATGACGAGCGCAAGCATGATCCAGACCTAGCCTATAGCAAAGTAATAGTGCCCGGCGAGCATGAGTATGTGTTGGAACAAAAAATGGTGCTCATTCCAGTTTTTGGTTCGGCAATATGCGAAATGCAAAACAAAGAAGTGCCCCTAGAACGAATTGACTACAAGCTAATCAAATCAGATCGTTTTAAACACATGCAGGGTAGCTGGGTTTTGACACCGACCAGTGATGGCAAGGCCACCACTCTTGAACTATCAACCAGCCTTGATCTTGGTATGCCCGTGCCCAAATCAGTCATCAACGGCTTTACAGCAAAAAAACTACAACGCCGCTTAAAGCACGTCAAAGAAAGTGCTGAGACCTTAAATATCAAGCTAGCCGAAGCAAAGAAATCAACTGCCCGTTAGCATTACTCAGACTGAGCCAGCGCTACTCCAGCGTCGACTAGAACTTCTAGCTTGGTTTGAAAATGATTCTCAAAGAAAGATCTCTTCTCGTTTAGTGCCCAAATTTCGGACTGACAGTGACTATTCTCATGAAGATTGAGGAAGAGACTAAGATTGCCACTCTGCCCATCTTTACTTGAGGCGCTAACAATCACGCGCAGATCTTTCACTACTTGCTTATGGCTGCGGTCTAACGCTTCGGCGATGCGAAGGAAAGAAGCCAGATCGTAGACAATTTTTCGCCCTTCTAAATCATGGCTATACCAAGCTTCATGAGTTACCTTTGGCTCTGAGCCACGATGGTAACGAGCAATACTAGCAATCAAGGCTACTTCTTCTTCAGAATGGCCCAGGAGCCCAGCGTTCTTAATTAAGTAGTAGGAATGCTTGTGGTGACCATTGCGACCAATGAACATGCCGACATCATGCAACATTGCCGCAGACCACAACAGGTGACCAATATCTTCAGGATAATTGTGCAGAATGCCGCGGGTCTGAGTGAAAAGGAGCTGCGACAGGTAAGCAACCTGCTGAGCATGCTCCAGTGTTCCCTGGTATTTCTCTAACAAATTATGCACACTCTTTGAGCGTGGATCGCGGTGCACTGTCAGTCCAGCTTCTAGCCAGCCAGTCTGCAAGAAACGATCTACTACAACGCCTTCTCTCAGCGCTGCAGTACAAACTGAAAGTTCTTTGATACCAAGAGAAATCATTGATTCAAGCAAAACAATTGAACCAGCCAGTACCGTCTCGTTGCGGTCGCTGCTAACGCCTTTAGGTTTCTCCCCTCTCAAAGCAGCAGTCTCAAGATAAGCCACAAGCTCTTTCAAGCGATCGATAGCAATAGTCCAGCCGTTTAACTCAGCATGGGGGCTACCACAAGTGACTCTGTCTAATTTAGCCAAAGCCTGAATCGTGCCGGAGGTACCAATTAAGGTCTCGAATCCACCACTATTGGCAATACCGTTGGCCGAGGGACGGAGTACACCCCGAACCTCATCATGTAATTCGCGAATATATTCACGAGTAACCACACCACGCTTAAAGAAGCGCTGTGAAAGCCTTGCAGCGCCAAGTTTATACGACTCGGCAAAATAAATTTGACCACGGTCGCCGACAATCAGTTCGGTGCTACCGCCACCAATATCGACAATGCAGAAGCGGCCCTTTAATTTTGAGCGCACAGAACTAAGGCTCGAAAGTACACCTAAATAAATCAGCCTGGCTTCTTCTTTGCCAGAGACCATACGAGCATCAATCTTCAGTTCCTGACGTATGCGTCGCAAACACTCTTCGCCATTCTTTGACTCACGCACAGCGGATGTAGCAACGGCCACAATAGTGCTAGCACCGCGCTCTTTTGCTTTTTTGCTCATATCCCGCAGTATACGAGCGGCAGCCCGCATTGCCGGCTCATCTATGTAGTGAGCAGTTAAGGAGCGACGAAAGAAGGGCACAGCCTCTTTCACTTTGGCCAAAACTTCAAAATGGTCTTTGTCTGGACTGGCCTGGCAAACAATCATATGGAAAGAGTTGGTTCCCATATCAATTACAGCAATAACCGGGCCGCCCTTCACCGTTACCCAAGA
The DNA here is from genome assembly GCA_965229195.1 of Candidatus Obscuribacterales bacterium. GTDB lineage: Bacteria > Cyanobacteriota > Vampirovibrionia > Obscuribacterales > Obscuribacteraceae. The sequence goes on along the minus strand of OZ245871.1, from coordinate 5,534,241 downwards.
ATTCTTGCGTTCAACTTGCCGTTCCAAGTTAGAAGCTTCGCGCCCGGCATCGGTTTTTGAAGAGTTTTGCTGCCCAGTCATAGTTTAGTTATACACGCAATTTTGCAAGATACAAGTAAGTTGAAAGCTTTCAATTTTTGACGAGATTGCTAGAGGAATCTTTAGCCATAAATCGCTTGACACTCTCAGCACACTTATAGCCATTAGCTACGCAGTCCGGTAGGCCTACTCCCTGCAAATAGGCACCGACCAGGTGCAGACCAGCGGTAGATGAGGCATTTTCTATGGCGGCAATCAACTGGTCATGACCAACTTCATATTGCGGCATAGAATCGGCCCAACGGTGGACAGCCTGATAGATTGGCTTGCCAGTCAGGCCAATTAACTTAGTCAAGTCAGCCAGAGCCAGTTGAAGCAGACTCTCGTCGTCATTGGCAAGAACCGAAACGCCCTTTACACCACCCAAAAAAGCTCTAACTATAACTTTGTCTTGAGGAGCGCGGACGAATTTAATACTTGCGAAGGCAAAAGCAACTAGAGACAATTTATGCTCAATCATTTCAACTTCAGGCACCACCGCTCCAAAAGCTTTAAGAGGATGGCTAATATCCTTACGCTCAAAAATGAAATTGCAAACAGCCGACGAGGCAGAAGAAATCTTGCTCAACTCCCTACTCAAAGGGGCATTGAGATCGGCCAGAAGGGCGCTGGAAACCTTAGGTGCAGTAGCCAAAACGACTTGATCACATTGCCAGACTTGTGCCGGAGAAGAAACAGAAAATCGACTAGAAGGCTCAGCGCTCTTTCTTATCGAATTGACAGTTGTGTTCAAGCGCAAGTCAATATTTTCTTTGGTTAGAGCCGCTATCAGACTATCAACGACAACGGCCATACCCTGATCATAACCAGCAAACAAGCTGTAGCGAGCGCCACTGGCATCAACCTGGCAATTAGCCTCAGTTGCCGAAGACTTGCGCTCGGCCCACAAACCTCGAATGACACTACCAGTAGTGCGTTCCATTTCAACAAAACGGGCCGCGACATGGGCCGCAGATAATTTTTCTGCATCACCGACATAAACTCCCGCCACCATAGGTTGGGCCAATTTATCAAGAAGCTCTTGACCAAATCGTCGGCGCACAAAAGCAGCCAAACTTTCATCGGCAAGATCTTTTCTTGGCGGCAGCACAAGGTCTAGGGCGCTTCGCAACTTGCCGGCCCAGCTCAGCACTGAGCTTTGAAAGAAGCTAGTCAGGGTGCTGGGCGCCAGCATGATAAATCCGGCCGGAAGGGGGACAAGCTTGCCCTTACTAACAATCAAAGCACCACGATTGACTTGGTTAACAGTAACGATGCGAGATTCAATTCCTAACTCTTTGGAGAGAGTGAGCATCCCGGGCTTATTAGTAATGAAAGAATCTGGTCCACTGTCAACAATACAATCGTCGACTAGCTTTGTTTCTATTATTCCACCCCAGCGTGGCCTATTCTCAAGCACGGTAATGTGCATGAGACCACGAGCGAATTGCTCAGACTGAGAAAGTTTAAAGGCGCAAGTCAGTCCACTAATGCCACCACCGACAATGACTACATTGCTGACGCTATCACGGCTTTTCAAATTCTCAGTGCCCATTAGTAAATTCTCTTAGCCTCGTGGCTTGGACGATAACTCTCGCACCAAATCAACTAAATACTTAACGTTGTCAACCGGCGTATCTTTACCGATTCCATGACCGAGATTGAAAATGTGCCCAGAACGCCCTGCGGCTTTGTCCAAGACCAGTTGAGTGCGTTCCTTAATTAGGGCTCGATCAGCTAGTAGCACGGTAGGATCGAGATTGCCCTGAACGGCCTTATCACCAATCATTTGCCAAGCCGCAGCTAAGTCCATGCGCCAATCTACACCAACTACCGTAGAGCCGGCCGAAGAAATCAAATCGAGCATGCCACCAGTGGCAGTACCAAAATGGATACTAGGAGCCGCGCTTGCTAAGGCCGCAAATATTTTTTTGGAATAGGGCAACACACTGCTCTCATAGTCTTCACGACTGAGCGTACCCACCCAGCTATCAAAGAGCATCAAGCAGTGAGCACCTGCGGCAACCTGGGCTAGCAAGTAAGCAATGGTAACATCAGTCAAAATTGCCATAAGTCTGGCGAAAGCTTGAGGTTCTTGATACATAAAAGCTTTGGTTCGCTCAAAATTACGGGAAGAGCCGCCCTCGATCAAATAAGAAGCCAGGGTAAAGGGAGCGCCGGCAAAGCCTATTAATGGCACTAGTGGCCGTTCCTTCACAAATAGCTTGATAGACTGAAAAACGTAGCCAAGGCCATCTTCTATATCGAATAGGCTGAGCTTGTCGACATCGCTGGCCAGTCTAATAGGATTATCAATAACCGGACCATCACCCTGGGCAAAACGCAGCCCAGCATTGAGACACTGCAAGGGCAGAAGTATATCGGCAAAAATAATAGCGGCATCGACTTGCAGCATATCTACAGCCATGATCGTCACTTCCGCTGCCACTTGAGAATTATGGCAAAGCTCTAGAAAGCTCATTTTTGCGCGAATCGCCCGATATTCAGGTTGATAGCGACCAGCCTGACGCATGAGCCAAACCGGTGTGCGCTCAACTTGCTCTCGCCGCAACGCACGCATGAAGATGTTATTTTCGAGGTCCACGTCACTTCACAGCTGACACTAATAGACTAAATAGTATCATTTATAGATCTAACATCTAAAATTTGCTAAGCCCGAAGAGCAAACAAACGCTCTAAGACGTCAGCTACAACCTGATCTGGAGTAGAAGCACCAGAAGTAACACCAACTGTTACAGGCCCTGTTACAGGAAAAAACATCTCTCTTGTTTGGGTTTGCTCACTATTGTCGGCCTTAAATCGAATTACATTACCCGGCCCAACACAATCTGGGCCATCAATGTGGTACGAGGGCAGACCTCTCTTGTGGGCGATTTCCTGCAAATGACCAGTGTTAGATGAATTGAATCCACCTATTACAAGCATCAAATCGAGTTGCTCCTCGACCAGATTAAGCATGGCATCCTGTCGCTCTTGAGTGGCATCACAAATTGTGTCACCAGGGCTAAGAAAATGCTGGTCCAACTCAGCCGGGCCATATTTAGCAAGAATAGTCTTTTCGAAAAGCTTGCCGATTTGCTCGGTTTCACCCTTAAACATGGTGGTCTGATTGGCCACGCCAATCTTGACCAAATGGATATCAGGATCAAAGTTGCGCGATACTGCATTTTTGAAGCGGGCAAAGAAATCTTCTTTTTTCCCACCGTTAAGAATGTAATTGCTCACCCATTCAGCCTGACCCAAATTCTGCACAATTAAATAGGTGCCAGCGCGAGAAGCTGTAGCGACAGTCTCTTCGTGATTGGGTTTACCATGAATAATGGCCGTGAAATCCTTTTTGTCGTAATTGACCACCCGATTCCACACCCGAGAAACCCAAGGACAGGTGGTATCAACTATTTCGCAGCGACGCTCTTCAAGTAATTTCAATTCTTCAATTGATGCACCAAAAGCAGGCAATATGACCACATCACCCTGGCCAATTCTTTCGATATCTTTGCTACCGTCTGCTGCAGTCTCTAAAAACTCGATACCCATTTCGCGCAAATTTTGATTAACGATAGGATTATGAATAATCTCGTTCGTAATCCAGATTCTTTTGTCGGGGAAATGCTGTCTGGCCTCATAAGCCATTGAAACTGCGCGATCAACTCCCCAACAGAACCCAAATGCTTCAGCTAATTTTATGGTGATACCGTTAACAGTAAGTATGTTGCCACTGGCTCGCAGCTTAGCTATCAGGTCTGATTCATAAACCTTCTTTAGCTCCACCTCGACCACGTCTTTCAAGCCGAAGCCTTTGCGATGGTAGTGAGTAGCTGGCTGTTCAGCTGATTCGTCTTTGTTGGTCATACACTTATTTTGATCACAAACGGCATACATTAGATATAGAAAGTTTCGCTTGGCAGCAAACACTTGCTAGAGCCTACCAAGAGACTACAAGGATCTTACAGGACTGGCCATTCTTTAAACAATTGCAATGCTATTATGAGCCACTATTGTCGATAGAATGTCTCGATCGAGAGAAGCATGTCATCAGTTGTGGAGGAAATTAAGTGAAGAGTTTTAAAGTACACGCTGCCAAACTAGCTCTTTTAGCTGTGGTCTTTAGCGTTTGTGGTGCTCCTGCCAGGGCTGATGAAGCCAAATCAATGGCCAAAGCTGCAGTACTGTTACCAGTAAGAGCAGCCAGCGTAACTTCCGGCCTTGCCGTCGGCATTCCTGTTGCAATTGTTCGCCGTGCTTCTAATCGTTGTATCGAATTCAGCGGCAACTTCGCCGACAAGATCGGTGGCAAAGAGCACATTCCTCCAATGATGATGGGCGCTGTACTCGGCATGCCTTTCGGCTTGATTGTTGGCACTGGCGAAGGTTGCTACTACGGCGGCAAAAATGCCTTCAGCAACTGTGTTGAAAAACCTTTCAGCAAAGCTTCGTTCAGCCTAGATACTGAACTCGAATAGATTTAAAACCATTCAAAAACGAAGAGACACTGCTTAACAGTGTCTCTTTTTTTGACTAATTATCAGTAGCCCGTTCTTGACAACAGCGCCCCTGTTTAGATTTAGGCAAAGGTTTGGCATAGAAATTGTGGGTATATGAATCTGGGAGTTAGTCTGAGTAACCCCGATTTCGCACGAATCGGCAAAAGCTTGGCTAGGAAAGGTGAGGATGATGAAAAGTATCGCGAGGGAGAAGGTTCTAAGGCTTAATTGTCCTGGCTTTGGGGAAGAATCACACCTCAACTTAGGCCGGGCCAAATCTCTCGACAATTACCAAGTAATCATTGCCAATCCCGTTAGCCTGCTTCACCTCTTTGACAAGGGGCCAGAACCAACACGCCGGATAAATCAACTTCTTGATGAAGGCGTAAACCAACTTAACGTTCCTGACGATGCTTTAATTCAAGAACTTATTAACGAGTCTGATTCAAGACTAGAAGAATTAATTCCCTTCCTATCTCAGGGCGGACTACTGATCTACTTCTTATGTAGACCATTTGTCTTAGCTGGTCCGACTATTTCAGTTGACAATTATGACTGGCTTTCTGTTTATGCCCCGGCCAGCAAGAGCCCTGATGGCACAGGCAGCAGACAGATGAGCGCTCTCAGCCACGGTCGTGTAATCGAAACCACAGACGAAGGCAACACTTCAGAAGTATGTGAATATCTGGAACAGTCAGGCATTGAATGGAACACCATTATTCGCACCGATTTCCTCTCTTCCAACTATTCAGTATTAGCTACTGCGGCGCAAAAGAAGTGTATTGCTGCACAGTTCTGGGCTGGTGATAACGGCGGCAAAGTGATTTTCTTGCCAGCTCCATACTCACCCGATTTCGATCGGGCCCTGATGAGCTGCGTCAATAAATGGTATCAAGAAGCAATTAACAAAGGCTTCATCAAAGATGACTCCGCTGTCCCGAGCGAAATTGCCATTACGGAAGCCCCAGCCCCTAATTCTGAAAAGGTTCCTAACCATACTATGGACGAAGCACGCTTAGAAGAAATCATGGCAAATCTTGCTGCCAATCACCAGAAGCAAGAGGAACCAGCAGAGTTAGTAGCCACAGCAGCGGCCCCAGCGGCACCAAAACAACCGCCCAAGGGTGCGCTCAAAGGCTTGTTCTCATCAGACGCTCTTGATCCTTTTGATGACGATGAAGAATTCACCAATGCCGCCGTTCTCAAGGCACCAGAAGCAGCACCAGTTGCAGCGGCAGCAGCACCGGCATTGATGACAGCAGAAGACATCCTCAATTCAGTTTCAGCTGAAGCTAGCAGGCAAGCTCCCGAATCCTTCCAAGCGATGGAAGCAATCGAATTAAGCAGTGATATTGTCCAGCCTCAAGAATCAGCTCCAATGACAACCGCAGAGCCTGTCACCGCTGCTCCACAAGTAGCTATGGTAAATAACTTTGAACTAAAAAAAGCTACTGCTGAAATGGATCTATCACAATTTGCTGAAACAGCTCGGCAACTGGTTGAACAAGCCAATCAAATTGAAACGGCAACCAGAGATCCAAACACAATAAGCGCAGCAAATCCGAAGCAGCGCATTTCTGACATTCTTAAAGGTCTAGAATTTGGCGCTAATGATGACAATGATGTATTAGAACCAACACCAGTCGAAATCACTGATGTGGTCTCTACTCCGGTTATTCAATCTCAATATGTGACGACTACAGATTCAATAAATTCAGAAGCATCGCGGTTGATGGAATCGCTTGAGGCTGGCAGCGGCTTGATCGATATACAGCATACGACCGCTCCTCCAGCGGTCCAAAGCAAAACCGCTCTTACTCCCGCTGAGATAGAAAGAGCCGAAATTGAAGCTGCTTCTCGAGATCTAGACTCAGTTCTCAGGCCAAACGCCGATGGTGCGGATCGAAATCGCTTCGATACAGGCCGCTATCTTATCACCGACGAGAAGCAGCCTGAACCTAGCACCCCCCAAGCCGACGCCACGGCTGAAGCCGATCGAGCCCTGCAAGAGCAAGCCGCAAAAGAACTAGCCAGACTCCAAGCAGAGCGAGCCACTAAGACCATGGAAGAATTCCGCCAGACCTTTGAATTCTTAACAGAGGAAGATCCTGCGGCTCGTGAATATCAACCCGAATCTATTTTGCCTGAAATTAGGAATGTCGAGCATGAGCCCCAACCGATCACCTCGGTGCCACCGACACCACCGGAGACCGTGGCTCTGCCAGAACCGGAAATATTCTTGGGCAACCCCAAACCACCAGTGGTAAGCGAGGAAGAAGCACCACGCTCGACCTTGCGATCACTGGCAGATACATTCGGTGCGCCAAGACTTGATGCACATGTCAGCGCCGAAAAGCCTGTATTAGAAACACCAATAGTAAAAGATGAGCCGAAGATCGATAGCCTTACAACACCAGTTGCCGCCCAAGAGGAGCCCATGAACACATCTTTCACTTCCTTTGAAGAAGAGCAAACACAAGCAGCCAAAGATCTGGCAGAAATTTCTCGGCTGGCCCAAACCATCGAAAAACCAAGCGCGGCTCCAGCTCAAGTAGCAGCCCCAGTGCCAGTGCCACAAGAGGCACAAGTGCCAATTAATAATCCGGCCACACCTGCACCATCTTTAGAAAGTTCAGTTATGGCCACAGCAGCTACATCAACGCCGCTCCCTAGTGTAGTATCTGAACCTGTTCCCGCTTCAATAATTACACCTCCAGTACAAAGTGCACCGCCAGTGGAGCCGCAGCCGATACCTAGTTCACCAACAGTAGCTGCAGCGGCAGAAATCGCAGCACCGCAACAGGCAGAACCAATGCCAGTGCCAGTACAGGCGCCTGTTCATGCTCCAGGCCATACAATAGATCAAGCTATTAATCCTATTCCAAGTGCCAATCCACAAAGTTTAGGTGCCGATGCTCCAGTTTCGCCAAGCACTAATGGCGATGGCAATCACAAAACAGAAAGTCTCCTATCCAACTCTACAGCCCACCTAGAACTATCAGCGGCGATGGAACAGCTGTCAACACCTATACCTCCAAAGGAACTTATTAAGAAGATGGAAGAAATGACAAAAACAGCCCCTTCGACTTGGTGCGAAGAATTTTCCTTCCCTTTCATTGATCTTCTCAAGAACGAACACAGCCAAATGGCCGAGCAAATAAGACAAATGCAGGCCCGCTTGAGCGCCGTAGAAGGAAGAATAAACGCTGTAGAAACACTCAAAACGATTTTGTTGACAGGTGAAAACGTTGCTCTCATGAGCGGTACTCAAGAAGTATTGAGTCGACTTGGTTGGCAAGTACAACAGTCCAGAACAAATATAAATGAACTGTGGTTATCACGTGGGGATCAAGTCGAGGTTATCGCCAGAGTTGTGCATAGCACTGGTGCTGCCAATCGTACAGAAATTGCCCAACTGGCTGAATCAGTCATCGCTTTCTGGGACGAATATGAGACCGAGCCGAAAGGAATTCTCATTGCTCAGACCTGGTCGTCTAAGCATCCATCCGAGCGCTCTGAACCAGACTTCAGCCCTGCCTTGCAAGAATTCGCTAGCAAGAAACACCTGAGCCTAATGTCCACCATGCAACTACTTTCTATGTACAAAGACATAGAATTGAACACTATGCCAGTGGATGAAATGCGCAAGCGTATGATCGACACTAGCGGCAGACTGCTTGGCTTCCCTCTCGATAGCAATGTTGCACAGGCGGCCAGTGGTCGGTAAAAGTGCATTTGATAAGGTGTAGACTATGGGCACTAATTCACTGAAAGGATTTCAATCGTGAGCATTCCTACCTTGCTAGTCTGTGATGGCGACGACGCCAAGCAAGAGATTTTGGAAGGACTGGTTAAGAACGAACCAGGCTTAAAGTACATTGCTACAGTCTCAAAGAGCGACGGCAGTAGAGCAGTTGAGCAAGCTATAAAAGTAGGGACCAAACTACTTTGGATTGACCTTGATGATGAACCGGTAGAAGGTCTCAATCTACTGGCAGAAACCCGGCAACTTTATCCTCAGCTTCCAGTGGTAGTAAGCAAGAGCTCACTCGATGCCGATATGGTTAGAGCTTCTGTCAATCTTGGGGCTCTTGATTTTCTAGACCCACAAAGTTGGACCAACCAAATTAAGATAGTTGTGGCAAAGTTACAGTCCACAGGAGCTCCTGTTCCTGCGGCTCCTACAGCGGTTACACCAGCCCCAGCGGCGGCTCCTGCAGCAGCGACACCAGCTCCAGCGGCGGCTAGCCCGGCCGCGGCAAGTAAATGGGGTGATCTGGATTCTATTGGCGCACCTGGAGCGGCGGCTCCAGCTCCAGCTCCAGCTTCTCCTCCTGCTCCGGCCCCAGCTCCAGCACCTACCCCAGCTCCAGCACCTGCCCCAGCTCCAACACCTGCCCCAGCTCCAGCACCTGCCCCAGCTCCAGCTTCTCCTCCTGCTCCGGCACCGGTCGCCGCCACCACAAGCCATCCAAGCGCAAGAGCGCAAGAAACCACCGGTGAAATTCACCTTACCGTAACGGCTGGTTCGCGTCCTCATCTCGACGTGCAACCATCAGCTCAGCAAAGCGCCGCCTCTCAAGCCACAACCAACGGCGGTAGTAGTAAGTGGGGCGATCTCGATTCGATTGGTGCACCTGGTGCTACGGCCCCACCAGCTCCTACACCAGCTCCTACACCAGCCCCAGCACCGGCTCCAGCCCCAGCGCCAGCTCCCCAGGCTGCAGCGGCGGTAAACCCTGCACCGGTAGCCGCAAGCGAAGTTGAAGCAGAAGCTACAGGTGGTAAAAAGTGGGGAGACCTGGATGCTATTCCCACCCCAAAAGTTACAGTAGAAACAGCAACACCTTTGCCGAAGCCGATTCACGAAAGTGGCGGAGAGAAGTCTCGGGAGCTCGATGCTATCCCTGGACCGGGTGAAAAGCGTGGACCTTCTAGCAGCTCGCTAGTCACTGGCGGTGGTGCCTCAGGTGGCAAGGGCTTAAAGCGCCCAGCTCCTGAAAAGGCTGAAATGTACAACATACCAGCCGTACCAATCTGGCTCATAATTTTAATATTGATGGCGATTGCCGGCGCCGTTTATTACATGGCAACAAAGCCACACTAGAAAGTAACTTGGGCCTAGGGCAAAAGTTCAATCTTATCGATCTTAGCGGCCAATACAAAATCTGACTCAGTCAAACCTTTGATTGTGTGAGTATAAATGTCGACTTTGAGCAGTCCCCAAGAGATGTGCAAATCGGGGTGATGATCTACTTTGTCGGCTAAAGCACCGATAAGAATTGCCCGATCTAAAGCTCCTCTAAAATCCTTGAACTTATAAGACTTTGTCAGCAGACCATCAACAATGGCCCAGTCGTCTAACTCAGCAAGCAGCAGCTGGCATTGGTCAAATGCGAGAGCCGGAACGCCGCCCCGACAAGGTATACATTCTCGCTCAGAAAGAGATTCTCGCTCAGAAAGAGATTCTCGCTCAGAAAGAGTCATATGCCTTTACCTTTGTAGTGAAAAACAGTCTAAAATTCTGGACTATCTTTTGCTAGATCACCAATCACCACAGTAATAGGTAAGCTCAGCGAATCTCTCTGAACAACGACGTTGACGCGATCTCCCGGCTTGCAAGACTGGGTTAACTCACGTACCTCGCGCTTCGACTTTACGGCAATGCCGTTAATCTTAGAGATGATATCACCGGCCTTTATACCAGCCTTCTCTGCCGGTCCAGCAGCAGCCAGTCTCGATATTTTGACCGCCACTGGATGTGATGGCAAAGTCAGCGAACGAGTACGGTCCGGATCAATATCTTCCATATAGACTCCGAGGTAAGCGCGGGGAATCTGACCGTCACTTATCAACCGTCGAGCGACTTCACCAGCAACGTCAGAGGGCGTAGCAAAGCCAATACAGACCGCCTGATTGCGAACGGCTGTGTTAATACCAATCACTTCACCGTTGATGTTGAGCAGTGGTCCGCCGGAATTACCTAAATTCAAGGCAGCGTCATGTTGAATCAAGTCAACTCTGTTTTTAAAATCCGAAAGAGAACGGTTAATCGCACTAACCACGCCGACTGTCAAAGTATGGTCAAAACCGAGAGGTGAGCCGATGGCAATGGCCCAATCGCCGGGTTTAACAGTCTTTGAATCGGCAAATTTAAGCACCGGCAAACCGGTCGCATCAATCTTCACTACAGCAAGATCAGAAAAGTCATCTCTTCCGACTAAACGCGCATCAAAAACCCGTTTATCATCCAAAGTCACCTTAATGTCACTGTCTCGATGAATAACATGCGAGTTGGTCAAAATATAGCCGTCCGAGCGAACTATCAAACCAGATGCCTCTGCTGGCGGTATCACTCGACTGGTACCATCGGCCCGTTGCTGCGCCGGAGCGAACTTAATATCAATAGTGACCACAGCCGGATTAGCTTTGGCAGCCACGTCAGCAATAACATTAGCAGCAGAACGTTCTGATTTACTAGCATCGGCAAACAAATTACCCAGACTTGGCTTCAAGCTTGAAGAAATTGGCTCATGCGGAATTAGATAGAACCCAGCCCAAGCACCGAAGGCAAAGAGATTAAGGGCAGCCAAAGCCACCAGTGCGCGAGTCTTGCGGTTACCTAGCAATTGAGAAGTAACGTGGTGAGAGGAAGCTACACCGATTTGACCTAGAGCCTTTTGGGCTGCAATATCAGCATCATTGCCGTCAACCACCGTGCTAGGCTCGCTTGTCCGAGCACTAGCTTGAGATGCCTGGGGCGGAAGATAAGGCTGCCAAGTCGAAGCCGAGCGGTCTTCTAGCAGAGCTTCTCTCGAAGTCGGTATTTTAGCCTGAGCCTCTCCCCCTGCTGCACCATCATCGTCGACAGCGTCGAAATCGGAGGAGATATAAATTGGAACATTATCGGGTATTTCCGGCATTTAGCTATGATACCTTAAGTCGCTCATGACATACCTGCTGCACCTAAATCTACCCATAATTAGCTTGACAATCTCAGGCGGCCAAATCGATAAAGCGCTGAAAGCGTTCCTGATCGAGAAATAGGATCTCTAACATGGCCCGAGTATTGGCACCATATCTGGCACTAGTTAATTTGCCGTCTATCTGTCTAACAAGGTCAGCCAACCACAGTAAATTCTCTTCGGCCGTTTCATTCTGCGCCGAAGCAATCGCCGTGATTTTTCGAGCTTTCATAGCAAGCCTAGTTAGCACCACAAGCACAGTTAAGTGCCCGAGGCCAGCCAGGAGAGAAAGCGCAGAAAAACCCGGTCCGAAATACATTTTAGAAAAAATGCGCACATAAAGAAAACGCGCTAACAAGTTTTCGCAGGCAGCATCGAGACTACCGAGTTTCAAATCGAGGAACTGCACAGCAGAGTAGCTAGCACTGCCGATTTGCAACTTAAAACCAGCTGCTGGTGACTGCAAGTTATTTGATACAGATTGGGCAATTTGCCAATCATCAAGCAAGTCTGTTTTTGACCTGGGGTCTATATAAGCGCGAGCAAGAGCATCAAGAATGAACATATCAATCTGCCTAGGCCTAGCCTCAGACCCAGGCAGCCGACTTCGCCAGAGATCCTTTGGCACTAAAGCGGCGAGACTTTGATGAAAACTTGCTAAGACCTTTATCGCGCTCAAGCCAGTAGAAGATACTGCTTCAGCTAAGCCGCTAAGCAAAGGTGCTTCGATTGTTTCAAACTGCTCGTAGGTTAGAGCCACCCCGTCAATTAGCTGGAGACTATCAAATCCCCTTAAAGTTTCTTCCTGAAGATTGGGAAAGAGTTCGCGAAAGAGAGCGAGAACCCCAATAAGTTGGTCACTCTGCTCATCCAGAAGCCGTCCGCTGTTATGTAAAACTCCAGTGCTAGCAAAACTCAAACCAACAAAAGTACCTGTCGGGGTATCGATGAATGCATAGGGGAAAAGCTGACACATGGCCGGCTTAGCCAAGTCTTGCAGGGTACAGGCCGAACCATCCAAGTAAGAGCAACGACCATCAGGGCGCTTTTCTAAGGCTCGACTAAAGCCAGCCAATCCAGCCTTTCTCTCAGAAGGGGAGAGAAAGCTCACGGGCAGGTCAGCTTCTGAACATTGAAGAGCAGAAGTTAAGCGCTTGACGTCCTGCTCATTCAAAGGCACGGGCCAAGAAAGACAGCAATTGGCGCACCTTGTGCACTCAAAGCGAATTCCTTCTGGAATGTGAAGCTTGCTGCTCAAGCCCGTGCTAGCCGCTGCATTAAACAATACTCATTGCCACCATAATCGCCACCATATTTGTCATCTTATGATAAACCGTTCATGCGCTCTACCGCCTCGATTGTTCATCATATGAACATAATTAGTCGCCCCAGCACAGAACTCTTGAACCAATGAGCAATCGCAATACCTGGCCCACTTCTTTCTTAGCCTTGCTTCTAGCAGCAAGCTTGATTTTTCTTGAAAGCAATCACTTGCAGGCTCAAGCCAAGACTGCAAGCCCAAGCTTATCGGCACCGATTGAAGATAAATGGGCAGTGGTCATTGGCATTGGCGACTTTATCGACCCGGGTATTCCCAAACTCAAATATTCAAGCAAAGACGCCCGCGACTTTTATGACTATCTGGTAGATCCGAATCAAGGCAAATTCAAGCCAGACCATGTACGCCTTTTGCTCGATCGCAATGCTACCAAAATCAACATTATGGACGCTCTCGGCGACTCATTCTTGCCCCATGCGGCCAATCCGAAAGACTTGGTTGTAATTTATCTATCAACTCATGGTTCACCAGCCGGAGCAGATATTCGCGGCGTAAATTATATTGTTGCTGCCGATACGCAGTTGCGCAAACTGTTTGCCACAGGCATAGAAATGAACCAGCTCTTGCGCATGATCAAAGAACGAGTTCACACCAATCGCATAGTACTCGTGTTAGACACATGCTATAGCGGAGCGGGCGCACAGCTTGGTCACAAAGGCATTGTCAGAACTAATGTCGATAGCCATGCAGCGGCTCAGGGAGTGGGCTCACTAGTAATCTCATCTAGTGCACCGGATCAAAAAGCCTGGGAATCCGACGATTTGCACAACAGTTATTTCACACGCTACTTCATCGATGCTCTCAAAGAAACAGGTAGCAAAGACGGAAGCAATGGCAAAGACATTGAACAGGCCTTCAATGCCATGCGCAGCAAAGTGCAATCGACAGTATTGAAAGACAAAGGCGAGGTACAAACCCCGGTTATGGCTGGGGTGTTCTCGGGGCCGAGTCTAATGCTCTCAACCCCGCCAACTGTCAACAGAGAAGCTCCAACGACTCTGCCAGGCGACGGAGTGATTGCTTCAGTAACCCCAGGCTCTCGCTCAATTGGTAGCGCCGGTGCCCTCGATTTTTCGGCCTATGTTGAGCACGTTCGCCTTGGCAATCAGCTCGTAGAGCAAAACAAAACCTGGGATGCCATTCATGAATTTGAACTTGCCACCAAAGCTAACCCAGGCACAATTGAAGGTTATATAACCCTGGCTCAACTCTACGATCAACAAGGTCGCCATAAAGAAATGCTCGATGCCGCTCGCAGAGCGGTGCTCAATGACGATAGCTCCTCCCGGGGACGAGAGTTGCTCAGCCTGGCGGATTTGCGCGCGGGCAATGTGGAAGAATCATTGCGCCAAGTGCAGATGGCCATAACTCTCGACCCATTCAATTCAATGGCACATAACTTGCTAGGCTACATCAACGAACATAAATTCAATCGAGTTGACCAAGCCGAGCAAGAATATCGCAAAGCACTGGAACTAAACAATTTGAATACTAGAGCCTTAGTTAACCTCGGGCTTTTGCTGGAAAAACACGGCCGCGATAAAGCGGAGAGTGAAGCGCTATTTCGCAAGGCTATTGAAAGCGATGGCGACGACTGGGAAGCACACTTATCACTCGGACACTTACTTTATGCCACTAGCGGCAAACTGGAAGAAGCAGAAAAAGAGATTCGCCGTGCTATTGAACTAGCTCCAGCCAACGCCCGCATTCATAGCGAGTTAGGCAATATTCTTGCTTTAGACAAAAAACGATTAGAAGAGTCAGAAGTTGAACTTAAAAAGGGTATCGAGTTAGGTGCAGACAAAGGCACACCACACTATCTCTTTGCCAATTTCTTGCTCAATCAGCGCGGTCGCATCGACGAAGCCGAGAGAGAATATCGCAAAGCAATTCAAATGGACCCCAATTATGACGAAGCCATGGTGGCACTGGCAGACTGCCTGCTTACCTACAAAAAAATCTATAACGAATCTGACGATCTCTATAAGCGCGCTCTCAAAGTCAATTTAAAAAATGCCTCAGCCCATCTCGGCATAGCCCGGGTGCAGGAACTGCTATTTAAGAACTACAAGGGTGCAGAAGAAGAAATTCGAGCAGCTCTAGCGATTGACCCGCGCTTCTCTCTCGCTCACGAACGCCTGGGTATCTTATTGGAAAAACTGGGCAAACCGGGTGATGCCAGGCTAGCTTACCAAGCAGCAATTGATACAGATCCAGACAATGCCCAAGCTAACTATCTATTAGCGATGCTATTGTGGGACCAGTTCCACAACAGCCAAGAAGCGAAAAAGCTCCTAGAAAGAGCTACGGCTCTGCAACCACTAAATTCCACCTATCTCACAGCCATGGGTAAGTGGATGGCGACAGAAGCTAAACAGTACAAAGATGCAGAGAAGCTTTTACGCAAAGCTACTGAAATAAACTTTGCTGACACCCAGGCCCACTATCAACTAGGCATGCTCCTGATCGAGAAGCTCGGTGCGCGCAAAGCGGGCGAAGCTGAACTAAAGACAGCCTATGAACAAGATCCTGAAGACAAGCAAGTCAAAGCAGCGCACACCAGATTCGTACGCTAGAGTTTCGTACACTAGAGGTTGGTGCGCTAAAGCTTTACTCTAACTGGAGACATCAATGACCGACAGACCAGAGTCTCCTCCTCAATCACAAGCCATAGAACCCTCTCAGGGCCTTAAAATCGCCTTGGCAGTCAGCTCTATATTGCTTGCCGTGCTGGTTTTCATTCTCTATCTACCGACTCTCTCAGCGCCAGCCCTATATGACGAGCACTATTTGCTGGCCTGGTGGAAAAATCTATTGCAAAGCGGTTTGTTCAGCCACGAAAGTCTGACATTTTTAAGTTTTGCTGGCTGCGATATACGCGACGCTACGGGCCCCTACGGCAATTTGGCAACACTAATATTTGCCGCCCTCAGCGGTGGCAAAATTGCACTATTGCATTTCACCGCAACTGCTCTGCATTTGGGCAACTGCCTGTTGCTCTTTGGCACAGCTCTAAAAATACAAAGTCTGGCCAGAGCAAACAGTTCACCGTCAACCGATAGCAACCTAGCCAACTTCGCTGCCGCAGCCACCGCCGCCCTAGTATTCGGGCTCAGCCCTCTGGCACCAGAAGCAGTATCATGGCTGGGAGGCTTCCCCATAATTCTTGGTACAAACCTGAGCCTATTAGCGTTTCTACTACTCAGTTTTACTGCTAGTAACACTGAAAAGCAGAGTGAAAAGCGCAACCTAATAATGAGCTCTATGGCAGGCTGCTTGGCTCTATTATCCACGCTCTGTTCTGCCCACTTAGCGGTAGTTGTGTTTTTCCCGGCTGTTTGCGTTTACTTAGCAACAAGAAAAATAGTCGACAAGCAGTCGATAATTCGAAAAATAATCCTCATCTATTTGCTCTGTACAACCGTTGGAGCAGTCTATTCCAGCTTCATTTATCTAGGCCGCTCGCCAGAAAATGCCAGCAACCTTCCGCCTAAAATTTCCGCGCTGCAAGAACCCAAGGTAGAGGCCCAAGCAGAGTCACAAGCAGAATCTGAGACTAGTTTACTAAGCAAGCCTCTAGGCAATTTAAGTGCCCTCGTAATACCAATCAACAAATCTATCAACAAGAATTACAACAAGTCTTTCAAGCTCAGCTACTTGCTCTTACCAGCGCCGCTAATCTTCACTCTAGTGGCTCTGATGCTGAGCGCACAATTGCGCAATCGTATCGGCATCGCCCTTACCTTTATTTTGCTCTACTTACTGCTCAATCGAGAAGGCATAGACCGGGAAACTTTAACTGGAGCGCGCTGGCTCTATCCCATTTTGCCAACATTCAGCTTTCTCATCGCTAGCACCCTGGCTAGCCCACTTTTCATACAGTGGAGCAAGTTTGAAAATAACCTTGTCATTAGAGTGGTCAAATCGTTAGTCTGTATGGTGCTGGTAGTTTGCACCACACTATTCTTCATTCCGTTGGCTCACACACAAATATCATCTTATAAATCTCAAGGCAAACTTTGGAACAAGCTTTCTCAGTCAATTGCAATGCTAGGAGGCAAAGAAAAGAGTGCTTACCTGGTCGTGCGCAATCTGCCCCAGAGCCTCAGCGTCGCACCGATAATTTCACCTTTTGAGCCGATCTTGATAGATACCGCAGAAAAGCTACCGCGCAGCCAGAACATTTCAGCAGGAACCCTAAAAGACTGTTTACGCAATAGCAATAGAGAAGCAAATATCGGCAATATTGTCTTTCACTTCGAAAAACATCTAGTTGACTTGATCAAGACTGATTTCGAAGTTACCAACCAAAACTTTGCCGGCCCCTTATCGGCTCAGCAGATAGCCAAGCGTGTCACACCACCGATTGAATTTTATCGAGGCACGGTCAAGCTGGATAGCACAGGCGAAAACCTTTTACTCGAAAGCGGCAATACCAATGGAGCGGCAGTGCGCATTGACTGCGAGGGCCTTAGCCCTGTCAAAGGCGACTATTTATACGTTGAAGCGAAGATTGACGGACCGCCATTGCAACCCCATACCCCTGTTGAAATTCACTGGTTAACAAACTGGAATACGGAATGGGAGCCCAGAGATCGCAAGACCCAAGTCGATGCTTTTGCTAACGACAATCTTTATCACCGCTATTTCTTCCCCCTGAGAAGTACTGGTTGGACTACCAATGGCTTCCCATCACACATTATGCTCGGCTTTCCCGCCGGAGCAAATGTAGCAATTAAAGCCATCGGCATTGCTGGCGGCGAGACAAGCAATGCAGCTAAATCTGCTACAGTTACGCCAACAGAATCGACAGCGGCACCACGGGCGCCACTACTAACAGCTCAGGCTAGCCAACCCCAAAGCCAGGGGAAAAGACGATTTGCCGCCTTTAGCTTCAATTACCCTGACCTGCAAGAGCTTGGCCTCACAGCCGTATACGGCCGCGACAATGCTTTGCTGCTAAGTTATGATGCTAGCAAAGTAGAATCAGCCACTGCTGTTAAATTTGAAATAGGCCTGCCTGACAGTAAATTCAAAGCAGACAATGCTGAATATCCAGACACAAGCTCTACGACTATAGATCAACAAGATAAAAAGGGCACCTTTAGTCTAAAAGCAACGGACCAGCCTATCGCTTCTAGAACCGCAGCTACAGGCTCAGTCTTCCCCATTCGCGTTTTTGCCATTGATCAATCCGGCAAAATCATCGGCCGCTCCAGTGATTCAGTACATTGTTTAATTGATTGGAATTTGTCAGCTAAATAGCGAGGCGACTCAGAGAGGCGAAAATGAGTTCAGGTAAACCACAATCACAGTTCGATAACTTCGATGATGACGACTATGACGATGATGATGAAGATCTAGATGACGATGAAATGACCTTCAAAGAAGAACTAGTCTACGATCTTGCGGCTTTGGTGCACGCCTGGCAAGACGACGCTCCAGACAATAACTATTATCTTGATACCAGAAATGGTTCAGTTAAACTGGTGCACCAAAATCTCTATGACCTTAAACAGCTCACCGATGAAATAGAAAAGCACAAAGAGCGTTATCTCTATCTGCCAAAACCAGGACCAAATCAGCTCAAAGACGACCTGCGCGATTTTCAAAAAGCCGTTGAGGACAAAAGCTTACAGCCAATTTTAGATATGGCTCTCCAGAGTCCGCATCCGCTGGCTGGATTCAACAAAGTATTGACCAGCCACCCAGAGGAACTGAAGCGACTGAAAGAATTCAGAGAGAGCAGGGTGAGACTTCGTATCAAACAATGGTTTGAAGCAAACTCGCTAACAAACCGCTGGGATGAACAACTAGATAGTTAGAGTCTAAGTACTAACGCTGTACTTATTCAAGGCCGAGCCCACTCCGCGCTCTGGCAGTGCTGGTCCCCGCACTACCTTGATTGCCGACCATGGCAAATAGAGCGTTTCATTCTCTCGTCTGAGGCAGAGATATGTACCCTGATCGGCCATAGCAACCTCTCCATCAACTTGCTCACCGCTCATGAGTAGAACGGTCACTGAGGTGTTCATGGGGATGGCCATTAGTACTCCAATACTTTCGCTTTAGCTAGACAGGTGATACATTCCACACTTGCCCTGAAAAATAAACAACAAGACTCACTACTATATCAAAAGCTGCGAAAATCTATGTTCAATGGTTAAGTCGTTAGACTCGTTCCGTTTTGTCGCGCCCGAATTTCTTCAATTGCTTTATAGTTCGTCGAGCCATTTGAATTCTGACCAACTTCGTTCAAGGCATAGCCACTCAAGCCATTTTTAGCAGCATCGTCCATGGCATTGAGCTTAGGAGCGATGACTCCAATAGCGCTTTCAAGAGCACCTTTGGCTGCCATGCATTGAGCAAAACCAGCAAAATTACCACTAGTCAAACAAGCGTTCATGGCAGCCACAATGTTGCCATACGCTCCATAACAAGCGCTCAGGTCTCCAGCAGAAACAGTGGCTGGATTGCCAGCTTTAGCGGACAAAGCGCTAGCTACGCTGGAAGCATTAGCAGAAGCAGAGACAGCCGCAGCTTCAGAAGCTTGGATAGCACCCGGAGAGGAATTAGACAGGCGAGTGCCATCAGAGTAACTGATATCGCCTGAGGCACTATCAACGTAAACCTTGCCACCAAACAGCTCTGTTCCACTGTTTGTAAACTTGAAGGAATTGTCAGCCGCCGCGTATGAATTGTCGGTAGCGTTGTAAGTGTTGATGACCTTACCATTGGCGTCAAGGTCGGTATAGAAATGCTCAGGATCTTTGTGATTTATAGCACTCTGCGAAATAATGTTGCCATCAGGTCCCACATATTTAGTAGTCTCAACACCAGCAGCATCGGCGCTAACGTTTACTACTTTTTTGTGAGTGCGGGGATCTTCCATCTCAGTGGTGACCTGACCAGTCACAGCATCCGCCTTAAACGTTGATACGCTGCCATCCATGGTCACTCGACCATCTTCGCCAATGCGCAAGCCGGGCACTTTCTTCATCAAGTCATCAACGGTGCCGCGTTCAATTTCGTTGCCAGCTTTGTCACGATGGATGGCGACGTTATGCCTACGGTCGAATGTGTAGACAGACTGATCCGCAGTTACGGCAATAGCTTTACCATCCAAATGACCAAATTGAGTCTTCCCATCGGGAGAAGTCGTGAAGGCTCCGTTCTCACCAGTGTGTACGGTATTAGGTCTTCCCTTAAACCGCGCCATGGTTTCAGCCCGGAACACTTCTTTATCGTGGTGAATCAGTTCAAGCTCGCCAAATTTCTGAGAGACTACTTTCTTATCAGCCTCGCCTTCAATCTTCGTGCGTGTGTCTCCAATGATTCGCTCATAAGATCCATCTGTTCGTTTGACAATCTTGCTGCCATCTGGCTGAGTAACCATCTGAGTTCCATCAGAATATCTGTCGTAAGCAGTGCCCGTTGCTTTATCCACAACATGACTAGACTTGGTTTGCCTATCCCAAGAGGTCTCGATCTCGCCATAGGTTTTTGTACAACCTTTATCGCCAACCTTACATGTCGAGCCGTCGGGGCTCTTCACAAGGACGTCATATAGAGCATCGTCTTTAGAAATTTTCTCGTAGGTGTACTTGCTATCGTCGAATTTGACTTCACCGAAACCATCAAGAGCTTTGTCTGTACGTTCGGCTATGCTCGAGTAGAAAGTATCTTTAGTCCATTGCCAGGCATCAACTGCTGAATTTTTAACACTGGTAGCAGCTTCGCCAATCCAACCGAAAATTCCACCGCCGTCCTTAGCAGGCTCAGCAGCTTTAACTGTCTCAGGCTTCTTCGCCTCTAAAGCAGCCTCAGTCTTCTTGGCGTCATAGCCGGTGATGGGAGCACCCAGGTCTAAAAATCCAGGCGATTCAACCTTAGTCTTAGCGGCTACTTCAACTTTTGGCACAGCATGAGCTTTATCTGGGGCCTTAATGCCCATCCAAGAGGCAATACTAGAATTGCGTACTTCGTCTAGAGCAAGCTCAGTCCAGCTCTTCTCAGCAGCTGGGGTCTTGGCGACCTCTTCTGGCTTCTTAGCTACATCTTCAGGCTTTTTCGCGGCGTCTTCAGGCTTTTTTGCATCGCCTGGTTTAGTGGCATCGGCTGCTTCTTTTGCCAGTTTGTCGTGTGCACCATCGGCTGCAGCTTTCTCTTTTTTGGACGCATCAGTTTCAACCGCTGGCTTAGCGGTGTTATCGGTCGCAGGCTTTACAGCTTCTGGCATGACCTGGTGAAACTCCTGAAAATACTAACCGTTTGAATAATTAGTACTAGTGCTGCGCTTGAGAGAGAACAATTGGTAAGTCTTCTTATTCTGATTGTCGCCAAATACCTTGTCAACGTGCGACTACGTATTTCTCCCACTCTTTTCTACGTGTTTTTCCCATGCAAAAGTAAGAATTAATAATATACATGCCCCTAAAATAGCTCAATAAAACTGCTCGAATCAGATAAATAGGGCCAGATGCGGGAAATTGAGCCGTCTTGCTATAGAATTGCTACTACGCCATCTTATAGACCAAAGAATTACGACAGAGGAAAACCGGGATCGATGACTTTGACTAAAATTGCCTCAGGCCAACTCAAATCAAAGCAAACAGCCATAGCGGCTCTTCTGAGCTTTGCTGTGATGACCGCCATCACCCTGACGGGCTGTCAAACCGTCAAGCTCTCCCCCACCACCCCACAGCCCGCTGGCGGCACAAACGCTGCGGCCGACACACCGGTGGCAGGAAACTGGCAGGTCTCTTACTCAGTGGGCGGTGATACACAGTCAGCGCACATGAACATTAGCCAGAGCGGTAATTCATTTCAAGGCGTCGGAGTAGACGACAGTACCCAAGGTAACTTCGTCATAGATGCTGGGGTCATCAACGGCAAATCAATCACTTTCCACAAGCGCTATCACGTTGATGAAAATCCTAATTTGCCTCCAATCATTTATATAGGCAGTTTTGAAATGGCCAAAACAGCCCAATACAGTGGCCCATATATGTCTGGAACATACAAGGTGAACAAGAACGGTCAACTGGTAGAAGGTCAGTGGGATGCTCAGATAGATGGCGGCGGCCTGGCGGCCACACCAAGCCAGCCCAATCCACCACCGGAAGCCCCTCAGAGTGGTGGTTCCAATCGTCGCCCACACCTCTCAGGCAAATGGGACGCTGGCTACGAGTTCGAATTTCGGACCGTTCAAGCCAGCATGTATCTTGAGCAGGATGGCACCAAAATAACTGGTCATGGCATGGACAAAGCCAATAAAGAAGCTTTCAATGTCAAAGGTACCTATACCTACCCAAATGTCAAAATGTGGGTGAAGTATTTACCCGTTAAGGCCGCAGGTAAAAACAAGGCCAAGCCTGAGCGCACCATTGAGTTTCGAGGGAAAGCAGAGAGCGTCAATGATGCCGATTATCAAGGCACCC
Source organism: Candidatus Obscuribacterales bacterium (assembly GCA_965229195.1). Lineage (GTDB taxonomy): Bacteria > Cyanobacteriota > Vampirovibrionia > Obscuribacterales > Obscuribacteraceae. The sequence goes on along the minus strand of OZ245871.1, from coordinate 5,511,914 downwards.
GTCTGGAAGGTAAAACCAATGGTGGTGGCATGTGGATGGCAGAGCAAGTGAAATAATGACGAGCTCAAATCTCTAACCTCTAAAATGGTTCATCCACTTCAAGCGCTTTGGCACGAGCACGCATGCGGGCTGCAACGGGGTCATTTTTTCTCAGTTCATAGAAGCTGCCGTGAGGAAAGTAGAGCAGCGGATAATAGTGCACACGCTTACTTTTAACCACTTCAGAATCCTCGTCGTGGCGAATCTCCTCCTCTTTGACGTTAAAAAGAATCTTGCCTTTCTTGCCTGATCGGTCGTTAACTGCCGAAATTTTGTAATTACGTCTTAGATCCAATTTGCCACTGCGTGCACTGTATAACAAGGGTAAGGACCTATCCACGCGTGTGATCTTGCCATTGACGAGACTGTAGAGCGCGATAAAGCAATAGTCTTCACCAGCATTCAGATGGCAGCAGCTCACCACCATCAAATCATCAAGGGCAGACACTTTTAGCCTGGGATGAATATAAGTTTCTCTGTCTCCCTGCACATTGGCAGCATCGACCAGATGCAATTTCGGCTGGCGGTCGAAAACAGCAATAATAGAATCGGCGCCCCAGGCCGAATCGGCACATGCTTCAAAATAGACCACGAGAAAATTCTTCCCCGCCATACAAACGACCTGGCGCGAAGTTTCCTTCAGGCTATCCAGCTCCACTTGACTGAAGTCGGCATGGGCACCATCATCAGCCACAGCGTTGTAGCCATACTGAACCAGCATGGCTTTGAGATTTTCGCTACTCTCCCCCGGACCTCTGGGGACAACCGAGCCGGCCCTTCTCCGGCTATTAGCACTGGCTTTAGTACTGACTGTCTTGGGCTTGGAGGCAGATTCAGACGGTCCAGCGAAAACTGGATTACAAACTGAAAAACAGACCAAGGCTAGCGCGACTGAATTAAGCATCAGAGCCATCGGCCGAATCTAAATCACGCCAAGTTTCTTGCCAACGCTAGCAAAAGCTGCCAGGGCTCGGTCTAGATCTTCCACTTCATGAGCGGCAGAAATCTGAACTCTAAGGCGTGCTTCGCCGTTCGGCACCACTGGGTACCAGAGACCGCGCACATAAACTCCTTGCTCTAATAACTGATTAGACATATCCATGGCAGTTGCCGCCTCACCTACCATCACCGGAACAATCGGATGAATTCCTTCCAGGATTGTGAATCCAAGCCGTTTTACTTCTTTTCTAAAGTAATCGGTATTCTGATGCAACTTCTCAACCAGACTCGAATCTTCCTCTAATATATTGAGAGCTTCGATAGCTGCAGCGACAATGGCTGGTGGCAGTGAATTTGAGAAAGTATAAGGCCGCGACTTTTGCCGCATGAAATCAATCAAGTGTTTTTTGCCAGCGAGGAAGCCGCCGGCAGCGCCACCAAGAGCTTTACCCAGGGTGCCTGAAATCACATCAATTTTGCCGTGCACACCACAGTGCTCAGGAGTACCACGGCCAGTTGCACCGAGAACACCGGTTGAGTGTGATTCATCAACAAAGAGCAAGGCGTCATTGGTCTTAGCCATTTCTACAAATTCTTGCAAATTAGCGTATTCGCCTTCCATGCTAAAGACACCATCAGTGGCGATAATAGAAAGGCGATAATCTTTGGCTTTATCAGCAGTCAAAGCTGTGCGCAGCTGCTGAATATTGTTGTGCTTGTAGGCATTTAAGTCAGTAGTCTTAACTGCTATACGGGAGAGCCTGATACCATCGATGATACTGGCGTGATTAAGAGCATCCGAGTAAATTACATCGCGATAATCAGTAGCACCAAGTTGAGCACCTAAGAGAGCTGCGAAAAATGCTTCGTTAGCAGCGAAACACGAAGAGTGCAAAATAGCAGCTTCCGTGCCTAAAAAGCGGGCAATGCGTTCTTCTAATTCAAGATGAATTGGTTGCGTGCCGCAAATAAAGCGAACTGATGCCAAACCATAGCCATACTTATCGAGACCTTTTTTAGCAGCTTCAACAATACGGGGATGGTTAGCCAAGCCCAAGTAATTATTGGAAGCAAGCATCACCTGAGAGCGGCCATTGGCTTGCACCACTCCGCCCATACGACCTTCGACCGGCACTTCGTACTTATAGGTCTTCGCTTCTTTCGCTTGGGCAAGCTCATGTTCAAGAGCTTGATAGAGTGATTTCACTCCCAGTTTTTTGGCAACGCTCTGGCTCATGCTGCACCCCTTGTTGATTACTATTATTTGTCGGCTTGTGGACTAAAGACCAATTTCATTTCTTTGCCGCTAATCAAAGACTCAAAAGCACTCTGATAGTTCTCTAGCGGGTACATTCCCGGAGCAATTATGCGCGAGAGGCGCTCTTGCAAGCCGTTGTGGTCTTCTTTGAGCAAGTTGAGCATGGTTTCCCAGGTATCAAACATGCGCCGACCAAATATTCCTTTAACCGTAACACCCTTCCAGATCACACCATTGGCGATATCAAAATTAGCTAGGGGCTTGCGGGCAATACCAAGCAAAATCACAAGACCGCCGTTGCGGACAATTCGGAAAGCATCGGTGTAGGCGGGCGGCGAACCAGACATCTCGAGCACCACATCGACACCGTTGGCACCTGTTTCATATTTATCAACAGCGGCATATAACTCACTTGAGCCTTTGCCAACATCAAAGCAATAACGAACGCCGAAATCAGAAGCAAGCTTGAAGCGGCGATCAACGTCGGCGGCCTCAGTCAAATAGATACGCGAGGCGCCAAAATCTTTGCAGAGGGCAGCGGCCATCAAACCAAGGGGGCCAGCACCAAGAATTGCCACTGACTTGCCGCGGACATCGGCCTCAGAGACTGTATGAACAGCGTTACCGAAAGCATCCAACAATGCACCGATACGAGGTGGAATAACTGAAGTATCCCCGTTCTTACCAAGCAAAATGACATTTTTGTAAGGCACGGTTACAGCCCGGGCGAAGCAACCATCAAGGTGCACGCCTTTAACTTTGACCGATGTACATATATGTTCGCTACCGGTTCGGCACAATAAGCAGTGACCACAAGCCAGGTGCATTTCGGCAGTGACATAGTCGCCAACTTCTACCCTGAGGTGATCAGGAGCCGCCAAGCTGCTAGCCTGAGCACCGGCTCCAACGGCTTCTACTATGCCGCAAAACTCATGACCGACGACAATTGGTGAATAGCTAGCACTACCGATGTAGCGTTTCATCTCATTGCGAATGCCTTCACTTTGAGCACTGGTGAAAATACTTTTGTCTGTGCCGCACACGGCTGTTGCTAATACTTTGATTTTGACTTCATCCAGTTTCATCTGGGGCTCAGGATGAGCAGTCATTAAGGTCAAGCCGTCTTTATCTAGATCTTCTTTGACCAGACACTTCATTAGGGCCATAGCTTGCTCACTCTTCGAATTCTCACTTAAATTGGATATGGCCATGTAATACGCCTTTGCAGTTTACAGATTGAAACGCAAACAAATTTACTTCACATCAGCTGTAAAGCTCAAGCCGTTGAGTGACGTGCGATTTAGCGTATTTACACCCCCCTAATTCGGCGCTGATATAGACCCTTAGCGTTTCTTTAGTTGCCAAGGTTGTTCCGGGCACCTACAGTAATTGCATCACCTCAACAATTTCTTCATTATTCAAATCGAGAAAACTAATAAAGGAACAAGCAATGAATTTCGACCCAGCATCTTTCGAACACATCGATTTTGACCTCGGCAAACTCAACAGCCGAGTAAGCGCTCAAATAAATGCCATAGAGAGTGCTATCGAAAATACAGTGGTAGAGACTATCGTCATGGGCAGTGGCGGCCCAGACAACAAAGAAACAACCGAGGCTGGCTTGCGTTTTGTGCGGCACCTATTAGCTAATTCAAAGTCGATGCGCTTTGGATTTATGCCTAATCTTAAAGACATGAACAATATTCGCAACCTGGCCCAAGACTTCATTGCCAGATGCGGCAACGGTCCTCTTGCACTTGAAACCATGTATCAAGTAATCCAGCCACAATAGATCACAATTTCGCATTGATAAAAAGAAGGCTCACAGATGTGAGCCTTCTTTTTTGTTGCTAACCATTGAACCTTCTAAATGCTACTTCTCATCAGCCTCAGCAGCTGCAGTAGGATGAGCAATGAGATCTTCTAAAGCGCTCTGGAATTTATCCGGTTCCATGTAGCCGCTTAGACGTCCAATAAACTTACCCTCAGTATTGAAAACAAGAGAGCAGGGAAATCCGTGCACATGATATTTCTTAGCTGCCGCCTTGCCTTCTTTAGAACCTTCAGCATTGAGTTTGACGCAAATAAACTTGCTTTTTAGATACTTGACCATCTGCGCGTCTTGAAAAGTATCTTTATCTAACTTTTTGCACCAGCCACACCAATCGGTATAAACGTCGGCAAGCACATACTTCTGTTTTTGCTTAGCCTCGGTTAAGGCACCATCAAGACTGGCCTTCCAACCAAGGCCGAGATTGAAGGCTCCGGCAGAGTTATGACCGCCAGAAACCTCACCAGGAAAAGTAACTATAGCTCCTACGATGCCACCAGCAAGAGCTGCAGAACTGGCTACAAGTAGTAAAGCTCGAGCAACCCGACTTTTCGATTTATGCTTCATTACATCCCCTTTATCAACAGCTCTCTATGGTCAGATAGAAATCGACGACGGCCAGCCAGTTTTGTTTCCAACACCAATCTCGGTTTATCGGCTTAATTACCTTTTGGCCAATCTAAATCTAATACTTCAGTACGGACAACTTTTAGAGGGGGAAAACCACATTTCAAAAAACGATCATGAAAATCTTTCTGATCGAACTTGTCGCCCATTTTGGCTTGGTACTCAGCTTTCAGCGCAATTATCTTGAGCTTACCCAAGGTGTAGACAAGATAGGTCGGGTCTTTAGTACCACGCTTGGTTTCACGCTCAGCATTGGCTTTTTCCATGAATCCTTCTTTGATGAAAAATTCACGGCCTTTGTCGTAAGACAAACCGCGTGTATGCATTTCGATACCGACTATATATCGACAAACTCGCAGCAGCGCATCGTGAATCTGTACTAATTCAAGCTTCTCTTGCTCCAATTCTTTCTGCTCAGGATGTTTCCTTGTCTCTCCAGACTCACTGCTAGAAGCTGGCAAACCCTGTTCAATCATCAACTGCTCGCAGTAATGGGCCCAGCCCTCAGCATTTGATGAACAGCCCAATAACTTACGCACTTTAGAAGGTGCGTGCTTCACCCAGAGGAACTGCACATAGTGGCCGGGATAGGCTTCGTGCACACTAGTATTGATTAAATCAGCATAGCTAAAGAAGCGCATGTGCTCTTCTATACGCTTCTTATCCCAATCACTTTCTACCGGTGTGACGTAATAAAACGCTTCTTTCGCACTATCTTCATAAGGTCCTGGGGTATCCATAGAAGCAAAGGTAAGAGCGCGCATGAAAGATGGACTCTCGGCCACAGTCACCCTGTCTTTAGAGGGAATAGTGACAATTTTCTTCTCTTCAATAAAAGCAGCTATGCGATCTAAAACATTTGCAGTAGACGAAACCAGCTTATCGGGCTGCGGATGATCGCTAGCAATGCTTTCGAAACACTCAAGGGCGCTAACTTTAGGATTGATTTTGTGAGCTAACTGCTTGAAGCGCACTTGCAGTCTGCGCAATTCTTTGTAGCCATTGGCCAAGATTACATCTAGCTTCTCGTCTTCCATTTCATCAAATGCAAGCTTCTTCAGGTAAGCCGCTTCGCCTATGGCAAATTGTCCGTGAGCATTTGGCAAAACTTTCTCTTTGACAAAAGTTTGATAGTTTATAAGTTCAGCAATTAACTTAGCATTTGCTTTCTCAAATTTTTCCTTTAGCTCAGGATTGGCAGAGGCAAAAGCCGCAGGGATAGTGGTTTTAAACAACTCAATCGTGCCAGGCAATTGCTCTAAAGCCACCTCCGCATAGATGGCAGGCACTATATCTGGTTGAATATTTGCCTGCCCAGCGGCAAGGAGACTTGGCGCCTTTTCAATGCGACTAATGACAGCGACTAAACGCTCGTCCACTGGAGCGAAATTACGTTTGGCCAGTGAAAACACACTGTCAGCAATAAGGGAGGGATATTTATCAGGATCGCGATTGAGCGAATGCAATTCTTGCAAATCAAGCAAGTTGGCTGAAATACTTGCCTGCACCATAGCCAAATCGAGACGCTGTGCTCTAGGCAATTGCAAGAAAGCAGGGTCTGAAAATTTACGTCGATAGTCAATTAGAGTAGCCTCATTATTCTTCAAAGCTACTGCTGAAAGATCCTCTAATTGCTTGTCGTACTGGTGAAAGCCAACTTGCGTGCCCCAGCTAGGAGCAAAAGCAAAGGCGCTGGCAAAATATTGATCTACCAAGGTGTCGTACTGGGCAAGCAGGGCTGAATCTTGCTTCTTGCCAGTCTGGTCTATTTTTTTTCCACTTTCATCGAGTTTTTTGCTGGCGGCGCTCCCCATTTTTATTACTTGCACTTGAGAATGAGCTGGCAAATTACAGCAAAAAAGACTTTGCACGAGGGCGACCGATAAAGAAAGCCGAAAGGCAAACTTAAGTTTGAACGAAATAGACCTCTGGGTCGTAAATAAATGTGCAGTCATATTGTTCTCTGTATTTTTCCGCCTGTCTCTTGGAAAGCCGACGGGGAAAGGGTATTAGCAAGGTGAGCTAAGGATAATCTGAAGTAATAGAGATTTCCATATAAAGAAACAATTGAGAATGCCCTACGACAAGAAATAAAGAGTCAAACTACCCCTGATATAAAGAGCTTTCGTTAAGTAGTCTCTATCTCTAATTAACAAATGGGGAAGCTTCAGCCATATGTAGGTAGAATCTTTCAGTTAAGGATACCCAGAAGGTAATATGTCGGCCGGTTTAAACATTTACGTTTTGGTGAAGCAGGTTCCAGATACAGGCTCCAAGGCCGGTCTTAACCCTGATGGCACCATCGATAGAGCAAAAGCTAAGCGCATGCTCAACCCCTTTGATCGCTTTGCCCTGCAGGCGGCTTTGCACGCCAAGAGGACTTATGGCGGCAAGGTCACAGCAATTTCGATGGGGCCGCCACCGGCTGTCGAAATTTTGCTCGAGACCCTTGAGCATGGCGTGGATGAGGCCTACTTGTTATCAGATCGCAGACTGGCTGCCTCCGATACCCTGGCAACAGCCTATGCACTTTACAAAGTGCTCAACTACATCGGCAAGCCCGATTTGATTTTCTGCGGTCTGCAGACCACTGACGGCGACACGGCTCAAGTTGGTCCACAGCTGGCCGAGCGCCTGGGCCTACCACAAGTGACCTATTGCGAAGACTTCCATATGGAAGATGGCAAAGTTCACGCTCGCAGGATTATTGAAGGCGGCTACCAAAAAGTTGTAGCCGAAACACCACTCTTGCTAACTGTTGCCAACTCCTACCATCCTCTTGAATACAAATCATTTAGAGGTGCCTGGAGAGTTAGACGGCTAGCCAGAGACCAAGAAGAATTGAAGAAATTTATTCACACTATTGACCTTGACCTAGTAGGTGCAGACCCAGATCGCACCGGCCTTAAAGGCTCTCCTACAATTGTTGCCGCAACCGAAAAAGTAGGCGAACTTGGTGGTAGTTGCAAAATGCATGAAGGTCAATCAGCTCACGAATTGGTGGGCGATGTTCTCAAAGCAAGCGACCTCAATCAGTTTTTAGTTGGAGCTGTCCAAAAGTAAGGCAGTAAAGAAGTGTCAGCAAAGAAGTGTAAGTAAGTAAGTTTGTAAGTAAATAAGTAGACAAAGAAATGAGTGAACAGCCTGACGTATCAGCCTTTTGTCCTAAGGGAGATGTGCTCGTAATTGCCGAGCAAATCTTAGGAGACCTGCAGCCAGTGACCCTTGAGTTGCTGGGCGCCGGACGTATTCTTGCCGACAAAATGGAACGCAATCTTAAGTGTCTCGTGCTTGGCTACAACTTAGGCGACATACCGCAAAAGTTGATCGAAGCTGGCGCTGACGAAGTCTATGTGGCCGACGACAAAGAGCTATTCTCTTACCGCACTCTGCCCTATAGAAGAGTAGTAATCGACTTCCTCGATTCTTTACCTGAGCCTCCTCACACTTGCTTGCTTGGCTCAACCACCACTGGTCGCGACTTGGCGCCACGGATTTCGGCTCACTTCGATACTGGTCTTACAGCCGACTGTACCGAGCTTGATATCGGGCCATATGAGCACAAAAACAAAGTCGACCCATCAAAAATTGGTCTTTATCCTAACTGTCTCTATGCTATTCGACCAAGCTTCGGCGAAAGTTTGAAAGCAAGAATTTTAGGACCATGGAAGAACCCACAGATGGCGACCACTCGCCCTGGGGTGATGACTCCAAACAAATATGAACCCGGTCGCAAAGGCAAAATCACAACGGTTCCAGTCAAACTGATTCCCGAAGATTACCGCTTAATAGTGGCCGATACCGTCAGAGAAGTATCAAAAGGCGTAAAGCTGACCGAAGCCGATGTCATCATTGGTGGTGGCTACGGACTAGGCAGTGCTGATGGTTTCGATTTGTTGAGACAGTTGGCCGATACTTTCGAAAACTCGGCCATCGGCGCCTCAAGAAAAGTTGTAGACCTTGGTTGGATTCCTTATCAACACCAAGTGGGCCAAACAGGTAAAACTGTAAGACCAAAACTCTACATAGCCTGCGGTATTTCTGGTGCTATTCAACACCGCGTAGGTATGTCCAAATCAGGCTTGATCATTGCCATCAATAAAGATCCAGATTCGCCAATCTTCAAATTTGCCCACCATGGCATAGTCGGCGATATCTATCAGATCGTTCCAGAAATGATTAAACAGTTTGCGGAAATTCAATCAGGACGGGGGGTCGAGGCAGTTGTCGGATCGCATTGAGTATGACCTACTATTGGTTGGTGGTAGCCCATCTAACCTCACTCTCGCTTACCGTTTCCTTGAGTTAGCCAAGGGCAGCGATAAGCAGTTCACCATTGCAATTCTAGAGAAAAGCAAAGATTTCGGCGCTCATATCATGAGCGGTGCGGTGTCTAATCCGCACGTCATCGAAAAAGTATGGCCCAATTACAAAGAGCTAGGCTTCCCTATCGAAGCCACCTGTACTGAATCTGAGTTTTCAGTATTGGGTGCTCAGAAAAAATGGGATATCCCACACAAGCTTTATCCTAAGTCGTTTGACAAAACCGGCTACCTAGTTCTGACCTTGAGCTATGTAGTTAATTGGATGGCCAATCAAGTACAAGAAAAGGCCAAAGAAGTTCCCAACGTTACTATCGATCTTTTCACCGGCTTTGCCGCTCATGCTGTTGCTTTTGAAAACGGCAGAGTAGCTGGCGTTGCCGTTACTGAAGAACCTAAGTCTGAAGAAGACTATGTCTACGGCAAGTTCACTTGTTTCGGCGACAAAGGCTTTATTTCAAGAGATGTTGTCGACCACTTTAAGCTGCGCGACAACCCACAAATTTGGTCTGTTGGCGTCAAAGAAGTCTGGCAATTAAACGAAAGCGTGGAAGGTAAAGTCTGGCACACACTAGGCTACCCTCTACTTGATGGCACCTTTGGTGGTGGCTTCGTCTACGGCATGAAAGACAACAAGTTGACTATCGGTATGGTAATCAGCCTTGACAGCCAAGATCCCAACACGAATCCGCAGCAAAAGCTGCAAGACTACAAGAAGCATCCATTCATTCAAAAAATGATTGCTGGCGGTAAGTTGCTCAAATACGGCGCCGCTTTGCTTCCAGAGGGAGGCTATTACAGCTTACCTAAGAAGTTCTATGTGCCAGGCGCTCTGCTTATGGGTGATGCACTTGGTACCCTCGACGTTAAGTACTTGGCTGGTGTAGACCGCGCCATGGAATGCGGCTACGTAGCAGCCAAAGTTCTGCATGACGCCTTAGTCAAAGACGACACTTCAGAGGCAGCCCTTGCCCCTTATCAAAAAGAACTAGAAGACGGCTTTGTCATCAAAGAAGCTTACAAAAACCGCTACTTCCGTTGGGCCTTTATCGAGAATCCAAAACTATTGGGCCGCTACTTGCCTGATATCGCTAAGAGCATCGATAAGTCAAATGCCTGGATTGGTATGCTCAAGGTTGGTTTCAAAAACCCACTTGGCTCTTCCAAAGACGGTATTAGATCGCTTTCGTTGATCGAAGGCAAGATCGATATTGGACCAATCAAGTATGTAGAAGACTACAAGCACATCATTCCAGCTTGGGTACCACCTAAGTATGATGAGCCACAGAACTTCGACAAATCAACTATTTATTCTAGAGTTGATGCTGTCTTCTACGCCTCGACTAAGTATCACGAAGGCAACAATCACATCGATGAATTTAACGCTTCCACTTGCGTTAAGTGCATCAGTAAATATGAAGGCCTTGGAAAAACAACACCTTGCGTCTCGGACTGCACGGCTGAAGTGCACCGAATCGACATCATCGAAGATGTAAGAAAGCACGGTATGTCGCTGGAAAACTGCGTACACTGCCGCACTTGCGAAATCGTCTGCCCTGAGGTCAACCTTAGAGTCAAGCCGACGGCACAAGGTAGCGGACCAGACTTCCTCGGTCTCTAATGTGATATGGGCTGCCATTGTGGCGTGTCCATATCATTGAAGCCAACCACCCTCACTCCACCAATTCGGTGGCTTGCTATTGCTCGACTGACCGCAGATACCTGTGTGTCTGGCACAAAGAGGTGAGTGATATCGGGCTTGCGCAAGCCAAGCTTCTCAAAGATACCGCTACCCAAATTGAGCTTGTTGGTAAGCAATTCTCCTGGTTCGAGCATGCCAGCGTTCCAACCTTTTGCCCCAGCCACGGCATGACGGGATATACCAAAGACAACAGGGAAGTCAGCCAGACTCTCAGGGCTATGGCGATGGTAGCAAAATGCTTCGCTAAAATTACGTGTCATCGAAATAGCTCGACGAGGAAACTGCTCATCAGCGCTCTCACCAGCAATTTGCTTGATACCACGCAAGCGCAATTCTTTGGCCGGAAGTAACTTGCCTTCAGCAAAAATAGAATCAAGAGCACGAGAGACAGTGGCATGAAACAAGTTGCTCAGTTTTTCACTTGCTTCAAAAGGCATCCAATCAGCCGGTGTGCCATAAGCCCTTGATTTGTAGTGATACTCACTTGGCAGAGCAAGCTTCTTAGACAATGCACTTTCATCGAAATTGAAAAACCTCTCGCGGGCTTGTCCAAGTCCCCGGAGAATACTATAGGTATCGTGCTCGCCCGAAATATCGTGCGGGGCCAATTTGGCCATACCTTCTTCAAAGTCACTGGCTGACTTATAGCCCTGGCGCTTGAGCGAGGCTGTAAGAGTTTCTCTAATAGCGGCAACGCGCTCAATGCTGTGTGGACCTTGAGCCAACTCAGCATTGCTGTAAGAATTTAGACCGGGCTTGTCGGCAGTTCCGTGCAGTATGGTCAGAAGTTGCTCGGCAAAGCGAGCTTGCTCTGCGCCAATCTCATCATAAACTTCGCGCCGCTCGCCTTTAGGTGTCTCTTCGTACTTCTTCTCCAATGCCTCGATATTTCGGATGTACCTTGGATATTCTCTTTCAAAAGCCGTAACTGGATTATTCTCAGCAGTGAGAGCTAGTTTCGGCAGTTCAGGCAGTTTAACGGGATTAACAAAATCATTGAGGCGCTTAATGGGATGCTGCAAGTTGAGTTCGTTAAGAGTGGCATAGTAGAGCCGTTTACCTTCGGTAGCGCCTTCTTGAATATTCCATTTAGTGCGGTAATAAGCGCTTTCAACCGCTGGCAATTTTGCCACTTTAACCACACCCGCATTAAAAGCATGAAAACCAGCACCGAAGGCAGCATACTGACTAGCGCTACTGAGAACTTCAGAAGAAGTTGCTAAACGATGCTCTTCAGCAAAAGCATGGCCATATGCAGAGGTAACACCACCGGCGCTACCAGCCAGAGCGCTGCTCAAGCTTTTAGCAAGAAAATCGTTCTTCGGTAAAAGTTTCACACCCTCTAGAGCCTTGCTAGCTCCACCCATAACAGCAAAAGTCGAGCCCGAGACCAGCGCTGCTTCCAAGCGACCTTGCAGTAAACCCTTGTCACTTGAGCTAGTCGTCAAAACTCCGCCATCAATAGCTCCGGCCAGAAACATCTTGCTTGCCGTGCCAGCCACGCCATTGATATTTATGACGCTTTCTTTCAGTAAAGGCTTGAGTGCACCATGACTAGCCACAGCCAAAATACTAAAATCAACAATTTGCCCGGCCATTACACCTGCTTCAGTAGCAAGTGTGGAGCTTTCAGACTTTTTAGCAGGCTTCTTACTTTCCTTGTCATCCAGGCCCACCAATTGGCGCACCCCATTAACGGGCTTCTCAATGGCACCCTGATAAAATCCCTGGGCAAAATCCACAGGGTTTATATTGCTCACTATTTTCTCGGCAAGTGTTTCTTTCACTGAGCACCAAAATAGATTTCTATACATATATAGCTGCCAGAAACGCCCCATGTCAGTGGGGAAAATACGAACAATCTGGTTTATGAATGCTATTAACTGAGACTAATTGCCATCACTGTTTTCAGGCTGAACAGCCGGGCTAGGCTTCTCAGCACTGTTTTCTGCGTCATCGCCGGGAGTTAAATCAGCCCCAGCATCAACTTTAAATATTGGCTCGCTAATGAAAACTGGAATCTGGGGCGGGCGAATCCAGTTGACAATGCGATCGCCACGACCAGCGCCAAAAAGTAAACCAAGGGCAAACCAGCCAAGACGACGCAATGCAGTAAAACGATCGTCTACAAGCACCGTTGAGAATAGGTCGCCGCCGAGCAGAATTGAGCAAACCAAGGTCAGGGCACTGCCAGCGACAATTGCTGTGCGCACAGTAAGGCCAGGACGGCCAAAGAAGAGGATGGCAACGCCTAGGGAAAATCCAGCCACCGATAAACCAGCATGCAAGAGTTTCACCGTTAATATTGCCGCTTCGGTTGCAGCTTGAATTTGAGTTTGCTCAGGGCTCATAGGTTCAAGTTACCACATTAAGGCAAAAGTGGAACTAATCGGCCCGCGGTTAGTCTTCACTGCTGCAGGCACAACAAGATTGCCATTGCGCCTAGAGAACTGGAGAAACAACGATGACTGGGAAAATGGAAAAGAGCAATAACAAAAATCATAGCGGGCCTGTTAAAGAGAAAGAGGCTGGCCAGCCAAAACATAGCGTTAGTGAAATAAGAGAGCGGGCTCGTCGCCATGTAGAAGATGGTGCTGTCACAGCAGACTATGCAGCCGACCGCAAAAAGCTAATCAAGATGCTCAATGAGTCACTTGCCACTGAGTTGGTCTGCGTCATGCGCTATCGCCGCCACTATTACATGGCCCGCGGCGTCAACTCAGAATCAGTTGCCCAAGAATTTCTGGCCCATTCGAACGAAGAGCTCGGCCATGCTGACAGACTGGCCCTGCGCATAGTTCAACTGGGCGGTGAGCCAGACCTCAACCCTGACACGTTAACAGAGCGCAGTCACGCCGAATATATTGTCGGCTCAAATTTAAAAGACATGATCAAAGAAGATCTAGTGGCCGAACGAATTGCCATTGAGTCATATCGCGGCATGATTGAACACATCGGCACTAGCGATTCAACCACAAGAAGACTACTGGAAGATATCCTTGCCGTTGAAGAAGAGCATGCCGACGAGCTTGCAGCACTACTGCAGTAGACTCAACAACAATAACCACTTGAGCCTAAACTTACTTCAAGTAAAACTGAAGACAGCTTGGGCTCAAGCTTTGCTTTCTTTCAAAAGAGTGTCGAACTGACCAAGCCAAGTCTCAACATTCTCAAAGTTTTTGCCGTAGTCAAAAACGACATTTTTCGAGCGCGGCCGACTAACAATTTTTACTTGCCACTGATTCTCGGCCTGACAATTTAGTTCAACTTCCATTTCTTCACCACCAGAGCGCCAACTTGGCCCGCTGGCAGCTCGAGTAATCATATGTTCAACATCATCTGAAACTCGAGTTACATAAGGCACTACCAGTAGTGCTTGCCGAGCGGCATGCAAAACCTGCTTACCTGTTCCAGTAACTTCAATTTCTCGAGTCTGCTCAAGATCCCAAATTTGGTGATAGCGACCTTTACTGAGAAAGACGTGGGCACTAAGGTCAAGGGGCAATAGCACAGCGATGGTGAATAAGGCAAAAATACCGCCAATGGTTAGGCCAGCCATCAGACCATAATGGAAAGCATTGGGCTCGTTTTTACTGGTCAGAACGATAATCATAATTAGGAGGCCAATGCCGCCGCCCAACCCCAATGAGCTGACCAATGCTGCCCGAAATACTCTCAATAGATAGCGAGTCATTAATGCTCTTTTGCCAATACCAGTGACTTAGTCGAAAGCGCCCTCAGAATCATCAGAGTCTTCAGAGCGACTCAACCCATCTTCTTGCCTGACAAACCAGCGCACAAAGCGATAAATGATATAGCCCGGGGGCACCACTGCACTAAAGAACATAAGGCGGTCTAAGAGATGCAGCCAGCCTTTAGTTTTCTTCTTCCGACAACGCACAACTATCCTCCTCATCTGAGAGTTTAACCCCTTCGGCCTCGATATCTTGAACGTCGACCATTTCAGGTTCTAGCTCTTCTACATGGATATCAATACCAATTTTGTCAGCAGAAAGCTTCTCGGCCGAAAATTCATTCAAGACCTCTTGCATCAAGTCTGACCCAACGTCATCAAGCAAATCTTGCTCAGCCAAAGCTGCTTGCTCAGCGCTAAGCTTTCCGGCAGCAGCAGCCAGTCTGGCCTGTAATTTGTCGGCCTGAGTACGTTTCGGGTACAGCCGAGCCCTACATTTGGTGCAGAAGCAGTAACTATTGTCACCAAGATGGCCGAAATCGCCGATTTTGAAACCAATAGGCAAATAAGCCTTTGTCGAGACCAAGCGACGATCAAGACCCTTTAAGCGGCGCTGAAAAATACGGACATACTCATGTCGACAACTTGGCACAACTGGACTGGGCGATGGCTCTGCAGCTTGCTCGGGAAGAGCAGCAGCAGGTTGGCGATTTTGCTCATCGGCCTCAGATTTAGTTGATTCGGGATTGAAATTTTCTTGCATTACGTCAGTTATACGATTTTCTACAACCCTTAGTGCTGCTTCACAACTGGAAATTCTTGCAGCAGTTTTCCTTTCCAATAGATGATAACGGCCAGTTGATGATCATCTTTAACTATATTAGGACAGGAAAAATAAAGTGTCCGTTCAGCCCCTGGAGCGAAGGCGATAGACGATGGATTAGCCACCGGCAGACCAACAGAGCCATTGGTACGTCTTTTTGTATTATCGTAGAAAACAGCTGTCAATGTAAGGTCAGTTACCGCTTCCCCTGAAATGTTTTTGATCTTGATTTCACCTTCTGGGGTCAAACTTCCTTTAACCAACCAGTTTCTCGACGAAATCACTGAAATCGGCGGAGTACCAGGATTCCACTTATCGGTCTTAGCCGCCTCAGGCTTCACTTCATCTTTCTTTTGCTCTTTAATAAGCATAGCCAGTTGCTCAGAAACACGCTCAGCGTGGCCTTTAACCGATAGAGCCTCTTGTGCCTTATTCTCCTTGACCAAGATTGCACTCCAGGTATTGAGAGTACTCAAAAGCTGCTTCAGTAAGGAGATCGAAGCCTCAGGCTTAAGCGAAACGGCCTCTTCAAGCGAGCGCACCGCACCGGGATAGTTTTGCAGTTTCAAATTAAGGCTGGCAAGTAGCTCGTAATTATCAAAGCTCTTTTCTTTGTCTACCAGCTCAGTTAAGGCCTCCTGTGCCCGCTCAAGATCTTTCTTTGCTAGCAAAAGCTCAATTAAACGGTGACGCACCTCTAGATTGTTAGCGTCTTGCTTACAGACTATCTCGTAGTTTTCAATCGCTTTACTAGTATCTTTGCGCTTACTATATAGTGCACCAAGAGCAATACGAGTGCCTGGTTCATCACTGACTGTAAGACTTTTCTCTAACATGGCGACGGCCTGCTGTTCGTCTTTATCGCGAGTTTCGGCCAAGGCAGCTAGTTGTCGATAACATTCAGCCAGGCGGTGAGGAACTTGCGACTTCAAGGGCTCATCGAGGCTATCGGCATACTGCCAGGCTTTGCTCAAATGGGTGACAGCGCTATCTATAGCGCCGTTAGCTAAATTGGCCTCGGACCAGCGCAAGTACATGCGCGCTCTACTGTTTGCCAGCTCGGCTGGCTTGACTACCTGTAGCGCCGAATTGTAGAGACGCTCAGCTTCTTCGTAGTGATTATGGTTTTGATAGAAAGTTGAATAGCTATCGACAACCGGCGCCAAATTGACATCTTGGCAGCGCACTCTAAAGGCCGTGTCTAAAGCAGTGCGACCTTCAGCAAAACGATCCGTAGCCAAATAAGCCTGAGCCAACCAGGGATAGACACTGACATCAGCAGGATTCTGATGCACTAACTCTTCTAATAACGGTACAGCCGATGCTGCCTTACTTGAGCGCACCATGCTGGCAGCTTTTCCAAGAGGCGTTTCTTTCGGCGTAAAGACAATGTAACCAATCGCAAGAAGTGTGCAAACTATCAATCCAATCACAACAAAGGGAACACCCTTGCCGTCTTTGGGAGCACGAGCAGGGTCTAGTTCTCCTGGGGAGGGAGAAGATGAAGAATCGCTTCTGGAGCCGTCCTTACCGTACATTGATTTTCCGCTGACTAAAAAGGGAATAGCGAGAGACTAGACATCTTAAGTGGTATCAGAAGCTATAATATCGCTCAGCTATGACACAAGATATTAAGCTCACTCCGACTTGTTCATTCGTTGACATCGTCCCACGATCTCAGCCTCTGACTCAAGGCGAAAATCATTTGATTAAGGCGCGCACCTGGGGCTCGTCAGCCGATTGTCGCGCCGCCGTATTGCTCGTACACGGGCTGGGTGCCCATAGTGGCTGGTTTGAAGCCCTGGCTAGACGCTTAAAGGTGAAGAGAATCTTCGCTCTTGCCTACGACCAAGTTGGATTTGGCAAGCGCTCTGACCAAATATTGATGATGAAGCAGCAATGGCTCAACGACCTCAAAGATTCCTATGAATATTTGCGCGAAACTGTTGGCGACAGACCAATATTTGTCATGGGAAACAGCATGGGGGCAGTAGTTGCCCTAAAAGCCCTCAGCCAAATAAGTCCGTCTGGCCTGGTCATGTTTTCACCCGGCTTCGATGGCCATCCTGACATGTTCAAACTGACCTATCGCCTCAAATCGATGGCCACAGCTCTGCTGCAGCCTGACACCGAAATTGCTTTGCCTTACAGCACCGACCAGATTACTCGCGAGCCCCAAGTACGAAACTGGCTGGCCAACGATCCTGATCGTAAATTTGTCCTCACCGCCCGCACCTTGCTAGAACTGCTCAAGCTCACCCAAGAAACCAAATCTTCCCCCCGCAAAATTCCTTGCCCGGCCTATATGTTTACTTCTGGCCAAGAAACCATCGTAAACAACGTTGTCAGCCAAGCAATTTTCGAGCGCCTTAACGCCCCCAGCAAGCGTCAACACTCGTTCCCCGAAGCCTGGCACGACCTGATGTTTGATCCGGTTCTCGACGAACTAGTCGAATTACTGGCGACCTGGATGGACGAAGTCTCAAAAGAAAGATTGTCAGTCTCTTAACAAAATTAGCAGCTTATAATGCTCGGCCCAAACTGAAAAAAATGCCCAACCCAGGCCCAAAAGAAGGCTTTGGCAGGTTCAGATAATTTAGGCTTCATTTGGCATACTGAAAACCTATTATAATAACGCCTGCTGGGAATCTGAGGTGCTTTACATGCTCGTGGATCGGAAGATATCCGATAGTATTACTGATCGCAATATAGCGGCAGTCTTCTTTGCTCGTGCCAAACAGCTCGACCATCTCAACTGTGTTGAGTATAAAGAGAAAAAAGAGCCATATCGCAGCATGAACTGGCGTGAGTTCAGCAAACTGGTGCAGCAAATTGCACTTGGCTTGATGACTCTAGGACTGAAAGCTGGCGAAAAAGCGGCTATTTTCTCCTCGACAACTCACTATTGGGTCGCAGCCGACCTCGCCACCATATCTAATGGCGCGATTTCAGTGCCGGTCTATCCCACTTCCTCAGCTAACGACATTGATTTCATTATCAACAATTCGCAAGCCAAAGTTCTCTTTGTCCAAAACGAAAACCTTCTCAAACGGGCCTTGGCTGTAAGAGATTCAATACCGACTGTACAAAAAATCGTACTCTTCTTCTTGCCGGCTGATGTCAAATCTGTGGACGAGCTAGCGGTCAAATACAATGTGCCCAACGGTCTACTAGCAGATATTGAATCGGTACGCAAACTCGGTGCCAGCCTCGATACAGCTCACTTAAAAATTCTGGAAGACAGAATGAAGAGCACACCGAAAGATGGCATCGCCACCATTATTTACACTTCTGGTACCACTGGAGTACCAAAAGGTGTACCTTTGACCCATGGCAATATTATGGCCGTGATTGAAGACATGAAGCCAGTTCTGTCAGAAGACGATCGCTCGGTCTATCTCTCCTACCTGCCGCTTTCTCACATCTTTGAGCGCATCTGCGGTGAATTCTACTGGTTGACCCATGGTGGCGTTTGCGCCTTTGCCGAAAGCATAGAAATGATGGGTCGCAATATGATCGAAGTAGAACCGACCACAATATTAGTGGTGCCGCGGGTTCTTGATCGTATTTATGCCAAGGTCAAGAGTGGCATAGATGGCGCTACGGGCAAAAAGCGCAAACTAATTGACTGGGGTCTTGATGTCGGCGGAGAAGTAGTCGAATGTCACGGCGAAGGCAAGAAAGTGGGCCCATTACTCTGGCTCAAACACAAAATTGCCGACAAACTAGTCTTAGAAAAACTACGCGAGCGTATCGGTCCCAATCTGAAAATCATCGTCAGTGGTGGCGCTCCTGCCACTAGAGAAGTGCTGACTTTCTTCAATGCTGTTGGCATCAACACCCTTGAAGGCTACGGACTTACCGAAACTTCAGCTCCCACCAATGTTAACCGCATTGGCCAAGTCAAGATCGGCACGGTGGGTCCTGCCGTTGACTCTGTGCACCAGAAACTAGCCGATGATGGCGAAATTCTGGTCAAAGGTCCGACTATTTTCAAAGGCTATTACAACAACCCTGAGGCCACAGCTGAAGCGTTTGAAGGTGAATGGTTCAAAACCGGTGATATCGGTACTATCGATGCTGATGGCTACCTGAAAATTACTGATCGCAAGAAAGATTTGATCATCAACTCTGCTGGCAAAAACATTGCGCCGCAAAGAGTAGAAGCGGTACTGAAGACAGTGCCATTCGTCACACAAGCAGTGGTCTTTGGTGACAAGCAAAAGCATTTGGTGGCTTTAATTACACTTGATGAACAAGCAGCCTGTGACTTTGCCCGTGAAAGAAACTGGGAGTTCGATTCGTACTTCGATTTGAGCCGCTCCACAGCCTTGCTAGGCTTCCTCAAGAAAGAATTGCAAGCCCGCTCAAGAGACCTGGCGGACTACGAGCAAGTGAAGCGCTTTGCCATTCTTGCCAACGAGTTATCCGTTGAAGCTGGTGAACTGACAGCAACACTGAAGATCAAGCGCAACGTGGTTGGCCGCAACTACAAGTCACTTATCGATCAAATGTATAGCAGCCATGACGCAGTGGCAGCTGAACACGAAAGTCGTGAGTTAGCTGGCCTTGCCAAATAGCAAAGTGCGCAAGCAATCAGCTAGTTATCATCTCAAATAGAATGTGGCGGCTTTCTAGAAGGAAGCCGATCGTTAAACTAAAAACAAAAAGTGTCAGTTTTTTTGAAGAAAATCTGACACTTTTGTTTTTAGTTAAATTGAATGGCCGAGGGTGAATAGCCTAAGGTTTTCGCACCTAAGAAAGGGCTTTAGCCGATTCACTGCGCTCAGTTTTGTCGAGAGCCGCGACTTTCAGCACTCTTGAGCGTCCAGCTTCGAGAACGAAGAGAGCGCCATCGTGACCAAAGGCAACACCAGTTGGGTTAACCAGTCCGGTGAGGAAAGTTTCGGCGCGGCCTTCGCGATTGACACGGATGACTGTGCCAGCACGTCCGGCCGTGATATAGAGCCGGTCGAGGCTGTCCATAGCCAAGTTGCCATCATAGCCGTCTGCAAAGTTGAAGCTCTCTGACTCAGCCACTTGAATGCGAGCGACTTCACGGCCATCCAATGAGCGTTTAACCACACAACCAGAGGCATGTTCTAAGCACCAGAGGAAGCCATCACGTTCAAGCAGTAAGCCCTGGGTGCCATGACCTGGTCCACCGAGTAGAACCTCATACTCACCAGTCTTGTCTATTTTAAAGACGCCGCCAGTGTTTGAAGGGAAGTTAGAGACATAGACTTCTTCTCTGGCACCGATGGCGATATCAGACAAGAAAGTTCCCCCGCCCGTAAGGTTGCCATCAAGCTGAGCAAGAATACGACCTGACTTGTTGGGGTCAATTTTGTAAACAGTACCCTGAATGGTAGCAACGTAAAGAACGCCTTTGCGGTCAAAGCGCAGGCCTGAGATCGTGCTATTGCCACGAATGCGAGCGTACTCGCTCAATTGGCCATTACCGTCGATAAACCAAACCGAACCGTCACAAGAGAAATAAATTCCGCCAGGTCCGGCGGTCATGCGAGAGAAGCGATTGGAATATTGCGAATTTAGTTGGGAAAGAATCCGTACAGCGTATCCACGGGGAGCATCGGGAAGGTCAATAACGGAAACTGACGAACCGCTCCCCTTAGACTCCTTTTCGGTTACTAGCGCTCCTTCATCATCTTCACTGACCTCAGCCGAGGTTATGTCGATGTGCAAAATTAAGTGCAAAGGAACTAGTATGCGACGAATATGAATCTGACCGTCGCTCTCATGGGAATACGACTCGACGTCAATGTGGTCATGGTCAACAGATAGAACTCGTCCGGTGACGGTGTTATGGCAACCCATACCGTACCAGATTTGAATTTTCTGCCGGCTATCGACGAACCCCTGTAGCCTGGTCCTAAAGCTCATAGCAAATGTCCCTCAAAAACGCCTCGATAACTTATCAGAGCAAAAATTACCCTACGCTTATTCTTCTACCCATTCTTGGCGATCAACAATCAATGCATGGTTCCAGAACTGCTCGATTTTATAAAAGCTTCTCTCTTTTTCTTGCAGAACGTGAACTATCACCGAACCGTAATCTAGTAAGACCCAACGGGCTTCACTCATGCCTTCAATCGACTTGCGCTTGAAATCATGGCTTCCAAGAGCCTGGTCTACGGCATTTGCAATAGCTTTAACTTGGGCCGCCGACTCACCGCCGGCAAAAACAAAATATTCAGCTAAAACAGTTACCGAAGCCACATCAAGTACCACTACTGATTGAGCTAATTTGCTCTCGCAGGCATTGGCGGCAAGAAATGCTGCCGTCCTGGCGTCTATAGTTTTACCGTCGACGCTAATTGGTCCCAAAGGAGCCCCACTCAATGGATTTGACACTATCTTTGTTCCCTTAATGACTTCTCTTTACGCACTAAATTGGCAGTATATTTCACGTTTTATCCCTTATTTTGAGCTTTAATGACATCTCTGCAAAATCCGCCTGGCAAGCGGCCTCTCTACAAGTATGACGGCAATTATGACGGCAAATGCTTATCAAGAGCGACAATTTATGCCAAGTCTCTTGTGTCAGCCTTACAGGTGCTGTATCTTTGTCCCTCACGTGGTTATTAGACCGCCCAGAATACACTTTATGTTGTACTTTTGAATTTAGGACCGGATACTAGGAGGAATCTCTGTGAACAAAGCAGAACTGGCTGCCGAAATCGCTGCTCGTACAAACACAACCAAGAAGTCCGTCGAAGAAATGCTTGCCGCTTTCACCGATGTCGTGACCGAAGTAGTAGCCAAAGGTGATCGTGTCACCTTGGTAGGTTTCGGAACATTCTTGCGCCGTGACAGACAAGCTCGCGAAACAAACAATCCACAAAAACCTGGCGAGAAAATCAAAGTGCCTGCCAAAAAGGTACCTGCTTTCCAGCCTGGCAAAGAATTCAAAGATACCGTCGACAAAAAATAGTCAACGGCTACTGCGAAGTGGTTTGAATAAGCTAAAAGGGAGGGTTAAACCTCCCTTTTTCTTTGGTTATTTTCATTGCCGTTCTTGGCGCTCGCTCCAGCGGGCTATAACCCGGCTGGCTCGTTCTCACGACTTCCTGCTGGAGCTTCAGGCAGCGACTCAGGACTGACTTCGCTAGGCAGAGTCTCGGGCCCCACAGGCTTGGTCACAGGCTCAGGATCGCGCTCAAGAGCTGGTTTATAGCCGCCCATGAAGGTGGAGAGCACTGTGGACAAATCATTGAGCCTGGGGTCATGGGGACACTCTTTCAAGCCTTCCTTGAGCCAGTTCATAGCCAAAGGCAACTGCCCCTGGCTGGCCAGTAGACTGACTATGCGCAAATAAGCTTCGACATATTGAGGCTTAGCCCGCAGACAATGAGCATACGAGTCTCTTGCCAAAATAAAATCACCATCGGCCTCTGCGGCCTGGGCCAATTCAAAGAAAACCATCGACTCTAGAGTCGATGCCCCACTGTCGCGCTGATTGCTGCGCGCCTGGTCGAGCAAATTGACTGACTCGGCTAGCTTGTCAGTGGCCGAGCCATAATTGCCCCGTAAACGCTCGTTAATGCCCTGGTCGTAAAGCGCATAAGAGCGGGCGAGCAGCGAGTAATTGCGCACTCGAGGACCAATACCGATACTGGCTTCTGCTGGACCGGCGTCGATATGGGCAGCGGCTACTGGATGGCTGACGGCATGGGCTCTTGCGTGACTACTTGTGTGAGTAGCACTGGAAGCACTGCCGTGGCGCGAACGCGAATGAGCAGCCAACGGACTTGAATGGCGCGAGTGGTGAGAAAAAGCTGAACGGCCTGCACTCCGACCACTGCGAGCATGACGACCATTATGAGCAACGGTCTGACGCGAAGCTGAATGCCGACTGCTTCTTTGAGCGCTGACTCTTCTTGCACCAGAACGAGTGGAAGCAGAAGAGGCACGGCTTACGCCATGCCTCTTGCCGACTTGAGTTCTAGAACCTGATTTACTCTTGGCGCTGCTCTTCTGAGCCGATTTATGTCCTGCTGCAGTGTGAGAGCGTGCTTGGGCAGCCTGGCCAAAGCCAGAGTCACCCAAGTCAAACTGAAAACAGGACACTACCAGCCAGCAAAGGGAAGCAAGCGCAGCTGCGCTTGCCCTTGCAGCTGTATTGCTACGGATTCTGTTGCTCACAGAGTGCTTTCTCTTCGTCGCTGACGCCTTTCATGGTCAAGTTGACACGATTGCGCTCATCAATTTCTTTGACTTTGACAATCACTTTCTGGCCAACTGCAACAACGTCTTCAACTTTTTCCACACGTCTATTTTCTAGTTGAGAAATATGGACGAGGCCTTCTTTACCAGGCAACACTTCAACGAAACAGCCAACTGGAATGATTCTAGTGACTCGGCCAGAGTAAACCACTCCGACTTCGATGCGCTTTACTAGGTTAACAATCCAGTCACGAGCGGCTCTTCCGCCTTCTTGGTCCACAGAACCGATACGCACGGTACCGTCATCTTCGATGTCGATGGTGGCACCAGTCTCTTCGATGATGCGACGAATCATTTTGCCGCCTGGTCCAATCACCGTACCAATATCTTCTTGGTTAATATGAACGGTAATGATGCGAGGAGCCCATGGTGACATTTCTTCACGAGGAGCTGGCAATACTGCTTCCATCTTATCGATGATATGCACGCGACCACGCTTAGCTTGATCAAGAGCTATGCGCATGATCTCAAGAGAAATTCCTTCAATCTTGATGTCCATTTGCAAAGCTGTAATGCCTTCTTTTGAACCAGTAACTTTGAAATCCATGTCGCCAAGGAAGTCTTCTAGGCCTTGAATGTCAGTAAGAACAGCGCAACGGTCGCCTTCCAAAATCAAGCCCATGGCGATACCGCCGATTGTGGCCTTGAGAGGCACGCCGGCATCCATCAATGACAGAGATGAACCGCAAGTGGAAGCCATAGAGGTCGAACCATTAGATTCAAGCACTTCAGACACAACCCGAATTACATAAGGAAATTCATCTTGGCTTGGCAAAGCTGGAATCAAGGCACGCTCAGCAAGAGCACCGTGGCCGATTTCACGACGGCCAGGTCCACGCATTGGTTTTACTTCGCCAACAGAGAAACCAGGGAAGTTGTAATGATGCATGTAGCGTTTTTCAGTTTGCGGATCAACTGAATCAAGACGTTGAGCATCAGAACCAATACCCAAAGTAGCTACTGAGAGAACTTGGGTTGTACCTCTGGTGAATAAGCCAGTACCGTGGGTGCGGGGCAGAACGCCACACTCAACAGTGATTGGTCGAACTTCATCGCAACGGCGGCCATCGGCACGAATACCAGTGTCTAGCACTTTGGCGCGCATCAATTCGGCTTCATAGTTTTCGAGGTATTCAGCGATTTTTCCGCCCGAAACGCTCTTCAACTCATGACCTTCTTCAAGTTCAGCAATGGCGTCATTGATGGCCTTGATAGCTGCATCAATGTGACCTTGACGCACTAGCTTATCGGTAACTGAATTCATAGATGCCTTGAGAGCTTCAGTGGCCTTTTCAGCCACCAAATTTTTCAATGATTCCAAACAAGGTGGGGCAACAAATTCTTTTACAGTACGGCCCACTGCCTTAACGAAGTCTCTTTGCGCTTCAACTTGCTTCTTGATAATTTGGTGAGCATAGTCAATAGCAGCCAAAATGTCTTTTTCTGTGACGAAGTTGCAACCAGCTTCAACCATCATGATTGATGATTCAGTACCAGCGACAACCAAATCTAAATCTGAATTATCAAGCTGCTCGTATGTAGGGTTACCCACTAGTTTGCCGTCAACACGGCCAACGCGAACGGCACCAACTGGGCCATTGAATGGCAAGCCAGCTAGCTCAAGAGCAAAACTGGCACCAAGCATGGCAAGAGTATCTGCAGGGTTTTCCATATCGGCACTCATAGTGGTAGCCACTATTTGCACGTCATTGCGATAGCCTTCTTTAAATAGAGGGCGAATTGGGCGGTCAATCAAACGGCTTGTAAGGATGCACTTATCAGGTGCTTTACCTTCACGACGACCGAAAGATCCAGGAATGCGGCCTACGGAATAAAGCTTCTCTTCATAGTCAACAAGCAAAGGGAAGTAATCGATACCGTCTCTGACTTTCTTACTTTCTGTGGCTGTTACCAAAACCATAGTCTCGCCGCAAGAAATCTCTACAGCGC
Source organism: Candidatus Obscuribacterales bacterium (assembly GCA_965229195.1). Lineage (GTDB taxonomy): Bacteria > Cyanobacteriota > Vampirovibrionia > Obscuribacterales > Obscuribacteraceae. The sequence goes on along the minus strand of OZ245871.1, from coordinate 5,486,482 downwards.
CACCGGATTGTTTGGCCATGCGACCAGTTTTAACAACGATAGTCTTGCCGTCAATAACAATCTCGGTTTGACGAATACCGGCACGTTCTTCTACTTGCACTTCTTCTTTTCCTCTATCTTCTTTTTCTGCTTATTCAGCTAGTGCCTCTTCACCTGAAGGGCACAAAATATATTTCTGGATACCAGTGAAAGTTCTCTACTCGAGAACTTCACTAAAGCTAAAACAAAAACGTCAAAAACAAAAAAGGCGAGCCAAAGGCCCGCCTTTTAAAACTAAGCTATTAGCGTCTCAGTCCAAGCTTTTCAATCAGCTTGCGGTAACGCTCATTGTCTTCCTTCATCAAATATTGAAGAAGGCGACGACGCTTACCAACCATCATCAAAAGCCCACGTCTGCTGTGGAAATCTTTAGAGTGAGTTCTCAGGTGGTCGGTCAATTGGTTAATTCGGTCTGTGAGCATGGCGACCTGCACTTCTGGCGAACCAGTATCTTTACCGTGCGTTTGGTGGCCTTGGATGAGCTCTTGCTTACGATCAGCTAAAAGTGGCATTGCTTCTTTTCCGTCTTTTTAATAGATGTTCTTACGATTTTTTGGCGTTGGTAGATAATAGCATATACAAACCCGAGCCTTTACCGCCTGCGGGTCTCAGCCCACTTGAATTCTATAAAATTAGCCAATCTTTTTCTCATCTAAGCTAAAAACACTAAAAAGGTAACCCTTGAAAAAGTTCCGAATCAAAGACCTATTCTTGAAATACCCCCTTCTTGACAAATGGAGGGTCTTAGGTCTCGCAGGTATCTTTAAATATGGCATTACGGTTTACGACCTGTCATATAGAGTCATGGCGGTCATACCAGAAGCCAGCAAAGCCTATGTCAGAGCCAGTTCAGCCCAAAGTGATAGTGAAGAAGGCCTCGCCAGCTTAAAGCCAGCAATTTACGCTTACTTTCATGGCCAGATGTATGTATTGCTCGGCCTCAGCCCGCGCAACCGCATGAGTCTCATAGCCAGCAATTCACGAGATGGCGAAATGATCGCCAGAGCCGCTGAATTTATGGGCTTTGAAGTAGCCCGCGGCTCCCGCACCCATGGCGGCGTCAAAGGCGCATTCAATTTGATCAACGCTGCGGAGCACAATCGCAGCGTTTTATTTCCGGTTGACGGCCCCAAGGGGCCATTTGAAATAGTCAAAGCTGAAGTAATTAGATTGGCGCAAATTACCAAATTGCCAATAATTCCGGTAGTCTCACGGGCCCGAACTCGCGACTTGATGAAATCATGGGACCGCTACAACTGCCCATACCTTAATACAAAGATGGTTTACGTTTTCGGCGAGCCGCTAGAAGTACCAGCCAACGCCGATGATGAGGAAAAAGAAAATCTGCGGGTGGAATTGCAAAACTACATGGTGGAACTCAAAGCCAAGACCAGCGAGTTCTTCCGCTACGCCGAGCAAGCAACCTAATTCCTTAATATGAGCCATCAATCTAGAATTGGCCACATCTATATGTATATTCACTTAGGGAAGTTTATCCCTGCGTCAAAATCAAATACACTTGCTATAAGTTGAACAACTTGATTGATCAAATTGAAGGTGAAGGAGAAATTAGTAAATGGCTGATGTAAAGGTCAACGTATATACACCGGCTGGCAAGAATGTTGGTTACTTCATTAATCCAGAAGTTAAAGCATACCCAGCTGGCGACTACGAGATAACCGGCGATTTCTTCGAACCCACCGGCGAGAAGCCGACCCGCATAGACTTCAACCCTGAAGCCATGCCCTATACAGCTGATTTGGGCGATTACTGCAATAACAACCCCAAAGTCAACCACAAAAAACTTTCATCGGTTTATGTTCAGAGTGGCCGCCAGCCAATAACAATGAGTGGCCAGGGCAAATAAATATAAAACAAAAGAGCAGCGGTTCGAGGGAAACCTGCTGCTCCTTAGTTTTATGAACTCGTGGGCTTACTTCGCTATTAGTATCAGTGCCTAATCAGTATTAGGGCCTAACGATGCATGGGCTGGGGGGCTTGGTGAGGGTCAGGGTCTAAAACTGTCACATTGCCCACAAGTTTTGTCGCAAATTAGGTTGACAACATTTGTATTGCCGAACCTCATATTGCAGTTATAGCAGCAGGTTAGGGGTGACACCCTATAGGTGGGAAGATAATTCAATATAGGCATTCTTATGTTAGGTTGATAACAGGCCTGCCCATGATCTCTAAACGAAACCTCTAAACGAAACTCTAAACGAACCGTGTTGGATGAATAACTTGGAAGACGAGAAACCAGTAGCAATAGAGCCCAAGGCGGATGCCTCAGACGCAGATATTGCCGTCCAAATTCAACGCGAGCGCCGGGTACTTTTAATTGAGCCAGTGGAAAAAGACCTGCAATTAGTGCGCAAGGCAATCATTTCGCAATCTCCTTTATATGATGTCGATGCCGTAGTCACGGCCAAAGAAGCCCTGGCTCGCATCAAGACCACTCCATATGACGTATTAGTGGTCGACAACGACCTTCCTGACAGCAGCGGCGTCGACTTAGTCACCACCCTCGCTGCCCAGGCTCCAAATTCTCCAATCATCGTCATTACCAGCGTTGATTCACAAGAACTAGCCCTAAAATTACTAATTGCTGGCGCCAGTGACTATCTGCCGAAAATTGGCGAGTATCACAAATTCTTACCGCGCATGATTACAACGAACTTGCAGCGGGCAATCATTGTCGAAAACTTGAAAGAGATGTATGACCGCGTCGAGAAGTCTTCCAATGACGAAGCGCTCTTTAATCGGTTCGTTGTAAATGTTCACGGCTCCCTCGATCAATCCGATATTTTAGAGCGGGCCACTGAAAGCCTTCTGAAAGAATTTGAAGCCTCACGAGCACTAATATGCTTGATCGGTGACCCAGATAATACGATGCGTATCGTCAGACAGATGACCACCGAAAGCTTGACGCCAATATCAGACAAAAGCACACTGTTTTCTAAATATCACGACCTCCTCTTAGATGTTGGTGAGAGACGGCCACTAATGGTGGTGCAAGATGACACCTTTGCCTTTGCTAAAGATGTGCGCTTAGAACTTATCAACTACAAAATTAAATCGATGGTCATGGTGCCCTTGGTTTATCGCGGTAAGTTAATGGGCTTGCTCCATCTTGATGCTCACAGCGATAAGAGAATGTGGACAGTGCGCGACATCAACTTGCTATCGCGTATTGCTAACCAATTATCAATTGCCCTGAGCCAGGCCAAGCTTTATCAAATTGTCGAGGCGCAAAGTACATCGATTAGCAAACTAACAGACTTGTGCAGTCAACTAACTCAAGTTGTACACAGCACCAAAGAGTTGACCGAGCGCACGGAGAGCCGCGAGAAAGTTCGCATCAAGCTCAGTACGAGAGAAATAGAAGTGCTCAAACAAGTAGCTCTTGGTCTATCGAATAAAGAAATTGCCGAAGAGCTACACATTACTGAAGGCACCACCGAAGTACACGTATCGAGACTAAGAAAGAAGTTGAACTTAAGTACCAGGGCCGCTCTTGTACGCTACGCTTATGAGAACCACTTGAGTTAGTCAAATTGATTAATACCAGGCAGCTTGCCTGTTATTTCGCTGCAACTACTGGAATCGGATAGCTGCGACCACCATATTCAGCATAATTTGAACCAGCAACCTCATCTCGAATAGAGGCCTTGGCATTGTCTCTAAACAATATGCTGCCATCCTTGTAGCCCTGTTTGCCCAACTGGACCAAGACATTATCTACAGCTTTTACCTCAGCCTCAGAATCTGGACGAGTTGCTAGCTGATCACGATAGGCCTTAATTTCAGCAACCGAAATATGATCTTGACCAGCTGTAAGTCTGTCGAAATGCTTGTCTAGATAGAAGCGCGCTTGGAAGCGACCTTCAAAGTCTTTCTCTTGCTCAGCGAAAATCTGTACGTCTTTGCGAGTGGCTCCGCTCGATTCGAAGAACATCTCATCGTCGCTGGAATTGGCAATGCGACCAATGTTTTTAGCTGCTTTCTCTAATAACTCAATCTCTTCTGCATTCGGCACCGGTTGACCATCGGTTCTAGGAAGATGAGTCTTATTGGCCTCAACGAATTTATTGATCTCAGCAGTAGTAACGAAGGCTTTGCCAGACTCATCACCATCGAGCCCCCGCATCTGCTCATAGAATTTATTTAGAACAGCACTCTCTTTGGCGGCTTCGTCAGCACCAATCGTTGGATTGTAATATGTATCAGACTTAGGGGTAAACGCATCGCTGCCGGAAGTATTAGTTGTTGTTGTTTTGTTGTTGCCAGGCTCAGTATTTGCCGATGACGGCTTAACTTCAATCTCTTCTTGCTTCTCAACTTTTGGCTCTACTTTTTGCTCTTCTTCAGTCTTCGGAGCTTCTTTATTCTCGGCTTTTGGTTCTTCTTCAGTCTTCGGAGCTTCTTTCTTCTCAACCGGTATGTTCAGCGTCTTTCCAGCATAAATAAGATTGGCATTCTTAATGGCGCCATCACCTTCCCGATTAGCTGAGACTATTTTGTCGATGAAGGCCCTTACCTCATCTGTTGAAGGCACAGCATCAGGTTTACCATTTGCTTTGTTAGCTTCAACTATTTCACGTTTAGCAATCTTCCAAAGATTGTCACCGGGCTGAATTGCATACTGCTTAACGTCACCCTTAGCTTCATCAGTTTTGGATTGCTCGACACTTTTCTTGCTATCTGCATCTTTCTTAGCATCTACTTGTGTAGTCAGATACTGAACCACCTGCTCAGGAGTCTCCTTCTTTTCGGCCATAGCCTTGGTCAAGTCGCTCTCTTGGCCTTCTACAACCTTAAAATCATTAACAGTACGCAACTGCAATTTATTGCTCTGACCATCGAAAGTAGTGACATACTTTGTACCAGTTTCGTCACTAGTAAAATCGATAATCGAAAGCTTGGGCAAAACCTTATGAAGAGCGTTGTTGATAGAAGTGCGCTCTACCTCATTCTCCGCTTTGCTTGTGTTGTTCTTCCAGTCATCAAAAACTGAACTCAGATCTGCCTTATCGTTCTTGTTACTAATGGCCTTCTCTGTCTTCTCACCGATACCCGCTTCAATCGACATACATCTGCCCTCTATTAAAGTTTGACTTACTCTCGCGGCGCCTTTGGCCCGGTGGAGACTTTCACACAATATTGCTAAGGTGTTGCCGAGTTGTTAACGTTAGAAATAGGCAAATAGGTTTAGAACAACCAATGACAGCATCAAAACAAATGACAGCCAAGGGAATAGCCATAACAGCTTTGATAGTTGCAGGTACAAACACAGTGACTCCAGGGCAATCTAAATCAATCGAATCGAATCGACAAAAGATAATTGTCGTTTATGCAACTAAAGCCATAGCTAAAAACGCCACAATCAAAGATGAAGACCTGCAGGAGACTTGGATCTACGCCGGTAAAAGCCCAGCACGACGAGTTCCTTGCCGCAATTTTGCTGTGGGAAATCTTGCGAAATATGGACTACAGGCTGGTCAAATCTTAGTGGAAGATGAGTTGGTCCGAGGTCTACCTGTTATAAGACCCAGCGAGCTAAACCACGCCACCTGCAGTAAAACTTTTACCATCCGGCCAAGGAAAACACTGGCCGCGAATTCGAGTATAGAAAAGACCGATCTTTGCACCGTTTCAGTTAATCCCTTTGATGCCCCTCAGAGCTGTATACCGTGTGTCGACAGGATTGTCGGAGCCAAAACAAAGACCGAAATTAAAGAAGGACAGATCTTTACTGACGAACTGATAGACCCTGCAAGACAAAAAGGAGAACGTTAGAGCTACCAACAGGAAAAACCCAGTGCAAAGTTTGCCTCGGCTGCGGCATGGGTTAATTCAAAGCCGCCCTAAGAGATATTGCGACGAATTAGATCAATTACCATAGGTGCGGCTATAAAACCAACTGTAGCTGCCAGCTTAGCCCTAGCTCCACCAAAGCGGTAGGCGGCATAAGTCAACCCGCCGGTAATACCCACATCAGAAGCGACGGTAAGACCGTTGAGCCAACCGGGATGATGATAAAGGTTGGCAACATCTTGAGCTTCATCGGCTATTCCACTTACAAATGGATTCTTGCCGAGCAACTGTCTTTCAGTCTGACTACGATTAACTACTGCCGGGTTGCCGCTGGGATCAAATTGAAGATCTACATTAAAGTTACCAGGAGAGAACAAAACAGTGCGCATCCAGCCAGGTAGTGGGTTTTCCATAGTGGCACGATAGATGCGCCCATTGGCACCATTGTGACCAGCTGGAAACTCAGTAATGTCATGGACTTTGCTATCAAGATTGTAGCCAGCAACCTGAGCGTGCAATGTGATACCACTGATATTCTTCAGCTCTGGGTAACCATTCGACTTGGCCAGATCAAAAGAGGTCTTACCGATTTCAACTGACTTAAGCGCGCCAACGCCAAAGCTTACATTCAGTGGAATATCAGCATTAACTTTGCGATCAATAGTGATGGTGTCATGCTGCTTTGTAATCAAAGTAGTGTTTTGGATAAACTTATTTACTGGATCATTGAAGGCCACATGAGTAGAGCGAGTTATCTTATCGAAGATTCGAGAAGGGCTGATTGAACCGTCAGAAATGGTCAGAGCGGCATCAAAGATGTTATCTACGTCTTGCTCCATTCCAGCAACCCCGCGCTTCTTCATTGCCGCTTGCAGTTGCTTGACAGTGGTTAATTCTTCCACCGCCATGCTGGTTTTTACTTCAACATTGTCGCTAGGTTTAGGCGGAGTAGGTCGCGGATGCGCTTCAAAGAAGTCCCAAACCTGTTGCAGTCGATGAGCGGGATCGTCAAGGAAATGATCCACTCCAGAAAGTGTAATATGCTCAACCGCCGTGCCATTTGACGGGTTAGACGATCTCTCAATTGTCTCAATACCATTCTTGACCACAGTTGGTTCAGTGCTTATACCGTCTAGCTTGCGGTAGTAGTCAGTGCCAAAATGCGCCGGCTGAAACACAGGCACACCAACATCGGTCAAAACCTGCGGAGTATCAGTCATGCCATCATAAGGAATAATTCGGTCGGCTGTACCATGGATATTAATCATCGAAAGCGGTTCTTTCGGTGCCGGCTCCTTGCCACTCATGGTCGAGCTCAATATGCCAATGCCAGCAAGGGTGCCAGACAAAGCTGCGGCGGTAGAATAGGTCAGCATGCCACCATTAGAGAGGCCAGCCATATAGATGCGCTGGGGATCTATATTAACTTGCTTCTTAGTCGCTTCAATGATGTCACCCATAAATTTGACATCGCTAGCCTTCTGCCCTGGTAGCACCAGTCCGTTGCCACTCTCCCAGGTACGCAGATCTTTTACATCAAACCAGTTAACTGAATCAGGGTAGACAGCAATAAAACCTTCTTTGTCAGCCAGCTTGTTAGCCTGAAACATCTCCTCAACGTCTTTACCGGTCTGCGACATACCAGCAGCAAGGAGCATCATTGGCATTGGCTTAGCCGCATCGTAACTGGCTGGCACATGAACATGGAAACTGCGCGTACGACCTTCTATTTGCATGGTCTCGACATAATCGCCGGGCCCTTTAATTTTGAAAGTCGAAGCGTCGCTGGCTGGCAATGCATCCGTCGAGCGCTGCTTAACGCTGTCGGTGGTGGAATTTTTAACTGGCGACTGAGCTTGGTCACCTTTAACTGCCGGAGCAGCTTTACCTGTCGGAGCCGCCTTGTCAGGTTGAGCCGAATTGAGCACCACACTAGGATCAAAATCGCTCTTAAGATAAGTACCAAATCGAGACATAAAGGGCGCCATGATATTCTTCACCCAGGCGGGGTTATGCTCAATAAACTGAGCAACGTCACCGGCATCGCTAAGAGCATCGCGCAGTACCAGCCCTGGCAAAGTCGTATTGCTATGCTCGGAAAGCGAATGCAACACTTCGCTGTCTCGCGGATAAGAGACCCGGCCTTTAGCATCAACGACAAAATTCAAGGGCAAGGTGCTCGGGGCATTGAAGACCTTTTCCACCTCAAGCGGTAGTGGATTGTCTACCTGTAGCTGAAAGTGAGTACCACCATTTGTTTCTTTGCTTATGGCAATGCTTTTAACATCCAATTTTTGGTCATGGCCAAAAGTATGGAAGTTAAGCTTGATTCCGCTCACTTCAGTTAAATTCTGGATACCATCGGCGGTCGTAGACTTTTTGAAAGTCGGATTCTTCGCTTCAAGCGACTTCAGAATCAACTCATCATTCAGATAAGAATGCTGGAGCGGAACCGTGAAATTATCGCCAATAGTCTGCGTCTGATTGGGCTTAGCACGATCGGAAGATGTGGCAATACCAGACAAAAATTGCTGCATGCTATGAGGCCGCGACGTCGCCTTTGGCACATGGGGGTTAAAGCTGACGACGTCGGATTTATCTGCGCGCGCAAGATAAAGACCCAAGCTCGAATGAGTTTCCTCAAACGGACTAGTTTCTGGCGGCTCCAACCTATTCTTAATGGATGACGGTTGAATTTGGTCCAAATTAGCTCACATTAGGGGGGTAGCTAAGGAAACATGATTGTGTATCTTTTGGCTTAATAAAACAGTGTGGTATATACGCACGCCCAGGTTAATTTTGGGATTTTTGCCAGCTGCTGCCTACTTGGAGCAATGAGCTAGACTTATTTAAGAGCAGGAGAGACCGCTATTTCAGAACCAATAACCAAACCTAGATTAGGCCTATCTTTGATGCTGCAAGAAGATTTCTTAGCAGCGGCATTGCCATTGTTTAGTAACGACGAAGTAGAAATTTTAGAATGGAGCCCGGATATTGGCTGGGCTACCGATATACCAGAATGGGCCGATGAGCTACTCAATTTTTTCAGCTCAACTCACAGCCTGTATGGTCATGGTGTGAACTACTCACCGCTCAGCGCCGATTGGACCCCCGTTGACACCGGCTGGATAGAGAACCTTGAGCGGGAATTAGGGCAGAGGCAATTTGTACACTTCTCTGAACATTTTGGTTTTTCGCGCCTTGGTGAGTTGCAGCAGGGCGCACCACTGCCGGTACCGCACACGGCGCAAGCTGTAGCAGCCGGTCAATTCAAGTTAGCAAAATTAGCCCGCACTACCGGTGGACGAATTGGCTTAGAGAACCTGGCTCTGGCATTGAGCCTTAGCGATGTTAACGAACAAGGACACTTCTTGGACGAACTGCTAGAACCGTTTGATGGATTCATTCTGCTTGATTTGCACAACCTTTATTGTCAATTAGAAAACTTCGGACTATCGGCAGAAGAACTGCTCAAAACCTACCCACTGCAAAGAGTTCGTGAGATTCATATCTCAGGGGGATCTTGGAGCTATTCAATAGACAAGAAAGTTAGGCGCGACACCCACGACAATGAAGTTCCAGATGAAGTGCTGGCACTGTTGCCTCTGGTACTGGCCCAATGCCCAAATATCGAAGCGGTGATATTTGAGCGCCTTGGCGGCACTATGAATACGGCCGAGCAACAACACCGATTTAGAGATGACTTTCGAGCAATCGCCAAGCTCATTGAGCAACATTCGCTGGAGCAAAATGTCATTGATGACGCAATAACAGCGACGAAGCCCATCGCTCTAGCGGAACCGACCGAGCCAGCGGAGCTAGGAGCTGGCGACTTTCCCGGCATTTTGCGTTATCAGACAAGACTGATGGAGCTGCTACAGTCAGGGCAAAAGCCTGAGGAGATTATCGCTGCGCTAAGTAAAGACTTTGACGGCGAGATTGCAGATTATGCCAGCTCGATACAGCCAAGAATGATTGCAGTAGGCCAGGAGCTGGTCGCTAAGTGGACGCGATGACTTAAGGTAGTCTGTGAGTATCCGTCAGCTTTGCGAATCGAGGTGTAGTAATTGGTGAAATCGACACTGAATCATGAGCCTGAAGGTTCTGAGGAAGACTATCACTATGTGCAGAGTGGTCGTGATGTTTCTGAGGAGGTAGCCTCAGAGTTAGAGGCGCGACTAATAAAAGATCCCAAAGATTTGAGAGCTAGACTAAGCCTGATTGGCTACTACCGGCAATTACCTGAAGAACAAAAGGAGCCTGCTAAGGCAATAATTCACATTCTGTGGATGGTCGACCATCGCCCTGCAGACTTTGTCTGCTACACCCTCTCTCTCGGCAAAGAATTTACAGAAGAACAAAACAATGAATTCGAAAAGCGTTGGACGGAACAAGTTCGACTGCACCCAAATGACGACAAGATAGCAGGTAACGCTGGTTCGGCGTTAGCACACCGCAACAGAAGCCTAAGTTGGCAATGCTTTAAACAAGCTCAAGCATTGAACCCAATCGAGCCCCGTTGGACTCGGCGTCTAGCAAAGCGAGCTAGATATGAAGCTTTAAATGGTAACTTGATCGATCGCGTGCACTATGCACAGATTGCTATTGATGAAGCAGAAAAGTACTTCAAACTGGAAGACTCCAGAGGAGAACAGATTGGTATGCGAATTGACATGACTCCGGTTGCAATTGAATTTGGCTACCTCAAACAAGCGCGACTATGGAGCAACTGGCTATTAGAATGCACTCGCAAAAGCACTTTCAGGCTCTGGGTTCAGACAGCCTGGCTCTTTTTAGCGCGAATTGAAATGCTCGCAGGTCAGGCAAAGAAGTCCAAAACCATGCTAAGAAGGGCGCTGGCCAGCCTGAAAACAGATGAACACAGTCACATTGCCAGCGGCCATCAAATGATGGCTGCACTCGACAAGCTTCTAGAATCAGGCGAAAGAAAAATAGTAGTAGAAGCTCTCCGAATCTGTGTAGATAAAGGCTCCGAAGATAGAAAAGAGCAACTCCAAGAATGGCTAAGATTAGTAGAGCAGGGTGAAAATCCAAAACTAGAATGGGGCGGTCTTCAATAGCCAGTTTGATTGTGGCATTGGCGGAAACTAGTCGGGTATAAAACTGCTATGAAGACGAAGAATTTCTACCTTGCAGCATCGCTTACTCTGCTTATCACTGGGTGCTCTGAGTATGCAGAACCTCTTGGCGGAAACTATGAAATGGTTCGAACTAACGGCAGTGAAGTTGTAATTACACGCAATAAATCAATTATTGGGAGAGTTGAGAGCTTAGACAGAAAACCACCCTACGTAACGGGCTACATGATTTCCATAAATCCACCACCGAACCATGCAGACACGGCAGTCGGCTATTTCATAATTAATACGGCAGAAGACAACTGCAAAACAGGGCTAACAAAAGACAGCTGGGAAGCTGAACTTAAGAAGCTCAATTGGGTAAAGCCAAACTTACATAACCCTCGTTAATAATGGAGGTTTCCATGGCGCGCCACGTTATCCAGGCTGGCACAAGCCATCGCGCTAATTTGTGAAATTTCAGCCGCGCTGATACGATATGCATCCGCCAGTCGCCCAATCTGAGCGATCGAGTAAGCGCCTGCGTTGCAGGCTAAAAAAATAAGCGATATCGGCCAAGGGCTAATGAGGAATCCATGTACGTTCGACGCAATTTACGAGCTTCTCTAATCTTATGGTTCTGTTGGAAAGAAGTTACTTTCTTCATTCTTCTAAGCTCAGCAGTTTACTGGCTCTACTGCCAAATGCATTTGCAATGGATAGCAGTTCCCTTTCTGCCGGTTGGCACCATCGGCACGGCTGTGGCCTTCTATATCGGCTTCAAAAATAACTCCTCCTACGAGCGACTTTGGGAAGGCCGCAAGATCTGGGGTTCAATTACCAACTTATCTCGATACTGGGGCATGCTAGTTTCTGATCTTGACGATGAAAAAATTTCAGCTGAAGATCTAACTAGGCTCAAACAAAAGCTCATTCGTCGCCAAATAGATTGGTGCAACTTACTGCGATTGCAACTGAGGCAAACGGCCGATTACTGGAACCCAGAACGAATACTGCCAGAAGTACAACTGCTGGGCCAATACAAGATTCTTGGTGAACCGCAGCAAGACTACAATAGATATTTGACTGCCGAAGTTCAGATCTCTGACCGAGCCAGATTGGTTGGACAAAGCAACCCTTCCAGCACGCTGCTCAAAATTCAGCTGGAAGAAATAATGCAATTGCATCGCCATCAGCAAATTACAGATCTAGAAGCAGAGCAACTGGTCAACACCATTAACGATTGTATTAAAGAGCTGGGCAGCTGCGAGAGGCTTAAGACCTTTCCTTTTCCCCGCCAATATGCCTATTTTAGTGGAGTCTATGTCTGGATCTTTCTTATACTCCTGCCGTTTAGCATGATTGGTGAGATTTCAAAAGCTGGAGGCGCCCCTGATTGGATGGTGGTGCCTTTTAGTACTCTCATTTCTTGGATCTTCATGACTATGGAACAGGTGGGTGATACCAGCGAAGATCCATTCGCCATGGGCCTCAACGACGTACCACTTACAGCTATCTGTCGCAATATTGAAATCGAACTCTTAGAGATGTTGGGTGAAACTGAGCTGCCAGCAAAAGTAATACCGACTGCTGATGTACTTCTGTAAGAACTTAGAGTTCGATTAAACTATCAAATACCCTTCTTAGCCATCGGCAAGCGCACATAAAACGACGTGCCTTTGCCCACTTCACTGGCCACAGTAATAGTGCCACCATGAAGTTCAGTCAATGCTTTAGCAATCGATAAACCTAAGCCACTGCCTTTCTTCTTAGTGGCATCACTGGTGCGCACTTGGCGGTAGCGATCAAAGATAAAGGGCAAATGATTCTCAGCAATACCAATACCCTGGTCTTTGACCACAATCTCAATATCGTCATCTATTTGCGATGCATGCAAATGCACCACACCACCTGGCTGCGAAAACTTTATGGCGTTCGAAATTAAATTGGTCAAAATCTGATCAAGGCGATCGCGATCAGCCATAAGCTTTAGACCACAATTGTGGTGCTTGATGATTACTCTGGCTTTCTGAGCAACGGTAGACATCATGCTGCTAATACTGGCAAACTGCTGATCAAGATCTACTTCGCTATATTCCAGCACCAGCATGCCAGCTTCAAGTCTATCCAAGGCGAGCAAGTCACCAGTCAAATTCAGAAGCTGTGCGCAGGCCCTTTCGCCACTTTGAGTTAACTCCAAGGCCTTAGGAGTAAGTGCACCATAAACACCAATTTGCAACGAGGCGAAAATTACATTGATAGTCGAAAGTGGTGAGCGAATATCATGACTGACCATGTTCACAATCTGCCGGCGCATATTCTCGGCTAATTTTCGCTCCGAAATATCCTGAACAACGCAAATCCAATGATTCTTGTCTTTCGACCATTTGATCATCCAAAAGCTATCTATTAGATTGCCGCTCTGAGCTTTAAGTGGTATTTCAAGCACCGATTCAGAGCCGCTGTAGCGCACTTGATACAAAGTCTCAAGCAACAGCTCTTGCCCTTCAGTGGTGAGAAGGCCCAGTAAAGAGCTACCAATGAGCTGCTGCGGAGTGAAGCCCAACAGCTTTTCCACCGCAGGGTTAATAGTGTCAATTACGAACTCACCATTGATGGCGCAAATAATCGAAGCCGCACTCTCAATTAAGTCGCGCTCGCGAGCAATTGCCTGATTCAGTGCTGCTGCCATTTCGTGGAAAGACTGGTCGAGAATAGCAAGCTCGTCGTCACCACCTTGAAGATAATTTAGTTTTTCCTGTCGGCGAAAGCGCTCGACGTTATCGGTAAGAATGGCAAAACGGTCGCTTATATCTTTACCCAATTGCATACCTAAGAATGCCACCAAGGCAAGATTTACCACCAGTCCACCGCCAACAAGCAGGGCCAGTACTTCCTTTGAGGTATGAAATTCGACGATGCTCTCCATTTGCAAGAGCCAGATAACGACAGTGCAGGCAATAATGGCCTGAATGGCCAGAGGCACGCAGACTAGACGAATGAAGCGAGATTTTAGGCTGGTTTTACTTTCCAATTGCCACTAAAACAAAACAGAATACCGATCAAAATATAACTCTATTTTGCTTCTTCATCCTCTGGTTCGACGATAACTTTTCGAGCAGGCTCAGGCGAGGGATACTTTCCTGTAGCCAAGATTACCCAGGTGGCTCGTTTTAACTCATTTATGCGGCCATGATTACTTTCTTTCTTCAGAGGCTCAGACATAGCGGCAAATGGCTTGGCTTTAGCATGCTTTTGCTCCACCCAATCTTGATAGCGGTACCACTGCTGGGCTTCTTGCCGCTTCAGTGCCATGCGATAGAGCAGGGCATAGTCAGGATTATCAGGATACTCAATGGTCAATTGGTTGAGAGCGCGTATGCCCCCCTGAACATCTTGGCTTTTAAGCTTCTTGAAGGCAATATCAAGAATCTTTTCTTCGCGATTTTCACTTGGTAAAGCTTCCGCTGCTGGCTTTTCTTCCAGCAGTTTAATCGGAGTGGCATTACTGTGGTTATGCACCGCAGCAGGGCTAGGAGTTGAGGGAGAAGGACGGCCAGGCAAGGGTTTAGAAGTATGAGCTGGTAAGCGCGCCGGGCTGATTTTCGCTGTCGGTGCTGGGGTGGCCACAGGGTTGGTTACAGGAACATCCTCAGGCCCTTCAGTAGGCTCGTTCTCTTGATATCTCGGTTTTGGATGAGGGGAACTTGCCAGAGCTTCGGGCAGTCCATGAAAATAGGTGACGAAGACAAGTAGAATAGGCGAGAGCCTATAAATGGTTCTTTGAAATCTAGAGAATCTGCTACCTGACACGAATAAACCCTTTTGTTTAGTTAACCTGCAAATTACCTAACGCCGCGATCTTAGACAGCTTACGGCAACATCTGGCAGTTAGCATAGATACCACCACTTTTGAGCAGGCAGCATGGTCGAGACCAAACAGTTAGAAGAGCGGGTCAAAGCGGAAGCTTTGATGCGTCCGCGTTGGCTAATTGTAAGGTTTTTGGCCGGTTGGCTATTCTCGGTAGTGGTACTTTTCATCCTCGCTTTGATGATTAATATTGACTGGGCCAAACCCAAGTTAGAAGCAACCATGGGCGAGGCCTTGCACCGCAACGTCCACTTGGGGCACTTAAGGTGGCACTTTGGTCTCAACGGCATAACTGTGCTAACCCGCTCTCTCAAAATTGATGAGCTTGATGGCACACCGTTCATTGCCGCCAAGGGCAGCAATATCGGGGTGGCTTTTACGCCACTGCTATCCGGCAAGCTAATTGTCAAGTTTGTCCAGGTTGACCATCCTGTGGTCTACGCAGTGAAACTCAAGCCTGGTGCCTGGAACTTCGAAGATCTCTTGCAACAGACTATTGACGTGAAGTTCATTCAAGCCGACTCGGGCACCATTCATATATCCGATCGCAGCAAGACGGCCATATCAAAAGAAATTGTCACCCTAAAAAATGTTGACTTAAAACTCAATTGGCCGGCCAAGGGCAAAAGCATGCCCTTCTATTTATCATTCAATACAGAGGCTGAAGGTGATCAGAAGCCCGGTTACGTTCGCATAGATGGCTTAGGCAAGGCCGTAGACAAAAGCTTTGAGCATACTAATTATGCTCTTACTGTTTTTGCCACCAATATTCAGGCCCCTGAAATAAAGAAAATTCTAGCGGTGGTGGCCGATGACCAGCGACTAAAAGATGCTCTTGATGCCAAGTCGCAAAATGTCATGGTTAAAGGAATATTGGCACTGAAAGCGATTGTTCAGGGTAGCGTCAACAGCGGTTTTAGTGCCGATTTAAACACCCAGGTAGAAGACGTAATTATCTCTTCAAACAATATGGGTCAGGTCAAAACCAAGCATGCTAGCTCTGGTGGCAGCTTGCAAATGACTGATTCACTGATTGGTTGGAAAGATTTAGACCTTACTTTTGGCCTGCTCAACGTTAAGACCAACGGCGAGCTGCGCAACTGGCAAGATAAAAAGACGAAGTACGATTTCACAGCCAATAGCAACCTCAATGACCTGGGCAATATCAGCAAATCAATTGATGTATCCAAACTAGATTTGGGCTCAAAAGAAGCAGACCAGTTGGTACATGTTATTAAGACCGCCACACTGACAGGCAAAGCATTTTTCGATATTAAGATGTCTGGGGTTGAAACCCAATCCAAAATTCTTTCTAAATTAAAAGCCGAAGGCCTCTCGGTTCAAGAAGTGGTGAAAGAAGTAGCTCCCGAGCTAGGCCCTTATTTAGCCCTAACGGGCATCGGCGCCAATTCTGTTATTACTGGCAATTTTGAAACACTGCCTGGACGCCGTCTACTGATAAAAGATGGTCAGATTACAGTGCCAGACTCAGCCATCAAAGTATCTGGCGAACTCGATTTACTCAAAGACGCTTTTGATCTCAACATTGACGTTGACAAACTTTCTCTAAAAAAGGCCTGGGCAGCCGCCCTCAAAGACCCTAAAGCAAGAGCGGCCATTTCAACGCGCATACGCCGAGCCGATTTAAACACTTTATTTGTTGACGGTATGGTGCGAGCATCAGGCAATATCAAGGGCAACAGTCGCACCCAGAGAATGACAGCTGACGTCAAGGCTCATTTAGAAAATGGTGGCTTTGCCACCGCTGACCATACGCTCAACGCTAATACAATCTCTGGCGATTGCATCATTAATGGTGAGACCCTGCAGTTTAATAACGTGCTGGGAAAAGTTGGCGCAACCGGTAAGTTCACCTTAACTGGCGGTGCTGTCAAACTTTTCACACCAAGACCTGATATCAACCTCACTCTTAGAGGCACCAATGTAAATTTCGAAAACCTCAGCACAATCATGAACTTGTTTGAGTTGAAGTTCCCGGCTGTTACCGATCAGCATTTGACCGGCAAAGTGAAAGACTTGCTGATTAAGTTGACCGGCACACCGGAGAAGCCTCAGGTTTATATGAGTGCCTCACCGGATGATATTGCTTACCGGCCGCCAGGTTTGACCAGGCCAATCAGGGCAGTATCAGGCAATATTCTGTATGAGCACGACAATGTCACTTTGACTGACGTTGGCATTATCAGTCGAGGAATGAGGCTGACCACATCAATTCGCATCGACGATTTGTCACACGCCGCAGAGCTACGTCGGGTACACGTAAAAAGCGATGGTATCGAAATTGGTGACATCGACTATTACTTAAGTTCGCCAGTTCTGCCCACACCACTAAGAACGGCTTATAAGAATCTACTCGATACCTACAAAATCAAAAACCTCCACGGCAAAATTTATGGCGACGTTGTGGTTTTGCCCAAGAACAAGAAAGACTTCAACTTAGAAGGAGTACTGGGTTGCTATAGCGTCGGTGCCACTGTCAGCACTCTTGAGGTGCCACTGGAGCGCATCGCTGGCATTCTAGCGGCTTCTGGAGACGAGTTATTAATTCAAGATATGAGCGGATACGCCCGCTCAACGCACTTTGACCTAGACGGCTATGTCAAAAACTACAAATCAGACAAGCCCAGTTGGAAGACCGAGCTACGCTCAACCATTGCCCCGCAAGAGTTTCTTGATTTAGTGCCAGCCCTGACCGCCAAGCTTATGAACGGTCAAGTGAAAATTAAGTCGGCCGGTCCATTCCAGTTACGTGCCCAAATTGAAGGTAATACCAAGAAAAACGAGATTATTTTCTCGGCCCACGCTGATGCCGACGACCACTTAAAGCTGAGCGTGCCTATTCTGACTATTAATCAGCCCATTGGTGAAGAGCTCAACATTGACGGCTCAGTCACTGTTACAGATCAAGATCTAAAACTACACAGTACCAACCTATTATTGGGTGATGCCTCAATTAAAGCCCAGGGCAACTGGAATTGGAGCACACCAGATCAACCTGTGTCACTAACAATGATTTCGCCCAATCCAGTGCCAGCCAAAATTCTGGTGGGCTTAATTGACCCTACATTTGATACTAAGAATCTAACCGGCACTCTTGATGGCTTCATTAATCTTGAAGGCCCAGTCAGACACCCCAAACTCACTGGCAAGATCTCTTTAGACCGTTTGAGCAACCCCGACTACAATCTCTTCAACTTGAGCGGCGTCATCTCTACAGATAATCTAACAACCATCAAAAATGATCCTTACTCTCTATCAGTTGCCCGAGTAGACATCAATTATTTGAGATTGCGCAAGCTCTCGGTCAACGACATTGGTGGCGTGATTCAAATGGAAAGCCAGGAGAGCAAAGATGGCCGAGTACTGGCTCCCAGAATCGCCTTAAAAGAAGGCACAGCTCGGGTTGCTGGTGGTCTGCTCAAGATGGATGGCTATGTTGACCTAGAGCGGCGTCAAGTTGTCTTCAACAGCAATATGACCCAGGTGCATATGGAAGAAGTTTCGGACCGTTTGCTCGATACACCGGGCGAACTTACTGGTGCCATGGATGGTGACATTCACATTACCGGCTCTGGCGGCAACTACAAAGAGTTTTTGAAAAACCTAGAGGGAACTGGAGCATTCACTATCAAAGATGGCATCGTCGCTCGTTTCGGCCAACTACAGACAAAGCTTACTCAAGCCAATCTATTGCAACAAGGTATTCTCGGCTTCAACTTTAACAACCTAATGCAGAGTGTGGTGCCAGTAAGAACAGGTGAGTTTAACGAACTCAATGGTCGCTACTCAATTTATCAAGGCATGCTCAATATCAAGGAGATTCGCTTCAGCGGAGATGACTTGCGAATGTGGGGGGCTGGCACAGCTAATCTGCCCCTCAATACTATCAACCTTGAAATAGCCGGCACCATTCCCCGGGTGACTAAGTCAAGGCTTGGTGGCATGCTTGGTGACTTATCTCGGCGTGTGACCATATCTAAGTTTCTCAACAAAGTCACCTTTGGCAAGCTAGAAAACCTGCCTTCATTGCCACTGATTGGCGACATTGCTGCTGATAAACCAAGAACCTTCAGCTTTACCTCCAATGCCAACATGGCCGATGCCAAAGCTATTACCAAGTCGATTGAAAAGACATTTAAATGGCTGCCCAACAAAACAGCAGCCAGCGCCCACCCTGTTCCTGGCCTATAGCGCTTCTTAAGTACGACCGATAAAGAGAGATTAGAACGGCCTAGCTAGCGCCACCACCGGCGAAGGCGAATTTTGCTTGCCTTAAACGTATATATGTGTATGATATATGCAATGACAGGGCAATTGAATAATTATTCCGGGCTGACTCCCATCAGCCCTATATCTATCTCTACGCCCGGGCTTGCCAACAGCATCGCCAGTCAGAGCTTGGCGGGCAAAAGTATTGCCACTGCATCTAATCTAATTACTTTCCTGCCACCATATTTAGAGCACATTAAAGCTGAGCGCAGCCTTTCGCTCAACACCGTAATTTCATACCAGCGTGATCTTACTTTCTTCACCACCTGGTTCAAACTAGAACAACAAAATGGTCGCATCAGTTCGGTAGTGGGCACTATGCCCACTCGAGGCGAAGTTTTGCGCTATCTCTCATCACTCAAAGCGAAGGGGCAGCAGCCAGCAAGCGTTACCCGAATGCTAGCCAGTCTAAGAGGTTGGTTTGGTTGGCTCAAAGACATGCACCTGATCGAAAAAGATCCCCTTGAGCATTTCGAAAATCCGCACCGTATCAAAAAGCTGCCCCAAGTGCTAACTACCGCTGAGGTCTCACTACTATTTGCCGTGAGCAGTACTAACCGCGAAAAGGCTATTCTAGAGCTCATGTATGGCTGTGGACTGCGCGTATCAGAGCTGGTTGGCCTCAATCTCTCAGATCTAAATATCGCCCAGGGCTATATCAAATGTTTTGGTAAAGGCTCAAAAGAGCGCATTGTGCCAGTAGGCAAAGAGGCAATTTCAGCCTTAGCGATTTATCGCAATGAAATTGAAGAATTGAAAAATGCCAAAATTAAACAAGCCCTTGAAGAAAGAGAAGCCAGCATAGGCAAACCTCGAAAACGCGGGAGACCAAGAAAAGAGATTGCTATAGCAACAGTAAGCAGCAAAAAGAGTGATGCGCGCTCGCGCCGCCCGATAAAAGAAGAACCGCTATTTAAAGATGAGCAAGGTCAACGGCTCTCGCGCCTGGTGGTTTGGCAGATAGTGAAACGTCTAAGCCAAAAAGCTGGAATCAAAAAATCAATCTCCCCCCACACCCTCAGACACAGCTTCGCCACCCATCTACTTGAAAACGGAGCAGATCTAAGAGCGGTTCAAGAGCTGCTCGGCCACGCCAATTTAGTGACAACACAGCTATACACCCATGTCTCCCGGGCCCACTTGAAATCAGCTTACACCCAAGCCCAACTCAATTTCGGAGTCGGACTATAATGAAGGTTCCCTTCATATAGTAAAGACATGCGCCTACAACTAATAGTTAGCCTTTTGCTTGGTCTAATTGCACCACTATTACAAATATTGCCAAACAGTAGTGGGGCAGCTTGGGCACAGAAATTTAGCAACAATAGAGAAATTGGCGTATTTTATGCCACCACCAGACAAAACGACAGCCCCAGCGGCAGACCTCTTTATGGCGCGGCGCGCCACCTCGATATCGGCTTGGGCCAGGGCTCTACCGAATACGGTGTGGCTACTTTCCTCAAGCCCGATGGCAGAATTCCAACCATAGCCAATAGCCCAAACTGGCAACAACTTCGCGATGAAATGGCAAAGCGCGACAGCTATTGGACAGCAGCAAAGGTAGGCCAACTGAATAGATTGTCTGATAGCGATTTCTTCAATCGCATCAAAAACTTTCATGGTCTGATCTGCATTTACATTCATGGTTATGACATGACCTTTGAAGAGTCAGCACGAGAGATGGCAGAACTTGCTGATGAATACGAGCGCAGAGCGCCTGGACAAGAAATTCTACCGATTCTATTTTCCTGGCCATCCACAGGCAACAAAGCTGACTATACCGGTGATGAGGCCAGCCTAGAGTGGTCGGAAGCGCCTTTTCGTGACTTCATTAATCGTCTTGCACGAGAAAAAAGTTACGACACTTCAATAGATTTGGTTGCTCACTCTATGGGTTCTCGTCTTGCCTTCTGGTATGCCATGGCCCAGAGCCAAGCGGCTCCTGGCTCCTTCGGCTCTACTCCTTTTCGCAATGTCATTCTCTCTTGTGCCGACATCGACTATCACACCGCCGAACAACGAAAAGGCGACCTGCAAAAGTGCACAGAAAAATATGTTTTTGTGTTGACCAATGATAATGACGGCCCGCTGCTAACTTCGCAGGCTTTGCATGCCCAGACAAGACTAGGCCGGCCCGCTGATGGTGGCATTGCTATTCGTCAGATTGCCACCACCGGTAATCTCAGTGCCTCAAAGTCAGCCGACTTACTCAACACAGTCAATAGCCTATTTTCGGCGAACTCAAGTAGTTCAAGTGATAACAAAGACTCAAAGGCCAACTTGGCCAAGTTTGCCCTCAATACTTTCTTGCAAAAGAAGAACAATACAAATACTAGTAGCGCAGCTGGTGGCCAAACAACTGAATCTGCCGATATATCAGCCTGGCTGGCAAGAAACCCAGCTCTTAGTCGCGACTACGGGCCCAAGGCACAGCTAATAGATGATACGGGGCTTGTTACAGTAAATATGGGTCATCGCATAGCCTGGCCACTGCTAACCGGTCTGATGCTAAGCCAACCAACCCTTGCCCCTTTCGCCACAAGCATCGTGCATAAGCGCCCCGATGCTCTGCTCTTGAGGCAAATGGGTGATTCCCCAACCTACCTCTATCGCTATAACAAAATCGACCTCGACCGCCTGAGCCGATGAAACAAAACAATTAGTAACAATTAATTGGCTAGCGAAGTTGTCATTGCTTGTGATGCGATACCTTATAAGCAGGTTTTTGAGTTCTAATAGAATTGAATAGTTAGAGCCTCCCAAACCCCGGCTGAAAGTATCTAGGTCGTTCATGATTGAGTATTGCTGGTCTTAGCAATGCTGCAAAAGCCAAAGCTCATGCAGAGCTGAGAACGATTTACGCAAGAAACTCATATTAGTAAGCCACAAACATTTTCCTTTTATATAAACAAGGTATTTTGATGAGTCGAAGCAAGGTAGAGGGCACCAAAATTGCCCAGGCTGCAAAAGATCTCAATGTCACTAGTGTCACTATAAGACGCTACATTCAAGAGTTCGAGATCGAGACAGCCACTGATGAAAACGGTATTAAGGTTCTTCCGGCCCAAGCGCTAGAAGAATTACAGGAAATTCGCAAGCTCAAAGAAGACGGCCTCACTAATCCAAAAGTGATGGAACAGTTAGAAGAGATGCGCTCGGCTAAGACAGAAGAGAAGCCTAGCAAGGCGAAACCTCGCGGCAAGGCCACTAAAGTAGTTGCTGCCAAAGCTAAAAAAGCAGTTGTCGAAGTAGATGACGACGACGAAGAGGAAGAAGAAGAGGTCAAGCCTGAACCAGCGCGTAAAGTACGCGCCACCAAAGTAATCAAGGCACAGCCCAAAGAAGACATCGAAGAAAAAGAGAAAGAAGAAGAATCTTCTTCCGACGCCGATGCTAGCGAAGAACAGTCTTCACAAGGCGAAGGCAGCGCTGATGGCGAGAAGTTCATGCACTCTCTCACTTGTCAAACTTGCGCTAAAACTTTCGAACATAACAATCCTCGCCTAAGAGATTGCCTTGATTGCTACCGCGCCAAACGCAAAGAAAGAAGACGTGGCGGCGGCGAGAAGCACAAGAAAGTTATCGAAAATCCACTAGCTACTCAAGTTCTCAGCAAACAATCACCGCTGGGTAGTTCTGCTCAAGCTGGCGTTGAAGCTAAAGACAGTGATCGTCTCGATCGACTAGACCGCCCAGACAGACTGGAACGTCCTGATAGACTAGAGCGCCCTGACCGGGCGGAGAGACCAGAACGTGGCGAAAGATCAGACCGTACAGAGCGTGATCCAGCGGCCCGAGCTGATCGCGAACCACGCAGAGATCGCGAGCCTAGAGAAGGCCGCGATAGAGAACCAAGAGAAAGACAAGAACGGGTAGCAGTTGCTGCGGCAATGCCAGCAGCGCAACGCAGCACCGAACCTTCTTCTTGGGCTCAAATGCAAAAGCCTGTGCGTTCCTACCGGAAAGCAATCGAAGAAACTCGCCTGATTACTGGTTCACTGAAACGCCGTCTAGAGCGTCCCGATCTTCCAGAAGGCGAAAGACGCTGGTTAGAGCAAGTCTATGCCTATCAGTTGATCTTGCACCAAGGGTGGAGGCATCTAGCTGAATACAAGTCAGGCAGCCCAACCCAGAAGCCGCAGCAAGAAGACTAAGTCACAGCAAAATAAAGAGAATTGCCAGATTTCTAAAAGGGGTCTGGCAATTCTTTTGGCAAAATTGGAGCCTGATTATTCATTGAATTAGGCGTGTATAGAGGAGGCGCCATCGCGGCTCCAGGCAAATTAACAGGGACATTATTATTGCTATTGGCAAAAGGATTAGCGAGCGGCTGACTCGGAGGTGCCGTTGGTGGGCTCATCTTAGTCAGATCAATGGTGCGAGTAACACGAACAGGAACGACATCGCCTTCACGCAACAGTAAATCTTTGCCTCTGTTTGTTCGGGCACGCACAGCGCCAATGCCAGAGGTAAACGAACCGAACATAGAACCGACAGATTTTGTGTAATCAGACATATTCATGCCAGGGCCGCGGCTAGTCGGAGGCTTTTTCAGGGTATGAGCGGGGTTGCGCTCGATAAAACCAGTAAATGGAGTGGAGCGTCCATCAGGAAATACTAAGGTTGTCAGCCCCACTTCAACATTGCCAGCCATTCCAGTGCGCTGACCTTTAGCAGGGGCTGCCATTACCACCTTGCCAATAATGCGAGCGCCGCGCGGAATTAGCTCATGGCCATTTTGACTGTGACCATCAGTCAGAACTACTGAAAACAAATCCCCGGCTTGACTATTCTTAGACGAGATATCATCACCCAGAACACCAGTGAGCATTGAGCCGGCCCCGATGCGGGAAACCAACATCTGCTGGATAACTTCGTCAGGAATTTGACGCTTGCCGCTGTAGGCTGGCAAGCCAGCATCTGCTCCACCCATACCAGGTGTACTGAGTCCTGGGGCCACGAGTCCAGGGGCCATGCCGCTGCCACTATCTTGGCCACTTCCGACAAGACCAGGCACCGAGCCCGGAGCTGGCGGCACATAGCCCTTGCCAACAGGTCCAGTGGGCGGAGAGCCTTCAGGATGCTGCATCTGCCACTGCTCGCGAGCATTGACTGTGGTTGTTATAAGAGCCGTCGCCATAGCCGCTGCCACAAGAGCACCGCAAAGGCTGACGCGCCGCAAATACGGTGCTGATTGCCGCCACGTGAAAGCCTTGTCTATTGTCGCTTTCACCGTAGTCAGCATGGCACCTCCCAAAAACATGAACAAAAGATTATAACCTTTCAAACTAAAGGCTATTCTATGTGGATTTTAAGCTAATTAGCAAATTATTGCGTAATACAAGCCCCAGTACCAATTATTGAGAGGTAAGGCCGTGTTAGGATCTCGGGTTCGTAGCAGAGAAATTTCGAGTTTATTTCGAGTAATCCTTTGCCTGCCGAGCAGGACGTTTAGACCATAGGGGATAAAGCATTGGCTGAATCTAAAAAACAAAAACAGTACGAATCTGTTTTCATCGTCAGACCTAATCTGGATGAAGACGCTGTAGACCGCACCATCAACGCTGTTGAAGAGTTCATTAAAGCGCAGGGTGGCACGGTTGATGCAGTAGACAAAAAAGGCCGTAAAAGACTGGCCTACGAAGTAGAAAAAATGCGTGATGGATATTATGTCCTCATTACTTTCACAGCTAAGACTGAGTCTATTTCACCGTTGAAGCGAATGATGGTGCTCTCCGAAGACATTATCCGCTCACTTATCGTTGTGTTGGAAGAAGAAGCGAAAGCTGCCCAGTAACCTAAATCTACACACACCAGTAAGTAAGCAGGTATGCCATGAGTTTGAGCAAAGTAGTCATTTCAGGGCGGGTAGTGAAAGCACCAGAAAAGCGCTTTACTCCCAACAATAACGTTGCGGTTACTGAATTCACCATTGGGGTTGATTCACCTAATCGTCAAGATGGTGGAGTAGACACCAATTTCGTCAAAGTAATTACCTGGAGAGACCTCGCTGAGCGTTCTGCTCAAGAGATCAAGAAAGGCGATTACGTGGCAGTCGATGGACGTCTGCAAATCAACAATTACACCACAGCCGAAGGCGCCAAACGCCGCGATGTGGAGATTGATGCAGTGGCAGTAGAAAATCTCTCTCTCACAGTGGGAGCAGACCATTCTAAAGGTGGAGATGACGAAAGTCGTATGGCCACCGTGTCCAGCCGTCCAGCTGGTAAAGCTAAGAGCATAGTTGAAGGTAAAGAACCGGAAGACCTAGACGCCATCTTCTCTTCGGAAGATGAGATTCCGTTCTAAATTGCATTTTTAAGGAGTTAGTTAAATGGGTAGAATGTCCAACGATTCAGCACCACCACGTCGTCGCAAGACCTGCGGCTTCTGTGCTGACAAAGTAGAATTTATTGACTACAAAGATCCAAACCGCTTGAAAAAGTTTGTAACTGAACGCGGCAAAATTTTGCCACGTAGAATCAGCGGCAACTGCGCCAAGCACCAACGTTCTTTGACAGTTGCAATCAAACGGGCTCGCGATATCGCTCTCATGCCTTACATGGCTGAGGGATAAATCGAAGCAGCCGTTAACAGTTTCTTGTTCATGTGGAGCAAATAGTCTTATTGTTGTAAGATTATTTGCCTACGCCGAAGTGGTGAAATGGCAAACACGCTACGTTCAGGTCGTAGTGAGAGCAATCTCTTGGGGGTTCAAGTCCCCCCTTCGGCAGACTTTATTATTACTTGTCTATTATTTAATACTTGATAGATACACGAGGTACGCTTGAGCACAATCGATCCCCGTCGTCCGGACGCAAGACGAGACCTTCCCCCTCTAAACGAGCGCATTCGCGATCGTGAAGTCAGGCTCATTGATGAGGATGGTAGTCAGCTGGGAATTGTGCCTACTCGTGAGGCTCTAGCTGCGGCCAAGGAAAAAGGTTTAGATCTTTTACTAGTACAGCCAGATGCTAATCCGCCTGTGGCACGTATTCTTGACTACGGTCGTCATAAGTTTGAATTAGAAAAACGCGCACGTGAAACCAAGAAGAAACATCACATCCAAGATGTGAAAGAAATCAAGATGCGCTACAAAATCGAGAACCACGATTTTGATGTGAAGTTACGCAGTGCGCAAAAGTTCTTAATTGAAGGCGACAAGATAAAAGTGCTGATTCTCCTGCGTGGCCGCGAGATGCAGCATGCTGACATGGCTATTGACCTGATGAATCGTTACGCTGAAGCCCTGAAAGATTTATGTTTGATTGACAGAGAAGCCAAACTAGAGGGCAAGAGTGTTATCATGATTCTTTCGCCCCTTCCTTCAAGGGGCAAATCGCCTGCTTAACTGGATTTCAGCTAGCTGATACCAGTAAGTAAGCTTCGGAATCGCCTCTAAGGCGCCTGTAATTTGTATCTTTCACTAAGAGTAGAACCGAAATGCCTAAGATGAAAACCAACAAGGCTGCCGCTCGCCGTTTCAAGATCACTGGAACCGGTAAAGTAATGCGCACTCAAGCTGGTTCACGCCACTTGAATGAGTGGAAAAGCGCCAAAGTAAAACGCAATCTGCGAGGAACTGCAGCCGTGCATCCTGATATCGAGGAACACGTACTGTCCATGTTCCCTTACAGAAAATACCTGCGTTAGACCATAACAACCCCAAGTCAGGTCCAAGGGATTACTCCTCTCCGACGACCGGCTGATGTTGATCTCCCCAAGAGAGCAGCAGTAAATCTTTCACTTCGAGAGAAGAAGGAGAAAAATGCCAAGAGTAAAAAGAGGTAACGTCCTCCAAAAACGTCACAAGAAAATCCTCAAGTACGCTAAGGGTTTCCGCGGTTCTAAATCCAAAATATTCATCGCTGCTAACCAAGCAGTTATGCAAGCATGGAAGAATGCATACCGTGACCGTAAGAAAAGAAAAAGAGACTTCAGAAGCCTCTGGATCGCCAGAATCAATGCTGCAGCCAGACTACACGGCATGAGCTACAGCGTAATGATGAACGGTCTGAAGAGAGCTGAAATTCAAGTTAATCGCAAAATGCTGGCTGAACTAGCTGTGACTAACAAAGAAGCTTTCACTAAGCTAGCTGAATCAGCAAAAAAAGCGGTTGCCGCGAGCAAATAAGACAATGGAGTGATTATGAGAATTGTCACTCTCACATCAAGCTCAAACCCGCTATTAAAAAGGATTCGCTCACTTCATGAGCGCCAAGCCCGGCATAAAGCCGGGCTTTTCCTTATTGAGGGCGAAAAAGTTTTGCTTGAGGCTTTCTGCAAAGACATAGAAATTGAAGCTGTAGTAATGGACTCTGCCTATTTCGAAAGGGGCTTCCCCGAGATATTCGACGACAACCTGCTTGAATTGAATGTTGTTGATTCATCCCTATTTAAAACATTGAGCACAACTACTTCTCCCTGCAACGTAGTTGCCATAGCCAAGACCAAAGCGAGCCGCAGCACCAGCGAACTACTTGAAAGCCTCGACCAGCACCAACCACTAACGGTGGTGCTCTGCGAGAACTTGCAAGACCCAGGCAATTTAGGCACCATCATCAGAAGCTCTTTGGCCTTTGGTGCCAATGCCCTGATTTTGAGCAAAGGCTCAGTCGATCTCTACAATCCAAAGGTAGTGCGCGCTGCCATGGGTGCCCTTTTTGACTTACCTATATGTAGTGGTGAAAATATCGGCGACATCTTAGCTAGCTTGAATAAAGCCGGTTTTGAAGTAATTGCCCTCAATCCCGAGGCCAAGCAATCTTTTGTCGATATAGAATACGGCCCCAAGGTAGCCATCGTGCTCGGCAATGAAGGCAATGGTCTAACAGCCGAAGCCGACGCCAGAACAACAAAAGAAGCTCACATTGAGATATCGCCACAAGTAGAATCACTCAATGTCGCTGTTGCAGCGAGCGTGGTGCTATTTCATATCAACAAGTCTAAAAGAACAATTGCCACAGGCTAAATCAGCATGGCATAAATTGCTAAAATTGAGAAATGGCCGACAAAGAACCGAATCCTGATACCAATTTCGAGCCTGATCTATCGGGTAGTAAGTTTCGCGCCATTACTTCTGCAGAAAATTCAGACCTACAACCCAGCCAGTCGCCGGAATCAGAGCCAGGGTCAGAACTAGGGCAAGAACTAGAGGCACAATCTGAGCATGACCCTCACACAATGACCGTGGTGGAGCACTTAGACGAGCTTAGATGGCGCATCATTCGCAGTGTGGGCTACCTGGCAGCAGCATTCATCACAGCTCTATTTTTGACAAAAGACGTGCTGCGCATTTTAGAGAAACCCGCCGGTAATATCGAATTCCAAGCCCTCTCGATCGAAGAACCGCTATTAGTCTTCTTCAAAGTTGCCTCTTACCTGGCCTTGATCTTCGCCTCACCATTCATACTCTTTGAAATCGGTCGCTTTGTCGCTCCAGGCCTGACCCGACAAGAGAAACGGATTGTCTCCCCTGTTGTTTTCGGCAGCCCCTTATTGTTCTGCTGTGGTGCCGTCTTTGCCTACTACTGTTTATTGCCGCCGATGCTCAACTTCTTTGGCAATTTCAGCCAAGGTATCTCACCCATAAATCAAAGGCTTGATTATTACATCTCGCTTGTATGCTCAATTTTGCTCTATATGGGGCTATGTTTTCAAATACCGATTGTTATTTTCACCCTGGCCATGGCCGGACTGGTTACCTCAAAACAATTGCTTAAAGTGTGGCGCTATGCCGTCTTTGGCAGTGGCATGGTGGCATGCGTGCTCACCCCGGACCCAACTGCTTTTTCTATGCTGATTGTCACGGCTGCCTTGACCGGTCTATATTTTGTGTCGATTATTCTGCTCAAACTTTTCGGAAAATAATTTAGAGTATGGATTGGCAACTTATTTCTCACTATATCTTGGGCATAGTCACACTGCCAGTTTCAATCTATACAGTCAAAAGTGTGGTTGACAATGTCGGTACTCTCTTTGACGAAGATCTCACTATCAAAGATCGCAATCTGCTTAAACAGTTCGCCTTCTTTGTACTGCTACCGATGGTGGTGCTCTTTCACGAAATTGGCCACGCCATCACTGCTCGCTATTTCGGCGCAACGATAACCGCCTTTCACTGGAGCATGTTCTGGGGTGAAGTAGTAATAGATGGCAAGCTGACGCCATTTCAGCACTATGTTGTTGCCTTAGCAGGCAACCTTTTTCAGCTCGCCACTTGTTTTTTTGCTCTCGGCTTAGCCCTAATTGAAACATCACCAGCACTGGTAGCACTAAGCGTTTATTTCTATATTTTCAATGGCCTAGCCTGCCTAATTGGATATCCGCTTCTTTCTCTAACAGCCTGGAATGACGATTTCGCTATGATATACGGCCAGCCGAGTCTTCAAATCGCCACCATTACCGGTATCATACACCTAGTTTTAATTGTTCTCTTTCTCTATACTTTCTTTAGCACCACCTGCCGTTTGTGGTTCGTTAAAAAGACTAGACCGGCCTGGTTCAAAGAATTTTCCAAAGTACTGGCTCGGGCGCAGCAAGAAAACGATGCAATAAACTATCTATCGGTAGCCTGGCAGTATTACTTTGTCGGTCTTGATCGTCTTTGTGAAAAAACTCTCGACAAGGTGCAAGAACTTGATAGCCAATTAATGGATGTCTGGCTTTTGCGAGGCTATGTTCATCAAAGTAAAGGTCGCTTTGAAAGCGCTATCTTGTGCTTTAAAGAAATCACCGATAGTTCCTGCCCCGACAAAATTTTGGCCGCCCGCGCCTGGATGGCTTGCGGCCATTGTCAAGTGCAGCAAATTGAAAATTCTCGTACTGCTAAACCTGACTGGCACGAAGTCTTAAAATCGTATAAGCAAGCGTCACTCACCGATGGCAGCCTGGCCGATCCACACTATTACCTTGGTGTAACACTTATCAAAGCTGAACTTTTGAAAGATGCTGAGGCTGAACTTCTGCTTTGCCAGAACAACCAAAGGGCTGGCAAAGAGGCA
This sequence comes from Candidatus Obscuribacterales bacterium, assembly GCA_965229195.1. GTDB lineage: Bacteria > Cyanobacteriota > Vampirovibrionia > Obscuribacterales > Obscuribacteraceae. The sequence continues at coordinate 5,456,387 of OZ245871.1, read as the reverse complement.
TTGACCTGGCTTGATCCCGTACTTGGATCAATGGTGCAACAAGAGATTAATTCCATTCGCAGTATAACCAGGGCGAAGCAATAAATTTCTCTCAGGCTTGTCAGTAGATTACCTCATATAATCGTCAAGATCCTGCAGATTACCAATAAAGGCATCCATTTTGAATCTCAGTGCAGTTGCCCAACAGCTCCTCTGCCATCCCTTCGCTTCCTGGTGCCTGGTGGCACTAGCGGTAATGCTGGCAGCAGATACTTCTATCAGGCTCTGGACAGAACGCCACCGACTAACGAAAGAGACCCTAAACGACGATGACCGGGCTTTTGCTTGGCGCCTAGTACTCTTTCTAGTTCTGCCTTTCTTGATCATGATTGACTGGCGCGCAGGAGACATAGCAGTCCTGCATTCTTATTCTGGTTTTGCCGGCGAAATCTTGCAGGTGCTCTTCGCCTTAGTTTTGATACCAGCATTGGTGATGCGTCCCCATCCTTTTCTTGCCACCTTCTTGGGCTATACAATTGTCTTCACCCTCGGTTTAAATTTCATTCTGCAACCGATAATGACACTCTCAGGGGCCTTCGGCATCTCTGGCGTACTCACAGACGCAGCCGGCACCAGCACTACCCTTGGTGCCAAACTATGCCAAGTAAATTCCTCCGATTTTCTGCCCTACGTAGTAACACACGCAGCTCTTGCCATAGCGTATGTCGCCTGCCTGAGCAATTCTCACCTGCGCATGTGGTTCTCTGACCTGAGCCGTCCTCATAGTTCTCGTGAGTTGAAAGAGAGAATGTCTCTCTGGCAAGAACAAAAAAACGACGCCAATGCCACCTTGCACCTTGGTCTGCTATACACCAAAGCGGGCCTGGGGAGACAGTCAAGAAAAATGCTCAAACACCTGCAGCAAAATTTTCCTGACAGTATGCAGACTTCATTCCTCAAAGCATTGTTAGCATTTCGCCAGAGGCAATATGCTGCCAGCAAACTTGGCTTCATTCAGACCTCAGAATATGAAGGTGTTGACGGCGAGTTGAGAGCCAGCTTACTGGCAGCTGCAGCATGCGCCGCTTTTGCTGCTGGTGAAACGGTCAAAAGCCTCAACCTTTGCGATCGGGCTCTCGAGTTTGAAGATGCCTGTCTGACAGCACGCATGGTCAGAGTCGATGCCTACCTGGCACAAGGAAAAAAAGAGCAAGCGGCTCAAGAGATCATGGTAGCGATGCATCTCGGTCTAGACTTCGATCTCAAAGACAGTGTGCCTCTAGACATAGAAAAAGCATACAGCGAAATAGTAGCACTGACTCGCCATAGCCCCTCACAAAAAGCAGATAGTGACCTGATTTTGAAAAGTTGAGTCAAAAATTTCTTTGCGGGTTATACGAAAAATCACTTTCCTCTTTTTATATAAAGCCTATAATGCAATGAGCAGGAATCCCAAAATACTTTTAGAGGACCTGGCAAAAGCGTGCTAAACAGCGGCAAAGTAAGATTGAATATCCGCTCCCGAATGGTATTACTCTGCCTCGGTGTAGCTGCACCTTTGCTCGCGATCGGTAGCTTTTCGCTGGTGAAAGAATACCGCACCCTCAAGCTCGAAGCAGAGCGCGCGACGACTCTTCAGGCAGCAACTGGTGTACGCACAGTTTCAAGCTGGATTGAATCTCAACTACATTCGCTGTCAGCTCTAGCCTCACTAAGTGCCAAAGGTTCTTTGGCTTCTAATGCCCAAACGAACAACACGCTTTCCACTGCTCTTGTGGCCCAGCCATCTTGGAGCAAACTATTTTTGACCTCACCCAGCGGCGCGAAGATATTGGCTCAAGCTGAGCGAGATAACCACGGGGCTGTTAAAAGCCTGGCCGAAACTTCTGCCTTGCGCGCCCTTCTAGCCTCCACCACGGCCTCAGGCAGAGCAGCCATGGGTCCGGCTACAGTTTTCGATAATCATGGCCACTCTTACCTTTTGGCCTCAGCACCAGTCTGGCAAAATGGTCAAATCAAAGCTCAGCTTGTGGCTGTGATAGATCCCAAAGCAGTCCTCAATCTATTTAGTGGTCTAACCGGGTTAGCTGACCAATCAAGCGCGGTCATTGCTGTAGTCGATACAGAGAAGCGCGTCATTGCTCGTACAATTGAAAACGACTTCTGGCAAGGCAAGGATTTCTCTCACGCTAAGACTGTGCAGGCCGCCTCTCACAAGCAAAAGGGCACGTTAGAGGCAATCGGAATTGCCGATCCCACGCCCCGGGCCTACGCCTTCGACCATGTGCCCAATACAAATTGGCAACTGACCGTGGGCTTGCCCACAAGCACTATATATGGAACGGCTCACGATTGGCTAATTTTGATGATTTCGCTGGCAGCATGTGCCATCGGCGTCTCCTTCGTCTTAGCCTATTCGGCCACATCTCACTTCACCAAAACCATCAATGGCTTGGTGAGAGAGGCTCTATCGCTAGGCAAGGGCGACTTTTCCAAGAGAGTTGAAGTCAAGTCGAGCGACGAACTTGGCCTTTTGGCTCGCGCCTTCAATGAAATGGCAAACACATTAGAGCTCGATCGCGACCAAAAGAATATGGTCAAAAGAATCTCTGATTCGGTTAGGCAGTCTCTCGACTTAGACGAGATTCTCAATACCACGGTCAAAGAACTGGGTCAAAATCTCAATGCCAGCCGCTGCTGCTTGGCTCTGATAGACACCCATCAGACCGCTGAACTCGAAGATGACGAACTATCGTTCGATTATGTTTGGTGGAATGAAGAATTCAATGGCAACTCACTAACCAATCGCAAAGTATTGATTTCAGAAAACGATGTTTTGCGTCGCATTATTGACCAGGGTTCGATCATCTGGCTTGATGTTTTAGAGAACCAGAATCAGCCACAGCTGCCAGTTATCAAAGACAACGGCACCGATGCCGCCGATTGGCGCTCGATAAAAACTCTGATTGCCTGCCCGATCCAAGGCGCTACTGGTATTTTGGGCCTCATCCTTGTGCACCAATGTGATCAAGTAAGGGCTTGGTCGCCATCGGAGTTAGAGCTCGTAGAAGCAGTAGCCAACCAGGTTTCGCTAGCTATTGCTCACGGCCGCCTATACAGCCATGCCAAAACCTTAGCTGAGAAAGAACAGCTAATTAATCATATTGTTCGTTCTGTGCGCACATCTCTCGATGTCGATACGATTCTCGATACAGTCACCAGCGAGCTCTCGAAAGCTCTTGGTGCCGATCGCGTACAGATTGCTCAACCCCGGGCGGAAGGGCCGCTGATAGTCACCCACGAGCATCACGAAGAAAACCTCGAGTGTCACAAAGGCTTGAGCCTTTACGGCAGCAGTATTGATTTTCATCCTAATGCCAAAATCAATAGTATCGTCACCGATGCTGGTAATTCTGTTCTAGGAATTGCCTTAAGCCAGACCATTAACCAAACAGAAGCGGAAGTACATGTTGAGATAGATGCCCAAACAAAACTTACTTTTGAGACTCTACCCGCCTCACTGTCGGTGGTTAATCAAGTAGCTGGCGACTTTAGATGTGCGGCCTTTAGCGAATACCTCAATACAGTTGGTTCACAGTCATTGATTGCCGCACCACTGCTGAACGAAAATCAATTGATGGGTGTACTGGTGGTACACCAGTGCGAGAGCCAAAGACAATGGTCTGAGCACGAAATTCGCATGGTAGCAGCGATTGCTGATCAGCTAGCGGTTGCTATCGCCCATGCCCAACTCTTTGCTCAAGTAAGACACCAAGCCATTACCGACGGTCTAACTGGCCTCTACAATCATGTCTATTTCAAAAATCGCCTTACAGAAGAACTGCGCACAGCAGAGAGAAAGGGCACTCCGGTTTCTCTTATAATGATTGACCTCGACAAACTCAAGGTCATTAACGATACCCATGGTCACCCTGTCGGCGACGCTGCCATCAGACAGATCGGCGCTATTCTAAAAACCCTTTTGCGAAGCGGAGATACAGCCGCTCGCTATGGCGGCGAAGAATTTGGCATTATCTTGCCAGAAACATCACTGCTTGAAGCAGCCTTGATTGCCGACCGACTTTGTAGCCAGATACGTAATACACACGTACCTGGGCTTGGCAAAATTACAGCATCTCTTGGCACAGCCTGTTATCCTAAACAAGCTCGCAGCTCCTCCGAATTAATTGAGAAGGCAGACAAAGCCTTGTATGTCGCGAAGAACAGCGGAAGAGATCAAGTTCGGGTGTTCGAAGAAGACTATCAGTCAACCAATGGACCGACTTTCACCAATGTCACCCGCGAAATGGAAAGAGCATTAAAGAAAACAGGCCTGGAATAAATACGAGAGTTTAAGAGTGAAACGTCTAGTTCTTTTCGATATCGACGAAACCATGATTTCATCAAATGGGGCCGGTCGCCGAGCCATGGCTCGCGCCCTCAAAGAAAGCCATGACATACCAGAAGAAGCAACAAAAATTTCAATGTCAGGCAAGACTGATCCGCAGATAATGCGAGAAATATTTGCAAACCAAGGACTACAACTAGGAGCTGAAGAGGAAGCGATCAAAAAGGTCAATGCACTGATTGACCTCTATCTGAGCTATCTTGATCAAGAATTGTCAGCTTCTCAAACTATGATTATGCACGAAGGTGTTGTGGAAATTTTGGATCGCCTTCGAGCTGACAGTCAGTGTTTTCTTGGACTATTAACCGGTAACGTTGAAATAGGAGCACGAAAGAAGCTCCATTTCTTTGACCTCAATCACTATTTTGAAATTGGCGCCTACGGCTCAGACTCAGCCAATCGCCTTGATCTTCCTCATTTTGCTGTCAGCAGAGCACAAAATCATTTTGCCAATCAGTTCGCCCCAGAAGAAGTGGTTATCGTCGGCGATAGCGTCAATGACATCGCCTGCGCGCATGGCTATGGTGCCAAAGTAATCGCTGTAAACACAGGCAAGACACCGTGGCAAGATCTAGTTGAAAGAAATCCGCAGCACCTATTTAAAAATCTTGCTGACACAGACGCTGTCTACAAAGCCATCTTCAACTAATTTTGCTGATTGCGACTCTGAATATAATTGAGAATTGCTTGCCGCTGTTCTCGATTGAGTGACGCATCCCAGTGCAAAGCTTTATAGCGAATGGGCGGCATACTGCCTTCTTCTACCACTGTTGCAATCTTTGCCAAATCAATATTAGAGATTAGCTCGGTGCCTGATATTTGGGCCTTTGTAATAACAAACTCTTTCTGCCCTTCTAGCATGTCACGAGCGATTGTGTCTTTAGCGATAGGGAATTTGGCGTAAAAAGGATAAGCGACCAGGTCGTTTGTGGCACTATGGCAGTCAACGCAGCTACTTTGCAGAATCTTAGAGAGCGGGGCAAAAGCAGCATTTCCGCTTTGATCAGGCAATTTCACCCTGACAATAAAAAGATTGGAAATCGGAAAAGACAATCCAAATACGAACACCCCGGCCAAGACAATAAAAGGCAGCAGTCGTCGCCAATTTGGAAAAGTCGTTATAGCTGGCTTACTAGAAGAAGAGTTCACTGGATTGCCTGAATACATGGAGTTGACCGAGGGTCATACTATAATTGTTCCATTCAAATTACAAACTCCAGGTCATCAAGGATTCAAAGTCTGTGGAAAGAAAGTTGCGTGGCAACAAGAGAAAAGTCAAAGCCTACATTGGTCTGGGTTCAAACGAAGGCGATCGCCTCGGCTATGTCCAACAAGCCATGCAATTTCTCAAAGACATACAGGGCATCACAGTTTTAGAATGCTCCAGCCTCTACGAGACCGAGCCAATTGGTGATGCCTATACACAGTGGTTCGTCAACGCAGTAGTTGCTATCGAAACCAGCCTCAGCGCCCAAGATTTACTCGATGTTTGCCAAGACATTGAAAAGCGGCTTACAGAGCTGCATCGGCACAATAACAATCAAAGAGTAAAAGAGCGTATCATCGACCTCGATATCTTGTTTTATGGCGACAGCGTTATGGAGAGCCCCAACCTTCACTTGCCACACCCCAAAATGCATCTGCGCTCTTTTGCTCTCGTGCCTCTTTTAGAAATCGCCCCCGACATTCGTCACCCGGGCCTGGAAAAAAGCGTAGCCCAGCTTCACGAAGAATTGACCGAGCCAGAGCAAGTGGTTCTTTTTGGCACTCGCACGGCCGAGCTTCCCCCAGAGCTCTAAGCAAAACTGTAAAAATGAACTTTAAAATTGGCTCCGACATTTGCTCAATTAAGCGCGTAGAAGAAGTCTACAAGCGCTTTGGCACTCGTTTTCTCGATCGGATACTAACCGCCGGCGAAAAGGCTTATGTCTTGTCGCGCCCCAAAGACTTTCTCGCCCGAGTAGCAGCGCGATTTGCCGCCAAAGAAGCAACTGCAAAAGCCCTTGGCACTGGCTTTGTCGGCGTCGGCTGGAAAGAAATTGAAGTCGTACGCTTAGCCTCAGGGGCACCCACCATCGCTCTTCACGGAAAGGCCAAAGAACGGGCGGCATTGCTGGGGCTAAACAGCTTCGAGCTAACTATGAGCCACGAAAAAGAATACGCTATAGCCTTCGTTCTAGCCCACGGACCTGAATAAGGCTTGGGTTAAGGTTGAGGCCCAGGTTGGCCCACTGGCCTTCCGATTGCCATGGCAATCATTAAACACTGGTCCACCTTCTCCATCACTTCTTGTGGAAAGGCGCCAATTTTGCTGACTACAAGAGTTTTCGGAATAGTAGCAATAACTGTGCAATCGATTACGCTATCGAGTCTAAGTCCAGCGGCCTTGCCTTCCGGAGTATTCATTAAGACCTCAACTTGTGTGGGCTCGCGAGCCGCTCTTGAGGTATTACTGGTCAAAGGCACGAGCAGCACGTCATCTAGACGAGCATTATTGTAGTCATTTGAAATCAGTACAGCAGGCCGACGCTTAGTCTGAGTCGATCCGTCATCGGTGGTGTATGGAAAGGACACCAAGACGACGTCACCTTTGCTGTACGTTGTCGGCTTCGAATTCATTGGTTAAGGAATAGAATCCTTTGATTATGCAACCATGTTACTTAGTAAAAGCTGCCTAAAAGTAAACAGCCGCCCAGGTTAGACCTAGACGACATAATTGTAGCAAGTTTAGAAGTTTTTGCAGTGGAAGGAAAATAAACAACACAAAAAGGGCCCTTTCGAACCCTTCCTACGGTGAGCCAATCTTAATTGTTGAAGTTAAGCGTAGGCCCGGTCCGTAAGATCGTCATTGCGACAAAGAGCCTGAGCTGATGCTTGAGGAATGCCCTTGACTGTGACGTCACGAGCTTCTGGCATCATAGACATGGCCAACTCTTTTATCCCATGACGCATTTCCCAGAAGCTTGGCGCCCCTTCGAAAATGCTCTTTTCAGTTTCATCGTTTGAGAAAAAATTATCCACTGATTTCCGTCTCCAGTTGGAGATGAGTTACTTGACGCTAGTATAACAGGCTTTCAAGAGATAAGTCCAGCAGAATTAATCTGCAAAACTCACTATTAATCACATCGATTTTTATCGGCTGTTATGTCCACACTTTGATATACCCAGAACGACGCCTCAAAATAACGAAAACGAATAGGCGTCACCCAGGAAATTAATATAGCCTTGTCCGACCGAACTGCCAATGGTGGTTTTACGATGTAAAGCGGACAGGCTACAGCTTTTGAGCCTTACTCTCGCCCTGGAAATTTATTGCGCAAAAATTCGATTGTGCGCACTGTGGCGCCGCCCGGTACAAAAACTTCGGCAATACCCTGACTCAAAAGAGAATCGCGGTCCTCATCAGGCATTACTCCGCCACCAAAGACCAAAATGTCGTCAACGCCCTGCTCTTTTAGAAGCTTAACTACTTTAGGCAAGAGTGTCAGATGGGCCCCTGACAGAATAGAAAGCCCTATGGCATCAACGTCTTCTTGAATAGCGGTCTCAACAATCTCTTCCGGAGAACGGTGCAAGCCGGTATACACCACTTCCATACCAGCATCACGCAAAGCCCTAGCAATTACCTTGGCGCCCCGGTCGTGCCCGTCGAGCCCCGGTTTACCGATCAAAATCCGAATCTTGCCCTTACTCATCTTGCCCCAAAGTCTCTTGCTATATATAGGTAAATAGTTTAGACCACCACTTTACCAAAGCGCTATCAACTAAAGTGACGCAGAAGGAAGTTTAGGAGCCAGAAGGCCATACAGTTCATCGAAATTGGTGATGTCCTTTCTGTTAATCAAATAAAAACCTCTTTTCGTCCTCAAAACTGCCCAAACCAAATAATTTGGAGCGGTGAAGCTGACAATTTGATCAAAAGGTACCTTTACTGGCAAGAGCATGGTTTCGATTTTCAGACCAGCCTCGCTAAAAATTATGCCGTTAACTTCGAAAAAGGCAGAGGGCAAAATCAAAATGTTTATGCCTAAAATGAAGAGCAGCATAAATAGCTCAGAGCCCAAGTCAATATTATGATGCAACTGGGCCCGCTCAATAAAACTCATCGGCATCGAAACAGACAAACCAACTAGCATAAGCAAGTAGAAATAGCGCAGCAAATGTTTGACCAATCTGCGCCTAAAAACGCGCTCGCCTATAGGGCCAGTGCGCTTGGCTCCAGGAGAGACAGTGGAAGATTCGCTATTTGGTTCGAGTGTGGCCATCTGTCGATATTATACTTCTCCAATATGACAAAAGGCGCAATTGGAGCTAACCTTAAGTGTTTGCAAAATGAGAGTGAATGATGAAGTTAGCCGATTACATCTTTGAGCGCATTGAAAAGACAGGCGTAGAGCACACCTTTGGTATTCCTGGTGATTTTGTTCTGCCATTTTATGCAGCCCAGGCACGGACCAATCTGAAGACTGTTGTGCTCACCCACGAACCATCGGTTGGTTACGCTGCTGACGCCTATGCTAGGCTGCGGGGGCTAGGAGTAGCCCTGGTAACTTATGGAGCCGGCGGCCTCAACATGATCAATCCGGTTGGCCTGGCGTACGCTGAAGAGTCACCGTTACTAGTAATCAGCGGAGCCCCTGAAACTCGCTTCCGTAAAGACAAACCTCAGCTGCACCACTGTGTGAAAAATTTCAATACCCAGCACGATGTTTTTGCTCAAGTAACCGAGTCAACCAGCATAGTTGACAATATCAAAACAGCTCAAGGCGAAATCGATCGAGTCTTTGACACCACTCTCAAATTGTCACGACCTGGCTATATCGAACTACCGCGCGACATGGTCAATCAAGAACTAGAACTGAGCGAAACCAAGCTACCAGATCTGGCAGCAGTTAACCCCGCCCTCAGTGTCGCTGTCAATGAAATTGCTGCACTTCTCAAAGCATCCAAGCAACCCGTTCTTATGGTTGGCGTAGAAGTAAGACGTTTTGGCCTGAAAGACAAAGTCATTGCTTTCGCTGAAGCCCTGAACCTGCCTGTGGTAACTTCAATTCTTGGCAAAGCAACATTCCCTGAGAGCCATCCGAACTTCATAGGCAATTATTTCGGACAATTCGGCAATCCTAAAGTCAAAGACTATGTGGAAGGTTCAGACTGTGTCATCGCCCTTGGTGCAGTGATGACCGAGATGGAAAGCGGCGGATATACAGCCAAACTCAGCCCTGACAATCTAGTGCAAATTAACAACCATGAAGTAATGGTGGGGCACCACCACTATAACGGCCTCAAACTCGACCAAGTTCTCGACCTTTTACTGGAGACAACTACCGCAAAACTAAAGCCGACCAGCCGCTTCACAGTGCCATCAATTGCTAAAGAAGTAATCGAAGCACCAGCTGGCAGCAAGAACTTGACAGTAGCAGCCATGATTAGCGCCCTCAATGAAGTCTTAGAGAACAGCAATGACTATTCTGTTGTCACCGATACTGGCGATTGTATGTATGCTGGCATGAGCCTGCAAACCGATATCTTCTTAGCTCCAGGCTACTATGTCAGCATGGGCTTCGGTGTACCAGCAGCTATTGGTGCTCAGCTAGCAATGCCGAGCCGAAGACCAATAGTACTGGTCGGCGATGGTGCCTTCCAGATGACCGGTATGGAGATTAGCACAGCTGTGAAGATGGGCCTCAACCCCATTGTCATTGTCTTCAACAACGCCAGTTATGCCATGTTGCGCTTCATCGATCAGCAACGCGACTATTTTGATCTGCCACGCTGGGACTATACAGAACTGGCAAAGGCAGTCGGCGGCAACGGCATGCAAGCCACTTCAGCAGCAGACTTCAAAAAAGCGTTGGCCAGCGCTCTTAAGAGCGACAAAATGTTCTTGATCGACGCAGTGCTTGAGAATGACGATATCTCACCGACATTGAGACGCCTCACCGACCACTTCAGCAAGAAAGTAAAAGCAGCTATTTCATAGGTTTAGACGAGTGAAATTGGTCAATCTAAATCACAATCTGGCTCTAGCCCTGACCATTCTGTGTCTGTCGGTAGCCCCAGCTCTGGCTGAGGGAGAAGCCAGCCAAACACGCGAAGACGAGATTAACATCAACGACTATCGCATCCTCAACACACCAGACGCAGGGCTAGCTCAAGATCCCGCTACAGCCAAGCCGCCAAAAGAACGGGCAAAACTTAGCCTAAAGCCCAGTCAGACTAAAGCTTCCAGCCACAAAGCTGGTCGCAATCTGCTGGCAGCGCCCATGGCCGTTGGTGGAGTGCTGATGGGCATGACAGTAGGCGTACCGGTGCGTATCGCTCGCGATATTTCACATGAGACCCTGCGCATGCGCGATCAAATGACAGATGACGTCTCCGGGGGCGACAAGCCCGATCTCTTTGCTCGCACCGTTGGCTCCTATTCAGGAATGGCATATGGTGTGGTTAGCGGCGTCATCAAAGGCTCGATTAAAGGTACAGAACGTGCCATCGATTGCGGCGCCCGCAAACCCTTCTCCAAAGAATCCCTCAGCCTACAAGACCCAAATTAGCCCAGGCGATAAATCTGGCCGATAAAAGGGTATGAAGTCTTCAGTGCGACTGAGGAAAACATGCCCATCGAGCGTAATCAAGAAGCTGCCCACGCTAGCCCTGAGACCCACGGTTTGGTTGGTTCTTTCTTGCAGACAGCGGCATACGAAAGCCTGCAAGCCCCCATTAAAGGGGTAGCCCAGATAGTCGATCAGGCCTCGGGTTCGACCAAGTTAGCTCAAAGCCTTACCTTTATGGAAGCGCCGGTCAAGGCTGAATTTAATTCAGCGGCCTGGTATGGTCAGCAGTTTGGCTCAGCAGGAAAATTAGTTCCATTTATAGCGGCCTATGCCGTTACCCATAAAGCATTTGGAGCCGCAGGTTTAACAGCCGAAGTGAAAGCGGGAGCTGAAAGTGCTAGCAGATTATTAGGCAAAAACAGTTTACTCATAGCCGAAACGGCGGTGGCTGGCTTCGGCACCGAGGCAATTTTCAAACCCCTAGAACCAAATTTCGGTCAATCAGACCTGCAACTAAACAACAGTGATTTTATGACGGGACGCCTCAAAAACGGTGCCGTAGGAGCAGTAACCTTTGCCTCATTGACCACCGGTACACTTGGCTTGCGACAAATTGGTTTAGCAGCCGAAAAGCCTCTGGTCAGCAAACTCTTCACTAACAATGCCTTCGGCGCGGCAGTAGCGGGCATCCCCACCGGCCTAATAAGCGCTGAAACCCACGCCCGAATTATCGAAGGGCGCAGTGCCACCAATCAAGAAAGAGTTGAGGCTGCTTATTCAATGTTTCTTGTCGGCGGAGCCCTCGGTGGTTTAATGCCAGCCGGTAAGGCCGAAGCCGCTAGAAGTGAAGTAGCAAAACCTGAAGTGGCAAAATCTGAAAGCCTTAGAGCTGCTGAAAATACAAAAGAAAACCCAAGCGCAAAGGCCAGGACTGAGAGCACCGTGCGACCTGCTTTTGAAGCAATAAGAGCGAGTATTCAAGAAAAGATCGGCACAAGTTATCAGCGCTTTGATAATTTCATGGCATCAATCAATCCACTCTTGCACACCTCAGAACTTGAGCCTAGCTATGCCTACGCTTCGAGAGGCAATTCTCTAGGGAATCGAGCGATGCAAGCCACGCTGACTGAGCTAGGTCGACCAAACAACCTAGAAAATCGCAGCCTCAGCGTTAAGAGCAGTGCCATCGAAGGTGGTGCTAAAACAGAAGTAAAAGGGGGCCAACAAAAAGGTGACTCATCATTTTCTGATGAAGCCTATGACCGCGCCACTGCGCCGGCCAGGAAACATGCCGGCGACAAAGCAGCAAGCAAGCTCGCAGAAGAAGTTATCGGTAAACCTGCACTGGAAAAAGCCTCGACTGTGCTTGAGCAAATGGGATTGCGAGAAGTTGCTGAATTTGTCCGAGGCGATCGTGTTCTGAGAAATCAAACCATAGTTGAAAGCTTAGGCCACGGCAACGATTCTCCAGCAGTGCTAGAACTGGCCAAGAGTGCTCAATTTCCTCATGGTGGGGCACTAAAAGTGACCATAGCAGAAGGGGGCTGGGACCCGATCTGGGGCAAACGCCCAGGTGATGCCAAAATATACGGCAAGGTACACGAAATCGAACTGGCAGGCTCAGGCTTTTCGGGCACGGCAAATTTATATGTGCAAGAGCTAGCCGTAGTGGGCAAACGATATTCCCCTGATTTAGTCGACGCTCTGCATCAGAAACTAGATTCGAAAGGCCTAGAAATTACCGATGTCGGCTCTGGCATTGAAGGACAGGTAGGACTTAGCAAAGAAACTGGTGAGCTAGTTGTAATTGACTATCCATCAGTGACAAAACGGGGACAGGGCAACGAAACCTTAGAGGCAATTCGTGGCGGCAAGCAACGTGTAGAAGAAGGCTATGACGCCGAAAACGACGCCATTCGTCGAGGGAAAAGTGAAACAGAAGAAACCGCAGCATTAGATCAAGAAGTCGATCTCAACCTCGAAATTAAGCGACAAGATGCCCTGCGTGGCGACAAATTTACAGCAAAAGAAAAAGACATTCTCCAACAATTTACCCAAGGTTTCTCGGCCAAAGAAATTCAAATGATGACTGCTTTAGTCGAGGGGAAATTCGACGCTAAAGGAAATCCTGACCTTAATGCCGTTAAGCCAATGGTTGACGCTGTGCTAAAAAAGGCACGGGCACAAGGTTTAATTGAAAAGTCTAGACGGTCTGACAATTCATTCAAAATAAGCGATGATTACCGCTCTGACCCATTTGATCAAGACTAATTTAGATAATGACTAAACACATTGGTATCGCCGCCTGTAGCGCTGAAGGCGCAGCTCTTTGCTACCGCACGATTTGCAGTGAAGCCCAGGCAATTATGGGGCGTCACTGGCATCCCGAAGTAAGTCTGCACACCCATCCACTCGGGCTCTACCTGCAAACTCTGGAAGGCAAGGGCGGTTGGCAAGGTGTAGCACAACTAATGACCGACTCATCCGTGCGCTTAGCGAGCATGGGTGCTGACTTCATTATTTGCCCAGACAATACTATTCATCAAGCCTTTGAGCTAGCGGCAGCCAGCTCTCCTGTTCCCTGGTTACATATTGCTGAAGTGGTGGCAGCTGAAGCCAAACAAAAAGGTCTGACAAAAGTGGGCGTACTTGGCACAAGATATTTGATGGAAGGTCCTGTTTATCCCTTGAAGCTCGAAGCTATCGACATTGCTTCCGAGACGCCATCGGAGAGCGACAAAAAAGAAATAAACCGCATCATATTTGAAGAACTGGTCAATGGAAAGTTTAATGACAGCTCTCGCCAATTTATGCAAGAAGTAATAGATGTCTTGAAGCGGCGAGGCTGCGATGGAGTTATATTAGGCTGCACCGAAATCCCACTCTTAATAGAGCAACAAGATTCAGTTTTACCCGTTCTCGACTCCACTAGGCTTCTGGCCCGTGCCGCGCTACTGACAGCAATGCAAAAAGGCTCACTGTCTAAAATCAAAAAGAGAAAATAGTGACCACTCAGCCCAAAGATGTTGACTCGCAAATAGCAGAGAAGCAAAAGCAACCGCTAGTGACGGGAAATCTGTGGCGAGCGATATATATTATGAGCTGGCCCCTCTTGCTCACGACCATTGCTAATTCCTTTGTCGGTATATGCGACGTCTATGTGGCCAGATTTCTTGGCTCAAACATTCAAGCGGCAGTAGGACTAGCTGAGCACGTACTCTTTCTCTTTTTGCTATTTATTCTCTCTGTGGGCGTTGGCTCAACTGCTATCGTTTCTCGGGCATTCGGCGCCAATGACAAAGCAGCAATGATCCACGCCACAGGGCAATCGTTTACCTTGTCTATTATTCTCGGCGTAAGCATGACGGCTGCTGCTACTTTACTAGGTCACTATGTTTTGCCATTCTTCACACCGTCTGATCAAGTACTCATTCCCGGCCGGCAATATCTCATTGCCTACAGCTTCATGCTTATTCCATTTAGTTTTACGGCCATAGCTAATGCAGCATTCCGAGCTATTGGCGATAGCAAAACGCCACTGTATATAGTGTCAGTCATGACCGCCATCAATATTGCCGGCGACCTACTAACTGTAATATATGGCTGGCCTATCCCCAACCTCGGAGTGCTAGGCATCGCCTATGCTGCCCTATTAGCTAGCACTGTCGGCGCCACTCTCGCAGTCTGGGCAATCTCCCGCTCGCCCCTAAAAGACAGCCTCAAAGCTATTTATCCTATCGACAGTAAAGAAATTATTCGCATCGCCCGAATCGGTATACCGTCGGCCTTACAACGCCTAGCCTGGTCACTGTCAGTCTTCGTCGTCTTTTTCATATTGGCGCGCTGCCCTGATTCAGTCAGTGCTTTAGCTTCGTGGACAATCGGCATGCGCGTAGAATCATTTATATTTATGCCGCTCATGGCTTTGAGTTTATCGGTGGCTTCTATAGTCGGGCAGAACCTTGGTGCTGGCGAAATCGATAGAGCTTTTGAAGCTGGTTGGCGAGTGACCTGGATTGGCATCTGGTCGATGGTGGTACTGGGCATAGTGCTATATTTTGCCGCCACGCCAATAGCTCATGCTATGAGCAACGAGCCCGGTACTGTGCGGTATACCGCTGACTATCTGCGCATTAACGCTATGGCAGAGCCATTTCTCGCCTTAGGTATGGTCTTGACCGGTGCCCTGCAAGGGGCGGGTGATACAAAAACACCCATGTGGTTTACTCTAATTTGCAATTGGCTAATTCGCATTCCAATTGCATACGTTCTAGCCTTGGCACTGCATATGGGTCCAAACGGTGTCTGGTCGGCCATGGTATTTTCTATCTTTATTCAGGGTTTTCTAATTGCCTGGCGCTATCAATCGAAGGGCTGGCTAGACTTGCGTGTTTAGCGACAAGCACAGCAGGAAGTAAGAGGGCTAGCAAGAACCATTGTATTAATTTGACCTGGCCACTGCCGAAGTTGTATTCGAATACACCTGCCACCGCAAGCGAAACCATCGCCCCAAACAGGCCCAAACCAATGGCAGCATATAAAGGGTTAGGCAATTTAGCTTGCCTATAAGCAGATGATAGGGCTGTTATTAAGAGCCAGAGAAAACTAGTAAAGCCTAGTATTCCAGTGGTTGAGAGAATCTGTAGATAATTGCTGTGGGCATGATTGAGATCTTTAGAATGGCCAGGCACAATCGCTTCTGGCAAATCTATACGGGGGAAGTGCAAGGCTCCCACTCCCGTCATAGGGTGCTCCTGAAATAGCTGCCAGGCCTGATTCCAAATGCTGATGCGGGCAGTGACACCAACATCGGTTTTAGCATTAAGCAAGGGGCTCAGCCGGGTCTGAACTACTGGTACGGTAAACCAGGCCAGAGCAAACAATATAGCTAAAGCAATCAAACCCTCGAAAAATCTTCTTGGTGAAATATAGAAACAAACACATAAGAGCGCACAGATCATGCCCAGCCAGGCACTGCGCTCGCTGGCAAAAATCAATCCGAGAAAATTTGCCATAACGATTAGCAAAAAGACAAATTTATTAGACAAGAGCGGCAGCAACTTATAGCCACCCTGAATCAATAGACCAAGACCTAAGAAACTTGTCAGTTGCATCAATCCAGCAAACGACATTGGCTCATTAAGAAAGCCTGTTGCCTGCAAAAAGGGATAGGTAAAGGGATGGAAATTGAAGACCTGTTGAATCAAGCCGAAAAGACCAGAAAGTGCTCCACAAAAGAGCAAACAGCTCAAGGCAGGAAGGGTCAATCGGGCGCCAGAATCATGGGCAAAAAGCTGATAAGCCACCAAATAGGTGACCAGTATTCCCCGAAGAGAAACTAGAGCTTTAAAGGCTTCGGCTAAGGACCAACCTGGAGTAAATGACCCGGAGACCACTACGGCAAAGCAGTAAAGAAGCAGTGGACATAACAACGGTGCCTGCTTCAGAGCGGCAAAACGTGCGTTTCTTTCGCTGCTAGTGCTGAAAAGCGCCACAAGCAAGAGGGCAATCAAGCAGATCCATGAGCCTGTTTGGGTGCAGCAAAGACAAACTGTCAGTGCCATGACCAAAATACGCTCAATATTTTTGCTGCTTAAGAGAGTTGGAATGACTGTTACCAGTTACCAAAATAATGGTTAACTTGTTTCAACTTAAAGTCTACCAGTTAACCATGCCCATAATATCGCGCACTTCGCTGAGAGTCTGACTTGCTACCTTACGAGCTTTCATATTGCCATGTTCAAGAATCTTGCGCACTTTCTCTGGATCTTTAGCCAGTTCAATGCGTTTTTCTCGAAACGGTCTGAAAAAATCATTGATATGAACAGCCAAGCGTTTTTTGCAATCAACACAACCAATTTGTGCCGTTTCACATTCGCTCTTTACCTGAGCGAGATAGTCTTGGTCTTTAGCAAAAACATTATATAGAGGCCATGGTACCTCACAAAGATTTGTGTGACCAGGATCACTCTTGGCGATTCTAGTGCGATCAGTGATCGCCTGTTTTACTTTCTTCTCGGTATCACTATCGGTATCAGCAATCTTGATATCGTTGTTGAAAGACTTGCCCATTTTTTGGCCATCAATGCCTTTGAGCAAAGGTGTTTCAGTAAATTCGGGCTTGGGCTCAGGGAAATAGCTGACACCATATAAATGATTGAAGCGCCGGGCAACATCACGAGCAAATTCAAGATGCGACTCTTGATCTTTGCCTACGGGAATCAGTTCGCCCTTGAACGAGAGAATATCAGCAGTCATCAAGACCGGATAACCGAGCAAACCGTAGGTGATCTTGTCATGAGCAGCATGCTCGTCTGAATCGAGCATTTTCACCATATCTTTCAAAGTTGGCTCACGCTCAACCCAGTTATGGGGAGTGATCATCGAAAGCAGTAGATGTAGCTCGGCGATCTCAGGGATTGCTGATTGCACATACATTGTCGAGACGTCGGGATCAATGCCCACACACAGCCAATCGAGGGCAATCTCCCAGATATGACCCTGCACTTCTTTAGTGTTCTGAAACTTAGTGGTCAGAGCGTGCCAGTCAACGATGGAGAAATATGATTCATAGCGACTCTGAAACTGAATCCAGTTTGAGAGGGCGCCAAAATAGTGTCCCAGGTGAAGACGCCCGGTGGGGCGCATACCCGACATTATTCGCTTTGCTGTCATTTTAAACTCTTACTATTTCCCGATTCTTATTACTTGCCAGACTGGGACTTAGCAATGTTCTCTCTAACTATTGCTTTCTTTCTGTTCACTTTGGCCTTGCGACGGGTTTTCTTTTCGCGGCGATTGTACTTATCGGTCATATAACCTCTTCAATGATTTAGCTACCAGAAACTGAGTTTACCTAATAGGCGCTCTAATTTCAGGAAATTTAGCGAGGTGCAAACCTTTCTTTTTCTTGGTTCAGTCGATCCCAGTCAGAATCGGTCATGAAGCCCATTTTAACTAGCAGCTCAACCAGCTTAATGCCTTTCTGCTTAGCCATCTCAATAACGTCTCTCAATTCATCGCCATTTAAGCGGCGACGCTGCAATAGATACTGTTCTAGCTCAACTCGGCCAAGCAATAGATCGGCAGTCAAACTAACCACCTGGTCCGGTGGGTCGATATAACCACGCTCTAAGGCATACTTGCAAGTATGTAATATTTGCGCCGGGTCATGACCATGTCCGCCGTCGGTAGCAACATTGATAAATGTTTTACCTGCTTTAAATGCCGATACGATTTTCTTCATATCGTCGTCAAGAGCATTGTTATTGAGAGCAACCTGGCCAAAAGGAGCAACGTGAAAAGTTGTTTGGAATAGTCGTTCGATGTCGATTGCCACTAGAGGAAGAGGATCGGTGCGGCGAATATCAAACGACTTTCTCTCAGGTTCAGCTGGAGGTGATGTAACTTCAGCATCAGACTTAAGCCTGGGCTTGGGCTTTTCCATAACACTAGTAGCGGCGACAAGATTATCAGCCTTCTTCACGGCTTCAACGGCAGAAACTTGTTGGGCCTTGGCCATCAATTCCATAAATTCAGGACTACCAACAGCGGGCAAGCTATCGGAAGTAATTACATCTTCACCCCGGTTAGCTTCTGCAAGGGCGGGGGCTGCAGCGGCAGGAGCAGGAGCAAGATCAGAATTAGGAGTAGGAGTAGGAGTAAAGTCATGCACCGCTGCTGGGGCGGGGGCTGCAATAACGACCTCTGGTACTATTTCTTGCACTTTCTCTGGCACCAAATCAGGCTCAGGTTCCATATCAAATTCAGGAAGTAAATCTGGTTCTTTGATACTACTAGTAGGGTCAGCTTTAGGGCTGACTTTGTCAGACTTCTCTTTGCTCGATTCTGGCTTAGGTTTCTCAACCGGGCTTGGTTCAACCTCTACTTCTCCAGAACTGTCCAGCTCTGGAACAAGCTGAGGACGAATACAATCAACTGAACCAGTACTCAACAATCGAAAGAGCGAGCTAGTTGCCTGCACAACATCAAAGTTGAATTCGCGCATGGCCTGGCGCATAGTGCGCCCGTCAGTGACCCAGCCTAGAACAACATAGTCTTCTTTATACAGGGGCAATTTCTGCAGAGCTTCTTGCCACTCTTGAGTACCGAATTTGGGCGAAGGAACAATTTCTGTATTCAAACCAACATTGCTCTTCTGCAAGAAGAGAATTTGGTCGGCAAAACTATTCAATTGCCTTAGCGCGATAGTCAAACTGCGGCTAAACGAAGCATCCTCAGCCAAATCAAAGCGTTCAACTCTAAAAGTTCCGTCGCCCCAAAAAAGGAATTCTGTCAGGGCATCATTGCCTTCAAGCAAACCGAAATTGGCCGCAAGAATTTCTCCTTCAGAGACAATAAGTTCGCCTTTTTGAGGGCCACTAACAAGTTGCACCCGGAAGCTCTTATTAGATTCGGTGGCAAGGCATTGCAGTAAGCCTGGTAGGCTAACATCGGCCAAATCGCCTTCAATCATGAATGAATCTCTTATCTCCGCAGTACCCGTACATAGTTAGTCCCTTATAGTTGTCTACGGTTCGCACAGCTTAGCACCAAATTTACAAAAGTTAATCAATCCCTTGACTGCTTAGAGTTGACTGAGATTTGGGTAAATAGCAGGGAGAGAGGAGGAAGGTAGAAACTATCCTCAACACTCTCAAGTGTACCGCTGTTTCTTGGTTCAATTTTCTTTCCTGCGTTATGGAGTTTACTCGCGTTGGCTGCAAAAGTTACCGATGACCTTTCTGAGGATTATGCCGACGTCTTCGGTGCCGGAGATGAGCCGGAGGCCGACGATGAGCCGGAGGAGAAAGAAGTAGAAGCCGCTGGCTTTACTGAAGACTCTGTGCGGCTATATCTACGCGAAATTGGTCGCGTAAAAATGATCAAGCCCGATGAGGAAATCGAGCTGGCTCGCCGTATTGCTAAAGGAGACGGTGAGGCAAAAAAGAAGCTAATCCAAGCCAATCTTCGTCTGGTTATTTCGATTGCAAAAAAATATTTAAACCGCGGCCTTCCCTTCCAAGATTTGATTCAAGAAGGCAATCTCGGCCTTATCCGAGCAGCCGAAAAATTTGACCATACTAAAGGATTCAAATTCTCTACTTATGCCACCTGGTGGATTCGACAGGCCATTAGCCGCGGTTTGGCTGATAAATCTCGCACCATCCGCGTACCAGTGCACATGGTTGAATCGATAAACAAACTCAAGAAAACAAGCTCAAAGCTTTCGCAAGAATTGGGCCGCAAGCCAAACGAACACGAACTTTCGTCGGCTCTCGAAATTCCAGTAGGCAAAGTTCAAGAAATTATGGCCGCAGACCGCGAGCCAGTTTCAATGGAAATGCCGCTTAACCGCGATGACGAAACTTACATTGGCGATTTGATTGAGGATAACGAGGCTACCAGGCCAGATGCCACAACTGCTGAAGAGCTAATGCGTCAAGATCTCAGTCGTATGCTCAGCCAACTCACCCCTCGCGAACGCGACATTATGCATCTGCGCTATGGCCTAGAAGATGGCCGGCAGAGAACCTTAGAAGAAGTGGGAAGACTTTTCAATATAACCAGAGAACGGGTTAGGCAAATAGAGCACAAGGCCTTTCGTAAGTTGCGGCAACCAAACTGGTCTTCTCGACTAGCTGGTTATCTCGACGACTAGATTGCTAATTCGCTCTCATAATAGCCTTCTTGCCGCCCAACTGTTAACTAATTAGACAAAAGCCCTTCTGTCAACCTCTCCGGCTTGGTAGGGTTATTGCTATGACAGAAAAACAGCTAATTGCGCCGAATGTTTTAACGGAGTTGGTCGACCTTGGCCAACGCCAGAAACTGCGCTTGCTGTTAAACGATCAGCACCCGGCAGACTTAGCTGAGTGCTTTGAGGAGTTAGGCCCAAGCTATCGCATCTCCTGCTTTCGCCTACTAGACCTTGACAATGCCTCGGCTTTATTGGCTGAGCTTGAGCCTGATGGTCAAACTGAACTCTTACGCGACCTAGGCGACATCAGCATCGTGGCTCTAATCAGCAATATGTCGCCGGATGACGCCGTCGACCTACTTTCTGAATTACCCCAAGATAAAGCTCGTGATTTGATCAGTCAGGTTTCAGACGTCGAAGCTCAAGAAGATCTGACCCAGCTTATGACCTTCAAAGAAGATACTGCTGGTGGCATCATGTCCACTGACTATCTAGCTTTGCATGCTGGTATGACAGTGGCCGAAGCTCTCGTCTATCTGCGCGAAAAATACGAAGACTTAGAAGAAGAAATCTATGACGTCTATGTTGTCGACGAAGAAGAAGTTCTAGTTGGAGAAGTTACTCTAAAAGAACTGCTCACTGCTGCGCCAGAAATTTTGGTGAGAGACGTCATGGATGAAGACTTAGTCTTTGTTCAGGCCGACGAAGACCAAGAACAAGCAGCTGAGATTTTGAGCCGCTATGACTTGCTCACTCTACCGGTGGTTGACAAGCAAAAGAAACTACTCGGTATCATCACCGCCGATGATGTCATCGACGTTTTAAAAGAAGAAGCAATTGAAGACATCTTTCAATCTTCTGGTATTACCACCGGCCCCGAAAATCAAGACGTCCTCAACTACAACGTGCGCAGCGCCTTTTCGGCCAGACTGCCCTGGTTGATCATTACACTATTGATTGAGAGCGGCTCAGCCTCAGTCATTACCCACTTCGATTCAGTGATTCAACACATGGTTCAAGCAGCATCATTTATGCCACTGCTATCAGGAGTCACCGGTGGAGTAGCCACCCAAAGTACTTGTATTCAAATTCAAAGTAGCGGCAAAACTGCTCTCAGTCTCAAGGCCGCCTTGCGCAATATTTTTCACGAGCTAAAAGTAGGCATGCTGCTCGGTCTCTTCTGCGGTCTCGCCACCTATCTCATCAGCCGCTTCTTGCACCAGTCCTCTTATCAACTAGGAGTGGTGGTGGGAGTTTCTCTTTTCATCACCATGACTTTTGGCGTAGTGATTGGCACCCTAATGCCCATACTATTCAGGCGTTTTGGCGTAGAACCAGCGCATGCCAGCGGTCCATTTATTACCAGCATCCTGGATGTCTGTACAATGTCGATTTACCTTACAATAGTTCACTTCTTCTTGGTAGCCACAAAAGGCATTGCCTTCTAACCGGTTATTTACTCGCCCCATAATATAGGTCTATTTCCGATGGAAACGCTTAAGTCAGACCCGAACAAGAAGCTTCAAGACAAGCGCAATGAAGCCAGCCACGTTGCTGATTCTGTCAGAAATCAAAGACACGAGCGCGGCGTTTTGATGGCACGCGAGCGCATTGAGAAATTGGTAGACGAAGGCAGCTTCTTAGAAATTGACCGCTACGCCGTGCACCAGTGTCAAGAATTCGGCATGGAAAGCAAAGTAGCACTCGGCGATGGCGTCATCACCGGACAAGCGAAAATAGATGGTCGCCCCGTTTATCTTTTTGCCCATGATGCCACTTTTGTTGGTGGTGCCTTAGGGCAGGTTTTCGCCCGTAAAGTCTGCAAAGTGATGGACTTAGCAAAGCAAGCGGGCTGCCCAGTGATTGGCCTGAACGAAAGTGGTGGTGCTCGCATTCAGGAGGGGGTACATTCATTGGCAGGTTATGCCGACATTTTTTATCGCAATGTCGGCTGCTCTGGCGTCATTCCTCAAATTTCAGTGATTTATGGCGCTTGTGCCGGTGGTGCTGTTTACAGCCCAGCCGTGACCGACTTCACCATCATGGTCAAAGATAAAAGCTACATGTTTGTCACCGGCCCTGAAATTGTACGCACCGTTACAGGAGAAGATGTCAGCCTAGAGGAACTGGGCGGAGCCATGACTCACAATTCACGCTCTGGAGTGGCTCAGCTGCTTGCCGAAGACGAAGAAGATTCATTCTGGTTGACGCAGAAGCTGCTTTCGTATCTCCCCAGCAACAATCTTGATGCAGCACCTAATACCTTTTTTGAAGAGGGTGCAGAAAGCGATTTAGAACCCGAAGATGCCGCGGCCTTAAACCAGTTAGTGCCGATAGAAGCCAACAAACCCTACGACATGTACGACGTTATTAAACGCATTTTTGACAAGGGCGACTTCTTTGAAATAAGCCCTCATTTTGCTACCAATATCATCACTGGTTTCGCTCGACTTGGTGGTCGCTCTGTCGGAATCGTTGCCAACCAACCAAAACGCTTAGCCGGTTGCCTTGACATTAATGCTTCAGTCAAAGCCGCTCGCTTTGTGCGTTTCCTTGATGCCTTCAACATTCCTGTCATTACCTTCGTTGATGTACCGGGCTATCTACCGGGAACTTCCCAAGAATTCGGCGGCATTATCAGACATGGTGCCAAACTTCTTTACGCTTACTGTGAGGCAACTGTGCCAAAGTTGACCGTTATTACTCGCAAAGCCTATGGCGGTGCCTTTGACGTAATGGGATCAAAAAATGTCGGCGGCGATTTCAACTTTGCCTGGCCTACCGCTGAAATAGCTGTTGTTGGTGCTGAGGCCGCCGTGAATTTGCTCTATCGCAAAGAACTCAAACAAGACACTACTGGCAAGCGCAATGCTGAACTAGTGGGCGAATTTAGAGAACGTTTTGCCAACCCCTACATTGCTGCCCAGGGCGGTTATATAGATGATGTAATCATGCCTGCTGAAACTCGCTCGAAATTAATCGCGGCTCTCGAAGCACAGGCCAACAAAAGAGTAGAAAGGCCAAGGCGCAAGCACGGAAATATTCCGCTCTAGAATTTAAACTTGAGTGTCTACTGAAAGCTAACTTGCACGGGGCTGGAGTTGCAATCATCCTTCGGCGTATTATTTTTCTTAGCGCGCAACTGGGGATGCAGCAACTGCAACCGACCAGTAACAAGGCCACTGTCAGATTCTTCTATATGCTCTTGGTTTTCTTCTTGTTTAAACTTTCCATGTAGATTGACAACCAAATTAATGTGAACTTGGTAGGGTGGCGGCAAAATCGAGTCAAATCGTGCCACCGGATCTTCCGCTCCAATTGCCTTTTCCACAAAGCTCAAAATGGCTGGAGGGAACGGTGAATCACAGACGACGAAGACTCCCTTAACCTGATTGCCAGATTGAGCCTGGATTTTTGCCACTTTAGCCAAAAAGTCTTTCAGCAATTCAAGGTGACTAGCTGTAGCCGAGGGTTCAATTACCAAAGCTACTATTGGCACCTTGCCGTTTACGGTTTTGAAAAGCAGCTCATAGACTGGCAAGGTAACTTTTTGAAAAAAGCCCTTAGTGACCGGCTGCGCTTCCACCACAGCAATTTTAGAAATTGTCTCCCACAAGCGCAATTGACGGTTATATAAACCGCTTTGATGAGCATCAGAGAAATAACCAGTCATAACAAACTTGATTGCAGCCAGAACAAGATCGGGAATTTTGTTGTCAGAAGGCTCAAAAACCAGGTTCTCACAAGCCGCTTCGAGATCTCGGGCTGCTGCCGAGCGCGGCGCCTGGGTGACTGAGCCAAGATTAAATGCCTCAGGTTCGGCATTCTTTACAATCACAGAAAAACTATTTACAACAGACATTGCCGATTTATCAGTCCTGTTAGGGGTTAGCACCATGCAAACGTGGTACATCTATGGTAGCGGGTTTCATCTTGAGACATGCTAGCACTCAGTCGATATGGAGGTGCACAAAAGTTCAAGACTGAAATTGCAAACTAATTGTACAAATCGGTGCAATTCAATGTCTCCAGATACTTTCGCAAAACCGTATATCAGGTAAACTGATAAATAGGCGTCTTGGCGGTTGCAGCTTAGTTTCAGAATAGTGGCAATCTAGAATAGTGGCAATTTAGATTCGCGGGTGAGGGAAGTAAACCAATCTTAGCGGCTACATTCTCAAATCACACTATTTCACAGAGGCAGCCTTCAGGCACCGCGAGGTAACCTGAGCACGCACGTCTATTTAGCCTCTGTGGGAAGACCATCAAATATGCCCCTGCTTCCATCGAAGAATAACACCAAAGAATTTGACCAGTCTGCAGTTGCAGTGCTTACCGACCTGAAAAAAGGTGGCAACGACAAGCGCAACGAGTTCATCTGGGTGCACCAAGAGCGCATCTACGCAGTGGCCTTACTAGGCACTGGCGACCACGAACATGCCGCCGAAGTAACTATTTCATCCTTCAATAATGCCTTCAGTGCTCTCAATCAAGGATTACCTAAAAATCCTGATATGTCTATCTGGGACTGGCTTTCTCAGTATGTTGTTGAAGCCATGGGTGAATATCACAGCCAGAATAGCGGTCCACCAGACGAAGAAGACACAGACCCAGCTCAAGATGGTTCTGCCAGTATGGACTGGGAGACAACTGTATTGCTCGGTGTTCAAAGAGTAAAACGCTGTATCGGTTCTCTACCACAAGAACTAAAGCGAATTTTCCTCTTGCGACACAGCCTTGATCTTAACTATGAACAAATTTCCATAGTAACTAATCAAAGAGTAGAGAAATGCATGGCCTTGCTCTACAGAGCCAGGGTGCAAGTAGTCAAATGTCTAGGTCGCGGGTGATGCAGAATATGGCAAATAGAAGGTTGATATCTCATGTCTGACGCCGAGTACAGATTACTGATTCAAAGATCGTTCGATGAAGAACTCTCTAAACAAGAGCATCGCGCCTTCGTCAATCACCTAGAAACTTCTGACTCTGGTCAAAAGTTTCATCACCAACTCGATCAAATGATTCAAGCCGCTCAGGACACTCCACTTCCTGACGATTTGCGTCCCCAGAACCCGGAAGCACTCGCGAGAACGATCATGGAACAACTCCCTCAGAAAAAAGGTTCTATCTTCGCCATGTTCACCAATTTGTTTGGTGGCGGGCAACCTAAGGCCAAAGCCAGCCAGAGCAAAGATTCTGGACGCGGCAAGGCAGATAAGACCGATAAAAAAGGCGCCATCAACAGAGGCGGCAAGAAAGGCAAGGGTAAAGACCCAGTCGAAGACGACGAAGTTGAATCACCAAGCGATCGACGTAAACCCGGAGTCAAATTCGGCCGTAAAGACAAAGAAGCAGACATTTCGGCAGAAGATCGCGAAGATCAGATGGGTACATTCTCCCGTCTTAAATCGATTAGCTCCCGCGCCAATGATGCCGCTGAAAATCGCGACAACCAATCGACCACCAGATCTCTTGGCGAAAAGTTTGGTATGCCAGGCGGTGCCACTTCTAATCCATTAGACGAAGCGCCTCTTACTCTGGCTGAATCGATCAAACGAAAAGTATCCGAATCACAGAAACTCTCACCTTTAGAGATGGATTCTGATGATTACTCCAGTCAAGAAATGCCGGCTACCGGAGGAGACTTCGGCCGCCCACAGAGCCAAGGACAAGAAGCTGCTGATGCTGACTCAAGCTGGAGTGCACCAACACCGATTGGCCTACCTATAAAGCAGAAGATGGGCGCACCAGTGACAGCTCAAGGGCTAGACTGGAGCGGGGCTCCGGCTGGCAGTCCAGCAAGTTCATTCGAACAACATCCAGGTTCAGCAATTGGCTTGGCACCACCAGGGCAAAAGCCTAACACCGGTTCTAACCCTGCAGCTCCCTCGGGCGGTGGCCTAGATTGGAGTTCAGGAACAGCCTCAACAAGTAGTGCTAATAGCGCTCAAAGTGGCTGGGGTAGCAATACGCCAGCTATGGAACCTACAACAGCACCAGCTAAGACAGAAAGCGGCTGGGGTTCTAGTTGGGGTAGCGAGAACCAGGGCGCCGCACCGCAAAATACTGGCGTTCCCCTGAAGTCATCTGACTCTTGGGCCGTTCCAGGTTCTGAAGCCGCTGACGCTTGGGGTCAACCAGCCGCGCAAGCAGCTCCAAGCCCAGCACCGCAACCTGCTGTCTCTCAAGTAGCGCCAGCCGCCCCAGCGAACGGACAAGATCCCTGGGGCAGCGCAGCTGTAGCAGGCTCTGGCGCAGCCAATGCGGCAGAAGGTGGCGGCTGGTCTAGCCCTGGTAGCAACACAACTCAAAGCCCCACAGGCGCCAACGAAGGTGAAGGCAACTGGGGACAAGCTGCTAGCTGGGGTGCTCCCAATACACCCGTACCTAATAATACGTCGAACTCCTTGCCTTCAGCAGCTGCACCAACAGCTCCTGCAGCTAATGATCCTTGGGCGCAGCCAGCTCAACCAGCCGCTGCAGCGACCGACCCATGGGCATCTGCACCTGCCCCTGCACCAGCTGCGGCAGCCAATGACCCATGGGCCGCTGCTTCTCCTGCTCCAGCTCCAGCACCTACAACTAATGACCCTTGGGCCGCCGCCTCTCCCGCACCGGCTCCAGTAGCTAACGATCCGTGGGCCTCTGCTACTCCAGCTGGCGCTCCCGCTCCTGCAGCGCCAGTAGCTAATGACCCTTGGGCCTCTGCTACTCCAGCGCCTGCTCCTAGTCCTAATGCTATTCCTACTACTGCGCCTGCGCCTGCAGTCAGTGACCCTTGGGCCGCAGCCGCTGCAGCACCTCAGGCTCTAACAGCACCAGCTGCTGACTCAGCCTGGGGAGCGCCAGCCCAGCAAGAAAACAAAGACCAACCAGCTCCAGCTGCTATGGGCTGGGGACAGTCAGCTGCGCCGCAATCTTCGACAGAACCAGCCGCTTGGGGTGCACCGGCACCGACTCCGGCAGCCGCACCAGCCAGCGGTACTAATCAAAGTTGGTCACCGGAAGGTGAGCAGATGGAGACAGGTGTCTGGAAGTCGTTCACGCCTAAAACAGGACCGTTGGCACCAGCTGCCCAAGCTCCAGCACCAGCTGCAGCAGACCGCTGGGACTCACCAATTCAAGACCGGCCGAAAGAAGCAGCACCGGCAGCAGCAGCTCCTGCAGCGGCATCAGCTGACCGCTGGGATGTACCAATTCAAGCACGCAGTGCTAGCGCTGAATTGCCTGCACCACAAGCAGTATCGGCGGTTGGTTCATCAGGCCTGCCAGTCAATCAAATCGTTGAGAAAATGGGTTCAATCCTCGGTGGCGGTGCCCCAGCAGATAGCCGTTGGGATGTGCCAATTCAGGCGCGCAGTGCGGCCGAGACACCAGCACCTGCACCAGCAGTCGCACCACCAGCAGTACCAGCCGTTACTTCATCTGGTATTCCAGTCAACCAAATTGTAGAGAAAATGGGCACAGTACTCGGTGGCCCTGCTGCCGGTGCCGACAGTCGTTGGGATCTTCCAATTCAAGAACGCAGCAAAGAGACAAAGGCTGAACCTGAGCAAGCACCAGCTCCAGTTCAAACCTTCGCTCAGCCAGCCGCACCAGCCGCTTGGGGTGAGACTCCGGCTGCTAGTAGCACCTGGGGAACACATCCAGAACAACCCACCACAACCCCGTGGGGTGCAGTCAGTGCCGCTCCAGAGCCGGCCCAAGCCAGTCCTGCGCTTGCTCCATCTGGTTGGGGATCTGAGCCAGCAGCACCAGCAGCTTGGGCCGCTCCGGCTCCAGCTGCAGCTCCAGTCATGCCTGCAGGTGCACCATCACCGACTGCCTGGGGCACCGAAGCACCATCAGCGGTAGCTCCAGCTAACAGCTGGGATACCGCCAGCGCTGCCGCTGCCCCTTCGGGTTGGGGTAGTGAACCACAACCGCAAGCCGCTCCAGCTAGCGCTCCTGACCAATGGGGTCAACCGCCAGCCTGGGGTCAGGCACAAGTGCCACAAGCGCCTGCACCGACCTTCGCACCAGCTCCAGTAGCTGCTCCAGAAGTTACTGACAAAGCAGCTCCTAGCGGCATGTTCAACCTGGGCGATCAAGATATCGACAAGATTTTTGGTGATAACCTGGGTGTAAGCGAACCAGTTGGCCGCACCCTGGTCAATAATGGTGCCGAACCGCAAGCTTCTGCTAGCGCTGCCCAAGCTCCTACTCCAGTTCCTGTCGCACAGCCAGCACAAACCAACAATTTCGCCCCACCGCAAGCGGCACCAAGCATCACAGCGCCAGCGGCAGCCGCTGATGCCAATGCAGCCAAAAACGGTCTCTTCCAGCTCACTGATAACGACCTCGACAAGCTCTTCAGCAGCAATCTTGGCGTGGATGAACCGTCCACACAAGTTGGTGTGCAAGCAACCATCTCGCCTGTTCAATCTGCAGCGGCAGCGCCAAACAATTTTGCCCCACCAGCAGCAGCCAACAGCGCTCCTGGCTGGAATACTGGCGCCGAACAGCAAGCACCATCAGGTTGGGGAGTATCGGCACCAACTCCAGCCCCAGTTGCAGCAGCAGGTGGAGCCAATGGTTGGTCTGGCGCTCCTCAAGCACCAAGTGGATGGGGAATGGAACAGCCACCCGCTGGTGGACCTAGTGGTTGGTCCAGTGCACCAGCCGCTGCACCGGCCGAAGCTCAGCCTAGTGGCTGGGGTTCACCCACTGCTCCGACACCGCCAGCCTGGAATCAGCCGGCAGCTCAAGCTCCGGCAGCAAACTTTGCTTCTAGCCCTGAGCCAGCAAAAGGTGGCCTATTCTCAGTTGACGACAATGTCATGAACCGGATATTCTCCGACAATCTTGGCATTCCAGAAGACGCTACATCTAAGGCCGATGCCTATGCTATTCCAGATCAGGGTGGCGAGCAGGTCTCCCCACCAAAGATTGCTGGTATCGGTCGTCTCGATGCTTCCGGCGATCAAAACCAAGACGCTGGTTCTGGCAGAATTGCTTCAATTGGCAAATTCTTACTCGATCAAAAAGATCTAGATAAGATTGGCAAATTGACCAGTTCAGACTTGAACGAAGGCAAAATGAGAATTCTCACTCTAGAAGCATCTCAAGATTTGCAGTCGTTACTGAGTCAGATTGGAACTCAGCAGGGCGTAATTGGATCAGTAATCGTGGGCCATGATGGTCTATTGATTGCTAACACCATGCCTGGAGACATGGACGCTGAATCAGTAGGTGTTTGGGCACTGGGTGTCTATATGAACACTGAACATGTCACCAAGAAAATGGGTCATGACCGCGTGCACCAGGTAGTTTCAAGAACACCCCGGGGCTATGTTGTTATTGCCGATTTTGGCGGAGGTCTTCTCGTCACAGTCACTGATGGCAGAGACACTGACTCGTTGATTCCTCTGATGAGAACAATCACACAGCTAGTGAACTAAATCATAGTTACTTGCCCTGTGATAGAACGTAATTACTCAAAGTTCGTGCACCAAATCCGGTGCCGCCTTTGCATAGCTCATCACGCTCACGATCAATCCAACCGACTCCAGCAATATCGAGGTGAGCCCAAGGCTTACCTTCGGTGAATTCTTTGAGGAACATAGCAGCAGAGCTAGAGCCAGCCTCACCGCGAGAGCCAGCATTTTTCAAATCAGCAATATCACTCTTCAGGCCCTCTTTGTATTCTACGAACAGAGGAAGCTGCCAGAATTGTTCGCCGCAGGTTTTACCGCTAGCTATGACATTATCAACCAGGGTCTGATCACTGCCCATGATACCAGCCGCTACTCTTCCTAGGGCAGAAACCACAGCCCCAGTCAATGTGGCGATATCGATCAATTCGTCAACGCCTTCTCTAATGGCATAAGTAATGGCGTCAGCCAAAATTAAGCGCCCCTCAGCGTCAGTGTTGTTGACTTCAATTGTCTTACCGTTCATTGATTTCAACACATCACCAGGATGCAAGGCATTAGACCCAGGCATATTCTCTGTTGATGCCACCACGGCCAAGACCGAAACATTGGGCTTGAGTTGACCAATGACCTGCATGGCAGCAAGCACTGCCGCGGCCCCGGCCATGTCGTACTTCATATGTTCCATGCCTACAGCGGTCTTGAGTGAGAGGCCGCCAGAATCAAAGGTGATGCCTTTACCAATCAGACCAATAGTTTTCTTAGACTTAGGCGCAGTATACTTGAGCACAATTAAGCGCAGAGGTTCTTTGGCGCCCTTGGCCACACCTAAAAGCGCGCCCATGCCAAGTTTTTCTACTTGAGCAGGCTGAAGTACTTTGACAGAAAGACTGTGGGCGGCAGCGATACGCTGAGCTTCAGCAGCCAATCTAGTTGGTGTCATATACGATGGCGGCTCAGCAATCAAGGTGCGAGCCATATTAGTCGCAGAAGCTATGGCAATTGCCTTCTCGCTGACCTTTTTCACTGTGGCCAGATCAAGGCTAGAGGCCTGGACGTGGATGGTAAGATTCAAGCTGTCGGCTTTTTGATTGGCGGCCTTATCGTCATCTTTAACAGACTTATACTTCAAGAAACTGAACGAAGACAAAATCCAAGCTTCAACCACAGCCTCAAGACCAGCGGCGGCACTGAATGATGTTGCCACTTTCTTAGCAGCTGACTTAACTTTAGCACTTGAGCTGACGCGCAAACAAAGCGAAACGTTAGCAGTCTTAGTCTTACTAGCAGCGGCAGAAGCACTTAATATGGCAGCCATGCGCTTAGCACCTTGCACACCAAGTTTGCGAAAAGCTGCTGCGCTAATCTCACTGGCGCTGCCTAAACCAACCAACAGCAAGCGCTTAAATGGAGCCCGATCATAGGTTGGCAACATCAACTGCTGACCAGCTTTACCAGCAAAACCTTCTTCTGCAGCCATCTTAGACAAAGAGTCTAAAAGATGCTTGTCAACATTTTTGCCAGAAGCAGCGCTCAGCTTTGACTCAGCCAAGACATCAGCAATGTTCTCCTGGGCGAACACACCGATGATAAGCAGGTCTGCCTTGATGGAGCTAATATCAGTTGCCAATTTTACATGCATGCCATGATTCCTATTTATATTTATGTACTGGTACTAATCACACGGGAAACAATTTCGTCGACAACCTTGGCGTCAATCTGCCTGCGACAATAGGCAAGATAAGCTTCCATCCAACGTCTGAGTTCGAGCAACACGGCCGAAACTGGCACCCCGGCTCTCTTCATCTGAGACAAGTTAACAGAGATACGCCCTTCATGATCGATATGAAAGCGTGCTTTCGCCGGTGAATCACCATGCACATAATGGAGAGAAGAATGGAGCAACGCTTTATTGTCTTCTCGTCCTATAAGCTCTTGCATCTCAGAGCCGATCTTTTGCAAAACGGTAAGCGGGCGGAAGAGACTAGCCTGCTGGATGTTAGCTAGTTTTAGTTCAACTAGCATAAACAGAGCTTTGACAATTTTATGAGTAGGCCAATTATCAAAGGCCTTAATTACTTCATCTAACGTGGATAGCCCGTCAATCTGAGCTGCTAGATCAGCAATCATAAAGCGTTCATCATTATTTAGAACAGTCTCATCCATGAGGCGCAGAGGGGTACCGGCTAATTGCTGCCAGAGCATCTCAAAATTCCAGACACGTTCCAAAATCGAATCGCGCCCCTGAGGCAAACTAGCAAAAATTTGACTGACTTGATCTTGACAGAGGGCCGAATCTAACAAAAGTCGCTCTAGTGTCTGAGTGATGCGACAGGTATCATCAAACTCTTGCGAAACACCTTTGTCTCTAAAGACAAAAATGCCTTCTCCCCAGGTTGTCAGAAATTCAACCATGGCATGATAGCCCAAAAGTTTGTTCATCTTGGCGTGAGTTGGCTTGCCATCAACAAAGGCGACAATCAATATTTTGTCGCGGTCTTCAACTGTGAGTAAGCCCGTTTTCTTAGCCGTAGCCAAAGACTGCAGCAAACCGGCAGTGTCAATGGCACCAAGGCTGCCAATCATCGAATCACGCATTGTTTCGATATTTACAGTGCGGGAAACACCAGGCAGCTCATCTTCAGTGCGGCGATGATAGCCACCATAGAGATATTGATCGTCGAGCAAAACTTCGAGCTCACGAGTATTTATATAGCCGGCCCGCACAGCCAAGAGCCCCAAGAAAGTGCGCTGCGATTTCCCCCAGCCTTCTTCTTGTTGTCGCTCTAAGAGTTCTCTCAACTGAGCTTCAGTGACAATGCCGCAAGCAACCATGTAGCGGCCGAGGCGGAATGGTTTGCGGTTGTGATAGCAATTAGAAAGAAATTGAATGCGAGAGAATACAGGGAAAATCAAACGAGCAGCCTCAAGCTCTTGCAAAATTCGCAGGGCTTCATCAGAAGGCAACTGGTGATGCGACTCAACATTACGCACAATCGACTCTACTGAAGCATAGTCTTCAACCATTTGCATAACCCAATTTTGGGGAGCAGGCAAAGTAAAGTCACCTTTGATCTGTTTTCCATCGCTAGTCAATACAGGAATAGACGTCGACAAAATATGATTAGCAAGGGTACTACCACCGCCCTTCAACCTTCTTCTATCAATACCACTGACAGTGGCACAGGCATAGTCAGCCAGTAAGGGATAGCGAGTAAATATTCCAAACGGGCTGTCGTAAATATTGAAGGTCAAACCACCGGCAGGGTCATCCTTGGTCAGAGTGATAGCGCCATCGCCCTTAACGAAAAGCAGCACACCTTGAGGGTTAAGCAACTTTTTTGCATACATAGAAAATTTCACTAAGGCATCGAGCGGCAGCGAAAAACCAGTCTGCATCAAATCAATTATCAAGCCATCAAGACTTTTACCTTGTTCAACAAGTTTATCGAGTTGGCTATAGAGATTTTCACGATAAGAGAAAGTGAGAAACGACAGGGATGAATTGAGATAGCTTTCAGCAGACTCCCTTTCATTGCTGGCGCCAGGAGAGACCCGAGGTAAATCACTAGGTGAGAAGTCAGCCATTTCCTCAATTCTTTGGCTTGGCACTAGCAGGGTTAGCAACAGCCGCTGCAGCTGGAGCGCCACCAGGCAGAACCATCGTGCCGCTCAAGCGCTGAGCAATGGCATCTGGAGGAGCAATGAATAAGGCTCTAATAGCCAGTTGGCCCTTCAAGCGACCAGGTTGCAGAATTCTTCCCACCTCAATAATCAAGTCATCTTTGCTTGAGGTAACCAGGCGATAGCGACTAGAACCGGCGGCATTAGACATTGCCACCAGGCGCATAGGCGGGCTAACTCGACCGAACAAACCAAGATACTTTGGTATTGAAACGAGTTTACTATCAACCAACCATGACTTCGCCAACTCTGGCTTAGCGCCAGCAACAGCTTGGGCGAAGCTCAAGGCCACCGAAAATGGAGCATCATCTGGCATATGACCTGAAAGCGTATATTTACCAGCAACAAACTTGAGCACTACTTTATAGCCAGCAGAGCTAGCAGCAGCAACCGGCTTAGAGACAGTGTCTTTAACAACTCCAGCCGGTTTTTCTTCTTCGACTTTCTCTTTGCGTACAACTGGAGGCTGAATCGTCAAGACAATGTCGTTGCCAGAAAAAGAGGCCTTCCCAGTGACATTTTGAGTGAAGAAAGCTGGCAGCGAGCTAAACAACTCTGTTGCCTCGGGCATTCCTTCAACCAACTGAAAACCCTTAAACCACAAAGTGCCGCTGGTACGGTCAGCACCAATCAGTACTAGCGACTTAGCTCCACTAGTAGCGTGAAGGACTGGATGAACTTGAGGATGAACCGCTGGATGATGAGCGCCCTTAGCAGCACCTGGCTTAGCCACTGCGGCAGCGGGGGCAGAAGCCAAACCGACAATTCTCGCCTCACGAAATGCCACAGACTGAGGTAACGGCACAGCAGTAGTGCGAGCTGGCGTTTGAAAAATTACAGCATGGCTTTCTACAATGCGGGGAAAACTCCAGACCCGGAAATTACCGATACCAGTCTCGCTCACTTTCACTTTGAATTCGGAAAGTGATGGATTAGCAGCAATTATTTGAGCTGGCTCAGCACTGACAAACTGAGGCAGAGCAAGCAAGTCTCTTAAATAAGTAGCATAACGGGCCCAGCTAAGGTCATCGGCGCTGGCGCGATAATCACTGGCTAGCTGAACAAGGTTAGCTGCCGCTAGAGAGACTGTAGGCGTTGTTGCTGCAGTTTTCTCTCCAGCTTCGGGTAAAGAATGTTCTAGAGCGTAGGCAAAAGGTGCAGCAAGCTGACAAACCAAAGCTAAAGGTAGCGCAGACCCCGATAAAAATGAAAGCGACAGGTTTTTTCTCATATTCACGAAGATAACCATTCTTACTAAATTACTGGGAATTTTAACCGCTTGACCTCAGAAAACGTAAGCCAGAAAACCTAAGCAATTTCAGTGATTGGGTTGATTACAAACGAGCGGATGGCCGCCAAAGATAAAACTTTTGACTATTATGCGATTTCTCGCTCAAAACCGTGGGAATCCTCCCATGGTCCCCATGGACAAGCGTCGACCCCGGCTGTAGATTGAAAGAACGGCTTTCAAGGACTCACAAATGTCATCCCTCGAATTCAGATCTTCAGAACCACTCGACCAGGCCGCTAGCCAGGTTAACTCAGGATCAGATTCGATTGCCCGCGAAGTGCAGAACCAATTTTCATCAGTGGCCTCGGTGGGCAAAGACGCTGCCATGGCAGCAATGCCCGGTACGGACGCCATGGCTGGCCTGGGAGCCATACCGCCAGGTGGAGAGCAGGCAGTTTCTCCTCTAATCAATATGATTACAAAAATGCCTGGTCACATCGGCCTTTTTAGCAGCTTCTTTGAAGCCCTCGGAGCCTTCTTCGGCCCCCAACTCGAAGCATTGAGCCAAATTGGCACTCATCTAGGCATGACTCTTGGTCTAGATCACTCACTATTAGGCAATCTCGGAGGCAATCATCTGGCCTCTGCCCTAAACGCTTTCAAACCCGAGCACCTTGGCCTCAACCTCTCACTGCTTCCTGGCAATGCTCCCTTCTTCGGTCAAATCGGTGGAATTGGGGGTCATTTACCTGGTCATTTAAGTGGCAGCTTCAACTCCGATTTGCTCTCTAATAAATTAAACACTTCTCTTGGACAAGGCGAACCTTTCTCGCAGCAAGCCTTCGGCCGCAACGCCCTCAATGTCAGTGGCTCGGGCAATATGGCTAAGTTGCAATTTGAAGGTCAAGGGCATCTATCGGGTCCAGGTCTATCAGCCAACACGCCAGGAGCTCAGATTGCTGGTAACAATAGGCTGTTCAGCGATAGCATAGGCAGCGCTGGCCACAACCTCAACGCCCAGAGCATGGCTCAATCTCTACCGATGCAGACACCAAGCACTGCTTCACTTAATGTCGGCAGCTCAACTTTTGGTGAGCCGATTAACAATGATTTGCTCGCTATGGGCAATCAATCTGATTCATTCCAGTCAACAGTTGGCAGCGCCAAACCAAGCTTAGACACAGTCAAAGGCGGAGCTGAAAACCTCGGTGGGTTGAAAGCCAAATCACTGAGCTTAGATGGTAGTAATGGCAACCTCAAGGCTGATGCCCTTGGTGACAAAGTCGTAGCCAAACATGATGCAGTAAGTGCAAAGGCAGATCATGCTGTAAAACCTGATGCTGTCAATCACAAAGTTGAGCACGCCAAGCCTGAAGCCAAAGCTGAGGCCCGCACTCACAAGACCTTCGACCGCACTTCTCATTCTGTTAAAACCAGCAACCACCATGCTAATCAGACAGCTAAGGCGCCGGTTAACAACAAACCTCAAGTTGAAGCTCAGCAGCAACAATTGAACCCACAACAGCAGTTCGAGCAGCAGCAGCTAGAACAGCAACAACAAATGCAACAACAGCAAGAAGTTGCTCAAAACAACCAACCTTTAGAGCAGGGCCAACAAGCTCAAGCAGCTAATAACCTCGAGCCGCGCAGCTATACAATTCGCTCTGGAGACAATCTTTGGAATATTGCCAAGGATAACCTCGGCGATGCCACAAAGTGGAACGACATCTATAAGATGAATGCCGATGTCCTAGGCGCTAATCCAGAGTTAATTAGGCCAGGCACCACGATTCAATTACCTGGCAGCCAAGCCGATATTGCTTCGGCCGCAACTCCTGGCGCAGCCGGTCAGTACACAGTGCAATCGGGCGATACACTGTGGGATATTGCTCATGATCAACTGGGTGATGCCACAAAATGGGGCGATATCTACAAGGCCAATAGCGAACTAATTGGTTCAAATCCTGGCATGATTCACCCTGGCCAACAACTTTCACTGGGCACCGTTGACCCTGCAAATCAATTAGCCAGCTCCTCTGGCGCTGGACAGACTCTCGCTTCAGCTACTCCTGGTCAAATGGCTAGTCCAATGCCACAGACGAATGTCAATGTCGATGTGCAGACTACGGCCCAAGCTCCAATTGAGAGTTATAGCTCCGAAACTGGCATGACCCAAGAGATGCAATCACAAGCGGTTCAACCACAGCAGATGCAACAGACCAGCTCAACCATGAGCAACTATGAAGCAATGCCTGTGCAAAGAATCAACCAACTGCCAGATCCAGCGAGTCTTGGTGAAAAGGTTCTGCCAGCAAAGGCCCAGCCTGATGTCTTAATTCAACCAGCCCATGCTGCTGCACCAGGCCAATTTGAAGCCAAACCAGCGGTGAATAGCACTCTGGCCAACGACATGCTTAGCTTCTTGAAAAAACGGCGCTAGTTTCAATCAAATGTTGAGCCGCTCGCCTGACGCTATCTAAAGTAGCGATATTTATGTCATCAGCAGTAGAGATGATGGCAGCGAATAGCTTTTCTTGCTCACGACTTAGCTGTGAGCAGGCCGGCAGCGCTACGACTTGCTTACCCGCCGAGCAGGCTAATTTCAAAATTTCTCCACTGGCCTTGCCAGCCAGTGACTGACTATCAAGGCAGCCCTCTGCCACCACCACTAGATCACACCAGTTGAGCTTTTCGGCCAAATTAGTGGCCCGGGCAAACCAGTGAAAGCCTGAAGTAAACTGGGCCCCAAGCCCCGAAGCCAAACCAAAGCCAGCACCACCGGCAGCTCCAGCTCCAGCGCAAGAGCGACAAGTTTGATCACTGCCAGTGGCCCTTTCTAAGATTGCTGCAAAATGTTCAAGGCTTTTTTCTAGATAAGCGACTTCCTCGGCACTGGCCCCCTTTTGTGGGGCAAAAATAGCAGCAGCCCCGGCAGCTCCTAGAAGGGGATTAGTAACGTCAGTGGCAATCAAAAACTTTACTCCGTCTACATTGCGCCTCAGGTCAGCAAGATCTATACGGGCCACAGCCAACAAGGCGCCGCCACCGCATCCAGTATCGCTAGTCAAAACTGGATTTCCTAGAGCATCATAAAACTTGGCCCCAAGAGCAGCTAAAACTCCACTGCCACCGTCAGTAGAGGCGCTTCCGCCCAGCATAATAGCCACTTCACTAGCGCCATCGGCAATTGCTCTTGCTAGCATCTGGCCGGTGCCGAATGTATGAGCGCGCAAAGGCGCTAGCTCACTTTTATTCAAGTAAGCAATGCCACTGCCCTGTGCTAGTTCAACCACGGCCAAGGGGCCCATTCGCAAATAGGCGGCCCGGACAGGCTGAGAAATAGGACCACTAACAGTGTCATAGACAAAGTCACCGCCACAGGCTAAATGCAGGCAAGCGATAGTATCATCACCGCCATCGGCCACCGGCGCCAGCTCTATTTCTACTTTTGGTTCAGTTTTTGCATCTGCTTTTCGGGACTGCTGCTCAAGCCCATCTGTAAGGCCCTGAGCTATGGCTTTGGCCAAATCCGAGGCCTGCAAGGTTCCTTTGTAAGCACAGGGTGCCACTAAAATTTTCACATCAATCCCTTAATTTCACTTTCGTTAGTTTATCCGACAGTGAGCAGTGGAAAAGTATCTATAGAGCAATTTCAAATTAAAGGGGAATGTATGCCAAGGCAAGAAGAAGTCAAAACCCTTTTGACCAAAATGAATTCAGCAATCAGCCCAGATTCTCTGCAGCGCAGGCTTGACCTCGCCCCGTACAAGAGCAGCCAAGCCTGGCCAGGCAAAACATTTTTACTGGTAGGTAATTCTTATAACGCTGAAAAACGCGTACGTGGCAGCGCTAAGAAAAGAGCAGCTGCTATTGCCGCCATGCTCGAAGAATCTCACGGAGTTTATGGCAAACGTCATTGCCTTACCCTACGTGATGCCCTCGCCAATGAGCGTTTTGTCGCTACTCTTAGTCGTTTTGAAGCCGATTGGCTCAAGCGCGAACCAGAAAGTACATTAATTGGTCCAGCTTACGATGAGCAAGGTAATTTGCTCAGTGAAAGCTTTGCTGTTTGGCGCCGGCTGCAACCAGCTAAAGCACCGCTGACGGTATCAGGAGCTAAGGGCTCAGCCAAATAACGTTTCGCCCTGACGAGACTGCTCAATTTTATCAACGCGTCTTTGATGTCGACCACCTTCAAATTGGGTGGTGAGCCAGGCTGTAATTATTTCTTTGGCTAAAGCCGATGAGGTCGTACGTGCGCCCAAGCACAGTACATTGGCATCGTTATGTTGTCTCGATAATACAGCGGCCTCAACTTCGTTCACTAGAGCTGCTCTTACTTTGCGCACTTTGTTGGCAACAATTGATACACCTACGCCCGAACCACAAACCAAAATGCCTCTAGCACACAAACCTTTTGAAACGGCCTCGGCAACCTTCCTGGCATAATCAGGATAGTCGCAAGAATCAAGAGAAAAGGTGCCAAAATCTTCGACGCTCAGACCCTGCTCGATTAGTAGGTCTTTGATCACTTGCTTCAATTCAAAGCCAGCATGATCACTACCGAGAGCTATTGCTCCTGAATTTACTTGATTAGTCACGATCTTCCTAAGATTTAGAATTTAAGTTTTACTATTGCCCCTAAATTTTACTAGCTATTCTACGAGTAAACAGGAAGGCGCTTATAACTTATTTGACTGACATCTTTAGGTGCTTCGAAAGTTTGAGCCGTCTCAATAATCTCTTTAATACGATCAACCCTGAAGAGCAAAATCTCACTAAGTTCATGGCAAAAGGCAACCATGCGCCAATTACCCTGCTCTTTGATTATTACCAGTGGATTGAGTGTGATGGTATCCACCGATTCCCGAGCAAAACTGTAGTACTGGGCCCTGACGCTAAGATGGTTAATCATGGCATTTTCAAGTACTGGCAAAGTCTCGTCTGTGGCGTACATAGGAAAATCTATTTGAGCATATTGTGCCGAGTCAAAGCAGGACTCTTCAAAGAGATTTAGTTGCCCGGCAGGTCGCTCAAAGGCAAAATCCTCTCCTTCTCTAGTGGCATCTTCAGCGATGGAGCGACGCAAAGATTGAATCTCTTCCTCTGAGTAAGTATCGAGGAAAGAATCACCTTCAACTAAATTGAAACCCAGGGCATCCGAAACGTAAGAATAGTCATCCTCAAGCTCGTCAGCGCCCATAACTGAATCGACAATGGCCTCGGCCAACTCCCCGGAGACTTTAGAAACCTCTGGCGACACCGACCCGGCCAATTTTTCGATGATTTCTTTTATTAATTCATCTCGCTCTTGAGCATGGATCGTGACCCCAGCCACAAGTTTGTCGAGCAACTTAGCGCTCGTGAGCAGAAGCATCCCCTCTTCTTTGGTGAATTCTAGAGTGAACTTCTCTGAAAGCTCGTCCCTGCCGCTATCGCGGTTATTGTTCTCTGCCCTGTCGTGCATGTAATCGCCTTTTGCATGAAACTAATAGATGCGAGAGCCATAGCTCTAGCCTAGCACCGGATGCCAAGACCGTGAAGTCCTGATGAAAATTTTCGGTCCCTAATTTGCTTACGACCTATAAACCTACATCCGCTCTGGAGCTGACACGCCTATTATGCCCAGTGCGTTAGCTAATACCTGCTTAGTTGCAAAAATTAGTCCTAGCCTTGCTTTCGAGACTGATAAATCATCGGTGATCACTCGCGACACTTCATAGAATTTCTGCAAGTCATTGGCTAAATCGTAGGCAAAGCGAGCAATACGCCCAGGATTACGGGCTTGCACAGCTTCTTCGACTTCCGAGGGGAAAGTTTCCAGCCTGGCAATCAAGGCTTTCTGATGACCCGCAATTACAGCATCCGAGTCAAATAAAGCAGTAAATACTTTTCCTTGCTTATCGTCTTTGTATTCTTGCAAAAATTCTTGCCACTGTTGAGCCGAGATCGGCGGTTGTTCAGTTTCACCGCTCTCACTATTAGTAGAGGGCTCTAAAGCCTTACGCAGAATAGCGCAGCAGCGTGCATGAGCATATTGAATATAAAAGGCTGGATTCTCCCGCCCAGTTTTCTTAGCCAGGTCGAGGTCAAAGTTAATGGTGTTTTGCGGACTAGATTCAGCCAAATAGTAGCGAGTGGCATCGGCACCGACTTCATCTATGACTTCACTCAACATAATGACAGTGCCAGCGCGCTTAGACATTTTCACAATCTGTCCATCGCGACTTAGATTAACCATTTGAGTCAAAATTACTTCTAGCTTGCTTGGATCTTGACCAAGAGCTCGCACCGCGCCTTTCAACCCTGGTACTTGACCGTGGTGATCGGCTCCCCAAATATTGATCATGAGATCGTAGTTGCGACCATACTTGGTTAAGTGATAAGCAGCATCGTTAGCTAAGTAAGTAGTGGCACCACTTGATTTACGCAAGACGCGATCACGCTCGTCACCAAGCTCTTGAGCCTTGAGCCAGTAAGCACCATCTTTTTCGTAGGTAAAGCCATGCTTGTCAAACTCTTTGAGCACATCGACAACATTGCCACCACTATGCAAACTGCGCTCGGAGTACCAGACGTCAAATTCGATACCCAGGCTCTTCAATAGTGTTCTCTGATTCTCAATGATGAGATCTTTGACCAGGTCGCCAACTATGCTGCAACCCTCTTCATCACCGACTTTTAGATATTTATCTCCAACACTATCAACGGCGCTCTGAACGAAGTCGCGCAAGAATTCTTCCGGATAGCCTTCTGTTGGATAATCAACTGACTGACCCAGTAAGCGCTGATAGAGTGCCCAAGCGCATCTACCTAACTGCAAAATCTGTTCGCCATAATCATTGATATAGAATTCTTGGTCAACTGAATAACCACCAAACTTCATCAAATTGGCTAAGCAACTACCAAAAACGGCATTGCGACCGTGACCGATATGCAATTCGCCGGTGGGATTGGCCGATACATATTCAACCAATACCTTCTTATCTTTATCAGGAGCACGGCCGTAATCGGCTCCAAGTTTATGCACGGCACTGATGGTCTCAGTCAACCATGCAGTGCCGAGAGTGAAATTGATAAAGCCTGGTGCAGCCACTTCTACCTTTTCAAGATAAGCAGCGCAAGCCTCGCTTTTGCCAATGTACTGTGCCAAGGTTTCGGCGATACGCAAAGGGGCGGTCTTAACCTGCGATGCCAGCTTGAGAGCTATTCCACAGGCAAAATCACCATGTTCAGCCGACTTTGGCTTTTCAATAACAACAGCCACCGAGCAATCGGCAGATGACTTGAGAGGGCCCATGGCGCCATCGAGACAAGCGGCAGAAAACGCCTGCTGCACAATCTCAGCCAATTTCTCCTTGATCATCTACCACCTCAAATGTAATTAGGGCTCATAATATTACATTCATGGGCGCCGTCCAGCTTCCGTGTAGGAGCTTGAAGCACTATTATTTCAATATGAAAATGCCTAAACTCTCAATCAGCCCTAAGTGCCTACTCCTGCTTAGCCTCATTAGCCTAGAAATGAGCTATTGCGACTTTTCTGGCCAGGCCCTCGCCCAATCGATAAATAAAGCCAAGCCTGTAGATAAAGCGCCAACCAAGCCTGTAGCGCAAATTGACCCCTCTGTCATTGACCCTGTCGGTCAACTGCAAAAAATTTCAGCCCAGGTCAAGGCCAGCAGCGGTGAGCTAGAAAGTGTTGCCAGTGAATTAGACAAACTCAATGGCGAACTCGACAAATTGGAAGGCAAGACAGCAAAAGACATCGACCGAAAGCAGTTTGCTGCCCTTGAGAAGCGTTTTGACATTGCCCTTGCTCGCAGTGCCTCTGTAGAAAAGAAAGTCGGCCTGAGCCTCGGCAAGAGCCTAGTAGATATCGATAACGTACGCATTGCATTAAAGAAAGTAGAACATGATCGCCAACAGGATCGACTCAAAGGTAAGAAATTGACACCGATTCTTAGCGACAAAGACCTTAAGGAATGCTTGAAAGACTTGGCAGACCTCGACAAGACCGTGCGTGAATTGCAAGCCAATCTCAAAGATAAGTAGTACTGAAGAATTTTAGTGCTTAAAGTAAGACCGCCGGCTCAATGGCCGGCGGTCACACTTTTATGAAGAGTAGCTAAGCAATCGTAGTAACGACTAGCTATACCCCTTCGATTTCTTTAAGTAGGCTAAAAACCTGACTAAGAGCCAGATCGTAGTCGAGACCATCGAGGCAATAGCCGGTCTTGCCGAGGTTCTCAATGACATCAAAACGTGCAGTGTGTTCAGTTTCATCAATAGTGATAAGGAGACTGGAACCACCAGAAAAGAGACAAGCAATCTCAGTCAACACCGGCATAAAGACAGCCGTATTCTCTGACTTCTTCGAAATGCGACGAACATACAAATTTTTATTGCGCCAATAAGATTCAGTCTCGATGCCACGATTTATAGAACCGGGTTGAGCTTCGCTGATCTGACACCATTGTTGATAGCGAGCAGCAATATCGCGACGCTTCAAGGCCAATAGCCGAGCCCCGTATTTAACAGCGAGGTCAATTAGCTTGCGGTACTTCAGTTCATCGACAGCTGGTGCACTGGCAATGGCAATTGTTCGCGCACTAAACGAGCGCTGAGAGACTGGACGCGAAACAGGGGCAGTAGCTTGATTTAACTGAGTACGGTCAACAAAAGACAAAACATTAGCAGGGACTAAATATTCAGTTTTTGATTGGAGGGCTGGAGCAATACAAATGGACATTCAGTTCTTTACCTTATTCAAATTTTTCTTTCTGGGAATGGAAAAAATCCACATCAAAGACGCGCTCAGCACTTCTCATGTAAACACAGGAGTTGAGAGCGGATATATCTTGTAGAGGATCGGATGCCCTAATGTGCTAGCGGCTCGTCCTATTAACAGTGAATCATTATACGAGATTAGTTGCATGCTGATCAAAGGGTCAGATCAGTTTTAATAATAGGCACCACTGATGGTGTTGCATCGCTAATTGTGCAATTGATCTCTATCGCTAGCAAGGCCTACAAGAGGCATTAAACATACACTTTCGCAATATATTCGGATCGCAAAAAATTCCTCCATGTCCAAAAGATCTTCATATTTGAAGCAAAGCAACATCGATTGCAAATCGATCAGATATAGATGCAGGCGAAACAATCGAAATAGCGAAAAACCTGATGAAACGCAGCTCATGGTGCCACTTCTAAGAGCATCATGCTGACAACAAAAGCTCGATTTGGTTAATGAGAGAATCAACAAGACAAGAGATCAAGCAAAAGTAATTGCGCTTATCTATATAGATGCTCGAAAAAAAAGTAGTTTCCAGGGAAACTACTTTTTTCACTTTTTGCTCAAAGCGTATGAACTAACTCTTCTACTTAGAATCCATTGGGAAGATGTCGCGCACGCGACGCATCAGATTTTGAATTTTATCGGGCATAACTTCTGTCTGAGCACCCGGATTAAGTTGTTGCCTGCGATTACTTATCATCACCCGCATCATGTCTTCCAACTGCTTCTGCTGCTTCTCATCAAGCACTTTGCGCTTGTTGAGATAGTTTTGCATAGCAGCATTACTAAGTTGTTCTCGCCGTCTAGCAATTGACTGCTGCAGAGCCATAACTTGAAT
This sequence comes from Candidatus Obscuribacterales bacterium, assembly GCA_965229195.1. Taxonomy (GTDB): domain Bacteria; phylum Cyanobacteriota; class Vampirovibrionia; order Obscuribacterales; family Obscuribacteraceae. Next base: position 5,411,780 of record OZ245871.1, on the reverse strand, counting down.
GGGATCAGCATTATGGTCGGAAAGAAGCTTTTGCAGCTTAGACTGCTCATCGCGAATCTGCGGGCTTAGTTCGTTGAAATCTTTGTACCACTGCTGTTCTAAGCTTTGAATCTGACTGCTCTGTTGCGGCGAAAGATTGAGCTTAGTCCAGTCAACATTACAAGAAGTCGGCTGGGCATCTTGAGCCATGCTCTCTGGTGGGAAGGATACTTCTAAAGCGCAGCCAGCTGCCAATGATAGGGCGGCAGACATAAGACCGTTTGCTGCACTCTTTACTCCGTGCGAATTACTCTTCATAAACTACCGCCTCAGCCTTATCTGCTGGTTGCAACAACGATGAATCAATCAAATAGCCCTCGGCAGAAACTTGACGGACATTTGATTGTTCAGGACTGTTGAGCCAGAAAGCTCCCAATCCGAAAACTAATACAAAAACAGCGGCTACAGCTGCCAGTGCATAAACACGTCGATCAATTACACCCTTAACCTTGCTAGAAGTAGTAGCAGTCTGGGTCTTGGGAGTGAATGGAATAACTTGTAGCTTGCTCTTAATACCGGGCCAGAGATCGAAGTCATCTGGAATAGTTGGTTTATACGAATCACGAATAATATCGCCAACACTCGTCAGTTTGCCAAACTCAACCTGGCAATTAGAACAATCTGTCAGGTGCTTGGTTATCTCACGGTGACGCAAGGTGACAACTTCTTGGTCTAAGTAGGCCGAAAGCTCATTGTCAATCAAAGCACAATCGGCAGTAAGCCTCTCTTTGATGGATGACCAGAGATTGACTTCAACATTCTGCGGCAGTTCTAACCCCTTAGCCAAGAGACGGTTAGTCTGATTTAAAGCGGTGAACTTAGCCAGACAATCCGAGCAATCTTTTAAATGCTGATTGACCCCTTCTTGGGCCGGCGAAGTTAGTTCACCATCTAAGTAAGCCGACAGATCATCTACTATCACATCGCAAACCGAAGGCATATCAAGGGCGAGCTTTGACCAAATATCCGGGGTTTCACCCTCAGAGGCAAAAGCCTTGCCCAGTAATTTGCTAACGGCTTTCAAAGACTCGAACTCGGCTGCACAATCGCGGCAAGCCTCAAGATGCGATTCTATTTCACTTTTCAAGCTAGGGGCTACTTGATTGTCAAGCAGAGCCGAAAGCTCATCCTTATATTTATCGCAAGCAGAGTCAACCATCACTAGAGACCTCAGTTACCGACTGTGACTGTTCTATGTATGGCTTAAGCAACTCTTGCAGTTTGGTCCGGGCACGGGCAATCCTAGATTTCACCGTTCCCATCTCTGTCTGTGTTATCACTGCAATTTCATCGTAGCTTAGGCCCTCCACTTCTCTCAAGACGATGGCTGTACGAAACTGTTCCGGCAAACGCAACATTGCTTGACGTATTACTTCAGAGATTTCTTTATTGAGAATTTTTTCGTCCGGCAAGATGCCGGTATCTGGAATATCACGGGTTGAACCGTCCGATTCACCGTCCTCTCCACCATGGGAATCATCCATAGAAACGGTAGGCAGGCGACGGGGCCGCTTGCGCAATTCGTCATAAAAGAGGTTGGTGACAATTTGAGTGAGCCAGCCACGAAAAGAGGCCGGATTTCTTAAATTGTTAATAGAGCGCCAAACCCGAATGAAAACTTCCTGCGCCAAGTCAGAAGTGTCTTCCCAGTCGGGGGCCAATTGATAGAGCAACGAAAAGACAGTGCGCTGGTGCCGTTTCACAAGCTCTTCAAAAGCCTGAGGCTCTCGCTTCTGACAGGCTAGTACTAAATCACGGTCACTCTTCTGAGAATATGCGGTTGGCATCCAATGTCCCGTCCAATAATAAGTTCCTTAATATGGTAACACTTGATAGATCTATTTCAGTATCATCAAAAAATGGTAGCATAGCAGGTTCAGCTTTCTGAAAGCGGCTTCGCTGCGGCTTTTAAAGCAAAGCATTTTGCATGACTCAAGGAGTTATTCAGTTGACCAACACTTACTTATTTACTTCAGAATCAGTCACTGAAGGACACCCAGACAAAGTATGCGACCAGATTTCAGATGCCATTCTTGACGCCATGCTGTCACAAGACACTAAGTCAAGAGTCGCGGCAGAATGTGCAGTTTCAACTGGGCTAGTGTTGGTTACCGGCGAAATAACAAGCAAGGCTAACGTAGATTTTCAAGAGCTAGTACGCTCAGTAATTTCCGAAATTGGCTACACGGCAGAGAAAGGTGGTGGCTTTGATGCTGCCTCTTGCGCTATTCTCACCGCTCTCAATAAACAGTCGCCTGACATTGCTTCTGGCGTTGACCATGCACTCGAGAGTCGCCCAGCAGCTAGCGCTGGCAGCAGCCAGCAAAGCTCTGATCTCGGGGACGAAACTGGTGCCGGCGACCAGGGTATGATGTTCGGCTTTGCCTGTAACGAAACACCTGAAATGATGCCTATGCCAATTTCAGTGGCCCACCGCATTGCCAGACGCTTAACTGAAGTTAGAAAGAACGGCACCCTCGACTATTTGAGACCCGACGGCAAAACCCAGGTGACAATCGAGTATGACGGCAACAACCCTGTAAGAGTTGACTCCATAGTTGTTTCCACTCAACACGATCCAGTTGTTGACGGCATCGAAGACAATGCCAAGCTGCAAGAGCGCATTGCTCAAGATTTGAAAGCCTATGTAATCATGCCAATCTTCCAAGATCTATCGATCAAACCAGATGAGCAGACTCGCTATTTGATCAATCCCTCCGGCCGCTTTGTCGTCGGCGGCCCCCACGGCGATGCTGGCCTTACCGGTCGTAAAATTATTGTAGATACCTATGGCGGCTACTCCCGTCACGGTGGTGGTGCGTTTTCTGGAAAAGATCCAACCAAAGTAGACCGTTCGGCTGCTTATGCAGCCCGTCATGTGGCAAAAAATGTTGTTGCCTCAGGTTTAGCCGAGCGCTGCGAAGTGCAGATTGCTTATGCCATCGGTGTGGCCAGACCGGTATCGGTTCATGTCACAACTTTTGGCACCGGAACCTTGCCTGACCACGAGATCACTGAACTAGTGAAAGCCACCTTCGACCTCCGACCGGCAGCAATTATCAAAACCTTTGCCTTGACTGAATTGCCCAAGCTCAACAACGGCCGTTTCTATCGCAACGTGGCTGCCTATGGCCACTTCGGCCGACCAGACCTCAACCTTCCTTGGGAAAAATTAGACAGAGTTGAAGAATTAAAAAAGTCTCTGACAAAAGCTAAAACCGCCAGCGCTTGAACCTTAAGCGTTGCACCTTGGACATTTAAAGGTCATTCTTTATCAGGAAACTTAAGGGAGTCCTACTTTTGCCGTCGATGCCTCTGCTAGTGAAGACATATATCGGTGTGATTCTATGAGGACAGGCACCCTTACGGTCAATCCGGATACTCCGGAATCATACATTGTAGAACTTGCCGAAGGCGAAGTTCTACAAATTGGGCGCAAGCCAGCCTCCGGCGGCATTAAGAAACTCGTTCTTCCCTATCCGGAAGTGTCGGGTCAACATTCCGAAATTCGCTGCAAAACCGAAGGTTGGACGATTATTGATGCCGGCTCAACCAATGGCACCATGCTCAATGGTGGCCGCCTCACGCCAGGTAAGGAATACCACTTACACTCTGGCGACCGAGTCAAAATTGCTCAATACGAACTACTGGTTAATCCGCCTGAATTCGATCATCCCAATCAAGATGACGACAATGATGACTCCCAAGACCGCACACAATTCCGCATACAAATGATGAATGCCACCATTCTAGTTGGTGACATTAAAGGCTTCACTTCCTTAATGGAAGACCATGCCAATCAGCCAATGTTGGTTATGGAAGCCGCTCAGAAAGTATTCGATAATCTCAATGATGAAATCAACAAAAACTACGGCCAGCTAGAAAAAATTGCTGGCGATGCCATCATGGCTTACTGGCAGGGCAACGACGCTAAGAGCGGGGGCGGATTATCGGCCTGCCAGGCCTGTTTCACTGCTCTCAAATTGAAAATCCTTACCCTCAAGTTGGCTGCTGACAAGAAAATTTGGCCCTTTGAGAATCATCCCCTGATGCTTGACATGGCGCTAGCCACGGGGCCGGTAGCATCGGGAAACCTGGGCTCAAACGCATCGAATCCTGCCCTATTGGGTGATACTGCCAATCTCGTCTTTCGCCTGGAAAAACTGATTGGTGACGATCGTCCTGGTGACGTCATCGTCGAGGGTGCAACCTACGAGCTAGCCAAAGACAACTTCAAATTTGATTTCCTTGGTCAGTTCAACGTCAAAGGTCGACAAAAACCAGTCGACGTTTATCGCTTGATCGCCCCAATCTCATAAACTTCAATTGAAAAATCTAACTACAAAACAATTAGCAGGCAGACTGGTTATTGGTCGGCTGCCTGGTCTTATATTAGACGACGAACACAAGCAAGCATTGAGCACTGGCATTCTTGGCGGTATCACTCTTTTTAAAGAAAACGCCCAAGACCTGAAGCAACTTTGCACTCTCACCAAAGACATAGTTGACGCCTGCATGCACGCCCCTGTGCTGACCGTAGATCAAGAAGGTGGAGCGGTGCAACGCTTTGATCATGTCCTCACGCCGCTGCCCTCTCCGATGGCTCTAGCGGCCGTCAATGATAGTAATTGCACAAAAGAAATTACCGCTATTAGCTGCCGCCAACTGAAAACCCTTGGTTTCAATCTATTATTGGCCCCCACCCTAGATTTACTTACCAACCCTCTAAACCCAGTAATTGCAACCCGTGCGTTCAGCAGCGAAACGGCTCTAACAAGCAGCATGGGCCGCCAGGTAATAGAGCATATAGAAGCCTCGGCTTTGGTTGCTTGCCCCAAACACTTCCCGGGCCACGGTTCCACTAGTCAAGACTCGCATCTTGAGCTGGCCATAGTCGATAAAAGCCTGGACGAACTTGAGGCTTATGATTTAGAACCTTTTGCCGCAAATATCAAAGCCATGTCATCAATTTTAATTGGGCACATCTGGCTGCCCCAATTAGAAAAGCAACAAAGACCGGCCACACTATCACCACTGGTGGTGAGCAAGATTTTGCGAGAAAAACTTAAATTTGATGGCCTTGCCATATCAGACGATATGACTATGCACGCCATCACCAAAGCCTACGGCCTGGGCGAAGCCTGTGTCATGGCCATTGAAGCCGGTGTAGATCTTATTTTGGTCTGTGGTACCTACAGCCAGTCGCAAGAAGCCGTGCAAGCTATTGCTCATGCAATTGAAAGTGGTCGTATTTCAGCGGAGCGACTAAACCAATGCTTGGCACGGCTCGACAAACTCTTTTACAAAAAACCTGATTGCCTAGATCCAGCCAATCAAACAGCAATGGCAGCATTTGCTGGCACCATCGCAACTGACACAGCGACCAGCACCAAATTTAGTACCAGCTCAGCGGCACTGATGAAAGGTAGCAGTGAGCAATTAAATTTGACCGGTCAACCTTTAACAGTAGTTGTTCCCCAGCACCCCCGCTACAAACTGCCCTTAGCCGAAGCTCTGGCCCAAGAGAAACTAAGAGTAGAAGAACAACGCTACAGCCTAAATGCCGGTGAGGAAGAAATTACCGAGCTTTGTGCTCGATTAGAAAGAAGCAAGGGCACTATTATCTACGTCACTTTTCGTGCTTTTATCAATAGTGGTCAAATAAACCTTGCTGAAAAAATAGCAAAAATCAATGACGATATTAACTTGATTCATGTAGCTGTAGACACACCCTACGATTTTCTCAAAATGCCTGAAGCGGTTGGCACTTCGCTAGCAACCTTTGACCCAAGTGACCAAGCCATGGCCGGGGCAGCACATATTTTTGCCGGGAAATCCCGAGCGCAGGGAAAGTGCCCAGTAAATTTAAGCCTGTGAGCCTATAATAGAAAAACTATACATGAGGCTTAAAATGGAACCTAATTCTGAGCCCAATGCCAATGTGCAAAATGCTGAGCAAGCCAGCGTCGAGCAAGCAAATATAGAGCCACCTAAGCCCAGTACCGATGCCAAGGTTCTCTATCCTCATGACGTTCTAGCCAATAGTGAATTGACAGACAAGCTCAGCGGCGTGCTCCAAAATCCCCAGGTGTCTCGCTATCTAGGCAAAGCCACTAAGGTTGTAGTGGCCTGCGCCATTTCCGGATGCGTACTATTACTGATCGCCATTTTTGCGGTGGTCAATGTACTGAATATGATTACATCCCAAATTCCGCACTAGTTCTCATATTATTTTATGTCGCGATAGAGCGCAATTGGCATAGCAGCCCGCAATGCGGCAGCTTTAGCTGCTTCAGCGGCAGCTAAAAGCACCCCTAAATCGAGACAATCTTCAGGAATACAGGCAACACCAAATGCCAGAGATAAGTTCGAACTATCTACACCAGGAGCAAGAGAGGCACTCCAGATTGCCTTAGCGACCCTTTGAGCAAAAGTGTTGGCACCAGTTGTCTTGGTATTAGGCAAGAGCATGGCGTAATCGTATTGGTCATAATGCGCCAACAAATCAATATGTCGCTTCAATCGACTAACTCGTCGTACTACTTCAGCTAGAGCTGGCGTATCAAGGGGCTGTCTTTCAAAGTTCGGCGGGCCACTAATGACGCGCATTTCCATCACCATAACCGAGAGCGGACTACCTGAGCGATAGCCCCGGAAGTATTCCTGCTCTAAGAAATAGAGGAAAGCTTCGTAAGTGAACATGCCAGTTTCAGGGCGTCTCAAATTCATCATGACACTATGAATCTTCGACTTATCAATTATCTTCGGCGCAATACTTGGTTTTTCTTCTTTGACACCAATGTAATCGTTGGTGAAAGTAATCAAATCGGCATTGAGCAAGAGTGTAATTAATGGCACCCACTGACTGCGAGAGAGCCTGGTCTTATCAACCAAATCTTTGATTGAAGTCTTATCATCAATTACCGAATAGAGCGCTTTGAGCATATGCGCGGCAACGGTTGGATCATGGGCAGCCAAATTGTCGAAGTCGTATCCAGCCACACTCTCATGCTTGCGAATCAATACAGAGTCAGTCTGGAGGCCAACGTTGCGCAAGAAAGTCACTTTATCGACTAAATGCACACCAAGTATTACAAGGCTCTCTATCGGCTGCGCCACATTGCGCTGAGACACCCTTACTCTTGGCTCAAACTTGTATTTCCCTTCGCGCCAAGTCAATAAATCAAGAATTCCCTCATCGCCAAGAATGCCGCCAACATCGGCATGAAGCGGCTCTCCATCGACAAAGAAAATCTTGCTGTGCAGACTGCCTTGATCTACATCAAGGCGACCGGTCATCTTAGCCAATAAAATAGACTGCAACAATCGTGAAATCTCAACCAGCGAGAGATCACCAGTAGGCGGTAGCGTAGAACGTGACCAGGCATTGTCTTGTGTCCCAACCGATGGATTGCTCTTTGGATCAGTAGCATCCATTGTGTTGGCTGTTTGCATGAACAATGTATCTCGCCGTTTAGAGGAATCTCTAAAAGACTCATTCACCGCCAGGACACCATCAGCCTGAACGCTTTGATGAACTTCGCCGCAAGACGAAATGATCAAGTTGTAGACGAGTAAAACATCACAGCTCTTGTAGTCCCAGACAAGACGCATGTTCTTACCGACAAACAGCTTCCACTCAGTGTCGCCACCGCGCCACGGGCAGTGAATATTGAGAGTAAAATCAATGGCTCTATCAGGAGTGGACCAGGTAATTTCAACTTGCCGCCCTCTATGCTCCATCGCCACCGACAAATAGTGGTGAATTTCAGACAATCCCGGCGCGGCCGGCAACTTCTGAAGTGTTTTAGGGATCGGACCAGATCTCCGCAGCATAATTACCATCCTTTTCCAGCCTGTATCTACAGCAATAGGTCTTGCAACCTAACTCAATACAGTTAACGCCTCACGTCAGCTTATATGCCCAGGCTCAGATAAAGCTAACCACTCCTAATGGTCGCATTTCAATCAGGCGCCTGATCAAGGGTCTTATAAATCTTCAAGTCAGCCACAAAAGCCACTATCAATGGTGCCAAATATTGGCTGCGGCAAAAGTGACTCAGTGAGCCATCAAATGCTGCCCGGCTAGCACTATGAGCAGTAAGAAAACAGCATTAATAGCCAAGGCCATTGAAAACAAACTTGTTCCGACCATTAACTGCCAACAAACCAGGGCGTGACGGGGGCTCATTACTCGCAGAATGCCAAAGCGACCGACAATATATATGACTAAAGCAATCAGGAAGAATGAATCAGCCGCTGCCAAGCAAAAAATGGCGTATTTGGAAAAACCAGCCAGAGGCAAGAAAAGAAATATCAGGGCTACCAGAACTGAACCGCGCAATAAGCGCACACTTTGCTTATCAGTCTCTCGGATAGAAATAGCCTTATCAGCGGAGGCTTTGCGCACATGGGCAAGCGACTCTAGACACGCCGCGAACTGACCAATACGCTTATTGTCACGCTCACTGAGGGCGTCAGCGTTGGGCTCACGGGGAGACTGGGACGGTTGTAGAGGTTCACTGGCGCTCATAGATACTCCTGGCACTACATGTCAAAGTACCGCAATTCGTTACTTTCCAAACCTATTTTTAACATCTAACAAGTTTCAAGCTCACAGCCGATCTCAAAAAAGGTCTGAAACATGCGCTTAGCTTCGACCACTAGAGCGTCAATCTCACTTTGACTAAAGCCCTGAGCATTCATAGTGGCCTTAAAATTAGTCCACCTCTCCCGCTGTAAATCGCCATAACGGTCAAAATACTTGGCCCCTCTCTCCTCCGGCAAGTTAAGACCTTTTCTCAAAGTCTTAGCCATGAACTTAGCGCCATTAGTTGACCCTTCCAAGACATAGAGCTGGCCTAAGAGCGAAACCGGCGAGTGTTCAGCCAGTTCGTCCATGGTCTCAAGCAAGGCGGCTGTAGCAGCCAGCGGCACGACGCTGTCGGTGCTGGCATCAAAGTATCCCAGGTCGCCCACCACAGCACTTAGATCACTATGGTAAGGAGCGAGAACGGCGGCTATACGAGCATCGTTAGCAGCGGCATGAGGCAAAAGATCAGCTAAATGCTTATGCATCAAATAGAGTTGACCAAGATACTTGACATACAGGTCTTTTCTGACAGTGCCAGAGCCAAGCTGCTTCTGAAACTGATGACCTTCCGTATCGGCATGCAGTTCTTTAGTTGATTCGCGCAGGGCATCCATAACCAAGGGTTGAGAACCTTGCATAGTAATCTCCTCAAATAAGAGATAAGTCTATTACAAATCTGCCCCTAATTTACGACTTGGCGAACAAGTAATGGGAAACCATCCATTCTTCACCATCGCTATAGCCCCAAAGCTCAGCGCAAGACATAAAGAAAAGACGCCAGAAAGCCCACCAACGTGTAGCTTGGTCGGCGCCATAGGTAGTCACTAAAATCGGCATTATCTCAGACTTATGGCGGTCCATGTTCGCCAACCAATGATTGGCGGTCTTTTCATAGTGCTGGCCGTTGACGATGTAGTGCTGCTCAATTTTCAAGTCTTGCTGAAAATACAAGAGCAAATCGTTAGACGGCATTATGCCGCCAGAAAAGAAATTGCGCGTCATCCAATCGCTACCGTCTTTATCTTCATAGTGATAGCAGAGTTCTTTGTGGCTGAAGATATGAACAAAAAGCTTGCCCTTATCGCTCAACCAGCCAGAGATGCGCTGCATGAGTAAGCGATAGTTTTTCATGTGCTCAAACATCTCAACTGAAACCACCCGGTCCACTTGTTCATAAAACTGAAAATCATTCATATCGCAGGTGATCACTTCGACGTTGGTCAACTGGCGCTTGACGCACTCAGACTCAATATATTGCCTTTGCGTTTTAGAATTGGAAACGGCCGTGATTTTAGATTTAGGAAAATGCTCGGCCATATAAAGTGTAAGAGAGCCCCAACCACAGCCAAGCTCAAGTACACGATCGCCGTTACTAATTTCTGCTCGCTGTACCGTCAGCTGCAACATTGCCTCTTCTGCTTGATCAAGACTGTAGCCCTGTTCATAGTAAGCACAGCTGTATTTAAGGCGCTTGCCTAAGCAAAGCTTGAAGAACTCTGTGGGAACTTGATAATGCTGTTCGTTTGCCGCGGCAGTTTCAATAGCAATAGGAGCGTTCGATAATTCTTTGACCATCTTAAGCAAATGAGCTTGTTGCAAGTCATACGAAGCATAACTCTCTTCTTTCAACTTCGTCTTAAGCATATGCCTGATACCAGCTCTAATGAGAAAATCAGGCACCATATTTGTCGCCAAAATTTCATAGATAAGCGCTTCTGACTGAGGCTTACGCAAGGGAGTAAACCCCGAATCAAAATTAGAATTGGAACTAGAACTAGAACTGCCAGTGGTGTCAGTATTTTGCTCAGCTAAATCTGGAGTCGACATGATTTTCCCTCTTCGTTCGTTCCTAATTATGAGCGCTTAAACCAGGGTACAAAGGCGCTAGTAGTGCGCTGATAATCAATATAGGCTTGGCCCTTACTGCGAACAGCTTGCTCTTCTGTAGCCTTCACACCGGTTACTTTGGTCAAGAAAAACAGCATGAGCAGAGGGCAGTAAATTGTATAAACACCGCCAGGTGAGCCCAACGAGAAACAAAAGAAAGCCAACCAAATCAGCCACTCAAAAAAGTAGTTTGGATGCCTTGAATAGTTCCAGAAACCGACTTGACACACTGGGCTTACTTGATTAGTGTGGTCAGCTTCTGCCCTTCTACTCTTGAAGCCCTCCAGTTGCTGATCTGAAATTGTCTCGCAAACGAAGGCGACTAGCCAAATGACAAAGCCAGCAATCTCAAAGGCGCTAATCTGCTGATTGGCATTGGTCAGCGCCAAAGCAAAAGGCAAGGTGAGAGAAGCCAGCAAAATTGCCTGCATCTCGAAAGCAAGAAACAATCCTAAACTGGCTCGATCGCCCCAATCTTGGCGATATTTCTTGTAGCGCCCATCTTCTTCTGGCCACATTCTCTTAAACCTAAAAGCCAAGAAAAAGCCCAGGCGCAGACTCCAGCATGTCACCATAAATAGTATCAAGGCACTACGGCTAAAATTACCCCAACCATGCATACAGGCCAACGTTGAATCTACAAGCGCCACAACAGCAAAGCCAAAACCCCAAGCCACATCAACGATTCCGGCATTGCCGATACGCTCACTTACCAGCCAAATGACAAACATCATCAATGTGGTAGTGAGAAAGGCAGCAATCATCAAATAAACATGGGGCTCTGGCACTATATCTCCTTAGGTAATATCTTAGGCACTGACTTCGGCGCTGGCTCGCTCTAAGCGATCTCTCACACCGTCCCAGGCGCTACCATCGGGAACAGCTTCAACAAAAATGCGATCGAGTTTGAGCTTATCGAAACGACGTAACTGCTCATAAAGAGCCCGAGCATATTGATCAACTTGATCGGGAGCCACCACTAAAGAATCAAAAGCCAGTCCCGAAAGATTGGACCTCAACTTAGCGACAGTAGAATCAAAGGCAAAAACAGCAGCGCTTCTCTCTATAGCATTAAGCTCAAGCACCAGCTCAATCAACTGCTCGGAGGAAGCGACGGTCAACTTAGTCTGGGGAGCATAGTGACTGGGAAGCGCACCAGGAACACGAGTTTCACTAGCAGAAGCAGAAGGCGCAGAAATAAAGGCTTCAGCACCAAGCACCTCCGCCACCGAAGCAGCATCAATCATGCCTGGGCGTAAAATTTTTGCTTGCGAGTTGAGCAGTGAAATAATAGTGGATTCAATGCCCACATCACAGGGGCCACCATCAAGCACCATAGCTACTTCATCCGACGAGGCAGGTGAGTCAGCAAATTCGGCCTCTACGGCTTGAGCCGATGTCGGCGAAAGACGACCAAAACGATTAGCCGATGGTGCCGCTAAGCCACCGGCAAATGCCTTAAGTAATTTAAGAGCCACGGGGTGTGAAGGGATGCGAATACCAACCGAATCTTGCCCACCGGTAACTTGACTGAGCACATGATCGGCCTTCGGCAATATCAAAGTCATGGGCCCGGGCCAAAAGCGCTCTGCCAGTTGGTAAGCCTGGGGAGGGATGTCCTTCGCCCAATCGGTCAACTGCTCGACACTGGCAATATGAACAATGACAGGATGCGAAGTGGGCCTTCCTTTGACAGCATAAAGGCGCTCAAGAGCAGCAGCACTAGAGGCATCAGCACCAAGACCATAGACAGTCTCAGTGGGGAAGGCTACCAGTAAGCCAGCCTTGAGTTTACTAACAGCGAGTTCAATAGATTGATCAATTTCAGCAGTCATTTTTTGTTTTCCTAGATTAGCTAGGCAAAGCGATTTAGCAGCTCAGACCGACTCAAATTGAGATTATTCGGCCTGGTATAAATCGTCTGCACCACTGTAATGTTGCGCATAGCAAAGGCAGCAAAACAGTAAGACAAATAATAGCGCCATTTACGCACAAAAATTTGGTCAAAGCCAAGAGCTTCTACCGCTGGCAGCTGAGCCTCAAAACGCTCTTGCCAGAGCCCAAGGGTCTTGGCATAGTGATTGCCCATATCTTCAAGATCGTGCACAAAGAGGTCGCTCTGGCAGCGCTTCATTGCTTCGCTGACGCGGCGGTGGGAGAGAAGCAAAGAACCAGGGAAAATATGCTTCTGAATAAAGTCAGTGTTCTCCCGCAATAAGTCATAGCGACTATCGGGACAAGTAATCATTTGCAGGGCCAATAGGCCGTCTTTCGCAAGTAGACGGTCGCACTGCTGAAAGAATATATCAAGATACTCATGACCGACGGCCTCGATCATTTCTATCGATACGATCTTGTCAAACTGACCAGTTATCTTGCGATAGTCTTGCATACGCAACTCTACTTTATGGCTAAGACCTGCCTTTTGGATACGCGCCACGGCATAATCATATTGCTCTTGCGAGATAGTCACGCCAGTAATGTGACAGCCATAATTCGTAGCGGCATACTGAGCAAATCCGCCCCAACCACAGCCAATCTCCAACACACGGTCGCCTTCTTTTAAGGCCAGTTTGCGACAAAGATTCTCATACTTAGCCGCTTGTGCCTCTCTTAAACTAATCGACCAGTCTTTGAAATAGGCACTGGAATAAGTCATAGACTCATCCAGGAACAACTTGAAAAGATCGTTGCTTAAGTCATAGTGATAAGCAATATTCTTACGGCTATTTGACTCATTGTTGTGGCGCAACAAATGCAGCAGCTGATTGCCAATGCCAAGCAAATTGACTATCTGAAACTTCTTACCATTACCCTCTAGCAGTGGACATTGACTGATATTGAGAAGAGCCCAGGCAATTACACTGGCCACGTCATTGGTCTGCCATTGCCCGTCCATATAAGCTTCAGACAATCCTATATGACCATAAACTACCAGGCGGCGAAAAAATGCTTCTGACCTGACATCGATTTCAGCGCAAATACCACCGTCAACTGGCTGCGACTGACCAAACCAGATTACTTGACCTTCAGGCAAGGTTAACTTTAGTCGGCCTTCTGTCATGGCACCAAGAGCCGTTATTACTATTTTTCGCCAAAACTTCTGCGCTACTGTCAGAGAGGTTACAGTAGCCGTTTTTTCATTCTCAACTTCAAGCTTTAAATTGGCCATCTTGTTACCTTTCATGATTAACTCTCTTAGCGCTGTTAGTCTGCAATTCGGGCCATTGCTCTTTATAGAAAAACGGTATCTTCTTCAGCCAGAGCAAGAGGGCATGCCAGTGAATTAGCGAAATGACACGCAATGTTACTAGGGGATAGCGGAAGAAAAGTCGCAACAGTTGCCCATCAGTCAATGGCAGTGCGGCACCACTAACGCTGGTAACCAATATCTTTTTGCTTGGATCTTCACCATCAACAGTATCAACACTAAGTTTCAAAGCTTGATTGGGAAGTGGCAAAACAAAATGGAATTTATCCTGCAACTGGCCAAAAGGAGAAACATAGAAGTGCTTGGTGAAAAAGGCATCGAAAACAGATGCAGAGCTCATTTTAGTAGCATCCATAAAGTAGACTTTCATCTCACCGAAGGTATTGCCTACTTCAGCTATGCAAGCTAAGGGTTGGTCTTGGAGATCGAAAACAAAATAAAATGACACCGGATTGAACACATAACCGAGCACTCGAGGATAGGTGAGCAAATAGGCTTTTCCCATAGGCTCAGAGATGCCATGGTCGACAACTAAACGGCCCAAGCGCGTAAGCAAGGAGCTATCGGCGCCAACTGGCTCAGTGCCGAATAAATGATCGCTATCATAGAAGCTGAACAAATTGAAACTATTATGATTGAAAAGACGCGAATTCTGAGCTAAACAGCTCAGTTCGCCCAATTCTAGATAAAGCATAAAAACGCCATGCTTAAACCTGTGGCCGCTGGGCAGCAAGCGCTGGTGGGCCACTGAGCACTCAAATAGTCTAGACGTCATTGCTAAATCAGTCATATCTATTGAGCAGCTCCAGCTAAGCTATCCACAGCCAGAGTTGAGAGAATGGCACTCAAATCATAGGCAGAGGCCAGGGCGTCTTCGTGGAAACCATAACGGAAGTAGCTGCCGCAGAAATACAAAGCTTGCTTAGGGCTGACCGAGTTGAGTTGCGGCAGCTGAGGCTGAGCCTCAAAGGTAGCTAGATCAAACAGTGGGTGTGTATATTCAAGCTGGCGCACAATTTTACCCGGGTCGATCAAGCCTTCGCTGTTTAACGATACAAAATAATCTTCCTGGCATTTTAGGCCTTGCAGATTATTCATCCAATAATGTGTATTAGACTGCTCAGCAATGCGATAGTTCCATGATGCCCAAGCCTTTGGCTCTTTAGGCATTACCCGGCGATCGGTGTGCACCGTTACCGAATTGTCCTGGTACTTAAACGGGGTTAAGAGGCGAGCCTCTAAAGCCGTTGGCTCACTAATCAGGGCGAGGGCCTGGTCAGCGTGACAGGCAAATATCACCTTATCAAAATCGCTAAAGCCCCCCTCTGTATGCACCCGAGCGCCATGAGCAAGACGCTCAACACGTTTTACTCCAGAGGAAAACTTAGTGGTAGGAGAGAGAGCTGCTTGCAAGCGTTTAACATACTCTCTGGCACCGCCATCCACTGTGTACCACTGAAAATGAGTGTCTAGGCCAAGAAAACCATGGTTATGGAAGAAGCGAATTAGAGTAGCAATAGGAAAGTCTTGCACTTTATCTGGTGGCGTGGACCAAACCGCCGAAGCCATCGGGATCAAATACCAATGCAAAAAATCCTCGCCCAGTTTAAAGTGGCTGACATAGTCGCGCACTGAAAGCCTTGTGACATCGATGGATTCGGCATTATCCATATGAAGCAGGGCATTTTTATTGAACCAATCAAGCTTTAGCAACATACGCCAAAAGCGCGGACTAACTAGATTTTTTCTTTGAGCAAAAATTCTATCTAAACCAGCCCCATTCCATTCAATTTTATCGGGCAAATACTGCACAGAGAAAGACATGTCGGTCTTCTTAGTGGGAACATTGAGTTCGCTAAATAACGCCGTCAAATTTGGATAAGTAACATGGTTATAAACCATAAAGCCAGTATCAAAGGCAACCTTACTGCTGCCAACCACATCAATAGTATTGGTATGACCACCAAGATAAGAGTTACTCTCAAAAATAGTCAGGTGATATTGGCGGCTGAGCTTGTGAGCACAACCCAATCCAGCAATTCCCGCCCCGATAATGGCAAGCTTTTTCATGTCGTCGCCTCACCAGAAGTTTTAAGCGAAGAATGACTGTAAGCTTCCGCAGGAACAGGCCTTAGCTGCCAAATAATACCAAGAGCGGCCAGGAGCTTAAGCAAGTAGAAACTAAAGTCGACTTCCCACCAGTAAAAGCCTTGCCTGGCGGCCCCAGGGAAATAATGATGATTGTTATGCCAGCCTTCACCCATAGTAAATAGGGCGAGAAGGAAGTTATTGCGGCTCTGGTCACCAGTCTCATAGCGCTGTGAGCCAAACATGTGGGTCAACGAATTAATAGAGGCCGTGCCGTGAAAGAGCAGCACAGTGCTGACAAAGAAGCCCCAAACCAGCATCTGCAATGGGCTCGTGCCCAGTTGAGGATAGAACAACTGTAGGCAATATCCAAAAAGCAACAGGCTGCAGCCCAAGAGCACGGGCACGAACCAATCGAAGCGATTCAGTAAAACAAGCTCGGGATAACGGGCCAGATCTGGAATTTTTTCATAGTCAGTCGGCATATTGCAGTCCGCTGTTATCCAACCAATATGGGACCAAATGAAACCACTGACTGATGGTGAGTGTAAATCTCCATCTTTATCTGAAAGTTTGTGATGTGCACGGTGATGAGCGGCCCACCACAATGGACCGCGCTGGACAGCCGAGCAAGCCATGAGAGCGAAGATAAACTGCGCAAGACGACTAGTTTTAAAAGTACGGTGGGAGAAATAGCGATGTAGAAACGCCGTCACGGCAAACATTCTCAACCAATAGAGGGCGGCCGCTGTGGCCACGGCAATCGGTGACCAACCGACAAAAAAAACGGCAAATAGACCGGCATGGAGAAAAGCAAAAGGAAACCAGCGACTGAAACGAGTTTTTACTGGCTTTACTCTGACCCGCTCAGCCCCTTCGCCAAAATGATCGGAATCAAGCCAGCGCAGAAATGGAGGCAGCATGAAATAGCAACTGCCAAGCTCTGGGGAGCCCATAGATACAGATTCGAGTTTAGGTTCAGTGCTATTGGTCATTTTCAACATCATTGCAGCGCCATGGCAGCTTTTCCCCAAAACACGACTTAAAGAGCTTTTCAGAAGCTAGAAGAGTTGACAATTATAAGTTTGACCGAAAAGGTCTTTTCAGTCAATAGCCCATTGGTCATTCTACCCTCCCCCTAAAGTTCAAGGAAAAGCAGTTGACGATGCTAGTAACGGGGGTACGAGAAGTGAAAAACGCGATAGTCGGCTCAGTTTTTGGCGCAGCTATTCTATTGCTTCTTGTAACCGAAGCAATGGCGAACCCGATCAAATCTGTTAACGAGCTTCCTATAGCTAAATCTGAAGTGCTAAACGGTACTTGCTTAATTCCTTCGGTCTGTCACGGTGCTGGCCCAGACAAGAAAAAGAAACTTTCTAATGGATACTATCAAGAGAAAGGCGAATTCGGCGAGCACGGCTGTCTAACATTTGGAGCTAACGGACTGCTCAACGGTCGACAATCAGCAGTGGCGAATTTATCCTGGTCTCTGGGGGGCAGGCAGAATTTTCAGTCAATCATTCTTTTTCAGCGGAAAGGAAAAAAATTGTCTTCAGTCGGTAATCACAGCCTCCGGTATCCAGCCAGTAATGCAAGCTTTGAAAACTTCAAAATTGCCCACAATCAAATTTATTTCAACTTAAAAAATCTGCGCATTGAGCCATACAGCATCACAGAAGGAATACCAGAATCAACTGACAAAAACCCTAAAGCCATAACAAAAGAAGAGCTAGAGTCTCTAAAAATCCCAATATTCACAAAACTGGATATTCAAAGAGATGGCGGCGGCGAAATTTGCACTGTAAAACTGGTAAATGGTGCCTACCGAGACAATGATGTTCGCTGTGAAATTACAGGAACAAAAAACCTAAATTTAAAAAACGAACTGCTCTGCCTGGCCACAATAAGAGTCTCCTACAAGGGCATACCGTCAACGGTTCTGGTCAATCGTTTTCGGCGCATGGGCGGTGCTGGCAAAATCTATTGCGATGGCATCTATCCTCTTGCAAATGACTACAAGTTTCAGTCACTTTCAAATATTCACTTTGATGCCGATGAAAGCTCGCCTTACAGCGAAAACATTTTTGTCGATGTACTGGGCCTAAGCTTGATGCCAACAGAATTTGAAAAACCAGTCTACAAATAGGCTGTCACTGGAGTGTACAGCCACCGTGCCTGGGATTCAAGGCACTAATGAGAAGGTCGTCACCAAGGAAGTTAGCACCAGTAATTTGCCACTCAACACTGTCTGCCATCAATCTAGTATTAGCTGAAGCCACCACTGGCAATGCCTCTTGATCTACCAGCATTTTGGGAGCAACGAACCAGTAAAGCTCATCAACTAAGCCAGCATCAATGAGACTGCCAGCCAATTGTCCACCGCCTTCGCATAATACTTTCTGACAGCCCTGCTCAAGCAAATATTGAAGAGCGGCCCTGGTATCAAGTCTACCGGCACCCTCCGGCGACTCAGACAAAGGTACAAGACCGCAAGATGAGGGATAATCACTCGGCTTAACCAGCGACTCTTGGCGGCAAAAAATTATGGTTTTTCCTTGAGAAGCAAAAATACGAGCATCGGGCTTTACTGTGCAATTGGGGTCAAGAACGGCTCTAAGAGGATTACGCAGGACCTTTTCGGCGTCATCTCCCAGCCGAACGTCTAACTGTGGGTCATCGAGCCTGGCCGTATTGGCACCTATCAATACAGCATCATAGGCAGCACGCAGAGCCATGACAAATTTTCTAGCAGTGGCACCAGTAACATAGCGACTAGCAGCCGTGCGATCGGCAATGCGGCCATCGAGAGTTAATGCCATCTTGAGCGAGAGCCAGGGCAGATTTTCTTTGATGGCTTTGAAAAAACCACGATTTAAGTAACCACATTCACTTTCTAATACACCGACTGTCAGGTCAATACCAGCTTCACTAAGCTCTTTCAAGCCGCCGCCAGCCACCTTCGGATTAGGATCGGCGATACCTACTACTACTCGGGCAAGCTTATGTTCAATGATTTTTTTCGAGCACGGTGGCGTGCGGCCAAAATGACAGCAGGGCTCTAAATTGACATAGAGCGTCGCCCCAACACTCTGGTCTCCAGCTTGATTGAGAGCCTCAACTTCGGCATGGGGCAAACCGGGAGCATGGTGATAACCTTCTCCTACGATGCGACCATCGGGGCTGACCACCACCGCTCCAACCATGGGGTTTGGAGCAGTAAATCCTTCCGCTTCTTGCGCCAGTTCAAGGGCCCGGCGCATGAAATGCTGGTCGGCAGTATCGAAACTATCCAAAGAAAACTTCTGCCACGCGATAAAGCTCCATATCGAGAGTCTTCAAACTACTTGTGGCTTCCTCAATGGCGACATCGTGCAACTTTGAACCTGACAGTGCTACCATGCGTCCAAATTTTTGTTCATGCACAAGCTGGGTAGCTTTAACGCCAAAGCGGGTGGCCAAAACTCTATCGAAGGCTGTGGGGGCACCGCCCCGCTGAATGTGGCCAAGAATAGTGGCCCTGGTCTCAAAACCGGTTTCTGCTTCGATTAATCGCGCCAATTGATTGCCGATGCTAGAACTATCCGAAGGCGAATCATGGGTAGGCTCTGCGCTCAGTTCACTAGCCTCAGTCGCACCGTCAGGCGACTCAAAGCGTGCGCCCTCAGCTACTACTACAATAGAATAATCACGGCCGCGAGAATGCCTGGTCTTGATTGCTTGCACTACTTCTTGTGCCTTGATTGGCTTCTCTGGCACTAGAATAAAATCAGCACCACCAGCAATACCGCCATAGCAAGCAATCCAGCCAGCTTTGCGACCCATCACTTCGCAGACTAGCACACGGTTATGCGACTCGGCCGTTGTATGCAAGCGATCTATGGCCTCAGTAACAATGTTAATGGCAGTATCAAAACCAAAGGTGAAGTCTGTGGCATTGATGTCATTGTCGATAGTCTTAGGCACGCAGACAACTTTTAGGTTGTGCTCTTGGTGCAGGCGGTTAGCCACACTACAAGTATCAATGTCGCCCACAGCAATGAGAGCATCTAGTCGATTCTTGACGATATTTTCAGCAATGCGCTCAGGGCCACGGTCAAGCTTAAAAGGATTAGTGCGAGATGTGCGCAGGATAGTTCCACCACGGTGAATCAAGCCACCGGTTGATTGCATAGTCAGTGGCATCACCATATTCTCGATGGGGCCACGCCAACCTTCTAAGAAACCAACTACTTCAGATGAATACTCTTTGACGCTTGTTCTCACCACCGCTCTAATTACGGCGTTCAAGCCAGGGCAATCCCCGCCACCAGTCAAAATTCCAATACGCATTATCGTTTCTCTTTTGATTTTCCCATGCCAAGCGGCAACTATCGTCCGTCATCGTTAGGATGTAAGGGCCATCAGTATACTGAGCGGCCAAATCGACGGGCGGAAGGCTTAAGAATCATAAAGTTCTAAGGGTTTTTGTCAGCAGTGTCTTACATTAATAGACTGCCAATAAGAGGACACGATCTTGAATCTCTACGAATACGAAGCCAAGCGAATTTTTGCCGAAGGGGGCATCAATGTACCGCCTTCTCAGCGCATCACTAAGCCAGAAGAATTGGCCAAAATCCATTTCGGTTATCCCCTAACCCTAAAATGCCAGGTCTTGGCAGGCGGCCGCGGTAAAGCCGGCGGCATCAAATTTGCCAAAGACTTGAAAGACGGCATGGCACTTGCCAAGGACATGCTCAAGCTTTCAATCAAAGATTCAAAAACCGAAAGTCTATTGGTTGAGCCCAAGATGTCTATCGCCCGCGAGCTTTATCTAGCTGTCACCCTAGACCGCGACCGCGGCTGCCCAATTTTCATCGCCTCAGCTGAAGGCGGCATTGAAATCGAATCTTCGTCAAACGTTTTGACCGAGCCAATTCCTCATCCATATCAGCCTTTCGTTGGCCGCAACCTCGCCCAGAAACTTGGCTTGAAGGGTGCTGTTCTCAACAAAGTAGCTGATATTGCCAACAAGCTCTACAAAATATTTGAGAGCAAAGACCTAGACCTAGCTGAAATCAACCCACTTGTGATTACTGAAGGCGACGATGTAGTTGCACTCGATGGCAAAATCATCATCAACGACGATGCTGTTGATAGACAACCTCAATTCAGAGGCTGGGAAGAAGCTCACCTCTGCGACCTCTCAGTAAGAGAGCGCAATGCCAAGATGACCGGTTTAAACCTGGTTGAATTAGATGGCAATATCGGCATCCTCTGCAACGGCGCTGGACTAACCATGGCCACCATGGACATGGTCAAAGCTTTTGGCGGACAACCTGGCAACTTCTTAGATGCTGGCGGCGGTTCTGACCAAAAGAAAACACTAGCAGCACTAGAACTCGTTAACGACAACCCCAATGTTGATGTCATTCTGCTCAACATCTTGGGCGGCATCACAGCCTGCGACGAAGTTGCCGGTGCCCTCGTTGAGTTCATGAAAAAGTATCCAGAGCGCGCCATGGTCGTAAGACTGCGGGGCAACAACCAAGACATCGCCGAAAAAATGCTGGCTCAATCGGGTCTCAAGCTTTATCCAGATTTGGAAGAAGCAGTTAAGGAAGCGGTAAGCCGCGCCAAAACAGGTAGTTCCAAAAAACCAGTTGCCGCCGGCAAAGCCTAAAAGGAGATTCTAAAGTGATTCTTGTCGACAAACATACAAAAGTAATCGTTCAGGGCATAACTGGCAAAATGGGCGCAGCCCACACCAAGCGCATGATCGAGTACGGCACCAACATTGTTGGCGGCGTAACGCCTGGTAGGGGCGGCGAGAAAATGCACGGCGCCCCTGTATTCGACACTGTCAAACAAGCAGTAGAAGCTACAGAAGCGACTTGCTCAGTAATCTTTGTGCCACCGTACCTGGCTCTTGATGCCGGTTGCGAAGCCCTTGATGCGGGAATTAGCCTCTTAGTTCTCATTACCGAAGGCATTCCACCACTAGATACAGCCAAATTGGTTGCTCAGGTGAAAGCCAAAGGCGCCAAGCTAATTGGTCCAAATTGCCCTGGTATCATCACCCCTGGTCAATCACTAATCGGCATTCTTCCTGGCTCTATTTTCAAATCAGGACCAGTAGGCATGGTGAGCAAGAGCGGCACTCTAACTTATGAAATCGCTCTCGCTCTAACTGAAAGCGGCCTTGGTCAATCAACTTGCGTTGGCACCGGTGGCGACCCTATCAAAGGTGTTGACTATCAAGAATGTCTGACCATGTTTGAAAACGATCCAGCCACTGAAGTGATTGTTATGATCGGTGAAATCGGCGGTAACGCTGAAGAAGAAGCCGCTGCCTTCATCAAGAAGTCAATCAAGAAACCAGTAATTGGTTTCATTGCTGGACAAACTGCCCCTCCAGGAAAACGCATGGGCCACGCTGGCGCCATCATTTCTGGTGGCAAAGGCACAGCTGAATCTAAGCTAGAAGCTTTCAAAGCTAATGGCGTAAGAGTGGCTATGACCCCAGCAGAAGTAGCTAAGCAAGTAGCAGATGCTCTCAAGCAACCAGCTAAAGCTTAAGTTCTAAAAACTAAATCGAGAGCGGAGAGATCAATTGGTCTCTCCGCTTTTTTTAGCTAATTTGTCTGCTTGTCAGTTCCCTTTGAGCAGCCCCTTCAGGTAGTGAGATAGCTCATCCCAACTGGCTGGCTGACTGCGAAAAGCAATGTAGCCATCAGGACGAATTAAATAAAGACACTCCGAACTGGCGCCATAAACATTGTGCAATTCGCGCTCAGCATCAAGCAACAGAGACTTAAACTTCGGCATTTTCGCTGCTTTCGCTAGAGCAGGCACAATTACATGAACGTCGATTAGGTCCTTGTAGTGCTCTTCTATATTTTTCTCAATGGCACTGAACTGCAAGTAGCCCGGTTCTGAATTAACAAAGCCATCAAAGAGCAATAACTGAAACTTAGTGGAAACCATTTGCAGAGCCAGCCTTGTACTCTTGCCATCAGCGGTTTGACAGGGTCCATCAACGACTCGATCACCAGCCACAGGTCCACGGGTAAACTCCATCCACGACTTAAAACCAGGGCGTTCGCCCACTTCGCCATGGCCAGTAAAGCGCAGAATTCCGCTATCGACGGCTTTGAGGGCTCGCTCAAGGGGGCGATGAGCCTCGGCGGAAAGCGAACTTTGACGATAGCTAATACCAGTTAAACTACCAGCTCTAAGTATGCGCTGCTGCACCACTTCTTGCGCTGACAAAAACGACATCATCCGATCGCGTACATTTTTAGCCAAAGGGTTACGCAGAGTAACAGCCTTGGTGGCCATGTCAGTGCCTTTTAAAACGGCCTGACCAACGGTATGCCGCTCTTCGTGATAAGTATCAAGTAAGCGCTCACTATCGGCGGCCAGATCATTTAAAGCCAGATGCAATTTCCACGACAAGTTAATAGCATCTTGCATGCCGGTGTTCATACCAACTCCGCCCACAGGGCTGTGTATGTGAGCGGCGTCACCGGCTAGAAATACCCGGCCCTGGCGGTAAGAAGTGACGCAACGCCTATTGATTTTGAACCAGCTCATCCAATGGGGATCCGAAATTGTCAGTGGCTTTTGATCGGGACTATCCAGTTGTTGATTAAGGCGAGTCTTTACTAGCTCAACCACTTCTTCAAACTTAAGCTCGCTAGCGGCATCAACATCAGAGTCAGCCGTCATATCGAAAATTAGTCTGTAGCGGCCCCCACCAAAGGGAAAGAACGTGACTAGACCGCTTTCAGAAAAGTAAATATAGGCCTCATCTTCGAGCATAGATATCTGACTGCCCGTGTCAACAGCTACGTCAGCAGCACCAAACACTTCCTCATAAGCAACCCCTTCAAAAGTCAATCCCAGGCCATGGCGAGCAGCACTATGGGCACCGTCGCAGCCAACCAAATAGCGACATTTAACAATCTCAGGCTCACTCTGACCTTCGCATTTGAGAGTTGCTACTACCTCTTCAGCAGTCTGGCTAAGGCTGACTAACTCTTTGCTGCGTTCAATATTTACACCATTTTCAGCAAGATTATCAGCCAGAATTTCTTCGGTTTTACTCTGGGGAATAGCCAAAATAAATTTATAGAATGACTCAATTTCATCAGTATTGAGATGAACAATGCGTTTGTTTTGACTGTAGATATTGCTACCGCGAATGGGCATGCCGCTAGCAAGGAAAGGCTCCACCAGAGACATATTTTCAAACATTTCTAAATTACGGGCGTGCACCACAATGGCTTTTGAAATTGTGGTGGCAGCATCAGCCTTGTCGATAATGCGGAAGTTAACACCGCGCCTTCGCAAGTCATTGGCGAGAGTGAGCCCGGTGGGGCCAGCACCAACAATCAAAACATCAACTATATCTGCCACTGGAGCCCCCAAGAAAGAATTGCCAGTATTTTACAGCAGTTGCTGAAGCAATTAGCTAGAAGGGTTGCCACATGGCAGCAGGTAACATACGATAGATTGGTAAGAGTCTATTTGTAAGGTCTTAACCATGGCATCCGACGATACTGAAAAGCCTCACCGTCCTATGCGTGCCCTTGTGCTACCCGGCGGCGGCGGCAGAGGAGCTTATCAAGTTGGTGTTACCAAGGCCTTTAAAGAAGCCGGAATAGAATTCGATCTCGCCTTTGGCACAAGCATCGGCGGCATCAATGCCAGCCTTTATGCCCAGGGCAATCAAACCCGTCTAGAAGAGCTGTGGTGTTCCATTCGCAGCAAAGATGTTTTCAGCCTGCCCTCAGCTCACCAGATAGGCCGCCTTGTGCTCGGTCACAAACTAGGCCTGCTTGATACTTCACCCTTAGAAGAACTTTTACGGCGCGAACTAAATTTGCAAAAGTTGAAATCGAGCACGACAAAAGTTGGCTGGTGTACCACTGACTTGTGCAGCCTAGAGACCAGGCTAATCACCATTGATGACATTATGTCGACCAATGAGCTAATCGACGTTCTAATGGCGACATCAGCTCTGCCCATGGCTTTTCCACCCCGGCACATTCATGGTCAGGGCCTCTGGATTGATGGCGGACTAGTGCGCAATACGCCAATGGAAACAGCCATACACCTTGGTGCTGATGAAGTTTATATGGTGCTCTTACACCCAGAGCGCATCAACGTTTGCCCAGTTAATATGTTTGAAGTATTGGTGCGCTGCCTCGATATTGTCTTAGATGCTTCTGCCCGTAAAGAAGTGCAAGCGGCTGAACTCTACAACCGCCTGATTGACGCCAATTCAGTCGAATCGAGAGGGCGCAAGAAAGTAAAAATTAGAGTGTTCCAGCCCAAGCACGGCGTCAATGTTACCTTGCTAGAAATTGACCCCGAGCGCTCACGCCGCCTGATAAGACAAGGCTACGACGACGCTCGCGAGCAACTCGCCCAGATCTTCAGAGAAGAAGCCGAAGTTAAAGCCCTTTCTAACTAGTACTTTTCTAACTAGTACTTTTCTAATTAGTACTTTTCTAATTAGTACTTGAAGCCATCTTTGCGCAAGTGAGTCATCGGTTCATCTTGACCGTTGAGCAGCTCGCCGTCGATTACTTCACCGACCACTAACACATGATCGCCAACTTCAGTGACTGATTGCACTTTCAGGTCGATATAAGAGACAGCCTCAGCGAAGACCGGGCCGGCAATATTTGAATCTTTAAGTGCAAGGCCATCAAATTTCTCGTCGTTATGCGGCTTGGCAAAAGCTTTAAAAATATCCATATTGCGGTTGGAGAGCACATTGATAGTAAACCTATCACCAACGTTCATGGCCCGAAGAATATCGCGCTGTTTATTCACAGATACCACCAGCGATGGCGGCTCAAAACCAGCCTGGGTAATCCAGGTAGCCAGCATACCGTCTTTCTTTCCAGCAACGTCAACAGTGACGATGTAAACACCACTGGCCAAACGACCAATTGCTGGACCAATTTTTTCTTTCGATGGGGCTGCCGAGCTCATAGAACCTCCTCAATGGAAATAGCAATTATAACTTGCGGCCGAGTTTAGCCAGGGGCGCTTCAGGCGTGGCGGCACCAGCGGTTGGCGGACCAGAGTTACCGCTAGGAGGCTTAGGGGTGGCAAGCTTGCGCTTGGCTTTATAACTAAAGAACTGCATGATTACTTCAGCCAGCTTAGCTGGATCGTGATGGCTGGCAGCCTCTTCACTGACTAACATCTTACGAAACGGCATCACACCTAGTTCTTTTAAGCGCTCAGGGTCGAAACGCACAGGCTTAGAACCAGAAGGTAATACAGGAGCAGCCTTACCGTAGTCGTTAACCAGTACCCCTTGCATCAGTCGACCAGCAGCCCCAGGCGGAGTCTTAGAATGGCTGAGCAAAACTTCCACATGGTCACCCACTGAATAATCAGTGGTCTCACCCGGCTGAGTCATAACGTTGCAGACATAGATTTTCTTGGCCCTGGAATTGCGCACGGCATCGGCAATTCCAGGCACAATCAAATTAGGAACAACCGAAGTGTAAAGACTACCGGGGCCAAGCACAATTAACTCAGCTTCCATTATTGCCGCCACCGCCTCAGGCACAGCCACCGGTTCGGCCGGTTCGCTGAAGAGGCGCTTAATGCGCTTGTTGGGAGCGGCAGCACCTTCTTCGGTTATGTGCGACTCACCTCTAACTATACTGCCATCTTCAAACTCTGCCATCAAAGTCAAACTATCAAGGGTCGAAGGCAAAACCTGACCACAACTATTGAGTACCCGGCTAGCAGTGCGCACGGCCTGGATCATGTCGCCGTGGGTAACGGCACAAACAGCCGTAATAAAAAGGTTGCCGAAACTGTGGCCCTCTAAGCCTTCCCCCGACTCGAAGCGATAGCGGAAAAGCTCAGTAACTAACTTATCTTCATCAGCCAAAGCAGTGATGCAGTTGCGAATATCACCAGGAGGCAGCACTCCAAGCTCCTCTCGCAAGCGCCCCGAGCTACCGCCATCATCACCAACCGTGACAATGGCTGTGATGTTATATGTGTGTTTTTTCAAACCACGCAACAGATTCGATAAGCCTGTGCCACCACCAATGACCACGACTTTCGGGCCACGGCCAAATTTACGAGCCCGGTAGAGCATGTCGGGGATAGATTCGCGCTCGGGCAAATAGGCGCCTAATACCAGTTGCGTTATGCGCACAATTGACACAAATACAGCGACTGAACCAGCTGTAATCAAAATAATGGCGTTGAGCTGCTTGTGCATCACTGAAGCAATCTCGGCCACCACAGCTCGAATATCTTTCAGAGCCCAGATGATCAAACGAAACATCTTGTCGACAGGGTGCACATCGAGCAAAGTCAAAACACCAAATACGATGGCAATGATAGCCAAAATGACAATGCCCAGATAGCGCTTTAGACCTGGCAACATCCAGCTCTGAAAACGATAATCTAGCGATTTCTTTGGCTTCTTGGGCACTCAGCCCCCTTCATGAAGAGCGAGTGATTCCTCGCCATGAGAAGTATTTGTTAGTTGATCAAGCTCACGATGAGAAAGTGATACTTTATAGTTAGGATAGCTATCTTGGAGGAACTTAGCCACTTCCTCAGCCACAGCCACCGATCGATGCTGGCCACCGGTGCAGCCTAAGGCAATAGTAAAGCTATCAACATTAGCTTGATTGTGAAACATTGCCGGTATCACATGCGACACCAGAGCTTTGAGATTGCCCATAAATTCTTGAGCCGAGCTCTGTTCCATTACATAATCTCTGACAGGCTGATCTCGACCAGTTAAGGGCCTCAACTCCTCCACCCAGAATGGATTCTTCAAAAAGCGCACATCCATAATCACATTGGCTTGAGGCGGATCACCGTTTTTAAAGCCAAAGGATAAAACGTTAACCGAATGATTTGCTTGCGTTTGCTTGTTGGCGTTCATTTTAGTAGTTTCTTTTGACTGCTCTCTAGCTTCATGCTTTCAAAAGTAGGCAAGGTCTCAGTCCATTCGACCAGCCTGTGCTTGTGCAGTATCACATTATCCGCCACCGCCGAGCAAGCGGCAAATTGATAAGTACCAAGATTAACGGAAAATATGGCGAAGCCACAAAAGCGACAGGTCAAAGGCTTACCGTGGTCGTCAAAGGCTGGCTTCAAGTCGAGGTCAGGAAAGCTTTTATTCAAACCCTGTATATATTTTGACGTGTTCTGACGCAAAACCACCCGGGCGGTTAAGCGTGAGAGATGTTTCAAACCGCCGATATTCTCGCGCAGGCTCCAAAACATTGCTTAAAGCGCTACTGGCTGATTGGCTGTTTGAGTGAGAGAAATAGTGTGTGCCTCTTTCTCCAGCTCTAATTCTCTTTCTAGCTCGGCCACGTCGCCTTCGCGGAAACCGGCCTTGGTCATCTCCAAGTCGGCCTTCAACTGCGATACAGCCCGATCTATGAAGAGTTCACCATCAAGGTGATCAATTTCATGCTGAATTGCCCGGGAGAGCAAATTGCCGTCAGCTGTCAGCTTGAGGGTTTGCCCCTTGAGATTCTGAAACTTAACTACAACTTTGGCAGCACGCTTAACCTCAAAGAAGACATCGGGGAAGCTGAGGCAGCCTTCTTGGCCGGTCATTTCGCCATCTCGTTCTATGATTTCAGGATTGATAAATACTATCGGCCGAGGGGTCTCTTCTTCACCGCTGACATCAATCACCATCAGGCGCTTAGAAACGCCAACCTGCGGGGCCGCCAGGCCTACCCCATCGTTCTCGTACATAGTGTCGAGCATATCTTGTGCCAGTTTGCGCACCGAAGAATCAAAAATTGTGATCTTTTTGGCCTTAGCCTTGAGCACTGCATCAGGGTAGTATCTAATCTTCAGTAATGACATGATTGCTGCCTCTTATGAAAACCGGCCTCCATTGCCGAATTTCTAATATGTACTAAATCTCTTACGCCCGATTGCACGGGGCTCTTAGCCGATATTATCACACCATAGCTTAGTTTTTGTAGACTATTTAGATGCCTCTAACACCACTCTACACATATTTCACCCAAATAACTGCAAGCAGCGCGCCCGCCAAATTAGCCGCAAGTCGGCTGCTAGTACTTCTTTTAACCTTCAATCAATTCTTGCCCTCCCCCGTGCTCGCCCAGGGAGATTGGGGATATGAAGAAAAAACTACCGGAAGTCCAGGCAAAGGCGCCCCTGAGCTCCCGGCCCTCCCGGCCGTCCAGCCATCGGCGACAGACAAGAAAGTACCAAACAAAAGCCTTGTTCCAGCTAGAACTCCTGCTCCAACTAAAGATGTAGCCCCAGCCAAGCCAGCAGTCTTAAAAAAACCTCAGGTTGAGGCAAGTGGGCCCATAGTCACCCTCGACGACAGCCGCTGTTGGCTTGAACTATTCGCCCTCTGCGCCTCCAGCAGTAACAACGACGACCGCAAAGAAGTTCTAGAACTGGCAACACTGTCGCTAGAGCAAAAAAATCGCCTGGGCAAGCTGGTGGAAAGTAAATTAAAGGCGCCAAATAACAATTGGGTTGGCGTGGCAGCGATGTGGAAACCCCTGCGCCCCCGAATACTGCAAGAGATGGACGTAAAAGAGAGCTATCGTTTGCTCTTTCGTGCTCTAATTCGGCACCATTTGAGCAAGGTCAAAGAATCTTCGGCCGACATAGAACTTTTACAAGACTTACTAGGCGCAGTGCGGATAGCTGACCCCGGCCCACCGGTGCTGACTGAAGATGCTGTTAATGCCTACTCAGACATGACCTGCTTTCTTTACCAGAAACGCAAGCCAGACCGCTCTGTAGATGGTGACGACAATCGCCAGACATTTGCCCTGGTAATAAAAGACCGTTTTGTTCGCGCCCCTAACCTAGCGGCAAAAACAGCCATGACAAACTTTGATTTGACTTGGGCCTGCTTCCGTTGCCGATTTCTTGATGTCAGTGCCGACCAGCAAGAAAAGCTGAGTGCTTTAATGGCCTCCGGTGACAGCAAAAGCAGCGCCCAACTAAAAGCAGAACTAGTCAGCCCAACAATGCTCAAGATTTTTGCACTCGGACCCTGGAGCGAAAAAGCCAAAGAATTAAAAGAAGAGCACGCCAAAGCCGAGAAATTAGAGATTAAATAGGCAGCCGCCAAGAATCGATTGTATGAACCAGCGAAGCTGCCAGCTTAGGCAGCCAGCCATAGACTACCGATATACAGGCTAACAGCCAAAGTACGATGGTATTTTGAATCGGTCTGTCTTTCAGCAAGACCTCTTCTGGACTGCCAGTATTGTTGTCTCGCACCGATAGCACCTGGTAGCGCAAAATGCCATAGAGCACCATTGGCAATGTCACCATCATCCACTGACCATACTGCGACTGAAAACTGTAGAAGGCATAGGCCGTAATTAAACTGGGCACAATAGCCGCTTCCATGCGATCGAGCAGCTCAATAGAATACTTTCCCAGTACCTTGCGGTGACTGCTCGCCTCGGTACCCAGGCTACGAATTTCCTGACGGCGTTTTTCTAGAGCAAGAAACAAGGCACCAAGAGAAGTACAGAGTAAAAACCAGGCAGAAAGAGGGACATGGGCAGCAGCACCACCAGCTAAAGCACGCAAAACAAACCCGGCCGCGATACAAAATACGTCAAGTATGATGCGCTGCTTCAATTTTAAAATATAGGCAGTCTGTAGCAACAAATAAGCCAGCAAGACAAGACTAAGAGCCGGTCTAGTCAAATAAGCAATGACAAAACTGGCAAGCATCGACAGCGAAGCAACTATTGCGGCAGTTTTGACACTAACTAAATTAGCGGCAATAGGACGTTTGCATTTGGTCGGATGCTTCCGATCAGCTTCAACATCAATAATGTCGTTGAAGACGTAAACAGAGCCAGAGATTAAACAAAGCGCTACAACACACATTGAAGCATGCAGCAAAGCGTCGCCATCAAGCATGCGGCCAGCAAACAAAATAGGGGCAAAGGCAATTAAATTCTTAGTCCACTGCCTGGGCCTCAGCAACTTGATCAATATCGCTAGATTTAGAGGAGCAGCCGCAGAGGCCTGACTTGAATTCATACTTATATTATGCCCTGACGCCATACAACTTCACAGCGTAGAAATCTTCACTTCAGCTGCAAGCCGAGTCCGGATATTGCAATAAATACCTGTTCTGCGCGGGCGGCAAACTTTTGATTGGCAATTCCAAGAAGGTCGCGATAACTACGTGCCAAATTGTTATCAGGCACAATACCAGAACCAACTTCATTAGTGACAACGATAAAACTCAAATCGTCACGCTCATAAATTGCAGCCAAAAGGTCATCAACTTCGCTCAAGATATTTTCTTCTAGTTCCTTACGCACGCCACTACTTTCAATTGTGTAGGGAATTGAGAGCAAAAGGTTAGAGACGAAAAGAGACAGACAATCAATTAAGCAAAGAGTTTTGGGGGCGCTCACCACTAACTTCTTGATAGCTTTTGCCAGCAGCAAAGGTTCTTCGACAGTTTGCCAATCTGGCGATCTTCTCTCAACATGCATCTCAATGCGCTCAACTACTTCGGCATCAGAGGCAACTTTGCCCATGGTTGCAAAGTAGACTACAGGCAAATTACTTTTTTGCGCCATGGTCTCGGCCAAAAACGATTTGCCGGATCGAGCACCGCCAGTAATGAGAGTCAATTTTGCCAAATTTTGCATTGCTGAATACTCCAGTCAAGCTGTTGCCATAAGAGGCTAAAACCCTTAAGCTATCACAATCGTTAAATAATTATGCCACTACTTGCAATACCTGTATAAAAGTGACACTAGATAATAGATTTCATGAGTTTAGTAGACGTACAGCCAATCTGGAGAAGTCTAAGGCCAAGGCCGATGACCAACCAGGTGAAAGCCCTGATGGTATATCAAAAACTACGCTCAAATTATACAAATCGTTTATGCAATCCTATGTCAAACGCATAAACGATGCCACCTTCAATGTCACCATTGGAGGTGTACGAATTGGTTCAGCAAAGTACACACGACTGGCTCAAATTAACCTTAAAACTAAAGTAATTACATTTTCACGCTTTGCTATCGAAAACGTTCCAGAGCGGGGCAGACGCTATTTAGTGCTACACGAACTGGCTCATGTTCATGAAGCCAGTCACAACCAACATTTTTGGAACTTAGTTGGTCGGCATGAGCCTGATTATAAAGATATCGGTATCGATTTAGACCGGGCCTTCAAGAAGAACGTTCAGTCGCACGAGCGCTTAATTCGTCGCCGCATGAAAAACGGAGAAAGTGAAGAAGCCAGTGTAATTTATCAAAATGAAAATTTGATCTGGACACCAGATCACGGCTACGTTGCAACGGGAAGCCAGCAATTCGGACTACACAAAGATCCAGTAGAGAATTTTCTCAAAGGCGTAGACAACCGCTTTGCCGAAGAGGCTTTCCGGGCTTACGTAGACCTGAAATTTGAAGACGACAGTGAGCATTTTGATATAGATTCTGAATTAGAAGAAACAGAATTGGAAAGCTCCGAAGCTGACGATAACGAAGAACAGCCTTGTCACTTCTTCGATGACGATGATGATTTTGACAACAATTACGGCACCATTAGTGGTGGCGATTGCCTAATGGAAAATTAGCCATTTTGATACCTTTGTCGGCAAAACCAATGTTTCAAAGAGGATAATTAATTATCAGCTAGGGGCATCAAACCGAGCATTAGTGGCAAGCGCGCTAAAATGTTCAGGTTACTACATATATAAGAAAAGTGAATCAATGAGCGAGCGCAGAGTAGTTATTACTGGCCTGGGGATGGTAACTCCAGTCGGAATCGGCAAGGATGAATGCTGGGAAGCTCTTCTAGCTGGCAAATCTGGCGTTGCAGCGCTGACCTTGTTTGATCCTAGTACAGTAGCCCTGGAAATTAAAATTGCCGCAGAAGTAAAAGACTTCAATATTCAAGACTTTTTTCCAGATAAGCGCAAAGTCGGCTCGATGCTCAAAGAAATGGATCGTGTCACCTTGTTCGCCATGGCTGCCGCCAAATTAGCTCTTGAAGACGCAGACTTCGATGTTAGAGCAAATAACCCGGAGCGTGTCGCTACTTTCTTGGGCACTGGCGTCGGTGGTCTGATAACTACCACTGCAGACCATATTAAGCTCCTTGAAGGAGGCGCAAGAAAGCTCGGCTTGCGTTCGGTCATAAGACTTATGCCCAATGCACCAGCCGGGCAGGTTGCCATCGAATATGGTGCCAAAGGACGAGCTAAAGCAGATTCAACAGCATGCGCCAGCGGCCTAGACTCTCTATTTGATGCTTTCATGTACATAAAAGACAATCGGGCCGATGCCGTAATTTCGGGTGGCTGTGAAGCTGCTATCAACGCCTTCAGCATGGCTTCGTTTGGCAATATGATGGCGCTTTCGAAACGAAATGATGATCCAGAGGGAGCTAGTCGACCATTTTCCAAAGACCGCGATGGTTTTGTCATTGGAGAGGGCGCCATTGTACTGATTCTAGAAGAGCTAGAACACGCCGTTAAACGCAATGCCAGAATCTACGCTGAGATAGTCGGTGGCGGTGCCACCTGTGACGCCTACCATATCGTTGCTCCTCATGAGACCGGTGAAGGGGCCGCGGCAGCTATGCGCGAAGCCATGCGCGATGCCAAGATTGAGCCAACTGACATCGATTATATTAATGCCCATGGTACCTCAACTCCGCTCAATGATGAGCGTGAGACCATGGCAATAAAACAAGTGCTTGGTGAACACGCCTACAAGATTCCGATTTCCAGCACTAAATCAATGGTTGGTCATTTACTCGGTGGAGCCGGAGCAATAGGCACTGCTGTGGCAGCACTCAGTATTTATAATCAAAAAGTACATCCAACCATCAACCTGAATACTCCAGATCCAATGTGCGATCTCGACTATGTGCCAAATAAATGTCGTGACGCCAAAATAAAGTATGCCATGGTTGAAGCCCTAGGATTCGGCGGCCATAACACAGTGCTTATCTTAAAGGCCTATACAGCCTGATTGATCGGCTGGCGCTTTTTAGGTGGGCCGGGCAGTACTGTTCTTGCTTGAACCACTTGCGGATCGACAATAGCCTGAGGAGTGCCAGACTGGGCGACCACAGTTTGGTTGACAGAATTGCCGCCTTCGCCGTCATCCTCATCATCATTGGCCAAGTTCGCGCCGGTGTTATTGCTCGCAGTACCAGTGCTGCCTTGCTCTAAGACATCAGCCTCAGTGCGTTCTTCACCTTCGGTGACTTTGCCACGACCACTGCCGCCTTCACTAGCGGTAGCGGCCAGAGAAGAGAACAATTGCTTAGTATCAGACGAAGATCTAGTACCAGTGCCGGTATGATTAACTCCAAGAGTTCCAGAAGTGCTACTGCCAAAAGCGTTAAGGCCATTGTTTCGGCCATTGGCCCCAGCATTCATTAGTGAAATCGGGCTTGTCAAAGACAAAGCTGGTGCTATGGCGAAGGCGTCTCTTGCTGGCTTCTCAAAACGAGTACCATCTGTGCGCACCACTCCATTGGTCTTCCAATTGGCCTGTTGTGTAGCCATGAACACCAAGTTATTTATTTCTGCTGCGGATGGCTCAGCACCTTTACCTATGAAATGATCAGCACCATAGGCTGCCATCAAGAATTTCTTGTGTTGATAGTCAGGGTCTCTAGGATCTAAGCCGAAAGCACCAACTTCCACCTTAGGAGCGCTATCTTTATTGAACGCAGCAGCGCGAATAATTGGCGAAAGCGAAAGATTGGAGGCACTACTAGCAGTGGCACGATTACGCAATTCCGAAGTGTAAGCATTGCGCACTACGGCCTGACCATTATTGCTAAAAGTAACCTCAGGCTTACTGGCTACGGCCTGGGCACTTACAGCAACAACATCAGGAACTGCCGCTCTATCCCTAGTATCGACTTTAGTATCGATTTTAGCCTCAGTACGGCTAGCTTCTGGACGACTAGTTTCTGGATTCTGCGACGCTCTTGCATCTGGCGCGAAATTCTGCTGTTCGACTTGTCTATTTGCTTCGCGAGCGTCAAGCATACCACCAGTAACGAACATGCTACCGAGGCCCAAAGCCATAGTGGCTCCACTTGCGGCACGAACAACATTAGGATTGAAAATAGCGGCTCTGTTCAAAGCAAAGATATCATCGCTGGCAGAGAGCGTACGCATCATGCGGCCAGCATCACCACCGCCACCAATCAACGGCACCATATGACCGCGAACAGCAAAGAAATCTTGGAAAGTAGTTCTAAAGCCGTCTGATGTTAACCCAGCAAAGAGCAGCTTACCAGCAGCCTCAGCATCGCCGTTAGCAGCCAGTTTTATAAGCGATCTACTGTACGCAGCAACTTCTAATTGATTAGCAGCCACAACTAAGTTTGCTTGGGCTTGCTCCAGCTGTAATGTAATTTTTGCTGCAGTATCGCCACCGAGGTAACGCAAGGTTTGAATCTCAGCAGCAGTTTGCCGAATCAGCTCCCGTTGTACTGTTGAACTAGTAGAAACTCCAACTTGGCTCAATAGACTTTCGACATGAGGCAACCGCTTTTCAATGATGCTCTGAGCAAGAAGACCAGCATCACTAACCGATTCAGTAACGACTTTGTGGCTTTGTCTAAGAGCGTTCAGCTCAGTGGTAGCTTGGCTACTTGGCACTTTAAGCCCTTGCACTTCCCGCTCGATAATGGCCAGTTGCTGGTCCATTTGCTTAAGAGCAATTGAGCGTTCAGAGCGCACAGCAAGATTCTCTGCCGCTTTTGTATAGTCAGCCACAGCTTGCTTGAGCGGCAAATTGTTGCTCAAGGTAGCTTCTTTGGCCACTGTCTGCTCAAGGCCCTGAGCCGCTTTAATCACAGCAGGAGCTTGTGCCTCAATTTTAACCGTGGCCTGCTCTAGAGCACGTACTTCTAGGTTTTGCTTGAGATTATTAACGCCAACCTTAAGCTCATCGAGCACCTGCCTGCCTTCAATAGATTTGCTCAATGAACTCTGCAAACGAGGATCATCGATTTCACTACTGAGTTTTTTCAAGGCCGATGACTGTTGTTCAAAAGTAGTAGCAGCCTTAACTTCGGCAGCAGCACTTTCAACCTTGGCTAAACGCTCCGTCACAACCGCGTCGCCACGTAGAACCGAATTCTCACCAAGGCGAGCGGTTACTCCGACCATCTTGTCTGCTTCACGAACAATTGCATTGGTGCTGTTTTCGAATGCACGCAGCCCCTGTGCCTCAACGGCAGCACGATCAAGGGCGGCCACGGACTGCTTCAGTTCACGATAGGCGATAGCTTTCTCTCCAGTGAAGAGAGCCTGTCCACCAAGTTCTTCGATTTTCGCCAATGAATCTTTGATGCGCGTAACCGCCTGAACATCATCAACCGCATTAGTTAGATTTTTGGACTGCCTGGAGATGAAGTCTAGATTTTCTGACACTTTTGCTTCAACCGAAGCCACAGGCTTGACCCCAGCATTGACAGCTGGTTTTTCAACAATGCGAAGATCATCAGCGATTCCACTAGAAAGCTTCTCGGCTTGAGTACCAATTTTGCCGGCCTCGCGCTCAATGGTGCCAACAGATGCTTCCATTCGCTGCACCCGACCAACAGCGGCCGAGCCTTTTTCCAATTCTGCAACGGTAACTTTTAATTCCTGAGCCAGGTTGCGTGCACCACTAGCTTCAATCAATTCGATACGGTTGCGCACTGAAGTCATAGCTAAATCAGGATTAGCACCCGACTTAATTGCCTTGAGGTCATCGGCAATCTGCTTGAGTTCGTTGGCAACATTTGGCAGTCTAACCTCGTTGGTAGCTGTTGTTGCTAGTTTTTCAATTTGAGAAGCCACAGCAGTAGTTTGCTCGCCAAATTTAGCAACAGTTTCTATCCGCTCTAAGGCCAAAGCAGAAGACTCAACCTTAATTGCTGAATTGCCGATGGTTGCTGTCGAACCTTTCATATCTTCTAAAAGGCGAGCAGCACGAGGATTCTCGACAAAGAACTGATGGAACTCAGGGCGCTCGAATTGTTTGACTAGTTGTTGTATTTCTCTGGCTTTAGCCACCGGTTGGGCCGAAGATTCAAGAACTTCATCGATTTTGCGAACGGTGCCGTTCAAGCGATCAACCACAGCACTGTTTTTGGCACTCGGTGCAGTCTCTTGCAATAATTGGGCAAAATCACCATTTTGGCGACGGAGGCTAAGGCCCGAATCTTCCATGACCTTCAAGCTGCGTTCAATTTGGACAATACCGCTACGCTCAGCTTCAGCAGTAACAATCGAATTAACAGCTTGCCTTGTTTCAAGGAGCCCCTTGCCAGCTGTAGAATCGAGAACCTCTTTGCCAAGGTTTTGCTCAACGGCGCGCATTGCTCTTGTCAGGTCTTCAACCACCTGAGGAGTTGCTCCTTTTTCAGCAATGGTTTTAAGACTACGTTCAACGGTTTGCAGTGAACTAGCGACTTCATCACTAATTTTCACTCCGCCTTCGCTAAGTCTAGTTCCAATACCTTCTATCTTGGCTAAAGCTTGCTCGGCAGCAATTTGAGTAACAGGACCTTTGCTGGCCAAGTTATCAGTCAAATTAGCAGTTATTTCTTGCACGCGGAAGGCCGTGCTTGCGTTCGGCAATGCGGCTCTTTCAACGGTAGTAGCAGCTTCGGTTAAGGCCGTGCTCGTTCCTTTTATGTCTTGCAAGAGCTGAGCAGCTTTTGGGTTTTCAGCAAAGAACTGGGCAAATTCAGGACGCTCCAGCTGCTTAACCACCGCTTCCACTTCACGCACTGTAGTTTGGCTGGAAAGCTTTGGACCGCTCTCAAGAATATCGTCTAGCTTTTTAACTGTAGCAGTGAGACTTTCGCTGACAGTGCCGCGACCGGCATTAATAGTTCCGGCACCGCTTTGTTCAACGACCTCAGCCAAGTTTCGCGATTGACTACGTAAGGCCAAGCTTTCACGCTCAACCACCTGGTTGGCTACGGTCAAGGCCTCAGTGGCAACTACTGGTTCGCCGGCTTTAACTACTGGAGCCTCAGCTTTAACTATTGGAGCCTCAGCTTTAACTACTGGAGCCTCAGCTTTAACTACTGGAGCCTCAGCCTTAACTACTGGAACTTCGGCCACTGGTTTAACCACTGGTTCGCCAGCTTTAACTACTGGAGCCTCAGCCTTAACTACTGGAACTTCGGCCACTGGTTTAACCACTGGCTCGCCAGCTCTAACCACTGGAGCCTCAGCTTTAACTATTGGAACTTCGGCCACTGGTTTAACCACTGGTTCGCCAGCTTTAACTACTGGAGCCTCAGCTTTAACTACTGGAACTTCGGCCACTGGTTTAACCACTGGTTCACCAGCTTTAACTACTGGAGCCTCAGCTTTAACTACTGGAACTTCAGCCACTGGCTTCGCAGTAGTATGGGGAACTTCGCCAACTGGCTTAATCGCCGGGGTCTCAACCACGGGCTTGACAGATACATGAGGAACTTCAGCAACCTTAGGTGTCACTTTGGCAGCAGCTGCGCTCTCACTGCTAGCAAAAGCACGATTATTGCCAAAATTGTGTTCTAGCCTGGCAGCTAAAGACTCGTTGGCCGGGCTGAAAATTGAACGAAGTGTTTCACCAATCGGCTTAACTGTTGAAAGAATGGTGTTTGGCTTAACCGTAGTTTCAGCGACTTTGGGCACCAGCCCTTCGGGAATACGCTTGGTACCTGCCAGAGCAAGGTCATCTATAGAATCTTTGCCCACTGTCTTCAAAACAGCCCCGGCATCACGAACCAAAGTTTGGGCTACTGCAGTTCGGCCCAAAGCTTGCTCAGCGCCCACCAGTGCTTCGGTACGAGCGCCGACCCGACCGACAGTGTTAGCACCGCCTAGTCCGGCTGTGCCCAAGGTGAAGGCTAAACCGCCGCTGAGGTGAGCTATGCCTAAAACATCTCCACTCTTTACAGTGTGATAGGCCTTTACAGTCTGGTCTTTGATGCCAGTTGCTGTGCGCACGGGATCTTTGACCACATCATATAAATTGAGGGCGATGTTCGAAACCGTACCACCCTTAGTTGAGTCATGGCGCGTGAAGATGGCGGCAGTGCTCAGACCGGTGTCGATAGCGCCAGCGGTGAAAGCACCAGCAGTATCCAGCAGGCTTGGAGTTTTACTCTTAACTTCGGCACGCTTGGTAGGAGTAGCCATCAATGAGTCGAGCAAAGGATTGGCAGCCGCAACCGAGGGCTTGTTGGAGTCCTCTGGCTTATCTCTGCTGGCTGATGTATTTTGGGGCATCGACTGACTTAAAAACCTATAATCAACTTGCGCCTATGGGTCTATACCGGTTGCCAAGAATTTAGACAAATTTCTCATTTTTCTGGTGGTTGTTCGATGGGGGAACCACGATAAAAGCCAAAAAAGTCGGCAATAGTGGTAATTTGTTTCTACTTTCAGCAGTCAGTTTGTCCATCAATCAAACTAATTACAACTTATATATCCCCTCGGCGCAGGCGTTCTAAACGCCTTTAAGGCTTCAAAGCCGGTTGCCAAGAGGATCCTGAGGATTCCCTTTCGCCAATGTATCTAAAAGAGAGCCTGGACAACATACTAGCTAAAGACCCAGCAGCGAGAAGCCGCCTGGAGGTAATTTTGTGTTATCCCGGCTTTCACGCCCTGTTTTTCCACAAAATTGCCAATGCCCTCTGGAAAGCGGGTTTTCGCACACCTGGGCGGTTAATGTCCCACATTGGACGAGTCTTCACAGGCATCGAGATTCACCCCGGTGCCACTATCGGCCGAAGAGTCTTCATAGACCACGGTATGGGTGTGGTTATCGGCGAGACAGCGGAAGTTGGTGACGATTGTGTCATTTACCAGGGTGTCACCCTGGGCGCCGGGGCAGCAGCCAGACAAGGAGCTATGTCTCGCGACACGAAGCGTCACCCTACCCTGGGAAAGGGAGTAATTGTCGGCAGCGGTGCCGAAATCCAGGGAGCAATTAATGTCGGTGACAATGTCCGGGTCGCCTCACGCTCCATTGTGCTCAAAGATGTGCCTGATAATTCTGTAGTTGTAGGGGTCCCAGGGCGGGTCATATACCGCAATGGTGAGCGGGTGGCACCAGAAAAGCCTCAAGAAGACGTACCTGACATCGAGGCTCAGGCCATAAAATCTCTGCATAGCAAGCTTTCAGAACTTGAGTGCACGGTCAGAGATCTCAAAGGCAAGCTAAAGCAGCAGAGCAAAGAACTGGAACAATTCAAAGACAAACTTTGCCCAGAACTTACTTTAGACATTAATGACCCGGCTAATTCGGGTATTAATTCAAGTGTCGACCTTAAGTCAGTGGACCAAGACCCAGTCGATGTATTTTTGCAAGGAGCGGGAATCTGACAATATGAGTTAGAGACTGCGATAACGGGTAGAATAACTTTGGTTCTGAGATAAAGACGGAGAAAGGATTCGCATGGCGGTTAGCGAGCTTGAGAGAGCATTCGGTACTCTTTCCGAAGCCCTAAATTTGACTGAATCGGAGATTTCCGAGGAGATCAAAATTATTGAGCAACAAATTGAAGAGTTAAAAGCGAGAACCATTGAACTTGTGGGCAAACAAGAAACACTGGCACACGATAGAGCATCGATATCAGAGATGGTCAATCGATATTGTGACACCGAGGACGGTGCATCTTAACCATTTTGGCGTAAGATAAGTCGTTCCAAACTAGATTAAGCTAGGAAATACCTTCACAATGTCAGGTTCCTGTCCCTACTGCGGCGCAAAACTCAATTACGGGATTAAGTTCTGCGTTGTCTGTGGGCGACCGATAAACGGCCAAGAAAGCGGCAAAGCCAGCAAAATGGCTGGCGGCATGCGCTCAGGTATCCGCCCGGCCGACGTCACACGCCGCCTTGACGACCTGATGACGGTGGCAAGATTTAAGCATTCAAAGCGCACCACCACTTTAGACAGCAATATGCGCTGGGTGTCCCTTAACTTCGTCTCTGTCGCTCTTGGTATCGCCCTGTTTTTCTGTGCCGTGAAAATCAGTCTCGATGGCGGCTTGGTCAAGAAAAGCGATAAGGCCATCACGCCCCTAGCAGCGATTTTGACAAAACTTGGCCTAGATGGCATTGGCAAGAAATCTACCAGTGATGCTGTCAAACCAGACAGCGCCAAATCGTCAACGAAAAAGTCGAAATCGAAAAAGTCATCGAACAAGAAGTCGCGCTCAAACACTTAATAGTTCAGTTAGTCAATTAGCCTGATAATGCCATGCTCAAGCAGTAGTTCAAATTGCTCGTGCGTCCATTGCTTCTTCACCTTAGGTGAATGGCGCAGACTAGCGCGAATCACTTTGTCACCAGCCCCGGTTACCTCATAGATATATTCTTTTTCGAAAAGCGGTGGCGCTTTGACACCAAGTAGCTGGCCCTTGGCGAAATTCAAATCAGCCATAACTAGACGGCAGTAACTAAGTGTCTGCCCATCTCAACCTTAAGCCCTTCAGAGGTATGCTCGAAGAGCTGATAAACCTTGGCGTCACGCATTAGCTTCTCAACCGGATACTCGCGAGAGAAACCGTAGCCACCATATATTTGCACCGCATCAGTGGTGACTCGCATCACCATTTCTTGGGCAAAAGCTTTTGCACAAACAGCTTCGCTGCTTGAAACTACACCTTGATCGGCCAGTTGGGCGGCCTGAAATACCAATAGCCGCGCAGCCTCAATATCTTTCGCCATATCAGCCAACATAAAGCTAATAGCTTGATGCTGAGCAATAGCGACACCAAAAGTAAATCTCTCTTTGGCATATTTAAGGGCATGGTCAAGGGCGCAACGAGCGACACCGACCATTCCAGCGGCAATAAGAGCGTAATTACGTGTGAGAGCAAGGCGATACATCTGTTCGCCCTCGCCTTCGCCCCCTAAGAGTGCAGAAGCTGGCAAATAAACCTCATCGAGCCGGGCCGAGCTAATCACCTGGGCGCGACGTCCCAGGCTCGGGGCTCTATCGCCGAAATCAATATCGTCATCAGCACCAACCAAGAAGTAGCTAAAGCGTTCCTTGCTATCTAAAGCCTGACCACGACCACTAACTTCACGCCGATCCTCGCTGGCAGCCACGAGATACCACTGGGCGATACCACCGTTGACAAAAGCAGGGTGCTTACCACTCAAGACAAATTGCTCACCTTCCTTGCGATAGAATACCCGACCGCTTTTGATTCCACCCGACATACCGTATCCAGCCAGGCAAGCTTCCTCTATCAGCGGGGAGAGATACTTGCTCTTTTGCTCATCGCTGCCAAAATCGATAACGAACTGCTGCGCAATCGAAGATGCCTCCACACTGCCAGCAATACCACTACATCCATAGGCCAATTCTTCAGCAATAAGGCAATTATCGAAACAGCTGAGACCAAGACCATTGAGAGTCTCAGGTACGCAAGCATTTGCTAGGCCTGTTTGCCAGAGCTTATCAAAAATATCACCGGCAAAATCCGCCGACTGGTCATACTTATGAGCCTGGGCAGCAATTTCTCGAGCAGCGAAATCGCGAGCCAACTTTTGGTATTCCTGCTGCTCTGAAGTCAATTTATGGCTGATCATGATTTACCTAGCTAAACTCTTATTTGATGTAGACATATATTGTAGGACTGCTAACAATTAGCATCTTATTATCGAATTAAGGCGCAGCATCTTGGCAAGCCTCCAATTGACTAGAACCCCGCTGCCTGGTGCTTTGAAGCTCAGGCTAAAAAAATCTTCATGCCCGAGCTCAAGACTGCGAGCCAAAGGGGCGACTTACCGCTTGACCATTGGAGCAGAGAAGGGCATCATTACACTGTCAAGTGAAAATCAAAACCAGCCAGCCAATTCGCAGTCATAAATGAACGTTATAGTTGCACCTTCAATTTTGTCAGCAGACTTTTCCCGCCTAGGAGAAGAAGTTCGCCGCGCCGAAGCAGGCGGAGCAGACTGGATACACGTTGATGTTATGGATGGCCACTTCGTTCCCAACTTAACCATCGGCGCCCCTGTGGTCAAATGCCTCAAAGGCGTGACCAAATTACCGCTCGATGTTCATTTGATGATTAGCGACCCTGATAAATATCTGGCTGACTTCGCCAATGCTGGTGCAGACTACATCACCGTGCACCAAGAAGCTTGTCATCACTTACAGCGCACCTTATCGCATATTCGCTCACTAGGCAAAAAAGCAGGTGTCGCGCTCAATCCAGCTACCCCCGAAGATACACTCAAATATGTTTTACAAGACCTCGATTTAGTCTTAATTATGTCGGTAAACCCAGGCTTTGGCGGTCAGAAATTTATCGCAGAGGTCTTACCTAAAATCGCCAAACTAAGAAAAATGTTTGACGAAGCTGGGCGCCCAGAAGTAATAATTTCAGTTGATGGTGGTATTAATGCCGATACCGCCAGACAAGTAGTGGCCCATGGCGCCACGGCCATGGTAGCAGGCAACTTTGTCTATGGTGCAACCGATTTAGGCAAAGCAATTCAAGATTTAAAAGCCGCGGGAAAGAGTGCCCCCGTCAAAGAAAAAGCAGTGCTCAAGTAGTAAGGAGAAAACAATGACCGAGTCGTTGAAAATGACTAAGCGTATACCGGGAGCACTGGCACTGACGTTAGCAGTGGCAACAGTGTTATCGACTCAATTCGTTTTTCCTGGCAAGGCACTGGCCGCCTACGATGATCTTTTCGTCGACACCTCAGAGATTGGGCAAGATCACCACGGAGTTGTGAGCTCTGACCAGTTTCTTGAATTGGGTGTGCCTTCAGCTAACGGCCTAAGAATCGAAGGCGAGCAATCAATGCGCCTCGGCAAATTAGACCGGGCAATTATGGTGCTGCAGCGTTCTGTTGAACTAGCACCGGCCGACATGGACGGTCGAATTCTTTACGGTGAGGCTCTCGAGAAAAAGCTCATCAAGCAAAAAGACCGCGACCCAGCTCTCTACAACTATGTCATCAAGCAGTGGTTGTTTGTGGCTAAAAATGCTGAATTTGCCGATCAAAGCATGCAGGGCTTCAACCACCTTCTTAAGGTCTGTGGCACAGTGCCTAAGAAATGGGAAAAAGAGAAGAAATTCTTGGCTCGGGTCCTT
This sequence comes from Candidatus Obscuribacterales bacterium, assembly GCA_965229195.1. GTDB lineage: Bacteria > Cyanobacteriota > Vampirovibrionia > Obscuribacterales > Obscuribacteraceae. The sequence goes on along the minus strand of OZ245871.1, from coordinate 5,367,834 downwards.
ATTCCTGAAGACGGAACTGCACCTGTCAAGCTAGGACGCCGCACTCAAACTACTATGTAGTTTTTCGGCGCATCAAGCGCTTGACCAATTTAACTAAATCAATGGTGCAAGCAACAGCACCCCAAATTGCAATGAATAGTCCAAGGTAGAGCCACGCCCAGGGCGAATGCATTGTAATTAGATGTTGCTTCATCAGCAGTACTTCACCGACAAATTTGTCACTCTCTAAATGGGCTAATACCAGAAGAAAGAAACCAATAAAGGCATTAGAAAGTCCAAATAGCAGGATCAACCAAGATTGCCGGGCAAGCACGAGTAAGGGCACAAAGCCAAGCAAGAGCAATGAGTCTGGTAGCCAGATTAGCGAGCTAGTGGCCGGAATTTGAAAAGCAAGAACGATACTAAGAAGCCAAAGCGCAGTAGACAGCACTGTAGCTACTAGCGATTTGCTCGTCTTCTTTCCACTAGCCATCTAAAGACTGGCCCAAAGTCAGGGTCATCCTTACGGCATCAAGGACAATTGCCATCTCAAGCGGGACATCTGTGCTCTTCTTGCATGAAGCAACCACTTCGTTAGCAAAGCCGATTTTATCGAAATCTCCTAAGCCTCGATCCCGATATATTTTGTTCAAAGCATCTTTGCGTCTACCGCTCTCAGGCAAGGCGAACTCACACTGAGAAAGTGTTTGACCGAACCTTGCCAAATGTTCTTCGAGCAAATAGAGCAACTGTTCATAGGAATAGCTATCTTCCAATTCCACCACCGCCAGTGATACCAGTTGATCACAATCGCGCAGAGAATCTTCAATTAACTCAGCTGAGTGTTCAGCGTCACCATCAAGCACGCAGACAATGGGCAAGCGCACAGTATCTTTTATAGTCAGATAGCGCCGCGCTACTTGTTTAGCACCGCCACTGGCAATAACTTCTACGCCTAGCTGACTAAAAGACAGACCAGATAAGCGAGCAAAGTGCGGCAAGACAATGGCTTCAGTCTGTCCTTCTACCAAGAGCAAAAGATTTGGTCTTAGCTTTCCTGCTAGTTTCTCGGCACATCGATAGACTTTGTCAGCTAGAGCTTCAACAGAAAGAAGGGGCAGAGCGGCATGACCAGACGCCAAACCATCAGCCTTCAACTCTCGAAAAATCTCTTGAACAAGAAGCACCCGCTCCAAATCTTCTTTCTTTTCAATCTGACTGAGGCTTTCCCACTCACTAAAGCGCCAATCTATAGTGGCCAGAAGACAAGCGCACAACCATGCTTGAGCAGCCCGAGAGCGGCCATGGCCGAGGAGTTCAAGTAAAGCTTGCATCTTGGCACTGAGCTGCACTTCTTCAGTGACGTGTTGATACTGCTGATACCAAATCGTCAAAGCTGTTTCACTGAAAACTCGCAAATCATCAAGTGCTATAGCCAAACTGAGAATTTGCGAAAGACTCGGTTCTTCAACATTTTGCGGGCCAAAGATTTGCCCAAAAGTCTTGGCCAGAGTTAAATAGTTACTTTCTATTGAGCGCAAAATCGGCTTAGTATCAGGGTTCTTGGCACACTGCTTGGCGACAGTCTTACGCATTCTGGCAAAGCGACTGGCGGGCTCTTCAAAGGCAAGTTGCCTCAAGGCGGCAACGAATTGTTCGTTTACATCTGGTTTGCGAAAAACTATCTCTTCACATGTCAAACTTCGTAATTACCCCTTTCTAAACCGCCGACCAACCTATAGTCTAGTAAGTTCGCTCTTAGCAAGCAAGCAAAAGTGAGGGCGATGTAAAAAGAGAGTTGTAGATGTCCACTTCGGCAGACGAGCCTAAAATCTCGCCAGAAACTGAATCTAGCGAGATTAACTCCACTGACCTATTGGTGAGCGGTTCAACTTGGGCTGCCATTTGGCACATGAGCTGGCCGATGATGGTGCAAATGCTGGTGATTTCATCAGCTAGCTTCGTCGATATTTGGGTGGCCGGTAAACTCGGCTCTGAAGTTCAGGCAGCTCTAGGCATCTGCAATCAAATCTGGTTTCTGATGCTGCTTTTGACAGTAGCCCTATCTTCAGGAACCATGGCACTAATCAGTCGTTTCTGGGGCGCACGCGACTATAGCCAGGCTGTAGAAGCCGGTCGGCAATCACTTATTTTTTGCATATTGTTTGGTGTGCTCTCGACTCTAGCTGGTTGGGGCGCCGCCAAGCCACTGCTAGCGATGGCTGGAGCCAGCCCCCACGTACAAGAACTGGGCTGGCAGTATCTATCCATCGACCTCCTGTCGCAACTGCCTTTTACTGTGGTCTGGACAGCCCACTCGATGTTTCGTGCCATCGGCAATTCCAGAGTGCCTTTGCTCAACTGGTTTTTCATGGCAGTGGTAATCATTGGTCTAGATTTTTTCCTCTGTTTAGGCTGGCCTCAGTTAGGTGTCTCAGGCATCGGCTGGGCTTGGTTTGCTGGCGGATTAGTGGGCATGTCACTCAATCTCTATCTCTTATCGAAGTCAGACCTGGCAGGCTCTCTCAATCTCTGGCCAGCCATCAAAGGTGGCTTGACCAAAGAAACTAAAGAATGGATCTGGCGTATTTTGAAGATCGGCATTCCCACATGCATCCAGGATCTAGCCTGGGTTATGGGCAATTTTGCCCTCTTTCTCATTTTCGCCATGACCAAAGACCCAACCGCCTGTCAGGCCGCTTGGACCATAGGCTTCAGAGTTGAAGAAATGCTTTGTACCTTGCCCCTGCATGCTCTAGCCACTTCAATTGGCACAATTGTTGGTCAGAACCTGGGTGCAAAGAAACCAGAGCGAGCTGAAGCGACTGGCTGGCAGGCCATGAAAATTGGCTTGGCTATTGAATTTCCCACGGCCTTAGTCATGTTTATTTTCGCCACACCAATTGCCAGCATGATGAGTAGTGAACCCAATGTCGTCAGCTGCACCGCCGATTATTTCCGCATCGTTGGCCTCTCTGAGCCTTTGACGGCTTGTTGGATAGTATTGTTTGGTGCACTGACTGGGGCTGGCTATACAAAATGGCCCATGTGGATTGGCATAATTTGCCTCACCGTGGTGCGATTACCACTGGCCTTTTTACTCACCACTAAATATGGTCTTGCCCTTGGTCCACCAGGCATCTGGCTGGGGATTGCCGCCTCCTCATCAATCATAGGATTGCTAGCAGTCTGGCGCTTCAAGTCTGGTGTCTGGAAAACGCAGCAAGTCTAAAATTTAGAATTTTGAATTGAACTTTAGTGAGCTCTGCAACGTCTTAAGAAGAAGACAGGCTGACTGCGCTGAGGAAAAATCAATGAAAAAAGGAAAGACAGTGCAATTAAGCACTTTGCTCGATTATCAAATTCCAAAACTGAAGCTTTGTCTCGTGAAAGAAGAGATAAACCTCAAACCGCCATTTCCGGCCATAAAATCGGCTGAAGATGCCGCTTCTCTTCTTAGACCACTGCACTTCGCTCCTGAAGAACATTTTGTCAGCCTACACCTCAATACTAAGTTCGAAGTAATTGGCCTACACGAAGTCTCCCACGGTACCCTATCGGCCTCCCTGGTTCACCCACGGGAAGTCTTTAAAGCCGCTCTGGTTGCCAATAGCTACGCCATTCTAGTCTGTCACAATCACCCATCTGGAGCCAAGCTGACACCTTCAAAAGAAGACTTCGAAACCACCAAGCAGCTAATAGCAGCAGGCAAAGTGCTGGGAGTAAGCGTACTTGACCACCTGATTCTTGGTCTGAAGAACACAATAAGCAATGCCGCCAAGAGAGGTAAAGAGCATTTTGAAATATTTAGTTTCCGCGAAAATCATCCAGAAATCTGGGACTGTTAGCAACTTTCAAGTATGATTTCGGTATGACATTTACTGAAAAAAGAAATACCGCCGTAGTTAAAATCGGCAACAAAGAAATGGGCGGCGCTTGCCCTGTGTTGGTTCAATCTATGACCAATACGCCCACAGAAGACCCCCAAGCCACAGCCGATCAAGTAATTGAATTAGCTGACGCTGGCTCAGAAATTGTGCGCATCACTGTCAACACAAAAGAAGCTGCCAAAGCTGTGCCCAAAATCGTTAGCTTGCTAGAGAAGCGAGGCTATGACACCCCGCTAGTGGGCGATTTTCACTATAACGGACACTTGTTACTTTCTGAATTTCATGATTGCGCCAAACTACTGGCAAAATATCGAATCAATCCTGGCAATGTAGGCCGGGGTGAGAAGCATGACGGCAACTTCAGAGCCATGGTAGAGGCTGCTCTCAAATGGCAGAAGCCAGTGCGTATCGGCGTCAACTGGGGCTCGCTTGACCAAGAATTGTTGGCAAAGATGATGGACGAAAATGCTTTGCTTCCCGAACCTAAAGATGGTCACGAAGTATTGATTGATGCCATTGTCGAAAGCGCTTTGTCATCAGCAGCGGTGGCAGAAAAATATGGTCTAAGCAAGGGACAAATTGTTCTTTCTGCCAAAGTTTCAGAAGTACGAGATCTTGTTAGCGTTTACACCCGCTTAGCAGCAAACTGCGACTATGCCTTGCATCTTGGACTGACAGAAGCAGGCATGGGCATGAAAGGCATTGTCGCATCTACCGCCGCTCTATCAGTACTACTTGCTCAAGGTATTGGCGATACCATTCGCGTAAGTCTTACTCCAGCTCCTGGTGACGCTCGAGACCAAGAAGTAAGGGTGTGCCAGCAAATTCTGCAATCACTAGGTATTCGCTCTTTCAATCCACAAGTCACAGCCTGCCCAGGTTGTGGCCGAACTACTAGCACTGTTTTTCAAGAACTGGCCCAAGATATTCAAGAGCATCTAACAGCAGAACGCGCTCGTTGGCAGCAGCAGTATCCGGGAGTAGAAGAACTGAAAGTAGCGGTAATGGGCTGCATCGTCAATGGCCCGGGCGAATCTAAACACGCTGACATCGGCATTTCCCTGCCAGGTACTGGAGAAGAGCCACGCGCACCTGTCTATATCGATGGCAAGCATTTCACCACACTCGGTGGGCCGAATTTAGCGCAAGATTTCATTAAGCTAGTCAACGACTATGTCGAGAACCGCTACGCTCTAAAAAGCTGAACAAAAATCACAAAATAAAAAGCAGAGCTGACCGGCAGCTCTGCTTTTCTCTTTTGAAGCCGTTAACAACTAGATTTTAGTTGTGCTCGTGCAACTTGCGTACTTCGGTAGTGAGCTTAGGCACTATTTCTAAGACATCACCAACGATACCGTAATTAGCAAATTTGAAGATCGGGGCATCAGGATCTTTGTTTATTGCCACAATTACTTTAGAAGAAGACATACCAGCTAAATGCTGAATGGCTCCTGATATTCCGCAAGCGAAATAGAGTTGTGGACTGACTGTTTTACCGGTCTGGCCGACTTGGAATTGGTGATCGATCCAGCCAGCGTCGACAACAGCACGTGAAGCGCCAAGTGCAGCGCCAAGAGCATCGCAAAGAGACTGCAGCACTGGCCAGTTTTCTGGGCCCTTGATACCACGACCACCAGCAACAATTATTGCTGCTTCAGACAGCTCGACCTTAGCCCCTTCAGAGGCATGAACAGCCACAACTTTAGCGCTAACTTTGTCTGCTGCTACGGTCAAATCTTCTACCGCACCAGCAGAACCGCTTGATTGATTTACAGCAAAAACATTTGGTCTAAGTGTTATGAATGAAAGTGGTGCATCAATCTCATAGACACCCCAGCACTTGCCTGAGTACATCGGGCGTACTGGCAAAAGATTAGAGCCTTCTTGTTGCAAGGCCATAACGTCAGCGATACAAGGAGCATCAAGACGGGCAGCAACGCGAGGAATAAAATCTTTAGCCATGGCAGTGTGAGCGGCGAAAACATAGCGCGGATCGCTCTTTTTCACGGCCTCAGCAGCAGCAGCGGTAAAGGCTTCAGTTGAATAGCTAGCGAATTGCTCGCCGTCAGCAACTAAAATAGAGGTCGGTTCATACTTTGCCACTTCAGCAGCCAGAGCTTTTACACCACTGCCGACCAAAAAGGCGGTGACGCTCTCACCGCTCTGGGCCCGACGTTTTGCTTCAGAAAGAGCCTCAACAGAAGCTTTTCTTAGTTGGCCATTGCGCTGTTCGACAAAAACTAGATAGCCTTGCGACATTTTTTTATTCTCCTAAGAAATTATCTTGCAGTTTCTAAAGCACGTGAGCTTCACTGTGCAACAAACTGACCAACTCTTTAACTTGACTATCAACGTCGCCTTCGATTTTGCGGCCTTGAGGACGATCTGGTGGCAGCATCATTTCTTTGATGCGCACTTTGACATTGGCAGCACCAACGGTGCCTTTTACTCCCAGCGCCGTGGCGTCTTTGACAGCGATCTCTTTGCGACGAGCAGCCATCACGCCTTTGATACCGGGATAGCGGGGCTCATTCAAGCCCTTTTGGCAGCTAATTACCGCTGGCAATGAGCCTTCCACAGATTCGTGTGCTCCCTCTATTTCGCGTTCGGCCTTGAAAGTAGTACCTTCAACTTCAAGTTTAAGTACCATAGTTGTTTGAGCGCAGCCAAGCAGCTCAGCCAACATTGAAGGCACTTGACTGTTGTCGCCACCAGCACCCTGATGACCACAGAACACTAAATCGTAGCCGCCATCTTTAATTGCAGCTGCCAATACTTTAGCTGTAGACAAAGTATCGAGATTAGCAAAATCGGCATCGTTTAAGTGCACAGCACTGTCTATTCCACGAGCGAGGCTATCGCGCAGCACATCGGTACATTCGGCACCACCTAAGGCGATGACAGTGGTGTCACCACCGTGCTTCTCTTTTTGTTTGAGAGCTTCTTCTATTGCAAATTCATCATAGGGGCTGGTAATAAAGCGAACACCGGTATAGTCGATGTTCTTTTTGTCTGCAGCTATGGCAATTTTGGTTTCCGTGTCTGGCACGGCTTTAACGCAAACAGCAATCTTCAAGGCCATGTCTCCTTAAGAGCGGCAAATAAATTCGGGTGTAATTCAGCACCAAATTATAGGCATGCTCTAGGCAATACTAAGGATTATTACCACATTCCTTAATGGCGCAAAAAATGGCTCATGAAAAGGCCTAAAGAATAGCCGAAAAATGTCCTAAGTTTCGATGCCTGGTTTATCAATAAGGTTGTCGACAGTGCCATTCGATGAGTTATCTGTTTTGCTTTGATCATCGGTAGTCGCTTTGCGACCGCGCAGACCTTCAGGGGTGAGATAGCACTTCTCATTGTTGCACCAGACAATCTGGTCAACCAATTCGTCCGGATCATCAACCACGGTCAACAAGTCAAGTTCATCCTCGGTCAAAAATCCCCGCGTGATTACTTCAGCTCTAAGCCAATCTAAAAGGGGATTCCAAAACTTAGAGCCGACCAAAAACATAGGAAAACGCTTTATCTTTTTGGTTTGAATCAAGGTGACAGTCTCAAAAAGCTCATCAAGGCTGCCGAAACCACCGGGCAGAATAACAAATGCCACGGCATACTTGACAAACATGAGCTTGCGCACAAAGAAATAACGGAAATCAAGAGATTTGGTTTGGTAGCAGTTCGGCCTCTGCTCATGCGATAGAGAGATGTTCAAACCAATCGATGCGCCACCAGCAGAAAGTGCCCCTTTGTTGCCGGCTTCCATAACCCCAGGACCACCGCCAGTAATGACAGCAAATCCCTTATCAGCCAGCTTCTTGGCAATGGTTTCAGCCAGAACATAAACTGGATCATGGGGCTTACAGCGGGCTGTGCCAAAAATCGAAACAGCTGGTCCGATCTGCGACATCTCGTCAAAGCCTTCCACCAGTTCGGCCATCATGCGAAAAACACGCCAAGTATCTTTGGCGCCCATATCTTCAAGAACGTATTGAGAGTCTGCCACTTACTACCTTCTGTTTTTATGACTTAGCTGCTTGGGAGAACGCAAGAAAAACAGCTCAAGAGCATGACTATCAGGCATTTGACCGGTTTTTACAAGATGCTCTAGCTTGGTCAACTCAATGCGGCTATCAACCAAGAAGTCCACCGAGGCGTGAGACAACCTTCTTACATCTTTCTCTAAAACAAATGAATTGCCACCTTTTATATCGGCAGCCAAAAGCTTGGCAAGTTCTTGTGGTGGTAATTCTCGACGCTTGATGCCGGGCCCGAAGTTAGACTCTTTATTATAAGTTTCACATAAGAGCTTTATCTGCACCCATTTGCTAATCATGGTTTGCATGGTGGCCAATATTTGCATGGCATTTTGATGGCTCAAGAGTTCGCGCAAAGTCAAAAGAGTTTTCTGGGTATCACCAGCTAACCAGTGCTCAGCCACGCTAAAGACACTCGAGTGGTGGGGGCTGAGTTGGCGAATAATATCGAGCGAAATAAAAGTCTTAGGCAAAATATAGATTGCCGCTTTTTCAATCTCTGAGGAGATCTGGCGCAGATTAGCCTCCAAGCCCTCGATCAAATAATCAGCCGCCTCATTTTCTATGGTGGCATTAAAGTGCTTCGCTTCTTTCTGGCACCACTGCTGCAACTTAGGACTAGTCGACCCAGCCCAAATTTTCTCGCGGGGAAATTGCTCGAGCTTGGCATACTTAGCCACCAACTTAGAAAGCCGCAGAGTGCTATCGAAGTTGCTTGTGCTGACAAAAATGATATAGGTGTTGGGATGCACAGAAGAAAGTGCTGAATCTAAAGTGTCTTCATTGACAGAGTCTTTACTCTTCGCCGCTTTCTTACTAGAGCTTTCTTCTTTAGAAGAGCTGCTAGAACTGGCCCGTTTCTTGGCAAACCAGTCGCAGCGATCGATGATGATTAGTTTATTTCCTGGTCCAAACGGCAGAGAGGCAGCTTGCTCAGTTACTTCTTGGGCACTGGGATTATCAAGGCGACTGTAATTAAAGCTAGCCCAAGCAGGATCAAGCAAATCAGCCTTGAGCTCGTCGAGGCGACGATAAAGTTGAAAATCTTCTTCTCCAGCTAGAACTATTACCGGCATCAGTTAAAGATTCGCTCGCCTGTAGAAAGAAAGTAAACCCGTTTAGCAATAGATGTACAAGCATCTCCCATACGCTCAAGGAAGCGCGAGCAGAACAAGAACTGGGCCCGCATCTGAGCATGGGCACTCTCTTGCTCGCCCAGATTAGACAGCAATCTCTTAGATAGCACATCATGTAAATAGTCGACAGTATTATCGCTGGCGAGAATTTCTTTGGCTTTGCTGGCCGAATCAGTAAGGAAACAAAGCAATAGCTCTTGCACCATGTGATAGACAGTAGCAGCCATTTTGGGCAGCTCTTCTGGAATTTCAATTTCGTCTTCTATGGCCCAGTTAGCAAATCTCGCCACCCGATTAGCATGATCGGCCAATCTCTCAAATTTAGCAGCAATTAAGGGAATACTGACAAGGGCACGAATTTCTTTGGCACCAAATGAGTCTCTTTCCATCAAGAGATCGACACATTTTTCTTCAATCTGCTGGCAGAGCTTATTAATCTCTTCTTCCTGGCGCTCGACCATGGCTAGGTCAGCTTTTTTATCACCTTTGAGCAGGCGAGTAACTTCATAGACAGTAGTTTCAACCATCCGACCGAGGGTCAGCACTTCTTCTTTGATTAGTGTAATTGATTCAGTCTTCACTAACTTTCACCTATATCAGTCGTTGGGCATGTTCAAACGATAACCAGAGCGATGAACGGTTTCGAGCAGAATTGGCACCTTGGGGTCAAGTTCTAGCTTCTGCCTAAGCCAGCGAACGTGCACCGCCACGGTTTTTACATCACCGTCAAAATCTGTACCCCAGACTCTATCTAACAGTGCTTCAGTAGAAAGTGCTCGACCAACGTTCTGCATTAACACCTTGAGTAGCTTGAATTCACGAGGTGAAAGCTCGATATTTTTACCGCGATAGACAACACGCCGAGCATCTTCATCGAGCAAAAGCGAGCCAAGCTCAATGCGACCTTTGGCTGAACGAGCCTTGTCTTTGAGAGTACGCCGAATAAGCGCTTCGAGCCTGGCCAAAAGCTCAACCATACTAAAGGGCTTGACCAAATAGTCGTCAGCACCGCGCGAAAGCCCATGGGCAATATCTGCTGGCGCAGATCGACCGGTGAGCATCAGAATGGGAATATCAGGTGATTGCTCTCTAATCAAGGCGCAAATGTCAGGGCCCTTCATATCAGGCAGCATCCAATCAAGGATCACCAAATCCGGTAATGACTCAGCAAAACGCGCCAGTCCTGCCGCTCCATTGTTGCAGGCATGAACTTCAAAGCCATGACGAGTGAGGTTATAGGTGAGAGTTTCAACGATAGTTTCATCGTCATCAACAATTTGAATTTTAATTTTGCTAGACATACAAATACTCTTTAGGGAAATTCAATTCTGAACTTCGAACCTGAACCCTCTTTAGATGTCACGGCGATTTTAGCACCGTGCAAATCAACGATGTGTTTAACAATTGACAGGCCAAGACCAGTGCTGCCTCTTGTGCGACCACGATCAACCCGGTAAAAGCGCTGAAATATTTTGGGAATCTCAGCTTCAGCCATGCCTATGCCAGTGTCTTCCACTTCAAGAAAGGGCGGCGGACCTCCGGCTCGAACCACGACAGAACCGCCAGCTGGTGTAAATTTAATAGCGTTCTCCACCAAGTTAATCAGGACCTGATCGATCTGCTCTTCATTGGCCAAAAGCTCAAAGCCACTTTCCACTGCCGATTTCAAGATCACACCCTTCTCTTCGGCCAACTCCCGAGTAGTCTCCAAGCACGATTCAGTGCGACGCTGGATATTGACCCGGGAGAAGCGCATGTCATCGCCGGCTCGCCCGTTCTGCAGCTTCTCATGAGAAAGCAGGTCGTTAACTAGATTCTGCAGGCGCGTCACCTCTTCCTTCGTACGGCTAAGCATGCGCATTGCCGTAATCGGCTCTTCTACAGCACCATCTATTAAGGTTTCTACCAATAATTTGATATTGGCAAGAGGCAGTCTCAATTCATGAGACACCTCAGCGATCCAGTTATCGTGCTCTTCTTGAGTAACCGACCCAGAACCGTCAGGAGCCAGAGCTGGTGAAGCAATCACTTTTTTGGGTTCGTCCATTACTGATTAGGCACCGTATGTGGTTCTAAGATAAGGAGCAGAGAGATTTATCTTTAGTTCTAGGAAGTAAAAATGCACTAGAATCTTACTCAATTCAAGATAGTAATAGGGTTTTTTAAAATTATGGGACCGGTTGTTTTAGCAATATTAGATGGTTGGGGCATTACTAGTGAGAAGAAAGGTAACGCCATTCTGGCGGCTAAGACGCCTAACTATGACCTGTTGAAATCTAAATATCTCTTCACTCAAGTACAAGCTTCGGGTCAATATGTTGGCCTCCCCCAAGGCCTCATGGGCAATTCAGAAGTCGGACATCTAACCATTGGCTCCGGTCGAATAGTGACGCAAAAGCTAACATTGATTTCCAACACAGTTGCCGATGGCACCTTCTTCCATAATCCAGCACTGGTGGCAGCAGCAGAAAATGTAAAGCGCAGCGGTGGGGTGCTTCACATTCTCGGTTTGGTTTCAGACGGTTGTGTTCATTCCAGCCCTGATCACTTAGATGCCCTCCTAGAATTTGCCCGCAGACATCAAATTAAAGAACTCGTAGTTCATCCCATCTTAGATGGACGCGATACTCCGCCCCGTTCAGCTAAACGCTTTATGCGGGAACTGGAGGAAAAGCTGGTTGGCTTAGGAAAAATTGGCGTCGTTTGTGGCCGTTACTATGCCATGGATAGAGATCAGCGCTGGGACAGAGTAGAAATTTACTGGAAAGCCCTGGTGTTATCAGAAGGGACCAAGGCCGATAGCGCCCCAGAGGCCGTTGAGCAGTCTTACGCCAATAACGTTGGAGACGAATTTGTCACGCCCCAAATCATTAATGCCATACCTATAAAGGATGGCGATAGCGTAATTTGCTTCAATTTCAGACCAGATAGAGTTCGTGAAATATCACGGGTACTTACTCAGAGTGATTTCAAAGAGTTTGTTCGGCCAATCACTCCTTCTATTTATTACGTCTGCATGACCGAATACGACTCGACCCTCAACCTACCTGTCGCTTTCAGCCCAGAGGTCTTGCCATCCCAAGATTTGCATAACACCCTGCCAGAAGTAATCTCTTGCCACCATATCGGCCAATTTCACACCGCTGAAACCGAGAAGTATGCCCATGTAACTTATTTCTTCAATGGCGGTAAAGAAATCCAGTTACCTGGTGAAGAAAGACAATTAATACCCTCTTTAAAAGTAGCCACCTACGATTTGGCACCAGCCATGCGCACCCCTCAGGTTTGCGAGCTAGCCTGCCAGGCAATCAAGAGCGGCAAGCACCCATTTATAGTGCTCAATTTTGCCAACCCCGATATGGTCGGACATACGGGCATCATGGACGCAGCGGTACCGGCAGTAGAATCAGTCGATTTAGCCTTCGCAGCCCTGCTTGCGGCTGTGCAAGAAGCACACGGCACACTTGTCGTCACTGCAGATCACGGTAACATTGAGCAATTGCTTGACTACAAGACCGGAGAGCCCCATACAGCCCACACCACAAATCCAGTACCGCTTGTGGTGGCAAGCTTCCAAACACCAGAATGTGATCCACTTAAGCTAGTGAACAACTCTATGAAAAAACTCACACCTGGTGGGCTAGCCGATGTGGCGCCGACTCTACTTGCCATCATGGGAATAGACAAACCCTTTGAGATGACAGGGAAAAGTCTTATATCCAATTGACCGACATTTGGGTATCGATAGACCCTAATGTAAGAACGATGCTAGAAATTTGCAGCAAAAATCGGCACTGATATTTACAATACCCCTTTTCAAGAGGCGGAAATGCAATTAGTAGGCTGTATAATTCAAACGATTTCAGGTGGGCGAAATTTACTAGCTTTGCCACCATTGTCACTCTGAGAGAGCTGTCGTTGACAATAACTCATCAGGATTAGAAGGAGACGAATCGACCGCATGATTACTTTGAGAAACCTAGCCCTTGCAGGCGCAAGCTTGGCCCTCGTAACTTCCCTCGCTGCTTGCAGTGGCGGTAGTTCCGAAACAACCAGCACCACAACCAGTACCACTGGTACTGCTACTGATGCTGCTTCCACAGCTGCAACCACCACTACCACTACAACTGGTACTGATGCTGCTACAACTAGCACTACAACTGCTACACCATCAGCCGAAACTTCCACAACAACGGCTACTACAACCGAATCTCACTAGATTTTCGTTAGTAGAAACAATTGAAAAGCCCTTTCAGGAAACTGAGAGGGCTTTTTGACTTCATGAGAAAATAAACAAGCTCCTTTTAAAGGAACATTTGCACGACCAGTGCGGTCTTAAGAACTTTAGCCAATGAATTTTAGATAGGGTATCGCCATGCACAAGCTCAAAAGAACTCTGGCTCTTTCAATTTGCCTCTCGTCATTGACGAACCTACTACCAGCGATCGCCCAAGAGCAGCAAATACCACAACAAATTCAGCAATTGCAAATGCCGCAGCAAGCAACCCAGGCGCTTAGTGCTCCCACTTTATCGTTTGTTGATATCAACTCGGGCCGCTTTGGAAAACTCGAAATAGATATGCAGGATGGCCAATTTTTAAGAGGAGCTTGTGACAATATTCATCTCGTCGCTCGCAATATGGACCTTAACCTTGGTGAGCTGAAGTCATTAGATGTCGACGTCAAAGGCGGCAATATTGAAGACTTCATCGTCGACAAACTCACCCTAACCACCCAAGGGGCCCTCAAATTTGATACTGGTTTGTTGCTCAATCAAAAGATGCTGCAATTTACTAGTCCGGCAACGGCTCAAGTAACGGCCCTAGTCAGCCAAGACAGCTTGAATAAATATTTAAAAGCGCCAAGCACCCTCGACCGACTTTCTTACACCGTGACAAAAAAAGGCGGCGTATTGGCAGGATTGCTCGGCGCTGCTGGAGGTAATTTCGGCCTGACTATGACCGGAGCGTCAATTGTTTTGGGTCGCAATAACAAAGTGAGCATGACCGCTGAGGGCAAAGCGGGTTTGGGCCAGCTGGCCGTTCCTCTAGCAGCCCAACTGGAAAGCCAGCTTTCAATTCAGGACGGCTGGGTGCAGTTAGGTGATACCAAACTAATGACAGCAGGCCAAGAAATATCGCCCCAGCTCTCTGAGATTCTGGTTAAGAAGATCAATAGCCTCTCTAACTTAGGCACCAAATCAGATGACATCCATTTCAGCTTTACCGATCTCAAAGTTACTTCTGGCAAACAATTGGTCGTAACCGGTACGGCCCAAGTAAACAGACTTCGTTTCGGTCGAAACTAATTGTCTAACAAGGGGCCCAACGTTATATACTTACGTCTTGCTTCGACTAGAAAGCGAGAATTTGATGTATAAGCGGCGCGATAGCCGACAGTGGGACCAGCTAAGACCGGTCAAATTTACAAGAAATTTCACCAAGAACGCAGACGGTTCAGTACTTGTCGAAATTGGTGATACCAAAGTATTTTGCACAGCCAAAATCGAAGAGAGAGTGCCTGCATTCTTGATCGGAAAAGGCGAAGGTTGGGTCACGGCAGAGTATTCAATGCTGCCTGGTTCGACATTGCAACGCTCCCAAAGAGAAGTGACCAGAGGACAAGCCTCTGGCCGAACCAATGAAATTCAACGCCTGATAGGCCGTTGCCTTCGAGCTGTGATTGACCGCCGTGCCCTTGGTGAACGCACTATCACAATTGACTGCGACGTTCTACAAGCCGATGCCGGAACCCGTGTATCATCGATCTGCGGTGGCTTCCTGGCACTTTATGATGCTTTGGCTAAACTGCGGAAAGCCGGTGTTTTTGATGAACTGCCAATTACCGAGCATATGGCAGCGGTTTCAGTAGTGCAGTTAAACGGCCAACTCTTGCTCGACCCTAACTACAGCGAAGATTCACAGGCCGAGATGGATAGCAATATCGTTTTGACCGAATCAGGCAAAATACTTGAATTGCAGATGACTTCTGAAAACAAGCCATACGACGCTTCTAAGCTTGGCGATCTGATGCTGTTGGCTAATAAAGGGGTGAAAGAAATCATCCAAATGCAGCAACTGATAATCAATAAGCGTCACTAGGCGCTATTAGCGATATTCGAAATTTAAGCAATGTCACATGAATCTTAAATTTCTGCGCTTTCCTGCTGACAACATACAATATAGCTATACACTTAGGGAGTCGAACTTAGGGTCGCGCTTACCGCGGATCGTAACTCTTATAGCTCCTGGCAATGGCATGCAGATTTAGTGACAATTCAAGACAACAGCATTGATTTCAATCCAAGTGAGTTCAACCCAATCAGGGAGAGCTTTAGAGACGTTAGCGCCTGGCGGCTTCTAGTCTCGACAATCAAAGTTTTTCACCGCATCGCTAAATTGCAGGGCTGGAAAGCAGCCTACCGCGTCGTGCCAATTGTCTGGACTATCATTTGGTCAGTCAAAGGCTTCTCTAAGTTTCATGCTGAAGAGTTCGAGCGGGCCGTTCAAGGCGATGTCGTTGACGACATCGAAGAAGCGGCGCTATCCAACCAAGACTATGAAGAGTACCGTGAGCTAGGCCGCTGGCTATGCAAACGCCTCAATGCCCTCGGGCCAACCTTTGTCAAAATCGGTCAAACACTCTCCACAAGAGCAGACCTTTTGCCACTGCCAGCCATGCTTGAGTTAACCAAGCTTCAAGAAAACGTCGACCAATTTCCCACTGAAATTGCCCGCGCTACAATTTTGCGCGAACTCGGTGGTCAGCCCGAAGACCTCTACAAAGAATTCGACAATGTCCCAATTGCTGCGGCCAGTCTATCTCAGGCCTATAAAGCCAAACTTGCCGATGGCCGGGATGTTGTAGTCAAAGTTCAACGACCAAACCTGAGTTCGATCATAGTTATGGACGTGCAGATACTTGCCGCCGTAGCCGACGAAGTCATGAAGTATCCAAGCTTGTGCCGTCATACCGATTGGCCAGGCATAGTTGATGAATTTGCCAAAACCATATTTGAAGAAATTGACTACATACGAGAAGGCCGCAACGCCGATGTATTTAGAAGCTCATATCGCAATTTCGACAGCATTTATATTCCACGCATTATCTGGAAGCTGACTGGCCGCAGAGTTCTCACCATCGAGTATGTTTCTGGCATCCCAATTAACGACGCCGCAGGCATAGCCGCCATGGGTCTTGATGCCGAAGAAATCACTAAAACCGGTGCCAACTTCTACCTGCGCCAACTCTTAGAAGAAGGCTTCTTCCATGCCGACCCTCATCCGGGCAATATGCGCATTATGGAAGATGGACGGGTGGGCATTTTCGATTTCGGCATGGTAGGCCGCATTAGCCCAGAGCTAAAGCAGCACATGATCAATGCCTTCATGCACACTATTCAACGCGAGTACCGTGACCTAGTAGACGACTTTGTCGGCATGGGCTTCCTTAAGCCAGAAGCTGATAGAGACGCACTCTGTCGCGACCTGACTCCGATTATCGATGCTCGCTTTGCTGAGGGCATGAACAAAGTGCGTTTCCGCAAGATGTTATTCGATTTCTCCGAAGTATGCTTCGCTTATCCATTTAGCCTGCCATCTGAATTCACCTATGTTATGAGAGCGCTGCTTACCCTTGAAGGAATTGCCCTCGCTATCAATCCGAAGTTCAACTTTGTTGATGCAGCCATGCCCTTTGCCCATCGCCTGCTAATGAAAAACAATCAGTTCCTTGGCCAGGCTATTTTCAAAGAAGTCTTTACTGACGGTAAATTCAATCGCAGCGCTGCGATCAAACTAATTAAGTCAGCGGCCTCTCTTACCAACGCCCTTCGGTAAATTGGCCAGGTACTTTACAAAGTCAGCGAAAACAAGGGCTTTTTTGCCGGTTTTTCCCACTGACAGCCCCCTACTTTCTTAAGAATTTTCTAGGCACGCGCAAAAATAGCCGAGTTAGCCTCAAAATGTAAACTCAAGAGCTTGCCAGCGAAAATTAGACGAGGTTTTGATTTGGCTACAACGTTGCTTTCTGCTGCTCCTAACACTATCTCTTGTATGCACTGTTCTGGAGTGTTCGACTCGGGCTCTAAGTTCTGCGGCAACTGTGGGGCTCCCAGACTGCACTCGCGCCATGGTCACGGCGACTTCGACCCAGTAATTAGCAAAAGGGCTATTCAAGCCTCTAATGCTATTAACGAACGAGTTGTTCAATCTATCAATAAACAAACACCCTCTTTTGCTAAAAACAAAAGGCAGAGCAGGGTAATTCCACCAGAGATGAGAGCTGAAATGGCCTCTCTTATGGCAGCCGAGCTGAGAGAGCGCATTTTTCTCTTTGGCCACTACGCCGTTTTTCTTGTCACCAGCTTAATTGGCTTAGTGATCGCATTTAAGTGCTATGTCGAATTTGCCGGCGATGAATTGAGCAAAATGATGATGGCTAGTACACCTTTGATGTTTATCAATTTGGTGGCCTTATGCGCTCTTGTACCAATTAAAGGGACAAAGAAAGAAATTGCCCGCATCAAAGAAAGAATGACCTATCTAAAATTGGCCATGGAATTCGACAATATCATTTAGCCAGGCAATTACTTAGTTAGGGCTCCAGCGCAAATTTGGCTTGCGAGCGGCTGTTGCTTCGTCAAGCTTACCTACTGGTGTATTGGTTGGTGCGTTTCTAACCAAATCAGGCGATTCAATTGTCTCTTTATCAATCTGCAACATGATCTCAGCAAAGCGATCGAGCATCTCCTTCGCTTCTGTCTCTGTAGGCTCGATCATCATGGCTTCAGGAACCACTAGAGGGAAATAGACCGTTGGTGCATGTACGCCAAAGTCGAGCAAACGCTTAGCCATTTGAGCGGTAGATACACCGCGTTCCTTTTGCTTCACTCCCGACAAGACAAACTCGTGCATGCATGCTTGCTCATGGGCAACAGTAAAGGAGCGGCTCAATTTCACCTTGAGATAATTGGCGTTAAGAATAGCATCTTTGGAAACCTGGCAGAGACCGCCCTTTCCGTGGGCCAAGATATAGGCATAGGCACGAACTAGAATTCCGAAATTGCCATAAAAACCTTTGATTTTGCCCATCGACTGCGGTCTATTCCAATCGAGAGAATAGTGCTCGCCAGTTTTCTTCACTACTGGTTTAGGTAGAAATGGCTCGAGAATATCGCGGCAAGCCACAGCACAGGCACCAGGACCGCCACCACCATGAGGTGTAGACATGGTCTTGTGCAGATTGAGGTGACAGACGTCGAAGCCCATATCTCCAGGTCTAACCAAGCCCATAATGGCATTCAGATTTGCACCATCGTAATACAGCAGGCCACCAGCTTCGTGCACTAGCTTCTGCACGGTCATGATCTCTTCTTCGAAAAGTCCTAGTGTATTAGGGTTAGTCAACATGATAGCAGCAGTATCTGGACCAAGAACGGCCTTAAGAGCTTCAATGTCAACCAAACCACGATCATTACTCTTAATTTCAACAACATCGAAACCAGCCAAAGCTGCTGTTGCCGGGTTAGTACCATGGGCAGTATCAGGCACAATTACTGTGCGCCGTTTGTGATCACCTTTAGATTCGAAATAGGCACGAATCAAAAGCAAACCAGTCATCTCGCCATGGGCACCAGCTGCGGGTTGCAGCGTGACGGCTGGCAATCCGACTATATTTGAGATAGACCTTTCTAGGAGATAAAGCAACTCGAGGGCGCCTTGCACCTGATCTTCAGGCTGATTCGGATGCAACTCTCTAAAGCCTTCAAGAGCAGCCATGGCATCATTGATTTTGGGATTATATTTCATCGTGCATGAGCCTAGTGGATAGAAGCCAGTGTCGATGCAGTGATTAAGATGGGAAAGTTTGACAAAGTGGCGCACGGCTTCAAGCTCGCTGACTTCAGGCAAAGCCGCCGCAATCTCTCGCACATAACCTTTAGGAATGAGCGTCTCAAGAGCCTTATGTGGCACGCCTGTTTTGGGAAGAATTTCAGTTCTTCTACCGGCTTGTGACTTCTCGTAGATTAGCTTTTCCATTGCGCTTTTACGTTCCTATTGGCTGCTACTAACAAAATACTTCAATTAATTAGTCAAGAAAAAGAGCTAGTGCTCAAAAATGCCGTTCCAACCCAAGATATCAAGCTCACAAATTGTGGGCAAAGCCAAATAAAGTTTCTGCGCTAGCTCAAGTCGCTTCTCACGCTCTAGCATGGCCAAAACTTTTGTATAAAGAGGAAGTAGCATGCGCACATCGTTAGCGGCATACTCTATTTGCTCATCAGTTAAGTCAGGCTGAGCCCAGTCGCTCGTCTGATTAGACTTATCAAGTTCTATTCCCAGCAGCTCTTTAACAAGGTCTTTAAGGCCATGCTTGTCTGTGTAGGTACGCACGAGCTTAGAGCCGATCTTAGTACAAAAGAAAGGAGCGACCTCGATGTTAAGGTAATACTTGAGCACCGCCACGTCAAAGCGAGCAAAGTGGAATAGTTTCAGTACATTTTGCGCTTGGCAGAGCCTCTTCACATTTGACATTCGGTTTGGATCTAGGTCTGCGGCAGTCTTGTAGCGAACGAAACTAACCACACCCTCGTCATCGCAAATCTGAATCAAGCACAAGCGATCACGCCTGATGATAAGACCACGGGTCTCAGTGTCGATAGCCACTACCGACTTGCTTAGATAGTGCTGAAGTCGCTCATCACTAATATCATTCTCAAAAAGCTCCACTTTGCGGTGGGGAACAAGGGTAGTCACTGATCTGACCTTTCATATAGCTGCCAATGAAAAATTATAGTCTTATCGGCGAGCGAAAAGCCCAAGATATTGAGCTTCTAATGATTGAGATTGGAGTTGACCATTCAATTGGCAAAAGCATCGTCTAGGGCCTCAGCCAAATGCTTAACCTTGACATTGAGCGCACGGGCCTTGACTCCAGCTTCAAGCTGGAGAAGGCAACCAGGATTGCTAGTGACAACCACATCAGCACCGCTTTCTTCTATAAAGTTCATCTTGCGATCTAACACTTTTAAACTAAGTGATGTATTGAGCAAATTGTATATGCCAGCACTGCCACAACAATGCTCAGCTTCAGGTAAGTCGTATAGATGAGCACCAGTACTGGCCGCTACGGTACTAAGCAAGTCCTGCGGCTGGACACGAACCCCTTGCGCATGAGCTAAATGGCAAGCGGCATGATAAACCATATGGCTCTGACTCGTGCCTGTCATGTCAGGAAACTTCCCCAGTGCTAAGTTCTCAGAAAGATCTTGCACTCGCTGTGAAAAAGAACTGGCTCTCTCTTTATAAACAGGATCGGCAGAAAGCATTTCCCCATAGTGCTTAAGCATGGCACCGCAACCAGCAGATGTGACAACAATGCGATCATCTGATTGGGCAAAGAGATCGATATTTTGCTTAGCCAAGGCCGTTGCTATATCAAGTTCTCCAGCGTGAAAAGCCAGAGCACCACAGCAAGTTTGCGCTGGGACTTCGACCACGGTTCCTTGCCGCACCATAAGGCGCAGAGCAGCGTGATTAACATGGTTGTAAAAGATATCCATGACACAACCGCTAAATAATTTAGCACTGCCAATTTTGGCACCAGCCTTCCATGATTTCTTCGGCAGTGGCAGATGCTTAACCACTGTTGGCGTAAACATTTGAAAATCAGCCACCTTACGCAAAATCGGCGGCCCGTGCGCAATCCACGGCAACCTAGCGACAAAGCTATCGAGCTTAAGAGTTTGTACCAGTCGCAGCAGGAAACCCAATATTTTCAAGCGACCGTAATTAGGCAAGATTTGGCTGAAACCAAAACGCATAATCTGGCGTGTCAGCCAATTTCGCCGAGCGGCCAAATGTGGCCGGGCTTGATCAAGAATTGCCTCATACTTAACACCTGATGGACAGGCAGTCTGACAACCAAGACAGCCAAGACACGACTCTAAATGCTCAATTGCTCGTGGTGCCAGCTCTCCACCTTCTTCTTGCCACTTAGACAATAAGTAGATCCGCCCTCGTGGGGATTCCATTTCACGGCCAGTAGCTAAATAGGTCGGACAAGCAGGCAAGCAGAGACCACAATGAATGCAACTATCTAACAATTCTCGACTGAGCTTGGCAGAGCCATTGCTAATTTCAATCACATCAGTAACTTCTTCAGTCATATCTTTAGCCTGCAAAATTTGCTCGGGGATTCAAACACAGGCCGGGATCGAACTTTTCTTTAATATGCTTATACAAGCCGATAGCAGCTGGTTCTGCCGCACTTAGACGCTTAGAGCAACTGCTAAACAGCCCATAGCGCGCGGCCACTGTCAGCGCTTCCCATCTCGCCAGGGCACTACCGTCGGCGCTCTGCCGACAGGAGCGCAAAATTCCAGTAAGCAATTCTAGATCACTATCTACCTGCTCTTTGCTCGTGCTATGCAAATAAAGGCGCCCACAGGCCGGTCGCACACGCAATTTACCCCGCAATTGGGCGCGCTCCTTATTGCTCAAACTTTCAAGCAAAGCCCGCAACAAAGAAAGCGATGCAGCCACTTCGACACAGTAGTCGCTGGCAGAGGCAATCGCATAGGTCAAAACTTTTTGCGCCTCAAGATTGTCAATCGCCTTAAACTTAAATGCCCTTAGTTCGACTTCTATCTGCGCACTCAGATCAGACACTAACTGAGCTGGCCCCTCGACTTGAACGATCAGCTGACACTCAAGATTGCCTTGATTTTCTACCTCAACAATCTCAAGAGCCGATAGGGGCAAACCACTAGAGAGTAAGCGAGCTGATACCGCCAGTAGTTCAGTTGAATCATTCGACTTCGAGCTGGCAGAGAAGCTGGCGACGGCCTCGGGAATGGCAGCTAGACGCAAATAAGCTAAGTAAGGAAAAGCAAAAGCCCCTCGCGAACCAATCACTAATTTAGTAACATCAAAACCTGTGACATTCTTCACCACACGACCACCACTCTTAAGCACTTGACCCTGAGAGTAAACCGATTCAAGACCAAGTATTTGACTGCGCAAATAACCAAAGCCAGTTTCTAAGTAGCCGCCGTCGCCCGTCAAAAGCAGATCTATCAAAGCCACATTATTAGCGTTGGCCCCCAAATCTACTGGGAAGCGTTGACCAAAAGCACTAAGATGCTCATTGAGATGGCCGATAGTAAGGCCAGCTTCACAGGCAATCACCAGGTCACTTTCAACATGCTCACGAACCGCAATCAGCGCGGAAAAATCAATGAAAACATTTTGCTTGCCTTCTTGCAAAGCCTCACAGTCGAGCAAACCAGGAAAGAAAACAGGGTTTGGAAAATCGTGTGCTGAGGAGAGGCGCAGAAGCGCACTCAAATCATCGCTGCAGCGAGGCTTAACTTCGAACCAACTCAAGGCAACGCTGCCAAGTGCCTGAACACCCTTTCTTACGATCAAGCTCTCGAACAAATCAATAGTTACAGAATCAGCTGCCATTAATAGATGATATGGCAAAAGCAGCAAGCAACACAATATAGCCAAGGCATATATACCACTAAAAGGTTGAGCTGCAAGTGCTAAAATCCTGAGCAGATAAGGCTTCCAGAGATAGATATTTTATGGCGCGCTCACTGGTTTTGATATCCGGCTACTACGGCTTCGACAATCTCGGCGACGAAGCCATACTAGAACAACTGCTGAGTGAAGTTAAAGCAGCCAATGTCAGCTCAGACGACATTGTTGTGCTCTCAAATAACCCACGCCAGACCAGAACACAATTTGCGGTGCAATCAGTCAATCGCTGGAAGTTGAAAGAAATAGTCGCTCTTCTTCCGCGAACAAAGCTCTTTATTAGCGGTGGCGGCGGTCTCTTTCAAGACACTGACTCACTCAAATCAATTATCTACTATGGTGGGCTAATTACCCTGGCGCGGCTCTTCGGAAGCAAAATACTAATCTATGCCCAAGGTCTAGGACCACTCAAAAGGTCAATCAGCCGCAACCTTACCAAACAATTTTTGCAACTAGCAGACCACATTTCGGTGCGCGACGACAATTCTTATGCTCAGCTTGAAGAATGGGGTCTCAAGGCAAAAAGCATAAAGACTGCAGACCCAGTCTGGAACCTCGAAAGATCTGCCCCAGCGCAGTCGGTGCAAGGCCTTTTAGCTAAATACGGCTCTAGTGAAAGACCAAGACCAACCTTAATTGGTATTTCGCTGCGTAGTGGTGCGGGATTTACCTCAGCCCATTTGCAAAAACTTGTAGAAACATTAGAGACCACACTTGATTCAGCTGCGGTGTTAGTGATGCTACCCCTGCAAGATCAGCAAGACCGCCCGATTTTGCAATCATTTGTTGACTTGTGGAAAAGCAAAGAACGTACCGTATGGTTGACGCAGAAAGAAGATCTCTTACCGAGTCAGTGGTTATCGCTAATAGCATCTCTCGATATGGTTATCGGCATGCGCTTGCACTCACTAATTATGTCTTTAGCTAGCGGTAAACCAGTGATTGGCATATCTTATGATCCTAAAGTTGAAATTGTATTGAACCAGTTCAAGCAGCCTAATCTCACCTTTACGAGAAATGAAGACAACCAAGATAGCCAGTCTTGGCCTGCCACCATTAAAGCAGCCCTAACCAATTATGATGAGCTAGCTGTAGCCGCCAGCAATCAAGCCAGAGACTGCAGACAAATGTCTTGCCAGAACGGTGCACTTATAGCTAAAATTCTCGCGTCTTAACTACCTATCTACAATACGGTTGATACCACTAAATAACATGCCATTGCCAGCAGTAACAAGTAGAGACCATGTACTCGGTTACCCCGTTGACCTAGTCAGCGAGAGCGCCGCCATTGAAGTGATTGAAGAGGCCTGGCAAAAGAATCAATCGCTGCATGTAGTAACGATTAACGCCGAGATGGTTGTAGCATCGCAGAGAGACAAAGAGCTTGACCGCATCATTCGCAATGCCAATTTAGTCGTGCCCGATGGCGCTGGAGTAGTCTGGGCCTTGCGCTTAGCCGAAGCAAAAAATTCTAAAGTGCAAAGACTCCCAGGAATCGAACTGGCAGCCAGTACTCTGGCCAGCGCGGCCAAGTTAGGACAAGAAGTAGCCTTAATCGGCGGCAGACCAGAAGTGATGAACAAACTGATAGAAGAACTGCCAAAACTTCATCCTGGTATCAAAATAGTGGCTTATCAAAATGGATTTTTCGACAAGGCCGAAGAGCAAACAATTCTTGAAAAAATGGCGGAGAAAAGGCCTAAACTAATTCTTGTTGCCATGGGCGTACCAAGACAAGAATTTTTCATTGACCGCTACAAGCATCTATTTCCGCAAGCAGTGCTGATTGGTGTGGGCGGCAGCTTCGACGTTTGGACTGGCTTTGTCAAACGTGCGCCTATAACCTTTCAAAAGTTTCACTGCGAGTGGCTCTATCGCCTATTAAAAGAGCCCTGGCGATTGAGCCGCATGGCGCAGTCATTGCCCAACTTTGCCTGGCAAGCACTGCTTGAAGTCTTGGCCAAACGCAGCGGTCGCAAGTAGCCGAATTAAAACGAGAACAAGATGCTATTCGGCGAAACATTCAAAGCTCTCAGTGAGCAAGACCGACTGAAACAAGTCAAAGAAATTCCTTTGCGCAGTTTGGCCCACCTTGGCGATGCTGTATTTGAATTGTTTGAAAGAGAGCGTGAACTGTTGGCCTCTGTTACAGTGAAAAAACTGCACGATCAAGTTGTCTCTAGGGTGAATTCGAAAGAACAAGCCCGGCTAATTGAGATACTTAAACCTAATCTCACAGAAGATGAGCTCGACATTGTCAGACGCGCTCGCAATCTCAAACCAGCGGGCTTTCGGCGTAATGTAGAACAGGCTGTTCTCAGGCAGGCAACGGCTTTTGAAGCCCTGATCGGCTATCGTTTTCTTACCGACGAGGTAAGGCTTAAAGAACTACTTGATTTGACTGATTTGAAATAGGCAACTACAGCAAAGTGTTCAATTAATGCGCTAAACCTTAAGGATAGGTTGTAATGCGAAAAGCCCCCTTTATCTAATGCTAAGTTAGATTTCAGGAAGAACCGCAATTGCAGTGAAATAAATATCGTGTCAATTAAGACAGAAGAAATCTATCGCACCCTTCTGCTTAATTCCGCTGACGCTGTCGTAGTGACAGATATAGCGGGATTAATCACTACCACTAACCCATCTTTCGCCAAGTTAATTGGCGCAGAGATAGATGAAATTGTCGGCCACCAGATCGCCACAATGGTTGACTGGCATGGTCATGAAGAGACAGATAATCACAGAGAATCGCCTAAAGAGTCTGGCAAAGAATCTAGCGAAGACGAAAGTGATCCCAAACCTGTAACGGTGTTAACCCGTGCCGGTGTCGAATTCGTTATGCCAGCCTCACGCTTTCCCTTGACAGACTCGTCGGCAAAGCCGACAAAATCGCCAGAAAAAGAAGAAGAAGAAGAGAAGCCCTGGGGTTTCCTGACCATTATTTATGTAATTCAGGCAAACTCATTGCAACAAGCCCAAACCGAATTTGTTAGTACTGTCTCTCACGAATTGCGCACTCCACTTACCAGCATCAAGGGCTTTGCTGACACGATCCTAAGGGCCGGCGATAGACTAGATGTATCGCAGCAGAGGCGCTATGTTGGCATCATAAAAGATCAAGCTGATCGGCTTACCAGGCTAGTGGAAGACATTCTTGCTGTGTCGAGACTAGAATCGAAAAAGCTACAGCTGACTATTCGAGCCATAGATCCCCGCGATGCCATCGAAAGAGTGCAGCAAAATCTAACTGACAAAGCCAAGAACCACAAAATAATAGTTAGTGTTCCCGCCGGTCTTACACCGGTATGGGCTGATGCTGACAGGCTAGAGCAAATTCTCACAAATCTAATTGATAACGCCATCAAATATTCACCTGCAGGCACCACAGTTACTATCACAGCCAGAGGGCTGGAAAAAGAGAAAGAAAAAAACAATTCCACAGACGTGGAGATGGTTGAGTTCTCGATTAGCGATGAAGGTGTTGGTATCCCCGAAGAACACTTGCCACAAGTTTTTTCGAAATTCGGGCGCCTTGACAATCCGCTAGTTAGACAAACTGAAGGCACGGGATTGGGCCTCTATATCACCCGTTCTCTCTGCCTGGCCTTGGGCGGCCAAATTAGCGTAGCCAGCCAACCGGGCAATACAACGTTTACAGTGAAGCTGCCGGCCGCTACATTAGAGCAACAAGCGGCCAGAGGGAGGGACTAAATGCTCCTCCCCACCCCCGTCATTCTTATTATCAATCAAGCAAGACAAGCTGCTGAATTTTCATCGGTACTAGAAAAGACGGGCAGTAAAGTTCACGCAGTAACTTCCTTTGAAGAGGCAAACGAGCTGCTCTCCTTCCTTCATCCCGATATTATTATCCTGCCCAACCAACTAGATGGTGTTAGCTCTGGAGATGGCAGACTTTATTGCCAACAGATTCGCGCTACACTCGCGCCACCACGACCGGTGCTGGTTCTACTGCATCCATCTACTGATGTAACCGAGAGAATCAATGCTTTTCGTTATGGTGCCGATGATGTCCTTGGCGATCCAATCGACAAGAATGAATTGGCCATAAGAGTTCTAGCCCATTTAAGACGCAGGCAGGAAGAGTTTTCCAATCCCCTAACCCAATTACCAGGGCCGAATCTAATTCGTCGCATGCTCGAGCAATGCCTCTACTCAGACAAAGCCTGGTCGGTCATGTCACTCGATCTAAACAAGATCAGAGTCTACAACGAAACTTATGGCGACCTGGCCGGAGACCAACTGATTAAAGCACTGGCTGCAATCTTACTCGATTGCGCAGACGAAACCGAATTTGTCGGTCACCTCGAAGCCGATGACTTTATCATGGTGACAAGACCAGAAGTGGCTGAAAGAAAGGCCGAACTAATCTGCCAGCAATTTGATAATGTCAGCTCACGTTTTTATCCCAAAGGCGATATTGCTAGAGGCTATCTAATCTCTACTGGCCGCGGTGGCATTCGCCGCAGAGTACCGTTAATCTCAATTGCTATTGGTATCGTCAGCAATACCGTCAAAAAATTCCAGTCATACATCGATGTCCTAACTACAGCTCGCGATCACCGCAATGTAGCAAAACAAAGGCAGGGCTCTTTCTGGGTTTCAGATAGCAATATAGAAGAAGAGCTGCAAGCAGCAAGTTCCGGTCAGAGTCAGAGCCTTAATCAAAACGGCACACTGCAAAACACTTCTGATCCAGCAGCTCTAATCAAACATATTTCGCGAATCTTAGTGGTAGAACCTGATGGCGCTATGGCCTGCTTACTACAAGAAACCCTGGCTCTCGAGGGCTATGTCGTACAAGTAACAAGCTCCGCCGACGACGCCCTTGAACTGGCACGTTTCGAGCCACCAGATTTGATCTTGCTCGAATCAAACTTAATCGATCGAAAAATGGACGGCTGGAATCTCTGTCGCGCCCTTAAAGCTGATGATGTTTTGTCCAAAATCTGGATCGTGATGGCCACCTCTCACCCGGACCAATCATTGGCTCTAGAAGCCGGCGCAGACCTATACCTGCCCAAGCCTTTCGATATTCCTAACTTACTGAGTGAAGTCAGCCTTTTGCTTCGCTCGCGAGTTTAAATAAAACGCCTCAGACCAAACTTTCCTTATTTATCGAAGCTAATATCCATTCAGCCGCTTCCACAATCGAACTGGCCTGAAAGTCAGGCTTAACCGGCCATTGATAGGCACCAGACTGCACATCTATGCCAAAGCCAGTTTCGACCAGAACTCCCTTGACATGGCAATTGACGGCGAGATCGACATCGGTGGCTTTATCACCGACAACAAAGGCCAAGTGTCTGCTTAGCTGCGGATGGTCACGATAGGCCTGCTCAACCAGACCAGGGCCGGGTTTGCGACAATCACAGGCAATATCGTAAGGAGGCACGACCCCTCCCTCTGCGCGAGAGAGATGAGGGCAATAGTAAATTGCATCAAGATGGGCGCCAGATAGGGCCAGGAGCTTTACCAAACGCTCATGCAGAGCATTTATATGACTTTCTGGATAGTAACCACGGGCTGCCCCTGTTTGATTGGTGACAAGGACGCAGGCCACATCGGCCTGATTCAATTTGGCGATTGCCTCTCCCGCTCCCTCAATCAAATTGAGATTCTCTACCTCTTTGATATAACCAGCTTCAACATTGAGGGTGCCGTCACGGTCAAGAAAGACCACAGGACGAGAGCCCAGGGAGCTAGTGGAGGAGATGAGATTGTTTGAGGGAATAGACATTCGAGGTTCTCATAGTGGAAAGAAATATTACTATTGTAAGTCAAAGGATATGTTACGATAACTAGTAGTGTTTACCAATTGAAAAAATATGCGATTAAACGACGAAAACGCCTCTTTTCGATTTAACCAGAAAGGCCTGCGAAAATTCTTAGGCGATCTGGAATGCGAAATAATGGAGCTAGTATGGAAACTAGCTAATCCAACAGTGACTGTCAGAGAAGTGTTTGACGCACTAAGGCAAGATCGCGATATCGCCTACACAACCGTAATGACCACAATGGTGCGGTTGTCCGAAAAAGGTCTGCTAAAAATCGTAGACAAAATCGGCCTTGCCAATTGCTATATGCCCGAATACGAGCGCGAAGAGTTCCTCACTACGGCAGTTAAATTAGTGCTAGATATCTTCACTAGCCAGTTTCCACGCGAATCTAGTGAATTTATGGAACAGTATCAAGCTAAATTGGCTAAAAAAGCACAGCGCAAGAAATAGCACTGAGCGAGATAACAGTTTTATCTATTGTTTGTAGATTAGCATTTCCATCATTTTTGCTTTGTTGCCAACCAAAGGCAGCACATCAGAACGAAATGGTGATACTGGCATACCAGTCTTGCTAAATAGTTCTGCCACGCTATTATCGGCCCAGGCGTAGCGACAATTTTCCGGCTCAGGCACCGCAGCGCTAGACAAATATAAGGCCTCACCCTCGAGCCTAACCCTGGCGGGCTTAAAAATACCATCAGCACCGGCAATCTCGAAAGCCGTAAACTTCTTACCGCGTAGCTCAAGACCGCTATCAAGATAGGAAAAAGTCACCTTCAACTCCGGTCCAACCCTCTCTACCATGGAGTAACGAGGGGTAAGAGCATGTTCAACTTTGTAAATTTGACCAGCTACCATTTGCGCTGCATTTTTTCCCACTGTCAGCTTATTGCTGCTATGCAATTCAGCATAATCAGTCACTTCAGAATTAAGTGTAGGTACCAAGAAGCAGTTTGGAACCATACTTGCCTGCTGCTGAGCTTCTCTGAAGTAGGCTGTCAAACTAGGCGCAATGGTACTTTTGGCACCCCAATTGGGTAACTGAATGATGAAGAATGCCATATCGGGAGAAAAGCGCTTACGTAATTGCTGAGTCATAATGGCAAAAAGTCGCGGATAGAAGGTAAAGCGTTCTACATCAGACTCACCTTGATACCAGAGCACAGCCTTGAAATTGAGCCCCGCCATCGGAGCTAAATACTTCTCGTAGACGTACCCTACCGGAGTTGCAGTCTTGGTATCAACATATTTTTCAGGAACCTCAGAAGCTGGCATCCAACTTTGAATGTTAGTACCACCAATGGTGCACTGCACTATACCAATCGGAATATCGTCCTTTACCAGCTGTCTCAGTCTATGAGCAAATGCCACAGCCACAGCCGAACGATGCTCAATTTCAGGATCGTCTGCCTTAATCCATTTAAAGCCTTCACCGTCAAAATATGAGTCTTTTTCGGTACTACCCTCAAGACTCATCTCCTTAGCAGTATTGAAAAATAGATCGATATGATCGCCCTTACTAAGATTGAAAAACCGAGTGGTGGCGCTCTTCAAAACAGGCAAGCTCCGACAATCGTTGGTAACCAGGGCTGGCAACAACATATTAGACTGACCAGCGCAGAGAAAAACGTCACCAGCTATTACGTCGCGAATAGCTATGGTTTCGCCCGTGGACGATATGGTAATGCTAAAAGGTGCACCTAAGGGATGAGCTGGGGCGACTACTCGCCATTTGCCCTTCGAGTCGGCAATAGTGGCAGTGACTACGCCGGCCACATCAACTTGCACCGCCGCACCAGCGACTGCCTTACCTGATACCACGATGGGCTTATCACGCTGCACAATCATATGATCGGCAAAGACCGGCGGAACCATCAGTTTCTTGGCAGCAAAAGCCGGTGAAACAAGCACGGCAAAAAGCAATAGAACTAAAAGTGAGGCCCAGGTGGCCTTAAGACGTAGACTCATACTTAGAGTTTAACAGTTTCATCAAAAAAAAGAAGGGAGCATTATGCTCCCTTCTCGTTATCATGCAATCGGAATGAACTCAGTCTTATTCGTTATCAGGAACTGGAGCGCCTTCAGGCAAGGTTGGAGAGGTCTTTTGGTGACGCTCTGAGCGACCCGATGAGTAGTGACGTTCATCAACTACAGTCGGTTCAACTTGGAAGATGTTCATGTCGCGAGGACCTTCAACCCGGCCGATATCTTCAGGAAGCTTGAGCTGACCTGGAGTACCTGGAAGGATGATTTCTGGTCTTACGGCAATCACAAGTTCACTTTCGTTCTTGCTGAATGCCTTCGAACGGTAGAGAGCACCAAGAACTGGTACTTCACCGAGAAGAGGCGTCTTGGTCAATTCACGACCGCTGTTGGTTGTGACTAAACCAGAGAGGTAGAGTTCTTGACCAGGTTTGAGTTCAACAATACTCTGGGTCTTTCTTGTGGTGAAACCAGGGATTGATGAAGCTGCAGAACCGAGAGTGAATGCTAGTTCGTTAGCGATGATTCTCTCTTCAGGAGAAATCTGCAAGTTGATTGTGCCGTTCTCTTGAAGCACAGGAATCATGTTTAGTCTCAAACCGAATGGTTCGAAAGTAACAGACGACAGTGCTGCACCAGCCGTTGCAATTTGTTGAACGATTGGAATTTCACCACCAGCTAAGAACGATGCTCTTTCACCGGAGATTGTCACTAGAGTTGGCTCAGCCAGTACTCTTGCTCTTCTGTTCGAGATAATACCCTGGATAGTTGGGTTAATCGAGAACGAACCGAGGTTTGAG
Organism: Candidatus Obscuribacterales bacterium; assembly: GCA_965229195.1. Lineage (GTDB taxonomy): Bacteria > Cyanobacteriota > Vampirovibrionia > Obscuribacterales > Obscuribacteraceae. Next base: position 5,336,667 of record OZ245871.1, on the reverse strand, counting down.
ATACCAGTGAAGAGGTTGAACAAGTTGTTGGCGTTAAGGTTGGCACCACCAGGAGCACCAAGCAGTACAGACTGCGAGAGCAGAGCTGCAGCGCCAGCAACGATGTTACCTTGACCAACACCAGTTACGTAGGTAGGAGTCAAGAAGGATACTGGCTGGACGATACCACCAGTACCGTAGACCTGGCTGCCAGGGAAGACGTTAGCTGGAGAACCTTGCAAGGTAACAAGCGAAGTACTCAAGTTTGGCGGAACAGGAGCGCCAGCTGCAGAGTTGAACTGTTGGCTCTGTCTATAACGAATACCGGTAGCTGAAGTGAGAACACTTCCGTTAGTTGCGGTACCAGTACCACCAACACCGAAGTTGAAGTACTTACCGGCATAACCGATACCTAACTGCAATGCTAATTCTCTTGCAGCAGAAGTATTCATTTCCATGAAAGTAACGTGCAATGCGATCAAAGGTACTTTGCGCACTTTGACCAAGCTTGTTACACGACCACCGTCGGAAGACATTACTTGGGCCTTGCCAATATTGTTAGAAAGGTTACCGAAGAATGTGTATTTATCAACAGAGTTTAGCTGGGCTAATTGACCAGTTTGACCGCCGCCAGCGGCAGTACCGCCAAGCTCACCGATACGTCCATTAACGATACGGCTGTTAACTACTTGAATGTTCATACCGCGATCGTCCATGAAGACGTTCGAAGCAGCAAAGGCCTTAACGATTGATTCTGTGTGATCAACGTCACCGGTCAAGAGTACTCGGTCAGATCCACCAACAGAGAAAGCCTTAACGATGATGCGAGGATCAATTTCACGCAGTGTTGTCTGCAGCTGTGTGTAGTCACGGCTAACACGAAGATCTACGCTAATTGAGTTGCCCGCATCGTCCCAGAGAAGCATGGTGCAAGTGCCAGGTGCCTTACCCAGCAATACCATTTGATTCTCAGAAACTACGACTGGCTCGGCAATGCCTGGGTCAGAAATAGAAGTACGAACAATTTTGTTCTTAAATTTGAAGGTTCTCGATTGAGAAACTTTCAAGTCAATAGCATTTGTTGTTTTGAACTCTTCAAGCTCTACAGTGCCGGTCACCACAGGTGGTATCGGCTGAGCAGTGACATAGGTGCTTTGGTCAGCAGCCTGGGCCACCACTTGATCTGGAGCATACTGCGCAGCAGCGGCTCTAGACGAACCACTCACTGCGCCAGAAGCTACTGGAGCAGCTACAGGCGTCTCAATCGGGCTAGCCGAGTGAATTGCCATTGCGGTACTAGAACTTGCAGCAGTACTGTCTGCTGGAAGGAACAACATGGCGTGACTACCGTCTACGGAGTCACTCTTTGTTACTGGTGCAGCTCTTTTGACCGAACTGACTTTCTGAGCTGGCTTAGACACTTTAGAAGCGCCTGCAGCTTGCGAGCTGGCCATTCTCTGCCAAATCGCTCCCTGCGGCTCTGCGTGTGCCGACAGCAAATTAGCTTGAAGTAGGACCAACGATAGACTAAAAGCTAAGCTCAACTGGGGCTTATTCATTCCACTCTCCCTCTATGAACTCCCGACCTGATTTCCGATTGCATTCGAATACTGGGAGCATTCATGGTAAAGCCGGCACGAGACCGACCAGTACAGAAGCTTAACACGACTGCTCAAGCAATGCACTAATCTTTTCGCACCAGGCACCATACATTCAACACTGACTTAACACTTCTCCCTTTACAAGCAGCAAGAGCAAGTAATATCGGCCTTCTATGATGTTTGCTAAGTTGAACAAAAAAATCCAATGACAACCACTGATGGTGCACTATCGGTAATAGCAAGCATGTATGTCAAGGGAGTGTATATACACTGATTCTTGAAAGATGAGCAAATTTCAAGAATGTTGACAAAAAAAAGGAGCAGCTCATCGCTGCTCCTTTCACTTAATTATTGATCGATTAAATCAACAACCGTTCTTACTCGTTATCTGGAACTGGAGCTCCATCAGGCAAGGTCGGGGAAGTCTTCTGGTGACGTTCTGCGCGACCACTAGTGAAGTGGCGCTCGTCGAGCACGGTTGGCTCAACTTGGAACATGTTCATGTCACGAGGACCTTCTGTACGACCGATTTCTTCAGGAAGTTTCAGCTGGCCAGGAGTACCAGGCAAGATGATCTCTGGTCTAACAGATACAACAAGCTCGCTTTCGTTCTTGTTGAATGCTTTCGAACGATATAGGGCTCCGAGAACAGGTACTTCACCAAAGATAGGCAACTTCGCTACTTCTCTACCGATGTTGGTCGATACCAAACCAGCGATATACAGCTCTTGACCAGGCTTCAGTTCAACAATGGTCTGGGTCTTACGGGTAGTGAAACCAGGGACCACACCAGTACCGTTAGCGAATAGAGAGAAGGATAGGTTTGAAGCAATAATTCTCTCTTCAGGCGACACTTCTAGGTTGATGATGCCGTTCTCTTGCAGTACTGGAATCATGTTGATTCTCATACCGAAGGGTTCGAATACCACCGACTGTTGAGCAGTACCACCAGCAGCTACGGCTTGCAAAATTGGAATTTCGCCACCGGCCAAGAAGGAAGCACGTTCACCAGACAATGTCACTAGAGTTGGCTCAGCCAATACTCTGGCTCTTCTCGATGAAATTACACCTTGAACGGTGGGGTTTAACGAGAAGATGGTGCCGTTGCCGAAGCTTGAGTTAGCAGTGAAGATGTTGGCTGCGTTAGCGGCACTGAAGGAGACACCACCAGGTGCACCAAGCAGTACTGACTGTGAAAGCAGACCACTAGCAGTGATGATTTGTCCTTGACCAATACCACTCACGGCCGACCCTGCAGCGTTAGTGCTGAAGAAGCTAACCGGTTGGACTACATAACCACTGTTGTTGAAGGTAGGAATACCTACGCCAGCTGGCTGAACTGGAGATACCGTATTGGTGAGGACACCAATAGAAGGCGGCTGACCAGCAGAGTTAGTGGTCGCTACAGTACCGTTGCTGAGTCCGTGGTAGCCACGAAGACCAGGTACAGATGTAAGTGGTGCTGCAGCGGTACCGTTTTGTGAACCACCGATACCGAACGAGAAGGTCTTGTTCGACATACCGAAGCCCATGGATACTGCTAATTCTCTTGCAGCGGCAGTATTCATTTCCATGAATGTTACGTGCAAGACAATCAAAGGCACTTTGCGCACTTTAACTAAGCTAGTGACGCGACCGCCATCCGAAACCATTACTTGAGCTTTGCCAATGTTGTTGGCGTTGTTGCCGAAGAATGTATAACGATCAACGGAACCGATAGTAGCTAACTGACCAGACTGTCCACCACCGGTGCTAGAGCCACCAGTTTCACCAATACGACCAGCAATAATGCGGCTATTGGCGACTTGGATGTTCATACCGCGATCATCCATAAATACGTTCGATGCGGCGAACGCTTTGATGATTGATTCTGGGTGGTCAACATCACCAGTAAGAAGTACGCGGTCAGAGCCACCAACTGAGAAGGCTTTGACGATGATGCGGGGATCGATTTCACGCAATGTTGCTTGTAGCTGCGAGTAATCGCGGCTCACACGCAAGTCGATAGAAACAGAGTTACCGGCGTCATCCCACAATACTAGAGTGGAAGTACCAGGGGCCTTACCAAGAAGAACTAGCTGGTTTTCAGCTACGACTACTGGTTCAGCAACGCCAGGATCAGAAATGGAGGTTCTGACAATCTTGTTCTTCAATTTGAATGTACGAGATTGAGAAACTTTCAAGTCAATAACGTTGGTTACTTTGTACTCTTCAAAATCAAGAGTGCCAGTCACCACCGGTGGTATTGGCTGTGGGGTGAGATTAGTATGATCAGCTTGAGCGAGCAAATGGTCTGGAGCAAGCTGGGCCAACATCTGCTTAGAAGAAGCAGTTGTCGCGGCGCTCGATGGCAGAGATGCTATGCGAGGGGCTGGTTGAGAAATCTCAGGTTGACTGGCCATGTCCGGGGCAGTAGCCGGAGAAAGATCCGCAGCTTCAACCGGAGCAGCACTTATGCTCTCCAGCGGCAAGCTGGGGTGAATCGTCAGGGCTGCTGCAGGGGCTGCACTGCCAGCACCGATGTCCTTACCTTTAGATAAGAACAACATTGCATGACTTGCATCAACCACATCAGCCTTAGCTACTGGCGCTTTCTTCGCAGCACTAGCTAGTTTGATATTTGTGGCAACTCTCTGAGTTGACCGGGACACACCTGCTCCTGCCGAGTTGGCAGAACTGGCCATTCTCTGCCAGATAGCGCCTTGCGGCTCAGATTGTGCCTGCAGCCAATTAGCTTGGAGCAGCACTATTGATAGGCTCAAAGCTAAGCTCAACTGGGGCTTATTCATTCCACTCTCCCTCTATGAACTCCCGACCTGTTTTCCGATTGCTTTCGAATACTGGGAGCATTCATGGTAAAGCCGGCACAAGACCGACCAGTACAGAAGCTTAACACGACTGCTTGGGAGATGCACTAATCTTTTTGCCAGGGCACCATACATTCAACATTGGCTTAACACTAAGCTATTTACAACCGCCAAGAAGCCAACTCAGTCGAGCATTGAGCCAATTACAAAATTAATGCCTCGCAGCAACTGACAACCAAATGTGGTGCACGATCAGCCATAGTAAATATGTATGTCAAGGGAGCGAATATGCCAGAACCATATCCAGGTGGCACCACCCGCGGGGACATGATTTTCTACTTATCTTTCAGCCGATTGCCAAGGGGCACAGCGAGAGCATGTGCTTATTTGCAATCAATAAAAATTGTCTATCCACTAAGAAGGAAGCTAATATTGAATCGCCATTGAGGCGAAGCCTGTCAAGAACCACTGGGCCGCAAGTGCCAGTTCTGAATGGTCCTATATAGTGGTATATTCTTTAAATAACTTACTAAAGAACTTAGTCAGGCAAATATTAGGCTAGATAAGGATAAAGCAGTGGATAACACTTCCGAACAAGAAAAGGTTCTGGTTGTAGACGATGAAGCTTCAATTAGGCGCATCCTCGAAACCCGCCTGAAGCTTGCCGGATACAACGTGGCAACGGCAGCCGACGGACAAGAAGCGCTGGAGCAGTTCAACTCATTCCAGCCCGACCTGGTCATCCTCGACGTCATGCTTCCAAAAATGGACGGCTATGAAGTCTGTCGCGAAATTCGCAAGACTTCTGATACCCCTATTATTATGTTGACGGCCGTCGCCGATGTTTCTAACCGCATTCAAGGTTTGGAAATTGGTGCTGACGATTATGTAGTTAAACCATTCAGCCCTAGCGAGCTCGAAGCTCGTATTAAGGCTGTTTTGCGTCGCACTGTTGAACGTCATCAAGAAGTTGGCCAGAGCAAGAGCTCAAATGTCATCACCATCGGCAACCTCAAAATTGACTTGAACAAGCGTCAAGTAACTCGCAAGAACGAAAGAATTCGGCTTACCGGAATGGAATTCAGCTTGCTTGAACTACTAGTCACTAATTCAGGTAAACCCTATTCTCGCGGCGAGATTCTTCAACAGGTATGGGCCTACCCACCTGACCACAGAATCGATACCAGAGTAGTAGACGTTCACATCAGCCGTTTGCGATCAAAACTAGAAGAAGATTCTTCCAATCCTGACCTGATTTTGACCGCTCGTGGCATTGGCTACATGTTCCAGAAAATCAACTAATCATTAGCTGATTTAAAAGCAATAGAAAGAAGGCCCAGACAATTGTCCGGGCCTTCTTTCTTTCCATTTATTGGTCTTTAGGTGCCAGACTTCCAAGAATTCATATACTCAGTCATTTCAGGAGTGAGCTTATCAATTGTCATACCTAACGACTTAAGCTTCAATGAAGCGATTTCTTGGTCAATCTCTAAGGGCAAAGTATGAACGCCAGCGCTCAATTTACCCTTGTTCTTAGCCAAGTATTCAAGAGCCAAAGCCTGATTAGCGAAGCTCATGTCCATTACAGACGCTGGGTGACCTTCAGCACAGGACAAATTGACCAAGCGACCTTCGGCCAAAACATAGACTTTGTTGCCACTAGGCAAAACAAACTCTTCCATCAATGGGCGAACTTCTCGACGCGATTTAGCCATTTTTCTTAAGGCATCAAGGTTGAGCTCAAGATCAAAGTGGCCCGAATTACAAACAATAGCGCCTTCCTTCATCACGGCAAAATGAGCCTCATCGATAACGTGGCGGTTGCCAGTTACGGTAATGAACAAATCACCGATTGCTGCAGCTTCGGCCACAGGCATAACACGGAAGCCATCCATTACAGCTTCAATCGCTCTAATAGGATCTACTTCAGTAACGATGACGTTAGCACCTAAGCCGCGTGCACGCATGGCGCAGCCCTTACCGCACCAGCCATAGCCTAAAACTACAACGTTACGGCCAGCGACCAAGCGGTTGGTAGCGCGGATGATACCGTCTAGAGTTGATTGACCAGTACCATAGCGATTATCAAACATGTGTTTGGTCTGTGCATCGTTTACGGCAATAGCTGGAAACTTCAAGGCACCATCACGCTGCATTGAGTGCAGGCGAGTGATACCAGTAGTGGTTTCTTCGGTAGAACCAATTACTTCAGCAACTTGCTCTGGACGCTCTTGCAAAAGAGTAGCAACTAGGTCGGAACCATCATCAATGATGAAGTGTGGTCTGTGATCAAGAGCGACATTGATATGACGATGATAGGTAGGAATGTCCTCACCCTTGATGGCGAAAACAGACATATTCCAATCTTTGACCAGAGATGCGGCCACATCATCTTGAGTGGAAAGTGGGTTAGAGGCAATGACAACGCAGTCGGCACCGCCAGCTACAAGCGCCTTTGCCAAATTAGCAGTTTCGCTCGTAACGTGCGCGCATACCGAAACTCTCAAGCCCTTGAATGGTTTTTCTTTTTCGAAACGTTCACGAATCATTTTGAGCACAGGCATATCGCCCTCAGCCCACTCTATCCGCTGCTTGCCAAGTGCGGCAAGACCAATATCTTTGATTTCTGTAGCCATGACTGTTTTATTACTCACCTAATCCCCTCCTAGAGCGCAGCAAAGATCGTAGCAGCACTTTACAAACATCGGCCCATCCATAGCCTTTCTTGAACGATCGGGCCAGATTAATAAAACTGTAGCCACAGTCAGGGTGAATAATTGGTCGTTTTCAAGGGAACATAGAAGTTGTGAGAAGGGCCCGAAGGCCTAATCAGCAGCAATTTATGGGTCTCAGTTTGTTGAGCTAGAGCTTATGGAAACCAGGGTAGTCACTAAAAATCTGAATCTGAAATTGATAGCCATCTTGCTTGCTCTGGTGGTTAATTGTCAGGCCGCTCAGGCAATGCTGCTCTCTGGTCAAGTTGAAGAAAGGGCTGAAGCCTTAGAACCGTATCCTAATCCTAAGTCGGGTCCAAGTTCGAGTCCAAATCCATATTCAAGTTCAAATTCAAATCAGGGCCAGGCGCCATTGCAGAGTCAACAGGGCCGCCCCGACCTGGCGAAGGGGCAGCCCTCTGGCAACACTCAGCCCAACATCAATAAACCCACCACTAATACATTCCCAGCCACCTACCAGGGTGCCTGGTACTGTCAGACCACAGTGGTCGACTCCACCTTGCCAGCAGTGATGCAGGGGCAGGTAATCGGCTCTGAAGTGGTTTTCTTCTTGGGCAAGGATGGCAGTATTCACGCTCGCTGGAACCAGCCCGGTTGGGTTGAAACCCAATCTCAAGCAATTACCTTTAATGGCACTGAGGCCAAAGCGGACCGCACAACTTATTATTTCGGCGATAACATGCAGGGCTCATGGGCTGCTCGCGCCCGCGACCAGTTCGCTCAAACCGGCCCAAACATAATTTCTGGAAAAAGCTATGTCGATCAGTACCTGGACGGTCAGTACCTAGGCCGCTATCGCACAACTTCAGTTCTAAAGAGGAGCGGGGCAGCGCAGAATATGGCCAGCATGAACTAAGACCTAAGACTCTCGCACCCTCGCCCGAAGCACTTGAAAACAAGAGCGCCCCCTCAAACGAAGGAGCGCTCTTTCTATATCTATATATAGAAGTTATTTCGCGGCAGCAGCCAAGTGCTTAGCACCGGGACGATTTTGCCTAAACGACAGAGGTCCACGGAATATCGCTTGGGCACCAAGGTCATGCTCAATGCGCAGCAACTGGTTGTATTTTGCCGTACGCTCAGCACGACAAGGCGCACCAGTTTTGATCTGGCATGTGCCTAACGCCACAGCCAGATCGGCAATGGTGGCATCTTCAGTCTCGCCAGAGCGGTGAGAAAGCACACTACCGTAGCCACTTTCGCGTGCCATATTGACGGCATCGATAGTCTCAGTCAAAGTACCGATTTGATTTGGTTTAATCAATATAGAATTGGCGACACCAAGTTCGATACCACGCTGAAGTCTGGTTACATTGGTGACAAATAGATCGTCGCCAACAAGCTGGATGCGATCACCCAGAGCTACTGTCAATTCCTTCCAGCCTTCCCAGTCTTCTTCGGCCAGACCGTCTTCGATACTGATAATTGGATAAGCGTTGACCAATTGCTCATAGACCTTAACCATTTCCTTGCTAGTCAAAGATCTATTCTCTGTAGCCAAAACATATTTACCAGACGAATAAAACTCTGTCGAAGCCGGGTCGAGGGCAATGGCTACATCAGAACCAGGTTTGAAGCCAGACTTTTCGATAGCTTCAATAATTAGCTCAAGAGCCGCCTCATTAGTTTTGAGCGATGGTGCAAAACCACCTTCGTCACCAACCCCGGTGCTAAGACCTTTTTTGTGAAGCACCGCTTTTAGTGCCTGATAAATCTCGGCGCCCCAACGAAGACACTCAGAGAAACTATTTGCACCAAGAGGAACGATCATAAATTCTTGGAAGTCGACACCATCTTGTGCATGCTTGCCACCATTGATGATATTCATCATTGGCACAGGAAGTATATTGGCTGAAACTCCGCCTACATAGCGAAAGAGCGGCAAACCTAGAGCATCGGCAGCAGCCTTTGCAACTGCGAGACTGACACCAAGGGTGGCATTAGCTCCAAGCACCGATTTATTATCAGTACCGTCTAGCTTAAGCAACATGCGGTCTATTGCTGTTTGATCTACAGCATCCATACCGACGAGATTCTCAGCGATCAATTCATGTATATTATGGATAGCCTTGAGTACGCCTTTGCCGCCGTAGCGGGCCTTATCATTGTCTCTTAGCTCGACAGCTTCGAAACTACCCGTAGAGGCACCAGATGGCACCGCTGCTCTACCTATGGCACCACCGGCGAGGACAACTACAACTTCAACAGTCGGATTTCCGCGTGAGTCCAAAATCTCCATTGCCGATATTTCTTCAATATGCGTCATAACTTCAATACTCCTAAATCTCAAGAATGAGAGTGCAAGCGTCCGCTTTTATCAGAAAATGTTGATCTGATTTGCGAAGTTTTTTGCTGCGATTTACAAAGGTTCAAGTATAATCCTTTTCACGGGATTTAAATTTGGATAGAGAACTTATCGAAACAGCACGAAATCTTTCTCAATTTGTATCTGCTTCTTTTCAATGTAATAACTACTGCTTAAATTGTTCTCTTAAGAGAACCTAGAATTGACGGACAAGTATGGGCAACTTGCATGGCGGAAGTTTCCAGGCAATCCAGGAATACTTCCAACAGAAAGAATGCCGTTTCTGTTCTCACGCTTTCAAATCAGACGGAATTCAATTACTCAGGGAAGAACCCGGAGTTCTTGTCGTCCGCGTAACCTGCAGCACCTGTGGACATCCATTAGGCGTAGCCATCGTAGGCACAACTCCCAAGCCACAGAAGCCTGTAGCACTTCATCCCCGCGACTGGACAAAGCGTGACAAAGATAGGCTTGTAGGCATGCCGCCTATAACCTATGACGATGTGCTCAACGCTCACCAATTCTTCAAAGGGTTGGATACTGACTGGCACAAACTTCTACCAAAAGCCGGTAAGGCCAGCTAAAACTTTTCTCCACCTAATCGTTGTTGATAAAGAAATAGGTCAGGTTTATCCTGGCCTATTTCTTTGTTTTGGCCTAAAAGCCCCAGAATCTGGCACAATCAGAGAGATAAAAGGAATATTCAGCTTGCTTGATAAGTCAGAGAAAACCAACAAGGGCGGCAAAACTAACATGTTTGCCACCGAAACACGCTTGGCGCCCATAATCGCCAAGAACAACCCTGACATCGAAGTAGCTTGGTATTTCCCCAACACTTACGAAATAGGCATGTCAGGGCTCGGCTATCAACTTGTATGGTGGCTTTTTGAACAACATACAAATGTATTGATACGTCGTGGGTTTACTGATATTGAAGAAGCAAATATCGAGCAATGCCAATTACTTGGCTTCACCGTTTCTTGGGAATTAGACTTTATCAATATTCTCAAGATCATGAGCGACAAGGGCATTGCTCACACTGCAGCCGGCCGACAAGAAGAGCAATCGACACCAATAGTCTTCGGCGGAGGGCCAGTTCTCACGGCCAATCCAGAACCTTTTGCCGAATTCTTCGATGTCATTCTACTAGGTGACGCAGAAGCTATAGTGCCCGTTTTCGTGGCGGCCTGGCAAAAGATAAAAGACCTGCCCGACCGCCGGGAAAAGTTGATTAAGCTTTCGCAAGTTCCAGGAATTTATGTACCTTGCCTCTACAAAGTCGAATACGAACCCTGCGGACCGGTTCTTGCCATCACCCCTACTGATGCCAATCCGAGCAAGGTAGTGAAGCAAGTTTTCCCCACACCAGATGACTATGTAGCCCATACACAGATATTAAGTAGTGCCACCGCCTGGAGTGACACGTTTTTAATTGAAGTGGTGCGTTCGTGTCCGCAAGAATGTAGATTTTGCCTGGCCAGTTTTTTAACTCGCCCATTTCGTGCCACCAATATCGACACCATCATCGACAAAATAAATGGGGCGATGAAATATACAAAACGAATCGGACTACTGGGCCCATCAGTAACTGAGCATCCCCATTTTCATCAGTTGGCAGAGCGACTAATAGATAGAGAAGATCTGGAGATGACAGTGGCCTCTGTGAGAGCCGATAGCTTGACTGTTGAAATTCTTGCCACCATAAAAAAATTAGGGCAACGTTCAGTTACTATCGCCATCGAATCTGGCTCTGAAAAACTACGCACGGTAATGAAGAAAAATCTTTCTGAAGCAGAGATTTTCAAAGCTGTTGAGATGATTGAAGAAAGCGGTTTAAGTGGAGTGAAGTTCTACGGCATTGTCGGCCTACCCTACGAAAGCCAAAGCGATCTCGACCAAACCATTGACCTCATGGCCAGGTTGAAGAAGAAACATAAGCGCCTTAAATTTGTCTTTGGCGTCAGCTCCTTCGTGCCCAAGGCACAAACTCCTTATCAATGGGCAGGACGCGATAAAGACTGCCAGCGAAAACTAGAGTTTATTCGCAAGAATCTCTCAAAAATAGGTATCGAAGTCAGACCAGAGAGCCATAACTGGAGTGACATACAAGCCTTGATTTCACGCGGCGATCGACGCTTGTCTACAGTTTTGATGGAAGTGGCCGCCTCTGACGGCAAAATTGGAGCCTGGAAGCGGGCCCTGCGTAACCTCGAAGGTCACATTCCCGATCTTGACTACTATGCTTTTAGAAATATTCCTAGCGAAGAAGTTCTACCCTGGACACATTTAGTGGACGACAGTAGGACGGCCTATTTGTTAAAACATGACCAAGCCTCCCAGTTAGCGGCCCTTAGCTAATATCTATCAAGCTACAAATGGCCCACAAAAGAGATAAAGCAGATAAACTAGATGTAGAGATTTCGGGAGCGAGAGACTCATGAATACACCAGAGGCTGATAAGAAGGTAGCTGAACACGTGGCTAACCTTATTCAACCAATTAGAGACGATCTACTAAGCGGCGCTGCTGAAATTGCCCTACGGGCAATTACTGTTTTTCAAAGCGTCCTATCAGGTGACCAGGTTTCGCCAGAGCAAGTCAAGAGCAATCTCACTTACACGGCCAAAAGTCTCATTAATGCCCAACCGGCCATGGCGCCGCTCTTTCATCTTGGCAACGATGTTTTACTGGCCATCGAAAATGCCCAAACGGTAGAAGAAATTCGCAACCGCTGCGATACCGCCCTAGCTAAATTCGAAAAGATGCTTTGCGCTAGTGCCTCAACCATTGCTGACATTGCCTATGACCTAATTGATCCAGGCGAGCTAATTTTTGCCTATTCCTTCAGCTCCACTGTAGTAAGCGCTCTTTTAAACGCCAGGGCCAGAGGCCGCTTCTTTAGAGTAGTCTGCACCGAAGCAAGACCTAGTATGGAAGGGCGCAAGTTAGCCTCACGTCTAGCCTCCGGCGGCATAGAAGTGATTCACACCTTTGATAATGCCATGGGCCTTGTACTCGGCAATTGCAGTGCGGCCTTCATGGGCTGTGACTGCATCGCCAGACCGGGAGTGGTCAATAAAGTTGGTTCTTGGATGCTGGCAGTAGCCTGCCGCGAACTGAATGTACCTTTGTACGCCCTTTCTGGCACCGAAAAATTTGTCACCGACGAGCGCCTCTTTGAATTTGAAAAGCACGAAAGACCAGGAGTCGAAGTTTGGGACAACACGCCAAAAGGCGTCGCCGTACTCAATCAGCAATTTGACTTGGTACCTTTTAATCTACTTACTGGGCTGGTTACAGAAAAAGGCATTCTTAAAGAATCAGATATAGAACCCTATGTCTCCAATTTTTCAGTACACCGCTCTCTGACACTGGCTACGATCTAGCCATGTTTGCGAGATAGACTTTGCAATTTCATTCAGAGCACTGGGCGGCGATTCTCGTATTCTGGGTCACCGTGCTACTTTGCCTCCTGGCTTTGCATTATGACTTCGTCAAAGACGGCAAGAAAATTGGACGCTACATCGTTTCACTATTCTATTTTGCCATTGGCATAGTAGCCGCCGCCTTATTTGGCTTCTTTCTCACAGCCCAACCATTTGAGCTAATAAACCTACTGGCCATGGGTGTCTTCATTGCCGGTCCATTATTTTTGTTGATGGCACAAGCTGCAGCTAGAAAAAACGAACTTGTAAAAACCGCCAATACACTTCTTGCTCTAGCACTGCTTGTAGTGGCAATATCGATAGATACATTTATAGTCGAGCCCCATTGGCTAGAAGTAACCAACGTCAAACTATCAAGCAGCAAAATAACCAAGAACATAAAGATAGCTGTGCTCTCCGACTTGCAAACCGACCAAATAGGCGACTACGAAAAAGCAGCGGTTGCCAGGGTTATGCAAGAAAAGCCCGATTTGATTCTTTTGCCAGGCGACTACATTCAGTGTCTTACTTGGCCTGAACAGGTTAAATGGCAAGGCGAACTGACCAAGCTACTGAAAGAGGCAAAATTCTGCGCACCACTTGGCGTCTATGCCGTACAAGGCAATGTCGAAGTTGACGGTTGGCCAACAATATTTAAAGGCTTGCCGGTGACAGCGATGCCTGATACCAAAACAGTAACCACCGGCGAGTTAGCCATTACTGGCCTGAGCTTTGCCGACTCTTTCAATCAGAATGTCAAAATTACAGGCACCAAGCCATTTCACATAGTTATGGGACATGGCCCTGATTTCGCTCTGGCAAAGCCAGAAGCAGATCTTTTGGTAGCCGGTCATACCCATGGTGGCCAGGTGCAACTGCCATTATTTGGACCACCGCTAACATTAGCGGCAGTTCCCCGTCATTGGGCCCAAGGCACGAAAGAGCAAGAAGCTGTCGAAACCAAGCCAGGCACAACCCTGATTTTATCTCGTGGCGTAGGCATGGAGCGCTGCTACGCACCAAGAATGCGCTTTCTCTGCCGACCACAACTAATCTTTATTGAACTGACACCAAAACTCTAGAGTTATGGATAGAGTCCACGTAGGCGTCTAGCTTCAACAATACGCTCAACAGCAATACTCATGGCTGACATGCGCAGAGTCAATTTTTGGCTATCTGCCACTTCGAATACTTTGGTGCAGACGTTATTAACTAGCCCTTCAAGGCGCTGATAGACTTCCTCTTCGGTCCAGAGCAAGCGCATTAAACCTTGCACCCACTCAAAATAACCAACGGTCACGCCAGCAGCGTTGGCAAGAATATCAGGCATGACAATTACACCCTTACCATCAAGGACGTCATCGGCATTTGGCGTGGTTGGCGAATTAGCACCTTCCACTACAACTTTACACTTGAGGCGATCAGCATTGCCAGCATGTATCTGGCTTGATACTGCGCACGGTGCCAGAATATCGCACTCTAGCTCGAGCAGCTCTTCATTGCTGACTTTGTCAGCATGAGGATACTCGTACATGGCGCCATTCTTATCGATGAAAGCCATGAGGTCTTCGACATCAAAGCCCTTAGCATTAGAAAGACCACCGAAGGCATCTGACACACCTACGATTTTGAATCCAGCCTTACTCAAGTTGCGGGCAACTGAAGAACCAACGTGTCCCAGGCCTTGAATAACTACAGCTGGAGCATCGCCTTTAAGCTTGGCAAAAGTAGCAGCTCGTCTAGCAGACAGTGCTACGCCATAACCAGTAGACTGCAAGACTCCCAGTGAGCCGCCCAAATATTGAGGCTTGCCCGTGACAATAGAAGGAACGGTAAAACCTTTATTGACTGAATAAGTGTCCATGATCCAGGCCATGGTCTGTTCATCAGTGTTCAAATCTGGGCCAGCAATGTCTTGGGTCGGCCCAATCATCTCGAGAATTTCAGATGTATAACGGCGAGTTATGCGCTCAAGCTCACCTTTAGAAAGAGTGTTTGGATCCATCCTGATGCCACCATGAGCGCCGCCAAAAGGCAGGTTCATCAGGGAGCATTTCCAGGTCATAAGCATGGCCATAGAAGCCACTTCACCCAGGGTAACTTCAGAGTGATAGCGCAAGCCACCTTTACCGGGTCCGAGGGCCAGGTCATGGTGAACGCGATAACCCATAAAGGTCCGCACCGAACCGTCGTCCATTCGCGCCGGCACAACCACAGATAGAGAACGCTTGGGGTGACGCATTGGCTCAATAACATTGTTGTCGAGTTTCATATGCTGAGCAACCTTGTCAAGGCGCTTCTGGGCATTTATGAAGTCCGGGGTTTCCCATTCATTTGTCACTGCGCTGCCAAACCCCTTATTATCTTTGCTTTCTTTGCTATCTGTAGCAATTGCCATGATGGTCCCTCTCGGCTCCCTATCGGGTAGTAAGGTAATTGTAGCCCCATTTACTTCTCTTTACAGAATAGGCTGATTTTGAATTAACTTAGTGCGGCCATTGCCAATTGCTTGATTTCTTCGGCGCGACTTCTCACAACGGCTATTAACTTGTCAGCCTGGCCACGAGTATCACTAACAAATTCTTGCTCAGCGCTGGAATGACCGAAGTCTCGCAAATTGATCAGAACATTGTAGTAGGCACCCTCAGCTGCTGCGGTAGCCACAAGTGCGGCCACAGCGCCATCAGACAAAGAGCTAGGATTGCCGTGTTCAACTACACGAGCAGCCAATTCAAGCAATACTGGCGCGCCCTGCAATACTGACAGCGGAGTTAAAGTTGCAGCTTTGCTGGCCTCTAAAATGGCAGCATCGCGCAAAGCCTTTTCACTCTCACTACCTTTGGCCATACGCCGAGCATCAATAATACGGTTGAAAGCCTGCATGTCGTCATCGACAGTTTGAAGCATCCACTGCTTCAGACGCTGAGCATCTCGGCCCACCCCTTCCATCATGGCCTTTTTATCTTCAAAACCTTTCTTGTCAAAAGTGAGATTGGCCACCATAGCACTGAGGGCGGCCGAAAGTGAACCACAGAGAGCAGCAACACTGCCCCCACCCGGCGCTGGCGACTCACTAGCCAACTCATCGACAAACTTAGTCAGAGTCATATCGCGCAAGAACTTGCCTTCGGGGGCAACGCGGTATTCAATAATTTTTTCTTTGGCCACAAAGGGCGAGAGTTCGGCTAGACCTAATGACTGAATTGCACATTCGACAATTTCGGCTTCGCTGACACCAGTAGACCGACCTTGTTTGCGCAGGTAGTGCCGACCGGCTTCAAGCATTGGCGCCAAAGGCACCAAGCCGACAATCTCACTGCCCGTTACCCTCAGGCCCAATAGCTCAGCCTGGCGAACCACTTCATCGAAGGCCTGATGCAAAGAAGTGACTTCAAAATTTGTCAAGTTGATAGAGACTTGTGCCCGCTGATATTCATCGACATACCAACCAACCGCCCGTACTTCTTTGAGGGTACCTGGCACCTTAATAGTGTTACCGCTGGCATCTTTCTCAATTTCGCCTTTGGCATTGCGCTTGGCACGGCCAGCTTCTCTTATATTGAAGGCAATTTCATTGGCCAACTTTTTAGAGCGAGTATTGAGGTTAACGTTATAGGCAATAAGAAATTGCCTGGCACCAATGACGGTGGCACCACTAGCAGCATTAAAAGCTGATGGTCCAAAATCAGGTCTAAAACCACTGTCTTTCATTTTCTCATTGAGGGCTTCGTACTCACCCTGGCGAATATCAGCTAAACTGCGCCTTTCGGCTTTTTTAGCGGCCTCGCCATATAAATAGATAGGAATGCCGAGATCACGACCGACTCTCTCGCCCAAGGTATTAGCTAACTGCACACATTGCTCCATAGTGATGCCACTAACTGGAACAAATGGGCAGACATCAGTAGCACCCATGCGCGGGTGCTCGCCCTGATGCTTGCGCATATCGATTAATTGCGAGGCTTTAGAAATAGCTTGGTAGGCTGCTTCAACCACTTGCTCTGGCTGTCCGACAAAAGTAACGACCGTGCGATTGGTGCTATAGCCAGGGTCAACATCAAGCAGACTGACTCCACTTACGGCGCGAATAGCATCGGCAATTGCATCTATTACTTTTTCATTTCGGCCTTCAGAAAAGTTGGGCACACATTCTACAAGCTGCATTGATCCTCCAATTATTGTTTCTGAATCTTTTTAAGATCTGGGCGCTTTTTCAAAAAAGCAGCACCATAAGTGTGTTTGAGCGTAAAGAAAAGCATGAATATGGAAATGCTAACCCAGAGTAGAACCCAAAATACAGGAAGGGTAAAAGGTATCATTTCAGCCATTAAAGTAGCATCGCTATAGCCCTTACCGGCAAGCCCAAGAGAATGGGGAAATAAAGACCAGGTTAAAGCAAGCGAGCTCAGAGCAGTTTGAACAGCCAAGAACAGCACAACTAAATTAGCCCAGGCCGGTTGTAATTTTCTACCTAAATAAACGCAAAAGGCGCCCATTCCTAAGCCCCACACCAAACTTCCGATAATCTCGAAAAAATGGGCGCTCAACAGACCGGGAAGCATAAAAACTAATGAGGCCACAATCATGGCAATGCCTAGGCCAGACAGTATCAATTTGGAATAGCGCGGATATTGACCAAGATAGATCAAAAGACAGCCGAACAAAGTAGTACCAACATAGCCCGCCTGAACAGACAGGAAGCCTAATCCGCCAACGCAACCAGTAAGACCACCGTGACCTTCTCCGTCACTGACAACAGTCATAAAATTAACATGACCACCGGTAAGTATAGTGATGAGGGCGTGGCCCATTTCATGCACCATGGTGACAAATTGACTGACTGGTGTCATCAAGAAATGAATGCCGGGGACATTACTCAAGAACACACTAAAGAATACAAGCAACCAAAAGACTGACATATTCCAGCGGGGATTATGCATGAAGCTCAGTTGACTAGCGGCACTCAAACTCGCCTTCGGCTGCACCACCGGCGATGGCAAGCTAGAAGCGGGGGAATCGGTAACTTTAGGGGTCGCCGAAACTTCGTTCTCAAGACGTGCTAACTTTTCTTCGACAGTTTCAGATACCTTGAGCTTAGGCTGTGGCTTCTTAAAGCCAAACCCTTGACCACTGCTCTTTTTTTCTGGCTTCTCTTCCGAAGGCTTGGCTGGCATCAGAAATGTTTTCCGAAATTGGAATCAGAACGCAAGAATCATCATCATGATAGAAGCAAGCTGATAGACTTGCTGATCATAGCTTAAATGACGTGAGTGATGCCGTTCAGTTTTAGTACGGATTTGAACGTACTGATAGCCATCTCGCTATTGTGCTGGAGCACCTGGGGACTTTTTGACAAAAAAGCACTAGAGGGCGCCGGCCATCTAGATGTCTTACTATTTCAGCACATCTACTATCTGCTCGAAGTGCCAGTTATCTGGCTTATTCTCAACCTGCTCTTTCAGGGCGGTTGGACAGTAGCACCTTTAGTTTGGCTATGGACAGGCCTTGGTTCCCTCTCCTCCTCCGGCGGCATGCTCTTTTATCTTGTGGCTATGGCTAGGGCCGAGGCCAGTTTCGTCTTAGGCATAACTGCCGCTTACCCACTAATAGTTCAGATTTTTGCCTACTTTTTCTTACACGAAGCCCTCGTGCCGGAACGCCTGGTAGGTTCGCTACTTGTTGGCATCGGAGTTGGCCTGGTGGGCTCATCAGCCCGAAACCACGAGACAAGCAAAAAGCATCACAAAACCACCTTGCTCATGTGCTTAATCGCCACCCTGCTCTGGGGCGTCACCGGTTTATTTGACAAGAAGGCCTTGAGCTTAGATTTGCCCTTTAAAATTTACTATGCCAGATGTGTCTGGGATGCCGTTATTCTGGCGCTTATGCTGCTGGTATTCAGGCTGATAAATTACAAGGTCGCCTACAAAAGCCCTAAGGCCTGGAAATATTCTGGTTTTTCATCAATTTGCCTGTCTCTTGGCACACTCAGCTACATGTTCGCCATGACCATGGCAACAGCCTCGTATGTCATTGTTATAACCGGCTGTTACCCCCTTCTGATGTATCTGGGGGCTGTGATTTTCCTCAAAGAGAAATTGAGCAAAATGCGCCTGGCTGGGGTTATCCTCGTTGTAGGAGGCGGATTAATGGTGCAAAACACCCAGGCACTTTAAGTAAGTAAGCTTCAGTTATGTGGGCATATATCTGGCAGACCAGTTTTTCGCATTTGCATTCGAGAGGACCATAATGAGCGACGATTTCCGCAAGATTCGCACGGAAGACGACCTAAAAGAGAAGATTTTATCGTCGGTCAGCCAGGCCTTCACTGGTGAAGAAACCAACCGTTGGATGGTAGCCCTACAAGAAGAATCAGTTGGCAAAGCCGAAGAACCAGTTGTCACCGGCTCCACTGACAATAAATTAAACGAAAATATGGCCTCAGTGGTCGATCGCCTCTTCGACAACTTCAAGCGCTATGCCTTTGAATTCAACCGCTCACTAGAGCACCGCGAGCACGTTGTCAACTGCGAGAGGCCTTCAAGCATGCGCAGTCAGGCAGACTACACCGACATGGGCCAACCCATTCGCTTCTGTATTGGTCATATCTCAACTCGCGACTGGGCCCTTGTCGTCCAAGCAGAAGAGAATCGAGTCAGAGCTTTCATTACTCCAATTAAGTTCTTAGTGGGCTTCAGACCTGACCAGAAAGACTTTGAGCCCTACGTCGAGCTCCTCTTAGTAAGAGATCGCGTGGGCAATTCCCGCCAAATGATTTGGACCATCGACGGCCAGGCCCTAGCCCTAGAAAGTATTCCCGCTCTGTCCCGCCGCTTTTTCGGCCAGTTAGTTAAGGTATCGCGGGGAGAAGCCACCAACACCGAAACTTTTGTCTTCGACCCCCATGACCTCAGTGCCCTACAGCCAGAGGTCGTTGTAGAACGCTCTTACGAACCTGACGACCAGGCCATGTTTTTCAGTGAAAAGCCTAGACCAAGTGAAATGGCAAGGCAAGCAATGCTTGACCGGCCCGGTCACACCTTGGCGCAACTGGCCAATGTCGGTCAAAGTCAAGGCATAATGCCACAGAGTGGACCAAATGCATCTATTCATGCGGCCCGATCGGCTGGCGCCGACTTGCTTGGACAACCCCAGCCCGAGACCAGTCAATCTCCCAGCCATGCCAGTTTCCCCCTGAGCCCAAGCTCAAATAGTTCAGCCAGTCAATTTGCCAACCCGGCAGCGGCACCCAGGCAATTATCGATTACTCCACCTCCACCTGAGCCAGAGCCAGCCGTTATCAACCAACCAGTAGCTGTAGCACCGCGAGAAGAATTGAGTTTCTTCAGCAAAACAGTGCAAGAACCAAAAGAAGAAACCATCAGGCCAGCAGCCCCAGAAGTAATCGCCGTACTTCCAGAGAAAAAACCAGTAGAGCAAAAAGTAGAAGCTAAAGCTCCAGAGGTTGTGGCAGCACCAAGCCCAGTAGTGACACCAGAAGAGAAACCCGAGGTAAAAGCGGAGGCCAAAGCCGCAGTGGAGATAGCAGTTAAAGCTGAACCGGAACTAGCGCCAGAGCCAAAAGCGGTTGATCGAGCTAGTGCTACTGCTGCAGCAATAGCCAGCCAAGCCACCACTCAAACCTTAAGTAATGCCGGAGTCAACGGAGAAAAGAGTACCTATCACTTTATGGCCAAACCCGAAGAAGAAGCCCAAAAGGTCGACCTAAATGCCGACAAAGATATCGCCGAAAACAATCGCAAAGTAGCACATGCCATTAAAAATTTGTTTGATTCAGTCGACTCGTCAATTACGGCCCTGACAGCTGTCGGTGTGGATGCCATGAAAGCTGACGACATTGCGGCAGTGGGCTCGATAATGAGGCAAACTAAGACCCTAAAGGTGCTACGCGATGGCATTGTGCAATTATCAAAAGACTGGCAGAAGTCACTGGAGAACTGAACCATAGTGTTCATTACCTTGCATGGTGCAGCCAACGCTGTCACTGGTTCTTGCTACCTGATTGAAACTGATAAAGCCAGAATTTTGGTCGACTGCGGTTTGTTTCAGGGCTCAAAGCGCCTGGAGAAATTCAACTTCATCCCTAAGTCTATAGTGGCTGAAAAAATCGAAGCAGTGGTGCTTACCCATGGCCATTTAGACCACTGTGGCCGCTTGCCACTGCTAGTAAAGGCTGGCTTCAGGGGGCCAATCTACGGTACATCCGGCACCCTGGATATTGCCCGCTTGATTATCAGCGATGCTGCAAAAATTCAAGTTGATGATACCAATCGCGAAAATCGCAAGCGCATAAAAGCAGGCCAACCAACAATCAAGCCGCTCTTTGGCATGAAAGACGCAGAGAAAGTCTTCCCGTTGTTTTACACCCTACCCTATAACAGCGATACCAAAATCGCCGACGAAATTACTATTAGGTTGGTCGAAGCTGGTCACATTCTCGGTTCGTCCAGCGTGATCATGACCCAGAAAAGCAAAAAACAACAACTCAAACTTGTCTTCTCTGGCGACCTAGGCCAAATCAATATACCTATTAACCGCGACCCAGCAGTAATGGAAAAAGCTGATTTAGTCTTCCTCGAATCGACCTATGGTGGGCGTGAACATCCACCCTATGAGCAATCAGTGCAGCTCATGATCGACTTAATCAAAGAAACAGTAGCCAAAAAAGGCAAGATCTTAATTCCGACATTTGCAGTCGGTCGCACACAACAGCTGCTTTACCATCTAGCCCAAATGTTTCATAGCGGAGCAGTTGAACCTTTTCCGATCTATTTGGATAGCCCCATGGCCCAGGCTGCCACGGCCATCTATAGCGATCACCTAGACATCATGGACCCCGAAGCTAAGGCCTTATTCAGCCAAGGGCAGTTGCATAAACAATTACCGACACTGAAATATTGTGCAACGGCAGAGGAGTCGCAAGCGCTCAATGCCATAAACGGGCCGTGCCTCATTCTTGCCGGAGCTGGAATGTGCGATGCCGGGCGAATTTTGCACCACTTCCGCCACAACCTAGGTATTGCCGAAACACTCGTTCTCATTGTCGGTTTTCAGGCAAAAGACTCAATGGGCCGGCGCCTTTTAGATGGTGAACCAATTAAAATTTTCGGTGAGTCGATCAACGTCAGGGCAAAAATCGCCAATGTGCAGGGCTTTAGCGCCCACGCTGGCCAGAGCGATCTATTGCATTGGGTCGAGCCAATAGCCAAAAGCGGCGCCAGGATAATCTTGACCCACGGCGAAAACCATCAGTTGCACGAACTCAAAAGCGAGATCAAAGCCAAGTTTGGCATTGAAGCCGAAATACCATCACAAGGCGATAGACTGAGCATCGGCGAAGAACAAGACTAGCGCTTAGATCCTGGTCTACAGCTACTGCAGTGATACTATATTTAGTATCACTAGCCGAGAAAAGCGTTGCCGCTGAAACTGCCCGGGAAAAGTTTAATCTGCAAAATTGAACTTTAATTGCTCTCAGTTCGTTTTAAAGCACATACGCCCAATTTGCTCATCGGTCCGACTATTAAAAGAAAGAGTTGCCAGAGCGGCCAGCCTGCCAGATAACAAGGCAGCCAGTTAGGTCTGTCGGCCACTGCATTGCTGAATAAAGTAGAAATGCTGCTATCCACAGAGAAAACAATGATCCATCGCAATCGACATTCTCAACAAGAGTTATCGCTAATTTTACTGCTGGCAATCAGTTTGATATTTCTGCTGGTTGCCCTGAGCCAGAGCTGCATTAGCACTGAAGCAGCACAGCTGGGCTACGTCAAATTAGCCAAATTCAGCGCTTCCCTGGCTATCTACGCCACCACTATGTTCTGGCTACTAAAGCAAATTACACCTGGTGGAAAACTACTAGATTGGGCTGCAACTGGGGCATGCTTTGGGGCATTGCTCGAACTCACCTCATTACTCATCCAGGCAGCTTATCATGGTTGGCAGACTGGCCTGTTGGTGGCAATCGGCAGACTAGCGATTCTCTTACCTACAGCTTTGATTATGATTGTTTTCAGACGGCTCTTAAGAGAAAGTATCGCTCCAGCTCTGCGCCTTGCCTTGCTATGGGCTACAGGCCTGGCCCTATTTGGTTGCCTACCTGGAGTTCTGATGCTGTTTGAAATGAGCAAACACGACGCCGTCTTTGACAGCCTAAGACTAGCGCATTTCGTCGGGCTCCATACCTTGCAGTTAATGCCGTTGGCATACTTTGTCGTCGCCAAGCGAAGCCCTTCTATCAAAAGACAAATCATGGCAATTAACACTTTAGGATACTTACTGCTTGTGCTCATTGCCGCGCTCTCCATAGGGTCAATAGGATCAAGGCCAGCCCAGGCAATTGCGGCTGTACTTATAGCGCTAGCCAGCGTATTTTTGGCAAAATTCTTGGCCCGCGAGCCCCGCCTCAAAGTGGTCAAGCCTAATACCACCTATAGTGGCAGCCTTTTATCGAGCAGCATAAAACAATAGACAAAAAAAAGACGCCCCATCACTGAAGCGCCGTCTTTAATATTCGGAGAGGGAGGGATTCGAACCCTCGGTACAGGTTAACCCCGTACGTCTTCTTAGCAGGAAGGTGCTTTCGACCACTCAGCCACCTCTCCAAGAGCACGAATTTTCTGGTCGATTAATCGGCAACTCTTATGATAGCTCACAAACGCCCTGAAGACCAAAAAATGTTGTCAGATGTTGTCAGATATTTCCTAGAACCACTAGGTTAACCCAATAATAGGCCACGGCACTACTAATAATGATGCTATCACCACGGTCTAAGAAGCCCCCATGGCCAGGAATCATGTCGCCCGAGTCTTTTATTCCGGCATCTCGCTTCAACAGAGATTCACAAAGATCACCTAGCTGAGCAGCTATTGAAATGACCGCTCCCATAAGCGGTGCCTGCCAAAGATTGAATTTAAATGGATGACAAGCGAAAAGCACATGATCTGCCAACAGGGCAATACTTACGGCAAATATAATTGCCACACAAAATCCGCCAATGGCCCCCTCAAGGGTCTTTTTCGGACTGATTTGTGGGTAGAGAAGGTGCTTCCCAATCTTCTTGCCAACATAATAAGCAAAAACGTCTGTTCCCCAAATAATAAATAGAGTGGCCCAGACGTAGGCCAAACCTGGCTGCTGCAGAGGATTGTCAGTAATTGGCATGCCCGCTGGAGTGAGGTTACGCAGCAAAACTAAATGGCTCGGCAGCCAACCGACATAGATGAAACCCAAAATCGTAGAAGCAATGTCGGCAATAGTCGCCGGGGGATTGTCATGGCGAAACAACAAACGAAAGAAAGATAAATAGATGCCAATAGTTAGCAAAAGAGGAAAGTGCTGAATAGAGAAGCTGTCCGGTACCTTAATACCGATCATCCATTGGGGAATGTCAGGTAGTGCGGCAACAACAAAGAAGGCAATGATCATGCCGAGTACGATGCGGCTAGAGGGGTTTATTCCTTTTTTACGGGCCATGGCAATGAATTCGCGACCGCCCATGACGCAGGCATAGCCAAGAGCCAACGACAAAAATATGCCGCCAGCCATAATGCTAAATACTGCACCGGCAAATAAAAGCCAGCCGAATAGAACTCTCATTTTGCTGTTCTATGTGTCAAGTGCCATTTGCTACTAGCTCTACCGCCCTGATGCCATTAAACGCGCTGCAAAATAAGCAGTGAGAGGAATGGTCAGAACCAATCCTAGACTACCACTAATTGCCGAAGCCACTTCAGTAGCAACCAAATCAAGATTTACAAGTTTTGTAGATGGAATTTGACTAATCAATAAAAGCAAAGGTAGGGCAGAACCGGTATAAGCCAAAATCAAAGTATTTGTCATGGTGCCCATGATGTCTCGGCCCACGTTCATACCTGACTCATACAATTCGGCAAATGTGCGGTGACCAATCTTGGCCACCTCCGATACAGCCGAGGCTATAGAGACTGCTACGTCCATAATCACACCAAGAGCGCCAATGAGCATTCCGGCGGCCAGCAAGCCACTATAAAATTTAGGGCTGGCAACCAAGACAGATCCTCTTAAAATTTGCGCTTCTTCTGACGACAAGCCAGTCAAAGGAGCATAAACAATCACCAGCTGCGCCGCCACACCAGCCACTATCACCCCACAGATGGTACCCAAAATAGCAGCAAGGGCCTTCTTAGATAGACCGGCGACAAAATACATGGTGGTCACAGCCGAAGCCAGACAAATGCCAATGGCAACCACAAGTGGATTAAAACCATTGAGACTAAGAGGAAGCAGCACAAAAGCAATCAGACATACGCTTATAAGAAGAGCAACCAGAGACTTAACGCCTTTTTTACCACCAAATATTACGAAGGCTAAAAGGAAGACAAGCAAGAGCCAGCCAAGAGCTGGTGCGCGATGATAGTCGGCAATATTTACTTCGCTTTTTGCCACCTCACCACCAGTGGTGACTACTGAGAGTATTACTTCAGTGCCTGGTTTAACATTGATGTTAAAAACCGGGTTGTCAGTTATCTCATTAGGAACAGCCACAGTGCAGCCCTTTAGCTTCCCTTCTAAGACCTCCACTGAAACGATTTGGCGATTGGAAACCATGCCAACGCTAGACAGCAATTCTTTGTTGAGAGTGCCTTTGCCCACCGAGACCACTCGACCTACAGCAAACTCTTCTTCACTAGATTTAGCACTAGCGGCATTAGTGCTGACAACATTAGGTTGAGCTGGCGGCATTATTGCTCACTTTTACGTTGAAAAATATCTAACTGCTTAGCCTCTGCAATCGAAGTCTCAGTGAGAATGCGTTTACTGACCGGCTTACCCAGGTGCTGATAGGCAAAAGGTGTAGCCATTCGACCACGAGAAGTGCGCTGAATGAATCCTTTCTGAATTAAGAAAGGCTCGTAAACGTCTTCAACAGTTTCAGAGTCTTCCCCAATGGTGGCAGCAAGGGTTTCAATACCAACAGGGCCACCATCATAGTGATCAATGAGAATTTCCAGCAACCGTCTATCGGTCATATCAAGGCCATGCTTATCGACTTGATAAGATTCTAGAGCAGCTTCAGCGATGGCGCCATCGATTACCTCAGCCCCTTGATACTGGCCAAAGTCGCGCACTAAACGCACTAGGCGATTGGCAATCCGAGGAGTGCCTCTCGCTCGTGAGGCAATGGCTACCACGGCCTCAATTTCCATGGCCACAGAGAGAATCTTGGCGGTACGAGCAACAATTTTGGTCAACTCTGCTTCATCATAAAATTCAAGGCGACAAACAAAACCAAAGCGATCACGCAAAGCATTCGACAGCATGCCAGCTTTCGTGGTGGCACCGATCAGGGTAAAGCGAGGCAAGGGCAAACGCATGGTGCGAGTAGCCTGTCCTTTGCCCGTGGTCAAATCAATAACAAAATCTTCAATAGCGGGATAAAGAAGCTCTTCAGCCACACGAGAGAGACGATGAATTTCATCAATGAAAAGGACGTCACCTTCTTCTAGTTGATGCACTAGACCAATAATGTCGCGTGGACGCTCTAAAGAGGGGCCCGAGGTCATATGAATGCGAGCTTGCATCTCATTGGCGATAACACGGGCAAGGGTGGTTTTGCCTAAACCTGGGGGACCATAAAATAAGACATGGTCAAGGGCTTCTCCCCGCGACTTAGCCGCCGATATGGACATATTCATCATGCCCTTTAAGCGCGTCTGACCGATATACTCCTGCAGGCTGTCAGGTCGAACGGCTTGGTCTGATTTTTGATCAGCGCTGTTTTCTTGACCAGAAAGTAACGAAGAACGACGATTTCGGTTTACGTTAACTTCTTCTATAGTTTCAGATTTTTTCTGACCAGAGGAAGGCGAAGCTGAAATTTTGCTCTTAGCCTTAGGCTGTAAGCTCTGCTGTGGTTCTGGTTGGGGCTCACCTTGAGCCGGATCGCTGGTCTTTATGATGGTCATTAATGCAAATCGCTCACGCTCTTTAATGTAGGTAATCAGGAGGATGATGAGAAGTAATCAAGGTGTTTGTTTAGCCAAGTTGATTATGATTGTCTGGCACTTCCAGTTTCAGAAAATATGTCAGGGATATACTTGCGATGAATACCATTCAAACTGCAGCATCTATGTCAAATGCGGGGTCAAATGCGGGGTCAACTACCGGGTCGGCCACGACTACTAATTCTGACCCATCCAGTCTAAGTCATAATCAGCCAGTTGTCGCTAACACTAAGATTGTCGCCGATCCTCTGACCTACGAGAAGTCGATCTACAAGAAATCAATGCCGCTTCACATGGGTGTTGGGCCAGTTCCAGAAATTTCGGTTGTTGTACCAGTCTACAACGAAGAGGAAAACGTCGAGCTGCTCTACCAGAAACTAGTAAGCGCCCTCGACCAACTTGGCCGCACATGGGAAGCCATCTTGATTGATGATGGCTCGAAAGACCAGTCATACAACAAGCTCAAAGCAATTTCAGCTGGTGATATTCGCATCAAAGTCGTTCGCTTTGTCCGCAATTTTGGTCAAACGGCGGCCCTAGCCGCTGGAATCGATCATGCTTTAGGCGATGTGATTATTCCCATGGATGCCGACTTACAGAACGATCCCGCCGACATCATTCGTCTTCTCGACAAGCTCGACGAAGGTTATGACGTGGTAAGCGGCTGGCGCAAAGAGCGCAAAGATGAATTATTCCTGCGTCTGATTCCGTCATGGACAGCTAACAAGATTATTTCGTCAATCTCCGGCGTACGCCTGCATGACTATGGTTGCTCCCTCAAAGCCTATCGTAAAGAAGTAATCAAAGACGTCAGACTTTACGGCGAAATGCACCGCTTCGTGCCAATCTATGCCACATGGCTCGGTGCGCGAGTGGCTGAAATTCCAGTCAACCATTATGCTCGCCAATTCGGCCAATCTAAGTACGGCATTTCGCGTACTTTCAAGGTTGTCTTAGACCTAATCACAGTTAAGTTTATGGCCAAGTACTTCACCAAGCCAATTTATGTCTTTGGCACAGCCGGTCTAGCTTCGTGGATTTTGTCTCTGTTAATTTTCGCCTGGATGGTCGTACTGAAATATGGCTATGCCACATCTTTCATTGAGACACCACTACCGGTGCTGGTAGCTGTATTCTTCCTCATGGGCATGCAATTGCTTTTGATGGGACTACAGGCCGAAATCATGATGCGCACATATCATGAGTCGCAAGGCAAGCGCATCTACAAAGTGAAGAGCACACTCAATGTCGACGCCGAACTAGAATAAGTAATACTCGAATAAGTAATACTCGAATAAGTAATACTCAAATTCAATAACGACGCTTCAGTTCCCAATTGTAAGCACTCTCAACAGTTTGTCTGAGATCAAACTTTGGCTGCCAACCAAGAACTTGGGCGGCCTTGGTATAGTCGGCCACAAGGGCGGCTGGGTCACCGGGGCGCCTTTCCACCAGGTCATAGGGCACTGCTTTTCCAGTAACAGACTCAACCGCGGCGATAACCTCTTTCACAGAGGCACCATGGGCTGTGCCCAAGTTAAGAGCTAGACCCAATTGATTAGACTCTTCCACATCACCACTGAAACTATCTGAGCTCAATAGTTTTAGAGCTAAGCAGTGCGCCTCAGCCAAATCGTTAACGTGAATATAATCGCGCACACAGGTTCCATCAGCGGTTGCATAATCGTCGCCAAAAACTTTTAGCCGTGTGTTCTTCTTCTCGATATTCAAGGCCGCAGTAATTGCCAGCGGAATCAAATGAGATTCAGGTTCATGGCTTTCTCCTATTTCTTGCCCCTCAGCTGGATCAGGGTCAGCCCCAGCGGCATTGAAATAGCGCAAGCAAACATATTTAAGATGCACAGACAAAGCTAAAGCTCGCAGGGCCTCTTCAATCATAAGCTTGGTGCTGCCATAGGTATTGATAGGCTTTTGCGGGTGATTTTCGTCGATAGGCACGTAGCGAGGGTTGCCATAAGTGGCGCAGGTAGATGAAAAGACTATTTTCTGCACCTGGGCTTGCTGCATTGACTGCAGAAAACGAATGGTCTCGCAAACATTGTTTTCGAAATATTTGAAGGGCTTACTTTGCGACTCACCGACATAAGCATTGGCAGCGAAATGAACAACAGCATCGATTTTATGACTAGCAAAAATATTGTCGACCGCAGCTCTGTCGCCAATAGAGACCTTATAGAAATGGAGATGCGGATTGGCTTGATCGAGTGAAAGAACATTTCCTAGGCCCAAATTGTCGACTGCAACCAGGCTGGAATCTGGGTTTTGCTTGAGATAGTAGCGCACGAAATGAGAGCCAATGTAACCAGCTGCTCCAGTCACCAATATCATCGAGGGCCCCTTTGTAATAGCTAAAAGCAGACAAAATTCTAACAGCTCAGACAAAACAGAGTAATATTGTTAGTGTTAGTTTCCCTCCCCCTTTAACAGTAAGAATCAGTAAGACTGTGAATGAGACTAAAGCGAATAGCTTGACAGACACTGCCAAGCTCGAAGTTGGTCAACATGATATTTTCCCCAGCAGTAAAGCCTTTTTTGGCTGGCTCTCCGTTGGGATTGTCGGTTTTGCCTGCCTCTTTCTCGCCCTGACATCGGTTCATATATTCAGCCCCGGCTTGCAAGTGACAGACGTCGCTGACCATGATCTCTATGCCCCAGAGGCAATCTCAGTTGTGGATCGCAGCGAAACAGAGAAGGCCATAGCCATTGCCAAGCAAACGGTATATCCAGTCTTTCAGGTGGAGCTTAGTCAAGACCAGATATCACTTGAATCAATCAAAGCAAGCCTCAATCGTATTGCTCAATACCAGGCTCTAGGCCTTATCCCTATTGGCCCTGCTCTGCTGAGCAAAACCAGCAGCAAACGCAGTAACAAAAAAGCTACGCCTGCAATCGAAATTCCTAATGCGGCCATCATATTAGACATGCTGGTGAGCACAGATGCGATTTTCGCTGAGCAGAGTGAAGTCTTGCCATCGTTAAAGCCAGAACTGCTTGTGCGCCGCTCGATTGTTGCGAACTTGCCCAAAACCACTCCCCTAGAAAGAGCAGAGTTGCTAACTGCATTGTCAGTTCAGCCTGCCGACTTTCCTGCTTATCAAAAAGCGATTATCACCAGTGCCCAACGCTTAACCAACAAGTTCAAGCGCTTCCCAGTTTCTGACAAGAAAGCTTGGGTCGACATGGCGGAAGAATTTCTCCCTGACACTATGCCTTTAGCCTTGAAGAATGTTTCAGCGGCAATACTGGCAAGAAATTTGGAGCCCAACCTGGTTATTGACCACAAATCAACTCAGAGCAAGGCTGAAGAGGTAGTCAAATCAATCAAACCAATCATGCGCAGTGTTGCAGAAGGAGAGCTTTTGGTGCCTCGTGGCGCCATGATCACCAGCGACAAACTAGACATTCTCCAGGCCCTAGGAATAACCCACGTCAATCGCTGGCCCTTTATCTTTAGCATCGGCATATCACTTGTTGCCGCCCTTACCTTAGTGGCACTTTTCCTCTATACCTACGAACCAGAACACTTCTTCTCTGTTAGTTCAATTGGTTTGATGTTCACCGTTGCAGTGGTAGCCTGCGCGATGGCATCAATCATCGGCAAGACCTATCCACAATTCGTACCCATACCGGCAGCAGCACTAATTCTTACGATATTCTTCGGACCACGGGTTGCCATCGTTTGGACAGTGCCAATGATCATGCTCATAGCCGTGGATCGCTTGGTTGATGGACGCAATATATTTGCGCACTGTCTCGCCTCAGCCGCTGCCATCTGGACCTACTCAAGGCAACGCAACGCTGTTATCAGCACCGGGCTCGCGGTTGCAGCCGGTCAAGTAGCTGGTGACTTAACGGTCAGCGCCTTCAACATGTCGATTACCTCATGGCACATGCTTGGCAGACAGGCCGGAATCGATTTTCTTGGAGGAATCTCCTCGTCGATCTTGGCGATTGGCAGCCTACCTTATTTAGAGAATATTTTTGGTCTAATTACGCCTTACCGCCTAGCAGAATTGACCGACGCCAATCAGCCCCTACTGCGCCGCCTAGAAGAAAATGCCCCGGGCACATATCAACACAGTTTGGCCGTCGCCAACCTAGCCGAAGCTGGCGCCAAAGCGATTTCAGCCGATCCCAACATGGTCAGAGCCGGGGCTCTTTATCATGATATTGGCAAGATGGTCCGCCCGAAATTCTTCATTGAAAACCAGCTAGGCGCCACTAATCCGCACGACTCAATGACCCCAGAAGAGAGCCGAGCAAGAGTATTAGCTCACGTCACTGATGGCATTGCTCTGGCGCAAAAGTATGCCCTTCCCAAGGCCATACAAGACTTTATACCTATGCACCAGGGCACGACCCTAATGGCCTATTTCTATCACAAGGCCTGCTTGAGAGATGGTGCCGAAAAAGTTGACGCCAACTTCTATCGCTATCCAGGGCCAAAGCCAGACACAAAAGAAACTGCAATCGTGATGCTTGCCGATGTCTCAGAGGCAGTGACACATAGCATGCAAAATCCGACCAATGAAGAAGTTGAAATTGCTCTAGATAAAGTATTTCAAAATCGCTGGGATGATGGTCAATTAGCAGATTCGAATCTTACTTATGAAGAGATGCAAAAGGTAAGAGCGGGCTTCTGCCGCGTCTGGCGTACCCTGCACCACGAACGACTGAAATACCCTGCCACCACCACGGGCAAGATGCCTATAGCACCAGATGTGGTGCCGACAGAAGCCGAAGCAAAATCAGAATCAGAATCTGAAGTACCACCGATAGACTGTTGCTCCAGCTAAAAACCTAGTTTACCCTTCTCTCAGTCGAGTTCTCTTTTTCCAACCCAGGCGGAAAATAGCCTCATCCACAGGCAATGGCGTAGTGCAGGCCATATTTAGTGCTAGCAAGGCTTGCTCGTCGGTCAATAGTTCTTCATCAAGCAAATAGACTAACCTGAGGCCAGAATAAATGGCGTGCTGCTCAACAATATTGGCAGCAACAAGGGCGCGACAAACTTCAATTGATTGATTGTAATGCACTTCAACACGCTCAAGAATTTCGGCTGGAAGCTTGGCGACTTCAATTGAATAAGATCCTGTTTCATTGAGCAGCTCAAGCAATCTTCGCGATGGATTAAGAACAATCCGACTAACAGAGGCCTCAGCTAAAGCACGAAGAAATCCATAACCAAATTCTTTCATGCGCACAAAAGTATCTATGGCAAGAGGCGTAATGAGCATGCCGTTATCAATCATCTCTTGCAGCTCTACAGTAGCTGTGATGTAGACAGGGTCCATACCGCAGACTTCTTTCATACACTGCCCCGATGGTCTACCGGTAGCAAGAGAATTTTGCAATGACTCAAGTAATTGTGAATCACCGATTAGTTCAGCCTCAAACAAGAGTTCACCAATTCTTGGCGAATTTCGTAGCATTGATTTCTTAAAGCCAATATTGTGAGGCAGCTGCGCTAAGGCTTTTTCCCGTTGATGGGCTTGCGAAATTGCCTTCACACATTGTTCGCGCGAAATCGAACCACGGCGAATCAATTGTTGACCGAGTAAAGCAGTCTCGAGTAACTGCTGCGAAATAATAGAGCGATAGCAAAGAATATGCCCAAGAGGCAAACCAGTGCGGTGATTAACTTCCAGGGCATTTTCTAGAATGGGAAGATCGACCACTTGAGCATCAAGCACAAGCTGGCCAAGCTTGTTACTGAGATGATCTTCTGGTTGCACCACTCCTGATCGCTCAAAAGCTTCAGCTAAGGGCACGGCCTCTTTGTAAGCAAGAGTGAGTACTTTCACGCCTACGTCAAGCGGTAACTGTCTCTCATTGACAAGGGCCTGAACATCAAGAGCACAGCGAAGCTGAGCTTCAGTAATATAGCCAGAAAGTGTGAGCACTTTCCCTAGGGGCAAACCTTTCTCTTCAAAGTTACGCAAAGCTGTTTGAATGAACTCGGACGAGACCAATCCAGAAAACATCAAAAGATCACCAATGCGCACATGGCCGGTGGCCTCTATTAATGAACTATCTCGGGCCTCAGCCCGCTCAGAAGCCACCGCAGCCAACCGCGTGGCCGTGGCATTAGCGAGGCGCAAACGCTTGCCCTGCTGCCCTTGAACATCGCTCGCTTTATCTTCTTGAGAACCGCTATCCATTGGCACCATTAGTCAAAACTAAAAAAGCTAAGAGCCGACTTACCATACTCTCGGTAATCAACTTTCATTAGGCTACCATCGTCTACTTCGATGAGATCGTCCCGATTGTGCTCGATTATGACCAGACTATCTGGCGCTAATAACTTATATTCCACTAGCCCAGCCAAAATTTGCTTGCCGTAACCCTTTTTGTAGGGAGGATCAGCGAAAACTATGTCGTACTTTGCACCCGTGACGCTAATATGGGGCCAAACTCGCCTGACATCGCTTATGACCACATCAGCTTCTGCTGGCACCTTAAAAATCACACTAGATTTCTTGATACTGGTGGCTTGAGCTTTATTTTCCTCAACAAACGTTACACCACGAGCACCGCGACTAATAGCCTCAAAGCCCATCAGGCCAGAGCCCGCGAACAAGTCGAGGAATAAGGCGCCGTCTATTCGTGAGCCTAGAATGTTAAAAAAAGCCTGCCGCACTTTAGAAGACGTGGGACGCACGTCTAGACCGTCAGGACAGGCTACAGACCTGCCGCGCAACTGACCACCGGTAATTCTCAAATGCCTGCCTCGCTGGGCCCACATGATAACATGTGTGCTTCGGGGCCTCGAATGTTCAATATATTTCGTTGCCTCTAATCGAACCCTTAAAAGTGAGGCCCAAATGAGCGCACGGCGAATAGCTCGTGAACTGGCAATTATAGTAATGCCCCAGCTCCCGAAGAACATGGAGAAGCTGGCTAAAGTTGAGATCACTGAGCTAGTAGATAGAGCCATCCACATGCTTGTGGACTATGCCAAGCAGAATCTTCAAGACGTCAATGCCATGGTGCTGCGGGCCTCCAATCAATTAGATAGCCTTGAGATTGATAACGCCAAGACCACTGAACTGAGTTCTGTGCCAATGACCACAGGGCAGATCAGAGAACAATTAAGCACCCTTGAAACCTCAATTAACATGATCTCTGAGGCCCTTGATATTCCAGAGATGGCGCTGTCAGCTAGCAGCACTCTTTTCAAAACTAACTGCAAAAAATGCGGCCACGCCGGAGAACTCTTAGTCGAGCGCCCATATAAAGATGATGTTCGAGAATTTGTCTTCCGCCTGGTGGAAACTTATATCGAAAACAAAGAAATCATCGACGAGTACATCAAGCGAGCCCGCACACAATGGCGCATGGAACGCATGGTTTCAATTGACAGAGATATTCTAAGACTGGCCTGTGCAGAAGCTTTCTATATGTCCGACATTCCAGTAAACGTAGCCATATCAGAAGCAGTGGAACTGTCGCACCGATTTGCCGATGAAAAAGCAGCCAAATTTATCAATGGTGTCCTTGCTGACTTAGCTGAAGAAGCAGAAGCTGTAAGACGCTCAGCCAGACGACGTGCGTATGCAGAAAAATCAACTGGCAGCGATGACGCTGGCCAAGATCAATAAATAAGGTAAAACGAACATGGGTGAAGATAGCCAACGCAAAGGCTTTTGGGGCACAACCCTAAACAAACTCAAATCTGTACTGGCAAAAACAAAAGAGCAAGTAAGTGAAGAGTCTGTAGAAGAACAAGAGACAGCCTTACCAGTTCAAAATATAGCTGAAGAGCCCCAGCCCCAAGCAGAACCGCTAGCAAGCACGGCTACAGCAGTTCAAACTAAGAGCCACCGCGCTGTTGACGAAGATTACATAGAAAGCTTAGAAGAGCGACTGATCAAAGCTGACCTGGGCTTAGCCACAGTGGAGCCCCTGGTGCAGCACCTGCGCAAAGAGTCTCGCGGCAAAAACTGGACCAGTGAAAACGTTGATATCTTTTTGCAGAAAGAATTTAGCAGCCTGCTCAGTGAGACGGCTCAAAGTGGCCTTAGCTTTAAAGCTGGTGTGCCTAACATTTATTTGATAGTCGGTGTCAACGGCGTGGGCAAAACCACCAGCATCGGCAAACTGGCCTTCCGCTTTAAAAGCGAAGGAAAGAAAGTCTTACTGGCAGCGGGAGACACATTCAGAGCGGCGGCAGAGTCACAGCTTGAAATATGGTCTCAGCGAGCAGGGGTCGATATAGTGCGACTGCCGGACGGTGCCGACCCTGGTGCTGTTGTCTACCAAGCGCTGCAGAAAGCCAAAGCCGAACAATATGACGTAGTACTCGTCGACACCGCCGGTCGTCTTCATAATAAAACCAATTTGATGGCAGAATTGAAAAAAATTCGCTCAGTTGTTGAGAAAAACGCCGAAGGAATGAATGTCGAATCACTCTTGGTTCTTGATGCTTCAACCGGCCAAAACGGTCTACAGCAAGCAAAAGTATTTTCTGAGGTTTGCGGCTTGACCGGAGTTATCTTAACAAAATTAGATGGCACCGCCAAAGGTGGCGTAGTCTTCGCCATCGCCAAAGAATTAAAGATACCGGTAAAGCTCATTGGTCTTGGCGAGAAAATGGAAGACTTGCGCGATTTTGACTCAGCGCTATTTGTGCAAGCACTTTTCTAGTCTATTTTATAGCCTAATCGCCACCCCCTCTTGACAGCAGGCGTCGTGCTTACCGTCGAATTAATTCACACGCGCTGCTAATGGCGATCAAGAGAGAGTCAGGCCCTATATAATTTGGCCTAGCATATCCATCCGCCAATCTAAGCGCATCTGCGCAGGGGAATTTATTATGGCTTCAGCCAGCGTAGCTACACCTAGTTTGAGGGAAGCAAAACCTTTAGGCAGTGAAGAACTGCAAAAAATCAATTCTTACTGGAGAGCTGCCAACTATCTCTCCGTCGGCCAAATCTACCTTCTCAATAATCCTCTTTTGCGAAAGCCCTTAGAGCTAAAGCACGTCAAACCTAGATTGCTTGGTCACTGGGGCACTACTCCCGGGCTCAATTTCATCTACGCCCACTGCAACAGAGTAATTAAGAAACACGACCTCGATATGATTTACATCACCGGTCCAGGCCATGGTGGCCCAGGACTAGTGGCCAATACTTATCTAGAAGGTACTTACAGTGAGACCTATCCGCTTATAGAAGAAAATGCTGAAGGCATGCAAAAGCTCTTCAAGCAATTCTCCTTCCCCGGCGGCATTCCCTCCCACGTCGCCCCAGAAACTCCTGGCTCGATTCATGAAGGCGGAGAACTGGGCTATGCACTTGTACACGCCTATGGCGCCGTACTCGACAATCACGATTTGATTGCCTGCTGTGTAGTTGGTGACGGTGAAGCAGAAACCGGCCCTCTAGCCACAAGCTGGCACTCAAACAAATTTGTCAATCCTGCTCGCGACGGCATAGTCTTGCCAATCTTGCACTTGAACGGCTACAAAATCGCCAATCCCACTGTTCTAGCCCGCATGAGCGATGAAGAACTAGTACAACTCTTCACTGGCTATGGCTATAAACCGTATTTTGTCGAAGGTAGCGATCCCGAATTGATGCACCAGCTCATGGCTGCCACCATGGACCAAGTTCTGGAAGACATCAGAAAAATCAAAAGTGATAGCGCCAACGGTTTTGCTGGCCGCCCCAGTTACCCTATGATTATATTGCGCTCGCCCAAAGGTTGGACTGGCCCAAAAGTAGTTGATGGCGTGCAAATTGAGGGCACTCACAGAGCGCACCAAGTTCCGCTGTCTGAAATATTCACTAAGCCTGGTCACTTAGAGTTGCTTGAGCAGTGGCTGCGCAGCTACAAGCCGGAAGAGCTATTCGACGAAGAGGGCGCTCTTCTTCCTGAGCTAAAAGAGCTAGCCCCCAAGGGCACCAGAAGAATGGGAGCCAATCTTCACGCCAATGGTGGCTTGCTACTGAAAGACTTACGCCTGCCAGACTTCAAAAACTATGCCATCAAAGTAGAAAAGCCAGGGGCCCTCGACTATGAGTCAACCAAGGCCCTGGGACGCTTCTTAAAAGACGTATTTGCTGAAAACGAAGATCGCAAGAACTTTCGTTTATTTGGCCCCGATGAAACCGCTTCAAACAGATTAGGAGACGTCTTTGAGACCACCAGCAAGGTGTTCTCCGATGAAATTCTTAAGACCGATGACCATATCAGCCACGATGGTCGCGTTATGGAAGTACTGAGCGAACACATGTGCCAGGGCTGGCTAGAAGGCTACCTTCTCACCGGTCGTCATGGTCTGTTTTCTTGCTATGAAGCCTTTATTCACATCATCGACTCGATGTTTAACCAGCATGCAAAATGGCTCAAAGTCACTCGCGAAATTGGCTGGCGCCGACCAATTGCCTCACTCAATTATTTGCTCACTTCACATGTCTGGCGCCAAGATCATAACGGCTTTAGCCACCAGGACCCAGGTTTCATTGATCACGCCATCAACAAAAAAGGCGATATCATCCGCGTCTACTTGCCACCAGATGCCAATACTCTCTTGAGCGTTGCCGATCACTGCTTGCGCAGCCGTGACTTCATCAACATCGTAGTGGCCGGCAAACACCCAGCCCCCCAATGGCTCGATATGGACACAGCGGCCAAGCATTGTGCCGCCGGCATTGGTATCTGGGACTTTGCCAGCAATGATCAAGGAGCTGAACCCGATGTGGTCATGGCCTGTGCTGGAGACGTACCAACTCTTGAGACACTCGCGGCTGTAGACATTTTGCGCCGAGAACTACCTGACCTCAAAATCAGAGTGATCAACGTCGTTGACTTGATGACTTTGCAGCCTGAAAGCGAGCATCCACATGGCTTGAGCGATAAAGATTTCGATTCACTATTCACTAAAGACAAGCCCATAATATTTGCTTATCACGGTTATCCCTGGCTTATTCACCGACTGACCTATCGCCGCACCAACCATGACAATATGCATGTGCGCGGCTACAAAGAAGAAGGCACCACAAGCACACCATTTGACATGGTGGTGATGAACGATATGGACCGCTTCCACCTGGCTGCTGATGTCATAGACCGAGTAGCGAAAGTGCAATACACAGCCGCCCGAGTAAAGCAGCTACTACAAGGCTGCTTGATCGATCACAAAAATTATGTCGAAGAATTCGGAGAAGACATGCCCCAGATACGTGACTGGAAATGGCCGTACTAAACTAGCTGAGGAAATATCGTGGTTCAGACTAACAAAAATGATACTTGTGTCACCGTCGAGGTAGAAGACGACCGCACCGGTACTTCCATCGAAACGCTAAGACGAGCCATGGCAGACCATCTCTTCTATACGCAAGGCCGTTTTCCTGAACTGGCGACCAAGCATGACCTCTATATGGCTCTTTCCTTCACTGTGCGCGATCGACTGCTGCACCGTTGGATTAACACCGTTGAGACATACTTCAAAGAGAAAGTAAGAATCGTTTGTTATTTGTCAGCTGAATTTTTGATGGGACCACAACTCGGCAACAACCTTCTCAGCATGGGCCTAGAGAAGCAGTTCGAAGAAGCCGCAGAACGCTCTGGAATCTTGCTCAAAGATATGATCGACCAGGAAGAAGAACCAGGTCTGGGCAATGGCGGCTTAGGCCGACTAGCGGCCTGCTACCTCGATTCTCTTGCCACCTTGAGTATCCCTGCCATCGGATATGGTATTAGATACGAATTTGGTATCTTTGATCAAGAAATTGTTGACGGCTGGCAAGTAGAGAAAACCGATAAATGGCTGCGCCTCGGCAACCCCTGGGAAATTGCTAGACCAGAAGCAGCAGTAGAAGTCAAAATTGGCGGGCGCTGCGAAATACACGTTGATGCCCAAGGCAAAAACGTAGTTGACTGGATTGCCGACCACATCATCAGTGGCGTGCCTTACGATACCCCAGTACCTGGCTACAAGACCAACACAGCTAACACCTTGCGCCTATGGAAAGCAGAAGCCAAAGAGTCTTTCGATTTTCAGGCTTTCAATGCTGGTGACTATCTAGGAGCAGTCAACGATAAAGTATTTTCAGAGAACGTCTCTAAGGTTCTCTATCCCAACGACAACATTGCTCAAGGTAAGCGCTTAAGACTAGAACAACAATACTTCTTTGTTGCCTGCTCGCTACAAGACTGCGTGCGCATTCTCAAAGTATCAGGAAGTTCAATTGAGCAGTTCCACGAAAAATTTGCTTTCCAATTAAACGACACCCACCCTTCTATCGCCGTACCAGAGCTGATGCGCATTTTGATGGATGAACATCAAATGGAATGGAATCAAGCTTGGACAATCGTTACCAATACCTTTGCCTACACCAACCACACCCTTCTACCGGAAGCCTTAGAAAAATGGCCAGTCCCGCTATTTGCAGCAGTACTGCCAAGACACTTGAGCATCATTTATGAAATCAACCGTCGCTTCCTCGACGAGATTCGCCTGCAATACCCAGACGATGAAGGCATGGTGCAGCGACTTTCACTGATTGACGATTCTGGCACTCACTTCGTCAGAATGGCTAATTTGGCTTGTGTCGGCAGTCACGCTATCAATGGCGTAGCAGCACTGCACACTGAGTTACTGAAGCAAGACGTGCTTGCCGACTTCTACAAACTCTGGCCAGAAAAATTCAGCAACAAAACCAACGGCATCACCCCTCGCCGCTTCATCGCGCTAGCCAATCCCGATCTGACCGCCCTGATATCAAGCAAGATCGGCGATGATTGGTTGCTCGATCTCACCAAACTAAAGGAGCTTGAGCCTTACGCTGAAGATCCCGCTTTCTGTAGAGAATGGGCCCAGGTTAAGCGCGATCAAAAAGTACGACTGGCTGACTATGTCAAGAAAAAATGCCACGTCACCGTTGACCCAGACTCACTCTTCGATGTCCAAGCCAAACGTATGCATGAGTACAAGCGGCAACATCTAAACGTCTTGCACATCGTTCACCTCTACAATCAAATCAAGAAAAACCCAGCTCTAAAAATTACGCCAAGAACTTTCTTATTTGCTGGTAAGGCGGCTCCAGGTTACTTCAATGCCAAGCTTGTGATCAAGCTAATCAATGCTGTAGCCGACGTAGTTAACAACGACAAAGATGTAGCCGGCCGCATAAAAGTAGCTTTCATCCCTGATTTCAACGTCACCCTCGGTCAAATTCTTTACCCAGCCGCCGATCTCTCCGAGCAGATTTCTACAGCTGGCAAAGAAGCATCAGGCACTGGCAACATGAAGTTTGCCTTGAACGGCTCCCTCACCATAGGCACCTTAGACGGTGCCAATATCGAAATGCTTGAAGACATTGGCGAAGAGAACTTCTTCCTCTTTGGCCTCACGGCCTCAGAAGTGCATGATTTGAAAGCAGCAGGTTACAGACCGCAAGACTATTACGACAAAAATCCGGCTCTGCGCGAAGTCATTGAGATGATCAAAAACGGTCATTTCTCACCAGATCAACCAAACCGCTTCCGCTCACTAGTTGATGACTTGCTCTATCACGACGATTACTTGCTATTCGCTGATTTCGACGCCTACATCAAATGCCAAGAAAAAGCAGCCAAGGCTTACTTAAATCAGAGTGACTGGGTAAGAATGTCTATCCTCAACGTAGCGCGCATGGGCAAATTCTCTTCTGATAGATCAATTAGAGAATACTGCAAAGAAATTTGGAAAGTAGAGCCAGTGCAAGTCGAACTGGAACACTACCAGCCAGATGGAGCACTGTTGAAAGTCTGTTTCATCTAAGGTGCTAAAAGCAAATTGAAAACCACGGCTTCAATATTTCTGACACTTGTTCTTCTCTTCTATCCCTCTTTTGCTCTTGCGGCTCAGACGGCTAGCCTGGATGATAGCGAAAAGAAAATTGAGGCAGTGGGTATTGTCGGCTTCTCCTTCAAATACGCAGGCCAAGAGCACCCTTGTGTGGGAAATATCTTGCCAGAAGGTCCAGCAGCAGCTCTCGATATAAAAAGTGGCGATCTACTCCTGGCCATCGACGGCAAAGATACAGCTCTCCTGAGCATACAAGGGGCTCGCCAGCGGCTCATGGGCAAGCCCGGCAGCACAGTTAATATCTCCCTAAAGCGCCCCAACCAAGAGAGCAAAATAGACCTAAGACTGACACGTATGTCTAGCGCTGCCGTCAAAGACAAACGCATGCGCCAAATGATTGAACATTCGCGCGAGCGCCACAGCGAAGAAGACCAGTCAGCGCCACTTCTCATTTGCCAAATGAGCGAGCCGGGCCCTAGTGTCCTTGAGTTCTACACCAAGCAATCTGGACAAAACAAGCTTTTGCTAGAAGAAGAAAAACATGGACTCAGTGTTAAACATATCGCCCTTGACGATGCAAAAAACGCCAGACTAAAAAGCCTTTTACAAGTAAAAGGCTCAGCCCCCATCTATTATTTCGCCGGCATCCTCACCACCCTTGGACACTTCGAGCGCCGCCCACTAACGGCAGAAATACTAAGCAACAATCTCAGAGCTATCAACTGGACCCCTGGGCAAGATAGCTTGCACCAGGCCATGATTGCTCAATACGAAGCCATGCGCAAACAGTCCTGGGAGCCCGGAGCACGTGGGCAAAAAGAACTTTTACTCAACAGTGAAATTGCCAATCCACGCCGTGAAGAAGCCATCGCTGCTATGAGTAAATACGTTCAATTGCACAACTCAAACAGCAAAGCCGCCAACAGTATGCTCTCCCCAGAGGCCATTGCCCTGGGCCTCCCCCCCATGGACAAGCTCACATTTGAAAACAACCACGAAAATATCAATATAGTTGGTGATAACTTTGCTGTTGCAAGAACTAGACTGAGCAGCCCCTTAGCACTCGATGTCTACTTCTATTTACGTCGCGACAAAGGCTGGAAAATAACTTCGGCTCGAGCACTGGCCTGCACCGGGCCCCTCAATGCCATAGTCAATCAGCTAGAAAAGAAAACCAAGTTAAGTGATGAAGAAAGCTCAACTCTGAAAAATCTGAAATTGACTCTAGCTCCCGATGCTGACCTAAAAACCTGGTTCCTGGCTAATAAACCAGCACTAGAAAATCTTGTGACCGATGGCGACAAGTTAGCGGCTAATACCAGTGTCATGCTCAGCAATAGCCGCGCGCAAGAGCCGTCGCCTGACAGCAGCGCCATCAAAGCTAAACTACAAGCGCTGCATCTATCAAGCTTGAGCAAAGTTGACGGCAAGCAAATCGAAATTATTATTGGCGGAGTGACCGACAACACTGTTGGCTTCCTTTACGCCCCAGATAACAGACCACCACTAGTGGGGCCCTCAGAGTACATTTGGGTCGAGAAAGTAGCAGACAACTGGTATTTGTTCAGAACTACCTAAAACTCTTATTGCTTCGTCTTCTTATCTTTCTTGGCTTTATTCTTCGACTTAGACTTTTCTTTCTTGCCCTTTGCTTTACCTGACTGTGGAAGAGATTCATCAAGAGCTTCAGGCTCGGCAGCAAGCTCAATATCAGGAACGGCTTCGACTTCTACATCTTGAGTTGTATCGAGAGCAACGGCAGTCGGTACATCTTCAGTAAGCTGAGCTTCGACCACCGACAAATCTTCGGCTTCGACCTCAGCAATCGTGTCGCTGACTAAGATTTCACCTTCAAGCAATTTTCTTGCCTTTTCTAAAGCTTTCTTCTTCTCTTCACTGACCACCGGATAGTGCAAATCTAAGTTTTTCAATGT
Source organism: Candidatus Obscuribacterales bacterium (assembly GCA_965229195.1). Lineage (GTDB taxonomy): Bacteria > Cyanobacteriota > Vampirovibrionia > Obscuribacterales > Obscuribacteraceae. The sequence goes on along the minus strand of OZ245871.1, from coordinate 5,294,060 downwards.
CTCGGCAATAATGTAGCCCACAGCCAAGCGGCAGAATGGCTTGCTGTCAGCCGGAATGACGTGCCATGGTGCCCAGCTGGTGCTGGTATTGCTGAGGCAATCTTCGTAGGCATGCATATACTTATCCCAGAGCTCGCGATCTACAGCGTCAGAGTCGGCGAACTTCCAATTTTTCTCCGGGTCATTCAAGCGAGCAAGAAAGCGCTTCTTCTGCTCTTTTTTAGAAACATTGAGAAAGAATTTGAGTATGACAGTGCCATTTTCAACCAGATACTTTTCGTAGTTGTTTATCTGCTCAAAGCGCTTCTTCCATAGACCCTTGCCTCTCAACTTTGGCGGCAGCTGCTGCTTATCGAGAATTTCAGGGTGCACCCGCGAAACCAGGACTTCTTCGTAATAAGAACGATTGAATATGCCAATGCGCCCACGCTCAGGCAAAGCCTTATTGCAACGCCAGAGATAGTCATGATCAAGTTCTTCTGAGCTTGGTGCCTTAAATGTGAAAACCTGACAGCCCTGGGGATTGATGCCTGACATAACGTGCTTAATAGTGCTGTCTTTACCGGCAGCATCCATGGCCTGAAAAATAATCAGAAGAGCATAATTATCTTGAGCGTAGAGAATATCTTGGTAGTGGGCAATTCTCTTGATGTCAGCGTCTAAATGTTCTTTTGCTGTCTCTTTGGAGATCGCTGCCGCGTCTAGGCCAGACTTAAAATCACGACTTAGATCAATAGTCGATCCGCCTTTGACAATGAACCGTTGTCTAACTTTTTCTTTTTCTGAATGCTTCACAGATAACCTTTCAGTCGAATTGCTATTTTGCCACTATAAGTTCGAGAGCCTCTGGGTTTTCCACCGACGAAAGGTCACCGGTCTCTTGACCCAAGTATTTACGCTTGATAGTCGCTCTCACTATTTTGCCTGAACGAGTTTTGGGCAAAGCTTGAACCGCAAGAATAGTGTCAGGCTTGAGGGTAGCGCCAAGGCGACTACCGACCATGTCGCGCAACTCTTTGAGCATATCTGTCGATAAAGACTGACCAGGCATCATGACGATGAAACAAACTAGACATTCGCCTTTGAGTTCATGAGGTACACCAATAACGGCTGCCTCAGAGACTTCTGGATGTTCTACCAATACCGATTCAACTTCACCAGGGCCAACACGCTTACCGGAGACTTTGATAGTGTCGTCAGAGCGACCAAATAAGAACCAGGAGTGATCATTGTCTACCTTGGCCCAATCGCCGTGGTACCAGACCCCAGGAAACTTAGTGAAATATGTTTCGACATAACGATCAGGGTCTTTCAAGAAGCCTCTGGTCATAGATGGAGCTGGTTTGCGACAAACTAAATGACCAATTTCGTTATGGACACTTTGGCCCTCTTCGCTGAAGACATCAATGGCCATACCTAGTCCAGGTGCGCCGAGAGAGCAGGGCTTCAGTGGCATTACAGGCAGAGGAGAAAGTAGACAACCAACTATTTCGGTGCCACCAGAAATATTGATAATCGGGCAGCGCTTTTTACCGACCTTATCAAAGAACCACATATAGCTGTCTTGATCCCAGGGCTCGCCAGTCGAACCAAGCAAACGCAAAGTCGACAAGTCATGCTTATCTACCCACTCTTCACCTTGAGCCTTAAGGTGGCGAATAAGAGTAGGACTAATACCTAGAGTGTTAACTTTGTGTTGGTCACAAATTTTCCAGATAGTATCAGGGTTTGGATAGCTCGGATTACCTTCGAAGATAACCATGGTGGCCCCCCAGAAGGTGGTACCGATCATCTCCCAGGGCCCCATCATCCAACCAATATCAGAGACCCAGAAGAACTTGTCGTCAGGTTGCAGGTCAAAAGCAAAGCCTAACTCTTTGGCAATTTGAGCTAAAGCGCCAGCATGGGTATGCACAGTGCCCTTAGGCTTACCTGTGGTACCCGATGTATAAAGATACATAGAAGGATGTTCGGCCGAAAGATTAGCTTGGGTTGAAGCTGGCTCTTGATTGAGGACAACATCATGGAACCAGAGATCGCGACCATCTTGCATCGGCACATCGGTATCACAATGCTTGAGCACAATCATATGTTCAAGAGCGGGTACTGACTGGGCAGCCAAATCAGCTTCGGCTTTGATAGGAATGAGCTTGCCCCGACGCTTACCACTATCGGCCGTAAACAAAATTTTGGCTTCAGCATCATTCAAGCGAGTAGCTAAAGACTCAGGACCAAAGCCACTAAAGATTGGAACAGCAACAGCACCAATTTTGAAACAGGCGAAAAGCACTGCCACTACCTCTGGTACCATCGGCATATAAATACCAATAGCATCACCAGCCTTGACATTGAGCTTAAGCATGGCGCTGGCTACTTGCCCGGTTAGGTGACTGAGCTCACCATAAGTCAATTTGCGACTACGACCGTCTTCACCTTCCCAAATCAAAGCAGGATGATCTTTGCCTACACTGACCCTGGAACCAGCTGTTTTACCGGCTTCCTGATGCCAATCTAAGGTATTAGAAATAATATTGAGCTCGCCATCAACGAACCACTTGGTCCACTCAAAGCCCTTTGAGCTGTCCATCAACTTACTGTAAGGCTTATTCCACTGAAAACCCATGTACTCAAGAGCAGCCTGCCAGAACCACTCGGTGTCTTCATTAGACTTGGCAATAAGGGTCTGCCAATCGGCAATATTGTGCTTTCTCATAAAGTCGACTACTCGACTTTCAAGATAGGCGCCGCTAGGTTGCCAAATAACTTCTGAACCAGTGCCAGTAGAAACGGTTTTGGTGCTCATAATTGGGTATGCGCTCGCAGTGGTGAAAGCGCACATTCTAGCGCCGGAAGGCACTTTACAAGGCCAAACCAAGCTAAAAAAAGAACTTAAAAAATGTAGAGCATTACTTAGCCGAGAAAATTCCCGGAATGGCACCGACAAGGGCTTCTACAGCAAGAAGAACGCAACCTAAAAGGTTGGCCGTCAGAGCGCAAGCCCAGACCAGCTTGGGGTCTTTGCTCTCAAGCAGCATCAGGACCGTGCCCTCGACCATGAACGAATAGGTGCCAAACAAAGTCAAACCCCAGGGCATGGAGCCAGTGATGTACGGCCCGAGACCCAAGACTAGGCCAAGGAAGGAAGCAAAGTTCATCATCAGAGAATCAAAGAGCGAACGCGGAAGAGATGCCCATTTCATGCGCCAGAGCACAATTCCTTCGACAATCACAATGGGAACAAATTGAAAGATATAAAAGCCAAGCATGACTCTATTGTAGTCGATGGACAGCTTTATGGCTGGACACTGAGCAAAGCAGGAAGCATCTTTCATTTGGACATTACTTGCCGGCGCTTACCTTCCAAATCACGCTTGACTGGGTTCGCTACTCTGTCGCGTAAAAATATCCTGCTATAAAAGTCTGTGGGTCGGTTGTCTGCAAAATGATATAGCCAGGAACGAGACCTTGAGAATTTTTAGGACTGAGAGCTAACTGAATACCGAAAGTGCCAGCCTCAAGTCTTTTTGTCTCTTTCCCTTTCTCCTCGACCCAGACCGAGATCTTGCCCTTGTCCGAATCAATCGGCGGTGCTTCGGTCTGGGACATTCGCGTATTAATCAGAGAGCCCTTAAAGGAATGAAACCAAATGGTTATCCCTCTATCGCAACGGCCAGCCTGTGGATAAGAAAACGTAAGTGTATTTGGATCCCAGAGTTTTATGCTATTTGGGCGAAAATCGATACCGTTTACTCTTCCCTGAACCGGTACTTGCGGAAACTGTCGCCTCGTTGCACCATATGCGGTATTAACGAGTTTTTGACTTGTTAACGCAAGTGGAGGTTTCTCACTCATATTATGAGTTAAACTCTCAATTTTCCAGACGCCCTGAAATTTCTTCAAAACCACTTCGGTGTAACCGCCTTTATCATAACCAAGTCCATACAGAAGTCGAGCAGTATCACCGTCAGTCGTTTCATTTAAAAATTTCTCGTTCTTAGGGATCGCGGCATCAACGAACTTTCTAAGACCCTCGTTTGCAGCCTTTTTATCCGCCGGAAGTTCGTTCCATTTCTTCCTTATCTCATTGAGCTTGGCTGTCGATACAGGCAGCCTAAATTGACTGACATCTTCATTTCTCGCCGACGCTTGCTGATAGCTTTCGTAGACCTGTCGTGGAGTAAGAGCCGCCTGCGCGAAGGCACTTCGGCAGGAGAGTAGCAAAGCAAGTAAAACCAAAGTCATAGAAAATTTAGACACTTCGAGCCTGTCTCCTTGTCTTTCCTCTTAGGATAGCTTGATTGTTCCTTCGTTTTCATAATGCCGACAGAGAAAATCTATGTGGCGTCCAGGGCTTAGACTTATCAGTATAGTTCTCATTAATCGCGCCCGATACTTTACAGCGACTCTCTGAATCTAGTCAACGAGGAACACAGAAGTTTTGGGAAGCCGCCGAGAAAGCAGCCACAATATGGCAGCCTCATCAACAGCAGCGCCACTTGCACAAGAGAAAATTAGACCTCAAAATCGAGTAACATATGCAGTACGTTCAGCCAGTCGCCACGAACGCCTAAAGAGGAGAACCTCATGACTGAAGGTGCGGGCCAAGGGGAAACTCTCGCACAGCGAATCAGGAAAAGGATTGAGGAAGAAAAAGAGCAAAAGGCTAATAATCAGGCTATTAATCAGCCTCTTGCCACGCCAATCTCGCCTAGCGACCAGGAACTGATAGATAGGCTTAGCAAACGAGTAGCTGGCATTGCTCACGATATGGTAGAGCGCCTGGGCGGTAACATTGACGGGCTCAGGCAGCTGGTATCAAATCTGAAAGAGAGCGGACTGCAAAAAAATCGTCCGCAGATAGTTCTCGCAATTGTACAAACCGGTTTAGCTCCTCGTTCCTGGAGACAAAACCCTGAAGCTCACGCTGTTCAGTCTTACTTAAATAACCTCATAGAGCAGTTGGCTGAAAAATACGGCGAAACGGCCTTAAACCAGCATCTCGTAGAGGAATTCTCTAGTTACGCAGACAGATATGAAAACAGCAAAAGCGGTCAGCCAAATAATTCCACACTGACCTATTCCAACAAGAACCTTGCACTTGCCTTCAAGAGAGCAATGCTCATAGTCGATCAAGATGGAATGACGGAAGAGAGAAAAGCTGAGATCTTAAAAAGTCTCGAAGAGCAAATAGTCGAGAAAACAGAAAAGAATTAAACCTGAACTGGCTCAGGCAGCTGAGAATCTCGTACAGCTTTTGATTGGGCCTGGCGATACTCTTGCACCATACCAAGAAAATACTGATGCACTCTCAGGTCGTCAGTTATCTCGGGGTGGAAAGCAGTGACTAACAAAGTGCCTTGCCGCGCCATGACGATTCCTTCGTCTATAGCCGACAATACTTGCACATTAGGCCCACACTCAACAATCACGGGCGCGCGAATGAATACAGCAGGGAAAACTTCAGCGCCTAGAGCATCGATTTTCAAGTCAGATTCAAAGCTGCGACGCTGGGGGCCAAAGGCATTGCGTCTGACCTTAATATCCATAACAGCCAGACGGCCCTGACTAGAGCCTTCAATTTCTTTGGCAAGAAAAATTGAGCCCATACACGTGCCATAAACTGGCATAGCATTTACTGGTGTGGAAAAAGCTGATGAAGCTCCTACCTTTTCGCTAGGGGCAATTTTGGCCTTGATAGCAGAAAAGATAGGAGCAGAACCTTCATCAGTCAACTTCGCTACAGCAGTGGATTCTCCACCAGGAATAATCAGACCATCTATGTGATCAAGTTCTTCTGCATAACGCACGGCCTTAGCACTGACACCGCACTGCTCAAGCATTTTAATATGCTCAGCAAAATCGCCCTGCAAGGCCAGTACACCGATAACAATGTTCGTAGAATCTTGATTCATAGGGTCCTCTTAATTCGCTTTAGCAGTTCTACCAGCCGCGGCTAGCTAGATTTTCGGATGGTGCTAGATCGCGGCAGTTGCGGCCAACCATAGCTTCACCCAAATTGCGGCTCACTTTGGCCAACACTTCAGGATCTTTATAGAAGGTTGTCGCTTTAACAATCGCCTGAGCACGCTGCATCGGATTGCCTGATTTAAAAATGCCGGAGCCAACGAAGACACCATCAACGCCAAGTTGCATCATCAAAGCAGCATCAGCAGGAGTAGCAATACCACCGGCAGCGAAGTTGACTACGGGCAATTTGCCTTCGGCAGCAACTTTGACTACCAGGTCATAAGGTGCGCCAATGTTCTTGGCATAGCTCATCAATTCTTCTTTGGGCATGCCGTGTAGTCTTCTGATTTCACCCAAAATTGTGCGAGCATGGCGCACAGCTTCAACCACATCGCCAGTGCCAGCTTCGCCCTTGGTGCGCATCATGGCTGCACCTTCGCCGATGCGGCGGAGAGCTTCACCTAGATTCTTAGCGCCGCAAACAAACGGAATAGTGAACTGGCTCTTGTCGATATGAAACTCTTCATCAGCAGGAGTAAGCACTTCACTTTCGTCAACGCAGTCAACACCGAGTGACTCAAGAATTTGGGCTTCGACAAAATGACCAATACGGGCCTTAGCCATGACCGGAATAGAAACCGACTCAAGAATTTGAATGATCAGCTCAGGATCACTCATGCGAGCAACGCCACCATCAGCGCGAATATCAGCAGGTACTCTCTCTAATGCCATAACAGCAACAGCACCAGCTTCTTCTGCGATCTTAGCTTGTTCAGCATTGACCACATCCATGATCACGCCACCTTTGAGCATCTGCGCTAAGGCTTCTTTTACTAGTTTGGTGCCGGTTCTAGGCTTAATTACTGTAGACATATTTCTCCTAATCCTATTTTTAGTAGTGGTCAAATCAGTACATGTTCATTGCGTCTTTGCATTTGCGAATTGGCAAGACGATCTTTAGCTAAGTGAGCGAGATATTTGGTCAAAGCTTGAGCCAGGCGTTTTATGCCCTCGGCAATTTGAGGCTCGGCGTTTTGAATAAAACACAGCCTGAGGTGATTTAGTGAACTAGATTCTGACTCTAAGAAACATAAATCACCGGGTGAGAAAACTACTTTTTCAGCCACTGCAAATTCGAGAAGATCTCTATTAGAAGTGCCTTTTGGCAATGTCAGCCAGATAAATAAACCACCAGTTGGTAAAGTCCAACTGACCTCAGGGAGGGCTTCAAATTCTTTGGCGAGAGCAGCCAATATGGCATCACGGCGCTGGCCATAAGTGCGATTGACTTTGTTTAAATGCTCTTGATAGAGGCCTTTTTGCAGAAACTCTGTGAGAATAACTTGCACCATAGAATTAGTAGCAAGGTCACTAGTTCTCTTGGCAAAACTTAGTCGATCAATCACTTCTTGCGGCCCCACCAGCCAACCTAAGCGAATTCCCGGACAGAGGGCTTTAGAAAATGTGCCTTGGTAAATGACAATATTTTCGCCACCAGCAACTTCGGCAGCCAGAGTACGCAGAGAAGGTAAAGGCTCACCGCTGTATACAAGATCACCGGAGAAATCGTCTTCTAGTATGGGGGTTTGATACTTACGAGCTAAAGCTAAAAGACCTCGACGTCGAGCCAGCGACATGGTTATGCCAGTTGGATTTTGGCTATTAGGCATAACGTAAATGAATTTTGGCTGATACCTAATCAGGTGCGCTTCAACGGCAGCTAAATTAATGCCTTCATCATCCAAGGGGCAACCAACAAGCTGAGCTTGTCTCGCTTTGAAATTGGAAATGGCCCAAAAATAGGTTGGCTCTTCTACCAATACATGATCGCCGGGGTTAATAAGTAGATTGGCAACCAGATCAATGCCTTGCTGAGAACCGCTCAATATCAGCAGTTCTTGATCGCGTACGGCAATACCCCGCAAAGCCAGATGGGCCGTCACTGCCTGACGCAAATCTGGTTCACCAGCAAAAGGGCTGTAGTCAAACATAGCGGCACCGCGGCCGCCACCAAGTAGATCTAAAACAATCTTTTGAAAATCATCACTAGGGTAAGAATCTTGGGAAGGAATACCACCAGCAAAGGAAATATAGTCATCACCTGAAGCTAGCTGGGGCAACTTATTAATAGAAGAACTCAAGCCCTCGGCATAACGGGAAAAGCGATTGGGCCAATTGAGTTCTCCGCTAGGTAACTGCCCAATATTTGAAGCAGATGCCGCATTAGGAGCAGATAAAACAGAGCTGACAAAAGTGCCACGACCAACCTGGGAGGCAATCAAGCCCAGCTGAGCTAGCTCTAAGTAGGCACGGGCAACAGTTGAGCGATCGACTTTGAGGTAAGCAGCCAATTCACGATTGGTTGGCAAGCGATCGCCCACTTTCATGCGACCGTTTTCTATGGCAGTCTTTAAAATCTCGACAATGCGAGCATAGACATACATAGAACCGGAGGCGTTTGCAGCCCCTTGCTCAAGCAGTTCGTTGAAAACTTCCCGCCAAATCATCTATATATGCCCGCTAGATTCGCAGTAAAGACCCAGCCATTACAGCCAAAGCATACACGCCAGACCCAGCCAATACCTGAAAAATACCAGCCAATTTACAAAAAGTACTTAAAAAGACCTTTAAATGGCGCTCTTATCGGCCGAATCGGCCAGCTCTGGCGCATCGGTAGCAGCCGCAACAGCTTCGACCCTCTGCTGTTTCTTTTGTTGCAATACAGCATCGATTGAGACACCGGAGAAAGCCGCCAAGAAAGATAGGCCAAGATTGCCCGCAAACATTAAAGACATAGCCACAGGCAAGTAGCCGGCAAATGTAGAGACAGCTGTAGCCAGCATACAGAGCCAGACGGGTAAGTGTGCCCAGGCCAGGAAGCGTGGCAATACTCGCGTGCGGCTGAGGCAATAACAAATACCCAGACCGGCTGTTCCATATAAGAAAGAAGAGACCATAAATGTCTCAGTGATCGATTGGTTGATCAATGTCCAACCAATTTGCACCAATTCGTTGCCGGTGTAGGTGCAGATGGCGTTGCCCTGCAAAGCAATATCGCTAAAGAGCACCATCATCCGACTTACCGCCGCTAAGTCTTGGGAACAGGCCAAGACTGCTAGACATACAGCCACACCAATAATAAAACGGAATTTCTCTTCGAGAACTTCACGCATGGCGAGAATAAAGACCAGACTAGAAACGCTCGAAAGAATTGCCGACAAGCAACAAAAGCGCCATAACACTAGATGTCGCGGAACAAATTCCATCAAGCGGGCGGGAGTAAAGTCGGAGAAATTGCCTTCGCGAAAAGCATAGACACAAATCAGCGTAGCCACAGTGTGAGCTATGGTGGCAAACAAACAGGTAATTTGCACAAAGCGGTGGCGCCGCATCGGTGAAGGAGCAGAAACAAGAGCCGTAGTATCTGGAATAAACTCGGCCATGCCAACACTAAGTTACAGCAGCGAGTTTAGGAGAAATTACAGTGACTCCAGACATGTAAGGCTGCAAAACAGTCGGTACTTTAACCGAACCATCAGGCTGTTGATAATTTTCAAGAATGGCTGCCATAGCGCGTCCTATTGCCAAACCAGAGCCATTGATTGTATGCAAGAAGCGTGCTTTGCCACCATCTTTGGGCTTATAGCGCAGATTGGCGCGACGAGCCTGGAAATCACCAAAGACTGAACAGGAGCTTATTTCGCGATACTTGTCTTGGGCAGGGAACCACACTTCAAGGTCATAGCACTTAGAAGCACAGAAGCCCATATCACCACTGCAAAGCAATACTCGGCGGTAGGGCAGTTCCAGTGCCTCTAAAATCAGCTCAGCATCACGAGTGAGCTTTTCATGCTCTTCTGCACTGGTTTCAGGAGTACAGAATTTGACCAATTCGACTTTGTTAAATTGATGCTGGCGAATGTAGCCGCGTGTATCTTTACCAGCGCTACCAGCTTCACGTCTAAAATTCGGTGTATAGGCGCAGTGATAAATAGGTAGAGCCTCTTCATCGATTACTTCTTCTCTGTATAAATTGGTAATCGGCACTTCAGCCGTGGGCACCAAATAGAGTTCGTCGTCAGCACATTTGTAGAAGTCATTCTCAAATTTCGGCAATTGCCCGGTGCCAACTAAGCAATCGCGATTGACTAAAATAGGGGGAAAGACTTCGCCATAGCCTCTAGCAGAGTGGCTATCGAGCATGAAATTCATCAAAGCACGCTCAAGCTTGGCGCCCCAATTCATCAAAACTGTAAAGCGTGATTCGGCAATCTTTACGCCACGCTCAAAATCGAAAACCCCAAGTTCAGCACCCAGTTCATAGTGATGTTTTGGATTTTTGATACTAGGGATGGTGCCCCAAGTACTTTCAATTTTATTATCGTGTTCGTCTTTGCCGTCAGGCACTTCACTGGCAGGCAGATTGGGAATCGAGAGCGAAAGGATGTGTCGCTGGGCCTCGAATTCGCGTTTTTCTTCTTCGACTTCGCCCTGCCGTTTCTTTATATCTTTGGTCTCACCCTTAAATGCTTCTTTTTGCTCAGCAGATAATTTACCTGACTTAAAGAGTTCTGAAATTTCATTGCTGCGACAGTTGAGTGCTTCCCACTCGCCTTGAACTTTGCGCAATTTTTGGTCGATTTCTACTAGTTCCTTGATTGAGTAATCTCCGTGGCGTCTAGCCAGGGCTGCTTCAACAAGGTCTGGATTTTCTCTGACAAATTTTAGATCTAGCATTTTTGAACTTCTTTGTGGGCTTGAGCGTTTATAGATTAAGGACCAAATTATAGCTTTTGCAGGGGGTAATGCGATGGACCTGACAGCTAATACTAAGAAGTGGAGACAAACTCTAGGCAACCTTGGTGAACAAATTGCAGCCGACTATCTGCTTGAAATGGGCTTTGAGCTGTGGGCTCGCAACTACCGGGCACACCGAGTGGGTGAAATTGACCTGATTGCCAGCAAAGACAACCAGTCACTGGTATTTGCCGAGGTAAAGACCAGGATGGCAGGGCAAGCCCTTGAAGACCATACTGGTCAAATGGCAGTTGACCCTCGCAAGCAGCGCAAAATTATCAATACAGCTTTTCATTTCGTCGATCTCAACCGCGGCAAGATTGGGCCAAAACGAAGAATATTGCAGTTCGATGTAGTGCTAGTTGACTATCACCTTAGTCGCAGCCAACTACTGACCCTGCTTGTGGCTGGAGACCTGGCTATGCTGCGGAAACAGGCCAAAGTCTTACATATTGCCGAGGCCTTCGGCCGCTTTCAATAAAAAAGCTCTCACTTATATAATGCAGCTCAATTCTCCCCCTAATAAAGACAAGCCTATAGTCAACGCAATATGGCCATATTGGTTTTACTATGGGCTAGACTAGTGCTCTAAGATTGCCAACTAGCCCAGAGTAAAAAACTGCTGTAGCACTTGTTGAGGGATAGAAAATGTCTTTTTGGAAAGAAAAACGGTCGCATCTTGAACAAGCCCAGATGCTGCAAAACACCGCCAGCAATCAAAAAGGTCTAAACAAAAGAGCGGTCGGCCTCTTCCCCCAACCCAAAGATGACAAGCCATGCGCCATCGACCTCTCAAGCCAGGTGAAATTTCACAACTTATTAGTAGCCATTGAAGGACGCGAAGAAACCTGCGTCATTCGCATGATTTCGCCCAGCCAAAAGGCCAGAGCCGCCGCCCTTGTATTCCGCGGTCGTGTTCTAGCCTGTGTTTACGGTCGCGACGATAGCGAAACGCAATTGCTTGGCCAAGAAGCCTTTAGTCAAGCCAAATTGCAAATGTTATCAAGCGATGTAATCGTCGACACCTACAAAATTGATGACAAAACAGCCATTGCGGCATCTTCAATTTTCCACGGCGAACTTTACGACCCACAATGCATGATGACCGCCAATGACGTCCTCGAATATTCTCTCGATCATCTGCTTGAGAGCAACGCACCTGGCACTATTATCATCAACGAAGGTGATGGAGCCAAAGCTATTATTTATACTTTCAAGGGTAAAGTACATGGCATTTTCTCGTACAAAGAAGGCTGGCTTGAGCCCTCTATTGAAGGAGCCAAGGCCCTCTTGCACGAAGTATACGGTGCCAGTATTTCGGCATCGAAACTAAGACTCTGCAATATCTGGGAATTAAAACCGCTAACATTCTCCCTGACAGGTTTAGAAGAGCAGCTTACAAACGGTAAGCAATACGCCTCTCTTAGCCTCGATTATTCAGAGTTGAGTAAAATAGAACAGAAACACAAAGATAGCCTGAGCAACTCTTTCTCGCACATAGAGCGCGAAGAAGAATGGGCAGCCAAACAAAATCAAGTTCAAAGTCACAGCCCAAGTAAAGGCGGCAATCCATGGAAAAGCGCCCGGGGCAACAAAATAGGCGGAAGCTAAACACTTAAGATGATCTCAAACCAAATCGAAAGCCCGAACCAATCAATCATGCCGACCTCGGCCACAATCAATGACCAAAATCACCTTTGCCTGGGCGGAATCGATACCAGTAAGCTGGTAGAAGAATTTGGTAGCCCCCTTTGGGTAATGTGCGAAGACTCAATTATGCAGTCAGCAGCAGCGGTAAAAGAAGGCTTAGAGGCTTACCCCCACGCCCTGCCCTGTTACGCTGGCAAAGCTTTTCTCTGCTTAGCGATGGTCAAACTAATTGACAAAGCCGGTTTCGGCCTTGACGTGGTTTCCGATGGAGAGCTCTACACAGCCCTTCAGGCCAATTTTCCCAGCGATCGCATTTTTTTCCATGGCAATAATAAAAGTGCAAAAGAGCTAGCCATGGCCCTCGACTCCGGGGTCAAAATTGTAGTTGATAGTCAAAGCGAACTAGAGGCGCTGGTCAAACTAGCCGAAGCTCAGCAAAAGAGCGTCGACATACTCCTGCGCATTATTCCAGGCATCGAGCTTGATACCCATGACCACATAAAAACTGGTCACGATACCAGCAAATTTGGCATTCCATTAGACGAGCTAGACGCCGCTATCAAGCTCATTTTAAGCCAATCGCAAGTAAGGCTTATCGGGCTGCATGCCCACATTGGCAGCCAAGCAATGGATCTGGCTCCCTATCTTGAAAGTGTCGATTTATTCGCTGAGCTATATCTCAATATCCAGAAAAAATTCAATCTGACCTTGCCCCACCTCGATGTTGGCGGAGGCCTTGGAATTGCCTACACAGCGGCAGACAAACCACTTTCGATGCAGCATTGGGCGCGAGTACTTAGCGAGCGAGTTAAGAGCGCCTTTACCAGTCGCAACCTGCCATTACCGGAACTATCGGTGGAGCCCGGTCGAGCCATTGTCGGCAGCGCTGGGGTGACACTATATAGCACTGGCCACCTCAAGCAGCTCCCCGGCGGTACTAATTATTTAGCAGTTGATGGCGGCATGGCCGACAATCCTCGACCAATAACCTATCAGGCGCAATATACAGCGGCTGTGGCTAACCGCATGAAGCCAGAAGCTGAGAGCAAAAACTGGTCTATAGTCGGACGCTATTGTGAGTCTGGGGATATAATCGTAGAGGAAGCTAAATTAGATGCACGCGATGGTGATTTAATCGCTATTTTTGCCACGGGTGCCTATAACTACAGCATGTCCTCCAACTATAATCGCACCGTTAGACCGGCCTGCGTCCTTGTTAAAAACGGCCACGCTGAAGTCATTATTGAGCGAGAGACCTGTAGCGATTTAGTCAGCCACGACCGTATTCCTACTTGGTTAAAATAGGTTGGTTAGGCTAAACAGAAAGTTTGAGGGAAGAGTTAATGCCTGACTTTAGCAACTTCTTCGATCAAATTGATTTGCTGGTCTGGGGCAAAACCTTGTTTCAGGTGCTCATCATCTGCTATGCAGTGCTCTGGCTCTGGCGCAGAATTGCCGGCACCCATGCGGAGCGACTGGTCAAAGGCATGCTCGTTCTCACAGCCATCAGCTTCGCCTCATGGTGGCTGCAACTCACTCTCATCACCTCAATTCTGCATCACATCATTCCAGCAGCGGCACTGGCTCTGGTCATGGTCTTCCAACCAGAAATTAGACGGGGTCTCGGTTACCTCGGTCGCGTGCAAACATTCAAATTTGACCTTTCTTTAGCTCATACCGATGCCGCCCGCACGGCAAGCGATATAAAACAGATTATTCAAGCCGTCAAAGAACTTTCGCGCACTAAAACTGGGGCCTTGATTGTCATCGAACCCCCCGAAGGCGAACGTGATTACCTCAGCCCAGGAACACCAGTCAATGCAGACATTTCAGCGACTCTTCTGCTCACTCTCTTCTTTCCTAAATCACCTCTACATGACGGGGCAGTGGTCATTCGCAAAGCAAAAATTGTGGCTGCCGGTGTGATTTTGCCGATGACCGACAATCCTAAACTCTCATATAAATATGGCACGAGGCACCGAGCGGCCATTGGTCTATCTGAGACCTATGATGGCCTCTGCATTGTCGTCTCAGAAGAAACCGGAGCCATTTCAGCGGCCAGTCGAGGCATGCTGGCGCGCTATAGCAATGCTGAAGACCTATCCGATCCTATTGCCTATCTATATCATCAAGGCACTGAAAGCAATAACAGCCCTCTTAGTTCGTTCCTCTCACTGTTTGGCCGCGGCAAATCAGACGAATTAGCAGAAGTCAAAAACAGCACAGCCGTTACCCTAAGCGACAACGACAGCCTTAAAGGCGAAGCAGAACAGAGTAGAGCCTAACTTAGCTCTTCTACTATTTTCCGAGCAGCAGCTACGCGGTCTGGCGCTTTAACAATGGGCCGGCCAACAACAATGTAGTCAGCACCGCGGGCAATGGCATCACCAGGGGTAACGATGCGGGCTTGATCGTTAGCCTCAGCCCAACTAGGTCTAATTCCTGGGGTGATGATAAGGAAATCGTCGCCACAGCTCTCACGGATAGCACTAGCTTCTTGGGCCGAAGCCACTACACCATCAAGCCCGCTCTTCTGAGCAAGCTGAGCCAAATAAGGCACCATCTTCTCTAAGGGAAGGCTGACGTTCAATTCTTCGCTCAAAGTTCGCGCCGTCATGCTGGTCAAAATTGTCACTGCTATCAAAGCTGGCTTTGTGGCAGTAGGCTCAACCTTGAGTAACTCTTGGTAAGATTCAGCAGTGGCCTTAGCGGCAGCTTCCATCATGGCGCTGCCGCCGGTGGCGTGCAAATTGAAAATATCAACCGACTGACTAACGGCAGCGCGGCAAGCCTGCGCCACAGTATTGGGAATATCGTGAAACTTAGCATCAAAGAAGAGCTTGACGCGATACTCGCGCGCCAGCGCAAAGAGAGATGTGCCGCAAGAGGTGAATAGCTCCAAACCGCACTTGAAGACCCCGACTTCGTTGCGCAACTCTTCGATTAAGGCACGGGCCTCAGCTTCTGATGAAACATCAAGAGCGACGATTAACCTATCTTTGCCGGTCAGCTTTCTTTTCATGATTATTTGTATTTTGCGCTCTGCCTGTTAATAGAAATTTACATGCAAAACGACCTGGCAATCTAAAACTGCCAAGTCGTTGAACAAATTTGCTCTGCACAACCTTAAGTTTAGGACTAATCCTAAGGCCTAAGGAGCGATGGCAGCCTTGTCTTTGTCGAGCTTGTAACGCTTGACAAAGCGATCTACCCGACCTTCTGTGTCAACGATTTTTTGTTGACCTGTATAGAAGGGATGGCAGGCGCTACAGATTTCAACGCGGATTGCGTTCTTTGTGGAACCCAGTTTGACAGCAGCGCCGCAGACACAAGTCGCGATCACTTCTGAATACTTGGGATGAATTCCTTCCTTCATGATGACACCCTGAATTTTTAGAATAAGGCAAAAGATACCACACCATCGAGAGTCCTTGCCGCTCCTCTCAATATAATCGTAAGGTCCCTTAACAGGAAATAGTTAAAGCCTTCTCTATCTATATTACTGGTTTATCGGCTGAGCGACATCTATGCCGTCGCCAGTGGCCTGGGAGAGCCTCTCTCCTTCAACATTAAGGAAAACTGCTTTTGCTGGGCTGTCATGACTAGCGATTTCGTTGACCGTGCGCTTCAGCTGCTCAAGCCTAAGGCCAAAAGACTCGGCCCCGCTCCCTGAGAGAAACCGTTTGGACAAATTCAAAACAATTCCACTGTGGTCTTTAGTCGGCCCCACCGATATCAGTACAGTGCCTCGCGGTACTTCGCTACCAAAGCCAGAAGCCTCTTCAGCAGCGCTGGGCCCTTTCACAAGCTCATTAACCGCCGCTTCTATCGCCTTCATACTGGGAGTCTGCTCTTCACTACCAGATCCTGGCTGATAGGAGCGAGCAACTGGTTCGTAGGTGATTTTATCGCCATCATTTTTGACGAACCAAATCAAAAGAGCATCACGCGCGGGAACCGCGTCTTTAGCGATTGAGCCTGTCACCGATTTACTAGGCTTTCGCCCTTCACTCAAAATCGTGCGATTCCCAGCGCAACTGCACAGCAGTGGCGCTATGAAAAATCCTAACACTAAAGGTTTAATTCTATTTTTTAGTAGGTTCAAGCTGCCCGTCTCCAGCCACTGCTTTTGGTACCAGCAGCAGTTTACCATCACCAGTGACGCCACCACCACCAACTTTTAAATCAGCCAAGCGAAATGCGTGATCGCGTCTGTCCATGCGAGCAAAGTCTATAAGCGGATTAAGTAAATCTTGAGCAAATTGAGCAAACTTATCTGGCTCGATAATATCTGGGCCCTCTACCTGCAAGTCTTCCAGCATAATTTTGCTATCGCCAACAAGTTTGGGTCGAGCCGATATTTTGATCGGCACACCAGTGTCTATGCTGGCTCCTTTAGTTACCAGAGTAGCTTCAAGCCTAATCTGATCATCAACAATCTGCACAGTGGGCTTCATCACCTCGAGCTGCTGTTCACCAAGGCCAGGTAAATCAAGCTTGAGACCACTCATCGAAGCAACTAAACGCGGGGTCTTTAAGGCCTCAGCAATTTGCTCCTGACTTAGTTCAGCCCGCATAAATAACATGGTTGGTGCTTTTAACCCTATAGCACCATTCTTTTTTCGGTAATTGAACCAGATAGGATTCTGCGACGCCACCGACAAATCACCCAAGCCAACGCCCTTGAGCTTTGCTTGATCAACGTCAACAGCTACAGCTTTTACCTTTCCGGCAATTAAATCGGTAAGACTATAGGTCTTAATTTTGACTCTGACCTTGCCACCAAGCTTGCGCTGCAAAATAATTTTGCTAGTTTGATTGACCACTACTTCAGTAAGAAAATTGATACCTGTGACGGTCTGCACTGTGCGCGAGAATTTCGAGCCAATGGCAAATGTCGGCGCGGGCGTAGCCACTTTAGGTTTTGAGATTTTGGGCTGATCGACACTAGTGCTATCACTAGCATAAACGGCAAAGTTAAAGAAAGAAACCAAAAGCAACAACAGCAATGAACGACTAAGCAACATAGCCATTGCCAAATCTACTAGAAAGACTGAGGCGGATGAGGATTCTTCATCTTGTCTTGCAGAGCTTCTTTTAGCATTTCGTTCTGGCGTAAGAGTGCTTTCAGGTGCTCATTGGCAATGGCTAATTCAGCCTGCAACTCAGCCACAGTTTGCTCGTGCGACACACCAGTAACCGGGTCACGACCTGGCATCTTAGGTAGTAAAACATAACCCAGCTGCACAGCTTTGAGAGCAGCAGCAGTACGAGTAGGAACTTTCAACTTAGCAAGAATACATTCGATATGTTTTTCAACAGTACGAAGCTTCATGTCTAACTCTTCGGCAATTTCTTTGTTACGCAAGTCAAGGCGAATAAGAACTTCAATTTCTCTATCGGTGAGATTTGAGTTCGGCATATTGGTTGCCGGAGCCTGTTTAACAAGCTGCGTAATTTTGGGATCGCAGTAAGGTAGACCGCGAGTAACCTGTTCAATAGCTTCGAATAATGTTCTCGGACCAGAACTCTTCAAACAGAAGCCACGAGCGCCAGCACGCATCAACTGGTTGTGATATTTAGTGGCGTGATATGAATCGGTCAAAACCAAAACATTTGAGTTGGGCAATTCGGTGCTAACCCGGCGGCATACTTCAACACCGTTGAGCACATCAAGATCAACATCAAGAATGACAAAATCTGGCCTAAGGCGACGGACCATTTCAGTAGCAGCCATACCATCGGCGGCTTCGCCCACGATCTCAACAACTTCAGAAACAACACGCTTGAGACCAAAGCGAATCAGTTCGTGCCTCTCACAGAGAACTGTTCGAGGTCGAAAAATTGAAGGTCTTTGACTTGAATCCAAGAGTGTCTCCCGTCTATCCTTGCGATTAGAAACTCAGTGGCTAGCAATAGCTGAGTTTGGAACCGAATTTATTGTAACAGTGTGGGCAGTTCTGTCACCACCGAGCCAGTAACTTCTTTATATACCCTATATTTGTTGCGACCTAATCGTTTACTCATGTCTCGAAGCGCCGTTCGGCTGGGCACTTACAGCTGGGCAGCCATTCACTCCACAACCGCCAGCAAAAATTTCGCCTGATGAAAAGCAGCATTATCAGACAAAAAAGGAGCTCTAAGCAGCATCAATGCATAGCACCAGCATATACCCGCTGGCTTAAACATCTTCTCTTCCCCAACAAATTTCTCCAGATAAATAGGCTCTTGTCATAGCCAGGCAATCAATTTGGGAGATAAACTAACAATAGGGTAAAAATATTGCTTAGCGCTAGCTAAAACACCTGTATTTAGGGGAATCTTACGAGAAGCATGGGAAAAATCCCAGTAGCAGGCTCCTCTTGAAATGGTTAAGCTGACCTCATAATCAATCAAACAAAAGGCCACAGAGCCGCATTTTCTTAGTTTTCAAAAGAAGTAATGACAAGCACAGGAATTAAAATCGAGAAGAAGTACTTTCATATAGCTATTGCAACTAGCCTTGTATTGTCGCTTGTCTTCTCAACTTGTCAGTCGGCAAAAGCCACAAAGATGAATGCTTCACCCCTGCCACATCGGGGTCAAGCCAACGCAGACAATCAAAATAACTGGAACCGACCAACCCGCGATTTCTCCCAGCCAGCCGAGCGCGAAGCCCTGCCACCGTCACAGTGGGCTGGTCGCAAGCTAGATTATCGCGAGGAAGAAAAGCGCAGAAAAGAAGAAGAAGCAGCCAAGGCCCTCAAAGCCATTGAAGAGCAAAAGAAACAAGCAGAAGCAGCTAAACGGGCGGAACAAGCTCAAGTTAACGCCTCTAAACAAGTGCTGCAGAGTGCCATTGATGCAAACAATCATGGCTATGCCTTGGGTCGAGCCGGTCGCTGGAACGAAGCAATTGCTCAGCACGAATTGGCTTGCAAACTCGATCCTAGCAATAAGCAATTCCGCACAAACCTATCGGCGGCCAGAGTCGGCTACGGTCAAGTGCGCTTAGCTCAAAAAGACTACAGTGGGGCAGCCCATCTCTTCCGCAAAGCTTTGACAGCAGCTCACGACAATGCCATGGCGGCAAAATTATTGAGTGAAGCGATTCAAAGAGCCGGCTTAGACCCTACTCTTGCTGAAAACCGCTTAGGCATTGGCGACCAGTTGGCTGCTTCTGGCGACCTTGATGGTGCCATGATCGAATATCAACAAGCCATGCAACTCGACCCAGGAGCACGCACCTACGTCAAGATGGGTGACATGTCCATGCGCTATGGTCAAGCCACAAACGCTCTCAATTGGTACCGTCAAGCGGTGGTAAAAGACACTAATTATGGGCCAGCCCATCGTCAGCTCGGCCTTATTTATATGATGCAAAAAGATTACACTTCAGCGGCGGCCTCGCTGCGCAAAGCCGTAATT
Organism: Candidatus Obscuribacterales bacterium; assembly: GCA_965229195.1. Taxonomy (GTDB): domain Bacteria; phylum Cyanobacteriota; class Vampirovibrionia; order Obscuribacterales; family Obscuribacteraceae. The sequence goes on along the minus strand of OZ245871.1, from coordinate 5,274,239 downwards.
CTTGATGCCAAAGACAATGCCGCTGGCCTTGCTTTAATAGATATCTGGCGCAAACAAGTTTCAATGAATCCAGAGCTTGCTGAAAACCATCTGGGTCTGGCAGGAGCCTTTCAACTGACCGGTGATTACCAGTCGGCGGCGGGAGAATATTTGCAAGTGGAACAACTTGACCCAGGCAATGCCAGATTGGCGCCGGGGAGAGAGAGTTTAGCCCGAGCAATGAAACACACCACAGCAGAGAAGCATCGCGCCGCAGCCGAAGTATTTATCAGCCAGGGTTTAGCAAAAGATGCTCTATCTGAAATCAGCCAAGCTGTAAATGTCGAGCCAAGAAATGCTCGTTATCAGTTTTTGATGGGCGAAGCGCTAGAAAGCGGTGGTGACATTCAAGGTGCCCTCAGGGCTTATCACACCTCGGTCTTGATTGATCCACAAAACAACCAAGAAGCGGCAGCGCGAATGCGCGACCTGCAAAATCGCAGCAATAATTCTGGGACAAATAATTCTCCCCAGTCCCAAAGCCAGAATAATGCCGCGGAGACAAAGCGCCCCAAAGCACTTTATGAAGGAACTGGAGCTGGAGGCGCAAGCCCAGCCAGTGCTGGCCAGAATCCAAATTCTAATACACCATTCACCGGCAGCTTCCGCACCCATGATGACTCTCAATCATCTATGGGTGGCAATTTGATGCAAAATCCTAACTCTAGTGTTCAGCGCCTGGAAAACTCGGCGGCGAGCCAGAATGAAACGCGGCCTGAGCCGAAGCAAAGCCAGAGCCAAAACAAAGACAGCCAAACCCAAGCAACTCTAAAAGCTTGTGATGAAATGGAAATGCGTCGCGATTTTCAGGGTGCCACCAATCTACTGAAAGAAGCCTTGAATAATAATCTCCAAAATGCCGACATCCACCATCGTCTTGGCCTCACCTTGCTCAATTCTGGCCAGCTGGCAGAATCGGTTTCAGAGCTACGTATTGCCAGTGCACTAAATCCTGGTAACAAAGTATTTTCTGCCGATCTTGCTCGGGCCCTCAATATCCACAAGCGCTCAATGACGACAGAACCGGTTGCTTCTCCAGCCGGGGGAGTAGGCCAATGAGCTTTTATTTTCAGGCACCAGACTTAGCTGAGTTTCCCAGACGCTCATACCGCCGTTTTCTAGAAGAGACCATCGGCAACCTTTTTGCCGAAATATCACCAGTAGCCAGTGAATACTCGGCTCGGTTTGAACTGACTTTTTTAGGACCAGACGGCAAAGTGCATTGGCGCTTTGAAGACTATGCACCTGATTCAGGTTACCCAACTTCACCAGAGCAAGCCCGCAAATCAAACATGACGCACTCAAAGCGCATGATGATGGAAGTGTGGCTGCGCGATACATTGACTGGGGAATTGCGCAAATCAACAGCCTATGTAACCGATGTACCAGTAATTACTGATCGCGGCACATTTGTTATCAATGGCTCTGAGCGTGTGGTTTTAGGCCAGCTTGTCCGTGCCCCTGGTATCTATTTTAGCCAAGCTGGTCAGACCAGCTACAAAGCTCTCATGCTCGCTGAAATGGGGGCGCCAATTGCCTTTGAACTAGAACTAGACGCCAGTGGCGGCAAAACCAGCAGAGCGAAATGCCGCATCAAACTACCAAAGCGTAGTTGGGTAGCAGCAACAACAGTGCTGGCAGCTTTAGGCGTTGACGCCCAAGACTTGCAAAAGCGCATTGGCAGCTTACTTGAGCGCAACCGCATTGATTTCAAGCCCCTCACTCAAACAGAAGCTTTAGCCGTAGTTGGTCGCTCTTGGAAGCCTGATGGTGGTGGTGGCTCGTCTGGTGGCGCCACTGCCTTGAAAGAGTTAACCGATAGACGCCGTTATTCCCTAGGAAAACTTGGTCGTAAACGGGTCAACGCTAAGCTTGGCATTGAAGAACAGTCACATCAATTAAGTGGCGACGACATTTTAGCAGCGGTCGAATATTTGCTAGGACTGCCCTTAGATATGGGCCGCACAGATCAAATCGACAGCTTAGAAAATCGCCACTTGCGTGGTGTTGGCGAGACTCTAACCAAGGCTGTCAGACCGGCTCTTGGCCAGATGACCAGATCAATTCGCACCCGTCTAGAAATGAACGAAGATGAAGAAATTGGCTCGCCTAATGAGCTTCTCGATATCAGACCGTTCTCGAATGCCCTCAATAAATACTTTGTCGGCAATCCCCTAGTGCAATACCTCGACCAACAGAATCCTCTTTCAGAGCTATCACATCGTCGCAGAATTACATCATTTGGACCCGGTGGTATCGACCCCAACGCCGCCCCAGTAGAGATGCGGGATATTCACCCGTCGCAAATTGGCAGGGTTTGCTTAGTCGAATCGCCAGAAGGTAAGAACTGCGGCATGGTCTCTTATATGGCCACTTATTGTCGCATTGACGATGATGGTTTTATGACTGTGCCCTACCGCAAAGTGTTTAACGGCGTGGTATCAGATGAGGTGCAATTCCTCACACCAGCTGATGACAAACGCTATACTCTGGCACCACCTGATACAAAAGTAGTAGACGGTAAAATTTCCGGTTCAATGGTTGCGGCCAGACGGGGAGAGAGCTTCATTGAAGTAAGCCCTGAAGATGTCGACATGATTGGTATCGCGCCCCAAGGATTTATATCAGTCGGTTCTGGCCTGATTCCCTTTTTGGAACACGACGATGCCAACCGCGCCCTCATGGGTGGTGGCATGATGCGGCAAACCTTACCTTTGATCAGGCCAGAGAGGCCTAGGGTCGGTACTGGTATGGAGCGCATTGTCGCTCGCTCAAGTGGGCACTCTGTAATTGCTAGACGGGCTGGCACTGTCACCAAAGTAACCGGCAAAGAAATAACCGTTGCCCAGGGCTCCGGCGAATCTAGAACCTACACACTAACTCGCTTTGACCGCACCAACCAAAACACAATTTTGGACCAACGCCCTTCAGTACAAGTGGGGCAGAAAGTCGAGACTGGTCAAATCATTGCGGACGGACCAGCCATTGATGCCGGAGAGCTAGCTCTGGGTCGCAACTTACTGATCGCCTTCATGCCCTGGAATGGCTATAACTTTGAAGACGCCATTGTCGTAAGAGAGGGTCTGGTAAAAGATCAAAAGCTCACTCACATCGAAATTGAAAAACACTCCTGTGGCGTGCACCAGACCCTGCGCGGCCCAGAAATTCTCACTCCAGAATTACCTAACGTCACGGCCAAAGACCTTGAGCACCTTGACGATCGAGGCATTGCCAAAATTGGTTGCTACGTCAACCCCGGCGATATTCTTGTCTCTAAGCTATCACCGAAAGAAGCAAAGGCCCTATCTGCCGAAGAAGAGCTATTGCAAGCTATCTTTGGCAAGGTCGCTGAAGAGATGGGTGATACCAGCTTGCGGGTTCCCCACGGCTCTGGTGGTCGCGTCATAGACGTACGCATCTTCACACCAGAAACAACGCCAGAACTAAAAGCTGGCATTATCTGCGAAATTGAAGTCTTAATCGCCCGCATGTGCCCCGTTGAGGTAGGCGACAAATTGGCTGGTCGGCACGGTAACAAAGGTATTGTTTCAATCATCGTGCCCGACTGCGACATGCCCTACATGCCAGACGGCACCCCCGTTGACCTCTGTCTCAACGCCCTGGGTGTACCGAGCCGTATGAATGTAGGCCAGGTCTTCGACACCCAATTAGGCTATTACGCTAGCATTCTCAACCGCTATTACCGCATTCACCAATTTGACGAATCTATTGCTCCTGACGCTTCTTTCCGCTTAGTCACCGACGCACTCAAAGAAGTACGCCAGATACCTGGTTATGAGTGGATGGGCGAAGACGGCAAAGTCAAATTGACCGATGGCCGCACCGGAGAACCTTTTGACCGGCCAATTTTGGTGGGCCGTCAATATATGCTCAAACTGAATCAACTGGTACTGCACAAAATCAACGCCAGGTCAGGCCTGGGTGGCCCGTACGCCGCCGTTACCCAACAGCCGGTGGGTGGTAAGGCCAACCATGGTGGCCAGCGTATGGGAGAGATGGAAGTCTGGGCGATTCAAGCCTATGGCGCAGCCAATATTTTGCACGAAATGATGACCATCAAGGCCGACGACATTCAAGGCCGACATCAGTCATATGCCGACATGGTCCAAGGCAATCCTATTACTCCTGGGGGACGCACAGCGGCCTTTGATGGTCTGTGCTGCGAAATTCGCGGCCTTGGCATGGAAGTTACCCTGGGCAAGGTAGTCGACTCCTTTGAACCGATAGAAGACCGCTCTTGCGTGCAACCAAATGGGCATCCTACGAAGACTCTAGAAGAGAAATATCAAGTCTCTGCAGTGCACCAAATGGAAGAAACCGATGGGCAGAAAGTGCTGGAAATCCCCGCTGGTGACTTCGTTCCAGCTTCCAGACCTCCAGCTTTACCGCTCATTACATCGCTCACAAGCGGAAAACACGGTGGGAAACCACGTATTGAAATGTCCCAGGAACCGTTGTTTGATGACATAGAAGAGAGCGCCCCTGAAACTGATAAGGCTTCTGCCCCAGATTCTGCAATTAATTCAATAATGGACGCCTTCATCACCCAAGCCCTGAACGAAGTAGAAGAAGTTAGCCCACTAGACGCGAAACCAGTATCTAAACCAGAACAGCCTAAAGAAACTCAAAAGAGCAATGGAGCCGCAGCAAGTTATCTATCCGAAGTACTCGTAAGAGAACTAGGAGCACATTCAAACCTTAATGCCTTCCCTTCCCTAAGCGAACTTTCGACCCTAGCCCAACAACTAGTCACCATCAATAAAGAATCACAAGATTCAAAAAACGGCGAAACTCAAAACGAAACTGAAAAGCTTACAGAGCTAGCTGGATACTTCAAAAAATCAACAAAAGCAAATTCAGATTTAGAAAACGCAGGCGATAACTCGCCAGCAAACAATCAAGAAGATTCTAGTTAACCAACCAGAGCAAGCATAGGAAACAACAGAAATGATAGGCGCATGGTCAAGAGCAAGTGAGCACAAAAACGGCTATCGCAGCCTGATTCTGCAAGCTTTGCCGGCTTTGACTAGCTGCCTTATTTTAGCTGTTGCCTGCACTACTCTAAGCCCTGAAGCAGCCTCTGCTCAATTTGGTGGTGCTGTCCCTCCACCTGTCGGTGACGGCCCTACTCCTGACCCGGTCAACCCAGGCGATACCTCTGGCCCTAATAGCGTTCCTAGCGGTGCAGCTGACTCTACACCAGGCACCAATAACTCTACAGCCGTTGGCAGAGACCGCACTGTAATAAGAATATACGAGCAAAGCACCACTGGCCGTGGCAATCGCATGGTGCAAACTCTTAGACCAGATAGCCTCTCAGCCGAAGCCTCGAGCAGAATCGGTGGCATCCTCGGCATCAACATGAATTCTGGTGAGCAATCAATTGATGTCACCGCCACTAAAGATCAAATAGCTCAAATTCAAGAGGCCCTGGCGGCCTATCCCCAGACCAGTCAAGTAGATGGTCGCAACAAGATTACTGGCGACAACCCAGGCGCTGGCTACCCCAAAGCTGGCAACGGCAGCCTCTATCGCTTCGACGGTCAACTGCCCACTGTAGCAACCTTCTCGCGCTACCTAGTTATTCTCGGTGTAGTGGTATCAACTGTTTTCATGGCTATTGCCGCCTACTCAGTAGTGATGGGCAGCAGAGACGGTGGCAACCGAGTGATAGGTGCTGCATCTGGCCTGCTCTTCTTGATGGCCGCTTACACAATCTGGAAGATTGTGACAATGAATACTTTCGGCGGCAATGCTAGAGACACAGCTAGACCTGCTAACCGACCTGGCGGAGGCCTAGTACAAGACGCCTTCGTCGCTAGACCGAATCTACCAGTCACCCCTGGCGGTGGCGTCAACGGTGGCGGTGCAGCTCGCGGCGGAGTTCCAGTTCAACCCCTCGGCAATGCTGGAAACTAGGTAAGCAAAATGAATATAAGTACAACTCCAAATACAAATACAAGCAGCAAAAAATTCCTGGCTATTCCACTAGCAGCAGCCCTGGTCACTCTATCAGCCTCAGCTGGTGATGCCCAACCGAAGAACGAATATTTCGGCGGTAACTCCAACAGCGTTCCCCCAAAGGGCTACACCAACTATCAAGGCCCACCACCGAAAGCAGTTAATGGAGTGACAAGCAAAGGCTCTGGAGCGATGGATTCAGACGCTAGCGCTGAGCTTACCTGGTTTGAAAAATTCGACGAAATCAGTTTTCGCGGCCGACCAACTGATTCAGAACGCATCATTCTCAATATGCCATTCAACCAGGAGCAAGAAAGAGTACAACGCTGGACCCAAGTGGCAGCCACAGTAGCGAAGCGCTATCGCCAGACAGCCAAAGCCCTCAATGCAGTGCAAGTCCACGCTCCAGCAGGCAGAGCCGACCTAGATGAATACCGCACACTAAGGATGGCCTGGTTCAATGATGCCGCAGCAGTTTACGAGGAGATGATCAAACCGAGACAACCGGCCCAAACTATTGAAGAGCTCAATGACCAGCTCAGACAAGTGAAAGACCAGGCCAATAGTCTAGGCAAGATGAATATCAGTCTACTTAATTCTGACCACAACCTAAGACGCAAATACCGTGTACACAACCCCAAACAAACCGACCAATTGACCAAGTATGTGACCGGTACCTACAAATAAGATAAGCAACAAGTTTCAATCACCCCCAGCACCCCAAAAACCGAGGACCTAGGCAAAATGGCAATACAGTTAAATGACAGAGATCATCTGATTTTCAAGCTCGTTGATGAGCATGAAGTATTGCTGGAAAAGCATATTTCTTGGTTTATTGCGGGCGAAGAAAAGCCGGTTCTAATCAGAGACCGCTTGCGCAAGCTCTTCTATCTCGATTATTTGCTCTGCCACCGTCACGGCAGCAAACTACCTTGGTGGACAACACCGACCAAGCCACTGGTATACATGCTCTCAACCATGGCAAGAACCATTGCTGGAGCACCTGAAGCCACTGATGCTATGCTCGACAATGAGTTTCAACGGCACCACCTAGAAGTAGCCAATTTGCGTATGCTCTACTTGGTTGCCCAAAAAGATTCTCAAATCAGCCAGTTTCAATGGACAACTTGTAAGCAACCCAAGAAAAGCGAATGTGGACTTGATGCCATGGTCACTTTTAAATTGAACGGTGCTGCCAATAGCTCGACTAAGCTAGGACTGGTCAACAATCTATCATTAGACCCTGAGGCCGTAAGCAAACTAACCAATGCAATCGAAAGTGAAAAACTTGACTCCATTCTGCTTATCTCACGGGACGACCTGGCCCAAAAAGCACTACAGCAATTGGTTGTGCAAGCTGGCGGTGATTTAGCCAAACGCACTTTGTTTGCCACTCACCAAGAGCTGTATAAAGATGGCATCGTTGCCACTCGTTGGCAGGGCGCCAGCGGCCATGCTGCTCGCGAAAATGAATCTGCTGTGGCTTATATCGGACCAATCACTCAGCCTATCGCTGTTTAGAACCTTATATAGATTGTGGGAGAAGGCTGGCATGGGGATGCCAGCCTTCATCTTTTTCGTTCAGCCCTTTGAGTGCAAATGGGCTTGGGCTTTCGCGTTTATTGACAGGGCCAGCAGGGAAGACTAGCATTAAGGTATTAGAGTCATATAAGTGATCTAAATTTGAGCCTGGGGGGGCTTCCATTTATGCCTAAGCACATCAGGTCGCGACAGCGACAGGAATCAGGCAGCATGTTGGTATTTGGTACAGCCATTACCATTGCCATAGTGGCAATTTTGGCATTCTTTAGTTTGAGCTATGTCAGGTTACTAGGGAGTAGCAGCGAACAGCGTACAGCCATTGAAGCGGCTGCCTTAGCCGCAGCCCGAGACCTCAGTATGATTGCTGTCAATACAGACGAATATGGCTGGGTATCGCTTTCTGACTCTGCCCCAGTTGGCAGCGTCACCCTGGCACCCGACCAATTTTACGTTCCAGTGAGAGGCATAAACACCATACTGGGCACCCTAAGACTTGATTTGATCATCGCCACCGAGCTCAATGACAATGCTCTCAAAGAAATGATCAAAGCCGACATTGTCAATGCCAAAGCAGCACAGACAAAATTAGGCACAGAGCTAAACAAGGCCATGGCTGCTGGCTACAAAGCCAAAGGTATTGATGGCAAAGATATTGATGTTTACGGAGATGCTCAAACTGCCTACACTTCTAACCAAATTAGAATGACCGGCTCATCTAATTATATTGCCAACTCTCTCAAGCTTTCTCTAGGCGGTATCAATAACGGTGGTGTCACCAATACGCCAATACCAAACCCAGCCTCTAAAGCTGACGTACTGGCTAATCAGCAACAGAACAATTTTTATATGTCATATATGGACATTCCCACCGACGGTGAAAGCTTTGTCTTTGCCGGCATTGGTGATTCTATAAAACTGATAGATCCAAAACAATGGACAGCCACAGTAGCTGGCCTGCCCTACCAGGTTGCCACAGTGGTAAAGGCCGAAGCTGACCAACACGTCAACGATACTCAAAACCCCAACGGCTATAACATCCATGCCATTGCCTGTGCTCAGCCAGCTAACGTGGTAGACCCCAAGCCTGCTCCTGGGGCCTTAAGTTTCAGCTTCCCCGATGGTATGCCGCCAGAAGTTCTGGGACCAGGCACCATGCTAACCAATGCTCAGATCAACTCAAACGGCAACTGTTCATATCAGACATCGGTTAACGGTGATTACCCACTAGGCAAACCGGTCACCCGGATTGATGATATGAGCTGGCCCTATTCATCAGACACCAACTCAGGTACCGTTTTTAGAAAAGCGCTCACTGACTGGTGGCGCCGCGCTGGAACAAAACTCAACGTAGCCTCGGCCACAGCAATGCTCAACGACCCCAAGAACAATTTCTGGAGGCCAACTGGCCCAGATACGATCGACTGGATTACTGAAGCCGTGCTGGGCGATACCCAGCTCTACAACCTCGGCCCCATTCCCCGTGGTTATATCCACATCTACCGCATAGACCCAGCCACCGGCTTGGTTAGCTACGATCACGACGGCTTGACGCCGTGCAACTACAGCGTCGCTGGTGAAAATCAGATGTATTCCGAAAACATTGATGCCATAACCAAAAGTGCAATTGGCAAACAAACTGTTGGACCATTCACTTTCCCAAGCACCCTGAAGCCAGGCGGTTTGACCAACGATAACAAAGTGACCTTGTTAGATGCATACGACATTTATATCCGTGACCAGGTCTATCAACCTGGGGTAAATCAAGGCGGCATGCATGCCGGCGAGCCCATGGACTTAGACAAAGTAGTTATGCGCCCCATGGGCCATGACCTTGGCGGCAGCGGCCTGGGTGCCGCCAAGCCTGGTCCTAAGGTAGCTGGGCTCCCCCCTGCTATCACCGACCAATCTGACTTTGCAGAGAAATCAGGCTTCCCGAGCACTGAATACAATACCTATGATAAAGGCCCAGGAACGGCTAACATGCGTCCCACCTATAGAAACAATGGCATGGCTGTAGATATCCGCTTCAGAAGGCAAGTAGAAACAGGAAGTCTCAGCACCCTACTTGGTTTCAAAACCGGCTATGTTGGCCATAAGCTCGGTGCTTCATTTGCACCGTCAGCTATACCAGCGGTAGCAGCACCATCAGGACAGTATGGTAAGGACAACGACGAAAACGACAACGAAAAGCCAAAGAAACCCCATAAGTGATCAGGTCCAGATGAGATCTGTTTCATAAACGACGGGTGCATTAACCCACACTAATCAAATTCAGGGCAGCAAAAACCCAAAAAAGGAGCCTACATCACGGTGTAGGCTCCTTTATTTTTAGCGTGAGAAGCTGAGCAATGCTTATTTAGACAAGCCTGTAACAATTGACAGGAATGGGTACAACTTATAGGATGGAATTATTAGAACCGCTTAAGCAAAGCCTTTTATGGTCTGGCGCTGGGGGATATTTTATGGTCAGTCGGAAAAGTCTATTAATACGATCTCAGCACGGCAATATGCTGGTTTTCAGTACAGCAGTTACCATAGCCATCGTTGCCATCTTGGCGTTTTTCAGCCTTAGTTACGTTCGACTTTTAGGCAGCAACAGTGAACAACGCAATGCCATTGAAGCCGCAGCTCTGGCAGCCGCTCGCGACTTAAGCATGATTGCAATCAACACTGATGATTATGGCTGGATCTCACTATCTGATGCTGCCCCCACAGGAAGCAGCACAACAGCAGGAGATTCTTATAACACACCAGTGCGCGGCATTAATACTATTCTCGGTACACTGCGTCTCGATTTGATAATTGCCGACCAAATTGGCGATGCCAATTTAAAGACCATCATCAAAGCCGATGTTGCTAAGGCCAGAGCTGCCCAGGCTCTACTGGCAGCTGAGTTAACAAAATCTCTCGCCACCGGTTACGCCGCTAAAGACATTAACGGCAATAACATCAATGTCTATGCCGATGCTGAGAATGCCTACAAAGCCAATCAAATTAGAATGACCGGCTCGTCCAATTACATTGCCAATTCCCTCAAACTCTCGCTTGGTGGCATCACTAATGGTGCCCAGACCAACACACCACTACCGAACCCCAGCGGCATGGCAGATGTTCCTGCAGGCAGCTCTCAGAACGACTTCTATCTCTCATACAAGAACATCCCAACTTCAGGAGAAGACTTTGTATTTGCTGGTATCGGCGACTCAATAAAACTGGTTGATCCCAAACAATGGAGCGCCACTGTCGCTGGCCTTCCTTATCAGGTAGCCACCATAATCAAAGCCGAAGCAGACCAGCACGTCACCGATACACAAAACCCCAAAGGTTATGACATCCATGCTGTTGCCTGCGCCCAACCAGCCAATGTCGCCGACCCCAAACCAGCTCCTGGTGCCCTCACCTTTAGTTTCCCTGATGGCATTCCACCAGAAATAACTAATCCGATGTCTATCCTGACCAACGCCCAACTAAACAACGGCAACAACTGCTCTTATCAAACTTCGGTCGATGGCGACTATCCAATTGGCGCACCAAAGACTCAAATGGGTGACTTAGATTGGCCCCACACAGCTCTTGACCAGAGCACGGGCAACGTCTTCAGAGTGGCATTGCTCGACTGGTGGAAGCGCGCCGGCACCAAGCTCAATGTTTCGTCGGCTGCAAACATGTTTGATACTTCTTTTGCCTTTACAAAACCTGGCGCTGACGTTATGTGGAAAACCCACTCGTCTCCCACTAGCTCAACAGTTTATGAACTCGACTATATCCCCGCTGGCAACATTCATATTTACCGCATTGATCCAAGCACTGGCCAAGTCAGCTACCAGACCAAGGCTCTAACTCCTTTGAACCTAGCTGTGGCTGGCGAAAATCAGATGTATTCAGAAAACGTCGATGCGCTAGTCAGCGGAATCGCTAGAGACCAGTTAGTTGGCCCCTTTGAATTTCCTGATACCGGCTACATTTTAGACACAGTAACACTGAAGAAAAAATTTGATGTTTACATCAGAGACCAAGTCTATCAACCAGGTTCTAAAAATGGTGGCAGACATGCTGGTGAACCAATGGACTGGCAACCAGTAGCAGTCAGTCAATTGCCTCAAGACCTCAGACCGAACAAAGACCTTGGTGGTCCAGGTTTTGGCGCTTGGAGCTGGAAACCACCACCTCCCCCCAACAAGAAAAACCCTGGTCTTCCACCCGCTATCACGAATCAATCCGACTTTGCCGAAACTTCTGGCTTTAGTTCCAGCAAGTACTATCAATACAGCCAGGGCCCAGGAAGTGGACCAAACCCCAAAATGCGGCCTACTTATCAGAAAAATGGTATGGCTGTTGATGTTCGCTTCCGCCGACAAGTTAACACCGGTACCTTGGCCGCATCTCTCGGTTTCAATACCGGTTACGTTGGAGAGAAGCTAGACTCAGCTACAGTTTCGACCAAAGCCCTGGCTCCAGTTATTGTACCGGCAGACCCCGCTACTCCACCGGCAGACCCTGCTACTCCACCGGCAGACCCTGCTACTCCGCCAGCAACCCCCTAATCGGTAAAATTAAAAGAGCATTGCCAGTGGTGGCAGTGCTCTTTTTAGTTGTCCAAATCTGGCTTAGTTAGAGCTTCAACAGTTTTGATTTTGAGCATGCGACAACCGCCAAGGTCTCCCACCCAACCTGTAGCTTTGACCTTCTCGCCCATATAGGGAATTAGCAAATCTTTGCAGCCCTGAAAACCCTTGTACTTCGCAGCAACATAAAGATCTTTTGTGCCATCCTCAAGTATGCCGATGCTAACCCCACCATGAGCGCAAGCCAGGGCGCAGGCTCTGTGACCGGGGCCACGACCTGGGCCCATAGTTTGAGAGGCATAGCACCAGGCATCAACGACTTCACCAATGACTACCACTTCCCTTGTGGTCTGCTTTATTTCAGTAGAGCGGTAGCGAGGCTTCTTCGACTCGTAAAAATAATAGGCAGCAGCACCAGCACAAAGCAGTAGCAGCAGAGATAGGACAAAGACTTTATTCTTGTAGGAGATTTTAGCCAATGGTTTATCCTTCGACTCATGAACGGGCTAATGGCTCAACGACTTCCATTTCTCTTCGATTTGTTGATCTTTCTGATGGTTTTGGCCGATATTAAGCTCATGGGCTCTCTTAAAACTGGCTTTGGCAGCATTGAAATCTTTGCGATGTTTTTCCAGGTCAAGCCCTAAGCGATAGTGGCCTCGAGCAAATTGAGGATCAAGCTTAAGACCGGCCTCATACTGTTTAATTGCTAAATCAAACTGACTCTTACGATCGTAAACATCACCCAAAGCGAAGTGCATACGCGCTTTCACTCTCACGTCTTTAAGTCTCTCTTCAGCCTTTGCAATCACATTTGGTGGCACGCCATCGACTAGCGGTCCGAGTAAATTCGTCAAGCGTTGCTTGCTCATCTCCATTTCTTTGCCATTGGCATTGGCCAAGAGGCAGAGGGCCACTTCTAAAGCCTTGTTCCTATTACCACGATTAGCCAAGGTCGAGGCATAGAGTTTATTGTTAGCAAAATTGGCAGGGTCCTGATTAAAATTCTTATCGAGCTCTGCCAAGGCCTGATCATAACGCTTGAGCGCCAATAGAATCTTGGCCTTCTCGTAAATACTTAGAGTTGTGGGCGGGCTCAATTTATCAAAGCGACCAATCTCAACCAATGCTTGCTCTGGCTTATTTTGAGCAGCCAACACATCGGCAATTGCCAAACAAATTTGGGCATCATTTGGTCGAGCAGCCCGAGCACGCAAATACATATTCATTGCGGCGGGCAGTTTGCTTTGATTCTGCAAGACAAAGCCAGCGGTCAAAAGCATGCCGTAGTCTTTAGGAAACAGATGCAAGCCATCAACTGCCACTTTTTCGGCCGTAGCATAATCACTACTTTTCAAAGCCAGTTGCGCTAGTCGCTTGTAAGCATCAGGTTTGACCGGGGGAAAGGCTAGAGCCTGACGATACTCATCTTGAGCTGGACCATAGAAACCTTGTGACTCATACAATTGGCCAGCAGCATAGTGTGCACCATAGGTTTTTGGCTGATTCTTCAGCAAAAGCTCTACTTGTTTTGCTGTTGGCACTGCATCTACGGTGACCTTCTGCGCCTCGGCTTTGATAAGCGACCAAGCAAACAAAGCAAGCGAAGCAAACCCCACGGTTTGCAATCTTCTAGTAAATCTATTCACAATTTAGCCCTAGCGATCAGAGTAGGAAATCTGGACAGCTGTGCGATCTTTACTTGTAAGGGGAGCCAAGATATTGATCGAACAACTGACACCATTTTTACTTGCAGCAATATTGGTTATTGGCCGACCGCCTCGGGAAACTGTTTCATGAACCGTCCAACCAGCGCTCTGCAAACTTCGCTTGTACCAATCCAAAAGACTCTCTGCTGGATTTATTGTGGTAAAGCGAAAGAAAGTCATACTCTTTGTAGTCAGATACTGGCTCTGGTAGCCAGCCACAAATTTTGCATCAGGAGGCAGTGGCACAGGTACAGTGCTGGGCCATTGCTGCAAATTACGATGCACACTCTCTACGGGAGCAGGCCGGCGTGGTTTCTGCACAACCGGGGCCGTTACTTGCTGGGCTTGCTGAAACTGCTGTTGCTGTTGAACTTGTTGTTGCTGGCATTGTGCTGGAGCGGCAAGTAGCAAAAGAGAAGCAAAAGAAAACGACAAAACTGTTCTTTTAGCAGAAGAAGAGAAAGTAGTCATCGATTAAGCCTCTGATCCTTGTGGTTTGGTTTGTGCCACTTTGATTTTTCCATTCGAGAATGCAGCACTATCAACTAAGAACTATACCTTAACACGTCAAATGTGGCATGAGCCAGATGACCCATGCCACAAATTAACTCGCTAAGTAGCTTACCTAAGTACTTCTAATCACGACCTAACAGGGGCCTGTTGAATCACAGCTAGTAGTAGCAGGACAAGCACAACCGTTGGGAATGGTGATAGTGTCACCGCTTCCTGAATAGGTAATACCAAAGGCACCAGAACCAGTTGATCCCTCAGGGCAACAAGTAGTGCTGATAGCTCCCATATTGAGCTGACCGAGCAGGTTGTTCCAACCACTAGCAGGGGTGAAGGAGAACCAATTCATCAAGCAGATTTTGCCTGGGTAGTCATATGGCTGTGGATAGTTCCAGTCACCAGCGACGTTGATTTGACTGAATGGCATCAACTCAAACTGTCTAGTCTCTGTAGGAGTGGTTGGGCTCTTAGCATCGGGCAGTTGACCAATGAAGGAGGATAGCCATGGTGCATCGGATAGCGCTGCACTCTCTTCTTTCAAGACCAGCCCACCTTTGCCAGCATTTGCACTCTGACTAAAGTAGATATAGCCACGTCCACCCATAGGCACGATGTTCTGGCTGAGAATGTAATCAAGTGGTCGATTCTGAGCGGCATAGACACCGGTATTAGCATAGCTGAGCCACTCTGGGTCTATCTGATACATGCGCTGAGTCAAGTACTTCCACATTGTTCCGTTCAAAGTAAGGCCTTCAGGGCTCTTACTGTCCAAGTGCACACCCTGGTCAGTGGTGATGCGGTAGTTCGGGCTGCTCAAGGCACTGCGACTGGCAGGAACGTGAGCAATACCAGACTGGTAGGTACCAGGATGGAAATCGTTGCCCTCGGCTCTGTCACTAAGTAGTTTTAGGTTGACGATATCAGCTACGTTGACACTGGCAGTACCACTGCTGATCGGTGACGGTGGCAAGATATTGTAAGCAGCCTCAATCACCGGTCTGGCCCACAAGCTACGACTGTCAGGCTTATTGTAGATAGCCATATCAGTATTAACTTTAGAAGAGGCATTATCAAGGGCAATGTTGTCGACATTGGCACCACCAATGCCACCAATAGAATTGCAATTTACTTGATTGACACCACCTAGCCCGAGAGTATCTCCCGACAAGGCGACACCTACACTCAAGCCACTGCAGTCTGGGGTCTTTCCATCTTTGATGTCTTGGGCGATTTTAGCGACATAATCGGAACCATTACTGCATCCACCAGGAAGTGGTGAATCGTTGGTGCCAACAAAATATGGCAGTGGTTTTCCGTTGACATCAACGGGATAAACCTGCGGATTGTCCATAACATAAACGAAGACGTCTCTCTTGTTGCCGTTTGCCACACCGGTAGCTGGCGAGCTGGCACCATTTTGAATACGGATGAAACCATGGGGCAATGCCGCAGCAAACCCTTTAGGGTCAATAGGTTCGACAATGGCGCAAGCATTAAAGCCACCATTGTAGCCTTGGGCAGACTGGGCCTGGGCCTTCAAAGAGAGTGAATTAGGAACTGGCTGCGCCCAGCTAAAAGCATTAGCACCACTAGATGCCTTTTTGTTTAGATCAAAATCTACTTGGCTAACCAAGTGGGGCTTGGCACCAGGCTTAAGTGGAACAAAGTATGTATTGCCGAAGCTAGTATCTGGCGTCATTCCTTCAAGGTAGCCCTTGAGATAATTGTGATTACCGCTAGGGTCTACATCTGAACTGACAGAAGTCACCCAACCGCTGACCTTATCGTTATAGGTCTTTGAAGTCTTGGTGCCAAAGTCATAGTCTGGCATAGCTGAAGCAGCAATATAAACGTTTGAAGCGCCAGTTCTATCTAGGTATGAGAAAGTTGGTGCACCGAGGGGTGATATATCTTGCGGTCCGAATTGTTTAGTTGGGTTGAGTTTAGCAATCGAGCTGAAAAAGTCTTCTACAGAAGATGGCTTGGCCAGTTGATCACTTAGCTGCTTACCGAGAGCCTGGGCAGTCACAGTAATAGAAGCAGCGTGAGACGTAGCGCCTTGATCAAGGCCATCTTTAGAAATTTGGTGAGCATTGAAGTTAACAATCATAGACTGCGCCATCACTCGGTTGATGTTGCGCAAATTGACCACACCATTGGTGCCAGATGTATGATCCGTTACTCCGTTAAACTGAACGGCGTCGCCACTGTTAGGAATAGGCACGGCCACTTTCACTAGCACAGACCGAGCTAGGGAGAGGTTTCCGGCATCGGTGGCTCGCTGCATCTGCTGACCGCCACCAAGCAAGTTAATAAGGGCGATTGCCGCCACTATTATTACCGCCAGGGCCAAAATGAATGCAACCACTAAGACCATGGAGGCTGCGCGCTTCCTTCTAATACGTTCCATTGAAAAGAACCTCGCCGAATAATAATGAATCTGAAACGGACATTACTTACTAACCTTACTTAAGAACTTGGATACTAATGTTTAATGCAAACCAATAACTCAAACTTCTTACCAGTGGCCTCAAGAGGCACTTGCGAGAATTTACTAAAAGCTCAAACTTGGCTGGTATGAGGGTAACAACATAAGCTTGGCCCGTTTATTATAGCAGTTTAATATTGTTTGACAAGCGAAATTTATGTAATTTAGCCCTTCCTGTGGTAGGAACCCCACTGATGTCAACGAAAACCTTTGAACGTATAAGAATAAACGTTGAAAGCTGCCCAGATAGGGGCATAATCTACCATGTACGACGTTTTAATAGAAATTATTGACTTGCAGCGGAAATTTAGATGAAACACTTAGGCAGCGAGCTTCGTAACGTAAGATCGTTACGCACACATAGAGGGAGTGCAATTACCGAATTCGCTCCAGCTCTGTTCATCTTTATCATGGTCTTCTTCTTTCCCTTCCTAAATTTGATCGGCATGGCTATTTCTTATGCCGACTGCCTCTATCTAGACACGCTCCTCTTACGCCAGGCCGCCATAGAAAATGTCTTGGTATTAGATAACAGCACGACTCCACCAGCGCTCAAGGCTGACCTTACGGCTAGCACTTCGCCCACCGGTGCCCTCAACAACATTATCAACAATTGGCTTCAGCTCGGCCTTGGTAGGTTTGCGAGCACCGGTTCGGTGCCTGTACAAACTTGCTATATCGACCTCAACGAAG
Organism: Candidatus Obscuribacterales bacterium; assembly: GCA_965229195.1. Classification (GTDB taxonomy): domain Bacteria; phylum Cyanobacteriota; class Vampirovibrionia; order Obscuribacterales; family Obscuribacteraceae. The sequence goes on along the minus strand of OZ245871.1, from coordinate 5,256,711 downwards.
GCTCTAACAAGGTCAAGTTTATTCACCTCAACTTACAAGTTGAGTGCAGACCATTCCTGCAAATTCCATTTCCACTCCCAATACCAGGCCTGAACAAACCAGTGACCTTTAAATTTAGCGGTCGTTCAGTGATTGAGAACATCCCCAGTTAGAATAGTCAGGTGGCAAATCGATGGATCGTTCCAACTTGAACAGCATATTTAGATTCAACCGCAGGCGCGGCCCTAGGGGGCAAAGCATCATCGAGGTATTGGTAGGCTCAATTGTGCTTGTACCAATTGTTCTTGCCATTATTGACCTGGCCGTGGTCTACATCGGCGGTGATATTTGCAATGATCTCGCCAAGCAAGCAGCAAGAGCGGCAGCAAATGCTTCTGACCTGGCAGAAGCCACAACAGCAGTAGCTGACGTAGAAACGAATTTTAATAAGTCGCCGACTTATAAAAATCTTGTACTCAAACTTGATAAGTACGATGGCACCCATGACGGCATGGCTAACGTCAAATGTACAGTCACTATTGTCTTGCCCGTGCCTATTCCATTTCTTAGCCTTGGGCCCGAAATGACCATAAACACTCAGGCCTCTGAGGCAATCGTGGGTATTGCACCGCCAAGACCAACCTGAACCATTTCCAAAGCTATTTGCCCGAAGGCAAGAGCAGTGCCGGTACTTCTTTTACTTGAACTTCGACAATCTTTTCAGCGCTTGCTTTCTCAGACTCAAGCACTGTCTTTAGCGCCGCCAAAGAAGTCTTATCAGAGTTATAAATAACCACCGCTGCATAGGGTCGATAAACCGAGACCATGGCCTTGAGCACACCAGGAGTAGTTCTCAGCTTCTTCTCTATACGAATCAAGCAAGAAGCGCAGCTACTTCCAGCGACTATCAGATCAACACGCCTAAGGCCCTTAGCGCTGACAGGATGAAGCAGTATCAAGGTCAGGCAATTGGCTAGTATTAAGGCAATAAGAAAACGCATCTTTATTTCCATAATAAATAGATTACTGCAAAGTCACCAATCATTTACCATCCGTTTCCAAGATGAGCGATGTGAAGAAGGCAGCAGATTGGCAGAAATTCATCAAGGACTGCTAAAATGAACCTTATTTCGTAGTCTACAGAGTGAGGAAGTATAGTGTCGCGCAAAGCTACCAGCCGCAAAATCAATTCACTGGCCCTGGCTACCCTACTGTCAATTGGACTGAGCAGTGGCTTGCAACATGCAGCTCACGCTGCAGTTACAGTCAATCAAATCGTCAAAGCTGTAGATCAAGCCAAAATTCTCGCCAACGGCACCGGGGTCCGGGCAGCAATAAATGGCAGCGAAGTATATATCTCGACCTACCGCAATACTCGCGCCAACGACAACGACTGCAAAATCGAAGCACTATTAATAGCAAAGACAACCATAGACCTGGCACCCACTGACATAGGTCGTGTCACTGTTTACTTCTACAACTCAGTCAATCGAAACAAGCGCAAAATCGTTTCGGTCACCGCAGGCGATGTCAAAGCTTTCGGCTCTGGTCAACTTGGCAAAGAGCAACTGCTAGCTTCACTAACAATCAAAGACGATGAAGTAAATGACCCAGCCAATCGCCTGTCAGCTTACTTGCAACAACGAGAATCAGCGCGCAGTACCAATCACATCGATACTAATATGGTGGGTGACACCCTAGAAGTTATTGCCGATGCCGATAGCGATATGACCGAACGCGATATGCGCTATGAAGCTTTGAAAATTGCAGAAAAAGCCATTGAGACTGTCGGAACATCAGCGAAAAAGGTAAAAGTCAGTTTTGCCGATCCGACCATGAAAGGGAGTTTCAAACAGATTGATTTTGATGCTAGTCAACTAAGCCGCCTGGATAGCAGCCTGCAATGAGCTCTTACACCAGTTCAAATCGTCACAGTCACAACTAAAGTTGACGTCCAAAGCCTTGCCACTGTAGATGGTGCTGATAAAGATTTGCGTGATAAAGCTCTCGGCAAGCTAAAAAATCTCGACAGCAAAGGTGTTGGAGTTGGTCCATTTCTGCGTAGCTTCTTTGATGTTGAACGAATGATTTCAGTTGGCGATGATGAACAAGCCCATGCTTCGATCGGCAAGCTAATAGCGGCTCTAGATGAGCAAGAAGAACGAGCGAAGAATGCCAAAGAAATCAAACCAACCAAGCCGGCAACCACAACAACAGCTAGCTCTGAAGTTAAGAAGAGCACTAAGGGTCGACATGTTGGCGCTTCAACCATGCCAGACAGCGAGGTTTTGACTGACCCAGAAAGGGCCTTAGCTCGTCAGGAACAAGAATTAGGCGACCCATATAATGCCCGAATTGAAGGTGTTTATGAGCGCATAATCACAGTCTTAACCCAAGCTAACCGCGGAGCTGAGGCGCAAAAGTTCTCAGCTAAGCTCAACGGAATCAAGAGCAGACTGCACTAAGACTACTCAGAGAAACTTGACAGCTCTTCCAATCACTTGCTGATAGGCTAAATCAGCAAGTGATTGCTGTGTTTTCTTCGAGCCTTTGCCCGAATTTACAGCAAGATCATCGCTGCAGAGAGTGTCATAAGCAGCCGATATCTCGTCAGCCAAAGCAACTATTTTTTCACGAAAAATCTGGGCAATATCGCCTTCCGCTTGAGCGATTGCCATCCGCCGAGCAGCAGCAGCGCTGCTCCCCATACCATTGTAGCTTTTCCCAACAACAAGAAGAGCGGCATCACGAGCCACCTTAGGGGCATGATCATAAATCTTGCTACAAATATAAACATGACCTTTCTCATGCTCACTAACTAAAGCTGACGAATCTTTGGCCAGCCAAATAGTTATTGGACAACTCAAGCGAATTTGCACAGCCTTAATTTTAAGGCGCACAGATGAGGCACCAGCTGTATCATCGACATGCTCATCCTGCGTTTGAAAATCAGCAAAGCAATGATAGAACCAAATTGTAAAAGCATCAAAGTTCGGGTCTTTTAGCACGCTTTCGTCAAGAGAGCGATAGTCTTTAGACTTACTATCTTTGAAGTAACTGGTATGCACCGCTAAAGGGGCAGCTGTGACATTAACTGGCTGACTAACATCGCCGTTGCTGCATGAAGCAAGAGTTGCGATTAAACAAGCAGAGGAGAAAACCCTGCTGAAAAAGCTATTGTTTAGCCACGCCATTTTCATTCAACCACCCAAAGCAGCAGAGTTTTTAAGCTCAAGAGTGACACGACGACTTAGATCAGCACTAACAGAGAGCTGCCTAATTGTTTTTTCTTGAAAAGAGCCAGCATCAGGAGGAGTGAATCTGAAGGTATAAACACCAGACGGCAAGGTCAAGAGGCAGGTGCCTTGCTCGCCTGTAAGCACATAGCCGTGAGGAAGAGCCAAGGTTCCCTTGCTAGAGAGTGATTCTTCCCAGTCTAGATCTAAATCAGAGCCATAGGGTTGGTAGAAGACCTGACAGCGCGGGATCAACTGATTGTCTTCACCAATGACCTCAAACTTTATTTGAGACCAGCCATGCCAAACAATGTCTTCTGTCACTGGCTCACTAGCAATCTCAATTAGCTTGGCATTAGAAAAATCGCTATGTACGACCAACCAGTACTGGCCTGGGGTCAAGAACAAACAATAGCAGCCCTCGCCATCAGTGATACCATAGGCGAGGGCACTTCGTCCTTCCGGCAGAAATTGTGCTTGCCCCGAGTGAGCGGCATAGATAGAGACTTTAACACTCGAGCGAGCCTGGCCAGAATCATCACAAATGCGCCCCCTGAGCGCCGTTCCCGGAGACAAGCGCACAGCAACGTGAGTATCACCACCGACGACAATGTTGCGTGTCCAGGGAGCCAGGGCACTGTATTCAGCACCATCAATAGTTACAGGCGGTGAATCCTTTGGATGTGCCTGCACAATTAGTTTGTAGCTTCCCTCAGGAATTGTAATAGCGAACTGACCATCACTATCAGTACGAGTAATATATTCTTGCTTCTGCCCGTCAACACGTTGCACGCGCACAAGACTCTGCGACAGTAGATGATCATCGAAAACCACTTGCCCTTTCAAGCGATGACCTTGAGCCAAAACAAAGCGATGCTGGCAGCCTTCGGTGACGTTCAAGTCTTTCTCAACGCAGCCAAACAGCAACGAGTCAGGCGGTTCAATAACTATATCGTAGGTGCCGACTTCAAGTGACAGTTGAAAGCGCCCCATCTCATCACTTAGTGTTCGAGCAGCAAAACTCAGTTCACTCAAGAGCAAACTGCGTCGCGATACCGCCGGTTCGACCACGACCAAGGCTTTGGCCACAGGTTGACCGGAATGATCAACGATTTCTCCTACAAAGGGAAATAGTTCTGGCCATTCAAGAGTTAAATCAACATCGTGCGAGATCGCAATAACATCACTGTGCGTCGAAACTAGTTTGAATTTCGCCGGAGCCAAAGTTTCTCGGTTTTCACTATCGAACTGAGAACAGCGCAAGGCAATATGATACTTACCCCGAGGCACCACCAAGCTAAAGCTACCATCTTCGGCCACTGCGCTCACGGCCTTATAAGAGGATGGCTCGATCCCTAAAACAACAACTTCAGTTCCCGTGAGCATTTCTACTGTTAACTTAGAGTTTTGCTTAGACGAGTTATTGATTCGACCAGAAACGATTGAGCCAGTGGCCAGGGAAATATTGAGATTAGTATTGGTGGTTACCTTAATCTCTGAAAGCGAATGACCAAGAATACGCGTAGCTGAGGCTGGAACCACTTCAATTCGATAGACGCCAGTCTTAACCGAAAATGAGAAATCACCTTTCGCGCCGGTCTTGAGTTCGCGCAGGGGCTCGGCCCCAACCAAGCTATCACTCTCGTGAGCAAACTGGTCAAACAGCAAGACCCTCACTCCAGCCAACGACAAACCTTGATGCCTGATGTGCCCAGCCAGATTAAAAGTATGGTCAGAATTCAACTTATCACCCCTGATGTGATTCGATTTTACCTAGTCTTTGAGAAAAAGAGTGGAGTTTTTGCTCTATTGCTCTTTTATATAGCGGGTGGCCTCTCGCACGGTGGCAAAAGAACCAGCGGCAATTAAGTAAGGTGCATAATTATTGTGGTTTGCCAAAATTTCTTGGCTGCGCTGCACAGCTTCAGCGCAATTCTCGACCACATATCCTTGTGCACCAGCAGCTTGAGCAAGAGCCAGCAAATATTCTGGTCGGTGCATTTTTCGCTCACTCTCAGGGGCAAAGGCAAAAATCGTATCACCTGGGCCCAAAAGCGCGTGCAGTAGCTCTTCGGCATCTTTATTTTCAAAACAAGTGAGGAGAAAAACAAAATTTACTGGACCAAACTTCTCCAACAACGACGCTCTTAGAGCCTTGGCACCATGCGGATTGTGAGCTCCATCCAGAATCATTTTGGGATCTTCAAATATTTCGAAGCGACCAGGCCAGCTAGCCTTTGACAGACCTAGCTTAAGTGATTGAATGGTAGATTGTCTTAGTTCAGGGCTTGCCATCAAATTATCAGTCAAGATTCCACTAGCGCCCAAGGCAATTAATGCCGTCAGCATGTTTACTCTTTGATACGAACCCCTCAGGCCAGAAACAAAGCGGGGCTGACTACTCGCCTCTACAAAAAACTCCTTCTTGAGCAACTCAACAAAATCGCAAAGCTTACTTTTCTCATGATCTAGACCAAAATATTGAATCTCAAAATTTTGAAGTAGATCTCCTAAATCATGACCATCAGCTAGCTGAGAGAGCACATACACAGGACATCGCAACTCCGCAGCTCGAGCAGCAATGACAGCTAAGGCAGCGCCATCACAGGTGGTGACAACAGGAACACCAGTCTTAATGATTCCAGATTTTTCAAAAGCAATTTTTTCTCTGGTATCACCAAGAAACTGCATGTGATCAAGATCTACATTTGTCAAAACAGTGGCACGTACATTAGTCAAGATATTGGTGGCGTCAAAGCGCCCCCCCATTCCAACCTCAAAAACGCTGTAACGCACTTGCTCTTGCTTAAAGTAGGCAACAGCCATAGCCGTAAGAAACTCAAACCAAGTGAGAGGGCCTAAATCAGGATGCTCTAGAGCAAAATGATCAGATAACTCTTTAGTGACGCTTGCCACCTGGGCAAAAGGCTGAGCAGCAATAGCTTGGCCGTTGATGACAAAGCGCTCATTGAAAGAGAGTAAGTGAGGCCCAGTAAATTTGCCACAACGGTGGCCAAGGGCCTCCAACATTGAAGCGATTAAGGTGCTAACAGAGCCCTTACCGTTGGTGCCACCGACATGAAAACATTCAAGAGTTGACTGTGGCAAACCTTGGGTATTGAAGAATTCTTCTATACGCCTAAGGCTTGGTCGCTCTAAAGTCGGCACAAGCGACTTTATGTAGTCAAGACTTTGCTGGTAATTCAAAATTTACTTACAGACTGAGAGTAGCAATCACCACTAAATTCTAGATGATTGCTACTGCCAATGCTTTGCTTTAGGATAAGCCGTTACTTTGGCGCGATTATGAGGAACTAATGCTTTTTACCAAGGATCATTGCGTATCGACCGAACGAATCTGGGAAGGCGCAATTATCAATTTGCGGGTGGACACCCTCAATGTTGACAACACTGTCGCCACAAGAGAAGTGGTCGAACACAACGGTGGTGTTGTAATTGCTGGTCTGACAAACGAAAAAAAAGTAATCCTGGTGAAGCAATATCGCTATTCAGTGGATAGAGAACTAATCGAACTGCCAGCCGGCAGAATTGAAGCAGGCGAAGATCCTTTTCCAGCCGCCCAACGGGAACTGACCGAAGAGACTGGTTACCGGGCAGAAAGCTGGCAAGAATTATCAAGAATGTACAGTGCACCGGGCTTCTGCAACGAGATTATTTATATATATCTAGCCGAAAATCTCACATACCAAGGTAAAAACCTTGACTTCGACGAGGAAACAGAAGTAATCGAGCTTAGCCTGAGCGAAGCTTGGGCTATGGTGCAGAATGGCCAAATACAAGATGCCAAAACCATTGCCGGGTTGGGCCTATTGAGCCAGAGGGCCTAATAGTATGAGATTTTTTGAAGTTTAGAGAATGTATTTACTCTGTTAAGCCAGTGAGAAACCTGGGCTGCTTCACCCCAGGCGGTGCTACAATTTGCTCTGTATTTTAGTCAAAAGTGCAGTAGGACGTAATAAATGGGTACCAAGAAAGCCACCAGTTCCTCACTTCCCATTGCCGCGATGTTTGTCATCAGCATCATTTCGGCCCTTGTTGTAGCTGGTTCGTTTGAAGTGATTAAAGTTTGGCCTTTACCTGTAAGCGTAGTGCCAATGTTTGGCTGGAAAGGTGGACTGGCTTGGGGCTTAGTGGTCGGCGCGGTGAGCGGTCTAGTAATTGGCTTCCTTACCGATGATACGAACTTCGACGATCAACAATCGAGCACTTAAGAAGCGCAGAATTTAAAAGAAGAGGGTCTAGCATTAGACCCTCTTTTTGCTTTCAAACAAGATAATTTCAAGCATTATTCCAGCAGCACTTTGCTGTAGCTTTCCTTGTCAAAACCAACTAGAAGCACTCGGCCCTTGCGCAATATAGGGGCCCGCAAGTTACCTGTTGGTCCAAGCATGGCTGCTAGCAGCTTGTCTTCTTCAGGCTTGTCTTGCTTGAGATTGAAATAGACTCGATTACTGCCTTTGGTGGCATAAATCTCGTCAACCGACTGCGCCAATTCGAGGGCTTCCGCGGCTTTAAGAGTCTTCCTCTTGGCTTCAATCATCTCCACGGCGCCTAGTTGATGCTGCTGCAAGAAATCTTCAGTCTTCTGACAGGTTGAGCATCCAGAGCGGTGATACCTCCAGTCAATGTTTTGCTTTATTGTTGTTTTCGAACTTGCCACTATTTACTCCTAATATCTCTCTGACATGGTAAACAGACATGATAGAAGACACTAGCATTGTGGGTATGAACCCAATGTGAATAATGCTGTGATCATATTGAACTCCTATAAAAATAACCCAGGTCAGTGACGGACATGCAAAGCGAAAACTTTCGAATGCCCGCACAGGCTGCCAGTAATAATCTAGAACAGGCCAATTTACTGGCTAGAGCTGGTCGCTTTGACGAGGCCGTACCTTTATTTGAAAGCTCACTCAATGGGCTGGAACGGCAAAACGGTCCAGAAGCTCCTGAACTGGCCGAATGTTTGCAAAATCTTGCCGATGCTTATCAGTCAGTAGGGCGGTACGAAGATTCCCTGCGTACCAACTGGCGACTGGTCAGAATTGGCGAAAAAATCCTTGGTCGGGTTCATCCCGATATGGTGAGCATGCTGCTCAAGATTGCCGAAACAAACGAGATGATGGGCAAAACAGAAGACGCCTTGCACATCGTCGAGTCGGCTATCGCCACGGCTAAGCAGTGCATGCAGGCCGATAATCCATTGGCAGTACGACTGATAGAGCGACACACCTACCTGGTCAATTTGATGCGAAACCAGGGCGCCATGCGCTCGCAGTACGACGACCCATCTATGTATCAAGCTAATAGTCAGCAAGGCAATAGCCAGCAAAGCAATGACAATCAAGACCCGAGAATAGGCAACAGCGGTAGCCAACCAGCAGCAGCCAATACCTCTACAGCAGAGATTGGCCCACCGCCAGAACCCCAAGTGCACAAACAGGTTCTCAAACAAGTACAACAACAAATTCAAAATCAGCTACAGCAGCAAGCTGCCGCCACCAATAGCCAGCTCAACGCTATTAACGCCATCACGCCAGCCAACCAGCTCAATCCCGCACCAAATCCGGCAGTAAATCCGCCCTCAAACCAGCAGTTCAATCCAATGGAGGTCTCTCAAGGACAGCTCGGTGAATCAGCCATGCAAGCCTTCGCCAGAGAAATGCTCAAAGATATGCCGGTTGCTCCGGCCAGCAAAACAGGCTTTAGCCAGTCAGCAAAATACAACGAGACCAGCGGAGTGCACTTCCCGCAAATCAATGCCCAAGAAGCACTAGCCCTGAATCCTGCCCTGGTGCCAATGCCGTCCCCGCCACAGCGCAACGGTATTAACGAAAAGGCGAGTTATGGCAATGCCCTAGCCCAGAGACCTGAGTCACAGCAATTTGAGCAATTAGACGAATTCGAAGAAGAACCTTATACAGCCGAGGCAATTGCCAGCCTGACCAATCGCAGCAAGGTCAACACTCGTTCCAATGCCAAAGGTAGACGACCGTCAAAAAGCGAACAAAGTCGCATTCGCACAGGACGCTTACTAAAAGACTTTGGCATTCCCTTCATTGCCGTAATAGTGCTGATGGGACTGGTGTTCTACTTATTCTCTGGCAAACCAGTAAAGCCTGGTGCAGCGGCAACGACAAAAAGCCCTTCAACAGTGTACGAGTCACCTGACCAAAAAAAGCAGCTAAGACTTCTGGGAACAGAAGTCGTAATCATCAACCCAAGCGGAGCCACTAAGGTACCGCTGAAGCGCATAAAGAGTAACTGGGGCGATTTGTTTGCTGCCCTAGGCCAATCTGTCAGCGAAAAGCAAATCTGGATGGCTGAAAATCTCTCGATAATCAAGAGTGCTGATGGCATTAATTACTATCTAACTTCTGGGCCAGATAGCCGTGTCTTTGAAAAGATGCGGCAACTAACAAACTATGCTCAGGCCTATTTCCTCAGCAGTGGTGAATACCCAAGAACTATTCCACCCGGTGCTGAGTTTCAATTCGCCTACAGCAGCCCCTATAACGGCAAAGCTATGAGCCTACAGATCATCTCGGACCGCACTACAGATAAAGATGGCTCCGACATGAAGTTAAACCTTGAAGGAGGAGTTCATCTAGGCGCAGATGAATCTTCGCTACCAGGCTACATAGGCTGCTATGGCGCCCTCTACAATGAGAACAACATTCTCAAATGTACTAAATTTTTCGTGCGCGGCTGCAACAGAAATGGTCGTTTTCTCACCACTGACAATGACCAAATTTTCGTCCTCACCGCAGGTAGTGAGAGCGGGAACAAGACTGCCAGTAGCCCTGAAAAGAAAACAAAAGTAGTAACCAAGAATAATAAAAGATCGAAGAAAGCCAGCAAACAAAAAGATAGCACCACCATCGAAAAATCAGCTGACAGCACAATGGAACCAACAGCAGAAAAAGACCTCAGTGCTGTTGCTAATGCCAAGCCACCAGAAAAGCCAACCACAGTCTATATAATGACCGATCCCGTGCTGCCCTTAGCCCTGATGCATCACCTGCTGCCAATCCTTTTAAGTCTAATTACCGCACTTTGTTTCATGCGTGCTCGCATGGTGGGCTTCGATATTAAGGGTGAAGAAATCGCTTCTGGCTCTAAAGCCGCTCTGATAGCTGGCATTATTTTCTTATTGCTAACCGCCCTGAGTCTGTTTATGCAATTCTCGGTCTTTAGCTAAAGCAAAGACTCTGCCAGAAAATAGGCGGCCACACCAAAAGCTACAGAGGCATTCAGTGACTCTTTTTTGCCGCGCATATTGAGATGGCAAACCTGATCACAGAGCTCCAGAGCTTCTATTGAAACTCCCTGAACTTCATTTCCCACAAGCAAACATAGCGGTAATTTCAAGGCACCACTAGTTAAGGCTTGATAGAGCGAGCGCGAATTTTGATTGCGCTCCAAAGCGACAATGCTATAGCCAGCGGCTTTAAGCGGCAGCAATATCTCGGGGAGAAAGAGGTGATACGAGTACGGCACCCAATCCTCGGCTCCAAGACTGACTTTAGAAATTTCCTTTCGTGGTGGCACACCTGTGATACCACTTAGATAGACATGAGAAAACCCAGCAGCATCAGCGGTGCGAAAAATTGCACCAACATTATGCAAACTGCGAATGTCATCAAGCACTACTACTAACTTAGCGGCGTCTGGATCGCCAGCGGAAATTGATCTATCAGTGGTTATATCGGCAGCACTGATAGCTCGCTTGCTAGCTAGCTGAGTAATTAGTTCGTGTGGTCTAGCCACACAATTGCGAAGGCATGCTGGACACTGCCCGCAGCCAAAACGATCAGTAAGTTGATATTGCTCTCCTACCACCTCAAAAACTGAATGGCAGTCGGGATATGGACAAATAGTTTTCAATTGTTCTGTCTTTTGTTAGTCTAAGCCTTCAGCTTAGACTCGATACCACTAGCGAATTGCTCCATTTGAGAGGCAATTGAATCGCGTGAGGTCTTGCGCAACAGGTGGGCGTAATTGCGCAATAGATTGATCAAGTCTGGATGATTATTGCCTAGAGACTTATTCTTGATATCAAGACTCTTGCGATAGTGTCCGTCAGCTTCGTCATAGCGCTGCTCAGCATGACAAACAAGAGCAAGATGATAGAGCGACTTACCAACTTCTAGATGCTCAGCAGGAAAACACTTACGTCGCAGAGCTAAAGACCGCTCAAAATGACTCATGGCATCTTTATAGAAGCCCCGCTTAAAATAAACCGCGCCAAGATTATTGAGCACGGTGGCAATGTCCTGATGATCATTACCCTGGGCACTCTCTCTTAAGGCCAGCGCCCGCTTGTAAAGTGATTCAGCTTCAGCATGGTTTCCTTTGAGAAACTGCACCTGAGCCAAGCCTTCTATAGATGTAACCAGGCGACCATCGCCCTTAGCAAACTTCTCGGCTTCTTCGAGGGCTGCCTGCCATTCCTTTATTGCAAGATCCCAATCTTTAGCATCAAGAGCCCTATTGGCTGCGTCTTTGTGATCAATCCAGACTTGCGACATTTACACTTACCTTAGAATTAACTACCTATGAGCTATGTACCCAGTAAAGCTCGCCTGTTTAAATTTTAATATTATCAGGCCGCAGCTTTCGTAATTTTAAGTCCAGACGCCCCTTAAAGATGAGCAATGAACCTTAACAAGCGTTACACTTACTGTCCTAATATTTTGACCTTTGGATTTTGAAGGCCCAGTCGGGGTCACAACTCATGGTCGGGATAGTCTCATATTCACGCGTTTAATCATCCGCCCTTTTGGAGGAATTTATGAAGGTTGTCGAAAAGGATCCTAAGGGTTCGTCCAGCTCTGGCTCTAAGAGTACGGGCCACAAGGCCAAAAACGCTGCTCAAACTGCCGATCAGCTATCTACCGAGCCGCACAAAACACCTAAAGGCGTGAGACAAGAAATCATCAAAAAGTTTCCTGTGCGCTGCAACTTAGAAGACTACGAGACAACCTACAACACTTTCTCCTGGGAAGATGCTAAGCGCGAGATATCCTACTTTGCCGGTGGCAAAGTTAATGCCGCTTACAACGCTGTCGATCGCCATCTTGTGAATGGTCGCAAAAACAAGGTCGCCCTCTATTCAGTCGATCCCAAGGGCGATTTGACCAAATTCACCTTCCTCGAAATTTACGAAGCGGCTAATCGTCTCGGTAATGCCCTTAAGTCTATTGGCATCAAGAAAGGCGATCGTGTTTTCGTTTTCCTCCCCCGGGTAGCAGAGCTTTATATTGCCACCATAGCCATAGCTAAAATTGGTGCCATAGCCGGACCTCTTTTCTCAGCCTTCGGACCAGACGCCTTGCGCGATCGCTTGCAAGATTCTGAAGCCAAAGTAGTGATCACTAATCCGGCCCTCAAAGAAAAAATTGACGGCATCAAAAAAGAACTACCAGACCTCGAACACATTATTGTGGTAGATGCCACAGAAAAAGACTTGAAGAATGGCGAACTCTGCTACAAGTCACTAGTTGCTAACCAATCGACTGAGCTTAAGTGTGAGCCGATGGATCCAGAAGATCCACTCTATCTACTCTACACTTCTGGCACCACCGGCAAGCCTAAAGGCGTGGTGCATGTCCACAACGACATTCTTGGCCAGCATATGACTACCAAGTGGGTGCTCGATCTTAAAGATGACGATATTTACTGGTGCACAGCCGATCCAGGCTGGGTAACCGGCACCGTATACGGTATCTTTGGCCCCTGGTCCAACGGTGCTTCTTGTGTCAGCTATGAAGGCCGTTTTGATGCCGCCAGCTGGTATCAAGTAATAGACAAGCTCAAAGTGACAGTTTGGTACACAGCACCAACAGCTCTGCGAATGCTGATGAAGGCTGGCGACGAAGCTGTCTACCAACATTCACTAGCGAGCCTGCGGCACATACTTTCGGTGGGCGAACCTCTCAACCCTGAAGTTGTGCGTTGGGGCATGAAAGTCTACGGACTACCCATCCACGATAACTGGTGGCAAACTGAAACAGGCATGCAACTTATCGCCAATCTGCCCTGCAATCCAATTAAGCCAGGCTCTATGGGCAAACCTTTGCCGGGGGTCTATGGCGCCATCGTTGACGATGACGGTGAAGAACTAGAAGCTGGTGAGCTAGGACGCCTGGTGGTCAGACCGGGCTGGCCAGCCATGCTAAGAACTGTCTGGCGCAACGAGCCTAAATTCCACGAGTACTTCAAAATTCCTGGCTGGTACTTCTCTGGCGACAATGCCTGGAAAGACGAAGACGGCTATTTCTGGTTTGTTGGCCGGGCCGATGACGTTATCAACACCTCCGGCCACCGCGTCGGTCCTTTTGAAGTTGAATCGGCTCTGGTGGAGCACTACGCTGTGGCTGAAGCCGGTGTAATTGGCAAACCAGACCATGAGCGCGGCGAAATCATCAAGGCTTTCATTGTTATGTCTAACGACGTCAAAGTAACCGACGAGCTAATTGACGAAATCAAAGAGCACTGCAAGAAGACATTGGCTGCCCATGCTTATCCTCGCGAAATCGAAGTTAAGGAGACCTTGCCCAAAACCCGTTCTGGCAAGATCATGCGCCGCCTGTTGAAGGCCTGGGAGCTAGGCTTGCCAACCGGTGATATGTCGTCCCTCGACGACGACTGATATAGCCCAAGAAGCACTGCGCATATATTAAAGATATTAGGGGCCTATAAAATGGCCCCTAACTTTTATTTTGTTTAGGCTGCAAGGGCAAACTTTCGCTGTGCTTCAGGCTAAACTCAGGATAAACTGAAGCAATCACCTTATATTGAACTATTTTCGTTATGCGAGCGTTTAGGTATTCATGAGCGCAGAACTATCACCTATGACCGATTCCACCATGGAGAGATTGCCACCGCAGTCTCTTGATGCTGAGCAGGCCGTTCTCGGGGCCCTCCTCGTCAGCGGTGATGGAGTCTCCCGAGTTGTTGATGTACTGGAGCCGGAGTATTTTTACCGTAAGGCCCACCAAGTCATCTATGCCGCTGTTCTAGATCTATACGAAAAGAACGAGCCCATCGATATCGTCACTATCTCAGCCTTTCTCCAAGACCAGGGCAAACTTGAGTTAGTGGGCGGCCGCCTTTATATCACTGACCTCTCAAGATCGGTGGCCACCACAGCCAACCTTGAGTATTACGCCAAGTTAGTGCAAGAAAAAGCTCTGCTGCGCAGTTTGATTAAGGCTGGTACTGAAATCGTTGGCAGTTGTTATGAAGAAACCGATGCTGACACAGCTTTAGATAAAGCCGAGCATATGATCTTCAACCTGGCCCAGCGCCGCAATATGCAACAAATGGTGCATATTAAGCACATCGTCGAAGCTTCCTTCCAAAAGATTGAAGAACGCTACGAAAACAAAGACACACTCTCGGGCACGCCCTCTGGCTTCTACGACCTTGATGCCATGACATCAGGCTTTCAGCCATCAGATTTAGTCATCATTGCCGCTCGTCCTTCTATGGGCAAAACGGCCTTCGTGCTCAATATCGCCCAGGCCTGCGCTGTCGAACATGGCACACCTTGCGCCATTTTCTCCCTAGAAATGTCAAAAGAATCGCTAGTACAGAGAATGCTCTGTGCTGAAGCAAAAATTGACTCGAACCGTCTGCGCACTGGTCACCTGCACACCAACGACTGGCAAGCCCTGGCTATGGCCATGGGTCGCCTTGGCGAAGCACCAATTTTTATTGATGACTCAGCCATGGTTAACGTTCTTGAAATTCGCGCCAAGTGTCGCCGATTAAAGGCTGAAAACAAAGCACTCGGCATGATCATCATCGACTACATTCAGTTATTGCAAGGCCGTAAAGCTACCGATAACCGGGTGCAAGAAGTATCGGAAATTTCACGTTCGCTGAAAACCCTGGCTCGCGAATTGTCAGTGCCAGTAATCGCGCTCTCCCAGCTCTCCCGGGCCGTAGAAGCTCGCCAAAATAAGCGACCAATGCTTTCAGACTTGAGAGAATCTGGCTCAATCGAGCAAGACGCTGACTTAGTTATGTTCATTTATCGCGATGAGTACTACAACCCCGAAACTGAACAGCGGGGTGAAGCCGAAATCATTATCGCCAAACAAAGAAACGGCCCCACTGGTACAGTCGATTTGCTCTATCAAGGCTCAATCACTCGCTTCCTCAACAAAGTGCACACCGATGGCGCCCCTAATCCTAATAGAGATTAGCAATGTGGGTTAAGGGCAAACGACCACCAATGACAGGCATTGGGATAATCATGCTCATATTTATCATCGGCACTGCCGTGCTTATAACAATGCTTGTAACCAGCAATCAAACGGCTCATGATGAGGCTTTGAGAGCAAAAGAATCAGATTTGATCCAGCAGCAAAAAAGTAATCACTAGTAGCTAACTTAGTCTACTGGGGCAGAAATAATTTCGTCAGAGCTGTGGCCGATTACAGGCTGGCACTCAAATTCGCCGGTTTCAATATTGAGCACACCAAAGGCTGTGGTGGTGGCACTCGAAACAATCAGTTTTTTGCCGTCCGGTAAGAGAAAAATATTGCCAGGAAAATCAATATCGAGAGGCAATTTGATTTGCTTTACTGAAGCCTTGCTGGCAGTATCAAAAACCGCAATCATATTATCTTTGGCAATAGCATTATAGAGAGTGGCGCCGTCAGCTGAAATAGCAAGCCCGGTTGGTCCATTGCCTGTTTTGATGTTTGCCAGAATGCCCCTTTTGGCAATATCAATTACAGCAATATGATTGAGTTCAGCACGGCATGATACGTAGGCAGTCTTGCCATCGGGCGAAACTACAACTGCAGTTGGATTGGCACCAACAACAATGCTGCCCAAAACCCTTTGATTTAATGTCGATATAAAAGTCACTTGGCCAGTAATGGTATTGAGCACCAATACGGTGTTGCCGTTGGGCGTAATCGCCATGCGGCCAGGACCCGGCGGAACTTTTGTACGCAGTAAGACCTTACTGGTATCAACTTCCACTACAGCAACATCAGCCGTTCCGCTCTCTGATACATAAAGTAGTTTGCCATTAGCAAGGGCAACCACTGACTTTGGTGCAGCCTTAGGGAGCAAATCGATCTGACCTACAAATTGTTTAGCCTTGGTATCGAGAATGAGAATGCGATTTTTGCTCATATCAGCTATGTAGAGTCGCCCAGAAACGTAGGCCATGCCAGCCGGCGTGCCTTCGGTGGGGAAATCGCTTATTTTCTTCCATGTCGCTTGATCAACTAGAGTGATATTTCCTGAATTACGCGATGTCAGAAAAAGACCTTGTCTGGAAGATTTCGCTTGAGAGTTGCTAGGCTTCACTAAAGGCACACTAGCGGCAGCGATTTCTTTTGCTGGCTCCCCAAGAGGCACAGCAGTCTGACCAACAACCGCCTTAAATGTAGTGGGCAAAATAAAGCCCTCAGGCACAATCAGGTCTTCGGCCAGGTGTCCGGCTAGAACTATCTTTCGTCCTTTCTCGCTAAGAGAAGCAAGTGGCAGAAAAGTTCTACTCTTACCGCTGACAATAACACGAATAAAAGTCACTCCATTATCAAAGAAAAGCACCTGAGGCTTAACTTTAACGGCCTGCTGCAAAGGGTAAACTTCAAGTAGTTTCACTTGTGGTCTCTTGAGCACTTGTGGTGGCATCACCGGCAAGTACAAATCGCCCTCTTTTGTCTCCAAGGCGCCATCAAGGCGCAAGCGACAGTCAGGAAAGATACTCTTAAGAGCTAAAACAAGTTCAGGACTTTGTCGCGTAGCATAGGCTGGCAGCGCCAGAACAAACGCCACAAGCAAAAGCGCAACAGCCAGTAAGCGTCTCAATACAAACGAAGACTTTGCCAGCCTGGGCTCAAAGCAATCATTTGTAGTGCTAGGGTAGAAAGCTTGCAAGAATTACTCTTTAGGCCTAAAAACGTCGACAATCTTATCGAAGATTCCTTTATCTTCAGCCTCGGCTGGTTCAGGATCTTTCTCTTGTGATTTTTTCTTCTTACTATTGCTGCCGCTATGTGAGTCTTTTTTATGATCAGTCCCCGAAGCTTCTTTCTCGCTGGCAGCCTCAGACTTATCAGGTACCGGAGCACTAACTTTCAATTTTTCATGGCGAATTTCAGCTAGCTGCTCAAGTAATTTACGCTCTTCGCCGCTGAGCTTGGTTGGGGTTTCAACTACCACGTGCACCACATGATCACCGCGACGTGATGGATTGTTTAGATGCGGCACACCCAAATCTCTCATCACCAATTGGCTTGAAGATTGAGTACCAGCAGGCACTTTCAAGACCTTAGCCCCTTCAACAGTAGGCACCAAAATTTCGGCACCAAGGGCAGCCATAGAGAAGCTAATTGATTGCTTAACGTGAATGGTAAAGCCATCTCGGACAAACTCAGGATGATCTTTGACATTCAGTACAACGAACAGATCTCCATAGACACCACCGCGAGGGCCTTTGTCACCGGCTCCCTGGAGCTTAAGGCGATCGCCATCTTTAACACCGGCTGGAACTTTGACGTCGAATTCACGCGACTTTCTCGTTTGGCCAGCGCCCTTACAATCTTTGCAGGGCTTCTCGATTTTCTTACCTGAGCCAGCACAATCTGGACAGGCAATAATCTGGTAACTCTGCATAAACAGCATGTTAACCAGCTGTTTGACTTGACCTTGGCCCTGGCAAGTATTGCAGGTTGAAAGGTTGCTACCAGGAGCGGCCCCACTACCTTCGCAGGTAGTGCAATCTTCAAGCCTTTTGACAGTAATCTTCTTCTCTAAACCAAAGACAGAATCAAGAAACTCTAAGTCAAGGTCATAGCGCAAGTGAGCGCCCTGACGAGGTCCTGAGCGACTGCCGCCGCCGCCAGCAGAAAATCCACCACGCATGCCGCCGCCAAAGAGTGCATCGATAATGTCTTCCATGCCAAAGCCCTGGAAGGAACTGAAATCGACGTTATCAAAATCGCGGGTGGAACCCTTCACACCTTCGTGGCCATAGCGATCGTATGAAGACTTCTTTTGCTCGTCAGATAGTACTTCGTAGGCTTCAGCAAGCTCTTTAAAAGCCGCTTCGTCACCGCTTTCTTTGTTGTCTGGGTGAAGTTGTCTGGCGCGGTTGCGAAAAGACTTCTTGATCTCATCGGCTGAAGCCCCGCGGGCTAGACCTAGAACTTCATAATAATCACGTTTTGCCATAGTTTCCAAGCGAGCACCTTTGGTTTATCCATTCACTTTTTTACAGCTCTTCTAATTAAAGGTCAAAATAGAAGGTCTGTCGCAAAATTTTTCTTTGCCTTAATCCAATCCTTCACTATTCACAATTTGCGCAGAAGAATCTCGAGAATCTTGATCTAATGCTAAATCATGGTCGAGCAGTGAGTCTTTATCTATCAATGAGCTTGATACCTGTTGACTAGGACGCCCCACTTCACCTAGCTCGATAGGCCGATCTTCGACATAGTTCGGCTTCTTTTACCCGCATTTGGCACTGTCGCCTGACGCTCTTCTTTGCGAGGCTGCGATTGACGATTACCTGAGTGAATTACGCGACCCAAATCAAGCAACGACACATCAAGACCAGCAACTAACTGCTTTAATTCAGCAGCATTGTCTTGAACAAGGGCTTCCTTCACTAGCTCTACAGCCTTCATCACCTTATCGACATGTACTTTATCGACTCGGTCGCCGTATTTTGTTACAGTCCTTTCAGCTTCGGCACACATAGACTCAGCCTGTACCCGAGTAGAAATGCGCTCTCTCACTAATTTATCCTGATCAGCAAATTCCTCAGCTTCGCGCTGAAGATGCTCAACTTCACCTGGGCTCAAGCCAGTAGTGCGTTGAATAGTGACCGAGTGCTTGATACCCGAACCATGGTCGCGGGCCGAGCAATGAACAATACCATCAGCATCAATATCAAAAGTAACTTCAATTTTAGGCACTCCCCGTGGAGCACCAGGAATGCCGGTGAGATGAAACTTAGCCAACGACTTGTTGTCAGCAGCCAGTTCGCGTTCACCCTGCAAAGCATGCACCTCGACTGAAGTCTGGGCATCTTCTGTGGTGGTAAAAGTCATAGTGCGACTGGTAGGAATAGTTGTGTTGCGCTCTATTATGCGAGTAAACAATCCACCAGCTGTCTCAATTCCCAGCGATAGCGGAATGACATCAAGCAAAAGTACATCCTGCAAATCACCGGCTAAGATTGAAGCCTGGATAGCGGCACCAAGGGCAACAGCCTCATCAGGATTAACCGATTTAGATGGCTCTTTCTGGAAGAAACGACGAATCATGTCTTGCACAGCTGGTATGCGAGTTGATCCACCAACCAAAATTATGTGTTCAATGTCTTGCGGGCTCAAGCCCGAGTCTTCTAACGCTTGTTGCAATGGACCAATAGTGGCTTCCACAAGAGCGGCTGTAATTTCATTAAACTTAGCTCTGGTAATGGTCGTCTCTAAGTGCTTCGGCCCACTTTGATCGGCAGTTAAGAAGGGCAAATGCACTTCAGATACAAGAGCTGTAGATAATTCTATTTTGGTCTTCTCTGCAGTCTCTTTGAGCCGTTGCACTGCCATTAAGTCGCCAGCAATATCAAGCCCAGTCTCACGCTTAAACTCGTCTACTAAATAATCGATGATCGCCTGGTCGAAGTCATCACCACCAAGGCGGTTATTACCACTGGTTGCCTGCACTTCAAAGACACCATCAGTGATCTCAAGAATGCTGACATCAAAAGTGCCACCACCAAGATCGAAGACCAAGACAACGGCATGTTCGCTAAGCTTATTAAGGCCATACGCCAAAGCACTAGCAGTGGGCTCATTGATAATGCGCATGACTTCAAGACCGGCTATTTGCCCGGCATCCCGTGTAGCTTGCCTCTGAGCATCATTAAAATAGGCCGGAACAGTAATTACGGCTCGAGTGACTTTCTCACCCAAGTAAGCTTCAGCATCGGCCTTGATTTTTTGCAAAACCATGGCTGAAATCTGTTCTGGGCTATGAGAAACACCATCAACCTGAACGCGATAATTACTACCCATCTCACGTTTAATCGACTGCACTGTGCGAGTAGGATTAGTAACAGCTTGTCGTTTCGCCAACTGGCCCACAAGCCTATCGCCACCTTTGGTGAATGCCACCACCGATGGTGTAGTGCGGGCGCCCTCTGAGTTTTCAATGATGACTGGTTTTCCGACTTCCATCACAGCCACGCACGAGTACGTGGTGCCCAAGTCAATACCGATTATTTTGTCATCACTCATCAGAGTCTAGAATCCAAATTCACACATAAGAGCCTACTACTCTTCAACATCAGTAAGGTCGTAGACCTTACCGGTGCCTGTACTGCTACCGGCGCTCTCGGCAGCCTGGTCATCCTTACTGGTCTCACTGCCTGATTGGCTCGAAGCATTGTTAGCAGAAAGAGACGCTTCATAAGCAGCCTTTATTTCTTCAAATGGAATGTCTTGAGTGCTTCTCTCATTGCCAATTGAATCAAGACTCTCTGAAGTCTCTGTGCCGGAAGATGGAACCATGACCTCTTCGGCCTTCACTTCAACTGCTGCAGGGGCTGCAACAGGAGTAATATCAATGACTTCAGCACTGTCAGCAACCTTTTGGGCCTGCGCCTTCTCATAAGCTTCAGCCGCTTCACCGGTAAGTGCTACAGCTACGTTAACTAAAGCCGGTCTTAGAACTTTATCGCGGAACATATAACCATTGCGCAACTGGTGAGCGACACAACCATCGGGCACTTCATTAGTAGGTACTTCTTGCACTGGTTCGTGGTACATCGGGTCAAATGGCTCGCCAATCGGCTGCATTTGCTTAATACCAACTTGCTCTAAGCAACGACCGAAGCGGTTGCAGACCATTTTTAAGCTGTCCAACATTACCTTTGGCTCAGTCTTCTCAGTCAATTTCGACTGGGCCATATCTAGGTCATCTAATGCTGGCAAAATCGCTTCAAGGGCCTTTTGCATTCCCACCGCTTGGAATTCTTCCCGTTCACGGTCAATACGTTTGCGATAATTCTCGAAGTCGGCAGCCAAGCGCTTATATGAATTTTCCCACTCACTGGCCTTACCCTCGGCATCGCGCAAGGCGTTCTCAAGGTTGTTTATTGCCAGTTGATGACCTTTATCATTTTGGCCAGCCGGAGCTTTGCCTAAATCAAGGCCAAATGTTTCAGGGTCAGGAGTGTCACCACCGGCATACATAGCCCGGTAAAAAGCCTTCGCCTTAGACTGGCGATCTTCTTTTTCTTTTGGTGACTCCTCAGCCGGAGGGGTCAGGGCGTCGTTATCGTCAATAGCCATCCCAGAAAAGGTCTCCCAACTATCTTGACAAATGCCAAGCGGTATAAATCACTAACTCTAATTTTAAACGCGAGCCTTATAATTCTAATGCCTTTGACAGGCAATAATGCGAATTACTCGCCGATCTTAAAAACCGCAAACTTAAAAACACAAAACTAAAAAAACTTATGTATATCGAAGAAACCGCACGCTTGGCACTATACGCCCCTGGAGAGTTCGGCAAAGGCAGCTCTAAAACCGCCGAAGGGGTGCTACGTTATGGCAAAAATCCTATAACTTGTGTAATTGACCAAAGCCAAGTTGGCAAGTCAATTAAGTCTGTTACAGGAATTGCTTCAGAAGCACCAATTGTTGGCAGCATAGAAGAAGCACTGGCACTAGGTGCAGACGCTCTACTCTTAGGCACAGCCTGGAATGGCGGCGCTATGCCCGACAACTGGCGGCAAGACATCGTCAAGGCAATCGCCGGAGGTCTAGATGTTATAAACGGTCTTCATGACTTCCTTGAAGACGATGCCAATATTGTTGCCGCAGCAAAGAAACACGGCAAACGTCTCTTCGACGTGCGCAAACCACCTGAAAACCTACCAGTGGCTGCCGGCCGAGTAATAGATAACGGCAAATACAAGGGTAAGGATAGCCTTGTGGTGCTAACTATCGGCAGCGATTGCTCGGTAGGCAAGATGACCGTAGCCCTTGAAATTCAACGATCGGCCAATAAAAAAGGCAAAGAGGCTGCATTTGTAGCCACAGGCCAAACCGGAATTATGATCTGCGGTCGAGGCATCGCCATTGACCGAGTAATCGGCGACTTTATGGCCGGTGCCACAGAGATGATGGTACTAGAAGCAGTTCAAGAGGCCCCTGTGGTCTTGGTCGAGGGCCAAGGTTCATTGGCACATCCAGGCTTTTCTGGAGTGACCATGGCTCTTGTGCACGGTTCCTGCCCCCAGGCCATGATTATTTGCCATAGGCCAAGTCGTACTCATATCAAAGGCACAAACTTTGCTATTTCAGATTTGAACCGACTAATAGCAACCTATGAGTCGATGGCAGCCTATATGCGTCCAAGTAAAGTTATTGGCGTAGCGCTGAATACCAGTGATCTGAGCGAATCTGAGGCTCAAGCCGCCATAGCCGAAGTTGGAGCTCAAACCAAACTGCCCACTACTGACCCGGTAAGATTCTCGGCCGATATACTCTGGCGAGCAATCGAAGATTTTTCCCTTACACCATCCATTCACTAATAAGGAAAGTCTGTGAAATCAGCAGCAAATACAAAATCAAAGTCAATATCTCTCACCTTTGAAGCGCTTGACCTGACCCTAGCCTATCCCTTTGGCATTTCTTACGGCACTTCTAGTACTTCCCACAATGTCTTAGTCAAACTTGAATACGACGGCCACATCGGCCTCGGCGAAGCATCACCCGCTAGCTATCACAGCGAAACGCCAGCCACTGTACTGGCAGTTCTAGGCGAAATTGCCTCTAAGCAAGAAAAGATTTTAGGCAACGACCCTTTTGCCTCTGTTGAAGTTGCCAGGCAAATGGACCTTATGATCGCTGGAAATTACTCAGCCAAAGCGGCCATCGAAATGGCAATGCACGACCTGGCGGGAAAAATTTGTGGGCAACCAACTTATAAGATGCTCGGCCTCTCTAGCCACGCTTATCCGATGACCGATTTCACCATTGGCATTGATTCGCCCGAAATGATTGAGAGAAAAACCAAAGAGGCTGTGGAAGCAGGCTATAAGATGCTCAAAGTCAAAGTCGGCACCAACTACGATCATCAAATCATCAAAAGCGTGCGAAAAATGGCGCCTAATCTACCGCTTCGCGTTGACGCCAATGGCGGCTGGTCAGTAAAACAAGCCATTGAAATGTCAAAATTTTTGGCCGACCATGGCGTTGAATTTATTGAGCAACCGCTGCCCAAAAACGCCCTGGTTGAAGATTTTCGCCTGGTCCGCCAAAATGCCGCTATTCCTATATTTGCCGACGAAAGTGTCTGCCGTGCAAATGACGTAGCAAGACTAGCTGGCGCCGTGGATGGAGTTGTTGTCAAATTAGCTAAATGTGGGGGTCTGCTAGAGGCTATTAGAGTAATTGCGACAGCCCGTGCCCACTCGATGAAAGTGATGTTCGGCATGATGATTGAATCATCAATTGGTGTCACCGCCGCCGCTCATCTATCTAGCCTATGTGATTACTTAGACCTAGACGGGGCCTTACTTTTGCGCGACGATCCTTACAAAGGCGCCGTTTACGAAGATGGCTATCTGCGACTGCCAGAAGGCCCGGGCCTCGGCGTCTCCGAAAGAAAATAGCGAAACAGTACCTAGTTAGACTAGTTAGCCCCACTTCGACAGGCGGTCCTTAATTAGCTCAATAGTTGAAGGCGAATATAGGCTGAAGACCTTCATCTTGTTGCGCGGTGCTAGAGCGGCCACGGTCTCTTCGCTGAGGCTATCGCAAACAAATAAGTTGGCGTGTTTGACAATATATTTAAGCTCTTGCTGCTCGTCCCGCTCGATAGCGCGAACGGCCACTTCCTCGCCGCGCATTGCTGCCACCAGGTTTGATGCCATGTGCAACAATGTCGGAGAAACTGAAACCAACACGACTAGACTCTGAGCTGGCAGATTGGCCACAGCTTCCATTTCAACTCTGGCAGGCTCGATGTTACAAGCAACGAGCCTAGTCAAGTCACTAACATGCTTTTGAAAAGAAAATAAGTGGTAGAGACTGGCCACCAGCAAAGACTCTTCCATTTGGCCCAAGTCGGCCAAAAGTTCCTGGGGAGTAATTGTCTCCACCGGGATTTTGAAATGTGGTGCCAACTCGCCGACAATTACTTTGTGAAAGTCTTTATTGGCATCCACAGCCAAGATACGCTTCACCGGTTTGCGGGCCTTTAAACTGCCAAGACAAGCTTGCACTTGCTCATTGGAATAACCACGCTCTGAAGCCCTGGCCACAAATTCGCTGAACATCTCATCTAGATTAAGAGCAGCATCTTGAGCTTCTGATTTGCGTCCAGTAGATGCGACGCGCACGCCACTGCCCTGTCGAACCTCAAGTAGGCCAACCTCAGCCATATGGTTATAGGCAGCAGTAATGGTGCTGTAGTGTACTCCTAAGCGGTCAGCTAGAGCCCGGATACTGGGCAATTTCTCATGGGCAGCCAGGGTGCCCGAAGCAATTTGCAAGCCGAGCTGTTCAATTAGTTGATCTCTAATTGGAACGGCGCTCTCTTTATTGATACTAATTTTCATAAATTTAAGGACCCATGCCCAAGCCAGTCATCGGTCGAACTTGCTCAAAGAAGATTATAAGGGAGGGAGCAAGAACCAACACCATCAAGGTAGGCATGATGCAAAACCAAAGCGGGAAAGCCATGAGCACAGGTAGCCTGGCAGCCTTCTCCTCAGCCTTCTGACCCAATTTGTTGCGCAAAAACTCAGCCTGGTTACGCAGCACCTTAGAAACACTGATGCCAAGTTGTGCACTCTGGTTGAGAGAGGCCGAAAGCGAGCGCAACTCTTCCAGCTCCTGGTACGCTTTTTCACGGTTCATCCCCAGCAAGACGTCACGACTCAATGTCAACAGTTCGTCGTTAATAGCTGATGAAAGAGCAGTTCTTTCACTTGCCACCTTCTGAATCGTGGCATCAAGACCCAACCCGGCATCAACACAGAGCACCATTAAATCGATTACTTGAGGCAAACTCTCAGCCAGAGATTGCTGTCTTTTCTTGGCCATGAAAGCCAGCAGGCAATCAGGAGAGAAAAACAAGAGAAATAACGCTAAAAGAGCATAGCCAGGATGAACGAAGAGTGGCAAAAACACAGTAAGCAAGCAAGGATAAACTTTAGCGGCACAAAGGCTGCCAAAATAAAGATTATTGCGCCATCCAGCAAAAACTAAACGCTGCTGCAACCATACTAGATATTTGCCTGGAGTAAATCTCATTAAATAGACAGCCGGCTCAGTAAAGAAAGCTGGCAACAAAAGATTATTAGACAAACTATTGGTTTTCGGCCTCAGCGAAACAGCCAAGAGCACGAGCAGAAGAACTACAGCAGCCAACAGCTCTGGGTAAGTAGTGACAAATTGAGTCAGTGAAGACATCTTAAATTTTCACCTCAGTCATCTTGTTAATCAAAACTATGCCAACAATCTCAAGCACTACCGCTAGTACCAATAGCATACGACCCATATCACTGGTAAAGAGCGGCTCTAAATAGCCGGGGCTGAGCAGTTCAAGAGCAGTAGCTAGCATCAAAGGCAAAAGTCCGACGATAATTCCGGTCAAGCGGCTTTGGCTTGTCAAAACACGCACCTGCCTTTTTAGTTTAAGACGCTGGCGTAGAGTCAAATTGGTCTTCTCTAACAGCTCAGCTAAGCTGCCACCCACTTCAGCTTGAATGGTGATTGCACGCCTAATCAAGTCAAGTTCGTCTGACTTGTATTTAGTTACGGTGTAGCTCAGAGCCTCACCAAAGGGTTGGCCTAAGTTGATCCGCTGCAAAATCTGCGAAAACTCTTCGCCCAGTGGCTGGGCTGACTCTTTACCAACAGAACGCACAGCCTGCGGCACACTATGACCTGTGCGCAAAACTGAAACCATCAAATCGATGGCATCAGGCAGTTGCTCGATAAACTTGGTGCGCTTACGCGCGGCCAACACAGTAATGTAGATTAACGGCAAAGAACAGCAGACAAGAGAAAGTGCTAGACAAATTAACTCAGGTACAGCAAAGAGATATGCAATTAATCCCGGCACCAGAGCCGCTGAGAGCAGCACTAGAACAAAGTCAGCAACGCTCATTTCAATAGCTGACTGCTCAACCAAACGCACAAGCCAAAGTGGAGCCGAAACACGAGCGAACCGAGGAATGACGACTTGAGGTTTGAGAATAGAGACAAACATAGAAGCAGTGTTCTTCGAGGCGAGGCCATTGCCCTTGTTAGACGAATCGCCATACTCACCCGAAGCAGCAACAAGCATCGGCTGCTCTGTTCTTCTATCAGCTGAGCTAGTCAGAGCCTGCTGCACACGCAGGGCTACCTGCTTTCTGCGCTTATATATTTTAATTACGCGCACAGCCAGTACGCCAGCTAGTATCGAAAAAATCAAAATTGCAATTATGTTTATATTCATCGAGCACCATCACTTATTGATGGGTCTACATGAATAGAAGACCTTTCATCTTCTGCCTCTTGAGCCTCTTGAAACTGCAGGTCAAAGCGACTCTCATCTACTGGCTCAAACCAATAAGAGGGCAAAGGCAAGCCATGCTCAACGAAACGCTCAGACTTAAGCGGCCTGATACCACAAGCATTGTGAAAACCAATTGAATTACCGTCTTGACCAGCACCAATTTGGCGAAACTCAAAGAGATCTTGCATTCCCACAACGCCTTCTTGCACGCCGGTGACTTCAGTGATGCTCACCACTCTTCGTGTTCCATCAGAAAGGCGCTTAACTTGAACCACCAAGTCAAAAGCAGAACCGATCTGCTCACGGATACTGCGCTGGGAAAGTTCCACACCTGATAATAAAACCAGAGTTTCAATACGACTGAGCGCATCACGACCGCTATTGGCGTGGACAGTAGTGAGGGAACCTTCGTGACCAGTGTTCATGGCTTGAAGCATATCGAGAGCCTCTGGTCCGCGCACCTCGCCAACCACAATACGATCTGGTCGCATCCGCAGCGCATTCTTTACCAACTCTCGCTGACCAACGGCACCACTGCCCTCAGTATTAGCAGGTCGAGATTCAAGGCGGATGACATGACGCTGTTGCAAGCGCAGTTCAGCAGTATCTTCGATAGTGACAATTCTCTCAGTATCACCAATATACGACGACAGCACATTGAGCAAAGTGGTCTTACCGGCTGATGTGCCACCAGAAATAAGAATATTGAGCCGGGCTTTTACAGCTTGCTGCAGAAAATCAGCCATATTCTTAGTCAGAGCATTTCGGCCAATCAAGTCTTCAAAAGCAAATGGAACTGGTCTAAAACGACGAATCGAAAGAACCGGCCCATCCAGAGAAAGGGGCGGAATGATAGCATTAACGCGGGAGCCATCGGGCAAGCGAGCATCGACAATTGGCGAAGATTCATCAATGCGACGACCGATGCGAGCGACAATACGATTGATGATATGCAGCAAGTGGCGATCATCTTTAAATCGGATAGCAGTCTCAACTAGCTTACCGTCACGGTCAATCCAGACACTCTGTGAACCGTTGACCAATATGTCATTTACCATTGGATCAGACAAGAGTGGCTCAAGTGGGCCTAAGCCCAGAGTTTCGTAAAGCACCTCTTGGGCCAGATTATCGCGCTCACTGGTTGAAAGCGGCAGTCGCTCTTCGGCAATCAACAAGCGAATAGTGCCTTCAATTGCTTCTTCTAGTGCTTCACTTCCATCTAATTGGGTGAGAACTGCGACATCAATCGTCTCAATCAATCGCTCGTGAATCTTCGATTTGAGATCATGATAGAGGCTAACCTCATGCTCGTCTTTAGCTTCAGCCGCAGAAACTTTACTAAGGCGACGACTAAGTGACAAGCCTGCTTTTTTCTCGATGGTAGCTTCAGGGCTGCTAGGAACTGATGCAGGGGCAGCTGTTGTTTTTTCGACAGCCCCACTGCTCGCCACAGGCACTGTCGGAGAAGTAGTGGGGCTCTGACTTTGAATTTGGCTCTGACTAGTTAGAAGTTTGCGCAGCTTAGACATACTATTTTTCTTGCCCCAAGCTGATTTGCGGCGAACTAAAGTTAGCTGACGGTAAATCTAGGCTGTCGCGTTGACAAGCCAACAATATTTCGTCTACAGCCTTGGCAAAAGCACTACGTGGATACTTGGCCACTACCGGAACACCTTCAATAGAGGCACTTTCGCAGGCTTCGTAAGCATTTGGCAAGCGCAACATCGAGACACCATTAAGTTCGCTTGAAAGCTGTTTCTCGATCTCTTTCAACTTGCCACCAGAACGGTTCAGTACAGCGACTAAGCGATCGTTAGCCAAGCCGAGATCTTGAAAAACATCAAACCAGCGACGAGCAGCAGCAAGAGCTGTGACTGTCGGTTCAAGCACTAAGACTATGCAATCACAGAGATCCAACATCGATACCAAATCGAGATTGACCGAGCGCGGTAAGTCAATAATGCACGTGCCGGGCAGTTCCTTGAAAAGACTAAGCAGGCGAGCAACTTCAGCTAGCGATACTTGCAGAGCCAGATTGGCATCTAAAGGCGGGCTAAATAAACGGAATTGCCTGGCCAATTTAGCGGGCTCTAGAACGATATTTTCAGCACAGGCTGCAATAACTTCATCGTCAACAGCCGAGCGCCGTGCCAGATCAAGCAATGAGTATCGGGGAATGCAGTTCAAAAGGCAGGCAGCATCAGGCTGTTGCAAATTAGCATCGAGCAAAGAAATAGTTTTATTTGCTGGCATTGAGGCAAGAGCTGCTGCCAAATTGATACTAATAGTGGTAGCACCGACACCACCCTTGGCGCCAAGAACACCTATTACCTTGGCTGTAGTTTTCGCTTTATTCTTGCTCAATATCATCTAATTCACCATAACGCGCGGTGAAAGCGACGGAGCCATAACCACAGAGTGCGGACGGGTACTGATACCAAAACCATCTGGCAGCAAAACGCGGGCCTTAAATGGTGCCACTGGAGCGGGCAATAAGCCAATGCTCGAACTCGAGGTACTACTGGGCACGACTGCTGCGGCGTTGGCGAAACTGGCATTGCGCAGAGCCACCGAATCGGGCTCAAGCATTACTGTCAAAGCAATTGACTGATCAAAGATAACAGGAGTAGAAAGCAGCTTCAGCCGGGCAAAACCAACTACTTCATTGTTGGGGCCAGCGCTGACAAAATTTGGATCGCTAGCCAACACCGGAAAAATGTAAGAGCGCCCAATCTGCAATTTTTGCAGTTGCGACAGCAACTGCTGTTGCACCGTGGCCGAAGCAAACAAACTTGAGCTTAAATTGAAAGCCGAAAGTCGACTACCTCGCTCAACCAAGGCTGGAGGTATCTCACTAGCCGATACAATTGGAGAGAAGTACGCCAGGCTTGCCAGAAGCTGATTGACAGAGGAATTACTAGCAGCATCATTATAGTAATTGAGCGAAGATGCCGAGCGTGTCAAGTTAACAAGAGCACCACGCATGGTGTTAGAAGAAGCAGTTGCAGAAGAGGCGCTAGGGGCCAGGGTAATTTTGATTGCCGCTGTTGAAAGGGCAGCATTGGGGTCTGCAAGAAGCTTGAACTGTAAATTACTCAGAGCGACCGGCAAAGTAGCAAACCCGATGAGGTCTTGCTCACGAGCCGCGGAACTAGAACTAGAGCTAGTACGGGGCACACCGGCGCCAATACGTGATGCCGGTTGAGCTATCACTTCAACTAGTCTATGCGGACTGGCCAGGCGAGCTTCGGCTGGCACAGCAGGACCAGGCAGGCCATCGCTAGAAGCACTGCCGCTAAAAGCATAGATCAAGGGTAGGAAGAAGAGCTTGAGGGCATCACTATCGTCGCGGCGACCGCGCACTTGCAGGAAGTAATCACCACTATCGGCAGAATTAGGATTATTGACGACAGTAACGTCACTACCATCAAACGTAACAGCGCTCTCGGCTGCAGCCAGTCCTTGAGCGCTAGAATCCGGGCCATAAGGGGCTCTATTCCAGGAAAAATTATCGATTGCTCCAGAAGCCTGACCGATTGTTTGTCTGATGTTGGCTTCAGCTTGACTGCGACTAAAGACTTGCTCAGGCCTGGTCAATGAGGCTGAAAAAGCGCCAAGGGCAGCGGCTTCGGCACCATAACGTACAGCAGACGAGGCGTATGCAGTACGCATAACATCAACCGAGAAAGCCATGAATGCCACACCCAGAACGATAATAAAAGCAACAAGAGGCAATACGGCAGCACGGGAAGCACGCCTGGTGCCAGGTGCTAGATTGCCCTTTTTATTATTGCTGTGTTGACTGGGGAATTTCATAAAGATCTCTTTTGCTGCCAGAGAAGACTTCTACCACCCATCTTGCCGTCTTACCAATTGGAGCTAAAGCTGCATCAATAGATGGCGGGATAGAAACAGATGGGGCGGGAATGTCTAGAAGACCAGAAGAAAGAGGGGGTGGTGGCATCAAGTTTGAATTGATACCAGCAGTGGGGACAGATAAGCCGCGACTTTCTGCAGCCAACTTCAAATGTTCTTTTGCTTCTAAAGCTTTAGAAGGCAACAGGTCTGATTCGCCATAACCAATAAGATGAGGTAGCTCAGAGGATAAGCGATTGCGCAATACCAACTTAATCTTGCCGCTCTCTTCCGCCAGGGCCAGAAGCTCAGCCTGTTCTGAGGTTACAGCTAAAGTAATGCGGCTACTTTCTTGACCTCGCAAAGAAGTGCTGTGCAAGGCCTCCCGAGGATAACTAAAGAGCACAGGAACACTTTGACAAACAGTCTTACTATATTTCTTACCGTCTAATGTGCTGGTGACGATTACGTCGACTTTGTCACCACTATTGATGCTGTGATCAA
Source organism: Candidatus Obscuribacterales bacterium (assembly GCA_965229195.1). Classification (GTDB taxonomy): domain Bacteria; phylum Cyanobacteriota; class Vampirovibrionia; order Obscuribacterales; family Obscuribacteraceae. The sequence continues at coordinate 5,225,554 of OZ245871.1, read as the reverse complement.
CTAAAGCATAATCATCGAGTTTCAGGGTAATAGCGCGTTCGTGATTTTCAATGCGCTGGGCAATACCGTCTTTGCCAGCAAAGAGATTAGCACTGACTATTGGCTCGCCTTTACCTATATAGGTATTAGCCACTCGACCTACCAACAAATTTGTTTTGGTAAACATATCTTCGCTGTAGTATGAGTCGGGCACAATCACATAGTGCAAATCATGAAAGGTAATTCGGGTACCAGGAAAAATGTCTTGCCCAGCTCCAACAATCTGTACAGTCTTGGCCACAGGCGCATGCGGGGCAAAAGTACGAGCTGCTGCCACTAGCAGAAGTATTACTACTAGAGCTATTAGGATCGGCACAAAATTAAAAGACTTTGGGCTGACACTCTTAGCTGGTAAACGTTCTCGCCCAAGCAATGACGAAACCGATGAAATTTCTGAATTTGTCGCTGGGATTGACGTACGCATAGACACCTCGAAATAGAACTATTTAGTTACTACTGCTGGTAAACCTCTGTGAAAGACACTGCTCTCTCAGATATAGGAAAGTTGAGAAAGGAAACCGGAGAACCACCAGCGCCGCTGTAGACACCAACTGAATTTCCAAATTCGCTAGCACCGCTGGCGAAGGCATTGCCAACAAAAACGAAAGGATATTCTATACGCACGCCCACTGTGCCTGGAGCCACTTCATCTTCGATGCTGCCATCCGAATCAAAAGGCAGTACCTTGACCTTGGCACCAGGAGGAAGACTACCAGTGGTGCCCTGGGAAAGCAGTCGAGCAGAGCCGAGCTGTTGAGCAACGACTGAGTTGGCATTGACGGCGTCTCCAGAAGTTGAAAACCCAGTCAAACTCTCTCGCACTTGAGCATCACTCAATTCTGGTGTGCGACTAGCAAGGCGCGCCGCTTCCTGACAGGCCATAGCGACAGCTTGCTTAGTGTAAAATACCCGGCCAAAATACATGATCGTCAAGACAATCAATAACAAGAAAGGAATGGCGAAGGCAAATTCGACCATTGATTGACCACTAGTTCTAAAAGTAGACTTATAAGTAGACCTGATCAAATTACGGTAGGAGCAAGCCTTGCCCCTACCGCGATATGTCTGTCTCTTTGACGATCTAACTTTTAATTCAGGCATCAGTTACCTTAAAAGTCTGAAGAGTGTTTGTTTGGCAAACACTCTTCAGACTACATAAACAACTAGGTCTATTGCAGTACCCATGGAGTTGCGCCAACTTTGATCGTACGGCCAGTGTCGGCTGAAGTCTGACCTTGATAGTTAGTAGCTTGCTCTACGTTTCTAATCATGTCACCAGAAATGTGACCGAGTGAACCAAGAGCAACGACGCAAAGGGCGGCGACACAACCGATGCCGAGAGCATACTCAACCATGCTCTGGCCACGTTTGCTGCGCTTGTTGTTAGACTTATTAGATTTCATGCCAATCTCCAATGCTGATTGATAAAAGTACTAAAGCTCTGCTTGCTTGCACCAGCGCCACTTGACAGCAGCTCCTGGCTGAGAACTCTTCGGTTCGCTAGTGAAGTACAAGTACCTTGCAAGCAATTGCGAATTATTCTCATTAGCAACTATTGAAAGTTATCACTCTCAATAGTGAGTGTCAATCGAACATGTCTAAAGAAATTATAAAGGCTTTGGCCAAAATCGCAGCAAGAACAGCCGACAGCAACACTTTCAATAGCTTTATTCGCAGTGATTTCCAATCTCAATTGAGACAAACTGACATTTCCACTGAAGCCTCAATTAGCACTTGATAATAAAGTAAAACAAAGACTAGTCGGGGCAATTGCCCAATTTTCACGATTTAGAAATCATTCTCAATTAGAATCAAGACAAGAATGCAATTGAATCAGTTGAAAGTATGATCACTCTGGCCAGAAATCGGCGAACATATATGTATGGATGAAACAAAAAACAGACTGCTCTCCACCCAGGAAGCAATCGAAGCTATCGTCAAAGCTATACCGAGGGGAGACCACTTAACCGCTCCCGAAGTGTACGAGCTAGCAGTAGAACAAGGCTTAAAGGTTAGCCTCTCTACTGTATATCGCACCCTCAATCGTCTTAAAGCGGATGGCAATGTCATCACCGTTAGCGGCGATCGTGGCCTGCGCTATGAAGCAGCGGAAGAAGGGCCGGCTCACGACCATCTAATCTGCCTAGCTTGTGGCATGACCATAGAATTTTATGATGAACTTATTCGCGGCTTTGGTAAAGCTGTGGCCCAGCGCAAAGGCTTTGACCACACCACCAGTCGTTTTGACATCCTCGGATATTGTCAGAATTGCCGCTCGAAAGATACCAGCCATAAAATCGACTTAGTGCAAGATGCAGTAGCTGCAGCCATCGAACGTACTGAAGAAGCACTTGGTCAAATGCGCCTGGGCCTAGAGCAACTGCGTATGCGCAAATTTACCAAGGCTTACTCGCCCATTAAGTCGGCCACTTCGCAACTGACTCAAACTATCGAAGACCTCGACTACGCCGCCAACTCACTAAGCGGTGACGCTCCTCCGGCCACTCACAACCATACGCTCGAAAACGAATAATAGAATAGCGAATAGCGTCTAACGAGCGCCCTTGACAGTCTCAGATACTTTATTTTTATAGAGCCGATCTCGAGCTGCGCTTAGATCATTTTCTGATTCAACAATTACATCTTCAAAATACTTCAAGCTAACTTTGCGTTTCTTGTTTATCTGAGCACGCTTACCAAGCATCTTAGGCAGCAACAATAAAGCCTTAAAGCTGCCTTCAATCCAGGGTAAAACTTGCCCACCACGAACACAAACCACAGCTAAATAGTAAGCCTGCCAAAAAGCAATCTGCGGCAAGAACTTAAGCAGTAGCGGCAGCGGAATATTTTTGACAATTGTATTCCAATTATTCTGCGCTGATAGCTTTACCACCAGAGGCGAATAGCCACTGCCAGTGGTACCGCAACCAAGATGGTAGATCCGAGCAGTAGGAATGTAATAGCACTTATAACCTGCGCTCTGGGCGCGCAAGGCTATATCGACATCTTCTAGATAAGCAAAATAATCGTCGTCGAACAAGCCGATATCACAGAAGAGAGAGCGGCGATATAGAGCGGCTCCACCACAGGCTCCTAGAATATAGCGACCTTGATCAAAAAGACCTGTGTCTTTCTCTCTATGACCGATACGTCCAGGCAGTCCGCCTCGTCTGTATCCATCGCCAACGCCGTCGAGCAAAGTATGGTCATCATAGGCGAGCATTTTGCAACCAAGTGAACCGCACTCAGGATGCTCATGCATGCCCTTGACGAGCTCGGCAATAAATTCGTCTTCGAGCACAGTGTCGTTATTAATGAGAGCTATATACTCGCCCTTAGATTCGCGAATACCGCGATTAACTGCCACAGCGAAACCGGTGTTTTTCTCATAAAGAGCTAAACGCACAAAGGGATAATTCTCGCGAATGAACTCAACAGAACCGTCATGGGAGCCGTTATCGACGACTATGACCTCAACCTGCTTGTAGCTCTGCTTGGCCAGTGAATCTAGCACTCCAGTCAAAAACCGTTTGCCATTCCAGTTTGGAATTACAACTGAGACTAAGTCTTTGATAGACTCAGGCGCCAAAATATCGCTCAAAATGTGATCCTTGCTTCAATAAATGCTGCACAGCCAGCTATTTTACTGCTTATAGGCTCTTCTTGCTACATCCGTTTAGTGTATACAGCTATAATTGGCGGGTCCGCTTAATAAATTCCGCATCAGCATCAAAGAAACATCTTGAGTAATTCGAAAATTCTTATCATTACCTTAGAGCCCATCTCAAAAAAGATGGCCGGTCCGGCCATTCGCGCCGTCGAGTTAGGCAAAGCGATTGCTCCAGAATTTCCAGTTGTGGTCTTTTCACCGGTCGAAATAGAGAATGAAGACAGTGAAGAACCTTCCACCAGCGAAAACCTTGGAAATAATTTACAAGTGGTTACCGGCGGTGGCCGCAAAAAACTCACTGAACTAGCCACAGAAGCCAGCACAATCTTCCTTCAAGCCAATGTGCTTAAACCATTTCCTTTTCTAAGTGAAATGAACAAGCACTTGATTGTCGATCTCTACGACCCTTATTTATTCAGTGTTTTAGTGCAATACAAAGATGACGCAGTGCAGGCTTCATCGAGTTATCGCTTGATGCACAAAGTTTTAGAAAAGCACATGTTGGCTGCCGACCTGACTGTATGCGCCTCAGAAAGACAGCGCGACTATTGGCTTGGAAGATTTTGTGCCCTTGGGCGCATCAACCCTGCCATGTACAACTTTGACCCCAGCCTGCGCAAACTAATTGACGTTGTGCCCTTTGGCCTACCGGCAACAGCAGCAGCAAAAAACGGCCCTGGCCTGCGTGATCGCATCCCCCAGATTGGTCCTGAAGACCCCGTACTCTTGTGGGGCGGCGGCATCTGGGACTGGTTTGATCCCCTCACTGTAATTGAAGCAGTGAAACAAGTAGCCTCAGAAATTCCCAATATTCGCCTGGTATTTATGGGCACTAAATCGCCCAATCCCAAAGTTCCGGTCATGGACATGACCACCAAAGCCATTGCCCTTGCAGCAGAACTAGGTCTGACAGACAAAAATGTCTTCTTCTTATCTGGCTGGGTCGACTATGAAGAACGGGTCAACTATTTACTTGATGCCACCATTGCTGTCTCATCGCACTTTGACCTGCCGGAAACACGTTTTTCCTTCCGCACACGCTTGCTTGACTATTTCTGGTGCGGCATACCGATTCTCACCACCGGCGGCGACCAGCTCGCCGAACTGATTGAAGCAGGAGGTGCTGGAATGGCACTGCCCTACGGCGACAAAGATGCCTGGGCCGCGGCCATTAAGCTCTGCTTGAATGACAAAGAGAAGTTATCGGCCATGAAAAGCAATGCCCTGCGCCTGGGTCAGCGCTTCCACTGGCAAGACAATGCCGAACCAATTCGCAAGTTTTTGAGAAACCCCTATCATCTGCCCGCTCACGAGACAGTAACCATGCCGAGCTTAATAGAAAGAGCACGGGCAGTATATCGAAGAGGGGGCAAAGAATTGATCATAAAGCGATCAACTGAGCTATTAAATGACATACTTAAGTAATGTCGCCCAAAATCAAACATGCACCAGAACATTTAATTGAAGTTTCCTGGCTCTCGCAAGAAGAAAGCAGAGCTCTTCATGTCATGCGTGACATTGAAAAGTGCCTAAGCAAGGCGCACAAGAAGCTCACCTTTGATCGCGTGCACCAAATCAGAGTAGTACTGAGGCGCTGGTACTCGATATGGGACATCATGTGCCTAGACCGTTGGCAAGACGACCAATACGAAAAACAAATCGGCCGCACCTTTAAAGAATTGAACAAGCAGCTTGGCAAGCTGCGGGATATTGACGTTAATATTGCCCACGCCAAAGAATATTCGCTGCCAGAAGAAGTGATTTTGCTCTGGGTAAAAAAACGCAAAAAACTAACAAAAGTAGTGGCGCAAAGAATTAGCAAGCTCAAATTGCACCGGGCAGTCAACGCCCTCAAAACCTATCTAGGTCGAAAGGCCTATGAGCTCGAGCAGTACCTGGCCTTCAGTGAAGATGAGCTTAAACTCTCTATTAACGATTCAGCCTACCATCACATGGTTGGCTTTCTTGAGGCCACCGAACGTGTCGCCCATGAACAGGCAAAATTGGCCAATAGCGACGAAGAACTTCATCAGTTAAGGCTCTCAGTAAAACGCTGGCGCTATATATTGGCAGAATTTTTTGGACTGACTAACCTCGAACTTGTGCAGGCCCAACAGCTTCTCGGCAAACATCATGACTTGACCCTATTAAAGGAAGCACTTGCAGTCGCCGCTAAAAAAATCGGTAGCAAAGATATTGAAGGCCTAGAAGAAGCCAAAAGCAGATTAGTTCTTGAACTGAGCAGCTTAACTGAAGAAATAGCGCCCTTAAAAGACAACTTGCCCTACGGCCTAAGGCCATCTACCTCAATCGAAAGCTCGTATTGATCGCTCGATTGTCAACAGGTAAATCAAATTGATTTAAGTGATTTATTTGATCAGTTAAGTAATATTGAAAGTAGCTCTAATAACCAAGTCATGAACATACAATCTAAATATCTGAAATTCTGGAAAACTCAATGCCAATAAGAAAGAAAGTAACTATTCTCGGCTCCGGCTCTGCTGGTCTCACCGCCGCCATTTATGCGGCCCGCGCTAATTTAGAACCACTGGTAATTCAGGGGCTACAGGCTGGCGGACAGCTAACAATTACTTCGGATGTTGAGAATTTCCCAGGCTTCCCTAATGGCATCCTCGGTCCAGAACTGATGGAAGAAATGCATAAGCAAGCTGAGCGCTTCGGTACTCAGTTTATTTATGACAATGCTGAATCGGTAGATTTAAGCAGCCGCCCATTTAAAATTAAGACCAGTTCTGACGAAATCATCACCGATGTATTGATTATCGGCACTGGTGCCTCGGCCAAACTGCTTGGGCTTGAGTCTGAAAGCAAACTGATGGGCCATGGCGTATCGGCTTGTGCCACCTGCGACGGCTTTTTCTTCCGTGACAAAACAGTATTTGTCATTGGCGGAGGCGATACCGCCCTAGAGGAAGCCACCTTCCTTACTCGCTTTGCCAGTTCGGTCACAGTTGTGCACAGAAGAGATAGTTTCAGAGCCTCAGCAATCATGGCTGACCGGGCCCGCAACAATGAAAAAGTGCACTTCATTTTAGACTCAGTGGTAGAAGATATTCTTGATGTCAAAGAAGGGCAAGTTACAGCGATTCGCTTGCGCAATATCAAAACCAACGAAGTACAAGAATTGCCTGCAGACGGTGTCTTCGTTGCCATTGGTCACAAACCAAATACCGAACTGTTCCAAGGTCAAATTGAGCTAACCGAAACCGGCTACATCAAAACCGATGGTGTTAAAACCTCAATTAAAGGCGTCTATGCCGCTGGCGACGTCCAAGACGAACTTTATCGCCAAGCCATCACCGCTGCTGGAACTGGCTGCATGGCCGCTCTTGAAGCTCAATGGCTCCTAGAAAACGAAGAGGCTGAAGGGGAAGCTGAAAAAAAAACTCTAGCCAGCAGTAAAGCCTCCTAATTGCGATTTTTAGTGCTGCAACAAGTAAAATGACTTTAGCCCCAAATCTTACAAAGCAGACGGACTGCAAAACCTTCACGAAAACCTTGAGGCAGAGCCGTCTTAGAGCGGCTGTTCAGGCTAATCCTGACATGGAACTAGCCCTGCGCAATTTTGCCAGAGCTCATCAGGCCTTTGAACATCCTCTTTTTAAGACCTTAAGAACAAAAAAAATTACAGCAGAGGCCGCTGGTCGTCTACTAAAGAACTATGACGCTCATGCATCGCACTTGCGTAGACTCTTGCTCAAAGCTGCCACCATCATGCCCGAATCAGCCGTAGGTTTCATCCTAGAGAATGTGCGCAACGAATATGGCAACGGCGTCGATAGTGAGCGCCACCAGCTGCAACTACAAGATGTCGCCTTCAGTGCCGGTGTTAGCCGTGATCAGTATAAAAATTTTGCTGTAGAAAAGTCAGTCAAGACTTTCATCAAAGCAGTGACACCACTTTACTTTCCTATCGAACAACACACAACTAAGCATGCACCTCAGGTGAAAGAGCAGACCAGAGCTCTTTCTAAAGCTGCCATTGCCGCTGGTGCCATCACAGCAACCGAACTGATGGCAGTCGAAGAATTCAAAGCTCTGCAAATTGCCTTTCAACAATTCTCGCTGCAAGACCACATTTGGTTTGACCACGTGCGAGTAGAAGAAGAGCATTCGGGCGACTCAATTGCTCTGGCTCTCTATTTTCTCAATCGCAATCAAAGCTTTGAAGCGGTTGAGTTTGGCTTAACCGGTGTCCTAAACGCTAACACGCACCTTTACGATGGTCTGCTAGCAACGCTAACTTAGGTTTAAATTGACGATGAGCGAGAAGCTTCATATCGCCCTGGTATTGCGACTTTTCTCCAGTCAGGGTGGGCTGGAACTCTATGCCCTGAAGCTAATTGAAGGGCTACTTAAAAGCGGTCACAAAGTCACTGTAATTTGCGAAATCGACGAGAGCAATCTCAGCCACGCTAACTTAGTTGTGCATAAATTCGCCGGGGCAAAAAAAGGCAGCAACAAATGGCAGAAAATAGAGCACTATAGGCAAGTTGCGTCAGCAACCGTGGACAAATTCGGACCTTTCGACATTGTTCATTCACAGCACTTCCCCCTCAATAGTGCGCAATTAGATGCTGTCACTTTTCATAACCACACAGCCGGTCGCTTATCGCTAGTTGGTTATCCCTTTGAAAAGCTGCTCAATAACATCAAAATGGCTAGCGCTAAAGCTTATAAGCTCCGCCACAAATACGACCTCGAGCTTTGTCAAAAATCACTTATGCGCATATTTGTTGCCACGGTGATGAAAGACGATTTCTACAATACCTATAACCTTGAGCAATCAGCCCCGTTTGCCATTGCACCCCCCGGTGCCAGCTTAGCCCAAGAGCTGCAAGCAAGAGAAGAGAGAAGTGAAGAAGGAGGGCCGTTTACCTTCCTTTTTGTCGGCAAAGGTATGCGCAAAAAAGGTCTTGATACACTCTTCAAAGCTTGCTCAATATTAAAGAAGAGAAAACTTGATTTTCGCCTTCTGATCGCGGGTCTAAAAGAAAAACCGCTGCAAAAATTTGACATGATCAACCTGGGAATCAGCTCAAATGTCGAATTTCTTGGCTATCAAAAAGATATGGCCGGGGTCTTTGCCAAAGCCAAAGCACTAGTTCTCCCATCAAAAATCGAGCCCTTTGGTATGGCTCCGATTCAGGCTATGCAATACGGTCTAGTACCAATCGTCAGCCAGGTTTGCGGAGTGAGCGAAGTCTTAAGCGACAACCATGACGCCTTAATCTTACAGAACCATCTCAGCGCCACTGAGCTTGCTGACCTCATGGCTAAACTTATGGGAAACACTGAACTCTACAAAAAATTGTCCAAACAAGCGCGTCAATCGGCCCAGTCTATTAGCTGGGAAAAAACCGTTGCAGCCACAGAAGAAGCCTACGGGCGAATTATTGCCAGCAAACAAAAACTAGTAAAAGAGGATGTTCTGTGACTAAGAAGCAAGATAACGGCCCTAACGTCAAAAGCGTCCCAAACCGCCTGGCCAATGAGACCAGCACCTATTTACAGCAACACTGCCACAATCCCGTAGACTGGTATCCCTGGGGAGAGGAAGCACTGAAGCTAGCCAAGCAAGAGAATAAGCCAATTTTGCTTTCTATTGGCTATGCCGCCTGCCACTGGTGCCATGTTATGGCCCACGAGTCTTTTGAAGATCAAGAAACCGCCGACTTAATGAATGAACTGTTCGTCAACATTAAAGTTGATCGCGAAGAAAGAACAGATCTAGACGAAATCTACATGAAAGCTATTCAGCTCATGACCGGCCATGGTGGTTGGCCGATGACCGTATTTCTTACCCCAGATAGCAAGCCATTTTTTGGCGGCACTTACTTTCCAGTGAACGATCACCACGGTCTACCAGGCTTTAAAAAAGTACTAAAAAATGTAGCCGCGGCATGGAAGACCAGCAATGCCCAAATTCTAGATAGCGCTTCAGAGCTGGCAAATCATCTCAAGCTTATGGAGCGCATCAAGTCAGACAAGAGCGACGACAGAGAGAAGACTGGCTTTGCAGCTGTGGTAAATACCAACACCATTAATGCCGCCCTAGAAAAGATCCAGCGCAACTTTGACCGCGACCATGGTGGCTTCGGTGGTGCGCCAAAATTCCCCCATTCGATGAGTCTAGACTTGGCCATGCGAGCATGCGCTAAATCATCTACGTTTAGTGACAGCCGCAAAGAGGAGTGCCTCGATGTCGTTCAAATTACACTAGATAAAATGGCCTATGGCGGAATCTACGATCAAATTGGTGGTGGTTTTGCTCGCTATTCTGTAGACCGCCACTGGCTAGTACCACACTTCGAAAAAATGCTCTACGACAATGCCTTGCTAGCCAAAACTTATATTGACGGCTATTTATTAACCGGACGGGAATACTGGTTGCGAGTGGCAGAAGGTATTTTAAATTTTGTCAGCCGTGAGCTGACAACTAAACAAGGAGCATTCTATTCAAGCTTAGATGCCGACTCAGAAGGCGAAGAAGGCAAGTTCTATGTCTGGCGCCCCGAGCAAATTACAGCAGCTTTAGGCGAAGAAGATGGTGCCTGGTTCAACCAAGTATTTGGTGTGACTGAGCGCGGTAATTTTGAACATAAAACATCAATCTTGCATCTGAGCAAGTCACCAGAAGAGCTTTCTCGCCAGTTCACCACCCCCTTAGACAAACTCTGGCAGCGCATTGATAGTGCGTCGGAAAAACTAATGGACGAGCGCTCCAAACGCATTCGACCAACTCGCGACGAGAAAGTGCTTACCAGCTGGAACAGCTTGATGATTACAGCCTTTGTTGAAGGCTATAAGGCCACTGCCAAGCCAGAATACTTACAGTCGGCAACCAAAGCAGCCAACTTCATCTTAGACTACCTGAAAGTTGATGACCGCCTCATGCGAGTCTGGGGCATGCCCGTCAATACTACAGATAAAGAAGGCATAGTCAAACTACAAGGTTGCCTTGATGACTACGCTTATTTCATTGAGGCTCTACTCAACCTGGCCAGTGTGGACGGTGATGCTAAATGGCTGAACACGGCCGAGCAGCTGGCGCAATCTATGCTCAAGTACTTCAGAGATGAAGAAGAAGGCGGCTTCTTCTTCACAGCTCACGATCACGAAGAGCTAGTGGTGAGGCCACGCAGTCACTACGATGGCTCAGTGCCCTCTGGCACATCCGTAGCCACTTCAGTTTTGCTGAAACTCTCTAAATTGACTGGTAAAGCAGAGTATCTGACATTAGTCGAAGAAATATTTGGCCTTTACGGCCCCCACTTTAGTCGCATGCCTGATCAGTTTGCCAATTTGCTCAGCTGTCTAGACATGTATCTGTTTAATGGCCCAGAAGTAGCAATAGCGCTTGCTCCCAATCCAGACGATCAGAGCGAGATGCTCTTTGCCTTGCATCAGAAATACTACCCCAACAAAGTGGTGGCAGTGGCAAGCGCTAAGGCAGAACTAGAATTTCTCAAAGACAAGACTGCGATTGATCAAAAAACCACTGTTTATATCTGCCAAAACTTTACCTGTGAAAAGCCAGTTAACAGTCTTGCTGACCTCAAGACCAAGATTGCAGGCTGGTAAGCTCACTTTACTCAGCCAATCTAAGGTGCGAGAAAAGTAAATTGAAATCGCTCAAGCCGATTTCGAATATACCGTCATCCAAACCGTCTAGAGCTTTTTTTGAATCGGCTCTGCGGAGGTCACCCCGAGCAAATGGATCTTTCAGCTTGATGGAGCGCTTCTCTGGGCTGTAAGCCAATAGACCATAGGCATGACCAGGCATCAGTCCATAGGCCTGGCAGTTGCCATTTAACTCAGTGGTGGCAATACCAAAAAGACGTCCCTGACTACATTGACGCAAAGCACCTTCTTGCTCAATGGCAAAATCGCGACTAACTTGAGCACGATTAAACCAGCTGCTCAACTGCCTTAAGGTGACGTAACCCTTGCCAAAGCCAAACTCTCCACACTCAAAAGAAAATGTTTTATATTCGGTCAGCGGCCGACCACCAAGTAAAACGGCAGCCTGGTCATCGGTAGCACCATAGGCAGCTGCAAAGCCTGGCAGTTCAGAATTAGACGTAAAGCGGCCCTCTAAGATGGCATGTTTACAAAAACGGCGAGTCTGGTCAAACAGATTCTGGTGCTCGTTGCGATATTGTCCATAAGCTTTCTCAAGCACGGGCAGCCAAACTCCGGTACTAAGACAATCTCCGTCTTTGGCTTTAGCATAGAGTAGAAGCTCATACGGACTAAGTTTTGAGACTGTCACTGTCTCCTTAATACCAGGGAAATAAACACTATAGCCACCGTCGCTAACAGCCTTAATAGAAGAGAACAACTGACGGCGGCTACTTTCACTGGCACATAGCGAAGCCACAGTGGCAAGAAAACGACAATCATAAACCGCGCCTTGTTCGATAAACTCGGGTCTAAGAGATTCGAGACCGCGGGTAAAAAGAACGCTTTCTGCCCGTGGTAGCTTCAGTTCTTTTTGGGCGTACATACTCTTCGGTACCAGAAGCTTCAGCCATGTAAAAATGCGCAGTCCTCTGACCGACACATCCTAGCCTGTGTATTCAATGTCATGCAGCATTGAAATAACTGCGCCAAAGCATAAGACAATACTGATAGCCACCACAGTCTTTTTTAGATATGGGCGCAAGAAAGCAACCGAGCTCAAAGCTCCAGTATTTGGTAGGTTCATTAGTAAATTCCTGTCTAAGCCAAGGCTACTGAGGCTTTCTATTCTGAAGATTTCGCCAGGGTTATCAAGCGGATTTACCCTAGATAGAAATAGGCCTTTATCACTTACCTATTTTGCTCGGCCCCTGATTGTCTTCACCGCTAGGCTTTGGCGGCACAATCAAAAATAGATGTACATGCTTATCAATTTCTGGATCGATCTTCTTGGCCAGGGATAGGTAGGCAGCAGCAGCAGCCTGATCGCCCGACTGCTTAGCTAGGCCAGATGCAATCTTATAGGCCTCAGCAGTAGGCTGAGCCACCCGTTCTAAGTATTGATTGATAAGGGCCATGCCCTTGCGAATTCGTCCAGTTTCTAGACACGCCCGGGCCCACAATAATTCGGTGGTGGCCGAGTTCTTAATTTTAAAGGCCGTGCGCGCGGCACCATGTGCTACTTCGAACCGGAAGGGATAGCCTGTGTTGAGAGCTGCTCGCACATAGGGTTCGGTGAAATCAACGTCATTGCGGTCAAAAATTCGACCGCGGTCAAACTGGCGGCAAGCTAGTTCAGCTGATTCAGGTTTGTTCTCAGCTAAATAGGCTTTACCCAGTGCCAAATGCAGCTTGGCCTTAGCAGGATAGAGAGTAAGAGCGCTTTTAGCTAGCTCTTGCATATAAGGAGGATTAGTAATTGTTTCTTGCTCAGCCATGGCCAAGGCCAAGCCAGCTTTTGCCGAAAGAACAATCTCAGAAGAGAGCTTTTGTTCTTCTGCCAGCTTTAGAGCAGCAGAAAATAAATTAGCGGCCTCAGAATTCATCCTCTGCATACTTTGATAGCTTGCCTGCGCCATGAGAGCCAAAGGCAGTTTCTCATCTTGCTTCAGGGCTCGCAATGCTTCAATGTTGCCACGCTCAACATTGATGCCACCATCAATGCTGAGCAAAAATGCCAGCAAAGCCCTGAGCTTAGAATCGTTTGCTTCAAGCCTCAGGGCACCACGCAAAAGTGCGCTATTACTAGAATAAGCTCGATCCCGCCAGTTAGACAGACCAGTTAGAGTTAACAAGGCAAACGTAACAAGCAACAATGGCTTAGCAGGCAGACCCAATATCTTACTGCCAGCTTGTTGCAGCATCTTTGCCACTAGTGGCGCAAGTAAGTCAGCGACTACCAGGCACAGACCAAAGCACGACATATAGAAGCGCTCCGCCGAGGCATACTCAGACTGCAAGACGACAGCCTGCGGCAACAAACCAATCAGAAATAGATACAAGCCAAAAAACGTCAGGGGTTGGCTTTTAAATTTCGCCATCAAGCCCAAGGCAATAGCCACTACAGCCATTCCAGCTAGAGCACCGGGGTCACCAAAGCCGCTGGCGATAGCAAATACTGGAGCAATAGTAAGGCCAATGGGCAGAATAAAAATGCGCAGGTAGTACAAAGCTAGTACTTTAAATTGCGTGGCAAAATAAACTTGCTCAGGTAGAAGAGGCAAACCCAGACCATTTCCCACAGGCAAGGTGCTCTTGAACATAAATAAGAAGGGCAAACCGACGGTGGTAGCTATCAGAGCACCAAACTCCCAAGCTCTTTCGTAGAGCCAATCTTGCCAAGAATAGCAACCTTCGTTGCCATCATTGGCTGGCTTTAAGAGTAAACCTAGAACAATCATTGAAAGCGGAATAGTAATGGCCTGACAGGAAGTAAAAACTGAAAAGGCAACAAACAGATAAGCCGCCAAATAGCCAAACACTCCTCGCCCCACCGACTTGGCCATAAAACCAGTGAGAAATGCATTCATTGCCAGGGAGAAGCACAAGAATGTAATCAAACTGCCGCGACTCATTATATGAGCGACAGAATCACTAGCTATAGGATGCACCGCCAGTAGTGCCGAGGCCAGAAAAGGAACGAGAAGGGGGTAATTACTAGCAGCGACATACTTACGACCGGCTCGGAAGAATGTGGTTAGACGACTAAGCAAGAAGAATGAACTTATGACACAACCAACGTGCAACAGCACATTTACCGCATGGTATAGAGCCGGATTAAAGCCAGCGGACTGAAAGTCAATGGCAATTGAGGCAGCCGTTATGGGTGCAGAAAAAGGATGAAGAAAACCATCAGCGAATAACTGAATCCAGTACTCATTCCATTTTTTTGGCTCAATGCCACGTAATGGTTGAACCTGAAAATAATCGCCTAGAGTAAAGCCATTCCAGATAGAGGCAGCATGAGCGGCCAGACATAACAAGAACAGAATAGAACAGAAAATTAGAACAGCTTTGCGCCCGACCCAGTGTTGCTCTGCACTGACATCGGCCGCAATAGCACTAGTATGTGGTCCAGGCGAATGCTTCTTCGTCATTTAAAAATCTTTCGTTCCAGACTTAACCCATTCTTCGTAAGACGGCGGCTCTGCAGCGCTGCCACTATGGCGAACGAAATAATCGGCTAACAGTTCATTGTAGCGAGCTATACCCTTTTCAGAACTAGACTGAGAGGGGGAAGGCAAAGCGGGAGCTGAGTTCTCAACTTTCGCTGCTGATTTAGACTCTTGTTTTGGCTCTGGTGCAATTAAAGCTGGTGCTAGTCCTGGTTTATCGACTACCTTATTGGTAATTTTGCTTGTAGAACTAGCACTAGAACTAGAATTGGAACCAGAAGAAGGCACCACGGTCATCACGGCTTTCTCAAGTCGGCTCATACTTTCACTCTTGGCACCACTGGCCTGATGCATCAAGATACCGACAGGACTTACTTCCCGCCCCTTATCTACAGTGTCGGCATTTTCAGCAGCGCCAAAAATTACCGGCAGAGCTTTATCGGAATACTCCGCAATAAGCTTCAGCACTTCATCATGATGCTCAAAGCCAGGCGAAATACGGGAATAGCAGGTAACGGCGTCGCGATATTTTCCCTGAGTAACCATCTTAGCGGCCAGGGCAAAAAGAGCACGATCGAGCAAAACTTGTCGCTGCTCTTGCTTCGGCCGCTTCTCTTCCAAGAGGCTCCGCTCGAGTACGCTTACGGCATTGGCTTCATCACCTTTGGCCAGATAGCTCTCGGCTAGCCTGACCAAATCTTTATGACTGGCATCAAAGCTATTGCAGCACTCATACACAGTAAGGGCGAATAGGCCAAGCAAAATGGTGGCAAGTAAACCGCCGACAAGAAGCACTGGTGTCTTCAGCGGTGAACCACGTAGCACACGGCGCGCCTGAGGTGCCTCTAAAGCTCGCTGACGACCGCTTCTAGACAAAGTCTTAGAGGAATCGACAAAGTCGCCACAATCCAAACAAAAACCCATCCGCCTATTTACCGGTCGACGGCACTGCGGGCACAGTTTTTCTATCTCGGATCTGATTTTAGACTTAGTCGGAAACTTTGACATCGTCACCAGTGTATCATCCCAGGCAAATTCTTTTAATGGTTGTGAGCCCGCAAGACTAAGCCAAAGAAAGCCTGAGGAAGCAATAAGGAAAGGGGAGCAGAGCTGATGCTAATATATAGTCAAGCAGCCACTAAATAGTGAGCGCATGAGGAGCATTATGAGTACAGGTGAGCTAGTGGAAGAGCGCAAACTTGACGGCCAAGAGCCTAAAGTTTCATTGACCGCCGAACAGATTGCAGCAAAAAAACAACGTCAGGCAGCTGAACTAGCAGCAGAGAAAGCTGAGGTCTGGCAGTCAATTAGCGCCCTCTATATTCCTCTGTCACTATTCCTATCCTGTGTCAGCTTCTCCGCCGGCGCCTTTTTACTTTACAACTATCAAGAACCAGCTGGCTGGGGCTTCATAATACTAACGGTTGCCATAGCCCTTTCCGCCTTTGTCGCCCTCTTTCGCTTTCAAAATAAATTCAGAGCCCAGGGCATTGTCGGCGGCAAAGACACTGAGATGATCAAGCCCGGTTCTGGTTCTGCCCAGATAGAACCTGAGAGCGAAGCTAGCGACCAAGCAGTGCAAGAATAGCTGAGAGAATAGCCCCGATAATAGATCCGGTTAGCCCGAGTAATCTGAAAATGGCAGAGTATCAGCACTGCCATTTTTTTATTGGCAATAAAAAAACGGCCATTGCTGGCCGTTTTGATGTTTTGAATTAAGCTGCAATCGACAGGAGCATAAGCTCCAACAATTTAACGCTTCGAGAATTGGAACCGTTTACGAGCTCTCTTACGACCAGCTTTCTTCCGCTCTTTGATACGTGGGTCGCGAGTAAGCAGACCTTCGGCACGCAGGGTCGGACGATTTTGTGGAGCAGCCTCAGACAAGGCCCGAGCGATACCGTGGCGAATAGCACCAACTTGACCAGCAATACCACCACCGCGGACCAAAACCATGACATCAAATCTGCCCATGGCGTCTGCCGCTTCAAAACCAGCATAAATTTCTTTAGCTAGACCGGGGCGACCACCAATGTAATCTTCCATGGTGCGGCCATTAATAGTGACCGTACCGGTACCAGGTATCAAACGAACTCTGGCTGTGGCGCACTTTCTTCGTCCTGTGCCGATGTACTGAATAACGCTAGTCATGTGGAACTCTTTTTCCTATGTATATATCTTCGAATGTTCTGAATATTGTCTACCGGTCGCTAATTAGCTAGCGTGAACGTGTTCAGGAAGCTTCAAGTCAGAAGGCTTTTGAGCAATGTGTGGATGCTCAGCGCCAACATAGACTTTCAACTTGGTGAACTGGCGATCGCCCAATTTGTTGTGGGGCATCATGCCACGGATAGCTTTTTCAAGGATGGCGATAGGCCGTCTTGCTCTCAAGTGAGCAAGGCTTTCTTCCTTGAAACCACCTGGGAAACCAGAGTGGTGTCTATACATCTTTTGAACTTCTTTTTTACCGGAGACTTGAATCTTCTCGGCATTAACAACAACGACAAAGTCGCCGCAATCAACGTGAGGGGTGTATTCAGGTTTGTGCTTGCCTCTGAGTACATTGGCAACTTCACTGGCAACACGACCCAAAGTTTTACCTTCGGCATCGACTACCAACCATTCTCTGGTTACTTCTTCTGGTTTCGGGCAATAAGTCTTCACTTTAAAATCTCCTGGAACTTTTGCTCCCACAGCCTGAAGGCTTCGGGGTAATGGACCGAATCCAACGTCAAACCCCAAGGGGGAGCGTTAGGGCCGGCGAGCTCTCGATCTCTTTTCTCAAGAGCCTGAGAAACACTCTCCGCGTCCCTTTTGCCGAGCCCTATTTCTAGTAGGGTTCCGACAATAATGCGGACCATATTGTACACGAAGTGATCGGCCGCTATCCAGAACTCCAGCTCCCCTTCACGTAAATTCAACAATTCAGCACGGTAAATCAGGCAAGATGGGTTAGCATTCGAGGTG
The DNA here is from genome assembly GCA_965229195.1 of Candidatus Obscuribacterales bacterium. GTDB lineage: Bacteria > Cyanobacteriota > Vampirovibrionia > Obscuribacterales > Obscuribacteraceae. The sequence continues at coordinate 5,207,779 of OZ245871.1, read as the reverse complement.
GTAGAGGAGCGAAAAGCACTAAAATCATGCTGCCCCAAAAGGCGAGAAGCCCCGTCCTGCATGGGTTTCAAGCTTAACGGCTGACGCACGTGGAGGTGAGTATCTTTTAACAAGGCAGATCGTTGCGAACGGTTCAAGATTCGATAAACATATTGTCTTTTTGTCGCACTGTAACGAGCATGAAATGTTTCTGGAACCACCTGCAAATCCACCACCGAAATATCTCGGGGCAAAATTCCGTTCAAACTCCAGGCCATCTGATGCAAATCTAGCTCGTAATCAGGGCCGGCAAAAGGAAAATCAAAATGAGCCACCTGGCCCCCAGCATTGACACCAGTGTCGGTGCGCCCACTCATATGCACTCGCATATCGACTTTGGCCAAAACACTAACGGCCTTTTCTAATTCATGCTGAACAGTGCGAACGCCCCCCTGGAATTGAGAGCCGTGGAAATTCTTCCCGGAATACTCAAGCAGGAGGGCGATGCGTGGCACTTAGATAATGCCTACAGAATCTATGTCTAGACCAGTTGGATGATCGCCATTTCGGAGTTGTCTCCGCGGCGAGGTCCAATTTTGATAATGCGGGTGTAACCGCCTTGACGATCTTTATAGCGAGGAGCGATATTGTCGAATACCTTTCTCACTACTTCTTTGTCGTAAAGATAGCTAGACACCTGACGACGCAAGTGCACTACACGAGCTACTTCTTTAGCGGCTTCTTTATCGCCGTTTTTAGCTTTCTCGTGAAGAGCTTTGTAATCGCCTACCTGACCGTGCTTACCTTTGGTGATGATCTTCTCAGCGTGGGAGCGAACAGCCTTTGCCTTAGCAAGGGTAGTTTCGATCTCATCGTGACGAAGCAGCTCGGTAGCTAGTGCGCGCAATACCGCTTTTCTTTGGTCGGCGGGGCGGCCTAGTTGGTGGCCGGGTACTCTGTGACGCATAACAGTTCCTTCTAATCTTGTACTTTTGGGCTATCTTTTAACGGGCTTTAAGTTATTTGTCTTTCGGTGTATCGGCCAAGGTGAGGCCGAATTGGCGAAGACGTTCAATCACTTCATCAGCTGACTTCTTACCGAAGTTTTTGATATTCATCAGATCGTCGTAAGACAATTTGAGAAGCTCGCCGAGTGAATTGATATTGGCTCTCTTCAAGCAGTTATAGGCTCTAACTGAAAGCTCAAGCTCTTCGATAGAGATGGAGCTATGTTTGCCGTCTTGCTGTTGAGGTTGAGTAGCTGCCGGCACCATTGGCTTACCGGACAATTCAGCTATCGGTAGCAAGTGCTCAATAATCTGACGAGCAGCTTGAGAAATTGCTTCGGTAGCATCCATGGAACCATTGGACCAAAGTTCAATAGTCAATTTGTCAAAATCAGTTGATTCGCCAACGCGAGTAGGCTCAACGTTGTAGCTTACTTTGCGGATAGGCATGAAAACAGCATCGATAGGAAGAACGTCGATAGCTTGTTTGTAGTGGCTGTGTGAATCAGCAGGCACATAGCCTCGGCCACGCTCAACAGTGATTTCAGCACGAATACGACCACCCTCTGCCAATGTGCAAAGCTGCCAATCGGGGTTGATGATAGTAGCGTCGGCTGGGCACATGATGTCGCGACCGGTGACAGCACCAGATCTATCGATATCGAGATGCAAATATTGTGGTTCGTTGCTGAAAGTCTTTACGACCAGGCCCTTCAGATTAAGCATGATGTCGATCACGTCTTCAACAACACCAGGAACTGTGGTGAATTCGTGAGTAATGCCTTCGATCCTGACAGCAGTAACGGCAGAACCGTCGAGAGAAGAGAGCAATACTCTTCTTACGGCGTTACCAAGGGTAGTGCCATAACCTTTTTCCAATGGTTCAATGACGAACTTACCGTATATAGAGCCATCAGCTCCGGTCTTGTTCTCAAGGCACTTGATTCTTAAAGGTTCCATATTATCTCCGTGACGAAAGTGGCTGTCGGCGAAGCTTCTAGTATCGATTGATGTGTTCATTAATTTGAATAGTACTCAACTATGAGGGCTTCTGGTGGCAGTAATAACGCTTAAAAGGTCAGTGACTAGACTCTTCTGCGCTTCGGTGGACGGCAACCATTGTGGGGAATTGGTGTGACGTCTTTGATCAAAGTGATTTCGAGACCGGAACTCTGTAAAGCACGAATTGCAGTTTCGCGGCCGGCTCCAGGCCCTTTAACCAATACTTCAACCTGTCTCATGCCCTGGTCCATGGAACGCTTGGCCACAGATTCAGCAGCTTGTTGAGCGGCGAAGGGAGTGCCCTTCTTAGCGCCCTTGAAGCCCGCTGTACCAGCAGAACCCCAAGCGATCACCTGACCTTGTGGGTCAGTAGAAGTGACGATGGTGTTATTGAAGGTACTTGAAATGTGAACGATGCCCTGCAGTACATAACGACGTTCTTTTTTCTTAGTTCTAGCCTTCGGTGACTTAGCCATAGCTTTCCTGCTTCTATCCTTTAGTTAATGCTCTTACTACTTAATGATTTGCTACCTAGATTTACTACCTAGGTTTACTTACCGGGAGCTTGCTTCTTACCGGCTACGGTAACGCGCTTGCGTCCGCGACGAGTTCTAGCATTGGTTTTGGTGCGCTGTCCACGAGTTGGCAGGCCTCTTCTGTGTCTTTGGCCACGGAAGCAATTGATTTCAATCAAACGCTTAACGTTAAGACCTTCAACCCGTCTTAGATCGCCTTCGACCTGGTAATTTCCGCTCTTCTCAATCTCTTCACGAACGCGACCGACTTCTTCTTCAGTCATGTCTTGTACGCGCTTCGAATCAGGAATGCCTACTTTCTTACAGATTTTGGCGGCAGTTGTTCTGCCAATGCCGTGGATATAAGTAAGCGCAATTGGCGCTCTCTTGTTTCTCGGCAGGTCTACACCGGCAATACGGGCCATTTGTCCTTTAACCTCAAACAGATACTTAAAACAGATACGTAAAACACATAGTCAAAACTTTCACGCGAACAACTTCTTGCAATAAGAGGCAAGCACTCAAGGTATCAAAGTAGCGCAATATATGCGTCTAATATCCTAACAAGAGTTAACTTGTCACTTCTTAACCTTGGCGTTGTTTGTGCTTTGGATTTTCACAAATAACAGCGACGCGACCTTTACGGCGTATCACTTTGCACTTCTCACAAATCTTCTTTACTGACGCTCTAACTTTCATAATTCAGCTCTCTGAGCGGCTTTCACCGCATCCCTTATTTACTTGTTGTGTCTCTTGTTCACTTAATACGTATGAAACGACGCTAAGCTTATTTCACCGAAGACGTTACCTGCCCGCATTTACATGCAAAACAAGTGCCCTTCAGACAAACGTCCCATTGTACCTCAAATCACCACAAATCAATCAATCTTTGATTCGGTATGTGATTCTTCCGCGCGTGAGGTCATACGGAGTGAGCTCTACACGAACGCGATCGCCAGGAAGTATCTTAATAAAGTTCTTCCGAATCTTGCCTGATATGTGAGCCAGAACTTTGTGTCCATTGTCCAGCTCTACCCGAAACATGGCATTGGGCAAGGATTCCCGGATGGTACCCTCGAATTCTATTACGCCCTGTTTAGTCATCCAACTACCTCGTTGGGACGCTTAGTAAGTATTTCAGCGTCACCATCAGTGATGAGCAAAGAATGCTCAAAATGGGCCGATGGTCTGTAATCTTGTGTTACAACAGTCCAGCCATCTGGTTTGGTGCGAACCTTGTCGCCGCCCTGATTGAACATCGGTTCAATCGCTATTACCATACCAGGTTTCAACTTGGTCTTGCTACCGGTGCGATAGTTGAAGATGAATGGATCTTCATGGTAGTCAGGCCCAATGCCGTGTCCACCGTAATCTCGCACGATGCCAAAAGCACCTTCTTTACCAACATCTTCTACAGCGCCACCAATTTGATCGAGAGTAGCACCGGCTTTCGCTACTTTTATGGCTTCATACAAAGAACGTTGAGTAGCATCCAAAAGGTTTTGTACGGCTTTCGTTACAGTTCCGATAGGCACGGTCATGGCGGTGTCGCCAATGAAATTGAAAGGCTTGCCATCAACCATACGCCGCACCGAAACGCCAATATCTAGGCTTAAAATATCGCCATCTTTAAGCACTTTCTTCTTACTGGGAATACCGTGTACCACTTCTTCATTGACCGAGGCACAAACCGTCGCCGGGAAACCCCGGTAGCCTTTGAATGTGGGAATGTGGCCAGCATCGGTAATGGCTTTCTCAGCCATCTGATCGAGCTCATAAGTGGTGATGCCTGGGGCCGCCGCTCTTGAAATCATTTCAAGCACCGCACCAGCAAGGCGACCTGCCTCACGAATAAGTTCGATATCTTCTTCTTTGGTTAATATCATTGTCTAGTTCGATACCTTTGACTGCAGGGCTTTCAAAATATCGGCAAAAATAACTTCTTGCTCGCCCTCGCCATTAACGGCTGAGACTATCCCTTTACTACCGTAGTAATCAATTAAAGGTGCAGTCAGTTCGTGATAAACGCTGAGACGCTGCTTCACGAGTTCAGGCTTATCATCAGAGCGGTGAGAAAGCTCGGTGCCGCAAAGATCACAGATGCCATCTTTTTTGGCTGGTGAAAATTTGACGTGATAGACGGCATTACAAGCCTTATTTGGACAGACGCGACGACCAGTAATACGCTCTTCGAGAATCGAATCGCTAGTTTGCAAGTCAATTACAACATCAAGCGATGCTTTCAGTTCAGCCAAGAGAACATCTAAGCTTTCAGCCTGGGCACGGTTACGCGGGAAGCCATCAAGTATGAAGCCCTTAGCGCTCTCAGGCTGACTGAGTTTTTCCCTAAATAGGTCGATCAAAACTTGGTCAGGCACTAACTGCCCTTTATCCATATATTCTTTTGCAGCGAGACCGGCTTTGGTACTGTTTTTCACAGCCTCACGCAAAAGGTCTCCGGATGACAAATGCAGCAATGAAAACTTAGTCGAAAGCTTCTTGCATTGCGTACCTTTACCAGCTCCAGGAGCGCCTAAAAACAAAATGCGCATTTAGATTTCCTTCTTGTCTTGAGATTTGAATAAGCCACGCGCTTGATACTTAGAAGAAAGCGCATGGGTAAGAATCTGGCGCTGGGTGTCGATGGCGACGCCAACCAGAATGATTAGAGATGTACTACCGAGGCCCTGTAGTGTCGTCACTTGTGTCCACTGCTCGATGTGAATCGGGGCAATTGCAATGACAGCAACCGAAGCGGCACCAATAAAAGTCAAACGATTGAGGGTCTTTTCTAAGAAATCAGCAGTAGGCCGACCAGGACGAACGCCTTGAATAGCGCGGCCACTTCTTCTCAAATTCTCGGACATATCGCGCACGGGCAAGATGATTGAAGAATAGAAGAAAGCAAAGAATAGAATCAAGACAAAGTAAACCAGCGAATGCTCCCAACGATAATAAGAGAAAGCATTAGCACCCTCTTGAGCGAGGAAACCCCAGGTATCTTTGGCCCAAGTTTGCTGACACAGGCTAACAAAAGCAGCACCAATGCCAGGGATATCTTTGATGACGTTGTAGAGCACCTGACCGGGATCGGTTTTCTGCTGGGCGAGGAACTGCATGATGGTCGAAGGAAACATCAGAAGCGAAGAAGCAAAGATGATCGCCATAACCCCTGATGGGTTAACCGGCAAATACATATAGTCTTCAGGAGCGGCAAATATCTGCCTACCAACATTTCGCCTGGAGCCCATTACCATCACCTTGCGCACTCCCTGCTGCAAGCGAACGATAAAAGCCACCACTAAAAGGAAGAAGATAACCAGGGCAGTGACGCCCCAAACAGGAGCTTGTCCTGTTTGTACTGATTCGATCGTATTTTTGATCATGACAGGCATGCGAGCGGCAATACCAAGGAAGATCAAAAGTGAAGCACCGTTGCCGACACCACGCTCAGTAATCAGTTCGCCCATCCACATGATGAAGACAGCGCACGATGTCAGGATAATCGTAGTGTTAATCAAAAATAGTGGACCGGGAGTAATTACTACTCCGGGAATACGAGACAACAACTGAGCCAACATGAACGACTGGAAGATTGCCAAGAACACAGTGGCAACACGAGAAATCTGAGCTAGCTGCCGGCGGCCTTGCTCGCCTTGTTCTTTCTGCAGATTCTCAAGCTTAGGAATAACCACAGTCATCAACTGCATGACAATAGATGACGTGATGAACGGTCCAATACCCATTGAGAAAACTGAAAGCTTGTTCAAGGCACCGCCGGTGAACAAGTCAATCATGCCAAGTAAGTTCTGAGCCAGTTCAGGGTGTTTAGTAAAAGCACCAGGGTCAACTCCTGGAATCGGTACGTGCACACCTAAGCGATAGAGAAAAATCATAGTCAGGGTGAAAATGATTCTTTCTTTTAGACCAGGAGCACTAAGTAGAGCGAGCCAGTCTTCTGGGCCCCCTATCTTCGCACCACGTTTGCTCACACTCTCTGACATTCTGTTCCCCTATTCTCTTTGCAAGCCCTAATTGGCTTAGTTGGCTTGGCAAGATCTGTTCGTCAACTCTTCAACTCTTAATTGTAGGCTCTATTACTAACAAAGCTCTGCTGCTGCGGTAAAAAATAGCAAAATATTAGAACGCTCCAGCAGGTAGAACCACTGGAGCGTTGCAATTTTGAACTAGATCACTACTAGCGATTTTTAGGATTACGGGTTGGTGCAGCTGGTTGAATTACTTCATAAGAACCGCCGGCAGCCTGAATCTTATCGATAGCACCTTGAGAGAAGTGGTGAGCACTTACTTTCACAGCAACTTTCAAATCACCATTGCCAAGTACTCTCAAGCTGTCATTGTGCTTGCGGATAACTCCGTGAGCAACAAGAGCATCCGGAGTTGCTTCAGTGTTAGCTGGCAATACGTTCAAGGCATCGACGTTGATGATCACCCAGTCGCGTCCTGGAACTGAATCGAAGTTGTGAATCTTAGGCAGTCTTCTGAACAACGGTGTTTGACCGCCTTCAAAACCAAAACGTCTAGCTTCACCTGATCTCTGACCTTGACCATTGTGACCACGGGTAGAAGTTTTACCGTGTCCGGAAGCGCGGCCGCGACCTACTCTTTTTCTCTTCTTGCGTGAGCCTTGATCTGGTCTTACTTCATCAATTTCCATCGTTTCTCCTTTGCCTCACGCCGTCACTTACTGTTTAGGTTGACGACTCGGCTGACTTAAATAACGTACTTAATTTCTGTACTGGTGCTAATTACTTAGCTTTCTTGGCGCTTTTTGCAGGAGCAGCAGCTTCTTTCTCTTCAACCACTGTGACTAAGTGATGAACTTTGTTCACCATGCCACGAATGGTTGGGCTGTCAGCGTGCAATACACTGCTGTTGAACTTGCGTAGTCCAAGCGCGCGAACGACTTTCTTCTGGTCGTCTCTCTTACCGACGAGACCCTTCGTTAAAGTTATCCGTAACATTTCGACCCCTCAATTGAACTTTAGATTTGTACGAGCTGCATCTGATGCAGTTCTTGATTATGAAAACAGTTGACGAATGCTTACGCCACGCAGACGTGCAGCATCTTCGAATGTTCTCAGACCTTTGAGACCAGCAACTGTAGCGCGAGCTACGTTTAGTGGTGAACGCGATCCTAGTGATTTGGAAAGTACATCACCAACACCAGCAAGTTCAAGAATGGCACGGGCAGCACCACCGGCGATTACTCCGGTACCTTTAGCAGCTGGTTTCAAAAGAATTCGGCTGGCGCCGGTCTTTCCTGTAATTTGGTGAGGAATTGTAGTGCCCACTAGAGGAACTGAAACAAGAGATTTTCTTGCATCAACAACACCCTTTTGAATGGCCGATACAACTTCGGATGCTTTACCAACACCGATGCCAACTTGACCTTTGCCGTTACCGACAGCAACTACAGCGCGGAAGGAGAGCTTTTTACCACCCTTAACTACTTTAGTTACGCGGCGAACTTGAATGATTTTCTCTTCCCATTCAGACTCAACACGCTCACGCTTGTTGTCATCAGGACGACGACTAGGGCCACCATCGCGGCCTCCACCACCAGGTCCGCGACGGCCGCGACGAGCGCCATCGGGTGCTGCTACTGGAGCAATTGCATCCTCGATTCCGGCAACCTTATCTTCTCTGTCCATCTAGAAGTACCCTCTACTATCTTTTTAATCGGATTTTAAATCGGAAAACGTAAAAACTATTTTTGTTCTAGAACTCAAGACCAGCTTCACGAGCGGCTTCTGCCACTGCGGCGACACGGCCATGGTAGATATAGCCACCACGATCGAATACAACTGAATCAATGCCTTTAGCTTTAGCGCGTTTGGCAACAAGGGCACCAACTGTCTTAGCTGATTCGACATTCCAGGTCTTGGCGTCTTTCAGTTCGGCATCGAGAGTGCTTGCCATTACAAGTGTTTTGGCAGTGGTATCGTCGATGATTTGAGCATAAATATGCTTGTTCGAACGATATACGCAAAGCCGTGGACGCTCAGTGCTACCAGACAACCGGCGACGGATGCGGTAGTGAACTTTGATGCGATTGAGCTTTCTGTCTAGCTTCTTAATCATTAACCCGGTCCTCTATAAATTACTTCTTCTTACCAGCAGCCTTACCAGCTTTACGGCGGATAACTTCACCGGCATATTTAACGCCCTTACCTTTGTAAACTTCAGGTGGACGCTTCTCGCGAATAAAGGACGCTACGTCGCCAACAGCTTGTTTGTCGATTCCACTAACGGTAATAACGTTACCTTTGCCAACAGCAATAGTGACGCCTGCAGGTGGAGTGATTTCAACAGGGTGGGAATAGCCCAGTTGCATTACCAACTTGTTGCCATCCATGGCGGCGCGATAGCCAACGCCGATAATCTCAAGGTTGCGATCGAAACCTTCGTTGACCCCTTTGACCATGTTAGCCAAAAGAGTGCGGCTCAAACCATGCAAGCTACGCGTAGTTCTGTTTTCAGAATTACGGGTCACTGTGATTTTGCCATCTTCATGCTTGAAAGACATCTCAGGGACAAAAGTACGATCTAGTTGTCCTTTAGGTCCTTTGACGGTCACTTTGTGATCATCAATCTGAACCGTCACGCCAGATGGCACTGGGATTGGTGCTTTACCGATACGAGACATTGCTCTTAACTCCTACCTACTTATTATGATTACCAGACTTCGGCAACAACTTCGCCGCCGAGGTTGCTCTTGCGAGCTTGGCGATCAGTCATTAGCCCGCGGCTGGTGCTAACTATTGCTACGCCCATTCCGCCATAAACTCTGGGCACTTTTTTGGATGGGCGATAAACCCGTAGACCAGGCTTAGATACACGCTTCAAACCTTGAATAACGTGTTCGCCCTTACTGCCGTATTTAAGAACAATGCGCATGCGTTGTTCAGGAGAGCCTAGGGCTCTTGTCTCGAATGAAGAAATGAATCCTTCATTACGCAACAGCTCGGCAATAGCTACCTTCGCCTTGGAGGCGGGCATCTCAACGGCCGGAGCCTGAACGCGGATGGCGTTTCTAATACGTGTGAACATGTCCGAAATTGGATCTGTGACCGGCATTTGCTATCTCCTACCAGCTAGACTTCGTGAGTCCAGGAATCAAACCTTCGTGAGCCATTTTTCTCAAGCAACAGCGGCACAAGCCAAAGTCGCGATAAACCGCTCTGGGCCGCCCGCATATGCGACAGCGATTGTGCAAGCGCACCTTCGGGTATTTGCCTTTGGCGACCAATACCTGGCGCTTATGCTCCTTATCAACCATGGATGTTTTAGCCACGTTGTGCTTTCCTCTCCTTACGACTCTTCTTTAAAATTCTAACTATTGACTGACGTTCTGCTTCTTGAAGGGCATGCCCATGGCGGCTAGCAGTGCATACGCTTCTTGATCTGTTGGGGCAGTGGTGACGATGGAAATATCCATGCCGCGTACTGCATCGATTGACTCGTAATTGATTTCAGGGAAAATCAATTGCTCCTTGATACCAACGGAGAAATTGCCGCGACCATCAAACGATTTGCCGGATAGACCGCGGAAGTCGCGGATACGTGGCAATGAAATGTGAATGAGCTTAGCCAGGAAGTTCCACATGCGCTCTCCGCGGAGAGTAACTGAGGCACCGACAGGCATACCCTTTCTCAATTTGAAAGTAGCGATGGATTTCTTGGCGCGATTTGTCACTGGCTTTTGGCCAGCGATAATGCCCAATTCTTTGACGCCATTTTCAATTGCCTTAGCGTTGCTGGTGGCTTCGCCCAAACCCATGTTGATTACAACTTTGACGATGCGGGGAACCTGCAAGTCATTCTTGTAACCAAATTGCTTTTTAAGACTTTCTCTTACCTGGGTTTGGTAATTTTCTTTGATATCGAACATTGCCTTCTACCTTACTTTTGATTAGCTGCTTCTTGAGACGGTCTTTGTCGTCTCTGCTTCTTTATATAGGTCTTAAACGCCTAGTTCTTTGCGGAACTCAGCTCTTACAGGTTTCTTCTTCTCGTTGGAGTAGAGCATTACTTTGCAAGCAAACAAAGGTGCTTCTTGCTTGATGATGCCGCTCTTGCCATAAGCATTTTTTGCTTTGACGTGACGAGTGACGACGTTAACGCCTTCAACAAGAACTTTGCCGAGCTTAGGGAATACCTTAAGCACTTTGCCGATCTTGCCTCTATCGCCTTCGAGCTTCTGGCCATTTTTCTTGGTGCGTGTTCTGCAACCAGAGATAACCATAACTAGATCGCCGCGTTTTACGTGAACCGATGGCACCAGGTTGGTGGCACTAGGCTTAACGAGTGCGCGCGAGATAACTTGCTTGTTACCCATTTTGACTTTGGTCTTAATGGGAGCGTTGGTGTAGCGCACCGACATTTCTTTTTTAGCTGTGTAAGCCATTGTTAGAGAACCTCCGGAGCCAATGAAATGATCTTGGTGAAGTTCTTGTCACGAAGTTCACGTGCGATTGGTCCAAACACGCGAGTACCTTTTGGGTTGCCGTCTTTTTGCACAATCACAGCAGCATTGTCGTCAAAGCGGATGGTTGAACCATCAGGACGACTAACGTTCTGCTTGACGCGTACAACAACTGCACGGACAACTTCAGACTTCTTCACGGGCATGTTAGGTAGAGCATCTTTGACCGTAGCCACGATGACATCGCCAACAGTTGCAAATGTTTTATTGGATCCGCCCAGGACCCGGATGCACAAAAGCTCTCTAGCTCCAGTGTTATCTGCGCAGGTCAGTCTTGTTTCTTGCTGAATCATGAGGCAGATACCTCGCTGGCTTTATTAGAGATGGCATGGCCAGTCACTTCAATAACGGTGAATCTTTTGTCTTTGGACAGTGGACGGCATTCTTCAATGCGAACCACGTCGCCCATTTGACACTTGTTTTCAGCATCGTGAGCTTTGAACTTGCGCGTCTCGGCAATTTGCTTCTCATACTTGTGGTGCGGTGAACGGCTTTCAACAGCTACTACAACTGTCTTATCCATTTTGTTGGATACAACCTTCCCGACTAATACCTTCTTTGGCATTTCTCGACCCCTTAGTCTCTCTCTTTAACTCAGTCCAGCTTCTTAAGCAGTGACAAAAATGACTTTTTCAGTAGCCACTGTCAGCAGTTGCGCCAGTTTCTTTCTTTCTAAACGCAATTTTGCTGGACTCTCCAACTTTCTTAGAGCCAACTGAAAACGCAGGTCGACGATTGTCTTACGAGTCTCATCAATACGTGCATTCAGCTCCTCAGGGGAAAGCTCTCTCATTTCTCGCACTCTCATTTCGCGGCTCCTCCGGCATGCCTTTCAATTACACGGCATTTAACAGGTAACTTCTGGGCGGCCAATTCGAGTGCGTGGTGCGCATCTTTCTGGGCCACTCCGGACATTTCAAACATTACGCGCCCGGTTTTGACAACGGCTACCCAGAACTCTGGGTTACCTTTACCGGAGCCCATTCTGGTCTCGGCTGCTTTCTTAGTTACTGGCTTGTCTGGAAAAACGCGAATCCACATTTTTCCGCCGCGGCGCACACTACGCACCATGGCTTTACGAGCAGCTTCTATTTGGCGTGAAGTAATCCAGCAAGGCTCGAGTACTTGCAAGCCGTAGTCCCCAAATTGGACTTCAACTCCTCTTGATTCAGCGCCGCACATGCGACCGCGCTGCATCTTTCTATATTTTGTTCTCTTGGGCATTAACATGGGTTATTGACCTGCCTTCCTGGGTCTACGACCAGACTTAACTGGATCTCTCGCATCTTTATTATTGTTGCGAGCTCCGCCTTCTTGTGAACGTTCTTGTTGCGTCTTGATGTTTGGAGGTGACCATTGACCAGGCTCCAACTCACCGCGGAAGATCCACACCTTGATGCCGATGATACCCATCATGGTATTTCCTTCGGCAGTGGCATAGTCGATATCAGCACGCAAGGTTTGTAGTGGAATACGGCCTTCTTTGGCCCATTCTGTACGAGCGATTTCAGCACCGCCCAAACGGCCGGCAACCATGATTTTGACGCCGATGGCACCAGCGCGCATACAACGTTGCATTGCTTGCTTCATGGCACGACGGAAGGCAACACGCTTCTCTAATTGCTGAGCGATTGACTCGGCAACAAGCTTAGCTTCTAGGTCTACGCGGTTAACTTCAAGAATGTTGATCTTGATATCGAGACCAGTGCGATTTAGCAAGGCACGTAATTTCAAGCTCAGGTTTTCGATGCCCTGGCCACCTTTACCCACAACCACACCAGGTCTGGCTGTGTAGATATCGATTGTTACTTGATCTGCTTTTCTAGAAATTTCTACTTTGGAGCAACCGGCGCCAGAGAGTTCTTTCTTTAGGTAGGCTCTCAGGCGAGCATCCTCTTCAATCAGAGGAGCAACGTCTTTCTTCTGAACAAACCAGTTAGAAGCCCAGCCCCGGTGAATACCGACGCGAAAACCAACAGGATTTACTTTCTGACCCAACTTCTTAGTCCTCACTTACTCTAACTCGAGTCTTTCGACTCGCAATTTGACTCTTGAACCTTTTAACTCTTGAAGCTCTTGCTTCGCGCTCTCTACTTAAATATCTGAAAGTTTCAGCGTGATGTGGCTGGAGCGCTTAAGGATGGGATAAGCCCGGCCTCTTGCTCTTGGCTGGAAGCGTTCCAGAGTTGGTCCCTGGTCGCAGAATGCTTCTACTACTTTGAATTTGTCAGCTTCCGACTCTGAGACGGCTTGCTTTTCGGCATGCGTGAGGTTGGAAACGGCTGAATAAAGCAGCTTCTCAACGACGCGAGCGGCAGTGTAAGGCATGAACTTGAGCATAACTCTAGCTTCGCCAACTTCTTTACCGCGAATCTCGTTGACTACACGGCGCACCTTCCGCGGTGACATTCTGATCCATTTTGCGCAAACTTTGCTTTCCACTTTTGCGATCCTTCTAACTAAATTCCGGTCTAACTTACTGCCAGTGCTAACTTAGAGTTAGCCTCTTTTGCCAGTTTTGTCTCCGCCGGCGTGTCCTTTGAACAGTCTGGTGGGAGCGAACTCACCGAGACGGTGGCCAATCATTTGTTCAGTCACGTAGACAGGAACATGTTTGCGGCCGTTGTATATAGCGATTGTGTGGCCAATCATTTCGGGCACAATCATCGAAGCGCGAGACCAGGATTTGATAACGCGTTTGTCGCCTTTCTTATTCATCTCATCAACTTTTTTGACGAGTGCTGGATGAACGAATGGTCCCTTTTTAAGCGATCGAGACACTTAAACCTCCAAAATTACTTAGTTCTGCGCTTAACGATGAATTTGTCCGATGTATAAGACTTACCGCGACGAGTTTTGTAACCCATAGCTGGTTTGCCCCATGGTGTTTGTGGCTTACCGCCGATTGGCGACTTACCTTCACCACCACCATGCGGGTGGTCAATGGCGTTCATGGTGACACCACGGTTGGTAGGTTTGATACCCAACCAACGAGTGCGACCGGCTTTACCCAGACGCAAGTTTTTGTCGTCGGTGTTACCCAACTGACCGATGGTGGCCATGCACTCGAGATGCACCATACGCATTTCACCAGAAGGCAAACGCAAGGTGGCATATCTGCCTTCTTTGGCCAGAACTTGAATTTGAGCTCCAGCAGCACGACCCATTTGGCCGCCTCTACCGAGAGTCAATTCAACGTTGTGAACCATAGTACCTAGAGGGATAGCGCGCAGAGGAAGAGCGTTGCCGTTCTTGATCTCAGCTGCTGGCCCAGACATAACTTTCTCACCAACCTTGATACCGTTTGGCGCCAAGATATAGCGCTTGTCTCCGTCGGCATAATGCACCAGACAGATACGGCAGTTGCGGTTTGGATCGTATTCAATAGTTGCGATAACGCCAGGGACGTCATGCTTGTTGCGTTTGAAGTCGATAACGCGGTAGGCCTGTTTGTGGCCGCCGCCTTTATGTCTGACTGTCAAACGGCCTTGGTTGTTGCGACCACCATGCTTTTTCAAGGGGCGCAGCAAGCTCTTTAGAGGAGTATGTGTAGTTACATCCGAATAATCGGCTAACGACATATTCCTGCGGCCTGCGGAGGTTGGATTCACTTTGCGGGTAGGCATCTTACTGTTCCTAAAAAATTCCCATAACTGTGAGTTGAGTGCTTAATTGAAAAATTAGGCAGTGAACAACTCGAGCGGTTCACCAGACATGGTGACAATAGCCTTCTTGCTGTCTTTTGGAGCGCGACCATGACGCTTGCTTCTTCTGAAGCGACCGCGGATAGCGCTTGTATTGACAGAGACGACCTCGCTCTTGCTCTTCGGATAGAGTTCCTTAAGCATCTGCTCAATAGCTTGAGCAATTTCAACTTTGTTGGCGTCTTTCATCACTTCGAAAGTGTATTGACCGAGTTCCATCTGTTGAGCAGACTTCTCAGTAATCATTGGTCTGATGATGATTTGCGAATGACGTTTGTTCATCTCACTTGGTCCTTAGATATTCTAATTACTCTTCGCTCTTCTCTTTTTTAGCGCGAGCAGGCTTTTTAGCTTCAGCATCTACTTCTTTAGCGACTGCAGCTTTTTTAGGAGCAGCGGCCTTCTTAGGAGCTTCAGCTTCTTTCTTGGCTGGTGCTTTTTCAGCTTTGGCAGCAGGAGCAGCTTTGGCTTCTACCTTCGCAGCTTTCTTAGCAACTGTCTTACCAGTAGAAGAAAGGTCACCTTCAGTTTTTTCTTTGCTGGAAGCTTCGAAGCGATTGTTGATTGCTTCAAGGGTTCTAGCATTTGTGAGGATGACTTCGTAATGGAGCAAATCTTTGACGTTCAAGTTGCTCATTGCGATCACTTTCAGACTGTCGATATTGCGAGCAGCACGTTCAACACGGGCGCAAGCATCGCAGGCATAGTCGAGAACGACGAGAACTTTCTTGCCTTCATGTCCAAGATCTTTCAATACTTGGCTGAACAATTTTGTCTTAGCTTCTTTGAGATTGTCGAAGTCTTGAACGACAACCAACTTCTCAACACTAGCGGCAAGAGCAGATTTAAGTGCAAGCACTCTCATCTTCTTGTTCATAGTGATGGAGTAATCGCGCGGCTTAGGACCGAACGGAACGCCACCACCAGCCCACAAAGGTGAACGGATAGAACCGGCTCTGGCGCGGCCAGTACCTTTTTGACGCCATGGCTTACGGCCGCCACCACGAACTTCAGCTCTGGTTTTGGTGTTAGCACTACCTTGTCTGGCATTGGCGAGCTGTCTGACCAGGGCATTGTGAATTACGCCCATGTTCGGCTTAATGCCAAAGACTGCGTCACTGAGTGTTACTTCACTCAGTTTCTTGCCTTTGAGATCAACTACTTGCGCGGATGTCATTTTACTTTCTCTCTCTTAAAGTTCAGAAACTAATTCCATTTGGTTACAGATGCGGAGATCACAACCAAACCACCGTCAACACCAGGTACAGAGCCTCTGACAAGGAGCAGACCTTTTTCGGTATCAACTCTCACCACAGTTAAGCGGCGAGCACAAACATTGTCGTCACCCATGTGACCAGGCATATGAAGACCACGAACGACACGACCTGGAGTGGTACCAGCGCCGATAGAACCCATGGAGCGGTGGAATTTAGAACCGTGGCTCATTGGTCCGCGACCGTGGTTATAGCGCTTGATACAGCCTTGGAAGCCCTTACCAATCGATTTACCGCGGACGTCTACCTTCATACCAGGGGTAAGCAAGGTCTCGACGTTAAGAGCTTCGCCAACCTTATAGGAGGAAACGTCATCGACGCGGTATTCCTTCAAAGGCTTCAAAGCTTGGATCTCTTTCTTTTTGAAAGCGCCAAGATCAGGCTTGTTGAGCTTCTTCTCTTTAATAGCGAAGCCACCAACCTGCACAGCCACGTAGCCATGCTTCTCTTTAGTTTTGGTTTCGGTGACGATATTCTCGCCCAACTTAACTACAGTGACAGGAACTGCCAGGCCATTCTCATCGAATACCTGAGTCATTCCAACTTTTCTTCCCATTACGCCTAATGTCATGGCTTTTAAGTCCTTCTCAAATCTGCATCAAATCAACTGTTAAGTACAAACCTTAGAGTTTGACTTCAATATCAACACCGGCTGGCAAATCAAGACGCATAAGCGCATCAGCGGTAGTTGGTGTTGGATCGTTGATATCAATCAATCTCTTGTGCACTCTGATCTCGAAGTGCTCGCGCGATTTTTTGTCAACGTGCGGTGAACGCAACACGCAATAAACACGCTTCTTGGTTGGCAACGGCACTGGGCCGCAAACTGTCGCACCAGTGCGCTTGGCAGTATCTACGATCTGATCTGAAGACTTATCGAGCAATCTGTGATCGTAAGACTTAAGACGAATGCGGATTCTTTGCACTTTCGACGCGGACGCGGCATCAGTTTTTTGTTTTTTGGCGCTTGCCATATTGCCTACTTTCTCCCTAGTGCTCCTAGTGAATAACCAGGATGCGTTCAACATAAGTAATCGCGTTTAGCGATAACGTCGCCATCAAGACCTCAGCTATATCAGATGTATTCGAAAACATATCTGATAGGGCACCAGTCTAATCTCCCCGGCCCTAGCAACAAGACGCATTAACTGCCTCTTATAATTGCGGACGGCACGGGATGACCGTTCCAGCGAACGAACCACACATTGTACAGAGATCGCCCGGGGGCGCTAGAGTAAATTTATTTCAGCTTTGGTTTCAAAGCAGGCGAAATCTAGCAACATTTCCCCAGCCATTTTCGCAAGCACTGAGCCTGTGATAGTTTCAGCTGTCTAGTAGGGTAAAAAAATAGTTTGAAATTGATTCAAAACACTGTTAACAACCGCAACATCAGGTCACACCTCAATTTCAACAATCAGGCAAGCTCCACAATGTCTTAACTATTGGGCCGTTTAGAGGGTTTTAGATGGGGAAAGATAAGGGTATCTCTTGGCAGCCCTTATTCCTTCAGACAAATTGCCACCAAACATGACTTATCGCTTCGACAAATCTGGAAAACGAATTCCCGCAGGCACAGCAAAAGACAAACTTGTCGCCTCAGCAGAAAACCGAGATACCCAATCTGGTGGACTACAGAAATCTGCTACTGAGCAAAGAACCACAGGCACATCGCATTTGGTGCAAACTCAAAAGGGCAGCTTAGCCAATCAAAAGGTGGGCCGCAAAGCACCCGACGCCGACCTACGCAAACCCTTGCGTCATATAGGCTTGGCGTTCGCAGCAGTGATCTCCATAGTAATAATGATGATCGTAATCAACATGGCTGCCTCAACCCTAGAAGGCCTCCGTGCCAAAAATCGGCACTCCGCTCCGCCGCCTGTGGCCACAACAAATGCAGGGAAAGCAATTGCTGCAGTGCCATTGGCTAACCTTGGCCACTGGTCAAAAGCAGAAGTTCTTAAAAACCTCTTTGCCGCTAGTCAAAAGGCCCATGGCTCAAGAAACTATTCGGCGGAAAATGCCATTCTCAAGAATCTCAGCCAATCTCAGCCAGCCGAAACAAAAGCTCTGCTCGAAAAGTTGGTGGCAGCCAATCCAAAAAATCTCAAGTATCAATGGCAACTGGCAATTTGCCTTTTCCATAGCAGCAATTATGACCAGGCCAAGATTGTTAACGACAAAATTCTGCATCAACTAAAGGGCAGCAAGCAATCGCTCGAACTGCAAGGGCTAGCATATAGCCTCGATGGAAAAATGAAGGCCCGTGTCGGTCGCGATCAAGAAGCCCTACAAGATTTAACTACGGCAGTATCGTTATTTGAAAAGGCCAAATTGCCAGACTTCGCCTTTGTCGATACCTTGCGAGACATCGCTTGGCTAGAACTGCGCAGCGGCAGACGGATGCAAGCGGCAGTTCTGTTTGAGAGAGTTAACGCCTGCACTGGTGAAAACGCTGGGGTTGAGACGACTAGTACTGAATCGTTCATGCTAGAGAACATTAAGTAGATACGCGTTGCACCTGGGGCATTAACAAAAGACGAACGACAAGAAAATCCAAACAAAAAAGAGGGCCGCTTTAACAGCAGCCCTCTCTCATTTTTTTAGTTCTAGATTTGATTCTAGGCTACTAGCTTAGGCGATGATTGAAGCAACTACGCCGGCGCCGACGGTACGGCCGCCTTCGCGGATAGCGAATCTCATACCTTGCTCAACAGCTACTGGTTGAATCAATTCAACGTCCATTGCAACGTTGTCACCAGGCATAACCATTTCAACGCCTTCTGGCAATTCGATGGAACCGGTCACGTCAGTTGTACGGATGTAGAACTGTGGTCTGTAGCCTTTGAAGAATGGAGTGTGACGTCCGCCTTCTTCTTTGGAGAGGATGTAAACCTCAGCCTTGAACTTGGTGTGTGGCTTGATGCTGCCTGGTTTGGCGATAACTTGACCACGTTCGATCATGGTCTTGTCGATCCCTCTGAGGAGGATACCAACGTTGTCTCCAGCCATACCGGAGTCAAGGGTCTTCTGATACATTTCAACGCCAGTTACGGTTGTCTTACGTGTATCTTGCAGACCAACGATTTCTACTTCTTCGCCGACTTTAACTTGTCCGCGTTCAATACGACCAGTGGCAACAGTACCGCGGCCAGTGATTGAGAAAACGTCTTCAACAGCGAGCAAGAATGGCTTGTCCAAATCTCTTTCTGGAGTTGGGATGTGATCATCAACAGCTTTCATCAAGTCGAGAATTGCTTGCTCATACTTGGGGTCGCCTTCAAGAGTCTTGAGAGCTGAACCACGGATGATTGGAATATTGTCACCGTCGAAGTTGTATTTGGAAAGCAATTCGCGTGCTTCCATTTCAACTAGTTCGATCAATTCTGGATCGTCGACCATGTCGCACTTGTTCAAGAAGACAACGATGTGTGGAACGCCAACTTGACGGGCAAGCAAGATGTGCTCACGAGTTTGTGGCATAGGACCATCATTAGCTGAAATCACGAGGATAGCGCCGTCCATCTGGGCAGCACCAGTAATCATGTTCTTGATGTAGTCAGCGTGTCCTGGGCAGTCAACGTGACTGTAGTGACGCTTGTCTGTTTCATATTCTACGTGAGCGGTATTAATGGTAATACCACGAGCTTTTTCTTCGGGAGCAGCATCGATCTCATCGTATTTCTTAGCTTTGGCTTGGCCAGTTTTGGCCAAAGTCATTGTAATAGCTGCGGTTAACGATGTTTTGCCATGATCAACGTGCCCGATCGTTCCAACGTTCACGTTTGGTTTGTTGCGTTCAAACTTTTGACGGGCCATCCTATCTACTCTCCTTACAAATTACTGCTTCTTACGGATACTGACTATCAATTGATTCTGATATGCAGGGCCTTTTGGACTTGAACCTGGATATGGTTACAGGTTCGGTTTAAATGGAGCCCACGACGAGAATCGAACTCGTGACCTCCCCCTTACCAAGGGGGTGCTCTACCGCTAAGCTACGTGGGCACGTAAATCTACGAGGACTTTATTATCTACGGTGATTTTCGATTCTCGGGATTCCTCAAAATTTTCTTTACTCTTGGAAAATTTTGATCGGCTTTTTTTTGTTTTGAAGCAACTACCTGTAAAGAGGTTGCTTCGGTTTCCTGACTCTGTCTTTGGCGCTTTCACACTGAGGACAAAAGTTTGGGTGGAGCTGGATTCGAACCAGCGTAAGCTTTCGCTAACAAGTTTACAGCCTGTCTCCTTTAACCACTCGGACATCCACCCATAAGCTGGTGATGGGAATCGAACCCGCAACCGACGGTTTACAAAACCGTTGCTCTACCGTTGAGCTACACCAGCGAAATCACAATTACTTGCGGCCTTTAGATGCCAGCAAAATAATTGCGCTTACCTATCAGTGATAGGCAGAGTAAATTCTTACAGAGTATTTTTTCAGTGTCAAACTATTGCCTGGCCTAGGACCAATAGCGATACACGAACTTAATATTACGGCTTGCCGTTCTACTCTGTAGGCGCAGAAATTGCGCTAGTTGCTTCACTTGCAGCCTTAACCTCTACTTTAGAAGGCAGATTCTGTCTGACAACCTCATAGAAGATCACACCGGCAGCAACTGAAGCATTCAACGATTGCACTGAACCATGCATTGGAATCTTTACCAAGAAGTCGCAATGTTCAGACACCAAGCGGCTTATGCCGTCACCCTCACCACCAATCACCAAAGCGATTGGCCGCTTAAGATCACTTTCATAAATACCTTGGGCACCTTCAAGTGCTAAACCAGCAATCCAGAATCCACGATCTTTCAACTTTTCAAGAGTGGAAACAAGATTAGTGATGCGCACCATACGCATGCTAGCAAGCGCTCCAGCACTTACTCTGGCCACGGTGCGAGTGAGACCAGCGGAACGACGCTGCGGCAGTATGACGGCCTTAACACCAGCAGCATCAGCAGATCTGACAATAGCACCGATGTTATGGGGATCTTCAATGCCATCCAGAATAGCAACGGTATAGCCATCAAGACTCTTACCTTCCGCTTCTAGTGCGGCTTTCTCAGCATCGAACTGATCAAGAAATTCTGATATGTCAAGGTATTCACTGGCCGCGATTTGGGCGACAACTCCCTGGTGCTTATCGCGATCACCGATCAAATCAGAGAGCTTGCGCTTTTCAACTGTGGCGATCACAATCGAATTTTCTTTAGCTAATTCTTTGATCTTGTCGATACGACGGTCTGATTCCAAACCGCTGGCCATATAGATTTTGTTGACTGCAACTTTTCCTTCTATAAGGAATGCAACTACAGCATTGCGACCGTAAATAAATTCTTCGTCCACAGCCTCTTGGTCAACGGCTGATGGACCTGATTCTTCATGACCACCGTAGCGGACAGTCTGAGTGCGCTCAACTGGAGCTTCATCAAAGTAATCATTTACTTTGCGAGCGATGTTAGCGGCTTTACGCTCAGGTGACATGTCACCACGTGCAGCTTCGTCTGTGCGGGGACGACGATCATAGCCGCCGCCTTCTGGTCTTGGGCCACGGTTAAATCCACCCTCGGATCTGCCGCCTTCTGGTCTTGGTCCGCGATTGTAACCGCCACCACCTTCTGGTCTTGGTCCACGATTGAAGCCGCCACCACCTTCTGGTCTTGGTCCACGATTGAAGCCGCCTTCGGATCTACCTTCAGATCTACCTTCTGGTCTTGGTCCACGGTTGTAGCCGCCGCCGCCTTCTGGTCTTGGTCCACGGTTGAATCCGCCTTCGGATCTACCTTCAGATCTACCTTCTGGTCTTGGTCCACGGTTGAAGCCGCCACCACCTTCTGGTCTTGGTCCGCGATTGAAGCCGCCACCGCCTTCTGGTCTTGGTCCGCGATTGTAACCGCCGCCGCCTTCGGGTCTTGGTCCACGGTTGAAGCCGCCTCCAGATCTACCTTCAGATCTACCTTCAGGTCTTGGGCCGCGGTTGAAGCCGCCGCCGCCTTCTGGTCTCGGTCCACGGTTGAAGCCACCTTCGGATCTACCTTCTGGTCTTGGTCCACGATTGAAGCCGCCGCCACCTTCTGGTCTCGGTCCACGATTGAAGCCGCCGCCACCTTCTGGTCTCGGTCCGCGGTTGAAGCCACCGCCACCTTCTGGTCTCGGTCCGCGGTTGAAGCCACCTTCTGATCTACCTTCTGGTCTTGGTCCACGATTGAATCCGCCGCCACCTTCTGGTCTCGGTCCACGATTGAAGCCGCCGCCACCTTCTGGTCTCGGTCCGCGGTTGAAGCCACCTTCTGATCTACCTTCTGGGCGACCGGCACCTTCTGGTCTTGGTCCGCGACTAAATCCACCTGGTTTACGAGCGCCAAATCCACCTGGTCTGCCAGCCGAGCCCGACGACGAACCGCCAGCTCTGTTATAGCCGCCGCCAGAGCCGCCTGGTCTTGCTCCACCTGGTCTACCACCACTTGAACCACCGGGTCTACCACCACTTGAACCACCGGGTCTGCCGCCACTTCCGCCTGGTCGGCCGCCACCAGATTTGCCGCCGTATCCACCGGATTTGCCGCCGCCTCCAGCTCTGCTGGGGCCGCGCGAACCATTACCTGACATTCCCATTGTTCTCTGTCCTTGACTAAAACTTAGTTCTATTGCTGCTTTGCGGTATTTACCATGGACAGAACATTCGAGACATGAATAATAGGAACTTAGATTCCTTATTCAAAAGCGTACCCATGCTATTCGACGTCGTCTTATTTGGTTGCCCAGTTGCTTTATCCGTCTGCCTGGCCGCTCACGCGTACAGAGATGGGGATAAACGCTTCTTGCTACCCGCGTTCTCCTTTTTCGCCTACTGCTTGTTTTACCTGGCAGGAGGGCGGGATGTATTACTTTATCTCACTACGGCCCTAGTTATGATGGGCGGATGCGCATTTAGCGCCTGTCCGTAACGTAGCAAAGAGGAATTTTTACTCAGAAATCTTTTTAAGAGTCAGGAAGAAGTACGCTTCTTGACCACCGGAACTGCCACAGAATGGCGGTTTTGCTGAGCTTCGGCCAGCGAACGCATAGAAATATTATGTTTCTTCAACCAACGCGAGATTGTATTGGGATCACACCACTTATTCTCAGTTTCGCGATATATCTTGGCAATCTCCACGGTACTGAGCTTCTCCTTGACATATTTCTGCTGAAGCCAGTCTTTATCTTGATAGAGAGTCTTGGTTCTAAGAGTCTTGCCCACGGCTTGGTCCGCCTTAAGAAGGAAGTTCGAGTATTTTATACCCGCTTGTACTACATATTCTAATTGTGGGTGCTTCTATCTGTTCTGACAAGGTGGCACGGGTATGATTTAAGGAGAATTAGAAATTATCCTTGGGGCTAATCTTCAAAGCAGTGACAAAAAAAGACTTTCGCTTACCGCAGATAGACAGACTCCTGCGAGAACCAGTTTTACAGCAAGCAATTGAAAAATTGCAGATTCGGCGCGAACTGGCATCCCGCCAGGCTCGATTGTTGGTCAACCAAACCAGACAGAATCTAATTAGCGGCCAAGCAACAGAAGAACCCACTGTCGAAGTGCTGGCAGCAGCCATAGCAGCCGATTTAGAAAGACTCTGTCAAAGCGGTATTAAAAAAGTACTAAACGGTACAGGTGTAATACTGAGCACAAATCTTGGCCGCGCGCCGCTGCCAGAGCAAGTTATAGAGCAATTAAGCAAGGTCCTTTGCTCCTATTCCAATTTAGAGTTCGATCTTGAGGATGGTGGTCGCGGTGAGCGAACAGAACAGATTTCAAGCCTGCTTAGCCTTTTGATTGGCTCACAGTCAGCGATAGTAGTAAACAATTGCGCTTCAGCAGTGATGCTTGCCGTCAAAGCATTATCAGATCAGAAAGAAACCATAGTCTCAAGGGGTGAACTAATTGAAATTGGTGGCAGCTTCCGCTTACCTGATGTAATCACATCTTCAGGTGGCCGCCTAAAAGAAATTGGCACCACCAATAGAACCAGAGCTGCAGACTATGATAAAGCAGTTTCAGAGAACACCGGCATGATTATGAAATGCCACCGCTCAAACTATCAAGTGCTTGGTTTCACAGAAGAAACCAGCATACAAGATATAGTTGAAATTGGCTCTAAACATGGCGTTCCAGTTGTTTATGATTTGGGTGGTGGCTGCCTAATCGATCTGCAACAATTCGATCTTGTAGCTGAACCCACAGTACAGGCGACTCTTGAAAGTGGGGCAGATCTTGTTCTCTTCTCTGGCGACAAACTACTGGGTGGACCACAGGCCGGAATTATCGCGGGTAAAAGTGCGACCGTAGCCAAGCTGCGCAAATCTCCAATATATAGAGCGTTGCGTGCCGACAAGATGGTAATCGCCTTACTAGAAGCAGTGCTCAATCAATATCTATATGTAGATGGCTATAAACAATTACCGGTATTCAAACTTGCTGCTCTAAAAAAAGAGAGCCTGCGGAAGCGGGCTGAACTTGCAGTTCAAAATTTGAGTGATCTTCAGTGCTTGGAACTAGCACCAATCGATCTAGAAAGCACGATGGGTGGAGGAAGTCTGCCGGGAGAGCTATTGCCATCGGCAGGCATTGCCATCAAAATCAAAAAATCGAAAAGCACCCTTTCTCAGTTATCTCGCCTGCTTCGCCAAGGAGAGCCAGCGGTCATCGGCAAAGTGACAGATAATCAATTGTGCCTCGATTTTCGCACGATTGATAACAGCGACGAAGCTGATCTATTTGCCGCTCTGCGGTCAGCAGACCAGCAATTGGGCAAGAGCTAAGCGCTTCTTTTCAAGAGGATATGATTGTGGGCACTAGCGATTGAGGCCCCCAATGAGCGAACTGAAAGAATTGGAAACCCTAATCAATCAGTTGAGCAAGCGCATGGACGAACAAATGCGCATCACGCGCAATTTGACAGCATTATGCACAACACTAATTGTCGGCCTTATGTTCTTCATTTTTTGTCAGACACTGGAGCACCTTCCTTCCATCATTGTGCTGCGCTATATGAGCAATCTTGACTCTATTGTCAAAGAATGGCGCCAAACCGAGCGTTGCCTTAATGCTCCGGCAAAAGAAGCGGAAGAGACAAAAGCAGCTCCGCTTAAGTGAGCATCACCATCAATATAGATGAATAGCTTACTTCTTCAGTAAGGCTTGACGGCGCTTCACTTCTGCTTCGACTTCATCGGCAGAGATATTATTGACTTGCATCGGACCAGCGCAGATCTCGCGCCAAGGGGCTCCTGCTAAGGCCTGACGGACTATTACTTCAAATACTTGAGCGCGCACACCGCTGCCATAGCTGCCGGTAGCGCCAGAAAATGGCGTCGTAGGAGCGGCAACCTGTGGTCTCGGAATAGCCTGGCTCGGCATCGCTTGATTAAGGGTTGTAGCACCAGAGCCACTTGCCGTGCCTTGTTGCGCGGCATTTACCAAGTCTACCGGCGCTGGCGATTGCGTTTGCATTGGGTCATCAACCACCGGATGCGAACCGGAGGCAACCGGACTGGGGGCGGGAACTTGCTGAAGCGGTTGCTGCTGAGGCAGAGGCTGGGCCTGTGGCTGAGGTTCAGCGAAAAGCTTTGGCGCTTCGGTAAATAAAGGTGCAGCTGGAGCGGCGGGCTGTGGTTGCTCAAAGAAACTGGTCGACTGCTTCGGAGCAGGCGGCTTAGCCATAGCCTCATCGGCGGCAGCCTTAGTACTGGTTAGCTGGCGCTGCAAGTCAGCCACCATGTCGCGGGTTTGATCGCGCATTTCATCAAGCTGAGTCTTCAATTGAGTAATCTCAGAGTCTTTATGGCTGAGCTCTACTTCTTTTGCTTGAATCAAATCATTGCGCTGCTGAACTAGTTCAGACAACTTCTCGTACTGACCTGAAAACTCCTCCCAACGAGAATTCAACATCTCTTGGGTATCTTGGACTTCCTGATCTTTGGCGGCCAAAAGCTCGGCAAAGTCAGCGTCTTTGGCATCCATACGCGAGCGCATTTCTTCATTCTGCACCCGCAACTCTTCCAGCAGAGCCATGACACTTTCGTCTTGGACCACCCTAACTACTTCTACTTCGCGCACAATCTCATTGCCTGAATTGGCCGAAGCAAGGGTGTATACCGGTTTGGGTGGGTCAGGAGCCTGTACGGCATCGTAGGCAGCACGGAAGAAATCTCCCGATATGCGCTGCGCGCCCAACAAATCAACTAACTTACGCAACAAATCAGCGGGATGCTCAGAAGGAAACACAGCCATATATGCGCATTTGAAAGTCCACGGATCAATCAAACCAGTAGAAAGCTGATCAGCCAAACTGTGTACTAACTCTTCAGGTGTAAGCTTGGCTTCAGTCTTAGGCGGCTCAGTATTTCTCGATTCAAGAGTAACTATCAATTTATCGATAGCAGGCACAATATCAGCTACAGGATTTCTCGACTCAAGAGTGACTATCAAATTATCAATCGCTGGCACCAATTCGCCCACGGCCTGCATCGGCTCAAGAGCTGCTGACATTGATTCACTTAGGCTATTGAGACTTAGACCGATTTCGTTAAAAGCCTGGTGCTGTATTGTCTCGGCTAAATTTCGTACGATCTCAAGCTGCTCATTGGCAGCTTTGGAAATTTGCGCCATGTTGACCGAGCAAATTCCGAGCTGCTGGTCGAGGGTATTGAGCAGTTCAATTACCTGCTCCTGATGAGCGGTATCGGCCACTTGATTGGTCTGAAGGGCTGCTATCTGACTTGGTGTGATGACCATAGCTAAGTCTGCCGCCTCAGGAACCCTAATTTCTGGAGTATCTACAGCTTTAATATCTAACATTGCACTATCAACTGAAACTTCAAAGCTTGGTTGAACCGATTCAATAATTTGCTCGCCTGCTGCTAAATCTTGACCAAGCTCGACTTCTGGTTCAGCCACCGCAAGGGCATTATCAGACACAGCGCTGGCGGTAGTGCCAGAGCGAACATTTTTAGGAGAAGCCACCGGGGATACCTCAAGAGAAATTTCGTTAGGCTGGTCAAACAATGCTGGTGGAGCAACCACTGGCACAGCTACAGATTGAGAAGGTTCAGCAGCGAGTTGGTATGGTTCTGGACTATAGGCATCAGGAGGCACGGTCTGCTTCGCCAGAGTTCCGCGCAAGCGAGCGCGTCTGGCCGCTAAAGACGAATCATCGCCAGACTTCCCCGAAGGCGCGTCCTGAGTAGAACTGGTTGCGCTTGCCTTGTCTTCGCGAGCCATCTAACAATCCCTTCCTAATGTCACCTGAGGCACCTACTTAAATATGTACCCGCCAGCACCGTAAAAATTCAAAGTAAAATGCCAAAATCAGCAAATTGCCAGAACTATCATGTAGCACCCCTTTATTCGAAGTGCTAACTTATTTAGTATATACCTCAAACGAGGCAAAGGCGCGCACTAAAAGCGCTTGACAAGGTCGCCTTTCAACTGTAATATGCGTTCAAAAGTGGGTTAGTTAGCCGTTTATCTGTAAATTCCTCAAAGTTCACCTTACTAAATAAGACAATTATCGGCAGCTGGCAGGATTACAAGCGAGTATTGCCAGCCGATCCGAGGTAAATATTAAATAGAAGCGTAAGTTAGTTCTTGGCGACAATGCCAACGTCCAGGAAAGACGGGAGTACCCGGTGGAAATTGCCATCTGCCCAAATTGCGGGGCAGTGATTAAGCAAAAGGTAAAAGGTTGCGGCGCTTGTGGAGCAGCGCAGTCAAAGTTTGCTGCGACGATGGTGCCAACCCTGGCGTCAGCCGCTGCACCTATGGTGGTATCAGTAGCGCCCGATAGATTGATATTAGAGAGAATCGTCTCATCTCGCTCAGTGGCCACTCTCATACCGGGCAGCGATAGCAACTATGGCAACGATGGTGGCTATCTTGATCCTTTCAATCGTGATAATTCATTCCAAGATTTCATTCCCAATCTCTTCGGCACTACGGTGTCCACTCCATCTCCGGTCGCATCACAAGCACTGACTGATAGCCCATCCGAGATCGTTGAGGGCTACGGCAATGGCAATGGCCACGGAAATGGAAACGGACACGGCAATGGCAACGGTAACGGAAACGGTAATGGCCAGAGCCACGATTTCTTCACATCAACGGGAGCGGCTGTTCAAAATCCCCAGGCCTCTCAAGAAATTGAAGTAGTGGGCGAAAGCACCCAGAGTAGGGCCTCAACAGATTTCTTTACCGCCGACCAAGCAACACCTACCGTTGCCCCCTGGGAAATGGAAGAGAGCGCCGATGACAGTGAGCACGAAAGCGCGAGCAATGATTCGGCCACGGCTCAGGGCAGCGGCAACAACTCAGAATCTGTCTCGCTTAATCAATTTAGCTTCAATCAAAACGCCATTCCCCAAGAAGAATCGACACCGTTCAGCAGCCCAGTTGAGCCAGAAAGTGCTGTAGCAGGTGCAATTGGAGCCGATGGAGCTGAACAAAACTTAGCCCAGCCAGCTGAAGGCTCTGAATACCAACAGCCAGCACTTGAAGCCCCACAAGAACCGGCACAAGCAGCGGCCCCTCAAGAGGCACCATTTAACGTCCACAAAGAGCAACCGGCGCCAATTCGCCCACACGTAGCGGCACCGGATTTCTTTGCCTCTGACAAAGCCAAAGAGAACAATCAAACAAAATCGAGTAGCAGCTCATCAGAACTTGCCAAGCCGGCTAAAGCAGCTACCGCAGCCGCTTTTGATTTCTTTGCCGATAGCGCAGTAAGCAGCAAGAAGTCTAGCTCTAGCGCCTCTGACAATCAGAAATCAGATAGCCAGAGCAAAGACAGCAAATCAGACAAGTCCGACAAAGATGCCCACGGCACCTTTGAAAGCTTACTGAATACAAAGAGCCGCCCCACAGGCGGGCATCCAGAAGTCGATGGTGGCAATTCAGCCAAGGCCGTTAAGGGGGCCAAGCCCTCAATAGCCGAGCCCAAGAGCGGTTCAGCAAAACGGCGCGCGGCCGCCCAAGATGAAGATGATGATGACGATGACGACCAGGACGAACGCGAGGCGGTAAAGGCGAAGAAAAAACTGCCTGTCAAACGAGCTAGAGACTTAGATGACGACGACGATGAAGATGACGATGATGACATCGATGAAGTTTCTGATGACGAAGAAGAAATTCCACAACGCCGCTCATTCTCCGGTTCGCCAGCAAGCCTAAAAAGCGGCGCTAGTAGAAAAGTAACAACCAATAGCCGTTCTCGCGACATCAAGAAGTCGAGCAAGGACGACGATGATGATGACGAGTCCAGTCGCTTGCGCAACAAATTTGCCAGCGGTCAAGGTCTCTTTACTGTAGCCGGCTTCCCCGTTGGCATTAAGCTAATGGCCATAACTGCAGCCATAATTGGTTGTTTTGCTTTTGCTATGTTCCACGTTCTCGGTAACGTCGCCAGCCTTACAGCAGGGCAAAATGTAGCCGACAAAGCCGCTGGCCTGACTGCAATGAATCCAGAAATGCCAAGACTTGCTGGCGACTATCGCATTCGCATCAAGCAAGGCAACCAGCAAATTGTTGGTCAAATGCAACTGAGACAAAGTGGTACCAAGATTACCGGAAGCGGCCAAGACCGCGTCGGACCTTATAAGATAGATGGTTTCATTGACACAGGGAAGAAAACCCTCAATTTTAAAAAACGTTTTGTTGATCCAAATGGCCGTGACACGGGCCCACCCATATTCTTCGTCGGTAATATTTTGCTAGAGCACATCCCGCTGCATGTCACGGGCATGTGGGAATACACCAAGAAATCTGGCTCTAGCTTTGGCTATTTAAACAAGGCCTCCACCTCTAAAATTCAAGGCGAATGGCTAGCTCAGCTAGATCGCGCCAGGCCTCTTGATAGCGAAGGCAGCTTCATCGACAATAATGTCGCTTCTGTCATGAACAATAGCGAAGGCGCAAAGTCGGCAAAAGGCTTTAACATATTCTCCTTCTTAACCGGCAACGGCATATTTGTCTTTCTCGGTGTGGGAATAGCCCTAGTCATGGGCACCTTCACGATGTTTGGACCAACTGGTCGCATCAACGTTTGGATCACCAAACAGTACATTCCTACTCAAGTACGAGCACAACATAACAAAGTCAAAGCACAACTGGCAAAAGGCCTGAAGAAAGGCAGTCTGCCACTGGGTCAGAGAACTGAATGGAAATGGTGGTTCCCAGCCCCATGGATCGTGAAGGACCTCGCTCTTCCTCCAGAAATGCGCAAAGTCAATCCACACGTATTAGTGCTTGGTCAGGGCGGCAAAGGCAAGACCAGACTGATAGCAAATATGGTGGCTCACGATATCATGAGCGACGACAGAGCAGTGGTGGTGATCGACTCAGACGGAACACTGGTAGATTTGCTCGCCCGTTGGATTTCAGCGCAACCTAAAGCACGTGAAATTGCTAAACGAGTCATTCTCATTGACCCCACTCACAAAGGCAATACTAGTGCCTTCAACCCGCTTCAGCTGGGTGACATGGGTGACGTTCAAACTGCCGCTGGTTCAATCGTTTATGGCTTCAAAGCTATTTACACCGAGCCACCTGGCTCGCAGTCACAATGGAATGCTCAAACGGCAGATATTTTGCGCAACGCTGTCTTGCTATTGATGGCCAATAACAAGACCTTGACTGACCTGCCCAATCTACTTAACGACAACGACTTCCGCGATGTCTTGTTAGAAAATGTCGAACGTAAGAAAGACGAGCGCATTGAGTTTTCTACCTTACTTGACCAGTGGGGAAGATACAAGAAATTAGCCAGAACAGATCAGTGGATTACCTGGGTTGAGCCAATCTTGAACAGAGTCAACCCGATGCTGAGCAACCCTCGCATACGCTCGATTCTGACCAAACCAGAAGGCGATCTGCACCTGCTCAATGTGATCATGGAGAAGAAAATTTTACTGGTCAAAATTCCACAAGGAGAATTTGGTCAAGATGCCAACCTCTTAGGTTCGCTTGTGGTCAGTGGTGTCAAGCAAGCAGCCCTGACACTGTCATCCGGCAGCGCTAACAAGCAGAACCCAGTGGCCCTCTATCTCGACAACTTCGACACCTTTATTGAAAAAGAAACACTAGAAAACATCACATCAGAAACCAAGAAATTCAAGATTGGTCTGGTGGGCGTAACAAAGAGTCTTCAGCATCTGCCAGAAGACTTCCGCAACGAGCTAATCATCAACATCGGCACACTGATTACCTTTGCACTTTCCAAGAAAGATGGCGATTTATTGGGCCCACAAATGTTCCCGATCGATGGCAGAAAGATCAAGAACACGACAATGACAAACTTCTTCAACCCTGTTAACTCGACGCCCCAGTTCGAGCTAGTATCAGACGAAGAAAAGCTCAACATCGACAAAGTCGTGCGCCAAGAAGAGCGCACATTCTTTGCCTACAGAATGGGCGCAGAAGGAGCACTCTTCAACTTAAAATCGCATCCATTCGATGACATTCCCGATGCTAAAGTCAACGATAAACTAATCGAAAAAATGCGCTTGGCTTCATCTAAGAAATCAGCCAAGAGTGATTCAGGCAAAATTACATCAGGTAAGAGCGAAGATTGACGCTTCAAACTTGATAAGATAGCCATAGCTTGCAGTAACCGCATTCAGTTGCAATGAAAAAATGACTCAGGGGCCCAACAATCGTAATATCTGGGAAGAGAAGATAGCTGATCTTCGAAGATATGACCTTGACAATCTCGAAAACGATCCAGTCGCCCCCGAAGACATCATTAGTTGGCCTGTCCCTGGCATGACCTTTGTAAGAGTCGACGGCATTCTGCGCTCATGGGACATTGAGCGAGAAAAGCAACAACACGGCCAACAAGCCCAGCAAGATCCAGATCCGTCTAAGCCTCCAAAACGAATGTATTTGATGGAAGACGCCCTCACTGGTCTATACGGTGAGAAAGCTAACATAGCCTTCCTCGTTATCGGTAGCAAAACTGGTGTCAATTACTACATGGGCATCTCCCAGCCCCACGTTACCGAAGGTGATGACTCAACCGAGTCACCTGAAAAGGTAGCCTATAAAAGTCTCAAGTCGATTTTGCATAGCGTCTACGGCGGCGTAGACGTATACAAAAAGCCATTCTCCTCTGACGAGATTCACGAGCTAGTTGCCCCACTTACTAAATACACCGGCATTGTTACCGGCATTCCCGCACTAAAATCGACCAGCGGCGAAACCATTGAGTCTGAGCAAATCGAAAGATTAGCAGCCGGCCTAGCTGGGCGCGAATTTGCTTTTCTGACACTAGCAGTGCCAATTCCGCCGATGAATGTCACTAAAGAAGAATTTGCTGTAGTTGATCAAATTCAACGGGCCCAGGAAAACGAAGACCCCGAGAAAAAGCGCAAAATCAAATATTATCTTGAGCTGCAAGATGCTTATTTGAAGCATATTCAACTCGGTACAGCTGTAGGAATGTGGCTGACTGTGCCCTATTTCTTCACCAAAGACAAATCAGACTTTGTGCGCTTGCAGTCACTTCTGCGCGCTACTTATGTTGACGAGTCAAGCCGACCAACTCCTATGCGCACCCACGACGTGCCTGGTCTAGCTACACACATTCAACAATTTGGCCTGTTGCGCAACAAGCGCTCAGAAGAAGTCTTCCAGGGCATGATGGAATACAAATTCTTGAGCCCTCTTAATTCGCGCATGCTCTCAGCTTTCATTCACTTGCCAAAGCGAGAAATGCCGGGCTTCAGAATTCGCCGTTCTGCTGAATTCAGCCTTGCTGAAATTCCACCGAAAGATCCAACCCGAGTGATCGCAATCGGCAACATTCTGGACCGCGGCGAAGACACAGGCAATCTCTATTATATTGACGTAGACGCCCTGCAAAAACACACAATTGTCTGCGGTGTTACCGGCGGTGGTAAAACCAACACTTGCTTCTATCTGTTAGGTCAGCTTTGGAATTTCGGCATTCCATTTATGGTTTGCGAACCGGCCAAATCAGAATATCGCCACATGATGTTGATGTCAGAGTCATTCAAAGGCGTAGGCCAGGCCTTCTCTCTTGGTGATGAAACGGTTTCACCCTTCCGCCTGAATCCATTTGAAATCATCAAAGGCGTTAAAGTTCAAACTCACCTTGACGCGCTCAAATCCGTATTCAATGCCAGCTTTGAAATGTATTCGCCGATGCCGCAAGTACTGGAAAAAGCACTCAACCAAATTTATGCCGTACGAGGCTGGGACTTAGTCAACAACGTCAATCGCCGCCTGCCACCAGGAATGAACCCCGGCGACCCCGACTGTCCAGCCGAAATCTTCCCAACCATGAAAGACCTTTACGAAATCATCGACCCTGTAGTCGAGAGTTTCGGCTATTCAGACAAGATTGGACCAGACGTACAAGCCGCTCTCAAAGCCAGAATCGGCTCGCTCTTGATTGGTGGTAAAGGGCAAATGCTTAATACTCGCCGCTCTATACCTTGCGAACAATTGTTTGGCCGACCAACAGTGGTCGAACTGAAGATGGTTTCAGAAGATAACGAAAAGTCATTCCTCATGGGTATGCTCTTCGTCTTCCTCTACGAGTATCGAGAAGTTGGCGGCCCGCACGAACACTTAAAACACGTAATGTTGATTGAAGAGGCTCACCGTCTTCTCAAAAACGTTCCCACTGGCGGTGGTGCCGATACAGCCAACCCAGCTGGTAAGGCTGTAGAATTCTTCACCAACATGCTGGCAGAAATTCGTTCTTACGGCCAAGGCTTCATCATTGCCGACCAAATTCCAAACAAGCTAGCGCCAGAAGCGCTTAAAAACACCAACTTGAAAATCATGCATAGAATCGTGGCGGTAGATGACCGCGATTCTATGGGCGGCGCTATGAACTTAGATGACGTGCAAAAGAGACACGTCACAGCCCTTGGCCAGGGCCGCGCCTTGGTTTATGCCGAGAAGATGGAATCGCCATATCACCTGCAGATCATGTTCGACAAAGAAAAAATGGTGCCACCACCAGACACACCAGCAGAATCAGACCAGATTGTGCGTGATGCCATGAAGCACCTGAACATTGTCGGCACATTCGACCGTCACTTAGGCTGCAAATTCTGCTTACACCGCTGCGACTCGCAGATATTAGACACGGCCGTGCCAGTAGCCGACGACCAAATTTTTAGACAGGTGTACAACCGCTACATTCTCTCGACTCTGAAAGATTTGACTCAGTTAGTACACTTTAGAGCACAAATCATCCACGAAATTCAGCGTGTCATCGGCGGCCGAGCAAGAACGGGCAACATTACTGGTATCACCTGGTGCGCTCTAACTCAAGCTACAGAGCGATACTTCGAGCGTAAAGGTGAGGAAAACTATTGGTTCTATGACCAGGTACGAGAACAGCACTTACGCTGGCTCAACCTGCTCAGACCAGCCTTCCAGCCCACCGAAGTAAACAGAAGGCTAGATATTTCAGTACTGCGTCAATGGCGCGATGACTTCCTTGAGCTACACAAGCGTGACCAGGGCCCACTGCCAACCTGTGCTCCTTGTACCTCAAAGTGTCTCTATCGTTTCGAAGTATCTGAAGTGGTGCGCGACCCCAAAATCAAGTTCGACTTCAACTCGTCTATCAACCGCAAAGACACCCCGGCATCAGACTCAGCAGCCTGGTTCTGCCGCCTGCTAACAGAGCGTCTAATTGGCATGCCCGATGTAGACTTGGCTTACTGTCTCGCCGCCCACTTGATCAAAGATCAACAACTATCAACCGACGCCCAATTGGTGCTTCTGCACAAAGTAAGAAACGCTCTGGATAACTTCCAAAACGAAAGTGAGGCCGAAGCTGGCGATGACGGATGAGGACCAGAAATTACCATCTTCTGCCAGTCAGAGCTCAAGCCAGTCTGAACCTTCTGAACATACTTCACTAGTAGACGAGCTAGGCATCCACGATATTTACGAGCCGATGGCTGGTCTCGACGGTAAAATTTTTTGCACCGCCGGTAGAGACGCACCGGTGGCCGAGTTCAATGAAGAATATTTGATACTTCATCCACCCCAGCTACCGTTCTATGAACAAGGACCAGAAGAAGAAATAGTAGTAAGTGTGGATGACCGCGGCATCGTCTTAGACGAGCTTGGTGTGGCAAAAAAAATACCAACGGCAAAGTACCAGGGCTTTCCCATTTACTATTTCGGCGAACAAAAAGAAGGCACCCTCAAACACTATGCCGTGGTCTTAACTGCCGACGAGCGGCTAGTCTTCATTTTCGATGATAAAGGCGAAAGATTGACCACTGATGACGTTTATAAACTTCGCAACAAGTCTGTCAATGGCGAGATTTCTCAGTTTCCTGGCTTGAGTTGCATCATCGACGACACCTCAGTAGTCGACGAACGAGTAGACCCAGACGCCATGGTCAACACAGACATTTCTCAATAGACTTTAGCAATTAAGCTGACAATTTGCGTCCGGCAAGATAGCGCTGGCAGTAATCTAGCCAGTTAGAGGTTAGTTCGTTAGAAACCATTTCACCAACGGCACCGCTCGGCAAATCAATTTTGATTGTCTTTTTGCGTCCGTCTTTGTGATACTCATGGCGAACCGACGACTCGCTGCCCACTTCGTAGCTAAGAACAGGTGTCCAATCGCCATCGATTAGAACTTGCAGTTGCTGACAAACGAAGTGCATACCCTCAAATTCTTTTTCGGTTTTAACTAAACGACAATTATCATTCAAAGTCTCAACTGTACGGCTTAGCTCAGCAGCATTCTCTCTCTCATCTAAACTGCGATGAGCGAGATTGGAAGATACACCAGAACCAGTGTTGCCCGTTCCTGAGCCAGTATTAGTCGAGCCGGACTTGGCACTGACTGGACTGCTGTGACCACCAGTTATATAGCTATCAATGGCTCGACTGTTGCTGTTGCTTCCAGTATTGCCACCAGTGATCTTGCCTTGGTTACTACCGTTGCCGGTGTTGCCACTGTCATTCTTAGCAGATGCAGAATCGTTGCTTCTACCTTGCTCAGGGAGCGACAAAGTGGTTTGCTCGAAATCAACGACCGTAGTCTGCTCTTCATAGTTTTTGACAACGACTGTATGCTCTGGCAATGACAAAGTGGTATCACCGTTTGGCATGCTGAATGTGGTTGCTTGAGATTCGATGGAAGGCTCTTCTTGCACTCCGAATACGAATCCGCAAGCAGGGCAAAGATTGGCATTTTCGCTAATCAAGCGCCTGCAGCCACCACAAGGCTTGGTGGCAACGTTGAAGAGTGAGCCATAGCTGCCAACATAGGTTTGAGGCTCACGAGCAACAGGCTTCAATTCTGCAGTGTTGCTTCTAAACATCTCGATTTCTTCGCGAGTTGGTATAACAATATTCGCCCCGCGAATGACCACCGCTAGTGGTGCACCCTTACTATCAGTATCGGTACTCAAGCCATTCTTCTTGGCCAAGAGTGGCCACAATGTTACATCATGCAAGTCGGGATGTCTCATTGCAATCGAGCGGAGAGTATCACCCAGACGGACAGAGTAAACTTTCTCAGAACCACCATCAACAGCTTCTCTAATCTTACCTAAGACCTTCTCGATATTGGCCTTCCGTTGATCGGCAGCAACGGAACTACGAGCCTCAAGACCTTGATGACTTGTGCGACTACCGACGTTGTTGAGACGAGCTGTCCATTCTCTAACTTGTTTTGGACTAGGCAAGAGCAATACAGTGCCAACCTTAACGATATAGACTCGCTTACCGCCTTCCCAACGCACTTCAATCTTGCCCTTGTTCAACTCATAAATGAGATCGACAAGACGAACGTCTTTGAATTTACGCAAAGCAATCTTGATAATTGTGTCATTCGGCTGAACCACATACTTCTCTTGAAGATTGTCTTGGCGAATAAGCTCTTGAGCGAGTTTACGCTCTTCAGCCAAACGCTGAGCTGCAGCCTTCGCTTCTGCTTCGGCTTGCTGTCTAATAGCAATAACCGTAAGAATCTCGTCGGAATGACGTTTCTCTTCAGTCTTATCAGCTCTCTCTTCGCCTTCCTTCTTGCGGCGATTCTCATCTTCTTCTCGGCGTCTAACCTTCTCAAGCTCATCCTGGCTCAGCCGCATTTCAGCTTCTCTTCGAGCGGTCTCATCATCTAAACGAATCAGTCGCTCTTGTTCAGCGTCGCGCTCGGTTCTAGCTTGTTCATCCATGATACGCTGGATGCGCTCTTGCTCAGCGGCATTCTGCTGATCGGCCGCGAGTATTCCATAATCGGCACCAGCAATACCGCTTCCATCAACATTGATATTGCTAATCGTTCCATAATCGGAGTTGTTGGTTGCATTCGAATCGCCACCAACAATCGGATTGCTGTAAACACCGGAATCAACTCTATCGGATTGATAGGCATTGTCTCTATCAGCGATAGACGCAGGCGAGACAATTCCAGAATCGGAGGAAATAATTTGCCTTCGCTCACCCTCCGGCTCTAGCACTGAATTATCAGGATTATTGGCTTTTACTTCGACAGACGAAAGGCCAAGATTTTGAGTTGCCTGTTCAAGCCAATCCGGCACCTGAGTGGACCCAGAGCTAGACGGACTGTCAGCTTGAGAATTTGTGTTATTAGAAATTGGTTGTCCATCAACTCCGACGAGACCATCGGTTAGAGAACCGGAATTGGTGCTAACAGGGTTTACAGCATTGGGATCGAATATTCCGCTAACGCTGGGATTTGGTGTGTTGGGGTCTACACTTCCGGGATCGGCAGTTCCACTGACACTGAGATTTACGTTATTTGGATCTACACTTCCTGGATCAGTAGCTCCATTCACACCCAGATTCACGGCATTAGGATCAACGGTTCCATTCATACCAAGACCCAATGTGTATGGCTCCGCTCCATTCACGGAAAGACCGGAAGTGCCAGCCTCTGGTGTTGCCGCAAATCCTGACTGCAGGCCTCGAGCCCCAGAGCTGCCGCTTAGTGAATCACCCAGAGCATTAGGATCGAGGGCACCACTTGGGGCCGAGAAATCGCTCTGTCTCGGTACATTTGATTGACTAGAATGTGCAGAATTGACAGAATTGCCAGACGAAGCAGAACCTCCTGAGTTGCTTGAATAGCCATACTTAGAAGTCGCATCACTAAGCCAATCAGTAATGCCGCTAACCGGTACATTGGTCTTCGAATCAATTGATTCGAAATCAGTCTTAGACGGCACATCATCCTTGCCACTAACAGTCAGCGAATCAATATTCTGAGCACCGGTCAGGTTGGAAATGTTCTGGGCGCTCGGTTCACGGTAGTCGCGAGAAGGAGTAACGGCCTCGCTCTGTCCATTGCTCTTAAGAGTTGGCTGAGTGTAGTTTTCACCGGGAACAGTCTCTACGACTGGCAAGTTATGAACAACTGAGCCTATCTCGACTGGTGTCGTCTTTCCAACAACTATGTAACCATCAGAGGATTGGTCAGGCGAGACATTGACCGATCTATCCTCCGGACTGTTAGTGCCAATAGCGACGTGAATACCATTCGAATTTTCAGCAACAGGAGACGCCTGACCGGTAGGCACCGTAAAGACAACTAGCGGACTCTGAGCAGCGCCGACCGACTCGTCATAAATTGGCTGAGAGTGCTCACGATCGGCTTCAGCAGTTGACGCCCCCTGAAGCTGAGCAACTTGTTCTGCAGTGGGTTGAACTTCTATTACCCTCTGCTCTTCTTGCCGGCGGATAGCATCAAGCTGGGCGCGCTGAGCTTCAATTTGATCTCTTGACTCATCAAGCAATCGACGAGCATCGTCTTGGCGTGCGATCTCGTCTTGCCTTGAAACCTCTTGCTGGCGCCGTCCTTCTTCTTCACGCTGTGCCTCTTCCGCACGTCGTGTATCTTCGGATCTGGTTTCGGATTCGCTCGAAGTTGTGCCATAGGTTGGAACAATTGGACTCAAGGCGACTGAGCCAGCGATAACATCAACGGCAATATCAACAGGTTTGACGGCGTTTTTAGTATCATCAACATTGGCTTGCTGAGCTGAGGCAGTAGCAGCATTGGCAACTGTAGTTGTAGGTACAGCACTTCCTGGCTCTACAGTAGTAGCATTGCCAGCAGGAGCGGCACCAGGCTGTGAAAGAGAAGCATTGCCTGTGGTGTCACTGCTTGCGGAGGTTACGCTTCCAGTGTTAGCTCCAGCAGCCGCGTTGGCAGGCAACGGATCGCTAACAGCGTTGCTAACCGCACTCGTAGAAGAGGTGGCGTTGGTCTGCACGGGACTAGCAATTCCGGAAGGGCCAACATTAGTTGATGCACCGGAAGCAGTTCCTGAATTGCCACTAGGGTCGGCTGATGAAGTGGAAGCAGAAGTGGAAGCAGAAGTGGAAGCAGAAGTGGAACCGGCATTCGCAGCATTACCAGCAGCAGCAGCTCCACTACCAGTAGACTGTTGAGACGAATTGCCAGCGACTGCATTTGCACCAGTTCCGGCATTCGCAGTTGTTCCGGCGTTTGCGCCAGTTCCAGCATTAGCGACGGTTCCAGCATTTGCAGTCGTTCCGGTGTTGGCACCAGTTCCTGTATTCGCAGTCGTTCCGGTGTTCGCACCAGTTCCTGCATTCGCAGTCGTCCCGGTGTTGGCACCAGTTCCTGCATTCGCAGTCGTTCCGGTGTGGGCACCAGTTCCTGTATTCGCAGTCGTTCCGGTGTTGGCACCAGTTCCTGTATTCGCAGTCGTTCCGGTATTTGCACCAGTTCCTGCATTCGCAGTCGTTCCGGTGCTGGCACCAGTTCCTGCATTCGCAGTCGTTCCGGTGTGGGCACCAGTTCCTGCATTCGCAGTCGTTCCAGTGCCAGTGGTTCCAGCAGTTCCAGAAGCCTGTTGAGACAAATTGCCAGTTCCTGCATTCGCAGTCGTTCCGGTATTTGCACCAGTTCCTGCATTCGCAGTCGTTCCGGTGTTGGCACCAGTTCCTGCATTCGCAGTCGCTCCGGTATTTGCACCAGGTCCTGCATTCGCAGTCGTTCCGGTGTTGACACCAGTTCCTGCATTCGCAGTCGTTCCGGTGTTCGCACCAGTTCCTGCATTCGCAGTCGTTCCGGTGTTGGCACCAGTTCCTGCATTCGCAGTCGTTCCGGTGTGGGCACCAGTTCCTGCATTCGCAGTCGTCCCGGTACTTGCACCATTTCCTGCATTCGCAGTCGTCCCGGTATTTGCACCACTTCCTGCATTCGCAGTCGTTCCGGTGTGGGCACCACCAGTTCCTGCATTCGCAGTCGTTCCGGTGTTCGCACCAGTTCCTGCATTCGCAGTCGTTCCAGTGCCAGTGGTTCCAGCAGTTCCAGAAGCCTGTTGAGACAAATTGCCAGTTCCTGCATTCGCAGTCGTTCCGGTATTTGCACTAGTTCCTGCATTCGCAGTCGTTCCGGTGTTCGCACCAGTTACTGCATTCGCAGTCGTTCCAGTGCCAGTGGTTCCAGCAGTTCCAGAAGCCTGTTGAGACAAATTGCCAGTTCCTGCATTCGCAGTCGATCCGGCGTTAGCACCAGTTCCTGCATTCGCAGTCGTTCCGGTGTTCGCACCAGTTCCTGCATTCGCAGTCGTTCCGGTGTTCGCACCAGTTCCTGCATTCGCAGTCGTTCCAGTGCCAGTGGTTCCAGCAGTTCCAGAAGCCTGTTGAGACAAATTGCCAGTTCCAGCACTCGCAGTCGTTCCGGTATTTGCACCAGTTCCTGCATTCGCAGTCGTTCCGGTGTTGGCACCAGTTCCTGCATTCGCAGTCGTTCCGGTGTTGGCACCAGTTCCTGCATTCGCAGTCGTTCCGGTGTTCGCACCAGTTCCTGCATTCGCAGTCGTTCCGGTGTTGGCACCAGTTCCTGCATTCGCAGTCGTTCCGGTGTTTGCACCAGTTCCTGCATTCGCAGTCGTTCCG
The DNA here is from genome assembly GCA_965229195.1 of Candidatus Obscuribacterales bacterium. Taxonomy (GTDB): domain Bacteria; phylum Cyanobacteriota; class Vampirovibrionia; order Obscuribacterales; family Obscuribacteraceae. The sequence continues at coordinate 5,166,855 of OZ245871.1, read as the reverse complement.
GTGTTGGCACCAGTTCCTGCATTCGCAGTCGTTCCGGTGTTGGCACCAGTTCCTGCATTCGCAGTCGTTCCGGTGTTGGCACCAGTTCCTGCATTCGCAGTCGTTCCGGTGTTGGCACCAGTTCCTGCATTCGCAGTCGTTCCGGTGTTGGCACCAGTTCCTGCATTCGCAGTCGTTCCAGTGCCAGTGGTTCCAGCAGTTCCAGAAGCCTGTTGAGACAAATTGCCAGTTCCTGCATTCGCAGTCGTTCCGGTGTTCGCACCAGTTCCTGCATTCGCAGTCGTTCCAGTGTTCGCACCAGTTCCTGCATTCGCAGTCGTTCCAGTGTTCGCACCAGTTCCTGCATTCGCAGTCGTTCCAGTGTTCGCACCAGTTCCTGCATTCGCAGTCGTTCCGGTGCCAGTAGTTCCAGCAGTTCCAGAAGCCTGTTGAGACAAATTGCCAGTTCCTGCATTCGCAGTCGTCCCGGTGTTCGCACCAGTTCCTGCATTCGCAGTCGCTCCGGTGTTGGCACCAGTTCCCACATTCGCAGTCGTTCCGGTGTTGGCACCAGTTCCTGCATTCGCAGTCGTTCCGGTGTTCGCACCAGTTCCTGCATTCGCAGTCGTTCCGGTGCTCGCACCAGTTCCTGCATTCGCAGTCGTTCCAGCGTTCACACCAGTTCCTGCATTCGCAGTCGTTCCAGTGTTCACACCAGTTCCTGCATTCGCAGTCGTTCCGGTGTTCACACCAGTTCCTGCATTCGCAGTCGTTCCAGTGCCAGTGGTTCCAGCAGTTCCAGAAGCCTGTTGAGACAAATTGCCAGTTCCTGCATTCGCAGTCGTTCCGGTGTTCGCACCAGTTCCTGCATTCGCAGTCGTTCCGGTGTTCGCACCAGTTCCTGCATTCGCAGTCGTTCCGGTGTTCGCACCAGTTCCTGCATTCGCAGTCGTTCCGGTGTTGGCACCAGTTCCTGCATTCGCAGTCGTTCCGGTGTTGGCACCAGTTCCTGCATTCGCAGTCGTTCCAGTGCCAGTGGTTCCAGCAGTTCCAGAAGCCTGTTGAGACAAATTGCCAGTTCCTGCATTCGCAGTCGCTCCGGTGTTCGCACCAGTTCCCGCATTCGCAGTCGTTCCCGTGTTCGCACCAGTTCCCGCATTCGCAGTCGTTCCCGTGTTGGCACCAGTTCCTGTATTCGCAGTCGTTCCGGTGCCAGTAGTTCCAGCAGTTCCAGAAGCCTGTTGAGACAAATTGCCAGTTCCTGCATTCGCAGTCGTTCCGGTGCCAGTAGTTCCAGCAGTTCCAGAAGCCTGTTGAGACAAATTGCCAGTTCCTGCATTCGCAGTCGCTCCGGTGTTCGCACCAGTTCCCGCATTCGCAGTCGTTCCCGTGTTGGCACCAGTTCCTGTATTCGCAGTCGTTCCGGTGTTCACACCAGTTCCTGCATTCGCAGTCGTTCCGGTGTTCGCACCAGTTCCTGCATTCGCAGTCGTTCCGGTGTTGGCAACAGTTCCTGCATTCGCAGTCGTTCCGGTGCCAGTAGTTCCAGCAGTTCCAGAAGCCTGTTGAGACAAATTGCCAGTTCCTGCATTCGTAGTCGTACCAGTGTTAGCACCAGTTCCTGCATTCGCAGTAGCTCCAGTGTTAGCACCAGTTCCTGCATTCGCAGTCGTTCCGGTGTTCGCACCAGTTCCAGCATTCGCAGTCGCTCCGGTGTTCGCACCAGTTCCTGCATTCGCAGTCGTTCCGGTATTCGCACCAGTTCCGGTGTTAACGGTACCACTAGTACCAGAAGCAGCTCCACTGCCAGCAGCCTGCTGAGACAAATTGCCAGCGCCGGCATTTGCAGTCGTACCAGTGTTTACACCAGTTCCTGTATTCGCAGTAGCTCCAGTGTTTGCACCAGTGCCGGCATTTGCAGTCGTACCAGTGTTAGCACCAGTTCCGGTATTCGCAGTAGCTCCAGTGTTTGCACCAGTTCCTGCATTCGCAGTCGATCCGGCGTTAGCACCAGTTCCTGCATTCGCAGTCGTTCCGGTATTTGCACCAGTTCCGGTATTCGCACCAGTTCCGGTGTTAACGGTACCACTAGTACCAGAAGCAGCTCCACTGCCAGCAGCCTGCTGAGACAAATTGCCAGTGCCTGCATTCGCAGTCGTACCAGTGTTTGCACCAGTTCCGGTATTCGCAGTAGCTCCAGTGTTTGCACCAGTGCCTGCATTCGCAGTCGTTCCAGTGTTAACGGTACCACTAGTACCAGAAGCAGCTCCACTGCCAGCAGCCTGCTGAGACAAATTGCCAGCGCCGGTATTCGCAGTAGCTCCAGTGTTTGCACCAGTTCCTGCATTCGTAGTCGTTCCAGTGTTTGCACCAGTTCCTGCATTCGCATTAGATCCAGTGTTTGCTCCAGTTCCTGTATTCGCAGTCGTTCCGCTATTTACGGTCGTACCAGTATTTGCAGTCGCAGCAGTACCAGAAGCAGCTCCAGTGCCAGCAGCCTGTTGAGACAAATTGCCTGTGCCGGCCGTAGCTCCAGTGTTCGATGCAGTTCCAGTATTCGTCGCGCTACCTGTGTTCGTTGTAGATACATTACCAGAGGTAGGTAGTGCCGATACTGAACCAGTACCAGAAGCCTGCTGAGACAGACTTCCTGTATTAGTTGTAGCCCCAGTATTAGCCGTAGCTCCAGTATTAGCCGTAGCTCCAGTATTAGCCGTAGCCCCAGTATTAGCCGTAGCTCCAGTATTAGCCGTAGCCCCAGTATTAGCCGTAGCCCCTGTATTAACTGTGGTTCCAGCATTCGTCGTTGCATTTGTATTAGCAGCACCGCCTGCATTAGAAGTGCTAGGCATTGCGGAAACACTAGTAGCACCGGCTGCCTGTTGGGCAAGATTGCCACTAGCCGTGCTTGTAGAGGCCGTATTAGTTACTGGGTTAGCTGTTGGCTGACCAGTTGAAGAAGTCACACCAGTAGTTGAACTGGCATTTGTAGTCGTACTAGCAACTGGCGCAGTATTTGCAGGAATGGCACCGCCAGTAATGCCGGTATTGCCCACAGGCGCTTTCGGCGCTTCAACCACAGCAGCGGTAGATGTATCGCGGCTGACAACAGGATTAGAAGCAACAGGCGCGGCAACAACCTTGCTCGCATCAGGCGAAGTGCCTGGGTTCACCACCGGCGCAGAGACAACTCGCGATGGCTCTGTCGTTGTTCTGGCTTGGTTGTTGTCAACGGGAATCGGCCTGTTGTCCACCACGGGTGTTGGTGTTGCCCGATTTTCTGATATAGGAGCGGGCGCTGGACTATTGACCGGCGCCTTATATTCGGAAGCCGAGCTGGGTGCGGTGGCGACCACAACTGGGGTAGTAGCTCTTTCTACCGGTGCTTGAACAGGAGGTTTCTCAACTACCGCCACAACCGCAGCCGAAGCAGGTGGCGCGACTACAACTTTGTCGGCAACTGGAGGAGGAGGAGGGCCTGCAGGCCTAGTGGTGTCGACAGTAGGAGCAGGAGCGGTAGTAGTAGTTGTTGTTGTCGTCGGTGCTTTCACCTCAACAGTGGTTGTCGTTGTGGTCGCCGGCTTGGTTTCAAGCACAGGAGTGGTTGTAGTTGTAGCGGCTGGCTTAGTTTCAAGCACAGGAGTAGTTGTAGAGGCAGGCTTGGTCTCAGTTACTGGCGCAGGAGCAGGCTTGGTCTCCACCACTGGCGCAGGCGTTGGCTTTGGCTCTATATATGTAGGTTTGGGTTCAGGTGGAGGAGCAGCAGGAGTTTCGACCTTAGTGGTCTCTGTCTTCGGAGTCTCCAGTTTAGTGCTGGTATCTCCCTTAGGAGTTTCAAGCTTAACGGTCTCTTGCTTAACCGTCTCTTGCTTAGCGGCCTCTAGCTTGGCAGCAGCCGCTGCTGCAGCCGCGGCATCACGCTTCTGCTCAATCGTTCTATTATCAGTAACCGGCAGAAGCACAATAGGGTCGGCAACAGGTTTCGTCTTAGGCACTTCAGGCAATGGCGCTTGCAGTGGCCCCTTGGCTGCATCAGCAGCGCTTTGATCACCAGCCGCAGGCTTCTGAGACGGTGCTGGAACACCACCGACGTGACTCAGATACACGCCGGTAGCACCATAGAAATCTTTGCTGCCATCTACGGTATTTGTAACTGTCTTACCGTACGCATCAATGACAGTCTGCGTATGATTGGCGGCATCCTTAATTGTGATCACACCAGACTTGTCAACACTAATTGACTGACCAGCAGCAATTTCTGTTTTGTTATTACCTGCATCTGTGATTGATACGAGCTTACCGTTGGTGTCATACTGCAAGGTTGTCTTGAGCGGCGGAGCGCCACCATCACTGATACTATTGATGTGGCCAGTCTTCTTATCGGTCTCAATAATATTGGTGATAGCACCGCGTGAGTAGTTAGTCTCAGTGACTGTAGCTCTATTAGTTTCGACTACTTTACTTACAAGGCCGTCAGTGCCCCGGAAAGTCTCGGTCGAACCACCCCAAGGATTAGCTACTTTAACGTAAGTGCCGTCACTGCTGACCCAAGTTTGCTTACCAGTAGCAGCATCAAAGGCTATTTCACCCTTGAATGTGCCAGCAGGATCAACCTTTTTCGTGCCGTCAGCAGCAATTATAGACTTCTGCCAAGTTCCTTCGGCAGTCCGCTCCATTACGCCATCTTTGGCTTGAATAGATGTAAGCCTGCCGTTCTGGTCATAACTGAAAACGGTGCCTTTGATATCAGATTGGGCTACCAGGTGACCGGTAGTGTCGGTTTTGACAAAGCGACCATCATTGCCAAAGGTAGTGACAAGGCCGCTGGCGTCAGTGCTCTTAGGAAGACCATTGTCACCAATCTCAATTTTTCCACCAGCAGTGTTCATTTTCGAGGTGGTCAAGCCATCTTTAGAAGTGAACTCGATTCCAGTGACTGCACCAGATGCATCACGCGTGTAGGTGTACTTACTCCCATCTGGATTGGTTACACCAACAACCCTATCGTCCTTATCCTTGCGTACTTCTGAATGGTCGACGTTAACGCGCGTATGAGTGTACTCGCCACCCTCAGTAGAGTTCTTGCCTTCCCATTTAAAGTTGGGATTGAGTGGATTAACCCAGCTGGCAACACCATTGGCATCTGGCTCACCAACACGGGTCCATGTACCGGTCTTGTTGGTTACTTCATTGAGAACGCCGTTGGCATCATACTTAAAGCTGTAAGTAGTACCACCTGGTTTGAGTTCAACAATTTGAGTAAGTTGATTGTTTGGATTGTAGGTCTTTTGCTCTGCGCCATCAGTAACGATGCGCATGCCTTGGCCGTTGATTACGGTATCAAGACCCTTCGAATCTTTGTAGCTGATGCTGCCATCTGACAATGCCCGCAAACTACTAATTGTTTGATCGCCATTCTTATACGTACCATCGGCCTGACGCTCCCACTGTCCGCTAGCCAAGCTAGCCTTAGTGAGAACTCCGTCTTTATACTCGAACGAAGATGCGACACCGTTTGCATCCACCGACTTGATGACGTGGCCATCTTTGTCAGTGCTTGTGAAAATTGGGTTAGGCTGAGCTGGTGTAGTGGTATCTTTGCGACCATCGGCGTGCTGAAGCTCAATGCCACCATTTTGCTTGGTGTAGGTGATATCTCCAGTTTTTGCATCGACCTCAACACTCTTATAAGTCTTACCAGAGTCTTGAAGGGCTCCGCTTGGAGGAGTTGCACCAAAGACTTTTGGCTGCATAGGATATGAGCCATCTGGATTAGGCTGCCAGAGACGCATCTCGGTGCGCTCGCCCTTATCGTTGTAAGAGAAGGCGGCATAGTCACCATTAGCGCCCCAGAGATTTGTCAGTTGCCCTTTAGCATCGTATTGCTTAACTGCGCCATCAGCATACTCTTTGCGACTACCATCGGCAGCGGCCTCAAGGCGACTACCATCTTTAAAGCGCATCTCCATGGTGCCATCAGCAGCATTAACACTGATAGATTCAATGTTGCCTTTTGGCCCAGTCCAAGTGCCATCGGCATTCTGCTTGAAGGTACCAAGCGGGCCAGTGGTCTCAACGACTCTGTTGTTAGCATCATACTTGAAGGTGGTTTCAACGCCATCGGCATTGGTCACCTTTGTGATATTTCCATTGCTATCACTAAAGGTCTTGATGGCATTAGGCTCAACCCCAATTACCTTATCAACACGCCCGTCTAGATGCTGAGTGGTCTTAGAACCATCGCTCAGAACATAGGTAATGTCGCCGGTCTTCGCGTCAACATCAACGCTCTTATACTTCTTATCAACATCGCTCAGGGCACCGCCAGGGCTATCGGCCTTAAAAGTCTGAGGCTGGTCGGGATAAAGACCGGTCTTCTTATCAGGCTGCCAAACATTCATTTCAGTGCGATTGCCATTGGCATCGTACTTAAAGGTAGTAAAATCGCCGTTTGCTGCGCTTATTTCAGTCAGCTGTCCTTTCGCATCAAAGCTCTTAACAGCACCATTCGAAGTCTCTGTTCTGCCACCATCAGGGCGACCTTCGACACGCGAGCCATCTTTAAGCGAGAGAACGGTAACACCGTCACTTGGCCTTACACTAACTGAATCAACATTGCCGAGTGGTCCTGACCAAGTGCCATCAGCATTTAACTTGTATGTTCCAAGCGGGCCATTGGTCTCGACTAGTTTATTCTTCTCGTCATACTTGTAGGTAGTTTCAACGCCGTTCGAGCCTGTAACCTTAACGACATTGCCTGAAGCATCGGTAACTATATTTGTCTTACTACCATCAGGAGCACCATCAATAAATGTGCCGTCCTTAAAAGCGACTGCCATCGAGCCATCGGAGGCCCTTACGTTAATTGACTCAACATTCCCAAGTGGGCCATTCCAGGTTCCATCAGCATTTCGCTTAAAGCTCCCCATTGGTCCATTGGTCTCAACCAATGTGTTGCTAGCATCATATTTGTAGGTTGACTCAACACCAGAGGCGCTAGTCACTCTCACTATATTGCCAGCAGCGTCGCTATAGGTTTTGGTGGCATTGGGCTCAATGCCGATTACTTGATCAACACGTCCATCTAGGTGCTGCAGAGTCTTAGAGCCATTGTCGAGATAATATGTTAGATCGCCTGTCTTAGGATCAAACATAACATCAGAGTATTTGTAGTTGGCGTCAGTGAGCGGACCACCCGGGTATTCAGACATAAAGGTCTGCGGTTTGTCAGAATACTTTCCGGTGGCCTTATCAAACTTAAAGACGTTTATCTCAGAATTATTGCCGTCGGCATCATACTTAAACGAAGTGTAATCGCCATTGGCGGCCCACATCTGACTAAGCTGCCCTTTAGGGTCATAGCGCTTAACCGTGTCATTGACGTATTCAGTTCTGCTACCATCGGCAGCACCATCGATTTTGGTGCCGTCTTTCAAAACCATAGCCATAGAGCCATCGGTGGCTCTAACGTTGATTGACTCGACATTGCCGCGAGGGCCAGTCCAAGTACCGTCAGCATTTAACTTATAGTTGCCGAGCGGTCCATTAGTTTCAACGACCTTGTTCTTGTCGTCATATTTGTAAGTGGTATCAACGCCACTAGCACTAGTTACTTTAACGATGTTGCCGGAGGCATCACTAAAAGTTTTGGTGGCATTAGGTTCAATGCCAATTACTTGATCTTGGCGACCATCGAGGTGTTGAACACTCTTAGAGCCATTATCAAGAACATAGTTGATATCGCCAGTCTTTGTATCAACGTCAACGCTCTTATATTTTTTACTTGCATCAAGAAGCGGTCCGCCAGGAGTGTCCGCTTTAAAAGTCTGTGGCTGCTCAGCATACTTTCCAGTGGCCTGATCTTTTTGCCAGAGAGTCATCTCTGTGCGATTACCTTGCTCATCATACTTAAAGCTCGAATAGTCGCCCTTCGAGCCCCACATTTCTGAGAGCTGGCCTTTGGTGTCGTATTTTCTAGAAGAGCCGTCACTATCAAACTCGGTACGACTGCCGTCGACTCTACGCTTGAGGGTGCCACCATCACTGAAGCTTAAGAGAACGCTACCATCGCCCGCGTCAACTTGAACGTTCGATACCTTATCGCGAGGGCCGCTCCATGTACCATCAGCATTCTTAGTGAACTTGCCCAGTGGTCCATCAGTTTCAGTAAGTTGATTGTTACTGTCGTATTTGAAGCTACTAGCTTCACCGCTGGCACTTACAGTCTTAACTGTATTGCCAAAAGTATCAAGCTCTCGTTTGCTGCCATCGGCCTTGGTAACAACGGTGCTACCATCGGCCGAGCGCGTCTGATGACTACCATCTGGCAATTGCATTTCTAACTTGCCGTCTTTGTCTAACGTCAGTTCCTTGACGCTAACAGCAGCACCACTTTTGTCAGTGCCTTCCCAAGCATTGGTTGCCGGATTGAACTTGAGATTACCAGCAGTACTAGTTATTTCAGAAACCTTACCGTCTTCACCGTACTTAAAGTTGGCTACTTGACCCAAACCATCTTTAGTGGCAGTCACGCGACCTTGGTCGTCACGAAGAGGATAGACTGCCACTGGCCCCATCTCGCCTGGCGCATCGACTGCCTTCTCAGTTTTTTCTGAGACCAAAGTTGCAACCTTGTCGCCAGTAGGCGGTGCGAAACTCTCGACTTTAGAATCAGCTACAGGAACAGGCGGAGCAGAATCAAAGCTTGTTACATTCCCCAGAGCATCCAATGTCACGTTCGAACCGACATTGCTGCTATCTCCTTGAGCTGTCGGTTTGGCAATCGCTACAGGTTCAGACTTTGGCACAGCAACAGCAAGTTCAGACGAAAGCGCTGGTGCACCAACTGTAGCATCGCCAGAAAGAGGAGGAGCGCCAACGTCAACAACCACGGCCTTAGTGGTATCGGACTTCGCTGTGGGCTTAACCGGAACCACTAGCGAAGAGTCACCGGCCATTACGACGGTCGTATCGGTATTAACCACGCGAGGATCAAAAGATTCATCAGCTTTAGAAATCGGCGGCAACCCTGGATCTAATGTCGCTGGACCGCGAGCAACAGTTTTACCATCGACTCCGGTGGTGAGAGGAGCGGAACCATCATATTTGGTGTTCGTCGAAGCGGCCTGCAAGGCCTTGGCAGTTGCTTCAGCAATTAACTGATCATTTGATTTAACACCAACAGGCTGGTCCACAGAGACAGTTGATTTTGTGCCACCAACATCAACCAGGTTATCGGCAACCGGAACAGGGTTAGCTGATGCGTCGCTTACGTAAGAAGAATCGCCGTTTGCCCCCATGAGCGGAGGTGGTGCCACAACCAAGCCACCCCGACTGACAGCAAGCGATGTTGGCGGCTGGTCTAAATCAGTCTGGGCGGACTGATCAGCAGTCGTAGACACGCTCTGGTCACGTAACGAGGTACCTGTGCTCAGAGTTATGGGAGTATCAGTAACTGATGGATGTTCACCTGTTGCGGTTGATATCGGAGTGTCAGCTATTCTCTCTGGTGTTTGTTCGACTATTGAGGAATCTTTTTTAGCAGCAACTTCGGCAGCCGAGGCGTCATCAGCACCGACAACCGTTGTGGTTCTCACACCATTCTTGCCAGTAACAATAACTTCTGGCTTCGCGGCGTCATCGGCGCCAACAACCGTTGTAGTTCGCACTCCATTCTTGCCGGTGACAATAACTTCTGGCTTGCTGGCCGTATCATCAACGGCTGCGGTTCTGACACCGTTGCGTCCAGTGGTAGCGCTATCAGCTCTGTTAGAGGCTGACGAAGGCTCCTCAACAGGGACCTCAACCAAAAAGCGTTTGCCGTTTTTGCCTGTTTCTACTAGCTTGGTAGCGGCAGTTTTTGCCTCCGGAGCGTCTGCGACAGGAGTATCGGCTGAAGGGGCGCCAGAGCCAATTTCTACCTTCGGCAGCTCGCTGACATCAGTACTCTTAAGCACTGCCGCATCGTGTGCCTTAAGAGCTACAGCCGTTTCAGTTTTGTCTTGGGCACCTAAACCAGATTTGATCGACGAGTCTTTAGCGGCAACAGGTTCAAGAACACCGTCGAGCTTCTTCTCCGCCGTATCCTTGGGAACGACAGCCTCAGGTTTCTTTTCATCTTTTGCTTCAGTACTGTCAGCCAAAGTGTCGCGCTCCTGAGAAGGCAGCAGATATATCTCTTATCTTTCTATGCACTTAAAAAGCAGCCAATTAACGACTTGCCGGTTATCAAGCAGACTTTTTATCTGCTTTTTACTATCTAAGTTACCTAGTAAGCCTTTTTCATGGTCCTAGAGCCCTACTCAAAATGGGCGCCCAGACAAAGATTAAGGACCACTAATATATAACTAACTGGTCCCAAGAAACTGTTACCTGGGCAACATTTGCCCAAATATGACAGCCCAAAAGGCCTGAAAAACGGCGATTTAATATTAATTCGCTAAATTGAATGAACCGAGGACAAAAACCTACACTGGCGGACCTGTTTTCGGTCCATTCATTTGTGCAACGAAGGTGTGGCAATAGCGCTGCCAGTTATTCACCAAGTCGTTGTCGGCAAGCTCCTGAGCCGGCGCAGGCGGCAGATCCATCTTCACTGACTTCTTCCGGCCACCGCCAATATACTCATGACGCACAGCCATATGAGGGAAGACCTCGTAGAAAATCACTGGATACCAGATTTCATTGAGCAAAAGCTCAAGCTGCGAACGGAACACACCTACAGCTGGATCCCATTTCATAGTCGACTTTACCAAGCGCACACTGGGGTCGAGCTGCCAAATAAATCTATCACCAGCATCAATTGGCGGCTGGTCAAGCGCGGAGCGCAACTGCGGCAGCTGCGCTCCCGTGGCCAATTGATTTTGAGAGAGAACTGGCACTGCACTCAATACCGGATTAGTATCTGTTTGAGAATTCGACTGAGCTGAAACTGGAGTAATTGCAGGCGCTGGTGCCGACGGGGCTATATTCACAGTGGGCTGCTGCGCCACTGGCTGAGATACCACAGTATGCTGTTGCAGGTTCTGAGGCAGAGGCTGCGCCTGAGCTGGAGCCTGATTGAACGTTGGAGCAGGTGCCGGGGCAGGAGCTTGAGTTGAAACTTGAGCAGGAGCTACTGAGGCAGAAGCTTGAGCTGGTACCATCGGACTCTGAGCGGGAAGCGGCAGAGTAGGATTAGACAATGCTGCAGCCTGCTGAGAAGCAAATGGGAAAGATGGTTTAGGTAGCGGCGCAGCTGTAGTTTGACCTGGCTGTTCGCGAGACACAACCGGCAGAGGCTGCGAAGTATAGGGAGATGGAGGCACAGCAGCGGCAGCTTGCGCCGCCAACTGTGATTGCAGTGACGGCTGGAGCGGAGCTGGAACAGGAGCTGGAGCAGGAGCTGCAACAGGAGCTGGAGCTGGCACCGAGGTTGCAACCGGAGCCGGTATCGGGCTTGGTGGCATCACTGGAGCTGGAGGCGGTACCACCGCTGGTGCAGGCCTTGATGGCATAGACACGGCCGGTGCAGAGTCGGCAGTTTCAACACCGCGATCACGCTTAACAGCTACGTCAACAATTTCTTCCTCAGCTTCGTCCTCATAATCGTCATCATCGGATTGATCTTCTAAATCCTCAGCATTGCTCTCGTTTCTAAAGCGCTCGATTTCATAAGGCAACGGAATATCGAGTACCATTCCTCGGCGCAACTCGGCAACTGGCCGACCAAATTGATCAAGACCAGTAGGCAGATGGTTAACGCTGGCGACTAAGGGCCACAAGCTTGCATCTTTCAACGCTGGATGTTTTTGCGCCACCGATTCGATTGAATCGGTTAATCTGACAATGTAGCGAATTCTTGCGCTATCGCTGGGCTTGTCTGACATTGGCCCAAGAATTTTTTCTATGTTTTCACGACGAGTTTGACTCTTGGCTACAGCCGAACCCATCATGCCGTCTACGGCTGATGAACCAGCCTTAGCTCCATCCCAGCCCGAGCCGAACTTAGCAGCTAACTCATCATCGGCATTGGCAAACTTGCCCCCCGCCGCTCCTGCGTCTGTACTAGTTGCAGCGTATAAGCGAGAGCGAAATTCTTTAATCTCGGCTTCGGTCGGCAACCAAATCGCCGTGCCTGGTCGTGGATCTACAACTTGCTTGCCTTTCTCCATGCGAATAGGAAGCATGTGTTTATTGATTTCATAAATTAAGGCAGCAAGACGAACGTCGCGCAATTGTTTCTTGGCAATAGATTCAAGGGTTTCTTTTTCCTTGACTACATAGCGGCGCCGCTTGTCTTCATCTTTTTTCTTCGCATCATCGTTGCGCAACTGAAATTCCTTCTCTTCCTGCTCTTGTTTCTGTTTTTTCTGCGCCAACAGAGCCATCATCATAGCATTGCGCGAGTTTAACTGGTCTTCTTCGTCAAACTTGTCATCGTCTCTTTGTTTCTTCGCCTTATCGAGCAATTCATCAAATTTAGCGGCACTGCCAGTGGTATCAGCAAGCTTTTTATCTGGATCTAGTTCAATTTTAGTTATGGTGTTTGGGTCAAGCTTGTCACCTGTCAACGGCACCTGATCAACCCTTACAGTAGGTGCATTCTTATCACCTTCAAGGCGTTGCCCGGCTACCAATGGTGCTGTTAGAGTGTTCTCAATCTTCTGGGCCAGAGACTCAGGTCTAGCAGAAGAGTCTAATTTACCAGCCACTTCACCCTTGGCACCAAGGGCACCGTCAGCCTTCTGAGCGTCCTTAGCTCCCGGTAGAAGTCCCTCAGGAGTTATCAACTTCGCAGCAAGATTGAGAGCACCATCAGCACGCGCCGCATCTAGGCCCTTAAGGTCAGCCTTGGCGCCGGCTTCGCCTGGCAAGCCTGAAACTTTGCCACCTTCCAGAGTAGTTGGCTTAAGAGCATCGGCTGCAGCTTTTAAGGCGCCATCTGCGGCTTTCAAATCATGCAAATTAGCAGCCTTACCATCTAAGCCGCGGGTAACGTCTGCGCTCAGACCAAGAGCTTTAGCCATGTCTGAGAGAGCAGAAGTCGTGCCGGCCGCCGCACCATCACTGACACCACCCTTAGCATCTTTCACACCGCCGAGGGCATCGCCAGCTAACTTACCGACAGGCACTTCGACCCCAGGCACACCAACTTTATCACCAAGCTTAAGACCCTCGCCAAGCTTAGCCACAAGCGCCGGATCGATGGCTTTGCCAGCGATTGCATCTGTTGCCTTTTGAGCATCGCCTGGCTTAAGACCTTCACCAAGCTTAAGACCATCGCCAGGTTTAACTTCACCCGCTCTCAAAATGTCAGCCGGCTTAATACCAGCGGCGATCATGTCGCTAAACTTCATCGGATTTCCATCCGGTCCTCTGAGTGGATTACCAGCTTGGTCTAGACCTTTACCGGGAACTAAATCACCAGGCTTGACCTCACCCGGCCGGACCTCGCCAGGTTTACCGTCTGGCAACTTGATCTCTGCCACTTTTACAGTGGGGTCCTGCTTAGGACCAAGATCAACCGGCTTACCGCCAAGATCTGCTGGCTTTGCCCCGAGATCGACGGGCCGGGCGCCCGCATCAACAGGCTTAGCGCCCGCATCGGCAGGTTTGTCACCTTGGTTAGGAAGGGGATTCTGCCGCGGCGCTTCACTCAAGCCTTTGAGAATCTCAGCTTGCTTCTCGGGAGGCAACTGTTGGAATGGTTTACTTTCAGCCACCACTTGCTGCAGACTCTTACCATCCACAATTGGTGCTGTGGAGCGCGGCTCTATGACAGGATTAGCGACAGAGTTAGCCTTAGTCTCGGCACCGGGAAGCTTAACATCAGGAACGGTCACGGACGGAGTACCCTTGTTATCACTTCCTGGCTTGAAATCAGGATTTCCAGGATTCACCCCAACAGGAGTTTGACCCTTATTGTCGCCTGGGTTTGCTGGTAATGCAGCCTTATCAGCCTGCGCGCGCAATTGAGCCAGTTGGGTAGCCTGGGCTGCCTGCACTTGATCGCCCTGGCCACTAAGAACCGCGCGATTTTGGTCTGCTCTTAAATCTAGTTCTGTTTTACGCGTCGGCGTACCATCAGGATTAGTGCCGGAGGAATCTCCATCCCTTCGGTGGCGTCCGCCGACGTCATCTGGTTTAACTACTGAGGGATCAACGTCTCTTCTCGAGCGTCCTGCGACATCATCTGGTTTAACCACTGAGGGATCAACGTCTCTTCTCGGGCGCCCTGCGACTTCATCTGGTTTAACCACTGAGGGATCAACGTCTCTTCTCGGACGCCCTGTCACTTCATCTGGTTTAACCACTGAGGGATCAACGTCTCTTCTCGGACGCCCTGTCACTTCATCTGGTTTAACCACTGAGGGATCAACCTCTCTTCTCGGACGCCCTGTCACTTCATCTGGTTTAACCACTGAGGGATCAACGTCTTTTCTCGGACGCCCTGTCACTTCATCTGGTTTAACCACTGAGGGATCAACGTCTTTTCTCGGGCGCCCTGTCACTTCATCTGGTTTAGCTACTGACGGATCACCATCTCTGGGTGCGCGCACCACCTTAGGGTCACCGGGCTGCAACGTAGGAGCGCCATTCTCACTTCTGGTAACAGCGTAGATACGGCGGTTCTCTCCCTGCGTCTGAGCAAAATATTCCTGGCCCTGCACCGTATAAAGTTTGCCGCTGACAGTTCTACCGTCAGGCGTTTGCATGCTCTCTTGCTGGCGCACTCTTACCGGCCCGCCAAAACTGGCATCATCTTCAACTTTGCGAGCAGTGCCGTTAACGGTACCCGGAGTAGGTATTCGGTCTATCCCGGCAGCATCGCGGAACTTCTCGGGTAGAGTAGTGCCACCCTCAAGACCACCCTCCTGCTTCTTGTCCGGAACCCCAGCACCGGCGTCTTTAAGCAGGCCAACAGGAGTTTGACCAGCCGGATTTACCGGCTTGACTGGTTGAGTCTCTAAATTGGGTGCAGCGTCTGCGGACGCATTGTTATTTGCCATATAAAGGAAGCTCGCCGATTAGTAAGTTTGAGCATCCGGCTAACAGAAAAAGCTCTGGCGGAAGCCTAAATATAATTGTACAGACCACGGATGTCAAGGTGCCGTATTGGGCGGGGTTGCTTTATACGACCCAGAAGAAGACCAGTAATTTGGGCGGATCGATTTAACCTTTGCTGCTGTCCAAAATTTTCCCGACTCGCATAGATATTCTCACCGAGCGAGAGACCGCAATTTCGCAGAGATAACTTCTTTCATCAGGAAAACGCAGATGCAGAATCAAGTCAAAAGTCGATCCGTAAACGCTGGCGCACGAATCAAGCATAGTGTAAAAGCAGGTGAAAGCTTGGCAAGCATCGCGCTGAGAGAGTACGGCGATGCCCGTTTTGCTCGTCTGATTCTGACTATAAATAGAGGGGAAGTCGCCAACCGCTGCGACGGCTTCAACAACTACGCCTTCATCTTTCCTTCGCAGATTCTACTTTTACCAACCGCCGAAGAAGCCCAAATATATCAACGTCAATTCTTCACTGAAACCTCAAAGGCAAAATTTGACCTGGCGCACTACGCCAGACCAGCAATGCCATCCGACATCATTCCCTCTGTTGTACTAAATAGCTTCTCCATTTCAAACAACGAAGTTGAGCAACACGTAGAGCTAGAGTCAACCGCCAACAAGCTCGAGGCAGCCAAGTTAGCGCAGAAGCAAGCCGCAGAGGCCAGAGAAGAGCAGCTGCGAGCTGCCAAAGAAAGAGCAGAGCGTGTAAAAGCTGAATTTATCAAAGCTGAAGAAGTACGCTTGGCTGCCGAACAAGAAAGACAAAATCAATGGCAAGCCGCATCTAAACTCGCTTCACAACGTCCGCACCTTCATATAGTCGCAGAAAATACGGCACCAAATCGACAGTCTGACTCGAACTCGCATTTTAATTCCAACCCACCTTCTACAATCGATATGACACCACCGGCAGCTCCGCAAAAAGTTGCAAGCAAGAGAGAATGCCAAAGACAAGTTGAAATCGCAGACGATCACGAACTCTTCTTTTCACAAGGCACTCTTGAAATTACATCCCTGTCTCACTATTGCCGCTTGATGAAATTTGAAGCAATGGAAGCACAGGCTTCACTCATGATCAAACTGCAAGTTTTCGACCAGAACAGATGGCAAACAATTGCTTCGTATGTGGTGCAAAAAGATGCCACCCAGAGACTGGCGCACTATTCTGATGGCAGCTTCGACTTCGTCAATCTAGAACTACCCAGGGCTGTGGTAAAAGAGCTATCTGTGAGCGATTTCAACCGCAATTGGAAAAACTATACGAAAGTCTATTTCAATCACAAAGAGAAAACTCGCTTAGAACAACTGACCGGCCCAGCCAAAATGATGCTGCACGCGGTTTAGAAGTTCAGGCAAAAAAATAAGTAAGAAGCTACGGTCCGTCGACGTCAGGCGGTATTTGCGAGCGCATGAATTCTTCCATTTCGCGCATGACTTCAGGCTCGAGAAATACTCCTGGTGGAGTTTCGAATTGCTCATCGGGAGCGGTTGCCGCCGGTTCAGTACCAATCGCCTGCCGCACTTTCTCTAGTACTTCAGGGAGCATAATTTTGCCCATACATTCCCCTGGCTGACCAGGACCAGTGAGCTGACAATATTTTGCACCAATGCACTGGCAAGCCTGATTCTGATCAAGTATTTGATCAAAGTTGCCATAGGGACCACTGCGAGAGGGATAAGTTGGTCCGTATAAACCAATTACAGGAGTGCCTACGGCTACCGCAATGTGAGCAGGGCCGGTGTCTCCTGACACCACCACATCACAACATTTCAAAACAGCGGCAGTCTCATCCAATTGCAGCTGACCGCATAAGTTAATGCAACGTGAACCTGATTCCATATTTATGCGTTGTGCCAACTCGAAATCTTCCGGCCCACCAATTAGCACCGGTATATGCTTTGAGTCCTCTAGTAGACGCCTAACTAGATAGACCCAGCCGTCAAAAATCCAACCTCGATGGGGCCTGAGATGGCCAACCCCAGGCACCAAGCCAATTAATGGCCCAAGAACCATGTTATGCGCTGCCACTAACTCTGGAACCAATTTTTCGGCAATAGCATCAGGGTAAAGAGTGGGGAAAAGTCGCTCGGGAGTTTCTGGTGAAATCGGACGAATGGTCTCTAAGAAGTTGCCAACGGCATGCTGCTGAGAAGGAGTATTGCTGTCGCTCTTGTCATAGTGCAGAGCTTTGATCGAGGTAAAGCTTGTGAGAAATTCGCCACGAAACGAATTAGATAGGTCAATAAAAAGATCTGGTCTCATTGCCAACAACTGCTTTCGCAGTTCAAAGAAGCCCACTTCTTTGTGAAAATCGACGAATTCATCGATGGAAGGACAGAGGCCAAGAAGAAGTGGACGAAGGGAAGCGTGAGACCAGTAAGTTATTTTTGCGCCAGGATAATTTAGCCTTAAAGTAGCAGCAACAGGTGTAGCTAAGACGGCATCCCCGATAGCTGCTGGATGAAAGATCACTATATTTGCAAAAGATTGGGCGCTTGAATCCATACTCTCCACGGCCTTTATTGGCTACTCTTCACTGGACTTATTTTGAATATGACTTATTATTATCAGTGATGAACCAAGATTATTATTACGTTTTAGGTTGGGAACAGCCCTCGGGCAAAGTAGCAATACTTTGTCGTTCTAGAGGCAATAACCCGGGGCCGGCATATTGCTGGACAAAGCGCGAAGCCATTCAGTTGCGCACGCGACTTGCTAACGATAGGCGCGGAGAGCAAAATCCATCAGCTCGTCGCATCATTCGTCAGCTACTAGTATATAGATATCTCGTGCATCATCCACTACTGTGGAGACAAGGAGATCTTTGGGTCTATGCAGATCCAAGTGAACTTGAACCAGTAGAGGCAAGTGTGGCTACCCACGGTTACTGAAGGCTTCCTGACAATTAGCTTCTAAGCTAGGTTTAAGAAAAACCCGGTTGGCTTTAACTCGCCCTTAACCTTGGACCTGCTAAAACGCTATCAAGTATAGATTTAGCGAAAAGACTTTTTAGCAAACTTAAGAACGGCAGTAAAGAAGAATTAGATGGAACTAGAAACAGTTATAGCGGTGCTGGCAATTGCACTGGCTCTCGGCTTTGACTTTGTCAATGGCTTCCACGACACCGCCAATGCCTGCGCCACCGTGATCTACACCAAAGCTCTAAAGCCAAGCGTAGCCATTGTTATGAGCGGCATCCTCAACTTTATGGGGGCCTTGCTAGTCGGCACTGCCGTCGCTCAAGTAATTACTAAAATTATTCCAGCTGCATCGGTGACACTGCCAATAGTGGTAGCCGTTTTGATAGCAGCAGTAGTTTGGAACTTAATCACCTGGTGGTATGGCATACCGGTTAGTTCTTCCCACTGCTTAATTGGTAGTTTGTTCGGAGCGGGAATCACAGCTGCCGTAGCCAACGGAGCAGATTGGCGCACCGGTGTGGAATGGCATGAGCTACAGAAAGTAATTCTGGCACTCTTAATCTCTCCACTTGTAGGTTTTGCCGCAGGCTACATCACTACCTGGATTACCCTAAAAATAACCAAAGAAAAAGAGCGCGAAGTCGATGCGAAGAAGGCGCCAGAACAGCACGCCGTTATGCGTTGGCTACACATTTTTTCTAGCGCCTCAGTGAGCTTTTCACACGGCAGTAACGACGGCCAAAAGACCATGGGTTTAATCACCCTTATTCTCGCCACTCACTTCGCTAGCTATGGTTACCACAGTAATGAAGTACCTGGCTGGGTTATGGGCTCGGCGGCTCTTGCCATTGCACTGGGTACCATCATTGGCGGCTGGCGAGTAATTCGTACAGTCGGCACCAAAATTAGTAGAGAAAAATTGAGCCACTCCCAGGGCTTTGGCGCTTCAATGAGCACGGCCGTGATCATTTTGGCGGCATCACATATAGGAGCTCCAATCAGCACCACCCACACCTTGAGTTCAGCGGTGGCTGGTGGAACCATTCCGGTACACGGCAAAGACAAACTCAATCCGAAAACCATGAAGCTAATTTTATTGGCATGGGTGTTAACTCTACCGGTAGCAGCTACATTGGCATCAGTTACCTATATGATACTTAGAACAATCTGGCACGCTTAGGCTGCATATCAAGGATAGTAAAAGACAATGAAACTGGTAGTAGCATTTAGCTCTCCAAAACGTAGCGCCAAAACCATTGAAATGGCTGCGACCCATGCCAAGGCAACTGGGTCTGAAATTATTTTGCTGCGCATTATTCCTGATCCTGAAAAGATGGGCGTCATTGCCCAATTGATTTCGTCCGATAGACCTACTGACAAAGCCCAGTTACAGATAGATCAATGTGTCAAAGATTTGCAAGAGCAAGGTATCAAAGCCTCAGGCATTGTTAAATCAGGCGAAGTTGCTAGCGGAATCGTTCAGACAGCCATTGAGCTAAAGGCCGATTGTCTCTATGTCGGCACCACCAATGTTGGTGGGCCAAAATTCTTCTTGATGAAGAAAGACCCAATTGTTCACTACATCGTAGACAATTGCCCAATAACACTTTGCCTGGTACGCCATGACGGCGCCAGCGAAGCTGCTACTGAAACAGAAGAAGAAGTCGAACTCAGTTAACCCGAGTAGTCTTGGCCAAGATCAAGAAAATCTTCCATCAAGCGCGACTCTACAGTCGGCAGTGAACGAATTAGTTTCATCGGCGGTAAGCATTCAATAATCTTGCGGCCATAATATTTTTTGGTCAAACGAGAGTCGAGAATGGCTACTAGACCGCGATCTTTTCTGGTTCTGATCAAGCGACCGACACCTTGTTTAAGGCGCATGGTGGCATGAGGCAAGGCCAAATCGTTAAACCAACTGCGATCAGTATCTTCTTTCATCTGCTCGCAGCGGGCTTCGTAGACCGGATCGTCAGGGACTTGGAAGGGTATGCGATCAATAATCACACAACTAAGTTGCTCACCGTCAATACTGACCCCTTCCCAAAAACTGGAGGTGCCAAATAGAACAGCATGGGGAGTAGCTTTGAACCATTCCACAAGCTTCTGCCTGGGCATATCACCTTGCTTGCGCGATTCGTAAGGCATGCGTGGAGCCAAGGCTTGATAGGCGTTATTGAGCGCAGCCCTGCTAGTGAAAAGTACGAAGGCTCGCCCTTCAGTCAATTCGATAATACGTTCGATTTCAATCAAGGCAGCTTGCAAGAAATCAGAATGATTAGGTTCAGGCATGTTGGGCGGGAGATAGAGCAAGGCCTGATTTTCAAAATCAAATGGGCTGGGAACTTGATCTTGAATTACGTACCGATCAACACCAATAGAACGCTTGAAGAATTCAAAGGGATCATCACCAGCAGTGGCAAGTGTTGCTGACATCCATACCGAGGTCTCCAAGCCACCTTTATTGATTAGCAAATCAGAGATAAAGTGAGAAGGATCAAGGGGAGCTGCCACCACTTCAATTTTGACTTCTTGTCTTTCGGTACGCTCTAACCACATTACCCATTCAGCACTAGGAGCGGCAATCAATTCAAGGCAGGCACAATAACCAGATATGGTGCTAATGATGCTCTTTGCCTTGAGTTGAGCTTTTTCTCGTAAAAGATCAACATCGAGAATATGCTCGAAAGTTTGATTTTCTAACCAATCACGCAAAGTCTTAAGGGCAAAAATAAGTTCCACCGCCCCTTCTACGGGCTGCCTAAGGCGCATTCTTGCCGAACGCGCCATCATATTTAAACGAACAAAAAGTTGACCAGAGAAATGCTCAATATCGTTAATCAAATTGTTAGGTGGATTGAGGCGCTTCACGGCCTTGCCCAGCAAAATACGAATGCCACGATTACTTATTGATCTGCTAAAAGCATCGGTGGCAATGTCAGGGAGGTGATGAGCCTCATCTACAATCAAGAGCTGGTAGGGTGGCAAAATACTGCCACCGGAAGCTGCGTCAGCCAAAAGCAGGGCATGATTAACTACGAGAATATCGGCTTTCTCAGCCCGTTTACGCGCCTCAAAATAAAAACAATTGCCGAAGCTCGGGCATTTATTGCGCAGACAATCGTCTGAATCAGAGTTGATTTCACCCCAAATATCATAGGGCGGTACAAAATCTAATTCCGAGACATCTCCGTTCTGGGTGTTATTGACCCAATCAACAAAATCATCGTCAATGTGTTGTTCAAGAACATGATCGCGAAAGCGACGAATGCCCAGATAGTTTCCCCGACCTTTAAGCAAAGCGGCGTTAATCTCAAAGGGGAAGATCTCCTTGAGAATTGGAATATCTTTATTCATGTACTGCTCTTGTAAAGCAATAGTGGCGGTGGAAACCACTACTTTTTTGCCAGCAAGAAAGGCCGGTATTAGCGCAGCAAAACTCTTGCCAACGCCGGTTCCGGCTTCAAATATTCCAGTCTTCTTAGTATTAAACGCCCGCTCAATATGATGAGCCAAATCAAGCTGTGGGTCGCGAATCTCGTAACCATCGAGACTCTCAGCCAGCATCTCAAATATGCGCTCAACAGTGAAGTCGCCTCGAGTTTCTGGCGACAACGGCTTCTTCTCTGGTCTAGTCGGCGAAGACTTGCCAGAAAGTGAAGTAGCTGAAGATGAGCCGTTGGTAGTTTCGGCAGACACAAGCTTTATCTGAGATTGAGTATTCAACTGATGCTTAGAGCACTAGTGTACTTGAGCAGCGGCAGTTGCAGCAACCTGCGATTGAGCTTGCACTTGAGCAGTTGATTGATAGTTAGGTAGAGTGATTTTCTGTCCGAGACTCAAGAAATTGGCATTCTTAAGACCATTTGCCCGACAAATTTCATCGAGTAGACGAGGACTGACTCGCTTGTATTCACGTAATGCAATAGCAGCAAGAGTGTCGCCTGTTTGAATCTCAACACTTGTATGTGCTGGTACCAAAAGCGAATTGGGATCGCCACCACTAGGAACAGCACCTACAGTCTGACCGGCTGGTGCAGCGGCAGGCGTAACTGCGGTAGCTACAGCAGCTTTGCTAGCTTGGGGATTATTGGCGATCATTCCTGATACAGAAGAATAGCCCCAAATTCCAATCATAGATAGGAAGGCACCGGCCATGAAACCAATAGTCAAATAAAAGCTAGGTGTGCGCTTAGGTGAATGCAAGAAGTCTTGGTGTACACCCGGCCAAAGAGCCTCAAGCTCATCAGACTTAGGAGTCTCCACTTCAGTTGTAACCCGCGCATAAGAACCGGTGTCTCGCTGAGAAGACTGCCAGTCAGGTGTAGAAGCAGTACGTAGAGCTTCTCTCTCCGCTAATGACCTGGTGGAAATTGAAACAAATGCATCCCGCGAGCTGACATCGCTGTCACGCACGTATTCGGGAAGACCTTCCATTTCCAGTTTTTCTTGATCGTAGTTGAGCACTATAGTCATCTCTTACAACGCCACTGGGGGTAACCATGGCTGCATATTATCCAACTTGTCACTAGAAAGTCAATTTTCACCACCGCAAGCGAAGAACTAAACAGAGCTAGCCTTTTGGCCCTTATGTAAAATCGTCAAAGTGGCTGAAAATAGGCAAGACGCAGCATTTGAGCCGATTGCATTAAATAAATGACAACCTCCCCGAAGTTTACATTGGTCTCTGAATTAAGCTCAATAGCCACTTTGCGGACTAATACAGTTAATTTGCCAAAGTTTTCAAGCAACTGAAGCAAAACGGCACCACTTGACGACCTTGTGCGATCACTCCGGTCAGATAAGCGACCATCGGTGTAGCAGATATAGAACGAGAAGGGCAATGGTTAACAGCGCTTCATGATTTACAATAGCTACCGCTTGACTTGTTGGTTTTTCTCAGATTAGTAGCTGCTTATCTGAACTCATTTTGACCCTTAGGCATATTCAGCTCAGCACTAGCGACCAGTCGCGCCAGAACCATTTAGTGACGCACCTGATTCGGTACCACCCTCATCCTGCCGTAAACCATGAATCTGACCGATGGCCTGCTTAGTACCAGCAATTACAACAGTGGCGCGGTCTGGCTTAAATGTAGTGCGGACAAAGCGATTGAGGCTATCTAAACTAGAAGAACGAATGCCCTGTTGTAAAAGTGGCAGGGGGTCGCAAGCACCATCTAGCACCACCGACTCAAGAATTGAATGGGCTGCCAACTGACTATTGGCCATCCAGCGCACTGGCAATGCCCCGGTCAAATAAAGCCTAACTTCTGAGTATTCTTCAGCAGTTAAGCCCGTGCGACCAAACTTCTTCAGTTCCGCCTGAATTGATCGAACTGCCACCGGCATCAGATTCGATACCAAAGGCATATCTATTGACCATACAGTGGTGCCTGGCAAAGACTCAACGTCCGAGGCTAAATCCTCCAAACTCATGCTGCTCGACAGGCCTAACTCACCTGAAATCTTCTGAGCAAAACGAGAAAAAATTGGGTGACTGGTAAGGGCACAATCACTTAATAGTAGCAGTGGGTAATCAGGCCGCCCCAGGCCTGTATCAACTAGGCGACCAATAGTCACCATGGTATCTTGCCTTTTATCAATTGTCATTGATGACTTGAGCATGCGTCGAGGATTGGCTTGCACCAATACTTTCTTGGCCGTACTCTTGCCACTCCAGACAGCAAAGCTCCGCTCTGTCAGCTCAAGAGCCTGGCTCAAAGATATGTCACCAACAAAGACTATAGTCGTGGCATCAGGCCGAATAGCTTGGGAATGGAAATCGGAGAGATCACTGGCCTTTAGTGCCCCCACGAAACGTGCCTTATCCATAGGTTCAAGAGGATAGAAGCTAGTATTCGGAGCAATCAACCCTTGCATCAAGGCCCGCTTTACTCGCGCCTTGACAGTGTCTTCAGTATGCTTAACCCGGTCGATGACAACTTGCTTAGCGTGCTCGACATCAGCATCTTTAATAAGCGGGTCATGCAACTGGCTAGCTAACAAACCAAGGAGAGTACCTGTATCACGGGACAGGCAGCGAGTTTGAAAACTTATCCACTGCGGCCCCGAATCAAAGCGCACCATTGCACTGGGCGCTATACCCAGTTCATCCTGCACACTTACTGCCAATTGATGGCTATATTTGGGCGAGCCGTCAGCCATAGACTGAGCCAGCACGGCCGACACGCCCCGCTTACCAACAGGCTCATAGGCTTCACCAGCCTTAACAGCACCGATGATCTGCACAGACGGACTGAGCTTTGTCTCAAGAACGGCAATGGTCATGCCGTTTTTGAGAACGGCCTTCTTTATATTGCGGTTAGCTGCAGTCTCGGCTAATGGAGCTTTTACGGTATTAGCAGAGGCGCCAGCGCTATTTGCCTGACTACCAGCATTAGAAGAAGAAGACCCCTGCGCGACGTGAAGGGCACGCCCTCCCAGTTGAGTTAAGTCACCCACAGTCTCATCATCATTCTTATAAGCGCAGCCGCTCAGAGCAAAAGGCAACCTTGACTCAGCCCAGGCGGTCTTATGATGAGGTCCATTCTTACTAGGTTTCTTGAGCTTGTCTTTATCAGATTTGTCTTTGTCAGACTTTCTTTTGCCAGCCTCTTTCTTCGAAGAATCCTTTTTGGAGTCTGTTTTAGAGTCCGGTTTTGCCT
This sequence comes from Candidatus Obscuribacterales bacterium, assembly GCA_965229195.1. Classification (GTDB taxonomy): domain Bacteria; phylum Cyanobacteriota; class Vampirovibrionia; order Obscuribacterales; family Obscuribacteraceae. Next base: position 5,142,242 of record OZ245871.1, on the reverse strand, counting down.
CAGACTTTTCTTTGTCTTTAGAGTCTTTAGAATCTTTCGAGTCTTTGGGGTCCTTAGACGTAGAGCTATCCTTACTATCTTTCTTGATGGCTACAGGCTTATTGGCTCCACCTGACAGCACTCCAAGAACTCGGTTTTCTTGATTGAAATAGCGCTTGGCCACTCGCTGAATATCAGAGGAAGAGACAGCGCGCACTTTGGTGAACCAAGCAAAAGCTGCTGGCCAAGACTCGATACTCTCGGCATAGGCAAGGTGAAAGGCTGTTCTATATGGCCCATCGCGCTCGGCCAATACGTGGAACTCAGCATGATTGCGAGCACGCTTCAGCTCCGCCTCAGGCACTGCGGTGTTGCGCAATTGCTCCAACACAGACTGACACGATTCAATTACTTTCTGGGCACTGGTACCGGGAGTAGAAGCAAGATTGATAGTGAAAAGGCCAGGGTCGCGCTTTGCTTCAAAAGTACAACGAACATTGCTACAAATTTTTGAGTCAACAAGCTTGGTCTTCAGTCGCCCACTGACACCAGAGACCAGCAGCTTCTCTAAAACGGCCAGAGCCGCTGCATCAGCGTCTTGAATATTAGCTGCGTGGTAGGCCATTGACACCACATCTGAATTGCCAGCATACTTCATAAGAACACGCCGTTCTGCTCGCTGAGGCGGTTCGACCACACGCACCGCTCGCGGTGGCTCAGCCTTGGCAATTGGCCCGAAGTATTTCTGCACCTGGGCAACCTGAGCTTTAGTATCGAAATCGCCGACAATTACAAGAGTGGCGTTGGACGGTTGGTAATAGTCACGGTAATGACGTTTCACATCATCTAAAGTGAGCTTTTGCACGTCGCTGCGCCAACCAATGGTCGGGTTCTTATATGGATGCAACTGAAATGCCGCTGAACGAACCTCTTTATTAAGGAGATTGGCAGCGTCTTTTGCTTCTGTATCTAGCTCTTTTTCAATACGCTTGATTTCAGCCTGAACATCCTCAGCAGTAAAGGTGGCTGAGTGCATGCGATCAGCTTCAATTCGCAGCGCTATCGGTAATTTAGCTGGGCTGAGAGTCTCGAAAAATACGGTAAAGTCATCACTAGTAAAGCCGTTGAACATGCCGCCGTTGCGAGCAATGGTAGCGGCCAGCTCGCCTTTTCTGTAGCGGCCGACCTTCTCAAAAAGCAAATGCTCAACCAAGTGGCTTAAGCCTGTCTCACCTAGATTCTCATTACGAGAGCCAACTCGGTAGACAACCATGCTGGTGACCACCGGAAAAGAATGCTCTTCTAGCAAAAGCACCTTGAGACCATTGGCCAAGACCATCTCTTGTACGCCGTTTTCTCTGGCGCTGAGTGTATAGGTGGAAAGCTCTTTAGTAGTAGTAGCTAAAGTACCAACCGGGCCAGGCGGAGTAGTGGAAGTATTCTCATTTGCAGCGAGTTTGATAGTTTTAGTTTCGCCAGCGGCCCAGCTCGCGGAAGAGAAGCCACAAAGTGAGGCTAGCAAGACATTGGCCGTTGACAAGAGCGCGAAAGCTTTCTTACTTTTCAAAATTTGCTTAATGATCAATTACTACTAGCTTCCATTAGAGAGTCCCAGAACCCAAGCCCCAGAGCAATACAGGGAATACGCTCGGCGAGCAAGGCTCAAAGTTACCACAGTACTGGTTAAGTCTCATGAGGCATTACTCAAAGGTAGTACATAGCAACCTAATCTATTGATACAATTTCTCAATAAGCCACTTAGATTCCGTCGCCGACGGTCGTAACCATGTCTCCTCCTACAAAACTGACCACAGCCAACACCTCCCACCACCGGGGGGCGCCAAAAGCTGAAGACCACAAAGTTCAGAGCATAGTTCTGGCTGGCAATCCAAATGTAGGCAAATCGGTAATATTCAATGCCCTAACAGGCTCAGATGCTGACGTTTCGAACTATCCGGGCACAACCATAGACATTGCCCGGGGTCATCTAGGCAAAGACGAACTGGCAGATACGCCAGGAATATACGGTGTCTCAAGCTTTAACGACGAAGAACGTGCTGCTCGCAAAATGATTTTGTCAGCAGATATTGTCATTAACGTGGTTTCTGCCATAACCCTTGAGCGCGACCTCTTTCTTACAGTGCAACTGGTGGAAATGGGCAAGCCCCTCATTCTCGTCATCAATCAGTGGGACGAAGCCAAACATCGCGGTATTACCATTGACTTGAACCGACTGGCGGCAGAGTTTGGTGTCGAAGTATTGACCTGCGTAGCGGTCAAAGACGAAGGCATAGAAGAAATAAAGACTGCTGTAGCTAAAGCTAGACCCGGTAAAATTAGACCGGAACTGCTTGAATTGATCGAACCAATTCTCAATCAATCTACATCTGCTAAAGAAATTACTCAGGCTATGGCAGTTTTAATCGTAGAAGGCGATCAGCCCACAGCCACTGCCTGTGGTATTACGTCTCCCAGCCATAGAGCAGAGATATACAGCTTCCGCCGCAAGTTCGTCAACGACTTAGTTGAAGCATCGGTTGTTCAAAGCGGCAGTAAGCGCTCGTTTTCTAACAAACTAGGAAAATTGTTGCTGCATCCAATTTGGGGCTCAGCCATATCATTTGCCGTTTGTTATTTGATCTTTTATCAAATGCTCGGAGTTTGGATAGCTGGCAATCTAGTTGACTTCACCGAAAAGCAAACGATGAAAGTCTACTACGAGCCAAACATTCGAAGATTGGCTGCCAATGTCTTTCCTAGCACCATAACCGTAGGCGACAAGAAGTTTGATTTTCCCCAAGGCACATTGCAAGATGTAGCCGCTGGCAAGGAACTAGATCAAGCAATCAGCGCCAAGACGGTTCCCGCCGACGAAATTGCTTTCAATTTCTGGTCATACCACAACATTCTTTCAGTATTAGGTAATGTGTTTGTCGGCGAATATGGCCTCGCCACCCTAACCGTAACGTACTTAATTGGCCTATTGATGCCGCTCGTTATCGGCTTTTACCTTGGCCTTTCACTCTTAGAAGACTCTGGATATTTACCCAGGTTGGCTGTCCTGGTTGATCGCATGATGAACAAAATCGGTCTTAATGGCCGAGCCATTATTCCACTCATCCTTGGCCTCGGTTGTGTCACGATGGCGACAATCACCACCCGCCTTTTGACCACCCGCAGAGAAAAAATTATAGCCACCGCACTATTGGGAGTGGCAATACCATGCTCTGCCCAATTAGGCGTGGTCTCTGGCACCCTGGCGAGAGCCGGTGGTGGAGCGGCCTGGGCCGTCTATCTGTTTGTAGTAATTGGCATACTGGCAATCACCGGCGTGTTGCTCAACATGGTGCTACCGGGTAAGTCACAAGGCCTGATGATCGACTTGCCACCGATGCGTCTACCACGGCTTGATAATGTGCTGCGCAAGACCTGGAAAAAATCATGGAATTTTCTGGTCGACGCCACTCCAATGTTTTTTCTAGCTGGCTTCGTTGTTACTCTGGCCCAAATGGTCGGCTTGCTCGACTTAATTATCAAGGTGCTACAGCCAATAGTCGTCAACTGGCTAAATCTACCTAACGACCCGCGCATACCGACAACCTTCATTCTCGGCATCGTCCGCCGCGACTTTGCCTCGTTTGGCCTGGCCGATGTGGCGCTAACGCCCGTGCAAGCAGTGACGGCCATGATTGTCATTACCCTATTTGTGCCGTGTATCGCCACTGTGGGCGTCATGATCAAAGAACGGGGCATGAAAATTGCCCTATCTATATGGTTTGGCTCTTGGGCGGCCGCCTTTGTAATAGGCGGGGTTTTGGCCCGGATCTTGCCCTATATCTTCAGCCCCCTGGGCTTGAAATAAGAAACTAGCCTGTCATTAGTAAGAAATTTGCTTCTATTGGTTACAAAATATTTGTGCCGCCAATAGCGGATGAGCCTATGGCGACGGACATGTTAGTATAAAAACTGCACGATATGGCAGGTGTCGCCAAGTGGTTAAGGCTCCGGTTTGTGGTATCGGCATTCGCGGGTTCAACTCCCGTCATCTGCCCCATTTTCGTGTTAAAAAGGCTCCAACTCCATAAACGGGTTGGAGCTTTTTTTACTTTACTCACCGACCTCGGCAGGCCCACTCTGGCCTCTCGGGACACGCTTGCCTTCTTTCTCGCGACGTTCTTTGTCTTTAAGTACGTTAGCGTCAGCGATACTCTGAGTGGTGCTATAAGCCTCTTTGACATTTCCGAGCAACTCTGGCGACACTTGCGCGACACCTGTGCTCACGCCGGTATATGGAAGAACCGATTCGCCGGGCTTGAGTTCATCGCCAGGCTTTAGCACACGAATTCCAGAAGCAGAAATCTGCGAATTTTCATCAGTAGAAATTTTGCCAGCAAAGCGTAGACCATCTAGCTGATTTCTGAAGGCCGTTAGTTGCTCAGGCGTGGCGTTGTAGGCTGTCAGTTCAAACTCATCGGCGCCGTATGGTTGCGAAGCCACATCGCCTTGCCTGCTTCTATCTTTGAGCCATTTGCCAAAAGAGTGAATCATTTCACTGCCAGCGGCATGACCATATTTATCATTGATATTTTTTAGGCCATCGAGATCCATAGACATAACTGTTACTGGTTTACCTTCTTTCGCCGCGACTTGAAGAAGATGTTCCGAGCGCTGATCGGCAGCCCATTTCTTTAGCAATCCAGTCTCGGGTACTTTTGTCGCTTCATCTTCAAGCCTTCTGGCATAGATTGGGCGAGCTAGTTCTACCGGTATACCTTCTCTGATGCGACCAGCACCATCTTTAATGCGATCAACCACACCTTTTGACTCGGGAGAGAGGGTGAACTCAGTGGCAGCCACGGTAGTGAAACGCTGGCGCAGCTCTTGATCGAGATCTAGACCTTTATTTTCAATGGCTTCTTGGAACTTGGTATTTTCTTCTCGCTTAGCTAACTTTGTCTCGTACATTTTCGCATCGGCTTGCTTCTCTAAAGCTTCCCGCTGGGCACTGGGTGTAAGCTGACGCATTTCCGGTGTGAGTTCGGCGATTCCAGCACTGATACCAGAATTTAGAACAATGGTTTCATCAGGTCGAATCGTGTCACCAGGTTTGACAACTCTAACATTGGCAGCAATCGGCTTGCCATCAGCGTCTTTTGCATACGTACCGTCTGCTTCTCTTTTTAGCTCAACTGCAAGTCTGACATCTTTCATTTCTTGTTCGATTGCTTTTAGTTGCTCCGGTGTATTGCGCACTCCTACTAAATACTCGTCACCGTGCAGGCGGCCCTTAATGTCAGTTGAGCGAACGAAACGTCCGTCTAGGTAGTCGCCCACGGCCTTAAGGGCTTTATCGCCTGTGGTGTGACCATAAGTATCATTGAATTCCTTAAGACCATTGGCATCGATACCAATCACTGAATAGGGAGTTCCTTCTTTGACAGCTTTGGCTAGACCAGCATCGATTCCTTCATATGTGCCTTTTTGATTATGTAAGCCACTGACATGGTCAGTAACTACAGCCTGGCGAAGTTCGTTTAGTTTTTGCCGCTCGTGAATTCTTGGCACCTGGTCAGAGATTGCCACTTTACTGCTATCAACAACGGGCAGAGAAACGGTATCAGCAGTGTGATAGTACAAATCTTTCGACTGACCAGAATTATCAGTTGTGTCATTGGCTGTGTCTTTAGTCTTGCTAGGTAGTTCGTTGACGGCCGAAGGATGATTGGCTGCCAATGCTCCTATTACTCGACCGGTAAAGACGTTGGTGGCAGCGGTCGAGAGGTCTTGTGCTGTAGTTTGGCGACCTTCTATGGCAGCTTGACCGTAGGCTGACGCCACAGTAATTCCAGCGTCAGTAGCGACATCGGCAGAGCTGGCAGCAAGCTTTGTTAATTGGCTAGCAGAGTTTTGCGCCAAAGTGGCTCGACCGCCAACGGCTCCAGCGGCCATGCCAGCAGCTGAGTCAAGGGCCAATTTTGCACTGATTTCACTGGCAGACAAATGATTCTGCTCTTTAAATTTCTGCCAAGCCTCTTGTTTCTCAGCGTCACCTAGTGAAGCAAAATTGCTATCAAATTCTTTCTTAGCTTGCTGATAACGGTCAGCTGTATTGATTGAATTGGAGACAGTAGACTGTACCCCACCAGATATGGCACCCTCGCTTGTGACATTAGCAATCTGACTGCCTTCAAGCCCAATTGAGCTGGTAAATTTCCCTGCAGCACTAAGCCCAGCAGCTGTGGATGCCGCAGTAATCAGTGCTGATTTGGAGTCTTGATTAACATTGTGCAGAGCTTCAGTAAAGGCCTGGTTAGCCGACTTATTGTTGGCATTCATATCTGATGCTGCTTCTTCGGCACGGCTAAATGTACTGACTCCCAATCCCGCAGTAGCTCCGGCCGAGATAGCAGCAGCAGTTCCGCTGACTACACCATACTCAGCTACCATTGGTGCCAAAACTCCTCCCGTGGCAATGACAGCGGCACCACCAATAGCACTATCCCTTACTGTGTCGGCTACGACTTTTGTGGTTTGCAATTGATTTTGAAATTTCTCTTGAGCATCGATTTCTGATTGGCGGTGCTCTTGCGCGTGAAGGAGAGTATCTTTGCTGATGAAGCTGACGCCCTCGGTCTGTGTCATTAACGTATTAATTTGTTGCTCAGCTTGCAGCTTGGTAGCATCGGCCTGTTTTGTTTGACCCTGCTCGCGCTGCTCTTGTTCACGGCGCAGCAGCTGTTTCAACTGTTCTACCGCTGGAGCGGCCTCATTCATAGTCTTTTCAGCAGTTAAGCGATCGCGCTTCAGTTCTTTCAACTCTTCTTGCTTGTGCTCAAGTTCTTGTTTGCTTCTCTCTGGCTTATTGAGCAGACCATCAACCAGGCCAAAATTAGCCAGTTCTTTTTCGCTAGCAGTAATGCCTTTTTTCACCCGAGTCTCTTGATCATTTTCTATCTGGCGAGAATCATCAATTTTTGCCAACCGGTCAAGAAGCTGTGTGTAAGACGACTCAATGGGCTGATTTGCTGTCTGATTTTTCTTAATACCAGCTACTTGCTTCGCCTCATCACCAAAGTCAAATGCTTCGAAAGCAGGTAAAAATTCTGAAGCAGTCTGCGTACCATAAAAGCCTTCGTTGCTAAGGTTACTGGGGCGATTGTGCTTGAGTAAGTCAAAGGCCTCAGAGTGCAATTGGCTTCCGCTTTTAGCAATTTTATCTGTCGCCGCAAAGCGCTCATTGTTGCCTTCACCCATTGGTTTGGTCCTTAACTATTCGGTGGTGTTAGTAAGCTGGTAAAACGGTTAGTACTATTGAACTGCAATTGCCGTCCAAGTAACCACAATAATGATTTCTAGCCGTGACCAAGTTGTGGCAATCGACCTGTCAGATACAATAGAACTACTATTTTCTTCTCTGCACTTTCACGCCTGAAAGCGCTATGGTATTAGCTCAGGGCGGTTCGAGCGCTGCAAAAATTCAATAAATGAGTCTTTGTAGTTGAACTTTTCATCGCTATCGAGAGGGGTAAAGGCGCGGGTTTTATGCTCAATATACGAGGCTGGATTAATCAAAACGTTTCGGATAGTGCCATCAGGCCTGAAATAAACTGACTTCTCAATTTGAGCATAAATCGAGCCATCAGGACCTGGCGTAAAGCTATGCATCTGCACTGTTCTGTAACTATCTTGAATAACCCGATCTCTTTTGCGCTCACAGACCATCAGAAAATAGTAAGCCATAACCACCTGGGTCTTCACTACACTGATAGGAACTTCTTCTTCAAGTATCGTGTGCACAACTACTTTGTCTTGATCAATGTCATACATGATTGGCTCACGCTTCGCCTCCCAGATATGACCTTTGGCGTCAACCTGCCGGCCACGCTCCCGTTGGCGAACACTTTTTTCCACCCGACCACTGGGGTCGACTGTCTCGGTTCTAATAGTGCTACCAGCAAACCAGGCGGGTATGCGATACCAACCATTAATGGTTTGCTGGGGCAAATTGCGGTCATCAAAAGTAGCGCCGGCCTGAAGGGTTTTGGGAACGACTTTCTGATTGGCCGGAGGCACAACGTCTTCGCCCCTCGCTTGGGATGAAGCAGAGACAATAGCCAGAACTATCAGCAGTAACAGAGCTAGGTGCATGAGCTGAAAGTATCACATATTAGATTGAGGGACCATTGCCAATTCTTAAATTGCCAACCCTTAAATCGCCAGCAATCAGGGCCAGAGCAATAGCCGCTAGTTTCGTTTAGGCAAACCTTTATAAAGCTCATAAGCCATCAAAGAAAACGGAGTGGGGAAGATAAACTTGGCGTGCAATGCCACTTCACCCAAAGGTGTCTTTTGGCAGACCACAGTTGGCACAATACCGCGAATTAAACGCGGCATTAGCTCAGCCACAAGCACCGTCGCGGCATAGCGAATAACTGCTTCAAAGCCCTGGGCACCAAACTCCGACGCTACAAAAATCGGCACAAAATCAACACCAGACAAAACCGCCGCTTCTACAGATTCAACAGCCTTGAACAAAGGAGGAGTCAATTTGCCGCACCAATTCTTTTTGTCAGACACAAAGGCAACAGCTAGATCTTGATTGGTCGATGAGCGACCGAGGTAAAGGTCTTTAGCTGCCTCACGGCCAATGAGCTTGGTAGCAGCTGCTATGTCGCGCCAAGAATTACCAAGTAGTAGATTTTGACCATTGGCGAGCGGTGACGAAGCCACGGGCCAGGCAAGAATATCCCTGCCAGTAAATTTATTCTTGCCTTTGGCAAGAGCAACCAGACGGGAAAATAAAGATAAGGAGACAGCGCGCTCAATCATATCTTCAAGCAGCACTCCGTTTTCGAGACCGATGTCGTCGAAATGTACTTGATCAGCAAGCCAGGGAAAACCGTATTTATTGATCCAAGCTGTAGCCGTTTCGCAGTCGGCAACCTTCTTGAATTCACGCAACATCATGGCACCATCAGCAGTGCTAAGGTCGTACCCTAAAGTTGGAGACAAGCGATCCGCTACCAGTAGATTTCCTTCATTTACCTCTTCGCAATAAATCTTAGATAGTGACCAATTAGTCGGGCTATTCGAATTGAACATTGTCGGCTTTCCGTCCAGCTTGGCAAAAGAATGCTAATGATACCAGCATTGCAGCACCATCGAGATAACACAGTCTGTGGTTGCAAGTCATAGGTTTAAACCACAGCATACAAGGTAAATTAAAAGCGTGAGTCGTCACTAAAAGAGAGAAAATCTTTGCTGAAATTATCAACTAAGGTGCAGAGAAACTTGACATTTGTCATTCTGGCAATCACCTTTAGCACTTACTCGGCACGAGCAGAGGAGGCAAAGTCAACGAGCCCGACCACAGCTGCATCTTCGTCAATTGGCTCGGCGTCGCCGACAACTAGCTCGGCAGTGCCAAGCAACGGCAGCAAAATAGAAAATCTCATTAAAGAACGTTACCTCCTCTACCACCAGACATTGCTCAAGGCCAACAGTTTTGACGAACTAGCACCATTTCGCTCAAGCAAGAGAAGAGCTGATCTAGAGGAGAAGAAAAGAGAAGCTCAAGCCAAAGACGATGTGGCCGGCAAGAAAATGCTAGCTGGGCTTTTTGGCATGGTCAAAGCAATGGAGCCACGCAACGTCACTGTTACAGCCGTCGTGGTAACCGGCGACTCGGCAGTGCTCAGCGTCAAAGCCAGCGATGCTGGTGAATTTCCCGACGCCATGGCCAAGGGATTCGGCACCATGGCCAAGGGCATGAGCACCGCGCTCGGTGACAAGACTACAGCCAATAAACCGATGCGTAGCTGCACTACCGGCAAAATTAAGATGGAAAAAGAAGACGGTGCTTGGATGGTGGGAGAAGAGAGTTGGTCGACCAACGTAACCAATCTTACCCCTGCCCAAGAAGCCCAGAGAAATGCTCAAGAGGCGCAGAAGAAGAGCCTGAGCGCCTGGTGCTCACCAGCAGCATCAATGGCATTTCCGCAAAGACCAGCGGCTGGACGCATTCACGGCCAACCGTTTGTGGTCGAAAATGCCGAAATAGCCAATGACATGTTGACCATTCGCCAGGGTCGTGACTTCTTCGCCGACCGCGAATTTGTGATTTTTTTCTTTGGTCTTGACGGAAAACTTGCAGGGCAACAGGTTGTAGTAAAAGATGGCGCAGCAGTGGGCAAGGCCAGCTGTCACGTGCATATGAAGTGGCGGGTTGCTGGAAAGGACCTACCAGAGACAGCTATGTTTATGCCAACCGATGGCTACGGCATTCGTATCGCCTTCGGACAACTTGACCCCAAGACAGGCTTGCTACCAGGCTATATTGTGCTGCGCATGCCAGACAAAGAACAAAGTTTTGTCCAGGGATATTTCTACGCCAAGCAAAAATAACCTAACCTAACATCAGAGCATCATGGCGTAGCACTGCCCTGAGGCAAAGAAGAAGAAGAAGAAGAAGAAGAAGAAGCATCCGGCGGAATTAGGCTAGCCTGACCTGTCGATTGCAAAAAACGCACAAAAGAACCTTTGTAGTCAAATTTGTCGTCTCTATCGGTTGGTTCAAAATCGGCTAGTTTCTGCTCTACATAAGAAGCCCTCACCGGCAGCGTATTCTGAAAGACGCCAGCGGCATTAAAATAAATAGCTTGCTCAATACTAGCGTTTATCGAGCCATCCGGGTTAGGGGTAAAAACATGAATCTGCTGTGTTTGAAAGCTCTTAATAATGCGGTGATTTTTGATGTTTTCACAGATCATTAAAGCGAAGTAGCGCATCACCACCTGGTCACGAGCCACCTTCAATGGCAGTTCTTCGGTTAGCACAGTGTGCACAATCATATTCTTTTCTTCGATATCGTAGCGAATGGGCTCCCGCCTAGCTTCCCAAACATGGCCTTTGGCATCAACTTGACGGCCACGCTCCCGTCGACGTATGTCTTTAATCGATCCGCCCATATCAGAATAGACCTTTGTTCGCTCGGTCAATCCGGCAAACCAGTGAGGAATGCGATACCAACCGTTGATGTTCTGTTGAGGTAAATTAGCGGCATCGAAAGTTTCGCCAGCCTGCAAAGCTGGAGGAATGACATGGGTTTTCTCTGTACCAAGCTGAAAAGTCTGAGACTGAGCTGACGCTGAAAGAAACTGAGAGGCACCAACGGCTGAGAGCAAAGCCAGGTTGAAAAATAGTATTCTGGCTCTATTCATCGTCATCATCTAAAAAGTTGCTCTCACGCGCCCTGCTGGCCAACCATGAGTCAAATTCGCGCTGCTCGCTCTCAGAGAGATCACTCTCAGTAATTCGCACCTTGAGCCAATCAAAACACTCTTTCAATTGCTTTAGCCGTTCTTTCTTCTTGGCTCTACCAAGTTTAGAGGGTGACTCTGAAACCTTAGAATTAGGCTCGCTCCGCTTCAGCAACCACTGCATAAACTCAGCTCTCTCAGCTTGACTGAGGTTAGCAGCATTCATTCTTGCTGTTAGCCAATTTTTAAATTGTGGATCTTCGTGGTCGCTCACTGAAACTCCATCGAATCAAGTGCTCGCTCGATCACAGCGTGAAAATCATCAAAAAGCTCACTGTCAGCGGTGTAATTAAATACGTAGCCCTTATCACCCTTAACAACCAAGTATTGCTCAATTTTAGGAGTACGGGGCGAGTCTTCAAAAGTAAATGTATAGACAGATTTCTTGGCGGGTTGGCCAGCTAATTTACTGTCGCTTTCACTAACTACAGTGATTGGCATTTTTTGAGCGGCCATGACGGCCTTAACCTGCTCAGTTGTGACTTTGAAATAATCAGCCAGAGTTGTACCAGCCGGCAAGTTTTCGGCCGCCACTCGATAACTAGCAAGGCCACCCATGATAATGAACTTACAAACTATCGGGCTATCTCTCGGCTCAAGCTTACCCCAATTCTTGGGATACTTAATGCTAAAGCTCTGCTGCGCACTGCGAAACAAAGCCATGTCTTGGAGGGAAAGCTGGGCAGCCTCCTTAACTTCCTTCTTGGTAGGAAATTCGCCAGCTTGTGCCGGGGCCCAAAAGCCCCAAAGCAAAACTAGTTGAAGGCCACTGAGGAGGGCTGCCAACTGTAGTTTTCTAGACCAACTCTGAATCTGCAATTTTCCCTCAACTAAAGAGCTAGGGGGATTTTAACACTTCAGTTGTATTGCGGCGAGGAAATAACAAACTCCACGGCCAGACCACCATCAAAGTAGCTCTTACGCTCCAAATCTCCATGTTTGCTGGTCAGCGTTTTACCGTACAAGCTACCAGCTGGGCGCAAGCAGCCATCCAACTCCATCAACTGACCACAATGCTTGCCACCGTTTGCAACACCAAGGTTATGCACCTGGTCGCGAAAGGCCACTGTCCACAAAGCATTGTTTGCTCTCAATGTATTGAGACCGAGAGTATAGACCTGGCGATCATGGACAATTTGATTGGGCACATCAGAGACGAAATAGCCATCGACCAGCACGGCCCCACTCTTATCAAAACGATAAATGAGTGACTGCCCGTAAGCCATAGAACCAATCGAAGGTTGCATACGCCCACCTATCACAGCCAACAGAGAATCTAGCTTGACGCGGCCGTGGGCAGTGCGAATCCAGTCATAAAGGCCTTGAACAAAAATATTTGACAATGTGCGAGTTTGACCATCATCAAGATCGCGAGTCAATACTGCTTGAGCATCAAGAGGATAATCCCCGCCATTAGCGCGAAACATCTCCATATTGGTGCGACTGGAGCGCGGGTCGTTAATATAGTCGGCCAGAGAAAGATAACCGCTCGGATAACCATCCGGCAGACCGACGATCATCACACCAGCAGCAGCTTTGTCAGAAAGGGAAAAGGGTGCAGCGCAGGCCGAACACAAGACATTGCCGAAGACCCTGTCACGAGCATCAGCAAATTCTAGCTCAGCGCGGGTGCGCACTATACTTGATGGCATTTCACACTTGTCGACATCAGCCACAAACTGCTCCTTTGCCACCAGACTGGGCTGGGCACCCACGGCGGCAAAGACAAATGATTGACCAGCCACAGCCAAATCTCTAAAGGCTTTGTAACAGCCGTTCTCAATAGATACGGCAGGTACTTCTGCCAGCTCTGCCGAAACCGGTAATGCCGTAGTAGTTGCTCCTCCCTGCGAAAGATAGCCAAGGTCTAAGGTGAGGGCTTTTAGATCAACCGCTTCCATGGTGCGCGAATGGGCAAGGCTTTTAATGAAAGTCTGACGAGCGACAGTCAACGGCTTAACCACCTTTCCACTGATACTCAGAGGTGCTCGGGCATCCTCTCTCATAACCAACTTGAGACCTTCTACTAAGCGCCTGGCTGCGGCCTGGGTGTTAGCTGCATCTAGGCGAGCTAAACGCAAATATTCTTCGTTATTAAGGTGTTTAGCTACCAACATGCTAGTGCGTGCCGTTGCCACAAGGGTGTTGATTCCCACGACTGGAATTGGCTTGCCATCTTGGGCAATTGAAGATGTGGCACTAGGGGCGCCATCACTTAAACCGACAAAACCATAGTTGGGGTCTTCCACCACCACCTGTGACAGCTCCCGTGCCGCCGCTAACGAAGCAGCCTCCACGGCGCACTCAGCGTGTCTGTGGGCGGTAAAGAATTTGACTAAACTGGCACAGGAAGTAGCGATAAAAATCAAGAGAGCCATAGCAAATATAAGCATGAGGCAAAGCATCGCCGAGGCCCGTTCACCTCTTAATGTCCCTATTCTCTTTGCTGATTTACTATGGCTCATTGTACTTACTCTCGAGGCTTAACGTTCCAACTAACTATGGCCCACCAACTGCTGTGGGCAAGCCCCGCGTTGGTCCATAAGGGCCACAGATGTCAGAAACTTTGCCAATAGGCGACCCTTTACCCAGCGCTGGTGAAGCTGGCTGCACAGTAAAATCGAACACTGTATAGGCTTGAGGAATAAAAGAAGAAGGTGGCGTCGGAGCATAGAGATGACTTGTGACGAATTGCGGATCAACCAAGGTTGGAGCAAGAGCTACAGTATTCCCAGCAACTGAATACTGCACGTTGCCTCCACCATTTACCTTCTGAGCAGCAGGTACATCTACAAATCCACCAAAGATAATCGAGTTTGTCACTCGTAACTTACCGGCTACATTAACGCTGACAGCTTGTTGAGGCACCCCGTAAGGAAGTGGTGCACGGTAAGGATCCTGTACAATTTTAGTTTGATAGATCGTGCAATTAGATGCAGTGACACTAGCGGCACTGCCAGCGGCAGGAGAGACTTTGATGTTTGCAATTCGAGCATTCATAAAGAGGCTATTGGTCAAACGAGCATTGCCGTTAGCGATGTCAATTCCATAGTCAACATATGGACCAAAAACACACTTATGGGCATAGACTGTTGAAGTTGGACCACCAGCAGTTTTAGAACCAAGAATGCCAGTGCCACAATTCATGAAGAATCCGTAGCCGTTTGCTCCGAATGTACAGTTATTAAACACTGTTGAATTAGCAACACCAGCGACAGGCTTGTCTAGAGCACTAACTGTACAGTCACGGAAATCGCAGTTGATAAAATGATTGTTTGCACCACCAAAAGTGGCACCAGCAATCTTTCCTCCAGCATAGGGAGGAAAACCTCTAAGGTTTGATATCTCGACATTTCGCAGAGAATTGTTACTAGTCTGAATGTTTACGCCCTCAGCGCCATAAGAATCGAGCTTTATACCAGAACGTCGAGCACCAACGATATGTATATTGGAGCCAGCAAAGGTAATTCCGGTTCTTTGAGGGTTTCCGAAGGGACTGTCGACGTTAACACCACTGAAGATTACTTGACCAGAATGTCCGGCTCCGGTGCTCTGTCGAATTACAATATTACTAACCGGAATCGTTATTGCTGTTTTATATGTGATACCACTTGTGCCACCATCTATAACTACATGGTCACCGCTCGCGACCTTGGTCCAATCAATTTTAGAAGGGTCTTGCCAGGCTGTTTTCCAACTCTCACCGCTAGTGCCAGAACCAGTAGGCGACACATATAAATTGCGGGCGGCAACATCTTGAATGGTGGCAAAATGGGCAGTAAGTGCCACAGACAAACCAAGCAAGGCTTGCGTAGCAAATTTGGGGATAGAAATACTCTTCACAATTATTCTCCATAGCAGCTGCCGCCCAAGGCACCCCTGGGCTTCCACTTATTTGATGCCTCAACTCTAATGGCGAACCGTGAATAAGTTGTGAGCCCAACGTGAAAAGGGCGTGAAGTTAGCAAAGACATAGCCAGTGGTCGCAACCAATCTCTATTCATATAGTGGAATCACCATTGACCAGTTACTCCCTGGTAACTATCTTAAAACCAGCCAGGTAAGAACGAGGGAAGATTCAGGTGCCGCAATACCGACAACCAGAATCATCCACCAAGGTTGAAACCACACCCAAAGGCAGCGACGCTGGTGATGGAACAACCCAATCAGCTACAAGCCAGCCCAGTTGGCTAGGCGAAAACATTTGGACACCTGTTCAAGAGAACGTGCTCAACCCGATGGCCAATGGCACCGGAGCAGTGCGCATCTACAACACTTTTGCTCCGGCTGATCGACAGGCGAAAGAAGCCAAAGTGGCCGAAGTACATAACGTTGCCCAGTGGGGCGTACAGACTCTCTCCGAAACCGCCGGCGCTATCGTTCCCTATGTAATAGCAGGCAAATTGCTGCATGGCAGCGGCAGACTCTTTGGCGAATCAATTGGTGCTAAAGGGGTAACAGCAAGACTTCTCACCCATGAAGCTGGGGCGCAAATTGTCGGCGCTGGCATGTATGACTTTATCAAAAAGCCCAATCAGGGTGAAACCAGAATTAGCAACTCAGTAGCGACCATGGCTAGCTTCACCGTTTTTGAAAGTGGCAATCGCCTGATTAAAGCAGAATCTATGGGACTGCTTTCCCGTACCAGTGCCAGGGCCGCGGTTGGCGCTGGCGGTGGAATGGTAGGCTATGACACTTCGCACTTAGTCGCTGGCCTAATGGGAGAGAGCACTCAAACAAACTGGTCTGACCGCGCTAAAGCCATGGCCTCCGGGGCCTTTATCAATACCTCCCTACCGGCAATCTCTCACGGTCTCACCCGAGCCTATGATGCCGGTATCAATAGCCAACCCTGGGGCAAGGGCATACCGATTGAACGCTACTTAAAATATGAAGGGCTAAACCATCCAGAACTAGCCGAAGCAGCCAGGTTCAATCCACTGGCCCGGGTGAAGGAAGTAAAAACCCCTGGCGCGGAAACAAAAGCCGATGTGGCCAAAAACGTGGTTGAGCTGCAAAAGCAAGACAGTGCCGCCAAACTGGCCCATGAGCTGACACACCTGCGCCTCGCCAAGCAAATGGAGCCACTCTATTCGCTGCTTGAGCCAATGAGCAAGGCCAATCCAGAAAAAGCCGAACAAGACTTTTATAAGCTGCGTGCCTTTGCCGAATCAACCGCTAGAGCCACCGAAAACAAAGTTCTACAAAGAATGCAGGGGCCGAACGCCCCACAGGTAGTGGAGCACCCCGCCCTCGTGGGCGAACAGCTCGCCAGAGATGGCCGCCAATACAAAGATATTTGGGCCGAAGAATGGCAAGCCTTTCTCGCCCGCCCCGACTTCCGACCCAAAGTCGAGTTTCACGGTGTTGAATCTAGCGGAGCGGTCAGCATCGGTTCACCAGAACCGCTTGGGGCAACAGTAACAGAGCACGGCGTCAATTTTGCTGTGGCTTCAGAGAGTGCCCAGAAAGTTGAACTGCTAATATTTGAAAACAAAGATGCTAAAGAACCAACTAGAACTATTGAGCTAACAAAAACTGACAATGTCTGGCACGGCTTTGTTGAAAATTTATCAGCCGGCGCTCAATACTTGTTCCGGGCCCATGGCGAATATTCACCAGCCCGAGACGGTTCACGCATTAACGAAAACATGGCCCTGCTTGACCCCTATAGCAAAGCCGTAAGCGGAGGTACGAAAGGGCCATTAGGTTACGATAATAGCAACCCCAGCGACGCCAATCGCCATCTCAAGAAAGGCACTACCGATAGTGTCGAAGAGATGCCCCGCTCAATAGTCGTTAAGGCCGGTGAATTTGACTGGCAAGGCGATAAGCCGCCAAATATAGATATGGCCGATAGCCATATTTATGAAGCCAACTTGAGAGGAATGACTGCTGCCGATCAAACACTGGGTGCCAAAGCGGGTACATATTTAGGCTTACTGGAAAAAATCGAGCATTTGAAGAAGCTCAATGTCACAGCCGTTGAGCTGATGCCAATAATGCAGTTCGACAAAGCCGATTGGCCCCACAACGACCCGGTTACTGGAGAACCCCTAGGCAATTCCTGGGGCTATAACACTGTAGCTTTTCAGGCACCAGAAGGTCGCTTTGCTATGGAAGGCTCAGAAGGTGCGCAAGTAGCCGAATTTAAAACAATGGTGCGAGAACTCCATAAAAACAATATCGAAGTAATTCTCGACATTGTTTTCAACCACACCAGAGAAGCTGGGCATATGGGCCCAACCATTAGTTTCAAAGGCTTCGACAACAAAGTCTATTACATGCTTGTGCCTGGTCACCCTGAACTGTATGTCGATCATACAGGTTGTGGCAACACCATGAACACCAATCATCCGCAAGTACAAAAAATGATTTTAGACACCTTGCGCTATTGGAAAGAAGAAATGCACGTGGATGGCTTCCGCTTTGACTTAGCCACCATCTTCAATTACGACGTCAATGGCGCCGAACAAGCGAAGACACCAATCATCGAAGCGATGGAAAATGATCCGGTACTGAAAGGCACAAAGCTAATAGCCGAAGCATGGGGACCACATCAATACAAACTAGGACATTTCTCAGACCAAAGATGGTCTGAGTGGAACGGTGACTTCCGAGATACAGTGCGCAAATTTATTAAGGGTGACACAGGTCAAACCGGCACACTAGCTGAAAGAATCAAAGGTTCGCCAAAGTGGTTTAGACCAGAATCCGGACGCTATTCAGTCAATTTTGTCACCGCTCATGATGGCTATACACTGAACGATTTAGTTTCTTATCAGGAAAAACACAATCACGCCAACGGCGAAAATAATAACGACGGCAGCAACGATAACTTTAGCTGGAATCATGGCGTGGAAGGCCCAGTTGAGCGCTCAAATCTGCCCCTGGCTGAGCAGCAACGTATCGAGCAGTTGCGGGTGCAACAAGTAAAAAATGCCCTGGCATTGCTCTATTTATCAAAAGGCACGCCAATGTTGTTGTACGGCGATGAGATGCGCCGTAGTCAAAATGGCAATAACAATGCCTGGCCGCAAGACAAGCTCACCCAGCTCGATTGGATGCTGGCAGAAAAGAACAAAGATGTGCTGCGCTTTACCCAAATGATCACAGAACTACGTAAGCGACACGGCATTGGCAGAGTAGCTGAAGATGCCATCACCTGGCACGGCACAAAGCCATACCAAGCTGACTTCTCCGATGGTGCACGGTTCATCGCCTGGCAATACGGCAACACCAATAATAGCGGCCGTTCACTTTATCAGGCTTTCAATGCCTACTGGGAGCCCTTAGACATTGTCCTACCACCAGGAAATTGGCATCGCTTGGTCGACACAGGCCTGCCCACTGGACAAGATATCGTTCCCAGCCCAACAGGACAAAATCAAATAGGACTAAGTCAACTAACACAGCCAGGTCAAACCAACCAAGTCGATCAAGTGACAACCTACAGAATTCAACCACGAACAGGAATTGTATTCGAATCGCACTAGATAGCTCCGACACCAGCCTCGCTAAGTGCGTCATAAAGGGTCCGGCTTAATATTTGGAGACTTTGCGTTAGCTTTTCCTCCTTAGTGGAATAAGGACCTAGAACTCTAATTTTCTTTATTTATAAAATGGTCTGAGTCCATGTCAAAAAAGACAATCACGACTTTACTAGCAGTATTCACAACTTCATGTTCAACGCTAGTGGCCGCACCAGCTGAGGCCCAGAGCATCATGGAGGCCGGTGGCCTGCATGCTGGAATGGCTGGCCTAGGTGCCGGATTAGCCGCCAGCCAGAACCACGGTAAGGCAATAAGATCCACCTACGAAGTGGCTGCCCAAACGCAACAAGCTGTGCTAGCTCAAAACGAGGCTATCAAACAATATCTCAATCTTGGCACAAAATATGAAGCTAAAAAAGATTGGGCCGCTGCTGAAAAATGCTACGCCTATGTTTTGCAAGTAGTCAATCGCCGTGACGGCCCAGGCAGCGCCAACGGCCTGCCGGCCCTAAAGCACTTGGTCAGCGTCAACGTTGCTCAAAACAAGATTCCTGAAGCAATTGGTTTTCAGAAAACTGTTGTAGCTTTTACCGAGCGCGCTAAGCAAGCAGATCCACGACAAGTTTTGCAAAGCAAACTTGATCTCTCTAGGCTGTTTATCAAACAAAATGATTACAGTAACGCCGAGCCTTACCTGCAGCAGTCAGTGGCAATCACGCAGACTGACACGACCATCCCAACAGCTCAGCGTAAGACAACTCTAAAGACTTACAGCACTGTGCTGCGCAAGCTCAAGAAAACAACTGAAGCTGAAGCAATCGAATCAAAACTAGCGCAACAAGAACTTGAAGAAGGTGCAGTAGCGAGTCAAAAAACAGAAACCAAATCTGAAACGAAAGACGAGAGCAAAGCCGAAGTAAAAGCGGAACAAAAGCCAGAGGAGAAAGCCAGTCAGAGCGAAGAAAAACCGGCAGAAAAATCTGCACCGGCGGTAGAGACTAAGGCTTCTGCGGAAATCAAATAGAACATGTCTGCCGAAATCGACCAGCCCGATCTACTGCAAAACGAGCTCCCGAAGCAGTATGAAGTTTTAGGCGAAATCAAATCAGGTGGAATGGGGGCAATCTACAAGGTAGAGAACCGCTTCACCAAAGTCATTTATGCAGTCAAGGTAATCAAACCAGAAGCTGCTAAAGATGCAGCCATGCGCCAGCGTTTCATCGTAGAAGCCAAAGCTGCAAGCTTGCTCAAACATCCTAATATTTGTCAGACCTATGACTTCGGTGTCAGTGAAAATCACGTACTCTATTTAGTTATGGAATGGCTTACTGGTATAAGCCTGCAACAGAAGGTTTCGAGAGACGGTCCCTTACAGGCAGCCGAAGCAACAACAATTTTCCAGCAAGTGGCATCAGCTCTAAATCATGCTCACGAACACAACGTCATCCATCGCGATTTAAAACCAGATAACATCATGCTTAGTCGTGACGAGAATGGTGGCACAGTTGTGCACATCGTTGACTTTGGCATCGCTAAAGTAATTAGCGAAAATACTCCTTCAAAAGACGGTCTGACTCAGGCTGGCGCACTGCTAGGCACGCCCATGTACATGAGCCCAGAGCAAGCCAATGGAGATGCCGTAGACCAACGGGCCGATCTCTATTCACTTGGCTGCGTTATGTATTTTGCTCTCAGCGGCAAGCCTCCATTTATTGGCAACAGTTTGCTTGATACCCTTTACCAACATGTGCACAAGCCGCCCCCACCGCTTGATGCTGGGCTGAAAATCTCAAGCGCCATGACTGCCATCATGATGAAAGCTCTGGAGAAAAAGCCCGAAGATCGATACCAGAATATGACTCAGCTGCTAGCCGATCTCAATAAACTGGCTAAAGGTGGCAGTGTCAAACCCCGACTGCTGGCGCGAGATCGCAAAAAAATTCGCAGTGGCCTACTCCTACCCCTTATCTTCATAGCGGCCTATGCCGCTATCCAACTATTGTTTACAGGAATTGAGACATTGAACAATACAATGAAACAACAAAACACTAATCAAAAAATTACTTCAAAAACCGCTGGTAAACTCAAGGCTAAGGACACTAAGAAAGTGGTGCCTAACAAATAGTTGCACATAAGAACAACTCAGTGCCTTTCGGGCCCATAGTGAAAGATTGATTTTATTAATGGCGTTAGCCAGTGTTTAGCAATCAAATTGAAAAAATATTGCTCATGCTCAACTTCTTTTTGAGCATAAACTTTGATAATCGCTGCATATTGCTCTAAACCCAGGTTGCTCGCCAATGGCCGGCATAGGCCAGTGCGGCCGCTAGCTCCCCCGAATATGCCATCTGCAAAATATGTATTAGTCTCTGACGATGGTACTCAGGACCTCCGTTAGGTAGATTCTTAGCAAGGTCAGTGGGCTTTACAAAGTCGGCCATCTAAATCAATTCACTCGTGGGCGACTGTATTATAAGGGCGATTAAGGGTCTATACTTAAGCCTTAAAATCTAAGATAAGCTGGTCAATGCAACAATCGGAAGAATTACTTGAAGATAGAACCCTCGAAAGGGCCACTGGCCCTGAACGGGTTCGGGCGACATTTCGCATTTACCACCCCGATCTAGAACCCGAGAAGCTAACAGAGCTTCTTGAAATCGCACCCTCAATTGCCTGGCGCAGTGGTGAAGATTCATACGGCTGGCGCAAGCGACCCGGCTTTAAGGCCCCATCTGGCGGCTGGCTACTAAGCTCGCGCACGGTTATGCGAGGCAACAATGCTGGCGCCCATATCGACTGGCTTCTTGACCAGCTAGCGGGCAAAACTAACATGATCAAAGAACTGCAAGACAGAGGTTTTATGATCGACGTGGTAGTTGGCTGGCATGCCACGTCATGGAATACCACTCCTGCCCTCTCGCCGGATCTTATGCGCCGACTTGCCAAGCTCAATTTACCTATCTGGTTCGACGTTTATCTATTTGGCTCAGAAGAAAAAGAAATTAGTTGATATAAGAATTAGTTGTAAGAACATGAACTTTGAAACACAGCCCCAAGAAACTTACGCTACTCTGCGCATTTACCATGCGCAACTAGAGCCTGCTCAACTAACAGCGCTCTTTGAGCTAAAGCCAACGATGGCCTGGAAAATGGGTGATCAAATTACCATCGCCGAGTCCGAAAAGTATAGCGACACACCCAAGGCAGTAGATGCCCAAACCGGCGGTTGGCTGCTTTCCTCAAAGCACTCGGTGCGCAGCACTGACGCCATGAAACACATTGAGTGGATGGCAGACCAATTAGCCAATCACGGCAATTCAATCTACAAGCTGCAACAGGCTGGCTATACAGTTGACTTGGTAATAGCCTGGTTCTCCGATTCATGGAACACCTGCCCAGCACTAACACCAGAGCTGATGCTGCGTCTTGCTAATTTGCGCATACCACTATGGTTCGACGTCTATCTCGACAAGCCCATGGATCTCAGCGTACTCAGTTAGCGATAACCGCCACCATACTGGACGTCAGCAATTTTGATAAATTGTTTGGCATCCCATAAATATGTCCACTGTTCAGTTGAGCATAACAAGTATCGGCCATCGGGGCTGAAGAGAGCAGCCCGAACTGGATACTGATGAGCTATTGTGCCTATTTCGGCACCATCAGAAGTCTTCCACAACTTAGCGTTCTGACCATCAAGGGTGACCAGCTGGCTGCTATCAGGATTAAAAATCAACGATATTACCTGCCTTGACTGAGGCATCTTAAGCGTCATCAGACCTTGAGAAGCTGACCAAAGCTGAAAATTCTCATCGGTGGTAACGGCGATCATATTGCCGTCTTGACTAAGCACCATTTGCCGAACATTGGCTTGGTGATCAAGCTGCTTTCTAAACTCGCCTGCCGGTGACCAAGTTCTAGTCCAGGTACCGCCGCTGGTGACTATGAAAGAGCCATCTCGGCTATAGGCGACCCAGCGAATTGGCCCACCATGCTGCAGTGCCATAATCTGCACACCGGTTGTGGCATTCCAAAGAGAAGCAGTATCGCCAGAGACCGTAAGAAAAGACTGACCACCAGGGCTATAGATAATCACTTTGGCTGATGCTATGGCTGGCACCATAGCGCTATAATCAGCGGCGGTCGTACGCACAGGCATACCGCCGGTGGGATCGGCCATGAAACGCGGTATCTTATTACCAAACACCACAGAGTTAATCTGGTTGACCTGAGCAATAGCTTCAAGATTGGCGCCAAATACTAACCCCAAAGTAAGTGTCGGCAACAAAAATTTTCGCATTTAGGACCTCGATGAAACAGCCTTAGAGAAATCCAAAACATAAGTTGAATTGGATGCAGGATATGTTAGCACTCGACGTGGCATAAAGAATCCAGAGAGCAGGAGAGCCAAGGGAAGATGAGTACAGACAAGAAAGCAAGCGGCGTTAGCTCAAGCCCAATAGATGTCGATTCTATAGCGTTAATTGACAGCGATCAGGCTAAGGCTGCAAGCAGTAGCATAAGCGTGCCTGGCAATAACAAAAATGGACATGCAACTGTCGCACCTGAACCCGAAGTAAAGAAAAAGAAGATGCAGATTGAAAAATCTGAAAGCAAGCTCTCAGAAGATGATCTAAGAAGAGTCAACACCAATAAAGGCCTGCTCACACTTCTTCGAACCAAAGATATCAAAATAAAAGATGTTACGGCCGACTTGGAGTACGAAGAAGAGCTAGAACGGCTCCAGGTAGAGCTGGTCAAGTTGCAGCGCTGGGTGCAAGACAAAGGTAAGCGCGTTGCCATTATCTTAGAAGGTCGAGATGCAGCCGGAAAAGGCGGCACTATTAGACGTTTTACGGAGCATCTTAATCCTCGTTCAATGAGAGTGGTGGCACTGCCTAAACCAACGCAACAAGAGCGTGGTCAATGGTACTTCCAGCGTTATTCTGTGCAGTTACCTAATGCTGGTGAAATCGTATTTTTCGATCGCAGCTGGTACAACCGTGCGGTGGTCGAACCAGTCAACGGTTTCTGTACAAAAGTTGAGTACCAGCGCTTCATTCAACAAGTTCCTGAATTTGAACATATGCTCTACGAAGACGGAATTACAATCATAAAATTCTGGTTTTCCATCTCCAAAGAAGAACAAAGAAAGCGCTTCGAATCAAGACAATCAAATCCGCTCAAACAGTGGAAGCTGAGCCCAATCGATCAACAAGCCCAAGACCTTTGGGAGCACTACACGTCTCACAAAGAAGAGATGTTCAGCCGCACCCATATGTCGTTTAGCCCATGGATCGTAGTAAAAGCTAATGACAAGCGCATGGCCCGCCTGGAGAGCATCCGTTATGTCCTTAATCTGCTTGATTACACAGGCAAGGCCGATGCCAAAGTCAGGCTCTATCCAGATCCTAATATCGTCAATCGCTTCCACCGCCAGATCGCCAATATTGACTAAGTAAATAAAATTCGCCCAATAAACATAGAAAAAATAACATAGAGAATTCTTCAAAAAGCGGCAAGTCAAGCACACTGAAGGGCTCAAAATTTATACTCTATAGGCATGTCGATTGCATACACTGCCGAGCAGATTCTAGAGCTTGCGCCAGATAGTTCTGCCGCTAAAGCCGGTAGAGATTTGGCCACTGCTTCGAAGTGGAAAAATCTCGGCAGCGCCGACCAGGCAATCTGGGGGGAATGCCAGGGCAGTGGCGCCAATCCCTATCAAACCAGAGCCGACCTGAGCGGCCCAGCCTTCAAGTGCAGTTGCCCAAGTCGAAAGTTTCCCTGCAAGCATAGCCTTGCACTGGCCCTGCTCTTTAGCGCCAACCAGGCAATTTTTGAAGAGAAAGAAGCTCCAAGCTGGGTTGGTGACTGGCTCAGCAGCCGGGGAGCCAAGAAGCGCAAAGAGCCGAGCGAAGTTGAGAAGAGCCCAGAGCAACTAGAAGAATCACTTCTGGCTAAAGACAAACGCAAGCAAGACCGCCTTAGTCGAGTGCAAGCTGGCATCGAGGAGTTAGACCTATTTCTCAGCGATTTGATGCGTCAAGGCATAGGCACGGTCAAAAAGCAGCCCTTTGCTTTCTGGAAGAGCCGAGCCGCCCGTCTAGTAGACGCCCAAGCACCAGGCCTAGCTAGACTAGTCAGCGAATGCGCTGAAATTATTGCC
This sequence comes from Candidatus Obscuribacterales bacterium, assembly GCA_965229195.1. Taxonomy (GTDB): domain Bacteria; phylum Cyanobacteriota; class Vampirovibrionia; order Obscuribacterales; family Obscuribacteraceae. Next base: position 5,117,283 of record OZ245871.1, on the reverse strand, counting down.
CGCAGCAGCGAGTGGGAAGATGCACTAATCGACAAACTGGCTACTATCAATCTCATTTGCCGTGCCTTCCTCAAGCTTGAAGAGCTATCCCCCGAGCTAAAAGCCGATGTGCTCACGGCCATTGGCTTCAACCAGAGCCAAGAAGAACTACTTAGTGGCGCAGGCCAATGCCTTGAAGATCACTGGTTAGTTGTAGGCCAATACAGTTACACTCAAGACCGCCTGCGAGTGCAAAGAAATTGGCTCTGGGGCAAAAGCAGCGGACAATCAGCCTTAGTACTGGGCTTTGCCCACGGCACCGCTCCGTTCGATACCATGCTTATACCTGGCTTGTTTTACAAAGGTGAGTTAGTTTTCTATCAAGGCTCCCTGCCGCAGCGCGCCCTGATCAAGTCAAAGAGCAGCGAACCAGCCATTGCCCCCTACGTCAGCGGCTTAACTTCAGTAGCCGCTGCCCTAAGTAGCTATGCTAGCGATTTAGCCAAAACACCGTGGCTCGATACGGTGCCTTTTCTTATGCAGGAAGTGATACCACTAAAGACTCCAGAGGGGAAATGGTGGCTTGTGGATAAAGAAAATAACGGCCTCCCTCTGATTGTCAAAGAAGAAACTGGCTGGCAGCTACTCAGCTACTCTGGGGGCTTGGCGCTCTCGCTCTTTGGTGAATGGGATGGCACCACACTTAAGCCACTAGCGGCATTGAAAGATGGCAACTACCTTAGACTGCAAACGGTGGAAGTCTAATGGCGACAAAAGTAAAGAATAGCCCATTTTACGAACTGACAGAAACAGCCATTCTAGGTACTGACAGAAAGCCTTTAAACCGCATTATTGCCGCTGGTGATCTCGGTCAAACCATTGCCGATCTCTCCTTAAAAAAAGGGCTAGAGCAAGGCCAGTCACCGGAACGCCTGTTGTTAGATCAGCTCACCACCCTGAGTATTGCCCGCAAAGCCGGCAGCCATGCCCGCGTTTTTGAAAATACAATTGCTGTATGCCCAGACGAAAAAAAGCAAAAAGTAAGCGAGCGCTCTCTGGCTTTGTTAGTTCAGATACTGGCCCTAGAAACAAAAGGCAGCGAATTAAGGCCTTCAAAAATGATTGCTGACTGGCTGATCTTTTGTGCTGAAGCCAACCAGAGGGTTCCTGACGAATTCGTGCCGCGACTGCTCGGTCTAGGCAAAAACCTCGGCGACTTACACCCGCTGATAGAGCAGTGTTGTGGCGAACATTTTGCTTGGCTCATAGCTCTCAATCAAGAATGGAATACGGCCTACAAAAAATCGAACCAAGAGCAAGCGGCAGAAGCTGATAGAAGACAAGCTCTAGTCAATATTTTTGAAACCGCATTACAAAAAGAGCGCTATAGCGCTTTATGCCAGTTGCGCACCCTCGCTCCGCAAGAAGCACTGACAGCGCTAAGCTCGGCCTTTGAAAAAGAATCATTCGACAGCAAGATTCTCTTTCTCAAGGCCTTAAACACAGCTCTCAGTTTAAGTGACGAGCCTTTTCTTGAAGAAGTAGCACTGACTGACAGGCGCAAAGAAGTGCGCTTGCAGGCCGCAACACTGCTCTGCCTAATTGCAGACTCACGCTTTCAACAACGTATGATTGCAAGAGCAGAGCAATATCTTTCGTACAACAACAGCAACAAACAATTTATAGTCCACCTGCCGGACAAAATCGACGATAGTATGAATCGCGATGGCATCATAGAAAACCTGTCACTCGATTCACGACTCGGGCAAAAGGCCACCTGGCTCTGCCAAATTCTTAGCCTCGTACCAACTTCACACTGGCAGAAGCGCTTCAAATTAAGCGCAGTAGAAATACTAAAGGCTGCCAGCAGCAGCAGTGAATGGTCACTAGCTCTAACTCTGGCCTTAATCAATTCGGCAGCAAAATTTGGCGAGGTAGAAATTCAGAAAGCCATTTTAGAATGCAGTGAGATTCATCTGACTGACTCACAATCAGGCTTACTGTTGTTAAAAGCTCTACCCCACACACTACTGGAAAACCTCATTCTACAGAAGCTACCAAGCTGGTCACAGAAGAGCGAGCAGGCCCCGAGACTTGACTTGTGGTACTACCTGGAGCAAGTTGATTTTAACTGGAGCGAACATTTTACCCGTGAAATCATGAAATTCATCATCAAAGAATGTCGCGAGAAAGTGCCAGTATTCGGTCACACTTTCTATAGCAATGCCAGCATTTTCGCCCTGCGCATGCATATCTCAGCTGGCGAACTAATTGAACAAATCGCCATAAACTCTGAAATGACTGACGTCTATCGACGCAATGCCTTAGAACGCATGAGCGAAACTGTCAAACTGCGTTATGAAATTTTCCAATCTTTCAAGTCATCCAATCAAACTAGTACCATCAGCAAGGGGAACAAGCAATGACCGAACTACTGGCTCAAGTACTGCGCGAACATGCCGAGCAGCAATACGCCAGCGAACTCGCTGAACTGGCAGCCGTAGACAAAAGACAGCGCCCCCCAAGCTGGAAGCTTTCACCATGGGCCGTGATGCAATACCTCATGGGGGGAAGACTTGAGAATGGCTTTGAAATTACACCGAAATATGTCGGCAACAAACGCATAATCGAAATTGCCATCGCCACCCTCACCACCGACCGCGCCTTATTGCTGTTGGGCGTGCCTGGTACAGCCAAGACATGGGTATCAGAACATCTAGCTGCAGCCATTAGCGGTGACTCTACCCTACTGGTGCAAGGTACAGCCGGTATGCCAGAAGAATCAATTCGCTACGGCTGGAACTACGCCAGACTAATAGCCGACGGCCCGTCTTTCAATGCCTTGGTGGCCAGCCCAGTAATGCAAGCTATGCGCCATGGAAAAATTGCCCGAATTGAAGAATTGACACGCATACCAGCCGATGTACAAGATTCACTGATCACCATTCTCTCAGAAAAGACCTTGCCTATTCCCGAACTCGGCGATGAAGTGCAGGCAATCAAAGGGTTCAATGTCATTGCCACAGCCAACGATAGAGACAAAGGTGTAAACGACTTATCTTCGGCCCTTAAGCGACGCTTCAACACAGTCGTGCTACCAGTTCCTGCCACAATCGAAGAAGAAGTAGACATTGTCGCTCGGCGCACCGAGGCCTTAGGTAGAGCCTTGGAGCTACCGGCAGAACCACCAGCTTTAGAAGAAATTAGACGAGTGGTGACAATTTTCAGAGAACTGCGCAGTGGTATTACAGCCGACGGCAAGAACAAGCTGAAGAGCCCTAGTGGCACACTGAGCACAGCTGAGGCCATATCAGTAATCAATAGCGGCCTAGCTCTAGCTGGTCACTTTGGCGACGGTACCATCAAAGCCGAAGATCTAGCAGCAGGAATAGTGGGAGCAGTTGTTAAAGACCCAGTGCAAGATGCGGTGGTTTTCCGTGAGTACCTAGAAACAGTAGTGAAAGAAAGAGAGGGCTGGAAAGATTTCTATCGCGCCCTGCGCAATATTTCCTAGAAATTTCACTTCAGTCGTCCCAATTGGTATCTTCAAAATGAGCGAGACGAAAATCTTCGGCATAAGGCATCATGGCCCGGGCTCTGCCCATAGCCTGATGTCGGCCTTGAAAGAATTTCAGCCCGACTGTGTTTTAATCGAAGGTCCGCCAGAAGGCAACAGCCTCGTGGCGCTAGTGACCGAGGCTGGCATGGTACCACCGGTGGCACTGTTGGTTTATGCCCAGGATAATCCACGCCAGGCCTGTTACTATCCTTTCGCTGAATTTTCACCCGAATGGCAGGCCATGAAATATGCTGTGGAAAGCGGCATTAGCTGTCGCTTTATCGACCTACCGCAAAGCCATTGGCTGGCACTGAACGAGGCCAAACTAAAAAAACATACAGCCATTGGCACTCTCGCCCCTGTGGCTGAACACAACTTCGAACAGCGCCCAGGAGAGCCTTTTGAAAATCCAGATATTGATCTCAAATTTGAAGTTAGACCAGCGCTAGAGGCCATAGATGCTTCCGACCAAACTGAAGAAGAGTCTTCAAATAACGAACACAAAGCAGACATAGAAGAGCTGAGAGAAGAACAAGAGCTAGAAAAACTAGCGCAAGAGAAAGCGGCCTACAATGAAAAAATCAAGCGCGATCCAATTGGCTGCCTAGCTGAAATAGCCGGATTTAGTGACGGGGAACGCTGGTGGGAACAGATTGTCGAGCAACGCTCGCAAAAACAAAACAGTTTAGAAGATGACGAAAAATCATCTACTTACCTGGTTTTTGAAGCCATCAGCGAGGCGATGCAAGTACTAAGACTAGAACTGGCTAAAGATCAAGACCCCTCCGCCCGAGAAAAGACCGCCAAGCTAGAAATATCAGACGATGGCAGTGAGCGCATCATCTATGACGAAGATGACCTAATTGAGCCTATGCGCGAAGCTCACATGCGCCAATGCCTGCGCGCAGCCAGCAAAGAATTCAGCCGCATAGCGGTGGTTTGTGGTGCCTGGCATGCCCCGGCCCTTAGCCATCTACCAGCAGCGAAAGAAGACACCGCCTTACTCAAAGGTCTACCCAAGCAAAAAGTTGATGCCACCTGGATTCCCTGGACCCACGGCAGACTGTCATTTTCAAGCGGTTATGGCGCCGGCGTCGAATCACCAGGATGGTATCACCACATTTTCACCAACCGAGAAAACCCCGTTTTAACCTGGTTGGTCAAAGTCGCACAACTACTACGAGCCGAAGATCTTGATGCTTCGTCGGCCCAAGTAATTGATACACTGCGGCTTGTTGAAGCAGTGTCGTCTATGCGCGAACTAGCACACCCCAGCCTGGACGAACTCAATGATGCCATCATCACGGTACTCTGCTCTGGCAATAACATTCCCCTCGGCTTAATTCGCAAAAAACTCATTGTCGGTGAGACTCTTGGTCAAGTACCGGAAAATACTCCCGGTACTCCCCTTGAGCGCGATCTAGCAAAGCTGCAAAGTAAGCTGCGCATGAAACCTGAAGCCACCTCCAAAGTGCTTGAACTAGATTTGCGCAAGCCCCTTGATTTAAGCCGCAGTGAACTACTCAACCGCCTGCTCATCCTCAATATCGATTGGGCAGAAAAGCAATATATTCGCGGCAAGAGCGGAACTTTCCACGAAAACTGGGATCTCGAATGGTATCCAGAACTAAGTATTCGCTTAATCGAAGCCGGCATCTGGGGGCGCACCATCGAGCAGGCAGCAGCAGCAAAAGCAGCAGATGTAGCTAGTAAGAATAATAACCTTGCCACCCTGGTTGATTTACTAGAAAAGATTCTAGAAGCAGATTTACCCGATGCCTTAAAAATGGTAATGGACCGCATCAACAGCGAGGCCGCTGTTGCTGGCGATGTCAACGAGTTAATGAAAAGCATCCCCACATTAGCTCGCGTGGTGCGTTACGGCAATGTACGTGGTACCGATGTCGAGGCTGTCAAATCAATTATTGACGCACTGGTAACGCGCATTGTCATTGGTCTGCCATCGGCCTGCCAGTCACTTGATGATGAGGCAGCAGATTCAATGCAAGGCCTAATCAACGAAGTCAATGCCGCCCTGCTGTTGTTGAGCAGACAAGACCACCTTAGCTCATACAGAGAGCTACTGACTAAATTAGCAAATAACGAAAACCTACACGGCCACGTGGCAGGCAAGGCCACAAGGTTATTATTTGAAAGTCGCACCCTTGACGATCAAGCCGCTGCTCGCATGATGCAATGGGCACTATCACGAGCGTCAGAGCCGCTTTACTCGGGCAAATGGCTGGAAGGTTTTCTCAGCGGCAGCGCCCTGGTTCTAATTCACGATAGCCGCCTCTGGCAATTACTTGATAGCTGGTTACTCAACCTAGACGCCGACGCCTTCAAAGAATTGCTACCACTTTTACGACGAACCTTCTCCACCTTCACCAGCCCCGAGCGCCGCCAAATTGGCGAAAGAGTGCGAGAAACCCAAGCTATTGAAGGTGACATATTTAGCAGCGATGATGAAGAAGACCTCAATCTAGAGCGCATTCGGCCACCACTAAATATGGTGCGCTTTTTGCTCGGTCTCTCGCCACTATCTGAAAATTCGCTAAATTCTGCTAGCACACAGACAGAGGCAATTGCAGGTGAGAACCCATGAGCACAGGTCAAAAAGAGCTGGAAGAGCGACTAAGAAGGTGGCGTCTGTTATTGGGCAGCCAGGACAAAGAGGGTCTAAAGCACAGCTTAGAGGGCGAAGACGCAGCAATCGATGCCACCCTTTCTTCTCTATATAACCCCAGAGAAGACGATGGTGGCCAACGCGGTGCCGACCTCGGTAGCTCAAGCCCCAATGTGGCACGCTGGCTTGGAGACATACGAAAGTATTTTCCTGCCTCGGTAGTAACTATTATGCAAAAGGACGCTCTAGAAAAACTCAACCTTAAGCGCATGCTTTTAGAGCCTGAGCTGCTTTCTTCAATGGTACCCGATGTCAATTTAGTGGCCACCCTAGTAGCCCTCGGCTCAGCCATGCCCAACAAAACAAAAGATACAGCCCGCATGGTCGTGCGCCAGGTTGTAGATAAATTGATGGCAAAATTAGCTAGCCCAACCAGGCAAGCAATTGTTGGTGCAACAAATAGAGCGACAAAAAATTATCGCCCGCGCCACCATGAAATAAACTGGGCCAGAACAATTCAAATCAATCTCAAGCACTATCAACCACGACTGAAAACTATAATTCCACAACGAATTGTTGGCTACGGTCGCAAGCGCTCCAGCCTCAAAGACATAATTTTACTGGTAGACCAAAGTGGCTCCATGGCCACCTCTGTGGTCTATTCGAGTATCTTCGGGGCTGTCCTTGCCTCAGTACCAGCGGTTTCGACACAACTGGTGGTGTTTGACACTGCCGTAGTTGACCTGACTGAAAAATTGGCAGATCCTGTGGAAGTTATTTTTGGCACCCAGCTTGGTGGTGGCACGGACATAAACAGAGCAGTAGCCTACGCCCAAACGCTGGTAAAGAGACCAACAGATACCATTTTGGTGCTTATCAGCGATCTCTTTGAAGGGGGCAACAATCAGGAGATGCTCAAGCGCATCTATGCCTTAGTCAACTCTGGCGTGACAGTGGTGGCACTGTTAGCCTTGACCGACCAGGGAGCACCAGCCTTCGACCACCGCAATGCGGGCCATTTTAGTGAAATGGGGGTACCGGCCTTTGCCTGCACCCCAGATCAATTTCCTCATCTAATGGCCGTAGCCATCAATAAAGGCGACCTGGCTTCTTGGGCAGCAGCTCAAGGCATTGTCACTACGCGACCCGAGAAGAGTGAAATTTAGCGAGACAAAAAAGAGAAAAACTAAGGACGAATATAGGTTCCGACAGTTTCTCCGTGAGCAAGAATATGACCGGCGATGGCTTTCTCGAATGCTACTTTATCTAAACCCGGTTTCTCGCTGAGCATTTTGTCTAAGGCAAAGACCCGAAAATAATAGTGGTGCACTTTGCCCCTCGGCGGCGATGGACCATTATAACCAGTCTTACCAAAGTCATTCTTTCCCTGACTAGCAGCGGCAGCAACAGCTGTTTTAGCCGTTCCCTCTTTTAGCTCTGTTGTTTTAGCATCAAGACCATAGAGCACCCAGTGCCACCAATCGCCCCGGGGAGCGTCAGTATCAACCACACAGACAGCGATACTCTTGGTCTTAGCAGGAACAGCCGACCAGCTCAATGACGGTGCGATATCTTCACCATCTGCTGTGTACTTAGTTGGTATAGCAGCACCACTGGCAAAGGCAGTAGTTGTTACCTTTAAGTTTTCCAAATGGGCTTCCTTTGACCCGGTCGGCTCAGTTTGACTGTTGCCAGCACTGACTGGCAACATAAGGGCGAAAGTAGACAGTACTACTGCTGAAACTAGAGATGGAAGACCGAGCAGCAACAATTTAGAACTAGTCACAGCTAATTAACCTCAGCAATGCTAGAAGCTCGCACTTCACCGCGCTTAATAATGCCCACCACTTTTACAACATGAGCCTTATCGCGAGCCGATGCTTTCATAACTTTCTTGGCTATGGCCGAACTAGCATTGTCAAGGTCAAGCCACTGCCCCTGACTGTATACCGAGTAACCGGCTTCGCAGCAAGAGGGCTCAAGTGAGCAAGCCTTGGTGTGCTCCTTAACGCTCTTCATGGCGTCTTTGTTATCACCCTTGATGGCCGCGGCGCAGGAGCGGTCGACTAAATACCCTGTCCAGGTTTGTGAACCTTCAGGAGCAGCGTTGCTCTTTGCAGCAGGTTTAGAAGCTGTAGCGACGGGCTTAGCAGCAGGCTTAGAACCAGGCTTAGAACCAGTGGGCTCGGAAGCCAAAGCTGGCAGAGCTGTTAAGAGAAATAGGGCCAAGAGAGAAACGGTTATTTGTTTTGGTAACATGATCCACGTGATTGCTAACTGAAGTATTACTGATTGAACTGCTGAACATATGCTAGAAAACATGTTAGCAAATCTGCTCTTGTTCTAGCCTCAATTCCTTATCCTATTCTTATTCCTGTTGATAACGAAATGACAATGACCGTTGAAGAGCTAGCAGAGAGCTTAATCAAAATAACAGCCCGTCTGCCAGAGAATCAGACAGAGCAGGTGCGCCAGTTTATCTCGTGCAGCCGCACAAAAACCCTGGGCTTAGTGGCTCAAGCAGCTAATAATAACGGGAAAGAATCTAATAGCAAAGAAGGTGTCATTGGCGGACAGCCACTCTTACCGCCATATTTTAAATGGCCAGAGGATCGGTACGGCCAATCGATGTTGTTCTTAGCCCAATTCGATTTAGCACAACTCCCATCGGTGCGAGAGGACGCCCCTAAAAGTGGTCTGCTTACGCTCTTTCGCTCAGCGGCAGCAACAAGTCTAAATAGCAAAGACCGCAAAGGATTTCACATTCACCGTGTACCAGAGAGTGATCGCACAAACCTTGCCCCCACAGAACAACCAGAAGGCATCGAGCTTCCAGCTTTCAGCTTTAATAGTGGTCTGACCTATACCGTAGCTTGCGACCTGGAAGGGCTAAAAAAATTAGTCGACATTCCCTTTGATATGCTAGCCGATATTGAGAAGTGGATTAGTTCCTTTAACTCGCTTTCAAAATGTCAAAGCCAAATGTTTGGTACCAATATTAGTGGCTTTAATCAGCTGCAAGAAACCTGCGCTTTTGCCTTCAACGGTATCACTTACAATTCAGCAAGGGCCGCCGACAGCCACTACAGCCACTTAGTCAAAGACGCCGCTGACTGGCTCTTGCTTGCCCGTATCAATGAAAGAGAACTATTTGGTGAGAATCATCCGGTGCAAGAAACGGTGGTGCTGATCAGGCAGGAAGATTTGCAAGAAGGTCATTTCGACCGCGCTTGGATGATCGTACGCCCCAAGCTGTAACACCAGTTTTCAAGTATGAACAGTAGATGAAAGCCATTCAAGAATGTGGTGAATTGAACTCTTCACTTGGCCCTTTAGTGTCGCCGGCGCCGCCTTGCCTTCTAGGCTGGCCAAATAATTACCAGTGCTCTTGTGATCGAAGGCACGACGTAAAAATTGTTTTGGATCATTAATACCTTCCATGCCTACTGGTGTCTGACTGCGGTCAAGGCTGACCACAAGCTTAGACGACTTGATTGGCACCGATGAACCGGGCCAAACAGCATCAGACGTTAGTGCCTTACCGTCAAGAGCAAGAGGCTCAACTACAATTTGTCTAGTGGCAGGCTGATACTGACTGCGAAGCATCAATTCAGAGATGCCACTATCGCGAGTAGGCATAAGCACTCTAGTGATTTTAGAGTGGAAGAAATCAGAGCTGCCATCAATGCGCTTATCTAGGGGGAAGAGCTTCTCCAGATTGCCAGCGGCGGCCTTGCTGTCGACAATTTCATAATACTGTCGATTGACCACTAATGGTGCCGCTTCCGAGCGACCAGCAAATCTGGAAGTTTCAACTAGGGAGTTAACGCTCTCTGCAGGGGTCAAAATAGTGACATCGTGACTCGTGCGATCGCCTTGCTTAAGAACGCCAACAAGACGCCCTTCAGAATCAATAATTGGGCCGCCAGAATTGCCATTCTCAGCATGCAGTTTAATACGCATATTCAATGGATCAACACGCACAGCGCTAATAGTTTCTCCTGGAGACAAAAATGGTTTTTGCCAGCCATTAGGAAAACCAACGCTAAAGAGTGGCTCACCAGCGACATTATTCTTGATCACACCAGAGCCTTCCACTGCCACAGGCGAAAATCTCGAAGCTGCCGCTGGATTCTTTAGCTGAATCAGAGCCAAATCATGAAGAGGCAACGACTTAATTACTTCAGCCTGGTGCGCCCGACCAGAGCGATCAAAGATTGTCAGTTCGAGGGCATTGTCAACCACATGATGATTAGTGACCATGCGACCGTCGTTGCCCACAGAAAACGCGGTACCAAAGCGACCAGCCATAGAACCGTTTTCTTCGGCAAGAACTTCTACCCGTCCAACTTTTCCACTCATACTAGAGTAAAGCTTGCCTAAGTCACCAAATTTAGAGACCGTGACTTTTGAGTTAAGAGACGCTTCTTCACCGACCTGCAAAAGTGGGATGTCAATTTTGGCAGCGGCCTGCTTGACGAAATAAGAACGGGTACCGATGGCCCCAGCACTGCCAGCCGCGCCCATCAAAGCCGTATCGAAGAGAAAAGCGCCAGCGGAATTGCTCACCACGGCCTTGTTTTGCCAATGTTGAGCGTCGGACTGCCAGCTCGAGTTAGCGGCAGCAGCTACATCAGCACCATGCTTGGCCGCTTCTAGACCAAAGGAAACGCCACCGGCAAGGCCGATGCTCTTTGCGGCCAGACCTATCATTCCTGGTTTGTGAGTGACAACTGCCAGGCCAAAACCCAGGGCCGCCGCGCCAGCAACCTTCAAGCCTGTTTCACCGGGGTTCTCAACGGCTCTTTTGGCCTCGGTAACAAATCCAGAACCCACAGAGCCTAGTAAATCGGCTTCCCGTAGGATCTTCGCCCCGGTCGATTCATTGGAGTTTTGGGCCGGTTCTGCACTAGCTTCAAGGGGCATTAAGAAATCTCATACATGTAGTAAAGAGATCTACATGTTAATGCCACCCCTTCACCATGTCAGTGGGGAAATTACGAACTGGAGCGCCAAAGCAAGAACTAAAAAACGCCGTTTACAAGAGGCTAATTAGAACTGCCTAAATATCACTCGCCGATTGCGCGCTCGATTCGCTTCGTTGGTATTGGGTTTCTCCGGCCTAGTGAAGCCAAAGCCTACAGCCTTGAGACGCTCAGGTGAAATACCGCAACTTTCTATCAAATAGCGCTTCACTGACTCAGCCCGGCGCTGAGACAAGCTCATGTTGTAGTTATAGCTGCCAATAGTGCAGGTATGGCCTTCCACCTGCAACTTCAACTTAGGCTCGTTAGCAATATAATGGCTCAGAGAGCGCAGAATAGCTTTAGAAGAATCGCGCAATTTAGCCGAGTCAAAGTCAAACAAAATCAGGTAAGAAGTTGCCACACCGCCATCTTTGAGCTGGTCGAAGATATTGCGGGCTTCTTTGGTAGCATCACTTTCGCCATAGGCATGGGCCAAGGAAGTCACCCAGCGAAACGGGGCATTGCCTTGAACCATGAGGGGGAAGCGCGGATTATCTAAGATCCAATAGGTCCAGCCGTTATCGCAAACAGCCTTAATACAGCGCACCGGCACATCTTTGCCTTCCACGCGCATACTAATTGTCTCTTCCCCACTGCCAGTGATGTAATGGGGCATGGGCACGGTCTCTTGATGGAGGACCATGACACTCTCGGGGCCATCCAATGAAAACTCAGAGCGCTTGCCGAGTTTCAGGTCTCTAAAGAGATCGTCAGAAATACGCAAAGCATTGTTATAACCAACCAGGGTGGTAGTTTCGTGCTTGGGATAGAACAAACTGACTTTGCGCGAATGATGAATATCGCCAGGCTCAACTCGCCGTGAACCAGATGCATCGGCAGGATTGCTCATCTGCCACTCGTATATATATCCGTTGCGGCCAGACTCTTCGATGCGGGCCATGAAATCATAATTGCCTACCAGCTTCCACTGGGTATCAAGACCGTCAAAAATATGAAATGTCACTTCCAACCCTGGAGCAAACACCACCTGGGTGGTGGGGTCGGTGATCTCACTGGCCGCTGGGGCCTTGGCTTGGCGTTTTACAGGATCAGCGATTATGGTCTTCTTAGGGCCATAAGAGGCCGCCAGGGCTGCGGGAGCCAGTGTCACGGAAACCAAATGTAGTAAGAGGGCTGCAAAGGCAGATATATAGGCAAAATTTGACATCCCTGAATTGTCGCAAAAGTTGGCTGAGCAAATCTAGGTAATGCCGCTAATGAGACAAAGAGCAACGACGATGATTAAAGAAAACTAGAGAATTGGCAGTTAAGCCCTGGAGTTCAATAGGCTGACATTAGAGGCACGCTGAAAAACGGGCCAAATTGTTTTTTAAGGGTCACAAAACGGAGTTAGAGCAATGGGCAAGGCAGTAGGAATCGACTTAGGCACCACCAACTCTGTAGTAGCGGTAATGGAAGGCGGACAGCCAACCGTAATTGCCAATACTGAAGGAGCACGTACTACCCCATCAGTTGTAGCGATGAGCAAAGGTGGCGAAAGACTAGTAGGTCAATTGGCGCGACGCCAGGCTGTGGTAAATCCACAGAATACAGTCTATTCAATCAAGCGCTTTATGGGCAGACACTACTCTGAGGTAGCTTCTGAACTACAAAACATTTCCTACAAAGTTAAAGAAGGCCCTGAAGGCGGCTGTAAAGTTGCCATGGGCGGCAAAGATTATAGTCCTGAAGAAATCTCAGCAATGATTCTGCGTAAGCTCAAAGAAGATGCTGAAAAATATTTAGGCGAAAAAGTAACTGGAGCAGTTATCACAGTTCCTGCCTACTTCAATGACTCACAACGTCAGGCCACTAAAAACGCCGGACAAATTGCTGGTCTTGAAGTCCTGCGCATCATCAACGAGCCCACAGCAGCGGCTCTCGCCTATGGTTTAGACCGCAAGAAGAATGAAACCATCTTGGTCTTCGACCTTGGTGGTGGCACCTTCGACGTATCAGTTCTAGAAGTAGGTGATGGTCTTTTTGAAGTCAAATCTACTTCAGGCGACACTCACTTAGGTGGCGACGACTTTGACCACTGTGTTGTGGAATGGCTCGCCAACGAGTTTAAGCAAGCCGAAGGCATTGACCTGCGCAAAGATCCACAAGCGCTGCAAAGATTGATGGAAGCTTCGGAGAAAGCCAAAATTGAGCTTTCTTCAGTAACTGAGACTAGCATCTCTCTGCCATTCGTCACCGCTAACGAAACTGGTCCTAAGCACCTCGACATGAAGTTGACTCGGGCTCGCTTCAACGAACTAACAAGAGACTTAGTTGCTCGTTGTAAGAAACCAGTTGAACAGGCTCTTGCTGATGCAAAACTAACTTACGACAATATTGAAGAAGTTGTATTGGTGGGTGGTTCTACTCGTATCCCTGCTGTCAAAGACCTGGTTAAGAGCTTAACTGGTGGCAAGGAACCAAACCAGAGCGTTAACCCAGATGAAGTGGTGGCAATTGGTGCTGCTGTTCAAGCTGGTGTTCTCGCTGGTGAAGTGAAAGAGATCGTACTGCTCGATGTCACACCACTCTCACTAGGCATTGAAACCATGGGTGGTGTCTTCACCAAACTGGTTGAAAAGAACACCACTATTCCTTGCCACAAATCGCAAATCTTCTCCACCGCTGAAGACAATCAACCAAACGTTGATGTCCAGGTCTTCCAAGGCGAGAGAGCCATGGCGCGCGACAACAAGATGCTAGGCAACTTCATTCTTGATGGTATCGCGCCAGGCCGAAGAGGTCAGGCCAAAATCGAAGTATCTTTCGATATTGATGCTAACGGTATCGTTTCAGTCACGGCCAAAGACCAGACAACTGGCAAAGAACAGAAGATCACTATCACAGCCACAACCAACTTGACCAAAGAAGATATTGATCGCATGGTTAAGGAAGCCGAGTCTCACGCCAAAGACGATGAGAAAGCCAAAGAGAAAGCTGACATGCGCAACGATGCTGATGCATTGATTTACGCTGTAGAAAAACATGTTGCCGATTTTGGTGCCAGCAATAGCTCAGACAACAAAGCGAAAGCTGAAAGCCTGATCTCCGAACTGCGCCAGAAGATCAAAGACAATGTCAGCAATGAAGCCCTCAAGAGCGCTATTGAAGCGCTACGTGCTCAATTGATGACTATGCAGCAAGAAGCAGAAGCAAAAAATAGAGAACCTGTCGGCGCAACTGCTGGTGGTGCATCTAGTGGTGCCTCTGGCGGTGCTTCTAGTGCTTCCTCTAGCTCGAGCAGCAAGCCAAGTTCAAACAACGACGATGTGGTAGATGCTGAAGTTGTCTAATTAAGGCATTCTCAAGGCAACATCTAAAAAATGCACTAAGTAAATGGTGACTCAAATAAATATTTGAGTCACCATTTCTAAAAGGAGAGAAAATGGAAAAGGCTACTTTCGGGGCAGGTTGTTTCTGGGGCGTAGAAGAAAAATTCCGCCAAACCAAAGGTGTGGTAGAAACGAAAGTTGGTTACAGTGGCGGCCACACCGAAAACCCCACCTACGAGCAAGTCTGCGGCAAGCAAACTGGTCATGCCGAAGTGGTCGAAGTAACTTTCGACCCGGCACTAATTAGCTACGAGCAGCTCCTCAAAATATTCTTCGAGATGCACGACCCCACCACACTCAATCGCCAGGGGCCAGATCACGGCAGTCAGTACCGCTCTGCTATATACTTCCATTCCCCCAAGCAAGAGCAACAGGCCAAAGAAATGATTGCCGCGCTGACCACAGCTAAGGCTTTCAGAGACCCAATCGTCACCGAAGTAACCGCAGCAAAACCATTTTATGACGCCGAAGAATATCACCAGAAGTATCTAGCCAAGCGCGGCATTAACGTCTGTCACTAGGATTTGTCTATTCTCTCAAAAGTGGCAGGGACTTGTCTGCGCCCCACTCCATTATGGAACCATCGTAGACCGGAAGCACTCGGCCTGTGTATGCCTCTAATAACAGAGCATATGTAGATGCGCGCACCCCTACCTCACAGTAGGTGATTAGATTGGGGTCGGAAAGCACCCGCGAGTCTAGTAAAGCAAGAAACTGGTCGCGGCTGACAAACATCCCTGACTCATCAAAGAGACTCTCATAAGAGAGCTGAACTGCCTCTGGTAAGTGACCTGTGCGTGGTTGATAATCAAATGAATCGCCCTGAAATTCGCTCAAACTGCGAGTATCCACTGAAGTAGGCATCCTGCCAAGGCCACACATACGCGCCAAGGCATCGGTACCGACGCGTCTGCGACAATCTAGGCTCAGCGAAAAGCTGCCTCGCTCCGCCCGGCGCTCTAGACGATCAGAGCTGCCGCCAGCATCTAGCCAGGCCCGCCAACCACCATCTAATAAGAAGACATTTTCTACCCCTAAATAAAGAAGCATCCAGGCAATTCGCCCCTCGCGCCCTTTGGAGGCAAGAGAATCGGCATAAACCACCACCGGTCGACGATTAGAGAGCCCAAGCTGAGCCAGTCGGCTAGCAAACTCTTCCAGACGAAAATTATCTAGCGTGCCCCAATAGCCGGGCTCCCAGAGGTCAAGGCTGATCCCTGGAATCTTGAGATTCGGTTTAGCATTCCAATCTTCCCAGCCCAAGCGCAGGGCTGAAGGAATATGCCCAGCTTCATATTCAGCCTGAGGACGCGAGTCGACCACAAGAGGCGGCATCTGCCCGGGAATCTCTCCGGCCAATAGTAATTGCAACTTGTGCGCTGAAATAAGGGCTATGGCCAATTGCTTAATCTAACTCTTAGTCGCTGTTCCTAAAGTGAATCATATGCGGTGGTCGTATGTTACTAGCATAGTGACGCAAGCTCAGAAGCTAAACAATGGTAGGTTCACGTAGGAGTATGAGTTACTTTAGATTCTCAACTCATCCCTCGATTCAATTTGCTAGATTGTCTTATTTTCGGCCGACAATCGAACATTGGAGAAGGCGCCCCTTAGAAGTTCACATCGTTAGCCCAGGCCATTGCCTCGTTTTCAACGTTTAATCTTTTTATTTTGAATTTTTCCATTTTTCTTTGAACTTTTTAGAGCTTGCTGACGTTTAACAGTAAGTAAGAGGCAATTGCTGAAAAGCAAATTTGAAATTGCCTATCACTAATAAAACAATATGAACAAGGAACCAGAGCAATGAAAAAATCAATTGCCTTCAGCACACTGTGCCTATCTTTAGTTACTGCCCTTATGCCAGCACTCGCTCAAGGCAGTGATACTAAAAGCGAAATAAAGACCGAAGTGAAGAGCGAAAAATCATGCAAAGGCGGCGGACACAAGGGTAGCGGCCACAAAAAAGGTGCCAGACTTGAAGCCCTCAATCTTACAGAAGCACAAAAAGCTAAAATGACTGAGCTAAAAAATAGTCTCAAAGCTTCCATTTCACCTAAACGCGAAGAACTAAAGACACACCGCAAAGCTCTTGGCGAACTGCTCTCCAGCGACAAAATCGACAAAGCCGCTGTGCAATCAGAACAGGATAAAATCAATGCTCTGTCAAATGACTTAGCTAATTCAATGCTTGCTTTCCGCATTGACTTTAACGAGAACCTCACTGCCGACCAACGCAAACAAATGAAAGAGATGCGCGCTAGCTGGGGCGAAAAAAGGCATGGCCACCGCCGCAACAGCTAAGGGCAAATAAGAACCAAATCAAAGGAAGCCAAAAGAAGCGTCAGCATAAACTGACGCTTCTTCGCAATAACCTAGAGACAATAAATGCCCCGCTGGCGAGGCGTGGCATTTATCTGGAGTCTCTACAGCTGCGATTATCGAGGTTGCCAAGATTAAAATACATAGGGAAAAGGATACTTATTGCCGCATGACTCAAAGATCTCGAAGATCTCAACTGATAGAGGCCGCTATAATCTAAAAGTGCAGCGCCCCTGAAGATTCAAAAGTCTAAACTGTAAAAAGCAACTTGAAAAAACTAACGCTATCCAAATTACTCCTTCCTCTTATTTCACTTGTATTTGGCTCACTGAGCGACTTAGGCCAACCGGCCTACGGGCAAGTACTGCAAGGAGGCATTGAAGAGCGCGTTTCTCCGCTGCAGGAAAAATTTCGCATTGGTTCTATATTTTCTGAAGACTTGCTACCAGGCAATCACAAAATCAAAGAATGGTACAGATTGCCAGCCTGGTTAACCGGCGGCTTTGAATCCAAAACACTAAAGCTCACGACTCTACTTGGCGCCATCGAAAGCAAAAACGAAACCAGCTGCATACGCGGTCTGCAAGCAGATAAGACCGGCACCGTCTGGGACGCAGTGATTATCCCCAACTATGCTCGAGTAAAAACGGCTGGTGCTACAGACTTTGACATTTTTGAAGAGTACAAAGTATTAGACTCTACACCTGAAAAATTTCGCTGTGAAATCAAGTATACCGCCCTAACCGTAGACGACTTGTCGCACAAAATTTTGCGAGCGGAAAAGCGTAGCGAGATCCAAGAACTGGTGCCAACTACCAACGAGAACGTCATTGAATACAGCAAACAAATGCGCTATGACCAAGACGGCAAACCACTTATGCACAGAGCAAAAAAGCTAGAAGTAATGCTCTTTCACAACAGCAAATTTAAACCCCTCGACCAATCACCTGGTGGAACCTTCAACTACAAAGAAGAATTTCGCAGCTACCTAACGGAATCAGGGCAAGCCGATTTAATTCCAGAAGATTCTAAAGTCATAAAAGAATCAAAAGAAGCAGAAATCCCAGAAGCTATAAAAGCCAAAGATTCTCAATAGCTTGAGCTTGAGACTAAATTATTTAGCCGGGATCAAATCAGCTTGATTGGTTGACTGCAAGTACTCGCAAAAATCGCTAAAGTAATCGCGGCCATCTTCATTTCGAATTGGCTTGAAAGGCGCTTTGAGATATTCGCTATAATATTTTTTGAATGGTTTGTCGAGAAGAGGCCGCCCCTGCTGGTCGTAGCCCATACCGGTTGACTCAGCTTCGATTGTACGACCCGGCTTACCGGGTCTAAAGGTATGCACTTCTCTTTTCTGAATATTGGAAATAATCCGACCATCAGCTTTGCTGACACGAATACCCATAGCATGAATCTCAAGCACAACTTGATTAGCACTGACTTCAAGCGGCTTCATCTCAACAGTATTATTTAAGTCGTAACTATCGCCTCGATCTACGCGCACCGTAAATGGTTCATTGCGCGGATGCCAAATATCACCACGATGATCAACCTGATAGCCGCGTCTCATGTCGCGTTGAGAAACCTGCCGCCGATCTGGATAACCAAATTTCTTTTCTATTAGGGCTTCACGGTGCCAGTAACCGGCAAACCATGAGGGAATGCGATACCAGCCCTTGCCTGTGTTCTGTGGCGGTAGATTAGACTCCTGGAAAGTAGCACCAGCCTGCAACTTAAGGGGCACTGGAGCGACCGTAGCTCTGAATTCAATCGCTGTAGTCTCGGCACTATCTTGTTGCTCTTGCAGCGGTTGAGCATGTGCAGCCACAGTAATCACTAATGGCAAAAGCAAAGACAGAAAAATAGCCAATGGAAAAGCACAGCCAGCTTTCATAAAGCACCTGGTGAATGGCATATTAAGAAACCAAAGATTTGAACATCACCTGGGATGGTGGCTCGTAGCGAAAAATAGAGTAGCCTTCAAAGTCAGGCAAGAGTTCAATATGTCCATTCAAGACGACCTGATAGCCAGCTTTTTCATACATGCGGCGAGCCCGTTCATTAGTTGCCTTTACACCAATTTCAGACGCCACTAATCCAGCTCTGACAATCAAAGCTTCGGCATTATAAAGCAAGGCCTGACCCACACCTTCACGCTCAATTACTGAGCGCACGCGCTCAATAATTCCGGTTGGCTTATCAACCTTAATGCGACTCTTCGGCTTCTGCCTCTCTAAGAGATCGACATAAGCCATAGCCACAATTTCATTGTCTAATTCACCAACAATGGCAACAGATCCAGAATTGATCAAATGTTTAAAAAAGCGCCTGGTCAAATCTAGATACTCTTCGGTAGGCGGTGGGGCATCATCGGGTTCAGAATCGGAACCAAGAAATTCAAGTGAAAGCCGGTCAATATCACTGAGTTCGGCCAATCTAAATTTGACAATACCCTTAGAGGTTTTGTGCTCAGCCACCGGTAGAGGAGTTTCAAGAAAATTCACGGCAATTCCCAAAATCTATCTGCGCAATAATGACACATGCCAGCGAAAGTATAAACCCTAGCAGCCTACTTACAAGAGCCAGCACAGCCGCTAGCAGGGTTGAGGAGAAGCACTCCCCGCTCCATTATGCAAGCATCATCGAAGCTGCCACAGCTGCCATGACAAAGCATTACCGGGCAAAAAACCGGATTGATATAACGCTTGCGCCAATGCTCGAAATGAGCCACTGCTGAGCCGGGCAAAATTATTGCCCGATCTCGCCCATCTGGGCTATCTTCGCCCCGACAGCAAGAGTCAGACATATCGATGGCAACAGGGCGGCTGATTCGCAACTCTGAAGCTAAACCTGCTGGGCACCATAAAGAGCAAGCAAAGCCGCCAAGACTGAGAAGACAGAAAGAGAGAAAACACTTCCGTCGTAAGTCTAATAAATATTGCAAAGCTCCAGGCAAAGATTTTGCCATCAAAAACGAAAGCGCATCAGGTGACAAGCTGGGCAATGCAGCCCGGCTGCCCGCAAACCAATAGAAGCACCCTGATTGAGAGCCGTATTGAGGAACATACGAGCCACAGGATGACTGCGTGGAGCCACCCCGACTACGGGCGGGGCTACCGGTAGCGCCGTTGAAGCCGGGGTAACTCCCATGGTTGGCGCCAACAAGCCATTCTTGGCGGAGCTAAGCTGAAAGGTTCCCGGGGCAACGGTAACTGGATCTACTGGCAGCGCTCCTAATTGGGGGGAAGCAATAAGCGGAGGTTGCTCAGCAGCGCTGCCGGGCATAACCGCCGAATTGAGAACGGGGGCACTCAAAACAGGAGCGCCATCAAAGCCGATTGAAGAATCACCCGCTAGGGCCGGAAACTGAGCCGGTACAGCTGCCGGAGCAGAGCCAGGAGCATAAGGAGCAGCAGAAGAAACACCAGGAAGAGCAAATGGCCCACGAGCAGCTTGGCTATGGTTCTGTCTGAAACTAAAAGCCGGGCGATTGCGCAAGGTCTTCTCAATAGAGCTAACGGCCTCGGCTATTTCTTTATCATGCGGTTTCAGAGCAAGAGCGGCACGATAACTGCTAAGCGCTCCTATCAGGTCACCCTTGCGCTCGGCTAAAGCACCAAGATCATAGAAAGCATCAACATTGGCAGGATCGCGACTGAGCACGTGGCGAAAAGCAGCTTCAGCTTCTTCATAGTTGCCCTCAGCGTGCTTGCGAGCACCATACTTGAGCACGGAGGTCACTTCAGCATCAGCCTTCAACCCCGACCGATCAATATGGGGAGTCAGAGCCGTCAGTCTCGTTTCTGGACCTGAACCGCTGAGCTGTTTTGCCGCAGACGCGGCAGTCGATGTTTTTTTGGCGGCCCTGCGCCTATGCTTTGACTGGCGCACCTTCGCCGGTGTCTTGGCTAGAGCAGTACTTGATGCTATTGAATTCGGCGGAGACGGAGCCGTCTGGCAGCGAACTGGTTCGATGACAGCAATTGCTATTAGAGGCGCTAGTGCCAAGGCAAGCACAGAAGCCGAAAGGCGATTAAGAACAGGCGCAGAAAAGAGGGAGGACCCGCGCCACCCCGCCTGCTTCATATGCGTTTGCTTATCTAGCTTGCACATACAACAATTATCCTTCAATTTCAAAAATTAGGCAGAATCTTGCAAAATCTGAGGCTTTCAAACTTTTAACGATACCTGGAAGTGCTGGAGGGGCCGGAGGTGTCATTGACAGCGACCCTGCTATCAATTGAAGAGTTAATTGTCGCCATGGCCCGGGAAAGCCCGTAGGTATAGCCCAACGAATCGAACTTAGCGCCAACCTTTTCCTCAGGGCCACTATCACCGCAAAATACCCTGAAATAGTCAGGGCCTGCATCTAACAAGTCTCTAAAATTGTAGGCCCATTTTTCAGCGACGCCTAAGACACAGGCATAGGGCAGAAACCGTCCAAAGGCCCCAGGGTCTTCGCGAGCTATGCGCTCAAATTGAGCGTGATCAGCGCTCCTAACGAAACTTTTAAAGGCTTGCGCTTGCTGCAATGCAACAACCCCTTTAAGAGTTCGCTTAGGCATAATCACACTAGCGAAAATGATCATCAAACCTGATAAGGCAAAGCCCATTCCATAATGTTTATAGAGATCACCTGCTAACACTGCTTTTGTCAGCATCATCACCCCGACACCCAAAACCAGAGAGCCGACGACTACAAAAGCATCACGATCGTTCTGAGGCAAACGGGCAAAGTATTGATCCTTCACCAATGTTTGATAAATGAGGCGGCGCATATCACTAAGATACTCACGATACTGGCCTCGCAAAACAGATAGATGGGTTTTATCGTTAGCGACGAACATGCTCGATAGCAGCAAGACCTCATGGGGCTTTAGACGCTCCGGGTCAGGGCTGGCTGCTTTTTTAAATTGATAATCTTTGTTGTCGAGCCCCATCAATCCACCATAGGGCACTTCAGTTATTATCAAATAACCACGACAGGCCAAATCGAGCAAAGTAGCAGTGATGTCGTGCTTATCACAATGCTCATCGATCAATGTACCTAACTCAGCTGGTGTCAAATCAGTTGGTGGCATCCACTGGGAAGCCGCCTGGAAAGTCAGGGGATCCCGACCGCAGAAAAACCACAAAAGCGCCAGTAGCACCAAAGTAATGGCAGGAATTGCCAGGCTAGACTTCCAGTAAAGCAAAGCGACAACAAGGCTATCAACTATTGATGGCGGGGCAATTGAAGCCATTGGAAAAGTAGCAACACAACAGAAATCTTGGCCAGAGATTATGTGGCTAGCAGAAAACTGCAAACTGTTCCCGACAACTTTGCCTTGTGATCGACCTTTTGCGCCGCTAGAACCAAGATAAGAAAGAGTCTTAACTTCAGAAAGATTGATCTTGGCAGGAGCGTGCAAAACAACATTTAAATTGTCAATTGGGCATGACCATTCACTGCCCAGGCAGCTCCAAAAGAGTTCAGGCAGCTTAGTTAAGAAGTTAACAGCATTATTGGCTTCATACTGAATGCTAAAGATATGTTGGCCAGTCAACATTTTTTTGCTATCACCAATCTGTAAATTGGCAAATCCACCCATAAGTTTGCAGGTATAAGGCGCAGACTTATCACCATCTTTAACTGAAAGCGGCAATATTGTCAGGGTTGTGGCCCTGCCATGACGCATATACTGCAGCGGAATGCGCCGGTATATAGCTGGACGACGCGCCTTTTCAAAATCATAGCGAATAGTTTCGCTAACTTTGAGTAGACCATTTTCACTCAAAACCAAATCGACGCGAAAGTCTTTTATTCGCTCAGCTTGAGCATTTTGCCAAGGGAAAAGAAAAGCGAGGGAGAGCAAAGTGCCAAGCAATAGTTTTGACCAACTAAAATGCATCATCTCTCACCCCTAAACTTAGGGCTATTATAGTTGCGGTAGCAGTGACGAATTTCAAGAGGCTTGAAACAAAGCTTCTTTCTGAGGGCCATCAATGACAACCTGGATAGCGCTGGCAGTATCTGCCCTGCCTAGGATAGGGGCAATCAGATGCGATAGAGACAAAGTAACTGCTAGTGAAAATATTAGAATTAGCAAAGATTGCGCAGCAGTCTGCGATATCAAATCTGCCGATAGAAAAATCAATGACTAGTCTTGTTCAAAGCCAGCGCAATAAGAGCAAATACCTCAGCTCTCTAGCAATATCAGTTTTGCTTGTTGCTGCCAACCTCTACTGGCCACTTAGTTGCCGAGCTGCTGAAACTACCGCTAGTGCCGATCATTTTTTGCGCTGCTACAACGAAGCGCTGCGGGCTACACAAGCGAGGCGCTGGCAAGTAGCCTTAGACTTTAATACCGCCGCATTGCACGAAGCAAATCAGGCCAGCTCTGAACGCAGCCGCTATTTGCAAGCACGTCTACTACAAGGCCTACTTTTTAATCGCATGGACAAGCCACAAAAGGCCTTTGAGACCCTGAGCGATCTGCTCAAACCTCTAACAGCACAATACGGCAAAAGCAGCAGAGAAGTAGGCAGCGCTTATTCTGAGTTAGCAGAAGCCGAACTTGCCCTAGGGCAAAACAAAAATGCAGAACAAAGTGCCCGAAAAGCAATCGATATCTTTGATCAAATAGATAAAGACCGTAAAGACAAAGAGAAACAAGTTAGCGAAAGAGAACTAGGAATGAGTGTTCTACGTTTGGCTCGCGCCCTTGCTAGCCAGGGCTTTAACGAGGATGCCCGCACTGATTTCTTGCGCGCGCGCAATTTACTAGCAGCAGAGCCTGGCTACAAAGAACAAGACTTAGCCGATGAGTTAAGACTTGAAGCCATGTTCTTTGGCAAACTAGGCAGCAATAAAACAGCCACTCAACTTTTTGAAAAAAGTTGCCAACTGAAAGAAGCCCTTTCTGACCCGGAGCAACCAGCGCACTTAGCCGGCGAAGTAAAATTCAACTGGGAACATGGCTCACCGCGATCCCACGAAATAATCGATCATGAATTTCCCCTGCGATATATTACGGCCAATCACGTGCGCGTTGCCGTAACGGTAATTGATTTATGGGAACTAGCATCGGTTCTCGTCTGCGTCACCAATTTAGACGATCACCGAAGACCAGTGGGGCTCGGCACGGTCAAAGCTTTTCATGCAGTTATTGATGCCAAAAGCGGACTGACAAAACAACTGGCACCACTTACCTATGTTGACCACAAGATTATTGATCGAATTCGCCGCGAGAGAGGCATGTGGGACTTAACTCAAGACAGACCATGGCTCGCCAATATTCAAAGAACCCGCAACATTAGAGGTCTTGTACCGCCAAATGGTCACGATCTCTTTCGTGGCCCCAATGTCTTTGGCGTCTGGGGGGAATGGCCGGGAGTCTCGCATACGGTGCCAACCCGCGTATCAGTTTATCCATCAAGAGAAAACATTTTCAACCGCAACGAGGACGACGATGTTGATACAGAAGCAGGCCTGATTCGCAACGAAGGGGCGAAGCAAGCCGGTTTAGCCACCATCGCCTTAGAGCCTATGGAGTCGCGCACCGGCGAAACTTTTTACATTTATCCAAGGGGAGAAGATATCTTAGTACAAGTTGTGGTGGGCAATACTACCTTTGAATTTCCCTTCCATTGCCGCAAACGCCGCATACCCTAGCTATTTGCTAAACACTGAGTAAAGCCTTCGACATAAGTCGGATATTTCAGCTTAACATCAAGATCGGCCAAGACTTTAGCCGAGCAAATTTGGCGATTGCCCCGCAAACTTGGATTGACCTCGCTCAGCGGACTGCACTCGGGCAAAGGCAATGAGAGCTGATTACAGAGCCAAGTAACAACCTCTAAATGGCTAGTCGGCTTGAGATCACCCACCACATACATAGGTGCACTTGCTGACAATGATTGAGCAAACCATGTTTTGACAATGATCGTGGCTAAATCATCTAGATGTATACGCGAGACAAAATTAGAGCCGTCGCCAGGAAGCCTATAAGAGCCACTGAGAAGGCGGCGCGGCAAGCCGCTATTGGCATCATACAGGCCCGGGGCTCGCAAAATCACTGCTTGCGCTGCCCAAATTTTCTCGGCATTGAGCCTGACCACGGCGCGCGGATCATCTTCATCCACAGCACTAAACTCATTGATAATTCCTGAGGTTTTACCGTAAACCCCAGTAGTGGAAATATAAACAATTGCCTTAGGCTTGGCAGCAAAGACAATATCGCTAAAAACCTGATCTGAATTTCCATCCGGCGGAAAAGAAACTAGCACACAAGAGTCACGACAAACTTCTTGCAATTGGCCTTGCCAGTTTTTCTCACTTGCAGCCTGATGACTGAGAAGAATCGGCCTGATACCAAGCTCTTCTAAAGCTGCACCAGAGGCAGCGCGAGTAGTGCCCCAAATTTCCAGGGGATGGTCGTTCTTATCGCCAGCCAATAGCTGACGCAATTCAGAATCAATAGAAAGTAATTTCGTCAGAGTGCGAGCGGTCTGACCAACGCCGAGCAAAACAATCTTGTTGAGGCTCATTTCTTTGTATCAAGCGCCAACTCGCTAGCAGCTTCTTCAAACGATACTCGCATACGCTGACAATAGTGCAATGCCATGAATGCTTGATCAGGACGCAAATGACCACCATCGATAAATCTCTGGCAACTAGTAGCCGCATCAATAGTTAGTTGATCGAGCTTACTCGAAGCCAACAAGACTTTGATAACATTGGCACCACCAGTAGCATCAGCCTTAGTAGCAGCTTCGATATCAGCATCTGACAGCATGCCGGCCTGCTTTAACAGAGCCACAATCTTGGCTATTTCCTCAGCATCAACCTTCTCAGCCTCAGGTCGAGGAGCCGGATGTCCAGCCAAGCTCAACTCTTTATGCAGACTATCCACAGCCTCAGGCATAGTCATGGCGCCAGCATGCATTGCTTCTTGCAATTTCAAACCAGCTTTTAGTTGCGTGGCAGTAATAATGCCAGCCATAACAAGAACTTGACCAAGCTGCGGCTTAACTCGAACAATGGCTTCGTTAGTGGCAGTTGATTGAATGTTTTCAGGCTCAACATAGCCACCCCGCTGGTGGGCGCGCCTAACTGCCTCCGCGGCTTTCATCGCCGACAGTGTACCTTGGCTAACCAGAGCTTGAACCTGCAAAGCTGCGTCGATGGTAGAACTTGGCACCAAACCAGCCTCGACTAGAAAAGTTCCGAGCATCACCACAGGTCGTTTCTTCACCAGATCTGGATGCGGTAACATGCCGAGGTTAGCATAGGGATCTGCCGGCACAGGCGCACCACCAGGGCCGTAAGACACTGGCACAGTAGAAGCCGTACCGAGACCGTCACCAGGCACCGGCTGCGGTGGCACAGGATAATTAGGAGGATAGCCCGGTGGATAGTTTTGACCTGGTGCAGCGGGATATTGATAGTTGGCAGGATAGCCAGGCGGATAATTTTGAGGGGGATAACCAGGCGGGTAATTAGCCGGATAACCAGGCATATTAGGATATGGCGGAGGATAATTAGCTGGATAATTCGGTGGATAATTTTGCGGCGCACCACTCGGATACTGATAGTTAGGTGGGTAGCCTGGCAGGTTGTGCTCACCAGTCTGACCACCAGGCCCAGCAGGAGGATAAGGCTGAGGGTAGCTGGCCGGATAATTTGGTGGATAAGGCGGGTAATTTGGAGCCTGATTAGGGGCCGCAGCATTACCAGGCAGGGCTTGATATTGCCCGGAAGCCTGTCCTGGTGCCAGATTTTGAGAGAATTCGGCAGTCTGCACAGGAGCAATAGCAGCATTACCTGATGGCGCGCCTACACCAGCCTGACTAGCGGCAACATCACTAGAAGCGTTAGACTCAGCCAAAGAACTGTTGCTAGCACCGCCAGCGCTCCCAGCACTTATAGATACATTAGTGGGCTCGATCATAAATTCAGAAGTCTGGCTCTTACTAGAAGAGCTAGACTTTTCAAAAACTGGCTCCGAAGTATAGAAATCATCACCGGCCAAATGCGCTGGATAAGAAGTGACAGGGGCCTCCTCCGCCGCGCTAGCACTAGCCGGAGAGCTAAAGTCAGTCGATTCATAAAACGAAGCCGGACGCTGCTCACTACTTGAGCTAGAACTTACAGAAGAGCTAGAACTTGCGGCTGGCCCACTAGACGAGAAAGTCGATGGCCTTGAATTAGGATCAAATATATTGGGGCCGTCAGACGGCAGTGAAAGTGTGAGCACGTCATAAAGTAGCTCCACATCACCGAAACCAGTGCTCCACATCACTCGAGACTTACTTCCATCTCCTTCGTAAAGGGTCCAAATAGGCTCACCACTGCCGCCCAACTCTACTCTTACAGTTAAACTGAAAGGCATCTTCAGGTTTTCAGAACGCCAAGGCTGCTCTACAGTGCAGGAACGCGACTTAGAAGCAGCGTCTAAAAGATTGCGCACATCAGCCAATCGAGGGGTGCGCGATAAGGGGTCAAGGCGAACATATTTCTTCGGACGGTACATGGAGCACCTTTATCTATTTATGGTGAATCAAGATTATCAATGAATTGAAGGCTAGGATCAAGATCGCTCCTTAATTGCCAGCGTAATAAGCAGCCGGACCCTTATCAGACGGTCGATAGATCGTAATAACATCAGACCAATCGCCAACCGGACGCCCACGGTCGTCAAGAGCCCGGGCTTTCATTTCATAATAGCCATTAGCCTGGTAATAGCTCGTGGGCAGCTCAAACACGCCTTGGGCATGATCGCTCTCAAAGCGTTGGGCCTCGACCGAATTACCTTTCTGCTCATCAAAAAAAAGAAAATTATCAAACGACTCGTTGACGCAGGAGATAACAATTTGCATGCGAGCTGCCCCGGGCACATTTGAGGCATCAAAATTTAGCTGAAATGGCTCACGACCAACGACATATTCACCGGAAGCACGGCGCTTAAGCTTTTCCATGGAGAGGAGAGGCACCATGTCAAAGTCACTTATAAATCGCATATTTCGCACACCAAGACGGCTGGCCTCGGTGAATACTAGCTTGAAGCGGCGGATCTTCTCCATGCTATACCAGCGCCAATAGTGAGAGACGTGGATATTTACATGGACCCAGCGCAGCTTTAACTGACCATTGGCGTCACGATCATTCTTGTCCGGAGCAGCTTTACCGGGTTCCACTGTGATTGCCTGAACGATTTGCGGGTCACCAACAAAGGGTGCACCGGGCTTTTGCTCATCAAACTGCGCGGATACGGCATAGACCTTAAATCCTGGCTGCAAGGCCACATCGAAGCTGAGATATTCAGAACCCAAAGGATTAATATCAAGGCCTTCAACCATGATGCCGCCATCTTTATCAATCTCGTCAAGGGCCAGTGCCTCGCCACCACCTTTCTCAGCTACCAGCAGGCGGGCTTTTGCCTTCTGACCAGGCAGCGGGAAAAACGAACCCAGCTTAGGAGTCTTAGAAAGGCCAATTTCAATGGGCTTAGCCCTATCGAAACCAGCTTCAAGGGGAGCATACCGCATGGCTTTGTAGCATTTTTCTTTGACTGACCAGATGAACGGACCGGCCGCTTGGCCACTAGACAAAGTTTGCTTAAAACGTGTGGCGTTGAGCGGTTCTTCTGGGCCAGCAACACAGCTATGAAAGGTCAATAGCCTGTCAGAGATAGGCTTAGATGATAGTGGAGGCTCGAATAGTTCCTTAAAACAAAAGCCACAGAGAAGTATGTGGGCTGCTGAAAGTCCCTTCGGAATTCCCAAAACTATTACTGGTTTTTCGTTAGCAGCGACTAGCTCGGTTGACTTTGCCATCAGTGCCTTAACTTGCGAACCAGCATCAACCCAGCTGGCACTTACAGCGAAGCTCACAAAGGCAAAGACCAAAGCCACCGCCGAGAAGAGCGCTGCTAAAACCATATCGAGCGTGGCTTCAAGACCACCAGGCAGAACCATAGAAGAAGCTTTCGCTATATTTCTATCGGCCAGCTTTGGCGCAAAAACTAACCAGGGAAGAAGCAAAGCCAGCGGTAGAGTGAGGAAATAATAGATTCTCTGGTTGTGTATATCTTGATCAAGACCCCAGAGTTTGTAGAGCGGCAAAAGTGCTTGAAAAGTCATGATGGCGACAAAAAGCAAGCCCCGCCAATTTAGCCTTTGGGTGACAAGACGAACGACGAGTAGACCTAAAATTGCAGCATAGAGACACTCTACGATTAAAATATAGACATGGGGATCTGGAAAAATGCAGTTAGGTAGTGGAAAAATCAAACGCCACAAAGTAACCGGATCGGCCCAGCGATACAGCAACCAGCGCGATAGCGCTTTGCCCATGTCGCCGGTATAGCCACCAATGGGGTCGCCGAGAGAAATCGCTCTGACAACGAAATACGGCAAGAGCAAAAGAAAATAGGGCAGCGAAAATTTCAACCAATGCATTAGCTTCTGCTTGCCCACGCTAACTTTAGAATCTACTGGCTCAGATTCATGCGCGCGCTGGCAAACTAAAGGCAAGGCAGCGACCAAAATGGGAAGCCCTACGGCAGACTCTTTACTCATCAGCGAGAGCACATAAAGAACTAAGGAAAAGCAATAGAGCTTTAATGACTGCTTGCGCTCCGACGCCTGCCAACTTCTAATCGCGAGGTAAAAGGCTGGAAGATAAAAAGCCGCAGCAAGTAAATCAGCCCGGCCAGAAATCCAACAAATGTCCTCGCAGTGCAGTGGCGATGAGGAAAACAGAGCAGAGGCAGACAAAGCACAATAGAACGAACGACTAGAGCCAAAGTCTTTGGTTAACGCTCGCACTGACATAAAGAAGAAAAGAGCAGCCAACCAAGCCAATATCAAATTGGTGAGGTAATAACCCCAGGGGTTTAAGCCATAAATTAGATAGTCGCTTAAATAAGTAAAACCAAGCAATGGTCGATAAAAATCGAGGGCAGGCAGACCTAAATAACTCTTGCCAAAATTATCAAAAAGCAAATGGGCTTCGCCGTTCATGACCCGATAAGCAAACTGCACCTGCCAGGTATCATCGGCCAAAAAATAACCGCTTAAACAATAACCATAAGCAATGGTAATAAGCAGTGCTAAAAAGGCAGCAGCAAAGCCAAAAGGCTTATCGAATGAGTTTTTCAATTTTGTTTGATTTTCGTATGCTACTGTTGAGACCGTAAAATTAAATGCATAGCTTTTACTATTACTTTAGATGGTCCTCTTTATTAACACAAATGGTGATTATGTCAGCGAGCAAAGTCAAGGGCATTCTAGTCAGAGAAAATGGCGGACCCGACGTTCTCAAGTATCAAGAGCTTGAAATTAAGGAGCCGGGACCAGGTCAGGCTCTTGTCAAAATAGCCGCCTGCGGCGTTAATTTTATCGACATCTACCAACGTATCGGCCGCTATGCCGTGCCAATGCCTTATACACCAGGCATGGAAGGAGCCGGAGTAGTTGAAGCAATTGGCGACAATGTCGACTGTGTCAAAGTTGGCGATAGAGTGGCATACAGTAGTACTCTTGGCGCTTACGCCGAAGCCTCTTTAGTGACAGCCAACGAACTTATTCCTCTGCCAGACGAACTGTCCTTTGAACAAGGAGCAGCTTTTCCTCTTCAGGGCATGACCGCCCATTATTTGATCAACGACTTTCGCAAAATAAAAGGCTCAGATACTGTCTTGGTCCACGCGGCCGCTGGTGGCATGGGTCAACTGTTAGTGCAATGGCTCAAACACTTAAAAGCCACAGTGATTGGCACAGTTTCTAGCAGTGCCAAAGCTAACATTGCCAAGGCTTGCGGAGCTGACTATGTTATCGACTACAGCAGCGGTGACTTTGTCGAAGAAGTTGCCAAAATAACTTCAGGCAAGGGCTGCCAAATGGTTATAGATGGAGTGGGCAAATCAACCTTCGCTGGCTCCCTTGAAGCAGTAGCCAGCCACGGACACGTAGTACTTTTCGGCTCTGCCAGCGGACCAGCTGAACCGATTGCGCCTAATTCTCTACAGAAGCGCTCCATCACCATATCTGGTGGCAGCCTATTCAATCATTTAAACGACCGAGACGAGCTACTGATGAGAGCAAACGATGTTCTCCATGCTATTAAAGTTGGTTGGCTCAAACTAAATATCGAAGAAGTCATCAGCCTGCCTGAAGCAAGCAAAGCCCATGAGCTGTTAGAAAGCAGAAAATCTACAGGCAAAATCGTTCTTTCAACAAATAAATAATCAGGTAATACAAATGCTAGCGAAAAAAACATTGGCCGTGGTTGGCGTAGGCAAACTAGGCGAAGCTCTAATTTCCGGACTACTTAAAAATAGCTCCCTGGCAGCAGAAGATATCACCGGCTCTGTGGGCAAAACTACATCAGTAGAGCGAGTAGAGAAAAAGCTCGGCATCAAAGTTTCACAGAACAACATCGAAACAGTAAAGGACAAAGACATTATCTTGCTGGCAGTAAAGCCACAAAATATGGACCGTGTTCTAAAAGAGCTAAAAGAAACAATTACTCCCAACCAACTAGTAATTTCAGTTGCCGCTTCAGTTACTTCGTCCTTCGTGCAAGAGCGATTAAAAGAAGGGGTGCCAGTGGTGCGGGCAATGCCCAATACCCCTTCGGTTATAAATGCTGGTATGGCAGGGCTGTGCGCCGGCATCCATGCAAATGCCGAGCAAATTGCAGTGGCAGAGGCCATCTTCAAATGTGTAGGCGAAACTGTTTTTGTTGACGAATCACTTATGGATGCGGTGACAGCCCTTTCAGCTAGTGGCCCAGCCTACCTATACGTGGTGGTTGAATCTCTGGCCGAAGCCGGCGTTAAGCTTGGAATTCCCCGGGAAACGGCAACTTTACTGGCTGCACAAACAATGTTTGGCGCGGCAAAAATGGTACTCGATTCAAAAGCCCACCCCGCAATGCTCAAAGATACAGTAACAACACCAGCTGGCTGTACTATTGACGGACTAATGGAGCTTGAAGAAGGCAAACTGAGAGTGACTCTAATCAAAGCTGTTGTGAAAGCGGCAGAAAGAGCTAGAGAGCTAGTCAACAGCCAAACTCAAACCTATAAATAAGCAAGCCAAGACAACCTAAGAGATTATCAACTCGCAGTTAGGCATGTCTTTCTTCAAAGTCTCAAGCGCCAACTCATTTAAATTAGTGCCGGTGATGGAGAGCTTCTTGAGCTTTCCTAAGGAAATTAAGGCTGGTACACATTGTTCATCGATGGCAGTGCGATCAAGCCAGAGCTTTTCTAACTTTGCCAAAGACTTAAGGTTGACGACACCACTGCTACCAATAGCGGTGCCAGACAAATCTAACTCTCTGATAGAACCAAGACCACCGAGCTTGCTCAAATCATCATCACTAACCTTGGCATCGCTAGCATCAACAGAATAAATGGCATCTGATGGAAAAGCGCTTAAGAACGAGAGATCGACCCGAATATCTTTGGCCAACTCGAGCTGCACTTTCTTACCTTTAGGTAACTCAACTGAGCCCTTAGCCTGGCAATAGTCTTCCCAATATTCAGAATCATCCTCAGACTCAACAAAAAGCTCGCCTAAATAATAGTCGCGCGGTAAATCGACTCTTGTGGTCTTAGCTGCTTTACTACTAGCATCTAAATTATTGCTAGATGGTGCAGCGGCGGGTATGAATGAGGGCGGATCGGGACGGCCAGCAGCCGTGACAACCAAACCAGCAGTAACTGCAGCCGCTAACAAAAACTCAATGCCAAGTCGAGAGAAATCAATGTCAAGACGAGTAGCACCGACGCTAAGGGCAGGGGGTTGATTTATCGGAGCAAAAACCGCTGGCTTTTCCACGGCACCGAACTCTTTCCATGGTGGATAAATTCCTATCATCACCATGGCCAAAACGCCAAGCCAGAGGTTCTTTCGTTGTCTATCGTTCATCTCTTGAGATCGCCTTTTTCCGTCGCATATAAGTAAGTAAGTTTATCTTAGCGTGATTGGTCTACACTATTGTCCGACGCCTAGTGAGGACAAAATGATGTGGGAACGTTACAACCTAATGGCTCAAAATGCCATGAATCAGGGCAAACCCCAAGAAGCTGAGGATTTGTTTCGTAATGCCATTGCCGAAGCGGAAAAATTTGACGCTAAAGATCCAAAACTAGCCAACTCTCTCAACAATTTAGCCAACTGCTTACGCAACCAGGGCAAATACCCTGAAGCCGAGCAAAACTACAAACGCGCTCTAGAAGTAAGACAGAAAGCCCTTGGTCCACTGCACACCGATTTAATTGGTATTTATGAAAATTACGCAAAAATGCTAAGAGCGGCTGGCCGAGAAGCAGAAGCAACAAAAATGGACAGCCATGCCCGCGCTATCTTCATGAAAAGCTAATCTTAAAAGGAATAACTGATAAGGAATAACTGATGACGCTCCCTGAACGTTCACCCGATTGTGACAATTATCTAGCTGGTTTCGGCAATCACTTTATATCTGAAGCCGAAAAAGGGGCCGTTCCTCACGGCCAAAATTCACCGCAAAAAGCGCCTCTTGGGCTCTATGCCGAACAGCTCACCGGAAGCTCTTTTGTCATGCCTAGACATGAAAATTTCAGAAGTTGGCTCTATCGCATTCGTCCTTCTGTTCTGCATTCACCGTTTGTGCGTATAGCTAACCAATCTATCCGCAGCAGGCCTTTTAATGAAATCGAAGCCTCACCCAACCAAATGCGATGGGATGCTTTTAGTCTGCCCGAAATGTATGAGAAAGTTGACTTTATCGATGGCATCAAAACCATTGCCGGCAACGGAGACTCGGCCAGCATCCGGGGCTCAGCAATTCATGTCTATTGCGCCAATAGTGATATGAGCGATCGCTTTTTCTACAATAGCGACGGGGATTTTCTCGTGGTGCCAGAAAAAGGGCGACTAAAATTCGCCACCGAATTCGGTATCATAGAACTAGCACCAGGCGAGATAATTGTAGTTCCTCGCGGTATCAAATTTCAAGTTTCACTGCCCGACAAGACTGCTCGCGGCTACATATTAGAAAACTATGGCCCTCCCTTCAAACTCCCAGGCCTAGGGCCAATCGGCTCTAATGGTCTGGCCAACAGTCGCGATTTCTTAGCACCAAAAGCAGCTTACGAAGATCGAAGCAGCGGTGAGGAGTCGTTTAAGCTAACCAATAAGTTTAACGGTCACCTCTGGCAAGCTGAAATATCTAACTCGCCACTAGATGTGGTGGGTTGGCACGGCAATTATTATCCCTACAAATATGATCTTGCCCTCTTCAATGTCATTAACACCGTTAGTTTCGATCATCCGGATCCGTCAATATTCACAGTGCTCACTTCGCCTTCAGAGCTCCCCGGCACAGCCAATGTTGATTTCGTTATCTTCCCACCGCGCTGGATGGTAGCCGAGCATACTTTCAGACCGCCCTATTATCACCGCAACATCATGAGTGAATATATGGGTCTGATTTTTGGCGTCTACGATGCCAAAGAAGAAGGCTTCGTGCCAGGGGGTGGTTCGCTTCACAACACCCTGACGGCTCATGGACCAGACCAAGCTACTTTCAACAAAGCTTCACAAGATGATTTAAAACCAATTTATCAGGGTAATACCATGGCATTCATGTTTGAGAGTTCTCTTGTATACGCTCCAACCAAACTGGCAATGGAGACGACACACTTACAGAAGAACTACCAAACTTGTTGGCAAGGTTTAAATTCAAATTTTTCTCTAGATAAGAGCTAAATCTGCAATTTGTGGCATAAAGAACTAAGGCGTTCAGGACTTTACTGAGGAAACAATGAATAAATTACCGCCAAAGAGGCCTAATGAAGAACCAAGTAACTTTGGCTCTAGGCGTCTTCGTCTACCGACAGAGCCTTCTTGCCCACCTCTCAGTAAGGTGCGCAGCCTATTAGAAGAAGCCCAAGGCAAACGCGGCACTCTTATTGAAATGCCCTGGCCCGACTCGCCATACAAAACATTCATTTTGACTTGCCAGTGGGATGAAAGCCTTAAAGATCCGGTTTGGACGTTATATGAAGAAATAGAAGGCAATTCTAAAGTGGTGTGGACTCAGCCGTTTGCACCTCAAGACCTTGAATTTCTCTATGACATTCTTTCGATGTCAGCTGGCTCCCAAGCAAAACTTGAAATTCCCGATGAACTAAAGCCAAAAAACCAAGCCGAAGATAGCTTTGCCGATGTTGATCTTGGTGGAATGCCAGGTGGAGCTCCCACTGGTGGCCCTGCTCTTGTGCCTGCTCTGGGTGGCGGTATGGGTGGAATGGGCGGCGGCCTAGGAGGGGGACTTGGAGGCGGATTAGGCGGAGGCATGACTCCTCTTGTGCCATTAAACCCAGCCCAGCAAGCAGCTCCGGCGCAGCCATCGCCAAACGCTAATCAGCCAGGATATCCTCAAAATCCTCTCTACGCTCAGCAGCCCGATGCCAATTCCTATACCAATATGCCGGTGGTACAACCGGGAGCTACATTCCAGGGCATGCCACCATTCAATCCGAACACGCCTTATCCATACATGCAAAACATGCCC
This sequence comes from Candidatus Obscuribacterales bacterium, assembly GCA_965229195.1. GTDB lineage: Bacteria > Cyanobacteriota > Vampirovibrionia > Obscuribacterales > Obscuribacteraceae. The sequence goes on along the minus strand of OZ245871.1, from coordinate 5,081,888 downwards.
AATCAGCAGATGCAGCAGCCCATGCAGCAACAGCAGATGCAGCAGCCCATGCAACAGCCGATGCAGATGATGCCTCAAGGTTATCCACAAAACAGCCCCTATCCGCAGCAACAGCAGCCCATGAACTATGGGCAACAGATGCCACAGCCCATGCAGCAACAGTACCCGCAGTCGACTCCTAGCTATAGCCAGGAAATGATGGAGCCCAAAATTCCGCTCGACTATCATCTGATTGATAAACGAGCCAATATTTTATTGGGCACGATGCTTAAAGAAGCAGGCTTAATCAGTGACCCGACCCTCGAAGCAGCACTAAAGTTGCAAGAACTTGTGCGCGACGAAAAAATGAGTGTCGATAAAGCACCAGAAGTGCTTAAAAGGCTGCACGCCATGGGTTCATCTATCGATCAGTACCTGACAAAAGGCGATTTTGACAAATCCGCCGGAGCGGCAGCTTATGCCGCCGCCCCAAAACCAGCGGCACCAACCAGCAAACCGGCAGCACAGCCGGGGCAAGGTCAGGCACCGGGTCAAGGACGTGATTTGAAGGGAGCTTTCGACATTCTGCAGAAAGCACAACTTTTGACTGAAAGTGATCTGACAACAGCAATGAACGTGCGTAAAAAACACGGCGGTGACATTGTCCAAATTTTAGAAGCAGCCGGAAAAGTAAACAGCAAAACCGTTGATGCCGCAGTAACGAGCCTACCGCTGATTAGGGAAGGCTTGATGAAAATCGAGCAAGTGATTATGGCGCTCAATTATTGCGAGCGCATGCGCGTCAGTTTTGATGACGCCCTTGAAGAAATGGGTTGGCAGAATCCTCGCAAACTACGTACTGATCTACCACTGTAAACGACCTAAAAAAGGTACGTAGATTCATGGGCAAAAACATTCTTCTATACGACGAAGACAAGCAGTTTTCTAAACTGATGTCGTCGGTATTGGAAGGCCGTGGTCATAACGTCCTCAAAGCCGACCCAGAAGATAGCAGCAGCATTTTGCGCCACGAAGATCTTGACTTGATTATTCTGGCTGGCCCACTAAAAGAAACGGATCAAATCACCTGGTTATCCAATCTTAGAGCCCAGGGTAATTCAGCCAAGGTAATCTTGGTAGCTCAAGACCAGGCTCATTTTGATACGCTCAAGCCAAAAGTAACTGCCGATTTATCGGTATCACTAATGGTGCATAAGCCTCTCATTCCTTATATCTTTGGCGCCCAAGTCGACAACCAGTTTGATGGCGACAAGTCTGAAGCCGCCAAGCAGAAGATGAAAGACTTCGAAACAATGTTTCTTGCCCTGGTGACCAAATACGCACGGGTACTACCCAGCCGTATTGCCGAACTGTCTCAGGCCATCGAGAAAGCAAAAGGCAACCCAAACGACGCTGAACTAATTGCCGAAGTACAGGGTCTGGCTCACAAGATCAAGGGAACTGGTGGCTCCCTAGGCTTTAGACAGGTATCTGACCACATGGACTTTATTGAAGAAGCAGCTATGGCCTTGCCCCACAAATCGCAAGAAGAGAAGCTCATTGCCTGGGCTGAGCTAGACAGAAAATTAGTTGAGGCGCAACTAGCCGGTGATTCTGAGTGCCAAGAAATCAATCAAGCGGTAAGCTCTTCTGACTCGAAGCAGCAGGTGCCCAACAATCCGGCCATGACAAGAATTCTTGTGGTCGACTCCGACAGTGATTTCCTCGACATCATCCACGAGCTAGGTAAGCAAAGATTAGTAGATATTATTCGCGCCACCAGCAGCAAAGATGCTATCGAAAAAGCGGTTGTCTACGCCCTAGATGCCGCCTTGATTAACGTCACAGAAGAACACCCTGATGAATCATTCAGATTGGCTCGAGATCTTAGAGAACTGCCTGGATTTGAGAACTTACCCTTAGCTTTCATTTCAGGACAGCCCCTGGTGAAGAACCGCGTAGAGGCCGCCCATGCTGGAGCCTCACTATATTTAGATAAGCCACTTGAATCGGACGTTTTAGAAAAAGCAGTACAACACTTAGTCAATATTCGCCAAGGTGGCAGACCACGAATTCTCATTTGCGATGATGATGAATTCTTCTGCAATACCATGGCCCTGGTGTTGCGCAATGAAGGCATGATTGTGCGCATTATCAACGATCCTTCGCAAATTCTCGAAACAATGCAGGAATATCCACCAGAGCTATTACTGCTCGATGTGATGATGCCTGCCATCACAGGCTTTGAAGTTTGCCGCATGCTCAGACAGATTCCCCGCTGGCAAGATCTGCCAATTATTTTCCTCACTGGCCAAGTTGGCGTAGAGGCTAGGCTTGAGGCTTTCCGCTCTGGCGGCGACGACTATCTACCCAAGCCGGTGGTCAACGAAGAACTTCTCACCAGAGTGAAAGTGCGACTCGATAGAGCTCGCATGCTAAAAGACCGCTCAGACAAAGACATGACTACAGGCCTGCTTCTTCGCCGGGCCTTCTCAGAACAATTGTCAGCAATCTTAGCCGAAGCACAAAGACTCAAAACCACATTTACAATCTGCTTGCTTGACGTAGATCACTTCAAAAAAGTCAACGACAGCTACGGACACTTAGCTGGAGACAAAGTTTTAGCCGGTCTGGGCCAATTGCTGTCAAGGCGTTTTCGTGTTGATGATTTGCGCGGTCGCTGGGGTGGTGAAGAGTTCATACTGGCCTTCAAGCGAGAAACTCTTAGCACCATGCATTTGGCTGTTCATCGAGTTTTAGACGAGTTCACCAAGATGAAATTCACTGGTGACAAAGGTGAAGAGTTTAGTGTCAGCTTCTCTGGTGGTATTGCTGAGTATCCTAAAGACGGAGAATCAGTCTTTGAACTCGTGCAAGTCTCAGACAGAAGGCTGTATTTAGCAAAGAAACGTGGTCGCAACCAAATAGTCTTAGACGACGCAGAAGCGCCAGAAGAATCTGAAGAAAAGCACGAATAAAATTGATGCTAGTGCTCTAGAGTAAGTCGACTAATTTTTTCAGATGCTCGCAGAGATAATTGCGACAAGTTTTCGGCCTAATGTCATAGACAGTACACTCTTGCTTATCTGATAAAAAATTGCAGGCAAATTCAGGATCATTCATTTGCAGGCGCAAAGCCGGATAATGACTAGGCTCTTGCCATGAGACTTTGTCAGGGAAGAGCTTTGATCCTTCTTTGTGCTCAATAAATATATCGGCGAATTTGTATTTGGTCTTATCTCTGCTATTGAGCCGTTTGAGAAATTCTTGGGCATCATCAATGGGACCAATGATGAAATCACGGTCTGCCATTTTACAGCAACCGGCAGCGTTGTCGCGCTTACCAAAACAGTTAGAGACGCAAGTGTAGTGAATTACTTCATCTCTAATTGCTTTGGCGTCTAAAGGCTCGCTCATTCTAAGACCTTTTAATACAGTTACTGCCTTGTTGTACACTACTGCTGGCCACGATGCAACTCCATAACCTTATAGATTTTGTCAAGATTTTCCTCAGTCGCTTCTTGTCTGCCATAGCTGCCCCGATAGGTCTCAAAAGCACCATTCGTTGGTATAGCCATCTCGGTAAAGAGTAGCCATTTAGAACCAGGCTTTGGCATTTTGTCAGCACTGAACTTCCAACCTTTTTCTGGCTCACCGTCTGATTTGTCATGAAACTCAAACCGAATAGGCATTGCTCTATTGAGCTTGGGCCCTTTCAATATTTTCTCAATTCTAAATTGAGCAATGGGAGGATGATAGAAAGTAATACCATCAGTTGAGTCGTAGCCCTGATAACTGCAAATACCAATAAACTCAGAATATTTGAAGGCGTTCTCGTAAGTCAGGGCTTTCGTAGACTTAGTGTAGATCTCTTTTTCAAGGTCTACGGGAGCTATCGGTTCTGGCTTACGTACCATTACTTCTTCAGCAGCTTTCCTCAGTTCATCGGGGGTATGCGGCCGCGAAAATATCACCACCTTCTCAGCCTTAGTTGTCAGTGCTCGCAATTTAGCAGGCAAGAAGCCCGCATCAACGTCTGCTGTTAACAGGGCCTTCTTCAATACCGGCACGGCTTCCTCTAGGCGGCCAGCAGAAGCAAGGCACTCGCCATACTCGGCTAGTAGATGTGGTTTTGCTGTCGGTTCAAACTGAAAAATTTCCTCTAGGGCAAAAGTGGCCTGCTGCCAATCATTGCTATGAACAGCAGCGTTGTAGAGACCGTAATTAAGATCACCAGCCTTACTGTCTAGACGAAGGGCATTCTTGTAGGCTGTCTCGGCTGCCGACCACTGACCTTGCTTGGCGGCATTTACAGCGTCTCGTACCTGCCGAGTGAGGGTGATGGAACCATAGGCACCAACATCATCAGCACTGTCGATGGCATAGACAGTGCTGCCAGTGCCAAAAAGAAAAGAAGCAAAAACAAAAGAGCGCGCTAACAACGAAATCGAACGAGGCGAAAAACTGCAGTCGAAACTGTTGCCTGGCAAAGATTTGCCAGACCAATATTTGCTATTCATAAACACCCCTGGTCGGAAAGTTCTACTTTCATTGTCCATGTATTGTTGGCCTTGTAAAGACAAAGACCTGCAGTTCGCGACAACATCGGTGTTTTTGTTCACAAGTGAAAAGAGAGAAAGGCAAAACCTCTCTCTCTTTTCTCAATGCTAGCTACTGACCCTATCTAGGTTTATTCGTCTTCGTCATCATCGGAAACACGTTTCTTCGGACCTGGAGCCGATGTTTTAGCAGGAGCGTTTTGTTGCTGCAGCATACGATTTTGCTGAATTTGCTGCATTTGTTTCACCGCCGATTCATAGGCACCCTTGTAGCGATCGCCACCGGGTAATTGCATGGCAATACCAAGCGCTCTGGAAGCACCAGCAAAATCGTTGGCGTTGTAGAGCATCTGACCAAGCTGACCTTGAAAATCAGCATTACCTGGGTTGTTCTGAGCAGCCTTGCGATAGTGAATTAAGGCTGGTCCTTTTTTACCAGCAGCTACCAATAGACGAGCATAGTTAAAATGCAAAACCCCATCGTTTGGTTTCATAGTCAATAAAATATTGTACTCGCCCTCAGCTTCAGCATTGCGGCCGAGATCGGTATAACACTTGAGTAGACTCATGTGAATCATTTCTTTGCGCCCCATGGTCATACCCATCTGCGCATTAGCGCTCGGAATATTGACTGAGCATGCTAACGAGAGAAGCGCAAAAGCAAGAGCAAATCGTGATGTAACCTTAAACGTCATTTTTGAAAACCCCTTTCTTATGCTTGCTTACTGCTGTCCGCGGTGAAGTTCAATAATTTTGTAGATCTTATCGAGATTGGTATCAGTCGCCTCTAAGCGACCAAAGTTACCGTGATAAGTCTCAAAGGCACCATTGGTTGGAATCGCCATCTCAGTAAAGAGCAACCATTTAGAACCTTTCTTTGGCATCTTGTCCGGACTGAATTTCCAGTCTTTTGGTGGCTCATCACCAGTTTTATCGTGAAACTCAAAGCGAACAGGCATTTCTCTGTTGAGCTTTGGACCTTTTAAAATAGTATCTATATGGAAATGAGCAACGGGTGGATGATAGAAAGTGACAATGTCGGCCTTGTCATAGCTTTCGTAAGTACAGATACCAATGAACTCGCAAGAACTGTAAGCATTCTCTAGAGTGAGGGCGAAATCTGATTTATCACCACGTACATCTTCTCCGTGTACCAGTTCGCGTGTTGGTGGTTTGTATTTGGTTACTTCAGCGATCATGCGAGCTTTCTCTTCTGCAGTCAGCTCTCGCTTGGGCACTTCTTTTACAGTTTCAGTTTTGACCATCAAAGCCCGCAGCTTATCAGGCATATAGTTGGCATCAGCATCGACAGTTAGCAATGCTTTCTTTAGCACTGGAATAGCTTCTTCAAGCCGGCCCGAAGAAGCCAAGCATTGCCCGTATTCAGCGAGCAAATGGGCTTTAGCGCTAGGATCTTCTTGAAAAATCGCTTCAAGAGCGACTGATACTTGTTGCCAATCACCAACGTGGGCAGCAGCATTGTACAAACCATAATAAAGATCGGTAGATTTAGGATCTAAAGCAATCGCTCTTTGATAGGCCTGCATAGCTGTGGGCCATTGGCTCTGTTTTACGGCTCTAGCCGCTTCACGGGCCTGGCGCGTAACAGTGATTGAGCCAAACAAACCAACGTCATCTAAGTTATCGACGGCAAAGACAGGCGTAAACATACCTGCACCCACCGCAGTCAACAGCAGTGACAAACTGGAGGCCATCAGCGCCTTCTTTTTAAACATTGAGATCCTTTGCTTCATTTGCTTCTCGATCCTTGATTTAGAAACCATATAAATGGGTTATCAGACGAAGCCTTAATTGATCGGTCGTTTCAATCACAAGCTTCCTATTAGCCAATTTTCCACATTCCATAGCTTTTATGCCACTTGACAGTGAAAAATTTGGCAGATTTTATTACATCCTCTAATAGAGCAACAAGAAAAACTCTCCAAATAGCCATTCAGACCATTTTAGCCAGATATCCAATTAAAATGCACAAAGAACATAGACCGATAAATAGAGCGAAATGTTTCCGATTGCAACCATTTCACCAGGAGCCGCCTCCTCCCCCACCAAAACCACCGCCGCCACCACCACCAAAGGTGCCACTGGCACCAGAGCCGGCACTAGAGGAAGACCCCACAGCCTGCAAACCGGTACTAATCGCTCCCAGGCCAGTGCTCATGCACCGAACGAAATATCCTGGACGGAAATCGCTATTAGTCTCAGAACTCTGATACCAGGTTGGTACCGCCACCCTATCAACGGCTAAGCCATCAAATGCTTCGGCCCACCGATCGGCAGCGTTTAGGACCATGGCGTAGGGAAGCAAGCGGGCAAAAATTGTTGGATCTTTATCGGCCAAAGCTCTGATGCTTTCTTTATCTACTTTCTCGACAAAGCGAGCGAATGCCAGTGACTGCCGCCTCAATTTCACACCAGAGAGGGTGCGAGCAGGCATGGCCCCAGAAAAGAAGAAAAACAATATCGCCGAAAAAACGGCCCCAAGGATGGCCGGAACACCAATTAAATTAGAAGCAAAGAGAAGGGAAAAGGCAGCCAACATTACTATTGTTGTTCCTATTTGCATGTACTGTCGCCTGACGTCCTCAGGACTTGCTCTAAACCAGCCATTCTCAGTCATGCTGACATACAAAAGTTGACTGAAATGCGAAAAGCGAACAGCGCCAACCGCCGACAAATCAGAAAGCCTAGTGACGAAGTCATAGTCAGACTCAGGCTCGTCTTGCCATTTAAAAAGGGATCGCAGCATTTCAATTTCAAATGACTTCAAGTCTTTGCTAGACATGTCAGCGTCAGCATTACGCTCAAATTGATAGTCTTTCTTGGCGCCCCAGAAACCAGGTTTGTCCACTTCAACGATCTTGAAATAGCCACGCACAGCTAGATCAACAACGATTGAAAGCACGTCTCGGCTGTCGACACGTTCGTCAACAATTACACCCATCTCAGCTGGTGTTAGCTCCTTTGGCGGCTGCCAATCAGAAGCAATGGCAGCAATTGCTTCTTCGTCTGTACCGAGGTAGCGCCAAGTGGCATAGAGACCAAAGAAGGTCAGCCCGGGCAAAAGGAAGAGGGGATACCAATCAATGAGAAACCAACCAATCTGTGTGGACAATGGCGGCGCCACCATGGCACCTGAGGGCAAACGCACCGCAACCGTCAGTCCCTGACCCGGGGCAATATCATAGGCCTGGAAATAGAGTTTTTGTCCAACTTGGTCAACAGCTACGCCCTCTGCTGACTGCGAATTGGGTGCCCCGAGGAAGGCTTCGGTTTTGACAGCGCTAGCATTTAAACCAGCAGGCAGATCAAGACTGAATTTTGCTGACCGGATTGGATAGGGCCACTGATCGCCAGTGACATTCCAGTAGATTTCTGGCTCTTTATCAAAGAAGTTGACCGCTCTGCGCAACGTATAGTTGATGACATAAGTATGAGTACCGTCAACAACTTTATTGCCAGAGCCAATTTTGATATTTATATCGTTGCCGCGCGAGCTTTGTGAAAAAGCAATACTCTGGTCATTTTCGTCTCTAACCGAATTGATATGAAAATCAACTGTATATGAGGCCCCAAAGCGTGAATACTTAACTGGCATAGTGCGAAAAATGCCATGCCTTGGTTCGCTAAAATTGACATTGATTCTTTCAGTGACATCAAGAGTCGAGTCTCTCTGCGCCGTCATCGCAACATTCATGCTGGTAATTTCATCAGCCTGACAAGCTGGCACTGAGAGCAAAGCAAAAACGCTGCAGGCACAGAGAAAAACTTTCAACCACAGCCTTGTCATTGATTCTACGTCCGCGGTTGATGTCAGATAACTGATACTTACGGTAACTAGGTCTTTGAGAACTTGCTGGCGCAATTATATAACGCTGTCTATGCAGACAAACATACAGACCTGAGCATCCACAGAGGGGGCCGATTAGGGCTGCCCCCCACAAAGATATAGGCTGCCCATACAATCGGGCTCCAGAAACTCAGTCAAGATGTAACTGGGGCGGTTTAAATTTCCCGTCTTAAAACTGGACACAACTATCTTCTATTGGATTCACTATCTATGACTGCAAGCATCGACAACCGGGCCATGCTGGGGGAACTGTTTTACAAGGCTGGCCTGATCAACATAGCCCAACTTTGCCAGGTCCTCTGTATAGCCCACAAAAACAGCCTGCCAGTTGGTCGAGTGCTGACCATGGTCGGCCTGACCAAACATAAGACAGTCGAAGCCGCTCTGACCTTGCAAAACTTAGTGAGACAGAACGTCATGTCCTATGACATGGCCATTGAAGCTCTGTACTACGTAGGAACAAGCAAAGCGACACTGGCAGCAATTCTGCAGGAGCTTGGTTGGCAGGGCAACATCTACCGAGACGAAGAAAATTTAGGAACACTTCTAGTAGAAGCTGGCATTCTCACTCAGAAAAGTATAGAAGACTCACGGGGCCTCGGCCGTCATATTGGCTTACCACTAGAACGGGTGTTGGTCTTGCAGGGGCTCGTCAACACAAGCTTGCTCGGCACCGCCCTCAGTGCGCAATCGCTGATTCGCTCTGGGCGCGCCGATAGAAATCAAGCAATCAAGGCACTGAACTCGGCCAATAGCCTTACAGTCAGTTCAAATTCAAACTGTGACATCGCCCTGATTACCTCCCGTGCTCCATACATCCGCCTTGACGAATTACTATTATTGGCCGGTCTGCTATCAGACAGTGACGTCAAGAAATTCACAGCTAAAAACAGTAGCGATGGACAGCGCACTCTCGGTGAAGAAATCGTCGAAAGCGGGATGTTCAGCTCTAACTTGATTGCCGCAGCAGTGCGTCTACAGACAATGATGGCCAAGCACCAGGTCACACCAGACAGAGCCGCACGGGCCCTCAAACTAGTGTTCAGCAAGAACCTATCTCTAACTAAGGCATTAAAAGAAATCTGCCGCGAAAGCGACCCCTATGACGGCAATATATCTCTCTATCACTTACTGCGTCTATCTGGCCTGGTCACTGCCTATGATATCAGACGCCTGGGGCACTTACCGGCTCATCCAGAAGGTGGCATGGGCTCTTTAGAAGAAAGACTAATTAAAACCGGCATTGTTAACCGTTCAGCCCTTGATGCAGCGAAACGCTGCTTACTCTTGACCCAAGAAGGTTTTCTCACAGCGGAACAAGCGATGATAGTTTTGCACCACTGGTCGTGGAGTGGTGAAGGCCTGACCCGGGTGCTAGAAAAACTGCAATGGGCTGACGGCACCAGCCTGCCTTCCCTAAAGGCCCTGGCCTTCACAGGCTAAAGCAAAATAAAGGGCCGACTAGTAAACTAGCTCAAATTCAAAAACTAGTTCATATTTAAAATCTAGCTCACTACCCAGGCGAGAGCCAGTAGCTTGACTGTAATATTGGCTTTCTTGGGCGGCACTAACACAGCTTCTAGTGTCTCTTTCAGCGGGTCAAACTTGTCGGCGAGGGCTTGAGCTTCAGCCTGAAACTGACTGTTGAGAAGCTGCAACTTACCGTTTAGCGTCTCTAGGTTATCTTCAGCTCGACCGACATCTTCTCGCTGCTTCGCCACTTTACTAATGCCACGAGCTGCAGTAGTTGCCCTACCGATAGTAGATGAACTAACAGCCTTGCGTCCCATGAAGGCACCAAGGACGGTAGCGCCAATTGAAATGGCCGAATTGAGCTCATGCTGCCGAGCTTCAGCTTGCTCAACCTGCACTTTCTGCTCAGCCAAACGAATGCGATCTTGCAAGCTATTGATGCGAGCATAGTATTTATCGCGCAATTTTGCCACCATTAAATCGCGCTGTTCAAAAGCCATTTGTTGTAAACGAATGCGGAAATCCCGTTCACTCTCATTAGGCTGACTGACAGCATTAGTCGCGGCACTGCGCCACAACTTACAAGGAAGTCCCTCAACCAACCAGGCAGCAAATTCTCTATTCCAAGTCTTATAGCTGCTGACTTGAGTAAGAGCAGCAGCTGGCTCAGCAAAAGTAAAAGACTGCTCGCCAATACTTTCTAATTTGGCCAAGTCAACTTTAATTGACTTAGCTTTTGTCCACTCGGCTGGTACCACCGAATCATTGCAAGGCACCAAGAAGCATTTATTGACAGTGTAATCAAGGCCAAGCTTAGTATCAAGATAGCGCACTGTAGCGGCGGCCAGAAGAAATGGACGATATACACCTTGAGGCTTATCTGAAAAAGTTGCCACATCAGCAGGAATAAATAGCTGGGCAATTTCGGGGGCGACCACTGGTTTTTTAGCAAAACTGGCAATACCAGATGCAGTTGCCTTGGTAGCAGTTGTATTGGTGTTATTCGCCAAAGCAGCAGAATCTTGACCCAGGCTTTGACTGGCTGCGGCCATCGACGGTTGGTTCGGGTAGTCGCTTTTAGCACTACCTTGATTGCTAATTTTAGCTTTGAGCGGGTCCATCAAGTCTTTGATCTGACGGCGATTGAGAGGTCCGCGCAAGTAAGACATCGTGAACCTGGTTTTAAAAATCACCGGTGCATCTTCATGGACATTATTCATGAGAAAGACTCTGTCACCAAGCCGACTGAGGGTCTCTGCCAAAGAAGCACTAGAGCCAGAACTAGAACCAGCTTCTTGAGCTGCTGACTGCAGTCCTTCTAAAACACGCATCTTGTCGCGCTCAGTTTGCAACCGACCAATAAACCAGGTACCGGCATTAGACAAGCCTTTATAGTCGATGTCAACCGGATTCTGTGTAGCAAGCACAATTCCAAGACCAAAGGCCCGAGCCTGTTTCAGCAGGGTAAGCAAAGGAGTTTTACAGGGCGGATTAGCCACTGGCGGGAAATAGCCGAAGATCTCATCCATGTATAGAACGGCTCGCAAACTAGTCGTACCCGACTGACTGCGCATCCAAGTCAGCACTTGATTGAGCAAAAGGGTGACAAAGAACATCCTCTCGGTATCACCAAGGTGAGCGATGGAAAAAATAGAAACCCGGGGCTTGCCGCTCTTGCTCCAAAGAAAACTATCTATATCTAATGGCTCTCCACTGAGCCAGGCATCGAAACCAGGAGCGGCCAGAATATTGTTAAGGCTGATAGACAAATCGAAGCGCTCTTTTGCCGGATAGAATGACTCTATGTCAAGAGCTCCCACCCTGGTCATGGGGGGTTTCTGAATCAACTGAATTAAATCGGTAAGATCAACGTCTTTAGAATTTTTCCAACAGTCAGCAATAATCGTCGAGATAAGAATATGGTCACGGTTGCGTAAAGAATCTCCCGCATCGCCACTAACGCCAAGCAAGGCCAGTATACAAGTGGCAGCCGACTGCACTCTCTCCCTCAATAAATCACCATCGTCCATGGTTTCGGCGTCGGGCTTTTTCAGCGAATTCAAAATCGATACGGCCAGACCAGAGCTAGCGCCAGGCGTATAAATATTGAAATCACAAGATTCCTTCAAACGGGCAATACGGGCGCCGTCCTGACCAGATTTCGCTAGACCTTCTTGCCATAATTGGGCTTGCTTCTGGGCGAAGTCTTCAACGCTCAGGCCTTGACGCCGGGCGTCGTCAAGATTGACCCAGGGTGCAAAATCTTTTCCATTTAAGCCGGGAAAGGTTAGCAAGAGGTTGGCAATGTCACCCTTGGGATCAATGGCAATTATTGGAATGCCATCAATAGCGGCTTCTTCTAGCAAGCCAAGACAAAGACCGGTTTTACCGCTACCAGTCATGCCGATGCAAACTGCGTGGGTTACCAGGTCTTTCGATTCATATAAGACGGGCTCAGCCGTTAGCTCTCTACCACCGTCCAAATCATGCTTATGACCGAGGTAGAACACTCCCAATTTTTCGAAATCAGACATGAGCACTCCGTAATCGAATATCAATCAGATCTAAGTTTAACCCCCTAAAAACAAATTAGAGCCTGTCAACATGACATATGACCAATCTTGGCGCTGAGGCTCTGAGCAGGCTATACTTAACCACTTTGATAGCAATTTAGGCGTATAAGCAGCGGTGCAGGTTTAAGCAGTGAAAAATTCTTCTCAAGAGACCCCAAACAGAATCTCGGCAGCAGGCAGAGCCAATGCTCTAATGATTCTGATGGCAGCTCTGTTTATTGCTCTTGCCTTCTGGTATCCGCACTTTTCAGTCGGTGGCCAGAACTACAACCAACCACCTCAGCCTATGGCGCCACCGCCAATAATTATCATGCCACCACCACAGCCTTTCCGCCCACCTGTTGTGGTGCCAACAGACGTCACATCGCCCCAACTTATGAATGATCCAACAGCGCTTGTGATTGATGCGCCTACAGCCTTTGCTCTCAACGGTATTCAGTTGATTACTGACAGTCAGTTTCCCAAAGGCGACATCGTCAATCAGACTTTCGACTGGATTACTGTGCTTGCTAGAGAAGGTGCGCAGTTCACGAAACCAAATAATTACACTGTCGACCTAAAATCGGGAGACATTTTGGTATCGGTGAAAAGCCCATCTAAACTAGCTCTGGTCATAACTCCACTAGGTACAATTGCCATTGGTGCCAATGGCGATGTTATGGTCTGCTATAACAACGGTGTCTTGCGGGTAATGAACTTTGACGGCGAAGGCAAAGCCATCAAAGTACAACTCGATAAAGGACCATTCGCTGGCGACGCCGACCCCACTGTAGTACTAGCCTGTGGTTATGAACTGATTGCCGGCCAAGAGAAAATGACCCGCTCTACTCTTCGCCCCAGAGATGGTATCGCCCGCCGCTACCAGAAGGTACTAGAGAACGGCCATTTAGCAGTCTCTGAGTTCTCAATTGAAAGTGCTATTAACAGCTGCGATATGCTCGTTGACCTGCAACAAAAAACATCAGGAGTGAAAGAGCGCCGCATCCTCTCAGACATGTCAAAAATGGCTGCTGTGCTCAACTACAAGAATGGCTCACAAGGCTATAGCGCTGAGAAGTAATATCTGTTAGCAAAATCGTCAGTTAATCTAGTAACACTGCTACTGCTTGCCCTTCTTGTTTTTGCCTGCTTTGGTAATACCCTAGGAGTCTATTTTAACTGCGACGATTTCTTGCACTTGCCCTACCTCTACCGACTTTTCAACGGCGAGCCTGAGCTGTTTCTCTCTAACTTTACCGGCCCCTGGGTGGGTGAGCGCTCTCTCTACTTATTCTTCAGACCACTGACCGAAGTCAGCCTCATAATTGACTATTTTTTCAACCAAGAGAAAGCCTTTGGCTACCACCTGAGCAATCTCATTTGGCATATCATAAACGCCTTCGTACTCTTTCTCTTTAGTAAGGCACTCTTAGAAAGGCTGACCATAGGCGAAAAGCGTGATCGCCTATTCATGGCCGCCGGCACAGCTGCACTATTTGCTGTATTTCCTACTCAAAGCGAAGCAGTTGCCTGGATTCTGGCCCGAGCCGATTTAGTCAGTACTTTCTTTTTGCTCCTCAGTCTTTATTTTTTCGTTGCGAAACGCGACAAAACAATTCTTTCACTGGCCGCCTTCATGGCTTGCCTGCTCTCAAAAGAAACAGCCATCAGCCTGCCTATCATTATTTTCGCTCTTTCACTTACACTTTCGCAAGCACAGACAGCAAGAACAAAATTAGCTCAAGCCAGCAAAGAGACAGCACCATATTTGGTGTTTTTTTCCTTCTATCTGGTTTGGCGCTATCTTGCTATCGGCAAGCTCGTTGGCGGTTATGTCGGCTCAATTGGCGAGCGTTTGTACGAAAATTTCTTCGCCCGCTGGGTATCATCCGGTTCGCTCTGGCAGCTCTTGCATCCTTTCAATCAGGCAATTTTTGCAGAGAACCATGTTCTTCGACTAATTCTGCGCCTGCTCTATGCCCTAGCAGGAGTGCTCGTAATCATCGATACAACAATCGATCAAAAATTGCCCAGCAAGCAAAAGCCTATCTACTTTGCACTAGTCTTTTTGCTTGCCACCATGCTACCCAATTTTCAAGTATGGGGTCTCTCTAGTTCCATGTCTGGCAGTCGTATTGCCTATCTTCCCAGTGTCGGCCTGGCACTCCTAATTGTCTTTAGTGTCTATATACTCTCACCCAAATTGCTTCCCCTAAAATCGGGGCCGCTCCTAAAAACGACTAGCCAACTGACTCTCATCGGCCTGGTGCTAACTTTTGCCTGCATTACTAATGGCAATAATGTCGCCTGGCTCAATTCGGCCAAGATGATTCGAGAGCTAAAGAGCACTGTTGAGAGCGAGGTGGCTAAACTTGCTGACGACCAGAAACTCGTTGTTTTCAACTTACCATCGAGAGTTGATGGGTCTTTTACTTTCACCATGCGTTCAATGCTCGCGGGACTATTCCAAGCAAATCCAATAGCTGATTCAAGAGCTGACATAAGTGATCGCGTGGTGCCCCTCGACTATCACCCCAACTGGAGCATCTTCGTAAACCGCCACGATTTTGCTTCGGTGATTACTCAACCACAGCTTTATAAATTAGCAGTCTATGACGCCGCTCTAGGCAAGTTAGTACCGACAGATTTATCCCAGGCAAATGAGCAGGCTGCTCTTTCTACTCTTTCTACTCCTCCTACTCCTCCTGCTCTTCCGGCTCTTTCACTAACTCTTGGCCAGGGGCCCAAGAGCAGCTCTTATTATCTAAAACCAGAGGGCTCAGTTAAATCGATCAACCCTCTAGCAGTGGATTTCTTAGAAGTCGTTATCAAAGTAACAAAGAAATATCCGCAGAATTTTCCCCGACCAGACGATAAGGCTTCTCTATTCATCATCTGGAATAACAGACCAGCAGACCAAGAAGATCAAACTGAGCCCCATTGGATAGCGGTGCCAGCCGACGGCCAAGAGCACAAAATATTGATTGAACTAGGACCTCAAAAGCGCTGGCTGTTAAGCAAAAACGTTGACATGATTAGACTAGATGTGGCGACAGAAGACTATGACTGGCAAATTAGCAAGCCAAAACTACTAGCTGCCAATGCCATTACTCCTTTTCTAGCCACTACCAACACTGCCGACAACTATGCACTAGCGCCACTTTCGGTAGACAGAAAAACAAAGAATGAAGAGAGCGGGCCGCCCAAGAGCGCCATTTCTTTTGACTATGACGCCAGCAAACTAAGAGGCCATACCGTTGTCGTGGAAGTATCAAAACCTTATGCTTCTTTTGAGCACTACGATAATTTGATGAGAGAGCGTTCTCTAAATAAACGGGCCTTGCTGAGAGCCACACTAAATAGCCTGAAAGGCAGCTTTAATGTTGATACGAAAGGCGATCGTCATGACCAGGCCGTCTATCAGGTACATGTAGCCGCCTTAGATGAGGCTGGACAAGTCGTGGGCACATTTAGCGACTCAGTCACTATAAGGTCGGCCTTGCCATCAGCAATAACCAAATTGCCAGCTGAAACAACGGCCTTGCCCAAAGATATAAAATGACTAGCATCGCTTTGATCAAGCTGTCTTCTATCGGCCAGACAACCAAGCTCTGAACGCAGATAGCAAACCTCACGATGAAGTGAGGTGGTGAGACGCTTAGAAGCGGCCACAGGATTTATTTGCAAATCAGCCGCATAGTCTTCGATTGAAACAGGCGTGCCAATATTGTAGTGAGCGACACCACTTTCGTAGGTGATACCAACCGGCACAATCGGCACTTCAATATTGTTTTGATGAGCAGCAAAAGCAATGCGGGCTATGCCCTTCTTGAAGGGATGGGTATGGCCGTCATAAAAGACATTGCCTTCAGGAAAAATGACAAAGGGCTCTCCTTTTCTAAACTGTTGCAATACATGGCTGACAAAGTCGAGTTTAGGATGAGCTGGAAAAGCACCAACGCGGCTCAAGAGAAAACCCTGTAGACCTTTCAGTTCGTTGGGTGACACCATAAAGTTAGCCGGTCTGTCGATGATGCGACCAAGGGTAGGGCCGTCCCAGCGCGAAGAGTGATTCGCTATACAAATATAAGGACCGCTCGCAGGCAGATTCTCTTTGCCCTGAATATCGACTTTTTTAAAATGCAGAGCGATTACTAATTTTGCTAACAACGATAAGAGGAAAAATGAGACCGGATCTTTGCAGTCTCTCATAGAAGCTTTCAGACGGGCCATTTGTGTTTGTTTAGACGACATAAATCCTCCTGGGCAAAAGCACAGGCTTAAATTGGTAAAAGACGAAAAACTAACTAGCTACTCACTAGCGCATCAACACTATTAGATTAGCTCTAAGCTAAGCCTGTGATTTTAGCGAACGAACACTTCTCGTATTGTTTTTAAGGCTTTTGTTTTTGTAAGGGCAAACTTAGAGCCACGTAAACAGCCATAGAGACAAAGAAACCGACAAACCAACCGTAGTCGTAAAGAGGTTTAAACATCGGCACAAAGGCTCCAACCCAGGCCAGGGCACAACCAGCAATGGTCGCCAGCACTGCGACAAAATTCCAGCCCGACTTATATTGATAGGCACCGCCAGGCAAATAGAGAGCGGCCAGTTCTAGTTTAGTCTTACGCAAAATCCAATAGTCGGCAATTAGAACTCCAGCTATCGAACCCAAACCACCAGAATAGCCTTGCAACCAGACAAAAATATAGCCATGGGGGTCGGCAATCAATCGCCAGGGCTGCATTAAGACTCCCACCAGACCAGTAATGAGACCACCAACTTTGAATGTAATAAAGCGGGGGAAAGCATTGGCAAAATCATTTGCCGGTGACACCACATTAGCGGCCACGTTAACAGACAGGGTGGCTAATGCCACAGTGAACATGGCAATGGCGACTACAGCTGGCTGATCAGCGCCAAGGCGACCGAGCAGTTTAACTGGGTCCCAGAGCTGATCCATAGCCACCGTTGGATAGATAACCACAGCGGCCGAAGTGATCATCACTCCCATGGCCGAGAAAATTGCCATGGCAGTCGGTAGGGCAATTACTTGACCAATAGTCTGCTCTTTCTGCGAATGGCCAAAGCGCGTGAAGTCTGGCATATTGAGCGAAAGAGTGGCCCAGAAGCCAATCATGCCAGTCAAAGAAGGTATGAATACGGCCCAAAACTCGCCAAATGAAGCGAACTTGCTCTTCTCGTGCAAAAGATCTCCAACTCCATGGGCAAGGTTGACAGTCCAAACAAGAAGCACAAAAGTCATAATCAAAACAAAGGGCGCAGCAAGGCTTTCGACCTTTTTCAGAACATCCATGCCACGAAAAACAATTAGTATGTTCAAGCCCCAGAACAGAGCGAACGACAACCATTCTGTTCCCATATAGTCGAAATAGGGGCCGCCTAATAAAGCACGCCAGACATTTATTCCTATTAGTGCGCCAAACATAGTATTAAAAGCCTGGCCGCCAATCCAGGCCTGAATGCCAAACCAGCCACAGGCAACAATAGCCCGCATCAGTGCTGGTAAATTGGAGCCCATGGTGCCATAGGCCGCTCGAGCGAAAACAGGAAACGGGATACCATATTTGGTGCCGGGATGAGAATTTAGCAAAATCGGCAAAAGCACAATAGTATTGCCGAGCAAGATAGTAAAGATTGACTGCCAGGCATTCATGCCATTGGCAATTAGACCAGACGACATCATATAAGTAGGTATGCAAGCCGACATAGCAAACCACAGGGCGATATAGCTATAAGTCGACCAATTGCGGTCAACTACTTTAACTGGTGCCAAGTCGTGATTATAAAACGGACTCGATTTAATCTCAGCCTCGTCGGCCAATTCGACCCGTCCATCGCTGTGCTCAACAACTCTGCGGCCTTCCGACTGAAATTGACTCATAATGGCCTCGCTGGAATTTAGGCGAATGGGGGCAAACGGAGAGGGCGGAGGGCTACAATATTAGCTCATAAGTGGTAGAACAGTAATTGGGACCATACCAAGCCAAAGTAAGCACGATCAATGGAAGATTGACGGTTATAAGAGGCACGAATAGATGAAAGCCACACAAGCAAAGAGCCCGGCAGTGACAAAAGCGAAGTCTGCAGCAACCAGTGAAACTAAAGTCACTCAGAGCAAAAGCAAGTCTCAAAATACGAGCAAGAAGAAAAGCGCGGCCGACCCCCTCTCGATGTGTCCAGTAGACGGCGCCGGTTGGTGTCCCTATCCCTTTTCAGTAGCTCAACTAAAGAAAAGACTGAAAGCAAAGGCCCAACAATCATAAAGGCCTTAATCTCAAAGGCCAGAATCATAAAGCCAGAATTCAAAGGAAAGAAACCTGCAAATTATCAGACGCTACTCAAGGCCCCTTTTAGCATTCGTCATCATAATATTTGCGCAACCCGTTAGTGCGTACACTATTGAAGGCAAAATTGAACACCAAGAGGCTCTGCCCTCAGTCGACAGCTCTATTCGCAAAGGGGCGCGTTTCAATGCTGGGGCAGACCTAGAAGCCAACAATAATTGGGTGAAAGTACCAGCCTGGCTGTCTGGCACCTGGATTGTGAACGAAGAAACCGCAGTACTGAGAGAAGACTTTAAAACAGGGCGCATAGACCGCACTCCTTCCGTTTTCATGGCCCGCCAGGAGTTTACCTACGGCAGCCAGAAAGACCGCCAGGGCGGCATCTGGCACTATATAGGCGCACCCTATACATCAAAGACCAGACTAACGGCCTACCAGGAGTTTCACCAGGTCAAAGAAAAGCAGTTTCTAGTGGCCAACGAAGCTGAAGTGCAGTTCCGTACCCTAATGACCGTAGTGCGGGTAAGCAACCTCAATGGCCGTGTGGCAGACTCTTTTCAGCAAGAAAGTATCACTAGCTATCGCCCCCTTGAAGACGGTGTGATCGCCCTGGCAGCCTCCAACAAGACCTTCGACGCCAATGGCAGAGCCGTCTTTCAGCAAAATAACGAAGCACGCATAAGACGCTATAAGCATTTCTATGAGACCGACAAAAAAGACGGCAAGAACCTCAGAGAACTGTTCTTGCAATATCTAGAAGCCAATGGTCTATCGAACTTAATACCATAATAAAATCTGGTGGAATTCGTTCAAATTTGGACCAAATTAGGGCTTTTTGTAAGGCATGAAAGAGAGAAAAGGCTTACCTTCCCAGGCGCCCACACTGACAGTAATGGGGCCAACCGTGTCAAACTTCAAGACAATAGTCTTGCCTCGTGGCCCACTGAGTTCGCTTACCGCAATTAGTTTCGCTCCGTAGATCCAACTCCAATCAACAGAACAGACAGCCTCTGCCAGTTTAGGCATGTCGCAAACTGGTCGAATCTCGCTATCAATAGTCAACTCGTCAGCAATACTCATCTCACTGTCGCCTTCTTCAACAGCAGCAGTCAATAAAAGGCCGCGACCATCGGCAAAATTCAGACCAAAGCTGTGCAGCGAACTGGCTGCTGAAACCAGGGTGGCCCCGGCCAATTCACTGCCAATAGTGCCTGGAGTGGTGATATCGGCCTTGCTACTCATTTTTCGCCCTTATAGTTTTGGAACTTAACGTGTCACCTAGATTAGGCCATATAGAATTGCTATAAATGATACCCTCTAGGTTTGCAGACTTGAACTAAACTAAATTGAAGCATTTTGACGTAATTATTATTGGCGCGGGCGGAGCTGGCATGATGTGCGGCAGCACAGCCGGCAAACTAGGCCGCTCAGTGCTACTGATTGACCATAACCAGAAAATCGGCCGCAAAATTCTTATATCGGGCGGCGGTCGCTGCAACTTTACCAATGTCGGCACAAGAGCAGAGTCGTTTGTCAGTAGCAACCCTCACTTTGCCAAGTCGGCACTTTCGCGCTTCACTCCTGCAGATTTTATCAAGCTAGTCGAAAAGCACCGCATTCGCTATCACGAAAAAAAACTCGGCCAACTATTCTGCGACCACTCAGCCGAACAAATTGTCGATATGCTCATTGACGAATGCAATCAAGCAGATTGTCAATTCCAAACAGATACAGCCATAAAGTCAATTGTTAAGAACACTGATGCGGCAAGTAGTAGTCGCTTTATAGTAGACACCACAGCATTAACATATAGCTGTGATTCGCTTGTCATTGCTACAGGCGGTCTCTCTATTCCGCAAATTGGTGCCACCGGATTTGGTTATGAGATTGCGCGCCAATTTGGTTTAAAAATCGTACCAACAGCCGCTGCTCTCGATGGCTTTAGCTGGGGAGATTCTGATCTTGCGCGCTTCAGCGACCTCGCTGGTCTGTCACTTGATACAACTGTAACCTGCAAAAAAGCAAGTTTCAGAGAGAATATTCTCTTCACCCATAACGGCCTGAGCGGCCCCGCCAGCCTGCAAATATCACTTTACTGGTCACCCGGTGACAGCCTCAGCATTGACTTAATGCCCGAGGCCAATGCTTTAGAAGTGCTACAGGCAAGAAAAAAAGCTGGCAGTCGACAAGAAATTAAGAATGTACTGGGTGAACTATTACCAAAACGCTTCGCTGAATACTTCACTCACTACCTCGATATCAACGGACCAATGAATACCTTGCCCGATAAGAAACTACTGCAACTAGCAGGCTCACTCAATGGCTGGCAAGTAGCACCGGCCCGCACAGTGGGCTACAAAAAAGCAGAAGTAACTCGGGGCGGAGTTGATACCAGCGAACTTTCATCTAAAACAATGGAAGCCAAAAAAGTGCCCGGTCTATATTTCATCGGCGAAGTGGTAGACGTAACCGGTATGCTCGGTGGTTACAATTTTCAGTGGGCCTGGGCTTCAGGCTTTGCTGCTGGTCAGGCCGTATAGAGAAGAAACTTGTGGGCACTAGACTCTTTCTAATTGCAACAATAGCAATACTGACTCTAGTACCGCCTTTGCGCCTGGCATACTTTCTATTTTCCAACGGCGAAAACTGCGCCAACAATGACGACATAACCTATCTTGAGCAGTTCGTGAGAATGACAGGCTCTGGCTACAACTGGCTCAACTACTTTGGCGATACGTTCGTCGATGGCCACTCCACGGCCTTCAATCAAATAGTTTTCAATCTCTATGTTCTTCTCGGGCATATGAATCAGAATCTTGGTGCGGCCATTGGCATTGCCCTCATGGCCATCAGGCTTGCCCTGTTATTCGATTTGAGCGTAAGCCGGTCCAACAAATTAAGGTGGTACTGCCTGCCACTAATGAGCGCCATTATCTTTGCCCCCACCGCGGCATCAATACTGACCCAGGGCTCTTTTGCCATTACTTGGCAATTAGCACTGACACTAGGAGCAGCTGCTCTCTGGGCCTTGTTTCGCCAGTCGGAAAAGTGCAGCACCAAGGCCATTGCCAACGCCAGTATTTGCATTATCTTAGGCTCGTGGACCATTGCCACCACTTTAATAATAATTCCAATTGTCTGGTTTTGGGCCTGGCGTCTAAAATTGTTGAACAAACTATCGCTGTTATTTTTAGGGTGCGCCACCGCTCTTTCAGTCTTTCCAGATCTGCTTTACCTTGAGCGCGGGGTGGGCACCTCTCGCCCCCTGGCAGAAGTGCTAAAGCCCCTTGATTTGACAATGTTTCTAAGTTCACTCGGCCGCAACTTTGCCCCGGGAACCGGCTGGTATATGGAACGCATGGCCCCGGCTGAGGTATTTAGTACGCTCGGTTTGACACTACTCATTGCCATTTGTATTTTGGCAAAAAAAATTAGTAAGAGCACGACTGACGACAATCAAGTCAATAAAAAAATTCTTTGTCGACACTTCTACCCTTCCTTGGCAATCGCCTCTTTTGCCGTGGGCAACTTGCTTCTAACCAGCATGGTGCGGCCAATCATTGCCCCCTGGTATGGTCAAATAAGCCTTTGGTTTTGGATTGGTTTGGTGGGGATGGCCGCGAGTATTTTCGAGCTAGTTACCAGCGATGATAAGCTTAAATCAGGAACTAAGATTCTAGCTGCCACCACCTTAATTAGTATTGCCAGCTTTACTCTATTTTCACCAGGATTTGAGGATAAGGAATTCTTCTTAGATAACCGCTCTCCGGCATATCTATCGGTTTTGCGCAATTACCAAACGCCACCACCGCCGGGGCTACTACCGCCTTACAAATACATTCCGCTAAAGCCAGAGAGACTGGCTAAAATTCTCGAACAATATCATCTCTCACCATTCGGCAAAGTAGACACTATCTTATTTCAAGGCGACTGCGTCGTTCCTGGTTTAGTGCAATTTCGCAACGACGGTACAGAAGAAAGCAAGCTTTTCTTCTTGAGCCAAGACAGCAAAGAGATATTGACAGCCACCCATTACAAGCGTCTGAACCTTTGCCTAGATGGCTCTATGACAGTGACCTGGCATGTCCAAATACCAGTCGATGCAAAAGCCGCTCAATTTACAACTGATCTTTGGCCGCTCGAGAAGACAGGCAAAAACACAGCGGCTGGAAAAGCAAATGCGCTCACTATCGCAATAGGCACCAATAAGCCTCTAGTAGTCGAGCTAGAACAAGGCCAGAAATCAAATGTATTGGTTGACTTAGTTCCATATCGGGGAAAAGTTGTCGACATTGTCTTCACCCACAAACAGAACACCCCTCGGCCCACCGTGCTGGTAGTGCCGAAGGTAGAAGTTGAGAGAGAGTAGCGCAGCGGTGCTTAGGAGCCCGTTGTGCTATTTGAAATAAGAAAACTGGGGAAACGCTGTTAGAATTTCTATCCGAAAATCTAACAGGGAACTCGTTAGAATTTCTATCCGAAAATCTAACAACGAACTCGTTAGAATTTCTATCTGAAAATCTAACAGGGACTCGTTAGAATTTCTATCCGAAAATCTAACAGGGAACTCGTTAGAATTTCTATCCGAAAATCTAACAACGGACTCGTTAGAATTTCTATCCGAAAATCTAACATCGGACTCGTTAGAATTTCTATCCGAAAATCTAACATCGGACTAGTTAGAATTTCCATCCGAAAATCTAACAACGAACTCGTTAGAATTTCTATCCGAAAATCTAACATCGGACTCGTTAGAATTTCTATCCGAAAATCTAACATCGGACTAGTTAGAATTTCTATCCGAAAATCTAACAACGAACTCGTTAGAATTTCTATCTAAAAATCTAACAGGGACTAGTTAGAATTTCTATCCGAAAATCTAACAGGGAACTCGTTAGAATTCCTATCCGAAAATCTAACAACGAACTCGTTAGAACTTCTATCCGAAAATCTAACAACGGACTCGTTAGAACTTCTATCCGAAAATCTAACAACGAACTCGTTAGAATTTCTATCCGAAAATCTAACCACAAACAATTGAACCTTTCGCTTCGATACAGCGTTATTAAGGATACACGCTGTTTATGAGGTGCAATCATGAGCTGTCATGGCGATATCCTGAACTTTATCTCCGCCCTCCCTACAAATGCATGGTTTTCCACTCAACAAGTACTCAATCTTGGTACTAGAGAGGCTATAGATCAGGCTCTATATAGACTGGTCAAATGCGGCTATCTCACACGCATTGCTTGGGGACTTTTCACTCTGGGTACAAACAAGCAAAACTTTGAACCACTGGCGGTGGCAGGCTTTAAAGCGCAAATCTTCAAAAAGAAAGTTGCTATTCACGGCATCAATATAGCTAGACGGCTTGGCCTGGTTGATGCTGCTCAAGACCAGAAGCTATTCAGCGTGCACGGTGTCAGTAGTGCATTCCAATCGATGAAGCGAGAAATCTCCCTAAAGAGCTACTCTCCTAGAAAAATTGCTCTCGGCGATTCACCAATAGGCGAAGTCATAAGCGCACTCTGGTTTCTCGGTGAGAAGAATTGTGATAACGCTGCGGTGGCCAAAGCCTTGAGTACTCTCAACCATGACTGTATCCAAGAGCTGGCACAATCCGCCCATTTAATGCCAGGCTGGTTAACAAGGAAAGTTCGCTTCAATATCGATTATCAACACTGGCACTGGCGAAAACAACGAATGAACAAAATTATCCGGCTACCGGGCCTGAGCTAGAAGCAAGCTACTTCCCGGCAGAATAACGCAGCAAAGCAAAGTCACCTTCACTATCGACAGTCTTAATGCCTGCCATGTCTTTGAACAAAGGCCTGTTCTTTACTTTCACTAGAATGTAGGCCTGAGGCACTTGCTTCAACCTGATAGTGAGCAAATCAAAATTTGTGATGTTCTCCACTTGCTTGCGAGCGTAGAACGGCACTCCGGGCTTGCGCATATCGAAAACGATCAGCGGATCAGCAGATTGACCAGCGAAATTAGCAAATTTAGGCAGCGGCCCTTCCCACTTTTGGGAAAGCACCGGCAAGATATGACCGGTATGCACCACTAGCAAGAATGCCGTTCCAACCGTCATGATCGTCAGGCCCGCTAGCTGCTGACGAAGTTTAAATGCCAGTATGCTCAACAAAACAACCACAGCCTGGGCTGAGCCGTAAGCTGAAATCAAAGCAATCAAACCTTCTGGAGCATCCCGCAGCCGAGCGGCAACTATTGGTGCAACCAAGCTGGCTGCAGCATATACCAACATCACCACAAGTAGCGGCAAGGCCAGGCGCTTGAAAGCTGATTGGCGATTCAAACAACGCTCAAACTCACAGCCAACAAGAATAGCCAAAGCAGGGAAGGCCGGTAGAGTATAGGGAAGTAATTTCGACACAGAGGCACTAAAGAATACCAGGGTGATGGTCGCCCACAAAATACAATAAAGTGCCAGGCGGCCACTAACATCGAGAGCTTCAATATAGCCACGAGAGCGCGTCAACAAGCCACGCACATAGGCTGGCAATAAAGCAATTCCTGGCCCAGATATCTCAGATGAACTGGCTGTCGCTGCTATAGCACCAGTGCTTTTTGCACCACGCAGAGCACTGAAATAGCCAGCCAATGTAGCAACCATAGCTTGAGGCAAATAGACTGTCCATGGGAAAAACCCTCCAAGCATGGCGAGCAAATGATAATAAACCGGCTGCTTATGAGCATCTACAACAGTAGTGAAGCGCTGGAAGTTCTCTCTAATAATAAATTCCTGAAAATAGGCTCCCTTGGTTATGTAGATCTCAGTGACAAACCAGGGCAAGGCAATGGCCGCTACTATCAAAGCGCCAATCAGAGGCTGATAAGACTTAAATGCCGTCCAGAGGTCACCTTTTAACGTGTGCCAGGCAAGCAAAATAGCTACTGGTAAGACCAAGCCAACCGGGCCTTTAGTCATTACTGCTAAGCCAATCAAAACATAGCCAACGTATAGTGCACCCCGACGCTTAAACTTAGACTGACTGGCATGAAAGAAAGCTAACTGGGTGCCAGCGCCAAACAACGATAGCGGCATGTCAGTAATGGCTTCGCGGGCGGTAAAAACAAATAGAGGAGCGCTCGCCAGAGTTAACGAACCAAATATGGCGGACCGCAGGGATATATAACGAGCAATCGATAGATACGTGATTGCTACCAATACCACAGCACAGGCGGCGCCAAAGAAGCGGGCGGCAAATTCGTTAACACCAAATATTTGATAACAACCAGCCATGGCCCAGATGCAGAGCGGAGGTTTAGTAAATCGCACGACATAGTTGAGCAAAGTAGTGATGTACTCGCCAGTGACAATCATCTCTCGAGCTGGTTCGGCGTATAGGGCTTCATCCGGGTTAAAGAGAGGAAGATTACCCAAACCGTTGAAATAGACGAAGGCAGCAATGGCTGTCACAGTAAGAAGACCAAGCAAAACGCCAGGACTGCGTGCGGATTGGTCTTGATTTTGCTCGTTAGTTTTTTCTACTTGAATATCAGATGCCATATATCTCTTCGCTTCAACTTGCAGCATTATAGTTACAGCTTGCGCTTGACAACTCAAAGCGTAAAGAGCCATCTCCCCGGAAAGCCGCTGGGGCACGCTCATATTAAGAAGAACGTTAACTATGCTTACTAATCAAACAGCAGCCCCAAGAATATGTGAAGCTATGGTAATGTCAGATGCTTGTTCCCTTACGGGCTCTAGCATTCAGATCGAAAACGATCCTGACCACGGACAAAAAAAGAGATTACAAAGAAGGTCAAAACAATGGAAGTTTCTCACCGGCTCAAATCTATTCCTCCCTACGTCTTTGCCGAAATGGACAAGAAGCGCCTCGCCGCTATTGCATCGGGAGTCGACGTTATCAATTTGGGTATTGGTGATCCGGACCAACCAACACCACGACACATCGTCGATGCTATGCATGAAGCCTTAGAAAAGCCAATCAACCACCACTATCCACCCTTCGGCGGCACAAAAGAATACAAAACTGCTGCCTGCGCCTGGATGAAAAAACGCTTTGGTGTCGATGTTGATCCAGCCACTGAAATCACTTCGATGATCGGCACCAAAGAAGGCTTGCACAACACCATTATGGCCTTCGTCGACAAGGGCGATATCAATATTATTCCAGACCCAGCCTATCCGGTTTATCGCACATCAACCATTTTGGCTGGCGGCGAGCCTTACTTCATGCCACTCACACCGGCAAACAATTTCATTCCTGACCTAGATGCGATACCAGAAGCGGTGCTCAAGAAAGCCAAGCTTTTGATGTTCAACTATCCAAACAATCCAACTGGTGCAGTTGCCGACTTGGCCTTCTTCGAGAAAGCTGTGGCCTTCTGCAAAAAGCATAATATTCTGCTTTGCCACGACCAAGCTTATTCAGAAATGACCTATGACGGCTTCAAAGCTCCATCAATTCTGCAAGTCAAAGGCGCTAAAGATATCGCCATTGAATTGCATTCGTTGTCGAAGAGCTACAACATGACCGGCTGGAGAATTGGATTTGCTGTAGGTAATGCTGAAGCAATTGCAGCCATCGCCAAAATCAAATCAAATATCGACACCGACATCTTCAGAGCGATTCAATTTGCAGCCATTGCCGGATTTGAAGGCCCAACCGATCATATTCAGTTCTGCAATAGCCTTTATGTTGAAAGACGTGATTTGGCCGTAGAACGGCTCAATCAGCTCGGCTGGAACATCAAACCTATCAAAGGCACATTCTATATCTGGCTACCAACGCCTGCAGGAATGTCGTCAGCTGATTTCAGTACTGTTATGCTGGAGAAGGCTGGTATTGTGGTTCCTCCAGGCACTGCCTATGGACCGCACGGAGAAGGTTTCGTGCGCATCGCTTTGAGTGTAGACAAGGCTCGCCTTGCTGAAGCATTCGATAGAATGGCTAAGCACTCAATCACTTACGACATGGCTAAATCCACAGTCTAAGTACTTCCCAGAGAAAGCGCAGAACGTAGGTACGTCCTTCATTAATGCACAAAGAAAAGCACTACGCCGCGAAATCAATTCAAATATTGCCTGGCAATCCAACGGCTACGGCGATTCACCAGATCCTTACTTGGGCCCTGGAGAATCTCGACAAGCAAGTTGAAGTGATTTGGCCGTCTGCTACCAAAGGCTCCGAATACAAGCTCACCGCCCATGCTGATCCCATGGGCGGTGATCCTCAATGGAAGCTGATAGCGTCTAACGCTGGCCAAGGCTCTCTCCTCTGGGAATTTACTAGTTGTGATTCATTGCTTGTCTTCAATCGCATCGAAGCCTCACTTAATGATCGCGAAGGCAATCAGCACGCTACCACTCAGGGTGTCACCCAAGAAGAGCAAGCGGAAGAGAAGGCTTTCTTCTATATTCCTGAGGCTCTGACAAAACAGAGAGCAACTATTCCGATACCTCTAGTGGGTGGCGATAATTCGCTCAACCGCTCAGGTACTGTACTAAACGGCGACCTCGCCTTTGTACAAATCGGCGCTTTACTGCAATCTATTGCTCTTGCCAAAATGACTGGCCGCTTAGAAATACAAAGCGACCTTGGCGCAGCGGAAGTGTTTTTCATTGATGGACAGCCTATTCACGCCACTAGCCCAGCAGCCAAGGGCTCTGAGTGCATCTATGAGTTAATCACCTGGAAAGATGGCCGCTTCTTCTTCCAACCCAAGGTGATGACCAAACACAAAACCATTACTGAACCCCTTGATTCACTGATTATTCAAGGCGCACAAATATTCGACAAACAAAACTTCCTCAAAAACAGTGGCTTCAAGTTCGATGCGGTCATGGTCAAGACTCAGCGCATCGTTGACGAAGGCGAACTGCGCAAATTACTAAAGCCAGCTATACCAGTAGATTTCGTTGCTCAAAGACGGTTTTACGACGCCATTGACGATCGCTTAAGCACAGAAGAAATTGTAGCCAAGCTCGGCTATGCCCGCAGTCTATGGGTACCAATTGTCTGCAATATGCTCAGCTGTGGGCTCGCAGCCTTTACTAAGCCATCGAAGAAAAGCAATTCTGGCCTTCCCCCTCTTGAGCCCAAAACAGTTGATAGTGCCGCCATCCAATCGGTCATTATGCAATTGCGCCGCGGCGATACTGGCATGTTCAACTTCCCGGCTTTTCTCTATTTCTTAGAGCAAGAGTACTTTAGAGGGCACCGCTCTGGTAGTCCAATTTCAGTCATTGTTTTTGAAATGCGCGTTAAGAGTGGTCCCAATGGTTCAATTAGAGAGCCGCTACCAATTGGCGCTCTGCGCGAAGCAGTATTACGTATATCGCAGGCGAAACGGCACAACGACTTGTTGGCCCACTACGAAGCTTTTGACTATGCCTTACTTTGCCCCGATACAAAAGGTGAAGGCGCTCGAGTATTCGCCAAACGCCTGATGACCTCGCTAATGAAATCCCCCCTATCAACTGGTGTAGACGAGCGTACTCTTTCTCTTTCTTTTGGTGCAGCCTGCGTACCTGAAGATTTCATGGAACTAGGCCTGCTTCTGTCGGCAGCTGAGGCGGCCAAGGGCCACTCACTCAGCACTGAAGAGCCCGTTGTGCTCTATCGCGACCTCTTACCAAAAGCCACTTAGTGTGCCTCACAGCAATAGTAATGGCAGTACGAGCAGTACAAGTACTACAAGTACCAATACCAGTAGCAGTCCTGATGCCGCAGCGAGAAAGCTTACCCACAAGCTCGCCCTGCGACGAGCAAGAGCTACTTTAGGTAAATGGTTAAAGAAAAGCACCATTGTCCGCGACGACAAACTATTAGCAACGATCATGGCAATCGGCGCCGGTCAAGTACTCGAGCAATTGCTGAAGCCATCAAATCAAGACAACGAGCAAGACAAAGGCCAAGAATCTTTTATTGTCGGCAAGGCACTATTCGAGCAACTCAGCCGTGACCTAAATATTGATGACGAAATAGTTTTCGACCAATCAAAAACTAATGCTTCACTAAAGAAGCTCTTCCAGGGCCCTGAATATAAACTACTTTTCTCACAAGCCCATGGCTTAAGTGATTTATTCGAAGTATTCTGCATCAACCAACGCAAATTAGCTACAGCCAATGTGCAGAAAGCCGACAAGAACACTACGGCCACTGACCAAGCGCTATTTTCCCAAATCTATACGCCACCACAAGTAGTGCAAGCGCTCACTAAGCTATGCCTGGTCGAACCGTTTCTGAACAAGGCACAGACTGTAGCAAATATCCAAGCTGTATCAGTGCTCGACCCCTGCTGCGGTACCGGAAACTTCTTGATCGCTGCAGCCGCTGCCTTCTATAAAGCCTACGAACAATTCGATCTGCCGCCTGGCGAAATTTGCCGTTTGATACTTGAGCACAATATTGTTGGCACAGATATTGATGCTCGCGCTCTCGTTATGGCCAAATTTGCCCTAACCGTTCAACTAACAATGCTAACTAAGGACACGAGGGCTCAAACCGTTGATAGCACAAGCTCATTAATCCAATGCCTGCACAATACCAGCGATGTAGCTGAAGCAGCACTCGGCTCGCTCTCGCCGCGCTGGAAGAGAATTTCTGGCCACGCCATGAACCGAAAGTACAATGTGGTGCTGACCAATCCACCCTATCTCGGTCGCAAACTGATCGACCGGGCACTAAAATTGAAACTAAAGAAATACTACCCAGAGTGTGCTAGCGATCTCAGTCAAATATTTTTATGGAAAGCTCTCGATTTAGTAACTAGCGGCGGCACCATCGGTTTTCTCAGCCAAAGTTCGTTTATGCATCTGCCCAGCGCCCTAACTCTGCGAAAACGCATTTTAGAAGATGCACAAATCAATTTAGTGATTGAGCTTGGTGACGGCGTCTTTCCTCTTCTTGCAGGCTCCAAAGCAGATAGCAGTATTATCTTCTTAACCAGGCAAAAAATAGCTGCAGACCAGCCGGCTTACTATATCGATCTCAAAGGTGCGGACCACAAAAGCGGAAACAAGAGAGAGAGCCATTTAGATAAATTGATGCAGTTGAATCAGCTTAACAAAATAAGCAAGAGCCACGGTGAACTCTTAAGTAGCAATGACCTGGCGTTCAATTTCAAGCGGCCTCAGGCACTGTTATTAGTGCAAGCAAAGGACAATCAGAATCTAGCAAGTAAAGCAGACTTCAAGCAGGGCCTGGCGACATCTAGTAATGAAAGATTCTTGCGCTATGCCTGGGAAGTAGAAGAGGACGACAGAAACTATGCGCCATACGCTAAGGGGGGCGGCTCCGAGCGCTGGTGGCGCACTATTTCTAGCAAAGTAAGATGGGGTGAAAACGGGGAAGAAATCAAAGCTACTGTTGCCGAGGCTTACCCTTATTTAAAGGGTCAAGTGCACTGGGTAGTTAAGAACGAAAATTACTACTTCAAACCAGGCCTTACTTTCTCATTCGTCAACAAGCATCGACTAAGCGTGCGCAAACTTCCTGCTGGCGCAATATTCGATGTCGGCGGCTCAGCTATATTCAGCCATGATGCCCAGCAGGAAAATCTACTGCTGGCTTATCTCAATTCAAGCCTAGTGAGTGCATTGGCTCACGATATTAACCCAACGATTAACTTTCAAATTGGCGATCTAAAACGACTACCACTGCTGCAATTTGCTCCGCCTCTGGCGCAAGAACTAACAGATTTAGCAAGCGCTGCAGTAACCTTAAAGCAAGAGATAGAGCCATTAATTTCGCCCCCTGCCGCTCTTCTCAGTGATAGCAGCAGCAAGAAAACACGCTTATCCCAGCAAGGTTTCGAGAGCCACTTAAGGGCAGTAGAAAACTTGCAAAACCAACTGATTGCTATTGAAGAAGAAATCGATAAACTGGTCTTGGTAGCGGCAAACCAACATTTCGCTCTAGACAAAACAGACCAATTAGAACTTCGACAATGGGTAGCCAAGCGTGCTCAAGCAGATACGTCGGCAGCAGCAGTAGTAAAACTGACAAGCAAAATTTACTTTGAAAACCAACTGGCCCAAGCCTTCGCAACAAGGCTCTGGCGCAACAAAGAGAAGCTTGGCCTAAACAAGCAAATTACAGTTGAACAGGTTTGCCATTTTCTCAATAGCAAAATAGAAGCAGCACCAAAGGCAGAACTAGAAATTGAAGCAGATTTTGCCAAACAATTTATCGACAACAATTTGCATCGCTATTTTAATGGCCGCTTCAATCAAGTTTTTCATGAACAGTTTGGCGGACAGCCGCCGGTTTTAGCAATCAATGGAGCAGTGCAAGCAACTTTACCGCTGCTGAAACATGGTAACAATCGGCCAGCCGACTTATATCGGGCCTTACTGGCCAGCAGAGACTAATCTGGTACTGACCTACTGTTGAACAGTCTCGTAGTCGTTCTTGGTCCAACTATAACCACCTTTAACATCGGTATCAGCGATATAGTCAGCTTCAAACGAAACCTGTTGTCTCTGGGAACCAGCAGGAAAAGATAGGCCGGGATTACCATCAAGACTATTGACGACGTCAAGCAGTGTACTATCAAAGCGACGGATGCCTGAAGGCGATGTCAGTTGAGCAATGACATGATGATCGCGAGTAATGGTAACTCTCATAGTGGCGCGACCTCTAATTAAGGCCACCTCTTGCCAGCGAGCATAAATCTCAGAAGAGAGCTGTTTATGCCAAGCTTCCCAAGCTAATGTCATTTTTTTCGAGCTGCGTTCGGCGCCAATATCAAAACGACTATTCTGATCTTGAGCAGATGCACTAAGTGGGCCAGCGGGCAGAGTGGCGAAGGCGGTGCGATCGATCAAGCCACTGCCCTGCACACCACCCCCCAACGTACTTCTGCGTGGAGGAGCAACTGGTATAGCATCAGCAGTTGAAAGTGTCGGGGCCGCATTGCCGCCAGGTCTGGCCAATCGCGTTGTGCCATTCTCCAGGCGCACTCCGCCCTTCAAGACCGCTCCTGCGCCAGCAGCGTGTGCCTGGGAATTGAGCGAAATCATCAGAGAAAAAATAATAGCTGCGCTTACTAATTTGCTTTTCATTGCCCTAATCTCTTGAAATTCCTTACTTACCGCTAGCAAAACCAAACACTGCACCAAGCACAGCCCCGCGTAAGGCATTGCTCTTAGCACTACTCATTCTCGAACCGTTGTTAGATGAGCTAAATAGAGCACCAGATAAGGCACCAGCAGCGGCACCAGCTAGACCATAAGTAGCAGCGCGTTTTAAGCGGCTGCTATTCGAACGAGCGCTATAAGCCATACCGCTAAGGCCGCCTTGACTGTCTAAACTCGCGGCTTTGCTGCCAGCAAAAGGAGTAATCTGCCCTTCTGGTTGACTGGCAGTTTGAGTACCAGAATTTGACTGATTGGAAGAAGCAAAACTATCAGCTGGCGCAGTATTTTTAGCAGCTATTGCCCGGTCAATATCAGCCAGAGCGCTGCCGAAACTTGTGCTGGCAGGATTAAGAGAAGAAGCGCGCGCCATGTGACTGCGAGCATTGGCAAGGTCACCTTTAGCTCGGTAGGCCTGAGCTAGAGCGAACTGCACGTCGCCGTC
The DNA here is from genome assembly GCA_965229195.1 of Candidatus Obscuribacterales bacterium. Taxonomy (GTDB): domain Bacteria; phylum Cyanobacteriota; class Vampirovibrionia; order Obscuribacterales; family Obscuribacteraceae. The sequence goes on along the minus strand of OZ245871.1, from coordinate 5,048,572 downwards.
ATCCGGCACTTGCGAAGCCACCGAGTTCAGCTTAGTGACAGCTGAATCATAATTGCCTGCTTTGTAATCGTTTGAAGCCGAAGCTACAGCACTTTTTAATTGGTTCTTTCTCGCTTCATCAAGTGCCTTGCTTTGGGCTGGAGCTGCCGGTCTGGGAGCCAAAGAAGAAGAAGAAGAAGAAGAAGAAGAAGAAGCGGCAAAGGGATTGGAACTAGAGGCATAACTAGAAGCCAGATGACTCGGTGCACTGGTATTGGACTGAGCCAATTTGTTTTGAACGCTAACCACGGCACTTTGCAAATCAGTATCTTGCGGATTCAAATTGAGAGCGCTGCGATAGTAAGAAAGCGCACCGTTCAAATCATTTTTGCCTTCAGCAATAACGGCCAAGTTATAGTAAGCATCGCCATTGTTTGGATCTTTAGCAATAATGCCATGAAAGGCACTTTCAGCCTGGGCCACTTTGCCGTCTTGATAAAGCTGCATGGCATCAGCCAGAGCACCAGATGAATCAACAGCGTAAGGCTCCTCGCTGTCATAACTAGAACTAGAGCTAGAACTAGAGCTAGCAGTGGACGGCGCGCTTGGAGAAGTAGCAGGAGTGTCTAAGGTTGGAGCCAAGGGTGGCAGCAGCGAACCGGAAGTTGCTGCGCCACTGCCGTAAGCCAGTGTCTTTTCTATGGCAGCAAGCCGCTCAGTGGTTGTTCCTTTGCGAGTGATGCCGAATAATTTCAATTCAAGATCTTTCAAACGACTGTCAAGACCTAGTTTAGATTTTGGAGCACCGTAAATAACCTCTTCTATATTGTCGAGCTTGGCTATCTCAGGAGATTGCTTAGAAGTTGCAGCCAAAGCAAGCGGTGCGCAAGAGCTCAGCAAAACAGCCTGAATGATGGCTAGCGTTTTGATTGTCTTTAACTTCATGACCGAACCTCTAATGACCGCCTGGACCCGTAACCACACTATTGTAATAGAAAAAACTAGCATCCCTTCATTGCCCACTAGGACAGCTTTTCGAAAGCTGCACTGTGCCAATTTTAAAACTGTCAATCTTGATGCAAACTTCGACGCTACTCTCTCTCCTCTTGTTCCCAGCTATACGATTATCAGCGCATTTAAACAGTCAAAGCGCTGAAAATATGTTAGGGTAGTATCGTGAAGACCAGCTAAATAAGCTACTCTCGGCGATTACTGCAAAATTCGTGAGTGGTGAACATGTAGATTGCGTGAAGATTGAGTCGTTCGAGATTAAATCGAGACAGTGAAAAGATGCAGACATTGCCAAAAAGCATTACCCCAGGCAGATACAGAAGAATCTTACCCATATTCACCCTGGCACTAACCAGCGGGTTAGCTCTGACTGGCTGTGGTCACACTTCTGAGAAAGTAGAGGGTAAGGCCCTTGCTCCGGCACCGGCGAGCAAAGTGGCGGCTGGCGGCCTAAACCTCGTTACCCTAACCCCAGAAACTGAAGTAGCCCTTAACCTCGGCTGCGAAAAAGTCTCGATGAAAGATGTAGATTTTGCCGTCAGGAGCACCGGCGAAGTGCAGGCCAACTCAAATTTGACAACCAAAGTCAGCACGCCAGTTTCAGGCCGAATTATTGCCGTCTTGGTCAACATTGGCGACCATGTTAAAGAGGGGCAGACCCTGGCCAGTATTCGCAGTCAAGACATAGAACAGACAGAAGCTGACCTCCTACAAAACGCCTCACAAGTACGGGCAGATCTCAAACGTGAGCTGCTACAGATAGACTCAGACATCACCCAAAATCGCGCTCAGTTGGGGCTCTCTCAGAGCACCTACACCCGCGTTAAAGGCTTGCTCGACGAAAAAATTGCATCAAAGGCCGACTTTGAGTCAGCTAAAACTCAGTATGACAAAGATCGCATCACTATTGACGCCCTGAACAGCAAAAGACAAGCAACAATTTCGCTATCATCCGAGCGCTTGACCTTAATGACTGAGCCCCTAAAACAAAAGCTCCATCTATTAGGCGTCTCAGAGAAGCAAATTGCCGAAGTATTCAGAACTGGTCAGCTAAATCCAGTCATACCCGTAGTATCGCCAGAAACAGGAGTGGTGACTGAGCGCCTGGTCAATACTGGAGAGCTAGCCGACCCAAGCAAGGCTCTCTTTACCATCGCCGACTTTGATAGCGTTTGGCTCAAAGCTGATGTCTACGAGAAAGACATCTCAAAAGTAAAAGTTGGTCAACCAATCGAACTAGAAGTAGACAGCTTCCCTGGTCAAAAGTTCCTGGGCAAATTGAATTATGTAGCCGATTCTATCAATCCAGAAACCCGCACACTTACCGTTCGAGCTGAAGTGCTAAATCCTGGCTGCAAGCTCAAACCGAAGATGTTTGCCCGTATGAAAATTTTAGTCGGCAAAGCCAGGGTTTTAACACTGCCAAAACTTGCTGTGCAAGACGCCGAAGACTGCAAAGTTGTCTATGTCCCCGTTGGCAAAGGCCAATACCGCGAGCAGCCAATCAAGCTGGGCGGCGAATCTGGCAACTTAGAAGAGGTCATAGGTGGTCTTAAAGAAGGCGATCCGATAGTAGTAAAAGGCAGCTTCGAGCTACGTTCTGAATCGCTAAAGCAGTCTGACTAGGCTTTTTCCAAGTTAAGTTCTTAATATTTTTCGCCTACTTCTCTTAACCCCTCCATAGGCACAGAAGTGCCAGCATAGAGTCATAGGTTAGTGGTTAAGGCAAAAAGAATACAGGTCTAAGATCATGGAATATGCATTCGGTCTGACATTCACTGCAGTAAGCGCATTCGTGGCAATTTGGATCAACGACCATTTCCACGTTGGCGGCGATCTTTCAGAATAAAACCGCTCGAGCCCTCGGTTTAAGTTTTCTCTTTATGATGATCTACTTTGCCTGAGAACCAGCGGTAAAGAGCTGGCAAGAATAGCAAAGTCAAAGCAGTGGCCGGCAGCAGACCGCCAACGATAACTATGGCAAACGGCCTCTGGCTCTGCGAACCAATGCCATCTGATAAAGCAGCAGGAAGCAAACCAGCGAAGGCCACAATAGCAGCAATCGCTACTGGTGGCATGCGCACAATCGCTCCTTCTAGAGCGGCTTGATCAGGATCCATTCCACTTTTCTCAAGATCGCGAATCTTCGATGTGAGAATTACCCCGTTTTGGATAGCCACACCAAACAGCGCGATAAAGCCCACACCGGCTGAAATACTAAAGTGGGTGTGACTGAGTACCAGAGCAAGTATGCCACCAGAAGCAGCCAGAGGAACTGTAAGCATTATCAAAGCTGCCAGACTAGCCGAGCCGAAAGCTGAATAGAGCAGTAGAAATACTAAGCCCAGGGTAACCGGAACTACCAATGAAAGTTGGCCCATGGCGTGCTTGGCACGCTCAAACTGGCCAGCCCAGACAATGTGGTAGCCTTCAGGCAACTTAATTTTACTGGCCACATCGCGCTGGGCTTGCTCCACGGCTGAGCCTAAGTCACGGCCGCGGATATTGGCTTTAACGGCAATGCGCCTCTCATTACGCTCACGCAATATCGTGCTGGCACCATGACCTTGAGTAATTTTTGTCAGTTGCACAAGCGGTATACGCTGCCCCGATGGGCTGGGCACAAGAATATTGTTCAAATCAGATTCTTCGTTGCGATAATCTGTTGAATAGCGCAATGTAACATCAAATCGCTTCTCACCATCTAACAGGTGAGTGATTGATTTACCGCCAATAGAAGTTTCAACAATATCTAGAATGTCATTGGTATTTATGCCATAGCGCGAGGCCTTGAGTCGGTCAATGTCTATTTGCAGTTGCGGTTGTCCTAAGAGCTGATCCACAGAGACATCGACCATACCAGGCACAGCCGAGACAACTTGTTTTACCTCACTGCCAAGCTTTGTCAAAACAGCTAGATCTGAGCCATAAATTTTCACACCCAGCTCACCTTTGACACCACCAATGGTTTCATCCATATTGTCTTTAATATACTGAGAGAAGTTGAAAAGCAAACCAGGTAAATTAGTAACCAGCTGCTTCTCCATGCTTTCAACTAAGGCGTCTTTGCAATTGAACTCTTTGCGCCACTCGTCTTGGCCCTTAAGATCAACTAAAACTTCAATAGTTGAATAGGGGTTTGGATCGGTACCATCATCAGGTGAACCAATTTGAGTAACTACTGTTGTAACTTCAGGATATGACTTAATGATGCGGCGAAGCTCATGGGCCAGTTCTACAGCCTTATCGAGTGAGACGCTGGTAGGCAAGATCGTGGTGCGAATCCAAATGTTGCCCTCTTCCAACTCTGGCAAAAATTCAGTGCCCATGAGAGGTGTAAGGAGAAGGCTACCGGCAAAGATTGCCACGCACATCAACGCCACCACTGTTCGCATCTTCAAACAGCGCTTCAGGGTAGGAAGATAAACAAATTTAGCAAAGCGCATCAGGGGAGAAGTGCGCTCTTTGGGGAGCTTCCAGGCATAGATGATGGCACAAAGTACTGGCACTAAAGTCATAGTGACAAGCACAGCCCCAATCAAATTAAAGTTCATTGTAATAGCAAGCGGCCTAAACAATTTGCCTTCAACCCGCTCGAAACAAAGGATGGGTAAGAAAGTCAAACAAATGATGGCAGTAGAAAACAAAATCGGTTTAGCCACTTCCTGGGCGCCAGCGGCCACTGTCTTAATTACTTCAGCCAATTCAGGTCGCCCGGTCAATCCGGCAGCAATGCGTCGATGGTTAACTTCAGCCAGTTTGCTAACTATATTCTCGACCATAATGACGGCACCATCAACGATGATGCCAAAATCAATAGCCCCAATAGAGAGTAAGTTTGCTGGAACTTTGAAGACATTGAGCAGAATAAAGGCAGTAAGCAGTGCCAAGGGAATTACAGCGGCACAGATAATGGCGCTGCGCACCTGAAAGAGAAAGAGCATCAATAAAGCGACAACCAGAAAAACGCCTTCAGCAACGTTATGACCGATGGTATTGACTGTCTTTGTAACCAAGGCGGTGCGATCGTAGAGAGGAACTATATGCATTCCACTGGGAAGGGCCGCCTGCAACTCGGGCCAGACAGCGCGCAAATTGGCAATGGCCGTGCTTGGATTCTCCCCCCGCCGCATGAGAACAATGCCTTCTACCACGTCATCGCGATCATCACAACCCACCTGGCCGCGGCGCACAGCCGGACCAATAGCAACCTGGGCGACATCATGCACGTGCAGAGGCACACCGTCGCGATCAGCCGCGACAACGACATCACGGATATCTTCGACGGTTTTAAGCAAACCAAGGCCGCGCACCATGAAGTTTTGGTCGTTCTGAATGATGAAAGAGCCACCAGTGGAGCCGTTTGACCGAGCAATTGCTTCAGCAACCTGCTCCTGGGTAATACCCAGAGCCTGCAGACGACCGGGATCAAGCTCAACTTGATAAGTTTTAGTTGGGCCACCAAATCCGGTGCACTCGACAATACCGGGCACACTTCTAATTTTGCGATTAAGAAGCCAATCTTGCTCCTCTTTGCGACGCATTGTGGTGTAGCGCTTCCCTTCTACGGTATAGCGAAAAATTTCGCCCACAGGGCTAGCGTTAGGATCAAGTTCAGGCTTGACGCCCGCAGGCACTTCGGCCAGAGTAAGACGCTCTAGCACTTGTTGTCTAGCTGAATACGGGTCAACCCCATCTTCAAATACAACAGTGATAACAGAGAGTCCAAAAATTGAAATTGAGCGGGGTGGTTCAGAGCGCGGTACGCCATTTAGCTCTTTTTCAATCGGGATCGTCACCAGCCGTTCTACTTCTTCAGCGGCTTTTCCGGGCACTTGAGTAATTACCCGCACTTGCATATTTGCAACATCGGGATAAGCCTCTAGAGGCAGTTTCTCAAAAGCATTGACACCAAAAAGCACCAGCACTAGTGCCAGGCAAACCACCAGGGCGCGGCGCTTTAAGATTTGTGCAATCACCATCCGGCTGCCCTATTTGTTCTTAAACGACTTACTATCTAATTTCTCACGAAGCTTTCGCGAAACCTTCATGTGCTGAGTATACCCCCTAGGCGTGGGCCATACCTAGTTACTGGCAACTACTAAATTACTAAAGTAATGTTCTAAAGCACAGACGAGCGGCCAGCCCAAACAAAGCGCTTCAACAGAGGTGCTGGCCTAAAGCGCTCATGCACACGGCCGCTGGCATCGGCCTTAAAGGCAGCTTCAAGCATAGCAAGACAATCTTTCAATCCAATTTCAGAGGCCAAAGTAAGGGGCCCGCGTCTCATACCTAATCCGGCCATAAGGGCGGCATCAAGGTCTTCTGGCTGACAAATGCGCTCTTGCATAGCTAAGAAAGATTCATTGATCATAGGCAAGAAGAGTCGCTCAGCACTAAAATCGCCATTTTTACTGGTGGCTCCAGTTAAAAACTTGAGTAATTCAGGGTTCACACCGGCGCGCTTGCGTGTCTCTTTGTCATAGCTGTAGAAACCACCCATAGTCTTTTGACCAAGCATATTGGCCTCAACCATCCGACCAAGCAAGGACGGCACGGCAAAACGCTCGCCATACTCTTGATAATTAAAATTAGCAACTGCCAGGCCAATATCGGCACCGTTCATATCGCGCAGGGCGAGAGGGCCAATAGGCATGACATAATCACAAACGGCCTTATCTATTTCTTCGACGCTAGCTGCTCCTCCCTCTAGGGCGAAGAGCGATTCGTTCATATAACGACCGAGCAGGCGATTGACCAAAAACGAAGCGCACTCTTCTACTCGGATAGCGAGCTTACCCATAGATTGAGCGAGCTCAAGGGCGCGGGCAACGGTATCGTGTGAGGTTTCCAAACCAGGAATAACTTCGACTAGCTTCATGATATGAGCAGGGTTGAAGAAATGAAGACCAACAACTTTGTCGGCACGACGGGCGAAATTGGCTATTTGAGTAATAGATAGGCTTGATGTATTAGTAGCAAGAATGGCATCAACATTGCACCACTGATCAAGCTGCTCAAAAATGCTCTTCTTAATATCAATACTTTCTGGCGCAGCTTCAATGACAAAATCGACTTCAGCAAAGCGTTCGAAATCAAGCACTCCCTGGATGCGGCTGCGCTGCAGCTGAGCTTCTTCCGCTGCCAAACCTTTCTTGACACGACCGCTCATTAGTCTGTCGATGTTGGCCATGCCTTTATCAAGAAAAGCCTGATCAGTCTCTTTTAGCAAAACGCTATAGCCAGCGGCCAATAGTGCCACCACTATTGATGAGCCCATAGTGCCAGCTCCAACCACCGCAATCATGGCTGACTTTGTCGTCTCTCCTAGCTCTGTCGACTGCATTTTTTCTCCACTATTTCTCTCACATTGCTACAGTAGCCGCTTGGCAGGCCGCCTGACAGAAGTGCTTGAATTTGCCACCATTTTCGCGTGAAACGAGCTTGCATTAAGGCTATGCAGATTCACAATTAATCACTTGACATCTGGAGAATTCTTAAAAACCTGTAGCTTTTCTGCAATCTTTCGTTAGAATATTTGAACAATAAAGCTTGCTAACAAGAACTTTATTGCTCGACATACGGTGGCTATCAAACCACCTGTCTCCTTTGAGCAAAGTGACGATCAAAAAGATATCTTTCGGGTCTATCACCTTTTTCAAAAAAGACATTCACGTTTTTGGGTACCCAGCTCAAGGCCTGCTCAGGCCGGGAGTAGATTATGTTCGCCTATGCAATCATCGCTTTTGAACTCCTAATCTTATATACAGTCTTTTGGTATGTATTTTTGCGGGAGCCACAGCCTTATCGCATTCAAGGCAACCCCTGGGGCGGATACCACAATGGCGAACAGGAACAAAGACTGCTCAATGGCTTTGCTCGTGCCGCCCAAGCTGGCGAAACTGTTGCCAACAGCAGCAATGCTGGCAATCACCAGACTATGGCCGAAAGAGCTATAAACGAAAGAGCAATCTATGAAGAATGGAATCTTGACGCTCCAGTGGCTCCTAATCAACTTATGCGCTGTCGCAAAAAAGGCGTGCACACCAGCAATGTTGTCATTGACGAAAAAACGTCCACATTTGCCGGTCAGTTTCTGGCAAAATTGGGAGAGCGTTTGAACCGCATCAATGTCAAGATCCCATAAGCAATAAATGACCGAAAAAACCCTCGTCCAAATCAAAAACCTAGCGAAGCATTTCCCTATTCGCAAAGGCTTCTTCAACAAACAAGTAGGTGCCGTCCGCGCACTGGACGGTATCAACTTAGACATCATCGAGGGCGAGACTCTAGGCCTAGTAGGCGAGTCGGGTTGCGGCAAATCTACCCTTGGCCGAGTAATGCTGCGCTTGATGCCAGCCAGCCAGGGTTCAGTAAGCTTTGACGGACAAGAGATAATGGCTCTCGATGCCAAGGCAATGAAGCCTTTGCGCAAACAGATGCAAATTGTCTTTCAAAATCCATACGCCAGCCTTGATCCGCGCATGACTATTGCTCAGATTCTGGCCGAACCCTTAGAAGTCCATGGTCTGTCTAAAGGTTCCAGTGCTGATGGCGGCTCAAATCTGAAAGCCGAAGTTACCCGCTTGATCGAGTTAGTTGGTCTGCCTAAAGAAATGCTCGATCGCTATCCCCACGAGTTCTCCGGCGGACAGCGTCAACGAATTGGCATCGCTCGAGCCTTAGCCCTGAAGCCACGATTGATCGTAGCTGATGAGCCAGTTTCAGCATTAGACGTCAGTGTGCAGGCGCAAATTCTCAATCTGCTCTTAGACCTGAAAAAAGAATTCAATCTCACCTACCTTTTTATCGCGCACAATCTTGATGTGGTGCGCTACATCTCAGATCGCATAGCCGTAATGTATCTTGGACGCATCGTTGAAATTGGTCCGTGCAAAGACGTCTATGAAAAGCCATTGCACCCTTATGCCAAAGCATTGATTTCGGCAGCTCCAGTGCCAGACCCAGCCTACGACCGCAGTCATCGCGTGCTCCTCCAAGGTGATTTGCCTAGCCCAGCCAATCCACCATCAGGCTGCGCCTTTCACACCCGCTGCCCCATTGCCCGCGACATTTGCAAGCAAGATACACCAGCTCTGCGCGAAATTGCTCCAGGTCACAAATCGGCTTGTCACTTCGCCGAAGAACTTATATAGATTGCTCTGCAAGTAGAGATTTACAATTTGGTTGGACGTAAATCAGTAAATGAACCATCGGTGCGCTGCCATTGAGCACCATAAATTCCTTTTTCGACAATCTCGGTATAAACGGCAAAGACGCACTTACCAGGGCCCACTTCGGCTTCTTCCAAAAGAGGCTGAGTCCATTTGCGTAATGTCAAAATGCGCGGGCTACTGCCCGTGACCACCCAAATAGGATAGCCAGTACGCAAGAAGGCTCTAATTTTCGGCTCCCAATGTCGGGTTTGACGAAAATTGCCTGTATCGATCTCAAGCAAAACTCGCACTGGCTCCATGCCAGCATAGGCAAACGAAATCGTGGCATCAGCCTGCTCTTCTGCCTCTGTCAGATCAGAAGCCAGCTCCTTCCAAAATTCACGACCAGTAGTAAATTCCAAACCGCTAATGACACCGGCCAACTCTGCATCTTCCATAGCGAGACGCACATCAACAAGACGCAAGAAATGCTCTTTGTGGTATGTGTGAGGCGGCCCGGTGGGAATAGTTTCCCAGGAGATACCGCGAGTTTGCTCAAGGGCTCGCGCTCCAGAAGCAGTAAGAAAATAAATGAGTTCTGGCCGGCCGCGCCCTTCCATGCGACCAGACGATGAGGCCCCTGTAAAACCAGCTTGCTGTAGACGACGTAATCTCTTGCGAGCAGTCTCGTAGCTAATATCAGGGAAACACAAACGGGCCAATTGACTGGATGAAATTGTGCGATGCAAATAAAGTTCAAGCAGAGCATTGATGTCGCGCTCCATCAAGACAACGCTCTTTTTCTTGCCTTTTAGCTTGCCGTTCTTGTCGAAACTTGCTTTATCTACAGCCTTGTCCAAACCAACTTTCTCAAGTCGATTATTCTCAAATTTGCCACTTAAAAAAGCGCTCGGCTCGCCGTCCACAACAACTTCCTTTTTAGTACCCCTTAAATAGATTCTAGATCACTCTCAGGCCTTCAGCACAAATTAACGGCAGAAAGTTTGAAACAGCCGACTGCCAAGGGTATCGAGACAAGCCCTTGTCATTGGCGGCAAGCAGCGAGGGCTCAAGCTCTTACTGAAATAGAAGGCAAAAAGAAAAGCAAACTAGAGTTCTCTGAATTTCACTTCATCTGCCGGAGCAAATCGGAGAGCTTATTTTGCGCTAATTATGAGCGCCGTCAACAAACTAACAAAAAGGCGAAATCATGCCAGGTTGCCCTTCGGCACCACCGGCGATGCCGTCATGAAAGACCGTTCATACCCGTAACAAAGTCAAAAAAAACGATCCAATTTACAACTTTAGATCTAAACTGCCTCTACCAGTTGAGAATCGTTCTCAATAAGCCCAAAGTCGATTACAGCCCCTGATATCAACATCAAGCCCTCTCTCATTGAGAGAAGGAGAAGTAAAGACAGAACGGCAAGAAAATTCAGCTGCGTGGGTTCGCATTTAAGGGCTCTAATAAACAGAAAATGGAAACCATTTTCAGATATGATTTACGGCAATGCAATCTACATATAGATCAATCGAGTAAAAAGAGGTCGGGAAAATTCTTTCGTATATTGCTCAATTAAAAAAGATCGACAGTGCTGTGCTCAATAAAATAGTTGAGCAAGTTAGTGCACCAGAAATGTCACTCGAATCTATTTGGCAAGAGCCTTACCCAGAGTATGGTTCTGACGGCCTGAAAGTAGCAACTTTGCTCAATCATACCGGTGAGCAAGAGAACTTCGACTACCATGATTGCGCTAAGCCTGAACCCACTCCACTTCTGCTTAAACTGACAGAGCTGCATAAGTTCCTTGCCGAGAGCGGCTTCAATATTATGGGCTCGCGTCTTCTCCGCCTTGATCCTGGCACATTTCTGCATGAGCACCGCGACTTTGTCTATCTCGAAAATGTGCCGCGCTACCGCCTGCACATGCCACTGATTACAAATGACCAGGCCTTTATCACAAGCCCAGGCTTAAACGTTCATTTCAAAAAGGGTTATCTATGGAAGCTTGATCCCAAACAAACTATCCATAGTGCCTGCAACTTCGGCACCACACCACGCATCCATTTGATGATTGACTGCTATGTCGAAGAAAAGCTCCAAGCCTTAATAGATCAACAATTTCTTGATCAAGATGCCCTGCATAAGCTACCGACACTGAGCGAAGAGACTCTCGAGCAATTGCTGGGCGAAGCACAGCTAGCCTACAGCGCAGGTAACCTCAAAGGTGCTGAAGAAATTCTTCTTGCGACATTCTGTCGCTATGACCTCTTTGCCTTTAGAGACGGTCTCACTACTTATGACTTACTCACTCAATTCTTCCAACGTCAGGCACCATCAAAAGAATTAGAAGAGAGACAAAACTATTGGCAAGAGCGACTGGTAGAAGTCTACCCAGAGCGAAAGGCCCAACAATTGGCCACCGTTTAAAACCCCTTTTGCATCGAGTACTGCCAAATGGAAAACCTACAATTTTCAAATAGCCAATCGGCCTTGACCTGCTCAATGCCAAATTTAGTCGTCTATCAAGAGCAGAAAAAAATTCAGGTTGTCACCACCAGCCAGCTCAATTTCGGCAACGAAATTGCCACGGCTGAGGCGAAAGATGTCTGCACAACCCTAGCTTCAACTCTGTTCTACCAATTGAGACTAGAAGCAGCTCTAGCTCAAGGGACAGAATTAGCCAACGAAGTTAAATTTGCAACGCCTTCCTATTTTCCTGGTGCAATCATTCCCGGACCAGGCGGCCTTCATTGTCACGAAGTAAATCGAGGCAACCTGGTATTTGACCAGTTCAAACACCTACTTTCGTATGACCTGAAAGCGGCAAATCGACTACGGCAAACCAGCCCTGCCTATAAGACCAATACCACCAGCCTGTTTGCCACTCAAGCCCAAGCTCCAGAAGAATGGGCTTGGACAAATGTTGCCGAGCCGCAGCTGTCGTTCCTGCACCAGGTTTTGGAAACAACAGAAGATAGACCATCAGAGAGCTATCAGTTTGATACTTTAAGCGCTCTGCAAAACCAAGCCCAGGCTCTCTATGACCGGGCTAAATTAGAAAGCTTTTCTCTATCAAGTGTCACTACTCTACTGCGTTTAATTCGCCAAGCCTGGCACCAATCAATTTTTATTGACCCAACTCAAGCAGAAGCAGCAGCAGAACAAGCACTACTTCAAGCAGCCCAATTCCTCAACAACAACCAAGAAATAATTGGGGACAATCTACTTTATGTATTGTTCGAATTAGATGCCATGATTGCCTATCAATCTATCAGCGCAAGCTTACACACTTTTGCCTCCGGCGTATTCGCCGGTAACTTTGTCGAAGTAGCGCTCTATCCGCTAGTTAAACTCGGTGCCACAGAGTTTTGTGTGCGCGAGAGACTATTCGATGAAGTAATAAACTTAGTTGGTCGCGGCTTTGCCCCCGTTGTTATAAACGAGCACGGCCTGATCGCCGATGGCAATCACCGCGTCACAGCATCATGGATTTGGAACATCCTCAAATTCACAGCGGCCAAAGGTCTCGATTGGTCACTCGATGATCATGAGTTTCAAAAAGCCATTGGCGACTACTTTGCTCAATCGCAAGAAAGTGCTGTCTCACGCCACGAGGCTCTCAGCCACTTAGCTCATTTCCTCTCCAGGCCTGAATATCGCTCTAAGCTCAATACCTACATCCGCCCGCTGTTGGCGGACTACGACTATATCAAAGAGCTGCCAGTCGTATTCTTGCCTGAATATCTTTCGCAGGCGGTGGTCAAATCACACTACGACGAAGGCACAAGAATTGAGCGCGCCTGCCCCTCAGTTTACGAAACACTGGCCCTCAACGACAGCCTGGTGCTGCCGCCAAGAGCCTCGTACCATTTTACTGATTCAGCTTTGCTACCTTGGTTTACCGTGCTGGTATTGCTACGGCAAAATCAAGAAGAAGAGCCACAAACGCGCTTCCGCCACAATGGCAAGCGCAGCCGCCTGAGAGCAAGAAGCATACCGGCGGTTTGCCGAGAGCAAAAGAAAAACACAAACAAAACGGTCGGAGAAAAGTAAATGAGAATTGCATTTTTAGGAAAAGGCGGAGCCGGCAAAACCACCACATCAGCTGGTTTCATTCGCTATGTAGCGAAGAAAAAGCCCTATGTCTTAGCCATCGATGCTGACGTCAATGCTCACTTGCGCGGGGCTTTACACCTATCTGATTTGAGCGGTGAAGCACATGAGCTTGGAGAAGTGAAAGAAGAAATCATCACTTACTTAAAAGGTGACAGAGAAGATTTAGGCGACCTGACCATGGTTGGCACCACACCGCCTTCACTGAAGTCTAATTTCATTGCCGTTAGTGCCACAGATCCACTAATCAAAAAATATGCTCAGAATAGCGGCAACATCTCACTTTTGACAGTGGGAACATACAAAGAGAGTGATGTTGGTGGCGCTTGCTACCACGTCAAACTAACTGGTTTGCAATCATTCTTTCACCACTTGCTTGACGAAGACAGCGACATTGTGGTGGCGGATACCACTGCCGGCACTGACAACGTTGCCACATCATTGTCGTTTGCTTACGACATGAATGTCTTTGTCGTCGAACCAACCAAGAAATCGGTTCAAGTTTACCTCGACTACCTGGCTGTAGCACCACACCTGGCTGAACGCACCTATGTTATTGCCAATAAAATCGATAACCCAGAAGACGAGCTGTTCATCATCAAACATGTCGGTCAAGATCGTCTTCTTGGCGCAGTACCGCAATCGCGTCATTTGAAGCGTTTTGAACAAGGCAAGAGAGAAGCATTAGATGACTTCATGCAAGAACAAGAAGTTGTCTTTGAAAAAGTATTGACCACCCTTGAAAGTAAACAACGCAACTGGGAAGACTATCTAACCCGCTTAAGAGCAACTCACACCAAGGTTTGTCGCGACTGGTTAGACGACTACTTCGGTCAAAAACTCGACCAAGGTCTAGACCAAGACTTTAGTTACGCTAAAGTACTGGCCAACAAAAAAGCACTAACAGCTGTCTAAAACCCCAAAGAAGAAGTAAATTATGTCGACGACAATCAACTCACTAGAAAGCAAAGAAGAAATTAGCCTAAAACCAAAAGCTAGTGAAAATCTCACGCTCACACCAAAGATTCACCCGCTGGTTAAGCGCTTTCTAGCCGAAAGAGAGACCCTGTTTGAACTGACCCGTGCCCTGGGAAGCCCCCTCAATATTCTCTTTCCTGAGTTGGTGGGAGAAAATGTTGAAGGCTTTCAAAAAACCTTCCGTGATCTCAATGTCATCGGCAAAGTTTTCTTTGCTCACAAGTGCAATCAATCAGATTCACTCGTGCGCCGCTTAGCGGTTGAAAATGCCAATCTTGATGTCAGCTCAGCCAACGAATTGCGTCATGCGCTAGGCTCGGGCTTTGATGCTAGCCGCATTGAAGCGACTGGCCCCAAGAATGCCGAATTTCTCGGCCTGGCAATTCAGCAAGGTATCACTATTGCCGTCGACAGCATCTCCGAACTAGAGATGATCTTGAGACTGCGTAAAGTGTTGCGAGTAAAAAAAGCAACAAAGATATTGCTGCGCCTTTCAGGATTTGAAGCCAATCACAGCAAGTTTCTCAATAAAGGCAGTCGCTTTGGTGTGCCAATTCAACAAGTTGCTGTGGCCTTTGATCTGCTTGAAGCCAACCGCAAAGAAGTTGAGCTACTGGGCTTTTCTTTCCACTTAGATACTGTAAGCGTCTTAGAGCGAGCCATTGCCATTGAGAACTGCCTTGAGCTGTTTGAAGAAGCTCTCAGTCGTGATTTCGAGCCACGGGTCTTGAACATTGGTGGCGGCTACAAAGTTAACTATCTTGAAAACGAAGATGAATGGAACGCCTATGTTAGTGCCCTGAAAGAGGCTGTACTGGGCAGCAGACCAACCATGACCTGGCACAACAATGCCTTTGGCATGTCATCCGATAAAGGCAAACTAAAAGGCAATTTCAACAGCTACAGTTACTTTGACACTGAAACTGGAGGCGACTTCTTAGACGAACTATTGGGTCAACGCTTTGCCAATCTGGGCGATGCCACTGCAGCCAGTATTATTCGCGACAACATGATTGAGCTCTGGATTGAACCAGGCCGTTCACTGGTCGAACAGACTGGCATCACCGTTGCCAGAGTCAACTCAGTGCGCACATCAAGCCGCAACGAACCCATCATCTGCCTCAATATGAAACGTCAAGATATATCTTTCTTAGACCAAGAAATATTTGTAGACCCCGTTATAGTCGAGAAAGAAGTAACAGCCGACAACCCTGATGCCGCTCCAATCGGAGTGTACTTTGCCGGCAATCTCTGCCTCGAATCAGACCTAATATATCGTCACCTCACCTATGTAAAAAAACTGCCTAAGCCAGGCGACTTAGTTGTATTTGTGAACAGTGCTGGATACTTCATGGACTTTTCAGCATCAACATCAATCATGCACCCAGTAGCTAAAAAAGTTGCTGTGGTAGAGCGCGACAATAAATTCACCTGGATGCTCGACAGCGAGTACGTCCCATATTGGGAAGAGTTGCCATAAAAGGCAGAAAACTTTCCTGCTTCAATATTCACCCGGAGAAAAGTAATGCTAGTCAAACATGTTAATGAGCTAATCGGCAATACACCATTGTTCGAGATACCGCCTCAGGTACATGGCCTGAAAAATATCAATCTTTTTGCCAAGCTTGAGCTGCTCAATCCCTTTGGCTCAGTCAAAGACAAAAGTGCCTGGAACGTTCTCAAAGACGACATCGAACAAATTGCCCGGGAGGGCAAAACTGTAATCGAATCCTCCAGCGGCAACATGGCTAAAGCCATGCAACTGGTCTGCTCCGTATACGGTGTGCCGTTTAAAATCGTCACCAACCGCATTAAAGTGCGCGAAGTAAAACAGATTTTGCAATTGCTCGGTGCCGATGTCGATGAGCTGCCCGGCCTGTCTGAATGTCCAGATCCAACCGACCCTAACGACCCTATAACTTTCATTGAACAAATAATGTCAGCCAACCCTGGCAAATATTTCCACACCTCGCAGTACACCAACGAAAAGAACATTGAAGCTCACTACAATTCAACCGGAAGAGAAATCTGGGAGGACCTGCAAGCTGCCAACCAGGGCGAAGTTGACTACTTCATCGGCGGCCTTGGCACCACCGGTTCTACTCGTGGCTCTGGTACTTTCCTCAAAGAAAAGAATCGAGCCTTAAAAAATGTCGGGGTAATCGCCAGCAAAGGCCACTTGCTTCCAGGTATCAGAAACGTTGACGAAATGTACGAAGTTGGTTTGTTCAGAAAAGATTTTTACGACGATATCATCGAAGTATCAATGGACGAATCAATTGATGCCATGCTCATGCTCATTCGCCAATGTGGCATTCTCGCGGGTCCGACCGGTGGTGGCAGCCTGGCAGCAGCCCTCAAATATTTCAAAGAAATTGACGGCACCCTGACACGCAAGCACAACGCTGTCTTCATCTGCTGCGACCGGGTAGAGTGGTATCTCTCTTACTTACAAAAATATCGCCCTGAATTATTTGGCCTGGCTGTCAAAAAAGACTCACTCAAGGCAATTACAAAAGAGCAAGCCGACGCCGCTCCTGAAGTAGATTGCGACACTTTAGAGACATGGCTCAGCGCTAGCACCAAACCCCTGATTGTCGACATGCGCGGCAGCTTAGCTTTCAAAGCCTCGAGAATTCCTGGCTCGCTCAATATTCCCACCGATGGCCTCGAAGACATTGCCGATATGGGTGTGCCTTTTGCCAACGATCAAAAGGTAGTACTGGTCTGCCCCACAGGTGAAGTATCAAAGCGTTTTGCCGCATACTTCAAAACTAAAGGCGTAGACATAACTAGTCTGGAAGGCGGCTTTGTTGGTTGGCGCGATGCTGGTAAAACCACAGAGCGAGCCAAAAACGAAGGAGCGAGAAAAAGCTTAGTGGGCACCGGCAGGTAAATAATGAATAAATCCTGCCAGCTAAACCCAGGGTCTGGGGCAACAACTACTCTGGACGTGCAAGCGTTCAGAGCGAACTTCCCCATATTTTCCAATCATCCTGATTTGATCTACCTGGATAGTGCCAGCACAACGCAAAAACCGCAGACTGTTGTCGATGCTCTCCTCGACTACTACAGCAATAACTGCGCCAATGCTGGCCGGGCCTCCTATTCCTGGTCGACCCAGCTCAGTCGCTCTATCGAAGAGACAAGAGCCAAAGTTGCTCAATTTCTCAATTGCGAACAGAAAAATCTTGTCTTCACCAGCGGTGCCACCGATAGCCTTAATTTAGCGGCCCTCGGCTATGGCCTCAACAATCTTGAAGACGGCGACGAGATTCTACTCTGCCCCCAGGACCACAAATCAGCAGTTCTACCCTGGTATATCGTCCAATCAATGCTGGCGGCCCAAGGCAAGAAGATAACCATCAAGCACTTTGCTATCCACGAAGTGGGCGACTACGACCTGCGCAGTATCAAAGAATTGCTAACGCCACGCACTAAAGTTCTGGCCATGGCTCACATTCACCATGTTTTCGGCCTAGATATGGAAGTAAGCAAAATTAGGGAGATTGTCGGCAGTGAAGTTGTCATTTCTCTCGATTGTAGTCAGAGTGTTGGTCACACAAAAGTAGACGCCAGGGCCCTTGATGTTGAATTCATTTCCTTTTCTGGTCACAAAATGTTTGCCGCTCCTGGCTGCGGCGGCCTCTATATCAATCCAAGAGTGGCAGACAAGATCAAACCAGTGCGCCTCGGTGGTCAAAGCCCTGTGGCAATAACTGACCACGGCCTTGAGTATTCAACTAGCTCAAGTCGCCCAGTGCATCAGCTTTTAGAGTGCGGCACCCAAAATATTCCAGCCATTTTGTCTCTGAGCAAGGCCGTAGACTTTATTGCCACGGTTGGCATTGAAGCTATCGAAGCACAACTAAGTGATTTGACCGTCTATCTCTGGCAAAAGTTGACCACTTTGCCAGGCATCGTTTTTGCACCAGGCATCGGTATTTGCCGCTGTGACAGCGGCTTTGGCATCATTTCATTTCGCTTCGAGCAAATTAGCTCACTTGATTTGACTTTCATGCTTGATGCCGAACAAATTTTTGTTCGCGCCGGCGATCACTGCAGTGAGAAACAGCATGAAGAAGACGACTACTTAAGAGTAAGCATGCATGCTTACAACACAAGAGAAGAAATTGACCAACTAGTAGAAATACTAGAAAGCAATTTAGGGTAATAAAATGACGGCAGAAGCAAAGACAATTGCCATAATCGGCGGCGGACACAACGGCCTCACCGCCGCAGCGTATCTAGCAGCGCAAGGTTTTGCCGTAGAAGTTTTCGAAAAGCGCAGCTCTATTGGCGGCCTATGCGTTAACGAAACGCCCTTTATCAAAGATGGTAGCAAAGTCAAAGTTTCTTCAGTGGCCTCATACTTCGGCATGATGCGCAAAGAAATTATGGCCGACCTTGAGCTTGAATCGCATGGGCTCAAGCCATATTTGACTGACCCAATTGAAATAGTTCTACTCGATTTGAAAGACGGCCAGGATCAATTTAGCTTCACGCCAAGAGATGGTGGTGAGGCCAAAACTGAGATAGCATCCCTCACCCCAGCCGATCAAGCTGGCTGGCAAGCTTTCTGGGGTGATATTCAAAAAGCCGCTGCCTTGATTTATCCCCGCTATTTATCACCAGACCTGAGCCAAAGTGAAGTGGTTGAACTACTAAGGAAAAACGGTCTCGATAAGATTGCCGACCACATTTTTTCTGGCAGCCTGATTGATTTACTCAAGCACTACCTGCAAAACGAAGAGCTCATGGCAGTGGCAGCCACATGCACACCAGGTTTTGCCAATTTAGTTGGCTCGGTATTTGGCTGCATTCACCATGGCACGGCTGAAACCAAGGGCGAATTTGGCGCCTGGGGACAAGTTCTTGGTGGCATGGGAGCAATAACCGAAGCTCTAAGCAAAGCAGCTCAAGCAAAAGGTGCAAAAATTCACCTGGGCCAAGCGGTGCAGCGCTTGTTAGTGGACAATGCTGGCTCTGCTAATGCGAAGGCAAAGGTCTCGGCCATAGAGTTAGCTGATGGTAGCCAGCGTCAATTTGATCTAATTGTAGTCAACGCCGATTCATACGTTCTATTTGAGCAACTGCTAGAAGCCACATCCACAACCGCGGAGGTTCGTCAGTACCTTCAAGACAATCGCCCCAAAGTATCAGCAGCTAAATTGCACTTCCTGTTAAAAGAGCTGCCCTCATTTAAGACCCTCCACAAAATTGGTCACAACCACAAGGGAGTGATTGTCATGGCACCACCCCTGGCTGCCGTGAAATCGGCTTCTAGTGCAGTGCCAAATGGCATTATGCCCGAGCGCTTGATGCTGACGATGGCTTTTCCGACCCTAGAAGATGCATCAATGGCTGATAGCACTAAGCCTAACGAACAAGTGCTGTCAGTTGATGTTCACTATGTGCCAGCGCAAATTGCTGGTATGGCCTGGAGTGAAGCTGACGACCTCAAGCTCTTAGAAAATACTATCAAAGCGATTGAAGCCCAGTGTCCAGAGTTTCGTTCGCTGATTTTAAGCAGCTATGTCGTATCACCCAGAGCCCTAGCCTGCGACTTCAATTTAGCTTCACTCTCCTGTTGGCACTTGCCCATGACGCCACAATATCTCTTTGAGAAGCGCACCTTGCCCGGCTGTGCCCCATATGAAACCCCTTTGCAAAATCTCTATGTTTGCGGTGCAGGCACCTATCCTGGTGGCA
The DNA here is from genome assembly GCA_965229195.1 of Candidatus Obscuribacterales bacterium. Taxonomy (GTDB): domain Bacteria; phylum Cyanobacteriota; class Vampirovibrionia; order Obscuribacterales; family Obscuribacteraceae. Next base: position 5,028,619 of record OZ245871.1, on the reverse strand, counting down.
ATGTCACAGCAGCCAACGGTCACAATCTAGCAAAGCATCTGATCAATATTTTTGGTCCAGACGCTAAAAAGGAGGCAAAAGATGACGCTGAGCGCCCTTGCGTACATAGCTAGTGAACCGACAGAGAAAGTAGCTGTCTTTGCCGCCAGCAAAGAGCAAGCCGATAAGCTCAGCAAAGACATTGCCCAAATGTATGTTGCTGCTCTCGGCCCCGCTGGAGTTGGCAAAGAAGGGTGCGAAGCCTATCCCGACCCGGATCTTTTTAGCGAAGCGGGGGTAAAGGAAACTCTTCTGGCTGGAGAGCGTCTCATTGCTGTTGCTCGATACAACGACCAAATATGCGGAGCCATGGTGGCTGACAAACTCAGCCCCTACCATGTGGAATTTAACAGCATGGCTGTGCCCCTCAATAAACGAGGCCTGGGCATTGGCTCAGCCATAGTAGCTGGTTTAAAAGATATGATGGACGCAAGCGAGTTGACTATCAACACGACTGAACTGGTAACCCATAGTTTAGCCAGTCAAGCAGCTCACTTTCATGCTGGCTACAACTCAATTGTTGGCTTTGCTTTTTGCCACTATCCACGGGTCTTCTTCGCCGATCATCCCGAATCTGTTTTATGGGTAACTAAGTTACAAGGCAAAATACTGAGCGCGGTCAAACAACTAAGAAGCGCGCTAGGGCGCAAACTTGGTACAAAACCTAGCGACTTAGTGCAAACAATAGTAGCGGCCCAAGCCCAGACCCAAACAAATATGAGTCTGGCAATAAGCAGCCGTCTGAGCGAGCACCAATTGCCACTGGTAGCCGAACTACTGTTAGAGAGAACCGCCTATGTGCCGCAGCTGTATACCAATGTGGTGCAGTCGATACTATTTCAGTTTGAAGAAATTCTCGACCGTTCAGTGCAATCAGTCACTGCTCAAGTTCAATTAACTCAGACAGAAGAAGAACAAACAAAAGCAAAAGAACCTGGCGAAAGCCTGAGCATCGAATATAAAGAAGGCTTTGGCCACGCTTACATTATCTACAAACCAGGCTTTAAGTTCGGCTCTAGCCTTGACCAGGCTGCACTAGATAGTGCCCTTGAGGCTCTAGCGAAACTAGAGAAACGCTATCTCTTAGTACGCATTCCGGCCAATCAGCCAGAAGCTATTGCCCTGGCAGACTATTTACGCCAGAAAAAGAACTTTGTCTTCCACAGCTACTTACCGCTCTACGGTTACAATCAAGAGCCTGAGCACGAGAGTTTCCACGACATACTGACTTTGCAGTGGATAGCACCAGATATTCTCGCCAGCAATTCGCTACCTGGAGAAACGGATAGCGTAGTCAAGCTCTATGGTTATCCCGAAAACTTATCAGGTTCAATAGTGAGACTAATTGCTTCAGAGCTAAAAGAGCAGGAGCAAAACAAATGATTAGAAGCAAGCTCGAAAGCAGACTAGTTGGCGCCCGCAAGAACCTGCCCAAAGGCGCCAAGGCCGTTCTGGAAGCTCTGCAAAAAGCGCCAGGAATGCTCAGTGCGCGCGACCTCAGCTTCCGCATGAAGCTCTCGCACCAAACTAAAGAAGAGCAAAATAAGAGCCCAGGACTCACTACAATTTATCGCTCCCTTGAACTTTTAACCAGACAAGGACTAGTTCAAGCAGTGAGCTTTGGTGATCAAGAAAAACGCTACGAAGTAGTGGAACCAGGTCACCACAATCACCACCTGGTCTGCAAGAGTTGCGACAAAAGCATCAAACTACGAGAGTGCCTTCTGGCCAGTCTCGAAGAAACAATCAAAAAAGACTACGGATTTTCAGTATCAGAACACCTGCTTGAACTATTTGGCATCTGCCAGAGCTGTGAGCTAGGTACAACTTTAGACAATACAGATAGGAGATAGAAGATGAGGATTGCATTTCTTGGTAAAGGCGGAGCCGGTAAAACCACCACTTCTTCTGGCTTCATTCAATATTTAGCCAAGCGCTTTCCCTTTGTAGTGGCTGTGGACGCCGATCTCAATGCCCACTTGCAGAGTGCCCTCAATTTGAAAGGTGAGACCAAACAATTGGGCTTGCACTTTGATGAAGTCACAGAGTATCTAAAAGGCTCAAGAAGCGATGTTGGCGATAGACCAATGATTGGCACCACCCCACCGGCAGTGGGTTCTAATTTCATTACAGCTCAAACCAACGACCCCTTCATAGAAAAGTATGCTCTAAAGGATGGCAACATTGCCCTGCTTACAGTTGGTACCTACCAGCAAGAAGACGTCGGTGGCTCCTGCTATCACGAAAAGCTCAAAAGTCTCGCAGGCATATTTCACCACATGCTAGACACACAATCTGACTTAGTTGTAGCTGACACAACAGCAGGCACTGATAACGTTGCTACATCGCTCTCGTTTGCTTATGACATCAATGTCTTTGTCTTAGAACCAACTGAAAAATCTACGCAAGTATTTCTTGACTTCGAAGAAATTGCACCACAATTTGCTGATCGCACCTACGTTGTCGGCAACAAAGTGGACGGCGATGAAGACGCCGAATATATCAAAGAGAGAGTTGGGGCCGACAAATATCTTGGTTCAATACCTTTCTCTCGCAACCTCAAGCGCTTTGAGCAAGGTGAAGAAGAAGCTATCCTCGATTTCCAAAAAGAGCAGGAAGCGACCTTCGATAATATTCTCGCCCTCTGGCAAGAAAAAGCCAGCAAGCGCGATTGGACAACCTACCTTGAGCGGCTGAGAAAAGCCTTTAAATGGGATTGCGAGCGCTGGTACTCAGACTATTACAAAGCCGACTTACTGAGCGGCATGGACCAAGCTTTCACTTATGAACAAGCTCTAAAAGACAAAGGCCTGACTGTGAAGGAAAAAGCCCTAGTCTAATTTATGACGCAAATCTCGAAGATATCACGCCGGAGAAGCTCAGATTATCTGCAGTCAATGCGACTGTGGAGTAATTTCTTTGCTGTCTCTGGCGCTGAGATTGCGGCCATAGAAAAGCAAGCCAGTCTGGCTGGCAAGAATCTACTTGAGCTTGGCTGCGGCAATGGTCGACTTTGCTACCAACTGGCACCACTGGCCAAAAGAGTGACCGGAGTAGACCCTGACGGCCGCTTGGTGCAGTTTGCCGCAGAGTATGCTAGCCGCAACAACATCAACAATCTAACCTTCATGGAAATGGCGGCTGAAACTCTCGCCTTTGATGATCATTGCTTTGATGTGGTGATCATGCCCTGGATGCTCCATCTCGTCAAAGACAAAGAGACCGCCCTCAAAGAAGCGAAGCGTGTGCTTAAGCCCAAAGGTCATCTCTTTATTTTCGGCCTTTATGGTGATTGCGACTACGATCGCATCGCCAGACGCTTTGTGCCATCAAGAGAACGGGAACTCAACGTCACTGAAATTTATGAAGGACCGCTCGAGCGCGTTTTTACAGAGTATCGAAAAGACGAGATACCCTACGAAGAAAGCGACTACTCTTTTGTTTTTCCTGACTGCGGTGTCACCACAGAAGCCTTCACCTTTGCCTTTAGCAACTGGTACGAAACGGACCTAAGTGAAAAAGACAAAGCCCGCCTTAGACATGTTATTCAACACTACAGAAAAGGCAATCACATTCAATTGCGCACCCGTGGCGCGCTTTATTCAACCCAAAACCACAGTACCTAGAGAATAAAAATGTCAATTGATTTTGAGCGTGCTCGTCAAGAAACCCTGCAGTATCACAAGGCTTACTACAGCCGCTTCAAATTGTTTGAGAAAGACTCATGGCTAGAAAACCCAGACCAGCCGCTGATGCGCTTGCTCGATTATCTTGAGGGCAAAATTGAAATTTTAGATCTGGGCTGCGGCGTTGGTCGCAATGCCATTCCTATGGCACAAGCGCTGCAAAAGAGCAATAAAATTGCCACCATAACAGCAGTTGATGTACTCGCTGAATCTATTGATTTGCTGAAAGAGTACGCCAGCACCTACAAGGTCGAAAATATTATCGAAGCAGTGCTGGCTGACAACGATGTCTTTATGATCGAGCCAAACAGGTTCGATTTAATTGCAGCAATCTCTACTTTAGAGCATTGCCAGGGTAAGAACAAAGTGGCAAAACTAATGGCGGCCATTGCTCGTGGCACCAAAAGTGGTGGCTTTGTGCGCATCGAGATGACAACAAACCGCAGAGTGACTGACACAAGCACAAATGAGCCAGTGCCTACTTTTGTAGAAACTCCGCTAGACGGCGAAGAAGTACAAGAAATGCTTCAGGCCAAAGATACTTTTGCTGGCTGGAATATCATATCTTTGACAGTTGACCCTTACGAAGAAGAGCTAGCCAAAGAAGACCGCACCGTTCACTGGTGCTCAACCCAAATCAACTTCACAGCGCAAAAGCCATAGCAGAAAGACTTAAGTTAGGGCTGAAGAATGGCGCCAGAGAACAATACTTGACCAGTACCGCTATCGGCAATAGACATTAGAAACGGCCGGTTAACAATCATATCGACTGGTGGTACGTTAGAACCAGGAGCTGCTCCCCAACCGGTTCCTGCAATCGTAGCGGCGGCAACTTCGGTACCGCTTTCATCAACAGTAAGCTTGGCAGCATGTTTGATAAACGAGACTTGCAAATTAGGAGTAATCAGTGACAAATCGCAAGTTGAGCTAAAGAGATCGCGCATTCCCAATTGAGATAAAGTGGCATTAAGACTACAGTCGAAGCCAATCTCCATGCGGGGCAGCTTCAAATTGATATTAGTTGGAGCATAGGTAATCGCAGTTGAAATCGGATTCTTTATGTACTCAATACAATGTCCAAATGAACGCCCTAACTTGGGCAAAACTATTTGCATAAAGTAAGGCGATTGCTTGTAAGGCAACTTGATTATCTGTGCATTCTCATCTTCTTTATAGCTGAAATTAGCAGTTGTATTCATCATCATGACATTCTTAGAACCAGAGCCCACAAGATAGAAGGGCTCTTCTCTCGTCAGCTCAGCCTTGAACTTCGTCTGCCACTGAGCAAAGAAATAAATAGCATTGGTAATAGCAAAAGCAGACATAGGCGAAAACTCACCTGGGTCGACGATTTTGGTAATTTTGCCGTTGGTGGCATTTTCTACCCAAAAGTTTATTTGCTCGACAGATTCAGGAGAAGCAAAATCGACACCATATAGAGAGGCCGAATAAGACTCTACAGCACTATTGACGAAGTCTTCATGGCAGCGCACCCCTTGGCCGAACCAGAGAGCAGAGGCAATTGAAACTTCGTGGTCTGGTTTGCTCATGACCAGATAATTGAGCAACTGTCTATTCCACGGATTGATTTCACTAGGCTTAGGTAACAGCAAAGTATTAGCAAACTCAGAATAAGTATTACCGCCAGCACCGTTGTAGAGCATGCATGCTGTTAGAAAAATACTGGTTGGAGAAATAACGACATTGTCACTCGGGCTAGCCATAGCCAGAGTTTTAAGCACGTTAAGTCCAAATTGATTATTGGAAGTAACTATGTGCTTCCAGTAGTCTTTGTCGCTGGGAAGTAAAGTAGTCTGCATAGACTGATAATGCAATTGCCTTTCATAGCAAAGAGTAGATAGCTGACACTATCAGATTTACCCGCTAAATCAAAGATATGAACACTATTGCCAGTAATTTAGAACTACTTGTTGTGTTTAGAACTCAACACCAGGCTTTTTGCCGTTATCGAGACCCAGATGGGAAACATCAGGATTTAGACTAGTCATAGGCCGTCTAGTTTGATTGAGATTAGGTTCGCTCGCGCTATTTGGACCATTAGGATTTAACACTTGCTGCGCAGTATTGGCTATTTCTGAAGCACTCTCAAACAGACCGCGCTTACTTGGCATCGCATCTCTAGTTTGTGGGCGCAGACCGCCATAGCGAGGAGTAGCTTGTTGACCAGGAAGAGCCGATAGGCCATTGCCACCGACTTCAGCACTGTCGATAACATTGCCAAACGAATCTACAGCTACATTGCCAGAAGGGGAGCTAGCAGCCGGATTAGCCTCGGCATAGCTAGGGATGATGCCATTGCTGGCAGCAACTGGGGCCACAACCTGGGCCGAAGTAGAAAGCTCGGCCTGAGGCAGACCAATAAATTGACCACACTCAATACAGAACTTGCCTTTTCCAGCTAGTTTTGTGCAATTTGGACATAGCCTTGAAGCACCGTTGTTTGTGCTACCAGGACCAGGCGAGTTTGGAGAGTTACTAGTGACAGGAGCCGAACTAGCGGCCACAGGAGCACCCTGCGAACCCATCGGATAGCCATTAGTGTATCCAGGACCAACCCCTGTTTGGTCGAAACCAGTGGCAGCGGCTTGAGCAGCCATTGCCGCCATATCGCCAAGCTCTGGCGCTGGCATATTGCCAGCCGGTCTTGAAGGGAAGGGCAAGCTACCAGCAGGCGTAGCAAATGATGGCGCGGCAGCACCAGGCACAGGCGCGCCCTCTGGGTAATCTGGACTACTTTGTTTTCTAGCACTGACGTTATGCAGCAAGTGCAACTTGGCAATTTCTTCAATACCGCGCAGGTCACACATGAACGGCTTGGTTTCGCCAAACTCTGGGTCACCAGCTGGTGATAGATAAACCAGAGCGTGGTGTTTTTCCATCCGTTTAATAGAGTCTGTGTCGACCCGGGCAACAACCTGTTGGCTGTGAATTCTGTTCCAACTTGTCGGGAAAATACCGAATCCGTTTGCCTGGAAGTGGTCAGCAATACCGGGGACAACCACAGCATGCTTACCAATTTCTTCAGAGAAGAACTTAGCTGTAGTTTCATCAGCGTTGTGCAAACATACACGTACTGCGCTGTTAGAGAAAATCGTCTTCAATTCTGGAGCAACACCCTGGCCACCACCACTGGTGATCTGCGAGATGTTCTGCAAGATGATTGTCAAACCGCCGTTGGCACCACGAACGATAGCTGATAGTCTACCGGCCAAATCGATATTCAAAGTTTGATATTCATCGAAGAATGCAAACAACGGCAGTACTGATTTTGTACCGTATCTAGTGTGCAAGGCCTGTTGCAACTGGTGCACAAAACAGGCTGCTAGAGATTCAGCGTCAGGTCCTAAGGAAGCAGGAGCACCGAAGATCAGTACAGTAGGCTCGTGCATACTGGTCTTAAGATCGACGTTCGATTTCTCTGTGCATTTGAGAATAGCTTGGTTCTTGAACATGCGCAGACGACCGCGCACACCTTGAATGTTTTTATCCCAATCACTATCTGTACGAATAATTGAAGAGAGCCGCTGAGTCAATTCACCGAGTTCACCAGCATTGATATTTGGATCAGCTTTCAACTTACGCAAAGACTCAACGATATTGCGACGGTTGTTGACCAGTTTCATCAAACCGTAGGGATTGCATGGCAGGGGATCAAGTTGAGAAGGTTGACCATTCTCATCTTCACCCATAACCTGCACGCCGCCCCATTTAAGCAGCTGAGTCAAGCCTTCGATATAACCTAAATCGCGTTCTGCCCAGTGCTGCTCTTCAGGTGGAAGAGAGTTGATATCTTGCACAATCGATGTAGCAAAAGTAACAGCATCTTGATCGAGGGGATTCCAGCAAATCGACTCACTATCTAATGGGTTGAAATAAAGAGTACGGAAACCAGCATGCTGAGCTTCAGGCAACACCGTGTATTTGAAACCTTCCCGGCGTTCATCTAAGTTAGGGTCATTAGCTTTAGCTTCTAAGGCAATAATGACACAGGGCTTAGCAAGCAAGGCTTTGATTACAGCCCTCATCAAGGTTGTTTTACCTGAACCTGACGGAGCTACGATGAACATGTTTTTGTTCGGCAGGCGCCCCATCGGGATTGTCACTGGCAAGTGAGTGCGAGCGAGGAATCCAAACGGAATTACAACACCGTCAACTTCTGACCAGGTCGAATTGGGATTTTTCTTGCCCAGACGACCGTGACGTCTGCCGTTTGGTGGACAGACATAGGAGCGCTCATAATCGCGCGGAGTCATCAAACCAGATGGTGGGTTAAAGGTTCTGATTGTCTGCCAAGGGAACAATCTCTTCTTGTGGGCAGCGGCAATGATCAAGGCCAATAGCACAAGGGTTGGCATCAAAATAGCTATCGATGTAGCATCAAGGAAGCCTTTGCCTTTTCTTGGAGCAAAGGTCTGACGAGTTTGGTCGATATGACCAGGCTGGCCCTCAAGGCGAAGGTTTTTGCCTTGAGTGAGCATGCCTGTGGTGGGCACCCGACCAGTGGCGGGCATGGGAATACTAGGAGCTTGCGAACCAACCGGTACAGCACCAGACTGCACTAAAGGACTAGAAGGCGCTTGTTGATAGCCCTGTTGCGCTGCCTGTGGATAACCTACAGCCGGAGCCTGTTGATAGGGTGCAGGAGCACCAGTAGCGTAAGTTTGTGGCGCTGGCTGAGCCTGATAAGGCTGCATGCCTGGCTGTGAACCTGCTTGCATACCAGATTGCATGCCTTGCTGGATAGCAGCTTCTGAACCTGGCACTGGATAAGATTGAGGATAGGCTGGCTGCGCTTGAAGACTGCCGTCGTTAGGCCCAATCGCACCCTGCATTTGCATGCGACGCTCAAATTCTTTAACAGAGACCTGCTCGCCAGTGTCAGTATCGCGGAATGACTGAATCACTCCTCGCTCGTTCATTTGCGCTTTCCAGGTCATATTTGCGCCTTCCAATTCATCTAGCTAATCCTGCGTCTCTTTTCAGTTTATAAAACCCTGATTCTATACTCACTCATTTATACCGTTTTAACAAGTAGTTGCGCAACAAAACAGGCTCCAGTTCTGGGAAGACTACGAAAAGTCTCTGCTTTATCGGCATGTTTTTCGTATTCCTACCCCTCAGAAATACCGGCAATTTTCAAACTTCCGTCCGCTTCCTTCTTCACTAAATAAACAAACTTCACTGGTCTTGGTTTGGGCGGCTCACCAGGAAGCTGCAATTGTTGCTCACCTTGAACCACTATCTCAATTGAACCATCGGCTTGGTTCTGGCGAGCAGAAACCATTTTTTGACTCCAGGTACTGGTCATACCCGAACTCGCAATAGTGGCGGCCATCTCATCGGTCCAAATATTTTTTTTGTAACTATCAGCACACTGCGCAGTCATCATACCGATGGCACTCTGCTGAGAGTTAGCAGCCGAACTGGCATTGAAGTCCCAAGCCAGGGGGAGGAAAGCTTCAACATAAGCCTGCGCCTTAAATGGTTCAACCAGTCCAGCCGGTGGCGGCGGGGGTGCACCATTTTGCTGAGTGGCGTAGCGCGGATCAGAACCAGGCGGCGCGGCAATACCAGTAACATCAGGATTGGTATCGGCCCTTGAGCGCACCCGTCCGCCCCTGGCGGTGGGAGCCGGTGTCGGTGAAAGTATCAATGTTATGAAAACGCCCGCCATAGCACCAGCTACAGCGACCATAATCAATGTCATTTTGTACTTCTCACCAGCTTGATAATCAAACATATATTTGTATCAGCCCGCATTGAGCAAATCAGGAGTGAAGGTCTCAGGAGTGTAACCTTGACCAAGCAAGTGGCAGGCCCAACGCGCATCACCAGCGCAAAGCTCGATCATTTTAGAACGCATCGGTTGATCGGTGTTTGGCTCGGTTGTGGCTACCCAGTACATGAACCTTGGCACAACCAGTTTGACCACTCCACGAGAAAGCTTGTGATAAATCAGAAAGGCATCTGAATACTCTCTATTCTTTCTGGTCAAGTGAGCGATGGCGCCCATCTCCTGAGGGGTGAGGCCGCAGGCTTCGCGAATCAATTCGAAGTTAGAAGGGTCATTACCAAGAATGATTTTGATAGCACTGTTGGTGGCAAGATTTCGCGCCCGATCGTCGCGCAAAAGGTCGCCCAGCTCCTGGGAAATGCCGATAAACAGTAGACCTAAGTGTCGGCTGGTACGAGAAGCATCTTCAACAAGAGTCTTACCACCCTCGTAGCGCAGTAGTCTCCACAATTCGTCTATACAAAAGACAAAGCGTGAGGGCTTACCTAAGGCTACTTGTTCAGCCTTATGTTGAGCCGCTCTTCGCAATACATAGTCGGAGACGAAGAGAGTGACAACAGCTTCTAGCGTTTTGTCATGGGCCAGATCAGAAGTATCAAATACCATCAATTGAGTATCGAGAGGAATAGATGTGGGGCCATCAAAGAGCTTACCGAAAATGGCGCCTTTGCAATAAAGGCTGAGACGGTTAGCTAGATCTTCGCAGGTGTCGCCGCGCTTACTCTTAGTGTGTTTGACTGACTCTTCTTGTAACCAGTTCACCAAGTCAGACTCAACTGGAATGCGACCCATTTCGGCGCAAGATTTGTAGACAGCTTGAATGCCTTGCATCAAAATTGGCTTCTCATCTTTATTTAGAGCCTGTTCACCGCGCTCTCCCAGCATGACAGAGTGGAAGTTGAGAATTTTGATGATGTGCGATTCAGGCGGGCTAGCGGGATCAACCGGCTTGCCATCAGGACCTTGGTAGGGCAAGTCATAGAGGTTGATACAAACCTGACCATCGGGTCCAAGCTTAATATAGGCACAGTCATCGTACACTTCAGTAAGCATGCGATAAGAGCCAGATCGGTCAATAATAACTGTCTTAGCACCAGACAAAGTTTTCATCTGAATGATCTGCTGAGCGACCATAGATTTACCTTCACCCGGTTGACCGAAGACGATACAGAGGGCGTTTGGTAGTTTTTCATCATAGGGATTAAGGAACACCGGCTCGAGTGTTTCTTTGGAAAAACCTAGCCAGTCGCCATACTCAGATCCAAGCTTGGCATGAACAAAGGGAAAGGAATTGCGCACAGTGGGTGTTCGCACGGCTTTGCCGCGGCGAGCGACGTCTATGCCCAAGCCAGGCAAGCTGCCAATGAAAAGTGAGCGCTGCTCATGGTGACCAATTACAAATCGAGCACCGCGACACTGCGAAGCGGCAGAGCGCACAAACTCAGTCGAGCGGTTTAGCTCCTCTAGACTATCGGCAAAGAGCGTGAAATAAATGGCGTAATTGAACACTTCCATATTGGTTGTGTACAACTCTGAACCAATGGTAGCGGCTTCTTGTGCTTTCTCAGCTTCTTCCTGGTTGGGAGCTGAACGTTGACCCATAACGCCCTGGTAGGTGTTGGCAGAAGCTTGCGCTTGCTTCTGTTGTAACTTCTTGCGGAAGAGCTCTTTATCTAACTTGTGAGCATAAATATTGAGACGCCATTCACAGTTAAGGCGCAGCAATGGCTGCAACCAAAGCGGCCCGGTACGTTCCGGTAGCCGGTTCATATAGAGGGTGCGAATATAGCGACCGGCAATCTCTTTCTCGGTCGGGTCAGCATTGGGATCGGTAGCTTCGATATAATCGGTCATGTCTGAAATCTTGCAGAAATCAGGTGAGCTGAAGTCATAGCAAGATTCAACTAATTGCTGCCTTACAGTAGCGGGCTCCATATCAGGGAAGACACGACGCACAGCCGGTGGCAAAGGCTGCGTTTGCGGCCTAATTGGTGAGGGCAAGTGCTCCTCGGCCATTTCAGCTTGCTTAGGATTGAGCTCACGGTAGAGCATACGGAAATACTCGATGGCCGAAACTGGTCGACCAGCCATACCACAGGCACCAAGCTGACTAACATAGCCATTGGCACGCTGCACTAAGGTAGTGACATTCTTAAAATGGCTACCAACAGACTGTCTGGCCGCCTGACTTGTAAGAGCGTCCATCACTGATTTAACAGCAGTATCAATCATGCTCTGCTTGGGTGGCTTTTCTTTGGGCGGCCGATAGCAGAAAGTGACATAGAACTTCAGCTCAGGCACAAAGTTGCGCGATAGAAGCGAAGCCTGATCATTTTCGACCACTTTTGCCACATAGCGCAAAAATGGGTCTTCATTAACTTCGACTGGATGGCGCTGGAAATACTCGCGCTTAGAAATATTGTGGCAAACCACCGTTAGCTGAGCAGACGTATCGATACCGTTGAGAAAACCAGTAAAGTGGTTCATGAGAGAGACCAAACGCATCTCATCGAAACCAGAAACGTGCACACCGTCTAACTCAAAGACACAACGGTAAGTGCCATCTTTCAAAACAAGAATACCCTGACCAGATGCATCATCGTGGAAGAGGTCCCACAAAGGCAAAATACCGGCAGCTGATCCATGGGGTCTGGGAACAGCCAAACCAGGAATACGCCCGAGAATCTCTGCGGAAATCGGCGTTTCCTTCTCTTTGCCACGCTTCATAAAGCCCAGCAAACTATTTTCTTTGGAGTAGGACCGATTTATCGAGGTAACCATTAACGAACGAGAGCTCCTTTATTCAACAAATTCTGGAAGCTTTTCATCTACCAAGAATCTAGTTGTATTTGGATCGGGCCCTGGAATCAAGACTTTAGACCCGGTGTAAAAATTGAGCAGAGTCTCCCAATAAGAAGCTGAGTGATTAAGAGTGACTAGACAATAAAATGGGCCGATCAATCCAAAAAATAAGCAAATCCAGAGTTTAATGTCTTGCCCAGCAAGGTTGATTGGCATCATCCATGAATAAAGCTGGGTGGACAGCACTAAACTTCCCAAGATGGCAATGAGCTGGTCGTAGCGCAAGCCGAATAACTTGGGAGAATCTTCTAAATTTAGGGGAGTGATATCGTCCATGTTTACATTCTACTTGTAGATTCGGCTCTAGGCCGGGTTAACTGGTTGAGCGCAGTTGAAAACTATTCCTACGATATGCGGTGGAAGCCTTACAGTACTTTTATTCCCATAAAGCGCAAACTCCTTCATCTTGGCTACGAGTTCAGTGGGTAAACCCGCCGATGAATCGACTTTCTCATAGCATTTTATGGCACCGTCATATTCGCCAGAGAGGCGCAAAATCTCACCCATAACATAATTATAGCGGCTGCGATTGCCAGCCCAGCTCGGGTCTGCCAGGGCTGCCGCCAGTTCATTCTTGGCCAGGGTGAGAAACTTAGAGCCATCCACTCCTTCTTCCATGGCGCACCAATAGCCGTTTAATGCCAATACTGCTCGATCAAGGGTGTGCACATTATGTTTACGCCCTGAGGCTACAGCATGGGCAAATTTCTTGGCCGGCTCAGTGGGCGGCGAATCTGGCACGACCTGTGGCAGATAAAAGTGCTCTTTGAATGATGACAACCACCAGGTGTAAATACAATTGGGACACATGGCAAGAAGACTAGAGCGCAATTCAGGATCGGGCAGAATGCGATGGAGGTCGCTTTCTATCGGTGTCGTTAAATCAATAGCCGGCAATCTCGCCACTTCGTAGGTGGCGAAAATAGTTTGGCATTCAGGACAAACCACAGTCAGGTGGCGTAATTTGAAGAACTTCATGGCTTTTATTATCAGCCGCAAAAGCGGCAATTATTGTTGTAGATGTAGTTACAAGGATTGGTCTAAGGCCCAAGCGCATCATTTTAATGCGCCAGAGACTATCTATATTAGCTTAGCCGTTACCGTTGTTGAAACCATCTTGACCAAACATACGTTCCATCATGCGCTTGACCAAACGATCTTTTGGCACAGGAGATTGGTCGTATCGTGCCACTTGTCCAACAGCATTGCGGACAGGCACTGGTCTAGGCACGAACCGTGGATCTTGACGAACTGAGTCGACATAGTCTTTGGTCAGGTAAGGATCGCCGTAGGTTTGTGGATCTTGTCTGTGCGCTTCAACAATGGCTCGAGCAGTATAGACAGAGCCGTAGTCTATATTGTTAGCTTGCCATCTAGGATCGGCGTCCATCATCGATTGAACAACTTGCACGTCACTGGTCGATACATTAGAAGCACCGACAGCACTAGCAGCGACAGCCACAGCTGGCATAGAGCTAGGGTTCTGTGAATAGGCTTGCACAGCAGTTTCTAACATCTGGTACTTGCCAGGGTCAGAATCATCTTTGGAAGGGTCGAAGATTTGTTTCCAGTCCATACCATTAGCTCTGAGATCAGCAACAACTTGCTTGACCAAATTCTGCGAGCCACCAAACTGACTGACAGCGCTGGCGACAGCCGATTGAGTAGCGCCACCGTAGTCAACAACTTGGCCAGAGACCGATTGTTCAATATCAATAGAGACATTTTCGGCAGGCAAGCTACCGCTGCCACCACTATTGCCACCATCAACTCTGCCAATCTGGATTTGACCAGCAGAAGAGCCAACCGAGCCACCAGGCAACTTGACCGAGCCCAGATTGCCAAGATTGCTGCCACCTTGATTGCTTGGCGGTTGTATACGGGAGTTAACCGTAATCGGACCACCTTGCATTGTAGGTAGATTATTAGGCAGAGGAATAGCATTAGGATTGATGCTGCCAGCGCCAGCCGATGGACCATCAAGGAAGAGGTCAACATCAGCAGTTCCGCCACCACCAGTGTATCCACCGCCACCACCAGACATAGTGACACCGCCGAGCACTGGAGGAGCAACGTTGCCACCACCACCGCCGCTGCCACCACCACCACCGATGTTGACGCCGCCAAGATTCATGTTGCCGCCACCACCACCGCCGCCGCCTCCAGCGAAGGAGCGCTGCAAGTTGGCCATAACTACGTTGCCGCCTCTCAACGAATTGTAGGCACCGACATAATCTTCCGGTCTGGCATTAGCACCGACCATAGAAGCCACTTGGTCAACAGTATTGAAGTCACGACATACCGATACACCATTCTCATCAGAGATACCAGCTTGAGCCAGAGCACCCAGAGTCTGCACAACTTCAGCAGGCATTGCTTGTGCACGGTTGCCATACCAGGCATCTTGTACCAGGCCGTTTGTACCCTCAGGAATTTCAGCAGCAGCTCTAGCTTGCATGTACTCGCCGCCACCGCGGATAGTCGCACCACGCAACCATGGCTGAGCTTTGAGCACGCTCTGGTTAGCAGCTACTGCTCTGTTGCAAGGAGTGATCGGTAGACCGCTTTGGATCAGAGCTTCAGTAGCAGGACCCATTCTCCAGCTCCATCCTGATTCAGGTGAATCAGTGCTGGTCATGATGTGAGCAGCCCAGGCTTGCTGGTCTTCACTCATCGGGCCATATCTGTTGACCAAGTGCTCGGTGTAAGCGTTACCTTCTTCACCATTGATATAAGCTTGTGAACCAAGAGCGGCATGCTTAGCCATAGAACGAGCGAAGCTCTGCTTAGCAGCAGCAGTTTGTGTCCAGGAACTACCGTTATAGGCCAAAATACCAGCGGCAGCTCTCTGCATCATACCTTTTGGCTTGTGCTCACCAGCATCAATAGATGACTGTCTGGCCGCGTCATAAGCTTCAGCGTCAGTGCTCATCAACTCGCCATAAGCACCGGCCATGATTTGCATACCTTTCTGCTCATCAGAGGCGCCTTCTCCGGTACGTATGTGCATCAAGTGGCCCTGGTTGTCATAGACGTTCTCAGGCTTGCCGCTGCGCGACACACCGAGAGTCGCGCCTTGAGCCAATCGGATAGCAGCTGCAGCAACCCGGTAAGGGACGTGTCTGTAACCAGCTTGCATATAGCCATCGAACATAGAGGCTTTTTGACCAGCAGCATTAGGCTGACTTGGTTGAGCAGCAGGACCACCTTGAGGTGTGCCGCCACCACCACCGCCACCACTGCCATCATCACCATCGCCGCCATCACCACCAGCAAAGCTAGCAGTCTGAGCGCCATTGACGGGAGGAGCAGCGCCACTGCCACCAGCAGTAGTTGTGAACTGTGTTGGTGTAGCCACAGGAGGAGTGACCCCTCTGTTAGCACCAGGAGTAACATTGACAGTGCCAGTGTTGACAGTACCAGGCTGACCGGAAACAGGAGGAATTACTCGACCAGTCACGGTACCAGTTGCATTGACGCCATCAACTTTGCCAGCGTTAGCATTACTAGCTGAATTGACTGTGCCTGTTGGTCGAATGGCATTAGCAGCGACAACGCCAGCAGCTCCAGCAACAGCGGCTTCTTCAACCAACTCAGCGTTCACTAGCGGATTTGCACCTGTATTGGCATTAGCCAGAGGCGGAACAATACCAGTTGTGGTTGGCATATTAGGGTTGACAACACCAGCCTGATTGGCATTAGGAGTAGCTGTCTGTCCACCAGCAACCACACGACCGTTCACGTCAGTTGTTGCCACTGGCGGTATAGGAGAACCAGTCTGATTCTTAATTGTCTGACCAGCAATAACACCAGCGGCAGTGGTAGTGGCAGCGGCAGCAGCATTAGCTATCGTATTACCAGCACCCGGCTTAAGTGTAGCTGTACCTTCTTTTCCGGCAGTGAGCCCTTGGGCTGCTGGGTCGGTATTGATGATCTCTTCACCAGTGACCACAGAAGTGCCAGCTGGATTGACGCCAGGAGCAGGCTGAACGCCTGTGGGAACAACACCGCTCTGTCCAGTAAGAGTGGCATTAGGCACAGTACCGGCTGGATTTACAGCAGAACTGCCTACAACCTTGCCATTAACATCAGTGGTCACCTGCCCAGGAGGTGTGACACCGGCATTTTTAAGAGCTTGAGTGGCAGCCACAGTAGCAGCAGCTGCGGTGGCTGCGGTAGCTACAGTAGAAGCCGTACTTGCCTTGTTATTGAAAGTACCTTCTTTGGCATTGGTGACAACAGGGGCACCAGGATCAGCGGGGTTGAGTACTTCTTCGCCAGCGACAATGGCTGTAGTGGGGTCGGTACCCTTACCGGTGGCCACACTACCTGTGACGGAAGCTAGCTGCGAAGAGTTGATTGGCGGAATTACAGACTTATCGCCAGCTGCAGTGACCGGATTAGCCCCTGGCTTAGGCACAACATTAGTGTCGCCCTTAACCGCATCAAGCGATTTACCAGTGCCACCCTTACCAGCATCAACAGAGGTCTTAACAGAACCATCGGCATTGAGGTTAGACCCAGGCGCACCAGGGGTACCAACGCCAGCCATCTTCAGACCAGGCACCACGGATGAAGCCACAGCTTTGCTGGCGTCATCGCCTTGACCAGTAACTTCTACTTCATCGCCAGCAGCCTTCAAAGCAGCTCCAAGGCCAGCGCCAACAGCCGCACCCTTGGCTATGTCAGCGGGATTGATACCAGACGCCAAGTCTTTACCCTTGGCAGTCGCATCTGTTGCTGTAGCCTTACCATCAGCCTTAGGATCGACAATTTTACCAGTGACCGTAGCTTGGTCTTTAACGACTTCGCCGGCTTTGCCACCAGCAGCAGGAGGAGCAGTAACTCCAGCCTTAATAGGTTGGCCTTTTGCATCGAGCAACTCTTTGCCATTCTTATCGGTCAAGTTACCTGCAGCATTAACTAGGCTACCGGCTGCAGCTGCAGCGGCGGCCGCTTTAGCAGCATCAGCAGTACTCAGATCTTTGCTAGCTTGCTCGCCCGTTCCAGCGGCTGCCGCATCTTTATTAGCGGCATTGAGACCGGCATTGGCACCCATGGCGGCCATGCCAGCGCCCACAGCAGTAGCGCCAAGAGCGACACCAGCACCAGTCTTAGCAGCGCTGGCCAAGGCATCGGCAGTACCAGCAGCAGGAGTTACTGGCTTAGCACCAGGTGGAACCACGCTACCATCGGTGCCAGGAGCACTCTTGTCTGAAGCTTTGTTAGCAGCATTTGGATCGGCAGGATTGAGCGGCTTACCATCAGGACCCAAGCCAGTACCCTTACCATCTTTGGGACCTTTAGGACCTTCTGGCGGCTTAATTGGTTTACCATCAGGACCAAGACCATTAGCTCCAGGACCACCCTTGCCTTTACCACCGCCAGGGCCATCCACCTTACCAGTAGCAGCAGCGCTACGAATATCTTTCAACAGTCCGGGATTGGCAACATCATTAGACAAGCCATTAAGTTCAACACCTTGAGATTTAGGTGCGCCCTTGGCTCCGGCATAACCGAAGTTACCTACGGCATTGGCAAAGTGTTTGGCCCGATCGCCGAGCATTCCACCCAGAGCCTTTCCGCCTGAGAGCAATCCACCGGTGATCAAACCAGCAGAAATAAAGTCAGACATTGGCGAAATTTGTGCCCGAGCTAAGAACGAAGGCACCTGAATCATCAGCTGCAAGACGCCCACGGCCATGACAATTTTGCCCCATGGGTTGAAGTCAGACAAGACCACAATCACCATGATCTTAAGCATGCCAACCCATACGAATGTCCACAAGCTCACTTCAACAAATGAACGGACAAAGCCAGAGCAGACATTTTCAGTATCAGGTAAAGCAAAGAAGACCAAGAACAGCGGAGCAAACATATATTGAGCAGTGAGCAAAGCGGTCTGAATCGCTTTAAGCACAAGAATATAGATAAGCTCAGCAATAAGAATGCCGCCCAACACTAGATAGATAATCAAGCCGACGAAGGCAACCAGGGTACCAACTGTTCCTAAAACAATACCGCCAGCGCCACCACCGAGAATGCCGCCTAATACCTGACCAGCTACAGGAGCTGTGGCATTAGCCAACAAACCAGCACCTGCAACCAAACCACCTTTCACCGCTGCAGCCATAGCTGCATCAAGCATGGCGACCTGGTCGGCCGAGTTAAAGTAAAGGGCCTTGATCATCTCATTGGTGATCTGAATTTCAAAAGCATAAATGGTGGGCCAAGCAAGCAGCAGACCAGCAGTGAAGATCAAACGGCCAACTGCGCCCATCATGTTGCCGCTGCCGCGAATGGCTGCGTCAGCCCAGTACTTCCAGATACATAGAATGAAGAGCAAGAGCAAAAGGTCTACAGCGATGCCGTACATGATGTCGGCACCTTGACGAACATAGGGTGAAATGTCATCAACAGCTGCACCCTGTCCACCAGGAGTAGTGCTGAGACCGTTAACGGCAATATTGGGGTTAAGCACGAAGATGCGCAAGAAGCCAGTCAAGAACTGCACAGCGTCGGCTACCCAACCATTGATAAATTCACTTAACCACTTACCGATCAGCTGACCGATGTTGGCGAAGAAGTTAGAGATGATGTCATCTCCCCAGAATGCACTCAAACCTTGATAGGTGTCGTTATAAGCACCAAAATCGGGCCACAACTGTTGCTCAACGTTTTGAGCCACAGCCTCGGTGTTCTGCTCGGCCTGTTGTGTCACCAAATTGGTTTGGCCAGGAGCATCATAAATATTCTGCGCGGTTGCCTGTGTTTGACTAGCACCTTGGCTGGGGTCACCAGCATTAGGGCTGACAAAGTCGTCACCAGGCGAAGGAACCGAAGTTTGCGCCACAGCAGCAATTGAAAATGCAAAAGGCGCTACGAGCATGAAAACTGCTACCAGCGCTATTAATTGCTTGTGAAAGCGATATTTGAGGTTAGTTAAGGTGTTTCCGTTATCCACTGTTGACTGCTTGCAGAAGAAAGAAAGGTAATTCAGACCAAATACACTCTGGTGAGCGTATCTCTTAAGCAACACTGTAGTGCCAATATAAAATCCTGTCAGTGTGGTTATTCCCATTCTGCGGGCAAAACAGCCATCTTTTAATGTCCTGTTAAGCCTTTTGGCAACATTTCTCATGCGCTCAGATTCGAACATAATTCACCACCAACAAAAGAAAAAAGGAATGAAATAATTTCCTGACAATACTTTAAGCTTGCTTAGATGCTTTTGGGAGCACGGTCTTTCCCATCCTAGAGGGAAAATCTTGCGAAATTTATGTGCCGTTTGAGGGCGATTCGAAGGCAATTCAAGGGCAATTTGAGGCCAACTCAAGAGCAGTTCGAAAGTAGTTAATGTAGTGCGCGCTGTTTGATTTTTATTTTCCACTGAGCGAAACGCTGCTGTTTGCCAGAAATTTGCAAAACAGGCGCACTGGCCACTTGCCGCACAGTCTGCTTGGCAGGCAGGAACCGGTGCACAACCGGCACAAAGTATTGGCTAAGTTGCCGCAGATTTTGCTTTAGATTAGATCGTTGACCAGTTACTTTTGCCTGCCGCGCGGAACGGAAAAACAGAAGCAAGAGAACCATCGGAACAACCAAGCGCCACTCAGTAAAAATAGCCCAAAGAACAGCGGCTACATGAAGGAAGACGCCTGGCCAATCGACCTGCGCCAGATGGGCTGCAGCTGAAGCATTGCCGTATGGAGAAGCTTGCCAATCACCGACGAAATCGCTGTACTTAGATTGATTAATTCTCCAATTGAGCCAATTTGTAGACGCTAGTGACTGTTCAAAGATTGCTGACTGCTTTGGGCGAGCAGACTCGCTGAGACAAAACACCGTGGCAACGGGGGCAATCATGAGTAAACAAAGTGCAACGCGTACCAACTGCCGGTCAAAAAAGTGTTTAGTCAGGTATGAGATTTGCCCTTTGCGTCTGTTGCGGAAGGCCGCAGAGCCGCCGCGGGAAGTAAAACCAAGTTGAAAGGCAATGCGGCGTCGGATAAATCTTAGTGATTGTTGAACCTTAGACATTTGCAAGACGGCGAAAATTGCACAGGCAAACATGGCTGTAGCGACTTGAAGGATTGACCAACAGTCATGCAAGCGGATGACTGGTTCACTCCAGAAGCAGTGAGTTCCTTGATAGGTTTCATTGTAAGAACTGAAATCAGGCCAAAGCTGCTGCTCGACATTTTGAGCGACAGCCTCTGAGTTTTGCTCTGCCTGCTCAGTAACAAGGTTTATCTTCAGGGCGTTGCTCGGGACAAATTTCACCTGCCCAGGGCTGGGCCTTACAACAGCCGGAGGAGGAGTAACCGGCTTTTCTTTGTAGGTAAAATTCGCATAGAGCAAAATAACAGGGATAGCCACAACACAGAGATAGGCCCCAACAATAAGGGCACTGACCACAACTTGAAATAGCCGCATGGCGGATTTAGATTTCTGATTCGCCGGTAGTTGGGCAGAGAAAGGCACGAGAAATTTAGCGCGATTAGACATACTGCCACCACCATGGAAAAAGAAAAAGAGGAACTGCAAACTCGATTTGAAAACTTATGCTGAAACCAAGAGCTGTCCTCGACTCTAATTTACTGCGCCAGGAAGGTTTTGACAGCACGGTCTTCCCCATCCTTGACGCACTAAATTAAAAGAATTCTCCAAGTTCGCGCCTTTCCAATAGGCAAGGCATATAGGCAAAATATCCAGGCTCCGTCCCCACAAAAAATTGCTATGGATATTCGCTAAGGCAATTCCAAAAGCGTCAGATTTTCTGCAGAAAATCTGACAGTTTTGGAAAATAGAATTTGAGTAACCAGGTCAATCTTGCCAGGACCAGCTTTTCACTTTCATCTAGCAGAACCAGCGGGTATTGACTCGCCACTGCCGCCAGGGGCGCCGATTGAACAAAAGCATCACGGTGGATCGGGTCTTCGCTGGGTTTATCTTCAATTTCTTCTTCCAAGCAGGACGGCGAAAGAGTGAGCGGCGGTAGCTATCCAGTGCGAAGAGGGCAGGTAAACCAAATATACCTCTCCAGTGAGACAAAAAGTCACCTATCCATTTCGCAACTAGCTGCCAAATATAGGCGAAAAAATTGGAGACGATGTCATCACCACCAAATGAGCTCAAGCCTTCATAGGTGTCGTTATATGCACCAAATTCAGGCCAAAACTGTTGCTCGATATTTTGAGCCACAGCCTCGCTATTTTGTTCGGCTTGCTGAGTGACCAAGTTTGTCGCAAGCGGAGGTCCAATGACGGTATCTAAGACCGGTTGAGGCAATGGCGCAGCAATCTCTTCAACAGGAGCTTCACTCAGTGGCCTAACCAGTGAAGGCGAGTCGCCATAAAGTGCAAACTTTATTCCACATCTCAACCCATCAACTGCGAACACAAGCAAGCAAAACAGAAACGCTATTGCCAGCATACGAATCAAATCTTTCTCATTGCTGAAATAGACCGCAGAGGGTCGGCCATAGCAAATATGTTTCTTCGTTCTCGCCACGGATGCAGAAAATCGCTTGGTTCTATAAATCATGACGCACCGCCTGTGGCAAAAAGAAAAATGGATATAAGTCCAGCCCACACTTAATCCAGTCTCTACTTTAAGCCCCTAGAGCCAATCTAGGACCACGGTATTCCCTATCCTTGGCGCCCACAGCATACTAATTTTTGAAATTTCCCGAATTTAGATCTGCAAATGCCTTTCCAAAACTGTCCGATTTTCAGCCAAAAATCGGACGAAGTGAAAGCCGCATTGACTCATCTAAAAACACACCATTGACTAACCGTTGCCTCAATTAAAAACTAACTTTCGTTAGTTCTTTTCGAGGTTGAATCAATGAGGTTAAAAATGAGCAAAACTGCACGCAGGGAGCTGCTTGAAGCTCTCAAATGCGAATATTCGAGATCAAGTAAAGTACAGAAGATGGCTCTGTTAGAGGGCCTCGTCAGGGCTACAGCCTACAACAGAAAGCATGCCATCAAGTTACTGAACTCCGGTTCCTCGCCATCTAAGCTCCGAAAACACCAACGAAAGCCCAAATACAGCACTGGTGATTTCAAAGCTCTCAAGTTTGTTTGGCTGGCTTCTAATCGTATTTGCTCCAAACGATTACAGCCTTTTCTCGAACCTTTCGTTGATTCACTAGTCAGACACGGGCATCTAAGTATCTCAAAGGCAATCAAGCATAGACTTCTCAGCATGAGTGCTTCAACAATTGATCGCCTGCTCAAAGAAGACCGAAAGAAGCTTGCGCGAGGCCGCAGCACTACCAGGCCAGGTAGTTTGCTCAAGCGGCATATTGAAGTCCGCACCTTTTCGGATTGGACAAACAGCCGCCCTGGCTTCTTTGAAGCTGACTGCGTAGCTCATTGCGGTACTTCGATAAAAGGAAGCTTCCTGAGCACGCTCACTCTAACCGATATCCACACAGGATGGACTGAATGCAAAGCACTGCCCAATAAATCAGAAAGCGCGGTTGCAGCCGCGCTTTCTGAGATTGCCGGACAATTGCCCTTCCCTGTTAGAGGATTCGATTCAGACAATGGCACCGAGTTCATCAATTCTAAAATACTCGAATGGTGCGCCGAACGCAAAGTAACCTTCACTCGATCACGGGAGTACAGGAAGAACGACCAGGCCCATGTTGAGGAGAAGAACGGTTCAATTGTCCGGAAATACGTGGGTTACGACCGTTTTGAAGGGAAAGCCTCTTTGAAAATACTGGCAAAGCTCCACAGCCTAACGCGCCTCTACGTCAACTTCTTCCAGCCATCAATGAAAATTGTAGGCAAGGAGAAAGACGGTGGCAAAGTAACCAAGGTGTACGAACAAGCTAAAACACCCTGCCAAAGATTGCTCGAATCTGACATCCCAGAAACCGTCAAGAAGGTTCTCCGGCGGCAATCGAAGCAATTCGATCCGATTACCTTGCTTAAAGAAATAGAGGAGACTCAAATAAAGCTCTGGCGTACCTCAACTACAATCAACACTTCGGATATCGCACAAGGTTCGATTCTCCAGCTTCTGCAAGATGAGCCTGGCAAGCCATGCGAGTCTCTAATTGAAAAACTCGCAAATCATCGAAATGATCTGCGAGTTCGAAAGAAAAAGCCTAAGGTCTCTAACATTCCAAAAACTTCGGAAAAACCGGAAGGTATAGGGAAGCTCAGAACCTACATCAGGTCTCTAAAACCGGGCACAACCTTCAAACTGAAAACCATCGAACATTTGCTTCCACGCTGGAAACTTCACACCTACATCTCCAGAATGACCAAACAACGCGAGCTGATCAGAATTGGCTGGGGCACCTACAAAGTGCCAACAATAAGTCCAATTAAGATGAAAACGACAGACTAAAACAACCCAAAAGAGGAATCGGGGCGGTAACATTTTAAATGAGGCAACGGTTCCTCTTGGGTGTGTTTTTTAATTGACGCAATACGAAGCAGAAGCTAAAGCTAAAACCAAAGCTAAAGCTAAAACCAAAGCTAAAGCAAAAGAGCCAGACTTAGTCTGGCTCTTTTAATATTTTCAATTTTCGATTGTATCTTTCGTTGTGTTTCGTGCCGGTTCTTGAATCTTTCGATTAAAGACCGCCGCCCAAACCACCCATGTTGTTGATGGCGAATGTTCCAAGCAAGTGAACTGCGGTTGGTCCGCCGAACCCGATGCCTAGACCTTTAGCTACGTTCATCGCAGATTCACCACCATCTCTCTGACCGAAGGCAATCTTCATACCAGCTAGTGAGGATGGAATTGTGGACATTGCGGTGACAACACGCGAAATATCTCTTGCACAGTCATATCCGTAGTCGGCCAACTGACCAACTTCGTTTGATTGACCATAACGTGGGTCTACAGGTGCACCTACCAAACCTTGTGCATGAGCGGCTTGGTCATAGACTCCGAAAGCTAGCAATACCAATTGAGGAGCCAGAAGGAATCCCAAGCGGCTTGCAACCTTGAAGGAGTGCGATGCAGAAACTTTTTTTGCGAAGGATTTGACTTTGTTCATGATAGAAAGACCTCAGGTAACGTGTAGCGGTAGTTTGGTTTGTCAGACTGAAAACTTTGTTTGGCTCTCGGATTTGTCCGGTGCGCTCGTCTGGCTTATGGGACAACAATAAAGCTTTCCCGCGCCCTTGAATATGTGGTAATTCCCATGGAAGACGGAGAATTTGCTAATTTTTCAAAGTTTTTTTGAATATAAAACGGCCTGATTTCAAAAATAAAAAGGGCCTGACTAAGTCAGACCCTTTCTTTGAATATTGATGCAGTGCGTATCTCGAATCTGTAGATTAAAGACCGCCGCCTAGACCACCCATGTTGTTGATGGCGAATGTTCCGAGCAAGTGAACTGCGGTTGGTCCGCCGAACCCGATGCCTAGACCTTTGGCTACGTTCATTGCAGATTCACCACCATCTCTCTGACCGAAGGCAATCTTCATGCCTGCTAGTGAAGATGGAACAGTTGATAGTGCAGTAACAACGCGTGAGATGTCTCTTGCACAGTCATAACCGTAGTCTGCCAATTGGCCTACTTCATTTGATTGACCGTATCTTGGGTCAACTGGTGCACCAACCAAACCTTGTGCGTGAGCGGCTTGGTCATAAACTCCGAAAGCTAACAGAACCAGTTGGGGAGCCAGAAGGAATCCCAAGCGACTTGCAACTTTGAAAGAGTGTGATGCGGAAACTTTTTTAGCGAGGGATGCAACTTTGTTCATGATGTAAGAAACCTCTGGGTATCGTGGAAGCTTTGTGGAGCGGGTGTCAGACTGAAGCTTTGACCTAGCTTGCGTCCGGCTTATGGAGTAACAATAAAACTTTCCCAGGCCCTTGGATATGTGGTAATTCCCATGGAAAGCGTTGAATTTGCTCATTTTTCGGCTTTTTCATGGTGTTATTACGAAGTCAAGAGCCCGCCACGACTCAGCGCCCCAGCCGAGACCCCAGCCCTGTATGGCTTTTGAGGATTTACAGAGATTTTCTAGCAATTCAAAATTCTTTCTTGCAGTCATTGCATCTATAGGAATGGCTTGTGCAGGAACGCTTATGCAGGAATGCTTCTGCAGGAAGGACTTATGTAGGAAGGACTTATGTAGGAAGGACTTATGCAGGAAGGACTTATGTAGCATTCGCTTATCTAGCGAGCACTTCTATATAGATAGTCAAAACTGAGTGGCAGTGAGACGGCATAGGCAAATCAGCCAGTCATACTGCAGGACCAAATTAGATAGCCGTCTAAGCTCATGAATATAGATAGTAAAAGAAAAAGAGCCGGACTTACGCCCAGCTCTTATTCTCAATATCTAATTGATGCGGTCTTGGAGCATTCTTCAGACTAGTGTCGAATGATCTTGCCTCCGACAGTGGCTGATGTACTGTAGCCACCACCGACACTTGTTGGAGCTGTTGAACCAGGCATGTAACCAGTTGGGTAGCTCTGAATTTGGTTAGCACGGGCAACACGAGATTGTGGGTACACAGGCCGTCTCAGATGAGCAGTGCCATTTTGCGAACGGCTCAAAGATCTTGGAGCAGAAGCCGATTTGATTGCCTTAGGTTGAGCGGCCTGGGCCACTGGTGCCATTGCATTAGGTGATGCAGTCAATGGCGCTGGCTGAGCTTGTGGTTTGCCGAAAGCATTGTTCCAGGCGGCTGGAACCAATTGAGCCATAACATTTGGTTGTTGAACAGGAGCAGCGTGTACTGGGGCTGGAGGTCTCTTAAGGTTGGCGAGAGGTCCGAGCATTGATGAAGCGCTTGGAGTTGAACCAGCTCTTACAGTTGGCTGTGCTGGTGGAATGTAGGCTGAATGAGGATAGCGTGGTTCTTCAATTTTGTAATAATTCACTGGAAACTTGAATCTCGCACCATCAGCGTGAGCTGCGGGCTGAGATATGGCAGTTGTTGCTACCAATGCGATGAGTGAAAGAAAAATCTTGAATTTCATTGCCTTGTCTCCAAACAAAAAAGAAAATTAGAAGCGGAATGCGTTACGTGTACCGAAACCAGTCATCATCAAACCGGCAGCACCAAGACCATAAAGGCTGCTTGGCCGTCTTATCATTGACCCTACCATTGCTCCAGCTCCGAATGTAGCCAGGGCGCCAACGGCGGATCCCATACCAGGATAACGAGTGCTGCGTCTTACAGGAGGATTCGCAGGTGGCGCTGTAAGTGTTTGAGTTTGACTTACGTTGCCGTAGGCGGTCATGGGTGAATTTTGATCTTGACCAGGCATAATCCAGTCAGATGTTCCAGTGTTACCAGGTACTTCTTGCCCACCCATGCTTGATTGAAAATTGGGTTGGCCCTGATTCATGTTACCTGGATTCAGGTTGCCTTGATTCATTCCATTTTGATTCATACCATTTTGATTCATCATGGAATTTTGATTATTGAAATTATTCATTCCAGCATCGTTAGCGCCAGCGGGGCTACCACTCATTGCTGAGTTCTGACCATACGAGTTGGAGTTGTTAGCACTTTCTTGACGAGCTTGAGCTTGGGCTTGCGACAGCTTTTGAGCTACAGCTGGGTCTAGAGGCACAACTTCAGGAGGAAGGAATGAATCTGTCTCAGCTTGCAGGCTGTATTGGGCCATCGCTGGCAGAGATACGGACTGACCGAATAGGCAAGAGAAAAGAGCCATGCTCAGTGCCATTTTGGCGATTCTGTTGTTAGAGGCGTTTCTCATGATTTTCAGGTCCGTTGTCCGATGGGTGCCAGTTGCTTAGGTGAACTGCTTTGTGGATACATATTACGAAACGCTTAACTAGAAAGGAATCGGGGGGATTCCCATAGCCATGGGAAAATCCCCCCGAAGGGTTTTATCTAATTTTTCCCCGTTAGCCCAGTACCAAGGGCGTTTCAAGACTTTCGGGTGAGAAGCAGCCTGAATTTGCTCGGCAAATCATTCTGAATCTTTATTAGAAGTTGGTGATTACTCCAGTTGGAAGCTGGCGTTGGCCAGTCTTCTGAGCGGTGACGTTGCCTGGGGAGAACTGGGTGTAAGGCAGACCGAAGTCAGTAGTCTTGCTGCTGTACATAGGTATGCGTCTCATACCTTGACCGAATTCATAAGACTGATTGGCTTGAAGGGCACCGATAGGATTGTCTCTAGTGTTTGACAGACCAAAGTCTTGGATGCTCGAACCAGTAGGGATAATCGCCCCACCAGCCTGGAATCTCTGTCCACCACCGAGGTCGATAGAACCAGACCGCAGACCATTACCAGTAGGCACACCTGTCACAGCGCCCCAACCGGCCCATGGCCCCATTCGTGTCACGTTGTCTTGTGAACCATCTCCACCAAAGCCACCGATCATCGAGTTACGTCCTCTGTAACCCCATTGGCTTGTTTCTTGGCCACCGCGACGTTGATACGGAATGGATGTGTTGTATCCACCGGTACCGGCATATCCACCACTGGGTATGATGTTTACTTCTTGAGAAGCGTTGATGGAACCCATTGGTGCAGTCAATGAACCAGGGTCTGATCCGGGAGTGGACGGAGATTGTGGCACGATGCCAGTCAAGGATGGTCCAAGAACCCCAGGAGGAGAGACGATGGCTGGACTAATTCCCAGCGGGATACCAGAGAAGCTGTTGTCGATTTGGTTAGCAGGAATGGCAGGAACCCAAGGCATTAGCTCTGGAGACGAGAGCATACCGGGATTGACACCGACTGGAGTAGGGCCATCACCAATTGCGGGTGGAGCGCCTTCGATTGGAGCCTGGAAAGGAAGACCTGTAGGCTGACCAATAACTAATGGTGTGCGCAATGTAGTCACAGGGCTGAATGGCGCTGGAGTACCTTGAGGTGGGCTACCAGGATAAGGTCCTGCGCTAGCGGCATAGGAGGCGAGTGATGTGGTTGCACTCAATGTGATGGCAGAGATCACAGCTGGGATGAACTTACGATTAAACATTGTCTGGCCTCCTGAAGCCTTTTAGAAATAGTTTGTTGGACTGAATTGCTGTTTGCGCGGGAGCATTAATAGGGACTGATAGTCATTTGGGAGCGTTGATTGTCTCGGAAAAGTGTTCGGTTACCATGCAGGTCTTGGGTGGTCTGACCTCGGTATTCTCCCCTTTGCCTTGGTCCGTCTTGCGAGAATTGCGGACACATCTTCAGGTCGGGCTTTTGGGAGAGCTTCTGGCCAAAATCATTGAGGGCTGAACTACTGGACCGGACATTGTTTGGGTTACCAAAATCGAATGACCGTTGACCTCCCCATCTCTGAGTTGGAGCACTTCCAACCATTCCACCTTGAGGACAAATGTCTACAACCGACACTGGAGCTTGTAGACCGTAGCCACCACTAGAACCATTAATGGAGCTTGAGTCATAGCCCTGTGTTGAGGGCGGTGGAGTGAGGTAAGGCATAACCCATGCATTTACCTCGGCTTTGTCGCCACCCATAGTCAGTGGAACAAAGGCAGCAGTTGGTGGGCTGAAGGGAGCGCCGCAATCACCAGGGGTAACTGCTGGAGGACAGAAACCATCACCGATTGGTGGTGGGGCTCCCTCTTGAGCGGGCACCCAGGCTGGGCTGTTCGGAGTACCGTATGTGAGCGGGCTTCTCAGCGTTTGGATCATGTCAGATTCACCGTAGGCGAATGCTGCACCGGTAGACCCGGTAGCTGAGAACATTGGGCAAGTGAAAAGTGCGCCAGCCAAAAGAGCGGTTGAAATTGCTTTTGCTATTCTCGGTGCCGATTGGTTGTTCACGAACTTCTCTCCAGGGCCTTTAAATTGGCATATCACTACCTTATAGATTCGGCAGGCGCTTGTCTTGCGCGTAATTACGTACTACCCCCCGGTTTCTCCCATGATTTCGCCCTCTTTTTATCGCCGAAATCCCCGAAACCCAAGCCTGTTAATGAATACACTGCAAAAAAATATTTTTGAAAGAATTTCTTGGGCCGGCCGCTAGGCCGTGGACCTCGGACCATGGACGTACACATTGGACCTAAATGGGACCTAGATCATGGACCTAGAAGCTTGAACCGAGAACCGAAGCCCCGGTTCCCGGGAAATTGCCCCGCCACCATTCCTATATAAGTAGTTGGCCCGACTTCCCAAAATCGCGTCCGATAAAACGCCTACATCCTTATATACGCAATTTCGCCAGAAATTAATCAAAGCGATCAGTTGGAATTAATCAAACCCCACCAGCAAATTGCTAGCTCAAACCAGGCAAACACCACCTCGTTTAACTTATGTCACCACTGACAGTATCAGCCGAACGCACCACCCATACACCATTAGCGGTGCTTTCAAGAGGTAAGTGGTGCCTGCACCATTGGCAATGGCAAATTTACTTTTACAAAATCACGGTTTATCGGTATAGTAGGTTTCAAGAAAGGGGTATAAGTGTGAGCATTCATAAAAAAAATACTGCCGATAATTTAGATTTCTCGCCAAATCAAGGTGAACATGAGGATGCTGTTGCCGTTGACGGCTTAGAACACATCTTTAAATGGGCATCAGAGACGGTGTCAGATCCACAAGATGAAAGAGTGCGCCAAGCAAGAGACAGGCGCGTTCGTCATCAGGTTCTTGACGTTGTTCAAAAATATAGAGAACAGCGCGTTGTTACTAAGAGCCAGGACGAAGTTGCCTATTTGCAAAGAAGAGTTATCGCTCTGCTTTCAAAGATGCAAGAACTGACAGAAGAGAACGCAGCGGTAAAACAAATTATGGTTAGCCAGTTCTGGGCTATCCAAAGAATTCCCGTTCTAGAAGAACAAGTGCGCGTGCTTAAGGTAGTTGAATACGAAAAAGAAGCTGCTGTTAAAGAACGCCGCTATTTGATGGACGCTCTGGCTAAAATCAAAGTAGAACGCGATTACTTAGAAGACATTCTCGTTACTTGTGAAGATGAGAACACTCGCTTGTCGAGCATCCTCAACAGTACAAGAGCAGAACTGGCTGAAGTAAAAGCGCGCAAATGGTGGCATAGTTTCGTTCCTAAAAGCTTCCTCAAAAAAGGCTAAGAACGCTACTTAGAAACATTCTAGATAAAGGGAGAAATTGCTAGTCAATTTCTCCTCTTTAGTCTTTAAGATTAGCCACTGAGACTAACCATTGTATTTAACAGCTGAGATTAACCACTTCGATTAACAGCCCCAAATTACCCTTCAACCACTTCTCGCCCGGCGGCCTTGCGGATCTTGCCTTCAAAGCCTCGTTCGGTCGGTTGATAGTATTTACGCCCAGCTAACTCATTGGGCAGGCACTGCATGGTATCTGCCTTGCCACCAGCAAAATCATGAGCGTACTGGTAACCCTTAGAGTAGCCAATTTCTTTCATCAACTTAGTCGGTGCATTGCGCAAGTGCAATGGCACGGGATGCTGCACCGTATTTAGTGCATCTTGAGCCGCTTCGTTATAGGCTTTATACAAAGCATTTGACTTAGGCGCCAGGGCCATATAAGCAACACATTGAGCCAGGGCTAATTTACCTTCTGGCACTCCAATAAATTCCACTGCTTGCATAGCTGCCACGGCCTGAGTCAGAGCTTGCGGTGCAGCCAAACCAATATCTTCTGAAGCAAAGCGCACCAGGCGCCGCGCTACATACATCGGTTCCTCACCAGCTTCCATCATGCGCGCTAGCCAGTAAATACTGGCATTTACGTCAGAATTGCGAATCGACTTGTGCAGAGCCGAAATCAAATTGAAATGGTTCTCACCATCTTTGTCATATTTGAGCACGGCCTGCTGCACCGCAGAGCGAATTTCTTTCTCGCTTATCTCTTTTTGGCCGCGGCGGTGAGCGAGGTTAGCAGCCATCTCAAGAGAATTTAGAGCAGTGCGAGCATCACCCGATGAATAGGCAGCAATGAGTTTGAGTGTATCGTCTGATGCCGTTAAATCGAGATCGCCTAAACCTCTCTCATTGTCGACCAATGCAGTCTGCATGATCTTCAAAAGCGCTGGTAAATCGAGCTCATCCATGACAAAGACTTTCAGCCTTGAGAGCAAAGCTGAATTGATTTCAAAAGATGGATTTTCAGTGGTGGCACCAACTAAGCAAATGACGCCAGTTTCGACATAAGGTAAAAAAGCATCTTGCTGGGCTTTGTTAAAGCGGTGAATTTCATCCACAAACATAATTGTGCGACGACCTTCAAGGTTCATGAAAGCCTCAGCCTCGGCCATCACACCCTTAATTTCTTTCATGCCCGAGGCGACAGCTGAAAAGGCAATCCACTTGCTATCAGTCTCGCGGGCAATAATGCGAGCCAAGGTAGTTTTGCCAACGCCGGGCGGCCCCCAGAGAATAAAAGAACTCAAAGTATTGCCAGAGAGCATTGTGCGCAGCACACCGCCTTCTGCCAAAAGCTTTTCTTGACCGTAATATTCGTCTAGTTCCCTGGGGCGCATGCGCTCGGCCAGGGGCGGTCGGTTCTTTTGAGCTTGCATTCTATTGCTGCTTAATTGCCCATAAACATAAAGAAGGTAGAGGGCACAAGAGTTCCAAGGAACAACAGGATCATTGTCCACACAACTATATGCTTAAAATTCTTACGCAAAAAATGCTTGGCGTGAAAATTCTTGAATGAAAGGCCCATGGCTATCTCTATGGTTTGGAATGACAAGATATTACCATCATCTGGCCAAAAGAATAAAAGCGCCCACGGGAGGTTGTCCGTAAGCGCCCCTATCCTGATGTGCGACCGAGTAAAACTATCTAAATCTAAACCTAAACCTGAAAGTAACCATTGACCAAGCCAGCGCCAGCCAGCATGCCTAATCGCTTATCCCTGCCTAATTTGTCCTACATAAAT
Source organism: Candidatus Obscuribacterales bacterium (assembly GCA_965229195.1). Taxonomy (GTDB): domain Bacteria; phylum Cyanobacteriota; class Vampirovibrionia; order Obscuribacterales; family Obscuribacteraceae. The sequence continues at coordinate 4,996,398 of OZ245871.1, read as the reverse complement.
CCATCATTCCACAAGTCAAGAGATTCGAACAGTACTTACAGATGAAATTCTTGTTTTTCCATCCTAATATTGAACAAAGCCCTGTAAGCTTCATAATTAGACTGATCAAATGCAGGGACGAGTGGGAGGTTTTTGATGAGACAGATGGGCATACGCCTTGGGCAGGTGGCAAGTAGCGCTGCCGCAGCTGTCGCCATTACTTCTCTTGGCACCCAGTCAGCCCTTGGTAAACTGCCATCAACCTTTTCTGACCCCTCCGCCGAAGAGGGCGCAAAGAGCGCCGGTCTACCCAGCACTAATCTTTTTACTGTACGCACGACTACGGCTGAAAAGATGCAGGCCATGAGCAATGTCAGCCTGCTCAATGAGCGAATCAGCCAGATACAAGAGCACTCTACCGGCCTTCCTAATCTAGATCAAAGTAAACTGTCACCGCAAAAACGCGAAATGTTTGAGCGCGCTATGGCCGCCAGCCAAAGTCGCAAGTTAGCAGCTCTTTTGAACCAAAGAGGAACTTGCCTGGCCCTGATTGGAGAGCGCAGCAAAGCCATCAGCGACTTAGATGAAGCGGTTATTTCAGACAAGAGTTACGCACCAGCCTTCAATAATCGGGCCTGGATGATGGCCCAAGCCGGCAACCTTGATGCCGCCATGGTGGACGTTAACAAGGCCATTGAACTCTCACCCGAAATGGCCGAAGCCTACGACACACGAGGCACAATTTACATGGCCTTGAAGCAGTACGAGCTGGCGATGAAAGACTTTAATAGTTCAATTCAAAACCGTGAAGACTACGCCGAAGCCTACTACCACCGGGCACTCTTGCATAAGCTCAATGGCAACAGCAGTCAATCTAGCGCCGACGAAAAGCGCGCAATCGAGCTTGGCTATCCTGTTCAAGGGCAATAGAGATTACTTGATTCGAAGTTTATAGAATAGGTGTATATACACCTATTTTTCGAAAACAGAGAGCAGCAGTAGCATGATAAATTCGACGGAACCGTGGCTACTGACGCAAGGAGATGATGACTCGATCACGTCATTGGCACGAAGCATCTACGAGCTTGTTTGTCGAATAGACTTCACCCAACCAGGCTTTGCCCTAGTTCACCAAACTGGAGTTAAGTCATCAATTGACCAAAGGCAATCAATCAGAGCACTGAAACAAGCTCTTTCAGAGCTATATTTTGAAGATGTCGCAAGTAACTCAGAAGAAAAACTTGAGTGGTTCAACCTCAATCGATTTGATCAGCAAAACAGCACCAAGCCGCATAGAGACGGTGCTCCAGAAGAATCGTTGCTGATACTTGGGTACGAGCCGACCACAATAAGAAGCGAACTTTCTATGGCTGACTACTCTAAGCTTGCAAACGATATGGGCCTGAGTCCGAATCAGTTTCTTGAGACTCACAACCCCATGTATGACCAAAGTAATGAGCTGCTAAAGCCAGTTACGACACAGCTGACAGCATTTAATCCCAAATACTTTCAACTAGTTATCGTGAATAATAGCTCGGCACCACTCGATGCCGCAAAGTCACGCTGGCAAGGAGTGCTTCATTGCGCCAAAGTACAAAAGCTGGAAGGGGCGCAGCGAGTGATAAATTCGACAGTGGTATGCCCAGCGAAGTATTTGGACTGCGATGATCCACTCAGTAAAAAACAAGCCAAAGAGAGAGAACGGTGGTTTTTAACTAGCTTAGATTTACAAGAGAGCACTTACATGTAAAAGCATTTTTTACCAGGTTGCGAGCAATGGTCATTTTCAAAAATAGTTGAGTACTCAACTATTCTCACTAAATAGACACTCACACTGATCAAATAGCACTTTTATAGTTGCTTTTATAGTTACTTCTCTAGTTCGTCAACCAATGGCTCGGACAAACCGTCGGAGCGATAACCCTTAGCGCTCATGACTGAAGCTTGATGCAGAGCTTTAAGCGCTTTACCCTTATCACCCAGTCGCAATTGCTTAAGGCCAATTGCCAGATAGTAAGTTGCTTTATCGTAGTGGTCGCCTTTGAATTTCAGCAGCTGCTCATCGCTGATCTCATCGCGCAGATACATATTCAGTTGCTTCAGCCACAAAAGTGGCTCCTTTTCAGAAGACATAGAATAGTACTTAGAGCTTTTTTCAAATGCCTTTTGCATCATTGGCTCCACTTCCGCTTGCCGCTTGTTGACGAGCAGCAAGTGATGGCACATCAGATAATCCGAAGAATCATATCGATCGACGTCCGCATTACCAGTGAGAAGATCCGGGCTCAGCTTAGCTATGGCCTGTTCGTAATTGCCTTTTGCCAAGTCAACTTTGGCCCTAACTGTAACGGCTTTCTTTATAGAGGCCGTAATAAAATCAGAAAACTTATCACCGAAGGAATAGTAGTCATCATCAACCTTCTCACCAGACGCTAAGGTAATAACACAGCGAGGGATAGTGCTAACCGAATAGCGTTCAGTCAGGTTCTTAGTTGCGGGGATAGAGCTCAGAGCCTCGTTAGTCAAGTCTACGCGCACTGGTACAAAATTGTTATTGATCTCTGATATTACTTTCGGTGCCCTAAACACTGTGCGCTCTCTCTTTTTGCACGGCGGACACCAGTCAGCAGTAAACTCGTACATTACTAAGTCTTTTTTGATACCGCCTGGCTTCTGCGACATCTGCTCAAGTTGTATCGGCGTAATCCAGGCCACGCAATTATCGCTAGGTGCTTCACGCTGGGTTAACTTGGCATAGACACGAAAACACAATAACCAGCTGACCAGAACGATAAACCAAATCGGAATAGTCAGTGTATTGATTCTGCCTTTGCTGGTGGGGCTGGCGCTACTATCTTTACTCTGAGCCATAAGAAAACTCCCGACAAGACAGAGCAAAAGCAGCAATCAGAATGAAGAAGGCAATGTTGGAGACAAAAATGGCGAGCTCATAAATATCAAAGGCAGAGGCTGTAGTCATGGCAACCAAATCAATCGAGGTCGGCATGAAGTCTCCGAACCACTCGTTGATAAATAGACATACCGTCTTTAGCAACTCAAGAAAAGCATTTGTAGATTGCGCAGCCTGCGAATATATATTGCCAACACCAGCACAGCCCATCAGGATGAACACAGTCACTATGGCAATTAGGGGAGGTGCACTATGCATAAAAATCACAAGCGAGCTCCAACTAGCAGCATTTAAAATGATTGTTGCCACAGTAAGAAGACTGATATCAATGGCAGTAATGCCATAGCAAAAACCAACCAAATAAACTAGCAAAAGAGCACCGAGCATCAGAATACTGGTTCCAACCACAGCGGCTAAATACCTGGTCAATACATAGCAGAAGCGCGTTACTGGTCGCGTAAAAAGCAATGACAACGAGTCAGCCTCAGAAACGAGCTTCCCTCCAGCAGGGCCATCACTGATGAACATATAGGCGAACAGCAAATAAACTACCGACTGCAAGAAATAGTGATGAATGCCACCGGCGATAGCCTTTTGCAGCTCATCCGTCAAAGACGGATGAGGAAACGACATCGTAAGCACTAGACCAAAGGTAGGCGCAGTCATGAGAAGAAGTGGAATTACCCAATAGCGTGGGTCTGCGAATTTGACATAAAGCGTATAAGCAAAAACGGCTGGATTGAAAAGAGTTCTATTCATCTGGAAGTTTAGAACCTCCATTTGCATCGAGGTTTTCTCCGGAGTTTGGCTCCGGCGCATTTAAGAAAAGCTCCACCAGCTCTCGCTTTTCAAAATTAGATTTATAAACCCTCAAACCACTAGCAGACAAACTGGCGATGATATCGGCGGCTTTCTCGTTGCCCGAAACCGTAAACTTAGCTGTTTCACCCGATGCTTCAATTAATGGGCAGCCAGAAGTCTCGGCTACAGATGCTAATACCGGCCCAGCATCAATATCACAAGCCAACCAACTGACAATGAGAATTTGCCGCACTTGCGAGAGCGCAGCAACGTCAGCAACTTCCTCTATTTTTCCCTTACGAATAAAAGCAATGCGATCACAAACTTTTTCCACCTCGTGGAGGTGGTGAGAATTGAGCACGATAGTCATGCCCTCTTCTTTGCACTTTAGAAGTAGCTTGCGAATCAAAATAAAACCGAGCGGATCCATTCCCGATGTCGGTTCATCCAAGAAAAATATGCGCGGATGGCCAATCAACGCTTGGGCCATGCCAAGGCGCTGCAACATGCCCCGAGACATCTCCCTGACCTTGCGTCGCTTAATATCAACGTCAAGCTCTACCAGCGCCAAGACCCGCTTAATCTCAGCCTCGCGCTCCATGGTTGGTCGCCCAGCCATCCAATGATGGTAGGCCAGAAATTGCCGGATAGTCATCCAACGGTTGTAGCAAGGACGCTCAGGCAAAAAACCAATCTGGGGCTTCACATCAAGATCGAATGGCGACATGCCATCAATTTTTATAGAACCAGCAGTTGGATGAGTAAGGGCCAATAAGCAGCCAAATATGGTTGTTTTCCCAGCACCATTTGGCCCAATCAGACCAAAGACCTCACCTTCTTCTACGTCAAAGCAGGCATTGTCGACAGCCTTTACTTTTCCCTGGCGGTAAGTCTTAGTAAGATTATCTACTGCTATTAAAGGCAATTAGCACTTGCTCGTGAGTAGTGAGTAGGTACTTCTGGGCTTCCTGCAAATTGGCTTCCGTTTGACTAGCTTCCTGCTATCAGTCTGCCCGGCTTGCCACAGACCGAAACTAGGCAAATATAGAAGGAAGAATTCAGGGGAAGAAACCAGGGCGAAAAATCTAGATTTGCCATTCTCTAATAATCTGTCGACAGAGCCCAAGAGGTTCAACGGCAAAGGCCACCAGCCTTTCGAAGCGGATGGCTTGTGGCAGCTCAGTCTTTATCAAGTCGTTCATGAGCCCAATTTTCTCAGCTGTGCCATTGCCATCTTTCAAATGAGCCAAAGTGATGTGGGGCAAATATTGCTCGTAGCTAAAGGGATAGCCAGTGGCACTTATGCTCTGCTTCTGCCCCTCACTAATATCGCTAAAGCTCTGTGGATCGGCCGAGGAACACAGCGCTTTTGGCAACCAAAGATTTGCCACCTCAGTATGCAATTGGCTAAGCTCAGGGCTAAGCGAGAAATTTAGAAAAACAATCTTGGTGGCCCAAACACTAATATCGACAACCTTTATGGGTTGGCGAAGAAATTGGCCTCTAGCTGAAGACTCCAGCGCCTGAAAATCTAACTCCTGCAACAAATCAATGGCTGTTTGCTGTTGGTCAAAACTAGCTTGCATTAAACTCAAATGAGCAATAGAGTTCGAGGTGTTTAAGGAGAACGCAAATTCAACTCCACGAACTTCACACTGGCCGAGCAGAGAAGAAATGGTCTGACAATCTCTCCCACTGGGTACTAGAGCTAGGCCAACACCTGCTGACAAGACAATCTCCCATTAGACAAACTAGAAGAAGCGCCGCAATAATTCCATTACTAAAACTTGCTCCTCAACATAACATAAATACCCACAGAAGAATCAACGAAAGACAGACATGAGCAGCACTAACCATGGGAAACAAGGCGAGATAGCTGGTACAAACGCTGATATAGCAAAAGAAGTTGCCCACCTGCAAAAAACAATAGTCAGTGCCTGCCGCCAAGAGTTCCCCCAACAAACGGCAGGGCAAAGTGATTTTGATGCGAGCGCTTTGCAGCAAAAGCTCAAAACACATATGAAAAATTACTCTGAGCTTGTCACAGCTGTCGATATAAATCTCAGCAAAATCATTCTGGCAGCAGCGAGAGAGGCGCTACCACAATCTTACTCAGAAGAAGAATTGCCTACAGAGCCAACCAAAGCAGACCTACTCTGGCAGATAGATCCCTTAGATGGAACTGATGAATTTGCTCAAGGCCTGAGCCATTTCTGCGGCGTGTCAGCAGCGCAACCGATTATTGAGGCCCTGGGCGGATTCGTCAGCGACCTGACAGGCCAAAAAATTAGCTATAACAAAAGCAACAAAGCTCAAGACCACTTCAATCGCCAGGGCTTTATTGCCTCAATAGTTTTTTCGAAAGAACAGATTCTGCCTGAAGATATTGATGCACTTCTACTGCGTCGCCTGAGCTAGATATTTCTAGTTACTCTTCCTTATTCATCCCCTGGCTCGGGCAAACGCTCTTCATCAGGTTCAACGTCTTCAGCGTAGAACTCTTCTTCATCTTCTTGATCAAGAATCGATACTTCTTTGATTTCACCATCATCATATTGGCCAGCATCTTCAGCCACCATTGCTAGCTCCTTTCCGCTTACTTTAGGGGCAGCATCAGAGCCATCCACATCAGCTTCTGAAGAATCGGCTGGCTCCATCCCGGTCAGAATTGGCTTAGCCTTAGGCTTGTTCTTCAAGTCTTGCATGAAGGTAAACAGCTCCAGAGCTAGCTTTTTTGGAATACCTTCACAGGCCTCTATTTCCTCTAAAGTGGCTGACTTTATTTGTTCAAACGAACCAAAGTGATCTATTAGCTTCTTGCGACGCTTGGCACCAAGCCCCTTCAAGACATCTAGCTGAGAGGCAATGACGCGCTTGGCTCGCAATTTGCGGTGGAAGGTGACAGCAAAGCGGTGCGCTTCATCGCGCACAGCCTGCAACAAGTGCAGGGCTTCAGAACGCCTTGGTATATACACCGGCATCGAGCGATTGGGGAAGTACACTTCTTCTTGCTTCTTGGCTAAACCAACAATAGAAAATTCGTGATCGCCTATTTTCAGACCACCCAATTCGAGGGCAGTGAGCGCCTCCATCGCAGCACCTAATTGACCCTTGCCACCATCGATAATAATCAAATCAGGAAAAGGCTTTTGCTCACGAATTAGCCTGGCATAACGCCTGCCCACTGCTTCTTTCATCGAAGCAAAGTCATTTGGTTCGCCTTCTACACTCTGTATTTTGAACATACGATATTCAGTCTTCTTCGGCTTGGCGGCTTCAAAAGAAACCATACTGGCAACGTTATCAGTACCCGAAATATTTGATATATCAAAGCACTCAATGCGGTTGGGCAGCCTGTCTATACCCAGGCCTTCTTTTAGGGCAGTAAGGGTGCGCTCAACTTTGGCATCAAGTTGAGTGACACGGTTAACCTCCTGGCCCAGAGCATGTTCAGCATTCTTAATGGCCATATCAACCAGATCATTTTTGCCACCACGCTGGGGCACCAAAAGCTTTACCGCAAGCTCTGCCTTACCACTAACAAATTCGCGCAGCACATCCATATCACTCAATTCATGCTGCAACAAAATTGTTTGTGGAATAGCTACGTCTTCGCAAGCTGTATAGTACTGGTCAACAAAAGCCTGATAGGCTTCATCCCAAGATGTCTTCTCGAGAAGGGGAATGGCAAAGGTCTCAGAAGCAATCAGCTTGCCTTCGCGCACTTTCATCAAACAAACTGACATCATTTTTTCAGTATGGGCTTCAGCAACAATATCGTGGCTAACTTTATTGCTCTGGAAAAATACTTGTTGCTTTTCAATGACAGACCGCAATGCCACCAGGCGGTCACGAATTTTACCGGCCTGCTCAAACTCTAGGCTGTCTGAAGCCTTCTCCATATCGGCCTTGAGCTGATCGATAACTTCAGTCTGACGACCGGCCAAAAACATTTCTACTTGTTTGACCATGCGATCATAGGGCTCGGGCTCTACTTTCTTTTGGCATGGTGCTAGGCACAGACCAATATGAAAGTTCATGCACGGTCTATCTTTGAAGAGTGGTGTTTTGCGCTGCCGCATAGGAAAAACACGCCTTAAGATGCGCATGGTTTCCCACATTTGACCAGCTTCAACATAAGGGCCGAATACTTTGGCTCGCGGATTATCTTTCTTGAAGCGCACCGGGTCGCGAATCATCACCAAACGAGGAAAGGCCACATCATAGGTAATGGCCAGCCAGGGATAACGTCTATCATCTTTAAGCGAAACGTTATAGCGTGGCAGCTTCTGCCGAATCAGATTGGCTTCAAGTAAGAGCGCTTCTTTCTCTGAGTTAGTGAGAATTGTTTCAATGGTGGCGACTTTAGGTATCATCACCGCTAGTTTCGGCCGCTCGCGCCAAGAAATATCAGCCCAGTAAGAACGCACCCGAGAGCGCAGACTTAGCGCCTTGCCAATATAAAGAATGTCGCCAAGCTCGTCTTTGAATATATAGCAACCGGGGCTATCGGGCAGCCCAGCGAGCTGCTTAACCAGATGCTCAGAGGGAGAGTATGCTTTCATCTTCTAATTTTTGACTGATTTCGAGCGTATTTGCCAAGTTTTTTTCCGAATTCTTTTTGGCCGAAGAACTTGAGCCAGACATCAAGTTTGGTATGGCCTTCTGCAGGGCCTCAGAAATATTTTCTACGCCAATTACTTCCATTCCCTTAGGTATATTGCTCAAAGGCAGCGAAGCCTGGGGCACCAGAGCTTTCTTAAAACCAAGGCGCGAAGCTTCTTTCAGCCTTTGACCAAGATTCAAAACTGGTCTAATTTCTCCCGTGAGGCCAACTTCACCAACAGCCACCAGGCCTGGATCAATCGAGCGATCTAAGAAGGAAGTAGCAACAGCCAGTGCAATTCCAAGGTCGCCAGCCGGGTCACTAAAATCAAGGCCGCCGACAATATTGACATAGACATCAAGGCGGGCAAGGTGAAGCCCGGCACGCTTTTCTAGCACGGCAACGAGTTGCAACAGGCGGTTATAATCCCAACCGTTCACTACTCGCCGTGGCGAGGGATTCGGTGTAGAGACAGTCAGGGCTTGCACTTCAAGCAAGAGGCTGCGACTGCCTTCGCCCCCAGCGATAACAGCTGTTCCTGAAGGAGCTTGCTTCTGTCCGACCTTAGAGAGTCGGTCGCCTAAAAACAGAGCACTGGGATTATCAACCTCAGACAAGCCCTCTTCTGACATTGAAAATATGGCAAGCTCAGCGGTTGAGCCAAATCTATTTTTTACTGCCCGTAAAATTCTTAGCTGCCGGGTACGATCGCCTTCAAACTGAAGAACCACATCAACCATGTGCTCTAAGACACGGGGGCCAGCAATGGTGCCTTCTTTGGTGACGTGACCAACCAAAATAGTAGCGATGTTTTTGCGCTTAGCCGCATGAATGAGAAGCTGAGTTCCTTCTCTTACCTGACTAACAGAACCAGCAGCACTGGCAATTTCGGGGTGATAGACCGATTGAATACTATCCACCACACATACGGCCGAATCACTGGCCAACATCATTTCAGCGGCATTTACGACGTTCTGCTCAGCAGCCACCAAGACATTGTCAGACGTGACACCCAAACGTCCTGCCCGCAGACTTACTTGGGCGGCAGACTCTTCACCAGTGATGTAAAGAATCTGATGATTGCGGGAAAGATTTTTTGCTACCTGCATAAGCAAAGTCGATTTGCCCACGCCGGGATCTCCAGCAATGAGAATGACCGAACCCGGCATGAGGCCGCCACCTAAAACTTCATCTAGGCCTGCCATACCGGTCTCAAGGCGACCAGATTCATCGGTATCAATTTGAGAGAGTGGCAAGGCTTTGTTGGCCTGAGCGGAAGAATTGCCATTCGCGCCATTGGAGCCCGCGGCAGCAGCAGTGACAGCCGAAAGTCTTGCAGCAAAACCTTTTTTAGCGCTCTCGTCTTCTGGCGCCAGCTCTTCTACAAACGAATTCCAATTGCCACATTCAGTACAGCGCCCCATCGAGCGCGAGCTCTGAAAGCCGCATTGCTGGCAAACCCAGCGCGATTTTCCCTTAGCCATGCCAAACTAATCCCTCATTCTAAGCCAACATTTTAACGCTATTCAATGGCGTCTACTCTATACTGGCTGCTTGTTCGCCAAGACCTTAAAAGTTAGTGGAGGAATAAAGCATGTCAAGCGCTATTATCGCCAACCTAAGCTCAGCACTTCTCGTTGTTGCCGCTCAGACCGCCCTGTTGACAAGCGCCAGCGACCTCGCGCCCAAAATGGTTCCACTGCAAAAATATGGCGGCGACCCTCACGGTCCAGATCCACACGGCGACGATCCATCAGACGAACAGCATGACCCTGGTCTCCCGGCCAACCAAGATCGCAGTAAAGGCAAGGCGCCCAAAGACGTCTATGGCGGCCAGTATCCTAACGACCAGGCACCCTATTAGCTAATAACATGGTATTTCAATCACCCGGCCCCATACTCTGCCAGTTAGGCCCGCTCACAGTGCGCTGGTATGGGGTGATGATTGCTGCAGGCTTTATGCTTACCGTTTTTGCCGCAGTAAAAATGTGCAAGTCGCGCGGCCTTGATGGCGACAAGCTTATCAATCTGTCTCTCATCTGCTTTATTTCGGGCGTCCTAGGAGCCCGGCTTTACTATGCCGCCCTTAATCCCAGTTACTTTCTCATTCATCCAGGTGAGATTCTGGCAACATGGAAAGGTGGCTTGTCTATTCATGGTGGCCTAATTGGTGGCATCATTGCCGCTTACATCTATCTGAAAAAAGAGAAACTTCCTCTGCTTGCTTACGCAGACACACTCTTCGCCTCAATACCGCTGGCACAGGCGGTGGGACGCTGGGGCAATTTTTTCAATTCTGAAGCCTTTGGCCATCCGGTTGACGACAATTTTCTCCTTAAACTATTTATTCCGGTTGACTCAAGACCGATGGAGTACCGCACTTTCAATTATTTCCACCCGACATTTCTCTACGAAAGTATTTGGAATCTGGGCCTCTTTTTCTTGCTTTATTTTGGCGTCGCTCCCAAAGCTAATAAATATCCTGGAATGACAAGCTGTGCCTACCTTGCTGGTTATTCACTAGGTCGTGTGCTGATCGAGCCACTGCGGGTCGACAGCATTGCTAACTACATGAATATACCTATTCCGCTTTTGGTCAGCGCAGGTACAATGGGGATAGCCTTGTGCGTGATGCTGAGGATCTACCTGAAAAATGTCGGTAACAAAAGCTGATTACTTTTCACCCCTAGCAAAATTTTTGCTAACCCTCTCGGCGTGCTATACAACCCTAATTTTCTCAGTCTCTAACGCTCCTCCAGCCCAAGCCGAAAAGGCGCTCAGGCTTACCCAGACACATAATGTAATGGGCAATAGTGTGATGACATTCAACAGCAAAGGCATGCGGCTAGAAAATACCAGTGGCCTTAAATATATCGTTGTGGCTAAAGCACCAGATTGGCGAGTCACAGTTTTTCGCAACGACGACAAAAGCTACTGCAGCAAAAGCCTGAGTGACTTTGAGCAAGCGGGGCTTTTGTCTGGTTTCGTGCTGACAATTAGAGATCGCACTATAGTGAATAAACGCAATGACCAATATAGAGTTACCCCATTTGAATTTTGCGGTCAAAAACTAGTGCGCATGACCGGCAAAGAAAAAATGCTCAAGTATCTACCACTGCCACAAAATGTGCCTGAATTAGAGCGGTTAGACTACGCAATTTTCAAACTACCAACCAACGGTGGCATAACGATTGGCTACCAGACTACGCACGGAGGAAGAGATTACGTCACTGGCATGAGCAATGCAGGGCGCAGGCAGACCCATATTGAGACCTCAAAGATTGAAGAGGTAGATATTTCCCCAAGCATTTTCAAAGCACCAACCGGTTATAAGCTGGCAAAGTCTGTTAGTGAAGTCGTAAGCTCGGCCAATACACGGGCAGCAGACGCTGACTATCAGGAATTATTCGATAGCGCTGGCGGCAGCAGCGAAAGCCATAAGGGAAAAATTGCACCAACGACTAACAGCGACCCAAGCAACCACAAGAAGAATAATTAGGCAAATTCCAAGCCTAAAGCGAAGGCAAATTTGACCGCTATGAATGAGCTAAAACACTTACTGGCAAAGAACCTCCAGTTCAATCCACTTAGTGGCGGCCTGGTACTTAGGGCATGCCTTTTACTTAAGGCTTACCCTTTATTTGCGGCATGCCTTTTACTTAAGGCTTACCCTTTATTTGCGGCATGCCTTTTACTTAGTCCATGGCTTTCGCTTGGCCCAGGCAACCAAGCTTGGGCTGCGCAACCCAGAGCCGCAGCCAAGTCCATTCAAGCTGTTCGCATCTATCAAACCCACTACTTCATGGGTACAGAACAGCTCACAGTGACTCCAAATGCAGTTCGCTTAGACAATACAGCCCAGCTACGTTTTACTTTGCTGGCCAAAGCACCTGACTGGAAAGTAACAATCTATCGCCCCGATGACAAAACTTACTTCACTCAAGATCTAAAAGAATTCGAAGACACCGGACTGTTATCCGACTTACTAATTGGCAGAAAAGATCGGACAGTATTGGACCGGCCCATGAGAGCATCAACCATGATGCTGGACGGCTTTAAAATTGAGCGACTAACTTCGCCCTGGACAACCATGAAATTTATCAAACTGAATGGCATTGCCGCTCCTCAAACAGAAAAAATCCTTTATGCCACCTACAAACTTCCTACCAACGGCGGCATTCCACTTACATTTATTGGCACTCACGGCCGAGTAGATTTCATCACAGGGATGAAAAACAAAGGCAGTCGAGAGATCAACCTCGATACAACTAAAATCGAAAAAGTGTCAGTCGCAGCTAATTTCTTTACTCTGCCACCCGGACTAAAAAAGGCCGCTTCCATCAGAGATGTGGTATCAGGCAGCAGCAACCGCAGTCAAAGCGAAGCCGTTGACGAAATTTTCGAGAAGTAACAGTCTGAAAAACCTAGCCGAAAATACCGGCTTCTAACTTAACCGATCTAATATCAAGGCAATTAGACATCGGCGCACCAAGGGCAGAGAGCACTTCTTCGCCACCTTCTATAAGACCCGTTCCCATAAAGTGGCGACGCATGGTGCCATCAACTTGTGAGAGCACGAGCTCACGGCGTATGCCATTATTCATAGTACTAAATTTAACGCAGGCTTCGTCGTTGAAGACGACTTCTTCATATTCTTCAAAATCTTCAAACTGGCCTGTAGCTACAATTTCATCAGGTGGATAGAAGAGATACTGAGGAACAATAACCAGACTCTGAATCACGCCCTCAATATCGGCTAAGGCATCAAATACCATAACGTAATCGCGGGTCTTAGTTTTTGTTTCGGCACCAGGGCTATCTAAGCGCATAGTCACTGATGATCCAGAAGAGCTGGCTAGCAGTTCGCCACTCATCAATTCAGCGGCCGGGTCATCTTTGACTTGCCGCCAAGTTAACTTGAACTGCTTGGTGCGTTCAAACTCGGTTTGATACTCAAGGCAAAGTGGCCCTGACGAATTATAGAAAGAACCTTGATCACTGTAGGTGCGACATTGATTGTAAGTCTTCAACATCCTTTTTATGGGGTCAGCTAGTTGCACAAGATTCTCTTTTATTTACGAGCAGGGGCCAGCAACTTCAAGCGCTCTTTAACCGCAGCCATGTTGCCATTGTTGGCTGGGGCAGTGCGCACGAAGCGCTGGTACTCTTCTATGGCCTTAGCAGGAAGCTTCAAGGCTTCATACACAGTACCTAAGTAGTAGTAGGTATCAACCAGAGTTTTATCAAGAGCTAGAGCTCTTGTGTATTCGCTCAGAGCTTTCTGGTTATTGCCTTGGGCCTGATAAGCAGTACCAAGATAACTATGGGTGGTGCCATCATCAGAAATCTTCAGAGCAGCTTCGTAATCAGCAATGGCGCCGGCCAGGTCAAACTTACCAGCGGCATCAGGCTTGGTCTGCTTCTCGATGGCAGAATTGACCAGCGGAGAAGCCTTGCTCTGCTTCATCTGAACAACTAGCTGTTTGTAAGCCGGCTCAGCAGGGTTGATTTGGCTGGCCTTCTGATAGGCAGTCAAAGCATTATCGAAGTCTTCTTTAGCCTGGTAGCAAGTACCCATGCTGTAGTAGTAGCCAGCTTCGTTCGGAGTAGCAGCAATTGCTTCTTTGTATTTGGCTATGGCTTCATCGTACTTCTGCGCCTTCTGTAGCTCAACAGCTTCGGTATAGGCGCCAGAGGCTGCGGTCGAGGCCTTCACTTGAGCTTGAGTCGAGAGTTTCTGAGCTGAAGCTGGGTTAGCTTTCAGTCTGGCCAATCGAGCCTTAGCGTCTCCAGCATAAGTGCCAGTTGGTTTTGCCGCTACATACTTGCCGTAATCAGAAAGGGCAATTGGCACCTGGCCATTGTTTTCATCAATCAAACCAATGAAGTACCAGTTATCTGATTCGCCTTTGGGATCTTGATCAATTGCTTTTTGATAGTTAGCTTTGGCCTTATTGAAGTCATCAATGGCTTGATAGGCACCAGCCAAGTTAGTGTAGCCATGAGCGTTCTGTGGATACAGGGCCAGACCCTTCTCATATAGAGGAATAGCGCCAGCAGGGTCGCCGCCACTATGCTTGGCTACAGCTTGATCCATTATTGGAGTAGCTTGAGCCAATTGAGCTGAGGCTAGGGCTTGCTTGAACTGATCAACTTGATTGGCTGGAGCTTTAGCAATTGCTTCTTTGTACTTGGTGATGGCATTATCAAAGTCGCCTTTGGCCTGGTAGCAAGTGGCGAGAGCATAGACATATGCAGGTTCTTTCGGCTGCATTGAAATTGCTTGTTGATAGAGCGTAATAGCACCATCGTAATCGGTGGCTTCTTGCATCTTCACGGCTTTGGTGTAAGCATCACTAGCAGCCTGCGCGTTCTTCACATCGGCAGTAGTAGCGAGCTTCTGCACCGCACCAGGGTTAGTTTGCAATGTGGCCATGCGCGACTTAGCTGTAGCAACATACTGACCGCTTGGTGCCTTCTGGCAATACTGAGAGTAGTGACCTACCGCTGCTGATGCCTGGTTATTGTTCTCTTCTATTTGAGCCATGAAGAATAAGCAATCAACACAACCCTTAGGGTCATACTGGAAGGCTTTTTGATAGGCACTATAGGCACCCTGGAAGTTATCTGAAGCTTGATAGGCAACGCCCAAGTTCATGTAGATTGAGCCGTTATCGGTATCAAGTTGCAAGGCTTGATTATAGAGATCAATCGCTCCGGCGATATCACCAGCAGTCTGCTTATCATAAGCTTGCTTGACGAGTGGACCGGCTTTGAGCACGGTGGCGTCTTTGATTGCTTTCTTATAGTCTTCATTGGCAGGCATCATATTAGATGCTAGGCGATAAGAAGCAAGGGCCTGGTCGAGGTCGCCCTTCTGTTGATAGGCAGTACCGATTGCATATTTGAAATCTGCATTCTGAGGTTGAATCTCAATTGCTTTTGAATAAAGGGCAATAGCTTGATCGTATTGACCAGAGCGTTGCAGATCAACAGCCTTGGCGTAAGAATCGGTCGCTTCTTTATCGCGAGCAAGATCAGACTCAGACTTGATCTTGATGCAATCGCTCGGATTCTTGCTCAACGCGGCAAATCTAGCATTCGCTTGCGTTAGATATGGGCCAGCCTTTGCCTTGTTTGTATACTGCTGATACTCGCCCCGAGCCTGGGCACCATTGCCAGCATTCTCATCGATAGTAGCGATGAAGTACAAGCTATCTGGCTGACTGGCTGGGTCAACTTCGATGTTCTTAGTATAAGAGCGACGAGCGCCAGCATAGTCTTGGGCAGCGTACTGGGCCGATGCCATGTTGTACCAAAGGTTAGCATTGTTAGGCACTACATCAAGTGCTTGCTGATAGAGAGTAATGGCACTGGCGTAATCTTTGGCCTGGTGCTTCGCCACAGCGTTGTTGATGATTGGTTGTACTTTTAAGTCTTTGACCTTAACCAAAGAATCCTGATAGCTCTTGTTTTTAGGGTCTAAGTTAATCGCCATGTTGTATTCAACAATGGCATTGTCATAGTCTTTCTTGAGCTGATAAGCAGCTCCAATATTGAAGTGAACAGCTGGATCGTTAGGGTCGTTCTTGAGCAGCTCTTGGTACTTCTGAATAGCACCGTCGTAGTTGCCAGCCTTAAAGAGAGCGTCAGCTGCAGCGGAAAGATCGCCCACAGCTTTGTCTTTTTGCTCAGAAGTGGCAGTCTTAATACCTTGAGATGCAGCTTGGTTAGAGCCATCAAGCTGCAGTGCTTGTTGATAGCTGTTAATAGCATTGGTGTAGTCGCCGGTGGCCTGGAAAGCAGTACCCATGTTGGTGAGAATCTGCGACCGTTGTTTTGGATCTTGACTTAGACCAAGAGCACGCTTGTAAGAATCAAGAGCTGGACCGTACTGCTTACGGCCTTGCAAATCAACACCCATGTCGATGTATTTGCTAATTTGCTGCGAAGCGCGAGCCGCTGGCAAGGCAGCTAAAAGTTTCTCAGCAATTGCATTGCGACGACCAGGGGAAAGCGATATAGCGAGCTTATACTCAGATTCGGCTTGACCAAAGTCACCTTTGTACTGGAAGGCTTGACCTAAACCAATGTGGTTATTAGGCTCAGTAGGGCTGTCTTTGAGTGCCTCTTCCCAACCAGCGACCAGAGCGTCTTGCACATCTGGGTCATCAGACTTCATCGAAATGGCTTTGCTGTAGGCACCAATTGCACTAGCAATATCTTTTTTAGCCTGGTAGGCCTGACCAAGTTTTACTTCAATTGAGGCACTGTCAGCGACACGACCGGCCGCTTGATATTGCTCGATGGCTTTATCGTTTTCATCGCGAACACGAAACACATCACCCAATTTTTCGTGAAGGGGGCCGTCGTCTTTGATCTTAAGTGCTTCGCCATACTCAACAATGGCACCGACAAAGTCTGCAGCCTTACGACACAGATCGCCGATAGCTACACGGTCGGCAAATGAGCGGGGGTTCTTGCCCATTTTTTGAATAATGCCGCTCAAGTTCTGCAAAGTCGTGGCATTGTTAGCATCGAGCAATACAGCCTTGTGGAAGTACTTGATAGCCTCCATCGGATTATTCTGAAAAACCAGACCATAGTTGTTGTAAGCAATGGCAAGGTTAGCCCGAGCATTCTTGTAAGAGGGATCAAGCTTGATGGCCTGCTCAAGCTTTTCAATAGCAAGCTGATAGTTTTGGGCATTAATGGCTCGGACGGCGTCATTATTGAGGCCAATCAAAACGTTCTGGTCTAAGGCGTGGGCTGGTGCAACCTCAACCACGCTTGTTGTGACAAGACCAATTGAGAGAGCCAGTGCAAGAATTTCAGAGAATTTAGGGGACAATTTCGGGAATTCCTTTTATCAAAACCGGGACGAGTTATCAAAACCGGGACGAAGAGCAAGCCAAGTGCCCAGACAAGTACCTAAGATTATTACCTGGCAATAGTAAGCATCTAGGATTCTATTCTATTCACTACCTGTTTTAGCTTTCTAACCTCCTCTTAGATACAGTATTTTGCCTGATCTTTAAGTGCGCGGGTGCTGGGCTGGAGCAAAGCTCGAATAAAGTTGGAGTAAAGCGCGAATAAAGCAACCTCGGCAGTTGATAAGTGGACGACAGCCGGACGAAAATGTTGCCAAGCGATTAAGGTGTTTCGAGGTTTACAAGATGATTATTCAAGTTGAGTTTCGCGACTGTGCCATAGCGAACGGATAGTTGCATATACAACTATTTTCAAAATCATAAGCCTCGCCCATGCGGGCAATACAGATCGAGGAAATAGTTGCATATACAACTATTTTCAAAATCATATGCCTCGCCCACGCGGGCAATGCAGACCGAGGAAATAGTTGCATATACAACCATTTTCAAAATGAGACAAGCACGATCTTCGGACCGCCAATGATGTGCTGAAACTCAATCGTGCAAGTAAGATCAGAAGTAAAAGCAGAAGCAGAAATAGAAGTAGAAGTAGAACTATCGACCAGAGATGCCGGCAGCGCAAGGCCATGACCTGTCTTTTTCAGACGCTCTACAGCTTTTAGAGCAGAGCGATCGAAAGCAGTATCTCCTGATGAGGAAACTATTTTCCAATCGGCAATGCCACCATTGGCAAAAAGCTTCGCACTTAGTTTCGCAGTCTTAAAATCGGCTCTCTTCGGCGGCAACCAAGCAGCTTTAATGCGATCTGAAAGTTCGGTAAAGTCTATTTGAGGCTGAGCCAATGAGTCCAATGGCTTTGTTGCCTCAGGATGCATGACCTGCTTAAGGGCTTCTTCCCAACCAGCAACAAGAGCCTCTTGCTCAAGTGGATCATCAGATTTCATAGCCATAGCTTTGGCGTAGGCAGCAACAGCACTTACGATGTCTTTCTTGGCCTGATAGGCTTGACCGAGCTTCACTTCAAGACCTTTTGAATTACCGAAGCTTTGAGCTTTTATGTACTGTTCAATGGCCTTGTCATTTTCATCGCGCACACGATAAATATCTCCAAGTTGTTCGTGCATCGGACCACTCGGCTTAAGGCGCAGTGCTTGCGAGTACTCACTAATAGCCGAGAGGAAATCGGCTTTATTTCTGGTCACCCTCGCAATCTCAGCGCGGTCAGCGAATGATCTTGGGTCTTTGCCCATCTTCAAAATAATGGCATCGAGATTCTTCGAAACAGAAGGGTTGCTTGGCTCTAACAATTCAGCCTTATGCAAAAACTTGATTGCCTCATAAGGATCTGACTTTAGTGATTGAGCAATTTTGATGTAATGGCATGCAAGTTTCTTACGGAGCGCCAAATCATCTGGTTCTCGCTTGAGCCGTTGCTCACACTTAATAACAGCTGATACGTATTTTTTTGGGAATAGCATTCGTCGAATTCTCTGCACCAGAAGCTGAAGCAGAGCCAAGTAACACAGCCAACAAGCAGCTGATGCTAACAACTCTCTGACCTGGCTCAACCCATCTTCCGCCCAATCCAAATCACCTAATTCTCGAGCCTATAACCGCCAACAATAGCTTCTGACTACACAGCTCCAACCTAAAACGAATGCCTTCACTATTCCACAAATAAAATATATTGTGGTGGCACGGCATCGGTTAACCAGACACCATTTTCGCTGACAAAAAAGATGTGACCATCAGTATGCATTTTTGCGGCATCTACCTGCAGCAAGACAGGCTGACCATACCGCTTACCCACTGCAAGTGCTGTGTCTGTCGCATTAGAGAGGTGAACATGATGGCGCCCTTGTTTCAGTAAACCTTGTTCGCGAATTGACTGCACGAAGAGAGAGGCCGTACCGTGATATAGAACTGCTGGCGGTGGCTTCTGCTCATAGCCCAATTCGACATCTAATGAGTGACCTTGACTGGCGCGAATCATCTTGCCGTCTGGGCTAAAAGCAAATCTTTGCTTGCTATTCTCAGCCACCATTTTGGCCAATGAATCAGCAGTGATTTTTCTTCCATTAGCATTACAAGCGTCAAGTAAAACCTGCACGTCAACCCAACCAGATTGATCTAAGGTTAATCCGATGACTTCAGGCTTGTGCCTGAGCACCAGCGACAGGAATTTACTAAGTGATTGACCACTATCTTTAGAAGCGATAAATACATCCTCCACAATTAAATGTCAGCAAACACTTGCAATAAAAGAGCAACCGGCAAAGCTTCAAAAGAGACAGAGATAGAGATAGAGACAGAGACAGAGATAGAGACAGAGATAGAGACAGAGATAGAGACAGAGATAGAGATAGAGATAGAGATAGAGATAGAAATCAAAAGGGCGCCACCGAAGTAGCGCCCTGTGAAACCCATTCAGGGCTGAAGACTAAGCCTCCGGCTCAATCAACCCATAATTGCCGTCACGACGGTGATAGACCGTATTGACGTGATTGGTCTCCGAATTGATGAACATAAAGAAGTCATGACCAAGAAGGTCCATGTGCTTGCACGCCTCATCGGCCATCATCGGCTTGAGAGGGAAGCGCTTAGAACGCACAATCTTCGGTCGAACATCAGCACCATTTGCTGGTTCCTTTCCAACATTGAAATCAATTGGCTCGAGATCATCATCATCAGACAACTCTGGGCTTTCGTCGTCGTACTCCTTAGCCTTCCCAGTCTTGGTGTAATGTCGAGTCTTGTACTTACGCAATTGTCGCTCGATTTTGTCGGCGACTAAATCAATAGAAGCGTACATATTTTCGGTGGCTTCTTCTCCCCGAATAACGTTGCCATTGACCTTAATTGTGATTTCCGCCTTCTGGCTCTTCGCAATGGAAGGGTTCTTCGCCACACTCAATAAAGCTGTGCAATCGAGCTTGTGATCAAAATGCTTTTGGGCTCGCTGCAACTTCTCGGTCAAATACTCCTTGAGAGCGGGTGTTAGTTCAATATTGCGTCCAGTTACGGTTACTAGCATAACTATCCTCCGAAACGAAGGGATAAATAAAACATCCGATAGCGGCACCAGCCAGTTAATTGCTCCAATCAGTTTCAAGCATGCTCAGGTTGACGAAGAATCAAGCATAAAATCCTACAAGCTCACTGGCCTGTAGGATTCGCGAAGATCTAAATCAACTTCAAAAGAAATATCCCTGACGCTGTTTAAAGCAGAGTGCTCATTAAATGAGCCAAACGAGTAGTCGACGATACGGTGTTCCGATAATTTCCTACCCGGCTTGAGAGCCGCTATAACCATAATCGCAGAAAACGATTTTTACGGCTCATTTTTACTGATTTAGGTCTTCAAATAGCTGGGCGGCATCCAAGTAGTTGATGTGATGCTGCTTGCCGCTGTACTTGACGTCAGTTGGCGACAACAGCTTGGTTTCTCCAGCCGCATATACTGGGGCAACAAAGAGCCTATCCACTCGCGTGGGGCGATTCATTGACAGGTATGTACTAGAGCTTGAACCGGCCGGTGCCGCTTGCCCCTGATTACCATTAAACGGATTGGCTTTAAATGGATTGCCTTTAAACAGGCCCTTGGCATGATGGGCCTTGGCCTGACTTATCACAGCCTTCTTGGCCACAGTGACAAACTTCTGACCGGCTTCCAGGCTAATGGGCGAGATTAAATCATCATCGACAGCCATCTCAGGAAATTCGCTAGCAACAACGTCAACGACACCAAGGCGCTTGAAGTAGCCAAAAGCCTCAGAGCTATCGTTAATGTTAGGTACTTTCAAGCCATGAGCCACAACTTTCATAAACTCGCCGCGGCTGAGAGCCTTGGCGGGGTCAAAAGTGGGAGGGCTGGCAACAACTCCACGGGACAATAGGGTTCTCAGCACTTCGAGGCGGTGCCGGCCGTTGGCTGGCATTAAATCGGAGTAGCGAGACATGGCACCGAACTGCTCTTCTGTTGTTTTTTGGTTGGGATAGAGACTGGCGCTCTGGGCGCCCACATCACGGCAGGCACGAATGAACTCGGTAATTTCATTAGCCCGAGTACCCATACCATCCCCAATCACGTGCACTTCAACGTCTGGCTTCTCAGTCAGTTGTCTGACCCGCTCAACTGTGCGCTTGGTATAGGTATAGGCATCCACAGTCTGATAGCGACCGTTCCAATAAGCCATGGGAGCAATGACGTCATAATACTTGGCCAGAACCTTCCATGGGGTTAGGGCCACCATAGGAGCACGGTTCAATGGGCTGTAGACCACGGCCATCATAGGATAACCATTGCCGAGCGCATCCCTTATATGTTTACTGTAGGCTTCGACAACAGTCTTATTTAGGTTGTTCTCCAAATTAGGGGCAATACCGTCTAGGCGATCGCCACTTGGAGTGCGGAAGCGCGCAGCAACAATCATTTTGTCGGCGTCGGCCATTGGGCTCTTGAGCTCGGCGAAGGACCAGGCGATAACTCTAATTTTGTACTTATGGCAAGCTTCAATTAACTGACCAAGCTCGGTCGGCTGAGTGATGGCCTCTGTAGTACTACGAGAAGTCTGCACAAAAAGGTTGCGAATGCCTGTGCTGTATAGCTTCTGGCAATAGCCTTCAACATCAGTTTTGGGGTAATTCCAAAGATTAACCCAGACCCCTGACCCCTCTGCCATACCGGGAGGATTAGCCTGAGTCTCAGGAACGATACTGGAAACCACCAGGGGCTGTCTCTCGATAGAGGAGCCACCACTGGCCGTGGCGCTCTGAACACAGCTAAGCATTAAACTCAGTGCTGAAAGGGTTACAGAGACTGCAGTAGTAAGGTTTGGCTTGCGCCGAGGAGAAATATTAATCATGGCTACCAGTCTTAAATTTGGATGCTAATTTTTCCAGTATAGATGTGGTATCAATCAAGCGCCATACTTTTTTTGGCATAGCGTTGGTTAAATCGGCTCAGGACCACAAATATGAATCTTTTGAGTACATATATTCCACATTTACTTGAGCTTTTATCAGTCACGCACTCAATTTAGATTGCAAGAGATAAGCCCTCTGTGGGTATATTGGGGGATGTTATGCTAGGAATCACGCACATTAATCTTAAAAGCCAAGGCAAGAGAGACAATGAATAAAAAGGAAGAGGAAATTCAACGCAAGTTGCTTGAGCTTGAGAGCTCAGTCCTCAAAGACCAAGTAGAACTGGTTAACACCGGCCGTACCGATCTAACCCCCACAGGCAAGAACGCCAAAGGTGGCGCCCTCAATAACAGTGGCGGCGGCAAGATGACCAGCGGCAACAATAGCAGCAGCGCTGCCCTGAACAAATCCGATGGCTACTACTTCGGCGGTTTTGCTTTATTGATACTAGGAATGGTTCTAGTGGCTATGCATGTCACCGTGCGCAGCAGTTTTCTAGCCATGCTCATGGGTGGTGGCGGCGGTCTAGCACTGTTCCTGCTGCCCCTACTGGCTGGCATTGGCATGATGATTTACAACTACAAGAACAAATGGGGCAGCATCATAACTGGTGGCAGTTGCGCCCTGATGCTTCTAGCAATTTTGTTCACTCTAAATTTCGGCTTCCCCCCACTGTCGCTGATGCAGACCATTATGATGTTCCTACCCTTTGCTATTGGTAGTGCATTCGTCGTCAAAGGCATGGGCGGACCAGACGGTATCAAAGATGCGATTCGTTCGGCCCTCCCCAAGAAAGAAGATGCCTAGACTATTCGTAGGCAGTTTTCTAGAAGGCCCCGAAGCCGAAAGAATAAGTGCAATTACAAAAGCCAGAGCAAGCCAAATCAGCTCTGGCTTTTTGCCAGGGCAACAAGGACAATTCAAAATTCGCCCCTTGCCCAAAGAGAAGCTGCACATGACCTGGCTATTTTTTGGCGAAGTTAACAGCAGCGATGTAGAAGAGTTAAGCAGGCAATTTACCTCTACCCTAACTCAGCTTAAACAGAAGCTTTCTCGCCCAGCCTTTGAACTTAGCTACGATCATCTTAGCCTCTGGCCCAGTGAAGAAAAGGCACGAGTGATTGTACTGCGCCCATCAATGCCACCACCAGAGGTGTCGCTCATTGACAGAGAAATTAGAGCCGCTCTTTCGAAATTCCAAGAAAGCGAAGAAATTTACCCGCAATTCAACCCTCACCTGACTCTGTTTAGAATAAGCCCGGCAGCAGACTTGCGCTCCATTGACTTACTGGCCACTCAGGCATCGGCTCAAGAAGAAAGCAAATCGAAGATATCAGCAGCGATATTCCCGGTAAAACAAACAATAACTATAGATGGCATTCGTTTGATAAAAAGCGAAAACGGCTACACAATAATTGCATAGCCGCCTTCATTTCCAAATTCAATTTCTCTTTGGCCGCAAAGAACGCTTGATTCGATAGTTGGCCTTTAGATATCTTCGCCAGGCAAGGGCGCAGTACCAGGAGCGCCAAGGGCACCCTCTGGTGGCAGAGATTGCGAGCGGGAAGGGATCGGAGCACCGGAAGAAGGAGCTTGAGAAGAAGGAGACTTGCTGGCTGGAGCAGTTCTGCTTGCTGGATCAGCTTGACTTGGCTCTGGCACTGGATACTCAATCACTTGCCCAGGCACTGGCAGCGAACCAGGAGGCGGGATGGTTGCTGGATTAATACGAACTGAGCGCATGCCGGCTCCAGAGCCGCTACCAGAACCACTACTAGAGCCATTACCTGAACCATTACCAGAGTTATAACCAGGACCAGAAGCAGCTCCTGATTTAGTAGCCGGGACATAACGAGGAGTAACACTTGCAGGGACGAAAGCTGGCACCGCATCTGATTCGGCTGCACTGGTTGCACCAGAACCAGTATTAACAGTAGTGGCAGGAGCAGTAACATCACTAGGCAATGAAGCTGGCTTACTTAACTGAGTGTGGGGCTTCATGTAAGTATTAACAGGCACTTCAACTTCATGCTTCCAGCGTCTTGACTCGTCTTTAATTTTATTGGAGCGATAGGCAATTGCCTGATTGCGGAAGCTATTCTTAGTAGCAATAAAGCCATCCCAGTCGAAGTTCACAGGGTCAGTATGATCGCCCTGCTGAGCATAGCGATGAGTGATGATGTTATCGTTCTCGACATTGTAGCGACTCTGCAAATAGCCAACTAACCGAGTGACAGAACGCATCTGCGCTTGAGGGTAGCCTTGCGAACCGGTATGGTTAATTTCAATGCCGATACTGTTGTCGTTGTTGATACCAGGAAGAGTCTTGAAAATATTGACGTGCACAGTAGCAAGATCTGGATCAACCGCTTGGAAGATGGTGCCATCGCGATCAACTACATACTGAGCGCCAGGGTGCCGGAGACCCATTGAACTCCAGCTATCAATCACTCGTGTGGCTGAAACTGGAATGCCAGTCTCGGTTGAATGCATAACAATATATTTGACTGGTTCTCTACGCCAAAAAATGCCACCATGTAGTGGGTGGTAATTAACGACACCGGCACGCACTAAGACTCTTGCAGCATAGGCGTCAGCAGAGCCGCTATCGAAAGCAGAGGCAATGGCGTTAGCATTTTGGGCGTCTAGAGGAGAAGTGTCAAAGCTTGGCGCGTTCCTCATAAAAATTCCAATCGGATAAGCATAGCGAGGCTTTGGTGCAGCATGTGCCACCACATGATGATGCTTGGTTGAATGAACCGCTACAGCATGACCACGACCATGCCTGCCAGCACGACCACGACTACTAGTCCTAGAACTTGCCACCACTCTGCTAGAACGGGAGCGACCACTGCTTAAACGTGTTGATGCAGCTCTTGTCGACCGAGAGCCTCTTGAAGCCGTTGCCGACCTGCCACTGCGACCTTTACTAGCCGACGACCGAGCCGAATGACTAGATGAAGTGCTGGCATGTTTCCTCGCCTCAACTTCGGCAGGTACAAAAACCAGCGATGTAAGAGCCAACAAAACTGGTAAAAGGCGAGCAACAAACTTAGCGCCAGTTGCTTTCTCAAGCCCTATTGAATTTAAGCTGTCGAACAAGCAGCAGTCCCCCACATTACGTACTAAAAGTACAGTATTAGCACTACGGTACTAGTATCAAAGTATTTGCATCAAGATGCCAGGGGAGAGAAAGCAAATAAGTAGCCACCACCCATAGCACCGAGCATTATTATAAAATATAAATGGCAACCGCGCAACGACTGAGTTTCGGTCCACTCGGTTTCAATCAAATAGCGCAAATTTAGGATTCAACCAAAATTCAGTCGATCCAACCGCCGCCAAGGATATAGGTATCGGTCAAATCGTATATGCCAAGTACTTGTCCTGGAGTTATAGCAGGTTGTGGTTCATGGAAAACCACCCGCACCTGAGCATCAGGCAGAGGGTAAACAGTGGCGGGCTCAGCCTTTGAGTTATAGCGAATTTTTGCCAGAGCTTCGAATGGTTCCACCGGTGGTGTCTCCATTAGCCAATTGGCTGCCGAGGCAGTTAATTCTTTACGTAGCAAAGCCTCGGGCGGCCCAACATAGACAGTTCTAGTGTCGGGGTCAATAGAAGTAACGTAAAGAGGCTCGTGATAAGCGATACCGAGGCCTTTGCGCTGGCCAATAGTGTAGTTAAAAGTGCCTTGATGTTGCCCCAACATCTCAGCTGTGACCGTATGAACAATCGGCCCCGGCTCAGCAGTTAAGAAATTGCCGAGATACTGTTGAGTAGTAGTGCCACGAGGAATGAAACAGAGATCTTGGCTATCGGGCTTATTGGCAGTTACCAAACCACCCTCATCGGCCAGGGCTCGAATCTCATCTTTGCTGAAATCACCGAGTGGAAGCAGAGTAGCTTTGAGCTGCTCCATAGTTAGGCCCCAGAGAACATATGATTGATCTTTGCGTGGGTCTTTCGCCCGCGCCAATCTAAAGCCATCTTCAGTTTCAACCACCCGAGCGTAATGCCCAGTGGCAATGTATCTAGCTTGCAAAATTTTCTGACTGTAGCGCAATAGAGCGCCCCACTTCACCAATGTATTACAGACACTGCATGGTAGGGGAGTTTTGGCTCGAGCGTAAGATTGCGGAAACTGATCAATAATTTCGGCCTTGAACATCTCACGCAAATCTACGGCGTGATGCTCGATGCCCAATTGTTCGCAGACGCGAGCAGCATCAACCATTCCTGTATCACAACAACGGCTACCAGACTTAATCAGCCAGCCTGTCACACCAATGACATCGTAGCCAGCCTTGAGCATCTCCATGGCTGTAACGCTGGAATCAACTCCGCCACTCATCAAAACAGCCACACGAGTCTTATTGGCCTGAACTGGCGAAACCACGCGCTTAGACGCCACAGCACAAACGGCTTCTACCGCTTCGGCACTGGGCATGTCCGATTGCTCAACAGGAGGATTAACTGGCTCGTTGACAGCCTTTGTGATATCGCTTTCTACAGTACTCATTTCCGAATTTTACTATAAGGATTGCAACTCTGTTGGCAACCATTTCTATATGTACAGAATAAATGAGCAGAAACTCACCAACAACCAGAGCTAAGAACCCTGTTAATTAGACAAAATGATGCAAGTAGTAAGTATCACTCAGAGCAAAGAGCAGCTACTACATACCGGTCAGTCGCTTCAGGCGCAACTTGGCATTGGTAGCATTTTTGCCACGAGGGGCCAACTTGAGGTAAGTCTTGTACTCAGAAACAGCATCACGACTGCGTTCGATGCGCTCAAGCAAAACGGCCAAATTGTAGTGAGCCACTGGCACGTCCCCACCTGACTGCAAAATAGCCTTGCGAAAAGCCCGATCAGCTCCGTTATAGTCGCCGCGCTCTCGCAAAATAATTCCCAACATATTCTGGGCCAGCGGATTGGTCTTCTTGCGCAGGCTTGAATCATCTATGGCCTTGCGGAAAGCAGCCTCAGCTCCAGCATTGTCACCCATGCGCCGCAAAGCCATACCCAGGTTGAATTGAGCCTCGGGGAAGCCATCGGCTTTAATCATCAATGCCTTGCGATAAGACTCTACAGCTTTCGCTAACTGATTTAAGTTGGCCTGACAATAGCCCAAATTATTGAGCAAAATCGGGTCTTCAGAAGCTCCGGTTCTAACTAGCGAGTCAAAATCGTGAGCCGCCTCAGCCCAAGCATGACGCTTCATGGCTTCGCGAGCAGCTTGCCGCATTGAGCCCTGCATCTCGGATCGACCATCATCATCGCCCTGGCCCTGTTGCTCGTCTTGCCCTGAATTATATTGACCCTGAGCTTGATTGCTGCCCACCGGTGCAGTGCCATTAAGCTTTGCTATGCGATTCTTGGTCTCTTGGGCATATTTGCTGACCGTTTCATATTTAAGCGAAGTCTCGTAGGCCTTAATCGCCGCCGCCACATTGTGACGACGCTCCTCAATTAAGCCGAGATGATAATAACTAAAGGCAGAATCAGGTTTGAGCTTAATAGCCTTGTTTACTTCAGCAAAAGCCTCATCTAACCTCCCTTCACTCAAATCGAGGGCGGCAAGTCCACTGTGGGCCGCAGCGTGGGAGGGTTCGAGCTTTATGGCAATCAAATAGTTTTCACGAGCTTCTTTCTTCTGACCCACATCTCGCATGGCATTAGCGGCATAGTAGTGCAGCTCTGGCTCTTGGCCACCAGAGATTTTTAAGCACAAGCGCCAGTAATAGAGGGCCTCTTCAGCCTTGCCAGTAGAATAGAGCACAAGACCAAGATTATTCAGAGCGGGCACATAGAGGGGCTCGATATCGAGGGCTTTGCGGTAGTACTGGATGGCCTTATCGACTTTATTCTCGTAGGCGTAAGAAAGTCCAATATTGTTGTAGGCATCAGGAACAGAAGGCTCCATCTTGATAACGGTTTCGAACTGGCTACGAGCCTGGTCTAACTGCTTTGCCCGCAATAGCTTAATGCCTTGCTGCATATGCGCAACGGTATCTGGACGATAGCGACTACCTTCGGCCTCCACTAGTAAAGCGGACAGACTGAGGGTTGAAGTAATAGCCAAGACCAGGCATAGAGTTAAGCCTGCTCGTTTTTGCACTTTTGCCTCCAATTGCATTTGAAAGCAATAATACAAGATGTAACCCTTTAGAGCCCGTTACACGTAGAGCCAGCGGCTTTGTCAAAATGGTAAAATGCCTTTTTCCCAAATCGGCAAGATATGGCTCGCTCGAGCGTTATTTTTACTGATTTGCAATACGGTGAAGGGAACCCCGCCAAAAATGCTAACGCGCAACAGTAACCTCGCAGCAAAACTGCACCAGCTTTTTATCTCTAGCTCGCAATATGCGCGGCTCCTTGCTCGAACGGCCAAGGGGAGCAGCGGCGAACTCAATTTGACCGGCTTGACCGATTCAGCTAAATCGCTTGTGCTCTCAGTTTTGGGTCACGAAACTAAGCGAGCGATTTTCTTAGTTGTGCAAGACAACCATACTGGTGCCCGTTATCACCAGGAGTTGACCAACCTAAGCAAGTATCCGATTTTTGTTTACCCCAGTTCTGAAGTCTCGCCTTACGAGCAAGTACTTTCTAGCCCAGACAACGTCGCTGCTCAGCTAGAAGTCTTGCGCCACTGCCAAGAAAAACCAGACGAACCATTTATCTGCGTAGTTACAGCTCGTGCCCTCAGCCAAAGAGTTCTCGCACCCGAAGAGTTAACCGCCAATTGCTTACGTCTCAATGTCGGCGAAACAATTGATACTAAAGAAGTAGCTCGCAGACTAGCTAACTTAGGTTATTCACGCGAATCACTTGTGACCTTGCGTGGCGAATTTAGCGTGCGAGGCGACATTGTCGATATTTATCCATCTTGCGGCTCGCCATTTAGAATCGAATTGTTTGGTGATGAAATCGAATCGATGCGCGTCTTCAATACCGATACGCAAAGGTCTATCGAATCACTTGAGAGCTGTGTCATTGTGCCCCGTTGGTGGATTGTCGCAGATCAAAGCGAAGAAGCCCGCATCAAGCTAGTCGATACCCTCAGAGCTGTTACAGAAAAAGCAGCCGAGACATTAGATCAATCATCGGCCGAAACGTTGATGACCGTCATGGAAAGCGACTTAGAAGCGCTTAGAGCCGGTCGCTATCCCGAATCAGTAGAATACTACGCCCCTTACGTCCACGAAAAGCTTGCCACCATATGCGATTACATCAGAGATAATAGCCTGATTGTGCTCGACGAATGGGATACCCTGCTTGCCGCTCTCTCTTCCTACCAAGAGAAGCTTGATGCTGCCTTCAAAGAAGGGTTAGAAACAGGTCGTTTGCTGCCTCTGCCGCGCCCGCTTCACTTGAGCGCCCGTGAAATAACTGAACAACTAAAACGCCACCAGCGCATTTATGTTTCCACTTTGCCGATGGCACTAGATGGAGCTGACACGAGCAATTCTAGCGCTGCCAATTCGGTTATCAATTTTGACTGTCAACCAGTCGAGCGCTTTGGCAATCAAATTGATGTCATGGCTGAAAAGGTGAGAAGCTGGCGCAAAGAAGGCTTGAATGTTCTGATTTCAACAGAGCAGCCCCAGCGCATTTTAGGCATCATGAAAGAGTGGGACATTCCTGCTGTTTATCTCTCTCAAAGTGATGACAAAGCCGACACCCATATTCTGCCCCTCGACGATACAGCCCAGGCATCGGGCGGCGCTCCCGGTCCAGGAAGCGCTAGTAATGGCAAAGCTCAACCACCATCACTTTCTATATCGTCTTTAGATGATATTCTCTCAGGCCAAATGCCTAGCCTGGACGATCTCAAGCTGAGCCAGAGCCAGGGTCTAAACCCGAGCCTCAATCAAAACCAGAACCAGCCGACTGGGCCAGTCGTTATGGTCTGCCGTCACGGCTTCACCCACGGTTTTAGACTAAAAGATGTCGAGTTAGTTTCGTGTACCGACGCTGAAATGTTTGGTGTCAAACGCAAACCAACAGTTTATAGAAGACCAGTAGCAGAGAAGAACTACGAGCGCTTCACTTCGGTCGCCGATTTAAAAGTCACCGACTATGTGGTGCACATGAAGCACGGCATCGGTCAATTTGAAGGCGTCAAACGGATGACCGTCGACGGCCAACAGCGCGAATTTCTTAGCGTTGCCTACGCTAGCGACGACAGACTATATGTGCCTGTTGATCAAATCAACTTGCTCTCGCGCTACCGCGGAGCTGGAGACAACCCACCGAGAATTTCACGCCTAGGTGGTGCCGAGTGGGAATCAACCAAACGGCGCGTCAAAAAATCAGTTAAGCAAGTGGCCGAAGATCTGGTCAATTTGTACGCTATAAGAGCTAAACAAGAAGGCTTCCAATGCACGCCTGATACACCATGGCAGTACGAAATGGAAGAAGCCTTCCCTTACGAAGAAACGCCAGATCAATGGCAAGCCATTCAAGACATGAAAGGTGACCTTGAATCAGCCAAGCCAATGGACCGACTTATTTGCGGAGACGTTGGTTTCGGCAAAACTGAAGTGGCCATTCGTGGTGTCTTCAAAACAGTGATGTCAGGCAAGCAAGTGGCAGTGCTCGTGCCTACTACAATCTTGGCTCAACAGCACTACAACACCATGGCTGAGCGCTTTGCTCCCTATCCAATTAAAGTCGGTCTCCTTTCGCGTTTCCGCACGGCAAAAGAGCAAAGAGAAGTAGCGCGCCGATTGGGCACTGGTGAGTGCGACGTAGTTATCGGTACCCACCGCATGCTGCAAAAAGATATTGCCTTCAAAGACCTTGGTCTGGTTGTCATCGACGAAGAGCAACGCTTCGGTGTTGCCCACAAAGAAAAGCTAAAACAGCTGCGTGTAATGGTAGATGTTATGACCATGTCAGCCACTCCTATTCCACGTACTTTATATATGGCTTTATCTGGCGCCCGCGACATGTCGCAAATTAACACGCCACCAATCAACCGCGCACCAATTAAAACTTTCGTGGGCGAATACAAATTGCCCTTAGTGCGCACGGCCATTCTGCACGAGATGGAGCGCGGCGGACAAATTTATTTTGTTCACAACCGCGTTGAAAACATCGAGCAAATCGCCTTTGAAGTTAAGCAACTAGTGCCCGAAGCACGAATCGCCATTGGCCACGGCCAGATGAATGAGCGCGATCTAGAAAACGTCATGTTGGCATTCTTTGCCCATGAATATGATGTTCTTGTTTGCACCACCATTATCGAATCTGGACTAGACATTCCCAACGTCAACACCATCATCATCAATGATGCTGACAAACTCGGCCTAGCCCAGATGTATCAGCTCCGGGGCCGGGTTGGCCGTTCTGACGCCCAGGCCTATGCCTACTGCTTATACACGCCATCAAAAGTTCTGTCAGAGCAAGCCCAGGGAAGACTAAAAGCAATTCGCGAATTTACTTCTCTTGGTTCAGGTTATCAAATCGCCTTACGCGATATGGAAATCAGAGGCGTGGGAAACATTCTTGGCTCTGAACAACACGGTCACATGATTTCTGTGGGCTTTGAACTCTATTGCAAAATTCTTGAAGAGTCAGTAGCTGAACTCAAAGGCGAGGCAGTAGTACAAGAAGCTGACACCGCAGTTGACATCAACGTCACGGCCTTCATTCCTGAGTCTTACATCGAAGACAATGAACAACGCCTGATCGAATACAAACGACTTGCCGACGTAAAGACAGACCGCGAACTGATTATGCTGCTTGACGAATGGCGTGACCGCTTCGGCGCCATTCCAAAAGAAACTGAGCAATTGACCAAGGTTGTAAAACTAAGACTAGTGGCAAGCTCTGCCAACGTACAATCGATCAAGCCAGACATGCAAGGCTTGCGTTTGTACGTACCGTTCCGCTTACAACAGTGGATTCCAATTCAAAATGGCCTGCCGAAACACCTGGCAAACCGCACTACCTACAAACCAGGTATAGCTGGTGGTCAAGGTTCAAGTCCATACATTCTCGTAAAATCCCAAGGTGATGATCCAGAAGATCAACTCGATTTGCTGGCAGAACTTCTTGGAGCCATGGTGGCAAATGTTCACGCCAAACCAGCCTAAAATGTCAAAAGAGGATATCAGTACTGTGAATAGCGCAAGTAATAGAAGCAAAAGAAACAGCACCAGTTTGAACGTCTTGTTGGCGCTGACACTTTCTCTTGCTATAGCCGGCTGCCAGAGCGAAAAGAAACCTGAGACTTCTAGCGATACGACCGACAAAACGAGCAGCCCACAGACCGGCAGCACCCAAGGCAGCGCCGCAGTCGATGATGCTAAATCAGCCGCCAATGGAACACTACCTGCGGTACTTAGCGACCTACCGCAATTAAAGCCTCTTGCCGGAGTCAACTTAGTTAAGCTCCCAGACACCATGGTCATCTGCAGCGTAAATGGCTCACCTGTAACGGTCAGTCGCTTTAAAAAAGAGTATCAAGCAGCCGTCATTTCGCTGCAATCGATGATTGCAATGCAACCAGAGAAGATGGGTTCACTCTTAGCTCAAGCGAAACAGATGGGCTTGACCCTTACGGCTGACGAAAAAAAGAAAATGATCGAGTCGGCTCATTCGGCTCAAGCACTTGATGGTAAGCCTCTACCGGCCTTCCTCAAAGAAAGAAATATGACCGAAGCCCAATTTAACCAGCAAGTATTAGACTTGGGTCTAGCATTTAAATGCGGCACTAAAGTAATTGAAAGCCAGCTATTGAGCGAACTGATTAACCGCGAAATAGTATTGAAAGAAGCGCACAAAGCGGGCTTCTATCAGAAAGCCGCCAACAGCTTTGTTCAAATCAAAGAAACAAAAAGATTCAAGCAATATGTAAACAATGCCAGTGAAACGCCAGATCAAATTCGCGAAGAGATAATTTCTTCGCAAATGATCAAGATGATGCTGGAGAGCATCGCCAAAGCAGCACCGGCTGCGAGCGAAAAAGTAGTAAAAGAAGAATTTGAAGCCAACAAGAGCCGTCTCAAGCACGGTGAGCGCGTGCGACTATCTCACATTGTGGTAGCAGCACCAGCTGTTGATGCCGGACCTCTCAAAAGTGTGAGAACACAGCTACAAGAGCAAAAGCCAGAACTAAAGGGAGCCGACCTCGATAACGAAGTCAAAGTTATCAAACAAGCTCAATACAACAAAGCTAAAGACTATTTGGCTCAAGCTCTAAAAGGGGCCGATTTCAAAACCTTAGCTGATAACTACACAGAAGACGAACCAGCCCGTCTAGCCAAAAGCGGCGGCGATCTTGGTTATATGGATCTTGGCACCGTTAATGGCCCGGACCAATTAAAGATTATGGCTGCAGTAGGCAAAGTCAAAGCTGGCCAGGTGGTGCCAGAAGTAGTTGAAACAAATTTTGGCTACCACGTGATCAAAGTAACTGAAAGACAAACAGCTGGAGACATTCCTCTCGCTGAAGTAAAAAAGCCTCTAGAAGAAATGATTTCTGCTAAGAACAAAGAAAAAGCAGAGATAGACTGGATGACCCAGCATCGTAAAAGCGCCGATATTCAATTAACTGAAGAATTCAAAAAGGCCGCAGCATCAGGGTCATACTCTCTAACCGAAACTGCTAGCGCTGCTCCAGCTAACAAACCAGCGGCTGCCGCACCAGTAACAAGCACGGCGGAAAGCAGCGTCAAGACTCCTAAAGTACAAAACTAATACTTTAGAAATTGAACTAACTATTTATAGGCAACAAGATGTGAAAACCTTGTTGCCTATTACTTTGATATTGCTTGAGGCTACAACCATGCTTGCCTAAGATAGCAATAGCGAGGCCTAGACTGAGGCCACTGCGTAAATTACCTGTGGCCTGAGAAAATGAAAGATAACCATGAGACAAACTCTCCAACATAGAAGCAGTCAAACTCAAGCCAGAGCCAACAATCAGAATTTCTAAGCCATAGGGCTGATGTCGAAAGTCAATGACGTATTGAGATTGTGCAGAGCCGGCCGAGCATAATACGCTCAATAGATGCATGATCGCTTGGCTCAAAGACTCTACGTCCGCCGAGAAGGTAAAGTCGCCAGTTGGTTGATTAATAGAGAGTGGAGAATAACTGCCAGCGCTACTACCAGTCGTACCAACGAGCTGTCGAGTCAACTCACTAGCAGTAATAGATTGCACCAAGCTATTAAGCAAAGAAGAAAAGCTAGTTTGAGATATGCCTAAACGCTCTTCACCAGCCTCAAGTCGCCCGAGATACAAGAAGTCTGAGGTAAGGGCAATAAGACTATAAAATACGTTCTCAGCCTCTGCCACGGCTGGCAAACTTGTGGCCTTAGAAATATAGCTCAAGGTTGCCGAAAGTGACATCAGTGGCGAGCGTAGATCGTGACCAATCATATTGACGAAATCTCGTTTGGCAATCTCAATCTGTTCGCGCACCGAAACGTCGCGAACGAACGCTAGACTTTTCTTATCAGTCTTTTGCTCCAATTCATTATTGTTCTTCTGCTCAGCAACACCATCGTCGGCGTAATTACCGAGAACCAGCTCCACAGATAGATAGCTGCCATCTTT
Source organism: Candidatus Obscuribacterales bacterium (assembly GCA_965229195.1). Lineage (GTDB taxonomy): Bacteria > Cyanobacteriota > Vampirovibrionia > Obscuribacterales > Obscuribacteraceae. The sequence continues at coordinate 4,961,712 of OZ245871.1, read as the reverse complement.
GCGCCGGAGTTTCTGCGTTAGCTGCACACCTTCCAAGCGGTTCAAAACAAGCTCATCCACTCCAGTCATAGGTGATGGTGATGCGCCAAGGCCAGTATTGGAGCTTAGTTTTGCCTCTTCTGGCGCAGAGAATAACTGCTCGAGCGACTGCCCTAAAAGTTCCTCCTGCGAATACATAGACAAAGCCACACCATAGGCGTTAACAGCAGTAATCTGTCCCGACGGACTCAGCCCCACAACCATCAAGGGCAAGCTATTGAGAATTGTCCTGAAGCGCTCTTCGCTCTCGCGAATCTTCGCATTGAGCTGATTCTTCTCGGTGACATCGTTAGCGACGCAAACAACTGTCTTATCAGGGCTCAACTTCGCCCTAAAGGCAAAATCGCGCCTCTCACCAGTACCTTTTATGATCCGACTCTCAAAGCTAATAGCTGCCTCCACTTGAACAAGCGACCGCAAGGCCTGTGCAAGCGCCTCAGCGGCACCGGGCTCGACAAGAGAATTAAGCCTACGACCAATGAGATCAGCAGAGGGATAGCCAAGCAGTTTTGCACTTGCCTCAGATACTCTCAATAAAATACCTTTTTGATCAAGCAGGCAAATAAAGTCAGCGGCGTGCTCTAGCGCCAAAGCTTCGCGACTCTTGGCAGAATTTAAATGCATTGCCAACTCTCTGAACTCTAGCGCTATTGCTCCCAGTTGATCGCGACCATCCTGGTAAACTCTCAAACGAGAACTTGAGCCAGAGCTAGAGCTTAGTTCCGATGAATTCTCCAAACCGATATTTATGGTTTTTTGTTCAATTGACTTGATGCGCCTTATGAGCAAAGTAACGACGCAGAGAAAACAGGCGATGATCACGACAGTATTTGTGAGCAAAACAAGAAGTAAGACATTGACCAAAGAAGCGCTTGTGAAGAGATTGATGCTATCTTCAGCGGTGGCCCTGCCACGATATTTATCATCCAGTGCTGTCAACAACTCACTAATAGTGTTAGTGACTTTGATTAGCTCAGTACAGTACCCGATGTGTATCTGTTTACGATTAGGACTATATTGTCGCCAATAACTGACCTCAACCTTATGGACTAGACTAATAGCTTGATCAAGAGCCAGAGATAGTGCGTTTAAGCGGCTTTCGTCCTCCGATCGATTTCGCAAAGAGGTCTTCAATTCAGCAAAAATTCGTGGCAGTCGCAAAAAGATTGACGAGTAACGCTCTTGTGAATTGTCTTCAGTGCGCGTGCGCTCAATCAAGGCGAAAGTAGCAAACTGCGTGGCCGAAGAAAACTGCGACAAACAAGTTACTACCTGACGAGCTTCTTGCTCTTGGCGCAAACTCTCTTCAAACCTAGAAAACAAACCCAAAATAGAAAACAGCAACAGCACATTGCCAGCCAATACCAAAACGGCCAAAGCGATAGCCCACTTAGCCACACTAGACTTTAAAGCTGGCGATCTATTGCTCAAGCGGCACCCCTAAGACTGGTAAAGTGAACCAGAATCTACTACCGCCATCACCTCGATTATCGTTATTCTCTCGGCTTTCAACACCAATGGTTCCACCGTGGGCCTCAATGATCGCCTGACAAATAGCTAGCCCTAATCCAGTACCTACCCGCGCGTCGCTAGCATTGACCTGCCCATAGGCCTTAAAAATCTGCGCTTGCTTTTCTAAGGGTACGCCGCGCCCATTATCGATTACGCTAAATTCGACTTGACCTTGATCTGGCACTATACGCAGCAGAACAGTTCCACCTTTGAACGAAAACTTAATGGCATTAGATATAAGATTAACTATGACTTGCACCACTCGCTCGAAATCTGCTAATACCATTAGCGGTGTCACTTGCACTTCTAATTTGATACCTTGATTCAAAGCATAATCAACCAATGAGGCAATGGCAGAATCGGCTAAATCGCTTGTTTTGGTCGGCACCGTAGCACCAACCAACTTACCCGGTGCTAGCTCTTCTAGGCGCAGCAATTCGTCGAGCAAACGCAATAGACGATTGGCATTAAGTACAAATTTCTGCACCCGCCCCTGTTCCTTTTCGGTCTTTACCTCAATACCTAGAAGCATCTGCTTCACTTTCAGTATGGGCTCACCAAGGTTACGCCAGAGCAGCTGGAGGAAGTCTTTTCGCAAATTCTCAAGTTTAACTTTTTCACTGACATCTTCGACCACCACAAGGGTCTGATCTACTCCAGCAAGATCAGCAACCGTAAGCTCGCAGGCTAGTGCCTCATTCTTCTTACCGGCAATCTGGGCACGCAGCTGACTTACCTGCCTCGCCTTACTAAGTACACCGCTATCACCAAAAACTGCATCAACAGAACGCTCAGAGGAAGCAGAGTAAGCATTGAGCATCTGCTCCATACGTTCATTGGTAGATAAAAATTCCCCAGCTTGATCAACAACCACCAAACCGATTGGTAGATTGCGCATCAACATGCGCACATCATTTTCTTTTTCTCGCAGCTCTTCCTCACGTAATTTAGCGGCACAAATATCGCTTACGAAGCAAAACGTAGATTGATCGACCTCCGACCAGTAGCATGAGAAGCGGCTCTCTAGCAGTGAGCCATCATGACGTTTAACCGCTAGTTCAATTGCAGATGAATGATCTAGTTGGGGCAGGGATGAGAGGAAATCACGCAGTGCCTGTCTACTTTCGGCAGGCACGACAGTCTGCCAGGGTGCACCTTCTAACTCGTAGGGCTGATATCCCCATTGCTGGCTGACAGCAGCATTTAAATCTCTTATGCGTCCCTCTGAATCAATCCTGAAAATCACATCAAGGGCACCCTCTATCAGCGTAGTTTCATAGCGCGCCGAATTGCCTAAGGTCTGAATCATTTCTCGAAGAAGTTTATCGAGTCTTCCTAGTTCATCAAATGAAGGCGGAAAAGCTTCCAACTCTTCTTCATTTCTGTATCTCTCAAGATTCCGAGCCAAGGCTGTTATGCCTTTCTCTATGGGCTGAAAGAATAGGGCCAGCAAAATAATAGTGACAATCAGATCAACGACGCAGACGCCAACAAGAACGCACTTGACAATGAGCAGTGTTTTTGATTCTGCAATCAACTGCTCTGGCGCCGTGGCTTTGTAGCGATCCAATAGCTCTTGATAGTGCTCAGAAACTTCATGACCTAAAACAAGGGATGAAGGATCTAACTTGACCTTGCTCTGCCAGTTCTTATCACTAATGTGACGGCGTTCTTCGCGATAGACAGCCTCAGCAGCACCATAAATTTCTTCTTGTGCTTTCAAAATTTCTGCGGCCGCCGCATCATTAACGGCTAGAGATTTAAGCCTACTAAACTCTTTTTCTAAGCGAGAAGAAAGCGATGGCCATACTGTCACAGCGGCGGCTGAATTGTGGAGATCTTTAGAGAGATCAGAAATAAGCAGAATGCCAAATTCTTGCGTCAAATTGGCAATTCGAGAACTAGTAGAAATCACTGCCAGGCGATGTCTTTCGCCAGCAAACTTGGTATCAATGTCATGCAATAGAAAAATTATCAGCTGAGCAAAGGCCAGCTGATAAACAAGCACAATGACCACTGCTAGCAGTGCATTTTTGGCAATAGTACGTTGCCTGAACACACCAATTGACATGCCATCCAACTCTCACGGTCTAATCTTATTGCCACTATAACATCTGTAACTGGCAAGCCAAGGGTAATAGCACTGACATGCAATAGGTGGGATAATCCAAAGGCTTTTTACAGTTTGGTGGAGAAAGATAAATGCTTACAGGCTTCAAACGCTCAGCTAACTTGGCAACACAGATGAAATCAGGTGCCGCCAAGGTCACATTTGGACAGATCTTGACTGCCCTTGCCTTAGCTAACCTAGCCAACGTTACCAACTTAGGTCTGCTCAGTGGTGAACTATCGAATGCCGCCTACGGAGCTGCCCCAGCCAAAGCCACAAAAACCACAGTCAAAACCACCAAAACATCTAAAAAAGGTGCCAAAGAAAATCCCGAAGCTTTCGCCGCGCTGAAAGAAGGCGTAAGACTTCTCAATGACCACAAGGGTCAAGAAGCTCTAGCCAAGTTCGATGAAGCAATCAAACTGAGCCCCAACTATGCTCGCGCTTATGCCAACCGAGCCAACATTCATATGCTTGCCCGCCACTACAAATTGGCCGAGGCCGATTGCAGTAAAGCAATCAGCTTAGACCCCAAACTTTATATGGCATACCTAAATAGATCTTGGGCCGAAATTGAGTTAGGTCAGTTCACAAAAGCCGCTGACGATGCCAGCAAGGCCATTGCTCTGCAACCAAAGTTGACCATGGCCTATGCTAACCGTGCCCGTGCTCTCAACCACCTCGGCCGCCACAAAGAAGCTGTCACCGACTGCGACAAAGCCATTCAACTGCATCCTAAATTTAGCCCAGCTTACGTCAACCGAGCCCACGCTTATGTTGGCTTGAAAGAGTACGAAAAGGCCGTAGCTGATAGCGACAAAGCGATTGAACTGAATCCACTTTCGGCCCGCGCCTATGCCAACCGCGGCAAAGCCTACAGACATTTGGGTAAACTTGACCTAGCCCTGGCCGACAGCAACAAAGCCATTGAACTAGACAGTAAGTTAGGTTCAGCCTATGCCAATCGCGCCGCCACTTACGCCTTAATGTCAGCAAAAGACCTGAAGACCGCTGCCGAATATGGTTACAAGCCAGACCGCGAAACCAAATAGTCACTAACTTAGCTCTACGCAAAAGCCTCCAAAATTGGGGGCTTTTTGCCTGCTTGGCTAAATTCTGAAATCGGTGTTAAAACCAGAAGGTTGTCACGTGCAATCGCTAGGATAGTAATACCTTCACACAGGTAATAGCAAAAGTGCTTCCACTCGCAGACGACAACCCCACGCAGTCATACCCCGTAGTCAATCATCTTTTAATTGCGGCCAACATTGGCGTTTTTATCTGGACCCTAGCCTCAGGTCTTTTCGCCAACGATGTAGAAATGAATCGTTACTGCTTTGTGCCCAATCGTTTTCTTGGTCACGTCTCAATCCAAGAATTCTCTACCTTCTTCTCAGCCATGTTCATGCATGCGGGCTTCGCCCATCTCATAGGCAATATGTGGTATCTCTACATCTTTGGCGACAACGTCGAAGACCGCATGGGCAAAGAGAACTATCTACTTTTCTATCTGAGCTGTGGTGTGCTCGCTGCTCTTACTCACATTCTCGTTTATCCCACTTCAAGCATTCCTTCACTTGGTGCCAGCGGCGCAATTGCCGGAGTCTTAGCTGCATACTTACTATTATTTCCGGGTGCCCAGGTGACAACATGGATCACTTGGTACTTCAGACCGAAGCTCCCAGCCTGGGTTTTGATTGGTGTCTTCTTTGCCATGAACTGTATTAACGGTCTGTTTGGCCAAGACAACCAAGTCGGTTGGTTCGCGCACATTGGTGGCTTCCTTGGTGGCATACTGCTTTTAAAACTGGTGATGCGTCATGCTGAGAAACCAGGCAACAGTGCCGAAGTAGATATTTCGCAGAATTCTCTGCCTCTAATGGCAACAGTAGTTATCGCCCTATATGGCATAGGCGTTGTCGGTTACGCCGTCTATCCCCACCTCAATCTCACAGGCAAGACCACACAAACAGAAGCTAATGTGCCCAGTACAAAAAGCACAGCAAAAACGACAGAGGTAACAGGCAGCGCAAAGAAAGTGCTACCAACAACAACAAAAACAACTTCAGCGGGCAAAAAGCTGCACCCTGATTCTCACAAAAGCGCTAACAAAATTCCCCACAGAACTCATCATAAAGTAAGTTCACAGCCTGAGCCAAAAGCAAAGGGCCCTTCAGAGAAGAGCCCTCACTAAAATAGTCAACTAATCAGACTTAAAAGCTACCACTTGTAGGTCTTGATACCATATTGCGGATCGAAAGCTGCTGGAGCAGGCGCTGTCGTGCCATACAAGCCACCGGACTCGCTTTCGGCACCGCTACCAAATACACCACCAGACTCGCTGCTAGAGCCAACTTCGGCTAGGCCGCCAGATTCAGACTCGGCGCCGTTGTTATAAACGCCACCAGATTCAGATTCGGCACCACTGTTGTAGACACCACCCGACTCTGATTCAGCACCACTGTTGAAGACGCCACCAGACTCGTTACCACCACCCATGATAAACCCGCCGGATTCGCTTTCTGCCAAAGCTGGAACGGCACAATAACCGATCAAAGCAACTGCCACAGCAAACCGCCCGAGAGTGACCACAACTGAATTTTTCTTTGTCATATTGCCCTTCCGAAGAACCATTACTGCTACAAGGTGATGTACCAATCAATTATACCCTCTGCTAAGCAGAATAGAGATTGAACAATTAGTGCTGGATATCAAGCAGGCTTATTAGCCTTAACAACGTTTCCACCGGCAGACTGGGCGTCAGCTAAGGAAAGCTGACTGGCAGCAAACAAAGTATCAAAAGTCTGCCTTCCTTCTGCCATCGCTGCAATACCTACACTGGCTGTCTGCGGATACCAGAGGTCATCTTGCTTGGGCAATGCCTTGCCAAGATTCATCAAAGCTTCGTTAATGCGCTTACGGGTACTGTCGACAATTCTGAAAGCTTCATCGGCTGAAACATAAGGCAAGCAAACGACAAACTCATCCACTCCCCAGCGGCCTATAACATCAATTGGCCTGGCATTGGCTTTAATTGCCTGAGCCACAGTTTTAATAATGGCATCGCCGCTGGCCGAGCCGTACAAATCAGGCGACCGCTTATTTAAGTCGAGATCAATCACAGCCACACTAAGGTCGTAACCGCAATACTTGGCCCGGGCCACTTCTTTCTCGAAAATACTGGCTGAGCTGCGACGGTTGAGCAAACCAGTAGCGCTATCTTCTGTCTCTTTCGCTTCAAGATTGGCCACAAGTTGCTCGACTTCGGCCAGTTTGGCCAAGTAATCGGCAATGGCGAGTAAACTATCAAGCACTTGCTTGTTCCAGCCGCCCAATTCACCCTGCTGCAAAACCAATAAGCCAGCTCGGCGCTCGCCGGTAGCTTCTGACTGCACTCTTAGTGGAATCAAATAACTCTTCTGGGGGCCAAAACCTTCCCAAACACGCACAAAGTAGTCGCGCAGCGGCTCATCGAGATCTTGGGCATACTCAGCAAGATTTTCAACAGTAGAAAGCTCATCAGAATTAGCTATCAATTGCTCTGCTAATTTCTGCCCAATTGGGCTGGCAAAATGATGGGCAATAGCGCCAACACCCGAGGCCATATATTCAAAAACTTCGATGTCAGGCCGCTCAGGCGAAGTGACAAAAATAAAGCAGCGAGATGATTCAAAAACTTTGCCGATACGCTCGATTACACTTTGAATGTCACCAGCATAATTCCACGACAAGTGTTTGCTGCTGCGCAGAACGCTGCACAAAGCCTTAAGCACTCCATCCGAATTGAATGGTCTAAAATCAAGTTCAGTTGTCTCTTTCGATTTCAATGTCTCACCTTAGAAGTTCGAGAGATGCAAACGAGATACCAAGACCCTGTATTCTAGAGCCTTTTACTACGAACCAACAAACGGATTCTCTTTCTTCTCAGTCCAAATATCAGTATCTGGGCCATGGCCAGTTACAACTCTGGTACTGTCATCAAGAGTAAACAAGCGATTCTTGATCGAATCTACAATTTGCTCAAAGGAGCCGCCCCAGAGATCGGTGCGACCGATTGAACGTTGAAACAAAGTGTCTCCGGCAAACAAAACGCTGTCTGTATCTTGCAAGCAAAAACAAGTAGAGCCTGGTGTATGGCCAGGAGTATGAATCACCGAAGCCTTATGCTTACCGATAATCATCTCTTCTTCGTCTTCGAGAAAATGATCAACTGGTAGCGGAGCTTCAGCCTTGAAGCCAAATCTACCAGCTTGCATGGTGAGATTGTCGTAGAGGAACTGATCACCTTTGCTCAAGCAAATGAGTGCACCAGTCTTCTCTTTCATAGCCTTTGAGCCAATGATATGGTCAAAGTGAGCATGGGTATGCAACAAGTACTTAGCAGTCAGATTGTGCTTCTTGAGAGCAGCAAGAATGACCTCAACGTCGCCGCCTGGATCAATCACTACAGCTTCGCCAGTTTCTTTGCAACCAACTATCGAACAATTACACTGCAAAGGACCAACGGGAAAGCTTTCGAGAATGAGACTCATTCAAACATCTCACTAACTGATGAATCATCATGAATACGCCAAATGGCTTCACCAAGCAATTCTGCCACCGATAAAGCGACAATTTTCTTGGACATGTGGGTCATATCGTGCGGAATTGAATTGGTGACAATCAATTGCTCGATGGGTGATTCTTCTAAACGCTCATTGGCTGGGCCAGAAAGCACAGCATGGGTAGCGCAAGCAAATACTCGGGTAGCGCCTTCTTTTATAAGAAGCTCTGCGCCCTTGACCAAGGTGCCAGCAGTGTCGACCATGTCGTCAACCATGATGGCTGTTTTGCCTTTGACGTCACCGACCACGCTCATCACTTCAGCAACGTTATGCTTGGTGCGGCGTTTATCGATAATGGCGATAGGGGCGTCGTCGAGCTTTTTAGCAAAGGCCCGGGTGCGTGACACACCGCCGACATCAGGAGAGACCAGAACCATATCGCTCAAATTCAAGTCACGGACATATTTGAGCAGCACAGGGCTAGCATATAAGTGATCGACCAGAATATTGAAGAAGCCCATAATCTGCGGTGCGTGCAGGTCAAGGGCAACTACCCTTTGAGCGCCAGCAGTGGTGAGCAAGTCAGCAATGAGCTTAGCGGTGATAGCTTCGCGGCCAGCGGCCTTTCTGTCTTGGCGGCCGTAGCCGTAATATGGCATTACTACAGTGATGCGACCGGCTGAAGCGCGCTTCAGGGCATCAATGAGAATGAGCAGCTCCATCAGGTTTTCGTTAACTGGAGTGCAAGTAGGCTGAATAATGAAGCAATCCATGCCCCGGACGCTTTCTTGCAACTGCACATAAATCTCACCATCGGAGAAAGGTTTGATTTTGATAGGTGTGAGCGGCAGGCCCAGGTGATCGGCCACTTCCTTGGCCAACTCGGGATTGGCGGTCCCCGCGAGTATCTTCAGCTCAGGCTTTACGCCTGGTAAAGAGGTCTGTCTGGCAGGCATTTGAGCAACCATGCTAATCCCCAAGGAGAGTCAATGTCAGGTATGTAAATGGGCAGTGTAATTATAACGGAACTTCTATTCTGACAACCAAACCCATCAGAACTGTAACAGTCTCCATAAGTCACCAGCAATGGCTAAAAGAACGGCGTCACGCCCTCGGCTGAAAGATTGAGGGAGCCCAATAACGCACATTTAACGTGCAGGTAAGAAAGACCACCCTGTAAATAGACAGCAAAAGGCGGCCGCAGCGGCCCATCAGCTGAAAGCTCGATAGTAGCGCCCTCGACGAAGGTTCCGCCAGCCATAACTACCTGGTCAGCGTAGCCCGGCATCGAACTGGGCTCCGGCGACACATGGGCATTGACGGGAGAAAAGCTCTGCAAGGCTCGACAAAAATTGATCAGACGCTCGCGATTGCCAAATTCCACAGCCTGAATAATGTCGTAGCGATCGGCTGCCGGGGCGGGATGAACAATCATGCCCAACTTTTCAAAAACGCTGGCCACTAGCATGGCGCCTTTGACAGCCTGGCTGACCACTGATGGTGCCAGAAATAGCCCCTGTAATACCGGTCTATTTTGGTTGAAAGTAATGCCAAGATGGCCGCCAATTCCAGGTGCAGTCAGCCGCAGCAAAGCACCTTCTACCATGTCTTTGCGCCCAGCCACATAGCCACCAGTGAGAGCCATACCACCACCGGGGTTCTTAATCAAAGAACCAGCAATTAAATCGGCACCAACAGCGGTGGGTTCTTGTTCTTCAACAAACTCGCCATAACAGTTATCGACAAAGGTCGAAGCCTTAGCATCCACGGCTTTGATAGCGGCAATGTATTTAGCAATGTCTTTATTGCTTAGAGTTTGCCGACTCATGGAATAGCCACGAGATTTTTGAATATGATAAAGCTTGGCTGGTGCAGCAGCTTTGATCTGCTGCGAAAGTTCATCGACTGAAAGATTTGGATCTAAAGCAAGCTCTTTGTATTTCACACCAAGAGCAGTGAGCGAGCCTCGTACTGGCTCTTGCTTGGTGCCACCAGCACCAATTACTTCCTCTAAGGTGTCGTATGGCTTGCCTGTTAAAACTACTAGTGTATCGCCCGGTTCCAGATTACCAAATAATGCACAAGCAATGGCATGAGTACCAGAGACCATCTGCATTCGCACTGCCGCAGCCTCAGCCTGCAGAACAGAAGCAAAGACTTTGTCGATCATTTCACGACCGATATCATCGATACCATATCCGGTGCGCTCGGCAAAATACTCTTCAGTTACCTGGTGCTCTCGGTAACTATCTAACACTCTCTTCTGATTGACGAGGGCAATGCGATCCATTCTAGCGAAAGCATCTTTTAGTTCGCCTTCAGCTTGCTCAATTAAATTTTCGAATTGCACCGGGGCCACCTGTTTGAAGTTGCGTGTCTATTCTCAGAAAACCTATATTAACTCAATTGGCCTGGCGAAAAACTGAACTTTAAGAGGCTTTCTGACGTTTATATAGGTAGCCGTCACTAATGAGGAAAGCCAATGGTTAATCAAGCCTGGCAAAGCACTTGCTCAATTGCTCAAAATATTGAAGCCCGTCTAGTAATGCTATTGGGAACAAGGCCGTGCCAACTCTGCGAAAGCACAATAGTTCCACCGCCTTTGTCATTCAAAGTAATCTATCAATCTAGATTTATCTGCCAGGATTGCCTAAAAGGTCTTAAGTTAAAGACACCAATATTGGTCAACCTGGGCCTGAGTGAAGATGTTAGCAATCATATTCGCTGCATCAGCATTTGCCCTTACGAGGGCACGGCGCGGCAGGCCATTCGAGCCTTTAAATATCAAGACAAGCAAGAATTAGCGAGCGATTTAGCACAAACCCTTGAGGCCGGCCTGGAATCGCTGCTAAAGCCTGTCAACCAGCCTGACAAGAGAAGGGGCTTCGTCCTTATCGCCGTTCCCTTACACCAAACAAAGCTAGAAGAGCGGGGCTTTAATCAAAGTGAACTAATCACAAGAGAGTTAAGCAAACGCACCGGTATCAGATGTGATACCAGAGCACTAATTAGAGCACGAGCAACAACACCGCAATATGGCCTCACTAAAGGAGAGAGAGCAATCAATGTCAGCAGCGCTTTCAAAGCAAATCATAGAGTCAAGGGTAAGAATGTCATCTTAGTCGACGACGTGCTGACGTCCGGCGCGACAGCGGCCGCCTGCGCCCAGGCATTACTTGAGGCCGGCGCCGAAAGCGTGTCAGTACTAACTATAGCTAGAGCACTATTGCGCTCAGAACAAAACAACAGCCCAGAACAAAACATCAGCTCGCAGCGAATTAACGAGAACAATACAGAGAAGAATAACAGCGAGGCGAACTATAGCCTAGTTACTTAGCCATAAACATCGGGGCAACGCGGCAAGGAGCCACTTCGATTTTGCGCCAGACATCACCAGTGACGTAAGGCTCTACTTTGAGCCACTGGTCTAACTCTGCTCGATCAGCAAAATCGACCACCATAACCGAACCGATCATCTTCTCGTTGTCATCGAGAATGGCAGTGCCGAACAAAATCTTACCTGACTGCTTCAACTCAACCACACCCGCTAGATGAGCATCACGCACCGCTGTGCGACGAGCCAAAGCGCCATCATCATCGCCGTCTAGGCCAGTTACGATAAATTGCATAAAATCCTCATCTAGTTAGAGTGTTGTTTAGCCTGTTATCTATTTGTCTTTAGCAATGGCAGCTCTCAAGCTCGCTTCAAAAGCAACAAGAGTTTCGTGCACATCGGCTTTAGAGTGAACGGTTGAAATAAAGGCCGATTCAAATTGCGAAGGTGGCCAATAAATACCGCGCTCAAGAAGACCGCGCCAGACTTTACCAAACAACTCAGTATCGCAAGTAAGAGCGCTCTCAAAGTCGGTCACTGGTTTATCTGTAAAGAAGAAGCTGACCATACCAGGCACATGAGTTACTTGCAGTGGCACAGCAATGTCTTCTTTAGCAGCAATTTCTTTCAATCCATTTGCCATTAACTCAGTGATTTCACCAAGTCTGGCGTATGGTTTATTGGCCTTTAAGAAGCGCAATTGCGCCAGCCCTGCTGCCATCGCTAGCGGGTTACCAGAAAGAGTTCCGGCCTGATAAACAGAACCTTGAGGAGCAATATGTTCCATTACATCTTTGCGGCCACCATAGGCGCCCACAGGAAGACCACCACCAATGACTTTGCCAAAGCAGCTCAAGTCTGGTTTAACTTTATGCAGCTCTTGAGCACCGCCAAAGGCTACTCTAAAGCCAGTCATGACTTCGTCGTAAATTAGCAGTGCGCCAGAATCTTTGCAGAGCCCGACCATACATTTGATAAATTCATCAGATGGCTTAATCAATCCAGCATTGCCAACAATTGGCTCAACAATAATGGCAGCAATTTCGTCGCTCTTCTTAGCGAAAGCTTCACGCAAAGCATCAACATCGTTGTAAGGCAATGACAGCGTGAGCTTGGTCAATTCTTCTGGTGCGCCTGGGGAGCTTGAAATTCCCAGGGTAGCCAGACCAGAACCAGCCTTTACCAAGAACGAATCAGCATGACCGTGGTAGCAGCCGTCAAATTTGACTATTAAACTGCGCTTGGTGAATGCACGAGCTAAACGAATAGCCGACATACAAGCTTCAGTACCAGAATTGACCATGCGCACCATTTCGAGGGATGGCACTATTTCACAAATAAGTTCGGCCATTTCTACTTCGGCCCGTGATGGTGCACCAAAGCTGGTGCTATTGCGAACGGCAGTTTCGATCGCTTCCATTACCCGTGGATGGCAATGACCAAGAATCATGGCGCCCCAAGAGCCGACATAATCTAGGTAGCGATTTTTGTCTTCATCAAACATGTGCGGGCCATCAGCATGAGCCATGAATATCGGTTCACGACCAACTGATTTACAAGCGCGTACTGGTGAATTTACTCCACCAGGAATACGTTCTAAAGCCCGAGCAAATAACTTGCTTGAACGCTCGAAAGTAAATGGTTGCAGTGCAGGAGCCTTAGCCTTACCGTGCAGAGAGTGAATATCAACTTTTTCGTGGGTTTCCGTATTGTCGCCTTGAGACTTTTCTGACTTGTCTTTATCTGCTGACTTATCTGCCGATTTGTCTGCTGACTTGTCGGCGGTGGCATTAGAACCCATGATCTGCACCTATATTATTGGAGAGTTAGTTTGATTAGACTGTTTGGGTTAGCCCGAGTACTCTTTGAACCACTGGTTCTGTCATTTTGATGGCCTTTTCACCGGCCTGGAAATGGCGCATTTTGTGGTCAGCATCAAAGAGATACAAGGCTGGCACATATTTATTTTCGAAGCGATCAGTGATTGTGTGCCAGTTGTCGACAACACATGGTTGTCTTACTTCATATTCATCAATAGCTTTTTTCACTTCGGCCACATCAGTGTCTGATTCTTGACGAGGCATGTGAACAGAAATTATCTTCAGACCTTTAGGACCATACTCATCAATCCAGCGATTGAGATCTGGCAAAGACTCTTTGCAGATTCCACAACTGATTGCCCAGTAGTGAATTAAAACGGGATGACCTTTGAGGTCTTCTTCTGTGATTGGTGGGCTATTAAACCAGTCCGTTCCGCCTTCAAGAGATGGGAGGGGAGCGTCCATTCGCAGTGGCATAAGGTTCTCCTGTTGAATCAGACTAAATCTATCTAGATAATTCTAACTCTTAAATAGAGCAAAAGAGCCGCCCAAAGGACGGCTCTTTCAATTTCGATATGCAGATCTTAAACGGAAAGAGGCTTTTGACCTGGTTTCCAATCGGCTGCGCAAAGCCCACCGGTCTTGAGTGCTTCAAGAACGCGAAGAGTTTCGTCAACAGAACGACCAATGTTCAAGCCGTGTACGACTTGATATTGAAGAACGCCGTCTTGGTCAATGATAAACAAACCGCGAAGAGCGATACCTTTATCTTCAATCAATACGCCGTAGTCGCGGCTTACATCTTTGGTGATGTCAGAAGCGAGAACGTATTTAACTGGTCCAAGTCCACCCTGGGCTTCAGGGGTGTTGATCCAAGCTCTGTGGCTGAATACGCTGTCTGTAGAGATAGCGAGAACTTCAGCGCCAGCTTTTTTAACTTCGTCATACTTCTCAGAGAAAGCCTTCAGTTCGGTAGGGCAAACGAAGGTGAAATCGAGAGGATAGAAGAAAAGAACAAGCCACTTGCCTTTGTAATCTGACAATTTGACATTTTCTTTCAAGGTCTTCAGATCCTTGGTAGAAGGCATATCAAAGTCAGGAGCTCTTTTTCCAACTTGCAACATAGAGATTATTTCTCCAAAAAAACTTTGTGTAGGTATCAAGTCATCCAATATTAGGGGGCTGTGCTTAATTCCTTTATATGTTTAATGGAAAGCTCACAATTCAAAAGCGCTGCTTTTAAGTTGGATTATTTCGTTTTATTGAGTGCTAGCCAATCGTTCAAGTCTTTTTGCAAGGCATTCTCTGCAACATACTTAATTATGAGAGGACTATTAACCTCCCAGCCGATGGTAAGCAAATGATAGAGGTGCTCTTTTGGCGTATTGCTGTATTTACTGCGGCCGAGTTCGGCTTCGTTCACTGCATCAGACATGGCTTTCTCCTTAGCAAGTGGCCAGAAATCACTTCTACTTATACAATCTACTAATGAAAGTGTTATCAAATCTTACCGATTCTTGCGAATTAGGGTCTATTTAAGGCAACTTCGTTTGACCACGAAGATAGGGTTTGGTACTATTCGAGTTCGCTTGTCCGCTCTTAGCAACAGGTTTTACGTTTTGCGTAGAGCTGGGGCTTGAGAATGGCCAATATAAGACATGGGCAAATATTAGCCATGGTTCTTTCAAGACATGTCTATATAGACGGGAAATGACTCGCCTGAGTTCAATAGCTGGAGACGAAAATGTTCGCGATTGTTGAAGCCTGCGGAAGGCAATATGAATTACACGCTGGTCGTTATATCGACATCGATATGTCTGGCGAAGAAGAAGGTTCGGTTCACGTCTTTGACCGCGTGCTAATGCTGGTCGACGGAGCAGGCTCCACTATCGGCGCTCCTTATATTCAAGGTGCAAAAGTAACCGGCAAAGTAATTTCCAAACTGGAAGTTAACGATGTGCACGGCCGCATTCAGTCGACAATCAAATCCAACAAAGTGATTGTCTACCACATGAAATCTAAAAAAGGGACTCGTAAGAAACAGGGTCACAGAGTTCAATCGACTCGCGTGATGATTGAGTCAATCGAAGTCGACAACAAAGTTGTAGCTAAAGCTGAAAAAGCTGCCGCCAAAGCTTAAGTAGAAGGAGTTACCTCTCAATGGCACATAAGAAGGGCGCGGGCTCTACAAGAAACGGCAGAGACAGCCAACCGAAGCGCCTCGGCGTCAAAGTCTACGGTGGTGAAGCAGTCACCTCTGGCAATATCCTAGTAAGACAGCGCGGCACTAAAATCCATCCAGGATTCAACGTCATGCGCGGATCTGACGACACTCTCTTTTCAGTTATCCAAGGGATTGTTCGTTACGAAGAATCTAGAGGACGCAAGTTGGTAAGTGTCTACCCAGTTTGATACACCAGCTCCAAAAGCCTTAAATCAACTCTTGTCAGAGCTGCGCCGCGATAGCGGGGCGGCTCTTGCAGCAAGAGAGGTACCTGCTAGCTCTAGCGGAGCGTCAGCTGAGAGTTCAGAAGAGAGCACAGTCACCGGAGTAGCCTACGACTCCCGCCATGTCGAGCCAGGCAATGCCTTCTTCTCTATCGAAGGCTACACGGTAGACGGCAACAAGTTCATCAACCAAGCCATTGAAAAAGGCGCCAGCGTAATCTTTTCAGAGAAGGAATCTGGCCCATATAGTGTTCCGCTAATAGTCGTCAAAGATGTACGGGCCGCTATTGCTGCCGTTTCTAGCGATATTTTCGAAGCGCCCAGCAAAAAGCTGCGTCTTTTGGGGGTCACCGGTACTAACGGCAAGACCACAACAACGCACTTAATTGAGCAAATACTCAATGCCAACGGACAGCCCACGGGCTTAATTGGCACCTTAGGCGCACGCATTCCTTCTTTCAAAGATGGAAAATACTTGGGCGAAAGCGAATACTTAGACGTCAAGCACACCACTCCCCAGGCGTCAGACTTGCAAGCACTGCTCTACACCATGGCCAATCGCGGTGTAAAACAAATCGCCATGGAAGTATCGAGCCATGCCCTCGCTCTCAAAAGAGTCTACGGTTGTCACTTTGCAGCAGCCTGCCTGAGCAATGTCACCCAAGACCACCTAGATTTTCACAAAACCATGGAGCATTACTGGCAATCTAAGCGCCAGCTCTTTGAGATGCTCGGCAAAAGTGCCGTAAATCCGCGCACTGCAGTCATTAATCTAGACGATGAACTGGCCCCAGAATTTATTAAAGCCACAGCAAAAGACATCAATCTCATTACCTATGGCTACAGCGAAAAAGCCTCTATTCACGTAAAAAAAGGCAACTTCGACTTCTCTGGCATGAAGCTTACGCTTGCCACTCCCAGTGGTGTCATATCTTTCTCGACAAAATTGACTGGACGCTTCAACCTTTACAACATCATGGCGGCCATGGCAGTCTGCATGGGCGAAGGTCTAGAGAAAGAAGCGATTGCCGAAGCCTTAACAGACTTCAGTGGTGTTTCTGGTCGCTTTGAGGTCGTGCCACCGCCACCTCATTTGGCAGCTCAAGACCGGTCGCCTCTGTGTATCGTTGACTACGCCCATACTCCTGATGGCTTAGAAAACGTCCTCAAAGCGGCTCGGGCTCTCGTGCCTGAAGATGGCAAACTAATAGCCGTATTTGGCTGTGGCGGCGACCGTGACTCATCTAAGCGCCCTCAAATGGGCGAAATCGCTGAGAACCTGGCAGACGAAGTGGTGGTGACTTCAGACAATCCACGTTCTGAAGACCCGCAGCAAATCATCGCCGACATTTTGACCGGCATCAAGCGTCTCAAAGGCGTCACAGTAGAAGCCGACCGCGCCAAAGCCATAGAAGCGGCCGTACTGGCCGCCAGCCCGAAAGATGTCATTGTGGTAGCGGGCAAAGGCCACGAAACCTATCAGATCTTGAAAGACTCAACAATTGACTTCGATGACCGCAAAGAAGTAGCAAAGGCTCTCGAACAGCGCTTCGAAACCCTCAAGAGCAAGTAGTTTTACAAGCTTTACAGCCTCCCTTGCCATATAATCTATAGGGTGTTGAAAGGAATCGGGAGCACTTGTGGGCATCAGCTTTCACATAACGTCGGTAAGGGAAGGCACTCTCTTCAATGTGATGCAATTTCTCAGCCTTGAGAGGGTGACTGGTGTTCTCTCGATAAAATTTGGCCGGCAAATCCCTGAAGTTACCATTTACTTTGTGGCCGGAAACATCACCACCGCCGAATTTGGCGCCCTGGTCGGAGATGGCGTGTTAGACATGCTGCTCTGCCAAGAATTTGCCGTCAAAGAAGTTGCCTTTGCCCCGGGGCGCATCAATCAGGTAAACGAACAAGCCATCATAGTTCGTTCGACAAATATTGCCTCTGTGCTTTTGAACGTCTCTAAAGATGTCGACAAATGCGAGTCGAGGCCCTTTATTTATGGGCTTCTTCCGGTCAATACAACCTTTGGACAGACCGCTCCTTCGATTCTGCACATATTGCATGACTTTGATTTGTGGAAGGTTGAACTATCCCAAGCACCAAAAGGCGATCGCGACAAAAAAGCACCGCTAAAGCAATGTCGTCTAATTCACAGGGCACTCTCACAAGGTGTGATTACCTATCAGCGTCCGCTCGTTTCAGTAAAAATGCTCAAGCCACTTCTTACACTGCTTGACCCACTCACCGAAAAAGAATCAAATAACTTACGCGGCTACCTGCGCAGCTTACTGCCCCATCCGAAAGCCACACATTTATCCATCGAACGTTTCTACGCCTTTGCCAGTGCCATTGAATCTATTGCCCAGAGGCGCTCTAGCGAGGTCGGAGAACGAGCTCGTCGAGCTATCCATGCCTTAATTCAGAACGCCACGAAAATGAGTTCTGGCAATGCTACAGACATTGGTGAAACCACCCATGTCTAGTCTAAGTGATAGTTCTGAAAACAAAGATACTAATGACATAAAGGGCCATAAGAAGTCAGAGCGTCTTAATTCTGACGAACAACTGGCGGAGCAATCATATGAATTTCGCAGCGGCAGCCACGACTTTGAAAACCGCATGCATAAGTTCAACATGACTTTCTTAAGAGCGCTGGCTAAGCCAATTTTGCCAGCTGGTTACTGGTCGAAGAACCGCTACACCAGACACGACGAAAAGACTCCTATCAATCTCACTTTCGATGACGGACCAAATCCTGCCACCACAAGAGAACTACTGGTGGTGCTAGAGGATGAAAAAGTCAAAGGCACTTTCTTCTTCATCGGTGAGAACATTAGGCTCTACCCAGAGCTTGTGGAAGCCGTGCACAAAGCTGGTCACATTATCGGCAACCACTCCATGACCCATACATTTTTGCCAAACCTAACACGTAAGGCTGTTGAAAAAGAAATTGATCAAACCAATCAATTGATTACTGATATTGTCGGTGCTGGCCCCACCCTGTTTCGTGCCCCTTACGGCATCATGGACAAACGCTGCGCCGAAGCCTTGAAAGAGCGCCGCATGTCAACAGTTTACTGGGGCGCCATGGCCGATGACTTTCGCCCCATCGGCGAAGATGCAGTAGTCTCGCGCATTATGAAGCAAATCCCCGGAAACGAGCTGGTAGTCTTGCATGAAGGGCGACATCCTAGCCAGTGCATCAAGTCTACGAGAGAAATTATCAAGCGCAGTAAAGACCTTGGTTTTACTTTCGAGCCGATTCAATAATTAAGGGATTATGGTTTTCGAGCGGTTACAATTTTGATCTCGCAAACAGAGGTCAAAATGCTCGATTTTCGCCCCCCGTTAGAAAGCCCTGCCCTGATCTGGTATGTAAATCTGGTTTTGCCACTTTACATGAAGCTTAAGCTGCACGACACCAGAGTGACTATAAAAGAGGGTGCCCTCGAGCGCTTCGCCAAGCTTAAAGGCAAGCATGCCATGATTTGCCCCAATCACTCCAACCGCCACGACCCGCAGGTTGTCGGAATGTTTGCACGAGCTGCCGGCGAGCATTTTAACTTTGTTGCCGCCCGGGAAGTTTTCGACTATGACAACGGTGCCAACGGCTGGTGGCTACAACACCTTGGTGTGTACTCAGTGGTGCGTGGAGCTGCCGATCGAGAATCGTTCAAAACCACTCGCCGAATTCTTTCTGAAGGACGCAAGAAATTAGTGCTCTTCCCAGAAGGCGAACTATCAAGACAGAATGATACCGTCATGCCCCTTGAATCAGGAGCAGCACAAATGGCTTTCTGGGCCATGCAAGATATGGAAAAAGGTGGTGCCAAAATTGGCCCAGGAGAAGACGAGAAGACTGTCTACATTCAGCCAATCGCCATGAAATACACCTACCCCTATGACGTCTCTAGCTCTTTGAGGGAAACCCTGAAGACCCTCGAAAACAAGCTGGGCATCGTATCTCCCGAAGACTTTAGTTTCTACAATCGCATGCGTGCTCTTGCCGAAAAAATGCTTGGCACCATAGAGAAAGAATATGGCATTACGGCGAGTGCACAACCAGCACTTGGTATGAACGAAAGATTGAAAGCGCTACGCAGACACATTTTAAATAATCTCGCTCGCATTCTTGAAATTGAACTACCGAAAGACGCTCGCGATTTAGAATGCGTGCGCATTCTTCGCAATAAGCTGGATGACTTCATTTTCGAAGACGAAAAGAAAATGACCGAATACGAACGGCATGTACATGAAGAGAAACAGCGGGTCTACAAAAGCTATTACCGAGATCTCAACCGCGTAGTTACTTTCATTTGTATTTACGATGGCTATGTCACTGAGCACATGACTCAAGAGCGCTACTCAGATGTAATCGAACGCATGGAAATCGAAATCTTTGATGGTGACCCGACTATCAAGGGCCCCCGTGAAATCTTGATTGACGTAGGCGAAGCAATTGATCTAAGTGTCTACTATGCCGATTTCAAAAAAGAGAAAAAGGCAACTATCGCCAAAGTAACTGATTTGATTTTCTCTGAAATCTCAACCATGCTAACTAAGCTAGACACCGGGCGCACTCACCGATTTATTGACGCTAAAACTCTGGTTTAAAATCGCCCGGGGGTTAACGGTAAGAAAATAGTTGCATATACAACTATTTTCTTACCAGACAGCTAGGCTTTCCATCTTTGAAAATAGTTGTATATACAACTATTTTCAAAATAGACAGACCCGAAGTCTAAAATTTGAGTACTAGGCCTATTTGAGTTTAGGTTTTGAATGATGAAATACAGAAATGATAAGAGTAATTTTGAGAAGCAAAACTACAAACAAATCTACAAACAAATCTTTGAAAATTGCACTTGCATGCACATTCGGAAAACGGCTCGAGCAGTCACGCAGTATTATGATGCAACCCTGGCTCCGGCCGGAATAACCAGCACACAGTTGATACTTTTAGTGCAAATTTGCCTCTCTCAATCGGCTGCCCAAAAGGATATTTGCGACGCCCTAGGAATGAGCCCATCGTCTCTGACACGCTCTCTAAAGCCATTGTTTGAGCAAGATCTGATCGAAAACGAAACTGGCATCAACAAGAAGACGAAACACCTAGTTCTCACAGATCGAGGCAAGCTTACTCTGAAACTAGCAACACCGCTATGGCAGCAAGCCCAAGATGATCTACTAGCCAGAGTTGGAGAAGAAGATTGGCGAGATTTGATTGAAAAACTCGCAGTTGTTTCTCAGGTACCAACCGTAACTGCAGACTAGAAACAATCACAGACGCGAAGCAATCACAAGCAAGATGCAACCACAAGCAAGAAGCAATAGCCAACTAGAAATTTTGCAGCCCCCCCGCGCCAAAGCTTTCATGTCCCCTACTTTAGATTAAGAAAAACTTCTATAAAGGCCTCGCAATCTTCTCTTAGCAACCCTGCCAAACGATGGTAGGATAATGGTTTGCTTTTAAGCTTAACGATTTGGTGGCAGCACGGTATATTATGCAAAAACTCGCTCTTATTGGCCTCGGTGCCTCCGGCCTCTTCGCTCTCAAAGAGTTGGCTGGCGCAGACATTGAAGTACACGTCTTTGACGTTGGTCCAACCTACGAGAAGCGCTATGCCTGCCCTATCGACCAGGGCAAATTGACCGTATGTCCGCCCAAAGCATGCAGTTACTGCGCCCCAGGCCAGTCAGCTGGCAGCTGGAACGACTTTAAAGTAATACTTTCAGCCTCACCGGTAATCGGTGGTCGGCTCTATGACCTGGTCGGCGAAGCTGAACTGCAAAAACGCCTAGACATGGTCAGAGCTACAATCTTGCAGCATGCACCTTGCGAAATACCAGTAGTTAAACCAGATAGCGAAGATCTTGATTGGATCAAGAAGAAAGCCACTATGGCTGGCATGGTCTATCACTACCAAGAACTTTTGCACTGTGGCTCTGACAATGCCCCAGCCATCAACACCAGCATTCTCAATGAAATTAAGGCCAAGGGCTCGAACATAGTCTTTCACTTTGACAAGAAAGTGGTTTCAGTAGCGCGTCGCAACGAGAAATTTGCCGTGCGTTCAGACCGCTATCGCAAACCCGAAGAAGAAGTCGAAGATACTTTCGACATGTGCATTGTCTCTGTTGGTCGCGGCGGCGCAGCCTGGCTCACCCAGCAAGAGTTTTATAAAGCTCTCGATATTAACCCTGGCCAAGTCGATATTGGTATTCGCGTTGAAACCAGTGCCTTCTTCACAGAAGAAGTCGATAAGCGCTTCTACGAGCCGAAGCTCTACTACAGAAGTCGTCACTCTGGCGACGTGGTGCGCAACTTCTGCTCGAACCCGAAAGGCTTTGTCACACCAGAAAACCATCGCGACTATGTGCTGGTTAACGGCCACTCGAAGATGTATGAAAAGTCTGAGAACAACAACTTTGCAGTGCTGGTCTCAAAAACATTCACCAGACCATTCAAGAACCCGCAGATGTATTCGCAAACTATTGCTAAAATCGCCAACATGCTTGCTGGCGGTGGCCCACTAGTTCAGCGTTTAGGCGATCTCAAAGCGGGCAGAAGAACAAAGTCTCTCACCAACAATCTGATCAAACCGACACTAGAAGCTGAATGCGGCGATATTTCCCTAGCCTATCCGCACCGCATTTTGGAAAGTATCATTGAGTACCTCGATGCCCTAGATAAGATCTGCCCCGGTGTGGCTGGTGAATCAACTCTGCTCTATGCTCCTGAGTGCAAGAGCTATCCTGACTCAATTTCAGTGAACAAGAATATGGAAACCAATGTGCCCAACCTCTTCATCATTGGTGATTCTAGCTCGTGGACACGCGGTGTAGGCCAAGCAGCAACCAGCGGTATTCTTGCCGGGGAAGGCGTGCGTCAGAAGCTCAAAGTCGGTATACCTGGGGCTTCTAAGCTAGTGCCAGTCAGCTAACACCAGTCAGCTAGAGCCATTAAGCTAGAGCCATTAAGCTAGAGCCAGTAGGTTAGAGCCAGTAGGTTAGAGCCAGTAGGTTAGAGCCTACAAGCTAGTGCCAATAAGCTAAATTTAGTCCCTAGTCCCGCCAGAGAATCTCAGTGGTATCGTCGTTGTCATCGTCATCAAGAATCAGCTTGCGCTGCAGTGCGGCATAGCGCGCTACCAGTTCAGCTACTTCTGGATGCTCTGCACCCAGGGCTTTTTCACTAACACCAAGGCCCCAGCGGTATAGGCGGTCAGCTTCGCTAAAGTTTTCTTGTTCTTCATAGAGATGGGCCAAGCGGCGCAGAGCCTTGGCCACAGTGGGGTGCTCATGACCCATGTTCTCTTGAATAATCTCAACAGCCCGCCAGTAAAGTGGCTCGGCTTCAGCGTATTTCTCCTGGTCGTGATAGACCTCGGCCAACGAATTAAGCACCTCAGCCACGTGCATGTGCTTAGGGCCCCAGTCTTTGGTGCGAATCTCAAGCAATGACTGATAGAGGGGCTCGGCCTGGTCGTACTTGCACTGTATATGGAAAAGCAAAGCGAGATTGCTTAGAGTCTGGGCCGTGCTGGGATGCTGCAAACCAAGCACAGTCTGTCTTATCTTGAGAGCGCGCCAGTGAATCTTCTCTGAGCGGGCGAAATCACCGAGCATGCGATAAAGCTCGGCTTGGTAGTTGAGCACGGTGGCGACACTGGGATGGTCCGGCCCCCAAGTCTCTTCAAACATACGCACAGCTCTTGCATAGAGCGGTTCAGCCTGCTCATACTTGCCTTCCGCATGGTACAGCAAAGCTAGATTGTGCAAGTAAGGACCAATAGAAGGATGGTCTGGTCCAAGTACCGACTCACGCTTGGCTAGAGCCCTCTGGAACAAAGGCTCAGCGGCATTGTATTTACCATGGGCGCGCAAGAAATCAGCCAAATTACCAAGCATAGTGGCCACTTCAAGCGGATCTTGCTGCTCTAAATCTTCACTCTCATAAATAGTTAGAGCCCGGCGCAGAAGCGGTTCCACCGACGAATACTTACCCTGGGCGCGATAAACCGCTCCCATTTCAGTTAGGCAATCAGCTACGGGCTTACTCTCTTTGCCATGGGTGCGCTCGAACAAATCGAGGGCCTGCTTGAGAAAGGCCTCCGACTCTTTGAATTTTCCTTGCACCAAATAAAGCTCGCCCATCTTAGCCGAGATGCGTGCCACCCCTATTTCAGCCAATTGAGCATTGTCACCCACAAGGGAGTGTTCGGCTGTTGCCGCAGAACTCTCCACTGCGGTTGCTGCTGTACTTTCAGAAGCTTCTGATGCCGAAGCTGCTGATGCCGAACTTTCTGAAGCTGTATTTTCCAAAGCCGTATTTGCCGCTACTGAACTTTCCGACGATGCAACCGCTGCAGCAACTTCAGCCGGTTTAGCTCCTACTTGTAGCTCTTTACGAGCTTCCATAAGGGCTTTCTGAAAAAGCTTTTCAGCATCGTCATAACGACTAAGGCCAAGAGCCTTACTGCCAGCCGTTAAGTAGGTTTCCCAACCGATCGTTTCCTGCGTCGCATCCATGAGGTGAACCGTAATCTCTGATCTGTAAGTCGCTCCAAGATTTTAGCATCATGCCCAACCACCCGGCGGCCGCTAACACCAAACTATCTTCGGTTAAGTTGTTCCATTCAGTTAACTTGTTCCATCCAGTTAACTTGTTCCATCTAGTTAACTTGTTCTGGTCTGCCGCCAACACTTTACAAATTGTCTGCCCGGCCGCCCGGTGGGGAACAAGCGAATATAAGATTGGAATGTCCATCAATTCATTTATTCCTTCATTCATCTTTTGTGAGGAAAAACATTGACGCCTCAAACATCAACTGAATCAAGCAAACAAGATCAGATACAACAGCAAGAACAGAAGCTGGAAACTGGTCTGGAGCAGGATCAGCCTCCAGTCAACTCAACGCCAAAGGAAACCAAGCTAAAGAAAACCAAGCCCAATAAATTTCACTGGAAAGAAATCATCAAGGCAGTGGTTCAGCTCTATTTCTTGTACGTAGCGCTTGGTCTGCTCTTGCTCTTCGTCTTTAAAGACGCAGCAGTACTGCACCCGATGTATGACGTCAGCTGGAAGCCACAACTAAGCAAACTTGACCAGCTTTTCAAAACAAAAAGTAGAGAAATTAAAATCCCGCTACCGAAGCTAAGCAAAGACATCGGCTTCGAAAAGCCCGAAACCTTGGCCGCTTTATTGGTAGAAAAGCCAAGTGACAAAGTCATTTTAGTGTCTCATGGCAATGCTGGAAATATAGGCCACCTCGTAGGCTTAGCCTCTTTGCTCGTTAACAGTGGCGCCTCAGTCTTTCTCTATGACTATCAAGGATTTGGCGAAAGTGGTGGCAGTGCCACCTGTTCCCACGCCTTGAGCGATGGTCTAACCGCCTACGACTATGTCGTCAACACCTTGCACTACAAGCCCGAGAACATCATTGTCTATGGCGAATCAGTGGGCTGTGGTGTCACCACGAATATCATGAAAAATCGCAAAGTGGGAAAAGTAATTCTGCAATCAGGCTTCCCATCTTTACTGCAAGCAGCAAGAGACAAGCTTTTCTTTCTCTGGGTCTTGCCGCCAAATTTAGTGCCAGAACCAAACTTCGACAACTTGAGCGCCGTGCAAGAAGCTCACCCACCAATATTGTTTATGCATGGAGACAAAGACACAATCTTGCCTTTCAGCTACTGCGAAACGATGTACAGCAAAGCCCTTGCACCGAAACAAATGTATACCTGTCATGGTGAGGGTCACAACGACATCGGCCTAGTCAATGCAGCAGGGTACGTCGGTGCAGTGAAGCAATTTGTCAATCAGCCTTAAATCGCAGACTTAGATCACAGGCTTAAATGACAAATTCAGGCACAATTAGCTCTTCATAAATGCCAGTATCAAAAGCCTTTTGGAAGAAGAGGCGAACCGCTTCACGCCCACGTTCACCGCAATCAACAGTCAAGTCATTGACATACATGGTGACAAACTTATCGGCTGTTGCTTCATCCATATCACGGGCAAACGACATTGCATAATGAAGTGCCTCTGTGCGATGGGCCAGGGCATACTGCACCGAACTTTTAAAGATTGTGGCTGCCTCATGCATCATCTCTTCGCCGAGATCTTTACGCACAGCATTGCCGCCCAACGGCAGTGGTAGACCAGTTTCAGCCTGCCACCAAACGCCAAGGTCAACAAGCTTGGTCAAACCCTCTTGGGCATAAGTCAATTGGCTTTCATGAATAATCAAACCAGCTCCGACTTTTCCACTCAAAACCTGTTCCACAATTTGATCGAAGGGAACGGCTACTACATTTAACTCGGGAATGCCCAAGCTGCGCTGCCAGAGCCGCACGGTTAAGTATGCTGAAGTCTCTTTACCAGGAATGGCCACGGTCATATTTTTCAAATCGTCGATAGTGGTGCCTGGTAATGCCACCACCATTGGTCCGTAATTCTCGCCCATACTAGAGCCACAGCACATGAGCTTGTAGATATGGCGCACGCTAGGATAAGCAGCAAAAGAGATAGCAGAGACTTCATAGCGGCCCTTGAGAGCTTCCAGGTTGAGAGACTGAATGTCATTCATCACCTGATTAACTTTGATGCCGCCAGTTTCAACTGCCCCCTTGTGCAAGCCATAGAACATGAAAGCATCATCAGTATCGGGGCTATGGGCAATCGTTAACTCTTGAATCTTCGTATCGGTGGCCATCTCAAGTGTTCCCCCCTAATTAATGTGGCGCCATAGTTGCTCTTTCATGGGCTTCCTGCAATATGAATTTTGCACCTTTTATGGACCAAATGGTATGAGCAATTTCAAAGGAAGGCTTGATTAAATACTGTGGTAGTCTCATCAGCCGCCAGAGTAATCATTAAAACTTGATAGGAGATAAGCATGAAAGTCTTAGCATCACTGGCTCTTGCCGTGATATCACTAACTAGCGCCGCTGCCGTCCAAGCAGCTGACAAAAAAGCTGAATTGTATCCCAAAGTGTACGACGCCAATTACGAATGTGTATCAGCTGCGGGCAAAACCGAAATGCGCTTGACCTCTGACGGCAAAGGTAAACTGCGCTCAGAGAGCAAGGGCCCTTCCTTCAAAGTAGTCTCAATCAGCGACTACCCTGGCAAGATCTGCTATTCGATCATGGAAGCTCAAAAAATGATCACAAAAATGCCTCTTAAGCAAGGCTACGAAGGCAATATGGACGCCGAGACCGCCAAAAAGAAGAACGCCAAAGACCTTGGCGTGAAAAATATTGATGGCCGCAGCTGCCATGGTTGGAGCTACAAAGAAAACGGCACCGAATCAGAAGTTTGGGTCGACAACAATGCTCAAATCTTGGTAAAGAGCACCACCAAAACAGCCGGCACAACCACCAGTATGCAATTGACCAAAATCAGCACCGCTGCTCCGGCAGCAGAGCTGTTCGTGATCCCAAGCGGTTACAAGGTAATGTCTATTAACTAAGGGCTTCAATGCCCACAAGGAGAAAGGGAAATACTTGAGTACTCAAGTATTTCCCTTTTGCTTCAACCCTGGGTGTTCCAAGGTGAGGCCTAATAACTCGTCGCCCATTCCAAAGGCTGGGAAAGACTTAGACCAGGAGGGGACGGTGCGGCCTCATAGACACGCTTTAGGGTATTAATATCACGCACACCTATACCAGCAAACTTGACCGGTGCCTTCTTCTTGGCTCCAGCAACTGCACTAGTAGAAGAGGCACTAGGGGAAGAAACACTGAGATTTGAGCTGCCGTTCTCCGCGGCATACATCAAATCGGTATTCTTGTCCGACTTACCAAAAAGACCAAGAGCGTGTCCCATTTCGCGGGTAAAAACACCAGCTAACGTTCTTTCTGGCACATCAGCAGCATAGAAGCTCGGGCGCAAAAGATACACCCAGACCTGCATTTGACCATTGACGATATTGAGACGACAAACCCCCAGGGCTTTAGGTGGCAACTGATTGACCCAGAGCACATCTACATTTGAAGGCTCACTTGGGAGAGCAATCTTAACAGGCACGTACTGATCCCAGCGGGCAATAACAGCCTCTAGATTGCGTTGCCATGACTCTGGAGAGCCGAGGGGCAATCGCACTCGCACAGGAAACTGGCGCCAGTGGGCAAACACTGGAGCACCGTTAGGGCCCGTGCTCAAGCGTCGAATAGCGCCCAGGTAATCACCCGCCTGACTGTCATAGTTAAGAGAGTTAGCGACAACAGCGGAGTCGATAATGAGAGAACTGGCAACAGGAGCCGGGGGCGAATAGTTAGAGCCTGTATTTTGAGCAATTTTAAGCGGACCAGTAGCAGAATTGACACTGCCAGCAGGGCTCGTGGGCTGACTGCGGCTGGCTGCAGCAGATTTAGCGGCGCCACTAGCCGTAGCAGATTTTCCAGGGTTTGCACCATTAGGAGCCCCGGACCTAGAACCAGAACTAGAACTAGAACCAGAACTAGAACCAAAATTAGAACCAGGACTAGCTCCAGGCACCGGGCTGGGAGCGGGAGCTAAGCCATAGGCCCGAGGAGAGAAATTGGGCTGGTTGTTCCAGGCTGGGGGCATTGCCACCTGTCCCGGTGGCAGATGGTTAGCAGGAATTTGCGGTCTCTGAGTCTGACTCTGCAAATTCTGACTGGGTAAATTTTGATTGGCCAATACCGTATTGCCAGCAGTAGCAGGAGGTGAGTTATTCGAGTACTGGGGCTGGTTACTGCCATAGGGTGTCACAGCCATGGGCGCAGGATAACCTGAGGAAGGCACCGGTGGATAAGTAGGCGCACCATATGTAGGCGCGCCATAAGCAGGTGTCCCGTAACTAGAAGTAGGAATATAGTTATTGCCAGACATATTGACCGGAGTCAAATTATTGTTAGCGCCATAGCCGCCACTAGCCATATTACTGGGCGGAATGGCAGCCTGACCAACAGGCGTGCCGCCAAAGGCGCCACCAAAAGCAGTACCACCTAACAACTTTTGCTCTAAGCGAGCAATGCGCTCAGCTAACTGGCCATCATGCTTACCGCCAAGTACTTCCTTCTCTAAGTGCTCAAGGCGATCGTCAACTTCATGCTCTGGATAGGTATTACCAAAGGCCTGCTTTTCAAGACGTGTAACTCTCTGCTCATCGGCAGCACTGACCATACTAGGAGCTTGACTCTGGTCGAATTGCGGGCTCATAATTCCTGGTGCAGTCATGCCAGTACCAGGCGGAGATTGATACTGCTGGCCCCCAGAATTTCCGGGAGGGGAGCCAAGTGGTCGGCCCTGAATAGCACTATTAAAAGGGTTGCTCTGATTAAACTTACGACCTGGGTCCACAGTTGCCTCTGGTGGCGGTGGCGCATCCAATTTTGCTGCAGATGGATCAATTGCTTTGAGCACGGGTTGAGTACCGTTTGAAGCAGCCAATGTCTGCTCGCTGACGGTCAAACCGGTAAGGGCGAAGGAAACAGCAAAGAGAATTGGTAGAGTTTTTTTAGTCACAGATACCAGAGGTCGCAAGTGTCGCAAGAAAAAGGTCAGCAATTGAGCAAATCCTCTTTCAACTCTCCTCCCAGCCTCAGGCTAGACTGCAAGTCGAGCAATGGCTCGGTCAATATCGGAGTAAAAGCACTCTCGGGATGCTTCACTATTTCAGTCAACATCTTGTGAATGGCCGGGTCCAACTCTCGCAAGAGACGACGGCCTTCGGGAACAGAGAAAGCAGCTACACTCTCGGCCCAGTACTCAAACTTGCTCGCCTTAGCATAGCCAGAGACGAACATGCGGTTAGGCACATACTCAGGTCGAAGAATTTCCGAACCACCTTCATAACCTGCTGGTGTCGGGCACATCTTCAAAGAACGTTTAAGGCGAGCAGCATAAAGTTCGGCTACTCGATCTTGCAGAGCTTGCGAAAGGCAGAACTGAAGCTGGTGTCCAAACTCGTGGGAAACCACTAAGTTAATGCGCACTTCCACATACGGTTGCACTCTAGTTGATACCACTGCCAGTGCACCAAAACGCTTGAATAAATCGATATCACGATCGAACTCTTCTAGGTCGAGATCAACCATTCCCGATCGAACGCGCGTCACCCCGGCAGCTCCGTGTTTGACATTGCCCAAAGCAGCATTGCCCTCAGACTTTCTTACAACTTGAAGTATGCCACTGGTAGACCAAATATTGAGGCTATCAATCACATACTTTTTCTGATGAACACTCAATCGATCAAAATCTTGGAAATAGCGAATAATTTCATTTTCAGCGTACGACTTATCTTTGCGCGAAAGCGGCCGACTGTACTCATACTTCCAAGCCGAACCATCAGAGCGAACACCATCAAAAGTAAGATTGAGAATAGCAGTCTCATCAAGCTCTCGCCGAGCAACTTTGGTGTAACGATCCCGGACGGTGACTAAACCAGTGTCGTGAAACTCACCTACCAATGTATGCTCTTCGGTGGCGATGCGACCATTGAGAACATTATAAGACTGGCCATTGTAGACAAGCTTGCCCGTGGGCCCACCATATTCGGAGCTAGGAATGACGAGCTCAAGCCCAGCCGAGTCAATGCCACGAAAAATACAACCCTCTAGGTCATCTATCAAGCGCCACTGGGAATCTTCACTGTCAGAAGAGCTACCGTTTTTGAGCAAGCCATCTTCGTAAAGGAAACCGACTACAGTGTCTTCAAGAAATACTTTACCGAAGTCCACAACTAAGACATTGCCACCAAGCTCCAAAAATCCACTCGGACCAACGAGCCGCTCTTGATCGTCTGATTTGCCGACTGCCGACACCACCTGCACCGATACCGCCTTTCCTAACATTTGATGGGTGTACCAATGTTTCCTGGATTTTGAGCTTAAGGACCAATAATGGGCCACAAGACTACTTGATTTCTAGCTCTACTTTACCAAAACCGGGTTTAGTTGATAATTGCCGGTAAAATCTAGCTCAAATGTTTACAGAAACCCAGTATAGCTAATCCGCTGATGGAAGATGCAGGCTAATATTGTCACTATAAGGTTGTAAGTAACCGATTTTAGAGATGAACATTTGAGCGATAACGGCAAAAGATTCCAATTACCCTCAGCCCCGCAGATTCTGCTGGCCACGGCCGTAGGCGTTGGCATTGGTCTTCTGGCCATGGGGCAGCTCAAAAATTTCTATAGCCGTACCCCCTTAAGCGGCAAATCCAATCTGGCACAGACTCTTCCGCCACCAGCCGCAACCAGCACCGCTAACAAGAATAAGGGCCTTGGCGACTTTAGTCTTTGGCCAAAGCTTGAAAGCCGCATGAATGTTCTACTCATGGGTGTCGACAGCAATGGCCGTGACACAGAACGCTTTACAGGCTGCCGCTCGGACACCATGATTATCGCCAGCCTCGACCCCGAGGCTAAGAAAGTTTCATTAGTGTCAATTCCGCGCGACTCGCGGGTGCGTATTTCCGACAATCACGGCGTCGATAAAATCAATTCGGCCCATGCCTTTGGCGGTCCGGAACTAGCGGTGAAGACTGTTGGCGAAGATTTTGGGGTGCCTATTGATCATTACATCGTGATTGATACACAGGGTCTAAAGAAAGTGTTTGAAGCACTGGGCCCAGTAGAAATCTTGATTGAAAAGCCCATGCACTATAGAGATAGGGCCGGTCGGCTTAATATTGCTTTAGAGCCTGGCATAAATAAGCTAGACGCTACTGGCTTAGAAGAATACGTACGCTATCGTCACGATGCCAAAGGTGACATTGGCCGCATTGAAAGACAGCAATGGTTCCTGCGCCAGGTCAAAAAGAAATTAGAAGAGCCGCAAGTTCTTCTAAAACTACCAGAGCTCTGTAAATTAGCAGAAGAATATGTGCGCACAGACTTAACTGTCGAAGACATGCTTAAGCTGGCAGCCTTCAGTAAAGAAATTAAGCCGAACAAAGTACAGACGGCAATGCTCCCAGGAGAACCAGTCACTATCAGTGGTGGCAGTTACTGGGTACCCCAACCAGAGGCCAGCGCCTTGATGCTTCATCGCATGACCGGTGCGCCACAATCGGTTAGCGTGATAGCTAGCAATACTGGCGCCACCATTCACTCGAGAAGAAGTCCTCGCAGTGATGAAGCTCTAGCAATGGAAAGCAGCAGTGACGCTATGGCCAATGATGTTGCTTCAAATGACAGCCTCACAGCTCAGTGCGCTGCGGCCTATTCGGACAAGCCAGTATCGATCATTTTGCGCTACCCCAAAGGCTGCGAAGAAACAGCGAAGAACTTAGAGGCGAGATTAAAAGAGAAGGGCTATAACGTCAAATATCAGCAACGCGGAGAGCTGAGCGAGTGTCAACATGAGCAGGTAATCGCAAGTAGTTACAGGGCCGACGACGACTTGATGGCTAAGCTCAAAGACTCAGTAGTTGAGCTAGATAACTATGCCGTGGTGGTTCATTTAGAGCCGCGCGCTTGCTCCGATGTCACTATTGTAATTAGCCCAACCACCATTGTTGCTGCACCACTAGTGGTGACTTCTACAGCTGACAAAGGCGATGATAAAAGCGAAGAAAGAGGCAAAGCAGCTGCCCCTGAGCCTGTCAAATTGAATACACACAACTAAGCATTTTGAGACAAGTAGTAATAAACCCTTCCCAACATCTAAAAGGTGCGCGACCATTCTATTGTCTGCAGCCAAATTAGGGGCAGATTACTAGCTTCTTGCCAAGGGGAAGATCGTGACTAAAGCTGAGACTAAAACGGAAACAAAGACCAATACTCAAGTCACTGCGCAAGCTCCTTCCAGCAAAGACTCGTCAAGTGCTCACAAGCGCCCTTTCAACTTCAGCGCGGGCCCAGCGGCACTACCCGAAGAAGTGTTAGAGATTGCCAAAGCAGAAATGCTCGACTGGCATGGTTCAGGCATGTCAATTATGGAAGTGAGCCACCGCGGCAAAGAGTTTGGCCAAATCGTCGAACAAAGTCAGGCCGATTTAAGAGAGCTGCTCAACATTCCGGCAAACTACAAAATTTTGTTCTTGCAAGGCGGCGCCACATCTCAATTTTCTATGGTGCCTTTCAATTTGCTCAGGGGCAATAACAAAGCCGACTATGTCAATACCGGGTTCTGGTCAGAAAGAGCCATTGCTGAAGCCAACAAATATTGTCAGGTAAACATAGTTGCCTCAGGTGAATCGGGCAAATTTACAACAATTCCAAATAGCGACTCGTGGCAGCTGAGCAAAGACGCCGCTTACCTTCACTACACAGCCAATGAAACAATACACGGAGTTGAGTTTCACTACATTCCGCAATCTCTCGATGCTAGCGAAATTCCACTGGTGACTGACATGTCTTCAAACATGTTATCTCGACCATTCGACGTCTCAAAATTTGGCCTGATTTATGCCGGTGCGCAGAAAAACATTGGTCCTGCCGGCCTCACTATCGTTATTGTTAGAGACGATCTAATCGGACAAGTAGACAGCAAAGCACCGACTCTATTCGATTATCAATATCTGGCGAAAAACGATTCAATGGCCAATACCCCGCCGACCTATAGCTGGTATATCGCCGGGCTCGTTTTGCAATGGCTGAAGAAAAACGGCGGACTGTCTGCCATTGCCGAAACCAATAAAAAGAAAGCAGAGCTGCTCTATTCAACCATTGATCAATCAGAGTTTTACCAAAACCCTGTGGCCCCAGAGTGTCGCTCCCTCATGAATATTCCTTTTATTCTCAAAGATGCAGCCTTAGACAAAGTATTTTTAGACGAAGCGAAGAAGGCAGGCCTATTGGGCTTAGCTGGCCATAGAGCAGTAGGAGGCATGCGCGCTAGCCTTTACAATGCCGTCACGCTTGAGGCCGTTCAAGCTCTGACATCGTTCATGGGCGACTTTGCCCGCCGCAACGGCTAAGAGAAATTATCAAAAAGGGAGCACCCCGTAAGGAAGCATATGTTCAAAATATTGAATCTCAACAACATAAAAATCGCCGGTCTAGAAAAGTTACCGCGCGAGCGCTATGAGATTTCATCTGAGATGCAAAACCCTGATGCTGTGCTGCTGCGCTCAGCCAGCATGCATGAATGGCCCATCCCTGAAAGTGTCAAAGCCATTGGTCGAGCCGGTGCTGGTGTCAATAACATTCCGGTAGATAAATTCAGTAGCTTGGGTGTTCCGGTTTTCAACACTCCCGGTGCCAATGCTAATGCTGTCAAAGAACTAGTTATAGCTGGCATGATGATGGCAGCTAGACAAATCGGACCAGCCTGGGACTTTAGCCGCAGCCTGAGCGGCACTGATTCTGAAATCGACAAACAAGTTGAATCAGAAAAGAAACGCTTTGTTGGCATTGAACTTGCCGGTAGAACCCTCGGAGTCGTCGGCCTGGGAGCAATCGGAGTAAAGGTAGCCAATGCCGCCTTCTCGCTAGGCATGCGAGTGGTGGGCTATGACCCGCACATCACAGTTAGCAATGCCTGGCAATTGCAATCAGAGGTTAAGTCACTTTCAAGCGTTACTGAAGTGCTGGCTCAATCTGATTTTATTACTCTACACGTGCCGCTTTTGGAAGACACGAAAAACCTGATTGACGCTCGCAGACTGTCGAAATGCCGCGAAGGCATTACCATTTTGAATTTCTCCCGCTCTGCTATTGTTGACGAAAAAGCAGTCTCAGAAGCAATCAAATCAGGTCGAGTGAGAGCCTACGTCTGCGATTTTCCAAGCAATCAACTAAAAGATCAAGAGAGAGTTATTACTCTGCCTCACTTAGGCGCTTCTACGGAAGAAGCAGAAGAGAACTGTGCCATTATGGTGGCAGAACAGATTCGGGATTTCCTCGAAAAAGGTACCATTCATAACTCGGTCAATTTCCCTGAAATGTCTCTGCCTGGCAAACCAAACAATCGCTTGATAGTGGCCAATGCCAACATTCCCCACATGATCGAACGCATTTCGGCCTGCGTCGCCAATGCCAATTTAAACATTCTCGATATGTTGAACCGCTCAAGAGGTGACGTTGCTTGCACCTTGATTGATTGCAATGGTGATGTTACAGATGATGTTTTAAAAAGCATCAGCGCTATCGAAGGAGTGCTAAAAGTGAGACTAGTAAAGTCTTAGCTAATGAACTTACACTGATAGAACTTAGACTTATAAGACTGAACCTAATTTGAACTCTAATCACTTGTTAGCACGTCCAGGCTAGAGTTCTAGCCAGCGTTTCTAGTTTTATAGTAGTTTGTTAGGCCTTCACCGGTAATACCAGAAGAAAAAGTCCTGACGCGTGATATTTCAAAGATTCTTTTATACATCATCGCGCTATAGTCGGCCTTCGTTAGGCGCTTAACGGCAAGGGCTGGAGTTTCACCAAGAGAATCAACGCGACTTGCCAAACGGGTAATGTTTTCTACTTCGGCCTTGGCCGCAGCAAGAGCCGGAGCCTGTATAAATTCGTCCATGCGCTTGCCAACGTTTAAGCCCCACAGGCCCATAGAATAATCTACTAAACCCCCGCCAACATTACGGTTTAAATCAGCCCGAGCTGAGCTGTCGTTACTGGCACTGGACCAGGTAGAAACCATCGGTGCACCAATGCGGTTGGCCCAGTCTAAGGCTATAGCTGGTCCCGATAGCTTCTCTACGCCTTTCAACAAACCACTGACATAAGGAGCAGCCGATTCCCCCAAAAATGCTGGATTTTTATACATTGCCACTACGCCTAAGCTAACAGCACTGGCAACGCCAAACTCTATGGCCAGGTCAATTGGGTGATTCAAGCGGTCTTGGACTGCGGCCACTGCGCCCCCAGGAAGCTGGGCCAATAGACCGAATTCACGGTTCAATTTACCGGCCAGACTCTCGTCAGCAGGGGTCGCTTGTTCGATAGGCTGGGTATCATTGACCTTTTCTTGAGAAATATCAAAGTGTCTAAGAATTGGCATTAGCTTGTCCTCTAGTAAATTGGGATTTAAACTTGGCTCGAACTTGGCTCTAACCTTGGCTCTAACCTTTGCTATAACCTTGATGGATTGCAGTGGGGGAATTGCCACTTGACATGCCTAAGTTATAACTCCCGTGCTAGACATGAACTGGACATGAGATAGGCCTGAACGAATCTTGACCAGCAAGGACAGGTGCGACCTCAACATACTCACAAACACCTCATTTCAAGCAGGTATAATCAACTGCTCAGCGAGCACTACTCATTTCTCAAAAGTCGGAAGGCATGAATTTCAGCAAACGAATCGCCCTAGTCACCCTTGCTAGTTTCACCACCTTTACAGGCTCTCTAGCCCCCGTCTGGGCGGCAATGAGCACTGATGAGGCCAGCCGCTGGGATGCCTCACTAGAAGAAGGAAGAACCCTTCGCGACGACAAAAAATATGACGATGCGGCCAAGCGCTTTGTCGAACTGCAAGCCAGTGCCGAAAAAAGTGACGATAAAAAGCGTCAACGCAAAGCCATGACAGCACTTGCAGCAAACTATTTTTATCAAAAAGACTACAGCAAGGCTGAAGAATTAGACCGCAAAGCCCTCGGACTAGCGCAAAGCATTTCTAGTGTCAATGATGGCACCGTGGCAATATGCCTGAATGACCTGGCCGAAACACTGGTTGAAGAGAAGCGTTTTGACGAGGCTCTTCCTCTAATTAAGCGCAGCGTGGCGCTATCAGAAGAAGTCTTCAGCCACAACCATCCTCTATTAGGCACTCGCTTAAATTTCTTGGCCGACTTGCTTGAGAGAATGGGCCATAAAGATGATGCAGTGCTCTACCGTAGCGAAGGGCAAGGCATAATCAACGCCTTCCTCTCGGTCATGAGTCGCAAAATCAAAGCAGCCTGGAAGCCGCCAAGATGTCTTTACAGCTACAGTGCCAATGTCGGCTTTGAAGTAACCGATCACGGCCTCGTAAAAGAAGTGCATATTGTTGACTCATCTGGCAACGCCGCCAACGATGAAGCCGCTATAGAAGCTGTTAAGAACGCTCAGCCCTTTGCTGATATCAATTCAAAGGCTGACGACGATCAACTTAATTTGTCCTTCAAATTCGACTACAACTTCCACCAACGCAAAGAGTCTGCTCAAAGCAAGAACAACAAAGAGTCAGACTCTACCAGCACTAGCAGCAGCGGCAGTGAAGTTACAGCCCAATCAAAAGAGAAGATTGAGCAAGAGAAGAAAAAGCTAGAGCAAATTCTCAAAACAATCGAAGAAATCAAGAAAGACAAGAACCACACCAACACCACCCTAGCTGAGTCTTACGGACAGTTGTCCGACACTCTGATGGTTCTAGGCGAACACGGAAAGGCCATCGACTATCTAAAAGAAGCTCTTGATTCTTCCGACTTCAAAGATAAGAGTTCACCAGGAACTCTCATGTTGCTTAGCGAACTAGGCTGTACCTATCTCAATTCTATGAGACCAGCATTGGCAGAAACGACCCTCAAGGCCGTAGTTGACGCACCTAATTTCGAACAGATTCTTGATATAAAACTAAAACAGCAAGCTCTCGACGATCTTGGCCATGCTCTATCAAACATGGGTCGATATGCCGAAGCACAAAAATATTACTCACGAAAACGTGATTCTATTTAAGGTCTTAAATTAAGGTCTTAAATTAGTAGTTAAAACTAGTGCCTTGAACTCGTTCAAGGCACTAGCTTTCGAATCAATTTCTTCAATCAGTTTACTGAGTCAAGCTTCGGCCAATGGCTTTAGCCAATCTCTTCAGTTAGCTAGACCGCATGCAAGATTTGCGCCAAGTCTTCTTTTGGCGTAGTTACTGGCATAACGTTGTAGTTGTCCACCAGAATCTTCAAGACTCCAGGAGTAATGAAAGCAGGAAGATTCGGACCGAGGCGAATGTTCTTTACGCCCAGATAGAGCAAGCTAAGAAGCACAGCTACAGCCTTTTGCTCGAACCACGAAATGATTAGCGACAAAGGTAGTTCATTAATGCTGCAACCAAAAGCATCGGCTAAGGCACTAGCAATTTGTACAGCAGAATAGGCATCATTACACTGGCCAAGATCTAGGAGCCGAGGAATGCCATCGATGTCACCAAAGTCATTGAAGTTGAAGCGGAATTTGCCGCAACCAAGGGTGAGAATGACACTGTCTTGAGGAATTGACGTGGCGATATCGGTGAAGTAATTGCGGGCAAATTCAGCACCATCGCAGCCGCCAATTAAGAAGAAGTGTTTGATCTTGCCTTGTTTGACAGCATCTATTACTGGTGCAGCAACAGATAACACCGCGTTTCTGGCGAAGCCAACAGTGATAGTTTTTTCTGGCTCATCTTCACTAAACCCTGGAGCAGCAAGAGCTGCTTCAATCACTTTGCTGTAATCATAGGTCTGAATTTTGTTGAGGCCTTCAAAGCCAACTACATCCATTGTGAACAAGCGGTCTTTATACGTTTCAGCTGGTGGCTTAAGACAGTTTGTTGTCATCACAATGGCACCAGGGAATGCATTGAACTCAGTCAATTGATTCTGCCAGGCGCCGCCATAATTACCGACCAGATGCGCAAACTTTTTCAAAGCAGGATAGCCATGGGCTGGCAACATTTCACCGTGGGTGTAGACATTAACACCCTTGCCCTCAGTCGCCTTGAGCAGCTCATAGAGGCTCTTCATATCGTGACCTGAAATTAAAATGGCCTTGCCCTTCACTGGCGTGATGCGCACTTGAGTAGGTACGGGATGACCATAACTTTCGGTATGAGCCTTGTCGAGCAGCTCCATCACTAGATAGTTGACCTTACCAGCCTCAAGACAGTATTGAAGCAAGCGCTCGGCTGTCTGCTCGCTCTCAGCCAGGTAGCTGAATGATTCATGGACAAAGGCGTAGATAGATGGGTCACGGAACCCCAGTAGCTGTGCGTGGTGCGCGTAGGCTGCGAGACCTTTTACACCATAAGTAAGAAGTTCCTGCAATGACAGAATGTCTTCCGGTGTAGAGTCAGCGCGCTTAACGATGGCAATTGCTAAACCAAACTGCAAAAGCTCGGCTTCGGTTTTTAGTTGTCCCCACTTAGCTGGACCCTGTAATTTTTCGGCCTCTACCCCAGCTTTAGTACACGCTGTCAGATAGAGAGAACGGGCCTTATCAAAGGCTTGGGACAACCGCCCGGTGATATAGTCGACATGCTCTTTTTCGTCAAAATTGACATTGGTTAGAGTGAGGAAAAGTGCTTCAAGGCACACCTCATCGACAAAAGCATCGGTTTGGCCAAGCAGACGGGCACGGTGGGCAAATTGACTTATACCTTTGACGATATAGACAATCACGTCTTGCAAGGTGGATGTATCCGGGGTCTTACCGCAGATACCCATGGTAGTACAGCCAGTTCCCTGGGAAGTTTGCTCACACTGATAACAGAACATACTCACGACCACTCCTTCCGAAGCATTGCTTCTGGACATCTAAACCTGAATGTACATATTAAACACCTGTGCCAGGTCGACCGTTATCGGCCTAAAGGCTAAAAAAAGAGAACTAAGGCAAGGAAAAACTAAGCACTTAGAATGATTACGACAAGGAAAGCTACCAACAGGAAGGCTAGCAACAGGAAAGCTACCAACAGGAAAGCTACAAAAATGATAGTTACCAAAAACAAAATTACCGAAGTAAAAGGCCACTGCTAAAAGCAATGGCCTCAACCAATTTTCAATTACTGCGTCAAACGAAACTAGCGCAATTTTCTAGTATTCGCGGGGCAATGCTTTGCGCAAATCACTAGCATCGTTTATTTGAGCACCACAATCGCCACAATGCGGTCTACGACCAGCAGTCCAGCCACCGGTTGGCAGAGTGTGACCGTAAATACGGCACTGATGACTCTTGGGTTTAAAGCTGTAAACAATTTGGGTCCACATATCGCAGACGTAGTCCCAGACGGAAGCTCTATTGTTTTTTTCAATCTCTTCTACACGCTGAACTTTAGCCTTCAGAGTAGTGATTTGATCTTTTGAAATAGGAGCAGTATCTGGATGCCTGCGACCGATACGGCTGTACTTAGTCATTACTTCCTCACTTGGTTGCCATAAAGCATTTTATTAGCTGACACTACTTTACATCATTGCCGAGGCGATATCATCACCTCTTTATCAGTTGAAAGCCTTTTAAATTTGAACAAACAAAAGGGAAAGGTCATCCAGCGGCAATATATCCAACGCATAGGTGAAACTGATAAAAAATTCACCATCGAAAGAATCGCATATATCCACTGATTAGACAAGCACCATATAAGTAGAATTCCCATGACATCTTATTAAAGATGGAATAAGGGGTGGGTCACATTGCCCACCCCATGATTCACTTTCTAACTTTTGCCGCAACCGAAGTTCAGGTCTAGATCATCTCTTCGACGATATTGGCCCAAACTTTAGGATCGGTCTTGAGCGATTGTTTAACCAAGGCGCCTTTTTTGAAAGCCAGCTCGCTGTCTTCATAAGTAGGCATATCGGTTTCGTAAACAACACCCAAAGGAATTTTGTCGCCCCACTCGAAGGCCTTGGCCAAACTAGCATGGAAATCGGAACGATCCCAATTCTCGTCTTCTAGCTTATAGACCCGTTCTTTGAAGAAGGGATAGGTATTGACCTTGTTATAGGTTACACAAGGGCTGAAGATATCCACAAGGGAGAAACCTTTGTGTTGGA
The DNA here is from genome assembly GCA_965229195.1 of Candidatus Obscuribacterales bacterium. Taxonomy (GTDB): domain Bacteria; phylum Cyanobacteriota; class Vampirovibrionia; order Obscuribacterales; family Obscuribacteraceae. Next base: position 4,921,249 of record OZ245871.1, on the reverse strand, counting down.
TAGCGGCAGAAATTGTGTCAGCCATATGCTTTGGTTCGCCGGAGAATGCTCTAGCCACGAAAGTAGCACCAGCAGTAATTGCCAGAGCTAGTGGATTGAGTGGATTCTCGTGGTTGCCCTGAGGTGTTGACTTGGTTTTTTGACCTACACCAGTAGTCGGTGATGTTTGGCCAGTGGTCAAACCATAAATTTGGTTGTCCATGACGATGTAGGTAACATCAAGGTTGCGGCGCATTGCGTGAAGCAAGTGACCGATACCAATACCATAACCGTCGCCATCACCACCGGTGATAACACATTTGAGATCGGTATTTGCCAGGTGAGCTCCGGTTGCCACAGGAACAGCACGGCCGTGAAGGCTGTGAATACCATAAGCATGAAGGAAGCCAGGCAAGTTAGATGAGCAGCCAATACCAGAGACAACCAGAAGATTTTCTGGAGTAATGCCTAGTTTTGCTGCTGCAGTTTGAACACCTTTAAGGACGGCGAAGTCGCCACATCCTGGACACCAGTCTGGGTCGACTGGGCCTTTGAATAATTCGACTGGAAGCTCGATTACAGTTGCCATCTCGTTTTTATAAACCTCTTAAATCATTGATATGAATGCAGTTGCAGAAATAAGAAAGGGGAAAGATTTATTTCTCTTCTGCCAGCTTCTCGAAGCTATAAGTGGCACCAGTTGAAACACCCACTTTCATGCGTGCAGCCAGTTTGCCTGTAGCCCGTTCAGACAATTCAACATTCCATGTAGGTTCGCCGTGTCCGTTTGAAGATTCACGAGTTGCAGCTGTTGGGCGCAACTTCTCTTGAGCATGGGTGCGGATATAGTGATAAGCCATATCTTTAGCTTCTGCTTCAGTAACATCATAATCAAGTGCTACACCGGCAAGAATGCGTTTAACATGCCCGACGATATAGAGTGGTTCCATTGGCTCGCCGTCATATCTATTGATGTGTGCATCCATAGATATTCCGGTTTCGCCTTTGATAAAGCGAGCCATTTGGCTAGTGTAGTTAACTTCAACAGAAATCTTCTTCTTAGCTTTAGAGAGAATCGCTTCTACTTCTTTAGCGTGGAAAGGAGCAATGTATTTGATGTTGAGCAGGTTGGTTTTGATACCTTGAGCAGTGAGAAGCTCAGCAGCTTCTTTCACTGGGCCCCAGGTAGAACCCCAACATACTAGAGTCAAATCAGCATCAGCTGGCCCTTCTAGCACTGGGGCTGGAAGTTCTTTCAAGAGATTTTCAATCTTGCGGCCGCGCTTATCCATGATTTTGCGACGGGTAGCTGGCGAAGTGAACATGTCAGAAATGAGGATGCTTTCTTCGTCTTGCTCATCTGAAGCTGATACGAAAGCAGTATTTGCTGTACCAGGAAGAGCGCGAGGTGAGATACCTGATTCAGTGAACTTGAAGCGTTTGAACTTGCCTTTTGATTCTGGCCATTCACTGACAATTTCGCCGCGGTCGATAACAGGATTGCCGTTAAAGACTTCAGGATCGACAGTTTCAGGGTGCTCAGATAGAAGCAAGTCAGACATGAGCAGAACAGGCAATTGATAGCGGTCTGCCAGGTTGAATACGTCAACGGTAGTGTTGAAGCAATCAACAATGTCGCGAGGAGCAACGATCAAGCGGGGGAATTCACCTTGTGAGGCGCCATAGACTTGCCACAAGTCAGCTTGTTCAGTTTTGGTAGGCAGACCAGTGGAAGGGCCGCCGCGTTGGACTTCAACGCAAACTACTGGCACTTCCATAATGCCAGCCATGCCAACGGCTTCGGTCATCAGGGCGAAACCACCACCGGCGGTTGCGCACATAGAACGAGCACCAGCAATACCAGCACCGATTGCCATATTGATTACAGATAGTTCGTCTTCGCACTGCTTGACGCAAATGCCTGTTTCGTTGGCGTGGTTAGCCATCCAGTGCAAGATTGTCGAGGCTGGTGTCATTGGATAAGCAGAATAGAATTTGCAACCAGCGGCATAAGCACCAATAGCAATGGCTTCGTTACCGGTTAAGAAACAACGTTTCTTGTGGGTAAACTTCCACTCTTTAGTTACTGGTTTGAAATTGGCTTTGGCAAACTCATAACCAACTTTGAGCAAGCTAACGTTGAGATCGATTACTTTCTGACCCTTGTGGGCGAAGGTATCAGCCAAAACTGAACTTGGTTCTTCTAAGCCAACATTGGCAAAGTAAGCAGCAGCACCCATGGCCACTGTGTTTTGCATGATAGGCAGAAGAGCGCCATGCTCTTTGACCACTTCTTCAGTGATTTTCTTCATCGGCAAGCCGACGATTTGCACGCCCGCTCTAACTTGGCTTGGCTCACAAGTAAGACGATCTGAATTGAAGAGAACGGCGCCGCCTTCCTCAACTTCCATGGCGTGACGTTCAATGGAGTCTTGGTTTAAAGCAACCAATACATTGAGGTTATCGCCGTGGGAATAAACTTTGTTTTCACCGATACGAACACGGAGCCAAATATGACCGCCCCGAATGATCGACTGGTAGCAGTTATAAGCGTATACGTGGAGACCAAGCCTGCTGCATGACTTAGCCAAGGTATCGCCAGATTTGTCTAAGCCGTCTCCGGCTGCTCCAGCAATGCCAACTGTAACTTCCTGCATTCAAATATCCTCAAAGAGTGAACTACAGACCGTTGAATCAACGGCTTATTTGATTGGAATTCTTGAACATCCAATTAGAGGCGCACTAGTAAAAGCTGACTAGTAGGCGCTTCTCAATTGGCATAAGATAGCATGAAAGGTTGACAAGCAAACTGGTAAGTGACTCATACCAGCATTCTCGGCAACAAAAGTTGAAACTAATCGTAACCTAAACAAAAACGAAAGATTTAGTGATGCTCTTCACTATGTTCTGAGCTGTGACTTTGCTCAGAATGCTCGGAGCCAGCTTCATGACTAACTTCAGCAACGGGCACGCTCATCCACCAGAAGGCCATGCCGTAAAGCAAGCCCGCAGCACAGATAGTCAAAACCTTGAGCAGCATGTCTTGCAAACTGGTCTCAGGAATAACATCGGTAGCCACCGGATGGGCATGGCTATCGTGACTGTCGTGGCCGTGATCATCGGAATGGGAATCTGAACTCATAAGGTCTTCCTTATTAAAAGATTTTAGTGAGAGTTAGTGACCTGGAAAAATATAAGAAATCCAGGCAATACCAGCCACCGCAGCAAAGATTACAAGAGCGTAGTACTGACCACGTCCGTTCTGAAGGAACTTGAGAACTTCACCAACACTCATGGTGACCAGGCCGGCACCGTTGACAATCCCTTCGATGAATTTCTTATCTATTGCTGTCCAGACCTTGTTGTAACTAGGTAGCAAGACGCGGTCGACGATACCGAAGTAAATGTCATCCATATACCATTTGTTGAATGACATGTTGTAGATAAGTTGGGCCATACCCTCTTTCGCTTCAGCAAAGGTTTTGTTGAAGTGCAGAGTTCTAGTGACATACATAGAGTAGGCGACGGCGAAGCCAAAGACTCCGACAGCTAGCGAGATGCCCATCATGGTCAAGTTGGCACCTTCGAAATGAGGGCCATGGGGACCAAAAACGAAGGCAGCAAAGTGGTTAGGCAAACCATGCTCAGGCGAGGCACCAGAGAAAGCGGCTGGCAAGTTGGCAATATTGAAACCAAGATAACCGCTCAACATTGAAGGAACCGCCAGAACCAAAAGCGGCCAGGTCATTGCCGCTGGTGATTCGTGGGGATGTGCACTACCGCGATAAGCGCCAGTGAATGTCATGAAGTAAAGTCTGAACATATAGAAGGCAGTCATGCCGGCTGTCAACATCATCAACCAGCCAATGATTGGGTGGTTAACCATGGCAGCACCAATGATCTCGTCTTTTGAGAAGAAACCACTGAAGAGCGGGAAGCCTGATATGGCAAGGGTGCCGATTAAGAAACAAGCATGAGTAATGGGCATAGATTTTTTCAATCCACCCATTTCACGAATATCTTGTTGGCCATGTAAGCCGTGAATTACAGCACCACTGCACAAGAAAAGCATAGCTTTGAAGAAGGCATGGTTGAAGAGGTGGAAGATACCGCCAGTAAAAGCGCCCACACCGAGACCAACAAACATGTAGCCCAGCTGCGAACAAGTCGACCAAGCCAAGACCCGCTTGATATCGTACTGGCTCATGGCAATGGTGGCAGCCATGAAAGCAGTGATGGCACCGACGGTGGCCACTACGGTCAATGCGGCTCCAGATGAACCATCGCAATTGAGCCAAATAGGATAAGCGCGACCGACTAAGTAAACACCAGCGGCAACCATGGTGGCAGCGTGGATCAAAGCAGAAATTGGAGTAGGACCTTCCATCGCATCGGGCAACCAGACATGCAGTGGGAACTGAGCTGATTTGGCCATTGGCCCCATGAAAATCAAACAAGCGATAAAGAATAAGGTGGAGTCATTGAGGGCTCCAGCGGCAGCAGCTTTGTGAATTACTCCAGCTAAGTCAGTGCCAGCCGGTCCGACAAAGCCGAGTACGTTGCTTGAGCTCCAAAAATCTTTTGTATAAAGGAAGAAAGTGAGAGTACCAATGAGGAAGCCAAAGTCACCAATACGGTTGACAACAAAGGCCTTCATACAAGCCTTGGCAGCCGACTCTTTGTACCACCAGAAACCAATCAAGAAATAAGAGCAGACACCAACCAATTCCCAGAAGCCGTACATCTGGAACAAGTTGGTAGAAACTACCAGGCCTAGCATCGAACCGGTGAAGAGAGATAGATAAGAGTAGAAACGCGAGTAACCAGGATCTTCCCGCATATATCCATGGGTATATATCTGCACCAACAGACTGACAGCAGTAACCACTATCAGCATCAGGGCGGCGATATTATCGACCAATACTCCCACCGACAGGGTGAAGCTACTTGAAACAAACCAAGGAATGTTTTGTTGGAAGTACGGTTCAGGATATTGGTGAGTAACTAATGCTTGGAAAATAATCAGTGAGTGGACTAGTCCATAAGCCACGGCTCCGATGGATGCCATCATGGAAAGAGTTTTTGAAGCTCTCAGCCCCATGATAATCAGGAAGCCCGCCAAGAACGGTGCTGCCACAATCAGGCCAGCATGTTCAACAAACCATCTCAACTGGTCAGCACTTAGCGGTAACAAGGTTAATCTCCTAGAATATCTCCAGCTCTTGACTAGAGACTCTGCCTACTAATTCGTACTCTAAAACTATACATTGATGAAGGGCCAAGAGTGACCATAGATAAAGCACCGTTTAGAGTGAAAAGATTTTTCTCTTTAATAAAGCTAGTAGCTTACCAGTCAGCCCTTTATACTGATGGCGCTCTCTTAGTGTCATTAATTTTCAGGAGACCGCTGTGAGTCCCGAACCACAACATCTGCTTACTATCCTCTTACTACTACCGATGCTCGCCGCCCTGGCCATTGCTTGCAGCCCAGACAATCTGGCGCGAAAGCTTGCCATTAGTTTTGGCGCTGGTATGTTTGGGCTCTCAGCCTTCATCCTGTCGCAATTTGACATAAGCAGAGCAGCTGAATTCCAGCTGAAAGAACAGATCACCTGGTTCATGCAACCATTTCCGGTGCAGTACTTTGTTGCGGTAGACGGCATGTCGCTATCACTGGTGGTGCTGACCGGCTTTGTCACCTTCATGGCAATACTGGCCTCAACCTCGATTGGCGATAATCGGCCGCGCCTCTACTATGCAATGCTCATGCTCCTGACATTCTCTGTGTTGGGAGTGTTCATGTCACTTGACTTGCTACAGTTCTTTGTCATGTATGAGCTAGAGCTAGTGCCAATGTACTTCTTGATTGCCATCTGGGGCGGTCCAAGACGTGCCTACGCTGCTCTCAAATTCCTTATATACACCTTCTTTGGTGGCGTATTGATGTTGGCCGGCCTGGTCTACATGTATACACAAATGGGAACCAGTGCCACATTTGACATGACCGTTTTGTCTAGCATGTGCCCTGGCCTACCAAAAGATATTCAAGTAATGGCTTGTCTTGGTTTCTTCTTAGCCTTCATCATCAAGTTGCCATCGTTCCCAGTTCACACCTGGTTGCCCGATGCCCACGTTGAAGCACCAACTCCAATTTCAATGCTACTAGCCGGCTTGCTCTTAAAAATGGGCTCCTATGGTTTAGTAAGAATCTGCTTGGGCTTCTTCCCAACATTCTTCATTGACTACGGCCCACAAATCATGGCCCTAGGCGCCTTCAATATAGTCTGGGCAGCCATGGCCTGCTTGGTTCAACAAGACATGAAGCGCATCATTGCTCTTTCATCAGTAAGCCACATGGGCTTTGTCTTACTTGGTGTGGCCTCGCTTTCATCGGCCGCTCTCAGTGGTGCAATTTTCCAAATGGTCTCCCACGGTGTAATTTCAGCCCTGCTCTTCTTCTTGGTTGGAGCAGTTTACGAGCGGACTCACACTCGTCAGTTGCCTGAAATTGGTGGCGGTCTAGCGAAGCAAATGCCAACCCTATTTTATTTCTGGATGCTTGGCACCATGGCCAACCTCGGTCTTCCTGGCTTGTCAGGCTTCGTTGCTGAAGCCGCAGTATTCTACGGCAGCTTCACTTCCCCGATGGCTCAGTCACTGACCAATGGCCACTTAGTGCAAGGTTGGATTTATTTTGCCGCTCTCGGTGTCATTCTCACAGCGGCCTACATGCTCTGGCTCTTGAAAAAGGTATTTTACGGAGAAGAATTGCCTAAGTGGAAAGGCCACCTGACCGATGCCACTAATACCGAAAGAATCGTTGCCTACTCACTGTCATTCTCGATTCTTGCCCTTGGTATTTATCCGCTTATGCTAATTAACTACTACGCACCTGTTTCAGACAAAATGTCTGAAGATATAAAAGTGCATATGTCAGTAACCCACAGCCCTGAAATCGAAAAGCTCAATAAGAAAACAGCAATTAGTCTGCGTTAAAAATCAAAGAGCTAGAAAGACAAGTTTCTGGCTCTTAATATCGCTCTTTTAAAGACTCAATTACCTGTTGCAAATTCAAAAATTCAGTAAACAAAATTGACTCATTTTCCTAGTGAAAATGAGTCAATTTTGGATAAAACAACAAAGACTATTTAACTCAAGGTTTGAACCCAAAGTTTTATCCCAAGACTATTTATCCAAAGATCTCATGGGTTCAATTGGCACCATTTCTATTGGTGTCTCGGTGTTAATGGTGGCTCCACTACCGGGCTCAACTGAACCGCTGCCAGGCTTGATAATGACTCTTCCTTCAATGGCCTTGCTGACACTAGCGGAAATACTGTTGATTAACTCTGCCGAGCTTTTGGCATCATAATATTTGCCGTTAGATGTTTTGGCGATACAGTCAAGTTGTCTGCGAGCCTCTGGCTCTCGAGCTAGAGCGAGACCAACCACATCAACTTTCAAGCGAATACCGTGCAAGGGTAAACGAGCGATCACTTCACAAGGATTGCGATCGCAAGTATCAGCACCATCTGTGATTAAGATAATTACTTTACTGCCTTCCACACCACGAAAATCATAGTGAGCAGCCTGTTCGATGGCATAGGCTAGCGGTGTCATACCGTATGGTTTGATCTGGCGCACTTTCTCTATAAATGACCGTCTATTGCTGCGGCCAATCGGCACCCACAAAGCACTATTTTGACATTCACTAAACATGTTGAGACTGCCAAAGCCGCCGCCAAACATTGAATGCTGACTGGTGAGAGCCCCTTGACCAAATACTCTCAAACCAATGTTGACGTCGTTAGGAATACGAGACAGAGCCTGCTGCAACACATCTTTGGCAGCATCCATTTTTTGCCGACCGCCCCGTTCAATTTCTTCAAGCATCGAGCGCGAACCATCGACGATAAATAAGATATTGACCGGCCCAGCTTCCCGCTGCACTCCCATCTGTAGTGTCGACGAACCGGTACCAGCCTGAATAAGAGTAGAGCCAGTTCCGGTCTGAAGTGTTGTAGAACCAGTTCCAGTTTGAAGAGTGGTCGAACCAGTTCCCGTCTGTAAGGTAGTTGATGCTGTCGAGCTTGTCAGAGGCTGGGAATACTGACGCGGCGGCGCCGCTTGAGGAGTGGGGCTAGGCTCGGGCAAGTCATTAGCCGGAGCGCCAAGGGCTGGAGTAGTAAGAGCCGGAAAAAGTGAAGAAGCTATGGATAGCGCAGAGGCAAGAGAGAGAAACCATGAGCTTTTCGTGAGCATAAGCATAAATGAATACCTTCTTTGCCTGACTATCTGATCATTTCGACTGATCATTTTTGCTATCTACCACAGGCTCAACTTCGCCTTCTACAGTTAAGTCGCGCGACTTAATATCTTTATCACGCCGCTTCTCTTGCTTCTCAGTTGCCTGTTTTTGCTTATCTTCAACTTGTTTTTTCTTGCGTTCTTCTTTCTCTTTACGCTCAGCAACTTTGCGTTCTTCTTTGAGCTTCTCCTCTGCCTGCTCCGCAGCGTCATGCTCTTCAGGAGTGGCTTCCTTGGCTAGAAGCACCCGTCGACTAATAGGAATCGACTTCTGCCCCTTGGCCTGAACCGCCCAGACCGTAATGTAATACAAACCAGGCTTACTGTTATTCGACAAAGGAATATGACCGGCAAAGGAGCCGCCATCAACCTTGATTCCGCCCTTAACCGGTATGTCAGAGACCGGTTTGATTTCAGAGGGCGAACCAGAAAGAGCAATTAGAGGTACAGCCATGGCAGCCGGTGGGAAGAACAAACCTGCCCCCACAGCACCAACAATTAGGCCAGTCTTCAAAAGCAGCATGGCTTTGTCATGGTTGCCTTCAGAGCGGCTGGAGTAAGCAATGTAGTCGAGAGGGGGGAAATAAGGTAAGGCTTCTTCGGATTCATCTGGCGCCGATGCAGCCGCTTCTGGGTTGTATGACTCCCACGCCACTGTAACTTTATCGAAGAGATATGGGCTTTGCAGCACCCCCCGAACTTCTATTTTGTCGCCGACCTTAACTTCGCTGGCCACTGGAATCATTATGGCGTGCCGAGTCAGAACTTCGACGGCTGCCACCACTCGCTCGCGATCGGCTGTCAGGGCCAGGGCAAAACCAATATGAGTAGCATCGGGATTAAGCAAGGCATCGCGGTCATCTTGCCGACCAAGCATGGTCTTCAAAATTCTTGCCACAGCTGCCTTGCACATGCGTTTTGAACCAACCTCAGAAGTTTTAACCGAGGCAATTCCCTCATTTAATGCATCAGCACCTTGAAGCAGAGTGAGCCTGCGATCAGGACCGTCACCAGATGAATTGAAATGCGATAGCACATTGCGTTTGGCCAAATCGCTAGCGAGTTCACCAGCCATTTGCTCAGCCACATTATCAGGAGTAATCGCGGCTACACCATAGGCCTGGCGCTCGCGATTGAGTAGAGAAACGGCATACTGAGCCAACTCTGGCGCACTGACTGCCGTCATGTTTTCGGGCAAGGCTGCCTGTTCATCTAAGTAGTGCACTTCAGTTAAAGATTCAAGGGCTGGATGCGGATTATCGATCCAATCACTACCGGCACCACTATTAGTACCAGTATTTGTAGCGGGTTGCTGACCGCTTCTTCCTGCGGCCGCTTCTTCTCTGCCTGCAGCAGAGTTAGGGTCAACCTCTTGCGTACCGAGGATTGTTTTCTTCAGCCTCTCTGTGCGATCAAAAAGCGAATCGTATTCAAAAGTTTTCTTGAAAATTGCTGTTTCTAAAGAGGCTAAGCGCTGATCAATATTCTCGCCCGGACTGGAGATACCTAAGGTTTCTTTCTCAAGTTGTCCAATGGCAGGATATGAGTCTTTTACTGGGACATTACCAAGAGCGTTATAGCCGGGGGGCTGACCCAGCGCCTGGCCCGCAGGAATTTGATTGGGTAAGGGCGCGACTGGTCGAGCCACCCGGGTGAGCGACGGTGGCAACAAGGGTGGAGAAGCTGCGTTAGCGGCCGCAGGAGAAACCGCACCAGGTCTAGCAACACGAGTCTCGCTAGGGGCTGCTGGCGTTTGAGACGAATTCAATCGAGCGGTTGAATGTGGTGCGGCACCAGTGGCTTCCATCAGTGGCTGGAGCGGCACTAACCGAGGTGGAGCTTTCGGCGGCGGGGAAGGCGGTGGTAGCGGGCTAGTTGAAGCACCAGAAACTGCACCCGAAGATACACTAGAAACTGGGCTAGAAACGGTGTTAGACGGTGCACTAGTGGCAGCGGGAGGCTTAGCTTTAGGAACAGGGGAAGGAGGAGGAGGCGCCACCTTATCAGAAGAAGCTAACAATGGAGCGGCGGCAGACGAGCCCTCATAAGCGCTAGCCTCGCTTGCCTCAGCAGCACAAGCAAAGGTTGCAGCGCTGACAAATGAAGCCGTCGAGAGCAGAACGGTCATGCTTAAAGCGATACTCGCTCTCGGCCGCATGCAATTATCCCCTCAGTTCTAATGTAGATATTGTGCGCATAATTGCCTCAAAAGCACAAATCATCGTTCTAATCACTAATTAGGCGAATGCATCATGGCTATAGCCCCCTGACGACCAGTTTTTCCACCCGATTGGCGATGAGAATAAAAGAGATCGGGGCGGCAAGAAGTACAAAAAGAACAGACGTCAACCTCAGGGACCCCGGCCAGCAAGAGCTGCATGGCATTGATTGCTTTAAGATCCGGCCGCGGCTGGGCCTGCTCGGCTAGACCATCCAGACTATCGCGTTTGACCAAACCTTGCGCCAGCTGCTCCTTCACTAGACTACCGTCAAGAGGTGATGACAATGTGAGCATCAATTGTTCGACTACATCTTCACCGGTGGGATAGCAGCAGGTACCAATGGCAGGGCCGACGGCGGCAACCATTTGCGAAGCTTCTGCTCCCCACTCTTCAATCATCAAGGCCACAGCATTGGCGGCAATAGCCTGGGCCGTGCCGCGCCAGCCAGCGTGAACGATTGCCACCAGCTCTTTTTTCTTCTCATAAATAATGACTGGAACACAATCAGCAAAATGCAACAACAGAGGCACAGATGACAAATTGGTCGAAACGCCGTCAACATTTGCCATGTCGGGCTTTGCGGTGGCTTCTAAGATCGGCACGACCGTGCCTGAATGCACCTGCCCAGGCACCTTCAGGTGGTCATGATTAGCTCCAAGCACAGTGCACAAATGCTTACGATTAGCTAAGGCATTGGCTTTCACGGCTTCATCCGGGACATTGCGGCCCAAATTAAAGTGATCGTAAGGGGCCGGGGCGCCGCCAGGTCCCATCCTGGTGGTAAAGGCATGAGTCAATCGATCTTTATACTGCGCCAAAAGAGGCGACTGAATCAAAGTAAGACCCTGATTGTCATTGACATGCCAGTGATTAGTTCTAAGGGCTTGCTCTAGATGAATGGTATGCATTACTGAATTGACAAACCTCCACATATATTGATTGCCTGCCCGGTGATGGCAGCGGCCTCTGGGGTACAAAGATAAACCACCAATCCAGCTACCTCTGATGGCTCAACCAGGCGCATTTGCGGCACCGAAAGCTTGGCAATTTCCAGCGACTGCTCGCTCTCAATTTGATTCAACTCACACCAATGGGGATCAGTAATTTGGGCAAAGGCCATATCAGTGGCCACCCAACCGGGGCAGACCGCGTTGACTGTGATGCCGTGCCGCGCTTGCTCCAAAGCCGTTGCCTCTGTCAATCCAATCAAGGCGAATTTAGAAGCTGAATAGGCAGCGCCATACGCTTCAGCGTGCTTTCCCGATATCGATGAGACATTAACAATACGGCCCCAACACTGACTAATCATGGCCGGTATGCAAGCTTTAGAGCTGACAACAGCACTGGTCAAATTGGTCTCTAATACTTCACGCCACGAAGCAATATTATGCTGATCAACCGCTTCAGTGCGGTATATTCCGGCGTTATTGATGAGAATATCGACATGACCAAATCTTTCTTGCACTAGCGCCAGGGCCCGTTCAAGCTCATCAGAGCGACTGACATCAGCAATAAAATAAGGAGCCTTAACCCCAACTAAGTCTTCGATTTCTTTACTAACTGCTTTCAGCCGCGCCTCCTGCCGCCCCAATAGAGCAACAGCACAGCCAGCCTGAGCCAAAGCAATAGCCACAGCTCGCCCAATGCCACGGCCAGCCCCAGTAATTAAAGCTTTTCGTGAAGCCAAGGCCTGGCTGGTAAAACTAGTGGCCTGTTGCATGTTGGGAAACCTTGAATAGATATTGAAAGTACATTCTTTATATTATGGAGCCAATTCTAGCGACTTGCTTTGCTTGCTGTATTTACCATGATTACTAGCTCTACGGCCTTGCAAAGAGGGGCTAAAGTACGTCTCAGAAACTAGGCGGGGAACATTGCTAAAATTCTATAGTCTTAAACAACATGGTCTGTGACGTGAAGCAATCGTGCTTAAGAGAGTTGATAAAGAAAACCGACCATCGAAGAGATTGATTGAATCTCATTATTATACTAATTCAGTCCAGCAGAGGCTGTACAAATCTAAGGTACAAAAAGATGACATCCAAATCTTATTCCATCAAACGGTCGATTTTGGCGGGTGCACTTCTGCTCAGTCAATCGATAGCACTAAGCCCACTGGCAGCAATGGCAGCCGACAATGATGTCCATGTTGCTGGTCAAGCAATTTTCTCAGTACCAGCAGCAGGCGGCTTAACTGCCGACAAACGAGCAGCTGCAGTACAACAAAATTTAGATAACGCTCTGGTTGCCGCTAAAGACAGAGGGCCATCGTCAGTCAATATCACTTATGTAAAAGGTGTTCCTGTTATCACTCTCGGCGGTTACCAAGTTGTCACCGTAGATAGTGCCAGCGCCAAAAGCACAGGCAGCAGCCCAGCTCTGCTAGCGAAGAAATGGGCCGATTCTCTGCGCGAATCACTAAGAGATCAAGCCAGCATTCAAAGCTATGTCGGTCAGTTATCTGGCGATTATTTCGCCTCGGCACCATCGACCATAAGCGCTCCAGCTCCGCAGCAACAACCGGCCTATAATCCTAACCAACAGCCACAACAAGGCTACGGCCAATCACAAAATACCTACCAAGCACAAACACCATATCAGCAGCCAGCTCCCTACCAACAACAAGCGCCTTACGGTCAACCTCAAGGCGGCTACAGACAAGGCAGAATTACCTATGCACCAGCTGGTCTAGTTATTCCAATTTCGCTGAGCAGTGGTATTGCTACCCAAGTAGCTAAAGCTGGTGATTTGATTCAAGCTTCAGTCAGTCAAACAGTAATGCTGGGCGACTCAACAATTCCTGCTGGTTCCACCATCGTCGGCACCATCACCGAAGCCAAAGGCGGAACCTACCTGGGTCGCGCTGGCAGCCTCGATATCAAATTCAACCGTTTAAGAACTCCTGACGGTACCGAGACACCTATTTCAGCTCACTTAATTGGTGGCATTGGTAAATACACCGGAACCGGCACCGATGACACCACTATCAAAGGTGAAACCTGGAAGACCAAACTCGGACAAGCAGCCATTCGCGGTGGTATCGGTGCTGGCACCGGAGCCGCCCTTGGTACAGCCGTAGGAGCTATTGCTGGCGGTGGACGCGGAGTTGGTAAAGGCGCTTGGTCTGGTACTGCCATCGGTGGCACAGTCGGCGTTGCTCAAAGTGTACTGTTGCGCAAAGGCAAAGACGTTTTGATACCTGCTGGTACTGCCATGCAATTGCAACTTGACGCTCCCGTTACTGTTGCAGGCGCTGGGGCTCAACAAAACCCCTATTAACTAACTGTGCGATAAAGAAATTCAAGGGCGAGAGGAGTTATTCCTCTCGCCTTTGCATTTCTTACTGCAAGTGCGAAAATAATGAACTAAATAAATGATGAACCGAACAAGAGTTCAACCTAAGGCAATACTATGGCTAGCAATTCAAATCGAAATAGCTATAGATATTTTGCAACCACTCGATTATTCCAATCAGCCCGATCAGCGCTACTAATTACAATATTTACTTCTTCGTCGCCAGCAATAGCGGCAAAGACTATTTCCACTCCGAATTGGGAGGAGGCGAACCGCGCCGGGCGTCTGGCCCTAAACCAGGCCCACTACGCCGAAGCAGAGAAGTCACTTGCCGCAGCGCTTAAATCAGCTGAGAGTCTCGGTCAAGAACATCCCTGCCTAGTAGTCAGCTTGAACAATCTCGCCTTGCTCTATGACGAACAAGGAAAATACCAAGAAGCAGAACCACTATATAAACGAGCGCTATCACTACTAGAACCATCACCAGTACCTAGCGGCGAAGTTGCTACAGCACTTAACAACCAAGCCAGTCTTTTTAGCAAAGAGGCAAAATATGTCGAAGCCGATGTTTCGTACAAGCGCGCTCTGGCAATTAGAGAAAGAGCCTTTGGCCCAAAGCACCCCAGGGTAGCAACAAGCCTAAATAACTTAGCCACCTTGTACTGCCTGCAAAGTAAATTCAAAGAAGCAGAGCCACTCTATAAACGAGCGCTATCCATACAAACCGCGACATTTGGCAGCGAGCATCCAGAGGTAGCTACTACCCAAAACAACTTAGCAGGACTATACCAAGAACAAGGCCACTACAAAATTGCCGAAGATCTCTATAAGCGGAGTTTGGCCATAAGAGAAAAGACCCTGGGAAATCATCCCAAGACAGCCAATAGCTTGAGTAACCTGGGTGCACTATACAGAGAGCAAGGTCGCTTTAACCAAGCCATACCACTGTGCAAGAGAGCAATTGCCATCAAAGAAAAGAGTCTTGGAATAGTCCACCCAAGCTTGGCTACAAGTTTGAACAACCTGGCTGCCATTTATTATCACCAGGGTAATAACGAGGCAAAACCCCTACTCTTGCGTGCCTTAAAAATTCGCGAAGTCGCTCTCGGTCCAGACCATCCACTAGTAGCAGTAAGTCTCGGTAACCTGGCAGCTTTCTATGTTCAACAAGGCAACTTCAAAGATGCTGAACCCATGTATCTAAAGGCTCTATCAATTATGGAAATGAGCCTGATAGCCAATAATCCCAACAAAGCCACTGGCTTGAACAATCTAGCGGCACTTTATCGCAAACAAGGGAAATACTCTGAAGCGGACCCACTTTATAGACGATCAGTAAAAATTGCCGAAGCAACACTAGGCCCAGATCATCCCAATCTAGCAGCCATTTACTACAACCTAGCCACGTTCTACCGCAACCAAGGAAATGACAAGCAAGAAGAGCTGCTATATAAGAAGGCCTTAAAAATAAGAGAAAAAGCTCTAGATCCCTATCATCCAGATCTTGCCATTAACCTGCACAGCCTAGGAGTGCTCTATTGCAAACGAGGTCAATACAAAGAGGCAGAGCCAATCTTAAAGCGGTCCCTCGCCATCGGAGAAAAAGCATTTGGTGTCAACCACATCTACATCGCCTTTAGTTTAGACCAGTACAGCAGTCTTCTCAGAAATACAAACAGAAAAGTTGAAGCTCATAAAGTTGAAGCGCGAGCCAAGGCTATTAGAGCCATAAAACGATAATTACCATGCCAGAAACCCTTTGCAAAAAATGTGGAAAAGCGCTGCTCAACAACCGAGCTGGTTCAGTAACGTCCTATTTTTTTCAACACAACTATTGTCAGTGCCATAAAGTACAACTAGCAAAAGAATCAAAGCAAGCTGCCTCCCAGGCGAATTTTCCAGTTTGCCCCAGTTGTGGAAAAGCGCAACCACGAAACAGCCGACAAGGTTCATTTACATCCTTTCTCTTTAAAGAGTTACGCTGCCAGTGCAAAAACAATTCAACATCATTCTCTGGCAAAAGCAGCCAGTCGCCAGCAAATAAACGAACTCACACAGCTGATAGAGTGACCCAACGCCGACAATTTACTGAAAGCCTGAGAAGTAACAATGCCATTGCCACAGAATTGTTCGCAAGAAGTATTCTTCCGCCCGGCACTGTAATTGCTGACACATTTAAAATCAAAACTCAAATTGGCCTTGGCGGCATGGGCGTAGTTTACTTAGCTGAGCATCTGGCCTTGCGCCGTAAGTTCGCCCTAAAGATACTATCTACAGAATTCGTCAATGAACAGAATTGGTTGCGCTTTAAAGCGGAAGCGCGAATTCTAGCGGGGCTCAATCACAGCATCTTTGTCAAAGTCTACGATCTAGGCATCCACGACAAGTCTTTACCCTTCTATTCGATGGACTACATAGAAGGAAAAAGCCTGGAAGAAATGCTAGTAGAACGAAGTTCTATCGAGCTTCCTCAGGCTCTAGACATATTCTTACAAGTCTTAGATGGTCTGGCCTACGCTCATCGCAACGGCGTTATTCACCGCGATATAAAACCTGGAAACATTATGGTTAGCACCACAAACGGTGTTACTTCAGTACGTGTTCTTGATTTTGGTATCTCCAAACTAATTGGTTCTGATTCCCGTGACATCCAAAGTTTAACTGCCATGGGCGAAATCTTTGGCAGCCCCAGCTATATGAGCCCAGAACAATGCAGCGGTAGTGCAGTCGACGCTCGCTCTGATATTTACTCGATTGGCTGCACGCTGTTTGAAGTTTTAACCGGCTTCGTTCCCTACCAGGGAGAAACTGCTCTACAAACCGTGATTATGCACCAGGAGCACGATCTACCTTCATTGGCAGAAGTTGCTCCAGAGAAGCAATTTCCCATTTCAATCGAATTAGTGCTCGCTAAATGCCTCGCCAAAAAGCCAGATGACCGCTATCAATCGGCTAAAGAACTAGCAATTGATCTCACTCGCGTAAAAGAAGGCAAAGAAGTACAAAACTATTCAGGTCAGCTTGCAAAAATCGCAAAAGCACCGAAAACCAGCAACAAGACCCTAGCCGTTGCACTGCTCTCAGCATTCCTGCTTACTGTCTGCGCTTTTATACTACTGCTGCGCTCCTACCAAGCTGTCACCACCAACAAGATTAGTGCACACAGCAGCAACGAGACGGCTGAAGCGACCCAGCACAAAGATGCTGAACTGCTCAATGTAATGGCCGCGAAACAAGGCCAAGAGCACAGCGCAGCTAAAAATACCTTGATCGAATCAAGCAAATTCATTGAATCGGCAATGGAACAAGCCAGCGAAGACTACGAGTATTCAGATAGATCGTTAGACTTCGACAATCAATAGAGCAATTACTCTCTATCTGGCCAGCAAACTACTTCTTCTTCTTCGAAGTTCTAACATCACCGTGCACTTTAGCGTTAGCATTTGGCAGCATTTGCGCTTCGCTGGCTGGTTCGCCAGTGAATTCTTGCTTGAACTCAACCAAGAACTCGTCGCCCGGTTTGATGATGGCTTCATTGCCTTTGACCACAGTATCTTCTATCAGCCAGCTACCTGGTACACCAGACAGGAAGCCCCAGGCAAAGCCTTTAAGGCGGCGATGGCGCACGTTAGTGCCCACTGGCTTCATAAAAGCGAAAGATGGATTAGCAGCGCCCATAAGACCTAAAGCCACTGGCATTGCGCCGAAGCTGAAGACGCCCACTGGTGCCATAGCAGCATTCAAGCCAATACGAACGGCCTTATATTTGAGCTGTTGCTCCCAAGGGCCAGCCACTTGACCGAGGTGGTTAACACCAAGAACACGACCCTCTGCTTTGTTTTTGATGAATAGTGCAGCCTTAGCTGGAGAAGCAACCAGGGGTAGGTGCTCGCCTTTTTCGTTGACAATTTCATCAAACTCAACACCTAAGCAACCAGAGTTGCGATACCAGCGATTGGCACTCACCAATGAATGCATTACGCTACGAGCAGGCAGAGCATAGTTGATATGACCTTGAACAGCCGAGCCTTTTTTGGCAATTAGACGATCGCCAATTTTTAGATCGAACTTCAAACGTGCTTCTAGACCATCACCCTTGTGAGCGTTTTTGGAAGATATTTGAGAGGTAACAACCACTGGGAATTTAGCACCAGTTTTAATTCTGGTCTTGCCTTCATCAGTGGGGAGATTTTCGTACTGAATAGTTTCTTCTGTCTCAGAGACTTCATCACTATCAATCACAAGAGGACCATCGCCATTGGCGACAATCTGATCAGGGGTGTTAACACCGGTTTCAACAACGCTGGCCCCAAGTTCAACCAACATATCAGCAGAAAGAGAATCAACAGTTGAAAGCGCGCCTGTGCCACCACCGACTTTCGGTGTTTCTGTGGTGTTGTCACCTAGAAGATTTTTACCATCAGGAGAAAGTACGCTTCCGGCTTCAAGGCCATGGGCTGATTCACCACCAGAAATGGCAGGAACTAATGCACCAGAAGTAACAGGTGCGCCAGAAGTTACGACTGCGGCACTGGGCTCGGCAGCTGTAGCACTAGCCGGAGCAATACCAGCTGCTTCTTTGACTTCTGGCTTAGCGTCAGAGTCGATCACGAGCGCTTCTTCACTAGCAGCAGGAGTGGCTGTTGAAGATGCAGCAGGTTCAGTGGTCTTTCTACCAGTTGTAATCACAGCACTATCGGTAGTGCCTGCGGCAGCTGGAGCAGTGGGAGTTACTTCAGCAATAGCCTTACCATTAGCGTCGGGCTTTACTTCAGCCTTCTCTTCGACTTTAACTTCGGGCTTTACTTCAGCTTTCTCTTCGACTTTAACTTCGGGCTTTACTTCAGCTTTCTCTTCGACTTTGACTTCGGGCTTTACTTCAGCTTTCTCTTCAACTTTGATTTCGGGCTTAAGTTCAGCTTTCTCTTCGACTTTGACTTCAGGCTTAACTTCAGCTTTGGGCTGTGCTTTCTTTACTGGGTCTGAATCGATAATAAACATCGAATCAGACTTACTGTCGTTCCACGAAGGAGCAACGCTCTCGGCTTGCTCGCTCTTTTCTGCTTCAGCTGCCAGCGCTGGCAAGCTAATGGCGACGGCAGAGAAGACCAGACCGGAACAGACTAACTCTAAGCTCAAAAGCAGTGAAAGTGCCCGAGGCACTATTCCACGCGTAATCGCTGTCACATCTAGGTTTTCAGGATACCGGTTACTTTTACTTTGAGAAATCATTTACGAGCCTGCTTCGGTTTCAAACGACAAATAGAAAGGCAGATGATGCCAAGTTAGAAATTTATACAATTAATAGGCGAATATATACATGCTTGACTTCAATTCTTAATCTGCCACATATTGGCTATGCGACTTTATCGAGCTGAAAATTCGGCGAAACCTTCGCGAACCTTTCACCAAACTTTCAAATCGAACAATCTTGGTTCAAGCACCTTGCCAACTTAGTAGCCAGGGCCAAGCAGTTGGAAGCCCGCCCAGCTCTTCACTGATGGGTCTCGTGAGATCGCAGCCAGTTGAGCCTTCCGCAGCCCCTGGGCTGGGTTCAGCCCAGCTTGCTTGCCATTGAAGACACTAACTAACTCGTCGATACGTTGTGAATCTGGTTGCCACCACAAACTCATCAATACATTGCGAGCGCCGGCATAATTCAATCCGCGGCTGAAAATCTTCACCGCATTGCCGCGCACATCCTTGGCATTAACAGAGCTTGCACTCCAGACAATCAAGTCAACAGCCATTGGCGTGCCGCAGAGGCGATCAACAGTGACTTTTCTGCCCTGGTCATCTTTATCACCGAAGATAGGCAAGACCGATCTAAGTGGATTATTCTCGGTCAAAGGCATTTTGGCTGAGAAGTGCACCACTGACTTTCCTTTCGACTGCTCTTCTAAATTGGTCAGACTGGCGTCTTTACCGGTCAATGTTGTTACCCGATCGGCACCAACAGCAGAAGTAATTTGAGCAGTCTCGGTCTGCTCAGAACCACCACTGGCAGAATTGGTAGAAGCTACCAACATACTCAAATCAGTGGTGTACTCCGGTGGGCAATCCATTATCACTGACATAGAAGATGCCATCGAAAGCAAATGACCTTCCACAAAGAACTTGCCTTTCTCGTCAATCAAGGCAGCGAACGGCAGGTTGTAAAGCGGGCCATCTGGAATGAAGACAACCATTTGGTCTGCAGTTGTAGGCAAGAACTGTCTCACCGAAGCAGGTAGCAACTGGTTATAGAGAGCACGTAGAGTTAGCTTCTCACCCTGACTTCCTTCTTCTTCAGCACTGCCTTTAGTACCAGTCTCAAGCAATGTTGTCACTTGGTTTTTCAACTTAGCTCTGTTTACAGACAAGCTGGTAGAAGAAATACGACCGAGCGGATCAATCGTGAATACCATGGTCGACTCTGGTCCAACCAGGTACTCAACCACGGTAGCTTTGGTCTTCTGCACCGCAGCAATGATGTCGGCAGGCGAATTTGGCACTGGGGCAATCAAGCGAGCCAGTGAACGATTAGAGGTAACGATTGAGCGGAAACGCTCCATCCAGCTCTGCCATTCCTTAACCAACTTATCAGGTGTAGCAGAAACTTCAGCAGCGTGAATTCTTGCTCTCTGAGTAGTTAGCTCCAGGTAAACATCGCGATCTTCAGGCTTGACCTGACCACCGCGCCGGAGCCATTCGCTGATGAAGTTTTCTTCTTTCATCTGCTCAGCAGCCAACAGTGCCTGTTCCGTTAAGCCCTGATTGGCCATTAACTGAACCAGTGAAGCACCCATGTCTTCGCGACTGGTAGGGAAACCAAGACTATCAGCAGTAGAGAAGTCGCCAGCCTGAGGTGAACGGAAGTAAGAAACCGCACTCTTGAGAGACTCTTTAGCAGGATCAATTTCCTGTCTTGCCAGTTGCAATCTTGCTCTAAGCAAGTAAGAGCGCCATAGGCAGCCGTCATCGTTGATACGCTCAGCAATGCCGACCGACTTACCAACATAATTCTCGGCCGAGGTTAAATCGGCGGCTTTGAAGGCAGTTTCAGCCAAGCACTGATAAAGTCGACCTTTCAGTTGCTGTTCTTTAGTGTTAGCCAGAATATTCAAAGCGCCTTCCAGGTGGCTCTTGGCGTCGCGATAGGCTCCAGTGCGGTATTCAGCACCGGCCATATTCTGCAAAATTGTGGCGTGCAATTTCGGTGCCTTGGGCTGAATCACAGCCTGAAAATCAACCGCCTGCATGAAATAGGCCATGCCTTTTGCAATCTGGCCATCCATCACCTCGATCACACCAATGGCATTGGTAGCCTGTGCTTGGTTATAGGCGTCAGACTTAGCTTTAAAAACAGGCAAGGCCTTAAGAAGATACTGACGGGCCTGATCAAGATCGCCAGTCGAAGCTAAGCAGAAAGCGTAGCCCTGGTCCATATTGGCGCGCGCTACATCAGACACGGCTCTTGAATCTAGCTTAGGCAGCAAAGCATAGGCTTGTTCGTAGGTCTTGCGAGCACTGGAAAATTCGTTCGAGGCATACTGAGCATTAGCCAATGTCTGCAAAGCTGGTACTAAGAAGACCACACCATCTTTAGGGTTTGAACGGGCCAGTGATACTAGTTTGTTAGCCTCTTCAAGGGCCGCAGTAAACCAACCCAGTTCAATCATGCTGGTGACAGTAGCAATTCTAATTTGCACGGCCTTAGGCAAATCGCCAGCTTGCACACTATAAGTAGCGCCTTCCTGGAAGAATCTAGTCGCCTCTTTTGGCTTGTTAAATTGCAAACAAAGGTTAGCGCAGAGATACATAACCCGAGCAGCTTCAGCAGGGTTGTTAAGACCTGACGTAGTCAAGACCTTGAGGGCGGCATCTAATTGCTGTGTTGCCCAGACTGGGTTGTCGAGACCAAAGTAAGCTTGAGCCAAGGCCACTCTAGCGCGAGCCAACGACTGCTGATCTTGCACACTGGCAAGCACTTCAACGGCGTTCTCACCCAAATATTTGGCCTTAATCCACGAACCCTGTTCAACGTAGCAGCGGCACATATTGGTCAGGGCCTTGCCCTGTCCTTCGGCGTACTTCATCTCTAAGCTCATGCCGTACATTTCTTGCCAAGCGATCAAGGCTTGGTTAATCAAATGTTGATCGAAAAACTTCTCACCACGCTTTTCCAACTCCTGGATTTTTTCCATCGACTCAGGAGTTTTAGCCATCTCCGTGATTTTTTCTAACTCTTTAATGATGGTCTCGCCACCCTTTGACTTATCGGGCAAATAGTTTCCCATTTGCGAATTAGGGTTAGGGTTAACCACAGCAGGGCTGCTGGAATTTTGCCTCACCTGGGTCGTCGCACCCGAGGGTGTGTTGTGCTCAGCAGCCAACACTGACAGAGGGGCACCACACTCGATGCCGGCGACAAGCACGGTACATGCAACTGCAATAACTTTTTTCATTGGCAAATTTTTCTCAAATTTCCTACGTACAACCAGACCTACTGAAGTCTCCTGAGAGAGCAGAAAAGAGCAACAGCTCCAAGCCGTCTGAAACCTCGACTTGTAGGATAGTCAATTTGCACGATTTTTGCCTGGGAAATCAGCAGCTTTCCACCTCAGATGGGCAAAAAATAAGGTTGCCGAGTGATAGTGAGATGAGGCTAATTGGGAACATCAGCCTATTTGTCGTCGTCTCTGTCACCTCAGCTGTTTTACCAAAATATTCCTCTCAAACAATTGTTATTAGCCAAACGCAGACAGCCAGCAGACATAGAGGCGATATACAAGGCATATTCAGTTTGCAAAATTTCGCGAAAGTCTGCTGCTCACCGAGGTCTCAGCCTATCGAAAAAAATAAATTTAATGGTAGTCTTCTTGTAACCGAGCATTAAGCTCGCACCATCACTCAACCAAAGCATTCTTTTTATTAGAAGCTTTCAATCCGGAAGAAATTCCCTAGAACTTTAGGAGCACACGATGAAACTGCAGACTCGTAAAGCTACATTAGTTATTGTCGGCCTGTTCACAAGCCAAGCAATGGCGTTCAGCACTTTGCCAGCACAAGCTCAGTCTTACTCAGCAACTGTGACCAAAGCGCAACCAAGCAAAACGAAACAGTTTTTCCAAAAGCACGACACCGTGCGCAAAGCCACTATCGGCGCGGGCGTCGGCACAGCAGCTGGTGCAGTCACCGGCTTAGTTGCCGGTAAGGGCATGGTCAGGGGTGCTGCAATTGGTGCCGGCACCGGTGCAGCCGTCGGCGTTATCAATGGCAACAAAACATTGGCTAAACATCCGATCATGAGAGACATGGCAACAGGTACAGCAGCCGCCACAGGTATTACAATGGCAGCAACCAGAGGCCACGGCGGTGCCAAAACCACAATGAAAGGCGCAGCCCTCGGAGCAGCACTAGGTCTAGGAGTAGGTCTCTTTAGAGACAAACTCAAATAGACCAAATAGTATCTAAAAGGAACTATGAAGAGCAGAAGTCAAGTACTCCAAATCGCAGCAGAAAGAGAATTTGACCTAGTAATCATTGGAGGCGGCATCGTTGGAGCAGGAGTTGCTCAAGACGCCGCCTCTCGTGGTTTATCAGTCTTGCTATTAGAAAAAGATGACTTCGCCTCTGGCACCTCCAGCCGCACCACTAAACTCATCCATGGTGGCTTGAGATACCTAGAGCAACTGCAATTTAGACTGACGCGTGAGCTCTGCCAAGAGCGCGGACTGCTAGAAACCCTTGCACCGCACATGGTGAGAGACTTTTCTTTTATGCTGCCGATCACTAAAGGCAAGAAATTTTTCGGGCTCAAGGCTGACATCGGCCTGACTCTCTACGACTTGCTTTCAATCAACGCCAGAGGCGTGCGCACGCACCAAAGACTAAATCGCAAAGAAACTCTAGGAGCTGCCCCATCTCTTAACGCTTCGCTAGTATCGGGTGGTTTGCGTTTTCATGATTGCATCACCGATGACAGCAGAGTGGTAATGGAGGTAATCAAGTCGGCCTGTGAATTTGGGGCACTTGCCGTCAACTACCTCGAGGCTGTAGATTTCAAGACAAAAGAAGGCCGGGTCGAAGCTATTGTTTGCCGCGACCGCTTCAATGGCCAAGAGCTGATTGTACGCAGTCGCTCTTGCATCAACGCCACCGGCGTGTGGTCAGATATCTTATTGCGACAGCTAGAGCCAACCTGGGGCAGCAAGGTACAGCCGGCCAAAGGCACGCATATCATGCTGCCTTTGTCATGCTTTGAGACCAGCACCGCTCTTTTCCTTCCTACCAATGACGGCCGCTACGTTTTCGTTGTACCCTGGCAAAAAGCGCTCATGGTAGGCACCACCGATATTGGCTACGAGGGCCCTCTAGACAATCCAGTGGCAACCACTGAAGAAGTCGATTATTTGCTCGGCATCCTTAACTCTTACCGAAAAAACGGCACGAAAACTAATCCAGACGCCCAAATCACCCGCTCTGATGTCATTGCCACCTGGGCCGGTCTGCGCCCTCTAGTGGGCGGAGAGCACGATGGTGGAAGCAAGAAAGAAGGTGAAGACGGCTCTAAAAACAGTGAGGAAACTGCCACCATATCGCGTGAGCATTTACTGTTCGAAGGCCCGTATGGAGTTATCGGTTTAATCGGCGGCAAATTAACCAACTACAGAATGCTTGCAATCCATGTGGTTGATATGGCACTAAAACAACTAGTGACACAAGAAAGTAAGTATCACGATTTCAAACATAGTAAGACCGACAAAATTATGCTCGGTGGCTGGAGCGATAAAACTGATTATCTCAACAGCACGGCACAAATATCGGCCCAGGCCAGAAAACTCTCTCTAGACCCAGCTACTATCGATCACTTAATTGCCACCTATGGCAAAGACGCTCTGAAAATTATCGAATTGGTAGAACAAAGCCCCAGCTTAAGCGAGCGCATCTGTCCTGATTTCCCACCGATAATGGCCGAAGTACCTTACTGCCTCAACAATGAAATGGCTATTTCACTCGAAGACATTTTGTCGAGACGAATTCGCCTCGGCTTTGTGCACCAGGGCCAGTGCCTGGAGTCAGCACCAAAAGTAGCAAGGCTGATTCAAAGTCTCTCCTACTGGGATTCACAACGAGCAGCTATAGAATTGAGCCAGTTCGAGAAGAGTTTGTTAGCTCAGCTGGCACCAGCATCACCTAATATCGATCGAGTTAATTTAACGAGTTCAAATTGCCAGGCTTGAACAAAAAAATTGTAGTGTTTGGCAAAGTACCAAATGACTTGGGCGATCGCCTCAGTCAACTTGGCGCTGTCAGCTACTTAGAGCGCAACGCCGCCTTGAGCGAAGACGAAATAATTGCCGCCGCCAGTGATGCCCATATAATTTCCACGGAACCACCAGATACGGTTACAGCAAACATAATCAAGGCTTGCCCAAATCTGATAATGATTGCCCAAAGAGCAGTGGGTTACGACAATATCAATCTCAAGGACTGTGAAAGTCGACCTATTCTCGTTACCAATACTCCCGGGGTGCTCGATAATGCCACGGCTGACTTAGCCTTTGCCCTTCTACTAGCCACTGGTCGTCGTATTGTCGAGGCCGATCATTATGTAAGATCCGGTCAATGGCAAGGTTTTGAGAATGATTTACTCTTAGGCACAGAGATGAGCGGCCGCACCATCGGCGTTATTGGAATGGGCCGCATAGGCTCAGCCATGGCTAAACGGGCCTATGGTTTTGGCATGAATATTATTTACTGTCGTCAGGCTGAGACAAACAATCTGGCGCAAGATCAAAACATAGAACTAGATCAAAAAGATTTGAAATGGCAAACTGAATTAGCAGCCAAAAGAGTTTCACTCAACACCCTCCTGCAGCAGTCCGATTTTATTTCAGTGCACTGCCCCCATAACAAACTAACTGAAAAACTAATTGGCAAAGATCAATTTGCCCTGATGAAAAAGAGCGCCATTTTTATCAATACAGCCAGAGGCAAAATAGTTGATGAAGAAGCCTTAGCCAATGCCATAGAAAGCAGGCAAATAAGAGGCGCTGGCCTCGACGTCTTCTATCACGAGCCCAAAGTGAACGCCGTCTTACTTAAGGCGTCCAATGTCGTCTTAGCTCCACATATAGGCTCTGCCTCAGAAGAAACTCGCTATGCCATGGCTGAACTATCGGTCAGAAGTATTGAACTGGCCTTAGCAGGCCAATTACCAGCAAACGCCTTAAACGGCGATTTGTTTGAGCGCTGGTTAAAACACCGAGCGTAAGGCCCTAGATTTTTTTCGACTTCGACTTAGATTTATCCATTTGCTCATCGTCAAACTCGGTGGTGTCTATAACCTTCTGTTTAACGGTGTTGCGCGATGCTTGCCTATACTTATTGGCTAAACGCGGGATGAATTTGGTTTTAGCATTGGCACCGCCGGCAGCCTTAACTGAACTTTCTACCTTCTTAGAGGTTGTCTTCTGCAGCGATTGTTCTGCTTGCGATTCACTCACCATTATGAGGTAGCTCTCATAACGAGTGAGCGAAACTGGGCGCTCTATTTCTTCTTGCTCTGCTTCCATAGAAGCATTTTGCGGCTCTAATAGCGCATCTTCAGAGTCGTCTTCAGCTTGTTCTTCAGAGTCGTCTTCAAGTTGATCTTCAAGTTGGTCTTCGTCTTGCTCTTCATTATCAGCAGCATCAGATTTTAATAGCTCAGAATCTGACTCAGAATCTGACTCTTCGTCATCTCCCAACAAATCAGAGAGCGAATCTAATACGGCACACCCGGCCTCAACTAAATGCAGGCAATCGGCAAAGCGGCACTGCAAGCCCAGCTCCTCAATCTCAGGAAACTGCTTAGCGACGTCTCTAGGTTCAGGATGCAAAAACTCAATCAAGTTGAAGCCTGGAGTATCGGCAATCCAAGAAACTTCGTCGGTTTCGCCGACGGCCTTAAGCTCATTTGATCCTTCCGGGGCATCGGAGAGATTTAAATTGAGTCGATAGAGTTCACTATAAGTAGTTGTGTGACGACCGACTCCAAAGTCATTTTCCATCAATCCGGTCTTCAAATTCAGTCCGGGGCAAAGTTTATTGAGCATGGTCGATTTGCCAACCCCTGACGGGCCCGCGAATACAGAGATTTTACCAGCTAGTAAAGAGGCCAGTTCAGAGAGACCAGCCGAAGTCTTAGCAGAAACAAATATAACGAAGTATCCAAGAGGTTCATAAATAGATCTTAAATGATCTAAGTCGTTTTTGGCCCCTAAATCGGCCTTATTGAAGCACAAAATAGGGCGCGAAGATGGCAGTGTGAGCTGAAAGTGGACAATATAGCGATCTGTCCAGAGGGGGTTCCATTGGGGCTGTTTGACAGCCTGTACAATGACTACCTGGTCTACATTGGCTAGTGTTGGTCTTGCGATAAGGCTGCGCCGCTCGAGTATCGTCGTAATGATGGCGCTCTTTTCGGTCAAATCGAGTTCGTCGAGTTCAACTCTGTCACCTGTGACGATTGCCACCCGTTCTTTCTTTAGGCGCCCTCTGGCCTGGCAGGTGAGCAAAATGTCGGTTGTAGTTCCCGTCTCCATCTGATCAATTTGATCAGTGCCCAAACTGGTGACATGCACGAGATAACCTCCAGCATGACTTCTAAGAACGGTTCCAACAATCGACAAAACTTTCTCAAACTCCGATAAACGCAGACCAAGCCGCAGCTATCTAAACAAAACTATTACCTACATCAGGTAAGGATAGCTAAATAAGGAAAGAACGGCAACAATACAAAACTCTACTCAATAGGCACAGAGAATCGCACATGAGCACGGCAACCATGACACAAATCAGCAATACTGAAACCAGTGGAGAAGATATGACCTCCGCTATCACCGGCAAAGAACAATCGACTTGTGAGCTTACTCACATTCGCAACATTGCCATCATCGCCCACGTTGACCACGGCAAGACTACTCTTGTTGATGGCTTCTTGCGTCAGACCGGTATTTTCCGTGAGAACCAAGAGCTGGTCGAGTGCGTCATGGACAGCAACGCCCTAGAGCGTGAACGCGGCATCACCATTCTTGCCAAAAATACTGCTGTTACCTATAAAGATCATTTGGTCAACATCATCGACACCCCTGGACACGCAGACTTCGGCGGCGAAGTTGAACGTATTCTCGGTATGGTAGATGGTTGCTTACTTGTAGTTGACTGCGGCGAAGGCCCAATGCCACAAACTCGCTTTGTCTTGCGCAAGGCCCTAGAGCGCGGCTTGCGCCCAATTGTCGTCGTCAATAAAGTTGACCGTCCAAACATCGATCCACACCTGGCAGTAGATAAAGTATTCGATCTCTTCGTCGAACTCGGCGCCAGCGCTGAGCAACTAGACTTCCCTTATATCTTCGCTTCTGGTGTCAAAGGCATCGCCATGAAGGAGCCGAAAGAAGAAGGCGTTGACTTGAAGCCATTGCTCGATTTGATTTTGGAGCACTGCCCACCTCCAACCGGCAGCCCATCTGAACCACTACAAATGCAGATCAGCATTCTTGAATACAGCGATTATCTTGGTCGTATTGGCGTCGGTCGTATCTATAACGGTCGCGTTAAAGCTGGCGAACAAGTCAGCATGATCAAAGAGGATGGTTCTGTAGTTAAAGGCAGAATCGCCAAACTCTTCACTTTCCATGGCCTGAAAAAAGTAGAAGCTGAATCAGCAGAAGCTGGAGAAATCGTAGCTATCGCTGGTTTCGCCACCGCTAATGTTGGCGACACCATCGCTTCGCTCGAAGCACCAGTAGCATTGCACCGCGTCAAAATCGACGAACCAACCATGAAAATGGCGTTCTTGGTTAACGACAGCCCATTTGCCGGACAAGAAGGTAAGTTCGTTACCTCCCGTCAATTGCGCTCACGCCTCTTCCACGAACTAGAAACAAACGTTAGCTTGCGTGTTGACGAAACCGATAACACCGACACATTCATCGTCAGTGGCCGCGGTGAACTTCACCTCGGTATCTTGATTGAGACCATGCGTCGTGAAGGCTATGAGTTCCAAGTTTCAAGACCAGAAGTTATCTGCAAAGAAATCGATGGCGTCACCAACGAACCATTCGAACGGTTGTTCATCGACGTTCCAGATGATTACACCGGTGCGGTCATGAACGAAATGGGCCCACGCAAAGGCGAATTGCAGAACATGGGCGTCGAAGGCAACATGGCTGTTTTAGAATTCATCGTGCCTACCCGCGGCATGATCGGCTTCCGCAGCGAATTCTTGCGTTTGACCAAAGGTAACGGCATCATGAACCATGCCTTCCTTGAATATCGTCCATGGTGTGGTGAAATTGCTCGTCAAAGAAACGGCGCCCTTGTTGCCTGGGAAGAAGGAACAACTACAGCCTATGCCCTCGGCAAAGCTGAAGATCGTGGCTTCTTCTTCATCACCCCACAAACTCACGTTTATGCTGGCATGATTGTGGGCGAACACAACCGCTCACAAGATCTCGACATCAACGTCTGCAAAGTGAAACAGCTGACAAACATGCGCTCAGCATCTGCTGAAGTTCTCTATACCCTCCAAGCACCAGCTGAAATGGGTCTAGAAAAATGTTTGGAATACATCCACGACGATGAACTCGTTGAAGTGACACCAAAATCAGTGCGTATGCGTAAGCGTCAGATCACTCGTAGATAATCGCTAACAAATAGCAATAAAAAAACTACAGGCTCTTAAAGCCTGTAGTTTTTTTTGTTTAAGCGCCTTAGTTACTGACTAAGAGCTACTGACTAAGAGCTACTGACTACTGATTACGAGTAGGCGCTGCCACAGGAGCAATGCCTACGAGGGAATCAATTTTGTCGAGGGTCTGAGCCATGGTGACAATCTGCGAATAAGTAAAGTTGCCACCAGCAGAAGCCTTCATAGCGGCTTTCACTAGTTTGAATGTCTGCAACTGCTTCTTCGCTTTGCTGGCTTTACTAGCGCTCAATTTTCCTTGAGCCGTATCTTGAGCAATGCGAGCCTCTGCCCGAGCCTGTCTGCCATCAATATCTGTCCAAGCAACTACTTGACCAACACCTTGACGAATATCTAGACTGCGAGTAAGTCTATCGAGATCACGCACAAGTGATTCAGTCTCTGCCAAATTAAGGCCGCCACCAGAAGTCTCAAAAGCAATCTTGGCCTGAGCAACACGATCTACTTCACGCTTAAGTTGAGAAGCTGTGGCAGCATTGATTTTTTGCGACAGGAGAGCTTGTCCAATCTGCTTAGAAATACTCTGCACTCTGCCATCGATACCACTCCATCGAGCTGTCTGACCAGCAATCTGAGTATCGATGCGGCCGTTCAATTTTTCTAAATCAGCTACTAGAGAGATTGATTCAGCGTAGCTCAAGCCGGTACCAGAGAAGCGATAGGAAATCTCATCACGGTTAATGCGATCAAGTTCTTTAGTGAAGTCTTGAGTCTGAGCCATGGTCAATTGACCGGAAGCAACAGCGTTTGCAATCTTGCTATCAAGCTCAGCTTGTCTGGCATCAACATCAGGAACAGCAGCTTGAGCATCGCCCATATTTGATTCAATACTATTGGCTAGACGCTCTAATTCCAAAGAGAGAGCAGCGTGCTCACCAAAGCTCAGACCACCAGAGGCTCTGTATTTAGACTCTTGATCTAAAATACGGTAAAAGTCTTTTTTCAAGCTGTCTGAGTCTTTTACAGTCAAACGCCCTTGCATAACCCCTTCAGTAATACGTTGATAGAGCTCAGCCTCACGCTTAGCAATATCGGGAAGAGCCACTTCCGAATTCTTACTAGAGTTTTCAGTGTCTTTGATCAATTTGTTCAAGTCTAAGACAATCAATATTGCATCTTGAGCATCAAGTTTGCCTTGGCTGGCAATTTTGCTACTTTCAAAACTATTGATGCGATTCAGTTCGGCTCTAAGATTCTGTACTTCTTGAGCAGTTAGCTTGCCAGATAGGGTACCGCTGGCAATACTGCGGTCGGCATCTTCTTTCAAGACCTGAACAGGTTTAGAAGCAAAGGAATTATCACGAATATCCTTTTCAACCTTGGTCGAGAGACGCTCTAGCTCTAAGGCAAGAGTCAATTTTTCTCTTTCATCAATGACACCATCTACGGCCTTAAAAGTGATTTGCTGTGCGCCAATTCGATTAAACTCAGCGATGGCTGAATTGCCTTCCTCAAGAGTCAACCTGCCGCTAACAACACCTTCTGCAATGCGCTTATTGATCTCACTCTTGCGTTTTTCTAAATCGGGAATGTAGGCAATCTCACGATCTTTAACACTGCGAGTAAGCTTGGAAGATAGTTGGTTAAGAGAAACTACAATCTCCATAGTCGCCTGAGCTGTAGCTCCACCATTAAGGCGCTTCGCCTCGATAGCATTAATCTCCTTGGTTAAAGAATCCTCGTCTGCCGGCTCAAGGCGACTAGCCTTCTTGGCGTCATCAATATTTCTTTTGATATCAGCAATGGTGCCGTTTACTCCTGACCAAACTGGTTTCTTCTCAGAAGTTGAACGATCAACACTACCGCTCAATTGCTCCAGCTCAACTAAGAGATTTTGTGTTTGCAGGGCATCAAGCTCGCCACCAGAAAGAATCTTGAAATTCTTCTCTTTAGCTATGACTTGATCGAGCTGCTGCTTATAGACTTGCGCTTCGGTCAAAGTAATGAGACCTGAAGACAAAGCAGAAGCGATATCGCGATCTACTTCACTCTCACGTTTTGGCACCCGCGAAGTATCATGGGTAACCACTTCATTGTCGTAAATTTGCGAATCAACTTGACCGCTTAATTTTTCGATGTCTAAAGCCATACTCAACTGTTCTTCCGAAGTCAACGGCCTCGCCAATTTACGCAGCTCGTCTTGCTTCTCACTTATTCTCTTGAACTCAGCTTTAAGATCGGCAGCTTCTGCATCAGTCAACTTACCAGCCTTAATACCGTCTTCAATCCGTCGACCAACTTCGCTTTGGCGCACATCTATAGCAGTCAAACTAAACTGACGGTCATGCACTGTGCGAGTCAAGCGCTGACTCAAGCGATCTAGCTCGAGCACCAAGCGAATATTGTCAGTGATGCTTAATTGGCCATTTTTATCTTTAGCTGCTGCAATAGCACGACTTTCTTGGTCAGTTACAGCCCGCATTTCTTCAAACTCTTGGCGGCTCAAGCGCCCTTGAGAAAAGGCAGTGGACAATCGTCTCTGAATCTCATCTAAGCGAACAGAGGCATCGACAAAACCTGACTTGCGATCGCCCAAACTAGCTTCCATATCTTTGACAATAAAGTCGAGATCAAAGTGCAAGCGTAGGGTTTCCCACAGGCTGAGACTGCCATTTGAAGCGCTGAAAACCGCTTCTTGATCTGCCACTCTCTGCAAATCTTGTTGGAAGCGTTGACGCTGCAACTGTGTCAGACGACCGGCCGCGTAGGCATCGTTCAAGCGATTTTCAATAGCAGCAAAGCGGGCATCCACCTCACTGACCGAACCGGCCACCGCAACAAGCTTAGTGGTATCAGCGGCCATAGCAGGAGGAAGAGAACTAAGCCCTATGGTGCCAGCAAGAAACGCTGCTGTAATACTCAACAATGAAGAAGAACGCTTCATACAAATCTCCATCAGAAAACGATTAGAAACAATCTAGCAATAGCCTGGCAGTTGTCAGAAGACGCCCCACAACTACTTAAACACAAGATGTATATTCTATTGCCTTTGTTCCATATTGCCTCAAGATTGCCTTGAGGCAAGCGATTGCCATTGACAACAGTGGCGGATCTTACCTCTATATTTCCCACCCAGTGGGCATCTGCTGAAATGGGCCAAAAATCTTGGCGAGAAGTTTTATTTTTCGCCTTTGCCAGTAGCTCTTGGAATGTACCAATGTACAGAGACCCTAATCTACTTATTGTTTTTCTTGCCCTGACCGCGCTTTAGCTTTTGCACATCATCTTTAACGGCTTTATCAATTTGCTTTCGCAGCTTCTCGTAGGCATCCAA
The DNA here is from genome assembly GCA_965229195.1 of Candidatus Obscuribacterales bacterium. GTDB lineage: Bacteria > Cyanobacteriota > Vampirovibrionia > Obscuribacterales > Obscuribacteraceae. The sequence continues at coordinate 4,888,437 of OZ245871.1, read as the reverse complement.
ATCGTCGATCAGCTGCTGAGCAGCAGTGGCAACCACCATATTTTTATAGGGTGGATTTTGACAAAGTGCAACCAACTTATCGACGTCAGCGGGTAGAGCTGCTGCAGTCTTTTTCAGCTGAGCTAGTGAATCAGTAATATCAGGGCTCAGGTCTGGTGGCAATTGCAATGCCTCCGTTTCAGACTTTATCAGCGGCAGTAGATAATTTAGCTCCGAGGCATAGTATCTAAGCCATTTCTCCCTTGGCGGCACGAAATCGTTTGTGCTGATATTGCCAGTAGCATTAATAGCAGGTATTACCATGCCACCAATCACATCAGGACCACCAACAAAATATGTAACCGGTTGCTGCGTCTCGCAAAAAGTTTCCCAGGCCGCACTCTTCAAGTGGTGCCAAATTTTTCCAAGCTCCTTTAAGTTGGCCTCGCTGCTTGTAGCCTGTGATACAACACCACCGCTCAATGGCGCAGGCGCTTGAGATTGTGTTTGTGTTAGGGCTGGCACAGCTGAGTCCGAATCAGCCCAAGCATTGCCTCCAGCAAAGACCAGCGCCATGGTTAGTGCTGAAAAACAGCAAGCAAAAAACCGTTTCATTGCATTTCACCTGGTTGTTGCGCTGATGATGATGATGATGATGATGAATCAGAACTAGCAGAAACAGAACTAGAATCCGAATTCGAAGAAGAAGAAGAATCAGCCTCTGGGGCTTGAACAGACGGCTCAGCAGGCGACTGAACTTGAGTGGATGCACTAGCCTGAACCGGAGCCTGAGTAAAAGGCAGTGGCTTAGCCAACCTATGACTTTCTTCAAACTCTTCCTGGGTAGGCAAAGCAAAACGCAGGCCTTCAATGCCTTCAAAGTCATTCGGTTCAGTATTGCGCAGGAGCTGGCGATAAATCTCTGCTGTAGCAAGCGAAATGACCATATTGACCGGTATCAGACCAATAAAGAACATCAAGGTGCCGAAACTGCGCAATACATGAAAAAGCACCACCATCAAGAAAATATTGAGCCTCGCTCCACGACTAGCAATCCAACTGGCCCTAATAGATTCGATTGGGCCAATCTCTTTATCAACAATAAAATATGAATAAAACTGCACGGCAATACTTACCATTACTCCCGGAACTATGAAGCAGAGATAGCCCCAGAACAATAAGAAGTTAAAACAGAAATTACCCATGACATAGGTAAACATCTGCTTTGTAGCAGAAAACAAATCAGAAATCTTGGCCTCATCGCCATCTAATACGCGCAAATAGACGTTGATCATACCGAGTTCTAAAATGGCATTGACAGCTAGGGACAGAACCCCGGCAACAAAGCTATAGAGAAGCTTGATTATAGCCTGGTCTTTAGGAATTAAAAGAGCAAACAAGAAGGAGACAACGGCGAATACCATCGGTATCACCCACGATACTGCCATAACAAGAAGCAGGGGCACAAATTGACGCTTTGTGTGCGCCCAGCCAATTGAAAAAGCACTCTCTATCGAGAACTTTTCAGGCTTAAAGACTACATTACCTTGGATTGGTCCTTGCACGGCTTCACTCAGCTCCGAGAGCTGCTCCTCTAAGTTTTATCGCTATCACCAGGAACGGGTAGGACGGCTAACAGATCTCCCCAGAGGAAGCCCTGACCATAGTTGATTCCCATTTCTTTGAGTAGGGGAAGATCATTGCGATCTTCTATTCCTTCAGCCACAATCTCGGCACCAAGCGACTTAGCAACGTTGGCCAAGCGTCGCAATAGCCTAGCTTTGGATGGCTCAACTGAAATTCCAGAGACATACTTCCTATCAACTTTAACCAAATCAGGCTCAAGCAAAATCAAAGTTTCTAGCGAACTGCGACCGAAGCCAACATCATCTATAGCAACCAATATTCCAGCTTGCTTCAAAGCATTGATAGCATCGCGCAAGTAACCTGGATCAGTAATAAACTGCTGTTCGCTTATCTCCAAACAATAGGTTGTACCGTTGCGCTCTTCAGGAAAGAGCTTAATCAGATTTTCAACAGGCGTCTCAAGCAAAGTCGAAGGGAAGAGATTGACATGCAAACGCATGTTTTGCCCGACATTTGGTGCATCTTCAAGACAGAGCTGCAAGCACTGCAAATCAACAGTCGTGAGAATATTGTTCTCGATACAGATGCGGAAGAAATCAGCCGGGCTCTCGAAGGCGCCATCAGGGCCACGTGTCAAAACTTCATAGCCAGCGATTTGCTCGTTGTTGAGATCCATAATTGGTTGATAAACAGTGCGAAACTGTGAGCTATCACAGAGTTGAGCAACAATACTTTTTGGTGTTGGTTGATCGTCTTCGGCCTTTTCTAGACCATGATCACGAGCCAGAGAAACTTTGTTCTTACCACCGGCCTTGCTGCGCTTCAGGGCCGTGCGCGAAAGAGTAACCACCTCATTAACAGAGGCAATGCGCAATGGTAGATTTGCTAAACCCAGACTGGCGCTGACATGCACTACATCTTGCGCGCCGCGCAAGGGGGTATCAGCAATGGCCACGCGAATGCGCTCGGCCACTCGCATGCCGTAGGCAAGTTGTGTATCGGGCAGCAATACCAAAAACTCGTCTCCACCCACCCGAGCCACATGATCGGATGGTCGCAAAGTGCCTTTGATACGCTTAGCCACTTCTTTTAGAACAATGTCGCCCGTACTGTGACCAAAGGCATCATTGATTTTGTGGAAATCATCGCAATTGATAAGCATGGCAATCAAGTGGCCGCCGCTGCGACCGACACGATTATCTTCAGCCTTCAGCAACTGCTCAAGACCACGAACATTTGATACTTCAGTAAGAAAATCGATATTGGCCAGACGGTCTAGCTGTTCGTGAGCCGCCTTTAGTTCAGCCTTCAGGCTATCCATCTCAGCACTGGCCGCACCACTCCCACCAGCCCCTAAGCTGCCATTGTCGTCCGAAGCTACAGCAGAATCTGAATCTGAACCTAAATCTGAATCTGAGCCTGCATCGACCGCACCACGTAGCAAGAAGACACCATATACACCGGCAAAAGTGGCAAGAAGTAAAAATATCAGCGGCAGAGAGTTACCGCGAGCTTTAACGTCTCCGCTGTAATACCCACGAATGGCCTGGGTTTCATCTTGCTCAACGGCAAGCAAAACTTTCGATAGCTGAGCCGCATCTCTTAACTCACGGGTAGTGAGCAGCAATTGCCGGGCAGAAGCTGCCCCTTTCTCTTGCCGCAGTTGAGCATCTAAACTCAATTCATCCAAAATTAGACCAAGCTGGTTAGCAATTTCACGAACTTGCTCACTATTGCCATAGTTGCCGTTGTCTAAAGCCTGCAGTTTATACAAATGCTTTTTTAAATTATCAGCCGACTCGGCAAAAGATTGAAACTGTAGCCGGTCACCGGTGACCAAATAGCGTTGATTGGCAAGCAGAGTATCTTTAAACGACTCGCGCATCTCCTGCAGTTCACTAACCGCCTTAAGTCGTGTTTCAAGCCAGCGATCACCACGGCTCTGGCCAAAGCCGGTCAATGCCGAGATACAGCCAGCGGCCATAAGACAGAGGCTGGTCAATAAAAAAGCTATGCTCTTGTTCTGCTGTGCACGGTTCATCGCTGGTAAATGCTATCTCTGTTATGGTCAGGAGGCAATGCTCGAAAACCTATTGCTTCGATTCTTCTTTCCTAGTACACAGAATAATGCTGACCTAAACTTATATATGTAAAGCCAGGCTAGTTATCAGACTGTCGAACGAATAAAGCTCGAAGAGTCTAGAACTCTACGACCACGGGGTCGGTCAGTATGATTTTGCACTGGGGATTGGATTTCTCAAAATCAGCTTTGAGCGTTTGTTCGTAAGCACTCGGCACATGCTTGCCCAGGCATAAAGTGCCTAAGTTCTTCAATTTCTTCAAATACTTCAAGCCAAAAAGGGTGACTTTGGTATTAGACAAGTCAAGCACAACCAGTTGCTGCATTTTGACTAGCTCTCGCAAATCTTCATCGTTAATATTAGTAGAGGCAAGAGAAAGTTGGTTGACCGTATCAAGTTGAGCCAAAGCCGGAATGGCGCCGCCATCGATGCGCTGATTATTACTGCAATCCAGATTATGCAATTTGCGCAACGGCTTAAGCACAGAGAATACATCATTACCAAGATCAAGATTGGAAAGATCAAGATTGACCATGCATTTTTGAAGATTAGGCGATGAGGCCAAAGCTTTGATGCCACCAATTGTGATGGCAGTTCCGCCAATACCTAGAGTTGTCAGCTTCATTTTCTTTGCAATAAGCTCTGCGGCCCGATCATCCATACGGGTATTACCCAGATAAAGATTTTTCAAAGTCGGGATATTGCTCAGGTAGGCAAGACCGTCTACATCAACCTTGGTGCCATTGAGCCAGAGTTGCTCCAGGGGCAAATGCACTAAATATTTGAGCCCATCATTATCGATTCTTGTCTTGCGCAAACTGACAATTCGCATTTTGGTTTGCTTCCGAAAAGCAGGCATTGCCTTATTAGTCATATTCTCAATGCCCTTAGAGCGGAAAACAGCAAGGTTTTTGCCGCTCAAAAGATTGGAACTAGCCACACTATCGTCACTCTCATCAGGGGACAAACCGCTCAGGCCCGGAGTTGATGCCACCATTGTAGAGCTAGAAAGAGTAGAAGAATTAGCAATAGTTGTCGGCGAAATCGCAGTAGGCGTTTTCACTGAATCTGCTCCCGCTGGCTTCTCTTGCCCTTTGCCAGTTTTCGTTGGCAAAAAAGCAGTAGCCCCCACGATCACAGCGGCTACAGTAAGCAGCGCACCTATAGCAGCAAAAGCTCTTTGCTGAATAGAAAAGGCTGATAGGCCAGAGTTACGCCTGTCAGTTGAGCCCTCGTCGTCCTCACCTAACTCTTCGACAGAATCAGCTTGAGAATCCTCATCATAATTTTCTTCATAGTCTTCTTCAGACTCGCTATCCTCTTCACCCAGTCGTGACAGATCACGCTCAGTTACAGCGCCACCACCAGTGGTATAAGAGCGAGTGACCTCTTGCAACTTGCCCTTTGGCGCAGCTGGAGCAGTTGGAGCGATTGGAGAGAATGAACCGGAGGGCCTAGACTTAATCGCACCATCAACATTTGTCTTGTCAAAATCAGTTCTGTCAAAATCTGTCTTGTCGACATCGGTTCGACCGAGACCAAGTTTGTCGACATCAGTTCTGTCTGCATCTGTCTTGGCGAAAGCTCCGTGAGTCGACGTGGTTGAGCCCTGGCCTGGCGGCGGCACCATTTTCGCCAACGAGCTAGGAATACTGACATGACCAGAACTGTTGCCACGCTCAAGGGCACTACCAGGAAGAGCGCTGGGTTGCAGCAAGCCCAATTGACTGGAGATACCAATCAAAATCTTGCGCACGGCATCAGCCGATTGATAGCGATCTCCAGGTGCCTTCTCGAGTAGGCGCATGATCACTCGCTCAAGCTCTTCTGGGAAATCTAAGCCAAGAGAGGCTTCCTTCAGCGAGACTGGCTTCTCGGTCAGGTGCAGATCCATGGTTTGAAACTTATGCTCACCGACAAAGGGCGGCGCACCAGTAAGACAGGAATACATAACGCAACCAAGCGAATAAAGATCTGAGCGGTAATCAATTTTTCGACTTTGAATCTGCTCAGGGCTCATATACAGAGGCGTCCCCAAAGCCTCGCCGGTTTTAGTCAAACTTTGCATAGTGTTGTCGTCGTCATCAAGCAACTTAGCAATGCCAAAATCGAGCAGCTTAACGTGCACAACCCCATCGTCACCCATGGTGAGCATGATGTTGCCGGGCTTTATGTCACGGTGCACAATGCCTTTACTGTGAGCGACAGCCAAGCCATCTAAAAGCTCGAGAAAAATAGGCATGGCTTCTGCAATATTGAGTGTGATTCTCTCCTTAATCACCTCAGAGAGTGTCACGCCTTCAACATGCTCCATCACCATGTAAGGGCGATCTAATTCGTCAATGCCAAAGTCATTAATGGCAACAATAACGGGGTGGTGCAAAGCACTGGCAGCTTTACCTTCCTGGTGAAATCTCATGCGCGCCTTAGCCGAAGCAAGATTGCTTTTGAGCATCTTGATGGCTACCAGGCGATCTAAGAAAATCTGACGGGCCAAATAAATGACACCCATGCCGCCAGCGCCAATAACTGAAAGCAACTCATACTTTCCAACGTATATGGTGTCTAAGAGTTCGTCGCGCTTATCAGTGTCAGTAGAAGCGGCAGCTTTCGACTGCAGGTTAGCAATGGCATCTGACTTCTGACTTGAATAGTCATCGCCGAAAGACATATATGGTTGACTAGGGTCGGAAGCGCCAGAAACTTCACCAGCGCTATCATCTGCCCCGCCAGCAGGCGGAGATGGCAGAAATGATAGATTGTCGCTCCCCTCGTCCACTAGCCTGGTTTCCTCGTCAAGTCCATTCTGATTATAGGACAGTCGTGCGCTAGCTGCTCTCTCGCTTATCGGTAAGGTTTTATCAAGAGGTACCCTCGCGGGCCCAAATGATGAAGAACTGGGATGATGAGGGCTCGGTGTAGTATCTGAAAGATCGTTTTTCATTGGTCATTAACATAGACGAGACACTAACAAAATCGAGCACAACAAACGAGATATGCACCAAGAACGATACCACAGCCGATTATTTACATGTCCAAGTTAATGAGTAAGTTCAGTGTCATGGTCTCTGGAAAGTCAAAGCCAAAGTATGAGCAAAGCAAAAGCTCGGAGCCCCCAAGGGAACTCCGAGCTTTCAATTATCAGACTCTAGCTATATCTAGCTTTTAATAGATATAGAGCATCTCGCGGAATTTAGGCAGTGGCCATAGAGCATCATCAACAATGGTCTCAAGCTTGTCTGCACCTTCACGCACTGAATCCATGGCAGGAATTATCTGCTCTTGGTAGAACTTGGCTTTGCGGAGAAGATCTCCTTCGCCATGGTCGCCATTATCGTCTTTCTTGCCTTCTAGAATCAGAGCTTCGAGTTTGTCGATCTCAACTTGCAAGAATGAAACCTTATCGCAAACATGCTTAAGGAGATTCTCTTGCTCACCAAGGTTCAAGCCACTAACTGCTGCTTTAGTAGTAGCAATTGTTTGAGCTAGCTTGAGCTGATACTCAAGAGCGGCAGGAAGAATAATCGTGCGGGCAATATTGGCAGTCAGCAATGACTCGATATTGACTGTCTTGCAATAAGATTCAAGCTGAACGTTGTAGCGGCTAAAGAGTTCATCTTCTTGCAGCACTTCGTATTTCTTGAAGAGTTCTTTCACTTCCTTTTCATTAAGAACAGGAAGAGCGTCAACGGTGTTCTTCAAGTTAGGCAGACCACGACGAGCAGCCTCATCGTGCCAAGCTTTCGAGTAGTTATCGCCGTTGAACAAGATGCGCTCATTTTCAACTAAAGTCTTGCGCACCACTTTTTCAGCGGCCTCGTTAACACCAAGACCACCTTTGATTTCAGCAGCAATGGCTGTAGCAACAAAGTCCATCGACTCAGCTACGATTGTGTTGAGAACAGTGTTAGGCCAGGCAATAGATTGGCTGGAGCCAACAGCACGAAACTCAAACTTGTTGCCGGTAAAAGCAAAAGGCGAGGTTCTGTTTCTGTCTGAATCATCACGTGGAAGATCTGGCAGAGTAGATACGCCAAATTGAAGAACCTTGCCGATTTCGCCAAGAATCTCTTTTTTGCCAGCAATCAAGGTTTGAACAACAGCCGAGAGCTTATCGCCCAAGTAGATGCTCATGATCGCCGGTGGGGCTTCGTTGGCACCAAGTCTGTGGTCGTTGCCTGCAGAAGCAATACTTGCTCTCAGTAGATGACCATACTTATTTATAGCGCGAACAACAGCGGTTAATACAACAATAAATTGCAAGTTGTCTTGCGGTGTCGTACCTGGCTCTAGCAAGTTATTGCCTTGATCATCAGCCATAGACCAGTTGTTGTGCTTACCGCTACCATTGACTCCACTAAATGGCTTCTCATGGAAGAGACAACGCAAACCATGCTTCTGAGCTGTCTTACGGAAGACTTCCATCAAAAGCATATTGTGGTCGACAGCAACGTTGCTGTATTCAAATACAGGGGCTACTTCAAACTGAGCTGGTGCCACTTCGTTGTGACGAGTCTTAACTGGCACGCCGAGCTTGTAGCACTCAGCTTCAGTGTCCATCATGAACGCCAATACGCGTTCTTTAATAGAACCCCAGTAGTGATCTTCCATTTCTTGGCCACGTGGTGGCTTAGCACCAAACAAAGCACGACCGCTGTTAATCAAGTCAGGACGCGACATGTAATAGGCTTCGTCGATCAAGAAATATTCTTGCTCAGCGCCAACGGTGCAATTGACACGCTTAACTTCTTTGTTGCCGAGCAATTTAAGAAGGTGCACGCTTTGCTTGTTGAGAGCTTCGAGTGAACGCAGCAGTGGAGTCTTTTTATCAAGAGCATGCCCCGAATAAGAGCAAAATACTGTAGGAATACAGAGAGTTTTGCCGTTAGTGCTTTCCATCAAGAAAGCAGGGCTGGTAGGGTCCCAACCGGTATAACCGCGGGCTTCAAAGGTTGATCTGATACCACCAGAAGGGAAGCTCGAAGCATCTGGTTCGCCTTGAATCAAAAGCTTACCGGAAAATTCAAGGATAGCTCCGCCATCTTCAGCACTCGATACCAAGAACGAGTCGTGCTTCTCAGCAGTCAAACCAGTCAACGGGTGGAACCAGTGGGTGAAGTGAGTAGCACCTTTAGAAAGAGCCCAGTCTTTCATGGCATTGGCGACGATATCAGCCATCGAAGGGTGAAGCGCTTCACCGAAGTCTAAACAACGCACCAGAGCCTTGTAAACATGCTTAGGTAGAAGCTTACGCATAACAGAGCGATTGAAAACATTCTGTCCGAATACTTCAGATACCGTGGTCTTGCTGAAGTCAACAGACATCTGCACTGGTTCACGACCTTGCACTGTTCTCTTAGCAGCACCGCGCGCATCAGCGTGAGGTGATGAGGATGTACGGCCTGTCATTGAATACCCTCTCTCTTTTACTGTCATTTCCTTACCTCGTTGAAATTGATTCTATTTACTAGCCAGAATTCTAATTTCTGGCTATAAGCCAAGCGCCTTGAGAATTACTCTCTTCTTGCGCTGGCCATCGAACTCTGCATAAAAAATTTGCTCCCACGGACCCAAGTCTAATTTGCCATCAGTGATAGGCACCATCACCTGATGATTAATCAAAATGCGCTTGAGATGAGCGTCTCCGTTATCTTCGCCAGTATTATGGTGGTGGTAGTCGGGGTTAACCGGCGCCAGTTTTTCCAACCATTGATCAATATCTTTGATCAGGCCATTCTCCCAATCATTGACATAGACCCCAGCGGTTATGTGCATGGCCGAAACTAGAATGAATCCTTCTTTCAGACCAGATTCTTCTAAAAATTGCTGAACATCATCTGTGATGCGGATGTATTCACGCTTTTGCTTCGTGTCAAACCACAAATATTTGGTATGGGCCTTGAGGCCTTCTTGTACCTTCATATGTATTTTCCTAAGAAATGGGCACAATTTGCCATATTCTAGCCCACTTGGCCACGGTTACGAGTACCCAAGCGCAGTTCCGTAACTTTTGAGAATCAAGAAACTATCAAGTCATAACCAGCGCATATATCTCTATTAAATGCAGCGCTAGATTAAATGCCTCAATCAGGCTACAGGCTTAGACCCGACAAAATTAACGAGTGCACTAAATGCCTTCCAACGCCTTTAGCGGATTGGACAAATCAAGCGCCTTAAGGGCTTTGAGCGTACCCTGGTAATCAAGATGCTTGGTCTCATTCATCTGCCAACCGAGAGTGGGGCTATGGCTTCCGCTTAAGCTACGAGCAGTCTGACTGGCATGATCAACAATCACAGTGCGCATATTGGGCTGGAAGAATTCAAGCTTACCGGCACTTTTCATCAAGCTCAGCTGGTCAAACTGACCGGCATAAAATGCCACCTGGTCGCCCTGCTTAACGATGCCGAGGCCCTTGGTAGCTAGCAAATCGCTCAAAGACGGGCGAGCACCAACACCTGCTTCAGGGCCATGAATATGAAAAGGAATCTTGCCAGCTTTAGTGCTAGCCGGCAACCAAGGCAACGTCTGTTCGCCCCCAGACACCGAGCGACTCAATTTCAAAGAGTTAAGATCGAGAGTACGACCAGTTTCAACTCCTTGCCATGGATGCTTCTCACCCAAGATTCGGCTAAGCTCCAGCACGTCAACAGTGGCCTTACCCTGCAAGTCTTTAGTGACAAGCGAGACTGGCACACGCTCTGCGCCAGGACCAACAAAGGCAAGACGGTCCTTAACCGGCATCACCAGCTTATCTTCCACAGCATTGCCAATGCGATTGTAAATCGGCGGCGCGCCAAAGGCTCTGCTGGCGGCATAACCACCCAGGGCCATACCGGGAGCGGCTTCGGTAAAATTAGTGAGACTGCGGCCAAGATTATGAGCGCTGGCATCGGCCAGGCGCTGGCGAGCCGAGTCATTGTCAGCACTGGCGGCCCTCTTAACAAAACCAGTGAGTGAACTAGCCGCTTCATACCCCTGCCAACCAAGACCGGCAACAGTGGCAACCAAAGCCACTTTCTGATTTTTGAGAAGAACTGTACCGACTGCGCCAATAGCCGCCCCCCCAGCAACTCTGGTGAGCGCGTCAGCCGGATGCTCTTTGATATCGCGACTAATCTCGTCGTAAAAGGCCGACGGTGTCTGAGAAAGAGTGCGCGCAGTAACCTTGGCTACATTCTCGAAAGATGAGCTACCGTCTGGTTGTGAATGCTCGGGGCGGTCTACTGGCATCAAGAATTCCGTTATCGCTGACTGAGCCGATTGGGCTCCGGGCTTGTTCCGTGAGGCTCTTAGCTGCAAGCTTTAAGCTCCAAGTGATCTCGATATTAAAGATTAAGCCTACCCCTGTCATTGGGGAGACTACGAGAAGATTTAATCTGGCCAGATTTAATGCTTCAAGCCTTATTGGCGTTCGGCTTAACGGCTGGCTCTAGCAAATGCAAACCTTGCTCAGCATCCTGCTGCTCAGGGTCTAAATCGAGCGCTGCCTTATAAGCATCAATGGCCCGGTCAGAAAGACCCTGACGAGCAAACAATTTACCAAGGTGAGTCCACAAGGCCGCATGTTTTGGTGACAACTTCACAGCTTGTTCAAACTCAGCGCTGGCACGGTTCAAATCACCTTTAGACTCAGCCAACCAAGCCAAATCTACATGCAGAGCCGCCACATCGGGCTGTAGTCTAACCGCTTCTTCTAACTGCTCCATGGCCTTAGTGGTATGGCCTGCCTTTTCCATGAGGAAAGCTAAATCAGCATGGGCAAAGGCGTCAGACGGATCCATGGCGAAACTGGCCGCATATTCTTTCTCGGCCTTGTTGAAATCTCCCATGCTGGCATAGGCAAAAGCCATAGAGCGACTTACCCGAGCATTATTCGGTTGGTAGCTTAATGCCCACTGAAATTCAGTGATGGCATCTTTCCATTTAGTCTCACGAGCAGCAGCAATGCCCTTGATGTAATGAGCTTTGCAGGCCGATTCTTTGAGTTTGTCTTTCTGCGCGTCATCGAGCGGAATTGGTTCGCCCAGCCCGACAACCATCATCGCTTCTGCAATTGCTTTCATCAAATTTGCCCGCATCAGAGCAACCAAAACATAGTCGCGGTGCAAGGCTTTGATACCAGGTTCGCACATTATGGCTGACTGTAATTCAACTTCGGCCATCTCAGCATTCCACTGACCAAGGTAAACTCGAGCTAGCTCATAGTGATCAAGAGCCTCATTATGCAAGGCTTCCGCCTGCATAGCTGCAGCTTTTCTCTTACCTTCGCGCTCAGCGTAAGCAGCAGCGGCAATGGCTTGCTCTTCAGTTTGAGCTGGAGCCGAAGCAGCAGCTTCAACCGGCTTTATATCAGACTTTGAGCCAGCAGGAGAATCAGCCGTAGAGTCAGCTTTAGACTCAGACTTGAGCTCAACTTCAGCTTCGACTTTCGCTTCAGACTTACTAGCAGCTTTGGAAGCAACATAGTCAACGGCTTTCTTTACGGTACTAAACTTAGTACCAACTTTAACTTCAGCATTAGCCGGAGCAGTTTCAGGCTCAACAGCTTTTGCAGCACCAGCGATAGAGAAACTAACAGCAAGCAGCGCCGCGCTGATAGCAAACGAACTCTGGGAGGTAAATTTAGAAGTGCGCTTAACAGTAGTCTTCATAGCCGTCTTTCTTTTTGACATCAACAATCTCATCTACCTCGACTGGCGCTCAGCAATGCTCACTAGCCCCATTATGCCATTGTAACCCCTACCCAGTTCAACAACCGAAAGGCTACATCACGCTCAGTGTTTTCCCCAGATTGAAAGCTTTAGGCCGTCGGCAACGGGGCTGCCACAATAGAAATACCATTGGCCTCGGCGAATTTAATCATTTCATCTTGCTCAACCACTAGGGTCTCTTTCGCTTCAACAGCCAAAACACCACCAGGGTTTGGATTATCACGCACCATTGAGTTAAGAGTGGTCATTCCCACAGTGGGAATATCAAAGCGCTGATCTTGATTAGGCTTAGAAACCTTGCAGACAACCACCGGCCCCTGAGCCAATTTAACCGCACGCTTGATCGCTTCATCGGTGCCTTCGATAGCTTCGAGTGCAAGAATCATGCGGTCTTTTACAATCACAGTTTGACCAATATCTAATCGCGCAATCTCGCGAGCCACTCCCATTCCATACTCAATATCGGCATACTGAGCGGCCGAAGGTGGGGTGGAAGTAAGCACACCAATTTCAGGGAAGAGATGACGCAAAAACTCTGACTGAGTTAAAACCTTGAGGCCATGGGCCTCCATAATGTCACCAACAGCAAACTGAATGGTGTCATCATTGAAATTAGGTAACTTGCTCAGCTCTTTAACTGCTATCCAGTCAAGCTTGTGAATCTGCCGCAACAGGTTGATTTTGGGTACCTTGCCAATGAAAACGAGGTTATGACAGCCTTCCTTTTTCATCAAGCCGATGCTACGCCCAATTTGTCCTGGCGCAATCAAATAAGTTTTATCAGCATGGGGCGACACCTGACTTTCAGCACTTTCTGAGAGAGCCAGCGCCACGACTCTATATCCACGCTCTTTGGCAGATTGAGCTAACAGGGCCGGCAATTTGCCTTCGCCAGATACAAGACCTAATACAGTCGCCACTTGCACACTACTTTCCTGAGTAAGGGTAGAGAAACCCATGCCTACCGCCTTTTAGAGTCGGAGCCTTGCAGCCCAAATGATGATTCTTCAAGCAAAGAAGCTCTGCATAGTTTAACATGTTCTTGGCAGCCAACGGCCACCACGGCGGCTTGACAGGTCGAAAGGGGCGCTAGAAACCCCGCAATTACCTCAGTACCTTGACATTGTTATTTAAAAGCATTTAACTGAATGAATCATATAAAATGCCCTGGCAGCCAATTATTTGGCCAATATAGAGAATAGAAATAGAGAGAAAATAGCGCGAGAGCGGCAATGCGGCCATCGCGCAATGAATAGGGATGAAGACCATGAGCGGAATGTCTATCAAGAATCAAAGACCACAATTTGCTAGAACTTCAGCCGTCAAGCTAACCGCAGTAGCCCTTTTGGTTGGCGCCACAATGTTGAGCGGCATCTCGCAGGCCTCTGCCCAAGGCGGATTTACCAGTACCAGTCAGGCGGCGCGCAAAGGCCTGGGCGACGGTTCAAGCTTTTATATGTCTAGACGGCAGATTCAATTTGTAGACGATTCGCCCATCATTAAGAATAGCAACGGCCAGGTTCAACAAGGCGGCGCCACGGGCTTTGCCAGCCAGCAAGGCGGCCAAGCGCCTCTGCAAAGAGCCGGTTTTACATCTTATTCAAGCTCTTTACCATCAGGTACAAGCTCTGCCCTGCCCAAAGTTAACAATGGCGTGCCTGTGCAAACGCCGCCCCCATCCGCGCCAAAATCGTTGAGCGCCAAAGCCGGTGGCCTTGGCAAGGGTAAGAAAACTACGGCTAAGCCCGTTGCAACGCCGAAAGCCCCCGCCCAACCAGACGGGATTCATGCTTACAACAGCTACAACGGTTACAACCCTTCAGCCCTAGCCCCTGGAGAAGCCGCCGGTGGAGGCGCAAGCACTGTTACAACCAGAACGGGAAATGTCAAAGGTAGCATGCTTAACTGGTCTAGACGGCGAAGAAGCCAGTAATTAGGGTAACGGCAAAAGCCGACGTTACAGAACTATTTACTCAATCAAGAAAAGTGCAAGGTCAGCCGCAAAGCCTGTGGTAATATTCTTTTTGTTGCGGCTGTAGCCCAGCTGGATAGAGCGCATGGCTACGAACCATGAGGTCGGGAGTTCGAATCTCTCCAGCCGCGATCTTAGAGCCACATGGCTTACAAGTAATTTGCCACCCCTATTATGGGGGTGGCATTTTTCTTTCTGTATCCCTCCTGTATCCCTTTGCTGGGAAATACTGGTCAAAATTGAAAAAACGCTAGTAACACCACCGGTAGTGCGGGTCTCAAGTTAGCAGTTTCAATTACACGTTCAAAAAAAAAAAAAAACCCGCGCCGTGAGCGCACAGCTTTGCTGGTGCGATCGGGGTGGAACCAGCGAAGCTGTATGCTTCACCTGCGGTATCACTGTCACGGATCGCTGGGGTGCTGTCTCCGGAATCGGTAAAACTTCTTTATCATGCCATCACCACTGTTGAACTGCTCCTAGAAAGTTGTTGACCTTGCCCCATTTGTCGAGCCAGTCATTAAGAGCCAAACGAACCAGCAACTAATATGGTGCTCTGGCAAACGTTCCCGGCAGCAATCTAGACAAACCCAGCGCTAGCCTCTCCTTCAGCAAGCACGACTATGCCTTTACGAGTTGCAGTTAGCGGCGCGTGTCCTCAGTTGCTCAGCTTCGTCAAATCGGCCAAGAGAGTAGCAAATCCTAGAGATGCGCAGCAAAGTTTTTGGGTAACTGGCGCTTAGCTTCTTATCAGTCTTTTCCAAGATCACCAGGGCTCTGCGATAAAGGTTGTCGGCCTGGGGAAATTTGCAAGCGCTGGCCAGGGTATCACCGTACAGGACGAGCTGTTCTGCATATACTTCCGTATCTGGTACCAAGACAGCCAGCTGCTTTTGATGGTATATCTCCCGCAAGAGATAATCGTGATCCGTCATTTTGTCGGCATCAATGCTGCGCAGCATCGGCAACCGCTCAACAGAAGCGGAAGACAACTCGACTTTGCGTGCTTTGTCAGCAGTCCCGGCAGCACCTTGAGCGGCACTAGATGGCGGGGCATCGGTCACAGTAGCGGTGATAACAGCTTCCTCACAGCGGCGATGTTGCAAGCCTAAAACTAATCCAACCAGGCCGGTGCCCAGGCAAATCAACAGTATGCCGCTAGTCAGCTCTCTTTTCCTCTTTGATATCGGCTTGAGGAGAGGTATAAAGAGGTCAGGTTGACTTTCTCGACGAATTATTTTTTTCATGGTTTCAGGCCCCTAGATGTTAGTAGAGTCTGGTGCCGACAGACTGTGCCATCCGGCATATGCCGATCACTGAGTGAGCTGCACCGTTCTCGGTGCCCACTGCTGAAGGAAAAGATTGCTTGAGCTGGATGTCGTGGGGATCAGGGGCATACCAGGTACTCCCTTGCAGACAGGCGTCGTCAGGTAACCGGTGATGGTGTTGGGGAAGCCAATCGACGTGATCTGAAAGCCAACAACGCCAACCACAGTCGCATTTTTGTTGTAGGGCGGGTCACCCTGTATCAGCGGCAGGACGATAGTCTGACCGACAGAGAGATCAGACACCTGCGATGCCACCACACCGTTTTTCAGATCGACCTGGCTAGAACCAATAGTCATTGATGGGCTGCTTGTGCCCGTCCAATCGGATATCCAGGCTGCGTTTTTGGAGCCCTGGGGATTGAGTACGAGACTGAACTGTTTGCCCGGAGCATTGGCCCCAGTGTAATTGTCGAGCGGGTTGCAGTCCTGCGGACCGCTGGAAGGGACAGTATCGAGAGAAACGGCTAAATTGTAGGCCTGACCAGCGTGTACTACTGACAGACCGGTGGTCGCCGTTGCCGTAGACGTGGCACTCACCGGCACCGAGCCGACTCCGAATAGCCGAGCGAAGATGGGAGCGATGTACCTAGTGGCGGTGACCGTAACGGTCGATGGTGAATTAGTGTTAGATACAGCCACCTTGACGGTCGTGCCGGGAGTGCTAGACGATACCGGCAAATTGTCGGCCAGATTGGCGCCTGTGATGGCGGTGGTGTAGGCAGTAGCCGTCTTCACGGCATTGCCAGATGACGAACTATCCTTGAAGCTATAGGCTCCAGCTAAGGCCCCACTGTCTACCGCCTTCTGCAGTTCGGAGCGCACCATCACTCCATGAGCAATGTCCATTCCTAAAGAGCCCAGGCAAAATGCCACCACCACTGATAGTGCCAGTAAAAAGGAAGCGAAAACACCTCGGGGCGATCTGGCAGCCACTGCGCGTCTGGAAGAATTACCTTGCATATTTAGTTCCTCATTCGAGCCAGCTTGTGGCGCTGGTTGTCATTTGCAATTTTGAAGACAGCATCAGTGGATCCGGGTTGGGCAGCACTGGGCATCCATTTTTGCCACTGCTGAAGGTCACCAGCACCGTCACTGTCGGCGGATTGGCAGTGGTATTCCAGCCTGCCGTGCCAGGAGGTATGCTGAACTGCGCCGTGTCCTGGACGAGATTTAGAAACTTGACCTTGGCAAAATACTGAGAGGGATTGGCCACTGCCCCGGCGGGATCTTGCCCGTAGCCGATGGCCAGGTTTCTTGCCGCTTGCGCCGCCGCGTGATTGAGGGCCGAATTGATCATATATAGTTCAGCCACTTCACAGGCCAGAAAAAGGCAGATTATCCCGATCGGGAGTACGAGGGCGACAGCTGCTCCAAATTCGGAGAGGCTGCCTTTAGGCCTCCTCACCTGAAGTTCTTTAGCGTTCGATTGGTAGGAAATGTGATTGCCCTTTCGCAAACGTCTAGTTAGATTGATCAACATCGCACACTTCCTATTGCTGCAGCGCATAAGTAGCAGATTCTGATATGACAAAATTGCTACCTAGCTTTAGTGGGTCGATAGAGGGGAAGGAAGGCAATGCCGGGCTGCCCTGCCCCGGGAGATAGGTGACTACCACTGTCACTCTCGGCGGAGTGGCCGTCAGGTTCCATCCGCCTGCTGGAATGAAAAATTGACTGTTGCTAGAGATCATGTTGGGTATGCGGATGTTGGCGAAGATAGCCTGCTGCTTGCTAGTGGTCACGGCCACCTCGGGGTTGGTGCGGTAACATTCGGCCATCGACCTGGCGGCCAGGTTGGCACCATTAACCATGGCTGTGCCTATCACGTAGGCGCGTGAAGCTTCAATTACCACGAGCGAGACGAACAGCAAAACAGGTGTAAGCAGCCCAAGGGCACAAGCTGCTTCGGACAAACTCATGCCACCGCGGCCGCGGCGCCCAGCTCGGCTGAGGCTAGGATGACCGGCTGG
This sequence comes from Candidatus Obscuribacterales bacterium, assembly GCA_965229195.1. GTDB lineage: Bacteria > Cyanobacteriota > Vampirovibrionia > Obscuribacterales > Obscuribacteraceae. Next base: position 4,870,811 of record OZ245871.1, on the reverse strand, counting down.
CCTGCCGGTTCTGCCGTTTGCCTCAGTTGTCTTAACCGCTCTTACCAACACTTGTTGCCGCCTCTCTGCATCGCTAATCACCTGGTCTCATCATGAAGGACACAAAGTTCAGCGGCAATCGGCGTAACGCCCTATTGTGGCATCGGTCAATAGGTGGATATGAGGTAAACGCAGCAGAATCGCAATCAGCACGACGACCGTAAATTACCAGTTAGCTTGGCCTATTTCCATACCATCAAGGTTATAGACATTCGCAGAGTCAAGCTTCCATTTCAGATTGAGGTTCAGACCCTCATTTTTGTTGTCGAAATCATCAACCTCTAATGCGAAGTCCTGAACGGCTTTCAAGTCTTGCAAGACCGCTGGGTTACCCAGACCGCACTCGTTTAGTAATCTTTGGGCTTCAGGAAGGTTGTTCTCGTCCAAGGCTTTAGCAGCATCAAGGGCAAAGATTACACTGCATGGTTCAAGGTTCTCTCTTATCTTGGCGTCAATATCAGCCTTCCGCTTCGGCTCCGATTTTTCGGCATTAGATGGCGCAATCTGAACCGGCGCCTTATTTGATGGCAAATATTCCTCAAAAAGCCGTGAGGAAGACGCACCAGACTGATTGGTAGTAACGCTTGAACCATCGTTGCTTTCAAACTTTCCTAGCATTGGTTAACCCTCAAAAGAAATTGCCTGCGCCCCATGCAATTACAATAATGCCGAGTTCGAACCGACTGGTGACGGATGCGTGACCAAGCCGTGACTAAAAACGGGAAAGGAGATTAAGCTAGAGCTTCCGCTGGGCAGCCTTCAAAAAGATATCAACGTGCTGTATATGGAGCTCGTGACCAAATTCGTCCATCGTGACTGCACGCCCTACCGCGCTCTGGTAATTGCATTTATTCGCGCCTGGCATGTTACAGCTAGCTCAATAGCTACCAGAAGGCTGTGAGCATTGGAATATGATATCTCTCCATCAAATCGCGAAATTCAGATGGACTACCGGCCATAATAGCTTAATTTCAAAATCTCAATGCCTGGGCTCCTTACCGCCCAGTTGCAAAATCTCAGTCTTAATTTCGGCTATCTCACTTTCGCGGGCAGGGCTATTTGCACGCACCCAAATGTCAATTGAATCGAGAGTAGCCGATCTCAAATAGCGGGTCTCGAAAAGCAAATGCCCATGAGCATGAAGCCATCGAATCGTTTGATTAGAAGAGGGAATATTGCAAACTAGCTTGGTCACCGCTCGCGGTACCATGCATTTATCCTCACTGCCTTGAACCACTAGAACCGGAAGCTCCTCTCGGATCTTAGCTGCGTTGGGAAGTGTTCGACTGACAAAACGTTTGGTTTTGAGTAACTCGGCAATAGTCAGCCCTTTTCGACAAAGTGGATCTCGCAACAACTCATCGACGATATCGGCATCATTCGACACCAGGTTTTTGACAAAACTAGTTGTCGACATTCTAAAGCGAGGATGAAAGAACAGCGCCCAGCCAGCAGCCAAGAGATTGTCAGGATGCAGCACCATAAGCGGGTTGATCTTCACCGTCGGCCCTGACATCAGCAGCCCACATACCAGCTCAGGGTGCTCCGCCGCCAGTTTTACGCACATGCTAGTGCCCAAGCTCTCACCCATGACAAACAACGGCAAATTAGGATGGTCGTGCGTCAAAGACTGTGCCAGAGCAACGATGTCGGCATATGAGCCCTCATAATCAACGCTCTGTTTACTCACCCCGCCAACGGCGAAAACCTGCTTTTCATCGGTATAGCACCTACCGAAGCCACGCATATCAGGGGCGCAAGCGTAGAACCCCTCCGCTGCAAAGGCCTTTCCAATTACTTCATAGGTGTTGCCATGCAAAGTCAATCCGTGGATGGCCAGCAGCATTCCAATTGGTTCTTTGTCTTTCGGATACCACTCGTAAAGAGGGATATGAAGCTGCTTTGAACGGTCTCCGTCGACAACAACAGTTATTCGATCGGCGGCATGCAATTCTTGCGCGTAAACACTCCTGCATTGCAGGTTGAACGCCATTAGTAACGCACAAAAGACAACTACCACCCGTTCGAAGGTCATCAACAATTCCTTTTGGTTCAAGGCTCACAAGAGTTCTAAGCGATAGAAATAATATCGCTATAGTAATACTTATCTCTCTTATTTTGGAGAGGAAAGTTGTCCTGAACCGAAAGCCGTTGAGGCTACAAGAATAGAAAGTCGGGCCCGTTCCACAAATAGCTAGGCTTACACTCGACTACCAGATTTGAGCTGTTGATATTTTTTCATCCAGCCGCGATTAAGATCCACTTGTTCATAGCCAAACCGCTCTCCATTTATGCGCACGGTTTGATTGGGTGAAACCCACTGACGATTGGCGTCATAGTGTCCGCCTCTGACGCCGAATCCAACTTTTCCAGAAGCATTACCGGTAGCACCGAATATAGTATCGGTACCTTCCTTCCAAGCCTTATTAATAGCATCCATATATTTCGGATTACTGGACCAGCCTGGGTTATGGGTAGGGTAGTATTTTCCAGTTAGAGCTTGCATGATGGTCTGGTTACGCGAGGCAGCTCTGTTCATAACTTCTTCGGCAAAAGCCAATTGTGCCGCTGGCCCCTGCGAACCTACCTCAGAATGCATTCTTCCAGCAAAAGCAGCCATAACTCGTGGATCTTTCAACTGAGAATCAAACTGCGATCTGTCAACTGCTCCAGGTATCAAATTCGGTGCAACATAGTCTCGACCGTCATTGCCTTTACCTGCGCGTGAATCTCGTGGCGTTTCTGGTAGGGCACCGCGCTCACCGCCCGGTAGGCTCCGCGGCGCTGGCTTAGATGTATCTACAGCATCGACCTTAAGAGTATCCGCTTGGGCCTGGGCTAGATTCGAGTAGCCCTTTCCTTGGTAATCAACAGAGTTGCCTTGCTGATCACGCTGCTTCTCGAAAGTGCCATCTGCACTTGAAATACCTCTTAGCGCTGTTTTCTCACGGCCATCGGCGCCGCTGTCAAATAGGTGCACCATTTGTCTATTGCCAGCCCCTTCGACTTCGAATCGCAGCTTACGCTCACTACCAGAACTATCGCGGTAACTCATGCTTGTGATGCCAGTGTTGGCCAAATCACGCACTGTAGCTAGCTTCTGCTCAGGGGTTGCATCATTGCTGAACAGCATGGCAGCCTTTGCTTCCGGTGTCTTATCTGTAGGCTTATCGGAGGGCTTATCGGAGGGCTTATCTGCATTTCTGTCGGGACTTCTTTCACCACTCCTATCTGCCGATGGTGCCGCAGCCGACTTGTCATTCTCCGGTGCGCTCAAGCGAGAATCGCCAGACTTACTCTTATTACCGGTCAATTCATCAATCGATCCAAATTGCAGAACACCAGAATTGAGCGCCGCTTTATCTAAGGTAGGATCAATACCAGCACGACTATCCCTTGCTGCGTGCCAGTTAGAACTAACATCTAAACATTGGCGCGAGATGTTGCTCCACTCAGAGGGCTGAGCAGGTGAAAAATTTTCTTGAGTTTCTTTCCACGGCCGAGCCTCGCACTGTGAGGCTTCCGCACTGCTTTTAGTCATAAAAAATTTTAGTTGCGCTGGTAATGAAATATTCGGGGACTAGTAAAAATGCAGATAAGCAATCGGCATAGCTGACACTTCGACTGAGTAGCAGAACTGTATCAGCCCCTAAGTGAAACTCTCGTGAAAGTTAATCTCAAAAAAAAGGAATTTTTTACAGCTTCAACCGACCACTACGGCAGGCTTCGGTGAACAGCCTGTAGTCAGACTGTGTCAGCTCAGCATACGAAAGAGCATACTCTGATATTGAACTAGCAAATCTGTCACCCTTTCCTATGTAGTCAGCAATCGCCATAGCCTCACCTGATTTAGCATGCGCTTTAGCCAAAACTTTTCCAGCAAGATTACTCAACTGCAGCATTGTATATTTAGTCCAGTTAGCTGGGTTGGGCGACATCTTCACGTCTCTCAACTGACGAACAAAGAACTGTCTCTTCGTTGCCCCGGCAGTCCAGCCGAGAAACATATCGCTAGCCGACTGCATAATTCGCTGCCCCACCACAACACGCAGGCCGTTGTTCTCATACTTACTGGGAGCTGTATAAGGCTCTAATACTGACTGTCGGGCTTCTTTTACTTGAAGAATGAGGAAGTCATCGTTGGCACCAACGAGCAGAACCACGGCACAGAATGTTCCTACGCTGCCAGTACCGACAACCTTCATGGCGATGTCAGTCAACTCAAAATGCTTGAGCAGACCAGAGCGATCGGGAGAGAGCGACTCAAGATATTTTTCATAGGCCTTGTAAACTTTCTCTGAAAGTTCTGGTGCATGATAAAGCAATGGTGGCATTTCTCTGAAGCGCCAACTGCCATTGTGCCGCTCTATGAGCTTCTTCTGCAAAGACTCAGGCGAAGACTTGGTAATCTCCTTATTCAGATTCTTGCGCCGGCGAGCCGCTAATTCGTGATCAGCACTTTCGATAAACGACTGGTAGTCGACTTTCGAGTACCAAACATCGAGCAATCTTGTCTTGGCATACTTGGCCATCTCAATCTGGTACGACTGAGCCATTTCAAAGGCAGCCTTCTGGCAGGTCTTGGTTGACATACCAATTGAATTTCCAGCCAGAACTAAACTAGCCGCTAGTCGTTTTATGTCCCATTCAAATGGCGCCGGATGGGTCTCATCAAAGTCATTGAGGTCGATAATGATGTTGCGCTCGGGGGTGGCAAATGCTCCGAAATTAAGCACATGGCAGTCACCACAACATTGCACAATCAATCCAGAATTTGGCTGGGCCGCGAGGTCTGCAGCCATTACTGCGGCTGCTCCACGGTAAAACGCAAAGGGCGAAATCGACATACGGCTATGCCGAATTGGCACCAGTTCTTGCAACCGCCCCTCGTTAGTCTTTTCGATTATTTCTACAGGATCGCGTCGAGTCGAGCGACCTGCATTCATAGCATTTGTAGCTAAGAGAGCTGCAGTCTCGCCGCTTGGAACTTTGTCAGCGGCGTGCTCTTTGCCTTTATCCTTTATCTTAGCCATTTGGTGTTCTGCCCCATCCCACACTGGAATATTTGTTGTAACTTCATTCCCCAAACCCGCTGTTAGGTGTCGTTAAATCAGCTAACTTTTAGCCGCGGCAACAGCGACAGAAAGAAATCTGGCGACCAAAGTTCGACTGCTGCTGAGTCTTTGATGAAGGGAAGAACGTCCATCTTTGCTAGCTCAAAATCGTGCAGCGAAAATTTCTCTTCTAAAAGCCTACAGAGATCTAGCTGAGTCAGAGGTTCCTCGGATGTCCATCCACCAGTTTGTCTCAGCCTCTGCTCTAGGTGACTCAAATGAACAGAAGTGCCGCGCCCAACATACCAAACAAAATCGTAATAGTCGCGACCTTTTATCCGACCACCAGCCCATGCTCGTTGCAGGATCGCGTGAATCTTTCCCGCAAACAAATCCGGCGGCCTATAAGTATTTATAGAGAACGCTATTGGCTGAAGCAAAGTTTTTCCTTCGGTCTCGAAACCGCTAGGCGGATCTGTATCGATCTCAAGCTTGATTTTGAGCCTATCCGTTCGAGCAATTCGTTCTGCAATAATTTCAGGAACATCAATTTGAAGAAGGTGCTCTTTAGTGCCAGCCTTGATAAAAGCAGACTCGATAGGCGTATCGACGCGCTTCTCAACCTTAACTACCTCCGCGTTAAAATCCATTCCGCTAAGCTCAGCTTCAATTGCAACCAAGTAAGGTGCCATGTCGAATTCGTTACTGGGCTTCAATAGTGAGAAATCAATACCTTCAGAAAAGCGATCAAGGCCATATAATATTCGCAACGCCGTTCCACCATAAAAAGCGGCATGCTGGAAAAACTTTGCCCGCCAAAGAGCAAGCAATGCAACCTCTTGAATGATTTCCTTCAATGCATTTTCGTAGTCAACTCTGGTCTCACACTTATATCTTTCAAGCATTGATTCGACTGCAGAGTTCATAGGACCTCCATAATGCGGACTATGTTCTGACTGTTGTAGTGCGCGTTTAGGCGAAGCATTCTTTTTACGTCGAAGCGCGCCCAGTTTTCTTGGCCAATACGCAAATCTTGCAACAAGAAGGCCTTAGCAGAGCTTGCGTTGGTAAATTCAGGAACCTCGTTCAATACGACATAATCACAAAGCGCCTTCTCTGGTGAGGCGATGAGAATAGGATGTAGCTTATCTATCCACTGCTGCTCAATTCCGTGCGGATATTTAGCAACATTCAAATATCGATAAGTAAAACGGCCAATAGGAGTGTTGAATTCTTTGTCTCTCTTGGGTGTCACACTAGTGATTGTCTCAACACGTTCTGGTATCAAACCGTGAAAAGACAGCGCGTACTCCATTGATATACAGGAAGGGCCGTAGATCAAGTTAGCTAAGCTCTCCTTACAGATTGGAGCATGCCGCGATTCCGGACCAAAGACATAAAGCCCTTTCTTGACCCGACCGATAGTGCCAGACTTCAGCAGTTCGTTTATCTTCTGGTCAACAGCGCGATAAGAAGACAAAGCTGAAGACAGTAGGGTGTGATCGAACTCTTCTCGTCCGATCGCCTTACGCAGCTGTAGGATATTCACCTTAGCCAAACTTTTCTCCAGTAACTTAGATTTATTCTAGATTACAGAACTTATTTTAGCACATTTTACCCAGTAACTTAGAAATTATCTAAGTTACTGGAGAAACTTCAGACCTACCATAAAATCGAAGCCGATGGTTTTAAGCAATACGCAGACGGACAGAAGAGACAAGCAATCCAGAATGCGGAAAACAGTAGCTCCGCACCTTCACCTCGCGCAAAGGCCACAGAGACACGAGCTAAGCATCTCCCCCCCGCCAAAGCTGAGCCTGGTAAGATCAATAGATTAAGCTCACAGGGGTTTCGACAAGATGGCAGATGAAAAACAGGCCCTCGAAACCGCCAAATTCATAAAGGTGGAAAGCGCCTTTAATAACGGCTCAATAGAAAAAGACACCGCAGAGCTTCAGCTTGGCACTTACAGACAAATTCAAAGTTGCTTTCTCGGACTGTGCCTGTTCTGTGGCCTTGGAGTACTGGCGATGCAGCACACCGAAACGCACATGCAGCAGACATTAGCCCGTCAAGCGCTGCTGCGTTCAGCCGAAGACTCAACTTCGTCAAACGAAATCGAGGCCAACGCTATTCGTGATGCAAGAAGACTGACTGCATATCAAGATTTGTTAGCAGAAAGCGAAGGCAAATTTGGTTCTGATAGCACACTCTTGATTCCCGTAGTCAGTCAGCTAGCTGCTCTAAACACACAACTAGATAGATTGCCAGAGGCGGAACGACTCTACGAGCGCTCACAAATGCTTATCCAGAAATACGATCAAGAGCGAGAAAACACTAAGCGCCATTCGACTGGCAATATACAAACAACCAAGACGCGAAAGGGAAATTAGTTGCCAGACGAAAAGCTCGAGACGAAATACGAGGAAGAACACGAGCCACCGCAATTGGCCGCTGGCAGCCTGGATCCAGAAGACCCAGAGTACTCGCTTTTGATGCCAGACAAACGGCTTGCCCTTGATGCTATCAAGACGAACCTGCGCACCACCGCACCCGAACTTGCGACAAGCTCCGGTCTATCTATTAATAGCGCCACCTACTGGCTCAATAAAATTGCGGGAGAAACCGGCGCCAAGCTAGAAGTAGCCAACGATGGCACGGTCTATTACTCTTTTGCTCCCAATTTTTCCGGCGTCTACAGACGAAGAGGAAGGCGCAGAGCCGCATTGCTTGCTGGAGCTTTTCTTTTCAAATCACTTTACTGGGTGGTGCGGGTATCATTTGGCGTTGCCTTAATGACGTCGGTACTTGTAATAATTTTGATTTTTGTAGCACTGATTTTATTGGCAATAGCAGCCATATTAGACGGGGGCAGCGGAGACAGCGGTGATTTTGGCTCATTCGATGGCTCGGGCTTCTTTGATACAAACTTTCTTTCCGACATTTTTAGCTGGGACTATAGCCCTTCGCATAGCAGCTATCAAAATAGCATCCCCAGCGCCCAGAGAGACCGCTACACTGACTTTATAGAGAAACATCCCAAAGGTAATTTCTTCCTCGAATGTTTTTCATTTTTGTTTGGCGATGGCAAACCAAATTCTAATTTGCAGAAGTTGCGCTGGCAGCAAATCGCAACAACTATCAAGGCCAATGGCGGGGTAGTATCGGCAGAGCAGCTGGCTCCCTTTCTCGATGGTGACACCTCAGACAGTGGCATGGTTATGAGCGCGCTGGCACAGTTCAACGGCCATCCTGAAGTAACAAAAAGCGGCTTTATAGTTTATGTTTTTCCAGACTATATAACTGAACCCCCTTTATTTAAACAACAACAAAACGAGAAAGAACAAGAAAGCTACCTAAAAGAAGAGAATTGGAAATTCTCAAACTTTCCACCTCTGCCCCTGATCAATGTCTTAATGTTGGCCATTTTCAATTTCTGCGGCAGCTGGTGGCTGTTCAAGCACATTGCCACGGTAAACCTTCTGCACCACCTGGCTGCTCTAATCGATGTGTTACTAACCTACTCCATAATTTTGCTCGTCATACCGGCAGTGCGCTATGTCGTATTGCTTGTGCTGAACCAGCGCATTGATAGCAGAAATGAAAAGCGTAAAGCTGCCGCTGAGCTAGTCAAAAAGCCGCAAGGAGAAATTCTCAAAGAGCTAGAAGAAGCCAAAGCCATTCAAAGCGAACATGCTCAATTGCTGCGCGTTGATCGAAAAATTGTCTTTGATTCTGGCAAAGACAGCCTGGAGCAAAAATTTGAAACCACCAATTAAACAAAAATGGAGAGCCATCGACTGCTATCATATCGCCATGAGAAATCAACAACTAACATTGCTATCAGCAGCTCTTGTAACAGCTCTTACGACAGCCCTTGCAACTAGTCCGCTAGTGGCACTTGCCACGCCAAAGTCGACGCAACCCAAGACGACAAAAGCGAAACCGGTGTCAACCGAGGCTACCAATAAAGCTGCAGCCGCTGCCGTATCTTTTGCATCAATTGACGCTGACATTGCCAAGCAAGAAGCAATAAAGCAAAAGCAATTCGACAAAATCTATTCGGCCGCCCAGGCCGACATGAATGCTAGCAACTATGGGGCAGCAGAGAAAAAGCTCTTAGAAGCCATAGATATCTCCGAAAGCCTCAATGGCAACGAGCAAAAGCTACTAACACGCACAAGACTAGCTGACTGCTACCTAAAGCAGAAGAAATACAAAGAAGCAGAAAAGCAATATAAAGAGGCATACGACAGCAATATTCAGCTCTATCGCGGAAATTACCCGGTGCTATTTGATGATGCCAGAGGTTTGAGCGAAGTATACAAAGCCACCAACCGAGCAACCGAGGCTGAGAAGATTCTAGCCGCCGCCACTGAAGCACGCAAGAAGCGCTACTGGGTTGCTGGCGTTGACGATGGCGACTTATTCGCCACCTTCTACCAAGCTATGCGCGACGCCCTGGCGAAGAAGAACAGCGCCGCTGTCAGCAAGATGGTCCAATACCCTCTATCGGTGCGCTGGAACGGCAATTTAAAGAAAAGTGTGACGACTCGAACCTATCGCAATCAGCAGGAGCTGCTGGCAAACTACAATCTCATATTTACTCCAGCAATCTTGAAACTTTTTGCAGAATATCCAGAGAAAGAACTCTGGTGCAAAGATCAAGGCATTATGCTCGGTGGTGGGTTGGTCTGGCTAACAAGCGTACAGCTTGTCAAGGCGGCAGACAAACCCACCTACCAAATTCATGCAATGACCATCAACGACGACATGCCGGCATCAATCAAACGTCCTCAGTAGTTGCTTGATCGATGTCACTTCTGAGCCAGTTCCCAGCGCTGGTGAATCTGGCCGCAGCGCAAAGTCTAGCCCCATCAAATACTGAACAGGAGTATGGTTGGGAAGCAGCCTCACAGGCGACACAAACTTAGGGTCAACCATGGTCGGAGCTAAAGCTGTGGTATTGCCAGTAGTGCTGTATTGGGTATTTTGCTCTACGATAATTGGAAAAGGACGAGTTGAACCAGGCGGATAGGGATAGCTAATCGAAATTGGAATATCCACCATGCCGCCATAGGCAATGGTCTTTTTCACTGAGCTGCCAATCATATTATATGGTTGCGGACTGGCTTGCAGCTTTATACAGCTATGTGCGCTATGGGAAGGGTTTAACCGGGTCATGAAAGATGTGACATTCTGCAGATTGACAGAATAAGAGGAAATGTTATTTCGCCTCGAATTGATTAAAAGACAATTGGTCAAGGAAGGGCGCGCAATCGATAGATTGTTGATGCCATCTCGCAAGCCTGGCCCAAGCACGCAGCTGTTAAGAACAACACTTGGAGTTGGTGGCCCACTAGTCGAACCATCAATTCTAATACCATCGAAATTATTCCGTTCTGAACTGTTATAAATCCAGCACTTACTGAGCTGAGCACCACCGGGGGCACCAGTTTGTTGGGTAACTACATTGGTGGCATTATCATGCAGTATCAGCTGGCTCATACCAAGCGGATAATACGATGGGCTAACAAACAAGCCAGCATCAGTGCAATGCGACACTTCAATGTTCTTGACACTAGTCGGGTACGGCGCATTCGAATTGACAGTGATACCTTTCTTGGCACCATAGACAAAAATGCCTGATCGCTTAGAACCATTTAGCTGAACACCACCGGTGATTTCAATACCATTCGATTGACTGCCAGGGGCAATAACAACTTGACCATTGTGACCCGGCTCGGCAGATACTGCAATCCTAACGGGAATGGCGTAGGGCCTTACCTGCACTTGCATGGGCTTGCGATAGATCATGCGGCCGACGCCACCATCGATAGTCAGCGAGTCATAGTTCTGGGGGTCTATTCCCGTCCACTTTATCTGATCCATCTCGTTCCAGGCTGTCGCCCAGGTCAAGCCGTCAGTGTTGTTACCATTTTTTGAAACATAGAACTTACGTGGCTGCGGATACGGATAGCCGGGGCTCGTAGCAAAGGCTGGCGACGTAGCTGACAAACTCATAGTTATTGCCGTGGCAACCAGCAATACTTTTCTCAATACGGCCAAAGCGCAACCTGGACTTGCTTTTGGATCGGGGGATCTTTTCATGCATGACCTCTTGTGATTCTGAACACAGCGCTACTGCATAGGCGATCTACCGCGCTTAGTGGCGCGGACGAAAGGCGTGTGCTGAGAGAGTGGATTGGAACACTCTAACGACTAAGGGTGAAATGATGGTGAACTAAGCGTGATATCAACGTGAAGTGACAGCACCGATGAAAAGCACCTATGAAAAGCACCTCTGAATAGAATAGCTGAAACTATGTCAGCGCCTTCGCTAACTCTTTCAGCAAGTCTTGCAATGGTATTACAGTCGCTATCAGGGGTATGGCTGGCAGAGCAACAGCCACAAGAAAAGCCATGAGAGTCTCTTTACCAAAGACAAATGGTTTCATATTCTGAACATTGAGAAATGACGAATTAAGATCAGTCACCGTGGATGGTTCTGTACTTAAAATGAGGGTAGCTGAATCGGCAGATCTAGATTCTCGCTTTGAGTTTAAGCTTAAGTCGATATTAGAGTCTGCTGTCGACTCTAACCAATTAGTAGCAAACAGACTATTGACCTTATGGCAGAGAGAGCCATAGGTAAAAACGGCTTCTCTTCTAGTTTTGACGAGAAGCGGGGTAAACACCAACAACGGTCCAAGAAACAAGAGCAGCACTAGAAGTACAAAGACTATGCCAAGGTTAGAATAGGCTTGCAGATTTGTATGGGTTTCTTGCACTGTCTGAGCGACGAAAGTACTTACACCCACCGACATAGCAAAGGCTGCCAAGCCGAAATATGAATGCCCAACAGCAATAAAACCAAGTCCACCAACGCAATCGGGATGCGTAGCGCTCACCCGCAAAGAGAAACGTGAGATCTTGAGAAGCAAGTTAGCCCAAAGTAAGTAACCCCAGAGCCAGTCAAGCAAGACAAAGCGAAAGAGCGGCTGACTAACATAGGCGTTCCACTTACCAGCCAGCGACAAAACCGAATGGCTATCGGTTGAGACCACCTGCCAGTTAGTACAGTGCACAGCCAATACAATGTCTACCCACACTGGTGAGTAGGCAAATGCTAGCAAGAGTAGGCCGCAAACAATGGAAGGGGCATCGCGCAATTGAAAGTTTCTTGTCACCAATGCCTTATACTGAGCAGCATCGGCTGGAGCAATATGGTCTTGCAAAAAATGATGCAGGGTCTTCAACGACCATTTTCTCGTTACTAAATCTGAAAGAAGCAGAATTGGAACCACCACAAGAAAACGGGCACTACTAATGTAGTCACCGAAGAATGGCACCTGCAAAGATGGGCCAAAGGCGCTGCCAGAGCTAAGACAAAGCAACAAGGGCACGACCCAAGCTAGGGCCATAAACATCAAAACACCAACTACTGCTGCCTGCTTTGAATTCTTACCCAAGCCAAGCCGCACTAGAAAACTGGTGATGCAACCACTGGAAGTCTCAGGCAATTCCAACTGATCGGCAACTGGTTCATCGGTCATTTTTGACTATTCCTTTTTATTACCCGCAGCACATCACCGGTGGGCGCCAATTCATCAGTACTCTTCAGTTTAGATAACTTGGTGAACATATTGCTGATTTTATTTCTTTGACCAGACTCTTCAGGTACAAGCTCCAAGCCGCTGCCGGGCTCATTAGTAAATGACATACTGCAAATAAGCTTGGCTGGAATATGATGCCCAATCGGACCAGTATCGATATCGGTGAAATCGATAGTCTGCATTCTCTTTTTTGTCTTCGCTAGCCTATCGGCAAATTCTGCGTCTTCAACTTTGGCAGCTTGTTTTTCAGCATCATTGTTTTGTCCTGAAAGAGTTTTGGTCACCCATCCACCAATAGCGTCAGCCTGCTCGCCAAGCCGAGTATAGCCGCCATGAACAAATTGCGACAGAACTAGAGCCTTGTCGCGCTGCGACATATACAAGCGAATTACCGTGGTGCCTTTGACACTCAAATAGCGCCGGGCATAGTGCTTAACTAGCCCGTCATCGACATCAGGACAAATCAAGGCTGTTTCGATTACATGCTTCTTCTCGCGCAGCAGCGGTGTTGCTCGAACCAGCAACCTTGTACCCATGCTGTGGGCCATCAATCTTACTTTGAGAGATGGATCATCCGTACAAAGTTTTTCAAGACGGGCAATGACGTCGTTGAAGTGCTCTTGGCTCCACTCAACATTATTTTCATCAGAGGTATAAGAGCGCAGCTTCGCCACCGATGGCCACGAATAGAAAATCACCGGACGTTCAGAATTGTAGGCCAGAGTGGCGGCAGTATGAAGAGCACCATGGAAAGGATTTTTATAGCCATGGGCGAAGACAAAAATATTCTTATCGTCAGTAAGGCGAGCCTTTTCACTGACGCTGCTATAAAAAGTATCCTGAACTTTCTCAAAATTATCGTCTGTCAACGGAGTGATTTTGAAAGCACCAGCTTTGTCGCTAGCCTCAGCTTTTGACCAACCCAAATCTTTGAGACGATCGGTCAAAAGTTTGTTCTCTACGTTTTCCACCACACAATACGCTGAACCCATAAATGGCTCGTGTTTGCAGTCACCTAGATACTTGCGGTGGGGACCAAAATCTACTGCTCCAGACTTGGTTGGTTCAAGGTTTCTGTCAGTGATAAAAAATACAGGTACACGCAAGAAGCGCGCAGCTAAATCAGCCGCGCGCGCCGGTTGAGCGTAAGAAAACAAGCACAGCGACACAGTGAAAAAGTACAGGGTAATTAATTGCTTCGGCGCTGTCATGGTCTAGGTCTTAACTCTTTGCTAGTAACTACTTTTGCTACTCAAGATTACTAGATTTAGCACTAGTTTCGTCTGGCTTGGTATTTTTCGCACGTTGTCAATCAGCAAAATAGGCAATTCTGCCCAAATTTGAACTGAAGCCCTGTTAATTCAATACTAAAGACCCATCGAGCAAGCGCTTGACAGCCAGTCCTGCCGGTCGGGCATCAATTTACTCTGTTTTCTCATCCCAAAGGATGATAGACCACCCAGCGCTAATTCTGAATTGGCCAATCTACCTAGAAAAAAACAAATAAAACTTCACTACTTTGAACGATGGCAGACCGATTGGCCATGGCCAATACTAAGAGCAGTACTTTGGCCAAATCTTATGGGGTGGAAATGAAAGTTCTGATTGCCATTGATGATTCAGATTGCTCGTCAAACGCGGTTGATTCAGCCACCAGACAAACCTGGGAGAGCGACACTGAGTTTCGACTCATTTCCGTCATGGCCCCCATATACAACGAATATCTCCTCGCTGGCCTGTGCGCACCTTCTTTAGAAGAAATGCAAGCCGAATACAAGAATCAGCTCATGCAAATGCTCGACCAAAAGATTATTCAGATCAAGAAAAACCACCCAAACAATGAGATCAGCGGTTTGGTCATTAGCGGCAGCATCGCCGAATCCATCCTTGACTACGCCAAAGACTGGGACGCTGATCTGATTATTCTTGGCTCTCATGGAAGAACAGGCTTAGAGAAATTCTGGTTGGGAAGCGTTGCGGAGAAAGTACTAAATCACGCGCCTTGCTCAGTCGAAGTAGTTAAGCTCAAGAAATTGCGCGTTGACGATAAAGAACAGAACTCAGATTCAGCCAAGGGCGATCTGTCAGCAGTAATTCTCTAGGAATCTAAGGTGCTGTAAATGAAATTTACAGAGGTGGTATCAGCAGCGATGGCTGACAAATATAGCGATGGTACATATTCTGCGGAACTAAAGTTTCCAAACGTACGAATTCACCTACAAGATCTGGTATTACGCGAAAAGCAGCTACCGTCGCAGGCCATGGCTAAGAGCGCGGTGCATTTTGGTTTAATTCCAGAAGAATCAATAGAGAAAGTAGTTTCGGTCAAACCAACCGAACTTTGTTTATGTATGGCGACAGCAGCTAATATCATCGAAGAGTATTTCAAGGGCGTGCCGCAGCGCAACGGATTTCCTGCCGTTGACTTCGAGCAGGTCTTATGTGAGATTTTCAGAGACGCGAAAACCCATCTCAAAGAAGTTACTGTCAATACAGATCATCAGGGCGAAATAGCCTTGCGCTCTCACGACTGTTACAAGTTTGCCCCTACCCTCTTTGATCTTATGTTGCAGCAGCTATTGCGCTATCCGGGCCTTTAGTTAAAAGCTCGAAGCAAAATGTAGTACCTGGCCCCTGAGTGTCTTTACACCAGATTTTGCCACCATGACCTTCAACTATTCGCCGGCAAAGATACAGCCCTAACCCAGTGCTGGCATAATAACGGCCAGTGGAGCCAGCTTGCCAAAATCGCTGGAATAATTTCGGTCGATTCTCTTCAGGTATGCCTTTACCAGTATCGGTAACGCTAACAGTTGTTAGAGTCTCAAGCTGACTCAAAGTAACTGTGATTGAACCGCCGCCAGGAGTGAATTTCAGCGAATTATCAATGAGGTTTTGCACCACCCGGCGAACCTCGTCTTGATCGCATATGACTTCTTCAGCACTTTGCGGCACAGAAGCCTGAATAGTGACACCCTTCTCACGAGCCAGTGGCATGATTTCGCTAATTATGCGGGTGATCAAGCCAACCATATCGCAACTGGCCATATGAAACTCTTTTACTCCGCTATCGAAACGGTAGACATCAAGCAAAGTCTGCACCAAGCTATATAGTGCGGTGTTGCTTTGCAAGATTGTCTCAAGCACTTCTACTTGCGTCTCGGGTACTGGGCCAAAGTCTCCATCGAGCAAAAAGCGCACGGCTCTGGTGGTGGCAGAAACAGGCGTCTTTAAATCATGGGTAAGAGTGGCTACAAAATCTTCCCGCTGTTGCTGCAACAAAACATTGGCAGTGGTGTTGGTAAACATCGCCACTAGACCGGTTACTTTGCCATCGTTGTCTTTGATAGGCCAGGCTAACCAGTCGAAGTAATTGCTCTCGGTCTCATTCTTTTTCGAAAGCTTGAGCGCTACTCCGCTGTGCTTGCTGAACTGTCCGCTACTAAGCACTTCTTTAAATAAGGCTGGCTTGAGACCTGGGGCTACATCAGAAATCTGTTTTGTGACGATGTCAGATCGATTTTCACAGTCTACTAGTTCAATAAATTTGTCATTGCACTCAAGACAGACCATGTCCTTATCTAAGCTGATAATTCCCACAGGAGAATTCTCAAGAATAGATTTGGTAACTCTTCTTTCTGTTTCTAACTCGCGGATGGCGTCGGTGTGTTGACGCAAAGCTGTCTCTTTAGCTGATATGTAGCAATCGATAGCCAGACCCATATCAAAGAAAACCACTTTCATCAAGGCCGAAACGGCCTTGCCTAGTTTCTCCTTATCGCCATTGTACTTATCGATTACTTTAGGCAAGAACCAGGCCAATACTCGATTGTAAGCTCCGATATACCATTTGGGATCAAGGTCAATGCGATGATGAGTAGCACCAACTCGAAGACGGTCATTAGCATAATCAGTGTCATAGGTGCCCTTGGTAAGGCGAATGAAGTAGTCTTTTTGAGCAGATTGAGCGCGCTTTAGTATTTGTTCATTGGGAAAATAACTGCGAGTTTCTTCAAAAGTAAGAAAATGGGCATACATCGACTCAATCAATTCGTCGATATGGTCGGCAACCAAAACGTCGAGCTCAAGTTCTATCAATTCTTCGTCACTGGCAGAAAACTCCAACCAGCGTTTACGCAGCTCTACTTCCTCGGAGGTTAATGTTAAGGCTACTGGTTTATTAGACTGTTCTTTTCCCACCAAGCACTTCCTACGGTTTTCGAGCGGTCTATAATTAGATTTTTCCGGTAAATGATAATTATGGCTGAACAAACATCTGACGCAAGCGATCTCTCAATAAATGTATTGTTGGTAGAAGACCACCAGTTGACAAGACTGGGCCTAAAGGTTGCCCTGCACCGGACCAAAGACATTCACGTCATCGGTGAGGCCTCAAACGGTCAAGAAGCTGTCACTATGGCCGAAAAGTTGAAGCCAGACGTAATTTTGATGGATGTTGGCATGCCAGTTATGGATGGTATCCAGGCGGCCAGCCAAATAGTTAGCCGTGATTCTTCAATGAAAATCATCATGCTGACACAGCATGACAACGATGCTGACATCATGGCATCTCTGGCTGCTGGAGCCAGTGGATATTGCTTGAAAGATGTAGAGCCAGACAGGTTATATACTGCAATCCGCTCAGTTAGCACCGGGGATGTTTGGCTCGACTCAGCGGTCGCCAGCAGGGTATTAAAGCACTATTCGGCCAATGCGGCCCTGGCCTCAGTGCCTTTAGACTCAGCACCGGCGTCAGTCAGCGCTAGCCACGACGGTTCTAACAACGATGCCCACTCCGCATATGTCAATTCTGGACATAGCGCGGCGGACCAAGAGCTCAAAGAAAATAATGACAAAGGGACAGAGACTGGCATGGACAGACCAGCTCCGGAATCACTGTCACCTCGTGAGCTTGAAGTTATCAAGCTAATAGTTGATGGTCTCTCTAACCAAGAAATTAGCGACAAGCTAGTTGTCTCTTTAGCCACAACTAAGACCCATGTACGAAACATTCTGAATAAGCTGGCTGTTGACGACCGCACCCAAGCTGCCGTGCACGCCATGCGTCGTGGCTTGGTCTAAATTTGCAATCTTGGTCTTGACTAGCCTAAAATCGGCTCGCTAAAACTAAGCGACCCTAGTTGACGCTGGAAGTTTCAACCTCTTTGGCACCTTTCTCAGTCACCACAGTTTTGAACTTGACCACATCAACTGAGCAAGGGGCACGGTTAACAACTTTTTCGGCAACGCTGCCTAAGAACATTCTGTCCATGCCAGTTCGGCCATGGGAGCCAATAACAATTAGATCGGCATGCCATTCTGTGGCATCTTCGACAATTGTGTCACTGACATTGCCATGAAGTACTTCACCAGTGACGTCGCCAAATAGCGATTGCAATTTAGCTACGGTGGTGTCAATCAACTCCTGACCATGCTTTTTCAGTTTTTGTTCAGCTTCAATCATTAGCTCAACAGCTTGAGGAGCAATCATGCCGTACTGAAGCACAATTGGCTCGACCACGTGTATAACTCGAAACTGAGTAGAGCCCGACCAGTGACGATTAACCACTGCATCAATCGCTAAGCGCGAACACCCAGAATCGTCAATTGCAATAATTACTCGCATCATCGCCACCATTTAAATTTCGCTGTCTCTCACTGTCTTTCACGATCAGTCACACGTAATTGTGACAAGCATCTGAGGCCTAGGCATCGGCCGATAGAAGTATAACCATATTCAGGCCCTGACATTAGTTCATCCCGCTGGGGGATATGGCCGAGCCCTACTTGAACGACAATAGGAGCGAAGGTTTGAAGAAAAAACTTTTCAAGCATATTTTCAGGAGAACCATCATGTTGCACAAGAAATTAAGGCTGCTAGGCTATCTTCGCACTGGTGGCACTAGCCTAAATGCCGAAGAACAAAAGCAAAAAATCGAAGAATATTGCCGAGAGCATGAGCACAAGCTCGTCGGCTACAGCGCTGTGGACGAAGGTAAGCCCAGCCTAGGGCTGCACGATGCCGTGGAGGGCTTGAAAGCCTACGACGGCATTATTGCCACAGATCTCAATCGCTTCGTCAAACACTATGAAGATCGCCTTGTCGATCTGCGACCAATGATTCAAAAGATGCTACACGAGGGCAAAGCCTTAATTGCCATCAATGAGCAGTTCGAGACTCAAACGGCTCTAGGTCAACAAACAGCATTAGACCTGCTGCAAGAATGGTCGGATCGCGAAAGCGTAGTTATGCCGCCCATACACGAGCATCAAGATACGAGCAACTATTAGACTGCCATTTGTCTAACCCAGGTGTAAGTCAGCTTAAAATCAGTTTTCGGCAAGATCAGCTGCATATAGTCGAGCAATCAGGTGCTCCACTAACGCGGTCAGCTCCATAACAAGTGGATGGGACGAGCAGCACAACTCTGGGGTGCCGTAGCGAATCCAGACGGCTGTATCTCCTACTTCTGACGCTTCGGCTTGGCAGACGAACACCAGGCAGTGGTCCAAAACATTGGCCAATGACGGAAACTCAGGCAGCTCATTGGTCAATTTTGCTTCCATCAGCACTGCTAGTTGATTGCCCGCACTTATGGCACTCTGTTTCAATCGCAGAAGCACGCCGACATAGCTTTGCACTTCAAAGTCGAGAATCTCAATAACTCTGTGAGGCGAAAGATTGGCAAAGCAATAGGTCAGAGGCTGATCGCCAGCGTCTAGCCTCTTACAAACACCTTGACAGTACCGACAACGGTCATCCATGTAGCACTATAGTTTTGATCCTATTAGGTTTGCTTAGATTTTATTAGGTTAGCACCGACTGCTTCTTCATTTCACTCAACTCAGTCTGAAGCAGTGGCGGCATTTGTCGCGGCGGCAAGAACAAGGTGCAGGCAGCAGCGACATCGCGAATTACATAATCTAAAGACTCACCAGTGCAAACTTTTCGACCCTGTTCGGTATCACAGGTAGTGAGAACAATAAGAGTATCTCTTTCAGCCGCACCCGAAAGAGAAAAGAAAGTTTCTAATTCATAGAGCCTGCGCCCGACAACAGAAAAGCTAACTTTATCGGCCGCTAACTTAGCAATTGGGTCTTGAGCCAGCTGACTGCGTACCGTGTTAATCAAGCTATCAATTGTCTTACTTCGGCCTGTGCAAACAATCTCAGCCTTGCCGCCCACCGCAGTGGCCAACTCCACAAAGGCTCTAACAGTTTCTGAACAATAGGTCTCGGCGCTAACTAACAAAACACTGCGGCTCCAAAGCTGCATGGCATTCTGCACGACTAAAAGAGGCACAGGGCAAGCATCAGCCACTCGTTGGCAGAGGCTAGTATTGAGATAGCGACGCTGATGAATATGGCGTTGCCTGAATTTCGACTTATGACCCATGATCACTAGGTCATGACTAGCTGCGCGCCGAAGAATGAGATCGATTATGTTGCCTTCATCTACTTCGCAAACGGCCTCAAGTTCACTGTTGGCAATGCGACATTCGAAGGCATGCATAAGAGTCTCGGCAACAGATCTGAGTGTTGTCTCAATGGTCTGATAAGCCGCCATATAAGGTCCGCTGCCAATAATTCCAGGCAAATCTTGGCCGACAATCTCCCAAACAGATTGACAATCAACAACCGTTTGGGCAGTTAACCGAGCTCCTTTAGACTTAGCAAGGGCCGCTGCCACATCAGCGGCAAAGAGAGCTTCTTGCGAGCCATCTAAAGCCAATAGAAAAGACTTGGCCATAAAAACCTCTACATTTGCTCGCATACACTAATAATTAAAGAACAAAGTGCTGCAATCGTCATCAACCAAAGGGACGAGGCCTTAATTGAGACAGAGCAAGCAAACAGCAGCAGTTTTTCCTAACCGTGAGGAAATTGAGAAAATCATTCTGCCGAAGCAGTCAAGTTTGACGAAAATCTGCTGTAATAGATTGTGTCTATCTAATCTAGCCTAGTCTAGCCTTTACTCTCAACTAGATAAACCGGGGCCTTGAATGAAGAAATTTTCGAGCAAAATGTTGGCGGCAATGGCGTCTATTGCGCTATTTAGCACAATTTCCACTAACTATTCTAATGCTTTAGAACCCATCAAAGCAGCACCGAAAACTGCGCCACAAGCTCCAGCAAAGGCAGCAGCGCCCGACGTTTTGTATGTAGACTATGGCAAATACAAAGGTCAGCCGGCCTCAAACAAGAGCCGCGAAGGCGCCAAGTATTTCAAACAAAATAATTGCGCTAACTGCCATTCAATTGAAGGCAAAGGCGGTTGTTTGGCCCCGCCCCTAGACGGCATCGGCGGTCGCCGCAGCAAAGTATTTGTCGAATCTCGTATAACCAACGACGAAGCCGCTATGGCACGTTTTCTCAAGCTCTACCCCTATGCTGAATTGCTGGAGCATCCACGTATATCCCACACCCAAGCTAAAGATATTGCCGCCTATCTGCTCACCCTCAGCGATTTACCTGGCGGCGTTCAAATTACTGGTCACAAAGTGACAAAGAAAACTCCCTTCCACTCGACAGAAGATGCCGCTGATTGCCACAAAGATAGAGTGCCCAAAATTGCAGAGGGGCGCATGCTTCTCAACGATAGAAACTGCCTGGTCTGTCATTCGATACGAAATATGGGCGGCCACTTTGCGCCTCCATTCGACGGCATCTCCAAACGTCACGAGCGCCAATTCGTAACTGATCGCATTACAGCCGCCGAATTTTTCAACCAGAGTGGCGACAATGAATATAACGAACGCGGTACAGTTATGCCTCCCTCAGATCTCAACCCTGAGCAGGTAGAGAGCATCACAGATTATCTGATGTCGCTTCCTTAGAGGCGCAGTTAGTGAAAGCTTTGTCGCAATTTAAAGCCCCAGAGCCTAATCTAGCGGTTATTGCTTTTTGCCAGTTTCTAATACCCATATATTGTCGCTACATCGATCACTTCACCTGCCAATTCAACGACAACAAGAACACAGTAGCGGCCCTAAAAAATAAGCGCACCATTATTCTCCTTAACCACGCAGACCGGCAAGATCCAAGTGTGGTTGTCTTTCTTGCTAAATATCTGCAAGAGCAAGTTCACTGTATGGTGGCACGAGAAGTTTTTGACTGGTATCACGGCGTCCTCGGCTGGTTCTTCCAAAAATTTGGTTGCTATTCTGTCAACCGAGGCACTGGTGACACAACCTCAATCGAAACCACCAAAGCCATTCTCAAACAAGGTAAGCACAAACTCATTGTTTTTCCGGAAGCCGAGATTACCGGTGACGACCATACGGTACACAATATCAGCACAGCTTTGGTGCATATTCTCTTAGAAATTCAAGAAGAAATTGCCCCTAGTCCAACGGTTCTCACCGATTCAGAGCAAACGCTCTGGGTCTTACCTGTCGGAATTAGCTACAGACTAGAAACAGCCTTTGCCGCAAGCGTTGAAAAAGCTCTGCGAACAATCGAGCGGCAACTTGGGCTGCCACAGGACGGCAAAGATGTTAATGCACGAATAGAAAAAGCAATAGCGACCGTTCTCAACAACCTCGCCCAGCACTATCATTGCCAGCTAACAGAAAGCTCATCGGCAGCCGAGCAAACGAACCACATAGCAAGACATATTTGCCAACGTATAGCAAATTTTATAGGTAGCGAGATCGCTCACAAGTCACCGGAACAAATGCTCTATTCGCTGCGCAATGCTGTAGACGAGCTACTGGGAACACATAAAGCTGAGAGCATCCATCAAATGAAATTGAACAAACGAACATCCCAATTTCACGATGAATTTATCAGTGACCTGAACCGGGTAGAAAATCTCCTGATCTTCCATCGCGTTTTAAATCAACCCGCCTCAACTATTCTGCAATGCCGCATTGTTGATTTTCTCGAAGTCGAAACCACAGGACACATTTCTAGCAAAGGCCGACAAGTTGCTTCTGTATTTTTCGGCCAACCAATTGCTGTAAGTAGTTACTTGCAACACTATAGAGAGAATAAACACGCAGCTATAAGTGATCTAAAGGTCTCGATTCACGACCAGTTGCAATCAGCCCTAGACAATTCTCAAAGTGCAAATGACTCTATCCAGTCGCGTTCACAAACATGTTCTTGAGGATGAGTAGCGACAGTCTCCTCCCCCTGAACCAAACGACAGACGTCATGCGCAATATCAACAGCTGAATTAGGCCGCCCAAGCTTTAAGGCATTGGAGCGCATTGTCTTCAAGCGCTCCCGATTTTGCCAAAGCTGCTCAATTTTATAGGCCAGCACCGGTAGATTGTTGCAACGAATAGCTACCCCTTCTTCTACTAGATGATCAGCATTGCGCTCTTCCTGTCCAGGAATGGGCTTAACGATGACAGAGACTAAGCCCTTAGCTAAAGCCTCAGATGAAGTAAGACCACCAGGCTTGCCTATAATCAAATCAGCGGCCACCATATACTCATCCATTTCAGAAGTAAAGCCAATGCTACGAATTACGTGATCACTATTTTGCTTCTGCGCAAGTTTCTCCGAAGCAAAACGAACTTTCTCTAGAAGGGGCGCATTGGCCCCACACGCAACCACGATATTGGCTGGTTGATGAAGCTTATCCAACTGGTCAAGAATTAGCTCAACTGGACCCATGCCTAAGCCGCCAGCAGAGACAAATATCGTCGGCAGATCAGGCGCGAGCTTGTGCTTGAGACGCATTTGCCGCTGCTCTTTTACCTGAGCAAAAATTGGATCAATAGGAATACCAGAAGTGACTATGCGGCTGCGTTCAAAGCCAAGCTCAACAAGATGCTCTTTAGTTTCATCGATAGCTACATAATATCGAGAATAGTGGTGGCACAACCAAACTGCGTGCAAATCAAAGTCTGTTATGACAATAGCGTGGTGGCAGGAAATCTCTTTGCGACAGAGCAACCATGACACCATATCAGCTGGCAGGGAATGAGTACAAACAATGGCATCTGGTTTGAAATCTTTAAGCAAGCGGGCAAGCTTAGCAATATTCAAACGCTCAAAAGCCATACCATAGTGCAGCTTGTCCCAATCTCTATCGGCATAGTCGTAAGCCATTCCCAGCAAATCTGGAGCATTAGCAACCAAATCTACATAGGTCTGTTGATAGACTTTGCGAAAAGCGGCATTGGCAAAACTCAAAGAGTCTTCGTGCCTGACAAAAACATCAGCATAATGTTGTTTAAAAGCAGCTTCTATTGCTTGAGCAGCGCGAACATGACCAGTACCAATCGAAGTTGATAAGATCAATACCCGCATCTATTTTCACTTGGCCTTTTCAGCAACAGCTCCTGCAGCGGCATGCTTCTTGCGGTGGTGCACAGTCGACACCACTTCGACAGAACAAGGGGCGTGATTTACCACGGCGCGAGAGACACTGCCCAGCATATTATGAGGGCAGACATCTCTAGAATGCACGCCAATCATAATTTTATCGGCAGACCACTCAACGGCAGCTGTAACTATTTCAGCCCATGGCGCGCCGTCGCGCACTTCATAATGAACTGAAGCGCCAGCAATAGATTCTTCAAGCTTGTGACGCATGGCTTCGCAATGATGTCGCGCTGCAGCTTTGCGCTTGGCATAAATTTCAGTGGCAGTATGCGCATATTCAGAAATTGACAAGTCTGCGTAAGAGACACATGAAGGCTCAAGGACAGTAAGAATTTTAAAGTTAGTATCGGCCGGCCATTTTCGACTAATTACTGATCGAATTAGCTCACTAGATGAAGGTGAGTCGTCAACTGCAATAATGATCTTCATCGCATAACCTCAAATGTACCGTACTAAAAATGGTTCACAAAACCATCGCTGCTATTAATTTAAACCTTTTCCAGCGCCCAGGTATCACCCCATAGACTGAATAGAGCGGCACTAGTCTTATAACCCTCAAGGTTTACTTGTTTTGAGGTTTTGATTTGAGGCTCTGCTCTAAATCCTTAAGAAACTGATCATCCCAGCCCGTAAAGGCAGTACAGCGATGGCGCAGAAGAAAATTGAGCTGCCTTTGAATGTTGTATTGCACCTCTTTGGTCAAATGAAGGCGCAAATGCTTATCGCTAACCCGCTCAGGTGGATAATCGAAGTAAATTGGTTTACCCACCACTATCAATATTTTAATTGGCAGAGGCAATGAGCTAGTGGTTAAAGGAAACCAGGGAAAGCCTGGTGTCAATGGGAAATAAGGCATGCCAAGAAAACGGGCCAGACCCTCTAGCCGCCCCAAAATAGGATAAATTTCGTCAGCCCCCACCACTGTTATGGGAACAACCGGAGAACTGGTGGCAATCGCCGCTTTGATAAAACCAGGATCAAAGTCAATTAGACGATAGCGCTGTTTGAATAGCTTGCCAGTGCCCCTTGGGCCTTCAGGGTAGAAGAAAACCAGCTCATCATTTTCAAGTAACTGCTTTGCTACAGCATAACGAGCTGGAACCCCGCCCATGCCGGTAATCATATCTTTAATAATTGGAAGCTTAAGCAGACAATCTAATGCCAGGCAACGTATGCGGCGAGGATGGGGATGAAGATTATAGTTGGCACAATTGGTCATGTAAGCATCAATAGGCAAGCCGCCCGAATGATTGCCAACTAGAACAGCACGACCAGTGGCTGGAATGTTTTCAATACCGACAACTTTAACGTGGTAATAGTCGTCGTAAAAAAAGCGAAAAAAGGCCTCCCACTGGGCAAAGCTGTCAAGATTGAAGCCAAACTGATCCGGCGGTTGATTCTCGTATTGAGAAGCAAACTCGGGCCGAAGTTTAGTCAGCTTGAAAATAGAGTCTTTTAGCATCTGCCTCTTTGGACGACAGGTCTATTGTAGCGCCTACATTCTCAGGCTTGCACATTCAGTAAAAAATTGCATCCTGCCTGCTATTGATCATTACAAATATCCTCATTAATGCCAGATCAACCTGGGGAGGAACTATCTACCAGCAAACTAGTCCTCTAGGAGGGAGAAAAGCCTTGCCACTCCTTGATATTGTGACAATCAACTGTTAGCCCTTATGTTCAACCCTCTATTCAACAAGTGGATCAATCGAAATGAAAAACGCTATGGCAGAGCTTGTCTCGACAAAAGAAGCTCCAATACTTTCTATTATTGTCGACCTAGGAATCGTTAAGCGCGACAATGAAGCCAAACTGAAACACCTTATGGGCGAAGCGACCAAATTGATTCCTAGTGACGTTTCAACCTCTGATCGCGACGTACTATTGAAACGCCTTGAGCTGATTTTCTCTGGTCTAGAATCAGAAACACACAATGCCAGCGTGGCAATTTTCATCGCCAAAGATTTTGCAAAAGTTGTGCCGCTAAACTATAGAGCTAGCGAAAGAATAGTATTGGGCGATATCGCCGCTAGCGAAGTAGCCTATTCTGCCGCAAGCTGTCCCCGTTTTCACATTCTAGTCAGCGGTGGCAATCACGTTCGTCTCTTTGAAGCAGCCGCCGATCAAATCGTTGAAATCAAAGAAAACGAACAACTGACTCATGTCGGCCACTTGTTGAAATCACACGACCACTCAAACCAGGGCGACGAGCATAAGATTCATGCCGCGGCTGCTGAACTGTGCAAAGGCTTAAATTGGCCAATAGTGCTAATTGGCACAACTCACTTCGGCGACATTTCTGCTCTATCAGATTATGTCATGGCTTCAGTTGAAGGAAACTATGAACACGCCAGCACGGCGGACGTTCTAAAAGTTGCCAAAGAGCAAGTGGAAAAATACAAAGCAGAGAAAGCAGCCAAAGAAGTAGCTGAGCTAGAAAAGCTGGGCCATGAGAAGCGCCTCGGTTCTGGCCTTGATGAAATTACACAACTAATCAAAGCCGGAAGAGTCGAAAAGCTCTACCTCGAAGAATCAGAAACACTAGCGATGCAAGATGGAAAAGAAAATCAAATGACTGTAAATGATCAATTGATATCTCTAACCTTCCAATTTAATGGCGAAGTAGTATTTCTACCAGCAAACAGCTTGGCAAAATACGAAGGAATGGCAGCAGCTCTGCGCTACTAAGGCAAAAGCGCCAACTCCACTCAATAAGTAAAAAAAAGACTCAGCAAGAAAGGCTCAACAGCCCACTTACTGAGTCTTTTTATCACTGTGCGAATTGACAATCAAGACAGAACACTGGGCTTGCGAAGAAACAGAGCGGGCAACGCTGCCGAGCGTAAATTTATTACTGCCTCTATGGCCATGAGAGCCAATTACTACAATTTCTGCAGGCCAAGAAGAAGCATAATCGACTATCGCATCGACAACAAATCCCTCTAAAATTTCTTCCGCAACCGATGCATCAGGGAAAAGCTGACGTAATCTTTCAGCAGCCTGGTGGACAGCCTTTCTTCCTTGCTCCCGGGCCTTATCTTTTATCTCATCGAGCACCGGAGAGGGAAGAAAACTCATATGGCTGCCGACCAATAGTGAATCAACCACATGCACCACTGTAAAGTGTTCAGATTCGCTCCAGCGGTGGCGCCCAATAAAATCAACAACGTCGGAGGCGAAGGCGCTCTGATCTATCGCAATCAAGATATTCAAATTAACCTCCTAATCGGCCTGTCTAACAATTTAGTGCCAATGAATCAGCTCACAATCAGCTTCTAGCTTCTCTCTAAAATCAGGGTGAGCGATTGCAATCAGTGCCTGCATTCTCTCTTTTAGAGTCTTGCCGTAGAGTTGGGCGATACCAAATTCAGTGACCACATAGTGCACGTCAGCCCGCGACGTAACGACACCACTGCCAATAGCTAAATTGGCAACGATTCTAGAAACAGTACCGTGCTTCGCCGTAGACGGCAGGGCAATGATAGCTTTACCGTTCTTAGCCCGTGCCGCCCCTCTGATAAAATCGACCTGACCACCAACTCCGCTATACAAGTAATCTCCAATTGAATCAGCAGCGACTTGACCCGTGACGTCGATTTGCAGGGCCGAGTTTATGGCAGTCATTTTATGGTTCTGGGAAATGATAAAAGGATCGTTGATGTAGTCGCTGGTTTGGAACTCAAAGAGCGGATTATCATTAACGAAGTCATAGAGGCGACGACTACCGATGACAAAACTTACGGCAATTTTGCCCGGTAGAACGGTCTTAGCATCATTAGTGACAATGCCTTTTTCAATTAAGTCGATGACGCCATCTGAAAGCATTTCACTATGAATGCCGAGGTCTCGCTTGTCACCAAGCTGCAACAATATGGCATTTGGTATAGAACCAATGCCGAGCTGTAGAGTAGCTCCATCTTCTATGAGAGCGGCGACATTGCGACCAATTGCTTCTTCCACCGACGTTGGAGCATCAGCCAATAACTCAGGCAGCGCCCGATCACATTCAACCACATAGTCGAATTTATCTACATGAACAAAGGCACGGCCCAGGGTGCGCGGCATTTGCCTATTGACTTCAGCAATGACTATACGCGCTTTGCGTCGAGCGGCGATGGTACAGTCTACTGAAACGCCATAGCTACAATAGCCATGGGCATCCGGTGGAGAAACCTGAATCATACAGACATCAACCGGTACAATATCGCGTTCAAAAAGAGCCGGTATCTCACTTAAGAAAACCGGCATATAGTCGGCTCTTCCTTCATTCACTGACTTACGGACATTCTCACCGATGAAGAGTGCATGCACCCGGAAAGACTCGCTAAACTCTTTGCGAGCATATTCAGCTCGCCCCATCGTGAGCAAATGCAAAATAGTAACGTCACGCAAATGTGGTGCCCGTGCCAACATTCCTTCAATTAAACTAGCTGGGGCCGCGGCATTAGAATGAATATAGACAGCATCGCCCGAAGTAATTTTCTGAGCAGCTTCAGCTGCCGTGACAACTTTTCGCCTGTATCGCTCTTGCCAACTGCCAGCAGGGGACGCTGAAGAAGAACAAGTCGAACCAGAAGAGGGAGATGTCAGTTCAATTTCATCCGTGCTCATTCAATTCTCCTAGTCATTCTATTTTACTTTGCACTCAAGGCCTCACAGGCAGAATCTATATCACTTATAGTTGACCTGCACCATATGAGTAGCACAAGTGTTGCAGGGATCGTAGGCTCGCACGAGAGTTTCTAATTTAGCTTGTATAGCATCTGTCTGCTCTTCCTTCAGACCAGCCACCAGCTGCCGAATATCACTTTCGATACGAGCAGTGTTTTGGGCAGACGGCGTGATCATATCAGCAGCAATTACTTTACCCGAATCATCCAATTCATAATAGTGATAGAGCGTACCGCGCGGACATTCTACTGCGCCGGTCTTGGCCCCGGCTCTCTTTTCAAGGCTGGCTGTATGGTGGATGAATTTACTGTTGCTGTCGCCAGGGTTATTGACCAAAAGGGTCTCGATCACAACTTTAGCCCGATCAATTGCCTCTACGAGTTCAATTGCCTGGGCCAAGTTATTCAAAATAGTATTGTGGTTTTTGCTTGCCAACGGGCTCTTTTCATAGAGAGCCAAGGCTGTAGGGCGCAGACGCTCAGCAAACATGAAAAGACGAGCCAGAGAACCAACCATGAAAGGCTGCCCTGCAAAAGTAGACTGCTTGGCATGACTATAGCGAACTACTTTTTCATTCAAGTAATGACGATACTCATCGACATTGGCTTGAAAATTAGTGCTTGTCTTTATCACTTCACCAAAATAGCCATAACCATCTTGAGCAGGAATCAAGGCAGAATAGACCGGTGCAGCGCCCTGACCAAACGATACATCCAGACCTGCCAAGAGACTATATAAACGCATAGCATTCTCTTGATTTTCGTCTAGCAATTTATGCATTTCAAGCAATTGCTCTTTGTCTGGGTAGCTCGACAAGCCCCCAACATGCAAGTTAACAGGATGAAATGGCCGGCCACCAACAATAGTTTGAATGGTTGAACCGAGGGAACGCAACTGCTTCCATATTTCAAATTCTGCCGGATGCTGGCCAGCCAGAGTCATTAAGTCGCCAACATTCAAAAAGTCAGGCAGAGCCAAAGCGCAAATGTGAGTGGCGTGAGACTCAATAATCATGCCCAAATGCATTAATTCGCGATGCAACAGATCACGTCGATCAGGTACAAAGCCAAATATTCCTTCGATAGAATTGAGAGCGGCCAGCACGTGACCGGTCGAGCAGATAGCACACACCCGTGAGGTAATGTGGGCTATTTCATCATATTTATGACCAAGCACAATACGCTCGAAGAAGCGGGCTCCCTCAAAGACATTCAGCTGCACATCAGCAATGACACCATTTTCAAAATTGACAGTGACGGCAGCGTGACCTTCTACGCGACAAATCTCAGTTATCTCAATTGATTTGCGCTCAATATCCATTATTTTTCAACTCCGAACTGTTCCACTCTCACTTTAGTTTGCTTTCTTTAGTTTGTATTCTTTAGCTTGTTTTCTTTAGCTTGTTTTCTGGTCCATGCGCTCAAAGAGATGTTCGGGTGCACCGAACGCTTTTAAACGACTATAGATTTCGTCAACGTCATAGCCTTTCTCTGAAAGAATGATTTTCATTGCTTCAATCTGAGGCTCATCGCACACTCCCCAACAGCCATAACAAGCAGCACCGACACTAGGACAGAGCGCTCCACATCCAGCAGCAGTGATTGGCCCCAGGCATGGTGCATTTTTCTCAATCAAAACACAGGGGTTTTCTTTCATCTTGCATTCAAGACAGACTGGTTTGCTGGTAATGTAAGGCAACTGTTCGCGCAGCAAACTTGCTGTCACAGCAAGAAACTGAGTAGCGTTGATTGGGCAACCAGGCAAAGAAACATCAACTTTGACATAGTGCTCGAGCGGTTGAGCGGGCAAAACCGACATGGTTGACTCATTGCCATATACAGCCTGCATCATCGACTTGGCGCTGCACTTTTGGCACGATGCCTTTTGCAAGCACCCGGTAGTAGCACAGTTGCCTACGGCTACCAGCCAACGCGAATTGGCGCGGATGTTAATGAGCTTTTCTAAATCGTGGTTTTGACTGACACTACCTTCGACAAAGGTAATATCAACCGGACCGTTTTCGTTTCGACTTTGAGCGAAAGGAAAACTCTTGATACGCACATAAGGCAATAAATGATCAAGATTTTCTAGAATCACAAGCAGTTCACCAGCACAGCCGGTCAATCCCTCAACTGATATTGTCGGTAGTACTTTAGCAACGCTCATATCTGAATTTTCTCGCGCGGATACTCTATAACTTCATGCAAGTTAGCTAGTTCAGTTAACTGAAACACTGGTCCTTCCTGGCAGGCAAACTTTCCACCAATGAAGCAATGGCCGCACTTACCAATGCCACACTTCATATGTCGCTCTAGCGAGAGCCAGATATTTTCATCGGCTATACCTAAGCGACGCAAGCGTTCAACGGCAAATCTATACATCACGGGCGGGCCGCAAATAGCTACTTGCATATCGGTAGAAAGCTCAGCTAAATCAAGCAAGTCAGTAACACGACCCGCTTCAATTTCTAAATTGGCAAGGTGACAAACACTTACGTCTTCAGCTGCCAAAAACAACTCCAGTTTTTGATTATGACGCAGCGCCATCAACTCGTCGCCAAAAAGAATCTCATCGCTGTTCTTCATGCCATAAATTAGCATCAAGCGACCATAGTCCCGGCGATGCTCAATCAGATACTGCCAGACAGAGCGCAGAGGAGCAACACCAAGACCGCCAGCTATCATGCAGACGTTTTTTCCTCTATAGAGGTCAACAGGAAAGCCATGGCCGTAGGGACCACGCAAGCCAACCCAATCTCCTGGTTTCATATTGAATAGAGCCTTGGTCACTCTTCCGGCCTTGCGAATTAGCAATTGCAGGGTTTCGCCAACACTGCCAGAACAGACAGAAATTGGACTCTCACCAGCTCCCGGTATCCAGATCTCAACAAACTGACCGGGCAGGCAAGAACGAAAAATCGGATCGATTTGCTCAAATTCGAACAAAAAGTTATCATAAGCCATCTCAGTTATTTTGCTTAGAACGGCCCGGGTAGGAAGGTAGGGTGTGCAAGCTTTAGTGGCACTATTATTTTGGGCACAGTCATCGGGTCGGCAATTCGACTGTGAATTATTCTCAGGCATCAGCTCCCTCACTAGTTTTAGCAGCAGAAGATACTTGCAATGCCTTGACCACGGCCACTATATCGTCAATACCTGATGGACAAGAAACAGTGCAGCGGCCGCAGCCAACGCAGGTCTTATCGGCATAGGCATCATCAAAACCATGTAACTTATGGCGGTACCAAAATTTCAGACGATCCACCGGTGTGGGGCGGAAGTTAAAGTCACCATTTACCTTGGCAAAACCGGTGAACTGACAGCTATCCCATTCTCGCTTACGCGAGCCAGAATCGTTGTTTAGGCTGGCAATGTCAACTAAATCAAAGCAATAGCAAGTTGGGCAAACAGGGGTACAACTGCCACAACTAAGACAGCGTTCGCCCAGTTCATCCCATAATTTATTGTCCCACTCCCCCTCCATGGTCACTTTCAAATTACTTGAATTAAAACCATTGGTGAAAGCAGCCGAACGTGTTTCCCAGAAATGATGGTTACGCTCATGATCTTTGTCTGTCGCCCCGGCAAGAATTGGCTGAGCTAAGGCAATAAATTGGTCACCGGCTGGCGTCAAAGCCTCTATAAAATAGTCGCTGTCAATATCAGTCAGAAAAATGTCATAGCCTGACTTGGCACAGTCGCTCCCCATTGACTGACAAAAGCAATGCTTATCGGGCATGCAAGAGTGGCCAATGACAAAGCTAGCTTCGCGCTGCCTCATATAGTGGCTATCAGCGTGCCCAGACGAAAATATCTTGTCCATGATGCCCAGGCCGGCCAGGTCGCAGGGATGGACCCCAAATATTACCTTGAACTCAAGCTCAGGCTCATTCTCATAAATGCCGTTTTTATCGTACGTTATTAATGTTTCGCTGGGGGGATAGAAAAATTTCTTCGGCGGCAAAATAGTGCGAATAGCATCAAAGGCAATTTGCTTTGCTGAAGTAACGGCCCGAAAGGCAAATGACTGCTCTGAAACTTTCACCGCTGCATATACCGTGCCCATTTGCGCCAAAAGGCTAAAAAATTGGTCAAAATCAGATTTAGGAAGGGTGAAACTCTTTTGCACGTTTTTCTCACTACTAACACTGAAAGGCGTCTCTCAATTAGACCCGATTTGAGTTATTGCAACATCAACCGATCGGTTTAACTTTCGAGGGATGCTACTTTTACCCCTACATTTTGGCTAAGCCAACTATTCCACTCAGTCAAACCCGTTTTATCTTTAGATGAAACAACGAATGTTTCTACCCCTTCATTGAGAACTCGAATGTTGTCGATAGCGCGCTCAATGTCAAAATCGACATAGGGTAAAAGGTCGCACTTGGTGAATACCACAGCATCACAGCTACGGAAAATTACCGGATATTTAATGGGTTTGTCGTCCCCCTCAGTGACTGAAAGCAAAACAACTCGCTTATGCTCACCGAGCTTGAAGTCGGCGGGGCAGACCAGGTTTCCAACATTTTCAATTAACAGTAGCTCGACCCCTGCTAAAGGTTCTGTGTGCAAGAAGCGCGCCACCATTTGGGCATCGAGGTGACAACTGCGACCGGTACAAATCTGAAAAACCGAGGCACCCACCCGGCGCAACCTCTCGGCATCGAGGTTACCGACCATGTCCCCTTCCAGCACGAAAATATTATGCTTTGGCGCCAGGGCGGCCACTGTGCACTCTAGCAGACTTGTTTTGCCAGCCCCAGGGGCACTCATGATATTAACAGCAGTAAGATTAAGTTCGTCGAAGTGCTCTCTATTATGTTCCGCCAGGTCGTCATTACCAGCAAGAATTCGCTCAAGCATGTGTTCGTCAGAAGAATCGTGCATTTTTACAGTTCACCAAATAGTTCTATTTATCGCAGAGTAATACCGATTACATCTAGTTCTTCCCCAGTTATTAGTTGGCCAACTCCATTGCCACACTGCGGGCAACGAAATGAAGTGGCTATATCGGGGTTGTAAGTACGAGAGCATCCTCTGCAGGTAGCGCGGGCGGCTATTACTTCGGCCTCAAGCCGACAATTAGAGCAGCCCGTGTACATGGGCCGAATATTATCAAAGGCAAACTTAAGAGAATCAATATCTATATTGCGAAACTGACCAATGATCACATGAATAGCAGTAACAGTATCGGTGTGAGCAGTGCTGGCAAGCTTCTTACTGGCAATCTGAAGAATTGACTGAGCCACCGACGCCTCATGCATTCTTTGTTACTTCCAAAGTAGAAACAACTAAGCGCGAAAGACTATTAGCTATAGAAGGGAGGCACTTCTCTAAAGTTGGTGAAAGCTGCGCAGCCCAATCGACATCACTAACCTCAACACCAAACAAAATAATCTGTTTCGGTAGAGCGATTCTGCCGTTGGTCAAAATCAATTCATCGACCAAGGAAAGACCATGGCTAGATGGACACTTCAGTGGAGCAGCCCAACTTCCGCTAGCCATTACACTCAAATCGGTAATAGAAATATTGCCTGCCACAGTACCACTTTTAGTAGCGTCAACAATAACTGCTGAGTAGTGGCCAGCAAGGCAGTCACCCAGCAAATTTGTAAAGGTGCCAAGGTCAAAGCGACAGACCCGAGCGAGGATATCTGGATCTAGGGCATCACAGACCCGCTGGGCAATACCATCATCGCCTCTCAATGAATTGCCGATAGTAACCAATGCTAGACCGCCAGACTCGGCCGCCGCAGAATGCATACAAACTCTGTTGCTGGATGATTTCACGCGCTTGGGGGCTGGCCTACTTTGCATAATTATGACTCTCTTGACAGTACTTAATCCTGTCACAAAACTAAAGCTGGCGAATCATCCCTTTGGATAGTCTTAGGGAAATGAACTTAGGGCAACTAGGCAGAGCTAGCATCAATCAAAAGGGTGAGGATTCATGGCTCTAGTGGTTTGACAAGGACGCAAAACCACCTGGTCGATGCCGAAGAAGCTACTTATATGCTATTTTCTACGATTAGAAAGAGAAATTTACAACTCTGCCTACAGCGAATGATGGCGCCCTAAAGACTGGTCTAGCCGTGCAAGAAAAAAGCCAAAAAGACAACAAAAAAGAAATTCCGCCTTATGAGAACCTGCTTCGACTTGGCCTAATTGCTTTCTGGCTCAGCCTAATCTTCACCGGTCTGTTTGGCTTTGCTCAGGTAGAAAAAATTCCATATAGCCGCTTTCTTACAGAACTGAACAATAATAAACTCTCCGAGATTTACGTATCTCCGGAAGAAATTAAAGGCACATTAAAAACAGCAGACAACAAGGTCAAGACCTTTCGCACCGTACGAATTGAAGATCCACAACTTGCGGCAAAATTGGCACAACACTCAGAAGTATTCCAAGGGGTCCCGGAAGATCTTGTCTGGAAATCACTGGCGTCATGGTGTATTCCAATTATTATCCTCTTTGGCATAAGCTCACTGATTGCCCAAAAGATTGCTAATAGTGATTCGGGCATTCCCGGTCTAGGTATGGGCAATATTGTAAAAAGTGGCGCAAAAACTTACATGGAAAGCGATGTCAAAACAACATTTAAAGACGTCGCTGGGGTTGATGAAGCAAAAGACGATCTACAGGAAGTAATTGGCTTTCTCAAAGAGCCTGAGCGCTACAACCGCCTTGGCGGCCACCTGCCAAAGGGAATATTACTGGTGGGACCACCGGGAGCGGGCAAAACTTTGCTGGCCAAGGCTGTGGCTGGTGAAGCAGCAGTGCCATTCTTCTCTATAAGCGGCTCTGAATTTGTTGAGATGTTTGTCGGGGTTGGAGCAGCTCGCGTGCGAGATCTTTTTACTCAAGCTCAACGCAGCGCCCCTTGCATTATCTTCATTGATGAATTAGATGCATTGGGCCGCTCAAGAGGGCTTAACCCCATGGGTGGCCATGACGAAAAAGAACAAACCCTAAATCAATTGCTGGTTGAGATGGACGGCTTTGACCCGCGCCAGGGCGTGATTCTTTTGGCCGCAACAAACAGACCTGAAATTCTCGACCAAGCACTCTTGCGCGCCGGCCGTTTTGATCGTCACATTGTCGTCGATCGTCCCGATAAACTTGGCCGCGAGCAAATTCTCACCGTACACCTGCGCAAAGTAACTTGCAAACCGGGCGATGTGGTGGAGCCAATGGCGGCAGCTACCACAGGTTTCACGGGTGCAGACCTAGCAAATCTAGTTAATGAAGCAGTTCTGGGCGCTACCAAACGTGGTGCCGAAACCGTAGAACTGAGCGATTTTAATACCGCCCTAGAGCGCATCATTGCCGGGCCAGAAAAGAAAAATAGACTGCTTGCAGCCAAAGATCGCGAAATTGTAGCCCATCACGAAATTGGCCATGCACTAGTTTCTCTCGCCTTACCGGGCAGCGATCCAATTCAGAAAGTGTCCATCATTCCTCGAGGAGTTGGCGCTCTCGGCTACACAATGCAACGCCCCACGGAAGACCGTTTTCTCATGTCTAGAAGCGAACTAGAAAACAAACTAGCGGTGCTATTAGGCGGCAGAGCAGCCGAAATGCTTACCTTCGAAGACATTTCGACAGGGGCCGCTGACGACTTAGCGAAAGCGACAGAGATTGCGCGCAGTATGGTGACACGCTATGGCATGAACAAATCACTTGGACCTGTTACCTACGAAGGCGAAACCCAGGCCTTTCTAAATGGCTATAAGCCATCCGACATGGATGGTAGAAAGTTTAGCGAAGAAACCGCCCGTGAAATAGACTGCGCCATACGAGAATTAGTCAACGCCGCCCTACAAAAGGCACTGGCAATATTAACCGAGAGAAGAGCAAACCTGGAAGCAGCGGCAAAGCTGTTACTAAACAAAGAAAACCTGACTCAGCAAGAACTCATGGCGGTGGCTGGGCCTGTAATCGAAAAAGTGAATACGGGCAAGTAAAAGATTAATGATAGGCTAGAAGAGCTATAGCATTGCCTCTACAGTTGATACCAGAAGAAATTCGCCCATCGAAGAAAATTCTCTTCGAATAAATCTCTCTTTAGGGAATATAGACAGTCAAAGCTGTTACCAATATTAGGTAGGCCTCCAAAGCAACACCCGGTGCGCCTGTGGCAAAAGCCTCAAGAAGCAATAAAATTCTACTATGCGTCTCGAACACTGGCGGTGGGCATCGCAGTGCAGCAACAGCAATCGAACATGCCATACATGAACTGCTCAGCTCGAAATCAGCAACCGCAGACAACGTACCTTATGAAGTCATAACTGTCGATGTGGTGGAAAACAGCAGTCCGCTGCATGGTGTATTTGTTGCCATCTACAATTTGCTCCTCCGTTATGATCAAGGCTGGATGAAGTACTACTTCGCTCTAATCGAAACTTTCAAACCAGACAACTCGAAACTTGGCTACTGGCTCGCCTCTGGCTATTTGAACAAACTACTGCATAGCGTCAAACCCGCAGTTGTGGTCTCAATTCATCCCATGGCCAATCACTATCTAGCCAGGGCACTAGCCGACGCAAAGCTCCCCAACAAGCCTGAGCTAATTTTGGATGTGATTGATCCAAATGCGCAGCTGTGGATAGGCTGGGCATGCCGTGATGCAAAAATAACAATCGTAGCGAACGAACTCGCTCAAAAGCGCTTAGTTTCTCTCGGCATAGATGCAGACAAAATACTAACGATAGGCATGCCTGTCGATCCAATCTTCCTGCGTCTAGCAGAAACGAGTCGAGAAAAATTTCTCAAAGAGCTAGGGCTAGAGCCAGACAAAGTCACTATCTGCTTAACAGCAGGATGGGCTGGTGGTGGCAACTGTATCAAAATCTACAGTGCTCTGAAAAGCATAAGCAAACCGGTACAAATGATAGTAATTTGTGGCCACAACGAAAAGCTATATCAGAAGATCAAAAAGATCGCCCAGACCATGCCGTTCAAAACAACGGTAGAGAGAGAGCTGCCATCATTGTCAGACGCCATGAGCGCTTGTGATTTACTAGTAACAAAGGCAGGCGGACTTACCACTTATGAAGCAATAGCTCGCCGCCTGCCGATGGCAATTGATATGCTGACAGAACCAATGCCGCAAGAAGGTGGCACCGCCGAGATTTTAATTGAAGCCGGTCTAGCTAAACCAATCAATCAACCATCCGACCTGGTCAGTATAATAGAAGCGCTTGAGCATATTGAGAACAGAGCTAAGTTGCCACTTCCTCAAAAAAATAATCTTGACTGCACCCATGCAGTGTATGAAATCGCAAAAATTATTCTCGCAAATTGCCACAGTGAATCTGAGTAAAAAGACTACCCGTAAGATATTATTGTCATTTTACTTCGGCGGAACAAGCAATTCAGAATTTTCAAGGGAAGACAACTGAAACATGAGTGCTCTAATCGACTGTTTGATTATTGTGGGAGGAACAACAGTTCTCTCGCTGGCTGGAGTATTCATTGTGCGCAAACGCGCATCAAGAGAAGTTCTTGAAGCCTCTCATGAAGTCGGTGGCTATTTGCTCGCTATCATCGGCACTCTCTACGCCATCTTAGTTGGCTTGATAGTCGTCAACGCCGAAACGAAAGTAGATACAGCAAGCGACAAGGCCGTAGTCGAAGCAAATAAGCTAAGTAATATTTATCACGTCAGTCTACGATTCGAACCAGAGGCTAGGCACAGAATACGCGAAGATCTTTACAACTATGCCACCACCGCAGTTAATCAAGACTGGGAGAAAGTGGAAAGTGGTGCGGAAAGAGAGGCCACAGTAGCGCCCTACCAGCACCTCTGGAAAGATATTGTTGGCTACACTCCTCGCAATGAAAGCGAACAAGAGTGCTACTCCGTCATGCTGCAAGACCTGGAAGAACTCTCGGAAGCACGCAAATATCGCATGGTGGCAGCCAAAAGCAAACTTTCGCCAATACTATGGGCGGTGCTTATTGCCGGTGGAACTATGATTGTGCTCTTCACCTATTTCTTCTTCGTAGAAAATCTATTTTCACAGTTGTTGATGACAGCCAGTGTGGTTATCTTCCTTTCAATGAATGTCTACCTAATCTACATTTGCCAAAACCCATATCGTCCTGAACTGGGTGCAAAAGAAGCAGGCTTTGGCTTTAGTTTTAATCCAAAATGGTTTAAAGAAGAACCAGAACAAGCAACGAAGAGAGAAGTGAAGAGCGAAACTGAAATGAAACAGGACCAAACGAAGTGAAACACTCCATGTCATTGGCACTAATGCTAGCAACCATCTGCTGCCAGAGCGCCCTTTCGCAACCGCTGAGCCAGGAAAGCTATACTCCTCAACAGTCTCTGAACAAAAATTATGGACGCGGGCAAGCGGCCCAACAAACAGGTGACAGTTTTGAACAGCGGCTAGCAAATATAGACGCCATGATCAAACAACAAATGGTTACCTGCAATGTGCCTGGATACTCCATCGGCATCATAAAATCAGGTCAGGTGGTTTTTCAAAAATGCTATGGATTTGCGGATATCGAACGACACATACCAGTTACGAATGACACCATATTTGGTTTAGCATCAGTGACAAAAACATTTACTGGCCTGACATTGTTGTCGCTTGTAGACAAAGGTCTTGTCAATCTAGACGACCCCCTGGAAAAATATGTAGACGGGCTTACTAAGCCTTACAAGAGCCTCACTGTGCGCCAGCTATCGTCTATGGCAGCAGGCGTACCGGAAAAAGTAAATCCAGAAGTAGAATGGAAAGATCAACTAGATATTTTGGTTCATCAACCACTGGTATCAGAACCAGGCTCACAATATCTCTACTCAAATTACAGCTATCGACTGGTCGGCTCAATCATAGCTAAGGCATCTGGCAAACCATACTTAGAAATGATTGGTGAGACCATCTTGGCACCACTGCAGATGCGAAACACTGCCACCACAGTGATACTTCAACCAACGGGCCTCGTGGCCCAAGGCTATGGATTGAATAAAGCTGGGCGACTAGTACCAGTAGAGTATAAGAGCCCAGCTATTTCTTTCGCTGCAGGAATGCTAGCTAGCAACTGCAATGACATGCTCAGATACGCCCTCGGCTTAATGTCACACCGCATGCTCTCTGAAAAAGGCTATCGGACACTCTGGTACGACCGTCCCGCTCTAACTACCGGGCAGCCAAACCCCTGGGCCTTTGGCTGGAAAGCCGGACCCAACCCAAGTCTAGGTGGACAGCACCAAGTCTTCTGGGGTGGTGCCACTCAAGGTGTCGGTTCAATCATCATCATCCTGCCGGAGAGTAATTGCGCAGTGGTCGCCCTGAGCAGCTTGCGCACCCCACAAGTTCACCAGATCGGAAAAACTGCTATGCGCATGGCCTTCGGCGACGCCTCAGCAAAGGCACAAGAAGAAGCGCCGCCGGCAGAATCAAACGGAAGCGACTAGTTGCTCCTCCTAAAATAAAAATACAAGCTGTAGTTTTCTATTGCTATGTCGTTGAGACAAATGCATGTTGTTGCGAACAAAGAAATTTTCTGTTTGCACTTTTTGCGGCTCATGCTATAGTGAAAAAACGTTCGCCACCAAAAGGTATTCAATCGTGATCTGGTCTCTACAGCATCAAAGCCTCAACGGAAGCCAATTTAATTGGCTCAATCCGCTGCGTCAT
The DNA here is from genome assembly GCA_965229195.1 of Candidatus Obscuribacterales bacterium. Lineage (GTDB taxonomy): Bacteria > Cyanobacteriota > Vampirovibrionia > Obscuribacterales > Obscuribacteraceae. The sequence continues at coordinate 4,830,435 of OZ245871.1, read as the reverse complement.
GGCTTCGCTGTACAGAATCAAGAGGATCACGTTCATGTTGTCTTACAAAATCCCAACCCGTCAAACCCGCGTATCTAATTGTCCTTCGGGGATTAGTTCACTGGCAGAACGTGGGCTTTGGGAGCTCAATGTACGAGGTTCGATTCCTCGATCTCCGATTGTTTATTGTGCTATAGCTCAGTTGGCAGAGCGACCGCCTGTTAAGCGGTTGGTCCCTGGTTCGAGCCCAGGTAGCACAGAAATATTCTGCGCCGCGAGCAACTGCGCAGAAATACTCCGCGGTCGTCTAACTGGCAGGACAGCGCCCTTTGAAGGCGCGAATCTTGGTTCGAATCCCAGCTGCGGAAAATTGTGGCTATGGTCTAGCAGTCTAAGACTCTGGGTTGTGAACTCGGAAACGTGGGCGCGAATCCCACTAGCCACCCCATCCGGGATTAGGAAAATTGGTAAATCCGCCCGCCTTAGAAGCGGTTTTTTCTCAGTTCGAGTCTGAGATCCCGGACCACGCGAGAATCGGTTAAGTGGTAAACCAACTGATTCCAAATCAGTGACTGAGCGTTCGAATCGTTCTTCTCGCGCCATTGCCATCGTAGTGATTGTGGTCAACACGTGCCGTTGAAGGCGGCGAGAAACTGGCTCGAAACCAGTCGATGGCACCATTTAGTTTATATAGTGAGGAGGACCGGAGACCTAGTTAGATTTTCAATCAAAAAATCTAACATCGGGACCTAGTTAGAATTTCAATCCGAAAATCTAACATCGGAGCCTAGTTAGAATTTCAATCCGAAAATCTAACACAGGGACCTAGTTAGAATTTCAATCCGAAAATCTAACATCGAGACATAGTTAGAATTTCAATCCAAAAATCTAACATCGGGACCTCGTTAGAATTTCAATCCGAAAATCTAACATCGGGACCTCGTTAGATTTTCAATCAAAAAATCTAACATCGGGACCTCGTTAGATTTTCAATCAAAAAATCTAACATCGGAGCCTAGTTAGAATTTCAATCCGAAAATCTAACACAGGGACCTAGTTAGAATTTCAATCCGAAAATCTAACATCGAGACATAGTTAGAATTTCAATCCAAAAATCTAACATCGGGACCTCGTTAGAATTTCAATCCGAAAATCTAACATCGGGACCTCGTTAGAATTTCAATCCGAAAATCTAACATCGGGACCTCGTTAGAATTTCAATCCAAAAATCTACCATCGGGACCTCGTTAGAATTTCAATCCGAAAATCTAACATCGGGACCTCGTTAGAATTTCAATCCGAAAATCTAACATCGGGACCTCGTTAGAATTTCAATCCGAAAATCTAACATCGGGACCTCGTTAGAATTTCAATCCGAAAATCTAACATCGGGACCTCGTTAGAATTTCAATCCGAAAATCTAACCACAAAAATTTGAACCATTTGCCTCGTCACAGCGTTATTAAGGATACACGCTGTTTATGAGGTGCAATCATGAGCTGTCATGGCGATATTCTAAACTTCATCTCCGCCCTCCCCACTGATGCATGGTTCTCCACCCAACAATTGCTGAATCTAGGCAACAGAGAAGCCATAGACCAGTGTCTATACAGACTTGTAAAATGCGGCTATTTAACACGCATTGCTTGGGGAGTCTTCACGCTTAGAACAAGTAAACAAATCTTTGAACCATTGGCGGTGGCAATATTCAAAGCAAAAATATTTAAGAAGAATGTTTCAACTCACGGCCTCGACATTGCACGACGGCTTGGGCTAATTGCAGAAAATAAAAGTCAGCAACTATATAGCGTACATGGGGTCAGCAGCTCATTCCAATCTATAAAACGCGAAATCTCACTTAAGAGCTACTCGCCGAGAAAAATAGAACTGGGAGAGTCACGAATAGGAGAAATAATAAGCGCACTGTGGTTTCTCGGAGAAAGGAGCTGTGACGATTCAGCCGTACGATTCGCAGTAAGAACTCTCAGCAAGACTGAAATCAAAGAACTTTCTCAATCGGCCCATCGCATGCCAGGCTGGCTGACTAAAAAAGTCCGGCTTAATATCAGCTATCTAACAGGATAAGCTACAGCTCAGAAAGCTTGTATCCAACGCCATGCACGTTCTGGATCAAAGATGGCTTGCCTTCGATATCAATCTTGTTTCTCAATTTCTTGATTGTGGTGCGAATTGTTTCTGGTGATTTATCAGAATCAGCCGTCCAAACACGCTCTAATAAAGTTGAAGCATTGAAAATTTGATCCGGATGCCGCATCAAAAATTCTAAAAGTGCAAATTCCATGCGCGGAAGATGCACCGCTACACCATCAACAGTAAGACTATGCTTCGCGCTATCTAGTACCAGATTGCCAGCCTTTAGTAGGCTAGAAGTCAGGGTCCCAGGCCGGCGCAAAACGGCCCGTACACGCGCAGACAACTCTTTGAGATGGAACGGTTTGGTCAAATAGTCATCGGCACCGGCATCAAGACCGTTCGCTCTATCATCTACTGCATCTTGCCCAGTTAACATAAGTATTGGGCACGTCCTACCGCTGTCTCGGTAACGCCTACAAACTTCAAGACCACTGAGCCTCGGCAAATTAATATCCAAAATCACCAAATCGTACTCATAAGCCATCATCATCTCAAGAGCTTCGCTTCCAGTGCTGACGTGCTCAACCAGGTACTTCTCGAAAAGTAGCCAATCTTTAACTGAACTAGCGACCTGGAGGTCATCTTCTACGATCAAGATTTTCGGCATAAAGACTTCCGAGGGAGCCAAGGGCTAAAATGCTATCATTTGACATTATATCCTCTTGGTTTTTATGCGTTTCGACCTGAAAATAAGTCAGATTGGCTGGATCCTAGTGGGCGTCCCTCTAGCCTTTGAACTGCTTTTCGTCGGATTACTAACCTATTCCGTACATCAGGCCGAACTTGAGATAAAGCGCCAACAGCATGCCAAAGACATCGTTTATTGCACTAGCTCAGCAGCTACCTATGCCACACAATGTGCTGTAAACGTCGGCGCCTATTCCGTCTCAAGAGCTGAACATTTCAAGGATCTCTACCAGGAGAACAAAAGTCGTACAAAAGAAGCTTTCAATGAGCTGGAAAGTCTACTCACCGAAAGTCGCGACAGCGAATATTTAAGTAAAGCCAAAGAAGCCAGACTCGCCGCGAACGAAGGCACTCTGCTCTTGGACGAAGTAATAGATAGCGTCGATAAAGGCTATGGTAGTCGCAATGTACTAGTCAGCCACGGCAGAATGGCCACCGTTAAAAAGATTATTGACCGACTGCACTTGAAATTAAAATCAATAGTCCGAGAGCAAACAGCCGATACGGCCGATAGCCCAAAGAAAGAAGCCGAATTTAGACGACTGACAGAAGTCTTCCTATTTGCCGGAATTGCAGCAAACATATTAATTGCTTTTGCTCTTGCCTTCTTCTTCTCGCGCAGCATTATCAGAAAATTGAGAGTTATTTCTGACAACGCCGCAAGACTACCAAAGGGAATAGCCTTAAATGAACCATTAATTGGACAAGATGAAATCGTCCATCTTGATCATGTCTTCCATTCAATGGTGACTGATTTAGATGAAGCCAAAAAGATGCAGCAATATTTGATAGCCATGGTCAGCCACGATCTCCGCTCTCCACTAACTTCGCTTCAAGGGGTCCTCACCCTTTTGTCCTCAGGGGCCGCTGGAGAGCTACCGCAGGCAGCGAAAGATAAAATTTCTGCAGCAGAGAACGATCTCAGCCGCTTGATTAAATTGACAAATGATCTACTCGATACCGAGCGCCTAGCCTCTGGTCAAATCGAACTTCACAAAAAACGTTGCTTGCTGGCAGATATTGTGGAAGAGGCAATAGATGGTGTATCTACTTTTGCCAAACAGCATGACATAAAAGTTGTAGCCGCCGACCTAGAAAATGGAAAGGCCATGAACACAATGCTTGAACTCGACCCCGAGCGCATGGGGCAGGTTCTAACAAATCTACTCAACAACGCCATTAAATATTCACCGGCAGGGGCAGAAGTGCTCATCAGTGCAGAAGTGATATCGGATAAAGGCGCTAACGGCGAAAGAGAGCTAGTCAAAGTCTCAATAACAGACCAGGGACGAGGCGTACCGACGGCTTTTCAAACAACGATTTTCGAAAAATTCAAACAAGTGAAAGAATCTGACTCTCGCGAACTCTGCGGAAAAGGCCTGGGCCTGGCAATCTGCAAATCGATTATTGAACAGCATGGCGGCACAATCGCAGTCGATAGCAACGGCAGCAAAGGCAGCACCTTCTGGTTCGAGATTCCCCTGCAGCAAGCCTAAATAATCGATCAGGGTACCAAATAGTCACAACTAGAATTTATCATCCTAACATTCGGATAAGGCCACAAGGTTAGGATTTACTATGCCCAGAACAGAAATAGACGGCGCGAATATCCCTTCGCCAGCATTTCAGCAGCCCGAGCGAAACCAAGATCAGAAGGTTGAAGGGCGACCAGACTCGCCACAACGGGAGAGTGGCGAGAAATTAAGTGCAGAGTCCACTGTCGCTTTATCTAGCGCAGCGCAATTTCGCGAACTGCAGGACAAAAACGTCTTCAAGAAAAGCGGCGAAACGCAAATCACAAGCCTGGTTCTCTTCGACTCGCAAGAAAAGACCATAAAAAATACTGAAGAGAGCGGACGCAAGACACCATCGAATGTCAGCACTGACGCCCAGGGAAGAGTCAACAAAGTCATCTATGCCGATGAGGGAAAAACCAGAGAATTTGGCCGCGATGCCAGTGGCGAAATTAATAAACTTACCACCAGCACCAAAGACGGAACATGGACTTATATCAAAGAGAACGGCCAATGGCAGATGCTTGGAGAGAACGGCAGCAAAACCGCCGCCATCGGTTTCGACATAGACAAAAACGGTGAATTCAGTCGCTACCTAGAAAAGGGCGAAGTACAGATTCAAGGTCTCGACGGCAAAATAATCAAAGAGCACATCAATGCTATTGGAGGCCAAGTCAGAACAAACCCAGATGGTCAAGTAGAGAAGGTCTCACGAAGTGATGGCAGTGTTCTCACCGCTAACTACCAAGCTGGCAAACTTACTAGTATTTCGCAAACTAAAGACGGAGTGACCACAACATTCACTCGTCAAATATTAGACTCAAATGATGGCGAAAATGATGGCGAAAGTGCTAAGGAAGATGCTGTCTGGCAGAGCAATGAAGCTACGCCACGTTCAGTCACTAATCTTGAGCTACACAAAAACGGCAACCTGTCTTTCAACAGTGCTGACGGCAATAAACATATTATTCGCTCAAGTGGCGGAGAAATAGAAGAGGGTTCTGGCAAGGGCAAATATCAATTTGATGATGAGGGTCGTGTCACTTCAATTGAAAACGCCGATGGTAAGAAGCTGCGCACACTCACATACTCAGAGCGCAACCTAGAGCCAAGCACCGTCAAAATTACAGACAAAGAGAAAAACGAAACTAATACCTTCCAGTTAACCCAAGACAAATCGGGCTACTCGCTCAGCAATGCTGCCGGTCAAAGCTCTGTTTGGCAAGGAAAAATTAAGATCCAAGACGATGGTACTTATAGCATTAGAGCAACAGATAGTGCAGAAAACAAACACATCTGGGACTCATATTACCCCGATGGAAGAAAGCAAAAAGAATCGCGCAGCAGCGACGGAACACTATCGATATTCTCTGACAAAGGAGAACTACTATCGTCTAAGAATAAAAGCGGAGCCGAACTTAAGGCCGAATACGATGCACAGGGACTGGTTCGACTAGAAATTAACGATCAGAACAACACCATGTTTGGTCGAAACACAGACGGCACCTTCTCCAACAACTTACCATCTGAACTCAATCCCGTTAATAAACTTGCCATAAGCGAAGGAAAGATTTCCTTCACTCGCGACAACGGCGACAAAGTACTGCTGAAGTTAGATGGCAACAAGCGTGTTGACAAGAAAGACGGCTCCTTTGTCGAGACTGATCAATTAGGCCGCGTAAATCGCGTCGGTCTAGATGAAGACAACTACCGCACCTATTCGTACAAAGAAATAGATCAGAACAATAAACCCATACTCAGTCAGGTGACAGAAAAAACCAAAGCTGGTGGAGAGAAGACCTGGCAGGCGAACAATCCCGATGGGCGGCAATACTCAGTTGTTTCAGCAGACGGATTTCTAACCTATCAAAAGCAAGGCAAGACTATTGTTGAAGACACCAATCTAGCGAAAATCGAGCTGCGCCCCGACCTGCAACCGGGCAAGCTAACAATGCCCAATGGTGCTAGTCGCACCTTCGAGTACGACAGCAAGAATAAACTTGAGAAAATCACCGATAACAAACCAACCCCAAGCGGAGAAAAAACTCAAGTCTGGCGCAAAGTATCTGAAGGGCTAGATGGCACAAATAAATTTGAAAGCCAAACTGACGGAGGCAAAGTTACTGCACGATACGACGTCGCCAATGACGGCTCGGGCAATGTTCACTTCAAATCAAAAGCGCCCACATCAACTGAAAACAATGGAGAAGCGAAACCGGATAGCAACAAAGAAAGAATTGCTCGTGCGGCAGAATTACTCAAGCCAAGCGATCGCTCAGACAGTATCGAAGAGGCCAGGGAACAGCTGCAAGACCTAGCAAGAGCCAGTGGTATCAAAATTGATCGACTGACTGCCAGCATGGATAAATTTGAAAAACGCGCAAAAGAGGCAGCAGCAGAAGGTATTAAAGGCCCAAGCGATGAACAAATTGCCAAAACCTACGACAATCTTTCTGAGCTACTCAAAGGAAAATTGGGAAAGGACAGCGGCAAAGAATATTTCAACGCCAAAGAACGAGCCCAGTTGTGCGAAGAAGCTCTACACAATATCAGTGCCCCTAAACGTATTAATCAGGGCCAGAATCCAACCTGCAATATCACCACCGGCGAGATCTTTGCGGCCTGCAGACACCCTGAGAAATACGCAGACACACTGAAGCAAGTGGCAGTTGACGGCAAGCTAATTACTACCACTGGCAAAGAAGTTGTATTAGACCGCGAGGCCTACACGGCAGCTCCAGACGAGAAAGTCTTTGATCCTGAAGGAAGCTATAAAGGCAACCGCCGCAACTGGGCCAGCCACATTTTAGAGAACGCGGGAATCAATGCCTTCACTCAGTTTGCACCGCGCGGCCCAGCGACATGGGGCTACCGCTACATCGGCAGAGATAGCAACGGTAATGGTGTAAATCCTATTATGGGCGGTCCTGAAATTCAAAAAGCAGTAAAAGAGTTATGGGGCGGTGACATGCCTTACATTGATCACAATGTGGCACCAAGCGCCGAACAACTCTGGGCCTACAAAAGAGAGGGAAATTTCCCCATAGGAATACCAACTCTTTACGGCTATGACCGCAACCGTCAGCTGTCCGAGCAGCATGTGCAAACAATTCACGATGTGCGAGAAGTCAATGGTCAGACTCAAGTATATCTAGACGATCAAAACGGCGGAGATGTCGGCTGGCAAACCCTACCGCAACTCTATAGCCGCCAAGGCCTCCAGGGACCGGCAGAGACACCTAGAGGCCCAAGAATAGTACAAAGACGCTAACTTCCATTTAATAGAGTTTCAAGGAGAGAGATGATGCCGATGGATACCCCACACCAAGCAACAATCAAAAGCGACAAACCTGCTACCATCGTGTTCGGTCATCACGAGCGGCATGAGTCGCAACCTTCATCTCAAACCGAAGAGCATCGTAGTTTATTCAATCGAATATTCGAAAAAGATCGCGGAGCAGCAATGAGAGACAAGCATAAAGTTACTGAAGAAGGCTCCATAAAGCGTTTAGAAATGCCAAAGCACTGGCAACAAGCAATGCCTGACATGAGCAACAACAAAGCCATGATTGGAGCGCCAATGATGACCGAGTACAACCCCACTGGTGATCCAACAACAAAAATGTGTTACTGGAACCGGGCCTTTGGCGGCGCCAAAGAAGATCCTGAAACAGCTGCCGCCTTCAAACAAGTTCTCAGTCGAGAGCCCCATCAGCTAAATAGAGAAGAGCTGAAAAGTCTTCAGCACCTGATCGGCAATGGAGTATATGCGAACACCGATGCCTTTGAAGTCTTGCACGCCGAAACTAGAAAAATTCACGGTCGCACAGTTCTGGCTGTAGAATCGGCCTACAAAGACAATCAATCACAACCTCTCGGCCGCCGCTCATACGGAGTATTTATCAATTCAGACGGTAGCGGTCGCTACGTTGAACAGGTCTACTTCACGGCTCCGGAACAGGCCTACAAAAGCAACCTGAAAGAAGCAGTAGATTGCATCAACTCAATCAAATGGCACAAAGATTCCATAGCACCAAGCTAGTGTCTAGTCTAGATAGAACAATAGCCTAGTGTGAAATCCGCATCAGCTTGACGTTTTTCAAGGCAAGAGCAGCCTTGAGCGGGTCCACCAGGCCAATGGCATCAATGCGATCGAAGTCTGCGCAGTAGACTATTTGGCAATTGTAAAATAGTAATGCCGACACTGCCTCGGCAACTGAATCAGTAAGAGGCACATCCTGATTAAGCGAGAGTACTACTTCGCCTGTTAAGGTCTCGCCCTTTTGCGAAGCAAACTTTCTCATAAATTCTCGTTTGAGCGGAAGCTCGACAACACTATCGGGAGGCAGGCCAGCTCCAGCTTCCATTTCTTCTTGACTGGGAAATTTAGCGCGGCCATCCCAGAGCATAAGGCTACATAACTTGGATGTCATACTTGAGGCTCCTTTGCCTTGAAACTGAAGATACCAATCTAAATTTATTTGTCTGGCCTATCCCACCTTCTAATTTTGGGCTCAATTTCATAGCCTGACTTCACCTGAGTTTTGGCAATTTCATCAATAGTTGTCCAGCCATCTGTGCTCTCACCGTGCTGATTATCGAGCAATATGTAAAGCTTGCCGTCTTTCCCACTAGTGACATCATGAATAGTCTGAACGTGAATACCACCCATGGTGGCTATCCCGTGAGGGAATTTATTCTCAGCCTTAATCTTGAGTAGCCGCTCTTCGGTAGCCATATCGTACTCTGGCTTTCCACCTTCTGGCGTAGAGGGCCCCTCGAAGTATGGCATGTTATAGCCAAACACCAATTTACCCGCCTGCACATTATCAAAGGTAGTGAAACCTGGACCGCCAGACTCAGCCGAATGAAGCTTGCCGCTGGCATCTCTAAACTTGTCTTCACTGGTCTGCCAGGTTATTGACTCTCGTTGGCCATTAGCACCAATCTTTGTTTCGCTCTTTTGCTCTGGCTTATCGAGCACATAGCGCATACCAGTTTTGTCTTCTTTCAATTTCTCAATAGCTTTGCCATTTTCAGTTACCAGGCTGCCATCGGGCTTTTTCACAAACTCCATCTCGTTCTTATAGCCATGCTCATACATGGTATTAATCAAAGTCATTTCTACAACCTGACTTGCCATATTTCGAAGCTTAGAATTTGGTTTATCGAGATTGTATTTGGCCTCATCTTCTCCCGGCCGAACAGCCTCAATTGGAATAGTGGCGACGCGCCCCTCACTGGTAGTCCATTTACCGGTAAGCCCTACTTCCTTCACTAATCTGGCATATTGATCTGGATGACGAGCAGCTGTATACACTTCAACGGTGGTGACATTGCAGGTCGGATGGCTGCCCTGATCAATCTCCATGTTATTGGCAATATTGTGCAAAGCCGTCTCTGCAAGAGTCTTACGCTCTTCGGCACTAAAGTATGGACTCTTCTCAGGAGAAGCCAAAAGCTCCCTTAGATTGTCAAAAGTTGTAGCTATTTGCTCAGGTTTAAGGTCATAACGTCTGACATTGCCGTCAATCGCTTTGAGATACTGCTCGGCTCGTTGCTCGTTAAGACCGCTTGCCTTAACCGCATCCATAAAGTCTTCACGAGCCTCAACGACGTTCTCGGATCCGCCAAGTGCTCCATCCGCTTGTTTTTCTAGGTTTGTCACTTTGGCAAGCCGCGACTTACCATCGCTGTTCTTATAGCCATAATCACCATCTTCACTAGGAGCTTGTGCCAGTTCACATGTGCGTGTACGACCATTTACTTCGCGAGTAAGAGTCTTACCATCATCAGAGCTCCAGGCCTTTATGCTGTCACCATTTTTGCTTTTGACTTTATCTACAATCGACTTGAGCTGTTCACCGGACCACTCGAAAGTTCTCTCACTCCTATCTTGTGTAACCTTAACGGGCTTGTTGTCGCTATTGAACTCGATTTTAGAAAACTGAGCATTCTCCCGAACGCGGTTACCATCGGCATTTTTATACTCAATAGCGCCATCAGCTGTGGTCTTAAGCCCAACTCTAGTCTCGCTCTTGCCAGCCGAAGACCAGCTATCTTTGTCGCTGGCAGAGCGTTGCCAGGTCGTTACTTGCCCAGCTTTCGTATCAGTGTAGGCAGTCACTTCCGCACCACTGCGCGAGAAGCTTCTCGAATCTCCGTTAGCCCCTGTTATTTTTGCCAACTGACCAAGAGCATCAAAATGCTGAGTGCTACCATCTTTGACCGTATCGCTGCTGCCACCTTGATACTTAACGTGACGCAGGCCATCCTTATCTTCATAAGAAAGAGATTTATCCTGCCGCAATTCAAGATTCTTTCTTACTTCTCCCGGCAGCTTGTCACAGGTATAGCCAGACTCACCCTTGCGCCAGACGCGCTCCTCTAACTTGCCACCCACTTCTCTCTGTTCGGTCAATGAACGCAAATCTTTCCCGAGAAGATCGGCTCTATATTTAGTACCATCGGCATGCTCGCACTCTCGTCTCTCAGGCCAGATGCCACCACTATTGCGGCGCTCAACCTCGGCCTCAGTTAGCTTGTTTCCACTGGCGCCAAAATCGTCATAACCTTTCTCACCGGCCTTGGCAATCGAACCGGTTCCCACAGAGAATACTCCCTCAGGACTGACATGGCGTATACCAGACCAGTTACCTTTGAGCTGGCCCTTCATGTCATATATAGAATAGCTATTGTTCTCCTTGCCATCCAAAATGACAGGCTTGCCACCACTCTTGCAATTGCCAATAAAGCGATATTCTTCTTGATCGTTTATCACGTCAGAAGTAATACGATCTGGAAAATTAGGGTCCGCTCGCTTAAATGTATGTTTTGTCTTGCCATCGGGCGAGACCATCTCAATTACGCGATTATTAGCATCACGGGTATACGTACCGTCGTCCAGTACCGCAACCTTCGAATTAACAGCAGACTCAGTGGAGCTAGACTTAGTCACCGAATTGGTATCAGATTTTTCCACCTCCTCCGGTTTGCGGAATGCCACCAGTCTCTCAGGCTTACTCTTCTCTTCCAGCACCAAAGCAGGCAAAACAGTTTCGTTCCGCCCCACTCTCTGTGGCTCAAAGTTGACCTGCCGGATAGGCTCTTTCGCCTTCACACCTGACTCAAGAGCAGCACTGTGGCTAGCTGCTAAATCAAATAGATTTGGCTTCCTTTGTGCCTTGAAAGCCTCTGAAGCCTCAGAAGACAGCTTGTCTTTATCCTGGCTTTCTTCTGGTACAAACTCCTTTTTCACAGCCACAGAAGGGTCATCAAAAGCCATTCAGCTACCTCAGAGTTGCAAACTTGACATCCCCAAGGTACTTACCAATTGTTGCAGAAACATTGCAGTCCAAATTCTGCAGAGCCAAAGACTGAACCAAACACTTGGTCAAGCACTTTACCAGGCAAAATCTGCGCTAAACTTGCCCAAGGTTGACCTAGATTGACCTAGATTGACCATAAATGACTATGGATGACCATAACCTCATTAGAAGAGAATGCAAAACAGAATGAACGCAGCTAAGCAAAGCCAGGTAAACGAAAGACCATCGCAAAGACCCTTGAGACATGCGGCAATCTTTACAGCCACCGCGCTTCTTTCTCTCGCCTCAGCTCTGTCGATGACAGCAGCCAGCGCAGCCGAAAGCAGTCTGAAATTTCCCTTTGCTGCAAAAGAATATGTGCACCGCTGGTCACAAAAGAATCAAAACGAATTCACTCCTTTAGACCAGCCCAATTTAAATACCTGGAAAGATATGATGACTATTAATCTCTATCCTGGGGTAAAAACTGGCGAAGCACTATCGGCCGTAGCCAACTTAGTAGTAGTCAAATACCAGGAGCATGGCAAAATTCTGAGAACAGACTCAAAAGAGAGAACCGCAACCAAACCTGCTGAACACATAATTGCGGCTCTATTGGGCGATCCAAAGTTTTTAGAGGCTGTCTTTGCCCGCTTTGTTCTCGTCAACGACACTGGCTACGCCATAATCTATTCACACCGGGTCTATGGCGAAAAAGCCGGTCCAGAGATGAGCAAGTGGCTGAAGGAAAACGGAGCCGAGACCGAGCAGCGCCTCATGTCCTTCGATGAGATTCCGCTCCCTAAGACACTTACTGAATTACCCCAAAGCAAATAGCCGGGCAAATAGCCGAAGCAATTAGCCCCTTGGGGCTTAATCACAACCCAGTCACAATACTTTCACATAATTGTCACGTCGCCCTGAATACAATTAATTTGCAGGTTGTCTAATTAATTAGGTAACTGGATAAATTGACTGAGGGCATCAAATCAGAACAAGTCAACGAGACGCTCTGGTTAGCAGTTATTGGACAGTGGAAGACTTACTATGGCAGCCACCGAAGCAAAAGACCTAAATCCTGAAATTAAGAAAACCGCGGATGATGCGACCAGCAAAGTCACTGGTGTCGACTTGACCAAGGCAGCCGACTCTCAACTAGCAACACCACAAGCAACCTCCAAAGCCGCAAAAGATCTGCTACCAGCCGTCGAGCTTGTTGGCAAACCAGCCCTTCTCGAAACCCAACCACTAATCGGCAGCCCCCTGGTAGCCGATAACCGCAAGGGTGCCACCGTAGACGCTTCGCTACCAGCCCTCGCTCCTGAACAAACTACCAAATTACCAGAACAGACTACCAAACCAGCAGAATCACGGCTCTCACCTGAAGCAATCAACGCCAGCGTCGATCTAGTCAAAGACAAACTCACTAACTATCTCTTCCTCATTGGTGCGCCAGATACAGACGCTCTAGCCCGTACCCTTGGCCCCATGGCACAGGCTGATAGACAAGCTCTAGAAGCAAAATACCAAGAAAAGTTTGGCAAATCTCTGCGTGATGAACTGAAGTACCAATTGGGCAGCGGAGAAAAGTTCGTCACCATAGAAGCAATGCTCAACCGCAAAGACGGCGCCACCAACCTCGCTGGCAACGCTCGCATCGCCCTCGAGGTGATGAAAGAAGATCCAGAGCGCGGCATGAGGCTCTTACGTAGCACCTTGGCACCGTTAAATTCAAGCCAAGCCGCTGAACTACAAGCAAATTACCAAAAAGACTACGGCAAACCACTTACCACTGACATTCAGAACGTTGAATCAAGCCGTGTTGGCGAGAACCAGAAAGCAATCTTCTCTACCCTGTTGAAGGGTGTAGACAAAATCGACTCTGCTGAAATAGTGGATATGGCGAAAAAGGCCGTGCAATCACGCGACTTACAAATGTTCGCTGGTGTAATTGGTGGCGACTTGCCGGCCAACGTTCAAGCACGAGCGGCGCTCAACAGCGATCCTGAATTTGTAGCGAATATGAGAAAATCATTTGGCACCACCGCACGGGGTCAAGGTTTAGTGCCTAACCCGATAGCAGAAGACTACCTGCGGGAAGGCCGTATATCACTGGGCACCATACTTAAAGCTGATACATCAGCGATATTGCCTTACTTCCAAAACGCTGCCAATAGTGATCTTGTTTTCTCTAATGCTACTGGTAAAGAGCGCCGCGATTATGCCAGCGGAAGAGACATAGTAAAGTCAGGTGCCGAACCAAAAACGATTCAAGAACAAGAGGCCAAACGCTTCTATGAGTTTATCGAAAAAAATATTCAAAGCTCAGCATCGGGCACACGTCGAGACGTACTACGCGATGAACTAATGCATGGTGGCAAGACTTTAATTTCGGGCCTGGCCGAATTGCATAAAGATAGCACCCTGGGATTTGGCGGTGGCCATACCACCAACGACCTGATGAATCGTGTAGAGAACATGACAGCTGCCGAATGGAATCTGCTAAAGAATCCAACTTACAAAGCTAACTTAGCCGAATCTCTAAAGTCATATGCCACAGCTGATGAACAAAAACAGGTACTGGCATTAATAGAGGCAAAGCTCAATCCACCAGGGCAAAAGCCAGGCCAACCAGGTACTTTCGAGCAATCACAAGCAGTAGAACGGCCCCTTGAACAGTACATGCAAAACTTCACCGCTTCTGCTGTTAGCAAAACTAGCGAGGCAGTCGGTCACATCGAAAGAATGACTGCGGCCGATGCAAGCCGCTATCAGAGTGACCCTGCCTTTAAAGCCTCTGTTGATTCATTCGCTAGCAAGTATCTGACCGACAGATCCACTGGCAACATTCCTGCCCAACTTCTCACCAGCCGCCTCTTAGAGCAGACGGCGCAAACAGGCAAGCCGCCAGTATTGGGAGAACTTGACCAATTCCTCAAGACCCGCGCAGAGAAAATCGACAGCGATACATCCTTAGACTCAAGCGCTTCCAATAAAGCACAACTTGCCACTATTGGTAAAGTTGAAGAGCTAATGAAAGATCCAGCTTTGCTAGCGCGGATGCAAAACGTGTTGGCAGTGCAAAGAGGTGAGAAGCAAGGCGAAGTAAGTAGAGAAGATGATTTGCTCTACAAAACCTTCACTGCAGCTCTCGGTACCCCTGGTAATTTTGCCTACTTGCTCACTGATGGCAAAGGTCAATCGTATATTGGCACTAAAGTGGCTTTGTCAGGCGGACTAGCAGGTGATTGGCTAGTGGGCCGATATCCAGATTTAGCAAAACTGCCAGAAGCGGATCGTAGCCGCATTCGCGAATCGCTTCCGCAACCAGAGCAAAAAATCTTAGACAATGTTATCGCCCAAAACGGCAAAGCCGATCTTACCGACAACTTGCGTTCGCTTGTGCTTGATGGCGGCTCGCTCAAAGATTTCCAAGCCGACCTGGCCGAACTGAGCCCTGAGCAACAAACCCAACTGAAAGCTGACTATAGCAAAAAATATGGTGGCGACCTCGACCAAGATTTGTTCTCAAGCATCTCAAAACGAGAAGGTCTAAGCCCCGAGAAGCAGCAAGTGCTGCGCAATACAATTGCTCAAAATGGTCAGCCTCAACTGGTAGATCAACTCCGTTCTTTCGTGCTCGGTGACGACAAGAAGTTCCAAGACTTCCAAACTCAACTGGCCACTCTGACAACACCACAGAAGCAAGAACTAAAGTCGGAATATCAAAAGCGCTATGGCGGCACCCTCGACAATGACTTCTTAGGCAAAGTCGATGCGGCCCACTCAGAGCAATACTCGCGCTACTTAACAGCAAGCAACACCGATGGTATGCAATCATTCTTCGACAGAATGAATAAATTTGCTCCACTTTCAGTTGGTGATGGTACGAGCCTTGGCCAAGAGAGAATGCTTCAAGTCAATGAAGGGGTGCTGAAGCAATTCAATGCCAATATGGAGAAACTGCCACCAGCCGTGCAAGAAGCCCTGGCTGAGTACTACAGCAAGACCTACCAGAACAATCTAGACTCAAATGAAAAATATGCACACTTTGTTGCCGATGTTACTCTTACAACCGCGTCCATAGCCGCCGCTATCGCGCTCGCCGGGCCCACCGGTGGTATTTCTCTGGCAGCACTAGCCACTAGAGAAGGTGCCACTTTAGCTACCAAGCTTGTAGTAGCAGGTGCCACTGCCGGTGCCATCGCGCGACCAACCATGATTGCCTCGATGGAAAATGGCACTTTCGACTATAGCGCCGAGAATCTAACGAGGCAGGGCCTCATAGGAGCCGTGCAAGGAGCTTTGATTGCCCCAATCGGCCTCGGCGCTAAAGTTGGCATAGCAGCGAAAGATGCAGAGATAGCGGCATCTACCATCGCTAGAGAAACAGCTGAGCAAAACCTATCACAGCGCCTTGCAGTCAGCAATATTGAGCGCCAGACTGTTGAGCGGCAAACCGTAGAGCGGCAAGCAGTCGAGCGACAAGTGACAGAGCACCAAGCTCTAGAACAAGCGGCAGCGCCAAAAGTGGAGCAAATTGCTGTACCAGACGTAATACCGCAAATTGTGCCAGAAGTTGTACCCGAAGTTGTACCAGCGGCTGTGCCAAAACTAGTTCCCCAACTTGAAACAGCCGCAGTAAAAGAGACCATCGAAGTTGCCCCAGTCAGTGCTGCTGATTCGCGCTTAGCGCAAGAAGTCGCTCAAATTAATCCCAGGACCATCGAAACTGCCGAAGGAGCAATTAAGCCGGCAGTGCCAGCGGTAGCCGAGCAGAAAGTAGTCGCTGAGACGATCAAACCAGCTGCGGCAGAGGTTGTTGCTCCAGCCGTAGAAAGCAAAGTAGCAGCAGAGGTTGTTGCTCCAGCCGTAGAAAGCAAAGTAGCAGCAGAGCCTCTGAGCGATCAAGCGACTGCAAAAACACTGGCAGAACGCGCTGCCACTGAACGTGCTGCTACTGAACGAGCTGCCACCGAACGAGCTGCAGCTGAACGGGCTGCCGCTGAAAGAGTAGCAGCCGAAAAAGCAGCGGCGGAGCAAACCACAAAAGAAGCAGTAGTTGCGCCATTAGTACCGCCAGTGGTTGCTCGCACGGCAGTGCCTGAAGTAGCAGCCGAAGTACTTCCTAAACCTGAAGCCGTAGAAAAAGAAACTAAGCCAGAGGCAGTTGCTCTCAAGCCGAGCGACAACCTGATACAGCTTGCCACAGTGCGCAGAGGCGAAGGGCCCTGGCAATCGGCAGAGCGAATTCTTGCCACTGACGGTAAACGACACTCAGTTGCCGAGGTAAGAGCTCTAACACGTGCTATCCAAGCCACCTTCAAAAACGACAACAATGGCAACGGTGACATGAGCGGCCTCAAGGTCAAATACAATTTTGTCACCGAGAAAAACTACGAGGCACTCATTAATGCGGTGCAAGACCAAAACGTCAAGAACTTACTGATTAGCCTGGCTAATAAGCCCGCTCCAAGCAACATCACCGCTAATCAAAACGTTCGCGCTTCCTAGCTAGTTGGAATAAAGACACTGTCTTCAAGTACCTGATTAACCAGAATAATTTTGCAGCAGCTTGCTGTGTCAATAAGAGTATGATAAACGGAGAAGAACTTGCTCTGAGGTCTTTGTTCGTGGACTTAAGTGTGGTTTATAGTGCATTATCCCAATAAATCTCAGGCCGTCGCACTATTCTAATTGGCTTAAAAAGAGATGCACCGCCAATGAAAAAACGTTCAATATTCAAAAGACTAATTCAAAACGTTGATGCCTTTATTTTCGTAAATCGCGGGCTGATTCCGGACTTACAGCGATTAGACTTTGTTAGAGAGGAACGAAAGCTATTCTCAGACGAAGGACTGATCCGTATAAGCATGTCCATCATCCCCGGAACAGACCGTTCCCTCAAGGCTGCAGTTAAAGCCCTCGGGGGCTGGGACTTGATTACGCATCCTTCCTTTTCAGTAACAGAGGATGTGTATTCTAAGCTTGAAGCAGCTGGCTTAAGTCGTAAAGTGTTTGATAAGAGTCGTGCCTATCTCGCCAATTCAAGTGGCTACGTTAATATAGAATTTGATTGAGTCACCCTAGAACAATATTCTTTCTTTCGTAACTCATTTTCGCTACATACACCGTTAGTTAGGTAGTTCTGACGCCGAATTTAGGGTGCCAAGTAAGCCAATTTAAGCAAACTATCTCACCCATCAATGGTATGTTTATTGCCTAAGCTTGGCAGAGTATTATGGAACCGCATTTTTCAGCTGAACTGACTCTACTTGGAATGGCCTGCGACCTTGTCGGTGGACTCTACTTAGCCTACGACCTATTCGGTGGCGAGAAAGGTCCGCTTAGTACAATCACTCGCCTCGTCAATTATAGCCTCTTGATGATTGCCGGTTTCATTTTCCCTCTCGGGCCAAAATTTGCCTTGATTGCAGGCATCGGGCTAGGTGCTGCTTTCGGCTTGCACATCGATCGCATCGGCAAAGGCAAGACTGATACATTTTGGTTCTTGCTCGGCATTGGTGCCCTTCGAGCACTTGCTCTGACACTGGCACTCTGGGTGGTCGACTACAAATCTCTGGCTCTAATTCTGGGCCCATTGTCTCTGCTAGTGTCAGTGATACTACCGAAATTTAAAATCACACCGGCAGAGTTTTATCAGAGCGACAAGAAGCCTCATCTAAAAAAAGCCCAACTGATAATAGCCCTGGTGCTTGGCGGCTTGGCAGCAGCAACAGCCTTAGTGGGCGCCAGCTTCGGTAGCGATAGCCTGAAAGTAGCTCACTTTGGCATCAAGCTAGGCCTGACATTTGCTGGCACCGTCTTGGTTGTCACCACATTGTCGCCAATGATTGAATGGTACGCAGACAATCTACCCGATCGCTCTTTTGGATTTGCCGGAGCAATCTTATTCATGACAGGTTTTCTCATTCAAGCGATACCATCGCTGGTGGTAATGTTCGATATCGCCAAATAGACTAAAGTCGCCAATAGAATTTAAACGAAAAAACAAAAGCTATCGCTTACTTCGTTTTTGAATCTTTCTTGCTCAGCTCAGCCAGCCAAGAATTCACGACAGCATCATCAGGGTCGAGTTCTACTGCGTGCTTAGCATCAATCATGGAGCCATCAAAATCTTTCAGATCAGACTTTATCTGCGATAAATCACACCAGCCCCGAGCATAATTCGGATTGATTTTCAGCAATTGCTCTAAGGTAGCTTTGGCTTCGGCCAATCGCCCCGAACTTCTATACACAGAAGCAAGTTGACGGTAAGGCAGCTCAAATTCAGGCCAAGAAGCAATGCAACGTTGTAGCACTTTTTCAGCAGCATCACTTTTATCTTGATGCAGCCAATAGGCAGACGAATAGAGCGTTACGGCTTGCTTACTCGGTTCTACCTTAGGGAAGCGGGCTAAAAGCATCTTAGCCGCACGGTCAGCGATAGGGCCATTAGCATCGGCCTTCTGAGCTTTAGCTAAAGCCAATCTACCATCTTCAAAGCGACAAACTTCGCGCAGCTGACTAGCGAGCTGCAAATATTGTTGCGCCGTCAAGCCATCGGGAACATCAGCCGGAAGGGGCTCACCGCGCTTAAAAGTGGTGGCAAAATGATGTTTGCCGCGCTCTACTTTTAACTTCGCGACGTTCGCCTCCACACCATCAAGCAAACGTCGCACGCGCTGCGAACTAAGACCAGCAGTCGCAACTCCATCTACCGAAACTATGCAGTCGCCGACCTTTATTGTTTTGCAAAAAGAAGCAGGGCTATATTGAATCACACCATTAACAACATTACCAAGCATAAGAAAGCCAGCATAACCATGGGGTTTCAAGCCAGATTTCTCAAGTTTTTGAATATCATTATCAACACGTTCGATCAGCTTCTTGTCGCCAGAAGATTGCAGCAAAGTCTTAGCCAATTTCAAATGAAGTAGCGAATTAGCTTCAAAACTTTTTGCTTCATCTTCGGCTCGCTCTAACAGCTCGCGACCAGCCAAGAGTTTAGTTTTCGCCAAATCTGAGTCACTAACAACTGAAGGCGACTTGGCATTTGCGCTAGAGGAATGAAGAAAGGAAATAAAGGAGACACAACTGAGTGCCGCAAGATAGTGTTTTTCTTTCATGCGAAGATTATAGAGAGCCAGCAAATCGGCAATCTCAGGTCTTTCTCCAGCCTTTACCTGCCGCCCGATGGCATCTGTCAGGGCAATATCTTGCTTAGAGACAATCGCTGGCTTAACAGTGGTCAAATTGAGAAAAAGAAGCGAACTCAGAAGAGTCTGCACCTGGGCACCAGAAATAGTTTTAGGACCAAGACCGGCGCGAGCAGGAGCACTAAAAGGCCCAGAAGCCTGAATCGACTCTCTATGCTTGAATGACAGCGCCCCGGCCCCAGGCAGGGCGATAGCCGGCAGGCCCAAAACTAGCGAAGTCCCAAGAGGCGCCAAAACTGCCACCGCAGCGGCAATTGCACGAAATCGAGTTCTTCCTTGGAGGTCAATCCTTTTCATTAGCTCAGGTTATCATACCCGACTTAAGACTGTGGTTCGGCTTAAACAATTGCCCGCTTGACCAAGCCAATCTCTTGCCCTTTGAAGCCCGGAAAAACGTTTTCTATGCGGCGATTATCGAGAGCTCGCACTAGAATTTCAGATAGGGCTGAGCGATAGTCGAACTGCACAGCCAGGCCTGACGGCCCAAGCAAATCCATTTGCTGTCCACGAGTTAAATGGGGCAGAGGGCCATGCACCTGACCACCGGCAATGCGATCACCGATAGCAAAGACTGTAAATCCACGCCCATGATCAGTGCCCATTGAACTGTTCTCGTAGCTGCGCCGACCAAACTCAGTAATTACCAAGGTGGTGACAGCCCCTCTGGCAGAGCCTAAATCTCTGTCAAAGGCCGCCAAACCGTTCGCTAACTGCTCAATGCTATCAGCCTGCAATCCCGCTTCCGCCCCCTGGAAGAAATGAGTATCCCAACCATTCAAATCAAGGGCGGCCACCTCTAGGCCGACGCCACCTTTAAGCAGCCGGGCGATTTCTTTTAAGCCCTTGCCAAAAGTATTATCAGGATAGACTGCACCATTGGCGGGACGGTAAGTCTTCCCCTGAAGCTTCTCGACCCGACCAAGCAGGCCTAGAGTTGTCTTACTAGGCTCAGCCAAGAGTGCCACTTCAGTACCATAAAGCTGGGCCAGTGCCTTGACTATAGCTCGCGACTGACCAGCCGGAGCTTGCAACTTTATTTCTTCAATAGAATTGAGGACGCTAGCAGAAGGAGCACCCCGTAGTGACTCAGGCAAAGCAGTTCCAATTGCAACCGCTGACAGTGGCGTTTGCTGCCCGATACTACGGCTAGCTAAGTGCCGACCAAGCCAGCCACCACCAAGGCTGTGACCGCATGATTCCCCATGCTCAACTTGATCTTGAGCCTCAAAATGCGAACCAGAAAAATTATCGGTGCCGACAGCTTGCACCATGCCTAAGCGTCCCTCTCGATAGATCGGCAAAAGCGGCGCCATCTTAGGATGAAAGCCGTAGAGATCATCGAGCTTTAGAGCAGCAGCAGGCCCGCCCCGAGAGGGGGTCTTGATAGCAATATTGGGCCGCAATTTATAATAGTCGTCATTGGCATAGGGCACCAGCATATTGAGAGTGTCTGCGCCACCACGCAAGAAAATACAAACCAATGACTTATTGACAGTGCCTAAGTGCGCTTCATCGGCAAAGGCCAGTTTGCGTAGAAATGCTCTTCTTGAATAGTCTTGAGGAGAGGCCATCAACACCTCTGAAATGCAGGAGAAGAGAGAATCAAACCAACCAGCTCAGGGCGAACATCTTTCTTTGATTGTGCCAGATATTCAAAGAAAGTTTTACGCTCCAATTTTGTCGGCAGACGACCGACAAAATGAGAAAACATCCGGTCTAACTGTGGGCTCGTTACCGCACTATGTCTTGCGAAACCTTCAGACTTGTCAGATTTTTCTGATTTTTCGGACTTTTCCGATTTATCACTGCTCTCATCTTGACCAAGAGCACCAACAGCAGTGGCTAGCTCAGCCAGCTGTACAGTCACCTCAGGCACTTTGTTGCTGCACACACTGAGGGCAAAGTTCCAGCGCCAAAGCAAAGTAGACAGCCAATAAGACGACTGATCTGGGTAACCATCGGGTGTAGGGTATTGAAATGGCGCATGACCCATGCGATTTAAATATTCAGTCAAAGAAGAATGGGCGTAGGTGTCAGCAGCAAGTGAACGCAACGAGCTGGCAATAAAATGAAATGGTCTTTTTATTTTCGCCGTAGCAAATTGATCAAATTGCTCATCTCTAAATATTGCTCGAAGTAGCGAGGGAATATCACCGTCGCTCTTCTTAAAAACAGCAGCAACCCTATCAACCATAGCTGCCGGCGGTTCTTCACTGACAAAATGTTGCAGCAACTTAGTGGCAATATGGCGAGCGGTAGACTTATGCTTACAGACAATATTTAGCACAGCATCAAGATCGTGCTCACCGCCTCCAGCAGCAATGGTTTTTCCCAGTACAAGCTTGGCACCATCGTCATGCTCGCTCGGCTCAAAATAGACTTTGCCCCGCTGCCAGGGTGTATGGATGCGCCAGCCAGTAAGACAGCGAGCCACTTCATAGACATCGCGCTGGGTGTAACCGCCGTCTACTCCCATGGTATGCAGCTCAAGCAGCTCCCGAGCATAGTTTTCGTTAGGAATATTCGCAGCCGTTGGGTGGGCGGCGCTGCGATTCTCCTTGCCATCAAGATAGATGAGCATGGCAGCAGACTTAGCAGAAGCAGCAATTAGATCTTGAAAGCGCCCAAAGGCATGAGCCCTAATAACAGTGCGATCATCAGTGGCTTTTGCGTATATTGCATCGCCTTTGCCCACATCAATATTGAGATGATCGCTCCAAAAACCAACCATCACTTCATACAACTGGCGCTTACTGTATACAGCCCTGAGCAGCATGTGACGCACAAGTTCGTCACGCAAAACCGGCTTTTTGTACTCAAAGCAGGTGCCGGGATCAAGCCACAGAGTCTCAAAGCGCCGTGCTCTCAAATCACAGGCTCGATCATCGATTTGACTGTAATTCAACTGCTCATTGAGCCACTTCTCTCGACCTAATTTCTTCAAATAATCGAGATCACCAGGCCAGAGGCCATAAGTCGCCCGAGACAAGAAGTGGAAATCAGGATCTACAGCAACACCGCTGGCCACGCCAACCTTCGCCGGAATACCTTCGCCGAGCCACTTACTGGCACTACTGGTAATGCTCTCGCAACCGCTCAGCGGCAGCGAGCCAGCCGAAGCTGTAGTCAGCGCAGCAATCTTAAGAAGCTGGCGCCGAGAAATGGTCATTAGGCGACTCCGGGGTTGCTACCTAAATTTTCCCTGGTCTCCTTTCTCATATCTGTACTACCCTCTAAAGCGGCCTCCTGGGGTGCTGGCTTCGGTTTGCGCATACCTTTGATAATCGACCGCAGCGCAGCACCGGAGCCTATGATCAGGGCCGACGGCAAAAGCATAAACCAACCGAGAAGAGGCAAAAGAAAAGCTAGCTCTAAAACAATACTGCCTCTAATTGTCGCCTTCCAAGGGCGTTCTATATCAGCGGGCGAGGGCAGGCGGTTACCTATTGAGGTGGTTAATCCAGCGATACCAACACTGGCAAATAGGACATAAAAACAGACAATGGCAATGGAGACAAAACCGCTAGCCGGCCCCAAACTCTTACTGGCAAAAACTGTGGCGAAAAATGCCAGCACTGAAATCGGTATACCAACTAAAAAGGGGAAGAGTAAACCCGCTCGGCAATCATCTGTAGTTCTAGACACCGCAGTGGGCCATAACCCAGCACAGAGTAGCCACAAGCCCGGCAAGGCCAACAGGAAGCCCAGAACAACCAAAAAAATTGCCAGAGTGTCAGCCATCAGCATAGTTCAATTCACCCCTCGCGACCACTCAGCTGCACCGCTCACAGCCGCAGTGCGTAGCTAAAACTAATACTCAATTTCCAGTGACTTAAACGAGTTCAACATTACCTCTTTTGTTAGGGGGAAATTCACTTCTCCATCTTGCCACTGCACAATGTAAAAGCCGCCCTGCACCGGGGTGACATAAACATAGCCAATGATTGGATAATACCCTCCATAAGAACCGGTGAATTGAACTCCTTCAAATGTGCGTCCTTTTTCGTCGAATGATTCATTTGAGCTCGTGTGAAAATCTATACAGCCTTGAGCCAATGGCGCTAGCACTGAGCGCACCACTTCGCCCGGCGCAGTATGCTTATGGCCGGGTTGGTCAGCCACGCAGCTGACAGTAAAAACTCCCACTCGGCCGTCTTTGCGAGGAGGAGTAGAGAATGAAAAAACCTGGCCACTAGGCGTATCTATTTGAGAGAAGAGAAAAGCTTTGGGAGGTAGCATTTTGAATTTATGAGTCTGATTACCAAACTCTTGTATTTTGTCTTCTAATCTAACTTGTTTCGCAGCCCTGACTTTTTGCACCTCTTCATCGACCGCAGAGCGGCGCAAACCGCCACAAGCACTAAGGGAAGAAGCTAGTGCAATTGCCAGCAGCGAAGAGCACAAGCGAGACAAATAAGAGCGCCAATAAGCCTTACCATGATAAACAGGCTTTATCTGGCAATAGGCTTGGCAAACTTTTGCTTGGCTTACGCTGGCTTGATTTAATACACTCATAACAGCGATTATATGCCACTTTCATCGCCGAGAAAAACTCATGCCACTGGCCCGCGCTTTGAAAAAATAGAAAAAAAATAGAACAAGATAATTTCGCCTAGCCTCTCAGGGCGCTAAACTTGTCGAATGATAGCCAAAATAGACGTTGAACTAGCCCGCCGGGATACCCCGGCATCAAAAGAAAGACTGCACTTCAATAACGCCGGTGCAGCCTTGATGCCAGAATCAGTGTTGGCCACTGTGATAAACCACTTACAGCTAGAAGCAAAAATTGGCGGCTACGAGGCCGCTAATCAAGAGGCCGCACGACTAGAGAAGGTCTACCAATCAATTGCCCAGCTGATCAATTGCCAACTAGACGAAATCGCTGTGGTAGAAAACGCCACTAGAGCCTGGGACATGGCCTTCTATTCTTTGCCGCTCAAGGCGGGAGATCGCATACTCACAGCCGCCAATGAATATGCCAGCAATTACATTGCTTTCCTGCAAATGGCAAAACTTCGCGGAGTCGAAATCGAAATAGTTGAAAACGATCAGTATGGCCAAATTGACTTAACAAGACTGCAAGAAAAAATTGACGATAAAGTCAAACTGATAGCCCTCACCCATGTGCCAACCAACGGCGGCTTGATTAATCCAGCGGCCGCGGTGGGAAAACTGGCGAAAGAGCACAAAATCACCTACTTACTTGATGCTTGCCAATCAGTCGGTCAGTTAGCGATTGATGTTGAGGAAATCGGCTGCGATCTTCTCTCAGCCACCGGTCGCAAGTACTTGCGGGGCCCGAGAGGAACAGGCTTCCTATACGTTCGCAAAAGCATCTTAGAGAAGCTAGAACCTCCTTTTCTCGACCTTCACGCAGCCGAATGGAGCAGCCGAAACCAATACAAAATGCGCCCAGATGCGCGCCGTTTTGAAAACTGGGAATGCAATGTGGCAGCAAAGCTCGGTCTGGGCCAAGCAATTGATTATGCTCTCAATTTAGGTCTGAGCAATATCGAGCAGCGGGTGATCAGCCTGGCCAAGCAGCTAAGAGTGGCCCTGGCAGCCCTCCCCTCTGTCAAAGTACAAGACCTAGGCGAAAACAAATGCGGCATCGTCACTTTCACCGTGGCTGGCTACAGCGCCCTAGAGGTCAAGGCATTTCTTGCTAGCAAAGCTATAAACGTGGCAGCGTCAACCCTGAGCGGTACAAGAATTGACATGGAAAATCGAGGTTTATCCGACCTTGTCAGAGCATCAGTGCACTATTACAACTCTGAAGAAGAAATTGCCAAATTCTGTGACGCAGTTAAGAGCATAGACAAAGCTATAGCTAGGGCTTAGCTGACTAAAAAGTAGGAAGAAAGAATCAGCCGATCAGCAGATTTAATCTGCCTGGCAAGGTAGCAGGTATAATCTCGGGTAACTTGTCTGTAGAAATACAGAATTTCTAGTAGTACAGCCCAAAGAGGTAGAATCTTGCCGTCGTTCATCCGCACCCGGTTTAATCGCTCCGCAATAGCTCTTTCATGCCTTACTGTCTTGACATTGTCATCGGCCTCACAAATAGCTGCACAGGCTTCCGAGCCGCTTAAAATTGCGGCAACGCCAGCTTCAACTCCCCAGGCAGTGGATGTCGATACTATTTTCCAAGACCTACAGAATCTCGTGAAAGAGTACTACCCCAACGGCAAAATGACCTATGCCAACCGAAAATTGCACTTCCAGTTCAGAGTGGCTCAAGAGCTTAGTGCGCACACAAAAACAGTGGCACTTGCCCCATTACCGGGCGGCATTATCGGTGATGTTTCCCTCGAACCCGGTGCCTATGAAGGCGCTGATAAACAATTGCTGCCATCGGACGTGGTTGATGGCACTCAGTCAATTCTGCAAATGGCAGAATTCTCGAGGCAGAGAAATTCCCATTTACTAGCTAAATTGGTCTATCCACCAGATGTTCTAACCGACTTCAAAGACAGATTCAAATATTTAGTGAAATCGTTCAACGCCAATGAGCCGCCTCTAGCTGTTGATCCGGACAAACGCATTTTGCCACCGACAATCGTGGTGAAAAAACAAGCACCAGATGTGATTTATAAGAACATTATGGCGATAGTCAAACAATACTATCCTCAAGCCGTAGTTACTCTTAAAGGCAACTCCCTGCACTTCGAGCGCAAAACTCGCAAAGAGTATGAATACTACACAAGAAAACTTGAATTGGCTCCAGAATTAGGCGGCATACTCGGTGATGTAGACCTGCGGCCTGGCGAGTACAACGGTTACGACAAAGACAAAGTGCCATCTGAGACCTTCCAGGGTTTCCGCACCACTCTATTATTAGCGCCGTACTCAAAAGAGCTTAAGACTCACATGTACGTCAAAATAGTTTGTCCAGTTGACTCACCAACTGAGTTTAAAGACAAAATCAAGGCTAATGTTAATAGCTTCAACGCTGGCGAATAGAGACCAGGCTTAGAAAAACGCGACTTCAGTGTGGATTCTCCGCTTTACCGGCAGATTAACGCCGTCTAAAGTTGGTCCACACTGTTTTCTTTTTCTACCACCAGAGGTGAGCCTCTATGCTTTCTTTTCCAGTCATGTCTTTCAAGCGCAAACGCGCCATCAAGAATCAAATTCAAAGCTATTTTATATCCACGCCGTGCAGCGTCAAATGGGACGACATGCAGGCGGAGCAAAGCAATATAAGCGTTCGCTTTTGCGGCGACTGCAAACTGAATGTACACAACTTAAGTAGCCTAAGCGATGAAGAAGTGATAGTTCTCCTAGACAAAAAGGCAGCAGGAGAGCGAGTCTGCACCTACTTCTACCGCAAAGATGACGGCACACTAGTAACAGACAATTGTCCGAAACAAATGAAGCAAATGCGCGATCGCTTGCAGGCTTATGCCGCTTCAATGATGGTGGCACTATGTTGGCAGCTGGCCAGCAGCGCAGACGCTCAGGGCCTGGTGGGCCAGCCAATCGATCCACGTTATGGTGCGTATAATCAAGTTGGACACTTAGCGGACATGAGCTACGACTGTGCCAGAGACCTGTCGCGCATAGCTACAGCTATTTCATTTGTTCTAGCCTGCCTTTTTGGCTGGCTGCGCCGCAACAAGGTGAAGAGAGACCGCTTAGCAATAGAGCTATTAGCACTGGCACTGATTCCAATATTGGTTCACATCGCGGGCACTTTCATGATCAACAATATGGGCGGAATTGGTGGTGGATTCTAAGTCAGCGAAAAACTCGAAGTTACTCAATCTTCAATCTCAGGCACAACATACGACTGCCCTTCAAATACAACGACGTCGTCGGCCTGAAGCTTGCGCCCGCGGCGAACCTCGACTTCACCATTCACAACAACCGCACCCGATTGAATAATTTGCTTAGCGTGACCACCAGATTGCACCAAGCCAGCCACTTTCATGAATTGGTCGAGCTGAATTGTCTTTTCGTCGTACATTGAACCAGGCCTCTTAGTTACCCACATATTTATTCTGGCAATAGTCTTGCATCCATTACTTTAACACTGGCGCTAAGGTGCATTCTCTTAACATTTCAAACCTAGGCCACATTCAGCTAGAATACAAGCTAGCAACATTCGAGGAACCACCTGGGATAACCGGCCAATGACAGAAATTGAACAGCCCTCTGTGCACCTTAACGCAGAAGATACCTACAGAATTTTGACCCTGGAAAATCCAGAAAACATTGACAAGCTAAAAGAAGCTTGGAAGAGTGCTGGTCATCAAGTCGTACCAGTCTTGACTATTGCACAAGCCATGGCCTTTCTCGATAGCCGCGATCATGTCGACCTGATTATTTCAGCCGTACATCTTGAAGAAGAATCAGTGTTCGAGTTTCTACAGCGTGTCAAAGCGCCCGATTCTATGCACAAAGACGTAGCATTTGTCATGCTCTGCATGGAGCCAACTCCCCTGGCATCAATCGTCAACAAATCTACTGCACTGGCCGGAAAGCTTTTAGGTGCCGACAAATATGTCTATATGCCAGACTTTGATGCTGAGTTCCTTATTGCGCAGGTAGAGCCGCTCTTACCACCAATTCCGCTGAAAGAAACAGAAGGCAATCCTAACAAACCTTAGACAAAGCTACTTCTTGCAAAGCGCCAAACTCGTGGTTATTTGCTTAGCGGCGCGCTCACCAAGAACCAATCCAGGCAGAACACCAAGAGCCCCCAGGCCTTGAATAGAAAGCCAGTTATCTCCCAGAGTAACAAGTTCTGGTAGCAAATCTGGTGCTACATGAAGGTCTACACCCCAACTGTAATCAGGCTCTACACCAGCGAGTGCGGGCACCCACTGGCGGGTAGCCGCAGCCATTTTAGAGTGATACTGCTGATCAAACTTACTGGTACCTGGTGTGCCATAGCGGCCTCCACTAACGGTTAAGCAGCCATTCCCAGGCCGATAGTCATAATAAATATAGGGATTTGCATCCCACCAAACCGGACAACTCTCAGGTATCTCAACTTTGTAAGCCAGGGCAAAGATGCGACCAGTCGGTGCTTCTAGTGGGCCGACAGCAGAAACTACAGCGCGACACTGAATAGTTTTTCCGTTAGTGGTTTTGACGGTATAGCCGCGTGCTGATGGCTCAACCGACTCTACTCGAGCTTCGCCATAAATTTGACAGCCCGAGCGGCGGGCCCGATTAGCCATGGTGGCAAGCAGAGTAAACGGATGAATCGCCCCTTCATCAGGAAGCATCATTGCCGAAAGCACATTGCTCACATCGATGAAGCCGCCAGAAAGTCGTGACACCTCAGCAGCAGCAATCAGCTCAGCACTCATTCCGGCCTCTAGCCGTGCTTTAGTCTCACGTTTCAGCCTGGCAGCAGCGGTCTTACTGGTGGCCAAACACATTGCTCCAACTCGTTTTACATCAATGAAAGATGACTGCTCGCGCGCTTCCTCAAGTACCTCAAAAAGCTTTCGCTGAGTGGCCGACCACAATTCAGCGGCACTGCTACCTTTCGGTGTATAGGTGATGGGCATGTTGATGCCAGCGCAAAGTATTCCGGCATTTCGTCCAGAAGCACCTAAAGCAAGTGCTGGTTGCGCTTCCAAAACCACAGCGCTAGCGCCTAGTTGGGCAAAAGCCTGGGCCGAACTGAGGCCGGCCATGCCACCGCCGATAATGGCAACATCATAAACTAAACTGTCAGGCATACCTTGTATTGAAGGCAGCTGCAAATGACTCAAAACATTTTCGCTAGCAGTATCTCGCCAAGGAGCCTGATTAATCACAGCCACACTACTCATGAAACCACCATTGCAAAGAGCAAACACTCTAGTTGCTCACGGTTTTACTAGTTCGACCCAAAGCTGTCAAGGAAAGAGCGCCGCGAGCAAAGGTAAGACAGCCACTGGTACTACATCTACAAACTTTCTCAAATAAAAATAGCGAAAGATTGTAAAGACCTTAGTTATTCACCCTCGGCTCAATCGCTAGATTCCGCTATACTCAACCCTTCAATTGACCAAAAGTACAAAATTGGATGCCCCTACCGTAAATATAAAAGACATGACTGAACAAAAAACCAGAGACCCCAAAGAAGTCGCCGTAGCCTATTTTCGCAACTTTGAGACCGGCAGTAAGGAAGATTCTTGGGCAGCCAAGTATGTTCAGGAACTTGTCAGTGACGAGCCTCAAGACGGCTGGACGATGGTCTTACAGCTAGTGAAAAGCGCCCCTTCTAAAGACGCCCTGGCTTATGTAGCCGAGGCAACCTTAGAAGATTTGCTGAAAAACCACGGTAGCGACCTTATAGATAAGGTAGAAAGCGAATCTAAGGCAAACGATCGCTTCCGTTGCACCCTCTCTAACGTCTGGCTCACTGATAGCGACGAGATATTCCCTCGCTTCAAAGCCCTGCGAAAGAAATACGGATTCGACAAAGCCGATCCCTTTGACTCGCTAACCGACGACATGTTTCGCTAGAAGCTGCTCCGAAAGGGCAGTCCGAAATCGCAAGCGGTGCCACTGGCGCCTAATTGAAGCATTTTAGAAATCTTTTTGGCCCAAACCGTTACCGCCGCGTAACGCTTGGGCCTAATTCGTATAACCCCATTTGAGACCATCCTGACTCTGTTTTTAGTGAATCTTTGCGACGGTTCAACTAGCAGCTTGCCACAAGTCAAGATCGACCAAGACTTCGAATGGAGACATAACAGGTATGTAGGTTCACTGGATGTAGCCGAACATGACCTGAATTATGCAACTTTAGTGGCGAGGAATAATTTATGTCGAATAGCCAAAAGTGTCGCTCAAAGCGACGCCACTCTTTCGTGCGCCTTTATCGCTCCATTTTCCTATCAGTTTTAGCAATCTACATTACCCTGGTGCCCAACAGCGCACCGGCCCAAGCTGACAATTCAGGCATGAACCTAATGGGTGTGAATATCTCAGGAGGAGAATTCAATCCGCTCATGGTGCCTGGCACTTACAACACCAACTACGTTTTTCCCTCGCAAACTGAAATAAACTACTACGCCTCCAAGGGCATGACTTGCATCCGTGTTCCATTCTCATGGGAACGGGTTCAACCAGCTGCCAATGGCAATCTTGATGCCGCCGAGCTAGCCCGTCTCGATGCAGTGGTGATGGCCATCAACGCCAAAGGCATGTCGATAATTTTAGACCCGCACAATTATGGTGCCTACCGCAACGTCACAATTGGTGTTCCTGGTGGGCATCCCAACAGCATGTACGCTGACTTCTGGAAGAAGCTATCGGCACACTACATCAACTATCCTCGGGTAATTTTCGGCTTAATGAATGAACCAGTAGGCGGGTCAATGACCGCAGCAACCTGGCGTGCATCGGCTCAAGCAGCAATTGATGGCATCAGAAGCACAGGCTGCAAGAACCTAATACTTGTGCCATCAACATATTGGGATCACCCCAAAGACTTTGTCCAGGTTAACGCCGCTGAAATGGTGAAAATCACTGACTCAGCCAATAACTTCGCGTATGAAGTACACCAGTATCTAGACTACGACGGCTCGGGAACTCACACAGACTTCTTGAGCACCACCGACGCCGTAGCTACACTAAGCGGATTCACAAACTGGTGCCGCGCCAACCACCGCACAGCCTTCCTCGGCGAAATGGGAGTGACATCAGCTCCCGGTGCTCTAGCTGACTTGAGCGCAATGATGCAATATATGCAGGCAAACAAAGATGTATGGAGTGGATTCACATACTGGACAGCAGGTGCCTGGTATCCAGCCAACTACATATTCTTGATTGCACCACAAAATGGCGTCGACAGCCCACAGATGCAAACCTTCTTGGCTAATATGGGCTCACCTGTAGCGCCGAATCCCCCAGCCAATACTGGCAGTGGCTCTACCGGTAGTGGCGCAACTGGATCGACGGGATCAACCGGCTCTACTGGATCAACTGGTTCTTCTACTGGTTCAACTGGTTCCACCGGCTCTACTGGTTCATCAACTGGTTCCACTGGCTCTACAGGATCAACTGGTTCCACTGGCTCTACAGGATCAACTGGTTCCACTGGCTCTACAGGATCAACTGGTTCCACTGGCTCTACAGGATCAACTGGTTCCAGTGGCTCTACAGGATCAACTGGTTCCAGTGGCTCTACAGGATCAACTGGTTCCACTGGCTCTACAGGATCAACTGGTTCCACTGGCTCTACAGGATCCACTGGTTCTTCTACTGGTTCCACTGGCTCTACAGGATCCACTGGTTCTTCTACTGGTTCCACTGGCTCTACAGGATCCACTGGTTCTTCTACTGGTTCCACTGGCTCTACAGGATCCACTGGTTCTTCTACTGGTTCCACTGGCTCTACAGGATCCACTGGTTCTTCTACTGGTTCCACTGGCTCTACAGGATCCACTGGTTCTTCTACTGGTTCCACTGGCTCTACAGGATCCACTGGTTCTTCTACTGGTTCCACTGGCTCTACAGGATCCACTGGTTCATCTACTGGTTCCACCGGCTCCACTGGTTCAACTGGTTCATCAACTGGTTCCACCGGCTCTACTGGTTCTACAGGCTCTACCGGATCCACTGGTTCATCTACTGGTTCCACCGGCTCCACTGGTTCATCTACTGGTTCCACCGGCTCGACTGGCTCTACAGGATCCACTGGTTCTTCTACTGGTTCCACTGGCTCAACCGGATCCACTGGTTCATCTACTGGTTCCACTGGCTCAACCGGTTCAACTGGTTCATCAACTGGTTCCACCGGCTCTACTGGTTCCACCGGCTCCACTGGTTCAACTGGTTCTTCTACTGGTTCCACTGGCTCGACTGGTTCCACTGGCTCGACTGGTTCCACTGGCTCGACTGGTTCAACTGGTTCAACAACCGGAGCCGTCGGCGGTGCTGGCTCCACCGGTACCTCTGGCAACACCGGTACCGCAGGGTCCACTGGTGCTCAGGGAACAGGTAGCTCAACTGGTCAAGGCAGCGGCGGCTTCGGCGGCGCTGGTGGCATCGGTGGCGGTGGCTCTGGCGGCAGTGGTTCCGGTGGCAGTGGCTCTGGCGGCAGCGGTTCTGGTGGCAGCGGTTCTGGTGGCAGCGGTTCTGGTGGCAGCGGCTCTGGTGGCAGTGGTTCTGGCGGCTCCAGCTCTGGCAGCAGCGGACACACTGGCTGCAGCGGCAACTCTGGTCACCACAATGATGGCAGACACGTTTGGAATCACAACGGCAAAAATCTGAAGGAAATAAAGAAGCAGATCATTCACGCAATCCAAAGCAAAGTACGCAAGTAGATACACAAAGGGTGGCCGCTAAGTCGGCCACCCGTCCTACTGGATGAGGTGAAAGAAATGACTAAACGAAACAAAAAGGGCAATATTCTCTTAATGGTTTTTGTCTGTATTTGCTTTCTAGTAGCACCCACACTAATGTTCATGTGCGAGTGCTGTCTGCAAATTGTGGCCAGATCAAGGGCTCAAAGCGTTGTCGAGGCGGCCGGACTAATTGCCGCCAACGACCTTTCCAAAATAATTATCGACGATTCGCACTATGGCTTAGTCTCACTGAGCAACTATCCGCCCATTGGCAAAGGCACCTGTGCACCAGATGGTGAGCCGCTACCTGTTACCGGAATCAATACCCTGGTTGGCACAGTAAGGCAAAATGCTATCGTGGCCCAGGAGCTACAAAACGCCCAAATGAATTTTCTTGTAGATAGAGATAAAGACGCTCTCGACCAATCAATAGAAGAACTTAATGCTACTTTTAGCGAGTGCCTGAAGAGTTCCACTGGCAACAATAGCAAAAAAGACAAGTGGCTTGATATACAAGCCAACCCGATAACACCAACCGAAGACGTCGAAACTTTCCTGCGAAAGAATCTACCTGAAAACGTAAAAATTGAATCAATCAAACTTACCAACGGCTGGCTTGAGGGCGAAGGTGATACCACCATAAGAGTGCCTCAACCAGCAAGTCTTGCCCAAATATCGAACACCACGACTAACAATGGAAGCTACCGACCATTCATCAATATTCCAGCAGCTCGCCGCAATTTCAACTTTGCGGGTGTCGGAGCAAAATCGAGCCTAGTAAGCAGCAGCGCCTTTAGAACGGCAGACAAAAAACACATCTGCTCAATAGTAAGACTCGAATGTGTTCTCAAACTAGAAAGCCTAGGAAAAATAAAAATTCCCTTCTACGATGAAGCCATGAACAAAGCATATTGCGTCGCCACCTGCCAGCCCTTTGCCATGCCAGATAGCGGACCGAAAGGCGCCATGACACTTAGATTCACCGGAGGCCCAGTAGCCGGTCTGCGCTCGTGGAGTGATTTTCTGCGCGATGGAACTTTCAGAGATAACAAAGTAACCACTTATGATGCTGTCGGCGGCGACTATCCCCTAGACGCCGAAGCACGCATGCTCCAAAGTTCACCAGCAGTTGTGCCAACCACGTCTAATCAGTTCGCCGAACACTTTTATTACTGGCTACGCAACGGCCACACCAAGCCACGCATCGATGCCATTATCGAAATGGTTAATGCCCAGTTCCAATCAGGTCCAAATGAAATATACGCCTATGAATTTGCCAATGACGGTGCAATTTCAAGAAGAATAATCAGTAAAGACCCGTTTCCCATTGGAGTAACCGCTGAAAGCCAATACTCAACGATAGCCGATACCAATGTGCAAGGAGGAATTGCCCCAATCATAATTTTCAGGAACGATGTCAAAAATCTAAGCCGCGAGAATGGTGGCAAACATTGTGGCCAACCACTAACTGGCTATCCTTTAAATTGGTGCGAATTGAGCGAGTACGGTGGCGACCCGAATGTGGCAGTTGCCTTAGGCAAAGGTCGCCTCGGAACCCACCTCACGATAGTTGACCCCACCGGTGCAGCTTCGACAGAAGAAGCAATTAACGATCCTAATTTCGGTCTGTTTAAAACATTCAACGGTGAAGAACTTTTCTCACAACCACGCCGAAGTTTCTACTCTGGCGGTTTGGCCCTCGATATTGAAATTGGGGGCACCAGTGCCCCAACACCGACAATGGAAAACGCATCATGGAGCAAACTACCAGGCAAGAGAATAATTTAAATGCTAGCCCTAGTGTGGTGGCATAGGCATATAGACAGGAGGGGCACCAGCGAACTTCAATTTCTTGGCAATCACTTCATCACTAATATTGTGAGGCTTGAGATAAACATAGTAGCTGTCATTGCGCTCGATTAAGTCATCTTTTGGCAAGCTTGATGGGCTTACCAATAAATCATTGGTAATGCGCACATGCATGTAATAAGGAATGAGTTGAGCGTAGCCAGGAACATTGGGCTTGAGACGATACCGCAAGATTCGCTCAGAGCTAATTTGCGCCACCGCGGCAGTTGGCTTATCAGCAGATTCTAGAGCCGTTTCTAGCCAACTATTTCCCAGCTGAACAAAAACACGCGCCACAGGAGTCATTACAAACATTGGCTTGTCGCTTTTGCTATTTCGCAAAAAGAGATCAAGTTCATAGCCGCCATCGGCGGTCATACGAATGTCTTTTACTCCGGCCTTTAAGTCTCCCATGGCCAGGTCTTCCAGGGCCTGCTTCCTATCCAGTTGAGCATTGATTACACTCTGCTGGTAGCTCGCCACGGCAAGGTTGGCCACATAAATGAGCGAGAGAAGCGGCAAAAGTACGAGCACAAAGCGGCCAACATAGCGCTCGAATCCAACACCTAGACGTACCTGCTCGCGAGCTACTTGCTGGGCTGAAATTGAATAGATACTGTCGACGCGCTCATGGCTGACAATCTTTGACTCTGCTCTATCGACCTGCGAAATAGCATCACTGATTTCAGCCACACCAGACTTCATGGTTAAGACGCGATCGGCCAAAGCCGCAATCTCATGGTTGTGGGTGACCAATATCATTGTCAGTTTATGGGCATGACGAATCTCAAGCAACAATTTGAGAATCTCGACTTCTGTTTCTTCGTCGAGATCGGCGGTTGGCTCATCGGCCAGCAGCACTGGCGGCGAATTAATCAAAGCGCGAGCAATGGCTACACGTCTTTGTTCACCACCAGACAACTCACCAGGATAAGAATCTATCCGTTCAGTCAATCCCACTTGTTCAAGCAATACTCTGGCCCTGGCATAGGCGGCCTTCTCACTGAGGGCGCCGCTAACCATGGCAGGCAATGCCACATTATCAATGGCCTTTAGAGTGGGCAATAAACTGGCAAACTGAAAAACAAAACCAATTGTTGAGTTGCGAAAATCGGCTCTGGCATTGTTTCCCTGCGCCCAAAGATTTGAATCAGCGAATTTAACCAGACCACTCGTCGGCTTACTGATGCCGCCGATCATAGCAAGTAGGGTAGACTTACCAGAGCCAGAGCAACCAACAATAGCTAAGAAACTGCCGTCTTCCACAACAAAGCTGACGTCTCTAACAGCGTTAATTGACTTTGCCGAAGGGCCACCATAGCTCTTTGTCAAATTACTAACAGTTAGAGGCATCAGCCACCCTCAAGCTGTATTAGAGAATAGGGCTCGCTGGCAGTGACCTTTAATGCCGGGAGTATCGCCCCCAGCAGTCCACAAATTATTGTGAGCAGCATACAGAGACAGGCAACAACCAAAATTTCTAGAGGGGTGCACCAGCTAAATTCGATGTGCAATGTTTCAAGGTAATAAACCAATGATCTTTGAAAAACAAGCAGAAGGGCTGTCCCCAAGGCAATGCCACAAAGCCCACCCATTCCAGTAGTAAAGCAAGATTCTGCGACGAGCATACTGACAATATTTGAGCGCCTAGAACCTATGGCTGAAAGCAGACCAACTTCTCGTTTGCGCTCAGAGATTATTGCTGAGAACAAAAGGGCAATGACAATGGCTGAACCCAAAAGTACAAGTGATGCCACAACTAGCATGGCCGCTAAAAGAGCAGAAGTTGTCTGCCGTGTCGATGTGACAATGGTAGTACCGGTTATCACCTTTACGTCACTTAGCTGAGAAATAGCAAACTTGACCTGCTCGGGTGTCGTGCCAACCGACAGACGCACAAGTATGGCAGAACAGCGCTTGGGGTCGAACGAAGGAATAGCGGATAAGCCTTTAATTTTGCCCTGAGCCAAATACTGAGCCGTCTCAGTGGTAGCAAATATTGAATCGTCCAGCGGGCCCACACCACTGCGACCCAATTTGCCATAAACAATTGCCGCCTGGTCGCAAGGTTCTAATTCCTCACCCAAGGCCTGGCCTTGA
The DNA here is from genome assembly GCA_965229195.1 of Candidatus Obscuribacterales bacterium. GTDB lineage: Bacteria > Cyanobacteriota > Vampirovibrionia > Obscuribacterales > Obscuribacteraceae. The sequence goes on along the minus strand of OZ245871.1, from coordinate 4,793,329 downwards.
CCGAGCCTGGCACCATATATGAGATCACCCTGGCGCATCTGGCGAGGTAGCGTTTCTTTCAACCAGGGCAATACAGTAAAATCGCTCTTAGGGTTAAAGGCAACTAAGTTAGCGCGATGCTCAGGCATATGAACCATCATCGGTATTCGATAGATGCTCTGAGCCGCAACTTTTTCTACACCGTTGATTTGAGCAATACGATCAAGTAAAGCCAAATCAATTGTCGATTCAGTAGGTTGCACCGTAAGCAGTGCGCTAGTAATATTTACCAGTGCATCGGCTGGCACAACAACGAGATCGGCCCCCATTTGAGCGAAGCTGCGATCAATACTGGCTTCCACTCCGCGACCAACGATAACAGCGGCAAAGACAGCTCCAGTAGCTAGCGCCACAGCCAAAATCAGCAACAAAGTACGAGTAGGCCGTCGCAAGAGATTTTGACAGGCTAACTTTAGAAATAGTCCACTGGTGTTTCTTCTGGCACTGGTCATTTCAAGCTATCAACCAAGCCTAAAGAGTAGTACAGCGACTATTCTTCATGTGCTCTTTCTTGGTTGGAATAATGACACAGTCATGATGTCCGCCAAAATTAGGCAAATATCCCAGTGCTCGCAAAGAATCATCTTGGGTGAAAACAAAAGCACCACTCTCTTGACGCTGGAAACCACTAAAGATCTGGAAGACATATTTACCATCATAAGAGACAGCCATAGTCTGGCAATCTACGCCGATATTCTTGAACTTCTTGATAATTTTCCAGGTTTTAGTATCAACTACACAGCAGCCGCTTTTTGCTGGTTTCTCATGCATAACAGAAACAAACATCTTAGAGCCATCCATGGAGAAGCAGAGATGGAAGGGGCTGGGGAAATCACCGACCCACTCTGGGTCTTTGACAAAGGTGATGCGATTCCACTTACGCGGATCGGGGTCAGAAGTATCATAAACAGCCATATTATTCTGCTCAATGTTGTTCATCATGGTGAAGAACTTTCCATCAGGCGAGAAGCCAGCTTCATGACCAACACACTTAACGTCGTCAAACACAATTTCCCAGGTATTGGGGTTCTCATGTAGTTTAGTCACCTTAAGATTGTCAGGTGAACCTTCGGGATTATGCAAACAAGCCACCGGCTCCCAGGTCTCGCGGTCAACGATAACCGCACAAGAAAGCATGCGAATAATCAGGGCCGAATACTTATTGCCAGGATGGTGCACCACAGCATCTAGGCCAGTCAAACTCTTCTTACCAGCGCCCGGAATGCCATCAGTAGAAACTAGATTCTCGGCCATGGGAGCCATTTCCCAATCAATCTTGTTACCTTTTGTACCTTGCAAATCGAACTTGCCTGTTTCAGGAGCCTTATTCAATTCGACGATCCGTAACTTTCCACCTTTGCGCCAATTGTCTTTGAGGTTGCGATCACTTTCATTGCCGATCCAATCAGCACGAAACGCTTTAAGTACCGAGGTTTTGTTGTCACCGGATACTCTATCGAAGAAAGCACAAACATCTTTCTGGCCGTCTGCTGCAGCAAAGCCACTAGCATCAGGGAAAATGGTTATATGCACACCAAGGCCAATACCGGTGGTTTTAGCGATATCTTCTTTGAGCTCCATCTTGGTGCCATCAAATTCGACGCGATAAATGTGATTACCCTGGCCCCAGGTATCAAGCAAACCGCGCTCTTCTATTTCGGTAGGGATGCTGTACATGGTGACATTTTTGCCACCCTGGGTGGAATTGACAAATTCAAAACCCTTACGGGGATTGCTAGAGGGATAAGCTGAAAGATGGTGCGAAATCGGACAAGAATCGCCATAGTTCCAGTAACTAATCGAGGCCAGAGTTATGCCTTGCTTAAAGTCAACCACATGGGTGCCACCGCCCAATTTCTGCGGTGTCAAATAAAGATAGTCGCCAAACTCTTCAGTTGATTGCTTGTAGCGAGAGGCATCTTCTACCTCAATCTTAGAGTTAAGTAAATCAGGCATTCTTAGTTTTCCGACATTACCAAGATTGCCGACCATAGCAAAAATATTGCCAGCGGCAAAACCAGACACACCAGCAGCCCCGGCGTAAAGCAATTCGCGGCGAGTCATGCCGCCGTTAAATACTTCTTGCATAAACTGACGCAGATTAAACTTGCCCTGGCTAACCTCAGCCGGAGTATTCTCAGCCAACCACTCATATAGTGTGGTCTCGGTTATATCGTGGCGCAAGCAGAGCTCATAAATATCAGTGGAGGCCTCGGCTTCCTTCAGAATAAATTTGATTTGTTCCTTGGTGAATTGTTTCTCTGACATTGTAAACTCCGTCAATCATGAACCGTTAAACAGACAAGAGAGCTATAACTTAATTGATGCTGCCTACTTAATTGATGATACCTACTTTATGGATGATACTACCTGCGATATCAACGGATGATCACTAGGCAATTGATAGCCTTCAGTATAAATGCGGGTCACCATACCAGAAAGCTGCTCTTTAGTTAGAGGCTCATCAGTAAAAGGTACCCAGAGAAGCTCTCCAGGAATTGGCGCTTCGCCGGCCACATAACTAGGGAAAAAATAGTTGATATCGAGGGGTTGCAATCCCAATTTCATAAAGAACTTCTTGCGCTTGACTCGCACATCCATAGCTTCAGCAGAAATGCCCTGTTCAAAAGTAGACTCAATCTCGCTAACGATGCCAACATAGTCGGGGTACTCATTTTTAAGCAAACTATCAAGCCTAGTGCGATGAATAGAGCCAATACCCAGGCCGCGCATATCAGGGACGACAGCGGTGTAGCAGGCGAGAAGAAAGGTTGGCAATACCGGTGGATGACGAAACACTTCTGTTATGGTCATACAAAGGATGTTGTCATGTTCATCGCGAGTTTCGTCCAGCTCCATCGTGCCATCTCGGAGCTGCTGCATCAGATCATCTAAACTCTGCCGCTGACCGGCCGGAAAGGCCTCTTCATAGATAGCTACCCAACCCGTATTCTCGATGGTCCCGTCCTTACAGACATGTAAAGACTTAGGCCCCTGTTTAGTATGAATGACAGCGTCCATGGCACTCCCTCAGCTCCAACGACGCTACAGTCTACCACCTAGTAGCGTGAGCACATAAGCTGGTTGCGCGGGCCGGGAAGGCTGCGGAGCTTAGGTTACGATACCTAGTTTTATCCCCTCAACAACAGCCTGGGTTCTATCATTTACTGCCAATTTATTGAAAATATTGCGCACATGGGTTTTTGCTGTGGCCACAGAAATTGCTAGCCGAATTGCAATTTCCTGGTTATTTAGACCGTCAACCAGTAAAGCCAGAACTTGAAGCTCCCTTGCCGATAAATCTGATGGAATGTATTTTCCATTCTTGCTGGCGGGCTTTCTGACAATGTCAGAAGAAATCTGCGGGCACTGATTGCGATCATGGGTAAAAAAGCTATGGCCAGTAGATACCTTCTTCTTAGTTGCGCCGCGACCAAGAACAACGCCACCGATTGCCGAGTCTAACCAAACATCTCCAGCATGGACGGCATCGATTGCAGCGTACAAGCGCGCGGGCTCGACATCCTTGAGACAAAATCCAGTAGCACCACTGGCAAGTGAGGCAGCCACAACTTGTTCGTCGTTCAGCGATGAAAGCATCAGGATTTTGATATTTGGATGTCGCTGAAGAATTCGCCCGGCAGCTTCTATGCCATTCAATTTCGGCATATGGATATCCATAATTATAAGGTCTGGAGTTAGCTCATCGGCTAGTTCTACCGCCTCAACTCCGTTGCTAGCCTCACCAATAACACAGAATTCAGCCCGGCGCTCTAATAGTGCCTTAATCCCCATGCGAGTAAGAGGGTGATCTTCTACTACGAGAATAGCTATAGTACCTTCGCCATTTCTCTCTATTTGCGGCATCTATTCATGTAGCCCAGCAGCGCTCAGGCTATGCACAACTACAACACTGCCAATTCCTTCTCGAGTACGGACGGAAGCAAGCGTGGCCGAAATCGGAAAACTAGAACCATCGGGGAGTAGACCATAAGTATCAATTACGACTTCACTAACACTGGTCTTAATATCGCTAGTTATACAGAGATTCTCTTCATAACTCATATCTCGCAGAACAGTAAAAACTTGCGGTACGAAACGCTCAAATGACAGACCAAGAAATTCCTCTTGCTCAGAACAAAACATCTGTTTGAAGCAACTACTAACAAAGACTATTACACCACGCTGATCTAAGACGACAAAAGCCTCTGGTAGGTACGCAGCTATGAAATCGGCCAATGCACTGGTGGCAGTTGGTGGAATATTTGCTTGCTCTGTAGTCATTCCTTTGCCTTGCACCAGAGTAATGGTGGTACCAATTCGCTTGCCATTGATTCCTATGTATTAACGCTCTCGCATTAGAACCAAGCAACTAATGAGTCTGACAAGCTTACTTGGAAGAAGAAGCAGAAGCTCACAATTAGCACTATGGAAAGAGCGCTACAAAATCAATGTAACCATATGTAGCATATCGGATACACAAATAGGCACGACAATTTCTCATCTGCAAAATTAAAATCAGAACACACCCACAGCTCTACCGAGTAAAAGACTCTGAGCCGCATCAAGTTCAAACAGTTTATTTTTACAGCCTAGTTTTACCAAGTTAACGAATTAGTTAGGCGAAAGGCGCAAGCGCGCCAAAAGCCAATCAATTGAGCATCTGCGAGTTCAAGCCCCGAGCCAAAAGCAAGAAAAAGAGCTCCACTGTGACTAAGTAAAATTGCACCCAATCACTACGAACTACCCTACAGGCAACCGTAGCACTGTGTCTGATACCAGACACAACACTGTGATACAGCCACAAAACGAAGATACCCATGTGCCTGATTCCAGACACAATCACACTTTGTATCGCCCATATGTTCACTACTGAACACAACTATGTGTTCTCAAATCATTTTCACTCTGTCATGATTTATTGAACAATTTCGATTCGATCTAATAAACCAACTTCCGGCACTGTTCAAAGAGCAACCACTGCCAAGCTCATATGCAATGCTCTACACCAAACGCAGCACTACAAAAGTGGTCTACTTTGAGCCCAACGACCTTCCCCCTCAATCAATCGTCTAGTCAGCCGGCCAATCGCATCTTGCGCAGACTAGAGACTTCTGAACAGCAGTCACTGCTCTCTTGTATGGAATTAGTCGAGATTGCTATTAGGTCATCAATTTACGAAGTAAACCAGCCTCTAAAATACGCTTACTTCCCTGAAAGTGGCGTAATTTCAATTGTTACGCCTATGCAGAACGGCAGTGAAGTAGAAGTTGCCACCATTGGTAATGAAGGCTTTGTTGGCCTCCCTTTGCTCTTCCAGGCTGGTGCTAGTACCACTAGAGCCTTTTGCCAAGTTCCAGGTAAAGCCTGGCGCATCAGCGCAAAAGACTTTTATCACCACCTCGAAAGCAGTACAAATCTAAACCGAATAACCTTGCGTTATGCTCAGAGTGTCTTCGATTGGATCTCTCAAACTTCAGCCTGCAATAGCCTACACACAATTGAAGAACGATGCGCTCGCTGGCTACTCACGCTCCATGACCGCACAACAAACTACCATGATACGTTCCCTCTCACTCAAGAATTCTTAGCACAGATGCTGGGTGTCCAGCGCAGCAGTGTAAATTTAACAGCTGCTAGCCTTCAGAAAGCCAATCTAATTACCTATGTGCGCGGGAAGGTCACCATACTTGATCGCAAAGGCCTAGAGGCAGTCAGTTGTGAGTGCTACCAGGTCATTCGCCGTGCAACCATAATCCTAGCAGCTGGCGACTGCACCTAAACTTTTAGAGGCCTCAGCATAGCCCAGGGCAACAGACTATCTAGTCAGTCACAGGCGACACCAGAAAACGCCACCTCCTGTAGCTTCTATTTGTCACGTCATTGGAACCAATTGGCCAGAAAGCCGTCTCCACCAGTCCCAAGGTTCCAGGAGGAACAGTAATGAGACCACTATCGCTTCTCTTAGCAGCAACAATGATGTTACAGCTTGCTTTAGCACTACCTCAATCAAGCGAAGCTCGCGGCCGTCGCTATACAATCACGCAACGTCACACTGCCTTGCTGGCAAAAATCAACCGCTTCGAGAAGTCAGGCGAATTAACTCTGAAAGAAGCAAATTCATTGCGCAATGAAAATTCGCATATTGCTACAAGAGAAGAGAAAATGAAAAGCAAGAACGGCGGCAAGCTTAGTTATAAAGACATCAATCACATCGAAGACGAGCTCAACGATCTCAGCAACAGAATTCACAAGAAATCGCTGAATAAGCGCGTTGACGACTAACTTCAAGTATTCGGGACAAGACTTAAAAAGAGGAAGAAGAGAGCAGGCACTATCCGCTCTCTTCTTTTTCGTCTTTAGTCAAGACAATAGCAACTAAGCGCTGCGACGAGCCGACCATTGCGAAATTTTATTCTTCAGCTCAAGTAGGGTAAAGGGTTTGCTCAGATAATCATCCATACCAGCGTTAAGGCAACGCTCACGATCACCAGGCATGGCGTGAGCGGTGACTGCAATAATTGGCGTTTGGTTTTCACGTACATTAGGCACTAGACGCAAACGATCAGCACACTCAATGCCGTTAGCATCAGGCATCTGCAAATCAAGAAAAATCAGATCGAAATGGGAAGAGCCAGCAGCCTCAACAGCATCGCGACAACTATCAACAATGACTGGCATCATCTGCACTTGCTCTGCTATCAGATTATAGAGTTTCTGCTGTAACTTATCGTCTTCAACAATCAGTACTAAAGGATAACTACCCGGAAGGCGTCTGCGCGCAATTTTATTATTAATATCTCTCACGATCTATTCTTCCTCCGTCTTGTCTCTTGCGCCGACGGTAAGCGAGACTAGAAGTTCCCACAAATGCGCCTAGAGAACTACTTAGGCACCGTTCGAGGAGGAGATTCCTCAACGGTGGCATTGCCAGGAAAATCTTTCTCCTCGATGTTGGGAAAGAAACGGTGTCTGTTTTTATAGACAAGAACAGCTGCAATAGGAGTGCCGATTGCAATACATATCGTGGCCATAACGATAGATGCTAAAACCGTGGCGAGTAAAGCTCTCATATCAGCCAGTTCATGACGAACTTGCTCAAGGGGTACGGCTACATTATTTAACGGCTCAAGTAGGGCATGAAGAGGGGATTGCAGACTATTTAAATCTTCGCGCATGGAACCCAGATCACGCCTGACACCTGAGACCTGATGACCAACCGAGGTAACATGATCATCCATGGTGGTGAGGTGGCCATCCATTGACTGCAATCGGGTATCCACTCCATCCATTTTTTCATGCAAGCCGTTCATGGCAGGCTGCAAATTACCGATTGGTTTCTCTAAGCGCAAAATCTGCTTTTGCAACTGTCTGCTGTTCTTTTCTAGGCGTACTACTGGTGCCAGAGCCCTTTTGATAGGATGAAAACCTTTTATGGGAGGTTCTTCTTCTGTCGTCTCAACTGCTACAACTTTTGTCTGAAGCTTTGGCTGTGCGGTATCTGCTAGAGCCAGAGGTGACATCACTGCCAAAGCAATGGGAGCAAAAGTAAGCCCGAGAGCAAGGCTTCGTCTCATTGAGGAATACATTACAAGCTCCATTTGCTCGATCTTAGTCAAGCCACTTTGTGATCAATCAGCGATATCACTGATTTTGCTACCGATTTCAACCTGCATTTCATCACCAACGACCTGGCAGGTGCCACCATTGGCATCAATAAGCAAGGTCGAAGTCGGATCATCCCAATCACCCAGGGCAACTTGCCCATCGATTGAAACGGTTCCGCGCCAGTTCTTATGGAGGACAACAAGCTCGCCTCTAGTGTCAGTCTCATCAGCAAAGGTGTATACCGAAAGCTTACCTTCCTCACCGACGACGGCTCCCTGAATAGTGGGATCTGTAATTAGCTCAATGACGTTAGGCAAATAGTCGACCACTACATCAAGAATTCTGTATTTCATATTTACCCTATTAGACACTCAAGACTGAGATATTGACTTGAAGTTGCAGTAGAAGTTCCATAGCAACTAATGCCAAGGGAAAGTTAGCAAGATGATTCCACCTTACATTGCCATTGGATTTTGAGGTTTAGGGCGGTTGGTGCGGAAACATTGATTACAAAAAATCGGTTTGCCATTCTTTGGTACAAAAGGCACCATAGTACGTGTGCCGCATTCAGCACAAGGTACCTCAGTGGTCTGGGCATTATCCCCCGAGACCCGCTGCACCCTAGAGACAAGACGACAGTTATGACATCGCTTGGGAGGGTTTGAAAGACCGCAAGAACTAAAGAATTCTTGCTCCTCTATCGAGAAAATAAAGCGCTTAAAGCACGAACGGCAGTTAACTGTAATATCGCTTGGCATATTCGCAAACCTTTCTCTTAACCCTGCAAAAGCAGATAGTCACTGCCAATATGGCAGTGACTATCAAAAGCCTTAATTACTGCTGTTTTGACCTTTTACTTCCAGCTGGTTGGTGAAGCTGGATACACTTGGACAATTCTTCACCAGATCCCCAATCAAATTCTTTTCAGTCTCGCTTGAGACTGGACCGCGCAAAGTCACTACACCCTTGCGAGTAATAATTTTGACGTTCTGACCATCCACTGACATGCCCTTAGTGGCCATAATCGCTTTGCGCAATTCACGCGTAATCTCTACATCTTTTTTCTGCGCCGACTGTCCCTGCGCAGTAACCTTGCCTAACTCTTTATCTCTTGTATTTTTGCTCGAGTTGTTAGGTGCTTTCTCTTGCGACTCGGCAAACTTCTGCTCCGCTTTTGCGGCATCCTCGGCAAAAGCAGCGGCAACCCCAGCAACTCCAGTAACGGTGACAGCCAATGCAGCAACAGCTACTAGACCAACTTTCTTCAATTGCATTACTTACTCCTTATCTTGTTCTATATTTCTTGTGTTCTATTTACTCAACAAGCTCTCAACCGAAGGAGAGAGACTGCGGTCTGCCTTAAAGGCTTTCATTTTTTGCTTGAGTTCATCAGCCTTTTCACTACATTTATCTATTGCTGGAAAGAGAGACTTCTCTTCATCAGCAAAATGTCTCAGCACTATCTCTTTAAGATCTTTCACGGCCTTATCGTAGGCAGGAGCATCAATGTCAGCAGTCAAACGCTGCAGTTGATCGAGTATCAATTTAGCCTGATGATGACTCTCTGACCCATAACATGGCTCAGTAGAACAAGATTCCTTCTCTTTTAGAGTAGGATAGACAATTTCATTCTCAAGGGCTGAATAAGATGTCAAAGCTACTGAAATCTCGCCGACAATGTCTTCCTTGTTCTTATGATCTTCTGCTTTCTCATATGCTGAAAACTTAGCGCGAACTGCAGTTTGCTCGTCTTGAAGCAGTTTGACTGCCGAAGAACATGCCCCGGTTTCACACTTCGTACTTTTCTCATCCATGGTCTTTCGAAGCCTCCCTGATTAATACTCAATCGAAATTAAGTACAGGCTCGGTGACTGAGCTAGCTTGAGATAGTTCCCGTAGCCAGTAAGCTACTAACTCAATACCATCTGCTCAAACTGCGCATTGACGTGGGCTTTATCTGCCGAAGAGAGACTAAATCGAAGAGCTGAATAGTATTCATCTATACAAAAACTCATATGCTCATTGAACTTACTTGCGAGAGATTGCAATGCATTGAGAAAGCCCGGTTCATCTATATGGATCATGACGATGCTATCTATCGCTTCCTTTATCGCTTGAATCTGAGCCTCGGCCTTTACACTTAAGGGCACTGCCACATCACTGTTCTCGATGTTTTTGACAATCATTCTTTCTTTGTCAAAGTGACCTTCTAAAGAACTAAATGCCTTCTTGGTCTCTTCGAACAAACGCTCTTGAGGCCATTCTCCAAACTCAGCCACAGTCTGATTGAGACGATGAGCAATCGACTCACCATCGTCTTGCAAGTATTTAAAAATATCCATTTCATTGCTCCTTTCGCCATTACTGCTGCTGCTGCAGAGTAATGCGCGACGGAAAAGATCAATGATAGTTCCAAAAAAACCGCTGGACAGCAAGAACAAAGAAAAAAGGAACCATTTGCGGCAAGCCCCGTCGAGGCGAGAGTGAAGAACACGCATTGCTAAGGTCTTGGCAAAATCAACCTGGCACTGTTTAAGTTGGAGGGAATATGAAACAAGCAGTAATTTGTCTAGTCAAAACCTACACTCAGGCTGATGCCCTGGTGGGTCAATTGAAGAGCGAAGGCTTTCCCGCCACCGATATCTCGGTGCTAATGCCTGATGAAAATGGCGTCCGAGACATGAGCTATGAAAAACACAGCAAAGCGCCTGAAGGCACTTCAGCTGGTGCCGCCTCAGGGGCAATACTTGGCGGTGCACTTGGGGTGCTAGCCGGTATCGGAGCCCTGACAATACCTGGCCTAGGACCATTCATAGCGGCGGGGCCGATCATGGCTGGTCTCAGCGGAGCAGCAGTTGGCGGAGCGGTCGGTGGTATTACCGGCGGTTTAATAGGCTTAGGTGTGCCTGAGTATGAAGCAATTCAATACGAAGGCAAACTAAAAGATGGCAATCTACTTATATCGGTACACACCGAAGATAAAGAGAAAGCCAAACGAGCAGAACAAGTATGTAAAAACAATGGCGCTAGCGATATTAGTTGCGTCAATGAAGAAAAAGTACCGACGAATCGCTAAAAAGGAGAATGCACATGAATATGGATCAAATTAAAGGTGACTGGAAACAGATACAAGGCAAGGTAAAGGCTAAGTGGGGCAAACTCACTGATGACGATATGACCGTAATTGAAGGTAAAAGAGATGAGCTAGCCGGAAAAATCCAAGAGCGCTATGGCATGGCGAAAGAAGCCGCCCAAAAAGAGTTGGATGAGTTCTGCAAAGCGCTCGACTAAAAAATCCATTTAGAATTGGGCACTAAGCTTTTCAAGCTTGACCAATGCCCAGCACATTCCAAGAGGTCGCCTGAGGCGGCCTCTTGGTTCTTTTAACGGGAACAAATCAAAAATGTATCGGTCAATTAGTCTGTGAAGCCGAACAAAACACTGGGTGAAAGAACATGATTGATGAGAGAAACTATGACCACGACTTAGCAATAGCTCTCAGTCTCGATTCATGCCTTGAGAACGAGAACAACAACTCGCTGATTTCTAGAGCTGGCGGCATGGCAATTGAATTTAGAAACGACATGATCGAGATAGGCCAGAAGATTCGCAGTGCCTGTTCAAAAATAGCAGCTTTGATTTTGATGCCCGAAGAAATGATAGGCAGCAAGAATGCGCCAGACAACCAATTGCAGTTCAGTGCCATATTAATTGAAACGCCTGACATTTCACTGTCATTTGCCTCACCAACCCCACCTTCCCTTCCAGTTTCAATGGTCAAAAATCTTGCTGCCGAAGCAAAGAAGCGAGATGACACTACCCTCTTAAAGATGGAATTGAAACAACAACTGCTTTGGTTTCAAGAATACGGACGAAACGGACTGCTCAGCACTGCAGCAGAATCAGAATCGGCACAACCTTCAGGTAGTCGAGTAGAAAAGGCTAAGCGTCACCTAACTCTAATTACAGATCATATTCAAGCGGCATAATTGCCCCAACCAACCAACTACCAAAATAAAGACAAAGGAAAACCTGAAGCATGCTTCAGGTTTTTTCGATCCAGTTTTATCTTTGACGCAGCCTGTTCCATATAAGTAGCGACTCGCTATAGCTTGCTTTGGTCTCAAATGAAAGACCCGCAGCTCCAGGGAGCGGCGGGTCTTTCAAACATATAGCCAACTAAGACTTAAGCAGCGTCCTGCATATAGGCGTTGATTGTACGTTGCATTTTCATTCTGGCACGAGCAATGCGTGATTTTACGGTACCAAGCTCGGTATCAGTAATCTGGGCAATTTGTTCATAAGAATAGCCTTCGATATCGCGCAACATGGCAACTTTGCGAAAACGTGGTGGCATATTGGCCATAGCTTTTTCCAGCACGTCAGACAACTCAGTAGTTAAGAGCTTATCTTCTGGTTGAGGTGTAGTTGAAGCAATTTCACGAGTGCCCATATCGGAACCGGTGTCAGAAGTAAGTCTCTCGTCTAGTGATACAAACTGAGTATCACGAGGGCGTCGGCGCAACTCATCATAAAAGAGGTTGTTGACGATCTGATTGAGCCAAGTCTTAAAGGCATAGGGGTTTTTCAATTTTGGCACAGCTCTCCACATACGAATCATCGCCTCTTGAACGAGGTCTGAATTATCGCGCCAATCTGGAGCAAGTTTATAGAACATTGCTATGGCTGTACGTTCGTGGCGGGTGAGAAGTTGATTCATAGCCAGTTGATCATTAGCCTGACAAGCAATAACTAACTCAGCGTCAGTCATATCTGCATAGTTTTTTGCTGGCTCCGCAATCTTCAAAACGGGAGTCGATTTTTTGATTGTAGACAGAGAATTCATTATAAGGATCTCCAAAGATGGGTGAAAAAATCGCGATCGTCCGGCCAGATGTGAACCCCACATCTCGCTTTTGTTATTTAGATGAACGTCGTTTTCGATTTCTCGATATTTCTATTCTGGCAGACGGCCAAGGCTAAAACAATTAGGAAAACCCCTAAGCACCCCCTTTTCTTCCCACCGCCACAAAATAAGCAAAACAATTACCCGTAGCAGCCTACAGAGAACAGGTAAAACTATTAAAGGGGCATCCTTAGGGGTTAACCCCAGTATTTCAATTTTGGCCCCGCCAAACGGGAACTTTTCTGAATACTGCAAAAATCGGCATGAAGAGAGGCTCTCATTTCTAGCAACACGACAAAGAAAGGCCCAAAGCCCTTTTCCGTAGGGTCATTGAAGCATTTATGCAATTCAGGACTTACTGAACAATAAAAGAGCAAGCAATTTTTTCAAAAATGTAGCCGATATGCTACTGAGAAACTGAACTCTCTTCTTGAATTTGAGACTCAACATAGTTTTTGAGGCTGTCAAAAGAGCGCTCAAGTGATCGCAATGTCTCTTCAGCCTCTATCCAGTCTTGTTGACCGACAGCTTGCTCTAAATATAAACATAGGCGAGCTAATTGCTTGGCCCCAATGGAAGCACAAGAGGCCTTAACTTCATGGGCTAGACCAGCCACTCCGCGAGCATGTCGCTCGAACATCTGCGGTCTAATGCGCTGCAGCATGTCACTGGTATCAGCAATAAACATGCTCATCATCTGATTCATTTGCTCAGCGCCATAGAATTCTTCTAGTTCGTCTAAATCTATGGGCTTACCATCAATAAGGGTCATGTTCGAATTTGGACGCAAATATTTGCGCCGTAATTTATGACTTTCGTAGACAACCTCTGTGCGCAACCAATGATTGATCTTGACCTTGAGCAAATCTTTGTCAATTGGCTTAGAGATATAGTCATCCATACCAGCAGCGATACAGCGTTCACGGTCGCCACCCATGGCTAATGCGGTAACCGCAATGATTGGCGTGTATGAGCCAGCCAGAGCTTCAAGCTTTCTTATCGCTACAGCAGCTTCAAAACCATCCATCTCAGGCATGTGGCAATCCATCAATATCAATGAATACTTCTCTTCACCAATGGCATCCACAGCCTCACGGCCATTATTAGCAATTTTCACAGTGAGGCCAAGGCGTTGCAGCAAAATCGCCGCTACTTTCTGGTTGAGCAAATTGTCTTCAACCAAAAGAACAAGTGGGCTCTCTGGAGCTTGAATCTCTTCTGCTGTGTTCATTACCGCGACCCTTGTAACTTGACTGATGTAACTATATAGAAGGAAGCATTGCTGCTGTAAAAAATAGGAACCAAGACAGCGACTGCCGTGGTTATGCCATAGATGAGAGCTTAATTTAACACAAAGTAAAAAATTAAGCCAAGGAGCTGCCATATAACCAGGTGAAAATTCTAGTTTTCAACATATTAGTTATAGAGCCACACCCTCAAAAGTGAAAGTAAACGGTCATAATCAACGGGCTTAGCAATATAGTCAGATGCACCGGCATCTATGCACTTCTCCCGGTCACCCTTCATAGCTTTGGCAGTGAGGGCAATAATAGGCAATTTGGCGAATTTCTCTTGCTTGCGAATTTCACGGATAGCTTGATAACCGTTTAAATTTGGCATCATAATATCCATCAGTATGCACTCTACGCCGGGGTTAGCTTCAAGCACATCAATGCCTTTACGACCATCCTCAGCATGCAAAATCTTGAGACTCTGCTTTGCCAACATCGACTTCATCGCCATGATATTGCGCGGGTCATCATCAACTATCAGAATAGTGCGATTAGCTAAGCTTTGATCGCTAGCTCCCAAGTTTTTACTGCTGTTTAAATCAACCCGGCCCTCCTCCTCTGTCTTTTTGCTAGATTCACAAATGCGCTCCAAGAGACCGTCTAATACATCTTTGGTCACGGGTTTCTGAATGAAGCTTTGGGCACCAAGGCTCATAGCCTTGTGATCCTCACCATCAACCGAAATCAAATGCACTGGAATATTTTTGGTAGAGAGGTTGTGCTTTAGCTGGTCCAAAACTGTCCAGCCCCAGCCATCCACAAGATGCAAATCAAGAGTAATGGCAATGGGCTTGTATTGGCCGGCAAGATAAACGGCCTCTTCACCACTGGCTGTAAGAATGGTCTTAAGCCCCTTTGCTGTAGCAAGCTGCCGCAAAAGCTTGGCAAACGAAAAATCATCTTCGATGATCAACAAGACATTTTCTGTATCTGCAATTCTGTTGCGATCGTCTTCTACCACTTCGGCCGGGGCAGACATGCGACCAACCTGCCTCTCTAAAATAGTCTTTCTACGCTTTTCGTAGTCATCCCGCGCCACTTCCTCGGTGCTACCTAAAGCTGTATTAGCCGATACAAAGAAGGTAAAGGTGCTGCCGTTGCCAGGCGAACTATCAACAATTAAACGCCCACCCAACAAATTGGCGATTTCGCGGCAAATAGCCAAACCTAGCCCCGTGCCACCATATTTACGACTGGTAGTGCCATCAGCTTGCTGGAAAGCTTCAAAGATGATTTGCTGCTTGTCTTCACTGATACCAATTCCACTGTCGCAAACGGCAAAGGCTAGCTCGGGAACAGCGCCGGGCACAGCCCTGATCGAAAGTGTAACTCCGCCCGACTCGGTAAACTTGAAGGCATTGGAGAGCAAATTCTTGAGAATTTGATTGAGGCGCTTGCCATCGGTGTATAGGCTTTGTGGCAGGCCGGGCTCTAGCTCAATAGCGAAGTTCAGGCTGCGATTCTCGGCCACGTGCTTAAAGCCGCGTTCCATATCATCTTTGATATCAGACAGGAAGACTTCACCGAGATCAAGAGTCATATTTCCCGACTCAATCTTGGAGAGATCGAGAATATCATTAATCAGAAGCAGCAGCTCAGAGCCAGCCGCATGAACAGTTTCAGCATATTCAACTTGATCAGGGGTCAAATTGCCCTCATCATTCTCAGCTAGCAATCTAGAGAGAATGAGCAAACTATTGAGTGGAGTTCGCAGTTCATGGGACATGTTTGCAAGAAATTCAGATTTGTATTTAGAAGTAAGAGCCAGCTGCCTAGCTTTCTCTTCGACTGTAATTCTGGCGGTCTCAATCTCGCGATTACTTTCCTCGACCTCTTTATTTTGAATGGCCAAAAGCTCAGCTTTTTCTTGGAGCTGCTGATTGGTCTGGCGCAATTTTTCTTGCTGCTGCGTCAGCAACAATTCTGACTCACGCAGAGTATTTGCCTGCTGTTCCAAGCGCTTGTTGCTCTCAGTCAACTCTTGTTGCTGGCTTTGCAATTCCTGAGCCAGCGATTGCGATTGCCTTAGTAGATTTTCTGTTCGAGAGTTTGCTTCAATTGTGTTGAGCACGATGCCGATCGATTCAGTGAGCTGATCAAGCAGATTTAAGTGTGTGTCATTGAATTCATGAAGAGAAGCCAATTCTATGACGGCTCGCACTTGACCTTCAAACAAAACCGGCAACACCACAATATTACGTGCAGCACTCGCACCCAAACCAGAGGCAATGCGAATGTAATCATCAGGAACTTGCTGTAATAGAATTCTATTCTTAGCCAGAGCACACTGACCAACCAAACTTTCGCCCATGCGGAAGCGATCACCAAGCTGTTGAGGCAGACAGGCATAGCTACCAATCAGTTTAAGAGTTTCCTCCCCGCCATCTTGCTCACAAATATAAAAGGCACCTTGCTGAGCCGATACCAAGGGCGATACTTGAGACAATATCAAATCAGCCACTGTCAACAAATCTCTTTGCCCTTGCAGCATACGAGTGAACTTGGTGAGGTTGGTCTTGAGCCAGTCTTGTTCTGTATTTTTGCGGGTCGTATCTTTGAGATTGAAAATCATCTCGTTGATATTGTCTTTGAGAGCAGCGACCTCACCGAGGGCTTCCACCGAAATAGATCGAGTCAAATCGCCCTTGGTCACCGCCGTGGCAACATCGGCAATTGCTCGCACCTGAGTGGTGAGATTGGCCGCCAACTGATTGACGTTATCAGTTAAGTCGCGCCAAGTGCCAGCCGCACCAGGCACTTTAGCCTGACCACCAAGCTTACCTTCTACCCCTACTTCGCGAGCTACGGTGGTGACTTGATCGGCAAAGGTGGCAAGTGTGTCAATCATCTCATTGATAGTGTCAGACAGTGCCGCAATCTCACCCTTGGCTTTCAATACCAGTTTGCTCTTCAAATCACCATTAGCCACTGCAGTTACTACCGCAGCAATACCGCGCACCTGTCCGGTAAGATTGCCGGCCATAGAATTAACATTCTCAGTCAAATCTTTCCAGATACCACCAATACCGCTTACCTGTGCTTGTCCTCCAAGCTTTCCTTCGGTACCAACTTCACGGGCCACCCGTGTCACTTCTGAAGCAAAGGAACTGAGCTGATCCACCATTGTATTGATAGTATTTTTCAGCTCTAAAATTTCGCCATTGGCATCTACTGTAATTTTCTTGCTCAGATCGCCGTTAGCAACAGCAGTGGTCACTTCGGCAATATTTCGCACCTGGTCTGTCAAATTGCCAGCCATCGAGTTAACGTTGTCGGTCAAATCTTTCCACGTACCAGCAACACCTTTAACTTTGGCTTGACCACCTAGCTTTCCGTCTGTACCAACCTCACGAGCCACCCGTGTCACTTCTGAAGCAAAGGAGCTGAGCTGATCAACCATCGTATTGATGGTATTTTTCAGCTCTAAAATTTCGCCTTTCACATCCACTGTAATTTTCTTTGACAAGTCACCAGTAGCCACAGCTGTAGTAACTTCAGCAATATTTCGCACCTGGGCAGTGAGATTACCAGCCATCGAATTAACGTTTTCAGTCAAGTCTTTCCAGGTACCAGAGACACCACTAACTTGCGCCTGTCCACCGAGTTTACCTTCGGTACCGACTTCTTTAGCCACTCTAGTTACTTCAGAAGCAAATGAACCAAGCTGCTCAACCATAGTATTGATAGTCTTGGCTGTTCTTAAAAACTCACCCTTGAGTGGACTACCTTCTATTTCTAAAGACATACTTTGACTGAGATCGCCTTTAGCAACTGAGCCAATCACTCGGGCCACTTCAGTGGTAGGCCTGACCAGGTCGCCGACCAATGTATTGACCGCGCCGATGGCCTCAGCCCAACACCCAGCGGCGTCGCCTAGACGGGCCCGGTGTGAAATTTCACCTTCTCGCCCAACAATATTACCGATACGCTGCAGTTCATTGAGAAGTCTCTCGTTCAGCTCGGCCAAGTCATTGAAGGCAGCTGAGACTTCGCCACTGAGACCAGTAGCATCAAGAGGCATGCGCACTGAAAAATCACCACGTTTCATGCCCCGCAGCGCCTTCAGCAGTGGCCGAGCATCAACGAGAAAGGCGCTATCAGGCTCTATGGACATCTCTAACATCTCCTTGATGCTTCGTATGCGGTTGTGGCGATCTCATATGGCCAGAAAAGAAGTCAGTATATACGGCAGCTAGCTGTTGCAGAAGGTGATGACCGCCAGCGGGAGTAAAAGTTCCCGTTTCACAAATACCGCCAATAAACTTTTATTAACAGCCACAGCTCTGGCCAGTACCGCAGACCTAAAAAAGGAACTTCCCTTGACATAGCCAGTCGTAGATTCAGTGCAACAGGAGGACTAGTCATGAACGTTGTCTCTCTCAAAGGCCCTGGCAGTGATGGTGGCATTTCAACAGCACTGGAACACCTGTATAAATCTGGTGGACGCAATCAATCTTGGTGGTATCTAGCCCAAGACCAGATCAGATGTCAAACGAAAAGTGCAGTTCGCCACATTACCAGTGAAAATATTCCCGCACAGATCTGTGATGCCCACTATCAGTTTTGCCATGGGTGTATCTGGCCAATCATGCACTCTCGGCCTGAGCAGGCCTGCTATAAGGAAGAAGACTTCTTCTTATACAAGCGTCTCAATGCCATTTTTGCCAGCCAAATAGAGCGGCTTCAAAGTCATGACGCCTACTTCGTGCAAAACTATGAGCTAGCACTCGTACCCAAACTCTTAAAGCGCTCCGGTCGGCAGTCAGTTATTTTCTGGCCCACACCCTGGCCTGAATCAATCCCAGCACAATATTCTGCGCCAATTCTAGAGATAGCGGAGTCGCTATTAGCGGCAAAAATAATTGCTTTCAATACAAAAGCAGATGCCGACAACTTCAATAAATTCATCGACCAACAGCTGCCATACATTGAAAGCTCTCGCTCATTTGGCGGCATTGCCGAAGTAATAGTGGCGCCCATGGGCATTGACATTGAGCAATGGAAAAGCCAGAGCCGACTACTATCAGGCCAACACATTTCAATTGATTTGCCACGCTGTCCCTATGTTCTATCTATAGACCGCGGCGATCAAAGCTCTGGTGTAGAACTAAGACTAAAAGCTATTGACTTGCTTTTCACACGCTATCCTCAACTAAAAGAACAGTTCACATTTGTGCAGATCTATGGGCGCACCAGTCCGGGAATCAAAGCCAATGACACTTACTGGAAAGAGCTTCAGGAAGCTAGTGCTGCTATCAACTCAAAGCATGCTACAGCCGAATGGAAGCCTCTTATCTCGCTGCCTCAAACTTTAAGCACTATCGAATTGACTGCCTTATTCAGTCAGGCATCCGTGCTGTTAGTTACTGCTAAGCACGATGGCCTCAATCTATCAGCCAAAGAATTCATTGCCTGTCAGGCCCCAGAAAATCCTGGAATAGTAGTGCTATCAGATCAATCGAGTGTGGCTGAAGATGACGGGTTCGCCCGCTCAGCAATAACCTTTAAGACACAGAATCTATCTGATGACCACGCTGCTGAGCATGATGCCATCGAAGCAATATTAGATGCCACTCTGCGCGGTCTGCGTATGTCAACCGCCGAGAAACTAAGGCGAGTAAAAATGCTTACACGGCAATTAGAAAAAACCGATTTGCAGCAATGGTGCCATCAATTCGCCTCGGCACTCAATAACGGTGACAATTTAGCTTCTGCAATATAGAGAGCTGCTAAAGAAACCTAGAGTGCCAGAAAATGCAGGAACCAATCAAGGAAAATCAGGTCTTCATTGACGTATTCGATACAGTGCTCGAACGACAATAACCAAATTTAAAGAGGAAATGACTCATGCATTACAGTTTAAATCAATCACAGTTAGGCAAACTGTTCCTGACCCTGACACTAATTTCGTTGACCACAACTGCTTGCAGTCAGCAATCCGAACAACTTTCTGAGCGTGAAAAAGACATCGACAAGCAAAAAGAAGTACAAATCAAAGTGGTAGAAAGAACCACAGATGAACTTAAAGAATCTGTAGAGCGTCAAAAAGAACAGAATCTGCAGGCTATTGAAGCGAACAAGAAGCAGCTCGATATTGAGAAAGCCAATCTCGATGCCCAGGGTAAAGAAGTAAAAGAAAGCACTTCCTTTGCTAAAGACAACCTTGAAAAGCAAGCGGAAGAATCAAAGAAAATAGTAGCTCGCAATGCCCAGGTCGCTAAAGACGAATTGAAAGATATGGTTCGTGCTAACACAAGCAACAAATAAAAATCCAAATAAACTCGGGCAAAGCTCCAAGCTCTGAGCTTAAGTCTAAAATAATCAAAAAAAGTAGTTTCCATGAAAACTACTTTTTTTGTATCTAATTAGAGTCTAGCTCGATTCTAATTAGAAGCTACTTTCGGCGGGCTGAGCGACTGCAACAGGGCCGAGACAAGCCCCACCTGATTTATCTCTGCAAAGGTCTTGCTCTTAACAATATCGTGGGCGGCCCTATGGCTAACCAAACATTCGTCTAGTTCTTGTAGATACCTAGTAGCCTTCACATCCGATCCAACTTGCAGAAATGTAATTGTCAGCTCATCAGCGTCATTCATTTGCTTGGTGGCGTCAATAATGGTTTCCTTCAATGCCATTGGTCGATCGGGCAAACCGTCAGTAATCATGGCAATCAGCAGTGGTCTCTGTCTATCGCCTGGCGCAAGAGCTTTGCGAGCAGCAAAATATTGTGCAAGCTGTGATTTGATTGCGCGAGTCATGTCTGTATTACCGCTGGGCTTATTGCTTTCAAAAAAGCCGGCGACACGTCCCCATTCAACATCGGGATAAACCTTAAAATCATCACTAAAGGCAACCATTCTAAGATGATTACCTAAAGGCACATGCAACACCTCTCTCAAAACCTTTGTCTGAGCCTGGCACCACTGCCAACGGCTCTGTCCAGCGCAATCAGCAATTGCCATCGAGTGAGAGGCATCAATGAAAACGATTACATCGTACGTCTTTAAGTTCTCCAGTTGCACTCTATCTAGAGCTGGCTCTATATAGGGCTGTGGAGAAGGCATAGTGATAGAGAAAGCATCACCGGCCAGTGGCAGCAGAGCAAGACTGGCGCTAAGGCACAAAGAAGCAATAGCCATAAGTTTTAATTTGCGCGCACAGTTACTGAGCATAGCCTTTCCTCGAACGTTACCGAGGACACCGACGTCACCCTTGGCAGCTAGTTCCAATTGCTTTTATTTTCTTGTTTGATCGGGGTCGAGATGACGCGCTGTCTGGCGAGCCAGACGCCACAAACCCAGTTTAAAATGAGCTGTGACAAAGCGATGGAAACCACAGGCGCGCATTTCTTTGTAGGCTTCTTGCAAAGACCAATCGTGGCGAAGAATTCGATACATTGCCACCATTACACCAGTGCGATCGGCGCCATGAAAACAATGAATGAAAACCGGATGATTGGCTTGATCGTCGACTATCTCAAGTAGCTGCCTAACATGATCATGGCTGGGTAAAGTCCAGTAATTCAAGGGAATACTGACAAAACGCATGCCCAAACCTTCGACTATTCGTCTTTCGGACTCTACACGCCTTTTACGCCAGCGCAAACTAACAACAGTTTTGACCGCCAATTCGCTCAGAGCGATAAAACCCTTTTCATTGGGCTGCCCACCACGATACAAGCGTGGCGATACTTGATGAAAATTGCTAATTGGCATAGGTCGAATCAATTCTGTCATTTTAACAAGTAACAAAAATAGCTAGATCATCTGTCGGCGAAAACGGTTGGCACTAATCCACAATAGCAGAGAAGCAAAGACAAGGAGAAGAGCAAGATCAACCCACAGCATTTCAAAAGTAGCCCCTTTAAGAATGACCCCGCGAGCAATAATAGTGTAATAGCGCAAAGGGTCGAACATGGCAAGAACCTGCATAGCAGCGGGCATGGTATCAAAAGGTACGACCGTTCCTGACAATAAAATCATAGGAATATTGATGAAAAAAGAAGCCAGCTGGGCCTGTCTTTGACTACTGCAAAGGGAGCCGAGCAGCATGCCAAAACCGATGCCGACAAAGGCGTATAAGGCAGATGCAATCATAAATAACAAGAAACTACCCCGAAACGGCAAGGAAAAAATTAAGTGAGCAGCCCCAATAGCTAGACAAACATCAGCCAACAAAAAGGCCACAAGAGGAATAATCTTAGCTAAAAGAATCTCCCAGGGTTCCGCTGGGGTCATAAGCAACTGCTCAATGGTGCCATTTTCGCGTTCTTTTAGAATAGTGGCAGAAGCCACAAGGGTAGCTGTCAATGTCAGCGCTGCCCCCAAAACTCCGGGAACGAAATACCAACTACTAAGCTGATCTGGATTGTAGAGAATATTCATTTTTGCTTCGATAACACTATCAACATCACCCAAAACCACTTTGTTGGGATTGTCTCGAGCCAGACCACTGGGCTCAAAGCGACTGAATGTCTGTAGCAAAAAACTGCTAGCCACACCAGCACTATAGGCATCAGCGCCATCTACAAGCACCTGCACCTGAGCCGGAACACCTTGCTTCAAGTCACTAACAAATCGAGCAGGAATAACAAGACCAACGGCTAGCTTACCTCTCTCAAGAGCACTAGAGAGATCTTCTTCATTGCTTACAACCTTTGCTTTCTCAAAAACTTTGCCCGTCAACAAACTCGCCACTAGCTCTCGACTAGAGGAAGAATTCGAATGGTCGACAGTGGCCAAAGAGAGATTGCGCACCTGGGGATCAAGAGAGCCGCCTAAAATCAAGAGCTGAATCACCGGAGGAAAAATCATCAGAAAGAGCAAATATTTGTTGCGCACGATTTCTCTAAACTCTTTGGTAAGAAGTGCCCAGATGCGACTGCTCAAAAGGTAATCAATAATATTTTTGGCCATTTAGCTCCTAATTACCTAATCTTTCAGTTGCATGTTGCGCAAGCTAAACCAGCTGCTGCAAAGATAGACCAAGCAGAAAACAATCAAAATTAGAGGAACACTCCATACGGCCGCCCAACCACTACCGCGGACAAAGACGTCGCGACAGAGCTCAATAAAAAAGCGAGCCGGTACTAAAAAAGTAAATAGATTGAGAGGAAACGGAATATTGTAAATTGGATAAACAAATCCAGAAAGCAATAAACAGGGGAAGAAACCAGCGGTAGAAGTAGCTTGCACAGCCACTGTCTGAGAACTAGAGAAAGTGCCAAGCATCAGGCCAAAAAGCACAGCAGCAAAAACATAAAGTGGCAGTGAGACTAATAGCGGGGTGGGATCACTGGTGATTTTGACAGCAAACAATATCCAGCCCAAAGCAATAACGAGAAGTGAAAGCACCATTCCTACAGCAAAATAAACCAGAGCTTTGCCCAGCAAAAACTCTAGGGGAGAAATTGTTGAGGCATAAACGCGAATAATCGTCTCTTGTTCTTTCTCCCGCGAAGCCGCTACGGCCGAAAGCAGAGCTGGATACATCCAGAGAATAATACCGATGGCACCAGGAACAATAAAGAGCGGTTCCAATCGACCAGGATTGAACCACACCCTGAGCTGCGGAGAGACAACCCGAATATTGCTGCTAGGGGCCGCAGTTTTGGCAGCCTTAAGCGCCGCCACAAAATAGATATTGGCGGCCTTGATGCTATTCAATACGATTTGGGTGTTAGCAATATCAGTACCGTCTATTAGAACCTCAAGACTAGATTGCTCTTTACGAAATACTTGCTCAGTAAAACCGGTCGGCACAATGATAGCTACTTTCGCCAGGCCTCTATCAATGGCATCACGGGGAGATTTCGCTTGCTTGGCATCGGCACGTACAAGAATATTGGTGGCATAAAGACGATTGATATACTCCCGACTAAATGAGGTCTGATCATTATCTTGAACGACCATAGCAATGTTCTTCGACTCTAAGCGTATGCCATAGCCAAACAAAAGCAATGAAAACAAAGGCAAAAGGAAGGCTAAAGCTAAACTGAACCTATCTCGTTGAAACTCTTGCCACTCCTTGAGAGCCTGTACAAGAATACGATTCTGACCGGTCATATAACCTCCTTCGCTTTTAGGGCGGAGGTTTGTACTTTAGCAATAAAAGCATCCTCAAGAGAAAACTTGATCGCTCTAAGCTCGACCTCAGCCAAGCCAGAAGAGGCAAGAAGAGCTCTAACCTTTGGCAGATCAGCTTGGGAATCGTCAAGCAAAACATGCAAAGCCTTACCGAAAATCGAAATACGCCAGGGTTCTAGCTCTTTTGCCAAAGCAACAAAGGCCTTTTGAGTTTGGCTGGCATGGTCGCATACGAGTTCGAAAAGTTCGCCATCGTGCTGCAACTTAATTGCTGTAGGAGTTCCCTCAGTTACCATTTTGCTAGCCGAAACAAAGCACAGGCGGTTGCAATACTCGGCTTCGTCAAGATAGTGAGTAGTAACTAGAATAGCCGCTCCACGCTTAGCGAAGTCACGAATTGAGCGCCAGATTTGCCGCCGGGCAAGCGGATCGACTCCCGCCGTTGGTTCATCTAAAAAAATCACTTGCGGATCATGCATAACTGCTGCACCAAAGGCGATGCGTTGTTTCCAACCTAAAGGCAAGCTGCCCACTAGACTACTAGCCATGTGAGCCAGGCCACAAGCTGCCAGAGCCCAGTCAAGCTGCTGCTTACGCCGAGCCATAGGAAGCTCATAAATAGCAGAATAAAACTCTAGATTCTCAGCCACAGTAAGACCATCATAGAGCGTAAACTTCTGGCTCATATAGCCAATTTTGCGTCGCAGGTCACGACTGCGCAAGCTGCCACTCTCGCCAGCGAGGCTGACTTGACCTGAGGTCGGAGCCAATAAGCCACAGAGCATTTTTATCGTGGTGGTTTTGCCAGCACCATTGGCACCAAGCAAACCGTAGATTTCACCATATTTAATATCAAGGCTGAGGTCATCGACGGCAGTGAAATCACCATAACGCTTAACCAGATTAGTGGCACATATGGCCGCAGTAGCGGCACTGTTTGAATTGGAATTGACCTGAGGAAATGCTGGTGGTACAAGCTCTTTCAGCCCTAATGCGCGCAAGCGCATAACAAAGACATTTTCCATGGTGGGAGTGCTTTCGTGACAATTAAGTTGTCCAGCACCACTAGCACTCTCGATTTGATTTAGTGCAGCTGGGCCATCCTTCGCCAGAACTTCGATATGATCGCCAAATGGATAGATATCAACAATATTGTCAGATAGAGCAATTTTTTCGCTCAATGCCCTAATCTGGCTACCAGTGTTCTGGTCGGGACTCGCACTCTTGATTGTTATTTCCAATCGCCTCAGGGCTAAAGTCTCTTGCAATTCTTCTGGTGAGCCGCTCTGGTGAATCTTGCCTTGATACATCAAAGCAATACGACTACAGCGCTCCGCTTCATCTAAAAAGGGCGTGGCAATAATAGTAGTGACACCTTCTTCGGCCAAGGCCACCAAGGTTTGCCAGAGCTCTCGTCGGGCAATGGGGTCAAGGCCTGTGGTTGGTTCGTCAAGCAGAATAAGTTTTGGCTGTGAAACCAGAGCACAACACAAAGCCAGATTTTGCCTCATGCCACCAGATAGTTTAGAAGTAAGACGACTACCAAATTGAGCCAGCCCCATACGTTCAAGATGCTTCTGTCGCAACTTCTGAAAGACATCATCAGCCACACGGTGTAAACCAGCTTCATAAGCCAAACTCTCATCTACTGTCAGTTCTGGATAGAGAGCACAATTCTGCGGTACAAAACCCACAAGCGCGCGGGCGCTACTGGCACTTTTACCAAAGACCTGAGCCTCACCAGCACTGGCTTTAAGCACCCCTGCTAGAATCTTCAAGGCGGTAGACTTACCAGCACCATCAGGGCCCACGAGGCCAAAGAGATCACCGCGCCCCACTTCAAGATCAAGACCATCAAGAGCTTTGACACCTTTGTAGTTTTTGCACAACTGCCGGGTGCTAACAACAACATCACTCATTTACTTACCCGCGCTTGCTGTTGAAAGAACCTCAGCTTCAGCGGCCATGCCAGCCTTAGCACGGCTATCAATGTTATCGATAGCCAATTTCAGGCCAAACACTTGACGCACCCGATCATCCTTGAAATAAACATTCTCAGGGGTAAAAGAAGGGGTACTATCGATGGCGGTAATATGAGCAGGAAGCTTCAAATCAAGAGTATTAGGCGAATCAAGAGAAACAGTGGCTTTATCTCCAATCTTGATACGACTGATCTTCCCTTCCGGAATATAGCCTTTCATAAATATAGATTTGCCATCACTAAGAGTAAGCAGCACTTGGCCCGCAGCTACAAGCTCTCCGGGTTGCACACTGCGCAGTGAGACAACGCCATCAATAGGGCTTTTTATATTAAAGTACGAAATCTTAGAAGTTGCTTCAGCCTGATAAGCCTGCGCCCGAGCTAAGCCAGCTTGGGCCTGCTGCAACATAAACTGTGCTTCGATCATCTCTTTGCGTAAGGCTTGGGCAATTTCAGCTTTCTTCTTCTTGCTAGTAAACATTTTTGCGAAGAAGCCCTTGCCTTTAGCCCTCGCAATTGCGATTTTTTGCTGCGCTGCAGCTACTTGCCCCCGAGCAATGGCCTGACCATTCTTAGCCACAGCAATAGCCGAGCCCGATGCCACCAGCTTGCTTTGCAGTGCTTGATCATCAAGAGTCAAAATCAATTGACCCTTGTGCACGATAGCACCTTCATTGACTGCTACCGATTGAACCCGTGTAGCAGTGGGAGAGGCAATATAGGTTTCTGGTACTTCAATTCGGCCGCTAATTAATATGCGGCGATCGGCGGCCTGCTCTTTCAAACTGTCATATACAAGGTACGCCAGAATGCCGACCAAACTGGCCACCACTATGGCAATCAAAACATTCTTATTCTTTCTCGCGGGCTGGGCAACTGTACCTTCTTGCTTCTGTTCAGTGGTCTTACTATTCATTTTTGAGGTTCTCATTGTTATGGTGCACAACCGCATTACTTGCGCTCCAACAGCGACGGCCTTAAGGCCAAAGAGTTCCGTGTGAGAAAAATTGCCACTAAAAACTTCAAATAATTTCTTTTGTGGAACTTTATTAACGAAAATACGACTACTCAGAGGACTTCAGAACTCTAAAATTTCGGTACGACTATTTATGCCAAAACAAATTTTACTGGTTTATAATCCCAGCGCCCGCTCCCAAACTCACGCAGAAGAATGGCTTGGGCACTTCGTTTCTGAGCTAACAAAAGACGGCGAATATTTAGTCACTCTCTATCCCACCACGGCAGAAACGACTGCCCATCATCTGGTGCCCTTACTGCGCCCGCCCCTCGACCTCATCATCGCAGCGGGCGGAGACGGTACCATTCGCTTCGCCCTAGCGGCCCTGGCCGAAGCTAAGTCAGATATCCCAGCGGCCTTGATGCCCCTGGGCACAGGCAATGTGCTTGCTCGCAATCTCGGCATTGTCGCCGAGAAGTTCTTTGCCGATCCGCTCGATAACGCCCTTGATGTTATTAACAACGGTGTTCCGATGCGCATTGACATGGGCATGATGAACGGTGAGTTCTTCGCAGGGATGGCAGGCGCTGGACCATTGTCAGACGCTTTTGTCTTTCCCGCTCGGCAGCTCAAAACGAAATATAAAATGCTGGCCTATGTCACGGCCATGATCAATACCATGGCCGAAAGGCCAGTTGTTTTCAAAATCACCACTGGCGGAAAATCCTTTTGTGTTAAAGCCTCAGGCGTATTTGTCGCCAACGTAGAAGACTTGGGTCTGGGCAAAACTTCTGACCCCAATATTTTGCAAGACGGATTTTTAGAGCTGCATGTGCTTGATCCTTCCAATTTTAGTGACTATGTACAAATTGGCTTTCGCTTTGCCGGAGGCTACACAAATAGCACTAAACCGCACTATGTCCTCAAAGTAAAAGAAGCCATGATCGAGGTGATACCAAGGCGCGGGCTGCGATCGGCTTTCCAAACTATTGCCCAACGTGTGCGCCGAACTTTGACGAATACCAAAGGCAATTACAGAAACGATAGAGTAACTGCCATGATTGACGGAGAAGAAGCAGGCAGTATGCCTATGCGCATTACAGTCATTCCCCATGCAGTAAATATCTTGGTACCGGCCAATACCTTTACTGCGCTCAAAGAAAGCGTCGTAAACAGCCAAATAGGCAGCAAGGTCTAAATAGCAATCTCCGACAGCAAAGCGCGAAAACCACACTGACTTTACAGAAGTGGTTAAAATCGCTTTAGAAAGAAACAAAATCTGCCATCTCAGGTCAAACTATCATCCTGTGGAGAGATGTCATCATGCTCGGGGTCAAACTAGAGCATCTGAAGACAAAGAGGTTTTTATGTTCAAACGCTATCAGAATCTAGCTTTAGGCCTAATAGTCAGTTGCCACATCATTACCCAGCCAATGCCTGGTCAACCCAGCCCTATTCCAGCGCCTCCCGGCAATGAGCCCCATGGCCATGGAAGAATCCCAGATCAGCCAAAAGGCGACGACATTAAGCCACCCATACCGAAAATTCCGGAGCTTAAGCCCGTTCCGCCACCGCTTCCAGAACCCTTGAAAAACATCTAAATAGAAAAGGCGCAGAATTCACAATAGCGAATCTGCGCCTTTTGCTTTCTCATAATCTAGAAATTACTCTAGTTTACTTTGATACCAATTCTTGAACGCTTTGCGTTGATGTCGGCAATGTTGCGGTCCATGGTAGTTTGGACTTTGTCGAGCTTCATCACGATTGTCTTCGAATTTGAGTCTTTCAATTTTCCGTTGCGCGTGTACTTGGTCTGCAATGACGAGACTTCATTTAACTGCGACTTCAAACGAGCGACATTATCGTTGGAGAGGCGTCCAGCAGCATACTCATCATCAACCCGCCGTTGCATTCTCATATTACGAGCGGTTAGCTCATCAAGAATGACCAGATTGCCAGAGCTAGTGACAAAGCGTGAGCCAATTAGAGGAGTAACTGTTACACCACGCATATAAGGAACCACTCGATCGCTTAGAGCGTTCAGTCGATTTGCTAAAGACAAAGCTTCTTCGTAGTTGAGAGGACGACCAGATGAGCGGTAAGCTGATTCTTGCGCAGCAATACTGGCCAGTTCTTCGCGCAGAGCAGCGGCAGTGACATCGCCAAAATTATTGGCTGAGCGACCACTAACAATCATGCGCTCTAACTCTGCCCGGCGAGAATCAATTGAGACCACCAAACTGTCGTAAGCCGGAGCGTTAGTCAGGGCAATTACTCGACCACCGCCATCAAAGGTAGCGACAACCCGATTTGATGTGTTATCAACTACAACAAAACCGGGTGCTACGGTGGAGCCGACTAATCCGCGTGAAGGGTCATAGACACCTTTCATCACTCCAGTTACAGGGTCAATTACCACATAGTTGCCAGCGGGGCTAAGAGTGACTAGAGGCACGCTCAGGCCATCACTGGTTACAGTCGTGGTTCTCACTGTTGTGATCTCGTCAGCTCCACTTGGTAGAGACAAACTACCGGCCAAAAAAGCGGCTGCCAAAAATACATTCAAACTTACTCTCAAGCTTCTCATTCTCTTATTCCTTTTGCTATTGATGTTGGCTAAACTCGAGCGCCACGGCCAGTGACTATATTGAAGATGAAAACTGCCACAGCCAGCACAAGTAGGGTGTGAACAAAATCGCCACCGATGTGTGACACCAGTCCAACGATCCAGAAAAATACCAATAAAGAAATCAATGTATAAATCATCTTTTTGCTCCAGTAAAGGCTACGGGCCGCCGACAACAATTACATGTTTCTATTTGCCAACGTGGTTACTACGACTGGCAAACAGGCCGATGGTTCCCTTCTGGCAAAAGTATCTTTAGTAGAACACGGCAACCCTAGTGCCCGGCTCTTCTCTGCACAATCAAATCAACAAAATGCTCTTTACGATCTTCCAGCAACTGCAGCACTTGGCCACAATCGTGGCCGTCCAAAATAATGGTAAGCGGCTTTTCCGCCTGATCCACTTGCTTGCAAGTAATGTGGAACACAGTCTCTCTAAAGCGATAGTGCAACTTATACGACTGCCAATCGTTGGGTAGGCAAGGCGCAAAGTAGAGTTTGTCGACCTCTAAGCGAATACCAAGCAGCGACTCAGTCAGTAAGCGATAGAACCATCCAGCCGAACCTGTATACCAGCTCCAACCGCCCCTACCAATGTGAGGGGCAACCGCATAGACATCGGCCGAGACAACATAAGGCTCAACTTTATAGACTGCTACTTTCTCAGGGGAATTGGCATGATTAACCGGATTAATCATATTAGTCAGCTCCCAGGCCAGGCGATTATCACCCAGCTTAGCAAAGGCCATAGCAGCCCAAATCGCGCTATGGGTGTATTGACCGCCGTTCTCGCGCACTCCCGGAACATACCCTTTGATATAACCAGGATTAAGTTCGCCCTTGTCAAAAGGCGGGTCGAGAAGCTGAATCAAAGCATAATCACGCTTGACTAAGCGTTTATTGAGCGAACCCATGGCCTGATTGCAACGCCCAGCATCACCACCCCCAGACAAGACAGACCAGCTTTGGGCAATCGAATCAATCTGACACTCGGCTCCACTGGCTGTACCAAGCGCGGTGCCGTCATCAAAGTAGGCACGACGATACCATTCACCGTCCCAGGCGCTGGCGGCAACACTTTCTTTCAATAGTTTCGCTTGCTCTGTACACATTTCAACCACAGCTGTATCACCACGCTGAGCAGCCAGTTTGGCAAAATCGTTCAAGACCTCAAAGAAGAAGAAAGCTAGCCAGACGCTCTCGCCTTTACCTTTCTCTCCAACAAGATTCATGCCGTCGTTCCAATCGCCAGCACCAATCAGGGGCAATCCGTGTACACCGAAGCGCAAGCCGTGCTGAATGGCACGTAAGCAATGTTCGTACAAACTAGCTCTCTGCTCAGACTGAGCTGGTAAGTCATAGTATGACTCTTCGTCTTCATTAACTAGTCTGCCCGTGAGAAATGACACTTGCTCATCTAGAATACCGGTATCACCAGTGGTAGTGACATAACGATGGGTCGCCAACGGTAGCCAGAGATAGTCGTCCGAACAATGAGTGCGCACGCCCCGTCCACTTGGAGGATGCCACCAGTGCTGGACATCACCTTCGACAAACTGACGTGAGGCATTCTTCAAGAGCTGGTCGCGCAAAATCATAGGCTCGCAGTGAACCAAAGCCATGCAGTCTTGCAACTGATCTCTAAAGCCAAAGGCACCACCCGATTGATAATAGCCAGTACGTCCCCAAATACGACAACCAATTGTCTGATATATCAACCAGCCATTGACGAGCATATTTACAGAAGCATCAGGAGTCTCTATGTTGACAGCACCAAGTGTGTGCTTCCAGTAGTGACAAATACTTTCATAGGCATCTCTTTTGGCAGCCAAGCCACGGAAACGATTGATAATGCCCCGGGCATGATTGATATCATTGCCGACGCCAAGCCGGAAAATAATCTCTCTCTCTTCGCCATCTTGCAATTCGAAGGGAACTTGAATGGCAGCACAAGGGTCAAGCCCCGGTCCAAATTTACCGGAGAGTCTCAGGCGCTTCATTGCCGCCGGGCTAGTGAGACTGCCATTGCGACCAATAAACTCAGTACGATCACCTGTTAAGGTTCGCGTCGTATCGCTGACATCAAAGAAGGCAACACGACCAGCAAACTCAGTATTGTAGGCATTGCGAGCCAAAAGCGCTCCGGTTTTGCCATCAAGTTCAGTGGCAACGTGCATAGCGGTCTTAGACTTCAAGTCACCCAAAACCCACTCAATATAGCCTGTGGCTGAAAGTTTTCTCGGCCTTCCAGAGCGGTTCTTTACCTTTAGAACTGAGAATTTGATGTTCTCATCGGCAGCAACAAACACTAAGAGTTCAGATTCAATTCCCGACTCGGTATGCTCAAATACACTATAGCCAAAGCCATGGCGACTGGTATAAGGTGTGGCGCCGCGCGCTGGCAAGGGCGATGGCGACCAGAAATTAGCAGTCTCTTCATCTCTTAAATAGAAGGCCTCGCCACTAGCGTCAGTAATCGGATCGTTCTGCCAGGGGGTCAGTCTAAATTCATGAGCGTTTTCTGCCCAGGTATATACAGAACCACTTTCTGAAACCACTGTGCCAAAGTGACGATTGGCAAGGACATTACACCAGGGTGCTGGCGTGAGCTGATTACTATCCGTGGCGATGACATATTCGCGACCATCAGAAGTAAAGCCACCAAGGCCATTGACTAAAATTAAGTCAGAGCGCAACGAAGGGCTCACTTTAGCAATCTCTGGTTTAAAAATACGAGTAGCAACTAAGCGAGCCGGACGTTTTTCTCGCAGTCCGTGACCAGCTACTTGCTCAGAGAGAGAGCCTTTGGCATCACTAATGACAACGCGAGCTACAGCCTGGAAGAGTATGCGGTCTTCAGCTGAAATCTGCTCCGCCGGTCGAACGAATATGCCCCCTGGACCTTCACCAAGGTGAGATTCAATACCTGAGGCAATGATACCGAGAATCTCTTCTTGCAAAACTTGACGATAACCGGCCTGGTCTTCATTCCAAATGACAAGGTCACAAACCAGGCCTTTGAGGCGCCAATAAGCATGAGCTTGAACAAGCTGCCGCACCAAACCGCTATTGGCCTGCTCTTTTATTTGCAGTAATACCACAGGGACATCGCCTGATACTGAATAGCCCCAGAGGCCAGACTGACCGCGAGTGTTCTTGACCAAAACATCAGGGTCGGCTCTAAGGCTACGATTAGCATAGACAATTGAGCTAGCCAAACGACTATAAAGTTGAGCATCACTTTCAGTGGCATTAAGCTGCCGCAAGACAACCTGACTATGAGTCCAGGCCAAGTTAAAGACCCGGGCAGCCAAACCGCGATCACGATACTTATCAACTAAAGCAAGAGCACCCTCTTTATTTTCGTGAATGCCTGTCACTATATTGATTGTGACCGTATCTTCAGCCTCAATAGTAATACGATGACGCACAGCCACAATGGGATCGAGCACGCTACCGTGAGTACCTGAAAGCGGTGACAAACGCTTCATTGCCAGGGGATCAGCTACAGTATTGCCGCGACCAATAAAGCGAGCTCGATCGGTCTCGTAACTTACTTCCCCAACCTCAGCGCCGTGCACAGCCATTAGATGGAACATCCAGGGGGTGGGCTCATCAACTGAACGTGGTCTTCTATGACAGAGAATAGCTTGTCTCTCGCTGTCAATTTCGGTTTGCACAAAAAGGTTGCTGAAAGCGGTATGGGCCAAGTCGGCATTGGCATTGGCAATCACCACTTCGGCATAACTGGTTATGTCGATAACACGACGATTGCGCGAGCGATTAGTCAGTTGAATGCGCCGAATCTCAATGTCATCTTCCGGCGACACCACAATTTCTGTATGAGTATCAAGATTGCCGTCACGTCTGCGAAATTCAACTTTTGACTCAGAGAATATTGCCTCGAAACTATCCGGTACTTCAAGAGTTGGCTGATAGGTTGTAGAGAAAAAGTCACCAGTCTCACGGTCTCTTATATAGCAAAAGCTGCCCCAATTATCAGTGGTGACATCTTCACGCCAACGGGTGACAGCCAAGTCTCTCCAGCGAGAATAGCCACCACCAGCATTGCTAACCATGACGTGATAGCGGCCATTGGAGAGCAATTGCACTTCAGGAGCCGGGGTATCAGGACTAGTTAATACTCGAATAGACGATTCACCATTGTCAGGAGTAGTGCGCAAATCGGCAATTTCAGAAGTGATCGATTGAACCGGTTTAACTTTCGGCACCCTTTCTTGCAAGAGCAAATCAGAGGCCTGAAAAGATGGATCTGCCAAAAAACGCTTTTGCATAGGCATGCCCAACAATCTGTAAGCAAGAGAGAGAAGACTCATACCTTCATGGTGAACCATGAACGAGCGCACCACCACATGATTAGTTCCGCGAGGAACACGTGAAGCGGTATAGTCGATGGCCTCATAGAATCCGTACTTACCAGTGAAGCCACTGGCGTGCATCTTTAGAAGGTTTGTGACAGCTTCTTCTGGCGCCACCATTAAGGCCATGACGCAAGCATAAGGAGCGATCACTAAATCTTCTACAAGACCGCGCTTGAGACCAAGACCAGGTACACCGAAGGCGCGATACTGATAATTTAAATTGACATCAACATTGTTATAGCCAGATTCAGAAATGCCCCAGGGCACACCCCGCTGTCTTCCATATTCAATTTGTCTGGCAACACAGATACGATAGGTCTGGTCTAACAAAGTATCTTCATAGCTAGGCATTACCAATAGTGGCATAAGATACTCGAACATCGAGCCACTCCAAGAGAATAAAACAGCTTCTCCAGCGGCTCTGGTTAAAAGCCGACCAAGTGAAAACCAACTCTCTTTGGGCAATTGTCCCTGAGCAATGGCAACAAAATTTCCTAGTCTTGCTTCAGAAGCAAGCAAATCGTAGAAAGATTGGTCGAGTCGATGGTCTTCGACGTTATAACCAATAGAAAGCAAATGCCTCGAATTATCATAGAGAAAATCAAAAGGCATCTGGGCCAGCTTACCAATTGAGGAGGCCAAATTTTCAATGGTGACAACTAGCTCTTGTGCCCTGACACTAGCCTGCCGAATCGACTGCAAGGCGGCCTCGACATAATCACTATCTTCAGCGGTCAAATTGGCCAGAGCTTGCCAGTTGAACTGATCAACCAAATTATCATAATCAGCTAACTGTCTTAAGCTCGGCACCTGATCTAAAGTTGGATCAACACTAATAATCTTGGCAAAGCCTTCTGCTTGAACCCAAGGACTAAGCATGCCCACTTCAAGCAGAGCCGCCTGGCATTGCTGATGCAAAGCATTGGCCCAAATCTCCACTTCTTCACTATGATCTATGCCCCCGCGAGGATCGCACATCAGCACAAGGTTCATCAAAATTTTTGAAGCCGAACTCTCCAGACCAACTAAGTTCGTGACAATTTCAGAAAGGCTACTGGTGTTAGAACGCCGCGCTCCTTCAAGCAGTGTTTCAAAGGCATTGACTTGCTGCGCTGATTGACCAAGAGCTTGCTTCAACAAGCAACAAGTATCGTAGATTGCTTCGAACAAACGCCCAGTAACAACCGGGTTCTCCACAAGCCCAATCAGCCCAGGGCGCAAAGTAAGCAAATGCCCAGCTAAGTTGCCACTATCTACCGTTGAGACATAGCGAGGATAGAGAGGAGCCAGGGTGATGGTGTCATACCAGTTATAGAAGTGACCTTTGTAGCGCTCCAAGCGATTTAAAGTCGATAGAGTTGAGTGTGTACGCTCAATCAACTCAGAAGCATGAATGTAGCCAAAGTCATAAGCTGCCAAATTTGCCAGTAAGGCCATCCCAATATTAGTAGGAGAAGTGCGGTGGGCAATGCGCTCCACCGGCTCTTCTTGATAATTATCAGGGGGCAGATGATTATCTTCAGAACCAACCAGAGCCTTGAAATACTGCCAGGTTTTACGCGCTATCTGTCTTAAAAATAGCTCTTGTTCTTGGCTCAGTTGAGATACTGTCGGCGCTACGGCCTTACTAAAATAAGAAGCAATGGCGGGCGAAACAATCCATAAAAGTAAAATCGGCAAAGCCAGAGGTAAGGTCGATTTTGCATAAAGGGCCAAGTAACCCAATACTGTAAATGCCAAAACTTCTGTGGCCCACATCACTCGCAGGAAAGATGACAAAGAGTCATCAGAGCGAGTCTCACCGGCAGTGCGCCACTCAAGAAGATTCTGGTGACTGACATACATACGCCAGAGAGTGCGCCCTATGGCAGTGAGACTATAAGCCACTTCATATGGCAGACAGGCCAGAGCAAAGAGAACTTGAGCCAAGTGAACCCGGAAAGAATCAAGCACAGTTGATACATGCTGACCTACCTCTAACTCTTCCGGCTTACGCAGAAGCTCAGTAAAACTAGCCAGAATGGCCGGAACAAACATCAGGGCTAAAGAAAGAGTAAGCCAAAACCAATGAGGAAGAAGTACGGTAAAAGCGAGCAGTAGCATGATCAGCTGGCAGGCTGGAACCAAGCTGCGTCTAAGATTGTCGAAAATTTTCCATTGCGAAAGCAAACTAAGGGGAGCGGCCCCCCGGCGTTGATCAGCACTCTTTGAAAAGGGAAGAAGCCAGGGCAGGAGCTGCCAATCGCCTCTAATCCAACGGGAGCGGCGAGCGACATCGAAGCTATAACTCGAAGGATACTCTTCATATAGTTGGGCATCACTCAATAGCCCGGAACGGACATAGCAGCCTTCTAATAAGTCATGACTAAGAATTTGATTCTCGCAAAAACGATCACGCAAGCATTGTTCAAATGTAGCAATCTCATAAATGCCCTTACCAATAAAAGAGCCTTCGTGAAAGAGATCTTGGTAGACATCAGATACAGTGCGAGTATATGGGTCAATACCAACACCAGATCCGTAAAGTCGAGCATAAGGAGAACGATGGGTCAGAGGCGAGAGGCTGACGTCAACCCGTGGCTGCAAGATGCCATAACCCTCTACGACTCTTTGTTTTACTGGATCAAAACGAGCACGATTGAGAGGATGGGCAATAGCGCCGACAAACTGTCTAGCTGCTTCTAAAGGTAGTTGGGTATCGGCGTCAAGAGTAATGACGAAGCGCACATTGGCAAGATTGGCAATATCACCTTCGACCACAGAAAAACTATTCTTGCCACCACTGAGCAGACCGTTTAGATCGCCGAGTTTACCGCGCTTGCGCTCGTGACCCATCCAGACACGGTCTTTGGCATTCCACTGGCGAGCCCGGTGGAAGAGATAGAAAACATCTTTGCCATCACCATATTTCTGATTTAATTCCTCAACCCGCTTGCGCACCAAAGAGACTATCTGCTCGTCGTCTTTTTGCACTTCAACCGGCGAGTCTGTAAAATCGGTTAGCAAGGCGAAATAAACATTGTCATCCTGATTTGCCAAGTAGCGAACTTCGAGAGCTTCTACCATGGCTTCAACACCACTGAAGCTAGTTAGCATTGTTGGCACCACCACTATGGTGGAGTCAGGCAGAGGAATGCCTTTGGAGTAATCCATTTTAGGAAGAGGATAGGCTTTGGCAAATAAAGTCGAGAGCCAATTGACCAGACTAACAGCAAACTGGCTCACTACAAAAAGCAGCGCTATGCCAATGGCAAACCATGACCATAAGGACAAATCAACCTTACTATGATAGCGCCAGATAGCCATGGCAGTAACTGCAACAGTAATGGTGCTAATAGCGCCAAAGTAAACTAATTGGGGATAGCTTTTAGCCGCCCTTCTAATATGATCTACAAAAGAAAGCTCGACTTCAACAGTCTTCTCTAACTGCGAGAAGCCTTTGTCAACTAAATAATAGCCAACATGATTGCGCTCCTCCTGTCCCTCTTGGCGCGCCGCAGCCACGGCCAATCGCACAGCTTGACGAGCAACCTCACTTTCTGACAAGTGAGTATTCTTGGCCAACTTTTCTACAACATGGCGGTAGTGGTCACGAGTAGCAAAATCCATTTTCTTATAAACGGCACTAGGATCATCTCGCAATATCTGTTCGACACTACTATGCTCTTCAACGAAGTCACGCCAATTGAAGGAAGCAAGAGAGCGCAAGCTCGATATAGTATTACTTATTGATACTTGGTCTTGAGCTTGCAGCTGACTTTCAGATTGCACCAATTGCTCTGTGGTCAGTCCAATCTCCGAAAGCCATTGTTCAATCCACGAAAGCGGCAAAGCCAATGCCGGCCCTTGACCGCGCAACAAGCGCGTCAACTCAGAGACAAAGGCACTGGCTCGGGGCGGTCCAGACCGAGCCATATCGGCTAATGTTACTACTAAATTTTTCGGATCTCTTTCAGCAATTTCGATCATTTGCTCAGCCCAGCTCTGAGCAAACTCACGCTCTTCACTATCAATGGCAATACGAGCGGCAACCCTTCTCAAATTTTCGATTAGTGCCATGCGCAACATAATCGGAATAGCCCAGAGTTCACCCAGAGTTAAGTGAGTAATAGTTTGATAGGCACTGACCAAACGGCTGAGACTTTCACTATCGA
The DNA here is from genome assembly GCA_965229195.1 of Candidatus Obscuribacterales bacterium. Classification (GTDB taxonomy): domain Bacteria; phylum Cyanobacteriota; class Vampirovibrionia; order Obscuribacterales; family Obscuribacteraceae. Next base: position 4,755,299 of record OZ245871.1, on the reverse strand, counting down.
GGCGACCATCGCCATGAGAAATTGTCTCGAGTGCAATATCATAAACGCGCGGGAAATTGGCATTGACACCACCAAGCAATCGCGGCAACTGCTTACTGTAACCTTTAGGCAAGTGACTCTTAGCGATACGAATTTGCTCTTCTACTAGATAGAAGTTATCGAGAAGCCACTCACCAGCAGGACTTACTCGATTATTTGCCTTAACAGTGGCGGTGAGAATGCGCACAGCATGTAATAAAATTTCTTCGTTTTCAGCCAGCCTAGTCAGTAGACGGTCACCACTATGCCCAGCAGCAAGAACGTGTTGCCTAGCCAAGGCATAGCCATGCTGCTCCATCTGACCGGCACTGAACAACTCCGCTCGCAACGGAGCATCACTAATGGCTTTTTGTTCGGCTAAATCATGGGTAGGAAGACGCAATGGAACCTCAACTGCAACAGACAACTAGCCTGGCGTAACATAGACCAGGAGATGCCGCAAAAGTTCCAGAAAATTTTAAATTTTGTGCCAAGACTAATTTGTTCACAGAAAGAAACTTTCTATGACTAAACTCAGTCGTTGTTGGCACGAAACAATCTAGATGATTGATGAACGGGTTTTCAACTGCCTCTCCACTATATCACGTATCACAGTCTATATATGAGAAAGCACACCGGCGCAAACCGATAGCTATTACTAGAATCAAGATTTGCACCAAATATGGTGCCATAAAACTTGCAGAGAATTCTTTGCCTCTCTGCACGGGCAGAAAGAACTGGTTCTTAGACAACCAGTTCTTTTTGCTTTACACAATAGATTAAATCTCTTCGTAATTCCGCCACTGAAGCGTGGTTTTACCCTTGGCTACCCTCCCGGTTACCCGTACAGTAGGCTCAACTTCCCTCCCGGGGGCGACTATGCCAATCCTCACAAATGGCGACCTGTCAGCGGCAAACAGAAATGCACAAGCGAACGATGGGGTCAGCACCCTAGAACTATGCGGTGAGACAGTCAAGCATCTACCCGATGCTAGTATCGCTTTTGCCAAAGAACTCTATGACAAACCAGTAGAAGCAGCCGTTCACATCGGCACAACCTTAGCCACATCGGCAGCCATGGGTGTAGCTCTCGGTTATGTTTTACCTGGACGCGGGCCAGCGGCCATGGCCATCGGTGCTGCTTTCACAATGCCCGTGCTAATACATGGCTACAACCGCGTTCAAGAAGCCCATCAAGAGATAGGAAGAGGGGCGACAGTTGAACAAGCCTCCAATAAATTGGCAAAAGAAGCAGTTTCCGGAGCCTTTGACCTTGGTCTCAACTTAGCTGGTGGAGTAGGCGGCACCGAATTAGGAGCCCGTCTAGCCCGACAAGAGTCAATCATAGGCAGTCTTGGTCAAACTACCCAGCGACTGATTCTAAAAGGTGAAAACGAAACACTTTTGCAATTGGCAAAATGGAAAGGGAGCTTCAAGAGTGACCTTAGTGAAACGACAAAGCCCAAAATAGAGCTGTTCCCCAAGGCCGAAAAAGCACCAGTCAGTGACAGCGGAGCTATTCAATCGGTTTTCAAAACCAGTTCTATGGCTCGTCGAGTCGAGCAATATAGCTTCGCCAATGGCAATTTAGAACGAAGCTTAGACGGCAGCTCCGGTATGCAGATGTACTTTGGCTCTCTTCATGGACATTCGCGCTATTCAGACGGCATGGGGCTACCAAAAGACCTTTACGCCAAAGCCGCCGGTGAAGGACAGCATGTCACGACTATTACCGATCACAATCATGCCGCCTCACGGGGTGGAATTGGCCCCGGTGATGCCAGAGCAAAAGATCAAACCGGCACACCAATCAATACTGAAAATCCTATCGAATATTCTCAAACATTCGCTGATGCGGCCGCCACCACAGTCGATGGGAAGCATGTTTCCTTAGTGGGCACAGAAATGGGCACCATCGGTAAAGTCGGCAGTGAACACAAGCACAGCCACGGCATGGTCAATGCTGAATCGGTAGAAAAAGGAGCACATGCAGGTGAAAAATTTGATCTGCACGAAGCAAGACTAGAGTCGAATGAAGCCAACCATTTAGGTGGTGTCAATCATATCAATCTCTTTGAAGTACCAACCTTTTTTGAAGCTGTGCGCGAGCCTAAAACCGGCCTACGTAGCTTTATTATGAGAGCAGTGGGCAAGGAGCCAGAGGTGGTTGTAAAACCACCGGACGTAATAAAGTATAACGACGGTGACTACCGAGCAATGGTCGACCACCTCGACAAAATAAAAGACACCACTGGCAATACTCCCATTATTCAACTCAATCACCCCCGCTACCTGGCCGATGAGAACCCAACTACACCAGCCTGGAAGCGCGGCCGCGACTATGGACAAAAATCGTTCAAAAACCAACAAGAGTGGCTTGATCGATTTGCCGACAAGTACGTGCGTCAAATCGAACTAATCAAAGGCGGCGCCTTAAATCCAAGCCCGATAGACAAGGTGCCCACCGGCGACCTCGACCCCACTAGCTTTGCTGGCTATATCGACAAAAAAGTGCATGCCAGCCCGACCTTTGGCCGTGACTTCCACTTTGGTGAGCCAGTGGGAAACCCTGGAGCGACAGGATTTTACGCCAAGGGGCTTGACAAGCCAAGTATTCTAGAAGCAATGCGCGAGCGCCGCACAATTGCTACCACCAGTTCAAAAAATCTCAGTGGCTTGCTAACCGCTAACGACCGCTTTCTTATGGGCAGTATAGTTGATCAAAGCGCCGTGCCAAGCCTATCGCTTAAAATGCGCATCGATGGCAATATTGACCCAGCAGCAAACTATGCCGTCAAGCTCTGGGGTGATACCAAAGTTGGTGACGGCAAACTAGCCGAAGTCTTGCAACAACGCGACATCAGCGGCGCCGACCTGCTAAACCAATCGCAAACGGTGGCTTTCGACGCCATAACCGGAAAAGTTGGACAAAACTCAGCCTACTATGTGGAAGTGCAGAGAAAAGATCCACTCACGGCAAATTTAGATAGAATGTGGACTGCACCTATCTGGTTAGAACAGCTAGCCGGCGGCCATTCATTATTCACTCGCTGGATGACCGGTAGCGGCTCTCAGTTACTGCCTGTGCCAAACCAACAACGGTAATCCACCTGTCCTTATGTCTATTCGTCTAAAATGTCTATTCGTCTAAAATGTATTCTCTTGATGCTGCTCCCAGTGACGTGCGGCCTAACCAGCATTGCGGCAGCCACCTATGCTCTTAACTGCTTAGAACACGAATACACAATCCACAAACACTCAGCAGAAAGAGTGTTGAATCTTCTTGCCCTGGAAGAGAAAATTTCCAAATTGGTTCAGGTATTAAGCAACGACTGGACAAAAGACAAAGAGGCAAGAGAATCCCTATTCAACAACTTGACAGCTGCCATAAAGCAAAACCACAAAGACTTGCCAGTAGCGGTGAGCGAAAATCCTCGGCTGGCACCCCATGCCAAAGACATGGACGAACTATGCAATAGCTTTCTCAGACTAGTAGAACGCGCGCAAACCTTTGTGCGCACGCCCTTTGACACGGCGACAATGGATCGCCTCAAAATGGACCTATTCTCCCTCGGGCTAACGGCGCGTTCTACTTTTGGCGACACCGAAGAGGCAGAAGACTGGCTGCAGAGCAACTCAATAGCCAACCTCAAACAGCAAGAGCAACTATTCTTACCATTCTTGATTTTGAGTAACCTCATTACACTGGCAGCCACAGCCGCTGCCATTCTCATTTTCAATCGCCAACTGATAGTACCTCTACACAAACTGAGAGAACAGCTCGAAGATGGCAATCTAGCAGACAAAGAAGAGCAAGAAGAAGAACAAGAGCAAGAGAGCGAACTACCACCGAGACTGAGGCGACTGGGTTCAAAGGGTAATGAAATAGCACGCTTGAATCAGGAGATTCATGCCGCCCTTGAAGAAATACATGAACTGACGCAGTCAGAGCTTGCCATTGTGCAGTATTCAGGGGACGTCCTATGTTCTCTCAATAGCAACGGCATCTTCACCAGGGTAAACAAATCATGCGAAACATTTTGGGGCTACCCTGCCGATAGCCTTGTGGGCTATAGCCTAGAACAAATCATTGCTGAATCTTCACTGCCGTCGATTCTCAAAATGCTCAATAAAGCAAAAATCGAAGGCGGAGTACGCTCCTTAGAATGCCAGCACCTAGACGTCAGCGGCATTGATACATTCTTCTTATGGACTATTCACTGGGTCAAAGAAGAAGGTGAGTTTCTCTGTGTCTGCCACGATATTACCCAAAAGCATCAACTGCAAAGCTTACGTGAAAATATTTGCGCCACCTTGAGCCATGATATGCGCACGCCCTTAATGTCAATGTCTACCAGTATTGAGCTATTGCTGATGAAGAATAGCGGCGATTCCCCGCGGCAAGTAGCGCTGCTGAAAGACAGTAGTCAGCTGGCGCAAAAGCTGACAAAGCTAGTGACCGATGTGCTCGACTGGAAGAAAATTGAATCAGGCAATCTGGGCCTAATCGAGCTAGAAATTGATTGTCTCAAGCTTACCACTGAGGTAGCAGAACGCCTGGAGACCCTCTATCCGGTCATCAGTGTTGATTTAGTCAATGAGAAGAACTCTATAATTAGTGGTGACAATAGCCTTCTAGAAAGGGCTTTTCTATCAATCTTTGAACTACTTATATCTAGAGTGGTGCGCAGCCAACAATTGACCATGGTAGTAAAACGCCAAGCCAAAGAAAAGCAAAATTTCGCCTGCATCAGTGCCTTTTTACCCGATGCCACCAATGACGGAGACTTCTCAAAAGCACCGGCGGAGCAACTAATAGATAGCGACTCAATTATGGCAATGAATCTGCCCATGTCGTTCTATCTGGTAGAAAATATCATTAGAAATCATGGTGGCACTATTGCTGTCATAGTCGATCAAGGCTTCATTCAAAAAGCCACTGTGCGACTGCCAATTGGCAGTGAGGTGTCACTTTGAACACCTTCTCTCTGAAAAAAATTGGCATCTTGGTGCTGTCAATTCCCTTAGCATGCCAATTGATCTTTTCAATTGTGCTCTATATCAATGTCAGCAATGCCCAAAAAACTGTGCAGACAGAAATTGCCGCCAAGGCCTATACAGTAACAATCCAAAAGCTAGTCACAGCAATGCTTGAGCGCGTACTTGCTATTCGGCTTGAGCGGCGCAGTAATGGCGCCAATCTGGTGGCGGAGGCAAGGACAACCAAGAACAGCTTTGACAGTATTGCCAAGCAAATATTTCTCTACGAAAACCTTTCGCCTCAAGCCAAAGAACGCTTGAGAACAGTCTTACAGAAGTGGAGCAGCGCCGAAAAGCAACTGCCATTAGTAGCCTTCGATACAAGCAATCCCAAAGAGATAGCCCGGCTCGAGCAGTCAATTTCATCAATATTTAGCGAAATAAACATAGTGGGCAATGAAGTGTCAGCCCAAGGCCATGAAGCTTCCGAGAAAAACCTTGCCACACTGAGACTGGTAAGAGAATATCTCTACATTGCTCTTTTGATATCATCCCTTGGTGGCATATTTTTAGCCTGGTTAGTCGGTCAGCTAGCCTATCGACCGATTGCTCATATCCTCGCAAATGCAGCGGCAATGGCTCAAAGTCGAACCTTAAGACCATTGCAATCGGGGCCACCAGAACTAATGGCAATCGATCAAGCCTTAGTCGAAATCGATCGCAAACTTTCTCACGCAAACTCAAGACAGCACAGTCTCTATCAATTGTCACCAGCCTTCTTGCTGGAGCTATCAGAAAACGGTCAGATTATAAAAGGCAATGAAATTGTATCGAAATGGCTCAACTATGATGAGAGTGAACAGTTTTTTGATTTCTTTGAAGGAGCCCAGCGACTAAGATTTGAGAGTCAATTTGAACAAGCGCGTGAAAGTAAAAAACGAAGAGTCTTCCATCTCGCCGCCGACAAGCTCCTCTCCTTTCCTAGTCATACTCAGTGGACTATTACCTGGAATGACCAATCCCATTCATATTTTTGTGTCGCCCACGACGTTACCGACTCAACCAATATCGAGCAGTTGCGTGATCAGATCAGTCGCTACCTTACTATCGAGCTAGGTGCTCCCCTTAAGACAATTACCTCTCTAATCGCTCAAAGCAAACAAATTACACTGAGCGAAGGGCGGGATAGTTGGACTAATAAACAATTGGCAGCAATCTCAAATAACCTTGAGCGCTTGACCAATCTACTTAATCAACTAGACCACTCTACCGACCCGAGCAACCTCGAACAAGCCAGTGCTCAAGGGGTCTGCTCTAACAAAATCGCCATCAATCACGCCACCGAAGCAGTTCGCAGCTTAGCCCACAGCAAGTCAGTGCAGATTGTGGCCAAAGTGGAATGGGCCATGGTGCGCTGTACAGAATCTGAGCTAGAGCGCGTTTTAATCAATCTTATTTCCAATGCTATCAAATATACGCCGCAAGGCAGCCGCATTGAAGTGCTTTCGCAGCCAGAAAAAGGCTACACTGACTTTTCGAAAGATTCTATAGAGATGGTCCGCTTTACAGTTGTCGACCAGGGTTCGGGCATACCTGAACATGCCAGACAAGAGGTATTCGCCCCATTTAAGCAACTGGCCAACGCCAAAAGCGTAGCGACCCCCTCGACCGGGTTGGGCCTAAGTGTCTGCAAAACTATTGTCGAGAGAAGCGGCGGCAAAATCTGGGTAGAAAACGGCAAAAGTGGTGGCGCCGCCTTCAACTTCTTACTACCGGCAGACAGTGCTGGGGGCCAAAAATTAATCGATTAAAGCCCGGCCAAAATAGGTTATAAAGTCGTATTTCCTGGGTATTATGGGTGTCTATCCAGGCCTTAGAGAAGGAAAATATGTTCGACCGATTCAAAAATGTAATGAAAGGCATGCTCAACCAGGGCGTCAGCAAACTTGAAACGCCTGCCATACTGGCAGAGCAAGCCCAAATGGAACTAGAATCGGGGCTAAAGAAAGTAAAAGAAGCTGTAACAGTGGCTGTTACTAACGAAAAGATGTTAGAAACGCAGCTGCAAAAGAATAAAGATGACCTCGCTATGTGGGAAAAGCGAGCAATGATGGCAGTTGAGCAAAACAATGATGAACTTGCCCGCCAGTGTATCGCTAAGAAAAAAGAATTTAGCGAACACGTGCAGTCTCTCAGCACTCAACTGACCGAACAAAAAAATAGCACCGCTGCCATGAAGCAGAAGCTCAGCGAAATCGAAGAAGAATATCGCGAATTTAAAGTAAAAAAGCAGGCCATGCTTGCCCGAGCTAAGGCTGCTGATGGCGTGGCAAAAGCTAACGAGTTGATCTCTGGTGGTAGCGCCAGTGGTGGCTCAAGCATGGACAAATGGGAAGAGAAAATTCGAGACAAAGAGAATCGCAATGAAGCCTTGAAAGAGCTAAGCGGCAGTAATACCGATAAGCATTTTAACGATGCCGCTAAAAGTCTTGATCTTGACGATGAGCTAGCAGCGCTTAAGGCAAAAATGACCACGCCAAAACTCATAGAAGACAAAACTGATGCTAAGACAATTGTTGATGCCAATGTACCGATGATTCGAAAAAATCAGCCAGAAACCGAGCTTGAAGTAATCGATGCTGAAGTTGTTGACGATAACAAATAGGTAAAAGCTAAAAGGAACTTTCTAGTGGCTCTTCCGTCAGCTGCCAAGGCAACGGGAGAACCAACATGTCAGACGAAGAAAAAGACCTAACAACCACAACGGCAAACTCTAGTGCTTTTACCCAGGCGAAACAGCGACTAGCCTCGCATCCAGAGGCAAAACCAGAAGTATTAGAGAAGCTGGCAGATAAAAGCAATACTGAAGTAGTAACGCGAGTGGCAGAAAACGCCCAGGCCATGCCCAGTACACTTGAAAAGCTCTCTACCCATGAATCTGCCGCAGTGCGCTCTGCGGTCACCAAGAATCCCAATACCTCAAATGAAGTTTTGACCAACCTGGCCCACGATGAACATCCCGATGTGCGCTTTGAACTAGCTGGAAACGCCCACACCCCTGTGAAAATACTGGAAGCACTAAAGGAAGACGAAAATCCTTTTGTGGTCGACCGAGCAGAAAAGACCCTTAAAGCCGTCAAAAGCGTACTAGAAACGGCCGATGAACTATTAATGCACTGTGACTATGCCCAGGCCGAAGCAGCTTACAAGACCCTGATTCTGGCCTTAGAGACCTTGATTGGTGCCGAGCACCCAGAAGTAGCAGCGGCCCGCCACAAACTAGCTGCCGCTCTAGCCGGACAAAACAAAGACTCAGAATCGCAAGCCGTAGAAAAGCTGGCCAAAATAACAGCAGAAGCCCTAAGAGAAGCTCAATCTACTTCCTAGCCGACTTTATCACCTTGAGAAAATCAATTTGGCCCACGGGCCAAGCGCGACTGACAATCTGCCTTGCTGGCATGCCAGCGGAGCCCACTTCTGACAAATCTTGCAAGACGACTTCCCCTTCATGAGCAGGGCTATCGCCTGACTTAAGGTTGCGCACCGAGAAGCACAACTCGTGAGCATTGCGCCAGCACGGAGCCGAGCCAAATGAGCCACTGAGGTTGGCGTCGCTCTGGGGCAAAGCTTTCTCTAAAACCACAACTTCTCCGCCATTGCCATCGGCATTGAGACTAATTACCCGCACCGCCCCTTTTTCGCCCAGTATGGCTATCTTTGTGCCGTCTTGATTAGGCTCGAAAGTGTCAAGGGCCGAAGCCAATGCCGGCCCGTCAATGGCAATTTGCTCTAGACTAGCCTTTTTCTCTTGACTGGCTGGACGATAGCGAAACAAGGCCCGTTCTTGCAGACCAAACATAACCCCGCAAGCCGGCAACTTTACTGGCGTCGAGCTAAATAGCAGACTGCCATCTTCCAGAACACGAAGGCGACCATCACTGGTCAATTCACCGGCACATTGAGCTAAATCTCGCCGCGCCGAGTGAGTCAGCAGAGCACCCTTCTGGTCTGCCACGGGCAAATTGCAAATGGTCGAAACCGGAATGAAAGTGATGTAACCAGAATCTTTGGGCGAAAGCTCTCTAAAGAAATAGAGAGAGCGGCTATCTCTTGCCCAGTCTGGCTTAGAGACATTGACTGCCACAACTTTAAGGGCGCCAGTTAGAGTGACAACCGATAACTTATGCCGCCCCTTATCGGCTTGCGAGATAGCTGCCAATTTTCCGCTAGGAGAAAGGCGCAAATCATCAATTGGCACGGAGCTTTTGAATATAATCGGACCGGCGGTGGCCTTCACATCATTGATATCGCCATTAAAATCAAATAGCTGCACATAGTCGAGACTGGTATCGGGCGCCTTAGCACCAGCCTTAGTCAAATGGTGTTTAGTGCGGCGATAACCGAGCAAAGCATGATGATTATCAGGAAGCCAGCGGAAATATAAGACTGGGCCAAAGCTTGGCCCCAGCAGTGGTTTAGAGATACTATCAAGGTCAGCCAGTCGCAGCCGGTCGGCCAACACCGCCATGCGCTTGCCATCAGGTGACCAAGACAGGCGTTCTTCAAAGTCGCAAGCGCCAAGAACGGTTATAGAGAATAGGGCGGCAGTAATCAGCTTAAGTAGTTTCATAGCTTCCTAACAAACAATCGATGGAAATTAGCCGGGACATATTATAGTCACTCAGCAATTTCCATCGATTGTCGGAATTAATGTTTCAAAGCCTACTGAGCTTTTGCCACCTTACTCAAGTTACCCGCACATTTGCGACACTCATCGGCGCAGGCTTTGATGTTCACATCGCTATTTACGGTCGAACCGCCGCAAGCCTTGATGCACTCATTACAGGCATCAACGGCTATAGCAGCAGAACGTTTCTGAAAAGCCGAAGCATTGCCAATGAATTCAGATGATGACTTGCAAGCAGTAATAACATCTTTGAGAGCATTGGTCATCGCGGCCTTACCGTAATTGCCTTTCTTAGTGACGCAATAATTGAGTGTCTTCGCGGCAAAATTAGCACAAGAATCACAATTGTTTTTCGCGATTTCAGCAGTAGTTTGGGCTGAAGCCCCGAGGCCGTAGGCACTGAGAACAAAGGCGCAGAGCACCATAATCAGCGAACTTATCATTTTTTTCATAGCTTATCTAATCCTCTAATTATCTAACGACCACAGTGCTGTCCAGCTTGGCTTGTAGACGGTTCAAATCATCAGTCATTACAGTCGCACCAGTGGCGCTGATTGAAGCACCATTGCGGTAGCCAGCTTCACGAGCCGATAGAGCTGTCAAATCAGACTTAAACTGCAACAATTGATCTTTTGTTATGTGACCAAAAGCATATTCATCTTCAATACGTCTAGTCAGCTGAATTTTACGGAAAGTGAGATCGTCTGCCAGTGTTAGATGCCCGTCAACGGTGACAAATTGCGGAGCAATGACACTTGAATAAGTCTTTTCAGTAATCGGAATCAACCGACTCGATACTGAATTGAGACCAGAACCCATTTGTATTGCCCGACTATAAGTGACCACACTAGAAGAAGAAGCATCGTAAGGAGTTACAACCGCCAATTCTTGACGCAGTAGCTCAGCTTGAGCAGCAGCTAGACGACCTTTAGCTTGGGCATCGGCAATCTGTGATTCAAGATCTCTGCGGCGTGAATCAATTGATAGAAGAAGAGTTGGAGTAGCTGGGGCCACCGCTACATCGACAATGTTGCCATATTGATCGACCATTGCCACCATAGCTCTGGTGCTCTCGTCAACAATGACATAACCACTAGAGAGTGGAGCGCCATTAACCAAATGGGTAACAGTGTTATAAGAACCTTGTGCCACACCAGTTATTGGGTCTACAACAATGTAGCTGGAAGAACTTGGTAGGACATAGGTGGTAGAGAAGCTAGTTGGTGAGCCACTTGAGCGAGTAGAAGAGGTAGTTGTAGTCACCTGGGTATCAGCATTAGCGGCAAGAGAGCCTGTTAATGCGAAGCCCGCCAAGAAGGCATATACGAATGTATAACGGAAGGTTTGCGTGCGACGCATAATTATTTTCTCCATCTGCTGTAATTGAATCTTTCAGCAGAGAGAGACTGGTGGAACCTGGAGAAGTTCCAGCATTTTCAATTTAGCTTGTCAATTGATCACTTAGATATTGCCAAGCCATCAACTACTTCTACATTTGCCAGCTTCAACAGTTGCTCAGGCTGCAGCACAACTTTAGTAGAGCGATTGCCACCACCCAAAATTATTTCCAGCGAGCTGGCCATCACAGCAGCATCTACATATAGCGGAATATCAGGCAAACCAAAAGGAGTAACACCACCAATTTGCATGCCTGTTAAAGCCATGGTCTGATCGGCTGTAGCAAACGACACTTTTTTGGCGCCAAGCAATTTCGACACCATTCTATTGACGTCTAATTTAGTATTGGCCAAGACAATACAACAAGCAAAGCGCACAGGCTCACTCTTAGTAGCAACGATAATGGCATTAGCCGACTGCCCCAGCTGAAAACCATACTTTTCACAGAAGACTGCCGTATCAGCAAAAGCTGGATCACATTCAAAAACACTATATTGCAGCTGATGCTGCGCTAAAGCATCAGCCACAAGGTCGTGAAGCTTCCCTGTTTGTTCGATCACGTGCACCTCTTTTGGTTCGCTAACCTATATAGACCAGGTAGCCAAGCGTTAAAATCTCATGCCTGAGCAATTATCATGCATCAATTTGGCTAGGAATAGTCGATAATTCTACTGACTCTAAAAAGGATTCAAACTATGCAGCGGTGGTTCGCACTAGCCCTAGTAATTCTCACAGTTCAGCCCGCCTTTGCTGCCACATGGGATGAACACAATAAAACTGGCCTTGCCGCTCTCCATGACGGCAACCTGGAGGAAGCTGAAAAAGAGTTTGCTGCCTGCCGCAGACAAGCCGAAAAAAGTGGTGCCCGCTATGGCAACTTTGCCACCACATTGATAAACCAGGGCTTACTTTACGATAAAAAAGATAATGTGCCCGAATCTGAAAAAGACTACAAAGAAGCGCTGGGCATATACGAAAAATCCTTTGGCAAAGATGCCATTCAAGTTTCTAACGCCCTCAATGGCTTGGCTGACCTATACCGCCATCACAAGCGTTATCCCGAAGCTGCACCGCTCTATCTCCGGGCCAAGCAAATCAGAGAAAAAGTTGCACCAGATCATCCTGATTATGCCGACACTCTCAACGGTCTAGCAGATGTCTATCGCAAAACCGGTAAGAATGCTGATGCAGCAATTCTCTACACAAAAGTGCTCGATATTCGTAAAAAAGCTTTTGGTGCCAATCACCCCAAAACGGCAAAATCACTAGAGAACTTAGCCAGTGCCTATACCGCTAGTGGCAAAATCGACATGGCCGAGCCCGTTTATGAAAACCTTGTAGCCACTCGAGAAAGTCTAGGTGGGCTCGAAGACCCTAAAGTTGCTCAAGCCCTAGAAGATATGGCTACAGCTCTGACACAAAATGGCAAGTACAAAAAAGCGGAGAGCCGATACAAGCGTGCTCTAGCCATCAGAGAGAAGAATGCCAAAGCCGATCCCGCAGCCCTGACCAATTGCCTTAATGGTTACAGTGCCCTATTGCGGAAGACTGGCCTTAATGACGAAGCAGCGAAGATGGAAGCCCGGGCTAAGAAACCCGCTGCCAAACAACAAGGCGAAAAAAAGTGATGCACCACTAGTGATGGCCCTTCTTAGTCTAGGGTTAACCCGAGACCCTACGTCATACTGCTTTTAGTAAAATTACAGGTACAATACACGAGTATTAAACCGCTGAGGTCAGACTGAATGACTTCCCAAGAGCCAATTAGTGCTCCCCAGAAGCAAATTGCCATAATGCTAGTAGAAGATCACCTAATTACTCGCATGGGCCTGCGGTTTGCCCTTGAGCAAGTAAGCGATCTAACGGTTGTTGCAGAAGCGGAAGACGGCAACAAAGCTGTAACAACAGCTCTGCAAGTAAAGCCCGATGTCATCCTTATGGATATTGGCCTACCAGGCATTAACGGCATCGATGCGGCACAACAAATCAAGAGCAAAGAACCTTCAATATGCATTGTCATGTTGACATCGCACAATCTTGACGAAGATATCTTGGCTGCTCTGGCGGCCAACTGCGATGGCTATTGCCTCAAAGACGTGGCAGCCGACCAACTTGTCAACGCCATAAGGACAGTCAACAGCGGCGGTATATGGCTAGATCCATCCATTGCCAAGCGGGTCATTCGCGCCTTTGTAGAGCAGAAGCCTGTCGTGACGCCAGTCAATAGCAGCACTCTCTCTGAGCGAGAACTAGAAGTGCTCACTCTCGTGGTAGAAGGGTTAAGCAATCAACAAATAGCCGAGCGCTTAATTCTCAGTACCGAAACCATAAAAACTCACATGCGTCATTTGATGGAAAAGCTTTCGGTTTCAGATAGAACCCAGGCTGCAGTAAAAGCTTTACGCACCGGCTTGGTTTAGACACTTTACCCTGGCTCAGAAGTAAGAAGTAAACCACTTATGGGCAACTTCACTGTAATAGTAGTGCCTTCTTCTGCGCTACTGTCGCAAGTTACACGCCCCTGATGCAACTGAGCAATGCGATGGCAGAGATAGAGCCCAAGACCTGTTTTAGCAACATAGGTTTTGCCCGGTACGCCTTGCCAGAACTTCGAAAGCATACTGCTTCTAACCTCATCGGGCATGGGTTTGCCAAAATTATGAATGCGCACACAGAGCTTAGAATCGACCAATTCAACCGAGACACTGATCAACTGACCACTATCACTGTATTTGAAAGCATTATCGAGCAAGTTGGAGAACAGATTGCGCAAAGCATCTTTATCACCCCAAATGCGACAGGCTGATGCTGGTGCATCAAAAGAACATTTTATTTCGATCTTGTGGGCCTGCGAAAATTGCCGGACACAATCGAGCAGAAACTCTTTGGCATTGATAATGACGCGACTGAGATCACTGCCCACTTCATAGCGGTATATTTCAAGCAAGCGCTGAACAAGCTGCAACTGATTTTTATTGGCCTGTTGCATCACCATCAGGGCTTCACTCTGCGCCGCATTTAAGTCACCAAGCTGTCCGCGAAGCAAACCACTGAGCAAATTCTCTGTACCAATCAAAGGTATGTTCATATCGTGGGCTAAAGTGGCAATAAAATCTTGAATAGCTGCCATTCTTAGGGTCTGTTCTTCCGAGCGCCGTCGTTGAATGGCATAACGAATACTACGCACTAGCGACTCATTGCCGACATTTTGCTTTACCAGATAGTCTTGAGCACCCAGACTGACCGATTGCAGGCCGAGCTGCTCATTATCACTACTGGTCAAAATAATTATTGGGCAACTGTCGACAAATTCTCTAGCTCGACTCAAAGACTCAAGGCCGCGACTATCGGGCAAATTAAGATCAAGCAAAACAACGTCAGGTCTCTCGTCTTTCAAATAGCGCTGAGCAGCAGCCATATCGCTCACCCTCTGCACATCGAACTGCGGCTGGGTGCGAGCAGCAAGAAGTCTTTTGACATATTCACCATAGAATTTATCGTCTTCGATCATGAAGACATTTACTTGCTGCAAATTCTCATTGGTTGCCATTTATATTTCGAATCTCTTCAGTGCAAGTAACTTGCAAATCAGTTGGTTGATTAGCACGTATACGTGGCCATTACAGTGATCATACCCCCTTATGGCAGAAACGCATCCCCCAGATGGTTAGCCGAAAGGGTGATACGGCTCTTAAATACGTCCACAGGGTGATAGCTAATTTGTGACAAGCCAGGGAAAATTAGATTGTGGCAAAGCTAGGACAAGATGGTACCCGACAGGTTGCACATGACAAAAGAGCAAAAGCTAGACAGGCAGTTGAAAATATTGATTGTTGACGACGATGCTTTTTTTCGTCAGCTACTAAATCGCATACTTTCAGCCGCTGGCTATAAAGTGATTGAAACAAGCAGTGTAAGGGATGCCATTTGTGCTTTAAATCAACTGCCCGATTTGGCCATCATCGACTACCGCATGCCGGGTAGTGACGGAGCCAATTTTATTAAAGAGCTGAGAGCAAATTACTACAGATTTCCGATTGTCTTTTGCTCAGGTGCAGTAATTGACCATGAAACTTTTGCTTCAATGGTCAATACCTATCAAGTCGATATGATTATTCAAAAACCAATACATCCAGAGATGTTCGTGCAACAAATTGCCGAATTATTTGAGCCGCGAGATGACAGAGCTAGATTGGCTGAGCTAGAAGCCGAGCTAGAAAGAAATCTGCAACCAGATTTGCTTTTAGAAGCAAAAGAGAAAACCTTTAACGAGAGCAAACAGCTCAGCGAAGAATTTCAGCACCAAGAACTTTTGCCACCAGAAACAGAAGGGTCTCGAGCAATAAGAGAAACAGAAGAGGCCATAGCTGAACTAGGTTGTATCTACTTGCTTGAGCTGCCCAATGAGCTAGAGCAAATGACCACAGAGATATTAACGGCCGCAGAAAAAGGCGATGCCAGCAGTCTAGGTAAAGCCAGCTATAGAGCCCACCAAATCAAAGGTACCTCAGGCTCGCTTGGCTTTGACGCTCTCAGCCAGATTGGCTCAGTGTTAGAAAAACAACTGATAGCTGTGAGCAAACGAGATCTCACTGGCGAAGATCTTAATTGGGAAGAAATTTTAGCTCTAGTAGAACAGGCGAGGGCTTGGATTGAGAATAAGCTAGCAGAGATGAATTCAGCGGCAACGCCAGGAAGAACCGAGACGACAGACTTAGAACAAAATAAAAATGACAGCGCCAAAAGCAGAGTGTTGCCACCACGCATTTTGATAGTGGCAAGCGATCAAGAACTTATTGGCACACTAACAAGTGGCCTAGTAGAAGAGCGTATGGCCGTAACTTCTCTAACTAGCAGCATGGAAGCTTTTAGCGTGCTCGATGATTTTCAACCAGAGCTAGTGCTACTGCAAGAGACAATGCCAAGCGTTAGTGGTAATGATATTTGCCGTATGATTCGCTGCAACTCACGCTGGAAAGCCCTACCTATATTAGTCTTAGTGGATACGAAGGGTTGCACGACAGACTCACGCCAGAAACTATTTGAAGCTGGGGCCAGCGATTTCATTCTCACCCCCTTGGCCCCCCTCGAACTACTGGCAAAGATCAAGCTTCACCTGGGTCTGTCGGCCACAAATCAACAGCTGGCTTTCTAAGCAAGCCAGGCGCTACAGCAGACCTTGTAATATAGCAGCAACAAAATGGAACTAATTAACAGGTAGTCAGTCTACTGCCACTATCTGATAGTCTTTGCAATGCCATAAATTAAAAGGAACACCCATGCCTCAGAAGAATTCTGCCTTACCCCTTTTGCTTTCCCTTCTTACTCTCTCCAGCCTCTCACTGGGCCAGCCCGCTTCAGCCGCACCAAGAGTGACTACGACAACAAGAACTACAAGTACCACCGTAACGAAAAGAGTACCGGTCTGGGCTGCCAAACTAAAGGTGCCATATCGCTCCTGGCTGCCGCTTAACCAACCCAAAGAAGTATTGCTTTGCGTTCATGGCTTAGGCTTCAGCAGCGCCTCCTTCGCAGAATTTGGCAGAAGCATGGCTGGTCGTGGCTTTGCTGTATACGCTGTAGATGTACGGGGTTTCGGTCAATGGGCCAAACGCAAAGGTCAAGATACAGTTGATTTTGAAGCTTGCTTGCTAGACATAGAGCAAGCTTTGAAAGCGTTGCGCAAAGCGTATCCTGGCGTACCGGTGTTCATGGTGGGAGAATCAATGGGCGGAGCCATAGCCATGGCGGCCACAGCTCGCCATCCAGAACTAGTTGATGGTTTAGTTTCATCAGTACCATCAAGCGACCGCTATTTTAAAATCGGCGGCGAAATTATTGTCGGTGCTCACTACTTAGAAGATCCAGACAAAAAAATTGACCCTGAAATCATTGACAAAATCAGCACAGATGAAAGAACACGAGCGCAAATGACCAACAATTCGATGAACCGCCTCGAATTGTCACCAAAAGAATTAAAGCAATTTGAGACCTTCATGAAAGGCAATTTCGATAACGCCCATCTAATTGAGAAGCCACCGGTACTGATGCTCGCGGGCTTTAAAGATAAGCTCGTTAAGCCAGAAGGCACCATCGAACTCTTCAATGCCCTTTCCACCCAAGACAAACTCTTGATGGTAATCGGCGATGGAGAACATCTGTTGCTTGAAGAAAATCAATTGACCAATCAACTAGCACAGATGCTCAACGTCTGGATCACAGACGAAGGCAGAACATACCGAAGCAATCGGCACTAAGTGCCATGAACCTTAGTTAGGGCGAATGCTAATTCGGAAAGGCGCGGCGGGCAAATTCTCAACATTAAAGAGAGTAGCCTTAGCCGCGTCTTTCCAGTCGTAGCGAACCTCAATGGGATTAACAATTTGAGGACTGCTAACCAGCAGATCATGGTCAACAATTTTCACTTCAGCCGGGAAGATTCGCCCTTTGGTATCAATCATTTCAAAACCAGTAGGCTGACCAACTTTGAGCCGCAGAGCCAAGCCATCTTTAGCATTGCTAAAATGCACCTTAATAGCCGAGCCTTGACTGTCATAGCCCTCATAGAGCGGGCCAAAAGCTGTCTTCTTTCCTTCAAAAAGCTTAGTGAGAATGGCCTGACTGAGGCGACCGGGCAATCCATCTAACTGATTCAAGCTATGGTGCTGCCTGTAGTCAGTGGTTACGATCATCGAGGTAGAACCAACCGCTAGAGCGGAGGCCTGAGCATCGCGCATATTAACCCAAGAATTTTCGACACCAATACAGGCTGCGAGTGTATTTATATCAAAGGTATTGGAAGCAACAGCACTACTCGGTAGCTGTACGAAGAAAAATGGAATATCTGGTTCCTGCGCCCAGCGCACACGCCAATCGCGAATTAGCATCGGCAATAATTTGCGATAACTAACAGCTTGACCCAAGTCATGTAGACCTTGATACCAGACCACGGCTTTAAGAGCATAACCGACCAGGGGTGCCACCATGCCATTGTAAGTGACACAGGGTTTAGAAACGCTGCTCAATGTCGGCTTGCCATCAGGAGTGGTGGCAGCCTCGGCCCCTTTAAGACTGGGATCCAAAATCGGCCGAAAGACCGACATCTGCATTAAGCGATCTTTTGAAATCCACGATGCAATGGGAGTTTCAGGATAGGAACAATCAATGATACCAACTGGCACTTTTAAATTAGCTTCTAGATTACGGCCAAGATTGTAAGCAAGAGCAGAGCACTCAGCCAATGTGGCCTTATCGCCACCGCTAACCTTCCAACTCCCCGCAAGCACAGCCGACGGATTGGCACTGACCTTCTTGGGCACAAGGAAAAAACGCAACTTATTGCTAGAACTACTAGAATTGCTGGCGCTAGCCGCACTGCCCAGAGCATAATCCGAGGGAGGAAGAGTCTTCAATGAGTCAAGCAACTCACTCTGCCCAGCACAGAGAAAGACTTCGCCCACTTGCACATCTTTAAAGACCACAAGATTCTCGCCCTGCACCTTCAGTTCACGAGCCGGTCCTAGTTCAGCCTCTTCCAACACCACATGCCAATTACCACTCTTACTGGCGACACAACTGGCGTGTTGATTAGCAAAACTTACTTGCACCTTTTCGGCCGGCTTTGCTGTACCCCAAACCTTAATGGGCACATCTTGCTGCAAGACCATGTGGTCAGAAAATATTCCAGGCAACTTCACGGCCGCAAAAGCAGGCTGACTGAGAAATGAAAGCAGGACAATTAACAGAACTTTTCTCAAAAACAATTTCTTACCGATGGCCGGGAGTTAAGTATCACAAGTATTTCCAGAATTCAAAGTATCAGATAGCTTTAGCCCAGGTGTGAAAATTGTCTCACTAGCTCTGAGTAGCCAGAAAGGTTGAAAAGTAGTTGTTAGTGCTTTGAATTCGGCTTTTAGTCTAACAATGTAAACTGACAGTAGATTATAGAAGAATTCGCCCAACTCCTGACAATCTATTTATGAACAACTTTTCTCGAGAACTTGCCAGATTTCTTGTCACTCTAGCCTTGTTAAGCCTAGAGCCAGGCCACAATCACGCTGTTGCCGCCGAGAACTTTCAAAAGACCATGTCAGCCAGCGAAGTAGCCACCATTAACGAGCTCCAAGCTCTAAAAGCGGCTAACAACTTCAAACAAATTGCCATTGCCTTAAAAGCCATAAAGCCCAAGGGCCATAGCCTCAACTACTGCCTGGAAGTTCCCAGGGCCGTCACCAGCAGAGCCCACAACATCCAGGCAATCGTTGATTTTCTCACCATGGCCATTGCCATCTATCCCCGTAGTGACCAACTCTATTTAACACGAGCTGAAACCTGGCTTGAGGTAGATGAAAGCGAACTGGCAGAGCCCGACATCCGACGGGCCATAGAATTAAACCCGCGCTCGTGGAAAGCCCATTCTGAGCTAGGTGAGTTCTTGCGCAATCAGCAAAAGTACAAAGAGGCTCTGGCTGAGGTGGAAAAAGCCATAGAGTGTGGCGGCCCCAAAGAAAAACTATATGACCAGAAAGCTGAACTGCACATACAGATGTTTCAGCTAAAGCAGGCTGAACAAGCTTTTAGAGAAGCAATCAAGAACTCTAATTCTGCTGAAGCGTGGTTGCCACGTCAGCACATGGCGCGCATGCTCTGTAGTAGCAAACGTTTTAATGAAGCCCTGACTGAATTCAAATTACTGGGCGGGGCAAATCCCAAGGCCGAATTTAGAGTCGATATCGCCACCTGCTTAGTAGGTTTAGGAAAGTACAAAGAAGCGCTCAACTTTCTCACTGGAGATTTTCCAGAAGAGTTTAGTCTGCCCAGTCATAGACTGAAGAAGCAGTGTTTTGTTGCCCTCAAAGATTCAGCCCGAGCCAAACAAGAAGATCAGATTATTGCCAAGCTCAGTGCCGACTTCTAACATTTTTGCTATAGTGAGACCATGAAAAAGCGCTTGATATTTCTTGGACTAATCGGTGCGGCTGTAGCCGCTGGAATCGCTCAAAATGAAGCTGTTTCTAAAGTCGAGCAACCGAAATATGACGTCATAGAAAATTATGGCGCCATCGAAATTAGACAATACGACCCCACAGTCGTGGCGGAAGTAGAAATTGCTGGAGACCAGAAAGAAGCCCTAGAAACTGGTTTTCGTGTGCTGGCTGGCTATATTTTCGGTAAGAATCAATCTAATCAAACTTACAGCACGCAAAAAATTGCTATGACAGCGCCTGTATCACAGCAAAAGAGCGAGAAAATCCCTATGACCGCCCCAGTTACGGCTGAGGCTCATGGCAGTATCTGGAAGATTCGCTTTACCATGCCTTCGCAGTACAGCCTGGCCACCTTGCCCCAGCCTAAGGATGAGCGCATCCACCTTATGGAAGTGGCTGGCGAAAAAGTAGCAGCTATCCGTTTTTCTGGTCTAGCCAGCCAAAAAGACATGGAAAAGAAAGCTGAAGAGCTAGAAACTTTTTTGATCAAGAACAACAAAAAAAGCCTCGGCGAACCGGTCCACGCCTACTACAATCCGCCTTGGACCTTGCCATTTATGCGCCGCAATGAAGTGTTAATCAAGCTTTCCACTTAATATTTTCGCCTGCCAAAAGTTAGACAGAATTTGGCCCTAATGTAGTTGCCAAGGAACTCCCCCCGTTCCTGACACCCACCAGGGATTCTGAAAAACATTTGGAGGTTCGTTATGGGCAGTGATTCAACAAACAGATTTGTTGCAAATGATTGTGTCGAAAGCCGTCACTCAAGAGCAGAGCAATGTGACTTAGTCTCACAAACTTACTCTTTTGCTAACCCTTGTGAAAATCAATTTGGTCGGCGCATTCTCCCCGAAGTCTATCCGAGCTTCGAGCCACAAAGAATGTTCAATCGAAATGGCAGCGAAATCTCCTTCGACGAATTCGATCGAGTAACAAGCATGCGTGATGCCGCCAACCGCAACTTCGAATTTAAATACGATCGCAAAAGCGGAGAACTAAATCAGGTCACAAATGAATATGGCACCTGGCACAGACACAAACACACTGATGAATGGAGATCTGACAATGGTGGCAAATGGCGCGGCGAGATCGAAGTCAACGCCCGCGGCTATTCATATACCAATTATGACCCTAATCAGGGCCATGGTGATCGCACAATTTACCGACCAGATGGTAGCAAAGCCGTTGAATATTTAGGACCGAATCGTGAAGTCTTCTCCCGCCATAGAGAAGACAGAAATGGCAATATCGCCGACGAAGACCTTCGCCAGGGCAAAATCAAATACATTATGAATAACGGACGCCGAGCTGATCGTGACCTCAACGACAACTCAGTAATTGTATTTGACCGCGACGGCAATTTGACGGCCATGAGAGATGCGGCCGGCAAAAAATTCAACTTCTCTGACTTTGACGATCGCGGCCGTCCTCAATCGCTAAAAGACGAACGTGGCAGCTGGACTCGTCATGGTCAAGATATGTGGATCAACAATGCCACTGGCAAAAGCTGGCACGGTGAAGTCGAAATTGATAAAAACGGAGTCTATTCTTATACCGAAAATGGCCGCAAAGTGACTCACAGCCGCGATGGAAGAACCATAATTAATGACCGCGGCATCACCAGTACTGTTGATAAAGATGGCAGCAAAATCGACAGTTTTGTCGATGGCGATAGAGTTCAGGATGGTGCCAAAGTAGCAATTCAGTTTAAGGTGATCAAAGGCGAAACCAAAACGGGCGTATTAAATACATTTGGTGCTGAAGCCGAAATTGTGCACGGTAAAGACGAAACCCATGCAGTAATACACAGCAAGCCAGACAGCGCTGTAAGAGCCATGCAAGAAGGGCGGGTTGTCTATAGCTTCAACCACAACGACAGAAACAATCGCGCCGGCAACGCCGATATTGTTCTAGCACCAGCAGAAGTGGCGATGCTCGACCGCTACAGACGAAGCAACCCCGACCAAGATATTGTCGTCATGGCCTGTTATGACAAGCAAGCCCACGGCACCAGATATCAAATCTACGGCGGCTTGGATTTGGCTAGCACCAAAACCGGTGACACCATAAAGGCAGGTGAGATCATCGGCCGTGCTGGCGACCAGGGCTATACCTATGCTGCTCGCAGACAGAGACTGACTGGTAAATCAGTAGACTTGATGATTCAAGGGCAGCGCTAGCGAATATATATAGACAGCAAGCAGCAATTATTCGGTTTTTCACGACGGGGCAGATATTGCGAGCGTTATAAACAGTTATAGCGCTCGCGATCATCTGAATTATTCTTATCAAAACAACTAAAGAGTCGGTAACCATGTCAGCAGAAAGAGAACACTTAGAAAACCATAAGAGCAAAGAGCTCCGGCAAAAGACCGAGACTACTCACCTTCTAGAGCCTCACGGCCAGAGCCACAAGAAAGCAGAGACACTAAAAGCGATTACGGCCCATTCAGACAATGGCAAAGCAGCACAAAAACACTTACCGCATTTAGAGATCTTCGACCACAAAAAGCTACAAGATAAAGTTGTCGATGGCAATCACAAACACAAAGTAGAAGAGCGTTTACAGGCCGCACACAGTCTCTACAAAAACGATCACAAGCAGTTTTCGCAAAGCGATCATAGTGGAAAAAACCATCACTATAAAATAGTCGAACAAAAGAATGAAAAAACTCACTCCACTAGAATCGCCGTATTCGAAATTGACGGTAAGAATGCTCGACTCACTCTAGATGGCACCATGGACCAGAGCGGGAAATTTGCTACCGCTAAAGAGCAAGCTAAACTAGAAAACAAACGAGAAGCTGAGCCAGAACAGGAAGTTAGACACAAAGAAAGAAGGAACAAAGAAGAAGATTCACCAAGCCATAGACGACATAGACAGCAGCGCGAACATGCAGGTGAAAGCCATCGCCGCAAACTCGACAGCTACTACCAAGCAGAGCCGATAGAGACTATCGACAGCCAAGGGGCCAAGCAAGCATTTGCCCAGGGGGCAAATCTAAATTTGCCTAGCGATCGCCTCATCAAGCTCGACAATGGCATGGTCTACTTACGCTCAAAACTTGCAGTGGATGCTGATGGTGGCTCAGACTGGCGCAACGACCGCTATGGCCAGGCCACCACAAGTCTCACCAATGCTGATGGCAGTGCTCTTGATGCTAATAGAGTCAACTATTTTGTGCTGCCCATGACTGACGAATACAAACAAATGGGAATCAAACTCGGTGACCTCGCCTGGGTACGCAATACCCGCACTGGCAAAATGGTAGCAGCAATTTTTGGAGATCATGGCCCCAAGAGAAAAATTGGCGAGGGCTCCCAGGCCCTCTGCCGCGCCCTCGGCTTGAGCGGCGACCCCAATCATGGTGGCACAGACAAAAGAGAAATCGAATTTCTCATCCAACCTAATTCGGGCAACGGTAAAGGTGATATTGCCAAAGACCAGGGCATGATGGTGGCAAGACTAGCACCTCCGCCCCAAGCCACTTCTAAAATAGGTGAACGCATTGTTGCCAGCGCCCAGGCCGCCGAAGGAGAGAAACTCTGGCGAGCTGAAGCCACAGCCACAAGAAACGGCCGTCTCGGCTGTGCCATATCAACCTCCGAAGTTCTGGCCCAAGCAGGCCTTGACATCAACAAAGAAACCGGGGCCTGCGCCCTGGTTGAACAATTACAAGACCGGGGCTGGAATAAAATAGCAGTCACCCAAGCCCAACCAGGCGACGTAATTTATGGCGCTAAACCGGGTAAAGCGGCAGCCGCAGGCGGTGGCAATGCCCATGTCGGTATCGTCGGTGAGCGCCAGGACGGAAAACTAATGGTTTATGCCAATGTCTCCGCCACCGGTCGCTGGACCCACGAAAGTGCTAACCGGGCCTTCAGCCCCAACCGTTTTGGCAATCAAATTTGGGCATTCCGTCCACCCCAGTCTTCGCAGGCATGATCTTGGGTTAAACTACTGCCATATGTCTAGCACTAAGTTTGGCCCCTTCAATCTAACCCTATCGCGCAAGGCAATTATTCTTGTCTCTGTGCCTCTAATTTTCGAATTGCTTTTCGTTGCTGGCCTAGTCACCTTATTAGAGCAGGCAGAACATGAAAGAGCACGAGAAGCCCATGCCAGAGACGTGGCCACCCATGCCAATTCACTCTTGCGCCTGTTATTAGATGCTGGTATTTCTAGCATCCTGAGCTATTTAACCGAGTCTGAAAGTCATCGTCAGCGCTACCGTCATCTGGTGGACGTATTTAACAGCGAAGCGCGGCAATTGAAACTTTTAGTGCGCGACAACGAACATGAAAGCGCTATTTTCAATCGACTAGCTGCTCTCAACGATATTTGTATAAAGCAATTGAGTGCCACCCATGAACCAATGGTGAACGGAGACAAAGTCGCCCTCTTACAAAAATGGATTTCGCTACAAAAGAACCTCAATCAAATTTTTCTCTTGGCAGATCAATTAGTAGAAGAGCAACAAGCAGTACAGTTAGAAAAGAAAGAAGCGCAGATCCGCTACAGAAGCAGCGTTAAGCTACTAATTTTCGTCGCTGTCATATTCAATATTTTACTGGCCTTTATTTTAGTAGCCTACTACAACCGTGGTACCACACGAAGACTCAAAGCTCTTGTGGCAAATACCAGACAACTAGCGGCAAATAAACCTTTGAATGCACCAATCAAAGGTGACAACGACGAAATTGCTGAATTAGATAGCACTTTTCGCTCAATGGCGGCAGCCTTAGCAGAAGCCCTGAGAAAAGAGCGAGCAGTAGTGGAAAACGCCGTTGATGTTATTTGTTCTATTGATGAGCAAGGACGCATAGCCAATGTCAACAATGCCGCCTTAAAAGTATGGGGCTATGAGCCAGAGCAGTTAATTGGCCTCAGGCTAAGTCAATTTCTCAATGGCGAACAGCTGCAAAACACCCAGCTCAAAATAAACGGCATTATCACAAGCAAAAGTGAAGGCACCTTTGAAAATCAAGTCAGGCACAAAGCAGGCAAATTAGTAGACATGCTCTGGACAGCGCAATGGTCAGAGCAAGAAAAAGCACTATTCTGCGTAGCCCACGACATCACTGAGCGTAAAAAAATTGAAAGCTTGAAACAAGACTTTGTCGCCATGATTTCTCATGATTTACGCACGCCACTAACCTCAGTGCAAGGCTTTCTCGATCTGCTCGAAGTAGATGCCTACGGCACCATGTCAAAGGCTGGCAAAGAGAGCCTTGAGCTGGCCGAAATGAATATCGGCAGAGTCGTGCACCTGGTCAATGACATTCTCGATATTGAAAAACTAGAAAGCGGCATGCTAACTTTTCAAATGGAAGCAGTGGATTTAAATGACATAATTGTCAGATCAATAGAGTCGGTCACTGGTTTTGCTAAACAGCAAGCGGTGACAATCAACTACGAGAAACCGCAAGAAAATATCGCAGTGATGGGAGACAGGGAACGCCTTACCCAGGTAATTGTTAATCTGTTGGCCAATGCCGTCAAGTTTTCCGAAAAAGATGGTCTTGTTAATGTTGTGCTCAAGGCCGACGATTTGGTAGTCGTAGAAATTATCGACAACGGTCGCGGAGTGCCAGAAAGTCAACGAGCTTCAATCTTTGAGCGTTTTCGACAAGTTGAGAGCGGCGATGGTCGAGTGGGCACCGGCCTGGGTCTCGCCATCTGTCGAGCCATAATTGAAGAGCTCGGTGGCACCATCGGCGTATCTGATTTAGACAAGCAAGCCAAGGGCAGCAAATTTTGGTTTAAACTACCAAGAAAGCAGCAAGGTCAAAGTACAATCGTATAGATCTGGCATTAGAACGGGAGCGCTTAATGGCAAAAATCTTACTGGTAGAAGACGACGCCGGGCTCTGCCGTATGATTAACGATTGGCTCACCCTTGAGCACCATCATCTAGAAATCTCAACTGATGGCAAAGACGGTCTAGAAAAAATGCGCTTCTATCAATATGATTTGGCCATCTTCGACTGGTCTCTGCCGCAAATGTCGGGCATTGAAATCTTGCATGAGATTCGCAAGCTGGGGCTCTCCACCCCGGTGATTATGCTCACCGGACGCAATACCATTGTCGACAAAGAAGAAGGCCTGGACGCTGGGGCCGACGACTATTTAACCAAGCCTTTCCACATGAAAGAGCTGAGCGCCCGCATCCGGGCACTACTGCGCCGACCAAGGGCCATAGTGGGAGAAGTATTTCAATGCGGAGACTTAGTAGTCGATCGCGGCACCTATAAAGTGACAAAAGCCGGCACTGAACTAAAACTACTACCAAGCGAGTATGCCTTACTTGAATTTTTGCTGCGTCACCCTAACCAAGTATTTACTCAAGAAGCCTTATTAGACAGAGTCTGGTCTTCAGAGTCAGACGCCACTAGCAATGCTCTGACCACTTGCGTCAAACGCCTGCGCAAAAAAATTGATAACGAAAATCAAGAATCAATCATCAAAACTGTCTACGGTGTTGGATATAAGTTAGAACCGCTGCCTTGATTTAACTAGTGAAAACATTGCCACTAGCTTGAAATCCAGGAAACACCTGAGCTAAGGCAGATTTGGGAACATGCATTTGTTCGCTGAGCACGGCGGTGAGGACATTGCGAAAATCTGTTGTAGCAGGCAAGTCTCGATCTTCATACAAATCATTGGCCTTCAATCCGCCAAATCGACCATAAACTTTGCCACCATTTACGCCACCACCAAGCAACCACATAACGTTACCGTGACCATGATCGGTGCCACCATTGCCATTCTCGTGGGCCGTGCGGCCAAACTCTGACATGACTACTATGCTGGTATCTTTATAGAGTGGCCCTAAACCCTTAACGAGATCGGCCAAGCCATTAGCAAGAGGCGACAAATGCCCAGCCAACGCGCCTTGCTCTGCCCCCTGGCGAATATGGGTATCCCAGCCGCCAAAATCAACAAAGGCCACTTGCACCGAGGCATCTTTGCGAAAAAGAGTAGCCAGTTGTTTGCCAAAGTTTGGATAAGCATTTGGTGAGACTGCACCACGATTAGCAATCATCTGCTCTTTGGCATCACTCTCAGAATAAATATCTTGCGGGCTAGCCATAATTTGATTGACTGTCTTATGGGCCGCCATGCCCTCGGCAAAGGAGGCGCCAATGTCATTGTTTAAACCTGAGTACATCTCACTAAAAGCACTCTCGACCCGCGGTCTGTCTAGGGCACCTTTTGAAATCTTTGAATTGGCCGCCACAGTGGCAACTGCAGCGGGCCCGGCGCAAATGCGCGGCAAAACTGAACCAATAGCAATTGCTTGCACCGGCGAATGCTTAGAAGGCAGCTGCGCCACCAGGCGATTGAGCCAGCCAGTACTGGCTGACTTTTTACCAGGTACGCCAGACTCCATATAGTCTTGAGCATCAAAGTGTGACCTGGTTGGATCAGGCGAGCCGCAAGCATGAACAAAGGCCAAACTCTTGTCTTGAAAGAGTGGATAAAGTGGCATGAGGGCTGGATGCATACCAAAATAGCTATCCAAGTCAATTAGGCCACTGGCTGACTTATGCAAAGCAATGGTCGGCCGAATGATCTGATACTGCGAGTCACCGTATGGAGCAATGACATTGAGACCATCCATGCCACCACGAAGCAATATCACTATCAATTTCTTAGAGCTATCGTCGTCTTTACCATTGCTATAAGCCCAGCCTCTAGAGCCCGGAAGAGTTAAAGATAGCGAAGAGAACGAAGCCAGTGCTGCCAGTTTTAAAAATTCTCTACGATTCATATTGCACCTAATAACTCATAAATTCGGGACTGCCAAGCAAGAGTGCCAACTTGAAGGGCTCTGGTGATTTGGCAATTACTGCACTTGTACGGGAGGAGAGTTGACCACCATTAACAGTACTGAGCACCTGATCGTATGACTGCCCTGGAGACTGAGAAAAAGCCCTATTTCCACCAGCGCTAGCGGCACTACCAGCGCTACCAATGGCAGTGGCAAAATTGATGCGCTTCAAAAGAGCATCAGAATTGAGCCAGGCCTCCTTTGTATTCTTGTAGCCATCAGGGGTGAGGCAAGCATAGAGGGGCTGACCTTGTAGTTTCAAAAACGAGTAGATAGGCTCATAGTGCGCGGGCCGAGAACCACTGGCCCGCAGTGAAGAGATGGCATAACGAAAAGGACTTTTATACTTATTATTTTGATATTGCCCATCAAAGAATTCGGCACTCTCAAACATTGTGGTTAGCACAGCCTTGATATCCCCATCACTTTCACTAAATCGCTTAGCCATGCGATCAACTAGAGCCTTAGGTGGCTCATCGGCGACGAAATACTGAGCCAGAGCAGAGCTAATGTGATGAGCTGTTGAGGGATGGCGAGCGAGAAAATCGAGGGCCTCTTCAATTTCGCCTGCACCTTTTGCCGTGATTTTATGGCCAAGAATTACTTTCTCGCCCTGATCATGGCGCATGGCATAGAACTGTCCCCAATATCCGCGGGTAGGCAAAGAGAGCCCAGTTAAAACCCGAGCCAGCTCTATTACATCTTTTTGCGTGTAGCCACCATCAACGCCGAGGGTATGAAGCTCCATCAACTCGCGGGCATAATTTTCATTGAGCCCACCTTTTTTCTTAGTCTGGCCATTAGCCTTACCAGTGGGACCCAGCATAGGCGAACCGGGTGCTGCATTCTGCCAGTTATCGAGATAGAACAACATGGCCGGGTGATAGCAAGTAGCGCCGAGGATATCGCGAAAACGCCCCAGGGCATTGGGCCTAATCGCTTGCTCTTCGTATGCGCCAATCAAGACATGATCAAGACCTTTATTAATACTGATATTGAAATGGTTGTACCAGAAGTCAACCATTACTTCTTGCAGCTGACGCTCGCTATCTAATGCTCTTACAAGACGAGTTTTAAATATTTGATCGGCCACTACCTTGATGTGCTTCTGCTTCATTGCCTGCTCTTCTTTAGCGGCAAGGGTGCTTTTCTCAACCTCATTGGCATCTTCTTTACCTTCTTTTCCTTCTTTATCACCGGCCGCTTTGCGCGCAGCATTGTTTTGAGCAATGACCAAACGAAACTCTTTGATTAAATCAGCTGACTTTCTATGGATAATCTCGGCGGAGGCCACTTGCGCTTCAACTTCATGGTTCTCGGCAATAGAGCTAGGATTAAGTTGACTGGCAATGTAGGCTTTCACACCCATAGCCTTAACCTTTTCAAAATCACCCGGTTTGGCCCCAAAAGTAAGGCGATTCAATACCTGAACTACTTTCTGGTCAGAGGTCATGGGCTTTGGCGCAGAAACTACCCTCATACTTAATGGCTTGGCAGACTTGGCTGGCTTGGCCACTTTGACTGTATTGGCAGCAGCATGCTTGCTCCGCGAAGCGGACAGAGCCGCGCTGGACGGAAAACCCATCAGCCCGGTTGAAAGCAGAGCAGGCCCAAATAGCAGTTGCACGGTAAGGAAAACGGCAGACTCTTGCTTCATCTCATTTGCCCCTTCGCTATGTCCTAAATCAGACGCTTCTCTGTATAACGTTCATACTCTCTAAAAAGTTCAAATGACAACCTTAATTTTGTTACTCAGCTTGAACCTTCAAGCAGTCAAGACTTATTGGCGAGTGAAGCATGCTAACTTCAACCTAAATAGAAGAAATTCTATCTAAATTGACTATGTAAAACATAAATGGAGGCCGCGTGAAGAACATCGGCATTATCACATCGGGCGGAGACTGCGGCGGACTTAACGGCGTAATTAAGGGGGCAGCTCTCAGCGCTCTTAACAAGGGCATGACTGCCTGGATTATTCCCAACGGATACGCTGGCCTCTATAACCTGGTTGATCTCAAGTCAATAACCGAACTGACCCGCGAAAGAATTGCCGCCATCGATGTCTTCATGGCCGGTAGTGAAGCTGGCAATTCAAGAGTGAAAGTTTCAAAAATCAAAGACGACAAAAAATATGACCGCATCAAAGACGGCTTGAAAAAATTCAACCTCGATGCCCTGGTCATAGCTGGCGGCGACGACACCGGTAGCGTTGTAGTTGACCTTTCAGCCCAAGGCATTGCTTGCGTTCATGCGCCTAAGACCATGGACCTCGACCTCATGCCCTACAGCGTTGGCGGTGACTCAACAATCAATCGTATTGCTGAGCAAGTGCGCGATCTGCACACCACGGGCCGCACCCACAACCGCATTTTAGTGATGGAAGTATTTGGCCGCTATGCTGGTCACACAGCCTTCCGCGGTGGTGTGGCAGCCGACGCCGATGCCATTCTTATTCCTGAAATTCCTGTTGATTTTGACGTACTCTACAAACACGTCAAAGCTCTATTCATCAAACGCATCGAAGAAAGTGACGTCTTTGCCGGCACGGTGATGATTGTGGTGGCAGAAGGCCTGCGCGATTCATCAGGCAACGAACTGGTCGACATGAACTCGCAACCAGATTCATTTGGTCACCGCAAACTTATCGGTGCTGGTACTTATGTGGTCAAACAACTGCAAGATCGCATTAAGGCCGATCCTGAAATCAAAGAGTTCATGAAGCGCACCGGACAATTTGTCGAAGGTGTCTACGAAACTCCTGAAGTTCGCGATCTGAGACCGGGGCACTTAGTTAGATGTGGTTTCGCCACCCCAGTGGATGCTAATTTCGGCCTAGAAGTTGGCGCCGCAGCGGTGGAACTGATTTCGCAAGGTACTTTTGGCGTCACAGTAGTGTCATTCCAAGACGGCAAAATCGAATACATGGATGTGGCCGATGCCATCAAACAGCGTTTCGTCAGCCCCGAAGACGTGGCACTCTACGAGAGCCTTGGCACTTCCTTTGGCCGCGTACCGGTAAAAGCAAAAGTAGAGACAGTCAAAGTTACTGGCAGACCAAGCCGCGTCTACTAGAATCTTATACTGACTAATAAAAGGCGTAAGAAATTCAAACAGAAATTCTTACGCCTTTTTCTTAGCTAGCCATTGAGCCCACTATGACTTACAACGGCATAATTGCTGAACTAGATATTTCTCAAACACAATTAGCCAATAGCGATACCTTAATGGGTCTGCGCTTTGCTGTTAAAGACATTTTTGCTGTAGCTGGACGCACCACCGGATTCGGCAATCCTGACTGGTTAAGAACGCACCACCCGGAAAGTACTCACGCCGAGGTGATCAGCCAGCTTCTCCAGGCTAAAGCCAAACTCGTTGCCATCACCTGTAGCGATGAAATGGCCTTCAGTCTAGATGGCATCAATATTCACTACGGCACTCCTCTCAATAGCCAATTACCAGATCGTATTCCCGGTGGCTCCTCTAGTGGCTCAGCGTCGGCTGTAGCTGCTGGCCTAGTCGACTTTGCCCTGGGCACAGATACAGCGGGCTCTATTCGTGTGCCAGCTAGTTACTGCGGCATCTGGGGTCTAAGGCCAACCTATGGTGCTATTTCTAGCCAAGGCGTCTTACCCTTAGGACCATCTTTTGATACTGTCGCTGTGCTCGCCAGAAGCCGTGATGTTTTGGAGAGGGTGACTAGCCGGCTTTTAGAGCAGACGAAACAATCGAAAGACAAAACAGGCATAAACCAAGTTGATCAGCCACTCAAGCAGATTCGCAAGCTTCTTATAGTCGACGACTTCTTCGCTTTACTAGAACCCACCCTGGCACCGCATTTAGTGGCGGCCACAGAAAGAGCGCGGGCCCATTTTAGCTCGGTCGAACATATCAAACTAAGTGACAGCTTAGACTGCGGCAGGCTAGTGGAAATATTTAATGCCATCCGCGCCTTTGAGGCCTGGCAGTGCCATGGCCGCTGGCTCGAAAGCAATCAACCTAATTTAGCTCCGGCCATCAAGGAACGATTTTTCAATTGTAAAGACGCCACCGAAGATGAGGCCATAAAAGGTCAGCAAGAGCGAGAAGTGCTCAGACAAAAATTAGCAGCTTTGCTTAGTGACGATACGGCTTTGTGCTTCCCTACTACCAAGGCATTGCCACCATTAAAACTCGCACCAGCAGAGCTTCTACAGCAGAATAGAATGGCCAACATGGCACTCTGTACCCTGGCCTCGCTAAGTGGCTCTCCCCAAATTTCAATACCAATTTCGGTAAGCGATCGTAAGCCAATTGTAAAGACAGGACTGTCTCTGCTAGCCAATTCCGGAATGGATCTTGCAATTATTAATGCCGCGGCAGCATTCGAATAATATATTATAAGAATGTATTACTTAAACTCAGAAGTAACTGTAGTGGTCAATAAAAGAAAAAGTCTGGCAAACAGAGCCAAGCCCGCAGTTGAGCGCCGTCGAAATCCACGGCAACGGGGCTCGTCTATTGCCGAATTCGGACCAGCTCTCTTCTTCATCTTTATCTTTGCTGTCTTTCCCGTAATCGACATTATTGCCCTGAGCTTCAATTACACAGCCTGTGCTTCACTGAATGATATCCAGCTGCGTGAGGCGGTGAAGCTGCCCAAAAGTATTGCCACAAATCCACACGGGCCTGTTCTAGGGACAATTCCAGACAAATGGATGGCGACCGTTCTCGGTGGAGCGTCTGGATTAGTTGAACGTCCATTAACTAACGTCGATTATGACCCCAGTTCAGGGAATATGTATGTACAGGTGTCTACGACGGTAACTGTGCGGCCCTTCCTCAACATACCCTTCTTCTTCAAGGTACCTGGCCTGGGTGCTCCGGCTACCTTCACAGTCTCCAGCAGTCGACTAATTGAAAATCCCATATTCGCGGCTCAATAAGTACTATGCCATCGAGAAATAGCAAAAAAAAGACTACCTGCAAAAGAAGAAAGCCCAGCGCTCAAACCTTAATTGAGGCGATGGTCGGCTTCATTGTCTTGATTCCGATTGCCTTGTTTGCCGTAGATGTCGTCGCTCTGATGAGTACAGCCCAGACCAACGAGCAATGGGCTGAAACTGCAGCGCGGGCTGCCGGCAGTTGCAGCTGCGAGACCATGGCTCAGAATGCGGTAAAAAACTCACTGAAGCGCTTTGTCCCTTCTAGCATAATCAGCTCGGTAGATTTAGACAAAATTACCTTCGACCAGGTCAATGGTCAGGTTACCGTGGCTACGGTGATGCAAATCAATGTGCCAATTCCCCTACCGTGGATGAATCACTTTGAGCTAAGAGCCAGTGCTATTCAGCCGCTACTTGGTACACCGGCTGCGCAATAGCCAATGAGAGTAAAAATGTCACAAGCAACTAGGCCGCTAAAAAATCTAAAGAAAAGGCGCAGCCAGAGAGCGGCATCGCTGATTTTAGTAATTGCCTGCGGTTTTGGCTTGATGGCCCTAATTTATGGCCTGTTTACTCTGGCCATGTTTTTAGGTGGTTCAAGACAAGTACGTAACGCTGCCGATGCTGGGGCCCTCAATGTCTCAAGAAAAATGATGGACATCCGTGTGCCCACAGACCCCAAATATGCTGATGTCGCTGACACCAATGGCAAAGTCGGCATGAGCAATGTCAATCGACTCTGGGGCAAAGCCTATCTGATTAACGCCAACCTGGAAGAAATGCAAAAGAGCGGACAAGCCGGCCCTAAGGCAACAGGCAATGGCGACGCTGCTTATCAATTAGCCCAGACCGTAAACGACAACCTCTACAGTGAGATTGCCAGCAGCAAAACCCAAGATTTGTTTTTCCATCAAATGGCTGGACGGCGCACTGCCAATATGATTAATCCGGGCATGGGTATCGACAAAAATCCGCAGTACACCTGCCCTATTGCCATGGTCGACCGGGGAGACGAGAGCAACTTGATCATGACGCCAGGACAAATCCCCGCTGGCATCACTGCAGGCAAAGTCGATAAAGGCTCAAAGAGCTTTATGCAGGGCTATGTGCCCATGACTGCCAACAATAAGAAATTTACTTTTACCTCATTTCACGAAGGCGAGCAGCCGCACCTGATCTCAGATTCGGTCTTCGACCCAAACCGTGCCGACATTGCCCCTATTGAGGGAAGCGCCACAGTTATTCCTAACGCTTTTCGCCAATCAGCTTTAGCTGGCAATGGTCAAATAGACTCCACCGCCACCGCAAGCGCTGTAGCTAACCCCATTCGCAGCTATAGCATGACCATCCCGCAGTCTTACATCACCCTCTATGTCGTAAACATGTCCAATTGGTTGGTAGACGGCAAGAAAATCAAGTCTATTCCCTACGAAACCAAAGCTGATCAGACCATACACGGTTTAGTTGATTACCAGACACCAACCAGAGTGATTAACTGCTTCGGCAAACTCGGAGGCGAATACGCCAGTGGCCACAGCATCATGGCCATAATTAAAGCCCTGAAGGCTGACTACCAGCCAGCCATGAAAAAACTGCTACAGCGCATTCAAGGCATGGACCCAAGCTATACCATGTCACAACTGACAAATTTGCTAGAAAATCAAAACTACGACAAGAATGCCAACCGCTATTACATTTTTGCCAAAGACGACAGTGCCGACCATACCAACCCTCAAATTCAGATTCAAGCTGACAATGGCAGCCTGCCTGAATGGATTAATGTGCAAAGCTGGCAGGAAGACTTCGATGGCATAGAAAAAGACCTGATTACCGAACCCACCACCACAGATGAGTATGCCAATGCCTGGCAAAGCCCACCAGGTACTCCTCAGCCTACGGCCAAAAACTCTGGCGTGATGAGATGGCAACCCGGTTCAGGTTACACTAAGGCTGTGGGCAACCTCTTTATCTCAAGGACCACCACCCTTAATTTCTCCAGTAAACCCTGAAGATTAAAAAGCAACAGCAAACTATCCTATGACACCGGCGCAATCACAGCTATGAAAGACAAACTCTCCAGCTCAGCCCTGACTAAGGTCAATAAATTGACCCTGTGCATAGGTAGCTGTGTAGCTATGGCTATGCTTTTAACCACTGGCTATTGTCTCTCGCTCCCTGCTGCCCTGGCCGAAAACTCAGCCATGACCGAAGGCGTAGAAGCCTTTAAAGAAGGCGATTTTAAGTTAGCTGAGTCGCGCCTTGGCTGTGCTCAAGCGGCTGAATTTAGCAATCCTGTTTTTCACTATTACTTGGCCAACACCTATATCAAGCTCAACAAAAAAGATCTGGCCATCCAGGAATATCGCATCTCCTTTGCCCTAGCCCCCGAAAAAGAAGTCGGGAAACTCTCCAAGCAGGCCCTGATTTCTCTTGGTCTTGAGTCAGAAGAGAAAAAAGCGGCCAAGGCCGATTTGCCCAAGGTGAAAGAGCCACCCAAAGACTTGGTTTTAGAAAACGCCAAAAACTCCCTTCAGGCCCAGGCCGAAAGCGCCAAGAATTCGTCGCGTTCAAAAGGCGAGCGTGACGCCATGGAAGCAGCCCGAATTCAAAGCGAGGCTATAGCTAAAGCGCAAAAGGAGTTAGAAGACAATATCGCCAAAGGAAAGGGCAGCAAAGAATCGCTTAAACAGTTGCAGCAGCTCAAGCAATACTATGACTCGCAACGCACATCGATAGAGAAGGGAAACACGAAGGCCCAAGAGATTCAAAAAAGTGCCGATAATTTGCAGACCCTGCTAGACGAAAAGAAACCGATTGGCACGAGAAAACTCAGTCCTGTGGGCACCAATCTCTATGTGCGCAACTACGCCGATGCCTACAGCAATTCGCCCCCGACCGCCAACCCGGCAACCAGCCTGGCAACGCCAAGCAGCTCGGCAGGTTCTAGCAAATCAGCCACAAGCCATGGCATTGCCACACCTCAGCAATCCAGACATTAGGGTCCAATTAATTCTTATTACAAACTATTGAGCAAAGAAGTGCTTTCGAGGGCCTTTCTAAGTACTTCCATCGGCTAAATTAGCCTTTTAATCTGATCTTGCCTTTAGGGTTGATTCAGTCGGGTCAAAGCACGGTAGAACTCTTAAAGAGGAATAAAGGAGCGGGATGGCCGGAAGATATACCAGCGAAAGAAATAGCGGATGAATGCTTTCGATGACCCTATCGAAGAGACTCAAGCCAGTCTCTCCATAGCAAAGGAAGCCTTCAAGCAGTGGCAAGCAGGCGAGAGTGAGCCTGTGGTTGCCTTGCAGCGCATTACCCAGGCGGCTAGTCAATTGGAAGTGACCCGGGCAATCTGGATGGAAACAGCCAGACAGGGGGTTTCGCGCCTCTCAACCAGGACGGAACGCGAGCTACTCAATTTTTGCGAACTAGTAAAAGGTATAGACAACCAGAAAGACTATGGCGTTAGCCTGCTTGAACACGTACTGAGAGACGCTTTATTGTCTCTAGAGGCAGGGCTGGCCTTAACCCACAGCCATGATGGGGAAGACACAGTTAGTTCTGTTTTAGATTCCTGTACCATCGTGCTGGCGATTAAGTCAGCTTTACTTGAAACTCTTTCGCTCAAAGCTACAATTGAAGCCAACGGCCAACCCACTTCTCAAGTAGAAGAGTTAAAAAAGCGCCATGCCGTTGTGACGAGCCTGCAAGAGCGCTTGCAGGCGGCAGTAGACAACGAATAACTATAAAAAGCAAGCAACGGCCAGAAAATGTCATTCAAACCCGCAATTACTAAATTTACCGATCTCGATAACACTGATCAGGAATTAGTAAGCGCTGCCTGGGTCGCCGCTAAAGCAGCCCATGCTCCTTACTCCAAGTTTTATGTCGGCTCGGTGATCGAAGCAAAAAATGTAGCAGGAGAGGTGCGCCGCTTCACTGGCTGCAATATAGAAAACGCCAGCTATGGTGGAGCAATCTGTGCCGAACGAACAGCAGCAGTCAAGGCCGTCTCCGAAGGCTTTACAAAATTTCTGCGTATCTCAGTAGTTTGCGCCACCAAACCGGGAGGCTCGCCCTGCGGTATTTGCCGACAATTTCTCAGAGAGTTCGGCGGGCTTGAGCTTGTCGTCCTCTCTATTCAAAACGAAGCTAACGACGTCTGTATCTGGAAATTCGACGACCTCTTGCCTGACTCTTTCGGACCAGAAGCACTCGATTTTTGAACCGCACCTAAAAACAAAGCTGAGGAAAACACATGGCAGTCCGCAAGAAAAGCAATCTCAATAAATTCTTTCAGTTGCGCGTCAATTTGAAAGATGCGCCATTGCCAATCTGGCGACGACTCTTGGTCAATGGCGACATTACACTAGATCAACTCCATGAGATTTTGCAGCTTTCCATGGGCTGGTCCGGTTATCACATTCACCACTTCCACTTCGGCAATACCATATATGGTGACTTACTAGATGCAAAAAACAAGAAAGTAAAAGACCAGACTTCAATTAAGCTCAGTGACATCTTAACTGAAGAGGGCGACCAATTTATTTATGAGTACGATCTAGCTGATTCATGGCAGCACGAAATAAAAGTCGAACGGGTAGTCGAACTTGATGGTGGGCCAGCTCTAGCCCGTTGCATCATGGGCAAACGCGCTTGCCCACCAGAAGATGTCGGCGGCACAGAAGGCTACCGCAGCTTTTTAGAAGTTGTGGAAGATCCTGAAAATCCAGAAATTGAAGAAAAGTTGACCTGGGTTGGTTGCGACTTTGATGCTAATAGTTTTGATGCTCGCCTGGTAAACCTACAGCTATCGCTGATGGAAGCTAATCTCAGCGGCGCCATGGCTTCAATTTTTTAAGACCTGTTTTTAACTAATTGCTTGATTGCAAGACGCGAATTAAGTCATAGCGGCGCACATCCATATCTACTGGTGTAGCACGCATACAATAATATTCAACCTTATTGCTTAGGCGACCGACCTTGAGCACAGTGATTCCACTCATCGTCACTTTAGCACTGGGGTCATTGGGGTTGAGCAAATCATAGCTAAACTCAAGAGCCAGAGCTGATGGAGCATAGCGACTATAATCTTGTGCTCCCAGCACTTTAAAGTTGGGCAATAGCTTTGCTGCTTGAGTCTGAGTGACTAAATCAAGCATGATAGTTTTTAGATCACGACCATTACTTTCAATTTGACTAATCGTCAAAATAGAAGCACCATCTGACTCTTTCAATGTATAGACAGCAGAATTAGCCTTGAGCAATGGCTGACCAAAGCGAGCAGGCACCTTTAGGCCAGGCACCAGAGGAAAACTGGCTGGCTGCATCGCTGCCTTCGGCAATTGCTGACAGGCGCTATAAAGCAGGCAAGAAAGCAGCAGTACAGCAACTAAGTTGAGTTCTAGGAGAGTAACAGTAGGCCTCTCAGCAGTGGCAATTTGTCCTTCAATTATTCGAATAGCCCGCAATAACAAATAAGCAAAGACCACCGCAGCAGTTAAGGCACCGCTCTCCAACATGCCAGTTGAGCGCAGCCAAACCTCTTGCCCGGGCCAAGCCCAGCTAATCAAAAAGTTGACAGCAAAAGCCACTAGGCAAGCCCAGAGCCAGCGCCAGCTCGATGAGCCGCTAGAGACAATTAGAGCCAGCGCCAGTGCGGCAATGCCGGCGCCCAGATAAAGAGCAACTAAATAATAGTCGAAAAAGAGACTGGTATGAAATGGTGCTACCAAAACGCGCAGATGATCAGGCAGCGGCAAGTCAACAGTGGTTTTGGAAAAAGAAGCAAAGCCACTAGCAAAGGCCAAAGAAGCAAAGATCACCGCTGCCCTATTACTAGTATCACCACTAGTATTACACTGAGTATTACTGCTCAGTTTTCTTTGGTAGCTTACCAGTAAAGTAACAGAAGCCAGGGCAGCGACAAAAACAGCAGAGCGCAAGGCTATAGATAGCAGAGAAAGAGCAGGCTCTTGAGCAGCAATGAATCCTTTGTTGGTGAATGTAGAGATTTCATCTTGCCAAATCGCACTCAAACCTGGCCAGCTCCAACCACCTAAGGCTAGCTTATCGAGAACGTTAAGGGGATAAGTAAGAATGGCTCCGGCGCAAAATATTTGGAAAATCTCAGCGATCTTTAAGGGTAGTTGTTGAAAGCGCCGACTGGCGAAAACATAAAGAAAATACGGCAGTCCCACATCGATAATTCCTCTAAACATATAGAGGAATATTTCATTCATGACACCATAGTCTTTGATTGCACAGCGAGCATGAATCTCTAACAAAGCGAAGAGGACGATGCTGCCAAAGATAGCAAGGCGGCCGATCGATGGAAAAGTTTTTGAGGTTTGCAAGCTCATTTCGAGACCAACAGTATGAAAAAGCCAAAGCAACCACATAGAAAAAGTCATCAACAAAATGACAGAGTGAGCCGGAGAGCGACCAAAAGAGAGCCACTGAAACATATACTCGGTAACAGCAAACCAGGACAGGGCCGAGAAATAGAGCAGAGAAGCGGCACTCTCTGCGTGCAGGCGCTTCTTCGCCAAAAGCCAAACCATGGCAATCAAATCAAAGAGAAAGACCCATTTTAAGACAGCAGCAGAAAATGAATTGATCGACTCGCTCCAGTACCATTTGGTGCCGTTATAGAATGGCACCGCAATAGCGCTGAGATAATCGTAAGGCAGAGCCCAATTGACAAGATCATTGCGCCACATCAAAACAGTGCCGGCCAATAGCAAAAGCACCACCACCGGCAAATAAAGTGCACCAGGCAACGCTTCTTTTATCGACTTAGTAATTACCTTGGTGTTCTTTATCAATTTAAAAACGATACCAATGCCAATGAAATACCAGACCGGCCAGAGATAGCCGTTCCAGAGACTCATTTCGGATAAGAGCTGCCCAGCAAATGCTGCTGCTCCGCCGCGACAAATAAGAGTAATGAGAAAAACGAGGGTGATTACAGAAAGTACTAATGCACTAGCAGCAATAGAAAGCGGCTGCCGCAAAAGCGCGCTGAGTCGCACCGCACCCAGACCACTGCTCCTCTGTATTTTTTCAAAGTGACCGCCCGGCCCGCGAGTGAAGGTAGTTATGCTCAGGGCAAAAAGGGCTCCAATAACAATTCCAGACTCTAGTACAAAGGGCTTAAAGAGCGGTTGCAACGGGGTCAGCGCTAAAAGATAGACACCTGTAGGAGCGCCCACCACCAGGGCAACCAGAGCTGACAATATGCCATCGATAGCAGCCGGTTTCTTCAGGGTTCGCTCACTGAAATTTAAGGCTAAAAAGACCACTATGGGCAAAAGAGCGTTGCCAAAAGACCTGGGAATAAATAAAGCGCAGGCACCAAAAAGAGTGACGTAGATAACTGCAACGAAACAAAAGAAAATGCGATTACAAAATGCAGAGCCGGCCAGTATGCAGCCCCACGCTAGTGCTGCAGCAACTAGCCAAAGATAAACAGACCATATTGGAGCACTGCCCGTAGCACCAGCCAGAGTTGTTAGATCAACGGCGGGTTTAGAGAAAACCGCCAGTAAGGGCAAGAGAATGGTTAGGGCCACGGTGGTGAGAAACAAGGGCCGCAAAATCACTAAACTACCTGGCGGCAAACGCTCTAAAACTAAGCGATCTTGAGCATAGTCTTTCCAATAGAAGCGTCTAAGCGCCGGAGTCGCGGCCTTGACTAGCGGTGCTTGCAGAAACTTATCGACTTGCTCGGGGGCGGGGGAAAGATTGCCTAGAATTGCCCCAGATTTCGGCGAACCTGCCTGCTGGCTGGCACGCGCCTGTATCACTCGCGCAGCACGGATGAAGGGTGCCAGGAGCCAATCTAATATGGTGCCAAGCACGGGAAAAAGGCCAACGACGAAATTCCCAAACTTACGCAGAGAAGCAATCATGCTCAGTAAGTTCATAGAATAGATTTTGAAATTCTTGACTAGTATTTGTCAACAGCTAAAGATGGCATTAAGAAAATCGCCCTTTCTTCAGTTTTTAATCGCCTTGAAATTAGCCTCTATTAGTCAAACCTCAAAGTAGTCAAGAACGCCAGTGCAAAAGGCTTTAACAATCAGCAAAAGAAAGGTTTAGTGCTGGTAAATGCCATCGTAAGAAACCACAACATCTTCACCCACTACTCGAAAAACCAATTTGAGCATATGCCTGGAGCGCCCCATGGCCGACCACAAGAAGAAGTCTTGGGCCCACTTAGTGCCACCATCAGAAACATAAATAATGGTGTTATGGGTGGCTGAGCCGCGCGGTAGAGGGCCTGAATTCCATTGGCGATCATCAAAATTAAAGACCTGCACGCTCGCTAGCGCAGCCTCTGGTGGCATAACTAAACGGGAAGCGGAGAGCTCAAAATCGCGCACCGCATGATCGATCTCTTCGGCCGTAAGACCGGGCGCTAGCTTAAACTCGCGCTGTATGCCCCAATATTGACCAGCCACTAAAAGCTGCAGCACACGCTTAGTATAGTGCTTTGATAGTTGGACAATTTCTTCCACCGCTTACTCTTTCCTAAAAATCTTACTGTCAGTCTTTGCCGATGCCAGCTAGCATATTGCGGTACTTTTCCACCTGTTCAATATTATTCTGATTCTCATAAAATTTGATCAGCTTGCCGATATTTTCCCGAGAATTACTGGCATTGCGCTTGGCCGCCGGCCCGACTTCTGAAACAGTCGCTGCAGAAGCTGGCTCGTTGACGGTACTCAAGTTCTGCTCAAGGCGCTTCATCGCCACCTTGGTTAGGTAGCCCCGGGGCCCAAAGAGTAATTTAGATACAACTATTGAGACAAGAAAAAACAAAGCAGTGACAAGCATCGAAGCCAGTGGATCATTTTTAGTCTCGTGGCGTTTGAAAATTTCAGCCGCTCGCTCTTGATAGAGTTTGGCTTTAGCAGCATCTCCTAGAGCTAGTTGGCCGCGAGCCCGCAGCAACTTAGCATACTCAACTAGAGTCTCTGCCGCTTTAACGCTACCAGGCCCAAACTGTTTTTCCCGCATCCGCAAAGCTTCCACATAGAGTGGCTCAGCCTCACTATACTTGCCTTGATCACGCAGATTGTCGGCCACTTGCGTGATGATTTGACCCATACCAGTGTTCTTCAAAACGCCTCGCGAAATTAGCAAAGCCTGTTTGCTGATTTCTTCAGCCTTAGCTAAATTGCCCTCTTTGCGATAGAGATTGGCCGAATTAGCCAGAATTCCGGCATAGAGCTCACTATTGACGCCGAATAATTGCTGCCTCATCTCCATCAGCTCTTTAGTCAAATGCCTTGCCAGGTCATGCTTTCCAGCTTCTATATAGGCGCCTGTTAGAATCTCCAGCGAATAGGCCGGGTGAACCACGGGTATGGCAGTATGGGCTGGAGAGCCAGTCAGAGATGCATAGGGAAAACGAGCGAGATTATACTGAGCCATATAAATATTACGAGCGAGGCTGTAATTACCCAGCCAGGCTGCAGTAAGGGCGCTGAGATCAATCACTAGAAAAACCGTGAGAGCAAGCCAGCAAGTGAGTACGAAGGCGCTGCCAGCCTTACGCAAGAAATTTAAAGTTTTCCACTGCGAACCCAGTTCATCCATGACCATATTTTCAAGGCGGGCGGCCTTACTTCGCCCCTGCCTCAACTTGAACCACAAAACGACCATAAAAATCACAACTTCGAAGGCTATGGCCCGCAGTAGCTCAGCGGAAGGATAGGCCGTGGCGAAAACAACGAAATAGCAAAAGATCAGAAGACCGACCGCTACACTAAGTGCTGTGGTGTATTTACCAATGTTTGGGCTATTCCAGACCCATCCCTTACCCATATCTTGACCGATCTCTTCTGTTAGCGTTGCCATCTAGTAGTGACAACATAACCTTCTGGAGCGCTCCTAGCAATGCGGCAATTCCCCATCAATCAAGATATTTAGGTCTATTTAGTAACGGAAAGTCACCATTTCAGTCAGGCTATTTTTTTCATAGCGGCCTTACTGCTATCCTCAGCTTCAAGTCATTATTGATTTAATGGAAAAGTCAGAGGGAAGCTAATGGAATTAGGATTGAAGGGCAAAAAGGCCCTGATTACGGGCGCTAGTTACGGTTTAGGCCATGCATGCGCCGTTTCGCTAGCCGAAGAAGGCGTAGATATTGCCATTTCATCGCGCTACATTGACAAAATAGATCTTGTTTCGGCCGAAATAGCAGCCAAAACCGGAGTTAAGGTG
Source organism: Candidatus Obscuribacterales bacterium (assembly GCA_965229195.1). Classification (GTDB taxonomy): domain Bacteria; phylum Cyanobacteriota; class Vampirovibrionia; order Obscuribacterales; family Obscuribacteraceae. Next base: position 4,712,236 of record OZ245871.1, on the reverse strand, counting down.
GTGGGCATTGCCGCTGACTTAACCAAGATGGAAGACCTGGAGAAAACCACCAGGGAAGCCCAAGAAAGACTGGGTGACATCGATATTTTGATAGTCAGTACCGGCCACCCGCCGACCTATCCCTTTTCTGAAGCAACCGACGAGCAATGGCAATATGGTCACGACTTGGTACTGCGCCCGCCGATAGTACTGACAAGAATGCTGCTCGATGGCATGCGCAAGCGAAACTATGGCCGTGTCATCTACATTGGTTCTACTTTTGGCATCGAAGCTGAAGCAAGCTCGGTTGTTCAAAGCACCTTGCGCACCGGTCTCAACGCCCTAGCTAAGTGCATAGCCACCGAAGCCGCTGCCGACGGCGTCACAGTGAACGTAGTTTGCCCTGGTCTGTTCGATACGCCACTAGTTTACGAACTAGCTAAGCAGTACGCTACAACTCACGGTGTTTCAGCCCAAGAAGTAGTAAATGCCTGGAAGTACTCAGCGCCCGTGAAAAAATTCGGAAAAGCTGAAGATCTCGGGGCCTTAATTGCTTTCCTGGCATCTCCCAAGGGCGAATTCATCACCGGCACTGCTATCACCATAGATGGTGGCGCCGTAAAGCAGTACTAAAATAGTTTCAAAAATGGTTAGAACTAAAATATTCATAGCTTCTTTAGCACTGCTGCTCAGTAGCACGGCTCCAGCCTTAGCTGATCGCGATGAAGACTATGCCGATGGAGTAGAAGCCTATAACCGCGGCAACTACCGCGTCGCTAATCAATACTTTCTTGATGCTATGAAAGAAGGCAATTCAAATGCCATCGTCATGCTTTACTTAGCGCATTCTTACGCCGCCCAGGGCCAGTACAAACTGGCACTACCGGTATACCGCAATATCCGCGACAGCTTCAGGGGCACGCCAGAAGCGGCACAAGCGGCTAGTTGTGTGCTGCGCTTAGAAAACCCAGCAACGTTCGCCGCTCAAAAGAGTCAGAGTCAAAGCAGTACTTTCTATAATCGTGTCAAAGCATATCCCGCTAAAAAAGGACACGCCCCCGTTAGCAAAGCGACCATAGACACCGTAAAAAAAGTAATTCTCGGTATGCCCAGAGCGATTTATCAAATTCTAGACAGTGCTGAAATAACAGTGAGCGTAGCGCCGTCGGCTCAAGATAAATTGGAAGCAAACTCAAAGTTACAAGAGGCAGCTATTTTAAATGGCAAAGAAATCACAGTGTTTGAAAACCTGATCATAACTGGCAAAGTCAAAGCCTTCCCCCCGGGTGAAATCAAAGAAGCTTTCCTCAAGCAAATAGGCAAAGCCATAGAGCAAAGCAGCGGTGGCTTAGCACGCGATCCTGATTTTCACGCCGCCTTCATGCTTGACTCCCGCAACCTGCCAGCAAACATCGAAGAGACTCTGCCTTTCTTGGCACCACCGGCCAACCAGGCGGAACAAGAAGTCTGCGCCTATTTACTAGATAGTATCGCCGGTGGTTCCAGCAAAGTAGTCAACACTGTTTCGCAAAACTTCCCCAAAGCCAAAGCCTGGCTAATCAACAAATTGCGACTACAAAATTAGCTCCCCTGCAAATTTAGCTCACAGCGACAAAACCACTGCTAAGCAGGTCACAGCTAAGCGAGAGCCTCTGTCAGCCACTGGGTCATGCGTTCCATTTTTTCGGAACTAACTTGCTTTGCCGTTGCCCCCAGAACATCAGCAATTGATACCTTGGCCAACTCTTTGCGCCAGGCATCCTCAGCTTTCCACATCGAAACAGCAATATTGCAAGGAATGCTATAACTTGGCTTATCGCTGGCAGGAATAGCGCAGGGACCGTCCTGGCGTATTTCGGTGCAGCGAAAGCAAGGGTCGTCGCCCTCTAGAGCTATATAGATATCGAGCAGACTGATTTTGTCACTACTGCGACCTAAGCGATAACCACCCTGCGGCCCAGTGACTGTGGCAACCAGACCGGCCTTAGAGAGGGCCTGGAAGTGCTTGCGCAGATAAGCGACCTTAAGGTTGTGGAATTCGGCCAGCTTCTCCAACCTCAGGCTACGTCCCGGCGGCAAAGCGCCCAGCAGAGCCAGACAATGAATAGACCACTCAACACCACTACCTAATTTCAATTCTAATCTAGTTCCTTGAGTCCAATTTCGCTACAAAGCACGGCTAACCAGAACGGGCTTCTAGTAGCCATTATATATAGATAATTTATGTCCAAGATTAAAAGACGAGAAATAGCATTGTGGATAAATTCTATCCATGATTGAATAGCTACAGGAATTACGGACAAAAGTTGTCCACAAAGTTTTCAAACCCTTTTGCAATACCAATTTAGCGAGGCCAGATTATGACACCCCCAAAAGCAGCAAAAATAGCCGTAATCGGAGCAGGAATGGCCGGCCTGACTGCCGCGCAGAAGCTTTTGGCTAGCGGGGCCCAGGTCACTCTGATAGAAAAATCCCACGGGGCAGGCGGTCGAGCCAGCACCTTGGAGCGGGATCACTTCTATTTAAACCAGGGACCGCATGCCTTATATAAAGGCGGAGCTGCCTATGGCATTCTGAAAAAGCTCAATATCACTCCAGCCGGGGCCAGGCCTGCCCCCAGGCGCTCCCTGGCCATTTTCCAAGGTGAAATCCTCGACCTGCCGCTTGACACAGCCTCTACAATGGCGACAAAGCTGCTTTCTATGGCTGACAAAATAGAATGGGGTTTGCTGATGGGCAATCTAGCAAAAAGCGATCTCAGCTCTTTGCAGAATGTCTCGCTATCTCAATGGCTTAAATCAACCGTAAAAAGTGAACGGGTACAAGAGCTTTTTACCGCCATGGTTAGGCTATCTACCTATTGCAATAATCCTCAAAAAATCTCTGCGGCAGCGGCCATACAACAGCTATTGCTCGTGCAACAAGAAGGTGTGCTCTATTTAGATCACGGCTGGCAAAGTCTGGTTGATTCGCTGTTGCAGTTAATCCGCCAACAAGCGCAAGAAGCAAAAGAAGGCCAAGACGGACAAGCTAGACTGAGCGAAATATATAACGCAGAAGTCACTGCCATTGCGCCCTCTAATAATGAACGTGACCAAAACCCGAATCTAGGCCAACTGGAAATCACCATCAACGGCAGCAGGCATAACTTTGACGCCGTCATTCTGGCACTGCCACCCAAACAAGTAAGCAAGCTGTTATGCCTAGATTCAGGAGCGACCTCTCTATCTGCCACCCTCGACAATATCTTGCCCAGCCATGCTGCTTGCCTCGATGTTTGTCTACGAAAGCTAACAAAGGCAGACCATACTTTTGCCATCGGCATTGATGAGCCGCTCTATTACTCGGTGCACTCTACCACGGCAAAATTAGCTGAGGATAATCACGCCCTCATACACTTAGCTTTCTATTTGCCCGAAGGCGAAAAAGGCAGTGAGAAACACGAGCAGCAGCTTCTCCAACTACTCGACAAAATGCAACCAGACTGGCAGGAAGAACTTGTCTACAAGCGTTTTCTTCCCAACATGACCGCAAGCTTCGGCACGCCCTTAGCCGCAGATAACGGCGCCAACGGCTTAGCCAATGTGACACTGCCTGTGGTGAGTCTTCCCGGCCAGGTATTCGTCTGCGGCGACTGGGTAGGAAGCGGTCATCTACTTGTAGATGCAGCCATGAGCAGTGCTGTGGCGGCAGCAGAAGCTGCTATTGCCAGGGTTAAGGAAAGGGCTTATGCTGCTACTAACGCCACCTAACCTCAAATAGTACATAGTGATGAAGCAGCAAAACGAGTTTCTAAAAACCGTTTTCATAGCAGCCCCCTGCGAAGTGGGCTGGGATAGCATGCAAGGAGTTAATGGCAGCGCTCTCCGTGAATCAGATGCTGTGCGCTTTTGCACTGGCTGTAGCTTAAATGTCTTCAACCTCTCTAACATGAGCGCCAAAGAAGCCGAGGAACTTTTGAGAAGCAGAAATGCTAGCGGTGAAAAGCTCTGTGCTGGCATTTACAGACGCAAAGACGGAACTGTGATGACCGAAAATTGCCCAAAAGGTTTGAGAAAGCTGCGAGATACTGCTCGCAAGACTGTCGAGAGAGCAGCAGCATTCCTGGCGACGATCACAAGCGTGTCCCTCTGGCTACCGGCCAGAGCACAGACTAGATCTAGCGACATGGAGCAAGGAACTTATTCACAATTAGAAACTATAAGAACGAAAGTAGAAGCCTCTCAAGCAAATAGAACCGAACCAGTCTCATACACAAGACACTCCCCAGCGAGATTCGGCCATTCAGTAAACTACTACCGGATAGAGCAGCGCAAGCCTCTCATGCAAGCTGTACCAATGAGGCCAGCAGTCCCCCTTGATGCGAATGCCTTCAATCAATTGGTTATGGCTGAACGAAATGCAATCTCCGGTAAATTTGTTTTGGCAGAAGTACATTATAAAGAAGCACTAAAGCTCAGTGCGGACCAAAAGCACGATCCTGCTCTAGCAAGCAATATCGCCAAGAGTTATGCAGCATTCTTGCGCAAGCACCAGCGCCAAAGCGAAGCTGAACAGCTTGAGAAAGCCTACAAGATTAAGTCAGGATCGAACTAAGAATCTTGGAAGAGTGAGCCAATGCCACCAATAATGCCGCCACCACCAGACTCAGATGGGCTACCACCAGCGCGAGGGGCATGCTCAAGAATGCGGTTGGCTAAGCGTGAGAATGGTAGACTCTGCAACCAAACGGTTCCATGACCGCTCAAAGTGGCAAGAAATAGACCTTCGCCACCAAATACCATCGACTTCAAATTGCCAGCGCGGGCAATTGAATATTCGATGCCAGGAGTGAAGCCTACCAAACAACCAGTATCAACCCGCAGGGTCTCGCCTTTGAGTTCTCTTTTGACAATGGTGCCACAGGCATGGACAAAGGCCAAGCCATCGCCACTCAAACTCTGAAGAACAAAGCCTTCGCCGCCGAAGAATCCAGTACCTAGTTTCTGGGTGAAGGCCACGTCTAGCTTGGTGCCATAGGCAGCACACAAGAAGCCATCACGTTGGCAGGTGACTTTGCCGCCAAGCTGGGCCAAATCAAGCGGGATAATTTTGCCAGGATAAGGAGCGGCAAAAGCGACTTTCTGCTTGCCCGATCCGCCGTTAGAGAAGTGAGTAATCATCATAGACTCACCGGCCAGCATGCGCTTTCCGGCACCAAAGAGTTTCTTCATCATGCCCTGGTCAGCGTCTGTACCGTCTCCCATTTTTGATTCGAAGACGATGCCCTGCTCCATATAGTTCATAGCCCCGGCTTCAGCAATCACTGTTTCGCCAGGATCAAGCTCAATTTCCACCAGCTGCATGTCATCACCAATAATGGTGTAGTCAATTTCGTGTGCCCGCATAGTGCCCATTGTTATCTCTCCTTAGAGAATCTGCTTAGTAAACATGACAAGTAAAGGGTTGCCATTGATTCGCAATCAATTCAAGACTGGGAGTTTATCATGTTGCTCAAAACTTAAGCTTAAGCACCTTATCAATTGAACTCAGCACATTAGGGCCGAGCGACCTCACACAGGCTACACAATAAAAGCGTTAGACTGGTTATAGGAAGAAGGCAAAGCCATAGTTCGATAGAGCCAAAGCTAGCCAGCTAGCACAGAAGAGCCAAACACAGCTCTAAACTGACTGCAAGGAAAGGTGCGATGAGACTTTCAGCCTACCACTGCGCGATGGCACTATGCGGGGCTCTTGTGGCGCTCTGCTATGCCCCTTCTTCTATAGCTGAAAGTCTAGCTGAGACTCTAGCTCAGGCTGAAACACAAACAGAAGCACACGCAGCATCACCAGCTCCAGAACAAAGTCGACCAGCGGCGCTAGAGCAAGACAGCGGTGATATTGGCCGTCTCACGACCATGGAAATGAGATATTTTGGCGCCGAAAACGTCTCCCATTCATTTAGTCAGAGAATTGACCGCTTAGAAGCGATGATCTTTGGTCAAGCAACTAAAACTCCCCTCCAGAGCAGAATCAATAGACTAGAGCAGGCCCTAGGCACGGCCCCCAGTAGTGCTAGTGCAGCAAGTGCAGTTTCCGACAGCGCAAAGGCTAATTCAACTGCAGCCCCAGAGCCAGCTCCAACGGCAATGGTCGATCATTCTTCCTCCTATAAACCGACAACAAAATCATCTTCATCTTCACAAATAGCTTCACCCAGCGCATCACCCATTGCTTCACTCACACCCTCATTCACTCACTCAGCAACAGCACCCTCATCGACATTAAAAGCGCAGACTTTCGAATCTCTCAGCCAACTAGCTATAGACGACTATGCCGCCAAACGTTTTCACGCAGCAGCAGAGCATTTAATGCAGGCCTTGCAGCACAATAATAAAGATGCTCGTACTTACTACCGACTGGGCGACGTCTTGACTAAATTGCAAGACCAGGACGGAGCAAAGGAAGCTTATGAAGCGGCTTTTAGTGTCGATCCCTTTGGTGCCATTGGCTCAATGGCCAAACAGCAGCTACTAACTAGAGCAAGAAGTACAGCCCACCAAGCCACCGCACCACAAGACACACCAATAGTAGTGGCACGCACCGTTAACTGGATCAACCGCCAGAGCAATGACATATCCGTCCGCTACAACCGTGAGGGCCGAGACTGGCAGCAGTGGCGAAGCAACTTGGCCGGCATCGAAGCGGCAAAAATCCGTGAAGAAACTCAACTGGCTCTAGCGACTCTAAATCACAATACCTATGCCAATAACAATTGGCGCGGCAATACACTAGGAGCTAACACACTAGGAGGTGATTATGGCTATCATACTAATGCTCGCCATTATGGCTACGGCGGTGGCTATGGGACCAATAATGCTGCTAATCAGTACGATGGAGAAGAAATAAGCAATCTAGGAGAAATTCGCGCCAACTATGTACTGACAGATGGCCGAGTGCAAGGCAACCGAGCAAGGCAGGAAGCTGCCGAAAAAGCGGCCAATGTGCAAGAGAGCGCAGCCAACCTCAAAGACTTGATGCTACAGCCAACTAAACCAGGTGGGGCACACCTAAGAGCATTGGGCACCAATCTCTATGTGCGCTATTACGGGGACGAAACCCCAAGCTACGACTACCCAATCGTTCCAGACGATCCAGTCGAAGAGCTGAGAGCGCAAGCTCTCAGGCTAAGCAATCGATAAAAATCCAGAGCGTCATTCAGCGAATAGCCGGACTGCGCGAAAGTACTGTCGAGCTTGAGATCAAGCCGGTATCGTGCAGAAGATCAATTTGAGCGTTATTGAAATTCACGATTGCCCGAGCTTTTTCAATCAGTGAAGAAGTGTAGTCTTGCTGGGCCTTGAGCACATCAATATTGCGCCCCACACCGTTTTGAAAACGCAGTTGGGCCAAGCGTAGTTCCTCGTTGGCAGAGCGCACTTGCGCCACAGCCTCCTCAATTTTTCTATCGGTCTTAAGCGATTGAAGATAAGAGCGTCGCACTTCTGAAGTAACCTTATTCAAGACCTGTTGCTGCTGTAAACCAGCTTGACGAGCGGTCATCTTAGCAGCATAGGTATTGGCCAGATCAACGGCACCAAGGCCCTCAAAATTCCAATTAACGTTAACACCCAAAGTGTATAGCGCCGTGATCTGCCGAGCCCGCACACCAACACCGCCGGCAGCACCAGCCAGAGTAATTGGTGCCAGTTCATATTGTTTACTAAGAGTCTCACCAATTCCCAAAACATTGCCACTAAAAGCGAAATTAGGCTGCAGTTTGGCCGCATTAATCACTATCTGTTTCTTAGCAGCCAGGCGCAACTCTTCGTACTGCTTCAACTCTGGTCGATTGTCTATGGCCAACTGCAAAAGACGAGCAGCATTGGCTTGCTCAGAAACAATGCGAATCTTTTGTAGCAATAAATCATTGGGCGCAATGTCAAGGCCTTGATTGGCATTAAGAAACTCAGCCAGAAGAATAGCGGCTTCACGGCGAGCAACCTGTTGATCAATTAAATTCTGGCGATCTTGAGAGAGCTGGGTCTCCGCCTGCAAAACTTCAAGATTAGTTGCCAAGCCGCCTTGCCTCAAATCTTTATTCAGTGAAAGCTGACCTTCTGATGTCTCCACAGCCTTCACTCTAATTTGTAGAAGGGCCTCTTGCAGCAGAAGGTCGTAATAGCGCTTAGCGGCAGTCTGTAGAGTATCGCTCACCGTAGCATGCTTGGAATGGCGAGCGGCGCGATAGTTATTGCGATTCTGCAAAGCACCAAATAAGACACTACCACCGCGGTATCCGTAATACTTAAAGCCAGCCGAAGTTAAAATGAATGGATTGTTAAAGCTCAGAGGTTCAAGAGATTGACCAAAAGGTACATTGGCCTTGCCCTTAAGATAATTCCACTGATAAGAGAGAGCAATATCTGGCAGAAACTTACCCATGGAAGAAACCATATTAGCCTTACGGGCCCGCTCGGCGTAAGAAGAAATACCGATATCAAGGTTGTTCTTCAAGGCGGCCTGCACCACATCATCAAGACTCATAGGTACTGTTGAAGCAGCATCAAGTAATGAAGGGTCAACTTTCTTATCGATAGAGATCAGAGCACTCAGTGGTGGTCGAACGATCTGAATACGCTGGGGATCCACGTCACTACCAGAGAGATCATCTACTGGCACCACCTCTTCTAGTGGACCTTTATTCAAGCCATGCAAAGGCAAATTTACATCTTGAGCCAAAACACTGCTCGCAGGTGAAAAAGTAGTGAAACTGCCTAGCAATGCCAGCGAGAATGCAATAAACCTTGACGAATTTTCCCGTCTAAATTGGCGCAACATTATGCCAACTGCCTCCCGAATTTCGATGTGCTTAGAGCTAAAAGAATTGTGGCAAAGGCAGCTAGGGCAAGAACGTCAGGCCAGATTGCCTCTAACCCAGCACCTTTGAGAATAATGGCGCGAACACAGGTGACGTAGTAACGCAAGGGGTCAAAGAGCGATAGCACTTGGAAAAACTCCGGAATACTCTCTAATGGAGCCACAGCACCAGAAAGTTGAATCACCGGCAAGTTGACGAAAAAGGAGGTCAAAAGCGACTGTCTCTGGTTTTGTGAAAAGGCAGCGAGAGCAATTCCAATAGCAATGCCAACAAGAATGGCAAGGAACGAGACAAAGAGAAAGAGAAAAATATTTCCCCTGAACGGCACATGAAATACCACTGAACTAATCAATAAACAGACAAGCACTGTAATCATGAGCAGCATTGAAAGCGGAATGATTTTAGCCAAAAGAATCTGCAAAGAGTTAACCGGTGTCATCAGCAGTTGCTCTAAGGTGCCTGAATCCTTTTCGCGGATGACCGCAGCACTAGAGACCAAAGTGCTTACAAGATTGAGAACCAGGGCAATTACTCCAGGAACAAAAAACCAACTGCTAATCAAGCCGGGATTATAAGCAAAAGTAATCTGCGGACTAACCAGCTCATGTGAAATCTGAGAGCCCGTCACAAGCTGCCTGTTAAAAGTTGAAATGATCTGACTAATATAGCCGTTGGCAATACCAGCCGTGTTAGCATCCACGCCATCGAGCATAACCTGCATAGAGACCTTTGTTCCATGCTTGATTTCGCGCTCGAACTCGGGAGGCACGATCAAACCAGCCTCTAGGTTACCATCCCGAACATTCTTAGCTAAAGTAGTTTCGGTACCACCAGAAGCGGTGAGATCAAAAACACCATTCTCCACCAAAGCAGCAACGGCCTCGCGGCTAGTCGGTGAAGCGGCATGGTCAATGACCCCAAGGCGCAGGTGTTCAACATCTGGACTCAAAGCAAAGCCATACAAAAATAGCTGCAAGACTGGCATGAAGAAAAGCAAAAAGATCAACTGTTTATCGCGCATGATCTGGCGCAATTCTTTGATTATCAGAGCCCTTATCTGGTGGCGGTAATTACGGGTACTAGTCGACACAAAATTTTCCAAAATCTTCTTTAGCCCCCACCAGACAGCTGCATTTTGCGCATGATCCGGGAAGCTCCCACGAGCAGGACAGTGGCACAGATAGCCAAAGCCACTGGAAGGTGAATCTGGCTAGAAAAGTCGCTGCCGCGCACAAAGGCATTGCGCGATGCTTCCACAAAATATCTTGCTGGCAAGATATTGCAAATTAGAGATAAGGGATAGGTAATATTGCGAAGAGGATAGAGAAATCCCGATAGCAAGAGCGCTGTGGTAAATCCGGTGGTGGCAACCATTTGCACCGCCGCACTCTGGGTGTTCGCCCGAGTACCAACAAAGAGACCAAATAAGACAGCACTAGCAAGAAATACCAAAGTAGAAATAAAGTAGATGTAGGGATCACCTACTAGCCTGATACCAAACAGAGCCATGGCCATCGATATAACAATCAGGGCCTGAACAAAGGCAATGGCAGTATAGGCAAGAGCTTTACCAACGACCAATTCAAAAGAGGAGATACTCGAAGCATAAAGCTGCAATATGGTACCTTGCTCTTTTTCGCGAGACATCGCCAGAGCAGACAAGAGACAAGGGAAGATCCATAAAATTACTGCAGTAGCTCCGGGAGCGACATACAGGGCTTCTTCTCTGCCCGGATTAAACCACAAGCGCACTTTAGTAGTTACTAAGCTTTTCACCTGATTGAATTTATGACTGCGTAAGAAATATCCTGTGGTGGCAATTATGCTGTTCTTAATGACGCGGGCATTGTTTACATCAGTAGCATCAATTATCACTTGAATGTCAGATGACTGACCTTGTTTAAGGCGGCGCGAAAATTCCGGAGGAATAGTAATGGTCGCCTTTGCTTCGCCCATATCAAGTGGCCCCATGGCGCTGCTTGAGACGACACTTGCGGGAGCCGAACGGAGATGCACCGGATCATGCCAGGGAGTATTTACTAATTGTCCATTGGCAAAAATAGTATCGATATAATCGCGACTAAGGGCACCGTTATCAAAATTACGCACAGCCACTGGAATATTTTTCGATTCCAATCTCGTAGCATAACCATAGAGAAGCATGGCCACCGAAGGCAACAAGAAAGCCAAAGCAAGGGTGAGTTTATCCCTCCTGAATTGTGCAATCTCTTTTCCTGCTTGTGAAATCATTCGCCGCATCAGCTCTACACGACCCCCGATGCGCGCTGCACAATTGAAATAAATGAGTCTTCCAAACTAAAAGCTATTTGCCTGGAAGAAAGTGGCACCAATCCGCTAGCAGCCATTTCCTTAACTAGAGCTGGCAGTTCACTATCTGGATCATCAAACACCACATGCAAACTATCGGCAAACATTGAAACCCGCCAAGAAACAAACTTCTGTTTCAAAAAAGCGTACGCGGCCTGGGCATTTTCAAAGCGCAGCTCCACAAGTTTACCGGGCTGACTATTCTTGATATGGGAAGGAGAGCCCTCGGCCACTAGCGCTCCTGCTACCATAAAGCCAAGATTGTTACAGTATTCTGCTTCTTCGAGGAAGTGTGTTGTCACAAGCACGGCCGTGCCTTGCCTGGAAAAATCACGAATTAACTTCCACATCTCGCGTCGAGCCAAAGGATCAACTCCAGAGGTCGGTTCATCGAGAAATAGAACCTCTGGCTGGTGCAGAACAGCAGCGCCAAATGACAGGCGCTGCTTCCAGCCGCCGGGCAGTTTAGCGGTCAGCAAACCCTCTTGCCCAGCCAAATCAGAGCTTCTCAATACCCACTTAATTCTCTCGCGCTTAAGGCTATCGGGCACACAGTAAACACCACAATAAAATTCAAGATTTTCACGAATAGTCAAATCGTCATATAGTGTAAATTTCTGACTCATATAACCAAGCCGCTGCCGCAGAGCTTCTGAACGCAAATTAGACTTCTGACCGCAGAGCTCCATTCGCCCAGCACTTGGCTTAATCAGACCGCAGAGTATCTTGATCGTGGTGGTTTTGCCAGCGCCATTAGCACCAAGTAGTCCATAAATTTCGCCGTATTCAATCTGCAAGTTAACGTCTTTGACAGCATGAAAACTACCGTAGACTTTCTTCACGCCCTGGGCAAAGATTGCAGAACGAGAAGTGCCCGGATTTAATAAAGTGCTTGGATTTGCAGTTGGGCCTAGATTTGCCGCAGAGCCTAGATTTGCCGCAGAGCCTAGATTTGCCGCAGAGCCTAGATTTGCCGCAGAGTCAGCAGATGCAGCCTGAACATAACCGTCCAAGCGGCTGCCACCAGCCATCCTGCTTCTCGATGCCACGAAAGGAAACATCCTCTCGGCAGCAGGAATCTCGCTTCCAGTCTTCGCTCTCAATTTCGTAACGAAAACGTTCTCTAAAGTCGGTTCTTGTACCTCGATAGAAAGCGAATCACTCGTCTTCTCAAGAGCTGCAGCCTGGCGAACAGAAACACTGGCCCTGGCTACGTCATCGACCAGCACATCGAGTCGATCACCAAAAGTTTGCACATCAGAAAAGATACTGGGATCATCCTTCTCCACCTGATGCAACCTTCGCTCCAAATTATCAATAGCATTGGCCCGTACTTCTAAGCGATGAAACCCAAGGTTCCTCTTCAATTCCATCGGTGTCCCGATTTCCTCAATTTCGCCCTCATGCATCAAAATCAGTCGATTGCAGCGCTCGGCTTCATCAAGATAGGGAGTTGCTACAGCAACAGTGACACCTTCAGTGGTGACAGTGGCAAGTAAGTCCCAAAACTCACGGCGCGAAACAGGATCAACTCCTGTGGTGGGCTCATCGAGAAGCAATAATTTAGGTCGAGCAATTAAGGCACAGCACAGAGCTAATTTTTGCTTCATCCCGCCGGACAATTGCCCAGCCAAACGACTAGAGAACCGTTCGATATTCATCAGCTTCAAATATTTTTGACTGCGCTCGGCAAAGTCATCCTTTTCGACTTCCCTCAAGCCGGCTACATAGCGCAAATTTTCAGCAACACTGAGATCGAGATAAAGAGAAAACTGTTGAGTCAAATAGCCTATTTCAAGACGAACGTCTCGCGGTTTCTGACCGATCACACTGGCACTTCCAGCGGTTTGCTCCATCACGCCGCCCAGCACGTGAAATGTAGTGGTTTTACCAGCTCCATCAGGACCAATCAGACCAAATATTTCACCTTCAAAAATATCAAAATCGAGACCCTTAACCGCCTCAAGAGCACCATAAGATTTTTTCAATCCCTGCACTTTAACTATCGGCTGGACAGCGCTGACGCCAGACTTGGTAAGTGTCTCTATCATGATTAAGGTGCGTCTACAAGAATCTCAGCATCAGCAGGCATGCCTGGCTTAGCAAAACGATCAGGTTGAGTAATACCAATTTTGATACCAAAAACTTGTTTTACTCGATCATCCTTAAAGTAAATATTCTCTGGAGTGAATGAACCCTCCGGATCAATCTGAATCACTGTGCCTTCAAAAGGTTTCTCCGGGGAAGAATCAAGAAAAACGCGGGCTTTCTGTCCGACGCGCACCCTTCCAATCTGTCCTTCTGGCACATAGCCCCGCAGATAAACAGTGCTTAGATCAATGACCGAAATAAGAGTCTGTCCGGGCACTGCCACTACACCGGGTTCGACCACTCGCGCTGTTACAATTCCAGAAATTGGACTTTTCACACTCAAGTAGGCGATGTTGGCAAGGATCTGTTCCTCATCAGCCTTTGCGCTTAGTTCTTCTTGCTTTGCACTTTTCAATTGATATTGCGCCTGAAGCAATTGGTCACCAAAGGCAAGCAACTGAGACTGGCGCATTCTTGGATTAAGACGCGCAGAGCGAGCCTGCGCCAGGGCAGCCTTAGAGACATTCAACTGCTTACGAGCGGCTTCAACAGAACTCGATTTAGCACTAACGACGGCTTCAGCAGTTGCTGCACTGGTTGAAACTTGATCATTTTCATCAAGAGTTACAGCACCTTTGGAAGCGAGAAAGCTATAGCGTTGCTTTCTGATTCGCGCCAATTTCAAATCAGATTGCGCTTGGATCAACTGAGCCTCAGTCTCACTAACACGAGCATCGGCTTGCGAGACATTGGCGTCGGCCTGATCGATCTGAGCCCGCATATCTTCAGAAGACTGCAGAACGCGTAATTTCGCCTCATCAATCTGATTGTTTACAACGCTGATCTGGTAGCTAGCCTGCTCAGCAAGGGCTGCAGCCCGTTGTCTCTTAGCCTGAGCGCTACGCAATTGAGCTTGAATGTCATCATCGCTGATTTTAACCAGCAAATCCCCTTTCTTTACCTGATCGCCTTCGCGATAGGCGATGAAATCTACCCGGCCGCCAATCTTAGGCCCGATATTAGACTCATAGCCCTCAATCCGGCCACTGACCCTAATAGTGTTACTGTCTGCTGGCTTAGGTGAGTACTTCTTATAGCCAAACCACCCCGCTGCGCCGAGCACAGCTAAGACAACAAGCGCCACAACCGGTTTGGGTAGACCATGCCTTGGTGGTTTAGCATCAGACTGCATTTTCGATGTCTCAGCAGAGGCCTGCGACTGTTGAGAGGCACCTGACTGAGGATCTGCGGTTTGCATCGTCATATTCTCATACTCGTCTAACTATCCATTCTAAAAGTAATATCGGAAGTCTATCCAAATTTTTGGCGAAAGTTACCAGACACTGCTATCATACCAACCGGTATGGATACCATGTCAATCCCCCAAAGGCTCAACAGCGATGATCCATCTTGCAAACTTGGCCGATATCGCTCAAGTGAGCATTTTTCAAACAATAACATTCGAAATTGGGCCTACCAACTTGCTAGACTGTCCGCTTCCAGAAAGGTGCCATTTAGTGACAGCAGAATTGCCCTCAAATACAGACCGGGTTAAGTCTGAAACTGAAGACAAACGGGTGCATCCGCGTAGCAAGCGAGATCAGATAGTCGCTGCGGCAATTAAAGTCTTCCTCGAGAATGGTTACAAAGCAACTAGCATGAATCGAGTTGCCGACCAAGCTGGCGTGATCAAAGCCACTATCTATAGCCATTTCAAAGACAAAGAACAACTTTTCATAGCTATAATCGAAGAACTAACCATTAAAAAAATAGATCTAAACTATGAAGACCTTGAGCCACTGATGGTTTTGCCTCCAGAAATGTTCATCGAGCAAGTCAGTAATAAATTTTCTGTGCTTATGGATGACCCGGACTATCTCAGATTATTCCGAGTGATGGTGGGCGAGTCAGAACGCTTCCCGGAACTAGCAAGTATCTATGTAAAAACAGTTATTCTCCGCGGCATGGACCTTGCCACCGCATACTTTGACCGTCATCCGGAACTAAACATAGCTGACAGCGCCGCCATGGCCCATATATGCGCGGGTTCTTTCGTCTCACTGATGACTTGGCAGCAAGTACTAGGCGGAAAGAAAATTAGAACACTAGAAGTTGAGCGAGTAACGAAAATGCTTAAGTCGCTAATTTGCAACGGTGCTCAATACCGAGGGGAAAACAACTAGCGTAGTAGGACTAAAGTTGCCACCGCGCCCCGTCTCAATAGGCCCAGATCTTAAAAAGGCTAAAAGAAGTGAACCTTTTGGCCATCGGATCTTGTCAAAAAAGAACCAAACCATGGCAAGAAAGCTCTGAAGCCACTTAAAACTGACACCGTGGTGAATTGACCAAATCAGACGATTGGTGGCTGCAATAAGGGCCTGAACAGACTGTGTGTGTATCTCCAATGTTTTTGCAGAAGGCTTAGTTGGTTTACTGCGCACGAAGAAGTCACCATCTAAGCAAATAATACGACCACTTAGTTCCAGCATCACTAGTGCTGACGAAACTACACCAACAGATAAACCAGTCAGAACAGAAAGAGAGTCGAAACTGATAGGAACATAGGAAATACAATCAAAAACCCTGCGTTCGTTTTCCTCAAGATCAAATAGAGCGTCATAGGCTCCTGGCTCGTCCGAGTCCGCGCAATCTGCATGTGCGAAATAGGAATCTGTTGGATCCCTATAGTCAAAATCTGAGCGAGATTTGCAGTCGCTTGATTGACGGTCCCGATACATCTCCTTTAATTCCTCATTTGGGTGGGCGTTGGGAAGACTGCCCCTCGAACGTTTGGTCATAATTGAATTGAATAATGCAGCAGAAACAGCAGGAGCTTCTGCGTCAAAGCAATCCTCGACCAGAAGTCGAATCTTTTTTTGAATATTGTGTGCCGTAGCCTGAACAATAGAAGCCAATTGAGCAAGCCTGCTTGAGGCAACAACTACACCACTTTCCATCAACCATATAGAGCCCAGCCACGCTTTAAAGTGTTTCACTCGGAAAAACATAGTACCGGCTGTGAACCACACTTTTGCTCGACAGTCGCTACAAGTAAATGTCCTTGAGTTTTCCTCCCTCACTACGGCCTGACTTCCGCACTTGCAGCGGATTAGACCAAGCATTGAAAGGGCCTTAAAAACTATTTCTAATCCAACCTCATCAGTAGGCACAAGAGCCTCAAACTCTGGCCACAACTCTTGGATTGATGCTTCGTTAGCAGCATGTTCGGCTGTTCGATATCTCATAACATCTCCCTCCCCTCGCTATTTGATAAACGTCGGAAATGAAAAAAAGGTTCAACGCATGTCAAGTGAGCCCGGGTGGAATTTTGCATAAAGCGGGATTGTTTATAAGGATGCCTGCAAGAAATTGACCGATATCGGTCAATTTCTTACAGGCTCATAAGTCAACAACGGGCAAAATTCAGTGAAAAAAGTTCAAAATTTCAAACGATAACCAATACCTGGCTCTGTGATTAGATGGCGCGGATGTGCGGAATCCTGCTCCAACTTTCTCCTTAGCTGCGCCATGTAGACGCGTAAGTAATGAGTTTCGGCCTGATAGCCAGCGCCCCAGGCTTCTCGAAGAAGCAAATTATGGGTTACAACTTTACCGGCATGACGCACTAAAGTGGTTAGAAGCTTATACTCAATCGGCGTTAGGTGAATGTCCGCACCAGACAGCTTTACTTCTCTTTTGGCTAGATCAATGGAGACATCACCGAACGCTACATTTGACTCAACAACAGCCTTTGAACTCTTAGAGGCATTTCGAAGAGCAACACGAACGCGTGCCAAAAGCTCTGAGATACCAAAAGGTTTTGTCAAATAATCATCAGCCCCTGCATCAAGAGCCTCAACCTTATCTCTTTCCTGACCACGTGCGGACAAAACTATTACAGGCACATCACTCCACTGCCTCAATTCTTTGGTTACATTTAAACCGTCCATATCAGGCAGTCCCAGATCCAAGATTATTAGATCTGGGCATCTGCTTGCCAAAATTGTTAAGCCTTCGCGACCTGTTAACGCTTCTTCGAAAGCAAAACCTTGATCAATAAGAGCCATTTTGAGGAAGCGACGAATTGGAGCCTCGTCCTCGATTACAAGTATTAGTGGTGCAGAAGATTGATTAGTCATTGGTATTCTCGAGCTGATCTAAATTAGGAATACCCTCAATTGGCAGCGTAAACTTAAAAACCGCACCACCACCGGCTCTATTCTCTACCCAGATCTTGCCGCCGTGTGCTTCGACTATTCCGCTACAAATAGCCAGTCCTAAGCCCACACCCGTACGGTCAGATCGCTCCTCGCGAAAGAACTTCTCAAATATTTTCTCAATATGCGCTGGTGGAATTCCAGGGCCTCGATCGGCCACTTCAATCTGAGCAACTTGATCTGATACTGAGGCACGCAAAACTAGCTCACTGCCAGCCGGAGTATACTTCAAAGCATTCTCAAGCAAATTCACGAGCACTTGTTGAATGAGAATGGAATCGACTGGAATCAATGGCAAATCAGATGGAATCAGAATGCGCACATGCCTGTCGCTCAATCTGTCATCGACATAGCTAAGGGCAGCGCCAATTATTTCATCAATTGGGCACCACTCTTTTCGTACTTTAAGATTGCCTGATTGCACCTTGGTCATATCTAGCAAGTTTCCAACCAGCCTATTCAGACGCTCAGACTCATGAAAAATTTCAGCAGCCATATCCCTGCATTTCTCCACAGTCAGACTGGGAGTGCCTTCCATAATCGTGCTCGCGGCACCAGTTATAGTAGCAAGGGGAGTACGCAAATCATGTGACACAGAACTGAGCAAACTATTTCTCAATTGCTCAGCCTTGACCTGCAATCGAGCACGTTCGTTGTCATCGGCCAGCTGCGCTCGTTCAAGGGCTATGGCTATTTGGTTACCAAAAGTCTCAAGCAGATGCAACTGTTCTGGCGCAAGGAAGCGATCGATATCTGCGGGACGAATAGCCAAAACTCCGATTACGGCCTTGGCGCCAAAGAGCGGCACATATAACGCATTTGCTGCGGGAAGTGTACTAGTGCTAAGACCAGCAGGCTGTTTATTTTTGAAAGCCCACACTGCCACGCCGGCGTCAAGACCCTCAAGAGGAATACGTACTTGTAAGACGCCTTCGAAATTTGGCAAATATATTGCCACCTTACTATCAAATACCTCAGCAATATGACGCAAGCCAATGGTAATCAGGTCATCAAGATTGAGCGTTGAAGATAATTCCCGACTCATCAAATAAAGCGAAGCTGTGCGGCTTTCACGCAAACGCGCAGACTGTGCCTGCTGTCGAATACGAGCAGTCAGTGTACTGATAACAAGCGCAATCGTTAACATCACAGCAAAAGTAACCAAATACTGAGTATCAGAAACAGCGAAAGTCAAGAAAGGAGGTACAAAAAAGAAATCGAAACTGGCCACACTAATAACTGATGCAAAAACAGCTGGACCACGACCATACTGACTCGCGACAATAACAATGCCGAGCATGTACACCATAATCACATTTGATGGCTCGAAATGACCGGTCATGAAAGCGGCAATAACTGTGCACAAGGCAACGATTGCTGATGAACCCAGATAGTCTTTGGGGCGGCGAGTCGAACGTACTTTCTTTACCCAGGGTGCGGCTGCAGCATCGGCATCACCAGTGATTACATACACATCAATCATGCCGCTTTTGCGTACTATTTCGTCAACAATTGATCCACGCAGCACTTCTAACCAACGAGGCTGAGCCGGTTTGCCAATGACAATTTTAGTAACATTGTTGCTATGAGCCCAGCGTACTAACTCCTCACTGACATTCTCACCGCTTAACTCTAATGTCTCAGCACCGAGCTGTTCCGCCAAACGAAGAGTCTGGAGCACACGAGCCTTTTCACTATCAGGCAAACGCAAATAACTTGGTGTCTCAACAAAGGCCACATACCATTTTGCCTTCAACGCAACGGCCATGCGCTTTGAAGCACGAACAAGCCGAATTGAAAGCGGGCTATTGCTAACACAAACCAACATCCTCTCGGCAGTGGGCCAAGGCTCGACAATTTGATGAGCATGGCGATATCGCAACATCTCACTATCAACATGTTCTGCTGTATAGCGCAATGCCAGCTCCCGCAAGGCAATTAGATTGCCTTTGCGAAAGAAATTATTCAGTGCTGACTCCGCTCGTTCGCTGACATAAATTTTACCATCCCGAAGGCGTTGAATTAACTCATCGGGAGGTAAATCCACAAGCTCAAACTCGGCAGCACTCTCTAACAATGAATCAGGAATGCGCTCCTGAACAAGCACACCAGTAATTTGAGAAACGACATCGTGCAAGCTCTCAATATGCTGCACGTTCAAGGTTGAGAAGACATCGATACCAGCCTCAATAAGTTCCTGGACATCCTGCCAACGCTTCGCATGCCTTGAGCCCGGAGCATTACTATGGGCCAATTCATCCACAAGTATTAACTGTGGTTTGCGTGCCAGGGCGGCATCAATATCAAATTCGGATAGAGTCGTTCCACGATATTCAACTGAAACTCGTGGCAAAATCTCTAAGTGCTCAAGCAATAAAGCAGTCTCGGCTCGACCATGAGTCTCAGCGCAACCAACAACGACATCGACACCCTCGTCTTTTAGCTTGCCAGCAGCCTGAAGCATCGAGTAGGTTTTACCAACACCAGCTGAAGCTCCAAAAAATATTTTCAGATGCCCACGCCCAGTGCCTTCCTCTTCTCGAAGTCTGGTCAACAATAAACTTGGATCCGGGCGAGAATCGTTCATAGCTCACATCTTTTCGGTCAACTGATCGAGGGCTAAGTTTAGCTCCAAAACATTAACGCGAGGGTCACCAAGTAAGCCCAAATCTCTACCCTTTGTATGCTCAGCTATTAATCTACGCACTTGCTCGGGGGCCAGAGTGCGGGCTTTGGCCACACGATTAATCTGTAGACGAGCAGCTGCTGGGCTGATATCTGGATCTAAACCACTGGCTGAAGCAGTGACTATATCCGCTGGAATTTTCTCTGAAATACCGGTAGAAGCTATGTTTTTATCGACGGCTATACCCACATGGTCAAAGCTAGCTGGCGATGGTTCGCTTTGAGATTGGGTACGCCAGAACTCTACTCGCTTTGCCACTGTAGCCAAGAAATCAGGATTAGTAGGGCCGAGATTAGAGCCAGAAGAGGCGGCGGCATTGTAAGCGGGAGTGGTCGCCGAGGGCCTAGGCCAGAAATACTTTGCCTCGCTAAATGCCTGGCCAACCAAACGCGAACCTACCACCAAGCCGCCATGGCTTGCTCTTTTCGCGTGACTAGAGGAATCTCCATTCTCAACAACTTGACTAATTAGCATAGCACTACTTGGTACCGCCAGCGGTGAATGGACAAGACTACCTTCAGCTTGATGAGGAAACACTAACTGGGCAACAGCAGTTACAAGAACAGGATAGACAAGGCCAGTCAACACAGTAAAGATAGCAAACAGCATAAAAGCCGATTTGACAATTGGTTCAGTAGTAGGCACCTTGGCAGAACGAACATTTGCCTGAGATATGTCAGAAATTGCAGATACTTCCGCGGCCTCTGATGACGCACTATTTGAAGTCTTATCTATTGACTCTTGGGCTGACATGATCCTCTACTATCCTCTCAATTTCTATACCACTGGTTTCGTCTCTCTAGCAACTAGCACTGTAGAAGTTTCGATTCTAAAACCAATATCAATCCTCAAACCAAGCGCAAGCCAATTAAAAGCATGTCAATCAACTTGATACCTATAAATGGAGCAACAATGCCACCTAGTCCGTATATAAGCAAGTTGTCGCGCAACAAAATAGAAGCACCCACAGCACGGTAGCGAACGCCCTTCAAGGCCAGCGGCAAAAGAAGTAGAATCACCAGAGCATTGAATATTACCGCCGATAACACCGCACTCTGTGGCGACTGCAGTTGCATAACATTGAGGTTGTTGAGGACGGGATAAGTCGTGGCAAACGCGGCAGGGATAATGGCAAAATACTTGGCGACATCATTGGCGATACTAAAAGTCGTCAGCGCTCCGCGGGTCATCAATAGTTGCTTGCCAATTTCAACAATCTCAATTAACTTAGTTGGACTTGAATCGAGGTCGACCATATTACAGGCTTCTTTGGCAGCCTGTGTCCCCGTATTCATCGCCACAGCAACGTCGGCCTGGGCTAAGGCAGGAGCGTCATTAGTACCGTCCCCGGTCATAGCTACAAGACGACCGCCCGCTTGAGCTTCGCGAATCAGGCGCAACTTCTCCTCAGGTGTAGCCTGGGCCAGATAGTCATCCACCCCGGCCTCTGCGGCAATGGCAGCGGCAGTGAGTGGATTATCACCGGTAATCATAACGGTCTTGATCCCCATTGCCCGCAAGGCAGCAAAGCGCTCCTTAATGCCACCCTTAACGATATCCTTGAGCTGAACGGCTCCCAGTACACGCCCCCGATCTGATACTACTAGCGGTGTGCCACCGTTGCGAGCAATATTATCGACGGCCTCGCGCACTTCTTCCGGATAGGTACCGCCCTGATCAAGAACATAGGCCTCTAGCGCGTCAGCAGCGCCTTTGCGAATCTCACGACCATCGAAATTAACACCACTCATTCTAGTCTGGGCTGAAAATGGAACAAACTCAGCGCCAAGCTCTTGCATATTACGCTCGCGGATCGAAAATCTCTCCTTAGCCAAAACCACTATACTTCTGCCTTCCGGCGTCTCATCGGCAAGAGAAGAGATCTGAGCAGCATCGGCAAGCTCCGACTCGGAGATACCCTTTGCAGCAACAAACAACGTCGCTTGTCTATTGCCCATCGTGATTGTGCCTGTTTTATCGAGGAGCAGCATATCCACATCTCCGGCGGCCTCAACAGCACGACCTGACATGGCAATGACATTGGCTTTGATGAGGCGATCCATTCCAGCAATGCCAATAGCGGAGAGCAAACCACCTATGGTTGTAGGGATTAGACAAACAAGTAGAGCTACCAAAACCGTCAGCGAAACAGGCTGACCATGGGAGACGCTGGCACTATAGCTAGAAAAAGGATAGAGCGTAAAGGTAACCAGCAAGAAAACTAGTGTCAGCGCTGCCAATAAAATGTTCAATGCAATTTCGTTAGGCGTCTTTTGGCGCTTAGCTCCTTCGACCATTGAAATCATACGGTCAAGGAATGTCTCGCCGGGATTAGCCGAAATTCTTACTATAAGCCAATCTGATAAGACCCGAGTGCCACCAGTTACGGCACTACGATCGCCTCCACTTTCTCGAATTACTGGCGCACTCTCACCAGTAATGGCACTCTCGTCTACAGAGGCCACACCTTCTATCACTTCACCGTCACACGGAATGGTATCGGAGGCCTCCACCAGAACGATATCTCCTTTTCTCAGCTCGCTGGCAGAAACGGCAGTAACAGTTGATTTCCGGGAAGCTTCAGCCAATTTCTTAGCCATGACATCTTTGCGCGACTTCCGCAAAGAATCAGCTTGCGCCTTTCCTCGACCTTCCGCCATAGACTCGGCGAAATTAGCAAAAAGCACTGTAATCCAGAGCCAAATTGATATTGAAAATATAAACTCCGGGGCCGCTTCACCAGGATGAGAAAGAGCAGCAAAGAAAAGCAGCGTCGTAATGACACTTCCCAGCTCCACCACGAACATTACTGGATTGCGAGCTTGAACTCGCGGATCTAATTTGACGAAGGAATCTATTACAGCCTTCCACAAAATTGCTGAGTCAAGAATAGATTTGGAGTTATTTTTTGTTTGAGTCATCACTTTGTAAATATCATCTGAAGTTGTTCTACGATCGGCCCTAGCGCTAAAGCTGGAACAAAAGTCAATCCACCAAATATCACGACTACTCCCACAAGCAGCAGAACAAACAACCAATTGTCAGTTTGCATTGTTCCAGCGCTAACAGGAACTTTCTTCTTCTTCACCAATGAACCAGCTAAGGCCAGAACTGGAACGGCAAGGGCGTAACGGCCCACGAACATAGCCACTCCCAAAGCATAGTTATAGAAAGGAGTATTGGCACTAAGGCCGGCAAAAGCACTACCGTTATTATTTGATGCCGAGGAAAAAGCATAGAGAATTTCACTGAATCCATGGGCGCCACCATTGAGCACACCAGCTGTACCATCTTTGAGAGAGACAGCCAGTGCCGTGCCCAATAGAACAGCCATGGGCGGGAAGAGAATCACCAGAGAAGACATTTTCATCTCAAAGGCTTCTATTTTCTTGCCTAAATATTCAGGAGTACGACCAACCATTAAACCGGCAATAAAGACAGTAATAATTGCAAAAATCAACATACCATAGAGGCCCGATCCCACTCCCCCGTATACGACTTCGCCCAGCTGCATAAGCAGCATAGGTGAGAGTCCGGCCAGGGGAATAAAGGAGTCGTGCATACTATTAACAGAGCCATTGGAAGCAGCAGTAGTTGCAACTGCCCATAGTGCCGAATTAGCGACACCGAATCGCACCTCTTTGCCTTCCATATTGCCACCACTGCTCTCAGCCGAAGCATTTTGCTCAATGCCCAAGGCGGTAAAAGCCCTATTTCCGGCCTGCTCAGGCATGTAACAAAGTGCCAAGCAGGCAACAAATATGGCCGTCATGGCGGCTAACAGAGCCATACCATTTCTCGAGCTGCCAACCATTTTGCCAAAGGTTTGGCAGAGAGCGACTGGTATTAAAAGAATTGCCAGCATCTCAATGAAATTAGAAAGCGGTGTTGGATTTTCCAGAGGATGGCTGGAGTTAACGTTAAAGAAGCCTCCACCATTGGTGCCAAGCTGTTTGATAGCGATTTGAGAAGCGGCTGGCCCTCTGGCAATCTTGTAAACAGCTGGCGGAGATGGTTGGCTGCTGAGAGACAGTGCTGGTGGCACTGTTGAACTAGAAGAACTGGAAGAACTGGAAGAACTGGAAGAACTGGAAGAGCTTGAAGAAGAAGAAGAAGAAGAAGAAGAAGAACCTAACTGTTCCAGTGGCTTATACTCCGTGTACCCGCCAAAGGTCTGGACAACCCCTTGCGAAACTAGAAAAATCGCCAGTACAGCAGACATTGGCAGCAGAATGAAAATGACAGAACGAGTCAAGTCGACAAAGAAATTACCTATTGTCTCAGCCTGCTGGCGACTGAATGCCCTTGTTAGAGCGATCAAAACTGCCATGCCGGAAGCCGCTGATAGGAAGTTCTGAACAGTGAGTACGAGCATCTGAGTGAGATAGCTCATGGTAGTCTCGCCACTATAACTCTGCCAGTTGGTATTGCTGGCAAAGCTCACTGCAGTATTAAAAGCGCAATCGGCTGACACGGCAGCCAAGCCTTCAGCATTGCCAGGCAGAACAAATTGCAAGCGCTGCACTAGGTAAGTGAACACCATCCCCAGCAAGTTGAAGACCAGCATAGCCAGAGTGTATTCACGCCAGCCCATTTCGCGTTCAGGCTTAATACCTGCCATTCGATAAATCAAATTTTCGCCAGCTACAAAAGGCTTCAACAGAGCGTTTGTCTTGGCAGACTTGACTTGTCCATTAAGCTCAGACAAACGAACTGACTGAACCAAAGACGAGCTCTCTGGAGAAAGCTCTGAACTAGGCCCCGCATTAGGCTCTGGGTTAAGCGCCGAGCCGGAATATCCGTAAATCAGCGCCATGTAGTTACCTAGTGGCACAGCCAAAGCGAAGAGAACCAGCATGAATAAAATTATTTGGAGGACACCAGATGAAATCATGAGAACCGCTCAGGTAGTACGAGGGCTATAAGCAAATAAATCATCAGCAGTGCTGAGATTGCAGCAGACAGTATGTGAATCCAGGTCATTGTTTTAGTACCATCAATTTCGAGCAGCCCCAAACCAGTGCAAAAGCACCGAGCCAGAGAATGACGAAAAATATACACGCCGTTAAGTCAGCCATTTAACACCACCAGATTGTGATCATCATCAAACAACTGCCAGCGGCAAGAAGGCATCAAGATGCAGCCCATTAGCATCAAGATTTCATCAAGACCACTGCAAATTTCTTTCAAAGCTAGTCTTGGGGTAGCGACTGACAAGCTTCGTGTTATCCCATCCCCCCATGGGAGGATCCCTATTGTTGACGGGGGCCTATGAGCATAGGCTGAAGGCATAAAGAAGAAGAAGAAGAAGAAGAACAAGAAGAACAAGAAGAAGAACAAGAACAGCATCCTAGCAAGCAACAATAGTCCGGAACCGCTACAGAAATACGACCAGCTTGCCATTCGCCAGGTAATAAATGCCCCTCGCCGAAACCAATTCTAGATTCGACCAGCAGACCAGCTCAGCTGCCACAGAGCAGAATCAAGCTTTGGATAGCCTGCGCCGTGAATCACAGGCTCACAAGCAGCAAAATGCCGACCGCGGCCTGATTGGCGTCGCTGTCACTGCAGTAACTGAGTTTTGGCATGGCAGCGCAGCGAGTGCCGATAAAATTGACGCGCTTGCTACAGATATAGCCGCTAGCGTAAAAGCTCACGACAGCAAAAGAACCGCAGACTTAGAAAAGCAAGCACAAACGGCAGTTTTAGCCGACCAAAAGGCTCTGCGAGCAGCCAGCCAGATTGACCAGTACGGATCTGGATTGATTAAATCTGTTGGTCTCTTTATGCCAGGCAAGTACGGTTATGCCCTGACGGCAGCCACCGCCGCCCTCGACACTTACAAACCCGGCCTACAAGGCACAAAGGGAAGAGAATTAACTGGAGAAAGAACTGGCCGCTCGCTTTTAGAGCAAACCGTTGATATCGGCCTGGGTGTAACCAAGGCTGTGGGGTTAAAAGCATCTTTTGCCTACGCCGCCAGTCATAACTGGGGCATTGCTGGTTCAGCCGTTGGCCTAGGAGTCGCCTCCCGCGTCGCCGAAGTAACTCTGAACCGCTCTACTTATGACAGCGGAAACGGACATTACAGTGCTGGCTTGGGCGCAAGCAGAATCTTTGCCGCCAGCACCGATACCAGCGCCCTTGCCAGCGACGCTATCTCATTTGTGGTGGCCCGGGGAGCCTTAGGCAAGTTAAACCAATCCGGGGCCCTGGTAGAAAGCAAAATGCTTTCCAGCGTAGTCGCAGGCGGCATTTTTGGAGCATCCAAAGGAAGTAGCGACGAGGTAATCCGCCAGGTCAAAGCTGGAGTGTTCGAGCCAGGGCAATTTGCCACTCATGTTGCCGCTGGTGCTGCCACTAATATGATCGGAGCAGCAATCGGTGCCAAAGCTGGCGAAATGAGAGCTTTGAATCCAAGTGGCAGTGCCAATTTCAAGGCTGGCGAAAGTTTAGTAAAATCAGCCGATGTCTTAGCAAAACCAGCCGATTTCCTAGCGAAGGCCGCCGATGGCACAGTCCAGCACTTGGAACCGGCTACTATTAATCAAGCTCAGCGCAATTTTCCTGGATCCATCTCGCGTGAATACAAGATGGTGGGTACCATTCTGCCATTGGCCGAAATGATGGCCGCCTCGAAACAAGCGGTCGCCATGACACGAGTGCGAGAAGTCAAAGCCGGAGGCGAACTCGGCCCCGAGCAGACACTATTGGTTCAACACCATGACGGCGTTCCAAGCAATAGTCTAGGTACCGGTAAAGACGCTGGCATAGGTGCAGGTCAAAGAGCAGATCATAAAGCTAGTGAAGCGCTAGCCAAAATCAACGAGCCCTTAGCGAGCAAAGCAGACTTAATTGCCACCTGTAACCCCTCCTGTCTGCCTGACTTCTTAAGAGGCAAGCACATACTGGCTTCCGCGCAGGAAACGCTCTGGCTCACGCAAATCGGAGACCGGCTGAAGTTTTCTACTGGTTTGGATCGCTCGGCATCGCCTTCAGGCATGCTTCAGCCTGTGGCCCTGGGTGAGAAGTCCGTAAGCAGCCTCTTGCTCGACCCGAATACACGCAGCATGTTGCGCCACAAAGACACCCACGATCTTGGTCTATATGCTGATGTTCTGCGGGATTTCAAAATTCCAGCCAAACGCGTAATTGATGGTGGTGCCGATAGCGTAGTAATCGAACTAAGCAATAGCCAGATACTGAAAGTGACAAACCAAACCTGGAATCCAACCTGGGGCACACGCACCTTTAGCGACGCTCAAGGCGTGGAGCATCGCTTCGATGCCAGAATAATTGGCACACCCAAGTTAACCGATGGCCCATACGGACCAGCAAATTTTTATATCCAAGAGCGAGTCACCACTCCAGTTAGCAAAGCTTCAATGGATCTTTTCGCCCAGAAGCTAGACCGGGACCGGCGTTATTCATTCTGGGATAGAGACGAGAGCCAACTTGGATACATCGACCTCGGTGCCGGCAAGAAGGGCCTCGTTTTAATTGACTATGATGCTGTTAGGCCACCACATCTGGTAGAGCGAAATCTCAAAAAGCGCTGGTCTTAAGGCTAGCGAATCTAGCGTTTCGCCAAGAACATTCCCAGCGAATAAAGAGACTAGCTATGCTTGCAGAACCTAGACCAGGCGGTTAAAGGTCACCGTCAATAAAGTACCAACACCGCTCGACGGGGTTTCAATGGCTACAGCGGCTCGATGCGAGCGCGCAATTTCACGCACAATGGGCAAGCCCAAGCCGCTGCCCTGCTCTCCTGTACCTAGAACGCGGTAGAAGCGCTCAAAGACACGTTCTCGCTCCTCCTCGGGTATACCGGGTCCATCATCTTCAACGGCCAGCACCACGGCTTCATTCGCCAGCACACGGACAGTTACGTGCCCACCATGGCCGGTATAGCGCAGTGCATTATCAACTAAGTTCATAACTAACTCACTGACAGAGGCTGGATCGCCTTCAATTAAAGCTGGCCCATCAGCGCCCTCAAAGGCCAAATCAATATCTTTTTCTATCGCCACATTGACCAAATCTGAGGCCGAGGCCGCCGCCACTTGGTTCAGGTCAAAAGACTGCTTCGGCACAATTGCTGCAGCATTAGGCTCAGCTTTAGCAAGGGCTAATAGACGATTAACAAGGTGTGTCATTCGATTGACACCATGATCAAGCTGAGTAACAGCTTGCTCTACTTCAGCCGCCTTAGCAAAGCCCTGCAACAGCCCAATATAAGTTTTAAGACCGGCTAGGGGCGTACGCAATTGATGGGCCGCGTTAGCGACGAAGCGATTTTGAGCCTCTATGTCACTGCGCAGCCGTCCAAGTAATTCGTTAATAGAGTGAACTAGAGGCCGCACCTCCAGTGGTGCAGTCTCAGTCGAAAGGGGATGAAGGTCATGCTGGGAGCGGCGCAAAAGAGCTTCCTGAACATCCTTAAGAGGCTCCAGACCGCGACCGATCCCAGACCAAATGGCAATGGCACCAAGTAAAATGAAGAAAATTTCTGGCGCCACCATACTAACAAGAAGTTCTTGAGCAAAGCGTTTGCGAGCCTTCAGTGTTTCAGCAACTTGAACGATAAATGTCTCGCCTTGGCTCTCCGCCTCGGGTACTGGCACAAGAATAGATGCCACTCTAACCTTAGTGCCCTCAATAACACCATCGCTAAAGACAGGCATAGCCAGTTTCAGCTCCTTCGGCAAAGGCGGCATATTCTCATCACCAGAAATGCGCTCGCGTTCAGGAGAAAGAATTTGATAGAAGAAAATATCAGTATTGTCGTGCCGTAGAATAGCCCGTACGTATGGAGGCAGGTCAATGGAGTACTGCCCACCTTTGTGGGTTGTGCGCACGGCCACTGAATCAGCAGAATTTAGTAATTCGCGGTCATAAGTATCGTTGGCAAAAGCCACTGAAGTATAGTACGCAAATGCTGTTGAACAAAGCCAGAGAGCGCTTAGAGGAAGAAGCAGCCAGGCCAGAAGCTGGCTGCGAATAGATGTGTTAACCGGTTTTTTCAATCAGATAACCAAGGCCCCGCATGGTACGAATACTGAAGCCATCACACTCTAATTTCTTGCGCAAGCGGTGCACAATAATTTCGATAGCATTATGGGTAAGGTCAGTATCCCAGCTGGTCAGGTGATCTGCAATCTGATTTTTATTTACTACTCGTCCTGCTCGCTGCAATAGGAGCTCTAAAACCGCTAGCTCCCGAGCTGATAGGTCAATCGGGCTGTCGTTTACGAGTACCCGGCGAGAGGAAGTATTGAATTTGATTGGACCGTATACAAATTCGGTAGTGTTACCCCAGCGATCGTTGCGTATCAACGCTCTGACACGGGCCATTAGCTCAGGCAACTCGAAGGGTTTGGTGAGATAGTCGTTGGCACCGGAATCGAGCCCCGAAACCCTATCTTCAAGGCGATCTCTAGCAGTAAGTACCAAAACGGGTAAAGACTGTCCCCGGCTGCGAAGATTTCCTAAGACTTCCATCCCATCCATTTTCGGCAATCCAAGATCAAGAATAACCAGATCATAGTCAGTGTATTTCAGGGCATGGTCAGTATCTGTTCCGGAGCGAACATGATCAACTGAAAACCTGTTATTGCGGAGAGCAAGAGCTATTCCTCCCGCCAGAAAATCATCATCTTCTGCCAGCAATATTCTCATTTGGTCTACCTTTTCCGTACTCTTTTCAAAAGCCTTTTCAGCACCCTTGTCAACGCCTGTTTGGCTATTGGGATGAATATTCTTCTGTTGGTCAGAGCCGAGATTATTATCGAAAGTATTCAATGTTCTTTCGCTGCTGCTAACTACTATGTGCACCCTCTACGAGAATAGAAAGTTGCTGTTTTTTACAATAAATGGCGATTCTTTCAAGTACCTTGCATCGCAAGCTCAGGTTGACAAGTTCCTCTATTCAGCAGCGCCCATAGTGCAATCAGGAGCACTAATTGCAAGCATCTCATAAACTCCAAAGGCAGTCCTAATATAATGTGCCAATTGGCTGCAGCAAGAACTGGCAGCCCTTCTTGTCATTGGAGACTAAAATGCTCAAGGCCGGTATCGTTGGTTTGCCAAACGTGGGCAAATCTACTCTTTTCAACGCACTAACTGCTTCTTACCAGGCTGAAAGTGCCAACTACCCATTCTGCACAATTGAGCCAAACACTGGCATAGTCAAGGTGCCAGATGAGCGCCTCGAGAAGTTGAAAGAGTTAGTCAAGCCCCAGCAAGTACTGCCTGGCGTTTTTGAGTTTGTTGACATTGCCGGTCTCGTACGCGGCGCAAGCAAGGGCGAAGGACTGGGCAACCAGTTTCTGTCTCACATCCGCGAAGTTGATGCAATCGTGCACGTCGTAAGGTGTTTTGACGACGAAAACATTACCCACGTAGACGGGTCGGTGGACCCACTGCGAGATGTCGAGACAATTCACATTGAGCTTGCCATGGCTGACCAGGCCTCAATCGCCAAAAGAATGGAAAGATTGAAGAAGCAAAAGAACAATATCGACAAGCGCTCGCAGCTCGAAATGAGCATTTTTGAAAAAATCTCACCTTTTATCGACAATGTCGAAGCAGTTGACCTATCAGTCTTAACTGACGAAGAGAAGGCAATTTTGCCTCAACTTCAACTACTCTCCACCAAACCCTTGCTCTATGCAGCTAATGTCAAAGAAGACCAACTAGCCGACCCTGATGCCAATAAATATCTGCAGATCCTGAAAAAGAAGGCAGAGGAAGAAAAACGTCCTGTGGTCTTAATTTCGGCCCAAATTGAAGCAGAGCTATCGGCCTTAGACAAAGACGAAAGAGACAGTTATCTGGAAAGCCTTGGTGTACAAGACTCTGGCGTAAATACCATGATTCGGGCAGCCTTCGCCCTACTTGGCCTAAAGACCTACTTTACAGCCGGAGAAAAAGAAGTTCGTGCCTGGCCTTTCGAAACTGGTTTCACCGCCCCTCAATGTGCCGGAATTATCCACAGCGACTTTGAACGCGGTTTCATCAAGGCCGAAGTGATTGGCTACAAAGACTATGTCACCTGCGGCACAGAAAAAGCCGCGAAAGAAAAAGGCCTAATGCGCCTCGAAGGCAAAGACTATGTCATGGCCGATGGCGATGTCGTTCACTTCAGATTTAACGTATAGCCAATTTTAAAAGCGCTTAGCCATTTCAAACTAAAACTTGACCGATATCGGTCAAAGTTTTGGGTCAAAAAATGACCGCATCCTCTTTTTGCCGTCCATAACTTGACCGATATCGGCCGAGTTATTAACGACGAAATAGCAATGACGGCCAAAATTTCGGCCAACCGGCAAGAGGCTAACCAGCATGGGAATTACACCATTTGCAACCGGCCTAAATCGCCGTACTATCAGCTTTATGATAGGAAAGGCTATGAATCGCAGAACCATTCAAAATACTTTGGCAATAATTCTCGCTCTTGGGTCGACCCTTGGAGCGCTACCTGCAGCATTTGCTCAAGGTTACTCGACCTACGGTCCATATCCAGCCACTCCTGGACCCTGGACAGGTTCGGTCACGCCAGTGCAGCCATACGTGCCAAGTAATTTACCAAACGGTCTTCCAGTTAACACTGAAATTTCGCCCAACTATATAGGGAACGGGCATACCACAACAAGCTATGGCGATTATCGCAACCCTTCTGTTAATTTCCAGACGCCTTCCTATACTGGTCAAGCCCTAAACTATCGGCCCAACTCGCAAACGTTCAATGGCAGCTATGCCCGCAGCAACGGTAGCTCCAGCTCTATGGGTCTCATTGTTGGCGGAGGAATGCTCGGCGCTGGTGCAATGGCTGCGGGAGCTCGCTCCTTAACTTCAAGGATGGGAATGGGTGGCATGAGAGGTGGTATGAGAGGCGGCAGCCACTCTAACTACCAAAAGGACATGGAAGAATCGGAAAAAAGGCGGAAGAAACAAGAAGAGAAGATCCAGAGTGAGCTGAAAAAGGCTCACGAGGCTGACTTAAAGCGCAAGGGAATTCTTCCCACTTCGGCTCAGGCACCAAGCTCTCGCCCGCAAGACACGCCCTATAGCCAAGCCAATCAATCGTATAGAGCCAATCAACCATCATACAAGCCAAACAATTCGGAACAACTTGAAGGGGACGTTTTGCCTGCTAGCGCGGCCCAAAAGCTCGACTTTTAAGTTGAAATTGATGGCCAACAAGAAAACTTGAGGGTACAACTAAGTTAGTTGTGTCCCCATTACATTTGCAGGTGCTCTTGGCCGAAGCTGAACTTACGATTCAGTACAAAAGTACTCCCGCGGCTCTAACCAATGTTGCCTGCTGGATCGCTTGGCCGATTTCACTGTTTGCCTGGATTTGGTCATGCGTGGCCCTGGGCATGCGCATGGAAACGCTGAGCAGTGGCCCGGTAATTCTCTTTCTAGCCGCCAACGCTGCTGTGGTTGGCCTGATTGGGTTACTACTGTTTCTTTCCTCTGACAAAACTATCTTTATCTCGCGAGACGGCCTATCGTTGCCTTTCTTTGTCAGTCCGTGCTTCGGTCTTAGATCGAAGAAAAAATGGCGCGATCTTCTATCGATTGACTTTGACTCAGCCAACGGTGGCAATATACGACTCTTCTTTAAACACTCAAATCCTGTCAATCTTCAGCTGCCCTACTTAATGAAAGAGCATCTAGACAGCTTGGTAATGGCTCTAGACGTTTGGGCTGGAGGCTCTGAAAACTTCAATGCTCTACTTGATGCTCGTACTTTTCTCCATCAGAAAGACGGAGGACACTTGCCCGCCCATAACGAGACTGGCTACACCGAAATGTGGCAAGACGAACTGGCTAGACGCTTTGGATCGACCACTTTTGTTCCGCTGGAGCCCGGTGATAGCGTTCAAGGTGGCAATTACAAAATTGAAAAACAAATTGCCTTTGGCGGACTCTCTGCCATTTACTTAGCCCGCAACAAAGATTCTGAGAGAATCGTCCTGAAAGAGGCTGTAGTACCTGACGGTGGCAATGAAGAACTGAAAGAACAGTCGTATAACCTTTTGAAGCGAGAAGCCGAAATGCTGGCCCGCCTCTCCCATGAACAGATTGCCCGAGTATTCGATCATTTTATAGACAACCAGAGACACTATATTGTGGTGGAGTATTTGAGTGGCAGTGATCTAAGGCGCCTAGTCAAAGAAAACGGCGCTCAACCCCAAGCGCTAGTAATCGAATGGGGTATACAAATGGCTCAGATGCTGGCCTATCTTCACGAACAAGAAGAGGCCATTCTTCATCGTGATTTTACCCCAGACAATATGATCTTAAAAACCGATGGCACAATTGCCATTATCGATTTCGGCGCAGCAAACTTTTTCCTAGGCACTGCCACTGGTACCATGATTGGCAAACAAGCTTACATCGCACCAGAACAGCTACGCGGCAAAGCCAATCCCCAAAGCGATCTTTACGCTCTTGGCGGCAGCCTCTTCTTTCTTTTGACCGGCGAAGACCCGGAGCCACTAGCTGTATCTCAGCCTGCTCTCGTCAATCGACAAATTAACCCAGAACTAGATAAGCTAGTCGCGGCCCTGACACAAATGGAAGTTGAAGACCGCCTGCAATCAGCACGACTTGCCGTCGAAGCTCTCAAAGAGTTGAAAAGAGTAGTACATGCCTGAAGCAAAAAACAAACTACTTCCTTCAATTTCGAACCAGGTACCGAATGTTCTGGATCAATCCGATGTAATGCCTTTTATGCCCAACGCTGATTTCTTTCTCTGGTTTACACCAGTGGTATCACGGCTGGCCATCGTAATTGCTATCACTCCAATGTTTCTCTTTATACTTGGCTACTTCGGTGTTTTAAATAGTATCGTCTTCCCTTTAACTATTGCCTATATCAATAGCCTCAAGCCATTTCTGCAACTAGCGGTCAGTGCTGAACTAGCACCGATGATGAGCGGCATAACCAATGTACTCTACTTAGTTTTCGGATTGCTTGGTGTAGCAGTCACAGCGTTGACAATACGAATCTTAATTAACTCCAACTCTCTCTGTCTTACGGTCAAGGGAATTAGTCTTGGCACCGCATCCGGGGTGGCCAATAGGGCTAATTTAGAGAGCAAATCTACTGGAGCTAGCTCTCCGACTTTCACCGCAGCATATGGCCGCAGTGAGGCACCAGTAGGCGCAGTTTCTGTTATTGCCAAGAACCAAGTTATTTATCAAGAGAGAAAAGAACTCAATTTCAAACAGGTCAGTTCAATCGAAATTATCCGGCCCAAAACTACCCGCTCAAATCTAGACTATGTATTTGTCTTTAACCGCGGTCTATTTCCAGCCTTCAAAATCCGCTACGGAGATATCCTCAATGCCAAGGATCGAGCAATATTTGTAGCGGCCATCAAAGAAAGATTCGCCGATCAAATTGACGACGAAATGCTTGAGCCCTTCGAAATCGCTGGAGAGAAGCAGAGTTATACAGAACTCTGGCTGAAAGAACTCTCAGCCTCACCCAAAAGAGACAAACTGACTCCCTTAGAGCTCGGGGCGAAATTACACAATGGTCGCTACACAATTATTTCTAGAATTGGCATGGGCGGTCAGGGCACAGTTTATTTGGCCCAAGATAATTTAACCCAAGTCAATTTAGCTCAAAAGAACCTGGCTCAAGTCAATTTATCACAAGACAAGTTAGCTCAAGACCGTCTAGCTACGAAAAATCCTAAGGGCTCGGAGTTTTCGACCAAGGACACAACACGAGAAGTCGTTCTTAAAGAGTTTCTTCTGCCCGTGTTTCCCGATACCAGAGTACGCAAAGCAGCGGCCATAAAATTTCAGGAGGAGGCAGATTTGCTAGGCAAGCTCGAGCATCCTCAGATTGTCAAATTCTACGAGCTGTTTCTCGAAGACCACAGGGCCTATCTAGTCTTAGAAAAGTTAGATGGTGTCACTCTAAAAGACTATGTAGAATCGAAAGGCAAGCTGCCCCTTGCAACCATCGAAGACCTAGCACGGCAGATGTGCTTGATTTTGCAATATCTACACAATCAAACACCGCCAGTAGTGCATAGAGACTTCACACCAGACAATCTAATTTTAAGTGATGATGGCAAACTAAAACTACTCGACTTTTCTGTGGCCCAATCGGTGACTTCAAATGTTACGGGATCCGTCGTAGGCAAACCTCACTATATTGCCCCCGAACAATTTCGGGGCAAATCTTGCTCACAGAGTGACATCTATTCAATGGGAGCAACGCTATACTTTTTGGCATCAGGAAAACAACCCGAACCAATTACCAACTTAAAGCTAGCCCTTGAAGATGCCAGTGCTTCGGCCACTTCCAAAGAATCTTTCAATTCCAAAGCTTCTGCCAACACAAAGATCAGCAAAGTGATTGAAAAATCGACAAAACTTGACTTAGGGAACCGCTACAAACGAGTAGAAGAAATTTTGCAAGACCTTGGCTAGACGAGAAAAGCATGAACGGCAAGAGCGACAATAATGAATCTGGGCAGCAGGCGAAACGAGCAAAGAGAGACTGGCCTGTTTTTACTGTTGCCACCATTACCCTCCTGAGTGGTCTAGCTGGCACATGGGAGCCGCTATTAATGCGCCTTTCCAGCCATCCTCGCCTGTTTAATACCCTAGTTCCCTATGAGCTCTACCATCTCAGCAACTCACTGACCCTAGCTTTTGGCTACTTACTGATATTTCTCAGCATCAATCTCTATCAAAGGAAGAGAACGGCCTGGTGGATTGCCATGGCTCTTTCTAGTCTATCTCTGGCATTGCAAATCGCCCGCCTGGGAAGCGAACACATTCACTGGCTAGAGAATCAAGCCTGGGCCCTAGATTTACCAACCTATTCGGTGGTTCCATCTATTGTAGCCATTGCAGCCCTATCTCTCACAAGAAGCCACTTCACTGTCAAAAGCGCTAAAGAAACGTTCTTCACCACTGCAAAGATAATCATCGCGGCCTTGCTAGCAGTAATTATCTATGGCTGTTTAGGCTTCTTTCTGCTGGACATGCGTGACTTTGGTATCAACTTTGAACTAGATCAGGCACTGATACATACAATTAGAGAACTAGCACTAGTCGGAAATCCAGATCTCGCGGCTAAGTCAAAATTTGGTCATTGGTTCCTTGAATCACTACAACTGTCAGGAATGTTAGCGGCAACAGCAGCGGTCCTGAGCGCCTTTCGACCAATACGCTACAAGCTACTAACCCAGCCTCTTGAGCATGAATTGGCAAGCACCATCCTTGATCAATACGGCCGCACCGCTCTTGATTTATTCAAACTTTTACCAGACAAGTCTTTCTTCTTCAACAACGACAAAGATGGCGTAATCGCTTACAAGACCTGCCTGGGTGTTGCCATCGTGCTAGGTGATGCCACCGCCCCTGAGGCCAAGCTTGCCAGCCTGATTGGCGAGTTCAAATCGTTTGCCCACGATAATGGCTGGCAGGTAGCATTCTTGCAAACTACTCCTAATTATATTGAAATCTACAAGCAGAACGGCTTTAGAGCGGTAAAAGTGGGAGAAGATGGAGTAGTTGACTTAGAAAAGTTCGTCACCTCAACAATAAACAAAAAGACTTTCAAAAGTAGTATCAAAAAGTTCGAAAAAGACGGCTTTGTTTTGCACAAATACTCACCACCTCTTTCTCATGCAGTGATTGACGAAGTAGAGGAGATTTCGAAGCAATGGCTCGCCCTA
This sequence comes from Candidatus Obscuribacterales bacterium, assembly GCA_965229195.1. Lineage (GTDB taxonomy): Bacteria > Cyanobacteriota > Vampirovibrionia > Obscuribacterales > Obscuribacteraceae. The sequence goes on along the minus strand of OZ245871.1, from coordinate 4,675,357 downwards.
CCGGGACGGAGAGAGCGAGGCTTTTCCCTGGGGCAATTCAATCGAGAAGAGCTACAGCACAACGACCTCTATGTACTACGGGACAAAGAAGGACAGGCACTAGCATTCGTCAACCAAATAAGATCCTATAGCCCGGGAGAAGTGACAATTGACATGATGCGTCACAAAGAAAATGCTCCTAATAGCACCATGGATTTCCTCTTTGCTAAGTTGCTGAAAGAACTCCACGCGGAGGGATTCAAGTATTTCAGCCTAGGTCTTGCTGCCCTTGCCGGTGTCGGTGATGATCCCGAAGACCCGCTTGAAGAGAAAGCTCTTCATCAAGTGTACGAACACCTGAACCGTTTCTTCTCCTACAAGGGTCTTAGAAGTTATAAAGAAAAGTTTGATCCAGAATGGGAAGCGCGCTTTCTCATATATGAAGGTGGACCACCGGGTCTGGTGAAAGCGGGCTTAGCAATTGCCAAAGCCACTGAGGAATAAATACGCGCTCTTCGTGGCAGCCAGGGAATTCTTATTCTACGAAACGTCTTATTGAACGAAACTTCTTTTTCTAGGAGAATTCTTATGCTAGAAGAATTCTTTCTCAGTGCGTCTTCTTATGACTATTCTTCAAGGCATCTATCCGTGATTGGTAAGCCTTGCTGATGTTATCTTCCTCTTCTTTGTAGAGGCGATAAACTTTCGCTCTTTTAGCGGTGGCTTCTATTCGAGCGGCTTCTATCATCTCATCGCGATGAAGGGAGAGTGTGCCAATTGCTTCTTGAATTGCCTGGTTCTCTTCTTCTGCGACCAATTCAAGATCTTGACTCTGACGCCGACGCTTTACTTCAATAGCATCAGCCAGGTCTTTGCGCAGCAAAGCAATTGCTTCGCGCGTGGAGGCGTCGAGGTCTTCTTCACTAGAATTTGGACTAAAATTAGCACCAGCACTAGAATTAGCTCCAATCCCGGAGCCAGCAGCTTTGCCATCAGCACCGTTAGCTGCGGACCCTTTGGGCGTCACTTTAACCCTCTCAAAGAACTGAGGATTGGCCTTTCTCTCATCAATTTTCAGAGCAAGTATGGCCTTTCTAGCCATCTGGGCCAAATTTGAAGTGCCACCGCATTTGGCACAAGCCTCATACTGCAAAAGAGCCTGCCCACCTCTTTTGCGCTTCAGTAGGGCACTGGCCAGGTAATAGCGAGCACTGACATCGTAAGGGTCAATTTGCAGCCGGGCTTCGGCAATGGCATCAACCTTGGCATAATCTTGGGCTTGGTAGGCCCGCTCAATTTCATGGGGGTCAAACTGAGCATAAACCCGATCGTTCCAAAACAAGGCCAATACTAGGGCTAATGCTGTGGCAGCAATCATCATTGAGTACAATTTCTTATTGATCAATGCGTTCCATACGGTCTGGCTCATATCTCGCTCCGGCCGTCAATCGACTAATTGCATCAAGCTCTTCTAGATCTTCCCCTGACAATTCTAGCTCAAGGGCCTCGACATTTTCTTCTAAATACTTGACCTTCTTAGTGCCAGGAATGGGCACTATGTCTTGCCCCTTTTGTAAAAGCCAAGCAAGAGCCATCTGAGCCGGGCTGGCCTCGTATCGGCGAGCCAGATGCTTCACTTCGCTGACTATCTTTAAATTTTTGCCGAAATTATCGCCCTGGTAGCGCGGATCATTTCTTCGGTAGTCACTCGCTTCAAACTGATCAACGTTCTTGATCTGACCAGCTAAAAACCCTCTACCAAGGGGAGAATAGGGGACAAAGCCGATACCCAGTTCGCGAAGGGTGGGCAATACCCGCTCTTCCACAGAGCGCTCCCAGAGCGAGTATTCACTCTGCACACAGGTCAAAGGGAAAGTACGATGAGCCTTTCTAATATTCTCAGCACTAGCTTCCGATAGGCCGATATAGCGCACTTTGCCTTGCTCTACCAACTCGCCCATGGTGCCAGCCACTTCTTCAATAGGAATGCCTGGATCTACCCGGTGTTGGTAGAAGAGATCAATGTAGTCGGTGCTTAAACGCTTGAGTGAGTCTTCGCAGGCACGCTTAATGTTGCGCGGATGACTGTCGACTCCTATGACCTCTCTCATTGAAATATCAAAACCAAACTTAGTGGCAATAATTAGATCATCGCGCCGACCTCGCAGCACTTCACCAAGTAGTTCCTCATTATCATAGGGTCCATAAACTTCAGCAGTATCGAAAAAATTGATACCAAGGGCAATGGCACGCTTGAGAGTGCGCACAGACTCAAGCTGATCAGGAGTACCGTAAAGCCAGCTCATGCCCATACAACCAAGCCCTAGAGCTGTAACTTCCAATCCTTGCTGTCCAAGCTTGCGTAGCGGTAACATCAGCTCTCCTGATTTAGTGATGCCAGAAATTGATCAAAATCTCAATAGAAATCAGAGCAATTACCATAAATTCAAGAAACTCACTACGGCCATGCTCTGCCTGGTCATGGGTAAAGCGATAGACCTCACCCACACTGGTCAACTTAGTTTCAACCTGGTGCTGCCACTCAGACAAACTCAAGCGCAGAGCCAGTCCTCGATAAAGTCTGGCATAGTAAGCGTCACCAATCATTTTAAGAGCATTGCTCGCTCTATCAGAGAGCTCACGCACATCAACCAACAAATAACGCAAGCGTTCGGCTTGCCGTGTTGCCACCTTGCCGCCCTGGAGCCAGTTAGAGCGCATGTGCTCAGCCTTTGACTTGTAAATCTCATCAAGATAACGATCTAGTAGACTATCGTAAGTGCGTAGTTCTACCAGCTGAGTATTGGCAAATTCGATGATACTGTCTACGGTATTAGCGCCCTCAAGATTGTCAAAGACAAAAGCAACATCCCAGGTGAGAATTGCCAACTCACATTCCATGTAGCTAAAGTTGACTCGCAAGACTTCGTCCTGCTCCATCAAAGCCAGTGGCCGCTCTTCACCAGCCACAAGACTAGCAAGCGGGCTGCGATGCTCCTGCAGTAACTGCGAGGCCGTAACTTCAGTTTTAAACGACTGCACTTCGGCAACGAAGTAATCTTCCAAAAGCACCTTATGTGGTGAGGAAATGGCCGCAGATATCTCAGCCGTGACACTAGCTAAAGTAGCCTGAGCGCTCTGACTGAGCGACTCTGAATTCTTAATTTTGCGAGACAAGGCTGTAAATTCCTGCCAGGTACCGCTAAATGGAAAAGAGTAACGCAGAGCCACTGTGCCATAATCGTAGAGCTTAAGGCGAACTTCTGCCTTTTGGCTTGTGTGGCCAATCTCAATTGTGGCATCGGGAAGCTGAGCTAGTAATGGTGCCACGGCAAATTGAATATATGTTGGTGCTGGCACATCGGCTAACTTGATTTGAGCTGCTTGGTATTCCTTGCCTGAAGCAGATTTCACTAGATTGAGATTAAGTGAATCGGCCACAGAGTAAGTGAAATAAGCCCGCAAATAACCGACCTCGATATCAGCAGGATTAGTCGAAACTAAATTAGTCGAGCTTTTAGAGGTCGATGCACTCGAAGATGTAGAAGGCGACAAAGGAACTCACAGTTGAGGGGATGAAAAAAGCAGACCTGCTTTTGAGCAATTAGTAGCTGTCTACCTAGTCTACACCTTACCCAGGATGACAGTCGCCGGTTGACAGGCATTGTAGGTAAAGCGCCAATTATCTGACAATCCGTCGCAAATCCCAAAAGGCCGGAAACAGAGGCAGTTAAGCTCCAATTGCCTACCGGCGGCACCGGGCAGTGATTCCATTTTGCAATACGGTTTTTACTCAAAACACTACAATTTGAGCTAATTAAATAATAACCATCGACACGGGCTTAAAATGTAACGCAGCCAACATCTTCGCGTGCCCAAACGAGCCTCTTTTGTTATCATTTTCGCCACTGCCAGTGTTCTCAGATTATCCCTAAAGCGACGTAAGCAATGACAAAAGCAGATAAAAGCTTGGCCCTCACAGCAAAAACTTCAAAGCGGATAATCGCTGTGGCCGGTCTTGTAGCAAGCCTTTTAGTGACAATTGTGCCGAGCAATGCTGCTGTGTCCTCGCAATACGAACTGGGTATCAAGGCCTATCAAGCCCGTCGTTACAGTGAAGCAGCCACCTACTTTCATAATTCAATTGCCAAGGAGGGCGGCACCGCTGATGCCTGGCTCTACCTCGGCCATTCGTTCTATGCCGCTGGCGACAAGGGTCGAGCTGAGCAAACTTACAAAACTCTGATGGCCAACACTAACAAGTATTCACAGCAGTCGATTACGGCAGGACGAAGCCTACGCTTGATGCGCATGACTAGCACAACCAATTTCGGCAGAGCGGCTATAAATCCTGGTGGTATGTTCAATGCCCTCGGCCCCAATGCCTCCACAAGTCAAAGCAGTCAATCAGGCGGCCAGATAACAGTTCAGGCTCCAAAAGTTGGCCATCCTGAAGTAAGTAGCTCAGCGATCAACACTATTCGAGCAGCCTTCGACGGCCTGCCACCGACCATCAAACAAATGCTAATTGCTGGCAACGTGCAGATTGTCGTAACACCGACCATGATTGATAAATTTCCTGCCGGCGCCTATCAAGAAAGAATGGGCTATAACGGCGGCACAGATAAAAGCTGCGATGGCCTCTGCAATGGAAGGCTAGTTGTCATTGCCGAGCACAAAATCAACGAACGCACCGATGAAGTTGGTGGGGCCATAAATCCGTCTATTATGCAAGAAACTTTCCTACACGAAACCGGACATGCTGTGGATAACTGCCTCAATGGCTATGCTCAGTCGGCCGAGTTTAAAGCCGCTTACCTCGCGGACGTAGCAAAAATGTCCGATGACGACAAATCTAGGCTCTCCTACTTCATGCAAAAGAATGGACAAGGACAAGTCGAGAGCTTCGCCGAGCTGGCTTCCTACCTGATGGGCAACCACCGCTGGGCAGCAGGCGAAATGGTTGAGAACTGCCCCACCGCCTTTAAGTGTGTGCGCGCAAAGCTAGGCCTTTAGAGCTTTCGTCAGGCGAAGTACAAGTAATCGCTCTAGATTGCCCCGCTCTAAGCAGGGGAGTTTCTACTGGCTAATTTTCTAGTCGGCTTTGGTCTAATCGGCTAGATATCTACTTGCGGAATTCTAGTGCTGGTTACCGAGCGCAATGAGCCCGAAACTCGGCCCAGGGCGCACGCCTGCAGGTGATCGGCTTCGTCTACGCGGCCTGCTGAGCGCAGGAGGTTGGCGTAGTTCTCTAGCAAAGAAATGATGTCAGAATCAAATGGGCCAGCGCATTCCCGCATGATCTTCAGTGCTTTAGCGTAGAAAGTCTCAGCTTCTTGCACCTTATTCTGCTCTTGCAAAATCATAGCTAGATTTTGCGAAACCTTGCCCACTTCCATGTGCTGCGAACCCAGGCTCTTTTCATAGATATTGACAATCTGACGACAGAGCTTTTCGGCCTCGGGGAAGCGGCTTTGCTCGTAATAAATGCTAGCTAAGTGGTTGGCCGAATCAGCCACACTCTTATGGTAAGGCCCAAAATTACTGGTATTGACAGCAATAGCCCGCTTTAGATGTTCCTCGGCCTTGTCATCGCAACCAGTGCGATGGCAAGCCTCGGCAAGCTTGTGGAGATTCTGAATCAAGCGACTGTCCCGCGCTTCAAATTGATCAGCCAGGACAAGAGCTTGTTCTAACAGCTGTTTGGCCTGGTCAAACTGAATTTTGGTCGATGCCTGTTCGGCGCGGTCAACCAACTCCTCCCAGGATTCAGCCATTCGAGAAATACCCCATACCATAGTCACTGATGAAAGCTTATAACACTGAAGCCCCGAGGTTAATTAGAGCAAGGGCTTCAGACTTCACGTTAACCAGGTTTAATCTCGATCGTGACAGCGAATAAGACCCTGCGATTATTGAAGGAATAAGCGAGAGGGCCATCATCGGCTATAATCGGCAACTATTCACGGCGCTAAAGGCGTTGCCGATCAGCTGCAAGCAGGTGACAGACAGAAGGCACTCGGCAGCCAGTAAGCATCCAGTTGGCATCTAATCTAAATTGATATTGAGTAATGGCAGCAAATATTCCAAGCAAATCACTGAGACAAAAGGCTAAAGGCAAGGCCATTGGCCACCTTAGTGCAGCGCTATTTGGCCTAGCCTTAATAACTTGCGCCTTCAGCCCAGCGGCCTGGGCTGACTCTGCACCTCTAACTCAGCTTGAAGACCATTTCTTTCAACATACATATCCGGCTGATACCGAAGATGATCGCCTGGCACGGCTAGAAAAGCTGGTTTTTGGTGAGGCCAAGAGCGGTGACGTAGCCAGTCGCGTTAGTGACTTGCAAAAAGTTGTAGCCGAGGCTGATGCCACGCCTTCTAGTTCTAGTTCTGGTTCTAGCTCTGGCTCTAGTTCTGGAACAGCCGCTGGCGACCCGGTAAATACAAGTAACTCTTCTAGTTCAGACAATTCATCAAGCGTTCCTGCTAGTGCCCCAAATAATGCGGCAGATACTTCTTCTGATAGCTCCGCAGACTCAGCAGCTCTAGCTGGCACTGACTATCCCAGGGTTGATGAACTGGAACAATTGATTCTCAATCAAACATTCAAGCAACAGCCGCTCAATAAACGACTGACCCAATTAGAGATCAAGGCATTTGGCAAACCTAGCAGCGACGATGACCTCAGCGCCCGCACCGATGCACTGGAAGTACATTGGGAAAAGACACTCTCGCCCAGCCTTGAAAAACAATATCTCAGTACTGTGGAATGGCTCGAAAACAAAGTTATAGGCCAAAATTACAGCTCGAAGCCTTTGATAGAACGGGTGCAGACCCTGGAAGGTATTGTTTTCCCTAATCAACCACCCGACACCACTACCGGTATCAAAGAGCAATTAGAGACTCTTACAAACGCTGTTCATATAAGCAAAAACAGTAGTCCCGATGTCACACCAATGGCAAGCGCCGACCAGTATCAACAGCAGCCCCACGCCTATCCTGGTCAGCCGGCCCAGAATCAATATACAAACCAAGGTCAGTATACAAACCAAGGTCAGTATACAAACCAAGGTCAGTATCCTCAAACGCCACCACCATATCCAACTAATTACCAGAGCCCAGCAACTGGACAGAGCAGCTATGGGGCTCAATATGGTCAACAATCTTTCCAGATGCCGAGCGCCGAGAACTTACAGCCGGGGCAAGGCTACCCCACTCAAAATTATCAAGCCCAGGGCTACCAGCCTGCCGCCCAGAACTACCAACAGAGTTATCAGGCCCAAGGCTACCAACAAAATACTCAGCCTTATTCGCAGACGGGTCAAGCCACAGAAAATACTAGCGGAACAAGTGGGACGAACGAACAACAAGCAGCCCAAAGCAAAGGGCATCCACTTTTAAAGGGTCTGGCTAAGGCCCTTGGAGCAGCTGCCACTATGGCTGCCGGTGCCATGAGTTCAGGCATGATGAACATGAATTTCGGCAACGGCATGTACGGCAATGGCATGTACGGAAATTCACTCTACTCGGGCGGATATAACGGCTACAACACTGGATACGGCGGATATGGTGGCTATGGCGGATACGGTAGTGGATATGGCACAAACATACGTTTTTAAAATCAGCATCGCCCTGGGCCTTGCTCTTCTCACTCAATTTCAATGCGGAAACGTGCTAATGGCAAAAGATAATATACAAAAACTTCCATTGGTGGTGGCCCATCGTGGGGGCAAACGCTGGGGTCCAGAAAATAGCCTGACTAGTTTCAAGAAAAGCGTAGCAGCCAAAGCCGACGGCATTGAGCTAGACATACACCGTTGTAAATCTGGCGAATTGGTGGTGATTCATGACGACACACTGAACCGCACCACCAATGGTACCGGTCTTGTCAAAGATGCAAACTGGAAGGATCTATCGGCTCTTGATAGCGGCAGCTGGTATGAAGCGAAATACAAAGAAGAGCGGCTACCATTGCTCAAAGAAGTACTTGACGCTGTAGACGGCAAACTCACTATTAATATCGAAATCAAAAACTGCCCTGGTAACTATGCTGGTATAGACGACGAGCTGCTCAAGCTTCTCAAAGACTATCCCTATCCAGACAAAATTATGATTAGTTCTTTTGACCATCTAATTCTGAAAAAAATTCACGATAAAACCACCAAATACAAACTAGCGCTACTGGGAGACTCGGTCATCTACAACCTGCAGGATTATGCCAAATCAGTAGGGGCAACGGCTTGGAATCCAGATTTCGATTGTGTTCGACCTGATACTGTCAAAGCAGCTCACGATGCCGGTCTAACAGTAAACACCTGGACTGTAAACAGCAAAGAAGGCTGGAAAAGAGCTTGCGATCTTGGGGTTGATTCTATTATTACAGACGACCCAGAAGGCCTCAAAGAGTATCTTCGTCTCGCGAATTAAAAACAATGTTGAGCAAATGCTGCAATACCACGCCGCGCTCAAATATTGTTAGGGCCGTTGAATCTTCACGAACCATTTCTCTTATTTTTGCTCTAGCCATAAGCTGATCTGTGTCTTGCGCCAGGCGGAGAGATTTCAGATCGTATTCTGCCCGCAAGAGAACAACTAGATTTTCTACGCTCTCTTCAATCAAATCTTGATTAATAGCAAAACTACCAAGCAATTCGGCTTGGCAAAGAGGGCAGTTTTCGACTGTTTCGTAAATCTCAGCCGCGCACTGCGGACAACGCCTCAAGAGAACGCGGCCGGAATTCTCTTGCTCTGCTTCTTCTTGTTCTGCCTTTTCTTTTTCTGATTGATGTGGTTCCAACTTGTCCTGCTCTAATTCGTCTCGTTTTGACCCATCTTCTTCAGGCATTGCGCTCGGCCTCACCGCTCTAATCGTCTATAGAATCTCATCTTCGTCAAGTTCTAGCGACTCAATTTCATCTTCAGCAAGTGGCAAAGAGAACCAAAAGATTGACCCACCACCATCAGGAAGCTCAACTCCAATCTCGCCGCCGTGCTGCTCAACTATGGCCTTAGCAATGGCCAAACCCAAGCCGGAACCAGCACGATTCTTGCCGTCTTTAGCACGCAATTGTTCAAAGCGACCAAAGAGCTTATGGGCCTGATTTTTAGCCACTCCAGGACCGAAATCACGTACCGAAATTTTACAACTAGAACCGCTCTTCTCGCAAGCGACAATCACTTTACCGGGACTAGGTGAATACTTGACAGCATTAGCCAAAATATTAGACAGCACCTGCAGTATCCTGTCGCCATCACAGTATACGTCGAGGGCAGTATTGGCCTCATTCTTAATAATAACCTGCGATTGATGCGCCAAGCTATCGATACCTTCAATAGCTTTACGCACAAGGTCAGAGGCATCAAAGGCATCGAGGGCAAGCTCAAGCTTGCCCGATTCAACTTTACGCATATCAAGTATATCGTTGATCAAACGCATCAAGCGATCAGCCTCAGCAGCAGCAATACGCACGACCGGCCTAGTTTTATCACTGAGCTCATCACTAAAGCTCTCCATCAAGCCAAGAGCGGTACGAATCGAAGCAAGTGGCGTACGCAGCTCATGGGAGACCATCGAATAAAAATCTTTTACGCGTTCTTCTACTTCTTTGCGCTCAGTGATATCACGAACGATACCAGTGTAAACATCTTCATGACCAAGACTGACAGTCGAAGTAGAAACCTCGACAGGGACGTGACTACCATCTTGTCGCACAGCATAAAGCTCACGCCCGGCGCTGAACGGTGACCGTTGACCGCTTGCCAAGTCGCTAATTCGACCATCAAGAAGGAAGCTCGGAATGATACGCTCGATATCCACGCCAATCAAATCGGAAGCAGGCACACCACAGAGATTCTCTAATACGGCATTGACAGATTCGATTGTACCGTCAGAGCGAATAGTGACGATCCCATCTGGAGCGGTCTCAACTAAAGCACGCATGCGTGCTTCTCTTTCAGACAAAGCCTGCTGGGCTGCTCTTAATGCTTCTTCAGCCCGGTGCCTTTCTGAAACATAGCGATTGACCCCAAGGATGACTATAAGCAGAGCCAGCAAGGCCGAAATTAGAATGAATGAGATGCCGATCAATGTGGTCAAACTAGCTTTGTCTAATTCGCTAAAGCGAGCTGTCATTTCACTATTGATGGTGCCAGAGACTTCTTTGGCTAGCCACTCTACGTGCTTAGTCAAATGACCTTCATCGAACTTATCGGAGCGAGCAAGAGCACTAGCCATACCACCACTCGAGCGTACTTGAATTACTTCTTCGGCACAACTCTTGCGAAAACTAATGGAATCAGTTAACTCATCAAGCAACATGGAGTAGCGAGAATTGTCAGATAGCAGTGTCTTCAATTTAGCCACACAAGCATCGATACGATTAAAGCAAAGCTTGTACTGCTCAATGGTATTAGCATCACCTGTCAGTACATATTCGCGTTCTTGCGCATCAGCCCGAGACATATCAAGCACGATTTGGTCTAAGAGATCGACCAACTGAAACTGTTTAGAAGAGAGGTAACTATTAGCCAACCGGTCAGCAGCTAAGTTCAGAGTCATGGTGCCAATATAAATCAATACTGCCGCCACAATTAAGATAATTGCTGTAGTTTTGGCAGTAAGTGAATTTTTCATGAGCTATAGCTACTGGTCAACAATTCTGTATCCGGCTCCGCGCTTCGTTCTTATGATGCCGTTTTCCTCACTATCTCCCAACTTACGCCGCAGAGTCTTCATATGGGTGCGGACCGTATCAACTGAAGCACTAGAATCGCTCTGCCAAACACGACTTAAAATAGTCTCTAATGTAAAACTCTGATTGGGATAACGCATCAAGAGTTCAAGCAAACTAAACTCTTTTGAGGTCAAATCGACTTCCTGAGAAGCGCGGAAAACGCGACAAGCTTCAGTGTCGAGCTCGATATCACGCACCGTCAAAACCTTACCAGCATAACTTTGAGGCCGACGCAAAAGCGCTTGCACCCGAGCATTTAACTCGACCGGATGAAAAGGCTTAACCAGATAATCATCAGCACCAGCATTTAGACCAGTGGCCTTATCCTCAATGGCACCGCGAGCAGTTAACATCAAAATTGGCGTTCTTCCGCCAGTGCCTCTATATTGTCGGCACATATCAATGCCTGAAATATCAGGTAGCATCCAGTCAAGAATAACAAGTTCATAGCTTGTCATCCGCAGTTGGCTAATTGCAGTAAGTCCGGTATCAACATGATCGACAAGGTGGCGACCTTGTTCTAGTTGCATCTTAACTAGAAACGCCAGATTGGTATCATCTTCCACTAACAAAATCTTTGCCATTTCAGCCTACAATTTGCCTCCCACTTACTGCCTTCGTGCTAATTTCCGCCGCCTCTTTTTCTTTAGAGCCTGTCTCTATATGGTTTTATCCGGCAGAATCTTTTTGTGTAGAACTTATTTGTTTAGAACTTATTCTTTCAGTGTTTGTATCTTTTGACTGCCTATTGTGACAGGCGCTCGAGCAATTTGCCCTGAGTTTATGCCGCTCGAGAGAAAACGACTCTCCTCTGGCCGCAGCAAACCACCTTCGTGGAAGCAATGTGCTCAGGCGCTTAACCTTTTGCCCAGAATATGCTCTTATAGAACGATAGCGCAGCTTCGGGTCAACCAAAGCAGCAGCAGAACCATAAGCCTCAAGCAGCCTATAGGTTTGGTCAATACAATTATTAGTAAGCAAAGACCAACCACCAGCCTTGATTAACTCTAACTCTTGCAAGGCCCGTTCTGGATTGCCACCATCATGATGCAACTCCTTGTAAGCATGATAGTTGATGTGATAACGAATTTCTTGGTGCTGAATATGGTGCCCACGCGACATGCTCTCTAGCATCTGCTCAAAACTGCCCTGCTCACACCAAAAATCAATATCGCCACCAGGCGGCACATGGGAGTATTGGGCCAGGGCAATTATGTCAGTCAGTGGCCGATGCAAAAGATGGTCGGAAGAGCCCCAACAGTATTTATTTCCCTCAGAAAGAGCAAAGCCCCAAGCGACATGACCAAATCGCAGAGCCTGTTCATAATTGATAAAAATGAAAGACTGCGCCACTAAGAACTCACCCTTTTACTTGACTGGCAACTGTAGCAACTTGGTTTAGGCTAACACTTAGCTCGGCTTCCAGCTGACCGATTCTCAGCAGGGCCGCTTCTAAGCGCCGCGATGTATCAGACAGCATCTGGGTGGTCAGCTCTAGCTTGGCGCCCAGACATACGATCTCAAGGCTATGATCAACAGCCGTGTCTATGGTCATCTCTAGGCCCGCGGCACTGAGATGGACCGCCATAGTGCTACGCCCAGCATCGGCACAGCCGGTGGCAATAATCGGCTCCGCGCTGGCCGTATCCGAATCTTTCTCAATAGCTTCCATTAAGTCGTACCTAAAATTACTGGTCAATACCCGGCTCATTTGAGCCAATATTAATTTCATGCCCACTTAGCCAACGACTTAGCACTATTATCAGACCATGGCTAAAGCAAAGGGCTATCAATATTGATTGAAAACCAACGTGCAAAACGGCAACAACGGGGAATAAACTAAGCATTACCAGGAAATTAGTCAATCTACGCCACACAAACCGGTAGCGCACGATGTTCAGACCCCAAAAGTCGCAACCACCCGCCCCAATCCGACTTTCAAAAATGCACGGAATTCCTGTGTATCAGGACGTGTTTCATGGATTGCAGGAAGCACAAAAGAACCTAAATCGCTCAGTCGAGCTACCCTGGATTGCTGAAAACCCAACCAGAGATTGCACTCTGTCGATTATGTGCGACCGGGACGGAGGCGATCCCCAGTGGACATTTATTATTGGCGAGGGTCTCAACAAAGAAATTCGCTGGAACTATCAGACCGGCGATATCGGCCTAGTTACTAATTTGCTCACCCGCGAATGCCTGGGTGACAACACCGACATGAATGCCCAACAGCTTGAGGCGTTCGGCGGCATGCGAGCCACAGCCAGCAACATCCCTACAGTTTCCGCTCCTTCAAGCGACATGCCGGTACCCAGAGCAGCTTTCACCGAAAGCCAGGAAATGCCGCGCCACGCCACTCTCGAAGGCGATCTACTCAATATGACAGCGCCCCATGTGCTGCAGTCGATTTTAATCAGCAAAATGACCGGTTTGCTTAGCGTCACCCAGCAAGACGAATTAATAGATGTTTTCTTTGAAAACGGCCAACCGCTGCATGCCTCCTCTCCCGAATGCAAGGGCGAAGCGGCCATAATGGAGCTATTGACCTGGAGCAAAGGCAAGTTTTCTTTCTATCCCAACGACCGCTCGAACGAGCGCACTATCAGCCGCTCAATAGAGCTTCTCATCGCCGAATCAGGGCCCCTGGTTGAGCAGTATCAAGTCTTGATGAAAAATGGAGTGACCATAAACTCCTACTTCATTCGCAAGCATCCTCATTTAACCGAAGCACAATTTGAAGAAAAAGTGTCTCGCGGAGCCAACCTTAGTATTGATCAGCAGAAACAGTTCTATCAGATTATCGACAATCAGAGCACACTATTTGAGCTCTTGCGCAAAATGCCTTTCAACAAAGTCGAGTGGATTCCTCTAATCTACAATTTACTAGTTTGCGACCTGGTTGCCCTCACCGATAAGCCAACCCAGATCAAGCAACAGCCTCTTGAGGCCATGGGTGTAGACCGGTCGGCTATTGACGCTGGCATGAAAAATATGATGAGGCAAGAGACAGGACTGATAAATTATCCTGTAATCCTCTATTTTCTTGAGCAAGAATATTTCAGATGGGAACACACTGGTGCCCCCTTCTGCTTATTGATTTTTGAAATGCGCGTACGCACACCGGCTGGCCTTGAACCGCTGCCTCTAAACATGATCAAAGAGGCGGCCCGGCGCATCAACTTAGTTAAGCGAAATATCGATCAACTAGCTCACTTCGAAACATTCGGATTTTTACTAATGCTTCCCTACACCGGTGTACAAGCGGCCACTATGGTGGCTAAGCGAGTAACTGAAGTACTCTGGGACGAGAAGCTGGGTAATGAACTCGATAGCCGCAACCTTGCCATTGCCTTTGGTGTCACTGGTATTCCGGAAGACTGCCAAGATCTGGGTATGATGCTGTCCGCAGCCAAGGACGCCATGAATTCATCAAAAGCCAGTGGCACACCGGTAGTATCATTCAGAGCTTCAAGAAATCAGTAAAGCTCAATATTAGTTTTAATCAGAGTAAATGCTATAACCCAGTCCACGCTTAGTTTTGATTACCGAGTCTTTGCTCTTTTGCCCAGTAGTCTGGTCGCTTTCATCCAACTTACGTCTCAAGGTCTTCATATGGGTGCGCACAGCATCAATGGATGCACCGTCATCGGCGCCCCAAAGGCGATCGAGAATAGCTTCCATGGTAAAGCTTTGATTGGGATGCTTCATTAGCAGCTCTAAAATGGCATACTCTTTGGGCGTCAAGTGAATACCATGGCCGTGCAGCTTGACCTCATGGGTTTGCGAATTGAGCTCAAGAGCCGCCAAGCTCAAAACCTTAGGCAGCACGGCTTTCGGCCGACGCAGAAGAGCACGGACCCGGGCCAAAAGCTCGGTGGGATGAACCGGTTTTACAATATAGTCATCACATCCAGCATCAAGTCCCTCGGCCTTATTATCAACACTGCCTTTAGCAGTCATCATCAAAACCACCGCCGAGCCGCCATGGGCACGAAACTGCCGGCAAACCTCCACCCCGGTCATGTCCGGCAGCATCCAATCTAAAATAACCAAATCATAGGGATAGATGCGCAAGTGCGATATGGCATTGGCACCGGTATCGACTACCTCAACCAGATAGCGTTCGTGCTCCAGGCAGACTTTGACCAGATCCGAGACATGGTGATCATCTTCAGCAACTAGAATTTTAGCCATTTTTTAAAACCCTTTTTTACCGACAAGAACGAGTTGCTCAAGGTCGCGCCTAAGCTCGCTAACGACCCGGGGATCAAAGGCCTCCATCAAGGCTTCAAGTTTCTTCTCGATGCTGAGCATGATATTACCTACCTCTGCTAAACCATAAGAGCCAGCACTGCCTGAAAGCTTGTGAGCGACTGTGCGGGCTTCGGCGAGCTTGCTTGCTGCTAACTCGCCCACACCATCCAAATTCTTATCTCGAGATTCTTCATAGCTAGTCTCATAATTTTTCAAACAATCAAGCAGATATTCAATGCGCTCGGGCAACTCTTCCGTAAATCGAGCTGCCAACTTAGCTACTTTCTCTTTCAAGTCTTTCTTCAATTCGTATACCTCAAGCTCGAACCAGAAAGTACTGCCACCGCCTTCACCAACTTTTGAGTCAAAGCCAATTCTACCGTTATGCTGCTCCACCAGGGCCTTACTGATGGCCAAGCCAAGACCCGTACCACCCTTGGGCCGACTATCGGAAGAATCGACCTGTTGAAACAAATTAAAGAGCTTATCGCGCTCATCCTCAGCAATTCCAGGGCCGCAGTCCTTCACCTCCACCCGGGCAAAGGTTCTTCTCTCTCCATCCACCTCGCGCTGCACCTCGCTAGCGCTGACAGTAACAATCTGATCTTCGCTAGAAAATTTGACAGCATTGCCAATCAAATTATTGAGCACCTGTATTATGCGATCGCGATCACAGAAGACTGAGAGATCTGGATCAACATAATTGAGCTTGAATTTCACCCGCGCTTCAGCGGCCATGGGCTTGATACCATCAACAGTGGCGGCGATAATTTCATCAAGCTTTTCTTTCTTAAGAAAAAGGCTGAGCTTACCGACCTCAATTTTGCGAATATCAAGAATATCGTTGATCAATCTAATCAGACGATCACATTCTTCTTTTGCGATACCCACCAGGCGCATAGCTCGAGCAGGCATTTCTCCAGCCCTACCGCCTTCCATCAAGCCTAGGGCGCCACGAATAGACGTGAGAGGGGAGCGCAACTCGTGAGAAACAGTCGAATAAAACTCAGCCACACGCTTCTCTGCTTCTTTGCGCATAGTGACATCTCTGAAAGTAACCACGGCGCCAACCACGACGCCATCTCGCTCTAACGGGCTCGATACATAGTGCACCGGCACAAGCCTACCGTCTTTGCCAATAAAGTTTTGATCAATCGATTCAAAGGTGCCACCATTCTCAATCACCGAAAACAACCCCCGGCTGGGATTAGGGTCAATAATGACAGAATGGCTCCCGGTCTCTTCCTGTCTTCTATCGGCAATTAAATCACGCAGGTTGCGCCCTAGCAATTCGCTTTGACTATAGCCAGTGATAGCCTCACAAGCAGGATTGATGAAGACAATGCGCCCCTGAATATCAATTTGATATAGGCCATCACCCATACTTGCCAAAATGGCATCCAGTCTTGCTTTTGAAATGGCCAACTCGGCAGCATAGCGACTGGTTTCTTCTTCTGAGCGCCGCCGTTCCATGATATACAAATTAGTCGAATAAAAAGACAGACACAATAGTGTTGTGGCTAAAGCACCGAGAATAGCCAGAGCCGAAATGGTCACTTCAGTGCTCTGCGTAAGCTTTTCGTAACGAGCAGCCAATAGCTCGGTCTCATGATCTTCCATGCGATCAAGAGTGCTTTTAATTTCATTGGTCATGCGCGCCCCAATATTCTGGGCAATTTGCTTCTCTGCGGCCGAGAAACCGTCTTCTTTGCGAGTTTCAAGCACTTCTTGAGCTCGAACAATGCGCGCTTCAATCAGCCGCTCCAGCTCAGGCAACTGCTGCTCTTTGACAGCAACATCCATCACTGAACTTTTCAAATTCCGAATGTGCATGCGCACCTTCTCTTTCGCCAATTCGTAGCTATGAGCGAATTCATCCACACCAGTGATGATATAGCCGCGTTGGGCTCCTTCCATCTCGCGCACAGCCGAAATCGACTCGTGAATTTCGCTGAGAACGCGGTGAGTGTGCCCAACCCATTGGCCAGCATCAATTACTTCGAGAGTAAGGCGATAGCAAAGAATACTTATGGTGCAGACCACAATAAAGGTGGCGATAAATGTGATCAGAGCTTTGCCCTTAGGCAAATTCCTCACAAACTCTTTTAGACCCTGGAATGAGCCCATATAGTTTGCACTTCCTCAGCTAGAGTCATAGGGTCGAATGGTTTAGAGATTACGCCTGCAGCGCCAAGCTCAATGTAGAAATCAATTTCGTGGGTCAAGACTTTAGCGGTCATAAATACCACAGGAATTGCGGCGAGTGAAGGAATTTCTTTGAATTTACCAAAGGTCGCCTTACCATCGAGACCAGGCATCATTACATCTAACAAAATCAAATCAGGAGGCCGCACCATGGCAATTTCAATGGCCTCCTGGCCAGAAGAGGCAATATCTACCTGAAAATCATCCTCTAGCGACAATTCAGCAATGGTGCGGATATTGTCGTCATCGTCGACTAAAAGAATGCGAGAAAGAGGCATTTATATGAGGACCTTAAACTAAAACCACACTTATAACTGGAACTAAAACAGAAGCGTCCGGTCAACCGCAAAGCAAACCCTACTGACAGGATATCTCACAATTGTGAAGGCAGGAGGAAGATTGCGTATACTGTCTATATAGCCACCGGAATCTTAGCCATGAACGAAACCACAAGCCCAGCCAAAAACGCCGAAAAACTACAATCCACAGAATCTTTGATTCTTTTTGATGGCGTCTGCGGGCTCTGCAACAAGTTTGTCCAATACGTA
The DNA here is from genome assembly GCA_965229195.1 of Candidatus Obscuribacterales bacterium. GTDB lineage: Bacteria > Cyanobacteriota > Vampirovibrionia > Obscuribacterales > Obscuribacteraceae. Next base: position 4,657,638 of record OZ245871.1, on the reverse strand, counting down.
CTCAATCACGACCCAGCCGGGCGCTTCCGCTTTGCCTCATTGCAGAGTGAACTAGCGCACGAAATCCTTGGTCGCCACGGCAAAGATCCAACCCTGTTGAAAACCATCTATTTGATTCGCAACCCAGGTCGGCCCGACGAGAAGGTTTTCACAAAATCAGCCGCAGCCCTGCGCATTATCGGCGAGCTAAATGGTGCAGCCAAAGGCCTCAAACTCTTTCTGGCAGTACCCGCGCCAATGCGCGACCTCGGCTATGACCTCGTCGCCGCAGTGCGCTACCAGGTTTTTGGCAAGCATGATGTCTGCCCGATGCCTACAGCGGCAGACCGGGAACGCTTTCTCGATATTTAGCGCTGATTAGTCTTGTCATTGGTGCCCATCTCAGGGACAATTGCTAGCAGCTGGGAGCTACGAAAGATTGCGTCAGTCAGTTAGTGAGGCCATTTGAGACCGTCAACCAGAACGCTCAGAATATTCTCAGCCTTATCGTTAATGTCGGTCTCACTTTGCCTGCAGCCCGCCCGGCAAAATGCTTGGGCCCAAGGCTCAGCAGACAAAAATGCAGCCGGTTTGACTTCCTACACAGCGATGCCAATGCCACTTCCGGCATCGGCTATTTCCCCCGCCCATTCAAGCTCTGGCACCCGAGCGCTGTTTCTGCCCGGGGCCAAACTTTCAAATAAGCCTTTAGCTAAGCCCCAGGCTAAGTCTCCCCTTAAATCACCAGCTAAATCTGCTGTCAAATCTCCTGGCAAACCAGAGGCAACCCCAGCTCAAGCTCTAGATCAGTCTTTAGTCAAACCAGCTAAGCCAACTAAACCCTCAGAGCAGCTGCCTATGGCGGCCTGGCAGAGAAGCGAGACAGTTTCCAAGAGTCAGCTAAAGCCGGCAGCGGCACAAATCGAAGTGGCCGAGCAACAGCCTGAATTGACTAAAGCGGCAAGCACTAAACCTGAAAGCACTAAACCAGAAGCAAACAAGCTACAAGTAACCAAACAAGCAAGCAAGCCTTTGGTGCCAAATTCGGCAGCCAGCAAACTACCAAGCAAACATGCGATTCCAAAGCCTATTGCCACCAGACCTGCTATCACAAAGACAGCCCTGACAAAATCCGTTGCCAATTTCCCTGCGGCACCAAGCTCTGTGACGAGAGCGGCAAAAGAAGCAGAGAAAAAGATTCAAGACCACGATTTAGCGAGCGCCGTCAATATCTGGAGCACCGAGATCGAGGCCCATCCAGAAAATGCCGAATCATGGGTAGGGAGGGCCAGTGTCAAACGTATGATTGGCGACTATCATGGCGCCCAAGATGACCTCGATCATGCCCTTGAACTTAACGCCAACAGCGTTCCCGCACTAATTTCTAGAGCCGCTGTGCGCCGCCGCTTAGCCGACTTAAGAGGCGCAGCCAAAGATATCGATAGGGCTGTGGAGCTTGCTCCAAGAAGCTATCAAGCATTTGCAGAGAGAAGCTCACTGCGATTTGCTCTCAATGACATGCAGGGTGCTATGGCAGACTACAACTATGCCATAACCATTAATCCGGAGATGAACAAACAAGCAGCAAAATACACCTACTCAGCCAACAGCCAACCACAAATTACTATTCGCGACGCCCGAGATGTGAGTAAGGTTGATGCTAATAAATCGGTTGCTGAGAACAAGACAATTACTGATACCAAATCTAGTGCTGAGACTAAATCTAGTTCTGAAAATAAGACAGTCACTGATACTAAATCTAGTGATATAAGCGAAACTCACTATACATCGGCTGAACTAGCGCATCTAAACAATACTGCTGTGCACGAAATCAACCTAAAACACTTTGCTAGTGCCATCAAAACATTCGAGCGGCTTCTGGAAATTTCACCCAACTATGCCCACGCTAAAGATAATCTTGTAATTGCCCACAACAATTATGGACTCGAGCTAGCCATGCGCCACCCTGAAGAAGCGCTGAAGCAATTTCGTGCCGCGCTCTTTCTAGATCCAAGTCAGGCAGCAATTCGCAAAAATGTTTCTGCCATCATGCGTGAGAACGGTCAAGACCCTACCAGCATTGAAGACCGAATAACAATTGCCGATCAATGCTTGGCAAAGGGCGAGGCCGAAGGGGCCTTTATCGAACTATCCGAAGCCCTGAGAATAAAGAACACACCTCAACTGCGCGAGAAACTGCAAACTGCTCTTGCGGCCATTAGCAACAATGAAACTAGAAAAGCCAGCCAAGCGCCTACTAAACGAGAACGAGACAGAGAACGAACCGAAGCTATATTAGACCAAAGACAAGAGGCGAAAGCCGAAACCAAATTAGAAGCGAAATTAGAGACTAAACCAGAAGCAAAATTAGCTACAAAATTAGCGCTAAAAGAAGAGCCGAACACTAAGGCTGTAGATTCCGACACGCCACCACCAACGATACTGGGAACAATTACACCAGCGCTGCCGGAACAGCGCTCGACAATGACTACCATTGCTGACATGCCAAACGCCACTATACGCACTAGAGACCCTGTGGCCATGCGGCCAATCCGAGACCACGAAGAGAGATCAGCAATAGCAACAGCGCCACTAGAGTCACCATCAGCAACTCCAGGCTACGATGCTGCTTTCATTAAAACCACCCTCGACAATACTCCAGAAACAGTTTTACAAGTGGCTCGCCAACTAGCAAGCGAGAACAGGGAGTTGGACGCAGAGGCGCTATTGAACCGCCTTTGTGACATTCTTCGCAAGAGAATTCTCAAAGGCGACAGAGCCGCTGAGCAGATACTGGAAAATACCTTAGAAACTTTGAGCGAACTGTACATCAAGTCAAACCGCTTACAAAATGCGGAACCCACCTTGCGTGAATTGATTGCCATCAGAGAAAAGACGAAAAGTCCTGACGATCACATTCTGGGCAAAACCTTAGCGGAATACTCCAACGTCCTCAAGTCACTTGGCCGAAATGAAGAAGCCTCAAAACACGAGCAAAAAGCTAACGTCATTCTCAATCAGCTCTCTGCACACTAGAAGCAAAAATATAATTTCGCGCTGAAGCTGGATGCCGCTCCATAGCCGCTATTCGCTAACCAGCAGTCACGGACCCTTTTTATTACTTGCCACCAGTTGAAGCAGGCACCACGGCCCCTGAGCCGTCATCCGGCAAGGCTAAAAGCAAACGCATATACAACTTAGCAGCAGCCGAACACTGGTCATCGTTCCAAGGCAAAACGCGAAACTCTTCCATAATTGAAAGAATTTGGCTGCGACTTTTGGCCCCAGCAATTTTAGTCAGCCATTGCTGCAAATCAGCATTATCCAGATCAGCCATAAATACCAGTCTTTAGGATTTGATTACTCTGCCCATTATAAAGAAGAACTCGCGGGGCAAACCGAATTGCAGACCGCGAGTTCTATTTATCTAGCGAAATTTAAGCGATTGCCGGAGCAATGGCTAAATTATTACTCTTCCAGTTTGTTAACGCTGAATGAATCTGGATGGAATGGTGTTTGGAAACCATCCATAATGCCATTTTTCATACCGTAGTAGGTACCAGTAGCGCCACCGTATACAAGGCCAGCTGGCAATGTTACGACTGAAACTAGCAAGCAAGCAGGACCGCAATCTTTGCCACCGATTTTGTCAGCAGCTTTTTCGGTCAAATCTTTGTAACCTTTAACTGATTGGCGAACAATCGCAATCGGTGTTCCAACTACTACGCCGGCAGCAACGCCACCAAGTCTTGTAGGAAGAAGAGCACCTTGGACAACTTTATCCATATTATCGTCAGCAGCGAAAGCTGGGGCAGCAACTGCTGCAACAGCTAGAGCAGCTATTGCCAAACTCATAACTTTCTTGATCACAACGAACCTCCTAGAAACCCTTTAAAACTAGTAACCTACTTGACGACTAAAATAATAACGCTCTACCACAAACATCTTCTGATACTAGTGGCGTCGTAAACTCGGCAAAGTTATCAGACAGTGGCGTTTTGAGCGATTTTGCCTGATGCCTGCGGGTCGCCAAGACCCCTCAGACACCTACATTTTGCCACGTTGACTAGCAAAACTCAAGAAGACTCTTTCTAGTCTATAAAGTTCCAACATTTTAGATATACGAAAAGTATCTTCCGTTCCTACATCTCTGTCCTAACCTGAACAGAAGAGAAAATGAGCGACGGTACTACTAGTGGTGCTTGGCTCCGGTCGAAAAAGCTTGTGACAAAAAGAAGGTCACCACTTGCCACTCACTCCAAAAACGATCACGTAGTTGTGATTTGCCGGGCTTGGCCGAAAGATGCTCTGTCTCTAGTGATTTTGCCAGGTCACTCAAATAAATATCACTGGCACTAACGAAGGCAACATGACCACCGTTCTTTGGTGTGAGCAAAGTGACGTTCTCATTCTCGGTGATTTCCTTCCCAGCGAAGCTAGAAATAGGCACCAAGGGGTCATCAACAGCTGCCACAACCAGAGCCGGAATGTTGATTGACGAGACAACCCTTAAGGCCGAAGCTCCAAAATAATAGGAAGCGGCGTCGGCATAACCAGCATCAGGCGCTGTGAAAGCATTATCAAAACCGCGAAGCGAACTAATTGACGGCAAAATTTCAACGTCGTACCGCCCAGGAAACAAGCGATTCTTTGCTCTTACTTTCTCTTTGAGGCTAAGGAGAAATCCATGCTCATAGAGCCAATTTTCGCCACGCTCAATGGTTGTAACACACTGATCGAGCTCAACTGGTGGGCAAACAGCGCAGACCGCATCAATCAAATTTGATCGGTTAAGCGAGATTTGCTCGGCAGCTGGGCGAGCATTGTCTGCAGCTCCGCCAGTTTGCCCAGGACCGGCAAGCCCCTGCTCACCAGCTGCTTTGAGAACAATGTTGCCACCCAGAGAAAAACCACTGAGAAAAATCTTTTCAAATCCAAATCGTCTTTTCAAATCGGCGGCAACCGCAACAATATCCTCACTCATCCCAGCGTTATAGAGACCACGAGCGAGATGAAGCGTATCTCCACAATTGCGCAAATTGATGCGACAAACGCTAAAACCAATGTTCAAAGCTTTCTCACAAACACCTTTTACATAACTTGATTCAACCGAACCTTCCAGACCATGCACGATCAAGACGAGATTTTGGGACAAGTTTTTGGTGAGAGGGGCGTAATTTTTGTTCTTCTTAGCCAAATGTTCCGGGCGGTGCAAGACCACAACCACTTGATTGCGCTCTGGCTTAAGCGGCACTGCCTGCGGGTTTCGAGAATCGAAAGAAGATACCGATGCCGCCGAATCAACATCAATTACGAGCTTCTCGCCAGCGCAATCGGTCAAGGGAAAAGTTCTACGCATAGCCAAGGGAGCCAGTGTCATTAGGTGAGCATTCGCTAACCCAAGAGCTGGTTTGAATTTCGATAAGCGCACGTTAAGAGCATCCCCACTTACAACTGGTATAATCAGCTTATATCATTACCTTCACCCGAGCACCCCCTGCAATGTTATCCGATGGCGAACCAGCATTTTTCGCAATGTTCTTGGTATTTGCCTTGCTCATTCTTCTGGGCATAGCGCAGAACATGCCAGGAATGGAGCTAATTCCAGCTCTGTATAACTAGAAGATAGAGGAAGCTGAGCGACTTTATGTCATTAGCCGCTATCTATGGCACCCTTGTCGGGCGATATCAGTTCCGTTCTAAGCTGTTGATTGGCAGCTCATTTTTCTGTAGTTTCCTGCTGTTACTGGCTTCGCTTCTTACTTTCTCAGTGACTGTAACCGCTTGCACCCCAGAACCAGGCGACGACACACTTACGCAAAACACTCGGGTCGAACTTGTCGACTGGCACGTTTCTGGGCTATGGGTAATCAACTGCCCGGTCTGCTGGATACGCGTAGCCAACTACAACAACGTACCAATCAAAGATGTAACCATCAAATACCAGACCTTCGACTTTGACAGTAAACCGCTCGACCAAGGCACTTACACCATCGATGGCGAAGTTGGCCCCGGCCAGGTAAAGAACTTTATCGAGCAATATGTCGGCATTGTGCAAGTGGAAAGCGACAAAATCAAAGTGGAACTAGCCACTGTTCATCCCGGCGACGGCCACTAGCTGAAGACAAAAACTCGACCGATATCGGTCGAGTTTTGAAATCATATTTAAATCGCTCTATCGGCTCAATACTGTTGCTCTGCCTTGAATGCCGACTTCCAGACCAAGTAGGCGATCAGGCCATAAACCACTAACAAAATCAAAAAGATCAAAAATGGCATCTTTTGATAGATCTTGAGGAATGGGCGCAAAACAAAATCGATGATGAAAAACCCAGCTGTCGCTTGCATTGAATTGCCCTCCCGTTGTCAACATATTATATGAACAACTGAAGGCGCAAAACCAATACATTACAGATAGATCCATTTAGATCTAGCTCATATAACCCTTGGCAATTCTGAATTAGAAGATTTAGTGGCTCTTATATTTGTGGTTGCGATCCCAGCGTTTAGCTAGGCTCGGCGAAACCAGATCGGGATTCATGATCAGAACCATACCGATCAAAAGGAAAAGACTGAGACCAATCGAGAGAATAAATATCATCGGCATTGGTAGAACCTCAGCGCAAAGGCTGTCGTAGTGGGGGCGGACACAACAAGTACTAGATCAGTAACCGGGACAAGAAAGCAAAAACAGCATTACTAAAGGTTGCTCGAGAACAAAATGATCATGCTGCAACCTCGATTAAGGCCAGGTTAAGGAAAAAGAATCCTAACGCAGGTTGGAAACAAATAATACAACGAAAGGAGGCTGTAATAGCCTCCTTTCGCAGAGATTTTTATGAGATCTTGAGGCTAGCCTTAGCGCTCTTTAATCGATTGCGTCAACAATGAAAGAAATACCAATCTTAGATGTGCTGTAGAGCAACATCTACGTGTAGTACTCCAGACGATTGCTGCGAGACGACAGTGACCGTTCCTTCTTCTTCTTTAGGCGAAGTAGAAGCTGAAGACCCGTTTGAGGCAACAGCATGCTTCACTTTCACAGGAGTTTTGTGAGCCGATTTGGGCTTATCATCGGCAGCAGGCGACTGGGCAACTTTTTCAGTATGTTCGCTCTTGGCCGGTTGAGTAACTTTGGTATGACTAACTTTGACAGTCTTCTCGATCTTCTCGCTCTTCTCAACTTTCTCGATTTTCTCTACTTTAGCCACTTTCTCAGCTTTGGTGGCAGGCAAGAAGACAGGAGCCTCAACTCGAGGAGCGTTGTAAGAAACATAGATTCGCGCTGGCACAAGGTCTTTACTACCAGTTTGAGCAGAGGCAATCATAGTCACTTCTTTTTGTGGCTTAGCAAGATAGGCCTGTGCGTCCATTGGTGAGCGTGAAAGCAAAAGCGTGAGCTTTTCAAGACCAGGATTTTCGTCAAAAGTTAAGTAGCCATCAGATGGCAAAGCATAATCTTTGCCTCTATCTACTTTGTTGTTTTCATCAGCTTTGCTATCAGGGAAGAGCACACTCTGCTCTCCGCGGCTACCGCTAGACAGCAAGATGTAGGCATAGCCATCAATGTTTGAGCGAACGTGAAAACGAATACTATCGTTGGTCTTGAACTGGAATTTATTACTGACTCGGGTGACGTTGTTACCACGCTTCAGCTCAATCCAGTAGCGCAGACCAGTGTTAAGCGACTCAGTTGGCTTCTCCAGCTGCTCAAAGAAGAGACCTTTAGCTCCGCTCTGTTCCTGGGCATATACACCGCTCGAAAAAGCTACGCCGAGTGCCACAGCCAGCGAAACTGCGCAAGATTTTCTGATTAGCTCAAGCGCTTTCATGTTCTTCTCCTCTCTCTACGAATTTACTGGGTTTCCTGATTACTCTTGCCCTACGGCTATCAACATCAAATTAGGGGGCAATTCATTCTAATTGTTCTGGGCTAATTGTTCTGGGCTAATTGTTCTGGGCTAAAAATTCCTGTCGGATAGCTACGGCTGACTCGTTGGGGTGTCATTAGTTGAAGTTGCATTAGTTGAAGTGGCATTAGTCGGGGCGATATTAGTTGGGGTAATATTGCTTGGCATTTGATTATCCAAGGCCGGGTCTTTCTTGTGCCTTACGTCGACCTGGGTAATGTAGACATTGCTGCCCATCAAACCACTCGAACCAAATGTGCCATTCTTGGGCTTGCTGTCGTCAAAGAAGTGCGCACCTAGCTCCTTGGAGTCGACAACAATACCGTTACCACTTTCGTCACAGCTCAAAAGCTGGAGCGAGCGGTTTACAAACTGCTCAATGGCTTTCTCCTGAGCGGCAGCATCGCTCATTGTGAGCAAGTCGCTTTTCATACCACTAGCCACAAGCAGGATTTTTTCGGTACCGTCACTATTGTCGCAACCAAAGGCTGTCACCGCCTTAGCTAGTGGAATTTTTTCTAAACCATCCCCGACAAGAATATAACGGGTACCAGCATCAAGAACCACATCACTGGCGGCTGAAGCTGGGCTGTGGAGTATAACCTTGCCCGAATTCTGCACCAAAAAAGCATACATATAGAATGACTGCTTAGCTAAGACATCGACACCAAATTTGGCACGTCCTGTAAAGACAAAGTTCTTGTCGTGCATCACCACTGGCCCAGAAGTAAATTCGGCTAGTGTAGGAGTAAACCAAGTCTGACTCTGACTGGGCAGCACCACAGGGCTGGTATCGATAATATTGGGCTTGGGAATCATTGCCAGGGCGGCCGCACCACCCCCGGCAAAAATGAGTACCAAGGAGACAGCAAGCAATACAGGATTGTATGTCTTAGCGTTGGTAACTGGGCGAATAATCTGGGGTCCAGTGCGGGTTCGAGTCTTCCCTACCAGCCTGGTTTTAGCCCTGGTCTGGGCCTTGGTTTTCTTGGCAATCGGGCCCTTATAATTGGAATCTTGAATCAATCTTTGTCCACAACCTTTGCAGAAATTAGGCTCATCCATGGATGAACGGCCGCACTTCGGACATTGAATGCGAGCCACCTGTCTGCATCCACCGAAGCGTCCAGAAACTTCTGTTTCATCGCCAGAGCCAGACAGTGTAAGCTTCCGGGCCAGAGTAGTCTCACCATTATTCTTCAAACATTCAATCACCTGCTCCACCCAAATCATCTGATGGAAGCCGCCATCTGGCGCCACCACCGCGGGGTCTGGCGGCACGGCACCACAGTGAATGCCGATCACCGCTCCATCTTTAAAAATAGGACAGCCAGCCGCTTCAAAGGGCAAACCAATGTTATGCAAAACATGTGAGGGATCAAGATCTTTGACACTACCAAGTAAAGTTCCAGGGCGTAAAAGTGGTGCCAAAGAAGCATCTTCTACCCAAAGGGCAGTAACAAGGTCATTAGGTGAAAGCGGCGTTTTTACACCAAGGGGCAGAGGCACTATGTCGCCGCCCTTAAGAAAAGGAGCTTCAAAGTAGCTTACCTGGCGAGTCTTAACCAGCTCTTGCATGGCCGCATAAATAGAGTAATCGTCTAATCCAGCCACCTGCCACATAAGGCCCAAGGGAGTGCCACCATCTAGGTACGGCCAAATCAGCTTTGTCGCTTCTCTTGAATCTGGTGGCAATATGTCGTAATTAGGTTGGGGAGTCACTCTAATAAACAAACTAGAAGGACCGCCAACAATTGACACCATTTTTTCCATCTCGTCTGTGCGCCGCAAAGACTCAATTAAAAGCATGTCGATCGGCCGAGATATTTCGGTCACAGTGGTCCAACCAGGCTCTTCTTCTGAAGTAAAGTAGAAGCTGCCATTGAGCTTGTGCATGATAATTTGATAAATCGCCATCTCATTGACGAGATTATGATAGTAAGCGTGGGTGGCGCGACCGTTCTGACAAAAGAGCTTGCCGACAACGCGGTTGCGTTCATCGAGAATCGAGACAGTGCCTACTTTGCGCGCATTGGTGATTGTTTGCACCACTAGTGGCAATTCTATTTCGGCCAAGCTACCACCAAGGCCAGCATCATGCTCGGGCAAGAAGCGTTCAAAAGAATCATTGATTTCCTTGATCTCATCGGCCGAAAGCTCATTGGCACTGGGGGAGAGTTTGAGCAAAGCGACATTGTGTTTTTGCAGAGGCAAGCCGTTTACGGGATCGGTAAGCCCCTGCTTAGCCATGGTCTTGAGCACGGCTTTATCGACTTTAGGGTGGAAAACCACCGACTTAATTGAATATTCACGCCCACTGCTAGGAAAACGCACCCGCAAAGCCTTGAGAATTTCAGTATAAAGAATGACTGAATGGGCGCAGGTAACAACGGTTTCGCCATCGACTTGCCAAACAGCCGCCAACGGATAACGCACAGGCAAGCTCAGGTCGTAAACGAGCCCGACAGCATTGGCGTATTTAGTTAGCTCTGGTTCTGGCACTGATTACCGCTGACCGCTTTGGCGCTTCAAAAGTAAAGGACCCCTATAGTATAAGGGCTTCTACAATATCTATGTTTTTTGAGGTTAAGCCCCGGTTGCCAGGAGATACGAAGAACTCTGCCAATATTGTCGGATGCGACTACAGCGCAGCCGCAAAGCAGCCAAATGCTACCTGGATTGCCACGGGTCGACTTGAATCTTTGATTTTGCACATTGACAGCCTAAAGAAGATTGGCTCAGACCGACTTCTTGAGAATTTACTTGCTCTTAAAAACTCCTCGGACAGGAAGCTCAATGCCCGCCAAGCCGACGGCACCGAGGCTGAATACCCAGCACTTTCGCCCTGGATTATCGGCCTTGACTTCCCCTTCTCTTTTCCCGCTCCCTTCGCGGAGATCTTGCTGCAGGCAAGTTCCGCTAGCACCGATAAGACTTCTCAGACTTCTCAGACTTGTCAGACTTCTAAAACTTCTCAGACTTCTCAGACTTGGCGGTTCTCTCAGATTTCTCAGACTTCGCCAAAATGGATGGATTTAGCCAACTGCGTAAGCAGCTGGCCCTACGAGAAGCTTCGCGCCCAAGTGCTGTCAGCCAAGCCAATCATGGGCGGCGAGGTTAAAAGGCTGACAGATAATTGCACCAGCCCCAAGGCTCAAAGCCCCTTGCATCAAATCAATCCGGGAATGCTCAAGATGACCTGGCAAGGAATGCAACTGCTCCTAACTCTGCAGAAAGAGGGCTTCGCCATCTTGCCATTTGCGACCACAGCGGGCTTTTCGCCTGAAAAGCCCGCGCGAGCAGAGAACCCAGACTGCGATGCGCCCCATTTCACGGCTGAGGTTTTGGAGGTCTATCCCGCCGCTGTGCTCAAATTACTGGGCCAGCCCTGGCGCAAATACAAAGGCAATAACCCTGAGGCGAAGCAGCTGCGGCAATTTATACTCAAAAACCTCACAAGCCTCAACAACCTCACAGGCCCGAACGACAAGTTACGCTCTGTAAACAGAATCGCAATAGCGATACCAGGGCTTTCACTAGCGCCCAATCTAGAGCAATTCGCCCTCGCCAGCGACGACGCCATCGATGCAGTCATTGCCGCATTGGGAGCGGCGATTGCCTACCTCAACCCAAGCCAAACAGCCCCACCCAGGCAGATTTCAACAGACCTGATCGCCCTTGAGGGCTGGATATACGTCTCCCACCCTAAAACCATAGAAGCAACCCTGGAGGTTATGGCGTAGGTTATAATGTTTGCTCCAGACTAAGGTTTGGTTCATGCATTTGCTCTGAAGGCTCGCAAATGTTTGTATATGCGTCCGTAGCTCAGCGGATAGAGCTCCCGCCTTCTAAGCGGGAGGTCGTTGGTTCGAATCCAACCGGGCGTATTTTTTTTGAAGCTGCAAATCTGAGGATATCGTCTGAAGATGAAAGTAGCGCCAATCGCAATAACCGTAGGTTTACTCGCCGCCATCGCCGGCGGTGGCTATTGGTATTGGACAACTACACCGCTCTACGCACTGCAATCTCTAATGATGGCATTGCAAAACCACGATGGCCAAGCGTTCTCGAAAAGAGTAGACGTTGAGGGAGCCGTTGAAAATATGCTCGAAGACGTTCTGGTTTATCCAGCTTTGAGCACACCAAATTTATCGTCTTTCCAAAAACAAGTAGCCTCTGGCGCTGTTGCCATGGCAAAGGCACAGATTAAAGACGAGCTTCTCAAGTCAATTTACAGATCCCTGAGCACACCGACTCAATATGGTGACGGCAATGGTCCTAGTTCGAGTTTACTGATAGCTCCAGCCTATGCTGCCGACAATGCTCCTTCTCCCGATAACACTTCTTCTGGAGATAAAGCTTCTTCCGCTAACACTTCTTCTGCTAACACTTCTTCTGCCAACCGCCCAACGAAGAAGCCTGGTGATGTGCGCGATTTACTCAATGTCGCCAGCCATGAACTTGGTGGCGAAGTGGGCAAACTTAAAAACGAAGCGTATCAACGCATGCAGAATTATGTGCACGATCATCCATACACCATTCCCGGACGCGTAATCAATGCACCACCAGGCCAACGCGGTCAAATAATCAGGCGCGTGCTTGAAGATCACGGCTTCAGCCAGAACTATTTCAAGGGTTTAACTGGATACAAACTAGTTCCGTTAACAACTGAGTCAACGACAACAACATCAAGCAGCGAAACATCAGTCTTACCCCTAGGCGAAATCACAGTCACTACCAGTGGTGCTACACCTCCAGCGGGAGCAGAACGAGCCCTTGTCGGATTGCGTTTTTACAGCCCTAAAATCAGCCAAGAAATAATCGTAGAAATCGAGATGATGAAAGGCTTCAAAGCCTCTAACAGCAGCGTCGAAGATACGGAGTGGTGCGTCACCCGCCTGGCCAACGTGCGTCCTGTTCTCGATAGCGTCGCTCAAGATTATCTTACCGATGTACACGAACTGATTGCCTACTCGCTGTATGGCATGAACAATCAAAATATCAACAAAGATATGCGCGGCATCACAGATCGCATCAAAAACCATCCTGCCGCCCAAGATTTTTTGAAAAAGCTAGGCATTTAAATCTTAGGCGCCGCCTGAATAAACTACTGACGGAGCGGCAAGAGAAGTTTTACTTTGACTTCTTCACGCTAGAACCTGAAGCTGGCTTGGAAGAAGGCTTGGTTCCAGACGTCTTAGCAGCAGCAGCTTTTAACTTAGCGATATCAACAACGATCAAGCCGTTAGCTTTTGCTTTCGCCAAATACTCTTTTGCCTTAACCAAATCATCTTTCTTGAGATAGCAAACAGCCATGCCGAAGTAAGCGTCTGGAATAGGTGATGCTATATAGCGCTCATTTCCCTGCGACTTATCAATTGCCTCTATGAAATTCTTGTTGGCAATAATTAGGCTCTTCACTTTAGCGTTAGAACTACTCTTCACTTGCTTTTCATAAGCACTTTCACCAAAGGTCTTGTAGTCAGCGATGATAACCTGAGCAGCTTTCTTCCCCCGAAGAAAAACAGGAATAGCCCTCTGGTAAGTCGAAAGAGCAAGGTCATAGCGCTTTGTCATACGATAACCATCTGCCATTGCCAGGTAAGCAGAACCGAACAGCAGCTCATCAAAACCTTTCTGCTGAGCAGTGGCAGTATCGGTCAACCAACGGTAGAGCTTCTCGCTATCGGCGAATTTACCAGTGACATAAGCTTGTTGCTGATAGCGACGAGCAAGCAAATGATAAAGCATAACCACATTAGGATTGCTCCGCCCCATAACACTCTCTAAAGTGACAATTTGCTTTTGCATATCAGCTATAGGCATCAGCCGCTGCTCAATTTGAGCGTTAGCACACTGCCCTTTAATGCGCATCTCATCAAGCTTGTTAATCTCGGCAGCGAGGTCATTGGCCGGAGCCGCAATCGAAGTTGAAGCAGATGTTGGTGCCTGAACAGGCGCTGGTGCCTGGGCCGGAGTTACTATAGCCTCCGGACTTGCTGTCTGAGCAGGCGATGATACTGCCCCTGAAGTTGCCGTTGGCGGCGGAGCAGGTGTTGATGTAGCCTCTGGAGTTACTGTTGGCGCGACCGTCGCTGGGCTTGTGGTTGCCTCACCGCCAGACGCAGATGGCCCAGTAGGAACAGCTACAGGATTTACGGGAGTACTTCCACTGACAGTCGAGCCACCAGAAGTCATCACATCCGGTGCCGCCAACACTGGCAAAGAACCTTTGGTAAAGAACAGAGATACGGCAAAGCATAAAGACAAGGAAAAACTTAGGGGTACCGGCGACATTAAACGCTTCAGCGGACTATTAAATACTGAGTTCACGAGGCACCCCACATTAAAATTTTCATGAGTATAACGCCGAAAGTGTCAGTCGCAGCATGGTCCAGGTCGAATTTTGACCGATATCGGTCAAAATTCGACCTGCAAAGCCCTCAGCCGAACCCAATTCGTGAAGCAAAAAGACCGCCCAGCAATCGTTTACAGCCTCAACGGCAAAACCTGCCAAAACGCTGACAACTTGGCACAAAAACAGGTCACGAAATTCACTAGGCCTAAAAAAGAAACTGTCAAGCCTGAATATTCTCGACTATTAAATCTGTGGCAAGCCAATAAATAGTATGGCTTATCTATCGAACGGTCCCCATAATCAGCATCAGTTTTTGCGCAGTGGTGGCAGATACGTTATCATTGCTGAGTAGCCAATTAGTGAGCCTATGAACAGACACGCCATCAACTTCAATCTCTCTAAAAGTCAATTGCATCCAGCATCAACACTATTAATCGCATTAAGCCTATCGCTGACAGCTCAGTGGTCAACGGCACCATGCTCAGCTGAAGCAAGCGCTCCTGCAATGGAAAGCACCACGACTGACACCACAACTGGAAACAGCTCTGGCGAAGGGCCTGCAGTAGCAACCAACAGCGACAGCAGTGCTGACAGCACTACAGATATTCAGGGCGGCAGCATCAAGATTCCCTATCGCGTGCCGACAACCACAACGACAAACCCAACAGCTAGTGCAGCATTGACAAACGCCGCCACAAGAGTGAGCGGAAGAATCAACACCCCCACAGAAACAACGGCATTGAAGCCCAGTGCCGCTGGCGATAGCTGGGATCAGCTTGAATCTAAAGGTGAAAAAGCAGCCTACAATTGCGAATATGGTGACGCTGAACGGTTACTAAGAGAAGCGGTGGAAAAAGCCCGCAATTTTCCCGCTGGCGATCTTCGTCTGGCGAAGAGTTCCGGTGAACTAGGTCGCCTCCTAGCAATTCGCGGACGATTCAGTGAAGCTGAGCCACTCTTAGAAGAAGAGCTAGCAGTAAAGACAGTAGCAAGCGGAGCAGAAGACGAGCACTTAATTCCAGCGATGTCCTCCATGGTGCGCTTTTACCTGTTACACGGAAGTGCAACCAAAGCCAACCCATTAGCAGAAAAGATACTTTCCTTTGTGGAAGGCAAGCTCAATGAAGCCAGAACCCAGGCGAAGGGTAAAGTGACACTGCAAGCAGGCCAACCACTTCAAGCCTGGGCTGGTGAGGCGTCAGCAGTGATGCGCGATCCGCTAATTGAATGGGCTATTGCTTGCGATGAAATTGGCAATATCTACGCCTCAAAAAATAGTGCTGTAGACAACGCTGCAAGCGCTACCAAAAGCAATGCAGTAAATAATGGTTCTAACCTTACTGAAACAAATACCAAAGATGCAAACGCTGAAAACTTGTCTCTAGCGGAACGCCTCTTCACTGCCGCACTCAATGTCAAATCAACGGTACTAGGAGCACATCACCTCTCTCTCGCCAACAGTTATGACAGTCTTGGGGTATTAGCTCTGACACGCAAAGACTATGAAGAGGCCGAAGCTAATTTGAAAGACGCCCTCGACATAACAGAACGCATTCAGCCGCCAGAGAACTATCAAGTTTATGCGCGTTTAGACAAACTGGGCAAATGCCTGCTGCAAGAAAACAAGCTCGCTGAAGCTGAAGCACTTTACGTGCGCGCCCAAGACTTCTGGAAAGCAGCACCATCAAAGAACGGCAACGAAGCTAGAGCGGCCTTTGCCTTAGCAAACATATACGCTCAAGAAAAGAAATATGCAGAAGCAGCACCACTTTTTGAAAAAGCTTTGCAGTTGGCGGAACAGAATAGTGGCCCTGACTCTGTTGCCCTGGTACCTTACTTAGATAGATATGCCTATGTCCTCTATTATCTCGGCATGCGCGAACAAACCGATGAACTGCGGGCCCGCGCCCAGGCTATCACCGAGGGCAACACCAGCATAACCATGAGTAAAGATGCTAACGCTGCTGGCTTACAGCAATTTTAAATAAAGCTCCAAAACTGAGCGTTTTTGATAGCCTTCGGCAAGTGCTTTCTTCATATCGCCGTCAGCTAGCTGATTCAACTTCAATCGTCGATATGCTTCTGAACGAAGGCGATAGGTAGTATCTGACTCATATTGTTTACCATCCGCTGCTTCTTTCGCGATGGTAGCATCACACAAGGCTAAAGCTTCTTGATTCTTCTTGAGGAAAAGCAGCGATATGATTCGATCTTTGGCAACGATTGCTGCACCGGGCTCAAGCTTCTCAGCTCTATTGAGTAAATCAAGAGTCTTTTTCTCGTCACCTAATCGCGCCGCTACGAGCGTCCGCGTTTGCAGGGCTCTTCGACTCGCCGGCTGAATTGCCAATGCTTTATCTGCCAACTTGGCAGCTTGCTCAAGGTCACCCATACAGAAATAACACGAAGCTTTGTCGGCAAAACCGACCGACCCATCAGGAAATTGAGTAATCAGTTGATCCCCAACTTTAATAGCGCTAGCGATATCACCCTTTACAAGATCTATTGCTAACACATACTCAGAAGCTTGCCAATATTTCTTGTCGAGACTGAGAACTTTCAATGCATCATCATATGAGTGTTCGCAGTCGCCCTTAGCAAGATACAACTTCGCCCTTGCTAAGTAAGCGCCTGGACTAGTGCTATCAAGTTCAATTGCCTTATTAGCATCCAGAAAGCCCTTCTCAAATTCACCAAGTTCCGCATAAGCCTCGGCCCGAGTGACATAATTATATTTGACTGCAGGGTCAAGCTTAATTGCCTCGCTAGCATCAGCCACAGCTTTTGCCGGTTCCCGCAAATTAAGATTGGCATAAGCTCGACCGGCATAGACTCCAGATGAATTGCGCGCACGTGGATCTAAGAGCAAATTGTTATCGAAAGAAGCAATCGCATCTCTATACTTGCCTTGATCCGAATAGACATTTCCTAGTTCACGATGATACCAACCAACTTTGCCATCAAGGCTAATCGCCTTTAGCAAATCAGCTTTAGCCAGATCCGCTTTTCCCAGTCTCATTTGAGCAACGCCACGGTAGGCTAGCAGGTTAGGATCATCTGGCTTCGACTTGAGTTCATTTTCACAGAGGGCAAGCAATTCACTATTCTTACCTTGGGCAGCCAATGCTTGAACCTTGGACGATAGGTCGCTTGAGCCAGCAAGGCTGCAACCGCTAATGATACCAGTGCTACAAAGCAAGAAACTCAGAGCGAAAAAGCTGAGAGTTCGACGAGGGTGTCTATTCATAGAATCTCGAGCCATCACAATTCACCTTTCATTGCCAACCGGGCCCTTACAATTTATCATCTAGCCCGGATAAGGCCAGCGCTTGCACATTATTGCACATAGCTCCAGAGCATCAGTTTAGTAGAAACGAGCATCTGCAAACGAAATGCGAAGAAAGCTGGGGTATTATCAAAATGAGGGCAACTACAACACTAAAATCAGGTGTCTCTTGCCCCCAGGGCCTCAAAACCAGAAACGACTTCGAATAACTCCTCGTCAATATTGCTGTGCCGCAGACGATGGAAGCTACCGTTTAAGTCTTCGAGCAAGTCATCAATATTCTTCTCAGCCCTCTGCATCGCCGCCAGCCGACTGGCATTCTCACTAGCAAGAGATTCAGCACAAGCGCGAAAGAGGGAGACAAATAGATAAGAACTGATTAGTGGACGCAGGGCAGTTGCTTTACCGCCAATGGCCTCCGGTACTGTCTTGGTCGGCCAGGTAAGCGAAATTAAGTTTTGACGCCATGTTTCATCGAGGGGCAGCAGTTGTTTAGCAACCGGTTCGTAAATAGCAGCGGCCAACGGACGATTATAAAAGAGCTGCAAATTAGTAACCAAGGCATCACTTTGGCCAACCTGATTATCAACAAGAATCTGACCAACGAGCGGACTAATGGCTGCCACTGAATTCGGCACTGAATAAAGGCCAACATCTGGCAGTCCAAGATCAAGCAAACGATCTCTTACGCGCTCGCCAACAGCCCAGATCTTAACTTGTCTCTTTAACTCCAAAAACGAAGAAAGGTGGCCATAGGCAAATTCGGCCACCACGTCATTGAATTGTCCCACCAAGCCTTGATCAGAGCCAAAGACAATGGCATTTACGGGAGTATTGATATAGCGAGGAGTTCTAACCGAAGAAGCGGCAAGCGGGGCAGCACTTAGGGGTGCAGCACTAGTCGATGCCGTAGCGGTCGGTGCAGCACTAAGCGGCGCACCGTCACGAGGAAGGCAGGCATGCAGACCCAGCTCGATTGTGCGGTAATAATCGGCCAAAGCTTCAACTGAACGTTCATATTGGCCAATGCTTGATGCCGTCAAAGCTTTCATGGTGCGCACAACCGACTGCAAATCGCTCGCACTCTTGATCTTGCGCCGCAGATTCTCAGTGGTATCACTCATGATTTAAAATCCGCAAGAGCCTGCCTGGCAATCTGCACTATTGCTGCTCTATCTTCAGGGCTCAAGCTTTTGGCATGAAGCAGCCTGTCAATAACATCCGCAGGAATCTTGGCTGCAGACTCCTGCACTATCTTCTGAGCCTCAGTCATGCGCGCAATTGCAATTGCATCAAACAAACCTGCAATCAATGCCAGCAAAACAATAATTTGTTCGGCCACAGAAAGTGGCGAAAACTCAGGCTGCTTCAGGCAAGAACGAATGCGCTGACCGTGCTCGATAATCTTGCGAGTGCTAGCGTCAAGACTGGCACCAAAGCGGGCAAAAGTTTCCAGCTCCTCAAATTGAGCGTAGGCTAGCTTGAGATCACTAGCGACAGCTCGATATGCCGGTAGCTGCGCTTTGCCACCAACGCGAGAAACCGACTTGCCAACATCAACGGCAGGCAGCATGCCTAACTCGAAGAGAGTGGGAGAAAGATAAATCTGGCCATCAGTGATTGAAATTAAATTGGTTGGAATATAGGCAGCAATGTCTTGAGCTTCGGTCTCGATGATAGGAAGCGCGGTCAACGAACCACCACCAAACTCCGGACACATCCGGGTTGCGCGCTCAAGCAAGCGCGAATGAATATAGAAAATATCGCCAGGAAAAGCTTCGCGACCAGGAGGTCGACGCAAGAGCAGCGAAAGCTCCCTGTAGGAGCGAGCATGCTGGGTGAGGTCATCGTAGACAATTAGCACATCGCGTCCGGCATTCATAAAATACTCGGCAATGCTAGTGGCAGCGTAAGGAGCTATATAAGCCAAACCCGGAGGAGCGTCGCCTTCAGTGACCACAACAACGGTGTAGTCCATAGCTCCCTTTTCGCGCATAATGGCAATGTTTCGACCAACAGTCGAAGCCCGCTGACCAATAGCACAATAAATACAGACTACGTTCTGGCCGCGCTGACTAATTATAGTATCGATGGCAATAGTACTTTTGCCTGTTTGCCGATCGCCTAAGATTAGCTCCCGCTGACCGCGCCCGATAGGAATCAAAGCATCAATCACTTTCAGCCCGGTTTGCAAAGGCACCGTCACCGGTGAGCGGTCCATGATTGCTGCAGCTGGGCGTTCAATCGGCATACGCTCCCTAGTGTGCTCTATCTCTTTGTCATCGAGGGCACGACCAAGCGGATCAATCACTCGACCCAACAAATAGTCGCCCACAGCCACGTCCATCACTCGGCCAGTGCGCTCGACTCGATCACCAGCTTTCAAATGCCAATAGTCGCCGAGTAAAATCACTCCAATCTCAGATTCATCTATATTGAAGGCAATACCATAGACATTGCCGGGGAACTTCAGCAGCTCCTCGTAGCCAACATTGGGCAGGCCATCGACTGTGGCAATACCAGTTAACACGGAAGTCACAGTGCCGACTTCGCGCAACAATAGTTGCGGCGCGAAATTCTCACGACTAGTCGATAGAGCTGCGAAAACTTGGTCCACAACACCGACTAAACTTTCAGGCATGTCTTGAGGCAGGGCGCTATTGGATGTAGCACTATTGCATGAAGCACTACTGGACGAATCGTTAGCCTTCCACTCATTTACCATGGACAGCCTTCTCCATAGCTCTGAGATAGTCGCTAATGTTCCAGGCAATACTCTGGCCGTTGGCCACGAGTTCAATGCCACTGATAAGTTCTGGAGCGGTTTGGAAATTAAGCTCAAGGCGCAGCGACAGTGCCTGATTGAGCGCAGCTTCAATGGCGGCGCGCTGTTCAGGCGAAAGCTCAAAGGCGCTACGAACTGTAGCAGCACTAGAAGCAGAACTAGAAGCAGAACCAGAAGCCGCACCAGAAGCAGCACCAGAAATCGGTCCGGACGCGGAGCCAGAAATGGAACTAGAAGTAATACCAGAAGTAAGACTGGCTACCAAACCGGCCCTAGTGCTGCTGTCCATCTCAGTTATGCGACGAATAAAAGTGGCAGCGACCTGTTCTTCTAGACTTGCACTGGCAAGATCGCTCAAAGTCTTCCTGGCAATGGCGAAAACTTCCTGCTGAGTGCGATGGCTAATCGACTGCTTCAAATTCTCAGCGTCAATGGCAAAACGCTCTTTACTCTTTACCCTGAGCTGCTCGGCCGCCTGACGCGCCTCCTCAAGCAGCTTTTCGCGCTCAGCTTTAGCATCATCTTGGGCCTTGTTCATCAACCCCAGGCGTTGACGATCAAACTCATCATTTTTCTGTTGAAACTGATCGCGTTCTTTCAGCGCTTCGGCCCGCTTAGCATCGGCGTCGGCTAACTCCGCTGCCACTTTCTTTTCACGCGCATCAATAGCGTTCAAAATAGGCTTATAGAGAAAGCGCTTCATCAACCAGACCAAAATCAGGAAGTTGACGGCTTGCGCACCGACTGTAAACCAATCAATCAGCATGGCCTACTTTCCTACACTGCTAGCGATGATGTGATTCCAGAATGGGTTGGCAAAAATTAGAATCATCGAAACGACAAAGCAATAAATCGCCATCGACTCAATCATCGCCAAACCAACAAACAACGTTCGGGTAATAGTGGCCGAGGCGTCTGGCTGTTGCGCCAGAGCAGTGAGTGCCGTGGAGACAGCCTTGCCTTCACTCAGTGCTGGCCCCATACAACCGAAGCTGGTTGTCAGCCCGGCAGTAACAATTGAGGCAATGGCAATGGCAGTAATGTTGTCCATATCGATCCTTCTTTCCTTCTATCCGACTTTCTAAGTTCCTACTTTTCTAAGTTCCTACTTTCCTAACTTCCTACTTTCCTAAGTTCCTAATGCCCGTCTACTTTTGGTGATGAATTTTCTCTAGTAAGAGTGGCAGCAGCAATATAGACTCCGGCTAAAATGCTGAAAATATAGGCTTGCACCATGCCTGTAAGCAAGCCGAGCAAAGTCATAAAGAGCGGGAAAATCAGCGGCGCAATAGTCAAAAGTATGGCAATAATCATCGTGCCACTCATCATGTTGCCAAATAGCCTTACAGCAAGAGCGAGAGTGCGCGACACTTCGCTAATGATGTTAAAAGGCAACATAATTGCTGTGGGCTCTAAGTAAGATTTGAGATAACGACCCAGCCCCTGTTCTTCGATGCCGAAGAAGGGCACCGCAATAAAGACACTGAGGGCCAAGGCTAGAGTAGTCGAGAGCGATCCGGTTGGCGGTTCGTAAACCGGAATAATGGTGGCAAGTGCCGCCATAGCCACAAACAAGAATAGTGTTCCTAAGAATCCAATGTATCGCTCCGGTTGACGCAGTCCAACATCTTCAATTTGTTTGTTGATACCAGTGACAATAATCTCAAGAAAATTCTGCCAAGAGGACCGCTCAATGCCGGTTGAAAGATTTCTGGTTATGAGCATTGAGCCCACCACCATAAAGAACATCAATGCCCAAGTGGAAACAATGGTGGCATTGATTTTGACGAATCCATTTGCACTTTGCCAGAAGATTATTTGATCAGGAGTCAGATGCATGACCAACCTCCGGGCTAGAATTCTCTAAAGACCGCTCAGACAGACCAGAAGCTCCCATCGATTTAGGCAGCACTGATAACTGGGGCAACCGCTCTTGCTTAGACGGCCGGCTAAGCCAACGGATAATCAAACCAGTTATGGTGAACGCCAGAAGGCAGGATATCAGCCGTTCCATCTGCAGCAATGGCCCAGTAGAGTGAGATAGAGCAGGCCCAGAAGCAAAGGAAGAGCCCTGTAGCGGATAGCACGAGACGAAATAGAATCCAGCTATAACAATGCTGACACGTGCAAGTAGACTGAAAAGAAACCACAGTGCCGGGTGCTTAGAAACGAGACCGCGAGAAACAGTCCAGTAAAGGCCGCCGTAGAAAATCAGGCCCAAAACTACACCGACCACAGCGGCGCTAGCTAAAATTAAAATTGCGCTAGATGAAAGAGTCATGGTCGCGGCCCTCTCTTGCTGTCAGGACCACTCGGACCATTGACACCACTTGCACCATTGACACCACTCGCACCGGTGACGCCGCTCGCGCCGTTTACCCCATCAACATTGCCGTGCATGGCCTTATCTTCCGACTGCACCCAATGCCAAGCATTCAAGCAGCCAACGAGAATACCGAGGGCCAGTCCCATCAGAGTCCACGAGTGAACACCAGGATACTTGCTATCGAGCCAGACTCCAAATGCGGTGCCAAGCAAAGTGGGAACAACCACAGACCAACCAATCAGACCAGTCATGCCCAGACCAAACCAAACACCTGGTGTGCCGCTGCGTTGAGCCTTGAGCTTAAGAGCAGCCTTGGCTCCGATTTCTTCACTCAACGAATTAACTTTCACATCGGATTGCGGCATAGCATTCGGAGCCGAGCCAGAGCTTGAAGCCGAGCTAAAATTCGAAGCAGAGCTGTTACTTGAATCGGAGCTAGAATCTGGTTCAAAATTAGAATTAGTCACGCTGCAACCCCGCTAGCCGACTAATTAAACCACTTTCCAACTTAGCCATCAAAGAGCGAACATTCTTTTCCTGCTGGTTCAAATTGAGAAACTGACTTTCCACAGCTTGCTTGAGTTGATTCAGGTCTTTGCCCGCAATAGCATTGCTAACTGAAATCAGCACGGTCAGACCAACTTTGACTAAAATTCCTTGGTCGACAGCGATATAAACATCGCCATCACTCTTGCTCTCGTAAAACAAAATGCCCGGAGTCAACGCCGCCACACAATCGAGCCTATGCGGTAGTATGCCTAGCGAACCAACATTGGTATCGGCCACGACCTTAAGAACATCTGCCTTCTCAGCAAATACGCCGAAGGGCAAAAGCACTTTTAGAGTAATCAAATCAGACTCTTGCATGAGCATCACTCTCAGAAGGCTTACCGGCCCGTTTCGCATCAGCTTCGCCAATGGCGCCGATCATATAGAGTGCGCTTTCAGGATAGTCTTTATACTCATCGTTTAAAATGCGCTCACAACCATCTAACGAATCGCTCAAGCTAACTAACTTCCCTTTGATACCACTAAACTGCTCGGTGGTGAAAAACGGCTGAGTCAAAAAGCGCTCGAGACGACGAGCCCTTGCCACAACTTTTCGATCTTCTGGAGAAAGCTGCTCTAGACCAAGCATGGCAATAATATCTTTGAGATCGGCATATTGTGCCAGGGTACGCCGAATCGCTTGGGCCAGATCATAGTGCCTCTGGCCGACAAAGCCAGCAGTGGCCATGCGCGAATTTGATTGCAATAGATCGATGGCAGGAAAGAGACCTTCGCTAGCCCGCTTACGCGACAGAACAATAGAGGCAGACAGATGCGAAAATGTATGTACCGCCGAAGGGTCGGTTAGGTCATCGGCCGGAACATACACCGCTTGAATCGAGGTAATGGCACCAGCATCGGTATTAGCAATACGCTCTTCTAAACTAGATAGCTCGGTGCCCATAGTCGGCTGATAACCAAGCCGCGAGGGCATTTGCCCCATCAGGCCTGATACTTCCATACCTGCTTGAATGAAGCGAAAAATGTTATCAACCAAAAGCAGCACATCGCGATGTTCATCATCACGAAAATACTCAGCCATAGTCAAAGCAACGTGACCGACACGAAAGCGACTTCCGGGCGGCTCATTCATCTGACCAAAAATCATCACCATATTCTTCAAGACACCAACATCTCGCATGTCGGTATAAAGTTCTTGGCCCTCGCGGCAACGTTCGCCAATGCCACAAAAAATACTGACACCTTCCTGGTGGCCAATCATGTTGTGAATCATCTCAGTGAGCAAAACAGTCTTGCCCACTCCAGCTCCACCAAATAGCCCGGCCTTGCCACCACGCTCTAAGGGCACCAAAACATCGATTACTTTTATGCCAGTCTCAAATATTTGCGATTTAGTAGAGCGCTTCGAAAGAGCTGGTGGAGACCGGTGCACAGAGCGCCACTCGACATCTGGCACTGGCCCTTCTCTATCGATAGGGTTGCCGAAAACATCGAACATGCGCGACAAAATTGCTTTGCCCACAGGAGCTTTGAGCGGTCCGCCACTGTCTTGCACGGCCATACCGCGTGCCAGACCCTGGGTCGGAGTCATGGCAATACCGCGCACATGGTGGGCGTCGCGCTGAGACAAGACCTCTATGACTATTTGCTCTTTGTCGCCTGCACGCAAAAGGGAATGAATAGCCGGCAATTGCTGCTCGAACTTTACATCTACCACGCTGCCACGCACAGCAACAACGGTGCCTATATTAGGAATGGTGGCTTCATTTGGCATAAGTCAAGCTTTAAACTTGGAAGCGCTCCGTTTTTCTGGCATGACTATTTTAGTATCAAGCTAGATTCTAATATCAACACAGAGTTTAGTATCAAACCTGTTTTAAGTGCCGAACCTGATTCTAGCTGTAAACCTGATTCTAGTGGCAAATCAGATTTTATCAATGACTCCGGTTCCAGTTGACAATCTAATTCTATAGACTGGCACCGACTGGGTAAATGTTCTAAAAGTTCCAGTTGCTAGCAATCACGGTAGCAATAGTTCCCTAGTGGTTAAACTTCAGCTGCGGCGAGCCACAAAAATGAACTCGGGGCTATCGCCGTCGGCCAATTGAAAGTCCCAATTGCCATAGACACATTCGACAGTAAAACCGGCATCTAAAAGAGAGTTTTGCAACTCGTCGCGAGAGCGAAAGCGCAGCTCATTTACTGATATGGCTTTCTCGCCAGTCTTCTCAAATAAATAGTGAATCTCGTAGAGTACGCGATCACCTTCAACTGACAAAAGCTGGAACCACCATTCCACAGCACCGGCGACAGGGTCGAACACCTTGCGCCGATTTATGTCGGAAGGCCAATCTATATGTTCAGACTGTTCCGAGCAATCTGAGTTTTCGGAAACCTGCTCTGAAATCTGCGATCCTCGCTGCGCCATCTGACGCGATGCTCTCAAGAACGGCTGCACAAGTGGATTGCGGCACTCGAAAGCCAGATGACCACCAGGCTTCAGTGCTCCATGAATCGAACGCAAAGCTTGTTGCCAACTTTCGTCCTCAAGAAAAAACTGAGCCACATGACCGGTCATGACGGCCAGATCCGCTTCAAAAGCATCTAGGTTCTGCGCTCCACCGTGGAGCCATTTGACAGGAGAAATACTGTGCGACTGCGAACCGCAAGTCGAATCAGCAGCCAACAGCTTCGCGTCAGTAGCCAGCGGCTCCACTAGCTCATTGGTCGCCCGTTTCCTAGCCAAGCCGAGCATAGCCTCCGATGGCTCCACGCCAATAAGATGATGACCTTGCTTAGCCAACTCACAAGTCAACTGTCCGCTACCGCAACCAAGATCGATGATAGATAAAGTGCCACGCTCGCCTGCCAACTTCGCAGCAAGCTCAAGATAGAAGGCCTTGTACTCGCCTATTGGATTGACAGTATCGTAAATGGCCACTAACCGTGGGTCTGAAAACTCACTGTATTTCATGCTTTTCTAATACGTCTGCAATTCGGCAAATCGTATCCAGGGAGGCAGCACCATAATTCGTACTCTCATACTTCTGAATCTGTTGTTCATGAAGACCAAGAAGTTGAGCAAGCTCCCGCTGAGTCAAGTGCTTTGCTATTCGATACTTGATCAACAAATCAGGCACATGCTGAACGGCACTGCTTAGCGCGGGCAGTTTTACCTTACCAACCTTGAGGTTTTCAAAATCCTGAATAAGTTTTTCCAGCCTCACTATCTCACCCCTAACAGTCTTCAGCTGCTCATCATAAAGCCACTTAGGTGAATCTCCAGCGCCACGTTCTTCCAACAGCGCAAGACTAGCCCTAAAATCAGCAAGATTTTTACAACTAACTTGATACTGTCTATCGTTTTTAATCATGAAGTGGTTCCCCTAACAAAATACGAATTATTCCTTTTGCCTCTCCATTCTTGTCTAACTGCCAAAGCCGGACATGGTCGGAACTAAAAGGCGGCTCAGGCATACGAGGGAAAATATCACCACCGTATAAAGCTTGCCTGGTCTCAAAATCGAGAGCGAGCAACGGTCTAAAGCTCTCAGTTGGTTTAAGGCCCGTTGGCTCATAGCAGAGATCAAAATCATTCGGTCTGGGTTCAGCAGTAATAAAACTCCCATCGAGATAAACCTCCCGACAACAGGCCTCCGTCAAAATATCGATCACCCGCAAAAGCTGACTGAACAACCTACGACGATGTTCATTGTTTGCAAACCGAGCTTCAATCTCGTCCATCGTGCAAATATAATTGCCCGGCGGAAAGTTCTTATTCTCGTCAAATGCTGGTATCATTACACAATTATATAGTTGTGCAAGCTGGATGTCAAACAGTAGAAGCAAAGGCCCCTGTAGTAGCCCCTAGATGACGCGCGAAGTTGGCATCATCGGCCGAAGTGAAGTCTTCACGCAGATGGGAACCACGAGATTCTTTTCGCAAGAACGCCGCTTGAGCAATCAGCCTGCCAACTTGATAGATATTGCGTGCACTATGGTGGGCCGCTGTTAAGCCAGCTACGGCAGAAGAGCTCAATCCAGAACCAGATCCCGAATTAGAAGCCAAACTAGAAGCAGAAGCAATTGGCACAGACTGCCCAGGATAGTTCAAGAGCCTGATTAGACCAGACTGCGAACGCACCAGCCCAGCATAGCGGTACATCTGCGAGCGGAAACTTTGCAGGTCAACCGGCAGCAAAATCTGTTGGTCTTTTCGCAGTGTCGGAATTAGCGCCACAGACTTGATGTCAGCAAAGACACCAGCCGCTTCTAAATCACTAGAGTTGAGTTCATCAGAGTTAATTTCTGCAGAGCCAAAAGCAGCACCACCTGTGGCATTAATCTGGCCACCAAACACTTCGCCACCCAATAGCTCATCACCAAGATTGAGAGCCATCACTCCAGCTTCTAACAGCGAATTGCTCGCCAAGCGATTAGCACCATGTAAACCAGTACAAGCGCACTCCCCGATGGCATAGAGACCATCAACACTAGTGCGACCACTCAAAGTCGCCTTGATTCCACCCATCATATAGTGGGCCGCAGGAGCGACAGGAATTGGCTGAGTCAACAGGTCAATGCCATACTGTGCGCAGGTCTTGAGGATATTGGGGAATCTCTCGCGGATCTGCGCGGCACCTATTGGTCTCATATCTAAGTAGACTTGCGCTAATTCGTTCTCGCTCATGACCGAATGAATTGCCCGCGAAACAATGTCACGAGTAGCTAATTCACCGTCATGGTGGAAGCGTTTTACAAAGCGCTGCCCCTTGTGGTCAAGCAAAGTTGCACCAGCTCCCCGAGCCGCTTCTGAGATGAGGAAAGCAGGAGCGCCTTCGAGCATCAGAGCAGTGGGGTGGAACTGTACGAACTCCATATCACTCAGAGCAGCACCAGCCCGGTAAGCTAAGGCAATACCATCAGCGGTAGCAACCTCAGGGTTGGTAGTGCGTTCAAAAATCTGACCGACACCACCAGTAGCAAGCACTGTGTAGGCAGAGCGAACTAAAATCTCACTGTTCAAGCCCTCTTCGCTGACAATGAACTGAGCACCACAACAAACTCCATCGACCATAACTAGATCGATAGCGCAAGTATTCTCCAGCACCACCAAATTTTCATTGATTGCTGCAGCTTGCAGAACTTTATCGCCCAGAGCCTGAGTAATCGACCGGCCAGTGGTGTCTTTTGTGTGCACCACACGAGCTTCTTTGTGCCCACCTTCAAGGGCGAGGTCGCGACCACCCTGGGGATTCTTATCAAAATCAACACCCAGACGGTCAAGCTCCTCAATCAAGCGCTGCCCGGCAAACACTATGCCACGAGCGGCATCAATGTCGGTTAGCCCAGCACCGCTTTTGATGGTATCAGCCAGGTGAATCTCAGGTGAGTCGAAGGGATTAGCTCCAGTTACGGCAGCCACTCCACCTTGCGCCCAGGAGCTGTTAGAGTCAAGCAAGCCAGCTTTAGAAACCAGCACCACTTTCAGACCAGACAGACCTTTACCGGCCGACTGCAAACGCAGAGCAAGCATCAAACCAGCCAAACCTGAGCCGACGATTAAAACATCGGCATCAATTATTGGAGCTATATTTGAGTTGGGCATTGTTCTGTACCTAAGTAATTCCTAAGTGATTCCTAGAAAATCGAGATCATGCGCTCGATAGCCAGACGCGCCTTAGAAGCTGTTTCTTCAGGCACTGTCACATGGAAGACATCTTCCACCAGCGAACGGTGCAGCTTCTCTAAAGTAATCATCTTCATAAATTGACAGCTCATTTCAGAACTGATAGGCAAGAATTCTTTCTCAGGGTTTTCTTTCTTCAGCCTATGCAAGATACCAACTTCGGTGGCGACCACAAACTTCTTCGCAGACGAACTAGTGGCAAGCTTGAGCATGCCCTCGGTCGATGCCACTTTCAAAACGTCCTTGCTATCAGGAGAATTGCGGGCCACCCGGTCAAGATAAGGAGTAAGACAGCCGCACTCAGGGTGAATTAGAAGCTCAGCATCGGCATGCTCTTTCATCTTCTCGTCAATCTTGCTTGGATGCACCGCGGCGTGCACGTGGCACTCACCCATCCAGATGTGCATATTCTTGCGGCCAGTCATTTTCTGCACCCAAGAGCCCAAGAACTGATCAGGCAAGAAGAGAATCTCTTTGTCTTCAGGAATAGACTGTACGATTTTCAAAGCGTTACCAGAAGTGCAGCAATAATCGGACAGAGCCTTAATCTCAGCAGTGGTATTGACGTAAGACACCACCACAGCATTAGGATGTTCAGCCTTCCAGGCCACTAAGCCAGCCAAATCAATCGATGCAGCCAGGGAGCAGCCTGCCTCAAGATCCGGGATAAGCACACGCTTGGTGGGGCACAAGATAGCAGCGGTTTCAGCCATAAAGTGCACACCGCAAAATACGATGGTCTCAGCGCTAGTCTTTGCCGCTTGCTGTGAGAGACCGAGCGAATCGCCGACGAAATCAGCAATGTCTTGAATAATGGGAATCTGATAGTTGTGAGCGAGAATGACAGCATTGCGCTTCTTGCTCAGCTGCTTAATTTCGTCAACAAGCTTCTGAGTATGACTATCGATTTTGTATGCCGCTTCAGTTGCAGAATCTGGTTTAGACTCTGTCTTAGAAGTCGATGCGGATGTTGTAGTATTCATCGAATTTGTCTCATCCTCGTTTGCTTTCTCTAACGCAGCCTTAGCGCACTTGCCAGGTTTGATTTAAGCGTTGAATTAGTTTTCTTGGCCGAACTTGTCTTGGACCTTCCCCTTCGAGTAAACGTACTTTTTACGTTTTACTACTTCTGTTTTACCACTTACCGTTTGACAATGCACCTAAATATTGCGCCAGCGGGCCTAGAAACAGATTAATCTTGCTGTTTTAGCCTCCGTTGGCAACCCCGCCGCCATGTACCAGATCAGATCCCCGGCCAGGCCGACTGGCGGGAAGGCCCAAGGATTGGATGTTTGCGGATAACCACAGAGAACGACCAGGACTACCGTCACGTCCTCCAGCACCCCTCATACGGTCCGATAAATGCCTAAAGAGCCGAGACAAACGTTACAAATACGCTTATTAAGGTATACTTAAGAAATGACCGTAGAACCTATTAAACTAACCGTCGACACTGTCGCTCTAGCAGCCCAAGAAGGCCAACTAGAGATAGTCTTGATTCGGCGCAAGCATGATCCTTTTAAGACCATGTGGGCCCTGCCCGGTGGATTCTTGCACGAGCAGGACGACAGCGTCGAACAGGCCGCCGCCCGCGTACTTTTAGAAGAAACCAATGTCGGCGGTGTTTATCTAGAGCAGCTCTACACCTTTGGCGACAAACACCGCGACCCCCGCGCCAGAGTAGTGACCGTGTCGTACCTCGCCCTCTTGCGCCAGGACGACCTCAAACTAATTGCTAGCTCAGATGCTAGCGGAGTAGCCTGGTGGCCAGTTCTCGACTTACCAAAGCTAGCTTTCGACCACCGACGAATCATCGATTATGCCCACCAGCGAATAAAGTACAAAATCGAATATTCAGCAGCGGCCTTTAGTTTGCTGCCCGAAAAGTTTACTTTGCGCGATTTGCAATCTGTATACGAGGCGGTTCTTGGGCGACCGGTAGACAACCGCAACTTCCGCAAAAAGTTCTTAAAACTCGGCGTGCTGCAAGAATTAGACGAAACCACACAGCAAGGTTCATTTCGCCCAGCCAAACTCTATCGCTTCGATCAAAAAGAATTCGAGCAGCTGCCGGATAGACCGGTATTTAGTTTCTAGTTTTAGTTATTAGGTTTAGATTTTACTTCCGAGACCTAATTCCTAGTATTCAGTTCTTAATTCTGCCCCAGCCGCTTTAAATACGACAGTGCCATGGCATACTCATCCATGGAAGGATCGCCAGCATTCCTCACTAGACTCAAGTACTTTCTGGCGCCATTTTTATCGTTGCGCGAATAGCAATCAAGGCCAACTAGCGTCAAAACTCTAGTCTTCTGCTTATTGTCACCGACCAACAGTTTTTTCACGATCAATGCGGCAGGCCTATTGAGGAAATACTCCACCACTGCTGGTGCTGCTACTCGACGGGACTTCTTACCATAAGCCAATAACAGCTTATCTGCCTCGACAATCTTGTTTTGCATGCGCATAGCAATACTGCCATAGCACACAGCATAATCGGCCGTATCATTACTCTCTTTTGCCGCTGCCACCACCGCCTGCATATCAGCCGCAGCCTTAGCAGCATCAGCCATAGTGAGATAGAGCAGACCACGATTATAAAGACTATCCACAGCAGTGCGCGGAAACATCTTAATCAACTTATCGTAGTGAGCAATCTGTGCCTTCAAATCAGCTGCACTGGGCGGCTCTTTAGAAACTTCAGCCACTTCGGTCTTACTAGAATTGCTGAGATCAACAGTAGCCTGCTCATACTCCCCTTGCGCCAGCATAATCTTTCCGTGCTTGCCAGAGATAGCTTTGTTATTGGGAGCCAGCTCCATCGCAGCCTCATAATCTTTTAGAGCCTGGGTTTTGTTGCCCAAACCCTCATAGAGAGTGCCACGGCCACTCAATATCCCGGCCCGGAAAGCGGGTGCAAGCTTAAAGGCAAGAACTTTGTTGAAATCTTTAATACCCTCTGCATACTCTTTAAGACGGCCATGACTGTTAGCTCTACCCAAGTATGCATCAAGTTCAAGACCCGGCAGCTTAGGCCCCATCTGAAGAAACTTGCTGTAATCAGCAATTGCCTCAGTATATTTTTTCAGCGAATAGTTTGACTCAGCCCGATAGAAGTAAGGCATAGCGTAAGTGGAATCGAGACTGACTGCTTGGGTAAACTCCCTCACAGCATCAGCATATTTATGCTCATCCATTAACAACAAGCCATAAGACCAGTGGGCCTCAACCAGCTTACCGTCTAGCTTTAGAGCGGCTAAGTGACACTTCTCACTCTCAGCAAAATTATTCAACTGTTTGTGAATGGCACCCATGGCAATTTGCTTCTTTGCCGACTGAGGCTTCTGCGAAATCAAGTCATACATATACTTAGAGCGGCTCAAATTAGAAAGGTTCAAATTATCCTTGGCCCGAAGCTGACGACAGCGGTTCACAGCTTCAAGCTCTTGCCGCTCCAGATCAAACTGGTTCTTAGCACGGTAAATGGTGGCAAGACCGCTATGGCAATCAATAAAGCGATCGCTAATGCGCAAAGCCTTCTTGGCAGTAGCCATGGCATCATCTAAACGACCCTGGCGAAAATAGATAGAGCTCAAATTACCTAAAGCTGTACCGTTGAACGGATTGCACTCAACAGCCTTACGGAAACTCTCAGCAGCCTCAGGTAACTGCTTCGTGCAGGTATAGACAATTCCACGCAAGTTATAGACATCAGTAAAATGAATACGAAGCAACTGCTCAGAGCTGAGCTCACGCAGAGCCAAATTTTGACCAGTAGGATCGGCACGCCAGTCGCCCACATTGATAGTGATCGGGTTCTTGGCACTACGATTAACCCAAGCATCGATATTGCTCTGCAGCACGAACAGAGCCCGCGCATAATTTCCACGCGAGATGAGCCCGCGTCCCTCTTCCACAGGGAAGTCTTGCTCTTGCTTGGTCAAAGGCTTAAGGCCACTCGCCTTGGCGAGTTTGGCAGTATCAGTTTTCTTTGACGATTGCGCCCCTGGTGCCCCACAAGCCGGTTCGCTAGATAAAGCAATAATCAGAGGAAAAGCCAGGGCTGACAATACAGCGAAGCGACTTGATATAACCATCTATATCAAGTCTTCGATACGCTCACTAGCGGCGCGAAGGGCTTTCACAGCGGCCTTAAGATCGCTAGCAGCTTTCTTCACGGCAGCACTATCAGGCTGGTCATTGGAGAGCTGATCAAACAATTGATCAAGAGCTGTGTGGAAGGAAGCAGCTGAGCTATTCCATTGATTGGCGATACTAGCAGAATTACTCTTAGAACCGCCACTAGTTGTGCCACTAGCTGTGCCACCACTAGCGCCACTTTTAGTGTTACTAATGGCACCACTCACAGGGCTCAAGGCATACTGTAGAGACTCAAGATCAACGCAAGTAGAAAGTAGCGCTTCTCTAGCCCCGGTGGCCCAACCATCGCCCTGACCCACTTCACCAGGAATATAATCAGCAAGCACGGTCATTTGCTTGATCATGCGCTCGATGTCTTTGCAAGTAGCAACATCAACGGCACGCTCCGGCGCTGCCTTGAGAGCCCCCAAGCCAGACGTGGCCGAGAGCGAATCACAAACTAATGACTTAGATTCACTATCGCTATCAAACGTGAACAAATTGTCGGACAAATCACTGCGCGCTTCAACATTATTGAGCTGCAGAGCAGACACCAGCTTATTACTATTGAAAATACTCCATTCCGATGGCAGCTTGCCCCGCGAATCGACAGCAATACGGTCTTTAACATCGCCGTCGCTCTCTAAAAGCTCCACCACCGCTGGACGACCAGAGCCCGGACCAACCGCCAGGCACTTGAAATCACTCTTTGCTTTCTTCTCTGCACCGTTCAACAAGCTCTCCAAATCAGCCTGCATGATGCTAAATCCGTTAGCCGATTTTAGTATTTTCGAATCTGGCGAAAGGGTAAGTTTTATGCCACTGAAAGCTCCGCCCATATGTCCACGAATCTTACCGTCGGCTTGCTTCACCACCACAGCCCCGCTGCGGGAGCCACTTTTGATAACTTCAAAGCGAATTAAATTGGGACTCTTGAAATAGAGCTTGCCTATTTCAACAATCGGTTTGCCACTGGTATAGGTAGTGAGAACACTGTCGTAGGTGTAGCCTTTGAGCTTGCGCACGCGCTCTAGCATGCCCTGCAATTCGTCGCGGCCGTCATTGCCAGAACTAGCAGTCAAACTCTGCGGCGAAAGCAAAGCTTCATCGACAGTCACTCCCGCCCAGCTCGGTGCTGCAGCAAAAAACGCAAGGCAAACCGACATAGCGACTTTTGCCAGACCGCTTTCTGCCAGCCCGAATTCGGCCAGAAGATTCTGTTTGCATCCGAACAATTTGCATCTGTTATTGCGACCGCGCATAAGCACCTCAACTATCCAACCTGGTTAACGACCACAACAAAGCCTCAGCCCTCAATGGAGCCTTGCTAAAGAATAAAGCATTGACCATGTCATGAGGGCAAAGACGCGGGCAAAAGTTGCCAGGCGTAACAAAGCAAGTCAGACAAGACCAAACTCTACTTAAACTCGAAGGTGGCCTGATTTCCCAGATAGGCCGCGGCACTTTGCTTGAGCCATTGCTTCTGCTTGGCGTCACCCTTCAAATAAGCATCAAAAAAGGCCACGCTAAGTTTATTGATAAGCTCATGAAACTGAGCATCTTTTGCCACGTCACGCTGACCCAGTGCGCGGGCATTAGTTCCACTAAAAATGGCATGATC
This sequence comes from Candidatus Obscuribacterales bacterium, assembly GCA_965229195.1. Lineage (GTDB taxonomy): Bacteria > Cyanobacteriota > Vampirovibrionia > Obscuribacterales > Obscuribacteraceae. The sequence goes on along the minus strand of OZ245871.1, from coordinate 4,623,034 downwards.
ACCACCATTGAAAATAACCTGATACTGCTCAGGGGCATTGATGTTTTTGTATGGAATCAAACGATCGGCAGCAGAGTTGTTGTTAATGGGCGAATTGTCTTCAGTTCCGGTCATATTCATGCCGGGAATTTTGATTGAGCCGTAAAGATTCTTGGCATCACGGCCCGCCAGATTGACAGGCGGGCTCATATAAATCGCCGCCTTCACTCTCGGGTCGGCCTCATTAATACGCTTGGCTCCAGTACCAAAGTTTTGACCAGCAATGGCCATAGTGGTGCCCGCTCCAAATGAGTGCCCGGCGCAACCAATCTTGCTCATATCGAGCTTACCGTGCCAAGCCCCAGCCCCGCTGTTGAGCCGTTCAAGCTGATTGAGCACAAACTTGACGTCATCAACCCGGGCGCGCAAATTCTCGCCGGTCATTCCCTGTCTCATCTCGCGCATAAGGCCTTGTTTCATGCCCTGCGAATTGCCGGGCTGCACTTTGATTCGCCCATCGGCGAAGGCCTCTTGCCAGAGGGTTGAATCGCTACCAGCGTGCTGTAGATGCATCGACAAATAGCCGTTCTCAGCCATGGCCTCACCGAAGTATCCAGCCGCCTCGCGCGAGCCGCCCAGACCATGGGAGAAGATCACAACCGGCCAAGGACCAGCAGTCTTAGGCTGATAGATTTTAATTGGAATGGTGCGTTTGCGAGCGGGATCTGTCCAGTCTTGCAGCGAAATAATTACATTGGGGTTGTTGGAATTTGCAGCACTAGCAGCATTCTTAGCCTGCATCAATGTCTGTATTTTAGCGAACCTCTCAGCGCGACTACCCTGGAGCATGCCTTGCCCGCCACCTTGTCCGTAGCCCTGACCGAAGTCTTGTCCGTAGCCCTGTCTGTAGCCTTGTCCGCCGCCCGGACCAAAACTCTGGCCCAGCGCTTGCCCTGAACCCTGACCAGCAGATTGATTGCTGCTCCCAGCATTGCCTTGGGCCATGACTGGCTGAACGGCCAGCATTCCCAAAACTAAACCAGTGGCCAAGCCCATGGCCAAACCAGTAACAGTAGATTTGCAGTGAAACACTTTAGCCTCGCAAACACAGAATGAAAACAGCATCAGTTTAGCAAGGCTGAATTCACTTGTCTTGCAAGAATATACTTCTACGCCAGCCTCTATTTCTGTTTATCGTTAGTGACCGACCCTTGATACGGAATAGCCCAGGCGGGAACCGAGGTGTGATTGTCTCTAATCATCCCTGGAACTTGTCTAGCGCCACGGGCAACAAGGTGCTGCGAATTCTCCTTTTTGAGAACATCGATCATCTTGCCGATGTTGATAGAACCCCAACCGGTTGAGGCATCCCAACCTGGCCCAGCAGGATAACCTTTGACACCACCATCGGTGTTATTGCCAACGGTAATATCGTGATAGACCTCAGGGTTAGTCTTGCCCAAGCGATAAAGAGTGGGATTCCAAAAACCAGTAGGTTTACCAGTAGCCTGCGAGATCATTGCCGCAGCTACGGCCTTAGCTGGAGCTGAAGCACTGGTACCACCAATAGCAGAAATGCCCTGATCGGTATAGGTATTCCAGCCACTGCGCGGATCGGCATTACCAGCTATATCTGGAACACCTCGACCTTTGAAGGCGGGGTTGTTCAAATTATCTGGCATGACCACATCTTTTTGATAGTCAGGCACTGGTGTTCTCAGCGACCTACCACCACCAGTAGCGCCACTGCCAGACCAGGTCTTTTCAGAGCCCCAAGTGCCATCGGCTTTCAAAACTAATTGCGTACCACCAACAGCAGTGAAGTTCGCTAAACCAGCTGGCAGGTCAACTTGCGCTTTCTTACCGCTCCAGCCGTCACCAGCACCATCATCACCAGAGGCCACAGTAATCGTAATCTTCTTCAGAGCAGCCCTCTTACCAGCATCTTCCATGGCCGCTGCCGCCTGGTCTGTCCAACCAGGCTCATTCATACCCCAGCTGATACTGGCATGCGTAATTTGCTTTTCGCCAGGCTTAGGGAAAGTAATTCGGTCAATACCATCTGGCATACCGGTATCGTTATTCGGTGCTTGAATCATCACAGTCTCGGCCTTGGGCAAGGCCTCTTTGTGGATCACGCCATCAAGAGCATTCTCACCATTGGCACCACGGGGATCAGATCTTGGCGCAGTATCACCAATATTGATGACTTTAAACGTTTTTGGATCGATCCCTTTAGACGCAAGATATTCGTTCCATCCTTTTGGCATTGTGCCGCCAAGCGAAAGGAAACCAGTAACCATGCCAGCACCATCAGTTGCTGGTGCGTTGTAGGCCTTAAATACTTCTGCCGTGTCGAGTGGTCGAGCGCCAGAAGCCTTAGGCTTAGCATGAGATTCAATAGCATCAACACCAGGGCCGGTCGCACCTTGAACTTCACCTAAGAACTCAGGTGGCAAATCAGAGAGCCTGACATAATTTGTATGGAACTGCTGACGATTGTCTAATCCCAAAACACCCTTGATATGCGGCGCTACCTCGGCCGGCACAGATAAAGTACCAGAGCGACCACGGAAGGCAATGCCGTTTTGCTCAAACGTTTGCAAACTAGTGCCAAAGGCTGTTTGCATTTGATCGGCAGAACCCTTGAGAATAATGCGTCCGGAAGCATGATTTTGATCAGTTACAGCCAAGCCGTGCTCAGCAGCAAATTTATGCACAGCCTGCGCTGAGATTGGATCAGTGCCAAACTTAGCTTCAATCTCTGCATCAGTGAGCGCTTTGGCACCGTTGGAGATGCGGTGAATATAACGGTCCATCAAAAATGCAGAGCCCTTAGTTTTGGCCAAGACGGTGACGCTAATGTCTTCGACCGGGTTGACCTCGCCCATGAGCTTGCCCAGAGGGGCAGCTCGCTTTGTATAAAGCAGGTTGGCGCGATCGCCTTCTATACTTATTTGCGAGGCAATGCTGACGCTCCTGGCGCCTAAATGTCCAGCTGAACTTTCAGCGGCAGCTCCGCCTGATGATGATAGCCCAGGTATCTTGTACGATGAAATCTTGTCGTTGACACCATTCCAGAAATTATGTTTGACCTCGGCAAATCCATCCATGCGCTCAGTGAGCAAAACTTTGTTGGCCGCTCCAGCACCAAGTCGATAGCCAGCCATACCGATAGCCGAATTGACAACGAAGGCACCACCAGCATCTCCTAACTGATGTCCGGCCGCATCTAATTCGCCCATGGTCTTAGCGTGACCAGCTTTAGAATAAGCGTCTCCAATTGGTTTAGCAGACTCGTATAAGAAGTAGCCACCAATAGCAGTGCCAGCAATAAGACCGGCTGGTCCGCCTTTAGGCAAGGCGAACTTGAGTGCTGCACCCATTGCGGCTGATGTAGCAACCATCTCAACCAGTTCTTTTGGATGAGTAACAGTTTCTACAGCTGAATGAACCATGCCCGCAGGCAAGTTGTACAAGCCCTTGGCTGTGACTTCGGCATAGCGCGCCGCAGCACTCGATGGTGCTGCTTCAGTTGAATTGAACGCCTGCTGACTTAAGGCTTGCCGTGAGTCACTATGAGCTACACCTGTGCTGTCGCCAGGCCTTTCTATCGGCATACTTGAATCCTCGTCTATTTAGGGGAAGCAGGGAAACCAGTAAGCCCGAAGGGCTCTATTCATTTTTAGAGTTATATAAGTTGTATGAGCTGTATAAGATGCCCAATCTGTCTAACTTGTTCAGTTAGATCTTCTGTCCGCCAAGCAAAAGAATAGAGTAAGTATTAACTTTTGTACATTGGTGGAAATACGGTTAAGACGAAAGAACGTAGGCTGGGAGAGGCTATTGGGATTTGTCGTTGCGTTCGCGGCTAAGAGGTCTTTGGTACATGCTCATCTAGGGCCCTTTGACTCACCCACTGTTGACGTACTTCCAGGGACATAACCGGTTCTGTAGGTCTGCAGATGCTTTGTGTCAACATTCGGATATGTTGGCTTGCGCAAGCGAGATACGTCTCCTTTCTGAACGGCACCACTAGCACGCATCGGCTTCGCCGGCACATGAATCATACTCGGGCTAGCGGTCATCGGTATGGCAGGCTTACCAGCTGGACCAATTTCACGAGGAAAATTCAGCTTTGGCAGAGGGAAATCACCAATTGGCCCTTGTGGCGCAATCGCCGGACCTCGTTTCTTCGAATTCTCCTTAGCTGCATCATACTGCTCACCCAATCGCGAAATTCGTCTTTGTGACTCAGGTTTTGCCGACATCGCTGGCGAGCTAGGAACAACACTGGGGGCATCTCGAAACTGATGAAGAACTGGCCCATCATCAATGATCTGAATGTTCTGTCGTTTTATGTTGTCTGGAAAATCGCCTACATATCTAGGCTCTTCTTTCGCGCAGGCAGGATAAACCGGAACAAAACCAAAGAGCAGAAGAACTGTTGCAACAAACCCAAATCGACAAGCCAATGCCGCAGCCTTAGCCTTAGTGGTCGCGATTCGAGTTAGCCAATCGCAATTACTCATGATGGATACATACCACACCGCACCACCCCAGGCAATCACAATATATACTAACCCTGTTGCGCCAAAGGAGCTTGATCTACTTGGAAGTGAATTTAACTTGCCTAAGATGCAAAGGAAAAATGGAGCGAGGATTCTTACTAGACCACTCAGATTCTCTACATTTTTCGACTAAATGGGTAAAGGGGCGGGCAGTGGAAAGTAACTGGATACCAGGGACAGTTAAAATGCCAGAATACACAAAGGAAGTCAGAACATACCGCTGCATAGCTTGTGGCTATCTTGAATCTTACGCCACATAGCGTGGAACAGCCGCTCAATTCTTGCGTTTCAACCCTTGCGCTTCAGCCAGCTAAAGACATCGCTGGCATATTGATGCAAGCCCACCCAAAATGTGAAATAAGAAACGTCGAAGACGTATCTAGTAGGCGCATTAGCGAAGTAGTTCGACAAAACGTATCCAACGCCAATTACGCCAAAGTTGATAGCGAGAATTCCAGGAAGAAACAACTTACCCACAGGCTTCCCTTTGGAAATGCCTATACGACGGGCATAACCATAAGCTCGAAGGTAGTGATAAAAACTCGCCATGGCAATGTGAAAAACATAAACGCCTTGTTGAAACTGGAAGACCATGTATTGCCGATAGGTCGCCCAAACCAAACCCTCTGCAATCAAAGCCACCGCCAGCAGTGCATACTTAGAAAGTTGTGGGTCTTTCAATTGCTGCCGTAGATTGAGCAAGAATCCGGCTACCACAGTAGCTTCAGCCAGCAAGATCAGATTCCATCTGTTCGAGATAAACTCGACGGGACCAAACAAAGCAAACGTGAAAAACGCAAACGCCAGCGCTGGAAAAATGTAAACTCCGGGTTTTGCGGAAGCTTCTGGTTTGTCGTTGAGAGTGTTAGTGAACAGTAGCTCTGCCCTGACGAAGTGGGGCAGAAAATAAATCCACATGACAAAACTAAACATCATATAGCCAAGAATATGGCGAAGTTCAAGAAGAACCGCCACTCCGACAATGAGCAGCACAAGAAATGGCGCTATTTTCTTGCGCGCCCGCGACAGAGCCTTGGCCTGCCCGTAATAGGCGTAAATAAAGTGGGCGAGGCCCATCCAGCCGACCAGGAAATTGAGATTGAGAATCTCAGGGCTGGTGGGGCCGTTAAACGCATGGGTCGTCGGATACAACGCAAAAGGCAGCGCGTATGCCAGGGCGACGAGCAGCAGCATCCCGGCAAGCGAAGGGGCCGCGTGGTCGGCCTCATTCATTGCAATTTGTTTCGCTGGCGCGTCAGAAAGCGTGGTCATTATGGATACATACCACACGGCGCGGACTCGGGCAATCGCGACATCAATCGCGACAAAATGTCGCGATTCGAACTCAGAAAACGGCGCTTTTCTAGAATCGCGACAAACGAACCGAAGAATCGCAGCTAAAACTGGGGCGGATAGCATGCTAGTCGAAAGAGACTTCTATAAACGCCTCTGAGCTTGGGCTTGCGGACCTACAGACCTTCGGGTAAGTGCCTAAAGGGCTCACATACGGCTCATGATTCAATTGCTCACGATTTCAGTGCTATACCTTGCTGGGTTTACCTTTTCAGCGCTGTCGAGGGATGCCAAAAAGCCAAAGGGTTGACGAAGGGCTCAGAGGATTCGCGCTGGAGTCGACTTGGCGTTTCAAAAATTTCATCAACCACGACTCACGCCCTTAATTTGCCAACTTAGCAAATTTGCGAAATAATGAGGTGTATTAGATGCAGCACTCGCGACCAAAGAACTGCAATTCAAAACGCTAGTTGAGTAACACCATGAATAAAGAACCTAAAACCAGAAAAATCACTGACGGCGTCGAATTGCTGAACAGAAAGTATGTTCGTAAAGACGAAAAAATGAAGAAGATGGTCGAAGAAGAATTCGAAAGGCTACAAATCGGCCAACAGATATACGACTTGCGCAAAGAAGCGAATCTCACTCAAGAAGAGCTGGCTGACATGGTCGGCACTACGGGCTCAGTTATCTCACGACTCGAAAGTGCTGATTATGACGGACATTCGGTCAAGATGCTTCAGCGTGTCGCTTCCGCCCTAGGCAAGAAAGTCACGATCAATATAGTCGACAGAGATGACAAACTGCACAGTGCTTAAATGAGCGAAGACTTTAAAAAGAAAGCCAGCGATCACCAGACTGAAGGGCCAGAAAATCGGCCCGAGAATAAACACGAGAGTCAGCAGGAGAGCAAGGCCGCGCGTGAAGTCGGCAGCATCGACTCGACCATAATGAATCTCATCGCCAAGAAGCGAACCAACTCAAGCTCTGGCTCTCTCGATGAATCGCAAGACCACAGCCTAGAAATTGACTTCGGCGGCAGCGTCGAATCAAGAAAGAACCGATTGCCCAGCGAGCTACTCGCCCAGGCCAAAGAGCCGACTGCATTTAAGCCCAGGCCAATCCCCTCGATAGATGTTAGGAGACCCAGTGACGCTCCGGCCACGCTGACAGATTTAACGGCACCCTCCGATTTAATCACTAGCCGCACCGAGCTGAAGCGCTTAGTGGCAGACAAAATTCAAAGCCCGAGTGAGCGCAAGCAATTTCTCGATGACATGGACCATTTCGAAGCTAATTTTGACCAACGAAGCTGCAAAAGCTCCACTGGCAAACTGAGCGAAATGGCCGATACCTATGCCCAACTATCACGCCTGCTGTCGGCCGACACCGATATATTGGCCAAGTACCCTCAATGCCAACTCACAGAAGGCGAAACCCCTTGGCGCGTGCGCGTGGCCGAGCAAATCATTCACCAAGCCGCAGAGCCTTTCACTATTAGCCAGGGCAAGCTGGCTGTCTGTGCCGCAGCTTCACTAGAGGTGCGTGAATACTACCGCGAACCAGCAGCAGTATCTAGGCTGGTCGCTGATGTCCTGCTTACAGGCAACTATGAAGCCACAGCAGGTGGAACGAAGGTTGACCTGACGAAATGCCCAGATAATTTGATACCTGATCCATTCGCCAAGCAATTTACGGTGGAGAAGGAAGTTAAAGGCGAGCCAGTTAGAGTTTGGGATCTACCATATTTAGACGCAAGAAGTTTCGCCTCACAGCTATTTGAGGTGACAGCGATTAATTTGGCGTTGCAGCCTAGAGGGTTCAGATATGAGCAGCCAACGCCGCAGGAATATGTGGACAAACGAAATCACGCGACCGGTTCAGTGATAGACCTCAAAACACAAACCCGCAAGCCATTTGGCAGTGGAGAAGGCCGCGCCATAACGGACGTTGATATTTCGTGGCTTGCTCATAAAATTACCGGTAAAGATGAAAGCTATTTTGTAATTTCAGCCGGCAGCCTGACCCAACGAGAAGCAACCACCGCTGAAATTCGAAAAATTTATGAACTCGACAACCGAGACCAGCAATTACAAAATGTCTTCAACCCCACCGAGGTCCTTGCAGCATTGCGCCGCACTCGCGACCAGGATGAGTGGCCGCCAATAGTTCGCATCGATGCCTCGCTAGCCCCCATCAATCAAGACAATGGTGGTGCCCATTTCTTAGTCATCAGCGGTATTTCAGACAATGGCAGTAAATTAGCATTCGACAACACATGGGAAGAGGCACGAGATAGAAACGGAAAACCCACCTCCCCTGTTGCTGAAATCGCAGCAAGTATTCTCTCGAATAATATTTCGGCCGGCACAGCTAACATTGCCTTAATGAGCAGGGTAAACTACTTCCGCGCTCACCCGGGGCTACTGAAGCTTCAAGTAAAGAACTGGCTTGAGATACCAGACAAGATAAAATCAGCCCAACCACCAGTCACTCCTGGTGAATATGAGCGACAACATCCAGATCCTGAATTGAAAGATTGGATTGCACGCCACCCAGACGACAAACAATTGACTTGGTGGAAATCATCAATAGAGAAATGGCTTGATAAATATCCTGCAGAACGTCCTAACCACTAGTGTACTCGGAGAATTTGATGCTACTCGAACCACCGCCTAATTTCCCAAAGCAAACTGACATCGCCGAAGTCAGGTATTTATCGCGAACCAAGAGCACTGAGACAATTGCGTCTCAGCCACCGCCGTCGAGAAATACTCCCAAAGAAGAAAAGCCAATTTACGTTTCAGAAATTCAATCTCGCAATTATTTTCAATCACTCCCTATCATTTCAATGACAATACCAAGAGGTCGATGGCTGCTAGAGAAGCTACCCAGTGGCCATTTTCACGGCTACGACGTCACTTTGAAAAAACATGACTTGGAGATAAACTTTAGCAGCGATGGGGTGCTAGATGGAGAGACCTCTCAATTCAAAAAAATAATTAGCCGCGAACCTTCTCAGTTAACTAGCGATGAAATTGCTTACTTTTATCCCAGTGGTTCATTTGTTTCCGGCCACACTGAAGAACTAAATGGCAAACGTGTGATTGTCTTTGAGGGCCGCTTCAAGGATCAGAACTTAGATGTATATCGGCTTGAATTCAATCATAATCCCGATGCGTCTGGAGTTTGCGTACCAGCAATGATTACTTTCGCTGCCCCGACATCTCAGTATAAGCAGCATATAAAAGGTTTCAAGGCTTCATTGAAAACCATTCGCTGGATCCACAAAGTCGATATCGATCCGAGCAAATAGTAGTGGATTAGACATGGAGAACTATGATGCAGTTCGAAGCACCTCAAGCGACAAGCAAAACTGACGTTGCAGCAGAAGTAAGATACGCAGAGGCGAAATCAACACGAACTCTAATCGCTACATCAAAAAAGTCACAAAGAGAGCTGGAAGAAGCCCTTCGTCGATTACACGAGAAAACGCCTTCACCCGCACAAAAGCCAGTATACGTAACAGAAATTCCACCACTAGAACGCTTTCAGTGCATCTCTGTATCAGAAATGAAACTACCCCATGGGCGGTGGCAATACGAAAAGGTCCCCTGCGGGTTGCCCGGTGCCTACAACGTCAACTTGCGTTTAAAGAACGAACCAAATACAGAAATCAATTTTTGTAGCGATGCTGTTCCAGCTGGTAAGAGATCTTCATTTATGGCAATTCTGGCCAAAAAGCCCTACGAGCTATCAAAGGAAGAAATAAAAACGCTTTATCCAGAGAAAGTTTTCTCAAAAATCCATTCAGAAGAAATCAACGGCAAGAGGGTAGTAATCTGCGAAGGCCAGTTCGACTTGAAAGGTGAGAAGGTAGATGTCTATCGCCTTGAATTCAACCACAACCCCAGCAGCTTCAAAATAGTTGTTCCTACGACAATTACCTTCAGCGCTCCGCCCGAACTGTACAAGCGGCACATAAAGGACATCAAAGCTGCTCTGCAAACGATCAAATGGAATGAATACATCATTGACCCCGGCTACGACGACAAAGCCGAAGTACCAGCGAAATAAGGGAATCTCTAGTGCCACTTGTAGCTCAGCAACAATGCAAAAATGAACATGAATAACAATATTTTTTGGCTTCTAACGTTCACAATAATTTCAACTCAGAATGTATTCGCGCAGAGCGCAAACGAATTATTAGCTGACGACAAGGCGTGGAAGTGGGCACCGCCCCGGCATGGATTGAAAACTTACATATTTACTAAAATGACCTCAAACGAACCTTTTGAATATTTAGCAATTGACTATATGAAGTTGCCCCTCGGCAAGTGGCAATATGAAGTGCCCTACACTGGTTTCCCCAGTGGTTACAGCATAGTTCTAACAGGCCAGAAAGACCCCAAATTAAACCTAAGATTCTCTTGTTCTGGAACCTACTTTGCCGACGATCACTATTTCAAAGACGTTCTTAGACAAGAACCGCATGAACTCACAAAAAGTGAACGTGAGTCAATTTGCATAGCTGATTTCTTTACTAACGCGCATACCGAAAATCTAAATGGCAAAAGAGTAATCGTCATTTCCGGCCACTTCGATCAAGATAACAAAGACTTGTATCGAATATTGTTCAACCACAACCCAGAGGCATCAAACACTGTTGTATCGGGGGTTATTGAATTCTCAGCACCCCCTGCTCAATACAAACAACATCTAGCAGAGGTCAAGAAAGCATTCAAAACTATTCGCTGGAATAATGTCCACGTCTACAAGCCGGAATAAGTTAGAAATTCTAACCAGGGTTGCAGAGCGTCCTAATCACTAGAATATTCGGAGAGTTTGATGCCGTTCGAACCACCACAAGTTTTTACCAAACAGCAAGAAATAGCTGAAGTACGGTACGTCGACAAAAAACTTCAGAGCGAAAAGCCAGCAATGCCTAAGAAATTCCAAAAGGAGCTTGATGAAGCACTGAGGCAATCGCATCAACCGCCACCATCTAAGCCTTGGAAGCCCAAAGAACCCAAGCCAGTTTTCGTCAACAAAGTTCCAACTGATTGGTATTTCAACGCAGTACCAATCAAGTCGATGAAATTGCCGCGTGGGTGGTGGGAGTGCCAACGGCGAGAATACGCACTTGGAGGTGGAGGAGAAATCTACAACAAGACTTTCATTGCCAAAAACTATCCGCCCGCTGAATTGAGTTTCTCTTGCCCAGGTGCCTATCCTGCTGACGATACCAATCTCAAAAAATTGCTGAAGGAACCGGCTCACATCCTCTCGTTAGCAGAGCTAAGATCAATTGAAGATCGCGAATTCTATACCAACGCACAAACGGAAGAAATTGACGGTAAAAAAGTAATAGCTATATGGGGAAAAAGAGAGGAAGACAATCTCGTTGTCTACAAAATTCTGTTCAATCAGTTTCCTACCCGGCCAGAATCTCCAATGGAAGCCGAAATAGAATTCACAGCTCCACCGGCTCAATACAAGCGGCACATAGACGAAGTAAAAGAATCTTTCAAAACAATCAAATGGAAAACGGAAGCGCCAAAAGATGAGTGCCAAGACTAACTGAGCCATGGAGAACTATGATGCAGTTCGAACCACCTCAAGCGATAACTTAGCGACCACAGTCCTTCTGTCGCTCCCAAAGCCGCTCACATACGGTGCACTTAAAACCGCGACATTCGCACACGTGACCTTTCCACAAGTTCCCGTCTTTATCGTATCCGTGGAGAAGCTGCTTGGTGTCTTGCCGGCACTGGAAGCAACTTTCTACTCTATACCAACTGGGCGCTTCTCTTTTGGCTCCGTCTGACATCGCGTTGCCCTCCATTCGCCCAGCATAACAATTGCAAACATTCTATCAATTCACTGCAATTGAATGCGCGCTTGCGGCAAATCTTGCCAAAGAAAAATCGGACTTGAGCCTCAGAGAGCTTGAGTAGAAAAACTTTCTTGTCGTCAGACTTTATAAATAATTGCCCTTTGGAATTCTTCTCCACCTTGAGAAAATCGACGAACCCCTTTTCTCTTGCGGGAATTATTTTGGATGGACGTCCCGCTGGCCCACACCCCAGCGGTCGAGAGAAAGCACCTCTATTAAGTTCAAATGGACGATATTCTTTCCTCTCTGACGGTTCGTCGAAATCGCCAACATACAAAGGTTGCTGTGCCAAAGCTGGATATGCCAGCAGAACATCAAGCGGCAAGAGAGCAACAGCCACAAGCAGAAGTCGATAGGTTAGAGCCGCAGCACTCACCCTATCAGTTGTTATTCGAGCTAATAACTGGCAATTGCTCATGATGGATACATGCCACAAGCTTAGTGACTACTAGAGGAAGCCGGCTCTCTCTTCCAAACATTCGGATTAAAGTCAAACCTCTGTGCTGCAGCCGGGTACTTTGAAAGATGAAAATTATGTTTCACATCAAAATTGCGGGAGGGAAATTTCATCGTAGACTCTGGTTTAAACAGATTCGATGCGCCAGGCCTAATCACACTTGTATATTTACCGCCGCTCGGCCAGAATTCCCTATTGGATGCACGCTGAGTGCCAGCGTTATGCGAGAAACATGGCAAGGACACTGCTGGAGTATGATCACTCGGCAAATGAAGCGTTCGTGGCGGCTTCATCAATTGCGAAAAGCTTCTATATGAGCGAACATCAAACCCAGCGGTTGGTAGTTGTGTGGCAGGAAGTGAATAGGCGTTCTGCAGTCGACTTTCAAGCAACACCGCACGCGCGTCAGGAGGCATTCGAAATTCATCATACGTGAAAGAGTAGCGCGCACCAAAGTCCCCAACATACAAAGGCTTCTCTTTTGCCGATGCAGGCTCAGCAAGCAAAGGTCCAGTCGCACAGAGTAAGCCGATCAAGAGAACCGCAGTAACTATTTCAATCTTAAAAGGTGCAACCATATCAATGCCCGTCCAACGAGCTTGCTGGAACTGAAGTCTTCAAGCCAGGTTGCGATACAGAATTAGGACCGGAGCTCGGGACGCCTACCGACGCTGGGGACAAGACACCAAGGGGATTGCTGCCGGCCCCCATAGGAGGCGCATAAATAGTACGATTACCAGAAGGATAACGCGCATCCAAGCTAGGCCCACAGAGATGGAATGCAAACCTGGGGCGTGGCCCACCACCGCCGCCGACATAACTCTCCGGAGTTTCAACGGAGCTCTTCGGTATCCGAGCCATAATCTCCTCTACTACCTTCCGACCACGAGCGATTTCAGCTTGGGTCTCTTTCGGCTTAACGACAAGTCGCGCAATCGGAGCATCTACATACATAGGCGCCTGGACCAATGTGGAATTGACCCAAACATGTTCATTAAACGCAGCACGCGGAACTGAAGCAACAGGGTTAGGAATTTCTATATCCCCCCTGCAAACATAAATCTGTGGTGGAACGAAAAAGCGATTACCTTTCGCCCACACAGCCCCAGCCGCGCCAAAGCCAACCAACACCAAGGCCGCAGCAATCAACATAAATTTAGAGATTACTGACATAGAAGAAGGCCTCAAAGAATTATTAGGAGCTGCGGCAGTGCTATTTGCTCTTACTACCGAACGCGCCATTAGGGGAAGCTTTAGTCTGAGACTCTTGCGAGCCACTCCGAATCGTTGATCGATTCATGCCAGACCAGAAATCGCCAATTTGACCCACGTTAGCGCCAGAGCAAGGCCCGCTGCTTCCAGGCACATATCCGTTGGGATAAAGTCTCGGATATTGCGGCCGACGCAAGCGAACAGGCACGGCCCTCCTAGCCTCATCAACCCAAACTTGCTCAAGAACCACAGGACCTTTCCCATATGTAGTACTAGCTACTGGCTTATCCCGTCCCTGTCCACAATGAACTTCGAACTTGAACCTTTTACCGCTACCCTTAACGTCCGCCACACTTTCCTTAGCGTGCGCAGAGGCAGCCCTCGCAGCAATCGCTGCATCAGAAAACAAATGGTCTCTAATATTCGCAGGGTATTTAACCAAAGGGTCCAGAATTACACGATTCGGTGACACAGGCTCAGCCCACGCCTCCCCAGCCGCGCCAAAGCCAACCAACACCAAGGCCGCAGTAATCAATATAGATTTAAAAACAATAGCCACGGCAAAGCCCTCAAGACTAATCAAATATAAGCGTTACTAACCAAATAACAAATAGTGGAAACCCCACCCGCACCCAGTCTCAGACAACGAAACACGCCCCTAACGCGAATTGGTCCAAGCGCACACGCCGAATTTACCAAGCCCTAACTATTCCTAACAGCAGCACTCTAAAGCCGCACCAAACAGCGCTTTCGCCTTAACACAGCAAATCGAGGTTAAGAAACCACTTGCCGTTCTTAACCAGTCGGATCTATAACAGTGAGAGTAAGTTCGCAGCATGCGAATTTATCATCCAAGGTATCTGTAACTAAAACCAATAGCTAGGTGGCACGCAGCGAGCGCGCCGCACAGCGTTTGGCACACACGCAAAAAGCGCACCGCAAAGTGCGCGGCTCAAACGCGCCAACTAACGGCGCAAACCGAACACGTTTATCAAATGCGCCTCCAAGCGCATTGCTTAAACGCGCCATCAACGCAAATGAACCAATCACGCGCACAAAAAGTTCAACCCGTCAAAAACTCCACAAGAGAAAACAAAATGAACATCCCGCTAGCAATACTGGCATCAGCAGCCACAATCGGACTGCTCGCCGACCTCATGCTCAAGGAAAACTTCCACACAAACACAATGGTAGGTTTCGGCGTCCCCGCTGTCACCATCGCCCTCGCCCTGGCCACCTGCCTCGTCGCCTGCGCCAGCAAACTGCGCACACGCCGCCACGGCCTCGGCTTCCTCATCCCCGCAGTGGTCTTCTCCCTCGCCTTCCTCCTGCGCGACTCACCAACTCTTCTACTGATTGATTTCGCAGTAATCGTAAGCGCCCTCGCCTTCGCCTCCTACTCGCTGATGGGCACGCCCCTAGCCAAAGGAGGATTGCTGCACTACGCCTCAGCCCTAGTGAGCATTGCGATCACTCCGACGTTTAACACGATAGAGCTTTTGGTGCGCGAAATAAATTGGCGCGAGACAATGTCAGAGAAATCGGCCAAGCATCTCACCGCGGTGCTCAAAGGTTTGGCGATAGCGACACCACTAGTGGGAATATTTTTGGGATTGTTCACAGCAGCCGACCCAGCGTTTGCTGCAATCGCACAAAAGTCAATCAATTTTGACTTAGGTGATCTCTCCGTCAATATGATCATCTTCTCAATCTTCACCTGGCTCTCAGCGGGCTTCTTACACGGACTTTCAATTTTCAAATGCGACGGATACACGATAAATCCGGCCCTGTTTGATGATCAGAGAGATCAGAATGATCAGAGAGAGCGGCTTGATGCGACATATGCAAGCAGTGCAAAAAACGCCAATAGCATAAAAGGGTCAAAAGTCGCTAAAGAAATCGGTGTATTCGGCTCAACCGGAGCCCTCAATGCCCTCGTTGCAGCAGGTGCTCCGGTGCGCGGGCCGGTGTTGCGGGATGGGTTTGAGTATGAGACTGAACCTGAACATGAATACGAACACGAAGGCGCCCTGGACAAAATTCGATTCTCACAACTAAGCATCTCCGAACGCAATGCCCAGGCCGCTCGCATCTCGAATAGTATTCACAACACCACCAACTCCCGCTTCAGCCTCGAAGTACCCGAGAAAGAACCGCGGTTTGCCCTCGGCCTAACAGAGCTAGCGACAGTAATCGGTTCAGTCAACGTATTGTTCGCAACATTCGTGGCCGTGCAACTGCGCTATCTCTTCGGCGGAGCCAGCCTGATCGAAATCACTCCAGGGCTAAGTTACGCCGAGTATGTGCACAAAGGTTTCTTCGAACTGAACACAGTGGTGGCACTGGTGCTACCGTTACTTTTGATGGCCGACAGCATGCTCATTCGCAAATCGAAGATGGGCTTGTATGCATTCAGAGTATTAGCCGGAACACAAATTGCCCTAGTGCTAGTAATTCTCGGATCAGCCCTGATGCGCATGGGCTTGTATCAAACTGAGTTTGGTCAATCAGAATTAAGGCTATACGTAACCGTCTTCATGGGCTGGTTGGGCACAGTATGCGCAATATTTGCCGCCACAGTTCTCAGTGGCAAGCGCCAGCGCTTTGCCTTCGCCAGTTATTTATCAGGAGTAGCAATCTTGCTCGGCATCAACCTGGCAAATCCGGATGCTCTGATTCAAACATCAAACATGGCCCTGTCGAAATTGCGTCCACAAGATATTGGGTTGGTGCTCAATTCAGCTCCGAAGCCATTAGACACAGCCTACGCGCTATCGCTATCGAGTGATGGCATTCCACCAATGATTGATGCAATTGAAGAGTTGCCAAAAGCTGACGCGAAGATTTTGGCGAAGGCACTATTGCAGAAACATGCAGAAAAGAAGAGCGACTGGCGCCTCTTCAATCTGAGCAAAAAACTAGCCAACAACGCCATTAAGGCCCACAAGAATCAACTCACTGTTTTAGCTAACTCAAACGGGATAGACGAATGAAATCGATATCAATAAAACTGGTCGGAAAGAAATTCAGCGAAGTGAACACAAGCAAATCGAGCACTAAATTGAGAGGGTCAAAAGTGAGAAGAAAGATGCTGACAGACTTCATCGAACTGCATGTAATCGAAGGTTTTCTCGGCCCTGATGAACTGGTAGAAAGAACAATAATCGAATTTCAAGACGACATCGCGCGCGAACAGTTGCTGCCAGTGGCGCAAAAGCTGGTGTATCAGCGCATCGTCAAACGCTACTTAGAAGAAATCAATTGGGTGTCGCCCACAGATTGCGAGCGGCTTGATAGGGCATTTCTTGAATTGAATCAAATGGGAATATTGGCCAAACAGAATTTCAGTTGCTGTAACAGCTGTGGCCACAAGCGCATTGAGCGAGCATTGAAGAACGGCGCGAAGAGAACGCGCACATCTAAACACGAAATAGAAGTAACGATGAAATCGCTATCCAAGCAATCTACGCAGTCAAAGCGCAAGGGCAGCGACATCTGGGGCTATGCGTTCTTTCACGCACAAGACACCGATGAGGCAGTGGCCACTGGCGAATTGAACATCACTTTTGGGGCGGTGGATAAGACCTCAGAGCAAGCTCTTGATATCGCCATTGAGGTGGGCCAGAAAATTGAGGAGGCGTTAAAACGCAATGGTCTTAACACTTCGTGGGACGGCAGCTACTTGCAAAGAGTCGGCATAACCGGCATCAAATGGCAGAGAAGGAGGTTTCCGATGATTGTGCAGAGCAAGGCAGTTTAAGCTGTCGGGCAGGCTGCGTAGTCAAGGTTTAATTGGCTATGGTATTCTGGTCAGCTCGTTGCCCAGCAACGTCACACGTGGGCGAGTGGCGGAATTGGCAGACGCGCTAGACTTAGGATCTAGTGTAGCAATACGTGGAGGTTCAAGTCCTCTCTCGCCCACCACATTAGAAATGCCGCCCGAAAGGGCGGTATTTTTTTCAGGAAAATCGAGCTATTTCGTGCAAATTCATGCTCTCAGCAAATCGAACCACTACAATATTGCGGTCATGATTTGAAAGAGAAAATAATGCCCAGTCCATCAACAGCCCTTGAAATCCTCAATGCTTATAATTCCCTTGTATTGTCGGAAGCAAATGAGGCGGAAACGCGTTTAAAAGTTATAGATCGGATCTTGCGCGAAGTTCTTGGCTGGCTGGACGAAGATATCTCAGTTGAGGAGCATGTCGGAGAAGACGGCATAAGTAAGTTTGCCGACTACATACTTCGAACTGCAAATGCTGCAATTGTAATTGAGGCAAAAAAAGCTCAATCTACGTTTTCGACTATTGGTAGTGGTACACGAAGAGTCAAATTATCAAAGAATTTTTTGCAAAGCGAACTTGGGCAGGCGATAACACAAGCTAGAGACTATGCAAGAAAACTATCGATAGATTTCGCGATCGCTACAAATGGTTCAGCATGGGCAATATTTCCAGCTCAGAGACACGATCAGGTTGGATTTCACGACTCCACTGCCTTAGTTTTTTGGTCACTGAAAGAGGCGTTAACAGAAAACTATCAGGAATTCCACGACCTTATAAGCCGTGATTCAGTCATTTCAGGGAGCCTTGAAAACAACCTTTTAGGAAGAGCTGTAAATCAGATCGAAAGTCGAAAACTTCGGTTGTTTTTCTCAACAAGTTCTCGAAGCACTCACAGCAATCCAATGTTTCCTCTAATTGAAAATGAAGTCCTTACCGCATTTTCAGACTCAATTGTAGAACTTGACGACGCGAGCTTCGAGCATTGCTACGTAGCAACACAAGAATCAATGAAATTCGACCATAAGATTCGCATGCACGTTAACCGTAGAGAGCAAATTGTTACTGGGCAAGTACTTCGTCCAATGAAAAAAAGCGATGCTGATCAGTTAGTATCAAAAGTTAAGATGTCTGCTGCATCTAGCAGAAAATCGATTGCGCTACTACTGCTCGGGACTGTGGGTGCTGGCAAAACCACATTTCTCCATTACATAAGAAACGTTCGACTTAAAGACGTTTTTGTGAAAAAGTTGACCGGTGGATATCCACACTGGCTTCATCTAGATTTCCTCAATAATTCGCCCAATACTTCCGTAACCGATTTTATATATCGTTCATTGAGAGACTATATTAACGAAGATGCATTCCTCTCTAATTACGAGAATTGTACAAGACATGCTTACGCTGGCGAAATTCAAGCGCTTAGGAATGGTCCACTAGCCTCACTTTCAAACTCAGAAGAAAAATTCAATGAGCGAATTGCAGATCTTATACTTGCTGACTATCAAAATATTCGTGCTTATGTAGATCGCATAATCAAGCATGCAACAAAGGACACAACTTTCTTTCTGATAATTGACAACGTCGATCAAATTGAAGATGAAGATATTCAATCCAAACTATTTACCGAATCACTTGCTATTGGTCGTGGATTAGGTTTAAATCTGATCCTTGTTTTGCGTCAATCAACATTCTCCAAATACAGGAATTCACCATCAATTGACGCATTTGATTGGGAAGCAGTACAAATCGATCCTCCACGAATTTCGTCGGTACTATCAAAGCGATTCGCGCTCGTTAAGTTGCTTGCCAGTGGAAAGAAAGGAGAGTTTGTCTCCGAAAATGGTGCCCGCGTTTTCGTTAATGATGCTTCTCAACAAATCGTAGAACTACTTCAAGGCTCTGTACTTGGTACTGATATTGGTACCAGAATAGAGGTTTTAGCCACAGAAGATGTTCGACTTGCACTAAGAATGACACGTGAGTTTTTGGAGCGAGGATACACGAATCCTGGCTATGCAATGAAGTTTCATCAAGAGACAGGAAAATATATTTTGCCTCGCCATGAAGCCTTTCGTGCAATCATTCTTGGGACCAGAACAGTTTACAATGAAGATTTTTCTGCCATCGGAAATCCGTTCGACTCAAGAACTTCTATAAATCAAGCCCAGCTTTTGAGACTATTTGTCCTTGCTGCAATAGTTTCATATGCAACTGAAAGTGGTTTTCGATTTATTGACGGCGCATCGATATGTGAAAATCTCCGAAAAATAGGCTTTGGGGACAGTTATACAACAACGATATTGACCGATCTTTGTAAACACCGTTTTTTGTTTACAGCGAACCACGGTGAAGCATCCATCGCCTCAAGCTTTATGCCTTCGCGCTTGGGCGGCTATATTATTCGAGACCTTCTGGCCGATTTTACTTTTTTGGAAAATATGCTATTTGACACATACATTGCCGATCCCAAAATTTGGCACCGCCTGAAGCAATTAAGCTATGAAATTGAGTCTCAGAGAAATAAAGTTGATCGAATCAGACTTAGAACTGAAAGAGTAGAATTATTTTATCAATACATGCATAGTTGTCTTATACCACTGATTTCAGAAAGTCAGAAGCGCGGACTTCCTTCTCAATGGTCGAATGATGTAATGGCAGAAAGAGAGCATGATTTCAAGAACGGACTAGACAGAGTTATTGAATCTGCCAATAGAAATTACGGTGTCGATGGAAAACAAATAAAAGCAAATTTGACTGGCTCAACGGCACAGCAAATTGATGAACAAATGGAAAATTATGACTGATTTTAGTCGTTTGACCTGCACCATTTTGGTGTACCACGTCACTACCTGCGTATTCTAATTAATTCGGCCAGTCATTCTCGCAATTCGAAGTCAGCCTTGACCTGTTCAAAAGCTCACGCCGTGCTTGAAGACTCGTTTTGTGCTCCATTAGTGATAAGTTCAATTCCATTGACTGTGTGATCAATTTGATCAAAGAGATATAGATCTAACTGCCCCTCAATTCGACACCCATGTGGGACGTCACTTTGACAAAAGCTTGACCATCGCAATGATGGTTCTATTGGGCAGATCGCTTTTGATTCCAAAACCGTTCTATGGCAGAGGCAACTAATGGTGCAAGATTTTGTGTTTGAGCTAGCGCATCCGCGGATGGCGCAGCCTCATAGCCAGCAATATGTTTCAATCTTGAGTTTTTGTATGTGCGATCATTCAGCCTCAGCAATCGGATGGTGTCTTCCGCCTGCTGCCTGTATCTCCGTGGTACAGATTTCGTAGGGGAAATTTTACCAGTAAAAATGTCGACCTCGAACCAGTTGTCTTTGACCACGTAAGGATCTAGAACTTTTCCGTCATGCTTGGCCTTCCTTTTATTCATTGGAGCATCAGCAAACCGAAAATTTTTCCATTCATAAGCTAGCTTTGGCTGTGCTGTTTTGCTGATGTAATGATCGACTTCACCCGGCCCTGGTATCCACATTGCACAATAACCGCACCGATCACCGAAATTAGACTTTAAATCAGCAACAATATGACGCCAGTAACGAGCCCATCTAAAATATTTCGGCACGTTATTTGCTGTAAGACTGTGCTTGGCAATAAATGCTGAACCAGGCAGCCTGACTTTGCCTACATAGTGAGGCGGGGCATTTTTCCGCTTCACGTTAATCATTGACAGAACCTGTCGACAAGAGATATCGGTGCCACGAATACCAAAATAGATCAGTAGCTGGCAAAAGCTCTCTCAAACGAGCGTCAATAAGTTGGAGATTATCCCTGCTGCGTTCTTCCATGAGATTTTCCGCTTCCCGAATAGCCTCTTCGGCCTTCTTACCTCTAGGCTCCTTCAAGTTAAAAATCTCTGAAGTAAGCCAATTGTCGCAGGTTCCTTTTAGAGACCCAACGAATGGTTCAAGTGTCACCTCGTTATCTTTCTGTTCAAATAGCAGTATCTTGTCAGTATCCTCATTCAAAAATTCTTCTGTTGAGGCCATGATTAGCGGCGAATGTGTCGTCATCAATATTTGTGACTCTAGTCCCAAAAATTTTGTCACCTCGATCAAAGCCGGGAGAATGTTTCGCTGCCATTTTGGGAAAAGATGTGATTCAATTTCGTCAATAATGATCGTAATCTTTTTTGCTGGTTCCCTTCTTCTTACAAGTGCTGCCATCGTGTGTTCATGCCAAGCCCAGGTTATTATGTAAGCAAGTTCGAGAATGCGTTTTACGCCGGAAGAAGCATACTGAATTGGAACTGTGCCATATGGGCAATCTAGTGATGGAAAGTCTAAAGCATTTAGCACATACGGACGAACGGGTTGTCCTGGTTTTAACTCCTCGCCAGGACATGATAGCTTTTCTAGTATTCGCCTTAACACACTAAATTCTGACGGTATATTGTGTTTTCTTTTCAAGAACTCCTCGGCCATCTGCCAGGTATTCCAATCTCTGATCAACCCATTGCATGTGACAGTTTTGGAATCACTATTGAGGCCATACCAAATTTCATCTTGATTCTTAAAAATGTAGTTGTAGGGACGATTATCTTCTTCGGAGTCCCATGCAAATTTCTGGCTTGGGTAAATATTGCGAAGGGGATCCCAGACAGCGATCGAGTTGTCAGCGCCTATATAGATTACTACAGACTGGTTCGGAGATTGCCCTATCGCAGACCAAAGCTGGTGATCGTATGAATATTCAGAGCGGAAAACTTGAATATTTTCAGCTCTTGAATCAGTGAAGTATCCTTCTATAAAGGGTGTATTTGGCGGATTTTTTATGTTAGGGAATGCAAAGCTGTGCCGCCAAGTTTGCGTCAAACACCACCACGCAATGTCTAGAACGAAAGTCTTTCCTAAACCATTGTCGCCGGTGAAGATCGTCAGGCGATCGCCTAAAACAACTTCGTAGTTGCGCTGTAGTCCTATACCCTCACACAGTAGTTTGTGAAGCATGTTGTCCTCTTTGAAGCGTTTAACTCTGCGAAAACACTTGCGATGGAAATCCTGTATCTAATCTGTATAAGAAGACTAGGCTGCTAAACAAGAACGTGCCCAAGCACTCCAACACATTATAGCCAGAGGGTAATCATTTGTGCAGGTAAGGCGGAAGCCGTTTAAATCGCGAATTATGTAATCACTATTGATGACTTTGGAAACACTATGCAGCTAAAAGCCCGCGTGCGCTGGAAGAATTTTCTGCTACAGCTACCTGTAAGTATGGTAAGCTCAAATGCTTTGTGTGATTTTCGATCTACTTCTATGATAGAGCCTAAATACTTCACGTTAGATAAACTATTCAGGGATCGCGTTTTTCGGATCCCACATTATCAACGCTTCTATAGCTGGGGCTCTAAACAGTTGCGCGAGCTGTTTGAAGACTTGCATGCTCTCAATCGAAAGCGCAATTCCACTCATCACTTTATGGCGACAATAGTTTGCTACAGCACGGGTGAAACCAAATCAGTTAAGACTGAGCAGTACAATCTTTATGAGGTCGTGGATGGCCAGCAAAGAATAACAACCCTAGCACTTTTATTTAAGGCACTTGAACAGCGTCTGGACGACGAAGATACGAAGAAAAACCTCTCTCGTGTTTTAGTGAAGGATGATAATAACCTGCTACTTCTTCAGGCCAATAACACTAATCAACATCATTTCAATCAATACTTGAGAGATGGGAAGATACCTGAACCAAAGGATCTTAGGCATTCTTCGGACGCTTGTCTTGCAAACGCAATTAAGCTAATTCAGGCCTTTCTCGCCGATTGGGAAGCGTCCGAAGGGGAGCTGCTGAGTCTCACTGCTCTTCTGAAAAACCGTATCGGCTTTGTGGTTTACGATACGGAAGACCGATGGGCCGTTTACTCCATCTTCGAAAGCCTAAACTCGAGGGGACTTGCTGTCGATTGGTTGGATAAGGCAAAAAGCGTCATCATGGGCATAGCGTTTGAGAAATCTCAGACCTCTACCGCTGCCGACGCGCTCATTGATGAACTTCACAATCTTTGGGCGAGAATTTATGACTTTATCGCTTCTGTACCCAAGGACAGCGATGACATTCTTCGCATTGCAGCAACTCTTTTTTCAACGGAAACGGCAAGCAAAGTCCTGAGTGCGGAAGATGCGATTGAGCAATTGCGCGATTATTGCAGTACTGCTGAGAAAACAGTGGAGACATCAAATTGGCTTCACATTGTTGCTGGAAAAATGGTTGAGCTAAGAGGCAATCCAACGGTACTGCCCATTGCGAAAATATTTCAGGCACGAGTCCTGGCCATTTCTCTTATGCTAACTGACGCATTGAGCGATAGTGAGCGAAAGATAGCACTCGAACAGTTGGAACGTGTCACTTTTAGAATTTATGGACTGTCAGATAGGGACTCTAGATACAAGACGACAGAGTGCATAAAGCTCGCTATGGGTATACGCCACAAGAATGACGGTTCTCACAATTTTGAAACCATTATGGACAAGCTAAGGAAGCTCGGGAAGGACCACCCAATAGAGACCTCAGTGGCTGAATACTTCAAGCAGGATAATTACGAGGGACACGAAGAGGAATGCAGATATATTCTGTGGAAGTACGAAGAGTATTTGGCTGAAAAAGAGAAGGCGAAAATCAATCAGGAAATAAGGCTCAAAATTTGGTCAGCGCGTTCAGCCTCCCAGACTATTGAACACATACTTCCACAAGCGCATGAAAAGACTCTCGGATGGAGAACATTTGAGCCTGTTAAAGCTAAGAAAAATGTGGATAAATTAGCAAATTTAATTCTGCTACCGCCAGGCCTGAACAGCGAGGCAGGGAGGAAAATGTTCAGCGAGAAGGTCCAAGTGTACAAAAGAGCAGAGGGACTGCGCTCTGTGAAGGATATTATCAAGTTAAACGTATGGGACAGCAAGGCTTTTGAAGCAAGACAGAAGAAGCTGAAGGATTTTGTGTCGGAAAAGTTCAGCGACATAGTTTCTTGACCTAGTATCAACCGTGGATCAGTCGTTCTCACTTGGACAACCAACCCAAAAGTCTTCTCAGTTCGCGTGTCTTGACCACGCTAAAACCGAGGCTTGATCAAAGATTGGCTTGGAAGGCGGCTATGCAGAGGTCACAAGGGCCACTACAAAGGACAAGTGACCAGGGCGACTGCTCTCAACTTAAAACCTGCCTAGTAGATGGCCAGCTATTTATGCTAAACCGCTAAAGCAGCTTCTCTACCACGGAGTGGCTGAATATCGCTGTTAGTCGCTTGCTCAACGATTACAGTGCTAAGCAATTCCTGATGTGCAAGAACTTTATCAAAAGAATTCTTAAGGCTGTCGCATATCGCCATCAGTTCATCAACCTTATCGACGATGCGCAGCTGCTCTGCGAGGGGAGGGAGAACCAGCGAAAGACGCTCTAGCGATCTAGGTGACAGATTCGGCTGCAATGTTGCTGTAAGTGCATTTTGAACCTGTATGACGAAACCAGGGCTTAAAAACTGTAAGAGCATAAACGCTTCTGAAACGTTTCTATCAAAAGAGAACTTACAGACTCGCTGATTTAGCAATGCAGGGGGCCGTTTTTCGGGATACCGACACACTTTAAGTTGACCAGCAGTAATAGGTCTTGTTAATGCCATCAGCAAATCAGATTCCGCAACACTGAATCGCTTATACTCCGACAAAAATTGAGCAGGAAGATATTGCTGATTTTTGTCTTCAAAAACACCGTATTGCACATTCGATATCTTCACGACTGGCACACCCTGATCTTCAAAGTCTTCACTATCAAACGAGAAGCCCGTTACAACTGAGCAGCACTCGGATAGCAAGACTTTCCTCCATCCATTAGGCAGCTTTTCGCCATAGAATTCAGCCCGCTCTATCTGCGAAATGCTAGCTTCCGACTCTGGAACTTGAGGCACGAGTTTTCCCATCACCGCTAGTTGCAGCAGAGCTTGCTTCAGTGAATCTATGCTTGATTCAGTGGTAAAGATGGTATCAAAATTCTGCTTTATACGTTCCCAGCTGGTTGCGAAATCAGCCTGATCAACGCTATGAGTGAGAGTGGCGAGAAGAGCCTTGACGAGCTGCTTGTGAGCAGCCTCAGCATCTGACTGCTGAGCATCAAGGCGATCGCAAAGTGCCATAAGCTCATCAAACTTAGCGACGATGCGGTGCTGCTCGGCAAGAGGAGGAAGCGATACAGGAATCTGGTTCATTTTTGCCTGATTCATTTTCGGCTGAGCTGTTCCAGTTATGAATGGGAGCAACGAAATTGCATTTATGTAAAGAGCCAGATAGAGCATGAGTATAGGTTCAGTCGTGTCTAGAACATGGGCATGATTATTGACCCAATATCTTCCCTTAGCAATAAATGCGATCGGCGTCGAACGGTTAACTAGATTTGCACCGTCTTCACCAATTAAAAGCAGCGGTTTGTCGAAAAGAAAATCATCAATGGTATCGATTACGCCCGACGCGCCGTAGTAGTCATAGATGCCACGCCGCTCTAATCTAAGATCCGAAGCCACTGGCACTCGTTCAGAGTCTCTATTTACTGTGAGTTCTCCAAATCTGGCCCAAATCCAACTACTGGGAAGCGAGAATTTTTTTTCCTCCTGTCTAACTACATCTAAAGAAGCACCAGAATGTGGTTTCTTCCCTAATGCATACTTCTCCTTGGCCACAAGAATTTGCTCAAACAGCTCTTGAGCGGGCTCATCACTTGGATCTTGAGGCACAAGCTTGCCCATCACCGCTAGTTGCATTATGAGCTGGCGAAGCTTCTTAACGCCATTGGGGGCAGAAGCAACAACTGGCAAATGTTCAGTCAGCAACTCCGTCACTAGTGCACCTCAAGAGCAGCAGCAATGATATTTTTTAGTTGCTCACGAGTAGTGGCAATCTGTTCTTGCATCGCATGGTAGTCACTTAAAAGTTTCGCTGGATCATGTGACTCAAGTTCAGGTGAATGTGGATTCTTGCAATCCAAGTTGTAGTTCCGAGCTTTGATCTCTTCAGCAGTTACCTTCCAGGCGAACTCAGTTTCCACACGCTTTTTGAAGCCTTTTGCTTCACTACCCCACCATGCTTGTTCTGGCTTGAACTCATCAATACTCATAGGTTTGGTTTTGTTATAGCTCTTCACACCAGCTGGATATGGGTGCTCGTAGTACCAAACTTCTTTCGTTGAAGTTCCTTTGGTGAAGAACAAAAGATTAGTGTTGATGCTCGTGTACGGGCTAAACACGCCTTTTGGAAGGCGAACGATTGTATGAAGGTTGCAGGTTTCAAGCAGCTGCTCTTTGATGCGTGTCTTGATGCCCTCACCAAATAAGGTGCCGTCAGGCAGAACGAGCGCAGCGCGACCGCCAACTTTCAGCAGGTGCATAATTAGCACCAAAAACAAATCCGCTGTCTCTCTTGTGCGGAAAGTGGCGGGGAAATTGCTCTCTATGCCATCTTCTTCCATGCCACCAAAGGGTGGATTTGTCAAAATCACATCGACTCTATCTTTCTGAGTCTGGTCTCGCAGTGGCCGAGCAAGAGTATTGTCGTGACGAATGTTAGTTGGCACTTCGATACCGTGCAGAATCATATTTGTCGTGCATAGCAAGTGCGGCAGTGGTTTCTTTTCCACGCCATGAATACTGTCTTGAAGGAGCTGCTCATCATCGACAGTTTTGACATCGTTCTTGCGAATATGTTCTAGCGTGCAACTCAGGAAGCCACCAGTTCCACATGCAGGGTCTAGGATGGTCTCGCCAAGCTTTGGGTTGACCATTCTGACCATGAACTCAGTAACGGCTCTAGGTGTGTAGTACTCACCAGCATTGCCAGCGCTCTGAAGATCTTTCAGAATCTGCTCATACATATCACCAAACAGGTGCCGCTCTTGCGCCCTGTTGAAATCAACACCTTCTTGAATCTTGTTAATGACTTGCCTAATCAATTGACCAGACTTCATGTAGTTATAGGCATCCTCAAATACCGAGCGGATAACAAAAGCTCTCTTGTCTTTGCCTTTGGCTTCAAGACTCTGCAAGCCAGGAAATAGCTGATTGTCGATAAAGTCTTTCAACTCATCGCCGGTTATGCCTTCAGCATCGGCTGCCCATGTGCGCCATCTAAATTGCTTAGGGATAGGTGACCTGTAGGAATCATTGAGAAGCTCCCATTCAAGTTCTTTGTCATCAAAAATCTTCAGAAATAACATCCAAACAAGCTGACCAATACGCTGGGCGTCCCCGTCAACGCCAACATCTTTACGCATGATGTCTTGAATCGATTTAATAGTTGATGAGATGGACATAGTTCTTCCTATTCAAATTACGCGTACAGTACTTCTTCCAGTTCTTTGAGTGCTTTAAGATACTCTGGCTTGCCACCAAATGACCTTACGATTTCCGGAGCCGTTCCCATTTGTGAAAATGGTTCTAGCTGAAGAACCTTGAGGTCTTCAATGTTTTCGATACCAGTATCAGCATATTTGTCTAGCAAAGCGTCTAGCACCTTGCGAGCTTGGTCACCATATTTGGTGAAGTAGTCTCTCTTTCTAACGTTGTCAGCCCGCTCTTTTCTAGACAGCGGCGGCTGACCGTAAGCGACGTGGCAAATCAAGTCAAACGGATCAAACTGCTTACCAAGCTTACGCTCAACTTCTTGAGCAAGCGGTTCCCAGAAGACGCCTTCTTGCTCAAGCTGTTTGATAATTGCTTTCTTCTGATCGGCATCACTCCACTTGCGAAGGAAATCATCAAGTGAAGCGAACTGTTTAGTCACACAAGCGCGAGTGTAGTCTCTCATCGACTCAGTAATGAGCTTGCCGTCTGGCCCATAGTATTGAACGCGCTCATCCATGACATACACAGGCACATCATCAACGACATACTTAATTCGGCCACCCTCTGGCGAACTTGAACCGAAATCAGGTGTTGGCTCTGGGCGCTCGCCTGGTACGGGTTGGCCGCCAGGGTTTGTTTCATCATCGCCCGACTCAGGCTCTGGAGGGTCAACGGGGTCGTTCGGACCTGGTTCATAAATCTGCACCGGCTCGCCGTCAAAGCGCGGATCGGCAAACAATTCTGTGGCCCGCTTGAAGTCCATGATAGTGAACCAATACTTGTCAAACTCTTCGTTAATGCGCGTGCCTCTGCCGATGATCTGCTTAAACTCGGTCATCGACTGAATCCGCTGGTCTAGCACGATAAGCTTGCAAGTCTGCGCATCAACGCCAGTAGACATAAGCTTTGAAGTAGTGGCGATAACAGGATAACGGCTCTCTGGGTCTATGAAATTATCCAGCTCTGCCTTACCTTCTGGCTCGTCACCGGTAATCTGCATTACGTATTTTCGGTTCTCTTTCACTCGATCTGGATTTAGATTGACGAGACAGCTTCTCATTCTGTCGGCATGGTCGACGTCGTCGCAGAATACAATTGTCTTCTGGTATGGATCTGAAGCTTCCAGAAACTGTGTAATCTTTTCGGCAACGAGCTGGGTGCGTTTCTCTAAAACGAGATTCCGGTCAAAGTCCCGTTGATTGTAAATTCGATCTTCAATTAAATGCCCGTGCTTATCTGTCTTGCCTTGCTTAGGCCGCCAGCCTTGAAGGTCTTTGTCAAAATCAATGCGCACAACTTTGTATGGAGCAAGGAAGCCGTCTTCTATTCCTTGCTTCAAGCTGTATGTATAAATTGGCTGACCAAAATAGTAGATGTTGGAAACATCTTTGGTTTCTTTCGGGGTGGCCGTCATGCCAATCTGTGTGGCAGAGGAGAAATATTCGAGAACGTCTCGCCATGCAGAATCTTCAGCTGCGCTGCTGCGGTGGCACTCATCAATAACAATCAAGTCGAAGAAGTCTGGCGAGAACTGCTTGTAGATATTCTGCTCTTCTTCATTGCCGGTGACAGCTTGGTAGAGTGAGAGATAAATCTCGTAGGCCTTGTTTACTTGTCGCTTGCTAATCTTGGTCATAGCAGGGCCAAACGGCTTGAAGTCGTTGTTCTTGGTTTGGTCAACAAGAATGTTCCTGTCAGCCAAAAACAAAATGCGTTTCTTCTTCTTTGATTTCCAAAGGCGCCAGATTATTTGAAAAGCAGTGTATGTCTTACCGGTGCCGGTAGCCATAACAAGCAAAATTCGTTTCTGCCCTTTGGCCACGGCTTCAATAGTTCTGTTTATAGCTATCGTTTGGTAATAGCGCGGCATCTTGCCAGAGCCGTCATCAAAGTAAGGCGTTTCAATAACAGCTTCAGCTTCGCCTTCGATATTTTTCCACTGGCAATATCTCTTCCAGAGTTCTTCCGGTGAGGGAAACTCGTCAAGCGAAATCTCCACCTCTGTTATTGCGGCATTCCCAGTACGGTCATGAAATTTGTAACCATCGCCATTGCTTGAAAACACAAAGGGAATGTCTAAAGCTTCTGCGTACACAAGAGCCTGCTGCATGCCTTCGCCAACGCGATGATTGTTGTCCTTGGCCTCGATTACCGCAATCGGTAAATTTGGCTTGTAGTAGAGGATGTAGTCAGCCCTGCTGGCCTTGCCCCGCGAATGCAGCTTGCCACGAACAATAATGCGGCCCTTGGTGAAGTAGACCTCCTCCCTGACCTGGACATCCAAATCCCAGCCGGCGCCGACAATGGAGGGATTTATATACTTCGTGCAGATGTCACGCTCTGTAAGAGCTTTCTTATTCATGCATTGCGGCCATTTTGCTGAAGAACAGACCCAAGGCGCTCAATTATCTAGTAGTTTGGTCGTGGAGTAAATGGTTGGATGTAAGGTTTTAAGAAGCAATGGGTAAATTGCTAAGTGGGGAGGCATGAACCAGCAGTAACTTTCTCCAATTACTTCCAAGATTTACTGGTATCTTGAATTCCAGAAACAACTACGGTTGTGTCACAAGTAAATAAGCACTCTTAGCTGAAAACAGAGGCCTACTTAAACTAGACTTCCAAGATTATTCCTGGTCTTTTGATGTTGATTTTCGTGCAAGACCATCCTTAGTAAGTTCAGACTGGGCCCATATCACATGTGCGGACAGAACGGTAACAACCCAGAGCACTTTTTTGAATTCGCAAAAAGGACAAGAATGTCAAAGGTAAAGAAGCAGCACTACGTCCCGCGTTGCTATCTGGAGCAATTCGCTCACCAAGAACTACGTGCTTACGATAGGTGGAGCGATAACAGCTTCGCGGCAAAACCTGAAAAGATCGCTGTTGAGCACTACTTTTATGATATTGCCAAAACTTTGGACACGAACAGTCCGTATTTTCAGGTCTTTGAAAAAATGTTAGCTAGCTTAGAGAGTTCCTACAAAACTACCTACAATGCTTTGTTACAAGGTAGAACCATTGAATCACCGGAAAAGGAATACCTTGCTTGCTTCATAGCAATGCAGTACTTGCGCACGCCCAGAACTCGCGCCCAACTATGTGAACACGGAGCAAAAACTGTAGAGTACTTGGCAAAAAAGCATCTTCTTTCAAAAGGCTATTCTCCGGAGGAAATAGAAAAGAGTGGAATTGAGGTTAGCTTCAAGAAGGATGGAAAAACACGCATGCAGCTGAATGCCATGTTTGGCAAAGCCTATCGCACCACAGTGGAAGCGCTACTGCGTCACTCGTGGCTGCTATTGTGCAACAAAACTGGCGTGCCATTTCTTACTTCCGATGCGCCGGTTGTGTTATTCAATGAACTAAAAGGAGGATTATTGGGATTCAGCAGCCCTGGCATAAAGGTCATCTTTCCTTTAAGTCCAAAATATTGTTTATTAATTCAGGAACTTTCAAAAGAACCATTGGCTGGTGACCTCGATGGAAAGTGCATTCCGGCTAAACCGGCAGACGTTACAAAGTACAATGAATTGCAGATTCGAAACAGTTTTCGTTTCGTATATTACTCTGATGCCTATTTCAACTCGATTGGCGCCTTATGCAATGAATTTCCCGAACTTCGACGGGCATCTCAACATAAGCTTGAGATTATTGAAAATAAGAAAACTGGAGAAGTAACCTTTCGCGCACTCGGATGAAAAACACGCACAAATACGTGACCTAATTGCTCGAAGATTTCAACAGCACTGAACAATTGACAGCAAGCCGCCCTCACTCTTATCAAAAGCATAAAGTGAAACTGACAAATAGCAACTTATGCTAGACCCACACAGAGGTCAAAAGTGTAGATAGAGGAACTTAATCGGTGAATGCGATCTTGAATACAATGACATCTAAATCTTGACAGGTGAGAAATGAACGATTTTGAAATTAATGTACTGACTAATATACTGAACGGAATTACCAAAACTGAACAGAAAACTTGGATCGATTTAGCAGAGAAACTAAAGCCGATTCGCCACAGCGGCCCTCAAACTGTTGAGTTGACTAATGATGAAGTAACTATGTGCTATGCAATCGCATGCGCATGGAGGGACCATCGTGCCAATTTAGATGCTGCTTTACATGAAGCTATCAAGAAAGATCGCAAAGACTAGACATAGACGCGAGCGGCACAGTCGCAGCAGTGGCACCACTAGCACCACCAAATAAATAAACAATCGTCAACTCAATCTAATGGTTCCCAAGACAAATTTAGGCATATTTCATTAATGGCGACCCTTGAATTTCCTTTCAACACAGCTTTGTTTCTCTACAATGACGAGCGGGCGACACAGCATACTAGCAAGTCGTTTTTTGCCTGCGGCCTGTAAATCGATAGAGTGGAAACATGTTTGCCCCCATTTCAGGGAGAAAAAATAGTGGAATTTAGCGAATCAACCGTAAAGAAATTCTCGTCGACGGGCGAGTGCCCTTATTGCGGCGGTGTCGCGACAAGGGTAGTGGATAAGGTCTATTATATTGACTCTGAAATACAGGTGCAACACCACTGTAGCGAGTGTAAGGAACAATGGCTTACCCTTCATGAATTGGTGGCAATGAAACCTGGACTATTTAGTGGGTCTTCTGAAATCCCATTTGTTTATCAAACCCAGGCCCATCGTAATATTCATTGGCCCGGCGGCAAACTCAGAGACCAATCGCTTGAAGAGAATTAGGACCTGCTGAAGAAGCTAAATCCCTCAAAAGTAGATCCTCACGACCACTCTCTCGCCTTGCAGAAGAACACCGCATCAAAAACTCAAAATTGAAAATTGCCAATTATCCAATTATAGCGAACTTCTTTAGTTAGCATCATCCTCAGCTAAACTAGCCTTGTGCTCTGCATCATCCATATCCTCATCCAGCTCACCAATTCCGGTGTGATGCCTATAAGAAGCATCAGCTTGAGCCATTTCAAGATTGTCGTGGAGATCGGACATACTTCGATGCAATGCACTCACGCTGCTCTCCATAGCTCGACTCTTCGATGCAATCTCCTCATCACCAGCATCCTCCGCCTCAGAAGTAACTGTTTCAAGCCGATCAACTAGTTCACTACTTTCGCGAACTATAGAGTCTGCATCGCTCTCCACTGAGTCGATATCACCTTTATGCTGCGTCAATTCATCCACATCATCACGCAGACTTCGGACTTTTCGATGTAAATCATAAATCTCAGAGGAGAGCTCACTCAATTCTGCCTCTAGCTCGTCATGCTTTTCAGCACTGACGCCCTCGACTTCAGACTTCTCACCGTCCGGCAATGCCTGTAGCGAATCAATTGATGAAGGACTTGGTCGACCAATCGAGGATTTAGAACCACCCAGCGACTCAGAAGACTCTGATTCGGCCGGTGTCACGCCTGACCCAGTCAAAGGTGCCTCGTTGGCCGTTTTACCAACTGACTCAGCTCGCAGAACGCCTGAACGCGATGAACAACCAGAACAAACTACAAGTAACACAAAGCAACTCAGAAATAAAGCTAGCAGGTAGCAGCCTGAAGCTGTCCAAGTTTCTCCTATTCCTCGTTTCAAACGAACTGATTGCATAAGTACCCGCCTAAAAATTTCGGAATTTGCCTATCTGCGAAGGTTCAACTGCTGGTAGCAAATCAGCTTTTGGATCTAGCTTTAGCTCTACAGCAATAGACTCAGGCGAACCAAGCGGCAATAACCCAAACGGCGAGGCAAGTACTATGGCTTTTATGGCAACAGAATCAACAAGTTCACTACCACTAGACTTCACCACATGCGGTGCATCAATATGACCATCTCGATAAGTTGTAAAAACAATTACAACTGCTGAAGCTGTCTCATCTTTCGGCGGAAACCAAGCCCGGCGAACACGGCGCTTGACGTCACTAATATAAACGTCGAAATCAGCCTCCGTCAGCTCAGCAGATGAAGCCGCCAGAGAAGCGTAATCGAGAGCCGGCTTTAGCCCATAAGATGATGAGACCTTTGGCTGGACAATCGGAGAAGTGTTTGCAACTGGCTGTGTTAGCGTGGAAGAAGAATAAGGTGGGGTAGGTGCTGCTGGTCTAAACAAACTTGCCTCAGAGATGGACTTATTTGTTGAAGAATTCGAACTCCGCTCATTTGAAGGTAACTCTCGCACTGTTTCTGCAGGCTCTGACCGCCCCGTCTCAGAGCCTGCTCGATCGCTCGCACCACCAGAGCTAACTACTCGCGAAGATTTGGTTGTCTGCTCCCGTTGTGCAGGTTCTGAGGTCAGAGAATCACGAAAATTGCCACCACGAGATACAGCAGTAGCAGACTCTTTCTCGGCCAACGATGCGGCTCTCTTAAAAGTCGATGCAGCCATCAAATAATCTTTTCGCTCTGCATACAGCCGCCCAAGATTCGATAGGCATTCAAGTCGTATCTCGATAGGCTCATTATTCCGCTCGGCACATTCGTAGGCATATTGAAAAGCCCTTTCAGCATCGACATAGTTATGCTCCTTCATCGATTTCAAGCCGGCCTTGCAATATCGCGGCCATTCAGATGACGCTGCCGCCGAGCCAACTGAAAGAGTAAAGCTCAACACGCAAATGAAACACAATGGCAAAAAAGAAGTCATCCATGACTCATTGCTCGCCGAAACCGCCTTCTTTGAAAAGAGATACGTCAATGCAATCATGGCCTAACCCATCCCGGCATGCCAGTCCAAGGATTGAAGTTGCCATAAGTACTATAGTTATTCAATGTTGAGTCATCGGCATTGGTTTGGTAGTGTCCAGGTACAAAGACGCCACTGCTAGTAGTGTATGGACGAACCCAATGATAATTCGGGCTAGCAGTATTATATGTGCCGCTATTGCTACTATTGAGCTTGAGCAAACCATATATTGCTAGACCAGTCAAACCAATCAATGCAGCAATTATCACAGCATCACCAATTTTGCTGTACTCCGGTTTGTAGGCCGGCTTTTTGCTCTTAAAGATAGCAGTCATCACAAGGGTGTCCTGCCCCGGAGGCAGAACGGGAAAAGCCCCACACTGTGTAACCGAAAATACAGCACGCTCGTTAAGCGGATTGTCTTCAAGAGTGCGAGGAAATATATTTAGTAGTCGACCGTCCGCTCCAATTACAAATACCAGATGAACCTGTCCGCCCGTGTGCGGGTCGACACTATCCCAAAGAGCCTCAACCTTCTTGCGCGCATCTATGCAGTATGGTTTTAGCTGTGAGTGCAACAACGGATTTGAATTTTCGCTGCTAAAGAAAACATCTCTAGCAAATGTTGGTTGGCACAACAAAAGCAAGCAAAGAAAAGAACAAACGATAGGCCTCAATGAGAATTCAATCATTGCAGCTAGAGCCTAGATTGGAAACAGCAGCTACCTTTACAAGATAAAAGCACAAAGCTTGCGTCGAAAAGAAGCGGAGTCTGCAAGATGAATCTCCCCAAGTTAGCTTCCGGTTGGGACTCCATAAACTTAATACCCGATTATGCTCATAAAAAGCGCCTGGTAAGCAACAAAAAAGATATTAATGCCCGAATTCTTGATTATGTAAGTAACCTCGGTATTCAACAAGCCATCGGATAAAGGCTTTAGCCTAGGCCGCTGAACCGTGAAAGGAGGAAATCTCGCAAACTTTCAGTTTGCCGAAGGTCACTGCAGGGTAGTTACTAGTTAAGATTCCGCGACCCGAGAAAAGTATTGATTAAAAGAAACCCGGCTTGGTCGCGCGAAGAGTTAATTTTGGCCCTCGAACTGTATTTAGCGAGAGGCATAGTCGACGACCGCTCGGCAGAAGTAATCGAACTAAGCAAAAAACTAGGCAAGCTTGCTGCGGTTGAACAGATTAATCCGCAAGTGTTCCGAAACCCCAATGGCGTAGCCATGAAGCTAGGCAACTTTGCAGCATTAGATCCAAACTACTCAGGCAAAGGCCTAAGAGGTGGCGGAAAGAACGACAAAGTCATATGGGACGAATTCGCAAACAATCCATACGCCCTTGCTCAGGCCGCCACACAAATCAGAGCCACCATTAAAGCCACTGAGCAAAATGCAGTGGGCGAACTAGTCAAAGAATCAGAAAGCACTGAATTCCAAACTGAAACCAGAGAGGATACGAGGGTTCGCATCGCAAGTTCGATCGTTAGCAGAAGAGGCCAAAACGCCTTTCGTCAATCTCTACTCAATGCCTATAGTGGCAAGTGCGCATTTAGTGGCTACAATGCCGCGGACGCACTTGAAGCAGCACACATTCTCGGCTACTTAGGCAAAGAAAGCCACCACATCTGCAATGGGCTTCTCTTGCGCGCTGATATTCACACGCTATTCGATCTAGGACTCTTGGCCGTGCAGGCAAAGGAGATGGTGATCGACGTGGCACCGGCCCTATTAGAGACACCATACGCAGAGCTAGAGGGAAAAGTCATCAATGTGCCGGAGGACGAGGAAGAGCAACCTAGCGTCGCGGCCCTTGAGCTACATTGGGAGGCGTCGAAGTGTAGTTAGCACGTATTTCTGGACTGTCAATCGGATTAGAAGCAGGAAATTCATAGCCGCCCAAAGAAGCAGAATACACCGTGACCTTCACTGATACGCGAAGCCGGAGCCGATAAAACATGAAAAGTAAACTCAAGGAATCTAGTGTAATAGACAAGGCTCAAGAAAAGCGCATAGAAGCCGTTCATCGTGGGTTTGCCTATCAACATCTCTACGCTAGTGGTTGCTTACTGCTGGCGGGCAGCAACAATGTTGAGTCAGTAATGGTTGAGCGCGATGAAGACATAGAGGTGGATACAGAACACAGTCAATTCTATATCCAGGTCAAAACACGCTCATCAGCTGTACAGCCAAACGACATTAGCACCAGCCTTAAAAGATTTGCGGAAATCCGAAAAGAGCATAATAAAGGCAATCGAAGCAAAGATGCAAACTTCGTTGTTGTCATAAACCAAGAGCCAAGTCCTCTCCTGGCAGAACAAATGTCCAACGGAACAATTCCAAATGATGTGATATTACTTTGGCCGAACTGCAACAACGGGAAGTCTCCGAAATTCTTACCCCCCGCATGGGTAACTTTGTCAGAGGGTTTTCGGTGGTGCACAGAATCAGCAAAACTACTTCCTTTCTCGCTCCTTTCACCAGAAGCGCTAGTCTGGAAGATTACCAGCAATGTTCTACTAGCGTGCACCGGCGACCCGATGCGCCCCAATCATGCTTTCGAGACAAAAGATCTTGAAACACTCTTTGAGCAGTTGCTCTTTCAGCTACAAGATTTCCCAGTACCACCAAGTCCATATTTTTCTCAAATCGATGAACCAAACTTCGACTCACCCAATCGGGTAAGACTCATAAGCGCATTTAGTGGCGCTGGTAAAACGGCGTGGGCCGCACAGGAAGCTCTACTCACCAGCCATAACTGCGCCTACTTCGACGTCGGTGACATGCCTGGAGCTGCCATAGCAAGTTCTCTTGTTCGAGACCTTGCCGCACGCTGGATGAATGAATCGACTGAACATAGAAGCAAAGTCCTAATGCCAGGAAATACTGGTATAGAATCACTACAAGCCCTAGATATTTACCTACGCGGTAGAAAGCTTAAAACAATAATTGTGATAGACAACGCCCACCGGGTCGCCGCACATGAACTTCGAAAACTCATAGACGCGACCAAATTCATTCAATTCTTCTTCCTCTGTCAACCATCAGATTCAACTCAGCAACTAGCAGTAGAGCTAAATCTGCAATCTGAACCATTGCTGGGTTGGGACTTAGATACGATCGCTGCAGAAACGCTACGCCGAGGTGCGACAGGAAGTATGACGTCATGCAATCGTCTCCAAATATTGACTGGTGGTCTTCCACTATTTGTACAAAGTGCAATCGACATATCAATAACGGATCATGCAGGTGACATTGAGAAGCTCTGCAATGCAATAGAGTCAATGACTCACCTAACTGAAACTCCTCAAGAAATAATACTAGCCAAGACATTCAAAAATCTGCCAAAAGAAACGCAAGATGTCTTGGGTGTTGGAAGTCTTTTCGACATACCAATGTCGAAAGACGAAATGTTAGGGCTTCTAAAGAGCATCTTAAAGATTGAACTACCGAATCTTGCCAAATCTATTCGTCAACTTGGCACGGCCGGAATAGTCCAAAGATTTGGAAATGATAGCTTTAAAATCCATGACTCAATGAGAGTTCTCGGGCTCCAGTATTTTGAAACGTTTGACCCGTCACGAAAAACTGAAATATACACTTCGATTCGAAACTGTCTGGTAGATTCTATACAAAAGAACCATGACACAGAAAAGCTTCCAATGCTAACCAGAGTATTTGTCAAGCTAGGCGATATCAAAACTCTAACTGATCTTGCCCAAGACGAATTCTTTCACGAGCTGGGAATTGCTGCAGAAATATATCCGACGCTAGAAGCAGCTGTCAAAGCAAAGAGTCTTAGTGCAGAACAAGAATTTTGGGCTCTAGACGGTCTAATTTTTTCAGACCTCAACAGTGGGAGAAGCGATAAGCTGGCAGACTATCTAGAAAGTGCAGAAGCCCTCTTAAATTCTAAAGAACTCGGAGACTCTGAACAAATGGTCTTCCTGTCCCGGAAATTGATTTACTTAGCGAAAATCGGCAACGAAGTTTTGGTGAATGAACTAGTTGAGCAGTGTGCCAAGTTGGTCCCAGACAGACCTGAGCATCAAAGAATTCTAAAATATACAATCGCGCTAGCCTTCTGGGAATTGAAGAATGACGATAGAGTTATAGAGATGGCAGAAGCGCTTGTAGATGAATATTTCACCGCTTTTGGTATCAAAATATCCGATATAGTCGGGAAAAACTGTAATGAGATTTTAAATAAAATAGTTGCTCCTGCTAAGAATCACGATTTCATAAAACACTTAGCTGACACGTTAGAATTGTTGGCCAAGGCCAAAAACAGGAAAGGCCAAGACAGCGGTCTGCTAAGACTTCATTCCATGAAATTTTATACAATCTGTGGGGCGATTCAGTCTGTCATAAGATTAGGGCAAGACATTGCCGATGAATTTGTCGCAAGAAGAGACTACGACGGTGCCAGACTTGTCATGGAACAGCACGTAATTCCGGCGATAGTAAAATCGAACATGATAGCAAGACTTCTTCCAGCGAGAAGCCACTATGCCGTTATACTAGCTTATTGTGGCGACCTTGTAGCAGCGGATAACGAAATGCAGCTAATAAGCGCGTATCTACCGGGCCTAGAGCCAGAGCAACGCACGGAAATAGAGAACCAGAAAAAAATTATTGATAGCTTGCGAACGAGTCGGCCAAAGCAGTGGTGGCAGGAACCAATAGCTAAGAAAAATATAGTTCCCATCGGAAGAAAGGACCCGTGCTACTGTGGGTCCGGTAGAAAGTATAAACGCTGCCACGGCTCTGGCCCTAGCTAACAACTAATTTTCTCGAAATAATCTTTATTCCCATCAAGCCTGTTTGGACGAAGAAAATGACCTCAGAATTTCGACGCAAAATAGAAACCAATATGACAGGTGATGGCGGACCAGCTATATCGGTTGAAATCGATAGGATAACAGTGTTCTTAGGAGCAAATGGTTCTGGAAAGTCGAAGTTACTCAAGTATTTGCTACAAGGCAATCACTCAGGCGCTTTCGACGGGCTAATGCCTGTTTACGTCGAAGGCGGCAGAGTTTTTAAAGAGCTGCAAGGTCACGTTTCAATGGGTCAGCACAATGTAACAGTGTTTAACTTTCCGGAACAGGGTCAGGTTAATCATGTTGGAGCATCTGCACAGTCTATTTCGGGTAGGGTTAACTCACTATTCTCGCTGTTAGAGGCGTTGGGCGAAAATATTGAAAAGCTCCATTCACGAGAGGTGGTAGCTTGGCAAATGGCTGGAAAAAATGGCGAGTGTCCTGCGATCAAACCACTTCCGTTAGATCGACTATTTGAGATGTTTACGGCTATTTTCCCAAATCGCAAATTGAGCAAGAATGGTTCGATTTTTGCAACTAATTTAGAATACGGAAGCCAACCTTACAATATACAGGATCTATCTGACGGCGAAAAGCAGGTACTCTGCATTCTCGCAGACCTGCTATGTATAAATAGACCAAAGTCTTTCTTCATTGTTGACGAACCAGAGCTCTTTTTGCATCCAGCGCTTGCCGAAAAACTTTGGGGCCTTGTAGAAGAAACATTTCCTGATTCTTACTTCATCTATGCAACTCACAGTTTTGCCTTTGCGGCAAGACCCCAGGTGATATGTCGCTACATACTAGGCTATGGCCAGGTATCAGAAGATGAGCTGTGGTCGAATGAGTCCGAAGAGCTTTTGCGTCCCTTTTGGGGCGGTGTCCCTCTGCTAATGAAAAGCAAAATGTCATTGCTCGTTGAGGGCACTGTTACAAGCTTTGATTTCAAGTTTTACAAATGGATTCTTGGAAGAAACGACATTGAAATCGTGCCAGTAGGGTCCTGCGACAATGTTTTGAAAGCATGCAACGGGGCGAGCTTGTGGAGAGAACTCAGCCGTTCTTCGAAGTTAGCCGGAGTTGTGGATTCGGACTTCAGTGATGAGCTTTCAAGCAAACAAAACATCTACAAATTGGATCTTCACGAAGCAGAATCCTATCTTTGTCATCCAGATCTTGTTGCATTTGTAGCAGAGTGCCTTGGGCAAAAGAAGGTTGTTCAAACCGCTGAGATACTAGACTTCATTATCAATAGTGTTCGGGGCGAACTTCTCTCTGTAGTGAGCAAACGAGTTGATCGGAAGCTAGCACTGACATTCAATCCATCAGTCAGCAGAGGTGCCTTAAAAAGAGTCACTAGTGTAGAGAGCTTAGTAAAATGCTTTGAAGCTGAGCGCTTGAAAAGCCTTCAAGAGGCCCAGCAAAACTGGACCCCATCGAAGGTCAATTCTCTCGTCACAAGAGAATATAAGTATTGCGAAGACGTAATCAAAAATAAAGACATTGCCGGCATTCTCAAGATCTTTGAAGGTAAAGAGCTATTGAAATTACTTTTGCAATTTCCTGGCTCTGATAGTGACATATCATTTTTGTCGGCGACAATTAAACACGCTGAAGTAAAGAAATTCCCACATCTTCAAAAGCTCTCGGAAGACTTGAATTCACTATTCTCCTAAATACTTACGGTTACTTGTTACGATAACAAACACCTTAGAGAATGTTGAAAAGCAACTCTAGAAAGGATTTCTTGATCAAACAAACTTGAAAGAAGAACCTACCAGCGGCACGCATTCGTGACCTAAATTTAAGACTCAAGGAAAATACGTTTCATAGAGGGGCTAGATGGATTTTAGAATAGGCGTACTAATCATTGGCTCACTCTTTTGGGATGAAATATACGACCGACCACGTTGGCGGCAAGAGTACCTCAGCTTAAAAGAAGCGGTAGAGGTATGGGTTCCAATACGTTACGGCCGATTTTCAACCAAACGCCGCGCCTACACCATGTTGTTTTCATCTTCAGCGCCAAATGGGCAAGCTTTGGTCATTCCATACTCGCATCGGGTCAGACAACCGCAAGACTTGATCAACGAAGCAGAAAGGCTCTGGAAAGCCGAGGACAATCAGATAAATAAAATTACCTCACCGTGGGGCGGCTGTGTCGCACTTTGTGTAAATGAAAAGCGCTATTCTAATGAACACGCGGCCCTCCTTGAAATATGGGAAGGCCGAGTGAAGCGAGAAGCCGATATATACGAACTCTTTCCGCAATCACCAGACGAGGACCGGCGCCTGGTCAATAACAACGGAGTGCTCGACATTTGGCCAACGCGCCTTGACGGGCAAGCATTGGACTTTGATTTTCTTTTGGCAACAGCTAACTATCCGTTCAATCCTGTAGCGCCTCGGCCATATCCTAACGCGCAAGCAATAGCGGAGGCATGGCTGGCTAACCCTGGCGAACTTCGCTACTTCACAAACAACTACACAAACAACTTTCGCACATTCCAAGACGACGCAATTATGCTAGCACTATCGAGAAAAGGAGCACTGACCTAATCCACCCTACCGAGTTTTCGTAAAACTCTTGCCCTCAAAACCCTAGCATGTTTGTTGAACGGACAGATGGATGCCACCCGATTGAAATCATCTAATGCCTCCTCAAGTTGTCCTAGCTCTTCCTTTGTACAGCCTCTATAAAAGTACAATTCTGGATCACTATAGTCCGCCAAGATTGCCATATCAAGGGCCTTCAATACATTAGACAAATCATTCTCTTCAAAATGTTTTTCAGCCTCCCGCAGTTTTATCATCACCTGCCCCCTCGTGTCAGGGCGAGATATTCGCTTACTACAGTTGAGCAATAAATTTAAAACTACAACCAGTGTTATTAGGCCTAGCGCGCGATAGGTCTCTTCGTCAACAAAAGCTAACCCTACAAAACATAAGCCAACGAAAACCCAGACTGCAACTCGCACTCGCTCTTGTAAGAGGTCTGCAGGATGCTTAAACATTCTGAACTCGGATTTACTAGTATAGAACGGATGATCAATTGGCATGACGCGTGCAACTCTAAAAGGGTAAACCTGAGGCGAGGGAGGTCAGGTAAAGGGCACTCACTATGCTTCGTTCCCTATACAGACGATGCTTACACTGTGTTGATCTCAAAGCCCCTCACATCAAGCAATCGAGTAGAGTTATTAAGAAGATCTAGACGGAGCAACCACGATCAAACACAAAGATAGAGTTGGTCATTATTCTGCTGTTCAGTCAGGAAATTGAAATACAACTGTTTACTATAGCACTTACAAACGAACGATCATTTCTTGCAACTGGTGCCACATACACAAGCAATCAATCCAAATGCCTTAACCACCACTGGTGGCAAGCAGACTCTGCCATTTCACCCAAACGAAAACCCTCAGTCTAAAAAATATCAACTTAGCAGGGGTACTCAACCACCGCCCACCACCCCCCCACATCGCCAACTCTCAGACCCTGCTGCACCACTCGGTACAAATCCACGAATACTTCGTTGCGCAGCAGATTGTCTACTTCCATCTCTCTGGTGCCAAAGCGCCCCATCAGTTTGCGCATAGCTGAGACTTCGTAGGCGGCGTAGTGATAAATAGGTAGATGAATTGCATCTGACCTTGTGGGTCGAGGTAAGTGGCTCCGAATAGATACTCTAGGCCGCCTTGGATGTGGGGGTAGCCCTCCATGTCGAACCAGATGTCGTGGGGTGACGGCGGTGGCAAGCTGGCGAGGCCGCGCCTGGAGTTTTCGCTTTGGCTGATGGGCTCATATTTTGGCTTGGGCAGGCCGATTGATGCCATCTGAATTTTGGCCTGGGCGCGCAGGGTTTCGAATGTCGATTGATTCATCTTGGGCAGGTAGGCTGCGGTTGATTCGGCCAGGGCGCGTAGGGTGGTGATGCCATTTTGGCTAAGGAGCCTGATTTGAGTCTTGCGGATGTTGGCGACACGGCTGAGGTCGTCTTTGTCTTCGAGAATTTGTTTGGCGATAGTGCTCCAGCGGCCGTGATCTTCGAGGCCGGTTGGTGTTGGCCGTTCGGTGGGGTCGAAGGCGGCTTGCTGCGCCAAGAAGCGGGCTTTGAGTTGCTTGTAGTAGAAGTAATAGTCTTCGGTTCTGAATGCTTTGGTGTCTTTGCTGCCGAGCACCACTGAGATTGTGGCGGGGAGGACTGCTTGAATCGACTGCAATATCTCGGCGTAGCAACAGAGTTGGATGATGTAATAGGGCTTGGGCTTGAGGGCGAGTTTTGTGTCCCAGGGCTCGTAGTGGTAGTCGCCTAGAGATGAGGGGCCGGGGACTTTGACGAGGAAGTCGGCGACTCCGTGGAAGTGGCTGTTGGGGTCGCTGATGGCGGCTTGGTAGATGTAGGCGCGGCCGGCGCGCATGGCGGCGAGGGTTTGTGCTTGAGGGCTGGGGTTGGTGTTGGTGGTGTCGTCGGGGTTGGGAGCGTCGGGGTTTGGGGTGGGAGCGTCGGGGTTCGGTGCGTCGGGGTTTGGGGTGGGAGCGTCGGGGTTGGATGCGTCGGTTCTGCGGGCGATGACGCAGACATCTTTGCCTTGCTCCTGCAGACTCGCGAGAAAGGCCTTCTCGTGCTCAATTCCCTTTTTGGCGAGAATCATCAGTGATTCATCTGTTTCGTCTGGTGCGAGTTCGCCAGGATGCTCACGGTGGTAGCGGTCCATCCACGTGATGAAGTCTGATTCCATGAAGTGAATCAGGTCTGAGGGTGTGTGCTGGGGGCGAGGTGGCATTGGGTTTAAGTTAGCAGGTGGTTAGGTTCTACTATTTACCCAGTTGGGGTGGGGGTGGTTGGGAGGGATTGAACTAATTGGGGCCAATGGACGTATTAGGAGTAGGGGGCAAATGCAAACCTTGGCAGCAACTTCCTGCCAACCTCAACCGTATCGTTCGCGAAAAGTATCGTTTTATGATACTATTGGCAACTAGTACAGTAATCAAATAGTGCCCCTAACTAATACTTTCCGCAAACGTGAGGCTAGGACATGAGCCGAGGAAATATTGCGAACTTCGTAAATGAGCTGCCAGCACACGGCCGTTACACTTTTAATCGCGTAGAGATCGAACAACAATTTCCAGTATCCGACGCTGCGATAAAACTTTCTTTGCTTCGGCTTCAAAAGAAGGGCCGAATCTTCTGCCCTCGACGCGGATTTTATGTCGTGGTACCAGAGGAATACAAACTCACAGGAGCCCCGCCACCGGCGTGGTTTATTGATGCGCTCATGAAGGATTGGCAGTCTGACTATTACGTCGGGCTGCTTAGCGCAGCTGAAATGCACGGAGCCGCGCATCAGCGCCCACAAGAATTTCAAGTCATGTGCGACCGCGCCCATCGCACGATTGACATAGCCCGCTATCGAATTCGGTTCTTCAAAAAATGGAATATACGCGACGTTCCGGTGAGCAATCACAAGACGCCTACCGGCATTATGAAGGTTTCAACTCCAGAAGCTACCGCATTAGATCTTGTGCGGTACTACCAA
Source organism: Candidatus Obscuribacterales bacterium (assembly GCA_965229195.1). Taxonomy (GTDB): domain Bacteria; phylum Cyanobacteriota; class Vampirovibrionia; order Obscuribacterales; family Obscuribacteraceae. The sequence continues at coordinate 4,578,466 of OZ245871.1, read as the reverse complement.
GACGCTGGCTACTATGGAAATGTATTGACAGTTCTTTCTGAACTGGCGAACTCGATGACAGCGCGAGGCCTCATAGCTGCTGCGCAGGCTGGTGTAGAACTCTCAGTAGTCCAGAGACTAGGCTACTTTCTTGATCTGGTTGAGAAAAATAAGCTAGCCGATGCATTGCACAAATGGCTATCCACAAAGTCGCCTCGCGTGACCAGCCTGAGAACCGATTTGAATTCAAAAGAATCGCCTGTGAATCGTCGCTGGCTGCTTCACATCAATGAGCGCGTCGAGGCAGACCTATGATACCGCGGACAGTGCTCACTGTTTGGCGCACAAATCATGCTCCGTGGCCTGGCGATGATCAGATTGAGCAAGACCTCATAATCTCTAGGGCGCTCGTGGAATTGTATTCAGATGAACTGATAGCAAACAGTCTCGCGTTTCGCGGTGGAACCGCGTTGAATAAACTGTTCCTTCCATCGATGAGCCGCTATTCAGAAGACATCGACCTGGTTAAGGTTCACTCGGAACCGATCGGACCAGTGATGGGCCGAATAAAGGATTTGCTATCGCCATGGCTCGGAAAACCAAAGTACAAGCAGACTGAGTCGATGGTTACTTTCTATTTTTCCTACACCGCAGAACCACCGATGACAAAGCCCATGAAGCTGAAACTTGAAATAAACACAAGGGAGAGTTTCACGGTCTACGGCTACGAGAGCCGTCCGCTCGAGGTCAAGTCAGATTGGTTTTCTGGTAAAGCTGACATAAAGACGTTTGCCCTGGATGAACTACTAGGCACCAAGCAAAGGGCGCTCTATCAGAGGAAAAAAGGTCGTGATTTATTTGACCCGTGGCTGTGTAATTCAACGCTGACCGTAGATCCCGAGCGAGTTATAAACAGCTTTCTTCAGTACATGGGCAACAATGGCATGAAGGTGTCACGGGCAGAGTTCGAAGAAAACTTATTGAAGAAGCTAGAAGACAGGGCCTTCTTGAGTGACATCCGTCCTTTACTTCGCCCCGGTCTCACTTACGACGCCAACAAGGCAGCGAGGTACATGCTGGATGAAATCGTCAGCCTACTGCCAGGTAAACCGTGGAAGCGGCCAGACCTCTAGACTTGGCGGCAGAGAGCGTACAAAGCTTTTGAGCGCCCAAGAAAATCGGAGTAAATGAACATGCGCACATACATGTCCATCTGACCAAGCCCAGCTCGAGCAGGAATTTCTGCAAGCGGGTGATTAAGTTGCGGTCCAGCCGCATGATGAGCCGGATATGCGTCCACGAAAGATTCCCTACGCAGTGCGTATAGAATTGCTCACGATGCGCTGCCCCATGCGCCAGTAGGTTTCGACCATGATCACATTTACAGTGCGATGATACCTATTTCACAAAGACCTTCACATAATGTCGGCGCCGTCAAATGTGCTCGATACTCCTGCGCATGTGAGTCGTTAGCCATGTAATAATCAAACTAATTCAAAACAATCAATCATATACATTCAAAACTACCAAACTCAAACTTTCGATTGTGAGTTCGCCACAACTCTCTACCTCCATACAAGACTGCTGGTTGGGTGCCGCGATACTCCCAAGATGCCCGCGACCAGATGCCAGCTCTTTCGACTGACAGCTCCAGCAAAGCATAGTCTTTGCCATGCAACCGACCGAGATATCTGCGCAGCAGGAATGACGACATTTTGTCGGTGCGAAAGGAATTTGAGAAGACTCCTTTGTCGTCAAGGCTACCTGTACGCTTTGCGCCCGCCGTGACGGCAACTTTGTGATCAAGGCTCTGCAGTGTGAGCACAACAAAAGCCATCAGTGGCTCTGTAATATCCACTGCATCACCAGCGGTATCATTATCTCTTTTATAAATCGCTAGGGCCAAGTCAGACTGGAGTAGCTGTTCCTCGCCTTGCCTGTATGACAGCTTAATCGGCGAACAGATCCAGCCTGCTTCGTGGGCGGAACAGATCGTTTGCACTGTGGCCGCAATTGTTTTCTCTCTGTTGCCATTGGCTGCGGCCGTCACCAATACAGCAAAAGGCTGCTGATGCGTCACTAACTCATTGATTCTAAATAAGCCATCGGGCACACAGTCAGCAGCTACCCATTCTGATTTAGAGAACCAGCTATGAAGTAATTGCCGGTCTATAGTCTTTTGTGAATTCATTTACTTCCTCGCTTTAGCAAACTTATATAGCGCTGCAAGCTGAGCTATCTCAAAAGGCGCTTATTTGAAGAGTATCACGTGCGTGGCAGACTAGCAAGATTGGTTAAAGGTCTTCTCGTTCCGCTCGAGCTATCTGATCTTCGAAATACGCTTTGTCCTCGGCACCGAGTGTTAACCTTTTAAAACCCGGCCATTCACTAACTTGCTATTGAAAATTCATTATATGCTTGCTCCTGGCAGCGAGCCTCAAACTTGTTTGCTACTAGAACTCAAGCTTTGATGCGATGGCAATTTCATCTTCAAGATACTTTCGATCTTTATCGCTCAACGACAGTCTTTTGAAACCAGGCCAACCACCTATTTGCCGTTGAGCACTACCCCAAAGTTCTTTGCAATAACTCGGGTCAATTGGATGATCTTCAAGTGTGAGCCCCTTATGGAAAAGCGATCGCGCAATTATTAGGCTACCCACTAAGTCGTCCGCTGCCGGTGTCAATCCCTCCGGTCGCTCGTCTTCCCAGATTAGGCAACCCCGGAGATACTCGTAGATAGGTTCAAGCGATGGATCGTATTTCAACGATCTCATAAGGTCTAAATCACGCCCAGTAAATTCAGGTTTCATTATTACCTTCTCGTTGTAATTACAATATTGAGCGAACCGTCCACAACTTCGTATTTAAATTCAACCGGAGTAATGCCCAGATTCTTAAGCGCCTTTGTAGCACACTTTGCCATTAGGGTGCGTTCAGCTGGCTCTCCAAACTTCCAGGCCTTTACCGTTTCATCATTTACGATTTGCTTTATAGTCAGTTTGTTGGTCGGTAGCTCACCATGCATGCGGAGACTTTCTGACAAGAAAAAATTCCCAGTTCCTTTTGGGAGAGTAGAACCCATTAAGTAACCTACTTTTATATCACCAGGCTGTTCAACAAGCCCACCGAAGAAAGCTCTCGGATGACCTTCAACCTTAGTTTCGATTGCAGCGCCGTTACGTTTGAGAATTAACTCCGGCATCTCAAACGTTTGCAACCCATTGGCCGCCAGCTCTTCGGCCGACATTTTCTCAAGTCTTTCAACTCCACCTAAAAGTATAATCTCAGGCTCTTTTAAAATCTCGTTGCGCGCCAGCGGCATATAGAAAACTTGCTTCGCCTTGCCCTTCGCGCCACTGCCGCCCAATGCATCTCCAGCTGCTGCGTCACTGGCTGATAGCTCTCCGGCCTTCCCAGCATTGGCCAAGCCATCACCTGCCGCTCCCTCACCAATACCATCTGACGACATGGCCATAGTGTGGTCGTTCAGCTTCGGCTTAGTCTGCAAAATATGGGGCTCGAAGGCATTGCCTGGTCCACCAGCTAGAGCTGGCTTCATTTGACCGTGTTGCAGTGATTCAGCGATAAATTGCTTGGCTTCTTGTGCGGCTTCTGCAGCACGATTTGCCATTTTAGTTGAAGCTTCCACGGTGTGGTCAATTGCTTTTGTTGCTGCGGCATCAACATGAGTTGCCACTCTGTCGGCAACCTTTAAGGCTGTGGCACCACCTTCGGTGCTTCCCTCTGGATTGACAAAGAAGAACATTGCCTTACCGATTTCGACGCCTTGGTCATGTTCAGAAAGCGTATTGTATTTATCATTGGCCGCAATCAGCTCATGACCTAAGTGCTCGAGCACATAATTGACAGTTTGCGGGTCTCTCTTCATGGCATCGAAGCTTTTGCCGATTGCATGAAATAACGGATCGTTAATTGCATTAGGCCGCGCTAAAAACATAGCGACGCTTACATCCTGAAGCGCCTCCCAAGCTTTACGACCAGCATCTTTCATTTCTTCTTTGGCTAAGTTCAAGCCATCGCCGATACCTTGAATTTTGTCGATCTGGCCTTGAAAGTACTTTTGTTGACCAGCTGGGTCTAGCAACCGCGCCTCTGCTGATTGCGCGAAGTTAGTTAGCTTATGGTGCATCGTCGCTTCTGGTACAGGAACACGGTCTTGCGCCTTGACAGTTTTCTGTATGGAACCCTTAAGCAGGGTTGAACTTTTCTCGTCGTCAACCAGTTCGAACTTAGAAGCCAGACCGCTCGCCTTTAGTTGAGCAATCTCAGCCGCGCTCTTGCCGATATGTGTCGCCGATGCGTCTTGATCGCCATAGGCCGCCAGCTGCGCTCTTAATCTTCTGGCCTTGTCGCCGCTATCAACCACGCCGCTTTCGCTGACGCGATCAGACGTCGAAGGAGCCTCTGCCTTCTTTGCCTTGTCATCGCTGTCGTTAGCTCTGTCTTTGGTCAAGCTTGGTTCTCGGACAATCATAAATAGCTATGCCAATTTGGGCCGGAAATTAATCGTGGAACGCTTCCAGTGCCAGCATACAGATTGAACTAATTGTCGCTGATGGACGTATTAGGAAGTAGGGAGCAGCGAAATGCCAGCCGTGAACAATAACTACACCTAAAGGGCAATAACTGCGCGTAAATCACAGCACCTTGCCGCGAGCCACAATAACTGCGCTTAAATTATAATATCCGCGCTCAAACAAGAATAACCGCGCGCAACTGAGTGAGTTGAAGTATTAGGCAATATGAAACCGGTGGAAGCTTAGACAGAGCTAAAGGCAATTACGGTGACATTAAGCCCAGTAACGCCACGAAAGGCAGTGAAAGCAGCGACGACTCACACAGTCGGAGTGGAAAAATTACAAGCTTTAGCACAATAAACTAAAAACCATCCGGCATGATAAACTAAAAATGATACACCTCAATAAACTAGAGATGGTTCGATGCCAACTCCTTCAGAAAATCTCGCAAAATCGTTGAAAGCCCTCGAAAAGCTACAGGCACAGGGAAAAGTGGCGCTGCGCAGCAATGATCTCCCTAGAACAGATCGCGAACGCTTACTTAGGAGCGGCTTTCTAGGGGAGGTTATGAAAGGTTGGTATATTCCAACCCGCCCAGATCAACCAGAAGGCGAGAGCACGGCTTGGTTTGCCTCGTTCTGGCATTTTTGCGCCGACTACTTGAGAGACCGCTTCGCAGAAGATTGGTGCCTTTCACCGGAAAACTCTTTGCTTTTGCACGTTGGAAATCGCGCAGTTCCCGCTCAACTGGTGGTGCGTTCTCCCAAGGCAAAAAACAATACAACATCCCTTCCATACAGAACATCGATCTTAGATGCTCAACTCGCAATGCCTCCCAAAGAACACACCCAACAAGTGGATGGACTCAATGTTTATTCACTGCCAGCGGCGTTAATGTTCTGCTCTCCAACATTCTTCAGACAAAACCCAACTGACGCCCGCGCAGCACTATCAGCCATCCCAAACGCCTCAGACGTATTGAACATGCTGCTTGCAGGAGGGCACACCGTAGTTGCCGGACGTCTTGCTGGCGCGTTCAGAAACATAGGACGGTCACGGATTGCTGATGACATTGTGAACACAATGAAGGTTGCTGGATACGATTGCCGCGAAGAAGACCCGTTCGTAGCGCCAGCACCGATTATATTCTCGCGGACAGAGCGAAGCCCTTACGTCAATCGCATCAAGCTAATGTGGGAGACAATGCGGGACCCTGTGCTAGAGCGCTTTCCGGCATCTCCCAGTTTACCAAAAGATAAAAACGCTTACTTAAAGCAGGTACAAGACAACTATGTCACAGACGCATACCACTCGCTGTCCATTGAAGGATACAAAGTTAGCCGCGAATTGATTGAGAAAGCCAGAAAGGGAAATTGGAACCCAGACGCTGATGAGAAAGATCACGAGGTCAGAAATGCACTGGCAGCAAGAGGCTACTGGCAGTCATACCAGACTGTTCGCCAGAGCCTCGCCTTAGTACTTCGTGGCGCAAATCCTGGAGAAGTTGCAGATGATGATCATGGCAGATGGTATCGCGAGCTATTTGCTCCAAGCGTGACAGCCGGACTGCTCAAACCCTCTGACCTGGCAGGTTACAGAACTGATCAAGTATTCATACGCCATTCTAAGCATGTGCCACCAAGCAAGGACGCCGTCCGAGAATTGATGCCTGCACTGTTCGAATTATTGCGCGAAGAAAAAGAGCCCGCTGTTCGTGCCGTGCTCGGACATTTTTTGTTCGTATACATTCATCCGTATATGGACGGCAACGGACGCACCGGACGCTTCCTGATGAACGTGATGCTCGCTGCCGGTGGCTACCCATGGACGGTCATGCCGGTGGCCCGCCGAACTGAATACTTGAGCGCGCTGGAAGACGCGAGTGTCAATCAGAAAATTGTTCCCTTGGCTAACTTGCTTGCATTATTAGTTAGCGAAACAATGGCAGGAAAGCCAGAGGCTAAGTAAATGGTTATAGAGAAAGGGGCGTTGCCGGTCCGCAGGTTAAGCCAAAAGATTCAAAAAAGCCACTAGCGCGACATCTTGCTAGCAGCAGCGAAAAACGTGTCGAAAAAATCGTCTTTTTTCGACACGTTTCCTTGACCTGTCGATCCAATCGACATATCATATAAATATGTCGAAATTTGGGCTAATTTTAAACAGATAGGGATATTATGGCTTTTGACCGCAATAAACCATTCAATCACTTGCCTGATTTACCTCCCAGCCAGGAGCTAGAAACCCATACTGTCTTAAAAAAATGCATAGCGGCCCGGGCTGCGCTTGCCGAACTCAAAGGCGCGGGAGGGCTTATTCCAAATCAGACTCTTCTGATTCGGTCGATCGGCCTGCAAGAAGCCCGATTGTCTTCCGAGATTGAAAACATCGTCACCACAACCGACGATCTCTATCAAGCAATGGCTGATTCTATCGACAAGGCCAATCCTGCCACAAAAGAAGTGTTGCGCTACCAGGAAGCGCTGGCAGCTGGCTACAAAACCATTATTCAACAGCCAATACTGACTACAAATCTGTTCTGTAGCATTGCTTCCCTCATAAAGCAGCACGATATGAATGTTCGCAAGATTCCGGGCACCAAAATTGTCGATGGCAACAGGAAGGCAATTTATACTCCGCCAGATGGTGAAGCGCTGATTCGCGACAAGTTAAAGAACCTAGAACAATTCATCCATGACCATCAAGACTTAGACCCACTGGTGAAACTAGCAGTGATGCACTATCAGTTTGAGGCGATTCACCCATTCACCGATGGCAACGGCAGGACCGGAAGAATAATCAATATTCTCTATCTAGTGCAGCAAGAGCTGCTCTCGATGCCGGTGCTGTATCTTTCGCGCTACCTCATCGAACACAAAAATGAATACTACGCAGGGTTGCGTGGTGTCACCGAGAATTCAAACTGGGAGCAGTGGATAGCATTTATTCTTGACGGCATCGAGCAAACGGCTCGTGATACACGTGAAAAAATAGCTGAAATAAAATTGGCTATGGACGAAACTCAAGAGCTGATCAAAGAAAAATTGCCAAAAATCTATTCCAAAGATCTGGCTGAAATTTTGTTCTATCACCCTTACTGCAAGATTCGATTTCTTGAAGACCGCGACATTGCTCGCAGACAAACTGCTTCAAACTATCTGCGCTTACTTGAAGAAATCGGTATTCTGCAGAGCGTGCGCGCTGGAAGAGAAACCTATTACATAAATCGACGCTTGCTTCGCATTCTCACTAGCTAGAATCTCCGCTAAAGCAGCGCAACCAAAGCACCAAAAGCGCATAAAGCACCCAAAGCCCCAGAAGCGCGCTGGCGCAACAGCTGTGGCCCCACCTCGCAATATCGAGCGGGGTGAGATAAACTAGCGCAGACGTTTTAGGGTCTGCACCGGAGAAGCTGATGAAAGCGATTATTGTATGTTTCGCCGTCACGCTCATGACTTTTGTCGGAGCGATGGCGTACGCCAAAAACGAGGGGCAACCAGTCTCTCACAAAGACATCTACCAAGAAGCTTACGTTTACGGCTTCCCCATGGCGATGAATTACGGCATTATGTACGCCTACTTTGTTGACCGCAACTCTGGACAATTCAAGGCACCCTTCAACACGCTTTACAACGAAGCCCGCGTGTTTACACCGAAAGATACTGCGGTAGTCACCCCAAACAGTGACACCCCCTATTCATTCGTCGGCATGGATTTGCGCGCTGAGCCTCTGGTCTTGACCGTTCCCAAGGTCGAGAAGAGTCGTTATTACGTGATTCAGCTAATCGACATGTACACCTGCAACTACGGTTACATTGGCAGCCGCAGCACCGGCAGTGATGCTGGCTCTTACATGGTGGCCGGGCCGAATTGGAAGGGCTCAACCCCTCCTGGAATCAAGAAAGTAATTCGTTGCGAGACCCAGTTTAGTCTCGCTGGCTACCGCACTCAGCTCTTTGGCCCAGACGACATGCCCAATGTAGTGAAAGTGCAGTCCGGCTACAAAGTACAGACGCTCTCGCAGTTTCTCAAAAAGGACCCGCCAAAAGCAGAGCCTGCAATTGACTTCCCACCATTTAAGCCTGAATACATGAAGGCCAACCTGCCGAACTTACTCAACTTCATCTTGCAGTTCTGTCCGCCAGTTAAAGAAGAAACGGCACTGCGGGCGAGGTTCGCCACAGTTGGAATCGAGGCAAACAAACCATTTGACCTCGACAAGCTATCCGATTCAGATAAAGCTGATGAAGCGTTGGCCGTCAAAGACGGTTATGAATCAATCGTCAAGCAGAAAGATAACATTGGCAAGAATATCAATGGCTGGCTGGTCGGCTCGATTCTAGGCGACCGCGCATTTTTCAATGGCAATTGGGTAATGCGGGCCGCTGGTGCCATGGCAGGAATCTACGGTAACAGCGCTGTGGAGGCGGTATACCCGCTAGCCAAGAGCGACGCTACCGGCCAGCCCCTGGATGGCAGCAAGCACAACTACAAGCTCACATTTGCCCCGGGCCAATTCCCGCCGGTGAACGCCTTCTGGTCGGTGACTATGTACGATGGCAAGACCCAACTTCTAATTGAAAACCCCATCAACCGTTACCTCATCAACGCGCCGATGATGCCCGGAATGAAAAAGGACAAAGACGGCTCGCTGACAATCTACATTCAAAAAGATGCCCCTGCAGCTGACAAAATGTCAAACTGGCTGCCGGCACCGAATGGACCGATTTATTTGGTGATGCGCCTCTACTGGCCAAAAGAAAAAGCACCATCAATTCTGCCACCGGGCTCAGGCACATGGCAGCCTCCGGCAATTGAGGTAGTGAATTAGAGATAGTGCCAGGCATAAACCAGATGCTATTTCCAATGGTCTGGGCGATTTGATGGCTAATTATTTGGCACCAGTTGCAAATGGCCTGGGTGATCTAATCGTTTCTTTGCCTGCCTTGCAGGCGTTAATTAAGAGCGGGTTGCCAACTTACCTGGTAACCCGTTCGCCCTTTCAGGAAGGCTTAGAAGCGCGAATCGCGGGCTTGGCTGGGGCTATTCGCGAGGTCGATTTTGACACAGCCAAACTCAAGGCCGATGACAACTATTTCAATCTTCGCAACCACCCACTGCAAACCGATCACATTTGGGCCTCACCAGAGTTTGAGAGGCAATATCCAGGATACAAAATCAACCACGTACTGAAGGGTATCTGCGCAGACTTCGGTATTGATGCCAACTATAATCAGTTGACGCCGCTTCCATTCACCGATCGCAGTGAAGCTAAAGACACGGTGCTTTTTATTCCTGGCTCTGCTGGCATCGTCAAATGTTGGCCAACCAAGCACTGGCTAGACCTCGCCAAAGCTCTTCAATCACGCGGACAGAAAGTAGCAGTGCTGGGGCAACCGCAGCGCTCTGAGATTGTGCGAGATTGCTTGCAAGCAGGCTTAGAACATATAGCGACACCAACAATCATTGACGCGCTTGACGTGATTAGCTCGGCAAAATCTGTTGTTGCCGTAGATACCGGCCTGATGCATCTGGCCATTCATCAGAATATTCCCACGGTTTCTTTGTTTCGCTATAACATCATGTTTCAACGAGATTATCCCCATGTGCGTTCACTGGTGGCACCACGGTGTCATCAGAGCTGTATTGATATCGAATTTGCAGCCGTTCCCAACAAGGTTGTGGAGTTTGATAGTTTCAAAGAAAACGAGAATCTCCATTACTGGGAAACCTGGAAGTGCACAGCAGAAAAGTGGGAAGAGCGCTGTATGTGGGCTATTAGTGTGGAGTCAGTTTTGAATGCTGTCAGTGAATTGGGAAGCGTGAAATGATTTGGGTTGATCACATTTATGACGCCATCGTAGTTGGTGCCGGTCCGGCCGGAATAAGTTGCGCCCTGGAATGCATCGAGAATGCCTTAGACGTTATTGTTCTTGATCGCGCAGAGCGTATCGGCGGGCAACTGTCATCAATACCAGGGCCATTGCAAAATTTCTCAGCGGGCTTTTATTCCACGGGTGAGGCCTTACGCGACGAGATGGAAAAAGTAGCCAGCCTCGCTTTGCCCCAGCGCATAGTGACCGGAATAAATGTCGAATCTTTCAATCTATCAGAGCGTTCTCTTCAAACTAATCAAGGCACACTGAAAGCGCGCACCATCTTTTTGGCCACTGGCTATCGCGTGCGCGAACTAGACGTTAGTTTGTCTACTGGTTTCGAGAAAGACATTTACTACCATAGCGGTTCTTTCAAGAAAGAATTGGAAAACAAGAAATTAATTGTGGTAGGAAGCGGTGACAGTGCCATGTTTACCGCCTTGGATATGGCTGAAATTTGCCCTGATATCACTGTACTTGTGCGTGGTGCCACAGTGAAGGCGCGCCCAGACATCATGGCCCGAATTGAAGCACATCCGAGAATTACAGTGTTGCTAAACACCAGTCTAAAGAAATTAAAAGGCTCGCCGAATCTTCAATCGGTAATTGTCGCAAACCCAGACGGTGAAAGTGAATTACCTTGCCACGAGTTGATTGCAAAACTTGGCTATGTGCCAAACACAGAAGCATTCATAGACCAACTCAAAAGCGACGAAAGAGGCCACGTAATCGTTGACCAGAGTTTCGCCACTTCAATTGCCGGTGTCTTCGCCGGCGGTGACATTGTGCAGCCAGGTTACGACCGCATTTCATTTGCATCAGGCAGCGGCATGATGGCAGCTAAGTCAATGCGCCGGGTGATTGGTCACAATGTTTAAAAGTCTGGCAACGTCGAACCGCAAATTTTCGCGCTGAATCAGCTAACCAAGACACAATCTCAATAAGTAAGCTGCCTTAGATGAGGAAGCGCGTGACGAAGTTTCCGCTCTTCAGAATTCGTAAATTCGATGCCAACAGGGAGAACAAGCTCCTCAAGACTTTTAAATTTAACAAGGCTATCAGTGAAGTTCATATCAAGAGCGGCATCGAGAAGTACAAGTGCTTTCAAGTTACTCAATGAGGCTAGGATGGAGAGCTCATCATTATTGAGTCGCATTCCAATAAGGTTAAGGTACTCAAGGCCATGCACAGAGGAAATTGCAGCAATGTCAATTCGGGACAATTTAGTCGAATTGATTGTAAGTCCGTGAAGAGCGAACCTGCCTGGAAGCACTCCAAGCAAAGTAGGAACACTTTCAACTCCAGCTAGTTTAAGGGACCTCAATTTAGGCAAAGAAACAGATGAGCTTGCGATCGAGGTATCTAAGCGACAGTTGGAAAGACAAAGGCTCTGCAGAACAGGAAGCCGCTCCATGCATTGTAGACTAAGGGCATCTAACCGGACATTAGACAGATTGAGCGTTTGCAATGATTTAAGCCGTGACAAACTGGACCATGTCGAGTTTGAGTTCTCAGTATTAAAATTTAGAGATAAACCCACTAGGTCGTCACTGCGAAAACGGTCGAAAAGCTCAGGATAAGTCTCCGGAACTGAACCACTAATGAATTCAAGCTTGCACTCCGACGGTATTACATGCAAGCCGCGAGCTTCAAAATCCTGACTAGCTCCAGAATCTGCAACCATTCTGACTATGCCCAAGGAGAAAGCAGTAGGAAAATTGAAGCGTCTGCGCTCTTTTCCATTTATGGTTACTACTTCAGAATAATACTTTGGCGCACTCTTCAAATAGCTGGTGATAAGTGACTCTGTGTTAGAGGTGCTACCACTGATGGGGAGAGTATCAAATGAACCACCCACCAAAGGCATAGCCTGATTCCTTTCATCAAAGTAACCAGTAGCTTTGTATTCCGTCGAGAAACCTTCTGTCGCGGCATCCGACAAATTCGCTACGCGCCTAGCCTCTGTTAAAGCACGACTAGAACTATACCAATAAAACGCTAGGGCTGATGACAAGCACAATCCAAAAACCGCGAGCAGTGAATATGCAACTAATCGTCCACCGCTAGATTCTGCATGGTCATCCGCGAATTCAGAACTTTGCTTGCTTGCTACAGAGGCATAGGCTTCTAAATTTTTGCCTTCTTTGATACGTGTTAAATCAATCGCCATCTCTTTGGCCGATTGATACCGGTCTTGGGGAAGTTTCGCCAGACACTTTGCGATCACTACATCAAGAGATGGCGGAAACGATAAGTCACAGACATCAGAAAGCAACGGAATTTCACCTTCTTCGTGCAGCATGGCAATTTCTAAAGAGTTGGCACTCTCAAAGGGCACATAGCCTGTCAGTGTTTCAAATAGAGAGCAGCCCAGAGAATAGATATCTGAGCGCAAGTCTATCTGTTCACCACGGCATTGCTCGGGGCTCATGTAATAGGGGCTACCAAAGACCTCGCCAATGGCTGTTAGCTCTTGATTGCGCTTCTCACCAACAAGTTTTGAAATACCGAAATCAAGAATTTTTATTTCTTGCGACTTGCAAATGAATATATTGGCCGGCTTGATATCACGATGAACAACATTGTTGCGATGAGCATAGGCTAGTGCATCTAAGACAGCTAGAAATATTGAAATAGTATTTTCAATAGTTTGCGGCCCTTTTCGCACCAACAATTCTTCCAGAGTCTCACCATCAAGATAGTCCATTGAGTAATAGGGCACAGTGTTTTCGTGAATGCCAAGATCGTATACCCGAACCAGACCAGGGTGATTTAAAGCTGCAAGAGTCTTCGCTTCGGCCTTAAAACGCAACCAACTTTGTTCACTAACAATACTGGGTGATAAGACCTTCAAAGCGTAAGGTCGATTAAGACTAAGGTGCTGAGCCAAATAGACAATGCCCATACCGCCTTCACCAATAATTGAAATGATCCTAAAAGCGCCACCAATTACAGTATCAGCCAAAAAATTTACTTGAGGTAAATTTCGACCAGCTTCAGCATTTGCCTTAAAATTGGCTGTATAGCCGCGTTTTGCCGCCATCGCCTGACGTCGCACCTGGGTGTTTGTGCGCGCCAAACGCTCTTTTTTGGGCAAGCTCGGTTGGGCACATTGGCAGCGCAATTCTTGAAAGAGAAAGGATGTAAAAGAACCAGCGCGCCGCTTTGCGACAGATTTACCGCAACGAGTACAGACCTCACTTACTGACTGCTCTTGTCGCCTGGCAACGCTGCCTTTGCCAACAGACTTACGCTGTGCACCTGCCTTATCTGGCCCGACAGCTTTATTGCAATTACATTGACAATAGTTCTGTTGAAAGAAATAAGATGTAAATGAGCCAGCACGAGTGTTGGCTAGCGGCTTGCCACATTGTTTACACGGAGCGGCCATTTCGAGCCTCTAATTTACATTCGGGTGCGCTACACCACAAACGTGCCCTGGTTTATGAATAGCAAAACACTTGCCTAACTGCTTGGCAGGAACAATCTGCAGCAGAAAGGGCAATATGATGGAATCATCCCCCTAGAGAGGCTTATATCTTATGCGGATAGCAAAAGGATTCCCCGCACTCTCGGAAAAAGACCTGCAGGTACTGCATAAGCAGTTGCAAGACCAGTCTCAAGAAGCAAGGATGAACGCCTTACAGACGCTGTGGCAATCACAAGCGCCAGCTTTTGATGATCAGCGAGAAGACGCGGTAAGGGTATCGGCGACGGATTCGGCGAGGGTATCGGCAAGTAATTCGGCTAGCTTTTCGACAATACGCTCGCTCATAGAACTGATTATTAAAATCTTCGCGTGTCAATCTAATTGTGGATCTGAACTTGAGCTTCGCATAAAGGCAGCGGAGGTTTTGCGCCATAAATTTACCCAATCGCCAGAGGCAATGAGGGCTTTGATTGCTGCACTGGATGAACCAGATGAGCAAATACGTCATAAAATTGCAGCCATGCTGCCAGACCAAGCTTGCTATGTGCCTGAGCTAGTAAAGGCATTCACTAGTAACGCTTACAACGATCAAAGGGTCCGCCGGGGAATTGCAAATGCCATAGCCTTTGCCTACTCACGTAGTTCTTATGAGCCAACTATTGAGGCTCCTGCGATTATTGTGCAAACACTGATTTCATTTTTATCTGATCCTGATGATGTAATTCGTCGCTGCGCCGCTGATGCGCTCGGCAAAAATGAAAGAGAGGGTGCCGAGGCCGAGGAAGCTTTGCTTGCGGCACTACATGATTCAGACCGCACTGTTGCATTCGCCGCGGCAAAGGCGTTGCGAAGAACCAATCCGGATCATCCAGAGGCCAACAAAGTTTTCGATGAACGTATTGAAGCTGAGCTAGCAGATAGCGACGAAAAGGTGCGCTGGTATGCCTTATCTGAATTGTCGCGTTGCGTCGTCAATGAGAAGTATTTAGAGCGAGTTATAGAACTTCTCGATGGCACCACTGGCGACCGAGCCATGGCGATGCAGGTCATAGAAAAAATTGGACCGACAGCCAAAGCGGCAATTCCGCGCCTGAAGCAACAACTGCTCGCCGGGGAATCCGTTTGGGACACGGCAAAGCTTCTGGCTATGCTGCAAGCCCAAGACACTGAAATACTCGAATGCCTAGCAAGCCTGTTTCTGGTTAGCTATCCCGATTGGAGCGGAGCGCGTTCTGCAGCCGAAGGACTCGCCTGTTTCGGCAAGGACGGGGTGCCCTACCTTATCAGAGGATTGGAGTGGGACAGAGCCTTGGTGCAAGACTTAGCCATCATGGCTCTAAACAGAATTGGTAAAGATGCTATTGAGGCAATACCTGAATTAATTGAAACTATTAATGACGACAACAGACAATCGAGCTTCGGATACAACAAAAAGGTAGAAGACCAAACAGCCATCCTCAAGGTCGTAGCCAAAATCGGGCCGGGCGATGATCGCGTTCTTCAATGTCTCGGGGCAATTGCTGCAGATAAGAGTGATGGCAGGAACAAGGTTGCTCTTTCTATCCTCGAGTCGATAGGCAGCGAGCCTGCATTGGCTATCGCTCATCAAGCGAAACTGCCTTCACCCAAAGAACCAGGCGAACTGGAGAATGCACTGAAACTTTTAGAACACGCTCCAGACATTGGTGTTCGCATAAAAGCGGCCGAAGTGGTGGCAGCTTCACCGCAAACACCAGCAACAGAACAGGCATTGCTCTTTGCCTTAAGCGATCCTGACGATAGACTTCGCGAGGCGGTCGCCAGGGTTATACCACCGCAGGTAGTGCGCAACTTTTTTGTTGATTTTGGCTTTTCCGCGAAGACAAAACTAGGTATAGCAGTTCGCGCACTAGAGAATCTCGGTGAAGAAAAAGCGGCGTTACTGCTCAAAGCGCTACCATATAATGGTCCTGATCGAGCTGCAATCGTAGTCAGCAAATCTGACAACAATCCGAGGGCTGCTGTGTCAGCGCTCTTACGACAAGTTCATGCTGGACATGCGATGTTCGATGTGCGGAGGGACGGTCGATCGGATGTGCTTGATGCATTAGCCAAAATAGGGCCTGATGATGAACGGGTTTTCGAGTGTCTTACTGAACTTGCGAAACAACGCCAGCCACAGCAGGCAGGGCCTACCCAAATGGCAAAGGCAGCGATTGCGGCCTTAAAACTAATTGGCACTGACCGTGCACTATCGCTTGCACAGCAATTTGAATAGGGGGCTGTATGCCAGACACAAACCAGCCGAGAGTTAGTATCACACTGAGCCATAATTCGACAGTAAAACTAGATGTTGCTGGTGCTCCTCGTGATTATGTCTTGAATGTTCTCACGGGTCTGCTCTGGTCTCCCGCACCCATTTGCACTGCCGCTATTGATACCCTAACAGAGCTTGGCACACAATCTGTGCCACATCTTATTAAGGCCTATGCTGCGGATAATTTGGCGCCGTCTATGCAAGAGGAGGTTTCGAAGGCTCTTAGAAAGTGGGGAAGTGTTGATTGGGCGGCAGTGGCCGAGCTGGCTAGACAAGCAAAAGAAGTCCATTCTCGTCCACGCGCAGTTCTCATCGCCCTGGCGAAAATCGCCCCGGATGACAAGGTCGTCCTTAGACTCCTCGAAGAATTAGCATTGAACGAACACGATGGCAGGCAGGCTGATGCTATTGAAGCCCTAAATACCATAGGCAGCTACAGCGCCATGAACATTTTGATGAAGGTCCCTGTTCATCAACCAAGTGAACAGGAAGAAGTATTGATCAAAAACTTGAAGAGCAAGTCAGGCGAGCAGAGACTAGCGGCACTGGCTGTGGTGCAAAGTCAACTTCCGACCGGCGCTGACTTATTTGCCGATTTGGTGCTAGATCTGTTTGATCACGAGCCAGATCCGCAGGTTCGACTAGAAGCGGCTCGATACATTACTGGCGCAGTACCGTGTTCTACTAAATCTTTGAATCTCTGGCTTGCCGATTTGATCAATCCAGACTCAGGCGTACATCGTGCGATTATTTACTGCGGTACATTTGCACCAATTTTAGAATGGTTAACGGGTCTGCTTTGCTCAGCTTACACGCCTTCTTCTATTTGTTACCTGTCCGCTCGGGCACTGAGAAGTTTCGGAGAAGTCGCAGTTCCATATTTGGTGACAGCACTGTCGAGCTTTGCTGGCCATCCACAACATGTGATTGCTCGGGAACTAGGGAAAATGGGGAGAACTGCAACTGCGGCGGTGCCAGAACTGCTGCGAATCACCAATCATTCTAGATCACTCCCATGGGGCGGAACGCGATCGGCTATCCTGGATGCACTGGCGCAAATTGCACCTGATGATCACCGGGTTATGGCTTGTTTATCAAAGCTAGCAATTAATAAAAATGATACCTGGCACCATGCGGCAGTTGCAGCCCTGAACAGCATCAATTTGCGCCGCGAACAATCAGATTCTAGCTCATCTGCGGCTATTGAGAATGCTGAGAGCTTCAAGCGATTCATCGGCAAATACCACGGAGTGCTACTGGACGCGAACGACACGCGCCAAGTCGATACGACAATCAAATTATCCGCTGATAAAAAGACTCTAGTGGGTCATTTCGTTATCTACTCAACGCACAATTCAAATGGAAACTCCGACAACAACTTAGAGCACGAGCCAAAGCACAAACCTGAATATGGGGAGTTGACCCTGCAAGCTTCACTCAAAGACAAGGACCACCTGCTAGTCATGGAATGGAGTGATGCAACTGGCAACGGCATCCTGGAAGCCACTTTCAACCCTAACTTTACTGAATTTCTAGGCCAATACTACCCCGAAAGCGAAGCGGCTGATGCAGCAACAGGCGAAGCGAAGCAACGCTCCTGGAGCGGCCTGCGCACGAATTAAACTTCAATCCGAAGCTGAAATTCGGTGTTATGGTAGGAAGCCGTTTATTGGCCCTTATTTCTGAAATACAGAATTACGAGCATCTAGAAAGAACAAAAGCTGCACTAAGACCCAATTAAGAGCAGATACTTCTCTACATCAAGACGTTTAGCATGCACCGCACTCGGACGGTCACGAACCACACCAAAAATAGGCTTTTCTGGCAGAAATGGCCGATCAAATTGGCCCAGGCACCAGAGCAAGCCTCCATATGAAGATGGATCATTGCCATCAAGAGCCAATCGATGATTGAGACTGATCATTTTAGCTAGCGCATCTTCATAATCTTTGGTCCATTGCAAGAATGCTTTGCCCCAGGTCATTCGCACGTTATTATGCAATTCACCCCGGTTAAGCAAAGAGAGCTGGGCAGCATTCCATAACCGGTCATTTGTTTTGGCGAAAAAAAGCTCATCATAAGAATAGATCTGCGGCCGTCTATCCGACTCATGGTCTCGTAGCGATTGAATGGCCCAGGCAGGAATAGCTTCTGAACTTTCGAGTTGAGGTGTAAATCTACAAAAAGTGTAAGCTAGCTCGCGCCATACCAATAGCTCATCCAGAAACTTGTCTGCAGCGGCGCTCTTAAATGAAGCGGCCTCGCGTGCAATCAAAAAAGGCGAAACATGACCTAGCCTGAGATAGGCAGACATCCTACTGGATGGCGAAAGAAGAGGATCATTTCTATCTCTGTCATAGCGCGGCAATTGCTTCTTAACGAAAGAGCGCCATCTCTCATAGCCCGCCGTTGAACCACCAGTGGTATCACCAACCGCTTTCACCTCATGGTCAATATCAAGAGAAGAAAGAAGCGAAGTCAGGTCTAAATGCTCTAAGTCAATCTCGGAGACAGGGAGCTTAAGGTTGGGCAAAGGCGAGGGACGATAATCAATTTCATCATAAGCGACCTCAAGTCTTGAAGCGCGTTCTTTTGCCGTTTGCTGTCGATAAACAAAGGCACGGTCGAACGCCTTGCCCGCCACCTGCATGGGCACAATGCAGGCCGTATCTACAAGCCAGATCGGCACCTCTGAATTATCATGCAATCGCTTCTTAGCGCCGCGTTCGCTTGGCACCGGCATGTCTTCAGCGACAACAATGGCAGCCTCTGCAGCTAAATGGTCGAGAAGACGACTGGCATTGCGTCTTTGAATCCAAAATAAATAGTCAATAGAGCGCTGCCGAAGCTCTTGCTGAACATCGCGCGCACCTTCAATCTCAAAAGCGAAGCGGCGCTCAGATGCATAAGGCTCTTCTTCAGAAATCTCTTGATAGACTAAAAGGGGCAGCGATAGATTCTCTGAAATCTTCAGGGCGACATCAAGAGCCGGATTCTCATGGGCTCGGACGGCATGCTTCATCCAATAGAGAACAAACTTCCCCTCTATTTTTCCATCTCTAAAAATACTGATGCGCGGCCGCAGAAAATCACTAAATATGTTCAGAATTGCGCTCAAATGGCTCCCCTTAACGACTCCAACATGGCCAAATTCTAGTGCAAAAATTGACGGCTGGGCCTCAAAATTTTCCAACAGTATCAGCTTGCCGTTGGGCAAGAATCTTCAGCCACTAGATCCATCAAGGACCGGGCAGATCTAATTCATCGATTCAAACAGCCGACAACTGGGAAAGAAACATCAAATAGTACGGCCCAAAATGATTCGCCCAAATCCAGAGTAGGTTATGAGCAAGAGCACAACCCGGCAGTTAAGAGGCAACCCCGGAATCCCAGTCTTGCACAAGATGCTGACCAAGGCTGCACAGGAGCCTGGCTTTTCTAACGAGGTCAGCTGGCACAATCAAGAAGGCCAGCAACTAACATTAGTAGTAATTTTGCCCATTTCGCCTAGAGTGCCCCACTGGCAGGTGTTCTTGCAGCGCATCGACGAAAAGATTCTGCTGGGCGAATATCACGGTCACGACACCTTGATGGTGTTTAAGAACGTGTCGGTGATAGCCGAATCAGAACCATTTGAGAATCTGGACGATGCCGCCAAGCTGGCCAAGGTCATGGAAATCCGCTTAAAAGCCAGCCAGGTGTCAACCCGAGACGATCTGCCCGTTCCTGACTTAACGGACCAGCCCAAGCCCAGCGCTGTCTATCTAAGCCGGCTGACGGCCAACAGGCTGCCGGCTTTGAATCCAGATAGCGCTGCTGCTGCTGCTGCTCCGAATAGCGCTGCGGCTGCTTCGAATGGTGATGCAGCTGCTGCGACCGATGCAGCACCTAGTGCAAAAATGGCTGCTCCCGCTGCCGATACCACTGGGCAGGCGCCATCCAGCCCTACGCCACAGAAGGCCGATGCGAGCCCGGCCCCCACCTCTGCAGCCGAGTCAAAACCCGACAGCAACGGCGCCCATGACCAAGACGAACTGATTTCCAGCTATTTAACTACACGGTCGAGTGCCCGAAAATCGAAATCGAAAGCGGTCGCGCCTCCACCAGAAGAAAAGCCTTTCGACCCAACCGCCTCATACACAGACATCACGGCCATCGACCCCACTGGGCAATCAAGGCTCGGCAATCTAACCGAGAAACCGCTGACAGAGCTTCTGCTCCACTTAAACGAAGAGCATTTTACCGGCCGCGTGCGCCTGGAGAGAGAAGGACAATCGGCCGTCATGTTTTTGGTGGATGGCCTGCCAGTCGACGCTTCCCATGGCGAGGCCCGCGGCAACATGGCCTTGATGGAGCTGTTTCTCTGGCAGGATGGCCACTTCAAAATTACCCCCAGCAAGGTGGGAAGCAATAGGAGCGTCACCTGGCCCTTAGAGACCATCATGCAAAATAAGGCTCACTTGACGGCTCTGGTCGAAGACCTAGAATCGGCAGGCGTGTTCAATACCTCTTCCTTTAAGCAAACCTGCCCTCAGCTTACTCAAGAGCAATTTCTTACAGCCTTGGGCGACAAGACCTCAATAAACTTAGACACCTTGAAATTGCTCTATCAACAGATGGATGGACGCAAGACTTTAGCCGACTTTGAGAGCCTCAACCTCTTCCCCAAATACATACTGTTGCGCTGCTTGAACTATTTGATGAGCCGCAATTTGATCTGTATTTCAAATAAAGCGCCGCTAAAAGCTAAGCGGGCATTGAAAGAGAAGAAGATTGATGCTGCAGCCGTGCGATCGGTAATGATGAGTCTTCGAAACAAAGACACTGGGCTGCTTACCGCGCCGGCCTTTCTCTATTTTCTTGAGGAAGAATTCTTTCGCAGTTTTAGAAACCGTGGCTCAATGTCGCTACTTCTCGTCGACTTGCGTCAAATTGAGGCTACACCAGCGGGACTGAGGATAAACTTGGTCAGCAGACAAACTCTGGCTGATGCAGCGCTGCAGATTTTCAATTGCAAACGTCAAACCGATGGAGCCGGGCATTACGAAGCACAAACTATCGCCCTGTACTTACCGAACACAAATTTGAGCGGTGCCACCACAATGGCTAAGAAGATACAGAAGGTACTTGCAGCCAGACCATTGGCAGGTATGGAAGGCAAGATGCTAGTAGTTATGTGCGCCATAGCAGGAATTCCAGAAGACTGTACGAATCTAAATAACTTGCTTGCTTCTGCCGACTGCGCCTTACAAAAGGCTAACAGTGAAGGCTTGCCCATCGTGCGCTACAAAGATCTTGACTAATAAAGTTACCACTTACCGTTCATTTGTTTAGCAAGCGCAGTCACTAGTTGTTTAGCAGCATCAGGCACCACTTCACTCTCAAAATATTTCTTGCCACCACCGGTATCAGAAGTCCAAGGCGCCTTGCCGATTGTCAGCCGGTCTACTCGGGCTGCTACTTTTCCGGTTTGCAAATCAATTATTTGGGCTGACACAACGAAGGTGTAGCGGTTTGACCACTTGGTTGGCCGCCACATAATCTCGTCTACAACGCCGGTCAGCAAGTAGCGCATAGATAAGGAAGCACCCATGGTTTTGAAATTTGCCTCAGTGCCCTCGGTCAAATTTAAGTAGCGAACTTTTTCTAGTGCCGGAAATTTCTTTCGCAGCTCATCGCCGGTCTTATACTGACTGACAATGCCTACACTTGCACCAACTTGCTTAGTTAGTTCTGTCTCTACTTTGTCACCGAGGGTGAAGGGCAAGTCAGTTAGCTCATCAGGACTGTTAATCACACCCCAGAGAACACCCTTAGAGGAGTAGGTGACGATTTTCTCGAATACAGCACCAAAGGGAGCTATGCCTACGGCTTTTGCTGCCTGGACAGGATTTGCGACGCTTGTGACAGTAGTCTTTGTGCTCGCGGGAGTTGTTGCTTGGGTGGTGCTAGCAGGTGCGGTTTGAGTGCTTGTCGGAGCCGTTGTGGTCTGAGTGCTTGCAGGAGCAAAGGAAACTGGATCCACGCTCACACGGGCCTGCTGTTTGACCGCTGCCGCAACTGGAGTAGCAGCAGCTTCAGCAGCTGACGCCTCTTTGCTATAAGCCTCAGTTTTACGTGGTCTCGTTGGCGGTGCCAGCATGGCGAGTTCTGTACCATTCCAGCGCATCTTCATCTCTGGGCTTTGAGGCACACGTCGATCAAACTGCACTTCCTGTTCCACAAGATCGCGCAGGGCGTCGTAAGCTTCTGAAAGCTTTGTCTGAGCACCCTTACATTTGAGCGCCGACATAAGATTATGAGTGAACACGCCGTTCTGATAGCGTTTTGATTCCCACGATCTCTCATTAGCTTTGCTGGAAGAGATAACAATGGTGCCTTCGCCAGCGATACTACCAACATCGAAATTCTTGGAGCGCGAGAGCCCTTTGCCACCAGCTTCGGCAGCACCGCTGTTACAGGCGTCGAGAAGAACGATGACACGATCGCACATGGTTCTTCGACGTATGGTCGTGGCTAAATCCTGCAACTCAATAGCCGAGGAGAAGAGATTGTCTACATCGGTGTCGTAAGTGACCAGAAAGTTCTCACCAGCTACATCCATTTCTTTCGGACTACCGTGGGTTGAGGCGAAAACAAGCACGACGTCGTCTTCAAGCACGCGCCGTGGCAACCAGTCGTCGCCCACAGCTCTTTGAATGGCGTTTTCGGTGGCCTCTTCATTGGTTAATAGCAAGACATGGTCTGGCGCAAAATTTCCTTCCTTGACAAGAAAATCGGCGAAGTCACGAGCATCTTTTGACGAGTATTGCAGAGAGGGAATGCGCTTGTCTTTGAACTTGTCAATGCCAATTACAACCGCCCATTTATCCCGAATAGGCTTATTCTCTGCTGGCATTGTGGTCTTCAGAACTGGCCGCGATTGAGGTGAGGCCGATGTATGCGTCGAAGAGGTGGTGGGAGATTTAGCTGCAGATTTAGGCGCAGGCCTAGCTGAAGATTTGGCTGAGGATTCGGCACAAGTCGGTACGGCAACCGCAGCGCTCGCAAGAACAATTGCAATAATCCAGCATTTCATGGCCACAACCCGTTAAAGTTCATCCGCTATAGACGCAAATCCAAGCAGTTTATAGTATAAGACAGCTTCATAGTAGCTAACTTCCCATAAGTCATCGTTACAGCCAATGGCGGCAATTCACTTGGGCGGCAGCAAAACTTGCTGTGAAGTGCTCAAAAGCATCTTCGCCAGTTGTGGTGGATATGAAAAAATTGGCAGATAAACGTTATCTTCTGTGCGAATCAAACGCACTTTGCCAGATGCATCAGAAAATGCCGATACTTCCTTCGGACTCAACTGACTGAGTGGCACAGACAGGCTACTTCCCAGCTTGCTGCTGGCAGGCAAGCAAAAGAGCATACGCTCTGTACCTTCCGCTATCTTGCCAGTAGCATCCTTCTTAAACATAAAGCATAAGCTCGGCGAGAAAAAGGCTCCCGGGCCGATGGTCGCCATCCACTGTTCTGCGCGGTTTGCATTCTTGCTCAGCTTGCGTGTTTCTTCAAAGCTCTTCAAAAAGACGACAAAGCAAATGGTCCAACACAAAAGCACAGAAAAACCGAGACTGGCAATAAAGAATGGCATACGAAAGGTGTCAATAATAGGTTGCGGCAAAGGCAAAACGCCCTGCCCAACGAGAAATATCAAATTGCCGAATATAAAAATGCTAAAGAAGAACTGAAGGCCAAACAAAAGCAGCAAATTCTTCTTTATCGCATCGAGACTCTTTTCCAATGGTCACTCCTGGCCTAGCCAATCAACTACTTACGACGCCGTTGACACCGTGGATACCATTGATACCGTTGTTACTATAAGCCCACTTAAACTCAATAATCCTCAACTTCTCTTTCAACTTCGACTGATTCATCTGATTTCTTCGACTTCGTGAAACAGTTCATTATGAGAGTGTTCCTACTCCAACAGCGCGGCAATGCTCAAGCCAAACCGTCCCGCCAGCCGCTTAGCTTGCTCCAGGCTGAGCTTTCTCTCGCCTTTCAGGAATTCTGATACGCGACTTGGTGAACCAAATTCTGGCACGAGATCTTTTTGCGAAAGATCGTTCTCAGCCATGAGATATTGAACCAATTCGCGCGGCGACATCTCTGCACACTCATCATCCCACTTAGATTCATACTTAACAATGAGGTCCGTTAGAACCTCTAGATAGTCACGCTCAGCCTGGGTAATTGAATCACCACGCTCGACCAGCACGTCACAAATATCAGCAGCCTGATCATTCTGTTCGTCACAGCGAATTGGACGAAGCGGAAACCGCTTGATCAACCTGTCGTATGTCTTATTTTCATCATTGATGGTCTTTGACATTTCGCAGCCTCCTACTTCTTCCAATCGCCTATGTCATATTGCTCATGCGTTAAAACATGGCGAATATAGAGCTTCTCATTTTCGAATTGAGCTACGGCAATCAACCTATAATCATTTCCTTTAATATCGAAAACAATCCTGCCATCAACCCAATCCGCAGTAGTGAAGGTTTTCCTTACGTCTGGAAAATTTGTCCATTCCGCAGCCTGCACCGCTTTCCTCCATTGCTTTAGAGGTTCTTCAGCTGTCTTGTATTTCTGAAAGAACTTGCGGGCTCTTCCCCAGTGAACTAACTGCATCAGACACTCCCTAATTCCAGCATTTTCCCATTTTGGGAACAAATTTACAAGAGAAAATTCCCATTTCGGGAAAATATAATATTTCCCAGACGACCTCACAGCTTGAGGCCGAAATTCCGGCACGCACTATTTAACTGGCCGCATCGCCTCAGCTCGAGACTCTAACTCAGCAGCCTCTTTAGCTCTATTCGTCTTTCTTAGCACAGCAGCATAGTTGTTGAGCACCGTAGCCAACTTAGGATGCCTCGGCCCATACGCCTTCTCTAATATCGACATAGAACGCTTATACAAAGGCTCGGCCTGTGCATATTTACCTTGAGCAGAATACAACTCTGCCAAGCAGTTTAAATCGGCACCAATTTAAGCATGACTTGGACCAACTACTTTAAGGTCAATCGCCATAACGCGCTTGTACATGAGCTCAGCCAGAGCGTATTTGCCTTCTTCTTTAAGGAGTCCAGCCAGGTTACTTAATTTTGATGCCACAGCAGGATGCTCTGGCCCGGGGGTCTTCTCGGCGATGGCCAGAGAACGCCTAAATAATGGCTCCGCCTGTGCAATCTTGCCCTGGTAGTGATAGAGGGAGGCCAAGTTGTTTAAGTCATTCGATACCGTAGGATGATTTGGCCCCAATGCTCTTTCATCAATTGCCAGCGAGCACTTGAACATCGGTTCAGCTTGCGCGTACTTGCCTTGAGTCATATAGAGTTCCGCCAGATTACCCAGTGCCGTAGCAACCTTAATATGATTCGGGCCTAGCGCCCTCTCATCGATTGCTAAAGCATGCTTATTCAATGACTCTGCCTCAGCATACTTGCCCTGCTCCTTATACAGCCCTGCCAGATTGTTTAGACCAGAAGCTAGATCAGGATCATTTGGTCCAAGCGCCTTTTCGAATATCAACAAAGCACGCTTAAACATCGGCTCTGCCTGTGCGTACTTACCCTGCTGTTTGTAGAGCAAAGCCAAATTGCCTAGAACCCTAGCGCAATAGTAATGACTAGAACCGAACGCTTTCTCATAGATCTTCAAAGCGCGCTTGTACAACTGCTCAGCCTTGGCGTATTTGCCTTGGTCAAGATAAAGCTCGGCCAGGTTGCATAAGCTGGTAGCCACATCAGCGCTGTTCGCACCAGATGCTTCTGCTGCCTTGATGGCAAGAAGAAACGACGTCTCAGCTTGGGCGTATCTAGCATGCTCAAAAGCTTCAGTGCAGTGGAACTCTACTTTGATGGAGGGCTTATAGCGTCCTACTTGCTAGCCGGAGTCTTTGCACTTGAGGACTCTAGAGCCTCGGTCTTCGCAGTAGAAGCATTAGCAGTAGAAGGTTTCACAGTTGAAGATTTTGCAGTCGAGGCTTTGCCCGCTGACGGCTTTAAGGCACCGCCCTTACTACCATTCTTGTTGAAAGGAGCGGTATCCCAGTATACATAAAGGGACTGCTTCGAAAGCCTGTAGATTTGTCCGAGCTTGCCCAAACCTGACTCTCTGTAAGCTGGCTTACCATCTTTATCGACGTAGTTTCCAGGCTTATCGCCGGAAGGGCTCAACTCATAGGTTGTGCCATTTTTCAGATCTATAGTTATATAACCTTGCCGCTGTGAAAATGAGCAAAGACCAGAGAAGGTCGCCTTATCATCGCCCTTCGGGAAAACATCGCAGCGCGCGTCGACAGTATCAGCATTGGCCGCTGCGGCAAAACCTAATGAAGCGACGCTGATACCTAAGGCCACTAGAAACTTGGAAATTTTCACCACTGTTGAATCCTTTATTATCCCAAAAGACACTGAATTTAGAGCGAATCGGAAAGCATAGAACTGCGCCAGGTGATATCCTAGCTCAATGACAACCTCTCGAACATAAGACTCAACCCAGAGTAGAATGAATTGAACTCTCGTTTGAAATCCTGCTGAAACCAAGGTTTATCCACAGAAGCGACAAGTACCGGTAACGGAGACGCCGATGGAAATTAAGACCACGCATTCGCCCAAAAGCCAGGCCAGAACTAAACGACTGCTTGTCTCTCTGACATGTCTTGTCATTCTCTTGAGCAATCTGCACTGCGAGCAAGCCAAAGCCATGATAATGCCTTATCCAATGACCATCGAAAAGATGACAGGCGCGTCGGCATCAGTAATAAAAGCCAAAGTGATCTCTATCGAGCCAGCGAAAACAGCCGAAAGCAATGCTCTCAAGTCTAATTTCTGGCAGGTCTATCGAGCAAAGTTAAAGCTGATTTCTACCCTCAAGGGCAAAGCGCCAGCAGACACATTCGATTTCTACTATCGCTCCGATTTACCACCGGCCGGCAAGCCAACTATGTTGCTGGACGCTGGCCCCGAAAATCATGCCCATTTCAAACTAGAACCAGGGCACAGCTACATCTTGTTTGCCCAACAAACAAATGGCAAAGGGCCTCTCATACAGGCATCCGCCAACTACACCTTGCGTCCGTGGGAGGGATTCTTCCGCGCTGCAGACGAGACAGCAATCGCACCTGGTATCACGCCAACAAAAGCAGTTTGGAATGAGCTGACAAAACAAATAGCAAGCAAGCAAGCTGAAGTATCACAATATGCGGCTTTAACGCTACTCGATCTGTCATGTGAGAATAACAGTTCAAGCGGAACAGGCGATTATCCACGCTCGCAGGTGCTCAACTCACTTTTCAATAGCAAGCACGAGCCGCCCTTGGCTCTGAGCGCCGATGATTTTCTTAAGACATTCATAGAGTCGCTGGGAACCATGAGCCCATACACTCACGATGACTATCGCACGCGCTACCTCTGGACTGTAGCGGACAAGCCCATGTGCAGCTGGGCACCGTGGACTATCAAAGATAATGTCACTGCTAAATCTGCCGTTCCATTCTTGATCAAGATAGCCGATGGCAAACATAAACCTGATATTTGCGCCGCTGCTATTCTCGCCCTGGGTCGAGTACAAAGTTGCGCGCCGAATACAACGCCAGACAAGACTATAGGCACGGCACCAGACTCCTCCCATTACGCGCTCAAAGAGGCCGAAGCAATCAGCGCCAAACTACCGACATGGCTGGCTTCACCTCAACCAGAAATACGGGCTGCTGCAATAATTTTAAGCAGTGACTACTCCGCTTCTCCTTCCTCAACAAAAGTAATGGCCAAGCAACGCATTGCCCTAATGAAAGATGCATCAGATAAGGTGCGCAAGGCCGCTGCCCTTTCGGCCGGACTATCGCAAGATATTGAAGCGATACCACAGTTAGATAAATTGCTCAGTGACAAAGCTGCCTCGGTGCGAGCCGCTGCAGCCCTGAGTCTTGTTAGTTTTCCTGTCGAGAAAGTGAAGACCATACTTTTATCGCACCTGAAAAATCATGATTTCGGAGTTGGTTTTCTCTGTCGTATTGCAATGATCGATCCCGCATCCGTAAAGAACGAATTATTGGCACAGTGTCAAAAGCCTAGGACAGCGATGTCGGGAGTGCCAACCACAGAAGCGCAAATAGCATTTCAAAATGGCCTCGGAACAGATCCACAGACCCTGGCGGTGCGTGCGCTATTGAAATATCTGGACGACACTCCAGGTGTGCAATTATCTAAGCCAGAATTTTCGAAGTATCTCGATTGTCTTGAGCAAAACTCTGTTGCTGATGCCTCTTTGACCGGTGCTGCCTATGAGTTGTTGATTACGCACCACTTAGAGCAACGCGCGTCAGCCTTCAAGAAGCGCGCCATAGCAGCACAGCCAACTCTTCCGCCAATTGCTTTTGAACAACCAGACAGACTTCTAGAGACTGGCAATCTCAAATTTAAGTAGAAACCTAATTCAATCCTTTAGCAAGAATCTTCTTAGCCTCAGCATCCGGCTTACCCACTATCACTTCTTTACCCTGAGTCAGTTCAAGACTATTAGCCTGAGCATAAGCAGCGCTGCCATCAACGGCAAGTAAGAAGGTCAGTTGATTGTCAGCGCAATCATGGGGCTTGCAAACGTGGCCAAGCACAAATTTGCGTCCACTAAAATCGATGGTTCGCACGGGCTCGGCGGTGCCTTCTAATTTATAAACCCAAGCGGCATTGTGCCACGTTTTTGGCAGTATCTTCTTGTACGCCGCAAAAGATACTGGATACTTCTTCGGAACGTCCACAGGATAAACTTCGCCAGCTGCCAGGCCGGGCAAAGCGGTGAGCGAAGCAGTGCACAAAGTAGCGGTAAAAAGGGCTGCCGAAAAGAACAATCTTTTGCTTTGGTTCATTTTCAATACCAGAAGAAAATCACTACGCCCATCAATATATCATCTACTCTCCCTTCTTGCTCAAGACCGCTAGACTCTGACGCGAAGGTCAGATAGAGTGTTGAAACTACTTCTATTGATACAGGAGGTCGCCAAGGAAGCTTCGAAGGAAGTTTCTAAAGTGCTACCAAAAGAAGTAAACGAACTCGTTCGTCCTCAGATTGAGAGAATTCAAATCTATGCGAAGAGAACGCGGGCAAAGTTTGGCCAACACATTATCAAAAACTGTTCAGAAAACTACGGCAAATTGCTTCTAGATCAAGGGCGCGTACGTGACGCCAAAAGCCTTCAAGAGCAAATTCACTCTATCGAGCTTGCTCTCGAATCAATACTTCAAGAGTTCAAGCTCTGAGTAGCTCGATTTTGAAGGCCATAGAAGTACCGCATAAGCCAAGAATATTGCTCATCCAAACGTCGAGATTACTTACCAGCGGCTCTGCCGGTCTTTACCAAAATCACCGCCGTCTCGTCCTTAAAGACAGTCTTCCAGGCCGGGTCGGCACTCAATGCTTTTATGAGCGGGCGGTCTGGAGGAAGAAACACCCATTCGATACTAAAATCTTGCAGTGACTTCTGCCAGCCTTCGCTGCAGTTATTCAAAACAGCGTACTGCTCGAACAATTTCTCGCCATACATATCAAACCGTGTATCTATGAAAACCGGCACTGGCGGCTTCAGATACCAGAGCATCATGTCGCCAAAGCGGGGCTCATTGAAACCGGGGCCAGGTTGAGGATGAGCATTTAAATAATTGATGGCGGCAAAGGGCGGGGCAAAACCAGGCATGTTCTGCGGTAGCTGTGGTGGCTGCAACCTGAGTGAGACAAAAAGCGAACCAGCGATTCCGGCGACTATGGCAAAGTAATGGATGAAATTGGATTGCACTTTCGACTGAGGCTTGAGTAGCACCGCCAGCAGTTGAGGCAACTCAAAGGCAACAATAATAAGGCCATAGACAATCAACCTAATACGGGCAAAGACAAGCGTAGTTGCAAGAATGGAAAGAAGTGCGTGCAGCCGATAAGAGCCATCTTCAAATTTGGACGAGCTTCGCACAACACAAATTATGTAGAGTGCAAAAAGAGCAAAGAAAGGAAGCAACTCAATTCTAGAAAGATCGGCGAAGTTGAGGGTGCGCGCTTCGTTGACCACAATTCTTGAGGCGAAAAGCCTGGGCAGGTAGGACCAAAGGTTTAGCCCAACAGGATTGCACAGGGTAGCGAGCGCTGCAAGAACCGGAAGAGCAATGAGTTGTGGGAGAATTGGTGCGCTAATCTGAACGCCGGCCTGAACGTCCGTCTTATCCTTGCCATCGCCCTTGCTAATCAGCCTATACGCAAGAGGCACAAACGCTAGCGCAACAACTAATACAAATGATGTATGCAAATTGCACCATAGAGCTGTCAGCGCCGCGTAAGCTGCAATTAGTATCAGCCTTGACTGTGTCGTCGTCGCTTTGGCGATGAGCGAAACGAGGCGCAGAGCCACAGCAAATAGCAGATATGAAAATATTTCCGGCCTGGCAAAGAAGTGAAAAGCACTCGCCAACTGAGCTAGGGAGCCTATCAGCACCACCATTCCAGCATCAACTTTGTCGTTACGCAAAAACCAGCTAGGCAAAGCAACAAACGTAGCGGCAGTGACAATCGACACCAGAAGAATTAGAGCACCAAGACCGCCGGTTTGATATGTCCAGTAGAAAAACAGCTCTGAGAGCCACTGATGCAGAACGAACGGCTCAGCAATACCCTGCTGCGTCATGAAGAAATAGGTGTAAGAAAAGGGGTCGGTTGTCGGCAGACCTTGCTCCGCAATAATTTTTCCCAGTGCTAGAAGCCAACAAGTATCAGCGTCACGCAGTGCCGAGAGGGAATTCATTCCACCTACCCAGAAGCAGAGCAGAAAGGCTACAAGTATAGTTAGTGCAAGTCTCAAGCTTAGTTTCCAACCTTTCTCAATGCTCTAAGCGCTCTAAGCGCTCTAAATCCTTGACCGCATCAGCATTTCCTTGGTTTGCACTCTTACAATACCATTCCATCGCTTTGAATTTATTCTGAGGCACTCCTTGACCATTCTCGTACATAACGCCTAACCAGCGCTGCGCAAAAGAGTTTCCTCTATAAGCAGCTTTCTGATAGCAATCAAGTGCCTTAGTCTCGCTCTTCTCTACTCCTTCACCCTTGCGATAGCAAGAACCCAAGCGACATTGTGCAAGGATATGACCTCGAGCAGAAGATTTTTGGAATAGCTCAAATGCCTTGATATCATCTCTCGGTGCACCATCCCCGTCCTTGTACATGACACCGAGGTTGTACTGTCCATCGGGGTTTCCTTGCTCTGCCGACTTTTGAAACATCTCAAGGGCTCTACTCTTGCTCTGAGGTACACTCTTGCCAAGATAATAAATTAGACCTAAATTGCACTGTGAATCTGCATTACCTTGAGCTGCTGATTTCTGAAACAACTCAAATGCTTTTGCTTCGTTCGCTGCAACGCCCTTACCAAACAAGTACATATAGCCCAGACAGAACTGCGCATCAGCATTTCCGGCTAGGGCAGCTTCGGTCAGTGGTGCCAAAGCCTCGTCAAACTTGTTGGAATAATAGAGCTGTTTACCTCTACTTGAGACATCTCTCAAATTGGCTGAAAGCGTTGAACCCAATGAAGAACTAGTTAAAGCGGGTAAAATTTGTCGCGGGCGAGCTGGTACAGCTGTAAGAATGAGATCACCACCCTTCCAACGGCTTTTCAATACTGGCGTTTGAGCCTGCTTTCGATCAAACTGAACTTCACTTTCAACCCGCTCTTTCAAATCACAAAAGGCATCGGTCAAATTTGTATTAGTGCCTTTAGACAAAAGTGCCGCCATTAGTTGCCTAGTGAACACACCATTTTCATATCGCATCGACTCAAACGATCTTTGATTGGCTGCACTTGAGCTGATTACAATTTGACCTTCTCCAACCAGTCCTGCCACATCAAAATTGCCAACTCGCACCATGCCTTTACCGCCGACATTTGCCGCTCCGCTGCTGCAAGCATCAAGCAGAAGCAGAATGCGATCGCAATTAGTTCGCTCTTTTACAGTCGGAGCCAGGTCGGCAAAGCGAATGCCTGTAGAGAAGAGCTTCACTGGATCTGTGTCATAGACAACCAGAAAATTATCACCAGCCACGTCAATTTCTTTTGGGCTACCATGGGTTGAGGCAAAGACCACCACTAAATCATCTTTGCGAGCACGCTGAGGCAGCCAACTATCACCAATGACTTCTTTTATTTTACTGAGTGTTGCCTGTTCATTTGTCAGCAGCAAAACATGGTCTGGGGCAAAGTTACCTTTATCAACTAAAAACTTGGCGAAGTCACGGGCGTCTTTGCTTGGATATTGCAGCTGCGGGATGCTGTTATTTTGAAACTTGTCTATACCAATTACGACGGCCCACTTGTCCATGATTGGCCTAAAGTCGGCCTTTTGCGCCGCTGGCTTTAGTGCCACAGGTTTCTGCGGAGCTAACTTTTGAGGAGCGCGCCTTGCCGCAGCTCGCCTCTGTGAAGCAGGCTGCTGTGAAGCTGGCTGCTCCGGAACTGGTTTCTGTGGAGCTGCCTTTTGATCAGCAATCTTTGCTGGTGTCAGCTTCTGAACCGTCCACCGCCCGGGTGAGACCATTAACTCGAGGCCTTTGGAGGTGCGCGAATCGGAAGCTAGACACGATTGCGTATGAGCAATACTGAGACCAAGCTGCGCTGAAACAGATGCGACCACTGCAAAGGTGCGAATATAGGATTTACTATTTGACAATAGTCTCAAAGACCCGCCCCTCCGATATCGCTACTGCTCTATTTTAGCTGGTTAAGTATTATCGTTCTTTTCGCTTCCGATAGCGAGGCGCCATCCATTGACAA
This sequence comes from Candidatus Obscuribacterales bacterium, assembly GCA_965229195.1. GTDB lineage: Bacteria > Cyanobacteriota > Vampirovibrionia > Obscuribacterales > Obscuribacteraceae. The sequence goes on along the minus strand of OZ245871.1, from coordinate 4,545,483 downwards.
GTCGACCTTCTTCGTGAATCTCTGAATTCAAGCCGAGCGCATCATATGGCGGGACAATCGAGCCTCTAACGGCAGCTCAGAAGCATCTAGCAAGTCATTTGCATGACCATGTAAAAATGCTTTCTAGCGACAATTGGTGCAGAGGCCTGTGCACAACCGTTCACTCAATTCGCACCATCAACAGCTTTCCACGCCGCACCCAACTCAGCAACGGTTTGGTAGCGTTTGTCGGGATCGCGCTCTAAACAGCGCTGCACAATGGCCTCAAGTTCATCCGAGAACTTAATGTCTTTGGCTATAGAACCCATTAGTGGCGGCTTATCCCGCAACTTCTTCAACATAGTCTCCATGGCGTCCCGGCCTCTAAGGGGTGCTGTGCCAGTAAGAATCTCAAAGACCATACAACCCAGCGAATAGACTTCCGAGCGGCAGTCAGCTTCCTCACCATTGCACTGCTCGGGGCTCATATAGAGCGGGCTACCAAAAATCTCACCTGGCTGAGTCAAAGTCTGCAGCAAGGACGCCACTTCTTCTGTGGGTTTGTCGCTAGCCCAGTCCATCGATTGCAACACAGCCACACTGGTAGGGCAGAGTAAGCCAGTGGTGGCACAAGATTTAGCGATACCAAAGTCAACGATCTTTACTTGTGGTGGCACAGTGCCCGCAATCAACATGATGTTGCTGGGCTTGATATCACGGTGCACGATGTTTGACTCGTGAGCATAACTCAGCCCGGCGCATACCTGCGAAAATATCGGTGCGAACTTTTCGATAGGCAACCGCCCACTGGCTTCGATCATGTCGTCTAAGTTTTCGCCCTGAAGATACTCCATCACCATGTATGGCTCAGATGCTTCAGTCAATCCAAAATCAAAAACTTCAACAATGTTGGGATGCTGTAGACTGCTGGCCAATTGGGCCTCACGCTCGAAGCGCATGATATTGGCGCTGTCGGCCTTGAGGTGTCGGTGCATAACCTTAACTGCATAGGTTGTCTTAGACTCGCGCTCAACCGCCCGAAATACAGTTCCCATGCCGCCCACACCAAGCTCGTTAAGCAGCTTGTAGCGCTCAGACAGATTCTTCAATTTAGCCCCAGCAGAAGCGTCAGCCGATGGCTCCTGGCTCTCCGGCGACGGCTGTAGTCTCTTGGTGCTCTCGGTATTTTCAATCATGGTTTATAGACTCTTCTGCGAACTTGACGGACAGTTCATTATTCCCGGGAATTAGAACCCTCCCGGCCTCACTTGACAATCTTAAGCAATCCTAATGGTAAGAAGACTGGTCAATGGGTACTTCTATGATGGGATGACGTGCATCCTGCAGCTCCCCACGAGGCCTTGTTACTAATGAAGCAAATTCTTGGAATTGCGCTTTTCTCAGCACTGCTAATCTTCGTCATCGGCCGTGGCGGCGGGGAAAGCAAAAGAGCGCTGGTAAATAGCTGTGATGTAATTGCCTTCGCTAACCTGCTGCGAATGGACCTCCCGGCCGCTAACGCCTGCTCAGTGGGCGGCAGCAACGTTCACTACGCCACAATCAATCTCGCTAGCGGTTCTGACATCAAGGGGCACATGCCCAAAAACCTTGCCATCAAATATCGCTATACCTGAAACCAACCCTCTTACCACCCCGGGCGGGTGTTAGTCATGCTTAAGAAAGTAAACAACCAATACGTATTGGCCCACAGCTATTTTGGCCTGCTTCAGCTAGAAGACGACCACGCCTTTTGGCCTACGGGCGACAATATGAGCCAGATCGAATCCAAAAGCTCCTGGGAGATTTTCAAAGACATCGATAGAGTGGTAGACTCAATCGCGTCCAAGTAAAGTCATTATCTAGGGGAATATTATGAAGATCGTTGTGGCAATTGATGGCGAAGAAAGCGCCAAAAGCGCTCTCGATGAGATTGCAGCGCAAAAATATAGCAGCGAAACCCAAATTCACCTTGTACACGTTATCGTTCCAGGTTTTGCCGATGTCTCAACCCCCGGAATTCCCGATACTGTCGCTATAGAAAGAGCCGAAGAAAAGGGCGTTCTCGAGCAAATGGCCAAAGACCTCAAAGCCAAGCTCAATATTGATGCCACCGCTGAAATTCTCGAAGGCGAAGTAGCCCAGGCAATTGCCAGCGCTTGCAAGAAGTACGGCGCCGATGAAGCCATTGTTCCCAGCCATGCCCGCCATGGTTTCAGCCGCTTGTGGTTCGGCAGTATTGCTGATGAAATCGTTGATGCCGCACCTTGTACGGTTGTGGTTCTGAAAATGTCTGAAAGTAAGGCTTAAAAACGATTAAGCGAGCCTTGCCCGCACTGAACTGAAAAAGCCGACGTCCCCAAGCGACGTCGGCTTTGTTTTCTTTCGTAATCTGAATTTTCTTTGTAATCTGAATCTACCCTGCGGTTTACCCTGAAGTTTTATCCGCCTTTACCGTCTTATTTGCCAATTTGGCCGCTGCCATAATCGGTGAGTCTAGATTAAAGGAGCGCTGACTATGTCTCGCCAATGGATTTTCGGTGGTGTCACAATCGCAGTAATAGGCTCGCTATTTCTCAATAGAAGTTATGCCAGCCCACAAGGCGACGGGCTCGCCCTCGCCAATCTACCTAAAGCAGAAAAAGGCACGGCGGAGCAAATAACTATGCACAAAAGTCAGGCTACAACCGATGTACTCGGTGGCAAAGACCGCTATTTGACCTACGTTAGCACCGACAAACCTATCTATAGGGCTGGCGAAAATGTCTATGTGCGCGGCATCTTACTGAGCGCCAATGGTCACAAACCAATTAGCGACACTCAAGGCGTCAATGCCACCATAGAAGTTACCGGACCAAAAGGTGATGTGGTGGCACGGGGCAACGTCAGCACCCAAGATAGCAGTTGGGGCTTTAGCTGGAAGGTTCCGGAAGGTCAGGCCGGTGGGCAGTATCTGCTCAAGGCGACCTACCCCTGGAATGGTCATGCACCAGCTGAAAGAAAATTCGATATTAGGGCCTACCGCGCGCCACGGCTAAAATCGCAAATTACGTTCTTGCGCGATGGCTACGGCCCAGGTGAGAAAATCAACGCCACACTAGATGTCAAACGCGCAGAAGGCGGAGTGCCTGCTGGTGCGAGGGTATCAGTTACAGCTGTTGTCGACGGTGTCGCCATCAGCGGTGGCACAGCAAAAGTTGATAGCAGTGGTCTATGCTCTGTCAGTTTAGATTTACCCCAAGACATTCCGCGGGGTGAAGGCACTCTAGCTCTCGTTATCGAAGATGGTGGAGTGGTCGAGACTGCCTCCAAGACTATTCCAATTCTCTTGCAAACAGTTGATCTAAAGATGTATCCAGAAGGCGGCGAACTTATCGCTGGCTATCCCAATCGTCTCTATATCCAAGCCACTCTACCCAACGGAAAGCCTGCAGACCTAGCAGGAAAGCTCATCGCCAAAGGAAGCAACGGCAGTCTGACCAATGTAACTGTGGCAGAATTTGCCACCGAGCACGAGGGTCGAGGACGCATTCAATTTACGCCTGATGCCAATAAAGAATATTTCCTGACTATCAATGAACCGGCCGGAATTAAGACTACTTTTCCATTGCCGCAAGCAAAAGCTGCTGGCGCATTGATCCGCGCTGAGCAAGACACATTCGCCAAAGGTCAGCCAGTCACCGTACTGGTTGGCTCTAGCAACCAAAAGTTCAGCGTCACCCTGGCCAAGCGTGAGACTGTTATATCAGAGTGCCATGTTGATTTAAGCAAGCGAAGCGATGTAAAACCTGGCTCGCTATTGCCAGTGACATTTACGGTGCCTGATGATACCGAAGGCGTTTTGACTGCCACCATATGGAGTGACAAAGATGTGCCCCTGGCCGAGCGCTTGCTCTTCCGCGCACCACACCACCCACTTAAAATTAGCATTAAAGCTGACAAGAAGAATTATATTCCCGGAGACAAAGCCAAGCTTACGGTCAAAGCCACTGATGAAAACGACAAACCAGTTGCCGCAGTAGTGGGTGTAACTGTAACTGACGACAGCGTGCTTGAAATGATCGAGAAGCGCGAGCAAGCTCCACGACTACCGGTTATGGCATTCTTAGAACCGGAGGTCTCAGACCTGGCTGATGCTCATGTTTATCTCGACGACACTAACTCTAAAGCCGCACTGGCCACTGACCTGCTCTTGGGCACGCAGGGCTGGAGGCGCTTTGCCTTGATGAACCTGACTAAATTCGTTGAAGAGCATGGCGACAAAGCGCGCCGGGTTGTAGCGCTAAAGATACAAGCGCAACATGAAGTGATGCGCGCCATGAAAGAAGACGGAATGATGCAGCTTGGTGTTCGCGGCATGGCCTTCGGTGCGCCGGGAATGGCCATGGCCCAAATGGGCAACGTGCCAATGCCAGTAGCAGCCCCAGCACCGCCGCATGCAGGCATGGGTGGAGCCATACAAAAGGGCGCTATGCCAGTAGCCCCCATGGCACCACAAGCAAAAGATGACGAACATGCTGGAAATGACAAGCCACTAGCAGAAGCTCCCCAAGATTTATCCAAAGCCGGTGCATTTGAGAAGAAAGCGAAAGTAGAGTCTGATGCTACTCGCAATCAACTGCAAGTAGCCATGGGCAAAGCTGAAGTAATGAATCGCCGCGCAAAAATTATGGCTGACGCTGACGGCATGTTCGAAAACGAAGTTGCTGATATGCGCATGGCTCAAAACGATCTAGTTATGGTGCGTGAATTTGCCTATGAAGTGCGCAAAGACCGAAACCCCACAGATCGCGTCGACTTTACTGAGACCCTATTCTGGAATAGCGGCGTAAAAACTGACGCCAAGACAGGCGAAGCAACTGTTAGCTTTGGTTTAAATGATAGTGTCAGTACTTTTAGAGTCTTTGCTGATGCTTACAGCGGTAGTGGCTCTCTTGGTGCCGGCAATATCGGTGTTGAATCAGTACAACCATTCTATGCCGAGCTTAAGATGCCATTAGAAGTAACCGCTGGCGACCACATTATGTTGCCGGTTAGCATGATCAATGCCACCAGTAATGAGCTCGTCAGCCCTGATATCTCTATCGATTTGAATGGTGAAGCAAGCGGAACTTCAAATGGAAGCTCCGGGAGCAGTTCTGGCGCAAACTCAAAAGCAAAATTCAAACTGCTGCCCCTGGTCAAAAACGGCTCCTCTCTCAGCGCCGGAGGCAGAGTGCGCTACATTCAACCGATAGATGTTGACGCCCTGCAGCTAGGCGCCACAAAATCTGGCGAAACAGCATTTGGCGTGGGCACCTTCCCCTTAGTTCTCAATGCTAAATCTGGTCTTTTCCAAGACAAAATAACCAGAACATTAAGTGTCAAACCCAAAGGCTTCCCTATTGAAAAATGTTTTGGTGGCATGATTGAGCCAGGTAAATCGGTGGTGCACACAATCACCATCCCCAAAGAAGTTATCGCCGGTAGTATCGCCTCTAATTCAGCGGTCTATCCAACTCCACTAGCCAATATGACAGAAGCACTGCAAAGGCTGATTCAAGACCCCTGTGGCTGCTTTGAGCAGACCTGTTCCACTAGCTATCCCTTAACCATGGCACAGCAATATTTTCTCTCGCACACCGGAGTCGACCCCAAACTAGTTGAAACCTCGCGCAAGAAACTTGATACTGGCTACAAGATGCTGGTCGGCTTCTGGTGCCCCGACAAAGGCTACGAATGGTTTGGCGAAAATCCAGGCCACGAAGCGCTTACAGCGTTTGGCTTAATGCATTTCAGCGATATGGCTCAAGTGCGCGAAGTTGATAAGAACATGGTGGCCTCAACTCGGGCCTGGCTCTTCAAACAAAAAGACGGCAAGGGTGGCTTCTCTCGCAAACGCCGAGCTCTGCACACCTGGATTGAAGACAAAGACTGCTCGAACGCATACATCTTGTGGTCGCTGCTTGAAACCGGACAGCCAGCCGCTGATCTCAAGCCCGAAATTGACTCGCTCAAGAGTGCCGCTGCCGCAAGCCAAAATAGCTATGTGCTGGCTCTAGCAGCCAATGCTCTCTATCTCTCAGACAATAAGCCTGAAGCAAAAAAACTCATGGATAAGCTGGCAGCAAAACAAAAAGCAGACGGCAGCATTGGAGACGTTAAGAGTTCAATTGTGGGCAGCGAAGGCGAAGCCCTTGCTGTTGAAGGTGCAGCTCTCACAACATTGGCCTGGATGCGCGAACCGGCCTATGCGGGCAACGTCGAAAAATCAGTGAAGTTCTTGGCCGACTCATGCAAGGCCGGACGCTATGGTTCTACTCAATCAACAGTGCTGGCACTGCGCGCCATTGTTACCTATGACAAATTGCGTGCCAAACCAAAAGCACCAGGTAAGGTACGCCTCTATGTTGACGGACAATCAATTGGTGATTGGGCGGACTTCACCCCTGCCACCACCGGTGCTATTAAGCTTCCTGACCTCAGTGAGCTACTCACACCTGGTGACCACAAACTAGAGCTGCGCATGGAAGGCGGAGCGCCAATGCCGTACTCGATAGCGGTCAACTACAACGCTATCAAGCCAGCTAGTTCGAACCAATGCAAACTCGATTTGAAAGTTTCGCTCGCTCAGACCAAACTGACAGAAGGCAATGCCACAGAAGCAAACGTTACTGTCACCAACAAAGAGAAGGCCGTGGTGCCGACTCCTGTGGCCATCATCGGCCTGCCTGGCGGCCTTGAACCAAGGCATGATCAATTAAAAGAGCTAGTTAAGAAAGGCAAGATTGATGCTTACGAAGTGCGTGGTCGCGAAGTAGTGCTCTACTGGCGCACCCTCGATGCTGAAGCAAAAGTCGATATTCCATTGAGCCTTATTGCTGCAGTACCGGGCACCTACACTGGCCCAGCCAGCCGCGCTTATCTCTATTACACCGATGAGAATAAGCAATGGGTAGATGGATTGGCTGTAGAAATCACAGCGAAATAGGAGCTAGACCCCACTTTACATCAGAACAAACTCAGGAAAGCATAGTGCCCTCTAGGTTATTCTTGACCTACACCTAGAGGGCCCTACGCATGCGCAAGACTTTTGCCACCTTAATTTCACTAGCACTGAGCGGCTGTTTTGCTACCAACGGTGCACTGGCACTTGATTCTACCGACGCCAAAGATGCGAAAGACACCAAACGACCACGGGTTGGTCTCGCCCTTGGCGGTGGCGGCTCAAGAGGCTCAGCCCACGTAGGCGTTCTCAAAGTTTTACTTGAGGAAAATATTCCAATTGACTTGATTGCGGGCACAAGCATCGGCTCAGTGGTTGGCGGTTTCTATGCATCAGGCATGCCCATCGAAGATATCGCCCAGGTATTCGAGAAAAATACATTCACCAAAGAATTTGCGCCCATGCCAATTCTGCGCTTGTTCCTTGAGCCAACAGCACTAACATTGAGAGTATTTGGCTACCGCCCATACGACGGCCTCTACTATGGCTGGAAGTTCAGAAATTACGCAGACAAAGCTGTGGGCGCTAAAAAAATCGAGCAATTCAACATTCCTTATGCCGCCGTTGTCACCGACGTTGTGAGTGGTAAGAGCTGTCGTTTAACAGAAGGCGACCTTGGTGTTGCTCTAACTGCTAGCACGGCCGTACCAGAACTAAGAAAGCCAGTTCAAATAGGCGACCATCTCTACTGTGATGGCGGAGTGATTAATAACGTTCCTGTTAACCACGCCCGCGAAATGGGCGCAGATGTAGTCATCGCCGTAGACATTGATGAGTATCTAAAAGACAGACCAATTAAAGACTTCCGCAAGCTTGGTTCGATGGCCCGCCAGGCCCTGAGAATTCAACTAGCCACCTTCGATGGACCAAGCGGGAAAAATGCAGATATCTTGATCCATCCTGATACCACTGGTATCAACCTCGTATCTTTCAAAAAATCTGACGGCAAACGTGGTATCGATGCTGGTATCGCTGCAGCCAGAGCAGCCATGCCCGAAATTAAACGCAAATTGGCTATGGCTGGAATAACACCAACTAAACAGATTGACTCAGCAAAATAGGGCGCGATTTTAAGCGAACTGACTCTCAACGAACTGAGCCTCACACAAGGCTTTTGAATAGCACTGCAGCGATAAGCTAGTGGCGTTATGATTAAGTCTTCCCCTTGACACAATCACTTTGCTTGATAGAATGGTTTTGGTAGAATGGTTTCAAGGTCGCCATATTTTCATGGTGAATCTAGTTCCAAGTTCCCTCTCATTTCTTGAGGTAAAGGTCATGCATTCCCGAAGTACGTCGCACAGCAGTAGATCTCTCTAAGGGCCCACAGCCCCTGCTTTGTACTTGGGACAAATGATCTTACGGAACCACAAATTCTGCAGATTTTTTGTTTAATACAAACGCTTTGAAATATCGCCGCTGCGGTATGTCACGACGCATACACTAAACACTTAACGCCAAAGTAGGCTTGGCTTAGCCTTGCTGTGACTTGCTTTGACTGGTGTTGCACCAATCTATATTGCTTTCGATTGCGTGCATTTGCATTCAATCGCTTGCTTTCGCATCGAAGCATCCCGTTAACTCGCTTGCAGCGAGTCACTTTGCTGCGAGCAATTGGAGAAATATATGTTTGCCAACTTGCAAAGATCGTTCGACAAAATCGGCGCAAAAGTCTCAATCACGCTTGCAGTAGAAGAGATTTTTCGCAACCGCAATCTGACCCAGAGAGCACCTGCGCGCTTAAATATCATCGACAAAAAAGGAGAAGAAATTTTCGAGATATCAGTGCGCAAAGACTTGCTGACCAATCTTGAACTGTCAATAATTGAAGTGCGTCCTAAAGACAAGCACCTGCTTCTGCTATCTAGACAACTAGGCAGTGAAGGCGAAGCTATCAACAAAGATCACTTCCTTTGCGGTAGAGATGAACGTCATCTCTTTGTTGCTTCGGTAGAGGGTGTCTCTACCGTAGCTGCAGCCAAAGCCTCACTTAAGCCCAAAGAAATACTGAATAAAGAAGTGGGCCTCAGCGAAGAAAAACGCAATCGTCGCAAGACCAAAGCGTTCAGGCGCCAAGGAGAATGGTTCTTCATACCTACATCACTGGTGGTGCCAGCCAACCTTGTACGCTCGCAAGAGCCCCTTGTGCGCGGCCGAGGCAGCAAAGCCCACATCGCTCAATACGCCTATCGCACCCAGGGCGAACCAGTGATGGTAAGCAGTCGATATCCGCAAGGATTGACAGAGCCTCAGTACAAAAGACTAATCAGCCGAGACAAGTCAGCAAAACACCTCTACTGGTGGCAGATGGTAAGAAACGCTGGTGTATTTGTCAAAGGGACTGTGCGCCATCCCGATCACGCCACAATCGTGCTCGAAGACTGGCACCGGGTCTTAATGAATACTGAAGCAAACTCTGAAGCAGTTGCTTTTCTTGATTGATTGGCAACCACAAATGGAAATAGACAAAACTAGATCGAGCAACAAAAGAGGCTCGAAATAGAACTAGAAAGAAAAGGCCATATATGAAAACGAAAATAATTGCTTCTGCCCAGAACTGGATTGAAGGCAACGCTATTGAACAGCTCAATCAGACAGCTATGCTGCCTGGTATGAGTGAGACAGTGGGCATGCCCGATCTCCACCCAGGTAAAGACACACCAATTGGTGCTGTCTTTGCCTGCCAGGGGCTCATCTATCCGCATCTGGTCGGCAACGACATCGGCTGCGGCATGAGCTTCTGGCAAACTAAGCTACATAAGTCTCAGTGCAAACTCGACAGCTGGACAAAGAAACTAGGCGCCCTTGAGCAAGACAAAAACCAAAGTAAGAACCAAGGCGAATACGACGAAATGCTTGCCAACATTGGCCTATCACCGTCAAATTTCGATACATCGCTGGGCACTATCGGTGGAGGCAATCATTTTGCCGAGCTGCAGCGCCTGCAATCTATAGTTGAGCCATCAATTTTCGCAGCTATGGACCTCAGCAAAGACGCCCTCTATGTTTTAGTTCATAGCGGCTCCCGTGGATTAGGTGAGCGCATCCTCAGAGGACACCAAAAACATTTTGGCAATGGTGCCCTCAAAGTCAGCTCAAAAGAAGGAGAAAATTATCTGCAGCAACACAACAATGCTGTTAAGTGGGCCAGGCTAAACCGAGAAATCATTGCCAGTAAATTCATGACCACTCTGGCGACTAAGGGCAGACAGATTCTTGATGTTTGCCATAACTGTGTGCTTGCAGCTAACGCCACAATAGACAATCCAGCAACAACAGATAATCCAGAAACACCAGACACAAGCATCTGGTTGCACCGCAAAGGCGCCGCCCCATCAGATCAAGGAGCTGTAATTATCCCTGGGTCCCGCGGTACTCTCAGCTATCTTGTTGTTGCACGCGGGGAACAGACTGAAAATCTAGCCACCTTGGCACATGGTGCTGGCCGCAAATGGAAGCGCTCTGAATGCCGTGGCAAACTCGAAGGGCGCTATACAAAGGAAAGCTTGAAACGTACTGAGATTGGTGGACGAGTAATCTGCGAAGACCGCGCGCTTCTATACGAAGAAGCGCCCCAAGCCTACAAAGATATAGACGTTGTTGTCAGTGACCTGGTAGACGCTGGTCTAATCAAGGTGATTGCAACTTTCGCCCCGATCATTACTTACAAAACTGGAGCAATAAGAAGATGATTTGGCTACAAATAAGCGCGGGCGCAGGCCCCGATGAATGCTGCTTGGTGGTGGCCAAAGTAGCAAAACTAATTTCGGCAAAAGCGCGACTGCAGATGACAGAACTGCAGCTAATCGAAAAAGTGGACGGCAAGAGGAGCGAAACTTTCCAATCGATACTATTTGCAATTGCAGCTGAGGAGGTACCAACATGGCTAAATGATTGGATAGGAACAGTGAAGTGGATTGGCAATAGCCCATATAGGCCGAACCATCGGCGCAAAAATTGGTTTGTTAGCGTCCAGCTACTAGAGCCACCACTTGCGGTGAATTTCCACTTAAAAGATCTTCGTATAGAGACCTGTCGCGCTTCAGGCCCAGGAGGGCAACATGTGAACAAGACCGAATCGGCAGTGAGAGCCACTCATATTCCTACTGGGCTCGTAGCAGTCAGTCAAGATGAACGCTCTCAAACAAGCAACAGAAAGCTAGCAATAGAACGCCTAAAGCGCAAGCTGCAGCTAGCAAACGAAGATGAACAAGCTGGTACTCGCAAGAAATTGCAGCAGCAACACACCAGCTTAGAGAGAGGCAACGCCGTAAAGACTTTTACCGACGAGCAGCCTTAGCCTGCTTATTGCCTCTGCACACTCCACTCTTTAGCACCGTCTTGCAGGCCTCTATAGCCTTTGCCAGTGAAACTGCCGTTCATGTTGCCGTATACATTAGTCACTCGCAATTGACGGGCAGAAGCTCTCATTTCAGCAACCCAAGCGGGTTCATCGGCGGCAGCTTCAGGCAGTTGAATAGGCGGAATAGTCACTGTACCAGTCACAGTCAGAGCAATTTTGGCAGTGATCATATCAATGTCGCCAGTCATGGCGAGTTTTGTCGTCGCCACCACCCCAGCGGTATCGGTAACATTGTTGAAAGTTCCGGTGGCCTTTGTGCCAGTCACAGTAATAGTTAGATGACCCTGACCACCCATTGTGCCAACAAAAGTGCCCTGCATGTCTGTGATTTCTTTTATTGCGGCATCCAACTCGCTCATGCCATCGCGCTCTAATACTCGCACAAGCCGATCAACCAAGGCCGCAGCTCGGGGCAGTCCTTTTGCGGCTAGCTTAGCAATGACTGTCTCGCGAAGTTTCAGCTCATTGTCAGTCGACTTCTCACGGGCGACTTGTTCTTCTTTGTTTGCTTCTTTTCTAATTTCGCGTTTCTTTCTGTCCCGCGCAGCTTTTGCTCTTGCTTCCGCTGCTTGCGCCGCAGCTAGCTTGGCTGCTTTCTTCCCTTCTAAAATTTTATTGAGGCGCTTAGCTTCACTAAAATCTCCTTGCAATACTCTATCGGCGGCAAGCTTGGCACCAACTGTAGAGGCGCCTTTTTCAAGCAGCTTATCGCGCACAACTTTGGCGCGCTCCTCATTGGTTTTCTTCTCATTTTGAGTGTTCTTAAGCCAATCATAAGCAGCCTTACCAGCGCCGGCACCTTCGCCGAGTGCTGTGCCCAGTTGTGTACCGCTTTGCTTGGCAGCATCATAAGTGACGGCCTTGCCAGCTCCCAACAGGCCGCCTACAACAGCCTTAGACTTCATTACGAAATAGGGCGTCCAATCTTTTCCTGAAATTTTCCCAGAGGCAATGTCCGCTTTATATTGATCGTAAGCTTCTTTACCAGCCTTCTCGCCAACATCAGCCGCCGCACCAAAACCAAGGCCATGCCAAACCGTACGCGCAGCCAACTCAGCCTGTTCTTTTGTCCAGCCAAGCGCGCCACCAGGCTCACCTTTCTTCTTGGCTTCCATTTCTTGTACCGCGGTGTTGTAGCCTTGATAAATTCCGTACAAACCAAGACCAAGTCCAGCAACCTTCATCAGACCGCTACCAGCAGGTGGCTTTACCTCGCCTTCAGCTGCCACAGCTGTTGAAGAAGCAGTAGCTTTGGTTGAAGATGGTGCAGTGCCACCAGACTTAGTTGTGCCTCCAGGCGCAACCTCTTTGACCGCATCAATCTTGGTTCGGTAATCAGCTAATTCTTTGCGCAACTGATCGGCCTGAGCGCTTTGCCCTTGAGTCTTCAAATCAGCAATCTTAGTTTCAATTTGCTTAACCTCGGCCGCCGCTCTTTGATTAGCTTTAGCTTCAGCTGCGTTCAAAATATCTTTAGTGACAGCCTGCAGTTTGGCCGCTTCATCAGCACTGGCAATCGGTGCCTGGCGACTCTTAATCTCAGCAAGTCGATCAAGAATCTTCTCAGGATTTTTTATTCCATTCTGCCTGGCAATGTCAGTAACAGTCTGCCCATCCAAATTCGTCTGGGCAGCGGCCTTCAGTGCACCTTTGGCCATAGCCTGTCCATCAGGCGATCCACCAACAAGAGTCTCGGGCGCCGCGCTCAAACCGTGGGCTGCTTTTTTGGCGTGATCAAACGTAGCGATATTATCTTTCAATACCGGTGACTTAACCGCACCACCAGTCTCAGACACGTAAGTCTCTCCATGAGCAGCGCCCATTTTCACTTGCGCCTGGTGTCCAGCACTACCGATGCGGTCAGTACCCGGTGCAGCATTGACAGTCATGCCGAATTCCGGTGCTGTTTCGAGCACTCCTCCAGTCATCTTAACGCGACCACCATCGGGAGCCTTAACGCCCATTTCATTGAGAATTTTCCCAACTTTCTCAGTGGTGCGATAGCCACCACCAGCATCGAAGTCACTAGTCATGCCACTATGACTTGCGCTGGTCACAGCGGTGCCTGCTGTCTGGCGCACACTATTGCTAGCACTGGCAGTGCCGCCCATAACGTCACGATTTGCCTGCCGCATAACACCTTCGTGCACAACTTGCCTATCTACAGCAATACGCTTACTGGAAGTGCGGTGAGCAGCTTCCTCAGTAGCAATCTTGGCGACCTTGTCTGGCCCTTCGGGAAGTCTCTCAATTTGTTTTGTGGCAGCGTTATGACGAGCAATCTCAGTTTTCCAATCGGAATCAACCCTAGCCCATTTTTGCTTAAGATCTGACACCACTTGCTGCCGGGCTGTCTGCTGCTGCAGAGAGTAGCTTTTCATCGCCTCTTGATGGCGCTGAAGTTCCTGCCGCAATTGCGTGTTGCGCTGCTCACCAGAGGGAAGCTGCTCTAATGCTTTCTTTTTCTGAAGAAATGCCTCTTGCTCTTTATTGCGAGCACCATTTATGGTGTAAAAATCTACAGATTGAGCCAAGGCCACATTGTTGCAGCAAGCTGAAATGGTTAGTAACACAAGGAATTTTTTCATGGTTTATTACTTTCCAATTCACTGATCAGATTGGCTAGATAGAAGCATTCAGAAGCATCAGCCTGCTCGCAATTAATAAGGTCTCGTGCTTTTGCCAATGCGGCCTTCCTATCACCAAGGTAGTTGAGCATAAGCACTTCACCAACACCAAAGGCCGTTATCTCGGGGTTTGCCTCATACTGCTCTTGAAAGAAATCTAGACCACGCAGACCTTCATCGTTTGTAGCATAGACAGCGCAAAGGGGGCCGACGGCGTAAGTAGCAGTGGCAGCAGGGTCTACCTCAAGGGCACTCTCCAGCGCCGAAATGGCTTCCATTCCACGGTTCTGGGCAGCCATCATTAAACCCAACTCTAGCCATGCTGCACCATATTCAGGGTCAATCTCAACCGCCTGGCTCAACATTTTCTCGGCCATTGGCAAAGCCCGGGCATCTTGCGCACTCAACTTCTCATACAGTAAGCCAGCCAAAAACCAATGCGCCGCATTTCGTGGGTCTAAAGTCGTAGCCGCAAGAGCATTACCTACAGCTGCCTCAAGTGCCGCCTTAGTGACCTGACTAGTACTCAAAATAGCAAAAGCCTTGTCGTGCTGCTCGCAGGCAAGCCGCTTCTGCTCAGCACTTAGAGAGGTAGATGCAGGCTTGCTGGTTGACGGACCAACTGGGGCAGGCTTTCCAACCTGAGCATGATTACTAGTCTTACTTGTGGAGCGACTAGAAGTTTCGGCCCTTCCACTCACGCAGCTCGGGAAAAAAAGTAATGCCGTTAGCCCTATTGCCAGGAGTTCTGTTGTATGCAGACGCAGCGACCATCTAACCAGAATTAACCAACTAGCCCTTAACCGTGAACAGGAGCGCAGGAGATGTAGCAATGCCAATTCCTCACAATGACAGGGTCAAGATTAAGTCTCGACACAGATAGCACTGTCAGTATCCATCTTCTTGGCCTTATCAGAATCCCTCGCAAGAGCGATTACGAGAAAGTGAGTGTTGAGCTCGAGAGCTAACACCTCAAAGAAATACTTAATCCTTTAGATGGATAGTATTCAAGGACGTGGAGACGGAGCCTCGCGACCAAATGCGGCAACCCTCGATGCGACCACAGTGCATCAAAACGGTAATGCCCGTGTATGCAATAAACGAGACCTGATAGGATCAAACGATAACTTAAAGTCAGAGGAAACACCAATTAAGCACTTACCCATCGATGATGTCTTGCCAGAGGTGCTCTCAAGCCTCGCCAACACTGACACCGGTGCGTTGGTACTTATAGCCGCTCCTGGTGCAGGTAAAACTACTCGCGTGCCCCCAGCCGTGCTCGATGCAGGCTTAGCTGAACTCAATAGCGGCAGCCATCGGCGAGCAGAGCAAGACAATGGAAGCCAATCGAGTCGGCCCGGCCAAATAATAGTGCTACAACCGCGTCGGGTCGCAGCTAGAGCCGCGGCAACTCGTATTTCAGACGAACGCGGCACCAAGCTTGGTGAAGAAATTGGCTATCAAGTTCGTCACGAGAGCAAAGTATCAGCGCGCACTCGCATAGTTATTTGCACAGAAGGTGTTTTTCTCAGGCGATTACAAAAAGACCCGATGCTAGAAAATACAGCCGTCGTAATTTTTGACGAATTTCACGAGCGTAATCTTGACAGCGATCTGGCTCTAGCCTTAGTACGGCAAGTACGTAACGAACTGCGCCCCGACTTAAAAATAATTGTGATGTCAGCCACCCTCGACGCCGAACCGGTGAGCCGTTATCTATCAAACTGTCCAGTGCTGCAAAGCCCCGGCCGTACCTATCCTGTCAACATAGAGTACCTGGCATCACAGCCGGCAGCGACAAACATTGAACAGACAGTGTGCGATGGTGTCAAAAAAATGCTGGCAAAGAGCGATGGACATATACTCGCTTTTCTACCCGGCGTAGGTGAAATACGCAAAACCCAGGAGTTGCTAGAAGCAATTGCCGAGCGCGAAAATCTTTCGCTGCTCCCTCTATATGGTGACATGCCACTGGAAGAACAGCAGCGAGTGCTAAATGCATCAAGTCAGCGTAAAGTGGTGCTTGCCACCAATATCGCCGAAACGTCTCTCACCATAGACGGAATCACGGCCGTTGTCGACAGTGGCATGGCTCGGGTAAACCGACTAGACCCAAGACTTGGTCTAAATCGTCTCGGACTAGAGAGAATTTCGCAAGCATCAGCAGACCAAAGAGCTGGCCGAGCTGGTCGCACTGCCAGTGGTGACTGCCTCAGACTCTGGACTGAACGCGAGCATAAATCTATGGCAGCCTTTAGCCCGCCTGAAATAGAAAGAGTTGATTTGTCAGAATGCGCATTACAGCTTCTTGCCTGGGGCGAAAAAGATCTGCAGTCTTTCGCCTGGTTTCAGACACCACCACCCGCTAGCCTTGGCCGAGCCCTTGAATTACTAGATCGCCTTGACGCATTAGAAAATAGCAGGCTGACAGAGCTTGGCCGCAAGATGGCTCAACTACCACTGCAACCAAGACTAGCTCGCTTGCTCGTCGAAGGAGCTGAGTCAGGGCAAATCAGAGACACCGCACTGTGCGCAGCATTACTTTCAGAGAAAGATCCGCTTAAGCGCTCGACAGAGAATACAGGAGCCAAGCACAAGTCAGAATCTGATGTAATGGATAGAGTGTGGGCGCTAAACGAGTTTGCCGAACAAGGGCACAAACATTCATTTGCTGGCGAATTAATGGTCAATCCAGCCAAGCAAATTCTACGCGCAGCCGAACAATTGACAAAACTAGTAAGTGAATTCAAATCTATCGATTCAGAAAGAACGAATAGTCGCAGAGAAAGCAGCAACAAAGACCAGGCCAACAAGCTAGACGAGAAGAAGGCCGAAGAAGCGGTTATGCGCGCCATTATGGTGGCCTTTGTCGATCGCATATGCAGACGCCGAGAACCTGGTGGCAAAACTGCAATTATGGTTGGCGGTCGCGGTGTTCGATTGGCAATCGACTCAGCGGTAAGCGATGCCGAATTATTTGTTGCTGTCGAATTATTAGAAACAGGCCAATCTGATGCAACAGTGAGACAAGCATCAGCCATTGACAAAAGCTGGCTACCCAAGTCGCATCTATCAACAAGCGTCGACGTCTTTTACGATAGCGCGCGAGAGAAAGTGGTGGCATCAAAATGCACTCGCTTCTGCGACCTAATAATTGAAGAAACAGTTGCGGCCCTACCGACTGATATTGACCCTGGAGAGATACTGGCCAAGGCACTAAGCGCTGCAAATATTGATCTTGCCGCACTTGTCGATGATCAAGCAAAGCAATATCTCGCTCGCATAAACTGCCTGCGCGATAACATGCCAGAACTTGAGCTGCCGGAGTTTTCTGACGAACCCTGGCGAGAGTTGCTGCCGCTCTGGTGCATGGGAGTAAGCAGCCTAGCCGAACTAAAGTCAAACTCTTTTATTTCTATTTTGCAATCACAACTAAGCCATGAACAATTGACTGCAATAGAACAAGAAGCACCCGCGCAAATAGCAGTACCGAGCGGCAATCAAATCAAACTAATCTACGAGAATGGCAAGGCACCAGTACTAGCAGTGCGCATCCAAGAGCTGTTCGGTATGACCGAAACACCAAGAATAGCAAGATCAAGGCAGCCGGTACTGATGCATTTGCTGGCACCAAATTATAGAGTGCAGCAGATTACACCAGATCTCGCTAGCTTCTGGAAGAACACCTACGGTGAAGTAAAAAAAGATCTCAAAGCTCGTTATCCCAAGCATTCATGGCCAGACAACCCACTCACAGCACAAGCTGAAAGCCGACCGAAGAGAAAAGCTTAAACACATAACACTCAGCCACGGCACCAGTCTCTATACTCCTCTAGGCCTCTGGCTTGTTTCGCGGAGCACGGCAAGTAAGAGCGACAATGCGCACCAATTGTTCGTCGGAAAAATAATTACAGCCGCTCTGTAGTTCTGAAAAATGGAGCACCCTAAGAGCGGCCTCGTAGGCAGTAACGACCATGAGCGCAAGAATATCCGCTAGGCCTTCCTCGGCAATATCAAATTCAGGAAATCGTCCAACTAAGCGATCATAAACACTCTGCCAGTCTTTGACTGTCGATTCTGCTAAGGCATCGACGGCCTTGTCTTTCAAATGACTGTACTTAATTGGCTCTGTACGCATCGGCCCCACAGGTTCAAGTGGTTCTAGTGGTATGGCGCCGCCACCATCACCAAAGTCATATAAACCGAGAGCTGTCCTAATTTTGCGGCCGCCACCAGCTCCAGCCCCCTCGGTCTGTAGCTGCGGCTCTGGCGGCTTGTCTTTATCGTCACTCATGCACACACTCAAAAATACCTAACAGGCTGCAAAACAAAATTAGGGATGCCACCTGTATTATTACAGAAAAGCACAAATCGAAAATCGCTATTGCGTTTTCTTTTGCTCGTGGTATATTGAAAAAACGGTCGTGCAATTCGTTGCACAATTTTTTATTCGCGGGATTGGCACATTGGTTGTGCTCTAGCCTTCCAAGCTAGCTAAAAGAGTTCGATTCTCTTATTCCGCTCCATTTTCAGGTGAATAAAGTGAACTGCATGATAGGGATTATGAAACGGAATAGTGATAGAGGCAATTGCTCTGTCATTCGTTTTGTCACACCTATTATGAGATCAAATCACCATGTTATTTTTACAGCCACTGCCAGAGCGACGTCCACCAGCGCCTAATGCCTGGGGTCTTAGTTTAGTCAGCAAAACTCTCGGTTTGCACCCGAAAGTGGAGGGTGCAAAGCCCTCAGACTCCACCATTTTTCAATTGAATATTTGCCCATGTAGCTCAAAAGCAGAGCGGTCGCCTTGTAAGCGACAGGTAGCGGGAGCATTACCACGCCTTGGGCTCCATTTTTCTGCTGCACCAGCAGAGGCTATTGCTGCGCTAATCGCAGCGATATACGCGCACGTGGTCTACTGGATGGGCAACGTTCTTCTAAAGCGTTTAAAGCAAGTTCGATTCTTGCCGTGCGTGTGGTGCGCTATAGCTCAGTTGGTGAGCACACCCGTTAAGTGGATTGTCCCTGGTTCGAGCCCAGGTAGCGCAGCCATTTTCCACTATCGTCTAACAGTAAGACATTCAGCTCATAACTGGAGCGATGTTGGTGCAAATCCAGCTAGTGGAACCATTTTTCGAAGATGCGATTTGTTTTGCAAAAATACATTCAGAAAATATTCCGCGCTTTTTCGTAGGTGTGTTATGCTGAAAAAAGTTGAAAGGTACAGGAAATTATTTCCAATGAAAGTGGTTCTCCAACATTCAGATAGACAGATGAGTGGCTCCCAGCCTTGCTGGTCGCCCTCATATGCCAGCGCAAATACATGCGCGAATATCAGCCTATTGAATGCCTCAGGAGCACTTAGATATGAAACCTCAACAAATATTAGTCCACGAATTATATAGCAGGATCAAATGGCCGTGTAGTTTAGTGGTAAAACAAGCTCCCGATAAGAGTTGTAGCGATTGTTCGATTCAATCCTCGGCCACCATTTTTTCATTGCGTTTTTAAAAAGCTCTGTGTACTTAGCCAAGATAGTAAGGCAACTGATTGCAAACCAGTCATGCGATGGTGCAAATCCATCAGTACACTTTATACCGGTGTCGTCTAATGGTTTAGGACGCTCCCCTGTCACGGGAGTAATGCGGATTCGAATTCCGTCACTGGTGCCAATTTATGGAGACGATCCGGCTAGATGAGGAGCTTGTCTTGAAAACAAGTGCCCGACAGGGTTGTAGGTGCGAGTCCATACCGTCTCCTCCATTTTGGAACAGTGGCCCATGGGGGCAAACTCTTTGCTAGAGAGTCGGGCCAGTAGCCTAGTAGGTTCGATTCCTACCTGTTCCGAATTTTATAATTGAGACAGCAACTGTCTTGCGCGCGGATGGACTTGTTCATTTTCCTTCTGCACGTGCACTTTCAGATCGGCAATCACTGCAGCAAGACCGGTAACAAATTGATGACAAATACCATCAGCTCGATTTTCATCGACCGCAATAGAATTCACCAGCGTCAGTATTGCCTCAAAAGCTTTACCAGAATTCTCATGCTCACTTTCCATCTCAACCAGGCGCTCAAGCAAGTTAGGCCCTGCAGTTACTTCGCCAATTGAATGACTCGCGACTTCTTCGTTTTCAAGTTTAAGGCAAGCGGGAAAGAGAAACTGCTCTTCGTCACCAAGATGAATCTCAATTTTAGACTTCACTTTCTTGAAAGTCTCAAATGCTTCACACAACCTCTGATTCTGAGCACCAAATTCAGCGGTTATTTCGCCCAGCAGCAACTCAAGGCGAGGAAGCTCTCTGCGCAAAAGAACATGATGCTCTGTCAGTATATTCTGAATCAGATCTTTAAGACTCATGGCCACGATATGCTTCTCCAAGTGCAAGATTGCAGGTGAAGCGCTAGTTTAGCACTACTGAGATTGTAAAATTTCGGCGGAGTAGGATTTGAACCTACGTGCTTTTTACAGTCCTGCTTTACAGGCAGGCGCAATCGACCCCTCTGCCATCCGCCGATGGATAATCACGAACACGAGCTTGTGTAATAAGAAACGCGAATTCGCGCTCCTCTATAGCAGCACCATATTTAGCGCCACATGTATTTGCCTAACGGCACACAAATAGAGCCAGACAGTCGTCAAAAGCGGATATTCTAAAAAATAAATCTATTTGAACAACACACGCACGACGACCAACGCCTAGCCTCGATATGAGTGGCGCCGATAAGTGCTTAATGATAGTGTCATTTGCTTGTTCATATGACGACATTACCATGAGACGAATAAGATCGCAAGAGAACAATAATCAATTTTTCTCATTCGGCTTAGAAGAAGAAGAAGATCCAACCTGCAACTCTTCATCAAAACTCAAAGCCGCATCTTCACCGACTCTGGCAACCAGCTTAGCGCGAGACGACTTATATTCAGTCTGAATAACCTTTAAGCGCTCAAACTGATCAATAGTCAGTTTCCCTCTCTCCTCACTCGACCTATCCTTGATACCACGAAGTGATTGGAGCGCTTGCATTTCAGTGAAATTTCGCACGTAGCTAGCGAAAAAGTCAGCTTCAAGCCTGACCACTTCATATAGAAAAATCAGCTCCGCCTGGGAACTCATTGCAGCCTCTCGTTCAGCCCGCGAATTAGACCTCTCCGGCGCAAGAATACTTACCGAATTGCAAGTGAGAGTTTTGGCACGACCAACTCTAAGATAACTTAGCCTATCGTCATTCAACACCGGATAGGCCGGCTCGAAGTTAGGATCGGTAAGCGCCAGAGTAGAATGATCAGACCCCGAGCGTTGCCCCTCACCCTCGGCCAACGGGGATGGATTCGCTAGAAAACTAGCAATATTATCATCAGCCCAACCACGCTTCTTCAGCTTCTCGATAGCCAATAAGAGATCAGGCGACCTTTTGGTATAAACCTTCCAGAGTTCAGCAAGAGCTTTTTGCTCATGAGGTATACTCCCCACGCTCTTCACTTCGGAACTTGCATCGGAACGAACACTATCAACTTTGCCTGTAGACTCACTGGCTATTGAGCACTCGCCAGCAAGACCAAAGATCAAGACAAGGCTTCCCCAGGCAGCCATTAGCAATCTGCAAGACCGGGGCACAGTAACTATCGTCAAGGTGTGAAGCATTAGTGCATTGTACACCGAGGTGTTAGTAGATAGCAGCAATAGCCCGAATTCTATCCAATATTATACAGGCGCGAGACAGACCTACCGCAACAGCCAAGAACTACTTTTTAGTACGCACCCAAATCTCATGCAAATCGGTCTCGCCAGAGATCTCGTAATCGCTCATATAGCGAACAAAGAAGTTTTGCTGAACGAGTAAATCGAGCACCACTCTCTTCTGCACAATAATCATTGCGGGCCTTTTGCTAGCAATGTCCTTGCCATAATTAGCAATTACCAGGTCGGTCATCTCTTGCCAGCGCTTAGCGTGGGTTTGATTAACACAATAATCAAGAAACGGCAGTAGACAAAAAATATAACGGCTGCCCTGTTGTCTGCCACTTTGCAAAATAGCGGGATAACCAGGACCTATACCAGTTCCCATAAAGAACGCGCTATCGGCGGTCTTAGTCTTATCAACGACAAAAAAGAAGAGCGGATCTAAATCTGACTTGAGACACTTGCCCTGATAACCCAAGGGGCTCATATCAAATAATGCGGCTCCCTTGTAACACCCTTGTTCAATATTAATAATCTGACCAGTAAGTGTCAGCGCGACAGCAAGCATGGCAAATGCGAGGATCGGCGGGGCAAAACGCTCTTGCTTTAAGCGACTAAGGATGCCTGCAAGAACGATACCGAATATCAAACCGTCAAGCATAAACAGCGCCGCTGTCATTGGTAAAAAGCGGTAAGGCCATGACTGCGCACCATAAATATAATGAAAGACAAAACTAAGAGAAAAGGCAGCCAATGGCGCAATCAATTGACTGTGACGAGATAGCGCAATAGCAGCCGACAGAGTCAAAATCAAATGCAAGAACGGAACATAGAAGTCTCCGTTAGTGCGAAGCATTGGCATTAGCGTTTCGCTGGAATAGCTAAGTCCACTTAAATAAAGCGGCACTACCTGGTGAAAATAAACATCCCAAACAGACGACGGCAGCATCAGACAACACAAGAGATAGGCAGCAAAGACAGATAAGACAGCATAGATTTCAGGACGAACAAGGCTCTTAACGCTCTTAAACTGGAAGAAAAAGAATAGTTCTACAATGGCCGCAGAAGCGACAAATTGCGGTTTCAAAGCCATTCCTATTCCGGCCAGCAAGCCGCACAATACTGAATCAAACATAGAAATTGTTTTTTCAGTATTGGTATCACTTTGCCAAACGATACTACGCAAAACGAAAAACGGCAGATAGGAAAGAACAAATAGATGTTCGCGCTCACCGCTATTAATCAGGAGCTCCTGGCTAAAATATGCAACGGCAAAGATCATGGGCAAGAAGACAAGAAAATTTTGCTTGCTTAAATATTTGTAGGCGATGCGCAAAGCAATTAGAGAGCTAATTGCACTTAAACCCAACACTGAAAAATTCATTGCCAGGGCTGCAGGAATATGCCAAAGTCGAGAGACAAATACAGGTATCAAATTGAGATACATAATCAGCGGCGGATTCCACTCGAAAAAATCAATGTATGGCAATTTGCCCTGGGTAATCATTTCGGCCATGGCAAAGTAGGCTGATTGATCCGGATAAGTAAGCAATGGATGACCAGACCAGAAATAGGCCTTATTCAAGAGCAAAATGAGAAAAGCCAAAGCAATCAAAAGCAAGAAGAAGTGACTAACCTTGGTCGATTTAGCTTGATTCACACTAGCAGTGAGCATTCATTGGCCTCGCTCACTGCGTTTGACAAAGAATCTAAATTGCGGATTAGAACCGCAAAATTCGTGGGGTTGATGATTGCCCAGACTGAAGTAATCACCGGTTGTATCAACTTCCAAATAGCCTTTGCGCAAAGCACGGAAAAACTTCTCTCTATCAAAAGTATTGAGAACTTTGTCATCGGAAGCAATGAACAAATCAGTTCGATGCTGGGCAATCTCCGACTCAATATTAGACCAGGTGTGGTTCTGAAAATCTTTCATTGGGCCAGTAAAGCTAGAATTGTCGCTGATCCACTTAAAAATCCACAGCGGCCTCGACCAGAGTAAATAGCCACCAGGTTTCCTACCAGAGAATAGAAGCAGTGGGTAGGTTGGTTCTATATATGGGCTCAACAAGGTGACACTGTCATTTACTTTCGAGGTTCTCTCAAGTGCTATATCAAGTGGCAAACTGCCTTTTGTAATATTGGCACTCACGTAGTCTTGCAATTTAGAACGATCACACTCAAGAGACTGCCAGACCACAATTGAGGCCGTGACTGCTAGCGCCATAAATATTGCTTGAACTAACAGCGGCGACTGCAACCG
This sequence comes from Candidatus Obscuribacterales bacterium, assembly GCA_965229195.1. GTDB lineage: Bacteria > Cyanobacteriota > Vampirovibrionia > Obscuribacterales > Obscuribacteraceae. The sequence continues at coordinate 4,521,579 of OZ245871.1, read as the reverse complement.
CGCAGGCGAAGTTGCCTCGGCTTGGCGCTGAGCTAACCAATTTGCGGTCTGTCTAACGGCTATGATAACGGCACTAACTAACACAGCGGTGATAGCAAAAATTGCCAGGGTGAAGTCATGAGAAAAGCCCTGGCCTTCAAGCATGTACAAGCCAAGGCCAGAAAGCATTAGGGCAGTTAGAGGAGCAAAACAGCTGTATTTCTTACTCAACGAAAAGGCAAGAATGCCAGCGATCACTAAACAATAAACAATATCGACGCGATTGGGAGTAGAAAATGGCGCCACAATTTCAGGATCAATAATCGAATAGTTAAGCCACTTCAAAGGCATGGTCCACTGCCAGAAAGCGGTGTGCACTGGCTCTGGCAAAGCAGCTAAGTAAACGAAATTAACGGCAATAATAGATACGAAAGAGAGCCACTGTAGCGAAATCAGACTGCGCCAACGCTGAGATTGCAACAATAGAGCTAATTCCACAACAATAAATACAAACAAGTAAGGCAAATCAAAACAAGCGACAACACCAGCGCAGCAGCCAATCAACACCTCCAGTAAGCGAGAGACGACCTTAGCAGAGTGGGCAATCTTGACTCCAGATGTTCGCGAATGGGCAAGCCAACGCGAATAAAGCCAGGGGGCCATAACCAACATGAGAACATATTGCAATTCACCGAAGTCGAAGCGAGCAATGAGAGCTGTCAGAGCTAGTGAGAAACCAGAGGCCAGAGCAAAATCTTGAATTTGCTCCCTCGATTCGGCCGCATCTATAGAGTTAAGGGCTTGCCCAGCAATTACAGCAAGCAAAATCAAAGAGCCCAGAATCAAAGCAAAGATGCAGAGCGGTATAAATGAAGCCGGAATTACAGCAACGCCCAATGAAGCAAGAGAGTTACAGAGCAAAGTGAGCCACTTTAGCAATTCAAAGACAATTGGCTGCGACCAATCCCAAAAATCAACATATGGTAATTCACCCTTAGCAAGCAAGCCAGCTGCAACAATGCGCATCGCCAGCCCACCAGAAATTAAGTATGGATACCACAAGAGAGAGAGCAACAAGAAAGCAAGGGGGACTAGACAGATGAAAGAATGCAATACAAAGAAATTGCCACCTTTCTTAGTTGATCCGATATCTCTATCCTCGCAATCCTGATCCGCAGAGTTCATTCAAAGACAACCATTGCCACCAATCAATGCGCTTAGCGCCTCTTTCATACTTCTAAAAACAGCCTGACTAGTATGAGCTACTGGGTCAATTCTTCTCACCTTATTTTGGGGAGAATCGCTGGACGAATCAGAAGTATAGTCCTCCGGGTCAGAGTCGTCAAAACCAGGCTGCAAATCTACAGCCAGGTAAGTGCCATCAGGAAAATCGAAGAAAACCAGCCATTGCCTGGTGTCAGCACACCTGGCTTCTCGCTCAGCTAATCGCTCCCTCTCCAAATAATCCTCAACGCTTAAGCCCTCCTCAAGGGCCTTCTGCCTTACTACTTCCATTTCGTTGGCATAGTAGTCAGTTTCTCCGGGCAAACAAACTCGCTCACACTTAGCAATCGAACGAAATGCCCCAGCCCACGGCGCACTATATTTAATACCGTCACATTTTCGATAAAAAGTACTGAGTTCGCCTGGCAGTGGCATGCCACCAAAACTAGCTCGGTTGCTCAAGCGCTGCAATTGCTTCTCGAAATCTGCATACCCTAACGGGGGAACGACTTTACAATCCTCGCTCAAGGAGTCAAGCAAACTGTCTATCCCTCCAAGATTTCGCACAGCCCAACCAAGCTTTGGCCGAATCGTCTGGTCTTCGCCAACTTGCTCAACACCAACAAAGCCACCAACTAGCTGCATATTCTTTGATCTCGACCCTTCTTTAAACTTGAAAGGTACTAGCGAAAGACCACTAGGAAGACTAGTGGATATGAGGCCTGGAACACTAAATAAGAAACCCGAAGGAGTCTCGGGCTCTTCATCAGGTTCAATAACGAAAGGCGCATTCAGAAGCGAATTGGCAACGGTGAAAGAGCCGGTCTGATAGTGGCGAATGTAGGGAATCAAGCGGGCAATCCAACCATTTATGCGGTCCCAGCCATAAGCTTTCTTCAGTTTATAAATGTTTTGCCAGTACTCTAAATCAATATCTCCGTCAGCAGCACGCACAAACTGATCAAGAATGGGCCGCAGACTAGAAAGCCACCAGTCCATTTCAAAGTGCGCCAATATCTCAATCTTCTCTCTCAGGCTGCGCCAATCACTTACTGAGCCCTCTAAAGTAATTGAAGGGATACCACAGACACAAGTAACCACATACTCAAAGTAGGCTTCATAAGCGTCGAGTATTGTAATAGCACAGACAGTTCGCTCAAGCGGTCCAGTGGTACTAAAGTCAGTCATGAGCTGATCGTAGGTTTCGCCAATTTGCTCCTTCAACGACGCGCCCAAATTGTCGATCAGACTCTGCCAATCACTCTCCGGCGAATCTGGGTCAAAGTCAGAAACAGCAACTGCAATGAGCGCCTTGCCCTCATGAGAAACCAATCTCTTGCGCAAACGCTCGGGGTTATTGTGAACATGCTGAGCAACGCCCTGCATGATTGTTATCCAGAGCATGTCAGGAGACAAAGAAAGAGGCCTATGCTCTGCAAATGCAATGTGCACCGCTTCGATAAGGGCATGATTGGTAATCTGACGGACAGTCTTAGAATTGTATCCCGAGCAACTGAGAATAGGCTGACAGCCGTCTCCTTCTGACTGAAGCAACAGAGCATTAATACCCTCATGGGTCTTCCAGGTCGCCATAGAATTCGTCACCGCAGCCACATCGTGAACTGGAAATGTAATAAACCGGTCGCTTACTCTGGTGGTTATCATTTTTCTACCTAAACTGACGAAACAATAGATAGACGCCAATACTTTATGCCACACCGAAGGGGCAACTCCATCATTTGCCGAAATATCATCAAAACCGGGCAAGACGAAGCGCGGACATTACTGCCCGCGCCCGTGTTCAGCACTCGACTGTGCCAATTTAAGAAAGCCTCTTGCTAGCTAAAGCCACCTCCATCGCGCAGAGTAGCGATGATCCAGTTGACACAGCCAGGAGTAGCCAAGCCAACAACAATTGCTATACCAGCCGCAATCACCCAGCCTCTTCTTTCTAAAAACACTGCCCGTCCTTGGCTGAAAGAAGTAAGCAAAGTAATGCTGCCCCAACTAAGGCCCACTATCTGAATAATGTTAGCCGCGAAATTAGCTAGAGCTTCAATGTCAGCAAGATTGTTAACCCTAACCGTACCGGCGGTGTTAACCCCAGTCACAATTGTAGCAACGTCACCCTGCGGCGCAATAGTGCCATTGCAAGCACCTTGCAGCCCTGGATAATTACTACCATCGGCTCCAACATAAGCTGCTGTCGGAGAAATTGCACCGGAGGTAGCCGCTTGCAGAATTGGTGCGTTCCCTGACACAGTTGACGAACCAGTTGGCGAACCAGGCGTTATTGCTGTTTGCGTCGTTGCTACCGATACGGTAGTTACCGGTGTCGGAGTCGATGCTATCGGTGTTTGCGCTGGACTGGCCTGAACGGCAGCGGTGTCCATACCGTCTACCGGCATACTGGCGACGGGCACAGTTAGCATGCTTTTTCCACCATAAACAGCACTATCTACCGCTACAAATGATGTAAAGTCTGACATCAACTTGTGATCGAGCGCCACCTTAGTGATTGCCTTTCTAAGGCTAGGGTTAATCTCCCCCTTGGATAAGCCCGACAGATCTTGATCTGTCAAATGGTCAATTTTCTGTCTCGACCAAACTTTTTCTATGGCACTATTAGTAGTGTCTCTCAGGGGCAGCGTCACGGCTAAGCTCTGCTGATAGGGACGACCATTAGCATAGCCAGTTAGCATGACTTTGCCCTGACCAGCACCTCGATAACGAGCCGTGAAATAAAGTGGCTTATTGGCCCAGACATCGCTCATAGTTCCTGGATAGACGTCATAAAGTTCGATGCCCTCAGCTTTCAATTTGACATCAGTAAGGGCTGGGCTCGCTATACGCGAATAGAACTTCTTGCCCACCTCTTCAGCTGAACTATCAAGCAGAACAAAGTCGGCCTCGCCTCCACCCAATCTTGCAACATTATCAATCAACGAACGATTGACACTATCACCGGTACCGAAGGCAAACCAACGAGAATCTTTTCTATCTTTTTGCACCATACTCATGATCTCGACATCGTTTCCGACATAACCATCGGTCATAAAAGTGACTATGCGTAAACGCTTAAGATCATCGCCGGCTTTACTTTGCTGCTTCAATACTCGTTCAACCGCGGGCCCCATCCAGGTGCCGCCAGTAGCATTGAGCCGATTAATGAAGCTATGAGCTTGTAATTTACCGGCCACGCTAGCGCTAATGGGGCGATCTGACAAAGTAGCAACTTCCTCGTTGAAGGCCAGAATTTGGAAAGTATCATTAGCATTCATATGATTGACGATATAGTGCAAAGTCTCTTTGGCCTTCTCAATGGGCCGACCGCTCTGCGATCCGCTACAGTCAAGCAAGAAAATCATCTCTTTAGGCGCAGCATTGGCTGGTGTGACTTTTGCCGGGGGCAGAAGCATGAAAGTGGCATAACCATCTTTGTCTTTGGCAGTATCATCGCGATAAGCAAGATAGCCACTCTTAAGCGCATCTGGATTTTCTAGCTCGTAGGTCAAGACAAAATCTTTGTTGGGATAGTTCTGCGATTTTCGCAGTGATACCACTGAATGATCGGCACTCTGCTTGTCGACCATGATCGGAAATAGCTTAGAGCTAATATTCTTGATCGGCACTCCAGCGTTAACGTCAACATTAATCGAGAGATTCTGGGCAGCTATGGCTGGCTCTATGCGAGCTTGCGGATTAGCCCCTCCTATCGCCAAGTTAGCACCGGATAGTACCTGCGACAGAGCAGCCGAGGCACTAACTGGAGAAGAGTCAGCACCAGTTGTGCCCGCAGCGACACTAGAATCAGAACCAGAATTAGAATTAGTATCAGCATTAGGAATGGTGCCGGGAAAGAATCGCGGACCAATTGTAGTTGGCATGGCAAATGTATATTTACCATCCTCAAATTTGAGCAGCTCAACATAAGAAAGCTCGACGACAATAGACTTGCCTGGATCGATATTGGCTACGTGTTGAGTAAAAATATTGGTACGTTCTTGATTAAGAAGAGCGGCAGTGTGTCCAGTATTTTTAGCATTATCGTAAATCTGCCTTGCGGCTTCTCGAGTCTTTATTTCTCCTTTAATTGTGCGGTTACCGATTTTAATAGTCATATCATCAACGGCGCTATCATCAGAGAGGGGGAAGCTGTACACAGCTTCAATTCGCTCTTTGTAGGGGTTCGTGAAAACCTGAGTAACATTCACTCTCGCCACATAGCCGCTCAACTTTGCGTCCATCGATGTATGACTCAAAGGACATTGGCCTATGGGTTTACCATCGGCACCAAGGGCAGCTAGTGGCGCTACGAAATCAGGATCTAGGTGAGCCGCGCCATTACCATTGCCCGTAGCTACGGCAAACACTGGGGCCGGCGCCATTACTGGTGCCACAGAATGAGCAAAGCTAGAAATTGTAGATACCGCACCAATGAGAGAGGCTGCCACTGTAATCGTCGCAATTGTGGCCTTCATGCTCTTGGTCAAAGGATGTCGAGCTAGTAAATTTGGCTTAGAGCTAACTTTAGAATTGGGGCTAGCATTAGCGTTGAGAGCAGTCATCTGAGAGAGGTTTATAGTCGAACTAACTTTTAACTTCGGATTGAACTTTGGCTTTCCGACTTTCTTATTCATGTTGTAGGTCGGCCCCACCAGCGGGCTGCGCTTAATTGGCTGGGCTTCTTCAGATTGGGCTTCTTCAGCTTGCACGGGGTCTTTAGTAATTTGCATGACAATATCCTCAAGCGCTGTAGCACCGAGGCACGCCATCGAATAGATAACGCTGGCGCTGACGCGAAAGCGAAAAATTGCCGATGAAGTACCACTGCGCTCAACACGCTAATAGTAGAAATAGTTGTAGAAATAGTAATAAGAGTACATTCAACACAACCTGCATGACTAGCATGTAGGCCGTGCCGAACCGGAAAGCGCAGTAAAGCATGAAAGCTGTAAACAGCAATCACAACAGCCAATTACCACCAGCCAAAGCATCAAAATAATGCCATTGGCCAATAGCATGGATTCAGAGCAAAGCACTAAATACCAAGCTGTACGCTCGACGAGCAAACCGTATTTATTTTCGGACTAGTAAGTTGCGAACAATCAGAATAAGTTTCTGACTCGTCAAATGTAGTACCAAACCACAAACTTGTCAAGCCCGACCGTCGTGGTCCGATCTGCAATTGAGATCGGGCCAACGACAAGAACAGGCTCTATCGATGCTAGTTAGACCTGCTGCGACTTCCAAGTTCCCACTTTGAACTGCCAGAGCATGAGTAGACCCAACAGCACCGCTGGAATAGCCACAGCGTACCAGCAACCAATCGGCCCCATGCCAAAGGTTATAGTGAGCAACCAGGCCAGAGGTAGGCGGATGAGAGCCAAGCAGATAACAGATGCCCACATCGGCCACTTGGTATAGCCGGCACCGTTCATAGCACCCATGAGAATGAGCCAGATAGCCACAAATGGCTGAGCCAGACCAACTACTTGAAGATACTGCACTGTATATTCAAGCACCAATGGATCGCTAGTCATGGCCGAAGCCAGCTGTCTAGCACCAAAGAAGAGCACCATGGCAATAATTGCATTGAGCCCAGCACCAACAAAGGCAACCTGCCACCCAGCCAAAGCCGCTCTATCGGGCTGTTTAGCACCAAGGTTTTGACCAACAATTGTCGCTACAGCCATGCTCAAAGCATAGACGGGAAAACCACCAAGCATCTCTTCTAGACGCCAACCAATTCCCCAGGCCGCTTCAGTAGCAGTGGGATGCATGGTGTGTGCGAAAATAACAAGAAGCACGCCGTTTCCGCCGACCCAGGCTAAATCTTGCACACAAGCGGGAATGCCAATCTTCATCAGTCGCTTAAACCAATCTATCGACGCTTCACTAATCATCTTTCTCAAATCTAAGCACTCACCTAAATCTGAACGCTTTAATAGAACAAGAGAAAGTGTCAGACCAAGAATGCTAGCGATGCCCCAGGACATGCCGATTCCAGCCACACCTAGATGAAATGGCTTGATGCACAAGAGATAGTCTAAAGCGATGACCTGAGCTGTAATTAGCACCATAACTATCATCGGCACTCTGGTATTACCACGCGCCCGAAATATAGAATTACTTACCCATAAAACCGTAAACGGTAGTTGAGCCAACAAATCAAATTTCAGATAGTCCCAACCGAGTTTTTCCACATCTGGTGCAGCACCAAGAAGGTGCAAAAGTGGTCGACATAGAATCAGCCCAAGACCGGCTGAGCAGAAGCCAAAGATAACTGAAAATAATAGTGCTTGCCGAGCAGCAACAACTGTCTTTTCTTTATCACCTTCACCCCAGAAGCGGCTAACCAGCGCATTCGTACCGGACGATAGAGCCACTGCTAGCAGTATCATAAAAATTGAAATTTGCCCACTGACACCGACAGCAGCCTGAGCTTGAGAACCGAGTTTACCGGCCACCCAGATATCAGCAAAACTGGCAAATGCAATGGTCACCATATTTAAAAACAATGGCCACGACAAAGTCCAGATTGCCAGCCAAAGCGAGCCTTTAGTGATGGCTTCATCACCAGGGGTAGGCAATCTCTCAACTATAGTGTTCTCGCCCAAACCAACATCTACGTCGACTTCCATGTCTAATTCACTTATATGTGCGTTCATATGTTCCTCTTTGGCGGAGCGCCAATCTGTTCTTTATCCAAGACAAAACACTTTCTTTAAAAGCAAAAATCAATTTGCTCAGAAACGAAAATAGCGCCATCTCTTGCGAAAATGGGCACAAAAAAACCAACAGCGTGCGCCGAGCCCTTAGGGCAAGAAGTCGCAGACCATTGGTAGTCAGTTAATGTCTCATGCCTCTACATTACCTTCTTTTTTGAAAAAGGCAATAGTTTGTTAAGGCACCCTCTAAATTTGCATCTACCCCAAGACTGATCTTTTAGCAGAAACAGATCGCTATTGCGGATGATGGTGCGGCGCATCCGCAGTACTAGAATAATGATGCAAGGAAAAGGAGAACTCCAGGATAAATGAAAACAAAATTGGTTAAAGAAACCAATAAAAGCTTCTCAAACGGCCATTCCTAAGCATAACCTTCTTAAGGGTTGATTTTCAGAGGAACTGGCCGTTTCTGTATTCAGAACTTCGCCCGAAACCTTCAGGCACCTCTTTCAGTCAAATATATAAATAGATAAACTTGCTACTCGACCGGCAATTACCATTTAATAATTTCAGCAACTAACCGGGTATAGAAAGTGCAATTACTCGCAGAAGGAAGTTGATGCACTCACTGGACCACTTACCCCTCTGGGGATTTTTTACCTTAGTCTTCTTATTCTCTCTTTTCTGGACCGAATGCGGCTACAGAGTCGGCACCCATCGCCGCAAGCTAGATCCGAAAGAGCCAGAGGCACCACTTGGCACAGTTGTGGCATCCATTCTTGGCCTGCTTGCCTTCATGCTAGGCTTTACCTTTAATGTCGCCATTAATCGCTATGACGATAGAAGAGAGGCTGTTCTCAATGAAGCCAATGCCATCGGCACCACTTATTTACGTGCTGATTTCATGGACAACCAAGCAAGAGATAATGCCAGAAAACTTTTACGCGAGTATGTACAGTTGCGCCTAGATGGAATTCTTCCCACACCAGAGTTTCAAAAAGTAATCGCCCGCTCAGAGGAAATACAAAACGAGCTCTGGACTGGTGCCACAAAACTAGCCAAAGAGCACCCAACACCAATATCGGGGCTTTATGTCAGCACTTTAAACGAAGTTATCGACATGCACTCCAAACGCATAACCCTGGGGCTACACTCTCGTGTTCCGCTCTCAGTTTGGCTAGTCTTATTTGGCGTGTCAGCCTTAGCCATGCTCAGCGTAGGCTTCTATTTTGGCTTGACTGGCAATAGGAGCTGGGCCGAGACAATTGTATTAATTGTTACTTTTGCTCTGGTAATGCTGCTGGTAGCAGATCTAGATAGGCCCCATGAAGGTCTAATCAAAGCCAGCCAACAGCCAATGATTGATTTACACAAGCAACTGGGCCCACCATAGACACTCTGCTGATTCGCAACTATCTCAAGATTGATTCTTCCGCAGTTTAGATCAATATTGAGGACGATGTTGGTCGGGACCGATAGCACTACAATAATAGTGCAGGAAAAAAGGATGTCTAAAACATAAAAGAATGGCGAATGGTTAAAGACACCGAATAAAAGCTTCTCAAACGGCCGATCCCAAGCATAACCTTCTTAAGGGTTGATTTTCAGGAGATCTGGCCGTTTCTGTTTGTCGCCATAGTTTTGCTAATACAAATCGCAGGATCTTTTGGAACGAACAGCTCCCGTCCAGACATGCTCAGCTTTTGTCGAAGAATCACCTTTGATCTCAAGCTTGGCAGAAATGCTTGCCCTTGGATTCTCCCGACAGAAATCAACTACCTTATTCCAAGACCAAGTACGGTCTTCGAGATTAATCTCTCGCACAGACATATCACCAGGCAATAGCTTTAGCGGCATGGGGAAGTTGCGCTTCCAGTTCACTTCGTCTCGATCAACAGATAGTACTTTTTCACCAGCTTTAACTTCAAAAGAAATATTGGCCCAGCCCCAAGAGCAATCTTCAGCCCAAATACTCAAGGCAGTCTTTGTCTTATTCTGAATTACGACAAAGCACTTCTTATCTCTTAGTCCAATCTTTGTAGGCTGCACAGCACCGCATAAGCTAATGGTAGGTGAATCCGCTGCTGTTGAATCCGCTGGAGACGCTAGGGCCGGAATACTTGCAACGGCCCAAACTAGTGAGGAAATAGCAACGATCAAGTTAATGCGCATATATTCACCCAAGAATCGCCGCCCTAGACCAGTTCGCGGCTTATATTCCCAATTTCGTCAGTTTGGAAACTAAGGCTATAATGAGTCAATGATTCATAGAAAGCTAGCAAAATCAGTGCACTCGATTATCACGAGTTTGTCGTTAACCGGTTTGCTGTGCATGCCGTCAGTGAACTGTCTTGCCAACGAAGTCACGGTTGAAGCAACCGCTAAAGGCTCTAAAAGACAAACAGCAGTAAAAACAAAGCTTCTTACACCCGCCTACACTAAAAGATTACCGGAAGTTGTTAGAAAACCACCGATCAACATTCGAGCGGTAAATAACGTTGGGTACATTGTCTCTTTCGAACCACCACTTAGCACTCTCCGTGGGCAACCTTACCTGCTCAGTATCCCGGGTATTAGTTTACTCAATCGACTACCTCAAGATGTTATGTCCTCTCTGCAAGGCGAGCTTGGTTCAACGGTACATATTCAAGTCGTAAACTATGATGGTAAAAAAGAGGACATCGAACTTCTGATTCCGGCAGAAGAGAAAGCAAATGGTCTATTTTCTACAGAAGAATTTTTTCAGTCAATTGATCGCTTTAACACTGAAGAGATTCACTCAAATCTGCTAGAGAAAACCCTAACAAACAATGATCTGCTAGTCAAAGGTTACTGCTCAGACTCGGCCAAGAAATGCAGTGACTCGGAAGATAATGGTAGAGATACACTCACTACCATTTTTCAATGCCTAGCGGTTTCACAAGCAATTGGTGACCTAGACGGCGCTGACAAATATTTGCAATTAGCTCTATCCGCACTAAATGACACAAGTCGCGCCAAAATTAGAACACTTAACTTTCCTCTCTTCGGCACTATCAAAAACTTAGTAGCACTCGGTAAAACAAAAGAAGCACTTGAGATCTGCCGACGGCTAGCTTCTCCTATTTACCAGCAGGCACCAGAGCATATCGATCCATTCAAAATTCTGGAGTGCTTGCCGACCATAAATACCGGAGAAGCGTTGATGGCACAGTTCGAACTAATTGATAAACTCTATCCAGTTTATTCAGTTGAGCACCCACCTAACACTCAAAATCTACTTTGGTTTGGTCAGCTTCTCGAAAGAATAGACAAAACACCAGAGCGCTCACTTAAACTCTATTCCATAGAAGAACGGCTTCTGAGGGAAAGAGAAGATCCCCATCCAACTTTTGTATCTTGTCAAAAACTAGCGTTCTGCCTGTATGTGAAAGCACAAGCAGAAGCACGATTAGGCAATACTGAGCAAGCAGCCAAAGACCTAGCAGCCATAACTGACTACTACAAAGAAAAACTGACAATAGAGCAATACAATTTGCTCGATCAACTGCCTCTATACTTCCCGACACCACTAGAAGTGGCAGCGGCTCAAGCCGCGCTACCTAGACCACAGTCAATAGCCCCACTCCACCCTATTCAGTGCGAGCCTTGGTACGAAGGTGGAAGCGACTACATCTTTGGCGACCTCCACTCACCATTCCCAAGGCAACTTATACTTACCAACCAGTGCTTTACTTGCATCAAAAATAATGACAAAAGTAAGGCGATCGACTTGGCAAAACAATTGCTGCACGGCTTCCTATATCAGCAAGCAGACCAAGACGGAAACTATTCTCGAATCCACCAAAATCTTTTCTGCACCACAATTCGTATAGCCAGAGCCTTTTCAGACAAAGGGTGGGTAGAAGATTCTGACGACCTACTAAGAGAAATAGCCAACACGGTAGCAGCCAAAGACCTAGACCCAGGCTGGAAAAAAATGGCGCATTTAATGATTGCAGCTGAAGAGGTAGTGAATTCACTATCTAATAAACAAAGCGCTGACAAGAACATTGAAAATAAACTCTGGGAAGATTTTGAGAACAATTATTTAGAGATCAAAACCGTTGGTGATAGTGCTGAAACAAAGAGAATCAGCTTCAACTTCGAAAAATGCAAGCGTCTGCGACTGTTGGCCATGAACTATTCTTTTGCTGATGAATACAAGCGCGCCAAACTATTCTTCGATCGGGTCTCACAAATCGAACCAGACTTAATCACTGACGAAGAAGCATTGCGATACATAGACAAGCAGCTCGACGAGCGTTTCTTATTGCGAATCAATAGAGCAATACTTTTTGTAAGAGAAGGTGATTATGGTAACGCCGACAAATGTATAAAACTAGCTCAAGAGCAGCAACCAGAAGCAAATCAGACCGTTATTAGATCATTGATAAGGACTGCTGATATCTTCATTGAAGTCGGTCAAACAGACCATGCAATTGATCTTCTGAAAACAATTCTTTCCTGCAAATTGGTCGATCAGTATTGCTCTGTGGCGCAACTAAAAACAAAATTGACAGCCCTTTTGTTCAAAAAAGGCAACAACGTCGAGGGATTAAAACTGGTAGAGCAAACCACAGCTCCGGGAAACGCTGCCCTATCAACCTCTATCTATATGCACGCAGCAGATCTGGAGGAAAAGAGTGGAAACTATGCAGAAGCAGCGAAGTATTACAGCTTAGCCGCGAGCACTCTCAATCAGAGCGATTCACCAGTTCTGGCACTTTCGCTTTTACGCCGCGCAATAGCCTGCGCTGAACGGGACAAAGCATTTAACAAAGATGAGCTCGCAACCTATTATTTAGCACTGGCAGGAAAGAGCGACTCACTGAGTACAGCAAGCATTAAATTGAGAGAAAAAGCTCTGACTCTTATGAGCAATACAAATCCGAAAAAACCTGAAGAGATAAGTACGACAGCCTATCTACGCAGAGAAAGCAGCAGGGAATCGCTTACTAGTGAGCGACAGAAGAAACAAGTCTCATACGCATACAAAACCGGCGATACGCTTAAAGAACGCATCGCAATGGAACCACGACCCACGGCAGAAGATCTGGAAAGTGCCCTTAAAGCTGCCACCTTAGCAGCAAAGAATAAACTGCCAGACGCGGGTGACTACTGGATGCGACTCGCAAATTCTGAAGCACTCGCTAAGAAATTCGATTTGGCTTGTACCCACGCTCGACTCTCAATAGCGGCTTACAACAAAACTGATCCCAGAGCAACCACACAAGTTCAAATCATAGGCCAAAATGGGGTGGCCATTCATCTAGCCGCTGCTGGCGCCCCAGAATTAGGAAGGGTGTTATTCAGAGAAGCAATAGCTCGCGTGCAGGAAGTGCAAGGGCAATCGAGCCTGGCCGCTCAAATGCAGCTGGCGCAATACTTCGATTATTGTATTGGCGAAAAAGACACCGTAAACTCCATGAAGGTTCTCGATGAACTGCTCGCAACCAACTTAAATCTTGGCACCTACTTTGCACCAAACCCAGGGCAATCTATTTGCACCTTTGGAATCATTCCTCAAATTAGATCAAGCTTCGAAGCAATCAGCATTATCAATACGACCATCTCTAATTGCTTTAAGCGAAAGGAATTTACTTTAGGACAACTAGCGGTGGCAAAACTAGTCGCTGCTGAGCGCATGCAATTTCCGCCTGACGACTATCGCACAGCGCTCACCCTTGAAATTCAGGCAAGCGGTTACGCTGACTCCGGTGACAACCTAAAGGCTGAAGCTCTCTACCGAGAAGCCAGACCCGCTTTACTCAAACATGGGGGATGGGGCAACGACACTGACGCCAACTACCGCAAAGTTCTGCAGGCGGTAAACAAGCAAGATGAGCTAGATAAAATGGATGCAGATGCTTTCTCGAGCAAGGCAGAGAAAATAAAGCAGGAAGAGGCTCGGAACAGATGAGATTCCCCTCTACACTCTCCTCACTCGTTTTATCCAGCGCCTTCGCTTGCGCCTTAGTACAAAGTCACAGCATCCCGGCTCTCTGCGCGCCAGCAAATTTCGACCCTGCTGCTGCCATGAAAGAAATAGACCAAGGCCGCAGCCTTGGTCGAGCAAATAAATGGCAAGAAGCTAGTAAGTATTTTCTAAAGGCCATAGCTCTCAATCCACGCCTTCCAGAAGGGCACCATGAACAAGGCATTGCCCTGATGGAGCTTGGTCATTATCAAGAAGCTTTGAGTGAATGCGAGCAGGCTCTTCGCCTCGATGCCAAATACATTGTGCCCTATCTAACCCTGGGCGATACTTACATGAAACTGCATCAATACAATAAGGCGGTAGACAACTACTCCACCTACATTTCTGGATTTCCCAATCTCCCGGCAACATATCAAGCGAGAGCCAAGGCCTACGAAGCCATGAGCAAAGTCGACCTGGCAAGAATAGATCACAGTCGCGCCAAACTAGCAGAGAAACAACTTGATCAAGCAGTTGACAGACTGTTCACCGAATATGGTATCGCTAAAGAAAAGCAACCAGCCCTGAGAGCGAAATTCAAAAGCGATCCTTTTAACAAGCAACTGACAATGCAGCAAATTCACATAGAAGGACTTAGCTGTGTCTTGAAGAAAAATCCGTTTTCAAGAAAAGACTATCTTCGCAGAGCCAGGCTATACCGAGATACATCACAAGCAGAGAAATCTATTGCTGACTTTTCCAAGATAATTGAAATTCCCCCCAGCAAAGGCGGTCATATAGACTGGAACTTAGACCAAACTTTATTTGATCGCGCCAACCTCTACTTTTCTATTCGTGATTATGCCAACGCGATAGCGGACTACTCAAAAATAATTGAATTAGACGATGATTCTGAAGATGCCTACCAAAAGAGAGGCGATTGTCAGTTCTCCCTTGGTCAGTATCAAAAAGCCCTAGCCGACTATAACCTGGCCATAAAGCACGAGCTTGATCCCACAGCCGAGTCGTATAGAGCCAGAGCTAACGCCTACGATAAATTAGGCAAACCAGAATTGGCAGCCAAAGATCGCAAGTTAGCCCTAAAGGTAGAGAAAGAGCGCTGAAGGCCCGCTCTGTATAGATTTCGATCAAGCCTGGAAAGCCAACAAAAAAGCAGTAGTTGACCGCCAAGAGCGCCCTTGTTATGCTAACCGCGCTTAACTCTTGGCGAGGCGCTAAATTGCGTTCTATCATATACAGCAGCATAGCTGCAGCTCTTACTTTGATGTCTGCGGTTGCGATCGCTTCGGCGGCCCCCAGTCAAGCCGAAAACAAAGGTAAGACAGTGACATCCGAAGTTTCAGAGAATTTCGCCCTTAAGTTGTTCAGACTTGCGGCAAAAAAGAGCGATAGCAATATTGTCATATCTCCGTACAGCGTCGGCACAGCCCTGTCGATGACATACAACGGTGCGCGCGGTAGAACCAAAGCTGAAATGCAGCGAGTGCTTAGCTACGACGGCCTGAGCGATGCTGCTATCAACAAGCAAAATGCCGACCTAGGCAAAAGCCTGATGCAAGTAAATCCGCAAAGCGAATTAGCCATTGCCAATGCCCTCTTTGCTAAACAAAACGCAGTCTTCAACCCTAACTTTGTCAATACCAATAAAAAATACTATGGCGCCCAACTTGAAGCCCTAGACTTTGCCAATCCTTCGGCTGTCATCAAAATAAATAACTGGGTCAAAGAAAACACAAAAGGCAAGATACCGACAATTCTCGACAAAGCCCCCAAAGATGTCATTCTATATTTAGTCAATGCCATTTACTTCAAAGGCACTTGGCTCAATGAATTCAATAAGAGTGAGACACATTCAGCCGATTTCAATTTGCAAGATGGCTCAAAAAAGTCAGTACAGATGATGAATCGCTCTGCCAAAATGATGTACTTACAAGGCGACAATTTTCAAGCTGTGATGCTTCCATATAAAGACAATCGTCTGCAAATGTGCATCTTCCTTCCTTCTCAACAGTTGAATGTTACCACTCTGATTGCCAGATTCAATGACCAGAACTGGCAAGAGTGGATAAACAACTTTAGCGAAACCAAAGGAAAGCTAGGTCTGCCGCGCTTCAGAGTAGAGTACAAAACCGAACTGGGTAAAATACTATCCGAAGCTGGCATGCCCTGTGCCTTTAATGATGACTGCGCCGATTTCAAAAATATGATTGATCAAGATGTGTTTATTTCACGAGTGCTTCACAAGACCTTTTTGGAAGTTAACGAAAGAGGCACAGAGGCAGCAGCGGCAACGGCAGTTGAGATTATGCCTCGGGGGCTATTTGTGCACCCAACGACACCGTTCAATATGATTTGCGATCGGCCATTTGTCATTGCCATTCGCGATCAGCAGACTGACACCATTTTGTTTTTGGGAGCAATTGTTGATCCGCAGACTGCCAATTAAATGCTTACCCTATTTGGTTCCTGACGGCCATAGAATCGCGCCGATTGACCTTGATTGCAGCCATTGCTATGCTAGTGCCCGCTCTACCGTTTGCGAGGCTACACATTGCGCTCTATCTTGTATGGCAGCACAGCTGCAGCACTTTCTTTGATGTCTATGTTCGTCGTTGCTTGCGCCTCAAGCGATCAATCTGAAAGTAATGAAGAACCAGTGAATATCAAAGTATCTGAAAAGTTCGCCACCAACTTCTTCAAACTGGCAGCAAAGAAGCCTGATAGCAACGTCGTTGTATCGCCATACAGTGTAAGCACGGCTCTTTCGATGGCATACAACGGTGCGGGCAGCAAAACCAAGACTGAAATGCAAAACGTATTAGACTACACTGGCCTCAGCGATGAAGCTGTCAATCAGCAAAATTCAAGTCTTTACAAGAGCCTGATGCATATCAACCCAAGCAGCGAATTAACAGTTGCCAACGCCATGTTCGCCAATAAAAACTTTGAGTTTGTCAAAGCTTTCATGGACAGCAATCAAAAGTACTATGGCGCAAAGCTAGAAACACTAGATTTTGCAGACTTATCTACAGTCAATAAAATCAACAACTGGGTGAAAGACAATACCAAGAGCAAAATTCCGAGCATACTCGACAAAGTAGCACCAGATGCAATTCTATACCTAGTCAACGCTGTCTATTTTAAAGGCGTTTGGCTAGATGAGTTTAAAAAGGATGAAACCCAACCAGTAGACTTCAAGCTCAACAATGGCAGTAAAAAAACTGTTGAGATGATGAATCGCTCAGCAAAAATGTCATACTTTGCTGGTAACAATTTCCAGGCAGTTATGCTTCCCTACAAAGATAAGCGGCTGCAGATGTGCATCTTCCTCCCTGACAAGAAGTCAAACATTACTGCTTTTATCAACAGCCTTACTCCAGAGAGCTGGAGCAAATGGAGAGAGCAGTTCAGCAAAGAAGAAGGTCACCTTGGTTTACCTCGTTTCAAAGTTGAATACAAAACCGAGCTGAGCGATGTACTCAAAGCTGCTGGTATGCCGTGTGCTTTCGAAGACAACTGTGCTGACTTTAAGAAGATGATCGAACAGAACGCTATGATTTCTCGCGTTCTGCACAAGACTTATCTAGAGGTAAACGAGAAAGGCACCGAAGCTGCCGCGGCCACAGCCATAGAAATGAGCGTCACAAGCGCTGCGATGAACCCGAAACCGCCCTTCGACATGGTCTGCGATCGCCCGTTTGTTGTAGCCATTCAAGACGAAAAAACTAATGCCATTCTTTTCGTTGGTGCCATAGTCGACCCACCAGCCGCTGACTAGAACGCAAAAGGAAATTCTATGAAATTTGTTCGCCTTTTCACCGTCGGAGCAGCTCTAACAACTTTGAGCTCTGCGGCAATCCCGCTTGGCAGCCGAGCCCAACCGCAAACTATGCCATCAGGGACTGCAACTTCCCAAGAGACAGGGGTAGCCGCAACTAGCACTGGCATTGCTTATCCAGAGAAAGCATCAAAAGCTAGACAAGCCGAGATAAAAGACGAGCTACCTCCAGCGCAACCTTCGCAGGCCGAAAAAGAACGCTTAACTCAACTCAAATTTGCGGTCGACCCAAGAGTACAAATACAGAAGTATCTAAACACACTCAAGTTTCCCAAAGGGCGCCCCATCCTTAGCCGCGGCACCGTCAGCTATATCGACAGTGATGCACTAAATAGTTTATTTCCCACTTCCGTATTCTACGTTCTTAGATTTCCGCAATGGCCACTGGCAATTGAACCGCCGCAACCATTAGGAAACAACAATATGTTTGTAATTAACAAGGAGTCTAAAGCTCTCAGTTTAATCACCGACAGCAACAAAGAACTATGCAAGCAGTTTCTAATATCTAGACTTCCTCGCACAGTATCAGATGAAAAAGCAATACAGGCAGTAAAAGCCGCTCTTGTTCTTTTTAAAGAGCTTTCTCAAGATGGCATGTTCAAGTTCGAAAGCGAAGCAAAATCTCTTTATGCCAATAAGTCAGTGGGCTCAATTCATGCCGGCGGCAAGCTAGGTGTCATTCCCCAGGGTGGTAATTTCGGCGCAATCAGCATCAGTATGACCTTTGATACCCAAGGAGCCTTGTCCAATATCATCGTTGAGGAGAATCTCCAACAAGGCATGCGTCCCATCTGTCAATCAACGAAATTACTAGATCCTGATCCAATCGTAAGAAAGATGGCAGAGCAAGACATTTTGATAATGGGCAGTTCAGCAAAAGAATACTTAGATTGGCAACGTACCCAAGTCACACCGGAACTGCGCCAAGCCATAGACAAAATTTGGCAAAAGATCGTCAAAGAAGGACGATAGCAACCCACATAGCACCTTAAACAATTCGGTCTGATAAATCGAATTCTTTAGCACAGCACAATTCAGCTTTTGCTGTGCTGGCGGAAGTTAGCAGCAGAACGCGCCGAAGCAGAACCGGCAAAGCATAGTATCTTGAGCCATAGGGAAACTATTGCAAAATTCCAGCAAAAACTGCAGCGAAAAGAACTTCAACTGCAAATTTTCGTGGAAACCACAAGGAGCGAACTATGACACTTTGTCCCATTGCGATGATGGTGCACTGCACCGGTTGCCCACTAGTAAAATTCTGCCCAGCCAAAACGATTCTTGGCGATTTTGGCAAAACTGAGGCCGAGCAGCAAGAGAAAAAGAGCGACTCAGATTCCAGTAGTAACTCCGCAGACAATGCTGATAGCTAAAGCCATCCTGGCTAATTTTACTTATCTGAGTCTTTTACTGGCAGGGTCAAGAGAAAATCAGTAATTAGTTTTACTTCCTTTTCTGGTATCTCAGTTGGTGGCATGGCAAACTTTGTCGGAGCATAATTGCCTTTACGTGCGGCAGCATAAATTGCACCGCTGGCGATACGACTCTCAATAAAGGTGCGACTGTAGCGCGCACCTACGCCTTCTAGATTAGGGCCGGTACGGCCACCAGAAGAGCCAATGGTGTGACAAGCGGCGCAGCCATGGGTAAGATAAAGTTCTTTGCCCTGCTCAGTAGAGGCGTCTGACTGCCGGGGTTTAAAGTGAAAGCCGGGTGGAATCTCGTCAGAAGGAGCAGCTTCGTGGCCCTTTAAATCCCACTTCACAGTGCATTCTGGCAAGTTTGAGAGATAAATAGCAATAGACATGGCTTCAGTATGTGGCAGCCGAACATGAGTCATCAACTCAGCGACTGTAAAATGATTCGGAAGTTTTGATTTACCCTTACCGCTGCTCAAGCGCCGAAAAATCTGATCGACCGTGCGATGGTCACCAATTCCGTCAAGTGGTGGCCCAATTAAACCACCATCACCCTCGATTATGTGGCAACTCTTACAGTTCATACTAGCTGTCAATTTTCGCCCTGAGGTTCTAATTGCACGACTCTCAGGGGGCTTCGCTTCAGCCGCCAGAGCTGTTATAGAAATGAGAGTACTGAGCGCTAATGACAAGCAGCCGAGAGTTGGCAGCGAGAACCATTGCTTCCGCTCTTGGCTGTATAGCTGAGAGAACTGCTTATAAAACGCGGTCACTTGACATACCCTCTTCTGTTCCTACAGCGAAAGCAAGAGTAGCATTTTCACAAACAAGACGAACTAAACACCAGCCTCTTTCTTCATTATGTAGTCTACCCCAGTGTAGCCACCATCAACCACCATGGTAGTGCCGGTGATGAAGCTAGCTTTAGGCGAAATCAAAAAACTGACAAGCTGAGCAATTTCTGCAGGCGTGCCATTGCGCCCCAGCGAGGCTAGTTGAGCGGCTTCAAAAGAAGCATCGGTATTCATACCCGTGCCATTGATCCAGCCCGGAGCAACACCTACTACTCGGATTGCTCTTGGTCCTAGCAAGTTGGCTAGACTCTTTGTCAAACTGATCAGGCCAGCCTTGCTAGCGGCATAGGCAATACTATTAAAAGAACCGGTAAAGCCATCAGTGCTAGAAATATTGACGATGGTGCCACCATCATTCAAATTGTCTTTGAGCTTAAGCGACAGCAACAAAGGAGTATTCAAATTAACTTCGAATGTGGCATCCCAAGCAGCAAAATCAAACTCATTGAAATTTTCTGCTTGATACATACCGGCATTGTTGATAATTGCATCAAACTTTATGCCGTCAAGCCTATCTATTAAATTGAGCGTATTCTGGCGGCAGGTGAAATCGACCGGAAAGATTTCGAGATTGCCCAACCTATCCCGCAGCTCGCTAGCTTCGGTTTCACCTGTATTGAAAGTGCCATAAAGCTTAAAACCATCGGCGGCTAATTGCTCGGCTATGGCCTTACCAATTCCGCGCGAAATACCTGTAACAAGTGCAACTTTAGTATGAGAATCTATCACTGCCAGTTATACCCAACTCGCCGTCTGCCTCTTGCACCAGGGCCAATCATGGGCCTAATACCGTTTTTAAGCATTGTGTCAGGAAACATATCAGAGCGAACCTTAGCTAGCCAATCAACATCGTTAGCTGAGGCAGATTTTTCGTGCACCCAGCCCACAGGAGTTGGCCAGTTCAAAGGCTGGAAGAAAGAAAGACCACCATCTTTGAGAGTGTAAATATCAACCGGCCTGGCTGTTGGACGGTGAGGCGGTTGGAAAGCACCGCGACTCGTCTCCTGCATATAATTCGAGACAGCGACACCACTAGCAGTGGCATAGGCAGGAGAATTGAAGAGTACATCAGACACCTTGTCGGCATCTGTACGAATAATCAAGAAATAGCGCTTATCTCTAGTGCGATAGCAAATGACATTTTCGCTTTCACTAGTTGGTCGACCAAGAAGAGCAACCACCTGAGCCTTGGTCATACCTAGCCTAATTTTAGCGAATGATTGCCCCGGCACAATAATATTGGTAGCTCCGCTGGACGAGCTTGGAGTGTCACTAGTACCTGCAGGCACGCTTAAACTAGCAGCCAATTTTTCTGGTGCGATGAGCTGTCCTTTATGCACCACAGCAAACTGAGGTAGCTCACTACCATCTTTCACCACAAAGGAAAGACCACCACTCTCGTAGGTCTTATACGGCCCAGCCAAGTCTGAGAACTTCAAAGATGCCTTCATGCTGACAAAGCTATCAATACCAACACCACCAGCAGTGACAAATGCAGGCGAAGAAAACATAATTTCAGTAACAGAATCACCACTTAGCCTAAGGGCAAGAAAGTACTTATGGTCAGCAGTACGATAAACCAGAGTGCCGGAGTTCTCGCTACTAGGCTTGCCGAGAAGGTTCTCTACGGCCTGGCGATTCATACCAATGCTAGTGCGCCCGACCGATACACCAGGAACAATCAAAAGACCCGGCTTAACATAGAGCGGCGCCACCGAAACTACAGGATTAGCCGGCAGTGGTTCTGCAGCTACTTTGGTGGTGTTCGTCTCAATTCTCGGCTCTACATTAAGACCAGGACGCCGCGACACCGGAGTGGCCGCAATGCAAAGATCGTTTCCTTTCCACTTACTCTCTAATACCGGAGTCTGCAAGCGGCCCCGTTCTCTCAAGACTTGATCTTGCACTCTGTCTTTGAGTTCGGCAAACATTTCCCCAACAGTAGTTTCTTTGCCTTTCTTACGCAGCGACTGCAACAAGGCTGCTGTAAAAACTCCATTAGTGCCGTTCTTACTCTCCCAAGAAACCTGATCCTCAGCACTTGATGCAATGACCATGCGACCGGAACCCATAGCTAACTCTGAAGCATCAACCCCAGTGCGCGTCAGGCCCTTTGATTCAGATTTAACACCACCACTGTGACAGGCATCAAGAAAAATCACGACCCGATCGCAGTGCACTCGATCTTTTATATCTTTAGCCAAGCGTTGCATTGGCACGCCAGTCGTGTACAAGTCTTGCACGTCGGTATCGTAAGCAATCAGGTAATTCTGACCACCCACATCGAGCTCAGCACCGCTACCATGAGTGGAAACAAAAATAACCACCAGGTCATCAGGATTGGCAACCCGAGGCAGCCAGCGATCGCCCAGTTCAGAGAGAATGCGCCTCTCGGTGGCATCCTTATTGAGTAAGACCTTGATGTGGTCAGGAGCGAAGTCGGCCTCCTTAACCAAATAGTCGGCAAAATCTTTAGCATCTTTGGCCGAATACTTGAGATTAAGTGCTGGATTGGCAAACTCGCTAACACCAACAACCAGTGCCCACTTATCGCGTATTGGCCGATTAATAGCTGGCGTATCCTCAGTGCTAGTGTCAGCATTTTTACCCGCTGCTTTCTCTTGTGCAAAAGCGGGAGCAAAGCCCAAAACTAAAAGACTCAGAAGCATAGCCGCGCAACGGCTAGAACAATTGCCTCGACGGCTCTTTCTTAGATAATCTCGACTCAAAATAACGCCTGATCCTTGAATGTCAGTCAATTATAACCATACTGAAGAAGCAATCACGGCCAGCAAAACAGCCAAGCTATTAGGCCCAAGGCCAGTAAGTAGACCGGAAGCTTGTTTTTAAACTGCCCCAGGGATTAAAGTAAAAGATATGATTAGCCGCGTAGTCAAGAGAAGAAGGTTTGGGAGCTGGCATATCCGTTGCCTGCTTCTCCTTGTCTGTTCTCAGCTCTTCACCTTGGCTCAACCAGGCTGGGCGGCCCCGGGAGTTCAACCATATATCACAGTTCATTTTCCCAGCACCGAAGTGGGTAACTACTGCCTAATCAAGCCGGGGAAAGTCTACACAGAAGATCAGCGCCTGAGCGACTACAAGCCAGCTCGCGGGGCGGTAAACATACCAGCAGATAGCCGCATTTCGCTCAAGCTCGGCTACTTTGGGCACGCCAACAGAAGCACGTTAAAAGCTATACCAGTGCCTTTATTGCGCTACCTCAACCTGTCGAAACTAGAGGTCGACAACGGCGAGTTTCAAGACTTGCTGCATTTCAGCGACCTAGTTAGCCTCGACATGAGCGGCACAGACGTAGATGATGCTGGTACTCGCGGGCTGCGCAATCTGACAAAACTCAGACATATTGATGTAGGTTTTTGTCCCATCGGCCTTGGCACAGTAGAAGAAATTTCCAATCTCAAAGATCTCCAGAATCTGGCTTTTGCCAGCAATACCCTAGGCGATAAAGCTGGCCCCATGCTAGCCAAGCTCAAGAAGCTACAGATGCTAATGCTATCAACCACTGTCGTAACTGATAGTTGCATTAAAGACATATCTTGCCTGAGCGAACTTTTAGAACTTGGCCTTGCTCGCAACGGCGTCACCGACAAATGCATCGACAGCATCTTAAAAATGAAAAAGCTCAGGCGACTCAATCTGGCTGATACAAAAGTAACTTTCGCAGGCCTGATGAGACTCAATCAACTTCCTGAACTGAACCATTTATTATTGCGCAAAAGTCAATTGAGCGCAGAGCAGCTAAAGCAGCTACAAAAGCGCCTGCCCAAAGTCGTTTTAGAAGAAGGAACAAAAGCAAAAGACTTTGATCCTGATTTGTTTAAGCCGCTTCACTAGCCTGACGAACAGTGATAGATTTAGTTACGAATTCCCGATTTGAGTTATCTTATGCAACGCAAATTTTTGCTTTCCTTTTTGCCCTCCTGCGCAGCACTCCTACTCTCTACTGCTGTCAACATCAATGCGGCGCACGCTAGCAACGAAGGGGCAAAAGCAGCACCAGAATTAAAGCAGGCTAGCGTTAGCAAAAGTTCCAAGAAGTGGCAGGCGGAAGAGTGGCGGAGTAATCGCACTTCATCATTACTTTTGCCCGGTGAAGCAGTCAAACAGAAGGCTCAACACAAAGGACCGGTGCGCTCCTTTGCCAAAGCCATCGCCAAGGGAACAGCCAAAGAACTAAAAACTAGCATGAGAAACATGAGCGAAGATATGGTCTTTGTTTTCTCAGCTCAAGATATCGATCCTTTCAAGAAAAGCGCGCCTGTAAACAAACCAGCCATCATCTTAAAGTTCAATCTTGTCGATGGCTCAAGCTGCTATCTGCGTCGTTTTCCTGATGGTAGCTACATAATAGAAGATGGCTTTGCTGACGGCACGGTGATACTACCGGATGGTAGCGAGACTCACGCCTATATAATTGAATATCCCAATGGCAGCAAAGGACGCCTTGTTCGCAAAACAAACGGAACAACAGTAGTCTACAGACCAGACAAAACCACCACGACGATTAGCAAAACTAATTCAGGCGGTTACACCGTGCGCAACAGCAAGATTGGCTACATGGGCGAAGCCCGGCCGGATAGAAGCGGGGTCCACTACGAACTGGGCGAGTGGTAAGGCAGCGCCTTCGGCTTCGCTGATTTTCCCAAGTTGACATTACTGCCAAACGACTGTCCTAAGCCGTAGGCCGAGCGGTCATGGTAGCTTCCACGACTTTGAAAAGTGCCGAGATTTTTCTTGTCCATATATTTCTGATTAGCGCTCTCAAGCTGATTACGCAGCACCATAAGACTGTTGCTCGGTGTGCTACCGCAAACTTGCTTCTCTTCGGCAATTAATTGATTGGCCCGCTCTAAAATGCGGTCAGCAGCTCCAACTCTGAAGCTGCGCCTCTCGTAGGCGGCGCGGAATAACCAATTGCTTTCCTGCCTAATTGAATCAATCAGCCATGTGGCGATTTCCATTGTGCAATCAATATTTTCTGCCGTACCAACAAAAGTGGGATGCCACTCTTTTCTATCGCCATAGTAGCCACCATAGATAGGGCGCATAATGAAACGGGTGTAGTAGAGAGTGCAAGCCGCATGCATGATGCTACGAATCCAGGGATCAAGCTTCAAATAGGCATCTACTTCAACCACATCTACGTCATCTGAAATATTAGTGACATGAGCCATCTCAAGGTTGTGCTTAGACAATAGTTCTAAGGCAAGCTTCATGGCAGAATTGCGCTCGTTTTCGTTCTTATTGCCATCGGCCAGAGCCAATAGCTTACGTATCTTCTGCGCCATGCCATTGGCGGAAGAAGAAGAAGAAGAAGAAGAAGAAGAAGGCACTTCGTTGACTATTGGCATAAAACTTCCCAAAATCGGCACAACCACCTTAGCACTTGACAGTAGCACTAGCATTAGGAACTTTGCATTTCAGGAGCAAAATCAGGCTTTAGTTACTTAATCAAAATTTCAGCTCGCAGAGGACTTTGAACGCCTTTTGGCAAAGGCTTCAGGGGAAAGCAAGAACGGACAGCCTTTAGCACTAACTTATCGTTGTCCACACCGGCTGACTGAGCTACGGCACTGTTTACTAAATTTCCAGAAGCAGTAATGGCAAGTTCAACCACTGTTCCACTGACCATTGGTTTCGCCATAAGCTTGCGTAACTTAGACTGGACCTTGGTGCGAAAATTAGTCAAATACTTGAAGGCCGCCTCATTTGCCTCTTCGCTCATTTCTTCACCGTCATTGTAGGTGATAGCATCGTCTTCAGAGACTGGCTCCTGAGCTTCAGACGAACTCTCATCACTCGCCTCTCGCCCTTCACCATCAGGCTCAGACAAAGAGACATCGTCACGATGAGGGTGCTTAGACTCATACAAGAAGGCCGTAGCAACCACAAAGGTAAACAAAAGAACAGCACCCAGCATTCCTACAGCGACCAAACTGTTTCTGAAGTTAGATTGAAAGCGGTTGAATTTTAGTCGATTAAAATTTCCTTTGATTTGCTGATTCGGCAGAGCTAAACGCAACTCGCTAAGAAAATCGTGCGAATTAATGACGATATTAGTTTCACTGTCAGGCTCAACTAACACAACCTTGTCGCCTTCAGAGCCGCCACTTCTAACCTGCAGGCTCGACAATAAGAAAGCAATATTATCGCCAGAAGTACCTGCCCGAGACGCTTCAAATTTATGCAGGTGCTCTGTATCTACTGCCGACAAAAACAACTGATCGCCTTGAATCGATACCAAGGCGCTGATAGGCTCTCCACTATCAGCCAGGTATAGCCGAGCCGGATAGGTCTTAGGGACTCTTTCATCATTTCTAGCGGCTTGTCGACCGATTGGCATATCCCAGCAAGATCCATGACAACACAACGTCCTGACTATATACCTGCCTGGCTTATAGTTTAACCGTGCGAAAATATGGGTTTATTCGCAAGGATAAGCAAATCGAGTAAGAAAATCGAGCAAGAAAGATCGAACTGGCTCTATTGAAGAAAATATTGAAGGAAATATTCAATGCAATATGAAATTATGCACGAAGGCTCAAATGCTGTGCTCCGCGTCCTTCTTCAGCGTGGCGAGCAATTCAAAGCAGAGGCCGGGGCCATGGTCGCTAAATCTCAGCATTTGTCTATTAAGGGCCATATGTGGGGAGGAGTATTCGGAGCTTTTAAAAGGTCATTCTTGGGAGGCGAGTCATTCTTCTTTCAAGAAGTAACTGCCACTACTGGCGATGGCGATATTATAATCGCCCCATCAGTGCCGGGTGACATAAAAATTCTGCCCATGCGCAACAGCGAAGATTACTATATTCAAAATGGTTGCATGCTTGCTGGCTTAGGCAACATTGAAATGGATACCAGAGTGCAGAAGCTCACCGCTGGAATATTTTCTGGTGCAGGCTTCTTTGTGCTACATGTACACGGCCACGGTGAAGTAGCTGTAGCAGCCTTTGGGGCCATTATGGAAGTTCCCATCGCCGCCGGTAAAGAATACATGGTAGACAACGGACATGTGGTGGCGTGGTCAGGAGACCTCGAATATCAAATAGTAAAAGCAGGGGCCAACTGGATTTCAAGCTTTACTAGCGGAGAAGGGCTGGCCTGTAAATTTACAGGGCCGGGCAAAGTCTGGATCCAGACCAGAAACCCTAAAGGTTTCGGAAACTGGGTTCGGCGCTTTGTTCCAAGCAGAGGGTAAGGTTTCGCTTGATGAGCGAGGATTTCAAAGCTCGATTATTTGAAACAGACGCAGCCGAAGCTCGAGTTGTCTCACTGCAGCTCAGCTCTCAGGGTCTATACATCAAAGAACTAGATGCCAACCTATCGTTAGACGACCTCACCATTGAAGCATCTGGACACGCCGGCGATCGCTTTAAAATTGTCGATAGTAAAAGCGGACGCGTCCTCATTACTCATGACGACCAGCTCCTTGAGCAGCTCAAGAGCAGTGGCTCAACTGCTATCACCAAGCTCGCCCACGAGGCTCAAAAGAGCGTTAAACAACGGCATAGCCGCTTCAAACGCTACTGGTTCAAAGTGTCAGCAGCCCTTCTCATATTGCTGGTTGGTGCGGCACTAGCCATGGACCCACTGGAAGCAGCATTAGTGGCCAGCATTGACCACAAGCTCGAAACAAAAATAGCAGAACTATTGCCCAAGCCAGAAAACGAAGAGAAAAATAGTGAGCAATCCAAACGCGTAAACCGAGTTGGCAGCAGCTTGGTTGCCCAGATAGAGAATTGCCCTTACACCTTTCATTTTCAAACGAAAGAAGACCCCGAGGTCAACGCCTTTGCTTATCCGGCAGGCTACATCTATGTCAATAGCGGCCTCCTTGAGGCCGTAAATAGCGATGACGAATTGGCCGGGGTAATCGGTCATGAAATTGGACATGTCATGCATCGAGACGTTCTAAGAGCGGCAGTACGAAGGGTTGGCCTACTCTCCTCGATATCAATAATAACGGGCGCCGGGGCCGGCTCAGAAACAGCAGACAGCGTCGCTAACATGCTTTCGATGGCCGAAGGTCTTGAGAGCTTGAATTTCAGCCGCAAGCAAGAAGCCGCAGCCGATATAGAAGGAGTTAAATTAGTCACCAAGGCCGACTATAAAGCAGAAGCTTTCATTGATTTCTTCCAGCGCTTAGAAGCAGACAAAACAACAAAAGACGTTGCCATGCTAGCCATTATCTCAAGCCATCCCATGAACAAAGAGCGAATAGCAATTATCAGAGAAGAAGTAGCAAAGCTCCGGCAAGAAACAGCAGCAAACGGAATATCTAAAAAAGTAAAAACCACTAAGTAGCAAGTATCAGAGCGACAGCTACTCAGTGCCCACCAGGCAGCCCCGGCACTCGACGAGCACCGTATACGATGGCAGCTTTAGCGCCCGAGT
The DNA here is from genome assembly GCA_965229195.1 of Candidatus Obscuribacterales bacterium. Classification (GTDB taxonomy): domain Bacteria; phylum Cyanobacteriota; class Vampirovibrionia; order Obscuribacterales; family Obscuribacteraceae. Next base: position 4,493,224 of record OZ245871.1, on the reverse strand, counting down.
CAGACCCCTTAACAGATGACGAACTACAAGAAGAATAATAAGAAGGATGCGTATATAGGTACCCTCCGGGAAGAGGAATCTTCTGCTTATTCAAGCCAGAAGATGCCATGGTATAGAGCCCAAGGTTCTCGAGTTTTGTCTTATCAAAATTGACAAAAACAATTGACTTGCCATCGTTAGACCACTCAGGTATGGCACTAGTTTCTCCGGGACGAGTCAATAGTTGTTCTGCCCCCGTACTAACATTGACGCTAAAAATTCGCCAATCAGCCCCGCCGAAATAGCGCATAAAGGCAACAGTATTCCCACTTGGCGAAAACCAGGGATCATAGTCGCCGAGCTTAAAACTAAGGTCTGCAGAAGTTGGAGTAATTTGTGGTGCTGTTAGTTGACGAAAGTCGCTGCCATCCAATTTCATTGTATATAAGCAACAAGACGCTGCTTTCAAGCCTATCGGCACCACCGGAAAGACAACTCTGCCATTGACACAATGAGGATCAGAAACCGCTAGCCCAGCGGGTGTAGGTAAACGTGTTATTTTGCCAGAGGACAAATGGTACATCCTCAACTCCGGCAACGAAGTCAAATCAGATCTGTGTACGTACAGAATCGAATCGTTGTCTACCCAGCTGCTATTAGCGTTTAGAACATGCGCTGCCGTTGGCTCAATAGACAACTGATGCGAACCATCAATGTCAGCAACGACAACTTCGGTGTGCAAATAATCGCTACCATTCTCTTCAGCTATTCCACCACTGAGCAAACGATTGTAGCGAGTAAAAGTTATACGCTTACCATCGGGAGAGACCCGCGGGTGAGACAGTTCACGCTTCTCGTCAAATAAAATCGAGCGAACGCCAGTGCCATCCAGTCTGGCAGTATATATACCAAACAGATCCGGCCCACGATAGCCGAAAAACCACGGGCTTGAAGCAACGATATTCTGCCAGAATAATCCTGTCAGCAGCAACAAACAAGTCACTAGGCTGAATAGCAGTGCCTTTGGTCGTGGCTTTCGTGGCATCTTAGCTATCAAACTAGCTAGCCTACAGCAGCAGACTCCAACACGTTAAGTGCTGGCACACCAGTGCCATCAAAATAGGTAGCTAACTGATCAAGCGAGAACTGCACGCCTGAGTAGAAATCACCGAAGTCACCATACTTTGAACTAGCTTCATCAAAGCGCATTTCGTAGATTAGTTTCTTGAAGACCATTGGATCATCAGAGTAAAGATCGACGCCCCACTCAAACTTATCGAAGCCAATAGAACCAGATATTACTTGATTGACCAGACCATGGTAGGTTCTACCAATCTTGCCATGCTCGATCATCAACTTAGCGCGCTCTTCGTAAGGCAAGGTGTACCAGTTGACAGACTCACCACGTTTCTTATCCATTGGATAGAAGCAAACATAACGTTTTTGCGGAATACGAGCCCAAAGACGTCCACCGAAGTGAGGAATTTTAGCCTGGGCCATAACCATTTCATCAAAGGCTTGAATCCATTCAGGTGAACCAGCTTTCAGCTCACGCTCTTTCAATGTAGCGTGAATCTTGCCAGTCGCTTCATAGAGACCAAGCTCAAGCACTGATACATAAGAAGTAGCTGGAGTGAGGTAGTTAGCCAATCGCAGCTTGTCAAAGACCATCTGCGCGTGGGCCATGCCCTCGTAGTTTCTGCTGTAGTGAGTAAGCATCAGGTCGGCCTTGTGACCAACCATCTGAGCCAAGCCCAGATCGCTGTCTTCACTATCTTTCAAAGTCGATAGAGCTGCAGTAGCTTCTTTCAAAATGGCTGCACGCTCATCGGCCGGTAGCTCGTCCCAAGACAAGCGGTCAAAGTCAAACATACGGTGGAGTATCCACCAACCTTCCAATGATTCGGGAACGCTGGGATGACGCATGAGCGTAGTTTCTCCTAATTGGGATGAGCAGCCTATATGCTAGCGCAGATGGCTTGGCAAGCACCTAGATGCTAAGCAAGTATTTGCAATCGCCAAAGCTTGACAACGCACGGCTATTACTTGTCATTGAGTGGCAAAAAGAGCTCATCAGGCGGCAATTCGTAAAGGGCCCGCAATGTCACGAAGTCATTACGGGTAACCGGGCTAGCATTTGAGTATTGAGCTTGCTGCATCCAAGTCACAGTCTCGCCATGACCGCGCATAACGTCGTGAGGATCATTGCTATGTTGACTCAGCCCAAGCACATGGCCAAATTCATGAGCACTGGTCTCGCGCAACTCATTAGGAACCCGCGCGCCCCACTTCCGCAAATACTCAGTCTCGACGTGGACGATACAACGCGCACGGGCAACCCCTGTCCATGGGTAGAATGTTCTCCCGACTGAATCAGCACCACTTTGTGGGCACCAGAAATACAAAACATCGGCCTTTCTTGGATCATCAACAAACTTAAACTTGATTATGCCCTCAGCTTGAACCCAGGCCCAATCATTTATTCCTTCTTTGAGAATAGAAGCATAGCTAGGAACATAATGCTCCACACGGCTCAGGCGCTCAAAAAAACCCGGTCGATCAAACATTGAATATAGTGTCCGACATTTTTCAACGGTGAGATCAGGACCGACAAAACCTGATGGCAACTGCAAACCATCAGCAATCCAAACCTTAATGTCACCTTGAGACTTATCCCAACGCATCAACTTACCGTCTTCTAACTGCGAATAGGGACGAATCGAATGAAATTGCTTCTTCCAGTCTTTCAGGGCTTGAGCTGCCAGTTTCCCCCACTCGCTAGAAGGATCTGTCATCACCACCACACGACAAAGAGCATGCTCGGCTATCTCCATTTCATTTGAATAGAGTGCAGAGACGGCCAAATAATATTGCAATGAAGCATCCCCTGGCTTCTTTTTTACACATTCTTGAAAGAGCTTACAAGCTTCAGAATAGTTTCGCACCATGTATAGCTGCAAAGCCTTCTGCTGCAACTTATCTAAATCATTAGCCGCTGAACTCGAAGAGCGGGCACTCTTTTGCTTAGCCTTGAGCGCAAGTGCTTCGTCATTAGCAGCAGCAACAGAGCAACATGCCAGGAGCAAAAATGACACCACAATCCTTGAAGAAAGCGGTTTATTGATCGCCTGCCCAAATTCGATTGGCCACCGTGGCTGAATATTCACACTCACCAAAAGAAAGAACTGCTATGGCTCTCATTCCCTTTTCAGCACAAGCCAAAACCAGTAGGTTTTGAAACCTCTGCATCCGTTTCAAAACCCTTATGCGTCTCACAGCTGCCGACAACTGCTAAAATTAATCTGGATAGGAGCAGGACGTGAGCAGCGCAGTTTGTAAGATCACAGGTGCCACCATCGACGAATCAATCTACAATCATCTCGCTGGCGTCCTGCTGGGCACCGCCATTGGTGACGCCCTTGGCCTCTACATGGAAGGGTTATCGGGCAAAACCATTTCCACATGGTTTCCCCATGCCATCGACCGCTATTATTTGCTCGACAATATTGGCTTCGTCAGCGACGATACCGAGCAGTCAGCCTTAGTAGCCCAATCAATAGTTAGCGCGCCTAAAGACATCAGAGCCGCTACCAAAGCCTTTAAAATAGCAATGCTAGGTTGGTTCTTTAGACTACCTTTTGGTGTTGGCCAAGCCACTAGCCTGTCATGTCTAAAAATGTTGACTGGTGCAAAGCAAACTGGCATCCACTCTGCTGGCAACGGGGCGGCTATGCGCGCGGCCATCATCGGCGTTTTTTATCACGACAATCAAGAATATCGCATCAAGCTCGGCGACAGCATTGCCCGCACCACTCACCTCGATAAAAGGGCAACTGACGGTGCTCTTTTTGTGGCTGAATTAGCCGCCGCCGCCTACAACAATAGGCAATGCAAAGATAAAGCCAGTCGCTACAACTCATTTGATACGGCTATCAATGTTATTCAAGAAACCTGGTTACGCGAAGCCCTAGACTTAGCTCGCAACCTCGCTGAGCAGCAAGCATCCATAGAAGCAGCCGCTCAGCAGCTAGGTTGCAGTGGCTTTGTCAATCACAGCGTAGCCCTTGCTGCTTTTGCTTTTCTGCGCTGGGGCGACGACACTCCCGCTGCGCTGCAGTGGACAATCAAAGCTGGCGGTGACACCGATAGCAACGCTGCAATCGTAGGGGCCTGGTGCGGCGCTCTTCATGGAGAAGAGGGCTTGCCGAACCAGTTAATCAACAAAATCAATGATGGTCCTTTTGGCCCGAGCCACTTGCGTAAGCTCGCCCGCGCCTTAGGTGATTTAAAATGCGGCAAAAATCCAGGGCCGGTTGGCTACTGCTGGCCAATAGCTCTCGGACGCAATGTGGTGCTCATCCCAGTCATCCTCAGCCAGGCATTGCTGCGACAGCTGCGCCTGGCATTTACTTCACTTCACCTTTAAATTTAAGTGCTTTCAAAAAGGCAGCGGCTAGCTCTTTATCAGAAAATGGATTTTGACCAGTGATCAATTCTCGATCTTGCACAACTTTGCTTTTCTTCGCTGGAGCAATCTGCAACTTACCGCCGGCTGCTCGCAAAGCATCTTCTGGATAGAATTTCATATAGCCACCAAGGGCCGTGGGCTCGTTGGGCTTCTCTTCAGCATCACTAAAAACAGTCATGCGATAGCCCTGATAAGTCCACAGTTCTTTAGAAGTGACAGGCTTTTCTGCAGAATGGCTGGCTTCAAGGGCCTTGCCCAATTCAGCAGGCTTGTTTAGAGTGGAGAGAAGAGCAATGGGGCCGTGACAAATTAAGGCTGTGGGCTTATTTTTACCGTGACAATGTCTCAAGATTTTGCCAAGAGAAGCATCTTTCCACAAGTCTTCCATAGGTGCATGACCACCAGGAACAAAAATACCCACGTACTGATCGAGATCGCCTGCAGCTATAGCTGAGAGCTTTTGTGGGTGAGCAAGTTTAGGATCTTTGAGTAGCTCTTTTACAGCATTGTATTCAGCGGCACTGGCAAACAAAGCTGGTTTGTCAGAACTTACATCCATCGCCGGTTGATTGCCCTGGGGATTAACATAAACAGGCTCGAACCCAGCCTTTATCAAAGCCTGCAGGGGCACACCCAGTTCGTTCATATAAAATCCAGTCGTATGCTGAACGCCATCTTTGAGGGTGAGGGCCTTCGCACTAGACAAGACCACCAGCACTTTTCCTTGAAAGGCGGTTGGAGCTTTAGACTGAGCTTCTAAAGTGGAAAGACCTAGACCAGCTGCAACAGCTACGGCAGCCAAGACTCGATTTATTTGATTGAACAGACGCATGTTTACTCCAAAGAAAGAGATGGCGAGAAGTAGGCCTCCGGACGTTACTGCCGAGATTGCCCAAGACTGCCAGAGACTGCCAGAGGTACGGTTAGTTCCAGGATACTTTGGGCATTTATTAATGTACCAGCTTAGAACCGAAAAACCTCTTACTATGTCCGAAAAAGCCAGCGGCGATACATCTGCAAACAATTCTGCCCGGCCCCTCGACCGGGGTCAGGTTGGCGACGGCCAAAAGCCAGCCGATTTAGCCCAATCGCTCTATAGCAAACCGGAAGACTTCCGCCGCTCAATGGTGCTAGCCCAAGGCAACCAAGCAGATTCTCATAGCTCATCAATGAAGGCTTTTGACGGCAAAGCTGGTGCACCGCAGCTTGTCACGAATTTACCGGCCGATTTCAGCTCTATACCAGAAGGACGCAGAAAAGAAATAGCAGGCATGGCGGCTGAACTATTGAAGCCCTATACCAACAAAGCAGAGGCCAACAACCGCGACGCCGACGGCAAAGTCAGCTTTGGCGAAATTGGCTCAATGATGGATCGCATAGCCAAAAGGCCAGATTTATCAGAGCTAGAGAAATGTCGACTGTGGTCTGACATACGCATCGGTATGGGCAATATGGGGCTTCCCATTCAAGACTGCGATGAAGTGCCTAAAATGATCGATTCTTGGCACGGAGCCAAAGACCCCTGGCACGCTTTAATTACTATGGACGACGGTTACCACGGCAATCGCCTTATCAATATGTCCCCTGAGCAGGCCACCAAAGCCATAATCGACCACGAAAACGGCGCCGACAATGGCCATTATCCATTGTGGAAGCAAGTTGGCTGGCAAGGCGCACGTCTACTGAGAGGAATCAATCAGGGCGACGTCGAGTCTTCAGAAGGGCAGCTCAAAGCCCTGAGGGCCTTGCGTGAAACTGGAATGTTTGCTGACTATGCCAAAGAGTGGAAGAAACAATTTGTGCGCAGTGACGTTGATGGCAACTGTAAACCGCGCTAGCAGCTTAAAGCCTAACAACTGACACTGCGCACAAAGAGCAGAACCACTACAAAGACCAGCGATTACTCGCTGGTTTTGTTATTGCGTTGTGCTTCGCCTTCAAGCATTTTGATATCAGCGGCCGACAAGGTCGGACGATCAAGTTTAAGCGTTAACTTATTGAGCTTGCCGGTAAAGGCAAACGGTACTTGATAGTCTTGATCGCACACAGTTGTGCCTGTATCAGAGCCAATATCGAAGCTTTCATCCCACTGCAAAATCAGTGGCAATGTGCGTTCCATTTTCTGGGTTTGCACCACCTTACCATCAACCTTAAGAGTACCAGTGCCACTGCGGCCGATACCACTCATACTGTTGAAGGCAATGGTGCCAGCGCCCAAACCATCATACTTAAAGTCAAACTCAATCTCGTGGTTTCCAGGGCTGAGGGCCTCGGGCCCCTCCCAACGGATACGCTTCAGGTCTGCCATATTCCAAAGGAATACAGGTTTACCTTTAAGCAGATAGAAACCATAGCCAGCGAAGCGGCCACCAGAAGTAAGCAGAATTCCTTCAGCACCGCCAGCTGGAATATCCACATTGGCCTTGACAGTGTAGGAGGTATTGAGCAGAAGTGGTGAATCACCCTGTGGTATTCCAGTGAGCGGCTTGGTGTAAACAAACTCACTACGCCCAGCAGTTATATTGGGCCGCGGAGAAACAAGTCTTGTGGCACAACTGGCATCAAGAGGCAGCACGTTGTACTTCTTAGCCTCGGAAAGGAAAAGGGCCTTGAGCTCATTCAGCTTTGCCTTGTTAGAGGCAGCTACATCATTGCTCTGCGTAGCGTCTTTAGAAAGGTCATAGAGTTCCCAGGTGACGTTGTTAACAGGATCTTGATTGACTGGTCCTGATGTAATCCATGGTGGACGAATGACCTTAGTGCTAGCGATCCAGCCGTCATTGTAGATAGCGTGATCGCCCATCATCTCGAAATACTGAGTCTTGTGATGTGACGGCACTGCGGCATTAGCTTGATCGAAGGTATAAGCAAAACTTGTTCCTTCAATGGGCTTTTGTTTGATACCATCCACAGCTTCAGGGGCCTTAATAGAACAAGCCTCGAGAATAGTTGGCACCACATCAATAACATGGTGGAACTGGTGACGAATAGCCCCCAAGTCTTTTATGTGACCAGGCCAGGAAACACAGACGCCTTGAGAGGTACCACCGAAGTGCGAAGCCACTTGCTTGGTCCAAGAAAATGGCGTATCAAAAGCCCAAGTCCAGCCAACCGCCATGTGATTATAAGTGCGGTCAGTGCCCCAGACATCATAAAAATACTTGAGCTGATCTTCCACCGGCACATTGGCACCGTTGAACATAGCCACTTCATTGGGTGTTCCCACCAAAGTGCCTTCAGCACTAGAACCATTGTCGCCACTAATATAGATAATCAGCGTGTTGTCTAGCTTGCCTGTATCTTTGAGAGACTGAATAACGCGGCCGATTTCATGATCGGTGTAAGCCAGGTAGGCAGCGTAAACTTCAGCCTGACGAATGAACATCTTCTTCTCGTCAGCGCTCAGCTCATCCCAGTTCTTCAACAAGTCATGGGGCCATGGTGTTAGTTTGGCATCTTGAGGAATTACACCAAGTTTCTTTTGGTTAGCAAATATCTCTTCGCGCAGAGCGTTCCAGCCCTTATCAAAGAGGTGCATGTCACTAATTTTTTTCACCCATTCTGGAGTAGGGTGGTGCGGAGCATGGGTGCCACCAGGCACGTAATAGCAGAAGAAGGGCTTGCTTGGGTCGATTTGATTGAGTTGGCTGATCCAATCGATAGCCTCGTCAGCCTGGGCAGTGGTGAGATTCCAGCCCTTCTGACCTAAAAAAGGAGTGATTGGGGAGGTATTGCGAAACAGGTTAGGTTGCCACTGACTGGTGTCACCACCAATGAATCCATAGAAATATTCAAAGCCCATACCGTTTGGCCAGAGTTCAAAAGGACCAATCTGACTAGCCTGGAAAGTAGGAGTATTGTGTGCCTTACCGAACCAAGAAGTGGCATAGCCATTGTCTTTCAAGATACGACCGATGGTGGCTTTGTCTTGGCCAATAACGCTGTTATAACCAGGGAAACCAGTAGACTGCTCAGAAACTACACCGAAACCAGCTGAGTGGTGATTGCGGCCAGTAATAAGAGCGGCTCTAGTAGGAGAACAGAGAGCAGTGGAATGGAAATTACTATAGCGCAGACCAGTCTTGCCTATCAGGTCAAGGGCTGGGGTCGGAATAACACCGCCAAATGTACTCGGAGCGCCGAAGCCAACATCATCAGTCATAATCAAAAGAACGTTAGGAGCGCCTTTGGCCGGTACAGTACGAGGCGCCCACCAAGCTTTCGACTGACTGGCAGTGTCTTTGATTACGCCGCCGAAGGCTGGTTCGGGAGCGGGCAACTGTTTCCCGTCAATAGTGATGGTGGCACTAGGTGAGCCAGGTACGCCAGTGGTCTGCTGGGCAAATGCTGCTGGCGCTCTAAATAAAACGCTGAGCATCAAAAAGAGCGTGCAAAAACGAACCTGCCAGATTGCCATGAGGATCTCCCGAGTAAATTGGCTGTCGATTGTATCCTAGTGACAACAAATCCTGGCAACAGAGAGCTAACCCATGACAGCACGAGAATGCCCGGATCGACATTATTATCCAAACGGTAAAATTCAGGCTTAATAGAGTTCTTCACCCCTTCTTAACCCCGTAAATACCAAAGTAGTAATAAAGAAGAGAGAAAAGAAGAAAGAGTAGAAAGAACGAAAAAAGAAAGAAGTTACGGGGGATATCAGAGACCAGGCAGCAATACCATTGTTCTCACGAGTGACCCCATCATAATTTGGCTCTTCGCCCTGCCCTTTCTTTTGGTCGGGCTTTTGTTCGTTGCTGCACCGTAGGGCTTAGCCTCAAACAGCGCGCAGTTGTCCATCCCAACCAAGCTAATTATTTCAGCCATGGGTCTAGCAGCAACCATGGTGGCAGTTTTCATATTTCGTTCGGGGCTCGCTCAAGTACTGCTCGATCGCAGCAGCAATCGCATTCTTATTGGTAAGAGATTTAGCAAAAGAATTATGCGCACCATCGACTGTCAATCAATTTCTGACGTCACAATCGAATGTGGCGTAGATTCTGATGGCGATGCAACCTACAGAGTTCAACTTGTACTGAAGTCAGGCGAAAATATTCCCTTGACCAAGGCTTATGTTTCGATGAAAAAGACTGCAGAGTTCGAAAGAGAAAGAATTCGCCATCTCCTGAAGAATCCTTATGAGAGTTATAGCAAAAAAGATCCCACTCCTTGGATGGCCATCGGCAACTCACAGGCTGCTGCACAACCACAGCTCCAAACCTTCGTCATTATCTGTGCCGCTATATCCGGGAGCAACCGTTGGTTTCTGGGGTATAGAGAAGGGCGAAATTGCCAAAGCGATACTGGAAGATAAGCTCAAAGAAAGAAAATAGTACTTGCCTAAACCAACCTAAACAAGACGCTCTTGCACCCGCGGTTGACGTAGTTTCCACAAGCAAGCATCGGTAGCGAAGTGATGCAGACTGACCAGTAGAAACATTAGCTTAAAGGGGTCAACGACACGCAGACCAAATACAAATAGAAGGCAAGGAACTGCCACCGAAAGCGTTAGCCCAATGAGAAAATAGCCATGCAATTCGCTAGCGGCAAAGGCAATAATGGTCTTCAATTTATTCTCAGATTTTGCCTGACTGAGCTTATAGTCTTTCCACTTATAAGCTAGTACCACAGCTAAATATTGACTGGCGTGAAAGAAAGCAGGAATGAAAATCCAGAAATTGTTGTCGACGGCCTGACTGAGAACAACGGCCACTAAACTAACGAGCATAACAGTCACCGCCGGCAATGGCATTATCTTCTCACCGAGGGCCCCTCGCTGTAACTGGGTGTTAGCAAAGCAAAGCACTAACACCAGCAGAGCTGCGATGGCAACCTGTAGAAAAACTAGCGGCAGATCGAGACCAACAGAATGAGACGAGGCAGCGACTGCACCTGTTGCCAAAGAAAAATCATAGCCCCCCGTGTATTGACCAATTACAGCTACGGCCACAGCTAGATACAAGATAACTTTGAAGAGTTGCCTTTCAAAAGGCTTCATGACAAAAGCAGAACGGCCGCAGTACATCAGGGCAATTCCATAACTTTGAGCTAAGACATGGTGCACAATGAAAATCATATAGACCCGGGTCAGACACTCCATGGTCAAAACAGGCCCAAAGAACCGAAGGGCCGCTAGCAAAGAAACCAGCATTAGCAGCGGCAATGCCACTGCCACATGGCGATGCTTAGCGAAATTTTCTGGTTCACCATAAAGGCGTCGCAGAGAAGCACCGAGGTGGGGTTGAGACAATAAGTAAGTACCGGCAAAAAGCAAAGCCCCTGAATATTGATCGGCCGAAGGTCCTAAAATATGGCGCAAGGGCGGCCAGAAATACAGCAGCGTCAATAGAGCAGTAAAGCCACCACAGACGAATAGTAAATCGAAAACAGGGCCGACAATATATTGCTTACGCGAGGTATCGGTTTGAATAGAAGTCTGGGGCTGACGACCTTCATCTGCTGACGAAGCAAAAGTAGAAGCAGTCATTAGCGCACCTCAGACCAGGTGGCCTGTTGCAAGAGTTGTGCTTTAGAAGAAACTTTTTCCGGTCTAACCTGTACAACAGTAACAATAGTGGCACCTTCAGGCGCAATGGTGCCGCAAGTCGCCCCTTGCAAAATCGGAGGTTCCGAGTTTGAATTTTTGGTTTCAACTGCGACAATCTGCCGCTCACTAACTGCAATCATGCTTAAAGTAACAACCGAAACAGCCAAGCCGATCTGCAATAAACCAAGGCCCATATTAGTCAAATACTGAGTAGAGCCAAACTTGGCAGAAGTGGCTTTAAAAAATGAAATGCCCGCAAGCAATGTCACAAACGCGCTGAGCATATGCAACATAGAAATCTTGGAAAATTCGAAATCTGATATTGATGCTGGAATTCGTAGTAAATTTAGAGCTGAAGAAGGGTCTGGTTGTGCATTAGCACCGTAGGCAACGGCTGCACATGGTAGCGAGAGTAGTACCAAGCCAAAAAGCAACTTCAGTCGCCGGCCGGTTTTAAACGGGATAATTTTAAACCGAATAAGAGACATTGCCATCCTCCGGCGTTTTTTGACTCTGTAGTAGAGTCACTATTTAATGCGACAAACCGCCAGAACTCTCTCAACCACAGTGCGCAGACGATAATTCAGCCCACTGTTCGCGAGGTATACACTAAGAAGCTCATGCTGCATCATTACCTTCGATTTCAGTTGATATGCCTGAGAGAAAGCATTAGAGCGATAAGCAGCTCTGCCTGGTTTGCTGAACTGGAACCAACCACCGAGGTTGATTCCCATGGAAATAGAGTCTCTCATCAGGGTCTCTAAATCTAGAGGATTTTCCCCAGCATCGTAAATGTCAATCAAATGATGAATCTCAAAGGGCTGAGTGTACGAGCACGTGAAATCAATTTCTTCACCCTTGAAGCCATCGAGTTCGTAAAACTCTATCTGCTTCCAACCGTTTGCAGCATCAACCGTAGCAACAACTCGCTCGACATCAATAACTATGCCAACATCACTTTTAACAGTGGGCAAGACCCGCTTAACTGTTTCGATAGCATGATTGCGACTGCGCAGAGAAACACTAGAAAAGAATTCAAATGTCTCTTCAATTGTACTTCCTGCTGACCGGGTGCTGTAAGTTTCAACTAGCTGCTGACGCTGGGGGCCGCCCACCGCACCAAGCACTGCTTGCACCTTGGTTAATTCACCTTCTTTGGCTAATTGGGCGGCAATACTTTTAGTCAGCCGGGCTTGCTTGCCGCCATCAATATGCAGGTGCAATGAGCCCAGGGTGCTAAAAGAAGCATAGGTGGGAATAACAAAAGGCGAAGAGGCAATGGAGCCGCTCAAAGGAGGAATAAACAGACTAGTTGAAGTTTGTTGTTGCAGCATTGTCGCTAACCTCTAGTGGCGGGTTATCCTAATAGTGCCGAGAGATGCTCTCCACTGATGCCAAGATACAGCCAATCTGTGGCGGACCTGTGTCACTACTCAGCAAAGTTCATGGCTAAGATGGCAATAAACCAGAGCAAGAATGAAAAGGGAGAGCAGACAGTGAAGGGCAAAAAGAATTCGACAACAGTAGGTTCTTCACCACAAGGTTCTCAAATATTAAATGGGGCATTGGCTCTGCCTTTAATAACCCTAACGGCCCTGCTGCCACTGACCTTTGCCATCGAGAAGGCCTACAGTCAATCGACTTCAAGCCAATGCAAAATTGAAGTGCGCCAGCCCTACCGCTACATTACTTCTAACGGCATTCCCGATCATGCTACCGGTCAATTTCCCAATCGCGGCAACCCCAACACTATTTCAGCCCAAGATTATCATTTTAAGGTGCCACTAAATCCGACACCAGGTCAGGGGCAATCACGGGGTTACGATTTTGGCGTGGCCGTGAACGGAGTGCCCTTTGACCCAGGCACAGCCGAGCTTTGGAATGGAGACATGCGCTGGCATTACGAAGCGCTATCGGGCATGATGGTTAGCCGAGGCAGCCTCGGAGTCGACGCCAACCTAGCCCACGTGCAACCCAATGGCGCCTACCACTATCACGGCCTCCCCATGGGCCTCCTGGAAAAACTAAACTATCGCAATAAGATGGCTTTAGTTGGTTATGCCGCCGATGGCTATCCTATTTATGGCCCCTACTGCTACTCCACAGCCAATGACAGCAGAAGCGCCCTCAAGAAAATGAAATCTAGCTACCGGCTCAAGAGTGGCACAAGGATTGGGGGCAGCGATGGCCCTGGCGGAGCCTATGACGGATCATTTGCTCAAGACTACGAATTTGTTCAAGGCGCAGGCGACCTCGATCAATATAATGGGCGCACGGGCGTCACCCCGGAATATCCAAGCGGCACATTCTATTATGTGCTCACTGAAAATTGGCCTTTTGTGCCCCGTCAATTTCGCGGCACTCCCGATGCCAGCTTTGCCAAAGGTCCACCTGGCTTAGACCGAGGCAATGGCGGTGGTCGCAGAACAGATCGCTTCGGGGGAATGAACCGATTTGGCGGTCCGAACGGCGGTCCGCCAGGGGGGCCACCCGGAGGACCACCCGGACGACTACATGAAGGAGCCGGCCCAGGATTCCGCCCCGGCGGCCCACCACCCGGTGGAGGTTTCCGGCCCGCCTATCCCAATGAGAATAACTAGGCTACTGGCCCTGCTTCTGCTCTTGCTGGCGCTAACGCTGCCAACAGAAGCTCATGATGCTGCAATATCAGCAATAAAAATCATCTGCCGTTCAGACGATACAGTAGTAAGCATCAGTACCCACAGAAGTTACCTGCTGAAAGCAGAGAAAGCCGGTGGATCTAACTCTAGTTCTAGTTGTGCGCTAGCTCCTGAAACGCCAGAGCTTGGCGAGGCGCTTGGGCGAAGGCTTCACCTGCTCATCAATAACAAAAAGCTATTGCCCGAGACTGTGCATATTATTGAAGACAAGCCCAACGATTTGCTGATCTGGCAGACGACAAACAAGAACCCAACAAAAGTAAAGCCAAACATCGAGATACTTAATCGCATTTTTCCAGAAGACCCAGCATCAACAACCATTGTCACCATCTTAGATGACGACCAAAGCAAAGAAATACTGCTCGACTCGGCTCACCCTAGCTTCCAGCAGAGCCAACCTCAAGACCACTGGGCTGAGGCCATTAGCTATTTGCAAAAGGGAATATTGCATATTCTCAGCGGCCCTGATCACATTTTGTTCATACTGGCGCTACTGCTTTTAGGAGGCTCTCTCAGAACACTGCTCGGCATAGTGACGGCCTTTACCGTCGCCCACAGCATGACACTGAGCCTGGCAGTTGCGGGAATTGTCAAGCCTCCAGCGCAAGTAATTGAACCTCTAATTGCACTATCTATAGTGGCAGTAGCCGTGGAAAACTTACGTTGTTTACGCTCGAAAAACAAAGCCAAAGAACTAACGGCAAAACGAGATTATAGAGCCTATTATGCTTTTGCCTTTGGCCTTATCCACGGCTTTGGCTTTGCTGGTGCTCTACTTGAGGCAAACTTATTTGGTCCGGCCTTGTGGATAGCCCTGGCCTCTTTCAACCTCGGAGTTGAATTTGGGCAAGCTATGATAGTGGCTCCAATAGCACCGCTACTAATGCTCTTGGCCAAGAAGCATAAAGACTTTTCAGACAAGCTTATCTACACCGGCTCGATTGCTATTGGTCTAATGGGCGCCTATTGGTTCATTGGCCAAATGAAATTTTAGAAGCTAGTCCTGAATGACGCCGCTAATTTCACTAATGCCAGCACCCTTAGTTTCAGGATTTTGTGACCAGGTTTTGGTATCACTATCGGTGACTACATAGATACCGGGTTTAATTACAGTATCTGGTTCACAAATCCAATACGCATTAGGAACACCGCCCTGACCTGGGGCCGTATGAGTTGACCAGGGGCCATAGATAGTACCATCTTGGTGTACTAGACCAATCTCACCAGGATCTTGTCCGCGAGCATCATTCCAATGATAGTTCATCAGCCTTGAAACCAGAACCGGTGCCTTGAGCGAAAACCAAGTTGGTCTGGTAGGAGAATTAAATACGGCGGCGATATTGCCGTTCTTAAATATGCTGACAACGGGCTCTCGTTTGTACACCTTAGCTGAAGCCTCTGTTCTTCCACTTTCAGGTACGATTTTCACTTTAGCAATACCACAAAAGCCAGACAAGTTATTCTGCGCCCAGGTGGATGGCTCGCTGTCGATTAATGTGTAATGACCAGGCGCCAGAGTCACCCTCGGCTCACACTCCCAATAGGCATTGGGCACGCCGCCTTGACCTGGCTGTCCGCGCACAGCCCAAGGGCCATAAGTGGTGCCGTCGGCATGGCGAAGAGCCAGGGTTCCGGGGATACTACCTTTGCCCTCGTTCCAGTGATAGGTCATCAAATAAATCACAGTAGATGGAACGTCAATGTCGAAGGTCGTGGGGTTCTGAGGCTTATTAAAGACACGATAAATATTGCCGTTATTCAAAATAGTCTTCGGCGGACTAATTTTGACCACCGGTTTAGCCTCAGCCTGATTAACTATCGGCTTCTCTTGCAAGTCAAAAACGCTATCTTCGCCTAAAGCTTCCCGTGGCGCTGTTGGCGGCGTAGAAAGGCAGAGCGCCGAACCATCCCAATGACTCTTCATCTCGGGGGTCTGCAGCTGCCCCCTGTCGCGCAAGACTTCATCCTCCACCCTATCTTTCATATTCTGAAAAGCCGCACCAAGAGTGGTGCGCCCACCATTCTGTTTGAGGGCCTCAATCAAGCAGCTAGTGAAGACGCTATTTTGATATTTCTTACTTTCCCAAGACACCTGACTCGGTTGACTAGAAGCAATTACAAGCTGCCCGGTTCCTGCCACCACGGCACTGGCATCGACGTTGGCAGAACGCACCAAACCTTTGGCATCAGCAGTTGCCGCCCCACTATGGCAAGCATCTAGTATCATCACGACTCGGTCACAATGCACTCGAGCCTTGATAATGCGCATCAAGTCTTGCAATGGAATGCCTGTAGCATAAAGCGATTCAGTATCAGTGTCATAGGCAACTATATAGTTAACCCCGCCGACATCCATATCGGCCGGGCTGCCATGGCTGCTGATATAGACCACAACCAAGTCATCGGGATGAGCCAATCGTGGCAACCAGCGATCACCGATAGTGGCAAGGATATTAGCCCGCGTGGCTTTCTCATTAATGAGCAATCTAGTGTGATCTTTGCGAAAACCGCCAGCGCTCGTAAGGAAATTATAGAAGTCGGTAGCATCTTTTGCAGGATAGCGCAAATTGATTTTGCCATCGGCAAATTTACTGATACCAATTACCAGAGCCCACTTATCTTTGATGGGCCGATTAGCAGTAGCTTTAGGGGCTAGAACCTGAGGGCCTGACTGGGCAGCGTAAGCACTAGAGGCGCTAGTGAAGAGAGATGACGGCGCCACTGAGGCAATCATAACTACCGGCGCCAAAATGGAAGCCAACCAGGCAATACGAGACATAAAATCCTCTGAGTTCAATCTAGAGCCAAAGCCAAGACAATCATGGCCCATCTTAGAAGATTTGGCATCCGCCATCAGGCCTAAGCCTTTAGTAGATTTCACCCAAAAAGCAGGCACTTGAAAATTGCATTGAACTATTTTTCGAGTTCGAACGTATCTCTATGAGTAACCCCTGAATCAAATTGCGAGGTACTCATGGATACTTCAAATACTTCTCTATTGCCCAAATCAGCAACAGTTTCACCCTGGCCAATGAGAGTAAAACTAGGGCCCCACCAAGATTTGCTAGCCACTTGCGATTTTTCAAATGATGAGGGAAATGATTCTATCGGCACACTGTTGCACACCGCACTTTCTTCAACTGCAGCGCCAGAGAGAGTTGCCGCCGCAAGGAAAGCCATTGAGCTTTCAAATGGCGCCTGCGGCCTTGCCTGGCTTGTTCTCGCCCGAGAAGGAGTAAACAGCCTCGAGTCGGCTATGATTTATTCACAACGAGCAATCGACAGAATAAAACAAGAACTGCACGATAGCGATTTCAAAGACTATTGCATTTATACATATACGTATACAGTTGCCCTGGCCGATGCCGCTGACATAACCTTCAAGATTGGCCGCAAACGCGATGCCATAGAAATGCTAAAAAAGCAACTGGCAGCGGGCGTTGAAGATACTCTCTGGAGTGACTGCCAGATCATTCTGCGCGATCAAATCGCCAGCTTACTTATTCAAATGGGCGAGGCCAAAGAGGCACAGACATTCTTATATGCTCATCCCGATAATATTGAGTCTTGGTACTACCTCAATGCCCTGGCTCACTATGCTCTCAATGGTGATTGTTTGATATCCCGAAGCGCACTAGCCAACGCCTTCAAAGTAGGAGTAAAAACAGTACAAAAACTCACCGCCGACGCTTCAATATTGGCAGCCCAGAGCGAACACTTTGAGCAAAATATCTGCATTGAAAAAGCTGTCGATGCCTGGCAAAACGACGAAGCACCGCAAGAATGGCTCAAGCAAATATATAAAGACCCACACTCACTAATAGGGCGAGAATCGCTTGCGGCTGCCATTGCAAACAAAGACAAAAAGCGCTGGGAACTTTGGGACAGCAGAGAAACCAGTGCTGCATACTTTATGAGCAATGAAATGTATAAAGAAGCAGCAAAAGAGTTCAAAGCGGCACTGCGCGAAGCCGAACGCATAAGCTATTCTTACTTCCCCTTTCACAATACAGTCACAGGCCTCTTGGCCCTCAATCAAGAAGCCGATGTAAGGGCCATTCCCCTTGAAGAATTACGACAAAAGCTAGACTCACGAGTGGAGAAATTCGGCGAGAATAGGGAGAATAGAGCCAATGGTGCTACTAGCAAGAATGATCTAGCCGCACTAAATTTTCACTCCTTCGCCACCATCTACAGAGAGCTTGGCGACCTAGAAGCGGCCCACGGCAATCAATTAAAAGCATTAGAAATAGCAGAAACACTCGAACACGAAGATCAACTCGACAGAGCCTCGGCTCTAACACTATTTGAAATTGGCGAAATCAACAAAGCACAAGCCGAAATTTTATTTGCACAAAATCGCTATCAAGATGCGCTCAATTACTGCCAAAAAGCTCTAGCGAAGCAAGAACAATTTCTCGGCGCCACTCACTATGACCTATTAGACAGCCTCGAGTTAGC
Source organism: Candidatus Obscuribacterales bacterium (assembly GCA_965229195.1). Taxonomy (GTDB): domain Bacteria; phylum Cyanobacteriota; class Vampirovibrionia; order Obscuribacterales; family Obscuribacteraceae. The sequence goes on along the minus strand of OZ245871.1, from coordinate 4,475,088 downwards.
CCACGAATGCTGCCAGCAGCTTGGGGATCTGGCCGGTAAAGCAGCAATGGCAAGCAGAATCAAGGCAATTGACCCTTTTGATCTGGGTTAACAACTGGCCTGTAAAAGCTGGCATAAGTTGATTCGTTGAGTAAAGCTAAACTCAACGAATCAACACTGCCTTGAGTTCACCTGTATAATTATCCCACTGTATATATTTCATTCTTCGAGGTTCTTATGAAGTCCAACGACGTCTCCAGCGTGGCTGAAGCTACATCTACTCACCTGAGAATCGGGCCTCATGACGACCTGGTCGAAAGCTGTATCGACACTGAGTATGAGGCTGAAGACGGCGAGCCTGACGCGCTTGAAGAGTCTCTTGATGCATACATCGCCGTGGCCATTCTTGGTGAAACAGTTGAAGAGCGAGTAAAGGCGGCCCACAAAGCCTTGAAAGCAACCAACAACAGCTGTGGTGTAGCCAATTTGATTCTAGCTCGCGAAGGCTCCAGCGACAACAAAGAGGCCCTAGAATATGCCCAAAAGGCTGTGGATCAGCTCAAAGAAGAATGTAGCGACGAAAATTTTGAGCGCTATCAAGTTGACGCAGAAGCTTACACCCAAGCCGTTGCAGACCTGGCGCAGTTAAACTGGAATTGCGGCAAAAAGACAGAGGCAATCGAGATTGTCACATCCTTCTTGCATGAATACAAAGAAGAATTACCGGTCGAATTCAAAGCTATCCCTCGCGAACTAGCCATAAGCTTTTTGCTCCAACTAGGCGAAATCAAAGCAGCCCAAGCCATGCTGCAAGATGAAACAGAAAACGATGAGCAATGGCACTATCTCAATGCTTTGATTCATTTTGCCTTAAGCGGTGACAACCTAATTTCACGCAGCGCCCTATCGCGGGCCTTGATGAAAGGCACACTAATTGCCGGCGGCCTGACCAAAGACGATGAAAACTTACATGAAACAATTGCTGCTTTCGGTCTTGATAGACATATTGAAGACACCGCGCCAGCGTGGCATGCCGTCAAAGGCGCCATAGAGTGGTTAAATGATTTCTTAGAACAACCACTTGCTCGCCACAATCGCAAGCTTGAAGAAATCGCTAGGTCTGCCGACGATTTGCAGCGCTGGAAGCGCTGGGAAGACGCCCTTGAGAGCGCTCAGCACTTCACTGAAAAGAACAATGAAAAAGAAGCAAAGAACTCTTTGAAAACAGCACTGCGTGAAGCAGACCGCATCGATTATTCTTACTTCCCCTTCTTCGAAACAGTTTCAATTTTGATGGAATTTTCAGGTGGTGAGAAAAAAGCACTGGCTGACTTAAAGACTCAAATTGAAGCCAGAGCCAAGCGTTTTGAAGCCGATTCGACATTGGGTGGACCACTCAATGCCCTGCAATTGCAGGCCTGCGGCACGCTGTTCGACTTCCTGCAAGAGTATGAAGCATCACTGGCCCTACACCAAAAGGCCACAAGCCTGGTGACTGAACAAGTGGCTCAAAATGAAGTCAACCTCACCCTTGTAGATGATGTTGATGTGCGCAATGAACTAGCTGGTACCCTCTTTGCCATGGATCGCTATGCCGAAGCCCTGCCTCTGTATCTAGCTAATGCCGAGGTATTAGAAAGATATCTTTGCCCCGATCACGTCGAACTTCTGGAGATGCTAGAACCAGCCTACCGCTGTCTCTCCAGCCTTGGCCAAGAGAAAGAAGCTGAAGCCATGCTGGCACGCATCAATGCCATCGACCCGACCTACCTTGAGGCCCTTGCAGCCGCCGAGCACGACTGCGACGATTGCGGACACGACCACCACTAGCCCTTGCCAAGCGCTAGCTGTACTGTGTTATATTTGACCTAACTGTCAAGAATCACAGGACAGCTACGAACGGTCGGTCACACAAAATTGAACTACCTGCACAGACTAAAAGAAGCGCAATACATAGTACAAACCTTAATGGGCTTGAGCTGGCTGGGCTTTGCAATTTATTTATTCTGTAAGCCCGATGCCGACTTAATTTGTGACACAGTACCAGCGATACTAATGTTTATCACTGGTAGTGTTTGTGTATTCTTCGGCATTGAAGCTTACCTATTACGCGACGATCCAGAAATCTGGCGGTAGCTCCGAATAGTAACTGTAGAAATTGAGTTTGTAGCGCAAAGCTAAATCATGTCTGACCTTTGCAAAAAATGCGGCAAACCACCACTGGCTGAAAAAGCCGGTTCGTTCACATCTTACCTATTCCTGCACAACTACTGTCAGTGCGATCAAAAACCTGAATCACCCAGTTCAATATCACCGACACTGTCAGCACGGCCAATAGCAATTAAAGCAGAGAATCTCAGCGTCTGCTCCCGTTGCGGCAAGGCCCTGGGCTCCAGAGAGCGCTCGGGCTCATTCACTTCCTTTCTCTTCAAAGATTTGCGCTGCCAATGCAAGAATCCTGTAGTAGCTAAGACGCTAGCATCAAAGCGCACAAATACCTCATACCGCTCCACACTCAAATCAACTCGTCACGACACTCGACAGCAACAGCTAAAAGAATCACCGAGAGCAAGCAGCAATCGGTCACTAACACTTGGCACTATTATCGGTGGCACATTCAAAATAGAATCAATCATCGGCAGCGGTGGCATGGGAGTAGTCTACGCTGCCGAGCATATGGGTCTACACCGTCGCTTTGCTCTAAAAATCTTGTCACCAGAGCTAGTCAATGAACAGACATGGAAACGCTTTCAAGCAGAGGCAAAAACCTTAGGAGCACTGCACCACAGCACACTGGTTAACGTCTACGATCTAGGCTTACACGACCATTCGCTGCCATATTATTCAATGGAGCTTCTAGAGGGTCGCACTCTAGAACAGATTCTAATAGACGACGGCGCGCTCTATCTTGACGAAGCAATCGAAATCTTTCTCCAGGTCTTAGACGGCCTCGCCTATGCTCATCGAAACGACATTATTCACAGAGATCTAAAGCCTGGCAACATCATGGTATGCAATGTTGACGGCGATACAGTCGTGAAGATTCTTGATTTTGGCATTTCAAAATTCCTCCAACTTGGCCGACAGAATCAAAGCCTTACTATGGTCGGAGAGACTTTCGGCAGCCCCTTTTATATGAGTCCCGAACAAAGTATCGGGGCCAATGTGGATGCCCGCTCAGACATATACTCAATCGGCTGCTCACTGTTCGAAGCTCTAACTACATATGTTCCATTTGAAGGTGAATCCCAGATGGAAATCGTCATGATGCATGAACAAGATGAGCCACCACTTCTAGCCGAAGTCGATCCTGATACAAAGTTTCCCGACTCAATCGAATACGTAGTAGCGAAGTGCCTAGCAAAGCATCCAGATGATCGCTACCAGTCGGCAAAAGAACTAGCAATCGATTTAAAGCGCATCAAAGACAACAAGTACGCTCGCAGTTTTTTTGAAGGCAAGAAACCATTCAAATCAGTTAGTCAAAGACGCTCCGAAATTGCTGACAGTGACAGACCGAGCAATTCCAGGCGAGCAATGGTGGTACTTACCTCACTTATTGTGCTGGCGGCCTTGACCATAGCCGCTGCAACAATTACCTACTCTGGTCAGCTTGCAAGCAGTCTGACGAACAGAAGGAAAGATGACAGCATTAGCAACGCCGCACCGACCTACTATTCGCAACTTTCAGAAGATGGCAGCACCATCGAATTCAACTTTCCAGAAGAGCAGATTGGTCTAATCGGTACCAATCGAAAAATGCTCGGCGCCATCCCGGCCTCAGGGAAAGTACAATTTCCCGCCGACAAAAGACTATTCTTTTTCACCAATCGCTACAGTGCAACCCATCCAGAAATCATAAAAGCCTTTCGCCCAGATGACTTGTATGGCTACATACTACGATATAAATTCGAGAACAAACAGCAACTTAAAGACACTCTCGTATATTTAAAGCAGCTTACCGGTCTTAAACGACTAGAAGCAACAGAATGCGATTTTGGCGATGAAGAAGTAGAAGAAGTCAACGCTCTGAGCAACCTCGATTGGATCGATCTTAAAAATACCAATTTGACGCCTGTGGGACTGAAAAACTTTAAAATACTCAAGCAGCTAAACTACATCTACTACGACTTCAATAAATATATTACCAATCTGCTAGAAACCATTGCTGGCAGCGAACAGCTAGACACTCTCTACATATCCACTCCAGACAAACCCATTACCATGGACGATGCAAAGCTAATAAAGACGCTGCCGAATCTAACCAATTTAAACATAGAGAACACCAGCGCTACCGATGAAATCTTGATGGAAATAGCCTCTATGCCCAATTTACAATCGCTCAATGCGCGCGGCTGCAACATCACTAAGCAAGGCTTCGAAGCGGTCACAAAAAAATACGGCAATCGTCTCAAAATTGTCGTAAACCCGGCCGAATTTACACAGTCAATTAAGCAAGCGAGCAGTCAAAAACTGCCAGAATTCTATGAGAAAAAATAACCAGCAAAAAAAGGAAAAATCATGAAAGACAAAATCACCGTCTACGAAAAACCAACCTGCTCAAAGTGCCGCGAGATGGCAAAGCTATTGAAAGAAGCGGGCGTAGACTTTGAGAAGATCAACTACTATGTCGAACCGCTAAGCCAAGCCCAGATAACTGAACTGTTGAAAAAAATGGATATGTCAGCACGTGGACTGCTGCGCACCAGCGAAGCAATCTACAAAGAGCTAGGTTTAGCCAAAGCCGATCTTTCAGATAAAGAATTGGTGGCACTAATGGCAAAACATCCCGATTTGATTCAAAGACCAATAGTGGTTAGAGGTGACAAGGCTATCCTTGGACGTCCCACAGAAAACGTACAAGCACTCTTGAATTGAGCTTCAACAGGACAAGTTAAAACAATGACTAGCCGGCCCGAATCACGTCGCAGCTTTCTCGGTAAAAGTTTCACAGTAGCTACTGCCATCATGGCCAATGTGCTACCAACCCTTGCCCGGCAGCCCCTGCCAGAACTAGCCAGCGGCAGCGCTATCGATAGCACTGAGTTTAAAGGAAAGACTGTTTTCTACCGCCTCGTCAATAAAGCCACAGCTAAGAACTGGCAAACCCTACCCATGGGAGCTCTAATAGGCAAACTGGCTCATGAGCTTGAGGGAACACCATATGTCGCTTCTACTTTAGAGATCTATCCCGATCGGGAAGTCTGCTCGGTTAACCTGCTTGGTCTTGATTGTGTTACCTTCGTAGAAACCACTTTAGCTCTGGCGCGCATGTTGAAGAAAGGCGGCCGCAAACCCGAAGATCTGCTCGCTGAAATCGCATTGATTCGCTATCGCAAGGGCACAGCAGACGACTACAGCACACGCCTGCACTATATGAGCGACTGGCTGGCCGACAACACTAACAAGAGCATTGTAAAACCATTAGACCAGCTTCCTGGAGTTGTTCCTTTCACTCAGAAAGTTGGCTTTATGTCGACCCATCCAGCCAGCTACCGAAGACTAATTAGCCAACCAGACCAGGTTGAAAAAATCAAAAAGTGCGAAGAGACAATTAACGGTCGCAGCCTAAAATATGTACCTCTAAATAAACTTGCAGCAGTTGAGACCCTACTCAAAACTGGGGATATAGTAGCAGTATGCACCAGCCAAGCAGGCCTCGATGTAGTTCACACAGGTTTTGTCTATCGCACAGCTGATGGCATTGCCCACTTCCTTGATGCCTCTTCTTCTAAAAGCAAAATGAAAGTCACGCTAGAATCGGGGGCCATTAGCGGCTCAATACACTGGTCAAAAAATCTAACAGGTGTGATGTTTGCTCGTCCGCTAGAATTGTAAGACGAGGTCGCCAATGACAGAGACTGCTTGTAAAAGTTGTGGCAAACCATTTCTAGCTGAGCGCGCCGGCTCTGTTACCTCATTCTTTTTTCAACACAATTATTGCCAATGCCACAACGCCAGCGGAAAAAGCAGCTCTGCTACTACCAGGCAAAGAATTAGTGCGGCCCAGTCAGCTGCCGACCAAAGCCAAATCTGCAAAAATTGCGGCAAGTCACGACCAACAACTAAGCGGGCAGGCTCATTCACTTCCTTTCTATTTAAAGAGCTAAGATGCACTTGCCCTGGCGCTGTCAGTGGCAATTCAGCAAAAAAGATACGGCCCCAAATGGGTCGAACTACTAGCGCTGCACGCACCGCTCAGCGGCGACAGTTTACCCAAAGCATTAAAAACAGAGTACCGACGACAAACAAGTCTGATACACCTACCATTATTCCTGTCGGTTCAGTGATCGGTGGTTTCAAAATAATCTCGCTCATCGGCGTCGGAGGAATGGGTGCAGTCTACCTGGTCGAGCACTTGTCACTGCATCGCCAACTAGCATTGAAAATATTGACACCAGAATTGGTTAACGAACAAAACTGGCAGCGCTTTAAAGCTGAAGCCAAGATTTTAGCCTCACTCAACCACCCCACCCTTGTGCGAGTCTATGATCTAGGAATACATGCAGGCTCAATTCCCTTCTATTCTATGGACTACTTGAACGGCCGCAGTATTGAAGAGATACTAGCTGATGATGGCCCCATAGACCTGGGCTCAACAATTGATATCATGCTCGAAGTACTCGATGGTTTAGCCTATGCCCATCGCCATGGTATCGTACACCGCGATCTTAAACCAGGCAATATTATGCATTGCACCATTGACGGTGCCAAAGCGGTCAAAGTATTAGACTTTGGTATTTCTAAACTACTAGACAATCGCAGCACAACTCAAGCTCTTACTGTCGCTGGTGATATCTTCGGCAGCCCCTTTTACATGAGCCCAGAGCAAAGCCTGGGCGAAGCAGTAGACGCCCGCTCTGACATTTATTCAATTGGCTGCACTCTATTCGAGATGCTAACGGGCTTTGTACCTTACGAAAGTGATTCTTCTATAGAAATCATGCTCATGCATCAAGAAGCTGATATTCCCCTCTTGGACGAAGTCATCGATATTGTATTTCCACCTGCAGTCGATCTGGTACTAGCTAAATGTCTAGCAAAATCACCCGATGATCGCTATCAATCAGCAAAAGAACTGGCCATTGATTTAGAGCGCATAAGGGAGGGTAAAGAAGTTCTCGCCTACGCAAAAGGCTTTGCTCAGCGCGGCGCTCTAGTAAAAGAGAACGAAGAAGAAAAGGCCAGAGAAACTTCTATATCGGCTATTGTTTTAAGCGGACTGGCAGTAGCAACCCTAATCATCTCAAGCTTGATCTTTTACTATTGGACAAATCTACAAAAAACAGGATCTAGCAACAGGCCGACTGTCAATGCAGTTTTCTCTGGTGAGCATGTACTTCCATCCTCCGAATTCTCCGAGCTAGCGTCGCAGCCGAAGTACATTTCTGAATTCTCAAAAGACGGCCAAAGCATTATCTTTCATTTTCCTTCTAATCAATCACTAGGCAAAATCAATAGCGACGGTTCTACTCAAAAAGCGATTGACGCGCAAGGGACAGTTTCTCTGCCACTGAAATATGGCATTCGCTTCAACGCCAACAAATATATGATTGAACATCCGAGCCTCATTGAAGGCTTTAGACCAAACGACTTGGCCTGTTTTACTGTACCAAGCAGCCCAGAAGACATTGCCAAAGTAAAAGATGCAGTGGGACCGATCTGCAAGCTAACAGGATTGCTCAGGCTAGATCTGCAGCTTTCAAATGTTAACGATGGGGACCTTGCAGAAATCGACAAACTGACCAGCCTGCAAGAGCTCAATGTCAATTTCACAGACATCACCGGACCCGCATTGGCCAAACTAAAACGGCTAAAAGAATTGGAATCAATTTCGTTCAACTTCAACAAAGGCACTCACGAACTGGTGCAAGCATTGGCAGGGTCTGAAAAGATTCATGACCTAAGTCTTGACTCACCAGACCTACCGATATCAGACGATGATTTGCGACTGATTGCAAAGATGAAAGACATTCACATTCTCGATCTTCAAAACTGCGAACTCACCGACAAAAAGCTAGAACTTCTTTATGGTATGCCCAATCTCAAGAGGCTAAATATAAATGGCAACGATATCTCGAAAGAAGCTATTGCGAAATTGAAAAAAGCCTATGGTAGCCACAAAGTACAAGTAGTCAGCTCTGTCGCTGAGTTGTTAGAGTCAAAAGGCGCTGGCAAAGGTGATATGAAAACTGGCTTCTAAGAGCAATTTGATAGCCAGCCACGACTTTCTCGACGGGCTACCTAAGTAGTAATTATCATTGAGATTGAGAGATAAAGTCTGCTGTCGTTTGCAATTTCCTCGCAATTTCTGGCGCAACAACGATCACAGGGCTATTGAAAAAGGCCAAGTCGCAGTCAACTCTTACAGGCGCACCAATACTCGTACGCTTGTATAGAGATTGAAATAATACACAGCTTGCCAAATAAGAACCATACTGACTTGGATGATGACCGTCCGCAGCATACAATTCAATATCAGGGAAGCGCGACCTAGTGTAAGAGAAAGCATCACCGATTCTGACCAACTGCGCGCCAATCTTACCGGCAACCGACAGAGCATAAGAGTCAATTTTGCTCTGGTCATCACCCCGGTTTCGATCTGCCCAAATCTCAAATAGAAAAACTTTAGCACCAGCTTGCCGCGCTAATTCCGCCATCTTTTGTCCATACTCTATGGTTGAGGCTGTTCCAGTTAACGAGCGATAAGATTGCTCTTGAAATACGACATAATCAAATTTTTGTTCTCGCAACAAAGATTGATAACGCCCCTTCTTATAGTGGTCTTCTAATGAATAGCTTGGATAAACTAGCTGCACAACCTGAGGCCTCTCGTTGGTTAAACCGGCAGCGATCTTAGACACTGTATTTGGTGTCATATTGCAGAAAGTAAAACTATTACCAACAAATAAAATTCGCGGAGATTTAGCTGAAGAAGCTTCACTAACACTCTCGGTGGTGGAGGCCATCAATAACATGAGCCGCTCTAATTGAGTACGGTTCTGCACGACAAAAATAGTTGTGGCAACGGCAGACAATGCCAACAAGCTGACGAAGAAAAATGCTAGTAGCCTGATTGCCTTCTTCATCGAAGATTCTCCTCTTCCCGCTGTAGCTGGGTATAGAGAACGTCACAGCCATTGTCGGTACAGCGGGTGATTTGCATCTTCCCACCCAATATCGGCTCTCTCACTTTGTGAACAGTGACAACCTGATTACCAATTACAATCGCCACGGAGCGACCACAATTTTCCCGGGTAAAAGTTTCGAGGGGACCAACTTGACTCTTAGCCAATTCTAAAAGCAATTGTTTCTTGCCCTGAGCATCAAGCTTCTTAGTTGGCTTTTGAGCAAGATTCATTGGTATGAAGCGCTCTGTACTCAGAACAACAAATCTCGGCTTTTCAGGCAGGTTGAGCTGGTTTGGCTCAAGCAAATGACCATCATCAATCAAAATGCGCTCATTGGCATTAGCGGGCTCAAGCGATTTAGAGTTCTCAGCGTCACGCAAAACCAAATAAATGCCGTTACTAAGAGTAGAATCTTCGGCCAAAGCTATAGTCGGAAACAACACAAATAGAGCGGAAGCAAGAACAGGCAATAGACCAGCAGAAATTGCAGCGAAGCGCAGTCTTTTACTCATAACCATCTCCCTAGCTCTGCATATTTTACCCAGTGCTGGAAATTACAAGCGAAGTGTTCTCAGCCTCACGACCAGGCCAATCTTAATGGTGTCTTAATACCACAGCTTAGATTCAGTGTTGGAAACGGGTATACGAGAATAATGGCATTCCTATCTGCCTCGTGTAGTGGGTGAAACAATGAAAGAAACAGAAATTGGTGCAGGCTTTATCGGCTTCATCGCCCTGGGAATCTGGCTTTTGCTTAGACCTATGGTATGTCAACTTTCAGGGCCGGCTTGCCTGGCTTTAGACGCCATTGTCATTTGGTGCTCAGCGCCGACAATCTTAGGATTTTGCAGTGAATTGCTTTTATATATTGGTCTGCGATCGCCAGCAGCTACGCAAAAGCTCTGCTTCACAGCAGGGCTATTCTGTACCAAAACAGCTGTGCTGATTGACCAATTCAACTTGATGGTACCAGGCAATGCCTTTGCCTACCACGCCAATAGTCGAAAAGTCTTGGTCGGCAGCTTCTACAGTGTTCTAGAGCAAAAGGCCAAAGCAAAAAAATATTTTGCCAATCTGGTCAAAACCTTAAAAGCAGACAAAGACCCAGGGGCATTGAAGGATCTCGCCACTTGTCTCATGCTTCTCTCAGAGCTAGTTCACGGTGAAGGCAACTACAAAGAAGCAAAATCACTAGCTGAACAATCACTCGAAATACTCAAAAAGACAGCTCCAGATAAAACCAGCGAAGGCGCCATGCTCACAGATCTCTGCGCCACATATATGAAGCAGGGACTTATAGAAGAATCTATAAGTGTGGGCAGAAACGCAGTCGAATGTTTTGATATGACCAATGACTCCTTGAATCAATTACAGGCAATTGCCTACAACAATCTTTCACTGGCATATTGTGAAGCTGGTGAATATAGAGAGGCTCTCGACTGCTCTAGGCGCTCATTAAAGCTTAAGCTCGCAGCTAGCGCAAACAAACCAAATCTTTCGGTGGCCATAGCCCATGTAAATATTGCCGACCACTTGCTCTTTTTAGAGCGCTACGAAGATGCACTAATTGAAGCCAAAGCAGCCCTGGAAATTCTCGATACCCAGGGATTCGGTGACAGTATGATCAAAGCTACAACGTGGCAAAATCTCGGTCACTCCTATTTAGGTTTGGGCCAACTAGAAGCAGCAAAAGAGAACCTTCTCAAAGGAGCTGCTAGCAAAAGTAAATTGATGCCAGCTAAAGACCCCGAATGGGCCCAACTAAATCTTGATTTAGCGCGCCTACACGCAGCGCTGGGAGATAAGAGCCTTGCTGATAGTCACTTCGGCAAGGCAGTCGACCTTGGCGAGAAACTGCTTGGTTCGAAGCACCCCAAACTGGCATACATCTATAGACAGTATGCTAAATACTTAGAGCAAACTCACAGGGAAAGCCAGGCCGAAGTCTTGCGGACAAAAGCAACCGAAATTGACGAATATCGAACGAAGCTGAAAGTAGCAAAGTGATTAAAGCTTCGTAGCTATAGAGCGCCAGTTGCGCTTTTCCAAATCTCTAAAATTAGAAACGCGAGAGATAGACTGTAGATAGCTCGCTAATTTGGGCAGTTCATTGTCATCAAGCGCACCAAGGTAAGGCCTGACAAAAATGGCATTACCAAAATGCCGATTAACCTTGCGCGGCTCGTCTTCTAGAATTAGCACACGGTCTAGGTCAAAACCTTTTTTCTTGACCTTCTGCAAGTCTTTGAGGAAGTACTCTTCTTGAAGAGTAAAGTCCGTTCTTCGGGTGCAGCGGCTTCTATCCCAAAGAAACAAAAGCGGCGCCGCAAGGTCTTTCGTGATAGTACTCACAACAATCTCTAGATAATCCTGGCTTGCCGACGACCAGCAGGCCAAATCGTATTGTTCACTGACAAGATCGAGAAATTGACTCAAATGTGGGCGTTCATAAATATGATACTGACCTGCACGAAATTCACAGGGCCGATCAAGCGGCTCTTCTCGCCCATGAATGAGAGTTTCATCTATATCAAGTATTAGTAGTGGTCGAGACGGCAATAAAATTACTCTGTTGGATACCAGATACGGGCACTAGAGCTAGTCCCCTTATCTTATCAACAAAATTGCCTTTCAATTTCTCGCTCACAGTAACGATTCTCAATTGAACGTAACTAAGAGCCTGTTGAGAGGAGCAAGCTGAGTGGGTGCATGAGTGCACCTCAGAGACCGGCGATGATTCAGTAGTCATATCTGTTCGCCTTCCCCTGCCCTTTGTCGCGCTTCATGGTTACCACCTCAACGTCTTTTGCTATCGCGCTGACGTAGGGTTTGGTGGAAGGTTCCAGTTCATTTTAGACAACGATAAAAGGCGATAAGGTAGAATAAAGCTCATTCTCGGGCTTATACAAAGGTAAACATGACAAGCGAGTCACCAGAAATAGTAGCTCTATTTCGCCCAGTTGGTAAAAAGGAACTTGAACTGATTGAAGAGGCAAGCTTCAAGGCCTTTCCTCCACGCCTATTTCACCAGCCCATCTTCTACCCCGTTCTAAATCAAGCCTATGCAGAGCAAATTGCTCGCGATTGGAACACTAAGGATGAGATTAGTGGCTATGCCGGATTTGTCACCAAATTTAGTGTTCGCAAAGAATTTCTAGCCAAATATTCCATTGAAACAGTGGGTGCACAGTCTGTTCATGAGGAATATTGGATTCCGGCTGAAGACCTAGACGAATTCAATCAGAATATTGTTGGATTCATAGAAGTTATTAGCGAGTTCCATGGACCAATGGAGAAGAAAGATAAGTAAGTCAAGCTATTCAACTAACCTCATTCAAAAGGGGTACAACATTCTTCAAAAGCCATGGGGTAGCACTATTACCAAAGTGCATACCATTGTGCAGTTGCTTTAGCATTTCTGGGCGCCAGCGCTCTTGCTCAAGCTTAGCGTATTGCTCTGGATAGAGACAAGACTGAGGCTGAACCTCAAATCCAGCACAACCGGCACTGACAGTGCGTACACCATCAGAGGTGCCAAAGATGCTCGTGCCCAAGCCAAGAATAACTCTGTCATAAGGCGAATAGTAACAAACAAGATTGCGCTCAATCGCTTGCAGAGCGCGGCTCAAGTCATAGCCAGGTGATATGGCAGGAGAGAGCAGAATAGTGCGTGCAACTCGGCCTTCAGACAATAGCTCAAGTGCCTTTACGGCCACTAGACTGCCACCACTTTTAGCAACAAGCTGCACCGAATGATCTTTATCAATTGAATCAATCAGCTCGGCCAATTCCGCACCCTTGCGGCGAATGTGCTCTTTATCGAGTAAATCATGAAACGGCATAAATACGCCGTGATTCCAAAAGAAGCGCTTGATCTTGAGGTTCGCACCTCCAAACTTGGCAGCAGCCATCAAAGAGAGCGGCAAAATTCCAGTGCCCCCGACGCCATCGAGGGCAATAACCAGATTCGGCCGCGATTGATTCAAACTGTGGCACTCTTCGCTCATGTTAGAATCTTAGCTCAAATGAAGGCAGTATTCCCAACAGGTTAGCAGTGAAAAACCCACAAGAAACTGAAATGAGCGAAATCCAAAGCGCCGACCAGCAAAGCGACGAGAAGCAGTACGACTGGGAAGAGCGCTACAAGCAGCCTAATTCAGCGCCCTGGGATAGCGGCCTACCAGCACCAGAGCTGGAAGAATATTTTGCCAGCCTAGGCCAAGACAACTACCCCAAATTAGTCTTAGAAATTGGCTGTGGAACAGGTACAAATGCAATATGGATGGCCGGCCATGGCTGTGCTGTCACCACAACCGAGATTGCACCGACAGCCCTGGAAGCGGCCCAAAAGAAGGCTGCAGAGGCAAACAAACAAATCAATTTCCACCTCATTGATATTTGCGAAACCAAACCAGTGGCGGATGGCACCCAAGACTTTGCCTTCGACCGCGGCGTCTATCACATTATCGAAAAATCCAAACGTCAGCTATTTGTGGAACGAGTGGCAACAGCCCTCAAACCAGGCTCGCTATGGCTAAGCATTTCAGGCAGCAAAGACGAGTACAGAGAAAATCCCGATGTCGGACCTCCTCAGCTTAGCGCCATTGAGCTTCTTACTCCAATTGAGCCGCATTTTGCCGTGATCAAGCTTGAACGCAGTTACTTCATCTTAGACGACGGCAGAAAGCACCTGGCATGGAAAGCGCTCTACCAGAAACGCTAGGTACTTTCCACGCGGGATAGCAGTGAGACATAGTTTGCTGGGCATAACTAGAAATAAGTAGCTTAAGGCCAATTTAGTGGTCGCCACAAACCAAAGGAAAATCAATGGTCTGGATCGTTCTGTGGGTACTGGCCTTCCTTTTCGTTGCCTTTGGCACATTCGTTAGTGCAATAGTTGCCTTTTTGGTCAAAGGCAAATGGCAGCGCACATGTGTCGATGTCCTGCTGGTGTTTGCCACTCTTGTAGTGGCAGTTGGCCTCGGCGCGATGTTTCTTCCCAAAGATCTACTTGAGAAAGAAACATCAAAGCTTTCACCAGCAGCCCGACTTCATCAAGCTGATTTTTTGGCAAGCGGCCTGATTGGTGCAGAGTATGTTGCCCAGTCTGATGGCCTCCTAAAAGCAATAACCGCTCTAGACGGGCTGCCGCCACTGAAGAAGGAGAACAGACTAGTACTAGAGTCTGTCAAAAACATCGCCAAGAATTATCCCAATGATGACGAATTAATGGCACGTCTAGCCATCTTGTATAAAATCAACGGAGAGGATACAACTGCTGCTTTCGAGCACTATAACAGAAGCGGTGGCAAACTGACGCCACTTCTATCAAGCCTCCAAGCACTTTACTCATCACCTCAAAACCTCATCACAGGCCCTCAGATAGCCGCCATCAAGGCTGGCTTGCCGGGAGGATGGTATCGGCAAACCGCGCTTGCAGAAGCATACAAGCAAACTGGCAATGAAGAACTCAAAGGGGAGCTAGCCGAGAGCAAAAGGAAATCGGGAGATTGGCTCACAAAATTTGCCTTCTTCCAACTTAGCAAATTGCTAGTTACCCTGGCTGGCATCTACGTAATTTTTGCCACCATAAAATCAGGCAAAGACTCTGGTGAATTTGAACCACTAGCAAAAGACTTTCGCCGCATGTATGCGATTATGCTCAGCACACTTTATGCCCAAGTTGGCCTTGGCATTTTAGTCGGTTTCTGTATTGGTGTGAACGCAGCACTGACAAGTACACCTACCAATTTATCGGAGAATAAGACTGCTGTAGAACTATTATCAGCAGCCAGCGGAATAATAGCTGCAACAATTGCTTTCTATCTACTGGTTTGTCGCCCCAATAAAATATCGATCAGACAAGCCTTCATGCGCGGCAATCAAGTTACTAGCTTGTTTCAGTTTGCCATGCTAGTAATGGCGGGATTTGCCGCAATGGTGACGACAAACAGAGCAATTCACTTTCTGCGCAGCCTGCTGCCCGCACCCCCTGTTGGCATTTCAAATTCTGCACAAATTAATATGAATGACTCATTCTTCTCGCTCGATTATGTTGGTATTAGTTGGTCGATACTATTCATTTTTGTGTTAGCACCATTCACTGAAGAGCTTATGTTTCGTGGCCTATTGTATGGCTGGCTGCGTCACCGCTTCAGTGTTCTAGTGGGTATTATCGGCAGCGCCTTACTCTTCGCTGCATATCATTTTGACCTGGCTGGTTTTTGGCAATATTTCTTTATCGGCATCGTGCTTGCTGTAGCCTATGAGCGCAGCCGCAGCTTACTTGTCACAACGGCCATTCATGGCATGTGGAACGGCTGGATCATTCTTGCCACAGCTTTGCTTGTTAATCGCTAGATAGTCGCAGAGAACGTTTTAGTGAAAAAACTCGATATCAAAAAACTAAGACGAGCACTAAAAGTCGTTCTTGCAATTGGCGCTGTTCTGTTCACCGGGCTTTATCTCTACTTCGCACCGCGCCTCAATCGTGGCATAACGGCTCGAATATTATTCCACCCGCCAGACAGGAGGCCAAACAAACAGATTGAAATAGCAGGAATAATTGGCAGACATTACTCGATTCAAGCGAGTGGCAGCGCCAAACACACTGCCGTAAAAGACCGAGTTGTACTAGACAGCATTTTCTTTCAGCTAAACAAAGACAAAGAACGAGGGGTAATTCTGTATTCACAAGGCGTGGGCAGCTCAATAAACTACCTCTGTGATCCTTTTCAAATTGCCACCATGATAGAACTCGGCTACTCTGTCTTTATTTACGATCAAGAAGGTTACGGCCTATCTTCAGGCCAGTGCAACATTGATAGATGGGCGCCTGACACAATCATGGCTCATGACTTTTTGGTGCATGAATTAAATTATCCACCCGGTTCGATTATTGCTTACGGTGAATCATTCGGAGCGGGCGTCACAAGCGAGCTAAATAAGCAACGGCAGCTCAAAGCAATGATTCTCGAATCTCCCTTCACTTCGCCCAAAGACTGGGCAGATCAAGAAATGATTGTCACCTCCATATATCCAGATTTTCTTTTCATGGAGCCGACATTTAGCAATCTGGCTATGCTGAAAGGCAAACATCCCCCCGTACTGATAATTGGCACTGCACTCGATAAGAATGTGCCGATCAGCCATTCGCGAAGGCTGGCGAAAGAAGGTGTTCAACCACAGAAGTATTTAGAACTACCAACAAGTCAGCATGTATCGGTTAGCAAAAAAGATCGGGATCTGTACAGGCAGCAAGTAAAGCTATTTCTTGATCAGTTCTAAACTATCTGAAATGAGTCATTCACTCAGAGTGAGTGCCGCTGTGTCGACCAGCGGCCGATTCAGCTTCGGATGACGCGCTCTCAGCTTTATCCTTCTCGCCGTCGCGACCAGAAAAGACGTTGTAGTCAAAGGTAAACTCAATATCCACGTCTGCGGGCGCCCCTGGGGGCAAAGCATCGAAGGGAGAGGCATTGTCTACAGCTTTCATCATTGCTAAATCAGCAGAGGCAAGACCAGTGCTTTTTAGCATTCGCAACTTAGACACTGCGCCATCGTGGTGCACCTTAAAGATAACCTTCCCTCTCAACGATTCGGTATTCTTAGGAGGGAACCAGCCACGCTTGATGCGCTTTTGCAAACTCGTCATATAGGGGCCAAAGTCGACGTCATTCTGATCACTTTCACGAGTTCTAGGAAAACTAGTATAGGCAGGAGCCGCGGTTTTCTTTGAGTTTTGCTGCAAATAGATCAGACCACCCATAGCAGCTACGATCGAGAGGAATAAAACAAGAAATAAAACACGTTGATCGCGCTGTTTTTCCAAAATCATCTACTCCTTTGGTGATTGCGCTCGCAGTAAGTGCCTTACTCCAGCAATGTCAGCCCGCTTCATTGGTTTACCCGTTATTGACGAGAACTGAACGACATCGCGCATAGCCCAAGAATAAATAGTGATCTCTAGCGGATATCCACGCTCCAACCACTTTAGATGAATGAACGTGCCTTTCATGTTCTGAACGATTTCTTCATCAATATCTTTGTAGCCCCAATCGGCCAGAAGAAATTTGATCTCCTCAAAGTCATCAGAATAAGCATGCAAATCAATATCTGAGGTTTGGCGAATCTCACCGCTCAGTGTACTACCGATCAGAAACGGGTCAAAAGCCTCGATAATCTCCATTACTTCTAGGGCGATTTCACGCATTTCGTGCACGCGCCGGGCAACTTCGTCCTCGCCTAGCTCAGCTTTAGTGATTTTGCTAACCAATTCTCTAACTTTGCGGTTTGATGGCAGGCGGGTCTGACTGGACAGACCAAGCATCATCATTGCCCGTTCCTTAGCATGAAGATACTCACTTTCAGTACCTTCAACCATGAAACGAGCAGCTTCTTCGGCGAAACGCTTCTGACTATGTCTTCTCATTGATCGGCACAAGCCCTAGCTTGCTTTTAGTCACTTCAGTTTAACATGACAACGGCCAAAGCAAAGAAACAGAGGGCTAAGCCAACTTACTCTCGGCCGGCTTGACGACAACGAAATAAACCAATGCTGCACTCAAGACAAAGGCAGCCATTACCCCAGTCATAGCAATAGCTGAGCGTTCGTCATACAAATAGGCCACGATAGCACTAGAAAGAGCCCCAACTATCATTTGAGTGAAGGTCAACACCGCCGATGCCACACCAGCAATTTTAGGCATTGGGTGCATGCAGCCGTGGGCGGCATTGGGTGCCACCAGACCAGCGCTAAAAGTAAACAGGAATAGACAAGGTAACAATGTTCCCGGAGCAGCATGACCCGACAGTGTCACTAATACATTTGCCAGGGTAGCGGTCGAAGCAATTAACAGCCCGGCAGTAAGAGGCACAGTGTGAGGAATATTGCGATCGCTCAGCTTACCATTAACTAGAGCACCAAGCATGATACCTAATGCGGTACCAGCAAATAGATAGCCAAATAACTGATTAGACAGCTTATAAACGCCAATCAGCAGCAGGGGTGAATTTGAGACGTAAGCAAACATGCCACCGAACATCAAGGCATTGAGACTGGCGTAGCCGAAACTAACGCGATGCTTGATCACTGTGGCATAGCTTTCGCTCAGAGCACCAAAAGTTAGGGGCACACGCTCATGCTTAGCCGACTCAGCAAAGCCAAAGTAGGTGACAAGCAATATCACCAAACCGCCGACAGCAAGGAAGCCATAAATCCAGCGCCAATTGCCAAACATGAGCATCCAAGCACCTAGAGTGGGTGCAATCATGGGGGCAAAGCTGCGCAAAATTCCTACATACGAAAGTTTAGCCCTGGCCTCATTTCCTTCAAACAGATCGCGAATCAAGGCCATTGAAAGCACAGCAGCGCCACCAGCACCGATACCTTGAAGTAGACGAAAGAACAGAAGTAATTCAATTGTCGGGGCGAAAGTAGAACCAACGGCAGCAATAGCAAAAATGAGGCAGCCGCCTAGCAATACAGGTCGTCGGCCAAAGCGGTCTGAAAGCGGCCCACCAGCCACAGGCGCCACGGCAAAGCCAGCCAAGAAAAGACTTAGGGTGAGAGCAGCAGCGGCATCTGTAGTGTGCAAAGAAGTCGCAATCGATGTCAGGGCCGGCAAACCCATATCAATAGATAAAGGCGGGAGGGCGCCAAGACCACCAAGATAGAAATTAAATGCCAATGAGTTTTTGTTGATTGCCAACGTGATTCCTGTTATGGCCAATGTTCCAGATGAACCAGCCAAGCAAAGCTAATTAGCTGATTATACTGGCCCCAGCGAAGCTACCGCTTGTCAAGCCGGCAAAGTGCTTGGTAATCTTAAAATCGCCGGAACCAGTTATTATATTGGCTCCTTTTCTTGGTCTACCGATGCGAATACGTGCTAATTTCCTCCGTTCATTGACTCTAGCGCTTCTTCTAAGCCAGCAAGCTAGCTTTGCCGCTGGTGCGCTTAGCCCAACAGCAACAACTACAACCACTACTGCAAACAGCGCATCCAGCTCAAGTGCTGACTTTAGCAATATTGACGCCAACGACATAAACACGCCACCATGTCGTAGCTGGATCGACCGTGATGTCAAACAAACAGCAGTAGTGCTTTGCATTCACGGCCTCGGCCTCAACGCCGACTGTTTCAACGACTTCGGCACGCGCATGTCACGGCGAGGAATTGCCGTCTATGCCATCGATGTGCGCGGCTTTGGCTCATGGATGAAAATCAAAAACGGTAAAGCATTGAAATTCGATGCCTGCCTGGATGATATCCAAACTTTGCTGCCTAATCTCAGAGCTAATCATCCAGGTTTGCCAGTCTTTCTGCTGGGCGAATCTATGGGTGGTGCTATCGTCTTGCGCGCCAGTTCGATCTATCCAGAATTAATGGATGGTCTCATTTCATCGGTTCCATCGGGCCAGCGTTACAAAGATGGCACTGACTTAAAAGTGGGAGTGAAACTCATAACTGGCGCTCGCAAACAATTTGACGTTGGCACATCAATAGTTGACCAGGCCACGAAAAATGATCTCCTTAGAGAAATCTGGGAATCGAGCCCACGCAATCGCATGGACTTATCAGCGGTGCAGCTAGTTGATTTCCAAACTTTTATGGACGGCAATAATGACGCGGCAGCGAAGATTACTACACTGCCAGTGCTGATGCTGCAGGGCACCCTCGATAGACTGGTCAAAGCTCAAGGCACATGGGAAATTTTCAATCTACTCGGCACAAAAAACAAAACTTTTATCGAATTGCCTAGCGAGCATCTGGTGATTGAATACGGGCGCGTAAAGAGCAACACCTATGATTCGAACATGGCTCAATTTATCGCTACGTGGATGGCAGCCAATGCCACAGCCTCAAGCACCCAAGACAAGAAATCTAGCACTAGCTCTAGCTCAGCCACTGTTGCCCCTACCAATACTGCCAACACTGTTTTGATTTTCACAGCACCATGGTGCGGGCAGTGCGACGACATTGATCAGCAAATTGCCCAAGCTCAAAAACTCTTTGGTGAGCGCATACAATATAGGAAAATCGACATTGATGATCCCAAAAACGCCAATCTCATGAAACAACATTCTATTCAGGCCATACCATCATTTGTATTTCTAAAAGCAGATGGCACAACCAGTTCAACTTTAATTGGCAATAGCAGTTTTGCTAATTTCTCCGGAGGTATCTATGGCAGCCTGCAATAAATTTAAATATGTTTTGTTAGCCGGTGCTTTTCTCTGCTTTGGTTGCAATGCTGGCCAGAACGCCCAAGGTGTGGCCGCGCAAGAAGCAAATCAATTTCAAAACCAGAGTCAAAATCAAGGTTCTAGCCCAAGCAAAAGCGGCACCGTAATTGGGCCGGCCAATGTTCCCTATCAGGTCGATGATGCCCAAATTATTCAAGCCCAGAGCCAGCAAGCGCGTAAAGTAGAACTGACTGTTACAGCACCAATAAAAAAAATGCTGCGCGAAGAAGATTATCGCGAGCCCCATCAACGCTTTCTCTTAATGCTTTCAAATGGCACCACTGTGCTCGTAGCTAACGATCTTCAATACGGTACTTTTGCACCGGTGCAAGAAGGAAATGTCGTGCGCATTCATGGAGAATACATCTGGAATGAGCGGGGCGGTGTTTTGCATTGGACACACAAATCTGATGAGCCGCGCCACGAGAGTGGTTATATCGATTTCAATGGCATGCGCTATCAATAGGTGCAATAAGTGGAAGACTCACAAGCCAAGCCCACAAAAATACAGACGCTGCAAGTCGAGCTGGCACAGACTCGCACACTGCTTGCAATGGACAGAACCCTACTGGCCTGGATTCGTACATCTCTATCACTCTTTGCCTTTGGTTTCACCCTGGCGCGTTTTGTCCACGACTTAATCAAGAACAAATCCCTGCCTGACTTCAAGACTCAATCGCCCGAGCAGCTTGGCATCACCCTGATGCTTTTGGGAATCTTAGGGTTGATTTGCGGCACTGTTGAGCACTGGCTCTCACTGCGAAAATTGAATAGCGAAATACAGGTTGCTCGCTGGTCTTCAACTCTGGCGGTAGCAGTTAGCCTGATTGTCATTAGCATCTTGCTACTGGTCGACCTCATGGTTAATTTAACGCCTCACTAAAAGCTGGCAGCAACACAATTTCAACCGCGCAGTAAATAACAAGCGATTCAATTACAGAGCAAAGCTACAGTGACATTTAGCAGCAGCCGATCAGATACAGCACCGGTCTGATACTCTGGACAACTGCTTTTGCTCCCCTCGCTTGACATGGGGCGTAAGCTGACCCCTACCAAGGAGAGTAAGCGTGAATCGTTACGCCAAGAAACTTTTCAGCGTGCTATTAGCAGCTACTGCGCTACTCGCGCCAGCAGCTGGCATGTGCGCTGACGGAAAGAAACCAAATATCATCTTCATTATGGGAGACGACATTGGTTGGTTGAATATCGGTGCCTATAACCAAGGTTTGATGGCAGGCCGCACTCCTAATCTAGACAAGATGGCTCAGGAAGGCATGCGCTTCACTGACTACTATGCAGAAGCTAGTTGTACAGCAGGCCGCGCTAACTTCATCACCGGCGAGCTGCCAATTCGCACAGGCATGACCACTGTAGGACAAGCGGGATCCTCCATCGGCCTTCCCGACCAAGCAATCACCATTGCCACTGCCCTCAAGGCCCAGGGATACGCCACTGGACAATTCGGCAAAAACCACCTCGGCGACCTCAATCAGTTCTTGCCCACAGTACACGGTTTCGATGAGTTCTTTGGCTATCTCTATCACCTTGATGCCATGGAAGATCCAGCTCACCGCAATTATCCCCAAGAGCTAAAGAATGTGGTTGGTCCACGCAATATGGTTCACAGCTGGGCCACTGATACTGATGACCAAACAGTACAGCCGCGCTGGGGCAAGATCGGCAAGCAAAAAATCGAAGACGCTGGCGAGCTTTATCCTAAGCGCATGGAAACAGTCGACGACGAAATTCTTGCTGACTCCGTCAAATTTATGGACAAAGCCAAGAAAGACAACAAGCCTTTCTTCCTCTGGCTCAACCCCACTCGCATGCACGTAGTCACTCACCTATCAGATAAATACGAATCGCTGCGCACCCCCGAAAACGGCTGGAGTATTCACGAAGCTGGCATGGCTCAGCTCGATGATATCGTCGGCTCAGTGCTTAAATATGTCAAAGATAATGGCATGGACGAGAACACCATTATTGTCTTCAGCACCGACAATGGTACTGAAAACTTTACCTGGCCAGACGGCGGCCAAACACCATTTGCCGGTGGCAAAGGTACTGCTCTAGAAGGCGGCTTCCGTGCTCCAGCCATCGTTCGTTGGCCTGGTAAAGTACCGGCTGGCAAAGTCGAAAACGGTATTTTCTCAGGGCTCGACTGGTTCCCAACCTTCTTAGCTGCTGCTGGCGATTCTAATATCAAACAAGAATTGCTGACCGGTAAGAAAATTGGTGATACCACATACAAAGTGCACCTCGATGGCTATAACCAGTTAGATTTGCTCACTGGCAAAGGCCCCTCTAATCGAAAAGAAATCTTTTACTTTACCGAAGGCACGCTTGGTGCGGTGAGAATCAACGATTTCAAATATCGCTTTACCGATCAACCCAACGGCTGGCTGGGTGCAACCGAAAAAGTAGATTGGCCGATTTTGACAAATCTGCGCCTAGACCCACTTGAAAGAACTGGTATCTCGAACGGCAAGACCGGCTCACTAGGCTACTACGACTGGTTTGCTTATGAGTTCTGGCGTTTCGTTTTCGTGCAACAAGAAGTTGCCAAAGCTGCAGCCACACTTGCTGAGTTCCCACCCATGCAAAAAGGTGCTAGTTTCAACATGGAAGCTGTAAAACAGGCAATCCAAGAAAAACTTAACGCTAGAAGTAGATAGATTGAATTAGTCCACTAAAATTAGTCCACTAAGATTCGTTCATTGAATAACAAAATGACAAAACAGCAAAACCCAGCTAAGCGAATCATTGTCGCTCAGCTGGGTTTGCTGCTTTTGTGCTTAAGTAATCCGGCCCTTGCCGCACCTGATACCAAAGATATGGTTTGGATTCCTGGCGGCGAATTTTCAATGGGCAGTAAAAACCCCCTGAAAGAATCGGCCGCAAGCCAATCGACTTCCACCACTAAATCATCTGCCACTGCCTGTCAGGCGGAGAGCCATTGCACCGCTCAAGACGACATGCGCGACGCCCGCCCCATCCATCGCGTTTATGTCGATGGCTTCTGGATGGACAAAACCGAAGTAACCAACGACCAGTTTGCCAAATTCGTCAAAGCCACTGGCTACAAAACAATCGCTGAGATTGCGCCTACCAAAGAAGAATTTCCTACCGCCCCTAAAGAGAATCTAGTAGCGGGCTCAACTGTCTTTACACCCACCGCCAGAGCCGTGCCGCTGCAAAACATGTATCAGTGGTGGCGCTACCAGCATGGTGCCGATTGGAAGCATCCACAGGGCCCCCAGAGCAGCATCAAAGGCCGGGGAAACTATCCGGTGGTGCACATTGCCTACCCCGATGCCTTAGCCTATGCTAAATGGGCCGGTAAGCGCTTGCCAACAGAAGCTGAATGGGAATTTGCTGCCCGTGGTGGCAAAGATGGTGACACCTACACTTGGGGCAACGAACTTAAGCCAGGCGGCAAGTGGATGGCCAATATTTACCAGGGTCAGTTTCCCGTCAAAGATACCGCTCTAGACGGCTTTGCTGGAATCGCCCCAGTCAAGCAATATCCGCCCAACAAATTTGGCCTCTATGACATGGCCGGCAACGTCTGGGAGTGGTGCAGTGATTGGTACAGGGCTGACTACTATGCCCAGCTAGCGCAATCAACAAAAGGCGTGAGCAAAAACCCTACTGGACCAGACAGCGCCCTTGACCCAGCCGAACCAGGCGAAAAGAAACGCGTGCACAGAGGTGGCTCCTTTCTTTGCAGCGACCAATATTGCACACGTTATATGATTGGCACCAGAGGCAAAGGCGAAGTAAATACTGGCGCCAATCATCTAGGTTTTCGCTGCGTCAAAGCGACGAAATAATCAAATTTTGCGCACTTCTTTTTCTACTTCTTCAAGGTGTTCTAGTCTAGTCTTGATTAACTGCGCTGGCATCTTATTTTCTTTAGACAAACGATGTTCATAGCTCAATGTTGAAAGCAGCGATACAGCGTTGCCCAGTGTAGCCATGCTGGTTCCAACAGTGCCTACGATAGCGCCACGATAAAACATACTGAGCTGTTTGCGCGGCTGCAAATTATATCGATACGAACCAACGCAGCCGAAAATACCTTGAGTCATCAACTGTGCGCCAATCACAGGGGCTAACAAATTATTTTGCAAAGCAACTTTTTCATTGCGACGCATAATCGTCGTTTCACTATCTAATTGCTTTTTAAATAGCGCTGAAGACTCATTGTACAGTGCTAAACGATCTGTTCCCGGCAGTGAAGAGATAACCGAGGCATCTACTGTCTTAAGAATCTCGCGGGCACGCTTGGTGTCCGCCGAAAAGGCAGCTTCATCGAGCTTTGGCTTCTCGCCGATTTGCTTTTCTAAAGTCTCGTATGCCTTTTTCCGGGCATACTTGCCAGCGGCAGTGCTAATAATTGGTGTAACCATGGCCATGGCACCACTGACAACGAAGAGAACGTTAGCTGGGCCATTGTACTTCGGCTTAGTCACACCGCGATAACCGCACCAGGCCCCAGCTGCTTGAACAGCACTATAGGATGCATTAAGCAAGTAAAAGAGATTTTGATAAGTGATATAGCCCTTTGTATCGGCATTAAAATCTGAGTATTCGGTGATGAAGCAATTGCGCAGCTCCCTCAAAATCTTGCCTTCTATAACTGCACCCTCATGACCAGGATGTTCAGGGTGGGCCGCAACAAGAGCATCACGCTGGGCAAGAAGCTGATCTATTTCTTTGAGCTTTGCCACCACAAACTTGTTAGCTGTTTTGAAATCGAATCCATGACGCTTATTCTTAATGGCCTGAAGCATATTCGAGCTTAGCTCTAAAGCCGAACCAGAACCGCCAATAATTGCTCCCGTCATGGCTGTAGTCAGGGCACCATGCAATACCGGCTTGCTCACCTGTAGGGGACGCCGACGGCCCTTTTTAGCCTGCTCCAGAAAAGCAATTTCGAAACCTAAGCCCGTAGCGGCAGCGGTTTCTTGCGCAAGAAAATAACGTATTTTTCTAAAACGTGGTTGCTTGGCACTTTCTAATCTAAAGTTCAGGCTGAAGCGCTCTAATTCAATACCAGCAAGCAAAATCTGTTTGGTCAGTTGTGAATATTGCTGTTCGGCTGTTAACGACGAGAATGACGAATTAGCTGGATCAGAAGAAGCAGCGGCTAACTGCGTTAAGGTCTGACTTTCAGCATATGCAGCAGATCCGTTAATACTGCCAGTGAGTATTGGCACCTGCAATAAAGCAACAAGAGACAACGCCGCAAAACTTCTGCGCATATTGCTTTGATAGCCAGTGCGACGAGCTAATGCGAACAATCGCACAGATTTAGAATGACTATCCACGTGATACCCCAAGCGCCCAGAGAACAAGACAAATCGCTACCAGATTAACCTCTTTACAGGCCTCAACGTGCTGAGAAGCTTCTAATTACACGACTACAACCAACAAGTAGCTAGCGTGTTACTGGAGCAAAAATGACATCGTAGTCGCTACCAGCATCGCGTGATTGAATCAATATCTGACAATTAGGAAAAGCCTTATGCAATTGTTGCATTTCGCTCGGTCTGACCTTCAATGCCGGCAACCAAATCATGTGCAAAGGCAAACCCTTTAGCGCCAGCAAATCAGACACTCTAATGGCCGTATTTTGCACCAACAGGGTCTCTAATTTCTTCAAAGATTTTAGAGCCAAAAAGCCTTTTGTTGTGAAGGCAGAATTAGAGTTGATATTGAGCGTCTCTAGTTTCGAAAGCTTACTAATAGCGAACAAGTCAGCATCAACCAGTTGCGTTCGGGCTAGCTCAAGGTGAAGCAAGGCCGGCATCTGAGCAATGTAAGTGCAAGCCTTTCGATTGAGCATATTATTATTGGCGCTCAAATACTTTAGCTTCTTCAATTGTGCTAAGTCGGTAAAACAGTCGCCTTTCAACCCGCAAGTATTAACACTCAATCGCTCAAGCTGACTCAACCGAACTAGACCAGATACAGCCTTATCACTAAAATCGCAGTCAAGAAAATCAATGCGACGCAAACCAGTAAGATGATAGAGCGATTTTAGAAGGCTATCAGTTGGTTCAGCACTTCTTACTCGCAGAGAAAAAAGTGCATCTGGCGCTAAAGAGTCAAGTAACTTTGGCTCATCGACCACCGTAGCATCTAGCTCTAAGGCCAGCCTAGCGGCTTGAGGCACTTCTATGCTGTTGGCAGCAGTGCCGAGAAATTGACCATAAGGCGTTTTATTCCTTACCCAATCAGCACCAGATTTAATATCATACAAACGCCCCAGAGAGTGACTGGGAAAACGCACTTGGCGAAATTTCTCTGACTCTTTTGCAGATGCTTCAATAAATGAGAGCGAGCTAGCAGTGCTAGCAAGCACAGCAAAAAGACTAGCCGCAAAAATACCATTTACAATCTTTCGAGTTATACTCATTCGAGATAGAAGCCCAGGCATTTATACCTCTACTATCAAATATTTCGATTATACACTCAGCCAAAATACCTTTTAAAATCAGTCAAATGCACCAAATTCGATGGCTTCAATATTGGCGCTCTTCAACTCATTCAACAATGCCTCATAACGGTTATCCATTAATTTCAAGAATTTCTCTATATAGGTCCATACAGTGGGCATAAAATCCCCAGGCCTGTTGAGGGTCTTGCTCTTCAAGCTCGGGTGCGGCAATCTGCGCCTAAGTGCGGCCACGAAAGGGCTGATAGGCCTGCCAAAAGCCTTGATTGCCACGAAAATCTGGCAGTCCCGAATCAACACAGGCTTAATCAGTCGGCGCCACAGTTTTAATCTCTGGGTTTAAGTCGCTAGTGTCAGGTGGTAAGTCTAGTAGGGGGCTGATAACGAGCCACTGATTTACCAGCATTTGAGAGGCGATTAGAAAGGCAATGACAACTTCGCAAAATCCAGCATCCGCTGTAGAGAATGCCACTAAATATAGACTGGTGACCCGCAGCGACTTTGACGGCCTGGTCTGCGCGGTATTACTCAAACACATTAATATGCTCGACGATATTCTGTTCGTGCACCCAAAAGACATGCAAGACGGTAAGGTACCCATTACCGACCACGATATAACAACCAACTTGCCCTATGTTGACGGCGTGCACATTGCCTTCGACCACCACTCAAGCGAAATGACCCGCAATAAGGGCAGTCGCGACAATCACATTATTGACCCCAAAGCCATGTCGGCAGCTAGAGTGGTCTATGACCACTACGGCGGCGCCAAGACTTTCCCCGCCCGCTGGAACGACATGATGCACGAAGTCGACAAGGCCGACGCGGCTCAGTTCAGCAAAGAAGAAATCTTGAATCCAACAGGATGGGTACTTCTCAACTATCTAATGGACCCACGCACTGGCCTGGGTAGATTCAGAGAGTTCCGCATCTCAAACTACAATTTAATGATGGATTTAATCGATTATTGCAAAGACCACGACATAGACGAAATCATGAAAATGCCAGACGTCATGGAACGAGTGGAGCTATACAACACCCAAGCTGAGCTGTTCAAAGACCAGGTTAACCGCTGTTCTACGGTGCACAAAAATCTAATTGTGCTCGACTTACAAAAAGAAGAGACAATTTTTGCCGGTAACCGTTTCATGATTTATGCCATGCATCCAGAAACAAACATATCGATTCACCGCCTCTGGGGCTTGAAGCAGCAAAACACTGTTTTTGCCATCGGTAAATCAATTGTTGATCGCAGCTCAAAAACCAACATTGGCGAACTCTGCCTCAAGTATGGTGGTGGAGGCCACGAAAATGCCGGCACCTGCCAGATTGATAATGATAAAGCCGACAAAGTATTAGAAGAGTTGGTTCATGCTATAAACAAAGATGGCTAAATCGTCTACCTAGGATTCACATGCAGCAAGTCGAGCTAGTCGTTGCGCTGCTAGCAATAATCGCCATAGTCGGAGCGATCTCTCAAAAGCTGAGGGTCGCTCTGCCGATTTTGCTAGTGCTCACGGGCATGGCCATTTCTATGGCTCCCAATATCCCACCAGTTCATTTAGAACCTGACGCTGTATTCTTCATCTTCCTGCCACCCCTTCTGTACCTTGATGCCTACAACACTTCATGGCGGCAATTAAAAGATGTCGGTGAATTAGTAACGATTCAAGCCGTGGGCCTGGTCTTAGCTACAGTCGCTGCCGTGGCAGTAGCGATTCATGCAGTAATACCAGGAATACCATGGACAGCTGCTCTAGCATTTGGCGCCATTGTCTCGCCCACTGATGCAGTAGCTGCCTCGGCCATTGCTAAAGAAGTCAGGTTGCCAAAACGCTTGATGGAAATAATCAAAGGCGAAAGCCTTACTAATGATGCCACTGGCTTGGTGGCTTATCAGTTTGCCGTGGCAGCTGTGGCCACCGGTGCTTTTGCCTGGCAAGAAGCGGGTACTAGATTTTTCTATGTAGCTATTGGTGGCATAGTCATTGGCCTGGCCACAGGCTTGTTTTTAGTGCGTCTGAGAACAAGACTAGAACACAAACCTGTAGAAATAATAGTCTCACTATTGTCACCATTCATTGCTTATTTAACGGCTGAGCACCTTCATGTATCAAGTGTTCTATCGGTAGTTACCGCAGGCTTGATGCTCGGTTGGCGCTCACCACTTATGCATGGCTCCAGCACCCGTCTGCATGCCACGGCCAATTGGGAAACCATTGCTTATCTTCTCAATGGATTTTCATTCTTGCTCATGGGCCTACAGCTAAGGCCAATTCTTGAGACAGTAAAAGCCTATGCTGCGCCACAGCTCATACTCTGGACAGCGACAGCTGCACTAGCACCACTGGCAATTAGATTTATTTGGACGTTCACAACAGCGCCCATCTATAACCAACTAAGAAAGCAACCGCAACCAAGCTGGAAGCACTTATTTGTCTTCTCCTGGTCAGGCATGCGCGGTGTGGTATCACTGGCAGCGGCTCTGGCCTTACCGATTACTTGCAGCAATGGCCAACCTTTCCCTTATCGCGATCTGCTGATATTTCTTACTATTGCAGTGATTGCCTCGACCCTTATCATCCAGGGCATTACCTTGCCAGCTATCGTCAAGATGTTCGAGTTTGAACCAGATGCTTACAATTCAGAAGAAGCAGAGCGCAAAGCCAGGCTTGCCCTTTCAAGAGAAGCGGTGCGACGCATTGACGAACTAGCGCGCTCAGAAGACATTGACCTGGACGACCCAATTTTGCATAAGTATTTAAACAAATATCTCGAACGTGCAGTCGCCAACATTGGCCCCGAATCGCATAATCAGAACGCTATAAACTTCTGGCAAAGAGTGCGGGGAGAAGCAATCACGGCTCAACGAGCATTGTTACTTAAGCTGCGAGACAGCAACGAAATTCAAGACGACACTTTTAGACAGATTCAATACGAACTTGATCTAGAAGAGACAAAAATGGATATGCCCACATGAGGATAGCCTCAATTCTAGCTGTAGGCATAACTATTGTGGCAGTCCAGCAGGCATCGGCCCATGACACCAAGACCGATAGCAAAGCAACTTCTAGCGCAAATTTTAGCACAAATTCGGCACCACCAGCGCCACCAATATTTCAATCTACAGACAGAGTACTCAACTACTACGGCCCTGCCGTTAGAGCGAAACTAAAGCCATTATTTGCCGCGCAGCAGATAGCCTATCCACCCCAATCGATGACCTGGATAGCCCTGAAAGAAGAAAAACAATTACTGCTTTTTGCTAAAAATAAATCGGGCACTTACAAGCAAATCTTGAGCTACCCCATCATCGGCACATCGGGTGTGGCGGGGCCGAAGCTAAAGGAAGGCGACAAGCAAGTGCCAGAGGGCTTCTATAAAATAGCCGGTTTTCGCCCTAATCTAGTGGCCCATATTGGCATGGATATCAACTATCCCAATGACAGCGACCGCCGCCATGCCCAAGCAGAGAAACGGCGCAATTTAGGCTGCGACATTCTCATCCATGGCAGTAAATGGTCAACCGGTTGCTTAGCCATGGGTAATGAGCCAATAGAAGAAATGTTTGTTCTCGCTCACGATGTTGGCGCAAAAAACATTGCTCTGTTATTCGCTCCTTGCAACTTACTGCAGGCGAAACCTGCAGTTGACTTCAATAAACAACCGGCCTGGTTGCGTGATCTTTATAGAGAGCTGCGCACCGAAATGGCACGTTATCCATTATGAGCGGATGCACTCACTTGTTTAAATGCTTCATCAAAAAATCGGCCATCTTCAATATGCTGGCATTCCAATCGCCTTGATTGCCGCCGCCACCGTGCCCACCACCAGCTACTGTTATCAGCTCAGCACTGACACCGGCAGCCTTGCAAGCAGCAAGCATGGTTGTTGCCTGGTTATAGGGAACCAGCTCATCTTTGTCGCCATGAATCATTAGTATCGGGGCATCATCGGCCGTCAAATAATGAGCGGGGCTAGCCTTCTCAAAAAGTTCAGGGCTCTCACTGCGGCTTTTGCCAATGAAGCGCTGAGCAATTTTCTCCGATTCAGGTGGCAGTGGCAAAGCCAAATTGGTTGGCCCGGCCAGACTAACTACTGCTTTTACAGAGCTTGAAACCTGAGGCTGACCATTATCAATAGATTGCACCGGCTCAGTATTATCAGTGGTGCCTAGAAATAGAGCTAAATGCCCACCGGCGGAGCTACCCATGGCACCGATGCGATTGGGGTCAATATTGAGCTCGCTAGCATGGCGACGCAAATAGCGCACTGCCGCCTTGGCGTCTTCTACCGCGGCAGGGAAGCATGCTTTTGGAGCCAGCCTGTAGTCGATCGATGCAGTAACAAAACCCAACTGACTGAGCATATAAGCACAGCCCAACATATCTTTCTTGTGCCCGGCACTCCAGCCACCACCATGAATACAGAGCACCGCTGCAAAAGGTCCTTTACCAGCCTTGGGTGTGACAATATCCATGTACAAAGGCTGCGTGTCTGCCGTCGAATAACAAACATCTCTTTTCAATGTCAGCGTCGCTGGAGGTTCAGGATAAGCCTGAGCACGGGCGAAGAGAAAAACGCCGCCGCCAAGTAGAAGCAGAACGAGAACCAATGGCATTTGCCATTTTAGCCCCTGAGATTTTGTCGGCTCTTTCTCACTCACAGTGTGCGCTGCCTTGGTTACGATTACAGTTGCTAGTTTAATACATTTACCCACAAAGAGGCACGAACATTGCCGCTCGTGCCTCTTCGACTTATCTAGCGCCCAACGCGGCATTAAGCTCTGTTGAACAACTATGGAGTTGTTGATTCCTTTTCTTCTTTAACAGAAGTAGAGGAACCATTGGCACCGACAGTGGTGCTGGCGCTAGATTTTTTGTGAGCAGATCCACCAATGCCGATGGCATGTGATTCTTTCTTCTGCTCAGAAGTGACGCTACCATCGCCATTGGCGCGAATAGCATCTTTCTCGTGGGTTACTTTGGCGCCGTTAGCGCCAACTTCAGCATGATAGGTGCTTTGCTTAGCTTCAACGGCATTGGCACTAGCCTTTTTTACAGTCTTGCTGGTTGATGCCGCGTTTGACTTAACTTTGACACTGGTCGAAGCTGAACCTAACGGTGTTTCGGTTTTGATTGATGTTGAGCTGGTTTCATCGGCAAATGCCACTGATTGGCTCAAGAACATAGCCACGCCTAGAGCTAGGGTGGTTGACTTAGTAGATGCAAACATGTGTATTCTCCTCAGAACGTCTTGGGACAATTAAGGTACTAGTGACCGCTAATGTCTCGCTGTTTGCGCTGACGGGTCTATTGCGCCCCGGTTCCATTTGCCAAGTTAGCTTCTTGTAAGTAAAGAAAGCAGAATCAAAAATATCGTGGGGGGGAATAATGGACTGGGAACTTCCCAGCCTTGAGCTGGTCTATCTCCAGAACCATGAAACCAGGTCCAGTAAAACGCAATGACAGTATGAGCGAAAGACCGATACAAAGCCCCGAGAGCAAACCGGCCTATACGACGTCTAGCTTCCACCGAGCCAGGTGGAATGTCATGGACATGATTACGCTAATCTCCACCAAAACCATACCTACTCATATATTGACCGACTTTGATATGGAAGAAGCCGAGGTTCTGCGAACCAAACTCTCTACCAACGGCAATAAAGTCACAATCACAGCCATCATATTAAAGGCTATTGCCATTGCCCAGCTCTCGCATCCCCAAACGCGAGCTTTTAGACTGCCGCTTGGCGCTATCATTCAGCGCAAAGAACCAATTGCAGGCTTTACTGTTGAGCGCATGATTGGGCAGCAGCCAGCTGTCTTCTTTGGCACAATCAAAGATGCGCACAAGATGCCCCTAACGCAAATCGCCCAAGAGTTACAGCGCTATGGAACGGCGGATGTAATGAGCGTGCCGCAACTAGCAAAAGAGCATGTACTGAGTAAAGTGCCGTGGATACTGCGGCGAATCTATATAGCGATAGCTCTGCATATTCCTTTTCTGCGGCAAATAGTTAATCCTGCTACCTTTGGCCTGACATCCCTGGGCAAATTTGGCCTCAACACACTTTTAGCCCCCAATGTCAGCACTTGTATCTTTGGCGTGGGCACAGTCGAGCCCAGAGTGAAAGTAATAAAGAACGAAATCAAGGCAAGGCGAATGATGTCGGTGGTATTCTCCTCCGACACATTAGTAGTTGATATGGGACAAGCCGCTCACTTTTTGTCAGCAATCCAGCGGCTTATCGAAAGTGGACTAGCGGGCCACTTGACCGACGAAGAGCTAGCCTTAGCTAATGCTTAGCGCTTCATGCTCAAGGAAATGCGTTTGCGATCTTTGTCGACAGACAAAACAGTCACTTGCACTTTCTGTTGCACCGTCACAACTTCACTAGCATCTTTGACGAATTTGTCTGTCAACTGACTGACGTGCACCAAGCCATCTTGGTGTACGCCAATATCAACGAAAGCACCAAAGGCGGTGACATTGGTAACAATGCCTGGTAGCTTCATGCCTTCATACAAATCATTGATAGAATGCACGCCCTCGGCAAACTTCATGGGCTCAAGCTTGGCGCGGGGGTCGCGGCCAGGCTTTTCTAGTTCTTGCATGATGTCACGCAAGGTGGGCAGACCAATTTTATCCGAGACATATTTATTCAAATCAATTTTTTTGCGGATCTCAGCATCTGACATCAGGGTGGCCAAATCAGTGCCTAAATCTTTAGCCATGGTCTCTACGACCTTGTAACTTTCAGGGTGAACAGCGCTGGCATCAAGAGGGTACTTAGCCTCGCGGATGCGCAAGAAACCGGCACTTTGCTCGAAAGCTTTTGGACCAAGACGAGCTACTTTTTTCAGCTCAGCTCTTGATTTAAACGGGCCGTTCTCCTGGCGGTGAGCGACTATATTGGCAGCAATTTGCTTACCTAAGCCTGACACATAAGAAAGCAATTGCTTACTAGCGGTGTTTAGTTCAACACCAACCGAGTTAACGCAACTGACCACAGTATCATCTAAGCTGCTTTGCAAAGCGGGCTGATCGACGTCGTGTTGATACTGACCGACACCAATTGACTTAGGATCTAACTTCACCAGTTCAGCTAGAGGGTCCATTAAACGGCGACCGATAGAGACTGCACCACGCACAGTTAGATCGTAATCAGGAAACTCATCACGGGCCACTTCAGAGGCTGAATAAATGGAGGCACCACTTTCATTGACCATGACGATTTGTGGTTCATCCATGCCGTTAGCAGACCAATCAATGGCTCGCAAGAACTCTTCTGTTTCGCGGCCAGCGGTGCCATTACCAATGGCAACAGCAACAATATTGAATTTCTTACCAAGTTCGACAATTTTCTTCACGGCGCTCAACTTAGATTGCTTAGCGCCTTCACCAGAGCCGTCCATATGTGGGTAAATGACGTCGTGGTGCAGCAGGTCGCCCTGGCGCCCCAGGCAAACGAGCTTACAGCCCGTTCTAAAACCTGGGTCTAGAGCCATGATGGCGTGTTCACCCAAGGGTGGTGCCATGAGAAGCTCTCGCAGGTTGCGGGTGAAGACCCGAATAGCCTCAACATCAGCCCTTTGCTTCAACTCTGCTCGAAGTTCAGTTTCCATCGATGGAGCAAGCAGACGGTCATAAGCGTCTTCAACAGTAATTTCAATTTGGGCCTTGCAGGCACCATCGCCTTTGAGAAAATTGTTGTCCATGATAATCAAGGCATCTTCATCATCGGGCTTTATCGAAACTTTTAAGATGCCTTCACTCTCGCCACGAAACATTGCCAGAATTCGGTGAGAAGGAGCGGTTGTAACTTTCTCATTCCATTCGAAGTAATCTTTAAACTTTTGCCCTTCTTGTTCTTTGCCTTTGGCTACTTTGGAATAGATAGAACTATTCTTTGTCCAATAGGCTCTCAACTGTTTGCGGGCTACAAGATTTTCACTCATCCACTCGGCCATGATGTCGCGGGCGCCAGCTAGAGCCAGCTCCACAGTGTCGACGGCTTTTTCTTTATTGATATAAGCCTCGGCGGCCTTCTGCACATCTTTGAGCTTGAAAGTGAAAATATCCTGGGCTAATGGCTCTAATCCCTTTTCGCGAGCAACACTGGCCTTGGTCTTGCGCTTAGGCTTAAAGGGCAGGTAAATGTCTTCTAGATCATTAATAGAATTGGAAGCTGTCAGCTTAGCCAGAAGTTCATCAGTTAATAATTCCCGTTCCTTCAGTGATTTGAGCATGGCATCACGGCGCTTATCGAGCTGCTGCAGGCGCTCTTGCAGATCGCGGATGGCGGCAATGGCAACTTCATCGAGGGTGCCTGTGGCCTCTTTGCGATAGCGGGCGATAAAGGGCACTGTGCAATCTTCTGCCAAAAGGTTAATGGTTGCTTGAACCTGCGCCACACCTATTTTTAGCTCATCGGCAATTTGCTTGGCGTAGTTAATTGTCGTCTTTTCGGCGCTTTTGGCCTTAGTGCTTGGCTCGATGGTTTCAGTGCCTGTCATATTCTCAATTTCCCTGTAAACATCGCCCTATAGTAAGATACTCAGCCGAATTTCTCCTGAACAGTGTTTATTGTATTCAGGTGCTAGAATCACTTTAATTACTGATTTGCCTAGTTAACGCCATGAGGACCTGCCGATGTTGAAGACACTGATCAAAGGAAACCTGCCTTTATTGAAAACAATCTTCATCGCTGGAGCAGTTGTTGGCGCGGCAGCGGGTTCGGTTGTCTCTTTAGGCGTCGGTTATGCCCTGGGTAACTTATTCGCTTCTAAATCAGGCAAAGAATTGCGCGATGATATAGCCGAAAAAGCTAATGAATTTGCTGGCGGCGTCAAAGATAAATTTTCGGCCACAGGCTGCTGCGAAGACGAGATTTAAGCTTAGCTAAGCCGGGTGAAATCGGCACCGCATATAGTGACAAAAAAAGGGACGCAATGCGTCCCTTTTAGTTTATGTAGCCGATAGGCTATAGTTCAAGAATAAACTGGGCCACTCTATCTTAGACAGCAGCGCCTAGTTTGGCATTCAATGTAATTTTGGCATTGAATAGACGTGAGATTGGGCAGCCAGCTTTGGCTTTCTCAGCGCACTCTTCAAACTTAGCTTGGTCAGCGCCAGGAATATCAGCAACGAGATCAAGAACGATTTCAGTTACTGTGAAACCAGCGTCGGTTTTTTCCAAAGTTACTGTAGCTTCAGTATCGATAGACTTAGCTGTCAAGCCAGCTTCGCCAAGAATGTTGGAAAGTGCCATGGAGAAGCAACCAGAGTGAGCAGCTGCAATTAGCTCTTCAGGGTTGGTTCCAGCGCCTTCTTCAAAGCGAGTACCGAAAGAATATTGTGTTTTTGAAAGAACGCCACTCTGGGTGGAAATTGTTCCCTTGCCATCTTTAAGACCGCCAGCCCAGTGAGCTGATGCTTTACGTTTCATAGAACCTCCGGATGTCAACTGCACAGTAGTTCTGCGGGCAGCTGAATTTGTCATTTTTGGTGGTCTAAGTATATAAGATTCGAATTGAAGATAGAGGCAATCTAACTTCAACCAAACGGTAATGAAACAATCATAGTAAAAAGCAAAAATCCCAAGTCATGGCTGACAACTTGGGATTTTTGCATAATCAACGTCAGCCAGAACTATTGGCTCTAGCCTCTACGGCAACTTAATCAAGCCTTAACGGCGATGACCGCGACCGTCATCAACAATGACGCAATCTTTGTCTTTATCTTTCTCGTGGTTGTAGATTGCTCCACCAACGCCACCGACTACAGCATTTCTGACAATATTTTTCTTGTCGCCACCAAACAAAGCGGTACCACCACCGAGCAAAGCGACGCCCTTGGCAATATCTCCAACCAAGTCATCTTTAGGGCACTCGACCACTTCACGACGAGGTTGCTGACGACCTTGATCGCGGTCACGGTCGCCACTTGGGTAAGCAACTCGCTCATCCTTCAAATGACCTGCAAGAGTTTCGCCTTTACGGCCACCGGTGACAATCAATGTGCCGTCTTTGACAATTTCAAGGTCAAAACCTTGTCCGCGAGTGGTCTTCTCTTCTTTCTCGGAAGTTCTGTGAGCTAAACGGTTGAAGGAACGGGGAGAGAGATCTTGAGCTTCATCGCGCAATATGTTAGCGGCTCTGACGCCGTCTCCAGTATCAAGCATTTGAGCCAAAGCACTTGATTTGCGTTCGATAAGGTCGTTTGAAATTTCTCGTCCAGCCATGTGATTTCCTCCAAGAAAGTGCGGTGCGTTCACCGATGCCCTTACATTACAGTCGATTTGTGACATTCTATTGGCATTTGCCAAGGGCAAAAAAAAATCGCAGATTAAATCGACCAGCGCAGCCCAAAACGGCCATATATTGGCAGTCTTACAAACGAACGGTTCCCCGAGCTATGGCCCCACAATCCAGCAACCAGGGTACTACCCCCTAGGCACAGCGGGCGCGGGTAAACCGGTATACGTCAGACGCACTCCGATTGGCGTGCATCATCCATCTAGCACCAGCGGTTGAACTCAGGTGGCGGCACCCACCGGTTGAGGTTCGGGCTCTGGCCCTTTAGGTCCGTTGTCGAAGTCTAGGCGGGTCTTAAAATCACTGCCGACAACCAAACGAGCGTCATAGGTGCCGCTGCCGTCTTTTTTCTTGAAGCCCTTAATTAGAGAGGTGCGACCATGTTCCACCAGACTCTTGAGCTCATCATCAGATAGCTCTTTGCCGAACACTGTTCGCCAAACGGTAAAGTTGCAACCTTCCCGCCAGCGGCTGCATCCAGCGCCTTTCGGCGTCAGCCTGACAGCACCGATCTCGCTAGAAACTCCACTAGAAGCTTCGGCACTAACCTTACTCTTACACTGGGGGCACTCGCCAATGCCTGTAGCCGCAGTTACTCCGCCACCAAGGTCATACTGAATTTTGCCGTCTTCATTAAGAACCAACTTAGCGTCATACTTGCCGCTACCATCTTTCTTCTTGAAGCCCTTAATGACTTTGGTCTCGCCTTTTTCCACCAGATCCTTCATCTGGCTTTCACTCAGTTCTTTGCCGCGCTGTTCTTTCCATATAGAGAAAGTACAGCCTTCTTTCCAGCGGTTGCATCCAGCTCCTTTCGGAGTAAGGCGCACATAACCTTTCTTGCACAATGGACAGGTGCCCAAACTACTGCCATCACTAGGTGGTATAGACGGCCCCGAGAGAGCGGCACCGCCTGCGGTGACATCAGGAAGAATACGACGCACCAATTCTGAAATATCACTATCGAAAGAAGCCGGCTGCAATTTACCATCTTGCATGTCAGCTAAGCGCTGCTCCCATATCGCTGTCAGAGCAATATCTTTCAACTCATTGTGCACCTGAGCAATTAAAGCTTTGCCCTTCTCTGTGGGCAAAAGTGCTTTCTTACTGCGCTCCACATAACCAGTTTGCAATAGCCTCTCAATAATGGCAGCCCTTGTTGCTGGAGTGCCCAAGCCCTTTTGCTTCATGTACGAAGCCAAGTCTTCATCATCAAGATCTTTGCCAGCATTTTTCATTGCCGTCAAAAGACTAGCGTCATCATATGGTTTTGGTGGAGAAGTCTTGCCTTCTTTTAACTCAATTTTGCGTTTAGGCACTTGCTGACCTTTAGCTAAAGGTGGCAGCTGTTGGGCATCTTCTTGGCCGTCTTTGTCTTTGCCCTTACCTTTTGCTTTTGGCTCTTCTTTTTCTTCGTCCTTGTTCTTACTAGCAAGAACTGTCCAACCAACTTCTTTGATAACAAAGCCTTTGGCTCTAAAAGAGTGCTCGGCTAAAGTAATGATAGCCGTGGTTTCATCACGCACTTCAGGCGGAAGAAAAATACTGAGAAAGCGGGTGGCCACAAGTTGATAGATATTGCGCTGCTGCAAAGGCAGGTTTGCAGGAAGGGCATTATGAGTGGGAATAATGGCATGGTGATCAGTAAGCTTGCCGTCGTCGACATAGCTCTTGGTCAGGCGTGGACGAATCAATGCGGCAGTGATATTGCCAGGCACAATGCCTTCTTGAGTGAAGGCATCTTTTACTTCTTTAGTGGCAATAGGCCCTTTTAAAAGCACTGAAAGTATGCGCGGCAGTTCGCCGACCATATCGGTAGAAAGGTGCCGTGACTCAGTTCTGGGATACGAAAGAAGCTTATGCTCTTCATAAAGACTCTGGGCAATATTTAGCGTTTCTTGAGCGGTGTAGCCGAAGCGCTTGTTGGCGTCTTTCTGCAGCGTAAGCAAGTCATAGAGGGCCGGAGCATTGGTGCGCTTCTCGGTTGTAATTACCGATTGCACCACACCATTTTCGCTCGGCTCAACAGCCTTGACGATCGACTGCGCCACAGCCTTGTCGTGCAAACGGGTCTGGGGCTCAACTTCAGCAGTGGCCGGAGTAATATAGCGGGCAATAAATCCGGGCTCAAAAGTAGCAATAATTTCAAAGAACTTAGCTGATGTAAAAGCATCAATTGCCGTTTGCCTATCGACAATGAGAGAAAGAGTTGGTGTTTGCACCCGACCGATAGTGCACAACTGATTGTTGATGGTTGTGTAAGCACGAGTGAAATTGAGGCCAATCACCCAATCAGCCTGAGCGCGCGCAGCGGCCGCGTCAGCCAAGCTATCGAAGGCACTAGAAGATTTCAGCTTGCCCAGTCCATCTTTAATGGCTTCGGCAGTAAGTGAACTAATCCACAACCGCTCAACGGGCTTTTTGCATTCAGTCAACTTATAAATCAAGCGAAAGATGTGTTCGCCTTCACGCCCCGCGTCTGTTGCGCAAATAATTGAAGTGGTGGCAGAATCTAAAAACAGTTTTTTAATGACGTTAAACTGGTGGGCTGACTTTTCCACCACGCGATATTTCCACTCAATTGGAATCATCGGCAATTGCTTCAGCCGCCATGGCTTGCCCCAGGCAGCATTCATCTCTTCGGGCTCGGCCATGGTCACCAAGTGACCAAAGGCATAGGTGACAGCATAGTCGTTGCCTTCAAAATAGCCATCCCTTTTGGTGGTAGCACCCACAACTGCGGCGATATCTTTGGCAACCGAGGGTTTTTCAGCCAGAACGACTTTCATATGACAACACTCACAGAAATAGAGAGCGGGACAACAATAGATAAATATGGAGAGCCAATGTTATCGCTTTGCGACTAGCTCTTCAACAGTTGGCGAGAGGCACAACCCTCGCATAGACAATGCATGTCTTTAGCGTATCGATTCGCTATTCCCCGAGTATAAAGCCACAGACCGCCTCAATCACTTGCCGATCTCGCAAGACTCCACGGTGGCCTAAGTCATTTACAGGCAAGAACATAGAGTCTTTCCACTTGGCGCTGATAAGCTGCGAATTATTGAGCGCTGTGATTTGATCATCCCTTGAATGGATTATTAATCCTGGCAAGTCAAAGGCTGATGCCATCTCAGAAGTAGTTATATTAACTTTCACACCTTGAGCCAATAAATGATCGATCATCTCCTCAACTTGCTGAGGCTCTAGCCCCTTGGTCACAGCAAAATAGCGAGCATGATTTTCATAACTTTCGGGTGGAGCCAAAAGCACAGCCTTTTCTACATCTAGGCCTTTAGCTATAGCAAAAGCGCTGGCAGCACAGCCCACCGAATGACCAACTATTGCCTTGAGTGGTTTGAAATGTTCAGCCACAGCCAATATACCGTCGGCCAGCTGTTCAATACTCGCTGTGGCTCCGCTAGATTCGCCGTGGGCAGGCAGATCGAGGGTAACCACACGAAAACCGGCGGCTGTAAGGGCCGGCACATAAAAAAACATATCAGACTGATCGCCGGCCCAGCCATGCACTAGCAGAATTGGCCGCCCCTCACCCCAAGTGCGCACAGCCAACTTCCCGTCTGGATGCTCGATGGTCAAATCGGTTCTAGGCAAATCGACTTTGGGCTGACGCAATACCCGCCTTCGGCCACCG
The DNA here is from genome assembly GCA_965229195.1 of Candidatus Obscuribacterales bacterium. Lineage (GTDB taxonomy): Bacteria > Cyanobacteriota > Vampirovibrionia > Obscuribacterales > Obscuribacteraceae. Next base: position 4,434,293 of record OZ245871.1, on the reverse strand, counting down.
GGCGTGAGATATTCACGGGCAACGGCAACGGGGTGAACAGAGGGCAGAGGCGATGTATCAAATTCTGACATTTCGGGAGGAACGACTATTCTGTAGGGGTTCTGGGCAAGTACTGATTGCTGAATCATAGCAGCTCACTTGCAAAAAGCAAGTAACCTACACAACCAGGCAACCACCAACAGAGACAACGATTTGACAACCTAGACCGACCGGTCTAATATAGATTTATTGCTCGACTTACCAAACCTCTCAACACTGCTAATTCAAACAATGTCAAAACTTGCCACTACAGCTCTTTCAATACTAGACCTGGCCCCAGTGCGAGGAGATAAAACCCCAGCAGATGCCCTGCATAAAAGCCTCGACCTGGCTCAACACGGCGAGAAGCTCGGATACAAGCGCTTCTGGCTGGCCGAGCATCACAACATGCCCGGCATTGCCAGCGCAGCAACATCGGTTCTCATCGGATACGTGGCCGCCGGCACGAGCACAATCCGCGTTGGCTCGGGTGGCATCATGCTGCCGAACCATGCACCGCTCGTCATTGCCGAACAATTCGGCACTCTCGAAACACTTTACCCAGGCCGCATCGACCTGGGCTTGGGGAGAGCACCAGGAACAGACCGCGCCACGGCCCACGCCCTTAGACGCGGGCTCGATTCTAGCGGCCACGATTTCCCTGAGTTATTGGCAGAGCTGCAACGCTACCTCGGACCAGCCACAGCCGATCAAAGGGTCAAAGCTTATCCCGGTAGCGGCTTAGAGGTGCCCATTTGGTTGCTTGGCTCGAGCGACTTTAGCGCCCGACTGGCAGCTGAAGAAGGGTTACCGTTTGCTTTCGCCAGTCACTTCGCCCCGGAAGAATTGCTTGTTGCCATCAAGCTTTACCGCAGTCGTTTTAAGCCATCGAAAACACTGCAACAACCCTATGTAATGATAGGAGTGCCACTGGTAGCGGCAGACAGCGATGATGAGGCGAAGCGACTAGCGACCACACCACTGCAACGCGGCCTATCGCTAATTCGCGGCGAGAACATGCAGCTCAAGCCACCAGTATCGCTAGAGCAGATGGAAAAACTCTGGTCAGCCAACGAGAAACAAGCCGTGCTAAATCGTATGGCTGTAGCCATCATTGGTGGTGCCGAAACTGTCAAAGCAAATCTAGAACGCTTGCTTGAAGTCACCGCAGCTGATGAACTAATCTTTGTTAGCGACCTCTACGAACATCAAGACAGACTGCGTTCGTTTGAAATAGTAGCGCAAATAAAAGACGAGTCAGTGCGCTTAGAGCGAGAAGAGAAAGGGAATCTCTTAGTCAAGTAATTGCTTGCTAGGAGAGTTTATGAATAGAAGTCTTGCTCTTTTACTAACAATATTAACTATAGCTGGGGCTAGCCCCAGCCAAGCTGCTGACCCAGTTTCGTTTGATCAATACAAGAACGGTATTCAAAAGATTGATTGGAAAGCACACGAAATAAGTTTTGAACAATTCAAAAAAGAAAGCCAAAAGAGTGATGTGGTAATTCTTGATCTACGCAGCGAAGCCGAATACAAAGACGGTCATTTTAAAGGTGCCCGCCTCATGGGTGCCGACATAAAAGAAGAGAAACTAAAACAGTTGGTGCCAAACAAACAGTCTAAGATTATTGTTTACTGCACCAACACGTTCTTTCCTTCAAGGCGAATATCACTCAACAATGTTTGCTTGCCTCAAATTATTGCCTTGGGCTACCCCAATGTATTTGTTATCGAAGAAATCTGGAACAAAGACATAGGTGCCGTAGCGAAACTAAAGCAGAGCAACCTCTGGGAAAAGAGTGAGCCAGCGAAATAGCTCTAGCGCTGCGCCAGACTATTCCAGAGAAAGATTATTCCATCGCCAGGCTATTGCGACATTTAATAAAGTCGGGCTGGAAGCGCTCATAATACTGTTTTTCACCAGTGAAGCTCAAAGCATAGACATATTTTTTACCAAGAGCCATAGAAAACCACTGCCGCAATTCTTTGTTCTGTCCTACCACAGTAATTTCTACCTCAGATGAAGGTAGGGCACCAAGAGTAGCTTTCTTAGTATCTGTGGCACTAGCTTTGAGACCTTTGCTCTCATATTCAGATTTGACAGTAGAAACAAAAGAACTAAATTCGCTATCAATATCAGCCTGCCCAGCATCATTGCGACTTAGATAAGTAATCTCAATTACAGCCATACCATCGCCATCTTTCTTCAGGGCTCGCACTCGCCCACCAGCCATCTCACGACCGCTGTTCGGCCTTGGGGCATTAAGCTCACTGACCTCCCAACCGGAGGGGAGCTGCACAAGGAAAGGCCTGCCGCCTGTCGCTATCTGGCCGCCATCTGGGGGTGAAGACCTTAACGGCGCTGCCGGCCCCTCGGCTGAAGCCGACGACACAAAAAATTGCAAGACCAGTAGCACTAGTAAAAATTGACTGCGACGCAAATTCATTGCAAACCTCTTTATACGCTTCAAGTTGGCACAAGCCTATTTGTGATACGGGCTCTGACGTGCGATTAGCCAGAGAGTGCCAAATTAATTGCAAATATTACCTTGAGGCAGCGAAACACCTGACCCCAAAACAGCTATGAGGCAAGACAGACTTGCCTTGACAAGGTTCAAAAAGCTGGCCAAATGGCACATAAATCTGGTACAACCTAGTTATCTTACAAGGAAAGCACTTGAAATTTTGCCCTAAATGCGATGCCCGCTTTGAAACGCTCTGGTCAAAGTGCCCTGTGGATGGTCACGAATTAGAGCACGAGCAAGCCGACCCTATGATCGGCCAGGTTTTCGCTGACCAATATGAAATTATCTCAGTGCTAGGCGCCGGAGGCATGAGCGTAGTCTATAAAGCGCGCCACAGACTTATGGATCGTATTGTCGCGATTAAGCTTCTGCACGACGATTCAGACAAAGTAGCAATTGAGCGCTTCAAACACGAAGCCAAAGCCTCTAGCTCTCTTAAGCACCAGAACATTATCAGCATTTACGACTTTGGTATTGTCGGCGACCAGGCCTACCTGGTAATGGACTGTCTCGATGGCAAAAATCTCAGTGAAGTGCTTGAAGAAGTAGGCCATCTCGCCCTCGACAGAGCCGTTAATATTTTTCGCCAGACCTGCCTAGGCCTAGAGCACGCCCATAAAAATGGTATTTTGCATCGCGATTTAAAGCCCAGCAATTTGGTTTTAATTAAGGGCGAAGACGGCTCTGAGCTAGTCAAAATAGTCGACTTCGGCATTGCAAAAGTGCTTCCGCATGCCGCCAAAGAACAAACCAGGCTAACCCAAACCGGCGATATCTTTGGCAGCCCGCTCTACATGAGCCCCGAGCAATGTCAGGCTAAGCCCATGGACAATCGCTCTGATATTTACTCACTCGGTTGCCTCATGTATGAATCTCTCACCGGTGTGGCACCACTGAGAGGTGAAACGGCCTACGACACAATGACCATGCATGTCAGCCAGACGCCGCGGTCATTTAGCCAAGTGGTGCCCGAACTAAATATCAATAAAAGCTTGGAAGCACTAGTCTTCCGCTGCTTAGAAAAGTTGCCCGAAAACCGCTATCAAACAATTTCTGACGTACTACAAGACCTGCCAACGATTCAGCCTCAATCAGGCTCAGTTAAAGTCAAATCGGTGCAGCACCCAACTAAACAGCGTCTAGAAATCAAATACTTACGCTACGCCTTCTGGACCCTATTTGTTTTTGTCGCAGCAGTAATTGCTTACATGTCTTGTGATAACGGGCCAGAGCCAGATCACGGTACCGTTCTTCTAAAGACGATTTGGAACTGCCAGACCACCATTGCCCAAACGCTCACAGATAATCATATGTATGATCAAGCTCGTTGGGTTTTGGCCTCGGCCGAAGATACAGCACGCAAAAAGTTTTCCAATCGTGGCCGCTTAATGACAGCTCTGCGCATGGAGCGCACGCTCTTCTCAAAAGCAAAAATGTTTGATGAGCTGCAAGTGGTCAACGAAAAAATTGCCAAGCTCAATAGCCAGGTTTTGCTAGAAGCTTACGATACTCTGCTAAAGGAATTAGACGATCTTGCTCAACCAGGCAGTGAATCGCAAACAGGCCTAAAGAGAATTCTTGCACCAATTACTTTTACTACAATTGACCATGTCAATCGCGGCCTCGCTGGTGCGGCCATGGATAAACATACCGAGACTCTTCTCACTAGGGCTAGAACCGTCTACATAAACTTGCTTGGCGACAACAGCCCGCAAGTAGCTGGTATCGACATGCTTTTAGCCGAATGCTACTGCCGCCAGCAGAGACTACCGATGGTGAGACCGCTGCTAGCTGAAGCTCTTTCTATTTATGAAAAGGTAGTTAGCGATCCTACAAATAAAAGCAACAACCGCAAGAATGCTAGAAAAAGAGTTTTGGCTCTAATTAAACTTGGTCAGCTAGATCGTGATGAAAACCGATACCCAGAGGCTGAAAAAGAACTAAAAGAAGCAATGCAATTGGCAGAACAGACGTTCAAAGACGACAAAACGCTGCTCTACCAAGCTCTCAATAGCTATGCTTGTTACTTAGCACAAACTGGTAAAGAGCAAGAATCGAAAGCAATTTTTGCCAGAGCCGACGCTATTTCAGCAGCACAACTAATGAAAGAATAGAAGATTAGAATTATTGGCACCGCCAGCAGTATTGCGAAGCGGGTCAAAACTACCATCACAGACTGATAAGAGAAATCGCGACAAAAGCCTAGATGCAATACCTGTTTAGGTCTTGCAGCGAATATGCACACGAGTTGATCACAAGCTCTATGTATTATCTATTTCTGCTTCATTGCTTTACTGATGGAGGCAAAATGACAAATTATGCTGATCAGGATAGAGAACGAAACCAGAGAGAACAAGAACTAAGAGAACAAAAGTGGTTCGCTATGAGAATGAACATCAAAACCCAAGCTGGCATGCTGCGCCAATATCAGATGGAAGAGCGTGAACGGGGTTACAAGATTCAAACCCTCGAATTTAGATCGCCCCAATATATCTTGAAAAATTTCATCAGCGGCAATTCACCAATCCGAGTGGTGCATGTTCCAGGCAAAAAACTTCGACACATGCAAGGACGCAACGGCATAAAAGCTTCACTTGAAAACTGCGGTTTTCTCAGCAAGAGTATCTTTTTATTCTGTGCCCGCTTAGCAGAACGGGGCTTCTCTATGATCATGTCACCACCTCAAGCTCGACTAGCGGGGCTCTATAGTGCTGGCCTGGCCGCACTCGTACTAGTTCTAGGTGTAGCCCTGCAACTACAAGCTAAAGCTACACCAACAGCCGTGATCGCCTCAAATATCAATCACAAACAAAAGCGTTCACTATCTTCAACACAGCAAAAGAAATTTCAATCGCAGGTCAAAGGCTTGCTATAACTATCTGAATGTTTGAAGAACTCAAAACCGATAGACTTCTCATGCGCAGCCTCACCACTGCCGATGCCGAGGCCATGCACGCCTATCGCTCTAAAATCGAAGTAGCGCGCTATCAGAGCTGGCAACCGCAATCGCTCGAACAAGTGAACGAGATGATTAGACGACTGCATCCAGAAAACTTCAATGTCACAGGCGAGTGGTATCAAGTTGGTATCACTCTGCAGGAAAATCAACAGTTAATTGGCGATCTTGGTATTCAAATAAGCAGCAGCGATTCAAGACTGGCAGAAATTGGCATTACTATTCATCCCCAATATCAAAACCAGGGCTATGGCAAAGAAGCTTTGTCAGCCTTACTTAACCTACTCTTATATAAGTTGGGCAAACATCGAATAACGGCTTCCGTAGACCCCAGAAATTTAGCCTCTATGTCTCTCATGAAGGCGGTCGGTCTGAGGCAGGAAGGGCACTTCGTCAAGAGCCTTTGGATAAAAGATACCTGGGTTGATGACGTCATCTTTGCTGCCTTAAAAAATGACTGGCCTAATTCAACTTTTCTATGATCAACTTTTGCATGATCTACAATGTTCTCTTACAGTGACTGAATACAGTTGTCATCAGGAAATATAGAAGATGTCATCGAATAATCCTCAAGCAGGCCGCCTACCGGTACTCTTAAACTTGACGACCAATGAAAGTTACACCCTATCAGGGCCGACCATAAATTTAGGTCGGGCACCAGAAAACCAGGTGATCTTGCCAGAAGATGGCTATGCCTCAGCAGATCACGCCAAAATTTACTGGGATCAAGGCCGTTGGTGGTTAGAAGATTTGATGAGTAGCAATGGCACAACCGTTAACGACAAATTGATTTCCACGCCATATCAACTGGCGCCAAATGACATTATCAAAATCGGTCGCACGACTTTCCGCATAGAATAAGACCAGAATCAAACTAAAAGCTAGCGCTGAGCAGGTTGGGCCCCTTGGGGCTGAGTCATTACCGGTGCTGGCGCGTCGCTGGTGCCGGGTTGCGGGCCATCGTACTGCCAGAACTGACCACTTTCGTCAGCATCGGTGGTGGCCGCAGGTGCTTGAACTGGAGGCGGGAAATTGACTGGAGCTGTACCAGCACCAGAGTTATTAGGATAGACCCGCTGGCCGTTGACCATATGGAAAGAGCCATCATCGCTGCCGCTTGGCGGAGTTTGCCCGCTTGAAGCGGAGGATGAAGTAGGAGAACCCGTGCCTGCGGTTCTGTTAGTAGCAGTGCCATGACCACGAGGTTGTACATCTTCAACTACCGCTTTAGGCTCAGGCTTAGGTGGGCGAGGCATGAGAACCATAATGGCAATGGCGGCAATAGCAAGAAAAACGCCACCTACAGACATGTAAATCATGTCGCGCTTGCGCTTCACTTCAACTGGACAATTGACAGTCATATACTTGCCGTCAGCTCGTTTATAGAGCGTGGCATTGCGGCGATTCTCCCGCTGGAAAATCAGCTCATCAGCCTCGGGCTGCTCTAGGCCAGCAAAGTTATAGACCGGCGTCTTACAAAGATCGCAGTAGCGAAACCGTTCTTTTGTCTCGGTGGCATCCCAAACGAATGAGCAGGGAGTAGCCTGTTTTTTACAAACAATGGCAATAAACGGCTTGACTGGTTCGTTAGCACGCTCAAGCAGCTGTTCGGCCACCCTCTCTTCCATTTTGGCTTCAAATTTTGAGACTGTGTCCCACAAGATGCTATGGTCGAGCATAGTTTTGGCGACAAACTGCTGCCGTTTAGGCTTAGCCGCAGCTGCCGGCTCGGCCGCTGGCGTTGCAATCGCCGTGGGTTCTATATCAACGTCAGGCTCAATTTTAGACTGGGGCAGATGCAACTGTTCTTGACCAAAACTACCAAGGGAAGACTCTTGCAAAGTCTTGGCAATTCTTCGCAATTTCTTTTCGCCGGTCACGGACGGACGAACAGGAGGCTTACTTGGGGTAGAGGCCGCTTCGGCAGCTTGCTTAAGAGCATCTAGATTGACTTCATTAAAGAGGAGAGTCTTGGCAACCCGCCTGGCCGACTGCTTTTGGGCAGCCTGCTGTTTCTTCTCTTGCTCCTGAGCAGCGTCAGCCTGATTGGCAATAGCAAGATCTTTCTCAGTATTAATTGCTTCTTCACTGGGGCCGGTAGAGGCAGCAGCACTGCTCGACTGCTCAGCGGCAGCAGCTGCGGCGGCGGCATAGGCCTCGATAGCTTCGGCTGTAGGAACATTAAAGAGCAGAGTCTTGGGCACTCTTCTGGGCTTGGCAGAAGCACCAGGTGCCTGGGTTGGGCTTAGGTCTGGGCCTTGTTCTGGGCCTTGTTCTGGCTCTGGGCCAGAGCTATGTTCTTGTGCGGAATCTTCAGTCATGATTAGAGTCTTTTGCCCAAACTAGCACTAGCAGCAACCATAATACCCCAACCCAATTGCGGCAATGAAACTACAATTCTAATCTCGACTCCCTCTAAAAGTTGAGGTCAATGCGTATATTAGGTAAGCGCCAGAGCAAGAAATGCCTGGCTTGCGCAGCGGAGAGAGAGAATGACTAAGCTCAGACGACAAAATAAGACTCGGCGGGCACGCGGCAATTCAATAGTTGAATTTGGTCCGGCTCTGTCAATATTATTGATCTTCTTCTTCTTCCCCCTCTTAGATATGCTAACAGTGCTCGTCTCTTACGGCCTTTGTATGGTTCTCAACTACAACCAAGTGCATGAAGCTTCATTGCTGCAAAGAAGCGACACCGAAAACGTAGCCGGTGCTGTGCGCAAAGGCATTCCGGACCAATGGCTAAGCGGCATGGGTCATTTGGTAAAAGTGCAGGGCTATCCTCAAACTGATATTTTCTACCGCGATGGCGAGACCGGCCCAGACAAAGTAACCGATCGCATTGTTATGGTAAGAACCACTGTGGTTGGCAGCCCTTTTCTAACCATTCCAGTACCAGCAATAAACGTTCCAGGGCTCAACGGACCAATGACTTTTCAAATTAGTGCCGAGCGCCAAATGGAAAACCCAGACTATGCACCGTAACGCCAACGAGAAAGCAGGGAGAGAGAAGAGGCAATGAGAAATAGAGCTAAGCGAGGAAGCGGCTTAATAGAAGCCATTCTGGCTGCAACAATTTTAGTTCCAATCGCCCTTTTTCTGCTCGACCTCACGGTCATGATCATTGCCAACTCAATGAACGATACTGCAGCAAAAAACGCAGCAAGAGCCGCGGCCAATCAGCCTAACGGCACAGCAGCCCACGCTGCCGCAGAAAAAGCTCTGGCCAGCTTCCAGGCTTCAACAATAGTGAAAAGCCTTGCCCTTAGTGAATTTGACTATCCAGCCAAAGGCGTTGGTTCAGTTTCAGTGGTAACGGTTATGGAAGTCAAATTACCCGTTCCAGTTCCCGGATTCGCTGGCTACACCTTTAAAGCTGGTGATGTGGAACCAATCGTGGGCTCCACCATTGCTGAATAACAATAATAGTTTAAAAGATGCATTTCTGGAGGATTTAGGTCAATGAGCACAATCGGGAAACGAAGCAAACGTGGCTCGGTGACGGCCTTTGCCGCAGTACTAGCATTGACATTGATGGTGCTTGGTATTGGCTTCATTATTATTTGTCTTTACATGGGTGGCCAACGCGAAACCAAGAACGCCACCGATGCCGGTGCCTTGAGTGTAGGCAAAGAAGTGCTGAACGAGCCCAGTGTTATGCTGTCGCCGTCAGACGATCAAAAGTGCTTCTTCGACTGTACCAACGACACCATTAACAACAACGTCATTGGCGACGGCCGCGTCAACCTCAATCGCATTAATCGTGTCTGGTCAAAGGCTATGCTCATGGCCATCAATGCCAAAGCAGCAAACAATGACGGCAATGCCGGTAGTGGCGTCGGTAACGCCAGCAGCGCTTTTAATGCCGCTCAAGACATCAGTAATTCGCTAGCTGACAAACTAACCACGGCTTCTAATCTACACGGCTTCTTCACCAATATCTCCACACAAAACTCAGTAAGAATGATTGGTATCGGCTCAAGCACCCAAGTGAAACCAGGTGCAGGCTGGCAGACATCGTTAATGGACAGAGACGCAGAAAGCAACATTGAACTAACCGGTACACCCTCCGACAATTTTTACTTGCCACCAGGCTACAGCTTACCGGCAAGCAGCAGCACTAAGTGCACAAGAACACCACTACCGGGAGAAGTTGCTAACACATACTTCTTGAAAGGCTACACTCCAATTGATGTACTCGATCATACTTTCTGGCAAGTGCCATTCAAGTGGAACGACAAACCGCATTTGGTATCAAGCACCCCTTTCAACGCCAACAAAGCAAGCGCTATCCCAACGACATGGACCAAACCAGTACCTAACGCCTTTTCAGTCGATGCTCAAGCAGTGAAGCCAGGCGCGACCGGCGAAACGGCTATGTCGTGGGTGTTGAGCAATCCCCGCCATCCCTTCAAGTTAGCAGCACCACATTCTTTTTTACATATCAAAGTAGACGAGATGAAATGTCACTGGTATTTTTATCCAGTGCCACCATTCAAAGTAGAATTCGGCGCAGCCCAGACCTATGATTTTGACGACTCACCTAAGAGCATGACCGGCACTCCCATGCCGGCCGGGGGTGTACTCTGCGCCACAGTCTCACCTCCAGCACAAATGATTGGTCTAGACATCGTCGGTCGGTCACTGGATGAAGTGATATTTGGACCACCGCCCGGTGATACCAGCAAAGTGGAAGGCTATATGGTCAACCGCGCCAACGAAATGATAAGCAAGTCTGGCGTGACCATTACACCAGCTAAACTACACTCAATTTTAGGTTCAGCACTAACAAGAGCTTGGTTGATCGCTGGTGAAAAAGATTTCTATTTATTCAGCACAGATGGCGAAACTCTAGAATGTCAGCCTAAAACATTGGCCCAAGGCCTGGCACCACTGTGGATGCCAACCATCATAAATAACAGTCCCGACGGCAACGAAACAAAAATCATCGATGACGCCTATATGCCTGGTGGTATCCCTCTGCCCCATGTACCATCGCCCGATCCCTTCTGCTCTCCCACCCCCGGCGTGAACTGGAGCTGGGTACTCTGGGACAAAGACGTTTACTGGAAACCAGGCACCGGCTACAACGGTTCACTAGGAGAAATCAGAGTAAAGCGCTGGAGCGAAGTACACACGGTCGGTATCTGCAACCCATTCTAGAAGGGCTAAAGAAAGCAAAGGAACATGATATTGAAGGTCAACTTAATCAAACCGCTAACAGTCGCCATTGCCATTTCTGCTGTAACAATGGCAAACCCTATTGCTAGCGTGCAAGCCCAGGTGAAAGGAAAGTCAGACCCGGCCACAGCGGCCTTAAACTACAAAGTAGCCAAACAAAAATACGACTCAGTTTTAAGCGCAGCCCACGTCAACATCAGTCCTCAAATTCCGCGGAACTTTCCAGTGCCTCCGTACACGAGCAATATTGTTAGCACTAGCTTTATCAACTCGACCAAAGGGTCACCGACAGCCACCGTCGGCATAAGCACAAAAGACTCCCCAGAGGCCGTCTTTCAGTGGTATCAGACTCAGCTGAGAGCATCGGGTTGGACCCTTACAGTTGCTTCGCCCAAACTGACTGCCAAACTGGGCAAGGAGGGCCAATTTTTCATGCTCGATGGGGCCAAAGAGAAGCAAGGAATCAAGCTCTTTTGCTTGCTCGATCAAGTTAGCAAAGGTACCAAAATTAACATTACCTGGCTGAAGAATAGATAACTTGGTAGATAATAGCTAAAGGGATAATGAGGCTATTAGAACTATGGATAACGGCCAAAAGCTAGTCGGTGCTGTTATCGAGAAGCGCTTCAAACTAGAAAGTGTGATTGGGCGCGGCGGCCTTAGCACTGTCTACAAAGGACACCATGAGAAGGCTGGCTTTCCGGTGGCCGTCAAAGTTCTACACGCCGATTATTCTGATACAGATGAAAGCCGTGAGCGCTTCAAGCGTGAAGCGACAATTATCAATAATCTCAATCATCCCAATATAGTTCACATGTATTCCTTCGGCTTTCTCTCAGATCAAACAGAGGGCCTCGCCCCCCAGTTTCGACCAGGCTCTGAGCCACTGCCCTATCTCGTGTTAGAACACCTGACTGGTTATGGGCTAGATACCATTCTCGACCAACGCTACCGACTTTCAGAAAACCTGGCCTACCGCCTCATCGCCGGCGTAATTGAAGGTCTTCAATTGCGCACGATATGGGTATTGTGCACCGTGATATTAAACCCAGCAATGTTATGGTGATTGAAGAGCTAAGTAATGACGACAAGTCTTATCCGGGGCCCTATTCACAGCATGTCAAACTGCTTGATTTTGGCATAGCTAAATGCAATGCCTGTCATGACGAAAAGCCGGCTCAACTAACTCAACCGGGTTTTGTCTTTGGCAGCCCACTGTATATGAGCCCAGAGCAATGCAAGGGCCAAGAAGTAGATCAGCGCTCAGACATTTATTCACTCGGCTGCATGTACTACGAAATGCTAACTGGAGAGCCACCATTCAAAGGCGAAAGCGCTGTTCACACTTTTGCCATGCATTTATATGAAAAGCCCGTATCTCTTCCAATCGGTGAAGGCGAGGGCTTGGTGCCACAAGCAGTGAACGACATCATTATGAAATGTCTTGAAAAAGAAAGAGAGGATCGCTGGGTTTCGGCGAGCCAATTGAAGCAAGCCCTAAAAGACATCTATAAATTTTAGTCTTAGAATTTTAGTTTTAGAGATGAGCTTGAATACCCTGCAAACGCAACAGCTCAAGCAGTTGTTGCCCTTCAATTAGCTGCACAGGCTTACCCTCGGCAAACTGCCAGGCATCGGCACCAAGCTTACTAGTGGTAACAAGAATGGCTTTGCTGGCACCTTCGTGCTGCATGGCACCATAAAGGTCGCGCACGCATGACACCGGCACAGTGCGCTTATAACGCTTGGCCTGAATGACAATCTTTCCACCCAGAATTGGTCTATTGTCTAAAGCGACAATGTCAACGCCGCCATCGTGAGAGGCCTTAGTTAGTTGGGTCTCAAGACCCATGCGCACTAACAAATTGGCAATGAGATGTTCAAACTCAACGGGATCAATTGACGATAAGTTGAGCGGGCTATCTTCGCCATTAGAATTCTGGCTAGCACTCTCAGTGGTGCGCAAAGGCTGGACGGCACTTAACGGCGTGCTGGAATAAATAGAAACAGCAGCAGAGTCAGTGCCAAGGCGGGCACCAAGCTTACGCAGGCAGGCCATTTTATCAACCCGGGAAATATCGAGCTTGGCTAAATCTTCACGAGTAACTCGCACCGACAATAAACAGCCCCTCTCATCTTTGCCAGTCTCCGGCACCACAATGAGAGAAAAAGCATTGAATATTACACTATCAAGGGCACCGGCGCGATCAGCAAAGAGAGCATCAGCGGCCATGCGCAAAGCCCAAGAGCCAAGAAATTGACGATATTGACCACTGCGATCTTGTGGGCTGGCCTCAAGATAGCGCACACTCATAGACGACTTAGTAAACTTGGCGCCTTTGTGCCGCGGAATGATATCAAACCCTGGAGCTTCGGCATCAATCACTAACTCACGCTCACGAACAGAGTAAGCAAAAGATAGACTCTGCTCAAATAATTGAGCCAGAGCCGACTTAGAAAAGAAGAGCTGATAATATTTGCAAATCGCTTCAGGCTTCAGGGCAAAATAGCTAGCTTTGAATTTTTCACCACTGCTTTGTCTAAACTTGCGCCGAGCCTGAGCTTTAGCCTCGGCCTTAGACAAAGCCTTAGACAAAGCCTTAGACAAAGAACGGCGCGAGCTTTGCCGTTTAGTACTGGCAATATTTGAGGTCAAGCGCCGCTTTTTCTCACCAAAAGGGCCACCGAGATATAAGTTAGCAGCAGTAGCAAGAAAAGAAGCCACAGCCATGGCTGTGTGCACCGGTACAAAAGCAGCAGCAATTAAATACAGAATTACCCAGAGAGGCAAACAAACCAGTGAAGCAATAGAGTAACTGCTGATTTCATGAATCAGCCTGGGCATTAGTGGTCGAAAATTCTGGGGAAGAGCCTGGGCAAAAATCTGACCCCGGGCCACATAGGTTATCAGAGCTAGACAAATAACAGCAGCAAAGGCCGCGGCTATCTCAATATGCTTGGCGCCATAAAACTCGAAAGCACCAAAGGTCAAAGTAAGAAAAGCCGGTATTAAAACTATTGACGCCACAATAGCTGTAGGCCAATTGAAATGCTCGTCAGCATTGCCGCCGGCACCATTATTAATACCAGGAAGTTTAGCCCCACGCTTGCCATTGGCAAAGTCAAAGCCTTGAGAAGAAGGCTGGGAATGAAGGTTGCAAAGAGATTCGATAGACTCTTGTATCTGCAAGTTATACTGCTCTACTTCGGCCGAAGTATTCAGTTTTTGCTTAGATCTAGAGCTAGTCGAAGGCGAAAGCAATTAAACAACCCTTCAGATATCACATATACCACCATCATTATGCCCGCAATATATGTGATTCCAACTGCCTTTCAGACAATTGCCATAACTACACTTATTACCAGACACTGAGGGCGAACGACTCAGTAGAACCTATTTCAATTCATTATTGAGAATATTGGCCAAGCGAGCGCCTGCCAGAGAAACTCTTTGCCTCGCCACTTTTTGCGCATTTTTTTTGTAAGCTGGTGTCAGTTTTTCAACACGATCACTGATACCAACCGGAGCTACATATACTTTGCTCAGACAAAGAGCAAAACTCTCTTTCACCCATTTACTTACTTGCAAGTTCTTCGCTTGCTTAGATGAAGCTTTCGGCAAAGTTGAAATAAAAGGTAAGACACTAGCGGGGTTACGTTCTATGCCTAAGACTTCATCCCAATAGCTATGCAATAAAGTTGGTGGCTCAGTATCATATATTTTCACGGCATTGCCACCACTGTCGCCATCGGGCAAACCTTTAGTGATGCGATTAATACAGTGTAGTGGTTGGTGCAGATCGCCAACCAAGTGCAAGAGCCAATTGAGATCATAAGACTTAAGCATATCCGGGCTATCTGAAGCTAAAGTAGAGCGGCATACTGCAATCTCGGTTTCGCCGTTAGGAGTAGGTACAGACAAGAGCTTTGTCTGATCAGGACTTGAAGGCAAATCAACAAAATGCCAATATTTATGCAAAAACTTATCGCTATAGCCAATGTTCAGACTCGAGGTTATGCCATCAGGTCGATAACCCTTGTCTAGGCCATCGGCCTTGTAGGTGGTATCACCCTTAATGGCATCAGGCCAGGTTGCCGCAAGCATGAAGAGCATCAAATTCTTATCTTCTACCTTCAAATCAGAACGAAAAGTTGCCAACCAGGTTGAATAGCTCGGATTAAGTTGAACTAGTTGATCGACGCGCGTGCGAACACTCGGCTTGAGTCGTCTATAAGCTATACCAGCTACAGCCATGTGACCAAAATCATCCCAAGCACAAACCGGATTTGGCACCACCAATAATGTCAAAATTGCGAGAGAGGCGGAAGAGAGAAAGCTTTTTGTCATCATTAATTACGAGAAGGAATCAAGTTTGTAGGATAGTATCTAGTCTAATTGAGAGTCTAGCTCTATATTTTAGCAGCAAGAAATAGTACCCATAGTAAAAAAGAAAAGGCGGCCCTTGCAGGCCGCCCTCTCACTGCTCAAACAGATTCTGTCTATTTCTTAACAGCTTCTTCGCCAGAGCGGGTTACGTCTTTGGCACCGCCATTCCTGAAGATTTCTTCGACCTGTTTAGCTTGATCACCATTTTCGGTGTGTACAGATAGAAGAATATTGCCATCATGCAATTTACCTTCATACTGCTTGGCTTCATATTCAGGCATACCCAAACCTATTAGGCCACCAGCAACACCACCACCAGCAGCTCCGATAGCAGCACCACTAAGAGCAGCCATAATCGGACCAGCGGCAACAAATGGACCAACACCAGGAATAGCTAAGGCACCGATTCCAGCGAGCCAACCCAGGGCGCCACCAAGAACAGCTCCCGATGCTGCACCAGTTGAGGTACCTTCAGGAGCCTTACTGTGCTTTTCAGTACCGAGATCACGTACACCGGTTCTATCTGGCATCAACACCGAAATATCAGTATTGAGAAATCCAGCTGTTTTGAGCATATCTACAATCGCTTCAGCTTGTACTTCTGTAGGTACAATACAAATCACTGCTTGTTTCATAATCTCTCCAATAGATGTGTGAGGCGTCAAAGACACTTGTAGTTAAACGACAGCTTCAGCTGTCAAAAATATTCTGTTTAAATGTTTCCGAGGCAGACGCTCAGGCACACTTGCTCTTTGCGAATCTGCTCACAGTGACTGGAGCTCCCTAACTAAGTTCCCACCAGTCGGTTGTCAATGGTCAAATAAAATGGCGAAGCTCTTTTGCACTAAAGCAAATTGACTGTCGATTTGCACCCAATCGCCTGCAGCAATCGCCTCTTCTAGTGAAACACAAGCATTTTCTTCTTCATTTATATAAAAAGGCAAACATAGCCCCTTGAGACGATGAGCAACGGCTTTAACATCTGCCAAATGACGCGCCGAGATTGCTTTGCCAAGCTCCTCTGATGTCTGCCCTATGCCTAGCACAAATTCACTCATTAATTGCTCAGCAGTGGCGCGGTCCATGGAGCTTTCCCATTCAGCAAAGGTCTTGGCATACTGTTTCATGACAGACTCAACGCTGTCAGCATCACCACCGGGAGCAAGGCCTGAATTAATACCTCTATAAATAGGCCCAAGCCAGCGGCGCAGTACGGCTTCGAGCTTTCTAACGTTAACTGGCTTAGTTATATAGTCATCCATTCCCGCAGCCAAACACTGTTCCCGGTCGCCACTCATGGCCTGAGCTGTCATGGCCACAATAATTGAATGGCCACCGCTGACTTCCTCCAATTTACGAATAGCCCTTGTGGCCTGAAACCCATCCATTTCAGGCATCTGGCAATCCATTAATATCAGCGCATAACTGGAACTACATACAGCCTTAATTGCTTCCATGCCGTTAGATACAGTATCCACAGAACAGCCAAGCTCCTTCAGTTGAAGTTGGGCTAACTTTTGATTAACCGGCTGATCTTCAACAACCAAGATACGACAATTATTAAAGGTGACTGCCTCTGGGCTCATAACCAAAGCCTGTTGCGCCGGCTCCGGCTCATTTCCTAAGCGAACACCAGCCAAACAAGAAAGCAATCGACTTTGCTTGATTGGTTTTCGCAAACAAGCAGCAAAACGTTCCGAGAAGCCCGGCCCGGCCCAAACTAGAGGAATATCACTATCTCTTTCTAGAGTATCGGCGAATGCAATGGCCTCAGGCAGCGACTTTCCATCAAGAAGAACAAGGTCGAAAGCAGCGCTACTTTCGGCCAGTCGCACTAACGCTTGAGCATAGCTAGAAGCCTGACTCAGAACAAAGCCCCAGTCGCGACTGTAAGCATTTAGCAGACGAGCAAAACCTTCTGGCGCACTAACTACTAGCAGACGAATTCCTTTGAGCAAACTACGCCTGGCGCTATCAATAGAATTATCTTTCTCAACAGCAACCAGAAGCGGTATCTCCACCGAAAACCGACTGCCGCTGCCCAATTCGCTCTCTAGCGTAACACTCCCGTCCATCAATTCTACTAATCTCTTTGTGATCGAGAGACCCAGGCCAGTGCCGCCGAACTTACGGGTAATTGAACCATCACCTTGAGAAAATGGACGGAACAATCCATCAATTATCTCTGGACTGATACCAATACCGGTATCGCTAACGACAAAGCGAACCCTACAACTTTTACCTTCGCCTGCCTCTTTTTCTGCTTCAGTGCTGTCAACAAAAACCTCTATTAAGACCTCGCCAGCACTCGTAAACTTGATGGCATTGCTCAATAAGTTGAGCAAAATCTGGCGCAAGCGAACGCCATCACCGAGCAACAGCGGGGGAGCGTCAGCAGCCACATACGACAGCAGAGAAACACGCTTTTCAGCAGCCGATTCGGCAAAAAGCTCAACGCTCTCTTCAACCAGGTCAAGGACGTTAAAAGGAGCGCAAGATAATTCTAATTTTCCCGCTTCAACTTTAGACAAATCAAGAATGTCATTAATCAGTAACAATAGGCTCTCGGCCGAAGTATTGATTGTACTGACCAGCTCTCTCTGTTCCGGCTCAAGTTTTGTGCGACTGAGTAAATCGCTCATACCAATTACGGCGTTCATCGGAGTTCTTATTTCATGGCTCATATTGGCCAAAAATTCGCTCTTGGCCTGATTGGCCGACTCAGCTGCTTCTTTAGCCAAGCCTAACTCTGCCGTGCGTTGCAAAACTCTAGTTTCAAGTTCAAGGTTGAGGGCACGCAAATCTGCCTCAGCTTTGAGTCTAGCAGTGATATCTTGCACCATAGCCACAGAAGCAACAGGCTGGCCGGTACTATCGCGCAAAATTGCCGCATTTACTTCGACCCAGATGATCGAACCGTCTTTGCGCACATAGCGCTTCTCTACCAGATAAACAGAAGAAGTATCGACCAGACCGCGGGCAAACCACTTAGCGTCCTCAACCCTATCGTCAGGGTGGGTGAGCAAAGGAAACTCCATGCCTAACAATTCGGCCTCACTATAGCCAGTGATTTCGCAAAACTTGGCATTGACCATATTGATGCGCTTAGTCTTCACATCGGCCTGAACTTTACCGACACCAACCATCTCAAAAATCAGGCGATATTGTTTTTCTCTTGCTCTCAGTGTCTCAAATAACAAGACATTCTCAAGAGAGGTAACAATCTGGGCAGAAAGCAGCTGTAACAGCTCAATGCGATCAGCGCTAAACAAATCTGCTGCCAGGTTATTCTCCATGTACATGAGGCCAAGCAATTTTCCCTGCTTGACGATCGGAATACATAGTGCTGAGCGAGTTCTGACCTGAACGAAATAAGGATCACGACCAAAAAGATTGTCGTGGGCAGCATCAGCCACCGCCACTGTTTCTAAAGTGCGGCGCACATAATTGATAAGAGAATGAGGCACCATCATGTAGTCATTCAGTGGTATCTCTTCAATAGCACTATCTGAGCGAGAAAGAACAACAAGCTCATTATCTTTATGAAGTATCAGAAGTGCATGCTGTGCCGCCGCCGATTCAACCATCACCCGCAGCAATGTGTCTAGCAGCTTGTCTAGTTCAACTTCTTTTGAAATAGCCTGAGCGGCCTTGAAGACAGTCATCATATCGAGAGACCACGGTGTGGCTGCCGGCAATAACTGCGGATACAAGCTATCAATTTCGCGTAACTTCAGGCTGGCATTCCAGCGAGAATAAGCAGCGCGTGCCTCTTTCAAATAGGCAAAACCAGCGGTATTCATTTGCCGACTTAAACAGAATTTTCCGGCAAGTTCTAAGGCTAAGGCCTCAATTTGAACGAAGCCACTTAGCTGCGCCGCCGCAATAGCCTGCTCATAAAGCTGCAAGGCGGAAGCGTCCTGACCTCTAATACGAGCACTCTCGGCAGAAACCAATAAATACTTACTTGAAAAATTGACAGCACCATCGGCGGCCCACTGTTTAAGCAATAAGAGATGCTCATCTAAAGCCAGCAAATAGGAATTTTGCTCGACACTATTTACTCGCTCATAATCAGCGGCCATAGCCAGGGCTAAATAGAACCAGTACTCACACTCACCAGCATAGGTAATATGAGCCCAGAGTAACGGTTCAGCTTTCTTGGCCATCGCAATCGAACGGCTATAATCTCCTTCGAGATAATAAACCTGAATCATCATGACCTGATATAGAGCTGCAAGCAAAATGTTTTCTTGCAGCAATTGCATTTCGTATTGATCGTCAGAAATGTCTTGGTCCCAAGACACAGACAGCTCGTCTGACAGTCTATGTGCAATCCTGTAGAAAATTCCAGAAGTACTAGACAGTACATTGCTTGCCTGAGTTAAACTGCAGGATTCAGAAGCGCGCTCTAAGATTTGACGCAATGGTGTACCAAGAATGAAAGAGTTGACGATGATATGGCCATAACAAAAACCAGCAAAAGCATTGTCAGCTGAGCGAACGGCGCTGGCTGCGGCGACTTCCAAGCACTGTCTGGCAACAACCAAGCCATCGGTCCAAAAAGAAATCATTCCAGTTAAGAACTGCAATCGCGCCAGGTAGCCATCAAGACCGCGCTTCTCTGCTAAATCACAACTCAATGAAGCAAAAGCACGAGCGTCATCGTAGCGGCCAAAAAGGCGGGGCAAAGTAGAACCAAATTGAGCGTAACCCAAGCATGAGCAGTCACAATTACCAAACTTGAGGCTACTTGCCACTATGCGACAACCGCCAAGAAAGAACAAATTGCGATCGACAATCATACTAGCGGTATTGAGAGTCTGAAAAAGGTCAACGATAGCCAAGCCAATAGGATCCATCATCAATGGTAAGTCAATTAAATCTTCTATCGCTCTTGAACCAATAGCTTCCCAGACCGCATTATATTCAATGTCTACCTGCGCCTTATCAGGCCTAGCGGGCACTTCAACGCCAAGCAAAGTCAAGCCCTTCAAACAATGTTCTACGGCGCTATCATAAGCAGAATTGCAAATGCCAATTTCAGCCAACATCCGATAAACATTGGCTCTCTCAATGGCGCTCTCGGTAAAGGGTAAGAGTTCAGCAAACTTCGCCTCGGCCAAGGCAAATTCAGCCATCAGCCAGTAGCACTGAGCGTGGGCAAAACGTAAGTTAAAGAGCAAAAGATGATTTTCATTCCAATCGGGGTCGGCTAAACCACTCAAGCCAGCAGCGAAATACTGCAAAGCAGAAGAATAGGCGGTATTTTTCTGAGCCTTGCGTCCAGCCAGAAGATTCAGTTGCGCCAAACGCACGCGCTCTTCGGCGCTGGCTACGAGACTAGCACCAAGATTATATTGATTTACGACTTCGAAAATAGAGTGTTCTAGTTCTTCGTTTGAAAACTTAGAAAAGAGCAGACGAGCAATACGCAAATGCTCCACGGCTTTCTGCTTCTCGTCGATTAAGGCGTAGGATGCCTGCTGCACTCGGTCATGCAAAAATCTATAGGAATCTTTCTGGCGCAGTAAAAGGCCGGCCCTAGTAACTTCAAGCAAAGCTTCTTCCATTTCAGTTGCCTTACGGCCAAAGACACTAGCTAAAGTATCTAGGTCTCCGTAGTTTCCCAAACAAGAGGCGACTTTCATCAAGTCGGCAGCCACCACTGGTAGTTTTCGCAACCTATTAACGAGCAGATCTACTACATTGTCGGCATACTGTAAGGCTTCTAGCTTACTGAGATCCCAGGTCCAGGTTCCGCTGCTCGAACTAAAGTTAATCAGATTCTCTTGGTGAAGTGCTTGTAAGAACTGAATGGCAAAGAAAGGATTGCCGCCGGTTTTCTCAAAAACTAGAGCGGTAAGTGCTTTAGAGTCGACACTATTAACACTAACCCGCAAGGTATCTGCCACTAGTTCATTGAGTGAATCAATGCTGAGAGGCTTCAAGGCAATACTGTTTATCTTAATATCTTCGTTGCTTACAAAGATATCAGCCAACATCTGACTGAGTAAATGATCCTCACCGACTTCATTGTCACGATAAGAACCAATTAGAAGCAAACTAAGATCATCGCCATCGAGAACCAGGCTTTTGATCATCTGCAAAGTGTCAGCATCGGCCCATTGCAAATCATCAAGAAAAAGTACCAGGGGATGCTCTGGTCTGGCAAAGACTTTTATAAACTGTCTAAAAATAGTCTTGAATCTTTTAGACTCATCGCTACCAAGTTCAAGAGGTGAATGTTGCTTGCCAATCAGAAGCTCAAGTTGGGGAATCAGCCGAACAATAAAACCAAGACCAGACCCAAGTTCCTCCTGCAGTCTATCGGTCCAATAGGCAATCTGCTCTTCACTCTCGGTGAGAACATATTGCACCAATTCTTGAAAGGCCTGAGCAATTGTGGCGAAAGGAATGAAAGGAACATCGCCCTTAAGCTGATCCGACTTGCCACCAAGACAAAAGCCCCACTCACGAGCAAGAGGGTCATACAAAGAGCGCACCAGGGCGGTCTTACCAACTCCTGAATAGCCACTAACAAGCAGCAATTGAGTACGATTTGATTTGAGCATATGCTCAAAGGCCTGCCTCAAAACTAGCAATTCTTGCTCACGCCCATAGAGTTTTTCAGGCATAGAAAGGGTCTTAGGTCTATCCATAGTGCAAAGCACAAAATCGTTATTGTTGCAGTCATGCTCTTGAATTACAGTAAGATCAAAAACCAAACCAGCAGCTGTCTGATAGCGATCATCAGGAGCCTTGGCTAACAGTTTCAAGACCAAATCAGAGATAACCAGCGGCACATTGTGATTAAGATCACGGGGTGGAATTGGCGCCTGCGAAAGATGAGCATGGACCAACTCAAGGGCATCCTCAGATTGAAAAGGGGCATGGCCAGTGAGCATTTCATAGAAAATTACACCAAGCGAATAAAGATCACTTCTAAAATCAACAGCACAATTCATGCGACCAGTTTGCTCCGGCGCCATATAACGTAAGGCACCACGAAGTCGAGCGGGGCGAATCAAATCAACCTTTGACTTTTCAATCAAAGTCAACTCGCTAGCTTTGCCAAAATCAACTATTGTC
This sequence comes from Candidatus Obscuribacterales bacterium, assembly GCA_965229195.1. Classification (GTDB taxonomy): domain Bacteria; phylum Cyanobacteriota; class Vampirovibrionia; order Obscuribacterales; family Obscuribacteraceae. The sequence goes on along the minus strand of OZ245871.1, from coordinate 4,412,135 downwards.
AAACCGGCATACCCAGAGTTAGTCGCGATATTGCCAGGACAAAGTTCACAGTGAACTATGCCCTGTTGGTGGATTAGTTGCACCGCTTTCACCAGGCGCACAGCTGCAACCATAAATGCCTTCATGTCAATCGGTCCAGCGGCTTCTGAAATAAGTTGCGCCAGTGTTTTCGACCCAGCATCTTCCATCACTAAAGCAGTGAAACCACCTTCGCACTGTAGGTCAAGAACGTTCATGACTCCATCAAGCTTGTGTCCCCATAGAAGCTTGTGCACCCGGCGCAAGCGCTCAATATCAATCTCTCTCGGCTTTTCAGCCAGGGTCAACTTAAGAGTGACAAAAGCAGCATTTTTACTGGAATAGGCCCGGTAAATGGCATAGCGATTGCTCTGGCAAAGCAAAGTAGGTTCGCTAAAATCGGCAAAGGCAGTGAGCGCAGAGGTTAACGGATTCAATTCCTTACTGCACATTGATCATCCAGTTTGACGAGGGACAATGCTATATTCCTCAGGAGAAATAGAGTCTAACCAGCTTTAGCAGTCTGCACCTTAACGTGTGGAGAGTGCTCACGGTATTGACCTCTGTACTGATCTAGATGTTGCTTATGATGGTGGCGCTCAAAGAATTTCCAGATTTCTACACTGGCAAAATGTTCTCGGTGCATCGGACCTAGAATCAAGCGGGAATACCACGACTCAGCTCTTTGGGCTGGCCAGGTATGACCGCCTCCGTGAATCTTTAGAAGTGAAACCTCGTAACCATTTTGAGCATTCGAAGATTGAATCAACTGCGCGGAAGTGGCCTTTCTAGCAGCTGGCACACTCTCAGGAAAATGCAGGCGTGTATCAACTGAGTTAATACCATTGTGGGCTTGCCAGTATTCAAAAGTGTCGGCCACCGACATCCAGCGATCTAGATCTCCATCCCACTTGTTTAACTTGTCGGCAGTGCCACTAATCATCATCATAGCCACTGGTTGCTTATGTTCCACAGCTGAAGCCCAACTGCGATCAAGATTAGAACAGACAGGGGCAAAGGCAGCAATTTTAGAGGAGAGCGAAAGGCTGCATGCAAACAGATGCAAAATGTCAGCGCCATTAGAATAACCGGTGGCGTAAACCCTGGCAGCATCCACAGCTTTGCTATCGACAAGAGAGTCGATTAAAAGCTCAATGAAGTGACAGTCTTTGTTATAAAATCCCCGCGGCACATTGAACTGCCAAAAGAAGGCCATATCAGGATAAGCAATCAAAAAACTATTTTGATCGGCTACCTGATTTAGCTCACAAACCTCTATCATCATGCGGCTCGGCATGAGGAAACCATGCATAGCAATAACTAACGGTAATTTTTGCTCGCTTTTTCCAGCTGCACCAGGTCGATATAACCAATACGAACGCTTCTCACCGGCCACTGTTAGGTGGTGACGAGTCAATTGACCAGTTGATTTACTGTTTTGTCTCATAGAAGCGCCATTGCTCAAGCTTGTGTCTAACGATTGCCAGGATATCACGAGGCATCAAAGAGCGCAGCAAACTGACAGTAACTCCGAGCTTTTGACCACTACGGTAGACACAAAAGTAGTTCTTCTCCCAATGGTTCGGTTGAAATTTCCCCTTGAAATATTCCAAGGTACGAAAGTGATAGACCCAAGAGAGGTGGCGATAGCAAAGGCGCAAAATGAAATTGAGAATAGGATGTGTTTCGTCTCGATCTGGCAGACCAGCTAAGGGAGCGAGAGCCAAAGTCGCCATGGCGAAACCATCGGCTGCAAGCGTTTTTAACGCTTCGGTAAGCAGCAGCTCAGTACAGCCATTGGTGGCCGTTGGACTACGAATCAAATCCTCTAAATACCAACCATTTCGAGCATAAATGGGAGAGCACGCGAGAAAAGCGCAGAGCTTGTCGTCTTGGTCTACCACGAGAAAATACTTTTTGTACTGCTTCAGTTCAAGGGGGCGCAATTGAAAGAGAAATTCGAGGGGAGGTAACTCACGAGAATCTTGCCACTGAGCACAGAGTTCTTCTAATTGTTTTTGATAACTAGGGTCGAAAGGGACAACTTTGAAACCTTTTCGACTAGTACGAGCGGCGGCCTGGCGAATCGATTTGCTGAATTTTGGCAAGTGCTGCAAATCAAAAATCGGCTCTTTGCCAATATAAATAGAGTCAAAACCAACAGACTCTAGCAACTGCTTCGCCCTTTCCGAAACCGGAATAGCGCCTATAGAGCAGTTCTTAACCTTGGCATAGCGCGCCAGCGCAGTGACCAAAGGCAGCAATGCCGCAGGCGGACAAATCGGCTCGCCACTGATTAGAATCAAGCCCTGGCTTACTATGATCGGTATGTAGCCAGGCACCGCTGGAACAGTGAAGTAGCAAAGGCCGCGATAGAGACTGAGAAAAGAATGGGTGTTATAACCAAACTGCTGCAAGGCCATGAGGCGCTCAGGAAGCCTGATGCGGTCAATGGCATATTCCTCGCATTCCGAGCTAGCTAGATTTTCCGCTAGTTCTGAAGCCGGCGGAAAACTGAGAGGCAAATCAAGAGCCTTGAGTTTTTGATATTTTAGGGCTCGCGCTGTTATCATTTCTGGCTAGTCTCTGGTCGATGTGTCACTTTGATATTGCCGTTTCAACATGGAGGAAAAGTGAAGACCTTCTTCCTTTTAGGCCACAGACTGGCCCTCTAGCATTTTTGTTCCGTCACGTCACGTCAGTACATATGAATCCCTTGAAAAGGCAAAAAGAAAAATGAGTACCCATCCATTAGCCGGAAAAGCAGCTCCAGCCGACGTTTTGATTGACGTTAAAAAATTGGAAAAAGCCTATTTCGAAAACAAGCCAGATTTTGCCGATCCAGCCCAAAGGGTAATTTTCGGCACCAGTGGCCATCGTGGCACTTCTACCAATGGCACTTTCACCGAAGCTCATATTCTCGCTATCACCCAGGCAGTCTGTGACTATCGCAAAGCCCAGGGCACCGACGGTCCGGTCTTGTTCGGCAAGGATACCCACGCTCTTTCCGGGCTAGTGCAAGCCACCGCCTTAGAAGTTCTAGCCGCTAACGAAATGGAAGTAATGATTGCCGCCAATGATGGCATCACTGCAGTGCCCGTTATTTCAAGAGCTGTGCTCAACTACAACCGTAGCCGCAAAGAACATCTAGCCGATGCTCTAATCTCCACCCCCTCGCACAATCCACCAGCTGATGGTGGCTTCAAATACAACCCACCAAACGGCGGACCAGCCGACACCGACGTCACCACCTGGATTCAGAACCGGGCCAATGACCTGCTTAAAAACGACAACAAAGAAGTTAAGCGAGTCTCCTACGAAAGCGCAATCAAGGCAAAAACCACACACACGACAGACTTCATCACGCCTTATGTGCGCGACCTAGCTCAAGTGATAGACATGCAAGCAATCGCCAATGCCAAGCTAAAACTTGGAGTTGACCCTCTAGGCGGAGCATCAGTTGTTCTTTGGGAACCTATCAATGCCATGTACAACATAGACATTGAAATAGTAAACAAAAAAATCGATCCCCAGTTTGCCTTTATGCCCCTTGATCATGACGGCAAAATTCGCATGGATTGCTCCAGCAAATTTGCCATGGCCAATCTTGTTAAATTAAAAGATCAGTTTCAAGTAGCTTTCGGCAACGACCCTGACGCTGATCGCCACGGCATCGTCACGCCCTCAGCGGGCTTGATGGATCCCAATCATTACCTCGCTGTTGCCATTAACTATCTACTCACCCACCGCCCCGATTGGCCGCTCAATGCCGCCGTGGGCAAAACTCTAGTGAGCAGCTCGATGATTGATCGTGTGGTTAAAGATTTGAAGCGAGTCTTGTGCGAAGTGCCGGTAGGTTTCAAATGGTTTTCCGCTGGTCTATTCAACAGCACCTTCTGTTTTGGTGGTGAAGAAAGTGCCGGAGCGACATTCTTGCAAAAAGATGGTGCGCCCTGGACTACTGACAAAGACGGTCCCGCAATGGCACTTCTGGCAGCCGAAATGCTGGCAATTACAGGTAAAGATCCAGGAGTTCACTATCAAGAGTTAACAGAAAAATTCGGCACATCCTATTACAAACGCGTTGATGCTCCTTCTAGCATGGAAGAAAAAGCAGTACTGCTTAAACTCTCACCCGATGCCGTACATGCCACAGAGTTAGCCGGCGAGAAAATAGAAGCGAAGCTAACCAAGGCTCCGGGTAATGACGCCGCCATTGGTGGCTTAAAAGTGGTAACCGCTAACGGCTGGTTCGCCGCTCGACCATCAGGCACTGAAAACATCTACAAGATTTACGCCGAAAGCCTTAAGGACGCCAACCATCTCGACACCATCATCAAAGAAGCGCAAGAAATTGTTAGCGCTACTTTGGCTGGCGAAAAATGCTGCCCCTAGATAAACTTCCGCTAGTCTACTTGGCCCGTCACGGCGAAACAACATGGTCTCTGACGGGCCAGCATACTGGCTTAAGCGACATCGCTCTGACCGAAAACGGTGAAGAGCAGGCACGAAAATTAGGCCAACGGCTGAAAGGTCTAGAATTCGCCCATGTATTTAGCAGCCCCCTGCAAAGAGCTAAACGCACCGGGGAACTAGCTGGTTTTGGCGCCCAGATAGAAGTGCTCGATGATCTCAGCGAATGGCACTATGGTGCCTTCGAGGGTGTGACAACTAGAGACATTCTCAAAACTCGCCCCGATTTCTTCCCCTTTCGCGATGGCTTCCCGGAAGGCGAAAGTGTCGCCGAAATAGGTGCGCGAGCCGACCTTGTAGTAAAGCGCATCAGAGAGGCCGAAAAGGGAAGCGGACAGAAGAATATTTTGGTTTTCTCCCACGGTCATATGCTGCGCTTCGTGGCTGCTAGTTTTCTAAAGCTACCCAGCCCGGAGGCCCGCATTTTTAATTTGGCCACCGCCTCGGTCAGCATTCTTGGTTACGATCACAACTTGATGGAACCAGTAATAAAGCTTTGGAATGACACCAGTCACTTGGCTTAGCCACGCCCACAGGCCGGGCAGGGATCCTTTGCCGGCTGCGGCGCCTGGGGCGTTTGTTTAGCCTCAAGCTCTGGCTCATGAGGCTTAGACTTATCTTTTGCAGTTGGTTTCTCGGCTTTGGTCTCAGCCGCCTTAGCCTTTTTGGCCTTGGCCTCAACCGGTTCTAGAGGCAGGGCTATACCACAGACGAGACTTAAACCCAGCGCCGCGCATAATTTATCTTTGAGACTGCCTGGCAATTTCACAATTTTTTCCCTCACGAAGCTTTTCCTATTCTAGAGGAGGGAACTTATTTTGGCTAAAGCAGACATATAGACGTACATAGCAGTCGCAAGACAATGGCAAAACAGTCGCAAAGAGGAAAGAAAATGGCTTTTATTGAAGTTATGCCGGTCACAGGCGGAAAACACCTGATTAATACTAAGTACATTGTCTATATTGAAGAAGACAATCTTTCGGGCTGCATTATTCACCTTAAATACGGTGCCGAAGGTGGAACTATGAAAAGCGTGCATACAAAAGTTTCATTGGCCAGTGTATTATCTGATATTTCTAAAACAGCTGTGAGCACAGTCAGATAGGGTAGTCAGTAGTGAACAGAGAACAAGCAGGCAAATCTACCAAATTGGCCTTGCTATTGGCGCTCGCTCTGATGCCTCTACTACCGGGCAATGCCGAGACTGCAGCGACACCAAGCACAATGAAAAAGTTTGAAGTGCGTTATGTGGCAGAAGACATAGACCCATCTTCGTTTGGTGCGAAGCCCCGCACTTGCTACCGTGCTGGTGACACCTATGGCCGAGTAGAAGAGGCACCAGATGAGCCATTAGGACTGCACGGCCTAATTATTATTGCCGCACCCGATGTTTGGATGATCAATTTAGTTGACTCCAGTGGCAAGCACATTTTAGACAAATCAACCCCAGCCCAAGCCCGCATGCCGATACTAGCATCGGGGCAGCGAGCATTCAAAGACCTAGAGTTTGGCAAAGAGCTGCAGTTTTTTACCGACAAAGGTATTGCTGCCACAGACGGACCGGTGACAGATGGTGTCAAAACAAAATCGTATAAATACAGTGAATCATCAATTGATACCGAATTGCTTGTTAACAGCGACAGCGATCCACTTAGACTAACGATAGCAACGCCACACGGTAAACGCACTCTAGTTTATTCGGGCTACAAAACCCTCCCTTTCGATGCTAGTAAATTCAAACAACCAAGCAACATATCGATTTCGGAAATCGACATCAACACAGAATTGGCCTCTGTAGCAAAAGAAAGCGAAGCCGCAGAGGATTCTGATGGAGAATCCACAACGGTAGAAAATGCATCAAAAGAAACAGCACTAGCAAAAAAATCAGACTCGCATTATGGCTCAGACACGAACACTGGTGCAATGCGACAGCCAAAATCAGCGATAAAATCGCTGCGCAGCTCAAAAGATCTCTGGCAGTGGATGACCTATTATTATCTCTTCCCGTCACCAGATTTGATTCCAGCAGCATTACATTTGCTCGAGGAAGAAGAGGCCTTTGATAAAGAAAATGCCTTGCCTCCAATCAGTTCATTTCTCAGCCGGGTATTTTTACAAAACCCTGAGAAAATTCAACAATGGGTAAGTCAAGCTCAAATTACTGACGAGCATAAGCAAGAAGTACTGCCCCTGGTTTTAAGACTAACCAGGCTTCCGGCAGCCATAGCAGAAGCGGAAATAATTGAAAAAGCGATTGCTCCCGCCGATCGCGTAATTACGCACCTAGATCTTTCACCAGAAAAGCTAGATACTTTCTACATCTCTTCACCTAGTGACCTAGACATGCTCTGGGGCTGCTTTTTAGCTACGGGTGACAAACGCTATGTGCAAAAGATCATATCGACAGTGCCCTGGTCTAAAAAGCTAACTGGAAGCATCAACAAAATTTCAATTGGTGCGGCTGCCGTTTGGTCTTTAACCTCAAACGCGCAGCAGCACAAGCTAGTTTTGCAAATCCTCAAAGAAGAAAGCGCTACTAAGCCTGAGCTGCAATACGATTTGAATAAGATAATTGAGAAGGCCGAAAAAGCCCAATAGCTATACTACGAAATTCAAAATTTCATCGTAACGCGCTGCCACAGCCGTAATCAACTCTTGCGGCAAAGTGCGATGGAACTTATCCTGAATTGGTGGCTTGAGAGAACGATTAACCATTTCTTCGTACTCGGCAGGCAAACTTGTACCGTAGTGTGCCCAGATAAACTGAATGCCGCGAGAAGCCGCTACCATTCCATCTTTTGCCAAGCTATCGCCAACAAAGAGGCACTCTTGAGGAAACACTTCAAAGTCTTCCAAAATCTTATCTAGACCATGGGCACAAGGTTTTTCATAAGACTGGGGCAGAATATGAAGGGCCGTTTTGAGATTGGCTGTAGACTGCCGCAATTGCTGCACGCGTTCACGACCATGAGCCAGTGAAATCGGATGGAATACATCATCTTTGTCAGGCTCAACTGTCTCGAGTGAATAGACCGCATCAAGTAGACCATCGAAGACCTGTTGATTGCGCACCCGGGCCATATATTCTGGAGCATCGCTCAGAGCCACAATCTTCACGCCGCGACTCTTCAGCTCAGCCAAAGTATCTAGTACTCGGGGATAAGCATGCAGATACTTCGAGCGATTATGATCTAATGCCTGCCAAAATGGTTTGACGTACTCTTCTGTAAAAGTATCTGGATCTTTAGAAAAGTAAGACCAGGCAAAGCTTGTTTCTTCAAGCAGCCAAGGATATTCATGGCTACCACGGCGTTCAATAATATGGCCGATATCTTGCGCTAACTCATGGGATGGCTTGTTAGAGCGGCTGCTTAGATCGCGCAAAAAGTCTCTCATCGCCGGGACGAAATAATCCCAGAAAGAGGCTAGAGTGCCGTCTACATCAGTAATTACAAGTTTAGTTTTAACGGCGTTATATCTGTTACTGCCACTAAGAGTGGCTGATTTAGTTTCATACATATTTGATGTCTCCCGCTATAGCGAGTCATCACTAAAAATTCTTGGTCGTATCTAGAATAGTAATAACTCAAAGCGATCAGGGCGAGGGTCAATCCCTCCGAAACTCAGGTTAGTCGCAGCTCGTCACGATGACAAGTATTTGTTACAGAGGTAAAGTTGCCGAGATTTTTCTTCACGATATTCACAATCGTGCAATCGCTGACACAGACAGCCATAAGAGGCTTGCACTACTGATGGTGCGAAGAGAATTTGACGAAGCTAAATGAATTTATGTAAGAATTCTTTGCGCTTTGGGAACATGCGAAAATCTCTAAAACAGCCAATCGCCAGGCAGTCTAGTTCAGCTATAATAGCCTGGTGAATAGAAAAAAACGCGCCATTAATTCGCTTTTCGCTATTTTGTCTTTGCTGCTAGCAAGTGAAGCAGCGTTAGCAGCTGACGAGCGTTTCGCCAGGGCCGAAACTCTCTATTCGCAAAAGAATTATCTTGCAGCCGAGAAACTGCTCAAGGAAGTATTAGTCTCAAATAGCAAAGACCCAGCTAGCCTCTATTTGCTGGGCAACATCTATGTCTTGCAGAAACGTCTAGACGAAGCAAGCCAAGCTTATCGCGCCTGCGTTCAAGCTGGTGCCGATACTAGACCAGGACAGTACGCAGCCATGGCATTAGGCCAAATAGAAGAAGCGAATAAACAAAACAACAAAAGCGCCGAGGAAGAACCAGCTCAAAAATTAGATACTGCAACTGCACCGGCTAATACACGAGCCGCCAAAGAAGATGAGCGGCAAAGCATCTTAAAAGCGCAAAAAGAAGCCCTCGACCGCAATCAAAAAGACTTCAAGATTCAAACCGATAAACTAACCATAGAAGAAGAGCAACTGCTTGAACTTGAACTTCCTCCGGCCAACGGTGCAGACATTCGCAATACCGGATATCGCATAGCCCGAGAAACCACTGAAGCACAGATCAAACAAACTTTTGAGTTGCGAAGAAAAGCTCTCAAAGAAATATACGACCGCAAAGAGAACGCTATCAATCAAGATTTTAAGCGCCGTCTAGCCCCTTTTGGCGGTCATTAAAAACCCTGTCAGTGTTAGAATCTAGGGCATGATAAAGCCTCGTTCCACTTGCCCTGTCTATTTTGCAGCCATAAGCTCATTTCTACTGCTGACGTTGTCAACCGCTGCAGGAGCAAAGCCCAATGAACCGCCAAAGAAGCGCCCCCTGATTGAGCGGGCGAAAGACCTGGCCGTTCATGGCAAAGTTGAACAGGCTAAGATTCTGCTCGACAAAATACTGGCAAAAGAGCCCCAAAATGCAGAAGCCTGGTATCTCTTGGGCTATGTCTATCAAGACATGTCAATTATGGACGGCGGCATGAAACGCGCAAGAGATTGCTATCTCAAAACCATTTCGATCGCCCCTGACCACAGTGAAGCTTATCGAAAACTGGCAGAATTAGCTGGTATCGATGGCAACTGGAAAGAATCAATCAAGTTTTGCAACAAGGCCCTTGCTTGCCCCCACCCAGATAAACGCACCTACAAAAGTCGAGCCATAGCCAAAAGCAATTTGCATCTAGATAAGGAGGCACTAGCAGATTTTGAATTGTATAAATTAGAGCTGCCACTGCAAGCCAATGGTCCGCGGGGCATGGACGAATATGCTACGTTTCTGGAAAATGCCGGACAATATGCGAAGGCCATAAAAACTTTAGAAGTACTGGAAAAATATGATGGCCGCCCCTCACTTCCGGTAAGGAGGGCCAAATACTATGTCAAAGCTGGCAAACCTAATGAAGGCATTGCCATACTAAATCGCATGATCGCCAAAGAGCCAGAAGACGAAACCCTTTATGCCGATCGCGCTTTAATTTTTACCAGCGCTGGCAAATTGAAAGAGGCCGTCAAAGATTGGGACAAAGTGATCGAATTGCAACCGACCTCAAAATATTATCAATCTCGGGCAGCACTATTAGACAAGCTCGGCGACCCACAAAAAGCAAAAGCAGATAGGCTTAAGGCCCTTGAGCGAGACTAAGCTTTTTCCTTTTCGTAAACACTAACAGGGAGTGCTCATGCGCTGGTCCAAATTATTCATTCCAACTATCAAAGAAAATCCAGCGGCAGCCGAAAGCCCTAGTCACAGACTATTGCTCCGGGGCGGTTTCATTCGCGGTCTAGGTTCTGGCATCTACAGCCTGCTACCTCTTGCCTATAAGGTCAGACTGAAAATCATCAATATAATTCGCCAACAAATGACCGCCATTTCTGCTCAAGAATTCTTGCTACCAGCTCTACATCCAGCCGAAGTTTGGCAAGAAAGCGGTCGCCTCGACACCATGGGCGAAATAATGTTTAAGCTGAAAGATAGGAAGGGTGCGCCTCTAGTGCTAGGCACCACCCACGAAGAAATATTTACAGCCGTAGCTCGCGACGGCCTCGCCTCGTACAGGCAGTTGCCCCAAATATGGTATCAATTTCAAACTAAATATCGCGACGAACTAAGACCAAAAGCTGGTCTCTTACGAGTACGCGAATTTACAATGAAAGACTCATACTCTTTCGATCTCGACTTCGCTGGCCTGGACCAATCATTTGAGGCCCATCGCCAGGCCTATTGCAATACCTTCAGGGCTGTTGGCCTGCCATACTTAATGGTCGAGGCTAGTTCTGGAGCAATGGGTGGCAGCCAATCGGTGGAATTTATGCTGCTGACTGATAGTGGCGAAGATCTAGTGGTGACCTGCTCAAACTGCACCTATGCAGCCAACTTAGAAAAAGCAATAGCCAAGCCAATCGCTAGCGCTAAAGCCAGTGAAAATGGTGCCCTGGAGAAATTTGCTACACCAGGCGTTCGCACCATAGAAGATCTGGCAAAGTTTAGTGGTGGCGCCAAGGCAGACCGTCAAATCAAGACTCTTGTTTACAGTGCGGCTGGCAGCCTCAAGCTCTTTCTTTTAAGAGGCGACCACGAACTTAATCTGAGCAAATTAGCCGAAGTCTGCCGCACGGCGGATCTCCGACCAGCCACAGAAGATGAAATTTTCCAGGCCCTCGGCGCACATCCAGGTTCCCTTGGCGCAGTTGCAGTAAGCAGCGCAGCAAATAGTAAAGATCAGCCCCAAATCAGCGAAGTAATAGCAGATCTGGTATTACAAGGTGCAGGCGAGATGGTCACTGGCGCCAACATCGATGACTTCCATTACCGCCATGTTTCAATCGAACGAGACATGCAAGTGAATAAATTTGCCGACCTGCGCGTGGTCAAAGAAGGCGAAGGCTGCCCTAATTGCGAAGGTGATCTCAAATACAGCAAGGGGCTAGAAATAGGCCATATTTTCAAACTTGGTTTGAAGTATTCCGAGAGCATGGGAGCTCATGTGCTCGATAGCAATGGCGAGCGCCGCCCTCTGGTTATGGGCAGTTATGGCATCGGTGTGGAGCGCTTAATGGCGGCCTGCGTTGAATCCTCCCACGACGAAAAAGGCATTATTTGGCACCCAAGCATAGCGCCCTTCCAAGTAGTAGTGACACCGACTGATATCAGCGATAGTGCCATTTTAGAATACGCAGAAGACATCTATAACAAACTAATAGAACACAAAATTGATGTATTACTAGACGATCGCCACGAAAGAGCAGGCATTAAATTTGCGGAAAGCGAGCTAATCGGTATTCCCTACCGACTGACCGTAGGAAAGAAACTAATGGACGGCAAAGTCGAACTACTGACCCGCAAGGGCCGCACCATAGAGGAAGTTCCAGCAGACCAAGCAGTAGCAAAAATTGTTGCCTTGCTGAGCAGCTTCTAGTGCCAGGGCAAGCTATGGTTAAGGCACTAAGTGATTACAAACAAGCAAAAGACCTGTTATTAGATGCAGCAGCGGTCTTAAGTCAAATCGCCGAAGAGCGGAGTGACCAGGCCCTGCGGCAACGCCTTAATATCTTCTGCAATAAAGTTGAAAGCGCTACATTCAACCTGGCAGTGGTCGGTGAATTCAAGCGCGGCAAGTCAACTCTAGTCAATGCCTTGATCGGCGACAACCTCCTGCCAACGGCTGTCATTCCCCTAACTTCGATTGCCACCATAATCGCCTTTGGCAATAAAACACATATTGCCGTGCGCTTTCAAAATCAACACTCAATTGAAATCACCAAAGAAGAACTGCCCCAATATGTCACCGAAAGCGGCAACCCCAAAAACGAAAAATTGGTCTCAACAGTAGAAATTGAACACAATGCTTCTCTACTAAGAGACGGAGTGAGACTGATTGACACACCAGGCGTCGGCTCGGCTTTCCAGCACAATACCACCACGACCTATGACTATCTTCCTGAAATTGACGCAGCCATATTTCTATTTAGCGCCGATCAACCAGCGAGCCAGCTAGAACTCGCTTTTCTCAAGGATGTACACCAATTTGCCCCAAGAACTTTTTTGGTGCAAAATAAAATCGATCACTTAAGCCCAGACGAATTAGAGCAATCGCTCAATTTTCTCAAACAAACCATTGCCGCCCAAATAGAGTGCCAGCCGTTAATCTATCCAATTTCAGCAAAACAGGCGCTAAATAGACGACTTAATAATAGTGTCGCAGAGATTGATGATGGCTTTGATATCTTAGAACACGACATACTTACTTTTCTCGTCGAGGGCAAGGCCCAAACTCTGATTGCCTCTTCTTCTGCTCGCCTGAGCAAAGAAGTAACGAGCACCAAGCAATTGCTGCAACTTGAACAACACAGCAGAAAACAACCACTAGAATTACTAAGACAAGCAATAACAAATTTTGAGCTGGCTGCCGATAAAATTAAACAAGAACAGACTGACGCTGAATATATCGTCAATGGAGAAACGGCCAATTTGCTGCGCCAGATCGAAGACGACTTGAAAAAATTTGTAGAAGACCACAAAACGGCCCTGGTAGAAGTTATTGAAGAAGCATATCAAAGCAATAAAGAGCTCGACAAAGCCGCTTTAATCAAAGCTCTGCGTGAGCATCTCTTTAAACAAATGCAAAGCATTTTTGACCAATGGCGAGCAGTTGAAGAAAAAATCGTGACTACAAGCTTTCAGCGCATAACCATGAGGTTTGCCGAACGAGCCAATTTGATTGTCGAACAAATCAGCCAAGCCAGCAAAGAACATCTCGGTGTAGAGGCGGCGGCGCACTTTGAAGTCGAACCCCTAACCACAGACAGCCGACATCGCTATGCCGTCGATGACCCTTTCACTCTGGCAGTCGAATCACTACCTCTGATGCTACCTTCACTGTTAGCTAAGCCAATTATTCACAATCGCTTTCTCACTGCAGCCAGCGCTGAGCTAAGTCGCAATTCCGGCCGGTTAAGGGCAGACTTTCAAGAGCGAATTAGCAAAACCACGCGAGACTTTCTAGCTAAATTCAAAGCTCAAGTAGTAGTTTCTCTAGCCGAAATAAAATCGACAGCTGAGCGAGCGATGACTAAAGAGAATCAGAGCAAAGAAGAGAACCGCATTATTGATGAACAATTAGCAGCACAAATAGTAAGATTGGCGCAGGCTGAACAGTTCTGCCAAAAGAGCCTTATCCAAGAGTCATAGAAATCATCACAAGGAGTTATCGTGTCAGAGATTGCCATAATCGTAGAATTTCAACTTAAACCAGGTAAGCAAGCTGAATTTGAGAAACTCATTCGCGCCCATGCAGAGCGCAGCTTGAAGGAAGAAAAAGGCTGCTTACGCTTTGATGTACTACAACCAATCGATAGCGAGGGCTCACTAATAGCTGACTGCATTTGGTTAACCGAACTATACGCCAACAAAGAAGCGGTCAAAGAGCACGAAGACTCACCGCGCATGCCAATCTTAGGCGAAGCAATCGGGCCTCTAGTGGCAAACAAGAGACTAATCAAAGCAGCGCACATTTAAAATCTAGAAATTTCCCTGGGCAGAAAAATCAATTTGCATATCACTGTTGACTGGCTTAACCACAAGCTTAACCACATTGAAATTGCGAGACAGTGAGTCACTTTTGGCAAACAATTCAATTTGCCCATGATACTTTATCGGTACAGTGACTTTGCGTAAGTGACCAACAATTACTCGGCGTTCAGCAAATTTGAGGATGCCACCAGCGACCTTACTCCAATCTAGATTAATGTCGCCCGACAGCGGCACATCGAGAGCAAGATCGTATACCAATTGGCTTTTCAGACCCTTGCCACTGGGCTTAAAGTGATATTTGACCTTACCGGATCCGTCCACATGACCACTCAAGCTCCAGGGCTTGGTCTCCCACTTTGCCGCCTCTTTATCGATTTTCGGATCGACTTCCGAGTTCTCAGGCTGCGAAGAGTCTGCCTCTTTACGCCCTGAGCCACCGCCAATCAATGCTGTTTTCTCAACAGTACCATCAAGCTTAGCATCGGCCTCTGCCTCAAATTTGAACAAATCAGGGGGGGCCGCAGCAATCTGGGTAACCTTAAAATTGTCAACAACGACATTGCGAGCGATGGCATTTTTGTATCGCCATCTCTTATTCTCAGATAATTGCTTGTCTAAGGCGAACTGGAAATGTGCCGGAATCTGCTTCAACACGGCATCGATAATAGCTTGCTCAGGCACAATCACTGAGCAATTACGCAAGTTCAACACCGTCTGACCTTGAGACGAAAGTAGATCAAGACCACGCACTTTGACATCGGCTTGTTGATTGAAAAAGAGCTTTGAATCAGGAATAGAGAAATCGAGTTTACTGCTAATTTGTACCTCCCGATCGACTTCAACATTCATCTCGCCAGTCAAATTGCTTAGTCTAATATCGCCGCCAGCGCCCTTAAGAGTGGCGTCTCCCAGGCGAAGAGCAATGGGCATTACCAGGCGCGTGCCTGTGCCCTCGGCAGTCTCAATCAACATACCATCAGGCACCGACAAAGTAGAAGTACTGCCAGCAACCAGTGAAAATCTACTTTTCTTGCCCTGCCATTCTAAGCGCTTTAGTCTTGCATCGCCATTCTCGAGAATAAACTGCAGAGTACCGGACTTATCAAAAGACACTGGGCCAATCACGGCTTCAGCCAAATAGAGAATTAGCTTTGTTGCTTTCTTGGCAATGGTAATCTCTCCTTCTGAAGCACGGGCAGAACCGGTGGTGGCAAAGTGTGTTTCTTTGCCTTTCTCATCCTCTGTGATCTCAAGCTTTGCATGAACAGAATCAGGAAAGAGAGCAATTGTCTCATGTCGATCTGTTTTCAAATCTAGATTAGTGTTCTTAAGATCCATCAAACCAAGCATGTGCAAACTAGAATAAACATCACCCTGGCCATGGCGCCAACTCAAGTCACGCACATCGATTAAAACAGAACGACTTAGCGCTACCGAGCGCTTATTCTTGCCGAAGCTAAAGGTACAGGGCAGCAGTGTTACTTTCTGCCTGGCAGCCTGTTCTTTATCTAGCGAAAGAACCAATTCATCATTTTCTTTAGCAGCCACCATCTGTAAGTCGACGGCACCACCGTCAAACTCGCAATTGACCTTCTTACCAATCCAGCGACATCCCTTGGCAAAATTCAAATTGATATGGCACTGACCACGATAGTTGAGCTCACTATCGACAACAACATTCTCGAAATTAAAACTAGACTTAGGGCCGATGCAAATTTCACGCTCAGCCATCTTCAAAACCGAACCTGGTCGCAAAGCAAGGGTAGCCTTTTCAATCTGGATAGATTCAATCATTGCGCGCAAGTCACTGCTCTCACCACTAGCCTGAAGCAGACCAACGAGAAAAGCCGAAATAGTTCGTACGAAATCAATTTCGGCACTAACTTTTCCTTCGGTCAAGTCAATGGCCTTGGGCACTGGAATGCTATTAACCGACAGCGGCTGGGTGGTCTCAAAAGAGCCCGTAGCTAAAGTTGTTGAAATTGATGAGGGATCTTTGATTGGCAAAGCCAGCTTCAAATGGAAACTTGTATTGGGCTGAATGCTAACCAGCATATTGTTTATTTGGTAATTGCCTGGGTTGAATTCACCATCGGCAACAATATCGATGCTTGAGGTAATGTCAGTTAGGCGACGAATAACTGAGTCTGTTACAGGAACGGCCACGGCGGCATTAATGGTATGCCTCTGCATAACATTCTTCTGGCTGCAGGCGGTCAAACCGAGCAAAAAGCAGGCCAAGACAAGGTAAGTTAAGAGCTTTGGCAACTGTACAGCCTTGAAGATGACTTATTTGGCAGGTTCATCAACAGGAACCTTTACAGGCGCCAGGCCTTCGAAAAATGAACCAGCATCTAAATATTTTGGTGGAACAACAAAAATACCCTTCTTGTTGATGAAACCCCACTTGCCATTTTCTTTCACAGCCGCCCGGCCACCAACAAATGGTTTGGCTTCAGCAAACAGGCGGGGAATACCAAGGCTGCCAGTTTTATCAATAAAGGCAAATTGATTGTCAAAGCGAGCACACATCAATCCGCCATCGGCCAGTACCTGAGGTGGCTCGGCTTTGGTACGAGGATCGAACACTACCGTGGTTCCATCCATAATTTTGTATTTCTTCTCACCAGCTTCAGCGCATTGCAATGTTGGCAATGGAGCCAATTCGGCTTTGTCATTAGGGCCTACCGGGGCACTCGACTCACCTGGGGGCTCGGCCTGCAAACGCATCATGCGCTTCTCTTGTTTGACAATTGCCCCATCTTTAGTGAATTCAGATGCTTCATCGAACTGAGGCTTGATGATAAAAATGCCAGCTTTATTGATGAAGCCCCACTTGCCAAGGGAGCCCGCTGCAGGTTTGTTGCAAGCTGACATTGTGGCAACGGTAAGTAATGAACAAACTGTAAGCCGCCAAAAATTGCGCATTTAAAACCCCTTCACTTGCGTTATCCAATTATAGATGAATCAAAAGTATTTGGAAGTGAAGTGGAACTTTCTTATCACTAGATGGTCGTTTCCAGGAGAACGCCCCCGAGCAAGGATTAGAAGAGCAAACATTAAAGGACTCCCTATGAAATCGATTTATCAATTTAGCTTATCGGCCCTAGTAGCATGCGGTCTTGCGCTCAGCTGCCTGCCCTCCTATGCTGACTGGCGCCAGGCTCAGCACGAAACAAATCGCGCCAACCAAGATTCCCGCGACGCTTACAGAGCCCAAGTTCATGCCAACCAAAGCGCCAGAAAAGGCCATAGCCTTAGCGCACGGCTACACGCTCACCATGCCGCCCATGAGAGGCAAAGAGCTGCCAAGCATAGACTAAGAGCGAAACAAGAACGCTGGCATCGCTAGAATCAAGCCTAACTCTGAGAGCCACTACTGTCTGAGGATGACGGAGCAGGAAGCCTGATCAACGCCATTGTTCGGGTATTGGTTGGTCCATAATGAACCAGCACCTGACTGTCATCGTTAACCAAATCTGACAAGCTAGTATCAAATACAGTGCTGTTATTGGCGCCGATTGTCCAAGAAATACGCTGAGTCTTCTTGTCGAGAGCTCCATAGATTTGAGAATTCTCGTTAGTTAACTGATTTGTATAATTGCCACGGACAATGCCTTTTTGGTTAATGGCCAGCTGCAGCAGCATGTTCGAGTCTTTCTGCCCGGGCTCAGCCAAAGCAAATACCCCTAAGGCCTGCCACTTTTCGTTGGCATCGGCTGTGGCGGGCGCATCAGCACTACCACTATCTGGATTACTGTATTGCTGCGCATACTGCGATGGATACTGCTGGGGTGCAGTGGCAGCAGAGGCAAGCTGTTGAGCCTGTTGATAGTACTGCTGAGCGGAACCGACGGGCTGACCATTCATATAAACATTGTCACCTTCATAGGTGATGTTGTTAGTAGTATTGCCACTATTTTTACTACCGCCACTTCCAGACATGGCAGCGCTCATCATACCGATGCCCAAGAACGAGGTCAGAGTTGAGACACCCATAAAGGTCCAGGCGGAGGCCTCAGACCAACCGGGAGCGCACCAGGCGCCAGGATATCCACCCCATCCATGGTAACCATAAGCACCATAGCCGTGATAGCCACCATAACCGTAGCCGTGGTAACCGTTGTAGTTGTGATAGCCACCGCCATAACGATTGACGTTGACGTTGTTATTGTTAATGGTGTTATTGTCGAACGAGTTGCGAATATTCTTGCCCTGTTCGTTCAAATTACCAGAACCAATATTCTGCGGGTTGTGAGGTAAGTTGGCTCTATTGCCAGCAAAGCCAGAGAGCCCGCCATCGGTAGGCAGATGACCAGCACCACCGGCGGGGCGGCCACTAATTACAGGTCCGGTGCCATGATTAGCAAAGCCGCGATCAAAGCTAGAGCCGTTAAATCCCCCGCCACTGTAACCACGATCGAAGCCGCCACCACTGTAGCTGCCGCGATTGAAGCCGCCGCCACTGTAACCGCGATCAAAACCACCGCGATTGAATCCGCCGCCACTGTAACCGCGGTCGAAACCGCCACCGCGATAGCCGCCAAAACCGCCACCAAAGCCGCGGGCGCTAACAGGAGCAATTAAAAAGGCATTGATAGTTAGAGTTAAAAGAAATGTCGCTTTAATCTTCATTTAAATCTACCTTCTGTTAATTGTGAGTGGGGCAGTATCAGCGAGAGACTCTCCCTCAATACTGCGATTGACTGATTGCCAAGAAAAACTGTTAGCAGATTGATTGGCGATGATGTTCGTAGCTGAAGTTGATCTGCCCTCAGGGTCAACACCTTCAGAATCAACTAACCACTGATTGTCACGCCGAGACCAAGTGCCCGAGCCAAAACCGCCGCGGGAATCAAAAATCCAGGAAACAATCTGCTCCCGTCGCGGATCCCAACCAATAATCTGCTGGCTATCAAGTTCTTCACTACCGGCTTTCTTGATCATGTAGCGCAGATGAATAAACTTCTTATTGGCAGCCCATTCAATTTTCACGACCATCGAATTGCCACCTTTCTCAACCGCCCAATCGCCAATCAGCCAGGCTAGCGGCTTAAGATGATCTAGCCGCTCATTGTCAACAAAGGGAGTTTCGCTCGCCGAAACAATCGACCAGGCGCCATCACCTTGTTTTTGGAAAACCATTGAAAAGCGTGTATCGGGTGAGCCACCAACCTCGTCTTTAAACTTGACGAAGCCATCAACGGTTGCCACGTTGTCGGCCAATTGACGAACTGTAGCCGGGATAAAATCGAGTAACAGACGACCTTCACTGGCAAAAACAGTGGCAAAGCGTTTTTCTAGATTGGCACGGCCTTTCCATTCTTGCCCGACCTCATTGCTGTAGGTGCCGTCCTCAACCCACATGGATGAAACAGCTTTAGCATCGCTATTGGCCAGCGCTACGGTCAACTCCTGCAAACGGTTCTTAATGGCAGACTCACAGCCCCCACTGGCAACGGTGCCAGTGTTTTTTTGCGATTGACTCGTCTTTTTCCCAGACTTGCCAAGACTGCTCTTCTTTTTTGCCTTCACCGAGCTATCAGCAGACTGAGCCCACCCTGGGGGACAGACAAGCGCCGAGGCGACATTGAGCGACAAAACAGCAGCTAAGGTTGCAGAAATCTTCTGGACAGTCATGCAATCAATCCTCGTTTAACCTTGATTTCGCAAAAGACTTTACTATATTTACAACCCGATTATGAGCGAATTATCCTTCAACCAGGGCAGCCGCATTGCATAATTAGAACCGTACCCATTACCCATAAACGAGAGCGATGCTAGGCCCCACTTTATACGACACTTGTGAACCGGCGACAGAAGACAACCTCGCCGACTTTGAACGTGAGCTCGGGGCGCCAGTGCCAGCGCCTTACCGTGAATTTTTGCTGCAATTCAACGGCGCCTGCCCTGAGCCCAATCTATTCAATTTCAAAGACTCAAAAAAAGGCTCTGATTGTCGCTATATCCTTGGATTAAACGGTACAGATCACGATCTGCGGCACTACCTTGAGACTCACAAGCTGCGACTACCTCAGGGCTTGCTGCCTATCGCCTATGATTCAGTCGGCAATCTTATCTGCATCTCCATTCGCCCACAAGATCACGGCCATGTCTATTTCTGGGACCATTCGCTCGCCAATAACTCAACAGCGGCCGACAACCAAGACTTAGCCGACAAGATTTTGCCAGTTGCCGATAGCTTTGACCAGTTCTTGTTCAACCTCAAAGACCCAGAACCAGAACCGCTTACAAGTGGTGGGCCTGACGAAGGCGAGGTCGAAAGAATCATGCGCACCCGCGATATAAAGGCACTGAAAGATTTATTGATGTCTGGCTATGATCTTGATCATATGGACGACAACTATTTAACCATTTTAGACAATGCCACCATCATCGGTGATCTACAAATGGTCAAGCTGATAGTTTCTCGTGGCGCAAAAACGGCAGACGCCTTAGAAATAGCCAGGGATGCTGCTCAATTCGATCACCCCAATGCCGATCACAAAGGCATTGTCGCCTTTCTAGAAAAGCTCCCACCGGACAAAGACACGCCAGGCGGTGGGCTAATTCCAAGATAGCTCGCTGATCAATTGAATTTGATTGACCTGAACTAAACTGTAGTGAAAAATCTAGCGCAGAGGCTCAATCACCACTGCCGTTCCATAGCAAACAACTTCAGTGGCAAACTGATTGGAATCGGTGCTAAACGAATTGCTATCGTATTGCACACCGACTATGGCATTGGCACCCAGTGCCTGGGCTTTGGCGACCATAGTGTCATACGACTGCTGCCTTCCTTGCTCACACATGGTTACGTAAGCCCCAATCTTGCCGCCAAACATTCCCTGAAAACCAGCTTTGAAATTCTGACCAATTGTGGGTTCCCGCACCATAGCACCGCGAACAATCCCCTTATACTCGCGAATGCGATAACCATCAACGTTAAGAGTTGTGGTCACCACAATTCCAGCGGGGATAGGCAAAGAGTTCATTGGAGCAACCATAGCCCTCTCTGCACCGTAAGGCTGCCCTGGCTGTATCGATGACTGTGTCATTGGTTGCGATAGAGGCTGCGATAGAGGTTGGGAGATTGGTTGGGAGATTGGTTGATAGACCGGCTGGCTCTGCTCCGCAGGGTAACCTACCGCTGCCTGAGCAAGACTTTGATTTTGACTGGAATTTAAGCTTGAGCTTTGCGCCAGTGCAGCATTTTCGCCAGTAAACACAAAAGCAAAAACAAAAGCAAAAACGCCAACAGGAAAACAACCAGGCATCGCTGTCAGTCTATTAATCTTCAATATAGCCACCTCAGCATAGAAAAAGAATTTGTCACAACAGAGAAACTAGAGAATCAATGTATCTCCGTCAAAGGCTCTGTAAAGCAGGCAATACCTGCTCATGCCAAACCAAATCAGAGACATGAAGTAAGAAAGAGACGTTGCTGATCACACCAAGTTTAGGATCAGATTTAGTATGAGAAGGCAAAACGTTCTGCAAATTGACCTGTGCTTGAAATGCTTTTGTAACAGCCAAGCTATATTGAATTCCATGTAAAGCTGCAATTGGACCCTTGTCTTTACGAAATACTGTAACCCGGCACCCCGTGCGCTTTTCAAGCAAAGCCATAAGAGTTCCAGGATCGTACAAGTCAGACTCGATAGTATCAACGAGCATCACTCCTGGTGCTACTTCTCGAGCGGTTGGCGCTAACTCATGAGCAACATTGACAGCCTGGTCATAGGCTTCAACCCCAGCCTCAAGACTGGCTGCCGCTCGAGCATCACCTTTGACAGCAGCAACCCAGCGAATGAACAATTGCTCAAGGGCTTTTTCTCGCTCTCTTGGGCGAGAAGCATCATATGGAGGTAGAGTAGCCACCCCCTTCGCTAATAACGCCGAAAGCGGAGAACCAGTAACCTGTAAAGACGGTTCACCATCAAGCAATGCCGCATCTTGATCTAACTCAGGATAATAGATTCCTACAGCCTTCATGGCAGCAGTAAGACCATCGGGATCAGGATCGGCAATCACCGCTAAAGCATCAGCGAACTCACCAACAGATACAAGGGTAGAGCAGGCAGGATGTTCACGCCGGACAGTAATTGTGCAATCTTCCCCAAGGAGCTGCTCAAGCTTTGCGCTGGCCATAAACACCTGGCGATCGCGATCATTTGTTGGCTCGCCATCAATACCATGATGGTCGCGAAAGACGACGCGAAAACCTTCATCCTTAAGTTTGTGCACAGCCTCGACTGTCGGAGCCGTAATTGGTGTATCGATAAACAAGATTGTGGTATTAGTCGTCAGGTTGTGAGCATTCGCCTCTCTGGCGAAATTCAACATTGTCTCGATGTCGCCAGAAGTGAAACCCTTTATGAAAAGAGTTGGTACTCCATTGAGCTTAAATGAAATCATGAGCTACTTTCGTTATTAGATGGTCGATTTTAGATGGTCGATCTTCGACGTTTGATGCTTGTAGTTAGGATTGGGTCTTCCCTACACCCAAGTCTACGACAATTCTGGCCGCAAATCTATTTAACCAAGGATTACTGATTATGGTCAAAGGCAAAAACCTTACTCCAATCGCCCTTCATGTCTACCACCGTCCAGCCAAACTTCTTTGCTTCATCGAGAGCTTTATCAAGGCGACCAACCATTGAAACCCGGTCGTATGCGTATTCTCGCTCAGCATCTGTGTGGTGCACAATCAGCCCCAAAGAACGACCACGACTGCGGTCATTGCAGCAGGTATATTGCAACATGGCCAGATCTCCATCAGAATTACCAAAGGCAGCGATGGGCCGCCGACCAATGAATTCTTGAATACCAACAGGCTTGCCTTCTTTATCATCGACGAACTGAACTTCGGGCAAGCGCATGATCACAGGCTTGCCATCCACCATTTCAAAGCGCAGCTTGCAGCTACTTCCGATTACTTGCTCTGGAGGAATGCCATATGTCCTTTGGCTAAAAGAGCGCATTAGCTCCACTCCCCCGCCAGAAACAATATAGGTTTTAAACTCATGCTGGCGCAAGTACGACAGCAATTCGAGCATAGGCTGATAGACACAGGCTGTGTAAGGTTGCTTGAATCGCGGATGCTGAGCTTTCCTTATCCAGTCATCAGCAATCTGAGAAAACTGCTCAGTGCTCATTCCGCTATGGGTGACGGCTAGAAGCTCAAGAGTTCCCCTGGGGCCTAAGGAAGTAATAGCCGCAAGATCACCCTTGACTGCCGCCGCTACGGAAGGAAGGTTTGTCAGTGCTGGCTTATCAGCAACCAACTGCTTAGCGCGGTCAATGGCAAACTGTAACTGTGGATATATCGGGGCTTCACACCAGAGAGTGCCATCATTGTCAAAAACAGCGATCCGGTCCTCCGGCTTAACAAAATCAGGGCCGGCACTGGTAACAGCCTTAACAAATTCTATGATTGACTGCCTGGCAGGACCCTCTCGCCAAGACGGTAGGGGCTTGACTAATGGCGAACTCCAAGCGGCATTGTTTAGACATAGTAACAATGTCAACAGCAAGAAACATCGCTGAGGATTTTTCACAAGCCGTGACCAACAAATTAGTTTCAAAGACTACTCCAATCAAATTAGGTTGCCAGCCTAGAGAAGAATGACATACAACGCTGATTCAAGATTTTAGACCCCCCCAGAGAAGACCAAGCAAATCTTCAAGAGTTAGTTTTTGCCAAGGGTTTGAACCAAGCGACTGATAGAATAGCTCGGTCTTGTAGAATAGATTCGGCTTTTATAAGTATTTCCAGGGGGCTTCAGAGTCATGAAGGCAGCGTCATTATTTGCAGTTATCTGCGCCGTCACATTTTCCTTAAGCTCTACTCAGATTGCTTTTGCTCTTCCTGACAAGGGTGTTGGGTCTGAAGATTCAACCGTCACGAAGTCTGCCAGCGAAGTCAGTGTTAGTGAAAAGAGTAGCAGCGACCAAAATTCTGTTGTCGAAACGACCGAAGTAAGAACTACTACTGCAAAAACACTGAATTCGACAAATACAGAAGAAGAAGTTTTAACCACCAAGAAGAAGCGACCTTTAGTAGGCCTAGCCCTTGGCGGTGGTGGCGCCCGCGGTGCAGCTCACGTGGGCGTTATGAAAGTATTGCTTGAAGAAGGCATTCCTATAGACATGATTGCCGGGACCAGTATTGGCTCCGTAGTAGGCGGCCTATATGCAGCCGGTTATTCAGTAGACGATCTCGCTATCAAATTCGACGATTCCGAATTAATGAAAAACTTTATGACTGTTGGTCTCGGCGTCCGCATCGCAGTGGCACCGATTCTCTTCATGCCGCGACTAGTGGGTTACCACCCATACGATGGTCTCTATAGAGGAGTCAAATTCCGCAATTACGCCAACAAGTTGGCCGGACAGAACACCGAAATCAGCAAGCTATCAATTCCTTTCGCCGCTGTGGTCACCGACTTGGTTGACGGCAACAGTCATCGCTTAACCGCTGGCGATCTCGGTACTGCGCTGCAGGCCAGCACAGCAGTTCCGGGCTTAAGAAAACCCGTACAAATTGGTGACCACCTCTACTGCGACGGCGGCTTGATCAATAACTTACCTGTCAATCATGTACGGGAAATGGGAGCTGACTTCATCATCGCCGTCAATATCGACGAGCACTTGCGAGAAGTGCCCCTCAAAACCTTCAGAAAAGCTGGCTCAGTCAGCAAACAAGCTCTAAAAATTCAGCTCTACAACATTGACAAAAAAGCCAATGAAACGGCTGACATTACAATTCACCCAAACACAGACGGCATCTCGCTTATTTCACGCAACAGTAAAGACGGCAACCGCGGCTTAGCTAGTGGTATCGAAGCGGCCCGCCAAGCCATGCCTGAAATCAAACGCAAACTGGCTTTACTGGGCATAACCCCAACCAGAATGGTTAAAGCAAACTAGCTCAGGAGGCATCAGTCGTGGACTCAGAAAAAAAACCACTAAAAAAATCGCTCAAAGAATCCTATCCAGATCCTAAAAAAGTAATTGCTCTTGGGCCCGAAACCCTTGGTCATCACATACTGCATGTTTTGCATTTAACTAACGAACCGCATAACAAGCGACAAGACGTGGCAGAACATCTGGCATCTCACTATCATCCTGACTTCCAGCAAGACGTAAAACACGCAGTCAACACGGCTCTCGGCTGGTTGGTGGAGCAGACTTTATTAGGTGCCACACCCTACGACCAAGACTTGCTATACGTGACCACCCATGGCAAAGAGATTGCTGAAGGCTATCAGCCAGAGCATCCTTCTAGTGTTGGCTAGCTAGTGTTGGCTAGCTAGTGTTGGCTAGCTCAAATTTCACCAGGGCAAGACTAGAGTACATATCGGTCACTACATAACTGCTGCCTCGAGGGCTCATGAGCTTACCTTCAATCGATGACTGGCTTACACTCAAAGATTGGCAATTCGAATTGCACCTGGAAGAAGGAGACAGCAACAAGCATCACTGGCTATTCTCCCCAGAACTAGCTGCCATAAATGTGCTGGAATCAATTGAATTACCTGATGAATTTTGTCTGCTCATGACTCAATACGATGGCGACAACGCCAGTTACATGTATGGATCGTTGCCAGGGTGGATGGTTTGCGGCAATGCTTGCCTTAGCCCATTGCTGACAAAGCTGCCAAACATTCATGACGGTGCGGACTACGCCCTGATGATCGTTGACAAACAAAAGAACCGGACAGAGCTAGAGCCGCTTGTACTGGGCTTTAGGGATCACTACGGTGAGCCAGCTAGCGATCAAAACTTCGAATTATTCGAAAAGAAAATCGAGCAGATAAATCCATACCTCTATCTCTCTTACGCCTCAGGCAAGAGAGGCGATGGTGTCTTCATCATAAGCCGAGGACAGAAAACAATTGCGGGCTTTCTCAAAAGCGAAGCAGTCTCAGCAATCGCAGAAACATCGCGCAAGCAAATTACTAAACACAGGCAGTTACTCTGGCGCGCCCTTGGCCCAGAATCAGGACCAGAGGACTGTAGCGAAAAAGACTGCACGAGATTACGTACGCCTGTAAGCAAAAAGTGTTTCCTTCATCTCAACCCTTAGACAACCATGCTAGAAGAGTACTTTTTCAACTGCCCATACTGCTGGGAAAAAATCTCTATGCTGCTTGATCTCACCGGCGGTGGTCAAACTTACGTCGAAGATTGCGAAGTTTGCTGCAATCCCATTAGTATCTATTTCGAGGTGGATGACGGTGCCATTGCTGGGTTTCAAGCTGAGACCAGCGGCCAAATATAGCCATGAGAGATCGGCTCAAAACAATGAAGTGCGACCGAGGGCAAATTTGGTCCTGCCACTACCTAAATCTAGAGTTATCTCAATAGTCCCAGCTTGATTACGCCAGACTTTCGCTGAATCATCAGCTGAAATTAAGTGCAGCGTGTCATCAAATTCAGGCCCAATAATGTCAATTTCACCATCAAGGCGGAAGTGAAAAATCACTTGACTGTCTTCATTGGGGCCAACTCTAAAAAATCCACCTTGATCAGTCGTCTGCGTAAACGAGCTATCGGCGCCAAAAACTGTCAGATCACCATTGAGGTGGTGAATTTTCCCGGCCCCATCACCAAAGTCAACACGAACATCTTGAGCTAGCCTGCGACCAAATAGAGAAAAGTCTGTTTGCTCCTCACCTTGCATTGATGCAGTCTGGCTTCCATAGACAACATCGAACAAATTGTCAGCCAGATTCTTGATCGCTCCACCAGAAGTCTCTTTGCCTTCTAGTTCATCGGCCAAAGAATCAAAACTAAAGCTCAGCGATTGCTTACCAGATTCAGGTTCGGCCATAACTCCAGCCACTCACCAATACAGCGGTACCCGCTAGACTCCTCATGCCCAATCAATAAGCACTCAAACCTTTGAGGTTTCAAGACCAGCAGCTACCATTATAGACTTTCGGCCGACGGCTCGACCAGTTAGCTCAGCCGCTCTTAACTTGACTCTTACTTAGAGCTTTAGCCAGAGCCTTAACTAAACTCTGGCCATGTCTTAGATCTAGAGCCGGAAGAGCAAAGGCTGAGCACCGGTTAAGCGCTAGCTTGACTACTCGATTTATTATCGTTCTGCCTGCCCTGGCCACCCTCGGTAAAATCAGACGAGAGACAGAATTGAACATTGCGTTTTTTCAAAGTGGCGCGGGCTCTATGGCTAATATAGGGGTTCGAATCTTCAAGCAAAGAGCTTAGAACTTCCATATTGACTATATAGCTTTCAGCCACCGCATAACGCACATCATCGCAACTATCTTGAGCCAGCTTCCAGTGCAAATCAATTGAAGTTTGATGATTGTCTACCACCGCGGCTCGAATTTCGGGGTCGACATGGGCAGAGAGAACAGTCAAGAGCTCGACGGAAACACGAGGATGCTCGGCAGCGCGCCTAACGAGGCCTCGGCAACCTGTGCTGACTATTAATTCAAGATCCTGAGTTGGTGTGTCTGGATCGTTGACGGCCATCCACTGCCTGCCCTTAAGGTCTTTGTCGCAGTTGGACGGAGAACTATCGTTTTGGGACATCTGGGCCTCATTGGAGTGGTTACAACGGGATACCCAATGACTCCTAATGCATGCCCAGAAATTAAGACCAGTAACATTTCGCGGGCCCTAAAACCCTGTTACCGGATAGCAAACGCGCTCAAAACTGCATTTATAATGATGCTAGAAGTAAACGCGAGCTGGGCCAGCGTAGTTAATTTGTTCCGATATAACCACAGTAGAACCAAGCAAGCCTCTTGCCTAGAGGGGTTTACCAATAAAAACACTCTGTAAACCCCAGAATAACAAAAGGAAACCTTCGTGAATAAAGGCCCTAACAGAAGAATCTTCGGACATATCGCGACAATTGCCTTGTTAGTTTCACTGCTACACCCCCTTGGGAAGCAAGCCCTAGCAAGCGATTCGAACAACAGCGTCGACAACAACGGTACTTCAGATAAAAGTGTCGATACAAAAATCGTCGAGACAAATAGCACCGAGACAAATAGCACCGAGACTAATCGCGACTCGCTTGCTCCGCCCGAAGTCAATCTAGCAAAACTTATTCCACAAGCAACTCTTAAACAGCCAACGCTAGTTAACACCGACGGCGATGCGATGGTGCGCTATATGATTTCAATCGAAAACTATCAAGCGTTCGGCAATGACCTATTTAAACCCGCCACCTACCTAAAGCCTTTGGCAGAGCACCTAAACTCCTCTCGCGCCTGGGTTTACATCAAAGATCAAGCTGGCAATCCGCTACAAACATTCGGCACAATCAGCAACCGAGAACAGTTGAAGAACCTCTGGTTTGCTATCGAAAAAGGCGAAACTGCTCCCAGCCAGGTCTATGTCGATATCTGGGATAGACAGACAGACACTCACTTCAAGTCAGCTTCACTGAAAATCAAAAACGAATAATTGACGATAAAGCCATCGGCAACTTGATTCAAGAGCGCCATTGTCGAAAAAATCTCGTTTTTGTATAGATAGTTCATGGCAATCCAGCAATTGAGGTAAGTGCGCGGCACAACCGTCTATTGCTAAGCATCCCCTTAAAGCTATTAATACGAAGTGAGGATCTCACCATGAATTCATGTCTACAAATCACAAATGAAAAGTCAGGCGACAAGCGGCAATTTAGCGAAGAGTATATCGCCGCCAACAAACTAACTCCAGCCTCGACCCTGGCCATTTTGAGCAAAAGTTCTAACTTAGAAATTAAACTGGCAGTGGCTGAAAACATAAGCACATCATTATGCACACTCCTCGAAATGGCCAGAGCCAAAGACCTAGACTTACGCTTTACTATGGCAGAGAATGCCAATCTTCCTATCGCAGTGCTGACCATTCTAAGCGAAGATGACAATCCTTATGTCGCCTGCCAGGCAGAACGCACTCTCAATCAAATTCGCAAGGGTGGCTCAGTAGGCCAGGTTAATGTGGTCTCGTTTACACGCAGGGCCAGCGGAGTGGCACACCAAGGCATCAAACGCCTGTTTCAAACACTTACCGGGATTGCCAAAGTCTGCTAAATAAATCGACGAACGGCCAGCACCTAACCAATAACTCCATATAAAGCGGACCCGCCTATGCCGATGGTCCGCTTTATCATGCAGATTAGGGCAAACCTAGCAAAACCTATACTGATATATAGGAAATCCTGCAAACGCTTTGCTGCCATGGCGTGAATAATAGAAACAGGCACCTCTCCCGTGCTAATACAGGAATTTAATCAGGATGAAGAAAAAGCACCCTGATGTCCAGGGAAATAAATCGCTTCCAAACCTTACCAGCCAGCTCGCTGGCGCAGCTCTCTCCGATCTATTCAGAGTAGTCCAACAAGGAAAGAGCAAGTCCAATGAAGAGTACGACCTTTCATTCCTGTACTCATTTCATTGGGACCAACCAGATAAGCAGATCAAGGAGGCGCTCAAAGTGTTACTGTGCAACCGCGAAAGCGATTATCAACCGGAACAAGGCGTGTCAAAGACGAAGAAAAAGGCTGGCGAAAGACAGTTAAATACTCAGGCTGCCCTAGAAGCAGCAAAAATTCGCTGGCTACTAGCAATCAACCCTAACACGCCACCACCAGTGCTGGAACACCTCACACGCAATGCAAATCTCCAATTGCTCGAACGTATTGCTGAAAATCCGAGGACTCACAGCACAACCTTGGCGCGACTCGCAACTCATGAAGACGCTCAAGTACGCGCCGCTGTCGGTGAAAATATCAATACTTCAATCAAAACCATCTGGAAACTAGCAAGAGATCCCAATCCCGATGTACGACATCGCATCGCCGAAAGCTACACGGTACCAATAGCGGTACTAAGAGTTTTGGCAGAAGACGAAAATCCATATGTCGCACATAGGGCGCAGATTACACTTTTCCGTATTCTGAGAGAAGTTTCGCAATTAAGAACAGCCTGAGGTCAACAACACAGTCTTCAAAATACAAACGAAACCACTAAAAGAGGAAACTGTCTCAACACGAGACTGTTTCCTCTTTTTCTCTGCCATTAGGCCCACAAGTCAAGCAAGAGAACAGCCAACAAGGGAAAAGCCAAACAGACGAAGAGAAGCCCCACCAAGACTGAGTCTCAGCGGGGCTTCAACGGACATTTCATTTTAGAGTTACTGGTTATAACATGCCCAAGCAAATGAAGAGACTAACAAGAAAAAGCAAAAATAAACAAATAAGAATCACGTGATCACTGCCAGCAGCTAGCCACCAAATACAGTGGCGAACCCTCACGGCTTCATCTTAAATAGGCGCTCCAAAGCATCAGAATGGCGAGAGAGTAGATGATTAGGCCGATTCGTGAAGAAGACATAGCAAGGAAAATTCGTATCAAATACGGACTTAACTTCTACCAGTTTACAGTTCTTAGCCAGCAGGGCGGACCAGCGCCAGTAGCCGCAGTCACGGTTATTAAAACGGCCAAAGGCGAGATCCTGCTGTAGGACGTAGGCTCCTTTAGGAGAAGCGGCTCGAATAATATCGACAACACCATTTTTGTCTGCAGAAAAGCGACTAACAACCTCTTCCCTGTGGGGACAACCATCCTGGTCAATGAAAATAATCACGAGACTCGAAAAAGGATAGCCACAAGAAGCGTTGGGAAAGTGAAGCACTATATCTTGCTTGCCATTGCCGTCAACATCAGCAGTGTAACAAGAGCCGCCGAAATCTCGTGATTCTTCCTCAGATACTTTCCATAATTTTCCCTGACTATCGCAACCAACAAGGTCAAATTGGCCTTCGCAATTCGTTGCTGTGATACCGGGAAGAACCTCGCATTTCCAGTCGTGGTCAAAGTCTAATGCAACTAGCCTTTGCGGAATTGCTTTGACTGCAAGCAATTTAGCCGGTACATAATCACGATAATATGCGAAAGTTGAAGGTGCCTCAGTGAAGGAAACCAAAGCGGCAAGCCAAAGACCAGCAACTAGATACCCTAAATGGCTTCGGTCAAACAAGATCATATTCGTTAACTTTCCGACGCAACTCTCTACTATCTTTACCGCCAAGCGTCAAAAAATAGTTGGTTAATCAGAGACCAAGCCGATTGAAAATAGCAAACATAGCCAATCTCAAAGTTGAGAATAGTCACAAAATCGGCAACATAATATTCACCCTAGAGGATGACACGAAGTTCTTGACCTGTTCATGGCGAATCGGTGTATGACTCAAACATGCGCTAAGCAATGCTCCTGGTGCCCAGCGAATTGAGTCAAAAGTACACCAAAAGGAGGCCAGATAAAGCTGTAAGCACTTTTTGCTTATGCCATGAAACTCTTGAGCAATGAAACCAATAAACTGCGAAACCGCCAGCCTTAGTTTCGCCGGCGCCAAATCGAAATCAACCGGTATCTGCTCCCAATTCAAACTCGATGACGGACATAGAGTAAAGGGAGAAGAAACGACCTCGGGCTCAACAAGCTCAGCCCGGGGATGGCACTGAGCTGGAGTTTGAGTACTACGCTTAAATATTACCTGACTAAACCAAGAGGCTGAAACTGTAACAGCTTCAGACATCTCATCACAGACAACCAGCGCCAGCGTCTTGTGAATATTTAGAGCTGTGCTTGGCGCAACAGCCACCAGGCGAGACAGTCGAGCGGCACTTATTGCCACGCCATGATCCTTGAAGAAAATTGCAGCCAGCCACGCTCTCAGCTTTACTACGCCATCTAAGGCAGTTCCAGAGGTCAGCCAGAAATCGTTTCTGCAATGGTGGCAAGTATAAAAGCGCGACCCGCGCTTATGAGTGGTTAAGGAAGGCGAACAGCCACAAATCATTCGATTGGAATCAATGAGATATTGATAGAGCAAATCTGCAGCATCAGCATCTGTCTTCACCAGCATTTGAAAGGCGCTCCAAACTTCGTCCAAAAGCGAATCAACAACTTTGTCTGTCATAGTAAGAATCTCCAAGCCCAATCTTATAAACGTCACGACGAGAGATTTGGTTCAATTGAGAATTTTGATGGAAGAAGTTAGACCGATATCGCCGTGACTTCTTCTGATCCAAGTTAGACCGATATCGTTCTGACTAATTCGGATCCAAGCCAGAATGACATCGCCCGAACTTCTTCTGATCCAAGTTAGACCGATATCGCCGTGACTAATTCGGCTCCAAGCCAGAACGACATCGCCCGGACTTCCGCTGATCCAAGTTAGACCGATATCGCCCTGACTAATTCTGCTCCAAAGCAGAACGACATCGCCCTGACTTCGTCTGATCCAAGTTAGACCGATATCGCCCTGACGTCTTCGGCTCCAAGTTAGACCGACATCGCCCTGACTTCTTCGGATCCAAGTTAGACCGATATCGTTCTGACTAATTCTGATCCAAGTTAGACCGATATTGCCGTGACTTCTTCGGATCCAAGTTAGGCCGATATCGCCCGGACTTCTTCGGATCCAAGTTAGGCCGATATCGCCCTGACTTCTTCGGCTCCAAGTTAGGCCGATATCGCTTTGACTAATTCTGATCCAAGTTAGACCGATATCGCCCTGACTAATTCGGCTCCAAGCCAGAACGACATCGCCCTGACTTCGTCTGATCCAAGTTAGAACGACATCGCCCTGACTAATTCGGATCCAAGCTAGACCGATATCTCTCTAACTTCAAAAAACCTTACTTAGCGCGCCATCTCTGGCGCAACAGCCGATTCAATTCTGCTTGAATCTCACCTTCGGCAAACTGCGACTGCTTCATGGAAGTTTCTTCAATCAAATCTCTATCCTCAGCCTTCTCATAAGAAAGCGGCTTGAGAATACTCATATTCCACTTCGTTGGCAGTGAGGCTAGATTGAACGGGAATGGCAGCCAGGGGAAGAACGGAGTAATCGGGAAGGAAGGGAGATTGAGCATCTTCGCAATTGCATCCAGGTTAGTCAGCACTGGGATTGCTTCATCGCAGCCAAGAGTAGCAATTGGGAAAATCGGCACGCCTTCTTCAACCGCTGGCAAAAGTTTCACCCAATCAAACTCAATCAAGCGTTCACGAGCAGAGAATGGCCGCGCTAGACCGGCAGCTCCTTCGGGGAAGATGGCAACTAGTTCGCCCTTTGCGAAAAGCCGTTTCATATTAGCTGACGAAAAAGGTACAAATCCCAGTTCCAAGAAAGAAGCAAACAACCTCTCGTCTTTGATCCAATCCATATCAGCTACGATATGCAACCGTCTGGGATTTACCCGTGAAGACATAAGAGCATATAGCAACATTGTCGCCGGCCAAGGTAAAAAGCTCCCTGAATTGCCAACAATGAGAGCAGCTCCCTCTTTTGGCAGTTTTTCCAAGCCGTTAAACTCTACTCGCCACCAATCATGAAAGAGGAAGCTCAACATTGGCTCCACTCTGACAAGTGCTCTCACGTCAAAACCGTGATACTTATCGCTCTTGGTAGCTTGTTTAAGAAAATCGCGGTAGTTTGATAGAAACTGGCTCACAATAAAATCCTCGACTGAAATACGAAACAAAAAGAAGTTGCTAAATCACGGTTTGGGCAATTCACCATCCAGTTCGGCTTCGTCCCACCCCGTTAAGGTTGAGCGACGCTCTCTTAGTAGCTTGTTGAGATCACGTTGAATCTGGTACTGAACTTCGCGGGTAAGCTTCATTACGAGTTTACGATCATTGGCTTTTTCAGCCGGATAACCCAGATTTATAGGTTTATGAATATTGATCATCCAGCGCACAGGC
Source organism: Candidatus Obscuribacterales bacterium (assembly GCA_965229195.1). Classification (GTDB taxonomy): domain Bacteria; phylum Cyanobacteriota; class Vampirovibrionia; order Obscuribacterales; family Obscuribacteraceae. The sequence goes on along the minus strand of OZ245871.1, from coordinate 4,378,453 downwards.
AGCGGCATAAACATTAGCGGCGCTGGCAGCCAGGGGAAGCCGAGGGTCACTGGGAAGAATGGCATCTGCAGGAAACGCGCTACTTTATGCAGATTAACAAACTCGGGGAAGATTTCGTCACCACCAACGGTGGCAACCGGAATCAACGGGCTCTGGGTAGCTATCGCTAGTTGAACGAATCCAGGATGGAAATCAAGCACGCGGTAGCGCTCGGCAAAGGGCTTACCAACGCCTCTTATGCCCTCAGGATAGATTCCTACTAACTCCTCAACGGCAAGTAGTTTTTGGGCATTATCTTTGGTAGCCCGCACCTGACCAGTTTCCTTCACCCAGTTGGAAAGCCCAGGCAAATGGAAAAACCAATCGGTGCTGAGGTAGCGAATTCGTCGCGGATTTTGATGCAGATTGCACATAGCCATGGAGATCATGGCACCATCGAGGGGCAGCAATCCAGAGTGGTTTCCAACCAGAATAGCCCGACCGTCACCAGGAATATTCTCTATCCCACGAATTTCCACCTGGAAATACTCTTCGTAGAGAAAGCGAAAGAGAGGCTCCCACTTGGCAAATGTCTCGAGTGAATAACCAAACTCATCCTCTTTACCGGCGTATCGCTCGTAATAAAGAGGACAACGATTAGAGAAAGCCTTAACAGGGTCTTTCAACTTCTCAAGAGATTTCCAAGTAAGATCTTTCACTTCTCTCACTAGCGTCTAACTATACGTCCAACCAACCAGAGAAATCCCAGAACGCCAGGACCAAACGAAATAACCAAAATAAAACGCTTCAGCAAATCGCGAAATGCATCTTTCGAGCGCTGAGCCGCTTCTTCGCTGCTTGTAGCTTCTGAGTCATCCGCTTGAGTTTCAAAGTCTTGCATCAATCTACTCCCAACTTTTTACTGGATTTAGGTATCCAATACCGAACCGAATCTTTGCTTCCTCTTCTATGAGCCCCAGTATTTAGATTCTTGAGGCCGAGACACTAACGCCTTGACAGCCGCCAGTAATTCAATGAACAGGATATTTTCATATAAGGATTCAGTATAGATACTGCAATGCGGATCTAAAGCGGTCCACACACAAGCCTTAAGAAACATTTACCGCAAGCTTTACTGGGCCGAGCCAGTGCTTTTAGGTCAACACGGTGAGATAATTCACTTAATTCCTCAATGTATAAACCGGAGAAATACGATGCAACCCGATATCAATCAAATGATGCGTTCCGTGCAAAAGGCCCAGCAAGAGCTTTTGAAGGCTCAAGATGAGCTAGCAAAAGCCACAGTTGAGGGCTCAGCAGGCGGCGGAGCCGTGAAAGTGGTTTGCGCCGGCAACTTCCAGTTTCAAGCTATCAAAATTCAAGCTGAAGCAGTCGATGTAAATGATATGGGAATGCTTGAAGACTTGATTCTCACTGCGATCAACGACGCAACCAAGAAAGCTCAAGAAATGGGCGAAAAGAAAATGGCCAACTCAATGAAAGGTGTAAGCCTTCCACCAGGCCTAGGCTTCTAATCAGGTCTATTCAATGTACTTTACCCCGCCACTGGCGCGGTTGATTGAAGAATTCCAGAAATTTCCAGGCGTTGGGCCCAAGTCGGCCCAGCGCATGGCTTTTTTCGTGCTCAATATGAGCGCTGAAGATGTGGGAAAGTTCGCCGAAGTAGTACTAGAAGCCAAAGACAAGGTCAAACACTGCAGCAAATGCTTTCACTTATCAGCAAATGACCCTTGTGAAATTTGTACAAATGAAAAACGAGACAGCGGCACAATATGTGTAGTTGCCGATAGCCGCGATGTAATTGCCCTAGAAAAAACCCGCGAGTACCGGGGTTTTTATCATGTTTTGAGTGGGCTAATTTCACCGCTCGAAGGCCGCGGCCCAGAGCAGCTGCGCATTCGGGAGCTGATCAATCGAGCGCATAATGAAGGTGCCAAAGAAGTTATTCTGGCAATCAATCCCACTATTGAGGGGGACGCTACGGTACTTTATATCAGCAGTTTCCTCAAGCCACTTTCAATCAAAGTGACTCGCATAGCCTTTGGTCTACCTATGGGTTCAGACCTCGAATACGCAGACGAAATAACTCTTACAAGAGCGATGGAAGGCAGAAGAGAAATTTAGCCGAAGAACTCGGTCATTGTTTCAGAGATTTTGGCTACCGACAGCCCTACTTGATCCAGCAATATTGGTCTAGCGCCATGCTCAACAAATTGGTCAGGCAGAGCAATACAGGCAACCTCAGCTAACTTTGCCCCAGGTTTGCTGAATCTCAATTTAGCACCATATTCAAGAACAGCAGAACCAAATCCACCGGTGAGAACACCTTCTTCTAGGGTGACTATCCTGGCACCAGGCTGACTCAAGAGAGAAGCCAACAACTTTTCATCAAGCGGTTTGATACTACGAGCATTGATCAAAGTAGGCCTGATGCCGTCTACCGAAAGTCCAAGAAGGGCTTGCTTAGCTGTCTCTACCATTGCACCAGTGGCAAGTACATAGAGTCCGCTGGCTTTATTTCCCTCAACAACGACTTCCCAGGTAGCAGGATCTATCTCAGAAAAAGGCTGACCATCACCCTCTAAAAGAACTGCATCAATTGCCTTTTCACGAGGGAAGCGAATCGCTACCGGTCCTGAAGCTTGCTTAATTGCGGTGTATACCATATTGCGCAATTCAAGGGCATCTTTGGGAGCCCAGACACGGAAGTTGGGCACGGTACGCAACCAAGCTATATCAAAAACACCCTGGTGAGTTTCACCATCCTCAACTAAGCCACCGCGATCAATACCGAACAAGACTGGCAAGTTCATAATGGCTACATCATGCACTACCTGATCCATTGCCCGCTGCAGGAAAGTCGAATAGATAGAGACCACCGGTTTAAGGCCAACCTTGGCCATGCCACCAGCCATGGTGACAGCATGCTGTTCACAAATGGCGACGTCAAAGAATCGATCAGGATACGCTTTGCCAAATTTGACAAGGCCGCTACCCTCAGCGGTAGCGGGAGTAATTGCCACCAAATTGGGCTCTAGTGCTGCCACATCAATCAATGCTTGAGTGAAAATATCAGAGTATGTCTTCGCCTTTGGTCGGACCACAGACGTAACAGGCTCAACTATCTCGGTCAGAGCGGGCTCAAGTGCGAAGGCTGGAACACCGTGATACTTGATAGAATCAGCCTCAGCTGGGGCATAGCCCTTACCCTTCTGAGTAATGAAGTGGATAATTTGCGGCGTCGATTTCGACTTGGCATTATTGAGAGCAGCAATGACAGCCGAAACATCGTGGCCATCAACTGGTCCTGAATAGTTGATTCCGAGTTTTTCAAAAACAATTCCAGGTGTATCAAAGCGGTCTTTAGCCTGCTTCTTCACCATTTCAATTAGTTCCCATACAGCAGGATTGAGCTTAGCTTGATCAAGCTTATTCTCAATGAAATCTATCTGCTTCTTAATATCTTTATAGAAGAACGTCTCTTTGATGCGCTTCATATACTTAGTCAGACCGCCAACATTCTCCGAAATCGACATTTCATTGTCGTTGAGAATGATGATCACGTCTTTCTGAATATGACCAAGGTGATTGATTGCTTCTAGCGCCATGCCGCCGGTCAAACCGCCATCACCAATTACAGCAACGACTTTGCCACTCTGCTGCAGATGAGCTTTAGCCAGGGCCATTCCCACGGCCAACGAAATAGAAGTAGAGCTGTGCCCGGCAACAAAGGCATCGTGCTCACTTTCGAGCGGATTGATAAATCCACTGAGCCCTTTGAACTGACGCAAGGTACTGAAGCGATCCCGTCGACCAGTAAGCATCTTATGTACATAGGCTTGGTGCCCGACGTCCCAAAGAAAAAGATCTTCGGGAGAATTGAAGACTTTGTGCATGGCGATAGTGATTTCAACTACGCCCAGGTTTGAAGCCAGGTGACCACCGGTCTTGGCTAAGCTAGTGATTATCTCTTGCCTGATCTCACAAGCGAGACTGTTGAGCTCTTCGCTATTGAGCTTTTTAAGCTCGGCTGGAGTGACAAGTGCGTCAAGGAAAGTAGTAGTCGGCTTTGCTAGCGTATACATTTGTTTAAGACTCGTAGCCTCGAATTCCCCGTGCAATGGGCTGTTCTGGGTAAATCATAGCAACCCATTACAACACTAGCGCATAATATTTTCAGCCATTTATGAGAAGAACTTTGCCATATACCTAAGAACAGGCCAGAGTTTAGCTTTCGGCAGACAAATCCTGAACAATAAAGGGTTTTCAGATATTCATAAACGGACATTCAAATCAACTATAACTAATCTAGCCAACCTCGATTAACCCGCTCTTATCGAAGATCTTACATTTAGAGAAAAGAGCGCAGCTTTCTTGCCGCGCTCTCTTTTTTTTGGCTTTGTCGAACTGCCTAGGTTGTTTCAGGGGCCACTATTTTGTATGCATGGCCTTTGATCACAACTATCACCCGTTTACCGAGCGCTAGATAGCGAGACATATTAGGAAGAGTACGAGTGAGAACGAAATAGCGCTCACTGCCAAATTGCACTTCCTCAACTTTCTCGTTCTTGTAATCACTATCAGTCCAATAGCCGTTTCTCAAGTAGAAGGTTTTCTCGTCGACAGCTTTTACTCCGACCTCGCTACCTTTTTGGTCAAACGCTAAGGTCTTCATCGCCGCCATTTTCTTCTCTCGCAAAACAGCCTGTTGTCCTGAAATTGGAGCAGCCGCGATTTTGGCACTAAGTGAATCGCGCGTCTCCTCTGCGCTGTCAAAACTAGAGTGACGACCTCTGTCTTTATCAAAAGCTAGCTCTGATTGTGCTGGAGCTGCAAAGCTAGCCCCAAACTGTGATGTTCTGAGGGCAGAGACTCGAGGAGCATCGTCACCAATCTGAAACTGCCTGCGGCTTTCTTTTCTTGCCATGCTAGCTCCAGCAGCACCACCAGCCATGTTAGCAAGGCCGCGACTGCCTTGACCACCCTCACGCATGGGTACAGGCATCGGCCGACCAATGGGACCATTATTAGCCAAACGATGATTTTCGTTAGGATCGGTGGCCAGAAATGAAGTAAAGGCTGAAATAATTCCGTGCTTTTTAGACAGGGCAACAATCTCGTCCACAACTTCTTTAGTATTACCGTTTTCTTGAGCCACTTCAGTCAGATAAGCAATTCGGCGCATAGCCCAGAGCTTAGGCAAGAAACTATGCCCAGTTTGACTAGCTTCAAAAGAGAGGGGAAAAGTAAAGGCCTTGGCCACACCGTTGATCTTACCGCTAACTACAACATTAGCCTGACCAGAGCCTTTGTAGCGGCCCAGCAACAGTACTTGCGAACCAGCGAATACATCTTTAACTTGACGCGGATAGGTATCTTTTACAGTTATGCCACTAACAGTTGTGCCATTGTAGGCAATATTTACATCGGAAAGCACTGGTGATTTGATTTTATCGTAGAACGAGGACAGCGCAGTTTCTAGATTCTCGCCTGGTTCTAAGAATTGCGAACTGCCATGATGTGACTCAGAGAGCTTATTTAGCAAACGCGTATTGACGTCATAACCAACACCAAAATCAAACAGTCGAATATCTTTCTTATTAGCTGCCAATTTCAAAATATTGGCTGTAGCAGTCTCACCAACAGTAGGCTCACCATCAGTCATCATCACAAGGTAAGCAGGACGAGACGTTTCTTCTTTAAGCAAACTAATACCAGTATGCAAGGCGTCACCAATATTGGTGCCACCACGAGCCTCAAGATCATCGATGAAAGCAGCTGCTGCCTTTTTGTTCTCGGGCGTTGCTGAGGCAAGTGAACTTCTAAATGACTCCGCATCGGTACTGAAGTTAACGAGGCCAAAGCGATCCGTCGCAGATAATGAATTAACCACATACTTCAATGCTTTCTTGCACTGCTCCATCTTTTCGCCCTGCATTGAACCCGATGTATCAGCCACCAGGACAATGTCTTTACCAACAATTTGGTTAGATTTAAGGGGAGGAGACAGAGTGAGGAGGAAGTATCCGTCTTCGCCTTCCAGTTTGTGAGTTAACACACTGGCGGCCATGTCTTTATCGGAGACACTGTAATAAAGCAGAAAATCCTTGTCAGGCACTGTGTCTTTGGCTGAGTAACTAATCTTAGCCTTGCTATTTTCCAGACGATCTACCACCACGCTATGCGACGGCGACCAGATTGTTCTGAGACTTTCTCTGCTGTCACCGGCCTTAGCTTTGCCGCTCATGCGCACTGTAATTTTAGTGTCGTCTATAGGGCCAGCCGCCTCACTATCGCTCTTAAGAGGGAAACGGTACTTGATCAAGCCGCTCTCGGCTTTCAAAAGTTGCGTATATTCAAGCTCGACCTTTTTGGTACCGCGAGCCGGTATGGGAAAAATTCGAGCACGAACAGTTTTGTAATCAGCATATTCAAGCAAACCAGGATCGACCATTTGCCTGACAATCGCTTCGTATTGCCGGCGCGCCTCAGCAGCGGCCAAAATCTTTCCTTCCACAGGCTTACCATCTATATGAAGGGAAAAACTCGAAAAAGTTGTGTCTTCAGGCAAAGGAAACAGATAGGTTCCAGCTAAATTCTGGTCTGTATCATTAATGAAAGTCTGAGTGATATAGGTCTTAGCCACCTGGTCAGTAATATCAACCTTGATATCTTGGGACTGCATGCGCAGACCATGCGAAACTCCACCTTTCAATACAGTCGGCGTTGTTGGGGTCGGACCGGGGTCAAAAATCGGCACGATCAGGCCGCCACCGGGTCTTGTTCCTGGTCTCGTGCCTGGTCTTGTTCCGGGTCTTGTGCCGGGCCGACCAATTGGCGTCACCCCACCCGGGCTAACCGGCCGACCCAAAATAGGTACAGAAGTGACCGGATTGAGACCTGGGTTGAAACCGGGATGAAAAGCTGGGTCAGCAATCAAGAAACCTGCTGCTAGGGCCTGAGGCGAAAGCAACAGTGATGCCGCCAAGCTGAGAACAGCTGCAAATTTTAAACTCATAAATTTCTCTCGCTAAAAATTAGGAATGCTTCCTGGCCTGACCTAAATGTAGCTTCTGACCAAGCAAATATCGGCCGGGCAAGCCACCATCGTGATCTGGGGTATAGCCATCAGTAGACCCAGGGTAAATACTGAGCGCCCAAGAATGGCAAATTTGCTTCAACCGACAGGAAATTGACAAAGTAATTTCAGGCTTTTTCCTAGATATTTGCCAAGCCAGTCAGGCTAGACTACTCTTGAAGCAATTCTAAAAGTAATAGTTTTGTTTCGAGGAAAGCAATGCGGCTTCGCCTAATTAGAGCCCCAGGACCATCAGCACTGAGAAGAGATGGCTTGCTCTTTCAGCGCCTGACTTGGGGCGCTGCCGCTGGCGGCCTTGCAACCATCCTTCTAGCGGAGTCTCCTGTGCTCGACACAATGGAAATGAATCTACTTGAATGGCGCTATAAAACAGGGTACGAGCTCGCTCGCACTCTCAAGCTCGTGGCGCCAGCTTTGGGTGGAGTAGCCGACTCTGAAACCAGAGCGCAAGATATAGCCATCCTTACTTATGATGATGACGACCAATTCGATCTTGAGGGAGAAGCAATCGAAGGCGGGCCGCAACCGGTCCAAGCAGTACTGGCCAAACTGATCCCAATAGTTGAGTCAGGCAATCCATTATTGGTAGTACTTGATATAGATTTAAGCGGCAAAGCGGATCCTTCCCTGGTCAAGGCACTAAAGCAATATCGCAATAATATTGTTCTTGCCCTCTCTGGCAACCTAGATAATCCCAATGACTTTCCTTCTAGTGAACTGCGCAAGAGCGTATTAACTTGTGCTTACGATCATCTCATCAAAGAGTCGAGCGGCTTGGTTTGTCGGATGCCCATTTCAGCCAATATTTTTATGCCTTCCGACCGTTCTACGGAAATGTCTCCAGCCTTAGATATACTGCCTCAAGGCCTGGCTGAATATACCCGCGGACTATCGGCCTCTGGCGAAGCTTTCGAATCGTTACCAGAAGTATTGGCACCCTTGATGTCATCAAGAGTAGGAGTGGGACCGTCAAAAGCTCAGATTTCTTCATTCACAAAAGAAGAACTACCAATCTATATAAAGTTCTCCGGCACGAAATATCCCACCTATAAGATCTCGCAAATCATTCGCGACGCCATAGATCCCAGCGTTTTTGCTGGAAAAGTGGTCATGATTGGCACGAACTTCAGCCAGAAGGTGGACAATACGCCACCGGTTCGCACACCCTTGCAAGCCAAAGCACCTAACGTTCTCATCCAAGCCGAAGCGATTAGCACTCTCCATAACAATGAAGCAATTGTTTCCTTTCCGCGCTCTATCTTGCACCATATTTTGCTCTTACTCGGAGCAGCGCTAGGCACTGTTGCCTCGGTTTTGCCCATGGGGCGACGCACTGCCGCCTTTCTTTGCACGGCAATGGTACTCATGCTCCTCACCCAAATAGCCTTTCAATGGTTTAATTTGCAATTCCCAGTACTGCCACTACTAGCGGTGCTAATGCTCACCTACATTTTTGGCACTTTGATTTATCTTGATACCGACTTGCGCTTACGCAACAAAGAATTAGCTCTGGCCCGCGAAAACATGCAAGTTCGCGCCGAAGAAGAGCGTCAGCGTATAGCAGAAGACCTGCACGACGAAACCCTGCCAGCTCTTTCTGCCGTAGCGAGAATGGCAGATAGGCTAGCACATGAGCCAGAAATGTCCGAAAGTTCAGTACCTGTAGAAATGAGAGAAAAACTTGACGGTGCAATTTCTGAAATGCGGCGAGTGATCAATGACTTGCACCCATCTGTCCTTGAAACTATGGGATTCAAGCCAGCTTTAGAGAACCTACTGGCGATTCTCTCGCGAGAAAAATTGATACACGTTGATTTTGTCGACGGCGACACAGAAGATGACTATGGCTTTAACAAATTCACACGCTTACAGCTCTACCGCATTGTCCAAGAATCATTGAACAACGTGCAAAAGCATGCCCACGCCAATCTGGTCAAACTGACCATTGGCGCAGAGGGAGACAATCTACGCATCACAATTACTGACAACGGCAAAGGTATAGACTTCAGCAGCATTCGCAAAGATGCTCATGGTCTAGTCAATATCAGACAACGAGCACAGCTAATCGGCGCCCAAGTAGAATGGAAGAAGCCCGAAAGTTTCGATACAGGCACCCAGGTAAGTTTGTCCATTCCAATTTCCAAAGAGGATAAAAATAATACCTAATATGAGTATATTGATTGTTGACGATGAAGAACGCGACAGAATTTGGCTCAAGAATTTGCTTACGCAAAATCTCGGAACCCCTTATGCCGGTACCATCTACGAAGGACATGACGGCCTTGAGGCAGTCGAACTCAGTCAAAAATACAAGCCCCAGCTAGTCTTTCTCGACATCAAGATGCCGCAACTTTCAGGCATCAAAGCAGCTGAGCAAATTCTCAAACAGCTGCCAGAAACGGGCGTGATAATACTTTCTAATTTCTCAGATGAAGTCTATGTTCGTCAGCTCTGGAAAGTGGTGCCTCCCAACGGCGCGTTTGGTTATGTCTTAAAGAGTGCCTCAGACGAACAAGTAGTGGAAGCGGCCAAAGCCGTTCTCTCTGGCGACTGTTGGGTGCATCCTGGTATTGCTAGAGTAATTCAACGCACACAAAACCGGGCGACCTCGCTGACTCCAGCCGAATATGAAGCCCTCATCTGCATTGCCCTCGGCATGACAGACCATGCCATTGCTAGAAAACTCTATTTGACCGAGAAGGCCGTACAATCAAGACTTAAGTCGCTCTACGCCAAACTCGGTATTCCCGGCCGCAGCGAAGGTCATGAAACCGAATTCAATCAACGCTGTCGTGCTGTTTATCTCTCAAATCGTCGTGGCTTGATCAATCAATCCGAGCTTGACGATTGGGAAGCCAAATTGTCAGAAGGCGCACCAACCTAGAAAACTATGAATAAATGCCAGCAAGAACCAAATAAAATTTGTGCCCTCAGACTAGCGCTGACGGTCTCTCTTGCCTGTGCAGCTATTTATCTGACAGCACTGGTGGCGCCAGGTCAATGCCGAGACAATAATCTTAGACCAATAACAGCGCCAGTCACAGCGAATACAACTCTGGGAGAATTCTCGCGCGCCGAATCTGGCGTAAAGTTGCTAGTAGGAATCTTCGCGAGACTCGGCAACGAACCTCAACTAGCCTTAAAAAGCGAGAATCGTTTGTTGGCGGCAAGCAAGAACAAGTCTGGTTTTGACCGTGACAGCCAGTCGCAACTATTGGCAGCAGCTCAAAGCACTGCCTCCAACTACCAAAGCCGCAATAGCCAGTTTGCCAATTCAATCAATAACCAATATACAGATCCAGCCCTGGCAATAAGACCAAGAGCGGTTAGTCGCAAAAATGCCACAGACAAATTTATACCAATTCAAGGTGTCAGTATCGCCATGGCTCCGCAGAAAAAGACTTTCTACAAAGGAGAAAGTCATGATGAGAAGCGCGACGAGAGAGGCTCGGCAGCTGGACAGGGTGGCGCAGCGCCCCTAGCGGAAAGTAGCCACAGTGACGTCGAGAGAAAAAGCGATGCCGATTCATCAAACTCTATGCGCAGTCGTGATGATTATCCAGTAAAGATATTTGCCGGCCCATCCAGCACCAGCAACGCTTTGCCAGCTAGCTCAAACGAAAAAACCTACATTCGCGAGTTCGGCAAAGCAGTCAACGCACCAGCAGCTCCTGCTATTGCCAGCTATGGCAGAGGCTTAGAGAGGGGCATCAACATAATAGAAGAACCGCTTGGTGTAAGCCGAAGACAAAGCCAAGCGAAAGCCGAAGAAACTGCCAATGGTATCATTCGACCAACAGAGCAACCCGGTCTTTTCAAATACGTGCGCGAACACAAGAAAGAGACGCCAAAAGACAGCCCTAAAGAAAACCTAAGAGAAAGCTTTAGAGATAGCAAAGACTTGGCCTTTGGAGGCCAAAGCGCAGCTGGTGCTCTAGATCAACTGAGCGAGAGTAAACTGGTTAGCAAGCAAAAACTGAAGAGCGCTAAACTGCAAAACAGCTCACCGGTTTCAACTGTCTCTGAAAATGAAATGACTTTAGAAGCCCAGCAGGATGGTTCATCACTACAAGTAGCTTTCTTGCCACCGAGTACGGTGCACGGCATAAACGGCTTACCGTTAGGAGCAACCGAAGCCGACACAGCCAAGTTTTTCAAAAATCGCGGCAATCTCAGCCGCTCCTTTATATCGGGCTGGAAAGTTTGGACCCTGCTAGACGGCCAACAGACTCCAATTCTTCAAGTTTATCTGCGCAACGGACGCACCGAAGCTTTCCGCATTTTCAACCAAAGCTATGTTCCAGCCGGACTGGGCGTAGCAATCAACGACGAGCTGCCCTCCATGAAAGGCAAATTCGGCGAACCATCATTTATTCTCGAAGAACCAGGAATTAAGCCGCAGTCGGCAGCTCAATCAGCAACAATAGTGGCTAAGAACTATGTTTATCCGGTTTCACAAGTGAGCTTCCAGCTTGTGCGCAACGGCCCAAGCTCACCCCATATTCACAGCCTACTGCTGTTCCGCTATCTCTAGACTCCCTACCGCCCAATGTCAAGAGAATCGAATTGCTTCATATGCTCTTTATGGGATGGTTCTGGAATAAACTAATGACTCTTTATCAAATGCAGTGATAAAGTCTAATTCCCTACGAGCCTAAAAATTAAAATGCTGCCAAAAGCTGAATTACATGTGCACATTGAGGGCACTTTCGAACCTGAGTTAATATTTGCCATCGCCGAGCGCAATAAAGTCGAAGTTCCCTATCCAAGCGTAGAAGCCCTGAGAAGCGCCTATCAATTCTCAGACTTACAGTCTTTTCTCAATCTTTATTACGCCGGCATGAATGTTCTCAAAACTGAGCAAGATTTCTTCGACCTTGCCATGGCCTATTTCGCTAAAGCCAGCGCCCAAGGTGTAGTTCACAGCGAATTATTCTTTGACCCACAAGCTCACATGGCTCGGGGCGTGCCCTTTGAGGTGGTGATTAACGGCCTAGATCAAGCAGTGCGCCAGTCAAAGCAAAGTCATGGGCTCTCAAGCTCACTAATCATGTGCTTCCTCCGCGATCTGACAGCAGAATCAGCAATGGCGGTTTTCGACCAATCCTTGGCCTACGGAGACAAATTCGTGGCCGTTGGCCTGGATTCAGCAGAAGTTGGCAATCCGCCTTCCAAATTCAAAAATGTTTTTGACAAAGCCAGGGCTGAAGGCTTTGTCACCGTCGCTCACGCGGGAGAGGAAGGGCCACCAGAATATGTTTGGCAGGCCATCAATTTACTCAAAGTATCGCGCATAGATCACGGCGTGCGCAGTCTTGAAGACAGCAAGCTAGTGGAAACCCTGAAAGAGCAAGCAATCCCGCTCACAGTTTGTCCACTCTCAAATGTCAAACTAAAGGTTTTCTCTAGTATGGCCGAGCATAACCTCAAAAAAATGCTTGAACTTGGCCTCAATGCCACAGTCAACTCAGATGATCCGGCTTACTTTGGTGGTTATGTTGAAGACAATTTTAGCGCTGTGCGGCAGGCACTCAATTTAAGCAAAGCAGAAGAAATTCAGCTCTGTCGCAATTCTATAAATGCAGCATTTATAGATGCCGGCGAAAAGGCTCAGTATTTAAGCCAACTTGAAAAAAGCGCAGTCTAAAAATAGTTTGAGAAGCCAACAAGGTTATGAAGCGGAGAATTAAGCGCTAGAATGAAGACTCTAACGGTAACGCCATGAAGTCTTATCTCCCCCTTTATCTAAAACACCGCCCCCAGTCGCTGGGCGACCTTGTCGGCCAGAAGTCAGTGGTCAAGACCCTCACCAATGCCATCGACAACGATCGCATTGCCCATGCTTATCTCTTTACTGGTCCAAGGGGTTGTGGCAAAACTTCTAGCGCCCGCATTTTAGCCAAATCGCTTAACTGCGAGAAAGGGCCGACTGCTGAGCCCTGTATGACCTGCACTATGTGCATCGAGATCAAGGCTGGCAATTCACCAGCAGTACTAGAGATAGACGCCGCCTCAAACAACTCAGTAGACGACGCCCGTGTGCTGATAGAAAGAGCACCGCTAGTAGCTCAAGGTGGTCGCTTCAAGCTGTACATCATAGACGAATGTCACATGCTCACCAAAGAAGCATTCAATGCCTTACTGAAAACAATCGAAGAGCCACCACCCAATGTCATCTTTATATTAGCTACCACCGAAGAGCATAAAGTTCCACCTACAATCATCAGCCGCTGCCAGCGCCTGATGTTCCGCCTCGCCAACCACAAAGAACTTTCGCAGCATTTGCGTAAGATTGCCGATATTGAGAACATTTCGATTCTTGATGAAGCCATTGACCTGATTGCCAGGCGCTCTGGCGGCGGTTTGCGCGACGCCCTTGGCCTGCTTGACCAAGCCAGTTTGCTGTCATCGCCAGATAAACCGGTTTCAATTAGCGACCTGCTCACATTAATGGGCGCCATCGACGAAGATGTCTTAATTCAGATTAGTGAGGGTATTCGCGATCGAGATGGTTCAAATGTTTTAAGCGCATTACACAGCTTACTAAGTCAAGGAAGAGAACCATCCTTGGTGGCACTAGAACTGTCTAAGCATTTTCTCAACATGGCCAAAGCCCTTCACCTGGGCGGGAAGAAGAGTGCATCAGAGAGTGAAACCGATGGTGTACCACTAATTAACCAGCTTATTACCGGTACGCAAAATTATATTGATCAAGTTATTAAATTGGCCCCCGCTTTTGAAGGGGCCGAGCTAACGCAAATGGTAGAACAGCTGGATCGCTTAGAACAAAATTTACGCCGCTCCACCCAACCGGCTCTCACTCTTGAAGTTGGTTTGCTAGCTCTCTGTCACCGCCATGACATTCTCATGGTGAGAGAACTTTCTGCACGCGTGCAACAGCTAGAGAGTGCTCTATCAGGTGGCAGCTATTCACCACCAGCGCCACCAGCACACCAAAATAACGCATCGCAACAAGCCCAACATAGCTCTGCCACCAGCCATGGTGCAATAGCTCGACCGACACCAATATCAGCACCAAATCCGGCTCAGTCAGCACCGCCGCCAGCGCAACATCAGCCCGCCGCATCACCGTCAGCGGCACCCCCAAGAGCGGCAGAAACAATACCGACGCCGCTACATCAAGAAGTTCCAGCTTCCGCCCCTGGCCCGTCAGCCTACGACAGCGCTGACGATGACTATGACAGCGAAAACCAGCCAGGCCCAGCACCAATCTCAACTGGCGAATTGGCTGTGCCCGTTCGCTCTGAGGCCATCGACGAGTTCTGGTCAAACCTCATGGACTACCTGCAGCAAAAGAGCATTCCCACCTTCAGTATCTTCAATCAGCATGGCTTTGCCCTCTCACTTAAGGAAGATGAGTTCGTCATTGGCGTGCGCAAAGAGCACTTTGTTAGCATGCTAGAGCGCAAACTTGACCAAATCAAAATAGCTATCAAGACTTTGACCGGCAAAGAAATGTTTGTCAAAGTCAAAGTCATGGGCGAAGAGGTGGGGGCACGCACTCCTCAACCGGCGCGAGCTGCCAGCGGACGAGAGAGCGAAACAGCCGGACGCAGCGGCGGAAGCCCGAGACCAGCCGACGAGCCAAGTGACCCGGCACCCTTTAGACCCTATACAGCAGAAGCGACCCAACCAGCCAACCAAACTTCTCCATTCAAAGAAGAGGCCCCTCGACCGGAGCCCAGACCAGAGCCTAAGCCTGAAGCTAGACCGGAGCCTAAACCCGAACCTAAAGCAGAGAGCAAAAGCGACTCAAAGTCATCTAATAAGTCTTCCTCTAAGCCTGAAGCTAAAGGCGAGAAAAAGCCCTGGGTGCCCAGAGACAAGGGCAAAGAAGGAGCCTGGCAGTCCGGTGGTCCAGCCAAGCCAACCCCCGATTTTGCCGGAACTGGAGCAAACGCCAGGGGCAGTGATGAAGTACTGATGGTCAAAGAAGCCTACAAATTGTTTGAAGGTCCGGGCTCGAGATTTATCGGCTAAATCCCTAGAGGGAGTTAGCCAAGCTCGACAACTTGTCAATACAGTTAACGAATCTCAAACTTCTCACTGAATTTAACTTCATCTTCACTAAATTTTTCGCCACTAGGCTGACCGGGCTCAAACCACTTGACCTCGACACCGTCAACGATTGCCGACGGCGGTCCTTCTTGACACCAGGCAATCAAGCGATTGAGAGCGGGCTCAGGGCCAGCTGCCACTGCCTCAACAGTACCATCAGCTTGATTTCTCACCCAGCCACAAAGGCCCAATTCTTGAGCTTGCAGCCTTGTACTATGGCGATAAAAGACGCCTTGGACTCGACCGCTTATTTTGAGCCAAACATAGCGCTGCATATAAAAACCATATTCTCCCTTTTAGTGGACTGTTTAACAGGCTAAAATGTAGGGACTAGTCTAACAAAGGGCAGGGCCGCCTGAGAGAGACAGGATATTTTGACCGGCACTTTTAGAGCGACATTAGCAAGAGACAACAGAACGACCAGATGGCCAAGGAAACTGAGAAAAATCGAGAAGAGTCTCTGCAGGCCATTGATGCTGCTATAGCCTCATTGCGCAGCCAAGATTGGGATCTCAACCCTTACTCGGTAGCAGCAGCTGCTGAACTAGAACCAGAAGAGGTCTTTGGTAATAAAGCAGCCATGGACAAAATTATGGCCGCTCGGGGCGATGGTAGTACTTACTCCCATGACGCCGTTCTAGCCGGCCGCTGCAAAGAACTGGAAGCCGAACTCGATAACGCCGCCACCATTAACCAAGATTTGTATGACCGTGGTTCTGAATTGGCTGAAAGGGTCTTAGAACTTGAAGCCAGTGTGGCTGAGCTTGAACAAGAAGCTGAAACTCTGGCCTTGCAATTGCAAAATTCGTGGTCTCTGGGCTACCAAAAAGGCCTCGCCGAAGGGCGCGAACAAGCCTTACTACCACCCGACCAACGGGTTGATAGTCAACAAAAGCCAGCCTCTAAAACGGGCGAGCATCCGGTGGTCGAGCTTGAGACACCTGAGCCTGCCAAAGAAAAGGCTGGAGCAAAGCCTTCTTCTGGCGGAACCATTACCGACGAAGACTTACCGACCGAAAGCCAGCTGAAAAATTCACTGACAGAGCCAGCAGCCGAGGCAGTTCAGGCGCCTTTCAGTCAGCCAGTGAAAGCTGAGCAAGTTGAAGCTCCTTTGACTGAAAAACCCGCTGAAGTAGAAGCAGTAAAAGCCCCGGCCGCACAAGCCCCAACAAACGAACCAGCCCTAGCCATAGTCGAGACTAGTTCTGCCTATAACGACAACGTCTACAATGCAGTGAGTGACCACCGCTCTCCAATTTCAGTTTCAGAAATCTACGGCGCTTTGAGCTGGAAACAAATCGAAACTGTTTACCAATACAGTACAGTTGCCGGTAAACCCAATACCAATCTCTACTTCGAACCTCTGAGCAGTGCGCCAGAAGAACAAGTAGAAGAGGAGCAAGTGGCAGTCGAAGAGGTTGCTCCAGTCGAAGCGAAAACCGCTCTAGAGGAAAGACCAGTAGTTGAAGCTAAGTCAGCGTCAACAGGACAACGGGCAGCAGCAAGAGAAATACAAGCAGCTCAAAAAGAGCAGTCTATTACAATCGATCCCAGCCCGCCAGAGCGAACAGTCCGCAGTAAGGGCAGCGGCCGACTACCAGACATTTCTTTCGATCCGCCAGACGAACCGATAGTAGGAGCGCCACCTACCAAACCGATTGTCAGAACTACAGACGTGGGCGAACCAGACTTTATCAACCAATATGATGGCGGCTTAACTGGCGAAAACTTCCCCAGCCTAGATTCGCTACAAGCAGCAGCTGCAGCCAAAGCAGACAGTGCTACATTTGACAAACTTGATGCCTTGCCAGCTCAGGCCACTGAAGTTCCAGATATTCTTGATCTGGACCAGCTCGACATTTTTGAAGGCATGGAAGATATGGATGAACTGAGCAAAATTGAAGTGATAGAAGATGTTGTTCTGGCCGCTCCAAACGCCAATATGATCAGCCAAAGCGAAACGGCTGCCATGCCTAAAGTTTCCGGCGAAGACTTGCGTGACCTAATTAAAACCAGAATCAAGCAAGCGCAAGATCATGATCCTCATCAACAACACTCGTTCGACCAGCTCTTAGACGCAGCCAATGCCTCGGGAACAACCGAAGCCGCAAGCGAAGCTGCTGCTGGCGCAACCGACACCAGCAAAAGCACTACCCATGGTGCAGAAGAGCTTCCGAGCACTGCCGCCATTGACTTAGAAGCACTCAGGCATGGCGCTCGCAACAAATTTGTGGGAGGGAAAACCCCTTCCACTCCACCAGGAGCAGCTGGAGCCACTGGTTCAGCCACCGGAGAGACTGCGGTGCCAAATGCCAGCGGAGCTGGAGCTACTCCAGGACCGGGAGGAGCACCGACAGCCCGAGTTGCTCCTATCCCCGCCGACATTCGCAAGCACTGTATGATGCTGGGAGTGCGCCCTGATGAATTGACAATCAAAATCGTTATTGAAGCCTGGAAAGCGCAGATTACTGCGCCAGGCGTTCACCCCGACCAGGGAGGCGACACAGAAACTGCGGTTTATCTCAATCTCGCCAAAGATTCTCTGGTCAAATACATAGAAGCCCAGGCGCCTAAGCTGGGTAAAAAGTTCGGCCAACCAAGCCAAGCTAGGGATTCACAAAGCAAACCGTTCACCATGCGCCAGGGTCCGGATAAAGATACGGACAAAAAATAGAACAGCATGTCTAAACCAGTTGTAGCAATCGTCGGACGTCCAAACGTTGGCAAATCAACCTTCTTCAATCGTTGTATCGGGGCTAAATATGCCATCGTTGACGATTCACCAGGTGTAACCAGAGATCGAATCTATCGCGACTGCGACTGGAATGGTCGTGAATTTTTGCTCGTCGACACTGGCGGTATTCAAGGCGAAGATGGCAACACCGATGCAGTGATGGCCGGTGCGGTGCTCGACCAGGTGCAAGAAGCCTTAGTTCAAGCAGATGTCATTGTTTTTCTAGTTGACGGCAGACAAGGTTTGACTGGAGCTGATGAAGAAGTAGCGAATATCATTCGCAAAGTGAAAAAACCGATTCTTCTCGCTGTCAACAAAATCGACAGTATGAAAGACAATAACAATGTCATGGAATTCTATAAGCTAGGACTGGGAGAGCCTCTAGGTCTTTCAGCCATGCAGGGTAGCGGTGGCGTTGGCGACTTACTTGACGCCATTGTTGAGAAATTTCCTGAAGGTGCGGGAAAAATTGTTTACCCTGAAGAAGGCGAAGAAGAAAAAGATCCCAATACTTCTCCGTACGCCATTGCTGTAGTTGGCCGCCCCAACGTTGGCAAATCATCACTAACAAACGTTCTTTGCGGTACAAAGCGGGCCATTGTTTCAGAAGTACCTGGCACCACCCGCGATGCTGTTGATACACCAATTAAAGTTCACGGTCGCGAAATTACCTTGATTGATACCGCTGGTATTCGGCGCAAATCAAGAGTCGACTACGGCATCGAGGCCTTCTCGGTAGTGCGCTCTCTCAAAGCCATAGACCGTGCTGATGTTTGCGTCTTGGTGCTAGACGCCAGTATCGAAATTTCTGATCAAGATCAAAAGATTGCTGGCAAAATCGAAGAAGCAGGAAAAGCAGCAGTTATCGTCATCAACAAATGGGACCTGATCGAAGATCGCTCCTCTCGCTCTATGACTAATTTTACGGAAGAAGTAAAAAGACAACTCCGTGCTCTTTCGTATGCAGAAGTTGTTTTCACGAGTGCCACCAGTAAGCTACGGGTGCCAAAAATCCTCGAAGCTTCTGCCCGCGCCTACGCCGAAGCGCACAAACGCATCACCACCGGTCTAGTCAATCAGATCGTCAACGAAAGCGTTGCCCTTGTTCCACCACCAGCCTCTAAGCGTGGCAAACGATTAAAGGTCTATTACACCACTCAAGTTTCAGTGGCACCACCAACTTTCCTACTCTTTGTCAGTGATGGCAAATTGATGTCTAAGAACTATGAAACCTACCTAGAGCGAAAGTTGCGCGAGGCCTTCGGCTTCCACGGAGCACCAATTAGAATATTCACGCGCGCCAAGAAAGAGTCGTGATCTATGTTAGCCCTGGTTCTGATTCTTGTCACGTATGTACTGGGTTCAATTCCCACGGGATATTGGCTAGCTAAAGCTAAGGGCATAGACATTACCAAACTAGGCTCTGGTTCTACCGGTGCTACTAACGTCTGGCGCTGTGTCGGCAAAAAAGAAGGCGTCTTGGTCATGGTCTTAGACGTACTTAAGGGCTACCTGCCTGTCTTTGCCGCCATCCAAATAGACAAAGGGCAACAAGCTCTAGAGTGGACCTATTTTGGCATGCCGCACTTGATACCAGTAGTAGTGGCAACAGTCGCCATCGTCGGTCATAGTAAATCTATTTTTCTTGGCTTCAAAGGAGGCAAGAGTGCTGCCACCGGCATGGGAACAATGATAGCTTTTTGCCCAATGCTAGGCGTATACACCTTTGGCACCTTCTTGGCCATAGTCTTCAGCACGCGAATAGTATCATTGGCCTCTCTCACTGCAGCCTTTGTCAATGTCATATTTATGTGGTGGCTAAAGAACCCAGATGCCTACGTAATTTATGCTGTAATTGGCTGCCTCTATGTTTGGCTACGCCATGTCTCTAATATAAAACGTTTGTTTGCCGGCACCGAACCTAGACTAGGAGACAAGCCGAAAGAATTGATGACGACTGAAAGTGTGAACATTGAAAAATAAACTACTTGCTATTTCTCTATTGCCTCTTTTGGCATCAACTCACTTACCGGCTCAAGCCACTAGCCCCAAAGTGCCAGCCAAGCCCAACGCTACAATTGCCACGACAAAAGCAAAAAGCAAAGAAAAATCTTTTGTCAGCGATCAAAGACCGACCACATTATCGAGTGATGAGGCCATTAACATCGCTGTCTACAAAGCCGCCAACCGTGGCGTAGTCAACATCGCACCAGTTGCTTCAGCGGAAGACTACATTCTCAATCATACAGCTGAGGGTTGCGGCTCCGGTGTAATCATCTCGCGTGATGGCAGCATTCTTACCAATTATCATGTGGTGGAAGACTCTGAACACGTGCGCGTCACCCTCTGGGATGGCAGTAGCTATCACGGCGTCGTCGTGGGCGTAGACAAACAGACAGACTTGGCTGTAGTCAAAATCAAGCCTCCTGAAACTCTCAAACTCACCATCATTCCTTTGGGAGATTCATCACAACTAGAAGTGGGTCGCCACGTTTTTGCTATTGGCAATCCTTTCGGCCTCGATCGCACCATGACCGTTGGCATAGTCTCCTCACTGGGTCGAACCATCCCGGTAGCTAAAGGTCGTCTCATCAAAGGCATTATCCAGACTGATGCCGCCATCAACCCTGGTAACTCAGGGGGGCCACTGCTCGACAGCCTTGGCCGCGTGGTGGGAATTACCACCGCTATCTACACAAATAGTGGCCTTAGTTCAGGCGTCGGCTTTGCCATTCCTATCAATATTGCCAAGAACGTCATCCCCCAAATCTTGGACTACCACCGCGTTTTGCGCCCTGAGTTAGGGGTTGAAGTCACCCCGGCCGGCGAAGTTGGTGTGCGTGTTTTAAAAGTAGCCAAAGGCAGTCCGGCTGATAAAGCAGGTCTATCAGGGGCGAAGATAGTGCTTTACGATATCGGCGCTGGATTAGTCTTGCAAAAGCCAGATTTGAGCGTCGCTGATATTATTTTGGAAGCCGATGGCGTGCAAACCAATACTGTAGACGGCCTGATGTCTTACATTGAGAGCAAGAAGCCAAACCAAGTGGTTACACTGACAGTGATCCGCAACGGACGCGCAGTGAAAATTCCAGTAAAATTAATTGGTGGTGTGTCAGACTAGGGCAACCAACAATTTGTAAGCGTAAGAAAGTTTGTTATCAGGGACCACAAGTACGGAGAGAAAGCAGAAAATTGTCAAGAATTCTAGTCATCGAAGATGACCTCTCAATCTCTGAATTAGTAAAAATAAATCTAGAATTACTTGGTCACCAGGTAATCACGGCACCAGACGGTATCAAGGGATTGGCGATGGCCACCCAGAACCGTCCAGACCTGATTGTGCTCGATGTGATGATGCCCGATCTCGACGGCTTCACCGTCTGCCAGCGCTTACGTCAAAATCGTGAAACCAATCCTATTCCTGTTTTGATGCTCACGGCTTTATCAACCACCAAAGACAAAGTGGCCGGCTTCGATGCTGGAGCTGACGACTATCTGGCCAAGCCTTTCGACATTCCCGAACTTCAAGTACGCGTCCGTGCCCTATTGCGCCGAGCAGGCACACTGCCGCACTCTTCGTCACTGCCTGAAATTCTCACCGCCGGTGAGATCACTCTCATTCCCGAGAACTTGCAAGCCAAAGTTGGTTCGCGTATAGAGAAGCTCACTCCAACTGAGTTTGAAATTTTGCACTGCTTGATGCAGCATCACGGACAAACCGTCTCAACTGGCAAATTGCTAGAAGAAGTCTGGGGCTATTCTCCTGACGATGATGTAGACACAATACGCGTACACATCCGCCACTTGAGAACAAGATTGGAAAAAGGCGAGCGTAAGTATATAAAAACCGTATACGGTGGTGGGTATCAGTTGGTGGCCGAAGGGTTTACCAAAGACAAGAATGGTGAGTAGTTTCTCACTTTTCTAGTTTATGAGATAAATAGCCACCCGAGCAGTCAAGCGCTGGCGATCGCCTACAGGTTTGCCATTGCAGAGTTTGCAATTGCCATACTATAAAGCTTTTAGGTTAAGAGAATGGGCAGTCGCTAGACATACTGGAAACCTACCCTTTATCATATACTGCGAGCCATTGATAACGTCGTCAATGGTCGTCATAATGGCGCTTTCGCGAATTCTTTCTAGAATCATTACAGCAAGCGCATTAGAGTGAAGCCTTCTAGGCAACACAATTGAGCAAGGAGAACCTAGCTTGTTATTCAACAGTCTGCAGTATCTGGTCTTTCTGCCCGTGGTGTTTCTGCTTTACTGGGTCTTACCACAGCGTTTGCGGGTGCCACTACTTTTAGTGGCGAGCTATGTCTTCTACTGCTCCTGGCGCCCAATATACGGTTTATTGATCTTTGGCCTCACCCTGGTTACCTTCCTTCTGGTTCCTTATATAGAGAAGGCTGCCAAGGCTGAAAACGGCAAGCATGTCTTCACA
Source organism: Candidatus Obscuribacterales bacterium (assembly GCA_965229195.1). Lineage (GTDB taxonomy): Bacteria > Cyanobacteriota > Vampirovibrionia > Obscuribacterales > Obscuribacteraceae. Next base: position 4,356,097 of record OZ245871.1, on the reverse strand, counting down.
GCTAAGGGTTGGCTCGGTATCACTGTAGCCGTCAACTTGATTTGTTTGGCAATTTTCAAATACGCCTATTTCACCGTTGGCACGGTGAAGCAAGGTCTCTCGCTGGCTGGCATTGATTGGAAAGAACCCCACCTGCATATCATTTTGCCTTTGGGTATTTCATTCTTCGTTTTCGAATTCATTCACTATGCAGTAGAAGTCTATCGCGGCAAACCAGTGGTTAAGAACTTCTCCGCCCTGGCTCTTTTCGCGGGATTCTTCCCCACTCAGATAGCTGGACCGATTAAGCGCTATCAAGACTTTGTGCCGCAATTAACTGAAAAGCTCAAATTCAAATGGGAATATGTCGACGAAGGCATGCAAATGATTCTCATGGGTCTGGCCAAGAAAGTACTGCTGGCTGATAACCTCGCTCTGGTTGTACAGGCTGGTTTCGCTCATCCAGAAAACTTTTCATCAGTAGATCTCTGGCTCATTACTTACGCTTTTGCTTTCCAAATCTTCTTCGACTTCGCTGGTTATACAGATGTAGCCCGCGGCTCAGCTCTTTTGTTTGGCTACAAAGTGCCAATCAACTTCAATTTGCCCTACATGGCTGCCAACGTGGCCGATTTCTGGAACCGCTGGCACATCAGCTTGTCGACCTGGTTAAGAGACTATCTCTTTATTCCATTGGGTGGCTCCCGTTGCTCGCGTATTCTCAACTACAGAAACCTTTTCATCACCATGGCCTTAGGTGGTCTCTGGCACGGTGCAGCCATGCACTTCCTCGCCTGGGGTGCCTTCCAGGGTGGCGTTTTGATTCTGCATAAAGAATACCTACGCTTACTTGATGCCATTGGCGTCAACAAGTTCTTAGCCGCTTCCAAAGAATCAGGCACCATTGCTCACAAGCTCTACCACTGGTTCTCCATTATCGCCACCTTCCATATTGTCTGTATCGGTTGGGTACTCTTCCGCGCCGACGATATGAAAACTGCTGGAACAATCATCTACAAACTGGTCATGGCTCCCGTTGAGCTACTGCACTTCAGCGCTTCGCAACTAGCAATTCTGCAAATTCGCGACCCAATTATCTTCCCAGCATTGCTTCTGCTCTTGCCTGGTTTGATGATCTCGCAACCAATCATCACTTGGCTCAACGACAAGAAGTTCTATCAAAGCCCACCATGGGCAGTGCAGGTTAGCTTGATGGTGGCATTGATGTGCTTGCTGACAATCTTCTCCCCAGACAGCTCGCCACGGTTCATCTACTTCCAGTTCTAAGAAGTTCAGGGTTACTGTGGAATCCGCAACCAACACTAAGATCACTCCAGTCAAGCCAGCCAGAAGCCGCTTTTTAGTGGCACTGGCTAGCTTTGTACTGCTCTCAGCAGGTCTGGCTCATCTTTCTTTTGGTCAAACTGAACCTACAGACTTCCCTGTAAATACCTGGACAACCTGGGCAATCAAAGACTTTCTTGCGGACCAGAAGAAACCAGATGTGGTCTTCATGGGCTCATCTCTGATGCTCGTGCCTCTCGACGGCACCGACGCCGACCACCTCAATCGTCGCATCGATGGCTCAGCCCATCATAAGAGCGTCTATTTCGAAGACAAATTCAAGCAATATTCCGGTCAAAAAATAGCCAGCTATAACTTTGCTCTACCGGGTGAAATGCCCTCTGACGCGGCTTTGATTACACGCTTCTTGCTCAAAGGCGAGAAAGCACCAAAAGTTTTGGTCTATGGAGTTGGCCCCCGCGACTTTATGGATAACCTCTTGCCCAGCCCGGCTGCCACCGATCCATTTCAGTATTTATCGCGCTTTGGCGACTGGAGCAACCGTGTCGATTTAATCGTCCCCCAGTGGCAAGAGCGTCTTAACTACGAACTCGGCCGCGCCTTTTATACCTACGGTGCCAAGAACCAGCTGGCTCAAAACAGCGATCGCGCTATTAGCGCCGTGCTCAATAAATTAGCGCCTACTCCTAAAACAGATAAGACCAGAGCCGAGCTTGTGGCCACACGCCGCCTGCTCCTGCCTGACTATCACCCCTTTGAAATCAACCGGGACGAATGTTTCTTCCGCCCCGAAAGCCAGTCGGCCAGACCCAAGTTTGAAGATAACATCAGCGAATACCGCAAGCGCTACAAAACGCTGAAGATGGAAACCTTCAATGGCCAGATGCAGTTCCTCGCTGATATTCTCGATACAGCCAAAGAGCGCCAGGTTCATGTGGTCTTAGTGGCCATGCCCATTACCGACATCAACCGCAACCTGCTATCAGACCAATCATGGAATCTGTACAGAAGCCGTTTGCGCGATTTAGCTTCACGTCATCAAGACAACACAACATTCTTCGATATGCAAGAAACGAAAGCTTTCAACATATCTGATTTCCAAGACACTGTGCACCTGCACTCCGGTGGTGGCGCTAAATTGCTTGACATGATTGCCAAAATCATGACCAAAGATAAGGCCAGCATGGCCGCCCTTGCCCCAGCAGCGAGCGACGTTGCTGATAGCCAAGCTCTCGATCGCTTCCGCCAGACAACCAGAAGAGAAGCCATGGTTGAGCAGAAGGAGTCAGCACCGCTATGACTCTTGAAACTCTTATCGCTCCTGAAACAACAGATAAACCCATTTCTGTGCCAAGTGAAGGGAAAGACCGCCGCGTCAATCCCGATACAACGCCTTTCAACTTGCCTTTTCCCGACAGGCGAAAGCGCGGCCGCTCCAGTTCATTTGCTGTCGCCCTGGCACTTTTTTTTGCCATCAATTGCGCCCTCTCCTTCTATACACCCATTGATTTTGATCCCTACCGCTTTCCTTACCAAGGCTGGGCCTGGTGGACATTTAACGATCTCAAAGCCAGTAAAGAACTACATAACGTCGCTCTGCTTGGCTCATCGCTCATGGTTAGCGCTGTCTCTTGCTGCGATGCCAACCACCTCAACAAGCAGCTTGACCTCACCACTTATCACAAAGCCAGCTACCTAGACGACAAATTGACCACCGCCTTTGGTGGCAAGTTCAATACCTACAATCTTTCCGCTCCTGGCCAGATGCCCTCAGATGCCTACCTCACTCTCAAGGGTATGCTCACCACAGCCCATCGCCCTGAAATCGTTATCTACGGAGTGGCACCACGCGATTTCATCGACAGTAGAATGTCTAGCCCTACCGATACGGAGCCCTTTCGCTTCCTCAACCGCCTGGTCAACACTGACGAATGCGCTCCAGGACTATTTCGCGACCCCATGGGCCGCCTAGAATGGCTCATTAATCGCAATCTCTATGTTTCGCACCACGCCGTAGATTTTCAAATGCTGGGCGGCGATCTAATCAAAGCCACCCTAGACAAAGCCACACCAGTTCCAGCGGGAGCGAAAGCATATACCTACTGGGACAGAACCAAGCTAATGCCCCTCTACAAACCAGGCGAAATTCACAGCCAGGCCATTATTACCCAACCAACTTCGCGCGCTCAAGCAACAGCAGAGTGGCGCGACAACACGGTAGAGTACATTGAGCGCTATCGTCATCCAGATAGGCACACCTATAAGACTCAGTTCTATTTCTTGCGCAAATTGGTAGAACTCTGCAAGAAAGAAAAAATTGAGCTAGTTCTAGTGAACATGCCGATTGCCAAAGAAAACATTGCAGTTCTCAAACCGGAAGCCTACCTCAAATTTGTCTTTGCCCTGCAACAGTTTGCCATAGATCAAAAAGTTGCCACCTATGACCTTAATGATTTCAATCACTTCGACAAAAGTGACTACCACGACTATGTACACCTCAATGCTTTCGGTGCCAAGAAGCTATTTGACAGTCTTGTCTACACCTTGAAAAACGCTCCGCACACCAATCTTGCCATGCGCATGGCTGGTCAGGAGTTAGTGCGGCAAGAAGCCAACCACCATCAATACAGTGATACCAACACAATTCAACCCCATGTTCTGCAAGAACGCCTAAAAAATGCCTTCGGAAGAATCGGCAATTCAGTAGATCCAGCCCTGCAGTATGTGCCCGCTGAACTGAATACAAATAAAGATTCAAGCTCAGACCCTAGCTCAACAAAGATCGGCGCCAACACTAACGGCGCGGAGATGTAGTATGAGCAAACCAGCATTCCCACTAGCTCTAACCCTATTTGCCCTGGTTAACGTCGCCCTCTATGGCCTCTTCCAGTCTAATAAGCTCAATGGCGAGAAAATTCTAGACAACCAATCAGTGCGCCAGGCCAACTACGAAGCCCGTCAAGAAGGACCGTGGATCTGGTGGGTGACCAGAAGCTTTCTAGCGAAAAAGCAGAGCCCCGATTTGGTGCTGCTCGGCAGTTCGCAAATGGGTTCAGCAATCTTCTCAGCCGAGGCCGAGCACCGCAAAGAAGCTCTCGATACAACCGACCAGAGAGAAGTTACCCGCCTGGGCGCGGCCCTTAAAAACCTCACCGGCAAGCAAGCCGAAGTGTTCAACTTGGCCATGGGCGGCGCCATGGTATCAGATCACTATCTGTTAGCCCGCACCCTTTTCAAGGGCGCACAGAAACCCAAAGCCGTAATTATTGGCGTTAACCCCCGAGATTTCCTCGACAACACTTTGCCATCGGCCAGCTCTACCGATGCCTTCTACTTCCTTAGCCCCTATGTCAACGTCAGCAGTTTGGCAGCAGTTTCGTTTGCTGGCCCATTCAACTTGCTTGACTATCGCCTCAAAGAATGGCTACCACTGAAGCAAGTCACTACAATTCTCAAAGGCAACGAGCCACCTAGTTTAGCCAATGTGCCAACCTTCACCAATCCGGAAGCCAAAGGCGTTCTAGAGCCAAAGACCAACACGACAAAAGATGGCACTGCCGTTAATACTAAAGTTCTACAGGCAATCTCGGGCTCAGCTGGCGACGTGCGCCAAGGTCAGTGGCGCGTTCCCGCCGAACCACCTTATGTCTTCATAGACAATACCAGAGAATATTTACGCCGCTACAAAAATCCAAATCCACCCTGCTTAGCTGGCGAAAAAGCCTACTTCCACGCCCTGCTTACCTTCCTCAAACAAGAAGATATCAAAGTAGTAGTTGTAGGTATGCCAAGCCTGCAGAGCAACCGAGATATATTGCCGCCGGCTTTCTGGTCACAGTTCAAAAGCTATTTGCAGACAGAAACAGTAGCCGCCGGTGGATCATTTGTAGATCTGTTCGCTGACAAACGTTTCGACAGCCATGATTTTCTCGATACTGTTCACCTCAACCGCTGGGGTGGTGGCAAACTGATTTCAGTGCTGGCCCAAGAACTGGCGAAGAACGGTGAAATTACTGCTGTTTTAGGCAATCAAACCCAGAGCAACCAACCAGCAGTAAGTACGAAATCACAAAAACAATGGCAATAACTGTTCTCGCCGTCACTCTCCTCTTCACAATCCCAGCCAGCCTTTGGCTGTCGGCTCTGCCTGCATGCGCCAAAACCGCTGCCACTAAAGCCACTAAGTCAGCTTCAGCCAATCGAAATTTTGACCAACTCTACCGCAACGCTGAGATAGAAATGGGGCATTTGAACTTTGAGAAAGCACGCAAGCTTTATCAAGAAATAGAAAAGCTAAGCGGCCCAGCTAGTGCTGATAAGCAAGGAAAAGGCCAAAAGGCTAGAATCATGCTAAAAGCGTATTTGCCACTATATCCGGTGACGCAAACTTGCAATGATATGTACAAGCAGGGTGACGTGCTGATGCGTTCTCCAAACCCCCACGATGCTTTAGCAGTCTTTACTGACCTGGCCAATCGCTATCCCAAATTTGAATGGGCCCAAACCGCAATGGCCACTCTCTATATGAGGATGAAAGACACTGAATCGGCAGCTCAATGTGCTCGCCGTGCCTTATCAATAAACGAGAATTTCCTCCAAGCCTGGATGATTTTGATTCACGATGCCATGATACACAATGACCTACAAGGCGAAATAGATGCCGCGGCTCAAGCATTAAAGCTAGACCCTACAAACAATCAAGTGCGCAGCTTACTGAACAGCTTGATTATGGAAAAGCACAAGCAATTGCCTGATTAGCTCTAAATCAGTCAGTCAACTAAGCGCTGAAAGGCCAGGGCTGTATTGTGAGTACCAAAGCCGAAACTGTTTGACATGGCCCGCTCCACTGGCACACTCAAAGCAACGTTGGCAACGTGGTTGAGTTGGCAGAGTGGGTCAACTTCATGCAAATTGATAGTGGGTGGAATCACTCCATTGGCAATAGAAAGGCAGCAGATTGCTGCTTCGATAGCCCCAGCAGCACCCAGCATATGACCAGTCATGGACTTTGTAGCACTGACGGCAACAGTACTAACATGCTCACCGAGAACGGCACGAATAGCGCTGGCTTCTGAGCGATCACCAACAAGAGTAGAAGTAGCGTGGGCATTGATATAGTCAATTTGATTGCTGGCCCAGCCAGCCTGAGACATAGCCTGAAGCATCGCCCGCTTGGCTCCATCACCATCTTGGCGCGGTGAGGTAATATCATAAGCGTCGCTGACGCAACCGAAGCCAACCAACTCAGCATAGATGCGAGCACCTCTGGCCTTAGCGTGCTCCAATTCTTCAAGAACCAGTACACATGCACCTTCTGACATAACAAAGCCATCGCGCTCTTGATCAAACGGGCGCGAGGCAGCAGCCGGATCACTATTGCGCCCCGACAGGACTTTTGAAGAAGCAAAACCGGCCATGCACAATGAGGTAATTGGTGCATCGGCTCCACCAGCGAACATAACGTCGGCCTGACCAAGCTGAATGGTGCGCATAGCATCCCCAATGGCAGAAGAGCCGGTGGCACAGGCGGTGCTAACGCAAGAGCTATATCCTTCTGCTCCTTGAAGAATAGAGACCCAACCAGAGGCCATATTAACGATCATCATAGGCACAGTAAAAGGTGAGCACTTATCTGGGCCACGCTTCAACATGCGGTAAAAATTATTCTCGATTGTCTCAAAGCCACCAGCAGCGGAGCCAACACTGACACCGACGCGCTCTGGTTGGTCAAACTTAGCGGGCAGACGCGCGTCAGAGCGAGCTAGAGAGCTAGCCGCCACGGCCATTTGAATAAATCTATCCATTCTCGTTTTGTTTTTAGCCGAAACGAAATCGCTAGCCACGAAGTCTCGCACTTCACCAACAATACGGCAGTAGCTCATCAACTCTGGGGCAATAGCCGACAACTCACCTATGGCAGAATCTCCCTTCACAAGGTGCTCAAAGAAGTTCGCGCTCTGCCCAAAAGGTGTTATGGCGCCAACGCCACTGACTACAACTCTTCTAAACATAATAGACTCCTGGGCCAGCAAAACAACGATGGTTACATACTAACACGCAAATTGCAAGTTACAAGTTACAAAAGTCAAATAGTCAGATAACTGTTTGACAAACCTTGATATAGCGGTCAAATCTAGTACGATTAAGTGATGGTGAGAAGATCCGACTGCCCCATAGCCTGCACCCTCGACCTCCTTGGCGATAAGTGGACTTTGCTAGTCTTACGCGACATTGTCATTTTGAACAAAAGTAGATTCGAACAGTTTCTTGATTCGCCTGAAAAAATCGCCACAAACATTCTTACAGACCGCCTGCACAAGCTAGAAAAGGCTGGGTTAATCACAAAAGCCCCTTACAGCAGCCACCGTTTTCGCATGGCTTATTCAGCCACAGAAAAAGGCATGAGTACCGCTCCTTTACTGCGAGAATTTGTTCGCTGGGGCCTGGCCAACATAGAAGACACCAGCACAGCACTAGCCAACTCAAGCAGCGATTAAAGAGAACTGGAGCTGCGTTTAAGAGCCAGTGACAGATTAGATGCTGCGGTCAGCTTGGCCAGCTTGTGCATAAACGCTGCGCTATTTTCAGGTTTCAAGTGCACAGAATCAACAAAGTTACTATTGTTCGTCCATTGCCCTTGATTGAGGTCAACAAACTCAACACCATACTGGTTGCAGAGTTGCTCGGCATGACTGAGATATTGCTTGTAGAAGCTCTTGGGCAAAGCCTTCATGTTATCTTGAGAGAGGGGCATATTCACTACCATCAAGTTAACCTTGCGCTCCTGACAAAGCCGCAAAAGCTTTTCAAAATAATCAAACTGAGCTTCTGCTCGACTGACCTGCACTGGCGTGTAACGTCTTTTATATTCAGCTTCGGTAGTCTGCCAATCAGCGTGATCAACTGCTCTGTTAGGCACCACTATCGGTGTGCCAATCGCTTCACCAGGTAGCAAACCTTTCTTCTGCGGCTTAAGGGCAAGGGTATCGTAATACTTGTCGAAGACAACAAAAGGCAAACACTTTTCAATGGCGCGTTTGGCTCTGATAGCAAAGAGATTTTGCCAATCAGTACGATAGCGATAAATACTCGACAAGCGCTCACCACAGGCCGAAGTGCGGTCGACCGAAGTCATAGTCGGCTCACTCTGAAATAACTGAGGCAGATCTGCGACCTTGGCAAATATTCTAAAAATCGGGCTAGCATCAATGCGCGGGAAAAGATTATCTTGGAAATCACGCGGGGCTATTCCATAGACAATTGACGTTCCCGCGGTTGCATCTGACGAAGCCGGTAATACTTCTTTTGCCACCAAAAAAGCATCAGAAGCCATTTGACCACCCATGGCCAGGCAATAGCTGCGCACAAAACTAGAATTTGCATTGGTACTAGAGCCAGCCTCTTTGACCAGAGAACGTTCTAAATAGTTTTCAAAACTAGTGAGGCGCCGCTGATGAAAACGCTTAAATTCTTTGCCCGTATAAATCGCTTCGCATTGCAAAGCTGGTGCCACCACAAGCGAAGAGCCAAGCAAAAGCACCGGGCGAGAGGCACTACCAGCAGTGGCGCTAGCCACTTCCCTCTGCTCGTTCTGATCTTGCTGCATGGCCCGTTTTACTGCAACCACGGCGTTGTAAGGCTCAGCCTTGTCGGTGTTAACAGTATTGATAGCAGCGAGCGGATGGCTGACACCTACTAGCACATCGATTGCGGCCACAAGCACTGCCGCCAGACAGGCGGAGCTAACTATGCGACGACTAATCTTTTGTTCTGCCAAAATAGCTGCTACTCAAAAACCGCTGAACATTTATGGACCAGCCTAATGTTACTAGAGATTTGTCAAGGAGCGCACTCTTTCAGGCCAGATCCGCAGATTTGTATATAAATGGCTTTTAAGCTAACGGCTCGGCATGACAGAACTGACAGGATTGGCAGAACTGGCAGGCTTGCCACTCTTCTTCAACAAGAGCCGGTCGGCCAAGAAAGTTAAATCATCACGCTTCCACATTTCCATGATCGGCTTTTCACCCCCTGGCGGCCAAGCTGGCTCAGAACCAAAAGCCTCTTCATCCAAAACTTGCAAATACTTCTCATAGGTGGCCGGTACGGCCTTTTCGTCGTGAGCCAGCAAAAGCGCTTCGGTGTATACCCTGGGCAAGAGCACGTCTTTATGCTTTTCTAAAATCTCATCGAGAATAGCTTGAGCCTTCTTGTTTTCACCATCCTCGGCCAAATAACGCACCAATTGCAGCTTGGCCTTAAAACCACTGGTCTTGGCCGTCATCGCTTCCTCTAAAGTCGCCACAGCCTCAGCCTTACGCCCCATGCGATAAAGAGTCTCAGCCTTTATTGCCAGCAATTGGGCCTGCGAATTACCATTGGCAAACAAGGCCCGATACGCCCAAGAAAAAGGGGAAGGGTGCAAACGCAACTGTTCAGCCTGGTCAAAAAGCTCTACGGCCCGAGCTTTGGGGTCTGAACCCGGCGCAAAGACAGCGGCCTCGTCTGGGTGACGCATACAAAGCTGAGCGCCATAGTAGCCCTTGAGCATCTCTAACCAGGTAAAAGTGGCAAAAGTAACGTCACACAGAGCAAATACCAGCAAAGCCGCCCCCAGCGACTGAATCAGGTTTTGCCCCTTAACAATGGGCGACTTCAGCCGATCAACCAGGCGTTCATTTATTGTCAAACCAGGTCTGTACTTCCGAAAAAGCTCCACCAGCTCTTTCTGTTCTTTCAGGTCTAAAATTGACAGAGGAATACGCACTAAGACATCGGGCCGATTAAGAGCAGTGGCCTCGGCCTTCTCGGCTTTGGCAAAGACCTGGCCGCAACTGGCAAAAGAGCGCACTTCTAAGGTGCCGAGAAAAGTTAAATAGAGCTCGTCCACAGCTTCAAACAAAACCCGACGGTGACCGATGAGCAAGGCGGGCTGGCCATAGCAGAGAGCGGCTCTGTCGGTAGCACTGGTGGCGGACTGGCCAGAACTTGGGTCACTACTATGACTAGTGCTGCTAGTGGGCTCATAGACAAAGGCAAAACGCCGATAAAAAATGAGGGGCAGACCATTCTTAAAAAAGTAAGCAGCCTTAGTAGCCAGATTGCTCTCTAGAGCCAGGGCCAGACAATGGCCCATTAGAAGAGCGAAAACCACGGCCAAGGGGAAGAGTTGCACTACATTGAGAGCAAACCAAGAGGTTGAGCAAAGCAAGACCAGAAAGACCACCCCAAAAACAGGCCAGGCAAAACCAATCAAGGTATAAACCAGATGCGAAAGGCTGGGTGGCATTTTGCTAGGGGCGAGCGCTCCAGCTGGTTTTAGTTTCTCGTCCGATAAATCTATGGCCCAATCCTCTAGAACTTCATCCTTAACTTACCCAGATGTATCGATTTCACTAGGGCCCGTGCATTGTGATTGCTTGGCTGGGAACAAGGGGAATAATAGGAAAAGGCAACCCTTGTAATTTGGAAGGTCTCTGTAATATGGCGCTGATTAAAAAGGAAATTGGTGAACTGCTCGTAGACAACGGGCTGATTACCAGCGATGAGCTCAAAATTGTGCAGCAAGAGCGCATGAAGACGGGCGAACCAATTTCGCTGATTCTTTCCCGCCTGGGCTTGGCCAATGAAACCCACCTTAAGACAGCCCTGGAGACCCAGTATGGTGTCAACTACATCTCTCTAGCCAAGGCCCAAGCCGACCACACCGCCCTTGAGCTTCTACCAGAAAAAGTCATGCGTCAGCATCAGGTTGTGCCGCTCTCTGTTGACGGCAAAAATCTCACTCTGGCCATGGTTAATCCCAATAATTTGCTTGCTCTCGACGACATTAAGTATCGCCTCAAGAGCGTATCGGTCAGACCGGTAGTCTGCACTGAAGACGATTTTCAGCATTTCATGGAAACGGTCTATTCGCGCAGGCAAGACGAGCTAACTGAAGAGTGGGACGAGCAGGCCGATCAAACCTTTATCGAGTCAGAAGTAGACCTCTCTAGCCTTGATGTATTAGTCGACTACGACGATGCCATCAACGATTTAGACCTGGCCAAGCAAGCTCAGGATGCACCGATTGTGCAACTGGCCAATCAGATTTTGGCCAAAGCAATCAAGCGACAGTGTTCAGATGTGCACATCGAACCCCAAGACAAATATGTCATGATCCGCTACCGTTTAGATGGTGTTCTATTCGTAGACCGCAAGCTGCCCAAGGCCATTCTAGCGGCTCTGGTCTCGCGCTTCAAAATCATGGCCGACCTAGATATTGCCGAAAGACGACTGCCACAAGACGGCCGAATTAGAGTGCGCTTCTCTGGCAAAGACATCGACTTCCGCGTCTCCTCAATACCAAGCAAGCACGGCGAAAAAGTCGTGATGAGACAGTTAGACAAAACTGGCACCACTTTTGGCCTTGACCATTTAATCACTGAAAAAGAAACCCTCTCGCTCATTAGAGAGATGGTGCTTAAACCCTACGGCATTATCTTCGTAACCGGTCCAACTGGTTCTGGTAAAACCACAAGCCTCTATTCGGCCTTGGCAGAACGTAACACCCCAGAGGTAAACATTCTCACCGCTGAAGATCCGATTGAATACGAGATGCAAGGCATTACTCAAGTGCAGGTTTTACGCGAAAAAGGTCTAGACTTTGCTCGCATATTGCGCTCGTTCTTAAGGCAAGATCCAGACATTATACTTGTGGGTGAAACGCGCGACAGAGAAACCGCCAAAATTGCTGTAGAAGCAGCTCTGACAGGCCACCTTGTCTTCACCACCCTGCACACAAACGACGCACCAGGGGCAATGACAAGACTAGCAGAAATGGAAGTCGACCCCTACCTGGTATCATCGGCCACCATTGGTGTGATTGCCCAGAGATTGCTGCGCCGCATCTGCCTGCACTGCAAAGAGGAGTATGCTCCAGAACGTAGCGCCCTGGAATACCTGGGCCTGTTAGATAAAAACCAAGAGAAGCTAGCCGAATCTACAATTCAATATTACCGCCTGCGCACAGATGAAGATGGCTGGCCGATTTTTGCCAGAGGCAAAGGCTGCGACGAATGTCATCAAACCGGCTATAAAAACCGAATTGGTGTATTTGAAGTAATGAAGATGAACGATGAAATTCGCGATCTAATTTGCAAAGGTGCCACGACTTCGCTGATCCGGCTAGCAGCTAAACAATCAGGAATGATTCCGCTGAAAGACTACAGTGTGCGCCTGGTTGGCCAGGGCATGACCAGTGCCGATGAAGTAGTTCGGGTAACCCTATCTGATACCACCGGCGAAGAATCACTGTGTGGCAAATGCCGCAACCCAATCTCTGATGACTTCATCAAATGTCCATTTTGTCAGCACGACCTCAAGTTTTCTTGTCTGCGCTGCGGCACAATGCAACTAGATGGTTGGACAAGTTGTCCGAAATGCGGCCTATCAAAAGAAGAAAGCGACCACGAATTTTGCTGCAAAGGCTGCAACGCCGAGATCTATGGTGAGTGGAAAATCTGTCCGTACTGTCAAGCAACGAGAGAAGCGTCTTACTCGGTTGCCGCCTCTAACACTTAAAAAACAAGGAGCGAATTGATGTCGATTGAAATGCAGGAACTGCTGCAGCTGGTAGTCGACCGCACAGCCTCAGACTTGCACCTCAAGGCCAAAGAACCGCCAATCATCAGAGTAGCGGGCAAACTGATACGGACAAGCCTGCCTGAACTGACGTCAGACGACGTTAAGCGCCTAATTTTTTCTTGCCTCACCGAAGACCAGTGCAAATATGCTGAAGCCAACCTAGAACTAGACTGCGGCTTTGGTGTAGATGGCCTGGGGCGCTTCCGCGTTAATGTCTACAAAGACAGAGGCTCTTATGCGGCTGCACTGCGTGTGGTGCTTTCGAGAATTCCATCAATCGATGAATTAGGTCTTCTGCCAATCTGCAAAGAAATAATTCAGAAGCCGCGGGGCCTTGTACTGGTAACCGGCCCGACCGGCTCTGGTAAATCGACAACCCTGGCCTCGATGATCAATTCAATAAATGAGACTGAATCAAAGCACATACTGACAATCGAAGACCCCATAGAATTTATTCACCACAACAAAAAGTCGATTATTTCACAACGCGAAGTTGGCTCTGACACTCGCTCCTTTGCCAACGCCCTGAGAGCTGGCTTGAGAGAAGATCCTGACATTATCTTGGTTGGTGAAATGCGCGACCTTGACACCATTCACCTGGCACTGACCGCGGCAGAAACTGGCCACCTGGTCTTCAGCACCATTCACACAAGCTCCGCACCACAATCGGTCGATCGCATCATCGATGTCTTCCCACCAGAGCAACAGCAGCAAATTCGCATTATGCTCTCGCACGCTCTAGTAGCGGTTATAAGTCAATCGCTGTTAGCCCGGGCCGACGACGCCGCAGGTGACTCACCAGTGACTTCAGGGCGCATCATAGCCCTAGAAGTTCTAATCAACACACCAGCGGTGGCCAACCTCATTCGCGAAGCCAAAACAGCGCAGATGTATGCCAGCATGCAAATGGGTGCAGCTCTGGGCATGCAAACTCTCGAAGCTTCACTTGCCCTCCTGGTAAAACAAGGTAAAGTAACCTTTGCCGATGCCATTGGTAAAACCAGCAGACCAGAAGATCTCGAACAACTTATTGGCAATCAAAGAAGCAGCAGACCAGAACCAGCAAAAATGGAAAAAGGCTTTGGCGGCAGTAGTTTTGGCAGGTTCTAAAAATTGGAATATTTGTACAAAGTTAGAGAAAGCGACGGTTCCTTCAAGGAAGCGGTCGGCCAAGCAGAATCACCGGCGGTGCTCCGAGCGAAGCTGAGAGCTCGCGGCATCGAGGTTGTTGAAATACGAGAACGCACTGCCATGGGCAGTATCCTCAGTTTCTTTAGCGCCCAGAACAGCAAAGAACTTCTCACAATCGGTTTATTTGAACGCGTTTCTCTTAAAGATATGGTGGTTTTCTCAAGACAATTCGCTGCCATGATTAGCTCAGGAGTTGCCATGCTGCGCACTCTGACAATCATTGTCGAGCAATGCCCCAACCGCAAACTAAAAAAAGCCCTTGATGACGTGCGCCACTCTATTGAGTCAGGACTGTCACTCTCAGATGCCATGGCCAAGCACACCGATATCTTCGACAAACTATATGTATCGATGGTCAGAGCCGGCGAAACCGGTGGTATTCTGGCCGACGTTTTGAAGCGGCTGGCCGACTTTCTTGAATACAAATCAAAGCTCAATCAAAAAGTGCGGGCCGCCATGGTCTATCCCACAGTAGTGCTGATCATCGCTGTTGCCGTTTTCTGGGGCATGCTCACTTTCATTTTGCCAATCTTTGAAGGACTCTTCAAAAACATCGGCGGCGAGCTGCCGGCCTACACCCAGTTTCTTATCCTGCTCTCCCAATACATGCGCTCAATCTGGATGATGCTCTTCATCGCAGCTAGCGCCGTGGGCGTTTACATGCTCAAGCGCTACTACAAGACCCCAGTCGGTCGCTTTCAAATAGACTTCTTCTTTCTCAATCTGCCCTTCTTTGGCGACCTGATTGGCCGCGTTTCTATCGCCCGCTTCGCTCGCACCTTTGGCACCTTGCTACAAGCCGGTGTGCCTATGCTGACAGCCCTAGACGTAGTCAAAGACACAGCCGGGAACGCTGTGGTAGCAGACTCAGTGCAGCAAATTTATAACGATGTACGCCAGGGTGGAAACATATCTAAACCCATGGGCAAATCCAAAATTTTTCCACCAATGGTGACGCAAATGGTGGCCGTAGGTGAAGAAACCGGTCGCCTCGACGATATGCTCTCTAAGGTGGCTGACTTCTACGACATGGAAGTAGAAAACGCAGTGGAAGCCCTGACATCACTTTTAGAACCACTTATGGTCGTAGGCATAGGCGGAATCGTTGGCTCTGTAGTTGTGGGCATGTACCTGCCGATTTTCACAGTGATCAATCAACTTCGGTAAAGTTGTGAATAAGCAAACAAGTGGGAAAGGTTTGATGTCAAAGTTTCAAGCTTTTTAGCAATTTGCGATCTAACATTGGAATATCAGTCTGTTGACAGCCCAAGCTAAATTCAATCTAAATTGAATTGAACATTAGTCAATTAGCGGCGGGACGAGGAATTTCCATGGCTAAAACCAGATTAGAATTACTTAATAGATATCCATGATAGCTCTTGCGCATTTACACTCTTTATTCGTTAGAGATTTGCCACCATTAATAGGTTCAGTAAGAATAGGAAGTCAAATTTCCTAGCAATTCTCTTGGTTATGGTAATCTGCCGGAAAGTAAGGTTAAGATTATAAATATGGATACAGGTTCAAATATTACAGTCACAGCAATGGTTGAGACATCGATAGTGGTGAGCAACGATTTAGAGCCCAAACGAGAAGTTTCTGGTGCAGCCAAAGGGCCAGACCAAATTCATAACTGGTTGGCGCTATACGCAGAAGCGCGTGACCCAGCTCTGCGCGACTCTATCATTCAAGCCGCTTTGCCCCTAGTGAAGCGTATTGCCTACGGCCTCGCCCGCCGCTCTACTGACCCAGTCGAAGATTTGATTCAAGTTGGCTCCATTGGCCTGATCAAGGCAGTTGATCAATTCAAGCCAGATGCTGGTGCTAAATTCCAAACCTACGCTACCCACTTGATCACTGGCGAGATCAGACACTATCTTCGCGACAAAACTGCGATGATTCGTGCCCCTCGCGAACTGCAAGAACTATCTTTCCGCATCAACCGCCTCGTCCAAGGACTGACTGCCAAGTTAGGCCGCGAGCCCTCCGATGTTGAAATTGCCAACGACCTGCAGATTCCGGTAAGCCGCGTAAACGAAGCTTATGAAGTTGACCGCAGACGTACACTAATTTCTCTCGACCAAGCATTGTCTAACGATGCAGGCAGCGAGCAATCGCTGATTGACACTCTTGTCGATGCCAAATATCAGAGCAACCAGCTCGCTAAAGAAGACAGATTTATGTTAGCTGAAGCGATCAAACAGCTCCGCGATGGCTTGAGAGAAGTTGTCCAACTGACCTTCTACGAAGATCTGAGCCAAACAGAAGTAGCCCGTCGCCTTGGTATTTCACAAATGCAAGTATCAAGAAGACTTAGAGCGGCCACTACTGAGTTGAACAAAATCATCACTTTGAGCAAGAAGGCCGGTCCTAAAGGTGGGTAATGGCCAAGCTAGAAATAGCTTCGCCTCAGGTAGTCATCGAGGCCACAAACCTAACCAAAGATAGGCTCTCTAGCTTTCTTAAAAAGCGCACTCGTGTGCTTGATAGTGTGAGCTTACGCGTTGAGGCCGGTCAGACCTATGGTTTGATCGGCCCTAATGGTGCCGGCAAAACTACCACAGTCAAACTCTTACTCGGCTTGCTCCACCCCGATAGTGGCCAGGCCTTTGTACTGGGCAGCCCCGCTAGCGCCCGAGACAAACTTGCTCAAATTGGCTTCCTGCCTGAGAATCCTTACTTTTACTCGCACCTGACTGGACGCGAATTTCTCACTTTTGTGGGCAAACTCTTTTCTATGCCGGATGCCTTAATCAAAGAGCGGGTCAAACTTTTAGTAGAGAAAGTATCTCTGGAAAACGCCTGCGATAGACCAACAGGCAAATACTCTAAAGGCATGCTGCAGCGACTAGGAATAGCACAGGCCCTGATTAACGACCCACAAGTACTGTTCCTCGATGAACCAATGAGTGGTTTAGATCCGCTTGGTCGTATGGATGTGCGCCGCATCCTCCATGAACTAAAAGACGAAGGCAAAACCATTTTTTTCAATTCCCACTTATTACCCGATGTCGGCGAGCTCTGCGACCGCGTCGGCTTACTGGTGCAAGGTAAAATGGTGGCAGATTCGGCAGTAAGTGATATTGCCAAAGATGGCAACTTCAAAGCGCTAGAAGACTTCTTTTTAGAGCATGTAAAAATCGAAGCCGACAAAGCCAACCAAGAAACTAAAACTAAGACAGAGAGTAAGCCATAATGGAAATCATAGGCGCTATCGCTCTCAATACTTTTAGAGAAGTGCTAAGAGACAAAATTATCTATGCATTTTTTGTCTTTGCCTGTCTCATTTCACTCTTTGGCATATTGCTTGGTACCCTGTCGGTGGGCCAAGACATACGCATTGTTGAAGATCTAGGCTTAGCCGCAATCGCCGTAATTGGTGGCATCATCGCTGTATTTTCTGGTGCCAATTTAGTTTTCAAAGAATTGGAAAGACGCACCATTTATTTGATCTTTTCTAAACCAGTTAAGTCATGGCAATTTATACTGGGCAAATATCTAGGCCTGGCCAGCTGCTTACTAATCATCATCTTGATGATGGGCGGATTTTTGAGCGCTCTGGTTGGTTTCGTTGACCCAGCACTGCCACTCGCTCACTTGCCCTGGATTGCCCTATCACTTTCCCTCGTTTACCTAGAGTTACTCTTCATCATCGCCTCAGCATCATTCTTCTCGACATTTTCTACGCCGATTATGAGTGTGCTTTTTACTCTCTGCTTCTGGCTAGTGGGTCATAGCTGCGCCTCTTTACAAGAGTTAGCAAAAATGTCAACCAACCCGCTGGTATCACAATTCTTTGGCGCTCTATACTGGCTCATGCCCGACCTACAGAGCCTCACCAGAGTGCGCTCAGAGCTTATGTATGGCCGTGCCTTCAGTACAGCACCCGGTAACTTTAGCGATGGTCACGGCGAATTGTTAACCTACCTGACCACATACATACTGGCTTATGTCATCATTCTTTTAGTACTCTCTGCACTAGTGAACGAACGAAGAGAACTCCCCTAAACTTGATGCCAAATATCTACGACATACCGTCACCGTATCTGGAGCTACTTGCCGCTCTAGTTGGCCTGTGCGTGGGCAGTTTTCTCAATGTCGTAGCAGTGCGTTCACTGGCAGAAAAATCGCTGTTGCACCCCGGCTCTCACTGCCCACAGTGTCAACACAAATTGGGCTTTGGTGATCTCATACCAGTTATTTCTTACTGGCTACTGAAGGGCAAATGCCGCTATTGCCAGACTTCAATACATTGGCATTACCCACTAGTAGAGCTTCTCACTTCAGTTGTCTTTGTCACCATCATTCATTTTTTCAGCACCATTCCCTGCGATGCTTTTGTTGATCGCAGCTCAATAGCGCTATTTATGTTGCTATTCTCCTCAACCCTAATTGCTGTAACCGTAACTGATTTCAAAGAGAAACTTATTCCTCATGAAATCACCTACCCAATGGTATTAGTCGGCCTTGGCTTCAGCCAATTCTTCAGAAACGATCTCTTCGGCTCGCTCATTGGCGTCGGTGTCAGCTATCTCTTGTTCGACTTAATTGCGCACTATGGCCTGATGTTTTACCAGTGGCTCCATCCTGAGATTCTAGAAGACGAAAAAGATGAGGGCGAACGAGCCGAAGAAAGACTAGAGCAAGATCCGTACCTCGATGATGTCTTTGAAGTATCAGAAGAGATTGCCCCTGAACCAATTGAAGTTATGGGCGGCGCCGACGCTGTCATGGCGGCCGTTATGGGCGCCTGGCTAGGCTGGGAAAAGCTTG
Source organism: Candidatus Obscuribacterales bacterium (assembly GCA_965229195.1). Classification (GTDB taxonomy): domain Bacteria; phylum Cyanobacteriota; class Vampirovibrionia; order Obscuribacterales; family Obscuribacteraceae. Next base: position 4,337,224 of record OZ245871.1, on the reverse strand, counting down.
CAATTGCTGTACTGGTGGCCTTTGTAGTGGGGGCATTGATGGGGGCAGTCTATCTCTTTGATGAACTGCGCAGCGAAAAGCTCTTGGGTAAAGCCTTAAAACCAGCCGCAATTGGCTTCGGCATCATGACGGCTATTCCACTGTTAGCCGTAATTGCCATCGTCTGTTATTTCAAACCCGATGTTAACCCACTCCTCAACCCGTCAATTTATATCTTCTGCGCCGCCATGGGTACCGCTGGCGGCACCTTTGGCATCCTCACCTCTGGTGTGCGTGTCTCCAAAACCTTCCCCTTCGGCCCAGCACTGGCTATTGGCGCCGCCTACGCAATGTCAACAATTTCTCTAACAAAAGACGGGGGCTTTATCAAGCCTGGGGCATAATAAGAAGTATGTTTAGTTTCGGCAAGAAAAAAGGGGCCATGCTTGGCCTCGACATAAACAGCGACAGCACGACCTTAGTTCAGCTGGACAAAACCAAGTCTGGCATTGAGGTACAGCGTTTTGCTTGCCAACCAACACCCCCTAATTGCATCAGGGAAGGCCTAATTACTGACCCTGTCACCATGGGTCAGCTTGTGGACGATTTGCTCAAAGAAGCGCAAATACCAACCAATCAGGCCCCCATAATCAACGTTTCAGTGCCAGCCCAGGCCGTTGTTATCAGACTGATGCCAGTGCCAGTAGGCATGCCCCCAGAAGAATTAGCCGACGTCGTTACCCAAGAAGCGACTAACCACGTACCCTTTCCTATCACTGAGGCCAACCTCGACTGGTGCCAGATGAATGCCACCGAGCGCACCGACCCCGATGGTGTGCGCCGAGTTGATGTCATTCTCTCGGCCATTCAACATTCGATTGTCGAATCATACTGGCGCATGGCTGACGTGGCCGGAGTCAAGCTCGGCCGAGTTGAGGTTTCTTCGCTTTCAGTCATACGCGGCCTGGCATTAGCAGGCTATTTAGGCTCATCAGGCCACCTATCGTTAGTGGTAAACATCCGCCAGGATGCCACAGACATTAATATTGTGCGCAGCGCCATGCCTCTCTTTGGTCGCTCCATCATTCTTGGTGTAGAAGCTCTCACCGAGGCCATTGCCCGCAGTCTAGATTTATCCTTCGACCAGGCCATGGAAATATTGCCTGATGTGCCGGTCTTCAACATTACCCCAGCCGATGCTCGTTTAGGTCAAGCAGGGCAAGTTGCCCGCACCATATTTAGTGACATCGGTGATGAGCTGAATAAATCGGTCGAATTTTATCGCTCACAAGTCGGCGATGTCAAAATTGATCAAGTGATTCTGACCGGACCGGGCTGCATGATGCCCAACATCGACGAGTATTTCACCAGTAAACTTCGCATCAAGACCATTCTCGGCGACCCCATGCGCGACATGCTCGTAGACGAGAGCAGAGTCAGCCCACGCATGCGCCCGATTTTAGCGGCTCTAATTGGCTCATCAATTGAACCGACCTGGAACCCATCAATTACAGTAGACCTAGATTTAAACAAAGAAGGGCGCCTACCACTTGCGCTTGACTTGACCCGCACTCAAAATATTCTAGATGAACCACCAGCAACTCCTGGCTGGTTCAAGCCTACTCTCATTTATTCCTTCAGCGTCTTACTACTGTCATTGGCTTCGTGGATATACTTTGCCAACTTTGATGTGCCCCAAGCACAAAAAGAAATTGAAGTTACCAATGCTCTAATCACCGACGGCAACCGCAAGCTGGCCGACCTCAAGCGCCTCAGGCAAGACAACGAAGTACTAGAGCGGCGCAAACAGGTTCTCGACAGACTGGTTGGTGGCGGCAAGCATTGGAGTGGCTACTTAGAGGCCGTGCGCGACAATACCCCCAAAGGGCTGCAAATCAATCAACTATCGCTCAGTGACAGCGAGCTCAAGCTTGAAGGTGCTGCCTTAGACTTCAGCACAGTTTCAAACTTATCAATCAATTTAGGCTCCTCCAATCTGCTCAGCGACGCCAACATTGAGTACGCCCTGCGCCCCGAGAAAACCCCAGATCGAGTAACTTTCTGTGTGCTATCAAAACTGGCCCAAGACAAAGTCACCGTACCTGGTACTAACATCATTGAAAAACCAAACACTGCCACGATAAAACCTAGCTCTCTCATCAGTAGCAAAAATACAATAAGCACCATCGAGGTGAGCCAATGAAAATGACTCCCTTCCAGCGCAATGTGCTTACTTTTGGCCCACTCACTCTAGGGGCGACCATTCTGTGCGCCATGACTTATCCGGCCTATCTTGACTCAGAACGCGAACATACAGACCTGGCAGCGAAGAAAAAAGAGTACCAAGAAATCACTCAAAAAATGTCTGAGCGAGACCGCCTCGACAACCTCAAGCGCACCCTCGAAGGTGATATCAATTCATTGCGCAACTCAGTGCCCAAGGCACCTTACCTCGACCTGCTCATGCTCGATTTAGAACGCATGGCTAGCGAAAGCAAAGTCAACATTCTTGCTCTTGAACAGCCGGAGAAAGCGAGCGGTCCAAGCGAGACTAATGACCTCGAAGAGCTTATGAAGCCCATCAAGCCAAACCAATCGAAAGTATTGCCTCAGCTAAAACCATTTGTCGCTCCCACCCCAACCGCTGTCAATGCCAAACCAGCAGAAGCACCTAACCCACTAGGCTTAAAGCAAGTAACAAAACGCCTGTTCGTCACTGGTGAGTATCAAGACCTGATTGCTTTCGTTAAGCATCTAGAAACTTACCAGCGCGTTATTTCACTGAAAGATTTATCTGTAGCAATTGCCGCCAGCGACAACACAGCCTCAAAAAATGCCGCGGCAGAACGTGCTCAAAAGCTAAAGCTGACAAAACCGGTAATGTCATTCCTCCTTAACGTCTATTATTTGCCATGAGAATTGACCTATGAGACTAGCTCTAATACTCATATTTGGCTTGATAGCAATCTCGGCAACTTACGCCTGGAGCAATCTTTCTTCTGGTCAAGCTCAGGCTAATAAAATTGAAGAAGTAAGCAAAATTGCAGAAGGCAATAAGATTGCTCAATTTAAAACTATAACCACCCCAGTTAATGCCAGTTCAAATTCTACTTCGACTTCGACAGCTACACATACGGCAAAGCCTGCTGCAGTTGGAGCAGCTACAACCGCCGCATCTGGGAGCGTTGCTGCAACGGGACAAGCAGGAATGGTCGGTCTCACGAATACCACCGGCACTACTGAGACTGCACCAGCTGTCATCGATGGTCATGCCACTACCCTTGATGCCGCAAGAATTACCGCTCGATCCAGTGCCGGTAAAGCTGACCCTTTTACTCCTCTTGATCAAGTGCTAAAAGAAAACGAGCCGAAAAAAGCAGCGAGCAAAATACCAGCTTTTGCCACAGGCCTATCGGTACCACCACCGCCGCCAAGTGTGATCAACCCCTTTGGCAGCCACGATGAAATTCGCCCAGGGCAACTCAACAGCGGCCTAGACTTAGGCGAATTGCCAATGCCACCAGACAACGCTGGTATCAATCATAAAGTTGAGCTAGTGGGAATTGTCGGTGACAGAGCAATATTCGCCATTAAAGACAGCCTGCTGAGAAGGCGCCACCACTGGCCAAGAACCTTTACTCTTGCAATTGGTCAGTCTTTTGAAAACTTGAAACTGACAGCTATCAAAGATGAAAGTGCCGTAGTTGAAGAAGACGGTCAAACCTTCAGCAAACAAATGCCAGTAATAAAATAACTAACTATTGAGGCTCTCATGCAATCGATACAACACGCTATTTCAGAATCAATGAGACTGATCGCAGCAATTGAAGCTGGCACTTTGAGCAAGTCTGAAATAACCAGCCAAGTGTCGCAATTGTTCGGCAATGAAGTTTCGGCTCGTGGCTTCATGGCCGCCTTAGGCACCAGCAATGTAGTACTTTCTGGCGAGGCCAATGAGGGCCTCTTGGACGGCCTGCGCCAACACCAAGAGGTAGCCTACGACCTTTTAGTCAAGAACATCATCATGTCGGCCAGCGCAGCGGTCAATCATGCCGAAAATGGTAACGCCGAGCAGCAAGCGGAATCTGAACACGTAACAGCGCGCTGCGTGGAAATTGCCAAAGAACTAAAAGACCCGTCGCTTATTGCCAAAGTAGAAGAAGTGCTGGCAGCCATTCACCACTTTGAAGAAGACCCAAAAACCAAGCATGATACCCACGCCATCTGGTTTAACTTCTTTGAGCGCTGGGGCTACGAAGGCCGCCATCTGCAAGCTGCTAAGCCGCATGTAGCAGGTTTGCTGGACAAGTTAAAGAAACAGTAGTGGTGCAATTACTGCGCTAGCGGACGGGAAGAGACTGCTTACTCTTCGGCACATTGCCATCAATGGCAATGGCGCGCTTAATTAGCTTCTCATACTCTGCCGAATTGCCAGCGCCTTTGTAGTCACTGGCAAGATTGCGCAAATCAATAGCAACTATTGGATGGCTGGCTCCCAACTGCTCTTCGTCAATGGCGAGAGCTCGCTTGTGGGCAACAATAGCTTTATCGAACTGACGACGGGATGCATATACCAATCCAAGCCCAATCAAGCTCTCTGCTACTTCTGGATCGCTAGGACCAGCAAGTTTTTCTCGCAGAGCAAGAGACTGCAGGAACAGGCTTTCACTCTCGTCATACTTACCTTGAGAGTAGCAAGAAGAGGCCTGCTTACTTACGGCTCTAGCACGTTCTAACGATTGTGGATTTGGCTCCATGGCTGCAGAATGCGCGTTCGACTGACGCTCACGAGCCTCAATCTCCGGCAGCTTCTGCAACTGAGAATTCACTGAGCTGAATGCTCTACTCACAGCCGATGTCATTGCCCCTTGAGTAGTACTCGTGCCTGCAATCACAAGAAAGAGCCAACAAGGTGCAATAACTGCCACCCGAGAGCGAAACCACCGGCTCGACTGGAAGAGAAAGATTACTGACGCGAAGAATAGGAACAGAAAGAAGTAGCCGAGGCTGTCAGTGTTTCCAAATACACATGCAACAAGCACAAAAAAGACTGAAAAGAACAATGGATACATCCACACAATCAAGGCGAACCAGATTGGTGGAGCATCAAAAAACCTGGCGGCTTCTTCAGTTGTTTTCACAGGTCCATCGTTCATCTAGCCGAGCCTGGTTTAACCGGCGCAAATAACTCTTCCTCTTCTTGCACCTGGCGAATCACTTTTCCAATCGGAGCAACCGAGCCCGACATAGTCAAAGTCATAATCTCTTTGTCGATAGCTGCCTGCTGCTGACGAAGCTTCTCGCCAATGGGAGTGTGATAAAAAGCGATGATATCTTTCAAATCTTGCTCACTGAAATATTTGTCGTAGACACTGACAAAAGTATTCTCCATAACTTGCTGCAGCTCTTTGTTCTGCATAAAGAGATCACCTGTGCGCTGAGTCACTCGATCAACGCTCTCTTGTGCTTCTTCTACGATTGCCTTCTGCTGCAAAGTCGTAAGCTGCGGAATTTTAGGGCTATTCGGAGCATTAGGCGCAATCCGCGATACCATTCCAGATACCGCGCCGGGAACGCTCCCAGATACCTGCTTAGAAAGTGCCGGGAGCTGCGCTCGCACTAGACCCATAATCTCTCCAAACCCTGGACCGATTTTAGGGCTCCTTCCAGATAGTTGCATGTATTCCAGAATGAGAGCCCTTTTCGCCGGAGATACGCGGGCGCTGGCAGCAGCTGCACTGGCTACTGCATCGTCAGAAGCTGATGATGATGATGATTGATTCAATAGCTCGGGAGGTATCGGCGGCGGCGGTGGTGGCGGCGGCATCTGCGCACTGGCAGACAAGACTCCAAGGTGAAGGACTGCCAGCAGCAGACAGACATTGATTGAACGCATTTTTCCTCTGTGGCATTTTTGCCGAAATAGAATAGTTACGTCTCTTCTGAGATAACTTCGCTCCAATTCAAATGATTGGATTGAGAGTAAATAGGCGCCAAGAGAAACTGCCCTCGATGAACACACACAAACTGAGCCTCAACCTCAGCACCCAATTCAATCGCCGCATTGGTCTTCATAAAACCAGGCAACTCTCCATTAATGATGTTTACACAATAACCGCCAGGCGCGGACTCTAGAACCAGACACCTGAGCCGATCGCCGGCACGAAATCCAGAAGGCGGCTCATTACCACTGCCACCAGCCGCTGCGCGTGGCGCTCTCACTACTCACCGCCTCTATTTGCAGAAAAGGATTGCGCTCTCATCAATAATTCCACTTTCCCAGCGCGAGAACCAGTTACGGCTTTTATACCCACAGCGCCCGAGCAGATGAACAGCCAATCAGTATTAGCCGACACGGCAAGGTTACAAATCATCCCAACCTGGTCCCAAATCACACCATTTCAGACAACCCGGCTCCAAATTGCCGCAAAGAGCTGCCCAAAGTTACATTTCGCGATCAAATCAACTTGGCAGCAGTCAGATCAAACCTTGGCAGATCGAGACCATTCGCAACTAGCCAATAATCTCAGCGCTATCCCCACGGCCAACAATCACCATGGTGGCATAGTTGATAAAGAGCCCATGCTCAACAATTCCGGGTATCTTCTCCAACTGCCCGGCAAGTTCTGCCGGTTTATCAATTAGTCCAAAATTACAGTCGAGGATGTAGTTACCTTCGTCGGTGATGAAGGGTTGGCCGCTTGAGAGCAGCCGCAATTTCCCGTCACCGCCAAGGTTCGCTAGCTTGAGTTGCACCAGAGGCGAAGCAAATTGAATCACTTCTAAAGGCACATGGAACTTGCCAAGTTTTTCTACGACTTTATGCGAGTCAACAATGACTATAAATTTGGTGGCCGATGATGCAACAATTTTCTCTCTTAGCAGCGCGCCACCACCGCCTTTGATCAAATCGAGATTGTCATTTACTTCATCGGCACCATCAATTGCTAAATCGCAGACCGCATCGTGTTCAAAATCTGTCAGCTCTATACCTAGCTCACGAGCTAGTTTAGCCGTTGCCTCTGAAGTGGGAATGCCTTTAATTCGCAGACCTTCCTTCACCCTTCGAGCCAGAGCTTCGAGCACAAAAGCGACAGTCGAACCAGTGCCTAAGCCAAGAACCATATCGTTCTCAACAAACTCAACTGCTTTCTCTGCAGCAATACGCTTTTCGATTTCGACAGTTGATGCTGGCATTTTGATTCTCGATTTTAAGGACAGAAGCTACTTACTATGAGGAGTGCCTAAGTAAGGAAACTCGCTCAAAGTGTCAGTATGTGGCGAAAGACCATCGGGCGGAATATCACCTTTTGACAGGAAGGAAAGCCTGGCATTGATGACATCATCTAAGAATGTGCGGCCATTAGGATAACCCGCTGGCTTGCTCGGATCAAAATTCAACATATCCGGAAGAATGCGGCTTTCATTGATAGCAGCGATTGCTTCTTCTCTTGTGTAATTGCCGGTGTGGCCCATCAGATGCACAAACAGCTCTAACCAGCGTTTGTAATCATTGACTGGCTCGCTAGCGTTGTATTCTTCTTTGGTCTCATCTGTATTAAAGAAACTACTAACAGATGGATGCCCCGCTCTGTCCACATGTTCAAGCTTACCGTCTTTGCGCACGCTGCAACGGCCCCAGATGCGAATTTCAGGATTAGCCTGTAGCTCGCTTGTGGGCAGCTCAATCACGATAGCGAAGACATTGGCCTCAGTATTCGAATCGACGCCAGTCCACGGTGACTCACCACCCAAGTGTGGTGCTGTAAAGTTGCGACCACCAGAAGTATCAAAGAGATTCTTGATACCTTCATAATCGAAGAAGAAGGCATCACTGCGACTGCCGGCAAAGAATGTGTAATCTCCAGCCTTGACGATATTGGGCGTAGGGCCAAACGACACTTCTGCATCAGTGATGATTTTTGTGCCGACAGCTTCCACCGATTGGGCTTCGGCCCCTTTGGCTACATAGACACTGACGGTTTGTTTGCCATCTTTGGGCTCAGAGAAGACATAGCTGAAGGCAATGTCATTTAATAAATCACCATTGTTGTCGATAGCCAAGCGGTAAATAGCGTCAGGGTGCAGGGCATCGGCGGAAGGATTGGCATTCAGTATGAGAACGGTTCTGTTTGGATCAGCTGGAGACTGAAAGGCGTAAAGGTCACAAAGATCGAGTCGCTGATCGCCAAGGGGTGGGCCTAGACTTAGTCCTGTGAAATGGTTCGACATTAAATTCTCCTTGGCAATCGTGGGCCGGACAGCCCGTAAATTATGCCTCAAAACCACTGTGAATTAGATGCTCACAAGTTGAAAAATTGATTTACGGGGAAGAATAATAAGAGTAAAGAGGCTCAATATATGACCGACAGAACAGATACGAGCCAAGAAGCGGCTGTCAGCAAATTTAATGCTGCCCCTGAAAGCCTTGATACCGGCAGACAAAAGCTTGAAGGGCAAGACGGCCTGCACCAGGAATTTCATGCCCTCTCTCAAGTCGGGGCAAGTCAAGGCGACCTCGCCCTCAAGGGCAAGAGTCAAGCACTTGACACTCCCTCTCTGCCACCCCTCTCAATTGACGGCCCAGGGGCGAAGACCGCTCCCGAGTCCAAACCTGAAGCAACCCCTGAAGCAACCCCTGAAGCAACCGACAATACCGTCGGCTCCACCGAGTCCTTCACTCTCGAAACTAAATTACCCGGTCAGTACAGCATTCGTGGGCAAGAACGCTATCTTGATAGCGAGGCGACCAAACTCACAAGCGTAAATATGGAAGCTGATGGTAAACCGGCCGAAACCACTGCGGCAGAAGCCGTGCCTGCAAGCTCCGTACCAGAAGACCTGAAAGCAATCGTTGGCCCAGAGAGAGAACAAGAATTTCGCCAGGCTTTTGAGCTGATGGACCGCTTCGATAAAAGCGTTAACGAAGAGGTGCTGCAGCCTGGAATTAAGAAGTTCACTGAAATGCTCGACCAAGCCGAACGCGACATGCCAAAAGAGAAGCTCGATGCCCTCGAAGCCGAGCGCAAGAAGTATGGCTTAGAACTAGAAGCCTACAACGAAGCCAACAAAGAGCCAGCGCCCGATAGCCCGCCGACCATGCAGAATTTGCTCTATCATGCGCCGCCAGAGCGGGGCAAAGAAATGAAAGAATTTGACCGCATCGTGCAAAACATAACCACTGCAGTGGGCAAAGAGATGGCCGAAAATATGCAAGCCGTCGGCGCTAAATTCAGCAAAGACGGTGGCGCATTAAATGCAGCCGATGATTTAGTGCAAGAGTATTACCAGCGCAAAGATGATCTAACGCCGAAGCCTGCGCCAGAAGTTCAGCTCCGCGAAGCTTAACCAATTTAGAATTTGAGATAACTAGAATTTGAGATAAAAGGAAAATTTGACACCTAAATCGCTCTTATTGCTGGCCGCACTTTCTTTACTCACCACAGGCCACAACTCTCCAGCATTTGCCAAGGCAACAGCTAAGAAGATACAAGTTTTCACCAACTTCAAACGCCTCTCAGACAAACCCATACTTGCTCCCCGTCCGGGTAAGTTCGATAGCGCCGGTGCCTTTAATCCAGCCGCTACGCTGTTGCCGAATGGCCACACGGTCTTGCTTTACCGCGGTCAAGACGAAAGAGGAGTTTCGCGCATTGGCTACGCAGAAAGTAGCAATGGCATTGATTTTATCGCCGACGAAAAGCCCGTCATAGAGCCCGCTCTCGACGATGATAGAGACGGTATTGAAGATGCCAGGCTAACCAAAGATTTCGCTAACAGCAAGTGCTGGTTGGCCACAGCTACGGCCTACAGCAAAGCCAAAGAAGCAGCACAACTTGTCAGTTATCGCTCCCTACCAAAAGATCTGCACCACTGGCAGCGTGCAGCTGTGCTCATGCCTGCCAGCAGCGATGGGCAAAAGTTAGGATGGAACATTCACTGGACGAAATCTGGTGCAATAGTTGTGGACAGCAAAGCACAGCCAATCAAGATCAATAATAAATACTGGATGTATTACATGGCAGATGCTCGAAGCAATATCAATGGCGTCAGCAAAATAGCCCCAGATCAAATGGGTATTGCCCAATCAGATGACGGCATAAAATGGCAAGATGCGCTCGGGAGGCCAATACTGCCTCATCGCCCAGGACAGTTTGATTCTAGAGTAGTAGAGCCCGGTCCACATCCAATCATTACTAAAGATGGCATATTGCTGCTCTACAATGGTGGCGATGACACTCTTGCATATCGCACGGGCTGGGCCCTCTTCGACAAAAAAGATCCAACTAAACTGCTAGCGCGCTGTAACAACGACATATTTGCACCAGAGTTAGCCTGGGAAAAGAAAAATGCCTCAAACACCGTGCACCAGGTGCCAAATGTTGTTTTTGTCGAAGGTATAGTGCCATACAAGAAAGGTTATTGTGTTTACTATGGCAGCGCCGATAGCTATGTCGGAGTTGCCTACACAGAACTAGAATCAATCGCTAAGCCTGACTTGCCGTAGGCTTAGAGGCCCAACGCACCCAGAGAATAAAGAGCAGTTGTAAGGGCAGGCGACAATATAAAACAACTGCTGGAATCTCTTTGAACAAGTGCGGGTTCAAAGCCATATTGATATTGGCAGGAAAGACAGCTATTAGCAAAGCAATCAAGCCAATTCCAGCAGCAGCTCGCAGCTTTGGCCAGGGTGCCAGTAAGCCCACGCCCCCAAGAATCTCAAAGACACCACTAATGAAAACTAGCTCTAAGGGATAGGGCAAATATGGTGGCATCGCCCGCATAAAAACATCCGGATGAACAAAATGCATCACCCCAGCAAAGCCGAAGAATAAAGCAAGCAAATAGATTGAGATGGTCTTTCTTTTCAAGTCTTAGCGACCTCTGCCCGCTCCGCAGACTTTATGGCAAAAATCAGGATTGCCAGACCAGCAAGGCCAGTAGCAACACCAATCGCCAGCTCGCCGCCACCAATCTTTTCTTTTAGCTGTACAGCGATAAAAACAGAAAGCATGTTATGACCAGCATGCAGCAACATACAAGGAAAGACCGAGCCCGTGCGAATTGCCAAAAATGTGAGCACACAACCAAGCAAACCTGTGGGAAGGAAGCGCAAAAGACTCATATGAAAAGCACCGAACATTCCGCCCACAGTGAGTACCCGGCGCGTGGTGGAAAAGCGCTTAGGCATGAGCGAGAGGATAACGCCGCGAAAGAGCAGCTCTTCACAAATCGCTGGCATTACCCCTAAAACCAAGAGCAGAAGCCAGAGAGGCTGAGTATTCAAGCCCATATATTCTTCCATCAGCTTACTTAGAGCTGCACTTCCGGGAACAAGCTTGGTAAAGATAGTAGCAAGCAAGCCGGCTAACAGCACCGATAGCGGTGCCAGCATCAAGGCTCCCACCAGGGTGAGAATTCCCCCTTTAGGCATGTGCAGCCGCAAGACAGCCTGACTTGGTAGTTTGAGCCAAAACAAAGCAAGAAACAGTCCCGGCAGCAATATAACCAGAAGCTGAGTCAAAGCCATGCCCAGCAAATGATGTTTAAGCACAAGTATCTGAGAGAGATAAAACATCAACAGAAAAACAGTGCTGCATAAGAAAAATAGCTCTTTACCAAAGTTCTGCTCAATAAAGCGACGACTGGGAGATTCTTCGATACCAAACAAAATATCTTCGCGGTCCACCACGGGAGCAACAACGGTACAGAGAGTGACAGCAAAGACTGCAGAAACGAAAGCAGCTATAAACATATAGAGGGGGGCGATGCGACCTGAGAGAGCATCATCCATAGCCACGATCGAATTGAGAAAAGGCACGAAGGCGCAGGGCCCATCAATGTGAACCTCACCCAGGGCCATGACCGAAAGCGGAATAGTAGTAATGAGCATCAACGGCAACATATAGGCTTGGGCTTGCTGTACGGTTCTAGCAAAGGTGGCTAGAGCCATGGCTGAAGCTGCCATAGAAAGGCAGAGGGGCAGCATCATCAGACTAACTAAAAGCACGCAGGGCAGCGGCAATTGCACAGCTAAAGGTGAATCGAGCTGACTGGCAAGAGTGGCGGGCAAGAAAGAAAAATACTTGATTTGTATAAATTGAGAAAGATAGAAGCCGGTAAGAGTAGTCATCACCACAGCAAACGAACTAACAGTAATGGCGGCCAGTTTGCCAATAAACAGATGGCTGCGCCGCACAGGAGTCGATAGCAGGGCCTCAAGAGTGCCCCGCTCACGCTCACCTGTGATGGCATCAAGCGATGGGTAAATCACCCCCATAAAGGCCTGAAAAACAAGAATTAGCACCAGCATGCTCTGCACAAAAGGGCTGGCGGCAAACATCTTATTTGTCGAAGAGACCACAAATGGATAAACAGTTTCAGGGCGACTCAAAGCTATGTTCGCCAACTTGCTGCGCTCGTTGACCACGTATTCTTTGTAGTATTCAAGCACGGCTCGCAGACGAGCAGCACAGCTAGCAGCCCGGGCATATTTGCCGTCATAGTAAATTGCCAAAGTAGGAATCTGGGCCTTTGCCTCAGTGCTAAGCAAATCGGAAAAATCTTTGGGCACAGAAATTACAGCATCTACTTTCTTTTCAGATAAGGCTTGCTCTTTAGAAAGTTCTCCGAGAGGTACAACAAGAAATTCTTTATGACCTTTGAGGTAACCAGCAACCGGGCCGGGTGGAGAGGCAAAAGCGACAACAAAATGCTCATTCAATTCGTGCTGAACTTGACCAGCAGCGATAATTGGAACACCGATAGTAAAAAGCGGGCCAATGAAAATACTAAAGACAATCATGGGCAAAAGCGATCGATAGTCGCGAATACCTTCAAGCATCTCTTTGATAAAGACAAGCTTGATTTGAGCAAGATCAATAGACTTATTTAGCCAATTCATATTTACGCACCAGAGCCATAAACACTTCTTCTAAATAGGTCTCACCAGTCAAAGCTCTCAATTCAGATAGGGTGCCTTGAGCCAAAATTTTGCCATCATTGATAATACCAATGCGATCACAGAGCTTTTCCGCCTCTGACATGATGTGGGTGCTAAAGACTATACATTTTCCCTCACCTTTGGCTTGTTTGATAAACTCATGCATAGATTGCGTTGCCAGGACATCAAGACCAGTAGAGGGTTCATCAAAGATCATTAGCTTAGGATCGTGAATAATGGCTCTAGCAATTGAAACTTTCTGTTTTGTCCCTTGAGACAATTTGCCACAACGCGCGTCAGCATACTGCTTAAAATCAAGGGCAAGAAAGAGGCTCTCAATCTTTTCTTTCAAGGCAGGCTCAGCTACGCCACTGAGGCGGCCAAAATAAGTGAGAATCTCACGGGGAGTAAGACGTTCATAAAGACCGGTTGATGAAGACAAAAATCCCATGGCTCGGCGTGCAGCATCAGGGTCTTGAAAAATATCAATGTCACCAAGGTGAGCACTACCTGAGGTGGGTTTGAGAATAGTAGAAATGACCCTTAAGGTGGTGGTTTTACCGGCACCATTAGGGCCAAGCAATCCAAATATTTCGCCTTGACCGACTTCAAAAGAAATCTCGTTGCAGGCGAAGAACTCTCCACGGGCTGGTTCATAGAAGCGCTTACACAATTTTTCAACATGCAACTTCATGCGCTAGTTTCCTTTTTTGAAAATCGCCGAGCAAAAGAATCGGCTTGGCGGCCGAAATAAGCACCAGGGTCAACCTGTTCAAAGAGAAAAACTCTTGCTAGAGCTAGAGAAACGAAACTGACAAACAAGCTTACGGCAATTACCACAATGAAAGTGTAGTTAAAGGGAACGCCGCTGAATATGGCCTTGAGCATCAATGTGCAATTTAAAATTGGCACCCACATCATTCGGCTATTCAATTCTAGATTAGGAAAGAGAGCACATGGTGGCAATAACAAAATGATGAGCAGGGGGAAAGTCGTCCATTGCTGAGCCGAGCGCACCGTTCTACAAAAGCTTGTGGCAAAAATCATCAGGGCCGAGATTAAGACAGCCAGCAACAAATAACAAGCAATAAGGCCAAGTGTTTGAGCCATATTGAGGTTAAAGACTAAATGATCGCTAGAGAACCGAGGGAATAATTTCGCCTGCGAAAGCACTAAAGCTGCCACCGAATACATGCTGACAAAATTAACGAGACCAGAAACCGCAGCAAAGGTAGAGACAGCAGCGACTTTTCCGAGCATGATCATAGAACGAGAAACTGGCAAAAGGCAGGATGTCTCGATGGTGTTACGCTCAAACTCTTCAGCGGTTACGGCAATCGAAGGATAAGCAGCACCAAGGCCAAGCATAAGCAAACTAAAAATCAAAAGGCACAGGGTGGCCGATATATTTTCTAGCTTGTTCAGTCGGCTGCGCCCCTCAGGAGACCCAGCTATTTTCTGGGTACTGCCGCTAGCGGTAATGTTTTGCGAAACAATGGCAAAACCTTGCGAGTTCTCCTTAGCTAATCCCTTACTGGCGAAAGCCTCAGTTAATTCCTGCAAATAGGCACTTTTCAAATTGTCGTTAATGGTCGTAGCCAGTGTGGCCACTTTCAGTAGCTGGTTCACTCGCAGCTCAACATAGTCTGCTTTTCGAGTAATGACAGCATCGACTTTTCCCTCAGCCAGGTCTTTTTCTGGCTGAGCACACTCTACTTTTTTGAAATGCTTGCGCTTTTGCAAAATCGCATCAATTTGTTCCAAGCCCTTATCGCTTGGGCCGCTGACAGCGTAAGTGATGTTTTTATCGCGGTCTGAATCGGCCTTAAACATCACCAGTTCAGCAGAGCCAACAAGCAGAGCAGGATAAAGCAAAGCAGGAACGACAAAAGTGTAGATAAAGACGTCTTTGTCGCGGAAAGAATGCCTGAGATCCTTCCGATAAACTTCTTTGAAAACCAGCCACAATTGAGCCAGGGAATTATGAGACAGTGAAGTATTGGCAGAAATGACACATTACTCCGGGTACTAGTAATTAACTACCCAGAATTCGCCTGTATTACTGTTGCGGCTAGGGCTGCCTCTACTACTGCTGACGCTTGTTTACGTTAAGGTGGTGGATTGCCCCACCTGTCACAAGGCGGCTGTAATCTTGTGGAGTGTTGACATTAAAGTAAGCAGGTAGCCCTTCTTCACTCTCTTCAGCAATTTCAAAAGTGGCCGAATTGAGACCAGAAAGAAAATCTTTGAGCGACAAATCGCCATTGAAAAGCGACTCTTCTAAGGGCTTGATGCAATTTTTAGAATAAACACCAAGCAAGGGCTCGATGCCGTCTTCATGAGAAGCGACCACCACATCGTGCTCGTGGCGCTGTCCCACCAATTGACGAATCAATTTAGGCTCAACTAAAGGCATGTCGCAGGCAATAACAAAAGCATGGGGGTATTGAGCCACTAACAGGCCAGAGAGAATTCCGCCGAGGGGGCCGCGATAAGGAAGAATATCCTTGACCACATCGACTTCAAAATCTTCGAAAGTCTCAGGTTCGTTGGCAATTAAGAAAGTCTCGGCAAAAAGATCTTGCACAACACTCAAAATGTGACTAATCATGGTGGTGCCGCCGTAAGGCAAGAAAGCCTTGGGCCGACCCATACGCTTAGATTTGCCGCCGCATAAGATTAAGCAAGACACTGGCAAAGGCAGAGTTTCGCGGGTTGGCGTCTCGATGATCAGATTTTGCTTTTGCGGGCCAGTCATCTTGTCATATCCTAAACTGCTTTTGTTCCAGATAGCTTCCAGTGCTTGTGCTTGTTTCGAAAATCGGTTCGGTCTGTCGTCGCTGCTCACCTTAATCGTCCCCTAGGCCTATTCGCCACGATAAATTGGACTGCGCTTTTCGGCAAAAGCAGCAAGCCCTTCCAGTCGGTCTTTTGTATTGAGAAGCTCCAGGTATGCCCGGGTTTCCAAGGCTAATCCAGATTCAAGATCGCGGTCATAACCTTGATCGATGGCAATTTTCGCTTGTCTGAGAGAAAGTGGCGCAGCTGTAGCAATCTCACTTGCCCACTCTCTCACTGTGCTCATCAGGGCCTGATGATAATCATCAACCGATTGATTACCAGCGTTACCAGCATCAGCAGGCACGACGCGATGAATCAAGCCAAGCTGCTGACCGAGTTGAGCTGTAACTGGAGCGGCAGTCAAAATCAATTCTTTGGCTTTAGATTTGCCAATTAAACGAGGTAGCCGCTGCGTACCACCAGCACCAGGGATGATACCAAGCTTGACTTCGGTCAAGCGCAGCTGAGCAGACTCAACCATCACTCTAAGATCGCAGGCCAGGGCTAGTTCGAAACCACCACCCCATGCAGAGCCGTTAATAGCAGCAATAACAACTTGCGGCAAAGTTTCGATGGCACGCATGGTGCGCTGTATCAAAGCCAAATAATCAAGTGTATCGCCCTGGGTCATACCTTTGCGCTCAGCCAAGTCAGCGCCAGCACAAAAAGACTTAGTACCAGAGCCAATAATTCCTACTACTCTGATGTTGCGGTCTTCTTTTAATTCTTCACAAGCAGCCAGTAAGGCTTTGAGCAAATCACGATTTAGGCAATTCATGACTTTAGGGCGATTGAGCTTGAGCCAAGCCATTGACGCCTCTTTCTCGACGGTAAGAACCTGTCCAGATTCAGTCTCAGCATTAGTCCCAGATTTAGACCCAGAGTTAGTCATAGTAGTCATCCCTTCTCCTAAGCTATGGCTTTAACGGCCTTCTCGCGCTCGGCAAGCCTGGCCATGAGGTAACGCCCCGGCAATTTCTTGCCTAAAAGTTTCTCTGCTAGCGCACCAGCATCTACTAGTTTTTCTAGATCAACTCCGGTCTTGATGCCCATGCCGTGCAGCATATAGACCAAATCTTCAGTAGCAAGGTTGCCCGAAGCGCCAGGGGCGTAGGGGCATCCCCCCAGACCACCTAAACTGCTATCAAAAATTGTGATACCACTCTCTAAACCAGCAACGACATTAGCAAGAGCTGTGCCACGGGTATCGTGGAAATGCAAAGCTAGCTGAGAAAGGGGAATATTCCTCTCTTTTGCTAGCATGATAATCAAATCGTATACCTGCTTTGGTGTAGCAGCACCAATAGTGTCACCCAATGAAATCTCGTCGACACCGGAGGCCAAAAGCTTCTCGACTATTTCAGCGACAACGACTGGGTCAACCAGACCATCATAAGGGCAGGCAAAAACCGTCGATACATAACAGCGTACTCGCTTATGATCGGCCCTGGCTGCCGCTGTCACTTCAGCCATTGTGGCGAGGGCTTCTTCAATAGTTTTGTTGATGTTCTTCTTGCTGTGCGACTGTGAAGCTGACATAAACAAGTTAACTTGCTTAAGAGCGGCATCGCAAGCGGCTTGATACCCCTTGAGGTTAGGCACCAGAGCGGAGGTGCGCAGGCCGGGCTGAGCAATCAATATAGAATTAGTTGAAAGTTCTTTTGCCAACTCTGGACCATCAGCCAGTTGTGGAATCCATTTTGGTGAGACAAAAGAAGTGATTTCAATGTCTTTCAAGCCAGTTGCCGCCAGCGCCTCAATCAGTTTGATTTTGTCGGCTGTGGCAATGAGCGCAGACTCATTCTGCAGCCCATCGCGTGGACCCACCTCAAATACATGCACACTGTTTGGCAATGACTCGAACATAACTTCCAATAACTTCTAGCTAAGAGTGATAATCAAATCGCCTTCGTTGACAAAGTCTCCGCTAGCGACTTTTACTTCTTCGACTTTGCCTGATTCGCTTGATGCCACTGGCAACTGCATTTTCATCGATTCAAGAATAGCTACGTCAGTACCGTCGCTAACTTGATCACCGGGCTTGACTAGAATTTCAATGACCACGCCGGCCATCATGGAGCAAACTTGTTTCAACTCAGACTCTCCCAGAGAATATTGGCAACGAGCAAGAAAGCGCTCTGACTTGAGAACGCTTTCAACGCAGCATATGTTAACAAACAGCTTTACGAACTGTATGACGGCTGTCTTATCATATCGGCCAAATTCTCTACTTAAATAGACCTTTCAAAACGTCGTCTATTTTCTTGTTGTCGCCGGAATCTTCGGAACCGCCCTGCTGGTTGGGGTCTCCAGCGTTGCCAGAAGAAGAACTATCGGGCGAGCCCCAGTCAAAAGCAGCTGGAGTTCCAGCGCCGCGTCTGCGACCTTTAACAGGACTAATCAAGGCGCCATCTGCCGCTCTCGCTAGACTTGAGCGCGACTCATCGCCTCCGGCGCCTTGCTCAGGAGCTGGCATGGGAGTTCCGGGCAGCTGAGCTGGTTGCTGCGAAGTTTGAGGTTGAGAAAAAGGATTTGCAGGAGCTGCGGCAGCGGCAGGAGGTTGCGCCTGAGCAGCGGGATCACCCCAAGGGCTGCCTTGAGTAGCCCAACCAGAAGATGAAGCCTGACCACTACGCCCCCAGGCATCGGCAGCAGAATTGCTAGAGGCAGCAGCGTCAGGGGCTGGTGCTGGAGGTGAAGCTAGAGGGAAACTTGTCGGAGCCTGCATTGCGGGCATGCCTTGACGACTTGCGGTTGGTTGACCCCACCCACCGCCGGCTGGCGGCAAGTCAGCTGGTGCTGGCTGAGCCGTTGCTGGACTAGACCATGGCGAACCACCACCAGTCTGTCCCCAACCACCTTCGCTAGCAGGAGCAGGCGGGGGTGGAGCTGGAGGTGATACTGGAGCATTATTGGCTGTAGCACGCTGTGCTTCAGCTTCTTTCATCTGCCAATCTTCACCAAAGTCACCCCAGGCGCCCTCGGCTGGTTGAGCTGCCGGTGCGGCCGGAGGCGCTGCGGCGGGGTGGCCCCAGATGTCAGCAGCACTTTGGCGCTGTTCAGCCGCTGGCTGAGACTGTGAGGAATCAGATTCACTGCTGCCCCAAGGGTTAGGCATAGGCGAAGAAGGCATAGGTGCGGATTCGGCAGGGCTCGCCTGACCAGGGGAACTTTCCTGACCAGAACTAGGCAAGGCATTGATAGCGGTCGAACTCCACGAGAACCCTGCGTTCTCAGGCTCAACTACAGGCGCTTCTTGACTCTGGGAACCAGACGCCAGGGCCGAATTTATATCCGGTGCATTGGATGGGGCAGAACTAAAGGAGCTCATGATTGGGTCATCTGGCGGAGCATGCTCAATAGATGACTCGGCTTGGGCGGCTTCAAATTGGGCCACGGAACTAAAGGTTGGTGCGTCAGCTGCCGGAGCCTCTGGCATGACTGGCTCTGGTTCAGGCTCAGGAGAGAAAGCCACGGCCGGTTCTGCCACAGGAGCAGCCTCAACCACTGGCTCTAGAACAGTCGGCACTTCTGGCTCTGGGGCACTGGCAGGAACTACAGCAGATACTGGAGCGGAAACTACTTCTGCAACAGGAGCTTCTGCAGCTGTATTTGTAGATCCAGAAGTCTCGACAGAAAGTGCACTGGAATCGGCGCTAGTCGGCTGAGAAGCGGCTTCACGAGCGGCTCTTCTAGCAGCACGGCCTTCAGCATGAGTACTAGGAGAAGAAGGAGTAGCACTCGCGCTCGCCGCAGCCGGAGGGGCGGCAGCTGGTTCTGCTGTGGCACTTGCGGGCGATGAAGACGCAGAAGGAGACATATTGCTTAGCTGGAGTTTCCAATTGCCTGATAAATAGCGCTCTCGCATCAGGTCGATCTTCTCGCGGTCTCGGTTGAGACCAGCAAGCTTTACCTTGCTCGATTCGATGCGCTTCTCCAACTCAGCAATCTGCTGATTGATAGCATTCATCTCTTCACGAGTAACTTCTTCCTTCTCGGTGAACTCTTCGAGAAGCTCCCGCAACATCTCGGGATTGATAGCGACCATAGAAAATTAGCTCCTAGATTTCAAGATTATCCATGAAAATTGAAAACCATCCACTATCAAGTTCTTACCACTTCGTAGAGAATTAAATCTACAAGTATTAAAACACGCTTAGCTGAGTTTGCCACAAAATAATACCGAAGATGGTGTCATTTTCGTGACCTTAAGAAGCTTTAGCTTGCTTCTTTAAATGCAAAAGAGAAGACCTAGGTCTTCTCTAAACACAAGGCCTTTCAGCTTAGCCAGCAATCTCGTCTCCGTTCAAACGAGCATAGTTTTTGGTCTCTTGCACCATCGCCGAGAAAAGCCACATACAAAGTTGGTCTAAGGTCTCGACGGGTGGATTGCTGTCTTGCATACGCCACATCATTCCTTGTTCGGTGATGCGAACTTGGATTGTCGCCAGTGGCGAATAATCATTTTCAGTGCGGCTCAATGCCATTACTTTACTTGTAGGAACTATGAAAGCTTCAACAATATCGTCACAGCCCCGCACAACAAGAGAGCAAAGCTTTGTAGAAAAACGACAACGGAAATAAGTCTTGGTTTCTTCAGCTTCACGGAAACGGTTGTATCTGGTTACTTCAGTGACATCGCCAGAAATTGAACCGGTGACGTGCAGCTCGGTACCATTGGCTACTTGGTTGAACTCATACATGTAGCGCTGTAGCAAGCCATAAATTTTGTCGACAAGAATGGCAATGCCAGACTTATAAATCGATTCGCGATAAACCTCTTGCAGATGACAGCCCCGTTGATCAGCAAGAAACTGCAATGACTCTTGCTTGAGCTGCGACATCCAGTCTTGACCCTGGGCTACAGGCTCAGACTCGTGATAAACAAGAATCTGTTCGGAGACAGCCACAGACCAATCGGCCTGGGCACCGGGTTGCGGCGCGATAGCTCCATTAGCGAACATCGACCGGTCAACAGCCCGACCAGGCGCCGGCTGAGCTTGTTGTGCGGGATTACCCGGATTGCCGTCAAGAAACTTACGTTCCTTTCCGGACTTATTCGGGTGTCTACCGTCGTTTTTTCCGAACATAAAAAACAAGGCCTCCATGCCAGCCTAGTCTGGTATGCCCAGTTTTAGCTGATTTAAATCTCTTCACAACCAATCCCAAAGCTGCAAACGAAGTAAAAATGGCTGGATTTGATTAATTATTCCTTCCAGCTCATTACTTCCTTAAGCGCGCTGCAAATATCTCACCATCTGAGTGTACTCGTTCAAGTCCGAAGAAGTCTGCTGCAAATCGGCACCATCGGCATAAACATGCACGAGCGGTTCAACAGCATCAGGCAAAATCAGAACCCAGTGATCAGGCCTGGTCTGAATCTTCACACCATCCAAGAGTTCCATTGGCCGGTCATGATGTTTTTCAACCAATAGTCTCATCACTCGGCCTTTGCGTTCCCAAGGGCAATGAACTGAATCGACCTGATAGTAGAGAGGAGGCAAATCAGTGACAGCCTGGTGCAATGTGCGCCCTTGATAAGTCAGGTGCTCAAGCACTTGGCCGACGGCGAACATGGCATCATAGCCATTCTGGAACTCTGGGAAAATGAAGCAACCGTTAGCGCTACCGCCAACAACCGCCTCTTCAAGACGGGCAGTAGTACTACCAATCTCAGTCTCAGAAGCTTTGCAACGAACCACTTTGCAGTTGTAGCGAGAGGCAATGCGCTCCACTATAGAACTGGAATTAACCGGCACAACAATAGAACGGCCCGGCTTGTCGCGCAGAATAATATCAGCCACTGTAGCGAGCAAGAGCTCACCGCGAATGACCTGCCCAGTCTCGTCGACCAGGGTCATTTGTTCACCGTTCCGGCCTATCTGCACGCCCAAATCGGCATTGAGCGCCTTAACCACGTCGGCCAGCTGCTTGCGCATAGTAATGCGCTCTTCTTGCTTCGGCGGAGTATTGCGTATAGACGAGTTGAGCACCACAGTCTCGATACCAAGTTGACCGAGCAAGTCAGGCAACAGCACCCCGGTTTCAGCCATGGCATAGTCGATCACAGCCTTAGGTGCATGAGTGGCCAAATTACCAGTCTTTGTCACACGGGTATAGTTCGTACCTGGAACAATACAGAAAGGCACTTTGTCTTCTTCAAAAACTTGACCCTTGACGTGGTTGAGAAACTCATCCACATAGTATTCGCGCACCCGACTAGGGAAAGAAATTGAGCCAACATCGGCAGGAGAACAACGAGGGAAGTCTTCTTTGAAGAAGGTACTCTCAATTTTGCGCTCCATCGATTTAGTGATGGCGACACCCTGCGAGTCGAAAAATTCAATCGTAATTTTTTCAATCTCACGCTGCGACACACGCACATGCACTAAGCCAGCCGCTCTCTGCGTTTTCACATAATGGCGGGAAATCGGCAAAGACATAGATTCTAAGTTCTGAACTTCAATACCAACGGAAACAAGACCAGAGACCATGGTACGGCTAATCATCTGACTGACTTTCCAATAGTCGCGGCTGACCAGCACCGGCCCACCCTTCAAAGTGGCGCCATAAGCGGCGGCCAGGTTAACAGCGAACTCAGGCGTAATTTCAACGTTAGCTAGACCACGCACACCATGTGCACCAAATAAGGTGCGAGGCGCCCGCGTTCCCCAAATCAGCGAACTCAGCACTTTCGCCCCTGAATCAACGTTTTTATCAGGCCAGATGCGGACATCAGACTTAATTGTCGCTTCTTGTCCGATGGAAGAATTATCACCAATGATGGCCCCTTCTAACAGCGAAGCCGAGCTGTGAATAGTGGAATTATTACAAACGACACAAGCCCTCAATGCCGCTTTGGCGCCAATGTAGACATTAGACCAAACCACTGGCTGCTTCAAAGTTGCTTTCTCTTGCACCACGACATTGTCACCGAGAGTGGTGTGAGGAGAAATCTCAGTTTCGCGACCGATGCGGCAATTTTTGCCGATCATGACTGGTGCTTCAAGCTTAACGGAAGAATCAATTTGCGTTCCCTGACCAACCCAGATGCCTGGCTGGATTTGGGGCAAATCTATTTCGACATTGACCAGACCATCCAGCACGTCTTTATGGGCTTGGCGATAAACAGCCAGGTTTCCGATATCGCACCAGTAGCCGTCAGCGACATAGCCGTACATGGGCTCGTTGCGCAAAAGCAGCAAGGGGAATAGATCGTTGGAGAAATCTTGCTCTCGTCCCATGACGATATAAAGCAAAACTTCCGGCTCAAGAATGTAAGTGCCTGTATTGACGGTGTCAGAGAAAATTTCGCTAGCACCTGGTTTTTCCACAAAGCGCTGAATGCGCTGGTCGTTATCGCAGATAACCACACCGTAGTCGAGTGGATTCTCGACACGCTTAAGAATTAGCGTAGCCTTTGATTTCTTTTCCTTGTGGAACTTCAAAGCTGCCGACAAATCGATATCGGTTAGACTGTCTCCCGAAATCACAACAAAAGTGGAGTCGAGATGATCTTGCACCATCTTGACGCAACCTGCAGTACCAAGCGGTTTGCCCTCTTCTATCGAGTAGCTGATGTTAGCGCCAAACTCAGAGCCGTCAGCGAAGTGATCACGAATAGCATCAGGCAAATAGTGCAGAGCAAAAATGATATCGCGGAAGTCGTGCTTCTTCAGGAGATTGACCACATGCTCGGCCATTGGCTTATTGCCGACTGGCACCATCGGTTTAGGTAAATTACAGGTCAATGGCCTTAGTCTTGTCCCTGAGCCACCAGCCATGATTACCGCTTTCATACAACCTCCTAAACCGTTAAAATTGTGGAACTTGAGTCGCAGAACTTGAACTTAAAAACGAGAAACTAGCGCTTGGCCTTAGTGTCTTTAGTCACCTTGGTCGTCTTCTCTTTAGGAGCAGCATTAACCGTAACCTTGCCTTCGCTTGGCATTGGCGCTTCTAGTTTTTCGCTGGCAGCGCTTACCATTTCTGCCTTGGCTTTTTGCATGTTGGCCTCGTTCAAGACCTTCTGATAGACCTCATAGGTCCGGCTGGCAATAACCTTCCAGTTATAGATATGCTTGACCTTGTCATAACCAGTTTCGCGCAGGCGCTGCGCTAATTCTGGATTTCTTAAGACCTGAAGCAAGCCCCAAGCTAGAGAAGAAGCATCGCCGGCATAAGTGGTGACACCAGTCTCCATATTTTCAACAAAGTCTTTCAAGCCACCAACATCAGAAGTAACCACCGGCACTTGCGCCGCCATTCCCTCTAAGGCCACGATACCGAAAGGCTCATACAAACTAGGGATACAAACAACATCAGCACACTTGTATAGCTCTAATAATTCAGCGTCACCGACATAGCCCAAGAAGTGGCAATTTTCGCCCACACCACTCTGCCAAGCTTGACGCTTCAAATCTTCGAGATAGTAGCCCGTGCCGACCATCAAGAACTGCGTTCCAGGACGCTCAGAAAGCACTCGCGGAGCGGCATCGAGCAGCACTTGCACACCTTTCTCACGCACCATGCGACCGACGTACAAAATAATTTGTTCTTGATCGCGAGCATATTTGCTGCGCATAGCATGATTGTTAAACTCAAAATCAAAGACATCAGGATCGGTACCGTTGGGAATGATCACAATTTTGTCTGATGGCATTTTGAACGAGCGTTGCAGTTCTTCGTGCATCGAATTTGAGTTAACGATTACTTCCCAAGCTTCAAAAGTAAGGCGCCATTCCATTTGGTGAATATAAGACTGCATATCATTGTGAATGCCATGCATGCGACCAGATTCAGTGGCATGCATAGTAGCAATGAAAGGAATGCCAAAGCCGCTCTTCATCACCCAGGCAGCATCAGCCACCATCCAATCATGGGCGTGAATGATGTCGAAAGGAGTCTGGCGATGAATTTGAATGGCATACTGCAGCAAACCGAAATTGAGACGGTTGACCCAGCTAAGAAAGTCAGGAGTGGTATCAGTTTGAGTTTTCACCCGGTGAATATGCACACCATCAGCAATTTCATGCTCTGGCTGACCAGGGTGGTCGGCTGTAACCACATGCACTTCGCACCCAGTCTTGACAAGCTCTCGGGACAGAGCCCAGACCACACGGGCGAGACCGCCAATGATGCGAGGTGGATATTCCCAGGACAGCATTAAAACTCGCTTCGGCACCGGTATTCCCTCATTACTTCCAATTAGTGTTGCCAATTAGTATCTAGCCACAATTTCGCCTTTCTTATTCACTGGCGAGCGGACGACTTAAAAGCGCCATGATAGCGCCAGCAGGCGTCGAATTTCCCTTAAGTGTGGACTCTACTTGCTCTGCTATGGGTAGCTCTAATCCTAGTCTTTTAGAAAGTTCACAAACCGCCTCAGCGGTTGGCACACCTTCAGCCACAGAGCCCAGCTCTTCGAGGATAAGACTAAGAGCCTTACCGCGAGCAAGCTCAAATCCGACCCGATAATTTCGAGAAAGTGGCCCAGAGCAGGTAGCAAAGAGATCGCCCATACCAGCTAAGCCGGCCATGGTCTGGGGCTTAGCCCCTAGCCTGACGGCCAGACGTGTAATTTCAGCCAAACCACGGGTGAGCAGGGAAGCTTTGGCATTAACGCCAAGGGAGAGGCCATCACAGGCCCCAGCCGCAATAGCAATGACGTTTTTAAGCGTGCCGCCCAATTCAATGCCCACAGGATCGTCACTGGCATAAACTCTAAATTTAGGCGCCGAGAGCTGACTTTGCAAAGAGCGAGCTAAGTTGATATCAGCAGAAGCGACCACCGAGGCCGTAGGCAGTCCGCCCAGCACTTCATCAGCCAAGTTTGGACCAGAGAGCGAAGCCACACCGCAGCCAGGCACAACCGTAGTCAAAATTTCACTCATTCGCATCTGGGTGCCAAGCTCCAGCCCCTTGGTGGCGCTGACCAAAACAGGTGAAGATTGGTCAGTTTTGCTGCCGTCTGCTTGGCTGAGCAAGCTAGCAGCCACAGCTGTTGCCAACTCACGCATCGACTGAGAATTACAAGCAAAAACGACTAAATCAGTATCACTTAGCGCTTCATGGAGGGAGCTGGTAATTACAACCTCGCTAGGAATGTGATGAGCCCGAGGCTTTTCCATCAGACGAGTGGTGGTGAGTTTCAAAGCACCAGCTTGATTGCGACAATAGACCTTTACCGGTCGGCCGCTATGGCACCACAAATGAGCCAAAGTGAGGCCCCAGGAGCCAGCTCCAAGAATTGTTACAGATCGCTTTTCTACGTTTTTTTCCATGATTCCAATAAAAGGCAGCAGCCAAAGCAAATGCTAATAATAGCCTCTTGGCTTTACTTTGCTGGCTCTACTTAGATACGGAATTCATCTCTTCGCGGAAAGTAACGGCACAGTTGCGACCAGCAGCCTTAGCTTCTTGCAAAGCACGAAAAGCTGACTTAACCCAGGTTTCAACAGTCATAGTTTTGGCATCAAGTATGGCGATACCTGAAGAGCAGGTTGCATAGAAACCAGCATGAGACAAGGTTGAATGCTGAATAGCAGCAAAGTCGGCCACCAAACGCGAGGAGAGCAATTGCGCTTCATTTTCATCCAGACCCTCGGCGATGATGGCAAATTCGTCACCGGCATAGCGTCCGATAATATCTGACTGCCGCAAGCGCCTTCGCAAGAGCATAGATAGGGCAACTAGAACTTTGTCACCACCGGGGTAGCCATGGCGTTCGTTGATAGAACGGAAATAATCAATATCAAGCAAGATCAAAACAGTGAAGCCTGCATGTCTTTTGCGTTGAGCGATGACAGCTTGCGCTTGCTCCATAAAAGTAGTGTGGTTAAGCAGGCTCGTCAGTCCATCGCGGTGCAATAGAGTTTTGAGAAAGCGAGCGCGCTCTAGGCGCGAAGAAACAGAACTCAATAAAAGAGCCGGCGGCACAGGCTTGACCAGGTGGTCATCACCACCGGCCCGAGCGCTTTCAATGCGAGCGTCTATCTGCCCTTGTGTCGTCAAAAATAGAATTGGTAATGTGGCATGGCGCTCGTCTTGTCGCACATAGCGAGAAAGTTCGTAACCAGTCATGCCCGGAAGCATAACATCAAGCAAGACCAAATCAGGCTGAAATGCCGACATATAAGACTCAAAGTTCTTCGGATCAGTACAAGTGCGAACCTGATAGCCAGCTGATTCTAAGAAGGCACGAATAAACGCCGCTTGATCTGGGTCGTCTTCAACCGAGAGAATTCGCGGTGTTTCTTGGTAGCGTTTATCTAGCAGGTAACGCAAACGGCGGAACATCGACTTTGTATCGATAGGTTTTTCAAAGTGGGCATCAGCACCACAATGAATGGCTCTGACTTTGTCTAAAAATCCTGTTTGCTTCGAGACAATGATAATTGCCATCTCATCGCCACCAGGCATAGCTCTAATGCGCTCTACCAGCTCATAGGCATCACCATCAGGCAAAGGAATTTCAAGAATCATGCCCTCTGGCATGCGTCGCTCAAGCTCGCTGATGGTGCCAGCAAAGGAGCGTGCACTGCGGAAACTAAAGTCGTTTTCTTCTACCATTTTCTTCAGTGATTCAAGATCTTTTTGATCATCATCAATCACTAAGACTTCTTGCCGGCCAGAGGTGGCAACCGCTCTAACCTTGCCTAGATTGGTTGTTTCAGGAGCCTCATCGCCGCCAGTGAACTGAGTTGACAGTTCTTGCAGCAGCGCTTGCATGCGCTCTAAATCACCCTTTGATGCGGGCCCACTATTTCTCGTAATCACTTCGCAAAGCTTCTCACCCTCAACTCCAAGGGCCGAAACTCGCTGAAAACCATACATACTGCCAGAACCAGCTAGCCAATGGTAGTGTCGACTGAGCTGCTGTGCCAAATCTTTGTTATCAGGACTGGACATGAGTTTAGTAAAAAGCTCAATAATTTGCGCAAGCCTATCGGTTGAGCGTTGCACATACTGACTTTTAAGTTCGGAAAAGGTTTCCTGCCAGGAAGCCATGCCTTTATCTAACCCCTGAAATTCTAATTATGAAGTAGTCTCGAGAATAGCTTTCATCTGCGTAGCCAAAACAGTTGGGTCAAACGGTTTGGTAAGAATACCGCGAGCTCCCATTCTCTTCAGTCTTTCGATTTCTGAGGTCATCGCCTTAGCAGTGAGAAAAATCACTGGAATATTGCGCGTACGATCGTTGCTACGAAGAGCCTCAAGTGTACTGGGTCCATCCATAATAGGCATCATCATATCGAGCAAAATTACATCAGGCTGCTCTGCAGCCGCTTTGTTTACACCATCCTGACCATTCTCGGCCTCGATCACCTCTAGACCACCAAGTATAGTCAGACTCATACTCGCAATCGAACGGGTGTCTTCTTCATCGTCAATGATGAGAACTCTCATTGTCTCTCCTAAGTTTTCTTCTTATTAAGGCCAACCATAAACGCCAGTGCCATTAGACTCTTAATACCCAGTATCTCTTTACTTCACCTATTTTCTTTACTTTCTAATTGCCTCCAACTAATCTGCCGATAAGACTTGATCACAAGCAAAACCAGCGGCTTTGAGAATCTCTTTGATTTGCTCAGAGAGCTTCAGTGGGTCAAATGGTTTGGTTATTACCGCCAGCGCCCCAAGCTTCTTCATGTCTTCAAATTCTGGAAACATCCCTTTAGTTGTGCAAAATATTACTGGAACCTCGGCGGTCTCAGGAATTTCGCGCAAACTGGCTAAAGTTTTAGTGCCGTCCATATCAGTCATACAGAGATCAAGCAAGATTACATCGGGCACGTCATTGCGCGCCATTTCAATGCCCTCCTTGCCCGAACAAGCTTCCGCTACCGTATCGCCGCCCAACAGGCCAAGGCAAGAACTAGCGACCGTGCGAAAGTCCTCCTCGTCATCAATAATGAGAACCTTCATAGTAAATATTGTCTCCAGATACTAAATTTCGTACTCAATCTAAAAAGCCTGATTTGACTGCATCGAGGCAGCTGGCTCAAGCACCTGAACTGGTTGCTTTAGCAAATTTTGTGCCTTGGGAATGCGGAACCAGAAAGTCGAACCTTTGCCCTCTTCTGACTCAACTCCAATGGTTCCTCCGTGTTGCTCAACAATACCCTTACAAATAGCCAGACCCAAACCTGTACCGCCTTTCTTCTTCGCATCTGAAGCTTCAACCTGCTGGAATCTTTGGAACAATCTGTTCTTAAAGCTCTCAGGAATACCTCGGCCTCTATCAGTAACGTGCACTTCTATAAATCCGCCCGGAATCTCTGCGGAACTAACAGTAACTGCGGCACCTTTAGGTGAGAATTTGACAGCGTTAGAGATCAAGTTAACCAAAACCTGCACCAATCTATCACCGTCTGCATGAACCATTTCACCACTCGGCTTCATATCGAGTAGCACACCATTGTTGGCAGCAAATGTATTTACAGCTTGCTCAGAGCGCTCAAAGATGGAGGCCACAGATACATCAACCAGCTCCATATCAAGCTTGCCAGCTTCGAGTTTTTCAACGTCGAGAATATCGTTAATAAGACCAATCAAACGAATGGTGTTGCGTTCAGCAATATTCACTACTTTCTTGGCCTGTTCAGGAAGAGCACCCATGGCTCCAACAGCCAGCAGAGTAAGTGAACCACGAATAGATGTAAGGGGAGTACGCAGTTCGTGTGAAACAGTAGAAACGAACTCTTTCTTCATGCGCTCTACTTCTTTGCGCTCAGAAACGTCGAGCACGTTAGCCATAAAGCGCACAGCACCATCTGGTGAGACAAACTCAGTCAAGGAAATCTCTACAGGGAAATCTTCGCCATTGGCCGATAAACAATCAAATTCACCGATGCGGTTAAGAGCCTTAGTGAACAATGTTTCCATAAACGACTGGCGGTCATTAGGGTCGCTGACCGAGAAATGGCGAGCATCAGCAAAGAGTGACATGACGTGACGGCCAAGCATTTCGTGGCTGCGAGTGGAGAACATAGACTCAGTGCGAGGGTTGATTGACTCAATCAAGCCGTCGCGGGTGATGATGATCAAACCGACCATCATATTATTGATGATGTTGCGAATGCGAGCTTCGTTAGCCTTAATCGCCTCCTCAACCAATTTACGTTGGGTGATATCGTGGGCAACGCAGAATAGGGCTCTATCTTTCTCGGACCAGTCTGCCGACCACAAGACGTTAACCATACTGCCATCGCGCTTTTTCACACGGTTTTCGAAGTTAACCTTACTGGTGGCACCACGAACAGAACGCACTGCCCGAATAGTATCGGGCACGTCTTCAGGCATAATCACTTCAATAAATCGACGGCCCATCAATTCGTCAGGATAGAAGCCCCAGCTCTCGTAGGAAGCAGGGTTTACGGCGACGAATTTACCATCCATATCAATAGAACAAATCACATCGGCAGCGTTTTCAATTACGGCTCTTTCTTTGCGGCTAGCTTCTGCCAGTGCTTCGGCCATGCTGCGGAAAGCATCGTCGAGCTGGGCAATTTCATCATTGCCACTAAGAGGAGGGCGCAATTTCTGACCACGGGCCAATCTAAAGGAGTTATCTGTGACTGTGCTCAAACGGGTTGAAATGCTGCGCAAGAAATAATACAAGAGCAAGAAGGCTATACCGATATTGAGTACAACACCGAAAACCAAGAACATCTTGACCGCCGCCCTAGACCTGTTCTGCTGTTCCGGGCTCTCACTTTCAATTTTTCTTTCGTCTTCAGTCAGACCTTTCAATTCATCTTGCAGTTGGTCAGCCAATTGGCGAATCTGCTTGTACATGTGCCTGGCTCTAAACTGAGCCACATCGACACGGTTATCATCGATAGCAGCTTTAGCTTCACCGAGAATTTTCAAACCATCAGATGTAATCGTCTGCAGGCGACCCAAAATCAGCTGTTGCTTGTCGTTATCACCAACCAAGCCTTTTAATTCCTGCAAATCGAGAGGAATCTGCCGCACGATTTTGTCGTATCTGTCAGAGAACAAAGGACTCTTGGTGATACTGTAACCACCCATAGCTACGCCGGCATCATAGAACAACTTAGACAAAGCGTTGGCCTGCGAAATAATAGCCTTAGACCTAACCTGCCTCTGTACTTCCACCTCAGCTTGCTGCAGCAATACAGACAAAACAATCAAGAACACAAGTTCAAAGACGAGCGGAACTAATACGAGAATAAATCCCTTATGCGAAATCTTAAGTTGAAGATTGAGTCGCATTAACTGTTCCTATCAGGGAGTTTTGTTGGGATTGAGGAGAGCTTCTTTGATTTTGCGCAGCTTCTCACGGTCGAGGCTATAGCCATTGCCGAAATCAATACTGGCCGGTGCGGCAGTAGTTGCAGTACCTGGAGCAGTCGGAGCAGCAGCAGTTGTCGCCGTTGTCGGGTTATTGCCGGTGGATACCGGCGGAACGTAAGTGGGAGCAACGGCTGTTGGCCTTTGCTGATAAGTCGGTTGATAGGTCGGAGAAACCGTAGGTGTTGACCGCGTAGGCTGATCGGAGGCCAGATCGTTGAGAATCTGCTTGGTCTCATCGTCGATCATGACGTCAGCTTCGCTCTCGCCACGGCGGTAACCCTGCGGAAGGCCAAAGTAGTTTGCCGGAATGGGGCAAGTCTTGGTGTAATAGGTATCAAGCATTGAGCTGAGACTGCCAGAGTTGTTAACGTAGCTCACTTTCAGAGGAAACATGTGGGTGTCAGGCAGACCGTAAGCCTTAGCCAACATTTTCGAAATGCGCCCGGGAACAGCGATATCATTTGATATCCAGCAATCGGCGTGGCGTATACTAGCCCTTTTGCCTCCGGGTGGACCGCCTCCATTCATGGTGTACTTAGTAGCCACAAGCCCGGCGACCTGAGTTGAACCAGTCTTGGCCCAATTGCGGTCAGACATGTCTTGACCATTACCAGCCGTCTTGCGGTCCAGGTCAGCCATCCATTTGTCAAAAGT
This sequence comes from Candidatus Obscuribacterales bacterium, assembly GCA_965229195.1. GTDB lineage: Bacteria > Cyanobacteriota > Vampirovibrionia > Obscuribacterales > Obscuribacteraceae. The sequence continues at coordinate 4,305,486 of OZ245871.1, read as the reverse complement.
AGTGCTGTAGTACATTCTGGTCTTGTCGTTATAGAGAGCGACGTTCCAGTCTGGGGCACAAGTGACGATATTAATGCCGCGGGCGGGACTGACCAGCTTGAGGCCAGTGCCACTGATGTAAATGTACTGGTCGCCAAATTTCTCAGACTTCTGGGTTAAGACCCAGCCCTTTTCATCGGCCATTGCTGGCGCGCTGGTAAAAATTCCACAAAGGGAAGCGAGACAAAGGCTTACAGATAGAAAGACTGTTTTTGAAAAACGCATGTTCAGCAGACCGATAAGGAAACTCGAAATAATCAGGATGGAACCAGGATATCTATTAATGGCTACACCCATCAATTTTCTTACCCGCTTCTGCACTAATAGAAACAGATTTATCAGAATCTTCGCCCATTTTGGCGGGTTTAATGCCCTTTACCGGCTGAAATTCTTATCTTCAACGGCTCAAAATATCCGGCCACGGAAAGATAACTGATAAAAAATGGCCGATAAAAAAGCCAAAGCAGTGTCTAAGCCAATTTCTTCGGACGCTTAGAAGAAAACATAGCCAAACCCAACTGAGCTAAGTTCAAGATCGAACTCGCGACAAGCAGTGAATAGAACAATATGGTGGCTGAAAACCAACTATTTGCGCTCACAACTTTGCCTTCTTCAACTGCCGTAAGGCTTTTTACCTCACTCTGCACTTGCTCTGCTACCTGCCTCAAGCCCTTGTACATATGCCTGGTTCTTAATTGGCCCACATCAGCGCGGTTATCACCAACGGCTGATTTTGCCTCTGCCAGCGTCTTCATTCCATCCGAAATAGTTGCGTCAAAACGACTAAAAGCAACTTGCTGATTACGCCCCTCACCAACAAGCTCCTTCAGCTCATGTAAGTCATTTGTGATTTGTTCCGATAACTTGTCGAAGCGATCGGCAAAAACCGGGCTCTTTGTAATGCTATATCCGCCAACAGCCACTCCGGCATCATTGAACAGCTTGGAAATATTATTAGACTCAGTAATTATCGCCCGAGCCCGAATTTGCTCTAGTCGCTCAGCATCCATCTGCCTGAAACAAAGGCAAATAGCAAAGAGCAAGCCAATATTAACCACGGCTACTCCAATGGTAAGTATGCTGTACTTTGACATTGCCACCTGCATGCAGCTACTTAACTGTTTTACCCAACCTTGTACGCGGATCAAGAGCATCGCGCAGGCCGTCGCCCAAGAAATTGAACGAGAGCACAGTCATAAAGATAAAAAGCGAGGGGAAGAAAATTAAATGAGGATGAGCCCGCAAAGAGCGCCAGCCGTCAGAGGCCAGAGTGCCCCAGCTACAGGCGGGAGGAGATAAACCGAGGCCGATGAAACTGAGGGTCGACTCGGAGAGAATGGCCGACGGTACAGTAAATGTCAGGGCAACGATGATTGGACCAATAGCATTGGGCAAAAGATGCTTAAAAACAATATTCAGACCTGATTGACCTTGAGCCCGAGCCGCTTCGATAAACTCTTCATTTTTCAATTGCAAAAATTGGGCTCGCACCAGTCGCGCTGTCCCCATCCAACTGACTAGACCAAGGGCAATGAGAATACCGAGAGTACCGCGACCGAGCAATACACCAATAAGTATCATCACAAGTAAGTCTGGCAGCGAATAAGCAATATCGACTCCACGCATTAAGAGTGTGTCTATTTTGCCACCGAAATAGCCAGAAATTGCACCATATAAGGTACCAATTACAAAGGCAACAGCAGCCGTAGTAAGACCGATAGCAATAGAAAGCCGGGCGCCATAGACTATACGCGAGAGCAAATCACGACCTAATTCATCAGTACCCATAAGATGTTGACTGCTGGGGCCAGCCAGAAAATCGGTTGAAGTTTGGTCAAAAGAATAGGGACAAAGGCTAAATCCCATCCAAGAAAGCAAGGCCACAAGACAAATAGCCGCAATCACCCAAAAAGCGAAATAAGCCGTCGGTATGCGTTTCAAGCGCGCAACAACGCTCTGATCAAGCGGCTTTACAGCAGCAGCTGGAGGAGATTTGGCGTTGTCTAAAGTCTGCATTTCGTCCTCTTATCTAGTCTCTTCATCTAGTCTTCTAAGCGCATACGCGGGTCTAGTATTTGGTAGGCAACGTCAACGAAAGTATTAGCCACTATCAACAAGACAGCAAAAACTAGGGTCGTACCAAGAATCAAATCGTAGTCTCGGTTCATCACCGCCGTAATGAAAAAGCGGCCCATACCAGGTATGGCGTAGATGTATTCGACGACGAAAGAGCCGGTGATAACAATAGCTGTTAGCGGACCAAGCACTGTCACAACAGGTATAAGCGAATTACGCAAAATATGCTTGGTCACTGTCGACCACTGCGACAGTCCTTTAGAACGGGCAGTGCGCACCCAATCTTTCTCAACGATCTCAAGCACTGAAGCTCGCGTTAAGCGAGCCAAATAGGCTGCCGGAGAGAAAGCTAGAGTCACCGCTGGTAGCACCACATGCCAAGGAGATTCCCATAAACCAACTGGCAGCACCCGCAGTTCAATAGCAAATACAAAAATAAGGGTGGCGCCAATGACAAAGCCAGGCACAGAGATACCCAAAGTCGACAAGAACATGGCGATTACATCTTCACGGCGACCGCGACAGACTGCAGCGATAGCTCCTAAAGGCACCCCTATCATTACCGCCAGAGTTAGGCTGATGGTTCCTAATTGCAGTGAAACAGGAAAAGCATCCGACAAAATATCGTTAACTGTCCGATTGACGTATTTATAAGAAACGCCTAAATCGCCTTGAGCTAATCGACCTAAGTAAAGAAAGTATTGCTCAGGCACTGGTTTATCGAGATGGTACTTAGCATTGAGGTTGGCGATGATTTCAGGCGGTAGATTTTTGTCAGCATCAAAAGGGCCGCCCGGTACAATTCGCACTAAAACGAATGTCAGTGATGCCACCACCAGCAGCACCGGTATGGCAAGCAATATTCTCTTCAAAATCAATGCAATCATTGTCCACCTACTTCAACAGCCTTGAAGAACTGCAAATCAAGCGGGTTGATGGCGATTCCTTTGACCCATGGTTTAACCATAATATTCTGAGTTGCTAAAAACGTCGGCACAATTGGCACCGCTTCGCGGCAGAGCATGACATCGGCTTGACGATAAAGGTCGGCTCGCTTCTTCGAATCTAGCTCACCCTCAGCCGTCTGGATGAGCTGGTCGTACTTCGGGCTCCACCACTTAGTGTCATTGTTGCCACAGTCTTTGGTAAAGAGATTCATAAAAGTCTCAGGGTCTGGATAATCAGCTCCCCAGGAATTGCGAAACATTGGTGGCGCGTCTTTGCGCACTGTCGCCAAATAAACTTTCCATTCTTGATTGACTAACTCTATTTCAATACCAAGATTGCGCTTCAATTCATCTTGAGTGGCCTCAACTGTCAATCGCACATCATCGCGATTGGGATAGAGCAGCTCTGCTTTCGGGAAACCTTTACCACCGGGGTATCCAGCTTTAGCAAGAAGGGCCCGAGCTTGCGCGGGATCAAATTTCAATCCCGAATCAGGAGAATATCCTGGTAGCGCTGGTGGTATCCAACTAGTAGCAGGCCGCTCACCCCTTCTTAAAATACGAGGGAATACAGAGCGGTCAATCGCCATAGCCACGGCCTTACGCACCAGGGGATCGGTAAAGGGTTTCTTGCTGACGTTAAAGGCCAAATAGTTTGCTCGCAGCAATGGAAAGTTTTTATACTCGGGGGAAGTGCGAAAACGCTCGACATCAGGAGTAGAGAAGCTGCGATTGTCGATGAAGTCTAGCTCATCATTCTCGTACAAAGCGAAAGCTGTTGAAGCTTCTGGCACCATAAACATCTTGACGAGCTTAACTTTGGGCGGACCATCAAAATATTGGGGGTTAGCACTGAGTTCCATTTTGTATTCGTGCTGCCAGCGAGTGAGCTTGAAAGGTCCATTGGTGACAAAGTTCTCAGGCTCAGTCCAGCGATCACCAAAGCGTTCCACCACATCTTGGCGCATCGGGAAGCTAACGCAAAAAGCAGTTAGATATATAAAGTACGCGGCCGGCTTGGAAAGTCTTACTTCAAAAGTGTGCGCATCGACAGCTTTGATGCCAAGTAGATCGGCATTTTTCAATTTCCCGGTGTTGTAATCGCGAGCATTGACAACATCGTAAAGAAAGAATGCGTATTGAGCAGCGGTAGCTGGATTAAGTAATCGTTTCCAGGCGTACTCGAAATCATAAGCTGTGACGGGCTTTCCGTCGGTCCAGCGCAAATCATCTCTTAGATGGAAGAGATAACGCTTGCCATCATCAAGAACTTCCCAGCTTTTAGCGCAAGAAGGTGCACAGGTCAGGTCATTGGTGTATTGGGTGAGGCCGACCATTAGATTGGAGACAACATCAAAAGATGTCGAGTCTGTGGCGGTATGCCAGTCAAGACCAGGGGGTTCAGTGCCAAGGTTTACCCTGAGGACACCAGGCTCAAATCGGCTCCTGGCCTTAGTGCAAGCAGTTAGTGACAAAATGCTCACCAGCAGCAATAAAGCAAGAAGGCACTGTCCAAGCCCCTTGGCGAGGCGCCATATTAAGTATCTGTCATCGCTTTTCGCATCGCTACTTTTTGTCATCGCCTTTATTCTAGCTTTATTGACAGTTTTTCGAACTCTTGGATATACTTGCCTTGACGCCTCCGAGGAGGCTTCTTTTTTCTGTCTTGTTTTTGACGGCAAGACAGTTGTTTGGAGTTATTGTCATGGCGAAGAAAGACGACCGCATCATCATCACATTGGCCTGTGGAACTTGCAAAAGACGCAATTACACAACCATGAAAAACAAGAAAAATGATCCGGAAAGACTGAACTTGGAAAAATATTGCAAGTTCTGTCGCAAGCACGTTGAACACAAAGAAACTAAGAAATAAAGGCTCGTCCTTTTTCTCGGTTCTTGTTTTCAGTACTGATAAGCAGTACATGGGGCCGCTCCGGCGGCCGCGTTACGCGCCCTTAGTTAAATGGTATAACGTGGGTCTCCAAAACCTTTGTTGAGGGTTCGACTCCTTCAGGGCGCGAATTCAATATAAATCTAAAGCAGTTTTAGATAAAGCGCGTTTTAGATAAAACGGATGGCTTGATACAGATGGCAAATAAGGAACAGGACAGCTCAACAGGCCAAGTGGTCAAAGCTAAGGAGCAATCCGTGTCCACGACTAAATCTGAGAAGCATGAAGAGAAAAAACACTCACTTATCGTGGGTGTTGGTCAGTTCCTTAAAGAAGTCGCTATCGAGCATCGCAAGATTACGTGGCCTGACAACAAACAAGTCGTGCGCGAGACATGGAGTGTGTTATTCCTCGTCACAGCGATAACGATGATTGTTCTTGGCATCGACTGGGTGTTAGGCAGCGTTATCTTTGGACCGATTGAGCACTGGGCTCGCTTGCACGGAGCCGGCATAGGCCGGGGCTAATACCTAAATAGGTACGAGCTGAAGAAAAGGGATGGCGAAATGGCTTTCATAAAGACAGACGGACAACGACGCTGGTTCGCAGTGCAAACCGCCTCCGGTCACGAAAACAAAGTGAAGGAGCACATCGAAAAACGCATCGTCACCATGGGCGCGCAAGACCGAATCTTCGGCGTGATTGTGCCTGAGAAAATGGTGACCAAGGTCAAAGATGGCAAGCGCATTGAGAAACGTGAACGGGAATATCCTGGTTACGTTTTTGTCGAAATGATTCTTGACGATGACTCTTGGCGTGTCGTTCGTGAAGCGCCTGGTGTAACGAAATATGTGGGCGCTGGAAAAAAACCAACCCCTGTTCAAGACGCAGAAATGCGCAAGATTTTAAGACGTCAAATGGCAATGACTGGCCTCAAAGGCAAGAAACCTGCTGCTATCGATGTTAAGGTCGGCGACTACGTACGCATCACAGGCGGACCATTCGCAGACTTTACAGGAGAGGTAACAGAAGTGAACCTCGAAAGAGAGCGGATCAAAGCTTCTGTCATCATCTTCGGACGTGCCACACCAGTTGAGCTTGAGTTCAACCAGGTTATAAAAGTGTAAATGTGGTGGACTAAGTCCCCCATCTACCATATGATCGATATTTCGTGCATTTCTATCAAGCGTCTTCACCAGAAGCCGTCCCCAAAAATTGCACTTCAAGTTAGATAGTTCATCTTAATTAGACAGACATAGGACCGAGAAAAGTGAAAAAGGCTGTTGGGAAAATCAAATTGCAAATCACCGCAGGGAAAGCCAATCCTGCTCCGCCAATTGGTCCAGCTTTGGGTCAACACGGCGTCAACATCATGCAATTTTGCAAAGAATACAACGCTAAGACTCAAGATAAAGCTGGCACGATTATCCCCGTAGAAATTACCGTCTACGAAGATCGTTCCTTCACCTTCATCTTGAAGACACCTCCTTCTGCCGAACTGATTAAGAAGGCAGCCAATGTGGAGAAAGGCTCCGCAGCTCCCAACAAAACCAAAGTTGGCAGTTTGACTAAGGCAAAAGTCACCGAGATCGCCAAGATCAAGATGCCTGACCTTAACGCCGTAACCCTTGAGGCCGCCGAAGCAATGATTGTCGGTACCGCAAGAAACATGGGCATTTTAGTCGTCGACTAAAGCAATTTTTTTAGAGCAAGCATCAATCAATCATTCATATAGATCATTTCAAGGGAATTTCCGAAAATGGCTACGCTAACAAAAAGACAGGAAAAACTAGGCACGTTCTACACTGAGAACAATGCTCTTCACACTGCTGAGCAAGCTCTCAAATTGTTGAAAGCCGAAAATTCAGTCAAGTTCGACCAAACCGTCGAAGTTCACTTCAGACTAGGCGTCAACCCTAAGCTGAATGACCAACAAATCAGAAGCACCGTGCAATTGCCAGGTGGCACCGGTAAAACGGTTCGCGTCGCAGTAGTTGCTAAAGGCGAAAAAGTACAAGAAGCTAAGGATGCCGGCGCTGATGTTGTCGGTTCTGACGAGCTTGTTGCCAAAATCGGTGAAGGCTTCCTCGATTTCGACAAACTGGTTGCTACTCCAGATGCAATGGCCATGCTATCCAAAATGGGTAAAATCCTTGGACCAAAAGGCCTAATGCCTAACCCTAAAGATGGCACTGTAACTTTTGACGTTGGCAAAACTGTCAAAGATCTCAAGGCTGGTAAGGTTTCCTTCCGCGCTGAGAAAGATGGCGGTGTTGTACAGATGGCAATCGGCAAACTTTCGTTTGATGACAGCCGTCTTCTACAAAACCTTGCTGCAGTGGTTGATCAAATCCAAAAAATCAAACCACCATCAGTCAAAGGTGCTTACATGAAGTCTGTTTACTTGAGCACAACTATGGGCCCAAGCGTAAGAATGGACATCAGCGCTTTGCAAGACCTGGCTAAAGCTCCAGCTGTCAAAGCCTAAAGCAGCGCCTCAGTAATAATTTAAAAGAGCATCGCTAAGCGGTGCTCTTTTTTTTGCTCCGGTCAAAAATGACGAGAACTAATTGGCAGTGTTTGGCACTACATAAGTAAACGGATAGGACTGAGACGAACGGAACTGCAAGGCGGGCCCACCGGCATAAATCAAATGCACAACAAAGGGTTTGACATCCACCTGGGTGACCACACTAACCGTACCGGTGACCGGTCCACCGTAAGGCGACAAAGCCGCTATTTGTGCTGGCGTAACTGTGTTTGTGCAGCTAACCATCATAAACTTGCTAAGCATAGAGCTTCCGCCCTTGTTGGCTCTATTGATAACGGCCAATACTCTGTTTTGGCAAGCCGTAGCGTCAGGATCGCCAATAGCGCCGACCCGTGCCGCTTCACGACAGGTGGAATCATTGAGCTGCACCGCTAAGACAATTACAGTTAAATCGAACAGAACCAAAACAATTGGCACTAACACCATAATGCCAGCACATAGTTCAACTATTGATTGGCCAAGACGCTTTCTCGGCCGTGACAAAGTCATAGACATATCGCTAACCATTTCATAATCACCAAAACCGCTCAAAGCCCCAATGATGTTATTCCCTACCATCTAAAAGCTAATCTCTAATTAGACTCTGACTAGCTAATAGAACAATGCTTAGAACTGCCGCTCGCGGGGTACTATGCTTAGGATGATGGGAGTTGAAGATGTCACTATTTTATAAATCACGGTCAACACATGGATCAGGAATTGCCGAGTTCATACCGGCTCTTTTTGTTTTCCTTTTCATCATCGCTCTGCCCTTGATCAACCTTCTCACCTTTACCATGGGCTACGCCAACGTCTCACTGCTTGGCACCCAATGTGCCGTAGATGCAGCAAACGCCAGCTCCTACCCTGATGCCCTCAGCAAAGTGCAGAGCCGAGCCAATTCGATTGTCTCTTCGCCCATGGGCCGCTTTGCAAAAATGGCACCAATCGGAGGCTACCTTGGCTGCGGTGTTAATGTCTTTATCGTTGAAACTGATATCAACACAAATGTAGTAAAGGAATACGGCCCTAATACCAAAATGACTGCCGCCTACGATCCGACCAACAAGATCTACGAGTATGTCATCAGAACCAATTTCAATATTGGTCCCTTCATGAGCCTGGGTGCTATTCCCTGGATCGGCGGAATTCCCATGATTGGTGTTCCCACGCCAGTGAGCACAGCCGCACACCGCGCAGTCGAGCACTCTGAAGCAATATCGCTGCTCCAAGTACCATACACAAGTTTATTGGCGACTTCTCCATTATCATTGCCGTTGACGTGGCTATAATAGTTGCCTAAGCAAGTTATTTCTAAGGCATCGAGACACTAAGTTGGTCAAGTACAAAGACTATTATCAAGTTCTAGGCGTCGACCGTAAGGCTTCTGATGCCGATATCAAATCGGCCTACCGCAAGCTGGCAAGAAAAACCCACCCTGATGCCAATAAGAATGACCCTTCGGCGGAAGAGAAATTCAAAGAACTAATCGAAGCTTACGAAGTCTTAAAAGACCCAGAAAAACGTAAGCGCTATGACATGCTCGGCGCCGACTGGAAAGCTGGAGACAATTTCAGGCCACCACCCCAACAATCTGGTGCCAACGACGGTAGCTTCAGTTTTGACTTTGGCAATTTTGGCGATTTGCGCGGCAACAGTGCCTTTTCCGACTTTTTCGATAGCCTTTTTGGCCAGACTTTCGGTGGTGGTGCTGCCGCTGGCGGACCAGTAAGACAGCAACAACAGCAACAGCAAGCCCAAGCTGGTCGCAAGCGCAGCTTAGATCAAGAAGCTGAGATCGAATTGACCGTAGAAGAACTAGCTCAAGGGGCTAGACGGACGCTACAAGTTAGCACTCCTGGTGGCAAACCAAAAACCATTGAAGTAAAAATCCCTGCCGGTGTAAGACCAGGAAAAAAAGTCAGAGTAGCCGGCGAAGGTGCCACCATGGCTGGTGGCACGCAAAAAGGTGACTTATACCTGCGCGTCAAAGCTAAGCCGCACAACTACTACACCATAGACGGCGACAACCTAATTTGCGAGCTAGAAATAACTCCAGCGCAGGCCGTGATTGGTTCTGAGGCAGTTGTTACCACTATCGAAGGTGCAGTTAAAATACGAGTACCAGCAGGTAGTCAGAACGGCAGACTATTGCGCTTAAAAGGAAAAGGCCTACCAACTCTTGGAGCCAGTACCCGCGGAGATCAATTGGTACGCACAAAGATTGCCATACCAACAGAAATTAGCGAGAAAGAAAAAGAACTCTATGAGCAGTTAGCTAAGCTCGAAAAAGAAACCGCAGCCAACGTTCGCAAATAGAAAATTCGAGGCAAAAAGAACAAGTGCCTACTGCTTCATGTGTATATATGAGGCGGCCGCTCTGAACTCATCATAGCCCGATTGAGACTGGTTCTGATTGCACATGATTTCAGACATAACCTCATGCACTTCGGGATCTACTTCTCTTAACTTAATGGCCTGATTAGCAATGTCGCGAGCATCTTTGAAGCGGTTGCTAGCGATATACAAACGCGCCAATGTAAGCAGAGTTTTGACATCCTCTGGATTTTTCTGGTAGCGTTTTTCAGTATCTTTCAAAGCACTAGATACGATACCAGCATGCGATTCGACTATGTCCTTAACTGCATAGGGATAACCAAGTATGTCTTTTTCGCGAGTAAAGCCCTTTTGAAATTCTTCGAAGCCCTCTTGCTGCTTGCCGTCTTGGGCCAAGGCCAGACCCAACTCTCTCTGCACACCAGGATCTGAATTATCAGACTTAAGCAAGGCTGTAAGCTCTGTAACGGCCTTTGCTGAACTGTTTGTACGCATATAAAGGTTTGCCAGTTCTTTATGAGGGGTCGACCAAGTAGATGGGAAAAGCTCAATAATTTTCTCGTATACGGCAATGGCATCTTCGTCACGATGCATGATGGCCAGTTGTCGCCCATAGAGTAAACGAATATAGGCACTGTACTTAGCTTGCTCAAAAGCCTTATTGCAATAACCAATGCCTAGTTCTTTATCAGCCTTATTGCCGGCCTCCACCAAAACCATCCCAGCCGCCATCAAGGCTCTTGTATCGTTTGGCTTTTTGGCGATAAGTGCTTTAGCGGCTTCTACAGCCGGACCGACTTCACCATGGGATAACAGCTTAAGTGGCTCAAGCTTATTGATTTCAGCCATGACAGACTCAGCCGCAATTGTCTTATCTTTTACAACTAAGTCTTCCTGCTCAGCCGTCAAACCGTATATGCCTGTTTTATCTTTGGCAAGCTTGCCAGTACTGACAAAAGCACCGCAGCATACAGTCGCTACAACAACGGGCAAGAGCACATCAAAAAGGATACTTATCTTGCTGCTGACCTTACCGCTGGCGGCCTTAGCCGCCTGTTCTGCCTCAGAGCCAGCCGCTGGCATACTAGAAAAAGAAGCTTTGAGATTGTTATGAGAGCGCCCAGGTTCACTATTTTCAGGCGGAATACTAGCCTCCACTGGAGCCTGAGGTGGCTCGGCAGCCCCTAAATTATTAGCAGGATTGCTATCTGCGGGCTTTGGGCCACTGCCTTTTCCAGGTTTAACAGCGTCACTCTTCTTCTTAAACATAAGCCTCGAACTTCCTGTGGTCTTTAACAGATCGCTTTTCAATACTAATGGCTATTAAAATTTTGCCTCAAATCGAGCCAAGTTAAAACAAAAGATTCACAAACACCCTTCTTTGACACATATTGATCAATTTGACGCTTTGCATCCTCACTCAATTTAAGCAGCTTGGTCAGGTAAGAACTGCTGCGAGACTGACTCAGTTTAGCGGCTCCAATTGCTTTCAGCTCAAGAGCGACCAGCGAATCAATGATGGCGTCCGGCTCATAATCATCGTCGATCAAAGTTTGCAGAGCTGCTGACAAGGCTAGAGCATCTTTACTACCAGCCCGAAGTTTCTGCACAAAAGCGTGACTACCAAGCTTTTCGGTCAGCTCCTGCAAGATAGTATCGTTTTTCCTTGGCAAGCCCTTGGTCGCCAAATGGCTCCCGGCCGACAGACCTATTATCTGCGAAATGGGCCCGACATTCTCTTCAATACGATTGTTTAGCGGCACAACCTGGCAGCGACTGACGATTGTAGTGAGCACGTCATCGGAAGTTTGACTAAATAAAAGAAATAGGGAGGGCGACTTTGGCTCCTCAATGGTCTTCAAAAGGGCATTAGCCGCGGGTCGGTGGAAAGCAGCTTCATTGGCCTCTTCGACAATTACAACCCGAACATAATTAGAGGTGCGAGCCAGCTCTTCTGAGAGATTGCGAGCAGCCTCAACTGGTATCTTGCCGCTCTTACCGGCCTCAGCAGAGAGCACAAACCAGGCCTTGGGATGCTCGTCCTGAAAAAGCCAACGGCAATTCTGACAGGCATTCGCCAGGCCTTTCAAAACCGGTTCGGCAAGCTCTGTCAAAGCCGAGCCGTCTTCGCCTACACAACTAGCCTGCCAGGGCAGCATACAAGCACCCTGAGTAAGCTTGTCTTCGCTGCTGCAATTAAGATGAGCGGCCAGCTGCCTGGCAATCAACCACTTGTCCTGGTGAGCACGCCCGGTTAGAAGTAGAGCATGAGCCAGGCGCCCTTGTTCAATGCCGTTAGCCAGCAATCTGGTAGCCACAGCTTGTCTTTCAGTCAAATCGGCAGAGAAGAGGTTTTGCATGTAAGTAATATTAACGTGTATTGACCCCGAAAAAATTGACAGCTCTTGGCGAGTCGAATACACTATCTCCGGTCAAAAAAAACGTGCGCGGGAAAATGCTGACTACTAAGATCAGGTCCCTGTGCTCTTTTGCGAAAGCACTTCTGGCGAAGATTCCTTATATTAAGGTTTACTCAAGAGAAAAGCGCGCAAAGCAATTCTTTGCTGACCATTTCACTTGGCTTTCTGGAGAGTAACCCTTGGCTAACGTAGTTGTCGTCGGAGCGCAGTTCGGAGATGAAGGTAAGGCAAAAGTAACAGACCTTTTGGCCAATAATGCCGATATCGTAGTGCGCTACCAGGGTGGGGCCAACGCTGGTCACACTGTGGTGGTAGGAAAAGAAACCTACAAATTCCACCTTATTCCATCCGGAATTCTGTATCCCGGTAAAATCTGTGTCCTCGGACCTGGCATGGTAATTGACCCAAAGGCGTTCATAAGCGAAGTAAAATCCCTAACCGATCGCGGCCTCGATGATTCTCGCTTAAAAGTTTCGGCTTCAGCCCACGTAACAATGCCCTACCACCTAGCCCTAGATGCAGCTGAAGAAGAAAGTCGTGGCGATAACAAAATTGGTACCACCAAGCGTGGTATCGGACCAACTTATGCTGACAAATGCGCTCGTTCCGGTATCCGCATGGAAGACTTGCTCGACCGCGAAGTGCTCAAAGAAAAATTAGAGTGGATGGTACCGCGCAAGAACCTGCTTCTAGAGCGTATGTATAATCACCCACCATTCAATACAGACGAAATTTTGGAAGAGTACGCCTCTTACGGCGAACAAATGCGCAAGTACGTTTGCGACACATCGCAATTGATCTTTGAGGCCGTCAACAACAAAAAGAACATTCTTTTTGAAGGCGCTCAGGGCACCATGCTCGACCTCGATCACGGTAGCTACCCATTCGTGACAAGCTCTAGCCCTACCGCAGGCGGAGCCTGTATCGGTGCCGGTATTGGCCCAACAATCATCGACCGCGTCATCGGTATATCAAAAGCCTTTATGACTCGTGTTGGTGAAGGTCCATTCCCCACAGAACAAGACGGCGAAGAAGGCGAAATGCTACGTCAGACCGGCAAACCATGGGCCGAAGTTGGCGTCACCACTGGCCGCCCGAGACGCTGTGGTTGGTTCGACACCGTGATTGGTCGCTATGCAGTGCGCGTTAACGGCCTCGACTGTCTGGCTATCACCAAGCTCGATGTCATGGACGAATTTGACGAAATCAAAATCTGCGTAGCCTACAAGGACAAGAAAGATGGCAGTATCCACAAAGAATTGCCATCGATCGGTTCTCAATTCAAGCGCATGGAGCCTGTGTACAAAGTATTCCCAGGCTGGAAAAAACCAACATACAAAATCACAAGCTTCGAAGAATTGCCTGCTGAAGCAAAACGCTATCTAGACTTCATCGCCGAAGAACTAGATTGCCCTGTGGCCATTGTTTCAGTGGGTCCAACCCGCGACAAGACTGTGGTTATCGAAGATCCAATTCACGGACCGAAGCGTGTTCTTTCCAAAGCAGTGGTGCAGTAAGGTCTCTTACTGAGCACCGTATGAAGTATCGGGCGTAAGCAAATCGCTTACGCCCTCTTCGTCTTTAATCGGCCCAAGGGGCAAGTTTAAGATCCGACGGATAAAATTCCGCAGGTTAAGAGCCAAATCGCCCTGCTTCACCAGGCAGCGATCTAGTCCGGCTTGAGCCGATGCACTGTCTGGCAATATAGTAAGAATCTTGCGATAACATGCCCGAGCATCCATGTATTCGTGCAAGTAAAACTCATCCAGGTGGGCTAGGCGCTCTAGAGTATCCAAAGACTGGGGCTCTCTCAGTAAAATAGAAAGAAGAACGCTCCTCGCCCGCTCATAATCTCGGTTGGCAATATATAGGTCAACCAGCTCTAACTGCCAAGTTTGCTCTGTCGGTCGAGATTCAACGGCCTTTACAAGCAAGTCAATGGCCTTCTTGTTCTCCCCAAAGGCCTGAGCAACACTGGCGAGAGCATGGTCAACATCGGGGTCATGAGGAAAGCGCTGAGCCAATGCATCGGCCTGGGCTTTTGCCTGCTTCACCGACTGTTCGGCCAATAAAGCAGATACCAAAGCCAATCGAGCGTCGCGCGAGCTGGGGTCGAGCTGCACCGCGCTGCGGGCTAGCTCAACGGCTAGTTCGGTAGAAAGATTCTCTAGATGGAGCTTGGAAAGGGCAACCAATGGCTCAAGAAGAAGAGGCCTGGCACGCCTTGTTTTTTCGTATTGCATGATGGCAAAGGCAGAGAGGCCCATTTTTTGATAAAGACGAGCAGCACTAAGGGCCACAGCACTATCATCAGGATAAAGACTCAACATAGTCTCAATCTTTGAACGAGCGGCCAGGAGCGAGCCATCAGCGATGAGCTGATCAACCGCCTTGAGAGAACGGGACAAAGAGGCTTGATTACTCGACAAGGGCCCTTGCGCCACAGCACACTGATTTGGCCAAAGCGGTGCTAGCGACGGTTCATAAATGAAGGCGAGCAAGGAAAGTATTAAAATTAGTCTTTTCGATTTCAAGTGAATAACCACACCGGGCATGGTACCAGAGTAACAGACTGTTCTAAGAACAAAAATGCTAGGATTAATTCAGTTATCAGCAACTAGCGAAAATGTCAAAAACCAACAATTGGACATCAGTCGGCTCACTCTGGCTATCAACCTTCGCCGCGAGCTTGCTAATCAGCGCCTATATTCTCACACTAGCCTGGTTCAATATTGGCAGTGTCGCTTCTGACCCCTTAGAGCAGGCCGCTGAACAGGCCTGTGAAAATCTTATCAGTACTACCGTCTTCGATTCGGCCTTTGGCAGAATTGGCATTCGCGATTTGCGCTCGGAAAGCGCACTAAAAATTCGCAGCTTAAATACAGTCCTCTCTCTGGTGCGTCAAGGTATTTGGAGCAGTGAACAATACCATCTGCCAGTCATGCAGCAACTAGCCAAAAGCGATCTCACTCTTTTGCGCAAGTTGCAGGAAGAATTGAGAAGCAAACTAGTCAGCGAAATTAGCAAAAACGGGCAAACTTATAACCAAGTTCAAAGAATCCTAAGCCGCAGTGCCCATCCAGGCAGTCATTTGAATTTCATGGCAATAGAGCTTGGAGCCATCGACAATCATAAAGAAGACTGTTTTGATAGCGACATTGAAGCCCGACCAGACGAACTAAACTCAGACTATGTACGAGCTGGTAAATTACTGGCAATGGCACCTGTGGCGGTGCCATTTTCAACACCGATATTTCTTCACCAGCAAGCGAGCAAAGCAACCATAGTTGCTCCACGCGATTTCATTGCCTGCAAAAACGCAGTGCCAACGGCAATCCTAATAACAGCAGAATACGAAAGCAAGGCAAAAGTAAAGAAGCGCAGTCAAATTTGCGTGATTTGCGGAGACCTTGGTCGCTCCAGGCGTCTCAAAAATGAGCAGGCTAGCCTTTCGAAAAACAAGTCAAAAGACTCAACCTGCCTGGCTCTGAGTTTTCCTCAAGGAAGGCCACTCCTTTTCAATTCACTGGCAGATTTATTGAGAAGCACAAGATTTGACGGCCACGGAGAGTGGCAGCAAGTGGCTAGTGGTTCAATTCCTGGTGCTGGTCGCTTAGCGCCACCAGTGTCACCAGTACTAATCGACATGGACAGCCGAGATGCACTTGGCGTAGCCCTATATCATTGGCTCAGACAAATGGCCCAACCAGTCTCACCAAGTAGTTTGGCTCATACAATTGAATGCCAATGGACCAAGCCGAAATTCCAACCAGCATTGAAAACCAAAATTGAGCCCGATACTGATGCCGCACTAGAGGTTAACCAAGAAAATCTTGTTTGGCAAACTCCAATTAATAGCTGCCTTGCTTCGGATAGCGATGCCAGAGCGATTGCCTTTCTGCACCAAACAGCGCCACAAGAAGTAGGTCAGAAGGCTCTAGCGGCCAGCTTTGCCGCCGCTCCGCTCAACTACCCCACATCGGCTATACCATTGATAGTCAACGACCAAGGAAACGCCGTCACAGCTGGTCGACAACGCTTCGATCGACAACTAACAATTGACTTACTGACAGAGATTTATGGCACTAACCTCAGTGCACAGGAAACTATTGCTACAGCTCAAATATCAGAAATTAACGCTTTCAAAGCACTACGCCAATCTCGCAACCGCCTGGTTCTCATCCAAGCCGATCTTGCCTCGCTGCGAGATCGTGTTCGACAAGAGGGCGACCCAACAAAAGAGAAATTTCTAAAATCAGAGATTTCTGCAATGGAGACTAGCCTGAGCTATGAGCAAGCGGATCAAAAGCGCATTTCAACGGCACTGACCTTAGCCCATACAGCTAAACTAAACGGCCTATCGGTAGCTCAACAATCTTACGACCTGTGCAGTCGCCTTCTAAAAGTTTGCCGCAACGGCATCAATCGCCTTGATGACATACCAGGAGCATTTTTGCTAGGAAAGCGTTTTATATTCAAGCCTCAGTTAGTAGCTCTATCTGAAGGAGAGATAGCTGGCAGCACCAACTCCAGCAGTGGCAATAATAGCGGCACCATTCGCTCGGCCTGGCTCGCGGCCAATCTCAAAATCTTCGGAAAAGTGCAAGAAATTACCGATCAGCCCGATACCAAAATAATGGCTGAAGGAAGGACAATTTCCGAACGATTAGCAGAAGAAGCTCCAAGTCTGCCCGCTATCCCGGAAACAATTATCTATGACTCAAGCCTCCTGCTAAAGGCAGAGGAGCAACAGCCAAAAGAAACCGAAAAAAAAGCAGCTCCTAGCAGTCTCTACTCCAGCGGCCGCGGCCCAATGAGCCTTTCAGAGTACCCGTTCAGAGGTCTACCAGTAGGAGAGAAGCAACTCGTCTTCTATGCCCAAAAGGCCCTAAGCAGTGGCGAAAAAATGGTGATGTGGTCCACCCTCGTGCGTGATTATGTCGCCCATCAAGATCAAACTGAGCTGCAATCAAATGGAAGAATTGGTCAGGCTGTCTCTTCCAATACCCACGGCTGGTTTAGTCGCAACGAACAGGACGACCCGAAACTGGCCTGCGAATGGCAACTACGAGCCCCCATTGTCATACTAGATCAGCACATGAAAGACGCCCTAAAAGGAGCAACGCTGACCAATCCGAAGACCGGCCAGCGTATGCCATTGGTGCCACCTATTGGCCCTAATTTGATGTAGTCGCAGATGTAAAGACAGAGCAAGAGCCCTACTTCACACCTTCCCGCAAAGACTTAGCCATACATCGAATAGTTAGCCTTCAGCGCGCTTATTCTTTTTCTTCTTCGAACTAGAGGCGTCACCATTACCCTCATTGTCATGATTGTGATTATCTTCGCCTTCTTCAGCTTGATCATCACCAATGTGCTCTGGCTGGGTAATGCCGGCATGTTCTTCGACCAGGGCTAGACGCTCGAGCAATTGCTCATACTGTTCCATGGTGACGAAGCCGAACTCTTTGGCCGCCTTCTTCATTGTTTTAGATACCTTGGCAGAAACCTGCTTCTCGATATCCTCGGTGCGCTTGACAGCCTCGTCTTTGAATCCCTTTAGAAAGGATTCAGCAGACTCGGTTTTCACTTTGCCTTTTTCTTCGAGATCATCGATTAATTCCTGACCTACTTTGACAAGGTCTTGCATGGCATCTTTCAGAGCATCTTTTACGCGATCAACGCTCGATGTTGCTCCGACACCGGTTAATACAGCTTTTTTCAGTAGTTTGGTACGGTCGCTCATTTATAACTCCTGAGATGGAAATTGTTCTTGGATAGCTTGCTGCCTGCCATCTATTGTATTGAACCTGACCGCCAGCATGATTTTCTTCACAAAGATCTCAAGATAGACCGTTACAAAAGAAGCCTCGCTTCAGGCTTAATCTTCACCCTTAGAGTAGTCAATGCCAGTAAAATAGGTGCTCGAGCACGGCATAAGATCAAGCAAGAAATTAAACTTGACTTGAGCAGTTAGCAAAGAAGGAGCGGCAGGTACCAGCGGTGAGAAGAGAAAAGAAAAGAAGATTCGAAATAGTCTCAAAAATGGCCAGACCGGCGGTCTTGTTAGCGGTTTTATTGGCCGCCCAGATCACTCCACTGAGCCCGCAACTAAGTGCATTTCAACAAGCTGCATATTCTCAAAACGTTACCCAGGGTCTGGCCGCCAAACCTAAACTAGTTGTCCTAATGGTTGCAGACCAGCTCTCATACAACAGCTTGATGCGCTTCCAAGATAAGCTTTCAGGCGGAGGCATTCGCTATCTCAGTGAATCTGGCGCCAATTACACCAACTGCCGTTACATGCAAGCCACTACCCAAGGGGCCTGCGGTGATGCCACAATCGCAACTGGTGCCAGCCCATGGGCAACAGGAATCGTTGCCGATCAGTGGTTTGATCGCCGCAAAAACAAAGCTATTTCAGCTGTGGCTGATGATTCTGCCCCCCTAACCGGTGCCAACAGCGGCGGCGCCAGCTCAAAGTTCTTACAAGGAACGACCATTGGCGATCAAATGAAGCTTGCCACCAATGGCCGCAGTAAAGTTTTCTCTCTCGCTGTAAGGGACTCACAGGCTTTGTTGCTAGGTGGTCGCCTAGCCAACATGGCAATTTGGTTTGATACACGTACCGGAAACTTCGTCTCTTCGGCTCAATACAGCCGCGATTTGCCCACTTGGGTAAAAGGATTCAACGATCTGCGCCAACCCGAAAAATATGTCGCTAAACCATGGCAAAGACTCCTTCCGGAAACCGCCTATGGAGCATCCAGCAGAGATGACTATACTAACGAACGAGCCTTGCCATCGGATGGGAAAGCATTTCCTCATATGATCAGTGGCACCACCGCTGGTGAAGGGGCTTACTCCACGCTAGCCATGACTCCAATGGCCAACCA
The DNA here is from genome assembly GCA_965229195.1 of Candidatus Obscuribacterales bacterium. Classification (GTDB taxonomy): domain Bacteria; phylum Cyanobacteriota; class Vampirovibrionia; order Obscuribacterales; family Obscuribacteraceae. The sequence continues at coordinate 4,286,350 of OZ245871.1, read as the reverse complement.
AATGGTTTTAGACCTAGCGAAAGAGGCCATCGATAAAGAAGGTCTAGGAACTCACAGCGATACGGACCTGCTTTCAATTGGCTTATCTGCTGGCGGAGAACTGATTAATAACTTCGGCCCCTATTCTCAAGAATCGCAAGACCTGGTCTTACGCATGGACCAGGGTATAGCCTCACTGCTTGGACACCTTGAGCAAAAAGTTGGCCTCAACAACTGTCTTATTATCTTCACGGCCAACCGCGGAGCACAGGCGATCCCAGAATTTCTCAAAGAACGCGGGCTAGATTCTGGCAGAATCGATCCAAAAACATTTAAAACCTTCATGGACACAAGCCTAGACAATAGATTGGGTCAAGATGACTGGATCGAAGCCTTTGAGCCACCAAACCTTTACCTAAACTTCGCTGCCATTGATAAAAACAAATATCGCCAACCAGATGTTGAAGCACTAGCGGCAAAAGTAGCTCACTCAGTTCCTGGTATCGCAGAAGTGATTACTTCAGCCCAACTCTACTCGAACCAACTTCCCAACGGTCCATTTTCAGAAGGTGTCCGGAAAAGCTACTACTGGGGAAGAAGCGGCGAATGCTACGTAATTCCCAAACCCGGCTATGTATTTTCATCGGAGAGTACCGGCACCGCCAGCGGTGCGCCGTACTCTTACGATAGCCAAGTTCCACTTGTCTTACATGGGTTTGGTGTAGAGGGCGGAAAACATGCTGAGACCGTCAGTCCGGCAGACATCGCTCCAACTATTGCCGCGCTGCTCAACATCGAGACTCCAAGCTTGTCTGAAGGCAAAGTGTTAGTTACTGGAATCGCTCCAATTCAAGGACCACCGCGCCCAAGAACGATGGCAGCTGAAGTAGCGCCCCAGTAATGGCAAGAGTAAGAAGGACAAACATAATGATTGGCGAGCACTAGACGTCGTTCTTAACGTCGATCACCATTAGGCCTCAAGCACTAGCGGCTTGAGGCCTAATAAGAAAACTAGAAAAGATAGAGCTAAAGAGAATTCGAATAATGGCTGAACAAGAGACACTGGTGCTAGTAGATGGAAGCTCTCTTGCCTTCCGTTCATTTTATGCCCTAATGAGAACAGGTATGAAAGCTAAAGACGGCCGCCCCACCTGGGCCGTTCATGGCTTCTTCTCTTCACTATTCGATCAAATTGAAAGACAAAAGCCAGATATGTTGGCCGTTTGTTTCGACCTTTCCGATCCAACCTTCCGCCATATTGAGTACGATCAATATAAGGCTAACCGAGCTGAGATGCCAGACGATCTCGCGGTACAGTGGCCAATTATCAAAGAGGGTGTGTCTACCTTTGAAATTCCACTTTTAGAATTAGCAGGCTATGAAGCCGACGATGTTATCGGTACCGTAGCCAAGCAAGCCGCGGCACAGGGTCGACGGGTAATCATTTTGACGGGAGATCGCGATGCCTTTCAGTTGGTCGACGGTGATAACTCTTCAATAGAAATTCATCTCACAACCAAAGATGGTCTCGTAAACTGCGGGCGCCAGCAAGTGTTTGATCGCATGGGAATCTGGCCCGAGCAAGTAGTCGACTTCAAAGCCCTTTGCGGAGATAGCTCGGATAATATTCCTGGGGTCAAAGGTATCGGGGAGAAAGGAGCGCAACAACTACTTTCAGCGTACCAAACTCTAGACGGTGTCTATGAGCATCTTGACGAGATCAAATCGGCCTCACTCAAGAAGAAACTAATCGATGGCAAAGAGATTGCGTATATAAGCCAGAGACTTGCCACCATCCGTCTTGATGTACCATTAGATTTTGACTTTGACCACTGCCGTTTGAATATGCCCGAACTGCAACCACTAAAAGACTATTTCGATAAACTAAACTTCAGACAGCTCACTACCAGGCTACCCAAAATTTTGGCTCGGTTCTCTCCCGACGGCTCTGTGCCAGTGATGCCTAAAACGTCTTCTCTCGCGGCTCAGCCTGCAGCAGCAGGGCAAACCTCCCTGACCGGACAGCCAACCCTCATAGCACCAAATGTGAGCTCAGCTGATTCAGAAGAGCAACCGCAGGGGCAACTCAAACTTTCATTCGGTACCGACACCAACGCCGCACCAATGGCGGTGCCAGCTGAAGTACGGGCACCAATAATAGCTCCGGCGCCGGAGCTAACGATAATTACAACAACAGAACAGCTAGACAAATTAGTTACTGAGCTATCAAGCCAGAGTTTAATTGCAGTAGATCTTGAAACAACTGGGCTCGACAGCTTAGCCACAGAAATCGTTGGATACGCTATCGCCTGGGACCCAGCTATCCGCTGCCAAGACGGCCGGGTGCATGTAGAAGCAGCAGACGGCGCACAACCAACTCTCAAAGCCGTTTATATTCCGGTACGCCACGTAGACGCATTGCAAATCGCCCAACTAGGTCAGTTAGAACCAGAAGTGGTCAGCGCCCGACTGAAACCAATCCTTGAAGACCAGGCTATTGGGAAAGTAGCTCAGAACGCCAAGTTTGAAATGAATTGCTTATCTTGCGACGGTATCAAATTCGGTCCTCTTGTTTTCGATACCATGCTTGCCAGCTATATCCTCAATCCCGATAGCAAACACGGATTAAAGGATCAATCAGATAGAGTGCTCAACTATCAAATGATGCGAATTGATGAGCTTATTGGCACAGGCCGCAAACAAATAACCATCAACTATGCTCCGCTCGATAAAGTAGCGGCCTACGCCTCAGACGATGCCCGTATAACTCTGGAACTAACCCGCTTCTACGCTCCGCAGTTAGATAAAGAACAGGAATTCTTACTCTATGAAATGGAACAACCATTGGCCCATGTGCTGGCCTCTATGGAACAAGCTGGGGTGGCTTTGGATCTTGAGTATCTACAAAACTTCTCCCACGAACTTTCAAGCGAATTGGCTCGACTAGAAACCGAAATATACGCACTGGCAGGCCACGGTTTCAACATCAATTCTACCCAGCAATTGCAGAAAGTTCTTTTTGAAGAAATTGGACTAAAGCCAAAGAACAAGACCAAAACTGGTTTTTCAACAGACGCTGCGGTACTTGAGTCGTTGCGCGAAGAGCATGAAATTATCGGCAAACTCCTAGAGTATCGCCATATTTCGAAATTGCGGTCGACCTATGTAGACGCATTGCCAAGTCAGATTTCTAAACGAGACGGTCGCCTTCATGGCGACTTCAACCAAACCGTAACCAGCACCGGTCGGCTCTCTAGCTCAAACCCAAATCTGCAGAATATTCCTATTCGCACCGAAATTGGCCGACGTATTCGCCGAGCTTTCATCGCAGCCCCAGGCTGCTCTCTAATATCTGCCGACTATTCGCAAATCGAGCTGCGACTCTTGGCTCACATGTGTGAAGATGAAACTCTAATAGATGCTTTCGAGAAGAACCAAGACATTCACGCCAGAACCGCTGGCGAAATTTATGAGATACCAATTGAAGATGTTACATCAGACATAAGGCGTGTCGGCAAAACCATCAACTTCGCCCTCGTCTACCAACAAGGTGCCTACTCAACAGGTTTGGACCTGGGGATCTCAACAAAAGAAGCTCAAGGCTTCATCGATAAATACTTTGCTCGCTACCCGAAAGTTCAGGGTTTCCTCCACAGCACAATTGAAGAAGCGCGCAGCAAGTCATACGCGCGCACTATCTGGGGACGCAGAAGATACTTTACGCATCTGCATGATCGCAACGACAACGTGCGTAAAGCAGATGAGAGGGCCGCTTGCAACGCTCCGATTCAAGGTAGCGCCGCGGATCTGATCAAACTAGCCATGATCAGACTGGACAAAGAATTAAAAGCTGGAAACAGCAACGCTCGACTTACAATGCAAGTACATGATGAATTGGTGTTGGAAGTTCCCGACAATGAAATAGATGCAACAAAGGCAATATTAGAAAGAGCAATGACTCTAGATCAACCGCTTAAAGTGCCACTCAAAGTTGATTTTGGTATAGGTAAAAACTGGATGGATGCGAAATAAACTTGAATATAATTGAAGACACAGTAGACCTAGACCTTTTTCTCAAGCTTGATATAAGAATCGGCAAAATCATTAAGGCAGAAGTATTCGGCCAAGCTCGAAAGCCAGCCTACAAGCTCTGGATCGACTTTGGAGATTTAGGTATTAAACAATCAAGCGCACAAATCACGGCCCACTATCGCATAGACGCCCTAATCGGACGCTTAGTAGCCTGTGTCATAAATTGCCCCGCCAAGCAGGTCGGTGATTTCAACTCTGAAGTTCTCGTCCTCGGCAGTGCAGTCAACGCTGGAGGCGTGCTGCTGTTAAAACCCGACGAAGGCTCCGAGCTTGGCAGTAGGGTGTTTTAGAAGCACGGAAATGGAATCTAGAGCGATGAACTCAGTTATTGAAAAATGATTCATCTCTAGAGCCGCGGGTCAGCCAGGCAGTGCAAAAATTTTCACATGCGGTGGTGAGACAAAGCTGAACATCTCTTGGTAGCTAATTGGCGCATGCTCGATGCAGGCTAGAAGTATCGCACCGTTAGACCAGCGCACGCGATCAAGATGACACCAAAAAGAGGCGAGGTAAAGTTGCAAGCACTTTCCGCTAACTCCTTGAAAGTGAGTGCGAATGTATGTAATTGCCGCGCCAATAGCTCCTACAATCGATTCATAACTGATAGAGCCAGCATGTTGCGGATCCCTATTTTTGAGAAAATCAGATATTACTGAACTCAAATCAGCTTCATGCGAAGTGGAGTACATCCATTCATCTAAGCTAACAAACGGATGCTCAGAAGCAGTTTCGCTAGCTAATTCTGCTCGAGGATGCGCCTGAGCAGGAGTTTCTTTGCTGCGCTTGATGATTATTGAGGCAAGGACCTGCGCCGGAACTCCTGGCGACAAATCATCGAACTTCTCTTGCACAACCATCCCTAAACGCTTCTGAATATTGAGAGCTGTGCTCTGCGCAATTTCCAATAACCGAGAAAAGCGCATTGCGCTTATGGTAATTCCTCGTTCCTTCAACCAGACAAGAGCAAGCCAGGCTCTTAGTTTCACAACACCAGTAAATAGTGTTCCAGATGTCACCCAGGAAACTTTCTTGCAATTTCGGCAAGAATAAAATCGATCTCCAGGCATATGAATAATGTGCGGCTGCCGACAAGCGCATTCAATTTTATTGTAAATTACAAGCGAGTCGTAGAGGAAATCGACAGCGGCAGAATCATTTGGAATCTCTTCATTAAAGGATTGCCAGGCCTCGCTAAACAGCTGGTCATCAGTAAGATTGGTAAACATATCTATTTCTCCTTTTCATATATAAACGCTCGGAAACCGAATTAAGTTCAATGAAAAAATTAGAATTCTGATTGTCTGAATTTTAGGAAATAAGCCAGAGCAATATCGTTCTGCCTTTTAGAATCCCTGGCGCAGCGCTATCGTTCTATTCATTCGGCTCCAAGGCGCAGTGAAGCTGCTCGGATTGTTAGGACTCAAGCTAGAGCAATATCGTTCTGACGTTTGAGATCCAAGCCAGAAAAATATCGTTCTGACTTTTAGGATCCAAGCCAGACCAATATCGCTCTGACGTTTAAGATCCAAGCTAGACCAATATCGTTCTGACTTTTAGGCTCCATGCCAGAAAAATATCGTTCTGACTTTTAGGATCCAAGCCAGACCAATATCGCTCTAACTTTTAGGCTCCAAGCCAGACCAATATCGTTTTGACTTTTAGGATCCGAGCCAGACCAATATCGCTCTACATTTTTGGGCTCCAAGCCAGACCAATATCGTTCTGACTTTTAGGCTCCATGCCAGAAAAATATCGTTCTGACTTTTAGGATCCAATCCAGACCAATATCGCTCTAACTTTTAGGCTCCAAGCTAGACCAATATCGTTCTGACTTTTAGGATCCAAGCTAGACCAATATCGTTCTGACTTTTAGGATCCAAGCTAGACCAATATCGTTCTGACTTTTAGGATCCAAGCTAGACCAATATCGTTCTGACTTTTAGGATCCAAGCTAGACCAATATCGTTCTAACCGAAGAACCGACTAGCCTTCTTTCGCCTTCCGTAATTTACTGTGCTTGAAACCATACAAGAAATAAATAACCAGGCCCACAGGCAAAGTCACGGAATAGACTCTTAGTACTTCTGGCTCAAGATTGAACGCCAATATGGTGCAGCCAACTCCGCCAGCAATGGCAATAAGTGGATTGACCAGCTTAAGCTTCAAGGCTCCAATGCAGACGAAGATGAATGCTACAAGAGTTCCAAGCACCATCATGTCAGCGATCTTACCAAAAGGTACAAATCCGGCAATTGCTGCCACCACAATGCCATTAAGAATGATGCCAACTGTTGGGTTGCCGTTATTCATTTTTTTAAAGATCGGAGGTAGCAAGCCATCTTCTGCCATATTCAAGAAAATGCGCGGCCCCCCCATACAGAAGACCAAAAGAACGTTAAAGATACCGAGTACTGCACCGAAGGAAATAAACTTTGCAGTCCAGCCCTCACCTGCGGCTGTAAGTAATTTAGCTAACGGTGCTGCCGCCTCAGAACCAACGAATAGCTCATTGGGATGCCCATCAATAGAGCATGGCGCTAAGCCTGTTGCCACAGCCATAACAGTAACATACAAGAAAGCAACAATGCCGACGCACCAATAGGTCGCCCAGCGAGTATCTTTGAGAGACTTAGATTCACGAGCGAAGGTGTAAAGAGCGTCAAAGCCGACGAATGGGAAAACCGCAGTAGCTGCGCCTTTTAAGACACCCTCAAAGCCATGGGGCATAAAGGGAAACCAGTTAGCCGGATTGATATGAGGAATGCCAACGGCGAGAAAAGTGACTAGCAGTGTCAACTTCAGCACAACAAGAGCGAAATTCAGCTTAGCCGATTTTTTCACGCCACCAAAGATCAGAACGGTACTGACTACAGCGATCACCGCAATAGCAATTACGTTAATGCCAAAATGAAAAACACCTTGGTCGTCAATAGTTGGGCCGCTCAAGAATACTGGCATCGAAAAGCCAATAGCATTTTTGAGATATTCGCCCCAAGCTATTGAAACGGCAGATGCACCAAAGCTGTATTCAAGGAACAGTCCAAAAGCCACAACCCAAGCGACAAGCTCACCAATAGAGTGATAAACATAGCTATAGGCTGAAACGCCATGCGGCACTCGAATGGAGAATTTCTCGTAGCAAAAAGCGATCAACATGATCACTAATCCGGTCAGCATAAATGAAAGAATTCCAGCTGGTCCCGCCTTACCGGCGATGATGCCAGGCATGGCGAAGATGCCAGCACCAATGGTGGCACCAATTCCCAGGGCGGCAAGCATGACCCAGCCCAAATGCTTTGGGGTCTCGGCTACCGTAGCCTCATCCACAGAACAAGAGGTCTTCCGCATCAATGTTGTCAACATAGACCTTGGCATCCTTATATGATTTCTTAAACCCTTGACGGATTTCTGGTGCGACCTAAAGATGCTAGCATAGCCCCAACCAGTGTTTTTATAATAATGAGGGCTTTGTATGAGAGTGCAGAGAGCAGCAGTAATCGGTGCAGGGGCAATGGGCAGTGGAATTGCCTGCGTTTTGAGCCAGTGTGGAATCGAAGTTCTTTTAAAAGATGTAGAACAAGCAGCCGTCGAACGAGGGCTTGGAAACATCAAAAGAATGTATGATTCGCGCGTCAAAAAAGGCACACTGACTCAAGCGGAAGCCGATGGTCTATTTGCCGCAGTCAAAGGCACTACCTCATACGAAGATTTCAAGACCGTCGATTTAGTAATCGAGGCTGCTTTCGAAGAAATCTCAGTCAAACTAGAAATTTTCAAAACACTTGATCAAATTTGTCCACCGCGGGCAATTCTGGCAACAAACACTTCAGCCTTGTCGATTTCAGAAATTGCTGAAGCGACTACAAGACAAGACAAAGTGGTCGGCATGCACTTCTTCAACCCTGCTCAGTTTATGAAACTTGTAGAAGTTACCGCTGGTGTAAAGACCTCTGAAGAAACAATGAAATCGACTCTTGAGCTCTGTCATCAAATGCAGAAGACCCCAGTCAAGGTTGAAGAGTGCCCTGGCTTCCTCGTTAATCGCGTGCTCTTCACTTATATGAATGAAGCTCTTTATGCCTTACAAGAAGGCTTGGCAACAGTCGAAGAAATTGACGCCAAAGTGGTGGAATTTGGCTTACCTATGGGTCCATTCGCGCTGTTTGACATGACCGGTCTTGACGTCTGCACCCATGTCAATACATTCCTCTTTAGCCAATACGGTCCGCGTTTCTCCCCTTCTCCTCTTTTGGAGAAAATGGTTAAGGCTGGCGCGCTCGGACAAAAATCTGGAGCCGGATTCTACATTCACGAGAAGACACCGGTTAAGGGTGAAGCAAAGAAGATCAATCCAGCGCTGAAAGATTTGATCGCTGAAGCAAATAAAGAAATCACTCTGGCAAAATCTCCCCGCGCCTTCCATGCCCATCGCGTTATTCTTCCTATGCTCAACGAAGCTATCTACTGCATTCAAGAGCAAGTAGTCGATGCTAGCGACATCGACATCGCCATGCAAAACGGCTGTGGCTTCAAAGTTGGGCTCATGGCCATCGCCAAAGAAAAAGGTTTAGCCTGGTGCCTCAACGAAATCAGTGCCTACCACAAAGAGCAAGGTGAGCGTTTCCGTCCATCTTGGCTGCTCGGCAAACTAGTTGGCGCCAACGTGCATGACTTCAGCGCCCTGGCTCAAGATCAAAGTAAGAAACCTGTTGCTGTAAGCTAACAAAGAAGAATCAAAATGTTCAAGTTAACCGGTGTATTACTCCTACTCTGGTTTCTCTATTTTATTAGAGAGGTTTTCCCACCATTTATTGTGGGCGGCATTATTGCCTATTTGCTTTTGCCAGTAGTCAATTCATTTAGCACCACGTTCAAATGTCGACCGGGTCTTGCCGTAGCAGTTATCTACGTCTCTATCCTTGGCCTGATAATTGGCACCAGTGGATGGTTTGGTCAATCGATTATCGAGCAGTTCACTGCACTAGCGGCTCAGCGTAACGAAATCGTGGTCAGCCTTGTGCAGCAACTATCCGATTCTTTTCACTGGCAAATTGACGTTGAGAAAACCGCACAAGAACTTACCTCTAGCCTAGAGCAGAACGTTGGCACACCGGAAGAAATTCTGCACATAGGCGGGCTACTATCCAAAAGCTTACTGGCCGTTCTCGTTTGCGTAGTGTCTTCTATTTACCTAATTATTGACAGCCGCCGTGTCGGCCTATTTTGCCTGCGCTTCATACCGAAGAAAAACCATGAGATGGTGATTAAGCTCTCCTCTCAGATGAATATCATGCTCAGTAAGTATGTGCGAGGGCAACTACTTCTAATTGCTTTGATGTCTTGTGTTGCCTACGGTATTTTGCATTTCTGGTTACACATCAAGTATGCGCTGCTTATCGCCATCTTAAGCGGATTCTTGGAAATTATTCCCGTCCTAGGTCCATTTTTCGCCATCAGTATTGCCACTATTGTTGGTGTGGCTCAACTAGGCGTAGGAGTGGCTATCAAGATAATTTTGGGCTACTGGGTGGCGCGCTTGATAGAAGATTATGTGATTGTGCCGCGCTTTATTGGCCATGCCGTTGAACTTCATCCACTGGCTATCATTTTTGCTGTACTTTGCGGAGAGGTAATGGCTGGCGCCCTTGGAATGCTTATAGCAATTCCAGTAGCAGCTTCCATAAAAGAAATCCTAGACTTCCTTTATCCAGCAGATGGCTCGCAACCTGGCAGCAAGAGCAATCTCCCTTCACACGATTCTGAGCTGGCTAGAGCCACCACCACCAAGCTTGACGCAGTGAAACCTGAATCAGTAAAGCCTGCATCCGAATCAATAACGGTGCCATCAGAAAATACTGAGTCTGGAAAATAGCAGCTTCGAGGAGCTGATTTTCTACCTCATCAACTTACTTGCTTTTAGCACCAACTACAAACTAGCCCTAGTGCAACCGCGGTGGCATCACTGGGGCGATATGGATTATGGTGGTAATAGTTGCAGCATAAGCGATCGCACCAAAGACCAGATGCTGAGGCTGGAGTCGGCTAAATGTAAGCAAGGCTAAATAGAGGCTGGCAAAAAGCACAGCTACGCAGCCAGAGAGCAGTGTGCCGTGATCTAAACTCCAGCTCGTAAAAGCAACACCAAAAGCCACGGGGAAACAACTCTGAAATACAAGTGCGCCGGTGACATTGCCAATAGCCAGAGTGTCTTTATTGCCTCGCAACCAGAGAAAACTGTTTATCTTCTCAGGCAACTCAGTAGCTATCGGGGTGACTATAAGTGAAAGCACCAGTGGTGAAATATTAAAGTCATCCGACAAATTTTGGATACAGCCGACAAACATGTAGGCACCGCCAATAATACCAGCCAAAGAAAGGATAATTTGCGGAATGATCAGGCGAAAGCGTTCAGAACCAGCCTTAAACAAGCGATCGAAATAGAGGGTTTCTGGGCACTCCCCTACCTCACCCTCATGACGGAAGCAAACATATAAGTAGTATGGATATATCAAAACCAAAACTGCCGCTAGCAAATAACGAATCAACGGATTGGCAGGAAGGAGCGTGCCAAGTAAAGCTAAGCCATAGGCAACTATGAAAAACTTCAAATCTCGTCTGATTACAGCTTTTTTTATCTCTAATCCTGGTTTCCGCCTCTTGCTGGCTGTGAATACCAGACAGGCTATGCCACAGAGGCCAAGAGTGAGGGTGCTGAGCATGAATGGGGCCCCGGCAATAGCGCCGATGCCAACCTCAACACCATGTTGTTTGCTGAAAAATATTAAAGCCACTATGGGTATGAGGGTCTCTGGCAGAGCCGTACCCACCGCGGCCAGAACACTGCCAACTACGCCCTCACTGAGCTTTAGACGCTGTCCCAGCCATTCAATACCATTTGTAAAGAGCTCAGCACTGGCGACAATGAAGACCAAAGTCAAAACTAAACTAACTATCTCTATGACGAACCCGAAGTTCACAGTTCACACCTATCGCTCTTTCTGCGAGAATACCAGAAGATTGATTACGTTGCCTAACATAGAAACTTGCGCTGCAAACTAATATAGTAAGTAGATGATTACTGTCAAAGATGTCCAACATGTTGCGAAATTGGCCAGGCTTAGCCTGACCGATGACGAATGCCAGCGCTTTACCGAGCAGCTGGACCGCATTATTGGCTACTTCGACGAGCTCAATCAGGTCGACACCACCGGGGTCGAACCGATGTCACATCCCATCCCTGTCGTCAATGTGATGAGGGAAGATGTTGTCATAAGCTCTCTCGGCCGAGAAGTGCTCATGGAAAACGCGCCTCTAAAAGAGGGCGCTTTCTTCAAAGTTCCCAGGATTGGGGAATAGCTAGCAATGAAAAACAAAGCACGCAGATTGGAGGAGGGGCCGAGAGACGGTTTAACTCCCCCTCCTAAACCTATGGCAAACACCCGTGTGGCAAAAAGAAATACATTTAGATTAGAAAGCAAGGAGGCTATATGAACACCCGATTCGTGTTTGTCACTGGTGGGGTGGTTTCTTCCCTAGGGAAAGGCATCGTAGCCGCTTCATTAGGTCGCCTACTGCGCGCACGCCAGCTTTCTACAAGCATAGTCAAGCTTGACCCGTATCTCAACGTAGACCCGGGCACAATGAGCCCATACCAGCACGGCGAGGTTTTCGTCACCGAAGACGGAGCGGAGACTGATCTTGATCTCGGTCACTACGAACGCTTTATCAATATAAATTTGAGCCGAATGAACAATATTACGGCTGGAGCAATTTATAAGAATGTACTAGAGAAAGAACGCCGGGGTGATTACCTGGGCGGCACAGTACAGATGATTCCCCATGTAACGAACGAAATCAAAACATTTTTACGCAAAGGTGCCACTGAATCGAAAGCCCATGTGGTGATAGTGGAAGTCGGCGGTACAGTTGGTGACATTGAAAGCCTAATTTTCTTAGAAGCAATTAGACAAATGCGCAAAGACATTGGCCGCGACAATGTCTGCTATATACACGTCACCATTATTCCAAACCTGCGCACTACCAACGAACTAAAAACCAAACCAACACAACACAGCGTCGACACCCTGAGAAGCCGCGGTATTCAACCTGATATTTTGGTTTGTCGTACAGAGAAAAATCTTCCTTCTTCTGTAAGAGAGAAACTATCGCTGTTCACAGACGTTGATGCCGACTGCGTAATTCAATGCCAAGACGTTCAACATCTCTATGAAGTACCACTATTCATGGAACAAGAAGGTCTGGCTGGTCGAGTACTCGAGCGACTGCACTTGCCCAATACAGAGCCTGACTTGCATGCCTGGAAAGAGCTAGTTGAGCGGGTTAAGCGACCTTCGAGACAAGTAACAGTAGCGATTGTCGGCAAATACGTAATGCTTTCTGATGCCTACATTTCAGTGGTTGAATCACTAAAACATGCAGGCGCTCGGCATAGCTGCCAGGTCAATATCAAATGGGTGCTTTCGGAAGACGTTGAGAAACATGGCGCCAAAGAGTATCTCACTGATGTCGACGGCATTCTTGTTCCCGGTGGCTTCGGCGATCGAGGCATTGAAGGCAAAATCATGGCTGCTGAATTTGCCCGCACTCAAAAGATTCCATACTTAGGTCTCTGCCTTGGTATGCAAATTGCTGTCATCGAATTTGCTCGCAACGTGGCCAATATGGCTAAAGCTCACTCAACTGAGTTTGATGCCAAATCTCCTTTCCCTGTAATCGACCTCATGCCGGATCAGCACAATGTCACTCACAAAGGAGGCACAATGCGCCTTGGCCGCTATCCCTGCGTACTTTCAGAAGGTAGCGTAGCGGCTAGAGTATACGGCACCACTGAAATTTCAGAGCGTCACAGACACCGCTACGAAGTAAATAATGATCTTAGAGAAGCTCTGAGCAAGCATGGATTGCTCTTCTCCGGCCTCTCGCCCGATCAAAGGCTAGTAGAAATGATTGAGCTTCCGGATCACCCCTTCTTTGTTGCTTGTCAATTCCATCCAGAACTGAAAAGCCGTCCAGATAATGCCCACCCACTCTTCGTCGGTTTTGTCGAAGCTATGATCACCGAATCTGAGCGTCGCGCCATAGCCACAGGTAAAGAAAATCCAAAGCCAGAAATTGCCTCAAATAGCGGCGCAATCTCAGGCAAAAGCAGCGCAAAGAACAGTCCTAAAACATCTATAGCCAAGGCTTCTAACAACTAGCCCCATAGACTTTAGATTTTAGACTTAGACTAGAGCACTAAAATTACTTAGCGAGTTGATCGGCTGCTGTGGCAGCCGTATCTTCTTTTACAAGCTCTTTAACCAGGTTGTCTTTTGATGAGAACCTTTCTGAACGGAAGAGCAAAAGCAGCATTAGTGTTGAGGCGATCGCCATTAAGGCCAAGGCAAAAAAGTAGCCGTAGGTCCAGCTCAATTCAGGCATGTTGTAAGGCGAATCTGTATGAAAATTCATACCGTAAATTCCAGCTATTAATGTTGGTGGCGCGCAGATTGTAGTGATCACTGTGAGCACTTTCATCACCTCATTAAGGCGATTAGAAATACTAGAAAGATAGACATCCATTAGATCAGAGCAAAGTTCGCGATAAGTCTCAATCAAGTCAGTAATCTGAATGACGTGATCATAACAATCGCGTAAGTGTAGGAGAGTTTCAGCGGTAAAATTGGCCGGACTTGTGCGCAATATAGAGCCAAGAGCCTCACGCAGAGGGAAGAGTGCACGACGCAATCCCAACAACTCACGTTTGGCAAGGTGAACCTGCGAGACTATACGCTTGCTCGGGTCCTCGAGAATACGATCCTCAATCACTTCCAAGCGTTCACCAAAGACTTCCAGAACCGGATAATAAGCATCGATGATACTGTCAATGATGGCATAGGTTAGATAGTCGCTACCACGACTGCGCAAGAGACCACGGCCTTTGCGTAAGCGATCAAGCACGGGCTTAGTGGCATCAACTGGCCCTTCCTGAAAGGTGACAACAAAATTGTTGCCGACATACATACTAATTTGCTCGGTTGCCACCATTTCCTGCGAAGCCAGATGACTCGGGTTGCTCGCTTTGCCCTCAATCATATGGGCTACTAAGAAAAAATTCTCGTCGTACTGCTCAAACTTCGCCCTTTGGTGCAAGTGAATAATATCTTCCATAGCCAATGGGTGAATATTGAAAATCTCGCCCAGTCGCTTAATAATCACAGGGCTGCCCAGGCCTTCGACATTAACCCAGAGCACTGGCCACTTGCCAAGATTAGCTTCAATGGCCACCAAATCAGTGACAGCCTCTTCCTGAAGTTTGTCGCCGTCATAGGCAACATAACTAACTTGAGACTGAGGCGCCTCCGGATCAAAAATTACATTTTCAGGACCAGAACCCACAGAAGATGCATGCAAGGTACGCCGGCGTCGTTTTTTCGAAGCATTGCGCTTACTCATGGTTACGCATCACTTTCAGGTGTTGCCAGTTTTCCGCTACTTTGACCACCTTTGGTCGAGCGATGATCTAACGACTTCCACGTCTCAATTGCCCAAAGCTGCTCGGCTTCAGTTTCAAAGCATATTGTGATTTGAGCAAAAGTGCCATGGGCTGCCGATACTCCACGAAGCATCCAGAAAGCGCTCTCTTCTTCTGCCACTCTTTCGAAAAATGCTCTACCGTGAACCGGTCCATGTTCATACTTGAGCGGATCATCAATCACTTTGATCTTCTGCAAAATATCCAGCGCATCTAAGCTATTACCGCTACTGTCGCTGGCGGACATGCAGGTGACACGTACGTTTCTTGTTTCATCAAAAGCCAGAAAAGTTTGACCTTCCTCAAGCTCTTCGACAAAATTGCCAGGAACAGCAACAGACCAGCCGCCGCCAAGATTCTTACGCACACCCTGGCGACGATAACCTACAAGTTTGGCAGCCATAGCCTGCTGCGCCATGGTTTCAATTTGGTCCTCTAACTCGTAGTCACAGCCAAGAAACTCAATTACTTGAGCCCATTCTTTCCAGGGATATTTCAAATCAGGATCGAGGCTATAGGCGCTATCAAGGTGTTCCATGATGCGCTCCAGAAGCTCAGCTTCCTTCTCGGTCAGAGGCTCGCGCCAACGCACAGTGTTCCACATATAGCAGAGCGCACGGCCAAGATGATACTCAGCCCCGTGGCCATCTTCCCACCATGGAAAGATATCCCGGCCACTCATAGGTTCAGCAGAAACAGACTCAAGCCAATCCATTGAACGGGGGCCAAGTTGCGTCAAAATTGGCTCAGGGACATCAAACTGATGACCGTCAAAGGGCATGGCCAGGTGAAACTTGGCACCATCCTTAGATAGCTCTTTCACTCTCTTCGTGAGAGCGCCAATCCATGATTCAAACTCGCTATATAGCCTAACTTTATCTCCGGTTTCAAAATAGCCAGTCTCGTCGAAATATTCTATCTCGTCGTCGGCAACCCATTCGATACCATGCACCTGTGAGAGTTTCCGTACCAGGTCACAAACAAAAATGTGATAGCCCGGTCCGGCTGAAGAAGTTGCCGCCGCCACTAACAGAGAGCCATCTTCGCAGGGCGAGAGCATTATGGGTTCTGCACCGGGGTGGAGCAATACCATTAAACATGGATTGCCTTCATCGTCTTCCGTCCACTGACTCCACTCTAATTCATCAAAAGCGACATTGGTAAGCCAAGTCTCAAGCTCTTCTAGCTTTTTGCGATCGAAAGCTGACGCTTCAACAGGGTGCCGCCCTGGCGCATACTGACCTTTTAAGTACAAACCGAGACTCATGGCTTCCTCCGCAACAATCTGATTCTACACCGCGGCCAAGGCTTACTCAAATCGTTGCCAAGCGGAAGATTCAGAAGAACCGGCAAAATCAGATTAGCCAGCAAAAATACTACTGAGTCTCACAAATCATCCAGACCTTATCAAAGCGACGGGCAACTAAATCTTCCTCGCGGATGGCGAAATAAAGCCTGCCGTTGTCTACCCACATCATTTGTGCCAGGGGATCACTATCTAATTGCAATAGAAGTTGCCACTGTTCTGAAGCAAGTGCCAATTTCTCACCCTCAGTGCTGCAAAAATCAAAATCATCGCCAAGGTCTAGATCTCGACTGGCGATCTCACAATCGAGACGAAAATCACCAGCAATATCTTGAGCATAGCCGAACATTCTGTGCACAACCGGACTACCGTATATTTCTTCAGCGGCCTGCAAATAGCCCTCGTAGGCACCATAGCCTCCCTCGCTAACAGTAGCCATTTCAATAGTAATTGCGTTATACGAAAGCTCTTCTTTAAATGACACCGCACACGGTGCAAAAATGGAGCTAGGGGGTAAATCAGAAGGAAAATCTGTGTGCTTAAGCACTGCCAAATCTTCAAAATACTCCACGCGCCAACCGTAGTGATCATCAGAGCGATTCCCCCAAGGACCATCAAAGGCATCGTAAAAGAACGATAACAGGCCCCGCGCAGGCAAGTTAGCATAGGCTTTAGAATTGCTAGCCGATAAATCTATCTGGCCTAGAAAGGCCAAAGGAATCTTGGCCCGGGAACGGGGCCACTGATAGCCAAAGGGCAAAAGTGGTCGGCCACCAAGGCGAGACTGACTTTTCTCCGCTTTGTCCGCAGCTAAGGACAGACGCAGAGAAGGGAGAGCTTGGTCGAAAAGTCCCTTGAACTCTGCCAGATCGTGTTTTTCTAAAATCTCAGCGATTGTCCCATTAGCCACTCTGTTGTTGCCTCCAGTTTGATTTATCAATCTTGCGATAATCACTTACATCCTTAATGCTCTCAAGATAGGCCGAGAGATCGAGCAATTCTCGATCTGCCAAATCACCTAAAAATTGGCGCACACAAATAGCATTGGCATACTGATATGACACTTTGCGCAACTCATCATCGACCATTAGAACCTGAGCGAGATCAACACCTTTTGCTTTCACTTTGCGCAGGTCTTTAATGTAATACTCATTGCTCTTGTGAAAGTCATAGCGCACAGTACAATGACTTCTATCCCAAACGAAGAGTGGGTCAGGCAGGCCTTTCCAAACGGCTCTGGCAATGGGAGCGATATAGGCGATTGTGGCAGACGACCAAATAGCCAGGGTATAGTTTTCGTTGCACTGAGCAAGAAATTCACGAACATGGGGCCGGAAATAAACGAAATAATGTGCCAACTCCATTTCGGGCTCGCGGTCAAGTGCTTTCGTCGCGCCGCGAATCAAAGTTTCATCAAGATCAAGAATCAACAGCGGTCGATTTAACGCCTTACTCATGACCTTCACCAGCACTCATACTATGGCGCCCCAGTCTCAGGAAACAGTCCGACCCATTCATGCTCCAATTCAGTATCAAAGAAAAGTAGCCAGGAATTCTCGGACAACTTCTCTCCCTGTGCAATCGAGCGCAGTACAGCGATTGACTCATCGATCTTCTCTAAGGCCAAATCGACAAATAAATAGCTTGCCTCAGACTGAGAAAGAGCGCTTTCGCTCGTACTCTGACTAAGAACTGGAGAACGACCATCAAACTTAGGACTTGTCCCCCAACCGAAGACGCAACCACACTCTTCTGCTCTCAAGTCCTCATCAATTTTTTGACGCAACGCAGCGAACTCTTCAAACGAAGCGATTTGATTGGTCTCAGCGATCTTCAAATAGCAAAATTTTTCACCGTGCTTGGTAAAACGTTCTGAGTAAAAAATACCATTGAGCACAATCGATTCAATAATATTGCGCTTGGCTGAAACAAAAGAGCGACGCAGGGGCTGCAGTTCTTCATCTTTAAAAGAAACAAGAGTTGGAGTAACCAGGTTTTGAAAGCGCAAGGGCTCGTCATCAATTTGTACTTTAATCTCGAGCACAACTTTATCTACTGCCTGGGCAAACTCCGACAGTGACTTGGTGTGCGAAATATCAAGTTGCTTGTCACGACCAAATAGACTGACGATACGACTAGCACTGGTGTTTATAACTTCAGTTGAGATATTACCTATCCACTTATTGAGAGTGTCCTCGCCCAATAGATATTCACAAAGACAATAAGCAGTTTCAATATCATCGCGATCATTGGCACCACTAAACGAGTCTGAAAAGAATGTGACATCAACAACGTTTCGATTTGAGCGCTGGCAAGAGACCTTTGTCTCCGGAATACTGAGGCCCGTTCGCGACTCAAAAATGCTTTCAAGCACATCAACACTAAGAGCTGGACGTACCGGAAGAAATGACCAGCCTTCTATCTCAGGCGCCATTTCAATAATTGTTTTGACCAGAGGCCTCTTAAAATGATCTAGTTCTGGTGTGATGATGAACAGACAAACATCGTTTTCACCAGGCCATAACTCCCAGAGAAGATTGTCATTGATCTTGGTCAGGCCATCATCAACCCACCGGGCCAATTCTTCGATCGGCAGCGGACGCCGACCTTTTATGTGAGATTCAAATTCTTTAGAACGTTTTGAAAAAAGCTGCCACCAGATTTCAATTTGATCAAGCACACGCCTTCGATAAAGCAATTCTGTCTCTGATTGATTATCGATGTATCGCCAGCGCATCAGATTTTTCGAGGACTTCCAAAATGAGTAGCAGGAGCGCTTGACATGCGCCTTACACCAATAGCTTACTGGAATCAGGAGAACTCTGTGTGAAATTCAGAGCTCCTGTACACTTATTAAAATAAGCGGCTGTTCATTTAGCTCCCAGCAAATAGCGAAATTTGCTGCTGCATCTAGCTTTGAGCGATTTTTGCGCTAGCGCGAGATCTGACAGCTTTAGCTTCTTCAGCACGACTGGTGGCCTGCAATAGCTCGGCATAATTATCAAGCACATTGGCAAACTGCTGATTTGAGACACCGCTACTACCGTCATAAATTGCAATTGCCCGTTTATAGAGAGGCTCAGCATCAGCAAATCGCCCCTGAGCGCGATAAAGAATAGCCAGATTGTTACAAGCTGTCGCCACAGAAAGACTATCCTTACCTACAGTCTTTTCGTATATGGCCAAAGAGCGCAGATAGAGTGGTTCGGCTTCAGCATTTCTCTTTTGCGAACGCATCAGCTCAGCTAAATTATTGCAAGCGTTGGCAACATCGATACTATCCTTTCCTGATGTGCGCTCAAATATCGAGATAGACCACTTAAATATCGGTTCAGCTTGCTGATATTTCCCCTGGGAATAGTACAAGCTGGCCAAATTATTTCTCACGTTGGCAGCCTCAGCACTCTCAGCCCCTTTGACTTTTTCGTAAGTGCCAATTGCCTCTTTATACAGAGCTTCAGCTTGAGGATAGTGGGCCGTCTGGAAATAGAGCTGAGCTAAACTGTTTTCACTCTCAGCAATGGCTAGGGCACCGGCAGGCAAATTATCTTCGCGAATAGAAAGAGCCTGTTGTAAGACCTGTTCCGCTGCCACAAATTTTCCTTGCCCCATAAGTGACATACCTTTGCCATTGAGACTAGTGGTGAGAGCAACCAGTTGCGGAGCCATAGCCTTCTGCTGAATATCAGTGGCGCGATCAAAAAGAGTAGCTGCTTCCGCATACTTTCCTTGCCTGATGTAGAGATCACCGAGAGCAGCGAGAGTTGGAGCTAACTGCACATCGTTCGAGCCACTAGATTGCTCCTGGTCGGCGGCAGTCTTCTTCAGGATTTTCTCGGCCTCCACCAAATTGTTGCTCTTGATCTGCTCGTCGGCCTTGGCACGCAAGTCGCTTGGGCTGCTCATTGAGCAACTAGCCAAAATAAGTGACGTGATCGAGGTGAGAGCAATTGAACTAAACAGTGGTACCGATCTAGCCTTAATTGGCAAAGCTACTTTTAACATCACAAATCTCCAGAAAATTATTGCTGTCGCTGTTCTTAATATGGACATTCCGTCCAAACAGGCTATCTCAAGTTCTTAAACAGACCGACTCCCAGACCAACAGCGGCTCCAACTCCAGCGCCTTGCCAGGCTCGCTTACCACGGCGGCTAGAAGCAGCCCCTAGACCGAGTCCAGCAATAGTACCGGTAGCGGTATCACGAATAATTGGATGTCTTTTCAAGGTTGTACTGCTTCGTACGAGACCAACACCAGCTCCGCTACCTGCGCCAATGGCAGCGCCACGCACCACACCAGCACCGGAAACAAGGCCAGTGAGAGCACCAGCTCCAGCTCCCACGCCAGCACCAATCGTGACCGCTTTCACCTTAGGATGCCGCTGGAAATAAGTGCGGTTATCGCGCACATACACTTCTCTATATACAGGTCTCTGAACTACTACGGTCTTAGTCTGTACTGCCCCAGACTGGTATGGAGAGCGTTGAGTATTGACAATCGTAACCGGCGTTTGCACCTGCACTCGATCTAGCTGCGGCACCTGCCGAACTAACTGGGGCATGGCATCAGAATGCACCTTTCCGCTCAGAACAGTAGTCTGCGCCTGAGCTGAACCTATGGTTTGAGAAAGGGCTATAACAGCTATAAAACTAAGACCAGATGCGATTCTTTGAGATCGACTAAACATAATACTCTCCCGCCTTGACCAGCGTACAGATAGGGAATTCTGCCAGTACTTCTAGCAAGATCTATCGAAATCTATTTACTAGTGACTTTTACGCAGCAGCTAAGGTGACGATGCTGGCCAGACAAAGTTCCAAGTATGTTTCAATTCGCCAAAAAAACATTTACAAGCGGAACCAGAAGCATTAACGCCCTGTCATGTAAACTGTGCAGCGGTCGACCTCAAAGCCGCTGTTCTTTTAGTTTAAACGGAGTAATCATGGCCACTTTAAATCGCAAAAAAATTCAGATTCTATCTTTGGTATCGATGCTGGCAATTCTGCCGCTAGCCAATACTACTGAAGCAGGAGCCAAAAGCAACGAGCAGCCTCTGCTCATCGCTGCAAAAACTGAGCAGTTCAAAATGAAGCAAGGCTTCGAACGCAAGCCCAAAGACATCATCAACACCCTCAATGACAATGAAGTAACAGCCTTCCATATTTTCTTAGACGGACTAGATCAAGCTTTTTCACTGGACAATACTTTGAAGAACAAAGGCCCATTCACAGTCTTTGCCCCCAGTGACAAAGCCTTCAAAACCATTCCAGATGATGACAGAAAGAGCCTTTGGGCCAACAAAAAGAAACTACAGCAAGTCTTGCAATATCATATTGTGCCCGGTTCATTTGATGCCAAAGCACTAGGCATGATGACTTCAGTAAAAACCTTAGAAGGTCACGAACTAAAATTGAGCAAGAAAGGCAACGACCTTTACGCCGATGCCATTCTCGTAAGAACTACTGACATTCCCTGTTCAAACGGTGTTATCCACGTCTTAGATGGCGTAGTTATGCCGCAACTGAGCAAATAGAACTGCGAACAAATTTCGGCAAGCTTAGCTGAGTGACTCTTGCTCAGCTAATCTTGCCGCCATGATTGGTCGAGCCTGCAGCCTCATTGTAGGCAGTGAGCCATAGAACCAAGCAGCCAACATCAAGCAACTCAGCCCACTAACAAAAATCGTAATTGGCACACCGATAGCCGTGGCCGATGCACCAGCTATCAAACTTCCAATAGGCATCATTCCCATAAAACACATGGTGTATATGCTCATTACCCTTCCACGTTTATCTTCTTCCACCAGGGTCTGCAAAAGAGTGTTGGTAGCAGACATTTGGAACATCACACCAAAGCCAATCAGTGAAAGAAGGAAGAGAGCGGCATAGAAATTTGAAGTGAAGGCGAAGACCATTAGGCTGCTTGAAAAAAGCACCATGGCACCACAAAGCCAATGGCCAATACCTTTCATGCTTGTACGCGAAGCCAGTAGTATGGTACCGGCCAATGAACCAATGGCCGAAGCCGACATCAACCAACCTAAAACATCAGCTCCACCGTGAAAAGTCTGCTTCACTAGGGCTGGCATTAAGGTACTGAGTGGCATACCAGCCAAGCTGGTAATAGCCGAAACAATCAACAGCGTTTTAATCGGTCCTGATTGAAAGGCATAAACAAATCCTTCTTTCATATGAGAAAAAACAGTCGCCTTTTTCTTTATCACTGGCGCCTTAGCGGCAAAACGCATACAGAGCAAAGCCGCAATTACAGCAATATAACTGATACCGTTAGCAAGGAAGCAAACTCCTTCACCAAGAGTAGAGATAACACCACCAGCAATGGCAGGTCCGATTAGACGAGTTAGATTCATCAAAGACGAATTGAGAGCAATGGCATTGGGCAAATCTTTTTTATCGAGCACCATATCAGTAACAAAAGCCTGACGAGTAGGCATATCCACAGCATTGACTAAACCTGTGAGGATACCCAAAACAAGAATCTGCCAGAGTTGAATGTGACCTAATAAAGTCAATGCAGCCAGTGTAAAAGCCAAAAGCATTGCTGCTATCTGCGTACAAATTATTAGTTTATGTCGATTAACACGGTCCGATAGAACCCCGGCAAAGGGGCCAAGAAAGAAGCTCGGTGCCGTACTGGCAAAAGCCACGGCACCAAGCAGAAGAGGAGACGACGTCAAGCGATAGGTGAGCCAGCTCAAAGCCAACTGCTGCATCCAAGTACCAATCAACGAAACCAACTGGCCCGAAAAATATAATTGATAATTTCGACTAGAAAGCGAACGGGCAATATGGCCAAAAGGAGATTTTGAAGCGTCCATTTAAATAATCCGTCAGACTGTTTTTTAGTTGCCGGTCTTCAACCAGCAACTTATTAGTAGACGGCCGGTCGACTAGAAAGTTTCAACAAACCCTTAGCTCTGGCAAAGATACTCTGTAAATTAAGCTTCGTTGGCCGAGCGCCGGGCTTCCAGGTCTTCCCAGCGGGAGAATACCTTGGCAACGGCAGCCTCTGCCTTGTGGAAATCTTCCATCATCTCAGCCAGCTTGACATGATTGGCTGCAATCTTTGGATCTTCCATTTGCTTGCGCACCGCCTGTAAGGCACTCTCTGCCTCTTCAACTTTGCTACCAATCGAATCTAATTCTTTGCGCTCATTATTAGAGAGGGGCTTAAGATTTTTCTTGCTACCGTTATTACTAGAGACACCACTGGTAGAGCTGCCAATTTTACTGCCAGACTTTTCAATCTTTTCAGCCTTATCAGATTTACCAGAGTTGCTCTTATTCTTCGAGCCACTCTTAGAAAATCTATTAGATTCCCATTGCGAATAATCGGCAAAGAATTCCACTCCACCGTCGCCGTCTAGAGCCAGTATGTTAGTAGAGATAGTATCGATCATGTAGCGATCGTGGGTAACCAGAACCACTGCACCAGGGAAGTCTTGCAAGCTCTCTTCCAGTACTTCTAGAGAAGCAATATCTAGGTCATTAGTAGGTTCGTCTAGTATCAAAATGTCTGCTTCTTGCAGCATCAAGCGAGCGATTAAAATTCGCGCCTGCTCACCACCCGACAAATAACTAACCGGCATAGGCAACTGGTCTGGTCTGAAGAGAAACCGCTTAGACCAGCTCATGACGTGAATTTGCCGGTCACGATAGACAACCGAATCTCCGCTAGGGCAAAGGGCTTCTTTCAAAGTAATTTCTTTATTGAGCTGATCGCGATTTTGATCGAACCAAACAACTTTTAGTTGATCGGCGCGCTTTACAGTGCCACGGTCTGGCTCTATCTGCCCAGCAAGGATGCGCAGCAATGTCGTTTTACCACTGCCGTTTGTGCCGACCAAACCTAGTTTCTGCTTGGGTGTTAATACCAGGTCAAGACCGGCAAACAACTCACGACCACCCATTGACTTAACAACGTCTTTAGCAACGAGCAACTCTTTGGTACGGCGCCCAGATGAGCTGAAGTCAATATTGACTGAGTTATTCATATTGTTGCGAGCTTTCACTTCAGCGAACTCGTCAAACAATTTACCAGCCTCACGGATACGTCCCTGTGACTTGGTTTGTCTAGCTCTGGCTCCACGCTGCAACCAGGCAACTTCTCGGCGCATCTTACTAGCTAGAGCTTGCTGCTCATTTGATTGCGCAGAGAGATACTCAGCCCGAGCGACCAGATACTCGCTGTAAGGCCCCTTGCAGCTCAAATATCCATCTTTATACGCGGCATTCAATTCAACAGTGCGATTGGTGACATTCTCAAGAAAATTACGATCGTGACTGACCAAAATAAAGGCGAAGGGTGCTGACTTAAGCAAGTCTTCTAACCAAAGTACGCCTTCAAGATCAAGGTGGTTGGTTGGTTCATCTAACAGCAGAAAATCGGGTTCTTTCACCAACTGAGCAGCCAGAGCCAAACGCTTGCGCCAGCCACCAGAGAGGGAAGAAACAGTAGCACCAAGATCTTCAAAGCCAACGGTACTAAGTGTATATTCCGCACGATTGACGCGTTCGGCCTCATCAATTGACTGGCCATCTAAAGAGGCGGCAACCACATCTCGCAAAATTGCATCAGGTGGATAAGGATTGTCCTGAGCTAAATAAGCAATATTGAGAAACTTGCGAGTGGTTATGACACCATCATCAGGCGAATAAAGGCCAGCCATAATCTTGAGCAAGGTTGACTTACCAGAACCATTAGGGCCGATCAAGCCTACTCGTTCGCGATCATCGATGGTTATCGAAATATCGCGAAATAGTGGTCGGGCACTAAATGATTTGGTTACAGACTGGCAACTTATAGCAACTGGCATAGTTTCTCATTATACTGGCTGGGGCACTGTCAACCCAGCTTCATGGCTATTTGTGACGCTGTTGACAGTGTGATTGACGTCAATCGGGATGATATTGTATTCACATGGTTGCTGAAGCATGAAAATTTGGGTCGACGCCGATGCCTGCCCTGTGCCGGTTAAAGACATCGTCATCAAGGCTGGTCACAAGCTAGCTATTAGCACTATTTTCGTAGCCAACAAAATAATTGGCTTGCCCCTCTCACCCCACCTCAGCTTTGTACAGGTGGCGAAAGGAGCAGACGTAGCAGATCAATACATTGTTGACCAAGCAACCAAAGACGATTTAGTAATCACTCAAGATATTCTGCTGGCAGCCCAACTAGTTCCCAATGAAATAGTGGTAATCGACCCTCGTGGTCATGCTTTTACCGAAGAAAACATTGGCGAACGTGTTTCTGTCCGAGCGCTGATGACAGACCTTAGAGACAGCGGCGACATAACAGGAGGGCCCAAACAATACACTGACAAAGACAAGCAACGCTTTGCCAGTGCTTTTGATCGGGCCATTACCAAGCTCAAGAACAGAGCCGGCAACAAATAAAACCAACTATTATGGTTCTGATTCTTTGCTGCCAATCAAAATGATGTTGGTACCAACCTGGTAAGCGGAACCATTCTTAGGATTTTTGATCTTACCGTTGGCGTAGAAGCCTACTGAACCGGTCTTGAACTCTTTACCGTCAGCTTTGATAGTGCCCCATATTTCGCCCGAAGTGGTCTTGAACTCAATGATCAAAGCGGGTGGCGCATCGGTATCTACTTTTTTGGCCATCGTGATTCCTCCTAATGAGATTATTCAGATCAATTATCCAAATAGACAATATCCAATCTGACAAATCAAGTTTACAGGATGAAGCGGCCACTGCAATCAGCTTGCCAAGGGAAGATGCGGGCTTAAGCATGATATTTTTCAGCTTACAGCGGCCTAAAATATATGCCATACTCCCCCTTAAGGCGGCACAAACATAACGCCTGCTGCACCAAATAGTGTTGGTGCAGACATCCCTGGAGATTAGATGAAGAATAAGCTATTTGTAGGCAATCTTTCCTACAACCTTACTGAGACCACCCTTGAAGAACTTTTTGCCGAGTCTGGCAAAGTTGTTTCAGTAGCAATACCTACAGACCGTGAAACTGGCAGAAAGCGCGGCTTCGCTTTCGTCGAAATGAGCAGCCAGGCCGAAGCAGAAGCTGCAATCGAGAGCTTGAACGGCAAAGACATTGACGGCAGACAAATCGTTGTCAATGCCTCCAAACCAAAAGAGAAAGCCTACTAAGCTTTCCCTGCTATTATTTTTTGTGATTTTTAAGACACCCCACACCTCTTATACGGTCTGGGGTGTTTTATTTAGAGAAACAGTTGAGGGAATAATGTCAAAACCAATCAAATTAATTTGCGGCAGCCTGTTATTGCTGTTGAGTGGCTGCGCCTCAACCGCTGATAAGGAAAAAGAAGACCTCAAACGTGAACTCTTGGAAGTGCGCTCCGAAACATCAGTCTTAAAGGGAGAGCTCAATAGCCTAAAAAACATGGCACCGCCAGTCAAATCGGCAGAAAAGACAGAAGACGCAGCAACTACTGGTAGTGGCACGCCTATCGAGACAAAGCCTGGCTCCCCGGAACCAAAAAGCAGTAAATAAATTACGCTTAGTGGCCGACAGCGCCTAAGTATTCACCCTTGGCCGGAATAAAGAAGACCCCAACCACACCCAGTAGATAGACAGCCGACACTGTCGATGCCGCCATGGCATAAGATCCACCAAAGGTCTGAATCAATACGCCGCTACCAAGCGCTGCCACTACCGCAGCATAGCGACCGGCGTTGTAAATGAAACCAAATGCGGTGCTACGCACTTTAGCTTCGTACAACTCAGGCAAATAGGTCCACATGATGACAAAAGGCAAGTGAGCAAAGAAGCCCAAGGCCACGAGCCAGCAAAGCAGAGCAGGGCCAAAAGAATGCACAGTATTGAACATTCCGTAAGAAAGAGCAAACGCAAGAAGGAAAGAAGTACCAAGCGCTAGACGGTAACCAAGCTTCTTGATCAATATGCCACCAAGCAAACCAGAAAGAATCATGCCAATATCTTTAGTGAACATGGCATGACTGCGCTGCTCAACAGCCAGATCGCCAGTCAGCTGATTAATCCAGGCCGGTATCCAGGCAATAACCGCCCACCAACAGACAATGGCAACACTGGCCACAGCGGCTACTGAGATAGTCTTCTTGCAATTGGCTTTAGTGAATAGCTCTCTAAAACAGGCGCTAGCATTGGCAGTAATAGTCGTCAAAACTGAGGCACCGGTGCGAGCACTCTCTTTGTCACGAGCCTCTTGCAAGCGCACAAATTCTTCTGGTTCGCGCAGCTTGAAGCGCATATAAACAGTAAGAAAAGCTGGAACAATGCCTGCCATAAACAAATAGCGCCAACCGAAATGACCGAGGGAAAGATTGAGGGCAGCAGTCAACAAATATCCGGTTCCCAATGATGTTGCCAAAGCACTAACGGCAAAAACCCGCGATTTGGCAGGCCAACACTCAGAAAGCAATACGGCTCCGATACCCATCTCGCCGCCGATACCAGCTCCGACTAAAAAGCGATAAATACCAAGCTCCCACCAGTTGCCAGCTACAGCGCACAGCCCTGTACATATGGCATACAACAAGATTGTAATACTCAGTGTCTTAGCCCTACCAATGTGGTCGGCCATAGCACCAAAAACCATGGCACCAAGCGCCCAGCCCAACATAAATAAGGCAATTATGTATGAACCGTACTGGCCCACGACCGAATGCGACTGGGTGTGCAGCAATTCAGATAGCGCTGGAAAAAGAACCATGGCAAAGATAGAAGAATCCATGCCGTCAAAGACACCACCCAACCAGGTAGCAATTAAGACATGCCAGCGCGATGGTCCACTCATCTCAGTAGCTACGTGAGGCAGGGGCTGAGCTGATGAGGCCAAATCAATATTCTCAAGGTCAGAAGGAGAATCAACAGGAATATGAGCAAGGGATTCCGGTGCCGAGGGGCGACTGACCGTTTGCATGGCATCTCCAGATACTTAAGGACCGCTAATAATACTGGAAGCAGCACACCCTAAGATCTGTCTGAATATTTATTAAGGTCACTTAGAAACCTTGGCAGAACCTGCAGCCAGCTCACTGCGAGCCTGAGCGATAGCCTGTGGCTCGACATACAAGCCCTGTCTCTCGTATGTCTTCCAAACTTCAGACCAGCGCATAACAATGAAGCACTTCTGCGAATACTTTTTGACCAGCCTGGTGATTTTGGCATTACCACTAGGAAGAATCTCCAAGCCCTCAAGCCCGGCACACTTACTACAGAATGCTCGTTGCTCTTCTAACCCCTGCTCTAGCTTGACGATCTCGCCCTTCTCAAGCTTGCGATCACAGCCGTGGCAGCGCGAAACTCGATAAAGGGCATAAACAAGCTGTTCAACTTTTGGCGCTTTAGCTGGTTTCTCAGCTTTAGCCGGCTTCTCCGATTTCTCTGCCGCAGTGGTGTCTTCGGGCTTAACTAGGCTCTCCTCGGTCACAAACCTCTCCTCTCTTTCCAAGTCTTACCAGCTGACGCTTGAATACGAAACAATTTGTAGTTTACACCCAAGGACGTTAGTCATGACTAGCGTGACTAGCGGCACTGACAACCCTTGAACCCTCGCATAACTTTGGCGATAATAAGCCCGACACTAGAATCAAAATTAGAATCAAAATTAGAATCAATGGCACCTGACTAGTTAATGCTCAAAATCGACGCTTCATCTGAAAGGTATAGTCATGAATTTCCCAGCATCAGTTGAAAATGCCACAAAGACACACAGCTATCCACTGGTATTCGCCACCGTCTGCGGTGCCCACCTTAGCGGCCTCGCTTCGCCAACTTCGCCCTATGAAATTCGCGGAGCCCACATACTGCCAGTAAGACAAGTTCTTGGTCTTGAAGTCAACGAAGAAACGGTGGAACTCAGCACCGAAGGTGAAGGTGTACAGGTAGAAGTAACCACCCAAGACATCAAAAAGTTTTTCTCTCTGATGCTTAAAGACAACGGCTTTGTACTTGAACAAATCTACTCACCATTAGTAGTGCAAAGTAGCCCTGAGCATGAAGAATTAAAGGCAATCGCTAAAGCTTGCCTTACTCGCATACACTGCTATCACTATCTCGGCTTAGCCGACAGTCAATGGCTGGCAGCAAGCCAAGAAACAAATGGTGCACAAGATCTAATGAGTTTAAACAAATTACTTTCCGTCTACCGCTTGCTGCTAACTGGCACCCACCTGATGCAGACGGGAGAAATAGAAACTAATCTGACCAAGCTCAATGAGAATTTCCTACTTAAGTACATTGACGAGATGATAGAAAGAAATTGCAGTACTGAAAAGTCACATACTCTTGAAGCAGACGAATGGGAGTTTCACAAAGTGGAATATGAACGCCTCAGAGATGTACTGGAAGACTCAGCCGACAACACAAACCTGCCAGCTGCTGCCACGGCCCATAACGCGCTCGACGACTTATTGAAGAGAATTCGCATGGCTGATTTGAGCCAAGCCGCTCAGCTACAATTCACCAACTAGATATTGACAGGCCCAAGGGTGGGAGATACGATCAAACAAGCGTGGCTTAATTTGGCGTTTTTCGAGTACACCTAGAAGTTATTGCAACAGAGATAAATCGTACGTTTGCGCGTACTAATTTTGTCGACATAAATTAACATTGCTGTTCGACGCCTGAGCGGCGTCTATCAAGATTATCTACAGTTATTTCAAGTACGTTTTTAGAATAACGGGCTTACAGCAATGGCAACCAATAATGACGAAGAGCAAACCATTGAGCAACAACTTGCTTTATGCGAGGCGCGCCTGGCAAAATTTGCTGACGAGTTGGAAGCCAACAAAGAAACAATAAATCAGCTCAAATCGGCACTGACAGTTAAGGCAGAGTTCTTTGCCCAGGTGAATCATGAATTGCGTACCCCTCTAAACGGTATGCTACCGATGATCGAGATGATTCTGCGATCAGAACTCAGCGCCGAGACGCGCGACTATGTCCTCACCCTGAGAAATGCGGGGCTTTCACTACTCAACATAATCAACGATGTTCTAGACTTTTCAAAAATTGAGGCGGGAAGATTTGAAGTTGCCTCAGCTCAGGTCGATCTGACCGAGACGATTGAAGGCGTAGCGCAAATCTTAGCCCCCGCTGCAGCATCAAAGAATATCCTGCTTCTCTCAGTCATTGATAAAGACGTACCAGAAACTGTTATTGGAGATCCACAAAAAATTCGGCAGGTACTGCTTAACCTATGCGGTAATGCCGTCAAGTTTACAGAAAAAGGAAGCGTAATAATTAAGGTCTCAACAGTCAAACCGGCGGATAAGCCAAGACAACTTCTCTTCACTGTCAGCGACAGTGGTCCAGGCATCAGCCCGGACCTCATGTCTCATCTTTTCGAACCTTTTTTCCAAGGACCTGTAGCCAAAGAGAACCAGATAACAGGAACCGGACTTGGGCTCAGTATTTCAAAGCGCCTGGTCGAATTGATGGCAGGAAAAATGTTAGTTGATAGCACGCTCTCAGTGGGCTCGACTTTTGGCTTCTACTTGCCACAGGAAGAACCAGCAAATCAAGAAATCTTAAAAGTGTGGGCCAGCCCAAGAACGGAACTTGACTCCACAGCACAAGAGCCAATGAGAACTTCTGGACTTACAACCAACTTTTCAGCACTGACCCTAGAGCCCTCTCACGACGGCAAATTCGCCATCTCCGATCTACTAAAAACTTTTGACCTCTCAAGCAGAGCATCAGATAGCGCCCAAACTGTCCATGCCATATTGGCAGCCATGCCCTCGGGTGAGACGAAAGACCATCCAGCTACCACAGTAGTGTTCCTTGACACAGTAAGATTGAAAGATGAGTGTCTCAAATTACGTTCACTGCTAGCAAATTCAGCTTTGTTGAACTCTGTCAAATTAGTCGACATAGTAGCGCAAGATAGACTGGCGCCAGCGAGCAAGACTAACCAGGAAGAAAAGGTTCTGGCTATTGCCATGCCTATGCGACGACAGGTCGTCTTTAACTGCCTAAACAGACTGACAAACAATGAAGAATTCCGCTCAGTAGCACGTGCAGAACAAAGCACAACTTTAGGACTAGGAGCATTTGCCCAAGTCAAAGCCTCTTCTTCAACGCTTTTCCGCGGAGAAAAGAAACAGGTGCTGGTTGCTGACGACAATAAACTAAACCAAAGAGTAGCTTACCTCTTTCTCGCAGATCTGGGATTTGAAATAGATTTGGCGGCCGATGGAGTAGAAGCCGTAAGCGCATTCAACAAGAAACACTACGACCTTGTGCTTTTAGACTGCCAAATGCCATTGCTTGACGGCTTTGAGGCAGCCAAAATCATAAAAGAGATTCAGCAGCGGCGCGGAGTTCCAGTGCCCGTGATAGCAGTAACAGCAAGCGCCGGGGTAGCAAGCCGAGAGCATTGCCTCGCCAACGGTATGGATGACTTCATAAGCAAACCGCTCGACCCTGACGCTCTAGAAACGGTAATAACAAACTGGCTAGGAAACTCATTCCAAAGAAATACGCCAGTAAAAGTTACAGCGGTAAACAACATTAACTGTAGTACCTTTGTCTGCCAACAAGCCAATTTCACAAAGCTACGAAAAATCTATAGCGAGAAACAACTAAAGGGCATCCTCAACCTATTTAGAGAAAATTGCAAAGCTGATCTTGCGGAACTTCAAGCGCTATTGAGCGCCAACGAACTAACTGTATTTCGACAGAGGCTGAACCGTTTTAAAGATTGCTGCGAAATTATCGATGCGGTACATGTTGCAAAACTCTGCATAAGACTTGGTGAATCAACAAAACAAAGTGACACTTCGATTGCATTTGAGCAACTGGAAAAATTATCTAACTTAGTTGCAGAACTAGACAAAGAACTAGAGTCAGCCCTAGCCGACCGCTCGACCTACACGTTACCAACAATAAGCAATCCCAAATAGGAGCTCTGCCTTAGAGGTCAAATTTCGGGAACCAAAACGACGCGCTCCTGTCTTAGCGAGTAGTTGCAACTTAGCCCTTGCAAACTACGACAAAAGACAAAGGTGTCTCCATGAACGCAGAGAAACTCTTAGATATGTCTCCAAAAGAGCTTGACGAGCTATTTCACGAAAGTGAAAGCGGCGAAGTTCCCAACGGCATAGCCAAAGGAACAGCGCTAATTGCACCAGGCTCTCCATGCGGCTTTGGCCTCTCAAAGCTAGTACGCTTCCTCGCCTGGCAAGGTAAGACGTTCGATAGCAAGAAAGGCGTTTTAATCAATCGCATCCTGCCTTTTGGTGTCAACGCAGTAGAAGCCAAAGTCTATAAAGATGCCAGCTGGATGGATAAGAAAGACTGCATCGCCCTCGACTATTCGAAGACCTCGATTTTAGCGAAGTTTGTTCGAGACGAAATTCGCCTGGTAGACAAGAATTTCTACCTCGGCAAAGTCTACGTCGGCAGCCTGCCAGTAATCCACTTCTGCCTTGAGTTTAATCCAAAGGAAACTTCAGCGGCAGCCTAAACGCATAAACCATCAATCGTTGCCTTTGTCTCGTTGCCAGTTGGCCACAACTCGTTGAGAAAAGCGATCAGCTACAGCAGCGATTGTTAGCGATGGATTTGGACCAATTGCCGCCGGCATGACAGAACCATCGGCGATAAACATGTTTGGATAGTTATAGACTTCACCATGGGTATCAACCACACCGGCGTCCCATGTCGCTCCCATCGGGCAACCACCCAGCGGGTGTACAGTTACAGTTTTGCTGAGATACCAGCTGGGATAATCAAGAAACAATCCAGCATTGAGAAAATCAGAAATCTGTTTCATCTTAGCGCGCACACCGTCGAAAAATTTCTCTGAGGTCTTACGCGGCATTTTTAAATTTAATTCTTTAGTTTTTTCGTCATAAGCCATGACACCATCAGACTGATCAACACCCATTCCCACCATAGGAAAGCTGGATACACAACCATCGGCTACGCCAAGAAATTGGCTGACATTGGCAGAAAGATCGACGTTACGATGAATGCCGAAAAGCGATCGAATGTACGCACTAAACATCTTGAACCAACGCAATTTTAAGCCTTTAGCATTGAGCGTCTCAAGCAGCCAAATAATTATGGTGGTGTAGGTCCAATCTTCGATATAGAATCGCCCGTGACTGTCTGCCGAATCATTACGGGCGGCACCAGTAATAACAGGCCCGTAATACGGCATGATATTGCGCTTCTCCAGCTTACCGTCGACTTTTTCACGACAGCCAATAGCAACCGTCAGCAGATCACCATTTCCAGACAGCTTGGTACCAAGGGTAGGGCTAAGATTAGGGAACCACTGCTTATTGTTGAGGAGCAAGGAAGTGCTACCCAAGCTACCGGCAGCTAGAACTAAATATTTTGTCGACAACGCAATGAAATTTTCAGAGGTTGACTTTGATACGTGAGAGACATATGTCACCAAATAGCCAGTATCAATGGGCTGCAACTGCTTCACTTCAGCTAAAGTTCTAATCTCAACGCCGAGTTCACTGGCCATAGTCAAATAATTAAGGTCAAGAGTATTCTTGCTACCAAAGTTGCAGCCCATATAACACTCACCGCAGAGCCTGCAACCGTAACGGTTTACACCATGAAGATTGGGAGCACCATGCAACTGCTCACCAGGAACGGGATTGTCTGCAGAGTTACCAAAGGTTATGGCCAGGGGCACTAACTCAAAGGGCAAACCAACACCAGCAGCGGCATCTCGAAGAACAGCGGTTTTAACAGTTTGATTGTACGGCGCTTTTTCAAAGGGATAAAGCACCGGCTTCAGTACCTTTTCTACTCGCTCGTAGTGTGGCACTAGGTCATCATATTTTAGAGGCCAGCCGTTGAACCATTTAGCATCTTTGCGCAGTAGTACATTGGCGTAAATGAGTGAACCGCCCCCTAAGCCGCTTGAGGTAATGGCGTCAGAATCTTTAAAAGACCAAAAATCGTAAAGCCCAAGAAGTCTTTTCTCTGGTTGCCAGAATGCGTTTTTCATCTGATCTGGACTGCGCGGAAAAGAACCGGGGGGATAGGCCTTACCGCGCTCAAGTAAACAAACTTTCATACCGGCGGCAGCGAGATTGTAGGCCATGACAGACCCACCAAAACCGCTGCCGACAATGACTACATCGAAGTTCTCAGTACTCATTCACACCTTGCCTTCCAGCTAAGGTCACATAGCCAGAAACTACTTGCTATTAAAAACGTCAACTAAACTAACTCTCTGACTTCTTCACAGCTTCTTTGGTCTTGAGCTTATGCTCCAGCCACATAATTATTTGCTGGGAAGTAACGAGCACAACGGTAGAAGCCACCGCAAACAGAATCTTATTAAACACGTCCAGCACCTCAATCAGTCAAAGCCGTTCTCCCAGGAAATTAGCGGAGAAGTGTAGCCATAGAATGACATTGAGGGCAAAAGTTCCATTTTGGAACAAATTAGGGCAAAAGCCGCAATGATCTTAAATCGGCGATTGGCTCATCAAATGAACAGGTGCCGACAGAATGGATAAAATCATGCCTGGCGGCTTTAATCTCAGCCAAACTCAACGACTGATCACGCCAATAGGCTCTATCATCAAAAGAAAAAGCAGCAGGCTCAGTTTCAGAGAGAATAGGCTCAATATCTCGCTGCCCTTGCCAAGCGAAGGCCGCAGCCATGAGAACATTGAGAAAACCGTGTAATACCGCTCGCGGTGCGTCATCTTCGTAAGTCAAAGCCTGCAATGCCCGCACAGGGTGATGCAAACCTGCGGTTGCCTTAAATGGCAATTTGCGGTCAGCGCAGGCATTAATAAATCCAGCCACCGAAACTACAGAGGGAATTCCTTCAGGCTGCACACTTCCCATGCGAATCTTAGCGAAATTACCCGCCTCCTTAACAGCATCGAGCATGGCCAAATTGTCAGGCGAAACCTCACAATAAACCGGTCGATTGGCACTAACAATAGTTTTAGTCTCTAGAGCGGCTGCATGCCCATCATCGGCCTCAGCAATTAGAGAAAGTGAGGGCCTCAGCGCCGCATGCACTGTCTCACACTGACTAACAGGCAGCACCAACCAGCGCAACATCCAGCGGTGCTCGCCATTCTGGTAGCTGTGGTAGTTGGCAATTGTGGCATCAAGGGGCACAGAGGCTGGCGGGAAGAGCCCAGCGTAATCAATGAACCGTTCAAGTAAAGCTCGCAATGCAGGTGCTACGGTCTCGCTCATAACTTGTCTCTATTGTCTCCGACCAAATGATTTAACCACCGTGGAATGTTATCACAGGCTGCTCCAACTACGCCTCAGCCCAGCAAAGTCCAAACGGAAGGTCTTCAGCCGCATACTCAATATGCAGTACGCGACGATGCGCTGGAGACAGAGACTGTGATGAGCTGTGTAAAATCAGGGGTCGCATAGCTATGACATCTCCTAATTCTGCCGCGCAGACTAAATACTCACTCTGATTTCTCCGCACAGCAATCTCATCGCCACCAAGAACTCCGTCTAAATGAGATCCAGCAATAAACTTGATAGCACCATTCTCGACCGCACACTTATCTAAGTGAACCCTCAATGAAATCATGTTATTCAAAACAGCAGCAGGCGGCTGCACATGAGGCACACCGTCTTTTACAGACCACGGACCCCAACCAGGAGCCTCAATTTTCTCCATCACTGCAATTGTAAGGTCCTGATGCCAAGTAACATACCAGTTTGATGTAGGCGTTTTATCGAAATAGATTGCTCGCACCGGAAGTGCACGCTCACCAATGACCGAATTGGCAATACCCAAGATTGCAGGACTAGAAGCAAAGGCTTGAATCAAGCGTGAGTTGCGCAGCAACCCCCTTATGCCAGCTTTACCAGACTGACATTGAATTTCACCAATTGCCTCCAGCAGTGTCGAGACCGCAGAAGCGTCGACTACTGACGGTAGAAGTTCAAAACCATCACGTTCAAGTATTGAAGAACAGCAATTAACCAGCTTTGTCATACGGTCATTTTATCAGCTGAAAACCTAGCGTATCAACTTCCAATCGGGGCTGAGCATCCAAGAGTAAACCCAAAGTATCCTAAAGCCAACGCACTCAGGACAGATAAAGCCATCTGATTTAGCTATTAAAAGATGTTCTGAATTACAGACAAAAGGCAGAAATACTTTCGAAAGCTGATAGTCGTTGAGCAAAGCAACCTCGCCCTCAGACCACGGCGAAAAGGATTTATTGACGACCTCGGCCTCACCAATTGGGGCATTCTCAGCGTTGGCGGCACAGCTGAGACATACATACGCCGACATGTGCGGTAGCACCCGAGCCGCTTGCGGCACCATGGCGTGACAAACTATGCAAACAAAACGATCTGGTGGAATTTCAAATGTGGCAATCTTTGCCGGTGGACGCCCACCGAAATCACCACCCTGCATCTGCGAATTTAACTTGTCATGCATCTTTGCATTATAGCGTCAGTATTTGCTAAGCAACGCTTGCCTTCATGTGACCAAGCACTTAATGTATTAGACTTGGCATTAAGCCACAAGTGAAGTACTAAGCGAAACGATGAACATAGCACTCAAGCTCCTCTCTACATCATTGACCATAGCTGTCTTCACCATTGCTTGCTACATACTAAGCGTAGTGTGGCGGGTCAGCAATGTTGAACAATCAATATTTGGTAGCGGCGCACTGATGCCATTGGCACCGCTGCAACAACAGTTTGACCAACCACCCACGCAAGAATCATACGGAAAGAATACCTACACCCACATGGTCAGGGGCCAACCGACTCAGGTCTACGAGCAATTGCTCAATAGCTTTCAACACTTATATGGCTCGGCTTTGGTGTCTTATGAAATTGGCGAACTAGGCGCTGTTGTAATATTTAATACAAACGAATACTTGAAAGCGATCTTCAGCAGCAACTCGGGCACTCTCAGTTTTTATCTTGATACAAAAAAAGATCTAGCGAACAATGAAGTGGGCAGAAAAATTGGCTCAGAAGTAAAAGCAAGAGGCCTTGTCGGCCCAGCAGCTGACTTATTTATGATTGACAAGATTTTCATGGCCCTTGATGGTGGCCTTGCCTACAAAAACTGTAGCGAATACAGAGTAACCAAACTTCCGTCACTAAACGAATACGGCTGCCCTCTGCTAATCAACATTCAAGAGTTGCGCCGGTCAGACAAAACAGTTGTGCTTAAATGAGGTCTCGTTTGCAGTTGCTCAGACTTTCAAGTATCGCTCTCTGTAGAACCTTAGGTACAGCTCTCACTGCGAACTTGCTATTCCAGTTATACCTACCAGCTCAAGCGGCACCAGGCCAGACCACGCAGACAATCGCCAGGCAGACGAGAACAGCTAACTCCCCAGCAGCCCCGGCAACATCGCCCCCCCAAGTAAGTGCACTTACGGCAGCTCAACAAGCGGCAAAGTACAAAGAGCAAGGCGAGGCCGCCTATGAGGCCAAAAATTATGCCTTAGCTGTCGCCTGTTACACCAAAGCGCTTAGCCTGTTGCCACACGATGCCGCCAACAGCCTGGCTGATCTTTACTATGTCCGAGCCATGGCTAACGACGTCACCGGGCAATATCAACGTGCTAGCGCCGATTGGCAAGCTGCCCGCGACAATTATGCCAAAGCCCTTCTTGGCAATCAGGCCGGAGTGAACGTAACCTTCGCCACATCTTATCGCGACGAGTTAACAGAGCTTTTGCAGTGGCGGGCCACGCAAAGCCCTAGCTCTCCCGACTATTGCGATTCAATTCATACCAAACGCCTAGCACCAGGTTCGGTGCTCAAGGTCTACATTAGCCAGTCAAAGAAAAGCGGGTTTTCGCCAGAGCTGAGAACTTACATTTTTCAAGCCATGAATCTGTGGTGCCAATTTCCCGGCTCGCCCATTCGCATGGAACTATGGCCGACCCAGTACGACTCAAACATAATTGTGCAGCGTGCTACCGCCGACGACCCCATGAACATTGGCAGCGCCGGGCAAACAAGTTCTTACGGCCGAGAACTTGTAACCAAAAGCTATGTCAATCTCTCAGCTCCAAGCTACGACAATAAAGACATGTCACCACGCGCGAAAGAACAGCTGTTCAATTTAGCATTGCATGAGACTGGTCATGCCCTAGGAATTGATGGGCACTCCCCCTCCGGCCTGGATGTTATGTACTTCAAATCGCCTTTGATCAAACTAAGCGATAGAGATGCCAACACTATCCGCAAAATTTATCAATAACTAGTTCTTCGGCTCAGGCTCAGCAATCTCAGCCTTGTACACTTGAATTAGCTCATCGGTAAAGCAAGACTTAAAGACAACGTTTTTATTTAGATGGTCCGAATAGTAAGATTTGAATCGCTTGCTAGTATCTGTCGTGCAAAGAAGCACCCCGGGCTCGAGAAATGGAATTCTGGTCGTTTTCTGTGTTTCTGCATCAACTAAATAATTGACTAGAGGAGAGGCCGCAAGATAGGGAATCAAAACTCGCATTGAGGCAAAATAATCGCGAACATTCTCGAAGGGAGAAACCAAACCGAGTGGCACAGTACTTGGAATAACATACAAAGAGCCATGCAAACGCTGCAAGGCAATACAGCTACTCTTTAACTGCAATCTGGCTCTCGAGGCCTCGCCACTATACTGCCAATAGCCGGCGCCGACAGTCAAGAGTGCCACAGCTATTGCACCGGCGCAAACAGCAAGCTTACGAGGACTCTGCTTTGCCACTAAGCGCAATCGCTGCGTCAGTTTCTCATCATCGCAATAGTAGAGAGTGACAAGTGCCAGCCAGGCAAACAATGGCAGGGTAATTCTCGCCTCAAGCTTCATACAACAAAGCAAGTATAAAACCACCACAAGAACTCCCATAATCAAAAACGAGTAGCGTGTTCGACTCAGGCGGCCGCTATCGAGAAAGGCAAAAAGCGATACAGCAAGGAGAAGACTGGGCAAAACAAGCCTATTGCCGATATATTTACCACTATGCTCCAGCACCATTGGCAGTGACAAATCAGATCTAAACACGGAAAAGAAAGACAATAATTTCTCCGCGCTCTCGCATGAATAAAATTTGGGATCAATGGCAAATTCATAAGCCATCATTACATTGAGATCGTTTTCATTCCAGCCAACAGTATCAAAATATTTCTTGGTATCAGAGCGGTATGCTAATCTGCGAAAATCGCAGATCTTATTCATTGCATCATTGAAGCGAAAGAAGTTAGACCAACCAGGCTCACGCGCATAAAAGCGGAGATCAACATAATCGTCTATTTGCACAACAGTAAGAAGCACTGTTGCAAAAGCTAATCCAAGAAGCAGCTTTGTTGTATTGCGCGAGAAAGCAAAACGGCAGCAGAAAAGTGCACCAAAGAGTAGCACCATCAGCCGGGCGGAGTCGACTCTTATCAGCCCCGCCATGAACATCGCTACGACTGAAATACTCAACACCAGCACTTTGCCTGCTCTCGTTAGATTCTTATTCTCGAACGCTGACATAGCAAACAACGCAGATGCTGCTCCTAAAAAGATTGCAGTGCTGGTGAACGTCACACTGATCCAAAGAGCGACCATAGAGACAAGGGTAAAAAGACCAATCAGCGCCTTTCGCAAAGCTGAAGGACGCTCCCAAGCAAAGACGCAAAGCACCAGGCTATAAGAAAAGACACTTGCAAGTGAAAGTAACAGGCCGTACCAGGGCATGCGACTTTGCACAGTATAGAGCCACGAAAGCAGCTGGCCTAGCCAAATATGGGGGAAGAGAGTATGACAATCTGGACGCGGGCAGACCCCAACCCCTGAAACAATCATAGTCAGGTGTACATCGTCTATGCTGCCATAGCATGGAGGCAAAACTATGACGCACAAAACGAAAATAGCTGCTGCTACAAGAAAACAACGACAGAAACTAAAAATGACATCGCGCGCGCGTAATTCATTCTCTGTTGAACTCAAATTGTCAACGCCGGTCATCTATGACTTTCCGCTCTCAGCAACCGGCAAAAAGCTTAGCAGCATTGGTCAATAGATGCACCTATCTACCTATCTACCTCTCGATATAAGCTTCTACCTGCCCTTTCCGAACAGCATCAACAAGAGAGCGATGGTCGCGTTCGGTCTGATCTGCATAAGCAACAGCAAAGTCAGCTACTGCATTGTCAAATACATCTTTCGAACCCAAGTAGCCGCTGATCCTGGCCGCGTCCCCAGAACGTGCATGGGCACGCGCTAAAACCCATCCCAACGACTTCGCTAGCTCAATAGCGCGAGCGGGAGTCCAGAGTTCGGGCAGCGGAGACATCTTCATGTCTTTTAACTGACGAAAATACATGTCACGGCCACGGGGGCCTCGTGCCCAGCCAAGAAAAATATCGCTATGGGCCTGCATCAGACGCTGGCCCTCCACTACACGCTGTCCATGCATTTCGTGGCGACTCTTCTCGACGTAGGGCTCTAGAACAGAACGACGAGCCTCCTTCACCTGCAAGATTAGCGGATCGTCTTCATCAGCCATAAGCAGCAACACAGCGCAAAAGGTACCGACACTGCCAATACCAACAACTTTCATAGCTACGTCCATTAAGGTATAGCGATCAAGTAAGGTGCGCCGGGCATCGTTGACGGTCTCTTTATAGTCCCGAAAAACACCTGCGGCCATATCTAGAAACGACTGCTCGCGCTGCTCATCGGTATGATACACAAGAGGCGGACTGTCCTTAAATAGACGCCTTCCATCTTTTTCAATAGTCAATTTGGGAAAGTAGTATTCCTTAATAGACTTGCTTTTGACTTTATCAATTAAGGCTAGGGCATCTTGGCGATAATCTTTATCTTGAATCTCAGAAATGAAACTATCAAGATCCATTTTCGAGTACCAGGTGTCGAGCACCGACATCTCAGAAAAATCGCGCATCGACTTACGATAGGAGCGTGCCGCACTTTGCGCCGCCTCGCGACAAACATCACTGTCATAATCATTTCCACGACAGGCCAAGACAAAGCTTGTAGCCAGTCTCTTTAAATCCCACTCCCAGGGGCCGGGGATGGTTTCGTCAAAATCATTGATATCTACAATAATATTTCGCTCTGGAGTTGCGTAAGCCCCAAAATTGAGCAAATGACAGTCACCACATAGCTGCACCTTAAGACCGCTAACCGGAGTTTCGGCCAAATCCATTGCCATAAGGGCCGCACTACCACGAAAAAATGTAAAGGGCGACTTGAGCATGCGCCCATAGCGAATTGGAATAAGCTCTTCAATGCGGCCTTGATTCGACTGAGCTAATACACTGATCGGCTCTGGTCTATTGGGAGACGGCATCCAGCTAGCGTGATTCTTACGGGGCACAGCGTCACGCAGAGCTTTGCCTTGCTCTCGCCGCTCTCTAGCTGGAACAAAATGGGGATTAACCTCAACATCTATAGCCGACTGCTGCTTCGGATTGCTCGAGACCTTGGTCATCGCTATTCTCCATGTATTGGTCTTTCTTCGACTCAAATACTGACAATGTCAGTCGAGAACATTTGAACTAAAAATTAGGCAACGTATCCACGCGCCAACTTAGCAACTACCAAAATTTTACTTGGTCACACCAATTGCTTTCGTCATCCTTTAAGCTGATTGTGAACCTTGTAGCATAGTCAATGCAGTACTTTTGCTAGAGCTTTGTACGAAATGATACGTAGCAAGCGACAAATATGGTACTGTCAAAATTCAGAAAACAAATCGACTCTAAGAACCGACATGGCTACGCTTCGAATAGCATCAATATTATTTTTGCTACTAGCAGCCACAATGCTGCCAGCAAGCGCAGAAACCTCTTTGATAGAAGCCAGCAAAACCGCCAATGAAAATCAGATTGTGGCGCCCTCTTTCAGTGAAACAGAGCAGCAAATAAGATCCTACGACCGCCTGATCTTCCTCGATTTGGTAAATCTAGCTGAATATAACGTGCGCTATCAACAGACCGTCAATCACTATGCGAGCTGGCGAAAGATAGCATACCCATTAGCCCAAGAAGCGGGTTACGCCTGTTTTCTCGGCTTCAGTCTTGCCGACCTGAGCATAAGAGCTGAGGGCTGGAATAATCCTGCACGAATTTCAGAAAGTGCCAGCAAAAGAGCACTTTCATCCGCTACTGTTGGTGCACTTCTAGGC
This sequence comes from Candidatus Obscuribacterales bacterium, assembly GCA_965229195.1. Lineage (GTDB taxonomy): Bacteria > Cyanobacteriota > Vampirovibrionia > Obscuribacterales > Obscuribacteraceae. The sequence goes on along the minus strand of OZ245871.1, from coordinate 4,244,302 downwards.
GGCACCAGCTCGTTGGTTGAACTAACAGCCAATGGTGTTGAAGCCATACGCGCCAAGCAGAAAGGCTTCTCAGGACGCCAATCACTGGCCTTCGTACAATCTACCGTTGAGAGAGTAAACCAATTGTTGATCAGTCGACATGCCCTGATGGAGCAAAGTCAAATCGATGGATCGCGCCGCGAACTGCTAGAACTAAAGGAAGAGCTACTTAAATACGAACGAGATCGGCTCGTCTTTGAATTCAAGCGCTGGAACGCACATTCTCGAAGACTCACCTGGTACAAGAACACCTTCTACCTCATCAATGCGACAGTAAATTTTGGTAGATTCAGCTCAACCATGCTCGGTTATAAATCATTTTCCAACCCCAGATACTCCGGTGGCACCGGCCCAGTTCTAGTTACCTCGGCAGTCCTCGCTGGCCTCGGACCGCTCGCTAGCAAAGCGGCAGGAGATTGCATAGAGCGACGACAAGAGCGCCACCTTAACGAACAACTACCGCTTTTGAAAGGCCTTTCAGACGAACAAGCAAGAAGTAAATTTGAACGACTGGCAAATCTCTTAGCTAGCGATGATGCGAACACCAGGCATGGCAAAATCGCCGCAGAACTGATTCACTTGAGAGAAGAAAAACTTGGCCTAGATACTCTAATATTCCATGAAGAGAAAAGCATCAATCGCACAAGGAAAGTAGCAGGGCAGCAGGCCATAACCGCCCCCCTAATCTCGTCACTGGGTGCTAGCGCTGGCATAATGAGTACAATCGGCTATCACGCTTACAGACAAAGACCAATAGTTAGCAATCGTCTCGGCATTGCCGGCGATGCTACCGTCATTCCGGCCGAGGCAATTGCACTAGTCGCCACTCCGGCCGCTGCCATAAAAACTCACCTGTACGAACGCGATTTGAAGAGAAAGGGCGAACATCCAGATCAGCTCCTGGCCAATCGATTAAAAGATCTCAAGTCACTAAAAACACTTGTAACCGCAGCCTGGCAGTGATGCCTCTGAATAAATTGCGAAAATACTAAATTCAAATTGAGGATAAAAAAATGAGTCTATTAGCCAATCTGTTTAAAAGAAAGTCGTTGCCAGAGGAAAAGGTCGACTCATCGCTGAAAATGCTAGATATGCTCAAAGCCAAACGTGGGGATGATATTGGTAAGTATCTGGACATGATGTACGATCCTCGAAAAATTCCGCCACCATCAGCGCCACCAACTATTGAAGATTTAGATGAACCAGAGCCAGAGCAATCAGTCTATTCTCCACCGCTAGAGACAATGACTTATCAAAAAGAATATGACGGCCAAGAGTGCGCCGATCTGGCAAACTCAGAAGACCCAATTGAAAGCAGCATCAATCAATTCTTTGACGTTTTTGCTGTCCAAGCCAACTTATACAACGAGAAAGTAAATAGCATTGAGCTGGTCATCGGCATCCAGCGGCCACTGCATAGCCATGAATTTTTCCCAGCCGACAGCAAAGAACCGGTTCTCACCGCCTGCCTACACACCGCTCACTGGGGGCTTTTCTTCTTTGGCTATGGCAACACTATTGATCTTTACTTGCTGCCCTACGAAGAAGGACAGGTCTTATCATTTAATGAGGTACACAACGACGCTTGCAAGCCTCATCTGAGCTTCACCATGAGTGAAGACAGCAGTGGTCGACAGTGGTCTGTAGACGGCAAAGCGCTCCGGCGCGAGGGCATCCCAGACCTGGCTAGTGAATTGCTCGGCGACCTTATTCATGCGGCCGAGAGCACAAAAAACGAAAATTAGTTGATGCGGCGACAAGTAAAAAAAGCCCCGACCAGAGCCAGGGCTTTCTATTTTTATGATTGTGCCGCTCAGTGGCAAATTAAGGATTGAAAGGATGAATGTCTCCAGGCTTTCTCAACATCTTGTTGACTTCGTCCAAGTGCAATTCTTCGCCCATAATCATTTCACGAGCATACTCTTCAAGCAGAACAGATTTGCCTTCTGACGCATGGAGAAGTTCATAATAAGCCGCAATAGCAGCTTTCTCGTGCTCCAAGCTCTCACGCAAAATATCACCCAGGTCATGCTTCTCGGTCTCAAGCAATGGTCCAATCTTCAACGATGGGTGGCCACCCAACAAAGTCACAAGCTCACCGGCCTTGTGGGCGTGCATCAAACTCTCATTAGAGTTTGCCTTGAGCCAGCTAACGATAGGAATGCGGTTATAACCGTAGACCATAAGAGAATAGTGGGTGTAGCGGACCACGCCAGCTAACTCCAATTCCATAATCTTATTGAGAATGTCTATCGCTTTCAGCTTATCCTTGTCATCCATGGTGCTCAATCTCCTCTAGTTGCAGATATAACTCTAGCCGATTGAAAACTAAGATGCCTCTCCGCATTGCGAGAATTAAGCGTTTTAGTGGACAGTAGCGGCCAGGCAGTTTACAGGCCGGTCAACCTCAGGCCTCGGGCCGCCAGAAGTCAAGCACATCAAGCAGACTGCAAGGCCGAAATGATTTGCTGCATATCTGGCCGCTCACTAATATCACTACTCGTCAAAGCGAACAACAGGTGGTTTAAATTACCAGATATTGGTATCCCCTCAGCTCGCACATCTAGTTGTGTCAGTGGCCTTGGGTCTCGCCCGGTCAAAAGAAAATAAATAGTACCGGCCATACTGTAATAGTCACTCGCTACCACCGCTTTGCCTTGGATTTGCTCAGGTGGCATGTAGTGATGTCTACCAATAATTGTTCCAGTCGCTCCGGCAAGGAACTCCATCGCGGCATTGAAGTCGACTAAAGCAAGAAATTTGTTTGACCTGATTATGAGATTATCCGGTGTAAAATCCCGGTGCACCAGGGGCGGTTGCTGGCAATGGAGGTAGCTGAGAATCTCAGCCATCTGCAAAGCAAGTGCTTTCACTTCGGCCTCTCTCATAGGACCGTTGTCGACGACAACCTGACGCAGAGTTGACCCGGGAATTTTTTCCAAAACAATATAATGACGATCATTCTCCACAAAAGTATCAAGCAAGCGGCATACCTGTGGATGCTGAATCTTAGCCAGAAGCGCAGTCTCTCGACTCATGTGATCGAGAAGAGAAGTTTTGAGTGCCTCACTATCAAGCTGCTTAATAGCCAGCTCCTTAATAACAACCTGTTCACCTCGGGAATTGACAGCGTTATATACGGCAGAAAAGCCACCAAAGCCAAGTTGACTGGTAATTTCAAAACGCCGATTTTGCAGTTTTGTACCGGCTGGCAGCGGTCTAAAAGTAGCCAAACTAAAACGCCGACTTAGTTCATCATTCCAAAGTGCCGTGTAACTCTTGAGCCCCTGCTTCTGCAATGCCTGGCTCAGATAGCCTCGCAAGTCAACAAAATTTTCACTTATTGCCGACGGCGGTGCCCACATTTCTAGAGCCACTAGCAGCTTTTCAATGTCTTGATGCAACATAGTTTTCAAGGCAATGCGCGTACTACTGCCATCTTTAAATGTCAGAACTAGGGCATCGCTATCATCAAAATCCGGACCATCATTCCAATAAATAAAAGCATTTTTTAGCTCTTCCCAGCGCCTCCAGCGCCGCCCCTTCAATTGCAAAATTGTGGCAAATGGAAATATTGCACCACCAGAGGTAACAATGAGTGGCTGTATCTGCGCCAGATAAGAGTCACGAATCTTGCCAACTTTGGACCACAATGAAAAGGTTGCTACACAGAAGAAGGCAAGGGCAAAGACAATCAATTTCATTCCACTGGTAACATTCATGCCAATACCGTAGAAGAAAATCATTATGGATATAAGCAACAGAGCAATCGTACAGATAATCAAACCAACCTGAGTGATAGCGTGAAGTTTAGCTATCTTCTCAATAGAGGCAGGATGATAGTTAAGCTTACTTAGATTTGCTTGGTTATTCATCTATCTATGCTCTCATCGAAGAATGAATCAGAGCCGCGATTTCATCGACTGACTGAAATCTATCTTTGGGCAGTTGAGCACGACACTTGTACACTATTTCGGCAAGCAGAGGCGAGACCCCTGGCTCAGTCGACAATATGTTCGTCTGCACAAGAGCCACTGGATCGCAGCCAGTCAGCAAATATTGCAATGTGCCACCAAGAGCATAAATATCAGACTGCACGCAAGTTTCACCACGAAACTGTTCCGGCGGCATATAAGCAGGCTTGCCAGCTGGTGGCAAGCCAGATACGGCACCAGTGGGCTCGGCAATAGTAAAATCGATAAGCGTGAGCTTCTGCTGCCCATCAATAATAAGATTGTCGGGGGTGAAGTCGCGATGAACAATGGCCGGAGTGGAACTATGCAAGTACCCAAGAATCTCGCACATTTGCAAAGTCAAATCTTGCGCTAGTGCAGTCGGCAAGCTGCCTCGAACTGCGTGATACTGTCTGAGATTCTTTCCACTTATTCGTTTGAGTACAAGAAAAGCACAACTGGAAGTACTAAACCAATCAACAAACTGCACAATTTGTGGATGATTGATTCGCTGCAATACCATAGCCTCAGCTTCGAGCTGCTGAATGGCAACGTCTTTCAGATGCCTTCCCTGATACACAGGCAGTAGATATGCTTTTACAACGACTTCCTCTCGCGTTGTTTCATCGTAACAAAGATAGGCGTGCCCCTGCCCGCCAGAAGCCAATTTCGACTTAACCAAATAGCGACCAGCGGCCAAAGTCTGACCATCTGGTATCTCCTGTAGAGATTCGGCCTCTGGTGCCGACGATAGACTGTCAAGCCATAGCTCAGTAAACGATGTATCAGCACTGGGAAGAGTAAGGGCTTTGGCAATACCATCATCAATGCTGATATGCTTGGCAAAATTAGAAAGTGCATGGGAAATTATCATCCAATTCTCGTGAGTGTGGATGGCCGAGAGCTTTATGCAGATAGGCTCTTTCATCTGAGCGCCAGAAATAACTATGGTCTGCTTTGCCAAATCGCTACTCTTTGACGGTGCTAATTCAATAGAAGTGATTGAAGAAAGCGGGATAGAAATTGGATCCTTTCCCTTCAAATACAAGTTCAGCACTTTCTCTCTGACACTAATTGAGACAACCTTTAGCAGCCTTGTACTCAAATATGTATCGATCTTCTTTTTGAAATATTTCCCAAAAAGATTCAAGAAAATTACTGGCATAAACAAACAAAACATCCAAAGCATGCCACTTAATGGAAACAAATTCGCGGCCGCAAGCAGCAAGGCCAATAGTGCGCCAAGGGCCATCAAAGACCCGATAATGGCGCTCCAAAACACAAGCCGATAATAGGTGGGCTTAGAGTCTTCGATAAGGTCCATGGAGCTATCGAGCGCACCGGTCATGCCATAGGGAAAACATCTAATGCTGAAATTAGGTACTTGCGATGCAATCACCCCGGCCTCAGACCGGGGATTCTGATACTTTCGCAGCCAAATTCGCGAATAATTTTCGTCCGAGCCTTCCATACCTAATTACTTCCGCCGTTCTAGGCCGATGATAGTATCCTTTATTCCCTGCTGGAAGGAAAGGCAGCACGGCCTTAGTGCATTACCACCCAAACCTTGTCAAAATCACCTGCAGCTAAATCATCTTTGTGAATACAGAAGCAGAGCTTAACTCCGTTCTGCCACCAGATTGCGGCATCGTAAAATGAATCAAGTTGAAGTAGCAGTATCCAGTCATTTAGACTTTCAGTGAGTTTGGCAGAAACCTGCGGTTCTAATTTTGTAAACTCCTTATGAGTGATACCTTTGGCAGCTAGCTGACATTCCAGCTCCCAACCGTCTTGCGACACTTGGGGGAAGCCAAATAGCCGATGCTTCTCAAAAGAATGTCGACCATACCAAGCAGAACAAAGTAAATCGAATCGAGCCTCCTCCTCGCTAGTCATTTCAGGCTTCCACCCGCAATCTTCTTGTGGGAAGGTCAATTCCTCTTCAAACGACACAGAACAAGACTTAAAGACGCAGTCTTCGCTTAGTCCTTCGGGTTCCTCCGGATAACACAACCGCAAGCCCGGGGGAGTGAACAAAACTTTCCACCCATAGCGATCTTTATGACGCCAAGCAGCAGGTTGCTCTACGGCATCATAGAAAAAGGAAAGGTAGCCAGTTTTCTTGCTAGTCAGTTCAGAGAAGGCTGTGCCAGCAAGACAACCAAGATCAATTCGGCAAAGAAACGCCAAAGGTAATCCGTCAACATTGGATGGCCAACTAGTATCATCCGGCAATATAGGCCAACCACCAATCTTGGAAGCAGCCTTGTCGGTGGGGTCATCTTTCAAAATCATTCGCAAAGACGGACGTGCGATTTCCATCATGGCATCTTCAAATTTCAAAAGATCAAAAACCGTGAAGAGACCGTGCAGATCACCGGCTTGAGCCAGCCTCGTTACTGTTCTTTCCATTTCGATTTCGGCATCTAGATGCGGTTGAATTTCAGCCAACAACTTTGAATAGGGCTCCGATTGACTGGGCTCCAGCTTCATCTCTCTAGCCATTTCGATAGCCCGTGTGGCGTCATAATGTGCTTGTGGATAATCAAGCAACTGAAATTTCAGTTTGGCCCTCTCAAAGAAAGTGGCCGGTCGTTCTTCAATCTGCAGAGAAAAAGTGAGCATGCGTTCGGCACCATGGACATCGCCCCGCTTAAGGTCTTGCATAGCGAAGTCGAAAAGCTTCGATGCATCTTTAGGGTAATCAGACAAACTGTACAAAGCCAACTCCAGCGAACGAATCAATGGATAATACAACGAAAAATACGTCTGGTCATTTCTGCTCCACAGCATTGCGGATTCACCCAGTAGGGCCAGGCAAATTAAGTTGACAGCCGGTTATCAGAACGATAACATCGAACTCAGAACTCACCGCCGGTCGGATTGACAAACAGTTATCACATTGATAACCTAAGAAATAACTGCTCAAGTGGAAATCATCAACGAAAGCGAACTGCATTCTTTTGCGAGAAAACATTCGAACGCGCGCAAGCCGTTATCGAATTGGATCGACACTACAAAATCAGCTGCATGGAAATCGTTCACAGAAGTTCGTGAGACCTTTAGAAGCGCGGATTACGTAAAGGACCAAGTCGTTTTCGACATCGGTGGAAACAACTACAGAATAATCAGTTCAATTGACTATCAAGCTCAGCGCCTATACATATTAGAAGCAATGACACACGCAGAATACGACCGGTGGAAGGCATGAACACAGCAAGAGTTGATAAGGCATACATGGAACTGATCCGCGAGTTTCCGCTAGTGCCACTGCGCGACAAGTCAGAATTCGAAGAAGCGGTAAAAGTAATGAAAGGGCTAGCCTATCGAAGAGCTAGCCTGAGCATTGGCGAAGCCGACTACCTGTCAGTGCTTGGCGATTTGATTGCTCAATACGAGAAGCAACTCCCTCGGCTTGCAGAAGTAATGACACCACAAGAAGCGCTGGTTTTTCTCATGGAAGAGAACGAACTTGCACAAGCGGATCTTGTTGAGTTCGTGGGTCACAAGTCAAATCTCTCAGCATTTCTTAGTGGCCATCGAGGGTTAAGCAAACGAGCAGCCTGTCGCCTTGCCGAATACTTCAAAGTATCGCCGGCTTTGTTTCTGCCACGAGAATAAGGCGAGCTTACATCCGAGAATAGGGTGAAATCAGCTGCGGAAGCAACAGAGGAAGTAACCATTGCCCTTCTCTAGCTATCAGGGACGAGAGATGGGCTGATGGCGCAGGGGCGGACGCTAAAGAAAAGAAAAAAAGCTTCCAGGTTAGCTCCAGGCAGCCCAACTCTCATACGTTCTGGGTAGAACTTAAGGCAGCACCACACGCGGATCTTTAATGTGGAAAACGATAATTGGATTAGAGCTAACATACCAGGAGCCAGTCAGCTTGCTGACTGGTTTGAGTACTGGCCATTGTTTCACGATGCGGAGGTGACAGAACTCCATTTCGATAGAAGCGGAACTTCTTGGCTCAAGGTTTACACCTGGCACACGACCAACGAAACGATTTCATCTCATTTCATAACCAACAAACATGTTGTCGTAACGTTCAAGCTCCGCGACATCCAAGAACTTGAGCTGAGCGAATTCAATGGGACGAATGTGATTTATTGGCTCAAGTTAAATCCAGTAGAACAAGGAATAGAGCTGCAAATGGAGCCCTGCATGGGAGTTTTTGGCCGCATAGTTGCCCGGCAATTGGAGATAGAATTCTTACCGGGAAAACCGGTAGATTGCGACGGCATATAATCAGCCCAAAACTACAGTATGGCGGGGTAAACCATTTAGGCGAGCTTCACTGAAACCTTCAGTAACAAACGAAGATGCCAACACTATACGCCGACAGAACGCTGCAGTTGCAACAGTCTCCGGTAGTCAAAACCCTCAAATTGGCTGGTCATTATTTCTACCTCTGCCTCACCTGTCAGCAAAGTCCAGCAGACCGAGATTCGGAGGCACTCAGCTGCTATTCCGGGAAACCCCATTCTTCCAGAAGGAGAAAACGAAGCGGCACTACCAGAGCCAAATGAAAAGCCAGATTCGAACCAAGAAACCCAGATAAATCGACGTAACTACCACTCACAACTTCGCTGTGGCCATTTGATCCAAACTCTTTCCCATTGCTTCTTCTCACAGTCACCAATCATTTCAATGATGTAATCGCCGTAAACAAAGCTCGTAGATTCGGGCTTAACTCCTTCAATTCCAGGCGGCGACTCGTCTTCCTTAATAGACGGCCTTAGACATGGAGGAACCAGCTTATCAATCCATCTCCACGCTAAGTCATCATCCAACGCAGAATCTCTCGGATAAATCGTGGCGGCATAAGGGCGATCTACGTGCTCTGAGGGATCAAAGACAAGAAAAATATCAACAGCCTGGCGCTCTTCAAGCTGAACATAACCACGTCTGCGCCCATCGGAATGGAGAAAGCGATAGTGATACGCTAGGTGCCATGAGCAAATGCGTGCTACAAAATCATCTGCAGAGAAAGCAAGTTCTTCAAGTAGCTCTTGCATTCCAACAATAGGGCGATCTTCTTCTGTGGCAGTCATAGCGGCCACATACTCTGCACCAAAATCCATTAACTTACGAACCGCTTCAGGATTAGAGCCTAGGAGTTCATGAGCATGAAACTCTATGCCGTTATAGAAAGGAATACGAGGTTCATCGACATGCCGTTTAGCGATGATTTCCAAAATCCAGTCAGCAAGCTTGACACCGCTATCCTCTATCTCGTCATCTTCTCCCAGATCCATCAATAGTTGACCGAGAAATGGTCCAGCAAATCCTGGTCGTTCAAGCTCCATCGCCTTTACTTGCTTCATGGTTGCCGCCAGTGGCGGCAGATTTTTCGCTTCCCAGATGTACATCGCGCCAAAGCCAGCAGCTGCAGCGGCTCGAAGCAAAGCATTGGGATGATCAAAAAGCGGCTCCAAAATGTATTTAGCCTGATTCCAATCTTCAGTCGGATACAATTCCGCCTGAATTCGCGCCACAGCCACCGTATCCTTAGATAAGATTCCACCGGCCTCAGCGGCAGTCAGCCAACTGGAAATGACCGACTGCTGGTCTGCCGAAAAGGCTCCCCATACCGTAAATCGAAGGATGAAGAACTTGTTTGGATCTTGCTTAGCGATAGCATCAAGAATTGGGGGAATTCGCTGAACTGCCGGAAGCGGCACAAATTCAGGTTGCCGGTTTCGCTGGTAGACCTCGGACCAAATACCAGTAGTCATGCGCTCTATCGCATACTCTTTCCTTTCATCATCTGGGTGCTCTAAAAGCGCAATCCCGTCTGCGAAGAACGAGCACCACTCTTCAGGCGTGTGAATCTCGGACAAGTTGAACTTATAAATTCGCTCTTGTACATCGAATAAATCATCGTCAGCCATTGTTCGCTCCTCGCTCAGAACAATTTATCGCAGTTCTGCGCGCATGGGATCAAGTTGAATCAATGCTGCGCACAAAACTGGTCTCTTTGCCCGTGATGTACAAAAACAAAAAGCCCCGACCCTAAGGCCGAGGCTTTTGTTTATTGAGACGTTTCATCACTGATTCGTAAAATGGTGGAGGCGGCGAGAATTGCACTCGCGTCCAAAATCATCGAGAAATAAGTATCTACAAGTTTAGTCTGCTATTCCCCCAGTTACCGCTTAGTTTTCACCTTGCGGCCCGCTGAGGTTGGCGCAAACAGCCAACCGGGATCGTAATTATGTCTTAGCTGAAGCTAATAACTACTAACTTTGCTTCAGTGCAACCACCGTGGCTTACCCTAAGGCAACGGGTAGTCAAGTCGCCTTCGAGTCCTAGGAGCCTAAGTTAAGTTAGGCAACCGCAGCTAGGCTGCGGCTAGGGAATTTGATGACATTATTTGCATCTGTGTTTTGCTTACTTTTTAACGAAGGATCAAGCTCCCCGACCTGCAACTCATGACCCTATAACCCTGTCGAATCTGAACGCCCCCATGCCTAAATATGCCAAATACGGCAAACATGAATGTACAGATGTACAAAATGGAGAATCACTGTTGAATCATCTCAGATAGCTAATTTTCAGGGTTCAAAGGTAACCGCCAGCAAAACCGGCGACCACTAAAATCATTATAGCCTAATTCTCAGCCCCTGCCAGATGGCCTAAACCTTCGGCCTGTCAGGCTAAGACTTCTGCAGAACCAGGCCAACCCACTGCCCAACGGTCTCAGACTGGATAATCCGCAAGGGGTGACCCACCAGAGACTTCTCCAGCAAAGGCAGCCGCTCAGCCAGAATGCCAGCACAAAGCACGACTCCTTCAGGGTTAAGCATGGCGCTGTAATCAGGCAGAAGCGCAACAATATCTTCACAAGTCAGATTAGAGAGCAGCACGTCAAAACGGCGACCGGCAACAGCGTCAGTACTGCCTTCGATCAACTCAATGCGACCATCCACACCATTTAACTCAAAGTCTTTCTGGGCATACTCACAGGCCACGCCATCGGTGTCACAAGCGACGATTTCGCTAGAAGGCTGCAACATCAAAGCAGCAATAGCCAAAATGCCGCTGCCAGTACCAACATCGAGCACTTTGCCTTTAGGTGGGAAAGATTCCATAGCCCGCAGACAAAACTGAGTTGTGGCATGAAGACCAGTACCAAAAGCCATTCCGGGATCAATATAAATCTTGAAACGGCCTTCAGATAATTCACTTTCAATGGGCGGTAACTTATCGATTAAGGTCTCATCGAGATACCAGGAAGGGCAAATGAGAAACTTTGTGCCCACTCTAAACGGCTCAAAGCCTTCCTTCCACTTAGCCAACCAGTCTTCTTCAAGCACATCTTTGCGCTTCAGAGACTTAAGGCTTTCGGCCAAACCGTATTCTTCCAAGGAGCTTTTGATTTTCTCCCAAGTTTCATCAGGCAAGTGCGGAGAATCAAAAGTAGCTTTGATGCGCACCAGCGAGCCATTGAGGGGGTCAACCTCGCAGCCTTGAGCACCACATTGCATAAGCAGCCATGAAGCTAAGTCTTCTTGATCGCTATGAGCTTCAATCACCACTGCCGCCCATGATTTGGCAGGGCTTTCAACTGGCGAACCATCTTTCATTTACTCAACCTCAAGTTCTATTTTCTAAGTTGTCCGGCTTTCCAACGCAAATAATCGGCGTTGCGACCAGGCGGTGCTGTCACTTCATACTCGTGGGTAGTCTCTTGCAATTTTGAATCAAGAGCGACGCGGCGATCGAAGACGAAACATTCACCTTTGTAGTGAGCGTCACCCACTTCTTCAAAGTAGCGCAGAATTCCACCATCCAGCTGATAGACATTAGCTAGGCCCACGGCGGGCTCTTGCAGGAATAATGCTGCTTTTTCGCAGCGTATTCCACCAGTGCAAAATGAAACTATGGTCTTATTTTGCAATTGTTCTTTAGTGTCACCAGTGGTGCGCATAATGGCATCGGGGAATTCACTGAATTTATCTATGCCGAAATGCAAAGCCCCTTCAAATGTGCCTATTTGCACTTCGTAGTCGTTGCGGGTATCAAGCAAAACAATCTCACGACCGTTATCATCGTGCCCCTGGTCTAGCCAAACTTTTAGTGTCTTGGGTTCAACAGCAGGTGCGCGCTCAGCGGTGGGGTCTATCATCGGATGCTTCATGGTGATGATTTCGTCTTTCACCCGCACCACAATGCGCCTGAACGGTTGGTGATCGGAAATGCTTTCTTTTACTGGAATATCGCTGAAGCGACCGGCAAAGAATGGATCACCTTTTAAATACTGAAGAAACTGATCGACTGGCCCGCGTTCACCAGCGACAAAAAGGTTGATACCTTCTTGCGACAGCAAAATATTACCCATCACACCGATTTGCTCGCAGCGCTCTTTGACGATCGGGCGCCAGGAGGCAGCATCGGGGATGCCTACGAACTTATACGCGGCAATGTTTACTATTTCCATAACCGCATATTATACAGCCCCCGCCGCACTGAGACTTAAGTCACGATTGAGTCACGGCGGAAGTCTACAGGTGCACAGTTACCACCCGGTGAATCAATGAACTTCGCAAGGCAAGAACAAACTTATGTAGATGCCGTCGAGCTGTAGCTTAGGCTGCAAGGCTGTTGTTTTAGAAAAATTCGACTCGGCCAGACGTTTCTTTGAATTAGCAGCGGATCAAGGCTCATCACTAAATTCTCTATAATGTTACGCCAATATTGACAAGATTTAAGCGCAAAAACGGCCCATGTCGCAGTCCCAGCACTGGTTGAAAGGTAAATGAAAGGTTTCGCAAGAGCCTTAGTGTTACGATTTCCAGGCTGTTTTCAAGGGACATTCTGCCTGTGCGACACCGTCTTCTCGCTCTATCCGTACTAACTGCCCTGTCTATCCCAGGCTTTCTCTTAGCTGTCGCAGCGCAAGAGTCTCCCGATTCACCACAAGAATCGGTCACACCAGCTCTGCGTCAAAGCACTGTTCAAAACATAGAGAATGAAGCCAAAAGCGACTCACCTGCGGCCGACACAAAAATTCCCACTGACAGCAAGCTGAACACTGGCATAACCGTCAATAAAGTAGTTGGTGCCGAGAAACCAGCGGCCCCAGCCCCAGGAAAACTAAAGTGCCTCGAATTTGAGCACTCCGACAACCCCATACAGCAAGCTGTCTATGACACAGCCACCCTGGCAATGACCCGCGACCCCGAAGTGGTATCAGTAGACGAGCAGCTCTTCAAAATGCAGAGCCTGGGCAAGCTGCAAAACACCAAAGAAATGTCACGCAACTTTGTTCACTACCTCGTCAACTACCGAGGCGTTGGCCCGTCGAGCGCTGGTGCCAATGCTCTGATGGAAAAAGAAATCAACACCAGCTCCAAGCTTTCCACAGAGCTAAAATGGGAGAAAGCCATTGACGAAAAGTATGTAGATATAGTCAGCGCTTGTGCGGAAGCGGCCGATGCCCTTGATCGAGAAGCCATGGGCGAAGGTTCTGCAGCGGTCACCGAAGTGACTAACACACTAACAGACCTTATTGGCAAAGAAGAAGCTGACAAGCTCATAGCCAAATTCCGCAAGCTTCGGGCCGAAATGCCAGAACCAATCAAAGCCCAGTCGCCTAAATCATTTGGCATATCAACTGAGCGCAGCCAAATAAATGCTTTGCAAGAAGCGGTGCTGAAGCAAGATCCAATATTAGCTGAGGTGGCCGAGAAACTTAGCAAATACCAAGTCAAGAAAGGCACAGAAGTAGTATCAGGAGTGGTGCAAGGCGCACTAGGAGTAGCTGGTCTAGCACCTAGTTTTGTGGGCCCAGCGGCACAGATTGTCAAAACGGCCTTTATTCTCTCCACTGGCGGGTCAGAAGAAAACAAGCTCTACAAAGAAGTGTTTCTCTTCAAACGCCTAGAAGTGCGCTCACGCACCATTAATCATTTAGCCACAACTTCTATTCGCAACTACAATATTGGCACGCTGACTAATCGCCCCTTCCTCACCGCCTACTCAAAAGCGTTGATGGAACAGATGACTGATCAAGCCACCATAGAAAAGATAATCAGTGGTGACACGGGTACAAAACTGAGCAGCAAGTCAGTGGAGACTAAGCAAGCCGAGAGCCCTAAAGTCGAAGCAATCGAAGCAGAACTGAAAGACACTCCCGGTCAGCCCATAGAAGCTAACTAGTAGACGAGCTATTTAGATTTGGATTCGGCTCAGCACCACTGCGTCGCTTGGCTCGCGCTTCGGCCTTCTCGTTGATTAGTTTATAAACTGAAGGCAATACCAGCAGGGTCAACAAAGTAGAAGATATCAGACCACCCAGAACGACTGTAGCCAGTGGCCGCTGTACCTCAGCACCAGTGCCGCTAGAAAATATCTTCGGCAAGAGACCGACAGTAGCAACAAAGGCCGTCATCAGCACCGGCCGCAGACGAATTAACGCCCCCTTGATCACGGCCTTCTCTATAGGTGCTCCAGCTTTCTCCATTTGCATAATGTAGCTCACCAAAATAACGCCATTCTGCACAGCCACACCAAACAGAGCAATGAAGCCAATAATGGCTGGCACTGACAGAGTCTGGTGTGAAATAAACAGCCCCAGTATGCCACCAATCATGGCAAAGGGAACGTTCATCATAATCAGCCCAGCATTGCGCAACGAACCAAAGGAAGCGAAGAGTAAAATGAAAATCAAGAGCAGCACAATCGGCACCACCACAGCAAGACGAGCCATGGCCCGCTGTTGGTTCTCAAATTGACCGCTCCAGATAACTTTGTAGCCCTTGGGAATTACTACGTTATCTTGCACTCGCTTTTGCGCTTCAGCAACAAAGCTGCCTAAATCGCGACCACGAACGTTCGATAGAACAGCAGTGCGGCGCAGACCATCTTCTCTATAAAGAGAGACATAGCCGCGCTCAAGAGTGATGTCGGCAATTGACTTAAGTGGAATTTTGCCACCATCAGAAGCATCAATCAACATCGACTCAATTTGGTGACGACTGTCGCGGTAATCTAGCGGATATCGCACCAGCACACCAAACCTTTTGGTACCTTCAATAACTTCAGTCACTTCCCGACCGGCTAAAGCAATCTGTACAACATCAAGAACGTCATCGGTGTTAAGGCCGTGCCTGGCTAGCAGCGGGCGCTTCAGTTTGATTTTAAGCTGCGGCAGTCCGAGCAATTGCTCTCTCTGTAGGTCAGCGGAACCTGGTACTTTTTGAATCTCTCTTTTAATATCTTCGGCAATTTTATTGAGAGTATCGACATCGTCTCCAAATATTTTCACTCCAAGATCGGCTCTAATCCCCGCAACCAAGTCATCAATCATATCGGCGATTGGCTGGGAGAAACTGAACATCAAACCAGGTATCCCTTTCAACTTCTCAGCCATAAGGTCGACTAAATGTTCTTTACTCTGTGTTGTTTTCCATTGCGAGCGCGGTTTCAAGGCAATGTAAACGTCAGAAGATTCGACGCCATCTAAGCCAGGGCCAGTGCCAGAGCGGCCAGTACGGGAGACAACGTCAGTAACCTCAGGAAATTCCAACATCGTCTTTTCAATGGCGGCTGCAATTCCTCTTGAATCTGTGTGGGCAATACTGGCAGCGAGCTTTGTGCGCAGCAAAATCGGCCCTTCGTCAAGAGATGGAATGAACTCAGAACCAAGGAAAGGCACTATGGCCATAGTCGCCAAAAGGGCAATGACAGCATAAGTAATTATCTGCCGGGGATGAGCAACAGCAGTCGTGAGAGCGGGGTAATAGACTCTAGTAACAGCAGTGAGCACTTTGTTTTCGCGCTCAACCAGAGGCTTGCGCATGGTCCAATAACACAGCACCGGAATGACGGTTAGGGCGCACAAGAGCGAGCCCACTAGAGCATAAATGAACGTAAGGGCCAGGGGATGGAACATCTTTCCTTCTACCCCTTCTAAAGTGAACAGAGGCAGATAGACGGCAATAATAATGGCCACAGCAAAGACAATAGGGCGCCCCACTTCACAGGCGGCATGGATAATTACTTGCAGACTAGACTGATCATTGACTTCGTCTTTTTTGCGCTCGGCCAAATGCCTAAAAATGTTCTCCACCATGACCACACCAGCATCGACAATGATGCCGAAATCAACCGCACCAAGGGTCATCAAGTTGGCGGTCAAGCCGGTGTATTTCATCAAGATGAAGCTGAAGAGAAGAGAGAGCGGAATAATTACCGAGACAATCAAGGCGCTGGGTATGTGCAGAAGCATGGCGAACAAAACAATAATTACGAGAGCGCCACTGAAACCGAGAATTTCTTTGACAGTTTCAATAGTTTTTTCAACCAGTTCAGTTTGATCGTAGTAAGGTACAATCCGCACACCGTGGGGCAAGTCAGCTTGAATCTCGGCGACTTTCTCTTTGACCTTTTCCACCACAGCCTTGGTATTGACACCTTTGCGTGTCAATACAATGCCAGTAACACACTCACCATTGCCGTTGCGCGAAGCTGAGCCACGACGAAAAGCTGGCCCAACTTCTACATGGGCAACCCTCTCAATCGTGATAGGAATTCCATCAACTGACTTGAGCAAAATATTGCGAATATCATCAATACTGTCAATGCGGCCCATGCCACGAATAATTACTTCTTCACCGGCATTCTCGATAAAATTGGCACCAGCATTGGCATTATTAGTAGCCAGGGCAGTGACCACATCGTTCAAGCTAAGCTTGTAACTGTGCAGCTTGTATGGGTCAACTTGCACTTGATACTGCTTGACGAAACCACCATAGGTAGAAACGTTTGCCACACCCGAAACTGATTTCAGCCGCCGA
Source organism: Candidatus Obscuribacterales bacterium (assembly GCA_965229195.1). Classification (GTDB taxonomy): domain Bacteria; phylum Cyanobacteriota; class Vampirovibrionia; order Obscuribacterales; family Obscuribacteraceae. Next base: position 4,227,510 of record OZ245871.1, on the reverse strand, counting down.
GCAATGGTCCAATCTTGTAGCGTGCGCAACTCGGTTTGATCATTATTTGCCTTCTGCAAATAATACATATAGACGTTCGAGAAGCTCGATACCACCGGTCCCAAAATTGGCTTAGGACAGCCATCGGGCAAGAGCTTATCGCTCTGGAATAGTCGCTGCATAATCAGGTTGCGGGCGAAATAAACGTCCATATCGTCATCGAAAATTGCCGTAACCACTGAAAGACCAAAGCTTGAGCTGGAGCGAATTTTCTTGACTTTAGGAAGACCATTGAGAATATTTTCGATGGGAAAGGTAACCAGAGCTTCCACTTCTTCTGTGGCCATACTTTCTGGTTCAGTAATAATTTGAACCTGAACGTTACTTACATCAGGAAAAGAATCAACTGGCAAACTTAGCATCGACCAAATGCCGAAGCAGGCCAAACCAAGGACAGCCGCCACCGTTAGCAGCCTTTGATTCAAGGCAAAATTTATCAATTTTTCGATCATTGGAATCCTGCAATATAGTTCAAGATGAAGAGAGATGACGTTAGGTCTGAAAGCCTCAGACAAACTCGTCGTCAACAAATACAAATCAAACTTGCAGTTTACCGATCAGATCGCGCACGGACACAGTACTAGAGGGGCAATGCAGTTCAGCAAAAAGAGAGGAAAGCGACCTCTGCGGCTGAGCATAGCCAGCCAAAAGGGCGACCACAAACAAAGCAGCAAAAACCGCTTGCTCGGAGGCAACAAAACCAAGCCCTGCTATGGCAATTCCATCCCCCGCAGAGCGCGCAGAACCGCAGGAGCCGCCAACAAAGGGATCAACCGATATTACATCTTCAAGACAAATGTCATTTCTCGGGTCTATATCAATGGAACCCAAAAGAGATGCCGCGGCAGCAAACGACCAGAACTGGGCGAAGAGAAATGCGGCAGCGCATAGAATTAAAACTAGTTGCTTAGTGGGTGTCAATTTCTTTGTCGTTCTCAGGCTGGCTAATGCGCAGGTTAGCTCAATGGCAGTTTGGCTCAAACTATGAGTTAGGATAAAAAAATAGTATCACGCAAAACCAGGCCCTAGCCCAATAGAGCAAAGAAGTTACACAAGGCTAGATGCAAGCTTTATGAAAGCGAGATGGCTGCCAGAGGCGCCCCACCAGCAAGCCAAGCAAACGGAGAGTGGTGATACCTGGGCAAAATCAAAGGCCCACCCAAAATAGGGTGGGCCTTTAAAAATCTGCCGGAGGTCGGACTCGAACCGACACACAGTTGCCTGCGATTGATTTTGAGTCAATTGCGTCTACCATTTCGCCACTCCGGCATTACGGTAGAAAAACATTCTACACTATTGAGTCAAAAGCGCGAAACCACGGTAAACGCCCCACAACTACTTTACAGGTCACCTCTGTGTCAGCAAAAGCCATTACCTGCTTACTTACAGGCTTTGATGCCTTTGGCAAGAACATGGTAAATCCCACTGAACTAATAGTCGAAGCTTTCCCCGATTTGCTTATAACCAAGCCCAGTGGCACTTCAAGGCGCGTAAAAGAGATTCACATTGAGAAACGTATCTTGCCCACGGCCGGTATCAAGGGCTGGAAAGCACTAAAGACAGCTCTTGACCACGCCGTAAAGAACAGCCCTGGACCACTCTTCGTGGTTATGACCGGCCTTGCCAACAAACGCGAATGGCTCAACTTGGAGCGCTTTGCAATTAACATAAAAGACTACGGCCTGCCCGACAACAGTGGTCACCAACCGCTTGATAAACCGATAAACAAAACTGCGCCAGAGCTACTGAGAACAAAAACAGACCTGGCCGCTTTAAATTCCGCAATTAACAAAAGCGGTTACCCCTCGGTCATTTCTAACCATGCCGGAACTTTCATCTGCAATGAGCTCTATTTTCAAGCCTTAAACTATGCCTTAAGCCAGCCCAAAATCAAATCGGTACTTTTCGTGCATGTGCCCACCGCGAAACAATTTGCCCAATCGGCGGCCAAATCGAAGAAAAAATCAATTGCCAATGCCGCCTTGAAAGCCACGACCAGCTCAAAACAAACCGCCTTGTTAGGTGAGGCGGTAGCGGAAATAGTCGAAACAGCCTGTAAACTCATATAGACTCTTATACTTTAGGTTACCTAATTTTCGTCTAGTGGAGAATCAAAGTGCGGCAAGCCCAATTATCTCTTTTCAAATCTAGCGCTCTTGCGGTCATGCTCTCTTGCCTGCTGCCACCTCTAGCAGGTCAGAGCTGCCCCGAGCATGGTGCCTCTAAAGGCAAAACAAAATCAATCGACAGCAAAACCATGGCGAAAGATACTTCAAGTGGAAAGAGCAGAGAAGGCTTTAATCAACCGCTCATTCTCTCGGGCTTGAAGCAAATGAAGCTGGTTATTGGTGAACTAGACCAGTTCTCAATCGACCACGGCGTCACTAAAGAAAAAATTAGACACCTCATGGTAGATGAACTCGTTCCCACTCATGTCACCATCTGCGGTGACGACAATTGCTGCGCCAGTGGCAGTAATAGCAATAGCAAAGAAAAGGGTTGCGAGTCCTCAGCCACCCCAATTCTTTACTTAAAACTGAAAGCAGTACCAGACAGTGCTGCTCCTAACACTGCTACTTTTGCTATCAATATGTCGTTGGTAGAAAAGGTCAAAGTAGCACGAAACAAGCAAGAGTTAATGGTAGCAGTGTGGTCAAAAGACGCTGCCGGCAGAACGCAGAGCAGTATGGAAAGCGAAGTTGACGCTCAGTTGAAGGAAGTTGTAAAACACTTCCGACGCGACTTTGCTCTCGCTAATAGCGCCGATATCGGTCATGGCAAGAAACACCCGCTCAAGAAAAATGACCCATCGGACATGAATCCAGAGCAAGAGTAGTCAAAATCTAAAGGCCGAAGCTCTTGCATTACAAATGCTCGACAGCCAAACAATCTTACAAGCAGCAAGTCTATTTCTTGCTGCTTGTACAGATGCTGCTTGTACTGATAATGCTGCCAGAAACAGCTTGGGCCGAAAGCACAAGCAAAGCCGACTTGACTAATCAAGAAATAATCGCAGTAACTCATTTAGCCTCTCACCGCGAAATACTGAGCCTGCATGGCATCAAAAAGATGGCTATCGGCGTCAGCTCATTGCCTCACGCTCTCAGTGACAGTAGCGACAAGAGCCTAACGGCCACAAGCCTGTGCAATATATTGAGCAAGCGCGCTCAGTCTTGCCAAGTCGAGATTGAGGCGAAAGCAGCTACGCACTTATTGTTACTGACCCTGTCACCGCTAGCCAAGCATGACTATCAGCTCGTCTTGACGGTGAGACCTCTCAAAAATTCGAGTAGGCCAATCTACACAATGAAAATGAGAGCAACCATGAGTGGACATTATCCGCAGAGATTAAACGAACTAATAGAACGCGCCTCTATAATTTTCTGGCGCAATTACCAGTTAGCCAACTAATTCATAAACTAAAAACAAATTCCAGTAAGCCAGGGGCAATGAAATGAAAAAGTATGTTCTCAGCATCGATCAAGGCACCACGAGTTGTCGAGCCATTATCTTCGACAAAACCGGAAAAAGCATCGGGCTAGGCCAGAAAGAGTTCAAGCAATATTTCCCCCGCCCAAGCTGGGTAGAACATGACGCTATTGAAATACTCTCAACCCAAATAGAGTGCATAAAACAAGCCATCACTGCCAGCGGCATCGATGCCAAAGAAATCGCTTGCGTCAGCATCACGAACCAACGCGAAACCACTGTTGTCTGGGATAGAGAAACAGGTAAACCAATTCATCACGCCATTGTCTGGCAGTGCCGCCGTACCCAAGAAATAGCCGATGAGCTGAAGACCCACAAAGAAATCTTCCGCAGCAAAACAGGTCTTGTGCCTGACGCCTATTTTTCAGGGCCCAAAGTTGCCTGGATATTAGATCATGTACCAGGAGCTAGAGACCGAGCCAAGGCCGGCAAGCTCTGCTTTGGCACCATCGATAGCTGGCTTATTTGGAACTTAACTGAAGAGAAAACCCATGCCACCGAAGGCAGCAATGCATCGCGCACCATGCTCTTTGATATTAACACAATGACCTGGGATGACGAGCTGCTCAAGCTCGTTAACGTGCCATCGGCGGTGCTACCACAAGTACTTCCCTCAGATGCTAATTTTGGTACCACCAGAGCCGATTTGCTGGGCTTTACAGCACCGATATCAGCCGTAATGGGAGACCAGCAAGCTGCTCTGTTTGGCCAAGCCTGCCTTGAAGAAGGCATGGCCAAATGTACCTATGGCACCGGCGGATTTCTCCTCGCCAACATTGGCAACAAGCCAAGATTTGCCGGTGGTCTGCTCACCACAGTTGGTTGGCAACAAGAAGGCAAAGACCCAATCTACGCTTTTGAAGGTGCCATATTTGTCGCAGGGGCTGCCATTCAATGGCTGCGCGACGGACTAGGAATCATAGAATCAAGCAGCGATACGGAAGAAATGGCGGTCTCTCTCGATTCGAATGATGGGGTCTATTTCGTACCGGCTCTTGTGGGCTTAGGCTCACCCTGGTGGAATTCAGATGTGCGCGGCACCATTGTCGGCTTAACTCGGGGCTCTACCAGAGCGCATTTAGTCAGAGCGGCCCTTGAGGCCATGGCCTATCAGGTCGGCGACGTTGTTGAAGACATGAAAAAGAATGGTATCACTGTTAAAGAATTGCGCGTTGATGGCGGCGCCACTCAAAACAAATTTATGCTGCAATTTCAAGCCGATATCATCGGTGTGCCTGTACTACGCGCCACTCAATCAGAATCAACGGCCTGGGGTGTTGCAGCCATGGCAGCACTGAAGATCGGGTTGATCAACACCAAGAAAGAGTTTCTTGCAGGCTGGCAAAGCGACCAAGCCCTGACGCCATCGGCAGATCGCAAACAAGACTATGCCGGCTGGCAAGCCGCTCTAAACGGCGCTTTTGCTTGTGCCCAGAGTAACAAGAAAGAAGTTTGATTGGCTGACAACCTAGCTAGCTAGCAACTTAGCCACCAACTTTAAGATGACCTAAAAGTTCTTGCACACTTTCAATAAACTCTTTTGGCGAAATTCGCCCTTTGTCGAGGTAGCGAGTTAGGCCAAGGCTAAGTTTCCGCCTATCGACCTCGGTCAGTTCCTGAGCCGAATAGACAAGCAGTGGCACAAAAGCAAATGGACCTTTTTGCAGAACACTAATTACTTCAAAACCATCTAGTTTGGGCAAGCCCACATCAAGCACAATCAAATCAGGAACGAAAGACTCAACAACATTGAGAGCTTCAAGACCGTTGCTTGCCTCCATACAAGTGACACCGATTGCCTCTAACTGCCGCGCAATAACTGAACGGGTTGCTTGATCGTCTTCTACCAGCAAGATGCGGCGAGATGGTGCAGCCTTGATGACTTTCTCTATTGATTTGAGCAACAAACTCATCTCAAACGGTTTAAAGAAGCAATCAAGCACCACAGGGTAAGCCAGGGAAAGTTTGTCGAGAGCGACACCGGTTGTCACTATCACAGGAACAGCTTCTTCGGGAAACTGCTCTTTCAAGTGCTGCAAAATATCTAGGCCATTGCCATCTGGCAAATTAAGATCAAGCAAAATCAAGCCCGGTCGCGAGCGCGAAAGGATGGTATTCGCCTCTGATATCGTGGCGACACGAACTATCTGATAGCCATGCTTGAGCAGAGAAAGACGCATAAACTGAGCAATGTTGTCATCATCTTCTACTAGCAAAATTGTTGCGGCCCCAAGGCTTGGCAGCAGTGCGTCTTTGACAATCGAATCAAGGATAGGCAAATCAAACCAAAATGTACTTCCTGTAGCAGTTGAACTATGTACGCCGACTAGGCCCTTATGTTCTTCTACAATAGCCTTAGAAAGAGCCAAGCCCAATCCGGTGCCTTCTTTGGGTCTAGTGTCTGATGAATCAATTTGTTGAAAGCGCTGAAATAGGCGCGATTGTAAGTGAACCGGTATACCAGCCCCGTGGTCAGCAACACTAAAACGCAATTGAGTATCGGATTGCAGATGCAAACCGACAATGACACAACCGCCCGAGCTGCTAAATTTAATGGCATTTGAGATCAGGTTAGTCAGAACCTGAATGATTCTATCGATATCAACCTCAACAGTGGCACTAAAGGCAATGTCTTGAATGAGCTGAATATTCTGGGCCCGCGCCAGGCCATCCATACCGGCTACAGCTCTTGCTACTAGAGTCGTAGCATCAATTTTTTCAAGCTTCAGTTCTAATTTGCCAGCCTCGATTTTTTTTATATCGAGGATGTCGTTAATCAAGCGCACCAGTCTCTCCGAACTGCTGCGTGCTACGCCAATCATCTCATAGCATTCATCTGAACCCATATCGATTATCTTGTCGTCGATCAAGCTCAGAGCGCCACGAATAGAAGTAAGTGGGCTACGCAGTTCATGTGAAATAGTAGAGTAGAATTCGCTCAAGCGCTTCTCTACTTCTTTGCGCTGCGAAATATCGCGATAAATTACCGAGACACCAATAGCCTGCCCCTGCTCATCAAGCATGAGAGAACAAGTTAAAGCAACATCAATGGCGCGACCATCTTTGCAAAGTCTTACAGTCTCAAACTCTCCAACTTTCTCTCCTGACAAAATACGACTAAGTATGGCGCTGTCTTCCTCTTTTTTGTCGTCTGGCAAAAGTTGGCTAATCTTAAGACCAATCATCTCGGCACTGGTCCAGCCAAACAATCTCTCAGCAGCGGGGTTCCAGGAAGAGATTACTCCCTGAATCGACTTACCAACAATGGCATCATTAGAAGACTCAACAATCGAAGCCAGCCGAGCTTGCACAAGGGCACGCTCAAGGCGAGCCTGATCTGCCATAACTTGCTCTGTAACATCTTCTACTGTACCAACATAGGTCTCAACCCCGTCATTAGCAGCCACCACTCGTGAGGCCTTACTATGTACCCAACAGGGTTTCTCACTATTAATCCTAAACTGCAAGTCAAAATTGCCATCGCCACTGACGGCGTCCAACCAGGCTGTTGCAACATAGTTTAGCTGATCAGGCGGAACAGTATGACTCCATCCATCTCTAAGCGCCTCTTCATAAGTCAAACCAAAAATCTCGGCAAAGCGCATATTGATATAGATGCACCTTCCGTCGGGAGTAGTTTGAAAAATACCCAGGGGAGCAGTTTCGCAGAGCACGCGATAACGGTTTTCACTAGCATCGAGCTGCCCAGTTCGCTCAGTAACCAGCTCTTCAACTCGCAAGCGAGTCACTTCCAACTCAGCTTGCTTGTTAGCATTCATCATCATTGCACTGAGACTCTGGTAGCCAGCACTAATCAAAAATACATCTTCAAAAAGCACCCACCAAATATGCTCGACTGAGCGCCAGGGGCTAGCCAATGCTACCCCGTAGATAGACTCGGGGATGTATATTCCCCTAAGGGCATGATCAAATAGTGTCACCAATGACGCCACCGCTAGCACACGCCAATCACGATAAAAAGAAAGAAATGCTAGGGAGCCAAAAATATGGAAATGTGTCTCAATACGGCCACCGGTAAGGTGAATAAGCATGCCTGAATAGAGCATTTGGCAGACCGCCATAACAAAGCGAGTGACCGGTTCACCTGCATGCCTGAAAGCCAAGTACACGGGGAAAGCTGTGATAACTGAACCAAATACAGTAACAAAAAAGATGTGCGGATGGATAAAAGCATCGCGACCAGCCCAGGTATAAGGAGAGACAATAAGAGCGACCAAGATGCTGGCCAACCATTGCATGATCATCAGCCAGCCAAACATCCTATCTGTCTGCTGACAAACAGATAAGCGCTCTTGCTTATAAATTCTCTCTGCTAAGGGCGAATTGGCAACCAAAGCCTTGCTATCAGTCCAGTCAAAAAGCTTCACTCCATTAGTTTTGGTTGTGTTCACAGACTAGACTCCAGAGAACAACCAAACACTGGCGTCTTAATGGTCGCAGTCTGTCCACCGGCGATACACTGACGCAAGGCATCCACACCAGCATTAGCACCAACCTCGCCCCGGGCCGCTGTAATTCCCCCGCTAAATAGGCATTTTCCCTGGCTATCAAAAAGCAGTGTTTGCCCAGAAGTCCGTGCGCCAAAGCGTTGCGACTCAAGATCATCTTTATCAATCATCAGTTGCACGTTTTTCATTCCAGACAAAGAGTCAAGGATGGCACCCTGGGTAAAGTCAGCAGAACAACCACGCGGCTGTGAGACCACAGCATAAACTGTCAGGTTAGAGGGAAACTTACTTTGAGCAAGCAGTTCTTGTAGCTCACTGACACTGGCTTTAGAACATGGACAACGGGGATGCAAAAAGGTAATAAGAGTCAAACCACTGCCTTTGGCAAGCGCACTCTCAATCGGATATGGGCCGACCGATATGGCACTTTTGGCCGGCGCCGTGGAGTAAAAAACCATACTGCCATAAGCAATCAAAACCAAAACGCCCCATGCCATAGCAATACTCTTGAGCCCCGGGCCCAACTCGGTAGATTGCTTGGTCAAACTATGATTGGACATTGGTAGCATTGCTTGCTTCCCAGCGATCACAAATACTGCGGACTTCATCGGCCAAATCTTTGGGATTGAAAGGCTTGCAAATTACGCCAGCGGCACCCAAGTTTAAATATTCATCAATCTCATGTGACATTACCTTGGCGGTCATAAAAATTACCGGCAGTTTCAAATTTGGAAATTGCTCTCTAACCGTCTGAAATGTAGTTGGACCGTCCATTTCAGGCATCATTACATCAAGGATGAGCAGATCTGGTTTGCCCTGCTTGAGAAGGGCGAGAAGCTCACGACCAGAAGCAGCCAATTCTACTTGCCATGGACCTAGCTTCTTTAGGCTTATTTCAGCAATGCGTCTGATATTTGGGTCATCATCGACCAAAAATATTTTCTCAATCTTCAAACAATCATCCTCAGGCCATACAGCTTTATGCCACATTGCACACCATACAAGCGCTAAAGTTTGCCCATTGCCAACCTCAAATCAATTAGTGGCATCGGCCAGCGCTCGAGGTAAACCTTCATGCTCAACCACAGCAAATGGTTCCACCTTAACGATATCAAATTTGGCCCCCTCGCTCGCCATATTGCTATCAAGCTTTGCCAGAGTGCGAGCACCAGCCTCTTCATGACCAATTTGTAGAAAATTAACGGTGATCTCGCCAGGTGAGTTAATCATCTGAGAGGCACGCGAAATAGCTGCAATCAATGCCCCTTTATCGCTAGGATCGCCGTCAGTGACCACCTGCACCAGCAATTTACGGGTATTCGGATTACTCGCCCGGCGGGCAAAGTAATCATCAAAAACAGCCTCCATAACTTTGCCAGTATAGGTTCCACCAGACGGACTATTTTCGCCAAAAATGCGGGTGACATAACCGAGATCGACATTTTTGAAAATATCATAGTCGGAAGAATAGAGGGCAACAGTAATGCCGCTTTTGAAGACAGAACTGATTTGTGCGGTGAGTGACATCATTTGATCCCGGCACCAATCCCAACGGCTCATACCACCAGGGCAATCACGCTCATCCATCGAGCCCGATTTATCAAGCACAATAACCACATCATACTTAGAGAGTACGGCTAGTTCGCTACTCGTCAGCGGCCGAGCAAACTTACTGACAAAAGCTGGTTTACCTAGTGAATTCTTCAGTAAAGCGCTAGAGGCGGCCGTGGCCGAAGCACTGAACTGGCCGGAACTAGAGCTGTAATTATTTCTATTGCCCGATCCGGCATTGATAGCATTAACGACTTGAGCGCCTAAACGCAGGGCCTGACCAATATCAATCTTACTTAGTAGGCCTGAAGATCCCTGACCTGAAGATTGGCTGGATGCCTGACTGGAAGACTGACCAGATACTTGATTGGAGTTCCCGACACTATAGGAGCTTGGAGCAGAGATAGCTGGCACAGTTTGTTGAGGTTGACGAACTTGCGAAAATGCGGCTTGTTCATCAGCAGAAAACAAAGATCCCTCACTACTTGGGCCAGGGGCCACAATAGGAGCTGGACTACCTACAACAGGCGGGGAGGGCCGCAGCAAGCGCGAAGCACCACCAATAGTACTGTTATTGATCACCGATCCATTGAGAACGGAGCCATTAAAACTAGAAGAAGAAGAATTGCGCTGCAAGCGAGAGGGAGCAAGGGGAGGTGCTCCCTGGGCCGAGACAGCAGCAATACTGCCGACTGCGGCAGAGGCAAGAAATGCGATAGATAATAATGCTTTGACTTTCATAACCTGTTATCTACCGAATTGTCACAAGAGCTGATGACGCTCGAGAAAGTCTCGATGTTCCCCTATTTTAACGTCACCGGCTTAGCCTCGACCTTAATTCGAAAAAGGACGTAGGGCTTTTGCCTTTTATCGACGCCGTCATGAAAGCGCGCCTGGCGATGCAATTGATTGGCGATAAAGTACAAATAGCCGTCTTGGGCAAGACAGAGAGTATCAGGCCACAAAACCCGAGGGTCGCAGACCAAAGTCTCGTCTTTGCCACTGAGCGAAATACGATGAATGGCGTTGTGCTCATAATCACCGGCATAGACGCGATCAAGGCTATCGCTTTCAAGACCATCAGAGGCACCCTTAGTAATTACATCGCAGACAGTTTTTTCCACCGCATCTTCGCTAGCGTTGCGATCACAAAGAGCATCAACACTGACGCTATAAAGCTTGCGACTAGAAAGAGGGCAATAGAACAAGCGCTTACCATCTGCACCAATAGCAATACCATCACTACCAACATGCAGATTAGGCAGCGGTTCTCCTTCCACCATGGGTAGAAAACCGCTGACAGGCCGAACGGAAACATGACCACTTAAACGACGCCAGCTCTCACCACTGGCTAAATCGACCACGATTATGCCGGGACAGGTGCTCGAAGAATCAGTTATAAAAGCCATTCCTGCTTTGCCGCGACTGAGGTCAAAACGCACGTCATTCAAGTACGAGCCTGAGAAGGCCGTGCTCACAGGCATGTAAATAGTCTGAACTACTTTATTACTGGCGAGATCAACGCAAACGAGCTTGGCCGACTCCCTCACCACAGGCTCAAATTTCGGGCTACCGGTATCAAGCAGCCACAAACGGTCTTTGCCGTCTATCACCACAGACTGAACAGACAACAAATGATCTCTGACGCTGCTGAGGTTGCAGCGATTAATCTCGGCGTTGGGATAGGCAACCGCCTTTCCCTCTACCAATTCAGCCACCGTAAAAGGAACATCATCGCCCCAGCGAGGGAAATTGACAAATATGCGCCCCTGGGCCGAAACAGTCACCCCGGTCGGCATTGCGCCATCAAAGAAAGCGACAGGCTCTAACTTTCCAATAAATCTTTGCGAGGGAATTAACCGCTGTGCAGCTTGGCCAGCCAGTGGAAAGGCCAAATTCGTAAGCAGACTGAGACATAGAGACAGAGCCATAGAGGCTGGCGCGAGCGCCGATAGAGCTCTAATTCTTGCCTCTGGCCGAATCACTTGTCTTTGACGAGACATAAATTTCACCCACTACATTTAAGACCTTATTGCCTGAGGATCATATAAAATCTACGGTCAAAAGCACAGCCAGCTAAGCCAGTCAGACAGGACCTGACAATTAGCCAAGCAAGCAACTTTGATTTGCTTGACTTTTGTAGACGACCGGTCTATTCTTTGCTTTCAAATGATTCAGAGGAGAACTATATGTCGAACAGCGCCAGTACTAAAGAAGAAGCAAAAGAAAGTTCAAAAGAGCTGCAAGACAATACGGCATCTAACCTCTTCAGCCCTTTCACCTTGCGCAGCGTTACTTTGCGCAATCGCATCGGTGTCTCACCGATGTGCCAGTACGCCAGTGTTGACGGCTTTGCCAACGATTGGCACCTGGTGCACTTAGGTTCTCGAGCAATTGGCGGCGCTGGCCTGGTGATTCTTGAAGCCAGCGGTGTTGAAGCGCGAGGCCGCATTTCTCCTGACGACCTCGGTCTCTATAAAGACGAGCATATCGACATGCTCAAGAAAATAACCGGCTTTATCGATCAGTATGGAGCCGTGCCAGGCATCCAAATCGCTCACGCCGGACGCAAGGCATCCACGAAAAATCCCTGGAAAGTCGGCAATCGCCACGAGAAGCAAGAAATTAGCGAGGCTGATGGCGGTTGGCAGCCCGTCGCCCCTTCCGCCGTACCTTTCACTCCCGGTGCTCGCGCCCCGCACGAATTAACAATTGCTGAAATAAAAGAAATTCAGTTGGCCTTTCAAAGCTCAGCTAGCCGCGCCCTCAAGGCCGGTTTCAAATGGCTAGAAATTCACGGCGCCCACGGCTATTTGCTCAACAGTTTCTATTCACCCCTGGCTAATTTCCGCACCGACGAATATGGTGGCAGTTTCGAAAACCGCACCCGCATGATCATTGAAACCACCAAACTGGTGCGCCAGGTCTGGCCAGAACACCTGCCTTTAGCAGTGAGACTATCAGCCTCCGACTGGGTTGAAGGGGGTTGGACAGTTGATGATTCTGTAGCCCTGGCAAAAATTTTGAAAGAGCTTGGTGTTGATTTAATCGACTGCAGCAGCGCCTATGTGCGCCCTGGCGATCACTACTCTTATGGCCCAGGCTGGCAAGTTCCTTTAGCTGAAAAAGTGCGTGCCGAAGCAAAAATAGCAACAGCAGCTGTCGGGATGATCACCGAAGCAAAACAAGCCAACGAAATAATTAGCAGCGGCCAGGCTGACATTGTTCTATTGGCACGTGAATTGATGCGTGACCCTTACTGGCCGTACCACGCAGCCCAGGCTCTTGAAGAAGAACTTGGCCTCAAGGCAAAATCAGTCCTGCCTGCCAACTACTCATACGCAATCTAAACTAAAGGGTGAGAATCAAGTGTCAAATATTGCCACAACAAATTTCAAAGCTTTCCAACTTAACAGCTTCAAAATAGAAGACATTGTTGCTAGCGAAAAATCAATCAAACGCCCCCACGGTACACAAGTATTGGTGCGGGTTAAGGCCGCCTCTCTCAACTACCGTGACATTCTCGTATCGAAAGGCTATTACAGCAAAGCTCTGCCACTACCTGTAGTGCCACTTTCCGATGGTGCTGGCGAAGTAGTAGAAATCGGCGGCTCAGTCACTCGCGTTAAAGTGGGCGACCGGGTATCACCAAATTTCATGACCGATTGGATTAGTGGTGAAGTCGACAACGCCATGGCGAAAACCGCTCTGGGCGGCTTTGTCGATGGCATGTTGCAAGAATATCGCCTGCTTGACCAAGACTGCCTCACCCACATACCAGACCATCTCAGCTACGAAGAAGCCGCCACCTTACCTTGCGCCGCCGTAACTGCCTGGCATGGCCTGGTTGAAAACGGCAAGGTAAAAGCCGGTGAAACTGTTCTAGTTATGGGCACCGGTGGTGTTTCTATCTTTGCCCTACAATTTGCCCGCATGGCTGGTGCCACGGTGATCGCTACTTCTAGCTCGGAGCAAAAGCTTGCTCGCTTAAAAGAAATGGGAGCAGCTCATACCATTAACTACAAGACCAACGAAAAATGGGATGAAGCTGTCCTCGACTATACCAATGGCCGCGGGGTCGATCATGTCATTGAAATTGGCGGGGCTGGCACTCTTGATCGCTCACTCAACGCGGTTCGGATGGGCGGCCACGTCAGCTTAATCGGTGTGCTTGCAGCCGGGCAGGTTAATCCCGTTCCAGTCTTGATGAAGTCTATTCGGCTACATGGTGTATTTGTCGGCTCACGCAGTATGTTTGACGACATGAACCGAGCAATCACCGCTCACAAGCTTAAACCCGTCATCGATAAAGTATTCAGTGCTGACGAAATCGTACCGGCTTTGCAATATATGGAAAGCGGCAAACACTTTGGCAAAATCGTCGTCAGTATTTAGACTTCAGAAACTAGACTGTCGCTTAGTAAGACATAACCCGGCCGTTGACGTTCTTGCTTGCGCTCGAAGAAGGGCTGCTGCCATAGGATGGCATTACTTTGCCATAGGTATTGCCGTAGCTGCTACCGCTGTACGAATAGACGGCGGTTTGTGGACGAGCCTGAGCGACAATGGCAGGGCGAATGCGGCCGCTTAGGTCAGAGCTTGCAGTGTGAATATCGCCCCAAATGTTCTTGTTAGCACGGGGAGGCAAGACTCTGGGCTTGCAATCGCTGGCAGTACGAGGCATAACGCTATAGCCAGTGCCAGCACGGTTCATTACTTTGTAAGCAGCCTTGTTGCGGTCAATCTCGGTCCAGTAGTAATGCTTGAGGTTGTTCTCCTTTTCTACTAATGGTTGCTCCCAGCCAGAGCGACTGCGATGCTCTTGGACCACAGCAGGTGCCCCTTCCGCTTGCTGCACTTCCTCAATCATTTGGGCCTGGGCAGGGCTAACAAAGACAAAGCCCAAGGCTAGGAGAGTAGCGAAAATGATGGAAAATACAATTCTATTGAGCATTGCAGTGACCTCTCTGACAAGGTTAAGAAAATGGTTTAGACCAGAAATAATTGGTAAGGGGGAAGCATTTCCTGCTTCCTCTCTATTAATAGCGACAATTTGTTATCGAGTTGTAAACGGAAGAGCTAATTTTCAAATCAGAGTTAAAAATCACACTTGAAACAAACCCAGAAACCCCCAATACTTAAGCTCGGCAATCTTGTACTAGTAAGGTAGATATCTATGTCAGGGCTTCCTATTGTTCTTGTGGTCTGCCTCGGTTCAGCTATCCTGGCGATGGCGAGCTTTACCCTAACGCGCAAGCTCCTCAAGCCCATCGATATTAGCGAGCATCAGACCTTCTTAGATGCCATGTTTAATATAGTTGGCACCCTTGTGTCTCTAATACTGGGCCTGCTCGTAGCCGCCGCCCTAGATCAATATCAAAACCTGGAAAGGGCTGTGGACAATGAAGCCGCCAGTGTCTCCGAAATTTATCGTTTTTCTCGAGGCTTGCAAGAGCCATCGCGCAGCCAGATACAGGGCTTATGCGAACGCTATTGCCAGCTGGTAATTTCAGACGAGTGGCCCGCCCTGGCTAAAGGCCAAGTAAGCCAGGCCGTATTTGAGACTTTCTGCCTCCTGAGCGACGAAGTGGTCTTGATTCATCCCAGCCATGACGGCGAAGCTAATTTGCAGGCAAGCATGCTGGAAAGTCTCGACATTGTCGGCGCTGGCCGGCGCGAGCGCTTGCTCACCTTAAACAACACCCGAGAACACTTGCTAGGCCCCATTCTTCTGGCCGGAGCCGTAATTGTGCTGGCCTTTGCCTTCTTTTATGTCAAAAGAAACTCGCTCTTCCACTCAGTGGTTATTGCTTTTGTCGCCATTGCCCTAGGGGGCAATATGGCTTTAATTTACGTTCTCAGCAAACCTTTCGATGGCGATTGGAAAATTCAGCCCCGGGCCTTTGCCCTCAATCTAAAAGCCAGACAAATGTTGCGCGAGTCGACCCTGCTAGATCCAGCCCAAGCCAAATCCATTCCTCTTAAGCCTGCTACAAAATTACCCCAGCCGATCAAGCCCTAGAGTGCTATGGCGCGCGAAAGGGTCGCTCTACTGATCTAATATATAGCCGCTGCCGTGGATTGTTCTAATCAATACCGGCAAGCCTTCGCGGTCAATTTTCTTGCGCAACTTATTTATATGCACCCGCACCGTATCATTGGCGGTGTCTTTCTCATTAGACCAGACTTTGTCGAGTATCTCATCTGAGCTAAAAACCCGATTGGGATGACGCATAAAGAACTCAAGCAAAGCGAACTCTTGGGGCAAGAGTTTAACTTCGCTGCCCTCAATTAGAACTTTGCGCGAGGCGGTATCGATGGTCAAATGTTTGGCCACCAGCTGCTCCGAAACAATCTGAGCGGGTCTGCGCATTAAGGCCTTAATACGCACATTCAGTTCTTTGGGGTGGAAGGGTTTAGTCAAATAGTCATCAACGCCCGCATCAAAACCAGCGGTTTTATCATTGATATTGCCTTTGCCGGTGAGCATGATAATCGGTAGCATGCCCCCGCCCAGGCGGTAGCGCCGACAGACTTCAAAGCCGTCAATATCAGGCATACCGACATCGAGAATAACCAGGTCGTACTGATAAAGCTTGAGGCGCGAAAGGGCGTCTTCGCCGCAGTTGGCACATTCAACGATGTTACCTTCAGTGGCCAGCCACTCAGATAAGATAGAAGTCAATTCTTCGTCATCGTCTACAAGTAAGAGCTTGGCCATGGCTGTAGCTTAACACCATTCATATTTTTGGCAAAGTAGATCAAAAAAAAGAGGGCCGACTTTACAGCCGACCCATACTTTTCAAGAAGTTGCTAGTTAATCCCAGCTGAGCGCACCACCGGTTTGGTAGTCGATAACGCGAGTCTCAAAGAAATTCTTCTCTTTCTTCAAGTCGATCATCTCGCTCATCCACGGGAATGGATTCTTAGCGCCTACATATTGCTCAGGCAAACCAATTTGCTTGAGGCGACGGTTGGCAACGTAGCGTAGATACTCAGAGAACATCTGCGCATTGAGGCCAAGCACGCCGCGTGGCATTGTATCCACAGCGTATGCGTACTCTAGCTCGACACCCTCTTTAACTAGATCGATGATTTCTTGTTGGAATTCAGGGGTCCAGAGGTGTGGGCTTTCGAGCTTGATCGAATTGATCATATCGACGCCAAAGTTGAGGTGCATTGATTCGTCGCGCATGATGTACTGGAATTGCTCAGAAGCACCAGTCATTTTGTTCTGGCGGCCGAAGCTCAACATTTGTACGAAACCAACATAGAAGAACAAGCCTTCCATAATTACATAATAGCCAATCAAGTTACGCAAGAAGCGGCGATCGGTCTCAACAGTACCAGTCTTGAAGTTAGGGTCAGCCAACTCTTGAGTGAACTGCAACTGGAAGACGTCTTTGGCGTAGATTGACGGAATCTCGCGGTACATGTTGAAGATTTCGCCTTCATCAAGGGCAAGACTTTCCACTACATACTGGTAGGCATGGGTGTGAACAGCTTCTTCAAAAGCCTGACGCAGTAGATACTGACGGCACTCAGGGTTAGTGATATGGCGGTAAATTGCCAAGACTAAATTATTTGCTACCAGTGAATCGGCAGTAGAGAAGAAGCCCAGGTTGCGTTTGATAATGGTGCGCTCATCAGCACTAAGACCATTAGGATCTTTCCAGAGAGCAATGTCGCGGCTCATGCTGATTTCTTGCGGCATCCAGTGATTGGCGCAACCATCCAAATATTTCTGCCAGGCCCATTCGTACTTGAATGGCACAAGCTGATTGAGGTCGGCGCGGCAATTGATGATGCGCTTTTCGTCAACAGTAATGCGCTTGTCAGTGATTTCAATTTGCTCAAAACCGGTGGCACCAGCACCAACTGCAACAGAAGCAGCTGGCACAACCGAAACGCTTGATACCACTTGATTTACTTGTGTAGTTACTGGTTGAGCGACACTAGCAGCAGCCACTGGGTTTGGTGCGAAATTCAAAGTGGCAGTCTCACCTTTTGGTTCTGAAGTAGAAGCTGTATTTGAAACTGGAACGTCATCAAAACTAAGCATTTTTTGTTTCCTTTTCTAAGGCTAAGAATATAAATACAACGATTGCGGAAGTCTTCTTTCTAGGTTGCTGGATAGAAACGACAGAAAACTATTGGCAGGCCTCACATTCGGGATCGATAATCGAACAAACTTTTGGCACTGGAGCGGAAGCCGTTCCTTTTACTTGCACTGATTTGGTACCAGAGCTGGTGACTGCATTAAGAACACCAATTTGAGTTGTGGATTTTTCTGGAGCAGTGGCAGCGGCCGTTCTTAAATAATAGGTGGTTTTAAGACCTTTGGTCCAAGCCATTTTATAGATTTCGTCCATTTTCTTACCGCTTGGCTCAGCCATGTAGAGATTCAAGCTTTGAGCTTGGTCAATCCATTTTTGGCGGCGGGAAGCTGCTTCAATTAACCAACGGGTATCAACTTCAAAAGCAGTAGCATAGAGTTCTTTGATATGGTCAGGAATACGGTCGATTGGCTGTAGAGTGCCATCGAAGTACTTAAGGTCATGCACCATAACTTCATCCCAGAGGCCCAACTGTTTGAGGTCATCAACCAGGTAGGTGTTTACCACGGTGAATTCGCCAGAGAGATTCGACTTAACGTAGAGATTCTGGAAAGTTGGTTCAATCGACTGACTGACGCCAACAATATTAGAGATGGTGGCAGTAGGAGCGATTGCCAAGCAATTGCTGTTACGCATGCCGTATTTGGCAACACTCTCACGAACGAATGTCCAGTCAAGTCTGCCACCACGTTCGAGATCAAGAATCTGACCACCAGCAGCTACGCGGGCTTCATCAACAAGGGCGAGAGAATCTTGAGGGAAGATGCCCTTGTCCCAGAGAGAGCCTTTGTATGAATGGTAGGTACCACGTTCGCGGGCAAGTTCGCTAGAAGCAAAGATTGCATTCATACTCACAGCTTCTTGGCAGTAATCGGCAAAGTCGACAGCTTGCTGGCTGGCATATGGAATACGCAACTTCAATAGAGCGTCTTGGAAGCCCATTACGCCTAGACCAACTGGGCGGTGACGCACGTTAGATTGTCTTGCTTTAGGCACGCTGTAATAGTTGATATCAACTACGTTATCAAGCATGCGCATGGCGGTCTTACATGTTTTGCTCAACTTCTCTAGGTTGAGGGCACCATCAACGATGTGAGCAACCAAGTTGATCGAACCAAGATTGCAAACGGCTGTTTCAGTCTCAGAGGTATTGAGAGTGATTTCAGTACAGAGGTTAGAGCTATGCACAACGCCAACGTGTTGCTGAGGGCTTCTCAAGTTGCATGGATCTTTGAAGGTCATCCAAGGATGGCCAGTTTCGAAGAGCATGGTCAACATCTTTCTCCAGAGAGAAACAGCTGGAATGCGCTTGAAGAGTTTGATTTGTCCATTGTCAGCCATTTGCTCATAACGCTCGTAAGCGTTCTTGAATGGAATACCGAACAAGTTGTGTAAGTCAGGAGTTTCTTCAGGGCTAAATAGTGTCCATTGGCCATTCTCCAAGACCCGTTGCATGAACAAGTCAGGAATCCAGTTAGCACTATTCATGTCATGGGTGCGGCGGCGATCGTCGCCAGTATTCTTGCGCAACTCCAAGAACTCTTCGATATCCATGTGCCAGGTCTCGAGGTAGCAGCAAACTGCACCTTTGCGCTTACCGCCCTGGTTAACAGCAACAGCAGTGTCATTGACTACTTTGAGGAAAGGCACTACACCTTGGCTCTTACCGTTAGTTCCAGCAATGTGTGAACCAAGAGCGCGCACTGGTGTCCAGTCGTTGCCCAGGCCGCCGCTGAACTTAGAAAGCAGAGCGTTCTCTTTCATGGCATCGTAAATAGAGCCAAGATCGTCAGAAACAGTGGTGAGGAAGCAAGAAGAAAGTTGGGGGCGATGAGTACCGGAATTGAAAAGGGTTGGTGTGGAAGAAACGAAGTCGAAGCTAGAAAGCAAGTTATAGAATTCGATTGCTTTGTTCTCGCGCTCAATTTCGTTTAGAGCCAAGCCCATAGCGACTCGCATCCAGAAAGCTTGAGGCATTTCAAAACGCTGACCATCAGTATGGAGCAAGTAACGATCGTAGAGAGTTTGCAAACCGAGATATTGGAATTTGAAATCGCGATCGCCATCAAGAGCAGCGCCGATTTTTTCTAGATCAAATGTTGCCAAACGAGGATCAAGCAAACCAGCGTGGATGCCTTTAGCAACATAATCGCTAAAGTAAGTGGCATAGCGCTCTTTCATAGCACTCTGACTGAGAGCTTCACCAAGAATCTCTAAGCGCATTTGGTGCAAGAGCAAATGCGAAGTGACATAGCTATAGGCTGGGTCAGTTTCGATTAGCGCACGTGAACTCATGATTGCCGAGCGAATTACTTCGCCTTCAGGCACGCCTTCGTAGAGACTCTCAAGAGTCGCCTCAATAATTTTGTGATAGTCAACAACATCGCCATGAGCAACACAGGCTTCTTTGACAATGACATCAAGAGCGAGATCAGAGAAGGCAACAGTGCTGCCATCAATGCGAGTAACTGTTGGCCCTTTGCTATCAGCTTGTACTGTGGCTGGCAAAGCAGCTTCGCGCTCAGCACGCTCTTTCGAACGAGCTTCACGATAGAGAACATAGCCACGAGCAACTTCTTGCTCACCAGCTCTCATCAAGGCCAATTCAACTTGGTCTTGCACGTGTTCTATATGTAGCACTCCGCCTTCAGGCAGACGACGCATCAAAGTTTCAGTAACCTGACCTGTCAATTTGTTGACCAGGTCTCTTACTTTCGAACTGTCAGAACCATGGGTGCCTTCAACAGCGAGAAAAGCCTTTGTGAGCGCAACTGCAATTTTAGAAGGATTGAACTCAACCACATTGCCGTTGCGTCTTAGCACTTTGTAGAGCACAAATTGGCTGACGAGAGTTTCGCTCAAACCAAAGTTGGCACCAGCGCTAGCTGAGGGCTCAGCATGTGTGGGGGCAGCTGAAAGGACTTGGCTCATTCTTCTTGTTCTCCTGGTGATGACCTTAGTTAGCTTATTGTTGCGTTCCGAAAATAAGACCCTCTTAGTGGTTTTTCAAACCAAGAGGGTCGGTAATGCAAAGCAACTATTTGCTTGCAAGACGTACCCTCTTACTCCACGAAGATGGTGTCCGAAGTGCCCTGGTGGGTAGCCTGACTCAGGATTTTCATCCAATTACAGTTGCGGGACAGCGATGGAATTTCACCATTCTTCCCCCACCAGATCAGTTTTACTGGTCTTCACGTCAGTCAGTTAAACCAATACAAAACGAAAGCTGGGCGATGAAAAATCGCCCCTCTTAGGTCAGCAAGTTACCTTGTTGTGCCTAGGGACTATTAGATTTGTATTTGTTCAACCGACTTAAGAGGAGCCTCGAACTGATCCCTGTTTTTTCAGGGCACTCAGTTAAATTTTGCGATAAATCTCCTGTAGTCGATTCGCATTGAGAGCAAGGTAACACTTGCAAAAGATCAATACAAGCCTACCCCAAAACGATTCTCGAAACGGCTGAAATCGGTGTACCCATAACGCTTGGAGCATTTGCAACAAAGTATGACCAGTTTTCTACATCCACCACTTGTGACACCACCACGTATATGCTTTTGCGCATAGCAAATATGCACTAGTAGTGCGACGTGATTCACAACACCCAATTAAATTTGCGCGGAGCAGATAACTCTTCGATAATTTCCGATAAATCGGACGCTTTGTGGGTATTCTCTCATCTAGATTGAGCGCTGATTCACGCAAGATTCACAGCGAATATAGAGTCGCGATCAAGCGCATATAGACTTGATTAAGCCCATCTCAAAGTGGCCCGCCATGAGCCTTTGCGAGATCAACTATGGAAGGTAGAATATTGCCGCTCTTACCCGAGAGAAAAACATCAACGTGATCAGATAAAGGTGTGCGCTCTATATTTATCTCAACTAATTTGGCACCATTGCCCTCGGCAACATAGGGCAGCGAGATAGC
Organism: Candidatus Obscuribacterales bacterium; assembly: GCA_965229195.1. Lineage (GTDB taxonomy): Bacteria > Cyanobacteriota > Vampirovibrionia > Obscuribacterales > Obscuribacteraceae. Next base: position 4,205,918 of record OZ245871.1, on the reverse strand, counting down.
TGGTTGAACCAAAGCAGAAGTGCCAATCACGATAAAGAGATCGCATTGTCTTGCCGCTTGCATAGAGGCTTCTAGCGTAGTTGGATCTAACTGCTCACCAAACCAAACAACATTGGGGCGCAGCCTTGAGGAGCAGTGCGGAGGATTGCATAGAGGCGGCTCCAGTAAATTATAAGGAACCTCCGAAGCCTGATGCCCATGGTCAAAGCAACGAAAGGTAGTGATGTTGCCGTGCAGTTCTAAGATGTTTTGAGAAGCGGCCCGGTGATGCAGACGGTCAACGTTTTGGGTAATCAAAGTGAATGGTCGCGGGGCAATCAGTTTTTCAATCTGAGCCAGGGCCAAGTGACCGGCATTGGGCTCAACATCTTCTACAAGGCGGCGACGCCAGTCATACCACCGCCAGACCAGCTCAGGGTGCTTACGAAAGCCCTGGGGGCTTGCCAATTCGGTCGGGTCATATCTTTCCCAAAGGGGCGCAGGCTCGCCTTTTTCTGCATCTGAGCGGGCCGCTTCGGCGCCGCGACGAAAAGTCGGCACGCCACTTTCGGCTGAAATGCCAGCACCGGTCAAAACGGTTATGCTGCGGCAATTAGTTATCCAATCAGCGACTATTTGAAGACTGGCGCTCGATTGCATGATTGTTTGGCCTATCGAATTGGAAGCAGAGCATTTTTATACCGCAAATTTTGAACGGCAAGAGCAAATGGCTGGGCACAAACTATATATGACAGACGCCCCCTCATGCAGCCTATACGCGATTATGGCAAGAGAAAGCCCATGGGCTGTGATTTTTCGCTCAGGCCCGAAGCGCAGAGTGCAGTTAATTCGTTGGAATACCAAAACCGACAAATTTGACCACGGCCAGTGGCTCAAGCATAAGGTCTTCGAACGTCAGGCAGATCTTTCACCCTGCGGAGACAAACTAATCTACATGTCGACCTATTACCGAAGAGTTGACAGAGAGCTGGATAGGCAATTAGGACCGATCCTAATTGTCAGCAGACCGCCATACTTCTCGGCTGCTGCCCTAATAAACGTCAGTCAAAGCCAAGACAGCGGCTATTTTCAATCAGCCAAAATGATACTAATCCCACAGACTGCCTGCGTCGCATTCCCGCCAAGGTCAAAAAGTAAAAACGTCACTCAATTTGGCTTTATGCCAAACGAAAAGACCTTCTCCGAAATCGATGCCTTGAAGCTGGCTGGTTGGCACCTCAAATTTTTGGATAAACAAATTCGTTTCTGCTTTCCCTTGGTCGCTCATAAAGCCTTTCTCCATCACTCAAACAATCAACTACAAATGGAAGCGCTGAGCAAACAACCGAATACAAACCACCGCCGATACACACTGATCAATACTGAAACCGGAGAAGAAGCAATCCTTGGCGACTTTAGTTGGGCAGACATCGATAAAAACAACGACTTGCTCTTTGCCAAAGACGGGCAGCTTTTCAGGCTAACACCTCAATGGAGCGCAACCACTCCCTTTGACCCGGCCCAAGCCAAACTACTTTACGACTTCCGCCCATCGCAGTTCACAGAGCTAGAGGCGCCTTCTTGGGCTACGGAATGGGATTAACAATCACTATTAATAGATCAGAAGCAAACGGCAAAGCCCCCTGATTTCCTGCTAAATTCCCCCTATATCTAACCAGATTGAATATTTTGCATTTGGAGGACCTATTAATGGCATCTGTAGAAGTAAAGGCCCGCGCCGACCAAGGCTATCGTCAAGAAATCACATCCAGTGCTCACTCTTTCGCTTCTGATGCGACCAAAGAGTTTGGCGGCGGCGACTCTGCGCCAAACCCACACGAACTCCTTTTGGGTTCACTTGGCGCCTGTACTGCAATCACAATGCAAATGTATGCCAAGCGCAAAGGCTGGGATTTGACAGCAGTAAACGTCAAATGCGAAGAAAAGCAAGTTGAGAACGAAGGCAAGAAATCTAGCTTGATTACTCGCCACATCGACATCGAAGGCAACCTAACTGCCGAGCAAATCGATGGCCTCAGAGTAATTGCTGACAAGTGCCCCATCCACAAATTGTTGGAAGGACCAAAGCAAATCCAAACTGAAATCGCTCACAAATAGTTGAGCGCTTAAACGGAAGAACTAGATGGAAGGCTCAGAGATTCTTTCATTAGAGGTAATCGAAGCCTCGCTCTCGACCAAGATAATTGGCCGGGCGCAGCATTTAGATTCAAACTTATCCAAGAACGAACTCTGGGACGAAATCGATTCAACCAATACTAGAGCGGCCGCGCTTGCTGCCCAAGGTTGTGCTGAAGGGGTAATGGTAATTGCCCGGCAGCAAACCGCAGGGCGCGGTCGCCTCGGTAGAGCGTGGATTTCTCCGCCGGATGCAGGCATTTCTTTTTCAGTTGTACTGCGCCCGAAAATCGAATTATCGCGTTTGCCTTTAATTACCCTAGCCACAGGCGTAGCTGTAGCACAGGCTATTGAGGCAAGCGTTGGTGTGCGTCCCGGTCTGAAATGGGTCAACGATCTCACTCTATCTGGTCGCAAACTTGGTGGCATCCTCGCAGAGATGCCTGGTCAAGCTTTGATTATCGGTATCGGCATCAATGTCAGACTGAAAGCCGATGAGCTGCCAGAGGAATTAAAAGACAAAGTTGAATGGCTAGAACGCGCTGTCGGCGGCCCAGTTGACCCTAATCTAGTGGTTATGGAACTAGCTCACAAACTAGAAGCTCAATACGAATTATTGAAAGCCGGCAAGACTGAAGAAATACTAGGGCTCTGGCGAGCTTATTCAGTCACCATCGGTCAAATGATTGAAGCACGCAGTGCCAATCAAGTAATTACAGGCAAAGCAATTGATATTGCCGATAGTGGCGCCCTGATTGTCGAAGCAGAAGACGGTACTCTCACCGAATTAGTAGCTGGCGAAATCTCATTGCGGCTACAAGACGGCAGCTACTGCTAATTAGCCGATACGCGTCACTCGGTTAGTAGTGAATCACTGAGTAGACATCAAGTTCTTGATCTTCTAGCAACTTCTTGCGGCCATCAAGGAAATCGAGTTCAACAATAAAGCCAGCACCAACTACATTGGCACCAAGTTTCTTCAAAAGATGCTTAGCAGCAAGTGCTGTGCCACCAGTGGCAAGCAAGTCATCAATAATGATTACTCTATCTTCTGGCCCTACGGCATCTTTGTGAATCTCCATAGAGTCTTCACCATATTCAAGAGCGTAAGAAATTTTCTCTGTTTGCCATGGCAATTTGCCTGGCTTACGAATTGGCACAAAGCCAACATCCAAGTGGTGGGCAATTGCCGGAGCAAGAATAAATCCGCGGGCTTCGATGCCAACAATCATAGTTGGCTTGAGTGTTTTGCAATGAAAGGTGAGAGCATTGAGCACCAACTTGAAAGCAATTGGGTCTTTCATCAAAGTGGTGAGATCTTTAAATACAATTCCCGCTTTAGGAAAATCAGGCACATCGCGAATAGTGCTCTTCAACCAATCTTGTTGTGCCACAGGCAGCGGCAAGCCGATCACACTGTGCGTTTTTTCACTGGCGGTCATGCGAATATGGTCCTCAAACTCTAAATGAAACTAGCTACTTAATACGGCGGCTCAGTAGCAACCGTTACTGCTCGAATAGCCGGTGAAACAACTTCTTCAGATGCTTCAGGCTGTCCTGGCAGACCCAACTGATTGGGGATCAGTGCTAATTGTAGCTCTTTAATTGAGCATTCCTTACACCAGAGTCTGAATTTCCTTACCTGGTCTAGGGTTTGAGCCAGTTGCTTGTACTCAGGAGTATCCTCAACACGAGAGGCCGGCTCACCAAGCAAGTCAAGATATATCATGCCATTTTCAGAGAACCAATCGACCCAGTGCACTTTCTTGAAAGCGGTCAGGGCGAGGGCCACTGACATCTTGCTAGCCCCCATGACATTGGTGAGCTTGTCACCTTCAACCTGTCCATCTTTTTGATTGATGGTGTAACGCACAAGGCCGAGCAAGCGCTTGAGGAAGCTCGAAGGCTCCTCTAATTCGTCATCTTCGCAACCAACTAAGTAGATATTGCTGGCTCCACTATCCCGCAACAGCTCTTGGAAAGCCTTAAGTGATGGCGGGAACTGCCAGATCAAAAGGTGGTCTGTCTTTTTAGCTGCTACTTCTTGCCTATCGAGCAAAGTGACTCCAGAAAGCTTAGGGCAAGACTCGCCAAAGACCGAAAGCTCTTTGCCTAATTTGGCCTGGGCTTTCTTCACCACTTCAGGATTTGCATTGAAGGAACGCAAGTCTTTGAAAGTAAACTTGAATGCTGTTGGCGTCTGCGTACCCGGATGACTAGCGGCCACACTAGCGGCTGGCTCAGCACTGTATTCGCTGCCAACAGTACGAGTAGAAGTGGCCTTGGGCTTATCTTGAACAGCCTGCTTGCCCATTGTCGCTTGCAGCTTCGCTTCATCTTCAGCTTCTTGGGCACGAGCAGCATCGCCAGCTTTGCGCCAATCACAAAGAATTAGCTGCAAGCGCTCACGGCCATTGAAATTATTGATATCAGGATTGAATGCTACGTCAATTTCATCGCCTTCAGCGGGTACTCGGCCGCGGGTGCTCCACATAACTGACTCAAACTCTTTGCCCGAGCCATAGTCTTTGAACATGATGCGGCTGTGCTTAGCTTCTTTTCCAAGTGGCCGGGTGGAAGTCACTACCATTTTGCTCATAGACAAAACAGGTTTGCGATTTGACATACCAAATGGTGCCATGGTATTGAGTTCGCGCACCAAATCTAGTGACAGAATTTCAGGCTCAACTACGCTGTCTATCTCTAAACGCACACGCATATTTTTCTCGGCCAAGAATTTATTGCAGCTGGCCACAATACCGCGGGTTGCCGCTTCCGCTTTCTCACCTTCGATAGAGAAACCAGCGGCCATTTTATGACCGCCCCATTTAATCAATAGATGCTCATTGGCTTTCAATACTTGATACAAGTCGATTTGCTCGACGCCGCGAGCAGAGCCGCGCACCATGTTGTCTTCTGGATCAAATTCACCAATAAAGACTGGGCGTTGAAAACGCTCGACCAGGCGAGAAGCGACAATGCCGACTACGCCGTGGTGCCAGCCTTCGTTGTAGATAGCAATACCTTTATCGCTGTTCAAATCACAGGTGGTGAGAACTTTGGCTTCGGCCTCTAGATAAATACGTTCACAAAGTTCTTGGCGTCGGGCATTATCACGCTGCAGTTGTAGTGCTAATTCTTCGGCCCGCGCAGCATCATCGGTGGTGAGCAGCTCAACAGCGACATTGGCATCAGCCAAGCGACCGACAGCGTTAATGCGCGGAGCCAAGCCAAATCCAACTAAATCGGTGTCTTCTTTTCCGCCCACCTGAGCCAACAAGGCACGGATGCCCGGGCGAGGAGAAGCAACAAGTTTAGGCAAACCGATTTTGACAAGATAGCGATTCTCGTCGACCAGTGGTACCAAATCAGCAATCATGCCGAGGGTAACATAGTCTTGCAGTGCTTCTACTTCGCTTGAACGATCAAACTTAGCCAACAGGGCTTCGCAGACTTTGTAGGCAACGCCAACCCCAGGCAAATGGAACAAGGGATGACCCTCATTCAATAATTTAGGGTGGACAACAGCCACGGCTGGCGGCAAGAGCTCAGGCATGGTGTGGTGATCAAGTACGAGGGTATCAACACCCAGTGACTTGGCCAGATTAATCTCAGAGAAGTTAGAAACGCCACAATCGCAGGTAATTAGTAGCTTGGTGCGATGCTTGCTGGCTAAGACGCTGACAGCTTTGAGATTGAGACCGTAGCCCTCAGATGAGCGGTTGGGAATATAGAAATCGACATTGGCGTTCAAACTTCTTAGAACAGAAAGAAGCACAGAGGTGCCAGTAATGCCGTCAACATCGTAGTCACCATATACGGTGATTTTCTCGCCTTTGGCAATAGCTGCGCTCATGCGCTCAACGGCCTTTTCTACACCAGGAAGTTCAAAGGGAGCGGTGGGAACGTATTCACTTTCATTGAGAAACTGGCGGACGGCGGCGGCGGTGGTCAGTCCACGGCGAATCAAAACTCTAGCTAGAGTTGCCGAGCCACCACAGGCGGCCAACAAATCGGCACTGGGCTCAACATCTTGAGGAAAGACCCAAAGCTTAGCCGGCAGAGACACCGGCATGACCGTTGCCGCTTCAGCTTGACCACTTTTATTCGGCTCGAGCATAGACCACCCCGTTAAAGCATGCCCCCAGATAGCGAATGTTATATACGTTCGAGATACATTCGGTATCAAAGTAGGCACCACTAATGATGCGTTTTTTTGTTATATCCAATCTTTCGCTATGCTAACACGAAACCCACCCCAAACCCAGTGGTGAAGGGGATTTAGAGAGAGCGAAAGTCGACCTATTACTTATACGATCGAAAGCCCAAAATAGTTCAATCGCATATACGACGAGAAAAACTACTACTTATTAAGGTCCGGGTCCATGACATTGATTACTTTTTTGGGTTTTGGCATATTGGGCCAGCCCCTCAGATCGTATTCAATGATGGTGGTTATGACAGGAAATTTTGGCCATGGCAGCGCCCAGCCAATAATCCACATTATCGGCAAGAGCACGACATGCAAACTTAGCGCCACAAAAAAGGCCTGAAACAGAGTAGTCTGATCCTTAAGCCAAGCGGATATAGTTTCAAGAAAAAGGTCCAATTTCACTAATCAAATCGATGGTGCTACTATGTGCCATATTACTTGATACGCGCCGGATATACACCATGGCAAGCGCCTCTAGAACTCTTATTCTATCTATTGTTATGAGCCAGGCCCTAATTTGCCCAGCATTTCCCAATGTGGGCGAGCAGGCTGCCTTTGCTTTCGGCAAACACAGCTCAGAAGAAAAAGCCACAGACCAAGCGATAAAAGCCGAAAAAGCAGACAAAGGCGACAAAGCCGATAAAACGGGCAAAGCCGAGAAAGCTGAAAAACCGTCAAAAGCAGACAAGCCGGAGCAAACCGCCAAGGCAGACAAGCCTGAGAAGAAAGAAAAAAAAGAGAAAAAAGAAAAGAAAGTCGAGCTCACTGAAGAAGAAATTGAGGCTGAAAAAGCCTACGCCGAGCACCAGACCAAACTCCAAGCCCTGCTAAAAGAAGTTAAAACGCCCTTTGGCAACCAGTCAGAAGTGGAAGAGCAAAAGGCTGACCCAATCGCCCCCATGACATTACCGGCCACGGCTAGACAACGCAGTCTGGGCCGCAGCCTCAGCGACCGTTTATTGGCTTCGAGGCTATACCTGCCAGGCCGACTCGTGATTGGACATCCCGCCGAATTCACTATCAAAGGCCGCCCCGGCCACTGGGTGGCCCTGGCCATGGCCGACCGCGACAGTGGAGCCAAACCAATTAATGGCCACACAATTAGACTCGGACCAGACAGAAAAGTCATAGCCCTTGGCAAGATTCCGGAATCAGGTGTATTGCCCTTGAAAATTTATGCGCCTGTAGCTGGCGACCTGATTGGCCAAAACTTATATTTTGAAGCGGCCATATGGAACGAAAATGACCTCAGCCACGTTGAGTTTGCCCAAACAATTACATCCGAGACACAGACCAACGGCAGCAGCACCGCCACAAATGCAGTGCTTGTGGCAGCAGAAGGAGACCATAAGCGCGGGGTAAGAATCGTGCCCGACTCAGCCGTGCCCATGTATCAACGCGCCAACCTGGGTGGAGTGACCCTAGACTCCGGCAAACCCTAGCAATGGAAACCCCAATGAAGATCCTCCTTATTCCCCTCGATGATCGTCCGGTCACCTATACCTACCCGCAACTTTTGGCCAAGCTCGGTGGTGCTGAAGCAATTGTGCCACCGCGCACAATGATGGGCTCCCTCAGTCGCGGCGCCCAGATCGATGAACTATTTAGCTTCTGTGAGGGCTGCCTCAGCCGCAACGAAGTAGACGCAGTCGTAGTCTGTCTTGATAGTTTGCTCTACGGCGGCCTAATTACATCACGCCGCAGCACTGAGCAAGTGAAGGCAATCCAGGCTAGACTCGATCGCCTGAAAAAATGGAAAGAGCTGAGCAATAAACCCATAACTATTTATGCGCAATCAAGCATCATGCGCATTTCAGACAACTACGATAATACCGAAGAAAAAGAATATTGGTCGCGCTTTGGACGCGAGTTATTTGAATGGTCGGCCTGCTTGCACCGACTTGCTAGCGGTGAAAAGCTGGCCCCAGGTCTACTTGAATCACTCGAACGCCGCATCCCAGGCGATATTCGCCAAGACTATCTCGACACCCGCTTCCGCAATTTCACCATCAATATGACAGTGCTCAAGTCGATGGAAGATGGCTTAATCGATCATCTGGTATTTTCGCAAGATGACTCTGGTGCCTGGGGTCTCAATGTCGGCGAAAGGGATCGACTAATAAGTGTCAGTCAGCAAATGTCGCTACAAAATAAAGTGAACATCTATGCTGGCGCCGACGAAGTAATGTGCACACTGCTGGGCCGCCTGCTAATGGCTGAGAACAGACCCTCGCTGCACTTACAATTCAGCCCAGAAAACTGTAGCACCGTGGCCAGTCGATACGAAGGACAAGATATTGGCACCACTGTTCAAGCTCAGATCAAAGCAATCGGACTAAAAGTTAGTCAGATCAGTCAGATCAGTGCAGTTAGTGACAGCTCAAACGCCCTAACAATGATTGTCCACGGCCCCAGCGAACGGCAAGGCGACCACATAACCCTACCTGGCTTACCAGACTTCAGTCACATAGACAGCTCAAAGGCAGCAGCGAATACAATCAATTTAATTGAAGCAGCCCCTGGTTTCGTCATTCTTTGCGATGTGGTTTATGCCAACGGCGGCGATCCAATGTTAATGGAACAGCTAATCAAACGACCTGAGCTTCTCAAAAAAATATGCTCTTACGCTGGCTGGAACACCACCGGCAATACCATTGGCAGCGCCCTGGGCACTGCTGTTTGCACAATCGCTGGCCTGGAAATTAACAACAAAGCCGTCAGCGACAGCCAGAAACGCAGCTTATTTACCAGGCTAGTTGACGACTGGGCCTATCAGACTAAAGTGCGTAAAGAACTACAAGGAGAGCCATCAACGCAAAAGCTGGCCGAATTGATTTCGCCATACATAAAAACAGTAAGTGCCGCCTTGGGCTTTGAACCAAGCGTCAGACTCTCTTTTCCCTGGCGCCGAACATTTGAAATCGAAATTGGATTTGAAGGGGGCTAATACGGAATGGCCAGAATTTTGCATAACAAAATTTTTGACAAGAAACTGTTGACCACCCTAGCCGCAGTTAGCCTTCTTGCTGGCCTGTCAACGCCGCTAACTTTCCCCCAGGCAGCCGAGGCCGTGGAGACCTGGGAGAAACTCGACAAAAGAATGAAAGGCCAGGTTGTTCAGCTCAGCGTCGGTCTCAAAATGAAGATCAAAGACAGCCTCTGGGCCTCACTTGCTGATGTCTCCCCCAAATATCGCTATCCTGTTTTCAGTGCCTCAGCTCGCGACCCTGGCTATCGAGTAGTCTCTTACGGCTCGGCTTTTCCGGTTAAAACAATTGCTGGCGACAAATCAAAAGCATATTTTCTCACCAACGAACACGTAGTTGTCGGAGCCGATGAAATCATCAAAGAGAGCCAACGCTTCTATGCTGGCATGCGCCTTTACTGCGAGCAAACAGCAGCAGGCCGCGATGTAGATGGCCGCTTTCGTGAGATCTTGCAAATAATCAATTTAAGTACCAAAAGCAGTCGCTCCACTGCTGAGTTGAGCACCTATCAGGCAACGGCTGATGCTATTTGGGATACCTACGAGACCTATTTGTCGAAGAAAGCCGACCCAACTAGAGCGCTATTCAACCGCTATTTGAGCCAAGTTTCAGTAACTAGCGAAGTCGGCTTTTTCTTGCATGCCGCAGGCCCGGTGACGCAACCACCGATGGTGGCAAAGCTCTTCAAAGTAGCGAAAGCAGATAAAGATCCAGACATTGCTATTTTGACAGTAGAGAAATCAACCATAGTGCCAATGGAGTTTGATACCATTGCCGCCAGCGAAGGACAAGAAATTCAGGTTATTGGCTATCCCGAAGCCTCAGACCAACTAGATTCTGACTCGGCCAATTATTATGCACCGACCTTCACCAGCGGTCGCATCAGCCGCCTAGCACCACGAATGCTGCAAGTAGATGCGCCCATCACCAATGGCAATAGCGGTGGGCCAGTGGTAAGTCTGCGTGGAAAGGTACTGGGAGTTGTGGCTAAACGCGCCCGCACCGAACGCGGACAAGAGCTAAACACTTTTGGCGGAGCAATGACAGTGCAGTCGATCAAGAACTTTGCCCCTGATCTATTTGGTACTGCTCCCTAGAAAGCTAAGGCTTCTTCTTCAAGAAGTCCATGTCAGATTCGCCATCCATGCTGTCGTCCATCAAAAGCTGCATCTCCGACTTCACCGGTCTATAACCAACGGGTGGATCAAAGAACGATGCTGGTTTCTTTGTTGATGTAACTTTGAGAGTCTCATAGGCAGTATCCATCAGACTATAAGAACCAGCCTTGAGCACCTGAAACTTCAAGACCATGCCTTCTTTGACGTCAACTTTGACCAGGTTTTTCATCACCTGAGTTAACTCTTGCGGGGCAGGAAATTTCTCGGCGATCCAGACAACACCGGCCTTGTATGGTTTGTGAGGCTCACCCTTATTAAAAGGAGCAACGGGGGTGCGAATAAGCTCGGCTTTGCGACAATTATAACCAGCGATTTTCTCGTGCTTGCCAGTCTCCTTTAACTTCAGCTCGTCTTTTTTGTGCGCTTTCTTCTGCGCTTTCAACTCAAAGAAGCCGTTCTTCCAGGTCTCATGATCACGGACCAACACTGTTTTGGCCTCAGGGTTGAAGCAATAGCTGTTCCATTTAGGAGCAGAAGCCAACCAACAAATACCAAGTTTATCGAGTGTAAATTTGAGCTGCTGCTTACCAACAACCATATTCATTGGACCAGTCTGAATAGCGTTTTGTTCAAGCACAATGACATCAACGGGAGGACGCGTATCAGCCGCTTGAGCGGCAATGTGCGCACTACTGAAGAACCCGAGAGATAGGGTAGCAACACTAAAAAGGGCGATTTTGAAGCCAACCACTTTTGCTTGCAAAAATTCGTTTCTTGTTCTCATCTTGGTAATTCCATGGGTGGTGGCTCAAACGACCAGAGTGTAAAAATATGCTTGTCAGGCTTATCGGCGGCTTCTTGAATAATTTTGACCAGTTCTGGCAACGATTTTACAGGCTGATCGCTCATGACTTCTACCTTGTCCTCATCGCGCTTCGTAGCAATGATAGCTTTGCTCTCAGTCAACTTGTCATCATAGACAATGCAGGCCGGCGGATCTTTTGCATCTTGTAGATGGGCAAAAATTACCCCCGGTACGGAGCGCAACTTCAACTCAATAACAGGAATACGGCAGCCACACTTAATGTTGCTATAGAGCACTCGCAAAATATGCAAAGAACTCGGGGTGGCATTGCTGCTCAAAATCTGACCGGCATAACTTAAGGTCTGGGTGAAAATTTCTTTGTGACCACGTGGCTCCGGCTTGCCACCAACCAATCGCACACCAACATATTGTTTGACCAGTCGATTTGCTTCGTCCAGATCATTTGCCGCAGCGCGATTACCCACTAGAGCAAGTACCGACGCCCCACTAGCGCCCGAGTAGTTAATGGCCTGTAGATAAGCTTTGGCAGCCAAATCAAGTTGACCACTGGCTTCGAGATTGCGTCCCAACTGATAAAAGAACTGATCAGCGCCAATAAAATTACGCTCGCAAATGGCTTCGAGAGTAGTCAATTCAGACCCATTCAATTTTGCTGCTGGCAAGGCCAGGGCAAGGGCAATTGACTGATCTAACAACTTATCTGTCATAGTCGTGGGCAAAAGTTCTCCCACGACTTTCAAATTGTTAGCCGCAAGGGCCGACTTGAGCCGACCTAATTTGACCACATAATCATCGGGCTTGAGCTTGAGAGCATTGCCAAAACAATTCTCAGCCTCTTGGTTCATTCGCAAAACCAGATAGGTAGAACCCAGGGCAAACCATTTCTCAACACTATTATTTGCTGTTTGACAAGCAAGTTTCAGTTCGCGCTCAGCAATGACACGACCATCTGTACCATCAACTGCTAAGCACTGCGCAATGCCAAGATGGGCACGCCAGTCGCCTGGGTCGACAGCTAAAGCGGCGCGATATTTCTCGATAGCATTGGCGCGCTCACCGTTTCGCTGCAACAGCGAACCAAGATTTGAATTAGCAACAGCGTTGCGACCATTAATCTTGACAGCAGCACGAGCTGCGGCCAGAGGATAGATCAAAGGCTTTGTCTTGAAGAGCAAAACCGATTGATACAGATGGAAAAGAAAACTATCAGCTGAGATTTTCTGGGCCTCTTTGGCCTCACTCAGAGCCGTCAGGGCTTCTTCGAATTTACCATCGCGATAGAGCAAACCCACCTGATTTAAAAGCAATTTTGAATCTAGACTTTCAACCGGCGCAGCCGCCGCACTTTTCTTAGCGGCCGCGACAGCGTTGGCAGAGTACGCCGCCAAGGGGAAAGAAGAGAGCGAAAGAACAACGCTCAATGCGACTAAAGACTGTAATTGCTTGCCCACAGGTTACCAATAGTAAGGCCATAACTAGCCGAAGTTTAGCGCATAAGGCCTAAACTCGCACACTGCTAAGGTCGCTTAATTAGTACTGCTGCTCAGAAAGATAGGCTGACTGCAGTGCCTTGTAGGCAATAAAGCCATAAACCAGGAAGAGCACAAAGAAGCCAACAAAATAGAATTTGAAGCCAAATCTCAATATTGGTCGCACCAACATGTCGATGAAAATTAAACCGGTTGCCGCGCCCATAATTTTGCCTCGACTGGCTTTAATTCGCTACCCCAAACATTAAATGATGGGGGACGGCAATATCGTATCGCGTGCGACCGCCACTTGTTGCGATAAAAGAGATTAAATCTAGCCCTTGACAATACCCTTCTGAAAAACATCGCAAGACCGACTAAAATCATTAGCGCAACCAGCATTTTATTGATTGGAGTAGTCGATGTCAGGAAGATTGATCAACAGTTTCAAAACAGTCATGGCCCTGTCGTTAGCCCTTGGCTCAATGGCTGGCTGCGCCAGTATTGATGCTCCAAACAAAAGTGCAGGTAGTAATAGTACAAGTAGCACAACAACTACTACTTCAACAACAACTAGCTCCACCTCTGACTCACCGATACAAAAATGCGATAGTCAATCACCAGGGCCATACAAAACAGTCACCGTCAATGGTGCAGACATGCGCCAGGGTCGCTACCAAGTTGGTAAGCCCGGGGGCAAACTGGTGCGTTCTATCGTGGCCTCCAACCCTGCAACATTCAATTATTGGGCTGCTGCCGATACCTCTTCAAGAGAAATGGCCTCGCTAATGTATGCCGGCTTGCTCGATATCGATCCATACACTGGCGAAGTGACACCGGCTCTGGCTGAGAGCTTTACAGTTGATCCGGATGGTCTTACTTACACGACAAAATTGCGCAAAGGCTTGAAGTGGTCAGACGGCAAACCAATAACTGCCGAAGACGTGGCCTATACCTGGAACACTATTATCAAAGGTGGCTATGGCAATTCATCCTTGCGGGACGTCACCACAGTCGAAGGCAAATCGCCAGTAGTAACAGTTGTAGATGAGCTCACCAACAAATTCGTCACCCCCGTGCCCTTTGCTCCCTTTGTCAGGGTCATGGGTCTGCCCATTGCCCCCAAACATATTGTCGAACCGGTCATCAACAAAAAAGACGGACGCAAGCTGTTTAGCAATCTCTGGACAACTGAATCTAAGCCTGAAAGCTTTGTCACAAGCGGCATGTTTACTCTTGAATCGTACGTACCTAGCCAGCGAATTGTTTTCAAAAGAGCAAGCAATTATTACACTGTCAGCCCTGAGGGCAAACCACTACCGTACTTAGAGCGCATTACTTATTTGATAGTGCCTGAAGTAAATACCAACTTGCTTAAATTCAAAGGCAAAGAAATTGATATCACTCCGGTGCGCTGTCGCGATGCTGGCGATCTAGTGACGATGTCGAAAGAAGGCAACTTCAAACTCTACGACTTTGGGCCTAGCCAGGGCAGTACTTTCATTATGTTCAATATGAATCAAAGAAAGAATCCTAAAACTGGCAAGCCTTATGTAGATCCAATTAAATCAGCCTGGTTCAACGATGTTAATTTCCGCCAGGCAATTAGCCACGGCGTCGATCGCCAATCAATAGTTTCAAACTATTTCAAAGGCTTAGGCGATCCTACATTCTCAGCCCAGGTGTCCACCAGCCCCTTCTACAACAGTGAACTAAAAGCCTACGGTCGAGACGTTACTGTCGCCAAAGACTTATTGAAAAAATCTGGCTTTAGCTGGGACAAAGATGGCAATCTTATTGACAAAGCTGGCCACAAAGTTGAGTTTGACTTGCTCACCTCGGCCGGTGGCACCTACTACGAGTTCGTCGGCACCAACTTCACTAAAGACATGAAAGAACTTGGTATCAAAGTCAATTTTGCGCCGATCGATTTCAATTTGCTCTCTGGCAAAATCAACTCCTCTCTAGACTGGCAAGCCGCCCTCTTCTCCCTTAGTGGTGGTGACCCACTCGAGCCAAACGACAGCGCCAACGTTTATAAGAGCGATAGTCGTTTGCACCTCTTTGATCAACGCCTACCCGACGAAAAAGGCGAGATCAAAGTCAGTGACGCCAGACCATGGGAAAAACAAATCGATCAGCTCTTAGACAAAGGTGCAATCACATTCGACAAAGCAGAAAGAAAGAAAATCTACAACGAAGTGCAACAGATTTTCTATGACCAAATGCCGTTCATCTATCTAGCCTCACCTAGAACTATTGTTGGTGCTCGCAACACAATACACAACTATGTGCCAACACCAATGTCACAGCCCGCAGCAGGCTTACACAACCTCGAAGAGATCTGGGTACAGTGAGATATAACAAAGGCCTTAAACTCTTCAGCTCATTTGCGGCTCTCCTCTGCTCTGGAGTTCTGCTTAACAGCTGCATCGCCCCAGCACCAGTGAAAACCAGTACCAATTCAGCACCTACCGATACGGTAGAGAAGGTCGAGCCATCGATTAATTCAACGGTGCACTACACTCCCAAGCAAGCGGAAGCAAGCAAACCCTTTCTCTTTCCCAACCCTGGGCCTTTTAAACTTGTCGAAAAAGACGGGGTTGAATACTGGCAAGCACGGGGCGAGGTAGGTAAATTCGGCGGCTCGCTCAAACTTGGTAGTTTTGGTGGGGGGCCTAAGACCTTCAATGCTTGGGACGCATCGGATGTTGAAAGCCATGGCATCGGCATGCTGCAGTTTGACTCACTAGTCGACTTTGACCCATGGACAGGAAAGGCCATTCCTAAATTAGCCAAATCATACAAAGTTAGTGCCGATGGCCGCACCATCGACTTTGTAATGCGCAAAGGCTTGAAATGGTCTGATGGTCATCCGCTAACCGTAGACGACGTAGTCTTTACCTACGCCACCCTCATAGGCGATGGCTTTGGTGAGACCAGCTCACGCGATACCATTTCTACCCCCGGCGACTATCCCAAAGTCGTCAAAGTAGACGAAGATACAGTGAGCTTTCGCTTCAAAAAACCGTTCTCACCATTTCTGGCCAACTTAAATGCCACCATGGTGGCACCGAAACACATCATCGAACCAATTACCAAACGTTCAAAAGCTGAATTTCATAATTTTTGGAATATCAATGCCGATCCAAAAACTTTTGTCGGCTCTGGCCCAATGATTGTCGAGCGCTACGTAGCTGGGCAGCGCCTGGAGTTCAAGCGCAACCCCAATTATTCATTCATTGATAAAGAAGGGCGTCAGTTGCCCTACTTAGACAAGATGGTGATTGGTATTGTGCCCGATCAAAACACCATGATCATCAAGTTCTTAGGTGATGAAATCGACTTGCTCGACAATCGCTCAGTTAGAGGAATTGACGCCGCCCTCTTAAAACAAAGGGAAATAAGCGGCAATTTCACCATGTACAACCTCGGTCCAGACGACGGCACCATGTTCTTGATGTTCAATCTCTGCCAGCGCAAAGATCCCAAAACAGGCAAGCCCTATGTTGACCCAATCAAGCAAGCCTGGTTCAACAATGAGAAATTCAGATGGGCCATTAGTCACTCCGTTGACCGCAAACGCATTATCAACAACGTACAAAAAGGCGTAGGTTATCCACTTTCGACAAATGAGACTGAAGCTTCGCTTTACCTCAATAAAGATCTCAAACCAATTGAATACGATCCAGCCCTGGCAGCAAAGCTCTTAGCCGAAGCCGGCTTTGTCAAAAAAGGCGATGAACTTTTTGATGCCAAAGGCAATCGTGTTGAGTTTGATCTCATCACCAATTCAGGCAATACAGGCCGTGATGCCTGCTGCATCACCATCAAAGAAGAGTTGAAAAAGCTTGGCATTAAAGTCAACTATCAACCAATCGAGTTTAATACCATGACCAACCGTGTGCATACCAGCCTGGACTGGCAAGCGATAGTCATGGGCCTCAGTGGTAGTAGGTTTGAACCCTACGGCGGGGCCAATGTCTGGAAGTCTGATGGCCGCATGCACATGTTTGACACCCGTCTGCCAGACAAAAATGGTCTGGTAAAAGCACCAGATGCCAGACCATGGGAAAAAGAAATAGACAAATTGCTTGATACTGCTGCCGGTACCATGGATGAAAAAACAAGAATCGACTGTTATAACCGTTTTCAGAAGATTGCTTATGACCAACAGCCCTTTATCTATATCTACACCAATATGGTATTGACGGCTGCCCACAACAAACTGGGCAACTACAAACCTTCTCCTTATGGCATTTACTACACGCCCAAAGGAACATTGCACAACATCGAAGAGATCTATATCAAGGGAGCCAAGCACTAGTGTCGACACCTGTCTACATCTTCAAGCGAATATTGCAGGCCTTGCCTCTACTCTTCTTGATTTCGCTCATGGCCTTCACCATGCTCAAGTTGTCTCCCATCGACCCACTGGCAGCCATGCGCGCCAACCCATCGGTCTCGCAAGCGGCAATTCAGGCCGAAGAAGAAAGACTGGGTTTGAACAAGCCAGCCCCAGTGCAATATGCCATTTGGCTAACAAGTACACTACAGGGCAACCTTGGTGTCTCCACCACCGGTGGCTCTGTCGCCGTAAGACTGATGCAACACGCGGGCAATACTCTTCTGCTCAACGTAGTTACTCTCTTCTTCACCTGGTTGGTTGCCCTGCCAGCAGGCGTATACGCTGCAGTACATCGGGGCAAATTCCTCGACAAATTATTTGGCTTAATCACAGCCATCGGCATGTCGATGCCAACATTTCTATTGGCCTTCCTTTTCTTGATGTTTGCCCTGGCCACTCACTGGCTGCCCATTGGCGGCATGACCAGCTCTGATTTTGCTGAGCGAGACACAATCAGTCAAATACTCGATATTGCCTACCACCTGATTATTCCAGTGTGCGTCCTCACCTTTGTTTCGCTAGCCGGCATTCAAAGACAAGTGCGCAGTAACCTCTTAGACGTACTGCGAGCTGACTATGTACGCAGCGCTCGGGCTAAAGGTCTGAGCGAAGAAGTAGTGATTTACAAACATGCCTTACGCAATGCTATTAACCCACTGATTACACTTTTAGGTTTTGAGTTTGCCGGCCTCCTTAGTGGTGCCGCTCTAACCGAGATGGTCTTGGCCTACCCGGGTCTTGGTCGATTGACTTTAGAAGGGGTCTTGACCAAAGACATGAACCTGGTAATGGCCTCGATTATGCTCGGAGCCGTGATGCTAATCACTGGCAATCTTGTGGCCGACTTGCTACTGAAATTTACCGACCCTCGTATCACTGTTGAATAACTTCGATTTAGAAAAAGGAACCATATAGTGGTATCGTCAGCAGCCCCGCAAGTATCAACCCCGGCCAAAGTAAAAGCCGATCTCAAACATACGATTTTAAGTCGCATGTGGAAAGACAAAGTAGCTAGAGCAGCCTTAATTGGTCTCTTTCTCCTCTACTTTAGCGCTCTCTTTGCGGACGTACTGACACCCTATGGCATGGAATTCAACGACCCCAATGTCGGCAATGCCCCTGCTACTTTGCTGCATATTCATAACGACAACGGTGAGCTTTGCTTGCCCTATGTTTATCCAGTAAAGCAAGAGAACGACCCGGCCACTTATCGCCAGACATTCTCGGAGATAAAGACTACGAAGTATCCAGTCAAGCTCTTGGTCAAAGGCGAAAGCTACAAATTGCTGGGCTTAATTCCTATGGACTTACACTTATTTGGCGTCGATTCGCCCGCTCGCATCTATCTGCTCGGGGCGGACATGAACGGTCGCGACAATTACTCTAGGCTCTTCTTTGGGGCACAAAAGAGTCTTACCATTGGTTTCCTTGGTCTCTTCATTGCCTTTCCCATTGGTATCTTCTACGGTGCCCTGGCCGGTTACATAGGCGGCATGGCTGACAATTTGATGATGCGCTTTGCCGAAGCGGTAATGTCAATTCCTAGCTTCTATTTATTGATTGGTCTAGCAGCGGTACTGCCACTAGGAATGACTAGTTCACAACGTTTTGCTCTAATCACGGTAATTCTATCTTTCATTAGTTGGCCCGGTCTTGCTCGTGTTATTCGCGGCATGGTGCTGTCAATTAGAGAAGAAGAATTTGTGCAAGCGGCTAAATCAGTAGGCATGCCTGAAGTCACTAATATCATCAAACACGTCATTCCCCAAACAGCTAGTTATGTTGTTATCGCCGCTACCTTGCAGGTGCCCAATTTTATTTTGGCTGAGAGCGGCTTAAGCTTAATTGGTCTAGGCATTCAGCAGCCCGATGCCAGCTGGGGCAACATGCTTAAAGCGGCTATGGATCAACCCAATGAACTGCTGAGCCAGCCCTGGTTAATTGCCCCAGGCTTCCTCATTTTCTTCACCATTCTCTGCTTCAACTCAATTGGTGATGTGCTGCGCGATGTGCTTGACCCTAAACTCTCTGGTGGTCGCTGAGCATGAGCATGAACATAAACGAGACAGTCATACACTGGATTTTAACAGCCATAGTATTAGGGGCAACCATAGCTCTGAGCATTGCCGCACTTAAAAATCGCAAGGGCAAAGGGGCCTATCTCTGCGACGATTGCCGCTTTAACGACAGCGAGAAATGTCTCAAACCTGTGCGGCCCTATGCTGTTGAATGCACCAGTTATCGACCCAATCTGAAGCAGAGCTAGAATTGGGCTTTAGCCACAAGCTTGGCAAGCCCTGCAAACCTATTTCGGACTGGCGGTCTGGCGCAAAGGTTCCATCCGCTCTTTCAGAGCAGCCCTAAGCTGGGGTGATTGCTCAATGGCTTTGCTGATATGCTCAGCCAGGCGATTGCCACCATCGGCATTGAGGTGAACAGTGTCGCAAAAATCACCAAGGAGAAAATGCGGTGAAGCCGAAAGATCTAGATACTCTGCACCGCTATATTGACATTCGGCAGCTATGCGACTGCGAAAGGCTTGCCAAAAATCACTAGATAGAAGCAGGCGATTCTCCTTTGTCAGGGGCATTCCTACTACCAAAACTCTTATTCCTTCTTGCTTTAACTGTGCCAAAAAGGCGTGCATAAAGTTGAACTGAATGTCGTAAGAAACCGGATATTGATCTTTGTAGCGATGCTTGTAATCAAGGCTATTATCGACATAAATTTTGGGCAAATTGGGAGTGAGAACGGCTTGACCGGGCTTGAGATTACCGCCGTAGGCACCCATAACAAATTTGACTTGCTCAGCAGCAGAAGCAGCGGCACTTGTTGCCGTTGCCGAAGGCTTAGAAACCACGCCACCGCCAGCAGTGTCAACCTGCTTGAGCTTTTCCACGAAATGCTCAACAGTCTGATTGAAGACTGCCAATTGACTGCGCAGTGGTAGCTCGCTAGAAACAAAGTAAGTAAAGCGCGACCAGGGATCATGAAAAGCCCAGCCAGTGTAAGCGCTCATATCAGTGTATTGAGAGAAAAAGCGATATGAATCTGTGGCGCCAGCTGAGGGTAAAGTGTTATCGATAAAATCTCGCGGGGAAACCGTGAGGACTAGCAGAGCCGGTTGGTGACTGGGGCGAAAGAGTGCTCGCGAAATAGCAAAATGATCCGAAACCATGGCCCCCGGCAGGGCAGAAAGAAAGACTTCGGCGCCGGGGCCAAATGCTTTGGCAAGATCGTTCTCTAAAGTAAGGCAGCGTCTATTAAATACAAGGTCGACAGTTTTGCCCGAGGTATTGGCATCAGCAGCCTGTAAGCCTCCAATTTGCGAGCTGCCACAGACTACTACATCTGGCACTCTAGCATTGGCCAAAAAGGTACGGGCCAACCACCAGCTAGCGGGCTTTCCTTCTTCTAATATTCTGGGCGTTAGATTAACGTCAGCTAAAGTCAATTCTGGTTTAGCAGCAGGCACCAAAAAAGAAGCTAAGGCCACATTGACGAGAGCAAATAGTAATAGAGCAACAGGAAAGCGAGGAACCATTGAAAGAATTTTTTGCCGCTTGATAGAAGATTGTCTGACTTACAACAGAACAATACTACAAAAAGCACCAGACCCCTGTGCCGGTTCACACACCGGGCTCACAGGGGTCTGCTCCTAACAAATTGCCATTACAGCAATCGACGGGCTTTCACTGTATCGAGACGAGAACCGCTCTATGTGCTTTGAGATTTACTCCGGGATCCATTACTGGTGGCCCGCTGACAGGAGAGCATTGGCTTCGTGCGATATGTTTCAATTATAGCAAGTTGCCAAGACCTGACAAGCCCTTTCAACATTAGAAATTATCGGACCATCTACATATATAGGGGATATCCCCAGACTTAAGTAAAGCAAGACAAACAGAGCACCGCAGGGCGCAGCGATTCACCTAAATAGTTGGTGAAATATACTAGTGTTTTTCCGCTTTATTGTCTTTCTGCAAAAGCGAGACAAATACTTTGACCAAACGAGGGTCCCATTCCTTGCCAGCACCTTCTTGAATGAGCTTAAGAGCAGCCTCATGACTATGAGCTTCACGATAGGGTCTATCACTGGTCATGGCCGTATAAGCGTCTACTAACGAAACGATGCGCGACTCAATTGGAATGACATCACCCTTGATACCATTAGGATAACCGCTGCCATCCCAGTGCTCTTGATACGCTTCTACAATAGGAGATATTTTGGCCAGTACTTTGGCTGGTTCCAAGAATTTAGCACCAGTATGCGGCACCTGATTGATGTAGACCAAATCTTCATCAGACAATGGCTCCGGTCTCTTCAAAGTTTCTTCAGGTACGGCAATTTTGCCAAGATTACAGAGCACCGCCGCCAGTGACACGACTTCGGTGTGGTCTTTGGTCAAATGCAATGCCTGGGCGATACGATTGGCATAACCGTAAGCCCGCGACGAACGGTCGGGACCATAAGAAGAACGCTCTTCCACTGTACGAATTAGCTGGGCTAACATTCCCAGTAGACCCTTCTCGCGAATCAATTCGACATCAAACTCGGGCACGAGATTTGCCACAGGAGCAGCAGTGGCAGCAGGCTTCTCCACTACAGGCCCCATGCGATTATCGACTTTCATCGCTTTCTTCAATTCTTCTTCGCCGCCAGCAGCGAGGCTGGGCATCAAATCTTCGGTAACTGTGCAAACCTGGTTACGGCCTCTATGCTTAGCTAAGAAAAGGGCCTGGTCAGCTAGTTCAAACAGTCGCTCTTTGTCTTGAGCATCGTGGGGGAAAGTAGCGACACCAACTGAAGCGGTGACAATACCCCAACCTTCTACTGGTTTCTCCCGCATGGCAGCACAAGCTCTCTCGGCCACCATCTTCGCCCATTTCAAATCGGTTTCAGGCAAGAGCACAACAAACTCTTCACCGCCAAATCGGCCCACAGTATCAATTTCGCGCACGCTACGCTTAATCACATTACCAATGTGGATAATAGCGGCGTCACCAACGTGGTGGCCCTTACTGTCATTGATGCGCTTGAGATAATCTAAGTCGACGATGATAAATGAGAAGGGGTGACCGAAGCGTTGGAAACGATCAATTTCTTTAGTCAGTTGCTCTTCAAAGTAGCGGCGGTTAAATAAACCAGTCATTGGGTCAGTAATCGCCTGCCTCTCAACAGTGGCGAACAGCTCAGCGTGTGAGATCACCACACCAACCCGGTCGGCCAAGTCAATTACCATGCGCATGTCTTTGTCAGGGAATGACCGGGTGCGATCTTTCGCCACAAGCATCAGGGCAGCTTTGAAGTTATTGCCTTGACCTAAAGGCACACATATAGCCGAGCGATTGTCCCACTCACTCGACAAGATATCAGGCTCTAGGCGGGTCTTAATTTCTTCGGGCGTGACAAACACAGTTTGCCCCTCTCTCAATTGCTCAAGGGCACCAGCGAAGATACGGTCGGCAATCATATGAGCCAGGGGCTTAACTACTTCGTCATCAGGATGACCATAGTCTTCTGGATCAGGCGGCTCAGGCTGAGGAAACTCTTCATCTAAACCAGCAAACTTACATTTAGTGGCATCATCAGTGGGGCCATCATAAAGAGAGACCACGCACAAATCGAGCTGGAAATACTCGCGCACCGAACGCACCAGAGTATCCATGATTTGGTCAGCTTCTTTGAGCGAGCGCTTGATTTCAACTGACACTTTATTGATCAAACTCTCGCGCACCTGATCAGCACGAATCTGCTGAACAGCCATGTCAGCACGAATTACGTTAGACAAGTGACCGGCAATTGTTAGACCCAGTTCTCTATCTTGGGGCTTGAATTGTGGTCGCTTCGGTTGCCTTTGCCATAGCCCGATAACACCTAGGCGTGTCCCTTCTGATATAAGAGGAAGCACCAGAGCCATGTCGTGACCGAAGAAAGGATCGCCCTTTCTTGAATATTCCATATTCACAACTTTGCCGCGTCCAGACTCGAAGACGGCAACGAATGGATTGTCTTTATTCTCCAGCTCCACAGAACTTTCTTTATCGGCCCGAATCTGCGGCTCAAGCACACCACTATCTTGGTTAAACAAATAGATTTGCGAGTGAATGAAGCCCATGTGATCGGCCACTAAAAGCACTGATTTAACCAGTGAATCTCGACTGGTCTGACCCTTAGAATCGCGGAAGAGACTAGCGATCTCGTTGATCAGCTTCATTTCTTGCGCGTCCATTTCAATCTTCGATTGGTCGAAAGATTGTTGCACAACAACTGAAAGCATTTCAGCTACTTTCTGCAGCACCACTGCATCTTCAGTGGTCCATTCCCGCGGATTACCACATTGCTGCAGCTCCAAAAATCCAGAGAAGATGCCACGAGAGCGAAGCTGAACCATCAGGCGTCCGCGCACATCGCCTAACTCAAGCAGCGATGAAAGTGTGCGTGAAGTCTTGTGCAAATCAGTATCTTGCGCCGTGTCCGGAATGCTAATAACACCAGCACCAGACTCATCGGGGAAACGCGAGAGAAACTCAAGCACAATCGACATTGATTCTTGCGAATTGAGTTGATTATCGACAAAACAAGTATGACCAGTGATCGAATACTCGTTAGTGACAACTAGCTGGTCTCCAACCACTTTCCAAATCAATCCACGATCAGCTTTGAGGACATTGGTTAGCACTTCAATGGCATACTGCAAGATTGAAGTGAGGTCACTGGAGTGCCGAAGCTGCCCAATAATGTCACTAATAATTGTTTGAGCAGCCGGTGGAATGAGATTTTTGGCGTCAGCGTCGGTGGTTTTGACAGCCTTAAGATTGGTGCGCGTGCCACCCTTACCACCCTTGCGAGTCTCGACGGGATTAGGAAGGCGAGGATCAGACTGTCCATCACCTTGAATAGCAGCATTACTGCCATCCCCGTTGACTCCGGCACTGACAGCACCGCTTGGACCACTGGCAGTATTGACGTTAGGCGAATTAGTATTAGCAGAATTGGCACTGCCCGAACCAGCCATACCACCATTACCGTCGCCAGTTACCGCCGGAGAACCGGACGGCCCAGCATGCTGCCCAGAAATAGCCTGATTGCCGAGGGGCGAGGTCGGGGCAAAATTTGAACTACTGGCTGAAGGGAAAGTCATGCCGCCGCTATTGACTGGAGCCTGGAAGAAGGAAGCATCTGGTGGTGGCAACCCTACTGCCAAATGCTGGGCAATGATTTTGTCCATCTCTTCTTTGCTCAAACCACCAACCACAGCTTGCATAGGCGATGGATTGGCATCAATTGGAGTGAAGTTAGAAGAAGTAGTAAGTACGTCTACAGCAATGGGCGAAATTTTGTTGGGGCCTGTATTTGACTGACTGACCTGAAGGGAATGTTCACCGCTAATGTTGTTGTCGTAGTAAGAAGCATTGGCGCCATCACCCTGCAAAATCAAGCCCTGCTGAATCGGTGCTTTTACGACCGGCCATGCCGCTTTCATACGTTGCACAGATGCCGGTGAACTGCCGCCCGGCCCCAGCGAGACACGACAATCTTCAAGACGGTTGCTCTCAGATAGATTGAGCGACTGCCAGATAGGCAAGAGGCGATTGAACGACTCACGCACAATGGCCGGTTCCATAGAACCGGTACACTGATATTTCTCTGAGTTAGGCGACTCCATAGCTTGCTGGCCATAGACAACAATGGAGAGCCCAGGGCTCTCCATCAAAACACACCATTCATCAGGGGAATCTTGTCTTTCTTCTGAGAAACAAGAGACACAAGTCGACTCGCGCAGCAACGTGCCAAAGTAACGCCCTCCGGGCAAAAGCCGAGCGGCACTCTGTCGACTCCAGTAGACGATTACTGGCGCTAACTTTTGGTCAAGACTAAGTTTTTCTAGTTCACGAATGAAAGGCAAGAAACTATCAGGCGCCAGAATACTTAGGGGCAATGCCCCAGCGCCGGACTGTTGTACCAGCATCATCTGCAATTGTATGCGGCCGGACTCGTCCGTCAATTTCTGTTTACCAGCGCTGAACTAGTGAGAGTAAGATACTAGATTTTAATAGGTTTCCTGCCTAAATAGATACCACTGTACCAATGGGCTTAATCTCAGATAAGCAGACTGTGACTTAATGTTACCCTTTACATCTCTTCTCAAGTGCCATCGCTTGAGAGGGTCAGTGCTAACATGGTCATCCCGGCCGAATCCAAACGATTTGGCGAAGGGCTCTATGAGCGAGAATTTTGAATTTGACGATGACTAAAGCTGACGAAATAACTAACAGCGAAAAGCAAGATGGGGCAGGGCTGCCCCTTGAAGTCGTCTACCAGGAAAACATCAGTTTCTGGGAAAAAGCCTGGAATATGTGCAAAGTGCCATACACGCAATTGCCTGACTTGTCTTACATTCCACGCATTGCCGATGAATTGAATAAAAACGGGGCGAAAAAAGTCCTTGACCTCGGCTGCGGCTCAGGCTGGTTGGCGGTCTACCTGGCTCGGCAAGGGTTTGAGGTCGTGGGCGTCGACGTCTCCGCTCAGGCAATAAATCTCGCCAATACCTGGGCTTCACAAGAAGACCTGAAGATTTCTTTCGACGTCGCTGACGCTTCGCAATTGCAATATCAAGCTGGCAGTTTTGATGCAGTAGTAGCCAATTCAATTTTTGAACACTTCCCCATTAAGCAGGCCCAGCAACTGACTGATAAAGTTAATTCAATGCTCAAGGACGGTGGCGTTTTTATCGGCTGCTTTGACAAAGTGGGCGGCGGGCCAGGCGAGTATTACACCCTCGAAGACGGCACCCATGTTTATACAGACAAAGCTCGTAAGGGCATGATGTTGCGCCGCTATGAGCTAGACGAGCTGCAAGATCTCTTCAAAGCTTTCAAAACCATGGCAAACGATGAAGTCGACGGCGGTTCAATTTTTCTTGTGGCTAATAAATAGACATTCTTGTCTCACAAACCCAATATTCAAGCACACTTAAGCTCGGTCCACATACTGTCGAAAATGAAGATGGCTGAGCCGATCTCACCCAACTCTTCACAGCGCTCCATGACATGAGGGGGCGGATAGAGATTTGGGTCCTGACGCAAATGGGTGTCAACCAGCTTCCAGGCTGTTTCATTGGCAATTGCATAATTAGTAAAATTAGCACACGCGGCTGCCACAGCGGGCTCCAGCATATAGTTAATCCACTTATAAGCGAGCTCAACGTGGGGAGCGGTCTTCGGTATGCAAAAATTATCGGTCCAAATCGAAGCACCATTGCCGGGAATGACATAACGCAAATCGGGATTATCACGCCGCGCCTGATAAGCATCGCCACTAAATACTTGCGACAAATATGAGTCACCACTGGCTAGCTCAACAATTACTTGATCTGATGTATAGCACATGGTGAGCGGCTTCTGCTCAATAAGCTTGGCCGTAGCCGCTGCAATAATTGGCTTCTCAATAGTATTGTAAGAATGACCAGCCATCTTCAACGACATACCAATCACTTCGCGGCCGTCATCAAGCAAAGTCATACGCTGTGACAGCCGTTTGTCCCAAAATACTTCCCATGGCAACGACAAATTAGAAGAATTCTTGAGCAGTCCCAGTTCAGTTAATTTAGCCAAACTAAAGCCTATACCAGTGGTGCCCCAGGTATAGGGCACACAGTGCTGCAAACCAGGGTCGAAGGCCGAATTAGTAAAGCGCGGCATCATATGGGCTAAGCCCGGTAAGCGACTGTGATCGAGGGGCGCCAGTATGTCTAATTTGTTTAATTGTTTGACCATATAACTAGACGGCACAATAACATCATAGAGGCTACCACCGGCTTGCAACTTGGCCATCAGAGCTTCGTTTGAAGCAAAGGTGTCATAAACGACTTTGCAAGAATAGCGTCTTTCAAATTCGGGAATGGCGTCAGGATGGAGGTAATCAGCCCAATTAAGAATATTGAGCTGGCGATTAGCGCTGCCCTCAGACGATCTTGAACCGCAAGCTGATAGTGCTGGCATGAGCAGCATTGAAGACATGGCCGCCAGCAATTGCCGACGATTCATTAGCATGTGCTCAAAGGGCGCAACCATAGTTTTCCTTTTATCTCTAAGGTCAGGCAGAGATTACAGTAACAGACTGGGGAGTGAAACTGAGATATAACTCGGCACCAGCTAGCTGTTCAGCGCTTAAACAAGTCAAAGCCGACGATGGCACCACCGCCCGCAGCAAAACTCCCTCTGAAGCGCAAGTGAGCTTTAAATCGACCAAGCTACCAAGGTAAGAACTATTGGCGATGCGGCAAGCAATTTGGTTCTCGCTTGAATCAGGTCTTTCTGCCATTAATGTCACTGATTCTGGTTTAAAACAAGCAAAGGCATTGTCGCCCACAGCCAACTTAAGCAGACTGGCACTAGCAGTGGTGCAAGAACTAAGCACACGACCGGTAGAACAATCGAGCACCACAGATTGACTATCACAAGAGACAACTTTACCAGCCAGTAAATTTGAGCGACCAATGAAACCAGCAGTAAAAGCGGTTTTCGGCTGCTCATAAATTTCGGCAGGTGTACCAACCTGCTCTAAATTTCCTCCATTGAAGACAGCTACTCTAGTAGAAATAGCCAGTGCTTCGGCTTGATCATGAGTCACCATCACAAATGTCAAATTTAACTCGCGCTTTAGGCGCGATAATTCTTCTTGCATCTCTTCACGAATACGCACGTCTAGAGCCGAAAGCGGCTCATCAAGGAGGAGAACAACCGGCCGCATAACTAAGGCACGAGCGAGGGCAACCCGCTGTTGCTGACCACCCGAAAGTTGAGCCGGCAAACGCTCAGCAAACTGACTTAAACGCACTATTTTAAGGGCTTCTCTACTCTTTTCGCCAATTTCAGAATTACTGTAGCGTTTAGCCGAACGCAAACCAAAGGCAACATTTTCTAAAACCGACATATGAGGGAAAAGAGCGTAACTCTGAAAAACCATATTCACGGGTCTTCTATATGGCGGCACCCCTACAGTTTGCTTACCGTCAATGAAAATAGACCCACTGGTAGGTTCTTCAAAGCCAGCAAAAATTCTAAGTAGTGTTGTTTTGCCGCAACCTGAAGGTCCGAGAAAGCTATAAAATTCACCCGGGGCAACATCAAGACTAATATCGTTAAGGGCATTACTAGAGGCGCCATCAAATCGCTTTGACACTCGATCGGCCACCAGCACAGCCCCACTACTATCACTTCTACTGCTAGAATTCGGCTTTACTTCTTCCACTAGCGCTTCTTCTGCCCAGTTTTCATATCACGAATTAAATAAGCAATTTGCAAGTTCAGCAAAACTTCTTGAGAGTCGATATCGACCTTAAGAATGTCTGCAATCTGTTCTAAACGATAGCGTAAAGTGTGGCGGTGAATGAACAAGGAGCGAGCGGTAGAATTTAAATTAGCACCATGCTCAACATAAACTCGCAGAGTTTCTACCAGCTCAGATTCCCACTCTTCGTCATAAGCCTCAAGCAGGCTCAAATTTTCTTCCAAGAATCGATCTGATTCAGGGTGATCAATAATCAAGTAAAGCAAGCGCTTGATGCCAAGCTCAGCGTAGCCCAGAAGAAACTCACCATCGGCGTCAATCATAGAACCGACTACAAGGGCCTGCCGCGCCTCGCCATAGGCATCGGGTAAATCAAGGGCGGTGGTTATCAAACGACCAGCACCTAATCTCACTTTTACACCAGGATTAAGTTCTTTAATGCGAGCAGAGAGAGTCTCAGCGTGAGTAAGCCAGGGTTCAGTTGACTTTTCTTTGTAGGGAATAACAAAGGCGCGCATGCCCTCGGCTTCACAAGAAATATAAGTATCATCAGGATAAGCCACAGCAGCAGATGGTGAAACAGTGGCTTTGCCGTCTTCAGCAAATCGAGCATCAACAGCAAAAACGAGAAAACCATCGCACAAGTCAAAACCAAAGTGACGATCAAGCCTCTCTTGATCAGCGGCAGAAAGAGTGCGTCCCGAAAGTAGATCTTTCAGCAGGGTTTTCTGCGTCACTGAAAAAGTAGGCGAATCTTTCAGTCGGTGCGAGAAATCGACCTTGCAGGCCAAAGTCAGAGGATGCATGTACTCACAGAGGGCAATCTCATCGTCTTGCGGTCGAATCATAACCGAAACATAACCAACTAAAACGTCGCTCAGTGGCACAGGGAAAACCAATCTCCGCCCCAGCTTAAACGGTGTCATGTTAACTTCAGAGGTAATATCTCGATGAGGAGCAGTACCAGGCGTTAAGGCCTCGCGACTCTTTTGATAAGAGCGCAGGGCATTGGCGCCTTCTTCTCGCAAATTGCGTTGCTGAGCAGCTGGAGTAGCTCCCATATTACGGGCGGCCAAAACCTTGAACTCGGCAGTTTCAACTACCAGCGGGCGATTAAGCCAACCAGAAACAGTTTCCACCAGACCATCCAAACCTTCTTCAAGGACAATGCTAAGCATGACGGAATACAGGCGAGCAGAAGAGTGCTTCAACTCGCGCAAGAAGACAAAACGGAAATCTTCGATAACCTGAGCCGGATCGCCATAACTCGGTACTACGATCAAGGCAACAGAGGACTCCTGACAGCGCTTAATCAGGCGCTGCACCCCAGCGTCGACTAAAGAAGGAACCGCATTAGCAGCAGCACTATTAGCGGTACCAGAATTAGCGGCAGCAGCACTAGCCTTAGAGCCAGCAGTAGCTGAATTAGTTACGGCACTAGAGCCGGTGGCATAATCAGCACTTGTCTTGACAATAACCAAAGCCGATAAGAGAGGTAAGGTGGCCAGCTCCACTTTGCTCAAGGCATCGGAACGCGTCACCACCAAGCTGCCAGCCCGGGGCTGAGTACCGATTGTAGAAATTACTTGAGAGACCTGACGATCAAGCAAATCGCTGCCAACAACCACTTGGGCCTCTGCCAAAGAATCAGAGGTCAGCAGTTGCCTGACTGTAGGATGAATCGAATATGGTGCCTGCGACATACCATCCCTTTGCTTGAGCTTTTTGAAGAAAAGCATCCTTTCTTATCTTAGCCGAGCGAGAGGACGATTGGGCAGTTATACTGCTTAGACAACGTATATACATTTGGTTTGGTAGATAAAACTTTGACTTTTCAGTAGATTTTGGTCTCTGACCTATTGAGGTTTTCCGGCGTTTGAGTAATATTTAATACAGTCTTTTCTTCCCAGAATTTTTTAGCCTAGAAAGAGCTATCGATGAACCGCAACGAGCACGCCCAAGCCCTTGACACGAGATTACTTGGAATTTTCGAACACAAAATCTTGGAATTCACCAAGTTTTCTGAAGAAAATCCCAATACTGCAGCAATCACAATGCTGATTGCTGGCCTTTACCGCGACCTGGCCAATATTGTCAAAAACTAGATTTTTTCTCCAGAAACAATCCAAGAAAACAACAAGAACAACCGAATAAGGGGGGCCCAAGGCCCCTCTTTTCTTTATTGAATATGAGTATTTTTCCCATTTACAACAACTTGGCGCTGAGTTAATCTCAAGCCCGTCGGAGCGAATCTAGACTAAATCAGAAGCAAGAAGAGGATAAGTACTGAATATGGACGGATTGTTTTATCTGACCAGCGCCTTAGTAGCTATTTTCATCTTGGTCTTTATCGCCGAGTCTGATCGCCTGCTCTCTTACATCAAACCGAAGCCAAAGAAAGTCAACACTAACTGCTGGGGTACCTACGAAGGGGTACACTCCACTGCTGTAGTCGGCACAATGGAAGTGAAACCACTATCCGGCAAACAAAAAATTATCGGCGGCAGCACCACCTATGCTGCTGGTCGCGGCGTTAAAATGAACGGCAGCTGATCAAGAAGACTTATTCAAAAATGCAAAAAACACGCTTTTCTAGGCTTTTGCCGCGGCATTCCAGCAAGCTCAGCTTGCTTGCCATCGCCCTAGTTCTGTTTCCACCGTTAGCTCTAGCCCACTCCACCGTAGAAATAGAGGCCATGCACAGCAAGGCCGACCATAGCCTGCCACCGATTAAGGAAGCGCTGAAATTCAGCTATTCAAAAGAATCAGAGAAAGAATTTGACCAGGCAGTTGCCCGAGGCAAAGCGGCCATAGACAAAGCCCTGGCTGAGGCCAAAACCGCCAAGAAAGAAAAGGCCTTATGCATCGTTTCAGACATCGACGAGACCATTCTCGACAACCGGCCTTTCATCGAAAAAGAAGTAGCTAAAGACGTCAAAGAAGTTAACTGGGATGGCTTTGCTGCCTGGGTAGACGAAGCTGCCGGTAAGCCCCTGAAACCATCAATCGAGCTTTTGGCCTACGCCAGAAAAAAGGGTCTGGCAGTGTTTTTGATATCGGGTCGCGTCGAAAAACTGCGTCGCGCCACCATCACCAACCTAGTCAAGTATGGTATCGCCTACGATGGCCTCTATCTGCGCGGCAACGAAGATAAGAGCTCAGCCATTCCCATGAAGTCAGCCTATCGCAAAAAAATCGAAGATATGGGCTATGAAATTGTCGTCAATATTGGCGACCAATACTCAGACCTCAAAGGCGGCTATTCGATAGACTGCGAAAAGCTGCCAAACAAGATGTATTACATTCAATAATTAGCGCGCTAGTCGACCAGAAGTAATGGTGTCGTAGCTAATCACACCAATATCACGCAACAACTGGGCCTGTTGAATATTGAAAGCAACAATAGCCTGAGCCTTGCGCACAAGTGCCTGAGTAAAGTCACGCTGAGCGTTAATGACGTCAATGTTGGTACCAACACCGTTAGCCAATCTCACCCGCGACAAGCGCAGTTCTTCTGCCGATGACAATACTTCTTTGGTGGCAACTTCAATTTGCTTTTCTGCTGTCAAACTGGTCAGATAGCTGGTACGAACTTGTTGCAACACTGCAATCACCTGCTGATTGACACGCAAGGTTGCTTGCCGCGCTACGGCCCTTGCCGCCTGGACGTTTGCTAAGTCTGGCACTCCCATACCAAGGTAGTTCCAATCGACCCGCATACCGATTTGATAAGACTTACGCAGACTGCGGTCAGTCACTTGACTGGGGTTATAGACAGCCGCCACAGGATAAACAGTCTTCGGTGCGCTGACCACAGCACTAGAACCATTGCTGGTAATTGTCTGGGCAGTAAAACCAGCCCCTTGAATGGGCACAATTGACAGCGATGGGGTGCTGTTGCCGTACTGATTAGTTAGAGTTTGACCATTGCCGTTATAGCCGCCGAAGAACTGAAATTGCGGATACAAAGGCGCAGCCTGCACCTGAATATTACGCTTAGCAGCCATGCGCAACTGTTCGTATTGCTTCAACTCTGGCCGATTGAGGATGGCGAGATTAATCAGCTGATTGACATCAATGGAGGGGTCAACCAAGCGCACCTTGCGCACTTCCGATTCCACTGATAGCAAGTTGACTGCACTATTCAAGTTAAGAGCTGTGGCTAAATCAATTGCTGTTCGCCGCAAGTCAACTTCTTGAGTAAGAAGAGCTTGTTCATCACGGGCCAATTGCGTTTCCGATTGCAACACCTGAAAGCGTGTACCAGTGCCAGCGCGCTCCAGTTGCTGGTTGAGTAAAACTTGTGCTTTAGATACATCGACCGCTCTCGTTTGAATCTGCAGTAGGGCCTGATTTTGTACCAAGTTGTAATAGAGCTTGGTAACGTTTAGCAGAGTGTCGTTTATAGAAGCCCGCAGGCCCTGTTTGGAAGCGCGGTAGTTGTGCATATTGGCCAAGGAGCCAAACATCACACTGCCACCACGAAAACCATAGTAGCGGAAGCCCGCAGTGGCAGTAACAAAGGGGTTGCCGAAGGAAACGGGGATGGTACCACCGATCAAGGATGTACCAGCCTGGTACTGAGAGTTGTAGCTCATTAAGGCATCTGGCAAAAATTTGCCTAATGAGTTGCCCAGAATCCATTTGTTTTGGGTAACAACTTCCCGTTGAATACGAATGTCGAGAGTATTATCGAGTGAATACTGCACCACTTCGCGCAATGAAATTGGCTGAGTGTAACTGGCTTCTAGTCTTATTGGTGGCAATTTAGAGCCAAGCGACATAAGCTGATCGCCCATGGGCAATCTCAACTCAATGGCCTCGCCTTGCAAGAAGCGTTTGCGAAATTCGTCAGCCTGGGTATTGACCACATCATAGTCACCCTGCCGTTCTTTAGCGGTTAAACCAGAGGCATCCAGCGGTAGAGAGAGGGCTCCACTAGGCAAGCCCGTGCTGCTAGTAGTAGGCGTATTAGAATTAGGCGCATTGGCAGGAGCTGTTAAATTGCCATTGTCCACCACCGCATCTTGCGACGGCAAACTGTTGTCTAAGGTAGGCAATGGCGGACGGAGAGGCGGAGTGGAGCTATTAGTGTTACTTGAGGAAGGAGCCGTGACAGGCCTTACTAGCGGAGCACCAGTAGTGCTAGCCGGAGCCTGGCTGCCAGCGGCAGTAGCGTTTGAGCCAGTACTGGTATGACCGGGAGTATAAGGGTCTTGAGCCATGGCCCCCAGGCTGAAGCCAGAGCAAAGACTCTGCGCCAAAGCAAAAGCCATGCCAAAACTAGTGAGACGCTTGTTCTTAGTA
Organism: Candidatus Obscuribacterales bacterium; assembly: GCA_965229195.1. Classification (GTDB taxonomy): domain Bacteria; phylum Cyanobacteriota; class Vampirovibrionia; order Obscuribacterales; family Obscuribacteraceae. The sequence continues at coordinate 4,172,176 of OZ245871.1, read as the reverse complement.
ACTATGGGGGACACCTTCATATAACTCGCTCTGAACCTTTGAATTATATCCAACTAATCGACCAGTCAATTATTATTTGACCAATTTTTGCACAGCTTTAAATCTTTCGGTTCCAGATTCCACCAGCATTTCAAATAAGCAACATTCGACAGATGACGGCAAGGCGCCTGCAGCATACATTTTGGCCAATCCAACCGCTTTATTTTCGGTCGAGCGGCTACTTAGGGCGTCTGTAACTAAATGCACTTGATAGCCCAAGCGCAAAAGGTCATGCACGGTCTGGTTAACACAAACATGGGTTTCAATACCGCAGACAATTACTTGATTGCGACCAAGCTGGGCCAGGTGGCTAGCGACCTCAGGAGAACCAGTGGCACTAAAACAACTTTTTTCAAAATTGCCAACCTCGGGCCGAAGCTTACTCTTAATAGAAGCGACGGTCTCACCTAAGCCCTTGCGATATTGCTCGGTGACAACCACCGGCACAGACAGCAGGGAGGCGGCCTCAACCAGAATGCCAATATTGGCAACCATCTTTTCAAAATCTACTATGTGACTAGCAAAACGCTCCTGTACATCAATTACCAGAAGCACGGCTCGCTCAGCATCAAGTAAGTTCTTATGCCTTTCCACTGCCATTCTTTACCTTCTATCTATCAATCATGAGACTAACAGGCCACCTGGTCAATTTTGTGAATATCAGCCCATAAAGCCAATCTATTTTATGTAGTTTGGTTAGGAAAAACTCAGCTTGCTGCTCTAGCTCATCCGAGAGGAACAGTTCGTCAGTAATTCTAGCACTCAAAATGAATGAATTCATTCACTTACGCTTTACGGTGTTAACGAGCTGTCATCGTTAGCTTTTCCCTAGCCCAAATTATGTGATATAACTGCAATTCAACCCAATGAACTATGGTCTTTGGGGCGTTAGCGCAGTTGGTAGCGCGCTTCAATGGCATTGAAGAGGTCACCGGTTCGAATCCGGTACGCTCCACCACTTTGGAAAAGGCTTTCAGGACTACCTGAAGGCCTTTTTTCTTAGGGCGACAGCAAACCCAGACAAAAATAGCTAAAATGCTTCAGTTACCTCAAGCAAAGCAAAGCCTTTGATAGTCAAGAAAAACAAACAAGTCAATCTGCCAGCGGTAGCGGCCTCCCTCGCCCTGGTTGCCTTCGGCTTGATAATGTCTTTTGTGCAAGATTTATCAAGGGCACCAGCTTATATACAAGCCAGCCTCACCCAAGCGAAGAAGCCCGAGAGACCAGACTTTAGTAAGTACGATCTCTTACTAAAAACGTTTGCCAAAGAAGGCCGCGTAGACTACAAAAATCTAAAGAGCAGCCCCTTGCTGCAAGCGGCCATGGACGAGATGGCAAACAACAGCCCAGATAAGTTCAAAAGTCTCGACGATACCATTTGCTATTGGATGAATGCCCACAATCTCATCGCCATCAAGATTGTCTGCGACGAATATCCAGTTATTGCCCCTCTTAAACTCAAACGCGAATTCATTGCGCGCCTTTTTGTGGTCGGCGGCAAAGCGCAATCGGCAGAAACAATATGGACTGATTGTATTCATCCAAGATTAGTAGAAAAACGAAAAGAAAAAGCAGTGCAAGCCGATACTATTTTTCTGCTCTGTCGTGCCTATCAAGGCTACCCCGAAATAACAGATCACGCTGTCACAGCCGAAACCCTACGAGATGACATAGCTCGCAATGTCGATAAATTTGTGCACAACCCGGACAACTTCGACTACAAGCCAGAAGATCATGTTTTTGCTATCTCGCGTTTCTTTCAGTTTTATCGCGATGTCTTTGGCCAAGGCTTTGAAGATCCCTGGGCTTTTGCTATGTACTATTATGACAAGTCTGACAAAGTGCCCTTCGAGCCCAGACTAGCCAAAACATTTATACAGAACTTTAATTGGAGTATTAATGACATTAGCCACTAGAGTCGCTACTGCCTCATTGGCTGCACTGACAGTTAGCTCCTGCGCCAACGCCCAAGTATCTGATAATGTTAGCGATTCTTTCAAAAGCACCACAAGTAGTACCAGCCCAGTAGTAAAGAAATACAAGCGACCAGTGCTTGAGCCAAGCAAGCCAGTTCTGATTGTTTATCCCAATACAGAAGGAACAACTAAAATTGCGGCTAGCAGCTCATTTTTGATTGGCTCTACCTATCCTGGCTTTTCTTTAACGGTCAATGGTGAGAAAGTACTGACCAATAAGGAAGGCTTTTTTGCCCATGTGGTGCCCCTGGCTAAAGGCAAGAATAAATTTGAAGTCAAAGTCTTTGGTAGCGATGGCAACCCAGCTTACAGCCAGGTAGTCGAAGTCGCTCGCGAAAGTGCGCGCCAGAGCCTGTCACTGTCTAGCTTTGAGTTTGCCCCAAATAGCTTTGAACCCAGAGAAGACCGGGGTCTCAATGTTGGTGAAATAATTGAATTTGCCGTGCGCGCTACTCCCGGCAGCCAAGTGCACGTCTTAATGGGCAAAAAGCAAATTGCCCTTGCCTCAATCGCCAGCTTAAAGTCAAAAAAAGCTGGTGCCGCAGTTAGCAGCATTAATCGCGGTTTAGAAGCAGCCTATGGCCAGGTCTTTCAACGCCATCCGTCAGCACAACCTGACTTGTATGTCGGTCTCTATCGCATCGAGGCCAATGACCAGTTTTATCAAGAGCATCCCCGCTATGTCATGCAAAAAGAAGGAAAGAGCCTAACTGTTGCTAGCCCGGCCGCAATTACAGTTTTACGCCAGCCCCAAATTGCTCATACCATTCATAAAGACACCATCACCCGAGTGGCCCCAGACTTAGCACGACTGACGCCACTGCCGGAGGGAGTAAGGCTGATCGTCGACGGCTATCAGGGCGAAAACATTCGTTGCCGTTACGCCCCAAATAAGCATATCTGGATTAAGAAGGAAGATCTAAGTTTAGGTGATAGTACTGGCCCAGCACCAGATTCAGTAGCACGCACCATACAGGTAAAAAACGATAGCTATGGCGAAACGGTAGTAATACCACTAAACCAGCGCTTGCCATTTTTAGTAGAGCAGAACCTCAAAACCAATCATATAAATGTCAAAATCTACGGGGCTTTAGCTGATACCGACTGGGTTTACCAGGCACCAGACGGAGGCAACTCCAAGCTCATTGACAACGTTAGCTGGAAGCAACCAGAAGACGGTGTTTATCAAGTCGATATTGATCTAACCGGCTCGCGGCAATGGGGCTATTTCGCCGACTTTGAAGACAACAATCTCAATTTGCACATTAAGTATCCACCTAGATTGCAACCAATAACTGAAGAAACCACCATGCGCCTGCAAGGCCTAAGTATTTGCCTTGACCCCGGCCATGGTGGCAAAGAAACAGGTGCGATTGGCCCCTCAGCCATTCGCGAAGCCGAAATCAATCTAGCCATTGCCCTCAAATTTAGAGATCTACTTGTGGCAGAGGGAGCCACTGTCTACATGACCAGAGAAGGCGATGTCGATGTTTCACTCAATGATCGCGTCGACTTTGCCAAAGCAAAAAATGTCGACCTGCTAATATCCATCCATAACAATGCCCTGCCAGATGGTCGCGATCCCAACAAAGAACACGGTACATCGAGCTACTGGTATCACCCGCAGTCGCAAGAATTAGCAGCCAGTCTCAAAAATGCTGAGGCTAAAGAACTGGGCTTTCCTGATATCGGAGCGCGCTATCAGAACCTGGCTCTGTGCCGCCCAACCAATATGCCAGCAGTCTTAGTAGAAGTCGGTTTTGTTTGTAATCCAGATGAATATGCCAAACTAATCAGTCCAGCCAGTCAACAGGCTGCAGCCCTGGGCATGCTCAAGGGGCTGATTAATTACTTTGCGAAAAAATAGAGAATAAGAATGCCAGAGGCAGAAAGAGCACTAGCTATTGACATTGGCAATTCTAGAATTTGCTGCGGTCTATTTATTGACGGTCAACTAAACGAAACTTGGAACTACAGCACGGCCGACCCAGCCACAGCTTCATCTCACTTGAATAGCCTGCATAACAAATATGGCCGAGGACTAATTGCAGTATCGTCGGTGGTGCCTGGAGTTCTTCCCAGCATAATTGAGCAATGGCCCAACGCCAAAGACAAGATATTTGAAGTCTCGGCCAGCAGCCAAACTCTGATTAGCGGACTCTATGACACCATGGGCTCAGACAGAGTTGCCAACGCCGCTGCAGCCTACAAGCTTCACACTAGGGCTGCCGAAGCAGCCGTTGTCATAGATTTTGGCACAGCCACAACACTTACTGCCGTTAACAACAAAGGCAATTTTCTTGGTGGCATGATTACCCTGGGGCTAACCAAAACATTTCAAGCTCTGCACTACTCAACAGCACAACTACCCGAGCTTTCTGTGCAAGAACTCGAGAATCTGTCGCTCTCTTCACCTCTGGCCTTCGATACCCAGACAGCCATTGAAAGAGGCTGTGTTATCGGACACATCGGCATGGTTAGATATTGGCTCGAACGTGCTCTCAAGAGCCTGCCCAGCAAGACTACAGTGGTGGCAACCGGAGGGCTGGCACGCTTAATTGCACCAGCCATCAAGTTGTTCGATCATGTAGACGTTAATCTGACTCTAAAAGGAATCAAGATTATTGGCGAGGCGGCAGCGGACCAAGTGGGTCAAGTTTGAAACTTTGTTCAAGTTGATCGCGGTACGCCATGTTGGTGAGAGCTTCTACTGAATACATTTCATCATGCCAGTAACTTGCTTCAAGCTCTTTCAATTCTTCTAAACGCTGGAGCAAATTGGCTGGTATAAGCTCGTCTTGCATTAAGTCCTCAGTTCTAGTTTTAAAAGATTCCACTCCTTCAGTTTAGTTCGCTTTATCGAAACCGCAATTCTTGACTTCCGCGCATATACAATAGAAACCAGCGCCAAATCAGGTTCTTCAAAGTGCCACATAAAATCAAAATCTTAGTGTTTTCGAATATATACCAGTAGCCTCCCTTAAGGTAGGCGACTAAGATCCCCTTCGATACACCATTTTTTTATCGGACCTTTGCTAAGATGGAACTAAGAAAGGAACTAAGAAAGGGGCTAAGAAAGTCCCTAAGAAAGTAAAAGTCCGCCAAGTAACCACGAGTTAGTAATGATGAATTTAAAACTTCGGCTTGAAAGACTATGCGACACCCGCTCTTGGGTGCGGCTCCACTTCATGGATGGCACCAGCCTAATTGGCCGGGTGCTGCGTATCGGCCAAGATTATGTAGAGATTGAGTCATTTGGAGAAGCGGATAGACATGGCACTCCAGACTATTCCAAGCATCTCATCCCCTTGGCCCTAATCAAATTTTTGACCATAGAATCAGCCCGCTTTGCCGAAGCTGAAAGACGACGCTTAGATTATCTGTCACAGCTAGAAACCAACCCCGATGCCATATCGGAGCTAGAGCGCTAGGACCGGGGTTCTATTTACTAGCTTTTTGTCAGGGCGCCAGCTTTACGCTTCGCACTCCAGCCTTCAACATTGGCTTGTTTGGCCCGGGCCACAGCAAGAGCACCATCTGGCACAGCCTTGGTGACCACGCTGCCGGCCCCCACCACCGCTTCAACCCCAAGCTCTACCGGGGCGACCAGAACAGAATTACTGCCGGTCGAAGCCCCGTCATTGATAATTGTGCGCGCTTTTTTCTTGGTCAGATGGTCATAGTTAGCTGTAATTGTGCCAGCACCGATGTTGACGTGATTGCCCAAAACCGCATCGCCGACATAACTAAGGTGCGAAACATTACTATGATGGCCAATATCAGCCTTCTTCAATTCGACAAAATTGCCTACTTTGGAAGCATCGCCAATGACATTGCCCTCGCGTACATGGGCAAAGGGGCCAATCTTGACGCCATCGCCGATAACCGAATTGTTCACTTGCGAATTATTGATAATGGTATTGTTGCCAACTTTTACCACACCCTTAATTACGGCAAAGGGTCCAATCTGGCAATGAGAGCCAATCTGGATATTACCAATCAGATAGCAACCCGGCAGCACGACAGTCTCTTCGCCAATACTTACTTCTGGTGCAATCCAAGTCGCACTTGGGTCAACGATGGTCACACCCGACTCTAGGGCCAATCTAGTGGCAGTTATATCGCGCAGGTGAACCGTCGCTTCCGCCAATTCCACTCGTGAATTAATGCCACAGACTTCTCTAAAATCAGTCAGTACCATTGTCTCAGTAACATGATTGCTGTGATAAGCCCAAGCCACTAGATCAGTCAGATAATATTCTTTCTGCTTGTTATCGCAAGAAAGTGAGTTCAAACCGGCTGCAGCAGCGGGCCACTCGATGCAATAGATACCAGTGTTTACTTCATTGATTAGCTTTTCACCAGGAGAAGCATCTTTGTCTTCAACAATGCCGCGCACTTTGCCGTCCTGGTCACGCACCATCCGACCATAATTTTTTGGATCAGGCACTACCGTGCTCAGGGCAGTGATCACGGCTTTCTTTTCCCGGTGAGTAGCCAAAAGCTTGGCCAGGGTATTACTTTGCAAGACCGGAGCATCACCCACGGTCACAATCAGAGTGCCTTCAAAACCATCTAAAGCGGGCATGACCTGCATCACGGCATGTCCGGTACCGAGCTGTGGTGACTGCAAATGGGTAGAGAAAGGGCAAACAGGCGGATTATTCACAACAAAATCAGTAACGATATCAGCCGAATGTCCCACCACTAGATGCAAATGCTCCAGCCCCAGAGCACCGACGGCATCCATTACACGACTCAATATGGCGCGACCAAGAACTTCATGAAGCACTTTGGGCTTATTAGACTTCATCCGCTTGCCTTGACCGGCAGCCAATACAATCGCTCTAACAGGTCGCATAATCACTCCACTTAGCTAATGCAAGCAATGATTATAAGCCGTAAAAGCAAAAAGCCTCACCAGAAGTGAGGCTCTTTTGAAATGTCCGCAGTGTTGGTGCCGCCCCAACAGACTCAATCCCTTGTGTCTCTCGTACTGGAGTTCCTGCGATGAACAAGGCTAATGTTATCGAACCCTCCACGCTTTTGGCAGCCTTTTAACCTTTCGTTTATTATGCCCGTAACAAGCGTAATATCTTGTGGCATATAGATAGTGAGCCCAAACACCAAGTATTAGTAACTATTGGTATGAACAGGCGACTATAGAGAAATAGACGGAAGGGCACTAGAATTGTTTCCCCTCGTAACAAAAGTAATGTTGCACAAAAGAAAAAAACACAGTCTTACCACCCGAATATTGCCGCTATTGGCAATGGTCGCCCTGATCAGTCAAGGGTTTATTGGGAAAGCGCCAGTTGCTTCGGCCCAATATCGCAAAGCTCCAGCTAGGCCAGCGCAGGCTGGTGTCTATCCAGAATATCGCAGCCGCTTTGGCACAATTCACTGGGTGCGCGACCAAATGCCTCTGAAGGTCTACATCTCGCCAGGGTTAACTCTTGACAGTATGATCGATCAAAATTTGGGAGTGCCCATTGCCAACACCGATAACCTGGCAGCCTGGCCTAACCTCGTGGCCAATGTGGTTAGCAATCCAGAACAGTTTCAAGCCCTAAAACGAGCAGACGGCTATGTCGACGGCCACTATCAGGCAGCCCTGGAAGGGGTCTTGTCATGGAAACAATTCGAACGCGAAGGGCTATTTTCTTACGAGCTCACCCAAGACCCAGGAGAAGCGGATATCTACGTCTTCTTTACTAATCACTTTGTCACGAAAAGCGGCATGGCCCTCTTTGCCCAAGACATTCGCGGCTACACATCAAAAACAAACTTTCCCTATAAAGCCATTCTTGCCGGTGGCCAAGCCGACTTCAAGCCAGCAGTCATAGTACTTAGAACCACAGACGGACAGGGTCAACCCATGTCCCTGGGCCGCCTCAAGGCTGGCGCTACCCACGAATTTGGTCATGCCCTGGGTATTGAAGGGCACAGTACCAATCCGGTAGATTTGATGAGCCCCTACTACGGCCGAGGAGTTATTTCACCCAACGACGCAGCAACGATCAGGCACCTCTACCATTTGACACCAGATTTAATACCATAAGATAACTAGAAAATATGAAAGGCTCTGACGACTATGCAAGCAGAAGACCGAGGCCTCGCCCCTCGGCGCCTCCGCCTGCTTCCGGCCGAGAGCCAAACCAAGATATTAACAGAGATTCCAGCAGAGATTTTTTGCGCGATAGCAGTCAGTATGGCAAGCGCAGTCGCGAACTTAGCAATGCTAATTTAGACGACGAGTATGCTGATGACTCAGCTGACGAGCAAGATATAGATGATGATTTTGCCCAGTCAAACAACAAATACTCTTCTAGCGTGCGCAAGCGCCCAAGCGCGGCAGGAAGAAACACACCAAGCACGGGTAAAAGCAAAGGCAAAAGTCGGGCCGAAAAAGAAGCCGAGAAAAAAGAGAAAGGCAAACGCCTGCGCACGTTGCTAAGCAATCAAGCGATTTGCCTGGTGATAATCTTTGCCCTAGTAGCGGGCTTTAACTGGATGGCCGCAGACTACAGTGGTGAATACATTACTCAAGACAATGCCCTCGGCTTGGTCAAACTCTCCCTCGTGCGCGAAGCCACCTATGTTGATGGTGAGCTTTCATACAAAGGCACTACTAACCTAGAGATGCAGCAGGGCGACCAGCCCAAAGAACAACAAGTAGATCTAACTTTCGTTGCCGCTGATCCAAAATTGATTAGCCGTGGGCTAATAACTAGAGCACGCTTCATAGGCGCTATTGATGGTTCAATAGCAGAAGGAGCAATTGTCGATGCCACAGGCAGCCACGATGTTAAATTAACTAAGAACATCGTCGCGTCGCTCTTCAAACAGCTCCAGCATCACACACCATCAGTGCAGCTACCGCGACCGCCAAAACTATTCCAAGTACCCAATACGCCACCACCGGCGCCACTACCCAACGAAACAGACTCGACCAAACCCTTCACTTACGGTGGTACCTCAGAGCCGCCTAAGTCACCTTAACGACTTGGTAAAAAGCCGCCTAAATTCTATTGCACTGCTGTTATACATCAGTGCCACAGTCGCAGGTGAATCTATGTATAAAGCCCTCTCCCGTTCATTATTGTCAGCAATACCGATCACCGCTCTGGCAATGACAACGACCCTAGCCAATGCGGCTTTCTGCCCAGGAGCTTTCGCCAGCGAAGGCGAGAGTACCCCAAAATATTGGGGTTTTATTGACCGCAGCGGAAAGATGGCGATAGAGCCAAAATTTCTCTCTGTCAGCGACTTTCACGAAGGTTTAGCAGCTGTTCAAATTAGTGTCAAAGAAGGCGAAGAGAGCACTGCCGAGAAATGGGGCTTCATCGACAAATCGGGGAAAATGGCAGTGGAAGCACAGTTCGACGAAGTGCAGGCCTATTCAGAAGGCCTAGCGGCGGCTAAGCAAGGGAAATGGGGTTTTATCGACAAAAGCGGAAAATTCGTCATTGAGCCTCAGTTCGATAGCGTTGATCGCTTTAGTGAAGGCCTCGCACCGGCAGCAATAGACACCCTAAGGTGGGGCTTCATCGACAGAAGTGGCCACTTTAAAATCGAGCCCATTTTCAAATCAGCCCAGCCTTTTGCCAACAAGCGGGCCGCCGTTCTATTTGGTGATGGCTCTAATTCATACACATTTCATATGAGCGAAGACATTTATGACGTCAGAGGCGGGCTGTGGAACTATATCGACAAAGAGGGCAAGATTGTCATAGACAGCCGCTTCGCGGCCGCTGGACTATTCAGCCAGGGCTTAGCACCAGCGGCTGTAGGCTCGAATCAAGGGACCAATCAACCCGATAAGTGGGGCTTTATTAACCCTGATGGCTACCTCACTATAAAACCGCAATTTAACGCTGTTCACGCCCCTTCGGAAGACTGTGCGGCGGTGCAGTTTGGCACCTGGAAGAAAATCGGCGAAGGCCACCAGTCTTGGATAGAGGGCAAGTGGGGTTATATAAACCTCAAAGGCACAACCCTTATTGAACCGCAATACCAAGGCGCAGACCGCTTTTCTGAAGGCTTAGCCAGTGTGCTTATCGATGAAAAATATGGCTACATCAACAAGAAAGGCAAAATGGTTATTGAACCGAAGTACAGAGCTTCAGGTGAATTTCATGAGCAACTGGCTCCGGTTCAGCCCTGAGCCGCGGACCTAGCCTATTAGCCCTGGCCTTTTACGGCAGCGAAACTCTGCACGGCATCACTACCTAAAAATCCGGCTCGTTCATGACTGAGTTCGATCACCGTGGCAGCCGGTGGACAGAACAACCTGATATTGCTGCGCGGATCGGCACCTAGCCCCCGTGATATATGTATCTTGGTGCCAGCGACATCAAGCATGCCCGACGCATTCTGTCGTGGCAATTCAGAATCTGTGATGATTGCTCCAATACCAGGCAAGCGCACCTGACCACCATGGGTATGACCACCAAAAGCCAAGTGCAATCCTGCCCGAGAAAGCATTTCTAGCTGCCTTGGCAAATGGAAAAGACCAAGTTTCAAAGCTCCTGCTGGTGCAGCCTGCATCATTTTTTCTAGGTCGGTTTCTTTGATACCAGGATAGTCAATGCCAGCAATAAATAGATTTTCACTAGCAATATAGTGAGACTGGTTAACCAGTACTTTAAAGCCACCAGCCTCCAGGGCAATGCGATGCGGCTCGACATTGTTGCGCACGGCAGGATGACGATGTTGGCGGAATATCCGCCCTAGAGTTTTGTTATAAATCGAATAATCATAATAATCATGGTTGCCAAAAACAGCATAGGCACCCAAGCGGGGTTGGCGCGATAGCAATTTAGGGCCGTATTTCAAGCCATCAAGAAATTCGAAAACATCACCAGTGAGCACAACCAAGTCATAATCTTGATCAGTGATGGCGCGAATGAATTCGACTTTCTCGTCATCATTACCGGATAAATGCAAATCAGAAAGATGCAAAATCTTGAGAGATTGATGACTGACTATGGCACTACCAGTAGTATCAGACTTTGTCTGCACACCGATGCGCTCAAGGCGATAGCGTCGAGTTTCAACTCTAGTGCCATAGTAAAAGAGGCCCAGACCCAAAGTAGCCAGAGAGAGACCAGCTAGACCAAGGTAGAGCTTGTAGCGCCCACTATTGTCAGCCCTAGACACTTTAGACAAACTCTTCCACCACATGATAGCGCTCAGAGGGTTTATTACCGGGCACAGCGGTAGGGCGCGGTGCCGAATCAGGAGCAGTTAAGGTATTAGCCAACCAACGGAAAGGAAAAGCAATACCCACCATAATTAGACTGCTGACGAAATCATAAAGCAGAGGATACCAACTCATGTTACGAGCATGCTGAAAGACCCAGGGCTGCCAGGCTAGCGAAGCGCGATTACCATCAAGCAGATAAGAAACTAGACAGCTACCTAACAAGTAAAAAATACCGGAGAGGTGCACAACAATCAGGCCAGCAACAACCGACATCACCTGACTGACACTGGTGCGCTTACCTCGAGTAATCATTCCCACCACAGCGGAGGCCGGAATCAGCGCCAACAAATAGCCGAAACCAGGCTCAAGGTAGTAACCGACACCGCCGCCAGAGGCAAAGGCGTGGATGCCCAGAAATGGCCCCAGAACTCCAAGAGCAATGAAAGTAGCGCAAGCCGCAGCACCAAGCAAGGGCCCAAGAACATAGCCAACAAAAACCGCTGCTGCAGCTAATGGCATATAGAAAGTTTTGCGCACTGGATTTGTCGGCGCTCTAAGCAGCGGCACATAGGCCTCTACTTTGCTCTGATAACGCTCAGGCACGATGTTGAAGGCATAGCGAATTTGGTTCTCAGCAAAGCTAGTGAAATTGCGTTTAGTGGCAATAGGCACTTCAAATGAGGTAAAGGAAGCGAGGAAGAGTAAAAGCACTCCCAGCAAGGTGAGTACAATCTGGCCCAAACGTGATCGGCGTCTTGTGCGCGGCGATATATCCTGGGCAACTAAACGCAATTTTCCACCTCATCTGAACCGCTCTATTTTCGTTCGCCGCCTTATGACAAGTCAAGCCCTGCTATATCCAGAACATGCATAGAAGTCATGTCTTTTTCGCAATACTTTCAGGTTTAAGCAAAATTCGTATCAGTTACAGTCAAAGCCGGCGGGATAAAGAGCTCGTCAAGAGACTCAGGGCTGAAACTAAAACCAGGTATTAACGAACTAACATCTCGCTCTTTCACCCGTTTCTTAAATAAAGTGAGGAAATCTGGTGAAGAAAGCCTATCAGTCCAGAGCACAAGAGCGTCTTCGCCATTATCTTGATAGTAATTGCGTCGCACACCAAGGCTACGGAAACTATATTTGCCATACAAACGTTGGGCTGACTCATTTGATACTCGTACTTCTAAGGTAATCCAGTCAGCTCCAACTTTGCGCGCTTGAATAATGTCGTTAACCAGTAAGCGCTCACCGACATGCAGGCGCCGGAAGTCTGGATGCACAGCCAGAGTAGTAATGTGAGCTTCTTCGCCAATCAACCAAAAACCGGAATAGCCCAAAATTCTTTTATCCTGGCAATCACGCGCAGCAAAATAGTGACCAGTAGAGTTTGTTAGCTCATTAGTAAAAGATTGGCGCGACCAATGATGAGAGCCGAAAGCCACGGGTTCAATTTCCATGACTTGCTCAAGATCGCTCAGAGTTAGAGCGCTTATCTCAACTAGATTCGACTTTTTCGATGGCATCGCCGTTTTTCAGTGTCACAGATGCACCCCGCAAATAAAGCGGCTCGGTCAGCCGATAATGAAATGCAGAAGCGCCCAATCCTTTCAAAGATACCCGAAGCCAGGCCATTTTGGCCTGTAATGAAGCAATATTATTAACGACAGCGCTTAATTGCGCCCGCCAAACGGGCTCACTCTCACCTGGCAGAGCCAACAATTTAGCCATAACAGCCGGGTCGACATGCCAGAGGGGGCAGAGGGGTAACTTATCTAACAGAGCCTCGTAAGTTAAGTAAACCGGCTCTTGCACAGCCGCTAAGTCATAGTAAGCAAAAATCGGCTCGGGGCGATAGACGGCAAGATAGCAGTGGCTGCGAGAAGCAGCTTTGATCACGCCAAAGCGTTGCTGCGAAACTTCCGCTGCAGACAAACCAGGTAGTTGCTCAAGTAAATCGAAGCAGGCCACTTCCAGGGAATTCAAACCAATAAGTGGCAAGTTGAGCGCCTGAGCTAGAGTACGAGCGGTGGTAATGGCTACGCGGATGCCGGTGAAACCACCAGGACCAATGCCAACGGCAATGGCACCAATGTCAAATTTGCTCAACTGCTTCTCGCTCAGCAGCCTATCTATTGTTGGAATTAAGAGACTGACTGACTCTTGGCGATTGGCCTTCTTGGCACCAACCATATTGCCACTAAGTGGCAAACGGGGATCGTCAACAGCTAGCTCAGCAAAGTCAATGCGCTCACTAGCTAGCAGTTCACCCTGGGGCTGCTGGGAAGCTCGTTCTAAAGAGTCGCCTTCAAACAGAGCGACTGTCAATTCACGCCCACTCGTGTCAAAGGAAAGAAAGAGCATTATTCTTCTTTCTTCTGCTCGTCGTCACTTGAATCTGAAGACTCAGCATCGGTTGGGCTCTCTGCCCCCTCAACTTGTCCTTCAACTTGCCCCTCTGGAGTCTCACCACTGAGCAAGTCGTTGACGCCCTGAGCCCCAAGCAAAGCCTCCAGGTCTTCAATACTGATAAAGCCATTCTCGCCATCAGGATTAATGCCTTGAGCTTCTTGTACTTGTTTGATGATATTGATCAAGTCTTCAGGAGTCATGCCATCAGGCAAGTTCTCAAAAGTAAGATTGTCGAGATCATCAACATCCACCGATTGCGGTTGCGCCCGGAAGAGCTGCTGGATTGACTCTGCCTGGATGCTGCGCAGAAGTTGATTGAACATATTGAAAGCTTCGCGCTTGTATTCTTGCAGCGGATCTTTTTGACCATAGGCTCTGAGCTGAATACCTTCGCGCAGCAAGTCAATGTTGTGCAAGTAATCAACCCACTTGCTATCAATGTTGTGCAGCAAGACCTGACGCTCAAATTCGCGCATATCTTCAGTGCCAATATGCTCTTCGCGCACCTTATAGGCGAGCTCTACATCTTCCCAAAGCTTCTGTCTCAAGTCTTCATAGGCAAGACCCTTGAGCTCTTCCACTTTGACTTCAGCCAACATTGGAATATCAACAGCAAGGTTGCGCAATACTTCAGGAAGCTGCTCGTCGTCCCACATATCACTAGAGGAGTCTGGATCGATTTGAGCTTCAAGAATCAAGTCTAGGTGTTCGCGCAGCATGTCGAGCATGCCCATCTTCAGGTCAGCTTTCTCTAAGATACGACGACGTTCGCGGTAAATAACTTCACGCTGTGTATTGAGCACATCGTCGTATTGCAGTACGTGTTTTCTGGTATCGAAGTGATGGGCTTCAACTTTCTTCTGGGCATTTTCAATAGACTTACTGACCATGCCAGATTCAATCGGCATATCTTCATCGGCCTTGATCATGTCCATCAAGCGCGATATGGCCGCTCCACCAAAAATACGCATCAGTTGATCTTCAAGAGACAAGAAGAAACGAGTGGTTCCAGGGTCGCCCTGACGGCCAGCCCGACCTCGCAACTGGTTATCGATTCGTCGAGCTTCGTGCCGCTCTGTACCAATAATATGCAAACCACCAACCGCAATAACTTCATCGTGCTCTTTGTCGGTTTGCTCTTTCATTTTCGGGGTCAATTCTTTGACCTTAGCCTCATAAAGAGCCAGTCTTTCTGGGTCGTTATGCAGCTCTTCTTGATCGGGAAACTCTTTCAGCAGTTTTTCTTTAGCGAGATATTCGGCGTTACCACCAAGCAAAATGTCGGTACCACGACCGGCCATGTTGGTAGCTACAACTACAGCGCCCTTACGACCAGCTTGAGCCACAATCATCGCTTCTTTAGCGTGCTGTTTAGCGTTC
Source organism: Candidatus Obscuribacterales bacterium (assembly GCA_965229195.1). Taxonomy (GTDB): domain Bacteria; phylum Cyanobacteriota; class Vampirovibrionia; order Obscuribacterales; family Obscuribacteraceae. The sequence goes on along the minus strand of OZ245871.1, from coordinate 4,157,164 downwards.
AGTACATGGTGATCAATGCCTTTGCGAATAGCCGCCACTACTTTAGCAGTGCGCATCATTGAAAACAGCCGCTCAGCCAATTCCTCTTCCTTAGGAAATTCGCTTTCGGCCTTTTTCACAAGCTCTTGCAATTTATCAATGTCGATTTGACCAGGGCGCTCAAAGATTTTGCGCAAGCCTTCGATAGTCTCGCCGCTGAGATTGCGCGCTTTCATATGAGTATCTATATTTTTGATTTTCCAGATCAAATACTCGCCCATTTTCTGGGGCTTGCTCAAGAGCTCGTCAATCAGTTCTGACTTTTCAATCGAAACTGTACCAACCAGAACTGGACGACCCAACTGGTGCATGTCCACGATTTCTTCTACAACGGCGATGTACTTCATGCGCTCGTTTTTGTAGATGATATCTGGATAGTCAATACGCTGGTTGCCACGGTTGGTGGGAATGGCCACCACATCGAGGTTGTAAATTTTAGAGAATTCAGAGGCTTCAGTCATAGCGGTACCGGTCATACCAGCCAGCTTGGGATAGAGTCTGAATAAGTTTTGATAGGTGATCGAAGCGTAGGTCATGGTCTCTTCTTGAATCGGCACACGCTCTTTCGCTTCAATTGCCTGGTGCAAACCATCGCTCCAACGACGACCTTGCATCATACGACCCGTAAATTCATCAACGATACAAATCTCAGGCTTGCCTTCTTCGTCTGGATGAATAACATACTCAGTATCGATGCGATAAAGCTCTTTGGCCCGCAAGGCTTGCACTAAGTGGTGCGAATAGTTATGGTGCATATCGAAGAGGTCAGCGACATCAAGCATTTTCTCAGCATTGATGATGCCTTGCTCGGTCAAAAGAACGTTGCGTTGTTTTTCATCGACCCAGTAGTCGCACTCTTCATCATCTTTGTCTTTGCCACGCTCAAGCAGCGGGGCCAATTGCGACATGCGCACATAGAGGTCGGTGTGTGAATCGCGTGGGAAGCCCGAAATAATCAATGGCGTTCTGGCTTCGTCAATAAGGATGTTATCGACTTCGTCTACGATGGCAAAGTAATAAGGACGCTGCACTAACTCATCGAGCGACTTGCGCATATTGTCACGCAGATAGTCAAAGCCAAATTCATGGTTGGTACCATAGGTAATATCAGCGCGGTAGGCTTGATATTTTTCGTGGTCAGGCTGGTGCGAATAAACCAGACCAGTTGTAAGACCAAGGAAGTTATAGAGGCGGCCCATCCACTCAGAATCTCGGCGAGCCAGGTAATCGTTGACAGTAACAACGTGAACACCACGACCGGCTAGAGCATTGAGGTAGGTCGGCAAGGTAGCAACCAGGGTTTTACCTTCACCGGTGCGCATTTCAGCAATTTTGTTGAAGTGCAGAGCGGCACCACCCATGAACTGTACGTCGAAGTGACGCATGCCCAGAACGCGCTTACCAGCTTCGCGACAGACCGCAAAAGCCTCAGGCAAAATTTCTTCTAGAACATGGGCCAGCACAATGTCTTTCTTTGTGCGCATCTGCCCGGGCATTTTTGGGGTTTCGTCAGGAATGAGCTTAACGTCTTCAACGTCTTTAAGAGCGTTGGCGATTTTGGCTTTAAACTCAGCTGTTTTACCCTGCAGCTCTTCATCGGTAAGCTTCTGCATGGCAGCATCAAAAGAATTGGCCTTATCGACATAAGGTTGGAGATGCTGTACGCGCTTTTCGTTGGTATCTCCGAACAATTGCTTGAGAAAACCTTTTGCCTTCTCTTCCAGAACGTCCAACATCAGCTAAATCTCCCACCGATAGAATGCATCACGGCGTATCTTACCGCGCAAACTCTTGCGGCGCCGTCAGTACCACGGCTATTTTAACATCTTGCAGTATCCCTCTTGGGATGCTCAGAGACAGCCACGCCTGCTATCATTGGCTCGTCAAGGGCGCAAAACGGCCCCGTGGCTAGATATGAACAAAACTGAATATCATGGACAACAACAATGAACGAGTCGAAGCCAAGCACTGATACGAACGAGCAGCCGAAGAAAGCGCTCTCAGGCCTTTCTTTGGAAGAATTGACTAAATTTGTCAAAGAGCAGGGGCTGCCGGCCTTCAGAGCTAAACAAATTCACACCTGGATTTATGTCAAATATGCCAACTCTTTTGACGAGATGACAGATCTCTCAGTTGAGTTGCGAGAAAAGCTTAATCAAGTAGCCCAAGTGCCTTTGCTCAAAATTGCCCACCTCGAAGTAAGTAGAGATGGCACCCGCAAATATCTCTTTGAGCTACCAGATGGCAAATTGGTCGAATCGGTACTCATGACTTTTCAAGACCGCCCCAGCCTATCAGCCTGCCTCTCGTCGCAAGTTGGTTGTGCCGTCGGTTGCACTTTCTGCGCCACAGGCTATTTGGGCTTCAAGCGCAATTTGACCAGTCAAGAAATTGTTGACCAGGCCATGTCGATTCAACGCGAATCAGGCCAACGCATAGCCAACATCGTATACATGGGCCAGGGCGAGCCCTTGCTCAACACTGAAGAAGTAATTGCCTCGATTCATGTGGTCAATCAATCGGTAGGAATTGGTGCTCGCCACATTACTGTATCTACATCAGGCGTAGTACCAGGCATCAGACGCTTAGCCCAAGAGAACTTACCGGTTACCTTGGCCCTCTCACTGCATGCCCCCGATGCTTACACCCGCGAAGAGATTGTGCCGATTACAAAAAAATGGCCTATCAACGAAGTGATGGCCTCGGTGCGCGACTACTACAAAACCACAAAACGACGTGTCACCATCGAGTATGTATTGCTTGAAGGAGTGAACGACTCGGTGGAACAGGCCAATCAGCTAGCCGAATTAGTGAAAGATTTGCACTGCAATATCAATTTAATCCCCTTCAATCCCACTAAAAACAACGAAGGCGAAATCATGTACGGTCGCCCCGAACTGCAGGTACAGCATCGTTTTGCTAACGCCGCCGGACGCACCGGTAAAACTGTCACCATTCGCCTTGAGCGTGGCACCGATATTGACGCAGCCTGCGGTCAGCTAGCGAACAAATTTGTGCAAAGCTGACACTGCCAAACTCATAAACACCAGATTCATAGACACCAATTTAAGTGCAAAAAAATATTCCACGAGCCAAAGAGCATCGTGGAATATTAGAGAAACCTGTTTTACAGCAGTTCTAAAAACTATCTGTTGGAATAGGCGCTATATATCAAGTTATTGATAAAAGCTTCGCCGGTTGGATTACCACCACCACCACCTGCGCTGGCAGAATTAGCGAAACCAACAATCATGATAAACAAGGCCAACACTACTAAGCTAACGATACGTCTTTTCTTCTCGTTCATTATTCTCTCCTCAACACGAGCGCCATATTAACAGAGGAAATCTTAGAGCCGCAACCCCTGACAACGCACCAGCCAGTCGGTGTTGACAAATGCGTATAGCAGATTAAGCCCGTCTCAGCATAACCGTTAAGAGAAAGCCCGAAGAGGTAAGTAAAACCAAGGGCAGGTAGGCGGCAAGAGTTCCGTCTAAGCGGCCATTTGCAGCCAGAGCCATAGTCACCTCTTGCAACAAGAAAAAGCTAACAATCAAAAAGCCGCCATAGATCAAAGAAAAATCAGCCCCTTTGCGCTTACGAAAAAGCACCATCGGAGCCGCCGCCAGAACCAAAAAGAAGCAACTAAGTGGATAAGAAAACCGGCGATGATACTGCAAGAAAAGGTAGGGAGGCACCGCTATTGATGCCTTTTGCAAAAGCTTTATATTGCCCAGCAATTCACCGGTGGTCTTATCCATAGTGGTCTTAAAGTTCATACCGATGGTCTTGTCTGATTGCACTACAAAGGGCAATTGCATTGAAGCAAATTGCATTTGCACCCCGCTTCCACCTGACTCCGAGTTCGGCTGAGTAGTGTCAAACAACTCAAAAATCCTACCCTCATGAAGCGTCCAGGCACAGTTGAGCCACTGAGCCGAACCAGCATAAATCAGTTTGACTACTTTTTTATTGGTCAAGTCAAAACAGACCAAGGTCGAGACTTTCTTACCCTGATCCTCTGCCACAACTTGCTCTTTGCCCAATTCAATAATCTTAGAGGTATCAATAACTCTGCCGTCATCAGACTTCTCTTCCAACCTTAACTCTGAACGCTCAGGGAAAGGTCGCTGAGCTTTATTTGCAGCAATAATAAATAAGCGACGAGCAAGATCTCGACACTGCGGTGCGGCATATTCAGAAATGAGAAAAGCCGCTGAAGAGCTAATAAAACCCATAACGAGAAAAGGAGTTAGCACTCGCAACAACGGCACACCAAGTAATTGCAAGGCCACCACTTCGCAGTCGCGACTAGAGCGAATCAAAACCAGCATGACAGCCATGACCACCCCTGATGGCATGCAATAGACCATCCCTGTAGGCAATTGCAAGGCCATGATCGTCAGGACTGTTTGCAGTGACAAACCAGAGGCTGTCATCATATCTAGCACGTTTTTGAACTCAGCCGTGCCATAGAAAATGCCAAGAATTGCAAAACTACCCACAGTTAGAACCTGCAGAGTTTCAAGCATAATATAACGGTCATAGAGCTTCATTTTTCAGAAGCACCATCTTGTATAAGGCGTTACATCCCGCTCTATGGGCAATTCCGCGCTGATAGTAGCAGGCACTTCCCGACCGGCCTGGCATAAAACATGACCCGTCGAATCAACAATAGTCGAAGGCCCCAAAGCCGTAGCAAAGACAAAAGAGCGGTGATTTTCGGCCGCTCGCAAGACACAGAATGACACCATCTGGTCACTCAATATAGAGCGGCGAAACCAACTATTGTCGCTTGAATCAATTAAGACTTCACCGCCAGCTCTAACGCCAGCGACACAAACTTGCGGTGAAACATTCTCGAAGCAAAGCACTGGAGCGACTTTTACCTTGCCAAGGTCAAACACAACAGCTCTCTCACCAGAGCTCATATCATTGTATTTTTTTCCAAAGCCGTAGAGTAAAGTACCAATTGGCGTCTGTCGAATCCAATCAGGAGTGTACTCGCCCACCGGCACCAGGTAACGCTTGTGATAGACATCGGGCAAAACTTTGCCGTCCTGACTAAAGGCACAAACAGAATTGAAAATTCTCTGCTCTTGATCTCTGTCAAAAATTCCCACCACCCAACTTTGCTTTTTCCTCGCTGCAATTTGCGAAGCCATGCTCAAGCTAGCAGCATTGGTCCTGTAATTTAGAGCTATAGCCCATTCCGGCCAAACACAAACAGAATTAGTTGGGCTCTTGGCACTTAAGTCAAAATATTTTTTGAGCACATCGGCAATTGATGCCTGGTGCACTTTGACAGAAAGACCGGCCTGCAAAGCCGAGAAGAGAACCTTTTCTTTAACAGCCACTTTCTCAGCTTCAAGACGAGAGTAGCCAAACCACAAAAGTAGAAACGAAAGAAAACCAGTTAAGGCAGTATTAGCAATAAGCCTTCTGCCACTGGCAAAAGCAAGAGCGGCAAACTTCTCTCGCCCCCACAAACTGGAGGCCAATAAAGCGGCAAGATTAGCATTGACCAACATAATCCAAGCACTGATACCAACACCGCCAATAAGAGCAGCGCTCTGAATTACGACTAGTTGCTTGTATTGACTATAGTGCAAGGGCGACCAGGGGAAGCCCAATAGCTGGGTGGTATTGCACATACGATCAATCAAAACCCAAGCCAGCGGAAGCACCACAAATGTAGGCCAATACCATTTTTTCTCAAGCCTGACGGGCAACCAACCACTAACCAGCGGAAGAGCTTTGATCAGACAAGGAAAAATCGAGACATAAAGAGCCTGCCAGGCCGCCAACATCAGCCAGATAGCAAAGGCAGCGAACTGCGGACAAATAGCAGAAGTTCCTTCGCAATAGACCGAGCGAAAAGTTAGGAGCCAACTTAAATAGACCAGGTTATAACCCAGACCGAAGCAAAAACCACGACAACCGGCCAACCAGGGGCTGCGGGCGGAAACAGTTAGCAGCAAAAGACTTGTGGTCCAAAACCAGGGCAAATACCACTGCTCTATACCAGGAGCGGCTAAGCCAAGTACAGCGCCGCAAACAGCCGCAACAATACGCCAATATCCCTCGGAGCGACCCGAAGACGGCAAAGAGGGCAGAGGTGGAGCCTCGTCTCGTATATGAGCGGAGATTAAACCAGACACTAAACTTCGCAAAAGCAAGGAATTCGACTACACACATTAGCGCACATAGAGCGCTAAATACCAGTAGTCAGGAGTCATAGAAGCATCAAAGATTTTCATTTTTGCCAAAATGATAGAGACCTGATTGGTTCACCATAACTTCAATGAGAATGTGCACATGACAATTGTGCCTTCAATCGATAGACTGACCCGATAATAAAGAAGCAGCTTAACGTCAGTTCAGATAGGCCCGAGTGAAGTAATGCACCCAGAAGTCAAATTTCTTACAGACGCCATGGCCGTGATCTGCGCGCTGATCACGCTCTCTTATTACCTCTTACTCTTATATAAGCCAAAGAGGCGCAAGGCTGACCGTTCATTTAGTAGCGTCACAGTAATTGTTCCAGCTCACAACGAACAGCGCTATATAGAAGCCTGCTTGCTATCTATAATTAAGGCTGAATTCAAAGGCGAAAAAGAAATCATAGTTGTCGACGACGGCAGCACAGACGCCACCGCCGAAATTGTCTCGCGCATCAAGGCCGTAACACTAATCAGACAACCTCACAGAGGCAAAGCAGCCACTGTCAATATGGCCATTGCTAAAGCTAAAGGCGAACTTGTTGCCATTATTGATGGTGACACCGAAATAGACGCTAATACTTTAGAAGTAATGCGCAAAGACTTAGAACAAGAGAAAACAGCAGGTACCACCTGCCCAGTGGGAGTGAAGAATCGCAACGTCGGCCTGCTCATGTGGCTGCACATAGAAGCACTCTATGTTTCACTCTTACGCTCGATTATGACTAAAGTTAATGCCAACATTATCAACTCAGGTCAATGCGGAATGTTCCGCAAAAAAGAGCTGGTCGAGTGTGGTGGCTTTTCCACATTCGGTCTTTCCGAAGATATGGACATAGCAATTCGCCTTGTCAGAGCTGGTTATCACCTTGCTCTCAGCGAAGGCACAATGGCTCACACCAACATGCCAGATAATTTCGCCTGGTTCTGGCAGCAGAGGATGCGCTGGTTTCGCGGTAGCCTCAACAATGTTATGCGTCATACGCGCCTGAACACTGGAATCATAGATCTCTACAGCATGCCCCTGGTAATCTATGGCTACGTTCAGTCTTTGATTATGGGCGGCTTTACTCTCTACAAAATCATTGACGGATATTGGGCTCACGTGCAGGCCTCCGGTCAGTTTTTGAACTGGCCTATTGTCGCCTTTCTTATCGATTGGGTATCAGCAGTTGGCATAGTTAAGTGGACATTTAGACTGATGAGTGGAGTAGTGCCATTTACCCCGGTCGACATAATTGGTGCCATCGGCTCAATTTTGAGCTATCCGCTCTTTGTCATTGCCATTATCAAATATGATAAGAAATTCGATGTTAACCACATCATCCCCATATTGTTTATGGCCCCGCTCTGGTGGCTATGCATGATTGTTCAAGTAATTTGCATACCGGAGTTATTCAACAAGAAGCGTTATAACATCTGGACAAAACCATCAGTTAACCAACCTCTTCCGGCTCCCAGCAAGGCAGCGGCAGGGGTTGAATGAATACGACCACAACTAGACCGAAACCACTTTATGTAGCACAAGTGGCTGGGCTGCTGCTTACCAGCGGCGTTCTTGCAGCTATCTACACCATCTGCTGGGGCTTGGCCCGCAGCAATCCCTATGCCATCGAATACGAAGGCCATGTTTTATGGGCCTGCTTGCAGCTGGCAAAAGGCAGCAACATCTACGATATAACAGCTCTGAGCCAAGACCCATGGAGCGTCGTTATATACAACCCTCTATATTTTGTCATCGGCGCTCTTTTACTAAAATTATTTGGCACCAGCTTTATACCTTTGCGCCTGCTGACGATGGCTTCAGCCTTGCTTTGCTTTTTCAGTTTTGGCGCCCTACTGAAACGCTGCCGGGTGAACGATTTTCATATGATCATTGCCCTGGTCATGTTTGCCAGCAGTTTGCCAGTACTACACTGGTCTTCGGTAGCCAGAGTAGACCTCTTAGGACTGGCTCTAGCAGTTATGGCCCTAGAAAGATTTGTCAAAAGCTGGAGCGATACAAGCGGCGATGAGCAAGCAAAACTATCAATCGCAGCAGTAATACTTTCAACCCTGGCCGTCTTTAGCAAACAGCAATATGTGGTCTTTATGGTTGCCACAGTTTTCTTTGCTTTATACAAGGGACAAAAGCGCCTGGCCCTTCAGTATCTGGCCGCTTACACTCTGCTGTGTTTAGCTATTGCCGCTTTGCTGCAGGCCTTAACCGGCGGCTACTGGGCCCACTTATCTTATGCAGCTGGCCTACCCTGGGAATGGGAGACAATCAAGCTATTTCTTTTCCCCTTTCTTTTAGATGCAAAAACCTTAGCCGCGCTCAGTATTATTAGCGCCGCCACCTTATGGCATAGGCAAGCAAGCAATAACTTGCCAACTAAATCACAGAGTATTGAGGCCCTGCCAACGATACTTTTGCTTTGTTCGATACTGCCGGCACTCTATACCATGGGCCTGCGTGGAGCCTTTCACAACCATCTACTGTGCTGCGAATTCGCTCTCTTTTGGCTAGGGGCTATTAAACTAGAAAAGCTGCCGGCAAATTTCGCCACAGCTGCTATTTTTGCTAGCGCTGCCAGCATGGCACCACTAATAGGTTTCACTGCCGAAATGGCTTTCTGCCACGCACTGCGGGCTGATACAAAAGAAACCATAAGCATGCTAAGCCAGAGCTGCACAGACAAGCCCCTACTACTTTCCGAAGACCCTTCACTGGCCATATTTGCCGGAGCAAAACCAGCAATGGTTGATGCCACCACCATCTTAAATATCGGCGCCCTGCATCCAGGTCAACTCGACCTCTTACTACAAAGACTCGATGAGAAAGCCTACGGGGCGGTGATCATCAATGCTCACGATGCCACAGAGCATAAAGAGCACATCTGGAGAGCCCCCGTAGTCAAAGCTATCCTGAAAAATTACAGCCCGGCAGGAAAATCTGGTGGCAACGGAATGAAGCAAGTGGTATTTCTGCCAAATAAACAACTTTAAGCAGCCAACAAAGCGAATTAGAATTAAGTAAGCATGGGCATTCTTGAAAAACATGACTCAAATCAGGCTATCCTGACTAGCTGACAACTAGATAAACAAAGACAATTTCACCACCGAGATTTTAGAAGTGACTGTGCAAACACTGTTAGTACCATCAAAGCAAACAGTTACTGAAGCCAGGGACGCTGACAAGTTTGCCTCGCCATACCTAGAGCAGCGAGCACCGTTCTTCCGTCGCCTTGCTGCTGTCACGTTGTATGACTACGTCGCCTGCCTCTGGCTCGTCACTATTGCCGTTGTCGCTTGTCGCCTTGCGCTCGGTGCAGATGGCGCCAGATTGACAGCCCACGCTCCGATTCAAACACTCACCTTGCTCGTCTTCTTATTTAGGGATAGTTTCTTCAAGGGCCGCGGCCTCGGCAAAGGCTTACTTGATTTAGCTGTGGTAGACGAAAAAACGAGAGGGCGAGCCACTATAGTTCAACTGCTAGTGCGAAACTTAGTCTTCTTCGCTCCCTATTTTGTCTATCAACTAGCAGCACCAGTATGCAGGCCTGAGCTGCTAACTAACTTGCATATCTTCGCAGTTGCCTACACGTTCTTGGTATTACTAGTGGAAGCCATTTTAATGCTTAGCGGTAGTGGAATGCGGCTAGCAGATAAGCTTTCTGGAACAATAGTGGTGCAACTCAAGACCCCAGATCAGTGCTAAACACTAAGCTCGAAAACCTGCTTATAAATAGTTTTGCCGCTCTACTCTTTACATTCTGCCTGAGCAAGTTTGGCGCAAACATTGAACACACTTTGCAATGCGGCGATACTGCCTGGTTGATAAAGACCGGTCAATACATAATTGCCCACGGTATTCCGGCGACCGACTGCTTCAGCTTTACTTGCCCCGACCGCCCTATCGTCATTTACCAATGGCTGTTTGCCATCGCTCTGGCTGTACTCTTTCAATTTGGCGGACTCTGGCTAGTCGGCCTGGCAGCTGGCATCGTCACCGCCCTGATTTATCTATGTTATCTACCGCTCTCAATGTTAAGACAGGGGGTCAAGGCCATCTATGTCTTTGGCCTACTCAGCCTGGTCTGTAGCCCCATATTTTTCTGGGCTCGCCCGCAGTTGATATCGTTTGTGTTAATTGCAGTATTCACTATTATTCTCGAGCGTTTTCGCCATCATGGTTATAACAAGACCCTCTGGCTACTGCCACCGCTCATGGTGCTCTGGGCAAACACACATTCTTTTTGGTTTATTGGTTTAGCAATGGTAGCGACCTATCTTCTGATAGAGCTAGCGCAAAAACAATGCCAAAACCGCCAGAGACTGCTGGCGCTAATTTTCGCCTGCCTCGGAGCAATACTTATTAACCCTTATGGGTGGGGACTGATTAACTACAACCTTTCATTCACCACCGAACCAGACTTTGGTTCGATAAGAGAACTACAACCAGTTCTGCTCACCCATCCGCGCTTGTTTATCGATCACTTACTATACCTAGCCCTGGCTTGGTTAGCCATTCTTAGAGGACGCCGCAGCGTCCCCCTGGCCGGCTTGATTTTAGCAGCAGTAGCAAGCGCAGCGGCCCTAATGTTCTACCGCTTTGTACCAGTGGCAATACTGCTTACCTGGCCCTACATGGGTTTGGCCCTTAGTAAAATGACAATTTTCAATAGAGACCAGACCAAAGTTTCAAATTTAGCAAGCTGGGGTTTTGCCGCTATAGCAATCAGCTGTGCCGTGTTTTCCTTCCTGCAGCGCTTTCCAGTGGGACAAGCCGTCTGGTTTACCAACTCAGACACTAATCTTGAAACTACAATTTTTCTCAAGCAACACCCCGATCTCGCTAAGAATATGTTCTGCGACCCGGCCATAGGCAACTGCCTAATTTTCGAAAATCTCAGCCCGGTCTTTATCGATACCCGCTTTGATTTTTACGGCCGTAAATTTTGCAGCGAGTACAACAACTGCTTCAATGCAGAAGAGGGCTGGCAAAACTACCTGAAGAAGTGGCAGGTAAGCTCGCTGTGCGTCGACGACTCTTATCAAATTTATCAGGCCCTTTTATCTTCACCAGACTGGCTCTTGGTTTTTGACGACCAACATTTCTCGGTTTGGCTACCTAACAACGAAGCAGGAGAGAAGAAGCGGAGAGAACTAGTTAGCAGCATGGGCGGCCGAGAGCTTAGCAATTTAGCTCTGAAGCGGCGTCAAGAAATGCCCGAACGACTTTGTCGCAAACATGCTCTTACGGCAATCTCTTATCTAGCAAGCGGCCAGAAACAACTGGCTTTGCAAGAAGTAGAAAGTGGTCTGAACTGGTTAAAACAAGGCAAGCCTGCTGCTTTTCTCGAACGGCTCAAAAAACACCTGCAAGAGAATTAGTGCGAAGTAGAGCGAATTAGAACCCCTGCTAGCCGACGTTAGCTAAAGCTCGGCCAGTACCAGAGGCAAAAGCCAGGGAGTCTTCAGGCAAAGCTTCAAAGACAAACTTACCGCTCTCAACTTTGACTCGGCCCCAAGGGATACCAGGTTCGTGATCAAAAACCACCAGCCAATTTTGCTCAGCAGCTCGAGCCAGCCACTCTGACTTGATGTCGCAACTAACCAGGGGATAATGGTCATAGCCCATCACCCATGGCGGGGTGATGTGACTCTTGGTGGGAAGAATATCAGCGAAATAAACGCCTTTTTCACTTTCTGACTCAAAGTACACAACTTGATGATGACTGGTATGCCCACCGGTGACTTTCACCCAAATACCGGGCACCACTTCGTAATCACCATCGACGAACAAAATTTGATTGTGTTCTTTCAGTGGCACGAAGTCATCGGGTCTATAACTGGCCTTAGCTCTAGCATTGGCTTTAAAAGCAAAATCCCATTCGCCTTTTTGCACGACGTATTGAGCATTAGGAAATACCGGAACAAGCTTGCCGTCTTTAAGCATGGTGGCACCACCAGCATGATCAAAGTGCAAGTGCGAAATAACGACAAAATCGATGTCTTCAGGCTTGAGATTGACTTGATCAAGAACAGTGGCCGAGCTAACCAGCGACTTGAGACCGTAACGCTCTCTTTCTTTGTCGCTCCAGCGATCACCCATACCGGTTTCAATCAGCACCTTCTTATCACCAGTATCGATAAGCAGCAAATTGCAGGCAATCACTACGCGGTTGTGTTCATCAGATGGAGAAGTCTTGCTCCACAGCGTCTTCGGCACCACACCAAACATTGCGCCGCCATCAAGCCTGAAAACACACTCGCGAATGATCGAAAGATCGAATTTACCGAATCTCAATAGGCCCCCTAAAAGTAGAACAGCAACTATCTAATTTATTGTGCCGTTCTTCATTTTAGCAGCTTCTTTACTGCGAGCGCGTTTGCCCTTCTTACCCTTACCATTCCGTTTAATCATGGGCACAGGGCTATTTGCTGGGCTCGGCAAACCGACCTCAAAGGGAGTGACAATATGCAAATCGGCATGATGATCACGACTAGGTAGTTCCGCTGATTCCTGCGCTTCTTCCTGCGCCACTAACGACTCAACGATTTGCAAACGAGCTAGTAGTTCGTTTAACTCAGGAATATTGTCACTCAATGCCACAAGTGGCGGCATCAATGATACTTCCGCCAGGTCTTGGGCCAGATCGGAAAAATCTGCTGTATCTACCGTACAGATGAAAGGCTCTTCAATGGCTTCAAATACTTCAGCACATTCACTAGCTTCGACGTCTTCTGGGCAATCAACGGCAAAACTATTGAGGAGAGAACTATCGTAGTAGTCGGGCAAATGTATATCGCCGTAATTGAGGCTGAGATCAAGTTCTTCTTGGCTCAATTGGGGGGTTGGCGCAGCCAACCGTTTTGTCAAAGCAGCTTCATCAATACCAGTTGCACGCTCGCCAAACCAGCGAGACCTAGAATTCTGTTGTCTCTCTCTCATCACCGCATAATCTCGCGATTCGCGGTCGATGCGAGCGCGCAAATGATTGAGATCAAGCCTATTAGAAGCTTGAGACTCCAACCTTGCCCGAGTAGCCACTAACTTACGTTTTTCTAAGTGGTTGAGGTTATGGTTGACGCTATCTACTTTGGTTACCTTCTTGCTGTCACGCTGTTTATCACCGACCAAGGTATCCCAAAGACTAGATATCATCGCCATACAGCAACACCCCTCTATAAATACTCCGCCGCCAAACGGGTTCCTTTGACACTATACAGGGAGGAATTATCGGATCAATGGGAAGAACCGCATAATTTAGCTCTATGACAGAGCATTCATTTACGAGCCATAACAAAGCCAATGAAATTACTCAAAGCTGAAAGAGGCTTAACCAAGGGAGAAGCGCTAAGATAGATATACGCGAAAATTGATACACATAACTTGAACGAGTGTATTGCCCATGCAAAATCTTAGCCCCAAGAAAACTGCGACAACAAAACTCTCGGCTGCCAGACGAGAGTTTACCCGTTCAGTTTTTGCTCTGTTCGTAGCAGCCAGCGCCATACTATCGCCAACAACACAAGCCGTATCAGCTAAAGCGGCCAGCAAAACTGTCGACAAGTACGATATTCAATTAGCAAATAACGGCAATACGACCTTACTGCTTGCAGATGATGGCGCCATTTTGCGGGTTCCATCCCTTGACTTGACCTATTATTGCCTAGCGCCAAAGTGGGAAATATTCATCCTAAATAATTCTAGCCGACGCGCTCGCACCTTTATGTACCGGCATTGGAGCCAAGTAGAAAGAAGCAAAGTTCCAATCAAAGTCAAATCAAAAGCCTCAATACCTTCATACTTCAAAGGCCAGAAAGCGAAATTACTATATCTTGATATTGAGCCAATGGAGTCGTTAAAAAACCAGGGCGAATTCTTCTACCAAAGCACTACCAAGCGAGCTAATGAATATTCCCGCATGGAAGTATTACAACTGAGCGATAAGAAAATCACAAAACAAGCCTTAGAGTTTCTGCGCTGGAAATTTCAGATGCAATTTCTCGAGGGACCAATAATAAAGTCAACGAACATCTATCCAGATGGCAAACGCGAGGTCACAGTCAACGCCACAGCCATTTCGCCAACCACTGTTCCACTGACTGAATGGCACCTGCCAAAGAACGTCAAGATCGTCGAAAATACTAGCCTAGTAACCAACGAAAAAGCTCAATACAAAAAAGCAGCAGAAATGTTTGATACCCTGATGCCATAAAATAATTTGCAAGCGCCAAGTTAACACCGCCAGTGGTGACAAAGCAACAGCTTAATTCCCATCATTTAGAAATTATATAAATGAACATTTTTTGCCTCTTGGCGGCTAGAAGCAAGGTTATTCCGGTTATGCTATTGCTCGATTGGTAAATTAGGCTGACTTAGACTGAATCAGATTGGATTGGAGAGGACGTTTTCATGGCGACTTTATTAGAACAATTGCGGCAAATGACTAAAGTAGTAGCCGATACAGGCGAATTTGAGTCAATCGTCAAGTACCAGCCCCAAGACAGCACAACCAACCCATCTCTAATCATGGCAGCCGCCAAGATGCCAGCCTACGCCGCTTTAATCGACAGTGTTATTGCTGATGCCAAAGCTGAACTAGGCAAAGATGCCGACAAGAAAAGTGTCGCTGAAAAAGCCTTTAGCCACTTGGCAGTCGCCTTCGGCAAGAAAATCTTAGAAATCGTGCCTGGTCGTGTCTCCACCGAAATTGACGCTCGCCTGTCATACGATACCGAAGCAACCATCAAACAAGCCCGCGAAATCATTGCCCTATATGAAAAAGATGGCTTCACACGCGAGCGTGTTTTAATCAAAATTGCCTCCACCTGGGAAGGCATTCAAGCAGCCGAAACCTTAGAAAAAGAAGGCATTCACTGCAATATGACTCTATTATTCGGCCTGCACCAGGCAGTCGCCTGCGCCGAAGCCAAAGTCACCCTGATTTCACCCTTTGTCGGCCGCATCCTCGATTGGTACAAAAAAGACACCGGCAAAGACTATAAAGGGGCTGAAGACCCAGGCGTCAGATCGGTCACAGCCATTTACAACTACTACAAAAAATTCGACTACAAAACCGTTGTAATGGGCGCCAGCTTCCGCAACATGGGCGAAATTACAGAATTAGCTGGTTGTGATTTACTGACAATTTCACCGAAGCTTCTAGAAGAACTCAATTCAACCGAAGGCGACCTTCCACGCAAGCTAGATGCTGATGCAGCAAAGAAATCAAGCATCGAACGCATCGAAATGAACAAAGAGATTTTCGCTAAGATGCACGCTGAAGATCGTATGGCCAATGAAAAGCTAAAAGAAGGAATCGACGGCTTTAGCGCCGCTCTTGTTGATCTAGAAAAACTTCTGGCAGAAAAGGTCTAAAAGCAAGCCTTGGCGGCTCAAACCTGTCATAGTGAGGGTACATTCGGCTGACCTAAGATTGACGACTCAGCTAAACCGTTTGCCCCTCAGACCAACGGTTTGCAGATGAGCCAATATCAAAACCTTTTGTTAGCGAGTCTACCGTTGCCGATATCTGATGCCATTGTTCGCGCTTCAGAGTTTGTGCACTACGACCTGCGCGAAAAAATCATAGAACCGAACGTTCCTATCAAGTTCATACACTTCATCGAAACCGGAGTAATGTCACTGCTAAAAGTGATGGACGACAGCTCGCAAGTCGAATTGGCTACAATTGGCAATGAAGGGATGCTCGGTGTTCCAGTGGCAGTAGGCATTGACAGCATAGCCGCCCTGGTACAGTGCCAAGTAGAATCATCTGCCTGGCGCGTTCCCGTTGAAGCCTTTGATGCCCTGTCAAAGACCTATCCGCCCCTAGAAGAATTGAGTCTGCGCTATGCCATGGCACTGTTTGAACAAATCGCCCAAACTACCGGCTGCAATCAGACCCACTCAGTTGATAAACGCTGCGCCAAGTGGATTTTACTAACTCAGGATCGCAGCAAAAGCGACACCTTCCCCATGACCCAAGAGTTTCTAGCCAACATGCTGGGAATCTCGCGAACACTTGTAAATGCAACGGCAGTAAGCCTTTCGGAAAAGAAGATCATTTCGTATGTGCGTGGCCGCATTACCGTTCTTGATCGCAAAGCTCTCGAACATCAATCATGTCAATGCTATGAAGCCTTGGGTCAGCTCTACAGGAAATCAATGGAACCGAAAGTACCGTCAATCGGGGTCTAGAAGCAAAAATTAGGCCTAAAGACAATTGGCCCCAGCAACAAAAGAAAGAAATGGTTTCCAGGGAAACCATTTCTTTCTCAGCTTAGTAGAGGCAATTTCAGGCCGACTGAATGGCAATCTTGCGAGGAAGGGCAGCTTTACTCTTAGGCAAGACCAGTTTTAGCACTCCATTCTTGATCGAGGCTTGTATTTCAGCCCTTTCAATCTCGTTTGAAAGAGTGAAAACTCGCTGATAGTCTGCAATATCGTGCTCAGCATAGGTCAAGCGATAGCCAGGCATTTCTGGCGGCTCCACTCCCCCACGAACAGTCAAAATATTTTGCTCAAGAGTAATATCAATATTTTCCTGCTTCACTCCAGGCATGTCGATGAAAAACTGCAGTTGCTCTTTCGACTCGTAAACATCAGTACGAGGGGCAACAGTCTTGCGCGGACGAACAGTGGCCGAAGCAGTCTCTTTTGCACTCTCCACTTCGGGTTTTACTACTTCTAAAAGCTCACTAGGCATAATACTAAACCTCCTTATCTCGGCCGATTTTATTCAGTAATAACATTGATTTTTCGAGCCTTGTCGCTTTCTGCGCGAGGCAACGTTATCTCTAAAACGCCGTCAAAAAACTTGGCTTGCACGCCCTCGGCATCCACGCGAAAAGGTAGCTGCAAGGAGCGAGAGAATTGCCCGAATCGACGTTCCTGGCGGTGACACAACTGACCATCGTTGGCCGATTGGCAATGCCGTTCGCCTTGAACCGTGACAGTATCATTAACCAGGCTAATTTCTACCTCACTTGGATCAAGACCAGGAAGTTCAGCTCTGGCGATGGCACCATTTTCCGAAGTCCAAACATTGAGCAAAGGGTACTCGCTGTGAGCATAGTTCGACAACGAAAATAGCCGATTCAAGTGTTGTTGTACTAACTCCAATTCACGGTTGCTGCCAAGGTCACTAGCAACGAATTTTTGCAACATAAACTACGCCTCCTATAAACAAAAGACCGGTACAACTTTTCTATAACGCAAATTTTCAAATAGCTTTTGTAGAGTTCGCCTTCGGAATTGAAACAGTAAGGACGCCGTCTTTAATCGTTGCCTTCACCTTATCACCATCCACTTCCACTGGCAGACTAACAGTGCGTGTGAATGATTGCTCTACCGTTGAGAAACTCTTCTTAGCGCTGCTGCTGCCATCTCCTGAGGTCTCTTTCTTATGACCTGAGATGGTCACTGTATACTTTCCGGCCTGCACATCCACGTCTTTCTCAGACATACCAGGCACCTCGGCAACAACTTGAATTTCTTTGTCACCATCTATAGTTTTTACTTTAGGAACATCTAATTGCATGCCAAGAAATTCGGGCATTACAACAGGCTCTAGAGCAAGATCAAGCGGATGCCAGAAAGGGTCGACATTAATATGCCAAAGATTAGGCCCCAACAACCTGTTTAAGGAGATATTGGCAGTGGGCTCTGCCACTTTTTTCACGGGAACGGCAATCGGCTCACTCGCCTTAGCACTGCCGCTGTGATCTAGAATATCTCTGCCGGCAAAGCCGAAAGTAAAGCCTAAAAATAGAGCAGCACTGACGGCCAGAATTTGTTTTCGTGTGAGGTTCTGCATGGCTTTCTCCTCCAGTTTTCATGCCTTTCCGTAACCTCTCGGTCTATAGTTTTTATAGCAAAAAACAATTTCGCCAATTATAGCCCTAATATTTTTTTTGCATTTTTTGAAAAGCAATAAAATTGCAAAGAGATCAAGCGACAAAGTGAGGAACAAAAATGGCTCTACGCCCGGTAATTTTGCTCTGGTCGGCGCGCACTCCAAGACCAACTGCGCGGTTATTCACAAGCCAGCTACCGACCAATAAATTGTAGTCTTCAAACCGAGGCATGGGCTCATAAGCCTGAACAATGAAACCGTCTTCGCTAAACTCGCCACCACTTTTCTCATCGAGGCTGCTCTCTTGCGGAAATACAATTTCTATATTGGCCCCTTCGCGACCAAACATGGGCTTTCTCACATGGGGTCGTTGCATCAACTGCAGGGCAGCGCTATCATCCTCAAAATAGGTTTCAAGCAGCAAGGGATGATTAGGATACATCTGCCAAAGTAAGGCTAGGCAAGCCTTTGAACCCAGCAGCGCTTTCCACAAAGGCTCAACAAAGGCAGTCTGATTACTGAGCACCAGAGGCAAAAATAAGCTCTTGCCGTCTTTATTCAGCCGCTCTTCGTCTTTAAAGATTTGCTCCCAGGGATAGAGTTTAAAAAGAGTATGAACAGGCAGACCCTCAGCATCATATATGGCACCATCGGCAGAGCGCTTTAAATCGTTCAGAACAATCAATTTAGAATCAAGACCAGCCAGCTGCGAACAACCATAAAGATATTTCACGGTCTCAGCATCTTCATCGGCGCGGCGGTAATAAGCGAAATGAATGCCTTGAGAAGAACCCGCAGAGCCACCAGGCCAAAGTGCCGGTGCTAGTGCCTCAAGCAAATTTTCCTGAATAAAATTGAATTGATCCGACTGCTCAACACAGCCATCGTCAATTTCAATACAATTTTTTCCACTCTCAGACATAGCCTGATACCAGGCCATCTGCAGTACCGCAGTCTCAGATAAAGAGGTAGGAGTATCAAAGTTCAACTCAAAAAGCTTAGTGCGATTGCCAACTACCGCCAAATCTATGCGACCGTACAAAGAGCGGTCATGACGCTGCCAAGAAAGGCGAACCGCCGGGCGAAACGCCGGTGGAATATGGAGCTTTGCCATTAGCTCATCAGAATTAGGGGCCTGACAGACTTGAGCCACCATGGCCAGGGCTAGTTCATTTATTTCTTGACTGGCCTTGGCAATAGCCTTGATTTCAGCCACAGTAAATCGTAGACAAAACGGCTTGTCTAGGGCCTCAACCCAGTAGGCTGGATTCTCCAGGAGAGCAAGATTAAAGCCTAGAGCTTGAGCTTGTTCACGCCAATTGGAGCGGCTCTTAAAATGGAGGCCTTGCAAAATTCATACCGTGAGAGTCTAATGAGCGTTCAATTATAGACTTTAGGCGAAGGCTTTACTTCAGACTTAGCCACCATATCTTCGGCGCATAGCTGCATAGGTGTTGCCGCCGAATATATCGTCCATCACTGAAGTAATAGCGGCAGAGTCTTTGGCCACCACACCTTCGGCCAGTTTAGCCGTGGTGGCAGCATCCATGGCGCGGGGAAGACCCATATCTATTTGCATTACCATGCTTCTAGCGGCACTGGGCTCAACATGAGCGGCACCAGAAATTAAGAGATGGCGCATTGTGCCAGGGTGAGCCATGGCTTCGCTGGCAAGTTTAGCGCCCGCCGACTCAACAACGGCCTCAGTTAGTTTAGCTGCACCCTTAACGGCTGCACCCTCAGCTAGCTCAGCAGCGAGAAGACCAGTTCCTGATTTACCTTTAGTGATGGCCAGCATCCCCACAGCCATTGTCGCTCCAGCTACTTTATGATCTTTGTAAGCGTCTTCAAAGAAAGCTGCGACATGCGACTGTACACTCGACTCTTTGTGATTGGCATCAGTTGATTCAAGAATAGGCATTGGGCAGCTCCTTAAAAGAAAATTGTGTTCGCTGGTGAACAGTTTCACTTTATGGTCCAAGTTGGGCAAACTATGGGCGCATCAGTGGGGAAAATACGAAGACCTGGTAATAATTAGGCTTTGAGTTAGGTACCCCAACAATTTGTCAACTGTTGACGAGCCAACCATAGCAAGCGAACGGGGAGATAAGCTCACGATTATGAGCCAAATTCCCAACCTAATTACCTCAGTTCGCCTACTTGCTGCAATTGCCTTGCTATATGCCGGGCTGACTAGCCAACTATCTCTCTTCCTGCCCTTAGTCCTTAGCGCCGGCATCTCCGATATGCTCGATGGTTATGTCGCCCGCAAATTCAACTGGTGCACCCAGTTCGGCGCTCACCTCGACAGCATCTCTGACCTTTTAATCTACATTGCCGTTCTAATCTTTCTCGCTATTAACCAGCCCACCGAGATGGCACAATGCCGCTGGCTTCTCACAGCCGGAGCGGCCACCCAAATATTGCATCTGATCTTAGCGGTCAAGAAGCTAGGCACATTTCCCTCATACCATACAGACTTCTCGCGCTTCAGCGCCTATGTCATATACATCGGCATCATGATTTTTTGGCTCTTCAAACCACCGCACATTCTCAACTTCCTCGCCTTGTTCTGGATCATCTGCTCTCTTGAGGGCATAGTGATTACAGCTATTCTCCGCCGAGCAAAAAGCAATATTCCTAATATTAGAGCCTGCTTGAAGCTTGAAAGTAGTCGGGTTTGAAAGCGGCAAAGCGTGACACTAGCGATTAAATGGCGAATAATCGAGAAATTCAACTTCAGAACACGGCATAATAAAACGCTGCCAATGCTCAATATCTAAGGTCCAAAAGCGATTAGTGCCACCTGTTCTATTTTCGCTATCTTCTTGATCAAATAAAACTTCAGCTACACCAGTAACTTGCAAGGCTTGTTGCCTGGAAAAATCAATCAAGATCACCCCGGCTTTATTGTTCAACTGCAAATTGCCAAAAGTATTGAACATGCCATTACCAGAGTAGTCTGGCACTCTAATTCGCCTTGAGCTATCAACTATGACAAAGCCGGGATTGCCACCACGATGGGAAATATCGATGTTTGTACTATCATCTTCGGCATAGCTGCTGGCCACAAAGAGAGTATCGCAGCGATTAATCAATTCGACTTCGGCCGAGCCAAGTTCGCAACCAGCGCTAAAGCCTTGCTCGTCAATACTGGCGCGGTCAGCAGCAAGGCGCACCTTTCTTCTCTGAATATACTTTGGGCAAAGAGGAAAAGACTTCTCTACCTCTACAACTAATTCATTGTTCTCTAAAACGGCCCGGCCATTAATTTTAAGCCGTCGCCTTGTCTCTAGCTCGATCATTAGCGTGCCAATGCGACTGTCCTGCGCCAGATTCTCCAACACAGGGTCGCCCTGAGCAACGGCCGCCTGGCCCAGGTCAATATGAACAGCATGGGGGCTGTCTGCACGCATAAAACCAATCGCACCACAAATCACAGAAGCCCAAAGAGAGCCATCACTAGCGGTACTGCCAACGGCAACTAGAGATTGCCTGGCAATGAAACTCAAGGCACCCTCTAAGATCTCAGACTTAACCACTGCACCGTTAGCTCTAGCGCGGGCAGACTCACCTGCCCGCTTTTGCACTGCTATTTCACCTTGATGAAAAGGACCGTTTGTCACAACCTTACTCCCTCCTGCAATATCAAGGCAAAATTCACCTAGAGACTCCACTTGAAATTCAACTAGAAATTTAAAATGGTATACCCATCACTGACAAGTTTGCGCAGACTAGGTAAACCAGAGGTTCCCGGTACGGCATTCTCTTTGATCAATTCAAGCCCCTGCTTCTCTACTTCAGCAGTCGCCCCAAAGACAGCAGCGCATCCACAAGAGACACCAGCTACTTTGTCGCGCACAGATTCATATAGTTCATGGGCTGGATGGTCTTTCTGGCTCAACTCCCCGACCCAGCGCGTACCAGCACCTTGAAACAAAAGTGTGACCTCATCGCCCTGTTGTTTGAAATCGTAAGTGGCGGCTAGAGCGTTGAACACTCGGCCGAGAGACTCTTCACTGCCGTTCTTAGGGTCGGAATAAACGATAACTGCTGTCTTCATGGCAAAACTCCTCAATTTATATACGTTGCTCTAAAACTTTCGTACCGGATTTAAAACCGGAAAACAAACCGAACGTTCGGTACAATTTCAACATATCAGAACGATCGGTACACTGTCAAGCAAGTCAATATTAAAAGAAGCCCTTGGCGCTAATTGCCAAGCAACATAGAAGGAATGTCACGGATGATACGCCTGAAGGGGCCGCGATTACCCAGGGCACGTGAGACCACCAGGGCCCCCTGGATAGCAATCAAAACATTCTCGGCTCGCTCCCGGGCGATCTTCTTGGGCAAGCCCGCTTCAACACCCACGTCGGCAAGCGCTTGCAGCCAGCTCTCGACTGATGCGCCAATCAATTCCTGGAAAAGCTCGTTAGCATCTCCCAGGGTAAGACCCTCAATCAAGCAACTTTTGTTGCCACAGTCATAGAACTCTTCCACCACCTTAGCCATATTAGTCAGCCTTTGCTTTGGACTGCCTGCGGCTCTTAAAGGTGCGACAAAATAGTCATTAACTGCCTGGTCAACGAAGCTAAGCACCTCACGGGCCATCTGCTCTTTGCCTTGGGGAAAATGATGATAGAGACTAGCCTTACCCAGGCCAGTGGCTTCAGAAATGCGCGCAATAGTGACGCCGTCGTAGCCAAACTTGCGAAAGAGCTCAAGCAGCTCCGGTACGATAGTTTGTCGCGACATGACAATGAACCTCACGGAAGATGACCACTTCCTGCATCTTACCGAACGTTCGGTACGCAGTCAAATGATCACCCTTCACAGAGTGGCTGGTGCCCAGGCCAGTAGTTGTCTTAAAACTAAAAACAGATTGAAGCTAATGCTTTGAGAGCAAAAGTTACTGCTTAACCACTTGTTTGAGCTCTTTCTCAGCAGCCAACCAATGCTCTACATCATGACCGTGCACATGGGAGGCACTCTGCCAGATTTCGTAAGCACGTTGAGCCACTTGCTGAGGTGTCACTACTGCCACAGCAGTAACAGGAGGAGCAGGCACAAGAGCGGTTACCACAGGAGTAGTTACAGCAGGCGCAGTAACTACCGGGCTAGTTACTGCTAAAGCAGTAGTTGCCGGTGTCGTAGCTTCTGGGGTGATAGTAACTGTAGAGACAACGTGCTCAGCGGCTGGTGATTCAGTTGCAACCGCTTTGCTAGTAGTGGCTTTAACTGCTTTGGCTTTTGTAGTTTTTGCTTTAGAAACTGTCATCTCAATCTAATCCTCACCGTGGTGCACTGAACATTTACATAGAACACGATATATATAAATTGCGTGTCTCAGCTAACGTTCTTTATCAATGCAATACTAGCAGTGACCAAATCATCACTATTGTCAGAAAAGCCTTCTGTATCTTGTTTTCGGCGTTTTCTAAAAAAACAGCAACCGAGTAATCTCTCTACACAAATAACAAAATTGGAGCTGCTAAGTAGCCATCGCCGGGAGTGCCCATTGACGCAAATAAATGAGTTCACGACTGCTTCTGTCTTCTTTTCTCTGGATACAAGAACTTGAGCAAATGAGAGATTCGCTCAAGCAATTGCGCTTGTATCGCGACATCGTTAGAACAGGAGGCTAATTCATACTGACTGAAAAGCTTGGATACACGCTTACCATCTTTAGAGACAATCGATAGAGCAACAAAAAGATCGTTACTTTCAGGTAACCAGCTAGCAGTGATGCTGGGTAGCTTCTCGTCTATGCAAATGCGTTGAATTGCGCTCTCAACCCATGCTGTGCCGGTACTGTCTATATTGTTCAAATTATTCACCCTAGATAAACTATTAGTCACGCCTTCACCAAATCTTCAATTGCATCGACAAAGGCCATCAGCTTGCCCCGAATACGAGCCTGCAGCCGCAAGGCCTTAACGAGCACATCTACTGTTACAGTCTCGGTCTGCAGCAAGGCCCTTCCTAGCGGTATTTCATAAAGCCGACAATCAACAAGGGCCTCAGCAATGTCTGCTTGTGGCACCAATTTCGATGCAACTAAAAGCTCTCCAAGACGGCAACTATTTCCAGCCGCTAGGCCCTGACAACTTTCCTTCAAAACTCTCTCAAACTCGCGCCCGCTCCAAGTTAATTCAGCCTGCCGCCTAATATAGGGATTGCGATTCTGCATCAGAGCGACCAGAATATCGACAGAGACATCCAGCTCTTTTAAGCGACAAACAAGCAGCATTTCATCATCATGCGCTAACTGCTCTAAGATTGTGGTAGGCGTAGCAAGATTGGTTGCAACAGCTAAGCGCACGCGGCGATCGGGATCAGCAGCAAGTGCAGAGAGGATGGAAACCGGAGTATTAATATTCGCCGCAACGGCAGCTCTAATTGCCACTTCAGGCAAACCGTGCTTTTGCAATTGCTTGTCATCAAAGAGCCTGAAATAGTATGCACCAACTGAATTAGCCTTAGTGGTCGAATCAGTTGCCTCGCCAATTTCGCTCATAAATACAACCTCGAAAGCACATCTATATAAATGCCAAGTAAATGCCAACCTCGATCGACGCGGCCAACGGAACGGCCTAATTCAAATGCGCAACTGCTTAGTTGCGCAAGTATGCAATTATATTATAAGACAAGACAGCCAGAATTGGCAAGGCAAAGCTTAGGCACCAACAGGCCGAAAGCGGCTCATGCTAAAAACTAAAGACGTCTGAGCGTCTTCTGGATGTCACTGAGATGTGCATTGAAGATTTCTTTGGCAACGTCCAAAAGTTTAAAAACCTTAGGATCGCTGCAAGAATAGAAGATGTTGATGCCCTGTTTTCTTGACGTGACAAGGTTCTTCGCCTTTAAAACAGCTAACTGCTGCGAAACATTGGGCAACTCAACGTTTAAACGATCTCGTATTTCTGAAACCGTCAATTCTTCGTTACGCAATTCATCAATAATGCGTATGCGCAGAGGATTACTCAGTGCCTTAAAAAAATCAGCCTTGAACTCAGCTAATTTTACGGTTTGATTTTTTTGACTCTGCGGCACTGTAATACTTCTCTACATTTGATCCAAAACTTAGTAACAATTGCTCAAGAATTTAGCAACGATCAAGCCTAGCTTAAGGGGCGAAGGCCAATAAAATCGAACACTTGCAACACTCTGCAATTATTGCATATACAACTGAGACCGTCTATGAAAGCTGTTCTAACAGAAGCCTGGTTGACAGGGGGGAAGGCCGTTGCTATATTCGTAATATGAAGCAATTGCGCAAGTCTGCAAGTTAAAAATTTGACGCAAAATCAGGCAGCAGGAACAAACATGTGTCCACAACTTTTGGTAGGCAACGTCCCCGTCGAAGCGACAGAAGAAGCTCTCAAAGAATATTTCAACAGCTATGGTGCTGTCAGGTCTGTCACCATTGCTAAAAACGAAAAAGGTAAAGGAAAGGGTTTCGCCTTTGTCGAGATGGCATCTCGTAAAGAGGCAATTCAAGCCCACGCGGCCCTCGCTAGTTGCGAGTTTCTCGGCCGCCGCCTTTCGATTTCACTGAAAGACGCTGTACAGGCACAACCCACTGGTATTTTCTCCTGGTTTAAGCTTTTCAAGCCCGGCTCTTAAAAGACAAGCCAAGAGATGGTAAAGTGCTCCTTCCGGCCAGAGGAGTACGCTCTTGTTCATTAAAAAGACCCTTACAGCTGTAGCAGTAGATTCAGCCCGCGATTACTTAAAAGAACGCCTGGAAGAACTAAAGCAACTTGATTTAGACAAAGACGGCCAAAAAGACGTAGATCAAGTCATGGATGTCCTTTCGCATTTGGGCGAAAAGGTAAAGGAGTCAATTGACTCTACCGACTTTCCTAAACTCGCCAGCGGCCTAGAACAAATATTTAGCGGCATCGGCCTGGTTGGTGACTCTGTTGATCGGCAAAAACTAGCCGACACCTGCGATGAACTGGCTAAAGGCATCGGCCAAATCGGCAAGCTGCTGCGCCTCGGTATTGCCGAAGTGAAGAACCAACAATAAATTCATATACTAGCTCAACAGCCCTAAGCGACTGTTTTGTGCTGAAATATATTTTGCTGAACAGAATCTTGCTGATGCGCGAGCATCGGCCACAGACCCAGCTCGGCCAACTGCGCCTCTGAAAATCTACCGGTGAGCCTGACGAAGCACTCTTTCATGGGCCAGTTCTGACCAGATGAAATGGCACCAAGTTCAAGCAGTATGGCTCTAATCTCATCGACTGTGCACTCAGCCGAGCGAAGGTAGTGAAAGCCAGTTGTGTGCGAATGAAAACTGCAATAGGGTGGATCGAGGTTAACCGTTAATATGCCTTCAATCATGTCATTTCACCATGTTTGCTGAACAGTATTTTCTTGAGCAATCGCAGCTTCCTATAAGGCTTCCTATTCGTTTTTAATTTTCAACCGCTAGGTTCTTTGCATATCCTTTTCTTGGGTAGCTTTCGCTGTATCGGGGTTAGTCAGATGCTCTTCTGGCAAAAGTAGAATAGAAGAGAGTGCCAAATAACGCACAAACAGCGAAGGCGAACCATCGAGAATAGTGACGCGATTGTGGCCCACCTGCCGAGTCGGCATGACAGGCAAAGTAGAACTCATGGTGCTGGCGTCAGCACGTAGGGCACAGTGTCCAGGAATAACCTCGCCATTTACAGTTGAGACATCAGCCAGTGAAATAACTTCGATAGGTGTGTCTTTAATGTGTGGATTCGCCTCTCTCAAATCTTTGACAAGATGGCTGGGCGGCTCTTCGTGACCGCCTGAAGATAGGCAAAGAATTGTTGGCTTCTGACCAAGCATCTTAGCTAATTCCAGACAGTTATCGATGTATCGCTCATTGAGATGCTCTAGCGAGAGTAGAATCGTCATCTCGGGCATCAGAGGTGCATCATCTTGAACAATCAACAAAGGAGTAGCACACTCATGCGCCAGAGCTTCAGCAACTGACATGCGGCCAAATTGACGCCGATGCGAACTGCCGTCATTGCTCTTGTACGGGCGATGACCAATAACAACAAGGTCGTGACAAAGTGCCCGTTCGCTAATGGCTAAAGCAGGATCGCCATGATCGATGACAAAATCGGTCTTGATACCATGTTTAGTGGCTTCAGTGACATAGGCATGCTTTAACTTATTGGCCAGTTCATGCTGCTCCTTTTTCACCAGTTCATAGGCGGCAAAGTACTGCGCCTGAGAGATAAAACCGGCGGGCTCGTGGACAATGAATTCATGGGTACTGGAATCGTCAATTACATGCTGAGCAGTGACCATAGCGCCAGTGGCATTGGCGATGTGCCAGCAGAGATTAGCAGCGTAGCGCGAATAGATTGAGCCATCTAGCGACAACAGTATTGAGGGCTGAGACATTTTTCTACTCCTAAAATATGCAACGGCTTAAAGCTTCGGCACTTCTTATTCTGCTCTCTGCCTTCAGTTTATGCATCAATCTTTGGAATTAGACAATCCCCCTACAGGGCGATAAGTGCCTTATCACACACAGTCTCAAGCCGATCAATACTCTTCGACAAATCAGAGCGGACCAAATCGATAGCATCCTCACTAGGGCTATCCTTAGCAATTTCATCGAGCAACAGAGATACAGATTGTCGTGAATCGCCTATAGATTTACTCAAATCTGCTAGCTGAAAAGCTTCTTGCTCATTTGTACCTACGGTTTTACCTAGCGGCTCAAGGGCCCAAAGCAAGAGTTCCATTTGCGTTGCAGCAAATACAAGTTTACCCCTGCTGCCCTCCGCCCAACAATCTTTATTGTCAGAGACATAAACAGTCGCACTGATCACCTGTGCTTCTTGCTTTAGACTGGCTGCCGCTCTTTTAGCGATTAACAACTTAGCTACAGTCGGTGTCAAACCAGTATTCTTGGCCAGTTCATCAGCTAGTGCCTCACAATTAGGCATAGGCTCTTTTGCTTGAGCGACCTGGGCGCGATACTGCTGGGTCGACAAACCGGCTGATCGTTCTTGAGCGACCAAAACAACTGAGTCGTCATCAACTGGCGACTTCTTAGCATCAAGACTGAAAAGCTCATTGGGAAGATCAGCCAATTCTTTCAAATTAGCAAATTGTACTTTTGAGAATAAGCTGTTTCCTTTGAAAATTAGCCACTCTTGGGGGAGATTAGAAATAGAATCGACGGTTATGCGCGCAGCCACAGAACCATCGCTAGCAACTAACTCGACAAATTGAGATGATACACCCGGCACTCGACCGGCCAGACAAGACTTTTGCCCAATTTGCTCAGAGGCATCGGCCAGAAGACTAGCGAGGTCAGACTCTAAAATACTGAAATCGTTAGCAGTTTTGAGCATTTTAGAATCAGGCGAAAGGGTAACCTTGACTCCACTAAGTGCGCCACCCATCTTGCCACGCACTTTGCCATCGGCCTGACGCACTACCACTGAACCGCTGCGCTTGCCAGCTTTCAGCACTTCAAAACGCAGCAAATTAGGCTTCTTAAAAAAGAGTTTTCCGGTCTCTACTACTTCTTTACCGTCTTTATATGTTGTCAGCGTGCTATTAAAACTATAAGCCTTCATCTGCTTGGTTCTAGCGAGCATAGACTTGACCAAAGCCGAGCCATCCTTGCCTGTCTTTAGTAGCAAACTCTCAGATACGCCCTGATTTGGGGCAGGCAAACTTGCAGCCTGACTGCACGGCAGAGCGCCCGCAAACAGCAGCACTACTTGCCCAATAACTAAGCAAATTACTAAGCCAACAACTAAGTCAAAAGAATAGAGCAACCTTAGCTGCTTACACTTCATCAGAGTCAGGCCCTCTATAGGCAGGTGTGGTTCTTCTCTCCACAATCGTCGTCATAAGTTGGCGATGGCCGTCAGTCAGCTTATAGAGCAGCTCTATGACTGTTTCTTGACCAGCGGCGGTGAGTGTTTCGATGCCCTCTACCAAAGTAACGAGAACCTTACCCTCGTGCAACAATCGCTCTAGAAGGGCCCGCAATTCCACCACCCGATCATCAATGCTATGCACGAAACGATTGAGGTCATAGGCGATAATGCCATCATACGAATGGAGCGAAGTGATTGCTTCTTGCAAACCCAAACCCGGCTCGCCCTCATCCACATGAGTAAAGCCGACTAGATGATGATGGTGCTCCTGGCAATATTGCTCAATCAAGCGACGCTGCTCAGCAATGTCAACGCTACAACCAGCGCTGCGTACATATCCCATTAAGCGAAGTTTTCGGTGTAGCAATTTACTATCCTCGGCTTGTGCTTGTCTCTTTCTCAGCTTTCGCACTCGACTGTTGCGACGAGTCGACGTTACTCTCCCGGGGCAAACGCACAACGGTTACAGTGCACTGAGCATGGGAAACAACGGCTAAAGAAACGCTGCCGAGCACGAAACGTGTAAAGCCCTGCCGACCATGAGAGCCGAGCACAATCATGTCGCTGTGCCATTCTTCAGCAATGTCTAAAATCTTGTGCTGAGGATGCCCCTTCAGCACATTCACTTCCACTGGAACGGCAGCGCCAAACTTAGCCTGCAATTGCTCTCTAACTTTATGCAAAAGCTCAGAACCTTCAGTCAATCTCTCTTGCACAATTTCATTCTCAACACCCTTGCCATATACAGCCGTAACTTGATCGCCCACCACAGAAGGCTCTACCACGTGCACGAGTCTGAAAATTGTGCCTGCTTGCCATTGATGGGCAATAAGGTAATCAACGATGGCTTTGCCGAATCGCTTATCTTCAATTGCAACAAGAACTCGCATATTCAACTCCTATTAAGCCCACACAACTAAATAGCGCTAGTAGTTAGACGCCAAACCAGCCAGATTGCCCTGTTACATAGACTGGCATACATACCAACAATTTTCATCAATCAAGGGGATGATCCAGCAAGAATACGCCTGGCAAAAACAAGTCTGGCAAGTAGATAACCAAACAAACTATGACGGCTCCGAAACAGACGGTCGCCCCATACGAATGAACAGTTTGCGCAGTTCATCTAATACGATAATTATCGGGGCCCAGGCCAGGGCAAAACACCACTCACTGAAGCCGACTGCCGCAGTATTGAAAATGTTCTGCATAAACGGCACATAGATCAATAACAATAGCAACAGGAACTCAGTAACAATACCAATCACAACTAGGCGATTACTGAAAATCCCAGCGCTAAACAGCGACCTTCTATCACTGCGACAACAAAGCACAGCCCCCATCTGAGCGGCCACAATACCCATGAGAGTCATGGTTGTTGCCATCTTGTAAATCACGGTATCGGCAGCCGCCAGGGGCAACGTTGGCCAACCATGCAAATAGTTAACATAGAAATAGCAAGACATTCCCGCTGCCGCCTCTATTAATCCATACCAGAGTAGAGCTCGAGAAAGCATGGGCAAGTCAAGCAAAGGCTTGCGCAAATCACGCGGAGGGCAACTCATCAAACCAGGCTCAGCAGCTTCTGTTCCGAGACCGAGGGCCGGAACCATATCAGTGCCAAGGTCGACAGAAAGCACCTGCATCACAGTAAGAGGCAGTGGAATAGCGCCCAAGCTAAACAAAGTAACAACAAAAGGCACAGCCTCTGCCATGTTGCTGTTAAACACATAAATGGCGAACTTTCTGATATTGGCGTAGACAGCCCGACCAAGCTCAACGGCGTTGACAATAGAGGCAAAATTATCGTCGGTCAAAATCATATCGGCAGACTCGCGCGCCACATCACTACCAGAAATTCCCATAGCAATACCAATGTCGCCCTTGCGCAGAGCTGGAGCGTCGTTTACCCCATCACCGGTAACAGCCACGATCAGACCGAGGGCCTGAAAAGCCTTGACAATACGCAGTTTATGCTCCGGAGTCACCCGAGCAAAAATAACATTGTCGTGCAGGTGCTGACGCAGTGCATTATCATCGAGGGTATCGAGTTCGCGACCAGTAATAACACGGCAGTCATTGCCAACAATACCAACTTTACGAGCGATGCTCTCGGCAGTAAGACCGTAATCACCAGTAATCATGACTATCTTGATGCCAGCGCTGTGACACTTTTGCACCGCTTCAGTGACACCATCGTGAGGCGGGTCCCACATGGCTACAAGCCCACAAAAGGAAAGTTCTACTTCGAGTGAATCTGGAGCCAAATCACAACCAGCTGGCAACACTCGCTCAGCCAGAGCTAAAACGCGCAAGCCTTCGCGGGCATAGCGATCATTGGCCGCCATAATGGCCTCACGATCACTCTCTTGCATTGGTTTAGGCCCTTCGGCACTCTCCCAAACAGAGCAGCGAGTTAGCACCTCTGCCGGTGCCCCTTTTAGATAAAGAATACGCGAGCCCTTATCATCGTAAACGGTGCTCATCCGTTTACGAATCGAATCAAAAGGTATTTCGCAAATTCTTGGTACATCTAAAAATTGATGATCGGCTCCTATGCCGCCTTTTCGTGCGGCCACTAATAGAGCCGCTTCGGTAGGGTCTCCCAAAATCTGCCAGCTGCCAGCTTCGACATCTGACTTTGGCGGCATCAACCGGGCATTACTGCAACGCCAACTGGCAGTCAAAACTTTCTCAAGAATTTCTTTCTCTAAGACCTCTTTGTCTTCATCAACTTCTAGCTGAGCACCTGTCGCGCTGTTCAATTTCTCGATCTCACCAGAGGGCGAATAACCAAGACCGGTCAGTATATATTCAGCTCCAGCAGTCCAAATGTGCTGTACAGTCATTTTATTCTGAGTAATAGTGCCAGTTTTATCTGAACAAATAACGTTGGTACAGCCAAGGGTCTCAACTGCAGACAGCTTTTTGATTAGGGCATTGTGTTTTGCCATTTGCTGAACGCCAAGGGCTAGAGACAAGCTAACTGTAGGTAACATACCTTCAGGCACAAAAGCCACGACCATGCCAATGGCAAAGATGAAGCCTTCGCGAGGATGAACGTGGGCAAACAATACAGCCAATAAGAAAAAGAAAGCACCAATTCCAGTGGCAAGAATCGATACTATTCGTGTCACTCGAGCCATCTCATTCTGCAGAGGACTTGACTGTTCGCCAACTGACTGCGTCAAGCGAGCAATCTTACCAAACCTTGTATTCATGCCAGTCTTACAAACCACTGCTCGACAAGTACCTGCGAGGACACTAGTACCAGCGAACAACAAATTACCACCAGAAGCATCGTCTTTCTGGGCCGCCTCTGCAGTTTTTCGCACTGGCCTTGCTTCACCAGATAGAGTTGATTCATCCACAGCTAACCGAGATGCACTGATAATTCGCGCATCCGCAGAAATGGCATCGCCCTCGGCAAGTACAATTACATCGCCAGGCACCAGCTGCTGCGCCTCAACAAGAAGCTCTTGGCCAGAGCGAACAACGTGGGCATTAACTGGCAAAAGCGAAAGCAGCGCCTCTGTCGCCTTGCCTGCTTGAAACTCTTGCCAGAAGCTGAAGCAACCGTTAATGACATTGACCATCCACACAGCAATACCAAGCTGCGGCATTCCAGCCACAAAAGCTAACACCCCAGCAACCCAAAGCAACCAGGCCATTAGGTGCACGAAATTGGCAAAGAAGGTTTTTAGCAGAGACTTCTTTGCCAACTTCTGAATTGTATTCAAGCCATAGAGCTTAAGGCGCTCATCAACCTGAGCAGAGCTGAGCCCCGCAGAGCCAGATTCAAGAGCCTCGATAGCCGCAGAGGGAGCAAGACTAGCTATATTAGCAAGGTCTATGGGCGGCGAAGAAATGGGCATCTTTATCAGATTCTTCTAGAATTATTAGTCATACCAACCAGCCTTGAGCAGCACAGTTTCTCCACGGAACAATGGCTTGGCAAATTCTTCAGGCCACAGAAGAATAGTCTCAAAAGGAACCCGGCGAAGAAGTGCCGTTGGACACTCACCTGTTGATGTAATTCTGTGCTCACCGGAGTCAATGGTGGGCAAAACAATGACTCGACCATGATCAACACCATCTTTTAGTTGACCAAAATTCTGCAGCGCACCACTTTCATTTAACGAAACTATCTTTATACATTCAGCATCAATTTCATCATCAGCCTCAATCAAGTCGCGCACAAACGATGCCGCCGGCTCTTCGTGTACTCCTGATGCTAAGATTGTCACACTATACTTGGCACCAACAGCAAGAGCCGAGTGCATACAATTCTTCAGCCAATTAACGTTCATGTGATCCATCGAAACAAAAATGGCAAACTCCGTGATTGCTGGAATTGGCTTCTGCACAAACAAGATTGGAATTGGTGACATGTGAGCAAGTCGTTCAGCGCGAGAAAGCTTTATGCCCTGACAGGCGGGATAGTCGACGGTCGAACGCTTGCGGTAGCCAACCACGAGCAAATCATGGTCAGGCGCTAACTTGCAAATCTCTTCAACTGGATCACCTTCAACACAGTTGAAGATTGATTCTACGTTGTGCGAACCAGCCCGGGCCATATATGAATCTTCAAGCTTGCGCCCTATGGCTCGCAAAGACTCACAAATACCCTGGTAAGCGGCAACATAGGGCCCAGAGCCAATTAAACCTGCTTTTTCTTGACCCAAGAACTGAAGCGTTCCAAAAATATCAATTGTGTGTTGCGCCGTCACTTTTGAGTGATTTTTGCTGGCTAAAGACCAGACAAACTCGGCAGCAAATAACGACTCCGGTGAGCCATTGATTGGCAAGAGAAAAGAACCTGGTTTCATGACAGCTCCTTAGGCTACAGCACCGATTACACTCCCCATTATGGTTGATGCCCGAAGGTAAAACATCCCTACCAGGCGGTAAAAGTTCAGCTGAAAGGTCATCCTTTCGATTAAATAGCCGT
Organism: Candidatus Obscuribacterales bacterium; assembly: GCA_965229195.1. Classification (GTDB taxonomy): domain Bacteria; phylum Cyanobacteriota; class Vampirovibrionia; order Obscuribacterales; family Obscuribacteraceae. The sequence continues at coordinate 4,123,206 of OZ245871.1, read as the reverse complement.
CGCCCAAAAGGTTAAGTAAAGAGACTCAATGGGTCCATTACCTCTGCAAAAATGACCCGCGCGCACTCAAAGAAATAGTACGCCGGTAAGCAGAGAACGCCTGCTATGCCAAAGCGGGTGCGCCCCTTAAAGAATAGCAAAGAGACAATCACCGGAAGCACTGGCAATAAGAACAAGAAGACGTAGTAGCCCCTCGGCAACACCGAAACGATTACGGGATGACAAAAAATGAAAAGCCACGCTAAAACCATTGCGCGCAACAGAGCGGGAGATACAATTAGTTTTCCTGGGTACAAGGCTGCCATCTGATGAATAAAGAAGAAAGCACATACGGCCAAATAACCGTAGCAACAAAGGTAGTTGAAGAAAAAATCAATTGCGTGCATATAATTCCACCGCAATGAGCTACAAACAGTGAAGAGTGCCGACTGCAAGGTAACCGGGGTGCCTGGAAGCTCCCATAATAAGGGCAACGGTCACTATTGCATAGGACCTAAACCCTAGGTTAAGAGCTAGAATATATTTTCAAAATTGCTGCAAGAACCATACATCGAGTCGGAGAAATAATGCAGATACGCGAAGCGACAATCGACGACGTACCAGCCGTAATGTCACTAATCACAAGGGTTGTACCGTTAATGCGAGCCAGCGGAAATATGCAGTGGGATGCCAAATACCCAAATCCGTCAGTCTTCGAGCGTGATGTGGCCCAGAGACAATTGTGGCTAGCCGAAAGTAATGGCAAGCTAGCGGGAGTGGCCGCCATAACCACCAGCCAAGAGCCTGAATACGCCGAAGTCTGGGACACCAGCGAGACAGCTATTGTGGTTCACCGCCTGGCCGTCGACCCAGACTTTCAAGGCCAGGGCGTGGCGGCAGAATTAATGCAACAGGCCGAGCGGCTTGCCCACGAGCGCGAAATCGCCACTCTGCGAGTCGACACGAATACAAACAATAAGGCAACACAAAAACTCTTTCCTAAGCTAGGCTATGTTCTCTGCGGCGAAATCAGCCTGGCTTTTCGTGATGGTTTGCGCTTTCTCTGTTTCGAGAAGCGCTTGAAGTAAAGGTATCCCTAAAGACATTCCGAAAGACATCCCCACAGCTTCATGCAGGTTTTATGAAAAACTCTATTTTTGCACTCGCTGCCATTGCTGCAGTTTCAGTCAACTGTTCACTGATTCAAACAGCTTCGGCGAAAGATTCGCAAAACGGTGGTGACAAAAGTTGGGCTAATTTTGTTGCCGGCAAGACCACGGCCGAGCGCTGGTCAACTATCGCAAAGACAGCTCCGAATTTACTGGGAATGACCAGAGCAGATGTTGAAAAGGCACTAGGCAAAGGCACTTTCAGTGAAAAGCAAGAAGAGCTAATGTATTTAATCACTGACGATAGCGCTAAGACCAAAGTTTTCGACAATATCGTCATTTCGTTCAATCGAGATAACAAAGTCAAAAGCTTTGTCATTGTCACCAAGGCAAAAGATTAAAAATACTTGTCAGTTTTTTGTTTTTTTGCTATAAAAAAAATTGGAAACTGAAATGAAAATTTTCAGCTTGTCCTCGCATATTCGCTATTCATCAGACTTAAAGGAGTTGATCTTTAATTCAGTTGAATTAACAACGTGCTCAGAATCTTCTAATTACACATCAGAAAATCATCCCATTTAGGAGCGGAGGTGGTTTAAATGAACACTGTTTATAAAATCGAAAAATATCTCAAGGCAAGCAATCCAACGACCGAACCACGCGAGTTAGCAAAGCTAGCTCGCAACATCAATGCCCGAATAAGAATTCGCGTTGCCGAAAATACGAGTACACCAAAAGACGTATTGGAAATGCTCGCCCATGACGGCAATGCAGAGGTGCGGCTGGCTGCAGCTACCAACCCATCAACACCAGTCGATATCACCTACATGCTGGCCTACGATCCAGACCCAACGGTGCGTCATGGTATCGCCGAAGATGCTACTGTTCCTATCGGCGTACTAAAAATTCTCAACCATGACGAAAACCCATATGTGGCTTGTCGAGCACGCAAGACTCTAGAACAACTCTTCGCCACGCGGCGAGAATCTGAGCCTTGCCAATGGCGTGACGACGGGCCAAAAGACAGTTGCGCCTGAGACAAGGTCAGCCAAAACAAAGAGCAGAAGAGAAGTTCAGCAAATTGAACTTCTCTTCTTAATTTTCCAACCAACCATTACATTTGTGACTAATAATGTCAGTGCGTGCTGAAAAAAATTCCATATGGCTTCATTGCAATTGAAATCGCGACAAACTGTACCAACCAATGCCTTAGGTAAGTACTGTAGCCCTTGAGGCCAAGTATGGCCACCACCAGCAATTTTATAGACAAGTACTTCGCCAGGCGCACCTTCGCTGCCGTAACGTCTGACTTCAACCTGACAATGATCTGCGGGCACAGTATTAGGTAGTTTCTGTTCAACGGTTAGCCTGGTCGCGCCATTTGCCTTGCACCAAAAATTGATGGAATCGGCAAACGGCAGCACGGCTCCTCTATCACCCTTTAGTAGCTTTCCACCAATACGACCGCCGTTGAACGGTACAAGAGGATCCTTTGTACCGAGGACAAACATGGTTGGCTCAGCAGAAACTTTACTAGCGGCCATAGCTTCGCTGACTGAAGCTGCAATACTTGCCACAGCTGCGATCTTACCTTTCAGCTGCTGAGCTAGATACTGGCTAAAGAAACCGCCGTTACTAATGCCGCAAGCATATATTCGCGCTGGTTCAGCTTGTTTCTTTGAAACAAGACTGTCTATCAGCTCGCTAATAAAAGACACATCGTCTAACTGACCTTCACCTTCAATTTTGCGACCATCATTCCAGCGTTTATCGACGCCAGAGGGAATGACGACGATGAAGCCCTTTTCGTCTGCAAGCTTTGCCATCCCGCCAACACTATAGTCGACTCCTTCGGCCTTGCCACCGCCTCCGTGGAAAACAAAAACAGCAGGAGCAGGAAGCTTTGCCGTCTCGGGAATATAGAGATAGAACGATCGCTTGACACCAGCGATATTAATCTCATGACGAGTAGGCGACTTTGCCCCCGACCAAAGTCTTAAGCCAGCAGCCGTCGCCGGCAAGACTAAATTTGAAAGCACAGATAGCGATAAAACGAGAGCGAAGGCAACCGAACCCAATATACGCATACAAGAAATCTCACAAATGCCCTGACAAACTTACAGTACGAATTGGCGGGCAAAAAGTTTCAGCCATAACTTTTGCATTAAGTGGTTCGCGCTGACCAACCATATGGCATACTCAGACAAGCAGTAACAATAGAAGCGAAATAGGTACTGATCTTGACGCCCAACCGCATAGACGAATTCATTGCGGCCCTTCAAGATGAAATCGAGGCGCTCAAGAACACTAAGGCCGCTGCCACAAGAATATTCGACGGCCAGTTGACCAGCCAGATTGGCAATAGTTACATCTATACTTTCAGCGCCAGTCGCCTGTTCAAGGGCGAAGATGATGCCCCAGCCCTTATCGAATTAGGTGGAGTCACCCTCGACTGCACTTTGGTTGCCAGCGATGGCCTAAAAGTGCAGATTGCCGTATCACCATCGGTGGCAGAGAGCATGGGAGAGCAAGTTCAATCTGCTTTGCTCGCAAGCAACCGTTCCACAATTCTGGCGCGTCTAGTAAGTAAATTCAAAGAAGCTAAATCTAAAAATCCCGGTCAATTTAAGTTTGCCGAAGAAGTATTCACCGGCAGCGCCAAAGCGCTAGTAAGAGTCGGCACCCAACCAAGTTATTCGTACCAAGCCGATAATGCCCCAAACTCCTCACAAGCATCGGCCATAAACAAATCATTTAGCTCATCTCTAGCAGTGATCTGGGGGCCGCCCGGCACAGGCAAAACTCGCACCATAGCAAGAGCAGTAGAAGCCCATCTAAACGCTGGTAGGCGCGTGCTACTTGTTTCTCACGCCAATGCCGCAGTAGATGCGGCCACGGCTGCAATCGCAGAACAACTTACTACCACGGCCTATGCCCAGGGCAAAATTATTCGTCTGGGATTACCAAAAAATCCCAATTTTGCCAAGCAATTCCCCCAGGTCATACTTGATAATGTGGTGGCAGCAAGCAATGCTCATTTGTTTGAGGAAAGGGAACGCATTGCTAGCCAAGCATGGCCTTTAGAAGAAGCAATGAAGCATTGGCAGGGCTTGCAAAAAGCAGCCGATACTGCCAGACGATTAGAAAGAGAAATACAACGCCCCGAGCAAATAGAATCATTGCATCAGCGTCATCAACAAGCGCTTTCTGACGTGCACCACGCCCAAGCTCAACTACAACAAGCGCACCGAGACTTGAGTATAGCTCTACGCGGCATCGATGCCGCAACCCAAGAAACACACATTCGCGACCTTAATATTTTCATTTCGACCCGGCAGCGCTTCATTGATGAAATTGCCGGCAAGCTCAAAGAAGCACACGATCTTGCCGCCACCAACGAAGAGAAGCTAGAGCAGGCCCACCAAGAGCTAGAGCAGCTCATGGACTACACAGGGTTGACACCAAACGATGTTGGCCACTACATCGAGACCAATCAACCAAAGCTAAACGCCTTCTACAGCCGCATCAAAGAAATCGAAACAATAGTCGACAATGGTGCGGTAAAAGTAATTGCCGAAGCAAAAGTAATCAGCACCACTCTTAGCAAAGTATTTCTCAGTAATCTGCTAGCGGAGCAAACCTTCGACATTATCATTGTTGACGAAGCGAGTATGGTACCAATGCCGCACTTATACTGGGCCTTAGGCAAAGTCAGCGCCGCTGCCACTCTAGTGGGCGATTTCAACCAACTTCCTCCCATAGCCGAAGCCAAGACAAAAATAGCTCAAAGATGGCTTAAGCAGAGCATATTTGACGAACTTGATATAGCCACAGTAGATAAGGCTCATGACAGCGAACTAGTATCGCTGCTTGACACCCAATACAGAATGGCCCCCGAAATCGCCGCGGTATCGAGCAAACTATTTTATGGCGGCATCCTCAGAAGCGCCGAGAGCACAAAGCAGCTAGGACTAACTGACTCTGTATTTGGTACCAGTCGAATAGTTGTTATCGACACATCAGCGATCGATCAGTGGTGCATCATCCCAGCTAGCGGCAGCAGAGTAAACTTGTACTCCGCTGGACTGGCTATCAATTTATCTAAGCGCCTCTTGCAAGAGCATCCCGATATAACAGTGGGAGTAGCCACCCCTTACCGTCCCCAAGCCCAAATAATAGCCAAGGCCGTCAGAGAAGCTGGCTTTGGCGAACGCGCCTTGGTTAACACTGTACACAGCTTTCAGGGGGCAGAGTCATCAGCAATTATCTTTGACTGCGTTGACAGCAAGGGCAGCAGAAAATCTATGCTTGATGATTTTGTCAGCGAACAAATGCGAAGTATTGACGAGAAATCAGACGCCCGAGTTTTACTAAACGTTGGTCTAACTAGAGCCAGAGCTATTTTCGTATTACTTGTGAACAAGCAGTATTTCGTTGACAATCATCGCGGCGGTATTCTTTGTCAATTTATTGATCAGCTAGCAGCCAACGCCTTAACTCTCAATGCCCGACAAATAGACGACTGCTTCACAGCAAGGGCGCTTGATGATTCTGGCACTCCTGTTATTGCAGCAAGACGACCGGTTTTAGCGAGCGGTTCTAAATCAGCCGTATTTAACGAAAAAGACTTCTGGAGCGCTTTTCGCCGCGACCTAAACGAGAGCAAAGAGCAAGCTCTGATTGTTAGCCCGTTTCTCACCATGAAGCGCTACTCTCACTTCGCCGATCAATTTGCCAAGCTGGTAGCCCAAGGCATCAAGCTAGCGGTATACACAAAACCAGTTGATGAGCATCATGCCCGCCACATGGTGCAAGAAGCAGAGGCCGTGATAAGCCAACTGCAAAGTCTTGGCGTCACGGTGGTGCAGCGCTCTAAGATTCACCAGAAGATTGCCATCATCGATGACCGCATCTGCTGGGAAGGCAGCCTCAATTTGCTCAGCCACAACGATACCCTAGAGCACATGCGCCGCCACGAAGGGCAGGCCATCGCCGAGGAAGTGCGCCAGAATTTGCGCTTGGACTAATTCAAAACCCAGGGAGTCGCGCCCAGCTTGATTGTCTCTTCGGGATGTTGTGAAGTAGTGCCCTGGTAATTGGTAGCCTGCTCCACGTTGTAAATCATGTGGCCACTAATATGACCAAGCGAACCTAAAGCAACGACACAAAGAGCGGCGATACAGCCAATTCCTAGGGCATATTCGACCATGCTCTGGGCTGTAGATGAGCGCCTTTTGGCGGCCAACCGTCTCTGCATCATAAATCCTCAACTTGGGGCAGATTGAACCATAGCGCGAATTGCCATCGCGCGTAAGCTATCCCCCCGCTGAGGATAACCAGGCCTATTTGACGACTGTGGTAGGTGCAGCAGAAGTACTCTTGGCAGCGCCGTCTTTCTTGTATTCTTCAATCAAAATCAGAGCAGCCTGGTAGCGCACCTTCTCTAATTCTTCTGCCTTCTGAAACATATTCAGAGCGGCCTTAGCGATGACAATATTTGAGCTAGCGCTCTCCTCATCATCGCCCACAGGAAGCGCCCCTTGCACTTCATCAAGGGACTTATTAATACTGAGAACAGCATCGCGCCACTTATCCCAAAGTGGATTTACGCGGGCCTCAATAGCCTTGGAAACGCTGTGACCATTTGTATCGACATCTTTGATGTCTTCACAGAGCAAGTGCACGATTGGCTCAAGGGTATTGACGTAGAGCACAAGCCATTCTTTGCGCGGAGCTTGATACTTCTTGTTAGCATCTAACATCTGCATTGAAATTGCAGTTGGACTTTGCTCAACAGGAGCGTCGTTAACCGTCATGGTGATGCGTGTGGCTTCAAGAAAAAGATTGATCGACTGTTGCTTGAGCTGATTGAGAGAAAGCCTTGTATCGCGCAGATCACTAAGCATGGCTTCAGCACTGACTTGCTTTGCGTCACTGCCTGCTGGTTTCTTCAGCGGCAAGGCAACGTTCGACGCTTTAGTTGTCACCGCCTTGGCTGCTGTCGCCTGACTTATCTTCAAAGCAGAATCAAGCCTAGCAGAATCAGCATCATTAGCTAGTACTGGCAAACTAGCACTGCTCAACAATTGCACCGTCAATGCCAAACTTAATGCAGGGGCTTGATCAACAACAGACTTCACTGAAAACATTCCACCAATCCTCAGACACAGACTTAAAACAGAGACAAATTATAAAGTGAACAAACTATCTGACAAACCCTTATTGAAATCGAGATGATCAAAGAAAACAAAAGCATTAGGCTGCCCGTCTTTATAAGTGTTCCAGGCAATAGGAATTTTAGTCTTGGGGTTGAGATAGACAACATGCACAAATGAACTACCAACTGTGCTCTCTTCTCCGCCATTCTTATCGCGCATCAATAGAATCATGACTGGCTCTTTAAAAGGAGCAATTCTAACTGGCTGGGAAACCGTAGCCACCGCACCAGATGCCACTTGCTGCTTCAAGGCCGTAGACAAAGAAAGAAAGTCGCTCTTCGCCAGGCTAAAACCAGTGGGCAATCTCAAAGTGCGAGAATCAGGCTGCAAAGTCATCTTAACGAGACTAAGCGTGCCGCCTCCCTTTCCTTTCAATGAACCATCAGTCTGCCTAACAACAACAGAACCATTGCGGTAATCAAGTGATTTGATTTCCGCCCGCAAAAGCTCCCGTTGTTTGAATGATACGAGGGCACCACCGTAGTCTTTCCACTTGTTCTGCTTGACTGTAAAAAGCTGACAGAAGCACTGATAATCATGCAAGTTTGACGCGGCAGACGAGAGGCTTTCAATAAAGGGCATGCCTACTTTTGACTTGGCAAGTTTGTCCACCGTGCCACTATCAGGCAAACTGGTCTCAAGCTCTTGCTTGCTCATCGCAAAAGCGCTGGGGCCGAGCGCAACTAACGCTGCGGTTAATAGAGCGGTTTTAAATGCCAACTTTGAATGGCGCAGCCAATGAGGAATCAACGGAAGATTTCTCCGGGTGGGGAATGCCAGGACAATAATCTATCACGTTCAAAGCTGTTTCTTCCCCAGCCTCATCAATTCACAACAAACGTGAACTTTAGAAAAAGGCCTAAGACAACTGTTCTTGCTCTCGCACCACTTTCGTGCCCTGCACAAAAAAGAGCCCAATGGTGATAAATATCGAACCAAGAAATACTGGCACGAACCAAGGGCCGAGACCATCCATATGCTTCAGAGCAGTTTCAACCACCGCGATCTGCAGATAAGCAATTAAAGCAGACAGCTCTACCTTTATTGTGAACATCAAATTGCGAGCCATAGAAAATAGCACTTCACGATTTTGGTCAGTGATTTTCCAGGGCATGTTAAAACGATTGCTCTTCTCGGCAAAGGTCAAATTGACATAAAGAAAGAGAGCGATAAAAGGCAACATTGCCAGAGCGGGCTTTGGCGCAAAACCATCGGGCTGACCCATCAAACCAAAGTGAATCGGCACAACTTCTGGAAGCGCCGCCCAGTTGAGGGCTAGATAGCCAATTCCCAGCAAGGTAACTCCCACTGGCAATAACTCTTTCACGAACTTCGACACGATAAGCCCTCTCTCTGATTTCTCGATGACTTCGGACTAATTTCCATCTTATAAGCTGCGCCAATTATCATCTCACAACCCTACCAATATCCTTAAGAATTGAACCCGGCCAGGGCTTTCCGGAGCAATTCTTGTTCCTGAGCTAGCCCTTGCCGGGGGGCCTATGGCAGGCAGGCAGGCAGGCAGGCAAGAAGGCAGGAAGGCAAAAGAGCAAATTCTAAAGGCTGGGGATAGACTGGACCGTGGAAGGAAAGACAGCCCTGCCAAGAGAGGAAATATGCTCCACAAGAAGAAAGCAATACTCACCCTCCTGGCAGCATCATCTCTTCTATTAATTGCGTACATATAGTGGCAAGACATGCTGGAGCGCCTGCGCGTCAACCAAATAAAATACGCTTACTTTCATGTCCTGACCACCGTATCTGATGGCACTCTAAAATTGCACAAACTAGAGAACGCGCAGAAAATTACGTGAGAAAGGCCGCTTACGACTGCTTGACGAAACACGCACAGCATTATAGCCCGGCAAGATATTGAGCGTTGATACTCCGATGTGGTATCCCGGAAGCAGAGTAATAATCGGCTTACCTAGCTACGAAGACGTCACACTGGCCCATCACCATAGAAACGAAAGCCTGGCCAATGCGCTCAGGGGCTTAAAAGACGGCCTTGCAGACAAGGGCACAGTGCGCTCTAACAGTGACGGCATCGCCCTATTTGCTGACTACACCACCGACGAAGCCGAATGGAAGCTCTATTCAGACTATTGGTTGAAGTGTTCGAATTAATTCTAGAGAAATGGCATAATTTAGCAATCTCTACCATGCAAGCTAAATAGACAAAAACTTTTGCGATTCTGAAGCGCGGAGAAAAATGATAGTTTCAATATCAAGCGACTTTGGCACGGTAATTTTCTTAGCCATAATCTGGGCAGCGGCAGTAGTGGCCGCAGCCATCACGGGCGGTAAGAGCTTTGCCATGACGGTGCTGCAGTTAACTGTCACTGAAGCAAAATCGCTATCAATTAAGAGTGGCTATGTACTAGCTGCAATCACTCTACTCGAGTTAATATTCAGCCTTTACCCAGATGTAGACAGAGTGTGGCACTGTTCCATTTTGCAAATGATCGCTCAATATCTGGTAGCAAAAAAAGTTAGCCCAAAGCTAGCCAATAAAGCAATCTTGAAGTGGTCTGTGCTCACCGACTTAGTCACTACGATTATTTCAATTGCAGTGAATGGAGCTAGTTGGCTCTGCCTCCATCAATATCACGGCTAAGTTAGCAAGCGCCAGTGTGGCCCTATCGACCCACCTTTTTAAAGCACAGATCACGCTGTTCTCGACAATGCTTTACCTGGTCAGTTCCCCGCATCAAAGAGGCATTGTAGTCGTTACCAGCTTCCCGGTAGCGGCCCAGGGCAAAGTATTGATCGGCACGCTCTGTATATGATTCAAATTCATCAGGGAAATGCTTAATCATAAAGCTGTAGTCTTCAATGGCCTTGAGGGGTTGCTTCGCTTTGGCATACAATCGCGCCCTCTGCAAGCGCTCCTCTTCCCCCATAGGATCATCCGCTAGCAAAGCAGAATAATCGCTTATTGCCGCAGAAAAATTGCCTAACGATGCCAGGCATTTAGCTCTTAACTTTCGCGCCCCATCATATTTTGGCTGCAGCTTCAGCAACTTGTCTAGATCAGCAAGAGTCTCTTTGTAGCGATAGAGACTGGCGTATGCATACGCCCGCCGATACAAGCAATGCCGATGCTCTGGATTAACCTTCAATGCCTGAGTAAGCACGGCCAATGACTTTTCGTACTGTTCTTCCCACAGATAGACCGAACCAAGTGTATGCATAGCCTGAACGCAGTGAGGGTCGATAGCAATCGCTTCACTCAGCAATTTGATCGCCTGATCATTGTCTCCTGTTTCATGAGCCCGCAAACCGGCCTCATACTTGGCGCAAGCCTGCACATTTTTCTTCGCACTTTGTTGATATTCGATAAATCCCTTGCGGTCGACAGTGGGCGAGGCTCCACTGGCACTGGCGCATCTAACACTGCTGTACAAGACTATTGCCATTGCCCAGACGATAACTGTGACGAAAGTCATTAGTCGAGTGATAGCGCACCCCCAATCAGAAATCTAAGAGATCGAGCAAATCTATTAAAAGCTCTCAAGATAAGCATACAGCAACCCAGACCGAAACGAAGCAGCGACGACGGAGTGTCCAGTTCATGTCCAACTGGCGATGATAATGTTTCGACATTACCAACACCGGGAGCGCATCATGGCCTGCACTGAAAAATCCACCGACGGTAACCTCACTGTTCAATACTTCAAGAGCTATGCCAATGGCGATGGCACGCCCGATTACAACGCCAGAGAATTACCATCGGCAAAAGTGAAGATGCAGCTGGAAGCCTTAGAAAGCAACCATCCTGAGTTGTGGAAACAAGACTTGTCGGCAGCGAACAAGGCCATGCAAGAGGCCAACATTCTGCCTGGCTACAGCATAGTGGCAACTCGCGATGAAAATGGAATCGACCGCGATGCCAAAGGTGAGCCGGTCATGCTCAGCGAAGTTGAAATTGTCAAACTGGCAATATTGGAACACGATAAAATTGCGGGCAAAGCCAAAGCCTACACTGAAATGTTCGATAAATTTCACGAAGGTTTCGACGGCGCCAATCCGCTACAAATAATCATGCCGGCAAAGCTCACCCACGACGGCATAGTCAACACCTTAAATCAAGCGAACTTAAGCCCTCACGAACGCCAGACCCTCGAAGCCCTCAGAGACGAATTTTATTATATCTCCACCCGCGTAGACCATGACGAGATATTGTCACGCGAAGAAATATCTGTCTGGGAAGAGCGCAATCAGTATTTCCTCGACAATAAGCGCGACGCCTTCGTCACCGGCGATCCCGCCACCAAGCGCGACCCTCATCTGCGTGATGCTGATGGCAAAATTTCGAAGTTTGACTGGGAAAATAAAGACGAATGTGCCGTAGATTGGCGAGGCAACGCTTACATTCGCATGATGACCTGGTAATCTTTCAAACTCATATATTTCACGAGCTTAGCCCTCAGCAAAAACAGGCAGGCTAAATGAGATCACCGCCCCTCCACCATCGCCATTTCCGGCCCTGATACTACCGCCATGCCTCTCGACTATGGTTTTGCAAACACTCAACCCTAGACCAGTTGATGGCACAGTATGCTGCCGCTGATTGTCAGCCTGCTGGTAGGCTGTGAAAATCGTAGCTAATGCCTTTTCGGGAATACCGGAGCCGCTATCGCTAATAGAAAAATCGACTACATTGCCACTCAACCTAGAATCAATTTTTATGGTGCCTTGCTCAGGAGTAAACTTGATAGCATTGGAGAGCAAGTTGATAATTACCCTCTCCAGCTCCCACTTATTGCAAGCGACCATAGCAAATTCAGGCCGAGTAACTATATTGACCTGCTTCTTCAAGGCTAAATTGCGAACGGCATCAACCGCATCACTAATGACCGCTTGATTAATACAGAAATCAAAATCACGACCACCTTCAGCCCCATCGGCATCTGCCTGATTGAGCTGATTAAGCAATATGCTAAGTCGCTCCACATTGCCCCTAATTGCCGCGACGTGTTTATTCTCCGCCGCGCCCGGCCCATCTAGCGATGACAGGGCGGCACTGGCTTCTTTCACTGTAGCCAGCGGCACACCCAATTCTGTAGTTAAATATGTGCCCATCTGCTCGCGCACCAGAGCAATGTTAGTAGTGTCTGTTACATCCATGGCTAAGGTGAAATAAGACTGATGCTCCTCGCTCCAAGTAACTGTCCAACTGGTGTGAGGGGGCATGGTTTTGTTATTGAGCAATGTCAGCTTAGTGGTCATCTTCTTCTGCTCATCTCTGGCCCGCTCAAAGACAGTCTCTAAGCGCAAGCGAACAACATCATCGAACAAAGTAAAGAACACTATCTTATCTAAGCCAGAAGATTGCGAACCGATTTGCAACCAACGACGTGCGGTTTGGTTAGCCATAAGTATGCGTCCAAGGCCATCTAAACGACAAATCAAAGCCGGTGAAAGCTCATAGAGCTTCTTCTGCTCATCATAAGCAAGACTGAGCTCAGAGCTGATTTGGTGCAAGCAGCCATCAATTGCCTCAATTTCTACCGGGGCCTTGACCGGCAGATTAAGTGCCAGCCCTCTGCCCAACCGCCTGGCATTATCAAGAATGACCGAGAGCGGCTTGTAGACCAATCGAAAAATGAGCAAAGTCATTGCCACCAATGACAGTATCAAGGCAATCCAGCCAGCAAGCAAATAATTGCGCAGACTAGTACTTCTTGCCAGACTCTCGACTTCTACCTGATTGCGTTCATTGGTGGCTTCACGAGCTGCTCCTAACAAGATCTCAAATAGATACAGTGATTGCTCAGGAGTAGCATTTGCAGAAGTGCCTTTCGCCCCCTTGCTTGGCACTTGGCTGAGCGGGCGCGCACTGGCAAATTGGCGCAAGAGCGAGGCATAGCCCTTGGCCTCAGTTAATTGCTGTCGCGTCTTGGCAGAGAGAACCGGTAAGCTCAAAATACTGCTAATGCGACCGCTCCACTCTTTCGGCAAAGATGACTCTTGCAAGGTCGGATCTAACATACGACTATCAGTTTGAAACTTGACAAAGATCATATACTCGAACAAATCAATAATTAGCTTGTTGATGCGCTTCGAGCACTCCTCTGCCTCAAGCTCATGTTTAACTGAACCTTCTGCAAGAACTAGCTGATAATTGATCAAAGCCAGAAACGAAAGCTGGCAAAGCAAGGGCAGAGCGAAGAGAATCAAACCGGCACGGGCTAGTGAAAGTTTTCTCTTCATCACCCCGGCCCTGCCTTAGCCGTGGCCGCAAATAAGATAGTTGCCTCAGTGTAAGCGTTACTGTATTTTTGTAAGGTCAGGCTGGCACCATGCCCACGCAGAACAGACTCGACAAGATAAAACGACATGGGTAATGAAAGTATCGCTATTGACTCTTGGGTGACCAGCGCCTGAACCTGCTGCTGAACTGGCTCTTTCACTGGCTCTAGAAGCGGCGCTGATTGCAGTCTAAGACTGAGAGTAATGCCCTTATCACCAGGCTTGATGGCGACAGTGAATAAATCTAATGGCGAAGAAGACTGTAATAAAAAGCGAAAGACGATTTCGAAAACCTTTTGCAACTGCAAGGCGTCACCAGACAAAAATTGCGGTGCCCCTATTACTTCTAACTCAACTTCGTCATGAGCATTCGCTACTCGATCAAGAGCCTGCACTGTCACTTCAAGCAAATCAGTTTGACTGGCGGACAAGCCCAAGTTGCCCGATTCCAGCTTCTTCCAGTCGAGCACATCGGTGACAAGTTCAGTCAGCCGAGTACTTTGAGCCAACCCGCGACTAAGGCTTATCTTCTGCTGATCATTCATTTGAGCAGCTTTGGTAGCCTGCAACAATTGAAATGCTGTTGAAATAGACATTAGCGGCGTGCGCATATCATGATTGAGCGAAGCAATAATGTCTTCACGAAACATCTCAATGCGCCTGGTCTTAGTAATATCATGCGAAATACAAAAATACTCTTGGGTACTGGCGTCCCATTTGACGATCCACAAGAAACAAGCATCTATACCGCTGGGGTCACGATGCCTCAGCTCCACCATATTTGGTGCATTACTAGACTGCGCTTGATTGAGACAATTTTGCAACAGCTCTTCGGAACCTTCCTCAAGAATGTCGGTGATCCTTGCGCCAATTAGATAGCGACTGGGATAGCCCCAAAACACTTCAGACAACTGATTGACAGCAGTGAGCCGCCCCTCGACGTTCAAGGAACAAAGAACGTCTCCAGAGTACTGCAAAACAGCTAGCTGCTGCCCGTGCAATTGATTGAGAGCAGCAATCGCCGTGGACACGCTAGCATCTAAGACCGCAATCTCATCGCCTCCTGGCATTGGCTCTAACCTCTCGCCTCGCCCCAATAAGGCAATGCGACCAGGTAATTGCTTCAAGCGATTAACCAACTGCCGATTAAAAGCCAACAAGGACAAACCGCAGGAGAGAGCCGCCAGCAGCAGGCCACAAGCGGTGAGCAAGGCAACAGTGCGCGACTCTTTAGTCAAAGCCTCACGAGCCAACTCCTGCATCGAATCTTCGGCAGCGAGGCTATGGTTGAGCAAAGTTCTAGCCGACAAAGCAATCAAGTAGACTTCAAATCTTGTGCTCTTTTGGCGGCCATGTAAGTCGACTTTGGCAATCTGCTGATAAAGAGCCATCAAACGATCGCCCAGTTCATTAAACTCGTCAGCAATAACCTTCATGCTCGGGTTCTTGGCCACGGCTTTGTCAAGCGTCGATCGCGTTTTTGCCACTAACTCCATGGTGCTAGCGCGGATTATCTGTGCCTGCGGACTAAAAATATCTTCCTTGCCAACAGAGCTGTTCATGCCTTGCAGCAAAGCCACTTCAAACTGCTGTAAGCTCACAAGTGCAGCTACAGAAGCGCTATGCTTCAAATATTCGTCTTCAAGCCGGGCAAGCGACAGAGAAGCTCCGCCGACAATAATCAAAGCGCTGATGATCGATGGACCGAGCAACAGAAGTATTTTTAGCCGCAGTGATAATGTCAATGGCACAGCAGAAATGCTACCACTAGTCGACAGAACAGTGTACCGATAGACTTGCCTGAGGCAGTCAAGGTATACTAACGGCCTTGAATTTAAGGGAATATTTTCGGCATGGCCAAGATTCTATTGGTTGAAGATGAAGTACAAGCAGCAGCTATGGTGCAAGACTGGATGCAGCTTCAAGGCCACCTGGTTGAAATGGTGGGCAACGCTGAAGATGCGCTGCAACTTCTCGCCAATTTTGAATACGACATCATTCTCTTAGACTGGAATTTACCAGGAATATCTGGGCTCGAGCTATGCAAACGTTACCGCTTGCAGGGCGGCAAGACTGCCATTCTTTTCTTGACCGGCAAAGGCGATATTGACGATCGAACCGAAGGTCTTGATACCGGTGCTGATGGCTACCTAGTTAAACCTTTTGACGTGCGAGAGTTAGCGGCACGGGTGCGGGGGCTGCTGCGCCGCCCAGCATTAGCCGAAAGCAAGGTGCTAACGGCTAACGGCTTAGTGCTAAACACCGCCAACAAAAGTATCACTGCTGGAGACAAATTCGAAATTCTGCGAGCAAAAGAATGCGAAGTGCTTGAGTATTTGCTCGTCAATCGCGGCACCGCCTATACCTCAAGACAACTGATTGCCGCCCTCTGGCCTGTTGAATCAAACTCGTCTACAAATACAGTCAGACAAGTAATCAATACCCTACGGCAGAAGCTCACTAGCCTGGGCCAGGAGCAGCTCATTGTCACGGCCGCCGGCAGCGGCTACACCATACCTTGACGCTCAGTAGCCCATAAAGAGGCCACTTACCAACACTTATATGCGCACTTTTGAGCGTCATTTGAGCAGCTATTTCAAGCGTTATTTTGTTTCACGCTGATTTGACCCCCCAGCGCATTATCTTGTTGTCATGCGGTGAACGCCGCCAATGAACTTGATACCACTAACCGCAGGGAGACGAATCATGTCACAAGCAGAATCTGATTTTAGAGAAGTGCAAAAGAATAGCCAAGCTAGCGAGCAAGCCACTGCTAGCAAGGGGGCTCTAGATAGAATGGCCGATGAACTCTTTAGTAAGTCTGATTCAGCCGCCTCGAAAAACGGCATGCAGAGCAAAAGCGATAGTGGTGCCTCTGCTTCAGGAAAAGAACAATCTGCCAATGAGACTTTTGGCAAAAATGGCAATGGCACAGATAACAAAAACAAAGATGGCAACAGCAAAGACAGTGCCGGCGAAACAAAATCATGGAAGAAAGATGAAAAAGATTCTGATGGTGACGAGAAAGGTACGAACAAATGCGGACCAGACGGCCAAGAGAATGACAAAGAAACCGACAAAGATAACGACAACGAAAATGACCATGAAAAAGAACATGGCAAAGACAAAGACTATGACGGCAATGACGATAACGAAAAAGATGGCAATGAAAAAGATGGCAATGAAAAGGATGGCGCCGACAAAGAAACACAAGGAAAAGACCTGCACGCTGATGGCGACGGCAAAAACCGAAAGAATGATAGGGGAGAGCCCAACGACAGAAAAGACTTCAGCCCAGAAGCAGAGGATGGCGACGGTGCCGACAGCGGCAGCTCAAAGAAAAACAGCAAGGGCAAAGAAGATATAGAAGGTAAAGGTGACAAGGGCGGTCGAGGCGAAAAAGGACCAAAGGGAGGCAATTCGAACAAAGGCGGCAAGCAGCACTGGCCCAATAAGTTCTCCGAAAAAGACGCTGAACTACCGCAGTTCCTCGACATGAGCAGCCCCTACCAACATCTATCGGCATAGAGCTAAGCGCGAAAGAAAACAAACAAGACAAAACAAAAATAAGAAAACTTAAAAGCTGATCTGGATATCTTCCTGGTCAGCTTTTAGCTTTAGAAATGATAGTCACACAGATTTGACGCCTCGAGTCTTATCGTTGCTCCTATAGCCAAAGAGGATCGCAACATGGCCGTTTTTAACCAATCTGAAATTGCTCATAATCATAGAGAACAAAGCGAAAGACCTGCAGCACAAGTACAAAGTGAAGGGGCAGCAGACAGAATGCGCAGCGAAGTTGCCAGCGAGCGGGCCGCTCAGTGTGACGGAGCTAGCAGCAGAAGAGGGGGCGCAATTGCTAGCGATAGTAGTTCCCTTGCCTCACAGAGCGCCGCCATGACCAACGGAACAGATGCCATTCTGCCATCACTGGGTATCGATATGAGCTCAGATAGTGGCTCTCTATCGGGTAAGCCGCAGCCGCCCCAAGAACAGCCGCCGCAACCACCCAATGACAGCAGCTCCGATGGTGGAAAGAAATCGAACTGGACGCCGCCGCAAGACGGCGGACGCAAGCGCGAAATCAATGGGGCCGATTGACGCCCACTGCCTAGAAAAAAAAGCAAGCACATGCTAGCTTTATCAATCGACTGGCAAGCGAGAAACCAATGAGCTTCGACTTCAAAGATACCGAAAGAGACATTGAACGCTGGCTAGAAAAGCACGGCACAAAAGAGGTGCTTTCTAGCGGTCAGATCTGTATTCGTGGTTACGACCAAGCCAAAGAGCTTGTGATAGAAGCCTATTTCAAAGAGCACGCATATGAAGCGCTTGTGGCGTTCGCTCTCAAAGGCTATCGCGATCAAGCGTTTATCGATAGACTGACTACCGCTCTACTCCAGGCCAAAGATTCGCGCCGACTGAAGCGGCTCTGGCAAGCATTCATAAGCGCCGGCAAATTATCGTACTGGCAATCACTTTCGGTCGATCGTTTTTTTGACACTGAAGAAAACGGCACTCCACTAACAAAAGAAGAAGTTGCCAAAAGACATAAAGAACAAACTTTGCCGCGGCTAAAAAACGAAGTCTTAGAGACAATGAGACGATTCGAGGCAATCCTCATCGAGCTTGGCGATCAAGAACAAACACTAAATCGACTAAGAGAGGATATTCAGCTTTTTGAAAGTGGTGAGAAACGCAAAATCACTAGCGCTCCACAAAAGCGAACCATTGATGAAAAAGTGTTTTGGGAGATCTTCGAGCAAATACAAACCCACGACTCAACAGAAGAAAAGTGCACTGAGCTAGTAACAGTTCTTGAAAGTTTTTCTGCCGCCGACATTAAACGCTTCGAAAAAATACTGACAGAAAAACTTGAGTTAGCCAATCATTTTGATATCTGGGCCTTAGCCTATCTGGCGCAAGGAGGCTGCTCAGATGATGCTTTTGAAGCTTTCAGAGCATGGCTAATTCTACAAGGAAAGCCTCTTTTTGATCTAACCATTAAAGACGTCAATGAAGCCTGCGCAGTAATACCCGCAGGGCTTGAGACACAGGCCGAACAGCTCCCAGGATGTGCGGCCATTGCTTTTGAGAACCGCTCTGGCCTGCCGCTGGCAGCAAAAGTGGCCAAGACAAAAACCAAAGGCAAACAGTGGCAAGAAGAGAAGCTTGAATCTATCTATCCGAAACTGTGGAAGCAATACACGCAGCAATAAGACAATCACCAACCGTTGTTATAACCATAGTTGTAGGGCATCTGCTGGCCATAGCCGTAACCAGAGCCATAGCCTCCGCCTTGATAGGGATAGCCACCCATACCGCTGCCCATGCCGCTACTCATACCGCCATATCCAGAATTGCGATTGAGAGCTTTGGTAAGGAAAATTAGACCGACTGTAGGCAAGGCTACCGCAGCAGTTTTGGCTATCACCTTAGTGGCAGTGCCAGCTGCTCCGCGTAACTTTGAATGACTGGCCTGCGGAGGCGTGGTTGAAGTATCCCAATTAGCATGACCAGCCTGATTGTAGTTATCGTTGCCAGACGAACTCGCCCGGCTCTCGGCTATCCCTTTTTGAATCGCTTGTTCTTGCTGCTCATACTGACTGGGCTCAGCCGGCGGCCGGTTAGTATCCAGAGATGGCTGTTGTGCCTGTAGTTGCGGCTGCATTCCTTGCTGATACTGCTGCATCGGAGGCTGCTGCCATCCGGCTTGCGCTCCAGGCTGCCCTGTATATTGTTGAGCTGCGGCATATTGCTGAGCTGCGGCATACTGCTGGGCTGCTGCATACTGTTGAGCCGCCTGGTACTGCTCTGGCGAACCGGCGAATGTCTGTGGATATTGCACTTGCTGAGCCAGAGCTGGCTGCAAAACTAAATTTGCCGACAGCGCGACAGCCAGCCCCAGGGCCAGTGCCAAAGAATTTTTCATAGCTAACACCGTGGTAAGTTAAGCGAGAAAAGCTGTGAAATGGGCAGGCTTCCTGTCGAGCCCTGTAGTCAAGTGGAATTGTTTAACAATAAATGCAGGCTGGCGGGAATGCAAATTAAATCAGTAATCAACAACCTGTCGACGCTACCGCTCCTATTCCGATAAAAGCCAAAGCGCCAGCCAAACCCTTACTCTTACTCTTACTCTTGCCCTTACCCTGGCCTGAGGCGGCCAGCCTTGCTGTGACTGCTCTTGCGGCATTTACAGGTGGTTCTCTCATTAGCGATACCGCCTGCGGTGGCCTCAGACCACTAGAAAGAACTCAAAATTATCCTCCTAGAATACAAGAGTTTTTTTGTTTGACGAGGAGGAACATGCTTAGTAATATCCTAAATATTCAAGAATTCTTGGACATTCAAGTCTAAATATTGTTTGTCTTGAAAGTATCACTTGCTAAAAAACTGGAGTCCCATTGTTCGCCAGCCCCGCGGAGACCAGTGAGATGAGCAATGAACCAGACAAGAAACAAGACAATGAAGCAGACGAAGAACAAGACCTCTCAAAGTCTCGAACCGTACAAATTGTCAACGGTTCAGCCCTCCCAAGAGCAGTCATAAAAGCCGCACTTTCCACACAAAAACTCGGCCACAAGCCGACAAAACTGCCCTATCCGCAATCCACCAGCGGGAGCGACCATTATGTCGGAAAAACCATTGAGGAAAAATACAAGATTCTCGCCCTTCTGGGCAAAGGTGGAATGGGCGCAGTATACCTGGCCCATCACCTGAGGTTAAATAAAGACGTGGCGTTGAAGATGTTCAATGGCCGCAACTTGACCGACGATAACTGGCAAAGATTCAAAAGAGAAGCTCAGTCAATTGGCAAGCTCCAACATAAAAACATCGTGCAGGTTTTCGACTTTGGCACTGCTGACGGTGGCGCGCCATACTACACAATGGAAGTGCTTGACGGTGAGAATGTCTCAGAACGCATAGAACGCAAAGGACCGCTCGATATAAACGAAGCGATGGCTATCTTTCTAGAACTCTGCGAAGGCCTCTCAGTCTGCCACCAACGAAAAATTGTACACCGCGATATAAAACCAGCCAATATATTTCTCGAACTAAAAAGCAGCACTAGCGATGCCATCGAAAGAATAAAACTAGTAGACTTCGGCATAGCCTCCCTCGTCGACGAGAGCAACGAAGCGCAGCGCCTCACAACCGCCGGTACAGTATTCGGCAGCCCACTCTACATGAGCCCAGAGCAAGGTATGGGCCTGAAGGTCGATGCCCGTTCCGACATTTACTCCTGCGGCTGCACTCTGTTTGAAATGCTCACTGGCGTGCCACCATACCTCGCCCCCAATGCTTTTGCCACAATGCTCTGCCATCAACAAGCCACGGTGCCGACTCTAGCCGCGGCTGACCCAGAGAGTGAAAGCACAAACACTTATCCTGAGTGGTTAGAGGCTCTAGTCGCAAGCATGCTGGCTAAAGATCCAGCGACAAGAGTGCAGACCTTAAAAGAAGTAATAGATGTAATTAACTACAACTGGCACGACAGAAGTGCACCGGTTGCCAGCAGCCGTAACTCTACCAATACTGGCTCAAAAAAAGTTTCTATGGACAGCAGCTCAACTGAATCTAGCGGCGAATTAAGCACAACAGTCGAGAAGCACCTAGCCCGCACCAAAGCACTTTTGGCTGGCGGCGCCGTAGTTACCCTGGCCATTTGTTCGCTTGGATTTGCCTTGACTGATCCCAATTTGCTTGGCAACAAATCAAAAGCTCCCCGCAAGCTGGCTGATGCAATAGAGCTGAGCACGCCCCAAATTCAAGAGACACCGGTAACGACTGACGAAGGAACTAAGCCTCTCCCAACAAACTCAGAAATTCCTAACGCTCGAAAAATAGCGGCATACAGGCAACCAGACAGGGGCGACGGCAAAATTCATTTTCACTTCCCCAGCACAGCTATTGGCATGATCGGCAACGAAAGCGAGAGCCATGGCCAGAGAGCCCAGGGTAATGTCACAATCACCCCAGGCAAAAATGTTTACTTTCAAGCAATGCAACCAATCTTAGATAATCCAACCTTACTTGATGGTTTTGGAAAAGATGATCTGCACACCCTAATTCTTGATCAAGGTGACTTAACATCAGGCTGGAATAGGAATACCACCATGCATATGCGCCACCTGAAATCGCTGCGAAAGATTAGCGCCCCGATCTCTGACTTTCCCAAAGAAACGATAGCTGACTTAAACGAGCTGCCATTACTCGACGATCTGGTTATCGACGGCACCTCAATGTCTGGCAGCGACATGGCAGAGCTCAAGCGCTTACCAGACTTGCAGCGCTTATCTATTTCAGGCATGAAAAAATGCTCTCCTGTTTTCGAGGTGCTGGCCAAAAGAAACAATATGGTGCACTTGACCGCTGAAGATTGCTGGTTGAACGATGACGACATGCTCAACATCGGTAAGCTAACAAAAATCGAACAACTTGAATTAGCAGGCAATGCAATTACGAATAAGAATCTTTCGGCACTGCTCAATCTTCCCAATCTCAAAAAATTATCCTTGTCGAGCAATAACATCACACCGGAGGCTTTGCCAGTGCTAATGAAGCTCCGGCGTGGCAATACGATGTACTTTCCCCAGCGATTCTGGACACCAGCTACGAAAGCCGCCATGTGCAAGAGGTTTGGTGCCGTGAATCTGGGTCAAAATCGCAAAGACGAGGAACAAAAGAAATAGTCCAAGACCAGGCAACGCTATTTATTTGCATCTAGCTTAGAAAATAGGCGCAATCTTTCCGCGTAAGGATTACCAACAGTCACTTTCTAACAGATAACATTTAACCTGCCGAAAGGCTTGCCGACTTTTTCATAGACTTCAAGGTCCTATTTGAGTCTGCGCCGCAGCTGTTTATGGTTTTGGCACCAGATTTAACTATCGTTGCGGCCAGCGACGCGTACTTGCGCGCCACCATGACCGAAAGAGAGAACATCTTGGGCAGACACTTGTTCGATGTCTTTCCCGAGAACCCAGCTGATTCCTCAGCAACGGGCTTCCGTAATTTGAGTGCGTCATTAAAATTGAAGCTGGTCGAATCGAGCTTGAGAGCGTAGAATTCGATCCAGTACGCATAGTTGAAGGCGCATGCGAAATTCTTGCTACCCAGGCCCGAAGCAAAGAGCTTTCCCTGATGAGCTTCATAGACCCGGCCATGCCGCAGTCTTGCGGGGCGACCCCGAAAGACTGCGCCAAGCCTACATTGATGGCGATCCGTTCAAAAGTCGTTTGCGGCAGCCGCCCAATAATGACAAACTAGCTCTGCTGATCGAAGAGCTAGACAATGAATTCAGAACTGCCCATGATTTCGCGCAAAGTAACTTCGGGGAAACTCCCAAGCTTTTTACGGCAGACGAACAACCTGTACAATGAAACCGCTCTGACCTGTATACTTGCAGTCGGAGCTGCCGCATAGTGCACGTTCCCAGCCAACGCCGGCTCAGGAAAGATAAGATGCACTCAAAAGTAAGGCTCCTTATACTGCTTGCAATCCTTCAATTACTTTTGGCGCCAGCAGCAATTGCCCAATCTACCTCCCAAGCGAAAGCCTCAGCATCACTTAATGCGGGAAAAGCTGTTCAAAAGAAACCAGACGTCGAGCTTAGCGACAGCGAGCTTTACGCCAAGCTGACGAGCTCCGATTGGCTATACCCTGGCGACAAATGGGGTAATCCCGGCAGTGACTTCAATCTACGTAGTAGAGTCACTTTTGTTGGCGATAGATGTCTCTATCCATCGAACCAAACATGGCTGCCGGGGAGGAAGATAGAAATTCTGGTCAGAGGCGCATGCACTGCTGGCACAGTGAGAGTGAATACAATGCGCCAAACTATTTTAGAACAGAGCTTTTCAACGATAGAGAAATGGAAAGCAGATAACACGAGTGCGCAAAAATTTCCCTATCCTTCTGAAAATGGAATCACTACCCTAAAATGGAATTTTCGCAAGAACGATAAGCGCGGCGGCTTTCTTTTCTTAGAAGACGGCAGCGCCGTGCGCTTTGCCTTTGGCAATGATGGTTCGCTAAGTCTTACTGGACACACTTATTTGCCCATAGCAAAATTAGATTCAGATCGAATCACCCAGGCCAACTCCACAATGCCAGGAGTCTCCAGAGAAACAAACAACACAGCCAGAGCGCAGCTTCCCAAAATTGAAGGTACCTTCTTCAAAAAATTGACGAGCAAAGAATGGCTACGAGATTCAAACTATAAAATCGATGGCCAGCCGACTCCTCCGAAAGAAATCGCCTTTGACAAAGAGGGCCATTTTAATATACACAAAGACCAAGAAGGCAATTGGATCAAAGGCCCTCACTGGTCGCTTATTAACCGCGACGGCATGCACATCATCTTTCACCCGACCGATTCATACTACAAATGCTATCACTTTGACAACGAGAGAATTAAAGCTAATCTAAGCAGCATGTCGACGCACCCAGATAATAACTTGCGGATCGAAATGTCCGACGACGACAGACCGGATCTTGAGCCCAAAATGCTCTCCGACCATGACTTATCGCTTATTCTGCATGTACCAACCTACACTAAATATGGTGACAAAGTATACGAGCATAGATTTATAGCTAACAAAACAAAGTGACTAAAAGGGAAAACTAGATGCACACAGGCCATCGCTATCAAAATGTCGCCATTACTATTTGGTGCGCCATTGTTTTATTTGTCTCGCCAGCCCTGGCAGATGAAATAACAGCAGAAGCCAATTCTAAACCTGGATCAAACTCAGGATCAAATTCGATACCAGAATCAGTCCTCAATTTAGACCTCTGTACCCTCGCCTATCAGCTCTACCACCAATCACTCTGCCTGCCGCTTGACCCCTGGTACGACATGATGTCACGCATTGGCAGCGACCGACGTAACAACATCTGTCGCTTCACCCACGAATATGCAGCAAAACTAGGCAGCTCCCAAGCCAACACCCAGAGCTTTGGGCAAGGCTATTACAGCGGCCCAAACGCAGCGCGGGGCTGGAGTGATAGCAACTTAAATCTTGACCCGATTCTCACGAACTACAAATATATTGATGCTAAGCTGCCCACTTTCAACCGTGATGGCGAACAGTTCCTGGCCGTATTAGCGCCAAGCTACATCACTCAAAACATCAAAAAGATTGACGGAGTGCGCTACAAGACCAAGCCAAGCGCATTTCCTTACGGCGACACCGAACGCTTCCAAATTCGCGAATATCCCAGCGGCGAAGATCATCTGATTGTCTTCGAAGGTGGCACGGGAATTGTTGGCACCACCCAACCATCATGGAGCCCAATGGGCTTCGTGTTAATGAAAAAGACAGCAACAGGCTACGACGCCCACATTGTTTTTCGCGGCAGCCGCAGCGGATCATCTTTGAGCAAAACAGTTTGGAAAGCACAGGACGCCATCGGAGATGCGAAAGGCAATCCTGACTGGATCACCGACCTTGGTGGCACAAAACAAATTGAACAGCCCTTGATTAGCAAAGTTGGCAAAGTTACCAAAGGCTTTGCCGAGGCACTGCCAACCATGCTTGGACCAATAACTGCATGTTGCAAATATCTTGAGCAGAACTATCCAGCACCTGAACACATCTATGTTACTGGTCACAGCCTCGGAGCCGGTCTCGGCAGTCAGTTTGTCAGCGCAGTGCTGCAAGGCACCTACGGCGATCAGTTGCGACAAGAAGTAAAAACCTGGCCCTGGAACAATACAACATTAATGGCATACGCCCAACCGATTCCTGGTGACCCGACTTGGGCAGCGAGCTTCGACAAAATCGCACCGACAGCTCAACACTACTGGGTAGAAGGAGATAGCGTAGTTGAAGCAACATCAGGCACCATAGTCGGACTCTTCATAGACAAAGGCGAACACGCCGGCGTTCAACACAAGCTCAGTACCGTTGCTAATAGCAAAGACAATCCCCATGAAGTATTCATCATAAGAGCGGCAATGCTACGCGACTTATCAGCCGGTAAAGATTTTAATTCATCTACTAATTCGTCTACTATTGCGCCTTCCAATTCATCGGCAAATCAAGCTGCTTTAGCTCAACAACTGAGCCAGCAAAACACCTGGGGCTACTACCAAACTCTTTCTAATATGCTCGTCGGACAGCCACTAAACTATGTTTACCCAGGCGCACCAGCACCAAGAATAGTCACCGCAGAAAATCTGCGAAAGATTCTGCAAAACTCAAATTTCAGTGCAGAGTTTGAACGCTGGCTGGAACAAGTTTATGCCAAAATGATTGCAGATAAAGACAGCTACATTGGCTTCAAGTTCCAGAGCACTCTAGATGACCGACAGAAGCTAGTACTCGACATCGTTGGCCGCATGCGCCAACCAGCCAGCAATGACACCACCCAAGAATTAGACGGCCTCGTAAATGAATCGACCTTGATTGATGGCAATCTTGGACTAACCAACGAAGAACAGTGGATTTATTGTGGCACTATTCTCTCCCGTTTCCAGAAGTCACCACTAACGGTGCCAGAGCTTGTATCAAAGCCAATGATAAAAACTTGTTTTGAGTCAAAATTCGATGAATAAACTAAAACCTTGTTTAGCCATCATCTGCGCGCTGGGGGCATTACAATCCACGCCAGCACTAGCCGCGGATCAAGGCCAACCAACCAAACCCGCTAGCACATCAACGACAATGAAGCCATGGGAGCCATCACCAGGACATGTGCAGATACCGCTCTGGCCGGGCACACCGCCAGATGCACTACCCGCCAAGGGGCCAGAGTTTAATTCTAAGACAGAAGGCCTAAACAACGTCTCCAAGCCGACTATAACAGTCTACTCACCAGCGGAGAACAACAACACTGGCGTTGCTGTCATTGTCATTCCCGGCGGCGGCTATAAAATTTTGGCTATGGACCTCGAAGGAACAGAGATCTGCGACTGGCTCACCTCTAAAGGCATCACAGCCGTGCTTCTCAAATATCGCGTACCAAGTGCAAAACTCTATCCCGCCCGAGGTTCTATCCAGGCCCTAGAAGATCTGCAAAGAGCCATGAGTCTCGTACGCTCACGTGCAGCTGAGTGGCACATTAACCCGCACAAAATCGGCGTACTTGGATTTTCAGCTGGCGGCCATCTCGCCGCATGGATTAGTAACACCTACGAGAAACGAGCATATAAGCCCATCGACGCTATCGATAAAGTGAGCTGTCGACCTGATTTTGCTGCGCCAATCTACCCTGGACATTTATGGATCGACCGAAACAAGTTCGAGCTAAATTCGGATATTCATGTCACCAGCAAAACGCCACCGACATTCTTGTTGCAAAATGAAGACGACCGGGTTGATCCTGTTGAACACTCACTTGTCTATTACCGCGCCCTAAAAGCCGCTGGCGTGCCCGTGGAAATGCACCTGTACGCCCAGGGCGGGCACGCCTTCGGCTTGCGGCCCTCAAAGCTGCCTGTATCGAAATGGCCTCAACTGGTTGAGACGTGGCTGAAGACTATTGGCATGCTCTAGCTCGCCACTCGTAAGCCAAGCGAATCGGTGGCTCACCTGTTACTATTTCCGTGCCCTCTGTTGTAAATTCATGAATTATCAAAATTACCGAAATCGTACAAGAACCCAAGCCAAACTAGCAAGCCCTCTGCTGCTGGCTCTTGTCGCGCGGCTCCGGCTACCCTTGTTCTTCGTGCTGCTGTTGGCCTTTGCTCTACCCTTGTTTCCAGCGCTACCTCTGTTTGCTCAAGGGGCAGCTCCTGTAAATGATCAGTCTATTTTCTCCCCAGACAAAAAGCTGAAGGCCTCCTACTCGAAAGGCAAAGTCTGCGTCAGAGATACGCAAAACAAACTGATCTCCGAATTCACTCCCAAAGATTCAGCTGGTCCTAACTCCGGCATAACCGATCTGTATTGGATAGACAACAACCGACTGGGAATTCAGTTCCACATGAATCCATCGATGGAGTACCTTTCGCTGACTGATATTCACGGCAAAGAACTGCACAACTATCTGGGTTACAACTTTTCCTGGTCCCACAATAGAAAAGCTGTTGCCCATGTGGGTCAAATGATTCACTTCACCGAATGGCCTCACAGTGAATACATTCAAGTCAATGATCGCACCATTTATCCGCTCTCAGGACCAGCATACGGCAAAGGCATAAAAACAGTGCATAGTTTCGTTCCGTCCTTTGCCTGGAGCCAAGACGACAGCAACCTCGCAGTAATAGATGAAGTGGAGGGACAAGGAGCAGGCAAATACCTGGTCATCGTCCCAATTAATAGCAATAAACCAGCAAGACAGATCAAAATACTGCCGAAGCAATCAGCGGCAATAGATACTCTTTACCCAAATGGCGTTAAGCTCACCTGGCAGGGCAACACAGCCCTAACAGTTTCTACCACCGATGGTGCCAAGTGCAAAGACCTGCCTCTAACTATTAACCTGACTTCTCTCAAGCATTAGCGCTCAAACAAATAAATTACCGTTTGGTACAATAAGTAGCCTTATTATTACAACGGTGCGCTCCTCACATCAGAATATAGAAAACACGCATGAATAGACAATATCACAAGTGGCACAGCTCAAATCTCGACAGAGAAATGGAATTGTTAGTCTTTGGCGATTCCGGTGCCAGAGTTCTTGTCTTTCCCACATCCTGCGGTAGATTCTACGACTGGGAAAATCGCGAGATGATTAAAACTCTCGAGCACCACATCGAACAGGGCAAACTTCAACTATTTTGCCTCGATAGCGTAGACACCGAAAGCTGGTGGAACACCCAATTGAGCCCCAGTGAGAAAGCAGCTCGGCATCTAGCATATCAACAGTATGTCATTGACGAAGTTCTGCCGTTCACAGAGAAAATGAACAGCAACGATTTTGTCATAGCCCTGGGCGCGAGCATGGGCGCTTATCACGCCATGAACATAACTATTCGCTTTCCCCAAAGCTTCGATAAATGCGTTGCCATGAGCGGACCTTATGACTTCGCGCAAATGAGTGCACCATACAACGTATTCAACTGGATTCACGATTGCGACCAAAACAGCGTTCTCGAATGTAATCCGGTGCCACTGATAAAAGCTTCATCGCAAGAGCATATCGACAAATTGAAAAAGGTCGAATTGATTTTTCCGATCGGACAGACCGACCCGCTTTACGATAGCAATGTGATGTTGTCTCAAGCGTTGACAGAAAGAGAAGTGCCACACTCTTTCTATACCTGGGACGGATTTGCGCATGACTGGCCATTCTGGAAAGACATGGTGTTGATTTATCTTGACGACACGCAGAAAGAGATTTCATAGTGCAGTCGAGACTGACAATCAAAACTCTTCCGCAAATTTTTGTCGCATCGCTGCTCGCAATATTTTCTGTAAGCTTCGCTGAGGCCAAGGGCAGTCAGCAGGAAGAGGCCATTGCGCTATACAACGCAAAAAATTACGCAGCAGCAACAAACGCCTTTCGCAATTGCATACAAGCAGGAGAAAACTCACCAAGCGCTTGGCTCTACCTCGGCCACTCCTATTTGGGCAAAGGGCAAATACCTTATGCTATGGAAGCCTATATTACAGTTACAGAGCGCTTTGCCGACTCAACAGAAGCCACAGTGGCAAGAAATTGCCTGGTTAAACTAGACCCGAAAAACAGCACCGCCTATATAGCAGCAAAGCTAGGAAGCCTGGCAGAGCCAGGTAAACCAGACCGAGGTTTTGTCGACCGAGTGAGAGTGCACCGCGCCTTGCCAGGCCATCCCAGAGTTTGTCAGGCCACAGTCAACGCCGTAATCAAAGCAATAGCATCGCTGCCTCCTCAAATAAACAAGTATCTGTGTGACGGCAAAGCCACTCTCACGATTGCACCGAACATAACCGACCCCTGGCCCGGCTCTGGCGATGGAATCAAACCCACAGACCCATCATCGACAATGGGCGAAGAAGAAGCACGAACCTATGGCCGGGATTGCTACATATATGAGAGGCCGAAAAAACGCGGCGCAGAAATACTATTGAAGCGATACTCTGAAGAACGGATTATCGGCAGTGTGTACCACGAAATTGGCCACGCAGTAGACGATATTGGCGGCCCATTCTCTACTAAAGAAGAATTCAAAAGATTGCATACGGCAGACTTAAGCACCATCTCTGCCGAAGAAAAACAAAAACACTCTTACTACTTAGATCCCGGCGAAGCTTTTGCTGAGACTATAAAATCACTTATACAGGAAATAAATAAAGACGATTCATACTCTGATCCTATGGTGGATAAAATGACCGGAGTGCGCCAATACGTGAAGAAGCTCTTTCACTTGTAATCTATGCGAAAAATAATAGTCACCGAATTCATTACTCTCGACGGAATTATCGAGGCCCCAGGCGGCAACGAAACACCGCATCCCCATGCTGGATGGCAATTTGCATACGACTCGCCAGAGGCCGGACAGTACAAAATTGATGAGCTTTCAAAGGTGAGTGCCTTACTCTTAGGCAAAACCACTTACGAGGGGTTTGCAGCTTACTGGCCCGACCAGACAGGCAATGCATTCGCTGAGCCAATTAACAGCTTACCTAAATATGTCGTATCGCGAAGCCTGAAAAGTGCAGACTGGAACAACAGTCATATCCTTCGCGACGTAGCAAAAGAGGTGGCAAATCTAAAGCAGTCAGATGGTGGCGATATCCTCGTCTACGGCAGCGCTACTCTGGTCAAGGCCCTGCTTCATCACGACCTCATCGACGAGCTGCGCCTGATGGTTTACCCTCTGGCAATCGGCGGAGGGCTTAGGCTTTTCGATGACAATCGAGAATTGAAGAAATTCATGCTCAAAGAATCCCGTGCAACTGCCGAAGGCATTCTCATTCTCGAATATCAGGCGATAGCCTGAAGGAATGACGACCAGAGGAGCAACATGGAATACAGTGAGAGCAAAGTCAGCTTTTCCGGAAAGCACTTGCTAAACTAGAGCAATGAAAAAGCTCCTAACACATGTCGCTGTATCAGCACTGGGCCTAGGCAATACTCTAGCAACGGGCACGACCCTGCCCATCGGCGCTGCCGTACCGACACTCGCAGCTCTAGCTATCACCACCGAGCTCTCGACGGCATCCCCAGCAGCTGCACAGAACAAGGTGATTCCACCGAAACAATGGTGGTTCCGACCTGAATATTCACCAGATGGCACAAAAATTGCTGTGCAGACCCCACCGCCAGAAATTGTGGAACAGAAAGGCGCCGATGGCAAAGTTTACAAGGGCCAACGCGACGTTCCGCGCAAAACAGTCATTCTCAATGCCAAAGACTTTTCACTCATAGCCGAAATTGACAGTGAGCTCTGGCCAACCTGGTCGCCGAACAGTAAATATATCTGCGCCAATGGCATAGACCGAAATAATCCAGGCCTAGACCTAGCCGTCTACGACGCCAGCAATGGAGCAAAACTACGCTCAATAAATGCTTTGCCACCAGAAGCCTACGCCTGGTCGCCAGATAGCAGCCGCCTATTTTTGACTCAGCGCAAAGCCGTAAGCATTTTAGACCTTACGAAGAAACAAGAGACTTTGTTAGCTGTAAAGGAGAGCGAATCATACTTTCAGCATCCACAGTGGTCACCTGACGGGAAATTGATAGCCGCAAGCTTGAGCATTGAAAACGATGGTGAACAGAAAAGCGTCATTAGAATTTGGGATGCAAACACAAGAGAACAGAAAGCTGAAATCAATCTCAAAGCTGGCACAGGCATGCTAGCCTGGTCACCGAATGGAAAGCTCTTCATATACAGTGAGCCTTTAGCCATAACGGTTCTCGATGCCGACTCAATGAAAGTAATCAAAAGCATTGAGACAAATGAGACCAGAGCAGGCCGATTCGTTTGGTCACACGACAAGACAAGTTTTTCATATCAAGATGCCGGTGTCATTCATATTCTCGACGCCGCTACAATGAATGAAACCGCGCGCATTGCTGGCCCGACAAATGGATTCTTCAATTTTGATTGGAGCGCTGACGACAAATTCATCTTAATTTCAGCACAAAACACTGCCTCTATATGTGATGCCAAAAGCGGCAAATATTATGGATACAAAACCTGGGAAGGCGCTGAAAGACAAATTATCTCTCCCGACCAAAAGCTGCTTGTTATTCAAAATCGCAATGACCTGACAGCGAGCGAACCAATATCATTGCCTCCAGTTCAAGGAACAAGCCCATTCAAAGACGGCAAAACAGGTTCTCCTGGATGGGACAGCAATGCTACTCCCAAAACCATTGAAGAGTGCTGTGCGCAATTCGACAAAGAACTAAGCGAATCAAGTCGCGAGCGCTTCAAGAAATCCACCGAGCAAGGTATCTGCGCGTACGGAGGGGGCTCATTCATAACAGACAGTATGATGGCCGATGTCTACGGGAAATGGAGCTTTACGGAACTATCCAAGTATTTCGAAAAACGCGGAATTTCGGATGATCGCGACGTAACAGATATGATCCTCAACTCATATTGGCGCTATCTCAACAAAAAGCCAATAGCGCTTGACGATCAAATAAGTTCGCACAAAGCGTGGTGGGATAATAAACGTCCTGTTATTGAGTCAAACCAAGAATTGCCAGATGACCTTCTCAACTGCAAACTGAAAAACAAAACAGGAGAGGTGTACACCATTGGCGAACTCAAAGCCAAATGGAAAGTAGTTTGCTTCGTAGACACCGATGGCTACATGAGCGCCGAGCAATTGAAGTGCCTGAAAGAATTACGCGAAAACCATCCAGGCAAAAACCTGGCAATCGTTGTTTGCGTGGTGCCACCAGAGAGTTTAACCAAAGAACACTGGCCCGCAATTCAAACCAAGGTCATGGGCCACGGTGATGAGCCGGCCAAAGACATGGCTAATTTCAAATCTAATTGCGGCGACATAATTGTCTCAGCGGCGCCATTAGAGCTGACCCAGGCATTAATCAAGTTTGTAAAACCGACAAAATATTCGCTTTTCGGATTACCCCAAACTCTCGTTATATCGGAACCGAAACTGCTGAAACTTAGAATCAATCATTTTGACGAGAAATCGACGATTAAGACCTTAGAGAAGGCCATTAAGGAATAGAAGTCAGTCATAGCTTAGAGCAGCGCCATCGCCACGGTAGAGTCTTAACGAATTCGTTTGACCTCCACCATGCTTGTTTTCAATAGGCTTATCTGCCAAAATTTACCATTCCCACTTGCACATTGCTCTGCCCAGATTGTGACAGGGGAAACCACAGGTCATCAACAAAACTCAAGTTGAAGAGACAGAACTAAGGGGTGCTGAAAATGCGAAAAGTAGTTTCACTGGTGACTCTGGCATTGATTTGTAGCTCCGCTAGCCCGGTGCTAGCAGATGGCTTTGGCCGCATAAGTCGTGACGGTAATCAGAGCACATATCAACCCCAAAACTGGGCGCCAACGGTCAATTCCAACCAATCGTGGCAAGAACAACAGGCGCGCAATGCCGCGATGCAGCGTCAGGCTTTGCAAGCACAGCGCGATGCCGGTTATTCCCCCAATGGAAACGGCAATAGCACGGCCGACCGCTGGGAAAACGAATGGCGCGCGCAGCATCCCGGTCAACCGATGCCCAGCTATGGCCAAATTGAAAAAATGCATCGTGGCGAGACACTAAACAATATCAACAATGGCTTCGCCGCTATGCGTGCTCGCCGACAGCAAGAGCTTTCACGCAACAAAGGGTTGGCCAAACAGCTTTATGCAAAACAACTTGGTAAACCCGGCGGAACCTTGAGTGCATCAGAAGAACAAGCTTTCAATAGACAGTACGAAAACGATCAACGAGAGTACGTAGAAGCCTTCAAAAGAGGTCAGCAACAGGCCGGTGAGATATTTGAAGCAGAACGTCTCGAAAGAGAACGTCGCCAGTGGCTGCGACAGGAGCATTAAAAGTCTAAAGGGCTGAACTACATCGGTAGCATGCAATATCATTTAACTATTGAATAGTTCAATATTGAACTATTCATGGTAGAACTATGTTCATCCACCCACTGGAGTTCTACAAATGAAATACAAAATATTAGGCAAAACCGGCATGCGCGTCTCAGAAGTGTGTCTGGGCGCAATGACCTTCGGCGAAAACTGGGGCCCATTCGGCGCCAACAAAGAAGACAGCAAAAAGGTCTATGACGCCTTCGTCGAGGCCGGCGGCAATTTCATCGACACCGCAAACCTTTATACCGGCGGAACTAGCGAAAGCTTCCTCGGCGAATTCATGGGCAGTGAGCGCGAAAAAATAGTATTGGCAACCAAATACACCAATTCATTCCCCACTGGTGACCCTAACAGCGCAGGCAACCACCGCAAGAATCTAGTGCAATCATTAGATGCCAGCCTAAAGCGCCTCAAGACCGATTACATCGATCTTTATTGGGTTCACGCCTGGGACTTCATGTCGTCAATCGAATCGGTCATGCGCGCCCTCGACGACGCTGTGCGCTCAGGCAAAGTTCTCTATGTTGGAATATCTGATGCACCGGCCTGGGTTGTGTCACGCGCCAACACCATGGCAGAGCTACGCGGATGGTCTCCATTTGTCGCCCTGCAAGTCGAATATAGCCTGGCAGAACGCACTGTCGAGCGCGAACTGCTGCCGATGGCGAAAGAATTAGATTTGACTGTTACACCCTGGGGTCCGCTCAAGGGCGGCCAGTTGACCGGCAAATATCTCGACAAGAAAGCCGACTCAAACGCGCGCTACAACACAGAATTGGCTAAAGGCCTCTATTCTGAAAGCGAGCGCATCAATGCCATCGCTCGTGAAATTATCCATATTGCCAAAGATATTGAGAAGACTCCGGCGCAAGTGGCATTGGCCTGGCTGAAGACAAGAGGTTCAAATATTCTCCCGATTATCGGAGCCAAATCTGTCGCACAATTGCACGATAATCTCGGTTATCTCGACGTCAATTTAACCGAAACTCAACTCAATAGCCTCAATGCCATTAGCGCAATTGAAATGGGTTTCCCTGCCGATTTCATGACAAGCCCAATGGCCAAGACAGTTATGTATGCCGGTATGCGGGAAGCAATTGAAGTCTAGCTACACTTTCGCGGTATGATTGATAGCCACTGACATTTCTAACAATAATGTCGGTGGCTATACCGTACTGATTTAAGCGTAGTGAAATATGACTTCTGAGTATGAATCTAGTTGGCAGTTCTTTTTGCAGGTGATGAACACCATGCACCTGCTTTTCGACGCTATTGAACCGGAGCTGTCAGAGATTTCACTCGACCCCAAAAGCTTCTTTCTTCTTGGTTTGCTTGAAGAGCATCCGTATCCGGCGCAGTTGGCTAAAGCTTTGTCGTTACCGAATCCGACCATCACCTTTTTGTTGAAGCGCTTAGAAAAGAATGAGTATGTCAAACGCGCCAATGAGCCAGGCGATCTGCGCAAATACAAATTTACGATGACTGCCGCTGGGCGCAAGGCCTTGCTCAAGGGTCAAGCAATTGTCGGCAAGGAGTTGACTAGCATGCTCGGACAGCTAACAAAGGCTGACCGCAATCAACTGTTTAAGCTGTTTTCGGCCTTGAAGTAAAATTTGGATTTAGTCCATGCTAGTGACTTCTGCTCGAGCAACGCGGCCGTTTTTGAATCTAATATGCAGAATTCCAAACCGCAATCTTCCACAGGCCGTAAATATAAGCGTCACCTCGCCTGGAGGCTCTGAGTTCTCATCTACTTCTCTATGGTCTTCCTTGCCGAGCATTTGTAAGACCTCAGGCTCTGTCTTTCCTCGCAAACAGCCAGTTTCGATTAAGCTTTGCGCCATGGGCCAACGGTCTCCTAGGTCGGCCTTAGACTCCCAGCCCGCCTTCGAAAACGGAACTTTCTCTGTCCCCCATCGATGAACTACAGCAAACAGGCAACCATAGATAACAATTACACCTACCGGCACTGCGTATTTTCGAAGCTGGGAGCGTTTGATGATCATGGAGCAATTTACCGCAATTAGCTTAGACCGCAAGGCAAAGAAGCACGCAAGCCATTAGTGCAATAGGCTGTCGAAACTGAACAATTAGAGTTGGTCTCATTTCAGACTTGAGCATTTCGCCTGGAGCGCCTTAACTTTGGCGAATACCTCCTGGGCTTCAGCATCACGACCTTCGTTGATGTATAGCATCCCTAACGAACGCAGCGAACCAATGGCGTCTGGGTGAGATTCAGCGCCAACTTCTATCGAGATAGAATTTGCTTCCTTGTACAACTTCTCGGCTTCTGCACAATCCGAGTTATCGGTAAGAAAATCGGCGTAGTTGCTGATCAAAGTTGCGGTTATTCTTTCCTTGACCCCTTCTCTCTTTAACGACTGAATAGACTCTTCAAAAAGGAGCTTCGCCTCTGATGCCATACCAGCTTGGTGGCCGTATAGCCGTGCCAGGTTGCCTTTAGTAAATGCCGTGTACTTGTCGTTCTTGTGATTAAGGTCGTCCAACGTTAGCACTTGGTTGAACATAACCTTTATTTGACCGAAATTACTCTTGCCTAAGCCGCAGCTCATCATGCAATTAGCTACATTGTTGAGACTGTCAGCGACTTCAGGTGCGGTAGGACTCAAAACCTTGCGCCGAATTTCCAAAGCATCGTAGAGGAATCCCAAAGCTTCCTCTGCTCGGCTTTCGTACAACAACACCGAACCAAGGCGATCCTCGACTTCTGCGAATTGTCTATCTCTTCTGGCACCGGCTGGAAATTCCGACAGAGCTGCCCTAAGCAAATGTTCCGCTTTTGAAAGATTGCAACTCCTCTCGGCAATGAAAGCCTCATTAAGCAACCAGCTTACCTTGAGAGAACGACATTCATCAGCGAAGCAGCTCAAGCTATACGGCAAAACGAAGCAGAGGACGAGCACAAGAAAGGGACTCTCAAGCTCCCGCTTGTTTGTTGGTATGCTTAACCAAGCCTGTGCCATATTTAGCGCGCTCTTCCTTGCTTCTAACACCCTAAGGCCTTTGGTAGCCCCTATTAGAACCATACCAGAGTGGACAGCGCTATACGAGCGTAAATGTACTAGTTAGATTGTGAGCACAGAGTTGACCAGCATGCTCGGACATCTAACAAAGAATGACCGCAATCAACTGTTCAAGCTGTTTTCTGATCTTGGTCTTCGTCACCCAAATGCTTAATCGAGCCTATCACCACTCCGGCTTGCGGCAAGAACGAGGCCTCAAGAACAGTAAACGCAGCACTATTCCATTGAAAATTACGCCAATCCGGCTGCTGCCAATTCCACTTCATGCGTCATAACCACCGTGCTTACAACTCAAAATAGGCCACATTTTGAGTTATAAGTTCAGCGTTTATAACTCACGACCCTTAGTTAGTCCATGCTACCGGCACTGCGTATTTCCGAAGCTGGGAGCGTTTGATGATCATGGACTAAACTACCCCGCTAATAGTGCTGCGAGAATCAGATCTCGATTGACGACACCGAATATGGTATCAAGCGAAATCATCTGGGGCAACGCCGACCAGGGCGAAAATTGTTCCATATCTTCGGCAGAGCCTCCACCCGGATATGTCATACTCATAGCCAGGATACACCTTCTTCGGTTGACGTGATATAGTTCCGAATTCGAATTCATGCAGGGAGAAAGTGACTATGCCGCAACATACCATTTCTGAAGTCGATACCAACCAAGGCAAGCACTTCGACCCCAAAGGCAAGCTGCCGTCTAAGTTTACGATGGAACTGCAGAATGGTTTGCGCAAGGAGTTGCCATTCGATGACAAGAGAGACTTCGAAGAAGCAAAGAAAGGCTTTATTGCCGCCCCAGCTTACAAACAAATTATGGCCGATGCTGGCAACGTCGCCTGGGACATAGGCAGCTACGAGTTTCTCTTAGATGGTAAAGACTTCGATAGCATTCATCCCTCATTGCAGCGTCAAGCCATTTTGAATATGGCCTACGGACTCTTCGAAGTTGTGCCTGGCAAGATTTATCAAGTACGCGGTTTTGACCTCGCCAATATCAGCTTCGTCAAAGGTGATTCAGGCTGGATTATTTTTGACCCGCTAACATGCAAAGAAACCGCTCGGGCGGCCTTAGAATTAATCAACGAAAAACTCGGCAAGCGCCCTGTCGTTGCGGTTGTCTACTCACACTCCCACGGCGATCATTTTGGTGGAGCGCGCGGCGTGGTAGATGAAGCCGATGTAAAAAGCGGCAAAGTGCCGGTGATCGCACCGATAGGTTTCATGGAGCATGCCATAGCCGAGAACGTGTGCGCCGGCAACGCCATGAACCGCCGCATGTTCTTTCAGTATGGTGTGTTACTGCCGCGCAGCCCCTTTGGCCACGTAGATCAGTCTATTGGCAAGAACGTTGCAATCGGCAACACCGGCTTGATTGAGCCAAGTCGTTATATCGAAAAAGATTTTGAAACATTGACTATAGACGGCGTGACAATGGAATTTCAGAACACGCCAGGCACCGAGGCGCCAGCGGAGATGAACACTTACTTCCCGCAGTTCAAAGCTTTCTGGGCGGCCGAAAATATCACAGGCACCATCCACAACATTTACACTTTGCGTGGCGCTCTGGTGCGTGATGCACTGGCCTGGTCTAAACATATCAATGCAGCGCTGTATCGTTATGGTCATGAGGCAGACGCTATGTTTTCTGCGCACAGCTGGCCGCGCTTTGGCAATGATCGCATTCAGGAAGTAATGCGCACACAGCGTGACGTTTACGCCAATCTCAACAACGAAGTGCTGCACCTGGCCAACCAGGGCGTGACGATCAACGAGATTCATAACGTCTACAATCTGCCCACGAGCCTCAAAGCTCAATGGGCCGCACACAGCTACCACGGCTCCGAAGAACACAATAGCCGTGCGGTGATCAATCGCTTTCTTGGATATTGGGACTGCAATCCAGCCACGCTCATTCCGCTTTCGCCTAAAGATTCGGCTCCGCTCTATGTTGAGATGATGGGTGGAGCTGAAAAGATTTTGGCAAAAGGTAAACAACTCCACGACGAGGGTAAGTATCGCGAAGCGATTGAAATTCT
Source organism: Candidatus Obscuribacterales bacterium (assembly GCA_965229195.1). Lineage (GTDB taxonomy): Bacteria > Cyanobacteriota > Vampirovibrionia > Obscuribacterales > Obscuribacteraceae. The sequence goes on along the minus strand of OZ245871.1, from coordinate 4,084,602 downwards.
CAATAAGCTTGTTTACGCCGAGCCTAACAACCAGACGGCCAAAGATTTGCTGGCAGATGTCTTCGAACAAATCGGCTACCAGAAAGAAAGTCCAAGTTTGCGCAATAGTTTTCTTGCAGCTGCTTTTGAGCTTCGCCACGGCATACCTGATGGCATGCCACCGAAGTCAATTGGACCTGACATGATCCGAGGTATGTCGACAGAGCTGTATCTAGATTTCCTGGCAATCAGCATGGATAGCAAGAAAGCAGAGGGTATGAAGTTCGTCATCAATCTGGTCACACCAGATAAAGGTGAAAAATTTGTTCTAGAAATGAGCAACTCAACGCTCACCAATATTATGGGTCAACAAGCGAAGCACGCAGACCTGACGATCACGATTAATCGCAGCGATCTCGAAACCATTATGGGCGGTCAAGCTACATTTGATAGCCTTCTTAGCGCTGGCAAAGCAAAAATGGATGGCGACCGAAAACCATTTGATCAGCTTCGTAGCATTATCGAGCGCTTCACGCCTGATTTTGAAATTATGCCAGGCACCAAGCCCGCCAAAGCAATAACGCACCAGGCAAAGGACCCATTCGAGGCACATTCGTTTGCAGACAGCACTGGTGGGTGATAAACTTGGCCGCCGAAATGAACAACAAGCCAAGTCGACTTTCCAAAGAACAGGTGATCTGGTTAAACTGCCTGATCTTGGCGCTGCTTGTTGGCCGTCTTGGTCTGGGCGGCTATATCTTTGCGAACGAACAACTAGAGAATTTTGCTATGGCTGCGTGGGCACTACTGCTTGTCTTTGTGGCAGTTGTTGTCTCGATGGGCCCGAAAGGCAAAGTTCGAACGATTAGCCTAGTAGTGGCAACACCGGTTGCAATGCTTGCTCTTCTCGGCAGCTGTGCTCTTGCTACCGACTTCAACGAGCATCCGGATGCGGTTATGGTAGTTGGTAATGCCGGAGATGTGACTTTCGAACTAGTTCAGTCGTATGAAATAACCTACTACGAGATTTGCAAATACTGGATTGAACTTCGCATGAGGCGGCCAGTGCTAAACGGCATTTTAGAGCAGAGAGAAACACTGATTAGTGTTCAACCTGCCTTTGGAGCCACAGCCGAATTGATAGACCAAGGCAAGAATATTCGCTTCAGCTCGCCAGCTTTACTTGGCCGAAAAGCTATTGCTCGCATCTACAGCACAGAGTGGGAAAAAGCGCAAAAGAATGGCCTTGAGCAAATTCCGCTGACTCCAGCAGAACAAAAAGGTACAGGAATCTAATACATCATGACCCGTTATGCCCTCATAGAATCGGTCATGCACGCCCCAAATATAAAGTAAAGCATACTAGACACTAGGCAGCCTAACGTCAGATATACTATACGTAACAACCAAAACCAAAATTACGAATCTTGACGATATCGTCTAGCTTGTTATACGATAAACGTCATAACGTCAATAATACTGGACATTATGAAAAAATCAGCAGCTAGCTCGTCTACCCCAATTCCCGTTCGCCGGGCTATGCGCAAACTCGGCCAAGACATACGGGACGCTCGACTGCGACGTCGCATACCAACTGAAATCTTGGCAGAACGGTCATCAATCAGCCGAATGACTTTGTATAACGCAGAAAAAGGCGATGCAACTGTATCAATGGGCACGTACGCGACCATCTTGTTTGTCCTTGGCATGATTGATCGAGTATCCAATTTGGCTGACGCTAGTGAAGACTTGCTTGGGCGCCAGCTAGACGAGGAGCGGCTTCCCAAACGGATCAGACTGCCAGGGAAGAAAACAGCAGCGCCGGGCAAGGTCGGGCCGTCAGACAAGACGGGAGCACCTTAATGGAGAGCGAGACACTAGTCTACGTCGATCATCTCGGCAAGCCAATTCTTGTCGGGCGTCTTTGGACACGCACGCGCAAAGAAAAAGACAGCGCAACCTTCGAATATGACAAAGACTGGCTTTCTAACCCATTGCGCTTTGCCTTGGAGCCAGCCCTAAGCCTTGGTCCCGGCCCATTTCACAGCGGAGACCGCGCACTATTTGGCGCTATTGGAGATTCAGCACCAGATCGGTGGGGCCGCGTACTAATGCGTCGGGCTGAGCGAAGGCGTGCTGAGCGCGAGGGTAAAACAGCTAAGACTCTTCGCGAGATCGACTACCTATTGATGGTCGATGATGAAGCCCGTCAAGGTGCTCTGCGATTTGCGAGCAAAGCCGGCGGACCTTTTTTGGCAGAGGACGGGAAGAACAAAATACCGCCGTTAATTGAACTCCCCAGACTACTTTCAGCAGCAGAGAACGTGTTGGGCGATAAAGAATCAGATGAAGACTTGCGCTTGCTGCTTGCGCCTGGCTCTTCGCTTGGAGGCGCAAGGCCAAAGGCGTCAGTGCGAGATCGTGATGGTCAGTTGGCGATCGCAAAATTCCCTCACGAAGGCGATGAGATCAATGCTGTTTTATGGGAAGCCGTTGCCCTGACACTTGCCACCAATGCTGGTATTAACGTACCGGAATGGCGATTGGAGACCGTCGGCAAAAGACCAGTTCTACTGCTGCGCCGCTTCGATCGCTTCGAAGGTCAGCGTATTCCATTTGTCTCTTCTATGAGCATGCTCGATGCAAGAGACAATGAACAAAGAAGTTACATGGAATTCGTAGATGTGTTGCGCCAAGTTGGTGGCGCACCAAAAGAGGATATGCGAATGCTGTGGCGTCGTATCGTTCTAAGCATTCTAATCTCCAACACTGACGACCACTTGCGAAATCATGGTTTCTTGTATAACGATCCTAAAGGTTGGCGCCTATCGCCAGCGTATGATTTAAACCCGGTACCAGTCGACTTAAAACCACGAGTGCTCAGCACTGCAATTGATCTCGACGACGCCACTGCATCGTTAGACCTCGCACTAGAAGTAGCCTATTACTTTGAGATCAGCGATGAAGATGCTCGTCAAATTGCTCTTGAGGTGGGAACAGCGGTGAAAGCATGGCGAAGTATAGCTAAAAATCTCAATCTGACGGCAAGCCAGATTGATCGTATGGCCTCAGCGTTTGAGCACGAAGATGTTCAAAAGGCTATAGCAGGCAAGCTTTAGTCAGCCCTAACGCAAACTTTGCTACAATTAGCCGGAGAAATTGGAGAAACCATACATGCTGCGAACTTTGTTTTTAATTGTCGCTTTAGTTTGTTCATTGTCCGCTGCTTCAGCAAAAGATGCTGCATTTGATAGTTTTTGGAGTGACTTCAAATCTGCTCTTGCCAAAAACGATAAAGAAGCAATCTCCAGCTTATCGAGTTTGCCTTTTGAGTCTTATGACGGCAAACTGAACAAAGCGCAGTTCATCAAATACTGCGACAAACTTTTCCCAAAGAAAACCAGAGATTGCTTAGTCAAACAAAAGCCTTTAGCAGACAAAAATAGCTACTGTGCCTTCTGCGGCGATGAGATATTCGTCTTCGAAAAAGTGAAAGGCAAATATGTGTTCACCAACATTACTCCCAATGATTAATAGACTTAGAATTCAGTAGCTTGTTCTACACTCTGAAATTTGTCCATTCGCCGCTACTATTTTGCCTCAAGATATAAATCCGACAATTCGGTAGTGCCTTTTTCAGCTCGAACAACTGGGCCCGCTTCCACGATGCATCACCAGTAAAATTGAGAATCTCTAGCGACTTGAGTTTGGCAACATTTTTCATCATCGCATCACTGTACACCAACCTGCTTGTATACAGATGAGTCAACTCTGTTAGCTGACAAATTCGCGCAAATTGGCCAGCAGGCATCAACAGATTATTGTCGCTAGCGTCAATCTGCAAAGTTTTGATGTGTGGCATTTTTGCGATGCAATCTAAATCTTCCTGCTTTAGATCAGCGTAGCTAATTCGCATATTCTCAAGCTTTTGGGATCCTCTAAGCGCACTAAGATAACCGTTCACATCCTTCACCGTGCAGGCCTCAAAACGATTGACGCCCGCAAGACACTTAAGACTCTTAATCTGCTCCCTACTGAGACTTACAACTGTGTAGAATTCTTTAATATCTAGCTTGCCTAAAACTTGAAGAGATTGATCAAGTGCGGCTAGCCTAATTTCTTTTGGCCCTTGAAAGACTAAGCCGTAGATATCGCCATTACGAAAATTCTGCAAAAGCTTGGGGTGCGCTAGCGCAAATTTACTTGGTATGTAACAGTTCCTGCCAGCACTGGGCAAATCTATCTTCCCGCTAAGATCAACACGCTTGGTGTGTCCCGGAAGATTAGAGTATAAGTACCCCATAGAGAAACGATGGTAAGGGCTAGGGGCGGACTCATTCAGATTAATCGATTTAGTTATCCGCGGAAAAGTAGGAAACTGATAATGCGAGTATGAAACCCCGTCGCGAGTAGTCACTCCTCTCAGAAACGGTTGATCATCGCAATGAATGGCTTTCTCTGCCTCAAGCAACTCAGCTGATTTCGTGACCTCGTCTTCATCACCCAAGGGGCGAAAGTGAAAGTTTATATATTTAGTCGAATCAGCGCCCCTGTATTCAATATCAGTATCATTGGCCTGATCAAGAACACCCAAAGGACTATCGATCGCCTCTGATGAATTTTGAGTCTTTGGCGCTTCAGTTAAAGTACCATTCGCATCGCGGTGAAAAATAGTGTGCGCCACCTTGGTCCGTTCAATTTCACTTGACGATGGGCTCAAAAGCAAATAGATAGCGCCGCCGGCTACAAGAGCCAGAGCTGCCAGAGCGACGATGTAGACCAGCGGAAACGAATTTTGCAGTGGCGCCGACGGCAGAGGGTCATCACCTGAAGGCGACTCATAAGGCTCGACGATAGCACCACTTTCGATGCGCTCCAAATCGGCTTTTAGTGCAGCGGCACTCTGATAACGCTCATCAGGATTTTTGCGCAACAATTTGGCCATGAGCACTTCGAGGTTCTCTGGAAATTTGACCTGACCAGCAATTGCCGAAAGCTTAGGTGCTTCTCGCTCTTGATGCTGCCGCATGATAGCAGCACTCAATTTACCGCTAAACGGAGGCCTTCCGGTTAAACACTCAAATAAAGCACAACCGATTGAGTAAAGGTCTGAGCGATTGTCGACAGTATCGCCTTCACATTGCTCAGGGCTCATATAGAAAGGACTACCAAACACATCGCCAACTGCAGTGAGACTCTGTTTGTGATGATCAGATTGAGTCAACTTAGCCAGGCCGAAATCAAGAATCTTAACAACTGGCTTAGCAGAATTTATATCAGCAACCATAATATTGTCGGGCTTGAGATCGCGATGAATAATGCCTTTTCGGTGGGCAAAATCAACACCGTCGCAAACTTGTTTAAAAACCGCTATAGCCTTTGGCAAGGGCATAGGTCCATTCTTCTCAAGAAGGGCTGCTAAATTACTTCCGGGCACATACTCCATGGCGTAGAAAGGCAGGCAGCCAGCGTGTATACCCAGATCTGAAACCTGCACAATGTTAACATGATTGAGTTTTGACACAGCCCGAGCTTCTTGCTGAAAGCGCCCCCATCCGACTTCAGTGACCTGATCCGGAGGAATAACTTTTAGGGCACAGTCGCGGTCAAGGCTAAAGTGATGGACTAAATATACTTCACCCATGCCACCAAGGTCAATCAGTCTTTTAACTTGATAAGCACCGCCAATAATGGCACCAGGTACAAGGTTTAGACGAGAACCAGGAGACTCGTCGTCGGTGCCAGCAAAAGTATGCCCGCGTTCACTTTTCTTTAGCACCTGGAGCTTTTGCGTCATACTGCCAGCGTGAAAAGCCGGATCTGGTTCACACTTACAACGGGTATCTTGAAACAAATACCCCGTGATAGAGCCAGCTTTTGAAGGAGCACCGCGCACAAGCCCACAGCGTGGGCAGAAGTCACTGTTATCAGGCCTAGGGTCTCCCGCTCGCAAATTTGTCACAGAAGAAATCCTGTCTCTGACTTCAGCCGATTGTCGCAGTTGGTCAATAAGTGAGATCATACCAGATTGGCTAGACTGCAAAATTATCCACTTGTAGTCTAGCTAACCGTTATTTAAGGCAATCTGCCTCTTAGAAGTCTGCCATATAGTCAGGACCCCAACCGAACTTTCTTACAATGTGCTGCTCATTGCGTTGCACGACAGATTGTGCTCCGATACCGCTGGCACCGACGCCAATGCTGACTTCGCCGCTGTTATAGTCGTTGTAACGATCTGTGGCACTATAACCGGTGCCTGCTCTTACATCCAGCTTTGGTCCGACTTGCGCTCCTACATTGAAGCGAGCTTTCTCTTCTCCTGAGTCGGCGCTGATATGCACATCAGGATTGATCACAGAATTATTCTTGGTGTTGATGTCGGCTCCTGCTCCCAGTGAAGCCTCACCTAGATTTGTTCGTGCGCGGCCACCGAAGGATGAATCGTCATTGAGATTAGCGTGACCGCCTGCTTGCACACCAACTACCTTAGCCAGGCCTACGTCGCCTTTATAGCCGTTGTTGAAGCCGTCATCGCCTACGCTAGAGTCAAATGTATGGCGGGTATGGGCAAACAATACTTTGGCGCCGGTGTCAGCGTGAACACTGCTCTTCGGACCGAGATTGGCTTTTACTGCAGCGCCTGTGTCCACAATCTTAGCAGCATGAACGCGGCCGCCCACATCGCTGTGCAAGCCATGGCGATCGACGCCTACACCGACGCCGCCGCGGGCTCCGACGGGGCCGAGATTGACGCCAGCATCTACTCTGGTTTCTTGTCCGATTTGTGCGCCTACTTTAGCAATACCGATATTGACACCCAATGCCAGAGAATGGTTGCGGCAGCCAATCTTGAAGAGTCCGAGATTGAGACCGTGAAATTTGTGATCTGGCTCGTTTGATTTTTGCTCAGGTTTAGGCGGGCAGGCTTCTGGTGCTGGCGCTTGCTGGTAAGCTTCTTGGCTTAGTCTTGCACTAGCGCAAGTCTGTTCGTTGGTGGCAAAATTTTGAGTATTGTCCATTTGATTTGCATCACACTTATCTGAATGATTGGCCATGATTTAGAACACCGTTGCGAGGGGGGATGCATTCAGAATAGCCATTGGACAGTGCGATGTACATGGTCGGATTACGACATATTCGCAGCGTTTTTCGTCGCCTATTTCACACTCGTGTCACAATTGCGTGGAACAAGCAAACGATGATTTCAGTGTACTGAAATCATCTAATTAAAGGAAAGAGGCCACACGATAGTTATTCGGTTCAGCCCAAAATCCCGCCATACTGGCTCCAGAAGCTACCCTTCAGGCTGTGAGCTTTACGCAGCTGGCTGACATAATCGGCGTGAGGCACAAGGTCTTTCCAATCTGCGATTTTCTCAGACATGGCATCGAGCTTGCGCAAATATCCAACACCGTGGTGATAAGACTTCGAATAACCTTGTTGCAGCAGTTCATCAAGCACCACTCTATATAAGAAACTGGCCATGAGGTGGCGCTCGTTTAGTTCCATTGCTTGAGCAAGAGGCAAAATATTGGCATACAGACCGCGTTTGAGAGGCACCACATGTTGCCAGAGATATTTCTCGGCATCATCAATGCGTTTACCATTTAAGAGAAAATGGGCATCAGAATAAGTCACGCCATGGGTGGCAAAGATTTCGGACATCTCTCCGTCGATGACCGTTTCACGCTGGCTTTCACCGATGGCCCGCAAAAGCGCTTCGAAATTGTCTTCGCTGCGCACAGACTTGAACAACTTCCAGGCCTGCGCTGCCTCTTCATCTTTCATTTCTAGCGCTTTGTAGACTGCGAGCAGCAATGTGTTGAATTCGGTCTGACGATTGCGGCTGGCGTCGACTTTCTTCAGCAAAACAAGCGCTCCGGAAGCGTCGCCGGCGTCTAAACGCAACCGGGCAATTTCGCAAATGTCTGCGGTAGACAATGTGCTGCTACCGGCAAGGCGAATTTGCTCGAGCAGATCGAAATCTTTGATTTGTATTGCCAGCGATTCTAAAGCATACGACCACTTCGCTTCATCACCAGGATTACTCTTAACAGCACTCTGCATGCGCTCAATCAGCATGCGCAGTTTTTCTTCAGGAATATATTCAGCAGCACCAGCAAAAATATTCCAGCGAGATCCGATTGCGTCTTCGTCATAAAGACGAAACAGTTGATGACAGAGCCACTCTTTGTCGGTGCATCCGCTGCCGTAATGAACGAGCAAGTCGACGGCATCGTTTTGAAAAATGCGCGAAAAAGTGCCGTCATCGTTCACGTTATTGAAGACATAGTGATCGTTTTCAATAAAGAGAGTGGTCAATCTGAACCCATCAAAGCTGTCGTGCACACTAAGGCTGAGATCGTGCAACAAAAATTCGAGTCGCTGAATAAAGACAATTGGCCCGGCGATATCAGCATCTTCGTCGTAAACGCAGTTGGCGATGCGCTCTTCTATGCGAGCAACATTGGCGGAATCATCAGAGACAATTCGTTCAACTGTTTGGTCTGCTTCATCTGTCAGTAATGCCAGTTCGAGGATGACATCAGCGAGGGCCTCGGCGCCAAGTTCGATCAGTGCCGTGCGGCGATCGGCATCATTTGTTGTCATTGGTTTCCTTTTCTGGCGCTAAATTGTCATTGCAGGCGCTCTGATTATACAGGGCCGGTCTTTAAAAAGATGTCAGCAGTAGGATGCCTCGAGACCACGGTAAGCACCCAAAATGGGGAGTAAGGTCTTAACGAGAGCCCAGGCCTCTGGGTATAATCAATTATCGCCCCGGAGCAGACATGTCAGACCTCCAGCCAAAACGGAAGCTAGAACACGACGAAAAAGCCCTGGACAGCTCCAAAGGCCGGGCATTTGATGCGGGCACGCGCAATGTAGAGTCAGCTCAGGTAAAAGCCGCTGAGAACGCTAATCCACATCGGCACAGCGGCAGCGCTGGCGGCGACCAAGAATACTCACTTGAGATTGTTGGATTTGGTGCGACGGTGTCTCGCAAAACGCAACTCACAGAAAAAGACTTGCCCAAAGTACCGAGTGAACTAGAAACACCCAAATCGTTTTCCGCCACTGAATCTGCAGACAAAAAGCACTTAACTCTCAAAGGCGGCGTTGAAGAAGTCGTTGTCACGCCCCAGGCGATTTTGGAACGCATCGGCTCGCTGCCGCTGGATAAACAAGCGCAAATCGTTGGCACGGGAATAGCGACGTTCCAGCAAGAGCTCGACCACCAGAAATACAGAATATTTGTGGGAGCAGTCGCAGGCTTCGGCGACGCCGCTGTCAGCTTGACTGAAGGCGTCGAGAATCTTGGCAAATCGGTTTGCGCAGTAGCAGAGTTCAGCAGGGAGTTAGCGACTAACGATCCCGCTGCGATAGACAAAGCAGCTCAAGCCAAAGAAGCAGCTGGAAAATTGTTTGTAGGCTGTGTGGGGCTTTTCACTATCGCAGACTCATATCTGGGTGATGTGGGAGCCACCGGAGACTATGCCAAACCTTTCCGCGACATAGTATGGCTCGGCCAGAAAATTGACGAGCGTTGGCAAGCGATGAGTCCAGAAGAAAAGACGAGAATGGTTACCAAGGCTTCCACTGAAAACTTGGCCGGACTAGCTGTTGGTCTCGGCACAACAAAACTAGCAAAGAGTATGCACGTAGTTAAAGCGCTTGAGCAGTTAGGAAAAGACGCGAGCCAACTTGGCGGAGCGGCAAGAGCAAAAGCTGGCAAGTTTATCGAGAGCATGCTGGATGAGTTGCTTCCTCAACCGATGGGTGTTACTCCTGATGGTCATTTAATGCCCATCCCGCGCTCACCTAAAGATTCATTCGTCGAAGTCTTGCAACCAAAGGCGCAGAACGAGAATATAATGCTTTCAAAGGCCGATGATATCGGAGAGTCGTCTCCCAAGCTAAAAGACGGCAGCAAGCCGCTTCGCGATACAGAGAAAGAAATAAAAGCAGCGCTGGAAAAATTTCCACCTTCTGAAAAGTTTGTACTGGAAATCAAGAGAATAGCTGACTCGCTAGACGACGAGGAGTTAGGCTTTCTCGCAAAGAATGGTATCCAAATTACTCCTATCCGACGCATGACGGATTTGTTTCCCGATGACCTACCCAGCATGCTTGGCTGCTTCGATAGAAACCACAAACGGATTTTTCTAGCTGAGGAAGTTTGGTCTCGAGAAGGTTGGATCAAAAACACTGATGCGATGTTTGGAATTCGTCATGAGTTTGGACACGCTTTCAATGCTCTTACCGATAAATTTGGGATGTATTTGTCTGAAAGTGAAGAGTTTGCAGCAGCGTTTAAGTCTGACTACTTAAAGCTTACTCCGACTCAGATCAAGGACATGCAGCTCTTCACAGAGAAGCGAGTTACCTGGGAACAATTACGAGATGAGATATTTGCTGATATGTATGCTCATTCCACAGGTCTAACAACTAATAATCCTGGTTCGATAAAAATGAAAAATGCCTTCCCGAATTGCCTACGCTTAATGAGAGAGGAGTACTAGTATGGACGAAGATGACAAAGCGAAAGGAAGATTGGCCCGATTAACAGAGCGCTTAACAGCTGGTGCTTCGCCTACACCCGAGCAAATTGAAGACTCAAAAAAAATTCGCCAGGCAATGCTGGGCACAGCCAGACAATGGGCCGAAATGCTGCCAGACAATATTATTGCAATCGATATTTCACAATGCTCTTTGGACGGAAGACAGAGCCATGGTGCTTCAGAATCAGTGCCTGGAAATTCAAACTACGACGAGATTCGAGCGCTTCACAAACTCGAGAAACCAGGCGATTCAAGCACGGTCTACAAACGCTACCTCAATGGCTCTTGGGTTGTAGTGGAAAATTTGGATTAGATCGTGGCAGTCAAAATTACCTTCTGCACTTCGCTAAATGAGAAGCACTAGAATGAACCATCAAAAATGCACTTCATAATCCCAGCCAAAGTGAGACGTAGAAATGGGCAGCTATCTTGAAATCAATGACACCCTTCAACTCACCATCGAGCAGGGTTTTCCAAGCGACTTGCTAGATCTAACCAAACACACTCAAAATCCTATTTCTATACTTGAAGTAGAAAATACTCTGTTTGAATTTCACGGAAAGAAAAGCGCTCGGATTTTTCACTTGGAACCAGTCAGAGTATTTCTTGTTCAGAACATTGATGACAAATGGCTATTTTGGGGGAAGGTTTACATGCAATCCCAAACTGTTTCGAAAGTGCTAGACCAAAACGGCCAATGGCTTAACAACGAGTGGCAGACTTCTGGAACCTACAAGATCATTGACCTGTATGAACCGGAATATCAGAGAGCATTCACCAGAAGAGAAGCACCTGAAGGCAAGAGTTATTTCTAGTATCAATTGGGCGCGAGTCGTGCAAAATAAACTAAACAGATCACTCTGCTTGAGCCTAAGCTGTTTCTGCTTAATGGCTCTACTTTGCGGCTGTAGCGGATACACACCACAAGGTCGAGTCGCTACATGGGACGAATCAATAATCTTCTTCGAGAAAAACAAAAAAGACTTTGAAGAGCTTCGTGACCTTCTGCTAGCCGAGAAAGAAAGCAGATTCGTCGTTTACGCCAGTGGCAGTTGCACTACACTATCGAGCGGCGGACCACTGCCCTCAAAAGAGCATCTGAAGGAATACGTGGCACGCTTAAACAAGCTTGGATTACCTAGTGCCTGCAAAACATACATAGACGACCCGAAGTATCCGTTAGTGAGCTTTGGAATTAGCGCTGAAGGCCTTGTGGGCAATGGTCCCAGCGTAGAACTTTCATTTACGAAGGGAAAGCCTGGCATTTCTCAAGGAAGACTCACGAAAATTGAAAAATCTGGCTGGTACTTAGATACAGACCAGTATGATGAAAACTGGAAGCCCTAGGGAAAGGATTAACGACTATCAAGCACTTCGCAATTAACGCTGGCGCCGGTGCGCAATAAAGTAAACTACTAAAATGAAAAAGCTCCTAGCAGGCGCCGCAATATCAGCCATAAGCCTATGCAACAGCTTAACCACAGGCACAATCCGGACCATGTGCACCGCTTTATCCTTAGCTACTACGCTGACCGTAGCGACCGCAGTCTTGACCACATGCCCGGCGATAGCGCAGAGCAAAGTTATTCCGCCCAATCAGTGGTTTAACAAACCCGAATATTCACCAGACGGCTCAAAAGTTGCGGTGACGACCCCGCCACCGATAATTGTGGAAGCGAACAGTCCAAGAGATAAAGTTTGCGATGGCCAGCTTGGCTATCAACAAAAAAGAATAGTCATCCTCAACGCCATCGACTTTTCGCTTATTACTGAAATTGAAAGCGAAGTGTGGCCAACCTGGTCGCCAGACAGCAAATATATCTGTGCCACTACCTTCGGCAGACAGGCAAAGCGGCCACATTTGTGCGAAGGTCTGGTCATTTATGATGCCAGTAATGGTGCAAAACTTCGCTCAATAAAAAATAGGCCTCCAGTGGCCTACGCTTGGTCACCAGATAGCAAGCGCCTAGCATTGGCTCACAAGAACGCGATAAGCATCTTAGACATTGAGAACAAACAAGAAACCTCATTAGCTGTCAAAGAGAACGAAAACTCCTTTCTGCTGCCGCGATGGTCACCGGATGGACAATTCATAGCTGCATGTTTCGCCCCTAAGCTAAACAAAGAAGCTATAGCTGCGAGTTCTAAATTAGAGCTGATTGACAAACAGAAAAAGGCTCTCAGAATTTGGGATGCAAAAACCAAAGAAGAAAAAGCAAAAATCAATCTCAAAGCCGGCACAGGAATGTTTGCCTGGTCACCAAATGGCAAACTCTTCATTTACAGTGAACCTAAAGCCATAAGGGTTCTTGACGCCGACTCAAAGAAGGAAATCACTGCAATCAAGACAAAGGAGAAAAAAGCAGTACCGTTCGACTGGTCCCACGACAAGACAAAATTTTCATACCTTGACGGCAGCATCTTTCATATTCTCGACGCAACGACCATGAAAGAAACGGCACGAATAGTGGCGCCGACAGGTGGATACATGAATATAGACTGGAGTGCTGACGACAACTTCATCCTAATTTCGGCGCAAAATACTGCCGCCATATGTGATGCCAAAAGCGGAAAATACATTGGCTACAAAACTTGGCCTGACGCCATCAGACATACCATTTCACCAGACCAAAAGTTGCTCATCGTTGAAGGTTTCACTTGCTTGACAGCGAGCGAACCGATATCATTGCCACCCGCTCAAGGAATGAGCCCATTTAAAGACGGAAAAACGGGCTCGCCGACTTGGGACTAAGGCGCTATCGCTCTTTCCTTGACAGTGCACCGAGTCATGCCGGAAACTGAACTAACTTCCCATAGCAATTAGGTTGTAAGATAAAGATTCCTTCAACGCAGGGCCAGCATGCTGTCGCACATATTGAATTCCACAGGCATGAAGCGATATCAAATGACTGTGATGGTTGCAGCTTTTCTAATTGCAGCAAGTGCAGCGCCTCCTTCTCTGGCAGAAACAGTAGTTCGCGGACTTCCTGAGCCCTCGCGCCAATTTCAAAGGGTTCCTCATAAAAATTTGCGCTTTCTAGCCGACTTGATGCCAGGCTTTGTAATGGCTCAACGAATTTCAGACCATGCAGAAGTAGTTGTCGAAATCAAGAACGACAAACTGGTGAAAGAATGGGTGATTGATAAAGCCGCATCTACAGGCAACAGTGGAATGATGGCCAACTGCCGCAGATATTGGATAGCAGATGCGAAAACCAAAATTGTCGACCCTCGAGATTATTTGCTTATTGCCTTCGAGAACGTTTATCTCGGGCTTAAGAACGCGAATGGCAAAGTAATTCTTGCACCCACTTGGCACTCAATAGACATTGGGTCTGACTTTCATATCGTTGCTACAAAACTCAATGACAGCCAAACTATCTGCGATTTATCAGTTTTCGATGTTACTGGAAAGTTGCTTGCCACCATAAATGATATCAGTCCTGCGACAGGCGGTGTCATTGAGGACGATATGGTAATTATTACGGCTAAAAATATTAAAGAGGAAAACGGAAAGGCAGGACTTATTAATACCGATGGCGTTTTGATTTATCCGACAAAGCTAGAATCATGCATGATTAGCCTGGGCAGTGCGCATGCTTGCGAGATTGTTGACGGAAAGTGTTACTATCTCGCGATTGATAGAAGTGGTCGAGTATTGTGTCGTTCCCTCGACGAAAATGAAGTTTATAACGCTGAAAAGCCATTACAGGCCGCGACCCTGGCCGCGCGACAAAATCGGCTACCCTTGCCGCACAGACAGATAGACGTGCAGAGTCTCCAATTTCTAGCGGAAGCAGATCATTCGCTCGATACTGAACATTTCACTCCGGCAGCTTGGGCACTACCACCTAAACCTTTTGACGGTACGCGCTCGCTTATGTTTTCTGGTTTTCTGAGAGACCATAAAATACTCGGTATGACCAGGCTGGAGATAGAAAAATTGCTCGGAAAAGGTACCGAGAATGTTTTCAAAATTCCTGGAACACTGAGCTACTCGATTGTCAGCCACTGCGAAGGCGGCGAACTTTTCACTTTCAAGTTCGAGTGCGATAAAGTCACTAGCTGGTGTCTCACCTCTTGGGGCATAGGTGGCAAGCCGCCAGTTCCAGAATGGAAAATATGCGAACCTGATTTGACTGTTTACCCCTTTCGCACTGACCCGATACCAGATAACGAGTAAACGGCAGTATCTATTTTGGCAGCTGTCTCTTAAAGGCTGTCACAACAAATGGGAAAGCTCGTCTCCAATCAATTGGTCTCCGTGCGCCTCCAGCGCCATGAGATAAATTTGGCATCGGGGCGGATCGCCGGAAGGAAAATACCTCTCTTAACTCCACTCTCATCCTCAATAAACCAGTCTTCAAAAATGTTCAAGGCCGAAGGAGGATCGGGACTATCCCTCGTCACGCTCATCATGTAATCAAACAGTTCTTTATAGTCGCCAGCAACCGGAGTCAATTCGAGGGCGGCAGTAATCTGTGGCCCGTCTTGTTCAGGATCAGTAACGATGCCGACAACGTCAGCGCCTCGGTACAGCTTCAATGAATTCATCTAGCCTCCACTTTCAGATATTTTGCGGGAATAATTCCTTTAATTAAGACTTCGCACTCAGCACGTGCACATTCTAATGCATGCTGCTGTCTTATTTCACTTAGACTAGAGCGTTTAATATGTACGGCTATATCTGCCTGATCGATGATTTCGACATCCTTAATCGCACCATTTGCGATATCATGGCGCAACGCTTTGAGGTCTAATGTTATATGGGTCTTACCAAAGCTTAGCGCCACCTCGGTTGACTTCTCGGAGAAGCTCGTATATGGCGATTGACCTTTGGCGTTCCAATCGATGCTCTGGTTTATGTGTTCAACAATATCAACGGGTCTACCCTTGTACATGCCCGTAGGATTGGCTGGCATCAGGTCACCCTGAGGCGTGAGGTGCGACTTCCCGACACCAGCGCTATTGACAGCGTCGTACGCATAATCATCACCACGATAAACTTTCACAACCCGCCGCGTTATTCCCGCTTCAGCGAGTTCGGCCTCAGTCATTTTATCGAGATTCATTGCTTTGGCTTTTTTAGCGTCGAGCGGTGTTTTTGATCCAGGCATGAAGAATAGCGGAATCAACATGCCGATCGCGCGCGCCCGTTCATCCTCGCTCATGGGCTTGTCGATTATGCCTAAAATTTTTCGGCCAACCCTCGTTGCGTCTTTATTAAACTGGTTGGGATCATGGCGAAAATGCTCGATAAAATTGGCAATATCTTTGTTAACTGCGTTGTTTTCTGCCAGATGCAAAAATGGCATTTCAAGGACTTGCGCGGCTGTCGATAAAGTCACATCTACCAAATGCAAAGCATTTTCAGGGCGAGCTGGCTGCGATAGATGAATTTCGCTGCTCTTACCCTGGGCCTCGCGCGCAGTCAACTGTCGCTCAGTCAGCTGCGTCTCGCGAGAAGCAACGTGCCCGCCGAAATCGATTTCAATGCTTTCATTCTGACTATCAAGATGAGCTTGATTGAAGCGGCGTAGCGAACCATCGCCCAGATGCGGCTTGGTCGCTTTGGCAACCTCGTCAGCATTCGGGTTTCGCGCTTTCTGAATATCAGGCGAACCAAGCTTCTCAGCCGAATTATGATCTGAATGGGTTACCTTTTCACTAGGCTTGTTTTCACCAGGCTTATCTGCCACAGCTTGACCCTCTTCCACCTGTACATTAATCTGCCCAGAGAATGGCGCAAGAAAACCATGTAAGTCTTCAAAAACCGGAGTCTCAGACTCCTTGGTCACCCAACAGATGGTGGGTTCTACGGAATGATAGCGGGCAGTGATATCCTTTATGCCATTGAAGCAGCCGAGCGCGATCAAAATTGAGGAGCATTTACCGTTTACGACACTGGCGATTGCACTACACTATCGAGCGGCGGACCACTGCCCTCCAAAGAGCATTTGAAGGAATACGGGGCACGGTTAGCCAAGCTTGGAATACCTAGTGCCTGCAAAACATATGTAGCCGACCCGAAGTGTCCGTTAGTTTCCTAACTGCGTGAGCCATATTAAAGAGGAATTCTAAAAATGACGGATGAAATTCAAGCAGAGAACAGACTAACGAAACTGACAGAACGGCTGCTTTCTGGCCCGCGAAATACTCCAGACGAAGTTGCTCACCTAAAGGCAGAGCGAGAAGCACTCAAAGGAACAGCTCGCCAATGGGCTGAGATGCAACCGCTTGGGTTGTGGTTGATGACCTTGAGTAGGGTGTAATGACGCCACAGCCTCGCTAGATCTCGCACCAGAAGTGGCCAGTTACTTTGAGATCAGCAATGACGATGCACAAAAGAAGTGAGATGCCCGAATAGAATGAATTGCCAGAGCTGATTCACTTTTGGCCGACCAACCCAGTTGGCTCTGTTTATCCCTTTCGCACTGGCCCAATACCAGATAACGAGCAAAATGGCAGTATCTATTTTGGCAGCTGTCTCTTAAAGGCTGGCACAACATTTGGGGCAAGGTCAAAAGCTAATTGATTAACAGCAAATTGAAGAGACTGAATTCCCCGCAATATATCACCCGTTGAAATTTTATCGCTACAGGGAAAGTAGACGAAACGACACACTGCAAAATATTTTCAATTTCAGTTGAGAGCATTTTTGAATGGTCGCGGCATCTGCATAACCAATGAGGTATCACATGGGAATCAGACCAAATATAAAAGCTCCTGGTGTCTTTGCGAAATATCTTGAAGGAGTTCGGGCCTTAAAAGCAGAACCATACAGCTCCAGCACAAGCAGTGCTACTAACTACTACGATGTTTATGTTGAAACTCACTTTGCCAATATCGCTGAAGTGCATGGAACACCTATGTTCTTGCCCTGGCACAGACTCTTTCTAATGGATTTTGAATCAAGGATTCAAACACTGCTTAACGATGATACTTTTGCTTTGCCATATTGGGACTGGGCAGGAGACGCGGCGAATCCCGCGGGCCCAAATTCTATTTGGGTTGACAACATGATGGGCGAGGGCGCAAATCCAATTGAAAATGGACCATTCGCCAACAGTACGTTATGGCCGACGGTGCCATATAGTGACCCGCGAATCTCGTTTGGCAATACCCTAGAGCGCGATTTAATTATCCGTCAAGGGATGACGTCATACCCAACAAACGCAGGCTTAGATCTTCTATTCAATAACACATCGTATGATGCTTTTCGACTTGCCATCGAAAATGGCCCTCACGGATTCATGCATGTTTGGGTTGGAGGCCAAATGGCAGTGGTTGAGTGTTCACCAAACGATCCAGCTTTTTTTCTTCACCATTCCAACATCGATAGACTCTGGGCTTCATTCGATAATTTGGGCTATGACTATGAACCAAGCTCTAAATTGTTTCCGAACTTCAATGGTGACTCTGCCACACCACCTACTTTCGATCAAATTGGCGCAGCCACCGTTGACCAGGCCTCCGTTGCCGTTCCTACAATCTATAATTACGATGTGATCTTTGCTCCACAGCTAGCAACTGTTTGTGTACATCCGGGATCTAATACTAGCGGTTCATTTGATCAAAATATCTACACCGAAACTTTACTTGCATCCAGCACCACCTGGAGCGGCTCAACAACCTATGGCGGAATGTCTCAGTCTGGTGTTGGAATAACCCAGTGGAGCAACAGCACTTTTCTGGCTCATAATGGAATGATTCCAGATAGGTCTGTATACACAACATCCTATGGGCAGGCAGGTCAAAATTGGTTAGCAGATACCCGTATGAACGATTGCAGCACCTCTTCTAGGCCTGCAGCACTTTCCTACAACGGCGTTCTAACACTGGCTGTGCAAGGATCAGGATCAGGAGACAACTCTCTTTGGGTACTACAGTATGGCAATACGAGTGGTCAATGGATCTCAAACCAGACGCCATTTCAAACCGATGACGGTCCAGCTCTAGCTACATATCTGAACGGTATTTTTATGAGCCACTGTGGCGGCGATTCTGATGCAAAAGTTTGGTGGAGTGCCCGTGTGGACAATGCACCTTTTACGAGTAATCAACCTTATGGCGGCCAGAGTAGCTGTGGACCTGCCATGATCGAATTTCAATCAACTCTTTATCTTGTTCATGTTGGGGGATACGGTGACCATTTACTCTATTGGACTACTTTTAATGACGAAACGCAAGATTTCAACCAGGACACTCCATTCTCAAATGGAAATTCATCAACAGCAAGCCCGACGCTATTTGTAGCTAAGAATACCCTCTATTGTGTGCATCGTGGCCAAACTACACAGAGTTATGACGATCAAGTAATTTATATCTCCGCTTTTGATCCGTCTTCTCAAACTTGGTCAACAGATGTCGCGCTAGACGGAGAGCCTTGGACAGCAGTAGCACCTTTCTGCGCGACGGTCTCAACAAGAACAAGTTGAAACATCGCACTAGTAGCTGGGAGGTAGATTTTCAGTGAGCAGGAATAAGGAATGCATGCTTCTCAGAAGCTACGGCCAAACGGCGAGATTGAGCCTCTGCCGAGACAAAGAAGAGGGGCTTTTCGGAAAAGCCCCCTCTTCTCTAGTGGTGTCAGTTAGTGATTAAAACAACCACCTGCAACTGCACCACTCAAAGCCCCACCAACTACTCCCCAAGGTCCATACTGGAGACCACCCAGCATAGCACCACCAACTGTACCGGCGACACAATTTAGTGCAGCATCTTCGTTTGTTGGCATTCCCATTGAAGGCAAATTACCAATCGAGCGACGGAGAGACGCGATAAAGTTGCGTTACAAGACGATTTCTCAGATCGATCTGCCCAAAGTGGTTTAAAACAAAGTCAACGACTTCACGTTAACCTTTCACCAGGCTTATCTGCCATAGCTGGACCCTCTTCCACCTGTACATTAATCTGCCCAGAGAATGGCACAAGAAAACCATACCAGTTGAGAGCCCTCTACCGACTATCAAGCACTTCGCAGTTAACAATGGCACCGGTGCGCAAGTTAGAGAGGGCCATGGCAGGCAATGACAAAGTTGGATCTTTCTGCACCAGAACCTTGGCCAAGCGCCAATCATCCGGGTACACCTTTTCCGCGACCAAGCACGTAAAGCCGTTATCTAGCTCTAAAACTGCGCCACCATTTATGATGGCAGTCTTACAACGTCGATAGACAATATCGTCAAGCGAGTGACTTGAACACAGCGAATGCAAGCCTTCAAAGACCGGAATATCCGACTCTTTGGTGACATTGTACTGTTCGCGCCGATAGACAGGCTCTTGATATGGGGTTTTGAGTCCAACGGTAACATCGAGATATCGCGTTTCATAGTGATCAAAAACAGTTCGCTCGCCTGTGGTAGGGTCTGAAATCAATTCACGATCGTGTTCGGTTGCAGCGATTACGGTTCTAACTTCAGCCTGAATGCCACTCTTTGCAGATGCGCTATCTCCTAGCTCACGCTCCTGGCGCGGCACTCTTGGCTCTTGTGGCAGCGATGAGGATGAAGCGGATGAAGGTGAAGACGAAGAAGAGGAAGAAGAAGACAATGATGATGATGATGATGATGATGATGATGATGATGCAGTAGCGGCGTTGGCGGTGGGTTGTGCAGCTGCTCTCGGCGCACCATACTGTGGCTTACGCACTCTAGATTCGCCAGGCGCAAAGGTCATGTCTACAGCGTCAAATTTAGCCTCTAAAGCGCGCCACTTACTTTGACATGCTGCCGCTTCCTTTTCCTTTCCAAGCTGAGAATATACGAGTTCTAAGTTCGTGAGAATCGATAGACGAAAGGCGTCTTGATTACCGGTAAGCTCATATTGAGATGAGCAGCGAAGGAGAATTGGCTCAGCTTCGGTGTATCGCCGCTGCTGACACAGCAATGAAGACCGTGTCATTTCATCTTGGAGCGATGAACGAATCTCATTAGAGTCAGCGGCCTGAGCGTCTAATCTAGCTACGGCTGCAACAAAAGCGAGAGCAATAGAGACCGCGACAAGTGTCTCTATGTGCTAACTGCTCGACTTCGCCACCTTGGGAAAATCTTGATGCTCGAACCTCGTTGACGTTAAAACAATCCAATTGTAGTCTAGCCAACCGTTATTATTTTGATTAACGGGTAAGTTAATAATCTGGCTACACGGGGGTAATGCCGGTGGGGAAATTTGCATTGGCGACGATGGTTTGCATCGCCGCAAGCTTTAACGCGACCGCATATGCAAGCACTTGCATCGGAGCAACACCATGCATTGCCTGGAAGAACTGTAGCGCTTGCAAAAGATGCTAGATGAGGGGTTGACCGGTGGTGTGTGCGTAAAAGCGCCGGGAGGACGGCGCAGTGAATTGTGGTCATATGAAAGGAAATCTAGAGAAAGGTACACCACATTGAAAGACTTCTAGACAGTTAAACAACGATTCGCTTTGATCAAGGTGATATCCAAATGCATACGGGTAGCACCGGTAGTACCAAAGGACCTTTGGAATAAATTGCTTTTGCTCACTTCGAAAAAGAATTGAGATTCAGAAAATGTATTTTCAGGTGTATGGTCATGTCAAAATATCTCGACTTTGTTCAATTGCTATCCAGTGGCACCACAATTGTAAGCCTGTCGCTTGCCTGGCTGGCGATTTACCAACAGCGAAGAACTGCGCAATTACAACTGTATGCAGAGAAAAAATATTTACTTGAATCTCTGAATTTGGAGCTATCAAACCTGGCTCCCTGGGCTGGCCATTACCCGACGAAAACAGTAGATTTTTGGTGGAGTAATCCCGATGTGCAGACCTGGAAGATGCCAGCCGCAAAGCTAATTATTCCTTTTAATCATATTATCCTTACACAAGCAAGCTCATCAGGCATAAAAATGGGCCTTTCAAGCAAACTTGTAGAAGAAATTCTATCACTTGAGTTATCAATACTAGCTTTCGAAAACGTGTTAGAACGCCAAGCGCAACTTGTAACCGCTAACCCGACCGTGTCTTGGGAGCTGACTGAAAAGTTGATCGCAGCAAGGAGAAAGCCAGCGGTTCTTTCAAATGCTGAATACGCACTTATGCGCCAAAACTTCGAGCTTAACAGAATTCTTCATGTAGAGTGCATTGGCAATAATGACTTGACAGAAGCAAATCTGAATCCAACTGATCGCATTGGCCAAGCTCACGAAGAAGATGCGAAGCTAAAGGCAACAAGGGGAAAAAAAAGAAATATTCATACCTGCTACAAGAGCACAATTGACCTTTTAAAACTAGAAATAGCAACGTTTGAAAAAGAAGAAAATCATCGGCCGACCCTCTGGATCAATATACTGAACCTTATAGCGATATTTTTAACCGGCCTCGGCTTTCTTGTACTATTAAGCTCTTTCGTCTACCTAGTAGATTCCAACAATTTTATAGAGAGACATCTTTTTAAGTACTCTAACCCAAAAAAAGTAGCTTTTTCGGCAAAACAAGACCTAGAATCACTTACCGAAAATGCTGAGGTGATAAATACAGTTCTGGGAAGAGGAAAAACCAAATGAGCTCTTCCAAACTCAACTCTGATCGCCCAATAAACGATCCCCAAAACGACTTGCTGGGATATGCGCCATTAGCTAAAAGCATTGCTAACGGAATCAGCCATATGTGCACTAACGATGGTCTTGTAATGGCGATCACAGGTGACTGGGGAATGGGAAAGACCACAACGCTGAATTTTGTAAAATACTATTTGAAAAAAGATCTTTCAAATATACAAATAATTGACTTCAACCCGTGGTGGTTTTCCGGACACGAAGATCTTGCGCAGAAACTACTAAAATCAATCGCTCAGAATTGCAACTCCGAATCAGAAAAAGAACTCAAACTTACATCGGCACTTATTGACTTAGCGAGGGCCACTTTATCGAATTCGACTGAATTGAAGAATAACAAAATGGGCCTGGAAGTTGGCCTCGAAGGTCTTCACGACATAAAGACAATTAGAGCTAGCAGCTCAGCAGACATACCAGTGCTCAAAGAAGAAATAAAAGATTTGCTTCTGGAGACAGGCAAGCGTTTTCTAGTTATTATCGACGATTTAGACAGATTACCCACTTCGGACTTAAGAGAGCTCTTCAGAGTTATTAAAGCCATTTGCGATCTCCCAAACGTTGTGTATCTTCTAGCGTTTGATCCGAAAATTGTAGCAACAGCGCTAGACAAAAAATACGCCAACAAAGGAACTGAATATCTTGAAAAAATAGTTCAGGTTACATTCACAATACCGCAGCCTACGCCAGAGCGAGTATCATCAATCTTTGCTGGATGCTTAAGTTCTCTTTTTACTGCACAAAAAACCCAGGAGTTCAGAAACAGCAGACACTCACGCCTGTACTCACTGGGCTTGAGGCATCTCCTTGTAAGTCCGCGCCAAGCAATACGTTTAGCTAATACGCTCTGTATTACAGTACCAAGCGTCGAGGGAGAAGTGTCCCTTCCAGATTTTATTTCAATTGAAGCAATACGCTTACTTCTTCCAGAACTCTACGACTTAATCAGAAGAAATAAAGACAAGTTTGCAGGAGTAGGTTCACACCATGCGAAGAATAGCAATTTTAACACTCTCAAGCAATTTCATGAGATTTGGGTAGAGGAATACGGCAAGAAATATCCTTGGCTAAGAAGTTTCCTGATCGAATTATTTCCTAAGTTGGATTATGCACTGAATGCTACTGGTTACGATCCAAATTATTTAGCGTCGTGGAGAAAAGATCTTCGTGTTTGTCATCCCGATATTTTTGACACTTATTTTAGATTTTCAAATCCAACAGAAACACTCTCTGCGAAAGATCTCAAAAGATTTCTTTCCCAGTTAAGCTCCCCAAACTTAGTTTCATTGTTGAAGGAACGCACCGAATCGGAGTCATTAGATGAAAAAAAATGGCTTTGGGAGCTTGTTGATCGTCTTAGCGATTACACAGACTCAGATATTTCCGAAACTGAAGCAGAAAGTCTATTCTCTGCACTCCTTGACTCATGGGTGACGTATAAGCATGCCGAAGGAGAAGGGTCAAAAAATCCATTGCTACCTGACAATTCCTATCTTCTCTCCAACCTTCTCCTCGGTCTCCTATATAAAATATCAAAGCGAAACCAAACTAACATAATCCTAGAAAGTCTTAACAAGCCCTTTCCAATAGAATATATGTCCAGATTAATAAGAGACGTAGTTGATCCGCGCTCACGCGGGAAACAGAAACTCAACAGTACTCAGCCAATGTCATTCTCAGACGATGATTCGCGAAAAATCATTGAAGCTTTCTGTAAAA
The DNA here is from genome assembly GCA_965229195.1 of Candidatus Obscuribacterales bacterium. Classification (GTDB taxonomy): domain Bacteria; phylum Cyanobacteriota; class Vampirovibrionia; order Obscuribacterales; family Obscuribacteraceae. Next base: position 4,060,771 of record OZ245871.1, on the reverse strand, counting down.
ATACAATAGATTTATTAACAAAAAAATCGATTAGCAAACCTGAAGAACTCTGCCGAATATTGTCTTGCCTAATTCAATGGTCTCCACATCATGTGTCGAGGGCAGTAGAAGTGCTCAAAGAAACTGTTCAGGGCTGTGTAGCATTGATATCCTACGGAGTTCAAGAAAGCACCAATTACGAAACCAATGGCATTTCAAGTCGTTATGACGTCTCGTTAACTAAAATCGCTACTTTGACAGATCCCAAAGAGCTACTTCCCTTGGCAGAGCTAGCTAAAAATTCCCCGGAATTATCAAAAAGATCGCAAGCGATCGCCGGTTCATTTTTAGAACAGCTAGCGACTGAGCCTGGCAAAAAAAATTTAGATATTCGCATCGAACGTGTTGAGCTAGAAGAGTTCTAACACTAAAATGTGGCTCTGATTAGTGAAAAGGTGGAGCTGATTGTCACTAATATTTGGCGATATATGCGTTATTGTGCGACTCACTCCAATCTTCAAACGTCTGATCGAAGGCGCTTGGGTCATGTTTTATGACCTTGAATGCGTCATGCAGAATCAGTGATTGCCTGATTACAAGTCACCCAATTTAGCTCCGTACGCAAAGCCCACTTAAAACGTGCAAGCTGCTTTACTTAGCTTCCGCAGTTCCCAAAGTTGCTCACTAATTTCAGCCGGGAGTTCACTCCATAGCCTGTCAACTACACGGTCTAAATGCGCAGTAAAACTTGACGAGGCACCAATCAAATCCTCCATCAATGAACAGAAGCCACTCAAATCATTGTTGGTTGCAGGATAAATGTTTAGAGCGGCTTGAATAATCATGTTGAAAAAATTGTTCATTTGAATTTCACGTTCTCTGTCTCCAACAAACAAAGCTTCGTACTTTTCTGCTACTTCCTTGAGGCCAGAACTCACTAATGCCTGCATTTCCAAGTCAGACCCACAATTCAGAGAAATCGCAATTATAGTAGTTGCAGGGGAGCTGCTATTTTTTGCCAACTCAAATAGCCCTTTCTCTTGAACAAGCTCCTTGATCTTTTTTGCTATGTCAGGGAATGTTTCTTCTCTTGGCGAAAGTGTTTCCGCAATAAGCCACCAAGACTCCTTAGACTCTTCAAGATTATCTATACACCAGCGAATTAGATCTTGAACCGTAGCATCAGCTATGTCGCTCGTTAGTCCTATCTCAGAGCAGACTTTAGAAAAATCTAGATCTAAAAATGTTTGCATCTTATTTGAACGACCAGGCAGACCAAGTAAGCCAGGGAGAGGTAAGTAAAAGTCCTCACTTTTAAAAAAGCCGCATTCTCGGATAGTCGAGGCCAGGGAGATTCTTTCCTTATTATCTGTGCAATAGAATAACCCTGCTACATAGATTCTCTCAGTGCTCAAGTTGCGTGATGCGGAAAGGTCATTGGCAATAGGAACACTGCTATCAAGAAAGGCGGAACCAAGGAATAAATGCGCATCTTCAAAAATCAACTTAATCTTCTCGTTCTCAAACCCACAGGAACGAAGGATGTGATAAATGCGGGCGCTGTGGAGCCAAGTTAGCTCTAGCCGAAGCTGCCACGACAATGATCGAATCTCTGACCATCGCGCGAAACGATTACTGAACCAATCGTAAACAGAAACGAAGGCCGAAATAGCTAAGGTGGTTTCCCGCCTAGAGATTCTTTGTAAAACAAAATTGCGAAATCGCACATACTTTTTCTCGGCTCCACGTCCAGTCAATACTCTCAGCAGCTGAAATCTAGCAAAGGGAGAAAACTCTCTTGAAAGTATGCGAATAAATTTCTCAAAATCTTCCGGTAACAACGAGTTAACCTCCTCTACGACTGAAGAAGGTAAATTTAGAGGTAAGCTACCCAAATATTGCGCTGCCTTAGTAAGATCAGTTTTTACAAGACTTTGGAGCACCTCCAAAGGCGAGACTAAATCAGACGATTGACGATGATATTTGAGAAGACTTTGAACAGACAACGGAAAGGAAGCACCAAATGAAAACGACTTTCTTTGCCTGATATCGAATTCCAGCGCACGCAAGAAAACACCGTAATTGTCCATAGGTGCTTTTTCTAATTTTTCCAATCGTACATGAGTTGGTTCCGTATAAGCAATTTCAGACACCAAGCTATTGCTTTCTTCATCTCCTAAAACCAATTCGGACAATATACTTCTAATCGGCTCAAGGCGCATTATTGGGGCGTTGAAAAGTATTTGAATAAGAGAACTGTTTGAACATGCAGCGAAATTGAGCCGAGATATCGTAATCCCAATTTTTCCATCATTAAATTGTTCAGCGAAAACCATTACTTCGTTAACTCTTCCTCTATCAAAAATCACTTGTGGTTTCGCCGTCTGGAGTGCTGCGGCCACAGCGCGCTCTAGTTCAGAGAGCTCAAACGACGTTTCAAGAATAGTAATGACAGACTCGTATGTTATACCGAGCCTGCGCAAGATTTCCTCATCCCGCATCACTTCTCTTTTAATCACTTCCGGTAAATTTTCACACCACCAGTAGAGCCAACCAATATTGAATGGATTATCAGCCTCTTCTTCCAATTTGGCAACAATAGTATCCCTTATGGCCATAGCTATGCCGGTGACAAGTGAAGGCTGATCAAGCGAGATCAAATTGAGAAAAGCTCCTTGATACCACTTGAGATACCGCTGGGAATGCTCATGACCCACCTGAGTTCTTATCAACAAAGCAGTGTATAGCAAATCGCAATGAATAGCCGCAGAACTTCGGGTTTCACTCCCAAAGCCGCCAATAAGACTCAGCGATAACGGGTCTACAAATAAATATCGTTTCAGCCACAGGGCTTTAGATAGTTTTCTTTCAAAAACTTCTGTGCTTGTCCAAACATCATCCCAAGCCTGAATTGACGAGGTATAAAGTACATTTAAAAAGACTATTGGATACTCAAAATTATTCTGCCGATTTAAATAACTGCCCTGGGCTAAAGTGCTCGCAACATAAAGTCGTAAAGTCTTAAGGCCATCAGTTTCAGCTAAGTTATCTTTGAAAAATTCAGCACTCTGAAGATGGAAAACAATCTCTTTGGCAAGAACCGGCAAATAGCGAACGTTGCCTTTGCGGAGTTGACCGATTATGCCATAGATGACATCAGCTAAGGCAGCCTTTAAACTTAGATGCTTAAGGAGATCAAAAGTTGATATTATAGGGGCGCCAGATTCTTGCCACTGGTATCCATTAACAAAGCGGTCATCGACCCAAACTGCAGTCAAATTATCGTCTGGTATAACAGCAATCAACGACGATAATGGATCAAGAAAAAAGGACCCCGGATTGCGGTCTACCGACTGCACTTCTGGTAGAATCTGCAATTTGCCTTCAACTATTTTCTCACCCAAGGTTTCAGTCAAACCTGTTAGCCACCTGTAGGTGTTTAGTTGCAATTGCGAATTTGTCTGCTCTTGCCTCTCGGCAAAAACATCTGCGAGTGGAACTATTAAGTGATAATTTCGCAAAATTTCAGGCATAACACCCAAAAGTTGAATTTCCTTGATCGAATTACTTCTAATAAGTATTTTGGAGCCCTTCGAAATTGTCGGTGCGGCAATATCAAGGCTAATCTCTAGCGTCAAATTTTTTTCCGCTTCATTTATTGACTGATTCGATTTTAAAAGCGCTTCCAAGTCGCATACAATACTCTTCTGTGTTTCAGGCAACCAGCTACTTTCAAATGAGTCTGGTAGATTCAGTAACAAGAAGGCATTCTCTAAAATTGCGCTGTTAACTAGTTCTTGCAAATTTAGCCGTATCTGCTCGTTTGCATCATCATCTAATTTTGCAGGACTTGACACAACAATCGTGGAAATCGCATTGGAGTCGACAAGTTGAAGAAAGTCGGTGCGCGATTTTGTAACTTGCTCTATTTCAAGTGGAATGTTTTCTTTGTAGGCATTTACAACTTGAACTGTTTCGTTAGGCACAAAGACAGCTTTTGATTCAGAAATTATAGTATCTAAATAATTGAAGCGATCAGCCAACATAATTGCGGTTATATCGACATACAACGTCGTATCACTCAATACCAAATCTTCAATGATTCGACGGTCTTCATGGACGGCAAACACAGGATTTGTTTGCGAAAGATTTGATATTGCTTGTGACGTTTCAAATGCACTTTCGTACAGCATTGGCAAATCACACAAAAGGTGAGCTGAAGCCGTGCACTTAAAATATGCTTCGGTATGAGCTTGGACTAACTTCTCCTGGCGTCGCATTTGCGCGACGACTTCACTTAAATTGGCGTAGCGAATCTCATCATTGCCTTGCTTAGCAATTTCACTCAGGCGATTTTTGACCTGACTGTATTGCGGAGTATTTTCAAGGCCGAGAAAATAGCCTAAGTTTAAAGCCAAGACCATATACTTCAACGGCAAATTGACTGTGGCAGCTTTTAGCCAAAGCTTCTTGGCTAGGGGTTGTTCTGAGCGACAAACCATTTCTGCCAACCTGATCGCCTGCACGTCGGTTAGATCCGGTCGTTTAAATAGTTTTTGAACCACTACAAACAACATACGATATTGGCCACTATTTGCTAATAGCTGAGAATAGCGGAGGAGTGTTTGAGTATTCTCATGAAGGACAACAGCTCTCTGTGCTTCGCTCAATGATTCATTTATTGAACCTAACTTCTTTAAGGCTTCGACTTTCATAAAGTGAATATCCGAGGGCAGAATCTCGTTTGTGAAACGAGCTAGGTTATTTTCGACCACAGCAATCACTTCTCTGTAACGTCCGGTCGCATAAAGCGCCTGACACGCCAGACGCAGTGCGTCTTCTGTTTCCACTTGTACAATGAGATCATCAGCTCTCTTTGCGATAAATTCCCATTCTTCCAACTTGGCATGCGCTACACAAATATGAAAGAGGTTCGCTTCCTGGGCATCAGTTACGCAAATTCTAGCTAGAACACTTCGCAATTGCGCTACGTTATTTACATTCGGAAGAAGCATAAGCAAAACTTCTTCCGAAAGATCTAATTCAACTTCGAGTTCGTTTGAAAGCAACGCGATTTGAGCTTTCCAGAATGCCAGACTTGCCTTACTATCCTCGCTTCGAAAAAGCCCTGAATGCAAATCAAGAAGGTTTGATGCATATTCAACTTCTTTTGTAGCGCACAAGATACTCGCCAGCGTGAGCACAATATATTCGTCATCAGTGCCATTCTCAAGTTGTTGTTTAAGAGCATCAATACTGCTAGCGAAGTCAACATCCAGCTTAGTGGCGATTCCCCAGCGAATTGCAACTTCATCCAAAGGATCGCTCGCTAGAAGCTCTTCGCATAGCTTTGAGGCGACTGCCATATGGCTAGGACTAATGGAAAGAGAAGCCAACAACCAATGTTGATAAACTGTTCTTTGATTATCAGCATTGCTTGTCAATGAAATCAATTGATTGAATATCTCAATTGCCTCTTGGTTTCGTTGTTTCCCTTCCTGAGAACGCTGAACAAACGTCCAATGTATCGGATAGGGGGCATCTCGAATCACAGCTGGTATCTGGCAAGGTGAAACAGAAGAATAAAATCTTATAACACCACTTAAATAGCGAGACTGTTTCCACTTCGGTTCAAGTGACAGCGATGAATCAATTGCTGCTAGTGCTGGTCTAGCCTGCTTTGCTAACAAAAGTACAATTGCTTTAATTTTCAAAACAGCAGCTGGAATCGTTGAGTGTATTCGTTCAAAAGCTTCTAGCTCTCGAAGCGCTTCATCGAGCTGACCGCTGTTCAAATAAAATGAGCAACGAAGACAAATCTGCTGCTCAGTAGTGCAATTTAAAATTCCAGCCTCAAATTGGTCATTATCATCTTCAAGAATGGCAATTTGACACTGTAGCAAGGCACAACAGGAAAATGAGCCTTGCTCGAAAGCATCGGATAAAAGTTTCTTAGCCTCTGAATTTTGACCAGAATACAAGGCTAGATTGCCCAAGAAACAACAGATCTCAGCTTTTCGCTCAATGGTAATCTCTTGGTTGCGTGTTGTGTTGTCTAGATAATCTTGTACAAGTCTTCTCGCCTCCGCGACATTCCCTTCCTTAAAATTTCGATCCGCTAACTCAAGGATAGGACCAATATCATCATTAATAATTCTCGACATGAGTTGGTTCTGAGACAGCAGCGCCTTCTGCACGATGACAGTCGACTCGTTTGAACTTGCCGAAAAGTTTAGCTGTATACCGCAAATAAATTTAGCCCAGTGTGCTTCGAAAGGGCCACAAAATCTCTCGACAATGTCCGCATGAGGCTTTAATAAATTTGTGAGCTTAGACGCATCCCACCAAGAATAAGCAATGCCATGTACGTCAAACCTCTTCCTTTCGATTTCCAGTGCATCAATTTGCGATGTTCCGATCAAATCAGAACCCACGACCAAGACAAATTCTTTTACGTCGGCACTTTTCCATCTTTCGTCCCAATGCTCAAAAAAATCGTCTGTGGCCTTTTTAATTTTGGCTGCCGGCAAATTTTTATAGGCTTTGCACTGACCAACGATTTTTGTTCCGTCAGCTTTATGCGCAAGGATATCTACACCAAAGTCTGAAGCACCTTTTTTCCCAAATTGTTGACATTGATTCACTTTGTCTAGGCGAGCAAATATCTCTCTGCAAAAAGTCTGAAAATTATCGCCGCCCATCATAAAAAATGGAGGTGAACCCGGCCCCATTGTTAGTTGCATGCCCAATAGTTTTGATTTTTTTCTCGGTTGCGTTAATTTGGCGGCCAATATGTTCTCTTCCCACACACAATTAAGAAGTTGTTAGTCAATTTACCCTTAGAAATCGGTTGAGAAACGAAAAACTAGACCCCGGCCGATCAGAGACTGAGCTACCAGAGTTGGGCATAATACCTAAGGTTGCAGCATAGCCAGCTCGTCGGGCCTAAAGGGCAATGAAGAAGAGAATCAACTATCGAAACAAGACAGCCTTCACCCTCGTTGAATCATTAGTCAGCGTGCTTATCGGCGCCATTATTACAGGTATCTTCCTCGACACTTACAGCAAGATGCAGCGGACAAGCGCAACGAGCCAAAATGAAGCCTGCGCAAACGCTATCTCCCAAGAATTAGTAGAAGAGTCGCGAGCAATCGGGTTCAACTACCTTGCGGCCAGGACAGGTCAAACATATGACCTGCTTACCTATAGGGCTGTTACTGGCCAATCTGGACCAGTCGACCTTCGCCAAGACCCAGTGCTTCTCGACCTAGTTAACAAGCTCTGGCATTCCAAGGTAGTAAGCTCTCGATTCCCCGGCACAGTTACCTACAAAATTGAGACCGCTCCAGGCTTCTCAGTATCAAGTGGCATACCTGACGCTATAACCATCTCGGTGATAACAAAATGGACCGATAGTGAAAAATACGCTGGAACAGCAGCGGCCCCAGCTCGCACAGTGACCACTCAGCTCCTTCTTACAAAGACTGGAGTGAACAAATGGACACCGTAAAGAAGACAGCTACAGAAAAACGATCTAAGGCCGCAATGTCTGCCGTTGAGCTTCTAATCTCAATTGCAATTATGGGTATTTCACTAGCTGCGATTGCAGAACTATCAACCTTGGTTACCAGAACCGTAGTGAAAAGCACCAACGAAATCGAAGGGAGCGATGGCGCGAGGATAGCTCTAAACAGAATCTGTAGTGATATTCGTCAAGCACGATTCATTGGCGACATGTACGGACCCGACAAGTCTAAGTACCCGGCCGACAATAATCCGATAAACAACTCAATTCGCATCCCTACTGCTGGCTGGCCTTCATACCCCTGGAATTCGAACATGGTTCTTGGAGACACCATCTTAATCCTGCAAATCCCGGTCTTCTACGAAGATCCAACTAACGTTAACAATGTTTCCAACGGCATGCCCATCATGCTGGAGAAAGACCACTTTGGTCCTGATGACCCTCCGGTGAATATGGAAAACTTAGACACCGTAGTCTATCAAGTCGTTCCAGACCCGGAGCGGCCAAACGAATTTCTCCTCCAAGTTGCTCGGTTTCCTGGCGAACAGTACCCAGGGCTTCTTTCAAAGAAGCTCGATGCAATCAATCCACCCCAAACGATTCTGAAGGGGATAGTTGGCCCTCTGCTCGCGAACCAAGGGAATGGGCAACCGTCAGCGTATCCATCGGTATTTAGTTACCTAACACGCGTGAACGGCATACCACCAATTCGAACAGTAATACCGACAGCAGTCAACACGGAAACGATAAGCGGAGTAGCCATTGATATCAACACAAAAAATACAGGTCTTAAAGCCACACAAGGCGACGGAAGAGCCCCAAGCATTATCGGTCTACACCAAGAAACATTCTTGGAATTCAATCGAAATATGAGTCTAAGAAACACATCGGACCACTATTAATGAAAAAGATAGCTGCAAAAATCAAAAGGGGTACAAAGGGTTTTGCGTTAGTATCAATCCTAACCTTCGGCGCAGTGTCGCTTGCGGTTTTGTTTGCCTTCTTCCCGCAGATCATAAGCTCACTTCGAAGCGAGAACGGTCATCGCGCCCTCGGTGAGCTCAGAACAGCAGCATCGACCGGCGTCGATTATGCGATTCAGCAACTCAACGACAACGCTGAAAACAATCCTGGCTCAGTGTCGCCGATAGACTTGGTGACGAGTACAGTACCAGCCAAATATTTACCCAATTTTTCAGCAGGAACAGTAAAGATACGCATAAAACAGATTGGTGCTGGTGATTTCGCAAACTACAGCACCATCTACTCGCCAACACTAGATGCGAGCCCATTGATCAAAACCAATAACTGGAGGGTAGTTGAGAGTACGGCAACCAGGGGAGGAATTAGCAGAAGTATCCGTGTGTTTTTAGAACCCCGTTACGACAAGCCTTCGTCGGAAACATCGACACCGCCAGCTGGAACAAGCTCGTACTTTAAGTCTGCATTTTTAGCAAATTCTGACTTAGATTTCTCACCTACCGTGGCCCCACTATCGGTAGGTAGCCCATACAGCACTTCGAGCAACCCGGCATATCAGCTAACGTTACAAGGTAATGTCACAGCAAATCTCGGCACATCACTTACTCTAGACGGCAACTTTCAAATCCCGGCTGGTAGCCAGCCTGCCATTGGCTCGCCTTCAAGGATAAATGGTCAAGTAAATAGCGACCAGAGTTTCGACCTAGCGCAACTTGACCTAAAGGGCTTCACCACGGCCGGTGCACTCGCAACTGTAATTGGCAACTCGATGACTCCTCCCGGACAGCAGATTGTGAACAATAGCGTAGTCCAGCCGTTAGTACCAGCACCAGCGCCGTCATCAGGCACTACCGCACCATTACCAACTGTTACTAGCATGAACACATTGGAGAGCGGCTCATACACGACCACGAGCGCAGATTTCTCGGCAACCGGCAACTCCGCAAAGATCGACAGCCCAGTCAAGATTTATGTGCAAGACGGAGTTTCCGGCGTGAATGCGGCAACGCTCAACGCTAGCTCGATCTCAAATATTTCGACAGAAGCATCAAATGGAACTGGGGCCGCTCAAAACTTTCAAATTTGGTACAGCGGGAACCGTCCAATATCAATCAACTTAGGTGAAGGTGGTACTTTCAAAGGGCTGATATATGCGCCAAACGCGCCAATTACCATCCAAGGTCACGGTACTTTCAAGGGTGCTCTTGTAGGGTTTAACGTAAAAATGAATACAGACGGAAATACCAGTATCTTGATCGATACTAGCCTTCAAGATTCATCCAACTCGCAAACCAAATCGGCAGGATTAACATACGCCATGAATACTGGTGGCACCGAGTTGCAAGACCATGGCTACAAGGCCGTTACCTGGCAGGAGATAAAGGGCGCACTAGTACCGTAAATGACCCTCTAAAGGAAAGGGGCTAGATCTCTAGACAGTTATGCCTACAGACGAACATCCAGCTCATCCAGCGCCTTCCTCGCCTTCTCTCGAATGGCTCCCTTAGGGCTTGTCGTATAGACGCGAGACCACAGTTGAATTAGCTTCTCTTTTGCCTTCGCCTGAATCAAACTCGACTTCTCAGAACGATAGATTGAATCCCATGTGCTGATTTCTTTAATCGTCGATGGAATCTTAGCAGCAAGAATAGAAGATTGCCTCGCAAGCCAAGGTGGGGCGCCAGGCAACTTAGCAGCCTCAGCGTAATACTTTGCTGCAGCAACTTCATCGTGGGCATACAAATACATGTTAATACCAGCAATGTAGGGCAAATACCAATTGTCCAAATTAGCACTGATACCACGCTTGATGATTTCATTAGCTCTTAGTGGGCGCTTCTGCTCCGACCCAACAGTAAAGGCACAAAACCAATAAGGCTGTACGAAATAGGGGTCAAGACTTGTAATCAAATCCAAGTATTTGTCGGCTAATGCTGAATGATCTTTACTGCGAGCGACACCATCGCCGACATAACCAACAAAGGCTAGCCAATAAAAGTCTGCTACAAGTTGATCATAACCTAGAGCCACAAAACGAACAGTTTGCGCAGCCGGAATAAATGTAGCGACCTCGCCACCATGTAGGCGCTTCAGAGACGAAGATACACCTGCATGAAGCCACACCGTAAGCGGCACAAGACAAACTAACAAGATATAGAGAAAAGTGTTTTGCCTTCTAGCACTCACGCTCATCTCACCAGATGCTGCTTAATACCAAGGTTGATTTTGGAAGAGTGCCATCAATAGCCTTACCACTACCAGTGGTGCCAAGCAAAGCATAGCTTCTGTGATTATTGAGCGGTATATAAACCACCTGACCTGGGGCTGCGCCTGTACTTTCTGGAGGAAGTGACCGCACTGCCGTCGGCGTAGAAATATAACCTACCATTACAGGAAACTCCGGCTTCTTGCTGTAGGGGTTCAAAGGCCCCTGTGAAGCCGGTGTCTTACCATCAGCTTCGCCGCCAGGATAGTAGCTCTTCAAAGCATCATCGACTTCAGCCGGATACGTGTTGTTATGATCGGCAGCATAAGTCTCAAGAGCTACTTGAGCGATATGCATGGAAGTTCGAGTGATCTGCTCGTTAGCTTTCTCTTCAGCGCTTGTCACTCTAGGCACAAACATGCCTATCAACATTGCCGAGAAGAACAGCACGAGACCTACTTCTACAGGCGTCCAGACGTGCTTTTGCTTTACAACTTGGGCAGAATTGCTTGTCACGATAACCTATTGAATTCAGCTAGCTATTGGTTTGAAAGAACGAGGGTACCACCAGCTGTACCATTGAGAGCCTTACCATCTTTCTTGGTGCCCATAATCGCGTAAGAGGTGCCGCCCATAGGAGCAAAGACGACTTGACCCATAGAACCACCAGAAGGACCAGGGGCAGCTGCCCGTGCGGCTTGAACAGTACCGCTGATAGCTCCGGTTGCAGGGAACTCAGATGCGTTGGTGAAAGGGTTAACTGGGCCAGTAGCTGCAGCCGTCTGACCATCGCTTCCACCACCTGGGAAGTAGCTCATGTATGCATTGTTAACAGCAGTTGGGTAGGCCCCACCAGCGTCGGTCGCCGATGCTTCACAAGCTACTTGAGCCGTGTGCATGTTGCCCTTAACTGATGCTTCTTTCGCCTTATCCTGCGCGCCGATGAAGTTCGGTAGCGCGATGGCGGCAAGAATACCGATAATGATTACGACTACAAGCAGCTCAATCAGGGTAAATCCACGCTCTGATCGCACTTTTCTCAGAGTTTTTAGATGCCGCTGCATTGGTCGTCTTTTTACAGCTAATTTTGTCACTGACATAATTCCATCACCCTCAAAGAAAAAACCGCCCGCAATTATAAGTGTCTCAACTTCTGCAATAAATTGCTGTTCCAGACGAAGTTATCAGACAGAAATGAACCAATCGCCTTAAATGGTCATAGATAGAAGGCAACCTGCAAAAGATCACACTACTACCTATTGAGCGTTTTGCCCAAACTCGGGCCCGTTCTAACGCTTTTCGCCCCAGCCGCCGGCGGATTATCCGCTCAGCCCTGTCCTTTTAGTTAAATCACTCCAAATTGAAAGCCGCCGAGGTTATTACCCCAGCGGCTTAACAAAAGTTCATCAACATTGCTGCCGACATTCTCCAATGAGACACCGTCCGGTATCAGGCCTCTAATTAGTTTTCTAATTAGGCCTGACCCTTTCGACTGATCTCTTTATACGGTAACGAGTTCGCGTTCTACCACTTTAGTTTCTACTTTGTGGCGATCGTGAGCAGCTCTGCGTGGACGTCTGAGATGGTCCATGAAGCGCTTGTGAGCGAGAGTGTCGATTTGGGTTTGTGAGGTCTTATCAGGAACTGACAATACAAACTCTGAATTGCCTTCTTCTACTTTAGGCTCTTGATTGTGCTTGCCTACAAGATAGAGGTAGCCGCCGCGTGTTGAATAAACGTAATGAATCATGCCGCCTGCCTTTCTAGAATTCTCTTAGATGCCTGGAGAGATATAACCAACGTACTTAAGAACTGGACTTTGAGCTGAATGAGAACTTTGCCATGTTCTCCCTCGATTCGAGTGTAAGTGCATTTCACTCAAATGTACATCATGAAATACTAAGTGCGCTCTGATGTTTCAAAGAGAAAACATAACATTCTCTGAACAATTCGCCTTAGCGGCGTGTAATACCGCTATGTGAATTGGCTTGAGGAGCCGTTTCCGGAATAGTTAAGGCGTTCTCTTGTTCAATTATCTTGGCAGCCAGGTCATTGCCGACGACCACGGTGACTGAGCTTTCGATATTGCCAACAGACGCATTGACTATATCGCCTATACTCCCCAAATCAGTTCGAACTAAACTCGCGTCTTCTGGATTGGCTTTCTGAGCGATGATTCGCGTACGTTTAATTCCTTCTGCAAATTCTAAGTTGGCTTGTTGCACTGATACGTTTCTGTAGCCGCGCACACCTAAAAGTTTTGCCACTTTGCGACCCATACCTTCGGTGGAGCTTGAGTTTTCGACCGATATGCGTATGTCGTCTTTTGATGATTCTACGAAGTTAGCACCATTCAGTTTTGCCACCATTTTGCGTATATCAGACGGTGCAACTACCCAGTTGCCGTTGGGCGAAAACGTGCCAGGCATCATTGTTAAGAGCTGGTTAGACTTTGGAACGCCTCGGACAAAGTTGGCCATTCCCATCATGTCTTGAATGCTCATATCAGTACTTATGTATTGTTGCGCTATGTCAAGAAGTTTAGGCAAATGCGACCAGCTGTCGGGTCTGAGGGCCTTGTCGAGTACTGCGCGCAAGAAGATTGATTGACGTTGCACGCGGCCGATGTCGCCGAGAGCGTCGTGACGGAAGCGCACAAAGCCCATGGCCTGATTGCCTGTAAGGGTGTGCATGCCAGGCTCCAGGTCGATTTTGAGCTTGGCGGTCCAGTCCATATACTGCATCTTCTTGGGAACTTCGACCGTAATTCCCCCCAGTTCATTGACCAGATCTACTAGGCCGTGAACGTTGAGAACTACATAATGATCAATTTTGGTCTCGTCCAGAAAGCCGCTGACAGTCTCTATTGCCAGGTTCTGTCCACCAATGGCATTGGCAGCGTTGATCTTTTGTATGCCATTGCCGGGGATGCGCACTTCGGTGTCGCGCGGAATTGAAATTACTCTAAGGGAGTTGGAAACCGGGTCGAGACGGGCCACGAGGATGGTGTCTGAGCGGCCGGTGAAAGCGTCTTTATCTATCTTTTGTTTACGGCGGCCCATATCGGTGTAAACCACGTCTACGCCCAAAAAGAGCACTGTGGTGGGCTCCCGCAGGGTGGCGATGCGAAGCTGTGGTGGAATTAACTGTGGCCGGGTTACAAGCGTGGCAAAATAGCCCGCGCCAACCCCAACTACGGCGCAGAGAATAAAAATAAGGAGCCAGTAGCTTGGTTTCAATGTAACCTGAGGATGCCTGCAAACTTGGTTATTATACGTGCTGTTATTAGTGATGATATTACTGACGTCTTTTCTGACGTTTTAAATCCCCGATGGAAACCCTAATTCGATGAGTAGCCCAGCAAAAGTGCTCGCTATTAATTTTGGCGGTATTGGAGACGAGGTTCTTTTCCTTCCAACCTTGGAGAGAATAAAAGAATTGGCGCCTGACTGCGAACTGACGCTCTTGGTTGAGCCGAGGTCAAAGTCGGTGATGGAAGTCACCAACCTGATCGACAAGATTATTACTTTTGATATCAAAAAGAAGCCGCTCACTCCTTTTGACCTTATAGCGCTCACCATGCTGCTTCGCAAAGGCGGCTATGACATGGTGATTTCGTCTGGGTCTTCGCCCATGGTGGCAATGTTACTTTTTTTATCGGGCATAAAATTGCGCGTTGGTTACGATGCTGGCTCACCAGTAAAGTCGCTTTTGACGCACCCAGTAAAGCTTTTGCGTGATCAGTATGCCGCTGACATGTACCATGATCTAACTAAAGGCATGGCCAACTATTTGCGGCGCAAGGCTAACCCTAATGCTTCTATAAGAGATATTGACGACACTTATCAAGTGCCAAAGATAACTCTCAAGGCCGATTCTCTGGCGGCTATGAAAGCCTTCTTAGAGGAAGGCCTAAAGGCTACACAAAACGCTGTCACCACTGCTGATACTAATGAGATTGACGCTAGTCAAATTGATACCAGGCCGGTGAAGACTGTTTTGATTCACCCAGGCACATCGCAAATGGCAGTGAGCAAGGGCATTATCAAACATTGGTCTTCTGAGAATTGGCTGGCATTTATCAGACTATTGCAGAATCAAAAAGATCAGCCTTTCCAAACCCGCGTGATTTTGTGCGGCGGGCCTGACGATAAAGAAGTTGTGGCTGGGTTGGAGAAGTTGCTCAAAGCAGATGAAGGCAAGGGTTCGGGCAGCAATGGCTCGAGTGCAAGCGGAAGTGACTCAAACAACTCATCGGCTGGCGCCGCTCCATATATAAGTGCCGTGGGCAAAACCAAGGGCTTAGCTGATCTGGCGGCTCTGACGAGCTTATGTGATGTTCTCGTGTGCGTTGACTCGGCTCCGATGCACATTGGCGTGGGGCTCAACAAAAATCTCGTGGCCCTGTTTGGACCCACCGATCCCAAATTGCTTATTCCAAATCAGAAGAACTTTAAAGTCTTGGCTGACAGGCCTGAGTACGCGGCAGCCAATGCTGCGGCTACTGCAAATGCGGGCAAGTCGCCAGCACCTGCTTCTGCTTCCGGTTCTACTACTACGACTTCGCCGCCTCGATCGCTGCAAGACGGGCTTGGCGTTCGGCTTCATCCTGAAACCGTTTACCAGTCTTTGTTGGATCTGCTCCGGGCAGAGTCAAGCCAATAAAGCTATCGGGGAACTGCTCATTGATGATGCGGTCAATTTCGTGGCCGCCGGGGCCGATTATGGCAAAGAGGGCGTCGACCACTTCGGGGTCAAACTGAGTGCCGCACATCTTTCTGATTTCGATCATGGCCTTTTCGTGGCCAATCGACTTTCTGTAGGGGCGGTCTGTGGTCATGGCGTCGTAGGCGTCTGAGACCAAGATAATGCGGGCGCCCACCGGAATGTCGGCTCCGGCCAGGCCATCGGGGTAGCCTTCGCCGTTGTAGTACTCGTGGTGGTGTTTGACGTATTCGCGGGCGCGCACGAGGCCGCGCAAATCGCCGATGATTTCGGCAGATTTGACCGGGTGCTTGCACATGATTTCTTTTTCTTCGGCACTGAGCTTGTCGGGCTTCCACAAAATAGACTCGGGAACGCCGATTTTGCCGATGTCGTGGAGGATGCCTCCCAGTTCGACGTCGCGCAGCTCTTCATCGGTCAGGCCCATTTGACGGCCAATCAAAACGGCAATGCGGCTCACCCGCAGGGAGTGGCCAGCGGTGTAGTCGCATTTAGCGTCAAGGGCATCGGCTAGAGCGCGGATGGTTCCCACTGAGACTGACTCGAGCTCGGCGATGGCGACTTTGAGTTCGCCCAGCAAGCGGTCGTTGCTTTCTTTTAGCTCAAAGGCCTCAAGAGCACGGCGCACAGTCAGTTTTAGCTCATCGGCATCCCAGGGTTTGGCAATATATTTATAGACTGAGCCAGCGTTGATGGCGTCTACGAGGGCCTGCACATCGGTGTAGCCGGTCAAAAGAATTTTAATGGTATCGGGACAGACGCCAAGAGAGGCTTCAAGAAGTTGAACGCCAGTCATGTTTGGCATGCGTTGGTCGGTGATAATCAGGCTGATGTACTCTTTTTTCAGTACTTCCAGGCCTTCTGCGCCGCTCTGGGCCTCAATTATGTCGTGCTCTTCTGAGAGTACGCGCCTCAACAAGCGGAGATTCGGAACCTCATCATCCACTACTAATATTTTGTGGCGGCGCATTGCATTCCTCTTAGAACACTTTTCGGGTTAAACGCTGCGTGGGGTGCAGATTCACTTTTCGGCTTGCGCCAGGCAGTTTACCTAGTCCGGTTCACTCAGGCTTTCAGCCAATTGCTTGGTTACTGCCTGGAGCGGCAAGCGCACATAGAACGTTGTGCCTTGGCCCATAACACTATCAAACCAGATTTGACCACCATGTCGCTCTATTATTGAGTGACATATAGACAAACCTAACCCCGTCCCCTGACCAACAGCCTTGGTAGTGAAGAAGGGATCAAAGATTTTACTCCGAACCTCCTCTTTAATACCACCCCCACAGTCAGTTATTACGACCAATACAGAGCCATCATTCTGATCGGATAGCTCTGTTCTAATTTTCAGGGCCGGAGTGGGCGTGCCAGCGGGCAGGGCCTCGGCGGCTGTATTCATGGCCTGGGCGGCGTTGCTGAGCAGGTTCATCCAGACCTGGTTCAGTTGGCCCGGATAGCACAAAACCGGCGGAATCTGCGCGTACTCTGCTTCTACAGGAATTTTGTCGCGCCCGTAGTATTGCGAGAGAATTTTCATAGTCGACTCAAGGCCTTCTTGAATCGAGGCTTCTTTCAGCTCGGCTTCATCAAGGCGACTGAAGCTCTTGAGGTCGCGGATGATATGGCGGATGCGCTCGGCCCCTTCGTTCAAGTCAGCGATGATGTTGTCGAGGTCGCTGACGAGAAAGTCGTATTTGAGCTTGTTCTTGAGGTCGTCCACTGGTTTGCGCTGTTCTGCTGGCAACTCATCGATGGCCGAAATTACTTTTTTCAGCTCTTCGACATACTGCTTCAAGTAAGGCAGGTTGCCGTGCACAAAGTTAATGGGATTATTGAGTTCGTGGGCAATACCGGCCACCAGGCGGCCGAGGGATGCCATTTTCTCCTGGTGAATGAGCTGCGACTGGATGGTCTTCAGCTCGATGTTTTTGCTATCTAAATTGAGGTTCTTGGTGACTAAGTCTTTGTTCTTGCGCGACAGCTGCGAAACCAGATTGGCGTGCTCTACGGCCACGGCTACTTGCCCGGCCACAACTTTCGTCAGCACCACATCAGACTCGGTGAAGGTGCGAGTTGGCGATTTGTCGGCCAGCATGAAGACTCCGCGGCTTTCATCACCGTACATCATTGGTTGAATGACCAGAGTCTTGAAGCCAAGGGCCTTAATCTCAGCGGCAATCGGAGCAAAAAATGGCTCCTCAGCCGGATCATGAAAGAGGAAAGTTTTGACCTTGGCGCCGCCGCTATCGCGCTCGTAATTGCCTTTATAGTCGAGGATGAACTGGGCAATATCAGCACTTAGCACTGGGCCGCTGTTGTGCTCGCGGGTTTCTTCGACTACCACCGGGGCATAGACCGACCAAGAACCAGAAGCTGTGGGGCTGGCCCCGCCTGCTCCAATTTTCACCTGGGCCGGACAAATCAATGCCACCAGATCAGTTTGCACAGCCTGGGCCAATTGCACTACTGCTGTTTCAAAAATTTTGTCTAACTCTAAAGTAGAGCGCACACCTTTATTTATTGAATTAATCAGGCGCTCACGCTTGGCCCGCTCGTCTGAATCAGAGATGAGGCGCTCGTTAGCATCGAGCTGTTCCAGTAAGCGCTCAGCGCCTTGCCTGGCCACGCGGCTCATGTAGTCGCAGAAGCGGGCCCAGAGCATAGAGACCGAGGCGAAGAAGAAGGCACGAGCTAAGATGCGGCGCCAGAGTTTGTCAGAATATGCTGCCGCCAGGCCGCGCTCGGTATCACGGTTAAAGACATAAGGAAGCAGCTCGGCGTTTTCAGAAACTAACAAGCCAATATACGAAACTGTGACCAGCAGTGCGGAGAAGTAAATTCCTTTTTTGCCAAAGGTATAGCTCGATAGCAAAATCGGCAGCATATAAAGGACGTACAAGTCTGACTCAATGCCGCGGGTGAAATGCACCAGGCCGGTAAGGCTGATGACATCAAGAGTGATCATGATCATATTGAAGGCGCGCAGGCGGGCTGCCGAATAGCGCAGGCGGCGCACAATGAAGGCGAGGCCAATAAAAGAATAAACACTGACACCACCGACGATGGCAGCAGTAGAACGAAATTCGAATTCATCGCCAGCAAAAGTACCGATACCGACGCAGAGAATCAAGCTGACCAGAGCAAAGGCGATGCGAAAGCGCAGCAGTTGCTCGCTTTTTAAATAGAGTTCGTTGGTCGACTCTCTAGTTTTGGCTTTTGAGCCGACACGCCGGGTCATGCTCATGGTCATAGGGGCACCGGTTCGTTTGTTTGTTGCCATGGCTCTTTGCCACTGCCAAAACTGTCAGAAATTCTTCAAAATATATGACAGTTTTGGAAAGTCTATATTACTAGGAAAGCCAATTTCATATTAGGAACTAGAGACCGTATGAAAATAGACAAACATATAGATGCAAATATTAGCTATGGCGGCAATAGTTTCTCGCCATAAGGGGTAGTTTTATATAAGCCAGCGGAGGGGTGAGAATGCAGAAATCAGGAAGTGCGGCTCTTGCTACACGGGTAACCATTGACTGGGAACCGGCCAACTGGTTCGCCGCTACCTGGCGTGAGCTTCCCCCTCTAACTAGACCGGCGGCTCGGCCTTTTGATACAGCTTCGGCTCGCACTAATTACGAAAATCTGATCATAAACTGGCCTGCTGCCCCAATTGAGCTTAGCTTGAGCCCTGAAGAGGCAGTCTTCTGGTTCTGTTCTTGTTTTGGCAAGGGCCTGGGTGACTTTTCTATGCTGGATGAACTCAGTAGTCACTTGAAAAACGGCAAGCCCGATTTGGAATCAAAGAAGATTGATTTGGAAACGATGAAGGGCCTGCTCAAAAAAACCCGGTTTTCTCCAGATCGCGCCCACGGACTTGTGCCTATTCAAATTCTTTCGACCTTGATGGAGGATGAGGCGCTAATTGACCTGTTGTGTGAGTGCAACACGATGGTTTCAGTGCACACACAATACAGAAAGTATGTGCTGCCTTTTCTGTCATTGGAAAAGAGGCAAGCACTGCAGAAGAGAGTGCAGAAGTTTTTGAATTCACCATTTGAGGGTGCGGCCAGCTTCAGTCATTATCTGGCTGCCTTACTGGGTATGCACGAGGCCACACTTAGCCTGGTAGAAGGCTGGTCTGATACCTATCCACAAAGGGCTGATATGCACGGACGCAATTTGCAGCTCATCCTCTTTGGGCTTGGTAGTGCCGAACTTGTGGCTAAGCATTTCAAAAGACTAAATTTGAAATTGACCGACCGCGAACATGTGGTTTCGTGGCTTGCTCACACTGAGGACAGCGAGCTTGATTTCGTTAAACGCTCGGTCATTCGTGCTGCCGCTTCTGTAAATACCGATGAAATGATGCGCGTAGTTTGCTGCCTAAGTTCTCTACCTACAGCTGAGTTCATGTGTAATCTTTTTATAGACAATTCTTTTTATAAGGATGTTGCCGCCAACTGGCTGCAGAGCCATAGCGACCTGGCAGTGGAGGCTTTGATCAATCTTTCTGCTCATCCCGGTGCAAAAGCAGACAGCGCTCTCAGGCAGTTGCGCATCATGAGAAGGCACCTGGGCGAGGCGAAAATACGCGCGATTTCCGAGCGCATGCCAGCAAATGCAGTGAAGCGTGTAAATGAAGAGCTGCTTGAACCATACGGCAAGAATCTCCCTGCTTTTGATAAAGGCTCTACACCTGACTGGCTCTCTCTGGCGCTTGCCGCTCAGACAAATAAAACCGGCAAGAAAATCAAGTTCCCATCCTGGCTGGTAGTGGCGGATATGACACCAGTGGTGGTGGGCGAACATCGCTTGAACGACAGTCAGGTTGAGACTCTTCTTTGTGCGCTGCAAGAATCTACTCTCGATCAGCCTGCGCCGCTCCTACTTGCCCTTCGGCGACACGCCAATGCCAAAGCGCTGGACCACTTTGTCTGGTTAGTGTTCGAGACCTGGTTGGCAAACGAAGGTAAGGCAAAAGAAAGTTGGGCCATGTTTGCCGTCGGTCTGCTTGGCTCAGATGCGCTTGCCCCCAAGCTCTCTCGTCTGATACGCGAGTGGCCCGGTGAGAGCAATCACAAACGGGCAGTAGTAGGGCTTGATTGTTTGCGGGTGATGGGTTCGGATATTGCTTTGATGCAGATAAACGGTATTGCCGAAAAGGTACAGTTCAAAGCGCTGAAAGCCAAGGCTGATGAATGTATGGCGGCAATCGCCGCAGCCAAGCAGATGAGTCAGGATCGCTTGAGTGACAGGATTATTCCATCTCTAGGTTTTGAAAGCTCCGGTGAACAGATATTCGATTATGGTGATAGGCAATTCGTGATCAAGCTAGGAGCTGACTTAAAGCCTGTCATCTATGATGAAAATGGCAAAGTACGCGCGGAGCTTCCTGCTGCCACCGCCAGTGATGACGCTGAGCTTGCAGAAAAGGCTCAGAGCGAATTCAAGGCTTTAAAGAAAGCTCTCAAGGACCTTGAAAAGGTTCAGACTACCCGGCTTGAACATGGCATGGTTACAGGACGGCGCTGGTTCGCCGATGAATTCGTCAATTTTCTCGTAAACCATCCCGTTATGCAATTTCTGCTCAGAGATTATGTCTTCGGCGGCTTCAATATGCTTGGGCAACTCACCGGCACCTTTGTCATCCGCGACAAGGATAATTTTCAGAATATTGATGGTCAGCCAGTTTCACTTTCAGATTTTGGGGAAATCTCATTATTGCATCCACTCCAACTCTCGGATACTGACCTGAGTAAGTGGAAAAATATTTTCACTACCAACAAAATCAAACAGCCTTTCCCCCAGTTAGAAAGACCAGTACAGCGGCTCCTTGAGCGCGAAGTTAATGATTTCGAGGTGCTGCGCCTGGCTAAGCTGCGCATACCGGCAGTCGTTATTGTTGGCACTCTAGATAGGCATGGCTGGCAGCGCGGCCCGGTTATGGACGGCGGCCTCTACACAGAGCATATTAGATATTTCCCGCGACAGGACGTCACTGCTCTTATTCAGTACGACGGTATTCCAACCGGCACCGGCGGTGTCGACTGGGCGGACCAATATATAAACCATTGTCTTTTTCTTTCTGGCAAAGTAGCGGGTGATTATGACCGCGAATTCCAGAAAGGCTTGCAGCTGGGGACAATTGACCCGATTGTATTGAGCGAGGTTCTCTGCGATGTCGAACTTTTGAAGGCTAAAGGAAGCCCGGATTAAGGAAAGCAGATACTCACATTCAAACAGTCTCAGCTTCGATACGGCCTTCTTTAATGGCCTGAAGCAATTTGCCGTGGTCAAGCCGGTTCTGCTCGCGGTAGGCATCGGCAAACTCAGCAATAGCTTTGGGTAAGACATTGCCTTTGCCAATGTAACCAGCAATGACAGCCGGGTCGCCTGAGCGTGCGTGAGCGCGAGCCAGAGCCCATCCACAGTTGCGAGCGAAGCCCAGCATATTGTTGTGGTTGAATATCTCAATCATTGGCTTAACTTTGACATCACGCAACTGGCGTACATAAAAATGCTTGCCGCTTTCGCCAACATAGTGGCCAAGGAAGACATCGGTAGCAGCTTGCATCAAACGCTGACCAGTGACGACACGGGCACCATTAGACTCATGGTTAACGAAGTGTGAGTAGGGCTCAAGCACCGATTTGCGCGCCTCTTTCACCTGCAAGAAGAGCGGGTCACTCTCTGATGCGAACAACAAGGCGACACCACAGACAGTGCCAACACTACCGACGCCAACTACCTTCAAGGCATTGTCGACAAACTGATAGCGATCGAACAAGACCCGGCGCTCAACACTGAGCGATTCGCGATACATCTGAATTGCCTCTAAAATGCGCGCTTTGTATTCGGGCGTATTGCTCTTCTCTTCATGAAAAATCAAAGGGGGCTGGTCTTTGATGCGCGGAGTGCCTTCAACCACAGCGGCCAGCTTGACGAACTCTTCAGCATGGTCGCGGTCTAAAGCTTTCTTCAAAACTTTCTTGCGTCTTTTCTTCAGCACTTTGTCGTCGGTAAGCTCAATCAGAGCCTCATAATCAAGATACGAATACCAGGCATCAAGACAAGTCATTTTTGAAAGCTCGTCCATTTTGTCGCGGTAGCACTCCACCACCCGGGCGGCTGCCGCCATGCCCTCTGAGCGCTTGTGGCCATTATGGGCAGAGGCAATGGCAAAGCTGGCGGCCAGTCGCTTCAAGTCCCACTCCCAGGAGCAAGGGAAAGTTTCATCGAAATCATTAATATCAAAAATAATGTTGCGCTCAGGTGTAGCGAAAGCGCCAAAATTTGCCAGGTGGCTGTCACCGCAAGATTGCACGGCATAGTCGGTGGCTTTAGTGACGGCCAGGTCAGCGGCCATGATCACCGCTGCACCGCGATAGAAAGCAAAGGGCGAGGCCACCATACGGCCGTAGCGCAGAGGCAAGAGGCTCTCAATGCGCTCATGACTGGAGGCAATTAATAAGTCCATGGGGTCTTCGCGACCAGGCCTATCAATGACAAACTCAGCGTGGGCTTCACGGGAGCATTTAACCCGCAAGGCCTGGCCAAATTCATAGCGCTCTTTGGTGGTCTGCAAGTGCATGGGCTTGGTTAAATACTCAGCCTCAATGGCGGGCTGCCGAGCTTGCATGACTGGATGAGGAAGGCTCTTGGGATTCTTTTTCATTGGTAAATATTGGCTTTCAGCTAGTTAGAGGTTCGACTTATTTTTTATGCCCGCTGAAAGAGCAAATATCAATGCTCCGAATTATTTTTCAAGACCTGATTTCACGCGCAACTTTTCGCGCCTCTATGGGCCTTGAATCATACTGGCCGTTACTGCTTACATCTGGTCAAATCGGCTAGTCGACAACTGTGCCGAGGAAGTGCCACACGCCGATTTTGTTGTGTCGGGCTTCGCCGGCGACGTCAAAACGCACTTCGGCCAAACGCTTAAGCGAATAGACCTCGGTGCTCGACTCGTATTCAACATCTTCTGGAGCTTCCGAAAAGTTATTTACAAGCTGGAAGTGCATGAACTCAGTGATCAACCCAACGGCCTCTTCAAAAGGCACCACAGAGAAGGGAA
This sequence comes from Candidatus Obscuribacterales bacterium, assembly GCA_965229195.1. Lineage (GTDB taxonomy): Bacteria > Cyanobacteriota > Vampirovibrionia > Obscuribacterales > Obscuribacteraceae. The sequence goes on along the minus strand of OZ245871.1, from coordinate 4,037,278 downwards.
TCTCTACATCGGCAAAGCCAAACTGGTGCATGCCCACCGAGAATAAGCTTTCGCCAGAGTTCATCAATTTGACGTAAAAAGCAATGAGGTTCTCTGGATTAATGTCGTCGCAGACCTGGCGAATAGTGTCGTAGTCAACGACATTATTAGAGCAGCGAAGAACGGCCACTGGAGCCTCAAGAGAGCGCACAAGTGGCTCTAGAGTCTGGACAAATTGAATGGCCAGTTCGACCTGCGAAGAAATCTCTTGATGAATTTCCACATTGGGGCCAGTGATATGCAAGAAATGAGCGGTTTTGCGCACCGTCTTAAGTACATCAGGCTTAAGGGGAGTAGTGGCCATATCAATGACGGCTTCTACCCAAGGCGGGTTGAATTCAAGAAATTCGATGTCGTAGATAACGCTATGACCAATGCGCAAGAGAGTCTCACCATTGGTCGAGAGATCGGGATTGTTAATAATCTTGGTGAGCGCTTTACCCTTATCTTTTATCGGTGTGGGCAACATCACTGAAATGATTTCACAAACCGGTGGCCCGTCATCAGCAGCTTCTGCACCGCTGACACGCATGAAGCATTCCTCTAGAATCTCGCGCCAGTGGTTCAGCTCTTCTTCGGTTTTACAAAGATCCCGCGCCGCTTCCAGATCTTCGAGAGCAGCGCCGAGATCGCCAGCGAGGAAGTTTGATTCAGCTTTGTAGTAGTAGCCTTCTATCGAAGGGTTAAAACTAATGGCCATACTTGCCATTTTCTTTGCCGCTTTAAAATCGCCACGCTCTAGCGCCTCGCGGGCAGCAAGCAAGCGTTCGATTGACTTATCCTCTAGCGACATAGGGCCTCAACAGTCTAAATATATTCAGACGCGCGGCGATAAACATCAGCAGCATCAGCAAAGCGGCCCAGTGACTTCAAAGCCTGGCCCCAGGCGTCATAAACGTCGGCGTCATAAGGGTCTATTTCAGTAGCTTTCTCATATTTTTCCAGAGCTAATTCTTGCAAGCCCAAAAGCGAAAGGGCCTTGCCCCAGTAGTAGAACAAACCAGGGTCGCCGTCTGAATATTGATCGGCTTCGCGGAACATTTCATCGGCTTCGACAAAGCGGCCTTGCAGTAAGAAAATTTGACCAGCCACTATGCGGGCCACGGCATTTTTAGGATCTTCTTGAATAACAGTAGTGATTAAATCAATCGCTTCGTCTAAGCGCTGCTGTTCTTTGAAAGCGCGAGCTAGAGACACTCTCACATCAGCATCTTGGGGATTGATAGCGAGAATTTTCAGAGATTGGGCTTCGACTAATTCGTAGCGAGAAGCTTTGAGCAAGCGATCTAAAGCTTCTTTTTGTGGATTCAAACACTCAGGATCGTATTGAATAGCCAGGCGCAAATGCTGCGAGCCCCGCTCAGTGTCTCCCATTTCATCGAAGACACGCGAGAGGTGCAAATGACCAAGAGCATAATCTTCGCGCAGTGAAATGGCCTGACTAAATTTCTGCACTGCTTCTGGATAATTCCCAGACAGATACAAAGCACAGCCCAGGCCGTCAATAGCCTGGTAGTTAGATGGAGTTGATTTCAAAACGCGATCAAAATATTGAGCGGCTTTTTCATAGTTAGCAATGCCCAAATAGGCATGGCCTAGCCAAAAATCGAAGCGGCCGTCTTGCTCTTTTTCCTGCAAAACAGCAAGAGCTTGCTGACAGTTGTTCATCAATATCAAAGTGACCGCGAGATAGACGCGCACTTCGTTATTGTTTTTATCGAGAGCCAGAGCCTTTTCAAAAGCATCGGCGGCGCGTTCGTATTCGCCTAAGTCAACGCAAACAAGACCAAGATTCATCATTGGTTCTAAGCAAGAAGAATCCATGTCTGATGCTTCCATCAGCTTGTCTGAAGCGTCTTCGGCACGGCCGGCTTTGAAAAGCGAGACGCCCCAGTCGTTATAAATCAAGGCGCGCTCACGAGCGGTGAGCATGCGGTGGCCCATGCCCACTGCTTCTTGGAAGAGTCGCACAGCATCATCAATCATGCCAGCATTGGCCATGGCTGAGGCGGCGTAACGCAAAGTTGTGATGTCTTTGCCGTCTACTTGCCAGGCGCGCATGAAACATTTTCCGGCATCGTTATCATTGCCCATGGCTGATAGGGCGATGCCCAAGCAAACTAAAGGCTCAGGAATTTCGGGCTCATTGTTGACTGCAGCTTGAAAATATTGGGCTGCTTCCATGAATTGACCCATGCGGAAACTAGCCATTCCGCCTTGAATAAAGGCAGCGCTCAGTTTGGGGTCGAGTTTAATCGCCTGATTGAATTGGCCAATGGCGCCTCTGAAGCTATTTCCGGCCATGAGGGCCATGCCCCAATGCAAGTGGCCCACGGCAAAACCTTCGCGGCGCTCGCAGGCATCACGGAAAGCTGGCATGGCTTCGGCCGGGCGGCCGTCTTTGAGCAAAACTAAGCCGAGGCGATAGTGGGCGTCGCCCCGGGTTGAATCAATTGATAGAGCAGTTTTGAGGTGGCGCTCGGCCTCGGCCAATTTACCGTTGTTGAATGAAATTACTCCCAGCTGATACTGAATATCAGGGTCGTTCATGCCACTTGGATTCTGCTGGGCAAAACGCATCAACCCAGCATAAGCCTCATCCCACTTGCCCTGGGAAGCTAAATCAGAGACTAACTGTGAAATTTGGGTTGACAACCCACTGACTCCTGGGGCAAAAGCTTCGTTGGTACTGGTCTTAAAGAGATCAAGCTTACATCAAAATTTTAGCGGTAGTGAAAAGTCAATAATACAGTGGCGCACAGTATCAACTGTACCCCCCAGAATGCCATTACTACCTGCCATTCCGCCCAACCCTTGTCAGCCATGACCGCTTCGTAATGGTGATGCAGTGGGGCCATACGGAACAAGCGCTTACCTTCGCCGGGCAGGCGCTTGGTCAGTTTAAGCTTGATTAGAGCGAGGGCGCTCATTGGTTTTTCTGGAGTGTAGGGCTTGGTTAATTTGAAGTAGGTGACCTGGGCCATAACCGAAAGGGCCTCGGCTATGTAAATCATGGTCAGAGGGATGAACCAGACCACAATGCCGCCAGCCAGAGCGAGGCAGGCCATCAAGCCGCCGATAAACAGTGAGCCAGTATCGCCCATAAATATCTGGGCCGGGTTTTTGTTGTAGAGCAAGAAGCCCAGCAAGGCCCCCGCAGCGGTGGCAGATATGGTGGCATAGCCATATTGCACTGGTTCGACAGAACCGGCACCACCGGTGAGGAAAAGAATCACAGCCATGGCGGCGAACACTTGGCAGGCTGTTCCGGCGGCCAGGCCGTCCATGCCATCGTGCAAATTAACGGCGTTGGTTGTGGCAGCGGTGAGGAAGGCGCCAAGAGCTATAAAAAGAAGGGCAGGCAAAATTACGATTGCCACTGGATATGCCCCATCGGGCACAGCCGCAGAGGCACCTACAAACATTGAATAAAGGGCATTGGGCAGCAAGAGCTTGTTGTCGCTGCACATGGTCAGCACCACTGCTAACACCACACCGAGGCAGGTTTCGATGGCCAATCTGACATAGCCAGAGATGCCCTTATTGCCTTTGTTTATGACCTTGGCGGAATCGTCGAGCAGCCCCACTACTCCACACAAGAAGCCGATAATAATTACCAGGAAGTAGCAGGGGTCTTTCGGTAGACCAAAGGCAAAATGCTGATTGGGCTGCCCTGGCACAAAGGCCATGACCAGCACCACAATCAGAGTGGTAACCATGAAGACAAGACCACCCATGGTCGGAGTCTTAGCTTTGTGCGAGTGACTCTTTGGTCCTTCTTCACGCAAAAACTGATTGATTTGCAGGGCGTTCAACTTCTTTATGTAGAACGGCATGCATATAGCCGTGAGCACCAGCGCCGTCATGCAGGGCAGAACGAGCTGCACCAGAGCCGCCAAAAGGCTTCCCTGCTGAATTATGGCAGTAGCATGTTGCTCTAAGTTGACTGTTGGATTCCCGCTGGTTAGTCGAGGTAGAAGCTAGTCACAATCTTACGATGTTCCTTAGCATAGTTTACCGACTCAAGCAGTGTATGGGATGTGTGGTAGAGGAAGCAAATTATTTGCTGGCATCTATCGATTATTTCGTGGTTGCATATGCGCGATGCATCGGCAAGAGTCATCGTACGTCTTTCAGGATACTCAACGATATTCTTGATACCTATTAGTAGATCTTGAACTTCGCCAGGTTGCTGAGAAATTGTTTGCGGAAGAATTATGTTTAGACGATCTGGATTTGCTCTTTGAGCTCCACGAATCACTGCCATGTTGCAGCCGTTCGCACCGCCACTGGTGACGACCTGGTTGCCCGACAGCACGAGAGCGTAAGAAAGCATCTCGACTAATTGCTGATGAGTGAGGGGCAAGTTGCGGGTACCAATGATGGCCACTTTGCGCGGGCCAGACTGTTGGATTAAGAGAAGCTCTTGGGCCAGTTCATCGACGGTCGGTATTGTGGCGGCACCGGGTTCAATTCGACTCATATATATCTATCCAATCCCTTTTATATAGACGCCAGTCTTTACTGGTCCGTGGAAATTTGTTCGTTAATGATTAAGATTACAAGTCTTCCCTATGGTTTTGTCCTAGCAAGCCTCAGGCTGTTTACAAGTTTTAATTAACAGCGAGGCTGAGATCCCTCACAATTAGAGTTGTGGGAGCCTCCGGCGCTGCGTTACAGAGAATATTCGCCCGAGAGCCCAACGCATAGCATTTATATATCCGCTTAATGCGGAGAGCTTGCTTGACATCATTTATAGTTGGAGAGAGACGTGGCGAGAGACCCAGTTATGACATCGGCCGGCAAAGACAGACAATTGAGCCTATTTGGTTCGAACGACTCTAATGAGGAGCCGTCGGACGCCGACGAGTTGGCCCTGGCTGAGCTTGAGGTAGAAGAGCTGGCCTCGGTGGCCTTCGAGCCAGAAGAGATAGATGCCGAAGATCTCGATGTCAGCTTCGAAGTGCCTGACAACGCCGAAGATAACGAAGAAGAGAGCGGGGAAGATGAAGAACCCGCCTCGCAGGCCTATGCTGCGCCGTCTTCAAGTGCTCAAGCTCAGTCTTATGCCGCTGCGCCATCAGGCTTGAATCAACAGGCGCCCACCCAATCGTCATATACGCCTCAAGCTCAGACTTCAAGTGCTCAAGGCTCTGGCCAAGCTTCTGGCCAAACGCCTTTCCAATCTAAATATGTGCCGTCCTACCAGGCCCCACGCGAGCGGCCGCAGTATGCCCCCATGTCCGATGCTGAAATTGCCGCTCTAGAGACCCAACTGCTTGACCGCTTGAACCCAGAGCAAGCCCAGTGCGTTTCGCAAATGTGGGGACCATCGCTAATCATTGCCGGAGCCGGTTCGGGCAAAACCACAGTTTTGACCAAGCGCATTGCCTGGATAATTTCAAAACTAAGACAAGAGCCCGAAGCTATCCTGGCCGTCACCTTCACCAACAAAGCCGCGGGCGAAATGCGCCAGCGTATTGAAAAGATTGTTGGCCCCTACGAAGCTCGCCGCATCTCTATTGGCACTTTCCACAGCATCTGTGCCAAATTACTGCGCCAAGAAATTTCGAACTATAAGACTGAAGACGGTTTGAAATGGGATAACAATTTTGTCATCTACGACGAAACCGACAGTATGAGTCTGGTTAAAGCACAGATCGTCAAGCTCAACCTCGACGACAAAGTCTTTGTACCTAAAGAAATCCGCCACACCATTTCGTCACTGAAAAACGACGGCTACACCCACCATGTCTATGCCAAAGAAGCGAAGAACTACAGAGAAGGCCGCTTGTCTGAAATCTTCAGTGCCTATCAAACCGAGTTAGCCCGCAACAACGCCCTTGATTTTGATGACTTGATTTTGATTTTCACCGATTTGATGCAACAAAATCAGATGGTGCGTGAGCGCATGCAACGCCGCTATCGCCACGTCTTGGTAGACGAATTCCAAGATACTAACAAATCACAGTACGATCTAATTTCGTTGATCGCCAAAGCCGATAGCCCCGAACACTTCCTCACCAGAGAAGCTAAAGAAGCGGGCCGCACCATGACTCACGAGCAACTCTGGAGCGAACGCAGTCTATTAGTTGTAGGCGACGTCGACCAGTCTATTTACTCTTGGCGTAAAGCTGACTATCGCATTATCCTTGGCTTCCAAAAAGACTATGAAGGCTGCGGCCTGATCAAGTTGGAAGAAAATTACCGCTCTACTGCCACCATTTTAGAAGCGGCCAACAGCATCATTGCCAACAACACTGAGCGTATCGACAAAACCTTGCGCTGCAACCGCGGCCAGGGTGGCAAAGTCAATTGCTATGAAGCCCAAGACGAAATTGACGAAGCCTATTATGTAGCGGAAGAAATCAAACGCAGCAAAGCACGCAGCAAGAGATATTCAGACCACGTCGTGCTTTACCGCACCAACTCTCAATCACGGGCGATTGAAGAAATTCTGGTGCGCAGTCACATTCCATACGTGGTGGTTGGTGGCACAAGGTTCTATGACCGGCAAGAAATCAAAGACATGCTGGCCTACATGAAGCTGATCTACAACCCTAGAGATGGTCAAGCATTCAACCGCGTCATCAACACACCGAAGCGCGGATTGGGCAAAACCACTCTCGATAGAGTCAATGCTTATGCTGAGACCAAAGGCGTAAGCCCATTAGAAGCCAGCCTAGAAGCCAGTCGCATCTCAGACCTCTCACCCAAGGCTTACACTTCGCTGCAAGATTTTGCTCGTGTAATTGTCAGCTTGAACGAGCAATCGAAAGTGATACCAGTATCTGATTTGCTTGAAGAAATCTTGAAATCAACTGGCTATATTTCTCGCCTAGAAAAAGACGCTCACGAATCGAAAGATGAGTTAGCTCTAGGAAGAATTGAAAACGTCATGGAACTAGTGGCGGTGGCAAAGGAATTTGAACAGACCGCCGATGAACCTGATTTAGACTCATTCTTGACTCGTATTTCATTAGTGAGCGATCTGGACAAAGCTAATCTTGATGAAGATACAGTCAAACTAATGACTATCCACTCTTCGAAAGGCTTAGAATTTCCTGTGGCCTTCATCATGGGCTGCGAAGAAGGTCTCTTCCCCCATGTGCGCTCGCTTGATTCACCAACACAAATGGAAGAAGAGCGCCGCTTGATGTACGTTGCTGTCACTCGGGCAGGCGATATGCTGCACATGACCCTGGCGCGCAAACGCACCATGATTGGTCGCGGCTTCTCCAACTCTGGCTTCTCATCAACCTTTACGATTCCTAGTCGTTTCCTCAAAGAAATTACTCCGGGCTTGATCTCAGGCTTCTACCCCAGTGGTGATGAAGAGTTCAAGCGCTCCGGTGGCGGCAATCCCAACTTTAATGGTGGCGGCGGCTTTGGTGCCTTCGGTGGCAACAAAAATAGCCAGGGCTACACTGACGAAAGTCAGGAATGGGACGACCGCAACGATCGCAAGAAACCAGGCAACTTTGGCGACTCTAAGTACGGCGGCAACGACTATGCCACCGGAACTTCGGGCGGCTACAAGAAACCTAGCGGTGGCGGTTATGGCGGCGGCGGCTCTGGTGGTTATGGTGGATCGGGCTCGGGCGGCTACGGCGGTTCCGGGGCTAAATCTGGAGGCGGAGCTAAATCTGGCAGCGGCTCTGGATACGGAGGCTCTGGCGGCGGCTGGAACAAAGGCCAAAGCGCTGGGGGCTACAACAAGTCGACTGGTTATCAGTCACAGAACGCCTCCAGGCCAATGGCTAACAAAGCTGAGCCGGTCAAGCCAAGAGCTATGCGACTTCCTCCTCCCGGGGAGAAACCAGACGTCTCAGAAGCGCCAACATTTGAGCGCCTCAAGGTCGGCGATGCCGTTCAACATGTCAAGTTTGGCATGGGCAAAGTCACTCAAGTCATCGGAGACGGCGAAAAAGAGATGTACAACGTCGCTTTTGAAGACCGAAATAGACTGCTTGATCCGAAGTTTGCAAAACTTATAAAGCTGTCCTGATGGCATCCTCTTTGTAAGAACATAGACCAGAGATTTTTCGTAGAAAAATCCCTTTAGTAAGGATGCCTGTTTCAGGTGTCTGTTTAGGTCTTATTTTCAGGTTGGCCTCAAGGTCAGATCTTCAAGTTCGATCTACAGGTCAAATCTTCAAGTTCATTGTTTAGGTCATTAATAGGAAGGGGGCATACGGTGTCAGTAGAAAGAACTTTCGTAGCGGTCAAGCCAGACGGTGTTGAGCGTGGTTTGGTAGGCGAGATTATCGGTCGCTTTGAGCGCCGTGGCCTCAAGCTGGTTGGCATGAAGCTGATGGTGGTTCCAGTCGTCTTGGCTGAAAACCACTATGGTGAGCACAAAGGCAAACCTTTCTTTGAAGGTTTGGTCAAATTCATCACTGGCGGCCCAATCGTTGCCATGGTCTGGGAAGGCAAAAACGCCATCACCTTGGCTCGTAACGTTATCGGCGCCACCAACCCGACTGCTGCTGCTCAAGGCACAATTCGCGGCGACCTCGCCACCGATATCGGCCGTAACGTAGTACACGGATCTGATGGTCCTGAAAGTGCGGCTCGCGAAATCGGTTTGTTCTTCAATGCCGATGAGCTAGTAAACGGCTGGAATCGCACCATTGAAAAATGGATCAGCGAATAGCAGCCTAGTTTCTTTTAGCTAAGGCTTTATCAACCGCTTTAAAGACCTCCTCAACAGGGAGGTCTTTTAAGCATGCAATGGTTTTGAGCTTGAGCTGACAGGTCTTTTCGAAGCAGGGCTGGCATTCCAAATTTAAATGCACGGCACTACCCATACTTCCGTACGGTCCATTGCGCAACCACGGAGTAGCACCATGTATTGCCACCACCTTTGGTTTAGCTACTGCCACCGACCGCACTTCAAACTCTAAAGATTTTTGATTAGCGGTGTCTTTGAGCGACTTCGGCTCAGTAGCTGCAAGCTCGCTATTGAAGGCCTCGTGGGCAACTCCGGCTGCGAGGTGCAGTGGTCCGGTATCAGCACCAAGCACCAGATCGCATCTTTTAAAGAGTGCCACCAATTGCATTAAGCTGGTTTCACCCGTCAGATCAATGACCGAATTACTCAAACCCGATTCTATTCCTTTATATATGTATTGATTGGTGCCCCGCTCAGCCGGTCCTCCGCAGATCACAAGTCGAGCCTGCAAACGCTCACAGAGCAAGCGTCCCAGAGCTATCCACTGATCTTCAGGCCAGATTTTGGTAGGCCAGGTGGTGCCAGGAATCAGAGCAATAAGTGGTCCCGCCATTGGTGACTTGCTGCCAACAACTTCGCTTTGCTCCGCCTTTGGTGCCCCAAACTTAGCTGGTGGCATCGCCCGACCATGAACCGCCTGACCGTGCTCCGCCGCTGGTGACTCGACCGCATTTAGATTCGGCTCCGCCTCTGGTGCCTCTAGCTGAACTAGCGACTGCCCCGCCTCTGGTGCACGCCCCAAGTTATCAAGTTTGCTCGAAACAAAAGCTAGGCAATCTTTTCCGGGATCAGGCAAGGGGAAGTGCACCACCCGGTCACGACCAGCCAGGCGAATACATGTTGACCTCTCTCGGGCCAGAGTTTCTAAAGCGAAATCGGCAAGAGCCATATTGAGCTCAACCACATGCCTATCGGGACCAAAATAATCTCCGACCTCAAGAGCATGGGTGAGCAATTTGGCAGCGCCCTCTCTGGTGCCGGCAAAACCAACCCGCAATGGTGCTCCGGATAAATAGGCAGGGATGGCACTCTTGAGCAATCCCTGGGCATCAATTGCCAGGTCGAACTTGTAGTCTTTCAACTCTTGGAAGTACTTTTTGGCGGCACCAAAGGTGGAGATTAGTGGCCCCACTTTGCGCATCTCTTTCAGCCAGGTCTTCCGAGGGAAGAGCAGTACCCTGTCTACCGCCGGGTTGCCGTTCAAAAGATCTTGAGCCGCTGGCTCAACCAACCAGGTAAGTTCAACATTTGGTAATCTTTCTTTGATTCGTGCTGCCAGCGGCAGGCAATGAACGACATCACCCATGGCGCTAAGTTTTACGATCAGAACTCTCAAGGCTTACCACCTACGGGGGCATACTGGCTTCCGACAAGCTTAACCGATTATCTATTTTGCGGTAGGTGCTACTTTGATACCAGCCATTATGAATGGTGCGGCACCATTGGCAGAGCTAAAATCACCCCTGGTGTCACATTTTTCTGGTATCAGATCCCCGAAACCCTTGTGCCCCAACGATAGAAAATTTCTATATACAAAGTGGTTATAAACGGATACTTGTTTGGTACAATACTTATGCCACCTAGAGTGGTGGTAACCGTATAAAACGGTGGAAACCACTTAAGTCCCACCGAACAAATTAGAGCGATGCCATTAAGGTGGAGCGCTCTACAGGAAATTGCCCAAAAGCATTTTTCTGCATTAGCACCCTGAGCAGCCCTCGCGGCTCGCCCGCGGGCTGGTTTCCGATTGACCCAAATACACGAAGGAGTGAAACATGGCAGGAGTTCGTAAAACTGGTGGCAAGGCAAAACCTAAAGCTGCTAAATCCGCTAAACCAGCTGCAAAACATGTAGCTAAAAAAGCCGTAGGCACCCGCAAACTTGTTCGCAAGACTGCAGCCCCTAAGCACACCACCAAGGCCAAAGCTACCACCTCGCGTGCTAGCGAAGACCAATACTTGAATTTCTCCGGCAAATTCACAGTGCGTTTGCCGAAGTCATTGCACCAAGCCCTTGTTGATAGAGCCGAAAAAGAAGGCGTCAGCCTCAACTTGTTCGTCACAAACGCTCTTTCAAGAACCGTAGCTGTGCCAAGCAAAAAGAGATAAGAACCTCAAACTAAGTAGCCAGATTCTAGATAGATTACCCGCTACTGCCAATTGAAGGTCCTAAAAAATCAAAAGGGGAGGTTCGCCTCCCCTTTTTTTCGTTTGGACAGCCCGTTGCGCTGCTCAATTCCAATCTAACTTTATTTAATAGATAAGAGCAATTTCATATTCTGTTATCAGATTGATTTCTTACGACCCTGCAAACTTGCCCCCTACCATCTGCCAGCGATTTTCCGCGAAAAAAGATTAAGCCAGACTCAGCCAAGCCTTTAGATAAGCTTATTTGCAACACCTTTGAATCATCCCTCGAACCAGCTAGACTCACTCTGTCGGATAAAACGCCCACAAGATTGTCCGTCATGCTCCCGAAAAAGAATCAGTCGAACAACCAAGACTTATTCGCCAAAGGAACCTATTAAATGACCCAAAGTATTCCGATTCTCAACCTCAAAGCCCAGTACGCGACAATCCAGGAAGAATTAGAGTCCACCATTCTTGAAGTACTCCGCAGCGGTAACTACATCCTCGGTAAGTACGTTGGCACCCTCGAGAAACAAGTAGCTGAATTATGCGGTGTTAATGATGGCATCGGCGTAGCAAACGGCACAGACGCATTGATGCTAGCCCTCTGGGGCCTCGATATCGGGCCCGGCGATGAAGTCATCACCACCCCCTTCACTTTCGCCGCTACAGTCGAAGCGATTGTTATGCGCGGCGCTACTCCTGTTTTCGTCGACATCGACCCAACCAGCTATAACATCAACCCTGCCTTGATTGAAAAGGCCATCACTAGCAAGACCAAAGCAATCATGCCAGTGCACCTTTATGGCTTGCCATCACACATGGAGCCAATCTGCGCTATCGCTGAACGCTACGGCTTGAAAGTAATCGAAGACAATGCCCAGGGCATTGGTGCTACATACAAAGGCAAACCAACCGGATCATTTGGCGACGTTGCCTGCACCAGCTTCTACCCAACCAAAAACTTAGGCGCCGCCGGTGATGCCGGTATGATCGTCAGCAAAGATCCAGTTGTAGCTGAGCGCATCAGAGCGATTCGCGCTCACGGTATGAGACGTCGCTACTACCACGACGAACTTGGCGTCAACAGCCGCCTTGACGAACTGCAAGCAGCAACACTCGTTGTCAAATTGCCTTATCTCAAACAATGGAACGAAAGACGGGCTCATCTGGCCTCTATCTACGATGCCAGCTTGGCCAACTGCCCAGGCCTAGTTAGACCAAGCGTCAGCTTAGCCGGTGGAGTCGCCAACGGTGCTCGTGACAGCGTCAACCACGTCTACCACCAATACACTGTGCGTGTGCTGGCCTCAGACAACGCTCCAACTCTCGATAATCCTAATCGCGACAAGCTAATTGCTCGTTTGACCGAAGCTGGTATTGGCTCTATGTGCTACTACCCAGTTCCACTACACGTGCAAAAAGCCTTTGAAAATCTCGGCTACAAAATGGGTGACTTCCCAATTTCAGAACAACTCTCAAGAGAAGTTCTCTCGTTGCCGATGTATCCAGAGCTAACCGACGAGCAAGTAGAAACAGTTGGCAAAACCATAACTGAAATTATGGCTAGCGAAATTGCTCCTGCCACTGCGGTGACATCACCAGTTGGAACAATGGGAACCACTCCTGCTGGTCAAGTTGTTGGACAGGGCGCCGGTCAAGTCGCTGGGCTAGCAGTCTAGTCTAAGGCCACAGTTGAACGAAGAAACAAGCGAAAATGCCAAACTACCGGAAGCCTCGGCCTCCGGTAGTTCTGTTATGACAGGGGCTGTCAAGCCCGCAAACCCAAACCTGTCTTCAAAATCGAGCACCATCTTGCTGGCCTTGATGGCACTAGCAATGGTGCTCACTTTCGTTGGCTATATGCCCATCCTCTTCGACTTCTTTGCCGGCGACGACTATGTTCACTTGATCTGGCTGAAAGAAGCGGTGCAGCACCCCGAGCTGGTCTGGCGCAATTTCCACACCTCCTGGTTGGACGGCACCACCACTAAGTTCTATCGCCCACTTATTTCTGTATTCATGGTCTCTGACTATGTTCTGTGGAACCACAGCGCCATTGGTTTTCACCTCACCAATTTGCTCTTCCACTTAGCTAGCACGGCTTTCATATTTCTGATTGCCCGCGAACTAGCAGCGCTGACTTTGATAGAAGAGAAAGCGCAGATTCAAGAAGAGCTATCGCGCAAGACCTACAAAGCTCTACCAATTTCAATCTTATATATATGGCCATTTTTCTCGGCGGCAGTGTTTGGCCTCTATCCCCTGCACACAGAAACAGTTTCTTGGATTACCGGTCGAGTTGATGCTGTTGTTACCGCCTTCATTACCGGCTCTTTCTGGTTCTATTTGCGGGCCCGCAAAGCTGGTGGGGTAGCCGGTGGGGAAACAACTGGTGCGGTAGCTGGTGCGGTAGCTGGTGGGGCAACTGCTGAGGAAGCCCAGCCGCAAAAGAGTAACTGGTTCACCAGCAAGAAAGCCTCGCTGACATTTTCATTTATATTGATGGTATTGGCCCTGCTCTCAAAAGAAATGGCCATTACTCTGCCTGCCATTTTTGTTTTGATAGAGCTGCTCTATGCCTCTCCTGGTGAGCGTCCGCGCTCAATTCTTGAGGGTCTGCTAAGCAAGTCATACCTGCTGCGCGCAGTCAAAAACACAGCCATGTACTGGGGCTTGATTGTTGTCTACTTCATCGTGCGCCGCCTGGCCCTTGGTACTTTTGTCGGCGGTTACGACGACTCGCTCTTTTTCATCGCTAACTACAAAGCCTTCATCAAAACCTGGCTAAACGGCCTCAGGCTCTTCTTTGAGCCCCTCAATCATGAACTCATTAGTGCCCGTGCCATACCAACAAGACTGTGGGATTTCTACCTCGGACTAATCGGACTTGGCACTCTAGTCAATTTAGTTTTGACTCCAGCCCTGGGCCGTCTGTTCTTATTCCTCTGCGGTTGGTTGGTGCTGTCGCTTGCTCCTGTCTACAAAATTTTTGCTATTGCCGACGACTTACAGGGCAGCAGACTGGCTTATGTAGCCACTGTTCCACTAGCATTTCTCATCGCTCTAGCCGTAGTCGTAGTCAGCCGCGGTATTGTCGCCCGCAAACAATTATGGTCGCGCTCTCTTCTAGGAGTCGGTTTCGTCGCCCTATCGTTCTATGTACTCCATCTCAATAACCAGGCCTGGGTTGATGCTGGAGTAGAAGCCAATTCGATTAGAGCCGGATTATCCAAGCTCTACAAAGAAGTGAAAGGTGACCCCCAAATTCTCTTTGTTGGTTTGCCGGATCAAATACACGGCGCCTACATCTGCCGCAATGCTTTAGTGGGAATGACGCGCACGCCGCAGCTTGAGCGCGATGCCATCAACGCTATCATGGTAGACAAGTTTGAGCCGATTCTGCCTTTCGGCTATATGAAAGAGTCACTCTACCGCGACCGTGACAAAGTCTTGGTTTATCGCTGGTGTCCAGAAGTAGTTGGTGCTGCGGCCTCTGGCGAAAGCAGTACTTCGACTAGTGGCGCGGCAACAAATAGTGTTACAGCTAGCGCCCCAGGCCACTTTGAGAAAATGGAACTAAACGATATCAAAGAGTATCCAGTCAAAGAAGCGAAGGTATTCAAGGGCGGAGCACTACAGACGGTGCTCAAACCAGTACAAAGTGAAAACACTAAATTTGAATTTTTACCCGATGGCACACTCAGTGTTACAGGCGGCAACGGCAAGCTAGGCCGGCCAGAGATGCGCTTTGATCCAGGCCCGAGCAATGCTTATGCCTTAGAGTTCGTCACCGTTAAACTGAAACAGCAAGCCGTTAGCGATGCCTTCAAAGCGGCCTCAGCCAAAGAGGGCGCCGATCTTTTATATACCAACGACCTTGTACCGCAGTTTGATATCAAACGCCGCACCCCCACACCAATGCCCACAGCCGTAGGCGAAGCCACTCTGGTATTCCCTTTGCGCAGTTTGCCAGAATGGTCGCTAGGCGGCAAATCACATGGCCTAACCCTGCGCCTGCCCCACGACAGCAATTGCATCATCGAAGAAATCACCGTGGCTCCCGCCGCCAGCCTAGTGCCCACTCTTAGTTTCGCCAATTCTGGCTACCTGGGCAGCAAGGGCTTCTTGCATCTCTCCCAGGAGAAAAAGCAAGACGAAATTAGCTTTGATATCAGCCAGGTCAAAGGCGATCCAGTTGGGGTATGGATGGAAATCACCCGACCTAACTTGCTCTTTGAAGAGCAAAACTGCACAACTCCAAGTCGCGTAGCCCAAACCAATACTCAATTCAAAACAGAGTTTAGCGGCAAAAGCGGCAAGATTACCCTGAAGCGAGAAGATTTCTCAGCGCTGGGAATCTATCAGCTGCGGCTCTGGCCGGTCTTCAAAGACGGCAGCAAGGGCCAGGCCAGCGACCACATTGTTGTGGCCGTAGATTCTTAGTTTTCTCAAACGGGCCGATGCGCCGCTAAAAGCTTGAAAGTAAACACCTGCACTTGTTTGTTTTCTTGATTAGTGACTTTGCTGCGCACAGTGACAATTCCCCTACCAGGCCTCGGGCTCAGTGGCGAAATCTCAAGCACTTCGCTTGCTACTTGCAGTATGTCGCCCGGGCGCACTGGGCGGGTCCAGCTAATTTCACCACCAGCCCCAACTAAGCCACCTCCAACTGGAAGACCACCATCAACCAATAAGCGCATGGTAATAGAGGCCGTCAGCCAACCACTGGCAGCAAGCCCGCCAAAGAATGTATCCACCGCCGCCTCTTCATCGAGGTGGAAAGACTGCGGGTCATACTTGGCGGCAAACTCCTTAATCTCGTCAGCCTCGACCTTATAGGTGCCACTGACGAAGCGTTGACCGGCGACTAAATCTTCGAGATAGAGCAATGGGCTGTTCATAAATGAATGTCCCTTAGGGGGTGTGGCTTCGGGGTACGGCAGAATCGACATAATAGACGAATTGGAGGCAATTTAGTCAGATTTTGCATTGGCATAAAAATCCCGAAATGCCAAGTCAGACGAAGGCTTGGGCCAATTACCGCCTGTAGTAGATGAATTTTCGAACTTTGATGTTCGATCAAATTGTCAGTTTTCAAAAGCGTAAGAAATTCTGGTTGAATTTCTTACGCTTTTACCGACTTACTTGTCGAATATTAAATTGAAAAACTAATTTTGAACTTTTTTTGCAAATTATTCGTTTTAAGATCTACTCTGGCATTTTCAGCAGTGCTCGGCCACCGCTGACACGCTTGGTTACGCCCTTTTCGTCAAAATGCGAAAGCAGAGCCATGGCATATTTGCGAGTGGTGCTTATGCCTTCTCTGAAATCAGATGGCGAGATGTCTTTCTTGGTTGTCCACAGTTTGTGTAATACCAAGTGAGCAGCTCTAATTTTGCCAGCCGTAGCAACGAAATCGTGATCGACGATGACGACTTGCTTGTTCTTAACCATGCCATCTAGAGTCAAATTCAGTTTCTTAACATCGAGCTTGACCTGGCGAGCGACTTCTTCGATTTCCAGGCAGGGATGCTGATTGAGCAGAGCCATAATCTGATCGCGCAGACGATTGGTCTGGGCGAATTGCGGGTCGGCTTCAGCGGCGGCAGCAGAAGCTGAGCCTGCACGAGCTTCATCATCAAGAATCTCGTCATTAACCGAAGCCGGAGTGACAAGCGACGAATAAGCGGCAGCCATGGCTCGTCCGGCAGCGTTCAAAATCGGCACAGAATTAGCAATGTCCTCGCTCAAGCCACCGTCTGCAATACTGGGGTCACCATTTTCATAAACGTCATATCCACTGATTGTAAATATGCGGTCCCCTTCCCGAGCCAGAAGCCCCTTTTGCGCCAGGTCGGCAACAATGGCTTGCATCACCGGCCGAGTGAGAGTATTGAAAGTCTTTTTGCGCATGGTTTCGATGCTGACGCCAAAGCGTGAATTATCTTCGTTGGTCATCAGAGTCTGCAACAAGGCCAATATCTTCAAACCAATTTGCTCTCTGGTTGAAACCGCCATGAGCAGGTCGGCGATAGAAACTAACGAACCATCAGCAAGAGCAGAAACTGAAGCTTCCTTCAGGTTTTCCATTGGCATAAACCAGGTCATCTGCGACAGCTTTACTGCCTTTAGCGGATGCGCCGCCACAGCCAAAACGAAAGCTCTCTTTTCGCTTTCTGCAGTAGCTTCAATCAAAGCAGCACTAATATCATGCACCAATTGGCGCGTCAGCCAACGAGGACGATCGACCAGCAAGATAGCACCACCAGCGATGCCATCATCGCCGTAGCGAATAACATAGCGATTGCCCGGTTGAGCAACGATGGGCTCTTCAAGAAAAATCTGACCAAATTGTTTTGTCGCAGCAGCACCGGCTTGAACATTCTCCAGCCAACGCAAAGTGCCTTTGGCTTCGGCCGTGCCGTGATAGAGCTTTATAGGCTGAGGAGATAAGACCAAATCAAGTCCGCCTAGATCCACAACTTCTACAATCAAGTTGTGTACAACAGTTCTATCGCTGCCAGCGATGCACTGACCGCGGGCAATCACTCCACCATCTTTAACGGCTAAATTGACAGCCAATCTTTGTCCTGCCGTAGCTTTATCAATCGCTTTACCAAAGCTCTCCATGCCGCGTACACGAGCCTTAACTCCACCTGGCTCAACCACGATGTGTTCGCCGGTGTTGAGTTCGCCTTCTACCAGAGTGCCAGTTACAACTAGACCAAATCCAGACTTAGTGAATGCTCTATCCACCGGCATATATAAAGAGCGGGCGATGGCAGCAGCAGAAAGTAATTTAGCCTCGGCTTCTAGCTTGGCCTGAGCCTCAACCTGCAACATTGTTTCAGCATCTTGATTGTTTGGAATATGATTGGCACCAAGATTGACACTTTCTTGTGAAGCGGAGTCGGCCTTTCCAGAATCACCAGTACCAGAATCTGACTTTCCAGAATCTGGAATACCAGAATCACTGATACCCGACGCATTCAAATGCTCATACAGACCAGCTTTCAGTTCTTCAATGCCTTTTCCTGTTTGGGTAGAAACAGGATAAATGGCAAGCAAATCGACGCCGTATTGCGCCAGTAATTCTTTTACTTTGCTGGTAGCAACAGCAACTTCATTCTCGCCAACCAAATCTATTTTTGTTAGAGCGACAATGAAAGAGCGCACACCGAGCAAACTCAAAATCTTCACGTGCTGCACGGTTTGCGGCATGGGGCCTTCGTCAGCAGCAACAACAAAAAGCGCAGTTTCGATTCCCCCCACACCGGCCAACATGTTTTTCAGAAACTTGCCGTGACCAGGAACATCGATAAAGCCAAGTACAAACTTGACATTCTCTTTATTAGGCTCAAAATCCAAATGAGCAAAACCAAGGTCGGTGGTCATCTGCCGCTCTTGTTCTTCTTTTAATCGATCAGGATTGATACCAGTTAAAGCTTTAATCAGCGAAGTCTTACCATGGTCGACATGACCGGCAGTGGCGATAGTGCAATATGAGGTCGTAATTACTGGTGACATGCTATTTCCAAAAAGAACTGTGATTTTTTTAGTCGATCAATTTAGGCGCCTGCCAGAAGCGAGAGCGGCCAAAGGCATCGACAAAGAATACGCAACAGATATCTTACCTTCACTGTGCGAGCATTTTATTATCCTTCTTTAGCTCATGGTAAGACTTTGCTAAACGGAAAATAGAACAAAGCGCTGTAAAATCGTCACTCGGCAGCAGCCATTACATTCTGGAGATTACGTGCTTCATCAATTTCTCGACCCAATCCTACAAATGATCAAGAACGGTGTTGAAGCCGGTGGCTACTGGGCCGTTATCATCATGATGGCCATTGAATCGGCCAATGTTCCCCTCCCAAGCGAAGCAATCATGCCAACGGCTGGCCTTCTTGTTCAAGAAGGCAAGATGAACATTCACTTGGCAGCTCTCGCTGGAGCAATCGGCTGCGTGGTCGGCTCGGTTCCTTCATATTTTCTCGGCATGTGGGGCGGTCGACCATTCTTAACGAAATACGGTCGTTACTTCTTGTTGCGCGAAAAAGACATGGAGCTAGCTGACAAGTGGGTGACCAAATATGGTGACATCACTTTCTTCATCTGCCGCATGCTGCCTGTTGTCAGAACTTTTATTTCATTCCCAGCTGGTGTGCTAAAAGCGCCACTGCTCAAGTTTCTCATCTACACATTTGTCGGTTCGCTAGCCTGGTGCTACTTCCTCACCTGGGTAGGCATCAAGTTCGGCGACAACATGGAAACTTTCCGCGACCTCTGGCACAAGTTTGACCTGGCCATCGTGCTCGTCTGCGCTGGCGGCTTCGGCTGGTATCTATACAGACATCTCAAGCACGAATAGCAAGACTAGAACGAATAGCACGACTAGCAAGAATAGAACGAATAAAGCTAACTCTACTTCTTATACTGACGGCGCCGTGTGTCCTGGCGTATTTCCAGTAATTCATTCAAGAGCTTCTGGCGATCAGGACCATCCCAACGCTTGAGCCAGTCTTGAATGGCTTGTTGAATCATGCCGCTCTTATCGGGCGAATGAGCACCGTACAAGCGCTTCAGCTCTAGCCAAATAGATTGCAAAGCCGCCAACTGATCTGCAGGCAACTTAATTGTGTAGGCCACATAGTTGCCCTTGCCCTGGCTTGCCAATATAGCGTCAGACAAAGAACTTTCAGAATTTGCCGCAGTAGCGGCCTCGGCGTCGGCCTTCAACTCAAGAAATCCAGGAATAATTTCACGAGGACCCTGATCTTCGCTGGCCTCGCCAGCCAAATCAGCTTCGTCAGCGTCTTCACTACTAGAGGTGGCAGAGATATCATGCCGAACCGATTCGGCGCTTTGATTATGGGTTGGTTTTGGTGAACGCTTGTCTTCCAAGATCTCGAACATTCCCTGTGGCTAATGTTTGCAATTTGCTTGATGCTTGCAATTCGAATAACGCTTGCAATTCAACCAATGCTTGCAACATTGTACATGTAACCAATTGGAATGTTTAGAATGGGAAGATTACTAGTGGCCAGTTGATTGTTTCAGCGTTAGGCTGTTTGATAGAGTGTGTATTGCGGCAGAACAGATGATTCAAGACATTATCCGAGCACTAATTCAAAAGATCATGACCGACAAAATCTTGATGGCGCTGATTGCCATTGGGATTATTGGCATTTTCTTCACTGGGGTCAATCACAGTGAGAAGCCTGAATCTGTTCAATCGCGGCGCATCGGGGGCCTACCTAACGACCCCGGCGGCCCGAGCGGTCAAGGCACAGGTACAGGTACGCCAGCTGGACAAGCTCAGCAGGGCGAAGATGGGGATGGCCAGGGCCAACAAGCAGGAAGTCAACAAGCCGGTCAAGGCCAACCACAAGGCGGGCAGGCCGGTGGCGCGCAGTCAAGCAGTGGACAAGCTGCTGGAGCACAAACCGCTTCACAAGCACAAGCTGGTCAAGGCCAAGCCGGGCAAGCAATCGGCGGACAAGCCGCAGCAGAGGGCCTGACACCGCAACTAGCCTCTGACTTTGTGCGCTGGTGGATCTCCAAATCAATGGACTACCGCATGGATACAGCCGCTGCCAGTCACAAAGAAGCAGTCGGTTGGATGCTGCCAGATGCCGCCAGTGCTTTCGAACAGCTCTATTGGGGCGATCACATTAAGCAAGGAATCTCCTCTGGCCAGATTGTGGGCTCATTCCAGCCAGTATCAATTACACCACTAGCTACAAACCCTGACGGAACAGTGGTTGTAACTGTAGTCGGCACTCTGGTTATCCAGCAGAGTGGCCAGCAGCCGGCCGCACAGCAAATAACAATGGACTTCCTGGTGAAGAAAAGTGGTGATGGTTGCCGTATAGCGGCATTCTTCAACCGCGCCGTTGCTCCGGTAGCGGCCCGCTAGTAAACAAGTACAGAAAAGACTCTGGCGTAGAAAATTGAAAGTTCAAAAGAACTAACAAAAAACTTGCGCAAAGATTCGACGCAAAAGGCAGCCTTACCTTTGACCGGCAAATCTCGTGTGGTATATTGATCCAGCGCTTATTTCAGATCAGCGCTAATTCAGGCCAGCGCAGTCTTTCGCGCCAGTCTGCCGAGGTAGCTCAGTTGGTAGAGCAAAGGACTGAAAATCCTTGTGTCCGCAGTTCAATTCTGCGTCTCGGCACCATTTTTCAATCAAATAACAGTAGAGGATGATCATGGTCAAGTGGTTGAACCTTGTCATCTCTTTGCAAATTCTGTTTTTGCCGAGCCTTGTTGTCTCATGCAACTTTGTTGTCTCATGCAATCCGGCCCTCGCACAGCACCAGGCAGCAAAGCAGAACAACGATTTCATCGTCAAACCATATTTACAGTTAGGCTTAGAAGGAAAGAGCGACGCCACTGCAGCAACTGTTGTTTGGTTTACAAGCAATGACACTCACAAATGGTCGGTTCTAGTACAAGCGGGTAACTCCAGTGGAAAAGCCGCAAAAGCAGCCAAAGCCGACAAAGCCTCAATTGAAGGCCAACGCCCTGCAGATAGCATCCTTGAGCGACTAGTAGCTCTTCCAGGATTCTCTTCGCCAATTAAAAAGTACACCGCTCGCCTGAAAAAGCTGACACCGGGTGAGCCCTTCAGCTACCAAATCAAGCGCGATGACTCACTGGTGTTTAGCGCTACAGCAATAGCGAAAAAGACCGCATCACAGCCTTTCAAAGTAGCCATTTTTGGCGATTGCGGCGAAAACTCAAATGGACAAAAAGAAATTGCCGCCGAAGTATTTAAGGCGAAACCAGACTTTGTCTTGATACCAGGAGATATCGTCTATCGCCACGGTCTCTACTCTCAGTATTTGACTAATTTCTTTCCTATCTACAATAACGACCAGCCAGTGCCAATGATGCGCTCCATATTCTCCGTCGGCGTGCTCGGCAACCACGATATTGCCCTAGACGGCAATGCCACTAATTTTGATAAGCACAATGACGCCATGGCATACTTCCTCTTTTGGGATCAGCCCCTCAATGGCTTTGGCACCAAATATGGTGAGAAAAATACTCCACCAATCGCCGGGGCTGAAAACAAACAGATACTGTTTAAAAAGTCGGTCGGGGATGCCTATCCACAAATGGCCAATTTTTCTTTCGATTATGGCAACGCGCACTGGACGGTCTTAGACGGCAACTATTACATGGACTGGAGCGACGAGAAAACTCGCAAATGGCTCATTGAAGATCTCAAGAAAGCTCAATCGGCCACCTGGCGTTTCGTCACTTTTCACCAACCAGCTTTCAGTATTGACCTGCCCCACGGCAACGAGCAACGCATGAGAATGGTCTCTGATATTCTCAGCAAATACAAAGTAGACATGGTCTTCGCCGGCCACGCCCATTGCTACGAAAGAAGCTACCCTCTTGTATTTTCACCCAAAGCTGGGGCGCGCCAATTCACCATGGCAGCCAATGGCACCGTCGATGGTGCTTTTACTTTTGACCGCGACTTTGACGGCATCACAAAAACCAAGCCCCAGGGCATTATTCATATTGTCACTGGGGCTGGTGGAGCCAAGCTCTACCCCCAAGGTTCGCCGTCTGAATACATATTGAAGTACGACTCGTCTGACTACTCATACACCAGTATGGAAGTTGTCGACAAGACAGTATCGATCAAGCAAATAAATACCAAAGGCAAAGTGATCGACCAATTTACCGTGACCAAATAACCAGACTAATAGACAATATGACAGCAGATCACAACCACTCAATAGCCGGAAGCTGGATGGGTCAGTACTTCTACCTTGGCCAACAAAGCGGCAGTGCCTTTGAAGTTGTCTTTGTTGAAATCGGCAGTCGCGTCGAAGGCAGTGTTCTCGACAACTGCAAGCTTGGTGAAGCACTGGTGTCGGGCACATTCACCTATCCTAGTCTGCAATTCATAAAAACCTACATAGGTGTGCGCATTGATCCTGTCGAATATCGCGGCACCATGAACGAGGATGGCACAGTAATCTCTGGCAATTGGTACATTCGCCCACGCAGCAAAGGCTCGGGAGCGACCATGGGTACCTGGATAGCCACAAGGGGCGACGGCGGAGAAGAGTTTACTTTCGACATCGACCAAACCAAAGACGAAATTAATGACGAAGTAAAAAAGGAATTAGAAGTTCCAACGCAGCCAGCTCTGCGCTGAAACCAAGTAGAATCAACATACACAAGAGGGATAATCAATGACCGCAGTTGCGCATTACGCCATAATGATACTTTCCACGTTCGTACTAGTTGGTGGAATCATCGGCTTCAAGAAAGCTGGCAGCAAAGCTTCACTAATAGCAGGGGCAATTAGCTCTGCGCTCTTAGACATTTGCTTTGCCTTGGGCTTCGTCAATATGCAAGTGGGCTTCATTGCCGCTCTAGTTGTCACTGGTCTTCTCGATGCCTTCTTCTTGAAGCGCTTCATGAAAAGTATGAAGTTCATGCCATCAGGAATGATCTTGCTTCTTTGCGTTATCACCCAAGGCCTAATCGTTGCGGCTCTAGTGACGAAGTAAAGCCAAATCAATGAACCCAGAAGAAGCAATAGAAATAGAACAGGCCAAAATAGATCAACTCCTCGATGATGCACTTGAAGGCATTGAAGCGGCTCGCAGTCAGCGCGCTGAAAACATTGAAGAGGCCCACGCTAAAAAAGACCTGGCCGCTGTCGCACAGCTCGTGGCCGATGAAGTGGCTGCTGAAAAAGAGCTAGAAAAGACCATGCAACTCTTTTCTGATCAGGCCAGTCACTGGACCAGCCGTCGCTCAGCAGCGAAAAAGAAATCGGCTCTGGCCGATGTGGAAAATTGCTCCAGCATCATTCAAGCCTATATCGCAGCCAAGAATAAGTGCTTGGAATCATTGCAAGAATCAGAGACCCATCAGGCTCTACTGATCTATCTTGAACTGAAAGTTTCGCAAGCAACAAAAGCAGAGATAGAAGCCCATCTCGATGACTGGTCGAGACGGGCCGAGGCTGCACGCAAGAGTCGCAACAGCGATCTTGAAGACTATGCCCTTGAAAGCAAACGCATTTGCCAGAAGGCCTTAGACTCTCTAGAAAAATAGTTGCATATACAACTATTTTAAAAATACTTGAGTACTCAAGTATTTTCGAAAAAGAAAGTACAGCTTTGTCAGTTTTGCGAAATAGCAAAACCGCTACTTAATGTGCTACTTAATGTGCTACCTAGTGAGCTACTTAATAAATTTGCACTGCTGTTCTGCCATGTAGCGCATTTGGTCGCAGACGTCTTCGCATTCTTTCTCAGCAATAGCTCGCACTGAATCGTGATAATCCCAAACCATTGTGCCGTCATGTTTGATCAGTCGACCGCAGGCTGGATATCCAACTATTTCACCGGCCTCAAGGCGTCGATTCCACTCTGCTCGATAAGCTCTGATCTCTTTTTCAGCCTTAGCCATAATCGCCTGCTTCTTTTCCTCAGCCGCACTCTCGGCGTCTGTCTGAATAGGAGCACCGCCAAGAGCAGCAACCATAGTTGAACCTGAACCAGCAGAAGAACTATTAGAGCCTGACGCGGAGGCCGATGCAGAAGCTACTCCTGTCGCCGCACTTGCAGCTCCAAGCTTTGCTAACACAGCCTGACAATATTTAGCAGTAGTTTGATCGGGATTGCCATTCAAACAATTTTGATATTCAACTTTTGCTTTAGCTACCTGACCGGATGAAAGCAATACATTGCCGAGATAATAGTGACCTAGAGCAAACTTGGGATAGACAGAGACAACTTTCTCAAAACTAGCTCTGGCGCTGCGATAGTCTTTGGCATTGTATGACTTACAGCCATCTTCGAAGTCACCAGCAAAGGCAGGAGCGGCAAACAGCAAGAGCATTGACAGTGCCGCGAAACCCGCGCCTGAAAAAGAATGGTTGATAGCATTAAGTGCAGATGTTTTTTGGTAAACCATTTGTCTCTATTCCGATTGCACTATGTTGGCACTATTTAGCCCTATTTCGCACTATTTAGCACTATATTTCACTATCTTGCTCAATTGCAGTAAGACTCAGCAAGTCAATCACACATTTCCTATTTGATGAACTTGCACTGCTGCTCAGCCATGTAACGAATATGGTCGCACTGCGCTTCGCACTCGCCTTCAACTAGGGCTCTAGTCTCAGGAGTGTAATGATGCACGACGCTACCATCCGGCCCAATGTGATACCTGTTATTAGTGGAGACATTGACGTCGCCTCGATCAAGACGGCTTTGACAATCTGCTCTCAAGGCCCGAATCTCTTTTTCGGCCTTGTCCATTATTGCTTTCTTTTTCTCTTCAGCAGCATTTTCTGGAGCAGGTTGAATAGGAGTGCCACTGAAAGCAGCAACCATAGTTGAACCGGAAGCACTTGCCGACGTACCAGATCCAGAAATAGAAGCTACACCAGTCGCCGCACTTGCAGTTCCAAGCTTTGCTAACACAGCCTGACAATATTTGGCAGTGGTTGGATCGGGCTTGCCATTCAAACAATTTTGATATTCAACTTTTGCTTTGGCTACCTGACCCGATGAAAGCAATACATTGCCGAGATAATAGTGACCTAGAGCGAACTTGGGATAGACAGAGACAACTTTCTCGAAACTAGCTTTGGCGCTGCGATAGTCTTTGGCATTGTACGACTTACAGCCATCTTCAAAATCACCAGCAAAGGCCGGAGCGGCAAACAGCAAAAGTATTGACAGTGCCGCTAAACCAGCGCCTGAAAGAGAATAGTTGATAGCTTTGCCGCAGTCGCAAGCTCTGAGAGACTTAGGAGCTTTAAGGGCAAAAGTTTGTCGGTGAACCATTAGTTGCTATCCCTTCGGTACGGCTATCCCATCGCTACGGCTAGAAGCCAAAGCTCAGCACAGATGTATCATGGTGACGAGTCAACAATCTGTTGTCAACCGTGAATCCACGGCAAACAGTCTAAAATACATAAAGTTCTATTTAGCCTATGGCATCCCTCAAACACTTAGCTTCTCAAGGCATTTTGAGACTATTCCGGCAAAGAGATACGCATCAATGAACACCAGGCTATTTGGGCTAGCGTCTATTACTTTACTACTGGCCCAAACGGCAAGTACTCACCTTCTGTTAAACAGCGCTGCTGCTCAATCTCCGCCCCAAAAGAGCCTTGGACAAAAGACCGCAAGCCAAGATACCGCTCAAGCTTTGAGCCAGGGCGAAATACTCAGCAAACAATACAAATACAAAGAAGCTGAGCCCTTCTTTACTGAAGCTCTCAGAAGTAATCCCAAAAGCGTAAGCGCCATGCTGGGATTGAGCAAAGTCTATCGCCACCAGGGCAAGGCCAGCCAAAGCTATTCGCTCGTCAATGCCGCCATCAGCCTAGAGCCTAACAATGCCCTCTGCTATGTCGAGAGCGCCAAACTCTTCCATGTCTTGCATCGCTATCCCAAAGCTATTCTGGCTTGCAAAAAAGCCGTGCAGCTAGCCCCCGATAACGCAGAAGCCTACTATTATCTGGGCTGGAGCCAAGACCTCATGGACGACAAAGAGGCGGCCAAGAACTTACGCAAAGCCGTGCAACTCGACCCCAAAAACCAGGGTGCCTGGAGGATTCTGGCCTTTGCCCTCTGGCAGCAGAATCATCGCGAGGAGGCAAAGCAATGCCTGCAGACAGCCATAAAGCTAGCACCGAAAGTCGTGCAGTATCAAACTGAATTAGCAGATTTTCTGTTCGAAGAGAATAAGCTCAAAGAAGCCGCCACTATCTATAACGACATCAAGAAGATTGCCCCCAAGAGCCCCGTGCCCTACCTTGGCTTGGCGGCCATTGCAGGCAAACAAGGCCGTACAAAAGAGCAAGGCGATTTACTGCGCCAAGCAACAGTGATTAGACCAACCAGCGAACTAGCCTGGCTTAAGTTAGCGCAGTTTCATTCTGATCAACGAAATTTTGATGAGAGCATACGCTGCGCTCGCATTGCCCTGGGCTTCAAACCCAAAAGCGCACAGAACAATAGTGCCTTAGCGATTTGCCTCTTAAACGCTGACAAACCACAAGAAGCAGAACCATATCTGCAAAAGAGCGTGGTCTATGCCACTAACTTGCAAGAGCGACTGCGCTCGCAAGATCTACTTGTGCACTTGTATTTCATGAACAACAAAAACGATAGAGCCATGGAACTGGCCAAAGAGATGTATCGCCTGGCGCCCAATGAATATTGGTCAATCTCAGCGATGGCTTGGGCTCTGATGTGCTTCAAAGAATACGACAAAGGTTTTGCCCTTTTGGAAAAAGGCAAAAAGCTCTTTCCCGATGACACCGACTTCGACAAAGACTATTTAGGCGGACTTGTGAGCGCCGAGCGCTACGCTCAAGCCAAGGCCTTAGGTAAGAAACTGCTGCTGAAAAAGCCCAACGACACTTACGTCTGGATGTGCCTGATGACGGTTGCCACCAAAACGCACAACAAGAAAGACGCAGAAGAGGCAATGAAGCACACACAAGGTCTCAAGCTTAGCTCTTACGAAGCAATGGAAATGGGTTTTGGCGGCCTCAGTGTTGGTGCCGATGCGAGCTCTCAAGAATCGCTAAAACAGGCAGTTGAGAACAATCCCGCTAACGTTGACTTGATCATGAATACCCGCGATCCTAAGGCCGAAAAAACGCTCACTAATATGAAGAGCAGAACGCACAAATGAACTCAAAGTGAGGCTGAAGATTGGGGGAGACTTCTACTCCACGTTCTGCAATCCCTGTAGCCTCAGCGAAAAATTATAATTATCGGGGTCCAATTTCACTGCTTTTGCTAAGTACTTACGTGCAATTGATGGAGCCAACACTGCCAGTGAACAACCGGCATTTCCAATTACAGCAGCGTTGTTTGGATTCGCCTTAATAGCAGCTTCCCAAGCTAACTTGGTTTCAGCATAAAACGTTTTCAGCTTACGTGAGAACATAATGGTTTGACTGCTACAAACGTAGTCATCAGGTCTGTACTGGATCATCCACAGCACATGTTTTTGTCTTTCACCAGCTTCTGGCAGTCGATCCTGCAAGTTAAAATAATAGCCGAGGAGTTTGAGTCTCGATTTCAAATCCCACTCATTGACCACAAGTGCAGCCTCTAGTTGTTGCACTTCTACCACTGTCAATTTTTTTCCGATCGTACAGTAGATTTCATCCAAGACTGTTCCGTCTGGAATTGGGTGCCGTTGTTCTAATATTGAGTTGGGCGTATTCATTGAACCTTGCGGAAGTGCCAACTGAGGCGAAAGACTGACGGATCGGCTAGAATTTTGACAATGGTAGTTACACTTTTAGTTATACCCATTGCCCTGTGCGTCTATGGTGGTTGGCCTTCAAGTTCCTGCTCGCCACAGGGAGATGATGATGATACGCAAACCAGACAAGTATATTGAATGAGCTAGAATCAAAACATATAATTCCTGGTGGCAGTTCAGAGCATGAATGAAACTTCAAAGAAACTCTTCAGTAAAGATTATACCTTGCTTGAAAAAGGAAAATTCTTAACTGAAGAACGCGCGAAAGTGCTTGAAACTGAGCTCAAAGATAATCCACAAAAAATCTCAGATAGATTGCAGCTGATAGGGTTTTATCGTAGAAAAGTAGGATTCGAAAAGCTAAGGGCCGACCATCTGTTCTGGATGATTGAGCATTGCCCAGACAATCAAGTATGGAGACATAATGTTTTGATGGGCTTCACTCAAAACAATACTTCAGACGAAGTTGCGTTTGCCAAAGAAGCCTGGTCCAAAAAAGTAAACAGTAATCCAGTAAATTCTGATATTGTCGGAAATGCGGGAATGTTTCTGATTGAAAGTGAATTTAACATAGGCAAAGAGCTCTTAACTAGAGCCTGTGAACTATCCCCCAAAGATGATTTCTGGCCAGGGGAACTAAGCCGATTTTGTTTTTGGCAAGCTGAAACAAGCGAAGCCAATAGATTTCAAAATTTCGAAGCGGCTCTAAATTTGGGTGAACGATTTCTATTTTTGTATGGTTCGGAAGGTGGTAGGAAGAACTCTGCTATTCGATGGCGCGCACATCTCAGATGTGCGCTTTCTGCCCTTGAACTCAGGAAATTTGAGCACGCCAAGCGTCATGCTACTTCGGCATTTGAATCCTGCAAAAACGACGACATCATCCCTAAAGCAAGCTTATCTATACTGGGTCTAATTGCTCTTCAAAATGGGTCTGTAGAAGAAGCAAAAAAGCAGTTGTTGGATTTAAATCAGAAGTATGATGTAGATTCAACCGATTTGAAACTTGCAAATGAGCTAATCAAAATGGGCCACTCTGCGACTGTCATTGTATATCTCAGCAAGTGCAAGAGTAGAGGGCTTTGGAAGAATAGGCCGATCGATGGTTGGCTAGAGGAGCTAAGAGCTAATTTACAGCCCGTTCTTTATTAGTCTCGTTCGAGAACGACGACAGACCTCAATTGAAACACAAGCATTTCTTCGATCGCACGCCAAAGCCATTGGTGCAATGCCCACGAAAACTACTCTCGAATCACCTTCACCAATACAGGCAAATGATCCGCGCCAATAGCCGGACCAGTAGAGCGACTCACAACTCTTATATCGTCGCTAACCAAGACATGGTCAATGGGAACTAGCGGAGGTATGGCCACCTTCTCCAGCACACGGCCAATGCGAGCAGGCCATGACGGCTGAGGGCCAAAACCTTGCTCCGAATCTTTCAAGCCCGATTTCAATAGCTCAGCAAAAGGCTTTGACCAAGGCCCACAATTAAAATCTCCAACTAATATGATCGGCCCATTAAGTCCTTTTATCTCACTGGCGACGAGGCTCAACTCTTGATTGCGCTCAAGAAAACGTGCCTCCACCTGCGGTGTCGGTGGATGAACCAAAACCAGATTAAGCTTATAAGTGGGAAAGCCGAGCTGGGCGAAGATGCGGGGATGATGACTTTTTCCAAAATAACGCACATCACTTTTGACGATTGGATACTTGCTAAAGATAGCCAAGCCAGCGCCGGCAATAACGGTCTTGCTATGTGGAAAAACTTTAGTTGAGCCCGAGATGGCAGAAAGCCAGGTTGCATCAACTTCTGTTAGAACAAGCAAATCTGGTTGATGCTGGCGCAAGAGCAATTCAAAACTCTTGTAATCATTGTTATGTTGAAATTCAGTATTGTAGTTCAGCAGGCTGATCAGCCGGGGTTTACCCCTGGTCGAACGCGGTGCGGATGGAAGCGAAGAATCTCCTGAAGCTTCTCTCGAATCATCGCTCAACAACTCATTTGAAGTATCTTTTAAAGACTCTGACAGAGCATTCTCAAGCGGCAAATACAGGTACAGAATTGGAGCGAGGTTGAGAAGAAAGACCATAGCTACTAGGACCAACGGCATGACCATACGCAAACAAGCGAAGCCAATGAGAAAAGGCAGCAGTAAGCAGCACCAGACAAGCCTAAATTGACTGAGTGAATCACCAATCCAACTATCAGACAGAAAGCTAGCAATTACACAGGCAGAAACGACAGACGCTAACAGCAGCATCATGAATTTAAAGAGAGCTAGTAAGTTCAACACTAGTTGCAGACCTAACCTAAGTAGGCCAGTGGGTCGTCGGCGCGGGCCTGTTGCAAACGCAAAACACTCTCAGCTAATCCAGCAAGCAGTTGAGTTTGTTTTGATTGATAGCGCTCTAGATCTGACTGGCTGCGCGCCGTATCACCAAGAGCAGCATAGACTTCGCTTCGCAGTTTGTAGTCAAAGCGCAAATGCGGGTCAGCAGCTATGGCACGGTCAAGCAAGGGCAAAGCGGCCTCAGGTCCTTCGGCCTTAAAGAGAACCAAAGCCATGGCGCTAAGGGCTTCAGGGTCAACGGGGTTAATTTCCAACGCCAGCTTGGCGGCTTCACGGGCTTCTTCAACCCGGTTCAAGGCAATGAGAGCCTGCACCTTAAAGAACAAAGCATGGCTATCAAATTGGTTTTTCTCTAGAGCCTTATCGCAGTTTTCTAGACACTGTTCCATATCACCCGCAGCAAAACTAAGGCGAGCTCGCAGAGCCTTGCTCAGACTCAAATGAGGCTGTAGCGTCTCAACCATATTGCAGTCAGCCACAGCTTCTTGCCAGTAGCCAGCCTCAATTAAAACAAGAGCACGATAATAGTAGCCTGTATAGATCTGGGGATTCTTTGTCACCACCAGCGATGCCGTTGACAAAGCCAGGTCGCCCTCATTGAGGGAGAGATAAGCACCAGCTTGAGGTGTCAAGAAAAATTCAGCCTTACGATCAGCCGGAGCAGCAGCACAGATGGCCAGTACATCTTCGTAATTGTGAGAGGCACCTTGAAGCATGGCCCGCGAAAGAGCAACAAGGTGATGTTTGCTTTTGGTGGCCTCAAGCTGTTGCACTAAAAGCTCCGCATCTTTGATCTTTCTTGTCTCAAGCAAAGCAGCAATTTTTATAAAATAGGCATTTTCGCGATACTTACGCCCTTGCAGAACCAGGTCGCAATCAGCAATACAGTCGTTGATTTTGCCCAACTGCAAACGGGCACAAGCGCGATTGAGAGCAGCGACCACATCGTGTGGGTTCTTCTTCAAAATTTGATTGTAATCAGCTTCAGCCTCGACATAATCACTCAAGCTCAGATGCACCACCCCACGCATGGTCAGTGCATAGGTGCGATTAGGCGAGACGAGAATGGCTTGAGAAGCATCTTCTAAAGCGCTTTCAAGATCGCCAATCTGCTGATAGGCCAGAGCGCGAGCACAAAGCAAGCGATAGTTTTGGTCATCTACTCGCATACCGGCGTTAATTAGTTGCATCGCCAGCTGTGGCCGGCCACGCACAGCTAGAAGGCTCGAGACAAAGGCGAACCACTCGGGCAGAATCATCAAGTTAAGTTCTACCGCAAGAAAAAAACCAAAGTCGAAATCAGGCAGAACACTAGTAACGGTCAGCACAAATACAACAAAGCAGAAGTACAGATGAAACAACTGCCAGCGCGAGATATGAAATGTTGACCGTAGAGCAGGAGGATTCATTAACCCTTGAGCTTCTTCAAGCGTTCTTTAGCAGCCAGCATGGTCTCTTCTTTGCGGCTAAAGCAGAAGCGCACATAGTTATGGCGATTTTCCGCCTCTGGCCCAAAGAAACTGCCACCAGGCACCACTGCCACACCAACGTCTTTGACTAGGTACTTAGTGAAGTCCATATCTGACTTAAAGCCTAAGCCACTAATATCACAGAAAGCGTAGTAGGCCCCCTCTGGCTTGTAATAGGGAATACCGACACCATCAAGTATTTCGAGCATCATGGCGCGGCGCTCAGCATACTTAGCTTTCAATTCAGCATAGTATTTATCTGGCATATTGATAGCGGTAACGGCAGCGCGCTGCAATGGAGCTGGTGAACCTACTGTCAAAAAGTCGTGCACTTTGCGAATAGGCAAAGTCAGCTCTGGCTTGGCTATGGCCCAGCCCACGCGCCAACCAGTGACACTATAGGTCTTGGAAAGCGAATTAATAGTGACAGTAAGATCGGCCATTCCAGGTAGGGCAGCCATAGAAACATGCTTAGCACCATCGTAGAGAATGTGCTCGTAAATTTCATCGGTCAAAGCCAAGACATTATATTTCTGGCAGAGATTGGCAATGGCAGTCATCTCTTGCAAGTTGAACACTTTGCCAGTGGGATTGTGGGGAGTGTTGATGATAATAGCGCGAGTATTTTCGTTGAAGGCCTTAGCTAGCTCTTCTTCATCGAATGTCCAGTTAGGCGCATGCAATTTCACATAACGGGGAACAGCACCACACAAAATTGAATCCGGTCCATAATTCTCGTAGAACGGCTCAAAGACAACTACTTCATCACCGGGATCGACCAGCGCCAACATTGTTGCCACCATGGCTTCAGTGGCACCACAACAAACAGTGATGTCGGTTTCTGGTTCAATGGTCATACCAGAAAATTTCTTGGTTTGCTCGGTGATGGCCTGCCGTAAAAATTTATCGCCCCAGGTAATAGCGTACTGATTGACATCGTCAAATACGGCGCGAGTTACGGCCTCTTTTAGCTCAGGAGGACAGGGGAAGTCAGGAAGACCCTGGGCCAAATTGACAGCTTGATGCTGAGCCGAAAGCCGCGACATCTCACGTATGACCGATTCTTGAAACTGGTTTGCCCGGTTGGACGCAATTTTGCGTGTCTTCGACTGCATGTTAACCTCGCGGCAATATCTATATAGGTGGGGGCTATATGATATCGCTCGGGCAGTCTATTTGTCTTGGGTTAAACCTAATTTCCTGAGCGCTTGGCTTTATTGACCGAGCTGACGGTGCTAGCCAGGTCGTAGATTGTGATTCCCGAACTTTCAGAGAAGTATTCATCGTCATGGGCACTGCTCAATTTTGTGTAGTCCATAATCATGTAGTTCACAGCCTGTTGCTTTTCCAAAATCTCTTTAGACTTAGGATTTTTCGCAGCGGCTTCAGCTAATTCATCGCGTTTTCTCGACAGCTCAACTTTATTGACAAAGCCATCGCCGTTTAAATCAAGTTCGTCTTTAGCAAACATATTGAGAGCTGCTGCGGCAGTCTTCTCTTTGGAAAATTGGAATTGCTCAGGAGTTCTTTGCGGGAAGGCCTCACCTATAGACACCGCCGCCAGAGAGCCATCTGAGCCAGCTCCATTGCGCGGCATTGGCGGCACAGGCGTTGCATCTGAGCGGTGTTTACCGCCACCCATATCGCTGTTTCGACTATCACCTTCGGCTGGCCGACCAGCGCTAGGGGGCTTCTGCCCGGGTGCTCCAGCTGGCGAAGAGTCGCCATGACCAGATTCTAAAGGCTTAACTTGGTTGGGCTTTTTACCCGGCTCGCCAGCCGAGGAGTAGGCACACTCAAAAAGAGAACTGGCGCAGTCGGATTTACCTGTGTCTGGCACATCTTTGCGAAAACTATTGTCTGTGACTGTTTCTTGCATAGTAAAAATCCTCATACGAAAAATTGCTTCGATGAGGCCAAACTACCTAGCCAATATAACAATGCCGTGGCGATTACTATTTAGAGCTGACCTGGGCCAGGGGGAAATAATAATGCAAAATTTCTTTGTAGTTTTTGCCAGCCTTAGCCATACCGCAGGCCCCCCATTGACAGAGCCCCGCGCCATGACCGGCACCAGTAGAGGTGATGGTGACGACGGGGCCAGATTCAATGGCATAGCGCATACCGGGAACGGCCCCCCAGCCCAAGCCCTGGCCCAGCTTGAGCCAGAGGTCATAGCCCGAAATAGAGACTGTTTTAGAATCACCGCCTGCTCTATTCACTTTCTCAACCGAGAGTGAAAGCGGCCTATTCTCAGCATCTTTGACGTCGACAGTAAGGGGCACATAGCCCACTTTGCGCCTCAACTCGTCAGCCGAAACTTGCACTCGATGAGCTTTGAAAAACGGTGAATCTTGGCAATACTTGCACTTAACACGAGTGGCGGTGCGGCAGCTACTGACAGGCTTGCGAGCAGCATCGTTGAGAAGCTTGCCAGAAAATACTTCTCTCTCATCGCTAGTGCCACCGGCACAAGTTGAATGATAAAAAACCGCAGGAGTAGTACCGTTAGATGTCTCCAACTTTTGGCCAAACACCGCAGCCACAGCCTGCTTTACTAGCGGTCTCTCGTAGTCGCTACCAAGATAGGCCTGCACATTAGTAGTATCACTCAATTGCATATTGGGCCGCTGCCGAGCCAAGACAGTTGAGGCGAGCACAGACTGAGCCTTGAGCGCCTCCAGGGGAAATTCAGGCAGACTCTCGCTACCAACAACACTAGTTATATAAGACTTAGTATCAACTTCATTAACCACACTAAGCTTGCCACTACTAGCAGTGACAAAGATGCGACCTCGATAGTGTCGGCCAGAGCCAGAGCTAGAGCTAGAGCTAGAGCTAGAGCTAGATTTTAGATTAGAGCTAACACTTGAGTTCAAGTTAGAGCCGATGCCAGCTCCAGATGCCACAAGACTATCTGGTTGCAAGTAGAGAGGTTGAGCGCCAGAGGAGCTAATGACAATTCTATTACCAAGTCGTCTCCTGGCTTTCGTAGAGGCAAATGCAGAAGCAGAACCAGCGTGACGCCCAGCCCCTGTTTTCAAAAGCAAACCGTTTTTAGACAGACTAATCTCAGCATGGTGGAGAATAACCGAGCCCGCGCCAGAAGCAGAGCCAGACTGACCAGCCTGGCTAATCTCAAAGGCGCCATCAACGACCATTGAGTTGATATCAGGATGGGCCTGAAAGAGATTTACTTTCACCGAAGAGGGCAGAGCCAGAGCAGCACCTGGCAAAAGCAAAAGGCTTACCAGTATGACAAATATTTTGCCAATTAATGCAGTAATTGTGGCGCGAACTTTATCGTGAAATCTGGCACTAATACTAGCGCTAAATAGAGCTATCATTGCCCTAGGGCCAAGTAGTGGAGAAGAGAAATTCTTTGGCTTTTGGTACAGCCGAGTCTTGCGATGTTCCTGATGGGGCATACAAAGCGAAAGCATGGGCCGGCTTATCCACAGGGAAATAACCAATAACATAAGACTGGAATTTGTTGCCGTGGGGAGTGGTTCCAGTTTTGGCGGCAATCTTCAATTGGTCGTCAACATCGAGCTTACGAGCAGTACCCTCAGTGGCCGAGAGGCGCATACCAGTACTCAATACCCGATGAGATTCAGCGCTGAGAGGAGAAACCATTGGCTTTTCTTGCTCAAGTAAATCGAGATTTTCAGCCGAATGCAAGACCGGCAGCTTGGCACCAGGGGCGATGGCAACTAGAGCAGCCAGTCGCATCAATTGCAGAGCATTTGGTTTGAAATCAGGGGCCAAACCCAAAACATAGTGCAGCGAACTAGATTCAGCTGGCTTAGCAGGGAAAGCTCCAGAATGACGACCAGCGCAAGGTTTATCAAGACCAAGCTGGGCCGCTTTAGCGAGAAAGGCGCGAGTAGTTAGACGCTTGGTGGCTTGGGCGAAATAAATATTGCAAGAGCGACCAATGGCCTGCACAATATCAATTTTGCCGTGGGCATTTTGGCAATGTACCGCTTCTTTTCCCACGTTATAAGTGCCTGTGCATTCAAAGGTTTCATTAGCGTGGGTCAGGCCTTCATCAATCAAAGCTGCGGCGGCCACTAGTTTCATCAGCGAGCCTGGTCTTTCTTCTGGCACAAATAAACCGGTAGGAAAACCAACCTGGCCAGTTCTAAAATTGCACCAATAAAAACTTGTTTGCCCTTTGGCTTCAGCCATTTGCTGGGCAACCGGAAGGGCCCCGGTTATGCCAAACAGGGAGCGAATGAAGCCTCTTCTATCAATGTTGCCAGACACTTAAATAACCACCATCAACTTACACGCAGTTGACAACCTCTTGACCTCGAGCACATGCAATTTTGACACATCAAGAGCGACGGACGGGGCAGCTTCGGTTGATAATAGGCGAAGTATAAGGTAGAAGACGCCGCGAGCCAAAAGCTTGGGGCCAACAGGAGAGCAATGCTGCCCGCTCGCACTGACATATACGGCCATACTTACAAACTTTGCTTGGCAATTATTTGCTTGCCCAGTTTTTACTTAATGAGCTTTTTCTTCACAAGCGAAGCCGTCTATGCAGCGCAAAGCAGCCTTACTCTAGTGCAGGTAGCAAAGGTAACAATCGACAATCACTTCAGCGACCATCCTAAAACCATAGGCGAAATCGTGGAAGCTCTGAGCAAAAATATCCATCCTTCTTATAGGCATTCAAAAGGATTGTTTATCACTTTGAGCAAACACGGTAAAACCAGGGCCTGTTGGGGTCAAATCAGTGGCACAGAGAACAATCTTGTGGCGGCTACTGCTTTTACCACCGAAGGCGCCCTCACCAAAGAGTACCGCTATCCGCCCATAAAACGGCAGGAAGTGCCCGGGCTCGATGTGCAAGTGACCGTAATTGACCGGGTAGAGCCAGTCGAACGCAATGTCAGCCTGCACCCGCTGCTCGATGGCTTAATGGTGAGAAGTGGCGGAAAGGCCGCAGTATTGCTTCCTGGCGAAGCCAGTGATGGCCATTATCAAGTGATGCAGTGCAAAGTCAAAGCTGGTATAACCCCCTCTGAGCCGTGCCAGATGTATAGGATAAAAGCCCATGTCTTCAGGTGAATCTAATATTAGTGCTGGATTTAACTCTGGGATTAATAACAAACCTAGCCCCAGAACGCCGCTCTTTACCTGGCTCTTTGTCGCCTTTCTCATAGTGCTGCTGGCTGCGGCGGCGGTTGTCCTCGACAAACCTATGGGTGCCATTGCTGGTCGAGTAGCGATTGAGCAAAAGGGCTTTCACCTAAAATCTTATGACCTTAAAGACAATAAAGTTTTCGTTTTAGCCAGCGGCCCGCGCAAGGGTCCATACGTTGAGCGGGGCGCCTGGGTCAACAACGACGGCACCTTCAAAATCGAACAATTACCCGTGGGCGAATATTCAATTCGCGTGCGCGCCCCCGGCTTTTCTACGGCTCTAGTCAACAATTTATTTGTCGTACAGGGCAAGCCCCAGTCTATTCCTGAACCAGTGCAATTGACTCTGCTTAGCCCGACGGTAAATATTGCCTCCAACACCCGCGTCTTCACCACCAAAGAGGCTCCTCATTTCTGGGTCAACGCCACTGGCGCCTCCGACGCCGATGTCCAGGTCTATAAACAAGATTTTCTTAGCTTGATCAATTCGCCTGAAGCTAAAAAAATGGGCATCTCTCTCGCCTCAGATTTCAATATCTATGTTGATTCTTCCAAAAAATTTGCTAGCCCATTTTCCAAGCTGACTCCGGTTGCCACTTTCA
Organism: Candidatus Obscuribacterales bacterium; assembly: GCA_965229195.1. Classification (GTDB taxonomy): domain Bacteria; phylum Cyanobacteriota; class Vampirovibrionia; order Obscuribacterales; family Obscuribacteraceae. The sequence continues at coordinate 3,999,511 of OZ245871.1, read as the reverse complement.
AGCGCAAGCTCACCATGGACGACAGTGATTCAGCCAATGCTCAATTTAAATTTGATCAGCCCTTGCCTGCCGGTGACTATTTTGCCCATGCTCAAGTGACCGACATGTTTGGCCACAGCACAGCTTCGGCATTGACCTGGTTCTCTGTCAGCGATGTTGGTTTAATTGTCAAACACGCACCAGACAAGACCGTAGTTAAAGCTGTAGATCTCAACACTTTAAAAGGAATTGGCGGAGTTGATCTAAAAGTATTCTCCCGCGATGGCGATATTAGCAAGTCAGCCAGTGTGCAAGCAAAAACTGGTGCTGACGGCATTGCTACTTTAGCTCTGCCAGAAGATATTCGTTCGCGCCTGAGCTACGACTTAGTCTTAATCGGCTCTCTGGGCGCCAGCCGTGCCTATAGCGGTTACAACTATTATCGCTCTGATTCCGATACACACAAAACCTACTTCTATACTGACAGACCGGTCTATCGCCTCGGACAGACAGTCTTTTTCAAAGGCATCTGCCGCTCAATTGACGAAAATGGTATTGCCAACCCGGGCGCTGGCGAACAACTTGATGTCACCATTGAAGATCCGGATAATAATGAGTTCAAGACTCTTCATGTTAAAACCAATGCCCACGGCACTTTCCATGGCCTAGTCGAAGTTCCTGCCGATGGTAAAACCGGCGGCTACCAGGTACAAATTAAATACGCCGATGGCACCATTAGCTATCAAGGCTTTGAAATTGCGCAGTACCGCAAACCTGAATATCAAGTTGAAGTATTGCCACTAACAGAGCGCGTCATTGCTGGCGACAAAGGCAAAGCTCGCATCAAAGCCACCTATCTCTTTGGCGGCCCAGTGGCCAACGCCAGAGTTAAATACAATGTCTATTCATCAACAGACTGGAATACTCGCTGGCGCTTGATGGACAGACCTGAGTTCTACAGCTTCTTTGATGATTGGTACGACGCTGACTATTATGAAGGTGCTGGTGACTTTAGCGCAGAAGGATACGCCGTCACCGATGCTAACGGTGAAGCCATTGTCGAATTTGATACCAAGGCGGCCGAGCCACCAACAGCGGGGCCACTGGGTAGTGAATTTGCTGACAAAAAATTAAAAGTAGAAGCAGAAGTAACAGATATAAGCCGCCTCTCAGTAGTAGGCTCGGGATCTATGTTTGAGTCTGCTGGCGAATTCTTATTGTCAGTGACACCAAGCAACTATGTTGTCGCTAGTGGCCAAGCTATGGCCGTAGACATCAAAGCGGTTGACTATAAAGGCAAACCAATCAGCACAAATCTCAAACTGAAAGTAATGCGCTATCCCTGGGATCGCTTCAAATCAGAATATAAACCCGACGTCACCCTCGAAGAAAAAACAGCTAGCACTGATGCCAAAGGCAATGTGCATGTTGATTTTGCTACCAAAGGCGAATGGGATTCGGACAGCTACTATGTCATTGCCCAGGCCACAGATAGCACGGGTCACTTGATTCAAGATTCAAGTTCAATTTGGGTCTCAAGCAGCGAGAAGCCCTTCTTCTTGGCCCACAAAGATGCCCAGAAAGAGCCGCTCAAGCTTAAGTTAGACAAACGCGTCTATAAGCCAGGCGAAACAGCCAAACTGATTATTACTGGTCCATTCACCGGTAAAGATGGGGCAGAAGCGATTGTGTCAATCGAAGGCACCAAGCTTCATAGCTTCAAAACAGTAGCGCTTGATTCAGCAGCGAAACTGGTAGAAATTCCAGTCAGCAAAGAATTTACGCCGAACTTCTATGTCACTGTGTCACTGGTGGCCAAGAACAAACAGTTCTACAACCAAGAGCAAGTGGTCATGGTTAGCCCAGACAATCACTTCCTTAATTTGACAATTGCCAGCGACAAAGAAAAATACAAACCAGGCGAACAAGCAACCTATACCGTTAAAGCTGTCGACCAGCAAGGTAAGCCAGTCAAAGGCGTTGAGCTATCGCTGGGCGTGGTGGATGAAGCCATTTATTCAATACGGGCCGAAACCGCTAGCGATATCAAGAAATTCTTCTACGAAAGGCTACCTAATTGGGTCACTACAGTTTGCTCCTTCCCTGAACAATATTCAGGCGGGCCAGACAAACTAGAGCCGAAAGTGCGCAAAGACTTCCGCGATACAGCAGCCTGGGTGCCTGAACTAGTCACTAACGAAAAAGGCGAAGCTAAAGCTGTGGTTAAGTTGCCAGACAATTTAACGACCTGGCGCGCTACTGTTCGCGGCATAGACATGGCCACCAATGTCGGTGCTACCTTGCAAAAAATCATGGTCACCCAAGACCTGATCGCTCGCTTAGCTCTGCCTCGCTTCTACAGCGTTGGAGACGAAGGCAACGTTACAGCGGTGGTGCACAATTACACCGACAAGACCCAAAAAGTATCTCTCAACTTGACCATGGGGCCAGAGCTGACTACTAGCACAGCCTTGACCCAGGCCCTGACAATCGAAGCCGACAAAGCGGCCCGGTTTGACTGGCCAGTGAAGGCAAACCAGCTTGGTAAAACAAAAATCAAACTGGTGGCTCGAGGCGAAACCGCAGGCGATGCCCTAGAAAAAGAAGTAGCGGTTAATGCCCTGGGCATTCCAGTTACTCTAATCAAGTCTGGTCTTTTGGCCAACGCTAACGACACCCTGTCGCTTGACATACCGGCCATCACCGATGCCAGACCAGGCACATTGAGCCGTTCAGTGAGCCTGTCTTCTTCAACAATTGGAGCGGTACTCGACAAATTCAACGACCTGATTGACTACCCCTATGGCTGCACCGAGCAGACAATGTCGCGCTTGATGCCATCGGTGGTGGCAATGGAACTGAACAAGAAACTTTCAGCGCCCCTAAGCACTGCTGATACCACCAAGTTTGCCAAAGTCTACAAAGATGGCATGGCCAAACTGACTGAGTATCAACACGGTGATGGCGGCTGGGGCTGGTGGGCTGGCGACACAACCAGCGCCTACCTGACACCACTGGTCTTAGAAGGTCTCAAATTAGTTAAGGGCGTAGGCTACAAAGTCGACGACCAGATGGTGAGCAAAGGCCTTTCGTGGCAAACCACGGCCATTAAGACCTTGACTGAACAGTTGAGCGATCCCAAACACATGGCCGACTCGTACTTTGATAGTGAGAGCCGTACAGATCTTGCCTACATGCTCTTCACCCAGGCTCTCTGGCAGAAGAAGCTAAACAAGTCAGATCTAGTTGCTGTCAACTATCTTGAGAAAAATCAGAGCACCCTCACCCCTGAGGCCCTGAGTTACTTTGCTCGCGCCCTCAAGCTTGCCGGTCGCGAAGATGGCGCTCAGAAAATACTTGACCGCCTCTTAGTTCTAGCCAATACCACCGATGAAACTATCGACTGGGAACGCAGCAAGGCAATGCTGCTGAAGATTGGTCCCAATATCGATGAATATGGCTACTACTCTTATCGCTTCACCCCAGAAGAGACAACAGCTCTGGGTCTGACCACAATGCTTGAAGTGCGGCCAAGTGAAACAGCCAAGATTGAGCGTGTTAAAGCCTGGATTCTTCTGCACCGCGGCGAAACCGGCTGGGGTACAACCAAAGCCACAGCCCAAGTATTCAAAGCCCTGCTGGCCGATGAACTCAATGCTCAAGCGGCCTTGGGTGGCAAAGTCACTAACTTCACTCTTGACGCTTTACTTGGAGAGGGCGGACCAGATTTAGGCAAAAATGAACTAGGCAAAAATGCTCTTGGCAAAATTGATTTAGGCAAGTTTGACTTTGGCGCTGCTGATCGCTTGACCAAAGGCAAGACCCTGGCCTGGCCATCGAGCCTTGCTCCTGGCGCGAAGAACACACTGCAGCTCACCAAGAACGGCGACGGTAGACTCTACTGGGTAGTGACCACCAACTACTACAAAACACTCTTGGCCGAAGGTGCCACTGGTGTAGCAAATCTACCTGCCGACCTCAAACTAGAGCGGCAATTCTTCCGCCTCAAATCAGTGGCCGACACCACCAGTGGCATCATCAAAGTGAAAGCCGAGCCCCTTGCTGGTTCGTCTATCAAAGCCGGTGAGACGATCTTGATGAAAGTGCTGGTAGACACACCAAGGTCACTGCCCTACGTTATTGTCGAAGCCGCTCTGCCATCTGGTGCAGAGGTGGTTGAAAGCAAGAACCAAACCGAAGCGGCAGAGCCTAGTGAAGACGAAGTGGTACAAGGCGATTGGGGCCGACCATGGTGGACCCATCAAGACGTGCTCGACGACAAAATTGTCTATTTTGGTACTAACTTGCCCCAGGGTAAATCGCAATTCAATACCCTGTTGCGCATGGAACTACCAGGTCGAGTCAATGTTAATCCGGCCATGCTAGCTGGTATGTACAGCAAAGGCATCAAGGGCTTCACCAATCTCGATCGTCTCAATGTTGTTGAATAACTTAGGTAATCGCCCATGACTGAGCCAATAGTGAAAGACAACAAGCATAAGAAACAAAAATGGCAACAGCAATTAGCCACCGTGGCTTTATTTGCCACGCCAATTTTCTTGTTGACTTATTACTTCAACGACCATCCCTACAAAGCCGAACTAGCCAGGCGCACGGTCAGCCTCAGTCAATACTCCCGCGAGCAAAGGCTCAATTTCATCACCGCCGCTAGAGCTTTAGACGGTGCGGTAATTGAGCCCGGCCAAACTTTCTCTTTCAATGCCAAAGTCGGTCCGCGCACCGGTAGCAGAGGCTTTGTGCCAGCCGGTAGCTACCTGGGGGGGGCGCGGGTGAGCAGCGAAGGTGGTGGCATTTGTCTGATATCTTCCTGCCTCTACCAAGCAGCGCTACTCTCTGGTCTGCAAGTAAAAGAGAGAGCCGCCCATACTACCTGTGTGCGCTCTGTGCCCCCCGGTCTAGACGCCACTGTCTGGTACGGCAAAGCCGACTTGAAGCTAGTTAACCCTTACAAGCAACCAGTACAAATTCGCTGCGAAAGCACTAGCGCTCCAGAAGAACTGATTATTTCAATTGTCGGCAGCGACGACATGAAAGCTCAGGCTAAGAGCCGCCAACTGAGGCGCAGAGAGCTAGCTTTTGATGGTCGCAATTTGCTAGTTGAAGTTTATCTCGACGGCGACGTCCAGAAAAAGAATCAAACCAGCTTAGTCTCCCGAGACAGCTACAGGCTGCCCTGAATCACCAGGATTTGAGCCACCACCATTTGAGCTATCGGAATTACCGATAGCCTTGCCGCGGCCAATGAAATAACTAGCTAACAATGCCGCAAAAGTAACAGCACCCATGACGCCTATCACAGTCATGCGATCTTCTATGGTGGCACTAAGACCAAATTGCAAAAGACCAGCCGATACCATGGCAGAGCTTGTCGCTAAAGCCGGTACCAGGGCCACATTGACCACCTTTTCTTCTTCTTCAGGGAAGAAAGCTTGGCCAACAATAGCGACCAGCACAGCTGAGACAATCAAACTAATAAGATAGCCACCAGCAGCTTCACTATGCAAGAAATAGCTCACCGCTCCGGTGCCAAGCGCTGTAAGTAGGGCAAAGGCAGCAGCGGCAATGCGAAGGTCTGACACATCTTTAAGCAGAGCCATCAGCCCAAGAGCCGAGAAGAGCCCCAGATAGAGCGCAGCGCTGACATAAGGATGGTTGAGATTGATACCAGTGACGTTTGAGACATTGGCATAGGCGAAAACTTGCTCAAGAATGCGAGCACCAAAGAAAATGGCAGCACAAGCAGGTATCTGGCTGAAATTACCAACCATACAGCCGGCTCCTAGAGCAGCCATACCAAGATTTCCAAACAGTCTTGTGGCCAGCAGAGTAAATATGCCGATGATCAATATCTGCTTAATAGCGCTGGTGGCACAGTCTTTTTTAATGGCGATAGCATCAAGGGCATAAGCCATGCCGTAGCCGGCTCCAACAAGAGCAGCCAAACGCACATATTCAGGAGCATTGACCGCCTTAGTCACCATTACCAGATAGGCCAGTCCACCAGAGAGAGTCAAGACCAGGCGCTTGACTAAAATTTTGTCATCGCGCATGAACGGCCTTTGCATCAAGGTCATGAGCGTCGAGACAATGAAGGCACTATTGATCATGCCACTGTATTTTTCAGCGTTGCCACCACCAGCTGCTCCGCATGAAGCAAAGAGCATGGCTGACAAATAAACAAAAGGAGGAGCGACATCATCAAGCCGTGAATCTTTAGGCTTGAGCATATTCAATACCAGGCGAATAGCAACCGCCCCCATCAAATATGAACAAGCCGCCAGAGTGAGCTTATCGGCGGGCACAAACATATTTAGGGCAACAGCACAGGCAAGATGCAACATTGTGCGCATGGCTGGCTTAAGGCTAAGCGTGGCAAAAACATAAGTTACCGCTAAGCCAACAAAGTAGTAAGCAATGTCAGCGAAGGGTTGACCGGCAGCAGACACCAGGCCAAGAAGCGCAGCTCCGGCCGCAGCGGTGAGGCCTAAGGCCTTGACCGATGCAGCTAATTTGGCCGGTTCTAAACTGGCCCAGGTGCGGTTGCGCACGAGGTCAAAGAGAAAAACAAATATTGTCAGCCCAAGCAATAAGGCGGGCAGGTTCTTAGCTACCAGGCCAGCGTTTCCAAGTAGGTCCATAGCTTATGCCTCTTACAAAATAAAGCTGAGAAATTGAAGATTGAAAGAACATAGAAAGAAGGTCAAAGAAGGGATAGTATCACAGCCAAATCCAAGTTACACTCTGGAAATGCGGGTGATTCTTCCCTTATTTTTAATCGGCTGTTTTCTGATTGTCTTGTTTCAAGCATTCAGGGGTGATCAGCCGTCTGATCCCAGTCGGCATGCCTTTTCATTTGTGAAGCATGTAAAAAACAATGACTACGGCAAAGTGGTAGAGGCATTCGGGGGCAATGTCTGTCGTTGTCCAGCCAAACTAGGTTGGGTTTCGTATCTGTTTTACAACTCCGGCGAAGAACCAAACTTAGCTTTTCTCATGGGCCACGATTTTGAAGCCGGTCCAATCGCGGTCAAAGCGATGAAATCAGACACCAAGAACTACTCGATTTTAGACAAGCCAGAAGACTTTGCCGTGGCTATACCTCTGCGCTTCGAAAACTATCGCCCCATGTTTTTACCGCTCGATATGGCCTATGGCTACGACATATCATCAGAACAATTTGAGCAATTTCTAGCTGACCCCGACCACGAAGCCTGGAAAGCACTGACTTTGCGTATGCGGCCATCCCTCGACAAGGGCACAGCCGACGAGCCAGAGGCAGCCCGGGCTTTAGTCAATAAGCAGAAAAAAACAGCAAAGAGAGAGCAGAGCGAAAGCGGCCAAACTGATCAAGATCAAGCCAATCGACCAGATCAAAACGACTTAGAAAAAGAACTCTTCGGCGACGCTGCCCGCTACAACACTCCCAAAGATGCTGGCAAAGTCAAATTAGCCGATGGTAGTGTTCTAAGCAACGAGGCCGTGGCCGCCCGCCTACCCCGCCTGAAATCAGCCATCTTGCACTTACACATGGTCAGGCGCGATCAAAGACAGCCTTTCACAGTCTTCCACTTTGTCATTAGCGATCCAGTCTTAAGCTTGGCTGGCAGCAACAAAGATCTCGTATTGAAAAACTTTCACGCTCCAGCGCCAAAGGCAACTGAGTAGCAGGGGGAAATAGCACCTAGGCTTTTTCTTCTGAGTTGTCGCCAGAGCTATCAGCAATATTACCGGCAACAGCAGCGGCGATGGCCGGATTAGTAGCGCTCAAACGCTTATTACGAGCGCGATAGTAGGCCAGCATTATTATTGGCAAGAGACCATAAATAATCAGGGAGAAAAATGTTGGCGCAAAGCACGGCCAGCCGAATATCCAGATCACATAAATTAGAGGCAGCGAATCGTCGATCACAACCTTAACCAGGTAGGCAACCGGATTGAAGCGAGCCAGCCTGGCCACGAAAATAAAGAATATGACTTGCTGCACTGTGTCAGAAATGACGAACATGACAAAGTCTTGCCAGTGCCGCGCATAACTATATTTGAGCATGGTGGCAAGAATTACGAAGATAACAAAGAAACCAAATCGCGGAATATATTTGTTATAGAGACCAGCTCCAATAAGCGCCATGGTAGCTGCTCCCAATAGAGAAGGAGCGAGCTCAATTAGATCAGAAGCCACTGGGAAAATAAAGTCTGTCAGGCTAGCAAGACTACTCAAAGAAGCAGTGCGAATCTCGGGCGAGAACCAGGAGAGCGCGAAATCGAGCAAAGAGTCTTTGCTTTGATTGAGACCGGCCCAAGCCATGGCTACTAAGATGCCATCAAGCCACATCTGTTGCTGCATCAGCCGTGGTGCCACTCCACTGGGCCTAAATGCCGCCTTAACTACAGACATGATGCCGAGTTTTGGCGAGAGAAGCCGATAGACAGCTAGGCCGAGGGTGACAGAAACAAAAGTAGCGACCATTTTGCCAGTAGAGTCTTTAACCAGACCAAGTAGCTGATTGAAAACAAAGGCTGGTTGCGAGAGTGAGCTATCAGTATATTGATTAAGCAAGACTGGCCAATGGTTGAACTCTTCTGGAATAACCAAAAGACCAGCAGCAATTCCAATGAATATACCGGGCCGCCAACGCACAGCGCCCGAGCGTAAAATGCCAATGCCCCACCAGAGCGACAAGCCGCCCATTACGTAGTAGGCAACGTCACGCATGCCTTTAAAAATGTGATCTTTGCTAGTTTCTTTAGAGCGCTCGAAGCGCCACTTTTGCGGTAATTGCCAAGCTTGTGAGAAATTGCAGGGCACATTTCCTACCACTTGCAAGGTAATTTTATAGTCAGCCTCTCCCACTTTTAGCGAAGGCACTTTGCACTCTACATCGAAGTCATCACGGTTCTTGCGTTTAGACCATGACGACTTATCGAGCACAACGTCTTTATACTCCGGGTGTACTCGATGAACATAAGCAAGGGCAAGTTTTTCAGCTTCTGGCTTAGTAATGCTAGCGCCAGGAGCATCATCGTCTTCAGTAATATCAAACGAATATTCACGACCATCGCCATACATTTCCACTTTGTATTCAGTGGGATCAAGAAAGCGGAAGAAGCGCACAGACCAGATAAAGCCGGGCTGAGTAACACTAGCAAGATCAAGAGTAGCAGCTAGTTTGCGCTGCTCAAACAGATACTGCATTTCTTCCACTGAGACATTGGTGGCCAGCGAAGCAACATTGAGGTAGACAGAAGGATCAACACCATTGCGCTTGAGAATGTCTTTGGCGCGCCCGATAGCGCGCTCTCGGTCAATGGTGACACGGCTGCGATCACCTGGCAGGGGCGTGCTGGTGCAGAAGGAGAAAGTGATACCACACACCCCAATAACGGCAAGTATCCACTTGGTTTTGCGCTTGAACGGTTGATAAATATAAGCTTCACCTTCATCAGCGAGAGGCTTGATTTCAACAGCTTGGCTCGGTAGAGCCTGATTGTACAGAGCGGCGTCAGGATCAAGGGCAAGTGACTCTGCTGTGCTTACTTCGGCAAGAGAAGAAGAAGAAGAAGAAGAAGAAGAAGTATTTCGCTTCTTGTAATAGTCATAAAGCAACGACAGAAGCGTTGCCACCACAAAGGGAATTAAGGGCAACAAGCCCGAGGCCCTGAGCCAGGGAGCCTCGGCTGAAAACAGGGGCTTGACTGTGAGGAAGGCATCGACTAAATAATGGCCAATAAAACAGGGTAGCAGCCCGTAGCGCCGCATAATGTAACCGTAGAATAGTCCACCAATAGTTAATTCAACACCGCGGGCATAAGCAGGTTGCTGCGGATAGGAACTGTGCATGAAGCCCCAGGAAGCAGCCTGAAAAAGATTGGCAATCCAGAAGCGACCGGTGAGCTTCTCCATCAAACTAAGCGCTACAACACGAGCAATTGTCTCTTCTTGGGTGGCGGCATGAATACCAAGCGAGACAGCAGAGAAGAACGGCACGGCGCTGCCCAGTAACTGATAGTCATCAACACCAAGAGGGCACCAGAATTTAAAATTCTCACCAATGATGTAATAGGCGATAATCCAACCGAGGTGAACGGCAAAGACACAGTAGCCAACGAGCACAGCAGTGCGTCCTTCTTTGCTGGCGAAACCCCGCAGTGTCAAATAGTTCTCTAAAGCAATGCGCTTGGGATAGCACAAGCGATAAATTACATCAGCGCCACCAAAGAGTAAGACTCCAGATACAAACGAGCTGATGGTGGCAACAGCCTGACGGAAGTAGTAGGAAACAATGTAGTCGCGAAATGAACTGCTGGGGTCATAAGAATCAATCACCGAAGAATAGTCGTTGACCGAATCAAGGGCACCGACAAGGGCGGTGACTAAGCCACCAAAGATGGCAAAGCGCCAGCGCATTTGCTTGCGAGTCAGGGCCCAGGGCACAACTAAAACGGCTAGTGCTTGCAGGGTTCCATAAAAGATATTGGCAATATTTTGCAAGAGCTCATTCATGGAGCGCACCTTGCTGTACTTGCGCTTCCACTCATCTGGAATGTTGAGGAAGCACGAATACTCACTCAACTCATCGCCAGAAAATGCTACGTAGTAGCGCAGCTTGGCACCCTTGAAATCATTGTCTGCGCTAGTGTCTTCCCAGGTAAAAGAATGATCGTCACGGTGAGCTTGGGTGGTGGTCTTATCAGTGACTAACTTCAGTCCGGCCAGAGGCCGATTGACTTCTTTCTCTAAAAAAGTCTGGGCCCTTGCCAGGGCTTCTTCATGCTTGATGGTAGGCATGGCCCGCTCATCTTCAAAGCTGTGCATGAAAGCCAACAGCTTGCCGGTCGGTGAAAGCCAGACACGAAATTGCTCTAAGTCATTTTGCTTGCAATAGCGAGTTGTCCAAGACCAGACTGGCACTTTGTCTTTCATCAAGCGATTGGCTTCATCAAGACCAAGCTCGTACTCTAAGAAAGTCTTGCTTTCGTTAAAAAAGGTGAATGTGGTCGACTCGATTGTCGACTCAGTCTTATAGCCACAAATTTTGGCTCGGTCACGGGCCTGTTGAGCAATTTGCTCACGACTGTACTTGAGATCTATAGAAGCCGAAGGAAAAACACGGGTATCAAGCTTGACGTAAAGGCCAAAGCCCACCAGAGCCAAAACGATCAAAAGCCAAACTACTCGGTCTGACCAGGGCCGATTGCCGGGGGATTGATTGCGCGGCCCCAAGTTAGAAAGCGGCTGCTGCACTCTTTCGCCACTTGCGGAGGGCCCGGCTGATTCAATTCCAGTTACTGGTTCAGGCCCTTCGCCAGGGTTATCGACTTCAAGAGGATCGGACGCCATGTCTTCCTATATAGGGCATTTATTTCTATCTCTAGAAACTAATTCTAGTGACTATTTCTAGAAACTAAGATTTCGAGTCTAGTTTTAGTTCTGCTTCTGTTTTCTACTTTCTGATTAGACTGTAGCCCAAATCGTCAAAAGCAAACAGAATCTAGAGCAAAAAGCACAGAAAAACGGTGAAAAATAGACAGAATATTGAGAATGGAGGGGTCACCCCCTAGCCCGTGATATATATTAAGCTGCAAAATCGAACACCGTGACAACCGCAAAGCTATGCCAACAAAGACAGAAGTATTTATGTGGAACAAAGCTGTCGAGTCAATCGATCGCTCAAGCCTTGAGGCTCTCCAGCTCAAGCGCTTGAAAGAGACATTACGGCAAGTCTATGCCAACGTCCCACTGCTACGTGAGCGCTTCACCCAAGCGGGAATGACATCAGAAAAAATTGATGCCATGAAGAGCATCAAAGAACTCGCCAATTTTCCTTTCATGAAAAAAAGCGATTTGCGCGATAACTATCCATTTGGCTTATTTGCCAAACCAATGAGCGAGGTCAACAGACTTCATGCCAGCTCCGGCACAAAAGGCAAACCAACTGTAGTTGGCTACACCAAAGGCGATATTGAAAACTGGGCCGAGGCCTGCGCCCGCTCGCTTGCATGTGGTGGCACGCGACCAAGCGACGTTTTGCACAACAGCTACGGTTACGGCTTGTTCACTGGTGGCCTCGGTATGCACTATGGCGCCGAGCGCCTTGGTTGCACCGTGGTGCCAGCTAGCGGTGGACGCACCCAGCAACAAATTATGCTGCTGCAAGATTTTGGTGCTCGCATTCTACTGTCCACGCCATCTTACGCTTTGAACATGGCCTACACCATGGCCGAAATGAAGATTCCTCGCAACTCTATCAATCTTGAAATCGGCATTTTTGGTGCCGAACCATGGACCGAAGAAATGCGTGGCCAACTTGAAAATCTTCTGCAAATTCAGGCCCTTGATATTTACGGCTTGAGTGAAGTAATGGGGCCAGGCGTTTCAGTCGAGTGCATCGAGGCCAAGCACGGCCTGCATATCTGGGAAGATTTATTCATTGCCGAAATCGTTGATCCAATTACTGGAGAAGTGCTACCAGACGGCGAAGAAGGCGAGCTTGTTTTCACCACTCTGACAAAAGAAGCAATACCAGTCATTCGCTACCGCACCGGCGACCTCTCGACCCTGATACCAGAACCATGCGTCTGTGGTCGCACCATGCGACGCATGGTGCGAGTAAGAGCCCGTCTTGATGACATGCTAATTATTCGCGGCGTTAATCTCTACCCTTCCGAAATTGAAAAAGCATTGCTCTCAATGGAAGAGCTAGCACCACACTATCAACTGGTGATTGATCGCCGCAAAGCGCTCGATACCTTAGAAATCCAAGTGGAAGTGACAGAAGCTCTGATTGATAGATGGGGTCATTTCGAAGACGGTCACTTAGACATGACCGACCTTACTGAAAATATTCAAAAACTTTTAAAAGACAGCCTCGGCCTTACCGCTGACGTGAGCCTGCTCAAGCCAAAAACCTTGGCTCGCAGCGAAGGTAAAGCAGTAAGAGTGATCGACAAGCGCAAGGAAACCTAAGACAAAACGAAATCAGACTAATACAAAATTTCAGCAAAAAAGGAAGAGAATCAACCATGGTTAAGCTCATTGCTCTATACAAAACCCCAGCTGACAGTGCTGATTTTGATAATCAATATTTCAATACCCATATTCCTTTAGCAATGAAAATGCCTGGCCTGCAGAAAGCTGAAATTTCTCGCGTAACCGGCGCACCAATGGGCACAGCCGAATACTATTTGATGGCTGAACTCTATTTCGAAAACAAAGAAGCACTTGATGCCGCCATGTCTAGCCCAGAAGGCAGAGCATCTGCCAAGAACCTCATGGGCTTTGCTAAAGAGCTAGTCTCAATGATGTTTGCTGAAGTAGAAAAAGTACCTGCTACTGTATAAGTTCTTCAAGCAAAAGCTAGACCACGAGACAGATCAATATCCTGAACTAAAAACAGTTCTAAATCCCGCCCTAAAGCCAGACTAAACGAAGGTATCGGAATGCCACAGGCAACATCGCCCGATGTAGTATTCACCGGCATGCCGGCTGAAAACTACGGATTCAAAAGAATCATCTACAAAAAAGAGAGCTACGTCGCGACGATTACAATCAATCGCCCTGATGTGCTGAACTGCTTTGATACCCTCACTCTCAAAGAGTTGGGAACAGCCTTTTTAGACTGTGGTTCTGATGATGCCATTGCCGTAGTGGTAATCACCGGCGCAGGAGAAAAAGCCTTCTGCACCGGTGCCGACCTGAAAGAACAAGAAGATTACATTCTCAAGAAACCGAACAACTACCACAAGTGGATGTACACATTCATTGAAATGCATGATCGCTTGCGTAATATTGGCAAGCCAACGATTGCTCGGTTAAACGGTATGGTAGTTGGTGGTGGCAACGAACTGAACATGGCTTGCGATCTAGCTATTGCAGCCGATCACGTTACCATCCGCCAGGTCGGCGCCGCTCGCGGCAGTGTCGCTGCCGGTGGTGCCACTCAATGGCTACCGATGATGATTGGCGATCGCCGGGCTCGCGAGATGTTGCTACTTTGCGAAAGCGTTGACGCTTACACCGCTCTTGACTGGGGCCTGGTTAATCAGGTGGTGCCAGCTTCTATGCTCGACGCCACAGTGGCCGAGATGGCAGAAAAGCTCTACAACAAACTGCCGGAGTGCACCCGCTACACCAAGCAACAGCTCAATATGTGGAGAGACTTCTCCTGGGCCATGACTGTCGGCCATGCCCGCGACTGGCTGTCCTTGCACGCTGGTAGCTATGAAACAGCTGAAGGCCTAAAAGCCTTCCGCAAAAAGCAACCAATTAACTATGGCAAAATTCGCTGCAAAGCTGCTGGCGATGCTGAAGGCGTCAACCTGGGAGTAAACTTGCGCAATTGTGGCAAGTGCTCCAAAGAAATGCCTGTATCGTTTGGCTTCTGTGGCAATTGCGGCGAAAAATTAGGGTAACCAAAATCTAAAGCAAATTAAGTCTGAAACAGCGAAATTTTCGGAGGATCAATTAGGAGAGATGGTGATGACTATGACATACAAAAACATTCTCACAGCAAAAGAAGCCGTGGGAGCCAAGTCAGGCAAAGCAGATCAACCTGAGATCAGTATCGGCGTAGTCAACCTCCATCGCCCCACGGTTCTCAACGCCCTTAATCACGAATTGATGGAAGAGCTTGTCACTGCCCTCGAAGATTTTGACCGCGACGATTCCGTTAGAGCAATCGTTCTAACAGGCAGCGACCGCGCCTTTGCCGCTGGAGCTGACATCAAAGAAATGTCAGACGAGACCACGGTCTCAATTATGCTCAAAGATAGATTTGCTACATGGGACCGCATCAAAAATATCAAGAAGCCAATCATCGCTGCTGTTAGTGGCTTCGCTCTGGGCGGTGGCTGCGAGCTAATGATGATGTGCGACATCATCATTGCTTCTGAAACAGCTCAGTTCGGCCAACCAGAAATCAATCTCGGTGTCATTCCCGGAGCTGGCGGCACTCAGCGCATGACCCGCGTACTGGGCAAATACAAAGCTATGGAGCTGATTCTAACTGGTCGCCCACTAACAGCTCGCGAAGCTCTAGAAATGGGTCTAGTCAATAAAGTAGCCCCAGTGGAGCTTTACCTAGAAGAAGCCAAAGCCATGGCCAAAGAAATTGCAGCAAAATCTCCTATTGCCGTAAAACTAGCCAAAGAAGCTGTACTTAAATCATTTGACGGACCATTGCAAGAAGGTCTGCAATTTGAGCGCAAGAACTTCTACATGCTCTTCTCTTCAGAAGATCAAAAAGAAGGCATGAAAGCTTTCATGGAAAAGCGCAAAGCTACTTTCACTGGCAAATAGAATCAGCAAGACGCTGAAATCTACTTAGTTTCAAATGCACTTTTGCTCTTAACTACACTTTTAGTTTCAATTTAAATCTCAGGAAAAGAAAATGTCTGACGAAAAAATCTTACTTACAGAAAAGAAAAACGGTGTTGGTATCATCACTCTGAACCGCCCGGACAAACTCAATGCATTTAGCGACGAACTAACATTTCAACTGCAAGATGCCCTCAAAGAGATGGAAAAAGACAAAGAAGTTCGCGCCATCATTTTGACAGCTGCCGGTCGTGGTTTCTGCGCTGGTCAAGATTTGCAGAGCCGCAGCATTGCTCAAGAAATGGGAGAGCGCCCTTCGCTCGGTGACTCTATCCGTCGTCGCTACAACCCTATTGTCATTAAGTTACGCCGCATCGAAAAACCAATTATCGCTGCTGTTAACGGTGTTGCTGCTGGTGCTGGAGCCAGTATTGCTTTTGCTTGCGACTACCGCATCGTCACTGACAAAGTCAATTTCATTCAATCTTTCACCAAAGTTGGTCTGATTCCTGATTCAGGTGCAACTTTCATCCTCACACGCTTAGTCGGCCTTACTAAGGCCTTCGAACTAATGCTCAGCGCCGACAAGCTCAGTGCAGAAGAAGCACTAAATCTCGGCATCATCAACAAGATTGTTGGTGAAGACGATTTGATGAAAGAAGCCGTAGCTCTAGCAGAGAGGCTAGCCGCTGGCCCAACCAAAGCTTTTGGTTTGACCAAGCGTGCCGTTAACCGCGCTGTCTTCGATGACTTAGAAGAACTGCTTGAGTACGAAGCCAGCCTGCAAGAAATTGCTGGTCGCTCAGACGATTTTGCAGAAGGGGTCAAAGCCTTCGTCGAAAAACGCACACCACAGTACACAGGCAAATAAGTCGATTTAGCTTCGGGCTGGTTCGGTCTCGGTAAATCCGCTTATATTCCTCTTATTGCGTCTATTCTTCTTGTTGCTTTCTCGCTGAGAAAAGTGCTGCCAGTCATTGCTGATGTTCTTATAGTCTTACAGTCTTCAATTCTTGACTCATTTTCCTAGTAAAAATGAGTCAAGAAAGCTAGTGCACCGGCTCTAAAGACGGTCTCTAGATACTGGCACTTAGAAGTCGGCGCAGGCGGCCTGGGGCAAATAGTATCAACTCCCAGAGAGCGGCACTGTAGCCATCGAGAACGGCCTCTTGCACTTTCTCTTCTAGCTGACGAACAGTCACCATCACATCAATCATTTCCACTTTGGCAGCACCACGGGCAATGGCTAAGCCAGCAGCGTGCATGCGCATCAAGGGCATCAGAAGAGCAAGGTGATGGAAGCCGGCAATAACGCTAAGCTGAGCAAAGCCGCCGCCAAAGTACCATTTGCCAAATACCCGCGAGTACAAGAAACGAGTGAGCAAATCATCTATTTCTTTAGCCTCAGCATTTTCTTTAGAGCTGTCCTCAGAATTTGCTTCTGGCCAGGGGAAATTAGTCAGCTCTTCAAAAGTGTAGGAGCGATTGACGACCTTGAACTTCGGCGCTTTCAAGGCTAAGTCTAGAGCAAAGGAGATGCCGTTAAAGACCACGTCTTTATTGAGATATTTGGGATCGTTGGGAAAATATAAAGCAAAAAGTCCAGCCAAAAACTTTTTGTCTAAGCCCTTGGGCGGGGCGATAGTGTCTGGCAGGGGAGGCTTATTCAGGTCTTTGAATAAAGAATCAGAAGCGGCGAAGATTTTTTCTTTCAAGGAAAGGTCTTCACGAATCAAGGCATTCAAAATACCTTTTTCGTAGTCAAGGTACTGCTCCCAGGTTATGGGCTTGTCAACGGTGAGCTTCACAGCATCCCAGATCACTGAACGAGCAGTATAAAGCGTGTTGTAAACAGCAAATTTTTCTTTGAGAGTATCAATCTGTTCGGTTAGGGGCGTTCCAACATTGCTCAAAACAGCGTTGCTACGGAAGCTGACGGTGAGATAGACCCCCGAAGGGGTGTTATTAAATGAATAGGGGAACAGGCCACAGATGAGGGGCTTAACGTGCTCGCCTCTGGTGGCATGGATGTGGCAAAGCTTGTTGATCAAAAAAGGACAGTGACCATCATCAGTAGGCCTAATGGCATGGGTGTAAGTAGAACTATCGTTCTCCTTAGCATTGAGCATTCTAAACTGCCTGCTCCAATCAAACTGGGGCAGTTCTTTGCTCCAATCTATGGCTGAAACACGCTCATAATCATCCTGCGTCATGGGCACAGCCACACCGTTACAGCAACGGCCACAGCCAGCACAGCTGTAGTTGATGCCCTCAGGAATATGCAAAATTTTGCCGTCTACATCAATCGTCTTGTGGCCAGTGGTGAGCGCCATTAATAGTCCTTTTCAAAGGGAAGAGAGGCAACGGAAGCAAACTAACACTAATTAGTTTACAGCTTTGTAGCGCTCTTCATAACACCAGAAACTAGGAAGTCATGGGTACTGTCCGCATTGGCACTGCCGAACTGCACCAGCGGAGTAGCCAAATTACTGCTTTCAATCACAAGTGCTGGTAATGTGGTGATGCCATACTTTTCTTTCAACTTTTCCAGAGGCCGGTTGTAAGCAGAGTCGCCGTGGTGAAATTCGACTAGTACCGGCTCAAACTCTTTATTGATCAGACTGTAGTCTCTCTTATTCCAGAAGGTATCGAGGCGCAAGGCATCACTGGACGAGCCAGCATTATCGACAAAGGCAAGCAGACGGGGTTTGCTCTTCAGCGGTTCCCCAGCCACAGCTAGCGGCAACCAGGCAACCTTGCCTTTGGTAGCGGGCAGTCGGTGCCAATGCTGTGCTCCATACAAATAATCAATCAACTCTTGCTTATTGGTGTAGCCAATAAACTTCGCTGAATTACCACAATAACCTTGACCATCAGTGCGATAACGGCCATGGCGATAAACACCGCCTCCACCATAGTTGTAATTGCAGTTATAACGAGAGCCAGACTCTAGACCACCAGTATTATCAATACCAAGCTCTGACAAATTGGCGCTTGAGTTTAAATCTGTCGATGACATGTCAGTCATATGCGCTGGCACCACTAATAATTCACAAGTAGAGCTATAGCCGTATTGACTGTGCAATTGATTATAAAGCGAAGACTTATTGCTGTAGTCACGACTATCATAATCAACTCTTACAGGTACAAAGTTTTGATTGATTAGCTCAGCCACTTTGGGGTCGTGAAAACCCTCGCCATACATTTGCAGAGAAGCATTGTCTCTTCTCGTCAAAAAGGCATAAAGAATAGGTTTATTGGCGCGCTTAGCTTCACTTAGAGCTTCGTCTCTGCTGCGCCATTTAATTGGGCTAGCACCACAAAGAGGATTGGTAAATTGACTAAGGCATTCGTCGGCAAACTGATCACTAATGTTATAAGCGGCCGAGAAGGCTAACAGTAATGAGGCAGCGATATAGAGCCCCCTTGGCTGATATCTGGTGCTTTTTGATTTAGTCGGCTGCATATGAGAACTCCCGATGAGTAAGCACCCAGATAGAGAAAGACAGACAACAAGCTATAAGGGTAACGGCTGCCAGCACCGGACCATAGGCAAATAGGCTGCCCGAGAAGAAAGCTGAGACTGGCACATAGGGAAACAATATGGCAGTGAACAGACTCTCAATAATGCGACCGAAATAGAGGAAAAAGTTATTATCGATGTGCATGTTGCCGAACATTGCATAGACAGTTTGAGCGAAGGCATTGTACAAGACAAACATAAAGCCGAAACCAGCCAGCAGGGCTAGATCTTTCAGGCCAGAGACAAGCGAAGAAAGAAAGACCAGAAAAGCTGCCGTACCGAAGCAGAGCATAATCCGCTCAAAACCGTTAGCGAGAAATTCTGGCGCCCACAAAAGCGATGGGCAATTAACAGCCGAAATTATATGCTCACAAAAGACAGCCTCCACCGCGCACAGAGAAGCAGCAAAACCAACAGCAAACCATTTACTCACAACATAATTAGCTATCGTGATTGGCCGAGCAAGAACCAGTGCGATTGTGCCATTTTGAACTTCGCGCCCAATCACTCCCGATGCCCATAGCAAAGTAAAGAAACTGGCCACAATCGGATGAGATAGCATATCGACATTTAGCGCCTCAGGATTGCCACAGCGCTGCAGCGTAAAAGTGACGATTGGCCCAAGAAACAGCAGAGTGAGCAAAATCACCCTGACTTTGTTGGCACAAAACTCGCGCCAAGTAGTGATACAAACGGCTCGGTTCATGCGGTTGGCTCCTCTTGGCTAGACTTTATAAAGAGGCGTTCAAGCCTGGTATCTTCTGGTCTCACTTCGCTAATAGGAAAATTAGCAGTAACAAGCGCTTTGATTAGCTTAACGGTAGCCGCACTACCAGCAGTGCTAACCCGAGCGAAATCAGAATTGATTTCAGTGATAGCCAAGCACTCTTTTTGCGCCACCCTGCCAAAATCTTCACCACGCAGTTCAGTAGCTGAAGACAGCCAGCGAATCAGCAAGTGCTCTTCCTGCTCAATTTTCACGTTGAGATCTTCAACCCGACTGACCGTGCCAGCTTTGATAAAAACGACACGGTCACAGACCTTTTCAATCTGGTCAAGCTGGTGGGAATTAAGCAGAATTGTTAAACCATCCTCTTTGAGGGTCTTCAACAAATGCCGCACTATCATCACGCCATGGGGGTCCATACCCGAAGCCGGTTCATCGAGCAATAAATAACGCGGGTTGCCGACCAGAGCCTGGGCAAAACCCAAACGCTGCAGCATACCTCTTGAATATTTCTTTACGGCCACAGACCAGGTGGAAGGGTGCAGCTCGACTTTCTCAAGCAAAGCTTCGCAGTCTAACTTGCGCGTTGCTTCCGGCATTCCAGCCAGTTCGTGGTGATACTGCATGTAGTCACGGCCAGTCATCCATCGGTCGAAGGTGAGCCGCTCAGGCAAATAGCCCAATATCCGCCTGGTGGCAAGGGCATCTGGAGCTTCACCGTCAATGAGAATTGAGCCAGAGTCAATAAGCAAGAAGCCCATTAAGCAGCTGAGAAGAGTGGTTTTGCCAGCGCCATTAGGACCGACAAGGCCCAAAGCCTCACCGGGCTTTATTTCGAGAGAAAGATTGTTGAGGGCCTTAACCTTGCCCCCTTTATACGTCTTGGTGATGCCAGACACGATAATGCCGCTCCTCGGCAGCAATTCTCCGCTGCCAGCAGCACTATCGATAGCGGGTGTGACTTCGTCTAACAGGTGCATTCTCTAGCTCCTTAGCCTCCCACTCAGCCGGACAGCCGGTCTTATAAATATTCCCTTGCCAACTTCAGCATAACCCAGGGTAAACCCCAGAAGAGACCTTCACAACACTTCTCAAAGCGTTGGCAATTCTATATTTTCGGTAAGCTGGGCTTAACTTTCAGCCGTTTGTGCTACAAATGCGTCAGATATTCCTCAAGTAGACTAGGTTCTTATGACCAGCTTTACCTCGCCAAACTTGCGCCTGATTTCCACCTTAATTCGCTCGTCACTAGTGGCCCTGGTCGGCCTAGCAACCTTAATTGTTGGTAGCGCCGAAGGCAAAACCAAGCAAGGGGCAGCCCCCAGCGACAACCGCAATGCGCTGCAAAGTCAAATTGACAAGACTAACGCCCAGAGCGATAAACACGACCTCTACCAAACCGACTACTCAAAAAATTTCTCGTATGTTTTGCCACCGGGCTGGCAAGTCACCCAAAACCCTATGTATCCGCACGACATTCTCGTCAAGCAACAAAGCGAAGGCAAAGGCAATATTGTTCTGGCCGACCAGCAAGCCAAAGGCAGCCTCAGCAAAATGAGCGCAGAAATGGTTGACGAACTGCCCAAGCAGTGCGACGAATTCAAACTCGTCAGCAACGAAATGCTCAAACTGCCGTCTGGCGTTAATTGCGCGCGACTCATGCATACCGGCAAGTTGGGTGAAAGCGAAATATGTCAGGTTAACTATCTGATGCCTTATACTCGTGGTCGGATTTTAGTCATTACGGGCACAGTAATTAAGGGTGATAACGAAGGTCTGAACACCGTTGAAAAGTTCACTGCCTCAGTCACCATGAAGAAAAAGAAACTGTCTCTATGAATTCGCTCTCGCCCGGGAATCTCTTTAGCGCTCGCACCGCACCACTATGGGTGGTGCTAGCTTTTATCATCGGCATGACTGTCTACTCACAAGTGACAAAATTTGAAGCCAACTCAAACCTGCCAACCAGAGACTTAACGAAGACCTTCCCCCGCATCCCCTACGAAGCCGCATACGAGCGGAGAAGCCCTTCCGGCCTATCAATTTTATACGTCTATTGCGACGGCAAGGGCAAGGTACGCCACGAGTCAACCATGCCACACAGCACCACGGTTGGTGCCACAATCTTCGACTTTCCCAACAAAAAGCGCTATTTTCTGCAAGAGCAGGAGCGAATGTTCTTGAGTAACAACTTAAGCACAAAAGGGCTGGAAGAATTTGACGAAGAAATGTTCAAAAGCAATAACGCCGAAGAACTAGGCACGAAAACCATCTACGGCATGCCCTGCCAAGGTTATCGCACCTACTCAAACGGCGACAAAAACGCACCAATTGAATCGTGGTTCAACAAGAGAACCGGTTGCTTAGTGATAAGCTCAGCTCCAAACAGCAAAAGCACCACCACCCTAACTCGCTACATTTCGCGTCAACCTAAAGCCACGCTCTTCTCTGTGCCACCGGGCTATAAGTACTCAACCTCAGCCTTCCAGCCATCAAACCAGAAAAATTATCACAGGTAATTAGAACCCAGCATCTTTGGGCAAAGACTTCATTTGCTCTTCCATCTGCCTCTGCTGCTCTTGTTGCTGTTGGCGAATACGATCTTGCTCAGCTTTCTTTTCTTGCATAAGCATGTAGGGCGTCATCTGGGGCCGGGTAGGGGCAGATTCGGTGTTGAGTTTTTCTTCGAGCAAGGCAATCCGAGTCTCTACTTGCTTCGAGCGCATTTCTTTGTCGGGCGCATGGTTTTTGGGATCATCGCTCAAGCGCACAAAATTTCGATACTCTTTAATAGCTGAGGCAATGTGATTCTCAGCGTCTAAGAGCATGGCCAACTGCAAGTGTGCTTCTTTATTGTCATGATTATATTCAAGACATTGGTGCCAATGGTCAATGGCGCCCTGGTGATTGCCTTTCGCCAGCAGGCATATACCTAAATCAAGGTGCACCCGCTCGTAGTCTAAGCCCTTAATTGTTTTAGTGGTGGTGAGCATTTCGTCTAAATATTTATAGGCTTCAGACCAATTTTTCATCTTCATTAGACATTCGCCAAAGCCAATCCAGGCGTCGTAGTAAGTCCAGGGTCGATCGCCTAATGCGTTGCGATAATAGTCACAGGCTGGAGAGAAGTCGCCTTGGGCCTCAAACAATTTGGCATTTGCTGTTTGAGCGGCGCGATAGAGCGGAGATTCATAGGCCGCGCCCCTGAGAGCAAAAGCAACATAAGGTTGCGCTTCGGTGTAGCGCTTTAACGCGGTAAGAGTTTCAACCATAGCTACGTTGCCATATCCGTCTCCAGAAACGCTTTGGCTCAAATGCTTCTTCAGAGCATCATAGGCCTTAAGATAGTCATTCTTGGCCATGTAGCACTTGCCTAAGTAATAGAAAGCTTCAGGGGCGTAGCCGTTGCGGGCAAAATAAGTGGCCTGCAAAAGAGCATCAATGGCTAAATCGTAGTCGCCTTTCTCAAAGAGCTGCTTTCCCAGCTTTGTATTCTTGTTAGCCGGGTCGGTGGTGTTCTTCTGGCTATTCTTGGCCTCGGCCGCTAGTGAAAAACAGCTCTCAACTACCAGGAAGGCAGCAGCTGTAGTTGTCACTAAAGGCAAGGCGGCCCAAAGAGCTGAAGCGAGAGCCTGTCTTTTTCGTGCTTTCAAGTCGATGCCATTGAAGAAAATTTTGCTCAACTAGATCTTCCTATCGGTATTTCTTTTGCTCAAACTATTTATCAACGATTTTTAGCGCAGGTTTTTTAGCGCAAGTCGAGGAGCTCTAAAAATTCACTCTCATCAAGTATCTTTATACCAAGTTCTTGCGCTTTCGCTACTTTAGACCCCGGATTAGCGCCGACCACCACATAGTCAGTCTTCTTCGATACAGAGGAGGTGGCTTTTCCACCCCGAGCCTTAATCGCTTTCTCTGCCTCTAGACGCTCTAGCTGCTCCAGTGTGCCCGTCACCACAAAAGTTT
The DNA here is from genome assembly GCA_965229195.1 of Candidatus Obscuribacterales bacterium. Lineage (GTDB taxonomy): Bacteria > Cyanobacteriota > Vampirovibrionia > Obscuribacterales > Obscuribacteraceae. Next base: position 3,975,982 of record OZ245871.1, on the reverse strand, counting down.
TACCGGCAAGAGACTGCGGCAGTAAAACTGTTTGCTTATCATGGTCTACTTCCATCTTCACACCCAGTTCAGCCAATTCAAAAATTAGCGCCCGGTTTTCTTCTTGAGCAAAGAACTCAATGACGTTCTCCGCAATGACCGTACCCACTCCCTCAATCGCGCACATTTCTTCAAGAGTGGCTTTAGAAATAGCATCCATAGAATTAAACCGGTCTGCCAAAAGCTCAGCCACCGAAGCACCGACATGCCTAATGCCGAGGGCAAATACCAAAGCCGCCAGCGGTCTTTGCTTAGAACTTTCCACCGCCGCAAGGATGTTCGTTGCCGATTTCTTGCCCATGCGTTCCAGGGTGAGAAGCGACTCTTCAGTGAGGCGATAAAAGTCTGATTGTTTTTCCACAAGATGGGCTTTGACCATTTGCTCAATCAGCATCTCGCCAACACCGTCGATGTTCATTGCCTCTTTGCCAACCCAGTGAATCATGCGACGCACTTTTTGGGCGGGGCAACCATGGACGTTAAGACAGCGGAAAACCACTTCTTCACCTACCCGTGCCAGGGCACTGCCACAAGCTGGGCATTCAGTGGGATAGACGAAAGGTACACTGTCGGCTGGTCTCTTATCAAATTTGACACAGACAACTTCGGGTATGATTTCACCGGCCTTGCGCACCACTACAGTGTCACCCAGGCGCACATCAAGGCGGGCGATCTGGTCGGCGTTATGCAAGGTGGCACGCTTGACCGTGGTGCCAGCCAGAGTGACGGGGGTCAACCAGGCGGTAGGAGTAACGGCACCAGTGCGACCAACTTCAAAGCAAATATCTTCGAGCTTAGTCTCTGCTTCTTCTGGTGGATACTTGAAGGCAATGGCCCAACGAGGACTATGGGAAGTATTGCCTAGGCGATCCCAAAGCTTACGGTCGTCTAGTTTAATCACAACACCGTCGGTTTGATAATCTAGTTCGTGGCGCAAATCTGACCAATGATCAACAAAATCGCGTACCTTATCTAGCCCGTTGACCTTTTGCCGACTGGGCTCAACGGGGAGCCCCAGAGCCGCAAGTAAATTTAGATTTTCAGCTTGACTCTTGGGCTGCTTGATTTGATCATCAATAACATAGATAAAGTAAGTCCAGAGAGAAAGCTTACGAGCTGCGGTTTTGCGTGGATCTTTTTGGCGCAAGGAGCCAGAAGCAGCGTTGCGCGGATTAGCAAAAACGGCCTCATTCTCTTCGCGCAAGGCATTATTGAGACTGGTAAAACTACTGACGGGCATATAGACTTCGCCCCGCACTTCGATATGAGCTGGCATCCGCAATTCAAGATCGCCAGGCAAGTCTGGCGCGGCAGCCACAGTCCCATCCGGCAAAACAGCAATCGGCTTGAGTTTTTGCGGCAAGCTCTTAATTGTCTTCAAGTTGAGGGTAACATCTTCGCCAACCTCGCCATTACCCCTGGTGGCACCTTTAACGAAGACGCCATTTTCATAAGTGAGAGCAATGGAGAGACCATCTATTTTGTGCTCGCAAACGAAGTCGAAAGTGCTCTCTTTGTCTTCAATCTCAAGACCACGCACAAGTCGCTCTTGCCACTCCACTAAATCATCTTTAGACATAGCGTTGGCAAGACTGAGCATTGGTATGTGATGGCGCACAGGTGTGAACTCAGTGCTAGGTGAGGCACCGACTCGCTGGGTTGGACTCTCTGGCACGATCAACTCTGGGAACTGGCGCTCTAAGCTCTCTAGCTCGCGATAAAGAATGTCGAAATCAACATCGCTCAACTCTGGTGCGTCAAGGGCGTAGTAACAAAAGCGGTGATGCTCTACTTCTTTACGCAGCTGCTCTATGCGCAAGCGAGCTCCCTCGATTTGACTGGCATGGGAGCTTTGAGAACCGGCGGTCTCAACCATTGAGTACTCCTTACTTTAGCTGAGGTTTAGTGAAGACAAGCAAGCTCTAGGCAAGCCTAGTCAAGACCTTCGCGGCTGAGAATGACACAATCGCCCTGGGCTGTACCAGAACAAATGGCAGCAGCGCCATACTTAGCTCCACGTCTTTCCATCTCGCGTGCAAGCGTCAACAAAAGACGTGCGCCACTGGCACCAATCGGATGCCCAAGAGCCACAGCACCACCATTGACGTTGACTTTACTCTCGTCGATACCGAGCATTTGCATTGACTTAAGAGCAACCGAAGCAAATGCTTCGTTAATTTCAAGCAGGTCTAAATCTTTAACAGTCAAACCAGCTTTCTTCAAAGCCTTCTCGGTAGAAAGAGCAGGTACTGTGGCTAGGTAAGGAACGTCTTGGCCAATTGAAGCATGGCTTAGAATTTTGGCTAATGGCTTAAGACCTAACTCTTTTGCCTTATCTGCACTCATAACCAAAAGCATGCAGGCACCATCATTAACACCAGGGGCGTTGCCAGCAGTAATCGAACCTTTATCGTAAAAGACTGGCTTGAGCTTAGCCAAGGCTTCTATGGTGGTATCAGCGCGAGGTGATTCATCGCGATCGATTGTCTTGGTTTGTCCTTTGCCAGCAGCAACTTCGATTGGCAAAATTTCGCTCTTGAAGGCACCAGCATCTATTGCTTTGATAGCCAATTGATGACTGCGCAAGGCCCATTTATCTTGAGCTTCACGACCAATCTTAAACTCTTCGGCAACTTTGGCACCGTGAACGGCCATGTGAACGTTGGCAACAGGGCATTCCAGACCATCGTTGAGCATGGCGTCTTTAAAAGCCACATGGCCCATACGCTTACCGAAACGAGCGGAGTTGGCTTCTACCAAGTATGGGGCTTGGCTCATTGATTCCATGCCACCAGCCAAGATGATATCGCCATCGTTGGCGCGAATGCGCAAGTCAGCCAGAGTGACGGCTCTCATACCAGACGCACAAACTTTATTGACTGTTGTTGACTCTGTGGTATTAGGTAAACCAGCGTCAAGCAATGCTTGCCGAGAAGGAATCTGACCGCAACCAGCCTGCAAGACCTGACCGATGATCACTTCGTCGATTTGGCTGGCGTCAATTTTATTGCGCTCAACTAGCTCTTTAATCAAAGGACTAGCCAACTTCACAGCACTCAGGTTGGCAAGGGCTCCGCCCATCTTGCCGAAAGGAGTACGCAGTCCATCGATAATTACGGTCTCTCTAGTACTAGTGCTCATGGCTCAACCTTTTCTTTGCTTGGTAATTCCCACTAGTTAAATGGTACTGGTCCAAGTAGCTAAGGCCGCTCACCATAATCAAATGTTCCGCTTGCTAGCGAAAAGAATTGACTGATAAAAACCGATCGATGCAAATAGAGCATAAGACTACGATGTCAGGATGCCGCAAATGTCGCTGTATCGGACTCAGTTGCTTTATGATAGAGCCAGACAAAATTGTCTATCGAGTCTTTTATTAGGAATAGTATGCCTAGGCCATCATCTGGTTCAGGAAGAGATTTAAAAGGAAGTGAAAAGCGCTCACCGCTTCAGCTTTGGCATGCCTTTAACCAATCTCTAGAAGAGAAGAGAGCCGATGCGGTTTTCGAGCCCGAACACATCGAGCCAGGCCGCCGGGTCACCGCTCTTGGCATCGATTTTGGCGTTGGCTTTTTGGCCAGCATGTTTTTAATGCTCTTACCCGTAGTCAATATTTTCATGACCAGCAAAATGATCATGATGGTCTATTTGATCTTTCGCGACTATTTCTTTGAAGGGCGCGGTATTGGCAAAAACTTAATGGGAATACAGGTAGTTGACATCTACACTGGCAATTCACCATCTCTCAAACAAGTTATTGAGCGCAATGGCATCTACCTGGGCCCCTTGCTGCTTTGCGAGGTGCTGGCACTATTGGCAAATTTGATCTTGCCGCAGTTAACCCACATACTTCCAGTAGCGGTAATTGGACCATTATTGGCCACGACTTCAGGGGTTGGCAAGATCATTGATGCCATCGCCACACTTTACCTATTCGTAATACTGCCCCTCGAAAGCTATCGGTCTTACGACAGGGAGGATAGTATGAGGCTGGGTGACGAAATCGCCGGGACCTGCCTGGCCAATACCGACATGAGTTTCAGCAACTTCTTATCCAGATAGATTCGCAAACAAAATAATGAGCACTAATCCAAAAGTTGCATATATCTGGGGTCCCGTGACTGCCTTCAATGGCCCCCTCGCCGCCTATCTGGTCAAGCGCGGCTGGCATGTGCACTTTGCTTGCAAGTCTTCACTTAATCTCTTAAGCCTGTCGCCGCTTGATCTTAAAACCCAGGCGCAAAACATGCTCTATGCCGCCCTAGGCGGAAAAGAAGACGAACGGGTTTTCAAAGACCGGCTCAAAGTTGTCGAGCCCAGTGAAGCAGCAAGATTTAACAAGTATGACGCCATCATATTTAGTGCCCTACCACCAAATTTTGATGAAGCTCGCTCACCGCGCGCCCCCCTGGCCGGAACTGACTTCAAGGCCATAGTTAAAGCTTTCAAAGGCACACCGACCTTCATCGTATCGTCAATCTGGGGCGGCGTGCAAAAAGATGGTGTTGTTCCAGAAGAACTAGAATTTGCCAGACGCAAACCCCTCAGTAATTGGGAAAGTACCTGTCAGCAATATGAGCAACGCGTCTTAGAGAGCCTCAGTGGCACTGAGTCGCCCTGGTACTTGGTACGTTTACCACTAATTAGCGGTGACACCAAAAGCGGTGAGACCATTAAATATTCAGGCATTCACAGTTTACTGAAAGAGCTGGTACAAGAAGCCTCTAAGCCTTTCTTCCCCACCTCATCGCTAAAACTAGCCTACAATCCAGATTCAACTCTCTGGTTCTTACCAATTGACGTAGCGGTTAGTACTTTCTTCCACTTCATCGAAGATAACGCCCGACCGCGCATATGCAATTTAGTTTCAACCCAGATGACCCTCAACCGCGAATGGCTTGCCCATTTGGCACAGTCACTCAATTGCCCCGAAATTCAATGTGCAGAACAAGATGGCTTAAATCTGCCGAGCACTCTGCGCAAGCTTCTGCTCGATGATGTTCAAGTAAAAACTCGCAACTTGTTTGAAGTAGCCGGACGCTATCAAATTTTGCCAGTGCGACTAGACAAAGACTATTTCGACAAACTGATTAAAGCCGCTAAGAGCCACAACTGGGGCGAGCATGTAGCGGTGGTAGAAGAACCAAGCAGCTTAGACTATTCAGAGCAGTTGGCCCACTACTATTTTGAAAAGTTTGTGCCAGAGCGAATTGAACAAGGCGCTCTTAAAGAAGCAAAAATAAATGGCACCAGTATTGGTTTTCATTTAAGAGCTGGTAGCATACACGGCTGGCTTCTGCGTTCGAAAACCAATGGTGAACCAGAGGTGGTGCCATTCGATCCAAGCCTCGACAAACCTGATATTTGCTTCCACTTCAGCGGCATGACGCTATCGCGCTTGATTCAAAAGAAACTGCTCTTGCATAGAGCTGTGCTAATGCGCGATGTTGAAGCCCAAGGCAATCTCTTTCAGCTATGGCGCATTACTGGCACAATAGAAAAGTTTTTGCGCGACAATCCTATAGCTTCTAAAGATGTACCTGGCCTGGCCAATTTCCAGGCTGACGAGCTGCCTGAACACGTTAAAGCAGATTGAAAGAAAAATCGCAGAGCAATGAGCCCAAGCATATTGGCATTGTGGTGCCAACAAGTTTTGAGCTAGCTCCACTACTCGAGCTTATTCCCGAACTCAAGCCCGTAACTAAATCGCCCTGGCAAATTTACGCAGCCGAACTAGCGGGCATAAATCTAACTGTAATCATCTCCTTCATCGGCCCGGCCAATGCAGCAGCAGCCACAGAGCACTTAATTAGCAAGAACACCAACTCAAAACTAGACCTTATTTTGCATGGTGGAGCAGCTGGAGCGATCAACAAAAGTTTGCTACCGGGCGACATGGTGCTTGGTGCGGCAATGAAGATTATCTGCTCCGAAGAAACGCTAGCAGTGCGGAAAACGCTGCTCATGGCCACCACATCTATTCGCTATTTAAAAGATGGCGAAGTCGTGCGGCTCGACCAACTAGAAGGTGACAACAAACTGCTAGAGCAGGGTCTAGCCGCTAGCGCCAAGCTAGCGGCCAAATTTCCCAACTGGGCAGGCCCTGGTTGGCCGAAAGAAATGGCAGCCCGAGAACCAAGGCTCATTGCTGGGGTAGTGGGCTCACTAGATGGTTGGACAAAAGGTCTGGCCCAACTCAATTTCGTCCGCAACAATTTTGCTGTCGATGCAGAAGATATGGAAAGCGCTTATATAGCTCAAGTAGCAGCCATTCATGGCATAGCCAACCTGGCCATTAGAGCTATTTCAAATAATGAGTATGTACAGACTTTAGAGAAAAACGAGATTATCCCGGCCGTGCAGGCGGCGGCTCAACGAGTGGCTTTCGTCATGAAGGAACTAATCGAGATCAATAGCTAATAGAACTATTGTGCGGCGCCAGAACTTGAAGCAGAACTAGAACTAGCTGTTGGCTCTTGTGGCTTTGGAGTAGGCGTCGTTCTAGTTTTCTCATAGGTGCGACCATCGGCAGTTGTACCGCTAGTGGTGATCGTCTTGTTATAGGCTTCGCCATTGCCGCCGGTCACTGACTTATCACGGTCATAGCTGCCACCACTACCAGTCGTTCCGGTGGTGGAGACATTCTTGTTATAGCCTTCGCCATTGCCAGCGCTGACAGTCTTGTTGCGGTCATAGCTGCCACCATTACCCGTCGTTCCGGTGGTGGAGACATTCTTGTTATAGCCTTCGCCATTGCCAGCGCTGACAGTCTTGTTGCGGTCATAGCTGCCACCATTACCCGTCGTTCCGGTGGTGGAGACATTCTTGTTATAGCCTTCGCCGCTACCGGCTGTGGCCGTCTTAGAGCGGTCATAAGAGCCGCCATTGGCGGTGGTTCCGCTGGTCTCAACAGTCTTAGTAACCCCTTCGCCCTTGGTATAAGACACAGACTTATTGCGATCATAGGTACCGCCATTGGCAGTGGTTCCCGTTGTGGTCACCCCTTTTTGATAGCCTTCACCGTTGCCGGCACTTACCGACTTGTTGCGGTCGTAGTTGCCACCATTGGCCGTGGTTCCCTCGCTATGCCTGGAGAACGAATTAGGAGAATTCCATACCCTTTGACCAGCAGAAGCGGAAGAAGAAGAAGAAGAGGCATTGCTAGAAGATTGGCTCTGACCACCGAAGCGGGCTGAGTTTTGACCAGATAAGCGACCTTGACCGCCCCAGCCTCTGACTGACTGACCATTGCCGAATTGACCAGAGAACTGGCCCGAAGCCCGGGCAGCAGCGAAGCGACCCGAACCAGCCCCAGCGCCGTAGCCCCTGGCCCCTGAAAGGCCCGCAGCTCCGCGCCCACCGCCGTGACCACCACGAGAGTGAGCTGGCTGAGAAGAAAAAATCATGGCCAAAGCCATAGCTGCTAACAAAGCGGATTTGCCATTAACCATTCTTTTTGCACCTCAAGCGGTCGTTACTTCTCTAAGTACGACAAAACCAGCCAAAAAGTTCAGGCCAAGAAGATAAATCCCTTCTAATAAAACTCAATGGTATGACCCTAGCAAATTAAAGGCTTCCCAATAATTTTCTAGTTCCGCCTTAGCCCCGAGCTTTGTTAGCGTTGCTAATTTCGGCGTGTGACTTCATGGCAGCCAGCAAATTGGCCATTTCGATAGCGCAAGCAGCAGCTTCAGAGCCTTTATTGCCAGCCTTTGTGCCAGCCCGTTCAATCGCTTGTTCGATGGAATCGACGGTCAGTATGCCGTTGATCACTGGCAAGCCGGTTTCAAGAGCGACAGCAGCAACCCCAGAGGCAGACTGCCCAGCGACAAAATCGAAGTGAGCTGTAGAGCCACGGATCACTGCACCCAAACAGATAACTGCATCGTAGCGACCAGTGCTTGCTGCTTGCTTGGCGACCAGTGGAATTTCAAAGGCACCGGGACACCACATTATTTCCACGGCTGTTAAATCTGCTCCGTGACGCTTGATCGTCTCTAGAGCGCCATCAAGCAAGGGCTTAGTGATAAAGTCGTTAAAGCGGCTGACAACGATTGCAAAACGCAAACCGGTGGCAATCAAACGCCCTTCGATAACTTCTGGTTCGCCTTTAGACATTGCCGCTCTCCTTCTCTTTCACTGCACTTTCCTTCATTGCACTAGCTTTGGTTTCAGACAGCTCAAGCCAATGACCGAGCTTTTCCTTCTTGGTGAACAAGTAATTCATGTTATGGCTATTGCATGAAGGTGGCATGCTCACTCGCCCGGTCACTTCTAGACCATAACCTTCAAGGCCGACGATCTTTCTAGGATTGTTAGTGATAATGCGCACCGATGTCAGGCCAAGATCGCTCAGTATTTGAGCGCCAACGCCATAGTCGCGCAGGTCAGGCTTGAAGCCTAAAGACTCATTGGCCTGCACTGTATCTTGGCCCTTCTCTTGCAGAGCATAGGCTTTGATTTTGTTGAGCAGACCGATGCCACGGCCTTCTTGTCGCAGATAAACCAATACGCCGCACTCTTCTTTGGCAATTAGAGCCATGGCGGCTTCGAGCTGCGGGCCGCAATCACAGCGCAAGCTGGCGAAAACATCACCGGTGAGACACTCAGAGTGTACTCTGATCATGACGTCACTTTGGCCGACCACATCGCCTTTGACCACGGCAATATGTTCGCTGCCATCAAGGACGTTACGATAGGCATATAGTTTGAATGTGCCATAAGCTGATGGTAACTCACATTCGGCTTCACGGACAATGAAACGCTCACGCACCAGGCGGTAGGCAATCAGTTGGGCAATATTGACGAACTTGATGTCGTGCTTGCGAGCAAATTCACGCAACTGGGGCACCCGAGACATGGTGCCATCGGCATTCATCACTTCGCAAATCACACCAGAAGGGTTGCAGCCAGCCAGTCGAGCCAAATCGACTGCCGCTTCAGTATGGCCAGCCCGTTGCAGCACGCCACCATCTTTGGCTATTAGAGGAGAAATATGGCCGGGGCGCCGCAAGTCTCCTGGCTGCGATAGCGGGTCTACAGCTACTTTAACTGTAGTGGCACGGTCATAGGCACTGATACCAGTGGTAACACCAAATTTAGGGTCGGCATCGACAGTAATTGTAAAAGCAGTGCCTTGTGATTCAGTGTTGCGGGCTACCATCATGGGCAAGTCTAGCTCGCGGGCTCGCTCACTTGTGAGCGACAGACAAATCCAGCCCCGGGCTTCAGTAGCCATAAAGTTGATCATCTCAGGAGTAATCAACTCAGCCGCACAGATCAAATCGCCTTCGTTCTCTCGCCCTTCGTCGTCTGATACAACGACGAATTTTCCAGCTCGAAGGTCGGCCAATGCCTCTTCGATTGAGTCAAAAATTTCAGAGTCAGCTTCCATGCGATCCCCAAATACATGCCAAATATATGCCGAGCACAGACAAAGCATAGCCCTGAAAAGTCAGCGATGGAACAGTTTGATCAACTTTATTTATGATTAGTATTGGTCAGGCGAGCCACATAACGGGCAATGATATCGGTCTCAATGTTGACTGATGAGCCCACTTTGAGCTGTCCAAGGGTAGTAACGTTCCACGTGTGCGGAATTAGAGCAACCCTAAACCAAAACTCATCTTCTGCTTTTTCAGGAATCTCACCGCAATCAGCCACGGTAAGAGAGACACCATCCATCGCCACGGAGCCTTTTTCGACAAAGAAAGGCGCCCATCGGCTATCGAGGTTGACCTCGACCACATAAGAAAAACCTTCTTCGACGATGCTGGCGATTTTACCCACTGTATCAATATGACCAGTGACAATATGACCGCCAAGACGATCGCTCACCCGCAGCGCTTTTTCCAGATTGAGTTTGCTGCCGACCTTAAGATCGCCAATTTTTGTTCGACGTAAGGTCTCAATCACGGCTTCTACAGCAAACCAGTCGCGGCCAAACTCAACCACGGTCAAGCAACACCCACTGCAGCTAATTGACTCACCAAGAGCAGCATCTGCCAGTATCTCTTTAGCGCCGATTTTGAGCCAACGACCATCCGCGGTGTCTTGAACTTCAAGCACTTCACCGACTTCTTCAACTATTCCTGAAAACAAAATGGCCTCTCTTCCAATTCTCGCTTAGTTTGTACTCTTAATTTGGCGACAGATCTTGATATTGAGTGAGCAAGAGCTGAGTTGTACCGGCTCTCTGACCTATCAAATATTGGAAGATGAAGCGTCTCTCAGCGGTTTCTGCCGCAGAGTGAATAGCACAAACACCAGATACCTGAACCGGAATAAGCCCTTGCTGGTTAGGCTCACTTACTTGCACCTGATCGATACGCACGGCACAAATTTGTTTGCGCTCTTGCATGTCGAGCACTAGAGCGTGCATGTCTTGACCGTTTTTCGGCAAGACACCCTGGTTAGTGAGATTAGCAGCCAATGTTGGCCCCAATTCTTCACGCAACTGAGTCATATTGCTTTCACACGTTATATAACTAGTGTCTAGCAGGTGCCCGGTTACTTTACGCGAGAACGCCTCTACGTCTTGTTTTACTTCGGAGGGCATTGACTTCTGCGGCCGCGTGAGCCAAAGAAAACCGTTAATGATCAAGCTAAAAACCAAAAGTAAATGCACGCCGTAGAGCTTAACAAGCTGCTCTGGTCCAATTTTCTGAACTCTCCAATACATAAATTACTCAGCCTCCACTTTGCCTAAAAGCCACTTGTCTTTTTCTTTGTAGAGAGTGATTACGGCTTTGAACTTGCTTTCGAGAGGTTTGCTGTTCTCTGCCTGCGCTAATTCAGCCGCTCCTGAGTTACTTTTTGTACTATTAGCTCCTTGTTGTTGATCGCCTGTATTGACACTCTTATCTGGCGCCATCACGACTTGATTGCCTTGAATGCGCACTTGCCCATCGTTGGGGCCTCTCTTAATAACTTTCGCCTCGATCACCTTGGCTTGACTGTTGAGCTGCATATCGCCAGAAATGTTCTGCCAGCGCCAGCCATAGACACGCTCACCGATTACAGCAGCTCGCTCTTCTAATGCTTTGTCTGCCACATACTGCTGCGCCAAGCGGGCGGCCACAAGTAAAGCACAAAAGAGAACGAACCATTTACTAAATCGAAAGAGCTTTTCCACTTTACCCCTCGTGCTGCAGGCCTAGATAGTACACAGCTTGGCGACAAGCATCAGTATGGGAAAGCTTTGGATTCTTGGCTTTCACTTCTTTAATCATATCGAGCCGACGAGGAATATCTTTGATTGGCTCAGAAGTACAGATCCAATAGTCCATCGGGCTCGGCACCAAACGAATGGTGCCATGAACAGAACCAACAATGAGCAAGCATTGGCTATCACGCCGTTTTTCTTCATCGCGAGAGAAGTTCTCAATTGCAACAGTCTCAGCGTCTGTCAGTCGCAATGTTTCTTTGAGCATCTTCAAATCTGAAGGGTCTTGCCTGAGCATGATCTTCATGTGCGAGTTTTTCACCACAGAATCGGCCTGCTCAGCTTGTCTAAAGAAGTCTTTCAGCTGCTGAGTAATGGTGACAAGCATCATACCGTAGTGCCTAGCTCTTCTCGACAAATCGTCTAAGAGGCGCGCTCCAGCTTTAAATCGCATCAAGGTGGCGGCTTCGTCGATGATGGCAGCGAAGCGCTGGCCGCGCGCCTTAGAATCGGCAGCTCGTCTACGAATGAACTCTGCCAAAATATAAACAGCGATACGCTCAAGCCTGGGCTCGTTCACTTCTCTGGTATCAAATACGATGAACAGTTTCTCGATATCAATGTTGGTGTGACCGTCAACTAAACCACCGAAGGCACCACTTCTGGTGAACAATGATAGACCGCGAGCAAATTGCTGCAGGCGATCACGCTGCAGCGGGTCAACTTCGTCAGCGGCTGCCTGAGCCGTTACTCGGGCCAAGTCGCTCATGGTCGGAACGACACCTCTAAAGTGAGCGTCCATATAGGCAACGCGAATCAAGCCGTCCAATAGTGATTTTTCTTCGACGTTTAACTCTTCCCGTCCTTCCGGAGAGAGCATCAAGTCGAGCAGTGAGAGAAGTGAGCTGATTTTGTCGGCAGAGGGCTCGCCTTCTTTATCTTCAGGGCCAAGATCAAAAGGATTGAGAATATAACCTGAGCTTGGACCAAGGTCGATGTAAGCGCAAAGTTCTGGGCCAAGCAACTCAGTAATGAAGCGATAAGCACCAAATTTATCTACGGTTTTATCAATCAATACGAAGCGCGTACCTAAGGGTAATAGGCGCAAAATCAGCATGGATACAGCAAACGATTTACCAGCTCCGGTTGTTCCGACAACGAACATATTGTTCGCGTCTTTACCCTGGCCTCTAAAGAAGGGGTTGAGCAACACGGGTTCTCTTGACACCAAGGCAAAGCCAAAGGGCACACCATCAGGAGTTCCGCATGAAGCAGTGAAGAACGGCCACATAGTGCCAACAATCGGCGACATAACGCGGTGCACAACGGCCATACGATCGACACCAACAGACAAAGTTGATTGCCACAAATCTAGTTGCAGCATCTGCCCTCTATCCATCTGGGCACCACGGTTTTTAAAGATGCGTCTGACTTCATCCATATTTTGCGCCAGATGCTCGGGAGTGTCAGCATAAGAGCGAATATACATGGAAGTATCAAAGGCTTTATTGGCGCTGCGCAAGAATTCTTGAATAGCTGTAGCAGCCGATCTTGTCGATTCGATACCTTCAATATCAGGAGTAGCCAACTGAGTACTAGCGACGTGGCCCAGTCGGTACTTAAATTTGAGATCTCGTCTGACTTTGTCTTGGTCGCATTGGTGAATGAAAAGCGACAAGGTGTATTCAACCGAGAGGGTGAGCAGGTCTACAAGCCAACCCATCCATGTTTCGTGAGGCGGGGCAAACATGTACTGAGTACCAATATATTTGCCATCAAGCCAGAGATACTCATCGGTTACTTTAAGAGCAGAACCAGCTAGAACAGAGGCTTCGGATACGTTAGTCCGCGAAGGAGGAGCCTCACCATCTTTCTCATAGAGAGACGGATTTAAATCGGAATAGATCAAATTGCGCACATCTTTGCGCGAGAGAATACTCGGTCTTAAGTTAGAACCGCGTAGCTGCTCGAAAGCAGTCTTAACCAAGCGATTGAGAGATTCAAGATACTCTTCATGTTTTTGAATAGAGCGGCGGCCATTCCACATCTTGCCGCTCTTGCAATCTGGTGGATGATAGCTAATGACGATATAAAATTCACGCTGCGGCACGAAGGTAACGTCTTGCACTCGCCGGAACCACTTATCGGTGTAGTCGGCATACCACTTGAGATAATCGTTTTCAGTTTTGAGCAAAATCTGATAGCGCGAAAGGTACTCATCAACTGAGATATTTCGGCTTTTGATGATGATCTGAATGTCGGATTCGCAAGAGTTGGCAAAGTTGGCAAAAGTACGAGCCATCATTTCGCGGTCGGCTTCGTCAAAGAGCAAGGCATTAATGCCCTTGCAAGCGATATATTTACGGAAGCTTCCGTCTGATAAAACTACCAGACCTTCTTCTTCGTCCTCACCAGGAATGGAATAGATGAAGCAGACATCTTGCCAACTCGTACCACCACGCTTATCTGGGGGCGGATCGTCTTCGCCACCAGAAGAATCTGGTGGTTCTTGACCAAAGGGCAGCATGTCGCGGAGCTGAGCTGGAAGCCCGTTATAGAAACCAGCTATGACATTATTGAAAGACGGTCCAGAGGTCAGCGGTATATAACGACCGTCCATGGAAGAGTCGCCATTACTGCTGTTATCTCGGCGCCCCCCGCGGCCACGTCCGCCTCGCCCCTCTCGATCAGATGGCGCATCATAATCATCATCATCGTCATAATCATCGTCGGTATTCTTTCTACCGCGCAAATTAGACGTCCTTCTTATGGGAGATGAGCCGGCACTTCTTACCATTCAAAAACACTCACAGCACAAATTCGCTCATTGCTCAAAAACACAAATACCTTAACGACTTAGCATCTACTTTCAACTAGTTTAGACTTTCTTCAATTAGTTTAGACTTTCTAAACTGGGAGGAAAACCCCTAGAGCCTATTTTCCTTCGTCTCAGGCCTAATTAGAACCAATATAGAACTCGTCCGAGCGTTTTTTCGGTTCAATTATGGTCGGATCTGGATAAATGGCGGTCATTTCCTCTGGTTTCGGCACATAAAGAGTTGGCTCGAGGCCAAGTTTGTACAAAACCACGTTTTTCCACCAGCTCATCGGCTTCAAATCTGTAAATTTAACAAGTGGAAGGCAAAGACAGAAGAAAGTAATTGCGCTCAAAATATTGGCGGGCAGATGACCAATCTTCCAAGTCTGCGGCACACGAGAAAGCAAGGTAACTGAAATAGCCACAGCCACGACCATCATCAAGAGCTGACGGATTGTGAAATCCCAAAGCTTGAAAGCTTTATTGAGTACTATCACTTTGTGAACTCTTGACACCTTGTATCTCCTTGCCTGTTGGCAACTTTTCCTATTGAGCCAACAGTTTAGTTAATTCCCTCAAAATCCACTAGCTCTGCCGAACCCATGTCTGCCAGTTTCATTAACTTACGGGCCATGGTGGAATACAGCGCAGGCAGACGACCAATCACTGCTTGAAAGTACTCTTTGCAGCGGGCAAAATCACCAGTTCGGCGACAAAGCTCGCCTATAAGATATTCCACGTCAGCGCGGCTAGAGTGCGGACAAGAGACATCGATTAGCGACTTGCGAAAAGCATCAATTGCCAATCTTCGGTATTCCCGAGCCTGGGGAACAGCATTTACATCATCAGCGCACCAAGCAGCATAAAGGTAATACATAGCCACGCCGAAAAAGTTACCACCCTCTCGCTCTGCCCAAATAGCGGCATTGCGATATTGCAAATGTGGGGGCTTATTTGGCTGATTCAGTACACAAATTTCGCTAGTTGGGGCGAACTCTGTGGCCCAGGCTGATTTACCACAACTTGGGCAGGTAAGAATCAAGTACTGTTCATACTCAGGCCTGACATCACCAACATGCTGACGCAGCTCACTGTTGCGCAGGCCAGTATCAACTAACTCGGGCAATTGCTTGCTGTTGAACTTGACTCCGCAATTTGGACACTTGACACCGATATCTGCCAGGTACACGAAATTCTCCATGACGTGAAAGCCACTATTGCTGACCAGAATATCTTATGCGTTTTTCAATAAGTTAGCGCCCGTTTCTCCTTAAAACATCAAATTAGCTATGGTTCTCCACCTGTAGAGTGATGGAGAACCATTCTTAGCTAATGTGGCTAGGCCATTCCGTCATTGCCGGGCATGTTTCGCATTTGCTCAGCCAACAAGCGTCGTTGCTCTTCATCCAGCTCAGCTTGGGTCTTACCACGACCCTTGGCGGCGTTGGGGTTCAAGTTCTTGTTGACGGCTGCTTGTTGCGGCGGCGGGGCTCCCTTATCACCACCCTCTGGCTTAGCGATTGGTGCGCCACCAGTTGGTTTCTGTCCAGTGCCACCAATTTTAGCAATGGCAGCACCACCTAGAGCATCGGCCAGTCTATTGGGCCTAGCCGCCTGATGCTGGGTATCGCCACCGTAGACAATCCCTTGCTGCTGTTGCTGTTGCTGCTGTTGTTGTTGTTGCTGCTGATAATAGGCATCGCTTTGCTGATGGCCATGGGTTGATGTATCAGGTGAGACATCAGACAGCCAAGGAGCGGCAGAAGCTATTTCAGTTGAGCCTACAGTACCGAGACTTGTGGGCTCACGGTAAGTGGCATCGGCAACAATCTGTGGTTGATCGGCAGTAAACTGCGGTTGGATAGCAGAATACTGTTGTTGATCGGCGGCGTATTGCTGTTGATCAGCGCGGTACTGCTGTTGATCGGCAACATATTGTTGTTGATTAGCAGCGTACTGCGTTTGGTCGCCAGTGTTGCTTCCGTAGCTGGCAGGGGCAACTCCAGCACTACCGGTGTAGTCGACTGGTGCAGGCGCAGTATTGCTTCCGTAGTTAACAGGTGCAATTCCAGCGCTTCCGCTGTAGTCGACTGGTGCAGGTGCAGTATTGCTTCCGTAGTTAACAGATGCAACTCCGGCGCTTCCGCTGTAGTCAACTGGTGCAGGTGCAGTATTGCTTCCGTAGTTAACAGATGCAACTCCAGCGCTACCGCTGTAGTCGACTGCTGCGGGTGCAGTATTGCTTCCGTAGTTAACCGGTGTCACTCCAGAGTATCCGGAGTCTGTCACCATTGCGCCCCGAGCCATGTCTTGTCCTGAACCAGAAACTACATTAGGCACCGATGGTGCATCAATGTAACCTCGGCCACTACTAGACTCGGCTTGGTAGGCAGCCACAGTGGTAGTGAACTGGCTAGCGTAGCTGGTTCCAGCCAGTATGGCTTGGCCAGCACCGGGATCCATACCGATTGCAGCGGCTCTCACAACCTCTGCGCCACTCATTCCAGCACTAATTGCACCACTGGCAACAGCAGCTTCTTGAGCCCTTTCGGTGTACTGCAACGACTGGGCAGCGGTCACAGACTGACCTTCGTACTGCCTGGCGGTCTCAGTTGTACCGAAACCAGCAGATGCCACCACGGCAGCACTCATGTTGCCGTGCAAGGCAGAATCAACCAGAGCTGGTGAAGCGCCAATGCGCTCAGCAAGCTGCTGATATTGCTGACTTTCAGGGTGAGCGATAGCGGCACGCAGCTCTTGCGGAGATGTGTGGGTCATCGCCATGATGTCAGCGCCCATCCGTTGAGCAGAGACAGCATTGGCATCACCAGCAGGCAGAGCATATGGAGCAGAGTAACCTGCTGCAGTAGCGTAACCGCCAACAGGCGATGGGTCACCACCAACCAGAGCTGGAGTCACTACAGGCTGAGCACCACCAGAGGCAATAGAGCCGTAGTCAACATTGGCGAAGCTTGGAGTACCACTACTTCCACTATCAGAGTAGGCTTGCTGGTAGCTCTGAACTGTTGAGGCAAATTGCTGATCTAGTGAAGTAGATTGCAATATTGTCTGAGCAGAACCGATATCTCCCTGGGCTGCTTGCTGCACTGTCTGCTCACCATATCTGGTGGAAGCAGTGTCGTACATGGCCACTGACTGTTGAGCAGTAGATGAGCTATCGGCATACTGGTGAGCAGTCTGCGTATGGCCAAATCCTGTTTCAACAATGGCAGCAGCACTAGCATTACCATGCAAGGCCGCATCTACTAGAACAGGCGAGGCACCAAACGACTGTGACAACTGGGCGTACTCTGCACCACTTGGATTGGCGAGAGCTCGCTGTAGAGTCTCAGGGTTTGTATTTGTCATGACCATAATGTCGGCAGCAGAGCGTTGAGCAGAAACTGCACCCGGATCTGAACCCACACTATAAGGAGCAGAGTAGCCCATGGATGCAGCAAGTGCTCCTGGGGCATCAGCTCCACCGGTCACGACCGATGCAGTCACCGCTGGTGTAGCACCAGCAGAGGTGACATATCCGGTATCAGCTTGAGTGTAGTTGCCAGACAGAGACGACTCTCTGTAGCTGGAAACGGTCGCCGCAAACTGATTATCGAGTGTGCCATTCTGCAAAATCTGTTGACCAGCTGCTACATTCATTTCCATAGCGGCTGATTGAACAGCTGGTGCCCCATACGAGCTAGCTGCCGAATTGTACATTTCTACTGATTGGTGAGCAGTAAACGATGTAGCTGCATTGTCTCGAGCAAAGTCTGTTCGACCGAAGCCGGTTTCGACTACAGCAGCCGCAGCAGCACTGCCGTGGAGGGCAGCATCAACTAAAGCCGGTGCAGCTCCGAAACGTTCAGCTAGTTGGGTGTACTCAGCACCACCAGGAGCAGCTAGTGCTCTTTGCAGTTCAGCACCACTAGTGTGTGTCATGGTCATGATGTCGGCCGCAGCATTATGGGCTGAGACGGCACCGGGATCATTAGACACAGCAGCAGCTGGAGCAACGAAGCCATTGCTTTGAGCAACACTACCAGCAGGGCTCAATTCACCACTGATCATATTAGGTGCAATGCTCTGAGCCACTCCACCGTATGATGCCATAGAGGCGTACTGACCATCAGTCTGGGCATAGCTACCAGTTGCTTCGCGAGCCTGAGCGTAACCACTTACTGTGGAAGCAAATTGAGCATCCATCTGTGGCGAAGCGAGAAGCTGTGAAGCAGCTTGCGAGTCCATTCCTACTGTAGCTCTGGACAGCATACCAGTGTCACCACCGGCAATCGACTGAGCTTGTTGATTAGCAGCAATTGACATACTAGCGGTGTCATTGGCGATAGTTGGCGACGCGAACGATGCCGCAGTATCAGTACCGCCAAATCCGACCGCAGTCATGACACCAGCACTGGTGTTACCGTGCAAGGCAGCATCGAGTATTGGCGGCGCTACGCCGACAGTATCTGCAATCGACTTGTAATCAGCACCCTGTGGATCAGCCATTGCGCGTGACAATTGGTCGGTTGTGACACCGCCCATCGTCATCACGTCAGCAGCGGTCTTCTGGGCCGACACAGCTCCTGGATCATTGGCGAGGTTGCCAGACAAGGCTGGAACTTCTCCGATTCGGCCAGTATCGAGGATCGGCTTACCTTCACCATTGAGAGCTAATTGTCCATCAGCATTGTGTCTGTAGAGGTCACCATTGGCAGCCTGACCAGTAGCACCGAAGACATCAGCGCCAGTCCCTACTTTGCTTCCGTCAATCGGAGAGGCTAACAGAGAACCTGGGAGGGCATTGCTTGGATTATCTAAACCAAGTGATATTGGCTTGGAGTCACCACCCAACAAACTGTCGAACGACTTAGCAGGACCGCCAAGACCGAGGGCATCAGGTGCCCCCATGCCGGCAAGTATGCTACCAGCCGCAGCCGAAGGTATGAACGAAGAACCGGCGTTAAGCAATCCATCTACGCCGCCCTTGAGAGCATCTCCTGCAGCACCAGAGCCAGAGCCGAGGCCTGAACCACCGATACTACCTGAATTGTTGCTGTTGACGCTAAGTGAATCAGCCGAGCCACCAATGCCGCCGGAGAAACCGACAGTCAGGCTGGCGTTAGAGTCGATTGAACCAGAGCCCGCAGCAGCTGCAGATGCAGCAGCGACATCGCCCATCGGCGGCAGACCGGCATTATCACCGGCACCCTTGCCACTACCGACACCACCGGCCTTAGAGCCAGCCTCATCACCTTGCGTAGGTGGGAGCCCTGTATCAACACCACCGGCAGCTTTGTCACCGAGGGCACCAGCGGCCTTATCGCCACCGCCGCCAGCATTAGCGAGCTGACCTTGGAGGCCATCACCACCGCCTCTGGTCTTACCGGCTCCAAGAGTAGCGCTATCGCTACTACCACCAGTTGAACCGATGGCACCAGCATTACCTGCAGGTGTTGGATGCTGAGTACTGTGCTGGCCACCTTGTGCACCACCGACGGCTCCGCCACCGTGGCTACCACCTTGAGCGCCACCGACGTGGCCACCAGCCCCAGACTTACCACCGTGCGAAGCGCCACCACTACTACCACCGCCGCTGCCACCACCAGCACCGCCACCCTTGGCAGAACTGGCAACTTTTTGAGCTTGAGCAGCAGCATCTTGAACGGCAGCTGAAGCCAGACCGGCGAAGTCGAAGGCAGACTTAACTGAGTTCACTGCCAAGAAAATCAAGGCAGTCATAATGATGGTACCTGAGTCACCCACACCCCTGAAACAAGCCATCAATAAGATGGTAGTGTTCCAGAAAAGGCTCCAGAAGCAAACGGTTATTACTCCATCAATCCAGCTAGCAAGAGCCCCACGTAGAGCTTGCACTGGCCAGACCCACAAAGCAGCAGCCACAGGCCCCATGCACCACAAGTAGTACAAGAAAGCCATCTGGAATGCACAAGCCAGGTTCCAGGAAATGGTGGCAGTATCATTCAAACCGTTCATCATCATACGGTTGATGTTCTTGCTCTGAACCACGTCTTCATCGGGCACCCGACTTTCTTCTACACCCATACACGGATCGATACGAGCAGTGGCGAGAGTGTAGCCTTCATATGGTGCCCACACGCCAATACCTTCATACCGAGGAGTTTCTTTGACGTTGAACGAGTTTCTGTTCCACTCTGGTTTATTCATCGGGAAAGCTCTGATGATGGCGCACTTAGCGTCGTCATACATATCCGTTCCGAAAATATGGAAATACTCATTAGCAATGGTATACGTGAGCGAGTTGGCCACATCGATACCGTAGTTGATAACGAGGAAAGTTCCAGGAATAAGGAAGATCGCAACAATAGAACGGAACAAACCTTCAAATGGGTGGATTTCTCCCACTAGCACAGGGGAGCCCTGGGCCACAATCGCCTTTACCTGGGCCAGAACAGCACCAGGAAGCAAAAGCAAAATTGCCATAGGAACGAAAAGCTGATCGCGAATACGCTGCCAAACGTTGTTTGGCTCCGCAGTAAAGTTAGTAAGAAACTGTTTGCAGAAATCGATTGCAGATAAAGCCTGGTTGATAGCTAGAGAGGCCATACTGTTAGCAGCAGCGTTGGAAGCTGAACCGGCAGTGGCTGTAGCCATCCAGTGAGCCTTTTCTGGATCGAACAACTGTTCATTGGCAATGTTATCGTTCATACGACTGATGAGCTGATACTGAGTGTCAGACAAGGGATAACCAAAAGTCTTGAACATGTTCTTTTGGATCGCTTGGTCTCTCAATGTCGGAACAGAAGATGTTGCCGTTGGAATATAGACAGGCCATACTTGCACAGGACCTGAAGTGCTGTGGACGACTTGACCAGGACCAACTGACTCTTGGTTGACGACTTGGTCTGCTTTATAGAACTCATCAGCGTTCTTAGCGCGCTTCATGTATGGTCCACGAATGTCGCTAGCAGCGTTGTTGTTGCGAATACCGCTCAACGACGCCGCACTAGGAGCGGCTGAGGACGGCATAACAGCACTGAACATGCTAAAGGCAAGAAGAATGAGAACAATCATTCTGTTTACTTTAGTGCTCAGTTTGTTTTTACTGACAGTCATTTTACCGGGCCTCACTTTTGAATCTTCATTGCGGTTCTTAGTCTCTACCGTTCGCATCATCCTCACCTCCTTCAAGCTTGTTGTATGTCATCTTTTTTCTCTTTTGGTGGCAAATCTACGCTGCCACTATGCGAGTTCTGAGCCTGCGATAGGTTCTGCGTGGCACCTCCAGCAGCACTAGCTGCGATATTGCCAACTCCAGCACCACCAGCAGCGGCAACAACCGTCGTGCCACCAGCACCCTTGCCAGCACCTGAACTATCGCCTTTATCTGAGTCGGAGCCCTCTTTACCGCCACCGAGACTTGGGTTCGACTTAGTGCCAGCTTGACCTGGGGTTAGATTTGGCCCCATGCCACCAGCGACTTTCGCATCACCGCCGCCGACAGACATGGCCATCTGCACTTCGCCCTGAGGCTTAGCACTAGTCCCCTCGCCAGGTCCAGCACCGTTCTCTTTACCACCAGTCAAAGGCGGAGCAGCAGCAATTGCAGCAGGAGCAGGTTGACTGCTTTCACCACCGGTATTCCCACCTTGTTGAGGCGGAGCCGCACCAATAGCATTGTCGCCCTGATTGGCGTCATTGCCGGCTACCCTGGTGTTGTTATTGCCGCCATTGTTCTCCGGAACTGCGGATGGTTGGGCCTCAGTACCTTTCTCTGTGGTGCTGTGTTCACCGGGAGTAGTCTTATTATCACTACCACCTGGGCTACCAGGCTCACCTTTCTCACCACCGCCACCACCTTTGCCGCCACCGCCGCCGCCCTGTTTCTTATTGTCAGCGGCAAGCTTTTCAGCCTGACCTAAACCGCCATTTGGCGAGAAGTTGAAGGGAGAAGACGGTGCCCACAAAAGAATGCCAAGGAAGCAAGTAAACATACAAACTTCCCATTGCAGGTTGTTGGTGCCACCGTTGGTATAGATCAAGCGTTGGGTGATAACAGCCAGAACCACCATCCAGTAGAAGCGCCAGAGCGATACTTGAATAACGCCTTCAACCCAACTACCGAACACGTTTCTGAATAGTTTGCGACTACCAGTTACTTGGGGCCAGGCATAGAATGCCGCCGCCAGAGGTCCGAGAAGGAACAAGTAGCAAATCATAACGATTTGATAGGCGCCTAAAATCACCAAGAAGATTGAAGCAGTGTTCATCATCATGTTGAGGTTAAGCTGCATGACCTGAGATAGTGCACCTTGTTGTTCGTAGACAGCAGCAGCCTCAGGTACTTGAGCACCTAGACCGGTACCGCCACCACCAGCCGAGCTAATAAAGCTGCCGAGAGAAGATAACCAACTACCGATTACACCACCGATAGCTGCACCAAGACCACTGATGATGCCGCCGAGGCCGCCGCCTCCGCCACCACCACCACCGCCGCCACCACCGCCGCCGCCGGCTCCGCCGCCCGCACCACCACCAGAACCAGGAATGGTGGCCTTGAGCCAGTTATCGTCTTTTTGTGGCGAGGTATTGTAGGAAAGTTGGTTGGCCCAATCTTGAATCATGTCGGTGTCAACCCAATCGCGCACACTCATCGCCATTGAGTTACCTGTATCAATTGACCAGCTAACAATCACTTGAGTGGCTGGAATGAGAAATACAGCAACAATTGAACGTAAAATGCCCTCAAAAGGATTAGCACCCTCGGCATATCCTAGGTTGAAACCACGACCGATCTGACCTTTCACCTGACTGGCAACAGCGCCAGGTAAGAGGAAGAGAATAGCCATAGGAATGAAAACCTTTTTGTACATAGCTTGCACCATGCCCACAGCTTCAGGAATGGTCTTGTACATAACCATGCCTGGGTAGCCAGCTCCAGAAGCCTCGTTAGCAACGTTAATTAAGCAGTTGCCGCCGTCAGCATTAACGATCCGGTCAAGAGCTGTACCAAAAGATTGTTCTGCAGTACCTGCCATACTGTTGGCAGCTGATGCACCAGCCAATTGAGCGGTAGCTTTAGTCATCCACTGAGCTTTCTCAGGGTCCCATAACTGCTCCACCCGTCTCTGGTTATTCTCTCGCTGAAGAATCTGAAACTGGGTGTCGCTCATAGGCATACCAGTGGTACTAAGCTGATTCTTAAAAACTTCGTTGTCTCTCGACTGCGGTGGAGTATTGGTCGCTTGCATTGGTATTTGCATGTAAGCAATACCGTACTGACAGGTATCACACCGTTTTATAACAGGCTTATAGACCATGGTTGTGTTAGGCGAACCAGCGTCTGACTCGTCTAAGTTTGTACCGGGCACTTTTTGAGTATGGGTATCAGAAGTTCTTTGAGCTTTCTGGAAGGGGAAGCGTTTGTCATAGGCATCCATAATGTTTTTGAACGACTGGTCGTTCGAATCCATCTTGGTTGGCTGCGCCTGCTTAGCAGCATTAGCACCGGCATTTTGTGCCAGGGCAGCAGAAGCGCCACTGAAAGTGATTGCTAAAACTAAGACTAGTAAAGAAAACAGGCTGGGAGTGCACCCAACAATCGAGCGGACAACCGTAGTTGCCTTCCTCAATGCTTTTTTCGTTAACTTGTTCATCCCTTCTCTACCCAATTGCTTAGTGTGCTCTGACCTGAAAGAAAAATGTTTACTTACCTCTGTCATCGGTGCATCTGCAGATTGCGGGTGCCATCTGACAGAGATACCGTGAGTCGGTCGTTCCAGGGTCGCCCAAAGATAGTAATCGTGCCTTGTACCTCCTGGCTGGGCTGCACCAAGGTGGTTTCGAAGTCTGCTCGCATTGCTGCTTCTGATAGTTTATGGTTATTTTCAGAAACTGCAAATGAATCCGGATTGAAAGAGAAGTCACTTTGCCCGCTATTCTTGATGGCGACTGTCAAAATGGATTTTCGAGCAGTGACATTTACACCCTTCAATTCAAACTGAACGGGGCTAGATGACTCGGCCGGAGCAGCCGGAGCTGCCGCTACCTCACGAGCCTCACGGCCAGCACTAGAACTGCTAGATGGCTGCAAGTCTCCTTTGTCAGCGACTACGGCAGATTTAGCTTTGGCTTTACCCTTATCTTTGCTGTTGTCTTTAGGGGCGTTCTTAGAAGGCGCTTTCTCAGCTTTAGTAGCCTTAGCCATAGGAGCAGCCATAGCCATTCTTGCTGCAGGTTCAGCAGCAGCGGACTCAGCAGTTTTGGCCGGCTTGTTACCCATACCAAAGAGTGAACCGAAGCCAAAATTACCAAACATAGAATTTTGCTTTTCGACCGGTGCAGCTTGTGGCTCGGCCTGGGCCAAAGCCTCCGCCGAAGGAGCTATACCAGAAACGCGACCAATGATTGAGCGAGCGGCATTGGCCCCGGCAGCAGCAGACAATTCTTGCTGAGCCGACTTCATATCCTCTCTAGAACTATCAGCTTCATTTTGTGCCTGCGCCACATCAGCGGCAGCTCTCTGCTTCTCTGAATCAGAGGTAGCAACCTCTACTTCTTGCTTACGAGCCGCGTAGGTTTGTTGAGCCAGGGCGAATTTATTGTAGGTATAAAGATAGCGATAATACGATTGCACAAGATCAGTCTGAGCCCGACGCACGGCCGGCTGCACGCGCTTATCGAGAGCAACAGGCTTGAAGATAGCATCAACTTGTCTGGGTCCAACACTGAAGCTGCCTTTAGTACCGTCAGTTGGCAGACCAACATCAATACGGTTCAATACTTCAGCTATGCGCACGTCTTTACCAACGGCTTGCTGTAAAGCCGGTGTTGAAAGGGCGCCTTTCCACAAGACCTTAAGGTCATCGCGCTGCTTGTAAGGCGAGCGAGACTCCATGCCAGTTGGTGTAATCGGTACGAAATTAGAAACTTTTTTGCGCTCGGGCTCGTCATCATCACGACTAGAAGAACGAGGAGCCTGACCAGAACCAAACAAACCGGAAGGCCGGGCTGGTTGCTGCGGTGGCATCATGGGCTGGGGATAGCCCTGGCCGCCCTGGAATGGCACAGCATAAGGATTGAGATAAGGATTTGCGTATGGATTGGCATAAGGATTCGCGTATGGGTTGGCATACGGATTAGCATAAGGATTGTTTGGGTCTTGGTACTGACCGACATTAGCCTGAGTAGAGAGGGTCACGGCTGGTGGCGGGGGAGAAAGCGCACCAGGAGGCGGCGGCGGTACGGCACCATATGAGCCGTAGGTAGCAGCCTTGGAGGCATCGGCAACTAAGACAGGGTCGCCGGTTGGCTGATTCAAGTTGCCTGGCACTGCAGTGGTCGAAGCGTTTGCAGCGTTAGTGCCAGCATTCAAATCAGCGTTAACTGACTCAGTGCTGCCAGTCGGTTGAACGGCAGCAGCCGAAGTGTTGAGGAAGCCGGCATTGCCCAATTGACCAGAAATTGGACCAGTAATAACCTGCGGTAGAACTCGGCCCATGCCTTCAGCATTGGCGCCAGGCTGTTGCCCCATCGCTTGAGCTTGGGCCATTTGCTGCTGAGCTCTAGCAAATTCTTCTTGGCGAGCTTGCTCGACATAGCGGGGATCAACTTTTGGTCTAAGCTGACCAAGGAGGCCACCACCAGCATTGGGAGTTTGAGTTTTAGAATCAACCCGTCCCAAACTTCCACCCAGCGGGCTACATCCTGTGACCAAGATGGAGAGCAGAGCTAGAAGTGGAAGTGGTAAGCGCATTGAACTTTAATACCTGATTGCTAAGTTATTTGAGAAGGCGCCGCAGAAAGCACTAATGCTGCCCCTGTAGAAAGGGCAGCGATATAGAGTTTAAGGTTCTTCTGCGGCCTAATATTGAACATGTACACCCACTTTATTTACCAAGAAGTTTTGCTCTAACCGATGCGGAACTGCTAGAGCTGGGAGCAACGTAGCCACCGCCGCTGCCATGGTATGCAGCACCATAACTAGCAGGAGAGGCAGCCATCCGATTTGGTGCAGCCGCAGCTGAATTACCACGACCTAGGCCAATTGGTCGGGCCGATACATTAGCTTGAGCAGCTCTTTGTTGAGCAGCATATTGCTTGCCGAGTTGACCCATCTCAGTACCAGGCAAGGCGCGAGCCGGACCCATACCACGAGCTGGCATATTGGTGCCGAAACCTGATTGAGGAAGAGAATTAGGAGCCACCCGCATCATTTGCGGGCCACCATTACCTAAAGGAATTCCACCTTCTGGAATACGACCGCTGGTGCCAGCTGGTCCAATTGGAATTTGATAAGCCTGATCTTCATGAGGAGCTGTGCGGTAATCGTGCACCACAGGACCGTCATCGACGATCTGCACTTGTGGAGCTGACTTGTACCAACCAGCTTGTTGCAGCTGGCCCTTCTTCAGGCTAACCGAAGGTGATTGAGCTTGAGCGCTGCTGGTCAAAGCCGACAGCACAAGCGCACCGGTGGTAATCGCCAGATATAACTTATGGTTTTTCAAAATTCTACTTGCTAGGAACATACTAAAATCCTCTCTAATCCCCGGGTCATCTCATTTCAATTGAATGACCTATACGCCACATTTAAACACCTAATGCATTGGAAATCTCGGCATCGGCATACTATTTAGCGGTTGCAACATGCTCCGCCCTGCACGCCGGGCCATTCTCTTCACCATTTTTCCAGCCTGGCTGGTTGATTTATTACCCTTGGTCTCTTTATATTCGTCATCAGGCAAAGACAAGTCTTGGGTTGTCGCCTGATTGATCTGCACTGCAGCAGGAGCTTCTGGAGCAGAGGAAGACTTATTGCTCAAAGATGGCTCGCGTCCCATTCCACTCAATTGTCTTTGTGCTTCAGACATAGGAGCAGGAGCTGCACCATCACCACTGGAGTAAACATCTCCGCCGCCACCACCACCAAAACTACCAGGCGGATTATTGTTAGCGGTGCCATAAGGCGTTTTCTTCTTAACAAAAGCACCGGGCTGAACACTGTTGTAGCCTTGCGAACTGCGTACTTCAGGAGCAGCATTGCCGCCACCACCAAGACCAGGAGCTGATCCTTGATAGCTGGAGGAGAAACCGCCTCCACCGCCGCCACCACCGCCTCCCCCATAACCACCAGCAGGGCTGCGGGTAAAGCCAGAAGATCCACCACGAATACCTGGCAAGTCTAGGCTCTCAGGCAGAGGGGCGAAACCTACAGGAGGGATAGGCTCGTCACAAACAATCGGGTCAAGGGAGACATCTGAACGAAATGGCTTTGGCGTTGGCCGCCACATGGGCGCAGATTGCTGCGGCATCACCGCCGCTTGAGGGGCAACCACCTGATGCACAGGCTGGCCGCCACCGTGTCTTGATTGTTGAGTGTCGGTTGAATATTGATTATCGCCAGGTTGCTTCACCCAACGCCCCATGTTTACTGGCGGAAGTTGAGCATAGGCAGGCAGACTGTTAGCAATAAACAGTGCCACCAAAGAAATAGATAGAGCAACCGGCGCTCTACGTATAGCAGGACCGGCCGCAAGCATATGAGAATAGGAAGAATTGGGGTGATTCAATCTTTATCCCTCCAGGGGACAAATGGCTATATAGATTCTTCATGCCCTATTTATCTAGTAAAAGAAACGCCAAAAAACAAAAAATAAGGGCTTGACAACAAGATTCTAAGCGGATTTCGCGCCTTGCTCTCCTTCACATGCGCAAGCGAAACCCCTGAACTACTACTGGGGTGACCAAAACTTAATCCTTTTCCAGCCCCTTGTCAACAGAAAAGTATGATAACACCACCAAGAATGTTAGCCAGGCAACATTTTTTTGGGAATGGGGAGATTCCCATCATTAAATTTGTTAACTGAAAAATACCGGCAACAAAAATCTGGGGGAAACCCAGTACAAAATGCGAGCGTAATTTTGTAAGGCTTATAGAATGGGTATTACCATTTTTAGAGCACTTGGCTGCTGCTAGCAAACTAGCCGGTGCAAATGTTCTTTTTACCAGCCTGGGAAGCCATGAAAGACTTCAATAATAAATATCGCCAATGCACGCTAATTGGTCTGGCTCTCTCTCTCAGCCTTGTCAGCGCCACAGCATTTATCAGACCCTGCCCAGCCAAGGCAGCAGCAAGGCGCGGAGGCGGCATCTATCTCACTACGCCCAATCCCACCAATCCCCTTGAGCACAACAACCGAGCAGTAGAACTGGGCTCAAAGCAACTCTGGCAACAAGCCCTTGAAGAGCATAAATTGGCCCTTGAAGGCGATCCTGAAAACATTACTTTCAGACGCAATTTATCAGCCGGAGAACTTAGATACGCTGATTCTTTGCGTGCGGCAAAAAATCTTCCAGCGGCAATTACCCACTACAGAAGGGCACTCTTCGCCGATCCTAACAATGCCCCGGCTGATAGCAACCTCGACTATTGCTTGAACGCCCTAGGAAAAAATCCATCAGATCCTTCTTACCGACTGAGTTTAGCCAAAGGTGCCGAAGGCACTCCCGACCACTTTGAAGATGCCGTAGTAGAGTTTCGCAAAGCTGCAAAATTATCTGACACCGGCATTAATCACTTCTATTTAGGTCAATGCTTGATGCGTGGCGGCAAAGTCGTAGAGGGCTATGACGAAATGATTGTGGCCTTGCGCAAAGACTGGCCCAAAGACAAAGAAAACACCGAAGCTCTCTCTGACTGCCACACTGTGCTTGGCGACACCCTCAAAGATTTTGCTTACAAGGCCAAAGGCTATCAAGACAAATCAGTTTTCACCCGCCGCCTCAACAATGCCGCCTCAGAATATAGACGGGCAGTCACTGTTAACCCCAGCAACTCAAATGCCATTCGCGGTCTGCGCGATGTCGGCATCGAAGCGGTTGCCATCAATCCATCATTTAGAAATCAAATGCTCTTGGGCGGCGCCTACCTGCTTCAAGGCGATTTCGACCACGCCAAACTCTGCTATGAAAAAGCCTGGAGGGCTGAGCCGACCAATCCTGACCTGGCCAAAGCCCGCATTGCCTACCACCAGGCCGTGGTAGAGAGCGCCCTAGCCACCCCCATGCGCGTGGCCGAGACGGTGCAAAAAGTAGACGACTTAATCAAGCTCAACCCCAATGATGCTCAGCTTTGGTACATTCTGGCCCGCGGCCGCGACCGCCAGGGGGAGAAAGCTGGGGCAGTTGAAGCGGCTCAGAAAGCCATTGCTCTAAACAAATTCGTCAATCCATTGCTGGTTCCTTTCTATAACAATTTGACCGGGCAAGGGCCTGAGCCGGCAGCCGGAACCGCTGCCAGTGCCACAGCCGGAGCCCTTGGCGGCACGCCGGGAGCCACAGGGCCAGGCGCTGCCAATGCTGCAGCCAGCAGTGCTAAAGCCAAGCCGACAGTCGACAACAGTGCTGCCTATGGCAAGATTGAAAGCCTGATCAAAGAAAATAAGCTTGACGAAGCGATAAAAGAAGCAGACACTCTAGCTGGGGCCAGCCCGAGCGACGGCAAAGTATGGCTCTTAGAAGGCACTGCCCTAGAAAAGCAGGGTAAGCTGGATGACGCAGCCACATGCTATCGCCAAGCAGCTGGTCTGAAAGAAGCCGGTGCTGCAGATGCCCTGAGGCAAATCAACACTTCTAGGGTACAACCATTATTAAATGACGCTGAAAAGCTCATCACCGAAAAGAACAACGCTGGAGCATTAGCCATCCTCAAAGAGGCAATCATTCTGGCACCAAATCTACCAAGCCTGCATCGCAAAGCCGCCCAAGTGCTTAAAGCTATGTCAGATGAAGGGGAAGCAGCAAAGGAGAACAAAAAAGCAGATGACCTGGAGAAAGCAAAATAACTCTTTCTTCAAAGTAGCTATAGCCAGCGCCTTTTCGCTTGCTCTGCCTTTTTGCGCCGTATTTTCCCAATTCTCTTTGCCCGCCTGGGCCACCACTTTAGCTGACGCTGATGGCTTACTGCTGCAAAACAAACTAAAGCAAGCTGAAGATGCTTATCGCGAACTTCTCGAAGAAGATCAAACTGGTGATGCCTATGCCGGCCTAGCAGTAGCTCTGGCTAAACAGTCATGGCCAGCCAAATTACTGGAAGCAGAAAAACTTTTGCGCACGGCCAAAGAAAAGTTTTCCGATAACCCTAATGTCATTGCTGCCGCTGGATATGTCTCCTATGTTCACTCTAAGACAGTGGCATCGCCAGCCAAGCGCGACCTTTATTTAGAAGCTGCTGAAAAACTCTGCAAAAAAGCGATCAAAGAAAACTCAAATATAGTTATTGCCCAACAAACTTTAGGCATGGTCAAAATTGCCCAAGACGACATGGACGGTGCTGTTGACCCCCTGCGCAAAGCCAATAACTTAGCTGAGAACAGCGTCAATCTCACATTACTAGCTCAAGTTTTGCTGCACTTAGATGCCCACGATAAAGAAGCAGAAGAGTTCGTCAATAAAGCACTACAACTGAAGAGCGACTATGGTCCAGCTCACCTGCAAAAAGCTGTGGTGCTAACTAATCAGGGCAAACACGAAGAAGCATTTATGGAATTGCACAACATTCCTGATAGCGGACGCAGCTCTGATTGGCATTTGGTCGAAGGCGATATTTATCGAAAACAAGGTGACGGCCCCTCTGCTCTAGCTAGCTGGGCCAAATCAAACTCATTAGACCCGCGCAACCCAGAGCCCTACAAGCGCCGCGCTGAGTATTACACCAACCGTGGTGACGGCGAACTGGCGATTTCTGAATACCATAACGCCCTCGATATTTTGCCCAACGATTTTCAAATGCGCAATCAGTTAGCTGAACTGGCTCTGCGCCAAGACAAACTTGAAGTGGCCGAATCTGAATTCAAAACTATTTTGGCCGGTAAACCAGATGACCCCACAGCAATGCTTGGCTTAGCTCGCTGTGGCTTCCGTAAATTCCGCAAAGAAGGCTCTTACCCAGCCGATTTTACGCAGTTGATGGATAAGCTCCAAAACATCGTCACTGAACAATCGGTTCAGGGAGCTGTAATCAAGAACGGCACTCGTGATTTGCAAGAAAAAATCGATTTGTCCGAAGCCGAAAAAGCACTGACTCAAAACCGCTTTAGAGAGGCTAATTCCAAATTTACTGGCATCATTGAAAAGCATCGCGAAGAGCCATTTGAACTAATTACTCTGGGAGAACAATGCTTCCAAGAAGGCGACTATCGCGCGGCCGAAAAAGCCTTTACTTATGCCAAAGACATGAATGAAGTATCGACCAGGGCAGAGCAAGGCATGAGCCGCATCAACAATCAGCGCAACGAAGCGGCTCGCCAAGTCAAACTCGGCGATGCCACCTGGAAAATTCCTGAGGTTGCCATTGACCATTACAAGCAGGCCCTATCTGCCGATCCGCAATATTCCAATGCTTATTATGGCCTCTTCAATCTCTTCACCAAGTCTGAAAAGCAAGACCCTGGTCAAGCGATCAACTACGCTCTATGCTTCTTAGAAGCCTCCGAAGATGCTAACCCCTTGCGCAAAGAAGTAGAATCGAACCTGGTAAAACTGAAGAAAAAATCTGGCCCAATCAAAGGCAAAGAAAATTAAAGTCTAGAAGAAGTTGGAGGTCTTATGGCTGTCGGTAAAAGAGATGCAAAAGCTTCAAAAGGACGCGTGGGTGGAGGTTCAAAAAGACCTGACCCGAAGAAAGCTGTCTTTGATGCCACACCAGAAGAGGATGGAATAGACATTTCGCACGACGGCAAGTCTGCGGTAAAACCGCACGATATTCGTGAAACCAAGGCTTATTTAAAGGCCCAGAATGGCGCCAAGCGCATGTGGGCAAACTATTTGTCATTTCTCGGTAGCTCTTTTGAGCGCATGGAAAGAGATGAACAGATTGCCACCATTCAAAAGTTTTCCATGGCATTTAGTATCGGTATCGCTGCTTTAGCAATCAGTTGTTTCTACTCCTTGTTGCCACAGCAGCTTCGAGTACTAGCTGTGCCACTTGTTATTGGCGGGGCATGGTGGTTCGGCACTAAAGTAATTGCACCACAAACTATCAATCGCCTGGATAAATATATTCATCCAGACTAAAACTAAAAAATGCAAATCAACAAAGAAAAACTGAAAGTAATTGGGGGCGCGCTAATTGTTTTAGCGGCAATAGCAGTGATGTTCAATCAAGTGTTCAGCTTTGCCTTTGGCATTGTGCGTATGGTGAGCATGATTCTCATTGCCCTAACAATTGCCTGGTTGATAACCAATGTTATGGTACGTTTGCGCGGCAAGAAAAAGCCGGGCAACACGATCCAGACGGCAACGACATCTCAATCTGGGGAGCTGGCAGCAAAAAAAGCAGAAAGCAGCGACAATGAATCCAACTAGCAAAAAGAAGGACATGAATAAGTTGAACAAGCAGGCGCGGCCAATAATTCTAGCTTCACTTTTTACGATTTTGGGCTCGGGCTCACTTAGCTTGGCCACCGAATTATTAGGTCCAGAAGCGGCCCTAGCAGCAAAAAAAGAAGAAGTTTACGAAGACGCCTACCGTGCCCCCAATAGTTTTCACGGCAAAGCAGTGGTACTTCCCATTGGCACTAGTTTTGAAGGAAGAATTCAAAGCACCATAGGCTCCTCAGCATCAAGGCCGGGAGAGCGCTTTAGCGTCGAAGTAAGTGCACCAGTATTAGCCAATGGCACTGAAGTCTTGATACCAAGCGGAACAGAAGTAATTGGCGAAGTTGTCGAAGCAATTTCATCCTCACATCAACCACAGCAAAAAGGCTTTCCCCGCCCCTTAGGCAAACTAAGAGTGCAACTGATGAGCATCCACATGCCCAGCGGCGTCACCTTGCCGCTAGTAGCATCACTCTGCGGCGAAGCTAGCGCCAATCAAAAGGGCGGCGGCAGCGGTCTAACTTCACGCAAATCAAGTGTCGCCTATGTCGGCTCACAAGCAGGCTTTGATGCGGTCAATCCGGCCATGGGCAACAAACGTGATCCCCGCACAGGCAAAATTGCCGTGATCAAACGCGAAGACATTCTCAAAGATCCAATCTTGGGTGAAGCGGCAAATTCAGGCGGCGGCAATAACAATAGCCTGGTACGTTCTCTCGTTAAGAGAGGAAGAGACCTCTATATTTACAGCGGCTCACCACTAACAGTAAGATTGGATGCCCCTCTAAAAATTTCTTTTGCCGCCTCAAGCGGCCAGTCTTCGATAGATTCGGCAGTACTAGAAGAACCAGCACCAACGCGAGGCAAGGCTGGCAAGCGCTTTGCCAAAGAACGACCAGCCCCAGAACCAGAGGCCCCAGAGAGTTCACAGAATGCACCCGCCACCCCTGGTACCATGCCAGCAGGCAGTTCTGGCACGAGCTCGACGGGCACAGCCAGGCCAAGAGTAACTAGCCCGGGCAGTGACTTCTAGAATGCGCAAGCAAACAAATAGCGAGAATATCGAGACTTTATAATGGCTTCTGAAGATGCAAACTCAAACTCACAATTAGATCAATCTGGTCAACTTCCTTTTGTTGTAGCAATTACCGGTGCCAGTGGCGCTATATATGGCATGCGCTTAGTGCAATTTTTGATGGAAGTCAATCAACCGGTTGACTTGTTGATGTCAAAAGCAGCCTTGAGAGTCGTTAAAGAAGAACATGACTTGGTCTTTGGCGAAGATTTCAAAGCCGGCTTGCTGAAACACCTTGAGCTACCAGATACAGTACCGCTGCGCACGCACAGCCTGACTGATTATGGCGCCTCGGTGGCCAGTGGCTCTTACCGCACGAGAGGCATGGCGGTTGTACCTTGCAGCCTCGGCACTCTGGGAGCCATAGCTAGTGGACTTACTGAAAATCTAATTCATAGAGCCGCGGCCGTCACCTTAAAAGAACGAAGAACTTTACTGATATTAGTGCGTGAAATGCCTTTTGGCTTGATACAACTGCGCAATATGGTCACCCTGTCAGAGGCCGGGGCAGTTGTTGCATGCGCTTCACCTGGCTTCTACCATCGCCCACAATCAGTCGACGATCAGATAGACTTTGTGGTTGGTCGTGTACTTGATCAATTCGGATTCGACAATAGGCTATTTAAGCGATGGAAAGAAGACAGCCGCCCAATCTACCAGGCATCAAAAAAAAGCTAGACCCTGTCGGTGAGGGCACCTACACTTTTGTAGTCGGGCTTGTTACCGGCGTCAAGGGCCTGCGAGGCGATCTCAAGCTCAAGCTCAAGGGCAACATCGACTTAATCGACAATATCAAGACCGTGCAGATAGCCACTGCTGATGGTGCCAGACAAATCGCCCACGTGCGCAGTTTCAAAGCCGAACAAAAACTTGTTTTGATGTCTCTAAAAGAGTTCGAAGATCGCACCGCCAGTGAAGGCATCATCGGCGCCACGCTTTTCACAGAGCGCTCGCAATTAAACGAGCTAAGCGAAGATGAATGGTGGCTCGACGACTTGATCGGCTTGAAGGCTTTCACCGTGGAGGGCGAAGAACTCGGCAAAGTTTCAGCAGTGTTCGGCGAGACCTCTCAATTGCTCGAAATTACCAACGGTGAGAAATCGCATTTGGTGCCTTTTGTCAAAGCCTTAGTGCCAGTAGTCGACATTAAAGCTGGGCGGGTTGAAATCGTCAATTTACCTGGTCTATTTGAGTGATTTTTTGCCTGAAGTAAAATGGCTACTTAGATTCAGACATTAACAATTACTCCTATTAAATCGAATGTGACCGGCTTGATATCTGGTTACATATCTATTACATTACTGTTTATCGTATTTATGATTTTTTTTGGCAGCCCGTGCGTCACAGCCATAATTTTCAAGCAACTTCTTCGCAGTTGCTGTTCTCTGGCACCTAACTTTCTCTTTTAGACTCCCACCCCTCCATAGACTAAGAAAGCCATGAACAGCGCAATTACAACGCCCGTTCTTCTCTCGCCTATCACTGACGAAGAAATTGAACGGCTCGAGCTATTTTTACCTACCGTCAATGTCATCTCTTATGCTGGCCCCGGCGTGTCCGGTGGCGTTCCCGACTCGCTTGAACCAGTAGTAAGAAGGCTAGGGACCAGAGTGAATTGGTTTGCTCTTTCCGAGTTGCCCCAAGCTAATAGCGATTTTGCTCCGCCTAGCCAAGGAAGCGCTGGCAGTGGCTTCAGCTACTATGCCCCCCTGGCTCCAAAACGCTTGTTTGATGCTCACCAAAAAGTGGTTAATGGCTATCTCTGGGATTTGCTCCATGGCTTTGTCAGTAAAAGTGCTTTTGACCCAGA
Organism: Candidatus Obscuribacterales bacterium; assembly: GCA_965229195.1. GTDB lineage: Bacteria > Cyanobacteriota > Vampirovibrionia > Obscuribacterales > Obscuribacteraceae. The sequence goes on along the minus strand of OZ245871.1, from coordinate 3,940,715 downwards.
AGCCTGGAAATCATTCCGCGCACTTTGTCAGTCAGTCGCCTCTGAATGTATAACCACAGCCTCCGAAAGCTTCCCCACGATCTGCTGGCTGCACGACTATCAACTAGCCCTGGCGGCACCAGTTCTCGCTTCGCAACACGGCATTGTGCTCTCGCAGTTCTGGCACGCCCCCTGGCCCAAGCCTGAAATAATAGCTAGCTCTCCCATTGGCCGCGAGCTAGTGCAGTCAATGTTGCACAACAAATTAATTGGCTTCCATACCGATGAATATGCAGAGAACTTCCTCAAAACAGTGGCGCTCCTGCTGGAAGACGCGGTAGTCGATCTGACCAACTACAAAGCCACCTACCAGGGGCGCACAACAGCTGTGGCAGTTCTGCCTCTTGGTGTAGACATGCCTTACTGGCAAGACCTAGCCGCTGCCTCGAAGCCCTATTCAGAGGCCCTTGCCGAGAAACTGGGCTTAGCTAACCAATTTATTCTTGGTGTAGAGCGACTTGAATACACCAAAGGAATTTTAGAGAGATTGAATGGCTTAGAGCTAATGCTCAAAACCAACCCGTCTGAACACCGCCGCTTTCACTATGTGCAAATCTCTCAAGAAGCAAAAATAGATGGCACAGCCCAACTTGAGTATGCCCGCCAGGTTGAAGCCAAAATAGCTTCAATCAACAAAGAATACGGCCGCGATGGTTGGCAGCCGATTATTCACCTTAAAGGAAAACTCAACCACCAACAACTGGCCGCCTGGTATCAGGCTGCTACAGCTCTATCTATCAATTCACTGAGCGACGGCATCAATGTCATTGCCAAAGAATTCGTCGCTTGCCGCAACGATCAACAAGGGGTCTTGATTCTTTCCAAGGCCGCTGGCTGCGCTCGCGAACTAGCTCAAGGAGCCTATCTAGTCGATCCAAAATCCGCAGCTGAAATCAGCCAGGCATTCAAACTTGCTCTCTCTATCGACATTGAAGAGAAGCGCCGGCGGATGAACTCGATGCGCGATGTATTGACATGGAATCAGCTACATAACTGGGCTTTGAGCTTCTTGCGCCTGGCTATGGCTAAGTAGAAAATCACAGTGCGCCAAAATAAACAGCACCAACCTCCGGCGGTAAAATCGGACCATGCAATGCCGGGAATCTACGCAATGTAGGAACGCTCTTCTTGGTTATGTGTGTAGCAAATAGATTGATGAATCTAACATTCTTCAACACTGTTAGCTGCTCCAGGTCGCTATCATCGATATTAGTACCACTAAGATCGAGGGAGGTTAAGTGGCTCATCTTAGCGATTATGGCGAAATCACTCTTCTTCAACTTAGCACTCATAAGTGCAAGACTGTTCAATCTCTTTGACAATGCTAATGACTGTAATACAGGCGTGCAATCACGAAGGTTAAGCAGACCAACACACTCTAGCCGTTGTAGCAGCTTGCTTGCAAACAGCGCCCGGTTGCTGATGTTGCTTGTATCAATACTCAAGCTACCGAGCTTCTTAAGACCAGAAATAGCCCTAAGATCGCTCTCGTTTACATCCGTAGCACTCAAATCTAAGACATTGAGATTCTGCTGCGCCATGATGCCATCGATTAGCACGGCAGAGCGCGTCTTCAGCCCGGCGAACTTCAGACAATCCAAACTATTGGCGGGAAAGAATTTGAGCAATTCAGGATGGGCCAGCGATATAGGATTGGCGGTAAATGAAATTTGACGCCATGGAGACAAAGTAAACTTCCCCATCGCCTGATAAGATTTCTGTCCGCCAAAGCCAATAGTCTCTATTACGCCAATACTAATTTGGTCGGGGAAACTAAAACTCACTGTGCCGTCTTTAGCCCGGGTGAAATATGGCTCCTTTCTCTCTTTCATGAAAAGCGCCACGGCCGTATCTGTCTCAGGGCTAGAACTGACCTCTACAGCATCTAACTCAGCAGCCCGTTGTTTTTTGCTTGGTTCTATACTGGGATGGAGGCCGACAAATGTAGCAGAAGAAACCACCACCTTGGGCTTAGGCGGACTGGCCCAGAGCCGTGAACAGAGAAAAATTATTGCTACTATCGCTACGATACTGAAGAGAGCCGCTATAGCCAGCACCGATTTGGAGTTACGGTTTTCCAATGAATTAGATTCACCAGTCTCACTATTTTCAGAAGCAATGAGATCAGTATCAAACAATGCTTCATTGATTCGAAGTGGCTCGGCCGAACCTAGGGGTAGCGGCGCACCTGAGTACTTTCTTTCAATAGTAAGCAAAACACTTGCCACTTCCGCCAGAGAGCGATAACGATCATCAGGTGCCTTAGCCAACATCTTAGCGACAACAGCTTCTAATTCAGGCGGGAAGGCCACTCCAGCGACTTCAGCCAGTGCTGGCGGCATGACAGTGTGATGCATGATGGTTGTTTCTGCAGCCGTGCGCCCTAACAAAGGTGGTTTGCCCGCAAGGGCTTGAAACAAAGTGACGCCGACTGAGTACATATCGGCCCGGGCATCCAGTTTACTGCCAGCGCACTGCTCAGGGCTCATGTACAGCGGGCTGCCAAAGACTTCACCCTGCATGGTCAGACCTTGACCAATCTGCTCTCCGCCATCCAAGACCTTGACGATGCCAAAATCGACGATCTTGACTCTATAACCGAGAGCAGAACTGGGACCCGAGCCAGTCGACTCAAGTAGCATGATGTTGCCGGGTTTAATATCGCGGTGAATGATGCTGCGCTCGTGAGCATAGGCAAGGGCAGAGCATACTTGCCGAAATATTGGCATAGCCTGGTTTATTGGTAGTCGCTGATGCTCTTGCAGGTAGTCAGCCAGGGATTCTCCCGAAAGCAACTCCATAGTATAGAACGGCCGCCCATCTGGGGTTTGATTCATATCGAAGATCTTGATTATGTTGGCATGATCAAGTCTCGAGATAGCTTGAGCCTCAAGGCGAAAGCGTTTCCAAACATTCTCCGAAAGCTGTTCAGTCTTCAACACTTTCAGAGCCAGAATCTTATTCATATGAATGTGCTCGACTTTATAGACCAGGCCCATGCCGCCTTCGCCAATAAATTCGAGCACCCGATAGCTGCCACCGATCAGTTCGTTTACAGCAAAGCCGCTCGTGGACTCGTAAGGCTTGCTCGAGATCTCACCGGTATGCTGGGTCTTCTCGTGAAAATCGAAGCCAAATCGTTCTTCGCCACTGGGATCTTGGGGCATCAACCGCTCCAGAACAAATCAAGCCACTATCTACCCCTTAATCTACCCAAATCCGCCGCCCATCAACTACCACCCATCCATCCATCCGTAACGCTGTGACTACATTGCTACTTTGTTCGTCTCATTTTTTCGCTCTGGAGCCTGGCAAGCCTGTTTAAAGCCTGCGGAGCGAGAATCTCAGACTACATACAAATAAACTCACTAGCTACTTTTTCTTGGGTAGCTCCCCTGCTATTTTTCATCATGCTTTCAATAAAAGGTCGTTGGTTCCGCAACAACTTTTTTGCTCTTCTCTTGGTCTGGTTCTTTCTTGTCTTAACTTCTGGCTTAACCCAAGGCGCAATAACATCTGGGCTGAGTAAGGCCTATAACGCTGGCAACTAAGATACTTTTATGGCAAGCACAACTGTTATTAGTGGGTGGTCTTAATCACTTCGCGAAGAGGCTTGTAAACAATGGTCGAGTTACCATTAGAATTGCGCTCAACATAAATTGGCTCAGGCACTGCATAATGTTTATACTCTTGCCTTGTGAGCGAAAGCTGCGAAGCAGGCCGCATCCAGTTGCCCACCGTTTCAACTTCAAGACTAAGTACTGGCAAGTGTTTATCTGGTTGATCAAGGCGATGGGTAGCATTGATACCTTGCACAATTTTCAACATATCGCGGCGTTCACCTTCCCCTTGAGCCTTTCCCAGAGCCACTTCCAGCATGGCAGTACGACCACTTTCTAACTGTTTGGTTACCGCTTCAGCATCGAATTTCTCAACTAGTGGTTGGGGCTTAGAGCAATCTGTTACCTTGAAATCAGCCATGGATGCACCTCTTAGTAATTTGCTTGATTGAACTCTAAGCCTCTAATCTGTTATTTTCTGGACATTCTCTTGGCAAAAATTTGGCAACACCACTTTGTTTGTGAATCAAACTAAAAGTTTTTTGACAAGATCACAAAACTTTCAGCGACCAAATCAAATCGACATACCAAGCTATTTTGATACACGCGGCTAACAAGGTTCGGTTAGCTTTTCAAGGCAGTTCACCGGTTGCGTTTAGCTGCTCCAGCCATCTAAGATAAAGGGTATCTCTAACGGTGAATCAATTGTCCTCCAAAGTACTAATAGCGGTCGACAATCAAGAGTGCACGGACGCGGCCATTCAGTCTGCCCTCGCGCGGCAATGGGAGCCTGATACGACCTTTCTTTTATGCAAGGTGGTAGAAGACTTTGGCGCGATCATGAACATCTACGAGAACGAGCACAGCGAAGTATTAAAGGCCGAGCAAGAAGCCTATACCTATGAGATGAGACTGTGGCTCAGCCAAATGACAGCAGATTTCGCCAAAGTACAACCTCAAGTTGAATCTTGTCTAGAATTCGGCCGAGCGGCTGAGAAACTCTGCGAAGTTGCTTACTCGTGGGGAGCTGACTACATGATTATCGGTTCTCACGACTTAGAGCTAGCAAGCCGCTGCTCGCTGGGCAGCATTGCCTCAGCAGTATTGCGGAATGCACCCTGTTCAGTAGAATCGGTGCGCAGTAGAGAATTACGAAATCTATTTAGAGAGAAAGGCGCAGCATCAGTGCAAGAAATTGCCCACATCGCCACGCCTCCACCGAAAACTATCATTGTCGCAACAGATCTCTCACCAGCAGCCGATTTTGCCCTGAACTGGGTGGTGGGAATGAATTGGCATCCAGCCACGATATTTCGCATAATTACAGTGATGCTGCCTAATCACAAAGACATTAGAACGCACTGGTTTGGTGGTGGCAGTGTCTATATCAAAGAGAAATTACACCTCAATCAAATTGAAGCACAACTGAAAAAACAAGCTCTGCACCTAGCCGAAAAACACGGCTATGACAAAGTTGAAGCTGACCTGGTCATGGCAGATTCAGCAGCGGAAGCGATATTCGAACTGGCTAACGACTGCCAAGCTCAACTGGTTGTAACAGGCGCCCAAGGCGCTAACCGCAGCCCGGAAGCTAGAGCTGGTAGTACGGCAATTAGCATTCTAGAGCGCTTGCATTGCTCGATGATCGCGGTACAGAGCGATTCCCCAAAACAAGTGAGCTTTACCTGGCGCTAACATCTTGCAAGTGAATAAGCAGTTACATTTGAGCTTCATCAAAGTTCTGTGAAGTTACGTTTTTATGCATCGCCGCTTTGCCGCCTGCAATCAGGTTTTCGAGCAGTCCTAAAAAAATCAACAGCAAACTGAACCTACAGCATTTCTATACTGAGTTAGCGAGCAGTCGCACGGACAATAACTTTTGTTGATATTCAGGAAACAAAGATGACCGAACTTACGACCATTGTTGACTTAAGTACAGCCCTTGAAGGCACAGGCATATCCAAAGGCCTCCTAGCAGATCGCTTTAACATCACTGTTAGTGAAGAAACAATCGACCCAGTCGACTTTCGCGATAGCCGCACAATAGACTTTGCCGAATTGGAAAGCGGCACCATTTTGAAGACAATTAAAGTACCGACCAAGAGTCTTCCCGACGCCACTAGAACATTTCGTGAAGCGATTGCCGAAGGCCTTGTTGAAGGTGGCTGGCTGGCCGTAGAAGCTTAGAAGAGCGGCTCTACTTACCAACACAACATGCTCATGCTCGAGAGAACGAGTGCTTAGCTTCGTGCTCACGCGGCAGAATAACATCACCACTGTGTTTGTACTAATCAATAAAAAAAGGCTACTCTTTCGAGTAGCCTTTTCGATAATTCAAGTTCTAACTAACTACCACTTCAGCAATGTGAATTTATCCATATCAACTGTCTGACGGCTGCGGTAGATAGCTAGAACAACAGCTAGACCGACAGCGGCTTCAGCAGCGGCGACAGTGAGCACAAAAATAACGAAGAGCTGACCTTTCAGAGCAACAGGATCAACATAGCGCGAGAAAGCAATCAAATTGATATTGACTGCATTTAGCATCAATTCAATTGAAAGCAGCACTCGCACAGCATTTCGCGACTGCACCATGCCATACAAGCCCATTGAGAAGAGCAGTGCGGCAAAGGTTAGATAGCGCAGCAACATCGGTTGATGCAGAGTCAAAATAATGAATGATGCCAGCACAGTCATGGTGACGATTACGCCCTTGTGACCGCCAACACTACGAACAATCCAACCAGCAAGAGCGAGGCCAAGACAGGCCCAGAAGTCATAGTGATTGGTGAATATGCGTTCTATGCCTGTAGGGCTAAACAGCACCCCGGCATAACTGCCAACCACAGCCGCTGCGAAAAGCGCATAGCCCAGAGCCAGATTTACTGAAGATTGCGGTTCTTTGACCGTAACTACGTTTTGCACTTTGATCTCCTACCTCTGCAGCGCCAGATTATTTTCTTGCTTCTTAGCTTCATCGACAATTGCTACATTGTCGTCATCTCTATTCTTCGATTCGCCTTTAGCTAGCATGACGGCTCCCATCAAAGCAGCTAGAAGCAGAACGGATGAGAATTCAAACGGGATGGAATAGTTTGTCACTAAAGCTTCGCCCAGTACTTTCACAGCGTCCGGGCTGACAGCTTGATCGCTTAGTGGCCAGTGGTTTTCGCCAATCAGTGCAGAATAAAGAGTGACAAAGCTCAATACGGATACCCACAAGCTCAAATTGCGCTTACAGGAAGCAAAAATCTTAGCTAGTGGTGGCAAACTTTCATCGTAATAAACAACGGCTTGTTCGCGCTCTAGACGCGGGTTAGTTAACATCAAGGCAATCACTACCATGAGAGTAATACCAACCGCATAAATCATGATCTGGGCCAGAGCCAGAAACTGAGCTGAGAGTAATAGGAAGATTCCAGAAATCGTTCCAAATACTCCAATCAAAATGAAACCGCTGCGGATAACCACTCTATCGGCCAATACTGCGATGGCCAGACAAATTGACAGAGTCGTCAGTAAATAAAACGCCCAGGTCTCAATGCCTGGTGCACTTAATAGAGGTGGGAGTAGATCTTGGCCCATTTTCTTGACTTCCTATTACGCTTATAACGCTTACAACGTCTACGACTTACTCTTCACTAGATTTGGAATCAGCAGGCTTATCTTCGGCTTTAGCTTCGGCAGGTTTAGCCTCAGCCTTAGCTTCAGCAGGCTTATCTTCGGCTTTAGCTTCGGCAGGTTTAGCCTCGGCCTTAGCTTCAGCAGGTTTAGCCTCAGCTTTAGCTTCGGCAGCTGGTGCTGCAGGCTTAGCAGCCGCGGCAGCTGGAGCTGGCTTGGCTGGCTTTGGCTTAGGCAATGGCATTTCTTTGCGCTCAAAGTAGAACGCTGATTCTTCTTGACTCAAGGTCAATTTTTTCAAATCATATATAAGTGATTGGCGACTGTAATCTGCCATCTCAAAATCATTTGTATTGATGATGCAGAGGGTCGGGCAAACTTCAGTACAAAGACCGCAGAACATACAAAGACCATGGTCGATTTTGAAATCGATCAGCTCTAGTTTGTTAGTCTCAGGGCTCTTATGCGAAGTAATTTCAATACACTTATCAGGGCAAACCCGTTCACACTGGCGGCATGAAATACAGAGGTGGTCTCCGGTTTCAGGGTTAACAGTTAGACCCAAACGACCTCTGAAGTGTGGTGCCAGATTAGGCATTTCGTCAGGGTAGTTTTTAGTGATTGGCTCGCGCCAGGTGTGTTTGAACACCGTAGCAAGACCACGCCTCACTTCGTTCAGTCCACCAAACGCTCTAGAGATGAGGTTAGCCATGAATGTTTACGAACTCCCGTGCAAATACAACGATGATGAAAACGATCAGTGAAAGTGGAATCAACCGCTTCCAGCCAAAAGCCATAAGCTGGTCAATTCTGAAGCGCGGCAGGGTAGCGCGAATGAGAATTGCGAAAATAACCAGGCCATAAACTTTGGCAATTACCCAAAGGGTAGCGAACAATGTTTCTGGATTGATTAGGTGTAGGTTCTGACATAAGAATGATTCTCTAATGGCAGCAACCATTTGCGGGATGCCAGGGATTTTATCGAGGATATATGGAGGTATTGGATTGTCTCCACCGCCCAAGAACATCACGGTGGTGACGCTAGCCACCACGAACAAGTTGGTGAATTCTGCCAAGAAGAAAATAGCGAACTTCATGCCACTGTACTCAGTGTTGTAGCCGCTCACCAACTCTGATTCAGCTTCTGGCAAGTCGAAAGGAATACGGTTGATTTCAGCGCAGGCTCCAGTTAGATAGAGCCAGAAGGAAATAATCAAGGAGCAGACCAGTAGGCCAGCACAGATATAAGAAACTGGTCCCATGGGATAAGCAGCTTCAAGAGCCTTAGCACCACCACCCCCGAGGGCTTGATTAAGACCAACTAAAGCACCACCACCGAGCAGATTCCAATTAAGAATACCGCCAGCCTGCTGCTGAGCAATCTTTACCAGATCAAGGGTGCCAGCCATTAAGCAGACAGTGACCAGTGACAAAACCAGAGGAATCTCATAGCTAATCGCTTGAGCAGCACTACGCAAGCCGCCCACTAACGAATATTTGTTATTAGAAGCCCAACCAGCCATAACCAAAGCAACCACTGGCAGTGCGCCAGCAGCCAAGACGTAAAAGATACCGGTCGGTAAATTCAATATATGGAAGAGTGGGTGATCATTTGTCACTGCAGCAAGAAGTGGCACAGCGCCAATAATTGAGGGAGCGAAGAACAAGATCGGAGCGAAAGTATGCATAGCTGCATCGGCACCGGTCGGAGTAATGTCTTCTTTCAAAAGCAATTTAACGGCGTCGGCAGCAGTTTGCAGGTTGCCGTCTGGACCGACTCTGTTTGGCCCTTTTCTTACAGTCCACAGTGCCAGAGCGCGGCGCTCGATCAAGACCATAAACATGGCGTTAATCGGAATGAATACCAAAATGGCAATCACCGGTGTCACAGCTCTCAAAATCTCATTGGCGAGATTGGCCTGATCTCCTAATTGCTGAGTCAACAACATGGGCAATCCGATGCCTACTCCCCAACAAACCATCCACACTATGGTGAAAATGATTGTTAGCCAGGCTATGGTGAGCCTTGAGATTTTGAATATTTCGTCGCCGTTTGCAAACATGAGTTCCAGTTTTACCTTGTTGAAGAAAGACAGAAAGTTCGAAATTCGAGGGAATTTAGCGGTCTACATCAGGAAGGATTATGTCAATTGAGCCAAAGATGGCCATGATGTCTGAGAGTGGGCAGCCCTTCAAAAGCTCTGGCAAAATTGTCAGATTGCAGAAAGAAGGATTGCGCCAGCGGAAGCGAACTGCTTTTTCGCCACCACTAGAAGTTACGTAGCAACCGAGCACACCGCGTGGTGACTCAACAGCAGCGAAACCTTCACCGGCTTTAATACGCATACCGGCCATTTGCTTTTTGCCCATGATGTCGCCAGTAGGAATTTTCTCGACGCATTGACGGATGATGTCAACGCACTGACGCATTTCCAAAATTCTGGCCATGTAGCGGTCCCAAGTGTCGCCTTCCTTATCAAAGGTGATGACATCAAACTTGAGGTCAGGGTAGACCGAGTATGGTCTAGTGCGGCGCAAATCCATGGCAATTCCAGAAGAACGCAAACAAGGACCAGTGACACCATAATCAGTTGCCACTGATTGCTTGAGAATGCCTACACCTTTAGTACGCTTCAAGAAAATTGGATTCTGGGTGACGATGGTTTCGTATTCGTCAATGCGATCAGGAAACTCGTCAAGGAAAGCTTTTAGTTTGTCGAACCAGGCTGGCTTGGGATCGCGCAGTACACCACCAATTCTGATGTAGTTAAACATCATGCGTTGACCAGCGATTTCTTCTAAAAGATCAAAGAGCTTTTCTCTTTCGCGGAAAGGATAGAAGGGGAAACCAAACATGGCGCCCAAGTCAATTAAGTAGGTGCCAAGCCAAAGCAAGTGAGAAGTAATGCGATTCATTTCAGAAACGATTACTCGCATGTACTCAGCCCGTTCAGGAACAGTGACGCCGTCTAGCTGTTCGCAAGCACGAGCCATAGCCCATGAAGTGAACATGCCCGAGAGATAATCAACCCGGTCAATCAAAGCTTGGTATTGAAACCAGGTGCGATTTTGACCTTGCCATTCTTGAGCGCGGTGCAAGTGACCAAGCACTGGTTCAACGTGTTTGACAGTCTCACCATCAAGAGTTAGTAGCAGCCGCAACACACCGTGAGTTGCAGGGTGTTGCGGACCCATGTTGATGATCATCTCATCAGTTTTCAGGTCAATCTCTTGAATTTCCGTAGCCATTTTTCCGTCCCTAGTAATTCCTGGTTATATAAGAGAATTAGCGCATGCTATGTGGATTTTTATCGTTCAAGGCATCAACTAGTTGTTTGTAGTCTCTGCGCAATGGGTGGCCTTCCCAATCCCACGGATTGAGGATGCGGCGCAAGTATGGGTGGCTGCTATAGCGGATACCAACCAAATCGTAGGTCTCACGTTCGTGCCAGTTTGCCGCTGACCAGAAGTTAGCGAGGCTCGGCACGGCTGGCAAATCGCCTTCAGCCACATCGGTCTTCTTGGTCAAGACTTTGACCACAAGCTGATCTAAGTGAGAGTAAGACCAGAGGTGATAGACCGAGTCGAAGGTATCAGCACTATCAACACCAGTGACAGTGAGCAACAAATCGAGCTTAATTTCTGAACTATTGCGCAAGAGGCGCATTGCCTTCTCTAGTTGGTCAGCGGCGACGACAATGGTCTCAACGCCACAAGAATCAGGAAGACGCTCAGAAGAGATACCGTGCTCTTTCAAGAACTGTCCAAACTTGGCTGGCTCTAATGGCACTGGCGGCGCGGCTGGCTCAGCGGGTTTAGCTGCAGCGGCAGCAGCCGGTTTAGCGGCAGGCTTAGCCTCAGCGGGCTTGGCTTCTGGTTTAGCTGCTTCTGATTTGACTTCTTCAGGCTTGGCGTCTGATTTAGTTTCTTCAGGCTTAGCTTCGTCTGTCATCTACTTCTAGTTCCTATGTATTTCTGGTTTATGTTTAGGTATTAGTGTCGGGAGCTTTTGCAAGAGCCGCAGCGGTGTCTTCTTGGACCACACCGATTAAATCTTCGAGGCAACGACCGGTGTCGTAATCAACTTTACGCACCGATGTCTGAGCGTACATTTTCTTTCTACGCTCACCATAATTTTCGGTGCGAATTTTTTGTTGCAACTTGAGCAGAGCATCAAGAATGCCTTCTGGACGCGGTGGGCAACCGGGCAAATAAACATCGACAGGAATAATACGGTCGACGCCTTGAACCACTGAGTAAGAATCGTTGAACATGCCACCAGTAATTGTGCAAGCGCCCATGGCGATTACATATTTAGGCTCAGGCATTTGTTCGTACAAAGTAATAAGAGCTGGAGCCATTTTGCGAGTAATGGTGCCGGCAGTCAAAATCATGTCAGCTTGTCTTGGAGTAGCGCGAAATACTTCAGAACCAAAACGCGAAATATCGAATGCCGACATACCGACACTCATCATTTCGATAGCGCAACAGGAAGTGCCAAAAGTCAAAGGCCAGACTGAGTTCGAGCGGGCCAGGTTGGCTATTGGGCTGAGCACCGGCGAGAGCACTTGACCGAGGGCGTCAATCATTAGATCAAGCGACGAGAGAGTAACTGTTTCTCTCAGCTCTTCTGGTACGACGGGATTGGTATTACTCATGCTCTCCACTCACTTCTTACTTTTCTTATTTGTCTAAAAATTCCAACCAATCAACAAAATCTAAAACTGAGCCAATCTCGGCTCTGCTCCCAAATCTAATTTACTCCCATTCGAGAGCACCCTTCTTCCAGGCGTAGACCAGGCCTACCACCAGGATGACGAGGAACATGGAGATTTCAATAGGTCCAACCATTTTCAACTTCATCAATTCAGCGCTAGCTGGCAACATCTGGCCGAGGGCATCAGCACCTACTAACAATCTTGGAATGCTGTCAGTGGCAAGCAACCAAGGAATGATGAAGATGATTTCAATATCAAAGAGAATAAATAGAATGGCATACAAGTAGTAGCGCACGTCAAATTGCACGAGGGCTTCTTGCATGGGCTTCATGCCGCATTCGTAAGGTTGATTCTTGACTGAATTAGGGCGGTGATAGCCAAGAGCTAGTTGCAAAATCCAAGCCAAGAGAATCATCCCGAGGGCTGGAAGGGCGAACCCTACTGCAACGAATAAAAATATCTCGCCAAGCTGCAACGAACTCTGATCCACTTTTGTTGCTCTTCCTTACTAATGGGTACTCCGTGGTAAAGCATAGCAGGCTAAAAGCCGGGTGGCATACGCCGTAGATTATAGCCAGGTAAGCACCCGCCAATATATCGCTGCGTACCTCTCTAGATACCTAGATCTGCATGAAGCTCCCTGAGAGCGAACTCATCAATTACGGATTGCAACTTTCCGATAATTAAATCGCTGAAATGGGCATCATTAGTAGAAATACGCACGATTGAACTAGGAAATAATGGTTAACAAAACCGGCATCTTGAGCGTTCCTCTTGTAGTCTCCTAAATAGGTAGGTAAGAGGTACTGGAATCCCTTGAGAGCAACAGTTTCAATAACAAACGTAATTAGCGCCCCAGAACACAGCAAAAATAATCCGATGACCATGCAACAACTTCCGCCCAAACGCTTCAAAGAACTTGATCAACTTTGTCAGAAGCTGGGAGTTACCTGCGGGCGCATGGGCTTAATCAATGAGGCGCTCACCCATAGTTCATATGCCGCAGAAAATCCCGGTAGCCAAGACTATGAAAAACTCGAATTTTTCGGCGATGCTGTGCTGAAATTTGTCATCAGCGAATATCTTTTAGAACGTTTTCCTGATTACGATGAAGGCCAACTAACCGAGCTTAGAGCTGTCTTAGTTTCAGACAGGATATTGGCCGAAATCGGTGAGCAGTTCAACTTGAGCAAATACATTTTGCTTGGTCGCAATGTGCAAACTCGACCATCAATCACCGCTAACGCCATGGAAGCCCTGATTGGAGCGATCTATCAAGACCTTGGTTTATTCCAAGTGCAGACGCTTCTCGTGCGCTTATTTGGCCATCAGACCACTGTGGTTGATCGCGATGAAATCAAAGATAACTACAAAGCGCAATTGCAAGAATTCACACAATCCCGCGCCGAAGGCACTCCTAGCTATGTAGTAGTGAGCACAGACGGCCCGCCCCACGATCCAATTTTTACAGTAGTTGTAAAACTTGAAGGTAAGCCTTTGGCTGAAGGAAGCGGTAAGTCGAAAAAAGCGGCCGAACAAGAAGCGGCAAAATTAGCTTTCCAAGCGCTGCAAGATCCCTCTCGCTCAGTCGTGGCATAAGGCCACCTCGAGCTAGCGAGAAAAAAAATAGACAAAAAAAAGGAGCATCAATGATGCTCCTTTTTAAGTCGTTCGCTTGCTCTAGAAGATTGAGCAAGAATATTCGGTTCGAATCTACTGAGCCAAATCTTGCAAGGTTGGAGCGCCAGCTGGAGCTGGCGGCACAGAACCAGCGCCATTGACATCAGCTGGAGCTAAATCAATGCGATTTCCACCTGGGGTAGGAGCTTCGGTGTTGCCAACAGATGTGGTTGTAGATGCGGGAGCAGCAGTAACGGTATCGACTGATTGCTCAATACCAGCAGCAGAGGCAAGTTCTCTTGCCTTTGTACGCAATACCAAAGCTTGCTTGTCAGCCTGAGCAGCTTTGTACTCAGCTTCTGCAGCTCTTAAGTGAGCCTTAGCAGCTTCTAGCTGTTGCTTAGCTTGATCTAATTTTTTGTGGGTGGTTGAAACCTTGGCTTCAGCCATATCAACTTCTAGGCTGGTTGGGGCAGCTACTGGAGCCGAGACAACTGTAGTGGAGCTGGCAGATTTACCGAGTTTGAGAGGATTGGCGTGAGCCGCTGGCGCCACCAAAAATGCACTCAACCCGAATGCCAAAACTGTAAGTGCTTTCCTTGTCATGAAGAATCCTCATAAATACTTTGATCTCAGACCGATAATCAACAAGTAATTATTATAAGGAATAACTTGCCAACCAGATAGCTCAAGATTGGCCCCCGGTGCGCGTTTCAGCAGAGATGGCGATGAGCCTAATAGGGCACTATTAGCAATACAATGGCACCCCACACGATAGACAAGAGATCGCTCCAGGCAGCCAAGGTATCACCAGCAGATATGTCGACGCGCAGATCAAACAATCGATTATGAGGTGAAAATAATGCCCGCATTTAGAGCCGTTAAAGCCTTCTAAATGGTGAATTTCTGCAAAGAAACCGCAATAAGTATAAATGTTCATTCAATACTGATGCAGTTCTCTTGAAAGCTACATATCTATTGTTCTATATTCTCTACTTCGCCTGTGCGCGATTGGGCTTTTGACCGAAAGCTCCAAGTTGGCTTTTTGCCAATTTCTGGAGTGGCAGGGCAAGAGCGCCTGAGGGCAGTAGATTTACGAACCAATCACTTAGCTTTGCACCTCTTGAGCGTACCCCGCTCAGAGACAACCACAAAGCACTGGCGCCGGTGGTCGTTGAGCATAACGAACAAAGACCACACAATTAAAAGGACAAGGGAGTGACTATTTCAGTGACTGAACAGCAGCTAGAACCCAACTCGAAATCAGAATTCGAGCGACTTCTCGAACAATCTTTAAGTTTCAAGTTTGAGCAAGGGGACATTGTCTCAGGCGGCGTAGTCCGTATCGAAAGAGACGGGATACTCGTAGACGTAGGCGGAAAATCTGAAGGCTTCGTGCCGCAGAAAGAAGTTTCCAACATGCCTATCGACAAAATTGATGATGTCGTTAAAGTCGGCGAAAAGTATGAGTTCTACATTCTTAGAGAAGAGAACGAGAACGGTCAGCTAACTCTCTCACTGAAGCGTGTTGCTCAGGCGAGAGGATGGGTCTTACTGGAAAACCAGAAGAAGAACGACGAAACCATTCGCGCCAAGATTTCAAACGTTGTCAAAGGCGGCGTAGTTGTAGACGTATACGGTCTACGTGGTTTCGTACCAGCCAGCCAATTGCGTGTTAAAGGTACAACTCCAGAAGAATTGATCGGTATGGAAATACCAATGAAGATTCTGGAAACAGATACCAAACGCAACAAACTGATCTTGAGCCAACGTCTTGCTGTGCAAGAAGAGAAGGCCGCTCAAAGAGAGAAGATTCTATCTACCCTCGAATCTGGTCAAGTGGTCACAGGCGAAGTTGTTCGTATCGCAGATTTCGGTGCTTTCATCGACCTAGGCGGCCTCGACGGCTTGCTCCCTATCTCCGAAATTTCCTGGGAACGTGTCAGCCATCCATCAGATGTACTGAAAGTTGGCCAAATGGTCACTACAAAAGTTCTCAAAGTCGATCAAGAGAAAGGCCATATCAGCTTGAGCCTCAAGCAAATGCAGCCTGATCCATGGAAAGAAATCGAAGACAAGTTCGGCGAAGGTCAAGTTGTGAACGGAACCGTTCGCAAGATTCAGAGCTTTGGCGCCTTTGTTCAAATCTATCCTGGCGTAGACGCTTTGTTGCCTACAGTTGAAATGTCTGAACAACCTACTGCTAAGCCAGAAGAAATTGTTCAAGTCGGCCAACAAGTAAAAGCAATCATCAAGAAGTTCTCTCCTAAAGAGCACAAGATTTCCTTGAGCTTGAAAGGTATGGACGTCAGCGACTTGCTCAACTAATAGCCGCTGAAAAGCAGAAACTACAAAAAGACCCGAGCCCAGCTCGGGTCTTTTGTTAACTAAGCAAATTTCGTTAACTAAGTAAAACAGTCTGCAAAAGCGATAATTTTGTTTCAATATATAACAGAATCTGGAACCAGCTAGCCAAGTGGCAGTCTGTGGATTCACCGAAGCAGTCAACAATGGCAATCTCAAAACTAGCTGGACTCATACCGCCAATAGAACTATTTTTCTGGGTTGCACCACTTGGTCGCGCTATCCGCCTGTTCTTTGGCGCCTTCCAACCCACTTCACTACGCCAATTTTCATATAGAAAATTCAAAGTCGCTTGCTTATGGATGGGCCCCGAATCTTTCCACCTGGTTGCCCTGGCTGCCGTCACCGTAGCCATAGCTCTTACTATTCAGTGCTGCATTGAATTACAAAAATACCAAGCTCAAGATCTCTCAGGCGCAGTTATTTCAATTGGCCTGCTACGTGAAATCGGCCCCCTCACAGTCAGCCTGGCCTGGTGCGCCCGAGTTGCCGCCCGCATAGCTGCTGAGACACAGGCCTATTACGACGCTCGTAAAATTGAAGAATTTGCCCAGACCTTTGTTCTACCCAACTATCTTGCCACCGTGGCAATGTCAATTCCCCTGGGCACCTATGGCCTTATCATTGGCTTTATTACCGGTGCGCTAGTAGCCCCGATGTTAGGCGTCTCGTCGACCTCAATCTTTTTCCACTCAGCCCGAGACGGAATTCAGATGAAAGATATCATTGTCTATTTTATAAAGCTGATTTTGGTCAATCCAACTATAGGATTTTTTGCTGGTTGCGCCTCTGGTGCCACGACTAATCACAGCAACCACGCAGCACCATCAAATGCAGTTACCGCAACCTTTATAGTTGGTTTCTTTGCCAACCTGATAATCACTTACGCTGCCTATCTAGCGAGATAACAGAAAAGAATTTATGGACGATAAAGACAACTCACGCATGATCAGCGATGGCTCATTGGGAATTTTCACAGTGCTGTCGATAATTTTTCTACTGTGGGGCTACCTCTGGTTTAAAGGCACTGGAATTTTAGGTGCCAACCAGACAATCAACGTTCTCTTTCACGAAGTGGCACAGTTGAATGATAACGCCGACGTTTATTTAAACGGTATTAGAGTGGGAATGGTCGACCAGATCGTATGGTTGAATGAGCGAAAAGTCTTAGTACGAGTGCGCATAACCACAAAAAAGATCCTCATTCCCCAGGGCTCTAATTTTCGGATTCTGACCAACGGCATCGTTGGCGCCAAATATATTGAGATCGATATTCCCCATGCACCAGACATCAGAGCTGGCCTTCCACCCCTGGAAGATAACGCCGAGGTACTCGGTACTGACCCTGCTAGACCAGAACTCGCCATCAACAAACTGGTAATTGCCCTCAGTAATGTCGATCCGCAAAAACTAGTAAAAAACTACGAAGAAGATCGCACACGATTAGCACGAGCAGCCGATCAATTATCAATTTTGGCTATCAAAACCATGCCAGTGGTAGACAATGCCTTGCCGCTTGAACGCGACCTTACCCAAATAGCTCACGATCTGCGGCGCGTCAGCAAGAAAGTAGGCGCCCTACTAGACAATCCACAATTCACAAACGATCTCAAAGTGACCACAACCAAGCTCAAAGAAACAGCTGACTCAGTGCAAATCACCGTGCACGACATCAACACCACCCTGAAAGATAAGACCCTGAGAGAAGATCTCCTCACTGCTCTAAAAAATCTGAACAACGCCACAGAACATGTTCAAAATTCAGTGACTGCCGTAGAAAAAATGTCTAAAGATCTAAAGCTACGAACCGATGTCAAAGACATGCTTGTACAAGCGCGAAAAACCCTAGACAAAGTTGATTCGCTTTTAAGCCGCCCGGGCTTTGGCACTGACATAAAAGAAACGCTCGCTACCACCCGCGAAGCCATTGGACATTTAGATACTGTGGCCCGGCAACTCAATCAAATTCTTGATAAGCGCGCACCAATAATGCACTTGATGTTTGGTCGCCCAGGTCAACTAAAATCTCCCACAACAAAAGATGCAAAAGCTAAAGACAATAAGTCATTGGCGCCAATGCCAGAGGCAAAGACAATAGAACCTGATCCTGCACCAGAAGCTCAAACAGAACAGGCCGGACACCCTGAACGGTCCGAGAAAACCGAACCGACAGAACAAACTCGGCCGACCGAGCGCAATCCCGAAGGAAGCCAATAGAAGAATAAGAAGCTAGAGCGCTCTATTTTTTTTGCAACAAACTTAGCCACAGTCAACCTTGCGCCAGGCTTAAAAAGAGAAAGCCAGTAACAAACGCTACTGGCTTTCTCTTTTCATTTAGGACAACAATTGTCTAAGAAATTAGTCTTAGAATACTTTGTAGCTATAGCTACCAGCTAACTGTTTATTGCCTTGACCTGAGCTAGTCTGAATGTCTTGGGCCAATTCATCATAGTCAGCATAGGTATCTTTCACATGCTTGTAATAAGCTCTGCTTTCAGTATCGGTAGGTGTTTTGGACTTCTCAGCATCAATGCTAGCTAGACGATTGATGAAGTCACCAGAAGCACTAGAAGATAGCTGACCATCAGCTTGTTCAATTAAGATGCGAGCGAAGAGATCATCGCGACGCATGCTTAGGTCTTCACGAGCGGCTGGATAGAAGATTGTGATGCCATTAGTGGCGGTGAACTTAGCCAATACGATAGGGAAGCGAGAAGGAGTTGTTACTGACTTCCCTGAATAACCAGTTACTTGCATAGTTGGAGCGGTCATAGCCGAACCTTGAAGGATTACTACTGGCCTTGAAGTAGACGTAATAGTAGTAGTTGATACGGATGTATCTGCCATGGCTGGCAAGAATGATGTAATTGCGGCAAGGGCTGCCAACACTGGGCCCAATGTCTTTGTGGCTTTCATTTTAATCTGTCCTCCTGAGGTGACCTCGACCTCGACGGAGGGAATTCCAGATTGGTTCCATTATCGCTGAAATGTTACAAGAGCAAAATTGAATGCTAGAACTTAGATGGAATTTTGCCAGTTAAAACCGCTTGGATAAAGGCTTGAACAACGTTGGGATCCCAACCCTTGCCAGCATTCTCAACAAACTCACTCTGTACAGAAGAGGGATCTTTACCCGGACCACTGCGCTTAGGAGACGCTTGTTCGTGATAGCGATTGGCTAATCCTATAATGCGAGCCGCCAGAGGAATTTCGTCACCCTTGAGGCCATGAGGGAAACCATTACCATCGAACTCTTCATGATGGGCTCTAACAATCGGTGCCAGATGCTGCAAGTCAGGGAATGACTCAAGCAACTCGGCGCCATCCATAGGGTGGTTCATTACCAAGAGCAGCTCAGTATCAGAGAGATCGTCTTCAGCCTTCTGCAGAATTTGTGCAGCAGCACCAAGTTTACCCAAATCATGAACCAAAGCCGCCTGCCTAATGGTATTGATAGCATCCTGGTCTAAACCAAGTTCTTTAGCAATAGCACAGGAAATCTCAGCTACTTGGCGAGCATGACCATCGGCATACTTGTCTTTAGCCTCAATTTGGGAGACCCAACCGTCAATACGACCGAGCATACGAGCGTCTAAGCCACCCGTGGCGAAAATATAGTCTGATGTCTCATTAGAGGAAGACATTAGTTGATCTAGTTTCTTCTGTGCCGCAGCATCATCGAGAACAGCAGCAGGCTCAGCTGGAGGTGGAGGTGGTGGTGCAGCTTGAGATGGCGGAGGTGGCGTCGAACCTAAGCGATTCTTCAGCAGACCTGCTCCGGCACCAGCTCTGGCCTTGCCCATCATTGAAGCCCCTAAGCCGCCTCTAGGGGCAGCGCCACCAGCGGCGGCAGGAGTCGGGATATCATCTAGCTTGCCCCAAGCAGCACTTTCTGCCGGAGCGCCCTTAGGCGTAGGAATAGAATCAAGGTTGCCCCAAGATGTCGGCTCAGCCACGGCGGGAGCTGCCACCGCTGCTGGTGCTGTAGCCTGTTCAACTACCGCGGCCTGAGGAGCAGTACTTGGCAGAGGAGCAGCACTTTCTGCAGCAACTGGAGCAGCCGGAGCTTCAGCCTCCACAGGACCGCCCCAAGGAGCTTCAGCAGGAGCCGGAGCAGTTGCCGGTGCATCACTTATAGGAGAAACAGCTGGTGAAGTAGCGACCGGAGATTCATTGGCGGCTGCAGTCGAAGGGCTAAAATCTACACTTGGAACGGAGCTGCTAGGACCACTCCATTCCAGCCCGGCTGAAGAAGACTGTGCTGCCAGAGGAGCAACATCTACGCTGGGCGTGCTAACGGCAGTGCTGGCGGCCGGAGCTTCTACGGTTTCAAAGTCACCAAAGTCGAGATCGGCATAGGGATCGTTCTCAACTGCTGGTGTTGGCGGTGTGAATTGTACTGGTGGATAATCGCCAGTTGGCAGGTTCTGCTCAATTGATGGACTAGACCTAACTGTGGTGAAAGTAGGCTTTAAGGGATCGTTACCGACAGGCTTGGGCTCCGGAGCACCAGAACGAGCCACCGTCTGCGGTGACTTAATTTCGCCAGTAACTTCCTGTGCCTGCACCTGAGCGACTCGATCAAAGACAGGAACACTACTAGGACTAGCAGGACTGGAAGAGGTAGAAGCGGCCGGCACCGATACCGCAGGCGCCGGCGGAGCTGGTGTCGCAGTTGGTGCGGGTGCGGGAGCGGGAGCGGGAGCGGGAGCTGAAGTTGGCGCTGGCGCAGGAGTTGGTGCTGGAGCTGCAGTTGGCGCTGGAGTTGGAGCTGGAGCTGGAGTTGGAGTTGGCGCTGGAGTTGGAGCTGGAGTTGGAGCTGGAGTTGGAGTTGGAGTTGGAGCTGGAGTTGGTGCTGGCGCTGGAGTTGGCGCTGGCGCTGGAGTTGGAGTTGGAGCTGGCGCTGGAGTTGGCGCCGGAGTGGGTTTCGGCGGCGCTTGTGCTACCTTCGCAGCTGGTGGCGGCGTGATCTGGCCTGTCTTGTTAGCCTGCGAAATAACCTGCTGCCCCAAGGCACCCTTCAGAGCACGACGGACATCAATGGCAGACTTACTAGCTTCCGCGGTCGGCGTATTAACAATACGCTGGTGCAGTTGCATAATCGGTTCGCGTGCCTTCTTCTCGGCAGGCAATTTATTCAAAGCCTCTGCCACTTTGTCAGCAACACTTTGCACCATATCAATTTCGTTGCGTGTCCAAGCGCGACGATAATCGCACTGCTGCAAGATCACACAACCATGAGTGCCAACCTGGCTGCGCAGAGAAACACCCAGTAACGACTTAGCGCCAATCAGCTGCAGCTCTTCTTGGGCGGGAGAAACGTATGAGTTTTGCTGCCCTTCAAAAAGCTTCAATGGTTCGCGAGCCAATAGAGTTTGCGCTACCAAGGCCGAATCAGCAGAAGGCCAGTAGCATTGTTGCAAACTCTGCACCTTGTCTTGTTGCCAAAATTCATAGCATTTCCAGCCAGCCTGTTGATCATCGGTACAGATAAACAAGCAACGACTTACATTGAGAGCTTTACCTAAAATATTGACGACCATAAAGAGTGCGTCACCTATTCCCAGGGAATAGGTCATGAGGTTGCCGATTTCAACCAAAAACGTATCGCGGAAAGTATCTCGCTGAACGATGTCGTTAATCTGAGCCAGACGGATGATATCGCCTAACTCGCCCAGAACCACACGCATCATGTTCAGTTCATCGGGCGTTACATCAACAGAGCGACTCATGGTCATTGAGCCAAAAGTGCGCCCTTGTAAAACCAGAGGAAGAGTCGTGGAACGACCAGTGATCGGAGAACCGGTAGAGCGATACTCACAAATCGAAGTGACATTTGGGTCGAGCGGATTGCTCAGCAAAATCTGACAAGCGTCGGCCGAAAAGTGGTCGCCCAAGTCCTTAACGGTGGTTTCGAGAATCCTCTTTAGATCCCTCACACCGGTCAGTTTTTGCACCAAAGGACTGTTCATACTGCTCCAACGCTCTCAAGTAAAAGCTTATAAAATCAACCATAACATGAACAATACAGTGGTTCTACTAGCTCAACAGTGCTATGCCCATACTAAGCCATATCCAACCGAGCGCCACAGCCGATTTATAAGCAAAACCGGGTTGTAAAAAACAGCAAGACTGATAATTAACGCCTAGACCCGACCGATAATTAAACCTAGCGATATCAAGCGCCACTGCTGGCGAGAAATCCAACAAGGCGCGGACCTTAAGTGATAAAAAGTTCCCCAAAATACTTGTAAAATAATATGCTTACCTGCAAGTGTTTTCGTCATTTTAGATTCTAACGAATTTCCAGAGGTCCATTTGCCAAGCATAGCCACTACAAACAGGCCTCTATCAGTCGGCGACATAATCGGCCGAGCCTTTCGAATTTTCCGCATCAATCTCAAGTTGATTGCCCAGGTGCTGCTTTTCCCAACAATTTTGCTCTGCGCTGGTCGCATTGGCTTTATTATCGGTCTCACCCACTTGTCAAAGAGTGCCGCCGACATCGCCGCTCTGCCAACTTGGGGCCTTGTCGCCCTGGCCGGAGGCCTGCTTTTGATCATCGGTGGCTTTGTTCTCTACTTGCGACTGATAGCCCTTGTGCGCCTCTTCACCGGCTTTGCCCCAGACTATGTTGAAGCCAACAAATATGCCAAAACCAGGCTAGGCGCTCTCATAGGCCTTACCCTGGCCGCTTTTGCAGCAACAATTTTGGTGATGCTGATGTTCGCCGTTGCCATCGGTATCTCAGTAGCCCTATTTGCTGGAAAAGGGATCTTTTTAGTCGCTGGTGTAATTGGTCTGACTATCAGTATCTGTTCTGGCTTCCTCACACTTCTTTTTGTTAGCGTGGTTGGCCACATGTCTTTATCTGGCATTGCCATTGAAAAAGACGATCTTGGTACGCTGATTTCTCACGCCCTGGCCCTTTCTTCTCGCTCATTCTTTCGTTCAATTTTGTTCTATTTTCTAACAACAAGCGCTGTCGCACTCCTAGCTTATCCACTATCCTTGCCCCTGATCGTCATTCTAGTGGGCCACAGCGTCAGCCAGGGCATTGCCACTGGAACGCACCATTCGGCCACCGACCTGCCGATTTATATGCAGATTGTGTCGCAAGTATGGGAACAGCTGGTAAGCATGATTGTCACGCCCATTAGTTTTACCTGCTTTGGCCTCTTTTATTGCGATCTGCGCATGCGGCAAGAGGGTCTTGATTTAATCGAAAGAGTGGCCGTAATGCAGGCAGAAAACAGCAGCGAACTAGAGCTTCAATAGAAGATGGATGCAAAAAACATCGCCAAAGAAATTGCCACCGTAGCGAAAGACTACGACTACCAACAGCCGCCGGGGCTCCTGATCAAGATCCAAGAAATAATCTCCAGTATCATCAGAGCCATTCACGATCTTCTCAATATGATAGAGCTTCCCCAGACGGGCAGCAGTGACACCAAGCTAGTTGGCGACCTTTTACAGACACTGGTGGTGATCGTAGCTCTAGTAGCAGTGGCGGTGGTAGCCATTGTCATAGTACGCCGAATCAACTTTCTCGATGCCCAGCGAAAACGCGCTCTGGGAGAGCTTATAGTCAGAGAAAGCGAACTTGACAGCAGTGGCTGGCGCAGATTTGCCGCACAACTGAGGCAAGAGAACTCAACAAAAGAAGCCTGCCGAGCCCTTTACATGAGTTGTTTGCACCTTCTTGATGAAAACAAAATTGCTGTCTTCGCTCCCACCAAAACCAATTACGAATACTTTTATACGCTCAAACAAAAACCAACGATTGCTAAGCATTTCCGCCCCCTGGTCGATACTGTTGAACTAATCTGGTTTGGCAATAAAGAAGCAGAAGAAAGCGACTATATCGACTGCCTCAATTTACTCAACGAGATTGAGAATGCAGCAGAAAAAATCAAAACCACCTCCCAGCAAGGGGAGGGGCAATTGTGAGCGCGAATAGCAGTACTTCTAAAACTAATACTAACTTCAAACGCGAACTGATTTTACAAATGCTAGCACTGCTAGTTGTCTGCGGGCTGCTGGTATACGCCAGCGTGTCTAGCGACAAACAGCTCAACAAAATTATGCCCGAGACTCGCAGCTGGGCCTCCTCAACCAACTTAAGACCAAGCGGCATGAGTGCTTGCTTTGAACTACTGCAAAAAGTGTTTAGCTCCGAGAGACAAGTAAAGACATGGGAGTTGCCTTACCGCATTTTAGGCGGCTCAAAGAAAATTGAGCAAGAGCGCCAGAACAGCGCCAATAAATTATCGGCATTACAGCCCACACCGCTGGTGCACGGCGTGCTCATAGTAGTCAGTCCAGATCAGTCGCTGGCTAACTTTGAGGTAGAAGAAATTCTTTCCTGGGTCGAACGCGGCAATTACCTCATCTATTTAGATAGCTTTGTACTGCGCACATCAAGACGACTTCTAGACAAGTCAACTATGACAGTAAAGCAGCTGGAGCCACCAGCAACAAACAAGAAAACCGACCCTCGCTTTGATGTCGCTTTCTACGATCACCTGCGCCAGCTTACGGTGTCAGCCGATCACAGCATAAAAGGCGGGCGCAAAATTGCCACCGTAGACGGGGCCTGCGTTATCGCCGAGAAAGACTATGGCAAAGGTAGAATTTTAATAGCCAGCTGCCCAAGCCTGGTTAGTAACCGCCAAATTAGCCAGAGCCAATACTGGTCTAATTTCCAATTTATCTACAACTGGATCGCCACCACCGATGGAGACATCTACTTTGATGAGCGTTGCCACGGACTAAGTCAAGGCATCAATGTCTTTTACTATTTCCTGCGCGGGCCAGCCGGCTGCGTATTAGCCCAAATCGCCCTGATCTTAGTAGTGGCAGTGCTTAGTACGAATCAGCGCTTCGGTGCCATAACACCAGTAAAAGTGAGTCGTCAAATATCTAATCTTGAGCACATAAACGGCCTCTCTAATACCTATATGAGAGCTAAAGCTAAACAGGCCGTAATTGAAATAATTTGGCAAAACGCCAGGCTCAAATTATGCAAGTTCTTACAAATTTCACCCCATGAGTCAAACCAGCGCTTGCAAGAAGAGTTAAAAGCCAATGGCAGCGAACAAACAACAGCGATGGCATTAATTGCCGATCAATGCGAAAAAGCAATAAGCAATAAAGATTTGAGCGACGACCAGTTGATAGAGCTTGTCGAGTCTTGCGATAAGATATCTCAAAGAGTGGACAAGCAGATGACAAGTAAACAGTTAAACAGGGGACAAGATGCAGCAACCAGCAGTACCAACCGTTAATAACGAAGAACTGCGCCAAGTCAAAGAAACTTTTGATCGTTTGCGCTCAGCTTTAAGCGAGAACATAGTCGGTCAAGATCGGGTCATCGATCAACTGTTAACAGCAGTGCTCGCCGATGGCCATGTCTTGCTTGAAGGTGTGCCGGGAACAGCCAAAACCATGCTCGTCAAGACCACAGCGACGCTAGTAGGAGCAAATTTTGGTCGAGTGCAGCTGACACCAGACATGCTCCCCTCTGACATCCTCGGTACCAATGTCTACGATCTTACCTCGCGTACTTTCAGCTTGCGCAAAGGCCCAATCTTTACCGGCATGCTCTTAGCCGATGAAATAAACCGCACTCCCCCGAAGACACAGTCAGCACTGCTTGAGGGCATGGAAGAACGGCAGGTCACCCTTGATGGTCAAACCCACAAGCTACCTGATCTGTTTATGGTGGTCGCCACTCAAAACCCCGTTGAATTTGAAGGCACCTACCCTTTACCAGAAGCGCAACTCGATCGCTTCATGCTCAAAATTCTGATTTCATACCCCGAAGGCGACGCCGAAAAGCAAATGCTGCGCAACTGGCAATCGGGGCACTACACCAGATTCTCCACTCCTCTAGAAGCTGTCTGTACTGAAGCTGACATCATTAAATGCCGACAGTTTTTAAGCCATGTCAAAGTTGAAGAAAGTATCCTCGATTACTTAGTGGCACTAACAGCCAAATCACGCAATATTTCTGATGTTTCCCTAGGGGCCAGCCCAAGAGCCGGTCTAGCGTGGCTGGCCGCTGCCAAGGCTCATGCCGCCATCGAAGGTCGCGACTTTGTCACGCCAGACAATATCAAATTTGTGGCTGAGCCTGTTCTGCGCCACCGCTTGATTCTCACTGCCGAGTCAGAACTCGATGGCGTCACGGTTAGCCAAGTAATCGCCAACCTCCTGCGACAAGTACCCGTGCCAAGATAAAAGCGAGAAAATAAGTTTTGACCGCAAGTGCACGGCTATACCTAATATTGATACTAGCCATGGTGCCATTCACAGCGGCGGCATGGTTCCCTGCTTTTGCTTCAGCCCTAACAAAACTCGGACTAGCAATCGATATAATTTTATTGATTGCAATAATTGTTGAGTATCAAATCACCCCGCGCACCAATACCATTTCTGCCACAAGAAAAGTAGAGGAGCGCCTCTCTATTGGCCGCGACAACAAAGTAACCATAGAGCTAAGCTACAACGGACAAACGCCACTAAAATGCGAAATAAAAGATGATGTGCCCAGTGCCATAGCTATTGGTGGCAATAGCGTTGATCCAATTTTCAGCTGCCAACTGAAAGCCAATCAGAGCACAAGCCTTAGCTACACACTGCAGCCAAGGCGACGTGGTTCTTATAAATTTGGCAAATTGAACGTTCGCTATTTGAGCGCTTTAGGTCTCACATGGCGCGAGATCAAATTTGACCTAGATAAAGACGTAAAAGTATTCAGCGACCTCAAAGCCCTGCAGGAGCTTTCAGTTAAGCTCTCACATTCATCCGAGCTAGGAGAGCTGCATCAAAAGAAGCGAGGGCAAGGCACTGAATTTGCATCCTTGCGCGAGTATGCCGTCGGTGACGACAGCAAGGCGATAGATTGGAATGCTACTGCAAGACGAGATCGACCAGTAGTACGCACCTACGAAACAGAGCAAGAGCAACGACTGCTAATTTTAGTTGACGCTGGTCGCATGATGGTAAGCGATCTAGATGGCCTCACTCGCTTCGACCGTGCTCTCAATGCCGCCCTCTGCCTGGCGCTCACTGGCCTAACCCATAACGATCAAGTGGGCATTGGCATCTTTGCTGACAAACCCTTGCTCTACTTACCTCCCAAGCGAGGCAAACTCAATATGAACCGCATACTTGAAGCCACCTTTGCCGTCGAACCACGCATGGTAGAACCAGACTACGCCGGTATTCTCTCTTACTTTGCCTCGGCGCAAAAAGGCCGTTCACTGATGGTAGTGCTCACCGATTTAACCGACCCAACTGGCTCCCAAGCTCTTTTAAGCGGGCTGGCAAACCTGGCACCACGACACCTACCATTCTGTGTCACCTTAAAAGATAGGCAAGTTGTAAATCTAGCCAATAGCAATGCTGAAGCCCTCAAAGAAAAAGCACGACAATCAAAGAAAAAGAGCGACACTGTAGAAGCAATCTACAAGAAAGCAATTGCCATTGATTTGCTCAGCCAACGTGAAATAGCCCTTTCTGTGCTAACAAGACGGGGCTGCCTGGTGCTCGATTGTCCGCCCCAAGATCTATCTGACAAATTAGTAGAAAAATATCTCGAAATAAAATCGCGGGCCAGACTTTAATCGAGGATACGCCAATGGCCAGCTTAGCTAATTCCAGCCGTGCAAACTCAGTGTGCTTAGCAGTGATTGGAACGACACT
Organism: Candidatus Obscuribacterales bacterium; assembly: GCA_965229195.1. Classification (GTDB taxonomy): domain Bacteria; phylum Cyanobacteriota; class Vampirovibrionia; order Obscuribacterales; family Obscuribacteraceae. The sequence continues at coordinate 3,913,084 of OZ245871.1, read as the reverse complement.
GGTGACATGTCTAGCCCTTACAACCACAAGAGTCCAGGCCGACAATAGCGCAACCATTAATGGATACTATCAAGCGGGCACAGAAGCCCTGAAAGCCAACCAGATAGACAAGTACAAGCAATACATCAGTTTACTAAAAGGCACTAGAAGTGGTGCTACTGCAGCCTCGGTTCTAGAAAGCCAATTGCTCTGCAAACATGGTCATTTCAAAGAGGCCATAGCTCTCATCAATCAAGCGCTCAAAAACCAACCCAATTCCGCCTCACTACTAGCGCAGAGAGCTGTAGTTTATGGCTACATGGATAGTGAAGAACAATCTTATAACGACTATATTGCCGCGTCTAAGGGCGACAACATCACTAGCGAAGACTGCCGCACCATTGTCAAAGGCTTAAGCGAATACGATAAATGGGATGAGGCCCTTGCTGTTGCCCAAACAGGTATAAAGAAAGGAGCACCCAACGGAGCACTTTATGCTCTTGCTGGAGACGTGGCTCGCAAACTAAAAAAGCTCGATCTCGCTGAACAATACATAGAAAAAGCTATCGCCATCGGGCCGTCTAAAGCCTCGACTTTTCAGGAGTTAGCTTCACTGCATAAAGTCATGAAAAACTGGCCAGCTGTCATCAATGATTGCCAGAGACTAAAGCAAGTAATAGTTGATCCCGACAAACATCTCACTTACGCTCGTTGTCTTGAGATGAGCGGGGAAGCCCATATTGAACTAAAACAGTACGAAGAGGCAATAGTTGATTTTAGCAACGCCATCAAAATTTCACCGCTAAAAAGCTCCATCCTAAAACAACGAGCTCTGGCCTACGAGAAGCTCGGCAAAAAAGCCCTGGCGCAAAAAGATCAAGCCGCAGCAAAACAAATAGACAATTCATACTAGAAGAAAATTCGACTTAAACCAGATCGTTGTCGCAAGCGTACTTTACCAGGGCCGTGCGACTCTTTAAATTGAGTTTCTTGCGAATACGCGAGGCGTGCAACTCTACGGTAGACTCTGTCAAGAACAAGCGCTGGGCTATCTCTTTGTTGGCAAATCCAGAAGCAATAAGCTTGAGCACTTCCATTTCGCGCGACGAAAGTGGCGGTGATTCGTCTTGACTGGCACGCTCATCTGCTCGGCTTATCACTTTCGGTACAGGAGCTTTAGCCGCAACCTCCAGAGCATTGGTGAGCTGCTGAGTGAGGTTGCCGAGAAGATTCATATGGAAGAGTTGATCTTTCACCTGGTGATAAGTCTGACAATGTGACAAAGCAATAGAAGCCTGAGCTGCAGTCAATTCTATTGTTTCGAGATCGGCCTCGCTCCAGATTCGACTATGATCCCCAACCACCAAAATGACGACACCATATTGAGTGCCCTGATGAGAAAGTGGCGCCCCAGCCATAGCTCTAATACCGCTCTCTAAAAGTACGTCGACATCACTCTCACTCAGTTGTCCACTTTTTCTCAGTTGCTCTACTTCATTGACAGCAACAGTTTTCTGTTGAAAGAGCGACAGCGCAAACATAGGGAATTGACCAGTCCGTCCCAGACCCAGAGGAGAAAGATCGGGCTCGACATACTCATGAGTGACCATCGGATGAGAAGGGCCGTCAGTGCGAATGACCAAGCAACGTGTAGCCTTGAACATGCGCCCGAGACTGTCAGCGAGAGCTTGCAACAAATGATCGCGGTCAAGGGAGGAATGAAGCTTGCAGACAGTTTGACGCAACCAGCGCTCAAAGCCCATTCGCTTGGTCGCCTCGTCAAGATCATCAGAGCCATGCGCGCTAGCTCTCCCAGCACCACCGTGGCTGGGGCGACTGGCATTATTGGGATTTGAAGGAGACTCGCCACCATCGCCACTGGCTAGGAAATCACGAGGAATAAACTGCAAGCGTACCAGCGAGTCAGCATCACCGGTCAAAGAAACCAATGCAGCAGCACAACCAATTTGCCTCAAATCAGATGCGGAGACAGAAAAACAACTACTGCCGTCAGCCCGAGCAAGTGACTGCTGCAAGGCATCAAGAAAATTCTTAGAGCCAGGGAATACCTTGGATAAGGGCTGCCCAATTAGGCTTTTGCCTCCAGCGGCAAAGAGGTTGCGAGCGCTGGTATTGGCACTCTCCACCGACAAAGTTTGACGCTTGAGAAGTACAGTGGGTAAAGTCGACTCGACAGCTGGTTGAGCCACTGTTGTCTCATCGAGCTCAAGACAGCGACCGAGATGAACGGCAAGCATACGGGCAATCACCTGACCTAAATCAAGCAATTCTTCCGAAAATCCACCGGCCGAAACAGCTCTCTCCATCAGCACAAGACCAATAACTTGCTTGGCTAGAACCACCGGAAAAAGCACCGCGGCACTGTCATTTTTAGAACCACAGAATTCTTCTAGCGCCCGCAGAGCAATTGGTGTTTCATTGCCAAGACAGGTTTCGCCAAGAGGCACCCACTGCTCTTGACGCAACAGACTATGAAGCTCACTGCGAGCGGCTATCTCTAAACCTTTAGGTATTACTTTAGCAAGAATATCGGCACTAGCATCGCTCGATACCACGGCGAGACGACTGAGCTTGAGACCATCGAAATAGGCATCAGGCGTGACGCGGAACAAAGCGCAAGAGCTTAGCTCAAGAGCAGAACAAATTGCGCCCATATCTACTTGAAAATCGGCTTGTACAGCGTCGCTTCCACTCTGGTCCTGACGAGCGCTCGACTCGCTTAAATGCTGCAACAGTTTAACAACAGGAGAGAGATGAATCTCATGCTCATGTTCTGTTGAAATTTTCTCAGAACCACTCATAGCTTTGAACAAGCCTGCGAACACATGAAAGGAACTTGGGACGGGGGATGAATTACTAATCGCTAATTGCCAACGGCCATCGACAGCCAACTGCCTATTTAGTGAGGTCTTTAGATGAACCTACTATCTCCAACATATCGCAAACCTGGGATTTGCCTAGTACCCAGTTGGGTGATCTCGCAACTTGTACCAAGGATAGGCTTGCAAGAGCAAGCAAAGAGGGCTATTTACAAGCTCTTAGTACACAAAATTAGGCCGAGGGGAAGGCATGGGCCATCTACCATTGCAGACTTCAACTAGAAACCCCGTCGAGGCAGCGGCCAAGATTTAATATTAATCCAGGGCTGCCAGGAGAAGGCAAGGCGGCCTAATCGCCCACAGATTCAACAATTCAGCCCCTTCCGCCTGACAACAAGATAGTATAGAATTAATATATGTGAATGTGATCTATTGGGAGTCCTTAAGTAAATGGCCAGCGAATCTTCAGCCAAAAAACCCTCTGCCAAAAGCTCCTCTTTGCGCAACCTAAAGCGCCAATTTGGCCGCCGCATGGTTGAAACGCTGTTGATGTCACCCACACTTGTTGACGATATTGACAAGATTAGAGCTGCTGGCGTCCGCATCAGACTGGTTGACGGACCATGCCGCGCCTACTACGACCGCAAGAAACGCACAATTTATATCGGCCGTTGGTGTCCGCGCAACTACAAGCTGATAAGCATTGCTCACGAATTCGTACACGCTCTTGTTAAACCAACCATTGACCCAGTACCGGGTCAAACCGGACGGCAAGAGTTCATTAATCGCTGCCTAGAAGAAGAAACAGAGGCAATTGTCCACGAAATAGAAATCGTCAAAGATTTGCTCAAGGCTGATATTCCAGTCGATCCCAAAGAGCTTGAGTGGCTTAAGCGCTACAAGCGAGGAGGGCGCAAGGCAATTATCAAGGCTCTAGAAAAGACCATCACCTCAACCACTGGTGAAGATTATCCAGAGTATTACGGCAGTTGGTACGACGAAATCGTGCCTGTTTCTCAGCGCTTGCCATAGCCCTGAGAGCTAAAGCCTGAAACTAGAGAGCTGGTTAAACCGAATAAGCCAGACTAGGGAAATCTTCGTTTTCTTCCACGGAGTCGATTGTAAATGGCTCTGTGGTCAAAGCGCAGGCGTCCGGAAGTAAGCGTCGAATCTCTTCAGCAATGTAGCGAGCCTGAACAATGCGGCTGTGTAAGTGAATCGTCTCGTATTCAAGCTTGATACGAGTACCATCAACAGCTGTTACTTCTCTGTGGCGAATCAGGCTAGTAGCCTGGCGCAAAACTTCTTGCGGGGTTTTTATCACAGCCCGAGAATGAGTATGGGGAAGAAGGCTGCCAGTAGCATCATAAGTGCGATCAATCCAGGCTTCACCAGCAACGCGGATTCCTGCTCTTTCACCAGCTTGCAATAAAGTATTGCCGGCTGGGCCTACCAAAACGAGCCAGCGGTCATACTCAGCCAAGGCTTTAGCGACAATCGTAGCGATACGAATATCGTGGCTCATTTGCCGATAGAGGAAACCATGAGGACGCACTTGGGTAACTTCTAAACCAAAAATGCGGGCCATCCCGGAAAGGGCGCCGAGCTGATAGAGCACTGAGGCTCGCAACTCGTTAGAAGACAAATGTATCTCTCTACGGCCAAAACCAGCGATGTCAGGATAGCCTATGTGAGCCCCTAGAGCCAAACCGTAGTAGCGAATGCTCTCCAAAGCGGCTTCCATCAAAACAGGGTCACCAGAGTGAGCGCCACAGGCGACGTTGGCAGAAGTGACGAAAGGAAGAACTTCCTGCTCGCCCTCGACCCGGTAGGGACCATAACCTTCACCAATGTTGGTGTTGACGTCAACTCCTGTTGACAAAAGAATTCTGGCATTGCTAGGCGCGAAAACAGGTTGCGCTGCCGACTGTGGTTGGGCTTCGCGACCGCCGCGGCCTCTTTGATGCTTAGTTCTACGCATCGAAAATTGCTCCTAGGATACCCACAGCATAGTGGAAAGGCTAAGTTTAGCAGTTTAAGGGTAATTCTTTAACATCAGAGTAAACCCTATGGCTTTGTGTGAAGCTAGAATTAAAATGGTGTCATACCACTTTTGCAGCGAGCCTTCGTTTGACTACTCCGAAAAATCGCCTAAAACCGGCTTTCGCTTTTCTTACCGTGCTCTTAGCCGGTAGCTTCTGGCTCACGCCTAATTCAAGCAAAGCTACAGCAGGGCCGGGTGAAAACCCAGTACAACTGCGCTTTGCCGCCATGGATGCCATCTTGCACGGCAATAACAAAGACGCCTTAGATTTATACGAAACCGCTATTCAAGAAGCTTCGCAGCAATACGGTGAGAACTCTACTTTTCTCGCTGACTTATATTACGAGGCCGGCACAGCAGCTCTGGACAGTAGCCAATTTCCTGTTGCGGAGCGCTACCTGACTCTGGCAGTGAAAATAAACCCATATTCAACCATGGCAAAAATAAAGCTGGCCGAACTCTATCGACTGCAAGAACGCCCAGACGAAGCCTCTAAACAATTTCGCCAGGCAGTGCAAATCAACCCCTCTCCGGTGACAAGGCAAGCTTATATTCGTTGGTTAGCGACCAATGGCCGCACACCGCAAGAGAATGCCATCGCCACGCAAGAATCGCTAAAGCTAGCCATGCTCACTTCTCGCAGCAATGAAAACAGTCGACAGCTTAATCTCAACAGCAAAGGCAAACAAGCAGCAAGCGCTTCACAGATGCCGGTTCTTCCACCAGCTCTGATCGCGCCGTTGGGCAAAGAAAAGGCAGCGGAAAAGACAGTTGAGAAGAATACTGCCGCCGTTAAAGATGATGCCAAACCAAAACCAGCAATTAGCCTTTTTCCGTTCAAGTCTGTTGCCAAAGAGCAAGTTTTAGAAAAAGAGAAACTAGAGAAACAGCGCAAACAAGAAGCGGCCAAGCAAGAAGCTGCAGCGAAAGCACGCCTGGCTGAAGAAAGAGAGCAGGAGCGGGAAAGAGCCAAAGAGCGGGAACGGGAACACGAAGCGCAGCTTCGCAAGAAAGCAAGCGCTGCCGAAGCCAAAGCAAAAGCTGCCGCTCCAGCTAAAAAAGCTGAAGTTAAGCCAGCAGCAGCCAAGCCCGAAGAAAAACCGGCTCCAGCTAAAGTAGAAAAAATTGAGAAAGTCGAAAAGAAAGAGCCAAAGCAAGAGCCAAAGAAGGAACAGCCAAAAGCTGTTGAGCAACCAAATATAGTGCCGTCACCGCAACAGCCTTCGTACCCGCAAACGATTTACGGCGTACCTGTATCAGTGAAGAAACCAACCGGCAAAGCAGCCCGGACAATGGTTCCGCCGCCGCCTCCCATGCCGATCTTCCCCGGTGTGCAGCCGATGATGCGCCCGCCGATGCCAAACTTCCAGGCTCCGCCACAGCAAGTACAACAACCAGCTCCAGTAACAAAACCGAAGCCAGTGGTTAAACCTAAGGTTGAAGCCAAAGAACAACCAGAAGATAAACCACCACCCATGACCAATCAATCAGAAAACGAACCAGAATTCATTCTTGATTGGGGCGAAGTCAAGCCGAAAGGAAAGAAAGGCAAGTAATTAACTAGGCCTGTCTCTTACTTGTTCTTGTTCTTTGAGGCATTGCTATTGAGGGTGGCAAAGTTAGAGGTGACGCCACCATTAGCATCAGTAGCTGATTCAGGTACAACAGCATTAGTGGAGGCTTCAGCAATTCCTCGTCCTCTTCCTGCGGCATTTGGACGCAAGCGCCTTATTTGATCAGCAGTCAACACCGCTCGCATCGACAAGAAATCATTAAGCATGAGCATTTCAGCTTGCTCCTGCACCTTGCGCAATTCAGCCCGCTTAGCTCTAATTTGCTCTGGACTATAGGCCGGATCAAACATCATATCGCGCATTTCTAGGCGCTTAACTTTGATTGCCGCTTGCAGCTCTTTAGCCTGACCTTTGGCTTTACTGCGCTGCTCGGTTATACGCGTTTTCTGTTCATCCGTAAGGTTTAATTGCGAGAGATCAAGTGGGCTACGATTCATGCCACCACTATTGTTACCCATACGCATCTTCATACCAGCGCCAGCAAATTCACGCTTACGGCTGAGGCCATCAAACCGTGGGTTCGCACTTGGAGCACTAAAACTGGGGCCAGCACCTGACGCAGTATCAGCCTCTGCGCCTTGCGCCGCAGCCTCTTGGGCCCGTCGAGCGCGTTTAATTTGCCTTACTCGGCGGCCAAAACTATCAGCATCGCTCTGAGATTCAACGCCTTCTCCACTGCTCTGAGCCAGAGCCACTGGCAAATAAGCACCAGACAAACTCGACACCAGCAGTAGAGTCAGACTGGCGGTACCAGCAAGAAAAAGTTTTTTGCTAAAACCGCTACAGTTTAATCGCATACAATCCATCCTCGTTAGTATTGATGCCAAAGTCAGAGGCACTGTCAATTGTTTCGTAGTCATAAACGGCAACTATCTCTTCTGAATCGTTAACGTTGTTTCTGTTAGTGTCATGATCGCCTTGCTTATTGTTGGCTAACATTTTTTCAGTGGTGGTCTCTTCCTTGACGAGCTTAGGTGCCGCTGGCGAATCTGGTTTCACAGCCACTTTGGCAGAAGAATTAGTAGCAGTGTCTTTAATCGCCTGGCCTGGAACATTAGTAATCTCATTAGCATTAGCCAGTTCACGGCCATGATCGGGCGCCGCATTTTGCTCAACTTCTTTTACCGGGGCCGCCACTTTTATTGCTGGAACTACTTTGGCGGGCAGCTGCGCTACTTTGTTCACGGCTGTTGGAGCCGAGCTAAACTGACTGAAGGCAAAGAGTAAAGCCAAAATAGAAGCAGCACTAGCCAAAATGTAGCTAGTCTTGATACCCCCAGCCGGAGCATTAGAGCGCGAATTTAGAGCCACTACATTCCTGGTTTCTGGCTTGGCTTCAGAACTAGCTTTTGCATTAGCAGTCGCCTCTGATGCAGCATGCGACTGAGCGAGAATACGAGCTTCGATGGCATCACTTAAGTCACCACTCCACTCTACAGCTGGCAAACTTTTGAGTTGACTTACAACCATCTCGATGTCAGCCAACTTAGCGTTACAAGCCGTGCAGTCTGCCAAATGCAATTCTACGGCTTCAGCTTCATCGGGGCTAAGCTCTAAATCGTAGTAAGCATCAAGTGCTTCTTCCATCTGCTTACAATTAAGATTCGGTTGTCCTGGCATATCGATCACCTAAATGTTGCGGGCAAGTTGAGACTGTCTGCGGAGAAGTATGGAGAGAGTAATTCTTTTAGTTTGATGCGGCCGTAATGTAGACGTGAACGCACTGTTCCGATGTTAGCTCCGACCATTTCTGAAATTTCTTGATAAGAGAAGCCTTCGATATCGTGGAGCACTAAAACAATTTTCTGAGTCTCGGGCAATTGACTAAGAGAATCTTCGACCATTCGTGTTTGCTCTCTCAAATCTAGATTCTGCGAGGGGTCAGGTCTGTCATCGGCCAGCTGGGAAAGGGTCTGACCAAAAGCTCCCGGGCCTTCGTCTTCCGCCACACTCGACTGGGGATCAAATGAGACCAAGGTGGTTGGCTTTCGTCTTTGTTTAACTCTTAAATTGTCCATACAGAGGTTGTGAGCAATGCGGAATAACCAAGAGGCAAATGATGAGTTGGAGCGATACTTATCTAGATTCTGATGAACTTTAACAAAAGTGTCTTGCACTACCTCCTCTGCTTCTTCGCTGCTACCCACCACACGGAAGGCAGTAGAGTACACCCGGCTTTGATACCGTTTAACGAGAGTTCTGAAGAGTGTCATGTCTCCATCCTCTCTGAATTTATCGATTAGGGCCTCGTCTGTAAGGTCCATATACTCCAACCGATTCGGGTGGCTCATAAGGGAATACGCTCAAAGTAGTCAAAAAGTTCAAACATCTAGCACATTTTCTCAAAGATTAACGTTAGTTAACAAAGCCCCAGGTTTCCCACTTGCCTTTGAAGATAGCAGGAGCGAAACTAAAAGAGACTGTGCTATTACACACTCTATCAACTTGCCTTCGGAGAACGTCGTGAAGTCCCAAATACTGACACTCGCAGCGCTGTCACTGCTGAGCTTAGTGCCAGCAGCTTATGCTCAAACTAGCAGCAATTCAGTAGATTACAAAACTCCCCATAAAAAAATCGAAGACTTGCCGAACTTCCACACGGTTCATCCCTTCTTATATAGAGGTGGCGAGCCCACTAAAAAAGGCCTTCAACAGCTAAAAGAAAAGGGTGTAAAAACGCTGATAGACCTGCGCGCCAGCAGTGCCATAACCAAAAGTGAAGAAGCAACAGCCCACGAGCTCGGTATGAAATACATTAACTTGCCAATGAGCTCCAAGGCCCCCACCGAAGCTCAACTGGCAACCTACTTTGAGGCAGTGAGGCAAGGGCGAGACAAGAACGAGCCTGTTTTTCTACACTGTGCTCATGGCTCAGACCGCACAGGCTGTTTGGTGGGCATTTGGCGAGTGACCGAAGATGGCTACAGCTATCCGCAAGCTTACGCCGAAATGCGCAAATATTGGTTTGGCCCTCAGTTCAAAGAGCTCTCAGCCGCAGTGCAAAAACGGGCTAACAAAATCTAGCGCTAGCGAGAAGGCATCGGCGTAGCTGTTGAGCCCGGAGTTACCGGCAGCCCAGCAGCACCTGTCGCTGGCGCGCCAGGCGCTACTGGTGGTGGCAGGAACTGCTTCAATTTATCCTGAGCTGTTTTAGACCAGGGGTAGTAACGCAAAATTTCCTTTAGAGTAGAAATTACTTTATTGCTGTCACCAAACAATTCAGACAACTTCACTTGATACCAGAGTGCTTGCCAATTGGAAGGGTCAAGGAACAGAGCTTTTTCAACATAGCGTTGCATTTCAGGGAAGCGCCGGCCGCGGAATAAATGAACGGCATAGTCGATGTTAACGTTGGCGTCTTGAGGAGTTAGCTGCAAAGCCCTATCAATTGTCTGCTTCGCCGATACCGCCTGATTGCCATCGAGGTATAGCAAGCTCCAATCGGCCAATATGCGCCCTTCAATTTCGGTTGAGCCAACTTTCTTAGCCAGGTCCTGAGCCCTGACAAAATAGTCGTAACTGGCCTTGGAGTGCTCCGGGCGACCCAAGTCTTTCGCCATCATGCGGCGCAAATTGCCAAAGCGTCCAAGCAATCTTGCCTCATTCTTTTTATCACCACTGGTGGTGGCAGACAGCAAAGCTTTGTTGTAGTTCAACTCAGCCAATCTAAAATCACGCTTCTGCACCAGTTGATCGTCACCAGCAGCAATGGCCTGGTCGATCAGAGAACGAGTTTTTACTACTGCCGATGGCCGAATCAGCATTCGTTGGAATTTATAGTCAAAGTAGACGAAGAAATTCTCTAAAAATGGATTACCCAGTATTCCTAAGTTAGAAGTCTGGAAGAAGCCTGAATCGCTCTTAGACTCACTTTTACCAGAACCAGCCGGCAGCGACAAAGTGTAAGTAAAGTCAACACGCTTGACCGTTTTGCCAGCCAGTACAACATTGTCGACCATGACACGACCCAGCTTTACTGGTCGCCCATCAAGGCCGGTACCTTCGGTAACATGCTTATTGTCACCGCTGCTATATCGAGCAGCCACAGCAGCAGGAAGGTTATTAAAGGCAGCTCCAGTGTCGACCAACATCATCACATCTTCACGGCCATTGAGCTTTACTTTTACCACTGGGGCACTGCGACGCGAGAAGGTCACGGCAGCGCAATCACTAGTAGGCGAAAAGCTATCAGCGTCAAAAAACGAGAGAGTGTTTTTGCCATAATCAACACCAACAACAAACTTAGAAATGACATTGGTACCGATAATTCCGCCCAGGCGACGACCTAAGTGCCGAGACTGCGAAGACAAATCAAGAATGCGCGCTTCGATATCGTTGACAATAAGGTTACCCAATTCCAATCGGCCAATCGTACTGGTATTGGTCATAACAGAGCCAGACAGAGCCTGCATTCCAGCTAGGCCTTCTTTGAGTAAGTAATTTTCAGCAGCGACGCGGCGGTCGATGATAGTATCGCTGGCACCAGTATCAAAAAGAAAGTCTAACTCCTCACCATTGTTGAGGCGACCTTTCACCAAAATCTCACGCTGACCATAATCGAACGGTACAGTGATTGTGCGACTCAAGTGGAAAGTGCCACCAGGCCTATCAAATTCGCTATCTTTGATCTTAGCGTTAGCACTTAAGTCTGAAGTAATTCGCACCAACTCAACTTTATCGTCAACTCGACGAATGACACGGTGCGGATAAAGACTGCCGGCAGAAGGCTGATACTGGCTATACTCAAGCGACACGGCCTTCTTCTTGGCACCCTCGCCGAGGGTAAAGGCCACTGAAACTACCATATAGTTATTTTGCTCAATGGCAACGGTGAAACTATCAGAGCCGTTAGGGCTATTAAATTGCACCAACCAAACTGGTGTACCGCGCAAATTAGAGCTTCCCAGTAGAGCTACTTGATCGACGCTCCGACTGCTGCCATTCTCTTCAAGCTGCACTTTTGCGGCGGTCTGGACCAAGCGCAGGCCTTCCATAACAAAAGTAGCAGGCAAGGTGGTCTCTAAGTTAAGCAATTTGGCCGAGTCTATTTGCAAATCTTCGGCTTTAGCAGAGCTACGAGCACCAGCTTGCACCCATGGTATTTCACCGTTAAAGCCTTCGGTCAAAGTAGCAGCAGTAACACCGCCACTGACTGAATCGCCCCGCTCATGATCAAGACGCCAGCGCACACCTTTGCGCATCAAGCGAAAAGAAGAGTCACTGGGCCGACTCTCAACCTGGGTGAGATCCAAACCGCCAGGCAAGCCCTGCGAAACATTGTCGTACTCTTTGCCGAAAACATTGAAGCCAGCCGCTATTTGAGCGACATTGTCATCGCCCCCATAGGCAGTAAGGCTCTTAGAAAGCAAATCGCTTAAATCAATCGTAGCGGCAGTGGCGTCAGCGGCGACCTCAGCATAAGCTGGTTGAAGCGAAACCAAAGAGGCAAGAGATGCCAGTGAAAAGCTGGTGCCTAGTGAACAATTGAGTGCAGCCAGAGAAGCAATCACTCGAATCAGTTTCGAATTCAAAATTATTTTCACAGCCTTAGCAGTTAAACGGTAACAAATTGCTTGCACTGCCCAGGAGCTGGCAGACTGATATCTGGCAGTTCCCTAACAGTGTTGTAGAGCTTCATTACTTGCACTAGCAACTCTTCAACTTGACCCAATGGCACTTGATTGGCAGCATCGCTTTTGGCTTCATCGGGGTTAGGATGCACTTCCATAAACATGCCATCAACCCCAGCCACAACGGCAGCCCGAGCTAAAGTCGGGATATATTGCCGCTGCCCACTAGAGGCATCACCGGCACCACCAGGGAGCTGCACTGAATGAGTGGCATCAAAGATAACGGGATAACCAGTCTCTTTCATAATAGGAATGCCGCGGAAATCAACAATCAAGTTGTTGTAACCGAATGTGGTACCACGCTCGGTGAGCATGACATTTTCATTGCCAGAATCAACGACTTTTTTGACAGCGTTCTTCATCTCAGCAGGAGACAAGAACTGACCTTTCTTGATATTGACACACTTACCAGTTTGAGCAGCGGCAACCAACAAATCGGTCTGACGACAGAGAAAAGCTGGGATCTGCAAAACGTCTAAAACTTGTCCAGCGGCCTGACACTGTTCCACTTCGTGAATATCAGAGAGCACAGGAAGGTCAAGCTTACTTTTGATATCAGCTAACATGGCCAAGCCCTTCTCTAAGCCTGGTCCACGAAATCCATGGACAGCAGTGCGATTAGCTTTATCAAAAGAAGCTTTGAAGACTAAATTGAAGTCATGCTTAGCTGAAAGCGCCTTAAGGTGACTGGCGGTGGTGAAAATCGTTTCCCACGACTCGATTACACATGGCCCGGCTATGATCAGAAACTTCCCACCGGCTGAAACCTGGTGAGTACCGACCTTAACAGTCTTAGCAGCCATATGCCCCCCTTGCGATCTAAATATGTGATTGGATATTGTAGCAGTATGCCTAAAAGCAATATGACTAATACGGGATTTGCACACCTTGTTGAAGATGGCCTGGTTCTAAGACTTTACGTCCAGCCCGGGGCAAAAGTTAGCGCCCTTATTGGTGAAAAAGAAGCCGGTGACGGCCCGCGCCTCAAAATCAAGCTCAAGGCTCGTGCCATAGAAGGTCAGGCCAACGCCGCCCTGGTGGAACTAATTGCCGAGCTAATGCACCTGCCGAAGTCGGCAGTAAGCCTACAGGCTGGCTCTACAGCTAGATTGAAAACCATTCATGTGCGCGGCGAAAGTCAAGCTCTATTGACCAAGCTTCAACAACTAACGATTAGCGATGTGTCGCACTAAGCGATAAACCGTATGACCGGCTCTTTGTGAAACAGGCATAATCAAACCGGCACGAATGGCCTCGGCTAGCTGTGGCCGCAAAGTTCGAATACGCTTGAGCTGCCTTGGCCCGCCGGCCATTTCTGGCAGGGTCATACCAACAGGATTTTTATCAAGCAACTTGACCACTTTGTTTTCGGCAGGCTTATCAGCCGCTTGACTAGCGGTGGCACCGGCTGGTTTAGCAACGGGAGGACGACCGCGCTTTGGTTTAGAATCGCCCGCAGCCTCTGCCGAAGGCTGTGAGAAGTTGATGTTTTCTGGTTCTTCTGACATCTGCTCGTAATTTACCGCAACAATTGTTCTCTCAGCATAACCCAAACCGCTACTAAAGAATAGTTACGGTTTGGGCCTGAGCTGCTGACCGGCTAGCCTTCTTCTTGTTATATTCCTGACTGTTCTTTGCAAGTTCGTAGGCAAGTTCATAAAGAACTGACGCTCCTGGGTATCACAAAATCCATTCACATGATGGGTTTCAAGACCGACTCTGGAGCGACGCACTTTCGTATGCAGACTTTGGAACACAGCAATAAGTAAGAGGTCAGGACGTTGAGCATCGGCTCCTTTGTTTTCATGTTGCACAGTCACCTTCCCTTCTACCGCAAGGCAGGTATGTGGCCCTTCGGTGAAGAAAGCGTTTATGAATGTATGGCAGAGACCTACATTCCTCTCTTGAACGCTATCGACGACCTCTTGCAAGAAGGTATCAAAGCAAAACTGACCATCGGTCTCACTCCTGTGCTCTGCGAGCAATTAGCCGATGAGCACTTGAAACAAGGCTTCGAGAAGTTTCTAAGCCTGCGCATCAAAGCTGCTAAAGCCGACGAAGCGAAGTATGCCAGTTTTGGCGCTAGCCCAAACCCCGAGAATCATCATCTAGCAAAATTCTACTTAGATTGGTTTACCGCCATTCAACGCGACTTTGCTGACCGCTGGAAACGCGACTTAATCGGTGGCTTCAAACGGCTGCAAGATGCAGGCGCCATCGAAATTACAACTTCTGCTGCCACCCACTGCTTCTCACCCTTGTTGAGCGAAGATGTTTCAATTCTGGCGCAGTATAAGACCGGTGTCGCTAATTATAAAAAACACTTTGGCAAAGATCCTAATGGATTCTGGCTCCCAGAATGCGCCTACAGACCAGCTCAAGGCGAACGAGCCGGCATTGAAAAATGGTTGTTCGAAGCTGGCTTGAAATATTTCTTCACCGAATCATTCGTTATTAAGGGTGGTCAAACAGCCGAAGTGCGCCGCGTAGTCGGTCCTTACGGCTCAGTAGAATATGTACCGTCTAAACAAAATGGCAACACCGGCTTAGATACATTCGAAGCATTCTGGCTGAAAGAGTATCCAATCGCCGTTATGGGTCGTCACGAACAAGCTGGCTACCAGGTCTGGTCTGCTGACCAGGGTTATCCAGGAGACGGCAACTATCGCGAATTCCACAAAAAAGACGACACTTCAGGCTTGCATTTCTGGAAGCTTACTTCTAAGAGTACAGACCTGGGCGACAAAGAGCTTTACAACCCAGAAGCTGCTGCTAATCGTATTAAAGAGAATGCTGATCACTATGTCGGCTTCCTCCAAGGTTGCTTAACAGAACACCTGAAGACCACCGGCCGCCCCGGCCTGGTAATGGTTTCATTTGATACCGAACTATTTGGTCACTGGTGGTTTGAAGGCGTAACCTGGCTGAAAGAAGTTATTCGCCGTTTGAAAAACTACACTGCTATCGATATGCAGACCGCTACTGAATATTTGACAGCCACACCGCCAGAAAAAACTATCAATTTACCTGAGTCTTCTTGGGGCTCTGGTGGCCACTATCAAGTTTGGCTCAACAACGATACTGAATTCATGTGGCCGCAAATTCATCAAGCGGAAAAACAGATGAAAGAAGTGATGGACCTGGTCAAAGCATCACCAAACGATGCTGCACTAAACAAGGCCGCGGAACAGTTGGCACGAGAACTCTTACTGCTTTCATCAAGCGACTGGCCTTTCTTGGTCACCACTGGACAAGCTAAAGACTATGCTATCGAACGTTTTGATGGTCACGTTGAACGCTTCAACAAGCTCTACAACATGATCAAGAGCGGCCACATTCAGTTCAACGAAATTGCCGCAATTGCCGATATCGACAACTGCTTTGCTGAACTCAATCTTGCCAACTTTCGCTTAGAAGAAAGTGAACTTGCCTCAGGCAGCAAAAGCAAATAAACCTCTCAATTTAGAAGAAACCAAATGAATAATCTTCAAGACTCGCCAGCGCGAGCAACAGATAGCACAAGGAAGCCGCGTTCGATGAAGGACACTCGCACCAAAATTATTGCCACCATCGGACCCGCTTGTCGGCAGCCTGAAGTTCTAGCTGAGATGATCAAAGCTGGTATGGATGTGGCACGAATCAACTGTTCGCACTCCACACCCGAATTCATCGAGTCAGTGGTTGCTGACGTTCGGGAAATCAGCACAAGATTAGACATGCCTGTGGGCATACTACTCGACCTCTCTGGTCCTAAAATCCGCACCCGTAAATTGACCGGAGATCTGCCAGTCAAGCTAGAGAAAGGCAAACTCTTCACCCTCACGAGCCGCAAAGTTGAAGGCACAGTTGAAATTGTCAGCACCAACTATGAGCCTCTGGCCCGCGAAGTAAAACCGCAAGACACAATTTTGCTTGATGATGGCTTAATCGAATTGCGCGTTGTCGAAACCAATGAAACCGATGCCATCTGCGAAATCGTCATGGGTGGCGTTCTGAAAAATCACCAGGGTATTAATATTCCTGGCGTCAGACTGTCTATTCCAGCGCTGACTGAAAAAGACAAAGAAGACCTGAAAGTTGGTCTCAAATGCGAAGTTGATTTTGTCGCCCTTTCGTTTGTCCGCGATGCTCAAGACATCGTTGATCTAAGAGAGCAAATTGGCGACCACTGGCCACCTGTAATGATTATTGCCAAACTGGAAAAGCCAGAAGCAGTAGATCATTTAGAAGAAATTTTAGCCGTCACCGATGGTGTCATGGTGGCAAGAGGCGACCTGGGCGTCGAGCTGCCACCAGAAATGGTTCCGCCAGCTCAAAAACTAATCATCAGACGCGCAAACGCACATGGCAAGCCCTGCATCACAGCTACTCAGATGCTTGATTCTATGGCCAACAATCCTAGACCAACTCGGGCAGAAGCTTCAGACGTTGCTAACGCAATTTTCGACGGTACTGATGCTGTAATGCTTTCAGAAGAAAGTGCCATGGGTGACTATCCTGTAGAAACAGTGACGATGATGGATCGTATTGCTTCAGCAGCAGAAGCCAGCCAAGACCGCTCTAAATTGCACGAACACGAACTCGGCTCTTCCGCTCACGCTATTGCCCACGCCGCCTGCGCCATGGCTGTCGACATGAACGCTCGAGTGATTGCTACTTTCACAAAGTCTGGCTCAACAGCAAGACTAATTTCACAATTCAAACCACCATGCCCAATTATTGCTCTGACGCAACAGACTCACGTCTATCGTCAGCTAACTCTCACCTGGGGCACCACTCCAGTGATGCTCACCGAAGTTTCTGATTCAGAGTCAACCATGGCACTGGTAGAAGATACATTGTTGAAGCGCAATTATGTATCAGCAGGCGACACCATTGTCATCACTGGTGGTTTGCCGATTGCAGCCCGCGGCCCGGCCAACTTTGTCAAACTTTCAACTGTTTCACCAAGAACCCAAGCAAGCTTCTGGCAGCTCAAAGGCATCTAGACCAAAGCATTGCCGACTACTGCGAATCAGAAGATAGGTCTTGGGCCAGATCTTGGGGCTGCTCATTAGCATGCACCAGGTAAGCACAAAGCGGGTCGTCGCGCAGAATGTACTTTTCGCGTGTCACCTTGACGCCGAGCAAAGCCTGCATCATCTGCGGCTCCATCAAACACAGCTGGCGAAACTGATTGGCTAAGTCGTGCACAGCACAGTGGCGCTGGTAAATAATGAAGTTACCATCGGGCAGTGCTTCCCATTCAGTCATATAGCCATCTTCAGAGAAGATCTTAGCCACTTCTTCAACTCGCTGCGCCAATGATTTGTCGTTTACACGCGCTTTCAAGCGCTCGATGCGCTTTTTGTTGCGAATGGAGAGCAGCTCCATCACCCCTTTATGGCCCGCTTGCTCGTAAACAGCATCGAGCAAATCAACGGCCAGAGTAGAGCCCCCCGAAGGAAACAGAGATTCGGCCTTATCAGTGAGCTTATATTTATAGGTAGGCCGACCGCGGGTTTGGCGTTCGATACGAGATTCGATCAAGCCATCTTTCTGTAGCCCGGTGAGATGCCGTCTAACAGCCATAGAAGTAATGCCGAGCACACTACAAAGATCGCCAACCGTCAGTTCGCCCTGGCGCTTGAGGTGAAGCACGATTGCTTCTTGAGTTTTCTCGGGTATCTCGCCTAAGGGCTGTGTGATCATTTATTGCTGTCTCGAATTTTGTTAGGCAGGTTTTATCGGGCTGAAATAGGTTACTTGGTCAAAGTTTGCCGATTGGGCGAAAGTGGCCACAGTTTTGCCTTGAGCCGTGCCAAGCATTTTGCCGGGAATTCTTGCCTATGTTTCCATTGTCACTCAAATTGACCAAATCTACCACCGGGTATGACCCGAAAAATTAAGAGCTTGAAGCCCCAAACCCTATATCTGTCGATATCCCGAAAAGGATTATAAATAATCCGAGCCGAGTTAGTCGATTTTTGATACTATTTTATCTATAAAGTGCCATGTTGCGAACGTTGCAAACTTTTAAGGGAAGTTCCCAAGGGAAACTATCTATAAAAGGGATATGATTCAGAGGCAACCAGAATTGGGTCAAAGCAATTGTCTGGCGAAGCAAAAGAGATTTTTTTTCCAGCACGAAAGCACCTAAAGAACGAAAGAACTAAAAGAAAGATCGCAACCTAGAAATCTTGACCAGTAGCAAAAAGAGGCAAACCGGAAGATGACTTCCCCAAACACCAACAAAAGTTCAGGCTCAAACTCTGATTCGAGCGCAATTCCTTTGCTCGAGATTGTTGACTTGCACGTCAACGTTGAAGACAAAGAGATTCTCAAAGGTGTGAACCTGACTATCAATGCGGGCGAAATTCACGCCATCATGGGTCGTAACGGTTCTGGCAAGTCGACCCTATCCTACGCGCTGATGGGCCACCCACGCTACAAAGTGACCTCAGGCAAGATGCTCTACAAAGGTCAAGAAATTTCGGAGATGAGCCCAGACCAACGGGCCAAGCTCGGTCTAGCACTGGCTTTCCAATACCCAGTATCAATTCCTGGTGTATCAGTTTCGAACTTCTTGAGAAAAACAGTGAACGCTGTTCGCGGCCGCGATATTCCAGTCAAAGAATTTCGCCTCGAACTGAAAGCTTTGATGGCTAAACTTGGCGTCAAAGACGAGTTTCTCTCACGCTATGTCAACGACGGCTTCTCTGGCGGTGAGAAAAAGCGTCTTGAGATTCTTCAACTCTCAATGCTCAACCCATCCCTGGCTATTCTTGATGAAACCGATTCCGGTCTAGACATCGACGCTCTCAAAACAGTTTCAGAGGGTGTAAACGCCCTCAGTAAAGCTGACACAGCAATCTTGCTCATCACTCACTATCAGCGCATGCTCAATTATGTTCAGCCTCAATTCGTGCACGTCTTCCAAGACGGCAAGATTGTTGCTTCCGGCGGCAGTGAACTAGCTCTCGAGCTAGAAGACCGTGGTTATGAATGGGTTACTTCGGAGATGCAACCAACTCCGGGAACTGGCCCCAATGCGACAAAAACTTCTAGTTCAAGCTCAAGCCAAAGCCCTGCAGTCGTAGGCGCTAAGTAATTAAGATGGTTAAGGAGGCAATTATGTCGGCAGATCTAGCCCCAGCCCTGAATAACAAAGGGTTGCCAGAAAGCGCTAAGCCAGAACTCAATAAAAGTGCAGGTCTAGAAGGGATCGGCAACGACTACAAATATGGCTTCTCTGATAAAGAAGACTATATTTTCAAGTCAGGTCGTGGTCTAACCCGCGAAATTGTCGAAAAAATTTCAGCAATGAAGAACGAGCCCGAGTGGATGCTCAAATTCCGCTTGCGCGCTCTCGATATCTTCAACAAAAAGCCCATGCCCACCTGGGGCAACTGCGGCCTTCTCAATGATATCGACTTCGAAAACATCTTCTATTACATCAAGCCATCACAGAAGCAAGAAACCGACTGGGATGAAGTGCCAGAAGGTATCAAGAATACTTTCGATCGTTTAGGCATCCCTGAAGCCGAACGCAAATTCTTAGCCGGCGTCACTGCTCAATATGAATCAGAAGTGGTCTACCACTCCATTCGCGAAGACCTTGAAAAACAAGGGGTACTCTTCCTCGACATGGACTCAGGCCTGAGACTGCACGAAGACATTGTGCGCGAACACTTCGCCACAGTAATTCCTGCTGCCGACAACAAGTTCTCGGCTCTCAACTCGGCCGTATGGTCAGGTGGAAGTTTCATCTGGGTGCCACCAGGCGTCAAGATTGAAATTCCATTGCAAGCCTATTTCAGAATCAATGCTGAAAACATGGGGCAGTTCGAGCGCACACTAATCATTGCTGAGCCTGGTTCTTTCGTGCACTACATCGAAGGATGTACCGCGCCAACTTATTCAACCGATTCACTGCACTCAGCTGTGGTTGAGCTAATTGCCAAACCAGGCGCTCACATTCGCTACACCACCATTCAAAACTGGTCGAAAAACGTATACAACCTGGTCACCAAAAGAGCAGTTGCCCACGAAGATGCCAAAGTTGAATGGGTAGACGGAAACCTCGGCTCTAAGCTGACCATGAAGTATCCAGCCATTTACTTGCTGGGTGAACGGGCTCACGGCGAAGTACTTTCAATTGCCTTTGCTGGCGAAGATCAACACCAAGATGCTGGTGCAAAAATCATCCACGCTGCCAAAAACACAACCTCGATGATTATCTCCAAGTCTATTTGCAAAAATGGCGGACGTACTTCTTATCGCGGTTTGATCAAGGTTTATCCGAAGGCCACCGGTGTTAAGTCATCGGTCAAGTGCGACGCCCTATTGCTCGACGACAAATCAAGATCAGATACCTATCCAACCATGGAAATTGACGAAAAAGACGTCAACATCGAGCACGAAGCCACCGTATCAAAAGTAGGCGAGGAGCAACTCTTCTACCTGATGAGCCGTGGCCTCAACCAAGATGAAGCAACGGCGATGATTGTAAATGGCTTCTTTGAGCCATTCACAAAAGAGTTGCCCCTTGAGTATGCCGTCGAGTTGAATCGTTTGATTCAGCTCGAAATGGAAGGATCTGTCGGTTAAGAAGTAGAAGGTTCGAGTAAGGGCTTTCAAAAGTGTCAGAAATTTTGAAGAAAATCTGACACAACAAATCCCAAACATAAGACCTAACAGTAAGCGCAAGCGAACAATAATGAAGATGGAGATGGAAACAGTCATGGCGGAGTTGAAGTTAGCCAACACCATAGCAAAAGAACGGGTAGCCGATCTTGCTCAGAGAAATGGCGAACCAAGCTGGTTGCAAGACTCAAGAAATGCAGCCTGGGAAATTTATTTCCAGAGCCCCATGCCTACCACTCGTGACGATGATTGGCGCAAAACCGAAATCGACAATCTGGATCTCTCCACATTCATTACTGTTGATCCGCTGAAAAACAAAGCCACTAAAGCTCCAACAATGGAAATCTTGCAGTCGGCTTTAGCTAAACTCGGCGAACCAGCTGGCCTGTTTGTAGACGACTACGAAAGCCAAACTCAATACGCCACGATCAAACCAGAGCTAGCCAAACAAGGTGTGATTTTCTTGCCTCTAACTGAAGCAATAGAAAAGCATCCAGAACTGGTCAAGAAAATATTTGAAAACGGTAAGCCTCTAGCTTCTGATGACAAATTCACCTTGATGAACAAGGCCCTCTTCAACAGCGGGCTGCTTCTCTACGTTCCTAAAAACGTAGTAGTGGATGGACCTTTCGTCAGCGCCGTCAATTTGCCAGTGGGCCCAACTGGTCAGGCTGTATTTCCTCGGGTAGTGGTTGTGGCCGAAGCCAATAGCCATGTCACACTGGTCAGCGCCTTCGCCAATGCTGACGAAGAGGCTGCAGATAAGTCAGTAACCGGAACAACACTCTCTAACTCATTCTTCGAAATAACAGTGGGCCAGGGAGCCAAAGTTACGGTGATGGCCGTAGACAAGCTCTCCAACGCTGTCTTTGCCGTCAGTCGTGTCCGTACCCACATTCACAAAGATGGTATTTTCAACCTCACCACTGCTGGATTGGGTGGCAAGCAAATCAAGTCAGACATCGAAACAATCATGGTCGAGCCTGGCTCACACAGTGATATTCGCGGTGTTGTTCTCGGCGATGGTTCAGAGCACTTCTCTTACAACACCATCCAAGAGCATACCTGCCCTGATACCACATCTAATATCAACTTCCGGGTTGCCTTAAAAGACACGTCTTCTTCTGTCTACCAGGGCATCGTCAAAGTAGACAAGGTTGCCCAGCGTACAAACGCTTTTCAATCGAACAAAAACCTCTTGCTCGGCACCGAAGCCAGAGCCGATTCTATTCCACGTTTAGAAATTCTCGCAGACGACGTCAAATGTTCTCACGGAGCTACTGTTGGCCCCGTGGATAAAGAGCAACTATTCTATTTGAATTGTCGCGGCCTCAATCTAAAAGAAGCAGAAGAGCTAATTGTCAGAGGATTCTTTGTCCAGATTCTCGATGACATTGAAATTAAGGGAGCCGCAGACTGGGTCGGTGATCTGGTAGCGGATAAAATCTACAAATGAGCAATCCTGGTTTCATAAGAGTCGCTCAAATAACTGATATCAAAGAAGGTACAGCAAAAGTATTTACGGTTGGAGAAGTGCGCATCGCCCTCTGCAACGTTGAAGAAAAATTCTACGCCATAGCCGATATTTGTACCCACGACGGTGGGCCTCTTGGTGAAGGCGAATTGGTCGACTGTCAAATCGAATGCCCTCGCCACGGCGCCCGCTTCGATGTGCGCACAGGCAAAGCCTTATGCCTACCGGCAGTAATCAATGTACCGACTTATCCAGTCGAAGTGAGAGACAGCGAAATATTCGTCAATTGCCACCCGGCCGCGGTGGGTTCATAGTTTAGATATAGAGAAGCAAGAAAAGTCATGAGCAACTTAGATGTAGAAAAAATTCGCCAAGATTTCCCCATTCTTGATCGCGTAATCGACGGCAAGCGACTAGTTTATTTAGACAACGCCGCCACCTCCCACAAACCTGTTCAAGTAATCAAAAGCATCTCTAATTACTACGAGCAATACAATTCGAATGTGCATCGCGGCATTCACACCATGTCAGAAGAAGCGACCACCGCTTATGAAGGGGTGCGCGAAACTGTTGCCAACTTTATCGGCGCCAAAGAAACCTGCGAAATAATTTTCACTCGCAATACAACAGAAGCTATTAACCTGGTGGCCTACAGCTGGGGCAGACAGAACGTCTTGCCTGGTGATGAAATTGTCTTGTCACCAATGGAGCATCACTCAAACTTGGTGCCCTGGCAGCAATTGGCTCAAGAACGCGAAGCGAAGCTAGTCTTTTTAGAGCTGACCGAAGACGGCCAAATCAATATGGAATCGGCCAAACAATTGATTGGCAGCAAAACTAGACTGGTTGCCGTTACCCAAATGTCTAACGTGCTGGGCACAATCACACCAGTAAAAGAGCTGGCCAGACTAGCCCACCAACACAATGCCATTATTCTCGTAGACGGCGCGCAAGGAGTGCCCCACCTCAAAACTTCAGTGGCAGAACTTGAATGTGATTTTTATGTCTTCTCCTTGCATAAAATGCTGGGCCCAACCGGCGTTGGCATTCTCTGGGGCAAGAAAGAAATTCTCAATGCCATGCCACCATTTATGTTTGGTGGCGACATGATTAGCTCAGTTCACCGCGACAAGAGCCGCTGGAATGAACTACCCTGGAAGTTTGAAGCGGGCACACCAAACATCGCTGATGTTATTGCTAGTGGTGTCGCTATTGAGTATCTGCAAAATCTCGGCATGGATAATGTCAGAGCCCACGAAATAGAAATCACTGAGTATGCCCTCAAGCGCCTCGGTGAAATCAAAGGCATCACAATCTACGGCCCCAAAGACGCCAATCTTCGCGGCGGCGTTGTCGCCTTTAACGTTGAAGGAATTCACCCCCACGATCTCGGTCAAATTTTGAGCGACAGTGGTGTGGCGATCAGAGCGGGGCATCATTGCTGCCAGCCTCTGATGAAAGATTTGAAAGTGATGGGCACAGCCCGCGCTAGTTTTTATATCTACAACACCCTTGAAGAAGTCGACCTGTTAATGGCCGCTCTCAAAGAAGCTGATAAGGTTATGGGACATGTCGCTTGCAGATGATCTATACCGGGAAACTATCCTGGATCACTACCACAATCCGCGCAACAATGGCAGCATAGATAATGCTAGTGCCACCGTAGAAGGTGTCAATCCACTTTGCGGCGATGAGCTCACACTCTATCTCAACGTTTCGCCAACTGGCTTAATCGAAGACGTCAAACTCATGGCCCATGGCTGC
Organism: Candidatus Obscuribacterales bacterium; assembly: GCA_965229195.1. Taxonomy (GTDB): domain Bacteria; phylum Cyanobacteriota; class Vampirovibrionia; order Obscuribacterales; family Obscuribacteraceae. The sequence goes on along the minus strand of OZ245871.1, from coordinate 3,889,154 downwards.
TCTATCAATACTGCTTCCGGCTCGATGATGTCTGAAGCAATACTTGGTCAATCGGTCGAGCGCGCCGAAGAAATTATCGAAAGCTTCAAAAACATGATGCTAACAAAGAGCGACGAAGTTGCCTTTGAAGACGAATTAGAAGAGCTAGAAGCTCTACGAGGCGTGAAGAAATATCCTGTGCGTATCAAGTGCGCACTGCTACCCTGGAACACGCTTTTGGAAGGAATCCAGACCGCTAAATCTACTAAGAAGGAATAAGCCTTTATGATGTCATCGTTGCAAGAAGATCTTGTTCTAGAAAATCTCCGCCAAATTGTTGACCCCGAGTTAGGCATCAACATCGTTGATCTCGGCCTAATTTACGAAGTCAAAGTAACCGGCAACGACGTCAACATCAAAATGACTCTGACAAGCCCAGGATGTCCAGTTGGCGCTGTCATTCAAGGTCAATGCCATGCCGCTGCCAAGAAACTGCCCTGGGCCGAAAATGTCGATGTCAAACTGGTGTGGATACCCCGTTGGGATCCAAAGACCATGGCAAGCGAAGAAGCCAAGATGGATCTCGGCATTCTCTAACGGCCAATTGGCAGCTCGATCAAAACAATTCGTCAATAAATTTCAGCAATAAATTGCCCTCTAATGAAACTGCCTTGTCAGGACAGTAAACTTGAGGGATGCCTAAACCTATCATTCACGATCACGATGGTCACGTTGACGATCTGCTCAGTTGCATTTTGCTCTGGCTCAGCCCAGAAATCGATTTGCAAGCTGTTGGTATCACCAACGGTGACTGCTATGCAGCTCAAATTTTTGAAGCGACTCAAAAAATAGCTACCTACCTCGATATCGACGGGCCAGAAATAGCCCTAACCGAAGACGAAGTGCCGCATCCGTTTCCAGAAAACTGGCGCAGAGAAAGCTATATCATCAATGAGCTGCCGCTTTTCCGTGACAACTACTTGAAGAAGCCATACCAGCATGGTCGGCCGCGCAATATTGAATCGGTATTTTTAGATTGTCTCTCTAATTCAAAAGTGCCTTTCACCGTGGTCACAACTGGCCCCCTGACCAACATTGCCAAACTCTTGACCAGTCAACCCGAAGTCAAAGACAAGATTCAAGAATTTTTGATCATGGGCGGAGCCATTAATTGCAAAGGTAACGTGGAAGAAGAAGGCACTGACGGCACCGCTGAATGGAACGTCTATGCTGACCCTGTTGCCTTCAAACAAGTGCTTGACAGCAAAATTCCAATCAAGCTCATTACCCTTGATCTCACCAATGACCTACCGGTTACCAAAGACTTCTTAGCCAAGCTTGAAGCTCAATCAGAAAACTCACGGGCCTCGGCCCTGGCTTTCAAGCTCTGGAGCCTGGTCAAAGGTTTCGATTACTACTTCTGGGACACCATCACAGCCGCTGCCGCTATTGAGCCCGGTTTGTTCACCTATAAAGAAGTGAAGATTGACGTCTCTACCTCAGGCAAGAGTATCGGTCGCACTGGCCCATCACTTTTCTCTGGGCGCAAAGTACAAGTAGCCACACAAATAAACAAGCAAGCTTTCGAAGATTTGCTGCTCACCATTCTGGCAACGCGCTAGATTCTGGCAAATTCAAGCCTTTGATTTTCCAAGGCGATTTTGGAGACAGGAATACTATCCAAAACCCCTCTTGACTTCCCCTCGGGCTCAGACGTAAGTTAGCCCTATGAGAAAACACACCCCAAACCAATCTCAAGACTTAGCAGAAGCAGCGCCAGCGGTTCAGACGGTCGGAGGTGAGCCTCTGAAGAGCCAGACTCTGCTCAGCAAAATTGCTCGCTGGCAAAAAGGCTTCAAAGAGAAAGTCGTCGACAACCCCAAAATGAAGTGGTACCGCCGCACACTCTTTGGCTGCACGCTAACTTGGGCCGTACTCTTAGCTTTCCAGAGTGTGCCTTACTACAACGCCATTGCCGCTGGCGAAGAGGCTTTCAAACTTGGTCGTTACGAGAAAGCACGCAAAGAATTTGAAACATCCCTGGCTGTCTGCCAGACCTTCGGCCCCGACTGGCAAATCGACAAACGCACAGCCCGAGCCATGAACAACCTGGCCGAGCTTTACCGCATCCAAGGCCGTTACGGTGAAGCCCGCCCCTACTACGAAAAGGCAGCCGAAGCCGCCCGACTCAGCTTTGCCGCCAGCCGGCCCGAGCCAGCTGTAGCCCTCAACAATCTAGCCATGCTAGAACGCGAACAAGGTCACTACCAGGAAGCCGAAAAAACTTACTTAAAAGCCCTAAATTTGTGGGAGACCCAAATAAAGCAGCCCGACTCGCCGCAACTGGCCAGTATCACCAATGGCCTAGCTAAACTGAGGCGTGATCAGGGTCGCTACAGCGAAGCTGAAACTCTTTATCTCAAAGCTCTAGCCATCACCGAGAAAAAACTCGGTCGCAGTGACGTCGGCAATGCCTATTTATTAGCCAATTTAGGTGGACTCTATCGCGATCTTGGCCAAGTTAAAAAAGCTGAGAAATACTATCAACGAGCTTTCTACCTTGATTTAAATGCCCTGGGCAACCAACATCCTGATACAGCGATGGACCTCAACAACCTGGCAGGCCTCTATCGAGAAGAAAATAAACTGGGCGAGGCCCGCACTCTCTACGAACGGGCTCTAGAAATTCGCTTAAAAGCTTTCGGTCCCGACCATCCACTAACAGCCAAAACACTGATGGGCATTGGCGACTTAGAGCGGCGCTTACAGAACTATGACAAAGCACAAGTCTACATAGAACGAGCCCTAGCCATTCAAAAGCGCTCCCTGCCTGCCACTCATCCCGATCTAGCGATCACTTTAGATAATCAAGGCATCTGCTACCTGCAAATGGGACAAGCAGCCAAAGCCAAAGAATGCTTCAGCGCGGCCCTAAAAATGAGACAAGCTCTACTTAGCTCAGACCATCCTGATTGTTATGTCAGTGCTGTAAACCTGGCTGTGGCTAACGCCACCTTGGGCGAGGGCTCCCAAGAGCAAGTCAATGCCGCTCTTGGAAAGCTCACTGACAGATTAGGAGAGAAGCACCCAATAACCAAGACAGAGCGGGCTTTAGCCAGCCGCAATCCAGACCTGGCAGGGCAAGACTTAAGAGAAGTTAGTGCTAGCAAGCCTCAATAATTTATTAGTTTACGGCCGCTCTTGAGCTAGAGCCGTTACTATGTGATTGGCAATCAATTTTGAATTGTCCGTCACTACCCTAAACAGGTCACTCAATGCTTGGCGCCAATGAAAATAAGCTCAACGAAGAGCAAATAAGAAAAGCCCTCAGTACGGTCATGGATCCTGACCTGAACATCGATGTAGTCACTCTCGGAATGATCTCCGACATCAAGATTACCGGCTCAAAAGTGTTTTTCAAACTAACACTGACAACACCGGCCTGCCCAGTTAAGGAGCGCCTCGAAGGCGAATGCCAAGATGCTGTCAAAGCCTTAGAAGGTGTTGAAGAAGTCGAAATGGAATCAGCAGCCCAAGTGGCTGGACAACGCCGCAATGGCAAAGAACCAGTGAACGGCATCAAGCAAATTATTGCCGTCACCTCAGGTAAAGGCGGCGTAGGCAAATCAACCGTATCTTGCAACCTGGCTGTGGCACTAGCTAAGCTTGGCGCCAGCGTGGGCTTGCTCGACGCTGATATTACCGGTCCAAATATTCCGTTGATGATGGGAGTTGATGCCTATCAGCCCACCGCCAAAGACAACCGCATTGTGCCAGCTGAAAATCATGGCGTTAAATGCATTTCAATGGCTTTCTTTGTCTCCCAAGACACACCACTCATCTGGCGTGGACCAATGCTAGACAAAGCTATCAAACAATTTTTGCGCGACGTTGAATGGGGCGAACTCGATTATCTCATCGTTGATATGCCACCAGGCACCGGCGATGCTCAGCTCACTATGGTGCAAGCCACTCAGCTTTCCGGCGGCGTCATCGTCACCACCCCACAAGATGTTGCCTTGCTTGATGGCCGCAAAGGTCTAGCAATGTTTTCACAAATGGAAGTGCCAATCCTCGGCTTCGTCGAGAATATGAGCTACTTCCAGCCTAAGGGTTCAAGCGAACAGTACGAAATCTTTGGTCGTGGCGGCGGCAAGCGCTTAGCCGAGGAGCACCAGGTACCGTTCTTGGGCGAAATACCACTCGACCCCGAAGTGCGCATTGGCGGCGACCAAGGCGTGCCAATCGTAGCTGGCGACCCAGACTGTGCTGTATCAAAGGCCTTTATTGAAATTGCCAAACAAGTAGCAGCTCAAATCAGTATTCAATCGAGAACTGAAGTTGCCACTGCTGCTGCAGCAGTTTAGTTAGGGTCTGCGGTTTAACTAGAAGCTATATATAAATAGGTAATAGTTAAAACTAGCAGCTGACAAAGTAAGAAAATTAAAGCCCTCTCTTAGAAATCTAAGCGAGGGCTTTACTACATGGTGATTCGGGCTATTATGTTGGCATCAGCAGAGATTTTCATCCAAAATTTCACTGCTATGGCAGAACACTACAACGACTCCATATACGGTGCATGCTAAAAAGTATACAGATTAGAGATTTCGCCCTGATTGAAAAAACTCAGGTCGACTGGACAGCCGGATTAAATGTTCTCACCGGTGAGACTGGGGCAGGAAAATCCATTTTGATGGATGCTCTCAACGCCGTCTTAGGCGGCAAAGTACCATCCTCAATCATCCGTCCCGGTGCCGACAAAGCCAATCTCGAAGCAGTCTTTGTACCTAGCTCGCAGGTGATTGCCTGGCTGAAAAAAGAAGAGCTAATTGACGAAGAAACAGCCGAGCAAGCAGAACTTACAGTCGCTCGCGAAATTGGCAAAAGCGGTTCTAAAATTCGTATCAACGGCACCCTGGTAAATCATAATTTGCTAGGTGAGTTGCGTACCATGCTCATCACCGTGCACGCCCAACACGAAGCGCGCACACTGATGTCTTCGCAGTCACAGCTAGAACTTTTAGACGGCCTGGGCAGCGACAGTCACACTAAAATTTTAGAGAAAGTACGCACTCTTTACGCTCGCAAAAAACAATTGCAAGACGAGCTAGATTCGCTCACCATGTCAGAAGATGAGCGCCTGCGCAAACTTGATTTTTCCAAATTTCAATTAAATGAACTAGAACAAGCAGAACTGAGCGATCCCGCCGAAGACGAAGAACTGGCTCGCCAGGTCAGCGTTTTGAGCAATGCTATTGAATTGAAACAACAAGCAGAAGCCGCTCAAGATGCGCTTACCGGCTCCGATTCAGATAGTTCGGTCTGCGCCGTTGACCTGATTCAAAAAGCCATGTCTGAAGTAGAAAAAGCCCTGCGCTTTGACTCTAGCCTTGACTCTATCCACGAAGCCCTGAGCGGCGGCCTGGCTAGCCTAGAAGAAGCCTCTACAGCCTTGCGTCGCTACGCCGACAAACTAGATACCGATCCCGATACCCTAATCGATTTAGAAAACCGCCTTAATTTGATAGCCACTATCAAGCGCAAATACGGACCGCACTTAAGCGACGCCATGGCCAAGCAAGAAGAACTGAGCCATGAACTAGAAAAACTAGAAAACGGCTTGAAAGAAACCGAAGGTTTAGCCAAAGAAATAGCTGACATTGCCAGCGAGCTACAAAACAAAGCCGCTGATCTATCTAAAGGAAGACTAAAGCTAGCCAAGACCTTGTCAGCTGCAGTAGAAAAAGAATTAGTAGATTTGGGCATGGAAAAATGCCGCTTTGAAATTGCCTTTAGCCAACTGGCTGAAGCCGGCCCCAACGGCATCGACAAAATTGACTTTTTGATAGCCCCCAACCCTGGCCAACCAGCCATGCCTCTGGGCAAAATTGCCTCCGGCGGCGAACTATCGCGCATCATGCTGGCCATTAAGACCATCTTTGCCGCCGCTGACCAGGTGGCCACTGTCATCTTTGATGAAATAGATACCGGCCTCTCCGGCCGCGTACTCAATGCCGTGCGTGACAAACTTTCAAAGCTATCCCGCTCCCAGCAGATACTTTGCATCACCCACCAGCCAATTGTTGCTTCAGTAGCTGACAACTACCTAGAAGTAAAGAAAGAACATTTAGCCGATCGCACGATTGTTACAGTCAACATTCTTGATGATGAAATGAGACTTAGATCTCTTGCCGCCATGGCCAGCGGAAACGCCAATGAAGAGGCCTCGCTTAGCTTTGCCCGCTCTCTCATAGATCAAGCTGCGGCGGTTCGCGCCCTACCCTAATATCAATTGTGCTTTATATTTAGGCATACAAGCACAATGTTGATTGACATAAAGCCATCAACTTCAATAGAATCAACCGTTGCTGTCCGGCTTTTCCAGCCTGCACAGTTTAAATTGGGGCGTCGCCAAGTGGTAAGGCATCTGGTTTTGGTCCAGACATTCCGAGGTTCGAATCCTTGCGCCCCAGTTTCATCTTTTCATCCAGAAAAGTTCTACGAAATCATCCAAAGTTTTACCTAAGGAATTGAGCGGGTTATGGAGAAAATCAAACTAGGCGTCGCCAAACGCGAAGCCAAAACCCCGAAACAATTGAGACGTGAAGGCAACGTGCCTGCGACTCTTTATGGTCGTGGTATCCCCTCTGAGAGCTTGCAAATCAATGCTCGTGAGTTTGGTCGCCTTCCAGCTGCCGCTTACTCGCACATGATTGAGCTTGAATCAGCAGAAGGAAATGTCAACGCTATCATTAGACAAGTAGCGAGACGTTCGACTCAAGATTTCGTCTATAACATCGAACTCTACAAAGTAGACCTTCAACGTAAAGTTTCAGTGACCGTTCCAATCAAATTCGTTGGCGCATCGCTGGCTGTTAAAGCTGGCGCCAAGCTCGAAGAGAACTATCAAGAAGCTAACATTGAATGCCTACCTGCTGAAATTCCAGATTACATCGAAGTAGACCTGACTGCTCTAGAAGTAGTTGAAGCAGCCATTCACTTCGGCCAAGTACAAGTGCCCGCCGGTATCACTATTCTCAACCCACACGACGAGATTGTGGTCAAAGTTGTCGCTCCTAAGGTTGTTGCCCCAACTGCTAAAGAAGCAGCTGCCGCAGCCGCTAAATAGAGCGCTAACTGAAAAAATTAAAAGCGTCGGCTCTAGGGTCGGCGCTTTTTTGTGTCTTCCTTTTGGCCTGATACCAGAGCAAACTATTTAGCGACGCTAAATTAAACACTCAATCTACTGATAATTGGCAAACAAATCGCCAGCCGGCCAATCTTTCACATCGTTGAGCAATGCGCGAATTTTATTGACAGCTACTGGCGCCGGATTAGCATCGTCACCGTTGTCGGAGGCACCACCATTGAACTGCACGCAAAAATCAACACCGTTGCTCATGTGAACAATTTGACAGTGAACACCAGGTTTGGCACCATCTTTCATAAAAGAAATTCCGGCAGGCATTTGCCGCACTGTATCAAGGCCCAAACCGAAGTGCTTACCATCTTGATCACTTTGCATTGGTGGCGGTAGTGGTGCCACAAGCTGATTGAAGGAGTCTGGCGAAATACCCTGCATGCGAGACCCATCTAGTGCTGTCAAAAATTTGACTAGGTCAATCGAGGAAGCCATCCAGTTACCGAAACTAGGCATCAACGGCACTGTGCGCTGCCCCCCTTTGATCATGCGGGGCGGATTGCCACCATAACGATTAGATTGCCCTGGCACTACATTTGGTGACTCCTCAACCATGTCTTCAATGCCAATTGATCTCAGTTGCTTTTTCATGTAACGCCCGTAAGGCTCTTGTGAAGCACACTCAATCACATACTTGATCAAATTCCACTGGCCATTGGCATACTTAGCCTGCGTACCGGGTGGATAATCGAGCGGCGTCTGCAAAAGCACTCTTACAGCTTCACTATATGGGAGGCCATTTGGTGCCATGCGATTAATCTGCTTGCCAGCAGTATCAAAACCAGAATCATCATTCCAGCCACCAGAGTGGTGCAACAGCTGTCTCACCGTAATTTCTTGAATACGCGGACGGGGCGGCCTACCCTCAGCCGTCATCGGTCGACCGATGATGTCCCAGAATGGTGTATCGAGATTGAGCTTGCCTTGCTCTTGTAGGCGCAGTGCTCCAAAGGCAGAAATTGCTTTAGTGCAACTGGCTAAGTTGAACAACGTGGTAGGCGTGGCCGGTTCGCCTGTGCGTAAGTTAGCCACACCAAACCCTTTGGCATAGACCAATTTACCGCCATAAGCCACAGCACACGCCCCCCCAGGCACATGAAACTGCTGCATTATCTGGTTCATGATCTCATCGATTTCGCCCAGACTGCTGCGCTGACCAGGCTGAAATCGGTTGGGTTCTTGAAATTGGCCAGGTTCCATAAACTGCGCCTGAGCTGGTGGGCTAGCTAGTAGCATTAATGAATGGCAAGAAGTCGCTAAAAGCAATGAGGATATAGCTTTCGAGACATTGGCGCGGCCTTTGCCTAACTTTGCATTGAAACTCATAAATACCCCAAAACCACCAAGCCGAAAGATTCTACAAGATATTCCTGCAATTGCGGCCGAGTGCTGCCACTTCCTAAAACTGGCTTTTTTCGAGTAGGTCCTAGTGAAAATACTGAATATAGATTGGGAATGCCCGGGTATGTTGCTGTACGCCAACCTGAAACAATGAGCCTATGCACTCAATTAAAATTACCGCAGCCAAAGTAGGGCAATCAGAGCAGCAGACCAAGGAGCAAAATGATGGACAATGAGCCAGTTTTTGTAAAATCAGACAGCTTGTTAGATCGCGCCTTCGTCGAAACACCTTGCCCCACAACCTGGGACAAAATGAAAGGCTCGGACAGCGTACGCTTTTGCCACCTCTGCCATCTCAATGTTTACAACATTGCCAATCTTACAGACAAAGAAGCCGAAGCCGTACTGAGTAAGGGTAAAGACGGAGGAAGAGTATGCGCTTTACTCTATCGCCGCCCCGACGGCACAATCGTCACCGACAATTGCCCCCGTGCCCTTCGGAAAGTTCGCGACGCTTCAAAGTGGTTAAAAGCAAAAATTATTGCCGCCGGTACCCTGGCCATGGCTCTATTGACTCCATCTGCCGCTAATAGCGAAGAGATAAAAGCGGCCAAGTCTAAAGACACCAATCAAAATAGCTGCACAGCTCCTAAGACCGGAAACGTCATGGTAAAGCCAGTAGAGACAAGAAACGGACCAAGACCTGACATTCCCCTCCCCGGTGGCATCAGCTTCCGACCCAGCGAACAAGATCAATATGCCGCTAAGGTTTTTGTTAGCATCAATGCCGCTGGCAAGAAGAACGGCTTGGTTGCTCCATTCCCATCAGTAAAATTTACGGTCAAAGCAGATGGCAGTGTGGAAAATATTGCCATCACAGAAAGTAGTGGTAACAAAAAACAAGACAAAGCTGCTCTCAAGGCAGTAAAAGAAGCAGCACCATTTGAAAAACCACCAGCATCAAGTACACTGCCGCTAAAAATGGAATATCGCTTTACCCAAGAAAGACTATAAAAGAGGCTCCAGTTATGAATTGCAATGATTCAGATGCAGTAGAAACATTCGCCCAACCTGGCCCACTCAAAGACCGTGCCTTCGTTGAAATACCCTGCCCCACTAGCTGGGACAAAATGACCGGTAACGACAGCGTGCGATTTTGCAGTCAGTGCAGCCTGAACGTTTACAACATTGCCAACATGACAGACAAAGAAGCTGAAGCAGTATTCGTCAAAGGCACTAACGGAGAGAGGCTCTGCGCCCGCCTCTACCGCAGGCCAGATGGCACCATCATGACTGACAATTGTCCAAGGGCGCTGCGCAAAATTCGCAATGCCTCAAGATGGCTGAAAACAAAAATCGTCGCTTGCTTCGGTTTACTGGTGTCATTAGCGGCTCCAGCTCAAGCTGACAACCCAAATCAAACAAAGTCGCAGGCAAAAGATGATCCAGATTTTGTTCTTGACTGGAGCAAAGTAAAGGCGAAATCGAAGAAAGAAGGTAAGACTGAAGCCGACAAAACAACAAAAGGTACCAATCAAGTTGCTAATCCAGGTAGCAATCTAGGAAGGCCAACGATGGGAGCCATAAGGGTGCCCACTCCCGCCGAGCAGGCAGAGTTAGGGAAAATTGCTGCACCACATACGGTTACACCAGCACCAGCTACTCCTAGTGAATCTAATTCGCCAAAACCTGACAAACCTCCAACCAATGGACCAGGCGGCGAACCAATTACCCATAAGATGGGACGAGTACGAGTAGGACCAGCAAAAGTAGAGCCCACTGTTAAACCAGCAACTCCAACTAAAGATGAAAAGGCTAAGTAAAATGCTAAACAACGAAAACGATCAACCGCTAGAAATAGCAGTAGAAATATTCGCCAAGCCCAGTTTACTCAATCAAGCCTTTATTGAAACTCCCTGCGAAAGTAGCTGGGACAAAATGACAGGCAACGATAGTGTGCGCTTCTGCAGCCAATGCAGCTTGAATGTTTACAACATTGCCAACCTGACCGACAAAGAAGCTGAATCTGTTTTTGCTAAAGGCCGCGAGCAAGGTAGAGTCTGCGCTCGCCTCTACCGCCGCCCAGACGGCACAATCATGACTGACAATTGCCCTCGCTCATTGCGCAAAATTCGCGATGCATCAAGATGGCTTAAGACAAAAATAGTGGCTGGATTTGCCTTGACCCTTTCGTTGTTTACTCCGGCTCAAGCAGAAGACTCGAAAAAGAATCAAGCGAAAAGTCCAGAGCAAAAAGAAAGCCAACGGGCGAAAATGGGCGATGTTTACATACCACCAAAAGCAGAGCCGCAGCCAGTAAAAATGGGCGAGGTATTTGTGCCACCAAAATCTACCAGCGGCTCAAGCAGTGCCAATACTGCAAATAGCACGCCTGGAACTGCGCCTGCTAACAGCAAAGCAACAATAAAAGACATTCCCCCTGAAGCAGGACGCGCCGGTGGACTGTCGTTCAGACCAACCGATTTCACTGCCTACAAAAACGAGATAACTAATTCTCTCCAACTAAAATGGAAAGAAAAAGGCATAACAGCGCCGTTTCCTAAAGTGCAATTCAAAATAGATGAAGCCGGCAAAGTATCTGCCGCCAAGATTATCACTAGCTCTGGAAATAAAGAAACAGACAGTGCAGCTCTCAAAGCGATCTCGGCAGCAGCGCCATTTGCCAGACCGCCATTGGGTGCAAGCCTACCCTATGAAGTACAAGTAGGCGCTGGCGGGCACTAGAGCTTGCAAAAGCCTTAAGCAGAAGAAATATATACCAGAACCAAAGAGCCTTAAAATAAGCGCTTCAATGAGGCGTGAAACTATGGCGACGAGAAACTGGTCATGCGGCACAGAAAAGCAGCACACAAGGGGCCTGGCCATAGCGCTATCTATCCTCCTGGTTGTGCTCAGCTCTCCAGTTAGCCTTTGCCAATCCGCCCAGGCTTGGGTAACAGACGACAAAGTTAACTTCTCAATTGAGCCAATCACCAATTCCCCAATAAACCCGAAAACGGCGACAAAACAGCAATTACCAGCTTCACAGCAAGAGCAAAAGCTTACCCCCAAACAAGTTGCAGCACTATTTGAAAAACTCAGCCGGCTTCCAGCAATAGACAACAAGGCACCAAGGCTGATTTTGCCGAGCGACTCCATAACAAAGCCATCGTCTACTGAAACTCAAATTGAAGCTTTTCCACCCCTAGCAACAAGAGAGAAGCCAACCGCTGCTTCTTTAGCAAGCTCGGAACACTCCTTGACAGTCAGCCGCATTAGTCATAGCGGAGCAGTCGACGACCTGCACCAACTAACCCTCACTTTCTCTCAACCATTAATAGAGCTATCGACAGTAGGTCAGACCAAGGTTGTAGACCCAGAGCAATTCGTTACCATCACACCGCAACCCAAGGGCTCATGGCAATGGGCCGGTACCCAAACTCTAATATTCACACCTGAAGGCGGTCGTTTCCCTAAAGCGACTAATTATGTCGTCTCAGTTCCTGCCAGTGCCAAGTCAATCACCAGCAATCAAATAGATAAAAGCTATGTCTATCACCTCAATTTGCCAGCAGTAAAAATTGCCGAGTTCTACCCGCCAGAAACAGAGAGAGAGAACCAATCACCACTAATGCTGGCACACTTCAATCAAAATATTGATCAAGAAAAAGTTCTAGCCAAGACTCACATACTTGTAGGTAAGCGCAGCTATGCCATAAAAGCAGTAAGTAAAAAAGAATACAAAAGCCGCCTAGAGGCTATGCGCAAGGCTAGGCAAGCAGGAGAGAAGCTGCCAGAAAACGGGCAATCTTGGTTAGCGACAGCAAGCATTCTGCAACTACCGACTGAGACGGATCAAGACTTTGTCGTTTTCGAACCGACAGAAAAGCTGCCAAAGAACTCAACAATCAAAGTAATCTTTGACAAGAACATGCCATCAGAAGAAGGGCCACTGACGAGCGAAGCAGCTCAAAAAAGAACTTTCAACACCTATGGCCCACTAACCCTCGTCACGACCTCAATTGCCTTTGCCACCACCACTAAGTCTAATAGCCTCGCTAGGGTGGATAGTTCGGTACAAAGTCAAAAATTCGAATTCAACAACCCAATTGATTGCCAGAAATTCGAGCCGTCGATGGTAACTATTAGCCCGCCAGTAGAAAAATTTGAGGTACAGACCCCGCAATCACAAAGTAGAAATTACAATTTCTCATTGGCTCAAACCCCAGAAAACTCTATTTCAATAGAGGGTCACTTTAAGCCGTTTACTCGCTACAGAGTTGTCTTCAATGAAAAAATTGCCGATATTTTTGGACAGACCTTAGGCAAACCGGCAACGGCCTACCTTCAAACACAAGGACTGATTCCGGCCATTAGCCCATATCAAGGATTTAAAACCTTAGATCCAAATGAACCACTAATCCACAAAATTTGGGCACAAGGTGCTGAGAAACTAGAAGTCGCAATTCGCAAAGTTGAAGCGGAAGACTGGGATAAATTCAACAGAGACTCTCGCAGTTCAAACCTCACAGTCGGCACTTTGGTTGATACGAAAGAATACAACCTTGGGCCGCTCGGTCGGGAGGTAAACATAGACTTAAAGCCTTATATAAATGGCAAATATGGGCATCTTATTTTATCGTACACGCTTATAAAACCAGTACACGGCGAATCACAGCACAACTGTTGGATTCAAGTAACTGACTTGTCCTTAGATGCTTTCACTCGCGGTAAAGTGCATGTTCTGGCAAGCAATCTTTCTGACGGAAAACCAGTTGAAGGCGTAGAACTATCACTGGGTGGCACTGCTGAAAAAACTAAGTCCGACGCTTCCGGTCGAGCATCTCTGCCTCTTTCTGAGTCAGCGTATATGTGGGTACCACTTATTGGCCGGAAGGGCGCAGACAGCAGTGTTGTCACAATAATCAACTACAACATGCTCGGCAGAGCGAACCTTTCTCCTAAACTAGTTCAATATGCTGTCTCTGATAGGCAACTCTATAAACCAGGCGAAAAAGTTTATATAAAAGGTATGCTCCGCGAGCGTAAATATCCAGACAGTGGTGCCATAGACCTTTCGTTCCCCCCGGTAAAGGCACTTACTTATGAGCTCATGCAAGATTACAACAAACAGATTCTTCGCGGAGAATGCCTAGTCGATGACAAAGGATCTTTCGCCTTCGACTTTGTCATCCCAACAAATATAAAGCTTGGCAAACTAGAGCTCTACACATTCTCTAAGGATGGTAGAAGAGCCACCATCGAAGAAGGTGCAGAGCCAACAGTCATAAACGTGCAAGAGTTTAGAAGACCAGAGTTTGAAACGAGCGTTGCATCAAGCAAAGGAAACTCAATATTTCTCGGTGACGAAACAGTGATTACTTCTCACAACCATTATTTTAGCGGCGGCGCCTTAGCCAATGCAGACAATCAGTGGGTGGTAAAGGCAAGAGCGCATTCATTCGATCCACCGGGCTGGGATGGCTACAAATTCGACAACCGAGATCTGTGCAAGGGACACTACACTTTCGAGAGTAGTAATGCTGACGCCAAAGAATTGACTGTCAAAACAGATGCTAATGGCAGAGGTGCAGTTAAATTAGCGAGTAGATTCTCTAAAATTCCCACAGCAGTAACATTTGATTGCGAGAGTACCATCACCGATCTCAATCGCCAAAACTGGACAAGCAAACTTGCACTCTTAGCTCATCCAGCAGATATTTATGTCGGTATTAATGGTCGCGAGTCATTCAAAGCCGGTGAAAATTCCTACAAGAACATCGTGGCCACTGGTATCGACGGCAAAATCTTGCCAGGTACAAAAGTTGAGCTAGCTTTCGTAGAGGCCAATCAAGAAAAAGAACAGCCAGCAATCATCCAACACATCACCATTGGCGACAAACCGGCTAGAGTCTCATTCAAAACAAAACCCAGTTCGACCAGTCTTTTGGTCACGGCCACAGTCAAGGACAGCAGCGGGCGAACAAATCAGTGTTGTGACTTCGATAAGCTGCCAATGCCCACTGAAGCGGCAGTTGTCAGTCAAAATTTGGCACGCGAAAAAATTGAAATTGCAAGTGACAAGCCGTCATATGCTCTAGGCGACAAAGCCAAGATCAAAATTAAATCAGACGTCTTTCCATCGTATGGTTTTCTTGTTCTGGCCAAAGACAAAACCCTCACAACTTTGCCGCTGATTCTTGAGGGGCCAGAAAAAACTATTGAGCTGCCTATCACAGAGAACTACTATCCTGACGTAGTAATATCTGCTTTCCTTGCCAATAACAGAACCAATTATTCCACCGGTGAACACCGAATTCATGTGCCACCAGTAACCAAGAGGCTCTCCCTGAGAGTTGAGCCAAGTGCTACTGTCGCTGCGCCGGGGAAAGAAATTACTCTAAATGTGGAACTAAAAGACCGACAAGAGCCAGTAAAAAATGGACAAGTGGCTATTGCTGTAGTTGACGAAGCCGTTCTGGCACTGGCTGCATACAAATGGCCAGACCCAATAAAACAGTTCTACAGAAACTCCGCTAGCGCTTTTTACGGCGTGCATACCAAAACGCAAGACTCCGGCATGTGGATAATGGTGGCAAATTCTCGGATAGTCGCCGGGCGTATGGGTGAATCAGATGAGTTACCACCAACGAATGCTAGAACAATCGAACTTCAGGAATATCGAAACGGCGAGTCTCTTGCTCAGGCATCGACCCTCGGTTTCAGAAAAGACCTAGCCGCTCTGGCCTTCTTCAAACCAGTGGTCACCACAAATGGTGACGGCAAAGCCCAAGTCAAATTCAAGCTGCCAGACAGCGTTACACGCTACCGCATTATGGCCATAGCAGCAGCTGGCACCGACAAATTTGGTTCAGCAGAATCGAGCCTGACGACAAAGCTGCCTCTGATGATTAAGCCTTCAGCCCCTCGCTTCCTCAATTTCGGCGACAGCTGCGAACTGCCAGTAATCATTCAAAACCAAACAGACAAACCGCTCAAGACCGAAGTTGCACTGCGCAGCAACAATGCAGAGATAAGCGAGCCCGGTAAGCAAATAGAAATACCAGCCAATGATCGCGTCGAAGTGCGCTTTGCAGTCAAAGCAAAAAGCTATGGCCAAGCGACTTTCCAGTGCGTTGCCAAAACAGAAAGCCTAAGCGACTCCACCGAATTTAGTTTGCCAATTATGACTCCTGCCAGCAAAGAAAGCTTTGCCACCTACGGAGTAATTGATAAAGAACCAGTCGTACAAAAACTTGCGGCACCAAGTAATGTTATTGAAAGCATTGGCGGCCTAAATATTTCAACCAGCAGCTCAGCATTGCAGTCGCTAGACGATTGCTTCAACTATCTACGCAACTATCAATATGACTGCTCTGAGCAGGTCTCTTCAAGACTAATTGCCATGGTATCAATGCAAGATGCACTGCTAGCATTTGGCGCCCTAAAGCCTGATGAAACTGGCAAATACAAAAGACGCATAGAAGATGACGTTGCTCTTTTAGAAAAACGCCAAAACGGCTCTGGCGGCTTTGGTCTGTGGACTGCTGAAGAATCAACGAAATGGCCCTATGTCTCAATACAAGTTACCCAAGCACTTCTTCTGGCCAAGGCAAAACTGTACCCGATCAATGAGCGTGTTCTGAAACAAGCAGTCGCTCACCTAAAAGAAATCGAAAAATTCATACCAGCCGAGTACAACACCAGCGCCAGGCTAGCTCTGCAAGCACGGGCATTGAACATAAGGCACCTGGCTCATGACGATGATTCTAAGGCGGCGAAAGAGCTGCTAATAGAAGCAACTGGCGACAATTTCGACGAGCAACCCATAGACAAAATTAAATCGTCATTGCCACTAGAGACGGCGGCATGGCTCTTACCTGTGTTGAAAACTAATCAGTCATACAGCAAAGAAATAGCCTTCTTGAGAAAGCTAATTAATAGTCAAATATCCGAAACAGCCTCAACGGCATCGGCCAATGACGGCGGCTACGGCGACTGGAATTACAGTCTGTTCTGCAGCCCACGGCGAGTCGATGCCACAGTAACCACCGCGCTAATAGAAGATCAACCAGACAACCCACTAATTCCCAAACTAGTTAAGGGTCTGCTTGCTGGTCGCCGCAATGGCGTTTGGCAGGGCACTCAAGAAAATAGCTACGTGCTGCAAACCTTGGATAAATACTTTAGTACTTATGAGAAGCAGACGCCTGATTTTGAGGGGCAAACCTGGCTCAATGACACCCTAATTGCCAACCACAAATTTGCAGGAAGGAGCTTGGATACTAAATCAACCACTGTACCAATGCAATATTTGCTCAGCAAAGGCAAGAGCAGCAACGATGTTCTGATCAACAAAGAAGGCCCGGGTCGAATGTACTACAGGGTAGGTCTCGACTACGCCAGCAAAGACTTAAATTTAAAGCCAATCGATCAAGGCTTCACAGTAAGCAGAACCTACGAGCCCGTGAATTCAGATTCCAATGCAAAATCAGACGTAACCAAAGACGAAAAAGGCACCTGGCATTTCAAGGCTGGCTCAACCATCCGTGTCAAAGTAAACTTCACTGCGTCTGGGGCGCGCTACCACGTGGCCTTGAGCGATCCACTTCCAGCCGGGACAGAAGCCATAAACAAGAGCCTGGCAGGCACCAAATCGATAGAACCGGCCAGAGAAGTAAGCGACCGCAATTCACATGAGCAGTATCAAGAACACTGGTATGAGCACGAGAACCTTCGCGACCACCAAGCGGAGGCCTTTGCCTCAGTTCTCAATGCTGGCAGGTATCAATACAGCTACTTAATTAGGGCTACGACTCTGGGTCGCTTCATCGTTCCACCAACAAAAGCAGAAGAGATGTACATGAGTGAAACTTTCGGCCGAGCCCATACTGACAATGTTGTGATCGAGTAGAACTATTCCTTACTCTCAGGCACAACTGCTGCCGCAGCATCGAAGCCAATTTTGCTATGAGTGCCATCACAAAATGGCTTGTTAGCCGATGCACCACAACGACAAAGAGCACAAGGCTGTCTTGGCACTGCTATTGCATTGCCATCATGATCTTTCAACTCAAATGGGCCGTCCACAAGAAGAGGGCCATTTTTCTTGACTGTTATCTTGACTTCAGACATATTCAATCTCCATTTACCTTGCTGTCTACTGCAGGTTAGCAGAAGCGCGAACATTCCATGACTTCTTGGAAAATACTAGCAAGCCCAAGGCACCTGCCAAATCTACCGTGTGATTGGCGCAAACATAGTGTTAGTGAAAGAGTCGACAGTAGGCGCCTTCGAGCTACCAAAGCTAGCGAGAGGAAAAGCCTTTTTAATTCGTACCTGTTCCTTTGGTGAATAACTAGAGAATTTCTTGGGCAGGCTTACACTCTGTAAATGTAGCGCAGCCAATTGCTCTAGCCCAGGTAGCGAAACACTGCTACCAGAAAGCCACAAAGCTTTTAGTTTAGGCAGCTTTAGAAGAAATGGCACGGCTTTATCATCGATATGATGGTTGTAATTAATATCAAGCATTTGCAGCTCTGTACACTTACTAATATTTTCAACGCCTCGCACAGACAAATTAACCCGCACCAGCGCAAGGCGTTGAAGACGAGGAAAGTCCTTCAAAGACTTCAGACTCTCATTGTTCACTACAACATTGGTCAAGCGAAAGGCTGTCAGCTTTTTACAACCTGACAGTGCCGGTAGGCAGGAGCCCGTAACCCTGGTCTCACAGGCCGTGAGCATCTGTAGCTGCGGCATAGCCCCAAGTCGAGACAAGCTCGCATCACTAGCATCCGACTTGTCTAAATCTATTCCTTTCAACGAAGAGATACGACCGAGGAAAGGAATCGCTCGATCGCACAGGGCATCTTCTTCGTCGGCCATAGACAAGAAGCGTACCTCAACAAAATCAAAAGCATCTCGCGGCAGTTTTAAGAGACACTCAGGGTGCTGATAGAAGGTGCCATTAGGGGCAAACTGAATCTGCTTGCCAGGCGGTAGCTTAACCACCCCACGCGCCTCAGCAACTAGCCGCCCCTTACAAGTGCCGTATGACTCCGGAGCACCTTGTATGACCATGAGCTTGCCCACAGAATAGCTCGACGAAAATGGCAAGATGCGCTCTGCCGACTCGGCATTGCTTGAATGAGATCCAGCAAGGAAAAGCGCCAACAGAAAGATCGCTCCGGTCGAAACCCTCGCGAACAGACTCCACCAAGGCTTTCCGTACAATCTCTGGCTCATGGCTTCTTTAAGTTAGTGACTACTGCAGATTACCAGAAGCATGAACGAATTCCATTACTTCTTTGAAAATATCAGAGTTTGGCTGCCCCGCCGCCTTGCTAATTTCAGAGTGACTAAGGGGAACAGCCTTTACTGTGACTTTTCCACCAGCTTTCTCCAGGGCCTGAGAAAAGACTTTATGCTGGGCCACACAAGCTACGCGCTTTGCGCCGCAGAACAGCAGAAAATCAGGATACTTTTGACCGGAGTGAATATTTGAAGTAGGCGAGGCCTCAGCTAATATTTTGGGATCAGAACCAAAGGCAGTGGTAATCATGTCTCCCACAGCCTTGCCCTCAGGGGAGCCATCGCCCAAGCGCTGGTTCAAATCAAGGCTAGCGGTATCAAGACTAATCACGCCCTTTATATCCTTCAGACTAAGTCCTTTTTCAGAGAGAAAGCGTTCGTTAGTGCCGAGCAAATCAACTAATTGCGCTCCAGCTGAATGCCCCATGACATACAAGCGATTGGGGTCAGCACCAAGTTCGGTGGCATGACTTTTCACCCAGGCAAAAGCAGAAGCGACATCTTGAATTTGTTTTGGGTGAGTAGCCTCTGGCGCCAGGCGATAATTAGTGCTGACGAAAATAACACCGTTACTGGCCCAGCTTGAGCCCTTTTCGACATGCATACTCTTGTTGCCAATGCGCCAACCGCCGCCATGGCAAAAGAAAATTACAGGCAGAGGGCCCTTTGCCTGTTTTGGCGTATAGATATCCAAAACCTGCCGCGCTTCTTTGCCGTAGGGCACATTTGTTTGCACCTTGATCAAATTAGGGTCTATGGCAGCAGCGGCTCTAGTACCCCAAATAGAACCTGCGCCTGAACCTACACCTGCGCCTTCACCCTCGGCCGCATTTCTAGAGCCACCGTTGCCAGCTTGTGCACGCCTTTCAAAATACTGCCGCAGGCGCAAGCGGCGTTCGCTACCAGAGCTGAATTGGCTGGCTTCATTAAGAGCAGGACGAGCCAGGGAAGGGCTTGAACCTGTGGCCTCTTGCCCGACAGCAGCGAGGGGCAGAGACAGCGAAAATAATAGTCCAACTAGGCTAAGACACAGTAACTTCATCGGCACCTCTTGGTTCACAATTTCTATTACTCCACTCAAGTGCAAAAGTTTCACAAGGGGTAGACATTTAATCTTCCGAGAAAAATTCAACAGCACAGAAAAGGAGATCAGCTAAAATCAGCTAAAATCAGCAAATGAATCCAACTGGCGCCGGTCCCTTAGTCATCCTATTTTGCCTTACTTTGATGAGCAGCCCCTTTGCCTTAGCCGCTCCTCAACAGGCTACTGCCAACAGTTGCAACGATGTAAAAGCCGAGAAAGTAAGGGCCGAGAAAGTAAGGGCCGAGAAAGAAAGTGCAGAGAGCAAAATTGCAGCAGGAGACCGCGCTCGCCTGGCAGGTAATTATCCTCTAGCACAGCAGCAGATAATGCTCGGCCTCAAACAGATTGAAAGCAGCAAGAGCCCTTCGCCGGAGCGACTTGCCGCAGCCTATAACTATTTGGCCTTGCTCAACAACAACATGGGTGAATATCGTCACTCCGAGAATAATGCCAGAAAAGCCCTCGCCCTCGCGACTAAGGCCGGCCTTGGCGAAAATATTTTATCGAGGCACAGGGTTGTGCTAGCTAATGCTTTAAGACAGCAAGGCAAATATCCAGAAGCCTTAAGCAACTTAGAAAAAGTCACGGCCAAGCTCAAAAACTCGACCAACGACAAGGCGCTATTTGCCACCGCTACCAATAACTTAGGTGCACTCTACTTTTGGATGGGCAATTATCAAAAAGCCCAGACGATACTTGAGCGCGGTCTGGCTCTGCGACTGGCTCTGAGCGACGGAGACAAACAAAATTTAGATACTGCCAATTCGTATTTAGATCTCGGCTGCTGTGAATTTAAATTGGGACAGATTGCCAAAGCAAGAGAACATTTATCACTGGCCCTCACAATCAGGGAAAATAAATTAGGCAATGAGCATCCCGAAACACTGAATGCCATGGCAAATCTGGCAGCCCTTCTGGATGCATCGACAAGCAAAGCTGACAGAGAGAGCGCGCTAGATTTGCTGCAGCAGGCGGTTATTGGCGGCCGGAAGAAACTCGATGCCCATCATCCCGAACTAGTTCGCTACCAGCTAGAATACGCAGAAGCTTTGACGAATAGAGGCAATAGCCTATCAAAGGTCGGGCAAGAGCAAGAAGCCCTGCGCACCTTCGAGCAGGCCATTCAACTGCACCAAGCCAGTAGCAAAGCGAGCGGACAAAAAGACATTTCATATGCCATCACTTTGGCCAACACCGCCGAGATTTTGAAGCGCTTACACCGGATAGAAGAAAGTCAGAACATGCTGAATAAAGCCAATGCAGTAGTCGACGAATTGCCGCTAGCTCTACAAAATTCTCCCGAGGCAAAAGCTATTCGGCAATCATGGCAGTTGTCCAAATCTAGTCAGAAGCGGCATTAGACTAAAGCAGGCCTGCAGGCGAAACATCGATTCTCAAATCATTGTGATCCCAGCCACCTCTCTCAAGCGGAGTGGCAAATTGGCTTGCTGACGAACTGCCACCAGACGAAACAACTTTGGCATTTTGATTTTGCCCACCACTTCCAACAGGTGCATTGTCAGGATTTTCCATGGTGCTTTCACTTGCAACAGAGAAGGACATGGGAGCATTCAAGCCCGGCACACTTGCACCAAACAGTGGAATGCTCAAAGTCGGCTGACACTTAACTGTTGTTTGCACCATAGCAATGCGATCGGTAACGTTGTTTGTGGTGTGGCCATCGCGGTAGCTAATAACGGTCTGCGGATAGCCCGCAGTTTTCACAAACTTGCCCATGCCATTGAGCCAGCGATCAGTAATGTCTTTGCAAACAGGGCCATTCAAGCTTGTAGCATCACTCATTGATAGCAATGAAGCCTCATGCACCTGATTGTAATTAAGAACCATACAAAGGCAGTAGGAGACACCCAGAACAAGCATATTGAGCAAAGGGAAGAAGAAGCAAATTAGCAGGATGCCTAGAGCCGGGCCGAACTCGGTAATGGCGCTGCCACTGATGTTGCGACTGGCGAAACGAGAGCGGCTCTTTCGGCTAGTACAGGCAGCGGGCGCGAGCTCCCTTTGTGCTTGGCTCTGCAAAACTGACATAGTTTTACCCTCTCATCCTACATAAGTAAGCTATACGGGCCAGCGAAGATAATTAGGAGGGGCAGGAAAAATTGCTAAATTCCTTTAGCTGGCTCGCCTGTAAGCTCATGGGCTAGATCATTTGCCAGATCACCACTGCGACCTTCAGCCGCCAGCAGGAGCAAATAAGTATTGCGTAAATAAGTCTTAGACGATTCGTTTAGTGGCGACTGCCGAGCAACGCTTACAGCTTCTCCTAGCCACTTCTCCGCAGCAGCAAAAGCCTCATGCTGCTTCGAGCCATGCACCATAGCTTCAGCTTGCGATTGATAGAGCCTAGCCAGACTCAAATAGCACTCTGCCACAGCGTCAGGGGTCTTCTCTTTGTTGAATATATCAATAGCCTTTAAATAGCAAATTTGTGCCCGCTCAATGTTGAGCCGATGCCCATAGTAGTCTCCACAGTCAGCCAGGGCCTGGGCATGACTAATGGCTGTAGCATCTGGCAACTGCTGAGACAAAGACTGCAGAACTAGAGGTTCAGCCTTCTCATACTGACAAGTTTCAATATACGAGCGAACAAGCTCAGTAACCACTTTTTGTCTGGCGACTTTATCCTCCGAACGTTGCATGGCAGCGAGCTTGCGCTCTAGTCTTCCAATCTTGATTTGCTCACGACCATCGATACTGTTCGGGGAGGTCAAGTAGGCATCGTAGAAACAGCGCCCCAGAGCGACAAAAACAGTTAAAATAGCTAGCCATTGACCAACACGTAGATTCAGACTGTTCATAATTGATTCGCTTACCGGCCAATTTAAGAGCCTTTATCATAACAACCAGAGCGAGTAATTCTCTTTGTCCAGTGAAAATAGTTCAGAGACCATAACAGCGCTGACCAAGCCTAAAGGGTTTCTCCGCGAGCTAATAGTGCCAGGGGCACTGCAATTACTTTGCCTTGTGCCGTTTGTCGCCTTCTACCTTAACTGGGCGAGTGCTCAACAAATTTTTCTACCGCAAGCTGCTGCAATAGCACCACTGATGCTGCAATCGGTGACTGGCCAACTAGAGTTAGCAAAGGTTTTTGCCATAGTAGCTGCGCTAATGACCGCCATATATTTTGCAATTTGGGGGCCGAGCAAAAACAATCGTTTTAATCTAGCATCAGCCTTAGTTGTCGGAACCATCGCTCAGGGTTTAGTGCTAAATAGATGTCTGCAATTTCCGCTGGCAATAGACGACCCGTTTATTGATTTTCGCTATGTAAATAACTGGATAAACTGGACTAGCTTTGACTACAACCCAGGCTCGCAGCTAGCAAGAGTTCAGGGTTTCTCATCGCCATTGCATCTTTTCTTACTTTATATCAACAGCATGATCTTTCGCTTTTGCGAAGTAGCGAAAGTATCTAGCGGGCTCAATCTGGTTCTGCAAATAAGTAATCTACTCTTAGTTTTTAGTATTGCAGTAAAGAACTTAAAATACAGACTTCTAGCCTGGATAGCAGCTCTGCTTTATGCCTTTGGCGGCAGCGCCATGCTGGCCGCAATTGACAATAAAGAATCAGCTCTCGTACAGCTGCTAATTCTGCTCTCTCTATTTTCGCACCATAAATGGTGCCCCGCTATATCAGCTCTACTAAGCTTGGCACGACCAGAGGGAATAATCTGGTTTATTCGCGAATTCATTTGCGGCATAATTGAGCGAGGCAAAAACACAATCAAGCCTTGGCTGCCAGCACTGGCGGCAGTCGGTCTATGGTACGGCTTTGCCTATTGCTACTATGGCTCTGCCATTCCGCACGGGGCCCTGGGACGCTCCAGTATGTTTCATAGTTTCCCGCAACTGATCGCTCACTCCTGCCCTTTCATTTTGACCACTGTTGGCGTTGATGTTTTCCATCATCTATTTGTCTTTTTGCCCAACCAAATAGAGACGCAAGGGCACCTACTAACCATCGAAAACTTGTTGAAAGGCGCTGCTGCTTTCATTGTTTTGCTCTACTTCGCCCGAAAAGAAGACTGGCTAGCGAGCTATGCCTACAACTCTGTTCTACTGCTTTTATTCTTCGCCATATTTGATCCCTGGATGTTCTCTTGGTACTACAGTTGGTTCAGTTTAATTGCAGTATTTTTGATACCTCTCGTTTTGCAATCGGCCTGGACAATGGCGCAGAGCTCTAACAAAATCCTTGTTAGAGCCACTGGTGCAGCACTACTTATCTTGGTCGCCGCCACTCAATTAATTGACCTGAGCTTAGTCAATTGGGCCGCAGACAAAAACCGCTCTGCCATAGGTGAGTATGCAGCAGAATGTATTCACAACACATTCTTTGTCAGCAATCCAGCCATGCAAAGGCTAGCAGTCTATAAGCAAGCCGCTAGTTTCCTCCAAGCAAAAGCCCCAAGAACAGCTAGTGGTCAGACCCGTGCCACTCTAGCAACTTGGGAGCCTGGGGTGCTGGGCTATTACTTGCCAAACAGCGAAATTATTGACCTAGGCGGACTAGTTACTGATGAGACTTTGCAGTACTATCCCGTACCTTTGAATGAGCGCTCAAGGCGTGAGGTCTGGGGTTCAATCCCAGCGCAGGCAATTGTAGAGATGAAGCCAGAGCAAGTAATCTTCTTCGACTGCTTTGCCGATAATGGCCTACTCAAGAACAAGCAATTTCTCGAAACCTACAAGCTAATCCAGTTCTGGCCGCTAGAACTTTGGGGCGGTCATGGTTTGTTCTTATTTGAAAAGCAAAAAGCAAATTAGCTAGTGCCTTATTCTTTAGTCGTCGTCTTCTGGCGGTGGACCAAATACTCGCTCGGGTCTGGGATTCGGACTTGGAGACGGACCTGGACCTGAATTTGGAGCAGAACTTGGAGCAGAACTTGAACTGGGGCTTGTAGAAGCACCAGTGCCCGAACTAGCGGAAGAATCACTGGAAGCGGTTGCTGTTGATTCTGGCGCGGGCAAAGCAGCTAGATTACTGGCACTAGAACTGGCAGTCGAACCAATAGAAGCAATATTGTTCGCTGATGCTGGCTCGGGAGCAAATGAAGACTGAGGCTGAGCACTCTCATTTTTACGCTCAGCTTCGGCAATACGCTCGTTATTGCGCCGCTCGGATGGTGTCATCTGCGTCAAGGCAGCTGGTGGCATACCAGACTTATCGTCTTTATCAGTGACAGGCAAGCGCACTGTAAAAGTAGAACCTTTATTCAATTCACTTTCCAACTCAATGGCACCACCGTGCGCCTTAATGATAGTCAAGGCAATGGCCAAACCAAGACCAGTGCCACCACCATACAAACGACTTCTGGTGCGTGATCTCTCTACGCGATAGAAGCGGTCAAAAATGCGTTGTTGATCGGCTGGAGCAATACCAATCCCAGTATCAATTACCCGAATGATTGCTTGATTATTAGTAAAGCGCAGTGTAACTGTGACCTTGCCGCCGGCTTGAGTAGCCTTGATAGCATTATTGGTCAGATTGAGAAAGACCTGCTTAAGACGATCCGAATCAGCAAAAACATAAATTGGTGTGGGCGGAATAATAAATTGAACTTCAATCTGCTCAGGAGCAATGACCATGACCGTATCTTCGACACTGGTCAAGACTAAGCGCAGATCAACCACTTCTTGTTGATTGATAATTGCTTGCCCGGCATCAGCCCGTGCTAATTGAAGCAAGTCAGAAACCAAGCGAATTAGCCTTCCAGACTCGTCTGAAATAGTCTGCAAGGCCTCGGCCAGCAAGTTGGCATCAATATTGCCACCGCGCCGCAAAAGCAGCTTTGTATAGCCCTGAATTGAAGTCAATGGGGTGCGCAGCTCGTGGCTGGCATCGGCCACGAATTGGCACTGAATGTTGAGTGATTCTTCTAAGCGATTGAGCAGCTTATTGAATGACTTTCTCAACTCCAGAGTTTCAAGAGGCTCATGGGGGTCGACTTCTAAGCGTTGACGAATGTCTTCAGAAACAAGTTTGGTAGTGGCCGTTAATAGTTGGGTGATTGGCCGCAGAATCAAGTCTGACAAAAACCAATTAACACCAAGCAATATCAACAGCAGCGGAATATAGAGCGGTATATAGCGAAAATAATCTTCTAATGGTGCGCCGCTAGAACTAAATACGATCAAGTGGCAAATCACAATCGGCACCACTCCAGCCATTGTCATGACTAGAGCCATTCGAGCCTTTATCGATTTAGACCACTCCCGCTCCATTATTCTGATACTTTTTCTTTGACGAACATTTTCTTGAAATCTTGCATTAAGTGCTTATTTGTCACCATGCAAGAGCCCGTGTGCACTGAGTTTCCACCAGACAAATCAAAGAAAGCGCCTCCGGCTTCTTCAACCAATATTTTCATACAGGCGATGTCCCAGGGCTTAACCCCGACTTCAAGCATCGCTTCTGACTTACCTTCAAAAACCAAAGAGAAGCCAAGATAATCACCAAAGCCCCTTTGCTTATCGGTAAGGCGTACGGCTTCAGTTAACTCTGGCCAAAGACCATGTTCAAGAATGCGATTGGGACCACCAAAATTGATCATCGCTTTCTCGATACGATCGATTTTCGAAACTTTGATTGGCAAATAATTTTTAAAAGCTCCCTGGCCTTTTACTGCATAAAAAAGCTCATGCATGGCCGGGGCGACAATCATACCTAAGACAATTTCAGATGAAACTTCGAGGGCAAGTAAGGTAGACCAAATAGGAATGCCGCGAGCGTAGTTGTAAGTACCATCGATCGGATCAACAATCCAGGTACGTCCATTACTCTCAGCGGCACCGTCGCTGGGGCCTTCTTCTTCGCCTAAGATTGCATCCTCGGGAAATTTTGTCGCAAGAGCATCGCGAATAAAACGCTCTACTTCTTTGTCAGCCCTTGTTACAGGGCTGCCATCAGATTTTTCCACTACTTCAATACCCTTATTGAAGTAGCTCATGGCAAGCTTTTCTACCTCTTCGCTTATGGTCAGCGCAAAGGAAAGCTCATCAGCAAAAGGATGAGACAAAAGAAAGTCCTCAATTTGAAGCTACTTGAGCAGAAGACCGACTGACTACTCACTAATAACTACTAAGAGTTTGCCACCATATTTGATGACGAAACTCCCGGCAGCCGCAAAGCCGACGGGAGTTCCGAGTAGTTCAGTCAGGTCCAAGCTCGCGCAGGGAGGTTCGGTTAGAACATGTACTCGTAGATGGCTCTCGCCCCACGACCAACTCCTACGCCTATGTCACGGACATCAATGAAGGTGCCCTTAACTAGACGCTCCCAAATGAAACCTTTCTGTCTTTCGGCATATGCTAAGCGCATGTCTTGCTCAGCATTTTTTTCCTCAACAGCTTTCATGCGAGCTTCCAAACTGTCGACACGGGCCTTCAGTTGGTTCAACTCACCACGAAATTCTTCCAACAAAGCAGCAAATTTTTCCAAATCGGCTTTGTCAGCTTTTTTAGCTAGACGCTCTTGTATGCACTGCTCATATTTATATAGAGCGGCAGCCAGTTCAAAACGTGTGGTCGATTTTTGACCACGGTATGTTCTGTCTGGGTAACCTACCAGTACATGACAGTCGCTATTAACGAGTTCCTTGAGTGCATTATACGCCCACTCATTTCCAACTACGTCTGTCAATTCACTGACATTAGTAGCACCTTGAGCATTTGCGACATTTGCATTGATCAAGGTGCTCGCACTTACAGCAACAAGTGCAGTAAGAATGGTTGCAAACCCCTTTTTCATAATAGTAATCACTCCTTCAGCAATGACCTGACTCTAACGTACGCCATCATAACCTACATATTCCAGCGGTTAGTAGTAGTGAAACCCATAAAACAATTTCGCTTAACTAAGAACCTGCGAAAAGCCGCCGGTGGTGCATAAAGGGGGATTCTTAAAAAACGCTAATATTTTACAAATTGGTCGCCCAAAATATATCAGACGCAAATCCGCAAAAGGCCACACGACGAGGCTTCATGGCAACCCCTAGTCAAGAATTGCAACCTCCTGAAATAATCATGCTTTATCGGTCATTTGCAACCGCTATTCTTTCTATAATTTGCACTGGTCTTGGCCCAGGCAAGAAGCCCATAAATGGGGATTTTTCAGTCGTTATTCAAACTTCACACGCTGCTGCGACAATAGCTTGCCAAACGACAACCCAAGAGCACACCATATATAGTGCAGTAAAAAGATCGATATACCAGCTCAATCAAATCAGAGACAACAAGAAAAAAATCTCTTACTAAGGATGTTATGGAATTCAGAATCGCCCATCTTTACGCCCATTTCCTCAACATTTACGGCGATCGCGGCAACATCATTACGCTCAGTCAAAGAGCTAAATGGCGCGACATAGAAGTCAAGGTAGATGCGATAGATATAGGTCAGGAAGCCGATCCCGACTATTACGACTTTTATTTCATCGGCGGCGGTCAAGACAAGCAACAAATTGTCATTGCCGAAGATTTGGTCAAGCGCGCCACCACTCTCAAGACCGCTGTAAGCGGCGGGGCGGTGGTCTTAACCGTTTGCGGTGGCTACCAACTACTAGGTCACTATTATCGGCCCCACGAAGGCCCAGAACTGAAAGGCATATCGTTATTAGACGCCTATACAGTGGCTGGCAACAGAAGAATGATTGGAAATGTCGTTATCAAGCGGGATGATAACTCCACCCTGGTCGGCTTTGAAAATCACAGCGGCAAGACCTACCTGGGAAAAGATGTGCAACCACTAGGGAAAATCGTGGTCGGCAATGGTAATAATGGTGAAGACAAAAGTGAGGGCGCCTGCCAGGGCACCGTATACGGTACCTATTTGCACGGTTCACTTTTGCCTAAAAATCCGGCCTTCGCCGATTTGTTGCTAAGCCAAGCTTTGCAACGACGGTACGGAGCGGTTCAACTAAAGCCACTTGACGATAGTCTTGAGACTGAAGCTCACAAGCGTGCTCTAGTTCTTCCGGCATAAAGAGTGGCCGAAAGAAGTGCCTGCCTTCAGAAATATCTGCCGGCCTAGCTAGATGCCTGCATAGATACAAGCCTGCATGAATCTGCGCCAGAATAAATAACAGAACCAAAAAATTCGCATACATAAGGAATGTAATACAGTTCGTGAAAACACTTTCAATATTAATACCGGTCTTCAACGAAGAAAAAACGCTCATCACCGTACTAGACATGGTTTCAAAGGCTGATACTGGCGGACTAACAAAAGAGATAATTCTTGTCGATGACGGCTCCACCGATGGCACCCGCGACATTCTCGCCAAACTTGATGCTGCTAAATACAACGCTCGCATTTACTATCACGATAAAAATCAAGGCAAGGGTGCGGCCCTGCGCACGGCCCAGGGCCACGCTGAAGGCGACGTCATTTTGATACAAGATGCTGACCTCGAATATGACCCGAGAGAATACGCAGAACTGCTCAAACCGATTTTAGAGGGCCGCGCCGACGTTGTTTATGGCTCCCGTCTATGCGGCGGAAAAGTTACCCGTGCCTTTAAGATCTGGCACCTATTCGGCAACAAATTCCTCAGCTTGATCACGAACATTCTGTATAACGCCACATTGACCGACATGGAAACTTGCTACAAAGTCTTCAGGGCCGATATTTTCAAAAAAGTGCAGATTCGCTGCGACCGTTTTGATTTCGAGCCTGAAATTACAGCGAAAGTTTTGAAGCAAGGCGTCAGGCTTTACGAATTGCCTATTTCATACTATGGTCGCGACTATGCCGAAGGCAAGAAAATTACCTGGAAAGACGGCATCTGGGCGGTTATGGCCCTGGTTAGATTCCGCTTTTCAGACTAACTTGAAACTAAGGCAACCTATACCGTTTTACAAATCGATTACATTTGCCGCCCTTAAATCTGCGCCAGTATTGATTCTTTAAGTATTGCAGCTACTTGTAAAGTGGAAAATTGCGAGTTATTATCGTATCAACAGGCATCTTTATTGCCCCTTTTCTTTTACTAGCAGGCTTCGACAAGCAGTGACTAAATTACTAAATCTTCAGGGTTCAAACCTATCGCTGGCACTGGTTGCCGCCATTTTCCTCGCACCGGCTGGCGATTGCCAACAAAGCTATAAGGTAGGTGGCACACGGATAATCCAAGGTTCGAACCTTGCTCGGCCGGCAGACACTTACATCACCAGAGGCACTCTCAGCCCCTCGGCCCAAATACCAGTTTATGGCTCAGCTCCAGCTCAGCCGCAATCGCGCTATCCGCAGGGTTATCTCACCCCGGCCCAGGCCGCCAATAACCAACAACAAGGCAGCCAGCAAATGGGCGGTCTGCCCAATGCTCGAATGGGCGCCACCGTGGGCATGCCCGGCGATTACATGCGCTCAGACTTAAATCCAAACTACAGCCTGCGCAAACAAGAAGTGATGCACAACGGCTACGTCACTATTCCAACCCAAATTAGAATGCGCCCTAACACCAAGCCAGCGGTAGCTACCTATGGCAGCAGCGGCAACGTCAATAGCCATAGCTCGGGTGCGGCCAGCACAGCCACTAGCACCTATGGCAGCTCGAGCAGTACCAGCTCATACAAAGGCTACTAAACCTAATCACTCGCTCTTTTAACCAATAGCATCTCTATTGGCTCAATCTAGCATTGCTCTGCAGTGCTAGAATTTTGGCCATATATAGAGGCTATAGCAAATGACTGAATTGAAAAGAGTGGTTGTAATTGGCGGCGCTGGGGCCATGGGTCAGGTGATTGTCAAAGACTTGCTAGAAAACGAGCAAATTGAAGTAGTGATTGCCGACTACGATCGGGACAAAGCTGATCAATTTGCTGAGTCACTCAAATCAGAAAGAGTGCGAGGTGACTTCACCGATATCACCAACCGACCAATCATGGTCAAGATTTTAGCCAAAGCCGCTTGCGTCATTAATTCCACTCCTTATTATCACAACGTCAATGTTATGGAAGCAGCTCTTGAAGCGGGCACCAACTATATCGATTTAGGCGGACTATTTCACGTCACCAAAGAGCAGTTGAAGCTGCATGAGCGCTTCAAAGAGAAAAATCTGACAGCCATTGTTGGCATGGGCGCAGCTCCAGGTATGACCAATATCATGGCTGAAGCGGGACAGAGAGACTTAGATACTGTAGAGTCAATCGATATTTTGGTGGGCTCAGTCGACAACGTCAAAATAGATCATCCTTTCTTGCCACCATATTCAATTGAAACTTTAATCGACGAATACACCCTTAGCCCGATGGTATTCGAAGACGGTGATTACAAAGCAGAAGCACCACTTTCTGGAGCTTTGATGGTCGACTTCCCACAACCAGTCGGTAAGCAAGAAGCAATCTACACCTTGCACTCTGAAGTGCTGACCATACCAATGACTTACAAAGAAAAGGGTATCAAGCGCGTCACTTTCCGCCTCGGTTTACCCCTCGAATTTCACGAAAAAATCAAATTTTTAATGGCTCTAGGTTTTGGCGAGAAGAAACAAATTGCCACCAAAGAAGGTGACTTCACCCCCCGTAAATTGCTAGCCGAAATGATTGCTAAATTCCCCGTTCCAGCCGCCGAGCCAGACGACTGCGAAGTAATCCGTGTTGATATTAAAGGCAGCAAAGATGGCAAAGAAAAACTAGTGCGCATGGAAACGACTGTGGTATCAGACAAAAAATGGCAAGTTTCTTGTGGCGCACTAGACACAGGAGTGCCACCATCTATAGCGGCACAAATGATTATAGCCAATCAGGTCGAGAAAAGAGGGGTACTAGCTCCAGAAGTGGCTCTAGAGCCAGATCTCTTCTTTAGCGAACTAGAGAAGCGCAATATTACAATTAAACGGCTTGAGCCACAGCTTGCAGGGCCGCAATAGTAGCCTTTAGTGATTCACTATCGCTGACGTTTAAGATTTTGACCGACTTGTCGATCTTTTTCACCAGGCCAGCCAAAACTTTGCCTGGTCCGATTTCGACAATAGTATCGACGCCTTGAGCAACGAGAAACTCAACCGTAGCTGTCCAACGAACAGGACTCTCCATCTGCTTAGCTAGCTTTTCTTTAAGCTCAGATGCTTGCTTCGATACTTGGGCATCGAAGTTTTGCACCACACCACAGGTAGCATCAGCAAACTGACAATTTTCCAGAGTCTGTGAAAATTCTTTGGCCGCTCCAGACATTAGCGGTGAATGGAATGCACCACCAACCGGTAGCGGAATAGCTTTACCTGAGCGCTCTTTCACTAGTGCACCAGCGCGAGTGACAGCTTCAGGGTTGCCTGAGATAACCAACTGATCTTTAGTATTGAAATTTGCTACAACCACTACTTCATCTGAGGTAGAAGCTTCAGCGCAAAGACTTTCCAATGCTTCTGGAGCAACACCAAGAACAGCAGTCATTGCTCCTTTGGGACAATTTTCCATCAGAGTAGAGCGTTTATCCACGAGCTTAACTGCATCTTCTAGCGATAAAACTTGTGCCACCACGAGAGCGGTAATTTCACCCAATGAGTGACCAGCAACAAAGTCAGGCTTCGGTCCACCAAGTTTTTCATAACAAGCCCAAGCCGCTAGCGATGTTGCCAAAATGGTTGGCTGAGTATTGATAGTGCGCTTCAGTTCGGCTTCTGGTCCTTCAAAACAAAGAGTGCTGAGGGCCCGGCCAGCTACGGCATCGATTTGGCCATAAGTGGTTTTGGCTTCGGCAAAATTATTGAACAAGTCTAATCCCATACCGACGCTCTGAGATCCTTGCCCGGGGAAAACACAAGCAAGCTTAGCCATGGCAATTATTCCTTATAAAAAGCTACTTAATTTACAGGATAGTGACTGTCGGTTCAGCCGTATCAGTCTTTACTGGTTTTAGATTGGTTTGAAAAAAAGAGTGTTCGATTCTCGAGACAACGTCAGCTTTGACCATATCGCAAGCAACCCGAATGGCATTCTTGACAGCAGTATGACGTGAACCGCCGTGGGCGATGACACATACACCTTTTAAACCAATCAAGAAAGCACCACCGAATTCGTCGGGGTCGACTCGTTTTTTCAGAGCCTGGAAGGCTGGTTTAGCAATGGCGCCACCAAGCTTGCCCCGAGGAGAACTCAAAAGTTCTTGCTTGAGCATGTGATTGATCATCTTGGCAATGCCTTCAGCCGTTTTAAGCGAAACGTTGCCAGTAAAGCCATCGGTGACAACAACGTCAACTTTACCCATGGGGTAATCGCGGCCTTCGACAAAGCCGATGAAGTTGATATCTTCGCGAGCCTTGAGCAGGCGATAAGCGTCTTGCACCAGTTGGGTGCCTTTAGTTTCTTCAGCGCCAATATTAAGAACGCCCACTCTTGGGCGCTTGACGTTGTGCAAACCAGAATAAAGGATTGAGCCCATCAAGCCGAACTGCATCAACATATGGGCATCGCAATCGGTGTTGGCGCCAGCGTCGACGACAATACAGCGATTGGGGTGAATCGTCGGCATCTCACAGGCAATGGCGCAGCGCGAGATATTGGGCAAGCGGCCGATATTAAAAGTGGCAGCCACAGCTGCTGCACCGGTGGAGCCACAAGCAACGACTGCGTCAGCGTGGCCTTCTTTGACTTGCTTCATAGCCAAAACAATAGACGAATCTTTCTTACGAAGAATCGCCTTGCTTGGTTTCTCGTCCATGGCCACAACTTCAGAGGCAGCCACTAAGGATATGTTTAGACCAGCAATCTCGTGGCGTTTAAGCTCAGCTTCGATTGCCGGCAACTGACCGACTAATTGAACCGAAATGCCATATTCACGGGCAGCCAGAACGGCGCCGTGAACAACTTCACGAGGAGCATAATCACCGCCCATCGCGTCTATGGCCACTCGAATCATGCCAGACTCCAGATTTGACTCGTTGTCAAACTAATCACACCAATGAATAACTAAGTCTAATGACCCATGTTTATTGCAACAACTAAACGACAGCGTCTCTTAGTCTGGCTGGTCTACCGCGGTAGTATCCGCACGATCCGCAAGCAGTATGACTGCGTTTTGGAGCGCCGCAATTGGCGCAAGTGCCGACAGTTTGAGCAGAAGCCTTCCAGTGCGCTCTGCGCTGGTGTTGCTTCTGGTGGGATGTTTTCTTCTTCGGAACAGCCATTGCTGTATCGATCCTCCATATTCCGGACTAATTATTATCTACTAAAAAGCCTCTATTCCTGGTTAGGAAAGAGAGTCTTTAGGTTCTTCCAGCGAGGGTCGATTGGTTTTTGGTCTTGACCCCCTTCAGAGTCAGAACCCGAAACGCTGCTACCACGAGCACCTTCCGGTTTTGGAGGACCGGGACACTCATCGCCGCAACGACTAAATACTGGAGAAGCTAACGTTACAGCTTGATACACAACGTCACTGATGTCAATGAATCCGTCCTCAGGAATCGAATCATAAAAATCATCTTTAAGTAATTCTTTGTCCCGGGGAGCACCCATTTCAAATTCGGCCATGGCGCTAAGACGGGGCACGAAGTACTCATCGAGGTCGACGCTCAAGGCGTAAAAGTATGGTTTAAGGCAGGTCTGACACTGCAGCTTAAGTAAAGTTTTGACATTGCCCGTGAGTTTGACGCCACCGGCGGCCAAGCTCAAAACCAAGTCACCAACCACAGGCTTAACGGCCTCGTCCACTGGCAATACTTCGTTAAATTCAATATTTTGTCGCCGTTGAGGAGTTTCCTTCAAATCGTCGACTGAGATTCTAGTCATTGTTATAGATTATGCTTGAGGAAAATGAATTATAGTACATCGCCAAAACTCTTAATTAAGGCCTCATCGGTCTGGACGGCCACGGGTCAATCATTTGCCCGCGCCAGCGTCGTGGTAGAAGCTGGCAAAATCGCTGCTATTCTCAGCGAAGAGCAAAGCGAAAGGCTGATCGAGTCGCAAGATCAAACGCTCTCAGCAATTGAAGTGATTGACCTACCTAATTGCGTCATCACTCCCGGTCTGTTCAATCTTCACACCCACCTTGATTATTCGCAAGCGCCAGCCATCCCAGAGAACAGCTCTTTGTTTACATGGATGGCCCAATTGGTGGCCAGCACGAGGCCTTGGTCGCCAGAGGATTTTGCCAGTTCAGCCTTGGCTGGGGCCAGAAGTGCAGCTTTGGCAGGCACTACTTATTTAGTAGATAGTTCATACACCGGTCAGGCCGCGGAGGCTATGGCCAAAGTTGGACAGAAAGGCCTGGTCGGGCTAGAGCTATTTGGCCTAGACGAAACTTTAGCTGAACGCATCTTTGAAATCTGGTTAAAACGTTACCAATCCTTAATCAGCACCGCCAGTGGTGCATTAAAAGAAGCAATCAATGGCGGGCAAATAGCAATTACCATCGCCCCGCACGCTCCTTATACTGTCGCCCCGGCACTCTGGGCCAAAGCCAAAGACTGGGCCAGTAGCAACGGCCTAATGCTGACAGCCCACCTGGCAGAGTCGCAAGAAGAAGCCGACTGGATTAGCAGCCATTGCAGCGTCTTAGATCAGTATTTGGCCAAGGTGATGCCGCCTAATGTAAATAAACCATTCCCCACTCTATTAAATGAATTACTCTGGCGCGGACAGAAGCGAACACCAACCCAGCACCTCAAGCACTTTGACCTGCTCGATGACAACCTCATCGCCGCTCACTGTGTAAAGCTCAATCAAAAAGACTTGGCCATATTCGCCCAGAGCGGAGCGGCCGCCGCCCTCTGCCGCCGTAGCAATGAGAGGCTCTTAACCGGAGCGGCTGCTCTAAGCAGCTTTGTTGACGCCAACATCGCTTTTGGCCTTGGCAGCGACAGCCTTGCATCTAATAGCGATTTGAGCATGCTTAAAGAAGCAGCGGCCTGGCTGCCGCAATTAACCGCCACCCAGGCCCTTAACCGGGTAACGATAAAAGCAGCCGAGGCCGTTAATATCGCTGAAAAAACGGGTTCAATTGCAGTAGGTAAAGCAGCCGACCTGGCAGCGTTTCCTCTCGACAGTGTTTTTTGGCAAAGCGATCAGGATCAAGAAGCCGTTGCCCGCAGACTCTTAGAGTGCGCACCAAATGCTAGCGATCTGATGGTAGATGGCAAATTTATAGTTCGCCAGGGCAAACTATTAGCCGATACCTAGTGCAAGAGAAGAGATTAATCTATACTGATTTGACTGATTTCACTGATTTTTGATTTGTAATTTCCAGAAAAAGGGTCTATTTCAAATGGCAGGACGCACGGACCACATATGTAGCGGAAGAACTTGTATGTTCTGTCGTGTGCTGGACAATCCACAAAGAGCCAAGCTTGCGGGCACAAGAGCCTTTATGGACAACCAGGTAATTGAGCGAGTGAAAGAGCTTGAGCAGCGCTCACTCTTGACTGCTGGTCAAACTAATTTGTCGAGCGCCAATGGCGAAGAAATCGAGAAGCTGGCTCTACTTGACACCCTCACTGAACTTTATAATTCGCGTACTTTTATCAAAGAAGTCAAAGACGAATTGAAGAGAGCTAAACGTTATAAGCGCCCTGTCTCTCTTTGCATGGTGGCAGTTGATGGCTTCAGAGATATTCAACGTTCTTACGGCGCACTTACCTCTGACGCTGTCTTGAAAGTAATCGGCGGCGTCCTGCGTGGCGCGGTGCGTGACGTTGACATCCCAGCACGCTACAGCTCAGAAGAATTTGCCATTATATTGCCCGAGACCAACGCTTCGGGCGCAGCCATTGTCGCTGAGCGCATTCGCAATCGCGTTGCTAGCCATGGCATTACCCATAACTGGCACAACCTAAAAGTGACTACCAGCGTAGGCTTAGCAGCCTTCCCCACCCACGCCAGAGAACACGACGAACTTCTAGCCCGCACCATTCAGGCTCTAGAACTAGCCGTACAGCGCGGTGGCGACCAGGTCATAACAGCCTAGACCAGCCAATTACAATCAATATAAGAAGAAATTTCAGCGCTAACTGGCGTCAAAGCTTCATGCCAAGGCAGAAGAGAAGGCTTTCAAGAGCACTTTTACGCTAGAATTTGACCTTCGTAGGTCATTATTTAGGCTGTAATTTTTAAACCATGAGCATATTCGGACAAAAGAGCGGTTCCCACAAAGGCAGCTCCAAAGATTTCTTCCGAGACTGGAAACCCTTTGCGGTTTTGGCAGTCTTGGCCTGGTCATTGTTTTCACTCTTTCAAATTGTGCCAGAAGGCAATATTGCAGAGTGGCAGCGGCTTGCCAACCTCACCGGCAACGATCTTCAAGTAGAAGTTCTGAAGAGAGTTGAGAAGATTCCTGGCTGGGAGAAAATGAACAACTACCAGCGCGAGGATGCAATCAAAACCGAATATGACAATGCCGGTATGGGCAACAATATTCAGGTACTGGCTAACTACAAGGGCTACGCCCTGTTCACCAACCTCAAGCTTGGTCTTGACTTGCGTGGTGGTAGCCAACTATTGCTCAAAGCTATACCAGCACCACCCGAGGTGCCAGAAATCACAACTCCAGTGATGGACGGTGTGCTCACTGTTATCAACAACCGCATCAACAGCCTTGGCGTCTCCGAAACACTCGTGCAAAGAGCGGGCAAAGACCGCTTAATTGTGGAACTGCCTGGAATCAAAGATCCACAACAAGCAAAGGATCGCATCGGCACCACAGCCATGCTTGAATTCAAAGAACTCGACTTCACCTCCGAAGGTCTTCCTTACTGGAAAGCCGTCGGCCTCACGGGTGCAGACTTCAAGAGAGCCCAGGGTACGCCTACAGCCGGCGGCACCTGGCAAGTTGACTTTGAATTCAAAGATCGCGGAGCTAAGAAATTTGGTGAACTAACTTCGCGCCTGGTTGGTAAATGCATTGGTATTTTTCTTGATGGCCAACCTACCGATAGAGGCGCCGACGGCCGGCCTGTGCCAATCGAAAGATACCAGGGCGTACGCGTCAACGAACCAATCATGGGCGGCCGTGGTCAAATTACTGGCAGCTTCTCAAAAGAACAAGCCGTAGATTTAGCTCTCAAGCTCAATGCTGGTGCTCTACCAGTGCCAATTGAAATATTAGAAGAGCGCACAGTAGGAGCCACCCTGGGCCAAGATTCGATTCACAAGAGCCTAATAGCCGGTGGTGTAGGTATTGCTGCAGTTATGGTCTTCATGGTGGCAATTTATGGCCTACCTGGTCTTATTGCTGACTTAGCTCTCATACTCTATACACTGGCTACCCTGGCCATTTTCAAAACAGTGCCAGTGACTTTGACTCTGGCCGGTATTGCCGGATTTATTCTATCGATTGGTATGGCCGTCGATGCCAACATTCTGATTTTCGAGAGAACAAAAGAAGAATTGAACGCGGGAAAAAATCTCTGGGTTGCTGTAGAAAACGGTTTCACCAGAGCGATGTCATCAATATTTGACAGTAACGTTAATAGCTTGATTGCTTGCAGTGTGTTGATGCTTTTTGGTACATCGCTAGTCAAAGGCTTCGCCGTTACCCTGGCGATTGGTGTGGCTGTATCGATGTTTACAGCGATTACCGCCACTCGCACGATGTTGCACTTAATTCCATCAAGCCTCGGTTTGTTTGGCCATAAGACTGAAAAGAAAGCGAACAAAGTTTTGACCAAGGAGGCCGTATGACAGGGGCAAAGAGCAAAAACATAGTCGATATTGTTAAATATCGCACTCTCTGGTTTGCCATTTCATTGGTTTTAACCGTGCCGGGTATTATCGGTATTGCCGCTTGCTGTGCCAAGTTTGGCGCACCACTTAAACCGGGCATCGATTTTACCGGTGGTTCAATTCTGCAATATCAATTTGAAAAGCCAACTACTTTAGAAGCTGTGCACAAAGTGCTAGAAGAGTCTGGCCTGACTGGCTCGCAAGTGCAACAGACCTATATTGCTGGCAAAGAAGCTGTGGTGATGCGCACCAAGGCCATCGACAGTGAGCAACAAAAAACTCAGCTAGATGCCAAATTAACTGAAGCCCTCGGACCATTTAAGGCCATATCAGTCGATAAAGTAACGGCAACCATTGGCCCCGAGCTACTCAGCAACGGCCTACTAGCACTACTGGTGACCTTTGGTGGCATGGTGGCTTACATTAGCTACCGCTTCAAATTTGACTATGCCATTTGTGCCATTGCCGCACTCGTGCATGACGTGCTAGTACTTTGCGGTATATTCGCCCTCTTGGGTCTAGCTTTTGGCACCGAAGTCGACAGCTTGTTTATCTCTGCGATTTTGACAGTAATTGGTTTTTCGGTGCACGACACCATCGTGGTTTTCGACCGCGTAAGAGAAAACGCCAAATTTGTTGGTAGCAAAGGAATCGATCCAGTAACCAAACTAGAATTCAAGAAAACCTTTGGTGATGTTGCTAACGACAGTGTTAATCAGACACTTGCTCGCTCACTCTACACCTCACTGACTGTTGTGATTACCTTGCTATCGCTCTATCTACTTGGTGGCAGCACCACCAAAGACTTTGTTCTCGCCATGTTAATTGGCATCATATCTGGTACTTATTCCTCCATCTTCAATGCCAGTTGTCTATTGGTTTGGTGGCGGGAAAGAAAGCAACAAAAGCGCCTACCGGCTGCAAGCTGAGGAGCTAACGAACTAGGAAAATAATGACACATCAAGAACCTTTATCTGAAGAACAAAAATGGGAGCTGTTGACGCGCCCAGAAAAGCTTGGCGAATTGTTGCTGAAGCGCGGCAAGATCTCGCTGACTCAGTTAGAAGAGCTAATTGAGGAACAGAATCAGTCGGGCGAGCCCCTGGGCAAACTTATTCTTGCTCGCGGCTTAATGACAGGCCAAGAGCTTTTGCAAGCACTAGACATGCAACATAAAACCGACCAGGTGATAATTAAAGCCTTGACTGAGATGTATCAACATCATTCAAATGCTGAGGCTAATGCCGAAGCAGAAGCTGAAGACAAAGGCGACGATAAATAGTTAACTGCTCTTTAGGCTATTAGCTAGTCTTTGCGGTACCAGCGTAAATCAACCTCGCTCGTCACAACCATACCTTCAACTAAATTGGCATCAAGAAAAGGCATAAAAGCGGCAATCTTTTCATTGGTATCAATGAACTCAACCACAATCGGCAAATTGGTTGAAATATCGAGAATTTTATTGCTGTGCACCGTATGGTGGGCGCCATAACCTTCAAGCCCGCGCCAAACAGTAGCTCCAGCAATACCAACTTTTTTGGCCTCTTGTACGAGCCATTCATACAAGGGGCGATTGCCATGCTTGTCGCTTTCGCCTATGTATATTCTGAGCAGAACACCCTTACCTGTATTCATTTTTTCACCAATTTAATTACAAAAGACGTGCCAGAATCGTACCGAGCCAAACAAAGAACAAACCCAAGACAACTTGCAGCACAGCATTAGCCGTGGCATATAAGAACTCACCACTTCTAATTAGCTGCAGTGTTTCATAGCCAAAACTAGAAAAAGTTGTATAGCCGCCAAGAATGCCGATCAAAAAGAAAGCACGATATTCAGGCTGCAGCAAATTTTTGCTCTCAGCTAGTTGAGCAAGAAAACCAATGGCCAGACAGCCACTGATATTGACAACGAAAGTGCCAAGAGGAAAGACCCAACCATTGCAGGCTTTCTGCACCGCCGTGGAGGTGAGAAAGCGCATTAAGCCCCCCAAGCCAGCACCAATGAAAACGAGTAAATGAGTCATGCGCTTAGTTTAGATTAGCTGACGGCAAAATCAACCTCCGCTGGCAAATTAATCTAGTTTTGCCGAGCTTTAGCCAAGGAAGGCAACTGAATGGCCAAAAATAAGGCCGAAAGCAAGGCAATGGCGGCACAAGTGGCAAAGGCAGCCAAGGCACCACAGTGCTGATAGAGCAAGCCGGTGAGCAAACTAGCAGGCAAAAGCGCCAGACCCACGGCAAAATTGACGATACCAAAAGCGGTACCACGCAAATGAGCCGGTGTTAGCTGCGAAACCAGAGCCGAGAGCACCCCCTGCGAGAGACCGAGATAGAGACCATAAACAAGACAAAGCAAAAGCATGTGAGACTGCTGACTAACCAAAGCAAAGCCCAGGTAAGTAAGAGCGTAAATAAAGAAAGCCACAGTCAACAAACGACCGTGGCCGAGCCTATCTGAAAGTATTCCGGCCGGGTAGGCACTGAGGGCATAGCTAATATTTATGGCCACAAGCACAAGGGGACAGGTGGCAATAGACATACCGCAATCTCTAGCCTTCAGAATCAAAAAAGCATCAGACGAATTCGCCAAGCTAAAAAGAAAGACTGTCGCCACCAAGAAAAAGAATTGTGGCGGCATCGTAGTTTTAAGCTCAGTCAAAAGCTTGGCATCAAACAGCTTATCGCGGCTCAAGACACTCTTCTGCGCCGGTTCTTTAACGCCAAAGTAAAGCAAGAAAAGCACGGCAAAAGCAGGGATGAGAGCGACAGCAAAGGCCAGTTGATAGTTGCTCTGAGTCAGCCACATCAGAGCCAGAGCCATAAGGGGGCCGACCACAGCGCCAACAGTATCAAGCGACTGCCTCAGGCCATAAGCCCGACCGCGATTAGCTGAGCTAGTCACGTCAGCCACCAGCGCATCTCTCGGGGCGCCGCGGATGCCCTTACCCACTCGATCAGCCAAGCGAGCAATGAGTACAATGAGAACGGAATTAGCAAAAAGGAAGAGCGGTTTAACTAGAGCTGATAGACCATAACCCAAAAGCAAAAGGCCTTTGCGCTTGCCAATGCGGTCGCTCCAGGCACCCGAAAAGATTTTCAATATTGATGCCACTGTCTCGGCCAAGCCTTCAATTAAGCCAATATCAATGAAGCTGGCGTGCAAAACGGAAGACATAAAGTTCGGCAAAATTGAATGAATTAGCTCAGTCGAAACGTCGGTGAGCAAACTAGCAAAGCCTAAAATCCAGACTGTTAAGGGTACTTTCTCAGCCATTGGTTTAGACATATTTTTCTATCTCTAGGTCGACACTGTCACCCAGCTGCCGCGCCAAAATTTTATCGATGGCGCTCCGCCCCTTGCTATTTTGAGCTTGAGCTAGAGCCCATGCGGCGTGTTCAACAAGAAGCAAATCGTCTTCACGGACAGAAAAAGCGGCAACCTCTTCGACAATCTTCTCACTATCGGCATGGTGAGCAGCCAATTGATTGCCCATCACCACTAAAGCATTGCGCACCAAACCTCGACGCTTCGGCCTTCTCAGGGGCGAAAGCTCAAAGCGCTGCGCAAAACTCTGATCATCTAAATGCAACAACTCAGGCAAATTTAAGTAGTGCCCCACACCATTCTCAGGAGAAAATTCTGGCCATGGTGCCGCTCTTGTTTTACTGTTATAAGGACAAACTTCCTGGCAGATATCACAGCCATAGACCCAGTCACCAAGCTGACTACGCAGGGGTAGAGCGATGCCACCCTTGTTCTCGATGGTGAGGTAGGAAATGCACAAATTAGCATCCACCATCGCCGCTTCGGCACCATCTTTAATAGCATTAGTCGGACAAGCGGCAATACAACGCACACAGTTGCCGCAGGTTCCTGTGTACTCAATATCGGGCTCTAGCTCAAAATCAACAAACAATTCGGCAATAAAATTGTATGAACCAGAAAGCTTTGGACCAATCACCAGCGAATTTTTGCCGACGAAGCCAAGACCATGACGCCGGGCCAAAGCTTGCTCATAAAGAGCGGCATCATCGGTAACAGGCCGCCTGGCTATTTTTCGCCCCAATTCTTTCTCTATCAAGGCGCAGAAGTCGCGCAACTTACTTCTGATTACAGCATGATAATCTCGCCCCACAGCGTAACGCGCTACCCGCCCCCAGGAGCCGCTTGGCACCTCTGGTGGCTGGCTAAAATAGCTCACGGCGACAATAATGACACTTTGAGCCGCCGGAAAGGTAAGCCCGGGTGTCACCCGCCTCTCCGGATCGCGCTGGAGATAGGCCATATCGGCAGAGTAACCCTGGTCAAGCCAAGCTTGGTAATGCAGGCGCTCTTGAACCAGCGGGGCAAGCGAACCAATCTGCACCAGCTCAAAGCCAAGCTCGTGGCCAATGGCCTTCACTCTATCTTTTAAGAGAGCCATCTTAAAAGCCCTTCAATTTGACATTACTGCTAACGTGAGAAGTCTATACTAAAGTACTCCCCCTCTCACGACCTAAAGGTCTAAAGATTCGCCCGTGGCAGAAAAAACTCTTACTATCGAAGATTTTGAATACGATCTCGACCCAGCTTTAATTGCCCAAAAGCCTCTGGATCAAAAAGAAAATGCTCGGCTACTAGTGGTGGAAAGAGCAAGCGGAAATCTTCAGCATAAGCACTTCTACGACCTACCAGGCCTGCTTAAGCGTGGCGACTTACTGATAGTCAACGACACCAAGGTTTTGCCCTCGCGCCTGATTGCCCGGCGCAAGTCAGGGGGAACAGTGAAGCTGCTGCTGCTCAAACCGCAAACAAATAATATTGCTGTTTGGGAAGCTATGGTGACACCGATAAAGCGTCTCAAGCCAGGCCAGGAGCTAGAAGTCACTGACGAAAACGGCAAAGTGACAATCATTGTTGTCAAAGACATTGTATTAGGGCCAGATGGCTTCAAACGACTACTGGTTGATTTAGGGGCCAAAGAAAATGTCTACAACCTGCTTAGCAGTGTTGGTTTTGCGCCACTGCCGCCATACATTACTCGCGACTACCGCGCCGATCAAAGTAATGGAAGCGAAAATAGCCACCGCAAAGAAGACCTGTTTCAGTATCAAACAGTCTTTGCTCAATCTCCTGGAGCCGTGGCAGCACCCACAGCGGGGCTACATTTCACACCACCGGTGATTGCAGCACTGAAAGAAGCTGGCATTGAAATTGCGACGCTAACTTTGCATGTTGGCGCGGGCACCTTCAAACCAATTGAAGCCGAAATTGATGAACACACCATAGAAGAAGAGCTATACACAGTTTCAGAAGAAACAGCAGCGACAATTAACAAGGCCAAAAGTGAAGGTCGTCGTGTCATTGCCGTTGGCACCACAAGCTTGCGCACCCTAGAAACCGCTGGTGCCAGTGGTGTAGTCAAAGCAGCAGAAAATCAAAGCACCGCTTTGTACATAAAACCCGGCCACAAATTCGCCATAGCAGACGCCATGATTACCAACTTTCACTTGAGCCGATCGAGCCTGCTGGTGCTGGTTTCTGCAGTAGCGGGAAGAGACTTGATTATGAAAGCCTACAAAGAAGCAATCGCCGAACGCTATCGATTTTATAGCTACGGCGATGCCATGTTGATTTTATAAAAACGGGCCAATTAAGGCTTCAAAACACTATCGAACATCAAGGTCATGAAAGCATCAAGAGGCACGGTATTCTTTGTAGTCTTAGCGCGCATAATGGCGCCATGCCAACCGCTCTGGAAGAACTCAGCCATCATGTTATGGTCAAACTTAGAGCTAATCAGCTTCGCTTCTTGCCCTTCTTTAATACACTGAGCAAATCGTCCACGCCAGCGCGAGAGCACGTCTTCTAGCTTGGCACGAAGCACTTCTGATTGATCAGACATTTCTTGGGAAAGATTACCCACGAGGCAACCATTGCGACATTGATTTTCTTTGAGGGCTTTGCGACCAGCATTGCAATAGGCTTTCAAACGCTCTAATGGATTGAGTTTACGATCTTCAAGAAAGAGTTTGAGCTTCTCGGTTTGAGCGGCGTCGAAATGATCAATTATCTGAGTAGC
The DNA here is from genome assembly GCA_965229195.1 of Candidatus Obscuribacterales bacterium. GTDB lineage: Bacteria > Cyanobacteriota > Vampirovibrionia > Obscuribacterales > Obscuribacteraceae. The sequence continues at coordinate 3,844,496 of OZ245871.1, read as the reverse complement.
AAAATCTTCTTTGCTATCAAAGTAGTAGTAGAACGAACCTTTTGGTACCCCAGTTGCTTCAAGAACTTCTTGAATGCCAGTGTTGTTGTAGCCCTTGGTCACCATGATGCAGGCGCCTGCTTCCAACAAAGATGTCTTAGTTACTTCTTTTGTACCGCTCTGCCTGGCCATAAGCTCTCTCCCGCTGCTACTTTCCATCTACTCTATAGCTTCATAATAGACGAGTCGGCTACTAATCGTCAATCTTATTTATATTCGCTATTTTCACTGCTAAATCGCTGTTATTGCCACGAAGCCGTTATGTGGATGTTATTTAGCAGTCGTAATCTCAGATTCTAAGGCGAAGTCCCCCGAATCCCGAGGCATCAGAAATGACTAATTTTGAGAGCAGCAACAATGAGCCCAAATCGATCAACGAGAAGGCCCGTGACATCATTAAAGAGATGGATCAGAGTGGTGACCAACACGCTCAAAAAGCGGCAGAGATGCTGAGAGCAGAGTTTTCCTCTCCCTCAATGAGCAGCGACGAAAAGCGCCAACTAATCGCCGCCATCAATAAGGGCGAAGACAAAGGCGTTGGAGCAGATCTTATTGTAGCCAGCTCCACCTATGCCCAGATGCGTCAAAATCCCAAACTAGAAAATCAGCTATATGTTCAGTTAACGACAAAAGACCGACCACTTGGTGATTCACCTTGGCACGGCGCACCCCTCTTTGTCGCTAAAACCGAGCCCGGTATGAAGTCATTTGCCCCGGTTAGTGAAATGCAAAATCAAGCTATTCACATTGCTCGCCGTATGGACGACGGCCATGTTCACTTAGCCGCTGAAGAACTGAGAGACGCTGGTAGAAAAATGCAACCGGCCGACTTTGAAAATCTACTCAAAGAAGTTAGCAAAGCAGAAGCAGCAAATGTCGGTGGCGACCTGGTTCTAACTTCTCCCTATGTCAAGCCAAAAAGCCCTGAACAAGTAGCAAAAGAAGAGATCATGGGCAGCACTGAAGTAGCAAAACCAGTGGTGAAGAGCTGGGAAATTTACCGCACCCCCGAGCAGACAGCCAAAGAACAAGCAGCCTACAACACCACTAAATCACCGCAGTTTGAAACCATCGCCAAGAAAACCGATGGCCTGCCAGACTTCAAAATCGTAGCTGGGGATCCTAAACTTAGTTTTTAATGGACTTAGTTTCAAAAAAAACTTCGCTAGCCTTCAGGAGCAAAGGCAAAGCCGTTGCCGCCACGCTGCTGCACAAACTCGCAAGCTAAATCGGCTCTGGCAATGATTTCGCGTGGGTCTTCGCCATGCACTGGATAATAGCCAATGCCAAAGCTAAGAGTAACGGGAATGCGGTGCCAATTATGCTTGAGCTCAATTGATTCAAATTTTTTGGCCAGGCGTTCGCACAGAATAGCGGCACCACGACCGGGTGTTTCAGGAAGAACTAGAATGTAGCGATCGTCTGACAGGCGAGCAGCCATATCAACATCAGAGCGAATACCGTCTAGCAAAAATTGAATTACAGAAAAAACTACAGTATCAACCGCCAGCTCACCGTAGTTTGGCTCGACATTATCAAAACCATCGATACCACAAATAACCACAGTAGTGGGTCGGTTATAACGCTTAGAACGCTTCAACTCACGGGAGAGTCGGCGCATTAAATAGCGGAAGTTATAGCAACCGGGAAGGCCATCATAGAAGGCAATAAGCTCAAGATCTTCCTCGCAAATGGCATATTCATCTTCTTCACGCAAGTGCGAAAACAAATCGGGTTCATTTGAGACCTTGCCATCAGCAGCATCTTGCTTATTGCGAGCATCAGTAAAAACAGAGTTGCGCACGTTCGACAGACTACGGTGAAAAATACCGTCTCTGACGAATGTTCTATCTGGTTGTTGACTAGAAGGCTGTGCCATATCAGTTAGTGAAGAGCCTTAGCGTGAGACTTGAATGTCTTATAAATTACAAAACCGAAGCGTAGATGCAAGCCCCAGCCTGCCCAAATTGGTAATACCCAAATTATCTTGGCTATAATCGCACAAAAACGCCTAATTATTAACCAGGGTATCGGGATTAATCAAATACAGTCGCACCATATTCAGTGCTTCATTGGCAGTGCGCCAGCGCACTTCAGCCCGAGGCAAGCGTGCACCTAGCTTAAGAGTGCGGCTAAAATAGCGATCTTGCGCAGCCAGACCCAAATACACTGTACCGACAGGCTTATCTTCAGTACCACCACCCGGGCCAGCAATGCCAGTTACACTCAAAGCAATGTCGCAGCCAGAAGCTTCTTTCATGCCTCGGGCCATAGCTTCTGCGCACTGCGGGCTCACGGCGCCGTAAGCTGAGAGCAACTCACTGCTTACGTTTAGGAGCTTTTGCTTAGACTGATCGCTGTAGGTAACAGCATTAAACATAATATAGCGAGAACTTCCTGGCACATCGGTGAGCCGTTCACTGACCAGGCCACCGGTGCAAGACTCCGCCGTAGAAAGGGTTAAGCCCTTGGCGATCAGCAATTCACCCACTGTCGACTCAAGGCTGGCATCATCAACGCCGTAGCAGCGATAACCGCTCTTACTCTTAATTTCATCAATAACTGGAGCGGCTAGGGCCTTAGCGGCTTCTTGATTCTCAGCTTTAGCAGCCACTCTCAAGCGACATTCCCATCGACCAGCGTAGGGCGCTACCGAGGGGTTCGATAAATCTAACAAATGAGCGAACATCTCAGCCAGAGCCGATTCACCAATACCAAAGTGCTTTAATTCTTGCGACCAAATAGTGTTGCCAGCATAATTTTCGGCCAAATAATTGTAGGCAGTACCTTGCCACATGGCCTTAAGCTCCGAAGGCACACCGGGAAAAGTAAGTACGGTCTTAGTCATAGCAGAAGGCTTAATGCCAGCATGGGCAAGGTTTTCAGGACTGAGACGCCAGACAACTCCAGGTGCTGAGCCCACTGGATTGGGTAAGATATCTGCCCCCAAAGGCCGCAGAGCTTGCTTCTTATTGGTTTCAGGCATAGGGAAACCACGGGCAACAAAGAGGCTAGTGATAAAGGCCAAGAGCTCTTCATCCAATTGCAGAGGAGCACCAAAGAGAGCAGCCAGGCACTCAGTGGTGAGATCGTCTGCTGTGGGGCCAAGGCCGCCAGAGGTAATCAAGACATCAGAGCGCTCAAGAGCCTCTTTCATGCAAGCCTTAATCCGTTCGGGGTTGTCACCAACAGTGACCCGGTAAAAACAATCAAGGCCCAACAATGCTAATTGCTGAGCCAAAAATTGAGAATTTGTATCAAGCACATCCCCAAGCAGAAGCTCGGTTCCTATGCACAAGATTTCTGCTCTAGCCACGACTGACCTTAGTGGTGTCCAGCGGCAACAGGTGCTTCAACAGCATCGACCTTGTAATTGAACATGGCCCAAACGCCGATTGACAATACAGTGCAACAGAAAGCGACCATAAACATAATCATCCAAACTTGGGACGGGTCTGTGTGTTTCTCTGCGCTCATTTCCCTGTTGATCTCCTAGATATCAAAAAAACTTTCTCTCAGTATAAGCACTTGGCTGCCTCACTGCCAGACTACTTTTGTTACAACGGCCGCGCCAACCAAGCTAAGACTTTATCTCTATCGAAAGGCCGGTCAGATGGCTGCATTGCCTGCAATACGACAATTTTATCGCCCGCGATGGTACAGGCGATTAAACCCTCATAAGTATTGCCGGACTGATCTTTAAGGGGGCCTTGCACATAAGTAATAGTCTTACCGTTGACCTCTGCTTTGCCTTTGCTAGTAATAGATTGAAACTTAGCCCAGTTCGTCGGCGTCCAGATTCCCATATCGTAAGCACGATCAAGCTCTTGCACGGCGTCCAAATCTTCACCCTGATAGCGCCAAAAAGAAACCTGGGTCTTATCTTTGGGGTTTTCCAAAAATATCACCGCTTTGGCGAGCTTAGCTGCCATTACCTGACTAAAACCCGGCTCTGGTACAGGGTCGGCAAAACCAGTGACGAAAGTGGCCGTTTCGCGCATATATTTGGGGTCAATTGCTTGCAAGAAGAAATTGCGCATAGAAACAATGCCAGTAGCAATACCCACGGCGGTCGCCACTATCACCAGAGCCGAAGCGATTGCCAAAAGGCGAATTGGCCCGCTAATTTTTAGTTTAGGCGGCCCGGCCATTGGCAATTCAGGCACAGGCACAGGTATAGGTTCAGGTGCGGGGCTTTCCATCTTTAGTTAGTTCATAGCTACGTTGTAAGCGCGTAAAGTATTGCTCAGCAACATGGCAACGGTCATAGGGCCGACACCACCGGGAACTGGAGTAATCAAGCTGGCTTTCTCAAAGGCCTGGTCGTAGGCCACATCGCCCACCAGGCGGCCCTTGCCGTCGGCGGTTGCTACACGATTGATGCCAACATCAATGACTACGGCACCAGGCTTGACCCAGTCGCCTTTAACCATCTCAGCCTGACCGCAAGCGGCCACTAAGATATCGGCCTGGCGACAGACTTCTGGCAAATTGGCGGTCTTGCTATGACAAATGGTCACCGTGGCATCCTTCTGCAAAAGCATCATGGCCAGAGGCTTTCCAACCAAATGAGAGCGACCAACGACAACGGCCTGCTTACCTTTCAAACTGACCTTATGCTGCTCTAGCAGGCGCATAACACCAAGCGGTGTGCAGGGGAAAAGACCTTTAGCGCCTTGCATCAGCAGGCCAGCATTGACTGCTGTTAAACCATCAACGTCTTTAGCCGGATCAATCAAAGCCAGAATTGTGGCCGATGAAATATGCTCCGGCAGGGGCAACTGCACCAAAATGCCGTCTACGGTCTCGTCTTGGTTCAATTTTTTGACAGTGTCAGCCACCGCCTCAGGGGCCACATCGGCGGCCATTTCAATAAGAAAACTCTCAATGCCAACAGCTTTACAAGCGGCGATTTTGCTCTTCACATAAGCTTTCGAAGCTGGATTTTCACCAACCAAAACCACTGCCAAGCCAGGCTTACGACTCTTACCCTGACTTGCTTCAGCTACGGCAAGAGTCAATTCGTTCTTGACTGCCTGGGCAATGGCCTTGCCGTCAATAATCTTTTTTAGTGGTTCTATTGGTTCTATTGACTCTACCGATAAAGTTGATGAATCCATTGGTGATCTCGCAGTTAGTAGCTTCAGAAGACCATCAAATTTATCAGAAATGCTTAAAGCAATTGCTTAAGTTGACTACACCAGAGAAGGTATCACTGTTATTTCCAGAGGCCAAAAGCCTCACCCGATCGCCTTCTAGCTCACTACCAGCAGGGGCTGGTGGGCTAGCAAGTACAACTCCAATTTTCTTAAAAGGGAAGCTTTCACCTGCCAGAGCCTGAGCCTTGAGCCAGTCGCCTGCAGAGATGGTGGCCACTAGCTCATAGTCTTCACCACCATAAAGGGCCCACTGGTATGGATTTACCCCGCTAGAATGAGCAAAGCTAGACATAGCAGTACTGCGAGGAATGGCCTCCAAATCTACTTCTATATCGACTTGCGACTGTTCGGCAATCTGCCAGAGAGCATCAGCGAGACCGTCGCTGGCATCCATCAAGGCACCACGACTGCCAACCAGGCCCACCATGGCCAGAGCCTCAGCCAAGCGGGGCTGGGGTTCAAGGTGGGCAAGAAGAAGCTCCTCACGGCCTTCCAGCGAAGAGGCGCTGTCACCTTGCAGCAGAAGCTCTAAGCCAGCGGCACTCGAACCAAAAGTACCAGTTACCACCACCACATCGCCAGGCTCAGCCCCACTGCGCAAGAGCAAACCGCATTCATGGCTCTCACCAATGGCAGTTACATTAACGACAAAGTGCGGCCCCACGGTGAGATCGCCGCCGACAATTTCTGCGCCAAAAGCCCTGGCACACTGGCTGAAGCCAAGGTAGAACTGCTCTAGACTTTGCTCTAAATCGGGGCAAGTGGCTGGCAGGGTGAGGGCCACAGTTAGATAGCGTGGTCGACCGGCCATGGCGGCAATATCAGAGAGATTGACGGCACAGCTCTTCCAGCCCAACTGACGCCAACTGGTGAAGTCGAGGCGAAAGTGAGTGCCTTCCACCAGGGTATCGCTGCTCACCAGCTTGCCGTCAGCCAGAACAGCACAGTCATCTCCGATGTAGGAGCTTCCTGTCCATTCTTTTATCTTCTTTACTAGTACCTGTTCTCGTGTAAGCATAGCTACTGATCAAAATGCTACAATTTGGCGTAAGACGTTAGTTCTGCGTGGTGCGGTTATGAACCCAGTTTTGCAAATATTTGACGGTGTTTTTCAGCTACTCAGTATGGCACTATTCTTATGGTGCTTGCTCTCATGGTTTCCTAACATCAACTGGAAAGATCAGCCATTTGTCACCCTCGACAATATAATTAAGCCGGTGATTGCGCCAATTCAGCGCATTGTGCCGCCCATAAGTGGCTTTGATCTCTCGCCAATCGTGCTCATAGTCTTGTTGAATTTCGTTCAAGGCATGCTGCACACAATCTTGCACTAATTATCTATTTTCAAGTCAAATACTGCCCTTCAATAAAAGAAAGCACCGAAAGTTCTCAATGCAATCTAGACGCTCATTTCTCTTTGGCTCTCTTTCCTACACCTGCGGCACACTGCTTCTCATAGACCAATTGGCACAAGTCCCAGCTTTTGCGAAGAAGACGCCGCGCAGTCAACCGACGCTGACTGGCCCCCATTCACTTTCAAGAGAAGACTGGGCACCGGCCATCGTGCCAGATCACGTCGGCATAGCAGACAAAGGCTACCTTTGCTTCACCGATGAATTCGGTCGTTTAGCTGTTGTCGATATGCGCAAACCAGTCACTGTCAAAACCCCAGTGAAAGTAGTAGCTGAACTAAATGGCCTTGGCAATAAAGTTGTCGACTTTGCCGTGACACCATTTGCCGCTTACGGTCTCACCTATCGCGAAGGCGACCAATCAGAGCCTGTTGTCGACTTAGTTACGGTGTCGCTGGCACCAATAGAAGCACCGTCAATAGTTAGTGATATTCGCCTTGGTCGCTATACCGAAGCGGGCAGTATCGTCGCTAGTGGTGACTTGATTTGCGTCAGTGGAGTGAGCGCTGGCGGAGAAAATCTTGTCTCTATCTACAGTGCTCCCAATCGCCGCAGTGGTAAAGAACCCGTATATATTGCTAGCCTATCTGTGCAGCTTCCAGTGCGGGGCTTAGACTTAACTGATAAGCAATTGACCATTCTTTCGTCCGCCAACGGCGGTGCCAAATCGCAAGTTGACATTGTCAATTTAGTTAGCCCCGATTCTCCTGAAATTCAAAAATCGCTGATCGTTGAAGGCGACTATCGCGTCGTCACTCGCTTCAAAGAATTGATTTTGATTGCTGGAATAGACAACACTAAAGCCAATAAATTTGGCCAAGCAAAAATCATTGTCACCAGCGGCTCTCCGCACCTAGCCAGCAATATCACCCTTGAGCCCTTAACTGCCATTGAATCAGCGGCGGCTCAAAAGGATCGTTTCTTAGTGGTTGGTCGCAACAAAGGTGAGCGCATAGTAATTTCGCTCACCATCGACAAAGGTCATAACTTAGCCCGCGAACAAGTGCTCAATATTCCAGCCGCCAAGACCGACAGCGGCAAATCAACTTCAGTGGTCATGCGCGATCTAACAGCCTATGTTGCCACCGGCTGGTCTGGCGTTCAACTGCTCACCCGGGCAAAAGAAGGCTGGGCAATTACATCTTCATATAGCATTCCCAAGCTGGCAGCAGCTGGAGTGGCCGTATGGAAAGACCTAGTTGTCTTAGCTGGTGCCGAGCTACAGCTCTATCACCTTGGTCGCCCCGAGCGCCCGATCATGATGAATTCAGCCGCACCACAACAGGCAATCAAAGCCATGGTCGGTGCTGGAAGTTTCATTGTTTGTCTCTCAAAAGACGAAATTTCACTGCGCAAAATGGAAAAGCTGCAAACTGTAATTACAACCAGTAAGCTCTCCGCTAATCAACTTTGCTTTGATGGCAGCCTGAGCCGAGCCTATGCCATTAAGTTCTTAGAGAAAACCACAAAAATTCAACCCGTCAAACTATATTCTGACAAACTCGAGCTTCTCAAATCATTTGAAGTACCGGGCATATTCAACCGCTGTCAGGCCAACAAAGGGCAGCTCATGCTCGGTGGCTTGAACGATATAGTTATATACGGACCACGCAAAGCCGGCTCGGAAACTAGTAACGAGACTAGCACCGAATCTAGTGCCAAAACAGCGCCAGCAAGCAGCAGCCCGGCCGATGGCAGCAATGCGATGCTTGAGCAATTAAGCGCTAGACATTTTGAAAACCTAGCCATTCGTGATATCGCCTTTGGTGACGATGTGGTGGTGGTCACAGCTATCGATCAAAATTCAAAAGGATTTTTCTTAGTACTGCAAAGATACGACAAAGACTTGCATGTACTAGGCTCAATCGACTTGCCCCACGACGGCCTCGCCATCACCTGCCAGGGTAACCGTGCAGTGGCTGTGGGTCGCGGTCTTGATGGAAAAGACGTAGCCACCATAATCAATTTTGAAAAGACAGCAGCACCGCAAATAATTGCTAACCTGCCTGTCATCGAAGGAGTCTCAGCAGTAGCAATAAGAGATCAACTAGCCGTTCTTGGCGGTCGCGGTCTTGAAATATTGTCACTGAGTTAGAAGAATTGTCATTGAGTTAGAAGAATTGTCATTGAGTTAGAAGAATTGTCATTGAGTTAGAAAATAACCAGTAGGAAATAGTTGTGAAACTAAAAGCACCGGCGCTGACCACTCAGATTTTTATTGGTCTAGCACTAGGAATTTTTGTCGGCTGGCTCTCGCCGCAGGTGGGAATGGCCTCATCACCCGGGGCTGATATTTTCCTCCACCTGATCAAAACAATCATTGCGCCTCTGGTTTTTTCTACTTTAGTAGTAGGAATTGCCGGTGGCCACGGACACGGTGACAACAGTCTTTCATCCAATAGCCAGGGCGCATTTTCAGTTGGTCGCGTCGGCCTCAAATGCCTGATTTATTTTGAATTGATTACTACCTTCGCCTTAATCGTAGGCTTAGTGGTGGTCAACGTCTGCCAACCAGGCGCCGGTATCAACTTAAGCGCTCTCAATGCCGGAGAAGCCCAGGAGCTGCTAGCGAAAAAGCCCAGTGCTGGCGATCTCATCACCCACATTTTCCCCACCAGTATTATTGATTCGATGGCCCGGGGCGATGTGCTGCAAATAGTTGTCTTCACTATTATCTTTGCTCTCGGAGTCAAGGCAGCCCGCGCTACTCAAATAGTAGACCTCTGCCAGAGCCTGGCGGAAGTAATGTTTAAGTACACCGGCTATGTCATGAAAGTGGCCCCAATCGGGGTGGCCTGCGCCATGGCCAGCACAGTAGGCAAACATGGCTTGCTCGTGCTCTTTTCACTGGGCAAATTGGTGGGCACCCTCTACCTCGCCCTGGCCATTTTCATTATTGGCGTACTTGTGCCCGTTGCCCTGTTGGCCAAAGTGCCGCTAAAACGCTTTGCCGCTGCAGTAAAAGAGCCCTTCTTGATTGCCTTTTCCACCACAAGTTCAGAGGCAGCCTTACCCAAAGCCTTGCAGAACATGGAAGCTCTTGGGGTGCCCCGACCAATCGTCAGTTTTGTCTTGCCTTTGGGCTATACATTTAATCTCGACGGCACTACCTTATATCTTTCATTAGCTGCTGTTTTCGTCGCCCAAGCAGCTGGCGTGCACATGCCCATTGAAAAGCAAATATTGATGCTGCTCACCTTGATGCTAACAAGCAAAGGCGTGGCTGCGGTACCAAGGGCATCTCTAGTGATTCTGGCTGGCACTCTCGCCACCTTCGACCTACCTTTAGCCGGTGTAGCCTTGATTTTGGGTGTTGATACCCTGATGGACATGGCCCGCACCTCAGTCAATGTCTTAGGTAATTGCCTGGCTTCGGTAGTAATGGCACGCTGGGAAGGGGTCTTCGAAGAAAAAGAGCTTCAACCTCAGGCAGAGGCCGAGCCAGCAGCAGCTACTCTGGTTTAGATCTGAGATTCTGGTTTAAATCTGCGATTTAAGCATTATCTTTCGTGGCGCGCTATAAAAGTGGGTAGATCCATATCATGCTGCTACGGTTTAAAAGCAGTCAACGCCTTTGGAGGTTTATTTGATGAGCTCTAGCGAAACGTCTACTCGTCGGCGGTTCCCACGTCTTTGCTCCAGTGCTTTCGAGCACCCCGCTGACAGGCAGGCTCTGGAAGCATTGAGAAAGATTCCAGGACTCGATAAGCTAGTGCGCAAAATGCTTGAGCTGGGTTGGGAAAAAATTATGCGCGTGCAACTGCTCGGCAGTGCTGTTCATATCACCCCCAAACAATGCCCCCGAGTGTATAAGCTCTTCAAAGAAGCTTGCGAGATTCTCGACGTGCATGAGCCTGATCTCTTTCTTGCCTCAAGCCCCATTGTCAACGCTTACACTTTTGGTGTAGAGCGACCATTTATTGTTATTCAGTCTGGTCTAGTTGACTTGCTCGACGACCAGGAGCTTATGGCTGTGCTTGGTCACGAACTCGGTCACGTTAAAGCTGGCCACGTGCTTTATCGCAGCTTGGCAATGATGATTATCACTGTCTTCGATATGGTGGTTCCAATTCGCGGCTTAGCCAACATTGCTCTACAAATTGCCCTCTTCGATTGGTCGCGCAAATCAGAGATGACAGCCGATAGAGCAGAGCTGCTTGTGGCTCAAGACGTCAGCATCTGCCTCAATGCCCACATGAAACTTTCAGCTGGCTCAAAAACAGTGTTTGAACAAATGAGCTGTCAGGAATTTCTCAAGCAAGCTGATAGCTATGAAGAAATGGATTACAGCACCCTGAACAAAGTCTACAAACTCATGCAAGAGTTATTCAAATCCCATCCTATTCCTGTATTCCGCGCCAAAGAAATCAAAGCCTGGTCAGAAACTAAAGCCTTCAAAGAAATCATGGCTGGCCGCTATCCTACAACCGATCAAGAAGTGACTCTGCGCGTCTGCCCACACTGCACCAGCAAGATTGCACCGTCCTTCTTCTTCTGCCCTGACTGCGGCAAGAACGTAAGAATTTAATCCGTTTAGTCAAATTTTGGAAAATCAATTTCGCGGGTCATGGGCGCGTTTGAGGACACAAGTTTGTCTGAGACTAAATCGCGCACAACGTGATCCATAATATTCTCAATGCGCACATAGCCTTTGGGCGTACGGTTAGCTCGACTTTCCAGCACGGGAACACGCTTAAGGCCGTGCTCGCGCATAGTTAAGAGGGCCAGCAGGGTAGTATCTTCAAGGGTAATAGCCAGCGGATCTTTCACCATGATTTCTTTCACTGTAATTTCAGCAGCTTTCTTATCTTGCAGAGCTGTGGCCACATCGATGGCAGAGAGTAAGTCGGAGCGAGTGACGATACCAACTAAAAGCCCAGCTTTATTGACGACACAGCAAAAATCTAAGCGGTGTTTATTAATGCGCTCAATAGCATTCTCTACTGTGTTTTCGGGCTGCAGCGGTGCACCGGGAAGAGCATCGGTGACAGAGGCCAAGGGAATAGAGCCAAGCACATGTCTGTATTCATCAAGACTCTTGGGCGAGGCCCGGCGCTTAACGGCCTTGGCCACCGCATCGCGCAAAGGTGATAGGGCCATAGAAATTTGACTAAAAATACTACGGCCGAGAACCACTACTTCCACATCAGTGCGAGCCCTAACACTGGCATTGCGCGGTCGATCATTGAGCAAGGCTGCTTCGCCAAAGAAATCTCCGGGGCCAAGCACAGCAACTACTTCAGCATTAATATTTTCAGTATCACCGCTAGTATTATGGCTAGCATTATTACTAGTACTAATTTCAGGCAACTTTAGAACTTCCACTTCACCTTCTTCGATCATGAAAAACTCAGCAGCAGCGTCACCTTGATTGAAAATAAAATCGCCAGCGGCATAGAACGCCCGAGAAACTCGCTTGCTAGGATCGGCCCTTAAGTGTGCCAGAGTGCGAGGAAAAATCAAGTCGCAGCCCCACTCAAGGCCGACCTTGATTTTTTGCGAAATGGACGGCAACTTCATCAGATAGACACCGCGCCATATGAACCAGCCGATAAAGCCAGAGATATGCAAACCTGAAATTTCAGCAATAGCATTGCGTCCGCCAATCGAACAGAGCTGCCCTTGCATCTTGAATGAAAATGGCCGAGTCGCCTGCCCATGCAAACGACGAGCAATATTGTCGGCCACTTGCACCCCCTGTCGCTCAGCAAACTGCGCCACAGTAGGGCACAACTGCTCATCTAAAGCATTGACTATGGCAGCACAATCACCAATAGCCCAAGCATTAGCATGGCCCGGTATGCTCATATCAGCCTGGGCCGCAATGCGGCCATTTTTCTTCAATACACTTAGACGGTCTACAATTGGCAAAACGCTGGTGCCGATGGTGCAAACAATTGTTCCACCGGGCAATATTCGACCGTCCCGCAATGCAATACCATCAGGGGTGGCACGACAAGCATGGGCATTGAGATAAATTTTCACCCCCGCCTCTTCCATTTTTGCTTTAGCGCGAAGACGCAGAGATTGACTCACTTCTGGCAAAATTTGGTCGCGCGAATGAATGATAACAACAGAGATATCTTCAGGTTTTATATTATCGAAAAAGCGCAAACTCTTGTGCAAAAGATCATTGATTTCACCGGCCACCTCTACACCACTAAAGCCACCACCAACAACAATAAACGATAGATACCAGCGCTTGCGATCGAGATCGTCACAGACCTCGGCCTTCTCTAGCTGTTGCATGATATGAGCCTGCAGGGCCAAGGCATCACCAATGGTCTTGAGACCAAAGGCATGCTCATCCATACCTGGTACAAGAGCTAAATTTGGTGCATTACCGCAGGCGATCACCACTTGATCGAAGTTCATCTGGCGCCTTTTGCCATCGTGAGCTTCGTACTCAACCAAGCTATTCTCAAGATCAATATTCAAAATATCTTCAGTGCGACACTGCACTTTATGCAAGAGCTGCCGCAGAGGCGCCCCCACATCTTTAGGCTGAACGGCAGCAGACGCTACTTCAGCCAAGAGCGGATGGAAAACCATATGATTTTCACGGTTGAAGACAACGATGTTGTATCGCTCCTCCGGCAGCAGCTTACGCAACCGTCGAGCGCACTTCACCCCGGCAAAGCCACCACCTAAAATCAGTATATTTTGCTTGCCTTGTTTTTGAGCCATAGCGCTAGACACTTCTTGTCGGGGGCCACTGCAATCACTTTCAGGGGGTGCCTAAATCTGCTTCTTGCTCGTGGGCCTCAAGAACTGTTGCCCGGTTACCTAAACCTGCCCAGCTAACCAGGTAATCTAACAAACGGGTGAATTGCCCCTCAATATCAATGCTATCCTTAGACCTCAATAGCAACGGTCTAATACCCATGTCTAATCTCTGGATAGAATTTGCTCTTTGCGCCGCTGTCATTATGTTTGCTGGTACAAAGTTGACTTGCCATGGCGATGTCATTGCCGAAAAGACCGGCCTCGGTCGCAATTGGGTCGGCCTGATTTTGCTTGCCACCATCACTTCTCTGCCTGAATTAATTACAGGCATTTCGGCTGTCACTCTTAACGACCTACCGGACATGGCAGTGAGCGGCACTCTGGGCAGCTGCATGTTCAACATGCTCATTATCGCAGCCTTAGATCTAGTTTCAAGAAAGCGACCTGTATCGCTAATGGTGCACCAAGGACACATGCTCTCTGCCGGTTTCGGCATAGTACTGGTTAGCTTTGCTGCTATCGATATTCTCTTTGGCAAACACTTACCAATATTGACCAATCTCAACTCGATAGATCCACTCAGCATTGCCTTCGTTATCGTCTACTTCATTGCCATGAAACTGATTTATGCCTACGAGCAAACGCGGGTAAAAGAATTTGCTGGCGAGCTAGCCCAAGCGACCGAACCAGGCGCGACCTTGCCAAAATCAATTATGTTTTTTACTTTCTATTCACTGCTAATTGTGGTTGCTGCCTGCTTCCTACCAGAGCTTGGTGAGCGCATAGCAAAATCTACAGGTTGGGGAGAAAGCTTCATTGGTTCTAGTTTCATCGCCATCACAACTTCTTTGCCAGAAGTGACTGTCTCTCTTGCAGCAGCAAGACTGGGAGCATTCGATATGGCTGTAGCCAATGTGCTTGGTAGTAACCTCTTTAATGTGGTGATTCTAGCTGTAATCGACGTCTGCTATCTCAAAGCTCCACTCTTGCGCTCGGTCTCAGAACTGAACGTACTGACGGCACTAACAGCAGTGATATCAATGGCAATTGTCGTTATTTCCTTGACTTATCGCGCCGAAAAGAGACTGCTATTTCTTGCCGGAGACGCCATAGCAATTTTGTTTGTCTATTTCTTAGCGAACTGGCTGCTATTCACGGTGCACTAGCTAGAGACAGAATTACTAGAGTCACTATCATCGACAATCTCACCGTCGCGCATTCGCACAATGCGTCTGGCGTGGTCAGCGGTATCTTGATCATGGGTAACGACAATGACCGTTATACCGTGCGAAACTAATTCATTGAACAAATGCATTGTATCTTCAGCAGTATGACTATCAAGGGCGCCAGTGGGCTCATCAGCGAGCAATATGCTGGGCTTATTTGCCAGGGCACGAGCGATAGAAACACGCTGTTGTTGCCCACCAGACAATTGATTAGGGCGATGATTCAGGCGACTGCCCAGACCCACTTGTTCAAGCACTTGCACCGCTCGACTGTAACGGTCAACTTTCGGCACACCGGCATAGACCATAGGCAGCATAACGTTATCGATGGCAGTCATACTAGCGAGCAAGTTGAATTGCTGGAAGACAAAACCAATTTTGGCATTACGCACCTCGGCCAGTTGGTCATCGCTACAGCGCAATATATCAACGCCATCAAGAGCGTAAGAACCTGAAGTGGGGCGGTCTAAGCAGCCAACTATATTCATCAAAGTCGACTTGCCAGAACCAGAAGTTCCCATGATGGCAACATAAGAACCCGTATCAATTGACAAAGAAAGATTCTTTAGCGCATAGAGCGACTCACCACCCATTTCATAGACACGATTGATAGAACGCAAGTCTATTAAGCTAGCCATTTACTCGGACCTCAGTGCCACAATCGGGTCAAGCAAAGCCGCTTTGCGGGCAGGATAAATGCCGAAGAACAGACCAATAGCCAAAGAGACAAGAAAAGACAGCACCACTGACGATGGCGTCACCACAGTGGTCCATTGCCCCAGGCTACCGACCCAGTAGGCGCTGCCAAGGCCAAGCAATATGCCCAAAATGCCACCAGTCAGAGAGAGCACAATGGCCTCAAAAACAAACTGCATCAAAATATCGCGATACTTTGCCCCGATCGCTTTGCGAATGCCTATTTCTCTGGTACGTTCAGTCACCGAAACAAGCATAATATTCATGATGCCAATGCCACCGACCAGTAGCGAAATAGAAGCAGTTGCCCCCAGCAAAAGAGCAAAAACCCCGGTAATAGATTGAGCCGTCTGTAAAATATCCATCTGGGTGCGAATGGTAAAGTCGTCGCCATCAGGAGATTGAATATTGTGCCGCAGGCGCAGCAGGTTTGTAATTTGAAATTGGGCCTGCAGATCTTCACCGGCTTTGGCTTGCACTAAAATACTTTTGACCGCCCGACCAGAAACAAGATTCAAACCAAACAAAGTGGAATAGCCAGTTTGAATAGGAATGAAGACTTGATCATCCTGGTCTCCCGTAGCATTTGCTCCCTTATGCTCCATCACTCCAACAACAGTAAACAACTCACCGCGAATCAGAAGCTTCTTACCAATAGCAGAAGCACCAGAAAAAACATCTTCCACTACACCATCGCCGACGACACAAACACGAGCACTGTCATTAGCTTCTTGCACTGTAAAGAAGCGACCCTGAGCAGTGTGAAAATTGCGAATATCGGGAAATGACGGATCTGTGCCGACAACTGTAGTAAGAGTATTTTTCTCACCAGCCTGAATCTGCAGAGAACTTGTATATTGAGCCGCTACATCTTCGGCTGCCGGACAATTTTCTTTAATAGCCAGTACATCTTCATAGGTGAGAGTCGGGGCCGTGCCCTGCCCCATCGACACCCCAGAGGTGCCGATCGAACCAGGCCTGATATAAATCAAGTTAACGCCAAGGGCCTGCACTTGCTTCTCGGCTTCGAGCTTAGCGCCTTCGCCAATACCCATAAGAGTAATCACCGAAGCAATACCAATGACGATACCAAGCACCGTGAGACTACTGCGCAGACGGTTGCTTAAGATGCCCTGCCAGGCAATCAAGAATAATTCAGCAAAACCCATTTAGCGACCAAATCCGCGGGTAGAAACTCCACCGCCAGCAGCTCCGGCGCCGCCACGGCCGCCTCGGGCCTGGCCACCAGCACCGTAACCTTCAGCTCCCAATTGATTTTTGTTCAGGCCTTTCAAAACTAATTCGCCTTCTTTCAAACCCGACAAAACAATTACAGTACGGCCAAGAGATGCGCCGGTTTTAATTTCTTTAAATTGCGGCTCGCCTTTAGCATCAGGCACGAAAACACCAGCCTGACCCTTGCGCGAAACCACACAAACAGCCGGTACTGTCAGAGCATTATCTTCATGTCCAACATTAAAGCTAGCACTGACATTCATACCGGCAAGAAGCTCATCTTCGGCATGTTCAAGCAAAGCAGCGTGCACTTCAAAGGTAGTGACATTAGTAGTGACGATAGCTGCAGGAGCAATCTGCGTCACCCGACCATGAAAGACTTTATCAGGCGAAGCTGTGGCAGTAATTTCTACTTCTTGACCGACTTTGATTTTAGTAATATTAGCTTCTGATACTTGTGCCACCATCTCTAATCGCCCCGCTAATGCCACTATTGAACTAGAAGTAGCGGAGGTGGTTGAAGAAGAGGTAGTGGGGGTAACAATGGCACCAGCATCGGCATACTTTTGCGTGATGATGCCGTCAAAAGGTGCCAGAATGCGGGTGTCACGCATCAAACTTTCTATTTGAGTCAAATTGCCTTTGGCCTGACTGGCGCTATGCTGAGCAGCAGCAATGTCTTCTCTTCTAAAGCCAGATTTCATCATGTTATTTTGCTGTTGAATAGTCGAGAGATCGGTCTCACTTTGAGACTTGGCCATTTGCGCCTGAGCTAACTCACTTTCTGCCGCCAATAAATTAGAACGGGAAACCCGCGCTTGGGTTTGGGCATTGATGCGATCTTGATCTGAGATTGCACCATTGTTAGCCAAGAAAGCTTGGGTGAGAGCGAACTGCTCATCGCGAGCCAGAGTAGCGCGAATGGCCTCCATCTGGGCCTTTAGCCTGCTGATATTGCGTTCAGAATTATTGACACCCTGGCGAGCCTTCTGTTCTTGATAGAAAGAAGCAGCAACTTCTTGAGGGCGATTACCAGCTTTCATTTTTTCATAGTTGTCGAGAGCCGCTAGATAAGCCCCCTTAGCCGACTCGGCCTGACCAACTAAATTGCTATCATCCATACGAGCAAGGAGCTGACCGCTCTTAACACGCTCGCCCTGACGCACCAACAACTCTTTGAGCAAACCAGTAGTTTTAGGACTGATCTTAACTTCTCTTTCGGGCCTGATGATGCCAGTGGCAACAACTTTGATATCGGCTGGGCCGCGCTTCACCTGAACAGTATTTTTCTTCCAATCACTATCTACTTTATTTTGACCAAAGAAAAAATAACTCCCGGCAGCCACCGCTAGAAGTAAAGCAATGGTCGCCCCAATCCAAGCTTTGCCTTTTTGAGAGAGCTTGGCGTCGCCTGCTTTCATCGCTTTACTCACGAGGGGGAGACTACTTTTAGAATCTTGCATGGTCATAAATTTGGCCTGGCTTCAGCAGTTAGGGTAGCAACAGAAATTAGACCAGTGTCTCGCAATAGTTGTGCTTGAGCTACATTGTAAGCAATGATAGCCTGGGCCTGGCTGGTTAGTGAGTTAATATATTCGCGCTGGGCTTGAATTAGCTCTAAGTTAATACCCTGGCCATAGCGCAAACGCAGATTAGCCAGACGCAGCTGCTCTGTGGCCGAAACCACTGCTTCACCAGCAACATCGACCTGGGCTTCAGCGGTGAGCATATTGAGGTAAGAGCTGCGCACCTGCTGCAGCACAGTGATTATCTGTTGATTAGACTGCAACATGGCCTGCCGGGCGAGCGCCCGAGCAGCCAGGGTGTTTCCAGCATCAACTGCGCCAAAGCCATTGAGATTCCAGGTCAAGTCAAAGCCGGCACTAAACGACCGGCCACCACCACCACTGATACCAATGCTACCACCACCGTTTCCACCGGTGGGAATAATGACAGTAGAACCAGTCAAGCTATTATTACTACCACCGCTGCCACCAGATTTAGTCACCGTCTTGGTGGTGAAGAATTGGAATGTGGGATAAAGTGGTGCAGCAGCCACCTGGATATTGCGATCGGCAGCCCGCCGCAGAAATTCGAATTGCTTCAATTCAGGTCTATTTTTAGCAGCAGCAATTTCTAAGCGATTTACATCAATCTGCTCAGAGAACAGCTTGGCCTCACTAACTTTTTCTTCTTCTGGCAAAAAGTTGATAGCGATATTAGTATTGAGCAGAAGAGCAAGCTGCAGAGCCGCTTGGCGCAGGGCCACCTGCTGTTGCAACAAGGCTTGCTTATCTAGGGCTAACTGGGTGCGCGATTGATATATAGCGAAGTTAGTACCGACACCAGCATCCTTCAACTGCTGATTGAGCGCCACCTGGGCCCGCGAAAGTTCTACTGATTTGACGCGAATGCGCAGAAGCAAGTGCGCCAGAAGCAAATCATTGTACTTTTGATAGACACTAAACATGGTGTCATTAATGCTGGCATGAAAAGCACTTTTACCAGCTTTAGCCCGGTTCATGCTCACTAGGGAATTGAACAACACCCCGCCGCCTTGAAAAAGAGGATAGCGAATGGTAGCTGAATTGGTGAAAAAAGGAGTGCCGGTGCCCTTTTGCGTATCAGTGCGCTGGCCCCGATAAGTCAAAGTAAAGTCAGGCAAGAAGTTGCCCAACGAGCTGTAAAACTGATAGCGCTGCGCCTCATAACCTGCCTGGGAAATGCGAATGGGCAGATTATTGCCCAGAGCATAGAGCAGCGCTTGCTTTAGACCAAGCTGCTCGTTGTAGGCAGCCTCTAACTTAATGGGCGGCAATTTACCGCGACCAATGGGAAGAAGCTCAGACATATTAATCTGGCCCAAAGAAATAGAACGGGCTCTATTCAGGTCTGAACCGCTCAGAGCCATATCAGAAGCACTTGAAGCGAAGTTGGCCCCGCCCTTAGGCTCTGGATACAGCTGGTCCAGAGAGGCATTTCCGGGCGGATTGGTCAAGCCAAAAGAAGGAAGCGGAGCTGCCTGCGAACTAGCAGTCTCAGCCTGTGCCAGGGCCGGCGAGCAATTTTGCCCAAGCAAAAGCAGGGCAGCCGAGCAAGCCCAACCATTTTCCAAGGCGAATTTAAAGGCAAATTTCAGGCCTAATAGCAGAGCTAACTTCATGACTTCCTAATAACTATCCATATAGTATTGGACGCTTCGGAAGGAATAAAAGTTCAATTTCTTTTATTAGAATTTTCTGCCTGTTGAAACCAAGCGACACGAATTGCCACTGCCTGCCGGTAAGAGCCCAACAACTGACTAATAACAAGGGCTCAAGCTAGCTTGAAAACTATACGGTTGGAGTATGGGGCAAATCGTCTTCTGGCTCAACTTCAACTTCGTCAGTGCCAGCACTAGGCTTCTTGCTCTCTTTCTCAGTTTCATCAGAAGCCTTGAGAGACTCACCGCAGGCTGGGCAGAAAGCTTTCTCGCGATTAGCTGGTGCCCCACAGCTATGGCAATTGAACCCAGCCGAAGTGCTATAGCCAGCCTTAGCTTCAGCCTTCTGCGAAGGTGTAGCATCAGGATCATGATTAATCTTGATTTGATCTAGCTCTGATTGCAGTACAGAGATTTCATGATCAATGGCCGAAATTTCGCTGCAGCGCTCTTTCAATAAGTCTTCGCTGACGTCTTTGTTGTTTTGATGCTTATCAAAGATGAGTCGGCCAATCTCAGCCATCTTGGCGTGTTTCTTGCGCTCTAGCTCTTTGATTTGATTAGCGAGGTTGAATGCCTGAATACCTTCCTGGGCCCGCGACTGAACTTTGTTTACCTCTTTGGTAACAGTATTGATGACATTATCGATGATGCTCACAGTGGGCTCTCTCCCTTTCAGTAAAGACGGCTCTTACTTCACTTTATACCTTGCTTGGTAAAAAGCGAACCTGACTACATTTTGCTTTAAGACTTAATTTGTGACGATTTCAGGAGTGCTATCAGTGGCACCCCCAGATGTATTTTCAAATGTAATTTCTGTTGTATTTTCAGACTCCCCAGACTTATGGCCAGAGCCTTGCGCCGTAGAGACTTTGACACAATTGCGACCGCCTTGCTTAGCGCAATAAAGCGCTTCATCTGCCTTATGGAAGAGATCATCGGCCGAATCACAGTGAAGAGGGAAGCTGGCCACGCCTAAACTGGCGGAGATATTGCCATAGCCTTCCACCTCAATTTCATTAATCAAGCGGCGCAGACGCTCAGCCAGCTGTTCTGCCATATCAATTTCGGTATTGGGCAAGAGCAAACAAAACTCTTCACCACCATAGCGAGCACAAAAGTCGATAGAACGAGAAGACTGGCGCAGCACCTGACCGATGGCGCGAATGGCTTCATCACCGGCCATGTGACCGAAATTGTCGTTGATCTTCTTGAGAAAATCGAGGTCAACAATAATCAATGACAAAGTATGCTCATAGCGCTTGGCGCGCTCAAACTCTTTGTGCAAAGCCTCAGTAAAGGCGCGTCGATTAAAGACCCCGGTGAGACCATCCATTACGGCTTGGCGCTCACGCTCCTGGTGCAGCTCGGCATTTTCAATAGCCACCGAGAGGTTGTCCGCCAGTGAGCCAATCAAAGATATGTCATCGATGCTCCAGTCGCGGCTCACCGTAGTATCTTGCAAGAAGAGCGCACCAAGCACTTGATCGCGCATAACCAGAGGCACAATCAAACCACTGCGCAACGACATCTCTTTCAAAAATCCTCGATCATAAGTTGTGCGATCGTCATGATCTGGATCTTCAATATTTTCAGGAGTCTCTTTGCTCAAAGCCTTGATGGTGAAATCGCGGCCCAGGTCGCTGTGAAACATCTCTTTCACAGAAGCAACATTGAGTTGAGTATATTCAAAAACATCAAGCTCGGTCAGCCGGTCGTGGGGCCGGAGCAAAAGACAACGGCTGACGCCAAATGTCGCACCAATTTTCTCAACCGTGGTATCAAGCACTTCTTTAATATGCACGGAGCTGCGCACAGCATTGCTAATCCAGTAAACCAGACGCTCGCGCTCAAGGTGCTTCATACGAATAGCATCACGAGCAGTGATATCGTGGATGAGCTTGCGGGTCTGCTCTTCCATATTGCTGGTCTTGTCTTCGATTTCTTCATACTGACTACGCAGCCGCTCATTTTCGCGCTGCAACTCTTTGCTTTCCCAGCCCCGCGCCAGAGCGAGAGCGATGGGATAAGGAGCAATTGCCTCTTCCACGGCACTAACAGCAGGTAACTCAGCACCAGTAAAGAGCACGAAGGCACGGCGCTCGCCCTGGTTGATAGCCGTCAGAAGATAAACATCGCCAAGATTTTTTAGAAGTGAGGCAGGCAAAGTAATATCCTCGTTCTCGAGAATATCTTCCACTTTGAGTTCAACATCACCAGCATCAAAGCCCTCAATGTCATAAGCTTCTACAAAGGCATCAGTCAAGGCTCTCAAGTCTTTTTGCTTGTCGCCCACGTAGGCGCGATCGGCAAAAGTATCGAGGTCGGCGTCCCACATCAAAATCGCCGCAGACTGGGCGCCGCTGACGGCAATGAGAAGATTACCCACGCGCTCCATGACGTCTTCCAGCTCATTGGCTGAAAGCAGGTCAATTATTCGTTGGTATTGCTCATGGTCAGACATATCTGCCATTAAATGTTCCCTAAATACAGCCAGTCAATCAGTTTAGGCGATCTTTCACCCCGGTAGGGTTGATAAATACACTGTAAAATGAAATTGTCCAGAAAAACAGCGCCTAGACCAGACCATTACCGGTGGAGCCAACCATGCCAGCCAAGTTTCAACCTAAACTTCAACAAAATTCAGACACCATGATGAAGGTGATGTCAGCAGCGAGCTACCTCACCTATGGCATTGCTGGTCTAATTTATGTAATCGCCAATGGCCGTTACAGCAAAAATATGTTCTTCCGCTTTCACTTTGTCCAAGCGATTTTACTGTCGATTTTCAATACCTTCATTGCCTGGACAGGCAGTGCTCTAGGCAACACTTTGGGCGGCATACTTGGACTATTTGGACCAGCCGCCACTGGCGCCAACGGCATATTTGGAGCCGGCCTGGTTTTCGCCATGCAGGCAGTGCAGTTTGTTTATCTCATTGCTGTTATTGCTGGTGTTGTGCAGTCACTACGGGGCAAATATCTAGAAATACCCGGTGTTTCTAAACTGGTACGTCAAAATACCCGCTAGGTCAGTTTTTATGTGGAAAAGTATTTCTACAAAGGAAAGCCGCCAAACACTCAAGCTCAAGCTGAGCGCTTGTTTGTTGAGCTACTCTTTAGCAATGGCCTGCCAGGCAAATGCTCAGAGCATCCTGCCCCCACGGCCCGAAGCAGTCAATGGCGGCAATCCATTTGAAGGCCTCGGCCGCCCCGATGATCCTAATCCATCTAGAGTTGGTGATTTTCCCGATTTAAACACGACGCCAGCAAGCGCTGCCGATGCGGCGCCGCAAGATCCAAATCTGAGCCCAAATCTGAGCCCTAATGCAAGCCCAGACCCAAATTCAAACCCAGCAGCCGGAATTGGCGACACACCTGGAGCGGCAGAAGCCCTGCAAAAAGCCCAGCAATTGGCAAAAGAAGAAGGCACAGCCGGTACGCCTGATGCGGACGCTACGGCCCAGAAGAATAGCCTCTTAGACCAAGATACAGCAAACAAAGCGGCCGGCAAAAACGAAGCCAGTTTTTTCACCGTTGTGCCCGACAGCCCCATCAGAACCACCCTGGTAGACATTCGCGAAGGCCGCTACGAAGCCGCTCTCAAGCAATTGAAAACCATGTACGAGCGCAATCCCTCGGCCATCGAACTGCAGTATTTAATGGCTGTTTCGTCCGTAATGCTGCGCCGCAATCCTGAGGCCATCGAGCACTACAGAAGAGTCTTAGACGACAGGCTCGCGCCTTTGCGCTTGAAGCAGCTAGCGCAGAAAGGCCTGGACAAAATTCAGCCCCGCTAGAGCAAGGCTACTTAGCCTAGATAACAGACAATCAGGCAAGTATTCAATCAAGCAAGTATTCAATCAAGCAAGTATTCAATCAAGCAGCATGGCTCGACCGAGCAGTACCATCAGCTCGGCTGGATCATCAGTAACTATGCCGTCTACACCCATTTTAATTGCATCAAGCCAGGCTCGCCGGCCATTAGCCGTCCAGCCTGTCACCTTGAGACCAGCCTGGTGAGCCTCTTCTACAACTTCAGAGCGACACGAACCTAGACACAAATGCAAGTAGTTAACGCCTAAATCAAGGGCGTACTTGGGCATGTCAATCAAGATAGCATCAGCCAACATAGCCAATTGAATATTATTATCGAGCTGGCGCAAACGCTGCAAAACATAGTGGTCGAACGAACTGACAATTACTTTGTCATTATGGTTATAGTCAGAGAGCATTGCCAGTAGCTCTTCTTCAATATCGCCGTAGCTAACCGGGGCATTCTTGATCTCAATATTGAGTATCGACTTTCCTGCCACCATATCTAGAACTTCAGAGAGCAGAGGCACTTTTTCGCTGCGATAACCAATATCAAACCACTGACCAGCACTTAGTCTATGAATCTCATCATAGGTGACGTCAGAAACCAAACCCACACCATTGGTGGTGCGACCAAGATCTTGATCGTGAATAACGACTAGCTCACCACTGGCACAGCGCTGAACGTCAAGCTCGATACCGTCTACACCAAGCTCCAAACAGTTTTTAAAAGCGGCAAGAGTATTCTCGGGCGCCCACTCTCGGCCGCCACGATGGGCAAATACTTTAATGTCTTCGGCTTTAGAGATCTAACACCTTCTGCGGATGAAGAAAGCCCATGTTTAAGGTAACCACAAGCTTACCGTTCTGCACCAAAATTTTCTCAAGGGGACATTCTACACCGTGCTCACTGCCGACCAGGCCAGCAATATTTTTCAAGACCAGACAGTCTTTCTCACGGCCGACTTCAAATCTAATTTTCTCTTTCTGCTTAATAATGAAAGTGCCCCAGCGCTCGGCTGTGGGGTGCTCATTAATAATGCTAATGACATTTGATTGACGAATCACTTCGCGCACATGGGAAGCAATGGCACGAATCAAGCCAGGAATTTCATCTCTGGAGCCAAAGGTCTCCATCAACACCCGATTGACGAGATAACCATGCAACGAAGCCCCTTCGGGCCGCCCCTCTAGAAACTTGATCACACCAGAAAATGGGTCGGACGCTCCCTTAACGACCTTGCGGGCGCCGTCAATAACCTCATTTTCACAGGCTACGAGAGTTTCTCGAATCTGGGCATTCATGGTCTTACGGTCGCAACAATCGCAGCTGGCTGAGCTATGTTCCATGAGAACTCCCCACTATATGTATGCACTAGACATCATATGCGCACCCAGACATTCTGCCCCGCTCAGGCCGATAATTATCATCGAGTATAATTAAATGCTCAAAAGATAGAACTTTCTGGGCAAATCGCCTGGGGCAAGGGGCAGCAGATGAAATCAATCATCGTCATTCCGGCACGTTATGACTCTTCCAGATTCCCCGGCAAACCGCTGGTGAAAATAAGTGGCATAACCATGCTCGAGCGCACCTGGCGCATCGCCAAGCAATCGTTAGCCGACCGGGTGGTGATTGCAACAGACGACAGCCGCATAGAAGACCACGCCAAGAGCTTTGGCGCAGAAGTAGTGCGCACAAGCCACGACTGCACCAACGGCACCGAACGCACCTTTGAAGCCGTCAGCCAGCTAGATAACCCAGGCGACATCATTGTCAATTTACAGGGCGACGCTGTTCTCACCCCACCCTGGATTCTGAGCGAAGTTATCAAGGCCATGAAAGCTGACCCATCGGTGCGCATTGCCACTCCGGCAGTGAAAATCTCACTAGCCGAATACAAAGACCTGGCAGCACAAAAAGCCGCTGGCATAGTAGGCGGAACCCTGGTCGTCTTCAACAAACATCTAGACGCTATGTATTTTTCTAAGTCGCCCATTCCATTTTTGCGCACCCTGCCCGAGGGCGAGCCACCACTCTACAGACATATTGGCCTATACGCTTACACTCATTCTGCGCTGAAAGAGTACCTGGCCTTACCCCCTGGCGATCTGGAAAAAATTGAAGGGTTGGAACAATTGCGCGCTTTAGAAAACGGCATTGATATTCGAGTCGTGCTGGTCGACTACAAAGGCCGCACCCACGGCTCAGTTGACAGCCCCACCGATGTACCAAGAGTGGAAGAAATAATTGCAGCTCAAGGTGAGCTTTTTGAATTAGCCCCAAACTAAAGAGATAGAAATGCGACTGATACTGGCAAGACACGGCAATACTTTTGGCCCCGGCGACAAAGTGACATGGGTGGGCAGCGCCAACGATCTGCCCCTGGTGCAATCTGGCCTTGAACAAGCAGAACGTGCAGCAGCAGCGATGGAGGGCACTTCGCTAGCAGCGATTTACTGCGCTCCTCTGCTACGCACTAAAAAATTTGCTGAAATTGTAGCCCAAAAGCAAGCGACCAAGCCTACGCCCATCATCGACAACCGGCTGACAGAGCTAGACTACGGCGACTGGAGCGGCCTAAGCGATGATGAAATCGCCGCTAAATTCGGCGACAGCTTAAAAAACTGGATCAACAGCAGCACCTGGCCAAGCGGCTGCCACTGGGCCTCAAGCGAAGCAGCTGTAACAGCAGAAGTGCAGTCACTGGTAGCAGAGCTAGAAGCAAAACACGCAGACGATACAGTTTTACTGGTAAGTAGCAACGGCCGCCTGCGCTATTTTCTCAAGCTCATTGCCGGTGAATTTGAACGCCGCGTAGCCAGCAAACAATTCAAAATGGGCACCGGCAAAGTCAGCCTATTAACAGGCCATAAAAGCTATTCACTCTTAGGCTGGAATGAAGACCCCGCCGCCCTTAAAGACATTCTATGTACCGCCACTAAAGCATGATTAAGGGCGTCAAGTTAATCGACTTTGACGATGTGCCTCACGATTTAAAAAGTGAAGCCCAAGAACTAATCGAGGCCGCACTGGCAGAGGCTAGCAGCCAAAAGAGCGAAGAGCCCTTGCTCATTCACATGTGCGGCATTCCCGGCAGCGGCAAAACCACCTACACCCGCAATTTTTTAAATAGCGCTAAATCTTTCAATCTCGTGCAATTTGATACGGTGATGGAAAAACTGACAGGCTACCAGCAAGACTGCAAAAAGCTGGGCATTGAAGCGGCCTTTCAGCGCTGGGAGCTACCAGCCCGAGCAATTGGCTACCACATGCTACAAAAGCTTGTGGAGGAGCGCCGCAACATTTTCTTTGACCATAGCGCCACTAATAGAAAGCATCTAGACCTGATCAAAGCCGTCAAAAATCAGGGCTACCAGGTAGAAATGCATTACATTGGCTGCACGGTAGACGAAGCAACCAAACGAGTCAAAGCCAGAGAAGCCACTATTCAAAGGCATACCCCTCTGAGCTTAATCAGTGAGCGCAGCCAGCTCCTCGACGAACTTTTGCCTCACTATGAGCGCTTAGTCGATAAATTCTTAAGGGTGGACACTTGATATCTCAAGGAATCTTTCTTCGCCTCCCTTCGTCATAGCCTAAAAAGGTAATACAATCTACTTGGTTCTCAGGGGATGTGGAAAGTGCAAAACAATAAGATAGCTAGAGCCTTGGCTCTTACAGCAGCAACTCTAAATCTATTGAGCTGGGCTAACTTCTCAAGCTCGGCGGCAATCGCCCGGCAAGACTCAAGACAGCCACGCTATGCCCCCCAAACGAGCACTAGCCACATTGAGACCATGGACCCTAAAAACGTTCCTGAATTTCCACCTAATCAACCAGCCACAGCGCCAAGCCGCTCTTACAGCTCGGCTTCAGGTTCTCGCATTTCCACTCAAGATAACCAAGGCTCCGGCACAGCCCTGAAAGCAGACGCTTCCTCTGCCTCGCTGCCGGTGCAAACCCGCCTAAAACTTGTGCTAGAAACATCGGTAGATGCCAAAGCTAGCAACCCTGGCGATTTATTCGAAGCCCATGTAAAAGACGACTTGTTCTATGGCACCAGCCTTCTACTAGCCAAAGGCAGCCTGGTGCGGGGTCGAGTATTTGAAGTTACCAAACCAAGACTATTGAGTCGAGCCGCCAAGATTGGCCTCCGTTTGGAGCAAATAGTCACCCCCTCTGGCGAAGTGATTCCCCTTGATGCGGCTTTAGAATTTCAGAAAGGCCTGACCAATCAAAAAGGTCAGCTCGACCCCGGCACTAACTTCGGCACCCGAGTAGAAGGCAACGTCCGCGCCGTCACTGGCATGTCTTCAACTGGCACCGCCCGCAATGCCTTGATTGCCGCCAACGTTGCCACCCTTGGCGCACCAGCCATCGCCACTGCCATTGGTGGCTCAGCCATTGCTATTTTCCGCTCAGGAGACAATGTCAGCTTAGCCCCTGGCCAAGAGCTAGAAGTGCAACTGACAAATGACTTAGGCGTGCAGATTAACTAGACTTGAACCGGTTTGCGCTTTCTGGTTTTCACCAACATCAAGTTGGATGAAAATGCTTTGTTGGCTGGCTCTAAGTTGGTCGCTCTGGTGAACTCTTCTTCGGCCTCTTCAAGATAGTTACGCTTGAGATAGATAACCCCAAGGTTATTGTGCACCCAGGCATTTTGGGGCGACAACTTCAGACAAATCTTCAACTCTTTCAAGGCTTCGTTGAGCTTGTTCTGCTTAATCTGCAAGTTGGCTAAGTTATAGTGCGCCGACATCGAATTGAAATGCAAGTTAATGGCCTTGCGGTAAGCATCTTCAGCCTCTTCGTACTCACCTTCTTTGGCGAGAAGCGAACCGAGGTTGATGAAAGCCTCCATGTAGTCGGGTCGACGATCAACGATGTACTGATAGCGTTCAATTGCTTCTTTGTTGCGCTCTTGCAATTGGAAAATCAGCGCTCCTTGATACTGAGCTTCCCAATACATAGGCTTGAGACTGAGAGCGATATTAATTTCTCTCAGAGCATCACTAAATTTACCCTGACGAGTTAAGCGCTGAGCCTTAAATAAATGGGGCTCAGGATCTCTCTGCTCTGGTGGCACCGCCGGTGCAGTAAGCTCACGTAAGTGTGCTTCTTTTTTCTTCTTCTCTTGTTCATCGCGATATTCGCTTTCTTCCATCTCTTCAGCGTCATCGATGTCTTCTTTGCGCCGGGGGAACTTGCGTTTTGGTGTTTTCTCCTCAGCAGCCTCGTCTTCAGACTCTGCATCAGTTGCCCTGGCTTTTGGTTTAGCGGCAGCAGGCTCAGCTTCGTCGGCCTCATCTTCGACCTGATCGGGAGCCATCTCAACACTCTTGGCCGGAATCTTTTTGGCAGGCTCATCCACAGCGTCCTCTTCAAGAGGAACAGCTTTAGGAGCAGCAGGCACAGCCTTTTTGATTGGTTCAGGAGGCTCAGTTCGAGGTGCTTCTTCAGCACTCTCTACCTCAGCACTGTTTTCTTTAGCTCCACCTGGAACCGGCGCAGCCGGGGTGTTACGAGCGGCAGGGGCAGCAGGCCTTTTCTGTTCTAAGGGTTCAGGTGGTTCTGTTCTAGGGGGCACTGGCGCACCAGTCTCTACACTTGAACCGGGAACAGGGGCTTTGGCGGCTTCAGTACTCGCTTCTGATTCAACCTCTGACTTTGCGCCTGAATTAGCTTCTGGCTTAACTTCAGATTCTGGTTTAGGTTCGGGCTGTGACTCTGCTTGTGAATCAGGTTGTGGTTCAATACGCGGTCCGGCCTCAGCTTCAGGCTTCGACTCTGGAGCGGCCGGCTTTGCCTCAGGCTGGGCCGGTGCTGGCGCTTCTTTCTTCTTACCAAAACCAAAGTGGAACTTATTTACCGCAGGGGCTGGCTCTTCTGCTGGCTTTACCTCAGACTTAGTAGAGTTGGCCTCGGGCTTAGTAGATTTAGCGGCTTTTGGATCGGTCTTGCTATCAGCAGTGGGCTCATCTTTAGCCTTTCTAAAGCTAGGCATCTTCAAAGAGAGGGCCATGGCCGAAGGCGGAGAAACAAGGGCACTTAACTCCCCACCAATGGCAATCGACACTGATACTGACAGAAGTAGAGCTTGAGCCCGGCCTGATTTCAAATTGGAAGACATAGAGAACCCTAATAATCGGTTAAAAACAGCGAAAATAGCAAAAACAGCAAAAACAGCGAAAACTACTAATGTACTGATAATGCCTTATATAATAGCGATGTTCTCAATCATCACTGTGAAATTGATCACATGAGAAGTCAACTTGAGACCCTTACTTTAGTTATCTAAAGGTAAATCACGTTTAAGTATGCGCCTCAACAACAAACATAACTTTCCCGGCAAGCTTTTCGTAGTTGAAGGCGTAGACGGCTCTGGCAAATCGACTCAACTCGATTTATTGCGCAACTGGCTGGAATCAAAGGGCAAAAGCGTAATATTTACTGAGTGGAATTCGTCAGTACTAATTTCCAAGACAATTAAGCAAGCCAAACGCTCAAATTCGCTGATTCCAACTACTTTCAGCCTTTTGCATGCCACAGACTTTGCCGATCGTCTGGAAAATATTATTATTCCAGCCCTCAAAGCGGGCCTTATTGTTTTGGCCGATCGCTACTGCTACACAGCTTTTGCTCGAGACGTAGCTCGCGGTGTTGACGCTGACTGGGTACGCAGTCTTTACGGTTTTTCTATTCGCCCCGACGGCGCATTTTACTTCCAAGTACCTGTAGAAGTTTCCCTAGCCCGCATCGCCAATAGCCGCATGCCGGGCTACTATGAATCAGGCATGGACGTTGGCTTATCAGCAGACCCCATGGAATCTTTTCAAATTTTCCAATCTCGTATCATCAATGAATACGACAAAATGGTGAGCGAATATGGCTTCCACACTATGCCTGCAATAAAACCAATCCACGAACAACAGATGCTCTTCCGCGAAATCGCCACAAATTTAATCGGCTAGATGATAACTAAGGCTAACTAACTAAGGCAAGACAATGACTGAAAAAGGCCCTAGCAGCGGCAAAAGACCAAAACATGAATACCCCGGCAAGCTCATTGTGCTGGAAGGCACCGATGGTGTTGGTCGCACCACCCAGGCCCAGCTATTGCAAAGTTGGCTGAACATCGAAGGTTATGGCGTAACCAGAACAGACTGGAAGTCATCACAACTGATGACCAGAGTGATCGATAAGGCCAAAGAAAAAAATGCCCTCAACACCATAACTTTCTCTTTGCTCTACGCCACAGACCTGGCAGACCGCCTGCACAACATAATTATTCCCGCCCTGAAAGCTGGACACATTGTCATAACCAATCGCTACTTCTATACGGCTCTGGCCCGCGATGTAGTTAGAGGAGCAGACCCATCATGGGTGCGCGAGCTTTACAGCTTTGCCGTGGAACCAGATCTGGTTGTTTATCTAAAGATGCCCCTAGAGCCACTTCTGCGCCGCATCATCACCACACGCGGTGGCCTCGATTTCTATGAATCAGGTCGAGACATCGGCATGTCGAATGACTTGTACCAGTCGTTCAAGCTCTATCAATCACAGATTCTCTTTGAATATGAGCGCATGGCCGAAGAATATAACTTCCAAACCATTGCAGCTGACGACCCTGTTGAAGTGGTGCAAAAGACTTTGCGCAAAGAACTTGCCACAATTTTGTCAGACCGTAAATTGCATACAAGCGTTTAGCTGAGCTAGTGTTAAGCAGAGTTAGAACTTAGGCCAATTAGACAGGCTTGCCCTGACGGGCTTCTAGCAATATCGTCACCGGACCGTCGTTAACCAAGCTGACCTTCATGTCAGCGCCAAAAACCCCGGTACCGACGGTTAGACCCTTATTGCGCAGCTCCTGACAGAAGTGCTGATAAAGCCTCTCGCCTTCAGCCGGTGCAGCAGCTTGGGTGAATCCCGGCCGACGCCCTTTCTTCCAATCAGCCAATAAGGTGAATTGTGAGACAACTATCACCTGGCCGCCAGCTTCTTGCAGAGCAAGATTCATTTTGCCATTCTCATCTTCAAAGATACGCAGCTCGGCCGCCTTGGTAGCCAAGTAAACGCTGTCAGCCTCACCATCGCCTTGTTCTACGCCCAAAAGGATGAGCAAGCCGCAGGCATGATCACTACTTGACTGGAACTGGCTAACAACCTCTCCGTTCACCGTAACACTGGCACGTGAAGCTCTCTGTAACACTGCCTTCATAGCTTGAAATCCTGTACTGGTCTGAGTATTGAACAATTGGGCAGACAAAATTAGCACTTAGTGACGATATTTCTTGACCGCCCCCTCGAATTATCCCATCAAGTCGTTGTAAGATAGCTGTGCGGGGTGGAGCAGCCTGGTAGCTCGTTGGGCTCATAACCCAAAGGTCGTAAGTTCAAATCTTACCCCCGCAACCATTTAGAACATTGAAAGGCCGGTCTTAAGCGACTGGCCTTTTTGTTTGGTGCCTTTTTTTTGTTAGCACCACACGTAAGGTCTATAGGGCTAAAATATATGGCAAATCGAAGCCTGGACAAATAGCGTGCCTGAAACCTGGGAACTCCTGAAAACCTGCGCGGAGAATGCAGCCGCCAATCAGCACTATGAAGACGCGCAGAACTTTATGTGGCAGGCCATAGACGAAGCGGCTAAAGGCAAGTCTCTACTAGTCGTAGCTCTCTGCTTGGACTACCTAGGCGATCTCTATTACCAGCAGAAGCAATTCTCCCACGCAGAATCGATATACAACGACTGCCTGGATAAACAGATAACGGCTCTAGGGCTAGATCATCCAGAGCTGTCGTTTATCCTCAACAAGCTCGCCCAATGCCAATGTGTGCAAAACAAGCTGAAAGAGTCAGAAGATAGTTTAAAGCAGGCCCTGCTTATAAACCTTATAGCCCATGGCATAAACCATCCGCAGACCCGATGGACCATAAAAAATATGGAAGAACTCTATCAGCATCAAAACAAAGTATTTGACATACAAACAATCAGTAGTTGGGGAAATGTACCAGCCCCAGAACCATCTAGAGCGAAAGAAGCCTTAATTTGCAAGACCTGCCACCGCCCGTATCAGGGGGCGCAGTGCAGCACTTGCACCCAACTGCGGATGGCTGCCATACCTAGCTTCGATAATGAACTAGAGCGGCTCGCGGTGGTATGCGCCACTAGAGATATCAGAGCCGGATCGATCATAATCTTGAGCTCTGTTCACATGGACTTTCGCATGGTATCAAAGACGGACTGCTTGAAAAATGTCAACCACGCGCTCGGGAAATCAGCCAAACGGTTATTGAGAGAGGGGCAAGCTTTGAAGGCCTCTGATTTAGAAGAGCCTTAGAGTAGTGCTTAAGCGCAGTATATATGACAGCAGAACTAAGCTCCAAGTTTAATCCCGGTAGACTTTGCTAGTTTTTCCAGCAAGCGGATTTGGAAATCCGGATCCAAAACTTTAGCATGAGGCTCAGTACGCTTCTTGTGATACCAGTAGCCTCCGCTCGTTAGCGCCTCTGGTTCCTCACTCACGGCCAGCCACTCTTGTGTAAGGTGCCCCTGTCGCAAGTCGTCAGAAGCGCTGGGGCCGCCCATCTTGGTTGGCACCCAACCTGGATCAACAGCATTACAAAAAACGTGCGACCATCTTCTTGCAATGGCAGCAGAAAATGCCGTGATTAATAGTTTGCTATCAGAGTAGCTAACTGACGAGGCTTTAGTATTCCAATCTAAATCTTCAAATCTGGCTCTACCGCTCGTATGCATGCCACTACTTAAATAAATCAATCTTTGCGGCCGATGCATTAGTGCCGTCAAAACATAAGGCGCCAAGACATTTACACCAGCGACGTCGCCTTTATACACACCGGCATTGTGGATAACAGCATCCATACGACCGAGATCATTCACCTGGTGAGCGAGGTCTTGAGTTTCGCCGAAGTTAGCTAAATCGCCAATAGTTGCAATGGCACCACCAGCCACAAGGTCGTCGACTGCACTTAGTCGCGCTTTTGATCTCACATGCACAATGACTTCATGCCCCTGAGAAAGCAGCGTTTTAGCAGCAGCATGACCAAGGCCATCAGCCGAGCCCGTTATAAAAACTCGACGCTTGTTTCTGGCCACTGAGTTATTTGACAAACTAGTCCCTTCCTAAATACCGACTACAAATATGGTACCAACGAATCTTGCCACTAAATTGTAATCGACAAAAGGATTTATCCATCAGTCCTTCGAAAAGCTACTAGTTAAACAAGGCCGCGTCTCTAGCCGATGCCACCAACCAGTTGATACAACCAGGGGTAGCAAGTCCGCCGGTTACTCCTGCTGCGCCAAACAATACTTTCTTCATGGCCTGCTGTGAGCCAGCCGCCATGTGCATGAAGCCCCAGATCATAGTGGGGCCGCCCCAGGCGATGCCGAGAATCTCCATACCATTGGCAATGATGTTGAGAAGCGCTTCCATATTGGCGAGGTTGTTAACCCGAACAGTCCCTGCGGTGTTCACGCCCTGTACAACTGTTGCTTCGGCGCCTTGGGCAGCGATTGTGCCATAAGTTGCGCCTTGCAGAGTTGGTGAATTTCCATCAAATAAATGCTGCGTTTGTGAGCCCGTAGTGTAGTTCAAGCGCGATTGTGTTCCTGTCGCACCCAGTGAATTCTGCGCAAACTGACCACCTGAGCCGAAGGCATCTTGCGCTAGCGCTGGTGCAGTGGTAAATGCGGCCGAAGAAGATACAGTAACGATTAGAGCAAGCCGGGTAACTAGTGATTTGGCAAACATGGTTTTACACCTTATTAGGACCTGACCGAAAAAACTCTAAAACAATGCAGCAATATCTCACTGAGCCTAAAAGTAGGCTGCAGGGATTTAGATTTACACAGAATATGGTTGCAAGATTCGAGAAAGATTCGAAACGCAATTGTTATTTGCTGTTGCCGACTTGTCTCGGTTGATTCGGAAATCTAAGCTAACATCGAGATGCACACTTGTCAACTAAAATCCCCACGGGCACGGCGATTCAAAGCTTTCACCAAACCTTCAACCGTCGTCGAAAGGAAACTTTTTGAAAGCTAAAATAAGGAGTTCCCGAATCATAATAGAGTTGCAAAAAAAATGATGCCACTGTATACAGCGGCATCATTTGCAGAATAAATCCAAGCAATGTTGACCTTGGCTAGCGGCACATCTAAATGCCAGCATTATTTCCATAAGACGACTGCGCATAAGAGTTCAGTCTCGCCTGCTTAGCGCTCAAGTTCCTCTGACTGATGAAGCGATCTGACCGCACTTCTCTAGCCGCGTCAACTGGCTTGACTGAGTAAGCACCAACTAGATTAGCTAGATTAGCGGCATTTCTCACAGCAGCCAGCTCAGTGACGCTGCATACTCCTACACGGCTTTGAGCCGCTGGACGCTGGGCACTCTGGCTGAGCATACTGAAAGTAAATACGTTTACTGAATCATCCTCCGGTGCAAAAGAATTTGCCAGTATTTTCGATTGCGGATTATTTTTTAAATACTGCCAGACGGAGCGAATATCCTTCTCCCGCACAGAGGAATGGAGCGAGTTAATGCCGAGCAATGAACCGCCGGACAAATAAAGTAAACAAACTGGCTGGCCCGAATTATCAGCAACGGCAATAGAGCCGGGAGCAGAAAGCTCTTCAATGAATTTCATACAGCCTGAAAGTGACAGCTTTGGCTCCTGTTCAGGAGCGGTATCGAAGACTTCACCATGAAACATTGATGCCGCTGACAGTACCACTTTTTCGTCAAGAATATAGCTCGATACATCACTATGAACTGAGCTGATCTCGCTCATCATCGCAACGTAGCCATCCGCTCCAAACAGCTGCTCAGGGTGTGCTTTGCTGCCATAAACACAGGCAATCACTTGCCCTTTGTAAATAAGCACTGCTGCGCGCGATTTAAAACGCTTCGACTCCATCTTGATGCAGCCAGAAAGCTTTGCCGCCTCGATACTAATAAGTTGCGGCAAAACAGGCAGCTCATTTGAAAAATCCAACTTAACCTTGCTTTTTGGCGACAAGCCACTGCTGGGGAAATAGTTTATGGCTCTGCGGCTCGAGCCCTCAAATTTCTGGGCACCGGCCTTCACAAGACTGAACAGTCTTGGTTGAACGCGAAGATTTGATAGCATATTTACTCCAATGTGGTAGTTGCTAGATGAGGAAATGACAGCACATAACCGCAAATGAGAGCCACGCAAAGCAGCACCATTGACTGGTGTGAACCGGCAATAGTTTGCTCTCGAAACAGGTCTCGAAAGCCACTTCCTATCTATTTAGTTGTTGGTAAGGTGAACAACATCGCTGAAAGTAGCGAAGTCCTGGCCGGTTAAAGCCGAGGCAAAACGGATCTCGAACTAATTTTTAGCTTCCCAGCGATTCTATACCCCAAATTTCAAGTTGTAAAGCAGTCCGCGTTAGAAAACGGCTTTTCGGCGCAATTTAATCTTGGAATCACGAAAGTCGTGATCACCGATGGCTTAAATGGCGGCGCCGGACCTGGTTCCGAAGCCATAGCTCCCCCAGGCACTCTCGCCCCCTCAGTAACTGTCACCACTCAAGCACCGGCTCCGTTAGCTCCAGTCGCCCCAACACCACCTGTTGACTCGGCAAGTTCCAACCCATAAGCTGACTGCACCACATACGGTGCAGCACGTTCACCTTTCTGATTAGCGACGGCAACGAACAATCTAATCCGCTCCAGACCAGAAGCCCACAATCTAATCCGTGCGCTGCGGTGGCATAAACCTATGCTTATTCTTCCAAATCAAAATGCCGGCAATTGGCGTTCCTATTGCAATTAAAATGGCCGAGCAGAAAATCGCAGTAAGAACCAAGCTAAGCAGGCGTCTCAGCTCTGCAATTTCCTGGTGCAATCCACCCAACTCTCCGTCTAAATTGGTGATTGGGTGCTCCATATTGCCGAGCGGGCCACGTATCGCTCCCAACTCACCGTGCACACCTCGAAGTTCGTTGTGGGCACCAGTAAGCTGGCTATGCAGGCCAACGAGCTGCTTATCGAGATTCTTCACCGGTGCTGCGATCGCCTCAAGCGGTTGCTGAATGCGCATGATTGGCCCCTTAATCTCAGCGATATCGTCTTGCATATCGCCAATGTCAGCCCGGATTCCGGCTAGAGAATCATAGGTACCATTAATTGATTTCTCCACACTGGCCATACGGGTCTGCACCGAGCGCAATGGTTCCTCTACACTCTTCATGTGCCGATTTGTCGATTCAATGCTTTTGTCGATAGTGGTCATCTTTGACGAGAGCGAATCGAGCTGCCCGTGCACGGCATCCAAATGAGTATTCACTTCATTGAGGCGCTTTTGAGTAGACTCGACCTGCCCATGCAAACCAACGATTAGAGGCTTTACAGCCGCCAGTGGGCCGGTCAAAGCAATGATTTGCTCCTGCAACCTGACGGTCTGTTCCTCTAGCTTAATTACGGGTCCAAACAGCCAGCGAATCGGATTCAAGCTAGGGGCACGGTTCGATGACGGCCGCGTTGCTGGCGCTTTACTGGGCTCAGCAAGAGATTGCGGTTCGCCACTTGGTTCTACCATGGCACTGCCAAGCAAATTTGCAGAAGACAAGGCGTTTTGTGAATGCTGAGAATACTGAGACTGCTCAGGTTGTGCCAGACATCCGGTAGAAGCGAAAAAGAAAATAGCCGGAGCAAAGGCACCAACAACTAGGCTGCCAGCTAGGCCAGGGCCGCGTTTAAAATTGATCCTCATTCTCGCCACCGTTACTATCTCAATAAGGCTAGATTAGGCACAGGATAGCGAATTTAAGAGGGCAAAAAGGTTAATTTTGCTGGCAATAAGAAGTTAGCAGCAAATCACACCACCTATAGTGGCAGAAGAGGCGATATTCCAGAAACAAACATGGCAAGAGATACAGGGAGCGGTTGCCAACAAGCAAAACAATTGTCATTTCTATAGAAAACATAGCAACCCTCAAGGGGGTAGACTATGCTCTATTCAGGAGACAAAATTGTGAGATGGCATACAGCCCAGTTTGGCAGCAGCGACGAAAAAAACGAACAAACCAGAGTCAGCGAGCAAATTGAGCGCTTCTGGAAGCAGTTTGCTGCCGACAGCGAGACCCTGAAAAGCTATTTCTTTGAAGATAAAACCGACGAAACTGTTGCCTGGTGCGAGGCGTACCTTAAACCCATTCACGAAGACTTGATGTGGGAAGTGAGCCGCGACATTCTCGAAGTCGGCGATAAGCGGTTGGTCTTTACCGTCACGCCAGAGTCAGAGTACGCTCTGCGTCCACTTACTAAAGCAATTATTGAAAGAGCGCCAGACATTGCTAATTGGCGCTTTACTCAATTCAAAGAGCCGCTAATTGGCGACTTTAACGACTTTGAACACAGCATGCTGAAGCACAGCTGGGAAGAGGTAGAAGGCCAAATTAACGAATCACCGCTAAAGTGTTTTGATATCACCCTGCGTGACAAACACTTCAAAAAAGAGAACAAAGATTCTGACATCGCCGACGCTCTCACGGTTTTAACAACCGTGCTAGGAGAAGAGCCTGTTGATTTATGGATCAACTTCGTCATGACCCAACCCTTGAGCAAACGCAAAGAGAAAGCCAAGACCAAAGCAGCAAGCGATGAACCAGCCAAAGCCAAAGCTGAAAATGACGACATTGACGAAAGTGAATATTTGAAAGATAGCAATATTGAGCAGCAACCGTTCTATCCACTCAATTCTTTGCGCAATGTCTTAGCCTCGCGAGTTGTCGAACTGGTCGATGAGTTACCAATCGAGCGCTGTTGGGAGAGAACTCTTGATGGTTTTTACTCACTCAAAGGCAGTAGCTGGGAAGAGGGTCTTAGACCTGTCATCACCACTCCTTACCCGGCAACAATTTTCGCCAAAGAAAGAAGAATGCTCTTTCACTCATCGGCCTTCACTCGTCACGACGAAGTATTCGCCTACTTAAAAATGTCTCAAGAGCAAGAGCTAGCCCACGATGTGGAGACTCGCTTCGAGCTCGAAGACAAGCTAGACAGAGAGCTGAGAAAAGCCAAAGCAGGTTGTGTACTGGGCGGCGGCGTCGGCAGCGAAGCCTCGTACATCGACATGATCATAAGCGACTTGCCAGAGGCAGCCGAGATATTGCGAGAGCAAGCTGCCAAAGCGAAACTGCCAGAAACAAGTTGGTTACTGTTTTACGACACCTATTGGGTTGACGAATGGGTAGGAATGTTTAAGCGCACACCGCCACCAGAGCCTCACGAAGGGCCATTGTGGTAAATTCGCATTATTTAGAATTTGTTGCTTGATACTTGCGGCAAAACAACACAGCAGTTCACCGCAACAGTTCAACGACGTCGTTCAAAAGCATCACTAACAAAACCTTTCATCTGGGCAGCGAGATTAGAATTGAGAATTCGCTCAACCAACACCGGGTCATAATCTCGTTGACCAAATAGACTTGCGACTTCCGCCACTGTCACTTTGTGCTGGTCGCTACGAAGAAATTTGATTTCATCTCCAACACCAAGCAGGCCCTCTTCAAGCACCGAGAAATAGATTCCAGAGCGGCCGCTCTTCATGAATCGTTTGATAATATCGGAGCGCCCAATCTTCAACGCCAACTTATAACAAGGCAGCCGCGGCTGAGTCACACGAATAACCGCCGTACCAGCTTGAAATTCATCACCAATACAAACCGCTCCCTCAAGCAATCCCTCGGTGGTGAGATTCTCACCAAAAGCGCCCCACTCAAATTTGGTATCAGGTAGCTCATTTCGCCAAAACGGATAGTGCTCTGCGGCATACACATACAGTGCCTTATCCACACCACCATGGACAGTCAAATCAGCCTGTTCATCGCCGTCTAGATTCAGTCTTCGCAAGGCCACTCTACCTTGTACCGGTTCTTTAAAAATACCGGTACGAAGTTCATGGCCCTGGTACATAATTGACTTTGGCTTGCTTACACATAAACAGACAATCTTGGCCGGCGATAGTGAATTCTCCAGCATTAATGAAGGTCTCCGCTCAGGCTAACAATAAATATCGAAAGAGTTAGCCACTGACTTTCTGCAAAGCCGGCTTCAATCTTGGCAAGAGAAACTTTTGAATTCGCTCTGCTACAAAGTCTACATCTTCTTCTAAAGCGAAATGACCGGTGTCTAACAGGTTGAATTCAATATCTTTGAGAATTTTAGTGTATGGATGAGCACCGTCGGCAGGAAAAATTTGATCGTTCTTGCCCCAAACAATTAAGGTCGGTGGTTGATACTTAGCAAAGAATTCCTGCCACGCTGGATAACGTGGAGGATTAGAGCCATAGTCATAAAACATCTGCAGTTGAATGTCGTTGTTACCCGGGCGATCCAGCAAAGCCTGATCGATGGTATAGGCATCAGGACTAATATTCTCGACGTTGCGCGCACCTTCTGTGTACTGCCATTTTGTCGCTTCTAGTTTAAGCAAACCGCGCAGTGCATCTGCGTTTTCAGTATTGCGCTCTTTCCAGTAGGCTCGAATGGGAATCCAAAAATCTTTCAACCCCTCTTCAAAAGCATTGCCGTTCTGTACAACGAGACCAGTAACTTGTTCTGGATGTTTCATCGCCAAGCGATAGCCGACTGGAGCACCATAATCTTGCACATACATGGCGAATGATTCTATTTTGAGATGCTGAAGGAGTTTGTCTATAATTTCAGAGATTTTGTCAAAGGTATAGTCAAACTCGTCAACTAAGGGCATCGAGCTTTGGCCATAACCAGGATAATCAGGCGCTATCAGGTGAAACTGATCAGCTAACTTGGGAATCAAGTTGCGAAACATATGTGATGAAGTAGGAAAGCCATGCAGGAGTAGTAGGGTCGGATTACTTGGCGAACCAGCTTCGCGGTAAAAGATGTCTAGACCATCGATCTTCTCAGTTTTAAATTTAACTGCAGTCGACATTGTAATTAAACCTCAAAAAATGGAACTGCCTGAAAATGAAAATGCCGGAAAATGATTCGCTGCCATTCAGCAAAATCGCGGCAACTGACACTGACAATTAATTGCCCAGACTTTGCCCCGAATCCACACTTACCAACATTATAATTTTGCCGGAAATCAGGGCTTTCCGGCACTTGGCGTGAACGACCGCAATAGCTCTATTGCACAAAGAATCATCTTAGTTTTTGAAGAATTGGAACTAGCGAGTGTTGCGCCCGTCATTGGCAGGTGAACCAAAAAATCTAGACTAAACATAAAATCGAGGAGCAACATGAAGACAAAATGCCAAATCCAACTGATGTTATCTCTGGCTTCGGCAATGTCGCTCTTTGCGGCAAGCATAGCTATGCCTGGGCAAGCCGCAGAAGTCACAGAGACTAGTAAGCAAACAACAACAACTCAGACTAGCCCAGTGATAAATCAAGCCAGCAGTCAAACCACAACCGAAATTATTCAGCCCGGGCTTTCACAACCAAAAGTAATTGATAGCTGGATGCAGCCTTCAGTGACAAGAACAAAGAGTGTCACCAGCAGCGATGGCACCACCGAAAAAACTGTCGAGCCCATGATCATGGAACGCCACGAAGCAGTAGTCGTGCCGACAGAAGCCAAAGTGACGACAACTACCTCAGTCACTCCAGCTCAAGTTACCCAAGTGACTAACTCTGCTGTAGTGAAAACTGCTGTGGTCAAAGCGCCAGTTAAGAGAACCAAGCACTATGTCAAACGGGTCTACCATCACGCCCCAAGACAGCCTCATGTTGCAGTGCGCCAGTATGCTCAAACAAAAACAGTGGTTGTGCAACCGCAGATAATTCAACAACGCCAAACAATCGAGCAAAAATCGGTGCTGATTGAAAGGCCTGATCCGGCTCTAAAGCTGAACTAGAGTGAATCAAACTGAACCAATTTGCACTAGTTTGGCCAAGCTGACCTAAGTAGATTTACCGGCGCTCAAAAGCTGTTCGCCGACAATCTCGCGCCAGCTATTGCGGCCAATATTGCCACCACAGACAACCACACCCACACGTTCGCGTGGCTTGAAGTTTATGTACTTGGCAGAAATGGCTGCAATGGCGCAGGCAGCAGCACCTTCAATCAACATTCCCTCATTTTCAAGGAAGTCAAAGACAGCTTGGTGAATGTCGCGCTCT
Organism: Candidatus Obscuribacterales bacterium; assembly: GCA_965229195.1. Taxonomy (GTDB): domain Bacteria; phylum Cyanobacteriota; class Vampirovibrionia; order Obscuribacterales; family Obscuribacteraceae. The sequence goes on along the minus strand of OZ245871.1, from coordinate 3,802,811 downwards.
TCGATTGCCACCCATTCGTCCACAACTTCTTGAACCAATGGATAAGTAATTGTCTCTGGATCAATGTTGCCAGCAATGCCGTCAGCAATGGTATCTTGCTGCAAAACCTTGACCACACGACCAGAGTGAATAGCGGTTTTCATAGTCGGTGAAGCAGCGGCAACGACGCCAACAATGCGCACCTTCGGATTAATCACTTTGGCAACTAGACCGATGCCTGATATCAATCCACCACCACCCACGGCCACAATAACCGTCGAAAGTTTTGGGATCAACTCATACATTTCCAGCCCGACAGTGCCTTGTCCGGCAATTACTTCTCTATTGTTGTAGGGCGAAATGTAGAGACCCTTTTGCTCTTTAGCCAAGCGCATAGCGTAGGCTTCGGTCTGGTCCATATCTTCGCCATGCTGCAAAAGGCCAACGCTGTAGCGCTCGAGCTTTTGCTTCTTCATGGGATTAACATTAGTAGGTAGGCAAATGCGCGCTTCGCGCTCGGTTGTCACGGCCGCTTCGGCAATACCGAGGCCATGATTGCCAGCGGAGGCAGTGAATACCTTGGTAAAACCGCGTTCTTTGGCCCAGGTCATGGCATTGAGAGCGCCACGATACTTGAAAGAACCAGTTACCTGTAGATTCTCTAACTTCATGAACACTTCGGCTTGCGAAAGGTCACAAAGCCAATGGCTCTTGCGTAACGGAGTATTGGTCACCAAACCGCTGATGCGTTTTTTGGCAACTAGTACGTCACTTATGCTTAGTCTCTCTTCCGTCACCGCAAACCTCTTATCTATATAAGAATTGTCATCGCTATAGGAATTGTCATCTCTATAGGAACTGTCATCACTATAGAAATTGTCACTGCGTTTGTTATGACTTCAAAATGGAGCGGGTGAGGGGAATCGAACCCCTGTATGAAGCTTGGAAGGCTGCCGTTCTACCATTGAACTACACCCGCGTGAAGGCAAGATTAGCATAAAGTGCATCGCGGTAGCAAAAAGCTTGGCTAGAAAAGTAAGCGATTATGTAGCCTCGATTAGCTTTCAGAGCGGTTCTTGTCATCAGCTAGCGCCGAGGCCGCCTCAGTCACAATTGACTACGAAAAGTTGCCAACACCATAAATCCTCTTGGCATTAAGCCCCGAGAGCTTAGCAAACTTGCGTAGAAACCTAAAAGTTTCCTAAACAAGCCTTAAATGGGCCGTCTTAATTTGTGTTTGGGGGTGGTTTAGTGATAACTTTTATATCGAAGAGGAGATCGGAAGCCGAGGCGTCAAAGTCGAGGTGCCCGTTAAACCTACGTTTTGCGACTCAAAAGTGCAGGGTGACCATGGCAACATTTATACAAACTTTAGCTTCGATGTCGCAACAGCTGGCGTTGGTATCAGACCCGAAGAACACGATTCCTTTCTCACCGCAGAAAGACCTGCCTAAGCGTCTCGTACCGCCTCACGTAGAAGCCCTCAAACCCTATCAGCCAGGCCGTCCTCCTGTTGAGCTACTGAAAGAGCTCGGCATGGAGCGCTTCATTAACATGGCCTCCAACGAAAACCCACTAGGACCACCTCAATCGGCTCTAGATGCCATTCAGAAGGCATTGCCTCAGATCAACCGCTATCCTGACCTTTGCGGTACTAATTTGAGAGAAGCTTTAGCTGAGCGCTTTGCTACCAAGATCGACAATATTGCCCTTGGCAGCGGTTCCGAGAGCACAATGGCAAACATCATTCGCGCCTTCTTGCACGAAGATGATGAAGTATTGACCTCACAAGGTACGTTCATCGGCTTATATGTATTGGTTAACGCCCAGGGCATCAAACTCAATACTGTGCCGCTGAAGAACTATCACTTTGACCTTGAGGGCATTGCCGCAGCGGTAAACCCTAAGACTAAGATGATTTACCTCTGCAATCCAAACAATCCAACCGGCACAATTTTCACTCGCACTGAATTCGAGAACTTCATCAGAAAGATTCCAGACCATGTTTTGGTCATCCTTGATGAAGCCTATTATGAATTTGCTGCCATAAACCCCGAGTATCCAGACTCAATGCGTTATCGCTTAGACAACGTTTTGACCTTGCGCACATTCGCCAAAGCCTACGGCATGGCTGGTATTCGCTTGGGCTACGGTCTTGGTCACGAATATCTAATCGACTATGTCAACCGCATCAAACTACCTTTCGAGCCCAATCTATTGGCTCAAGAAGCTGGTTTGGCCGCCTTGCAAGACGATGAATTCTTGAACAGAACCCTCGAAAACAACGAAGAGGGCATGGCTTACCTTACCGGTGAATTAGACAAACTGGGCTTGCAGCGCATTCCTTCGCACTCTAACTTCATCATGATTGAAATGGGTTCGCAAGAGAAAGTAGCCAAAATACACGACGGCTTGCTGCGCAACGGCATCGCTATTCGTCCACTGGCTGGTTTCGGCCTACCTACTTGCTGGCGCATAAGCATCGGCCAACCAGCCGAAAACAAACTGTTAATCACAGCCTTGAAAAAGATTCTGCAGCCAGAAGAAACTAAGAAGTAGCCGAAAACGGCTGCAGTGCGCAAATAACGAGAGCGCCTAGCACCGTCAGCTAACACTAGTAGATATACAGTAGTCAATTAAACTTGGCACTACTGTGTGAATGCACCTATTTGTCGGCCTCTGAACACGTAAACTAGTGAGACACAAGTATGAGGGTGTCCCATGGCTGTTTTCGAACCAGCAGTTCAACGTGCTATTGAGCGAGCAAACGAGCGCGCGTTAAATACAGCCAGCGATCCAGTAGATGGCGAATCGACAGGCAATGGCGCATTAAGCGGCGGGTCAAGTCATACCAGAGCGACAAGCAACGTGTCGTCCTCGGTTTTGTCACAAGACGACGATCACTCTATGGATATGGCCCTCGACTTTGCCCTAGATCATGCCATTGATGGCAACTTTGATAGCTCTATCGAAAAGATACTGAAAAGCCGTTTTGGCTTAGATCAACTGCGACCAAAACAAAAAGAAGTGATCAGCAATATTCTTGCTGGCCGCCACACCCTAGCTTTCTTGCCCACCGGCTACGGCAAATCACTTTGCTATCAGCTACCAAGCCAGGTGCTTCCTGGTGTCACGGTTGTAATTTCGCCATTAATTGCCTTGATGCACGATCAAGTGAACGGCTTGATTCGCCGCGGCATTAGAAACGCCACAATGCTCAACAGCTCCCTCGATGCCGAGCAGCTAGATGAGCGCATCTCAGGCATCAGACGCGGTCAATACAAGCTCGTCTATGTCGCACCCGAGCGCCTGGAATCGCCAAGATTCCGCTCCCTTCTGCAAAGTTTAGATATTTCCCTTTTGGTCATTGACGAAGCCCACTGCATCAGCCAATGGGGCCACGACTTCAGACCGCAATATCGCAATATCAGAAGCTATTTGAGCCTGATGCCCAAAGCCACAATATTGGCGCTAACTGCTACGGCCACTCCCCGGGTGCAACGGGATATTCCCGAATCGCTCGGTCTGCCGAGCATGACCTGCGTCATTGGCTCATTTGACAGACCCAACCTGCGCTTCGAAGTTGAGCAATGCGCCAATAATGCCGACAAAGACCGGCATGTATTCGCCATGCTGGCCGAGTCAAAGCTAGGCGTGGAGAAGAAACCGTCAATCGTTTACACCAGCAGTCGCAAAGAAGCTGAAGAATTGGCTCGCCGCATCAAGGCAGCCAAAATTACGGCCGCTTGCTACCACGCGGGATTGTCTCCCGACATTCGCAAGAAAGTTCAAAACAGCTTTGAGAACGACACCATTTCAGTAATTGTCTCAACTGTGGCCTTTGGCATGGGCGTAGACAAGCCCAATATCAGACGAGTGATTCACTACAACATGCCAGGCTCGCTAGAAAACTATTATCAAGAAGCTGGTCGGGCCGGGCGCGACGGTAATCAAGCAACCTGCAGCTTGCTCTATCAAGCCAAAGATATTTACACCCAGAAATGGCTGATGGATAAAAACTTCCCTGATGCCAAAGAAGTGGCACACCTGCTCAAATTCTTGCACGATAATTCGCAGCAATCATTGCGGCCAATGGATTTGCACAAGCGTATGCGCATGGAAGATTCGGCCATCAACAGTGCGCTTGACTTGCTCAAGCATCTCAATATGCTCGACGTTGACGCCAACGGCGTCAGAGCCCGTGAAATTTCAGGCAGTCGCATGCCAGCAATCGACATGAGCTGGCTTGATGCCCGCAAAGAAAGAGATTCACATAGGCTCAATCAAATAATCAAATACGCCCAAGAATCAACTTGTCGGCGCAAACATATACTGGGCTATTTTGGTCAAACCCTCGACAATAGTTGCACTGGTTGCGACACCTGCCACCCTGTAGAGAAGCGCTTTGTCAGTATACCGACGCCACCAAAAATGGCTGTGACCGAGGCCAGTCGCTCGCCTCGTTCAGCTCAGAGCCTCTATTCGCAATCCCGACCAGCTAAAGCGAAAGTCAAAGTCGAAGCCGATACAACTGGCAGCAGCGAACTAGAAGCAGCTATTTTAGTCTTAACTGGTGAGCTGAGCGGCAAAGTCGGAAGAACAACTATTGCCTCTATTTTGATTGGCAGTAAAGCTAAAAAGTTGAAAGAGAAAAAGCTAGATAAAGTTGATGCCTTCGGCACTTTCGCCCATGTGAGAATGGACGTTATCATGGACACAATCGATAATTTGATTGCCCAAGAGAAGTTGCAAGTGATAACTGGCATGTATCCGAAATTGGTTTTGGCGTAACACCATCGAGCACTGCCCGTGGTGCCGCAGAAGCACAGACCTAATACAGCGAAGCCTTAACCCGTTTCTCTAACTCATCTAGGCGGGCTAAACGCTGTGCCAATAACTGTTTTGGCAGCTGCCCTGTTTTCCTCAACCGGCGTTTGTACAAAAAGTGCTTAACTTCAGTATAGGGAGTGTTCATCAATGAATAGGCTTGACCAGTCGATTGAACAATACGGCCAGAAAGATTGACTTGATTGCCCACAACTCTGGTGCGCTCATAGTTGGCAGAGCCTGAAGGAGTGCTCTGATAATAAGCCACCGTATTCAATACCGAGCGCGTGACGCCAGTCAAACCAATTAGTGGTCCAGAAATAGCTTGCTGATCAGCAATACGCCTGAGATTCACCACGTGCTGCACTTCTTTGTCGAGCGGGCCATCTAGCTCTTCTGTGCGGCGAATGAGGAAGGCCAACTCTTTAGTCTCAAGTGAAGAGGTTTCATCGACATCTCTTGGATCTGCAGCCAGATTCCACTCAGCCAGAACATCGTCAATTTTGCGAGGGCGCCCCTGGGGAAAAATCTTGTCGAGACGGTTACGCTCAATACGAGCGACAGCGTGCCCTACAGCGGTTCTTATAACAGGGTTGAAGGTGACCAAAGCATTGCCGACCAATCCCGTTATCGCAGCCGCACTGCCATACTCTCGCTTACTAAAGCCCTGTAGCGAGCAGAGCGAAGAACTCATCTGAGTATAACCTTGTGCCGAGTCTATGGCAAAAAACGTATCTTCCGACCATTCAGTAAAGCGCGAACCGACGCTCCAGTTCTTAAATTCAAACAGCAACTGATTTTTGATATGGGCAAGCAAGCGCCCTTGCAACTCATACAGATCTTTAGAGCGCACCAGATTTGCTGCTGCTACTAACTTGCCCCGTTCAGCAAGCATGGCATCTATATTAGTAACAAAGCCCTTTACTGTAGCCGTTGCCGCCGCTGGCGAGAAACCATTTTTAGTAGCAATGCGAGTGTGATTGAAATTCTGGAAAAGTTGCACAGCCGAACTGGTACCAGTTATGGCCTGACCAATCAAGGCGCACTCTAAGCCTTTCTTCTGCGCAGTGCGAGAGACTAGTGATGGGTCTTTCAAACCTCTTGCACGCTGCCTGATGTCGACAATAGTATTACTGAACGCCAGAGCCGTACCAGCTTCTCGCTGCATTGGATAGAGCCATTCTTGAGCAAAATTCTTGCGGTTGACTCCATCATGATACTGAGCATTAAAGCGCGCCAGTTTTATACACTCCAGCATGATCTTGCGATCTAGGCGAGCAACAGTTGACTTGAAAAGTTGCCGGGAAGCAGAAACAGAAGCATCCGAGGGAGCAGTCGCTGAAGATTGGCTACTAGTCGGAGACGCCAAAGTATCCGGCGTTGCCGACGACGCCAAGGTATCAGGACCAGCTGACGACGCCGACAGCGCCTGGGCTTCTACCCCTTGCTCGGCAGCAACAGCTGGTAAGACACCACCAGACCCCAGCAGAACCAGTGTCGCAACCAGCAGACATTTTTCTGAAATCATCGGCTGCAAAGATTGCACGAACAGTTACCACCCAAGCAGCTAAGCAAGAAAGCAGCGCAGTAGACAAGAGCAGGTTCTGAAAGCCACCGCCGTATGCGCACTTCAAGTTATCAAGTTTATCAGCAAATAAAACTTAATTTGATAAAGCACCACAAAATCTATCAAATCGAATATAGCGATACAGTGTATTTTATGAAGTTCCAATCGGTGAATTATGGGTGCAAAAGTAGAAAATCTGACACTTGTGGAGCCAATCAAAATGACTGAGACAAAAATCGAAAATCTCGCAGAACCAAGAATTGAAATCGGCAAAGCCATGAAACTTGCCGGTCTGAGCGAACGGTACAACTGCGAAAGTAGTGCGGCTATCCCATCGCTATGGCAGCGCTTCGGCGCCCACATCGGAAACATTCCCGGTCAGACCGGTAAATGTGCCTATGGTGCCAAATACGATGGCGACGAAAATGGCTATTTCAATTACATGTGCGCCTGGGAAGTTGAGCCCAATACTCCTGAAATTACTGAATTAGAGTATCTCGAAATTCCAGCCCAAACTTATCTAGTGTTCACGCATAGTGATCACGTCTCGACCATTCGCCAAACTTGCATCACCATTTGGGACAAGTATCTACCTCAAAGTAAATACAAAGTCAGCAAGGGTCCAGAATTCGAATTATATGATGAGAAATTCGATCCTATCACCGGCCTTGGTGGCTTCGAAATTTGGATTCCAATACTAAACTAAACTGCCCGTGAGGGAACAAGTAAGAACCTTTAGCCCTTCAAGCGAATCGCGATCAATACAAGTGTGCATGCCGGCTTCAACTAACTGTTCAAGTGCATGGCTGTCCCTGAAGCCGACGAGAACTACAATTGGTATTCGCGGAAAGAAGCCTCTGATTAGCGTAATCGAATCAGTATCTACCTTTTCCACGGTAGCGAAATCTAAAACTATTAGGTCAAACTTTCGCCGCCCTGCCATTTTGAGGGCTTCATCTAATGAAGCTGACATTACCACGCGCAGTGCATGGCCCAGCGACTGGCCGAGAGCCTCAGCCAGCCGCACAGCTACAAGTTGGTCGACTTTAAGTAATAGCAAGCTCAGAGGCGAAATTAGACCCTGTGTACTCAGCAAAGTCATAGAATCCATCTGTTTATCACCTCATCTCGGCAGCATGTAGCAGTCCATACAGCCATCATATGGGCCCGTCCACCAGAGGGTAATCGGGCACATGACTGATTTAGGACTAGGCCAAGTTGCCTACTTTTAGACGCCAGCCAACTAGACGCCGGCCAATTAACTCAATCGCCTCTATATAAGTAGTAAAAAATGAAACTGCCCTCAATATTAGGGGAAATCTGTAGAAAAGTTTGCTACGCAAGTTTGGAGATGAAGCAATGGTGGCTTTGTCAAGAGCAATAAAAAAGCCTGCCTTAAAAGCCGCTAAGAAATTTGATTCCACTCATATACTTACTGAGTTACCTGACCACACCGCTCCCTGGAGTATTTGAGAAAAATGACTACAACCGTAACCACCGAAAAAACCATTGTTGAAGCTAACTGGAACACCATCAGAATCCAAGAACAAGCTTCACGCGTTTTGGGTCTTAACTGGATGACCACAATGCAACTTCTTCACAAATTTGGTGGAGAGAAAGCTGTTACTGAATTCAAGCACACAATGGAAGCTCACAAAGTTGAGTACTTCAAAGGTCTCGGAGTCAAAACTCCTTACGAACTAGTAAAAGCTATCGCTGAATTCGACGTTAACGTCTATGGCAGCAAGGTAGAAATCTGGGGCGACGAGAAATCAGCAACCCTTCACTACCTATCATGTGGCATGTTCAACGCTCTTGAGCAAGCTGGCTTGATCAAAGACGAAAACAGAGAAGAAATGAGCAAAGGCATGGAAGCTTGCATGACTTCCTTGGCTAGCAAATTCGACTTCACAACTGGCGTCGAAATGTGCTCCAAAGAGAAGACAGCTAAGGTTACTTTCACAAGAAAGTAATTAGCTTCTAGCTATAAAGCATTGAAGAGAGAGTCGGTTCTGCCGGCTCTCTTTTTTTGCGCCAAAAAGCGGGATTCTCAACTCAGCTTTGGCGCCTTTTGTTATACTCGCCAACGTCAAACTTGGGGACCATCTCGATGAAATTTGGGCATCTTCTCTGCACAATAGGCTCACTATCACTAGTTCTCAATCCGCTAGCGGCGCTAGCCCAAGCTGGCAATCCGCTTAGCAATCTCCTTGGCACCACCCCGAAAGCCAACACCGTTAGCCTACCAAGCCAAATTCTAAAAACTGGCATCAACCTAAATAGTGAAGGCATATCAGAAAATTCACTACAACTGTCAAACGCCATTGGCTTAACGCCGATACTATCGAGGATACAAGCCCTCCGAGCAAAAAGAGATGCTCTAAAAACTTCGGAGGTAACACTAGAGAGCCTCGCCATAAGACAAGATCTTACCGATGCCATTACCGAGGCCTATCAGTTAATTCAAAAGACATCTCTCGAAGTAGACTTTGTCATGTCTGAAGTCGAAGCAGAGCAGAACGTTTACGAAGAAATTCTCAACAGTTACCAAAACGCTAGAGACCAGACCGTTGCCAAAACTAATGCTGCCGCCTTTATCACCAATGGTGCACTGTGGGCAGTGGCAGAAGGTTTTACTATTCCAACTTACAAGTACCCAAACTACGCTATTCCATCTGGCGTCAATGGCATCATTGCCGGTTTAGTGCCCTCATTCTTTTCAATGTGGGCGATGAAACAGGTAGCTGGGAAAAAGACCCGTTCAGAAAACGATCCCAATATTCTGGCAAAATTGTTTGACTATCCAATCACTCCAGACATTGATTACCCCGCCTCAGTTTGGCAATTTTTACAGACAGTGCCGCCGCGTGACCAAAGCGGAAAAACTCGCCGCGAGCAACTGATAGATCGCTGGATATCAGATGACAACTTGCCTGACTTTACCGACCCTAAATCGCGCAAGCAGATCGATATAATCACAGCCAGCGTCGCCCACCGCAAATCGCTGACAATCAGCAGCCTGAACACAAGACTAGTGATGCTGCAGCAGCTTGAAGGTGAAGTGCTTAAAATGAAGCGGATGTTGCTGGAGCTTTCTATGGTCGCTCGTGGCGAAAAGCAAATTTAGCTAAAAGCGAAAAACTGATTTAACTTGAGTATAAAAGCTAATTTAAGCCGGCGCGAAAAGACTATCTATTCCGCAGCGCAGTGCCAGATTTGTCGAACATCCAGAGCCATCTACTAAAATCTTGGCCCGGCGATGGGGCTCTTCTAGCTCAACATAACGATCTTCGGCAGGCATCCAATACTTTTCCCAGACGCTGCGCTTAGCCTCACCATCTCTTTCAACGCCACGCTCTAACCGCTGACTACGAGAACAATAAACCCAAAAAGTAAGATCGTAAAAATGTGCCAGCTCATGGCGAGTAGAATAGATTCCCTCAACTATTGTTATGCCGCTGGCTGGCACGGTGTGCCACTCCGCGAGACTGTCACTATCCCAATCGTAACGCTGATAACTACAGTTCTCACCGCGGCCGAGTGGTTGAAGAATATCACGGCGCAGGCGCTGCCAATCAAAGTCAGAACCAATTAGGGCGTCACATTCACGCTGGGGCAAACGCTGCATTGATGGCTTATAGAAATCATCCATGTGCACAATCTGAACAGTCGAAATGGCAGCCAATTGCTTGCCTAAGCACTGAGCGAAATGGCTCTTCCCAGCGCCGCCACAGCCATCTATACCAATTAAAATCGACTGCGACAACAACTGCTCTTTAATTAAGGCAGTCAGCTCTGGCATGGTCAGTGTAGATTGCGATGGCTCTGACATAATAATCTCGGTGACAGCCACTAGTTTAGAGCAAATGGTAATTTAAATGCGAACCACTTTGGCCCTACTATTGCTTTTTTCGTTTGTCTTCACCGGGGCAGCAATGGCCACTGAAACCAAGCAAACCCAAGGCGAACAAGCAAATTGGTTAATCAAATCTCTCAGCACTCACCTGCTAGAGATAAAAGAAAGCAAAGACAATATAGACAATAAAGGAAGGGCTCAGATAGTCTCAGACGGGCAATATACCAAAGGCCCCAACCGCGAAACCAAATTTGTCTTGGCACCGGGAGAATCATTTCAAGGGCCGCCGGACCATCACGCCTCCTCAACCTTGACCATGGTCACCATCGACAGCAAAGGTTTGAAAATGAACTACGAGATGCGCTTTGACCACAGATCATTTGGCAAAGATCTAATTACCGTAGACAACGGAAACATTGTTTTGCCACTTAAGACAGCGCAGCCGAAACCAGCTCAGCCAAGCAAGTAAAAAAGATCATCAGAAAAAATATCAATAACGAGAATATCAATGGAGAAAATATCTTGAAAAAGCATGTGCTCGTCACAGACAGCCTCTTCATTTTTCCTGAGCATGTTGAAAAGCTAGAAGCAGCAGGCATTAGCGTGACACGCTTAGATAAGCCCATGGCCAGCGAAGAAGAACTAGTGGAAGCTATCAAGGGAAAGCACGGCTATATTCTTGGTGGAATTGAGAAAATAACAGCAAAGATAATCGAGGCTGCCGATTGCCTCGAAGCAGTTACATTCACCGGTACAGACTGGCTCAGCTATATTCCCGGGCATAGAGAAGCAAAGGCCAAGAATATCGCTATTAGCAATTGCCCTGGTGCCAACGCACTGGCCGTTGCCGAGTTCGCGCTCACGATAATGCTGGCAATGCAGCGCAATATCTTTGAACTTGGTCGCACGGGTAGCAAATCATTTCAAACAACCAATTCTCTTTTAACGTCGCATGTCGGCATTGTCGGTTTGGGCACCATTGGCACTATCGTTGCCAAAATGCTCAAAGGCATTGGTGTCGAGAATGTCTCGTATTTCAGCCAACGGCGTAAGCCCGAGATTGAAGCAAAATTAGGCATTAAGTACTTGCCTCTGAGCGAACTATTGCAGGTAGCTGACGTACTCTCATTACACACGTCGAAGGCCGCCGGTGACGGCTACATTGGCACAGCAGAACTGGCAAAAATGAAAGACGGCAGTTTACTCGTCGATACTTCTTTTCATGGAGCGGTTGAACCGGCAGCGCTGCTAAAGGAACTAAAAAGCGGCCGCTTGCGAGCCGCAGCCGATCATTTGCCTGGTGAAGAATTCAAAGAGCTACCAAGCGGAAGCTTCTACTTCTCAAATCAATCAACAGCCTACAACACTCACGACGCCAACAAGAAAGCTAGTGACATTGCCACCACTTCGATGATCAACATGCTGCAAGGCAAACAAGATAGCTTTGTTGTTAATCGCGGTTGAAAATTGAAATCAGTTCAGTGCGCTCTAGCGCTTTTGCAGCACTGCTTGAGGCTGGGCAGCAACTGCCTGGTCGGCACCAGAATGGAAGCGGTCAAAGACTAAATCAACAGCGCGAGCAAACGACTCAGAAGAATCACCGGCTGGTGAAACTGCTTTTGCAGCTTTCTTAGCGGCCTCACTGCTGACAGTCATGGCCACACCAAAACCAACGCCAGAGAGAATCTCAACGTCATTCCAGTTATCACCAAATGCCAGCGCTTGATCAGTGTGGAAGTCTAACTTCGACATAAGCGCCTGTAAGCCCGTGAACTTACTGGTGGCCAAAGGCATAAATTCTAAGTAGCCAGGCTCTGTTTCAATTACCTGGGCATGGTCTTTGAAGCGTTCAGTCAAATGAGACTTGATTTCAGCAATGCGGCTGGGATGCTCACAGAAAACTAATTTCTGGGCGCGATTGCCTTTCAGCTCGTGAATGTATTCATTCTTGATTGGCTTGCGCGAGCGAGTGCAGGCCTGATATCCAAGAGTATATTCATTCTCATGGGCATAGAAAACAGATTCGCCATGATAGTAGTAGATGCTAACTTTATGCTCGCGACCGACCTCAATTAATGAGTGAGCCAGGTCTTCATGCAAGCTTCTTTCAAGCAAAATTTCTTCAGTTAAAGGCATTTTGATAACAATGCCATCGCAAGAAATTACCGGGGCTGTTAAACCTAGCAAATGATAATAAGGAAGAATGTCTTCATGCCTGCGCCCTGAAGCCATAACAATCTGACAGCCGTGGTCGCGCAATCTTTGAATGGCACGTTGATTAGCCGCACTAACAGTTCTTTGGGGGCAAAGCAAAGTACCATCCAAATCGACCGCAGCAACTTTAAAAGGAAAAGATTGACCTTTAGCTGCACTAGCTTTCGAATCGTTTTTATTAGCATCCAATTTATTAGTATCCAAATCTCAACACCCGCACAAACCCGCAAATTCGACTATAATTTTCACTATATCGACATGATACACGCAAAACCCCGCAACTGACAACCCCAAATCCAGCACAAACCAGCAAAACCATAAAATGCTTAATGAAGAGCGGAAATTCAGAATTTTAGAAGCACTAAGCCTTCGCGGCCGGGTGCTCTCTTCTGAACTCGTGGCTGAACTCAATGTTTCAGAAGACACAATTAGAAGAGACCTGAAAGACTTGGCCCTGGCTGGCTCAATCAAAAGGGTGCATGGTGGAGCTTTGCCGGTGGGGCAAGTGCCGTTTAGTTACGAGAAGAGACAGAAGGAATCGATCGGCGAGAAATCTGCCATTGCCAAACGAGCAGCGGCACTGATTAGCCCTGGGCAGGTAGTATTTATTGATGGCGGTACTACAACTGCGTTAGTAGCAAGTTTCTTGCCAAAAGACTTGAAAGCCACATTCATAACCTATAGTTTGCCCACAGCCATTGCCTTGACGGAACAAAGTAATTGCCATGTGCGCCTCTTAGGCGGCCGCGTAGTGAAAGAACTATTGCTCACCATGGGCCCAAGCCTACTAAAGGAAATTGAAGCGATACAAGCCGATTTAACCCTGGTGAGCGTAGAGTGTATTCACGAAGAATTTGGCGCTACGGTGTCACACCCAGATGATGCCCTGGTCAAAAGTGCATTCATCAAGCAGTCAGCAGAAACAGCTATCTTAGCTGGCAGCGAGAAGTTCGGAAAAGTTGCGCCATATCGAATTGCTTGGCTCAATGAAGTGGCCTCAATTATTACTGATACCGCTATTGATACCAAAAGACTAAAGGCCTGCAAGAAGGCCGGTGGGTCGATTATTGTGGTTTAGGGCTGCTCATCCTGAGTAGAACGGATCTCCGCAGTCAAGCCACGAATCTCATCACCAATATCATCAGGCAACTCAAAATCAAACATGATTCTATCCAACACTCGCTCAAGATTTCGCAGAAGGTGATCGGCGGCAGCGGGCTTATCCAGAGCGACCTTCACTCGCTCGCCAGCCTTATTTTCGCCGGCTTGGTTAAGCATCTCAAGCACTCGCTTCGTATGCTCATGAGCAGCAAGAACTTCAGCTGGACAATTCTCATCAAGAACTAGTTGGCTCATTCTCCTAGTCATTTCAGGCTTGGTTGCCCACCACAAGGCTAAATGCCAACTGAACGGTATAAAAAGCAAGAGATTGGCTGCAAAAATTCGTACGGTACCAGCGCGATTTCCGTGGGAAGCAATTCGCATAGGTAGAAAGAAGCCCCAAAACCCGCCGAGCACAAGGGGCACGCAAACAATCGCACCCATAGCTGCAGCGGCGAGAGCATTTGTCGGAAGTAGCAGACTAATCAATGCTGGCACAACCGCGGCACAGATAGAAGAGGCCACGCCGATCAAGAGAAGCTTGTTGGTATAGCTTTGGTAGTGATTGATGGACGTTATAACGGCGCCTAATAGAGTGGAGAAACCGTTAATTGCGCCACAAATCTCAATCAGATCTGTGGCAATTCGTGCCAGCATTCGGTAGTCCGAATCGTTCATAGCCCACCAATCTGCAACTACTTACCGAGCTTCTTCTTCATCTGCGCCAACTCATCGTCTACTTCTTGATCTTTGCGGGCTTTCTCAGATTCATATTTCTTTCGTGCCTCTTCTTGCTGCCGAGCACGTTCATTGGCCTCGGCTTCCTGGCGTTTCTGAGCTTCTTCTTGTTCACGCTTCTTGCGCTCAAGCTCAGCTTGTCTAGCTGCTTCCTCTTCCGCTAGCTTATCTTCTGGATAGACCGAATAGTAATCGCAAACACCAAGGCATTCGCCACACTGCATCACTCGCTTCGAGCGCTTCCACAAATCCAAAACCATGAAAGCTTTGAAGCTATCATCAACAGTACATTCATAGAAAGAAGCTTCTTGCTTGCAACTGCCGCACTTTAGCGTTTGCTTCTTCCCTTTGGGAACGCGCTTTAGCTGCCGACCAACACTCCAGAAAAACATAAGTCTCCTTTACCGAGCCCAAGGAACTTCGATTCAAAGTTTACCGCAGCAATCTTGCATCCGACATATATTTCAAGCGTAGCAATAAGCCCAAGTACTCCTGGGTTAAATGCAAGCTGGGCTGTCCGACTTGATCTACAGCTTCAAGCAAAGGGAAGCTAGTGACAGGGTGATCTTTTTCATGACCAGCATCGGTTCGAATTATAGTCTTACGATCTTGCACATTTGAGCGCTTAGGCACAAAGCCATCTCTCGTAATTTGATCGTTGAGAGCATGCATAGCTTCAGCAATGGCAGCCTGAGGCAATTTGCGCGAACGCTTCAAGGCCCAACGAGTAACAAGAGTAAGGCCGCGCAAAACATCATAGAAGTAAAAGCGCGGGAAGGCCGGCTCTAACCAGGTCGGGTCAACTACTTCACCGGTTCTCTTAGAGCGAAAAAGATTGCGCTCTATCAAATAAGTAACGCCGTTATCAAGAAATGCTAGTTCCTCTTCACTCAACAAATTAGAGTCAATTGCAACCAGGGCTTCTAACGCCGGAATAGTGGAAAGTACGGAACAACTCGGTGTCTCTTTTAGATAGTTAGACTCATCGCAATTGAGGCCGCCACCACTAATTTGATACTTAAGAAACCAGGGCCTAACCCAATTGAGAGCTCTCTCGTGCTCAGGAGTAGCGTCAAAGCAATCGCTTGGAATAGTTCTAGCCACAGCAGACTTTCCGGCAAGAACACGACCGTCCACTAATTTCAAATCGTGGTCAAAGATTTCACCAGCGCTTAACATGCGATAGAGCGAGCCTAAGTAGCAATGGCAGGCAATATTGAAAATAGGACTTACACCAGCTGGAATTTCTTCTTCAGTAAAAGGGAAGAAGTGTAAATAGTGCTGATCAACTACAGCGGCATAGTGCTCGACAAATTCATTGGGAATAGCACTGGCTAAGCCCATCTCTTCGAGTAATAGAGCGTGCCACCAGGGGCTGTTCCACTTGGGCCAATAAGGCTCGCGCAGCACCAAATTCTTCGCTTCTTCACTGGCGAGAAAATCGATACTTGACTGAATATGAGCAGAAGCAGAATCTTCTGACGAAGATTCTGCTTCACTACTTATATGATCACCATTTTCTTCAAGAGGCTCAAAGCGAGCGCTTAGATCAGATACAGACTGACGAACCGACGGGATATCGTCGAGGTAACGCGAAACATCTTTACCTTTGTCAGTCGGCATTAGCTCTATAGATTGCCTCTGGATTCTTGTTCGGCCTCAATTGACTCAAACAAGGCTTGGAAGTTTCCTTTGCCGAAACCTTTAGCACCTTTACGTTGAATTATTTCGAAGAACAATGTTGGGCGATCTTGCACTGGCTTGGTGAAGATCTGCAGCAAATAGCCTTCAGATTCACGGTCAACAAGAATGCCCCATTTGGCTAGTTCAGTGATATCTTCATCGATTTCGCCAACACGATCTTTGAGAGTTTCGTAATACGAAGCTGGGGCATTGAGAAACTCAACGCCACGGGCGCGCAATTCTTTTACAGTCTTGACGATGTCGCGAGTGGTGATGGCAATGTGCTGCACACCTGGCGCATGGTAGAAATCAAGATACTCAGTAATTTGCGACTTGCGCAAGCCTTGCTCATATGGCTCGTTGATAGGCATCTTAATAGAGCCGCTGCGGTTAGCCATTACTTTAGAGACAAGAGCGGAATATTTGGTGCTGATATCGCTAGCATCGAAATATTGGTAGATATGGAAGCCAAAGATTTTGCTGTAGAACTCAACCCACTGATCAAGCTTGGTGTTTTCAACATTGCCAACAACGTGGTCAACAGAAACAAGACCAACCGAATCGCCTTTCTTATTTTTGACTTCTGTGAAGCCCGGAGCAAAGCCTTTGTAGTTGGTGCGATCGAGGAAGGTGTGCACGGTATCGCCATAAGTAGCGATTGAAGCTGAGATATAAGTACCATGCTCGTCAGTAACTTCTGTTGGTTCTTGAATAGAACGCGCACCACGGGCAATGGCGGTTTCGTAGGCCTTACGCACATCACGAGTACGCATTGCTACGTTCTTAACTCCATCGCCATGTTGCATCACATGGCTAGAAACCGCATGATCAGGATGAAGGGCAGCGGTGAGAACAATGGTAACTTTCTCTTGACGCAGCACATAAGAAACAGCATCGCGATTACCAGTCTCAAGACCACGGTAACCAATTACATCGAAGCCAAAGCCACGGTTGTAATAGTAACAAGCCTGCAAGGCATTGCCGACGAAGAACTCAATGTAATCAAAACCGTCAACCGAAATTTCTTCGATGCCAGTTTTGCTGCCAGTTTCTAACGCTGTTGCTTCTTTAACCATGAGGTTATCCCCTCTCAAGTATTCTCAGAGAATCCAATATATCCATAATAGGACATAGGAGATTGTACGACAGTAATTACAAGCACAGTATCATCCCTTCGGTGCAGCCACTTAAGAAAATATTGGCTTGCATTGCGAAAGGCCCAATTACCATGCCACTTTGAAAGCTACTACTTGGCTTTTCCTGGAGCCCCGGACAGCTCAGCAGTCAGTTTCAGCGCTTCGGCATTGTCAGGCTTGGCCGCTAGAACTTCAGCCACTAACTTTTGCGCCTCTTCTTTGCCGGCCTTATCACTCTTCAGCAACGCCTGAGCGAGGCCCAATTTGACTTCAATGAAATCAGGAGCCGACTTGAGCAATTTACGATAAAGTGGCACGGCTTCAGCGTCTCTGCCAACTTTGCGGTAGGCCTCGGCCAGCTTAAAGCTATGCAGCGAACTAAATTCGTTGCCAATAGAAGCCTTGCGATAGTGAACAATTGCTTCTTCATTCTTGCCAAAATGAGAGAGCACTTGACCCATCATAAATTGGATAGTGAGAATCTGCGGATAGCGCTTATCCAAAGCTTCGAGTTCGCTCATGGCGGTCTTCTCGTCACCAGCACAGGCCTTGCGCCAAGCATGCAGACAACTATTTGAAATCTCTGTTTCAGCAGCCATATCAAACTGCTGCGACCCGGCGGCACTTTCGGCCGAAGTGCCCGGTGCCATAACCTCCGACTGAGCCGAAACATGGCTCTTCTGCTCAAGCTTGCCAAAGCGGTCAGTGGGTGGCTCTACTTTGCTGGAACAGGCGCTCAAAGAAAGCAGCAGCGCAGAGGAGGCCAGTAGCAAATTTTTGTAGTTATGGAAGTAAGGTTGCATGCCCAAATCCTTGCATAACTTTAGGCTCTTTTACCTTAGAAATTGAAAGATCACGATTTAGGGTTGATTCAGGCAAAGGTGGTGGATTTGAATCCATTTGCTCATCGCCGCCATAGGCCTTATCGTGGGCCTGGGCATCTTTTGTTTTAGACTGCAAAAAGCGAATGCGTTGATTGATTTTAGCGGCATACTTTTCTGGCACAGCATTGGCATAAACCAGCTCTACCAGGGTCTTGCCCGCAGTGTAGTTGTCGCCTTTTTTCTCATAAAGTTCAGAGAGGGCAACGCGCAAGAACATGTCTTTAGGCTTCTCTTCTTTGAGGAAGTTGAGACGAGAGATTGCTTCATCAAGCACATGCTTGTCTTGATTAACAATAGAAAGTTGGTGATAAGCGTGATAGAAAGACGGCTCTAGCTCTGTCACTGTTAGATACTCGTGACTAGCTTCTTTGCTGCGACCGAGCTTACGCAAGCCTTCAGCGTAGGCGTAGCGCACCTTTGGATCAGATGGTTCAGCCTCAACCTTGGCCTTAAGCGCAGCAATATCAGGAGCGCTGGAGTGGGTCGCAGTTGATGCCGGTGCACCGTGCGATTGAGCACTAGCGGCACAATAGCAGGAAGCAGTCAGGACAACTGACAGACCGATGGCTTGCAAAAATAAGGTTTTATTGTTTCCTGATACCACTGAATTGAAAGCCTGTTAAGGCCCCTCCTCGGGACAACGGTTCATGATATCCCGTTTTAGCCAAAACCGCCCGATTTTTGTAACTAGCAATATATGTATGACCTAAACAGGGCTCGGCCTTAGTCGAGCACTATTAGCCAATCGCTATGCTGCACTGGTTTTGCGGATTATTAACCGGTGATAATCAGACTGTTCAGCACTCAACATTTGCCCTTCATCTTGAAGCGAAATCAGTGTTGAAGACTCAATGAGATGGCCTTCACTTAGGACACTACTACTGACACTCTCGATTGGTTCTCCACTGTCGAGTAAAACTTCAAGAAGCTCTCCCGTTGCCATTTTATCTAGCTTCAAGCGAGTTTTGACGAAGTTCATGGGGCAGGCCACTCCACGCAAATCGAGCTTCAGCATAGGCTCTTCACTAATTGCTGCGGCATTTTCGTCCCCAATCTTGGCCCCACTCTCTTCCATAGATTCCTCATATAAAGCTCAAGCTCGAACTTACTGACCGACCTTGAAACAAACGTCTGGTATACATCCTAGTGGATTAGGACAAAAATCAACTGAAGCATAACGCCGCCATGGCTTGGAGAAACACTCTCGGCCAGCAATATAACTGGCCAAACTTTCCAACAGCTCGGCATTGCTCTTGTTATTGTCAGCGGCCAAACAATTGAGACACATTAGCTCTTCATCTTCACCAAGGGCCAAATTTAATACCTGCTGGCGCAAGCAAAGCTGAGCCTGGCATTTACAGCAGGCCGACGGCACATCATCTAATAGGGGACAGTTAGTAGGCAATTGAGGGCTCTTTTTTCTTACAGGGCCAGATAGACAGATTAATTCATAGCTAAAGTGGTGGAAATACGAAGCTTCATGGGACTAACACCTTATCAATTATTCCATTAGTAACCTAATCTTCAGGCAGGTTGAAAAGGGGTTACCGATTTGCCCGGTCCTGAAACAAACATTGAATCACCTAAGCCCCCGGCAACTGTCGAGGCCAACAAAGCTTCTGAGATTAACCTCGTCGGATTGATGGGGCGCGATAATCCGGCCTTGGCGTACCAGCCACCACCAATCATCAAACCAGTCAAAGAGCACGATCCTAGTTTAAAACAAGCCGCCGCAGAAATGACCAGCAGCCTGGCAGCCGGAGTAGGCGGCACGGTTGTATTTTCACTAGCAGCTGCAGCAGTGACGCACAATTGGGGTAAAGCGCTCACCATACCAGTAGCCATGCTAGCCGGCGGCACTATCAAATATGGCACTAAGGCTTCAATGGAAGCAGTCATGCTCGATAGCAAAGATCGCACTAGTTCGTTTGCCAGTGACTTCGCCTGGGGTGGAGTTGATGCCGTTGCAGGCATCGGCGCCAGCGCTGTAGAAAAAGTCGTAGCAAAGAAATATCTCACTTCCATTGGTCGAGAAGCCCTGGGCAAAACGGTGTCTGAGTCACTAGCTGAAGACGCTGGCAAATTGCTCTCGAAAGAATCGGTGGCTTATGGCTTGAAGACCAATCTTCTTCGAGGAGTAGTTGGCGGTTCTAGTGGTGCGGCGATCTGGAGCGCACCGCACCGGGTGAGCGAGAACTGGAACGAAATTAAAAACGATCCGGGTGCCGGTCTAGCTAAGAGTCTCATGCAAGTCGGCCACGACACCGCCATTGGTGCTGCCTTTGGTGGAACTCTGGCTGGCGGAGCCACTCTCATTGGCAGACGCAGTGAGGTCTTTGGTCAACTTAAGAACGCTGTGGCCCCAGACAAAACCGTACTTAGACTCGACACCTATCACATCAATGATTTTCACAGTAACACCGAACAATTGCCGCGCATCAAAACCTTGCTAGATCAGCGCATGGCCGCTTCGCAAGCCCATGCCGTAGAGGCGAGATTCATTGTGCCTGGCGACATCGAATCAGGTCGCGTCAATTTTGCTTTCACCAATGGTGGCAAAATCGAAAACGAAGCGCTAATGAAAATGGGCGCCAAAGAAATCGTACCGGGCAACCACGCTTATGATGCCCCTGGTGGCCGCTCGGATGTGCCTCGCTACCCAGCAGTTATGGAACCTCTCCTGCAACAGCATCCGGACGTATCGCTCATTGCCTCTAACTTAGATGTCTCAGCGCACCCGCAATATGAGCGCATTTTAAAACCCTATGTTGTGCGAGAAGTAGAAACGCCCTGGGGCAAAACTAAAATCGGCACTATTGGCGTAACCACCGAAGAAGGTGCCGTTGGTGGGCTCAAGTATATCGACCCGAAAGTGACCGTGGAAGCAGCGGTAAATCAATTAAAGAAAGAAGGTGTGTCAATCTTCCAGATTCACTCTCACCTTGGCCTGGGCGAAGACATAAAACTGGCCCAACATTTAATTGCTAAAGACATAAAAGTAGCTGGCATCGTCGGAGCGCACTCTCACGACGCCTTACCCCGACCAATCTGGGTCAGCGCACAGAGTGAAGCCTCTGGCTTTGAAAGACTCAATCCGTTTAGACGCAAATTGGCCTCAACGGGCAATGGCAGCGCTGCGGGTAATTTCGAAATACCAATTGTGCAGGCTGGCCACAGTGGCAATTGGCTTGGCGAGTTTAATCAAGCAATCAAACCAGATGGCACAGCCCATCGCTTTTTGACCACAAGCAAATTGCACCAAGTGACTGACAATATTGCTGAAGACCCAAGTATTCGCAAATTCTTAGACGAGACCGCCGGTGAAATCAACGCTTTGAAGAGCGAGGCTTACGACAGCCAAGCAGTGAAGCGCTACAGTGCTGCTGGATCGCGTAGCAGAGAAACAGAAATGGGTAACCTCTTTGCCGATGCTGTGCGCTTTGGCCTCAAAGATAGGCTAGGCGATCAAGCACCGCAAATTGCCCTGGTGCACTCTGGTGGTATACGCACAGGCATTCCAGAAAATGTTCCACTCACCCGTCTAGATATTGCCAACATTGTTATGAATGCGGGCAAACGGGAGGGCGAACAAAAAGAGCTTGCCCTCATGAATTTGACCGGCGCCCAACTAAAAAATGCCATCGAATATGGTGTGCGTGAAAGAGTAGCGGCTTCGAAACCAAGCACCCTAAGTCGAGTGAAGAATCTCTTTGCTGAGCAAGTCGAAGAACATGTAGATGAACCGGGCAATTTCGTTCAGGTTAGCGGCATGAAGTATGCATACGACGCCACAAAACCAGGCCTGAAGCAAGGCGGTCTTGATGGTCAGCGCATTTCAGGAATGCAAATTCTCAATGAGCAAGGAGTATACGAGGCCGTCGATCCCAATAAAACCTATAGCGTCGCCGCTCGCTTCCACCCCTTAGAGAAATGGTGGAAGTATGGAATCTTTGGTGACAAGCCAATCGAACAGGTGCACCGCGAACTAAATGTGCAGCCATTGAAGATTTCGCAAGTCGATTTAATTGGCGACTTTATCCGCGGCAAGACTCTAGACCCCGCCAAAGTTTCAGCGATTGAAGGTCGCATTACCGATCTTACACCTAGCTATGGCGGCGATATGTTGCGCCCTGGCAAATCACTGGTAGTGGCGCCAATACTTTCAGGCAAAGATCGCTTAGAGAAGAGCAAAGCAGAACAAGAGGGTCACTAATTGGCCAGTCACCTCGCACTGGCCAGGCAAATTGCCTGCCCCGTGGTACTGATAAGCAGTGTTCTTGATATAGAACACAAGCCAGAACTGGCACAACAACAACAACAACAACAACAACAACAACGGCAAGATTTTTACATGGTCAGCTCGATCAGTTATGTCAATCTTGAGCCCCTGATTTTAAGCACAGCCTTTCTCAAAACGAGCAAAACTGCCGCTGCCGCCCTCTCAAACAAACGAATGGCAGTCTCAATGCTGAGCTTTCATCACTTAGAAGCGGTCAAAAAACTAGAGAACCAAACGGGCGAAAAAGACCAACTCGGAGCAGTCGAGAATCTGAGCCAGTGTGGTTTTATCAGTGGGCGGTTAAATTCGGGCCTGCTCTACATAAAAGACAGCTTACTTGCTCTCGGGCTCACGATTTTCGAACGAACTGAACTTGATCAATATATTGTTGTACTGGCAAAAGTTGAAGAAACAGCAACAACCGAAAGTCTAAGCAAAAGCGCAAGCCAAGAGCCTCTAATCAGATACAATCGTCTCTATGCCACAATCGACCAAGACAGACTGAGCCAGGGCAATGAGCGCTATCCCGTTTAAATTCATGGACCAAAAGAAAATTTTCCTTGCCCTGATCGCATGGACACTTACTTTCTCCTGCTCGGCATTAGCTCAAACCAAAAACAAAGACCCTCTCTTTGCCCAGGGCAAAGACTATTTTTCAACCGGAGATCTAAACCGCGCTCTCAGCTGCTTTCGCCAATATGAGGCACGTCAACCTAACAACCTCGCTGTTCACTTTTATATTGGTCTGATCCTTGACCAAACTGGTGATTCAAAGGCGGCCTTAGTTGAATACAATCAATCTTTAGCCCAAGCCAGCTCAATCGGCACAGACAGCGCTGAACTGCGCGTCAATATGGCCAATGCTCAATGCAAACTTGGCCTCAGCCAAGAAGCTCTCTTCAACTACCAGAGAGCCATTGTCATCGATGCACTAAATCCCCTAGCCTATCTGGGCTTGAGTAAATGCTTGCTTGATACTGGTGACTTTGATGGCGCCCTCAAGGCAGTAGATCGCTATGTCAGCCTTTCTCAACCAAGAACAGATCCAAATGTTTCACTCATTCGCGGCCTCGCCTTAGCCGGTCAAGCCAAATTAGGTGACGCCCGAGAGCAACTACACCAATTTATCAATAGTAGTCAGGCGGGCAATCAACCTAGTAATCCGGCTCTGACACAATTAGCTGTAAAAATTCTAAGCGAAATTGAGATCATGCAATAAAGCTCATCTGCCCATAGAGCCGCAATCTAAAATTGCGCGCTAGACTAAGCCGATGATGACCAAGAAGTTAGAACTACGATTAGAAACCGATGCTATCGGCGCTATTGAAGTGCCGGCACAGGCTCATTGGGGGGCCCGCACAGCCCGCTGGCTAGAACACTTCAAGCAGGTTGAAGGCCGACTGCATGAAACGGCCCATCCTCTTTTAATAGATGGCCTGTTGCAAGTTTTCAAGGCGAAATTAGCGGTCACCCGCGAAATGATTGAGGCTTCAAGCCCAATCGCTAGAGTTAAAGCTCAGGTTTGCGATGAAATACTCAATGGTCAATGGCGCGATGAATTAATCGTAGACCCACTACTGTCGCCATCGGGCGAAGCCTTACTAGATAACTTAAATGAAGTTGTAAGTGGTCGAGCCGCAGAAATACTGGGGGTAAACCCAGGCAATCTGGCAGCCCAGGCTGAACTGCTTGGTTTTGTGCCTGGTAGCCTTGATCTCATCGGTCAAGATACCTATGTTGCCGCAACCAAACTGGCCTTGCTAGTTGCCACTCGCGAGCTTTCTTCAGCCCTACTAGACCTAGAGCGACTATTGAGACGCAAATCGCTTGAAATCGAAAAGAGCCTCAGAGCCAGCGGTAAAGAGGAAGAAATCGAACTTCGTTCTGCCCGTGACTTCAATAACTTCGGCAATACCGCCGAGCGTGTAATTCGTCGCCTGACTGAAGGTAGAGAGCGCCTGCAAGAAGTTTCGTTCAAAGGCGATCGCAACTACCGCGAAAAGCTCGTGAGAGAACTTTCACTTAGCAGCGGCTTCAAGATTAGAGGCGGTGAAGAAATCATCGGCAATGGCATGCTCAATTCATCGTTAGCCGATTTACTGACAGTCTCTTCTATCCTCAAAGAATTAGCAGTGGAGTTGAGCAAGGTCTGCCAAAATCTCTATCGCCTGAAAGATTTGAAAAACGAATCACCGGCTCCTGCGGCACTTCAAGCCAGCTGTCTCAAAGTAATTAGCGGCGACCTCTGCGTTAGCCTGGCCATGCAGACAGCAACAAATGATCAAGGGGCACCAGCGCTTACTTTAGCAGCCAACTCGCTCTTACAATCTATAGATCAAATTCGCAGCGCCATCAGGGCATTCAATCACTCCTGCATTGCCGCGGTAACACTAAAAGCCTGATCTAATGTCGCGTGGCGAGAATTTGTTCTTCCAGACGATCAAGATTCTTGATCCGTTCCTCCAACAACTGTGATGGTAGCCTACCCTGCTTTCTCAGACGATCGCTCTTTCGCAAGCCAGAAAAAACAGTGAATGGTGTTTGCACCAGAGCAAATGTCTGTCCCGATAGAGCTGATATGCGACCAGCAAACAACATTTTGTTAGTGGTGACACGATCAAAGCGATAGTTATAAAAGGCAAGAGTGCCAAGCACTGCGCCAGGCATGCTAGTCAGACCAATCAAGGGTCCAGCGATAGTTTGTTGTTGAGCCACTCGCCGCAAACGCTCGATGTCCTGGTTCTCGCGGTCTATAGCTAAATCTAGTTTTTGCGACTTATCGCCCAAAGAGACAGCTTCTTCTAGTAACTTAGCTGTACTTTCGTTGCTCTTATCTACCAAGTCAAGGTTCATTTTCGGGTTCATTTTCAGCTTCAACTCAAGCAAAGGCTGAGCCACAAGAGAAGGCGGCTCGAGGGGAAGTTCACGAGCCAGTCGCCCCATTTGATAGCGCCGCATCGACATTCCGACAATGCCGCAGAGTAATGGATTGAGCGTAGCGGCAGAGTTTGCCACAACGGTGGTAACCGCGGCAGCACCGCCAAGACTGGGTTGACTGAAACCCTTGAGGCCTATTATTGCTGCACTCATTCTTGTGAAATTCTGCAGAGCATCTACACCATAAAAAGTATTCTCGCGCCAAGCTTGACCGCGCGAATGGCAACTCCAAGCGCGAAACTCAACCAGCAACTGTTGGCGAATATGATGAAGTAAGTCACTCTCTAGTTCATAGATGCGCCTTTGATTCAAAGCTTGCGGGAGACTAGAAACTACTCGCTCTCTCTCGGCAAATAGCACATCGGTATCATCAATAATACTTTTCACAGTGGCGCAAGATGCCTTGGGCGAATAGCCATTCTTACCCGCCTGCAACATAACCCAGGTATTCTGCGCCAATTCCAAACTAGAGGCCGAGCCACTAATGGCACTACCCACAAGACTTGCAGTCACTGCATTCTTTAAGGCATTGCGCGAAATTAGAGCGGGATCATCAAGACCACGGACACGCTGCTTAAGATCAATGAGACTGCTGCTAAAGGAAACAGCAGTGCCTGCCTCTCGTCCGCCAGCATAGGTAAGCGTGCGCCACGGCTGGTGTCGATTGGCCTCCTGATGGAAGCGAATATTGAAACGCGCCAGCTTAATCAAATTAAGCAGCAAACTTCTATCAATAGAGCTAACTTTCTCAAACGAATCTGCCGTAGCAGCGCTAGCCACTTCAGGGCCTTGGGCACAAGAGCTGAGCGGACAAAGAGCAAAGAATAGCTCACCGGCCAGAAAAAGAATCGAGACAATTGCAATCCGACAGCGCCGGCGGCCCGTGCCTTTATGGCCATGTTCACGATTCGTAGATCCAGACAGAATGGCGTTCCTTGCTAAATCAGCTCTAACTTTACAGGAGCAGCCTCGATTAACTCACTTGGGCGAGTTTAGCGCTTCAGGGTCACACCTTCTTCCTTGGCAGCTTGTTCAATTTCTTTTTCAAGCTCTTTTAGATTGGCTCGAACTTGCTTACTAATGGTCTTAATGCCTTTCTTCAAAGCCATCCGCACCTTTTCTTCTACATTGCTGGCAGCAATAACCACCAACCCAGCACTGCCGGAATCAAGAGCTTCGCCTAATTCTTGAAGATCTTTGCGACTCATACCACCAGCAACATGCCCCGCCAAGGCGCCAAAGGCAGCGCCAGTTCCGGCGCCAGCGGCAGCCAAACCAGCTCCTGTTATAGCAGCAGCCAGTCCTGCGCCAATGGCAGCTCCCGGGAAGAGGGCAAGGGCAACACCGGTGGCAAGGCCCAAACCGGCTCCAAGCTTAAGCCCATCTTCAGTAGGTTGTTCGTGCTTCTTGACGATCTTAACTTTACCGCTAGACTGCTTTTCCAAAACCGCAGCATCAAATGTATCGATCAGCTTGAGATCACTATAGAGAGCTTTCACTGTCTCAAAATCGTGCAGAGCCTCGTCGACATTCGAATAGGTGCTGGTGAAAACCACAAAAGTGTCATAGTCAGAGATCATGTTCCCCTCCCTAAAATGCGAGCCGAATAGAGAGTGTACTTGCCAGCTTGGCGCTTAGTCATCAATCCAAAGGGCCAACAGTCGAAGCATTTTTATTTAATTGTATGGTCAATTATTGCCACTTACTCATACCTAAGAATGATTCACGTTCATTTTCCTCATAGCATCTGCTAAATTTGTTAGGGTTCGGCGTTATTGACGCCCTATTTAGAGTCAATCTGGTAGTTGGCGGAGGAGAAACATGCCCAAAGCACTTTTGACCACCTTATGCCTTTCAGCAGTCTTATTGCTATCAGCGCCCGCCTGGGCCCAAGGCGCACAGCCACAAGTTTCAGTAGTGACACTACAGGTAGTGCAAAACCCCGACGGTAGCCAAAGCGTGATTACGCCTAAAGGTGATCTCGCACCCCTTCCAGGAGCCGGCGTTTACGGCAATACTGCCCAGATTTTCATGGGCGCCCAAGGCGGCTTCTGGTACACCGACCGCAACGGTCAATCGGTCGACCTTGATGAAGCAGTTAAAGCATTGCAAGCACGGCGCGCTGGCAACCTGCAAAAGGCTCAAGTGCCGCAGTATGCCCCGCAACCATACTATCAAGCGCCAGCGCAGCAACAGCAAGCCCCTACCGAAATCACTAACAACTACAACAGTTCCGGTAATTCGGGTAGTGGCGCCATGGGAGCAGTGGGAACAGCCGCTGCTGCAGGCCTGGGAGCTATGGCCGGAGCAGCCATGTCTAACAGCTACTACAATGCCCCTTACGGAACTCCTATGTATTACGGCGCCAATGGCCAGGCCTATGGCTACGGCAGCGGCCAGCAGTTTCAAGACCTAAACGAAAATCAAAAAATGGCCCTCTACAATCAGAATCAAATAAAGCAGCAAAACCAGCAGCAGGCCATACAACAGACTGCCACTAATCAACAAAACCGCCAAAGCTCTATGAGCGAAAATCAGACCAATCGTCAAACGGCCTATGGCGGACAAGAGAACTACCAGAAACAGCAACAGTGGTATCAAGACCAGCAAAAGCAAAATCCGCAAAGATTCCAGCAAGCGGCCAATAATCCCTTCGTCGCCCAAAGCGGTGAAGCTAGACAAGGAGCTAGCAATTTCGCCCAAAGTCGGGGCGAAGGCGGAGAAGGCTCGGCAATGAGAGGAGCTGGAGCTGAAGCACGTGCCGGTGGAGGCCTGCGCGGCGAAGGCGGCGGTTTCCGCGAAGCTGCTGGCGGCCTGCGCGGAGCAGCTGGTGGTTTAAGGGGCGCTGGCGGTCGCTTCAGACGTTAATCTGCTAGACCGTCAGAGACTAATCTGATAGTTCGGCAGCAAATAGCGCATAGCGAATCAGCCTAAAACCTCAGAGAACTAGCTCAATAAGCAAATTGTGGCGGTCTGGCGTGAAGCACCAGACCGCCACCATATTTGGTGCTTTAATATTTCCGATCTCAGGGCATATCAGATCGATAGAGACCGAAAAAATGAGTGAGGAGCTTATCAGGTGAAGAAATATGAAACTGATTTGTACAAACAAATCGTTCAAATTTGGTTACCATTAAGTACAGATTTTTTGCGGAGACCATTTCATGTTTAGCGGATATCGATTTGAAATGATTGTTGGCTGCATGAGCGCCGGCAAGTCGAGCGAGCTGATTAGACGCATAGAAAGAGCCCGTCTGGCCTACTTGCCGACAATCATCGTGCGGCCCACCACTGATACAAGATCAAGACCAAACCATGTAGAGTCTCGCAACGGCATGGCTTCGCAAGCAATTGTGGTTGATTCAGCCAAAGACATTCTCAAATATTCATCCCACGCTGTGGTCATTGGCGTCGACGAGAGCCAATTCTTTGAAGATGAAATCATTGATGTAATCATCAGCTTGCTTAGACAGAAGAAGAAAATTATTGCCTCCGGCCTCGATCTAGACTTCCGTGGCAAACCATTCGGCCCAGTGCCGCACCTCTTGGCCCTGGCTGACCGTGTCGACAAGCTTTTGGCGGTATGCCGCAAATGTGGCTCTGATTTTGCCTGCCGCACCCAGAGAGTGGTTCATTCAAGCGAACAAATTTTAGTTGGCGATGCTCAATACGAAGCCCGTTGTATCCATTGCTTCGAGCCACCAGGCGAGTACCAGCTCAGGCTAGACCTGCCAAAGATTGAGCAGGCAGTACCGCAGCTCGTACTGGCCGCTCAAGAAGCCGTCGAGCTGGCATCATAAAGCCCTCCTAAATAAGCCCGTTTCCAAGTGGCCCTCTTCAACGGGAAGCCACTACAGCACGGCCATTTATTACAGATTACTTCACAGTGCTTTACGCAACTTTACGTGAAGAACTCGACCGTTACTGCCATGTTGTCAGGGGAATACCCCTTTTGACTCAGCAATAGTCGTTGGAGAATTACTATGATTTCTTTTCAGAAGCTTGTTAGCCCCTTAATTCGTTTGTTCAGCCGCAATCGGTCTAATGAAGATGATTACTACCAACTCCCCAGTCCCGATGGCGAATCTCACAATCCCTGGCAAAGCAATCTTGACCGGCTGGCCGAGCGCGAACCAGACAAACAAGAAGCTGTAAGTTCTTCGGCCGAAATAGAAGAGCAGTTTCAGGTTTTAATGGAACAGGCCAAAATTGAGAAAATTAAGCAAGAAGCAGCTCAAAATTTAAATCGTGGCGAGAAACGTAAGGCTGACGCCACTGTGACAGATGCCAAGGCCTGGTGGGGCCAATCTGTTGCTACCTGGGAGCCTCTCGATGGCAAAAACGTCGATAACATTGAGCAGCGCAGGCATCCCAGACAATCTAAGTGGTTCCATAGCTAACTTTTAGCCGTTAGGCCACTGAGGTTTGACGGTCACACCTCAGTGGTATGA
This sequence comes from Candidatus Obscuribacterales bacterium, assembly GCA_965229195.1. Classification (GTDB taxonomy): domain Bacteria; phylum Cyanobacteriota; class Vampirovibrionia; order Obscuribacterales; family Obscuribacteraceae. The sequence continues at coordinate 3,773,159 of OZ245871.1, read as the reverse complement.
TCCAATCAACGAACTTTACAGACATGGCAATGCCTGTCACATACTTTTGTCGGCTAGATTGCTCTGGCCAATTTAGACCACGGGGTTTCACAAGTGTTGAGAAAGACAGTTTTCATGTTGTCGACCGCTGCGCTGCTTGCATGCTGTATCAATATCGATGCTCCTAGCGCCGAAGCTAAAAGTAAGTCAGGGGCAAGACGCGGCGCATACCTAGTACCACCGCCTCCAGCCTATGCTCCATCAATACTTCCCATGATGAGAGGTGCCAGCGGCACTATTCCATATTCAAGAGAAGTGATTGTTGAAGAAACGACAGAAGCCGCTGCGCCAGCCGAAGAAAAAATCGTCTATGTCAAAACCTATGGCACGGCAGCAGCTGTAAGACCGACATCAAGCCGCAAAGGCGTGACTACATATTAGTTTTTCGCATTTAGTTTTCGAACTGCAAGTTTAGATTTTCGAATCGACTTGCTAGATTCGCTCGACAATCATGGCGATGCCCATGCCGCCGCCAACGCATAGACTGACGCAGCCATAGCGCTTCTGTCTCTTTTGTAGTTCCATAGAAATCGACAAGAGCAGACGGGCACCGGTGGCACCAAAGGGATGGCCCAAGGCAATGGAGCCACCGTTGACGTTGACCTTGTCTCGGTCAAGCTGCAACTCTCTTTCGCAGGCAAGATACTGCACTGCAAATGCTTCGTTGATTTCAAATAAATCAATATCAGCCATCTTCAAGCCAGCCTTATCTAAGGCCATTGGGATAGCAGGCACCGGACCGATGCCCATGATTTCTGGTGGAACACCAGTGACAGCCCAGGAAACAACACGTGCCAATGGTTTTAGCTTTTGTTTCTCAGCATTTTTCAGGCTCGTAACAATCACAGCAGCAGCACCATCGACAATACCGCAAGCATTGCCAGGGGTAACGCTGCCATCTTTGCGGAAAGCCGGTCTCAGCTTAGCTAAGCCTTCGATAGTTGTATCAGGTCGCGCATGTTCATCGCGATCAATGACGATGGTACCTTTCTTCGAAACAATCTCAATGCCTTTGATCTCTTCTTTTAAGCGACCACTCTCCATGGCCACTTTAGCCAATTGCTGGCTGCGCAAAGCAAATTGATCTTGCTCTTCGCGACTAATCTTATATTTCTCCTGGAGGTTCTCGGCAGTTTCACCCATGGAAGCTTTGGCATAGGTATCGCGAATGTCGAGCCCATCCCACAATTCCATATGGCCCATGCGATTGCCCCAGCGCGTACTCCAACTGCTATAGGGAGTGCTGGACAAATGATCTGTGCCACCGGCCAAAACGGTAGTGGCCATGCCGTTTTCAATCTGCATTGCCGCATTAGCGACGGCGTAGACACCAGAACCACATAACAAATTGAGGATGAGGCCTGGGGTATTTTCCTTTAGACCTGAGCGCAAAGCCACATGGCGAGCCAAATAAATGGCATCTTTACTCGTCTGAATAACATTGCCCATAATGACAGAGTCAATTGTTTCTTTATCAACTTGTGAGCGCTCAATAGCACCAAGTGAGGCTTCGACGGCCAAATCTGTTGCTGTTTTAGAGGCTAATCCACCACCGAACGCTCCGAAAGCCGTTCTTGCTCCATTGACTATGACTATGTCGCTCATTTTCCTACTCTTATATTTGTCTGCAGTGCGCACCCGGGATCCGAGTGACGAACCTATCGGGCTACTAAATCCAGATTCTAACAATATCAGCTCAAAGATCGGCTCGGCTAATTATCAGCAGCTCAGCGACCAAATATGCCGCAATCGGCAAATTCGGTTGTCAACCAAGGGCCAAATACGAGTTGCCAAGCGCCCAATCATAAAACATCTATCAAGAGAATATAGTAAAGACATATTGCGAGATAGAATTTCAATCTCTACAGATGCTTATAGAGATTAGGTTCGAATATTTGGAGGGTAAGACCTTGGCTAAGGTTGGAGTGCCGAAAGAGATTAAAGACAACGAATATCGCGTTGCCATCACACTTGCCGGTGTAAAAACGCTGGTATCCGAAGGTCACACTGTCTACGTCGAGAAGAACGCAGGCGTGGGCTCAGGTATGAGCGATGACGAGTACAAGGCCGTAGGAGCCAAAATTCTTCCTGACGCAGCATCTGTTTTCGGCGAAGCCGATTTGATCTTGAAAGTGAAAGAGCCTCAAGCTCAAGAAGTAGCTATGCTCAAAAAAGACCAGCTGCTCTTCACTTACCTACACTTAGCTGCTGCTCCTAAATTGGCTGAAGATCTAGCCAAGTCAGGCGCTACCTGTGTCGCCTACGAAACAGTGCAAACTGCCAATGGCCAATTGCCATTGCTAACCCCAATGTCTGAAATCGCTGGCCGTTTAGCCACTCAAATTGGTGCTCAATATCTAGAACGTCCAATGGGCGGTCGCGGTGTACTTCTTGGTGGCGTACCTGGGGTTGAACCAGGCGAAATCATCATCATCGGCGGTGGTGTTGTCGGTATCAATGCGGCAAAAATCGGCGTCGGCCTGGGCGCACGCGTCACCATCTTCGACCTCTCACTAGACAGACTACGTTATCTCGATGACGTGTTTGGCGGCCAAGTCAGAACCGTATTCTCTGTTGGACATTACCTCGAAAGCCTTCTACCAAGTGCCGATTTGGTAATTGGCGCAGTCTTGATTCCTGGTAAACAGGCACCAAGAATCGTCACCCGCGAAATGGTCAGCAAAATGAAAAAAGGCTCTGTCATTGTTGACGTAGCTATCGACCAGGGCGGATGTATCGAAACTATCCACGCCACCACTCACTCACAACCAGTTTACGAAGTAGACGGTGTGGTGCACTACGGCGTGGCCAACATCCCTGGCGCTGTGCCATGGACCTCGACTCGTGCATTGACCAATGCCACAATGGCCTATGCTGCCAAGCTAGCCAAAAACGGCTATCAAGCATGCTTGGACGATCCAGCCCTGCACCTCGGTGTCAACATTCACAAAGGCGAAATCGTTCATGCTGGCGTGCTGGAAGCTGTTAACGCAGCAAAGACACCAGTCGGCTCTAAGAAATAAACAAAACCCAGTAACTTAAGCCGAAAAATAAATAAGGCGCACCTGCTCTTTGAGCAAGTGCGCCTTGTTCTAAGATATAGAAGAATTTTCGAGTGGAAAAACTTTCGACAGGTAACAATGTCCAATCTCAAACTAGTCTCGTGGAACATCAACGGTATAAGAGCTGTAGCCAAGAAAGGCTTCTACGACTGGATGGACAGCGAACAGCCTGACATCCTCGGTCTGCAAGAAACCAAGATATCTGCCGATCAATTGACTCCAGAGATACTTGAGAGAAAAGGCTACAAGAGCTACTTTTCCCACGCAGAAAAGCGCGGCTATAGTGGCGTCGGTATTTATACAAGAATAGAGCCCGTCTCAGTCAAAGAAGGTTTTGGAGTACAACGCTTTGATTGTGAAGGCAGAACGCTAGTAGCCGACTTCGGCGATTTTGTCATGGCTAATATCTATTTTCCTAATGGTGCTCAAAACCCAGAGCGGCTGCAATACAAATTAGATTTTTACGACGCCTTCTACAAATGGGCAAACAAAGTTGTAAAAGAAGGAAAGAAACTGACAGTCTGCGGTGATTTCAACACAGCCCACCAAGCTATTGATCTAGCCAGACCAAAAGAAAATGAAAAAACCTCAGGCTTTCTTCCGGTCGAAAGAGCCTGGATGGATAAATTTGTCAAAACTGGATATACCGACACTTTTCGCATGTACAACCAAGAGCCTCACAATTACAGCTGGTGGCACATGCGAACTGCGGCGAGAGAAAGAAATGTCGGTTGGCGTATTGACTACTTCTTTACCTCTAAAAACCTCACCGACAACGTTGTCAATGCTGGTATCCTCAGTGATGTGCACGGCTCTGATCATTGCCCTGTCACCCTCGAACTAAAAACATAATTCTAAGTAGCTGGCGGAGCAACCTGAATGAATGAATTACCGACCATCGAGTCAGGAAAAATCTGGGAGAATCGCTCCACTAAAGAAATTCTTTTAGCCATTCAAAAGGGCAAAAAAGCAGAATATGCGATTGCACGCATGGCTTCTGAATTTGGCGAAATCGATGGAGAATTTCTCATCGTCAAAAGCACCTACGTTCATGGTGCCCGCTTACTTGAAGACAAACTGACAGGCTTCGATGCCCTGGCCACCTTGCTCACCATCGAGCATGGCACCTATTCACTTATGGATTGCAGCGAGTTTCCACAAGAAGCAGCACACCTTGAAGAAGGTTTGAAGATTCGACTAAACCTACTAATCAACGCCTTACCAAATCTTCCCGCTACAGCAGAAGAATTAGCATTGACCGGCAGTGCCATGACCCGCATGCGCTCATACGAAGGCAACGAACTACCCACGAGTGAAGAAGCCGCCGCAGCGAAAAGCGCTAAGAAATTGAAACCAGAAGGCAGCGAATTGAGCGCCGTTGGTGATGCTAGAGAACGCAGTGGTATCAGCCCCGTTATGATTGCCATTATTGTCATGGTAGTAGTTCTTGCTGGGGCTGGCATCATGATGTTCGTCAAGCACTAGAGCTTAAGCTGTTCCTCCACCCGACGAGAAAGACTGGACTAAAGAAGAAACTGAATTCTGGTTCCATAGCCTCAGAGCTTCGGCTCGAAGCGATGGCCGCGGGAGAAACAAGTTGGACAAAAAGAAAAAAAAAGGCTTCAAGTTCCGCCTGGTCTCTGAGCACAATAGCAAAGCCGAATTGATCAGTGACGCTAATGAAACTGAGTCTCGGGCTGACGCAAATCAAAACAGACTGCCGCAACCAATCTTACCAACGGCCGGAACTCACACCGAGGCTTCACTAGAAGATTCAGCAAACAGATCACTCGCCCCGGATCAAAGTTCGCCTGTCAAACCTAAGAGCAGTAGCACAAAATTGACGGCGGGATTCGCCAACATCATACTTTTCGCGCTGGCAGCCGTTTCGGCCTTTCTTACGCCAATACTATGGCTTGGTGACAGCCTGACATTCAATTCTGGAATGGTTTTATCAATTGGTCTAGGCACAATAGCACTGCTGGCTGTTACTCTGCTTCTGCAACGAAAAAGCCACTTTGAGAATACTAACTATTCTCTGCCTCTCAATATTCAAAGGCTCCTACGCTTTGTTTTTCTAGGAATTGCAACCTTTGTCATACTAGCTGCGAGCCTACCGATTCTAGGCTTTAGTTATTTCTGCCTTGAAAAGCAAAACCTCTTGAGTGACAGCAGTTTTGACAAAGGCTCGGCCGAACTAAAGCATAAAAAATGGACAGCCCTTTGCGATCGGTCTATCGCAATAAGCGCCTACAATCCCATGATGATTGCCCTGTCTGCATATTTGACAGAGAGCCAACTAAACGATCCAGCAGCAGCCCTTGAGTATTTTGACAAACCTAGCCTGGTTAACAAGCCCGGAGAATTAGGTAATAGCACTTACCGGGCAAAACTTCTATATCAAATACCTGGTCGTCGAGCCGAAGCCGAAGCCATCTTTAGCAAAATGGAAGCTAGAACTAATGACTGGGAATTACAGGCTTCCTTGTGTCATGCATTTACAGGACTTAAACTCTACGATCGAGCCCTTGCAGCCGCCAACAACTTTGTGCGATTACGTCCAGATTATTCGGGCGCCTATCTTCAAAGAAGTGATATATACAAAGCGCTTGGAGAAGACAGCAAAGCCAAAGAAGATCTAGACAGCTTCAAGAAACTCACCAAGTGATGTTGCTATAGAACGAAGCCACTGATAGCATTAAGCGGTTTATAGTTAAGCATTGCAGGTCATCTATGTCACTATCGCCATTGTTCTTCTGGGCCGCAGGCTTTATGGCTATAGCACTTGTAGGCCTCTTTTTTTCAGCCAAAACTATCAAAATTGATCTAGCCCAAAATGGTGAGCTAATTGTAGCTCTGCTGGCAATTCTCGGCACACTAGTTTCAGTCTTGCTAGGCATGCTGGTATCAAGTGCAGACGAACAGTACCGAGCCCTGGAACAATCAGTCAGCGGTGAAGCCACAAGTATTAGCGAAGTGTTTCGCATAGCCAGAGGGCTGCCAGAAGCACAGAAGAGAGCGATACAAGAGCAGTGCATTTCTTATTGCGACAAGGTAGTGAGCGAAGATTGGCCAGCCATGAAAAACGGAGAAATGAGCCCCGCAGTTACCGATGTCTTCATCAACATAAGTGATACCATTCTACAGTTTCGCCCAGCCAATGACGGAGAAGCAGCAGTGCAAGGCGCTCTTCTTAGCACCACCAACGAACTGGGACAAAGTCGCGGGGTTCGTATTGTCGCTAGTCGCAGCACTTGGACCGGGCGATTACTGCCCTTGATTATCACCTGTGCGGTGGTAGTTCTCATCTGCTCATATCTCTATGTCGGCAAAGGCAGCGCTCTCTTGCACGCCGTTTTAGTGGGGCTCGTCGCAATTACACTAGGCACCAATATTGGTGTCATATTCCTAATGACTCGCCCATTTAATAGTGAGTGGACGATTCAGCCAGACACCTTTGCCATAAGAGCAAAAATAATGCGGCAATACCTAAATCGCCCCGCCGTAAAAATTTAGCAAGGCTTCTTCGCCAAGCACAAGCCGCACCAAGTGCTCATAACCACATGCAGAACTACGGCAGGCCAGAGCAGCATACCTACTGGCTGCAACTGTACTTGAGTTGGTGCAACCGGGGTCAGAGCAAAATTACAAAGAACAGCAATAACACCAAGATTGTAAATAGTCATCCCCCAGACAATACCACGAGCTGCAGCACTCTGAGCATCATTGCGAGCAAGCCAACAAAGGAGCGCCAGGGCAACCAGAGCACATCCAGCGACTTTCTCAATTGGTATAGCCCCTGGCCCCGCAGCACCTGCCCCTAGCAACAGACTGACAGCTTGAAGCGGAATTACAAGCAAAACAATACCAGCCCCAGCTTCAAGAGCCGCTGTTGTGATGAAGAATGCCTTCGTTGATTTATCCACTTTTCCTTCCATCAATTCAACTGGCTAGCGGCAATTCGAAACTAAAACGAGAACCTTCGCCTTCCTTTGATTCAACCCAGATTCTGCCACCGTGTAGCAAAATAATCGCCTTGCAAATTGTCAGACCAAGACCAGAACCACCTCGAGTGCGTGCCGTTTGGTTGCGGGCCTGCTGAAAGCGATCAAATACAGTATCTAACATCTCCGGGGGGATACCAGCACCGCGATCCGCAACAGTAAAGGTTACAACCCTATTGTTGCTCTTTGCCGAAACAGTAACGACCCCATCTTTAGGCGAAAACTTCAAGGCATTAGAAACGAGGTTAGCTAGCACTCGCAAGATCTTCTCTTCATCGGCATCGACATAATAATTAGCCGGCTCGCTCACTAGACTAACTTTAAAGTCATTGGCCAAATTAACAGACTGCTCAATAGTCTCTTCAATAACTTTCTGCACCGAAACTTTCTTGCGCTCTAACTCCATCATTCCCGAATTGATCTTCTCAATGTCGAGTAGATCGCCGATTAAGCGCATCATTCGCTCGCTGCTTCGCTGGGCCCCAGGCAAATACTGCTGAGCCAACTCAGCTAGAACACCGTAAGAACCATCTCCAAGAAATTGCAAATAATTTTGCACCGTCATTAGTGGCGAACGTAGATCGTGGGTCACCATAGCCACCACTTCTTGCTTCAGTCGCTCAGCCGCTCGGTGTTCAGTAACATCGTGGAAGATACTAAATAATTCGCCCGTTTTGCCTTCTGTTGGGGCCCATTGCGACGACCAGAGCACCTCTCTAACCTCCCCATCAGCTCTCCTAATTGACAGAGCAAGATTACTAGGATTAGTACCCTGGTTTACTTTAGACAGGAAGGCGCAAGCCTTTTCAGTATCTTCAGAGTTAAGATAGTCGAATAAATGAGTGGAGATAATCTCATCTGGCGCCAGGGCAAAGAAATCTTCGCAAGCAGGATTAACAGAGACAAATTTCAAACTTGAATCAAATGAGCAAATACAGTCATTGGCATTCTCCAAAATGGCACGTTCTTTTCGAGCAGCTTCTTTTAAGGCTGAGGCCATATCATGGAAAACATGATCGAGTTGAGCAATCTCATCATTACCAGAAACTATTTGATTGAGCGGCTTATCACTGGCTAGGCGATAGCTATTGTCGTTCATGATCTTTAGCCTGTTCACAATGCTGCGAGTGAGAACAAGCGCAAGAAGTAGAGTTAAGAATATATTGGCTACCCCTCCGCCAATTAAAACGAACTGTACTTTCTCACGAAACTTTCTCTGAATCTCAGGACTGGCATCTGCTGCAGCTTTACCAGCATCGCCAATACTAAGCAACTGATTTGAGAGTTCAAGTGTAAGGCGGCGCAAACGATAGACAAACTGAAATCGATCAATCTTCCCCCTCAATTTGCCAGCCTGATAAGCCACCCTGGTATCGTCAACGAGCTGCCGCGACCGACGCATAGTGGCAAAAGACTTTTCGACTGCTTGAGCTAGCACTGGTTTATCTCGGGTTAGCTCTCTCAATTTCAGAAAATGTCGCTCAATATCGTCATTCAATATCTTGTACGGACTAGACGGAGCCTGTTCTGACGAGAGAAGAGGAGAGTCCTCCAAGTTTGTCTTTAGCGCCACCATATCACGAGTGATAGCAATTACTTCGTCGGCAATTTGCCTGGAGATCTCTGCACGTCGAGCCTCACTCTCAGCCTGATTTTGCAAGCTCGCAACTGTAGCTAAAAGCGCTAGCTGCAGAATCAATGGAAAAGATACGAGCACTAGAATTTTCAGTCTTAGACTAATGGGTCTGAGCATGGGCCGAATTTCTCCAACGCCTTACAAAACTAGAACTCCGCCAATCCGGCTGGACTAGATTGTATATTCATACGACCAAAGAATACTTGCAAAGCTAAACCGCTTGGCTTCTGCAGCATCAATAGCTGGGCCTTTCCTCGCTTCTCCCTAAAACTTGCTGACCCCAGAGCAAATGGTTTGGTATATTTATAAATGCCCAGAAGGTAGCTATCGAACGGATACTGAGAGAATGTCTAAAATCCTATTAGTTGAAGATGACCAAGACCTCTCAGACATGATCTCTGGCTGGCTCAAGAGCGAGCGCTATACCGTTGAAGCAGCCTATGATGGAGATCTAGCCCGAGAAATCCTGAAGATATCGAGTTTTGATGTAGTAGTACTCGACTGGGACCTACCGAGCTGTTCTGGTATAGAAATTCTGCGCGAATTTCGTGAAAACGGCGGCTCAACTCCAGTTATCATGCTCACCGGCAAATCGACCATCACAGATAAAGAAACCGGCCTAGACATTGGAGCCGATGACTACCTGACCAAACCCTTCAACATCAAGGAGTTAGGGGCACGCATTAAGGCTTTGCTGCGTCGTCCAACTCTAATTAACTCATCTGTACTAAAGGCTGGTGATATCGAGCTTGACTCTTCCAAGCATCGCATTATGCGAGGCGGTCAAGAAGTGCACCTTTTGCCCCGCGACTTTGCCTTGCTAGAGTTCCTTCTACGGCATAAAGACCAAGTTTTTAGCGCCGAAGCCCTTATTGCCAGAGTCTGGGAATCGGATTCAGACGCCAGCCCAGAAGGGCTTCGCACAGCAATCAAGCGCATCCGCAAAAAAATTGATGATGGCGGCGAAGATGATCAATCTTTGATTGAGAACATACCAAGAGTGGGCTACAGACTACGTTCAAGTCGTTAAAAGCTGGCGCTTAAGCGCTGCTGCATATCACGCCAGCTCTTACGGATTTCTACTTAGTTGTGAGCTTTGCACCTTTCTCGTCAAAACAGTTGATCTTGTAGGGGCTTCCTGGCGCGCAGACTCCAAGCTCTGGGTTCCAAGGCTTACCGCCTGGTTTATCGGGATATTTGTCCGGATGCTTGTCAGGCTTACCAGGAGTGCTCCAGGGTGGACAGTGACCTGGGTCTAATGGCCGGGGCTTCTGTTGCTGAGCATCATCTATGCCGAAGTGATTCAACATTTTCTCGATCTCTTTTTTCTGAGCCGATTTCTCTACATTATAGTTGCCACCTCTATTGCTAGAAACGGTCTGCTCGGCCAACTGGTAATTTCCCACTTCAGCAAACATTCGCGACGATACTAAATCACTGTCCCTTTTAGCAGCACTGAGCTGACTCGCTTCAGCTCCTTCGAACTGTGCATATACCATTGTTTATTCTCCTCCACAGGTTTAAGAATATTAAGTTGACGAGCCTTCTATCGCACCGCCAATGGTGCGAAACTAGATTTGGGGTCGAGTCAAAATACTTGCGCCGATTGCACAAGTTCCATAAATACAATTCAAATCGACTGGCTCGATCTTGATCTGTTGGCCCGTGTGAACCATCGCGACCAGTGACAGAAGGCTTGCCATCGTCTTCTTTATCGGTTGAGATGATTCGCCCATACTCGATTCGTTGGCCTTTCATCATGCGACAAGCGATAGCACTCTTATCTGCAGCCGCATCATCTGTTTTAATAGCAAAGCCATTCATGATTTTATCTATCTCTTTATCGACAGCTTTGGTTCCGGTATTATCGCCAGCGCCAACCGCGGCGCCAGCTCTTGGGCTTGACAAATTTTTATCTGGGGCTTGGTAAGATTGAGATTCAAGTAACATCTTTGCAGAAGCCGAATCTGATTGGCTTGTAGTGACTGAATCAGTAGTTCTGAATTGAGCACTCTCGAACTGTGCTTGTACCATGATTTGTTCTCCTCGCTAGAATTGTGTGGCGTCTATGCAAATACAATAATCGAAGCAATGCGACCGAGTGGTGACCGTACCGTGACACTTCTGTGACTTGCAAGCTAAATTTGGCACCTTATTTAGTATCAAGCAGAAGCATGAGAAAAAGCAGAAAAGCCTTCAAGTCTCTTACTGACACTTAAAGGCTTTTCTATTGATTTTGGACTGTAAGATCTCTACGCCCTAAAAGCGACGCAGAAACTTCGAATCATTCAAATCGATGGTGACAGAACCAGAGCCTTTTTTAGGCTGGCCGTCATTGGCATTAGAATCAGGTTGAAACTCTTTGATATTCTTTGGTCCCTTAGGTGGCAAGAGGCAATCACCCAAATCACTAATGGCAAAATCTTTTAGTATTTTCTCAACTTCTTTGCCATTGAACATCTTCTTTACGGCCTCATCGCCAGTGAGAGTCTCGGCTGTTCCGATGATATTGGCTCCACGCTTTTGCACTTGGTAATTTTGAACTTCTTTCATCATATTATTAGATGCTGCAGACTCAACGGAATTTAGAGTTCTAGCAGAAGGGGCTTCAGTAAACTCGGCAGGTGCATATGGCATAGTTTGATCCTCAAGAAAGTAGGGTGTCTGTCATGCAATCACATTACTTTCGAGATGAAACCAAGTGGTGACCATTCGGTGACCGCCTTGTGACTAGCACTAGCAATTTACTCTAATTTGTTTAGTGCTTCTCTCCACTAACAAGCAAAACGATAACCGCCAATAGGGCCAACCCACCAAGAATAGTTATCATTTACTTATGCCCGGCCCCTCGACCAATCAAAAACTTAATTGCATCAAGCAAATCTGGGTCTTGAAACTCGTAACCGGTTTGCTTCAGCTTCTGCGGTAAGACCCGTACACTGGCCATCAACAAAGCATCCGCCATTTCGCCAAAGGCAATACGAAGAGCCCCCGGGGGAACTGGAAATAGCGTCGGTCGAACTAAAGCTCGCCCCATGGCCCGAGTAAACTCGGCATTAGTAGCACAATTTGGCGCCACTACATTTAGTGGCCCCTCCACTTGCTTAGTAGCGATGGCATGATAGATTGCGCCACAGACATCATCAATTGAAACCCAACTGAAGTACTGTTTACCATCGCCAATTCTGCCGCCACCACCAGCCGAAAATATAGGCAATAACTTAGCCAGTGCCCCGGCCCTCGGACTGAGCACCGCGCCGATACGAGCCAGGACCACTCTTATTCCCGCTGCCTTAGCCAAATTTGCCGCCTGCTCCCAATCAATACAAACTTCGGCAAGGAAGCCAGAACCCTCACTGGCATCTTCAGTCAATGGCTCAGAGCCTCGGTTTCCATAATATCCAATTGCTGACGCACAAACCAGCACCTCGGGCTTCTTCTCTAAGGCTGCTAGTAATTGGCATAAATACTGCGTGCTCTTCACTCGACTCTCGTGTATCAATTGCTTCTCTTCTATAGTCCAGCGAGCGGCAGAAACGTTTCGACCAGACAAATGCACAACCGCATCTAAATCGTTAGGAAGCTTAGACTCGATTGTCCCGGCCAGTGGGTTCCAAAAAATCTCAGTAAGAGCCCCATCTTTGACCGTTCCTGCTGCTTCACCAGAACCAGCAGCAGAAGCGATTGCCACTTCACCTTCACGGCGACCAAGACGTACTACCGAATGCCCCTGGGTAAGGAGCATAGCCACAAGTCGCTCGCCCACCAGGCCAGTGGCGCCGCTAACCAAAACTTTCAAAGGCTTTTGCCCGTAACGCTTTAACAAAGCCATATCGCGAGCTAGCAAAGCATGGCGATAGCGGAATAATCGGCTGAGCTCGGAGCGAATAAAGCCAGCAGCGGCAATCTTGCCAGCCAGACCCATAGGCACAGAGAACTCAACGCGATCAGTGAGATAAGAATGCGCCGGGCCATCTTCTTCAAAATCGTGACTCTGTTGCCAATAGTCAAAAGGGCCAGCGATTTGGTAGTCAACAAAGCTTTTTCCCTTGACATAGTCTTTGTGGCCGAGCACCCAAGGCATCCGCACCGGGCCTTTCTCCAGCAACAAGACCACCCTGGAGCCATCCTTGATGCCACCGCTGCGCTCAACACACTTAACATCTACCCAAGGGGGTGAAAGTCGCTCAAACGCGCCAGGCTTCTCGTGCCAGTCAAAAATTTCATCCGCAGTAGCATGAAAGCGAGACTTAGCAATAAATATTTCTTTCTTCACGTCGCACCCAAATTGGCCCAATATGGGCAATGCTTAGATATTATTCGCCCTAGGATTTTTACTGACTAGTTGCATCATATTTGCATCATTAGAACAGATTGAAAGCTGGGTAGAATTAACATGTGATCGTACTAGAGATTTTCTTGACATTCCCCTTAGAAATGTTCTGAAAAGACTAATCAGGAAACATACATTCTCAGATGAGCAAAGATTGGGAAAAGTTTTTCGAACAAGGTATCCAGGCCTTTGAGGCTGACCGCCTCGAACAGGCTGAGAGCTTTTTCAAGGCCGCTCTAGCGGCAGCAGAAGATAGCGAGAACCAGCTGGACGTGGCCACATGCTCAGAAAAGCTGGGTGAGTTATATTTCGAAACCCAACGTTATCGTGAAGCAGAGCCTTGCTTCAAGCGCACCCTTGCCATCCGCGACGGCATGCTCAACCCCCACGACGATCTTGTTGTAGCAGCCTTAAACAACCTTTCGGCCCTCTACTTCTTCGAAGGCAATCACGAACTGGCAGAAGAGCCTTGTAAGCGCCTAACCGAAATTTACGAGCAGGTATTGGGCTCTGAAAACCCAGAGGTAGCGACCTCTGTCAACAATTTAGCTCTAATCTATGCTGCCCAAGACAAGAACCGCCAAGCCGAAGAGTTATTCAAACGGGCCCTAAGCGTCAAAGAAAAGGCTCTTGGTCGAGCCCATCCAGAAGTTGGTGACATTCTTCACAACCTGGCCAATGTTTATTTGACACTCGAGCGCTACGAAGAAGCAGAACCTCTATTAACTGAAGCTTTGATTATTCTCTCCGACACAATTGGAGACGACCACGTAGACCTCGTTCCTGTTCTAGTAAATCTAGCGGCGGTCAGTCAAGCCAATGGTCACCATAAAAATTCAAGCGCCCACTTAGAGAAGCTCTTGAGTTTAAAAGAAATAACTCTCGGTCCAAATCATCCAGAAGTAGTGGCTTGTATCACCAATTTGGCAGGTTCATACATTTATGAAGGCCGCTTTACCGAAGCTGAACGGCTCTACAAGCGTGCTCTCAGCATTCGAGAACGGGCCCTCGGTCGCCAAAGCCCTGAAGTAGCCGAAATCTTAGCTAGTATTGCTTTTGTCCATCAATCAGACAATAAGTATCTGCTTGCCGAAAACCTCTATAAAGAAGCATTGACCATCAGTGAGACGGCTCGAGGACCTGAAAGCCCAGAGGCCGAGGCCAGACTATGGGATCTTGCCTGCCTATATCACAACCACAACCGTTATCAAAAGGCAGAGCCATACTGGAAGAGACTAATGGATCTGCGCGAGCGCAAGCTTGGCATGGCTCATCCCGATACACAGGCATGCATTGATAGCTTGATCATTTGCTATCTACAGCTAACTAAATACAAAGAAGCCGAGGCCTTGCTGAAGCAGTTAACCGAATTACGCGAAATGAATCTGGGCTTAGACCACCCAGATGTTGCCGCTTGCTTGCACTATCTGGCAGAAATCATGCGGGCAGATGGCCGCTATGAACAAGCAGAGAAGAACTACAAACGAGCCATTGATATTCGCACTAAATGTCTAGGACCGAATCATCCTGATGTAGCTCACTCACTAGATGGTTATGCCAATCTTCTGGCCGCCACCTACCGAGAAGCCGAAGCAGAACACATGAGAACCTGTGCCAAAGCAATTCTCAAAGCAAGCGTTTAACTCAATTATGGTTGGAAAAAATAAATTAGCAACAACGAAGGCCTCACGGCTAAATGTTGCGGCGGCAACGCTAGGGCTGCTGATGGGGCTTACGCCCTTGCTTCTCAGCGCCTGCAATCAGAGCACCGTAGAATCGAAAGACGCCGGCAATCAATCAACTAGTAGTACGAATGGCAATGCAACTAGAAGCGGCGCTACTTCTTCAAGTACTGCTGCCCAACCAGAAGACATAATTGCCCTCAGCCCCGAAGCCATTACCAATGCCGGAATTAAGAGTGAGCCAATCAAAGACATGAGCTATGAGAGCGACATTAAGACCACCGGTGAATTGAAAGCCGATGAAAACAATGTCTTTCACATCAATTCAATGGTGGCTGGCCGCATTACTGTCGACAAGGTAAATCTTGGCGACTTCATTCACCAGGGTCAAACTCTAGCAATAGTACAAAACAAAGAAGTGACCAAGCTAATTGGCGACTATATCCATCAAAAACATTCCAATGAAATTCAAGCCGACCAACTAAACTCACGTCTAGAACTTGCCAATAAAAATCTTGACCGCCTCAACAAGCTCTCAGATGAAGGCATTGCGCCACTCAAAGATGTTCTTGCAGCCAAGAATCAAGTAGATCAATTAACAATAGAACTGCGCGGCATCAAAGAACACGATGTCCACTTAAATTCTGAAACCGATGCCATGCTGTCAACCTACGGCAAGCATCTCAGCAATTATGACAATCACAAAATTGAAAGCGAAAGCCCACTAACGGCCCCGCGCGCTGGAGTGGTAATCAAGAAGAACATTACTCTTGGTGATGTGGTCAATACCGCCGATCCACTGTATGTGGTGGCAGATCTTTCTGATATCTGGCTCGACATTACAATCTACGACAAAGATCTGGCCCAAGTGAAAATAGGCCAAAATGTCTCCTTTCTCAGCGACAGCCTGGGAGGCCGTAAATTTGACGGCAAGATCAGCTATATTCAACCCCTAGCAGGAGATGCCAGTCGCACTTTTCTTGCTCGGGCAGTTCTGCCTAACCGGCAGATGGCCCTCAAGCCAGGAATGTTTGGCACAGCTATTATTCACACCCAACGCAAAGAGTTTTTGCCCTACGTCGCTGACAACTCAGTGCAGCGCTACGGCAAAGAAATATTTGTCTTTGAAGATTTGGGTGGTGGCAAATTCGCCAAACGATCAATCGAGCTGGGCGAGAGACTGCTCGATGGTTACTTGATTAAATCAGGACTGAGAAGCGGCGCCCCAGTAGTAAATAGTGGCAGCTTAACGCTAAAAGCCGAATTCTTGAAACGCCTCAATGGCGCCCAAGAAGATTAAGAGGTTCGCTGAGAATGGAAAACTTTCTAGCCGGCATGATTCGTCAAAGACTGCTGGTGCTCACTCTATTTTTAGCAGTAAGTACCGCTGGTGTTTTTTCCCTTCTGAATTTACCAATTGATGCCTTTCCTGACCTCGCCAACAATCAGGTCCAAATCATCACCGAATCGCCTGGGCTCGGACCGGTAGAAGTTGAGCAGCTAGTAACTATTCCCTTAGAATCAGTTATGAACGGTCTGCCCAACGTTGATGAAACTCGCTCAATTTCGAAGTACGGACTTTCAGTTGTTTCAGTTATCTTCAAAGACAAAGTCGACACATATTTTGCCAGGCAGCTCGTTCTAGAACGTTTGCAAAGTGCACGCGCCCGCCTACCCGCCAATATAAACCCACAGCTTGGGCCAATTTCAACCGCCATGGGTGAAATCTATCAATATGTTTTGAGAGGTCGTGGCTACTCAGCCACTGAACTAAAAACAATTCAAGACTGGGATATTAAGTATCAACTTCGCACCGTGCCTGGCGTGGCCGAAGTTAACACCTGGGGTGGCCTCACCGATGAATATGAAGTAGAGGTACTACCAACAACCCTTCAACAATATGGTCTTTCAATGAAAGACGTATTTTCGGCCATTGAAAAGAACAATGATAACTTTGGCGCAGGCATCATCAATCATGAAGCAGAACAATTTATTGTACGCGGCTTGGGCAGAGCCAACTCACTGACAGACATCGAAAACATCATAGTACGCACTGTTAATGGCGTACCAATAACAATTAAAAATATCGGCAAAGTTTATCACGGCAGCGCTCTGCGCCAGGGCGCCGCCACCAGAAACGGCCAGGGCGAAGTCGTCCTCGGCCTGGTAATGATGCTCAAGGGTGAAAATAGTCAGGCTGTAATTGAAAGAGTAAAAGAGAAATTGAAAGAAATTTCTCAGTCATTGCCAGAAGGCATGATGATAGAACCGTTCTACGACCAGTCTGGTCTAGTGGGCGAAACCATTGAGACAGTAAAAGACAACTTGATTAAAGGGGGTGCCCTTGTTCTCATCGTCTTGCTACTGACCGTAGACAGCCTGCCAGCGGCACTGATCTGTGCCTCGGCTATTCCACTTTCTATGATGTTCTCCTTTATTGGCATGAGACTGCTTGGCGTAACAGCCAACATCATGAGCCTAGGAGCAGTGGATTTCGGTATGATCGTGGACGGCTCAATTGTTATGGTAGAAAATGCCATGCGCAATTTAAGCGAAGCTCAAGAAGAAGCGCGCCTTCACCCAGAAGCGCCCAAGCTCAGCACCCAGGCAATTATTGAAGCTTCAGCCAAAGAAGTTTTCAGACCTATTCTCTTTGGTATTGCCATCATCACAGTAGTCTACATGCCGATTCTAGGCCTAGAAGGGATGGAGTACAAACTCTTCTCGCCAATGGTGGTAACTGTTTCATCGGCACTCTTAGGTTCACTCTTTGTCTCGCTTCTGCTAGTGCCAGTATTATCAGTGCTGATCATCAGGAAAGCACCAAAAGAGAAAGACAACCCGATCATCAAATTTCTCTACAAACCATATGCCTTGGCCTTTAGCATCGCCATGCAGCATAAGCTTGCCACCCTGGCTGCTGCCTTAATCATCTTTGTCGGCTCACTAATGCTACTGCCATTCTTAGGCACCGAATTTGTACCGCGTTTAGACGAAGGCGATATTCTTGTTGAAATCAAAAACATTCCTAGCATATCGCTACCCTCAGCATTGAAAATTTCAACTGAAGTAGAGACTTTAATTCGCTCGATGCCTGAAGTAAAAACAGTGGTATCCAGAACCGGCAGACCAGATCTTGCCACAGACCCCATGGGTGTTTACGGCACCGATTGCTTTGTCATGCTAAAAGAGAGATCGGCATGGCCCATAGGCGTGACTAAAGACTCGCTCACACAGCGCATGCGCGAGCTACTTACGAAGAACATTGCCGGCGCGCAATTCAACTTCACTCAACCAATTGCCATGCGCGTCGACGAGTTAGTATCGGGTGTGCGTGCAGATATAGCGGTAAAAATCTTTGGCGAAGATATGGACTATCTACAAAGCAAAGCCAAAGAGATTGAAACAATCATTGCCACTATCCCCGGTGCAGCCGACTTACAGGTAGAAAAGCTACAAGGGGCAGAGCAACTGTTAATTGTTCCAGACCGCGTGCGCATGGCTCGTTATGGCGTTGACATGGCCGATATCAAAACCCTGGCTGAAACAGCCATTATCGGCACATCAGTATCGCAAATTCTGGATGGCCGTAAACGCTTTGATCTGAGAGTTAGACTACCGCAAGGTATTAACATGGAGCCTGATAGCGTTGCCGACTTGCTCGTAGAAACCAGTTCTGGCAAGCACATCCCGTTGTCACAAGTGGCAAAAGTCAAACTAGAGTCTGGCCTAGAGACTGTCAATAGAGAGCAAGGTGCTCGCCGCATCGTCGTTCAGTGCAATGTACGCGGACGGGACATCGGCAGCTTTGTCAAAGAATGTCAGCAAAAAATCAAATCAGTAAAACTTGACCAAGGCTCGCATATTACCTGGGCTGGCCAGTTCGAAAATCAAGAGAGAGCCATGCGCAAATTTGCCATTCTTGTGCCACTTTCGATCATCATCATTTTCATTCTTCTGGCTATGACTTTTGGCACAGTTAAGCACGCACTGGTGGTCTTACTCAATGTACCCTTTGCCTTGATAGGCGGCGTCATCGCCCTCTACTTGCGCCACCTTTATCTGAGCGTTCCAGCAGCGATTGGTTTCATTGCCCTGTTCGGCGTAGCTGTGCTTAACGGCGTAGTTCTAATTTCGTATATCAATCGCCTGGTAGACAAAGGCCACCCCGTCGAGCAAGCCGTTACAGAAGGAGTCAAGGCCCGCTTTAGACCAGTAATAATGACAGCTCTGGTAGCAGCCCTCGGATTTCTACCAATGTCGCTTTCCAGCGGCTCTGGAGCCGAAGTGCAAAGACCGCTGGCCACAGTTGTAATTGGCGGACTGGTAAGTTCAACTCTACTGACCCTGCTGGTTCTTCCAGTAATTTATTGCCTCGTCTGTCGGCGGCCGTCTCCTTCACCCGCAGCCGCGCCTAAAACTGAGGAAGAATAGACAGAGATAAGATTTTCAAGACGAAACAGGCAACCCTTGACATTCCGTCAAAATCGCATATTTTAGAAGATGCGAGACTTTATCTCGCTGCAAAAACTCATTACTAGCTATGTGACCATTGACCATGAACAAGCAAATAGCTCTTCCATGCGGCCTGCTCGGGCTGTTTATTTCACTAGCAGCTTGGCAGGGCCCTGCGGAGCTGAGCAGAGCATGGCATGAATCCACGAGCTCTCGCTGTCCATCAGACGACATTCAATGTAGTGCCAAAGATCCACTCAGGGATATTCCGCTACAAGCCCTAAACAATGGTCAATTGGTTTACAGCCCGCCTTTACCATTTTGCCAAATCACCCCTCGGCCTCTGCAAGGAGCTACGTCAGGCACAATTTCAGCTGGCAATTACTATCCAGATCTTGACCAATTTTTCGACATCGGATGGGCCGCTAACCAGAGCGCCCCGCCCATAAATGCTCTCTACTACAATCAGATCGGCATCTGCCATTTGATACACAATCACTTTCGCGAGGCACGATTGGCCTTTGCTAAAGCAATTCAAACTGAACAGCGCTTGCAGCTCGGACTAGACGGCCGAATAAAATCAGGCAGACAGCTAGTCGACGACTTAAGTCGACTTGGCGCTTGCCATAATCTTACTCAACTTTCAGAAAATTATTCGACCAACACAACAGCCAAAGAACAAGTAGAGCAAACCCTTAGCTCCTCAGCCGTTGAGCCTTCCTGCCGCCTGAACGGCTTTCGCCACAACTATGAAATTGCCGCACAGTTAGAAAAAAATAATAGTTGGATCTGGCAACAGGTAAGTCGCTTACTTCACTAGAAGCTTGAGATTACGCATTTTCTCATGGGTACCTTCTTGCTTAGAGATCAGATCTGCGGCCAACTCTCGCACATACAAATCAGGGTCAGATGCCAATTTTCGATAATCAGCCAGACCTTTATCTTCGCCTTCTTCTAGCATTGAGATGGCAGCTTTGTCACCAAAAACAGTGGCACCACCCTCTAGCAATTTAGCGAACGAACCCCAGGCACCGGAATTTTCTGCCGGCTTACCAGCCAGTGAAACAATTTTCTCAACAATGGCATCGACTCTTCGAGAGTGACACATATGACACTGCATAAGAACATCTTTGGCTCTTGGATCTTCAACTTTTTCAAGCGCCTGTCTGTATGTTTCTAATGCACTCAGTTCACCCTGAAGCAAACAATTCATTTTATCCACAGCAGTTGTGGTGACATCAGTAGCCATAACATATCCTCCTTACCTTTAGTGGATTGGGCGACGGGAGGCCATAGTGAAAGTTCCCCCACAATTAATTAAGCAGCAAAATTAAGCAGTCAAATTTAAGCAATAATAGGCAATTAAGCCATAATCAGGCTGCCTTTGTGGCATATTGGCCACAGACAGATTTAGACAGAAACCAAAATAGAAACTAAGCCAGACAGCAAGAAGATTCCATGACGACACCACGGTCTGCCACACTAATACTTTTACTCGTGCTGGCAAATTCATGTCCATTCAGCGGCGCTAGCCCGGCCTTCAAAGAATGGGGTCAGCTAAATCTATACCTGCCTCCTGATGCTACAGACGATGAAAAAAGAATCGCAAGAATAGCAGCGGCAGGCAAACCCACAGAAGCTCTGGCAGAAATCGGAAAGGCCATTAAAAGCAAAAAAGACGCAGCACGACTTCTGCTTATGAAAATAGAACTTAGTGAGCGACTCTTGCAAGAAGAAAATGTTAGAGCAGACTTTCAGCAATTACTGCCACTGCCAATGAGCCAAGCATCACTATTTCGCGCAGTCGATTTAGCAGATCATCTTGACGAACTAGAGGTTGGCACAAAGTTAGGCGATCGCTATCAAAAAGAGTACAGCAAAGCCACTCCCATACCAATTCTTCTCAATGCCCGCATGAACAGTAAACTAAAACAATACAATCGTGCCGAGCAGTTGCTCTTACCTATACTCAACAATCCCTCCATGCGCAGCTTCACTTACCCTGAGCTAGCAAGAGTCTATGTCTGTTGGAACAAGCCAGAAAAGCTAATTGCCATGAGTAAGGCTGGCCTGAGCAATCCAACATGGTTTACTGAAAAGACTAAGGTGACATTGCTTACTCTACGAGCCAATGCTTACCTTGAAACTGGTAAATACAAAGAAGCTCTAGCTGACTACAATCTACTAATAGCTAAAGCCCCGAACCTTCCGGCTCTCTACACCCTACGCGCAAAAGCGTTAACAGCTCTGGGAGAGAACAAGCGAGCAGAGGCGGATAGGCTAAAGCAAAAGCAGTTAGACGCAGTAGATAAGTAAAAACCGCGCTTCCAGCTGTCTCACCTAAATCTATCCTTTTCCCCATATAAGCTGACGGGCTTCGATGTTACTGTCGACTAACTTGTCAAGCGAGAAGCTCGCCATCTAAATGCGCATGAGGTGTTCATGGATAGATACCCCGTGGTAATTTTGGACCGCCCGATTCGAATATTTGATTTCAAACCAATTCCGCTCTTCTGCCTAATTGCCTCAAGCTTAGTAGCCCTCAAACTGTCATCTTATATTGACCCCCATCTGTACATAGGCAATCTCCCGGCCAACTTATTGACCTTTATATGCGCCTTCTCGCTAATAGCCGGCAATGTCAAAGCCTTAGAACTGAAGCCTTTGAAATGGTGGCTAAAGAGAATTAGATACATGAGAGAACCACTGCCCCTCTATTTGCCAGAGGGCGAACTCTCATCATCTCTCGTCGGGAGTGGCTGCAATTGCTCCTGTCTCAAAATCAACAATCACGACCTAGCCAATCTTGATGCAGTGCAGCGCCTGAAAATAGCAGACCTGATTGTCGATTTCGCCAATGATCAATCGGGCAGTCTGCAAATCTATTCGCCACCAAGCTGGGCCCAAAGCAACCCAGAACAGCGCGACTTTTACCTGATTAGCAAAGAGCTTTCAAAAGTAGAAACGGCAAACCAAGACTCAAAAGCAGCCGCCACAATGCCGTCTAGAGCGCGCTCACGCTTCCTCAAGCTGGCCGAACGCATTGGCAAGCACGGTCTTGGTGCAGAGGCAGTCTCGGCTGTTGATGTGCGCCGCTTGCTCTATGCGCAACTGAGCCCCTCTCACCCAGAGCCAGATCTTCACGCTACCAATTCGATAAACAGCGGCAGCGACTTACTCTCGCTCTGCGTGGCTGGTTTTGAGCATAAGCCTCGCTACGTAGTAATAGATGGCATGTATGTTTCAACTATTCACTTAACTAGTTTGCCCCTTGAAGTTAATTTTGGCTTGATGGACAAACTACTAGACTGTGATGCTGAGCTTTCTTTTTCAATGTATCTGCGGCCCTGCAATATGGCAGCGCTGAAAAGGCAAGCGCGTTTTCGTCTCAACTGCGAACTTCCTACAGCCGAAAGATATAAGGAAATCAGAACACCGGCCACGCACCTGGCGCACTTCAGAGCCTTTTGCGAGAGCGAAATGGCAGCCACCGGCATCGGCATCGCTGCCACTATCTATGCCGAAAACTTGAACGCCCTGGAAGTCCAAATGATGCGAGCGCAGAAGGCCGTACATCGCATGGGAGGGACAGTCAACACCTGTTATACAGAAGAACTAGAGGCAATGATTTCAGGCCTGCCTATTTGCGAAGATATGGTGGCCTTCTCGCATACCATTACCTCCCAGGCAGCGGCTAAGTTTATTCCCTTTCTCTAACTTCGATGGGTTTCACACTCGTGTCACATTTGTGCCCCAAAGTGAAACCTATCGAAGCGCAATTACCTGCCCCCCACTAATACAAGCGCCTCGAATATCACGTTAGAGCTCACCATCGACTTCAACACCAACATTCGAGGTACTGTTAAATGGACGAAGGCTACTTCATCAACCGAGACGCAAGAATGGCCGCCCGCGAGCTGCGCGAAGGAGATGCAGCCAGTGCCGCCAGCCTGCTGAGAGAAGACTGTCAGCATATGAATCCACGCGAGTTCTCGAGACTAATTCAAGAAACATCGCGCAACAGCGGCAACTGCACTTTAGCCGACCTGCAAATTGAAAGAGACGGTGATGTGGTCGTGCGCTCGCAAGACGGCAGACGCTACAACGCTGGTCACCTTCCCTGTGAAGAGGCCTCTCGTTTCTTCCCACCGCCACCACCAGTTGTAATAATCGAGCGTCCAGAACATCGCCGACCACCTGTGGTTGTGATTGAAAGACCCGATACACACTGTCCACCACCTGTAATTATTCATCGCCCGGAGCCCAATTGCCCGCCACCAGTGATCATTGACAATCGGCAAAGAGAATGGCAGCCAGATCCATCACGTTTTCCCGGTAGACCACAAAGCGGAGGCTATGAAAGACGTTCTGAAGGCCCAAGTGACACATTAATTGGAGTAGTGGGAGGAGCTGTAATTGGTGGTGTCATCGGCGATGGCAAAGGCAAGAACGGCGCCCTCAAAGGAGCACTAATTGGAGGAGCCGCAGGTGGCATTCTCGGCCACGTGTCCGATGAAATCAAAGAAAGGCGCTAACAAGTATCGAACTAAGAAAAAACTTCCCCCTGGTGTTGACGAAAAAGAAAGAAGCGATCCTCGCTTCTTTCTTTTTTTAGGAGCATAAACAAAGGGAAGAAATCGAAACGCCAGGGGTTATCCGCAGCCCTGACCGCAAGTAGCGCCAACACTAGTGCCTTCGAGTGGATACTTACCAGCAGCATACTCAGCGAAATTGCCATATAACTCCTTCACAGCAAAACCTTGCTTAGCGAGCAGCAAGGCTGCTTTAGTCGATAGAGCACAAGTAATATCGTAGGCATAGACAATAATCGTGTGATCTTTATTTAGCGCTGCGGTGCTCTCTTGCAGTTGCTTAAGAGTCAAATTAATAGCACCGGGAACATGACTAGCGGCATACAGCTCAGGAGTGCGCATATCGATAACAGTGATTGCTTGCTTTGATTCCACAGCCGATTTTAAAAGGCCTGGACCCATTTCATAAGCAAGTTTTTGCTCGAAATATTCGACAGCTTTCTGCTGTTCTTTTGTTAGGCCTTCTGCACTTTGACTCTCACCGATCATTTTGTTTGCTCCGTATTTGTTGTCTTCGTTGCTGTGCGCTTCCGCCATCCTACTCTTATGGTGTGAGAAATGCGACCGTAGGCATGATCATTTACTATCGGTATCTCTACGCACGCGAAACGACCAGTACCATAGATATAAACCGGATGATCCGCAGCATCTTTAGTTATAGCTTGCGGTTCGCCAAATAGTGCAAGAATCTCGGCGCGGCTGCGACCTTCAGGATTTCCCATAGCAAATTTGAAGCGACCAATCTGCTTGATCGGCGGATCGCTGAGCTTTGCTCGACCAGAAGCAATCTCATCGGGACGCATAGAAGCAAAACGAAATATATTCCACTCACCCATTTCTAGCTGTTGCGCGCCAGATAGCAGGGCGCTGCCAATACACTTACTGCCATCAAAGACTAACCGAACAGGCACGCCTGAATGCCCGAAGTAATAGACCCAATTTTTCTTATACTTGTCGCTATCCCCCCAGACGAGAACCGGACCGGTCTTGATGCTAGGTTCACCAGCTACTTTAAGAATTTCGACATCGCTCAATCCGATTACTCGATCTCGGAATTGCAGAGCTGCACCAGCCTCGGCTTTGCGAAAGCACTTGGACGCACAGATATAATGATTGTCTGTAAAATTACTGGCACCCGGATCCTCGTTTAGCTCTTTGAATTGCTCATCGGAGACCACCACAGCTCCAAGCTCACAAAATTCTCCAGACCCAAGGATGACATGCTTCAAATTAGCCGAAACAGGTCTATCGTAGGCCAACGCAATTTTATACTCCGGATTAGCGGTGTCGATTATTTCAGCCTTAGTGCAGTCAAAACCACGGTAGGTCAACACAAGTGGTATTTGATTAAATCCAACCGTCAATCTAGCAACTCGTTCATAACCAGGGTCAAGATTTGTCGGACGATAAGTATTGAACTTACCGGCTAAGGCTAGTCGACGTAGCCCCTCAGCGGCATCCATTTCTCCTGCTTCATGAAGCAAATAATTGGGGTCATAGGGTACCTCTTCAATCCAGGACTCCCAACAACAAAGTTTGTCTAAGTCAAGCGCGGTCAAATCGCCTTTAAAGTGCTCACCCGCCTTAGTACCAAGGATAGGGTGTATTGAATAGTCCCCGGCCAGAACATTCACAGGAGAAGAAGACGACGAAGCAACAACTGCCCGTTTTTCCTTCACGGCCGTGCCTGCAATTTCGCTCTTCTGAAACTTGGAAGCATCCTTCAGGCTTTTAGAACGTGCCGAATTAGAAGGTACAAGTGCAAACGAAAAAGCCAGAGTCACCAACAATGAAGCTCGAAAAGCCTGGCGAATCAATAGTCCAATCTTCAACATTGACAGCCACTCTCTAAGTTCTAGCGACAGATTGACAGAGTCAAACTTCCACTCAGCACCTAAACTCTACTCAGTAACAATGCGATGAATAGTCGAATAAGCCTCATGCTTACCAAACGAATTGCTGATGGTGACAGTAATCATTTCGTCGCTAACATAAGCTTCTAAGTTGTTCGTGCGGTCAAGACACTCGCCAATGCCTTCAACAAAACCGTCATCAAAGGCTATGCATTTAACGTTCTTCAAATGCTTCACTTTGTCTTGAATCTGTTTGTAAAACTGATCCATGTCGCGCTCGGTTTTGCGAAAGACGAAAAACTCGATGTTATCGCGCACTTTGGTAGCAATAGTGTCGGCCTTCTTCGCTGACACACTGCCACAGTCAACCCAAAGTATAATGTCGCCGGCATCATTGCGGGCTATTAGATCTGGCACAACATGCCAACCAGCATCTTCGTCAATGCGTGGTCGCTTTTTGATGAACATCAAATAGGCCAGAAGCTTTAAGGCAATGTGAGTACCAGCCTCATTATTGAAGGCGCCTAGAACGAGCTTTTCTGTATAGTCTTGCTTGCTATCGTTAGCTTGAATGTTGAAAGAATATTTCATCAGCTATTGACGATTCGTGCGGGCAAGATTTTCTAGTTGAGCAATCTGAGCTGCCTCTTTTTGGGCTTCTTGAGTGAGAGAAAGCTTCTGGTACCCAGCAAGCAAGGCTTTGTGGGCCTCTATCCAACCAGGATACAATTCAGCCGCTTTCTTGAAACTCTCCACAGCATCTTTAGCATTGCCACTCTTAAGTTGACCTTCGCCTTGAGCGAGGTAGCCTGGGGCGTAATAAGGGTTAAGCTCAAGGGCGTGCTTGCCAGCTTCTATGGCAGCAGTGTTATCGCCTTTAGCTAGAGCTACTTGAGCCAAGCAGAGATAAGCTGGATAGCACTTCTCGTACAAAGATAAAGCTGACTTAGCCGATGCCTGGGCATCATCTAATTTACCGATAGACAACTCGATGCGGCCCTTTTCACAAAGCACCCGAGCCGCGATGGCTGGGCTATCAGCTTTGCTAGCTTCGGCCAATGGTACTGCTGGTGTAATGGCAGCGAGAGCACCATTGAGATTGCCCGAGAGCCTCAAGCAAGTGGCATCATACAAAGCATACGACAAATTATCTTTGCGTTCATCGACCGGTATCTTATCTAGTTGAACTCGTGCAGCAGCACTCTTGCTGGCATCAAGCAAAGCTTCAATTACGCCATAGCGGAATGCCAGTCTTCTCTCTTCGGGCAGACCATCAAGGGCCTTGGTGAGCACTTCGGCAGAAGCAGAATTGAGGTCACGTAGCATTTTGCTCTTAGCCAGAAGCAACTCATCATCTTTGGTTGCACCCTTGTCGCGATAGACCGCAATCAAGTTCTCAAATTGTGTGGCAGCGTCAGCAAATCTTCCTTCGTCATAGAGCAAACAAGCCAGCGAACGCATTACATCTAAGCGGCTGGGCTCATCAGCGGAAGCACCAGGAGCCAATTGCTGCAGGGCAAGAGCTGTGACAAAGGCGGCTTCGGCCTTGAGATAATCGTCGTTTTCAGCGTAACAAAAACCTAGGGCAACTAAATCTTTGACAGAGCCAGGCACGAGGTTGAGGGCGCGAGTATAGGCAGCGGCTGCCTTGCCATATTCTTTGCGAGTAATGTAGAAAGCGCCAAGAGAGCGGTGAGGAGTAGGGTCAGCTTGGGCCAGATTGGCCGCTTCTTTAAACTCTTCAATTGCCTTGTCTGACTGATTGAGCATCAATAAAACATTGGCATAACCTAAGTGCAAATCTGATTTTTTAGGTTCTCTGGCAATCTGCTCTTGATACTGCTGGGCCACGTCGTCATAGCGGCGCTCTTGCAAAAGCAGTTTAAACAGGCGCTCGCGAGCTTGTTGATTCTCGGGGTCAACCACGAGAGCTTGCTTAAAGTTTTCCACCGCCTTATTAGCGTTGCCCGCAGCTACATTCATGTTAGCCAATTCGGTCAACTCAAAAGCCTTGTCTTTACCAAGATGCACAGCCACTTGCTGATCGGCAATAGCAGATTCAAGCTCGCCTTTCATCTTCTTCACTGAAGCTCGATTGCGGAAGAATTTAGCATTGCTAGCATCATCAGCTATGGCCAAATTGAGCTGTTCCAGAGCCTCGTTCAAGCGCCACTGCTGAATATAAATTTGCGCCAAGCGGAAATGACTGGCACCGTTTTTACTATCAAGGACAATGCCTTCTTTGGCTAATTCTATGGCACCATCAAAATCGTTGCGACCAAGCTTAATGTCTATCAACATGTCGCGGCACTCAGAACCCAGTGGTTCTATTTTGAGAGCCTCGGTTAAAGCCTGTTCTGCTCCCACACTATCTTTGAGCCAGCGCAGACGCAAGAAGCCGATAGTACGATAGGCCCAGGCAAAGCGCGGATCAATTTCAGCAGTCTTCACTGAATAATCAATGGCTCGAGCAGCCTGACCCTTCTTGCCGCAAACTGCAGCATAGGCAAAATTATAAAGAGCGTCATTGCGATTACACTCAGGAACAAGCTGCAAACTGGCTTCAGCAGCATCATTTTTGCCCTGGGCAATTTGATTGAAGGCTTGCACCACCATGGCATTGCCGTAGAGCTTGCGATCTTGATCTGTCTTTATGTCAGCCAGGGCCACCCGTTCTCGATCTACTTGATCGTTCAAAGCTTGAGACTGCTCAGGCTTGGCATTGAACATATAGGCAAATGCCAACCATCCTTGACGATACGAGCGCCTCAGTTGGTCTGCCTCACTCTTGCCGTTCTCTGTGCCGAGCTGCTTGTTTAGTCTTTCGATCAGAGCTTTCCAATCGCCGGTATTAATTAGATGAATAGAGATGGAGTCGAGAGCAGCATTGGCAGCAACTTCTGAAGCTGGTGCTTTAGGCACTCGCTTAGTTTCTTTGGCTTCAACTTTACTGTCTTTGACTTCGTCCGCCGCTAGAGCTACTGGTGAAAATGGCCCCAGCACGCTAACCAGTGAAAGCAAACTGAGCGATAGGGCAAGGCCTCTGTTGAGTCTGCGTCCACTGACTCGTGTAGTTACTGTCATTGAATGGGGCTGGTAGGTCACTTTTCTAATCTCATTAACACTGTTGATAATTTGCATTTTCACCTTGCTAGTCGGCAACTACACGAGTAGATGCTTCAAAAATCGAAAGCTGCATCACTTCTTCCATAGGTATATTGCGCAGGCGAGGACCGTCCAATATTTTGGAGGCGACACCTTTCTTCTCCATCTGATTTATCAAATAGAGAGCGCGATCAATAATTTGCATGGGCAAACCAGCCATACGAGCCACTTGCACACCGAAGCTGCGACTGGCGCCACCAGGCACAACTGAACGAATAAATTCAACTCGGCCATCTTGCTCTTTGACGAGAACTTGATAGTTGACTATCTGCGGGAAGAAGTTAGCCAAGCCATTCAATTCGTGATAGTGGGTGGCAAAGATTGTCCGGGCGCGCACCTCTTTGGCGAGATACTCAGCTACCGACCAAGCAATAGAAACACCGTCATAAGTGCTGGTGCCTCGACCAACTTCATCAAGCAAAATCAAGGAACGATTAGTGGCTGATAGACAGCACTGAGTTGTTTCAGACATTTCAACCAGGAAGGTTGACTGCCCCTGGGTCAAGTCGTCGACGGCACCAATTCTAGTGAAGACCCGATCTACCAAACCGACATGGGCTTCTTTTGCAGGAACGAAAGAGCCAATTTGAGCCAGAATTACAATCAGCGCCACTTGACGCAAATAGCTCGACTTACCAGCCATGTTAGGTCCGGTCAATATCACTAGTTGATTGTCATCGCTCTCGCCGCATAAGCGCACATCATTTGAGACATACTTACCCATGGGCAAGATTTTCTCTAAAACGGGATGGCGGCCTTGCTTGATCAAGAGATTCTTACCATCGTCAACCTGAGGGCAGACGAATTTACGCTCTTGCGCCACTTTAGCCAACGACAACAAGGCATCTAGATTAGCCAGATGATTAGCCATTTTGTGCAAATCAGCACCGAGGGCTGCCACTGATTGACGCAGAGCTAAGAAGAGTTTGTATTCAACATCTGATTGATTTTTCTCAGCGTTGAGAATTTTCACTTCGTACTCTTTCAAGTCTGGCGTGATATAGCGCTCAGCATTGGTGAGAGTTTGCTTGCGAATATAATCGGCAGGAACAGAACCCTGGTTGGCATTTGTGATTTCAATAAAGTAACCGAAGTTACGATTGAAGTTCACCTTCAAACTCTTAATGCCTGTGCGCTCTTGCTCTTTGCGCTGGAAGTCTTCTATCCATTGCTTGCCACCACCAAGCAGAGAACGAATCTCATCAAGCTCGGCGTTGTATCCACTGGCGAAAATGCCACCATCTGTGAGTTCGCGCGGTGGTTCTTCAGCTAATGCGTGGCGGGTCTTCTGGCACAACTCTACGAGTGCCTGGGGAGTAGTTTTGAGAGCAGTTAAATAAGGGCTTTGAGCTGTTTGCAAAAGCTGGGAAAGCTCAGGCAAAACATCAAGTGAAACAGCAACAGCAGCCAACTCTTTAGGATTGATAGACTGCGAAGACATGCGCACAGCCAGGCGCTCTAAGTCAGAGAGACGGCCAATCACCTCGACAATCTGATCACGCTTTGTCGTCGGTTGTAGCAATTCTTTGATGGCATCTTGTCTTGCTCTGATGCCTTCCACTGACAGAAGCGGCTTGAGCAGCCACTTACGCAACATGCGGCTGCCCATAGCTGTTTGGGTCTGGTCTATGGCCCAAAGCAGTGAACCATTGAAACTTCTATCGCGAGAAGTTTCAGTCAGCTCTAAGTTCTTGCGCGTGTTGGCATCAAGCACAAGATAGCCGTCAACCGTATAAGTAGAGATGCCCTCGAAGTATGGTTTTTGCCCACCCTGGGTGCGGTCGAGATACTCAAGAACGGCACCGGCAGCTCCTATTGCTAGAGGCATATCCTGGCAGCCAAAGCCTTCAAGAGTGCTCACTTCAAAGTTCTGCAATATGCGCCTTTGCGCTGGCTCGGTCTGGAAGAACATGGCCGGACGACCACTAAAGCGATACTGTCCAGCAATAACTTCTAGCACTTCTAAGACTTCTTTAGCAACGACTTCATCGGGGCCGGGCTTAACTAAACGCAGCGGAGCTAAGACTTCAGCCGGACGCAGACGACCAAGTTCCAAAATCAAATTTTCTTCTGATAGCTGGCTAACGAAAAATTCGCCGCAAGAAGCGTCGACGTAGGCCAGCCCCCATTGCTCTTCGCTAGAGCCAGAAGAACGACCAGCTCTAACGATGGCGGCAAGATAGTTGTTGTCACGAGCCGGCAGCAAGTGCGACTCAAGCACCGTTCCTGGTGTCAATATGCGCTTAACTTGTCTCTCAACCGGCCCCTTGCTGGCGCCCACTTCCCCCACTTGTTCGCAAACTGCCACCGAATAGCCCTTGGCAAGAAGCTTACTGACATAGAGTTCATAGGAACGCACCGGCACTCCGGCCATGGGCACACGACCAGCTGGGTGGGTAGACTCTGGTCGACCAGTGAGCGTGATGTCAAGCTCACGGGCAGCTACCTGAGCGTCGCTATCGAAAGTTTCATAGAAATCGCCCACTCTAAAGAAAAGCAAAGCGTCAGGATACTGAGATTTGATATCCCAGTACTGCCGCATCATACCGGTGGATTTTGCCCCATCTTTAGAATTAGGGGCGGCACTGCCGCTATTCTCGCTCTCTGGGGCCTCGCCTTCTTTTTGCACTTTCTGTACTTTCGTCAACGCGTCAACCTCGATAGTCGCACAAGCAACCAATATTACCGTTCAAGCTCGGCTAAGTTATTAAGCTTCTGGTAATATGACTAGTCTTATATAAGGGTTATGCGGTCAAAAATCTTGAGAATGCAAAAAATGGTAGTCAACAATTCGCTTTTTAGCCTTCCCCTCCTGCTTAGCCTGGCTATATCGCTTGCCAGCCCAGCCTATGCCTTTCCTGGTAGCCCTAGTGCAAAAATGGCCACTGGCGCCCAACTAGAAGGCAAAAGCAGCCAAGCCCATGAAAAAACGGCCAAGGCCGATGAAAAGGCATTAGATAAAAGCAAAGTTTTAGACAAAAGCAAAGACGCTAAACCAGCCACTGACAAAAAAGAGCCAGCCAAAGCTGAGCCAGAAAAGAAAGAAGCAGCCAAGGCCCCAGAGAAAAAGGATGCCAAGCCAGCTCCCGAGATTGTCATTGAAAACGTCATCACCGTTCCGGCCGAAGCTTTGACCGAGCATGCCAGCGAATATCTCAACAAGAACGTCCGCTTTGTTGCCAATTTCCAGGCCTATAGCTCCCTGGCCCTTGACTACAAGCCAGCAATGCGCCCGGCCAAAACCCACCTTTCCTTCTTGGTTTTCCGCAACAACAGCAAAGTTCCGCTCTCTGAGCTGAAATTGGCCATGCCTATTCCCAAAGAAGATGATAAGTCTCCTCAAGCCAAACTTTTGAGTGAATTGAAAGAAGGCGACCAATTAGAAGTTACCGGTAAAGTATTTGCCACCCCATTAGACGAACCATGGGTAGATGTTCTCAAAATCAAGCGCTTGAAAGCAGCGGTAGATGAAAAAGAGAAAAAAGCATCCGCAGACTCAGCAACATCTAAATAAGCAGCAATTTTAATCAGCAGTTTTACGGAATTACTTAAAGGAATAGGCTAGATGGTTACTCCAGAATCGGCTTCTCAACTCAAGAATCTTCTCAACTCACTAAACGGCAAACACGGCATTCTCGGTTGTCTTTTAGTCGGACGCGATGGCTCAGTGGTAAGCAGCAGCTTGCCTCCCGAAGTTGATATTTCGACTATCGGCGCTCTGTCTGCAACGCTTTTCTCAAACAATGATGTCTCAATTCAGCGCATGAATAGAGGCAACTTGATACAAATGACTCTGCTCACAGACCAAGGCATTTTGCACTTCTACGAGGCCGCTGGCCATTTCTTAGTAGTGCTTACAGCGAAAGGTCAGCGAATCAATCTTGAAGGACTCATTAGATCTGTCGAAGAACAGGGTAGATCATTAGAGGGAATACTGAGCTAAGCAAGCCATTGCGCAGCAGCTAAATTGAAAAATCAGAGGCCTTTTATGCCAGCGAAGAAAGCTGCGAACATCAAAATTCTCTCTCTTGCAATAGCTTCTACTCTTGCTATTTCGTCAATTTGCTCTTATCCACAAGCCGCTTATGCAGCCCGTTTTGTCGACATGTCTGGCAATTGGACTGAAAAATATGTCAACCTTCTCTCTGACGATGGAGTGATTGGTGCTGAGCCTGATGGAAAATTTCACCCCAAAGATCCAGTCACAAGGGCGCAGCTAGCTAGCTGGCTGGTCAAGATTTTGGGTCTAGAAAATCAGGCAGTACCCGTTAAGCCAACTTTTCCTGACGTGAAGACTACTGACTGGTTCTACAAACCGGTCGAGATTATTTGCCAGAACAATTACATTGCTGGCTACGCCGACGGTTTTAGACCGAAGCAGTTTATGCAACGGGGCGAAATGATATCTATCATTGCTCGCGCACTGGGAACCAGTACACCCGATGACGGTACCATTGCCAAAACGCTGACCAAGTTTACAGACAAGAG
This sequence comes from Candidatus Obscuribacterales bacterium, assembly GCA_965229195.1. GTDB lineage: Bacteria > Cyanobacteriota > Vampirovibrionia > Obscuribacterales > Obscuribacteraceae. The sequence continues at coordinate 3,739,850 of OZ245871.1, read as the reverse complement.
CAAAATTCCAGACTGGGCTAAAGCCGGTATTACTCAAGCTGAACTGGCTGGCATTTTAGTCAATCAAAGCGGAGATACCACTGTCGATGCTGCGGAGATTGCCTCAAGAGGCGACACCGCAGCCATTTTAAGCAAACTAAGTGAATACAAGAAGCGCCAGTCTGTCAATCAAGCTCTAAACAATCCACGCAGCCAGCCAAAGTTCCAAGCCGAAACACCAATTGCACAGGCCGAAGTACCAAGCTACCAGCAACCGGCTCAGCAGCCATATCAACAGCAGCAGCCTTATCAACAGCAGCCGCCACCACAAAACTACCAACCACTACCTCAAGGCGGCTGGCAGGGCGGTGTTCAACATCAGACCAGCGGTCAACCAGAAAGTTTTGGTGCTGTGCCACAGCAGCCTTATCAGCAGCCCTATCAACAGCCTTATCAGCCCCAGGGCGCTCCACCTCAATACGGACAGGCTGGTGGCTACCAGCAACCACCGCTATCTGGTCGCGTAATGACAGTAGGTGCTGGCACTAAATTCCAAGCTTCTCTCAAAAACACCATGGACTCTGGTTCTACTCAACCAGGTGAGTCGGTGGAAGCAACCTTGCCTTCGCCTATTTATTCAGGTGGCGTCGAGGTCGTTCCCGCCGGCAGCTTACTTATAGGCCAAGTAAGCAATGTGGTTTCGGCCAAACGTTTCCGCTTTGGCGCCAACGGCAAAATCGACATTCGTTTTACCGCCATCCAAACTCCTGACGGTAGGCGCTTCCCCTTATCAGCATCAGTGGACGGCTCGGAAGTAAGATTGACTGGCGGTAGCACCGCAGGCAGAGTAGGCAAAGGCCTACTCACTACTGGCATTGGTGCTGGCGGTGGAGCAGCGCTAGGTACTGGGCTGGGAGCCATTGTCGGAGCGACCTCAAACGGCCAGGTCGGTCGAGCCACAGGTATGGGCGCCGTATTTGGCACCGCCATTGGTGCTGGCGTTGGCCTCGTTGGCGCCGGTGTGCGCAAAGGCTCAGAAGTAATATTTCACGCTGGCACACAGCTGCCGGTGCAGCTAGACGAAACCATGCAGATCTCGGCAGCCACAGCGGTGGCACCATATTATGCTCAACCACCACAACCAGTTTATCAACAGCCGCAGGGCTACCCGCAACCGCAAGGTTATGCGCCTCAACAACAAGGTTATCCACCGCAAGGCTATCAGCAGCCACAGGGCTACCCGCCTCAGCAACAGGGATATCCGCAGCAACAGCCCGGTTATCCACAACAATAGATTTAAGTTAGTCTCCGCCCCAACGGCGATTGCGCTGTGCAAAGTCAATCATGGCTTGATCAAAATGCTCAGGAGTAAATTCAGGCCAGAGCACTGGCGTGACAAAGATCTCGGTATAGGCCGATTGCCAGAGCAAATAATTACTCAAGCGCATTTCGCCCCCAGTACGAATCAAGAGACCAGGATCGGGCATGCCGCTTGTATAAAGATGGCTAGAAATCATTTCTTCACTGATATCTTCTGCACTAATTTTGCCAGCGGCAACATCTGCGGCGATTTTGCGCACAGCGTCAGTAATTTCTAAACGAGCACCATAATTGATGGCGACTTGCAAGCTCAGGCCAGTATTACCAGCGGTATCTTCCATGGTCTTGTTCATAGACTTGCGTAGATTAGGTGGCACTTTATCGAGCTGACCAATAAAGCGTAAGCGCACGCCATTGTCAGAAAGTTCTTTGAACTCTTCTGTCAGCACGCGGCCAAACAAATCAAAGAGATAGTTCACTTCTTCAGAACTGCGCTGCCAATTCTCGGAAGAAAACGCATATACAGTGAGATACTTCAATCCACGACTGCCGACATGGCGAACCAAGCGCTTAAGACTCTTAACGCCTTCCTGGTGGCCCTTCAGCCGGGGATAATGGCGGCCATCAGCCCAGCGCCGGTTACCATCCATAATGATAGCCACGTGCTCTACAGGCAAGCTCTCAACACTGTCAGGGGCTGACTGGGTGCCGAGTTCTGATTTGCTAGCTTTGGAAATTTTTGTCCGATGCAAGGCTTTCACGTGTAAACTCACTACTGCATGCCATTTTAGCGCTAAGACAAGGGCTCGTCTAAGTTAATTGCGATAGGCAAAGCCTGGTATTTTAGACTAGTTATTTAATGAACCCGGTTGCAAGAGAGAAAAAATTGTTCCTGAAACCAGATTACCTGATTAAAGGTGATATTACCGATATCGACCTCGAAATGCTCAGCAGGGTAGGCATCAAGGGTCTGATTTTAGACCTGGACAGCACCCTGGTCGTGCCCCACTCAGCTGAACTTTCCCGAGAGGCCGGAGCCTGGCTAGAGCACGCCTGCAAACACTTCAAAGTGGCAATTGCCAGCAATAATAAAGATGAAGCATACCTAGACCAGATCCGCCAAATACTGACCATTCCAGTCATTGGAAAAGCGGCAAAACCAAGCAGGAAGGCCTTTCACCGTCTTCTAGCCGACTTCGGACTGAGTGCTGAACAAGTTGCCGTAATCGGCGACCGCCCCCTGACCGATATCTGGGGAGGGCAGCGTGCTGGCATGAAAACCATCTTAGTAGGCATTCTCAAATGTCAAAAAGAGCCAGCCTGGAAAAGTCGGATTCGTAATTTAGAGAGAGTCTTTATAAGAAGCAATTAAAAATCACTAACAAGGCTATCCCACTGGCAACGATTGAGTTGCAAGGAAGTGTTGTAATATTGACAGGTGCTTAAGGCTAACATTGAGATTGTAGGCGTTTTCTTATGAGGCTTAGTACAGCCCTTGCAGTATTACTAGCGTCAACCTGTTCTTGCCCGTCACAGGCAGAGAGCAGAAGACCTGTATATCTATCGTCTATAGCCGCCCCTTTGCCTACGGCGATGCCTGGCGTGAGACCAACCGTACAATCGCCACAGTATTCAAAACACTACGAACAAGGCTTAGCTTTCAAAAAAGCTGGAGACGCCAATCGCGCACTTATCGAATTTTTGCAAGCTATTAAAGAGAATCCCCGTTGCACTAAAGCCTTCTACGAACAAGCCTTGCTCTTCCGCCAAAAAGGCTATCCAAAATTAGCCGAATCGAGCCTTTGCCAGGCCTTGGCTATTGACCCTTCCTTTAGAGATGCACGAATCTTGCTTGCCGCAGTGCGACTTGAGGCTGGCAATACCGGTGGAGCAGCACAGGAGCTAACCCGCTCACTAGGCTTATCTGCATCACAGTCGCCAGCGCAAGGGCAACCACTCTCTGCTACTCAGGCGGCAGTAGCCCCGAGCCAAGCAAAAGCGGCAGCCAAAGCAGCAGTGGCACCACCAGCAGTACCGCAGTCAAGTGCGCCAGCCACAAGCGAATTGAATCAGCGCAAAAGCAGCCTGCAGTTTACTCCTGAAGGTGGCAGCCCTAAAGAATCACCAAACCCAGATCGAACAGCCGTCACCAAGGGCCAAGCAAGCCGCCCCATCGATAACGACGACTGGGCAAAACGACTGCGTTATCTAAGCATCCACGGCACCGGCACTCTCAAAGCTGGTGAAGCATTTATGTTCTCGGAAGAAACAGGCGAAGCAGTTATATTTTTGACTAATGGCACACGCATTCGCCGCATCATCACCGCCCCGCAAGATACCCATGAGTTAGTCAAAGCTCGGCGCCCAGACATGCTGATACCGGCAGACCTGCTCTACAAACTCTCAACGCTGGGCAAGCTCGTAGCTAGCGATCCGGCAGCCTTGATTGACACAAACGCTGCAGAAAATCCAGACATAGAAACACCCAAGAAGAAAGAATATTTCGATGCTGACTTAGACAGCGAAGATCAAGCTGAAGATAGCGCTGCCGAAAAGTCATCTAAGCATAAGCCCGAAAAAGGTACCCTGGGCGAGCTGATGGATAGCAACGAAGACACAGATAATTCAGACAATAAGTTCATCCACAAAGTTATCTTAGAAGATTCGCCTCGCGACAAAGCGTCTTCACCAATCATTCCCAGTGAAGCCAGCAAGGGTCCAAACTTGGACAGCACCGAGCCATCATCAATGAAAGATTTCAACAAAGACCCAGTCAATGACTCGTTGTTGGATAAGACCCAAAAGCTGTTTGGCTGGTTCAAAAAAGCACTGCACTTACCTTAACTGAAGGCTAGCGCAATCCATCTAAAATCCACTGATTGAAAGAATCAGGGAAAGTATCCATAAAGTTGTGGCCACCAAGAGTAAAGACTTTCAGTGTTGAATTGGGCGTTTGCTTGTGGATTTTCTCAGCGAAGTGGCAAGGTGCCACCGGGTCAAAGCGACCAGCAGCAAGATGTAGGGTGCATGCCAATTGGGGCTTGCGATCAATAAAATCAACCGACTCAAAATTGAGCAAAATTTGCTCAAGGGCGTGCCTGTTAGTATCAATCAGCGTACGAGGCCGCCAAGCCCAGCCCTTATGCATATTAGAGCGTTTGATATAGTCATAAAGATAAAGCATGAACAGTTTGAAAATAAACGAAACTGGCTTGAGCACCCGCCCAGGTAAGCCGGCAGCAAGAACTGCAGCAAATAGCTCTGGTCTTTGCTCGGCCAGGGTGACACTAATAATTGCCCCCAAGGAATGACCAACAAAGGCAGCGGGAAATTTTATATCTGAGTTTTCTAGAGTCTCAAGCACATCGCTTATATGCACATCTAAATCTGTATGTTCTTGCGGTTCAGAAGAAAGGCCGTGGCCCCGCAAATCAACGACAAAACAGCGGTAACCGCGGTTGGTGAAGAAGCGCACCTGTGCTTGCCACATTTCACCAGCCGATCCAGTGCCGTGGATGAAAATCAAGTCTGGAAGATTATCAACACTTTGTACTGGTTCGAATTTTTGCAGTGAAAGAAGCAAGGAACTACCTGACTATTACCTAGAGCCAACCATGCAGAAACATCACGATGAGCTGGAGCTTCGCGAAGGCTGCAAGCGACTGTTAAAATTTGCAGTCTCTACTTCTCCAACGGCAATGCCAATCAATGATTCAGAGATATTGAAAATAGCATCAACTTGGTCGAGCTGGTGTTTAACAGGAAGAGGCCGAGCTTCAAGGTCGCGCCGACAAGTCATTTTCTCGACGACAGCAACAATATCATCAGCCTGCTCAATAGCAGTAGCAAGGCCCTGCTCAACTAGCATTCTAGCGGTGCCATACTCTTGCGGCATCGGAGTGGTGATCATATCGATAGCCATAGGAAGCCGACGGGCAACAGCCTCGAACGATGTTAAGCCGCCAGCTTTAGTCACCATCAAATCGCAAGCCGCCATGACATCAGCCATACTATCGTGGAAGGGCAGCACCGCTGTTGGTATCACAGACTGACCGACTTCCTTCTTCAATGATTCATATAGCTTGACGTTGTGACCGCAAAGAAATACTACTTGTACTTTGCGTTTTACAGCCTTGAGCGCACGATAAATGGCAATCATGTTGCCACCACCGGCCCAGCCTGAGTTAATGCAAATAGTAGGTAGGTCTTTATCTAGACCTAATGACTGGCGAAATTCTTCAGGGCTGCAACTTGGCGCACTTATGAAAGCTGGATGAACAGGCATTCCCATGATGGCAATTTTCGACGGCTCAACACCAAGCTCAATCAAGCGCTGCTGTGCCAAGTCATTCGGCACAATTGTTAAATCGGCATCGTGACAGGCCCAGCCACTCCAGAAATCGCCATTGGGATCGGTGACCACAGTAACTAGCTTAGTTTTGCTGCGCAAACCACTTTCACGAAGGCCGCGAGCAATGTACTGATTTGACATAGGATGAACCGATACAACCAGATCAGCCTTCATATCGTGCAGCGTCTTCACTACATAAGGCCGTGTAATCATCCAGCCGAATTTAGAGTCGTTCGGCTTAAAAGTCTCAATGAACCAATAGTAGTACTTCATTGCCGACTGCTGATGGCGCAGAAGGTAGTTGTAAATCTGCACAAAACTGCGGTTAATAGGATGGCTATTCTCAACAATGCTGTCAATCTGCACTTCGACATTGTGGTGAGAGAACCTTTCTGCCAGTACCTTTAATATTCCAGCCTGCAGAGCTTCAGTTGCGCTGCGATGTCCGCCGCCGGTATCGGAGAAAAACAGGCCGATTCGCACTGGGTTAGTCTTATTAAGCTTGGTGTTTCCGTTCAAAGGACTACATCCACTGAGAATTTAGGTATAAACCAATTGCGGCAGTGCCAAGTGCGGCACAGATATTCTGATAGAATGGGACTTCGCGAGTAGTCAACTCAAGAAAACGCGTTCCATCTCCCTGACATTTCCAAGTAATAATGTACCATCAAAGTTGGCTCTCACGTAGTAGAACGAACTCCAGAACTAGCTCAGTTCATCTTAGAGCACGGTTCAATTCGTGGGCACTTGGCCTGGCTCTATTGGCCACAGCGGCCAGTTCTGCGGCGACAGCAAGCCCGGCGCGCTTGACTACCCACCAAGACGTCTCCCAGCCTTCTAGCGTTCTTTATGGCTCGGTTAGCGACCGCTTCGCTAGCCTGCCCGCCGGCAAGAAACAACGCAAGAGACCAACCGATGTCAAGATTTACGAATACGACCAAAAGCCTCTCGGTGACCGCAGTCCGCTACTACTAGTGCACGGTCTAAGGGGCGAATATTACCCTTATTTTCGCTGGCAAAAAGTAGCTGACAAGCTAGCCAAGAGCGAAGCTTTTAGCAGCAAGTACAAAATTTATCTTGTGCGCTATTCCAGCCTCGATCGCTTTGACCACGTTCTACCGAAATTTAAAGATGCCCTAACCTCACTTTACAGTGCGACCAAACAACGGCCGATCACAATGGTGGCCCTGAGCATGGGTGGGAATATCGCCTATGAGTCATTGACCGATCCCAATATCGAGTCAAAAGTACGCCTACTCTTTACCATGGGAACACCGTTCCATGGCTCGCCGCTGTTTTGCAAAGACTGGATGAACTACACCGTTTATAAAAGGCTCTCCTGGCCTTGGACTCGTGTAGACCATAACCTCTCTTACCGCTTCTATTTCGACCGCAATCCTATTTTGCGCCAAGACTTGGCCTGGGATAATGCCGACGAAGCCATTCCCGAAACTGGCAAATTTAAGTCAAAGCTGCCATTCGGACCTAAGGGTCACCTCACTGTGGGCGATACCATTAATTCTCGCCTGAGCAAAGTTAACAGCGTGCCGGTGGATCGCAAAAAGCTGATCACCTATGGTGGTTATATTGTAAATCCCTACTTAGCGCCGGGCTTCAAGCGCTATGCCGAGACCACAGCTTTCTATCCGATGTTTTTACTTTCCAATTCCTTCCCTGCTCACTTTGGTAGAGAACATCCAGTTCTAGAATTTCTCAATCGCGATATCACCAATGTGCAAGTATCTAAGAAGATAGCAAAGCAAGCCGGTACGCCATTCGTCTATGTCTTGAACGATGGCATTTGCCCTGTCACTAGCGCGATTTTCTTACCTAACGAAGTAGCTCGCACACAATTCGTTGCTAAAGAAACTGATTTTGAAAAAGTACGCGACAAAGTCAATGTTGGCAAAGCAAGGGTTTTCCGCAATGTCGATCACTTAACTTTCATCGACGGCGTAAGACCGCTCAATCCAATTATTTCTGCGGTGAGCAGTCAGGTTAAAGACGAACTTAATCCACAAGATGGTCAGAAAGATATTTTCGACTGGATCTTAAGTGACTTGGTCAACTCTGATCAAATTGGCGGCAGTCTTGCCAAAACCAAGCAAGTACCGGAACCGGTTAAAACCACCACAGACGAACTGGTGACAAAACCAGAAAAACCAGAAGTTGTAGTTGATAAAGACACAGCGATAAAACAAGAAGCAGCCGCTGGAACTACTACAGCTCAATAAGTGCTACAGCTCAATAAATTCCAGAGCTTGCAAATTTAGTTAATCTACTTAACTTTCCATTGACGCCAGGTTTCTTTGCGCTTAGCATGAGGTTAATATAGGAACTTATATGTTTAGCTACAACTCCGCCAACAATAATAATAACGACAATAATGATTGCCTCCAGAATCTGGTTGCACTCGTTAGACAATGTCGTAGTTAAGCTAAACAAAACAACGAAGAAGTCATCGACCGCAGCCAACCAGGTTGCGGTTTTTTGTTTTGGGAGAAATTATGGTTACGTCAATCAAACTAATAGAAGCGACTCAGCTTCTAGCTCAGTCGGCACAAAACAGCGAACACGGATCCATGGCAGATTCCGGTAGCGATGCAGCAAAGACTGGCAATAACATAGTGCGCTTCAAAGGTCATCTGCAATCAATGCGCGACCTTGGCCAAATTATGTTTTTGATTGTGCGTGACGCTTCGGCAACCATTCAAGTAGTCGTGACAGAAACAGCCTTGCAAGAGCAACTGCGTCTTCTAACCAACGAAACGCCCTGCTACTTCGAAGGCTACCTGCAAGCTCAACAAGTGAAAAAGCGCAAAGAAACAAAGGCGACAGAGATCAAAGGAACAGCCGAGAGCCAACAAGCAGCATCTATTTCGCCAACAAGCGGAGTGGAGCTAGTTTTGACAGGTGTAGAAGCCCTGGCCTCAGGTCTACTTGTGCCACCAATTGAAATTGGCAAGCAAACTAAAATCGATAATCTCGCAGCTTCAACCTTGCTCGACTATCGGCCCCTGACCTTGCGCAACGAAAAGGTTCGAGCAATCTTCAAAATAGAAGCAGAAATATTGAAAGCTTTCCGTCACTTCTTGAACGGTGAAAATTTCATCGAAATTCATTCTCCCAAAATCGTGGCCACTGGCACTGAAGGAGGTGCCCAGTTATTCAAAATCGACTATTTCGGAAGAACAGCCTATCTAGCTCAGAGCCCGCAGTTCTATAAGCAAATAATGGTAGGAGCTTTTGAACGAGTCTATGAAGTAGGGCCTGTCTACCGAGCAGAAGAACACGACACCACCCGCCACTTAAACGAGTACATCAGCCTTGACATTGAGATGGGCTTTATCGAATCAGAGCAAGACGTCATAGCCATGCAAATTGGCTTATTGCGGCATATTATGGAGCACCTAAAAGAGAACTGCCAGAGAGAACTGGCGATGTACCAAGCCGTCGTTCCGACGATAGGCAGCACGTTGCCACAGATTAGACTCGAAGACGCTCAACAGCTTCTAGCAAGTAAGTATGGATGGAAAAGTGAATCTGCAGACCTCGACGGCGAGGGCGAAAAGCTGCTCACCAGCCACTTCGAAAAGGAGGAAGGCATCGACATGGTTTATGTCACAGACTATCCACATGCGATCAGGCCGTTTTATGCCATGCCTGGTGCACCACTAAGAAACGGCGAAGCTGGGTCGAAGAGTTTCGACTTGCTCTTTCGTGGCCTAGAAATAACCACCGGCGGTCAACGCATTCATGAGTATGAGCAGCTGAGGCAGTCAATTGCTAGTCGCGGATTAAACCCCGAAGACTTCAATGACTATTTGCTTTGCTTTAAACATGGCATGCCACCACATGGCGGCCTGGCAATAGGTCTAGAGCGGCTAGCCAAGCAGCTCTTAGGCTTGCCATCAGTGAAGCAAACAGCCCTCTTCCCGCGGGACATAAACCGCATAACTCCGTAAAAGGAAAACAGAGAGAAGAATAAGAATAAGAAGAATAGAGAGAAGAAGAAAAAACTTTAGAGCTGGTGATGTTGAGTTCTCACTCGACCAATCAGCTCTAAAGTCTTTTCACTGGCGCAAACGGTTTGTAATCATCAACATACTTAGCAGCGCGCTTGCGATCATCTGCTGCTTCTTTTGTGCGGCCAAGCTTCTCGCAGCAGTCCGCACGGTTCAAAAGAACTTTGTTGGCTTCGCCTCGACCAATAACCTGATCATAATCTTTAATTGCCTCACCATAGCGATGCAGTTCCTTATAGGCATCTCCCCGCATGGTCAAAATCTTTATGGTCAAATTAGATGCGCTGTTTTCTGGATTGAATCCCTTACAGTCTTGAATTAGCCCTGAAAAGTCACCGAGATTCTTGTCAGCCTCAACCAACAATACCAGCGAAAAATCACGATGCTTACTCGTGAGCATACTTCGCAACAGCGTCTGTGCATCTTTAAAGCGCTTATCATCGAGCAGAACTAGCGCTCGCCAGTATTGAGTATGTGGTGTTTTAGGCCATTCACGCTCAGCGCGATCTAAGGCAGCATGAGCCTCATTGTGACAACCAAGCTGCAGAAAACTTTGAGCGGCACAAATCAGAAGAAACTGATCATCGATCTTCTTGGCCGTAAGAACCTTTCGCAGTGAGCTCTTAGCCTGGTCATATTGATCAAGCTCATATTGAACCACAGCGTCAAGAGCAGAAGCATCGGCTGCATCAGGTTTACTCCTCCGCACTCTCTCAACAAAACTCTCCGCTAATGCTATATCACTGCGCTCAGCCAACGCACTAACAAGATTATGGTTCAACTCAAAATCGTGAGATGGCGCCAGTTTGGCAGCGGCACGAAAATACTCTGTGGCCTTGCTGGCATTACCGTGCTTTGCTTCCGCTTTAGCCTTAAGAATCATATCGTCACAAGATTTCGCGACCGACTCTGACTTACCCGTTACTACGGGGGCTGGAGCTTTGCTAGGCAAGGTCGCTTTAGCGTGCCCCTCTTTATTGAGAGCATAGACCACTTGACCGGCGCTAAAGCCGCTACTAGGGCCTAAGCACAAAATTGTCAAAAGCAACAACCGATTGCAATTCGCGAAAAAGTGCGCGCGCTTCATTCACTAAGCCTACCGGCTTTGTCTCTAGCAGCCACTTGCCTTTTCGCACCCAAACTGATTTTACTCAAATTCACTTTGTTCAAATTCTCAGCAATCTGGTCTATCAAAATTTTGCCACCAGAGCCATTCATATGCACTGGATCTTTAAAATTACTGGCGACAAAAGTCTTGCCATCGTTGAGATCAAGCAAGCCACAACCTTGCTCGGCAGCAGTCTGCTTCAATAAAGCCATATACTTATCATAAGAGCCATGAGGCATCAGCGCCATATTGGCAGGGGTGAGCGGCATATTGACAAACAAAACTTCAACGCCTTCAGTCTTCAGTTGGCTAAGCATCCGTCTGAAATACTCGGTTTGAATCTTGAACATTGAGTCATTAGCGCCTTTGAAGCGCTTCTTATATTCGCGACTATTGTCTTGCCATGGATAAAAAGCATTGGGCTGTAAGGCCACCATGCCCTCAGTTACCTCAGTACCACTGAGAGCTGCGTCGGGATTGGTATCGGGTTTAGTGCCAGAGCCATTACTAGCGTTTGTTTTAGAATCAGCGGTAGAACTAGCACTAGAAGTAGAACTAGAATTAGCTATAGCGCCATCACTGCCACTACCTCGGCGACGTGAAGAGTCAAGCAAATCGGTCACAGCCGAACTTATAGCATCGGAAGCCATTACCTGAATCTGCAATCTTTTGCCGAGTAAATAGATGTATTTGTCAGCCAGGTATTGCCCTCTATTGAAGATGCTGGGCATAGACAAAGGCAATAGCGAATCAATTTCGCTTTCGGACTTGAAACGAGAAAAATAGTGATAAGCAGGTGTGGCAGCAGCGCACTCCACACCAGAATCAATAAAGTCACGCAATGACAAACCAAATATTGCCAACTTCGGCTTGCGCTCATTTGAGAAAAGAGAACTGACAATCATATAGTGATCGGAAATCATTCCGCCAGGTAGAGCGAAGTTAAAACACTTCAACTGCGCGCCAGTCTTCTCAGCAATTTTCGCTTGCATATATTGCGAATAGGGATGGACGACTGGGTCAATAGTGACGTTTAGATAATCAGCATCACGGCAGGCTGTGGGAATCATCATTAAGGATGAGCCAAACAGCACCGCATCTGGTGCCTGCGCTCCAGCCATGAAATCACGAGTGCGATGACTCTCCCAAGTCGGCTTCGTCGGAATACGCTCAACGGGCATTGGGCGGAGGGGCTGCAAAGCGACTAAACCAGCATTGACCACGGCAAAAAGCCCTAAGGCCAGTAAAAACACACTGCCTTTTGCTGTTCTAGAGTTCGGCCCGGTCATTTGCATAGGGCTAAGGCTACCAGCTATTTACAACTTTATTCTTAGAGCCTGTTTAGCTTTGCCGTCGAATTTAGTTTAAGCAAGCCTCAACAGCATCGGCCATCTTGGCAGAGGCCCCCTCGGCCAGCTTCAAGAACAAGGAAGGCTCAATTAATTCAAGCTCAAGCAAACGCAATGCGCCATTGACGTCAGGAATAATATCGACTCTGGCATAGAGCGGTTTTTCACTAAGTGCAGCCAGAGTCTTGTAACCAAAGGCAATTTCGTCAGCGCTTGCTGGAACCATTGCCTCTCCGGCCTCGCCAGCTACAGCCAAGTGCTGAAAAGCAGTCTTGCGAATGGCATGACTGAATTCGCCATCAATAAAGGCCAGGGCCCTTTCACCATAGCTTTCCACTTCGGCCAAAAAGGGCTGCACCATGACGCAATAGTCGCGTGCTAACTGGTTAATATGCTCTAGTGCCGCATCTTCGCCAGCCGTTGTGCTCAAGTCGAACTTCTTGACGCCAAAAGTAGATAGACCAATTGACGGCTTAACTACAACTTTTGCAGCGGAACTAGCAGGTGAAGAACCTGACAGACTCGCCAGAATTTCAGCTAAAGCCGAACGACTAACTTGTTCGGCACCCTCTTCTATGTAGTATGTGGGAACGCAATCTATGCCGCGCACCGAAAGGTCTCGCAGGTAGCGTTTATCAGAGTTCCATTGAACTAGCTCCCACGAATTTTTCAAAATACTATGGCTAGCAAGACTCTTCAGCCACGCCATAAACTCACTGTGGTGCAAATGGTAGTCCCAGGTTGAACGCAAGACCACAAGCCGACTTGATTGAAACGGGAAAGTACTGTCGCGCCAGTCGGCAACGGAGCAGTTATAACCTCGCTTACGGAGAATTTCGAGGGCGTCAAGGTCGTCGGGATCACCCTGCTTGAGATCACCGTAAGTAACAAAAACAATGTCCAGAGCGGGTTTCAAGATGCACCTCGGATATAGCGGGAAAGCATTAACTGGATATTATTCAGAACGGGCCACTATTAACTTTGCAATCCAGCGTTACACGCTTATACTTCTGTTACGTGGAGTCTTCATATTTCCCTAACAAATGAAGCACCTGACTGGTGCGGCAGAACTGTTTGGCGTATATGTGGAAAACCTAGAATCAGTGCGATTTGAAAATTATAAAAGCCTGCTTCCCCCTAACCGAAAAACAATCCACTAGAGATCCCAGGGTATCAACAATCGGCATTGCGAAATAGTCGCTGTTCTAGTGGCTGTTTTAACACGCCCTATTAGAACACTTCGAACTACACACCTCTGGCTAAAGCAGAACTAGCTAGAACAAAGATAGCGAGAACATACACTTAGAACATAGCGAACAAGAACACACTGTCAGACTGACTAGGATGAAAAACTTTGGAGGTTTATCCCTATGCGTATTGAACTCTTGTACACACCTGGTTGCAGCAACTACAAGAAAGCCCTCAGCACCCTTGAATACATCATTGCCGAGGAGAGGCTACCGCTACCAGTTGAACTTGTCGAGAACTGCGCAAACGAAGAGGGAGAGCCAACAGTTCGTATAAATGGAGTATTGGTCAATAAGGCTGCGGCTAAATCGCAGCATTGTCTCGAGCATGTGCGTGAAGCGATCAGCCATAAGTGGCACGAAGTAAACCTGAGTCCTCTACTCACGGCCTAAAAAAACGACGCTACGCAAAGACAGAGAGACCCGCCACAAGCGGGTCTCTTTGCCTTTTCTAATTGTCTTTTAAAGGTGCAGCCAGTTCGAGCCCGCTATCATTGACCTAGCGCCCAATACGTGGGCTTGGTTTCCAGTGATTGGCGTTCTAATTCTCACTTCCAAATGCTCTTCAACACCTTACAATACGCACTGTTTCTGCCAATAGTATTCGTCCTCTTCTGGCTTAGCCCGCAGAAATGGCGCGTTTGGATTTTATTGAGTGCCAGCTACATTTTCTATATGACCTGGAAACCAGTGTTCATATTGCTCATTCTTGGGCTAACCCTGGTCAATTACTATCTCGGCTTTGCTGTCCACAAATCTGAAAAACACAAAAAGCGCTGGTTAACTCTCGCAATTGTGCTCAACTTAGGCACCCTTGCCTATTTTAAATATGCCTATTTCCTCTGCGAGACGACCAATCAATGTTTGCAACCCTTCGGGCTGCCACCAGCAAGTTTGCCATTCAAAATAATTTTGCCACTAGGCATTTCATTCTTTGTTTTTGAATTCATTCACTATGTCGTCGATGTCTATCGCGGGCACCAACCAATCAAGTCGTTTCCAGCATTTGCGCTGTTTGCATCATTTTTTCCTACACAAATAGCCGGACCAATCAAGCGCTTTCAAGACTTCATTCCGCAATTTCTTGCACCAGCCAAACTTTCGATTAAACAATTTGACACTGCTATTTCACTGATATTGCTTGGCCTATTCAAAAAAGTTTTGATTGCTGACAATCTCAGTTTCTTTGTCCAAGGCGGTTTTTCACAACCGCAACTTTTCTCAGGCTTAGATCTCTGGGTTTTCGCCTATGCCTTTGCCTTCCAAATCTATTTTGATTTTTCAGGATATACAGATATAGCTCGCGGCTCAGCCAACCTATTTGGCTACAAAGTACCAATCAACTTCAACTTACCTTATCTAGCCAATAACATTTCAGATTTCTGGCGACGCTGGCATATTTCGCTATCGACTTGGTTGCGCGATTATTTGTTCATTCCACTAGGCGGCTCAAGACTGAGCAAATGGCTCAACTATCGCAATTTGATCATCACCATGACTCTCGGTGGTCTTTGGCACGGTGCGGCCATGCACTATCTAATATGGGGTCTATACCAGGGCATTTTGCTTGTAGCTCACAAAGAATTCCAAGCCTTTAAAGAAACGCAAGCCTGGCTCAAAGCAGCCTTTGAATCTCAGATCGGCAAAGTCGCATCAATACTATTGACCTTCCATGTAGTTTGCATCGGCTGGGTTTTCTTCAGGGCAGAAACAAATACACTGGCCTTGCAAATGCTTAGCAAGATGCTCACCCTGGCGCCAGCAATCGAACAATCAGCCGGCCAGACAAAAGATGTGGCCATGCTACTGCCAACAATCAATTACCCTCTGATTTATCCATCAGTCTTCTTACTGCTGCCACTGCTGGCTCTAGCCCACATCGCCATGGGTTACATCAACAAGACCAATTTAATTGAACGTACACCAAAGTTCGCCAAGATCGCCTGGTGCTGTGCCATGATCTTTGTCGTTCTGGTCTTCTCTCCCGATAAATCACCCCGCTTCATCTACTTCCAATTTTAACTATGACTGCTGAAGACGACAAACCAAAGCCATTAGTGAAAAAGCTTCTCAGCAGCTATGTAATCTGTGCCGCCCTCCTTTTCGTCGGCCTTGAAGCCGTTGGCAGTGCACTTAACACATACGCGCCCCAAACTCTGGCCTTGAGCCCATACAAAAGCGCCAACCGCAGCTGGGTCTGGTGGAATGTTCGCGACTTTGGCAGACTGACAGCCGCACCAGATATAGTGCTACTTGGTTCATCACTTATGATGGCGCCACTACATGGCGGCGATGCCGTTCACCTAAATTCAGCCCAAAATGTACCATTGCATCACAAGAGCCAACTGCTCGAAGACCTGCTGCAAGAGAAGTTCAACCGCAATTACCATACTTTTGCCTTCGCTCTTGGCGGCGAGATGGTATCGGATGCCTGGGCTATTAGCGACACCCTGCTCAAGGGTGAGAGAAAACCCAAAGTCATTATTTATGGCGTAGCGCCGCGCGACTTCATGGATTCAGCCCTACCATCGGCGGCCTCAACAGAGGTCTATAAATACATGAGCCGCATCGGCGACCTTTCCGCTGTAGACAAAGATGCCTATAGCTCATTCTGGCAGCAAGGCGAAAATGCCCTGAGCAAAATAAGCTTTACCTACAAGCACCGTCCTGATTTTCTCTACATTCAGCACCGCTGGGCCAAAGAGCTTTTTCGCAAACTACTGGGCTACAAAGAACTTGAATTAGTAAATTCGCCTTACCATGTACGCAAGCAAGCGTTTTCTGAATTACCAGAAGACAATGGACCGGGCTCACTTTTTGTCGACCCACCAGGCTCAGCGCAAGAACCATATGAAGCTAATTTAGATGAGTATCGCTTCCGTTATCGCAAAGTCAATCTCAAACAATTCAATACTCAGCTTGCTTTTCTAGAGCGTCTATTAGTGCTCAGTGAAAAGGAAAATATTCGCATTGTCTTAGTCAATATGCCTTTAACTGAAGACAATATGGGTCTGATGCCGCCGGGCTTCTACCAAAATTATCTAGATAAAGTAACGGCCTTAACCACCAGCCACAAGGCGCTATTGCTAAATCTAAACGACCCTAAAATCTTCCCACAAAAATATTTCACCGACTCAGTACACTTAAATACCAGAGGCGGCGAACATTTCTTCCAAGTCTTAGCAGATAGGCTCAAGGCAGACCCCGAGACTGCTGCAATTATTAGTCAGGCTGGTGTTGGTAGCAATTCTTCAATAACAATGCAGACAAAGCTCACTCGTGCCGTTTTAGAAGGCTTACCAAAGAGCGCTACGGTGCAAGACATAGTCAAATTGGCTGGTCCGCATCATAGCGATATTGGCTCAGGCCTTCACATATTGACCTATCCACTGGCTGATGGAACCTGGGCCCTGATCGGCTCTCCTGATATGAAAGCCATTATGTATATTCATTTTCAACAGAGCGAACCCAAGAGTGGTTTTGAGAAATAGTTGAGTACTCAACTATTTCTCAAATGAAAACACCCAAAGGTCGTGACTTTGTAAATTAGGTGTATATACACCTAATTTACAAAAGCTGATAGCATCAGCTTAGAGAACTAGACTGCCGGGAAATAGGATAGAAGAACTAGGGTAAGAGAGCCAGGGCTCAGAATTGCACGGGTTGAAGACTTAATGGACGAACCGCAAGACCTAGATTCTGCAGGAACCAACGCGTCATCAGGAAACGCTCAGATTCAACAATCCCAGGAGAAAAGTAAATCACCTGCAGCGTTAAGCAATTTGTCCCAGCTGACTATATGGACATCCTTTCTCTGGTACCCATATTCAAGCTTCCTTTTCTGCTGCCTTGCCACAATAGTAACTGCACCATTTGTCTCGGCTGCACTTCTCCCGCGTTTTGCGAGTTCTTACATAATGTTCTGCTATCTGCTACCACCAATCTGCTTTGTGGCACTTCTATTCAAAAGTAGGTGGTTTAGAAGATGGTCTCATTGGTTCATACTGACCTGGTTTGCAATGAACATGTTTAGTTCTATGACACAAGGCGCTCTTGTAAGCGGTTGTCTCAAAGCCAATACAGATTTTCAGAAGGCTTTGAAGCCAAAGACTACTAGTTTTGAGAAATAGTTGCATATACAACTATTTCTCAAAAACTTACTTCTCCGCGGCAACCAGCCGCTCATCTAGCTCATCCAAAGTTTTAAGCCTGGCAGCCAATAATTGCTCTGGCAATAAACCTTTTGCTCGCATTTTCTTTTGATAGCGCAGCTGATCTATCAGCAAATAATTGGTTAGTGCTAGAGAAGAAGCCGAACCAACGGTTGAGGCAATGCCACCAGCAAGATATAAATTATTAGCGGCCTTCGGCCTTTCGCGCAACCGATTAAGAGCAACTGAAGCCAAGATATCTTGGGCCAAATATGTGCCAGAAATAGCAGGTCCAGAAATCACACCCTGCAACGCCACTTTATTCTGGTGGCGCTGGTCAACTAGTCCTTGCTCAATATACTTGTCATAGCGAGCAGACCAGAGCACATAGACAGAAACTCGGTTCTGAACAGAAGCAGCGGTTTCAAGAATGGTAATGTCCCGCGACGCTAGCTCGCTGTTCAACTCGTCCATGGCGGCTTTGGTCTCTTTCTCAGCGCTGCTGAGATCTTCTTTTAAAGTAGCCGATAGACGCTTGCGCCAGTAGCGATAGAACATATTGTATGACTTAGCACTGGCAGGAGCGCTGATAATACCAAGGGTATCGCCAACCATGCCGGTGTTAGCAGAAGCATTTCCTAACTCAGGCTTAGTCAGTGATTTAATCGCAAGTAGCTGCGAAGCAGTGTAGGCGCTATCGGCAGCAATATCCAATATGTAATAAACGTTGAAGCTCGCCTGAGTCGACTTCACATCAGCATAAACATCGGCAAATTCAGACAAGCACCAATCACGAAAACTCTTCAGCACCCGGCCTTCCGCCTGACAAACACTGATTGCTAGGAGATCTGGATTCTTCTTCATCAAAGCATCACGTTCTGCCATCATGGCGTCGATTTCTTTAATTCTTGATACCACATTCTTCACCGCAGCACCAGGACTGCTGCCATTGCGAATATGCTTGATGGCAGTATAACCATTAGAGAAAAGTTCAACGGCAGAGCTACCGCCATCGAGAAGAATTCCCACCAAACCAGCTTCTAGACCCTGGCGCGAGCCACGAATCGAAATACGGTCAGGCACCTTAGTATGGCTGCCACACAGAGCCACGTTTGTGATGTTAGAGGCCATGGAGGTCATGGCTGACGAAACCTGAAAAGCGAAATAACGAGCACGGCGATACTTCGGCTCTTTTGTCCCTTCCACGCGATACTGAAGGTAGTAACGCTCTAAGTCTATCTCTTTGCGCAAAATGTCATTGGCTAACTGATCAATGCGCAATTCATCAGGACTAGCGGCTGAGCATGAGGGAACGGAAACAAACAGCAGTGAAAAACAGCAGGCTACAAATTTTCGAGCGAGGCTATTCATCAAAGTCAAAATTATCAGTAAAGGGCTTTGACGATCAACTTTTGGAATTGAATACAGAGATGCTCGCTATTAGTGAGGAAGCGTCCCACACTAGGCACACCACCAATCAATCCACGCTGAACAGAGTTAGTGAGAACATCATCTTCTTGACCCACTTCGGTATTGAAATCAATCAGCTCCTGCGCCCACTTCTTATCAACACCGGGTGCAAAGTACTGCTCTGAAAATCCTTTGGCCTGATTCGGTCCGAGCGGCAGCCAGACATCGATAGACAAATTGGGGAAGCCTGGATTGATATTGATTGTAAAATTGGGCCAGAGCAAATGATACTGAGCTTGCTTAACGGAGCCAGCAGCATCATAAATTTTGATTCTGGTTTTGCCTTCTAAAGCTGACTCGCGCACATGACCAACCTGGCTCAAGAACCAATCATGGGAGGTCAGTTTATAGCTGTCCTGGTCAACATCAATTGCAGCAGAGAATCCAGGGTGGGCCACAGCACAGTGGTAGCACTCCAAATAATTCTCAAGCATAGTTTTCCAATTGGCACCAGATTGCCATTCACTACGCTCATATAATTCAAGGGTATTCAAATCAAGGCCGCTAGCAGCAATGATGTCTAGTACCGGTCCATAAAATGACTCTAGTGACTTGCAGTTTTCATCAGCATTGGCAAAGACCCAGGGGCCAAGGGTGTCTACCTTTATAGGAAGCAAGGGATAGTCAGCAGTAGCAAAATTAGGTTCGCGGTCGGCGCGGGGGGCAGCCTTTAAGGCACCCTTGATATCGTAAGTCCAGGCATGGTAGGCACACTGCATAATTTTGGCATTGCCGCAGCCTTTCATCACTTCATGGCGTCTGTGCCTGCAGACATTGATAAATCCTTCTAGACCATTTTCGTTGCGGATAACTACAACAGGTATCTCGCCGACATAGCCAGTGATGTAATCACCGACTTTGGAAAGTTTTTGAGTCGGCCCAATATACTGCCACGACTTGCGAAAGATCTTCTCAATCTCTTGGGCTGTGATTGCCGGATCAGTATAGAGGTGCGCAGGGATTGCTTCACCACGCTCAAGACCAGCGAGCAATTCATCTTTCTTTTCGCAAAGCTGTTGCATAGTCAATTACTCCTCGCCTTGAAGCCCGTGGCCACAGTTCAAAATTGCCAACCTAAAGATATTGACAGGCAAGAAATCATAACCGATGTGGCAGTACCTTTTATTAAAGTCGCGCTTGACGGTCGCCTAGGCAAACTCTAACCACGCACATGATAGAATTTGCCATCATTCAAGAGCGCCCCAAGGGCGCTTAGCCCAGTTTATTGTTGAAAACTTATGCGGGTGTTGCCATGCTTTATCGTCTAAACCGTCTCTTTCATCCAACTTCTAAGCGCACTTTTGTTGTAGCTGTTGACCATGCTCTATTCAATAATGCGGCTTTCTTAGAAGGCATTGAGAACATGGAGAAAACTGTCTCAACTCTGACAGATGCCAACCCTGACGCCATGCTGCTCTCGCCCGGCGAAGCACCGCACCTGCAAAAGCTACCTGGCCGCAACAAGCCCGCCCTGATGCTAAGAGCTGATACTGCTAACTTCTACAACGATGTACTGCCTTCTTCTAAGTTGTTCTGCGAAGCCTATGAAGAAGCTGTCGAAGTGGCAGTACGCCTTGATGCAGCCTGCATTTTATTGAACCTACTGCAAGTTGACGAATATCCAGAAATGCTCAACCAGTGCGTACGCAATATCTTGCGTTTGAAAAATGTCTGCGATCGCTATGGCATGCCCATGGGTATTGAGCCACTCTCATTCAAGCGTAGCAAAGACGGCATGGTCGGCGATGGCACACCAGCCCGAGTCGTCACCCTGGCCCGCATGGCAGCTGAACTAGGTGCTGACATCATCAAAACCGATTCAACCGAACCAGAAGAAGAATTCCATCGCGTCATCGAAGCAGCTTCAGGAGTACCTGTATGCGTGAGAGGCGGTGGCCGCGCTTCTAATATCGAAGTGCTTCAACACACTGAAAAGTTAGTCGCTCAGGGTGTTGCCGGCATCATCTATGGCCGCAATATCATCCAACATAGCGATCCTAAAGGGATGACACAGGCTCTCCAAGCGGTTCTTCACCATGGCGAGAGTGCCACCAGCGCCATGAAATATATCAAAGAGCCAGTAGCTGCTGCCAAGAAATAGTCAGGTCCAAAAAGCGGCAAAAACTTAGCCGATAAAAAGCTGCACGAGATCAATTGTCAGGAGAACCTTATGAAGCAAAGCGAAATCAATCAACTTTGTCGAGAAGCAGCAGACTGCCTAAAACAGCACAACTGGGTGCTTCCACCTCAGCCTGAGTGGTCAGCCACAGACTTTGGTCTTGGCGACTATACAAAAGCCGGCTTAGTTGAAGTTCTTCTTGCCAACGAGCCCGAATACTGCGAAAAAATCATGTACGCAAGAGAAGGCATGGTCACTCCAGCCCATACTCACTATGAGAAAAAAGAAGACATTATTTGTCGACACGGCACGCTGAAAATTACACTCTGGTCAAAAAATCCAGGCGAGCATAAGGCCGAAGGCACAGTTGAAGTCAAAATCAATCGCAAAATGGAAACTCGCCAATCGGGGGTACCATTTGAGATGCCAGCTGGCACCAGAATAACTCTGACATCAGGAATTTGGCACGAGTTTGTACCAGTCAACGGCGTCAGTGTAATCGGTGAAGTTAGTACCTTCTGCAATGAAGAAACTGACAACATTTTTGCCAATAAAGACATCGATATTTTCCAAGCACCCCAGGCAGACGAACCAGTCGCTTTGCCAGTTTGAGGTAAAGTCATGCTTCCCCACGCTCTTATTTTTGATATGGACGGCTTGATTCTCGACACCGAGAATCACTACAAACGTGCCTGGACAAAAGCAGCAAAAGAACTTGGTTTTGACTTAAGCGACAAACTCTATTTGCGTTTAATTGGCATCACCGTTGCTGACGCAGAAAATGTCTTGGCTGAAGAATTTGGACCAACCTTCCCAAAAGACAAATTCCACGTGCGCGCCCAAGAGCTTTATGAGGAGCTACATCACAAAGAAGGCTTGCCCCTTAAGCCTGGCATCAAAGAGCTTTTAGCCTGGGCGAAAGAGCAAAACATTCCTTGCGCTGTGGGCACATCAACAGTAAAAGAAGAAGCCGTACGACGCCTGGTGCACCACGAAATAGTTGACTACTTTGAAGTAGTTATTGGTGGCGACATGGTCGAGCGCGGTAAGCCAAATCCAGATATTTTCCTTTTAGCCCAATCAGGTTTAGGTAAGGCAGCAGAACATTGTCTCATCCTAGAAGACGCTCATAGTGGTCTTCTTGCAGCCCGAGCCGGGGGCATGCGTTCATGCTTAGTGCCTGATTTACTGCCAGCCAGCGCTGAATCGAGAGCACTAGCCGAAGGCGTATTCGACTCATTGCATGAGGTGCGTGAGTGGCTGAAGTTAGGTTGCCCCATTTCGCAAGAACTGCACGAAAACGAGAACGCAAACAAAAACGCAGGCGCTAATTGACATCGTCAGCCTTAGAACCAGGGATAAGACCACGCTTACTGACCTACCTTTGCTACGGCGCCATGATGAGCCTGGCCATTGGCGTCAATTTGCTGCCAATATTTCTTGTCTCCATTCAGCATTCTTTTACCGGTACCGGTATAGGGACAGGCCATGGCCTATCCCAAGAAGAATTAGGTAGACTGGGCGCTTTCACATTTTCGGGGCTGGTAGCAGCAATTCTATTAACCGGCCCCCTAGCCGATCGCTTTGGGGCGAAACTCTTTGCCCTAGCGGGAAACGCCCTATTAGTAGTCGGTTTGCTTCTGACGGCCTGGTCGCCAACTTACGAGATACTACTCTGGGCCAACTTTGTTCTAGGCTTTGGTGCCGGCGTACTCGACATGGTCTTAAGTCCAATCGTCTCAGCCATAAACCCAGAGAGCCGCTCAGCGTCAATGAACTGGCTTCATTCATTTTATTGCGTTGGCGCCACCCTCACAGTTATGGCCGGTACCATTGCCCTGCAATGCAATATCTCCTGGCGACTAGCTTGCTTGCTTTTGATACCACTGCCAGCCCTTCTCATTTTTGCTCTGGGGGTAGTAAAATTCCCGGCTCTAACCAGCGAAGGCGAAGAACGCATACCTTTTCTCAAGCTGCTTGGTTCGCTCTGGTTTGTTGGCGCCCTTGCTGCAATTTTTCTCGGCGGCGCCACCGAGCTAGGTATGGCGCAATGGCTGCCAGCCTACGCTGAACTTGCCCTAAAATATCCCCAATGGGTCGGCGGGGCTGCTCTCTTCTTCTTCTCTATTTGCATGGCGATTGGTCGCATGGGCATTGGCGCTTTAAGCACCAAACTTGATTCATGCACAATTATGTCGTGGGGCTGCGGCTTATCAGTGGCACTATTTTTACTAGGTTCTTTTTGTCCAATTAGAATAGTTGCTCTAATCGCCTGCATTCTAGCTGGCCTGACAGGAAGCTGTCTCTGGCCAACCATGCTAGCCATAACCGCAGACAAATATCCCAATGGCGGCGCCACCATGTTTGGTGCCTTAGCCGCCTTTGGCAATGCTGGCGGCATCTCTATGCCCTGGCTAGTTGGCATTATTGCCGACAAGTACAGCTTGCATTGGGGCCTGGCAATCTCAGCACTAGCGCCGCTACTAATGCTTCCAATTGTTCTAACTTTAGGGCGCAAACTGACAAAAGCCTAGATTTCGGGCAGTAGACCGATGACAGCAGACTTAAGACAACAAACCAGGCTCTCTAGACTTTAGGCGCGACGCCGTCACGCAAAGCTATGCGCTTAGCGACGTCAGCACCTGAATTCAAGCCGCCTTCCATATACCCCTGAAAAGCAAAGCTCGTATGCTCTCCGGCAAAATGCAATCGACCCAGGCCGTTATAAAGAATTGGCCCAAGGGTCATGATTTGACCTGGAGCCGGGGCGGAATAGCCGGCCTGCGACCAGGGGTCGGACGGCCAATCGATAAATTTACCTTGAACAAAATTATGAGCATAACTGGGGTAGATTTTCTGAATCTCAAGGGCATAGTGGGCCATCCGCTGCTCAGTAGGCCAGCCCCGGCCATAATCGGCGGCATTACCACCAGCAAACACTGTCAAGCAAGAATGACCAGTGACCGACTGCATATCAGTGGCTTCCCAGGTCTCGGCCACTGGGCCATCACTAAGCGAGACCGGCGAAACCTTGTCTTGCTCCCAAAAGCGCGTACGCACCTCAGACAAAAACTTGACTTGATTTGCCATTTGCGGTGACAGTTGAGGGGGGAAGGACGGTGTAAAAGTAATGCGCTTCCATGTACCTGGTGGCACACTTAGTATCACATCATCGGCTTCCATTACCTTGCCATTAGCTAACGAAACCACTACTTTATCGGCTCGCACGTCTACTGCAGTAACCGGTAATTCTAAATGAATGCGCTGCCGCCCAATGGCATCGGCCAATCTCTCAGCCAACTGCACATTCCCGCCCTTACAGCGAAAACGTTCACTCTCGGTCCAATATTTTTCAACGCCACCACCCTTAACAACAGCCAGTCGCCCCAGCAGACTCTGCCAACCGGGATCGTTTGCATCTGATGCTTCCGACAAACGAATGGCCTTCTTGCAGAGGTCTGAGCACTTAAGCTCTTCTATCCAGGTGTTTACAGTCTTACCATCTAACTCTTTGGCGTTAGGACTGCGCCAGGGTTGATAGGCATCGATGGGCTCAGCGATTTTATTGTAGGCACTGAGATAATGCCCCACTTCTTCCCAGAGCGCCTCGGCCTTTTTCGGGGCAAGCAGCTCACCATTGCAGTAGAAAGGTTGTTCACTATCAGGGTAAGAAGTGCGCTCTAACATCTCTAATTTAAAGCGCTTGGCGTAAGCCTGCCAGGTCGGATGATTAGCACCAATTAGCTCAGCACCGGCTTCAACATGCTTGCCGTGAATGAAGTCGTAAAGTGTCTGCACTCGCCCGCCGACTCGGCCACGGGCCTCAACCACAGTAACATCATAACCAGCAGCCAATAATTCATAAGCTGCCGCTAGCCCAGAAAACCCAGCCCCAATAACAATAATCTTGTGATCATTGCGGGCCTTACCAAAGGCACCACCAGAGAAGCCATAACTTAGCATCAAACTAGCTGCGGTGGCCATCATACCCTTAAGCATTTCACGCCGCGAAAGGCGCTCATCTTCTGGCAGAAACCGGTCGTTCAGTTGGTTGATGATGGAGCGGGACATTGCGTTTTTACCTTTATGAGAAACAGTGGAACACAGAGGAAGAATAGACCGCTTGTAATCGAGAGAATGTGCAGCAATTGCAGCTTATGAGCTGAGTCGGTAACGAACTCAACATAAGCATCAACAGCGATCATTCCCAGTGAATAAGAGAGATTGGAAACAGCATAGGCTATGGCATACGAGGTAGAACCCCGCCTATCCACCGCATCTCCTAGCTCAGCCGAAGTTGGATTCATAGTAAAGGCATAACCCACAGTAATCAGACAGAGTACAACAGTGGCGAGAGTGAGATTAGGAGTCAGAGCCAACAAAGGCATAGAAATAGCTGTAACCAACAAACCAATCACGGCGGTGGGACGCACCCCAATTTTATTAGAAACCGCATCTACAGCCGGTGGCATAAAAGCGTAAATCAAATTGGAAAAGGTAAACAGAGCTCCGACTGTCGCTGGCGTCGCTTTGGCAATGCGCATTACATGCATAGGAAAGAGTGGCTCCATCATGGCCCAGCCCGCTGCCGCGAGCGCCACAGCAAAAGCCGCAGTAAGAACACTTTTGTCGGTGACAATGCCACCAACTTCAGCAAAAGTATCTTTCCATGGGCCTTTGACTTTGGCTATCTGCTTCTTCGAAATGAAAACAAAACGCAAAATGAAATCGACAGCCAAGAGACCGAGCATGAAATAAATGGTTAAGGCATAGCCAAAAATATCGTACATCTCACCGCCCACCAAAGGGCCGATAACAGCACCAATAGTGCCTCCCAAAAGAGCGAAGCCCATGGCACGCACACGGCGCGCCACAAAGTATTCAGCCACCAAGGCCAAACCGGCCGTCCAAGTACAAGCAGCACCAGCGCCCTGTAATATGCGGGAAAAGACCACCACATCAGGAGTAGTACCAACGAGAAAAAGAACAGCCGAAATGAAGAGCATCACCACTCCGACAATCATTGGCTTGCGACGACCGATACGATCTGTTATCAAGGCAAGAATGGGAGCGGCAATAATCAAGCCCAAGGCGTAAGCACCATATAGGGTGCTTACCATGTGTTCGTCTTTAATATGAGCCGGCGACATCGGAGTCAGGGGGGCAACGGCCCCATATAAGACTTCTTCAATACAGAGGGCGAACGAAACTACAAACAAGACCATGTTAGGAGAAGTTCGCAGTTTGTCGACCCAACCCATAAACCTAAACCATGCAGAGAGCCGCCAACAGTGATTTTAGCGCCTTTAAGCATAGAACAGCTCTTGAGATTGTCAAAACCGGCCAAATTTCATATTGGCAAGCTCTCCAGTTCAGAATCTAGGGCGATAGGCTTGCTATTGATATCGACTGAAACCAAGACAAAATTACCATGGGCGCAAAGCTGCCGCTCACCCGAGAGCAAGTTCTCGCCAAAGAGCTCGACATTGACTGTAACTGACGAATTGCCCCTTTTAACAATGCGACCAATCACTTCAACCAAATAGCCATGCTTCACAGGAGTTTTAAAATCAATGCGCTCAGATGAAGCTGTAACCATAGACTTGCGGGCGTAGCGCGATGCCGTAATAAAAGCGCTCTTATCCATTAACTCAAGAGCGTGGCCACCAAATAAGGTGCCATAGTGATTGGTCTGATTGGGAAAAACCATTTCGACCATTCTGGTGTCATATTTTGAAAAATCAGTTGTACCCATACGAATCTCCTTTTAGAAATAAAAAAGTTCCCGACCAAAGGCAGGAACGAGAAATCGTATGAGCCACCCAAGAGTGACCATAGATACTTGCCTCCTTGCCTCGAAGAGGTGATGTAATAGTGCTCAAGTGGGTAGCCTGACTGACAATTTCTTGCTTCACAGTTGCGGGACAGCGGTGGATTCTCACCACACTTCCCCCACCAGATCGCCTAGAGCAATCTCTTTATTTGTTGAACACAGATTCAGTTGATTTAAGCAGTTCCTCCATTAACTACGGCAATTATAGCTGATGGAGCACCGCACCGCCATTGGTGGCCTACTAACTGCAGAGATAAAGGTTTCCAGAACTTACCAATGAATTCCCCCTCGACCAGAATTCTCAGGGGCAATTCACAGAGGCGATCTATGGCGGGACAATCATTTATATGGTGACCGCCAGCAACATTAACAACTACTCATCAAACTCTTTGAACTTTTTGGAGCGTCGCTACGTCTTCACATGTATCAACCATTTTTTGGAGATTGATTTCATGAACAGGTTACATATTTCAGCTTTGTCCCTAGCAGTATTGTTAGGCCTAGCCACCGCGGCTAGCCAGCCCGCCGAAGCCTACCGCTACGGCGTCAACAACCGCCAGCAAAGGCAGCAAAATCGCATCTATAGCGGCGTCCAAAACGGCTCTCTCAACCGCAGAGAAGCTGGGCGTCTAGAAAGGCAACAATATGCTCTCAATCAAAAAGAAGCTAGATACCGCGCCAGCGGCAACGGCTTAAGCAATTCAGAAAGAGCCCGCTTAGAAAGGCAACAAAATCAGCTAAGCCAAAACATCAACCAGCAGAAGCACGATGGTCAGGGATATAACCCTGGAACTCCCGGAAACCCAGGTAATCCTAATCATCCCGGCCATTCACTATACGACGTCAACAAAACCCAACAGAATCAAGACGGCCGTATCTACAATGGTATCCAAAGCGGCGCCCTGACACCCCATGAAGCCCAAAGACTAGAAGCCCAACAAAGTAAATTTGCCGCCGAAGAAGCCCGTATGCGCGCTAGCGGCAATGGCCTTTCGCTGCAAGAGAGAGCCAGACTCGACAATCAACAAGATCGTATGAGTAAGAGTATCTACAATCAAAAACATGACGGTCAAGACTACCCGCACTAGAGAATTGCCAAAAGCAATATAGACCTAAAACAAGACCGATCAAACAGGGAAGAAAATTCCGTGCTGAGCAAAATAGAGCCAGGGTCGAAGCTCAACCCCAGTTAACTTGCGCAAATCAGCAACATAAGTCTTGATTTGTTCACGGTGTTTGCGAGCTTGAATTTCAACATCTTTGGCAGCGAAATGATCGGTCTTGTAGTCAACCAAATGCCAGTCGCCTTCGGCGTCTTGAAAAATTAAGTCAGGGCGTCGAGGGCGAATGTCAGGGCCAGCCTCTGAAAAACCAGCAGCTGTATCAATTAAGTAGGGCAATTCATGCCGTCTTTGTTGACTTTGTGAAAGCAGGCCGTAAAGCCTGCTTTCGTAGTAAACGCTAAGCAAGCGCTCTCCCTCATCAACCAAGCGATTGAGCAAATCACTATGAGCCACCATGGCCCCCTGGGTAAAGGCAATGTCAGCAATCCATGCGCGGTCGACCTTGCGCCCTGACGGCGGCAGATTCTCCATCAGCGAGTGGAAGAAAGTACCAAGAGAAGCTGCTGTAACAATGCCATCCGATGGTGGAGCACCGTCTCTCGGTGTCACCCGACTACGGCCTTGTTCATTGACCTTAGGATCTTCCCCACTAGTTTGACTCTGCTCTAAGGCAAAGAGACTTTGCAGAGAAGCATCGCCTTCGCCAGGAAGAGCAATAGATTTCGGCTCCTCAGCGCTTCGCTGAGGCACTTCAATTCCAGCCGCCAAACTAAAACTATATGGAGCCACTTCACCGTCACTGCGAGAAGTAATAGTAAGGCCAATGCAATCATCTGGTCCCGGTCGCACGGCATCATCGCGGTCTAGCCCTAGCACCTGCATTATCCACTGGCGATAAGACTCGCTCTTCCTAAATGGAGCCGATAGAAAAATTCCGAGATTATCTCGGGCCCTGGTCATTGCCACATAAAGCAAGCGTTTTTTCTCTTCTCGCTCCATCTGCCGATCTAAATGACTGGCAACTTGATACCAGGCGGGCTTGTCTTGATCATCCAGACGAGTACTATTGAAGGCTACGCCATAGCTAGAGTGATAAACCAGGCGATCGGCATTGCGCAGCAGTTGGCCGCCTAAGCAAGGTAAGGCCACCACGGGAAACTCCAAGCCCTTGCTGGCATGAACGGTCATCAGCTTAACGGCATCAGCACTATCAAGCGGGGCTTCAGACTCGCGCATGCCAAACTCGCGCATAAGAGCCAGACGACGAGCAAATTCTCCACAAGAGAGATGCTCATGCTCTGAGGCTAAATGGGCCATCTTCCAGACATTGCGAGAGCGCTGCTTACCGTCCGGAGCAGCGAGCATAGCCAAATCATAATGAGTATCATCAATAATTTTCTGCACCAATTCGCCCAAGGGTAACAGGGCGGCATATTCCATCAAATTTCTCAACTGTCGAACGGCCAGTGACAGGGCTTCAACCCCGGGCTCGCGCGCGCGCACGACATTAGCAATAGCAGTCCAAAGAGGTTGCGAGGGATGGTCGGTAACCACCCGGTGCAGCAGGTCATCAGTGATAGAACAAAAAGGTGAGCGCAGCACAGCCAAAAGCGAATGACTGTCTTTCGGGTTGTCTAAGAAGCGGAAAAGGTTTTCAAAGTCAGCCACTTCCTGACGGCGCAAGAAGCCACTGCCGCCGAAAGTTACATAAGGAATATCGAGCTGGGCAAACATTGCCTCAAAAGAGGCGAAGTCACCGTTGCGCACCACTAAAACAGCACAATCACCATAGGTAATTGGTCGCACCCCACCATTCTTGGCGGCAATCTGATAGCCACCCTCAACTTTCTTTTTCAACCAGTGACCGACTTGATGGGCCTCATAGAAAGCGGGAGTTAAGCCGCGGGCATCTTCTTCTATATCAAGGTCAAGCATGAGAACTTCAACAGCAGTAGCGCTTTGCGCAGCTGCAGCAGTTATGCTCAAATCAGCCTGCCGGGCTGGCTCCAGAGCTTCGAAAGCAGCAACATATGGCACTACTTCAGGATCGGCGTCAAGTAAGTGATCAAAAACTGAGTTTACGAAAAACACTACTTCTGGGTGACTGCGAAAAGAGCGAGTCAATTTAGTAACTAGCGAAGAGCCGCTTAAACTCGAAGTTTCATTCTTGAACAAAGACTTCCACTTGTTAAAAGTAGCAACGTCGGCACCCTGGAATTTGTAGATCGACTGCTTATCATCTCCGATTAAAAAGACCCTTGTCTTGTCACCGGCCAAAAGAGATAACAGCGTGGCCTGCATGTCATTGGTATCTTGAAATTCATCCACAAGCAAAGCCTGCAACTTGTCATTGAAATAGCCCCTCGATTGCGAGCCTTCTTTTTCTAAACAAGCACAAGCCAGGCTAATCAAATCGTTATAGTCAACAGTAGTCAGTTCGCGCTTATGCTCTTCGTAGATGGCCAGAGCGCGCTCAAATAGCTGAATAATACCAAGGGTAAGAACAAAACCCCGTTCGTCTTCTTGATTGAGAGTCGCAGGAATTTTGCCGACAATTTGCTTAGCTTGGTCGCGACAAGTCATTAACGCTTTTCGCAAGTCTTTGGCATCAGGTTTGGTACCACCAATATTGCCAATTGTAAGCGTAGACACCGCCATAAATGCCTGCCAACGAACCGCCACAGAATCATCGGCGAATAGCTGCTGGCAAAGAGTGAGCAAAGTCTCACGCACAGGATTAAGCTTATTTGCCGCATCAGCCATTGAATTCATGCGCACATAGTCAAAAGATGAATTGAATTCTCGATTAGTATAGAG
The DNA here is from genome assembly GCA_965229195.1 of Candidatus Obscuribacterales bacterium. Lineage (GTDB taxonomy): Bacteria > Cyanobacteriota > Vampirovibrionia > Obscuribacterales > Obscuribacteraceae. The sequence continues at coordinate 3,709,017 of OZ245871.1, read as the reverse complement.
GCCAGAAAGAGCGCTACTCTGCATGTCAAGCAAGACTCTTTCAGCGGTGGCACGCATGCCAGCAATAGTTAGAGAGTCAAAGGCTTTCATCGATTGCTTAAATTGCATTGATCCCTTAAGCAGTCGGTTCAATATCTTCTTCACTTCATCAATTGAAAACTCTTGCAAAACATCATGCTCACAGACTGACTCGGGTGCGGCAGCGGCGCCATAGAGTTCAATCACCATCTTGAGAGCGCGTTCAATGCTATCTTGCAACAGTTCATTTTGAGTCAACTCATCTAGCACTTCAAACTGCGGATCGATGCCACAATCAGCCGGATGACTCTTCAAAATCGATTCGCACAATGAGTGAATTGTACCGATACGAGCGCCGTCAACCTCAGCTAAACAATTGAGCCAGCGGCCATCAGCTTCTTCTTGTGAAAGAGTAAGAAAGCGCGCCTTGAGCCTTGAGCGCATTTCTGCAGCAGCTTTGCGAGTAAAAGTAACAGCGATGATATTAGCCAAGGTGCAATCAGGATAGCGCCTCAGAATCTCGACATAGCGCTCTACTAGCACATGGGTCTTGCCCGAGCCAGCACCGGCTGAAACTAATACGTTTCGGTCTACTAAATCTACAGCTTGTTGTTGTTGCTCAGTTAGCATCTATCAAATTATCCTAATACTAGACTTAATCGCTATCATCACTAGCACCAAGCTCGGTGATGCGACAAACTTGCTGATGGTCACAGTGCTTACAAGAATCGGGGCTGCTGGGCCTGACACTGAAGTTTCCTTTTTTGATGTCTGCCACGTAGTTACCAATATATTCTTTGGTCAAACCGATAAAGTCGTTTTCACCATCCTGAAAATCAATGGTGCCAATTTGATCACCAGAAGAGAAACTGAGAAAAGCACCATTCTTAACCTGCACATTACTGTCGGCCAAAATAGCATCAGTTACAGCCATGGCATAAACCGGCAGCTGCATATTGCGACCAGCCAAAGCCTCTTTCTTGCTAATCGCACCAGAGCTAGATTTATAGTCTATGACCTTGACTCGACCATCGCTTGATACATCAATGCGATCGACACGACCGTGCATTTTCACAACTTGACCATCAACTTTTACAACTAAAGCCGGTGATGATTCGCCATCTTTAAAGCCAAAGCCTTTTTCAAAATAAGTAGGGACAAACTCGCCACCAGAGCGCACGGCTCGCTCTTTTTCTTTGACAAAGAAGCGGCGCAAACGAAAAGCAATTTCTTTCTGCTCGTATTGCCAGAAATCAGTGTGCCGGAACTTGCGTGTCGTCTCTAGCCAGACAATGGCTGACTTAATACTACTTTCGAATATTTCTTGTAAGAGGGCTTCATCTGCACCTAAGAGGGTGAGAGAGCGTTCTTTCAATTCTAAGTAGAAAACTTCGAGAGCCTTGTGATAGACCTCACCAAGCAATCTTGAGTCAAGACCCAGCTCGGGTTCTTCCATCTTCTCAATTTTTAGAGTGTGCGACACCCAGAATCTAAACGGGCATTTTCCATAGTCATTAAGACGGCTGACACTCCACATCTCAGGAGTCTTAACGCTAATGAGATTGAGGCTGACTTGCTCGGTCAAGCAGCCGTTCAATTCATTGAATATTTTGTCTCCACTACTAGCCTCCGTGCCCAAGCTAGATTGCGTGCGCGCCTGCACCGTAGAAAACGGCAGCTCTAACTTAGTCAGAAACTGACGAACATCAAAGGGCATCCATGACATATCAAGATCACGCAAAGCCTGTCGGCCATTGAGCCAGAGCCAGCCGGCCGCTAGTTCCTCAGCAGAAGTAGGCTCAAGCATGGCATAAGTTCGTGGGGCACGGAAAGTGAGAGCAGCCGCAGCGGCTTCATCACCTTTGGTTAAGAAGAAGGAAGGAATCAGTTCTTCACCAGTCATCTCATAGATTGGGCTGGACTGACAGAGCTTATCGGTGGCGCGCTCAATCAGTGAATCATAGAGTGAGGGCTCAAACGACTGATGATGACGGGGATTCTCAATGTCTATGCCATAAGACATCCACTTGCGCACTTCATCTTTGCTAAGAAATCCACCTTGCTCTGAACGGCGGGGAAACTCACCTTCGTTCAAACCAGCGACAATAATGACCTTGAATCTTCTGTTTGGCACTAAATCGGCACTGCAAACAGTAATCGCTTCGCGACTAACTTTTGGCCTTCTAAAGTTGGCATTCTCTAGGGCTCGCTCAAGGCGCTTGAAGAAGGCAGAATAGGTAGACATCTGCGGGCCATAGGCATGGGACAGCAAGGTCTCTTCTAAAACTAAGTTTGCCAGTACCCGCCTGAACTCGAACAAGGCTTGATGCTCTTCCCAGCTCACTAGTGGGTTAGAGAATTCCTCATCATTGGGCAATATCAACAAGTCATCAATTAAGTCTTCGACAAAGCTGACGTGCTCAGTCAAAGTCTTTTCATAACCGGCAGAGTGTAGACTTGGCAGAGAAAGCCGCTCTATCAGCTTGCCGAGCTTTGCCGCCCAATGCCAATCGCTGGCACCTTTTACAGTAAGTGTTGAGAGAGACTGATCATCAATCTCTTCAATTTCGCGACTATCTAAATCAAGATAGGCCCTATTAAAAAACGGACTTGAAAGCGTGCGCACCACATCTTGTCTGGCGAAATCAGAAACAGGGAGATGCAACAGGCGGCGCAAATATTTGACTAAGGGCAAACTGCCAAGCTCAAGGGGCTCATCGAGAAAATAATCAATTTGTGCTCTTTCAAAAGCGGCACGAATGGCGGTCATATATGGTTTGACAGAACGTGCCACCACAACTATTTGATCGGCCGAGTAGCCTTTAAGCAAACATTTTTTTACTTCGCGGGCGACTTCCTCCATTTCCATCAAACGATCTAGCGCTCTAAAATTGATCTTTTGCAGAGAGCCAGTCGCCGCAGCCGATGGAGAAGCCTGACGCACAGTTTCTTTGAGGAGCGGCGCAAAAGCTTCTTTCAACTCGCGCAGTGATTTATCCTTCCAAGAATAATTTTGCCAAGAATAATTTTGCCAAGAATAATTTTGCCCCTGAAGCTCTAACTGAGAATCAGAAGAAGAAGACTGCGCGGCCACATAATCAAAAGCAATGATGGTGCGCTCTGCCTGTTTAGCGATAGAACTGAGAACTTGCAACTGCAGCCGATTGAAGCGGTCAAAGCCATCAACAGCCAAGAGCCCAATTGACAACACATCAGGGTCAAGATTATTTAAAATCTCGCGAGTCTTATAGGCCAGCTTACGCTCATCGAAAACATTGAGACTTTCTAGCTCTTGCCAATAGGCCTCATAAACTCGCCCCAATTCCATATAGCGAGCGTCACTAGCAGCCATTTTTGACAACTGACTAATTACTTCAGAGGGCGAAAAACCAGCTCGCTCCAGCTCATCTATGAGCTCAAGCATATGGGCATGGGTACCAGCAAAATCAGCAATAGAGCTGAGTCCACTGAGGCGGCCAGCCGCTTTCACTTTCTCAATCGCCTTTACTAAAATAGCCGGGCGAATACTATCGGGAATCAAGCGAAAGCCGCAACCCGCCTGGCGCAAGACTTGATGGCACAAATCATAGAATGGCAGAATCTTAAGGCCGACCAAACCGGCCGCCTTGCTAGTTGGCTGGGCAACCACTAAGTCTACTAACCGCTCTTCCACCAGACGCTTATAGCGATGAGAAGGTACGGTGATGATTGCCTGCTTACCACTAAGCAAACTCTGACGGCAGTGCTCAGCCACCTGGTCAAGCAACCAGATTGATTTGCCTGAGCGATATGGCCCGGTGATTAGCTCTATGCTTCTTTCTGGCATATCTGCTCTTCTATTTATTTGTCGACCAAAAATTGTGCCCGTTGAGATTCGAACTCAAGGCCTTCGGCTTCGGAGACCGACGCTCTATCCAGCTGAGCTACGGGCACGTGGCTCTAATTCTAGCACCATTGGCAGATGATCAAATCGAGCTTCGCTTGGCAAGCGGCGGGTTCGGGCTTCCTTGAGCCAGAGAGCAACCCTTTCTACTGCCTAATGGACAGCAAGTCTTCATCAACATCACTGCTCTATTTCGGTGCATAAACAGCAATCAGCGAGAGGGCGACGATGAAGACGATGACAATCGAAATGATTATCGTTGAACGAGTCAAGAAACCTATCCATGGGTTCTCTCTGCGCTCTAATTGATTGGCAATTTCGTCTACATATGCTTGAATCTCTGCCACCGAAGCGGTTTGCAGACTTCCTTTACCATCGCTGCATTGTCGAAACAATTCATCAGCGGCTTCAGCATCGAGAAATACGTCGTATCGTGGCTTCCTTCGGCCGGGAGCATAGACTGGCGCAATTTCGCTGTGCGCGGCGAGATATTCATCAGCTTCACCAGTTGCTGCAGCGTGGGCTATTTGTTCCTTTGTCAATTTTGGCTTTTGCATTTGAGCCCGCACTTAATCCAATACGAATCTCCAGTCTAAGCGCGAAAGAGCCCGAGTCAAATTATCTTGCTGAAAGTAAGTGATGAAAGCCGCACGACCTGTCGGTGCTGTCGCACCTATCGCTTTGCACGCAAAGCAATGAATTCAAAACATCAATAGAAGAATGGCAGCAGAGACTCTTCCATGGCCGGAAGATAGAGACTAGTTCGCCCGCACCATCTCTTCTAATGCGTTCATATTGTGAATAGTGACGCGCTTCGATTCGATATCAATCCAATGACTATCTTTGAAGCGATTAAGAATCTGAGTAACAGTCACTCTGGACGAGCCAACCATGTCAGCAATTTCTTGATGAGTAAGAGGAAATTCTACGCGCACGCCATGGGGCGTAACTTTTCCGTGGGTGTCAGCCAGGGTAAGCAACAACCGAGCGACGCGACTGGGAACCTGGCGGAAGACTAAATCTTCAATACGAGCATTAGCCTGCTTGAGACGGTCGCCAATGATGCCAATAAAGCGCAAACCAAATTCAGGGTTTTCGCGCACAAAACTAAGGAAGGATTCGCGGCTGATTTGATAAATTCTTGAGTCTTCAAGAGTTTCAGCATAACTGTCGTGCTCGGCGTTTTCCCAGGCGGCCTCGCCAATCATGTCGCCGGGTCCAAGCAGGGCAAGAATCACAGTTTTGCCTTCAGTCGAAAGCCGGGTCACCCGCACTCGCCCTTTCTCTATAAAGTAGATGGCGTCGCAAGGGCCCCCAGGAGAAAAAATAGTATGGTGTTTGGGCAGCTCAAGCTCTTCTAGAATGCCCAGCAATCGGCCCAACTCGACCGGGTTGAAAGCCTCGAAGATCTCGCTGTGCCTTAAGCTGAACAGCCTTTGAGCACTTTTCATGAAGACCCCCCTTGGATGAACCCAGAATAGTAAACAGCCACAAAGCTTGAAACGGTGCGCCCGTGGGACGCCAAAAGAAATACATATATTTCTCGGCTCAAATTGAACTAAGCCGGGGAAATAAACGTTATCTGTATTACCCCTCGAAACAAATATTGTTGGGTAACAACCTTTTTATACCCCCACCCCCTCTTTTCTAACTTGATTAAAGGGAAGGGGCTAAGAAGAACCGGAAACACATCGTCCGCATACCGTCCAAACGCTCGATCGCATATACACTAGACAGCGTGCGGGTTGTGCTTACTTTTTATCTGAAAGAGCAAGCAAAACCGCTATAATTTGCCAGGTGTAGACAAGGTTTTCGCTTGAACAGATTTTGGTCTGTACAACCTTGTTTTTCCAAGTTAATCGCTCTGCTGTTCTGTTGCCCGCGGTTGTCAGCTTTGCTTTTTTATCTATTTTTAGTTTATAGAGTCGAGGAGATTTAATATGGCGATAGTGACCAAAGAGAAAGCCGTGGATAAACAGGAAAAGGCCCCCATCGAAAAAGTAGCCCGTGTCAAAGACACTTCAGGCACTGAAGACAAAAGCAAGAGCCATGCACCATCAGCAGAGCGCCTCAAAGCTCTAGGCGCAGCCCTTGATTCAATCAAGAAGCAATACGGCGACGGCTCAATCATGAAATTGGGCGATTCGCGCAATAACCAAATTGAAGCCGTGCCAACCGGCGCCATCACCTTAGACGTAGCCCTCGGGGTCGGCGGTCTACCAAGAGGCAGAATCATTGAAATATATGGTCCAGAATCTTCTGGTAAAACCACTTTGGCCCAGCACGTAGCTGCTGAAGTGCAAAAGCTCGGCGGTATTGCCGCCATCGTTGACGCTGAGCATGCCATGGATCCAGACTACGCTCGCGCCCTTGGCGTAAACGTAGATGAGCTCTTGATCTCGCAACCAGATACTGGTGAACAAGCCCTCGAAATTACTGAACAGCTTGTGCGCTCAGGTGCTGTTGACCTGATCATCGTTGACTCAGTGGCAGCTCTTGTACCAAAAGCTGAAATTGAAGGCGAAATGGGTGATAGCTTGCCAGGTTTGCAAGCCAGACTGATGAGCCAAGCACTACGTAAGCTCACCGCTATCGTCTCTAAAACCCACACATCAATCATCTTCATCAACCAACTTCGTCAAAAAATTGGCGTGATGTATGGCAACCCAGAAACAACCACTGGTGGAAACGCTCTCAAATTCTATGCCTCAATCAGACTAGATATTAGAAAGATCGAGACCCTGAAAAAAGATGGCGTTGAAATTGGCAACCGCGTCAAGGTCAAAGTCGTCAAAAACAAGTGCGCTCCTCCTTTCCGCATCGCTGAATTCGACATCATCTACGGAAAAGGCATCAACACCGCCGGTTGCTTGCTCGATGTAGCTGCAGAACACGATATCGTCAAGAAATCAGGAACATGGTTCAGCTACAAAGAAGAGAGAATTGGACAAGGTCGCGAACAGGCCAAGACCTTCCTCGAAGCCCATCCTGAAATGCTCAAAGAAATTGAAGTACGCGTAAAAGCTCAAATCGCTTCAGGCGTAGTGCCAACCAAAGAGCCAAAAGAGAAAGATAAGAAAGACAGCTAGTCATTCGCTCTTGATCTAGAAGCAGGCTGATATAAAGAAAGGGTGGAGTGCAAATTATTTGACTCCATCCTTTTTTGGATGACTGAGGATAAAACCACGGCGACGAAAAATACTAACGCTAAGCCCAAAGCAAAGCAGAAGAAGCCCAAAACGGCAGCACAGGCAAAGCAGCCCGTGGCCAAGTCTAAGCTGCCCCAATTATCATTGCCACAATTCAGCTTCAGTCCAAGGCAGTGGCTCATTGCCTTGGCCTGCGGTGCAATAGCGGGTTTAGCCGCACCGGGTTTCGATCAGTGGTACATTGCCTGGTTTGGCTTTGCTCCACTTTTTCTGCTCATCTATGCCAATAATTCATACATTAAACAGGTTATGTTAGCCGGTGCCTTTGGCCTCGCTTACAACCTGGTTTACTTACACTGGTATCTAAATCTGGCCCCCCTTGACTGGCTTGGTTTTAGCGGTATCTTTGGCCATCTTTTAGCCATCCTTGCCTGGCTAAGTGTGTCAATACACCAGGCTCTCGCCTTTATTTTGTTTGCCACCTTAGTTAGCCGACTGCCGCTTTCAGGCTCTTTCACAGCCAAGCGCGGTCCTAAGAAAGTTTGGTTGATTCCGGCCCTGGTTGTACTGCCTATCGCCTGGGTTCTTATCGTCAATAGACTTGGCAATATGCCCGACCTCATGGGCGTGCCCTGGACAATGCTGGAATACACTCAATATAAGCAACCTGCCGCCCTTCAGTCAGCCTCAGTAATTGGTGGCATAGGTATCTGCGCCCTGATTATTGCCACCAACGTCACTATTGCCTCTTTCATCGCTACTTTTTTTGGTGGTGGCACAAAGCAATTCAAACGCCTCGCCGCAGAGAACAAAGAAACAGCTTTTTATCACTGCCTGGGCATGGCACTAGTATTGGTGGCAGCCTATTGCCTTGGCTACCAGCAAGAAGGTCAGGTCAAGACGAACGCTACGCTCGATACCACCCTGGTGCAAGGCGGCATTAACATCGACATGCAAAAGACAGAGCGTCGCTTTACCATCGAAGATTTAGTTGCTAACTACGACAAGTTACTCTCCAACAGTCACGATTCTTTAGTAGTTTTGCCGGAAGGAGCACTGCCTACCTATTTGCGAGAACAGCCTGGCGTAATCAGTTGGCTCAAAAGCAAGGCTGCGGAGAAGCATCTCGATATTGTTGTCGGCTCGATGGATCGCAGTGAAGCCAATCGACCATACAATGCCGCATACGGCATCACCAGTAGTGGCGTAGTTTTGCCAGAGGTCTATCACAAGCGTTTTCTTGTTCCGATTGGAGAATACACCCCTCTGCTCGTCAACTATTTACCAGAATGGGTAAAACGCTGGACAAATACACCGGCTGGAGGTGGCTTTGCCGCAGGAAAAGAACCGGTTTTACTAGACTTATCTAGAGGCAAAATCGCCCCACTAATCTGCTTTGAATCGATATCGCCGGAAGTCACCGCTGCAAGCTGCAGGGCCGGTGGCCAGTTACTAGTTAATATTTCAGACCTGGCCTGGTTTCATAAATCTGACTGTGGTCAGCAAATGCTGGCCTTTGCAGTGCTCAGGGCAATCGAGAATCGTCGATATTTTATCTTTGCCGCCAACACCGGACCATCTGCCATAATTGATCCCACAGGGAAAATAACACACTACCTTGCGCAGGGCGAAAAATCTAAGTCGATACTGAATGGCAAGGTAGGGCTCAACTGGCAGCCAACAGCCTTTGCACTCTGGTATCGATGAACAAACAGAGACAAAGATGACAAATTTTTCGCAGCTCACATTTTCAAAAATCGCTAGTGCTTGCTATAACCTGGCCCAATTGCGCTCAGCCTTGAGCCCAGCAATAGTGTGCGCCTTTCTTTTCAGCCTGCCACCAGCATTAGCCACTGAGCCCTTTAGTGGTGCGACCATTGGCAACCAGATTAAAGAAAGCTGGGCCAAACAAAGCGCCTCGAAAGACTCCAAAACAAAACTGGCAAAAGCCACAGTTGAAACAACCATAAAAGCACCCAAAGAATATGTCTGGAATGCCTTAACCGACTTTGGCCGCTATCCACGCATCTTCCCCAAAGTAAAGTCTTGCCAAGTACTAAAAAGGGAAGGACAGCTGGTTTACATCGAGAGTTATCTCAAGCCCCAATTGTTTGTCAACGAACAATGTCAGCACACAATTAATGACCTGCAAAACAAGCCCGACCGCTTGCGCTGGAAAATGGTAGACGGCACTTTTAAAGCTGTTGAAGGCGAGTGGCAGCTCAAATCGGTCAATTCAGGCCGGCACTGTCAGGTAATCTACACTTTAGAGGTAGACCCAGGCCCAGCCATTCCTCGCCCCATAGCAAGCTTAGCCCTGAAAATGACTCAAAAAGAAATCGTCGGCAATTTCAAACAAGTGGTAGAAAAAGACGCTCAGTCACTCAATTCGAACCAACCGAATTCAAGCTCGGCACTGCTCGAGCCTGAAAGCAAGTACTAGAGTAAATTGCTATTTGCTGTACTTGGTAGCAGCGGTAACTTCAACAGTAACCATGGTTTTGCCGCTCTGGTTATCAACACTCTTGATAGTTCCCATGGCAACCTCGCCCCAGGCCGTCGAGTGAGGAGTCATGCCTTCGCCCTGCTGCATCACCTTAACGTACTCATTATTCTCATTTTTGCGATTGAGAGAGCCTTCTACTTCAATCACCAGACTAGTTAAGCCAGCCACAGTTTTAGGTTTGCCGGATAGACGGCCTTTAGCAATCTCTTCCCAGCGCTGATTAGTGGTATTTGTGCCAATTCCCCACTCAAGAATCTGAACAGGTTTGCTCAGTCTAATCATGACCTTTTCCTCTGACTTCCATCGACAGCCTTACTGCAAAAACGTTATCACATTTAGGGGCGAGTCTCCCAAGTAAGCGTCTAAGCTAGGGCATTTCTCTAGCGTTTCTTCAAACTTTCAACGATGTCAGGTAGAAAATCTTCCAAACACTTTCCTTCTAAACCAAAAAGGTCATGTGCCTCTTTAGAACTGCTATGAGAATCTGTAATTAGAATTTGCGCCAATTCGAGAGTAATTGTGTTTTTCGGCAGAACCTTAGTAGCCATTTCAAAAGCTTTCCCAGAAAGCTGACTAGGAATAGTCATGGTAGTACCAGAAAGACCAAATTCGAAGCGAATAGTCTCAAGCATCTCTATCAAGGAATACTCTTTCGGACCAGCAATTTCCAAAACTCGCCCGGTCGACTCTTTCATATAAATGCAATCAACGACACAGCGCGCAACTTCATCAACATGCACTGGCATCAAGATGTTCAAGCCACTACCAACAACTGGCAAACAAGGCTTAAAAGTCACCAGGGGCTTGATCATTTCAACATAAGGAAAGCGGGAGCCGAACATATAGGAAGGACGCAGAATGGTCCAGTAGAGTTTAGAGTTGCGAACAATTTCGTCGCCAGTAAACTTACTGCTCAAATATTCGCTGCCTGACTCTTCGCGCGCGCCCAAGCAGCTCACCTGCACAAAGCGCTGAATGCCATTCTGTTCGGCTAAAGCTGTGAGCTTCTCTACCAACTCGACATTGAGATAATCATAAGAGCTAGCTCTTGAGCCGTCGCTATTCAATCTGAAGCTGCCAGAAATATTGATAATGGCATCAACGCCATCGACAGCACGCATCAACACTTCATCGTTTTCGAGAGAGCCAACCACAACCTCAATACCACGCTTGCGATACTGAGAAAGATTAGATGACTTCCAATCGCCAGCTCCGCGTGTCAACAAGCGAATAGGAAGCTGCCGAGCCATCATCAGCTCGACTACCGGTTCGCCGAGGAAGCCAGTTCCGCCAATCAGGAGCAGCAAATATTTATTCCTTTAGAACCTGACACCAAAACCGCTGCCACCAAATCTAATACCACTACCACCCAAGCCGTATCCACCAGCAGGATATCCATAAGGGCTAAAGCCATTATTGAACGAGCTATATCCCCCCATAGGAACACCTACAGGTACTCCCAATCCCATACCCATCCCGGCCGGATAACCGAAGCCAGCACCAGCAGGAAGGCCACCAAGGCCGGTGCCATAACCACCGTAGGCGCTGTTGCCATAGGCACCAGCAGGATAACCAGCAGATCTACCGACAACTTGACCAGTTGAAGGGTTGATCAAATTACCTGACATCGAATCGACTAAGAAACCAGTGCTGGGATCACGCACCATAGCGCCAGCACCAGGAACGCCGTAGCCGTTCGTGTAACCACCATAGGTGCCATAGCTACCGTAACCACCACCGAGCATGTTGCCAATCGAATTGATGATTTTGCCAAGGCCCCCGCTTCCGCGAGTCTGAGTCTGGCTTTGGCTAGTCATGCCGCTACCCATGTTGCCCATAGAGCCCAGTGAACTCATACCGCTGCCCATATCAAGATCGTCGTCGAAGTCATCGCGACGAGAACGATTAGCCCGAGCAGTTTTCGGCGGAGCCGCTGCAATCGGCACTTTCTCTACTAGCTTTGCCACACGCTCGGGCAAGCTCAAAGAGGCACCAGAGTCGGGTTTATTAGGGAAGACAGTTTCTTCTAAACGGCCCACTCTCTCTATCAACGGGTCAGTAGCAAAAGTTTTACCGAGCACAGCGTTTTCTAAAGCTGTGACCTTACTACTCAAACCGATAGCACCACCGGGAACAGCCGCCCCCCCAGAATCAGAGGCGAAACGATCACTAGCGGCAGCAGCCGCACGCCCAGAAGTTGCTCCTGTTTGAGCCCGAGCAGCAGAACCAGCCGATGCCGCACGGCGCGGAGCAACTGGTGGCAAATCATCATCTTCGTCATCAAGGGCTCGACCAGCACTGCGAGGAGAACCGATTGAACCCATGCCATAGGCACCAGAAGCGCTATTAGAGCCACTGCTACTAGAGCCAGTGCTACCCATGCCGTACCCACCAGAAGCGGCACCAGAAGCTCTGCTACCAAAGGCATTTTGCATATCTTTGCGCAAATCTCTACCACTGAATGAACGGCCATCTTCGCCATCGCTACGGGCGACAGGCTGCCTTGAGGGCTGCTTGGGCGCGGGAAAGCTGATATCGTCATCCTCATCATCAAGCCAATCAGTGCCTGGTGGTGCTTGCTTAGCGACATCAACTCGGGTCTTATCTTTAAGAGCATCAACTCTTTCACTCAAATCAGTGAATTTAGACGGCTTGCCGAACACTTTAGTTTCGAGACGATTCAAGCGATCGGCTACTGGATCCGAAGCATAATCGCGCTTAAAGATGCTCTGCTCAAGGGCCGTCACGGCAGGGTATTTACTTTCACCGCTCAAGACTTGACCGCCAGGCTTTTTGCTCTGACTGCGCTCTTCGCTCAAATCTAAATCACTGTCATTGTCGTTGACTGGTTTAGCAGCAGAGCTACCGCTGCGCCCAGAAGAAGAAGAAGAAGAACCTTCACTCTTGTCGCTATCTTCGCTGGCTACAGCGCCAAGATTAGGCACAGTGTCAGCGAGATTTTTCAAGCGGGTCTCACTAGCACCAGTTCTCGCTTCACCAAAAATCATTTTTTCAAGGCGCTCAAGGCGAACCGCCTCTTCGTCTTTAGGATAAGTATGTTTGAAAAACTTCACTTCAAGCTGGCTGAGCCGAACATCAGAGCCCACTGAAGCCATGGCAGAGTGGCCGACATTAAGCCCAGTAATGGTGCTAGAACCGCAACCTAAATCAAGCGGCAATGAAAAAGCCAATGCTAATGACAGCCCCGCAACCAGGCGACCCAACCTAAGCCTTTCTAATCTAAGACCCTCAAATATAAGACTTACTCGGCTCAACGAGCGGCCGAGCAAATTTGTCTCAAGTTTGGCGGCAGTATTGGTCACGTTCATTGCTCTCGGAATTGAGTTCTTGCTCTTGCGAGCGCCTGTTTCAGTGTCAGCTATCCAAGTAGAGCCATCTTACCATGCTTTCCAAGACCCAGCGCCACTTTCCACCCTCATCGCTCGGCCCTTCAGCCTTGTCAAGGCAGTCAACGGCGCCAACAACTAAATTAGGACGACCAGCAAGGCAGCCTTGTTCCCCGCCCCTTGAAATGCCCCAAGCTGAAGTAACCTTAGAAGCCTGCCATTACAGTCATAATTTTCACGATAGTTAGAGTTTCGAGAGCTTTCTTCGCTATTCTGTAACGTACTAATAATTACAGCGAAAGAGGCCCCATGCCAGCCAGTCAAAACCTTTCAAAATCTAACTCTGCCAACCCCAAAATAGACCTCGATGGCTACAACCTGACCATTGAAGATGTCGAAACCATTGCCAACAAGCAAGGCAAAGTTGGCCTTTCAGCGGCGGCTTTAGAGCAATTACAGAAGTCGCGCGAAATAGTTGAAGGATATTTACAAAGAGGAGACGTGGTCTACGGAATCACCACCGGCTTTGGCAAGTTTAAAGACATCTATATCGCCCCCGAGCAAACAGAACAATTGCAACGCAATTTTCTTTTCTCACATGCCTGTGGCATGGGCGATCTATTTGACAGCAATACCGTAAGAGCAATAACGCTGTTGCGAGCCAACGCTCTGGCAAAAGGCTTCTCTGGCATTCGGCCAGAAGTTGTAAATCTACTCGTAGAGCTACTAAACCACGAGATTCATCCAATCATTCCGCAGCAAGGCTCAGTTGGTGCCAGCGGAGACTTAGCACCACTGTCACATCTAGCCCTGGTATTGATTGCCGAAGGCAGTGCTGAATATCAAGGCAAAGTTTTAAGTGGAAAAGAGGCGCTGGCAGCCGCTGGACTCAGTCCAGTTGTCTTGAAGGCCAAAGAAGGTCTGGCTCTCACCAATGGCACCCAGGTGATGAGCGCCCTTGGATGCTTAGTAGTAAGCGAAGCTGATCGCCTAGCAAAAATGGCAGACATTATTGGAGCCATGAGCCTAGAAGCACAGCTGGGATCACAAAAAGCATTTCTGGCCCCCGTGCATGACGTTCGCCCTCACCCAGGACAAAAAGCTTCAGCTAGCAATCTCCTCAAGCTTCTAGCTGAGAGCGAATTGATGGAAAGTCACAAAGACTGCCCCATGGTGCAAGACGCTTATTCACTGCGCTGCATGCCTCAAGTGCACGGCGCATCGCGACAGGCTTTCAAGCACGCTCGCGAAGTGTTAGCAATTGAAATCAACTCAGCTACAGACAATCCACTAGTCTTTCCAGACCAAGTTATCTCTGGTGGCAACTTCCACGGACAGCCACTAGCCCTGGTGCTCGATTATGTCGGTATTGCCCTGGCCGAACTGGCCAATATTTCCGAACGCCGCACTGAGCGACTGGTCAATCCCGCCTTGTCAAATGGGCTACCTGCCTTCCTTACGAGAAATGGCGGCTTGAACTCAGGCTATATGATTGCCCAATATACCGCAGCAGCAATCGTCTCTGAAAATAAAGTACTGGCACATCCAGCTTCGGTTGATTCAATTCCCACTTCGGCCAATCAAGAAGATCATGTATCGATGGGCACCATCTCTGCTCGCAAGGCCAGAACAATCATGCACAACCTGCGCCGAGTGCTGGCTATCGAACTGTTATGTGCCGCCCAGGGCCTCGATATGCGTTGCGGTGTAATTGACTCTGTGCCTGATATTGGTCACGTCAGCAAAGGCAGCGGGAAATTTACTCCCGGTTCCGATACGGAACACGGCATGAAAGCCGGCCGTGGCGTAGAAGCCGCTTATCGCTTTGTTCGCAACCACATTCCCTTTCTTGAAGAAGACAGAGAAATGCATTTAGATATGGCCAGAGCAGAAGAAATCATTGCCTCTGGTGAGCTTCTAACTGTGGTTGAGAAGGCTATTGGTCCACTAGAATAGAAAAGAGAAAAATCAGCTCGCCATAAACTGGCTAGAAATAGCGGTCAAATCGAAGGGAGTGTCTTCGGCAAGAAACTTAGTGGTGGCCAATTCTGCATTACTAGCTAACTGACCACGGGCCTCAGCGTGCAAAAGCAATAAGTCATAAAGAGTGGGTTTGTTGAGATCAACCATTGATTTGAGCGACAGTTGAATGCCATTCAAATTACCGGCAACATTGTTGTACCAGTTAGGATTGCGAGTCAAAGCAATATCAACCCAGATCACCTGGCGCTCCACTAAATCAAAAATAGCCGGAATCGAAACCCTGGTGTCACCGCTAACATCTAATTTGTCTTGCACAGTTTTGGCTTCAAAGACCTCACCAGACTCAGGCTGTTCGCGGGCCATCCAACCGGCAAAACACTCAGGCAAATCGCAAAATGGTTGAGCGGTATAACTTAAAAGCGACATCACCACATAGCGACCATGATGCTTCAGCACTTTATCAATGGAAATATCAATGAATTCGCTAGCACCTTCTGGAGCATCAACAATATCGCCACTGTGGCAACCGCCAAAATTCTTCAGGTTGTAATAAGTGAGGGCATCGATAAAGGCAAAATTCTCATCAAACACAGCCGCTGACAAATCAATGTCGGTGCGGTAGAGGCCGTTCTTCCACCAGGTGAAGAAACGCAGAACATTAGTATCAGGCAAAGGCAACCGACTGCCGCGCGAGGTTGTGCGAAGCGCTTTAGAAGCAGACCTTTGCGCAAACGGCACCATAAAATTTTTCAACTCTGGGTCGACCCAGCAAGAACCCAGAGAAGGAAGCTTAGCAAAGCGCTCGAGCAAGGCTTTGCGACACAGTCCGGCAGCCAACTCGCAAACGAGAGGCGGCAGCCCCGGTAGGCAGTCAGGTATTGCCTGCGCTTTCGCCAGCTGCGACTTAGGGAAGAAAACCCGCAGTGGTCGTGGCTGCGCTCGGTTCTTAAAATGATGCAAGACCTGCAACAGTACCGGTGTAGAAACCTTGTCGACAACCTTAGCAAAAGCGAATGCAACATCTTCTTGGTGAGTACCAGCAATTCGCAGCAAGTGATCTAAGCGCCGAGCAAAATCTCCCGGCCTTGTTTTCAGCATGGCCACAGCAGCAGTAGCATCGTTCAGCTCTAGGGCCTTCTCTAAGCGACTATTGAAAGTATTGGAAGGCAGGCCATTTCTCAAGATGTTGAAGGCCTCAAACGAACGTGGATACCGGTCTTTAAATTCACCCGGGTGCAATTTCTCACCAAGCCTGATCCATCGCTCTTTCCATCTCAGCATATCTTCAATTAAATTAGACTGACTCTCAAGTAGACTCAAAAGCAAACGGCGCACACTGCGCTTATAGGTTTTAAACTTGGCAGGCTCGGTTAAAGAGACGTCTCCGCCACTCAAAGCAACTGCTAGACGCAGCACATCGGTAGCCGTATCGACATACCTGGTGAGCAGATTAGCACTATCAGCGGTGCGCTCTACAAGCTGCGCCAATATAAAAGCCTTATTTTCACGGTGAGCTATTTGAGCTGGTAAGAACCGCTCAATATCCCCATCGAAGAAATCTATGTAAGCGGCAATGTCTTCTTTATCGGCAACAGAAATAGAACTATTTACAGAAAGCAGTTGCCGAAATTGCTGCTCGAACTGTTCCAAGGTAGAAAGGGCAAGAGGTCGCAAATCAGGAGTTTCAGCTAGAGGGGCCCGTTGAGGAACAGGAATTAGACCAAAGAGTTTCTTTGGTTTGGCGGGCAAATATTTGCCACCACTAAAATAGTGCACCATGGCATTGAGATAAAGCTCCGCCTCACTCATATCCATTACTTGCTTAGGAAAGTCAGGATACATCGGCGTCAACTTTTGGTGAGCACCTTTCTCTTTTGCTAAGCCTTCGAATAACTGCTTCTTCAAGTCAGCAAGTTCACTTAAACTAAGATGTTTGCAGGCGGCAATTAAATCAGCCGACATACCAAACCCTAAAGCCTCTATAGTCTTCACGACAGTGGCCACATAGTGGCTAGGCAAAACCGCATTGGTAGAGGCCGGATTAAGTAGAACTTTCTTACAGCGCCGAACGAAAATCTTGTTGGCCAATTCAAGTTTTTGCGGCGAATATTCTTGCACCATGGCCTCGCACAACTGGCATAAAGAGGAGCCGCAGAAAGCGAAGACTCTAAATCATAGGTTTAGAAGGAAGAACCTTCATAGCCGCGGCACTAAGTTCTATGCCCGCTGGCCCCAAGGCTCAAACCAACAAGAATCAACCGCCACAGCTATCTACTTTGGCAGACTGACTTTTCCAGTTCCAGAGCAAAGAGGACAGGGCCCCTTATTAATAGGCCGCCCATTGACGTACTCAATTACTTCGCCCATATGGTCATTGCTCCAATATTCAGAACCGCCTTTGCCCGCAGGGTCGAGGTAAGGAAAAACCATCCAAACGAGGCGATCGGGCTTGCCAGGCACATCCATTTTGCGCCAGCCTGGTGTTGAAGGTTTGAGACAATTACCAGGGCAAATCCCCTTCATATAGCTGTTTAAGGTAGCAGCTAGCCTCTGGGCGCGATTCTTGACCGAAATCAGCTTGCCTGTCTCACTAACTTTTTTGTACTGCTCAAGGGCTTTCTGATATTGATGCATTTCATAGAAACAGTAACCTAAAAGTATGCCAGCTTCACCATCATCCAGAGGCGATTGGGCAGCGACAGCAAGGCTAGCTGCGGCGGCCTGATACTTCTTCTCCTGAAAAAGTTTGGCCCCCTTCTGATAGGAAGCCTGGAAAGCAACTTTTTCTGTCTCTCTCATAGACTCAGCAGGCTGAGCCGCCGCCGGCAAAGACGAATCAATCGGCCATGACAACAATGTAGAAACTGCCAGTACCAAGGCTATGAACTTCAAATTATTGCCATTGAAAAATAGATTGATAAAAGAGGTGTCGCGGAAAGCGAAGACTCTAAATTGGAAATTTTAGAAGGAAGAACCTTCATAGCCGCGACTACAAATCTATACCCACTTCCAAATCTAAAACGACCTTAGCGATTATTTTCCCAGAGCCATAAGCTGACGCAGTTCGTCACCAACAATCTCGCGGGTCAAACGCACTTGCCGTGCAGGAAAATCGCGCAGAGTGACCGGTCTAGCGCCATCCACCACGCTCTTACCTCTCGCCACTTGCTCCCAAAGCGCTTTATCAGGAGGGCTCAGCTCGGCCTCAATTTTCTCCAGCCACTGCTGCCAGCCTCTAATCATCTTATTCGCTGGCTACATATTCACACCCACGACGAGCAATGTCAGAGGTAAAAATACGCATTAATGTCAATTGAAGGCCAAAGAGCTACCTAATCATCGAGCATCAGGTCTAAGCGTCTCTTGTAGTTGTTGAGAAAATCACGGGTGACAGAGAAATGTTCAAGATTCTCATACTTATCTTCACGCACACCGGTTTCATCAAAAACAAGAATCTTGCTCGATGGATAGGCTAACAAAATGGGGGAATGAGTAGCGATAATGAATTGCGAACCATCTTGCACCAAGTCGTGAATACGCACTAGAGCAGCCAATTGGCGTGATGGAGAGAGAGCAGCTTCCGGTTCGTCTAAAAGGTAAATACCTTTTCCTCTAAACTTATTAACCAAGGTAGCCATAAAAGACTCACCATGCGACTGGCGATGCAGCGACTTGCCGCCATATGAGTCGAGGTAGCCGACCTCGTCCATATAAGTGGCCAGGTTATAAAAGCTCTCAGCCCGCAGAAAATAACCATCCTTAGGATGAGCATGACTCTTCTTCGCTTTCAAAAAGTCTTGCAAGCCAGATGAGCCGCCAGCATCATCGATCTGCACATTTTTAGTACCCCCTTGAGCACTAAAGCCAAGAAGCAGAGCAATGGCTTCAAGAGCTGTAGACTTACCAGATCCATTTTCACCAACAAAAAAGGTGACATCCTCATGAAATTCCATATTGTCTAAATCAGCAATCGCTGGAATAGAAAATGGATAGGACTCAATGTCGAAGCCATCGCGCATCTGTATTGAACGAATATAAGGCTTGTCTTTAGAAAAGCTCTTATTTACCACCAGTAAACGGCCCAAAGTAATTCGCCATTGAGAACAAGCGCTACTGGTAGTTGCTTCTCATCAAAATAGACATCAACTTCAGTTGTAGGAGTGGCGGCACTGCTTTCTTTGGCTTGCTCAAACTTTGACAAGAGGGCAGCCATATGCTCCACAGCGAGTTTACTAGCTGGATCTACCTTGAGTTTTTCAATACTTTGAGCAGAAGAGTTAAGTGGTGCTAGCTCGAGCCTGTAACCGGGAGAACTAACTGAATTCCAGAAAAGAAACTGTTTACTGATGTCAGTCGCTGACATCTTGATTGGAGAACTGGACTTGAGAATAGCCGCAGCCCGTTGCTTGACAAGGAGCACGGAACTTAGGCCCCGCCCCACATAGAGCGCAGCCGCAATTGGAAATATTAGCAGCCAAACAAATTCAATCTTGAACAGCAATGGTGCCAGCGGCAAAAGACAAACAACGAAGGCAAAGGCTGCCATCTGGGCAATATGACTCTTCGCCTCTTTGAGATATCGCGGAAGCAACAGATCTAAATCTTGTGTTGTAGTCGATGTCATTTTTATAACCAATAGTAAAAGCGAGCCAGCTAGATTTAGTCTACGGTATACCCTCGCGAAGGATGAAGCAAACTTCAAGGTAAATACCCACAATGGTTGATGCCAGTTTTTCCGCCGGGCAACATACTCAAAGCTGTATATTCTGCAACTTCAGAATTCAGAAGCAAAATTTATGAACACTGGCTGTGACAACAAGATGACTTGCCCAATAACCCACACCCTCGATTTGATTAGTGCCAAATGGACAGTGGAGATATTGAGGGAACTAGCGCTCAAACCAGTGCGCACCAGAGAATTTCTTACCTTTATTCCGGGGCTGAGCATGAAATCGCTGCAAGAGCGCCTCAAAGCCCTGCTTGCCGCTGGCATGATTACTCGCACCGTATTTGAACAGAAGTTGCCCAAAGTAGTACACACCATTACCCCACGAGGGCAACGCCTCTTCTTGGTAATGAGCGAACTCAAAGCCATTGCCAGCGAAATCAGTGAGAGCGAGCAACTGTGCCATTGTCCACTTGAAGGCTTCAATAAAGATGAGATGGACTGCCCTAAGCGACGCACAGCGACGCCAAGGCAATTGCGCCAAGAATAAGCTATACGAGAATAGGCTTAAACCAGATCAGGCTTAAGCAAGCCACTATGTGTGCCTTTGTGACGAGCATAAAAAAAAACAATTTAGTAACCACCGGCACTGGTATCAGCCAGCACTGTGCGTTTTTCATCATCTCTATCCAAGGCCGAAGTGCGAGAGAAGCTCTGGTCACCTTGAGGTAACCAGTTTTTGTCAAACTTAGGCGCTGCTAGACTCCCATCCATAGACTCCATTACCAGCCCCTAAGCGCAGGATCAAAGCAGCGGTACATATGACTAATCCACTATTAATTCAAGGGGGCATGGGCGTCGGTGTCTCCAACTGGCGACTAGCTCAGGCCGTTTCAAAAGAAGGCCAACTGGGAGTGGTCTCAGGAACAATGCTCGATACCGTTTTCGCCAGACGACTGCAAGATGGAGACGAAGGCGGTCACATGCAGCGCGCCTGCCAACACTTCCCCGTCAAAGAACTGGTAGATAGAGTATGGCAGCGCTACTATCGCGAAAGCGGCAAGCCTGCCGAGGCACCATATGTAAATGTGCCTATGATCGGAGTTAAACCAACTCTTGCCACTCTTGAATTGATTGTCTTGGCAAATTTTGCCGAAGTCTATCTAGCAAAAGAAGGGCATCAGGGTAAGGTCGGTATCAACTACCTAGAAAAAATACAGTTGCCCACTCTGCCTTCACTCTACGGGGCAATGCTTGCCGGAGTTGACTATGTCTTAATGGGCGCCGGTATTCCCAAAGCCATTCCCGGCATATTAGATGAGCTGAGCGAACACCAAGAAGTATCGCTCAAACTGAATATTCAGAGCACTGCTTCAAGCGAGGGTGGCAACGACGCCACCTATCTAACGTTCAATCCAAGAGATATCCTGCTCAACGGTAAGACCCTCAAACGTCCAGACTTTTTGGCCATAGTCTCTTCTCACACCCTAGCTGCCAATATTGCTAAAAAAGCCTCAGGGAAAGTAAACGGTTTCGTCATCGAAAACCACACAGCCGGTGGTCACAATGCCCCGCCCCGGGGAACCTTGCAACTCTCCTCCGCGGGCGAGCCAATTTACACAAAGCGCGATGAAGCAGACCTAGAGGAACTGAAAAAGCTAGGGCTACCATTTTGGCTCGCTGGCATGTATGGCAGCGCAGAAAAGTTGCAAGAGGCCCTAGCACTTGGTGCTGCCGGTGTACAGGTGGGCACGCCCTTTGCTTTCTGCCAGGAATCAGGAATCACTGAAGAAATCAAAACAAGCACTCTACAAAAAGTCTTGGATCAGACCGTCACTATTTTTACAGATCCCTGCGCTTCAGCCTCTGGCTATCCCTTCAAAATCACCAACGTCGATAACTCGCTTTCAGAATCTGGTGTCTACCAGGCGAGAGAAAGAGTCTGCGACCTTGGCTATTTGCGCTCGGCCTACAACCGCAATGACGGCTCCATCGCCTTCCGCTGCCCCGGTGAAGCAGAAGCTGACTATGTCAAAAAAGGTGGCCTAGCAGAAGACACAGTGAATCGCAAATGTCTCTGCAATGCCCTTCTCTCGAATATCGGCCTGGGACAGACTCGCGCCAATGGCTATGAAGAGCCGCCACTAGTTACAGCCGGTGATCACATTGCCGCCCTGAGCCAATTTCTCCGCCCAGGTCAAACCAGTTACTCAGCTAGATCAGTGATTGATCTTATTCTGGGCAAGCAGCTAGTCAAAACATGACACTACTGGCAGTGCTAGCAACAAAAAAAATCAGGGCAGCAATTGCGCTAAGAAGCAATTCTTGCATCACGCTTAGAAGAAGATGAAGCAGCATGGTCACGCCAAAGCAAGAGCGCTCGACTAGCTGATCCTTGGATGAATTTTTTCAAGCGTGTTCGTGCCAAAGTGTCATGGGCAGAATCGATCGCGTCAGCCGAAACCACCAACAAAACGTCGTCATCGGCAGCACTAGTCACTTCTTTAAAGCTGGCCGGGCGTACTAGATTGACACCGAATGCCGAGGACCAGCCACCCATAGAAAATCGCTCTGGCTCTGCGGCCATAACAGTGGCATCACCACTATCAAGCAAAACTTCTACAGGCATGGCTAAAAGAGCACCAACTCTAAAAATACTAGCAACAGTTTCCGGGCTAGCAATGTCGCCAGTAATAAAGATCTGCATTTTCGACCAGCGCTTGGCCACATCGCGCACCACCAACAATGGACAAGGGCAGACCTTAGCCAGCTCCTCAAATAACACTTTTCGACGGGAGTTGGAAGTTCTGGCATGATAGCCAAGAATCACTAGATCATAGTCAACGGCTCGCTTAGAGATCTCGCAAGCAGGATCTCCTTCATCTATGAAAGTGTCAAAAGACTGAAATTGGCCGCCCGCCTGACTAGAGTAAGAAAGCATCAAGGCTTCTGCAATACCACGCATGATTTGAGCGATGCGCTCTTTAGCATCCATGTATGGCCCGCTACCGATAAATCCGGCCAAGTCATAAGACAAAAAGCGCCAAATTTCAGCAGTATCAACGACATGCTGAGCGTCAACCTTTGAATTGGTCAAGCTTGCCAGCTGCCAAGCCAGAAGTGCAGCAGAGCGAGATGCTTGAGAACCATCAAGTGCCAACAAGTACGAGCCGGTATTCATGACGAAACCTCCCCAGCGCAAAAAGCACTGGAAGCTGAAAATTCCCGAATAGAACCATGCCTACTGGGGGAAAGGTAATGACACTACTTTCAGCTTGAGGTGAATTGTTTTTCTAGACATCAATTGAAAGGTGGATTAAAAAAAGTAACCACCCGTCGTTTGGCAGAAATTAGACAGCGCGCATGCTCTGGACGCAAATGACCTGTGCACTGCTGCCATTGGCTTCAGCGTATTGCTGGCTGCGAGCAGCTCTCTCACTGGCGAGGAAGGCATACATTGTTGCTGCCATTTCTTCAGCAGTAGCACCACTTTGCTTGCGTCGCAATTTCTCAGAAAGAAAACTAACTAGATTTTGATTGTCATTCATTACCCTAGTATCCCTAGTATCCCTAGTATCTCCAGTACGCTGAGTATCCTTAATTTCTTGTCTTGGCACGATAAGAAGCTTTCGACTTCGGCTTATCTTTCTTGCCTGCTGCTTTCTTCTTACCCGCCTTATTTGGCTTAGCTACTTTTTTCTTTGTGGTTTCGAGATTAGATTTTGAATTTGATTTAGCTCTAGACTCACGAACAGGCACCAGCCTTACTTCACCAACTTTGCGCGAACCCACCACTTTACTACTGCCGACTTTCGCAGCCGCTCGCACGCGCCTACGCTGCCTTGCTTTGGCAACACTAAACTCGTCGATCACCATATCTGAAACTAGATTTGAATCTAAATCACTTATAGCTTGCGGCGCAATCGAGACTGTCAAAACTTCCGCTACGGTCAGCGGTTCAATCGCTATCACGTCTTGCTTGATTAACTCTTGCTCTTCAGCTAAGGCCTGCATTTCTGCCAAGCGACCAGAACCGATATCAATCAATACTGATTCAAGGGCATCAATCATGAAATTGATCTGCGACTCAGTGATGATTAGTGGCGGCTCGATTCTAAATGTGCAGTTAGAATTAAGAGTGGATGCAACAATCACGCCTCTATGGAAAAGCTCAACCTGTACGGCTTCACGCAAATCTTTGCTGGTGAATTCAAGACCAATTAGCAAACCTTTGCCACGTACATCAAAAATGCGCTCAGGATAACGTTCTTTCAATTCATTCAATTTACGCATGAAATAATTGCCCATCAAAGCAGCGCGAGCAGGCAGGTGCTCATCAAGCAAAACTTCAATACAGGCAGATGCAGCGGAACAAGCTAAAGGATTGCCACCAAAAGTAGAATTATGAATGGTTGGGTTTGGCTCAAGTACTTTCCAGATTTTGGCCGAAGCCATGAAGCAGCCAATCGGCATTACACCGCCGCCGAGAGCCTTAGCCAAACATAGAATGTCTGGCACAACACTTTCGTGCTCGCAGGCAAACATGCGACCGGTGCGGCCCATACCAGTTTGCACTTCATCGAGAATAAGAAGGATGCCGTGCTTCTCAGTAAGTTGACGTACTTTTCTTAAATAGCCTTCTGATGGAACGTTGATTCCACCCTCACCTTGAATTGGTTCGAGAATTACAGCTGCGGTATTTTCGTTGATGGCAGCTTCCATAGCTTCGATATTGCCAAACTCAACATGACTAAAGCCATTAAGTAATGGAGCGAATGGTTTACGGAAAACGTCACGGCC
The DNA here is from genome assembly GCA_965229195.1 of Candidatus Obscuribacterales bacterium. Classification (GTDB taxonomy): domain Bacteria; phylum Cyanobacteriota; class Vampirovibrionia; order Obscuribacterales; family Obscuribacteraceae. The sequence continues at coordinate 3,684,665 of OZ245871.1, read as the reverse complement.
AGTGGCAGAAAGCGCTCCCATGCTAACGCCATGATAAGCGTTCTTAGTAGAGATTATCTCTGTCTTGCCTGTATAGAGGCGGGCTAACTTGATTGCCCCTTCCACTGCCTCACTACCGCTATTGCAGAAGAATGAATATTGCAAATCACCAGGAGTGATGGCAGCTAATTGACTAGCCAAGTGAGCAGACCAGGGATTAATCAACTCTTGGCTGTGCAAACAGACCTGGTCAAGCTGCATCTTCACAGCTTCGATTACCCGAGGGTGACGGTGACCGACGTTGAATATGCCGTATCCACCCAAACAATCTAGATAGCGACGACCTTTGTTGTCGTAGGTGTATACACCTTCATCTCTGAACTCTACGGCCCCTTCAGCACCACTAAGCTTTTGCGAATAAGCATTGTTGAGGTGATTAATTGAATTGCTCAATGCGCTAGAAGCAATCTCCTGGTAATGATTGGAGTTTCGCTCCACCAGCGGAAATTGTTTAGTCTGAGTTTCGTTTTTATAAACTGCCATGATTTATACACTTGGTTGCAGCTATGAACGCGTCACTACCAGCAGTGCAAACGCCTGCCGAAATGCAGTTCAAAGCCTTAAGGTTTTGACTTAACTGTTGTTGTTATCAGTTTGAGATTTATCTTTAGTTCGCCTGATTCACTGCGACAAAGGCAATGATCGAAATGGTGTTCGGCAAACCGAGCAAGGAGTTATTAAGCCCGCTAATGAAAAGAATATTTCAGGGCTCTTGCCTTGGATACTTTAGAAAGTACTGGTGTTACAGCACGCATAATTCCGGACCGATTTCTGTATGAGTCTTACCGGGGCACCGGGTTTTCGAAAAGTAGCGGCCTATTTCGGTGCTGCCTGGAGAAAAATCCGCTCTCAATCGCGGTCTCCATTACTTTTTTACTGACCCTTATACATCCAATGTACACCAGAAGCCGACATAGACACAATGTGCACTCTGTACAAAAACGTCAGCAAGAATTTAGCCACACTGTCTAAGAAATAGAGGGAGCTCATGACAACCGGCCGGCTAAGGCTTGCCCCAGGCCCATTTCTTAAGGTTCCAACAGTAAGTTTTCAGCTATTTCATTATTTGCCGGTTTTTTGCCAGATAATTAGCGCTTACAGATTTAAGTGTCCACTTCGACTAAAGCCGCATAAGAGGAACAACCTTTCGCAAAGGGGCGTCTTGGACCATAATTAGGTACTGTGCTAATAAAATCTGCCGATAAAAAGAGCTTCTATATTAGGTACTTTCAGCAATGCCGCATTCAAAATTTTCTTCAAGTAGTCGCAAGGCACATTCACTCTTGCTTTCAAGCCTCCTTGCAAGCCTGCCCTGCGTCACCACTCTTGTAAGTCAAGGGCTCACCAATGCGGCATTAGCCCAAACCAACGGCCCCGTGGCCCAGGTAATGCCCAAGCAATTCCTGGAGCGTTACTATCAAGGTGTCACCTATTTCAAAGCCGGTGATTTAGACAAGGCCTTAGCAGCCTTCAGGGCTGTAGTTATCAGCGCCCCTTATGACCCCATGGTTCACCTCAGCCTAGCGGCGGTCTTGCACCAATCTGGCGATCTCGAAAATGCCATCGCTGAATATCGCCGGGCATTAAGTCTGCGCCCAGCAGACGCCTTTGCCCGCATGAGCTTAGGTGGTTTGTTGCAATCACAAGGTCAACTGCAGGAAGCTGTTATCGAATACGACCAGGCCATTAAACTGCGGCCGGACGTAGTGTTATTCCGCCTTCCCCTCGGTATTGCCTTGCGCATTGCTGGCAACAAAGACGAAGCTATTCACGAATTGGCCCTAGTGGTGGCCGCCTATCCAGAGAACTTAAAAGCGCTGTCGCAACTGGCTGCAACCTACCAAGATAAAGGTCAATACAAAGAAGCAGTGAAGGAATATCGCAAAATTCTGGTACACCAGCCGCAGAATTTCTCGATTCAATTCAACACTGGGGCCTGCCTTCTGGCACTGAAAGACTACGATCCATCAATTGAAGCTCTGACTAAAGCCGTACAGCTCGACGGCTCAGTGCCGGAAGCCCACGCCCTTTTAGGCGCAGCGCAGTCAGGACGAGGCAACTACAGTGAAGCAGTCAAAGAGCTGCGTGCAGCCATAGCCCTCAAGGCAGACAGAGCCGAATGGTTCAGCCAACTAGGCGAAGCGCTGAACAAGCAGAAAGATACCAAAGGCGCAATTGAAGCCTATCGCCAAGCCCAAGTTCTCGACCCTAAAGATGTTAACAGTGGCTATACCTTGGGTTACCTCCTGCAAAACAACGGCGACCTTGATGAAGCCGCTAGCTCATTTGAGCACGTGGTGAGCTTGAGCCCCAACTTCGCCAATGCCCACTACAACTTGGGTATCATCAAACAAAAGAAAGGCGAACTTGATACTGCCGAACACGAATTCAAACAAGTACTTTCCATAAACCCCAGCGATGGTCAGGCCATGATTAATCTGGGCCGCACCTTTATTCTTAAAAACGATCCGGGACAAGCAGCAGGCTTTTACCGCCAGGGCCTGAGTTTAGAGCCAAATGACCCGGCCGCCTTTGAAGAACTAGCCGGCGCTCTAATCAAGATGAAAGACCTGATAGGGGCTCGTTCAGCCCTAGAAAGCGCCCTCAATCTTGTACCAGACGACCGCACTGCCATCTTAGCTATGGCCAATCTAGAAAGCCTTGAAGGTACGCCAGGCAAAGCAGAAGCACGTCTGCGTAACTTAGTTGAGCGCTATCCAAACGACCTCTCCTTGCTTAATTTGCTAGCCGACAATTTAGCCGAGCAAGGCAAGCAGGTTCTGGCAATTGATACTTACCAGCGTATTATTCAGCTAAATCCAAGCTCAGCAGAGGCATACAACGATCTTGGCCTGGCATTGCAAAAGAAAGAAGATATTAGCAGCGCCACAAACATGTTCAAAAAAGCGATTAGCCTCGACCCAGCCTTTGTCGAGCCGCATATTAACCTGGGCAATATCTACCTCACCAGCCGCATTTACAGTGACGCCAGCGCCCAATACCAAAAGGCTCTGGAACTAAAAGCTGATAACCCACTGGCACATTACAATCTGGGCCTCACCTATACCGGTCTCGATAATCCAGAAGGGGCCATGGCAGAGTACAACCTGGCGATTAAGTATGATCCGCAATTCGCCAATGCCTACTACGCTATGGGGCTGCTCTACCAAAACAAAAACGAGATTGATTTAGCGGTTCCCGCCTTTGAAAAGTACCTAAGTCTTGATCCCACTGGTCCCTACAGCGATTCTGTTAAGACCACCCTCGAAAGATTGAAACCAGGCAGCACAGCAGCTCCGTCTGGTGTAGGCAATTCAAACGGTGTTGCCCCTGGCGCCGGTTCAATGTAATTCTAGATTTAGACCTAAGGTTTAGACCTGATTTTAAGACCGCAATAGTGAGAGAGCGGCTTTGCTGTGGCATAAGACAGTAAGTGGCCGATATTATTGAGGCGGGAATCTATGATTGGCAAAGAAATTTCGCAACCGAACATAGAGCAGCAGCTAGAATTCGAGCCATTCGTACCAACCTTCGATTACATCAAATTAAACGACTACGGCCGCCCCCTGGTGGGAGCGGCGGTTTTTGGCTTGGCCTTATCTTGTCTGGTTAGCACCTTAGCAATATTCGTGGGCGGACCAATCCTGGCCGCCATGATTTTCGTACTTTGTCTGGTCATTTACTCAATTCAATTTCCCCTAGCCATACTTTTTTCAGCGATACTCCACCACGGCTTACTCATGCACCGCATGCGCAAGTATGGCCCAGTCTGGTATCTGAGACAGAGGGAACTGGACTTACCCCAAGCTGAAGCTTTTGAACTTTGTTTAGCAGCATGCACTCAATTTGAGCGCGGCCGAATTACTAACTATGACGAAAAGAAAGGTATTATCCACCTACAAATCAAAGGCAACTTCTGGGTCACCGTAGACCGCACTGTCGCCTTAATAGTAAAAGAGAAAGGGCCCCACTCGTCCCTTCTCTATATTGACTCAAAAGTAAAGCTGACAAGATTTCGCAGCAAACTAATTCAACTGACCTGGGGAGCTAAATGGCACCCAATCGTATTTCGCACCGACCGCAATTTGAATTACAAGGTGATGAACACCATCACCAACTTCATTGACTCAGTGCCCAACTGGGATCATCGCCATATTAGCGTGCAAGAAAGATTAGAGAACCTCGACCAGGCAAAAGAAGAAAATTTAGTCACCACCGATGGTGACATGCAGGCAGCTTAAAGCTAGAGCAATTAACCCGAGCGCATCATCTCAGAGTGCTCACCCACGGCTTTTTGTTCTACCATTTGCTTTAACGTTGGATAATTCGTTAATTGCGGATCTTCTTTCATAATAGCAATGGCGGCATTCCGTGCTTCTTCTAAAATTTTGGCATCTTTGACAAGGTCAGCCAAAACCAAGTCGGGTAAGCCGCTTTGGCGGTAGCCTAAAAATTCACCGGGGCCACGTATCTCTAGGTCTTTCTCGGCTACGACAAAGCCATCATTAGTGATTGTCAAAATTTCAAGGCGCTCACGTGTTGCTTGTGACTTTTGTTCTGACACCAGATAGCAATAAGATTGATCAGCACCACGACCCACTCGGCCACGAAGTTGGTGCAATTGAGCCAATCCGAAGCGATCGGCATTTTCGATTACCATCACCGAAGCATTAGGTACATCTACGCCGACTTCAATTACTGTTGTCGAAACAAGAATATGAAATTCACCCGAACGAAAGGCGTCCATCACTTCATCTTTTTCTTGAGCCTTAAGCTTACCGTGCATCAAGCCCAGGCGCAGGTCTTTAAACTCGCCCGTGCGCAGCTTCTCATACTCAGCCGTGGCGGCCTTTGCCGCTAGGGTCTCAGACTCATCAATCAAAGGAAAAACAATATATGCCTGGCGGCCTTTTTCAATTTCCTTATGGACGGCCTCCCACATCTTGGCTTTTTGAGCTGGTTTGAGTAAGAACGTTTCTATGGGTTTGCGACCTGGGGGCAACTCATCAATCTCAGAAACATCAAGATCACCGTGCATGGTCAAAGCTAAAGTACGGGGAATAGGTGTAGCAGTCATCGTCAGAAGCTCTGGGCTCTGACTCTTCGCTTTCAGGCGTGCCCGCTGTTTAACACCAAAGCGGTGCTGTTCGTCGATGACAATCAATCCAAGATTCTTAAACTCAACGTCGTCTTCTAACAAGGCATGGGTGCCAACAGCAATGTGAGCTTGCCCCGATAATATTTCTTGACGCACAGCGCGGCGTTCTTTCACCCCGTGCTTACCGAGTACCAGAGCGCACTTAAGACCCAGGGGGGTAACCAGGCGTTGAAACTGGCGGAAGTGTTGTTCGGCTAAGATCTCGGTTGGTGCCATCATCGCGCCCTGGAAGCCATTTTCGATTGCCACCATTAAGGCGAGCAGTGCAACAATGGTTTTTCCTGAGCCCACATCGCCCTGCACTAGCCTGTGCATTGGCTTATTTGATGCTAGATCGCGAGCGATTTCTTGAAAAATTCGCTCTTGTGCTCCGGTCAATTTAAACGGCAATGACCCTCGTAACTGCTCAACAAAGCCATCCGGAGAGGAAGTGTATTTGATCGAAAGAGCATCTTCTTGCGATTCATATTGATAGCGGCGGTGTGCCATCTGCAGTTGGATAGCAAACAATTCGTCGAAGACTAACCTTCTGCGAGCAGCGTCCTTGGTGTCAGGATCTTCAGGGAAATGTATATGAGTAAAAGCCTCACTCATACCAATTAAGTTGTATGTTTCTTTCAGGTGCTCTGGCAGCAAATCAGCAATGCCAGCGCCATAAGTGGCAATGGCATTGTGAATAACGCTGCGCAAATGACGCAGCGATAAGCCTTCGGTCAGAGCATAGACTGGCACCAACCTTCCGGCATGGATACTCTGTGGTACCCCCTCAAAGCCAGCTTCGCGATCTTCTTCTATATGACCACTGCCCAACTGCTCACCGCCAGCCAAGCTAAGAATTTCCACCTCGGCGTTCTTGAGCTTAAACTTGTGCGAATAATCGTCGATCTCAACCACGCCAGACGCTAGCACCTGAGCGCCTTTAGGGAATTGGCCTTTGAGCCGCTCAAGGAGGTATTTATTGCCCTTACCACCGACAAAGCGAGTAACCAGAAGACTGCCAGTGCCGTCAGAAATGACCACATTTAAAATCGACATATTGCCGCGCTTCGATTGATAAGCACCAACCGAGCGAATCGTACCGAAGATACTAACTTCTTCGCCCACAGTCAGGTCTTTGATAAACTCGCGATTTTGAAAATCGAGGTGACGCCGCGGGTAGTGGCGTAACAATTGATCAACGGTTGTGATGCCCAGATTAGAGAGCAAGAGCGCTAGCTTGGGGCCAACACCTTTGACAAATTGAACTGGAATTTCAGAAGGATGCTTGCCCACCAATTTCTGACCAGCTTGTTGATTGGCCAGACTAGTGGCCGCGCCGCTTCCAGGGGCACTAGATACTGATTTACTGGATACTGATTTAGCGCCAACCGCCTGACTCTGGGGGGCTTTGCTAATTGGTTTGCTAGCCGACTTACTATTTGAATTACTAGTCGAATTACCGGCGGCGGACTTGCTTACTGCACTATTGTTCACAGGAGCAGCGGAAAAGTCGCTAGAGCGAAAAGAGCCGGGGGCCGCTGTACCCGGACTGCGAGCGTAAGCACTGGGTTCACGAGCCGCATCAGAGGCCGACAGAGACTGCTCGTTAGGGACGCCATCAACGTTGTCCCAGTAAGGAGCAATTAGCTCCTCTGCCCGCCGAACAATTGAAATACGGGTAGAAACGTCAACATTTGGATACTGGCGAAACAAACTGCGCACTGTCACCCAGATTGTGTCATAGGGGAAGCGGCGCACGAGGCGATCAGCAGTAGCCCTCATAAACTGAGAGAAAGTCGAGCGCTTACCTTGAAAATCAGCATAACGCGCCTTGCGCTCCACGGCAATGGCGAGGCGCAAACCTTTGAGTTCAGCTTCTTTCGTAGGCCGATTTCCGACTATATTCGCCACAGATTACTTGCCACAGATAACTTCTTGCCTCTGAAGCAAATTCTACTTCAGAAAGCAGCCAAGGTTACTGTAAGCGGTTGAGAATTAGCTTTGAAATCGCTTTGAGAGTAGCGAAGACACCTAAGCCTTCAGAAGCAACGGCTTCGAAACTTGGGACGCCACGGATATTCATATCTTTCTCTAAGCGTTCAATCGGCATGGCATTGGCCAAGTCGCGCTTGTTATATTGCAAGACCCAAGGAATGCTATCGAGAGTAAGGCCGTATTCAGCCAAGTTCTCAACCATGTTCTGGAGAGACTCAACGTTGTCCTTAGCTCTCATGACATCGGAGTCGCCTACGAAAATAATGCCATCAACGCCGTTCAGAATCAGTTTACGGCTGGCGTTGTACTCAACTTGGCCGGGAACGGTGTAAAGAGAAAATCTAGTTTTAAAACCTTGGACGCTGCCCAAATCGAGGGGCAAGAAGTCGAAAAAGAGCGTTCGTTCAGTTTCGGTAGCGAGACTGATCAATTCGCCTCTAGTAGTAGGGGCCAGTTGGCTGTGGATATACTTCAAGTTCGTTGTCTTGCCACCAAGGCCGGTGCCATAATAAACGATTTTGCAGTTAATCTCTCGAGCTGCGTAGTTTACGAGTGCCATTACCTGTTTCCTGCTTCCCCTTGCCGTCTGGCTCGGTCAATTTGAGCCTTGGCTCTCTCATACCCATCAGCCACTTATTTTCAAGCGCCTTTGAGTAAACACTGAAATTTGATAAGACCTTACACAATACTGTAATAACTGAAGATACTAAATCATTACTAAAAAGTACCCTAAATCGGCAAACTAAACCAATCTTGTAAACCGGCTTTTGTGTAGTTCGAGTAAAGGATAGGTCATATCTGATTGATCTTCATCGCTTGGCAACTTCGATTAATCAGTCTGATAACACTGTAGTACAGCGCTCACACAGTAAGCCTATCATGATTTTTAGCGCAGGTAAGATCTCCGGCAACTATCTATAACAGAATGTACCCATTCATCCTGAACTATTACAAACTTAGCATTTGGAGGGTTGACCATATATTCAACGTGGTACAGGTGCTACAATTCCTCCTTTGCTTGTGTTCTTGAATCTACCGGGCCTCACGGGGCTGTACGGCAGATTTCGCGACTGAATTAAGACGGGAATTATTTTATGGCTAAGCGTTGTGACGTATGCGGCAAAGGACCCCAGACCGGTGTTCAATACACCTTCTTGCGTTCGCACTGGAACCCGCACGGTAAGAGACGTTGGCTGCCAAACCTCCAACCTTTCAAGGCCTTGGTAGGCAAGACTGTTAAGCGCATGAAAGTGTGCACATCTTGCATCAAAGCCGGCAAAGTTAAGAGAGCAGTCTAACTACTCAGTATCCATTTGATTTAACTAGCTTTCCCTCGGGGGAGCTAGTTTTGTCTTGCTATATCTATCGACAAAGGTCTCGCCCTAGCTCTCGCGAGCCAAATCTAATAGGCCTTCTTTCTCAACAAGATAGAGCTCATTGCAGAACTGACAGCGGCCTTCCGCCTGCCCGTCTTCTTCTGCCATAGAAATAATTTCGCTGCTGGGCAGTACCTTCAGGGCCTCGACAAAACGCTCTCGTGAGCACTTGCAGACAAATGATAGCGGCTTCACATCGGTCAATGGCGTAATCTCAAAGCCAGTGAGGATACGCTGCAAAATTTCTTCGAGGGTCATGCCTCTCTTCATCAAAAAGGTGAAAGTGCCAAAAGTAGAGATATTGTTCTCAATCCGGCAAATAGTTTCTTCCGTATGATCTGGCAAAAGTTGAATTATCAGACCGCCAGCCGCTTCCACTCCGTTTTTACTGAGATGGGTACCAACCACAACGAGCGACCCAGTCTGGTCGGAATTGACCAGAAAATGGTTGACGTCTTCGCCCACTTCACCAGAAGCAAGCTCAACAGTGGAAGTATGGGGCTGACCAAATCCGGGATCAATTGTCACGTGGAGATAACCAGTGGAGCCAATGGCCGAACCGACGTCAAAATTGCCTAATGAGTTTAGAGGAAGTTCAATATCTGGGTGCTCAACAAAACCGCGGACAGTGCCTCGGGGCGAGGCATCGACCATAACCTTGCCGAGGGGGCCGTTGCCCTGAAACTTGAGAGCAACCTGACCATCTTTGGCCAAGATTTGTGAAAGCAGTACACCGGCAGTGAGGGCGCGGCCCAGGGCAGCAGCGGCTGTAAATGATAGGTTGTGCCTTAAGCGAGCATCTTCGGAGAGATGAGTCGTAGTAGCAATAACGGCACGCAGTGTGCCATCTGACGATATTGCTTTTAGTACGCCATCTTTCATCTAAATCTCGTTGAATTCTGCGCCCATAGTTTTTGCAGATCTCTCAAACTAAGCCCTTATTAGCATATTACAAAAATTAAAGAGTTTTGTCACCACTGCCATCCAGAACTAGTCAGCACTCTGGGCCGTCCGCCTAGATCGCTCCAAAGTTGAAGCTCGCCCCAGCCAGCCAATTCAAACAACTCTTTGACCGCATCGCCCTGTCCATCACCAAACTCAACCATTAGCGCCGCATGAGCAGTAGCTTCCAGACCAGGCAAATGCTTAGCAAAATTGCGATAGAAGCCCATTCCATCAGGACCTCCGCCGACCAGGGCCAAGCGGGGCTCATGATCAATTACTTCTGGTGCGAGAGTAGAGGCAACGGCCAGGGGAACATAGGGGGGATTGGAGAGAAAAAGATCAAAGTGCTTGCTCGCTCCGAGCTTGGCCAGGCCCTCTAAGTAGTCTTCTTCAATTATGGTAAGACGCTCGGCCACGCCATGACAAATAGCATTGATGCGACAGAAATGCGCTGCCTGCGGAGAAATTTCAAATGCCGTTGCCACTAAATGGGGAAATTGCTTGAGTAAACTAACTACGATAGCCCCTGAACCAGCCCCCACTTCAAGCAAACTAACCGGGCTCTTGCTCTTTATATAATCGCCAGCGGCCACCACCAAAGTTTCAGTATCGGCCCGAGGAATCAAAACTCCTGGTCCCACAGCAAATTTGAGCCCGCAGAAATAAGTCTCACCCAAGACATACTGCAATGGCACCCGTCGACGCCTTTGCTCTAATATTTCAGCCAGGGCTCCAGCGTGCGCAACCGACAAGACCGCCTTGGCATTAAGCAAAAGCTCATGGGCTGCCAGTTTAGTCGCGTGCTGTAGAGCAAGTTCAGCCTCTCGGCGAGCTTCTTCTCGCTCGATACCTAATTCAACCAGAGCCGTAACGAAATGAGTGCGAGCCGCTTCATAACTGCAGTTAGGGGGCCAATTGTCAGGCCCAATATTATCCAAACCTAGTTCAGTTCGTCGTCGCGCAGCTGCTCGCGCATCAGCTCTTGCTGATGAGAAAGAATACTCGCTTCGATGAGCTTGTCCAAATCGCCTTCCAGAACAGGTTGCAATGAGAAGTTTTGATTGAGGCGATGGTCAGTGACACGGTTGTCTTTGAAATTGTAAGTGCGAATTTTCTCTGAGCGTTCGCCAGTGCCAACCTGTGATTTACGCTGATCGTAAATCTCTTTATTTTGCTCATCAAGCTTGATTTTGTGGAGCTTGGCCCGCAAAATCTGCTTGCCCCGCTCTTTGTTTTGTAGCTGACTGCGCTCTTCGGAGCAGGCCACAAAAATGCCCGATGGTTTGTGCACAATGCGCACGGCTGTTTCTACTTTGTTGACGTTCTGTCCGCCAGCACCGCCTGAGCGCATTGTAGTGATTTCGAGATCACGCTCATCTAATTCAAATTCAACTTCTTCTACTTCAGGCATAACAGCCACAGTGGCGGTGGATGTATGCACACGCCCCTGAGCCTCAGTAGCAGGAACACGCTGCACCCGGTGCACTCCCGATTCAAACTTGAACTTGCTGTAGGCGCCATCACCTTTAAAAGCAACGATTACTTCTTTATAGCCGCCCAGTTCGCCCTCACTGGCGCTGGCAATCTCAGGCTTGAAGCCAACTTTATCGGCGTATCTTAAATACATGCGCAACAAATCGCCAGCAAAAATCGAAGCCTCATCACCGCCAGTACCGGCCCGAATTTCAAGCATGATGTTCTTGTCGTCATTAGGATCTTTGGGCAAGAGCAAAACTTTCAGCTCTTCGGTCAGCTCAATGTGCTTAGCCTTAAGCGACTCGACTTCAGCTTCAACCATCTCACGCATTTCTTTTTCAGTCTCGCCACGCAAAATCTCTTGCGCTTCGGCTATTTCTTTTTCAGTATCTTGCCACTGATGAAACACTTCCACAGTGCCGTGCAGTTGGTGACGCAATTTAGCTAAGCGCTGATAGTTCTCCTGATCATTGACAATGTCTGGATCGGAGAGCTTTGACTCTAGCTCTTGAAAGGTGTACTCAATTTCTTTGAGTTTTTCGACAAAATGCTCCATAGCACCCTTCTAGGCTGACGCTAACTGACGAATTATCGTTCTGCCGCTAAGCAATTAAAAATCGGAGAGGGAGGGATTCGAACCCTCGCTGCGTTTTAGCGCAGACAGTCTTTCCAGGACTGCACAATCGACCACTCTGACACCTCTCCAAATGGCCGTGCCAATTATAATACGGCCGGGTTTCCATGACCCCGCTCTGAAGCAGATTGGTACTTAACTCTAAGAAGTCTTAACTAATTGACTCTTCAAACGCTTGGCGCCGCCTTTAATGAGAGGCAAGAAATCTTCGGCTTTTAAGCTGGCCCCGCCAACAAGAGCGCCATCAATATGCTCTTGTTCCATTTGCTCATCAATAGTAGAGGCCTTAACAGAACCGCCATAAAGAATAGAAACGCCGGCACCAATATTAGTTCCACTATATAAACTATCGATTTCTGCCCGAATTAGACCACAGACCCGGTTCGCTTCTGGAGTCTCACAAGTCTTGCCAGTGCCAATTGCCCAAACAGGCTCGTAGGCCACCACCACCTTGGCGGCATCACTAGCGGCGATTCCGGCCAAACCTTTTACTACTTGTTCTTTTACAACTGCGTCAGTAAGCCCTTGTTCTCTTTGCTCAAGCAATTCGCCCACACACATAACTGGAACTAAACCATGCGCTAGAGCCGCTTTTACTTTCAAATTAACTGACTCATTGGTTTCGCCGAAAAATTGTCTTCTTTCCGAATGACCAATCAATACATATTGCACAGCCATGGCTGTCAACATCGGTGGCGCTATCTCACCGGTAAATGCTCCGCTATCGCGATAATCCATGTTCTGAGCGCCCACCTTGCAAGGACTACCCTTAACTTGGTTTAAGACCTCTGACAGACAAACGAAGGTTGGACATAAGACTATTTCAGGAAGAGCCTCGCCTTTAAATTGAGACGCCACCCCCTCGACAATTGCTTTAGCCAGACTAGTAGCCTCAGCTGGGGTCTTATTCATCTTCCAGTTGCCAGCAATTATTGTCTTACGGCCACCCTGACTACTCATAGATTATTCTCCTCGCTGACCATATAGATCATTAGAAACAGATGACTCATTCTACATGCCAATCAACTAGAATCACTTATTAGTCAAGCATATTGAAGGCGATTACTATGTCTGAACCTATATCTGAAGTAAAAGAGGCCGACTCCAAAGAGGCCAGACGCCTGGCTATTCTTAGCTCAAGAGGGCGAAGGGAAGAAGGCGAGGGCTACGAAGAGAAGCCACTGCGACTGCCAGAATGGGTGAAGCGCTCAGTACTCAACACTGAAGAAAATCGCGAAACCAGGACGATCTTAAAAGAACAAAAGCTCAACACGATTTGCGAAAGTGGTCGCTGCCCGAACAAAGGTGAGTGCTGGGCCAAAGGCACAGCTACATTTATGTTGATGGGCGCACTTTGCACCCGCACCTGTCGCTTCTGTGCAGTCAACAAAGGCACACCCTCACCATTAGATGAAGATGAGCCAGCCCGCATAGCCGAAGCCTCTAAGCAGATGGGCCTAAGACATGTGGTCTTGACCTCGGTCAACCGCGATGATTTACCAGACCAGGGGGCCAATCACTTTGCCCGCACGATCACGGCCATTAAGGATGCCATCCCTGGCGTGGCAGTGGAAGTACTCACCCCTGATTTCCAGGGCCGGCAAGAATGTCTTGAGATCGTACTGGCCGCAGAACCAGTGGTTTACAACCACAACGTTGAGACTGTACCGCGGCTCTACAAGCAAGTTAGACCAGGCTCAAAATATGACCGCTCACTCAATATTCTTAAAATGGCAAAAGAAATTGCTCCCAATATTCCAACCAAATCAGGCTTGATGCTTGGTTGCGGCGAAAGCTTTGAGGAAGTCAAGGAAGTACTGCGTGATCTGCGTGCTGTCAATTGCGATTTTCTTACCCTTGGCCAGTACTTAAGACCAACCCGCGACCAGCTTCCTGTCAAGCGCTATGTCGAACCGGCCGAATTCGACGAACTTGGTCAGTACGCCTGGAGTATTGGCTTTAAAATGGTGCATTCGGGGCCATTGGTACGCAGTTCATATCACGCAGAAGAGCTTGCCAACAAACTTTGATTCACCATTTTCTCTATGGCTCTTTCGCAAATGGAGGTAGGGCAATAAGCGACGATACAAGCTTTGCTCCTCCCAGCGCCCCGGAAGACAATTCGGAGCTGGCTCAAGCACGCCGTCTCCTAGACAACGGGCAGCTTGAGCAATGCCGGGCAATTATTGCTAATTACTGGCTGCAAAATCCATACGAGCAAGGCGCCGTAATGCTCTTTAGCGACTTAGTTAAAGCACTGGGCCGAGAAGAAGTGGCCGCTAAGCTAGATAATTTTGCCGCGAAACTGAGCGGCTCACTTTCACCTTACAAGCATCACCAAGAAATATTCGAAGCTGGCTATGCCCTGGTTGAAATTTGCCAACACGAGCTGGCCGCCATGTTACTCAAAGAATTGCAGCGAGAACTGCCCGATGACCCGCTAGTAAACTACGAACTAGGATTTTCTTTGATGTCGCTGAAGCGCTTCAAAGAAGCACGCAAATATTTTGCTTTAGCAGTAAACGCCAAAGAAGACTTTGATGCCATGCTCAATTTATGCGTTTGCGAAACCTTAGAGCGCAACCTAGAAGGTGCTCGGCGACTAATAACAGAGCTAACTCCACTAGCCCAAAGTGACGAAGAGAAATTAGAACTGGCCCACCGCAAAATTGTGCTCGCGCGCCTAGAAAGTCTCGGCAGCAAGAAACAACTAAATAGTCGTGATTGGCTGTACGCCCTTTATGGCAGTATTTTACTGAGACCTGGTCTAAAAAGTTTAAAGAGCTTCGCTCCCGCGCCAGGCAAGACTGAAGCGGCTGAATTAAAAGATGACGTCAGCCAAGTAGCCTCGATGCTAGTGATTTTGCGCGGGCTGCTCACCGGTTTAGCTCTTGAAACCGAGGGAGTCGAATACTATTCGCTGCGCTCTAGGCCCATAAGCAATGCCCTTAGTCAGCTAATGGAAGTTGACTATGACGCCTACCGCGGTCCGGACAGACCAGACCAGGTTATTCTTTTGATGTGCTGGACAACAGACATTCTTGGTCCCCATGCGGCCTTCATCGAAAATTCGATGAAGCGTTCTCTGTTTGCCTATGGCCTCAGCCCGGTAGCGCCACTACCAATAGTGCCAGATATAATTGGCTGTTTAGCCTATGACGTAGTTATGCCGTGGGAAAGCAAACACCAAGAGCCTTCCAATAAAGACATCGCTTCAATTACCGAGCAAATATATGCAAGAGCCTGTGACCTTGAATCAGATCCAACTCTGTTGCGCGAAACTCAAGAAGCGGTGGATTATTATCTAGAAAAGCGGCATCTGCTAGTTCTAAATAATCCAGAAGCTTTCCCCAATCGCCCTGAGTACACAGCAGAATTACCTGAATTGCCAGACTCACCAGAATCCTAATGAATATTCTCACCAAGTTTATTCATGCCACTTCTTACGTCACCATCATTCCTGTGGCAAGATTATTGCCAGCAAGTTCTGTCAATGAAGAAAGCTTGAACGGCTTAGCCGTCTACTTACCAGCCGTGGGTTTGCTGATCGGAACGATATTAGCGGCCACCTGCTTGATCTTAGAGACTCTACACACTGCCAATTTCTTATTGGCTACAATGATCACAATTTTATGGCTAACCCTTACTGGCGGCCTGCATTTTGATGGGTTGATGGACACGGCCGATGGTATTTTTTCGCACCGCAGCAAAGAGCGCATGCTAGAAATCATGCAAGACAGTCGTGTCGGCAACTTTGCTGTAATGGTCGGGGTGGCTGCTTTTGCCTTAAAAATTGCAGCCTTGACCGCCCTACCAGCCCGCGCCCTTCCGCTTTTTCTTCTTTTTGCCCCCAGCTTTGCCCGCCTGGCTGAAACCTTTGCTATAGGGGCCTTTCCTTATGCCAGAGCCGAAGGCAAAGGCAAAGTTTGGCACGATACTATGCGATTTCCCCAAGATGTTTTGGCGGCAACACTTCTGCCTCTATGCTTATTAACAGGCGTTATCGTACTTTCACACGGCACCTTACTGCTGCCGCTGGCGCTCTACTTCGCCATCGCCTGTGGTGCAGGTCTGAGCTGCGCTGCTTATCTCAACAGCCGCCTTGGTGGACAGACTGGCGATACTTATGGGGCCGTAGTAGAGCTAACAGAAACTATTTCATTGACGCTACTGGCGCTGATCATCAAATAACTCTTAGTGCAAATCTTTGCTCTCTCTAGCGGCGGCCACACCAGGGATCTTGTAAAAGAAGAAAGCAAAGAGTGCCACCAAAAGCAAGGCGTACCACTGCTTTAGGGGAGCTACTGGCAAGAACATAAAAGAGACATAGTACAAGTTGCAACACCACCAGGTAGCCAGACGCAAGAACTTCACGCGACCGGCTTCTACGCCCCAGAGATGCCCCTGGAAAGCGATGATAGCAAGCAACCCAAGGCCACAAAAATCGTAGAAAAGGAAATGCGGCAAAACCAGAGGCAAAACAAACAAGCCCTCTAACATTACTAGTGCTAAAGCTGCCCTTTGGGCTCGTACCTCGGCCACAGTGACGGCCGAATCACTATTTGATGGCGTCGCCACCGCAAGCTTGGCACCATTAAGTATCGCCGTACCGCGCCAAAGAGCAAACAAACCAATCAAGGCCGCCAAGCCATAGGCCACTAACTTTGTTGCTGCCTGACCCGGGAAAGTCTGCACTATCACCGCCGGTAGTGACACCACCATATAGGCGGGAAATTGATAGCCAGCCTTGGCAAAGATAGTATCCGACATTTTAAAACTATTGAGCCATTCCACAAAGAGATTGGGGCCAAGGGCAAATACTGTGGCCAAACCAAAGATCAGTAAGCCAAGGGCAAAGCCAATGGTGGCCTTAGGTCGCTTGCTGAAAAACAATGCCCCACAAACGAGAAGAACTGTCGGTAAGAACTGCGGCTTCAAGACAAGCGCGCCCCAAGCAAGCCCACCAGCCACTTCTTTGCCGCGACTGAGTAAAGCATAGCCAAGCGCCAGAGGCAAAAGACCAACAACAATACCAAGGTGACCAATTAGTAAGGTATGAAAAATCGGACAAAAAAGGGCAAGCATTGAAAAATACTCAAGGGCTTGAAAGCGATCTCCTCGGCTAGAAAGCCAAGCCACCAGGGCCAGCACAAAGATTGAGAAAACTTGCCAGGCAATCAGAGCATGCTGTGCCGAAAGGAAAGAAAAGGGCACAAAGAATAGAGCCATTAAGGGGCTATACATGTAAACAGCCACATACTGTTTCGGTAAAAAAGTAAGCAGCTGGTGCACATATATGTTGAATGGGGCATCGACAAATGAGCTGGCGCTGGGTGGCGGATAAATATTTTGAGCCAAACCCTCGACCACCATTTTGCCCACAGGATAGAAAGTCATGACAAAATCAGAACCTTGCATAATCACTGGTTGCGAAACAGCAATAAGGAGCGGCATAAACAGAAGAAAAACAGCCAGAATTTTTAGCAAAAGTGGAACGAGCTGCACCGACTACTACCTTTTTAATCTTTAGAATGCCCAATTAATATGCCAGAGCGAAGTTCAAGTTTACCCATAATTCGGCCGACCATATCCATTGTTTTTCCCGCTTACCAGGAAGAGAAGCGAATTGGCATGACAATGGAGAGCTGGGCCAGCTATCTAGATGCCCATCACCCCGGTTCTGAAGTGGTGGTAGTTACTGACGGCTGCAGTGATAACACCGCCAAAGTTGCCTTTGAAACTTTCAAAAGCGACACCTGCACCCTGCGCCTGATTGAAATTAGTGAAAACCAGGGTAAAGGCAATGCGGTTAAGGTGGGAGTAATGGAAGCCCAAGGTAATGTCATAGTCTTTACAGATTCAGACTTGTCATATGAACCGCAGTTACTAGACCAGTTTCTTGAAAAAATTGACGAAGGAGCCGACTTAGTTATCGCCCAGCGCCGCAAAAAAACGCAATATCCTGGTTTGGGCCGCCGCATACTGGCAATGCTCTCACGATTTCTAGTGGGCAACTTTGTTGTACCCGGCATCCGGGACACCCAGGCTGGTTTCAAAGTATTCAAAAAAGAAAGTGCCCATCAGCTTTTTCCCCTAGCAAGGACCAAACGGTTTCTCTTTGATCTAGAAATACTCGTGATTGCTAAAGAACATCACTGCAAAATTGAAAAAGTATATGTCGATTGGCAAGACCGTGACGGATCGACAGTTCGTATCTTCATTGATACTTTACGTTCACTTAGAGACCTAGTCTTGATTTATACTCGCATGTTGTTCGGCGCCTATAAATAGAAAGAGAGTACCACTTGAGCAAAGCAGGCCATAACAGCAAGCATGATAAAAAAGACAAGAAGGCCACCAGTCCAGAGCGGCTAGTTTTGGCTCTAATCGAGAATGCCCACTTTGCCGAAGCTCTAGTGCTACTTGAAGAACTTAATGGCAAAGAAGACCAGACAAAAGCTGGTTTAGACAAAGCCGTGTGGCTATACGCCAGTGCTCTAGCTAGCTTTGGTGCCGCAGGAGCTAATGCAAAAACAGAAGACCTAGAAAGAGCTAACACTTTTCTGCACCAAGCTTTTGCTGCCAACAACTTTGTTCTGCCTCTAATGGTGTCACGCGTAAATGAAGTCTCAAGCAAAACTGCCAGCAAAGCTAAAACAAGAGCAAATGCAGCAAAAGCTCTTCTTCCTCCAGCACAACACCAGGCAAGCAA
This sequence comes from Candidatus Obscuribacterales bacterium, assembly GCA_965229195.1. GTDB lineage: Bacteria > Cyanobacteriota > Vampirovibrionia > Obscuribacterales > Obscuribacteraceae. The sequence goes on along the minus strand of OZ245871.1, from coordinate 3,666,351 downwards.
ATATATCGATCTCTGGTTTGGTAGCTGGCTGCAAACTGAAAATGCCTTCGATTGGCTCGGCAATCAGTTTGTTGAATGGACCAAGGCAACCAAACTTGAGCGGCTCAAAGCTCAACAAGAAAAGATGCTAGCCAATAGCAAAAAACTAGACATCGATTTTTTCTTAAATTAGCATCAATCAAAGCGCTTTTAAGTTGTTTCAGAACTTCGCCAAGAAGGCTTCTCTAGCTGCTTTCAGTGCAGCCTTAACAGTATTTTGATCGGCAAATGCTTGCTCAACATCAGCAGTGGTGGCATGCTTCAAGTCAACCAGAATCTCACCAAGAAGCTTCTTGCTGCCGCCCTTTTGTACGGCAAATGCCTCGCCAATATGCTCTTCCGTGATTTTTCCACCAGCCTTAAGGAATTGTCCTAACTGGGGCGTAAACTTAAACTGCAAATCAGAGCCAGCCAGCTTAATTAGATGATCTTGATCCAGCACTGTCACTTTAGCACCGCCCAAGTCACTGACTCCTTTCAGAGTGGGATTCAGTGCTGCCAGTCTTTCGGCTTCAGCCTTGGTGGCAGCTTCGGTAAATCTTTCACCGGTTGTCGCCGCACGGGATTGCAATGTCTTAGCGGCTAATTGGTCAAGTCCTTGACCGGCCTCACCAACGGCTTCGCGAGGTAATTTAAATAAATCAGTCAAGCCTGCTTCATACTTTTTAGTGGTGGCAGCCAGGGCTTCTGGCGTGGTCAAAGAAGTGCCTTTCTCCAAAAGCGGACGAGCCACATCAGGAATAACAGCACCATCAATAGTTTTACGCTGCAGAGCAGGGTTTTCGAAAGCAGCCTTAGCACCTCTAATTTCGACGGCACCAGCTTCGGCACCACCCTTAGCTTCCGCCGAAATAATTCTAAAATCAGCTTTGCCTTTAATTAAAGCATATGCTCCAACAACAGCCACTCCAGCCACAACAGCAGCTTCAACCGGATGCTCTTTCACCATTGTCACAGTCTTATCGGCGCCAGACTTAACTTTAGACGCCGCTCCCTCATATGCAGCTTCAAACCAATTTGTCGGTTGACTATTGTGCTCGGGGGCAACCTTATGATCAAATTTCTCAATGGGCATTAGCGTTTACCTAAAGCGGAGGGGGTGAAATGAACGCTTTCAGGGGGGAGTGAGGCTAAATACTAACTTGCCAAGATACTGCTGTCATCCGTGGAAGTACGAAGTCAAAAAGGAACTATTTCACCGACTCACCAGTCAGGTGCTGAACAATCGGAGCCCCTGTAACAACCATGCTTAATTCCACACCATTGCTCGATTTCAGAAGAGGCCATAGGGTGGCACAAAGCGTACTTGCCCTGACTTTGCTGGCTGGAAGTTTAACATGCACATTCCCAGCAATGGCCAAGACAGAGAACGACAAAGTCACTAAAGACTTGGGCAAAAGTAGCAGCGAACTAAACTCCCATGCCATTCCCCTCAAACCAATCAGTGGTAAGCAAAAGCAAGAAAATAACGAAGCGGCGAAAGCAATAAACAAAGTTCCAGGGATTCACATAAAAGGCAAAGACCTGCAGCCCCCAGCAGAAGACCCCGAGATCAAGGGTTTCCATCCAATCAAAAGACTGATGGCGCCTGTGATTCGCCTGGGTAAGGGCACAGTACAACTGCAACAACAAGTAATGAAACTGGAGGGCCCGATTGGGGGCCTTGAACCAGCTATGAACAGCCTTTCAACAAAATTGCATAACGTCAGCAGCAGATTAGGCACACTCGATAAACACTTGCTCTGCATGGAAGAACATATAGTCAATCTTGACACTCAGATGACTGGTATTCGCAAGGATCTCGGCTTGATGGAAGCCGATGTCGAGAGCCTCAGTGGGCCTCTACAATCAGTGCTACAGCCGCTCACCAATGTTCATGGACCACTAGAAGAAATGACCGGCGCCCTGGGCGAAATGAAAGGCATGATCACCATGGCACTATTTGCCATCATCGCCCTGACAGTGGGCATCGTCTTCGGCACACCTCTGGCAGCGGTGTTCATCTATAAGCACCGCCGCAAAATCTTTCCTTATATGAAAGAACATGAATTTCCAAGTCTATAAATCCTTGAGCTAAACAACGGCCCAAGGTGCTGCCTTATGGGGTCTGCGCACTTCTTTTAATTGGCAATTGCCAATGTGTCCGTGCTCGAGCTGCAGAATTCTAGCGATGGCATACCACACTCCACCATGGGCAACAATCAAGACCGGCCCAGGATGCGCTAAAGCTTTCTGCAAACCATGACTGACCCGGGTACCAAATTCAATTTGCGCTTCGCCGCCCGGGGGATCAGAACCGGGCAAGAACAGGTCCGGAAGCTCACTCCAGGAGCGCCGTTCCCAATCGCCCAGGTGCCATTCTCTAAGATCATCAACGGTGACCGTTTCGGCCCGCAAGACCTGATTGAGCGATTGAGCTGTTTGCAGCGCTCGAAGCATGGGGCTGACACAAATGGTCTTGACCCCTATGCAGGCCCTCAAGGCCTCACTCTCGGCTAGCTGACGAGCCTGGGCCACACCGGTCTCATTGAGCTCAACATCCCATCCAGAGCCCGCAGCAAGATTGCTTAAGTTGGCATGGGTTTGTCCGTGGCGAACGAAATAGAACTTCTCTTCTTCTGACACCAGATGGCTCCTAAATCAACAGCACTCATAGTACGCCAACTACGGCAACTCTAATATCCGAGCAGGTCACGGGAGGCAAAGCAGACAAAGGCAATTTTGACACCTATTCGCAATAAAGCCCTTGACGCCAACGACTGAAGTGCGACAATCGACAGAATATTTGACAATAACTTGCAATAAGAACGGAGCTGAGATATGCTGACCTTATTGTTGAGAGTGATTCTCAATAACGTTTTCCCTGTCGCCCGAATGCCATTCAGCCTGAGGCGTACGGAGAAAACCAAAATAAAAAACTGTTCCGCTCAGGCGGTGCCATTCACGTGTCTTAATACTGCCGCCACCGGCGGTGCGTCTGCGTCCCACAAAGGAGAAAATCATGGGGAAACTATTCTACGGAACAATGACTGGCAATACAGCGGCGGTAGCCGAAGCCATACAGACCACTTTAGCGGATCTGATTGACGAGGCTAAATGTATAGATCGGGCCAAAGCTGACGAATTGAGAGCCTGCGACCTACTCATACTGGGTGGCTCGACCTGGGGCGATGGCGAACTAACCGACGACTGGGCCGACTTTATGCCCCAGCTAGATCAAATTGATTTTAAGGGAAAAACAGTCGCCTTATTTGGCGTCGGTGATCAAGTCAGCTACACCTATAACTTTGTTAGCGCCATGAAGCTTCTCTACGACAAAGTCAAAGAGCGCGGGGCTCGTGTCATTGCCGACAAAGTATCAGTTGATGGCTTTGAATTTGCCCATTCTGAATCAGTTGTGGATGGAACATTTGTAGGCTTGGTGATCGACGAGATGAATGAAGCCGAACTGACCCAGACCCGCATTGAGAGCTGGGCTCAAACAGTAAGACAAGAAGCAGCCGTCGCAATGGCATAAGTAGACAGGTGCCAATTGAGAAATTTAGCTATAGAACTACTGGGCGGGCCCCACGATGGATACTCTATTGACTGTCTGCTAATGCCGCCGCCCTATTTCCTATTACCAACCACAGGCAAAAATATTGCCTCGGTCTATTATTTTGAGTGCGTCTGCTTCACTGCTGGCGGAGGCAGACTGAACTATCAATTCAGTGGATATCAGGCCATCACAAGCGAAGAAATGCAAGAATTAAACAGCCTGAGGAGCCGCTCATAACTAGCCTGGAGCGCTGGCTAAAAGGTCGCCCTGCAGCCACAATCGAGCGACTGAAAAAGATCAATCATGCCGCCAGCAGTTCGGCCCATATCATTCTAGCGCTTTCATATGGACTGGCGGACCCTCATATTAGAGCTATCAATCGCATGATAGTGGGGTTGCTACTAGCTCGGCACAAGGCGCAGCGCAACGGCAACAAAGCGAGGGAAGAACGTATCGAAGCACAGCTACAAGACTTACATGATGCTATCAACCTGGTGACCGGCTCAAAACCACCGCATCTGCACAGCCACACGGCAAGCCCTGGGAATGCCTGCAAAAGGGCAGTGTCACGTAAAATGCTCGATCAAATGGAACTAAGCACCTCCTGATCAGTCACTGTCGATAGATAGCGAAAATTGGTGACAAAAAATGACATTGCCGAATGATGAACAAGCACAGGCTCTATATCCACAAGACGTCAGCGTCGCCCTCGACGAAATGCTCTATGAGCAAAACCTGATCGCGCCAAACCAAGAAGCAGCCGCCGAGCTATCACTTGAAGAACAAGCTCTCAACGATCAAGCGGTCAGAGATCAACACGCCTACGAGCTAGATGTGAGACAGCGCGAAATTGAAAAAGTTCTAGTCAAAGAAGAGGTTCTCCCCTCAAGCCACGTCGACAGTTTCGACTTCTCCGGTGCGCTAATGGCTTTGCTTACAATTACCATTATTGTTGGTCTGGCCTACCTGGCGCAAAAACAAATTGCCGCCATGTCAACCAAGCCGGCCGTCCAGTCGGGAGTCGTGATTGATCATCCAGCTAATCTACCTGTACCGGTGCCAGCCTATCCAACAGTAATGGTGCGAGAATCAAGCGATCCCAGCCAAGCACCAAGCCCACTGCCGCTCAATCCACCAGCCCAGCAAACGACTAACTAAGAAATAACCCTTTGAGCTCTCAATTCTATTGAACGCTTAGCACGAGCAGCCACAAATGGATTGTCATCTTTGGCCAGATGGAGCAGCACCACCGGCGGCGCCATAACATTCTCAGCTATAGCCAAGCGCACATCGGGGCACTGGTCGTAAGCCATAAATCGCCGCCACAGCAATGGCAAATTGCTGTTATTGGCAACGGCCTGACGCACTTCAGCACTAACATCACTGACCATATCAATCAAAACCAGAGGGTTTGTATTGCTATTCTCAGCCACTCTCAGCCGCACGCGCTCATCTTCATGGCTAGACAACTTCTCTAAAACGAAATTAGGTGTGTTGGGATTACCAGCAAAGATGTAGTGAACCTGATTACACTTAAAGCTCTGATTACTGTCAATCAAACTAGACATAACCCCTCCTTCATTGTCAATGAACTCGCCACATTTCATTTACGAGCACCAGCAGCTCAGTCAACTGCGGCAACTCTACTGGCTTACGAATGTAATAATTCATGGCTAGCTCCATTGCTTTGACAATCTCTTCTTGATCATCAGAAACTGTCAGAACAACAATCGGAAGACCCCTGGGCCCGCCTTCTCTCAACTCTTCTAAAACTTCAAAGCCGTTCATCATAGGCATATTCAAATCGAGAAAAAGTAAATCTGGCCGAGGCGCTTGAGCAAAGCGGCCAAGCTGACGCAAGTAAGCTAAGGCATCAACGCCATCGTCAACAACGTTGAGCACATGTGCAACCTTAGTATCGAGCAAAACTTCCTTTAGCAAATTGGCGTCTTCGGCATTATCTTCTGCCAACAATATCTGCATAGGTTCTGCCACAACAACCTCCTTTAACCCGGCAAGGTAAAGTAAAAGCAACTACCACCACTTTCGGTGGCCTCAACCCATATTATCCCTCCATGATTCTCGACAATTTTCTTGCAGAGAACTAGACCTAAACCTATTCCTGGAAACTCCTTGCCACTATGCAAGCGCTGGAACAGCTGAAAGAGTCGACTTTTATATTGCGGTTCGATTCCGATACCATTGTCAGCAAACGAAAAAACAATGCTCCCATTTTCTTGCCGGCAATCAACGATGATATGAGGCTTGCTGCGACAAAACTTGAGAGCATTGCTAATCAGATTTTGGCAGACATGCACCATCTGCTTGCAATCACAGAGTACCTCCTGGTCGTAGAGGGCACTACCAACCACGATCACAGCCTGCTGCCGCCGGATTGGTTCGGCTAGATTCATCAATGCTTCACTGACAAAGTCGATTGCCGGCACGAGAGTAGGTACGCTCGATGAATTGAGCCGTGCCAACTCGCCAATGCCATCGATCAGACGCTCCATACGCTCCACACCACCATCAAAATGGCGCAGGAACTCAAGCACTTCGGCCGAAAGAGTCTCACCATGACGACTGCGAAGTAAGCGACCATAACCCACCACTGTGCGCAATGGTTCACGCAAATCGTGGACCGTGAGCTTAGCAAAATGCTCAAGGGTAGCATTGCGACTTGCTAACTCCTTGAGCATTTCTTGCTGCACTAGTTCATTATTGCGGCGAGATGCAATCTCTAAACTAAGCTGCGCATTGACGGCCTCAAGCTCTGCTGTGCGGGCCAGCACCTGCTCTTCCAAGTTACCAGCCAATCGGCGAATAACAAGCGTACGCCGACTCATCACGATCGAAACTAGCATGACAATGCTGAAGGTTATGAGATTCTGCGGATCTAAGGTGTAGAGACTGAAGCGCGGAGGATCCACAAAATAGTTATAAGCAAACAAACTCAATAAAGCAGTCAGCAGAGACGGAAACCAATCGAACTTACTAGAAACGTAGAGTACAGCGAGCAAATAGAGCATGCAGATATTGCGATGCTTAAGATAGGGCAACAGCACTGTGCCTAAAATTGTAGTAACTATCACTGACAGAAATGCCGCAAATATACCTAATTGCTCAGGCGAAACCCTCACTCTAGCAAATACCTCTAGCCAGACCCTACGCCATCCTAGTAGCACATCTATCAATTTATTATTTTCGGCGGCAGCAACCATATTTCTTAAGCCTAAACTTTACCGGGCCATCTAATTCAGGTTTAGCACGCGATTGTGACCGTATTGTGTGGAAAACGAGGTGCGAGCTCTCTGAGGCGCTAGAATTACAAAATCTAAATAGGTATGTGCACGCTTGGCAAACGCCACCACCACCGCCAGAAAAAACAAGATCGCTATCATCGGCGCTGGTCCGGTAGGCATTAGTGCAGCTCGTGCTCTGAAGAGCCATAACATTGCCTACGATCAACTTGAAAGTGAAGAAGAACTAGGTGGCAACTGGCGCCACGGCGTCTATAGAAGTGCTCATATTATTTCTTCGCGCAAAACCACCGAATTTCCGGACTTTCCTATGCCTGAAAGTTATCCAGACTTTCCCAGCGCCGAGCAAATGCTGTCTTATTTGGAAAGTTACGCCAAACACTTTCAGTTATTAGAAAATATCCAATTCAATTGCAAGGTAGAACAAGTCATACCTGAAGCAGAGGGCTTTAGGCTGACCCTGGCGGACGGCACAAGCCGCCTTTACGAAGGCGTTGTGATTTGCAACGGCCACCACTGGGAGCGCCGCTGGCCAACATACGAAGGCAGCTTTACTGGCGAAATGATGCACTCAAAAGATTATAAAGATCCAGAACAATTGCGAGGCAAAAAAGTACTGGTCATTGGCGGCGGCAATTCCGCTTGCGATATTGCAGCTGAAGCCGCCCGAGTAGGCTGCAGCGCCCATCTGAGCTTAAGACGCGGCTATTGGTTTTTACCCAAAACGATCTATGGCAAACCCACCGCAGAACTGCTAACTACTAATTTACCAGTGTGGATACAGCGTCTTTACCTGGAAATGCTGCTAAAAATAGTGGTAGGTGACTACCGCAAATATGGCCTAATGAAGCCCGATCACAAGATATTTGAACATCACCCTACACTCAACAGTGAGCTTCTGCACTACCTCAAGCATGGCAAAATTACGCCCCATGGTGATATAAGACGTTTTGACGGCGACACTGTCGAATTTATAGACGGCACAAAAGAGTCGCTTGACTTGATAGTTTGTGCTACGGGATTCAATGTCTCTATGCCATTTCTAGCGGCCGAGATCGTACCCATAGAAGGACCAGTAGTCAAAGCCTTCTGGGGACTAGTAGCGCCACACCACAGGCAGCTCTTTATCTACGGCTGGGGCCAGGCACGTTACGGCTTCGGACCACTTCTGACACCAGCCTCGCAGCTCCTGGCCAAACTAATAATATTGCAGCGACGCTTGCAGCACCCCCTCGGCGAGGTTCTCAAGGCAGCGATGCAGCCGTTGCCCACAACCCATTTACTTGATCCAATGGCCACCCTGAGGCAAATCAAAGCAGCAAACAGTATGCTCTGGATATTACCCATAGTAGACAAACACTTTGTCAAAGCAAGAGACAAAATCTCTCAGCCAGCCACAATTGACTAATTCTTGAGACTCTTATCGATCTCGGCAATTCGTTTTTCTGCCTCAATTTTCACAACTGGCCAAAATCTATTTGGCAGCAGTCGCTTAAAACGCCAGAGAAAACGCGCCCGCTCTGGTAGCACCACATATAGTTTCTCTGCAGCAACTGCCTTTAGGGTAGCCTGAGCGACCTCGAGCGGCACAAGAGCGGCCTTCTCCTCCATGAGCATTTGCGAGCGCCGCTTATAGGCTTCTGGTCCAAGAGTTGCTTTACCCATTTCAGTGCGAATATAAGTAGGCATAAGCACAGTAATAAAGACATTACTATCAGCCAACTCGCCACGCAGAGTTTCGCTCAGAGAGACAACCCCAGCTTTAGAAATATTGTAAGCTGACATCATTGGTGGCGAAATAAAAGCAGCCGCGCTAGCAATATTGAGAATGTGACCAGATTTTTGCCGTTTCATAAGTGGAGCAAAAAGATGACAGCCATTGACGGTACCCATCAAATTGACATCAATAATCTGGCGAAAAGTCTCAATTGGTATTTCATCAATGCGACCGCCACAGCCAAGACCGGCACAATTAATAGCAAAATCAAGCCCAGCAAACTTCTGCTCAAAGCTCTCAACAGCTAATTTAAACTGGCCATAATCGCTAACATCAAAACAATAAATCTCAACTGTAGCTCCAGCAGCCGCTACTTTAGCAGAAGCCTCTTGCAGCTTATCCAAACTTAGATCAGCCATGGCAATTTTCCAACCGTCGCCAGCTAGCTCTAAAGCAAAAGCTAAGCCCAGGCCGCCGGCCGCACCAGTAATGAAAGCCCGTTTGGAAGGATACTTCTGCGACAGCCTAAGCAATACGCTTCTCCATATCTTCCAGAGTTACACCCTTGGTCTCGGGGAAAATAAAGAAGACGAGGAAGAATTGCACTACCATCATCAAAGCAAAAAAGGCAAAGGGATAGCCCCCGGATGATTTGGCCAATACAGGGAATAGGCCGGATATCACAGCGTTCATAATCCAGTGAGAAGAACTGCCCAGAGCCTGCCCCTTGGCCCGCACCGGCGTGGGGAAAATTTCACTTAAGTAGACCCAAATAACGGCCCCTTGCGAAAAAGAGAAAAAGGCGATGTAGGCAACCAACAACCAGACAAGATAACCCTGCCCTTGCTGAGCGAAAAATATTGCCGCTACACCAGCCAGACAGAGAGCACAGCCAACCGAGCCCACTAGAAGCAATTTGCGTCGGCCCAGGCGATCGATCATAGTCATAGCAATAAGAACAGCGACAAGATTGGTAAAACCAATGATCACCGCTTGCACATCCCCAGACATTTTTCCAAATCCAGCCTTTTCAAAAATATCATTGAGATAGTACAAAATGGCATTGATGCCAGACAATTGATTGAAGGCACCAATAGTGATGGCTAAGAAAATTGGCAAGCGATATTTCTTCTGAAAAAGCGGCTCATTGGGCAAGGCATGCTCAGCTTTGATGCTCGATACAATGTCTTGTAGCTCCTGCTCATAATCTTCCACTCCGGTCTTCTTCAAGACCTCTCTTGCTTCATCAGTGCGCTCACGCCTAGCTAACCAGCGCGGGCTGCGGGGAATGGTAAAGAGCATGACGAGAAAGAGCAAGGCCGGCAAACCTGAAACCCCAAGCTTCCAGCGCCACTCGTTATCTCCTAAAGGTAAGGTACCAATTAAGTAATTGGAAAAATAAGCAAGCAATATGCCCAATACAACATTAACTTGAAAAAGACCAACCAGTCGACCGCGCCACTTCGCAGGGGCCAACTCAGCAATATAAACTGGACCAAGCACAGAAGAACAGCCAATGCCGAGACCACCGATAAAGCGAAAAGCAATTAGGGCATACCAATCCCAGGCAAAAGCACAGCCGAGAGCTGATATCACATAAAGTACAGCCGCTGCTCTCAGGGTTTCACGAGCACCAAACTTCTCGCCTGGTATACCCGAGAGCATTGAGGCAATTACAGTGCCCCAGAGCGCACTAGAAACGGTGAAGCCAAGGGCGGTAGCACCCAATTGATATTCAAGCGACAGAGCATGGGTTGCCCCAGCAATAACTGCCGTATCAAAGCCAAAGAGCAGACCGCCTAAGGCACCCACTAAACTACTTTTAAAGAGATAAAGATAGGGTTTTAGATTCACTTGAATTGAGACCCTTTAAGGCAAGAAGGAAGAGAATAATGGCAACACGCAGACAGTTTCGGAAAGGCGCAGCTGCCAAGCAGACAGCATAGCAAGGCTAAGTGTAAGCCGAGATTGCTTGGTTTGAGAGCAGAATTGCCTTAATTTTGGCAGCAAAGAAAAAATCAGTGTTATCCTGCAGAAAACAGTAGAGGTGAATTGCTTCATGGCTCAGCAGCAACAAAGCGGCATTTCAATCAGTCCGCGCATTTTGATAGCGCTTGCTATTGCAGCCTTTTCGCTGATTTCTTATTTTGGCAGTAGTGTTTACAACCCCATTACTGAGCAGAAGCAGCATCTCGACATGACCCCAAACCAAGAGATCGCCTTAGGTCTGCAAGCAGCCCCGGAGATGGCACAGCAATATGGCGGCCAGGCGCGAGACCGGGCTGGGCAAGCAGCAGTAGATCAAATTGGTCAAGAGCTAGTGACCAAAACCGATGCCGGCAAAACTCCTTATCAGTATCATTTTCACTTACTCGCCGACGACAGCACAGTCAATGCCTTTGCCTTGCCCGGCGGTCAAATTTTCATCACCGAAGGTTTATACAAGAATCTCAAAACCAAAGGTGAATTGGCCTGCGTTTTAGCCCATGAAGTTGGCCACGTAGCAGCAAGACACTCAGCCCAACAATTAGCCAAGCAACAGCTCTCCCAAGGGCTAACCGGAGCGGCCGTGATTGCCGCCTACGACCCTAATGATCGCAATAACAACACTGCGGCCATGGCCATGCTCATCAGTCAGGTAGTGTCACTTAAATTTGGCCGCAATGACGAACTAGAAGCAGATCGTCTCGGTGTAAGGTTTTCACAGCAGGCCGGTTACGATCCAAGAGCAATGATCAAAGTCATGGAGATTCTTGATCATCTCTCAAAGTCGCGCACACCCGAATTTTTCAGCACCCATCCCAACCCCGACAATCGCATCAAGAAAATCAGTGCCGAGATCGCCAGTCGCTTTCCTAATGGTGTACCAGACGGCTTAGTGCCGTAACTAACGTCTCTGGTTGGCGTGCAGGACAGTCTCTAACAAAGCATTCTTAAGACCGGTCTGTAATAAGTCGGCAAAACGCATACTACTAACAATGTCATCGTTAGCACCACGACTGATCAAGTCATTATCGAGATGCTCAATCAACTCGTCTCCTTCTGGGGCCTGACCGACCGTAAGAAAAGTAATACTCATTTCGTTGTGATTGCGCAAGGCGCTGGTAGCCTGAGCGATAAGCTTATCGAGGGAGCCACCCTGGTTCGGCAGACCATCGGTTAATACAACGATCAACACTGGCTTATTCTCATGATCTGGCTCGGCTAGATGGGCCTCAATAGCTGCGGCTAGCGGAGTACAAATATCAGTTTCACCACTGGGAACTATCGTATTGAAAATATCCTCAACATCTTTTTCGCAGGCATGTTCGTGCACTTCAAAGCTGTCATTGAATGGAATCAAAGTAATGCCACCGCGTAATTTGTCACCACAAAAACGCGAAAAATCTGAAATTTGATTGCGACACCAGGCCCAACGAGAAAGGTCATAGGGCCCAATGCCTAGACCGCCGTTCATCGAACCAGAGTGATCAATCAACAAAACTACCTGATATGGTGCCATTACCTTAAAGAACTTGTCAGCACTGGGAGTTTCGGGCTTGAGTACTACCTTCGGCTCGACCTTCTCATCTTTAGGAGCGGGCCAAATTTTCTCGTCCTGGCTGCGGCTTGCAACCTCTTCATTCATTTGCGCCCGAGCAACTTCAAGGCGAATCTCAAACTTAGTTTGATAACGCATTCCTCGACGCTCAATATCAAGGGTCAGCATTTTATCTTGCAAACTAGCTCGTAAGATTTTATCTCCTTCGACTACGGCATTAACGGCAGCAGGAGAGCCGAGTCGCACTTTAGTGACAACCCCTGGTAGGCGACTATCATCAAGGGAAAGGCCTGCAGCGTTGCACAGCATCATCAGCTCACTGACCTGCCCCCGTAAGCGCAAAGGCGAAGCAGTGGAACGGCCTGCACTTGAGCTAGCCGGCATACTCTTGCCTTGAGCGGCACAAACTTGTGTCAAAAGAAAAACGGACAGGCAAAAAACGACTAGCGCTTCACTCTGATTTTTCAATATCAACTGGCCCAGTTTTCTCATGGCCTTGACCTCAAGCGACTGGGGCTAACTGGCTGGCCTAAGCGACCAGGAACGGCCAACAAGGAAACCGGAGGACGTGCTGCCGGTACCAGATAGCTTCTGTTTGCCTGACTCTGAGACTGACTTTGCTCTGAGCCACCAAAATTGACATAGTTGCGCACATACATATTGGTGCCCATATCTGAGACTTTGTTAGAGCCAACCGTTGAGTTCATCTGTCCCTTCAAGCTATCTCCCGTTGTAGCAATAGAATCACGACGCTGTTGGTAAAGAGCATCTAGGGCGATACAATCTTTCTTCAGTTGATCAACTAGCGTCTCAAACTTGACTGGAAAAGCGCGTTTGAGAGTTCTTACACCGCTACTGGAAGCAGCTCCTGAGCTATGCCCGGAACTGACATAAACAGGCACAGCAGCGAGATCATCTTTCAACTGTTTAGCCGAAAAAACTACTTGCCTTTTGGTCAGATCAATTTTAGTAAGCATTGCGGCCATGCGCTCGCTGTCGATCTTATCTGATAGTGCTGACAACTGTCGCTCGAGGGCTATACCGGCATCTTGGCGATGAGAACCCAGCGCTGCAACTGCTTTACGCGATGCCACTTCATTGTCGAAGATAGCACGCAGCCTGACAAAATCATCAGCCAATTTAAGATAGTACTTGTAGTCAGACTCACTGGTGTCAAAGGGGTTAACCGCATACAATTCATCGCGCAAACGCGCGCTGTCACTTCCTTCTACAACTGGAACTGGCGTATGTGAGTAAATCTGGATTTGAAAATCTAGCTGACTGCGACTAGGAATGGGGGCCGCGGCGACAGAAGAAGAAAGCAGCAGCAAAGATACTAAGCAACCAGCAAAAGAGATTCCGTGCTTCATAGTCACTGACCACCGGGCCAAATCATAGGCCGCACTGGCTGATTATCAACCCCACCGTAGTTGATATAGTTTCGCACATAGAGACTTGTACCATTGCTTACAACCTTATTCGAGCCCCGCTGCGATACCATCAAATCTCTTAGATTATTCCCACTGCTCAATATATTTGCTTGCTTTTGGGCGTACAAATCATTTATCTCTTTGCTCTCTCTCTGAAAGACAGCGTTGGCGCTATCAATTCGGCTTTGCGTATCTTCTTTCAGGGCGTCAATAAAGCTAGAATTATCAGTTCCCTTGTACCGTGGAAGAGCCTTGATATCTTCATTCAATTTAGTGCGATAGAGAGAGAGCTGCTGACTTAGTAATTTCTGTTTATCACTTAACGCGCTCAGCCTTTCTTGCTCAAGCTTAGCCCGAGCGTCATCAAGACGCTGGTCAAATTGAGGATTAAGGCGAGAATCATTAGTTTGCGCCAAAACCACAGCTGAAAATACTAGATCAGCTGACAGAGCAAAAGACAAAATTAATAGGAAGCGATAACAACGAAATCGGCTCTCTGGACTTTGCATGCTCTCAACCATAATTTAGAAACACCCACCAATGCTAATTTGCCTGGCGAAAGGAAAGACTGCGTGAAGACCAGTAACGTTTACTGCGACCTTTAGCGGACAGCGAAAGGCTTTAACCGCCCAGGCACAGCCCGCAGCCCGGGTGAGAAAGTCGCAGCGGAACTGCCACCAGAGCCAGTCTTACTGTTTTCCGCTACACCTCCAAAATTGACATAATTGCGCACATAAAAACTAGTACCAGCCGGAGTGACCTGCGAGGATCCGACCGTTGCCCCCATCTGCCCCTTCAAATTTTGGTGCGAACTAGCAAGAGCATCAAGTCGCCGGCCGTAAGTTTCATCTATCAACCTAAAGTCATCCTGATAATCAGACGTAAGTATTTTGATCTTGGTCTCAGCCTTGGCCTGAATGGCGGCGATAGTAGTGTCATAGTTGATGTTCTGCGTTCTTATATGAGCAGGGAAATACTTGGGCGTAGCATTAATCTCCTCATCGGCCTCTTGTTTGATTTTACTGATTTTGCGATTCAATTCAGCTCTCTTCTCATCCAATTTGTGATGATACTCGCGGTTAACCTCCTCTCTCAATCGCTCTAACTGCTGATCAAAATGAGCTCCTTTTGTTTGAACATTAGCTACAGCATTAGACTTGCTGCTGTCGCTGGTAACAGCTTCGCTGCTGGCCTTGCTACTAGAAAGGGCGTCTAGATTCTGCAAGGCCTGCTTACAATAGTTACTGAGATCAACGTTATGTGAGTAGTGCAAGCTCGACTGATACTCAAAGCGAGCCGCCGAATTTTGGCCTTGCTGAGCGAGGCAATTAGCGTAGTAATAATGGGCCGGAGCATTAGTGGGCTGAGCCAGCAACACCTGCTGAAAAAGAGGTACGGCCTTAGCAATCAAACCAGCTTTATAGAAAGAAATAGCTGCTTCTATTCTCTCACTCTTCTTAGCAACGGCTTTTTGCTGCCCCGAAGTAGAAGGAGACGGAGAAGCTACTTCGGGCAGAGCAGGCGGAACGAGAAAAAGTCGTACGCGATTCCCGCCAGAAGCATTGACACCATCAGTAGTGCCAAGAGCCAAAGCCGCCCCTGCTAGAAAAAACAACCGACCAATAGTGACCCTTCTCTTCAAAACAACCACCTGGCATTTAGCGCAAAAGTGCCCGTGTACCAATATCTGTTCCCAAGATGACGGTGTTTTATGCACCCAGCCAAGCACTACCTCCATATACCAGGCCTATACCCTTCGCCCACACCTGGTCCATACATAGATATGCCACCCCGTGGCGACCGGCCATTGTAGGGCACCGTGGCCGTTTCGAGGCTGTTCTAATGCTATGCTTATGTAGATTTAGAGAGTTCGATGCTTTCTTGGATGCTAATTTCAATTTGTCCATTAGACCCTTACTCTGTGCCATAAATGCTAAAACAGTCAAGAAACAGTTCGCGAATAGGCGATTTACTAGTTCAGGCCGGAATCCTAACCCAGCTGCAGCTTTCTGAAGCTGCTCGCAGTGCTAAAGCGAAGCGTATTCAGATTGGTCAAGCATTGGTTATGAATGGCGTGATATCGCCGCGAGACCTGCAATCGGTCTTAGAAGCACAGTCAAATCTGCGAGACAAATCAGTTGAACCAGCAGAAGCGCTGCGTTGTCTCAAAATTGCCTATAAGTTAGGTGCATCATTCAAAGACATTCTCGCCGAGTATGTCTCACCAAAACAAACACAAACCAGCAAACTCGGCGAGCTGCTAGTTGAATCTGGTCTTGTCAGCTACGAAGTCTTGGCCAAAGCAGTAGAGCAGAGCTACAGCACTGGCTTGCCCCTTGGCCGCATGCTCGTCTTACACGAAACTATCAGCAATGAACTGCTCACCCTAGCACTAGACTTACAAGTACGTGTACGCGACGAAATGATGACCCGGCAAGAAGCTCTGACAGCCATTCGCACAGCTGCTGGCATGGCGCCGATTACGCCCGGAAGCGCAGAAGCGAAACCAGCGCCAGCTCCTGAAGGACCGCGCAAAAAAGGTCTGCGTATTGGCGAGTTAATGGTAATGGCCGGCGTTCTCACAGAAACTGACGTGATGAACGCTCTTGAATGGGGCCTTGTTAATCATCAAACAATCGGTAAAGTCTTAATCAGCCAAAATCTTGTCTCGCAGACTCTGCTTGATGCAGCACTCTCCCTGCAAAGAATGGTTGATCAAGAAAACTTCGAGGCCGCCAAAGCTAGCGAGTGCCTGGCTCGCATTCACGGCAGCGGTATTGCCTTAGAAGAAGCCCTAGCTGAAATTCGCGAAGAGAAAGTAGCGAAAGATGGTGAAGTAACCTACGAAAAATTACTGATGTTAGCCCGCGTGGTCAGTGAAGACGACCTAGAAGCGGCCTTTGATATTTCGGCCCAGAGCGCCACTGTGATTGGCAAGATCTTGGTACTTACTGGTCATATGGACGTACCGACTTTGCAAGCCACGCTACGCTGCTACCAGCTCTTCTCTCGCGGTCTTCTCAGCCAAGATGACGCCGTAGTCACCCTCGACTACTCATTGCATCAAAATAGCGACGGACCAATCAAGTTTGATGACGCTCTGAAAGAGCTAGGCTGGAACAAAGATCGCGGGCTGCGCTTAAAAGGCGAACCCACTCCGATTGCAGAAGTTCAACCAACTCTAGCAGCTCCCACTGGCGAAAAAGTAGCAGCTGCCGAAAGCGCTGCTAGTGCTACCAGCACGAATGCTCAAGGGGCTGTCGACACAACACCTGATGATAGCGCCACAAAGACAGCAGAAGTAGCTGCAGTAAATGTGAATGCGCAAGCCGTAATTATCTCGCCAGAAAGCCAGCCAGATATAGAAGAGCCAGAAAACATTCCTGAACTGCCAGCGGATCAATCGGTTTCTGATATTGGCTTGTCGGCAGACGACGACAGCGAAGACAGTGAATCTGAAGGCGAAGACGCTAGCCAGTCAGATGGCGATGCCAACAAAGCTAAAGTGAAAAAGCATTCGCAAACAATTCAACCTGAAGATGCTCGGGCTAGCCGTCTGGCCACACTTATGCAAGGCCACAAACAAGGTGATCGCGATCTTCTAGCGAACTTCGATCCGACGAACGATCCCCCAGATGCATTGCACAAAGTATTCGAACGGTTGGCTGCTAGCTACTTTACCCGGGGCAATTACACCCAAGCGCAAGTTATTTACGAACGTATTTTAGTGCATCGCCTTAACCAAGTAGGCACTAGCGACACGGCTCTGGTAGCTGATTTTAATAATCTCGCCGGTGTACTGGTTGCCCAAGAGAAATACAACCAGGCTGAGCCGTTTATGCGCCGCGCTGTGTCAATTTTAGATGTGGCCAAAGAAGTAGAACCACTTAAAGTAGCTGAAGCACTTTCACTACTCGCCACTATTTACACGCGCCAAGACAAGCTCGCCGAGAGCGAACCATTGATTAAGCGTGCTCTCGAAATAAGACGGGCGAATCTATCTGCCGAACATCCCGACGTAGCCCAAACACTTTCTGACTATGCCAAGCTTCTGCGCAAGATGCAACGCGAGGAAGAAGCTGAGACCATGTACAAGGAAGCTCTAGCTATTCTCTCAAAAATCGAAGAAGAGCAAAACGAGCAAGAAGCCAATGAAGCACTAGATACTAATGAAGCAACAGAATCAAGTGAATCTATGAAAGCGGCTGCACAAGAGTAGCCCAACCATTCAGAAACAAAATACTTGAGTACTCAAGTATTCGTCAAAAACAAGATAGTTGTATATACAACTATTTTGTAAAAAGCAAAGCGTTCCGGACAAAATATTTTGAAACCGCTGAAAAAAGCTATTCATGCGTTGTTTTATGCGTTGTTTCCTGCGTCGAATTTTCGAAACCTAAAGGCTAGCTGGCACGCCCATGAGCTGTTCTACGCGCAGCACCACTTCTTCAATATCTTCAGTGGTGAGGCCAAAGTGAGTTACGGCTCTAATACCAAGTTGTCCTTCCACAGCTACAAGCACGCCAATATCACGCAGGCGACGAGCCAATTCCTGAACCGATAAATCGGCTCTGTCACTCTCAAAGAACACCATATTGGTGCGGTGCTTCGCTGCAGCAACGCGAATGCCTTCTATTTCAGAGAGGCCCTGGGCTAGTTGCATGGCCAGAGCGTGGTCAATGTCGAGCCTTTCCACCATGTTATCGAGGGCCCAGATACAAGCTGCAGCCAGGACACCAGCCTGGCGCATACCGCCGCCAAGGGCCTTGCGAATACGCCGAGCCTTGGCAATAAATTCATGGTTGCCACAAATAATTGAGCCAGCCGGAGCTGACAAACCTTTAGAGAAACAGAACTGCACAGAATCTACGTGGGCAGTAAATTCATCAATGCTGGCTAGCAAAGCGCGACTAGCATTGAACAATCTGGCACCATCTAGGTGCACAGCTAAACCATTTTGCAAAGCAATCTCTTTCACCATACGCATATAAGCAGGTGTCAGAGGCTGGCCATTGTAGGTATTTTCTAAAGCAATGAGTTTAGTAGTGGTGCGGTGCACATTGTCGTCATTAATACACAAACTAATTTGCTCTAAAGGCAAAGTACCATCGGCTTCGTTGGCAATAGTGCGCAGGCTAACACCGCCAAACGCAGAAGCGCCTCCTTGCTCCCAAATAGCAATGTGCGAACGCGAACCGAGAATTACTTCGTCACCGCGCTGACAGTGGGCAAGCACACTGCTGAGATTGCCCATCGTGCCGGTGGGCACAAACAAAGCAGCATCTTTGCCAGTCAGTTGCGCACAGCGCTCTTGCAACAAATTGACGGTCGGATCTTCACCATAAACATCGTCCCCAAGCTCTGCTTTTGACATAGCATCGCGCATCTCTTGCGGCGGCAGCGTTACGGTGTCACTACGCAGGTCAATTCTATTCTTATTCATATCTTTCTCTTTTTAAGCACCGAAGAAATGCTTGTGTAGCTGCTTGACGGCATTGTCAGCGTCTTCGTTTAGAACCAAGAAACTCAAGTTAATATCAGAAGCACCACCAGAAATAACCAAAATATTGATGTCTTTCATGGCACTAAAGACTTCACCGGCAATACCACTGCTACCGCGGAACTGCCGACCAACAACTGTGACGATGGCTGTATTATTCAAGACTTTGAGTTCGCCCCATTCGGCCAAGTCTTCTTTAATAGCATCGAGATTCTCAGTTGAATCGATGGTGATTGAAAGCGAAACTTCAGAAGTAGCAATCAAGTCAATCGAGGTCTTGTGGCGATCAAACACACTGAATACTTTAGCGAGAAAACCGTGAGCCATAAGCATGCGCGGCGAGCTAATGAAAAGAGCCGTAATATTTTTCTTGGAGGCAATGGCGCAAATGCGCTGAGAGAGCGGAATATTTTTAGGATCAATATCGCTGTCAGCTACATCGGCTTGAATCAATGTCCCCGGGCTATCAGGCCGCATAGTGTTCAAAACTTTAACCGGAATACTCTTCTCAACTGCTGGCTTGATGGTTAGTGGGTGCAAAACTTTCGCACCAAAATAAGCAAGTTCAGCAGCTTCTTGGAAGGTTACTTGGGCAATCACTTTGGCAGCTGGCACAATGCGTGGATCGCAAGTCATCATGCCGTCGACGTCGGTCCAAATTTCGATGCGCGAAGCATCAGCTGCTACGCCAAGAATCGAAGCCGAATAATCGGAACCGCCCCGACCAAGAGTGGTGGTGACACCATCAATAGTGGAGCCAATAAAGCCCTGACTAATAACAGTAAAGCCATCTTTAACGGCCGCACCAATAATTTTCTTGGCTCGAATTTCAACTTCAGCCCAGAGTGGGTTAGCTTTACCGAAAGTATCATCAGTAATGAGAACTTGTCGGGCATCTACCCATTGCACTTTCAGGCCACGACTAGAGGCGTACTCGGCCAAAACACGACTGGAAAGCAACTCGCCAATGGATGAAACCACATCAAGCGAACGCTTGGAGAGCTCACCTAAATAGTTGATACCGCGCAAAACTGACTCTAACTCTTGCAAGTGAATGTTCAAGTCGGCCAGCAATGCTTGAGCCTTTTCGGCACTAAGAAGGCCTTTGACAGCATCAATGTGCTTTTGCCTGATCATCTCTATTTGAGCAAGAGCACCATCAAGGTCACGACGAACCGCCAGGTTAGCCGCTTCAATCAAGGCGTTAGTAACGCCTGACATAGCGGAAACTACCACCAGTGGCGGTCCGTCATTTTCTTTGGTTTTTGAAATCAGGGCGAACACCTGTTCAAAACGCTCTTTCGAGCCCACTGAAGTGCCGCCAAATTTCATTACTATCATTGCAGGAAACCTAGAACTAACTAAATCTGGTTATCTTCTCCAGACATCAGCGCCGAGGTCACGCAGTCTTTCTTCCAGTTTGTCGTAACCACGATCAAGGTGACTTAAACCAGTTACTTCAGTTACGCCATCAGCACCGAGACCGGCGATGATAAGAGCAGCTGCAGCACGCAAGTCGCTTGACTTAACTTCAGCACCCATCAACTTAGGCACACCTTTGACGATGGCTGAGTTGGCTTTGAGCTGAATATCTGCGCCCATTCTGCGCAATTCGCCCACTTGCATAAAGCGGTTTTCGTACATGGTTTCAGTCATGATTGAAGTACCTTCAGCCACGGCTAGAACCGACATAAGCGGTGCTTGCAAGTCAGTGGGGAAGCCAGGATAAGGAACAGTGGTGACGTCGATTGCTTTCAAGCGACCTTCAACCTTGATTTTGATGGTATCTGGTGCATAAATTGAGCACTCAGCACCCATCTCATGAATCTTGCTGATTACGGCATAGATATGGTGAGCATTAGCACCATTGATGATGATTTCACCACCAGCAGCCATACAAGCGTAGAGGAAAGTACCAACTTCAAGTCTGTCTGGAATAGTATCAACTACTGCACCATGCATTTCTTCTTGGGGCACGCCATCAATGACGATCTGGTAGGTACCAGCGCCAGTGATCTTGCCGCCCATGGCATTGATACAGTCAGCCAAGTTAACGATCTCAGGATCTTGAGCAGCATTCTCAATGATGGTCTGACCTTCAGCTAAAACAGCAGCCATCATAATGTTTTCAGTGGCGCCGTTACTTGGACGGTCAAGGTAGATGCGAGCACCAGTCAATTTTTGGGTTGAAGCATAGACATAACCGTGGTCAATGCCCACTTCAGCGCCGAGAAGCTTCAAGCCTTTTTCGTGCAAATCAATACGGCGTTCGCCAATGGCGCAACCGCCAGGCAGTGAGACTTTGGCTTCTTTGCAGCGAGCGAGCAAGGGACCGAGCACAACAAATGATGCTCTCAGCTGACTGACCAACTCATAAGGAGCTTCAATTTCAGTAAGGTTAGTAGCGTCGATGCTAACTTCAGAATCTTTCACTTCGACTTTAGCGCCGAGGTGACGAAGAACTTCAGCCATCATGTGAACATCGGTCAAGTTAGGGACGTTTCTTAAAACGGTAACGTCTTTGGCGAGAAGTGCAGCTGCCATCATTTTGAGAACGGCATTTTTAGCGCCGAAAATTCTTGTCTCACCACGAAGAGGCTTGCCGCCACGGATGATGATGCGTTCTTCGGCTTCCTGAGGCCCTTGTTTGGCTGGAGGATCTAATCTGGTTGCTTGTGGTGGTGTCATGTTACCTGCCGCTCATCTCGGGAGCTTGATTTCCAGCCCAGATAGGGCAGACAGTCACTGACGCATGGCTCCGTTTAGCGAGGTGACTGGTTCGAACAATGTTTGATTCCGGGAAGCTTGATTAAAAGATTGGTTACTTTCCGCCTCTGTAGTAACTCTACAACGGCCAGGTAAACACAATGTTAAGCAAATTTCGGAAAGCACTTTTTGTTCTGTTACGTTTTAGCCGCATCCTGAGCTGGTCTTACTTAAACGCATTGAAAACAGTTATAAAGTAGGATGTTAAAGTGCGGTAAACTCTGGCTGCCAAGGGGAAATTTCATGTCTTTTCGTCGCGTTTTTGCAGTGGTGCTCTCAATTTTTGGCACAGCTATCTTGCTCGATGGCTGCGTTATGTCAGAAGAGATGAAACGCATTGAAATAGTCAAACGGGCGCAAAAGCAAAGAGCAGAAGCGGGCTCAACAAACCTCAATGGCGAGCAGCTCTTCTTTCGCAGCTGCAATACCTGCCATCCCAGCGGCAGAGCAAATATGGGGCCTAGCCTGGAGAACCTCAGCAAAGACTTTCCTGATGATGCCTCGCTCAAAGCTTATTTACGCAAAGGCAAAGGCATGATGCCAGCCCAACCCGTAGAGATAATCAACGACCAGGAAATGGACAATCTCATTGATTATTTGCGCCATCTAACCTTCGACAAATAAAACCAGAAAACTTTACTGAATAATCAGCATCTCTAAAAGCCATATCACCACAGCCAAGAACAGAAGTAGCATGATCACGCGCGAGAGCAGCGCTGGGCTTGAGAGAATAATTGGCGGAATTGGCAAATACTTGATGAACACTTTAGCTATGCGATCTCTATCACTTAGATAGATAGAGGTGATTACTAGCGGCCAGAGCTGCTTTTTGCCAATGGTCGGATGGTAAAGCACAAGAATCAGCTCAGGGCTTAAATAAACCTTCTCTACCTGCTGCCAGTTAACAGTTTTACGCTGGGGCCAGTAAGGTCCGCGGTACTTAATGCCATGACGACTGAGCTGCAGACTCGACGGCGTGAGGTAGGGCCGCAAACCAACCATAACCGAAAGGGCGGCTATGCCGAGAAAAAAACCTTCGATGTTAAAGAGCAGCTTCCAGTCTTTTGCCAAAAGGAGCGGCGTCCAGCAATATTTGGCCAAACCAAGATAAGCCGAAGCGAGAATCAAGCACATGAGCATTTCGCTCGGCTCTTTCTGCTCTACGAAGTTGTCCTGAGCCTCTCCTTCGGTGTCAGAAGAGCCAATATCAGCGTAAGGATCGTATTCGTCAGGGGGCTGTGCCATGCAGGCTAGAGTAGCTTAAATTTAGAGCCAGTGGCAAGTGGTAAAACCCGGTAAAAGTCAGGAAAAAGACGCCACTGGTGACAAAAATCAGCCAAATAATTCTTTGTTGGCAATCTCGGCGCGCTGGCTCACTTCAGCCTTAATCTCAGCAGATGCGCTATGCAAGTCACCCACCCAGTCGAGATCGGCTACCGCTTTGTAGAAATCTTGATCAAAGGGGCGAGTGCGCACCACCACTGGCATGGGCACGGCATAACCCAACACCAGAGCCTGTTGCTTGGGATCCATTTGAGCCAAAACAGTACGCAAAGTTTGTGAACCCGAAACGCCAGTAAAGACAGCATCAATATCTTTATCGTCGTTGAGCAAGGCCGTCACCCTTGTGCCAATTTGACTGAGCACTTCTGGATCGATACCCGAAGGCCTTTGGTCAACAATGAGGAGGGTGACAAAATACTTGCGCATTTCCCTCGCGATAATACCGAATATGGTTTGCTTGGCCACAGCTGGCGAAAGAAACTTGTGCGCTTCCTCAATCACAATCATCAATTTGCGCGGGGCGGGAACGCGCTCAGGATCGCAAATGTAGAGCTCAGACTGGCGCACATATTCAGCGTGTATACGTCTGGTGATGATATTGGTGGCAAGCATGTACGAGAGCAAATTATTCTGTCGACCAAACTCTAGTACCACATGCTTGCCTGCCTGAATTTGGGTCAAGATCTCTTCTATATAGTTATGACCAACCCGTGGTTTTAAATACGGTGTCTTTTGCACCACGGTATTGAGCCTGCGCTGAAGGGTCTTAAGCGAGGTAGGGTGGCCTTTGAAATTCTGGCAAAATTCCTCTATTTCATCGCCCGACATGTCGAGCAATGTCGCAATCCAATCAGCGCCAATTTTCTCTTTGAAGATATAGGCATTCTCAAGTGAGGCCTCAGTCAAATTTAGTTCGTTCTTGAGCAGGTCAAGATCTTCAATTTCGATTTGGTTATAGCCGATATAAAGCTCCCGCGCATCAGGAATTCCCCGAGCACGCGAGGATTCGCGATCGAGGGAGAAAACCACGACATTATGACCAAAGAGCTGCTTGAGACCCTTTACTCGTGGCGCCGATTTACTTTCAGACATGGCCTGCCAGCCATATTCATTGTGCATATCAAAGACCAGCACCGAAGCCAGATCTTTTTTGATGATACCGCTCAAGAAAATACGGGTGAGGAAAGACTTACCAGTGCCCGACTTGCCAAAAATTCCATTTGAACGCTCGATGAAACGATTGAGATCAATGCAAACCGGCGTTTCCATGTTGAGGGGGCGGCCGATATTAAAATGGGTATTGCGAGCATCACTCTCGTCTTCTTCACCAAATACCAGAGCAAAGTCAGCAGAACTAGCCTCGTAAACCGGTGAGAAGTGCGAAGGAATGGTCTTCACTGGCCGCAACTCACGGGTATCTTCAGCAGTTGACTGCTCAAGCATGAGCATGGGTTGCAGCTTAACAGTGCCAAAAGTAGTCACCCCGGACAAAACCGACATCAAAAACGGGTCGGTGCGAGGCGGATTGAGCAAAATACTAGGATTAGCAGCCGATAGTGTCACATCGGTAAGCATGCTGAAAAAGCGCGAATTGGCGCCTTCAACCACAACAAAGCGGCCCACCCTTAAATCTTCCACGCTCTGCTCAGTATCAAGGCGCATCTCAAGCCCTTGCGAAAGAGAGCCTTGAATGATGATGCCCAGATAACTTGGCCGCGACTTCACCACGGCTTAAGACTTAGATTCGAAGCCAATCGCTACAGCAAAGACGTTAATGGCAGTGAGCCTATCATCGCCACTATATTCTTCCCGGCGAACAATGTCGCTTTCATCAGCCCCGCGATACTCGGTGAGAGTATATACAACCGGCTCATGCAGGCTCTTTTCTAGGCGGTAAAGATTGCCGTTGACACCATTGGCTCCAATCAAACCCCAGACGCCATCAAGAGCCTTGATAATGTCTTCAATCGTGTGGGGCCACTGTGCTCGGGTAACTATCGTCATTTTTCTTCTCGAGTTTAAATAGATCAACTGTGACGTGCTCATCATACTTGTATAAGTCTGAACAGAGCAAAGGTTGATCTAGTTTTAGCGCTAGTATAAAAATTTGTCCGGAGAGGGACTTGAACCCTCAAGGCTTGCACCACACGCCCCTCAAACGTGCGCGTCTACCAGTTCCGCCATCCGGACTAGAGACCTCGCCCAGATTGCTCTGGAGAACTCTTTACTCAAATACTATTTTGAAGGGAATAGCAGTATTTGAAAAGTTCAGGAGGCTTGAACCCTAAAGGCCCAAGGAGCATTAGTTCATCACGCGAAGGAGGTCACTGTCAATACTATGGAACATTGTCCTAGCTCTTTGCGTCCCTAAGCCAGTGGGTGAAAAAAGCTTGCTATTGCTGGCCAGGAAGGGCTGGAAGAGCAAGCAGAAGAGCAAAAACGAACGTGAAGCGAGTAGCAGTCAGGGTTTTCACTAAAGAATTTATCTTTTGCTTACATAAAATCCCCCAAAATGGGCATACAGAGAATAATCCTGGACCGGGAATTTCACCTTAATGATTGAAATGTTTGTATATGGAATTGCTTTTGACGCCCGCACGGGACAACCTATTGTTGTCCTGAACGATTCCACTAAAAGACGCGCCCTACCCATCTGGATTGGACCTTTCGAGGCTCAGGCTATTGACAAGGCCCTCAACAATCACAAACCTGAGCGGCCCATGACCCACGATCTCTTACTTAATACGATTACAGCCCTTGGCTACAAAGTCGACCGTATCGAGATTAACGAACTAGCTTCCAGCACTTACTTCGCTACCATCTTAATCAAGCTCAACGACCCAGCCAAGAAACTAGATGTCACCAAACCCCTCGATGCTAGACCTTCTGATGCTATCGCCATTGCCCTGCGGGCAAAAGTACCAATCTTTGTCTCAGCCCAGGTGATAGCCGATGGCACAATTGCCGCCGACCATCAGAAAGACGAAGAAGAAGCAAAGCAGTTCAAGTCTTTCATAGACGGCCTGAAAGCCTCAGACTTCCAAAAGCCTGGCAGCTCTAGCGATTAGTAGCCCTGTGGCTCTCTGGCTCGATTACTTGCAGCTACCGTGAAACTTGCTTTTATGCTTGCTGTAAGTGACAGAGCGCTCACTAGCAATGAGCATATGGCCATCGGCTCCGGGCTGCAAAAGCCAGGTTACTTTGATGCTGGCGTGACCAGCAGTACCGTGAAAGACAACTTCAATCGCCGGTTTGTCATTAACGGGGTGCTTCGCCTCTTTGAAGCTAGGCGTGGCGAAGGTTTCTTCGTTCTTTAATGAATTAAGATGCTCATCTTTGAAGCTGGTCGCTACTTCTTTAGCGAAGCTGTCACGGTTAAGCTTTTGCCAGCGAACGTCACCGTGCTCACGCTCAACCCCCAACTCAATTGTGGCATCAGGGGCATAAAGCTCAACCAATTTCATATCGTTGGACAAATCGTACTTTTTGTACTGATCAAAGAGCCTCTGGGCATCGGCGAAATCTTGAGCCTTAAAATCTTTCGACTTATGCTCTCTATTCTCAAGCTTCTTGGCCGAAGCCGCAGGACAAAGGCTACAGGCACTAAAAGTCAGAGCTAAGCTGACAGAAAGGGCGGCAACGACTTTTCTCAAAACAATCTTCATGGCCTTAACCCTTTTTCTTCAAAGCAGAGTTGAGAGCTGCTTCTAGTGTGGCAATCTTGGCTTCCAGCTGCTTCTCTTTGTCAGATTGAATTTCCACTGCAAGCTTGGCATCTTGGGCTTGCCACTGCAGCTGCTTGGCTTCACTCTTCAACTCTTTAGAGCGAATCTTCCAAATAGAGAACATTGTGATCACACCCAAAGCAAAAAACTTCAGCGCAATCAGTGGGAGCGGCAGCTGCAGGGCCTGAGAGGCAATGCTATAACTGACATTCAGGGCCGAAGTGGTAGCCATAAAGTAAATAGTAAAAGCAACAGATAGACCGGCCAAAGCCATGTACAAATATTTGGGGAGCACTTCTCAACGCCTTACTTAAGTTTCGCCAGCAGTTGCTCAAAATCTTGAGGCAGCTCAGCTTGAAATTCTAACAGCAAATTAGTCACTGGATGAATAAAAGAAAGCCTAGCTGCATGCAAGGCTTGGCCACGCAAACCGAGCTTGTGCCTGGCTTCAAGAGTACCGGAAGTTTTGCGATTGTAAACTATGTCGCCAGCCACAGGTAAATTGAGACTAGCCATGTGGACACGAATCTGGTGAGTGCGACCAGTCTCAAGGCGACATTCAACTAGGGTAAATTTAGAGAAATTTCTCACCACCTGAAAATGTGTCACAGCAGATCGACCACGCTGTCCTTCTCTGACAATCGTCATCTCTTTGCGCTTCAGTGGATGGCGGCCAATCGCTGCATCGACCTTACCGCTCTCTACTTTAGGTACGCCTTCAAGAAGAGCTAAATAAGTTCTCTGTGCTTGTTTAGTTTGCAGTTGCGCCGAAAGACCTTTGTGGGCAATATCAGATTTGGCCACCATGATCAGGCCACTGGTGTCTTTATCGAGGCGATGCACTATGCCTGGCCGAACCACACCACCAATAGAGGATAGGCTGCCCTGGCAGTGATAGAGCACTGCATTTACAAGGGTGCCGCTACTCACTCCGGCTCCAGGATGGGTAACCATGCCAGCCGGTTTATTGATCACCAGCAAATGTTCGTCTTCGTACACTATCTGTAGTGGAATATTTTCCGCCACCGCCTCTAGCACCGCTGGCGGTGGCAAAACTACCTCGACCAGGTCGCCTTCTTTCAGTTTTAGACTGGCTCTGGCAACGGCTCCATTAACTTTGATCAAGCCATCGTCTATGAGCTTCTGTACCCGAGCGCGACTAAGCTCATCGATATGGGCAGCCAAATATTGATCGAGCCTTGAGCACAGGGCAAAACCCTGATCGGCGACAACGGTTAACTCAAGGAGCTCAACTAAATCACTGGCTTCTAGTTCAGGGTCATTGAGCATCAGCGGGCTTAGCCTCGTCTTTATGCAAGAAAAGAATTTCGATAAAAA
Organism: Candidatus Obscuribacterales bacterium; assembly: GCA_965229195.1. Taxonomy (GTDB): domain Bacteria; phylum Cyanobacteriota; class Vampirovibrionia; order Obscuribacterales; family Obscuribacteraceae. Next base: position 3,638,213 of record OZ245871.1, on the reverse strand, counting down.
TCAGAACCAAGCCAACATCAATCAAGGCATCGGCCACATTGAAAATTGGAAAACTGACAAAGGCGAATTCAAGAAAATCAGTCACACAACCTTGGCTATAACGCTCATACAAATTGCCACAGGCACCACCGATAATCAGACCGACACCCACTCTCTCAAGAGCAGCAAAAGCCGAGGCCTTAATCAAACGATTTAGGGCCCAGCAAATGAAAAGGATAGTATAAACAGTGGCAATAATAGTCATGATTGGAGCGTGATCTCTGCCAAGCGAAAATGCCGCACCAGTATTATTGGTCAAACGAAACTGCAATACTCCCGGCCAGTACGCTGATTCTTCGCCAAAAATCAAATGACTTATGGCCCACAATTTCGCCGCTCGGTCTAAACTGAAGGCAATGACGGCAGAGAACACCACGGTAAATAGCTGATATAGCCGACCACTGTGAACGACCCCTTTAACTGCCGATTTTGACCCCAGCTCGGGGCTTAGCACAGACTTTTGCGCAGGCTCATCCTTGATATCATTCTGGCGGTCGTGCTCAGGCATAACAGCGGCCTAAAAAGAAATGCCGCTTACTCATTTCACTACTTACTCTCGCCAACTGGAGCCACAGAACTTTTACCAGAAGTCTTTCCGCTTGGCTGTTCGGCTGGTTTAGCCGTCGACTTTTTCTCGTCAGCAGCTTTGACATCAACCTTTTTCTCTTCTGGCTTTTTATCTTCTGATTTCTTGTCGTCTGATTTCTTTTCGTCTGATTTTTTATCGTCTAGTTTCTTCTCTTCGACTTTCTTATCGTCTTTCTCGTCAAACACAGGATGCTTGCGTGGCAGCTTCTTATCGCCTTCCGCCACCTGTACTTCATCTTTGACTGGCAGCGGCTCGGCAATAACATTCATGCGTCGAGTCAAGAAAGAAACACCCATGACAGAAGTGCGCATGGGATTAGTCAAAATAACAGTAGCCGTGAGAAGCTCATTGCGATTTTCGTTATTGGCACTCATCACCCGCTCTAACGCCGGTGCTTCTAAAGGCCGCGGGCTATCAGTTGGGCTGGGCTGCGGGAAACGTAAAGGTTGACTGGTTATAGAACCAACAGCAAAAAGGCCAGGGGGCAAAGACACTTCTAATTTGGCGGAATATTGCTTGCCAGCTTTTACTTGTTCTGGCGCAGTAAATACGGCATTGAGCTGCTTTGCCAGACCAAAAGCAACTTTCACTTTTTCATAGTCAATACGATCGCCCACGATCTTCCAGGCATTTCCAATTTTCTTTAAGTAAAGCTGCCCTTCCGAAAGCGACTGCAGCTCACCCTTGCTGCTCATACCAGGCATCTCTTTAGAGGTTGTGCCAACAGCCATGTCACGCGATTCAATAGTGGCAAAATTACCTTCTATTCTCACTTGCTTAGTTTTCGATACCGATTTAGCATCGGGGTAGGTCTTCCAAAAATCTTGCGTAAGAGTAGTGACGGCCTTCTTGTCGAGACCATCATTGTTGACGTAGTCATCGGAGTAGTTCGACATCACACCATCAAGGTTGTGAGCATTCCACAATGTTTCAATGTTCGAAAGAGTATTCTCAATTTCCTTTTTCTCTTTCTCGTGCTCTTTATCATCACTGTCGAGAGTAAAATCCTGACTGCCCAGAGTAATCGCCGGAGAGGTTTCTAATGCCCAGACCGGTGCAACTAGCATAAGGCTACTTGCAGTTAAGGCACTAAGTAAAAGCAGACGAGAGACGACAGAATTATTGAAGAGCACTGGTTTCATATGTGGTATCACTAATGACCTAAAATCGGGGACGAAACAAAAATGACAAGAAGTAGACTTTGGGGGAAGCGGGCGAGAACTTTGAACTAGAAGTAAAACTATAAGTAGCACTTGCAGCAAGCCTAGCTAAGTATTATATCCGCTCATTCTCTTTAGAACCGTCAGCGGCCATAAAGACTGACACAAAAACTTTCAAGATTAGGAGAATCCAAAAGAGAGGCCCATTATCTGGGCCTCTCTCATCATTTTGCACTATCTGGGGCAAGCGCTAACAAGCCAAGCCCTCAGCAACTGACCTTATCGGCGATTTAGACAGCTACGAGCAGCTGGTTCATCAAGTCAATGTTCTCTTTAATTGACTTAGCTGAGGCGTTAAGCAGGTCTTGCTCTTCTTTGTTCAACTTAAGGTCAACGATCTTCTTCATACCTTCTCTGCCTAAAACTACTGGCAAGCCGATATAGACATCTTTTAGACCATAAGCGCCATCAGCTTGAACGCAGCAAGGCAACAAGCGGTTTTGATCCTTCAAAATTGCTTCTACCATTTGCACAACAGAACGTCCCGGTGCATAGTAGGCACTACCGGTCTTGAGCAGGTTGACGATTTCAGCGCCGCCGTTTTGAGTGCGCTTGGTCATTTCGTCAATTTTGGCTTGAGGCAAGAATTCAGAGATTGGAATACCGTTGACGGTAGCGAAACGAGTGAGAGGAACCATCAGGTCACCATGGCCGCCAAGAACCATGGCACGAACGTCTTGAACAGAGAAGCCAGTTTCCATGGCGATGAAAGCCTGGAAGCGAGCTGAGTCAAGTACACCAGCCATACCGATAACTCTTGAAGCTGGCAACTTGGTAGTTTTCCAGGTCAGATAGGTCATCACGTCAAGTGGATTAGAGACAGTGATAAAGATTGCATCAGGCGAATACTTGATAGCTTCTTTGGCAACGCCTTGAACGATGTTAGCGTTGATCTTAAGTAGCTCATCGCGAGACATACCTGGCTTTCTGGCAATACCGGCAGTAATTACAACGATGTCAGAACCCTTGGTAGCGGCATAGTCATTTGAGCCGACAACTTCGCAGTCATGGCTGGTAATGGCAGCCGCTTGCATCATATCGAGAGATTTGCCTTGGGGCATGCCTTCGACAACATCGACGAGACAGACGTCGGCAATTTCTCTATCAGCCAAATACTGGGCCACGGTGGCGCCTACAAATCCGGCTCCTACAACTGTAACTTTGCTCACGAGCATTCCTCCAACCAAGATAAATCCATCCCAATTTAGAACTTGAGGTTAGCACCTGTCGGCAATTTCTTGGACGAGCTTAAGCTAGCCTTCATATACATAGTTCCGGCAGCTGCGTCTTGACTAAGTGGTTTCATCACGTAGACCCATTTTTTTCTGGAAAATTCAGTTAATCTAGAAAGTAGATAGGTCTTCAAGCGTTAATCAAACAAATCTGGGCCAAAGCCCAGAAAAGCAAAGACCCCAGCAAACAAAGACCAAAGACTACAGACCAAGACGCACGGATACTGGCGATGGAAGAGAAAGCCGAAATTACAGTTGCCAAGGCAGAGGGGCGCAGAAGCTCACCTGGGGCCATCGGCTATGGCTTGGCCCGTACACTATCCCTCACACTAATCTTCTGCTCCTTTGCCTCCTATGCCTCCTATGCCGCCCGGGCGGCAGATGAGCCTGTACTGAAGCCAGACGTACCAAAATTTGACGCCACTGACAGCCCAGACCGCTCCACCCTGAAAGGCACAATTGAGCACCGCATGGCGGTTCCGCCCCCGGCTCCAAAGAAGGCCAAGAAACTCAATTCTTCTGCCAGCAGCAATAAACCTACTGACTTCCAGCTCAGTGGCGCCCAACGAGCCCAAAGAGACCGCGAAAGAGTACTCAAAGCCAGAGCGCAAGAACAAGCCTTAAACGCCAGACAGCCTTTTACCATCGAGCAATCGGTGGGCATTATCGGGGTCAAGTTCCACAAACTGCCCGACGGACCGGCGGTAATCAACACCGTTTTCGCCGGCACTCCGGCCGCTAAGGCTGGCATGCATGTTGATGACCAGATTGTAGCGGTGGACGGCGTTCCTACCCGCAACCTGAACAAAGACCAGTGCTACGACTTGATAGTAGGCTCACCAAACACCCCAGTAACGCTCTCGGTTTTGCGTCGGCAAAATTTTGACGTTAAACAGATGGTTCGCATGGACTTCAACGACATTCCCGACCCACTTGTGCGCCGCGACTATCTCAACAGCCTCTAGATTAAACTTATCGCTGTCGATTTATTTGCTAAACTTGAGCGATGAAATTATGTTTTGATGCCACCAAATTTGGTAGCGGTTTAGATGGAGCAGTAGAACTGGCGACCTCCAAGGGCATTAAGTCTGTGGAGTATTCATTCGCCCCATTTGCCCCAGCCAAAGCAAATAAAAAAGCAGATGACAAGGAGCGAAGCTACCTTGAAGCGACAAAAGAAGCGGCACTAGCCCAAGGGGTTGAGTTCGCCTGCCTCAATTTAGATTTTTGCCTTGATGCATCCGATAAAAAATCAGTGAAGCAATTTGCGCCCATGATCGAAAAGCTTGGCCAAGTGGCCAAGAGCCTTGACTGCAAAAAAGTATCATTCTTTTTGCGACCATCCAGTCAAGACAACTGGATAGAAGACTTTGCCGCTGTCTACCCTTCTATCAAACAAAGCCTTGATGCTCTGGGTGTTGGCCTCTTACTAAGACTATCAACACCGACTGAATATCGCGGGGTCTCGCTGAAGAAGTGGCGGGCCATGGACCCACAAGAATGGCGCGATCTAATTTCATCTTGCCCCGGCCTTGCCCTGATCTATTCGCCTGCCGACTGCCTCTGGCTGGGCATCGAATACCTGGCAAATCTTTCAGCCTTTGCCACCGCCATCGATCATGTGGTGGCACATGATGTGGAAATAAATCGCACTATCCTTGCTGATAGCGGCACCTTCGGCCCTCTCTGGTGGCACTATCGACTAGCCGGTAAAGGGCACGTAGACTGGCGTCAAGTAATCGAAGCTTTAAAGCTATATGGCTATATGGGCGCATTTTCTATGCAATTTGATGATCAGTTTTTGGGAGAAGACGATCAATCAATGGACGAAGCTCTAGATGAATCGAAGCGGCATTTTGCCAGACTTCTGCGAGGATAACTAACGATGGCTGATGATCATCAAATCTTGCTCTACCTTCATACCCATTGGGACAGAGAATGGTATTGGAGCTTTGGTGCCTATCGCACGCAGCTGACACAAGTAGTCGAATCGATTGTTCAATTGCTAGAGCAGGGTGAACTCGATAACTTTATGCTGGACGGCCAAACCTGCCTGCTCGAAGATTTAGCAGAAATGACACCATCGCTAAGCCCTCGCATTGCCAGCTTAGTGCAGAAGGGCAGATTATCAATTGGCCCCTGGTATGTTCTAGCAGATCAACTTTTAGTCGGCGGCGAAAGCCTTACTCGCAATTTGCATTACGGCATGAAAGCAGCTCGACACCTCAAGGCCGAACCCGCGCTAGTGGGCTATTGCCCTGACACCTTTGGTCACAGCGCCGATCTACCGCGCCTTCTCAAAGGCTTTGGCATCGACAATGCTGTTGTCTGGAGAGGCGTTCCCGAGATGACCGGCGGCCCCTTCTTTCTTTGGCAAAGTCCAGACGGCTCAGAAGTACTGACAAATCAACTAGCCCGAGGCTACTATCAAACAGCCTTCCATGAAAATGTCAGCACGGAAAAATTAGCTGATTATCTGTTGAGCTTCTTAGGTTGGCAGAAAAATAGTGTTTCCTGGGAAACATCAACTGAACTGATTGAAACCAATAACAAGGCCCTGACTTATTGCGAGGAATTGCGCTCAGCTCTTGTGCCCGTTGGCGGCGACCACCTGCGTCCCGCTCCCAATTTCAAAAATCAGCTGCGTGATTCTCTCGCGCTAATCAATAGTAAATCACCAGTAGACCCATTATCAACATTGCTTTCAGAGCATAATTTTTCAGCCAAAGCAGTATCGCTAGAAACCTTCCTTGCCCAAGCAAAAAGCACATTGGCTAGCGACCTCAATGCCTTGCAATTAGTTCGCGGCGAACTGCGCGACAATCGCACTGCCTTTGAATGCGAACGGGCCTACATGCTCGCTGGGGTGCTTTCAACCAGACTCTATCTCAAACGCGAAAATCGTCTACTAGAGCACAACCTGATTAAGAAAGTTGAGCCCATGCGAGCGATGATGGCTCTGGCAAACTGGATCAAGTATCCCCACGAAGAGCTTGATCACAGCTGGCGCCTTCTGCTTAAAAATCACCCACACGACAGTATCTGCGGTTGCAGTATTGACGAAGTGCATGACGAGATGCAAAGCCGCAATAAAAGCCTGGCAGCGCAGTTAAATGTCTTAGCTCGCCAGGGCCAAGAGGCACTAACCAGACAAGTAAGTCCAAGTGAAAGCGAAATTCGCCTTGGCCTGCACTATATGGATGTGCTAGATCCCCAGCACACAGACAAAGGCGATGGCCCCTCAACCATGGTGATTAACACCGCCACAAATCCAGTTTCAATGCCGGTTTTAATCCGTTTCGCCCGAAGCAAAGATGTCTCTTCCTCCACACCCACAGGCATAACCACAAAAGAAGACGTTTTTTCTGATTCGCTACAGATAGTGAGCAGGCACGACGCTACTGAAGCATTTCTTGAATTGTCTGGAGTACCGCAATTTAAAAATGTCGAAATTATTGAGGCTTACGCCTACGCCGATGGCATTCCGGCCTTTGGCCTGGCCAAACTACCAGGCCTCGGCTCAGCCATTAGCCGCAAATCAGAAACCGCGGCCAACCTCAAAGAAAACTACACAAGTGCGCTGAACAACCTCGCTATCCACAATCAATTTCTCATTGCTTACATCGACAAAAAAGGCCAGTTAATAGTCAAAGAAAAGAGAACAGGAGACGCCAGTGGTGTAATAACCCACAAACTCGGCCACAGCTTTGCCGATACTGCCGATGGTGGCGATACTTACAACTACGATCCACTAGCCTTAGATGAGCCAATAACATCGACAATAGTCGATGTCAGAGCGGGAATGAACGGCCCCATTGCCGCTTCACTCATAGTCGAATACGAAATATCTCTGCCAGTCGGCTTAAAAGAAACAGGCACGATCAAACGCAAAGGTGAGGCCAGCGAAGCACCAGCCCTGGTTGAATTGAAACGCACAAACAAGACCGTCAAACACAAAATCACCACCGAAATTAGTCTAAAAGCGAACGTTCCAATAGTCTATTTTGAAACCCATTTCAAAAACAAAGCAACAGATCACCGACTAGAAGTAATTTTCTCCGTTGCTGAGCCACTAACTGAAACCCTTAGCGAGAACCATTACAGCTTAATCAGACGCCCTGTTGCGGAGAAAGCAAATCTTCACCCAGTTTACGACGAGAAAGCCTTCGTCTCGCTCGGCCATGAAGGAGCCCTCGATCGCTATCCTTGTCAGCGCTTCTTCATTGCTCACAATCACTGCTTCTTCAACATTGGCTTACCTGAATACGGAGCGGCTGGCAACCAAGTTTCAATGACACTATTGCGAGCAGTAAGTTATCTCTCACGCAACCGCCTGCGAACACGAGGCGGCGGTGCTGGGCCCAATATTGCTACACCCGGCGCCAACTCGCTCGGTCTCAATCGCGTATCTTACGCCTGGGCCCCCATAGCCGAGACTGAGCAAAATATCGCGGCCACAGCCTACGGCCTCGCCGAAATTTACGAAAATCCACTTACGGCTTTCGTCGTTCCTGAAAGCGAATTTGACCGCATCAGCTTTGTCGAAATCGAAAATCACGCCATTAAAATGATGGCCTCACATATAGATGAAGACAACCAATTGACCCTGCGCCTTCTCAACGTGACGGAAGGCAGGCAAATTTCGAAAGTTCTCGGTACGCAACAAGCCACCATACACAAGCTAGACGGCACGCTCATGAAAGAAGCCAAAGCAGCAGGAATGGTCTGGGGCAGACCGGCCTTTGAACTTGAATTTCAGCCATTTGAGCTTATCACCGTTAAAATAACCAATGTCGAACCAAGCAATTCGTGACGAAACTTTGAAAATGATAAAAATGAAAAAGCCTCTCAAAATTCAACTAGTGCGCCTGAGCTTAATTGCTCTCTCGTCAGCTCTCATGCTAGCTTCGAGCACAAATCTGGCCCAGGCCGCTAGCAAAGGGCCCTACCCTGACTCAGGCTTGGCCATCGATGCCCAGAAGCAATTGCAAAAGGCAGTCAGTGCCATGAAGTCAAAAAACTGGAGCAAAGCACGCGACGCCGTTGACGCCGCTTCATCCTCGGCCACTGATGCAAAAAGCTGTCTTTTCATTATCCACACCCTCGATAGCTTCGGCGGACAAGGCAATAAAGTCAAGCGCGGTGCAGTAGAAAGGGCACTAGGTCTGGCTAAAACCAGCGATGACCTGATGGAAGTAGCGAAATACGCTCGGCAGTGCGAGATGTATGACCTCTCCAAGAAAACACTCGATGAACTTGTCAGCGGTTCAAATTCATATGACGACTTGATCACGGTTGCTCACCACGCCCACGAAGCGGCAATGGCTGATCTCGCTCATCTAGCCTTACACAAAGCCTATTCTCTAGTAAACAACGAGCCTGATGCCCTCGATTTCATCCGTCAAGCAAGCAACCTCGGCATTGAAGACCTAGCCCGCAAAGCGGCTAAAGAGCTAATCGAAGATCAAACAACCAGTGCTGAATGCACAGCTCTAACAGGTAAATTCGAACAGCTAAAAATGCCAGATCAAATTCGCGCAGCCCTAAAAAGAGCCCTAGAAAAAGCTACTACTGTGGCCGACTACCTGGCCATCTTTAATGCCGCAAAGCACTTTGAAGAGCAAGACATTGTCAAAGTAGCTCAATATCGCGGACGCAAATTGACCTTGATCAACAAAATCAAAGGCGAGAAAGAATCTACCCCAGAAGCAGTTGCCGACCAATCTAAAAAGAGCAAAGAAGAACTAATTCGCAGAAGCCTACAAAAGCCCAGTGGTTTCTAATGGCAGAAGCTGAAAGCAAAGCCAATCCACTGCCAAATGTTGGCGATCTTCTGTTCGTCGGTGTCTGTCAGCTGCTACTGTTTATGAAGCCATCCTTCATCTTTAGCGATGGTTCCACCGGTTGGCATCTTGCTACGGGCTTTTACATACTAAACAAGCATGTCATTCCCCACCAAGATTTCTTGTCTTATACTTTTCCTGGTAAAGATTGGGTTGCCTATGAGTGGCTCTCAGACCTGATGATGGCAGCCCTTGTCAAAGTTGGCGGCCTCAATCTTTTAGCTGTTATTGTCACCCTTTCCATCGCCACTCTTGTACTGGCTCTCTATCAGCGCATTCGCAGCGCTGGCAGCAACTTCATTTTTGCTCTGCTATTTTCAGTATTCGGCCTTTTGACCGCCGCCATCCATTGGCTCGTGCGTCCGCACATATTCACTTTCTGGGGCGTCTACCTGTTCACCACCAGGCTCGAAGATTTTTACAATGGTAAGGGTAGCCTCAAGTCACTCTTCGCCTGGCTACTTCCTTATATGATTCTCTGGGTTAATTGCCACCCAGCCTTTCTCTTGGCCTTTGCCATAACCGGTCTATACATGGTGGTGGCCACATTCAGAGGCCTGATTGCTGGAGCCTCGCCCTTGCGCAGCGCCAAACTAAAACAAGCTGGCCAACTCTTAGCTTTACTAGGCGGCCTCTTTGCCGTGAGCTTGCTTAACCCCTATGGCCTTCAGCTCTACCACTACATCGGCGAATATCTTCATGGCACCGGCATTCTCGCTCAAACTGATGAGTTCAAAGCGCCCAATTTCTTATTCAATTTCCATGCCTGGTGCCTGGCCGTTCTCTTTGCCTTTCTGGCTACCGGCCTGGCTATTGGCGCCAAGAAAATTAGCTTACCATCGTTAGCAATGACAGGTGTATTCACTTACCTGTCACTATCGGCGGTGCGGCACATGCCTCTCTTTGCCATCGTCGCTTTGCCAGTACTAGGTGTGTTATATAGCGGCGTGCAACTGTCGGCAGAACGCCTGCCTAAGCTGCTCAATGGGATGAAATCACTAGTCACCGGTGCAGCCAATTTTGATAGCGAAGAAAAGAATTCAAGTAAGCATTTGCTGCCGATACTCTATTCTTTGATTGTCATTGCCATCACCTTCGCCACTCCAAGGCAAGGACCTGATACCGTTCTCAAAGCCGGTTTTGATCCTCTGGCAATGCCAAGCAAAACCTTAGACTACATAGCTGAAAAGAAATTACCTGCTAGTAGCGGCTTTAATTTAGACAACTGGGGCGGTTTAATCTCATACGAACTAGAGATGCCAGTGTTCATTGATGATCGTGCCGATTTCTACGGTGAAAAGTTCTATGGCGACTATGGCACGGTGTGTGAAGCCAAAGCCGGCTGGAGCGAAATATTAGACCAACACAAAATCAATTGGGTGCTCTTCCCCAAAGATAGCATTCTCATCAAGAAGCTTAGCGAACGGCCAGACTGGTCTAAGGCCTGCGAAGATCCAGCCTCAACATTAATGACCCGGGTAAGCCAAATTTAGTATTGAACAAATGGAGAAACAATGTCACGTCGTGTAGTGCTCTATGTAGCTAATAGTCTTGATGGTTATATTGCTCGTGAAGACGGTTCAGTTGACTGGCTCTTTGACCCTTATGCCCACGGCTATGAGTTCTTCTACGAAGATGTTGACACTGTAATAATGGGTCGCAAGACCTACGACCAGGCTCTTAGTTTTGAAGAAGCGCCTTACTCATCTAAGCGTGCCATTATCTTTTCACGCACAGCAAAACCCTCACCCTATGCCGGCCTCGAGTTCACAGCAGAGCCACCGCAAGATGTGGTGCGGCGACTAAAGGAAGAAGATGGTGGCATGATCTGGCTAGTCGGCGGCAGAGAAATCAGTGAACTGCTGATTGCCAACGAACTTGTTGATGAGCTGATCGTCTCTATTCATCCCAAGATTTTGATCAGTGGCATTCCACTGGTAGCCTCAAAAGACTGTGCTGTCGATCTAAAACTTGTGACCTACGAAGTGTTTAAGAGCGGTCTAGTGCAATTGCGCTACGAAATCGTCAAGCAAGGCAAAGAGACTAAGAAGGAAGAAACGCAGGGCGAGAAGGAATTTAAGCAAAAAGCTCTTTTAGCTGAAAAAGAAAAAGTAAAAGCAAACCAAGTAGAAAAGCCCGCCCCAGCAAAGACTAAAAAAGTAGCGAAGGGCAAAGCTAAGTAATCTTTGCTTCTGGCACTTCTAAAAAACCGACTCCGTCATGGATATAAATTCGCCTACAACCGTGGGAGATTTTAGCTGCCGGTGGAACAATAGAAGAGGCAAGGGAGGTTTTCATGGATATTGGAATTTGGAGCGCCGTGTTTGCTCAACTTATTCCCGTGTGCCTGGCAACGGCCAACTGGGTCTTAAGCTTGTTTCTTGCCCCCAAAACAAACAGTTATTTCCTTGCCGACCTGAAGCAGCTTTGGTCAGACTCGCGGCCATTTATAAGAACCCAATGGCCTTTTGTGGCAGCCTGTATGGTCGGGTCGAATATGAGCCAGGCGCACCTCTTCTCTGACATTGGGCTCAAACCAGATTTTTCCTTTGGCCTGATTGCCGCAGCCTTTATTTCAGCCGGAATACTGCCAATCGTAAAGCTCTTCTATGTGTCCTACCTGGCAGCGCCGAAATACCCTGGGCGAGTGGCGATGATCGGCCTCTGGACCGTTCTGTTATACGTGCTTGGCGAGTGGTTGATATCGGCTCTAGGCAGTCTGGGCATGATATTTTTCATCGTGCCGGGGCTGATTGTGATGGTACGAGCTTGCCTATTTCTGCCAGCTTACGCTCTCGAAGGCCACCACCCCTTTGCTGCTTTTGAAAGAAGCTGGGCTTTGACTTCTGGAAAATATTGGCTGGTTAGTCGCTACCTGGGTCTACCGACCATACTGTTTTTACTACTTAGTGCCAGCCCTCAGCTGACGGCAACTGTGAGAGCCATTGGGCATTATCCCTTCCAATATTTCTGGCCAGCAATGATTGCCTTCAATGTTGCAACTCTAGCCATGAGCCTGATTTTAGCGGGCCTGACCTATAAGCTCTACGACCGGTTGACGGTAGAGGCAGCTGATGGCTCTTCGGCCTGAAATGTAGGCTTTCAAACTGAAGTTCTAAATGGCAGTTCCGGCTAGGATAATTGCTTATCCGAGCCGGAGCTGTACTCCGTCGGGTCACCGTTATTTTTCGAAAGTATTGTTCTGACTGTTATTGGGCTGGATAACTTTGCCGGGCTTCGGCACAGGCTTAACGAAGGTTTCGCCAAACTCAATAGAATCAACAATGTTTGGCTTCATCGGAGTTTTGATACCACCATCTAGCCCTGGCACTTTAATGGGATCTTTTACAATGTCTTTGATCGTGTCTTTGATAGGTTCCTTTATAGGATATTTTGGACCACCATCAGCAGGGATCTCTGGCTTGAATGGTGGCTTTGCCGGAGTATCTAGAGGCGATGGTTTCCCAGGTAAAAGCTCCTGCGAAGGAATGCAGCCACCCTTGGTCTTATTACCGTAGAGATCGGTTATGACAAGACACTTTACGTTCTCGTCATCGGCCTTAACGACCTTCTTATCCGAGCTAAGTGTTCGGCCACTCCATGTATCAGCTGCCACATTGCCCATGGCACTATCATTTTTATCAAGGGCCACTGCCACACTGTCGTTTAATTGAGCTTGATTGCCAAATTCTTTCATTGCCTCTTCCTCTATTAAGTGGTTTCAAAAGTTGCAGGGCATCGCTATTTACTTAACTTGCGAACGACGTTGCCTGCCTCATGAAAGCCAATTTAGACGAGAGTTGTTACGGCTATGTGATTGAGATCTACGACCGAATCGAATAGCCTCGATTATCTTTGCTAACTAGCGCTCAGGGGCCCCGTTAGTAAAAGCAAGAAAACCTTAGTTTTGACAGCCTTTGGCCCGGCACCAGATATGGTGATGCTAAATTTGCTGTCGGCTATTTTCTTCAAATCAAATTCGGCTGGCTCTTTAAAGTCATTTAGCTCGCGCTTAAGTCTATCAGCCGCCGACTTGTTGGTAGAGTACACGATCGTCTTAAGAGCTGTAGTTCCAGGCTCGACAAAGGAAACAATAGAAGTCTTGTCGTCAGCGAAGTCGCAAAGCTGATTAGATGCTCGACCAGCATTACTCTTATTGACGATACTGGTATCCAAAACTTGCCAGAGTTCGGGGTCACCCGCACTATCAGCAAATAACAACTTCATGCGATCAGGCAAAGAATCAAATGCTGTTGACTGTGTTTGTGCCGTTGCTGCTGCCGGAACAGCGGCCTTAGCAGCGGTCTTTCCAGCGGTCTTGCCAGGCTTCCACCGCACAAAGCGACTTTTTACTTTGCCTGAATTTTCTTGCTTATTGCTTACTAAAAGATGCTTGGCATCAAGGGCCGTGGCGTACCAGTAGCCCCCCTCTCCTTGCCATTCCATTGGCGCAGCCTCTAGGCTATGGTTATGACCAGGCTTTTGTTTCAAGCTGCTCTTAGCCAACTCAATAAGCTGTGGAGAGGCATTCTGCAAAGTGACAATGAGATTTCGGATCAAGCCTTTACCGCTGCCCTCTTTGGCCACATCCGATTTCGTACCACTAAGCTCCACATCAGAGACTATCTGCACCAACTGATTGCTCTTCAACAAATCGTAGAGAGCGCCGGGAGCGTTCAGCAAGGGAATAATCGAGGAAGTTGCCAAAGACTGACTCGTCGATGACGTCAGAGAATCAGGGCTAACAGGCTGAGGTGGAAGAATTATCGGCCGCTCCAGCGGCAGTCGCATGGCGGAAAGAAAAACCGCATCGTCCAATTGCAAACTAGAGAGAACCTGTTTGCGATCGGCCTGAAAATCAAACTGTATTGGTGCTTTTGTTTGCCCAGCGCTTTCGGCTGCAGAAGCAGACAAAAAATAGCCGCAATTTGCTAGACAAGCAAGAATTGCGGCAAGTATCTTTTTAGGTTTTTCTGAGGTTCTCATTGATCGCCAATCGCCAAACATTTGGAACTATCTAGCGTCTACTTCGAGACCTCAAAATTTAGGTTGAAGGGTTCAGATTTGGCCTGATTAGAACTGCTAGTCAGCTCCACATCATCGCCAACGGTTTCAAACGAGAAATCATCCACCCAAGCCTGACCAGCCCCATTGAGCATCAAGCCAAAATCTATATAAGTGCTGGTATCAGGTACTTCGACCACAATTTTGTATTGGGTCCAGTCGGTGACATCAAGAATTGGTCGATCATCCATATTATCAAAACAGTTAGGTTTGGCATTGGTGCTAGTCCAATCACCAGCAATACGGAGCCAGAGCTGCGCCCGACCACCTTGGCAATTGCTTTTAACCCAGGCAGACATACGCAAACGCTTACCCAAATAAGGTTCTGGCGAAAAACCTTGACTAAGATAGGCCAATGGCCTTGGTTCCGGCACATCTGACTTGAGGTAAACGCAACGGGTACCGCTATGCTTAACCTTCTCATCAATGCCAGCATCATAATCTTCACTGTTGGCCGAACTAAAGGTCCAGCCCGGTGGTAAGTGTATTTTCTTTGTCTTTTTCATCAATTCCGCTATGGTTACTACTTGCTTTAGCGCCAGACAATATCAAACCACAATGTGATGCAGGCGAAACCATGTCAGGGGGCAAATAGATTTTAGGATGCGACCTTTAAAGGCAGCCGATAGCGCACAGCCTCAGAAATATGCTCCATCAAAATATTTTCACTACCGGCGAGATCTGCAATTGTGCGCGCCAGACGCAGAATGCGATCATAAGCTCGAGCTGAAAGGCTAAACTGCGACACCGCTCTAGCCAAGAACTCTTTTGTCTTTTGCTCAACTTGGCAATATTTATGCAATTCCCTCTGGCTCAAGCTGCTGTTGAAATTAAAGCCACCCGGCGCACTGTTTGATATATTGCGCAGCTTTTGTCGATCGACAGCCAGCTCAACCCTTCGGCGAATGGAAGCAGAACACTCCTCTTTCACTTCACCAATTAACTCACCCACATTGAGCCTTGAAACAACAATCTGTAGATCTATACGATCAAGAAACGGCCCGGACAATCGCCCCCAATAGCGCTCAGCTTGAGAAGAAGTACAGAGACAAAATTTGACAGGATCGCCGCGGTAGCCGCAGGGGCAGGGGTTACAGGCGGCGACGAGCATAAATGATGCCGGATAAGTCAGGGTTTGCCCCGCCCGCGAAATCATTACTTTGCGCGACTCAAGTGGCTGACGCAAGTTATCGAGATGGGCCCGAGGAAATTCTGTCAGCTCATCAAGAAAGAGTACACCAAGATGACTAAGGGAAATCTCCCCTGGTTTGGGCCGCGCGCCACCACCCACGAGGCCAATCACAGATGCACTATGGTGCGGATTACGAAAAGGTCTCTCAGCTACGATGTTGCCGCGCTCAGTCAGTAAACCAGCCACGCTCCAGAGCTTGGTTAGCTCAATAGCTTCCTCAAACTCAAGGGGTGGCATTATGCTCGGCAAACGCTCGGCCAACATAGATTTGCCAGAACCAGGCGAACCCACAAGCAAAATATTGTGCCGACCAGCCGCCGCAATCTCGAGGCCGCGCTTAGACTGAGGCTGCCCTTTGACGTCACGAAAGTCTTTGTGGTGCACAACATTAGCAGCTGCCCGAGCAAATTGCTCACGGCTAGCGCCTTCATATATGGTGCCATTTTCTAACGACTGCGCGATTTTAAACACTTGCATCAAATGCGACACAGGATAGACCTTGAGCCCTTCAACTAGAGCTGCTTCCTCGGCATTGCCCTCGGGTACGACAATTCCCCTTGCACCATTCTGACGGGCAGCAACTGCTATGGGCAAAACTCCAGACACCGGTCGCACTGAACCACTCAAAGACAATTCGCCGATAAACCACAAATTAGCAATGTTTTCAAAGGGCATCAAACCGGTGGCCGCCAGAATTCCTGTAGCGATCGGCAAATCGTAACCAGGGCCTTCTTTGCGAATGTCGCATGGTGCTAAATTTACCACCCATTTTTTGCCCGGTGGCATCAAGAAAGAACAGGCTTTAATTGCAGCGCGAACCCGCTCTTGCGCTTCTTTCACAGAGGCATCGGGTAGACCAACCACACTGATTTGCCCAAGGCCCTGGCAGCAGTCAACCTCTACTTCTATTGGGTGAGCTTCTACGCCGTGTACCGCTCCTGAGAATACTCGAGCAAACATAATTCTTCCTCCTCACCACCGCTCACATATGTAGCAACGGAAAGTTGGTTGATTTAGTTCAATTTCTCCGGGTTAAAATCTCAAAAACTTTGAACGCTAAAATATGGCTTTAAAAATCGTGCTCCCAAATTTTCTGATTCTTGAAATTGTGCACACTCTTCTGTGGGTCTCTGGAGAAATTTCTCCCAGACCAGGGATCGCCGTAATATTTTGTGCCGTCTTTGAGATTAGTTAGAACAATAAAGTTATGCTCGCCGTTGCCGCTGTAGAAATCGCGAGGGTCAGCACCTTTGCCCTCATTAATGGTGCCTTCTTTGACACTGAAATTACCCTTCAATCCAGGGGTTTGCTCTATCCAGCGCCTCAAGGCCTGGCCCATTTCATTGGCCTGCGAATAACATTTACGGTCTTCGGAAAGATTCTGCAGCCACGGCAACGTGTCCCAATGGTGATTATCATCACTCATTTTCTTCAAGACTTGATCGAACTTTCCATTCAAAGCCTGCATAAATGCTGGCTCAGATGGCGGCGCAGTATCACGACCAGCCTTGAGGTCATGACGCACCGACATATCAACTAAAGGCTCCGCCCGCTGGCTTGAATGCCCTTCAGTTGCTAGTTCTGGTCGGTCGGCTGCCAAAGCTGTGTCTCCTGGTCTAATGATTTAGCAAAAGGGCGCCCTAATAGCTAAACAAAAACTCGTATATAGAAGTATTCCCCAAAATCATAGGTCTCAGCCAATTGTTACAGGCCTTTCCCTTACAAATTAAGAGCCAGGATGCTTGAATATAGTCAATCTAAACGAGGCAGGATGATGACAGAAGCTAATATTAACCGCCCAGAAATCAATCAAGCAAAAGGCCGCAAGGGCAGTCTTTCGGCTTTCTCGGCCTGGAGGTTCTTCAATAGGTTCACCGCCAAATTACTTCGGTCAATAGCCCTGCCAATCGCCTGCACTTTGATGACCACAACAATAAATGCAGCGCAGGCCGAGCCCAGCAAAAATGCCAATCAAAATGCAGCCGCAACGGCCACCAATACACATACCGACAAGCAAAATGGCTACAGCATTGACTTTCCGAGTGACTGGAAAACTAAATCTGATCCAATCGTGAACCTGGTCGCGACTCCTGCCGCGCAAATCAAAGAAGCGAACTCTTTTCCTAATGTCAAAGTCGTTGCCCGTTCGCTGCCTTCAGGAGAAACGCTGGATACCATTTGCGATAAGTCTATGAGGCAGTGGGCCACACTCTGGCAAGTGCAGTCAGATCAACACTCACAAAAGGGCGGAACGCCAACGCGGCGATTGGTGTTGATGCAAATAATTCCCCAATTCAATCTTAGAACCAAGGTGCTCAAAGCCTTTGCTGTAGGCGGCGACAACTACTACATAATTTCTTGTGCTGACAAACCTGAGCATTTTGAAGAATCGAAGAAGACATTTGAAGCCATCATTGATTCACTCAAGCTGGGCTTGAAATAAGCGGGCATAACAGGACAACAGAGTCTATGCAAGTTTAAGAGTGCGGGGTTGGTCGAAATAATGAGCGAAGCAAGTACCCCGACCTGGGATAAGTTTATAGAACGACTTGAATCGGGAGACATAGACCAAGACATCAAAGAAGCATCAACATCTGCTTGGCGCGATGTTGTAGGCAAATTCAAATTATTCTCGGAGTTGATGGATTGCACAATACAATCGTGCACAACCAGCAGTTGTTCAACCGCTCCCTCCAGCTCCTCTGCGCCAAATAGCCCAGCCAAGTCGAAATACATCACTGAACTAGACGCTGCATACGATGCTCTGCAAACGCAGTTAATTACAGTCAGAATGGTTGTAGCTCAAAGCATCGCCACAGAGAAGCAACTAGAAGCCCAGATTTTGAAAAACCGCGAGTTCGTGAAAACCTGGGCGGATAGAGCAACTGAAGCGGAGGGGAAGGGTCAACCAAGGCTGGTAGAAGTCGCAAGGCAGCGGCACGCTCGTTACGAGCAAGCACTTATTGAACTAGAAGAACTGCTACAGAATCACAAGCTTGAGAATGAAGAATTGACTCTGCGTAGGTGCGAACTAGAACTAACCACGCAAAGAGCATATGCCCAAATACATTTAGCATCCGCCAAAGAGCAGGCATCCAAGGCTTTGGCAGAAGCAGATCAAATAGCTGCCGATTTACTGGCAAAATTGAAACGACAAGAAGATTAGGCTCGCTGCCACAACTCGACCACACTGGTTTGATAACTTCATTTCACCCCCGCAAGAAATTACCCTTCCCGATTGCTCGGAAGCTAACTTCTCAAAACAATGGAGAAATGAAGATGGGAATAGACCTGCAATCGCTATATTCATCAGCCGGTGGAGTTGACGAACCTCAATCACAGCCGGAAAGGCACCAAGCTCAATGGGCTCAATGGAATCTAGGGCTTGGATTGGCTCGAAAAATAGATTTTCCAGAGATCGTAAGAGAGCATAACCTTAAGCAACAGGGAACGTTACCCACCCTCGAGTTGTCTGAAGAGCCAAAAAGAATGCCCTATCTGGAAGATGAGAGCACAAGATACTCGGACGGCACGCCTAAACCAGCGAGATTCCTAAAGCGCTAACGCCATTCTCAGGAAACAGAACTAGAGTCTCCAGCAGTTTTTTCGAGATCCTCTAGCGTTGGAATCTCGCGAACCAAAACGCCGTCACGCATTACCACAAACTCAGTACCAGTCTGAGCAGCCAATAAACGAGCACGCTTAGATGCTCGTAGCAAAGCAATCATCGAGTTTTCCATATCGGGATCGGTAGAGTTCGTTTTCTTAGCTTCCATTATTTGCTTCCCTCTTCAATCAATAATGGCACATCGCCGCTATTGTTGTAAAAGCGCCAGAACTACTTGTTCTTCACAGCTCGACTAGAGCCTTCAATTTTATTGAGCACAGCGCGTGCGTCAACATTATCGGGATGCTTGTCTAGTATTGTGTTCAACTCAGCAATAGCATCAGCTTTATTGCCTTGCGCATTCAAGGCCGAGGCTAAGCCAATGCGAGCATCATTATTTTCAGGCTCTATTTCTAGAGCTAATCGCTCTTCGCTTATCTGCGCCTCAATATCACCAGACAAGCCCAACACCATGGCTAATTTATGGTGGTTCTTATCACTGCGATCATCTAATTTACAAGCGTTTCTATAAGCTTCAATTGCCGTGGGCAAATGACCGCGACCTAACTCAGCTTCGGCTAGCGCACAAAAGGCTCGCGGCTCAGTTGAGTCTAAGGCAATAGCTGCATTGGCTTGCTCAAAAGCCTTGTCGAACATCGATTTTTTGGCATAGGCTTCAGACAAAACATAGTGGGCAATTGCGTTTTTGGGATCAACTTCAATCGCCTGAGTTAAAACTGTAATGGCGTCATCATAGCTACTGCGTTCATTCAAAATTACGCCAAGGTTATTAAGTGCAGTGGCACTCTTTGGCTCGCTTAAAAGTGCTTCGCGATATTCATGCTCAGCTTTCTCGTACTCATTCATCTTGAAATATTCGTTTCCTCTTATGAGGAACGAAGCAGCGGTGGGGCGCAACTGCTGACAGCCAGAGAGCGAGACTACACCAACAGTGGAGAGGAGCACAAGCAATGAGAGAGCCAGACCGCTAAGTCTTGCCTTCTCATTACTTGTTGCTTGCTCAACCATGGGTAAACTTCTCAATAAGGATTTCTCTCAATTTTCAATCAGGCGATGCCTTAACTAGGCGTCGATACCAGCCACAACTTGGCCAGCCTGTGCTGAAACTTTCACCTTTGGTGGTTCGTTCAACACAGCCAATTCTTTCAACTGTTCTGGTGATGCCAGGGATGGTGCCCCAGTCATCGGGCAAGCACCCGATTGAGTTTTAGGGAAAGCAATAACATCACGAATTGATTTACAGCCACAGAGCAGCATGATGATGCGATCGAGGCCCAGAGCGATTCCACCATGGGGTGGTGCGCCAGACTCAAGAGCTTCCAGCAAGAAGCCAAATTTCTCAGAGGCTGTTTCGCGATCTAAGCCAATTGCAGCAAACGCTCTCGATTGAAGTTCTTGGGAGTGAATACGAATAGATCCACCACCAATCTCGCAACCGTTATAAACAATGTCGTAAGCGCGAGCCCGAGCCTTTTCAGGATCAGATTCAAGGTTATCGAGATCTTCTAAACGAGGAGAAGTGAAGGGATGGTGCACTGCCATGAAGCGGCCTTGCTCTTCGTCATACTCGAACAGTGGGAAGTCTACAACCCAAAGCAAGCTATGGCTGTCAGGGCTGATCAAGTCTAGTTCTTCTGCCAGCTTCAAGCGGAAGCGACCAAGCACGTTAGCGACACCCTTAACTGTATCTGCCACCATCAAGAGCAAATCGCCGTCTTTAGCTCCAGACAACTCTTTGAGCTTCTGCATTTCGGCAGGGCTCAAGTGTTTATCCAAACCTGATGAGCGGTTAGCATCTTTGCCAAAGGCAACCCAGGCCAAGCCTTTGCCGCCAACAGAACGAGTGTACTCATTCCACAAATCTAATTGCTTACGGGAAGTACCTTCGCCTTTTCCTTCAAGCACAATGCCTTTCAATTCGCCGCCGGCTTCGGCCACTTGTTTAAAGACCTTGAACTCACAGTTGCGAGCCACTTCGGTCAAGTCTTTAAATACCAAACCAAAGCGCAAGTCAGGCTTGTCGCTGCCATATAGACCCATGGCATCGGCATAACTCAAGCGCTGGAAAGGAGGCTTAATGTCAATGCCAGCACACTTGAAGGCATCTACCAAGACGCCCTCAGTAACGCGCATCACTTCATCTTCATCAACGAATGAAAATTCCATATCGATTTGCGTAAACTCAGGCTGTCTATCAGCTCTTAAATCTTCGTCACGGAAACAACGAGCAACTTGATAGTAGCGATCAACACCGCTAATCATCAGTGTTTGCTTAAACAACTGTGGAGATTGAGGCAAGGCATACCAGTTGCCTGGGTTAAGGCGACTGGGCACGAGGAAGTCACGAGCGCCTTCAGGAGTGGCCTTGCAGAGAATTGGAGTTTCAACTTCAATGAAACCTTCTTGATCAAGATAGCGACGTATAGCTTGGCTGACACGGTGACGCATCACCAGGTTGCTATTCATCTCAGGACGTCGCAAGTCAAGGTAACGGTACTTCAAGCGCAGTGCTTCATCAACCTTATCGCCCTGGTCGAGCTGAAAAGGAAGAGGCTTGCAGGTATTCAAAAGCTCAAACTGGTCAGGATAAATCTCTATTGACCCAGGACCTGTCTCTGACTTTGCAGTTCCTTCCGGCCGCTTTGCAACAGTCCCCTTAATAGCGATGACAAACTCATTCTTCAAATCAACAAAATGTTTGTGAATTTCTTTGTTCTTATTGGGGTCAGCAATTAGCTGAACTTTTCCCGTAGAGTCGCGCAGTTCAACAAATATGAGGCCGCCTAAATCGCGCACCACGTTGACCCAACCAGCCAGGCAGACCTCTTGCCCTGCTAACTCAGCGCTCATCTGAGCACACTTGTGATCTCGCTTAAGACTCGAGCTACTCACTATCCAACCCCCTGAACTCCAATAAATTCAACACTTCCGACTAGCCACTGTCCAACGACAACCGGCCCATCCAGCCCAGATCTAGCACAGAGTAAAGATGTCTGTGGCAGCCCTGCAGGAAAGGCTCATTGTATCGGACTTTAGGCCCGTTCATGCGGCAACAAGGCCAGGCTGTTACGAATTGGAAGTAGTCAAAATTGAAGAACGTTCTATACTAAATATAGTCTGTGAGAATATTTACCATCCTGTCTTGAGTCAAAGAGTCAAATTTCAATGAGCCTTCTATCTGAACACCTTCCCAAAATTGCTATTGGCATTCTAGTAATCCTCGTTGGTTTTTCCTTCATATGGAAGGGATGGCAAGGCTGTGTCATGGGTCGCTTCCACTACTGGTCTGGCTTCCTGCCATTTACTCTGCTGTCTCCATGGGTTTTGCACTTACCACAAGGCAAACGCTCACTGGTCAAAACAAAAGAAGGGATGTTAGCCCACATACTTATCGGCCCCTCGTTCTTCTTATGCGCAGTACTTTGCATCTGTGCTGGCACTGACCTAGTTGGCCTGCCAGGCACAAAGACCCTGAACCACATCATTAACGGCGGCGACGAGAGCAAACCAACTTCAATTTCGTTCAACGAAAACACTGGTCGATATGACTTCCCCTTGGCCAAACGGGCGAGCGAGAAGTTCTATAAGCAAGTGTTCGAGCACCGCATCCAAGAAGACACCGACCTCTTCGGCCGCAAAATCGAGAAGATATTGCCTGACGAAAGAACCAACCTAGACGGTCAAAAAGTTTCCAAGAACAAATACGACCGCTAAGCCTCAATCAATCTATGAATTCAGCAAAAAAGCCCTTAATTGGGCTTTTTTCTTACGATTTTATTGAGTTCGCCAAAACCTTAGGCTCTATTTAGTTAAGTAGTGTCGCGGAAGGCCCACCGGCGCTTGAACGCCTTAGAATCCAGTGCTACGATGACCCACTGAGATATAATCAGATATCTTTTGTATAACTACTAATTTTCAGAACAAAATCGGAGGTGAATTCGTTTGTCAGAGGTCAGAGTAGCCGAGGGTGAAAGCATTGAAGGCGCATTGAAGCGCTTCAAGAAGAAGATTCAGAAAGCTGGAATCTTGTCAGAGATCAAACGCAGAGAGCGTTACGAGAAACCAAGCGTAAAGAGAAAGCGCAAAGCTGAAGCAGCAAGAAAGCGTCGCTCTTAACATTCACCCATGACCATCATTCGAATTCCACATTCAAATTGATTGTTCCTAAAGCCCCAAACAGCAAGCTGTTTGGGGCTTTTTGCATAGTAAATTCGCCCTATTTTGAGTCGATTTGACCGCCCACGTTTAATCAAATGACAACCCTCGGCCGAGAGTGAAAGTTTGCCGGCCGGGGAATACCTTGATTAACAAAGCATTTGATCGTTGAGCGTTAGCCCAGTCTATTAACGCAGGTCAAATGGTGGAAAGCCTGAGGGGCCTTGTAAACAACAGACCCTCCACGCATTCCCAACAAATTAGTAAATAGCGGTAGATCAACTGGTAATGGTGGGAGATTCTGAGATGGCAAGTAACCAAAAGAAGCAAACTAGCAAAATAGTTTCAGTCAGCACCGATACCTTAAAAGAACAACTCAATAAAGCCTATGATGGTCGCGGCCATAACAGTAAACTGATGACTAACGACCAGAGACAAGGGCTATTTGAATATCTCTGGGATCTGAAAGAAAAGGCTCTAATGGAGCACAGCAAATCTGTCGAGGTGCCGAGCAATTGGCTGGAAGAACTAAGCGAGAATGCCCAAAGCAGACGCTCCAACTAGTTTTAACTGCAATTCTCGCAGTGGCTGCTCAGCTGCCCAGCCATGGTCAATCCGCATCCAATTCGGCCAAGAACCTCAAACAGCGCCTTCTAGTGCGTGAGCTAATTCTGCTTCAAGGCCACGCCAACCGCGCCAATCAAGCACTAACAAACAATATCGAAGCACTGGCAAATCGTTTGCCGGTGCTTCTTTCTTATGCAGATTCGCAAGGCACGCAAAACCTCAACGAAAACGAATTACTATTACAAAAGCTCGACAAAGTGGCTGGACCCAATCCATTCGAGCAAGAGCCACAACTGAAAGCAGAGCTAGACCGCACAAGAATGGCATTAGAGGCCGAGGGTGTGGGAAAAATCAATGATGGCCTGAGACAAAAAAACACTGTGGCCAATCGCAGTCGTATCTTTTTCCGCAGACCAACCATAATCAATCCCACCGAGCCCCTATCAACAGTCGAGCGGCTCTTTCCTGAAGACGACGCCCGTTGGCCCGGCACAATCAATATATTGATCGACGCCACAGGCAGCTATGTGGTTTTCGCCACGGGTCTCGATGGTCGGCCGATTAAACAGGGCAACCAAATTGCCTGCAAAACCGGCCATCTCAACTGATTTAAGACTTCTAGCAAAACTCAACCTGAATTAAGTTCGGTAGGTCACCCAGTCGAGATCTAGGCTTATCCCCAGGTGATAAAAGTCAGCTATTCGCTAATCTCGTAATAGCAAACCTAGTTGGAGAACGAACATGCAATCGAATCATCTCACAAGGCTACTTGTGGGAGGGACAACTCTTGCCCTCCTGAACGCCGCACTATCAGTATCAGTGATGACACAACCGGTATCAGCAAGGGAACTCGTCGCCAACGCTAACGCAGGGGCACCTAGCCACTCAGCAAAACAGGCACGGAGGCAAAATCGCCAACAACAAAATCAAAATAAATCAACAGAAACAAAAGCCAATGACCAAGCCGATTCTGGCACCCTAGTAGCAATGGCCGCTGGTGGCAAACAACTAGGTAGCTGCCCCCTAAAGCATACTGATGTACAAGCTGAAATATCCGGCTACATAGCCAGAGTGACAGTCAAACAGGTTTTCCAAAATCCTTTCAAAGACAAAATCGAAGCAGTCTATACCTTCCCGCTATCAGAGAATGGCGCTGTCGACGAAATGCAAATGAAAGTTGGCGCAAGAGTGATCAAGGGCAGCATCAAAAAACGCGAAGAAGCAAGACAAATTTATGATCAAGCGCGTGCCAATGGCTACGTTGCTTCACTGCTAGATCAAGAGCGCACCAACATTTTCACTCAATCAGTCGCCAACATTGAGCCTGGCAAAGAAATAGAAATCACAATTAAATACATAGAAACCCTTCCATATGAAGCTGGCAAATTCAGCTTCACTTTCCCAACTGTAGTGGGGCCAAGATTCATCCCCGGTGAACCGGTTGGTAAATCTGGCGGGGGCTGGGCCAACGATACTAATCAAGTGCCTGACGCCTCCCGCATTACACCAAATGTAGTGGCAGAAGGTCAGCGCACCGGTCATGATATTTCAATCAATGTTCACCTCAATGCTGGTATGCCAGTCTCACAAATTTCCTCCAAACTACACGAAGTACAGGTACACAACACTGGCAATAGCCAGGCTGACATCAGCCTCACCGATAAGGCAGCTATTCCTAACAAAGACTTTGTTCTAAGCTGGAATGTGGCTGAAGACGCGCTCAAGAGCGGCTATGTTACTTACCGTGACCCATCAGCCAAAGATGGTGCGGGATACTTCACGGTGATGTTAATTCCACCCAAGCGAATCACACCAGACAAAGTAGCGCCAAAAGAAATGGTATTTGTTATTGACTGTTCCGGCTCACAGAGCGGTGCACCATTGAACAAAGCCAAAGAAACCATGCACTACATATTGGATCACATGAATGCCAATGACACCTTCCAAATCATTGCCTTCAACAGCACCCAGTCGCAATTTGCCGATAAGCCTCAGCCAGTCAGCGCTGACATGAAGGCCAAAGCCCGCCAC
Organism: Candidatus Obscuribacterales bacterium; assembly: GCA_965229195.1. Classification (GTDB taxonomy): domain Bacteria; phylum Cyanobacteriota; class Vampirovibrionia; order Obscuribacterales; family Obscuribacteraceae. Next base: position 3,612,653 of record OZ245871.1, on the reverse strand, counting down.
TTCATTGACGCTCTGCAAGCCAATGGTGGCACATGGATGGCTCCGGCTGTGGAGAAAGCTTGCGCCATTCCAGCCGACGGCAACCGTCTGCGTATCGTCACCTTTATGACCGACGGCTATGTAGGCAATGATTACGAAGTGATGGGCATGATTAAAAAGCTCAGAGGAAAATCACGTTGGTTCTCCTTTGGCACCGGCAACAGCGTCAATCGCACTCTAATCGACGGCATGGCCAAAGAAGGAGGCGGCGAGGCTGAATATGTTCTGTTGAACAGCTCAGCAGAAGAAGTAGGCAAGAAATTCTACGACCGCATTTCTACCCCCGTGCTAACCGATGTAGAAGTAAAAGTAGATGGAGTGACAACCAAAGAAGTTTATCCCAAAGAAGTCTCAGACGTTTGGGCAGAAAAACCACTCTACTTCAAAGGCAAATATATCAAAGGCGGCCAGGGAACCATTGTGCTCAAAGGCTTTGCTGCAGGTAAACCATACGAGCAAAAGCTCAACGTGCGCTTCCCTGAATCTGATACCAAAAACCGTGGCGTCGCTTCAATGTGGGCTCGGGCTAAAGTTGACAGACTAATGAGCGAAGACTGGTTCGGCGCCCAATCCGGCCAAGCCAACAAAGAAATCAAAGACGAGATAACAAATGTCGCTCTCGATCATCACATTCTCACGCAATACACATCATTTGTGGCAGTTGACGAAAGCAAAGTAACCAAAGGCGATCCGGCAAAAACTGTCAACGTCGAAGTAGAAATGCCTGATGGTGTCTCAAGAGAAGGAATATTCGGTAAAGGCAATGAAGGTAGAGCAGTTGCCATGGCTCGACCAATGGCTGCCATGCCAGCTCCGTTCATGAGTGGATCAAGAGCTAAGGGGCTGGCATTCAGTTATGGCGGCTCCGCTGGTGGTGGCGGAGGACAAAGCTATGGCCAACCATCCGTTAGCCGTCGCCAAATGGCAAGCAATGCTACGCGGCTACAGATCGTAGATTCCTCACCGACTATAAACCTAAAAGGAGCACTTCCAGCCTCTGAGCACGCCTTCTCCAAAGCTCCGCGCCAGTTCTCCAGCGCAGACTCTAGCAACGGTCCAACCGGCGCGCCACTAGCAAAAGTCAGCGAGAAGAAGGAAATGGTTGATCAACTGCGGGACAGAGAAGCAGACAAGAAACTAGCCAAAGATGATGCCTCTAAACTCAAACCAGCCGGTGAGGAAATCTTCAACACCAGCAAAATGTCTCAGCCTCTAGCCGCAGGGCTTGTAAGCACTGGTAAAAACAAAAACACAACCCTGAACACCACACGCAAAGGCGACCGATACTTGTTGGCAATAACCATCAAAGACTTCACCAGCGAAATCGAGAAAATCTTGAAAGCGCTTGGTGTGGAAATTGTATCGAAAGACGCGGCTAAGACTGATGCTCAAGGCAAGAAGACAACAGTGGTAAGAGCCTATCTAAAACTCAACAGATTAGAAGCTCTGGCCAAACAAGATTTCGTTTTACATATCGACCTTGCTTCGGACCGCAAGTAGAGACTGTAATCTGAAAACAAAGGACCGCCTGCAAAGGCGGTCTTTTTGTTTGATGGAACAAGCACTAAAGCTAGTAAAGTCGGTAGAGTGAAGTCCAGTCCCAAAAGGTCAAAGAGTTCTATGAGAAGCCTTGCAACAAATTGCCCATCAGGAGGTGAAAAAGCCCCCAACAGCCTAGCGATATACCCAAAGAGGCAAATACACAAGGCGCTTTAAAACGCAGAAACAAGAACAAGCATAACGGTATACAGTAGGCCAGCACCACGGCCAGCGAAAACAGCAGGCTTGCTTCTCGACTAGGAAACTCAATAATCGATATTAAATGCTGCGCGTTGAGAATACTATGTCTGCTCTCGAAACCACTTATCTCGAAATGATGAAAAAGCGCAGAGGTCAGATTGCTTGCTATGTAAATGGCAGACCAAAACAAAGAAGTGGCACCCCATCCTGCTTTCTGCTTTGGCAACAGCCCCTGCCACACAACTACACCAAGGGCTGCAGCGACAGTACCGCCAACAAAGCCTGAAATTAAACCAATCGTCCCCTGAAGTTCGGCCAAACTGTAATACATAGGTCCTCCTCTGCTCAATATCGCGATAGAAAAACCCATGCTATTGCAAGGCTGAGGCAAAGAAACCGGGATGATCACTAGCATTTGCCAGGGTCAGTGCAAAACTCAAATGTATCTTAGCCGCGGAGAAGCTCAACCTTTGGCCGTATGAGACTATAGTGTGCAAGAATAAACGGAATACCAGATAGTGAAAAACTACTATCGAAACCCAGGAATCCCGTGCCCGAAGAATCGCCCTACGCCGTCCTAAAGCTACCAGACTACAGATTGCTTCTGATGAGCCGTCTGCTAGTTACGATTGCCGTTCAAATTCAGGGCATTGCCGTGGGCTGGCAAATCTACTCCATCACCAATAGCCCACTCGCCCTTGGTCTAGCAGGGCTAACAGAAGCCATACCGGCAATTGGAGTGGCTCTCTACGCCGGCCACGTGGCTGACATTGTTGACCGCCGCAAAATTGTGCTCTGGGCCGTAGCCTCTTTGGTTGTGAGCATGGCCATTCTCACCATCTGCACATTGAGCACACACCACAACCCAACCCTTCTAATCTGTATATTTTCGATTATTGCCCTGTCGGGGGTATCGCGCGGCTTCTATGGCCCGGCGATTTTCGGCATCGTCTCAGATATTGTCCCTCGACCACTCTTAGGCAACGCCGCCGCCTGGAACAGCACAGTGTGGCAATCATCAGCAGTAGCTGGCCCAATCTTAGGGGGCGTGCTCTACGCTTGGCTCCATGCGCCTTACACTTATCTTGTTTCAACAGTGATGTTGATGGCAGCATTCGTTAGCTTCTGCCAGGTGAAGTCGCGCACAGTGATCACCCCGAAGAAGTATGAAAGCGTTTTTGACAACATCAAAGAAGGCCTAGATTTTGTCTTTAAAAATCAAGTGATTCTTGGCGCCATGGCCTTAGACCTATTTGCCGTATTATTTGGCGGAGCTGTAGCCCTGCTACCAATTTTCGCCAAAGAGATATTTCACTGCGGTCCCGAAGTATTGGGCATGCTCCGAGCGGCACCATCGGTGGGCTCCATGGTGACAGCAATAGTACTTACTCACAAACCAATCACTCACAATTCAGGCAAAATATTCATGCTGGCGGCCGCTGGGTTTGGTGCTTGCATGATTGCCTTTGGTCTCTCAACCAATCTCTATTTATCGCTCTTGATTCTCACCATAAGTGGTGCCTTAGATGGAATAAGCGTCTGGGTACGCAGCACAATTTTCCAACTAAAAACGCCAAACGAAATGAAAGGCCGCGTCTCAGCAGTTAACAACATGTTCATTGGCTCATCAAATGAAATCGGTGAATTCGAATCAGGTGTCACTGCCAAGATCATGGGCTTAGTGCCATCAGTGGTCTTTGGTGGAATAATGACACTAATCGTAGTGCTTGTGACAAGCATCAAAGCCCCCAAACTAAGACGCCTGAATATCCACGAACTCTACAAAGAACAAAGCGAAGAACTGTCACAGAAGTAAAAAATCTAGGGTTGTGGAAATAGAGCGGGCCTAGCGTCTTGTCGAAACTGTCTGAAGCACTCATGCAAGAAGTCACGAGGAGTTCTTCCTAAGGCTCTCAAAGCTTCTCTATGGTCAACGACAAAGACACCGGATATGCCAAGAAATACAGCACTCCAGAAATAATAGATAAGCCAACGAGCGAAGCGGGGACAAGGCAACATCTCCTTGCGCATAAAGCTCCAGTGGAACTTAAGGTGCGCCATTTCATCGAGCACAATGTCTGAAAAGATGGCGCGCAAGCAAGGCTCGGGAAGTCTGTCAGCACAGGCCTTATAGAAGCTTTTACCGACAATTTCTGCAGTCAAAATAATGAAAATCTCGGTCTTAAGGCCAAGCAAATGACGCATGGTGACAAAAGCATAGTCAGACCAGTGCCAAGTAATTAGATAGCCATCCATCAATTCAATAATACGCGCGAGGATCTGAGCATGGCCATTCTCCTCTTTTATAAACAGATCAATACACTGTTCATAAAGAGGATCATTGAGAGTTTTGGCATATTGCCGCAAATGAGTGCCATCGCCAGTTTCACCGACCTGGAAACGCTGCAATGATTTGATAATAGGAACACGAACAGAAAATGGAATATCTAAATACTGCGGCCAAACGATTGGCTGTTTATTCTTTTTATTACTTTCAAAATAGGCAAGCCATTCTGCTGATGAAAAACTCTTGCGGTCAAAACTGGCCTCAGTTGCCGTATTTGGAACATCCTCGTCGGGTGGTTGGAGCAATCGCTGTGAAGTCATCCTGTAATCCTCGCCATATAGGTTCGTCTACTCTTGACCATGTATCAACTTTTGAGCGCTCCATATGAGCCTAACAGACGAGGTCAGAACACGAGGTAAACAAACAAGCAGAATTGATCAGCGCAAACAAACCCATGGTTAAGGCAAAGAAGATCGATGTAAGCGACTGGATCTATTTTTGCCAACCGCCTTAATCTTTCCAATCGCCGCGAGGCAAAACCAAGACCCTGGCCAGCTTTCAACTATTAAGCAATTCAGTTGCATGATGCTTTGTGCAACAATAACTCCAGCTTAAATTTGGAGAAATACCACCAAAACTTCGTAAATACCGAGGCGGCGAATTCCGACTGGCGAGGCAAAATAGAACTCCCCCCGTTTTACATAGAGGCCTTTGCGTGGACGCATCTGACTCATCAAATAGCTCGCAGGCCGATAAGGCCCGCAGCTTCTTCGGCAATGAATGCCCTCTGCAACCCGGCCCTACCGAGCTGCCGACCTTAGATGTGGGCCGCAACACCCAGGGCTGCCAGTACAGAGACTTCTCGCAGCCAGACACAAGCTCGGGCATGGATATCCTCGCCCTCTACAAAGAGAAGCGACCAAGCATCGTGCAGTTAAAAATGGATGGCCACAAAGACAAAGGCGGACAGTCCATACCCGAAAACTGGGGTGGAACAGCATTCATGGTAGCCAAGGAAGCAAACAGCTGCCTGGCCATAACCGACAACCATGTGGTCAACGGCGTTCCCAACGTTAACGGCATTCCAGATAAGCGCACAGCGGTGACAAACACCGGTGAAAGTTTCGAGGCAAAGGTAATTGCCACAGACAAGAGCCAAGACCTGGCACTAATTGAAATTGCTACCGGCGATAAAACGGCAGCAATATGCAAGCCTCTAGAGATAGTCGACAACAAAATGGACCAAGCCAACGTTCCAGCAGTGGCTATAGGCCAAGCATACACCTCCGGCGGCTTCTTTGTTGCCGAAGGAACATTCGATGGAATAAAGAAGCGCGGCGATGCGCAACCAGCGCCAGCGCCTCTGCCTGGTGAGGATGCCGACAGAGATGTACAGGTTTTGACCATGCATGTGCGGCCTGGGGTCTCAGGCGCGCCTGCATTTGAAAAGGACGGCAAAGTGGCCGGAGTCATAGACATCGGCGGCCGACTAGGCTTTGCCATCAGTACCCCCATAACCAAGCAGACACTTATTGATCTGAAAGCGAAGAAATAAGGCTCACCAGGGCTGTTCAATGCATATTCACAGCGCAACGTGGCTGCAATCGAGCGATTGCGGCCTTAATAAAGCTACCTTTAATAAGGAATTTCGTTATTAAAGGAAAATGCCTTATCCTTTAATAACGAGGTCGCTTTGCAAAGCCAACTTTAATTGAATGGGTAAAATATGACTGCAGCAGAATCAAATCGACTCAAAGGAATATCATATCGCCGCATCTTTGCTTGAATGGCTTTTAGAGATAGGCTTCATTCATGAAGTCATAGACGAAGCAAGACAAAGGCAGTACGCCTTCAACCTAATAAAGATCTACATGCGCCTTGGAAAGACAATTGAAGCAGACAAATTGCTCGACAGCCTAGAGTAAAAAATCAGCGTCACTCAACTTCGGATTGAGACTGACGCGATCGAAACTCAGCTCTGTTTCTATATGCAATGACGAATGCTTGATGGTCGTGCCTTCAGCTTTTTCGTTTTTAAGCGGACTGAGAATAGCGTCAAAGAATTCTCCTGTTTTTGCCATGGCAGCAAAGACTTCTTTAGCAAACTCAGTGTTTACCGGCTTTGTGGTTATTTCTATAGAATGAATGAAATAACTAATACTAGAAACAGTCAAACGCACAATACCAGCAGAGCCAAGATCACCTTCCAAGAAGAGCTTGTTCGCCTGTTCTTTCACTTGCACCAAGCGAAAACAATTACGCTTAATATACCAGAGACAATTTTCTTTGGGGCTCAAACAAAAATGGATAAAAGAAAAAATCTCAGCAGGAATACTAGCAGCCTGAAAAACAGTCATAGTTGATGGAATGCCAGTAGCACCAACAAATTTAGCGCGCTCATCATCAGGCCCTTTAACAAAAATGGAACTGCCAACGAACCTAAACTTGACGTCGCTATCCTGAAAAACCAGTACCATTTCATTTGGTTTGCGATACGAAAGCTGAAAAGCGCGTCTAGTTGTCCCACTTACTTTGGGATCAGTGAGCGAACGCCAGTCGTTGACCCAGTTTCCATACAAGACAAAGCTATCCAGATCTCGCACTACAAAAAATGATTTCTCTAAAATATCTTGAGCGTTCATTAGACAGTCCGCTCCTTTACACTATCTTTTGCAGTGTCCTTGAGCTGATGGGTTGGCAAAGCGACATAGCAAGAGAGGTATGTCTCACGCTCAAAGCAAGGTGGCTTCTTTTGAAAAGGATTGATCGGAACAAACTTAACCCAGCCAGGAAGCTTATCGACGAAAGTGCGATGACCAAAACCAACCAAGGCATAGTCATTTTTGTCTATGACAAGAAACTGCTCACTCTTATATATGTTTGAGCCGACCAGCCAAAAATATCGATCTTCACTCCAATCGAATTTCTCTCTCAACGCTTGCACGAGCGGAATATGTGCTGTTTTCTTTGCATCTTCAAGAAGAAAACGATGGCGGCCACGATAGAGGCCTTCTTCGTCGTCACGTCCGGCAAGAAAAAACCATAGGTCCAAAAAGCTCGTATATGGCGCTGCCAAAAAGCGATTATCAAAGCTAAGGCGCTTTGGTGAATACAATTTGCTCGCTAACTCGCCTGCCTGGCGAACCAAGAGATTGTTAGGTAAAAGTTTGGCGCTAAAATCACGCGCTGGCGGGGTGCAATGAGAAGCCTCGATAGACAATTCAACCGGCGGACGGAACTCAATCGCCAAATCAAACTTAACAGGAGCAATGTCAGACTCAGTCTCATAAAAAACTTCGCCCACTCCCTGACCACTAAAATACTTACCGTTCCGCAGCTGTAGCCAGGATTGCTCAATGACTTCATAGGCATCACGTTTAGTTTTACTTTCCAAATCAACCTTTCAAAAACCGTCGATAAAACGATCATAACACCAAGCCAAATTGCAATTTTGCCGGTTTTGCGCACTCTGCCATTCTTCACCACACTAGTATTCTTCCCACCCTTTGACCACAGTTCTGACACAGCGGCTCACTAACATGCAGCTAAGGTCAAGGGTTAGCCTTGCCAATCAAATACTAAAACGCAATGAAGAATTAAGGGATTTAGCCTATGCGCACAAAGCTCAGAGCACGATTGAGACAGCAACGACGTACAAGCCGTGCAAGTAACGTGCACAACATAATGGCAGCGCGCTTAGAAGCAAAATTAGAAGCAAAACTAGATGCAAAATTAAATGAAAAACCAACCAATAGTCCAAGAACACGCTTCAACTGGCAGGTGCTTGCTGCCACCTGGCTAGGTGAAATGTTCGACGGCATGGACGCTTCAATTTATGTACTAGTAATGTATCAGTGCCTTTCTGAATTAATCGGCTCTAGCGCGCACAGTACGGTGGCGCCCGTCGGAGCAACAGTGCTGGCAATTTTCATTGTCGGCTGGGTAGTCGGAGGCATTACCTGCGGCATACTAGCCGACTACTACGGCCGCTCCAAGGTGATGCTGGCAACGATTCTCGTATACGCTGCCGCCAGCGGTCTATGCGCCCTTAGCCATAACTGGGTTGAATTAGCTTGTTACCGCTTTCTGGTTGGCTTCGGCATTGGTGGTGAAATTGGCCTAGGTGCAGTTCTTGTAGCGGAAACTTTTAAAGGTCGATCGCGACTTCATGCCGCATCCTTCATTGCCAGCTCCTTCGCCGCCGGCTATCTACTGGCGGCAGTAGCCAATCTCTATCTAGGCCACCTGGGTTGGCGTTATCTCTTTCTATTAGGCGTTACACCAGCTCTGGTCACGCTCTACTTCCGCACGAAATTGAAAGAGCCAGAACACTTTGAACAAGTAAAAAGAGCGAAGCTAATAGAAAGAGAAATTGCCAAAGCCTACGGCAGCCAAGCTATCCATGAACCATTTACTTTACCTCAAATTTTCTCTCGGCAGAACCTGGCCAAAACCCTAGCAGCTATTGGCCTTTCCACACCAGCTATAGTTGGCTACTGGGCGGTTCTCTCATGGCTTCCAGCTTGGATAACACAGATGGTTGGCGGAGAAGCCATCATTGAGCGCAGCGTCACGGCTGTAGCACTCAATATTGGTGGATTAATCGGCGCCCTTGGTGCCGGCCTGCTGGTGGAAAAAATTGGCAGGGCCAAGAGTTTTCGTCTGGCCAATTGCGGAGCGCTTCTTTGTGGTCTAATTCTCTTTGGCACCATTAAGGAATACGGTCTTCTACTATTGAGTATTGCCTTTCTCCTCGGCTTTTTTGCTCAAATGCTTTTTGCTCTTCTATTCATCTATGTGCCAGAGCTGTACGAAGCAAAAATTCGCTGCACTGGAGTGACCACAAGCATCACTGCCGGGCGCATATTTGCGGCCATGGCAGCCATGCTTGGTGGACAAATAATTGCTTGTCTCAATGGTTCATACGCCAGTGCCGCTATCCTGTTTTCTAGTGTCTACTGTATTGGCTTCATAGTTAGCTTCTTCTTGCCAAAGCACAAAGAAGAAGTTGCTTCATACGCTAGTTAAAAAGCTCTGCGTCACGAGCAAAAGCTACGAGCCAATTAACTATGGCCGGAATAAGCAAGCCGAATTTAATCAATAGCACTCCGATATGAGCCTTCCGACCCGCTCTATGAAGGGCAATTGGATTCATAAAAATCGAGCGCTGGTAAGTAAAAAGTCCAACCGAGAAAAGCACCAAACCAACGGCTAAAGCTGATAGCTCAAACGAATTAGCTATGAGACTAAACAGGGCCTCTATATTGGCCAGCATGTTACAACGCACTGTCCCGGGCAAACCTACGATTGCTACTGTTTCTTGCGGTTCCATATCAATTTCACTCCAGCTCTATACAAAGAACATAGAGCAAGAGAGAAAGCCGCAATAGCGGATTAGCCCTAGATATAGCTCAGGCTAATCTTCTATCACTTTGACGCGCTTGATGAGAGGTAGCAAAACACCGCGAACGGCAGTTTCAGTGCGAATATGACGCCCAGAGCTTTCACTAGACTTAGAGTGATGGCTTTGGTGGCCACCATGATGCTCTTTGCTGTGCTCATGTGCCTCATGGGTCTCTTTTGAAATCGTGTCAATCAACTTTAGAGCGTCCGAAAACTTTTCTAGAGGTTTGAGTTTTTCCTTCAGATCTTTGAATTTTTCTAGCTCGTGCGCAGGCGCCAATCCTTTGACAGCTTTCGGCACCAAACTCATTTTAAAATCTTCAAACTGCTCAGAAGACATTGCTTTATCGAGCAAAAGCTCAGTGCCAATACCCATTAGAATTCGCGTTCTCTCCTGCACCGGCAGCTGCGCCCACTCGTGGTCAACCTGATGCACAAATCGGTCTGCATCTCTAAAAATCTTGCCGTTATCGCCGTAATAAGACGCCGCTCCGATAGTGCCCAAATAATCACCAATTCTTCCATAAGTCTCAACACTACTTGTTACCTCTTTGGCAATACAGTCGGCAATCTTTCCGCTGCAATCGGCAGCCTTGGCCGCATCATTTACCACCAAGGCAGCAATAAGGTCGGTTATGTGAGCGAGGCGCTCGAGCGGCGGGCTAATGGTTTGAAGGGGGCCAACAAGCGCACCAACAGTGCCATCGATAACCACCTGACGGGCGGCACCCAAACCTTCAGAAGACGCCTTAGTCAATATCTGCAGTTGCTGGTCGAAAGGCAACTTCGCCAGCTCTTGAGCAGCCTGAAACCAGCCCTGGGGATTGTTCTCAAGCTTCCTTTGTTGCGATTGCAAGTCGACATTTTCCTCTACAGACCCATGCAAAAGCGTGCCTTGATGCTCAGAAGAGGGAACTATGCGACCGTGAACCTCAAGAGATCGCACCACAGAACCATGCCCCGCGCCTGAGTGACCGGCATCAGAATGACCAGCACCTGAGTGATTAGCACCTGAATGCTCCGAGCCTGGGTGGTTAGCATGTGAATGATTGGAACCTGAATGTTCCGTAGGCTTATGTTTCGCGGCCACATCAAAGTGTGCCATACCAACGTCATGGCCTGTCTTGGTAGGATGCACATCCATACGGACCGAACCTTTCAAAGGCTCATTGATAGATTGGGCAACGGCAGTTAACTCTTCCGGTAGTTTCACTGGCTCAAGAGGTAAGGCTACAGCCGTTAACTCTTCGGGCAGGCTAGGTTTTAGCACCGGTTTCGTTTCAATTGCCGGGGCGGGCTGCTCCTTTCCTGGCTTATTTCTAGAAACCACCCGATCGCCAAAATCTATCTCTATACTTTCATTCTGAGCATCCAGATCAATACCACTAAATCTACGAAGGGAGCCATCGCTGGCGTTCGAGCGCGTTTTCTCAACTGTTGAAATCTCTGCTGCACCCGAGTTTCGAGCAGCCTGTGCATCAGCACTTTTCAGAGTCTTGGCTTCAGCTGAGTCATTGCGGCCCTGGTCACCTTGATCTCTTACTTTTTCGTCTGGCATGATTTTCTCCAGTTGCTACAGAGAAATTATGCCCCGTCTACTCAGTCGAAAAACTCACAAAACAATGCACACATTACGCCCCCTAAAGTTTTAAAGTACGGCGCACTACATTCCCGAGGAATTCCTCGTTATCAGAAAACGCAAGTTACGAATCCGATAGAAAACGAGAACCCGCTGAACCTCGATAACTACCAGGAAAAATCATGCGGATAAAAAGAATCAAGCCTGTGCAAACCATATAGATGCACACCGGGATACTAAAACCAGGCTCAACTACAGCCTCACTTGGATTAGCTGGATTGTATGAAACTCTAACGTTCCTACCGATTTCAGGATCGATACCATCATACTTAGTGACCTCCTGTCCCCGGGTGAACTCTATGCCAAAACGAGAAAAGGTCAACTCTAATGAGTGCTCAAAAGTAGTACTGTAGCTCTTCCGCCCGACTTGAAAAACAAAAGTCCGGCCGACCTCCATATCATTTTTCACGACGACAGCATTGGTTACGGGCCACTTAGAGCTGTTGATAGCATCCATAAAAGCCGGAAAAGCCAGTGCCAATGCTACTAAAACGTTTAGAAACGTGAGAAAAAGACTCATTTCAACTCCCGACGCCAGCTCCTTCACTTTTAATTTCTACCACACGCATTGCATAGTAGGCCACAGCAGCTACGAGCCAAGACTGCACCGAACATATACCGACAAAAAATGATTGTAAACCAGGAATCACCCCGGCAGTGCAGATGCCCACAAGCAGGCCAAGGTGAGAAGCAATAAAGGCTGGCCAGCGAATAGCTGGCAATTCATTCATAGGTACGACCACAGAACTGTTATCGGGCAGGTTATAGCGTGGCTTAATCACAAATTCTTCGATGATCATAATCACTGTCATTACTGGAATGATTACACAATTGAGGGATGCAATTGACTCTAGGGAGCGGCTTGAACCAGCCTGTGCTAACCATGCAGCAAAAGCGGAAGAGGCACCAGCGAGAACAATGACAGCGACCTTGTGGGGCAGCCGTTTGAGATTTTCTAAGGCATTAATCATGCCGTACATATTAGAATCGTTAGCAGCGCAATAGTTTGCAATCAGCACAAGAGCGGCAAACAACGCCACTCCGCCAAAAGAATAGACGTTCATATAATTCGTGGCAGTAATGTAATCGGTGATACCAGAAAGTCTTGCCACCATCCAACCAGTAGCTGGGAAAATTACTTCACCCACAAGCAGAGCAGCAAACAGAGAATAGACAACGAATTTTTTATTGGGTTTGCTATAGCGCCAGTAATCAGGCTCGTTACCCCAAACAGCAAAACCAATGACAAAGCTAGAAACTAGAGTCAATGCCGACATAAAAGAAACCGGAGCATGGCCAGGCAAAGAGGATGCGGTCAAGACATCGACAGGCACAGTCGGCAAGACCTTACAAAAAGTATAGCCAACCCATAGCACCAAAAGTGGTGCAGCAAAATAGCGAGCGAAATTGGCGACGCCCTGAAAACCAAAGAAATTATTGACTGCCATCAGCATTGACAAGCAAGCAGCAAATAGCGGCACAGGCCAATTAATATGAAACAAACCCTTAAGCGCATCAGCACAGAGCACTGCGTCGATAGCGTACCAAGCAGACATCAACCAAATGGCATGAAAGGAGACCAGCCAGGTGCCATAGCGTCCAAAAGTCTGCCTTGTCAAAACCGAATAAGTAAGACCGCTGCGCACACCAAGCCAGGCAGCTGGCACCGAATAGATCAAGAGGAAGAAACAGCTCAATGTAGAGCAAGCCAAAACCTGTCCGAGAGTGAGCCCCTGTTTAAACCATTGAAAGCCAATTAACACTGTAGGAAAGGCAGTCACCATGGTAATCCACAACAGTGTCATGGTGATTGGGCCGCGGCGTTCGCCTAGAGGAACAGCGTCGAGAATATGATCATCACCGCTGTTCATTCATTTCTCTCCAGCAGCGTCAGAAGCAGTTTGTCCACCTCTGGCCACTCGCTGTCGAGTATGCGAAACCAGGCAGTATCTCTGTTGCGTCCTTTTATGATGAAGTGACTCTCCTGAATACCTTCGAATTTAAAACCCATGCGCAAAGCGGCTTTGCGTGACCGCAAATTAAGAGCATCACATTTCCATTCCACTCTTCTATAACCCAAATTAAAAGCATGTTGCAGAAGCAAATAAGTAGCTTCTAAATTAGCCTTGGTGCGCTGCACAAGTGGGCTATACCAGATGTTTCCCAGTTCAATTTTGAGATGGCTAGGAAAATTATTGAGATAGTTGACTACACCAATCTGTTGATTGCTAGCCACATCAAAAACACAATAACAAAGACCGTTCTCAGCTTTCTCTTGCGCAAAAAGGAAGGCTGCCAACTTGCAGCTTGTGGGAAAAGGGCCAGCCGACATGTAACGCCAAATCAGAGCATCAGCATCATAACTTTCAATTTTACGTTCACCAAGCTGAGCTGGCGAACCGTTTGAAACAGCAAATAGAGCTTCGTTATCACGCTGCAGATCAATCGGCACAAGCTTGACGTGCTGACCAACAAGGGTTACAGCGGCAGGCTTAAGCGGCAAAGAATTACTCTTAGCAATCACTTCATCTGGCAGTAGTTCCGATACTTCGTCTCCAGCTTCATTCAAGGGCGGCACTCACTTCTAGCTGTGATTCTTTTGTTGCTTCTAGTGTTGCTTCTTTTGTTGCTTCTAGCAAAATCTCGGCGATAGAATCGGTCCAATCGCTGTGTTCGTGCTTGACAAAGCATGAACGGAGGACAGTGACACTATCTTGGTCCCAATCTAACATCATATTTTCTTCTAGCAGCGAGCTAGGCAAAGTTGCCAGAGCTAAATGCAAATTCTTAGCAGCAGCTACCTTAAATACTCGTCGAGACAGGGCAGAAACAGCGCTGGCCTTGGCCTTATTTGATTGCAAGGGCATCGGGGCGTAAATAAGAATATCCAGATCAGGCTTAAGTGGCAGGAAGAAATTGGCACTAGAATCAGAATTCGATATTGACTTCAGTTTGTCATACATCTGCAATGCCGCTTGCCTGCACTTTTCAATATTGACTGCAAACTGGCCGCCCTTGAGCAAGGGAAACATTTGCTGTGTAGCCCAGAGTGCTGCAGCCGAGGCCCCGGGTCTCGAACACTCAAGACTAATTTCACCGAGATGCAAATCAGCCGAACTAAAATAGGTGTAGGGCGAATCATGTTTATAAAGGGCACCCACAGCAGGATCTTTAAACAAAACGCAACCACAACCGTAAGGCTGATAGCCATGTTTGTGTGGATCAATCACCACCGAATCAGCTTCTTTTATCAAGGCGTAGGTTTCCGCCACTGCCTCATCTAAGTTTCCCGCCAAAATAAAGTAGCCACCATAGGCGGCATCAACATGGATACGAAACTGATACTTCTGGCGCAGCTTCAAAACGTCTTTTAGTGAGTCGACAGAGCCTGTCGATGTAGTTCCGGCTGTGACCACCACGGTGCCAACATTGCCTTGAATCAAATGTTCTTCTAGTGCAGCCATGTCCATGCGACCACTAGGGCCCACAGCAACCTTTGCGAATTCTAGACCCAGTACCGCACTGATGCGACTGTGGGTATAGTGCGCCTGTTCTGAAGCGAGAATTGTCTTTCCTGGATGCAAAGTTCCCGCCACCCACAAGGCTTCTAAATTAGCCATGGTGCCGCCCCCGCACAAATGGCCAAGATGCTGCTCGAAACCAAACATTGAAGCAATGTTGGCTACAGCTTCTTTCTCTAAAGCAGAACTGGCCCTCCCCCCGTCTAAAGCGTGATTGTTGGGGTTGACCCAAAGACTAAGCATGTAAGCTAAACGAGCAATAGAGTGTGGCGGCTTGAGCATTTGCCCAGCGTAGAGCGGATGCTGATAAGGGTAGTTATCTTGCAAGCGCTCGGCTAGATCGAGCATAACCACTCGCAATCTATCAACATCAACTTCTGCTGCAAAAGGAGGAAGAGCAGCGAAACCTTCCTCCATTTTGTTGACAGCTTCTTCGAGCAAATGCAAACTTCTAGTTTCAAACAGCATATTTAATCTACGTCTCTCAGCCAATACAAACAAGAGCCAAACTATAGCAAAAATTAAAACTCCGGGGGGCAAATGCTCAAAGGCTGACACTCACGAATCTTTCACGCTGTCATCACTAATCTCAGGCATACACCCCACGCTGCAAGAGGTTCAAAATGTTCGACCAGGTTCACGAAGACGCTAGGCCCAAAATTGAGCCCGCTACCTCGGCTTTTCTTGATCAACTACAAAAGCCCTTCAGCGCTGGCAATATAGCCGACAACAAAGCAGAAGCCGGTTTCAACAAAACCAATAACAAAGGCAGCCTGAACGACCTGTTGTTCGATCCCACGCCTCTAGGAAAAGCACTCAATAGTGGCTTCAAGCCAGAACCTCAGCATATAGAAAATGTGCCAATTCCCAAGCCAAGACCGGCAGATTTAGATTCAAAGAGAGCCGAAGCGCCAAAACCAGCTCCACTTTCAAGAGATCAAAAAGCAGCCCTAAAAGAATTGACAGCCTTTAAATTTGGGCCAATTACAGGCCCTGGCATAACCGAAGCAAAAGCAGTCAGCGACGAACTAATTAAAGAGCCAAACAAAGCTACAGCTTTGCCCAAATACAAAGGCCGCTTCGAAGATGCCATCGCCACCTCAGACAAAAACTATTTTGATGTAGAGAAGAAACAAAGCCCAATCATTGCTAATGCTGAACTCAACTATGGCATGGCGATCACCAGGCTAACTGATTCTTTCAGCAGCTTTAAAAAGGAGATTGAAAAACTGCCGCCCGATGCACAGAAAAAAGCACAACAATTGCAAACCGACCTTGCCGATCCAGCTAAAACAGAAAAAGCACAACAACGGTTTGCCAATGACTTCAAAGACTATCCCGATTTTGTCAGCAGCACTGGCAAGCTAATTTCCGACTCCAAAGCAGAACAGCAGGCCGATTCGGATTTAACCAAAGCCCGCAAGCCGTTAATTGACGCGGCAAGAGAGGAGGCTCTAACAAGATACATTTACAAGCGAGCAGCAGATTTAGCTGGCAATGCCACACTTTCAAGGAGTATGGGCGAAGAGGCACTATTAATGGCACAAAGAGCAGCCGAAATTGAACAAAAAGAGAAACCTAAAGCCGGCAGTCTAATTGGCATTTGAAATGTAGAGCATCAATAAAAAAAACTACTTAGGCCGATGAGCTTCGATAATTCTCGCGCTATTCTCATCGAGCCAACGCTGCGCGCCTTCTTGATTGGTGAAGTCACCTTCGCGCTGGGCTTCGCGGGCAGCTTCAATGACAGCTTTAAAATGCGGTCCGGGTTTAATATTCATATTGAGCAGCATATGGCCATTAACAATGGGCTTCTCACCAAGCTTACCGGCTTCTCTAAGCTCTTCCAACTTTTGCAAAAGAAACTCTTTGTGAGAGCGTCCAGCGTCAGAATTTTTACTGCCAGTGGCATCGGCGTGCTGAATCTCAATCAAATCCATGACGTCTGGTCGCTCCAGCAGGGCTGTGAGCTTACCGGGACGCATGACCGTAACTTCGTGCATTGCCATGTGTAAGCGCACCAACTCCGAAATGCGCTCTTGTTGATTAGAAGACAGCTTTAGTCTGCGAGCGATTTCTTGCGTAATCTCGGCACCTTTGGCGTCATGACCATGGTTAGAGATACCACCATCAGGCCAGAATTTCTGCGTTGCTGGCTTACCAACATCGTGCAAAAGTCCACCCATCATGCGCTCAAAATTTCCGCCTGTGAGATTTTTCAAGACCAGTTTCGTATGAGTCCAGACAGTGCCTTCCGGATGCCATACGGGATCTTGACGACCTTTTGGCCCTCTCAACTTATAAACTTCAGGCAAGACTTGCTTCATCAAGCCAGAGTCCATCATGATTTGCATACCGCGCACGGGGTTAGATGAGGTCAACATCCCTTTGATTTCATCGCGCACACGCTCGCTCGAAACAGCATGAATACCAAACGAATTAGCTTTTAGAGCGGCCATGGTCTCGGGATCGACAGTGAAACCCTCATACTTAGAAGCAAAACGTGGCACGCGAAGCATGCGTAATTTGTCTTCAGAAAAACGCTCAGTCGGATCACCCACCGAGCGAATTATCTTGCGGGCAAGATCGTGCTGACCACCGTGAAAATCGTAAATTACTCCAGTGACAGGATCTTGGAACATGGCATTAATTGTCAAATCACGACGCGCAGCATCGGCCGATAGCGAGCTGACAAACTGCACACCGTCAGGCCTGCGTCCATCAGAGTAAGTGCTCTCTGAGCGCAATGTGGCAATTTCAAATTCACGACCATTGACGACCACATTGATCACACCAAAAGCTTTGCCCACTGGAATTACTTTATAGCCTTGATCTAAGAATAGTCTTTCGACTTGATCTGGTGTGGCAGAAGTGGCGATGTCATAGTCTTTCGGCGTCTTACGCATAAGTAAATCGCGCACCGCACCACCGGCGAAGACACCAATGTGCTGTTTGTCTTGCAGTGTTTGAACCAAGTGAGTACCAAGCTCTCTCTGATAGGCAGACTCTGCTTCGGGAGTTAACTCAGCAGCTTGCTTTAGCTCCGCAAGATCGCCAGCCCCATGGCCAGGGCCAGCTGAATGATCGCCATGATTATCATGATCATGGAAATTGCGATTGGGCCGAAACTGCCCCTGACTCTGCTCGAACTGCTTAAACTCCAAGGCCCACTGCTGTTCATAAGTGGGCGAAATTTCAGCGCCCGATTTCCCCTGGGCCAACTCGCCCCGAATCGCCGCCTCGCTAGAGCGAGCCTCAAGTTCCTGACCTAATCTGGTTTCTCTATATTTCTGCCAAGCGGCATCCCGATTTCCTTCTTTCAAATTGTCTGCCGCAACCTTGAACTGTTCTTCAAGAGCCAGAGGCAACTTGTGCTGACTCAAATGCTTCAGCTCATGACCAAGTTCAGCGGCATCGGCACCACTTTTAAGCTCAACACGACGGGAGCCAGAAGCAAGTGACTGCGGCGCATCAGTTTGCACTCGCGCCCAGGGATTTTCACTCAATATGTTCTTCAACGTGGCGGAACTTTGAGCTTCGGCACTAAAATTATTGGCGACCAGGCGATCAACTGGCACACCCCGACCGACAGCCAAATTCAGGTGATCGGCAGCTTGAGTAATGGCTCGCTGACCGAGGGGCAAAGCATGATTCATGACCATGCCACCAACGGCTGCTTTAGTCAAAGTCTCGGTATCGGCTAATTTGCCCTCGGCAATAGCCGTCGAAGTCAGGGCTTGCACACCGCCACCGACAAAGCCTGTAGCAGTGCGAGCTAATAGACGTCCAGCTAAACCACTATGAGAGGCCAGCATATTGCCAGCTTCGAAAACTCCAAACCCAGCGGCACCGGCCACTCCATTACCCAACCTTGACTCGCCTGGCCTGACTTCGCGCACCGTATCATAGGCAAAAGCACCCAGCACAGAGGCCGTTGAACTACTCTGCATGGCCTTAGCAGCAAAGCCCTCTAGGGCCAGATGCGAGCCCGTTGCCCGCAAGGCCGAGCCAGCTGCTTTACCGGCGATCACATAGGGCACAAGCGACCCCAGACCGCCAGAAACAGTTTGTGCCAGCCAGCCAGCCGACAGAAACTCAGCGGGGGCAACCTGCATATGCTCAAACTTACCAATTAGCGGGGCTTCTTTTGTATGACTGTCTTTACCACTGACAAAACTATAGGCGCCATTCACCCCGGAAATAACAGTGTTAGCGGGCTCAAGCAAGCCAGCATTAACCGCTGGCGCGACAACATTTTCCTTTACGCTAGTAAGGGCCTCAGAAACCAGATTGCCGCTAGCCTGTTTGCCTGCTTCCACATAAGCATTGCCTAGCTCCTTGAAGCCTGGGGCGCTCAATTCAGGATCATTAGGTCTAATTGGCATACCCTAATTTCGCCTAATCAGGCCAGGCGCACAATGGGGAATACCGCCAGCAATATTAAATCGGAAATCCTAAATAGGAAGCGTTAGAATTAAGCGAATTGAGAGAACTAAGCTCAGCCACTCCTGCTCGGCTGAACAAGCAAACACCTTTGAAAAATAGTTGAGTACTCAAGTATTTTAAAAAGTAGGACTATCGAGAAGAAATTATTTGCAGGAACTATTTGAAGGAAACACTTGAAGGAAACACTTGAAGTAATGCGCACTCCAAACGAAACCAGACCAACAAGTTTAGGCCGCGCTCTTGCCGCTAAACTCATAGCCGCAGTGCTTGTGGCCGCCAGCGCAAGCGGCTTAGATTTATTGTTACTGGCCCAGCCGGCCCAGGCGGAACGGCGTGCTGACCATGTCTTCATTGTTAGCTTTGATGGCGGCAAACCAAGCGTCATGAAGCAGAGCAAAATGCCCACCGTATTTAAGCTTTCAGACGATGGCGCCACAAGCTGGACAGCCCAGACTATTTTTCCGAGCATTACATTGACTTCGCATACTTCAATGCTCACAGGCGTTGGCCCAGAGAAGCACAACACCCTGTGGAACGACTGGGAACCAGACCAAGGCATGGTCAAAGTGCCAACTATTTTCGCCCTTGCTACCAAGCAAAACTTGACCACGGCCATGTTCGTTGGCAAACCGAAATTTATACACCTTTATCAGGCTCACACAGTTAATAGATTCTCTCTGCCATCTTACGAATCTAAAGCAGTGGCCGCCTGCGCCGCACAATATATTGAGCAGCGCAAACCCAACCTCTGCTTCATTCACTTTGCTGATCCAGACGGGGCTGGCCATCAGTACGGCTGGGGCTCAAAGGAACAGATACAAGCTTTAGCAGATTCAGATGCGGCCCTTGATACAGTAATAAAAGCAATCGAAAAAGCTGGCATTCAAAAAACCTCAGTGGTTATCCTCACTGCCGATCATGGTGGTCACGATAAAACTCACGGCTCGCGCTCACCAGAAGATATGACCATTCCCTGGATAGTTTGGGGTGATGGCGTCAAGCACGGCTTTAAGATTACAGAACCAGTCACCACATACGATACCTCGGCAACGGCTCTATGGTTGCTCGACGTACCACTTCCAAAAGAATTTGATGGCAAACCAATCAAATCAGCATTTACCGAACAAGCAACGGCAAAAAACTGATAATTGCCAGACTAAGCGATAACTCTACTTGACGATACGGTCAAGAATTTTCAAGACGCGATCATCTTCAGGATCAAGTCGTAGAGCTTCAGCCAAGACTTTACCGGCTTCGGTCTTCTCGCCTGTTGCCTCAAGAACGCGACCTAAATTGTAATAGGCATTCTCATAGTTAGGCTTTTGATTGATTGCCAGCTTATATTCTTCAACAGCTCTCTTATTATCACCAACTCCAGACAAAGCATTGCCGAGAACAACGTGATAGATAGGTTGACTCTGGTCAAGGTTTACAGCTTGTTGTGCTTGATCAAGAGCAGGTTGCATCTTGCCTTGCTCAAAATAGACAACACTCAAGTTTGAATGTGCTTGGTGCATTTTAGGGTCTAGTTCGACAGCTTTGCGCAATTCAACTTCAGCACTTTTCAAATCATTATTGAGACGAAGAGCCCATCCCAAGTCGTTGTGGGCCACGGCATCATTGGGCTTATCAGCAACAACTTTGCGCAGTGTTTCAACAGAAAGTTCGTTCTTGCCTTGAGCAGCAGTTGTCCAGCTACCCGAGCGACCAGCATTGAGAGCTTGAGCATCAGGACCAGATTCACCGGCCTTCGCCTTTTTGGCAAAAGCACCATTGGTAATACCACTAGAAGCGAGAGCAACAACTAGGCTGAGCAATATGAAAGAACTTTTGCGTGAAACTTTGTGCATGGCAGAATCTAACCCTTTAAACAGGCAACAAGCAAAAGTTTACTACGACCAGCCCAAGCAAACCATTGATTGATTTAACCTTTAGGCCTCCGAGCAATTAGGCGAGGGCAATAAGCTGGCAGTGGGGCCTTCTTAGGCTCACCCTGGTGGGCCATTAATCGACCACATTATGAAGCACATGCCCGCAGCCACAATCATCAAAGAGAAGATCAAGGCCTCAAATACGTTCTTTGCATCTTCAAAAGCCTGAAAAGTAAAGACCCCGCCGCCACCAACAAAGATAGCGCCGATTATAAAAAGCAAAATTCTCTCAATCGGTTCCATTGGGCCTTCCTTCGACTATCGCTATCTTAAGGCTCAACCCGATTTTTTAGCAGGGGGCATACTACGCAAAACTAGTATGAGAATCAACATTCCTACAAATCCGACCGAAACAAGCAGCAATTGCAGGTATTTTTCGTCGCGGGCCACCTGAACCTGTAGATTTCTGCGACGCAAAAACTTGCGCGGGCGAGCCGGCGGGCGCGAAGTGCTAATTTTAGGAATAAACTCAACATTGCGCAAAACCGCAATCCCGGGCTGGGTGTGCCCCTCGGCATGATTCTCTAAGCCCTCAGCTTTGAGGCTATTAATGCCAACGAAACTGGCCGAAAGCGCCAAACTACAACTGGCGCAGGCAAAAAGAGCTAACTTAAAAATCTGTCTTTGTCTCTTGTAACTCGGTTCTAAAGAGAATTTGCTTCCTGATCTCACTATCGATTCCGTGCCTAATGGGTTTATAGCGGCTCTAGTTATAGTTCCAGTCAATTACTGTTTATTCAGATACTGATTTTACCGCCAGTCACTAATACTAACAGGCATGCGCTTACGGCCCCAACGCCCCTTGGCCGCCCCAAATACCCCAGCAATGGCATAGCCACAGCTGGCACAGGAGCCCGACGGGCCTTCTATATTATATTTTCCAATCTCATACCAGTTGCGCTCAATTAAAAGCTTTTGGCAAGCAGGACAATAAGTACTCTGATGCCTGACATCGTCCACATTGCCTACATATACATACTTTAGACCCAAACCCATGGCAATTTGGCGAGCACGCAGAAGGGTAGCAGGGGGCGTTGGGGGGCGCTCGTCTAAGCGAAAATCAGGGTGGAAAGCAGTAAAGTGCAGGGGCACATCGGTGCCAAGATTAGCCAAAATCCACTCGCACATAGCCTGAAACTCACTATCTGAATCATTCTCATGGGGAATTACCAAATTTGTGATTTCAAACCAGACATTACTTTCGTGCTTGAGCCACTTGAGTGTATCGAGCACCGGTTCTAGGTGAGAAAGAGTCAGCCTCTTATAAAAGACTTCCGTAAAGGCTTTAAGGTCGACATTGGCGGCGTCCATAACTGAATAGAACTCTGGCCGAGCCTCCGGGGTGATATAGCCAGCAGTAACCGCCACAGTCTTAATGCCAAGCTGGCGGCATGCTTTAGCCGTATCGATGGCATATTCGGCCCAAATCACGGGATCGTTATAAGTAAAAGCCACAGAAGCACAGCCAAGTTCTTGCGCCGCCAGGGCGATTTGCTCAGGGCTGGCTTTCTCACTTAACAGTTCAATTTCGCGAGACTTACTAATTGACCAGTTTTGGCAGAACTGGCAACCAAGATTGCAACCAGCAGTACCAAAAGAAAGCACGCTTGTACCGGGAAGAAAATGATTGAGCGGCTTTTTCTCGATCGGATCAATGCAAAAACCAGTACTGCGCCCATAAGTGGTGAGCTTTACTGAATCTTGTAAATTTTGCCGGACGAAGCAAAAACCCCTATCCCCTTCTCTTAACTGACAAAAGCGCGGGCAAAGGTCGCATTGCACTCGCCCATCGGCGAGCTTGTGCCAATAGCGCCCATCAACAATGTATTGCTGCTCATTCGTTCCGCTTTCCATATTTTTAGTATAGATGGCAAGGGAAAGATTAAATGTGATTTTCGCCTATCCAAAAAAACAGGCTTGCGCATATACACAAGAGTCGAAGTTACCAATGTTCAATTTCCACAGTTAACCCTGGAGCCCAAAGTGCCTTTAGACGTACCCCCTAAAAAAGACGTTCATAAGGAAGGCGACAAGCCTCAAGAGCATGCTGGCGACACTCAACAAAGTCGCTTGCTGCTTTCCCTCGAAGCCAGCAAAAAGCCAGAGGCTAAAGTTGAGCAAAAGGCCAAACCAACAGCCAGTGACGAAAGTATGGCCGCCTACATTTCTAGCGGTATCGACAAAGCATCTTCGCTTCTTTCCGATGCAGTGAACATGCTTCCCACCCTTACTATTGATGACAAGAAACCAGCCTCCAGTGAAAAAGTTGACATCAGCAGCTTCCTCAAAGAAAACTGCAAAGCCGATGACAAAAACGAAACCTGCAAGGTCACTCCCGTCGATTCTGGGGTCAAGGGCTTTGTCTTCAAAGCCGAAAAACCATTGGTAGAAGACAAAAAAGTAGGCGCAACTCTTAGCACCGCCGAAACCAAACTCTCCAGCAACGACTGGAACAAACTTTTCGCCGTCTATGACTCCCAAAACCCAAGCAAAGCCGGTCAAGTAGAGCGTACAGCCAATGGCCTGGTACACCGCGACAGCAGCGGCAAAACCGATGTAGTAAGAACTGCTGAAGGCACATTATTGAGAACCACCGATGGCGGCCAACTGAATGCCTCAGACGCTGGTGACAAAATCAAAGTTGGACCAGACGGTAAGCTCCAAGCCGCTTTCGACAAAGATGGCAATTTCACCGCCGTGCTCGATAGCGGCAATCGCATGGTCATCGAAAAGGGTAGCGAGCATGCTTACTTTGTCGACGCCGCTGGCAATCGCTTCGGCCAAGTCTTCAACAGAAAAGATGGTGGTTTCGAGGTAATCGGCGAATACAAGAATGGCAAACTAATTGCCACCAATGGTGAAATGCACACCAAAGATGGCCTAGCCCAAATTGTAGAAGAGGCCGCCGCCCAAGCAGCCACATCGGGCAAAACCGTAGTCGTACAAGCAGATGGCGGCATTGTTGCCGTAGCTGCAGATAAGAGTTTTGTTGCCCTGCAGAACGATGGTTCATCAATTGTCTCCATGCCCGATGGTCGCTACCTCGTTCGCAGTGACAAAGGCGAGCTGTCAATCAGCTCTCCAGATGGCACCACTGAACAAATCTCCAAAGAATTTCTCGATTCAATTCGTGAAAGCAAAAAGCCAGAAATGTTGGCTCTACGCACAGCTGCTGAGCAACTTCGCAAGTTCAGCATCACCCATACATTGCACGGTACCGACGGTAAAGCCAGCCTGTCGATGATCAACAATATCCTCAGCGGCACCGTTGCCGATTCTTTCACCACTCAACAACAAAACGGCGTGACCACAACCACAAATCTTGAGACCGGAGCCACACAAACAGTTGACACAAAGAACAAGACCGTTGAAAACAAATCTGCAGACGGCACTGTAGATAGAATTGAAGCCAAGCCTGATGGCAAGTTTAGAGTTCAAACCAAAAACTACACCTATGATTCTGGCACTGTAACAACAAAAGAAGGCGACGTTTTCAGCGCCGATCACGTCAGACTAGCTAACGGCACTGAAATAGACAAAAACAACACAGTAACAATGGCCGACGGAACAACAATTAGAGCCGACGGCACCTACACCACTCAAGGACGAGCCAAAGCCGAAATGGTCATGGCTGCTAAAGTTGCTGAAAGCAAAGCACAAAGCATGGCTGGCTACGCCGAAGGCCTAGCCGGAGCAATTCGTAGTAGAGCAGCCTCAGGACATGCCACTGCCAGTGATATCGCTTCGCTAGAGTCAGTATTCGCTGGCCTCTGCGATGCGGTAGCCGCCCTCGGTATGGTTGGCGACCCTTCCGTATCGTACAAGCTCTACTCTGCTAAAGGCGCTGTTTCTGAATCAATCAGTACCAGCATTGCTAATTTGACAAGCAAAGCAGCCTAGAGAGCTAAGCTAATTGATACTTCGCTAGCATTGGTTGCCATAACCCACTCGATTTCAATACTAGTTCAGCCACTTCCCGCAGAGCACCACTGCCACCATTGGCTCTAGTGACATAATCAGCCTGGGCTCTCATTTCAGGTCGACCATCGGCAACACAAACGCCCAGCCCGCTGCGTTTAATCAAAGGGAAATCGGTAAAGTCATCACCAATGAAAGAAACATTTTCATCGGTCAAATTTTCTTTCCGCAAAATCTCTTCGTAGGTGGCCACCTTTTCTAAAAATCCCTGACAAACATAGGTAATGTTGAGAATGCGCGCCCGCTCGGTCACCGCTGGAGAATCGCGGCCACTAATCAAGCCGGTTTTGATACCGCTCCAGTGCAGCATATGAAAACCAAGCCCGTCTTGCGAATTGAACCCTTTAAATTCTGTCACTTTACCGTCGGGTCCAGGAAAGTAAAACAGCTTGCCATCGGTTAATACACCATCGACATCCATTAAAATCAACTTGATTTTCGCGGCGCGATTTTTCACCTCATCGCTAGCTGTAGAATCGCTCACTGCAATAAGTGTGTCTTCGCTTTCAGGGGGCTGCATAAGTTAATCTCCAATTTGCCTTTCATTTTAGCGAGTTCTTGCATTGAAGTTCTAAGCTATGGATAAATTACTATGCAACATTGGTGACAGCCGCAGGCTGCAAAGAGGACGAGTCTTAAAAGACCATGCACAAATCATTTTTTTACTCAGAGTCAGCTCCAAATTCCGAATCAAAATCGCACACTCCGATCAGCTTCGAAGTTCTAGACATTGAAGCTGTAAGCGCCGAAGCAGGTAGTGCTCGCAAAGCTGGCGCCGACGAAAACAATGACGATGGGTCGGTGCAAAGAATTACTCTTGCGGCCCCAGAGATTCACACCTGCGATGTACTAGTCGCTGGCGGTGGCATGGGAGGAATAGCAGCAGCTCTTGAGGCGAGCAAGAGCCTAACAACCATACTGACAGAAGAGACAACTTGGCTTGGTGGTCAAATGACCAGCCAAGGAGTCTGCGCCCTGGACGAAAACAAATATGTGGAGAGCACCGGTGCCTGTAAAAGTTATCTCGATATGCGCGAGGCTATTCGCCAGGCTTATAGAGATACCGGCAAACTGACAACAGCGGCAGCCAACGACCCTCTTCTGCACCCGGGCACATCATGGGTAACCAGGCTGGCTTTCGAGCCAGAAGTAGCACTTCCTGTACTCGACAATTTACTGTTACCTGGGGTCAACAGCGGCAAACTAAAAATTATGCAGCGACTCAAAGCTATCGCAGTTGCCAGACAAAGTGCCATTCAAGCCGTACTTTTTGTCGACCTAGATACTGGTGCTTTTCATGAAGTGCAACCGCGCATAGTTGTCGATGCCACAGAACTCGGCGACTTACTTAGCCTGGCAAAGATACCTTACAAAACTGGCTCAGACAGCCGCTTAGACACTGGTGAAAACCATGCACCACTTGAAGGCGACAGCGAGAATGTGCAAGATTTTGTCTATCCCTTTGTTCTGGAATATCATCCAGGCAAAAATTTCGTCATTGACAAACCAGCAGACTATGACCAGTTTCTCGCCGCCGGCAAATTTTCATTTGATGGCTATCACATGTTCGAAGAAGTAGACGACTTCAGCACAGGCGAGAAGCGGCACTTACTGCCTTTTTGGACCTATCGCCGCCTGATTGACAAAGCTCTATTCAAGCCTGGCTGTTATGCCTCAGATGTATCAATGATCAATTGGGACAGCAACGACCTGCGCGACAAAAACATAATAGACAAACCGGCAACAGTACAAAGAGACTATTTAGCCCTGGCTAAAAGACTCAGCTTGGGCTTTCTCTACTGGTTACAAACCGAGGCCAGTCGCGACCCTGACCAATTAGGCAATGACAAATTAAGCAAAGACAAACCAGTTAAAGGATATCCAGAATTAAAACTGGTAAAAAACATACTTGGCACCGCTGATGGTTTATCAATGCATCCATATATTCGCGAGGCCCGCAGGCTGGTAGCAAAAACAATTGTCTGCGAACAAGATATTGTCGAGTCCTGCAACAGCGGTGCCAGAGCCAGACTCTTCGATGACTCAATAGGCATCGGCTTATACCCGGTAGATATCCATGGCCGCCAGGAAATACCAGGAGCCGCACAAGCAGCCAAGCCCTTCCAAATTCCACTCGGCGCATTAATCACCGAAAACTGTCCCAACTACATTGCCGCTTGCAAAAATATTGGTGTCACCCATATAACCAATGGCGCCTATCGCCTGCATCCCGTGGAATGGGCAATTGGCTCCGCTGCAGGTACACTAGCAGCCATCTATTTAACTCGCAACCAGTTTGGCGAACAGCAACTACTCTCCGCCAGAGACCTTCTAGCAGTACAACTGGCCTTAACGGCTCCAAACTGCGGCGCTCCGATCTTCTGGTTTGACGACGTGCCACCAAGCTATGAACACTTCCAAGCTATTCAGATCATGGCAGTCACAGCTATTATTGAGTGCAATCAGTCTAGCCTCAGCTTTGAACCCGAGGAATTGGTTACAGCCAAAGAAGTCGACCAGGCTGTGGCCCGCCTCAGCAAGTACTGTAATAGCCTAAATCACGATTTGAATCTTAAAATTAAAGTGGGCAGCCAACTTTCCCGGGCTGAACTGGCCGACGTCTTGCTGCGCGCCCTCAAGCTGGCCCTGCATCTTTAAAGACTGTGCAAAAGCACATATGAACTGACTGGCAAAATTCATAACATGGTGACATCAACCACCAAGCCAGGAGCGACCGAAAATGAGAGCAGATTCTAGCGACAGCCAAATTTCTACAGAAAAAATCGACACTGGCAATTTTCACTCGCACTACAGTGCAGAACTACTCTCTCCGGTGCAGCAGATTGGCAGAGTACCAGCTCACAGTGCGGCCCTGAGAGATGCAGAGCGCGCCTTAAGTACCCCCAGAGAGACTAGCTTTGATGATACATTCAAAAATGCGCCACAATATGCGAAGGATCCATCAGGTTTACCAAAACTAGAGATTCACTTTGACGACAAAATCAATTACTTTGCCGAGCACAGCCTGGTGATCGACAAAGCTAGAAGAATCGCTTTTGACTTTGAACACAGTCCCCAAATAGCAAAAGCTGTATGGGGCGGCGGAATGGTGACAATGGCAGCCGCAGCCATTGGCATGGGCATACTGAAAAACCCAACCGCAGCTGCCTACCTAGCCGGAACTGGATCTGAGGCCTTAGGCTTTGGGGCTATCGGCGGCATGGCCGGAGGCTCCGCAATGCAGTGGTGGTATACATCGACGCAGCTTAGAGATCAGCTGCCATCTAGCCGTCTTCCAGAATTCAAAGCCGTAAGAATGTATCAAGAGTAGAACTCCAAAATTGCCATAAAAGCAATTTCCGGTCACTCACTTCGAGCGCAAATCGGAGACACCAGTCAACTTTGTCTTCAGCACAGAATTGTCTTGGTCTTTCAAATACTTATCGAGAAAAGCCAAACAATATTGCGCAATCAAATCTTCCTTAACCTTATCGTGATTGAAACTAGTCCAGCCCAAATGGCCCATTTTATCGAACTCAACAAAATAAGCTGGTGCTCCAGTTTTGGCAAAAGCACCAGCAGGTTTCTTAACTGAAGGCGTGATACCAAAATCACGAGTGCCACCTTGATACATAACGGGCAGATCAAGACTTGCCAAATTACCCGAGGCAAGATAAGGCTGACAATAAGGAGACATAGCAATCACAGCTTTTACTCCAGGCAGCTTCCAGCTAGGCCACGCCCCAGCCAGGCCTAGAACGGTGTATCCGCCCAATGAATGACCAGCTAAAGCGATTCGCTTCCAATCTATTAAACTCTCAAAACTGGCATCACTATGAAGAGCACTAACAAGCTTTACAATGTCATCTCTCCTATCTATGTAGGTTGCATCGCTCCAGTTTTCTGGTTGACGGAAACTCTCTTGGGAGCTGGCATGGGAACTGGCATGGGCACCGGCTTGGGAACCGGTACGAGCTGCGTCCTTATGATTTGGAGCAATAACTAGATAGCCTGCTTGAGCTATGGCTCGCATTAGAAAGTCGCTCTGGGTGTTGCGCCCATGAAAGCCATGGGAAAATATTACCAGCGGAAATGGGCCGTTACCCTTGGGCTGCCAGACCGCCACATCGAGGCCCGCAATTTTAGCAGTGCTAGCTTGACTTGGAGAGACTACAGAATCAGCCTGCGCAGTGGGATGGGGCCCGGAAGATAAGGCTGTTTGAGATTCATTTTGCCGGCTTTGCATTCTTTGCCGTAAGCGCTCTCTAAACTGCCCCTGAGCTGAGCCAGGCAATACAAGGGAAAGCGAACTCAAAGTTGCAGTCACGATTAGGCCTGTACAAGCCAATGAAAGAGCTGAAAAGACTCTGGGACAATGGTCGACTGGAGTAGCTTTAATTGAGCGCATGGTTTTCTCTCGAATCGACAATAACGCAAACAAAACTCATAGACTACAACTACCTACGAAACCTGCGGCCCAAAAGTTTCACTGGATGCAAAGACGAAGAAACGGCTCAATCCCGCTTATAATGCTGGAGACCCTGAATATTGCCGCCTAATGACATATCCACAAGAGATAAAGCAAGAGGCAAAGTGGAGGCATAATGCTCACGAAAACAGAAAATCTTTTATCGATAAAAGACGCGGCTGCCATTCTAAACCTCGATAAAAAATCTGTGCGCGAACGACTAATGAACGGCCAATTGCTTGGCGAGAAAAAAATAGTTGGCGACCGTGAAAAATGGTTTGTTCATAGCCACTCAGTCGAAAGCATACTGGCCAAGCGCCGCTCTTCTCAGCCTCAGATTCAGAACCAAACGGCACAGACCAGTCATAATCATTCTAGTCATAATCATTCTGGGCAGGCCGATTCCGCTCTGCAAATTCTCAATGTAATAACTGCCACCGCAGTTGAAGCCGACTTAGAAAGTAGTCTCAATCAAGAAACTAGTTTGCCCATACGTCACAGCGCATCAGAAGTGCTGCGCGGCGAATGGTATCAACAAGAAAAGGCACGCATCGAAGACTTTATTGAACATGCCATCAGCGAACAAGTACTTCAGCCACTGGTTGATAGGCTCAGCGCCGAAGCCGCCAAACAAATTGCCGCTGCTACCAAAGCAGCCAACGACGAATTGGAAGTTGAACGACTAAAAGCAAAGCGGCTTGAAGAAAGAGTCTTCGAACTGCATGAGGCAAAAGTTGAACTAGAAGTTTCAATGCATCAAGAGATTGAATTACTTCAACTAGAAAACGCCGCCAGAGAGAACTCAGTGGTGGAACAACTATCGGCCTTAACGCAAAAGCTGGAAGAACTAGAGCGGCCCTGGTGGAAGAGAATGTTCGGCAAATAGTCAGTGTCTTGTGCATAAGTGCATATACAAACGAATATACCGAAGGTGAAACTGTAGTTCAAGCGCTTGGCTATCTGATTAGATATCGATCGCGAGACTAAGAGCAGCCCTTCGAATTGTCAGCAGATATACCAAGTATTTTCATCGGGGGACTTCCAATAGATTTCTGCTCGGATATACTAATTACATAAGCGGTGAGCACCCACCAATAAATAAGTTGAGTGCTTTGAGCCGAGGGGTTAAGTGGAAACGGCAGGTCTGCGCAGACCGGAAACTGTAGTGATAACCCGCTAGCTGTGGATTCTGACTTGAAGCAGCAAGAAATATCGAGCCTACGCAATAGGCAGTCAGACGATAGTGAAAAAGCCACCGCAGATTTATCTGGGTGGCTTTTTTGTCGACTAACAGAAATCTGCATTTATCGTTTTTTCTAGTTTCCGTATTGCGTCAATTAAAAAACACACCCAAGAGGAACCGTTGCCTCATTTAAAATGTTACCGCCCCGATTCCTCTTTTGGGTTGTTTTAGTCTGTCGTTTTCATCCTAATTGGACTTATTGTTGGCACTTTGTAGGTGCCCCAGCCAATTCTGATCAGCTCGCGTTGTTTGGTCATTCTGGAGATGTAGGTGTGAAGTTTCCAGCGTGGAAGCAAATGTTCGATGGTTTTCAGTTTGAAGGTTGTGCCCGGTTTTAGAGACCTGATGTAGGTTCTGAGCTTCCTTATACCTTCCGGTTTTTCCGAAGTTTTTGGAATGTTAGAGACCTTAGGCTTTTTCTTTCGAACTCGCAGATCATTTCGATGATTTGCGAGTTTTTCAATTAGAGACTCGCATGGCTTGCCAGGCTCATCTTGTAAAAGCTGGAGAATCGAACCTTGTGCGATATCCGAAGTGTTGATTGTAGTTGAGGTACGCCAGAGCTTTATTTGAGTCTCCTCTATTTCTTTAAGCAAGGTAATCGGATCGAATTGCTTCGATTGCCGCCGGAGAACCTTCTTGACGGTTTCTGGGATGTCAGATTCGAGCAATCTTTGGCAGGGTGTTTTAGCTTGTTCGTACACCTTGGTTACTTTGCCACCGTCTTTCTCCTTGCCTACAATTTTCATTGATGGCTGGAAGAAGTTGACGTAGAGGCGCGTTAGGCTGTGGAGCTTTGCCAGAATTTTCAAAGAGGCTTTCCCTTCAAAACGGTCGTAACCCACGTATTTCCGGACAATTGAACCGTTCTTCTCCTCAACATGGGCCTGGTCGTTCTTCCTGTACTCCCGTGATCGAGTGAAGGTTACTTTGCGTTCGGCGCACCATTCGAGTATTTTAGAATTGATGAACTCGGTGCCATTGTCTGAATCGAATCCTCTAACAGGGAAGGGCAATTGTCCGGCAATCTCAGAAAGCGCGGCTGCAACCGCGCTTTCTGATTTATTGGGCAGTGCTTTGCATTCAGTCCATCCTGTGTGGATATCGGTTAGAGTGAGCGTGCTCAGGAAGCTTCCTTTTATCGAAGTACCGCAATGAGCTACGCAGTCAGCTTCAAAGAAGCCAGGGCGGCTGTTTGTCCAATCCGAAAAGGTGCGGACTTCAATATGCCGCTTGAGCAAACTACCTGGCCTGGTAGTGCTGCGGCCTCGTGCAAGCTTCTTTCGGTCTTCTTTGAGCAGGCGATCAATTGTTGAAGCACTCATGCTGAGAAGTCTATGCTTGATTGCCTTTGAGATACTTAGATGCCCGTGTCTGACTAGTGAATCAACGAAAGATTCGAGAAAAGGCTGTAATCGTTTGGAGCAAATACGATTAGAAGCCAGCCAAACAAACTTGAGAGCTTTGAAATCACCAGTGCTGTATTTGGGCTTTCGTTGGTGTTTTCGGAGCTTAGATGGCGAGGAACCGGAGTTCAGTAACTTGATGGCATGCTTTCTGTTGTAGGCTGTAGCCCTGACGAGGCCCTCTAACAGAGCCATCTTCTGTACTTTACTTGATCTCGAATATTCGCATTTGAGAGCTTCAAGCAGCTCCCTGCGTGCAGTTTTGCTCATTTTTAACCTCATTGATTCAACCTCGAAAAGAACTAACGAAAGTTAGTTTTTAATTGAGGCAACGGTTAGTCAATGGTGTGTTTTTAGATGAGTCAATGCGCTTCCAAATCTGTCTCATTTTCCTAGTAAAAATGAGACAGACTGGGCCAAGCGAAAACAGAAGCCAAATGCCTTAGTAAATCAAGGCCACAAGTAGCTAAATCAAAGCCACACGTAGCCAAGCCAGTATCAA
Source organism: Candidatus Obscuribacterales bacterium (assembly GCA_965229195.1). Taxonomy (GTDB): domain Bacteria; phylum Cyanobacteriota; class Vampirovibrionia; order Obscuribacterales; family Obscuribacteraceae. Next base: position 3,580,050 of record OZ245871.1, on the reverse strand, counting down.
GTTAAGGCTAGAACGAGAACAAGAACTCCAGATCTTCTTGAGTCAATTCTTTAGCGACACTATCATCGCCACCAATAATCAAATCAGCTAGCTCTTTCTTCTTCTGCTGCAGAGCCAATATTTTTTCTTCGACTGTTCCACGAGTAATCAACTTATAGTTGAACACATGGCGAGTCTGGCCGATTCGGTGGGCTCGGTCAGTAGCTTGGTTTTCTACTGCTGGGTTCCACCATGGGTCATAGTGAATAACATAGTCAGCACCAGTCAAGTTGAGACCGGTACCACCAGCTTTCAAACTGATCAAGAAAATCGGAATAGAAGGTGTCTGGTTGAAGCGCTCGACGCGATCAAGTCTTTCTTTAGCCGGTGTTTGGCCATCAAGATATTCGTAGGTATATCCGGCCTTCTCCAATTCTTTGCGAATGATGGCAAGCATTTCCACAAACTGGCTGAAGATCAAAATCTTGTGGCCTTCGTCGACGACTTCGCCAATCATAGCTAGCAAAGCATCAAGCTTGGCCGACTGGTCTGTTGCTTTCTCTCTGTTTTTCAACAGACGGGGATCACAACAAACTTGGCGCAGACGCAGAAGTTCCGCAAGAATTGAAATAGATGACCGTTTAATACCGCGAGAAGCCACTTCGTTAAAGACGCGCTGACGACATTCGTCAAGCACATCAAGATAAAGCGAACGCTGCTCATCATCAAACTCACAGAGTTGAATAATATCTGTTCTGTCAGGCAAATCTTTTTCTACCTGACTCTTCAAACGGCGCAAAATAAAGGGATGAACTGTCTTGCGCAGTTTCATACCAGCGCCATCCAGCCCTGCTTCAATCGGTCTTTCAAAGACTTCGTTGAAGTCTTTGTACTGCCCAAGGAAATCAGGCATAAGGAAGTCGAAGAGCGACCACAATTCTTTCAGCCTGTTCTCCACCGGTGTACCAGACAGGGCCAGACGGTGGAAAGCCTTGATACTCTTAGCTGCAATGGCGCCCACTGACTCGGGGTTCTTAATATTCTGGGCTTCATCAAGAATGAGAAACTCGAACTGAATATTCTTCAGCTGTTCATAGTCACGGCGGATGATACCGTAGGTAGTGAAAATCACATGGGGCTTGTTGGTGCTCTCCTTACCAAGACGCTTGAGCATCTCGCCACGATCGCGGCCCATGAACAAAGCAGTCTTGAGGTCAGGCACAAACTTGGATGCTTCCGACAACCAGTTATAAACCACTGAAGTAGGCGCCACCACCAGAGCCGGTGCTCTATCGGCCTTGCCTTTGCCTTGATAGTGCTTCAATAACATAGCCAGAGTTTGGATAGTTTTACCCAAGCCCATGTCGTCAGCGAGAATGCCTGCCAGTCCATATTCCCGCAAGAACATCAACCAGTTGCAGCCTTCTTTCTGATACTCACGCAACTCGCCTTTGAAATCTTTTGGCAATTCAAATGGCGGCAATTCACGGAAGTGGTGAATTTTGTGGATAAATTCCTCAAAGCCCTTATCTGCTTCAACGGGAATCTCTTGCGTCTCTAAGGCATGCAAAATTCCCAGTGCCTGATAGAGAGGACGGGCACTGTCTTTGCTTTGACCGATAGACTTAAGAAGACCCATCAAAGTGGGCGTCGGCACACGCACATAGTCGCCATCAGATAATTTCAAATAACTGCGGTTTCTAAATAGCGCTTCAATGACTAGAGGGAATGGCACCTCTTCATCGCCAGCAGAGCAAAGCAGATCAAACTCGAACTTGTAAGAATCTTTTTTCAGCGACAACTTGGCCTTAAGTGCCAACTCTTCTTTTCTTACGCGATAAGCACTGAGCGATTCCCAACCAGCTGTATCCCAGTCAGCAGACTGCTCAGATGAAAGATGGAAAAGAGCATCAAGAGCTGGCTCTTCAACAAACGAAAAGCGATCAGCGATGGTTCGAATTGGCATCATATTGGTGAGGAAGCGGCGCACCTGGTTTTCAGGCTCCCACTGCCTTTCAACCCAAACGCTTTGACCAACTTCTGAAATTGTGCGCGTGAATTTTTCAGATTCCACGGCACTAGTCTCATCCCGCGACTGCAGAACTAAGTCGCCGTAGCGGAAGCCTAACGAAACTTCTAAACTTGAAGCCTCTGGAGCAGGCTTTTTAGTAGCTGTAGCCGAGCTGCCATGAGAAGAGATAATCGTATTGGAAGCGGCACCGGGCAGTTTGCGCTCAGATAACTTGATTACAACCTGAGGCGGCTCAGTAATGGCAACAGGAAAGGGGGCTGTCGACTCATCAAGAATAACCGGCATGCGTTTCTTCAATACGGGCAAATCGACAGACAAGAACTTAGGCACGACTTCGAGCTTGACCACCATGTAGCCGAACGAATCGAAGTACTGGAATGAGCGGTGAATCGCGGATAAGTCGATGGGGTAGAAAGTATCTTTTGAAAGAATCCAGCTTGATGGCCCCATAAAGAACACGGGATGTTCAACCGCCTCGCCTTCTTCGGTTATGCCTTCTAGGCGCAACATCAGTTCGCCACTTTCAGTCTCGGATAGTACCGCGCGCGGTGTCAGTGGCTTATCGGAGAACTGCACAATCTGATTGGTAGTGGTGTTAGTCAACTTACAGCAAAGACTGAGGTGACCAATCACCGTACCTTCATCACCGCGCGGAATGCGGTGGCCGCCAGCGGGCCCTTTGGTTGTCTGGGGTAGACCGGTGAGATATTTGGCCAAGCGCTGGATGCGCGAATCGGGCGGTAAGGTCGGCACAACTTCTACCGGCACCTTGAGAATGTTGACTTTGCCCTGGGGTTCGTTAGGCACGACACCAACAATCATTGCCAGTGGCTTTTCCAGCACCAATAAGCCTAATTCGAAATCACGCTCGTCGGCAACTACCCCTTCTTCGCGAGGGTCATCAAGCAATTCTTTAGCCCGAGGGCCTTTCTCTTGTGGGCTCTCACGCTTCTGCTCATCGGCCATGTCGAACCTGATGCCAGGATTATGCTTAGCAATATGAGTTAGAACAACGGCGACAGAATGCTTACAGACGTCTTCAAAATAAGGACAGGAGCAGGATGCCTTAAACGCATTAGGCGAATCGATGTCAACGACAATTTTGTAGGCATCTTTTTCTGAGCCAATAACGAGAGCCTCAATCTGAGAGCCATCGTCACTTTCCGAGTATTTCAATACTTTTTTGCGTCGATAGTACTGCACACCACGACGATAAACCGGCTCGCTGCTAGCCTCTTGTAGGGCTGAAAGAGCGAGAGAAAGTTTTTTACCAGAACCCGAGATTTGCTTCATGCAAAATTAGCCTTGAAAGGGCACTGCCGCAATGTCAGTACCAACAATAAGAACAACCGACCGCTTACAGCGGTGGGCGGGAGCTTTCCTAAGCGAAAGCCGAATGGTCAAGAATTAGCTTAGCACGAGTTAGCGCCATGTTGAGAAGACCAAAGCACAAAGTATATTAGCGCGGACTCATATCTATCACTTCAGCAGGGGCAGGAGCCTGTGCTGGCATGGTTCTTTGAGGAGTACGATTGAAAGCACCTTCGACAATGCGCTTCATCTCCACTTGTCTTTCTTCTAGCGAATTACAGTAATCATGAAGAATGTCAGCCTGGCTGCGCAGGGCCTTGGCGTTGTCAGATAAATCAGGAATTAAAATCTCGATTTCTTCAAGAATAGAAGATGGCGGGCTGACCGGCGGCCGGATGCGCACATGAGAGACCACTTGTTGACCGGCAGAATTGCTCAGGTTGTTAGAAGCAGATGAAGGCGGAGGAGCGGGCACAGCATTGAAGTTAGACTGTACTCCCGGCTGCCTGCCTGGTTGCATGTTTACTCCTGAACTGTTCGGATGAGCCGAATTAACGTTATTAGCCGCCATAGTGCCGGCCAGGGCGTCACGAAGACGCTCAAGATTCTGCTTAAGACCCACAGCACGGCGATAAGCCTGATCCGCTTCCCGCTCTAACCAGACCTTACGCGCCTTCTGGGTGGCCAATTCGTTACTCAAATGCTCTAAGGCTTTCTTGCGAATTTCAAGCTCCCGTCTGACATGCTCAACTTCTTTCTGCTTAAGCTCCAAGCCCCGCCGGCGCAAGTAAACCAGCAACAGCACAACTAGCGAGAAGGCAATCGACATCATTGAGATGTAGAAATATCCGCGCTTTGCGCCAGACATCTCAGCCACGCCAGTCAACAAGAAATTGCCAATATCTTCAGCGAAAGGAGGCGGCGGACTACGCATATAGTAGATGCGACCAAGAACCTTGCCACGAACTTTGGCCCCTGTAGCTCTGGCTTTCTCGACCCTTGGGGAATCATGGACGAACAAAGGCTCAAGCTGCGGCGGATCAGTGATTAAGTCATAGGGCTCATTACCTTGGGCCAAGCCCTCGGCATTGGCAAACTTCTGCCAGGACTGGCGATGATAAACCTTATTGGTTTTATAAAGAACGTTCTCACCTGAAGGATCTGTCAAAACCAGGCCGAACAACCCATAATTCGAATCTAGAGTTTTCTGAATAAGATCATCGCGACCCTCTTGAATCATGGCCGAAAGGGTGATCGGAAGCGTGTGGTGGAGCAAATTAAAATCAGTGGTCTGCACTTTGGCGATTGTGCCCAGCCAATAGCTCTGGTAGTGAATTGAGCATAACGCCAGCCAACAGACTATTCCGGCCATGCAGACTACAGGCACGAGAATTCTGTTACGGAGTGATAGCAGCAATTTATCCATCAAAGCGGAGTCTACACCCAGGTGTATCCAATGTACATACGTAATTTCCATACAAAATCTTGCGGATATTTGGCTCTTTCGCTCGGTTTTAGTTTACAGCCCAACAAATTTCGAAAAAACATGTTGGCTATCCAACAAAAAAACAGGTTTATAAGTCATTGCCACCGGGGTATTAATACTGTGTGGACGAAAGCTCTCACGGAGGAATCGGTTAGAGCATAACTAGGTCATACCTCGTGTCTACTAAAAACCCAAACGGGAAATTCCACCACTAGGTGGCTGCACATTTAACACTATGTGTTCAAAAAGCCGGGCGCTCGTCGCCCGGCTTTTATCATGACACCACCTGTAGTGCCACAGAGGCAGCCTTAGCGAGCGTAAAGTTCCGTTAGATTTTTTAGTGTCATTTCGCAACGTAAGGTTTTCAAGCACATTTTTCCAGGAATAAAATACTCGGTAATAGACTCCTCATGACTCAAGACTCAAGAAGTGGAAACAATTTCTTTTCAGGGCCGTCTCAGCGACCATATCAAGAGCAGGTCTTGCGCTAAAATCAAGACTCCTTGATCAGTTGCCGGAATAAACAGAATGATGCCGCCCGAAAATCAAGAATCTGCACAACAAGCCTCTCCAGTTAGACTGGGAGACCTTCTCACTGGCGCCGGCCTGCTCAAGGCTGAAGATTTGCGACAGGCGATGCTAATTGCCAAAACTCAGTCTCTTCCGGTTGGTCGTGTACTGATCATGTCTGGTTTTATTATTGAGCCCCACCTGCAAGCGGCAGTGCAGGCTCAATCGATGCTAAAAGACGGTTTGATTGATCTCGAAACCGCCCTTGGCAGCTTGCGGGTGATATCGAGAGATGGTCTCAGTCTCGATCAGGCCCTGTCGAAAATGGGCTGGGCCCAGCCCGTCAACCAGGTCACCAACAAACTAGGCGAGCTGTTAATCGAAGCCGGATTGGTCAGCCGGGCTCAGCTAGAAGCGGCATTGGTGCAAGGTGAAAGCACCGGGTTACCCCTTGGTAGAGTTTTGGTTACTAATGGCTGGCTCTCAGAACAGCTTCTTTCTTCAGCTCTAAACGCACAAATATTAGTTCGCGATCGCCGAGTATCAAGAGACCAGGCCATTTCCAGCTTGCGCGCTGCCCTAGAAAGGCAAGTGCCAATTGAGCAAACCTTAGCAGAGACCGGCGTCTCACTGCATCTCGCCAATGAAACAGTGCGCTTAGGCGAACTGCTTGTCATGGCCAAACTCTTAGACGAAGAAAAACTGATGCAAGCAGTTGAGCTTGGCCTGGTCAATGAACAACCAATTGGTCAAGTTTTGGTCAAAAATGGCATGGTGAGCGAAACCGTATTGCAAACGGCCCTAGCTATTCAAAGCATGGTAACCAAAGGTGAGCTGCGCAAAGTACAGTGCGGCCGCGTTTTAGAACTAGTAAATACCGAAAAGCTCTCACTGGCAGAAGCCGTAGAACGGGTGCAACCAACACCCCCACGCGAAACCTCAAATCTTCCGCTTTATCAATTTTTGCAATTGGCCGGCGTAATCGGCCCGCCCGACATCGAAGAAGCGCTCAAAGTCGGTTCGCGCGATAGCAATTTAATGGGTCAAATGCTGATGATGACGGGAGCCCTGGATCAAAATCTACTGGGCATCGCCATGAACTGCTCAAGCCTAATGGCTCAGGGCATTTTAAAAACCGAACAGGCCGTAATTGTGCTGGGTATTTGCTGGAAGAGCAAAGCCACCTTAGAAGAGGCCTTCAAGCAACTAGGTTGGAGTTCAGCCATTATTTCATCCGCTCTTCCGGTTGCCAGTGCAGCACAAGCGGCTCAAGCTCAGGCTCAAAGCCTTCCCGTGCAACAAGGAACGACGGCACCTCAAGCAGTTGCACCTCAAGTAGCAGCTCAGGGCACGACCACAAGCCAGAACTTAGTGCCCCAACAGGGTACAGTCTCAAGCACAAATCAAGCAGCTGTCCCACCGGCTCCACCTGCTTCACCCCCTTCTGCAGCGGCCAACACCGGCACAACGTCAACTACCAGTCAAAATATCCTGCAACAGAGCCGCACCGGCGAGCATCAGGCGCCCAAAACTTCCAAGCTCGACCAGGCAATATCCGGCCGCAACCGCCAGGGAAGTTCATCGGCAACAGCCCACAACCTGCCAGCTATGCCTGTTGGTCAGAACCTCACAGTTGAGCAAGGAAGCTTGCAGCCCTACGATACTGGCGAAATGTCACCAATCAGGAAAAAAGAAGAGGCCGAAGCGGCCGCAAGAGCGGCCCAAGAAAACACCCAGGACAATCCCAGTCAAGCTGGCGCCGAGCCCCCAAAACCAGCCGGTGGCCCGTCAGTTAAGAAACGTCTGGCTGACTTAATTCCTTAGTTTTTAGTTGCTTATCTAACGTCACACCGCATGGCGGTAACGCGCCTCAGCCAAGGCACCACTACTGGTGCCTTGGCGCGAACAAAAGCCCTAGTGTCCGCAGCCTAGACCTAAAGTACAGTATTGTGATTATTAGCCGTTTTGAGACAGGAAAATTAGAGAAGAATGCAGATTTTATGAAATTCACTCAATAATCACAAACGGTATGGTATGAATAGCAGTCAAGATCCGCACACAGACTTAATACTGCGCTGCATAGGAGAGCTTCATGCTTCAGCAAAAAATTACTTACAAGCCATACCCAGTTCAGGATTTCAAACACCTGTTGGGCTTGACTGGCATTTCAGACAAGACTTTGGAAATTCACTTCAAGCTTTACGCTGGTTATGTCAAGAACACAAATGATCTAAACGAAAAAATTATCGAACTGACAGAAGCTGGCAAGAGCGGTTCGCTTGAATACGCAGAATTGAAGCGTCGTTATGGCTTCGAATACAACGGCATGAGACTGCACGAATACTACTTCGGCAACCTCAAACCAGGTGGTTCTGAGCTAAAAGAATCAAGCGCTATCGGCAAATTGATCACTGAAACCTATTCTTCAATCGATGTTTGGAAAAATGACTTCTTCAAAGTCGGCGCCATGCGCGGTGTTGGCTGGGCTGTCTTGTTCCAAGACCCCTTCACCAAAACTCTTTCCAACCACTGGATCACTTTGCACGAAGAAGGCAACATTGCTGGATTCCAGCCATTGCTAGTAATGGACGTTTGGGAGCATGCTTTCTTGCTCGACTACGTTCCAGCTGACCGTCCTAAGTACATTGAAGCTTTCTACAGCAACATTGACTGGGAAAAGGTTGAAGCCAGACTGCTTAAGTAGGCTAATTGCTGAAAAAATAAGCGATATTGCGCGAGGGTGGGAATTTAATTCCCGCCCTCTTTGCTTACAGGAAGCGGTAAAACAGTGATAAAAGCGCCTGAAAAGCTGGCCTTAAAAGAAATCAACCCGCAACAACAGGTAAGAAGCGAGACAGGGCCTCTTGAGAACAGTAGAATAAACACTGGCCAAGTAATCAAAGGCTGATGCGCATGAAAGAAACAGTAACGACAACCAGTCTGGGTTCAATCGGACAAATCACCGAAGAGCACGAACTAATCATCGACGTTCAAGTTGAAGACAGTTCCTCCGTCAAGCCTGATGCTACTCAAGAAAGCAAACCGGCGCGTGCTCTAAAAGAAGAACGCCAAATTGAAGAACTTGAAGAAGATCAAGACGATGATCATGACGAAATCGTCGAAAACTATGCCGACAGCTGGTCTTACGAAGTACCACGTCCTTGGCTCACTGTTGAGCAAGCGGCCAGCATGCTGGGCCGGTCAACTAGAGGTGTAGAGCGTTCAATCCTTGGGCGTTGGGGCAATCACCTCCCCGAAGGCTGGAGCGCTCGCCGCGTCCGCATCGATGGCGTGGACGAATGGCGCATCATTCCCCCACCCGGCTTCCGCATCAAACACAGTCGTCGCGAAACAAGCAGACGTGACGGTACAAACGCAGATACAGGCGCGAACCGCAGTGCAAAAACCGGTAGACATGCCAGTTCTGGCGATAGCAATATCGAAGACGTTGAAGCCAGCCCGATAAACAGTTCTACTGAAGCACATGGTTCAGCCAAAGAAACTGAGAAGACCGATAAAACTTCCTCCAAATCGCAAGAGAAGAAAATGGCAGCTACACCAAACTCCGCAGTAGAATCGCCGTCTTCAGTGACTGAGCCATTCTCCTTTGAGAAATTCTTCCAATCTGCTGGCAAAATGGCGCAAAAAGAATTAGCCTCGTTCGGCCTAACAGTAAGGCCTACAAGCGAACGCAGTGACAAGCATGGCATTGTCGATGCTGATATCGAGCATGCCACAATCGTCATTGATCGCTCCGATGAAGTGGAAAAATTACTGAGAGAGCTAGCCAACACTCAAAAAGAACTGGCAGAACAACGCCGCATGCACCTCGACGATTTGCGCTTGATGCAAGAGATGCAACGTTCTATGCTCTTGCTTGAAGTCAACGCTAAAGAAACTGGCGAACTTAAACAAGATCTGACTTATGCTCAACAAGCATTGAAAGAACATCGCTCGCAATACCAAGCATTCTTGGCCCTGCCGTGGTACAAACGCTTATTCCGCAAAACGCCATAGGCGCTAGACTTTTAGGAAACCTGAAAAGCACCAACAGAGGACTTGTTCATGGCTGAAACTGCAGACAAACGCTTCAAAATCACTTACTGCACTTCATGTGGATATCGCGACAGAGCGGTAAAACTTTCTGAACAACTAGAAAAAGATTCAAACGAATGCTTACTCGTCCCATCCGAAGGCGGTGTCTTCGAAGTCGAAGACAATGGAGTACTGCTCTTCTCCAAGAAAACTAGCGAGCGCTTCCCCGAAGAAGGCGAAGTTCAAAATATCATCAAGTACATTAAAGACGGACAACCCCTGGAAGAGGCACAAACAAATGCAGCCCACGAAGCTGGACATAGCGGCGGAGTCTTGGACTGGATCTATAGCCTTTTTAGAGCACCTTCACACAAATAAGCCGGAGAGACGAGTGGGACATCCTCAAGCGCTGCAAATAGCTATCGATGGACCCGCAGGCGCCGGCAAATCAACCGTAGCGCGAAAATTAGCCGACCACTTGGGCTATCTATATATAGATACCGGTGCAATGTATAGAGCATCAACCTGGCTGGCCTTGAAGAACGACATTCCACTAACTGATGGCGATGCCATTGCCGCTCTTGCCAGCAACAGCAATATTCAGCTCAAACCCGCAGACGAAAGCTCTGACGGCAAAATCAGAGTATTTGTTGACGGCCAAGAAATCACCCGCGAAATCCGCACCCAACGCATGTCTGAGCTAACCGCTGGCATTGCCGCTTTAGGTAAAGTGCGGTCAGTGTTGGTGGAGAAGCAGCGCGAACTAGCCAGAGAAGGCTTTTGCGTCATTGACGGCCGCGATATTGGCACAGTAGTGATGCCCGACGCTGGCCTCAAGGTGTTCTTGACCGCCAGCCCGGAAGAGCGTGCCCGGCGCAGGCAAAAAGAATTAGCCGCCCAAGGCGAAACGCCAGATTTCGAAGCCCTGCTCAAAGCCATTAATGAGCGCGACTACCTCGACTGCAACCGCGCAGTCTCTCCCCTGATGCGAGCTGTAGACGCAGTCGAATTGATTACCGACAACATGACCATCGATGATGTTGTTTTGGAACTTGAGAAATTGGCAAAAGAGGCCTTCCAACCAGCGCCGGAGCCGGTGCAACCGCGCGCCCATGAGCGTGAAGCTACCCCAGCTCTGACTGAATACCAAGAGCGGCCTGAATACCAAGAACTACCTGAAGCCCAAGAAGTCTAAATCTCAAAAGGCTCTCAATACGTAAGTTCACCAGCGCCAGAATGCCGTTTGCCAGCTATATTAGCTAGGCAGTGTTATGGCTATCTCCCAGAGCTGGCTTAATCCATGGATGACCAATCCGGCAACGACAAGCAAGAGCCGAAGAAAGAGGACGGAATCAACCGTTCTCAGCTAAATTCAGTGGATATTTTGCGCGGCGGCGGCAAAGCCAACGAGCCTGACAAAGTACGCCTACCGGCGAGCACAGACAAAAGCGCCCAAGAACCTCCGATTGGCGTGGCGCAGCTAAAAGAGAACGAAACAATAGTTCTCCACCTCAAAGGAAAAGAAGGTGATCTCAGCGGCGAAGCAGAGGTTGAATTCAACCTGGGAGACAAGCTCTACGACGATGTCTTTAAACACTTAGGTGGCATCAAAAAAGGCGAAACCAAGTTAGTACCGGCCTGGCAAGATGCTAGCGCAAACAAGCAAGGGCAGCCGACAAAACAATCAATTACCGATGGCAGCAAAGCTCCAGAGCAAGGCGATCAGCCTCCTGGAAAAGCACCGGATACAACAAGCGACAAAACAACTGACACAAAAAGCGACGCCACTATCCCTGGTGCACAGCCAGCCGATATAGCGACAGCAGAAATAATCGTTCCACCTTCAGTGCAGTTCGTCACGAAGGTCAACGATACCTACGCAAAAATGTCACCAGAGGTACGCGACATACTGAGCCACGAAGGGGCCGTTGTCACTCCTACCCGCAGAATTACCGACGCCTTACCTGAGCTGAAAGGGCAAAAACCTCGAGGCTGGCCTCCCGGTCTCACCTGGGATGCTGTGGACGGCGCTTACAGCCCCAGCCGCAACCTCGTAGTGGTTGCTGAAGAAACCAGAGATACCAACAATAAGTGGAATAAGAGCAACCGCACCGAAGACGTTACCCGGCACGAGGTGGGCCACGCCACCGACTACGCCATGGGCAAATTTTCGAACACTTCAGCCTTTACCCAGGCCTATGAAGCCGACACCCAGGTTATGCCAGCGGCACTGACAGGCACCCTCAAATATTTCTTGCAATCGGGCGATGGCGGCAAAGAAGAAGCCTGCGCCGAGGGCATAGCAGCCCGGGAAGGTGGCTCGACCTCAGGCAAAGTCTTTGAATCTGGCTTTGCTAAAAGCATCGCCGCTATCAATGATGCCCTCTTACTGCTTCGGGCAAAGCTACCAAAAGCTCCAACTGCGGGAAACCCAAACCCAGCCACACCGGTAAACAGCGGTAATTGACTTAGGCAAACGAGAGTTAGAAGCATCATTGTGATAATTGGTTAAGGAATTATCAGCCGGGTATAAAAGTAAGGTCAGGCGATCGATTTAATCTCTATTTTTTGAGGGCTTGCCCCTGAGGCAATCCCGAAATCGTGCGCCTGTTTGGATCTGCATATTAGAGCCGACCAGCACTACATATAAGGACAGGTCGACAAGGATATACGGAAGGTTGTATCTTAATAACCTATAACATTAGTAGCTGATAAACATTCATTCCACTTTCAGGTCCCACTTTCTAGGAATCAAGGAGAGCACCATGGCCAAGGCTAAAACAAGAGTTCTGGATAAGCCACAAGCCGCGTCGAGTGTTGCCCAGCAGCCCACAGAAGTGGCTGAGCTAAAACAAATTTTTCAGCGGGTTGATCAAGCCCACGCTAAAGGTCTGACCTACAACAAGAAGCAGCCGGCATTTGCTGTTCTTTCGTTGAGTGATGGCCGCACCATTACTGTTAACTATGGTCTAAAAGGAAGAATCGAAACACTCACTTTCTCTGACGGCCGCGTACTCACCACCACAGATGGTGGCGAATATTACCTAGACAATCTTCAACCCGATGTTAAATTGAAGAATTTAAAACTAGACATGAATGACGGCGAACTTTGCTACAAGACTACATTTGGCAAGCGTTCAGCTCAAATCAAAGAATCTTCAAACGGCGCTAAGTATGCCACTCTCAAAGAGAAAGGTGACGCCCGCGAATTTCAGCTTTTGCCAGACAGAAGCCAGGTTGTGATTGGCAAAGAAGGCAAAATGATCTTCTCAGCCGACGGCAATTATTTGACCATGGAGCCCAAATCAGGCGGTCAGATCAAATTCCATCTCTGGAACAAAATGCTCGATGTAGTTTTTCCTGATGGCTATGAACAAAGTTTCTACGCCACCGAACAAGAAATGAAATTGCTGCAATTGCAACCTATTGGTTTTTACGTTAATTGGCTACCAGCCGACGATCTCGGCCGCCACTTCGAATGGGGCGTAGTGCTGCCACAAGCAGTGCACTAGCAAATAGAACCTATCAAAATAGCACTTAACGATGTTGCACGGCTTTTGGGGCTTCTGGATGGGAATAACCTTCCCCTTGAGCCTTGCGCAGCAAGGCCAGTCTATCCTGTAGGATACCGGTCAGGCTTGAGCGGCTCAGGCAAATGAAAATCGTCGCAGCAGCTATAACTGCGATGCCACTAATGCGGTTCTTCCCTCTGACTTTAGTCCACCAGAAGACAGCAAGCACTGCGGCAACAATAGGCACCAGATAAATTACAGTGGGCGTAAGAGCTATAACTATTCGCAGAAAATCGACAAGACAATCTAAGCCGTAGGCCGACAGCTGCTGAGCGTCACTAGTCGATGAGGTATCCATATGACTCTAGCTTAGGGCATGCAGAGTCGACGGTAAAGCTAAAACGGCACTTTAGGCTGCTAATAGCCTTGCTAATGAAACCAGCTCACTAGGTGGGGAAAATTTCAGTAGGCTGGATACAATTTCAATAGCAATGAACCAGCGACAGAAAATGCCGAGCCTATTCAAACAACAACTAAGTAAGGTCAATCCGCTCAAAGACAGCAAAACCAGTGCTAGCAGTGTAAGCAAAGATAAAAGACGCTGGCTCTATCTGCCCTACGACCAGGTCAGCGACAAGCTTGGGCCGCTCAGCAGAGAGCAGCCAGAAACCCTTGGCATTATCTTAATTGAAAACCCTGGAAAGGCCGCTAGAAGGCCATATCACAAACAGAAACTGGCACTGATACTAGCCAACCTGAGACACTTTGCCATCGAACAAGCCGAGCGCGGCGTAGCCGTGCGCCATGAAGTAGTGACCGATGCCAATGGTCTATACAGTTCAATCTTAGAAGAACTCGCTAAGGAGCTAGGACCCATTGAGGTTATGGAACCAGCCGAGCGTGAACTTAGAGTTGATTTGCAGCCTTTGGTAGCTAGCGGCGCTCTGCTACAGACAGCGCATGAAGGCTGGCTCACAAGCCTATCGGATTTAGAGGCAATCGTCGATAAAAACGGCAGTTATCGCATGGATGCCTTTTACCGACGGGTTAGGCAAAACACTGGCATTCTCATGGAAGGAGGCAAGCCACGGGGCGGAAAGTATAGCTTCGATAGCGAAAACAGGCTGCCATGGAAAGGCGATCCACTACCGCCACAACTACCAAGTTTTGCTGTCAGCGACATTACCGAAGAAGTCGGTCAGTTGATTAACAAACACATGGCCAAGCATCCAGGCCAGCTCGACCTAGAGAATTTACCAGCCACAAAATCAGATAGCGAGCGGCTCTGGGCCTGGGCCAGAGAGAACTGCCTGCCGCTTTTCGGCCCTTTTGAAGATGCCATGTCGAGCGAAAATCGCGGCATGTTTCACTCACGCATTTCAGCCATCTTGAACATACACAGACTCACACCGAAGCAAATTATCCAGGACGTGCTCTCTCTTGAATTACCCCTGCCAAGCCAAGAAGGCTTCATCAGACAGGTTCTGGGATGGCGTGAATTTGTGCACAAAATCCATTTGGTTACTGATGGTTTTCGCGAAATTACACCGGCACCACCGGTAGCATCAACTCCCGGCGATGGTGGTTACCAGCTTTGGTCAGGCAAGAGCTTCGCCGAGCCCAAGCCTCTGACGACTAGTGAGCCCGATGGCGGTGCCTGTCCATCCTATTTCGGTGCGAACAACTCGCTACCACCGGCCTTCTGGGGAGCAAAATCTGGCCTGAACTGCCTCGACACGGTTGTTCAATCGGTTTGGGATGATGCATACAGCCACCACATCACCCGTTTGATGGTGCTCTCCAATCTCGCTACTCTGCTCGATATTTCGCCAAGAGAGCTAACCGATTGGTTCTGGGTGGCCTACTTCGATGCCTTTGACTGGGTAGTAGAGCCAAATGTACTGGCCATGGGCACCTATAGCGTGGGCGGCTTGATGACGACCAAGCCTTACATATCGGGAGCGGCCTACATCAATAAGATGAGCGACTACTGCAAAGGTTGTCAGTTTGATCCAGCCAAGAACTGTCCAGTAACCCGGCTCTACTGGGCCTTCTTAGAGAGACACAAAGCAAAGCTTGAAGGCAATCTGCGCATGGCCATGCCCGTCAATTCAGTAAAGAAAAGAGCTGACAGCCTCAAAGAAGAAGATCGCGCCATCTACGAAAATACAATCAATACTTTGCTTGCCGGCAAGAAACTAAGTCTAAAGTAAAATTCTACTCTGATATAGAAGCAGCAAATTCAACCAATTCAGCCGTCAGACCACGGGTGAAAGCATTCTGATTAATTTGCGTTGGCTTCAAATAAGCAGACAGAACCTGATTGAATTTTGACTGATCCACGGCCGATCCGCAGGTGAAGAGGTCAACAAAACAAGCGGCGTTCTCAGGATAGGTATGAATGCTCGCGTGACTCTCAGAAAGCAGCAGTACAGCCGTCATGCCACCATTAGGAAAGACATGGTGGCGGGCTTCAATGACAGTGGCGCCGGCAGCAGTAGCGGCAGCCGAGAAATTCTCTAACAGTAATTCGACATCAAGCAAAGCCGCTGTCGAACAGCCGATCAAGCTGGCCATCATGTGACGGCCTTGAAACTTGTGTCCTTCGTGATCAACTAAAACTGAGATAGCGGAATTTTCCATTAGAAATCTTCTTTTACTTCGTCTCTATTGAGGAGCTCTTCTACTTGCTTGCAGAGATCAACAACTTTCTCTGGCATGTCCGAAGCTCTGATGAACTGCCGACAAAGATCGAGTGTTCTCCTGATTGCCCTGACCACATCGCCTTCATCTCGTGGCGAAGACATGCGGATTTGATCCCATGGTGCTCCCTGTGCCCACATTTCAGTAAGACCAGCTAGCTGAGCGCCAAATTCAATTGGCATATCAACGTCAAAGTCTTTCTGTAAGCGTGTAATTTTCTTGGCCATTTTGCCAATTTCTATGATGGCATGGTCGACATTGTGCGTAACGTGCACACGCATTTGCTCATTACCGCGTGGCTCATCGCCAATGAGAACAGTTAGAAGCGCTGCCAACTCAGTCGGTTTCAATAAATCGAACATACCGCTGATGGCAATCTCGCTCAAGAATAATTCGTTAGAGCCACGAATTGAAGCGGCCATACGACCGAGCTTGGTTGGCTTATTGCCATCGAGATAACCGAGAGTGCGCAAGATATTTGCTAGCGCTTCAAAGGTCGTCCAATACTTAGTAGTTTCGCGCTGCACCCGTTTGTCGAGATCTTTGATACGTTTCTGCAAATGCTCGATGCGCTCGGTCTGGGTGCTACAGGGCTTCTGCACAGGGCAACCGTGACAGGGCATGGCATAAGCTTCTTTCAAGAGAACTTGAATCTCAGCACGGGTTTCAGCTAAGGCCATAATAGCCGGAGAGCCCGGTTTAATAGCCGATGGTTTAAGACCTTTCTCTGTTGCTTTCAGCTGTTTGTGCTTCGAGCGAATAGTCTCAAGACGTTTGGCATAAAGCGGCAAGTCGCCAAGCTCAGCAGGGCAAAGTGGTGCAGTCAACTTCTGCAGTTCAGTTTCCCAAGCCATTTTCTGGGTATAGGCTGGCTCTAACTGCTGATTGACTAAGAACTGACCAAAGCTTCGTTCAATCAATTCACGAGCATCATCAATAGTGTGCCGTTCAAGCAGATTCAGGACCATGCCATAAGAGGGAGTGAATCGACTAGAAAGCGGGTCAGCACCCGATGTTGCCAGCTTAGCCGCCTCATCCACACTCTCAAAGGGATTGTGCAAAACGACAACGTGACCAACTTCATCCATACCGCGGCGACCAGCCCGACCGGACATCTGCAAAAATTCAGAAGCCGTCAGCTGTCTATGGCCTTCGTCTGAACGCTTGTGAATAGAAGCAATAACGGTTGATCGCGCAGGCATGTTGATACCGGCAGCCAGTGTCTCTGTAGCAAAGACTACTTTAAGCAAGCCCTTCTGGAAGAGCTTTTCAATCATACCTTTCCAGCTCGGCAACATGCCAGCATGGTGCACAGACATACCTTCTAGCAAATATGGAATATGCGGATGGTTAGCCAAGTTCGGATTATCTTTAGTGAACTCTTCAACCTGACGCTTTAATTCTTTTTGTTCATCAGCATGAAGCAAAGGAATGCCCCGGGCCATTTTCATTGCTTCTTCGCAGCCGCGGCGAGAGAACAAGAAATAAATAGCAGGCAGCATATTGCGTGCAGAAAGCGATCCCAACACATCACCAGGGTGAGTGTACAAGCCGCCCATAGGACGTCTGCGTTTATCAGAGCCACTATGATGGGGTTTCTTTCGGCCAAAACGCGATTTGAGAAAAGAATTTACTGCTCCACCAGGGGCCAATAGTGGATAGATCTTGCGTTCACCAAAGTAGTGGAAACGCAGTGGCACTGGCCTAAAGTCAGAAACAACAAGTTCGGTCGGGCCATGGGTCTCGTCGATCCAGGTAGTCAGCTCTTGGGCGTTAGCTACGGTTGCCGAAAGACCAACAAGCTGAATATCTTTCGGAGCATAAATAATCGATTCTTCCCAAACCGTGCCCCGATCGGCATCATTCATGTAATGACATTCATCTAAGACAACAAAGGCAACATCGCGCAAGTTGCGACTGACGTCACCAAGAATGGTGCCATACAACATGTTGCGAAAAACTTCAGTAGTCATAACAACTACAGGAGCATCACGGTTGACCGAAAGGTCACCAGTGAGCAAACCAACTTTTTCATCACCATACTTTTGCTTCAAGTCATAAAGCTTCTGGTTCGATAGAGCTTTCAGCGGCGTTGTGTAATAGCAACGCTTGTTTGACATCAGCGCCATCTCGACAGCATATTCGGCTACGACTGTTTTTCCGGAACCGGTAGGCGCGCAAACAACTACGCTCTTGCCTTCCTCTAGGTGTTTCATTGCTAGAAGCTGAAACTCATCCAGCTCGAAAGGAAATAGGTGGGCTACGTCAATTTGCACTGGGTAGGGATGGGCTCCATGGGTCGTAGGTTCAAAATCTTGGCAATAACTTGAAACTTCAGCTATCAATTCACCTAGCGGTTCAAATAGCAACGAATGAAAGTCATAAGTTATTAAGGGATTTTAGCAGTGATTGCCTCTGCAAATGGTCAAAAGCGGCCCTGACAATTACAGGAAATATAGTCTGCGGTATAATTGCCCCCATCTCTTTCAAAAGATACCGGGACGTAGCGCAGGGGTAGCGCGCACCTTTGGGGTGGGTGAGGCCGGAGGTTCGATTCCTCTCGTCCCGACCAGTTAAAACTAAAAATTAGACTTCGAGCTAATATCTACTTGGCTAATGACTGCGTATTGGTTGATATCGACGGAACGCTGGCTGACTGCGAGCATCGTCGGCACTTCTTAGACGGTGAAGTAAAAGACTGGAAGTCGTTTCTCTCGCCAGAAATGGCCGCTCTAGACACCCTGCATGAACCAGTAGCCAAAGTGATAACTGCCTTAGCCCAGGCGTCTTATCCCATTATTTATGTCTCAGCTCGCAACAGCAGCCTGCGAAAAGTTACCGAGAACTGGCTAAAAGAACATAGCCTCTGGTTTGAGCCCCAATTGCTCTATTTGCGCAAAGAAGGCGATATGCGCGCAGACACCATCGTCAAACGTGAACTGCTAGAGCGCATTCGCGCCAAAGGCTACCATCCAATTTTGTCTTTCGATGATCGCAATTCGGTTGTCGCCATGTGGCGAGACGAAGGCATAACCTGCCTACAAGTGGCCGATGGCGACTTTTAGCCACCCAAGAAAGGCCAGAAACAATACTAAATATGGTGCAAAAAGTGGCAGAAATTTTGAAGAATTTCTGCCACTTTGAGAACTTAGAATTAGAGCTTTAGACTATCGAGCGGCGGCTGTAACGGCGCCGGGTTGGCAGTTGACGGCTTTGATTAGGGCACTCAACATCGAAACCAGCAAAGAAAGACTTGCTCGCAAGCGGCACTGAGGGAGTAACTTCAGCAGGTGGACGAGAAGAGACTTGGCCATTGCCCAGAATATTCTGGCGGAACTGACTGCGGCTAATCGGCTCAAGGGAAGTCTGTGGTTTGCCTTCAGGCATAGCAATGATGGGCTGAGCGGCTTGGCCGTCGTTCTTAAGCTGCATAGCAGGGTGAACTGGAATAACAGACTGCAAAGCTTGTTCTTGAGCTGCATTAGCGGCAGCATCGGTCAAAGCTCGGTTGTAAACATCCACATCAATAGATGGAATGCAATTGAAAATCGGGTTCAGGTGAACGAACTCACGAATCTTGATCTTCAAGATCGCCCGGAGGTGATCTTCTAACTTGTCTAAAGCGACTGGTAGTTCGTCTGGTAAGAAGGACATGAGGTAAGCCCTCATCAATAAAAAGCAGTAATACTCGCAGCATAGGCCACAAGTGGAGAATGTTAGCAGAGATTAACCGATTGTCAACAACCCTTGGCGAAGAAATCAAGAATTTAATCAAATCGGCTCAATAAGCCAATTAAACCCTAGCGAATTTCACTACCAATGATCTCTTTCAAGCGCTTCAATCCACTGTGAACCGCTCTAGAAACGCCCATTTCAGACAAACCAAGAACATAGGCTGTTTCTTTTTGTGAAAGGTCATAGAAGAAAACAAACTCAACAATCTGTCTTGTTCTGTCACCAAGCCGTTTTAGAGCCTGAACAATTACTTCTCGCTCTTCTGAAGCACTAAACATGTCTTGACAACGCTTGTCTGGAACCACGTCACAGAGCGAGCGCCGATCTTCACGCTCTTCTTCATCGGCGCCAGAATCAAGCGAATCGTAGTGCAGGCGAGCTTCCCATGACTGCTGCGCTTCAAGAATATCTTCAACGGAAAAGCCTGAATGCTGTGCCAACTCTGCCACGGTGGGCGCACGATCAAGGGTCTTAGTAAGGCGCTCTTCTAGCTGGCTCAACTGGGCATTCATCTCAGTGAGGCGACGGGGCACCTGCACTAGTGAACAGTGATCGCGCAAGTAGTGGCGAATTTCGCCTCGCACATAGCATGTAGCCAAAGTGCGAAAACTAGCCGAGCGTGTGCGCATAGGATCGTAATACTTAATGGCCTTGAGCAAGCCAATAGAGCCGACCTGTACTAAATCTTCAAAACTGTCAGGCTGATACTGACTGTATTTCCGGGCAATCTGCTTGACCAGACTCATGTGGGAACGCACTAACTCATCGGCCCCGGGCAGACCATTAGGCCCAACACCAGCGGCTAACGAGATCACCGGCCGCATGCCAGATCGGGATATGCGGGGGCTCGAGCTAGCGTTGACTTCGCTCTTGTCGCTGCCTCCAGCCACTTCTCTTTCGCAAACAGCGGAACCAGCGAATGCATTGCATCCGCTCAACAAAACTTCATCGCCAGTAATCACTTTTCTAGTCAAGGTCAAATCTCCCGCAATTTTCATCTAATTACGATTGACCCTGCACCCTCTCTCCAAGCCCCAGTATCTAATCAGCCCCAAAACCACTATTCCCTTGACATCCATACTTTAAACCAAACCTTTTGCCCATAAACTCACTCTCTCTAGCTAAATTGCCGGTTTTGGCTACAATTGCACTAGTTCTAATACTTACAAGTAAGCGGTTCTAATGAATAAGGCCACCAAGACAATTACAAAGATGAGAGTGCTCTGGGCCAAAGTACCGGCACAAAAGCAGCTACTCTTCATGGGTCTGGCTTGCATTGCCGCTCTAGTAACCTTCACCGCCCGATTCTGGCTGCAACGAGCACAAGAATCTATTAACGACTCGGTGGAGCAATTTGGCATGGGCTTTGCTCAAGCACTTGCTCGAGGCGGTGCTGAAGCCCTGACAAACTCTGGCGATTTGAAGAGTTTGAAATATTACATTCTCACTCAGCGCGGCAAAATTAGGGCAATCGCCTACGTTATATATGAGGATATGGCCGGCAATATTTTGCTAAATCCTAATTCGCCTCAAGATTTAAAAAACATCTATCCCTATTACAAAGACTACAAAACCAATCCTGAAAACTTCATCGTTCCGGGCCAAAAGCTTAGCCCCAAAGGCTATCGCGCCATTACTCACTTTGTTGTACCGATGCGCAAAAACAACAAAGATCTTGGCCTTTGCTGGGTTGGCCTAGACAGCGAAGCCTTTACGATTCTTGGCACCCAACAAGAAACTACCAATTTCTTGATCAATATTTTCTGTTTAGTTGGTGCTCTCGGTGCCCTTGGTGTCTGGGCCAACTATGCCTTGATTAATGGACCGCTGCGCACTCTATCGCAGGGGGCGAGCCAGATTGCCGCTGGGCACTTCGGCCACGTTATTAAAGTGCAACGGGCCGGCAAAGAAATCGACCAGCTCGTCAACGCCTTTAACTACATGTCTAATCGACTGCAGCTCTACGATAAACAGAACGTCGACAGCTTGATGGCTGAGCGTAACAAGTTTATTTCGGAGCGCAACAAGCTAGAACTAGTTCTGATGTCGATCGCCGACGGAGTTGTGGTGTGCGACCGCGATAACAAAGTTCAAATTGTTAACCGTGCTGCCACTGAAATTTTCGACAAAGATGCCAAAGACCTTGTGGGCAAGCCACTTGTAGTTTGCACTGAAGGGCCAGACCAACCACAAATTTGTCAGGTAGTGCAAGCCTTCACTGATACCACTATTGCCCCTGGTGCCTTAGAGCCCATCGTCGAACAAATTCAATTAGGCGAGCTCACAGTGCGTCTGCACATTGCTCCAATTATTCTCAACAAAGAATTTCTTGGCTCAGTAATGATCATGCAAGACAACACCAAGCAAGCTGAACTAGAGCGCATGAAAGCAGAATTCATGAGCAATGTCAGCCACGAGCTGCGCACACCTATTACATCAATTAAGAGCTATGTAGATACACTCTGCAACCACGGCGAAAAACTTGATCCCGAAATTCACAGAGAATTTCTCGAAATCATCGACAACGAAGCAGACCGCTTGATGCACCTGGTCAATGACGTGCTCGAACTCTCTAAATTTGAAGAGGCAGAGCGCGATATGGAAATGGTGCCGATGGACATTCACCGAGCCTGTGAATCGGCCGTGCGCTCACTCAACCTCATGGCCCGCGACCGCGGCATTGAGCTTGAACTAGTGCCTTATGCCAATATGCCGCTAGCCATCCTGAACCAAGAATCAATCGAAAGAGTAATCATTAACTTGATCTCTAACGGTATCAAATACACTCCTGAAGGCGGAAAAGTCTCGGTGATTCTAGGCGTAACCGACAAAGAAATTGCTGTACATATTAAAGATACCGGTATCGGCATTCCAGAAGACTCGCTGGAGCATATCTTTGACCGCTTCTTCAGAGTGGAGAAGAAAGTCCACACTATTAAGGGCACCGGCTTAGGCTTGACCATCGTCACCAAAATTCTAGAAAAACACGAAGGCCGCATTACAGTCAGTTCATCTTTGGGTGAAGGATCAACCTTTAGCTTCTTTATTCCTTTTTATATAGATCCAGCCGTCAAGCTTGCCCGGGTCGGCTCAGATAGCGAGAACGGCAACGGGGCCAATAGTGTAGGAAATAATGCAGGCAATTCTGCCAGCAGCAGCGGCAAAACAGAAAGCAAAGCCGATAGCGAAAATGTAAAGGATAGTCAGGCCACTTCAAGCGAAGTATTGGGCTAAACAAAAACTGGCCCAAGACACTGAAACGGCCAACGCATATCCCCCGCAAGGCCCGCTGTATATGCGCCTGCTACCACCGGTAAATCCCCTGAACATTAGCAACTTATCCATTTACATAGTGGGTTTTCAAGGATGGTCGTGTTATTATCGTTCCGTTGACAAGGTCTCTTTGGACTGGCGTCCTCGGGGCATCCACACTTGGAACTACTGAATGACCGCAAATAGCGGAAAGAAAGGAGGAGCAATCGGGTTGGTTAGAGCAATCTATCCAGGTTCGTTTGATCCGATGACCTTGGGCCACTTAGATATCGTTCAGCGAGCGAGCAAGCTCTTCGATGAAGTGATTATGGCGGTGGTTGGTAATCCGGGAAAATCTCCCTTATTGCCAGTGGATGTGCGAAAGAGCCTTATTACGGAAGTAGTAAAAGACCTCAAAGGAGTCACAGTAGGAGAGTTTCAAGGACTGACAGTTAATTATGCGAAGGATAATGGGGTAACTATTCTCATTCGCGGCCTACGAGCCATTTCCGACTTCGAAGCAGAACTAGGTATGGCCCAAGCAAATAAGCAACTTCTACCTGAACTAGAAACTATTTTTCTGATGACAAAAGCCGAGTATTCTTTTATTAGCTCCTCAACTGTGAAAGAAATCGCCCGCATGGGCGGAGACGTATCGCAATTCGTTCCACGTACTGTGAATGATCACCTTAAAGAGCATTTCAGCAGGGGTATCTACCAACAATGACCATGATCACTGCACCGACAGCCCAGGCAGCCAACACCTTCAAGCAAACTACGATCTATAAGCACCTAGATTTGCTTGAGCATCTAATTGACGATGCGGCCGGTGTCTACAAGTTTAAATTCATCAATGCTGATGATTTCCTTGACGTGCTAGACAAAGCACGGGCACGCCTACCCGAAGAACTGCGTGAAGCAGCCGACGTTCTCCAACAGAGAGACGAAATAATTGCAGAGTCGCAGCGTCGCTCTGAACAAATCATCACCACCGCTCGCCGCCAAGCAGAAACCATGCTGCACGAGTCGGAACTGCTCAAAGCTGTGCAAGCTGAAGTTGAGCGTAT
The DNA here is from genome assembly GCA_965229195.1 of Candidatus Obscuribacterales bacterium. Classification (GTDB taxonomy): domain Bacteria; phylum Cyanobacteriota; class Vampirovibrionia; order Obscuribacterales; family Obscuribacteraceae. The sequence goes on along the minus strand of OZ245871.1, from coordinate 3,556,428 downwards.
TCGCAAACAAGTTGTTCAAGAAGTTGAACAAATGCGCCGCGAAGCTCTCGCCGAAGCTGAGCGCATCAGACTCGAAGCTGACGAAGACGCAGCCAAGATTCGCGAAGGGGCCGATCACTATGCTGAGCAAGTATTGACTCGCATGGAAGGCGATCTTCAAGGTCTAGCTGTACGGGTTACCGAATCACAACAAATTGTCAGAAACGGTCAACGCCTGCTTGGTCAAGTAAAAAGACATGGCAGCCTCAGCCAACCCCTTGGACAAAATCCTTTGATCAATGTTGCGCCAAGCGCTATGCCACTGCAGAATATGGCACCACAAGGCGCTATGCCTAGCGGTCTATCGAGCCCTCTTCTGTCTGGTGGACGCTTCGAGTAAGCAAATAAGCAGACAAATAAGTAGTTCGATACCGCCACCCCGATTTTGCCAAGACGAAAGCCTGGCCAGATGTGGTAACAACTAAATCGACATGACTAAGTCAATAAAAAAGAGGCATCACTGCCTCTTTTTTTTCGTCTCATTCCCAGGGGTAGCACTCAGTGCGAGGCTGAAGAACCAGTAGTCGGCTGAAGGGCGTCAGATCCAGACGCTCCAGAAGAGCCAACTGAAGCAGAAGCAGACCCACTGCCAGGCGCAGGAGTTCCGACTAGGGGCTTGGTCAAATCTAACTTGGCCGGATTGGGCTTCACGGCTTTAGCCTGAGCCTCAAGAGTTGGTCTAGTCTTTTCAAAGCCGGCATATACGATACCGGTAACCTTGCGAATCAATTCATTGGCGCGGCGATCATTATGGGGCCGCTGCACTTGCATGGCCATAATCAATTTATGGCCATCTGGCGTGGTTATAACGCCAGTATCTCCAACCATAGAACCGATATCGCCGGTTTTATGGGCCAGCTTAGCGCCCGGAGGGATACCCTGGTTTATTAGTGTTCGAGTTTTAGTTCTCGCCATAATGGCGCGCATACGATTGCGCCAGAGATCGGACATCAACTCACCGCGTTCGACACGAGCCAACAGGTAAACAAGATCGTAGGGGCTGGTCTTATTGGTGCCCTCTAGGTCGGCCAACGGTGCATTAATAACCGTATTTTTCAAACCCCACTTAGCAAACTTTTTGTTGACGACCGCCTTACCACCGAGCAAGTCAATAATCATGTTTGTAGCGGTGTTATCAGAAATGATAATCATCAGCTCAGCCACATCAAGCAAGGGCAACTTGGTACCAACTGGACGCCACTGCAAGTGACCCGAGCCACCAGCCACGTGGTGCGGCTTGATGCTCATAATTTGATTGGGATCAATGTCACCACTATCGATGGCATTCAAAAGCGCCACAAGAACAGGAACCTTGATCATGCTAGCGGCAGAGAAAGAATTATTGCCATTGTAATCGAGGTATGCGCCAGTTGCTGGATCTATGGCAAAGACACCAGGAGTAAGCTTCTTAATCTGGCAAACAGTCTGCACATTATCGCGCAGGTTCACGAGAGGAGTGGTCATAGCAAAGGGAGCCGCCAAAGGCACCAACGGTTGAGCACCGCCAGTAGTACTCTCACAAGGACTGGTGAGAGGATGGATAAGCCCTTGACCAACGGCCAAAAGCATAGCTACAGCTACGGCACGCAAGAGCCTCTGACCGGGGGGTAATTTGCGCTTACGTCGGCGCACCGAAATTTTCTTGGTCGGTTTATGCTTGAGCACCGAAACAAAGCGCTTAACCGTGGCCAAACGCGCCAAGCTAGCAATACTAAAGCCACGCGTAGTCTTTTGTAGCGCAGCAGCGTCTTTGGTTTTCTCGGGGGCCTCTAAAGCCATTCGTTACCCCTTCGCCAGGAATATGCAGAAGATATACAGGCATCATATCTGGTGTTGATTTAAATTGCCAAACAATTTTCAGCTTCGACAAACTTCGACAAATTCTTGTGGCACCAGATGAGCCACCGCTATTCTAACTTAGCATTGCCATATGTCGAGCACCAACAAGGTGCTGCCGAAAACTTTTAATGAAAGCCACCACTAGTAGTTGATATTGACTAAGCAGGCTCTTCTTCGCAATATTTTTCCCACAGACGGGGATATTGAGCGCGAAAATAATTCTTGTCTTCGACATCAAAAGGTTCACCATCGGGGGTGACCAAGCTCTCTTCACGGAAGCGATCGTAAATGGCACCATCGTTGTTACGCTCTTCATAAACTTCGCAAGCGAGGAAAAGAAACTCTTCGCAATCATCAATGTCATCTACATAGGCCAACGAATCTGGTTCGGCCAAAGCCGCTTCATATGTCTCTTTGCCTGCCATGATTAGCCCGGCTCTAAAATACTCGAAGCCATCATCGGCGAGGCCACCATTAATTACGTGAGCAGCTCCCCAGAGCTCCCAACGATAGGCACGGTCCATCATATGATCGACCATTTCTTGAAAGGCAATAATGTCTTCGTCTGGCGCTTGGTGCAATATCTCTTTCAGCTTGGCAAGCTGAACATCTCTATCGCCGTCAGCCTCTTCTATTGAAGTGGCGATGATATACCAAAAGCCTTGCTCGTCCATAATCTACCTATGAGGAATTGTAAGAGTGTACTACATAAGTCTCAAGCTACTCCGGCGCGGCACGGGCCGTCTTAGAAATAGTTCGCGGTGCAAAAAGATAAACTAACAACAAAATGGCAGTAGCGAGGCTCACGAGATATTTAGTCTGAGCACTAATATCGGTGCGAGGAGAAACAAATCCCTCAATGGCTCCAGCAATGAGAAGCAAGAGCACACAACCAGCAAAGAGCTGCATGGCAGGCTTAGCAGTGCGCCGAAGCGAGTCAGAGCGGCTGAACTGACCTGGAAACATCAAAGACTTACCAAGCAGCAGCCCCGCGCCTCCGCTGATAAAAATAGCGCTTAGCTCAAGCACACCATGACCAGCAACAAAAGCCAATAAACGCATGGCCATACCATAATCTTGACACACACCAAATATGGTGCCGATACTCATACCGTTACTAATCAGAACAACCACTGTTCCTAAACCAAAACTGATACCAAGCACGAAAGCCGAAATGGCCACGCGAATATTGTTGGTGGCAATCAGACTGGAGATGGCCGGTCCGTTATCTTGAATCGAATCGGTCCACAGCCTTTTATTCTCAATCATATGCCAGAGGTCGTCAGAAACCAGGGCCCGGCCAGGGCTAACTTCCATCTGTCCAAAATGAACATCTTTGACGGCCTCGAAATAGCAGCCAGCGCAGGGAATAATGAACAGCAGGAAGGCCACTGTCACATAAACAATGTTCTGCTGAACCAGTTGGGGAAAGCCACGGTAGAGAAAGCGCCATAAGCTGGCTAATCGGTCATCATGAGTTTGATAGACTTGATTGTGAGCTTTTACCACGAGGTTATTTAAATAGACCTGCACTTCATTGCTCAACTTCAGCGCCCGCGCCCTTGACAAATCTGCCGAAGTAGCGCGATAAAGGCGGCCCAGCTCTCGCAGCTGCTGCCGATCAAGTGCTTTCAAGCCTCGTTTATCAACGACCTTGAGCAAATCTTCAAGCTGTTGCCATGACAACCTTTTGCTCTTGAGCCAGCGCTCTACATTCATTCGTTAGACAGACCCTTTATATGGTAATTGCCAGCTAATGCAACAGCCCGACTACTCTATCTCTACCCCTGAAAATGTCGATCTACACCTGGAAATCGCCGGCCTTGGCAATCGCCTCCTGGCCCAGCTGGTAGATAGCTTAATCAACCTGCTGACGGCCTTCATTGTCATAATATTCGCCCTGATCACCGGTTATCTAATCTCAACTTCGCCCCTCGACGCTCAGAGCAAGAACATCTGGTACGGCGTCCTGGCGATGATCTCGATATTCATCATCTTCATCCAGCTCAATTGCTACTTTATAGTGTTTGAAGCTATCTGGCAGGGCCAAACTCCGGGCAAAAAAGTAGCCGAAATCAGAGTAATCGAAGCCAACGGTCAACCAATCGGCTGGGCCGGGGCGATCATTCGCAACCTCATTCGCATGGTAGACCAAATTCTCTTCCTCGGCCTATTAGTAATGCTTTTCGACAAGAATGAAAGGCGCCTGGGTGACATGGCAGCCGGAACAATCGTCATTCGCGAACACAAACCAGACATATCCACCACCCAGCTACTACTGGCAGCCCCAGCCGGTGCAGCCGACCTGCTCGATATCGGTCGAGTGACCCCAGGCGAATACGACCTGATCGTAGACTTCCTTAAACGCCGCAAGTCACTAGCTAAGGCCTACCGCCCACTGGTAGCGCAAAAACTAGCCAAATATTTTCATGAAAAGCTAGGTTCCGCAGGCGAAGATTCAGCTCCAGAGAATTATCTAGAGCAAGTATTTCATTCGTACCAAGCACGAGCCAACGAGTAGCCGGCTACTTACTTAGCACTAGTTACTTGGCGCTATCGCTTAGAGCTGGAACTTGACGCTTGTCGATTTCAACGTATTTGAGGTCCATCTCGCCAATGTACTCAGCGCGAGGGCGAATCAAGCGGTTGTTAGCATATTGCTCAAGCACGTGAGCAGCCCAACCAGACATACGGCTAATGGCGAAGATTGGTGTGTACAAGTCGTTTGGAATACCGAGCATGTAGTAGACCGATGCCGAGTAGAAGTCAACGTTAGGATTTAAGCCCTTGTCAGCTTTAACAATCTGCTCAATCTTATAGGACATATCAAACCACTTGGTATCGCCAGCGCGCTTACCAAGTTCTTGAGACATCTTGCGCAAGTGAGAAGCTCTTGGATCTTCAGTCTTGTAAACGCGGTGACCGAAGCCCATGACTTTTTCATGACGCTCAAACATTTTGTCGAGGTGAGCTTCAACGTTATCGAGAGTGCCCATCTCAAGCAGCATTTTGATTACTTCTTGGTTGGCACCGCCGTGTAGTGGCCCCTTCAAGGCACAGATACCGGCAACGATGGCCGAATGCATGTCAGTCAAGGTGGCAGCAGCAACGCGAGCAGCGAAAGTGGAAGCATTTAATTCGTGGTCAGCATGCAAAATAAGAGCGATGTCGAGAGACTTTACGCTCACTTCATTTGGCTCTTTGCCGCCGCTGAGCATATAAAGGAAATTGGCAGCCAGTGAATTATCTTCTTTAGGCGCAACAACTTCTTTGTTGTTTCTGATCAAATCCCAGTAGGCAACAATTGTAGGAATCTGAGCAGTGAGACGAATGGCCTTGCGAATATTAGCTTCGCGCACATTGTCTTCAGCATCAGCGTCGTACATCGAAAGCATTGAAACGGTTGTTCTCAAAACTTCCATCGGCAAAGCTTCTTTAGGCATTTGCTTCATGGCCTTGACCACGTCAGCTGGCAAGCTACGATTGGTGCGCAAGCCTTTGCTCAAAGTTTCAAGTTCGCTCTTGGTGGGCAAGCGGCCGTACCAGAGCAAATAAATGGTTTCTTCAAAGGTTGAATGTTCAGCGAGATCGTGAATATCGTAACCGTGGTAGATAAGTCTACCTTCCGTACCATCGACAGCACAGATTGCCGACGACGCGGCTACTATGTCCTCAAGACCTGCCTTACCCATGACCTGATCCCCAAATTAAGTATGAACTGTCAAGTTTTATACACCAAATGACATCAATCCCCAGGCAAATAATAGCCTTATCTTCATGGTGTTGCCCCAGCAAAGGTATTTAGCTCTTGGCAAACTTGCAAAATCTGCTCCCAGAATTAAGCGAAAAAGGGCCGCCCAAGAGCCTTTCAGCGTTTAATCTGGCGTTTTTGCGAAAATTAGCAAAAAAGCTGGCCGATAAATCACCGAAGCAAAGCGACGAAAGCCTTCATTTAGCCGTCAAAATAATTGCCCACATTAATCTGGCCGAGCGCAATCTTTTTCCCGGGCCATTTAATAAATCAGAGCTGAGCACCGCTCTGTTCAATTATTTCAGAGCAAACTACTTCAGCGAGCAGAAACCAGAATCACAGATAAAAGGAAGTCAAAAAGACAACTCCTCCTTCGCCGAAATCTTGACTTCTCCGCTTGCCATCGACGCTTCAGACTGGCCCGGTACGCCCGAGGAACTGACAAAGTGGGTAAGCCAGACCCTCGGCGAGCGCATCACAAAGAAGGGCAGCCCGGACGGGTCGAACCGAGGCACCACAAAAACGAACTCGCCCTGGCTGGATGAAATAAGAGCAGTCGGGCAGAGCACCTTATCGACAGGATGGGCTCAAGAATTATTTGGCCTGAGCACTCAGGTCTTTACCCCCGAAAACATAGCCCATCACCTGGCAGCCGAAGTTTTTGAACCAGCAGACAGTGCACCAGCTCGCCTACTAGACCCAGCCTGTGGAGCCGGGCACTTGCTAATTCCAGCGGCCGAATTGTGGTTATCGCGCGCACGCACAGACTCAGGCTCAGATTCAGATTCAGATTCAGATTCAGATTCAGACTCAGGCATAGACACAGGCGCGAACAAAGGCATAGCTCAGCTAGAAAAGTTGTTTACTGAAGTAATCACCGGCCTAGATGTAGACCGCAAATTACTGCAGCTATGCGGATTTGCTTTCTATCTTCTCGCCCGAGATCACCTAGCGGGGCTGCGGCAATCACTAGATCAATCACAGTGCGAACTACCTTTGCCTCGTCTATTTCTCAGCAAATCTTCGGCCGGAAGCCTCAACCTTGGCTTACATAGAAATAGCAAACAGGCCAAGGCAAAAGACGCAGATGACTCAGAGGCCCCAGAAGACTGGTTTGATCTTCAAGGCAAAGCCGCGCCCAAGCTAAGTAATACCACTTACAATAAAATTGTAATGAATCCGCCTTATCTCAGCACTCGCATCATGGGCGATACCATGGCTACTTACCTCAAGCGCAATTATCCGGACAGCGCTGGTGACCTTTACACTGCGTTCATAGAACTGGCGACAAGAGTACTTGTTCCTAGCGGAAAGCTATCAATGATTGTGCAGCAGAGCTTTCTCTCGGTTCAACGCTACCGGGCCTTCCGCCTCAAACTAATAGAAAACTGTCATATCAGCTCATGCCTGACGCTAGGCTTAGGAAGTTTCAGCGCCTGCCCCGGAGAGAAAGTTAACAGCGCCATTCTAACTTTAGAGCGCAAAGTAAGTGAGCAAGGTTCGCTGGCGCGCACCATTCGTGTCGGCCGCATGGAGAACAGAAATCTCAGCACGAGTGCAATTGCTGAAGATACGGCACTAGCAACAATAGTGGCAATTAGCGGCAATCCCTTTGCTTTCGACTGCCCCGCAACTCTAGCAAATTGCTTCAAAGAACTTCCAGCTCTATGCGACATTGAAGGCATTGCCATCGTCAACGGACTATTCACCTGTAACAACAAGAAATTTGTCAAACTAGATTCTCAGTTGAGCGAAAGCGACAAGCATCTCTATGTGCCCTACGATAAAGGCGGCGGACAAAAGTGGTATCACCAAACTAGCTACCGTCTATTTTGGCCAGACAACGGCGATAGCATTCGCCAATACCGCAAAGAACGTGGCCAATCGCGGGCCTTACCTGGCGAAGAATTCTATTTCAAGCCCGGTCTTACCTATTCTTATATTGGCACCACCGGTTTCAAGGCTCGCCTGCTGAGCGAAAACTCAATATTCGATATTGCCAGCTCTGCAATATTCTCGAATAACATTGACCATCATTATTTGCTCGGCTTCCTCAATTCAGCCCTAGCCATCTGCTTGCTAGGGGTGCTCAACCCCACAGTCAACTTTCAAATTGGCGATCTGCGCCGCTTACCGTTCAACGCACCAACAACCGAAATCTCCACCCACGTAGCCAATTTAGTCAAAGAGGCAATTACCCTAATGCGCCGCTGGCACGACAATGCAGAAGGCATAGAAAGCACAGAAATAGTTGAAACTGAGAGGAAAATACAGCAAGAAATTGATACCATCATCTACCAACTCTACAAAATTGATAAAGCCACGGCAGCAATAATTAGAGACAACGAATGGGTGGTGGGCAGCCGCAAGAAGTTGCTCAAATAAACACTTGTAAACAGGAAACATTCAAAATTGAAATCTGCCGGGTCTAGACCACTCAAATTACGTTCAGAGAAAGTAATTCTCTTCAGCAAATTCTTTGGTTTAGCGACTGGCAAAACTTTCGCATTGGTATTCAGTTTAGGATTAGTATTTAGTTTAGGACTAGCCTTAGTCATCAGCCTGCCATCTTGGGCCGCCCCCATAAATAAAGAAGCAAAGAAAGAAGATTCGTATAAAGGCTGGATAGTATTTCAAGAATCAAGCAACGGCGGCCCAATAAACTGCACCATTACCGACCAAGCAATACGCATTGATATTCAATCGTGCTATTTCTCGGCCATTGCAAAAGCGCCAGACTGGAACATATGCGTTTTCAGACCTGACACAAAAGAAATGGGCTTCGTCAAACTCTCACAATGGCGGCAGTTCAACACTTCTACAGTCGGCGCAACAGATGAATGCACTCTTGAAAAACCAATCGAAAAGAAATCAATCAAGCTAAAGGGAGTCAATGTGCCCTCGTACCAATACATTTTTCCTGGCGAAAAAATTACGACGGCAATATTCCAAACAGAGAAGCCGAGAGAAGTAAGCAACTACTTCGTAGACTCATACCAGCTATCAACCGCACCACAGGTAGCGGCGATACAATGTCAGTTATTCAATTGCGTAAAACTTGATGGGCTCTTAATCAATTGCATTGGAAAGATCAAAGAAACAAACGAACCACATTGGTTTATACGCACGAAGAAGGTAGTAAGAAACGAATCGATACCAGCTTCAACATTTGAATTACCAAGAAACTACAAAGCGCTGAAAACAATCGACAGCAGCTTTAAATTTAAAGGTATGTCAGGCTCTATAGATGAATTCGGCGAGATGTTAAACATCGGAAAAGAGAGACCGGCCAAGCCCAGGCAGCCAAAACTACAAATGCCACACTAATCTGGGGCTTCGCATCAAGCTATACTACTGTTCAGACTGAACACATAAAGGCAAACAAATATGGGCTTATCGTTAGTAGTTTGTATCGGCTGGATTTTCGCCCTGTGCATCCACGAGTTTTGCCATGCGGTGGTGGCATACGCCGGTGGCGATAAATCAGTCAAAGACAAAGGCTACTTAACTCTCAACCCCCTCAAATATACTGACCCAGGCCTGACACTGGTGATACCAATCATCATGCTTATGATGGGAGGCATAGCTCTGCCTGGGGCGGCTGTATACATAGACCGAAGCAAGTTGCGCAATAAATTCTGGCACTCAGCAGTATCAGCAGCCGGCCCCTTCGGCAGCGCCGTAATGATTTTTGTCTACGCCTCACCTTTCATGTTCGGCTTCGTCAAACAAAATTCTGACTACGGCCTATGGCCAGCGCTAGCACTGCTTGTGCTTCTACAGATCGTCTGCCTGATACTCAATTCACTACCCATTCCGCCCCTCGACGGCTACGGCGTAATCGAGCCCTGGCTGCCTCGAGGCGCGCAAGAAGCCATGAATCGCTTTGGCCAATATGGTATCTGGATAGTATTTGGACTCTTGTGGTTCGTTGAGCCACTAAATGCCGCGCTCTGGATAACAGCCATGGTGCTGGCTCACATATTGAGCGTACCCGGAGCCATGATTCAAACAGGCTATCAATTATTCTCAGAGCAAAAATATTATTTGATTGGTGTACTGTTCATCATCATGATTCTGAGCAAAAAGGGCAAGACCAGTCCACCGCAGATAGCAGCGAAAGATTGAAGGGTGGCGAATACATTCCGCGCGCGTCAGCCTGCACAGTCGCAAGGGGTAAAGAATTGAACTGCCAGCATTACGGTATAATCAGAAGATACCGAAAAACTAAAAACAGCAGAAATGGATCGTATTGAAGCATCCCATAAGCACAAGCTAGGCCAAATTTGCTACTAAATAAACTTACCAGCGCAGCAATAACCCTATTTAGTGCTAGCCTTTGCATGATAGCAAATCAAAGAGCAACAGCAGCAGAGCCCCAAACAGTTGTGGAAACCTGCAACCAAATAAAAGCAGAAAACAAAGCAATCCCTGGTGGCCTATACGGCGTCTTTGATAGCAATTTAAAATGGGTGCTGCAACCTACATTCAGGCAAATCATAGAATTTGCTCCAAACTATTTTTTCGTTATAAAAGGCGAAACCAACACGGCTGCGCTCATCGACACGTCAGTGACACCACACAAAGAGTATCCGCTCGACGACGAGATTAAGAAAGCTGGTGATTTTAGAGAGCGCAGATTCCTCCTCAGCTGGCTGAAAGTGCCGGTCGAGGCAGGCGAAGACCCGCGAAGACATTTATTGCAAAGCTTTAGCAAAGAAGGCTCCCTTGGCATGAAACGAGCGACAGGCGAAACTTTCATTGAACCTTTGTATGACAACATCGTCTTCGCTGGCGATGGAAAATTATTTGAAGCTAGAAACCACGATAAAAAAACAGATAAGAAAACAACGACAATAATAGATTCGGCTGGCCGTTCAACGAAATTTGAGAACATAGCCCAGCTCAACGGGACACTCCGATTTGGCATATCTGCTGTAGAAGCTCAAACGAAACCAGGCGAGCCTCAACGATTCGGAGTCCTAAACAGTGATGGCAAGCTGGTTTATCCAATGAAATTGTCGTACTGTACAACCAAGCTAACCAATGCTTATGGCCAAATAGAAGAAAACGGAAAGCTATATCATCTCGTTATTGACCAGACTGGCAAGGAAGTTATAAGAACTAATGACGAAGTGCTGGCGGGAAAAATCAGCGATGAAATGGATGCAAAAAGGCGAGATCTCATCGAAAGAGCCGCCCAAGGAAAACTGAAGCTGAAGTGGATCGATAATAGACACCATGCAGTTATTGACCTTTCTGAAAAACTCGTCTTGCCACCCAGCTCCATACTCCTACAGCCTATTTCACACGACAAGTTTATCGCCAACCCACTGGGCCCAGAGTGGCAGCGCTTCTACAAAAACTTGTGGGCGAAAGAACTAGATGGCTGCGCTATGTTTGCATACTTTTTGAAAGACTATGACTTGATAGGCATGAGCCGCAACGAACTATTGAGTCAGCTGGGCCCCGGCGACTCAACTATTGAGAAAGACGAAAGCGGTGACGAGCTGCTTGTCTATTCAAGAATGCGTGATGCCTCCGTACAAATTAAGCTACATGACGGAAAAGTCTCCGCTTGGAGAATGATTGATAAAGATCACAAGGAGCCTTGGATTGAGAAGAATGTGCTAATTCCCGATGCACCGAACGGATTCCTCACCAATGTACAGTACGCCGCAATAAAGTTGCCCGGTGCGGATCTACCAGTAGGTAAGGTCTTTCCACCTGGCAGCCCTGAGCTAGAATAGCTGTCAGTAAGGCCACACCTTATACGTATTAAAAGGAGATTCACGCCTTGCGCAGTATTGTCAGAACTAAATACCATCGCCTAATTGTCTTAGCCCAAGCCTTAAGCTTGATTAGCTTCTGCTGGCTTGGCACAGCGCAGATACCAGCGCACGCCGCTGACAACAAAAAGGCGCTAGAGCTCATAGATAGGCAACTAGCCAAAGGCCCTGTTGACGATACTCGCCTCAACGCCTTCAAAGAAGAGCTAGATCGAATAATCAAGAAACGACCAGATGCCTACGCTCTTGCCCTGAGAGCCACAGTACGTTTCAATCTAAAAGACGGCCCTGGTGCTCTTTTAGATTGCAATGAAGCAATCAAACTCGATGGAAAACTTGAACGAGCGTACTATCTTCGAGGCATGCATTATTGCGTCACCCGGCAACCAGAAAATGCTTTAAAAGACCTGACCAAAGCTGTTGAGCTGAAACAAGACGACAGCAGTGCCTATCTATTCAAGGCCTTAACTGAGCTACAGCTGGCAAACTCTGCCGCCGCCATAGTCGACTTTACTCACACTATCAAACTAGAGAAAGATACAACAGTGGCACTGCTTGCCATGGGAATGCGCGGCCAAGCCTATCTTGCTGCCAGGCAATATGATTTGGCCATTGCCGATGCCGACAAGATTCTTCAATACAAAGGCGAGCACCTACCGGAGGGCGCCGCTAGAGATGCTCATAGAATCAAAGGCACAGCACTGTTTGCCCAAAAGAAGATGAAAGAAGCAGTGACGGAGTTGAGACTTTCAGCGGTAGGCGCGCCTTCCGGTCGAGCCGTCATTGCCATTCCGGGCTCAGGCCCCACCCCTGATTCGAAAGCAGCAGAAAAGGCCGTTGGCTCTGACGCCACCAAACTAGAAACAGCAACGACACTAGGTTTCCGCCCAATTGGCAGCCCTCCACCAGATCGAGTTGTGCAGGACCGCAGAGACCATCTGGACGCCATTCTGGCACCATATGTGGAGGCTGCTCGCAAAACCCTTCCAGCAGTCAAAGCACGCTATTTGAAAGGATTGCCTGCTGGTCAGTCACTATCGGTCACCACACGGCTTTATGACACTGACGGCAAGAAGATGGAACAAGTCTTTGTCACTGTGGTTAGCTGGCAAGGTGATCAAATCGAGGGCACCTTAAATAGCGAAGTGAAACTGAACAATTACAAGCGGGGCGAGCCCCTGCTAGTGCTAGAAAAAGATGTGTTCGATTGGACTATCTTGCGTCCAGACGGCAGCGAAGAAGGCAACGTCGTCGGGAAGTTTTTGGACACTCAGCACTAGTCTTTGAAACGATTGCATAGACAAAACAAGACAAGGAATTCCCATTGTACCTGCCAGCCAAAACAGCCTATACGCTGACATACAAGGCCACAAACCCGGCTGAGGTTTGGGAAGGCGGGGTCTATTTCTGCAGCACTCGAAGCTTGCTTATTTTCAACACGATCGTCTGTGTGCTCGTTGCACTTATCCTCGCTATCAAGGTGAGCTTCGTAGCCTCTCTCGCGGCCTCTGTAGCGACATTCTTGGGTACTTGTGCCGCTGCAGCTATATTTCTCTTTCTCAATACTCTCTGCCTTGCTTTTCTTCACACAGTATCAGTACTATCCTTAAGCAAGGCCTATGGTGCATGTACGACAATTATTGATGAGGATGGTATTAGAGACTCACTTGGACGAATAAAGTTCAACTATAAATGGCACCAGATCCGTGACATCGAAATGAAAAAAGGCAGCATTTATGTAATGGCCTTGGTCAACGGCATACAGATACCAGCTTGCGCTTTTGCCAGCAGCGAAGAAGCCGAAGAGGTTTTTGCACTTGCAAAAAAATACAAAGCAGCAGCGCAGCAAAAGAAAAATCAAATCGCCGCCGGCAGTGCTACACCAGTCCAAGATCCGGAGTTACTACTCAAGTCACTGCAAGACGAAGAAGAGGCTAAGTGGCTAGAAATTGAAAACAAGCACAAAGAGCAAAACCGCGAATAGCGTTATTTACCCTCATTTTGGCTTCCATCTTACAGCTGCAGCCCCGCTAGACCTGGGTTTGTGCGAACTGGCTTTTTCCGGTTTTGCACTCGGAAGACTATTGAGAAAATCAATTATATTTTGCATTTCTGCCCTAGATAAATGCAGTGTGCGAATCATCTCAGGTTCGTCGTAGCCGCTTCTCAACGCTTCCTCTAACTCCAGTCGAGTGCGACGCGACGAAATTCCATCAAGCCTCGGACCAAACCGACTTGGCCCACCATCTACTGTGTGGCAAGCAGCGCAACCGCGACTGAGAAACAAAGCGCGGCCCTTACTTATAGAAGCAGCACCATTAGCAGTGGCACCATTTACAGTTGCAGGTTTAGCAACTACCTTTTCTGCAGAATGCTCTTTGCTAGGCGCACCTATTTTTGGATGTGCATTCACAAGGAAACCATCCTGCGGCTCTGGCAAAGTCAGCAGATAAGCCGTAATCAGCTTAGCCTCATCCAACCTGATGCCTAAATGCGGCATTATATTTGATCTACCGCCAAACAATTCAGGAAACTCAATCATCTGTTTCTCAGGATCTAAAATATGAGCGGTAATGAACTGCTCTCCGCGGGCACCGCCAATGCCATCAAGAGGTGGCCCCAAATTGCCGCCTTTGTTCTCCGTCTGGTGACAGCTGGCACAATTGCGCTTAACGTATAGAAGCTTGCCAGCTCGACTGTCTTTAGACGGAGGCGGCGGAGTATAGCCAGTTGCAGGAAGGCGATAATGCTGAACAGTGCCAGCGCACTGATTCATGTTCTCATCCAGGTCTGGCACCGGTGTCGTGGGCCCTGGCAATTCTTTACCGCTATGCAAACCTGTTATTGACGGAGCGGTAAATTTTACAACACCGCTATATTTTTGCCGCTCGGCTAAGGCAGCACCGCCAGAAAAGGTGACGGCGCAAACCGTGAACATCAAAAGACTCTTCTTGTACGGTATTTTAGATGACTTAGAAATGTTAGATTGCTCCAGCAAATTGTATTAAGGCAAGGTCGAGCTGCTGAGATTATCTCTTTCCTCAAGCCACTAATCAATTTAACCACAGTTACCGAGAAGAGCTAGCGATAATCTCTGACGTAATCGCTCACATTGACGTGCTCCGGAACGCTCGAATAGGGGTTTTGTGCGCTGCGTTCTTGGAAGTAGCTAGCCTGCTGCTGCTCGACTGTAGGGCCTTGATTGGCAGTTGAGTTATAACCACCCCGGCGACCGCCGCGACCACGACCTAGACGAATTTGACCACCGAGGACAGTTCTCCCACCAGCTCGCATTCCGCCGCCGGCACGCATACCGCCAAATCCTCTCGCCTCGGCGTCAGAGAAAGGCACGGCAGCAAACAGCAGCAACAGAAGCGTGACAGAAGTGGTTTTCATAAACACGGGAGCAACCTCCAACCTATAGACACAGCTTAAGCCCTAGCTGTGAGTATTTCGTGGGGATTGTGAGGTAGGGAAATATTCCCGGAGCAGTATAATCAATTCAATCCATGAGCCGAGGCTACAGATGCAAAAGAATTCAGTCACCGTTGTTCTCGCGCTCTTAGCCATGCTTGCGTGCCCATCGGCGCTCGCCGACGGCCTGATATCCAAAGGCCACGTCAATGGTCCCTATACAGTCTTGACCCTTACGAAAGAGCAAATATCATCACTCGCTCATGGCAAAGACAAAATTACATTGACAGATGGCCAAAGGAAAAGCCTCGCAGGCCTCAAAAATTCAACAAAAGTTAGAGAATTAGAGGTAGTTCCGCTGTCCACTGAAACATGCACATGTGAGCTGTCAAATATCGCAGTGCGGACAAACAAAGGCACAATTGAAGTTGCAAATAACCTTTTTGGACGAGATTTCACTAAGGAATACAATTACTTTCTTCTCTCACGCAAACAAAGAGAAGATCAAGAGAAAGCGGAGCAAGCGAAACCAAGTTACATCCTTAAGAGTGTGGAAGAGCGATTTAGAAAGCTATCCGACAGAGTCGGACGGCAACTGAAGCCGATCGAACAAGAGAGGCGCTGACTGTCAATCGAGCCTGAGCTAATCACTTAAGCTCTAGCTCGTTACTTCTTCAACGCTTCTGCCTAATACGAGTCCACAAACTGTCAACAAGAATGAAAGCGAACACACATAAAAATGTGGCGACAGCAGCGAATGAGATAAAAGGTGGTCGAAAAGCATAGCCGGTCGGAACGCCGATATTAAGACTATAGAATAACCAACAAAAGAACAGAAACACAGATACAAGTGCGACTACTTTATGGATAGGCTTTGGCAGCATGAGAGCACTCCCACAAAATCGATAAAAAGCTTTTTTATCGTAGCTCCGAGCGACAAGAATCAACAAAGCAGGACTAGAAAATCTAATAATTCTCGGGAGTGTGTGGAACACCTCAAGGCGGTCAATAATTTACGTCAAGATAGACCTCTGTGGCCTTCCCATCGTCATTCAAATTGATCATCAAGTCGCACTGGTCCTCGAAAAAATAACGAGCATTGTATCCAGTCAAATTTTCGTGTCGTCCGATCTCATTGAGAAAACTAAAAGCGTCGGGCGGGCCCATATTCTCCACAATTTCCTTTTGAGTCAAACCAATCAGCACCCTACTTAAGACTATTTCGTTTGCTAGACTGCTCCGCCCCCACATTCTTGCAGAACTCCACTTCTTAAGGGCCACGGCCCCAGCTTTTCTCTCCGCGGCCGTGGGCGTCCTATTCTGACGATAGATCCAATTATTTCCTTCATGGATCGCCGTGAGTCTTTCCCTAGAATTAGGAAGTGGCGCACCGACAGCAAAGGCAAAAATAGCAAATGCAATTCCTGCAAGGATCAATAATGTCTCTAGATGCTTTTTGATAAAGGACATCGCCGCTCCATTCAGTTAATCGCACTTTCACTTTCTAGCAAGAAGCTTAGATTCATTCATCAACAATGTTCCGAGCCGTCGAACGGGATCGTCGTAGCCTGGGTTGAGACGCTGAAGAATCCGGGATTTTCCGTGATCCCACCCTTCTAATACCCACAGCGCTCCGTCTTCCGTATTGCTTGCCGACCTGCTGCTGAAGTGTTGATCATAAACATCAAACTCGAAAATTGGCGGCCTCGTGTATTGATCATACGGGTCAATACCAAAGAAGTTCTCTTGCTCAAATACTCTCTTCAAATCTCCAGCTTTCCCGTCAGACAATTGAAGTCTAACCTCTTTCAATTCTACAGGTCGGTTCGGTTCAGATTCGCCAATACCTGGTTTAGCGCAGAACTGCTTTGCGTTGATAAAACTCGCACCTTCATCCGGGAAGTATGCAGTAACAAAGAAAGGCCGACGAAGTGACCGAAGCCAAATTAAACGGTAGGCACTGGCCTTAGGCCCGACTTCCCCCAACGGCCGCTCGTGCAGCTGCTTTAGGGTACCAACGGAGTCGGCTCTTGCAGCTGGGTCAAGCCCGGAATCACCAGCGAAGTAGTCTGATACATCAAGCTCGTCTAGCGAGAGCTTGGCTGTGTCCTTGCTTGGTGTAGGCGTGGGGGAGGTGCAAGAAGTAAACGGCACAATTGCCAACACGAGAAATACTGCGGCTTTTAGCTTCAATTGTTTAGGCATAGAAAAGTCATATCACCAAATCATTTACCGCAGCCCAATAGCGCTTCTGATTCTCATGCCATAAGGGCTGAGTTAATTAACAGTCCATTTGAACGTTCGAATAGGGACGTTTTCAACTAAAACTGTCGATGAGTATTCACCTGGCGAAACTCCCCGTACGATATCTCGAGCTACAAACAGATAGCCATACTTCGGCGTACGTTTTACCGCAAAGGCATTGGCTTGTCCTCTTCTTGAACTTGTTTCTTGAACCAGAATGACTTCTCTAGATGTTCTTAGTTTCATTCGCCAGCCAAATAGACCACATTGTTTACCAACAATATTGCTCGGTTTAAAATGACGCGGATCAGCGGGATCATCCATAATTCACCTTGCTCTGCCGATTCTATAACCAAATCAGGAGCAATTACCTTTAGCGGAGCTATGTCTTCAGCTGAGACGGAACCGTTGACACTCAAAACAACTGCTGCTGACACAGCAAGTCCAAAGCGAATAATGTTGCTACTCATTGCAGCCTCCTTTTAACGGAGTATAGCGCGGAGGCGGCAGTAATCGGGTGTAATCAGGTGAGTTTACGGGTGAAATCGGGTGATGTCAATCAGATGCTGAAAACTGAAACCATCCAGATAGCACCAGATTTGCTGACGTTACCGACCGAACTCGACGAGATCAAAGGTGCTTGGCGCGCAACCTGACACGGATTGCCTTGATGACTTTGAGCGCAGCACATAATTCCAACAATGACCGTAGGGAATATGCTGGCTCTCAGAAAGAACCACGCTAAACAGCGTCTACGATAAAAGCAAGATAAACGCAAGAGTACAGCAGTAAAAAAAACGGCAACATCGTAAATCCAGCTATAACAGCAAGCCCATTCGATGATTGACCAAAGAAACGTCAGACAAGACTTTGGCAGTTAGATGAGTTGGTAGGCTCAAAAACCGCATAAGCAAACAGAATGATGGTCACAGGGTACCAAGGTACGATTACGCAAAGAAAAATCAGCGTGGCATTGATGATCGCAGCCGGTAGCAGTCGATTGAACAGAAATCTCATGCTCACTGTTTACCCGCCGAACGAATCAATGGCGTAATCGCCTTAATCCACTTGTTCTCTGGACTGCGTTTCAACCACACACGAGCACGCTTCAAAGCCACTTTGTTTTTTGGATCAGCCCTCAACACAGAGTAAATCATTTCCGGCTCTATAAACGAAACATCTTTCACGCGGGCGAAAAGGGCTTCAGCTTCGGCAATTATTTCGACATCAGGTGCTCGCATAAGCAACCTTATTAAAATCCACGGGGCCTGAGTTCTCGCATATGCCTCCTTTGCCCATGCAATACTCTCGCCGTCTGTATGCGCTCCGAGCAGAGTGCCAACCAGGAGTAAATCTCGATCAGTTGATGTTTCCGCTCTCAGCACTAGCTGTGCTTCTTTCACTGAGTATTCGTCTGGTGTTTTGTTGCAACGATAACCATGGTCTAGAATGGCAGAAATTACATACCAGGCGTCGTCACTGGTCCCGTGCTCTTGATACCACTTTTTCGCTCGACCAATATCCAGTTTAGAACCTGAAGCAGAAAGTACCGACGCATAAACTCGGCCAGCGGCCTCATGGTCTGGATTTTTCTTCAACCACGCCCTGGCATACCGCAGGATACTAGGCAGAATGGCCCGATGATATTTTGCAGCGGCTGGGACCAAATATTTGAGCGAACTAGTCAAATCATCGCCAGTACGGCCCCCCAAACGCACCCAGTCAAAGACAGCTTCGATAATCTCGGGCGACTTGGCCAGCAAAATATGACAGGATACATACGCTTCTGGATTGCGGACATTCAATCTCAACCACTTCAAGACTAGACTCTGTGAGCACTTGCTTCTATGCTTGGAGGTAGTCATAAGAGCAAAAGACCAGGCACTGTCAGCTGGATTTCGCGCTATGAGCTCTTCAATTTTTTTATACAAGCCCTTATGCAGAGGGCTTTCAATGATTGCTCGAATAATTGGTCGCAGGCTACTAACATCATCTGAATTCTTGAGGTATCTTCCGGCCAATCGAACTATCTTCGGCGATGGATAAGCCTTAAGTAGCTCAGCCACAAGTTCTGGTGCAGATTCATGGTCTCTATGCAGAACCAGCCAGGACTCACCGTCAGCTAGAAGACTAGCAGTCGGTTTTATCGATAAGAGCAGCACAAAAGCAGCACCAGCAGATTCGTCCGACTTGTTCTTCTTCAGCCATATTCGACCTTGTCGCACAAGATCTTTTTGATCTAAAGCATCATCGACCAACCGCGACCATTCCTTTGCTTTAGGAGATAGCTCTATGCGCGCACCAGAAGAATCAACTGGCCCTTCGCCATCAATAACCAATCGACTCAACCGACTCTTAATGATATCGAGGCATAGATTCAAACACGATTTGCAGAGAAGAACACCAGAGCTTGGCACCAAAACCGGATTGTGACCTATCGACTCTTGGCCACAGAATGAGCACTTGGTTCTCACTATTTCAGCTGCTGCGCCTGACGCAAACTCTCTGGTCACTTCCTGAGCGACTTGCTTGACACAACAAACGACGCAGTGATTGCAGATTCGGCCCCCCTCACCCACAATGAGTTCATCAACCTCTTCACTATTCTTGCCGCACCAATCGCATTTTAGTTTGGTCATCGGCATGAATTCCTGCAAAAAAAGTTTCCACTGCTACAACGATAAAACCAATGCTCAAGGCTTCAAGTCAGATCTCTTATAATAGCCTTGGTCAATGCGATTCAAGATATCAATATTTTCGGCGGCCTCAGCTACAGCTTTAGTCCAGTCTTTATCGGGCTTTCCGTCAATCAGAATAGACTTAATTGATAGATTCTGATCTAGTTCAGCAACCAGCTTCGCACCGTTCGACAAAAGGCATGAGTATGCCGTGACGCTGCCATCTCGCTCCTTAATGACTTGCTCATTCGTCCGCCCCAAAATATATTTAGTCAGATCTGGTTTGGTTGTTTCGCGATGAACGCTATCGTAATTGCGGGCACAGCTAGATAAAGATTCAGCTACCAAATCGTTATTGAAATCGTCTTCAGTGTAGCTAGAAAAACCAGGTTGGCCAGATCCTAAAACCCAAAGATCAGGGGAACTAAGGCCAGATGAATTGGTCTTTCGCTTTACACAAACAGAATATTGATCAGGCACATTGTTATCTACTCCGCAATACCAAGTCACATCACCAAGCTCACCCTTCAACGATGGATAGAGCTCACCAGAGAGCACAAAGCTGTTACGGCACATTAAGTTCTGATACGGCTGAGCAATGCGTCGCTCCGGCTGACAAAACTTCCTAACTCTCTCTACGGTCCAGCGCTCCTCAAGGTATTTTTGAAGAATAGCCTTCAGTTTTATGTTGTTTTCAACCACGTTCTTCAATTTAACGCGAAGGTGTTGAATATCTGAACTACTGAAAAGCTGCGACGGAAAAGGAGTTGCGATATTCCATAGCTTACACTCATTGCCCTCCAACCAAGACCTATCAAATCCCAAAACGCATCTCATACCAGCGCGAATCTTTTTTAGTTCGCTCTCGACTTTCGGCGAGTCAGCTGGCTGCAAGAAGAGGTCCACTGTCGTCGTCTTCGCGCCCCCTTGCTTGCAGATCTTACCGAAAGCGCTATCTGCATCACCAAGTAAAACTTCCTCTACAACAGCTTTTACCGCCACTCCATGCGACGTTGCTTTCGTGGGCACTTCTGTCACCTTCAGCAAGACACATTCTCTGCTGTTGAAGCCAGGCAATTGCAGTTTTGCTTTTAGGTTTGCTACGTCAGCAGCGCTAAATTTCTGGTTGGCGAAGGGCGAATAGATATTACTAATAGAGCGGCGACCATCGGAAAGTCCGTACAAATGGAACGCAAGAACAAATCTCGAGCCGATAATCTCAACTTCTGAACGGCCGGGAAATATATCTGAAATTGGGTCTTTAAAAGCAAAGACTGCGCGTTTGCCAGCTCGAAGATCTCCCCTCAGAACATCTTCGACATCGACAGTTAGCTCAGTGCAGCCATTGTAAGACTTCTTCGCGTTATTCTGTACAGTGACAGCCCTAACCGTTCCGAGAATACAAGCCTGGTATGGGAAATAGAAATATTCCTGAGCCTTTGCCGCAGTAGGGTCAAGTCTGCCACTCGCCAACACCGGCAATACGTTTAACGCCAGCACCAAAACAGCGAGAATCAATAGGTTGAATGCTTTTACCCATTTATTGTTCGGACTGCGTTTCTGCCAAACTCTGGCACGACGCACTGCCAATTTGTTGGTTGGATCTGCGCTCAGTAGAGCGTCGATCATCTCTGGCTCTAGGTCTTCTTTGTCCTTCCACCGATCATAAGCCCATTCGGCAGCGGCTATCGACTCTTCATCAGGTGCGCGCTTGAGTAAGCGGATTAGTATTTCCAGCGGCCTGAGCCTTCGATATTCTTCTTTTGCCCAGGCAATACTTTCCTCATCCGGAGATGCACCAACCAGGGCACCCACAAGACGCTGCTTTTTGTGCCTTGTGGCCTCATCACGCAGCAATAGTCTTGCCTCTTTCACAACATACTCATCTGCCTTGATCTCGGCCGAGTATGCAAGCTCTAACAGTGCAACCAGGACAGCTGACGGTAGAAGGGAGCTCAGATTCGTGAGCAGCCTGGGTCTTGGCAATAGACTTAGCGCTTGAGCCGTGCTTGGGTTTGGACATCGGCTCGAATCACCTAAATCGAAATCTCCACCCTTACAACCATAGCATTTGTATAGAGCACAGCGCACAAACTATCACCCTACAAAGCATTCAACTCTTCAGCCAGTCGCAGGTGTTGTTTAATAACCGGAAGGGTTGCTTTCGAAAATTTCTGCAGATCGATGTCGCCCTTGCCTGACTGAATCTCGAATGAAGCCAAGATCTTACGCTGGTGCGCAACTATCTGATTGGCATAAACTCTATCGAACCCAGTCGGGTGCAGGGAGACGAACTTGTCGATCACGATTTGATGCTCAGCATCAAAAGTTGTAGGCACTTCCACGCCCTTTTTCTCGGCTATAGCCTTAAGCTTGGCGTTTATCGTGCGATGGTCAGTGATCATGGTTTCTGCAAAACCGCGAGTAGCGTCTGACTTTGCCTTTTGCTTCGCAATTAAACCGAGTTCTACTTCAGTCATTCCAGCTTGAGCTGTAGTGGTGATGAAGTTCTTGTCGTCAGCACTCAAGGTGGCAGCGGCAGAGACCGTTACACTGCCCATTGCAAGCGAGGCCGCAACAGAAATTGCCAGCGCCGTCAATGATAGCTTCACTTGCATACACTCCTATTAGATCGATCAAGCTTAAATTGACTAGCCATCGATACGAGCGCGAATCTGAGCCGCCTTCTTGTCTTTGCCCCGTGCCTCAGCGCACACAGCCCACAGATTCATTAGCATAGAAGTGGTGCTGTCATCCTGTCCTAACAACTTCTTGGATAAATCAGCGGCATACTCAGCCAACTTTTCACCTTTCTCAAAATCACTGAGCTGTAGGTAGCATGTAATTAAACCTACAAACGCTGAAATTGACTCGGGCTCTGCTTCATCACGTTGTCGTTTAAAAATTGGAATGGCCTGCTCAAAAGCACTTTTAGCTTCAACGGTTTTATCTAGTTCAATATATAAACGTCCAAGGGCAGCATTAGCAAAAGCCCACTGGGTCTTGTCCTCTAAAAACTTATCAGAGAAAGCAACAGCCTTTTTGAATGTCTGCTCTGCTTTATCGTATTGTTCAGCTAAGCGATAGGCATCGCCAAGAGCAATCAATGAGTTCGACAAAGGCTCTGTCAGCTCAAGCTTCTCAGCGATGGCACAAGCGGTCTCAAGCGACCGGGCAGCTTTAGCAAAGTTACCTTTTTCAAGCGAGGCTATTCCGGCACCGAAGTTCTCGGCCCATTTGTATTCTTCAGCACGAGTATCGACAGTCATTTATAGACCTCACTAATTACTGGCAGCACCGGGCAGCCATCTCAACTGTGATGGTCTCGTATTGAAATCTTGTTCGTCAAGTCGTTTTAGCGCAATAGCCTGTTTGCAGGCATGTTTAATTTGAATTGCCATCCTTCCGACTATATAGGTCACAAAAGCACAAAACCCCCACCAAACCGCTGTCACGATCTTTTCACCCCCTGGCTCCTAACATGGCTATATTCGGTCACAAGGACAGCTACGGCCCATGGCAATCGCAAAGGCAGATACAGCTCACGACACAACCGCGGCCCGCGACAAGAGCCCAGCGGCTGGCGATAGAGACTTATCCACAGCCACAGCAGACCGTTTTCGCAATGAGCTAGGCTCGGTCTTTGGCAAACCCGGTCAAGATTCAACCAGGCTCGCTAAAGCCGAAACTGGCAACAGAACTGATGCCGGCGACCGAACACCCGAGAGGGTAAGCGATAAGACTTTTCGCGACTTCGCCACAGCGAACGGATTAGACACAAGAAATACACCTGACGGCAAACTAGAGTTCAGCCTCAAAAACAATGGCGAAAAGCTCACCATCGGTACCGTCGACAAAACCAGAGAAGGCTTCAAAGAAATTGACCGAACTCTAAAAGAGATGACGAGCCTAAAGCAATTAGAGCTAGAAAATAAGTATGGAGTAAAGTTCGCACAACCAGGAGACCCTAAGCCCCGCCAGCAGGTAGAAAACGATACCTCTGGTAAGCAAGGCAAAGAGCTAGACGTCCGCAATCCAAAGCTAAGAGAATTACTAGGAGTTGAAGCAGCCTTAGCAAAAGCAAATCCATCACACACCACTGGCGATGGCGGCAAGCCACTAAAATTCTACTTCTTGAAAGACCAGTCATTCTCTCCCAATGCTGGCGGAGCAGCCGCCTTTGAACCAAACGTGCACGGTAATCCAGCAGTAATTGTCGACCCCGGCTCAATGGACAGGTCACCAATAACCGAGCGCGATCGCACCGACAAAAGAACCGACGATCACCGCAGCATTGAAAGTCTAATGATTCACGAACTTGGCCACCACACAGAAGAAAAAGCCTTTAAGAACCCGGCCGAAAAGGCTGAGTTTTACAAAGGCATGGGATGGTCACCAATTCCCGGCTCAAAACCAGAAGACAATCAGTGGATGATCAACGGTCGAGATGGCCGCGGCTATGCACCAGGAGGCATCAACCCTAATTCTAATTGGCAACGAATTGATAGTCGAGGACAAGTCACTGGTGCAGTGAACCCCGATAGGGTAGAGAGACTGGCTCCGGTGAAGCCCGCCACCAACTACTTTGAGGGCCCCCACGAGATGCTGGCGGAAGGCTTGACCATGCTACGCCTCGGCGATGGACACAGAAGCCATCTGATGCAGCGAGACAACAAACTGTATGGCATGATCAAAGGTCTCGATCAAAAAGAAATCGACATGGCCCACGGGCCAGGCAGGTTTATGCGCTCTTATGACGGTAGACTGCAAGCACGAAGCCCTGAGGCAGAAAGAGCATTGCTGGAAAGAGAGGAAGCCGCGAGAGCGAGAAGGCCAGGCAACCGCTAGTCTCAAACGATCAATCAAAACTCAAGACCCAAAACTCAAGACTAGACACTCGATACTCACGCCCGGCCACTCCCGCAAGGTTTTACTAAACCACAGGCACAACACCAGCCACAGATAGGGCCATATCAAAGGGCAAGCCAGCAGCAATTCTCTCTTTGTCCACATCGATATAGTTAAACTCAAGAGCGCGCACTGCCACTTGCACTCCTTTTTGCCGGGCCAACTTCAGAGCCTGACCATAGAGCGGGTCGATGTCATCAGCGGTGCTAAAAGACTGGGCATCACTGCGACCAACTAAGTAAAACTGACAGGCCTCAAAGCCAGCAGCGACAGCTTTGCTCAAAGTGGCAAGGTGCTTGCGGCCGCGCTCAGTGCGGGCATCAGGAAAGAGAGCACAGCCATCTTGCCACATGGTGGCAGACTTTACTTCCACGAAACACGACTTGATACCACTAGTTGTGTGACTGAGAAGAAAATCGAACCGGCTATCTGAAAATACCTGTTCGCCAAGTATTTGATCAAAGCGTCCAAACTCAGACAAAACGCCCTGCTCAAAAGCTTCTTTGAATAGCTTGTTAGCCAGCATTGTGTCTACCACAACTAGCGAACTGGGGCACTCGACTAACTTGAGCGTCCAAGGCAACTTGCGTTTAGGGTCGGCGCTATGGCTGAGATAGGCATTCATTCCCTCATCGCACATGCCTAGCATGCTGCCGGGGTTAGGGCAATGAGCCGTGATCACGCTGCCATCTTTCAATTCGACATCAGCAAGAAAACGCTTGTAGCGCTTGACCAACTTGGCCTGGACTAAATTAGAGAGAATCATTTTTCAGAGATATAAGTTACTAATCAGAAATGGAAGCTGCAGCACCGGCTGAGAGACCAGGAGAGCGAACTGCCGCAATTGGCATCACTATGCTGCTTGACCCAGCATGTGAACCTGCAGAAGCAAGGGCACTGCCACTAGAGCCGCCCATATCTTCACCGCTGTGTCCTTTCATCCAGGCCAACAAAGCATCAAACCCGACTTTTTGTTGACGAGCTTTGATGCGCGACTTAAGGCGTTCGAGAAGATCACTGTTAGAGACAGACAAGCTAACAATCTTTTGCGCACCACTTTGGTCAGCTACCCGCCAGGCGAGTAGCTCTTCTTTCTTGCCCAGTAAAAGTTTGGTGCGCACTACGATATCGCCACCTTGGGCAGTCTCATCCTGAAAGGTAACCTTACCTTTGCCAAATATCTTGCGCCACCGCGGGTAGTATCGTTTTTCAACCAAACCTTTGAGAGAAGCAATGAATTGAGTGCGCTGGGTAGCGCTCAAGCTATCCCAATCTTTTTTGCCAAGACAACGCACCGACATTTCTTGATAGTCAATTAAGCTAGATGGCCCACTGCCAACTTTAGCAACAGCCTTCGAACCCTTAGAAGATCCAGCGCCATCAAAAGTCTGCAGCAATTGTCCAACCGCCGTCCAACCTGGGCCAGCCGGAGCAGCATGAGCAGCATTTATTCCAGCGAGACAAAGCAAAGCAATTGCCATTGAAGTTCTATAAATGAACTTAGACGCAGATCTTGCCAAGAGGAGTCTCCGGAATTCCGCCTGAAAAAGCCCTAAATAGAGGCTTTACTGCGGATTAGTAAAAAGCGGGCCAGCCACAACGAGACAAACGACCAACTTATCAATATGAGGATATCACGAGTATAGTCAGCGGGAATACCCAACATCACCCCTTTGGTGATGTCTGCCGCGTAATACATCGGCAACGCCATGGCCAGCTTCTGTTCCCAGCCTGGCATCGCTTTGACAGGTGTAATGATGCCTGACACAAACATCAGTGCCACCCCCAAAATTGACACAGTCATTGTGTAAATTCTAATGGTTTTCAGTACACATGCGAAACAAAGGCCGATGCAGGCGAAGGTAAAGACAGACAAAACCGTCGCCCCCAGAAGGCCAAAGAAGTTGCCGCCCAGGGTGAAGCCGACGATGGGCGAAGTAATGCCCAGGGCTAGCCAGAGAACCAGAGAGGCCTCAAGAGTAACAGTTAAAGTTTTGGCCACAATAGCGGCATTGAGCCCACCAGGGGCAAAAACAATCTGGCGGTAGGTGCGCTCCATCCATTCATATATCCAGCTAAAGCCTACATTCATCGAGGCGAGCACATAGCAGAGATAAGCCACCAGACCAGATGTTATATAGTCACGCAAACCAAAGTTGACTTGAAAGAGGGCCGCAGAATGAAGGGGAATGTTTAGCTCCTTGGCGCGCTGAGTGAGCACGGCCAGCAAGCCCATGGCAATTTGATCATCAATTAGAGGGTTATTTCCGCCCGAGAGAATCTGTACCGAATCTTCCAGGGGGTCTTGCGAAACGTTAGCCAGAGCAACGATTTTCTCTCGAGCCAGGTCGCCTTTAGCTTTCTCCAAATCATCATAGATGCGTACTCTAAAGCGCTTGGTGTCCGTCAAGTGCTTTGATAATTCGCTAATACCGGCTGGGTCATAAAGACCGAAGGGCATATCGTTGGCACCAGATATAGTATTGCCAACACAAACTAAAATAAGAATGGCGAGCATCACGCTTGCGCCAAAATAAAGAGGTCTACGGGTCCACTGCAAGATGTCTTTGTACATGATCGCTAAAATCGCATGCATTAGCTAGCCACCTCATCTTTCGAGACAGCCAAGAACACTTCTTCTAAATTAGGCTCACCGGTGGCGAAGCGCAGGAAGGGAATGTTCTCTTGATAGAGCCAGGCAAAGACTTCTTTATGGTAGTGCTCAACATCGTCGTCAGCGAGCTGAGTCAAATAAATGGTATTGCGCAAATTATCCAGGCGCACTTCTAGTTCAAATTTAGACTTGAGCAAAGCAAGGGCCGAGACAACCGCTGGCGAATCAACAGCGCATTCTTGCACCAACCTGATAGAAATACCGCGCATGCCGCGAATACGCTTAGCTAACTCTGGCACGGTGCCTTCTATTGTGAGACGGCCAGAGCGAATGATGCCAATGCGATCGGCCAATAGTTCAGCTTCTTCTAAATAGTGTGTTGTCAGCAAAATAGTAACGCCAGCGCTCTTTAGCTCTTTCAAGGTGGCCCAGATCAGGCGGCGGGCAGCGGGATCTAAACCAACAGTTGGCTCGTCCATGAATAGCACTTTCGGTTCATTAATCATGGCGCAGGCAATAGCTAAGCGGCGCATCATACCACCAGAAAGATTTTCAGTGCGGTCGTTTAAGCGATCAACCAAACCGGCTCGGCGCAGCAGTTTCTCGATGCGCTCTTCAGCCAATTTCTTGGGCAAGCCATAAAGGTCAGAAAGAAATTTGAGATTTTCGTAGGGCGTTAGCTCATTGTAGACAGCTAGATCTTGCGACACTACACCGAAGCAGCCCTTGATTTTTTCGGCCTGGGTGAGGCCATTAAAACCACAGATGAAAAACTCTCCTGAACTGGGTGGAAGGAGAGTTGTGAGCATGCTGATAGTGGTGGTTTTACCGGCACCATTGTCACCTAGTAGAGCGTAAAGCTCACCAGGGTAAATATTCAAATTGAGATTATCGACAGACAATCTCTGACCGAACTGTTTGGTCAAATTGCGGGCTGAAACCGAAGCTTGAATGCCTGAACTTAGCAAACCAATCCTTGGGCATCCTGACTAGGAGAACCACAAGCGCGCATCAAGCTATCGATGTGAGCGACTTTGAAGACTTTGTAGACCGGTGATTGAACATTGACGAACTTAACTGAAGACTTCAGTGAATCAGCTCTCAACAAGAACTCTTCTAGCCACTCTAAGCCATCAACTGAGATAAAAGTACAAGCAGAAAAATCTAGCTCAATGTCGGTTTTGCCCGTGGCCAAAACTTTATCAACATCATCAAGACCGCGCTCTAACTCGCCTAATATGCGAATCTTCTCTAGCTTTCTTGTTTCTTTTGTTGGCTCAGCCATGATTTTGTAGTCCTATTATCCTGCTCGAGTTTTTTCTGCTCTAGTTCTTTTCTGGTCTAGTTTAATTCTGCTCTAGTTCTTTTCTACTCTAAATTTATGGTCTCTCACGCGGCGCGTAGGCATTAGCAAACAATTGAGCCACTTCTGGAGCCAGAGTATATCTGGGGTTGGTGCGGATACTCATATCACTAAAGGCGATTTCAGTAAGTTCCGGAATAGCCGCCATATAGGTTTCAAGCGGAATACCCAGCTCAGCAATCGAAAGGGGTTGCTTAGCCAGTTTGGCCAAATCGTATACAGCTTGTCTGAGTTTGTGCACCAATCTCAATCCTTTAGCTTCTTCAGTTTCGCCTTCGATTGGCTCGACTGTTAAACCAATGAACTGAGCGGCCCGAGCGTACTTGCGATCGGCTACCCAAAGTGGATAGCAAGGAATTGAAACAAACTTAGAAGGAATCTGAGCGTTGTATTCAATAGTTGAGAGCAAGAATGCACCGTTAGCGCGGCCGTGAGGAATATCGAAGCGCGCGCCTAAAGCATGGGCTAAGGCGTGGTTGACGCCAACCGATGCATTACCAATGGCCATACCAGCCAGGGTGGCAGCGTTATGCAATTTATGGCGATAGAGAACATTGTTGGGATTCTTCAATGTCTCTGGCAACGATTCAAATATCAAACGCAATGCTTCTAATGCTAGCCCGTCGGTATAATCAGACGAGAAGGTTGAAACCAGCGCTTCTAGAGCGTGGGTGAGAGCGTCGAAGGCAGTATCGCCAGTGATATCAGGCGGCAAGCTGCGAGTGAGGTGAGCATCGATGATGGCAACATCAGGCAGCAAGCATTCATCAATCAGCGAAATCTTGCGATGGCCATCTTTCAGCACCGCAAATGGTGTTACTTCTGAGCCCGTACCAGAGGTAGTTGGAATCGCCACCAACTGAGTTTTCATATCTTTTGGAAACTCAATCATACGGTGGTGGAAATCAAGGAAATTGACAGCAATTTCTGAGATTTTCAGTTCTGGATAATCATAGAAGAGACGAACAATCTTAGCGGCATCGAGCACCGAGCCACCGCCCAGGGCGATGACAGTATCAGGCTGGCTATGGCGCATGGCAGCGACAACTCGCTGAATCATGGCGAAATCAGGCTCTGGCCCCATATCGCTGAAGATATCAACCTGGCAATCTTGCGGCAGACGCTCGGTTACCTGAGCCAGATGGCCCCGGCGAGACGCACTGCGCGAAGTAATGATGAAGGCGCTCTGACACTTCAAGCTCTTAAGATGATCGATAGAGCCTGGGTTGATATAGATATTTTTGGTGGTCTGGAAACTAATAACATAGTTTCTTCTGCGCGGCACCCGCTTGAAGTTGATCAAGTTTTTGATGCCGACGTTGTCGGTGGTGATGTTGCCGCCGCCGGTACCACAACCGAAGCTCAATGTTGTATTGAGGTGGTTGTACACGCCACCAAGGCCACCAATTGAAGCAGGCGAATTGACGATGATGCGACCAGCATTGATAGCATCAGAGAAGCGTTCGATGACATCATCGTCTTCGCAGAAGATACCGGCAGTATGGCCAGTGCCACCCGCATAGTTGATATCTAGTGCTTTGTTGATACCTTCATTGACTGAATCGACAATGACATAACCCAGCACTGGCATCAGTTTTTCAATGGCCAGTTTGTGATGACGCAGCTCGCCATTAAGAGGGCAAAGTAACATCTTAATTGGTTGAGTGATGTTCAATCCGGCTTGATCCGCAATCAGATTAGCGGGCTGCCCCACTAGCTTGTAGTTGATGCCACCACTGCGGCTATCAATAATCAAATCAGCAACTTTTTCTACTTCTTCTTGGGTGCAGAGATGGCAACCAAGTCGTTTAAATTCGTTGAGAAGCTGCTCTGAAACTTCTCTGTCAATTACAAGAGTCTGTTCAGAAGGGCATTCTGTGCCATTGTCGAAAGTCTTAGAGATAATAATATCCATGGCAGCCGAAAGCACATTGGCGCTTTTGTGCACATAAACAGGAGTATTACCAGGACCAACACCAAGGGCTGGTTTGCCAGAGCTGTAGGCCGCTTTGACCATTTGGGTTCCGCCGGTGGCGAAGATCAAATCGACTTCAGGATGGCTCATCAATAGTTCGCTAGTGCGGCGCAAACGCGAAGATTTGTCGACCCAGGTGATAAAGCCTTTGGGTGCACCTGCTTCTAGAGCGGCTTCGTACATAATTTTGGCAGCATAGTTGGAAGATTCTGCCGCCATCAAGTGAGCACTAAAAATAACGGTGTTACGAGTCTTGGCGCAACAAATGCTCTTAAAAATAACTGTTGAAGTAGGGTTGGTTACCGGAGCCAGGGCAAAAATTACACCCATAGGTTCAGCTACTTCAACCATATTCAAGTCAGGAAATTCGCGGGTAACACCGACTGAACGTTTATCTTTGATCTGGTGGTAGAGAAATTCTGAAGCGACGAGATTTTTCAATATCTTGTCTTCGGTGACACCCATACGGGTCTCTTGATGGGCCATCAGCGCCAACTTACCAGCATTTTCAATAGCGGCAGCTGTCATTGCTCTGACGATTTTGTCGACTTTTTCTTGAGAATATTGAGTGAAAACTGCTGCTGCTAGACGAGCTTGACGCACCAGGTGATTAGCGCGTTGGGTGAGCATCAACTCTTGTTCGGACGATACAGTCATTTATTTTTCTCTGACACGTTGACTCTAAATTGTCCAGAACGCTCAAGCCGAACAAACGGAAATCAGCAAATATATCTAGACATAGCAATAAACTTATCAAGTGTAAGGCAAAACCGCATCTATAAGATAAAAGGTTAAGAAGGCTTGATTAAAACTTATTCTATAAAATTGAGCGCTAGCGGCCATGGAGGGTGGGGAGAATACGCAGCTATCTGGGCGCTGTGGTATATCTACCACCTATGCATGTCAAGCGCCAGGCACTACAATTACATGGCGGGGTAACCTGTATACACCAATGGCGAATCGAAATTGAAACAAGCTAAAAACCAAACGGATCAAGGGCAAACTCAGCGCGAAAAACAATCCAGTTGTGCGGCGCAGCCCTTCTCTTGCCTGACTACAGCGCAAATGACAGGCCTGGGCCTACTCGCCCTGTCCTTATCTACTTTTTTGGCGTATAACCCAAGCCAACCAGCCCGGGCACAAGACGCCAGCGGGCGGCAAGTCAAAGATTTCAAGCACAGAAAGCGCTTAATCGCGCCCGCCTCTGAAAACGTTAGAAGAATCGACTATCAATCTCTGCCTGGGCGCGACTCACTGATGTTGCCCACCTACGTGCCTAAATTCCCTCCAGCGGGAGCTGGCGGCTCCCAGCGCTATACCAACGGCAGCAGCCAGACTCCCGCTTCAGACCCCTATGCCAGCGGACTACCGCAGACAAATAACAATCAAGATGGAATGCTCGGAGGCGAATTGTCGGCCACGGCAGAGAGCCTTAGTAGTACCTCAAGCGGAAACAGACCCATCGGCAGAACCAGCAGAGTGGGCCTGACTCCGCCACCGCCACCAATCAAATCTTCCTTGCTCCCCAACAGCCTAACAAAAGAATTACCGAGCAAAACCGCCACGGCGGCCCATACAACCACCACGGCCTTGAGCCCACAAAAAGTTGCCCAGGTTAAGGCCCAAGCTGACGCACTGGTGAAAAAAGGCAAGCCGGCTGAAGCCCAGAGCTTACTGAGTGGATACCTCAAGACCAATCCCAACGAGAAAACACTATCTACCGAGCTGAGCAAGATATCGCTACAGCGCGCCCAGAGCCACGCCAAATCCGGGAACCACGAAGCTGCTACTGAGCAAGCGCGGCTAGCAATCACTCATGGCGAACATGCCCCTGAAATTACCCAAGCAGCTCATGCAACTCTCAATTCCAGCTTGCAAAAAATTGGTGTGAAAGCCAATGCTCCAGAAGACCGCTTTGACCTGGGCACCAAACTAATGGGCCAAGCTCGTTACGACGAAGCTGTCATCGAATACAGTGCAGCAGCGAAGCTCAAACCAACAGTAGAAGCCTATTTAGGCGCTGGCGGCGCGGCCATGAAAGGCGGCCATCAGCTCCAGGCAAAGAAATATTTCCAAGACGCTCTTGAACTCAACCCAGACTCAGAGCCAGCTTTACGCGAACTCGGTATTGCCCGTTATCATCTCAAAGACTATGCCGGTGCCAATGCTGATTTGACTAGAGCACTGGTGATCAATTCAAGCGACAAAGAGGCAGCTAGCACCTTGCTTGAGCTTTGGCATCATCAGGTAGCCAGTCGACCAACAGATGCCAATTCGCACTTGGGCTTAGCCCGTGCCTATCAAGTTGCCGGAGATCTACCAGCGGCCCAAAATGAGTACAAAACCGTAGTAAAAATCCATCCGCAGCATCCAAACTTACCGGCTGCCAGACAGAGCTTTAAGCTCGCTTATGCCAAACAGGAAGCCGGCAAAGCCTATGATCTGGCAAAGACACTAGAGAGCCAGGGCTCACTTCTCAGTGCCTACCAAAAAGCTAGTGACGCTGTGCATCTCTACCCATCTGAAGCGCGCTATCAAAGCTATTGCGCCCAACTAGCAGCAAAAATGCAAGCGGCAGCACAAAACCCAACGGCAGCGAACGCGCTCAATCAGCAATCTATACTGCAATCTACACCGCAATCTACACTAGTTCCAGGGTCCACTCCTGAAGCTCCACCTGTTTTGATACCGACAGCCCAAGCAATCGGGTTAGCACCGGCGGCAGTACCAGGAGCTAGCGTAACTCCGATGGGCACCGCCAGCGGATATCAGCAATTATCGACAGACAGTCAAGTCAATAGCATGTCCAACTTCCTGGTTAGCCTGCGCAACTTTACGATGCAGCAGCAAAATCAAATCCAAGCAGCGGAAGACTCGAGCATCTGGAAAGCTGGCACATCTCTGAAAAAGCCACTTCTGCCTGGCCTCGGTGGCGAGGAGGCTGCCGACACAGCCATAGCCAGTGCACCTTCCGGTATACCAGCGGCGGCGACGGCCGCGACCGCCCCTCAATCTAACTCGGTGGCCGACGTTTTGAAAAACGCAGCATTGGCCCTGGCTAATACCAATAATAGTGCCAGCGTAGCTAATACAGTAGCACCGGCTGCGGCAAGTTCTACTGTTAGTTCAGCGACTAGCTCAACGGTTAGCTCTGCAGCAAGCGCCGCTTCAAGCACCGCAGCAGCGGCAGCACCAGCTCAACCCAGCAGTTATGCAAGCTGGGCCATGCAAGCTCAAGAAGCTTACAAAACCTCAGGCATTGGCTCCCTCGCCAGCATGACCGCGGGCTCTGCGCCAGCTTTACTGACAGGAAAACTCAAGACTATCAACAAGCAAGACATAGTCACAGCCGCACAGAAAGCAGCCAGCCGATTCACAACCAAACCAACAGCAGCTAAGGCCACAGCTCAGCCAGCAGCAGCAGCGACATCAACTTCGGCTCAAGTCGCTCCGGCATACAACACGGCCTACAGTGCAGCGCCAATGCCATCACCAGTGCCTATCGAGGCCCCGCCACAATCTCAAGCTGCCTATATGCAAGGTGGGTATCAGTCGTCTCCGCAACTAGCTTCTCAACAGCTAGCCGCTCAACCGATGGCCGCACCGCAGTACGATCAAATCTCTCAAATGAATTCACTGCAAACCAACAACCAGCAGCTCCAAGCGCAGCTCTCTCAGGCAAACTCATACATCCAGCAACTGCAAAGCAGAAATGCTCCAGCACAATCGATGACACCACAAATGATGCCTGGCCAACAAGCAATGCCTAATCAACAAATGATGGCCAGTCAACAAGCAATGCCCGGTCAACAAATGATGCCAGGTCAGCCGATGGGGCAACCCAGTGGCTCGGTGCGCCTGCTGCTACAAGGGGTAAAAGCGGCAAAGGATGATGTTCAACTTAAGGTGCTTCTGATCAACGAGACTGGTCAAGAAATCAAACTACCTAGCAATTTGAAAGCGTCGGTGCGCAGCGCCAGCCAGGGCGAAAGACAAGGCAAGGCCAGCTTTGCAGGCAAGACTGTGAACGCCGGAGCCTCCGTTACCGGAACAATTAAAATAGCTGGCAGCAATTTAGATCCCACAGCCGACATTGTTATACCAGCCTCTAGCCTGGCAGTTGTAGGCATGGGCGACCTGCACCTAACTGTGCCAATTTCGCAGCGCTAGATAAGACTTCGGACAATATTGGCTTTTCGGCTCAGGTTGCTCTACTCGGACTGGTCAATTTGCACTGCTCGGCTCAAGCTCTTCCGCTTGAGCTATTGGCATTGCCATTCCAAAGCCCTTTGCTAACAGATACTTGAGAGCATCTTGATACTTTCTTGACCTCTTGAACGCCTTACTTGATGCCTCATTGACCACATAAGAGCTTAGATATGAAGGGTCAGCTTTGGAGGCAGGGCAATGGACATCCTTCTAATTTTAGTGCTCTTTTTCATGGCCTGGTTAGGGGGTCACGCCCTCGACTACCTCTTCAACAAAGTAGAAAAGGCGATTAAAGGCGAAAGCAATGACGAAGCTGTGAGCACGCCAGAAGAACAATCTATCTATGGCAGTCCAAGACCTGCTGCGACCAAAGCTGTGGGCAAGCAGCCAGCCAGAATTTACCTTGTACCTTCGGCCACAGCCAGACACTAAGCGCTTTCAACTAGAGCAATAAACCAGGAATACCACTTTCAATGAGTAAAAATACTGTTTTGACAAAGGCTGACAACGCTTTAGCGACAAAGCAAGAAATTACACCCAGCAAGAGAGACCACTCGAAAGAGCAAGCGTCTTGGTGGCGAGTAATGTGTCTAACTGGAGTCGACTACTTCTCTACACTGGGCTACCAGCCAGGCATTGCCTTTCTTGCGGCCGGCATTCTTTCGCCAGTGGCGACACTAATAGTGGTGCTTCTAACTTTGTTTGGCGCCTTGCCTGTCTATTGGGTAGTAGCAAGAGAAAGCCCGCATGGCCAGGGCAGTATCGCCATGCTAGAAAAACTTTTTCCCGGCTGGATTGGCAAAACAATTGTCTTGGTTCTGCTCGGTTTTGCCGCCACCGATTTTGTCATTACCATAACACTCTCAGCAGCTGATGCCACTTCGCACATTTTAGAAAACCCCGTTGTCCAACAGCTCAACTTTGTCCCTCACAATCCAATTTTCTGCACCAGCCTGCTGCTTTTGCTGCTGGCCGGTGTTTTCCTGATGGGCTTTAGAGAAGCCATCGGCATTTCAACGGCCCTGGTTATTGCCTACATCGGCCTCAATATATATGTGCTGACAGTCGGTGGTCAAAAAATCTTGGCTAACCCAGCGCTGCTCAGCAATTGGCAGCTCCAGCTCAACACTCAATATCTCAACCCACTAGCAATGGTGGCAGCGGCAGCACTGGTCTTCCCCAAACTAGCTCTTGGCTTATCTGGGTTCGAAACCGGTGTATCAGTGATGCCCTTGGTGCGCGGGGCCGAAAGCGACGATCCAATTCAACCTAAAAAGCGCATTGCCAATACCAGAAAGCTCTTACTCAGCGCCGCGCTGATCATGAGCGTAATGTTGATGGCTAGTAGCATTGTCACCACTGTGCTCATTCCCTCAGCCCAATTTGCCCCTGGCGGCGGAGCCAATGGCCGGGCAATTTCCTACCTGGCCCATATGTATATGGGTCCAACCTTTGGCTCTGCTTACGACATTGTCACCATTGCCATTCTCTGGTTTGCCGGAGCTTCAGCACTGGCCGGTCTGCTAACACTGGTACCTAGATATCTACCGCGATACGGCATGGCACCGGAATGGTCAGCAGCCACTCGCCCACTGGTAATGTTCTTTTTTGCCGTGACCGTTACTGTAACTCTCATATTCAAAGCAAACGTCGATGCCCAAGCGGCAGCCTATGCCACCGGCGTCTTAGTGCTGATGACCTCAGCCGCGGCCGCGGTAACCGTGAGCATGTGGAAGCGTTCTGCTATTCTGCGCCTTGGCTTTATGGCCGTGACAGCCATTCTCCTCTACACCACTGGCGCCAACATTATTGAGCGCCCCGATGGTATTCAAATAGCCAGCTTCTTCATATTCACAATTTTGGCGATTTCACTTTGCTCACGCATAGCAAGATCACTTGAGCTTCGTATCAAAGACGTAAGTCTTGACACTACAGCCTCTTCTTTCATTCTAAGCAATAGCGACAAGCCCTTGAGAATCATTGCCCACCGCCCAGGGGGAGCAAGCTACGCAGCAAAAATGGCCGAACTGAAAGAAACCCACGGACTCAATATGAGCTGCGACCACGTCATTTTTCTGGAAGTCAGCGCCCTTGACCCCTCCGAATTTGAAGACGAAGTACTTGACGTCAGTGGCGTCAAGATAGGCGAATACAAAATCATGCGCTGCCAGAGCCCGGCCGTGCCCAATGCCATTGCCGCCTTGCTACTCTCATTGCGTCAGTCAACGGGCATCAATCCTCATGTATACTTCGGCTGGACTGAAGGCAGCCCAGCTATGTATGCTGTCAAATACATCTTCTTTGGCGAAGGCGAAACAGCGCCACTAACAAGAGAAATTCTTCGCAGCGTCGAAAAAGATTTGAAAAAGAGACCAGTGGTTCACGTCGGCTAAATAAGACATGCGACAACTTTGGAAACACGGCATCGGTATAGCCAGCGTCATTTTTGTCACTGGTTTAATCACTGTATTCCATCTCGATAGCGTACTGGCCAATGTCTCTATGCTCTATTTGCTTGTGGTTTTCTTGCTGGGGCTATACGTCGGTCGGTCTGCGGCGGTGGTCTCTTCACTGCTGTCGTTTGCGGCTTTCGACTGGTTTTTCGTGGAGCCGAAACACACTTTGTCGGTACATAGCGCCTCAGAAGTCTTGGCCTTATGTATGTTTCTTTTGGTCTCAACAATTACCGGCCAGCTCACCTCTCGAGTACGCGCAGCCGCGGCGGAAGCACGGCAAAGGCAGACCGAAACCGAAACCTTAGCCAAAGCAAGCTGGGCAGTTTCATCGCAGTTAACCACAGAACAAGCACTGACAGAAGTACTAGAGCAATTGCATCGAGTGGCCGATATCGAGACTGCTGCTGTAATTTCATTTGATCAAGATGGAAAAGTTTTACTGCGAGCCAGTATTAGCTCTAGCGGTGATACCGATAAAAAATCTCTGCTGGCAGAAATAGACAAACACCTGGTCAGCGCACGAGGAGACTCTTCCAGCGAACGCGGCTGGACAGCTGTCGCTCATGGTGGCAATCAAGCAGGTGCAGTCTATGTCAAACTCAACGACAAGACTGAAGAAAGTGAAGAACAAAAGCGCCTGATCGATGCCCTAATTAACCATGCGGTAGTTATTTTGCAAAGAGAAGAGCTAATGAAAGAGCAGTCGCGCACGCAAGCTCTAAAAGAAGCCGACAAACTAAAAACAGCTTTGCTATCAATGGTATCCCACGACTTTCGCAGCCCTCTGACTGGTATTAAAGCTGCCGTTTCAGCCCTTTTGCAAGAGTCGCCCCAAGAACTAGATAGCGCTGAAGCCAGACAGCTACTGCAAGGAATCGAGCAAGAGGCCGATCGCATTAACAGAATGGTTGGCAATATTCTCAACCTATCCAGGCTGGAAGCCGATGCCTGGAAGCCCAACCTAGAAAGTAGCTCACTGTCTGAAATAATCGGCTCTGCCCTAGCATCATTCTCGGCCGAAGACAATAAGCGCATTACAGTGCGCCTGCCGCGAGACCTAGCGGAAGTGACTGTCGACCCTGTACAAATAGAACAAGTAATAAAGAACTTAATTGAAAATGCCCTAAAATACTCCGACAAAGAGAGCCTTGTGGAGATTCAAGTGAGCACTCTTGACGACGAAGTAGTGATGAGCGTTTTGGACCGAGGCATCGGCGTCACGCCTGAAGATGCTGGTAGAATTTTCGAGCGCTTTTATAGAAATCCACGACTAAAAGAAACAGCCACACCCGGAGTCGGAATTGGTCTAGCAATATGTAAAGCTTTAGTCGAAGCCCACCATGGCAGTCTCACCATGGTACCGAGATTAGGTGGCGGCAGCGTGTTTGAAGTCAAATTACCAATCGAGAAAATATCATAGATTATGAAAGTACTGGTCATCGATGACGAACCGCAAATAA
Source organism: Candidatus Obscuribacterales bacterium (assembly GCA_965229195.1). Lineage (GTDB taxonomy): Bacteria > Cyanobacteriota > Vampirovibrionia > Obscuribacterales > Obscuribacteraceae. The sequence goes on along the minus strand of OZ245871.1, from coordinate 3,517,689 downwards.
GACGAGCTCTCAAGATGGGCCTAGAGCGCAATGAGTATATTGTCAGTTTGGCAGGCAGTGGCGAAGAAGGCCTAGACAAAATGGCTACCGAACCATTTGAACTTGTCGTACTTGACTTAGCCATGCCAGGAATGGATGGTTTCGAGGTTTGCCGTCAAATTCGCAGCTGGAGCCAGGTGCCCATAGTGGTGCTATCAGTTAGAGACAGCGAAGAAGACAAAATCAAAGCCCTAGACTGCGGCGCCGACGATTACATTACCAAACCATTTGGGGTCGGTGAGTTGCTGGCACGGATAAGAGCGATTATTCGACGGGCCAAGGGGACAGAAGCTTCGCTAAGCACCCCAATTTTTAGTGAAGGCAATCTAGTGGTAGATTTCGACAAACGCATTGTCACCGTATCTGGTGACGTTGTTCATCTAACGCCCAAAGAATATGACCTTTTACATATGCTTATTAACAATGCCAATCGAGTGCTTACCCATAGACAGCTTCTCACCAAGATCTGGGGCGTTGAATACGCCGATGACCATCATTCACTAAGGGTGCACATTGCCAATCTTCGCAATAAAATTGAAAGCGATCCCACCCGCCCTCAACTAATTCAAACAGAAACACGAATTGGTTATCGCTTCGTCACCACGAACAACTAGCAGTGAGCTGGGCGCTGCCAAGCGCTATTCTTTATGCCTTTTTTACAGCTGCAAGCCAATCTTGATACTTTCTTGATCGGCTAATAGTTATATTGGCACAAGTCAAAAACAGAGCTAATACAGACCAAATACAGATCAGACGCTAATAAAGCACTGATCAAATACTGATCAAAAGTAATGATTATCCAAATGGAGTATTCACCAATGCGGGCGAGAAAGACTAGTAAAGTCGCAACCACAAAAAGATTCAGCACGATTTGTTTGCTGGCCGCAATTGTCGCCAATCAAAGTACCTTGCTGCCCTGTGCTGCTGCCGCTCCCTCAACCTCACAAATAAACTCCGTTCAGGTACCAAGGCAGATATTGCGCACAGGCATCAATTTAGATGCAAGAACAGTCTCTCCCAATACTCTTCAGCTTGCCCAAAATTTGAACCTGCTCCCCATTCTTAGCCGCTTGCAAGAACTAAGAGCAAAAGCATCACAACAAAACGGTGGCAACACCATTGAGTCACTGAGCGACAGACAGGAGTTGCTCGAGCTGACGCAAAAGGCACAAAGCATACTCATTAGAACATCACTAGAAATTGACTTCGTTCTTGCCGAAATCGATGCTGAGCAGAACATCTACAGTGAGGTTCTCTCGTCACTCCAGGGCTCAAGAGACAAGCTCGTGGCCAGAGTCAACGCCGGAAGCTTTATTCTCAACGGCGCTCTATGGACTGTTTGTGAGGCACTAGCGATCGTCTCTCCTCTGCACCCAAACTACGCTATTCATTCAGGCATAGTTGGTATTGCCGCCGGTATCGTCCCCTCAATCGCTTCAGGTTATGCGTTGAAAGCTTACAGCGGCAAACACTTAAAATCTGAGTGTGAGCCAAATATGTTAGCCAAAATTTTCAATCGTCCAACCACCCAAGACATTGAATACCCAAAATCTGTTTGGACTTTTCTCAATACAGCACCAGCTGCAGAAAGCGGCTCGGCAAGCTCCGGTAAATCTCGCAAAGATCAACTCATAGAGCGCTGGATATCTGACAAAAATATTCCATCCTTCACAGACAAATCAAACGCAAAAGAAATCGACATTATCACGGCCACTGCCTCTCAGAAGAAAGGCTTATCAATAGACAACCTCAATGTACGCCTGGTCATGCTAGAGCAATTACAGGGCGAGCTGGCCAAGATGAAGCGACTGCTAATGGAAATAGCTATGGTTATTACTGACGAAAAAGAAGTCTAAATAGGTTAAAGCAAACTCAGAGAGCGATAGTTATAGACTTATCAATCTAAAAACCTCGAAACCTTGATACTATTCAGTCTTTGGCTCATGCAACAGTCAAAGACTGATTAATTTTTGGAGGTTTGCTAGTGAAATCAGGTCGCCGTTTCACCGCGGTTTCTTTGGTAGCTGCACTTACTGTGGCCCAGAGCCTGCTCTTAACGTCTTCACCGGCAGCATTAGCAGCAGCACCGCCAACAGCGCAGTCAAACTCAGTTGAAGTACCGAAGCAAATATTGCGCACGGGCATAAATCTTGAAGCCAAAACAGTCTCGCCGAACACTCTTCAATTAGCCCAAAATTTGAATCTTTTACCAATTCTTAGCCGCCTGCAAGAATTGCGCGCAAGAGTAGCCCAACATAGAGGTGGCAATACCTTAGAATCGCTCAGTGAAAGACAGGAATTACTGGAGCTAACCCAAAAAGCCCAGAGCATACTAATTAGAACCTCTCTTGAAATCGATTTTGTCTTGGCCGAAATCGATGCAGAGCAAAATCTATATAGCGAAGTACTATCGTCACTGCAAGGCTCTAGAGACAAACTAGTTGCCCGTATCAACGCCGGTAGCTTCATTCTTAACGGCGCCCTCTGGACCGTTTGCGAAGCGCTTACCATCGTCTCTCCGCTGCACCCAAACTATGCCATTCAGTCAGGCATTGTTGGTATCGCTGCTGGTATCGTACCTTCGATCGCCTCCGGCTACGCACTCAAAGCTTATAGCGGCAAGCGCTTAAGATCTGAATGTGAACCCAACATGTTGGCAAAAATATTCGACAGACCTATCAACCCAGATATTGACTATCCTAAATCAGTCTGGTCATTTCTCAACACTGTACCGGCCAGTGAAGGGAACAGCGCCGGCCAGACTCGCAAAGAGCAGCTAATAGCCCGCTGGGTCTCTGACAAAAACATTCCATCATTCACTGACAAAGCAAGCTCTAAAGAAATTGACGTAATTACAGCCACTTCGCCACAAAAGAAAGGATTGTCTATCGACAATTTAAACGTACGCATGGTCATGCTTGAGCAATTGCAAGGCGAATTAGCAAAGATGAAGAGGCTATTGATGGAAATAGCCATGGTAATTACAGAAGAAAAAGAGGTCTAAGCGACTAAATTTTCTAAACTGCAGGCTACATCACATAAGCGGGCTTGCTGCGATAGAGATTTCTAATGGTAGTTTTGTCAGCTGGTGAAAGCTGATTGACCACTCTATTTTCGTGCATAATATCATCGCGATAGGGGCTGTGTGCCTTAATTCCAAGGGCATGACCGAATTCATGAGCAGAGGCGCCAATCATTTTTTCAGGAGTTGAGGCCACTAGGGTGGAAAGTTCAATCACTACTGGCTTCTGCTGAATGTTAACGCGCTGAGCTTGCTCATAAGGATAAACCTGGGCACAAGTATTGCCACCAACCATAATACCACCAGGACTAGTTGAGTCTTTAAAAGAATCGACAAAGAAAACTAGTATTTGAGCTTGTTTGGGGTCATCGACAAAGCCATAGCGAAAAATGCCTTCACGTTCAAACTGTCGCCATTGCTCAATACCGGCCGCTACCTGATAGTTAGTCTCATCGGTCCACTGCGGAGCTTTTTCTAAAATAGAAAAGCCTTCTGGCTGACAAAGCATTGAATAAACTTGATCGGGCCGCACCTTTTGCAATTCCCCAAAGGGCATCTCAGGCAACTTTAGACCAGGGCTAATCCAAATCTTGAGTGGCATTTTCTTGCTTTCCCAGCGCACTAAACCCATATTGAGACTGGGCTCGCCGGGATTATAAGCAGTCGAATTAGTACCCGGTGCTCGGTCATAGCCCTCGGTCAGGTGCAGCCCATTGGTGTGCTGCAATTGCGGTGTACCGCCACCGGGATTAGAGAAACTTTGAAAAGTAGCCCGTTGCAGCTTGCGCGTTTGACCCTGGGCCTCTAGGGCCAGGGGGGAGAGCAGCAGGGAAAGAGCTAAAACAAATGCCGGGGTCACCTTCACCACTTTGAAACGGCTAAATTGCCCAAGAGTTTTGGCTCGGTCGCTAAATGGAGTCTGGCTATTTCTGCTGCTATACAACCTAAAGTGGCCTCAAAGAAACGACTAGATGACATAATAAAAGTCGATATTTATAGACGCATTGTTCCGAAACTAAAGCTTCTATGCATATTTACTTACCGCACCTTTTCAATAATAAAACAGGCTGAGACTTGGCGCCAATTATGCAACCTGCATCGTACGAACAACTGAGCCTCAAGGTGGCCCATGCCATTGCTGAACAAATCAGAGTTAAACCAAAGTGCTGCCTGGGACTGCCGACCGGAAACACACCACTGTTGACCTATCACATCTTGGCCAACTGGTCGTCGGGGCAAGGCCAGTACGCCGACAGCGATGCACCAGCCATCGATTGGTCACAGGTGCTTTGCTTCGCCCTCGATGATTATTTCAATGTCAACCGTGAGCACAGTTTTGAGGCTTTTTTAGAAAAGCACCTCTATAGCCATACCAATTTGCCTTTAGATAATCGCTTAAACCCCTGCCAGACTGAAGACTACGATTTACTGATTGAAAGCTGCGGCGGGCTTGATTTGACCGTTTTGGGCATTGGCAGCAATGGCCATATTGCCTTCAACGAACCGGGCACCATGGCCTTGAGCTACACCCATTGCATGTGGCTTTCCGAATCTACAAGATTAGCGAACCAGAAAGATTTCGGCAGCCTTGAGAGCACCCCACTTACTGGTATAACCATGGGACTGCAAACTATTCTCTGCAGCGCTAGAATAATACTCATGGCCAGCTCTGAGGCGAAGCGAGACATTGTCGAGCGCGCTTTTGACGGACCAGTTACTCTAGATTTACCGGCATCTCTGCTGCAAACCCATAGCCACGCAGACGTTTGGACCGATTTTGGCTATGAAAAAAGCTTCCGCTATCACATCTGATTCAATCAAGTCTAATTGAAAGGTACTAAATGGCTCTGGGAAATCAAATTGCTATACCTGGCAAAATGCAATTGTCTAGCCTGGCTCTCATTTTGCTTTTGAGCGGCACTGTCACTGCCGCTTTGGCTGATCAGACCGACCCTGATTTTGTACCGCCTGAAATTACGCTTCCAATGCCAGCCCGCTACAACCCCGCAGTGACTCCAGCGGCCAGCAGCACGAACCTGGGCAATACCCCAGCCCCAGGCATGACCAATATGGGTGCCAATATGGGCACAGGGGCAATTCCGGGCATGAACAACCCCAATCAGCCCAATCCTTTTATGATGAAAGCTACAGACCGCCTGCGCCTACCGCCAGGCACTAGCGTTCCCGGTCGAGGCTCTGGCCCACCAGGAGCGGCCGGCGCCAATCCCGGTTATCCCGGTCAACAAATGCCGGGCCAACAGGGTTATGGTCAGCAAATGGCTGCCCCGCCCCAAGGTTCATCGGCCTTCCTTCAACCAGGGCAACAGCCACCAGGCGCAGCTACACCCCTGCAAAAACAACTAGCAGCCCAGGGACAAAACAACCAAGGGAGCCAAAACAACCAGGGTGGTCAAACGGACCCGGTGGTCACTCTCCAGACCAATAAGGGCACAATTGTAATGCGTCTGTTCCGGCAGCATGCGCCAATTACAGTCAAGGCCTTTTTACAAATGGTCAAATCAGGCTTCTACAACGGCCTCACCTTCCACCGCGTCGAGCCCGGCTTTGTCGTACAAGGTGGCTGCCCTAACGGCAACGGCACAGGAGACTACATTCCACCTGGCCAAACCCAGCCGCGCTACCTGCCCCTAGAAGTATCGCCTTTCGCTCGTCACAACGCCGCCGGTGTAGTGGCCATGGCGAGAAAACCTAACAACCGCGATTCGTCTAGCTGTCAGTTTTATATTACTCTTGGACCGAAGCAACAGCTCGACAATCAATACACTGTATTTGGTGGCGTCATTCAGGGCCTTGATGTCGTGCAGCGCATTACCATCGGCGATCGCATCTTAGCTATGACAGCCTCTGAATAGCTCAGCCTGACTCTATATCTTCGTCATCTTTAGTGTTGAAAAACATAATTACTGAGAGCACAATAGTGATACAGCCACCAGCGCCGAAAATTATATTAGTAAGGGCGGCAATAGCACCGCTTTCTTGCTCGGATGTGGACAAATAATTGGCCACAAAAAAGAAAGATACGCCGACAAAGAAGAGAATGATAGAAGGAATTTTTTTCTTCATTACTTGTTTAGATAGCTACGGATGGCCGGTAGTATTCCACCAATCAATTTAGAGCCGCCAATGTGATTCATATGGACAGTATCCCAAAAGTCACTTTCTTGAAACTGACTTTGCTTGGTCATATCTACCAGAGTAACATCTTTCCCGTAGGCACTGGCTAGAGTTTTCACTTGCTGATTGAAGCGCTCATAGAAGCCATCTGCCATTAACCCTTGATTGAGCTTGGTCAGCGGCATATTGACGAGGACTACCTTAATTCCTCGCTCCTGACAAATTTTAAGGGTATTGTCCAAGCAAGACATTTGCACGCTCAAGTCGCGCTCGGCAATATTTTTATAGCGACCACGATACTCTCTTGTGCTGGTCTCCCAGCGTTGCTCAGCAGTTCCGGCAAGCAGAGATGCAATTGATAAGTCAGCTGTATTAGCACCAGCTTTTGCAGCAGCAGCCTTTGCCTCTGCCATTGGCGCAGGCGCCACACCACCAGCAGTGGCAGTTTTTTTACTATCAGCGGCTTTATCCACCAAAACTTGTGCCACAGCAGCACTGATTTTCTCTAAAGTACGGTCGGCTTCTTTCTGAAAGCGCCAGCGGCGCCCGTAGAGGAAACAGCTGTGGTTAGCAATAAATTCGGCCTTGTCTTCAAAACGAGGCAAGAATGTTTTGGCATAACTAGAGAAGTTGTGCAGGTCGACAATTTGTTTAAATGAAACCGTAGCCATGGGGCTTTTGACATTATCGTCAGCAAAGTCGCGAGGAGCTATTCCCCAAACAACAACTTCAGGTTTGGTGTCGCCTTTGAGAAATTCACTGGCATAGAGGAAAGCGTCAGAACTCATCTGCCCAGCGCTAGCAAGTGAGAAAACAGAACTATTTTTGATGCCATTCTTTTCTAAAACAGCCTGGAGAGCCACAGACTTATGATAGTGAGCAATGTCGGCAATCTTGGGATCGAAGGAAGCATCCATAGCCCAGAAAGGAAACATCATTAGGGAAGAGCCCAAAAGCACGACATTGGCCGGCGGTTTTTGCTCTTTGTACTCTTTGATAGCCAAATCTATCAAAGCAGGATTGGTCCAGAAATCTCCGCCAGCACTGCGGGCAGAACGCTCTTGCTGGATACTTGAAACTTGAGCCAGACCAAGATTGATCACAGTAAAAATTGCTAAAGCCCAGCTAATTGGACGCTTCCAGCCAGATTTGGAACCTTTGTTTTTTTCTTGCCCTGAATATTTCCCAGGCAAAAGCTCAGGATGAAGCTTAGTTCCTCCTATCCCGGCTGAAGTCGACGATTTAATCGGCGTTGTAGTGGAGGCTGAAGGGGCAGACAACTAAAGAGGATCTCCAAATAGCACTTGACTATTTTAGTCAACTTTACAGCCTTGAATGTTAGCCATTTCTAAGATCAACGTCAAATCGAATTGGGATCGGAGTAAGGAGGTATCTCCTCGCGGGTAGGGCGCTTATTTAAATTTGGCAAATCGTTTATTGGTGGGCTTAAAGAAGACGGTGGTGTAACCGAACCAGACTTAGAACCAGCGGAAAAAGACCCGAAGCCAAAGTTTTTGAGGAATTCGAACATTGGTTTCTGAAGCTGCTCGAAAATATTATCAGTCGGTCCAAAGCTATTGGTCGAACCAGTGATTCCATCTGGCCCAAAGTTGCGCACGGAGCTAGTGGTACCGTCTGGGCCGATGCGAATATGAATCTCCTGACCAGAAAATCCACCGCCACCGGGCCTGGCAGCAAATTCCCGTAATTTACCGATATCGGGCAAATTTTGCATGTCGGGCATTTCGGGCAGAAGGCGATCGGTCAGGGAACCCTCATCAAACTCTGAGAAATTTTCAAATGGAGAGCCAGCAAAAGGAGATCCCGCAAATGGCGAGCCATTTTCAGTCAAACTGCCAAATAACGAACCTGAGCCAGAACCTGAACCAGCACGGGGCATCGGCCCTTTGCGAATAGCAGTGTAAGGTCCAGCAGTTCCAGGTGAAGCAGGTGCTCCTGAGTTAAATCCAGATCCAGGGCCAAATCTTGAAGCAGAAAATGACTCTGAACCAACTCCCGCTGTCTTTTTTAGACGCTCGATGCGGTCGACATATGACATAGCCTGGGCAGGCATACCAAAGAGCTGGGATTCTAGGCGGTCTAGCCGCTGATCAATGGTCTCGCCTGAGTAGGTCTTTTTTAAAATTCGCCATTCAAGTGTGGACAGCACAGGGTAATTAGTTTCAGCCTTAGCGCCAGTCTTTGCCCCGCCATCGCTCTTTGCAGCAATACGGGCCTGTTCCGCTTTATGGTCAGCCATAATCTGCGCCGCCTGCTTATCGCGTTGCAAAATGGCAGACTTCAAATGGCTCAAGCGTTCGCTATTGTTCCCATACTGAGAGGCTCCCAGGGTCAACAATTCCAGGCGCTCAAGGCGCTTTTCAATGGGGTCGTGACCATAGTGATGAAAGAAAAAGCGATTCTCTAAAATGAGAATCTCTTTTTCTAGAGCTTGTTCACTCAAAGCACCGGCTTTATCAGTCGTGCTCGTAGAAGCAGTATCGGTAGTCTTGGCTTTCAGGGCTAAAGCTCCGCTCTGTACAAATAGACTGCAAGCTAAAGCAATAACCCAAGGGTGAGTAAATTGTCGTAACTTCATCTCTTTATCGTCCTGATTGCTCACATCTTCAGCATAGCAGAGATGTCAAACCGTGCCGCTAATCCAAGCTTAGAGACACTCTCCAGGCTGAAACTCTGCAATAAGAAACCGCTCCCTGTAGATTTATCCACGGCAGGAGCGGTTCTATATTCTTCAACTATTGGACAACCCCGAGAGGTTAGTCTTCGGAAGCGCGGAACTCAGCGTCGACGACATCATCGCCTGAACCTTGGTATCCGCCGCCTTCGTAACCAGCTCCGTTGCCGCCGTTACCTTCATAACCGCCGCCTTCGTAGCCAGCTCCGCCTTCACCACCCTCGCCACCACCATCACGCTGGTGAGCGGCTTGTTGCAATAGAACGAGAGCTCCTCTGAGTTCGTTCATGATGCTCTTGATAGTTTCCAGATCGGCTTCTTCTTTGAGCTTGTCGCGCAGATCGCCAACGAGCATTTCGCAGCGAGACTTTTCACCTGGGGTGACACGATCGCCAAGCTCTTTGACTTGTCTTTCAACGGCATAACAGATGCTGTCTGCTTCGTTTCTGACGTCGGCTTCTTCTTTGCGCTTTCTATCGTCTTGAGCATAAGACTCGGCTTCGCGAATTGCGCGCTCGATGTCTTCTTTGCCCAAGTTGGTAGAAGCGGTAATCGTGATGCGTTGCTCTTTTCCGGTAGATTGGTCACGAGCTGTGACGTTCATAATACCGTTGGCGTCAATATCGAAAGTAACTTCTACTTTGGGAACGCCACGCTGAGATGGTGGAATACCATCGAGTCGGAAGTTGCCTAGTAGTTTGTTGTCGCGAGCCATCGGGCGCTCACCCTGGAAGACGTAAATGTCAACTGCTGTTTGGTTATCATCAGCGGTTGAGAACACTTCAGTTTTGCGCGTTGGAATTGTAGTGTTGCGATCGACCAGTTTGGTCATGACACCACCCATGGTCTCAATACCGAGAGATAGAGGGGTAACGTCAAGGAGCACAACGCCCTTAACTTCACCGCCCAATACGCCGGCTTGAATAGCAGCACCGACGGCAACCACTTCGTCAGGGTTAACGCTCTGGTTAGGCTCCTTACCGCCAGTTACTTGCTTAACAAGCTCTTGCACGGCTGGGATACGAGTAGAACCACCAACCAATACAACTTCATCGAGGTTGTCATAAGTCAGTTTGGCATCTTTAAGAGATTGTTCCATCGGCATGCGGCAACGCTCGACCAAATGTCTGGTGAGTTCGTTGAAGCGTGAGCGCGAGAGCTTCATCTCAAGGTGCTTAGGACCAGAAGCATCAGCGGTGATGAACGGTAGAGAAATATTGGTTTCAGTAACTGAAGAGCATTCGATTTTGGCTTTCTCGGCAGCTTCAGTCAGACGTTGTAAAGCTTGTCTGTCTTTGCGCAGGTCAATGCCTTCTAAGTTCATGAACTCGTCGGCCACCCAGGTCACTACACAATGGTCGAAGTCATCTCCGCCTAAGTGAGTGTCGCCTGATGTTGACTTAACTTCGAAGACGCCATCGCCCACTTCTAGAATAGAAACGTCGAAAGTACCGCCGCCCAAGTCGAATACGAGAATAGTTTCGTTGTCTTTTTTATCTAAACCGTAGGCAAGCGCTGCTGCCGTAGGCTCGTTGATAATACGGAGAACTTCTAAGCCAGCAATTGTGCCAGCGTTCTTTGTTGATTGACGTTGAGAGTCATTGAAGTAAGCAGGAACCGTGATTACAGCTGACGTTACTTTTTCACCCAGATACTTTTCAGCATCTTCTTTCAACTTACGCAAAATCATCGCTGAAATTTCTTCTGGCGAATATTCCTTGCCTTGAATGGAAACCTTACATCCGCCGTCAGCGCCTTCCTTAACTTTGTAGGAAACAATCTTCTTCTCTGATTCAACTTCAGAGAAGCGACGTCCGACGAAACGTTTAATTGAATAAACGGTGTTCTCAGGATTGAGCACCGCCTGACGACGAGCAAGCTGTCCAACGAGACGCTCACCAGATTTGGTGAAAGCGACCACCGATGGAGTGGTTCGACCACCCTCGGCGTTGGAAACTACGGTCGGCTGACCACCTTCCATAACCGCGACCACTGAGTTGGTTGTGCCCAAATCAATGCCTACTGACTTACCCATATACTTTGAAACTCCCTTCGGACCTACTTGAAAGCTCAGGCTGGAGACCCCAAGAAATTATACTTGGGATAGCCTCTTGAACTGAGTACCAAAACTACAGTTTTCCGCACGTTGAATTCTTAACAACCAAAAAAATGGCGATTTACCCAACGTAACTCTGGTAATAGTCCCATGATGCCAATTCGGCGGGGCTGTGAACTGAAACTTATACAAAGATTCATATTCGCTAATTCGACAAATTTCAAACGCCTATTTTGCCGAAATAATCATTTGATTTGCAAGTACCGTTGCAAAGGGCAGCTTTTGCCGAGTTTTTATTGCGGTCGAGCTGGCTTAGCAATTGCCAACATCGCCCCTAAACTGACGCAATCGTCAGGAACTGAACCCACCCCCACCGATGCCAATACCGGACTGCCACCAAACTTGGCACTAAGCGGAGTAGTCATGAGCATTTCGGCCATCCGGCCAGCAAAATTGCGTGCTGAAGTACTTTCGGTTTCAGGCAATAGCAAGGCAAAGCCAGAAGAGTCGTAGTGGGCAAATGAATCAGTCTTGCGCTTCATTTTATTAACTCGCTCAGCCACTTCGCGGACAGCACCCAGTGGAAGCGGTTGTGGCGCACCATTTGGGTCGGCAGAACGAACACAAAGTTCAAGCAAAATGACCGAAACTGGGCGGCCAAAGCGTTCAAAGCGATGAAATTCTCGCTCGAGCAGATAAAGAAAGGCTTGCTGAGACAAAACACCGGTCTCGGCGCTCATTAATAAGCGCTCCGCTTCCCGTGCCTGATTCCAGTCAATCTCTGCCTCTTGCATGGGCTTTTCGGATGAATCAGGCAGCTCATCAACAAAAGTTACCAGATTGCAAGTAGCAAAATTGAAAATTATCGGCACCCATTTCTGCTTATTGACATTGCACTTGCGCAAGATATCGATCAGCCTACTTTTATTATCAATGAGCTGATACATACGCTTTTGCAAAGTCATGTCAGCTCCGGTGCCTTTTTCTAGCAATTGCTCGAAAAGTTGCTCCGTTATAGATGGATGGTTGCGCAGTAAATAACTCTCATCGCGAATATTTTTTTGCTTGAGCAATTGGCGCTGGTCGTCAAGGGCCGCGCCTTCCATCAACATCATGTCGAGGCGCTTTTTGATAGTGACCGTTTCAAACTTAGCTTCCGGGTAGAAGCGAAACTGACCTTCTTCCCAGCCCACCAGTTCAATCAAAGCTGGCGAGCCCTCTAAACTACCAAGAACGCAGTGAATCGGATTACCGTCGTCAAAATAAACTGTAGCGTTTTCGCTTGTGGTCTCAACCTCAAGCCTACCAGTGCCTTTGCTCATGCCCACAGATTGCAGGACATTGGGCATCTGCATGTTTTCTAAGTTACCTTCTAAGGTAGCTTTGCCACGAACTCGACCGCTCGTAGACTGACTTTCAAAACTTTGAGTAATGGCTTGATCGCTCTTAGAAACGGCATCAAATGAAGGGAATTGAGCTGTAATTAACTGATGAATAAAAGCCGGATCGGCGGAAACTTGCTCCCAGACGAGCATTTTATTGCCCTGGTCGCCGCGATAAAGGGTCCAATGATAGTCACCCTTGCCCCGATCTTTGAAAACAGCCAATGTCAATTCATCTGGCGCATCGCCAAAAGGGAGCTGGGTGGTATGACCCGGTTCCTTGAGGCTTTCAGCCAACATGTTTTGCAATTGTCTCAGTGCAGGCAAACTAATCTGTTTAGGCAGATTGGTTATGCTCCGCTCTTCGGGCTTCTTTCCGAGCACGCTCTGTTTATCCAGTACCAAAGTAGTTTCTGTTTCTGTTTCCAACGCCAACTTATGCGATTACTGTTGTCAAAATTCTAACAACAGAAAGCTTAAGCCTATCTACCTTTTACCCGCTTTTCCCTGAAAATCAGACAGCGGGCAAAACTTCGCCGATAGCCAATGCCCTGACATCGACCACTGAACCTGTATCTCTAGCCAGGTTGAGCAAATCAGATGACTGATAACGAAAGAAAACTTGGTCTTTAAGAGGCTGCCAGTGCATAGGCACCAATCTCGTTGCCTTGATTTCCTCAGCAATTCGCAAGGCCTCTGCCGGCTTGGCTGTGGCGTACTTACCACCGATCGGTAAAACCGCGGTGTGAACAACTTTGCCGGCCAGTGATTCAGCAATTAGCGGCGTATAAATCGTGGCACCAGCATGATAGTAGCCACCAAAGTAGTAGCCGTTCACTGGTTTACCTGGGGCGCGGCTGCGTGCAAACAAAGCCATGATGGTTTTGCCAAGACGGTTAAGAGGATGATGTGCTGGAATGGCTAAAATTTCCAATCCCTTGAAAACAATGGTCTCACCATGGTCAATGGCAATAAGTTTATCTAGTGGAATTTTGCGACGCTTGTGCAACCAGTGCATAAGTTTGGCCGGGCCAGCAAAATGGCAGCCCCAAGTATCATAAAGTTTGCGCGCCATCAAAGCACCGTGATCGAAGTGCCCATGAGAAAAAAGCACTAGATCGGCATGCGGTAATTTGGCTAGATCTACTGGCGCTTGTAAATAGGGATCGGTATAGATACAAAGGTTGCCAATTTCAAACTTGACGGCGCTATGTCCTAGAAAGGTTAGATTCAAAGCACTTCTCCAGAGGACTCCTCTTAGTACAATCAGAGCCTATCAATTATCCACACCCTTTCAGGTTCTATGACAATGAGAAGACCGCTAATTTTTCTTTCAGGCCTCCTAGCTCTCACGCCAATTGTATCCGCAACTTACGGTTGTAAGACAACTGCGGCCGAAGCGGCCCCTCAACCCAAAGAGTGGGTCAAATATTTAAACCCAATGCCGCGCAAGAACTACAGCTTAAACGAAAGTCAAGATAGAGCAATTAAGAAGAAAGGTTTCAAAAGCGTAGCGATTGCTGGAGCAAAACCAGTTGCCAATCGCGAATTGGGCTTTTTTGCCCTGCTCGATACTGCCACCGTAAATAGTGAACTGACAAACAGCACCGGCATGATCGAGAAGCTGCTTGACAAACCAGAAGTCAACGGTCTTTCAGTAATTATTCCCTGGCGCGACTTAGCACCAGAAGAAGAAAAATACGATTGGTCCAAAATCGAAAAACTGCTAGCGATTTGTAAGCAGAAAAACAAAACACTTATTCTCAGAGTCTCAACTTGTGGCAGCGACAACAGCGCCGAATCAGACACCCCAAACTGGATTTACGAAGCCGGTGTGAAGTTCATCACTTATAAAGGCACCGACGGCAAAGACCATAAGATGCCAATCTTCTGGGATTCGACCTATTTGGCTAAGTGGGGCAACTTCGTCGCCGACCTTGGCGCCAAATTCGATAAGAACGAGTCTCTACATAGCGTTGGCATCACTGGCGGTGGCGTTATCGGAGGCACACCAGTGGTGCCTGAAATGAGCCAGCCACTAAACAAAGAAGCCTATAAAGCTCTCGAAGACAACTTGACCAAAGAACACAATATGAGTCAGAGGCAATTGGTCGAGCACTGGAAGTACGTCGCTGACATTTTCCCCAAAGCTTTCCCTACCGCTCGTTTGAATTTCGATATCGACCCAACCACGCCTAACAGAGCCGGACAAGACAGCTTGGACGAAATCTCAGACTATCTGGTTTACCGCTACGGCCAACGTATCTATCTAACCAGACAAAATATTGGCGATGCTAAACACGGCTTTGATCAATATCGCGTCTTGCTCAAGTTTCATGCAGACACTTTGACTGGCTACCAATTGCTACCGACAGTCACACCTGAAGAAATGACCAAATTAGCAAAGAATGCTTTAGACGATGGTGTCAGCTTTGTTGAAGTACCGCCAGCCTTGCTCAATTCCGATCAAGAACCAGTGAAGAAAGCCCTTGAAGACATTCGCTCGCACTTGGGCTACCAGCTGGTATCCCAGAAGGTGACGATTCCTGCTGAGGTCAAAGCTGGAGAGAAATTAAAAGCATCCTTTACTTTCAGCAACCTGGGAGCAGCCGGCGCCCTTCGACCAGTACGCAACTTAGATCGCGACGTGCCATCTTCTTATATCGTGCAAATCGAATTGCGTGATGCTTCTGGCAAGGCCGTTGCTTTGCTAAGACACACACCAGGCATGCCTACTAATAAATGGAAATCTGGTCAGCCAATTACCTGGGAATCTGAATTAGCGACTAAGTCAATCAAGCCAGGCGAATACACTGCTTATTTGTCTGTGATTGAACCTGACACTAAACGTAAGCTACAAATACTCAATGCCATATCGACAGAAACTCCTAGCCCAGAAACAGCAGTGAATGTCGGGAAGCTCAAAGTTCAGTAGTTAAGGGCCAAATTAAGCCTGGCGACTCTCTTTTTTGGAGAAATAGTTGAGTACTCAACTATTTCTTAGTGAAACGTCGACTGTCATAAGGAAAAGCGCAATGTCAATGATTCTGTGCCTCAAGGAAACTCCCGACACAAAAATCGAAGAGTTGCTCAAAGACCCCGATTCTATAGAAAATTTCCTGGACGAAGCAGAAGATTCGGGCTATTTAGAACTAGACAAAGCTTGGCATGGAATTCACTTCCTCCTCACCAACTCTGATTGGCAAGGCGAAAAGCCACTGTGCTATTTGTTATACGGTGGGAAACCAATCGGCGATATTGACGTTGGCTATGGACCAGCCAACGCCATTACAAGCAAGCAAGTGGCCGAATTCGATGCAGCATTAGAGAAGATCGACGAGGCCGAATTTCGTTCAAGATTCAACCCGAAACTAATGATGACGAATGAGATTTATCCGACTATCTGGGATCGTCCAGTTGAAAAAGATGACACCCTCGGCTATCTCTGCGAATATTTTAGAAATCTCAAAGACTATGTAAAAACAACAAAGCAAGCTAATAACGGCATGATTATTTGGATGTGTTGATAGCAATAATCCTTGAAACTAGAGTAGTCACTCTTCAGTTAACTCCGCGCCTTTTCAAATGCTGCTTGCAGGCATCCACAGCTGCTATATGCTCTGAGCACCATTTTTCCTGCGTGCTGTTAACTTAATACCAATCTTGCACGGCAGAGGTGACTTCGTCACCAAACTTGCTCTGAATTCTCTAACTCGGGCGTATCAGGATACATGCGCACCCACTCATCTGCCCAATGATAATCGTAGAAACGCAGCCAGCAGGTCTTAGGCAAATTATGCCTTTGAACAACCTTTTTCAGAGCAGTAATAGCTTTGTCTGGGTCAGTCAGACAGACGTCGTAGTAATACCCACCAGGTTCACCACGACCTGTGGCCACCAAACAACCAGCCTCTTCAACAACTAACGCTTCAATAATCTCATCCTCGAGCTTTTCCCTAAATTCTTGGGTCAGCTCCCCCTCTACATTCACTATCTGCAAATAGGCGAGCTTGCCACCATTCTTGACAAACCGGTCAGAGAAAAACATAGCAGGGGGTACTACGCCGGCTATCAAATCAGGCCAATAGGTAAGAACACTCAGTCTTTGACGCCTTCCAGGGGCCACTTGAGACGGATCCTGAGATGTAATTTCCATCAACGCTAGCGGGTATTTATCACTCCAAAGAGCAAGAGGCGGATCGTTTATTTTCCTCTTGATCAGTTCAACTTGCTCGTCAATGCACTTCTTCAGTTCTTTAGCCATCGCGTTATAATCAAAGCCAGACTCATCAATCGGTTGATACTCAACCTCATTTCGAACTACCCAATGCGTGGCAACATACTCGCCCATAAGTATCTCGCAGAGGTACAAGGGTATTGCGAGATCTTCCTCTAAATCAGGTACAGAGAATGCTGGTGAAAAAAGCTTCACGGTAACAGAACTGTCCTTCTCAACTCTTAATTCGAAGCGAAATGGTGGCAGTTTCATTTGCAGTCGAGATTCAAACACAGTACTAATATTGCACTGCTCCAAACTCACTGGAACTCTGCCAGCAACGATTTCCCAACAGTCGAATTCTCCAGCTCTTGCGACGAATGTCTCCAGCAAACGCCACTGGGAAAATGCTCCCCCGCTCCCCAAACAGATCGATAGCTGCGACTTACCTTTATCCTCATAAGTGATTTCCCACTCTAGGCTCGGCTCAGCCAATGGAAAGTGCTCAAGCATCCAATTTGCGGCCTTTTCTCTATACAGACCCAAATCGGCACCAGGACCGCAAAGCTCACTGGCCCTAAACTCTCTCCAAAACTGATCGATGCGCTCAATGGCATAGGCCTTGCGTTGCACTTCTTCGCCGCTTTCGCCTTCGAGAAAGTGCCAGCGCCCCCGGCACTCAATAGGTTTTTGATTTTTGTGATTTCGATCAATCATTAGATCAAAGTCTATCAAAGTTAAAGTCCTGTGGTTATAGACAGCAAAGACAAGCCAAAAGCCTGATATCAAAGCCCTGTCTTTATATCAGTATTTTGCTTGGTCTATGGAAAATAATATGGAACTATCACTAGCTCACCCCGTCTGACAGTCGACACAGACAAAGATGGACAAAGGAAGAGTAAGATGAGAAGCAAATTTTTAAAATTATCGAGTACCTTAATGGCGACCCTAGTTGTCGCAGGTATTGCATTCTCTGCTCCTGCAGAGTCTAAAAACAATAACCAACAGAAAGCTCTGAATGCCATTGCTATGCAAAACTATTTAAACTCACAGGCTCAGACCGAAGCGCCACAGAACCAATATGATTTGAATATTTCCAACTTGCAGAAGGGTGGCTACCTGCCGGCAGGCAACCCAAACTATAACTATGGTGCCTATAACAATTATGGTGTTAACTACCACCGCCAGGGTCACCGCAGGCCATATATCAACCCGAACTACACAAATGGCAACTATAACAACGGCTACTACAATAATGACTATTATAGAAATGCCAACAACAGTAATCTCGGCCAGAGAATTATCAACAAAGTTCGCAGCTGGTAGGCCTCAAGCCGTCATCTCCTTATGATTATGCCGAGCCTAAAAAAGCCCCTCTAACCCCAAAGTTGAGTAGCCAATTAGCGCACTAGCAAAAAGAAAAAAGCGTGCATATACACGCTTTTTTCTTTTTGAAACCCAAACACTTTAGACAAGATTTTTCCTACCGAACTACTGACCGGCGCTGCTCTGCTCCAACCTTACTGCCGGTGTGGTTGAACCTTCTGGAACAGCAGGTTTCACACTTTCGTCAACCAGCTCATTCTCTTCTTTCAACGCCTGCTCAGCTTTAGCTTTCGCAGACTGCAAAATGGCGGCGATTTTCTTATGGTCTAAGCGAAACTCGCTCTCCAATTCCTTTGCCTTTTTAGCATCCCCGCGCTTCAATAGAAGTACTATGTTGCGGGCAGCAACCGCTTGGCTAAACTTAGGATCACCATTGAAATCTTTGGTGCGAATGATGCCTAAGGCTTGGTCGTATACCGATAAGGCCTCTGTGAATTTGCCAAAACGTTCATAGGCAAGAGCACGATTGAAATAGGTTAGGGCTCTAGTATCAGCACCTTCACCATTGTACTTACGTAGACGATCCTGCATTTCCTTGGTCTCACTATTGCCAATTCTTGAAACTGTAGATTCGATTCCACCAAACCCACCAAATCTATCTACAGAACTTATTTTGGCCAATTGAGACTCGGCAATAGCTGGCGCAACATTGAAGAAACTCAGCAGCGAAGCAACGAGCAAACGAAGCCTTAGAGCCGATCTATCTATGATGCGCCTTGCCACTGAGCAGTCTTTAGTCATGATTGTCCCGTCATTACGACGATACAACTTCAAGCAAAGGTTACCAGCGCCTGCAGCGCTAAACACATCTTCTGCTTCCTTCCTGGTCATCTCAGAAAGATTATAGACGTGCAGTTTACACATAGAGCAGGTCCTAACTTTGTCAGAACCCACCATATCGCTCCAGTCGACGCGGCAGGGTGCCACAATAGCCACATTATCTACAGTAACCCGTAAATCAGTCATAGTGCGGTTTCTCGCCGAGAGAAGAGCGCCAGCGACAGTCAAAGCCACTAGCACTCAGCTATATTATGCTCAAAACCGCTCAGGTGAACATAATCACCAGACTCCTAAATATTATTTTTCCAAAATGAAAGAAAATCGTTCTTGTTTTGAGGCGGTGCCGCATCTTTGACCTGGTCTACATAACCGAGAGACAAATTAGCCACATAGGCCAAGTCAGTTGACGACAAATTGGCACCATTAGTGTTGAGCAGCGAAGATAGAGCCGGTAACACTTTCTCTAGCAGCAAGAAAGAAATTGTCGGGTGCGAATCAACCACCTGGTTACGGCCCGATAAAGCTTCAAGAGCCACTTTGAGCTTGCCAAACTCAATAAACTCTTTGCTCCAATCACCATCTCCACTGGTCATAATCTTCAACATCGACTGAAGAGCTTTTTCCAAGCGTTCCATAATCACCATCAGCTTGCTCCAGTCTTTTGCCAGATTACCTTTATCTGTAACCCAAGAATCACTGCTGCCCTTTGTCCCATCAGCCTCAGGCGGAACTCCCATTGCCTCAAAAATTGCTTCAATAGACTCTTCTGACTCTGGCACTCTGGCACCAAGGGAATTAGCAGCACGGCCAAATAAGCCAGATAACGATGATCCTGGTGGGCAGGGTGGTGGTGGACAGGCTGGCGAGGAGGGCGGTGGGCAGGCGGGCATAGGGCCAGCAGCTCCCCAGGCATCGTTCGAAGCAGAACCATCTATAGAACCAGCAGACGGCGCTCCCCAGCTACCACCGCCACCCCACATTCCCGTACTGCCAGATATCTGCGAAGGCGAAGCAGACCGGGCGGCCTGTCTCATTCTTATCGATGCACCAGAGGGAGCTGCTCCCCAAGCAGCAGCAGCAGGAAGTTCTTTCCATTGAGCCGGTGTCTCCACTGGCTGTACAAGCTTACGCAGATCGCCGCTGGGGTTAGCTATCTCACTATGGTCAACGGCTAAGAAAGCAGTAAAACGCGTTAGCAAACTATGGGCAACAGACAGCTCAACAATTTCACGTTCATAGATCTGCCCTTCATTTGCAACAGAGTCACGCATGAGATCTTCCAACTCACTAATACGCGCCTTGGCATAAAGCTGAGGCAAAGCGGCATTTGCAGTTGGGCGCAAAGAAATTTTCTCTTTATACTTGCCACCACTAGCGAGGCGGCCGACAACTTCAATTGTTTGGGGAAGTTTATCAGGAGTGCACTGAAAATAAATTGATACAGGCCGGCCCTCAAACAAATCGATTGTCTTATGAGGCGCACAGGTTAATTGCTTGTTGTCGACAATGTGCAAATCAGTTACCAATGGCACACCAATTTCGCGAGCAACATTGATCAAAGCATTTTCTAAGGCATCGCCTGGAGGAACGAAAGTAGACGTTCCCCCACCCAAACTTGCCAATCTTTTGAGGAAACCGTCATTAACAGCGGTATCTACGCCGACGGTAAAGACACGAGTAGCATTGACACGCCCCTGAATAGTTCTCAGAATATGCGACTCATCAGCGACCTCACCATCAGTGATTAAGACAACAATGGCCTGTCGTTTTGCCTTTGTTCTCGATGTCGATTTTTCAGCAACAGCAGCTTGCTCGATGACATCAAAACAGTCTTCTAGCGCCCCTTGCATTTCAGTGCCACCACGAGCGTCGATGGAGCGCAAGTAGTTCACACCTCTTTCAATTGCCTTAAGAGAAGCAGGGAAGAATTTGTGCTGCCGACCACTATCTTCTAGCCATTCAAAAGTAGAGTCGAAAGCACAAATGGCGAAGCGATCATCGGGTCGCAAAGTGTTGAGCAAAATTATGAGGGCCCGGGCTGCTGAAGTCATTTTCAGACCATTCATAGAACCTGAGCGATCAAGCAAGAAAACCACATCACGAGCCACAACTTTAGAAGAGGCTTGCTCTAAAGCCGGGGGATTAATAGAGACCATGCCATATTGAAAATCAACCTCTTTAATCGGCACGGCTTTTTCAGTAACCAAGCCAATCGATGTCAGGTCTCCAGCAGCCAGCTTCCATGACAAAACGAAGTCACGGTCGAGGGGCTCGTCGTCTTTAACTAATCCAACCTTGATACCATTTTTGCCAAAGCCTGACTTGGTGGCATGCTGAGAACAAACTAAATCGGCCACCTGATCATCATCAGCTAGCTCAATGTTGACACTCAGTGACAAAGAAACCTTTGGGTCAAATCCCGGGGCTAGGCGCGGTGGGCTGATGCGCGAAGCATCGCTGACCTTATCAGTGTCAGGCTCAACGCCATCACCAACACTCTCGCGATCCAATGGCACACCAGCCACATAGCGGGGCGCCACCACCAGGGGCAGACGAATCTCGGTGTGACCACTGGCAAAATAGGCCAAGCGCTCGCTATAGACAATCGTGACAGTAATTTCTTCACCAGGCATGATGTTGCCAACTTGGGCAGTAAAAACATCATCGCGCTCTTGCTCCAGAATGGCCGCCCTCTTACCTTCATCAACGGCAGCTTGATACTCCTGGCGAGCAACGGCGCGCTCTTTAATCAGGCCTTCAATGACGCGCTCACCGACCTGCATCTGAAACTTGCTGACAGACGAGGAACCAGCCAACGGAAAAATATAAACAGCCTCGATTGGTTCTTTGAGCTGATTAACAAACTTCTGCACCACGGTGACAGAGGCAATACGGTCTACCACATTAGCGCTGATGTCTACGCTAGCCAGAGGTAGAGCTGGTCGTCCCGAATCTCTCTTCTCATTTTCAAAGGAGCCAAACAAGCGCCGAGGCTCAGAGAAGGCATCAAGCAGCCCTTGCTCTATATCGGCATCCAGCAACGGTATTCTTTCTGAACTTTGACATCTTTCGCTATCACTCATTTCAATTCTCCGTTGCATTTGATAAAACTTTCAGCGCAATCTCAATACGCTCTCGGAGAGCCTCGACACTGAGATTCGACTTGTATCCATCGGCTACCGTTAACTTCAAACCGGGTTCCAGAATAATCTCTCGGTAAAGGCTAGCCACAGGCATCGAGGCCTGAGTCTGTTTTCGTTCTTTATTAGAAGAGGCTATCGACTGCAGTAAAGATTTAAGCTCAGACTCAGTCAGGCCGTAGAGCTTTTCTTGGACACGGGCGAGAGGAAATTGCATGCTCTGCAATGCCTTCACAGCAAGCAATTGCAGCACGTGGCGCTGGCCATAACGAGCCTGCCGACCATCTATAAATGGGCGGTCGAGCAAGCCGAGCGTTGTGTAATAGCGAATAGTGCGAGCGTCGGGCAAAGAAGAAACTCGCTGGTCTTTCGCAGCCAATTCACTAACACCAAATTCTGACTGCATAAGCCGTGCCACCTCTTGAGATAGCTGCTCAAGGCTCATTAATTCAGCATTTTTACTATATTCGGTGCTCATAACAGTATTCAACCAAATTACTGTCACGCTGTCAAGGTGCCAACCATTCCGAATAAACTTACGTGAAAGAGGCAAGGCATTCTTGCTTCTGCAAGAGTTGCCAAGCCTGCCAAGAGTGTATATTTCACATCACATATTATTGATTGCCCCAACAGCCAAAGAGCCACACCAATGCAAATGTTCGCGCGCATACTTCGATTGATTTCACTGGCAATGCTTTTCGGTGGCTCTACCGCCACGGTCTTCGCCGCCATTACACTGATAAGTGCGGCCAAAGCTCAAGGAGTTCCCGTGTCAGAAGCAGCGGCGACAAACGCCCCTGTCTTCATCGAATTCAGCAAAGTGGCTCTCGCATTTGCTATTGCGCTCGTGGTGGCCGAAGCCATTGAAATTAGAGGTGATCTCAAAAGCCTAGAGAAGGGCACCCGCTGGCGCATGGCTCGCTATTTCTCATCAATAGTTTGTGCTATCTCAACCTTTATTTTTGCCTTAGCGATTGTTCCCCAAATGGAAGATGTGCGTGTTTTGATGAAGACAGACCCTAGCGCCAAGCAACAATTTCAAAAGTTGCATGAAGCTTCCCGGCTGATATTTACAGGCACTATCGTCTTCGCCCTGGCATCTTTGGTGTTGCCAGTGATCTCGACCAAAAGAATTAGCGACTAACACAGGAATTCGACCATGCGTAAACTGCTTCTATTAGCTGCTTCCGTTGCCATTTTCACTACATCTTTCACGACCTCTGTCAGCCCGGTTCAAGCCTATGTTGACCCCGCTTTCGACAGAGGCAAGGCCCTTATGGCAACAGGCGACTGGGACCAAGCAGCCACAGCATTCGGTGAATCTCTCGGCCTTAATGCCACAGACCCCAATGCCCTTTCGCTTAGGGGCCAATGCTTCTACAAAATGGGCAATTATCGCTTAGCTATTCAAGATTTGGACAGCTCGTTGCAATATGCTCCTAACAATCTCAAAGGGCTGCTGCTGCGCGGCACTTGCCACAGCATTTTGGGCCACGACGCTATGGCTATCATCGACTACGAAGCAGCCATTCGCATGGACCCATCCCTTGCTAAGCGTTATTTCGCCAGCGCCAAAAACGACCTGCCCCATTCAGACCTGGGTACAAAAGCCGAGAACGGACAAGGCAACGCTCAAGCAGTTCAAGATTACAAAGAAGCCATGAATAACGTTTATCCCAATGGCTACAAAGATGACAGCAATGCCGACAACACCCCCGGCTGGACAGGCAAGCTAGGCTCCAGCTCGCCCAGTGCTAGCACTGCCACTGGTGGCACCAGAAAAAGGAACGGCAGCCAAATATCGGTGCGTAACCAGGCTGGCTCTGTAGGTGAAACCCAAGCGATTGCACCTCCGGGTAAAGCCGGAACTGGCATGACAAATAACGACAACGGCATGCCTTACATCAACAGCGACGCTCAAAATAACGCTGGCATGGAAAGCAACGATACGATTCCGGCGGCCAAAGACAAGCGCTTTGTTACTCCCCTTGACCAAGATCCAAACCGTGGCGAGATTGGTGCCCTAGCTGGCACTGGAGTATTTGAAGGCGACGCCAAAAAAGCCATCATTGACTACAATCAGGCCCTTGGCCTTGACCCTACCAATGGTGAATATTACTTCCGTCGGGCCAAAGCCTATCAGAAGCTCAATAAAGTCAACGAAGCCATGGGCGATTTCGAATCAGCCATTTCTCAGGCCCCTAACAATGCGCGCTTCTACCTGGGCCGAGCATCTTTGTATTATCAATTGGGAAAAACAGTGTTACTGCAAGCTGATATTGAATCGGCCCGCAACTGCGATCCGGATCTGCCAGCAAAAATTCACTTCTATGTACCAGCTCTACCCAAAGGTACTAGCTGGGCTGGCGATGGCGCCAACTAGGTAGGAACTCAATCGATATTACCCTTCTTAGCCAGGCGCTCAAGCCTGGCTAGTCGAGCAAGCAAATCGGCTCCTTCTAGACGCAGCTTCAGATCGCGGTAAAAGAGCCCATAAGCTGTAAACGAAATTGAAAAAGTAAATATATTGAACGGCACCTCAAGAGCAATTTCGAGAAGATCAATCACGTAGGGCGTTTGCGAAAGCTTAAAGCTGGCATGACTGGCTTGCTCAAACACTTGCAAAATTATCATCGGACTTTCAATCACAACACAGACCAGGGTGATAGCAACTGCCAATAACGAGGTAAACGAACCACCTCGCATCATGCGCAAGCTCACTAGCAGCCAAGTGCGTTTAAATGACTCAACAAAAGAAAGTTGCTCAAGAGTAACAATAGCCAAAAGCAATGAGCCAAAAAGGCCTGAAATCATGACCGAAATGGTCAGGGCAAAGCCGATAATGGCAAAAACCACCGCACCGAAGGCTACTCGCTCAGAGCCACCTAAAGCAACATTCAAGGCCGCAGCGGCAGCAACAATGACAATGGCCCAGAAAATCAAACAAAGAGCCGGTGGCAGCAAGGCCAGATTACAAGCAAAGAAAACAGTACCCGAGCGCTTCTTCAGAATATTGAAACTATCTTTATAGGTCGGGTCAAGGCAAAGTACAGACCTGACTAAAGCGCAGGAGCGCAGGCAAAGCTCCCAGGCGCTGAAGAACCAAACCACCATAGAGAGTAGCGAGACGCCCATATGCAATATAAACGGAGTGGCCGCCAGCAACGAAGTCGCAGCAATGCTGACCCAGTGCTGCAAACTTAGGTAGGCAATATGACTAGCCAGTGAGCAAAAGAAAGCCGGCCAAAACAAAGTTTTAAAATACAGTTTGTAATAAAGTCGAAATCGTCTAAAGGTCAAGCTGACGATATCGGCCAGAGAAAGCACTTTCTCTGGCAAGGGCGCCATTTGCGACTTAGGTCCTGGCTCTGTGACTAAATCTGGAAACACTTAACGACCCTAACTATAGTAAGGCCCAGTATAATATCTTTCACTTATACAAAGCGGACAGGCATGCAAAGAGTTTCAAACAAGCGCACCTATCTAGATCCTATACACCAAGATATCGTTCTTGACAGATCTATACCAGCCGAGCGCCTCGTAGTCGACCTAATTGATGCAGTCGAATTTCAACGCATGCGGCGCATTCACCAGCTAGGCGTGTCCTATTTCACATTTCAAGGTGCCGAGGGGTCGCGCTTTACCCACTCAGTAGGGGTCATGCATGTCGCCTCTCAGCTAAGCAATATTCTCTCCAGCCGCTGTGAATCGGCCGAAAAAGAGCGAGCCTTAATGCTCACATCGGCTCTTCTACACGACGTCGGCCACGGTCCATTTAGCCATGTTACCGAGAAAATTCTCAACTACGATCACGAAGACTGGTCCTGCAAGATAATCTCGGGCGATACTCAAATTCGCTCAATTTTAGACTCTTATGAAGAAGAGCCCGGTCTAGCCGACAAAATTGTTCAAGTTCTTAAAAAGACTTACAAACCAGCCTATGTTTCGCATGTTGTATCAAGCCAGCTTGACTGCGATCGCTTCGACTACTTACTGCGCGATAGCTATATGACCGGAACGGCCTACGGTCTCTTTGCCTTGCAACGCATCTTGCGTTCAATTGAAGTAGATGAAGAAAACGACCGCATGCTAGTGGTAGGAGAAAAAGGCCAAATAGCTGTTGAAGACTATCTCTTTGCCCGCTACTCAATGTACGCACAAGTTTATTATCATCGCAAAAACTTAGCGGCCAGAGCCCTGCTTGGCAAGCTCATCAAACGAGCCCTGCATGTAATTGATAAAGGGGCTGGCTCAATTGCCTTTATTGACGAAGCCACCGGAAAATGGCTCACAGGCGAGAAACTCACTGTTGAAGAGTATCTCAGCCTCGATGACATTCAGCTGGGCTATCACATTAAACGCTGGCTCAAAGACAAAGACCAGATATTGGCCGATCTTTCTCATCGCTTCTTAAACCGCCGCATCTTCAAAGCCTCGCGCATCAATACCCAAGTACAATCTGAAATTGATGACATCGAAAAGCAGGTCAGGCAGGCAGTCTCAAGCCTCGGCTTCGACCCTGATTACTATGTCGCCGTCGAGTCAACTGGTTTTGTCCCCTACGACTACTACAGACCAGATTCTGACCATCCCCAAACCAATATCGTGGTGCGCACTGATAACGGAGAAGTAAAAGAGTTATCTCAACTCTCTCTTGCTGTAGAAGCGCTAGTAAAGGGCAACCACACTTCTTACTGGCTTATTTATCCGCAAGAAGCAACTGAAGCCGTTGAAAAAATTCGTACGAAGTTAAACCTCGCTGTAAATACAAAATAAGAAAAATCCGGTCCACACAATTAGGAACTTAAACCATGTTCGACAACCTTACCGACAGACTGCAAGGCGCTTTTAGAACTCTCGCTGGCAACGACAAGTTGTCTCATGAGAATATCGAAGATGCTATTCGCGAAGTGCGCAAGTCGCTTCTGGAAGCAGATGTAAGCTTGAAGGTAGTAAAAATCTTCATCAGCAATGTGCGCCAGAAGGCGCTCGGCACAGAAGTTATCGACTCTGTAACTCCAGCCCAGCAATTCATAAAAGTAGTAAGCGATGAGCTTGTCACCATCCTCGGTGGCGAGAATGTACCGCTCAATCTCAAGGGCGCACCAGGCATCATCATGATGGTCGGCTTACAAGGCTCAGGAAAAACCACAGCCTGCGGCAAATTAGCGCTAAAACTCAAAGGCGAAGGGCAAAATCCACTGCTAGTCGCTTGCGACGTGCAGAGACCAGCAGCCATTCACCAGCTTCAAACTCTTGGCAAACAAGTAGACGTACCTGTATTCACTATTGAAGCCAGCCAGGACGTGCAAGATATCGCCGAGAAAGCCATTGCTCTAGCCAAAGAGAAAGGCTACAACCCAGTTATCTTAGATACAGCCGGCCGTCTACAAGTAGACACACCACTGATGGCCGAGTTGCTCATCATCGACCGACTACTACAACCATCAGAAAAGATTCTGGTAGTAGACAGTATGACCGGCCAAGAAGCAGTCAACGTCGCCGAAACATTCAATACCCAACTAGACTTAACCGGCCTATTGCTAACCAAAATTGACGGCGATGCTAGAGGCGGAGCTGCGCTTTCCGTAAGAGAAGCCGTGGGCAAACCGATCAAGTTCATCTCCACTGGCGAGAAGCTCGACAACCTTGAGACTTTCTACCCGGACCGCATGGCCAGCCGCATTCTTGGTATGGGCGACGTACTCTCCCTGGTTGAGAAAGCCCAGAAAAACATCGACGAAAAGGACGCCGAAAGAGCCGTGATGGACATGTTCCAAAACGATTTTTCTTTCGAACAGTTCGTCAACATGCAAAGCATGATGAAGAAAATGGGCAATATGGGCGACATCATGAAGATGATGGGCGTAGGCGGTATGCTCGGCCTTTCTTCAGAAGATCAAAATAAAATCGCCACTGAAGGCGAAGCAATGATGAACAAGTACGAAATCGCCATCAATTCGATGACCATCGCCGAAAGACGCAAACCGGATCTTATCGACTTTCCAAGAAGACGCCGCATTGCCCGCGGCTCTGGTCTCAAAGAAAATGAGATAGGAAAAATGTTAAACGAGTTTGAGAAAATGCGCGAAGCAATGCGGCAGATGAAGGCCATGATGGGCGGAATGGGGCCATTAGGCGGCATGTTCGGCGGCGGCAACCCATTTGGGGGCGGTGGCGGCGGGCCTTTCGGTGGTCTTGGCGGCGGCGGCAAAATGCCTCCTATGCCCCCAGGCTTCAAAATGCCCCTCGGCATGGGCGGCATGCCTGGCTCCCCATCTAGACCAGGCTTTCAAAGCCCTTACGGCCTGAAAAAGAAAAAGAAGAAGAAGTAAGAAGTACTGTCATAAAAGCCCTGATTGCACCCCAAGCCCCTTCTCGGGCCAAAGCGTATCGCCAGGTTAACAACATATACAGTACAGACATACGGCCAGAGCTAATGAGCTGTTAGAATAACGAATCGCACGCAAGCACATAAGTACATAAGTACAGTTTGGAGAACATAGTCCCAGTGGTAAAGATACGGCTAAAGCGCGTCGGCCAAAAAAAAGCCCCGCATTACAGAATCGTCGCCGTTGACTCTAGAAGTAGAAGAGACGGTATGCCAATCGAAGAGCTTGGCTACTACAACCCCCGTTCTAAAGAGTTGGTTGTCGACAGAGAAGCGGTACAAAAATGGATGACACACGGCGCCCAGCAAAGCGAAACGGTAGCAAGCCTTTTAAAAAGGGCCCCTCACGCGGCAGACCAGGCGGCTTTGGGCGCGTAAGGCCCCAAGTTGATTCAACAGCGGCAGAAGATTTGGCAGAGTACATTTTAAAGGTACTGGCCAAAGACCCTGACGCCCTGCAATTCGAAAGGGAAGCCCTCAACCCAGGGCGTTGCCGAGTAGCTGTGACCTGCGATCCGCTGGTCACCGGTAGACTAATTGGCAAAGACGGTAGGACAATTACCGCCTTACGTTCGTTGATACGCGCCGCAGCCAGCCGGTTTGGCAAGCGCGTAGACATCGAAATTACATAATTAGGCCCTCCAAAAACTAGATAATCAGAAGCCGCAGTGTTGAATCGAATCTACACTGCGTTTTCGAGTATTGACTATGCAAACTCCGGAAAAAAATGAGAAAGACCTGCTTCAAGTCTTGATTGAAGCTCAGATAATCTCACAGGCTCAGGCCCAACTGGCTCAGTCTGATAGTGAAAATATGAGCATGACTATCGATGAAGTGCTCTTGGCCCGCGGCTGGTTAGACGCTCCGACACTAAGAAAGCATGCCCCCTGGCTGTTTGCAGAAAAGAAGAGCAGCAGTGATAGCACTGAAATAAGCAGCGCCATGCGCAAATCTGGCCCATTGCAAATTACAGATACCCAGGGCTCGTCCGATGACTATGGTACTAATCTTGCTCGCTACCGCGCTTTGATGCGCGATATCTTAGATTAGCAAGTGAACTGCTAGCAGAATTTAGCGGCGCAAGAAGTGAATATAGCCGCGCTCATAATCAATTGTGTATTGATAGTCGTTGTAGAAAGTTTGGCCGAGTAGGCCAACTCCAGCGGCTTCACCGTCCGGCACCCAAACTTGAAAATCTCGCTTTGTGATACCACCAAGCTTAATACTACTGACGTTGAAAACTCGAGCGCGACTATCACCAGCGATACCACTAACAGTTGCTATTTGCGCATCTTCAGGAATGGTAATGCCGAGGGATCTACACTGCTGCTTGGTCAAACTCACGACCTCAGCCCCTGTATCAAAATACATTTTCGTCGGTTTTCCATTTATTTCCACGGTAACAGCTAACTCATTTCTCTCTCTGACGAATGGGACAGAATTAGGATCACGACTAACATCAGAATAGATAGAACTACTGTTTTTCCGCTTCTTAACGAAGTGAATGCTGTGAGCACCATTATCGATGGTGTAGGTAAAATCTTGATAGAACGTCTGTCCCAGCAATGGATGAAGCCCGAGCTGAGACTGCACCTTAATGGGGAAGTGTTTGCGCTCAATTGGCCCGAGCTTCAAATCCACACTCATATCCCAAATCGGCTGCTCACCGCCGTCTCCAACACCAACAGCAGCTCCAGTTGGAGGGCCTGAGGGCGGTTCGATACCAACAGCAGATAGGTTATTCTTTCCAAAAGCGCACATTGCAGCGCCTGTATCAAAAACCATTTTCATCGGTCGCCCGTTGACATAAACGTCAACAATAAAGCTGTTGCCTTCCAGGGTGTAATAGATTCGGCACTCATCCGGTATTCTGTCATCAGCGCTGTTTCGACTTGAACCAGACTGACTAGATTGAGTCTGGATAATCATTTGCGAGCCAGAGCTGATCTGCCTACCGGCAGCACTAGAAACTTGTTGACTATATTGCGGCTGCACCATGCGCGACGGTGGCAGCGTGCTAAGTAAAACCGCATCAAGTTTCGCTAAAGCTGCCCTAGCATAATTGGCACCGTTAGAATCTGGCAGCAGGCGAATCAACTCAGCATAAGCCTTAGTGGCACCAGCAATATCTTTGTTGTAATGCAAAGAGAGCGCATAATAATAACGAGCACTATCATTCTTAGGATTAGCTGCTATGGCTTTCTTAAAGTTAGCCGCAGCTAGAGGGTAGTTCTTCGCCCCAAACTGTTTGACTCCCAGAGCGTAGGCATCAGCAGCAGCCTGAACGGGCAATGAGAAAGTACAAGCCGTCGAAAGCAGCATCAAAGCTGCTGCAAATTTAGCCTTACTCATGGTCAAGCCCTCTATTACCGTCATTGCCCTTGTTACTAGCGGCTAATTGTCTAAGATAAAAAATCTTCTTACGCACATAGTCGCTATAAATTGCAGTAAGTCTAAAACCTAACGCACCTTCCATAATACCGCCCCGAACCAAATAGCGATACAAGAAAGTTAGCCCCGGCTTCACTAACTCAGCAATGCGGCTGGCCTTCCAGCCATAGTTGCCGCGATTGAAAAACTCTTGAGCCGAAAGCCTGGCATACTTGTCCATGGCGGCAGCGAAATCTTCCACAGTTCTATATGCATAATGGTGCATTGGCTCGGCCAGCATAGTAACCGGGCCATCCATTTTTATCGCTTCATGCACTAGACGTTCACCAAACTTGCCCTTACCGCGCTTAAACAAGCGCAACTGTGCGTCTGGGTAGAAGCCACCGCGTGAAACGGCTTGATCGCCGATATAGAGAATACGCGGAATCTTGTAACCATCGAATTGATCAAGGTTCGGACTTTTCAATAAAGCGGCGATTTCAGCCACCAATCGATCACTCAATATTTCATCGGCATCAAGGCTTAACACCCAATCAGACTTAGCTAAATCAATGGCAAAGTTTTTCTGCTTAG
This sequence comes from Candidatus Obscuribacterales bacterium, assembly GCA_965229195.1. Classification (GTDB taxonomy): domain Bacteria; phylum Cyanobacteriota; class Vampirovibrionia; order Obscuribacterales; family Obscuribacteraceae. The sequence continues at coordinate 3,486,483 of OZ245871.1, read as the reverse complement.
CAAAGCCAAGCCAATCTTGATGTTGAACAACTGCACCTTTTTCTTGGGCAATCTCTTTGGTGCGATCAGTTGAACCGGAGTCAACCACAATAATTTCATCAACCAGACTCTTAGCAGCATCAATCACCCGACCAATAGTGCGCTCCTCATCTTGAGCAACTATTACCAGTGATACCGTAGGCATAACTATTTATCTGTTCTACTAGCGACGACTAAAGCGAATGACTTTCGCTTGATCGTCAATGGTGTAGTTGTTATCACCGAAAAATGATTGGCCAAGCAAGGGCAAAGGCAAAGCAAAGTTATCGACAACAGTTACATCGATATTATGCTTTTCAATCGGACCTAACTTCAAAGAGCGGACAGGGAATTTCTTACCGGTCATACGCGATGATGTACCGTTGATTATCGTATCCTGAGCATCCTCAGGCACCGTCAAACCGAACCCTTTGGCGTGGGCGCTCGACATACCAATACCGCTAGCACCTGTATCAAAATACATGCGACCGGGCCTACCATCCAGCGACACACTGACTATCAGTTGATCATTCTCATCACGAGTGAATGGCACAGCATACGGATCCGAAACCGCACGAGATGAACCATAACCAGAGCTCGAACTTGAAGAAGCAACGCTAGAAGACGCACCAGCAGTTTTCTTCACCAGTCTGATTGTTTGCGCGTTGTTGTCGATGGTATATGTAAAATCTTTGAAGAAAGACTGACCAATTGATGGGCTGTCTAACATTGACTCTTTAATTACGACTGGAAAATTATTGCGCTCAATATTGCCTATCTTTATGTTCAAGCGCATATCCCAAGTTTTTTGTGAGCTGCCTGCGCTAGTAGATGTACCAGTTGGCTGTCCTGTAGGCTCAGGTAAACCCATGCTCTGCAAATGATTTTTACCAAGAATTGTTCCCTGCGAGCCAGTATCAAACATAACCTTGAGCGGTCTGTTATTAAACTGCGCTTCAACCATCATGCAGCCGACTTCTTTGGTGAAATTGAGCCGCGCTTCACTAGGAAAGCGATCTTCAGAGGAAGAATAAGAAGAACGAGAGCCTGAGATAATAGGGCTTCCGGCTTGCCTTGCCACTGGTGGCGCTGCCGTAAACAATTCAGGGCTCAGTTTCTTCAGTAGCACAGGATCAAGCACCATCAGCGCCCGACGAGAATGGTCGGCAGCCTGGCTTGAAGGGAATAGCCGAATAATGCGGCCATACTCAGCAATGGCACCCTTCATATCTTTGGAGTAGTGCAGAGCTAAGGCATGATAGTAGTAAGCATTATCGTTGCCAGGATTTTGCTTAACCGAATCGGCAAAACACTTAACTGCTTTGACATATTTTTTCTCTTGAAAAAGCTTGGCCCCATCGGCATACGAATCTGCTTGAGCTGAACCAATTGAAGCAAAACTAAAAACAGCCAAGCACAGAGGGAGAGCAGCTGAAAGCGAAAGTCTCAGAGCAATACTTGATTTCTGCGACTTCTGCTTCATTGCGCTCTACCCCTGCCTTGTATTAGCTTGTTTTATCTAAACGCCGAGTTCTTCTTTCAGAACGACCTTTTGCAACTCAGAGGTACCTTCGAATATTTCAGTGAGCTTACCGTCACGGTAAAGCCTTTCTACTGGCGAGTCTGGGCTAGCTCCCAGCATACCGAATATTTGCACGGCTTCGCCACTATGTACTCTGGCAACTTTAGAGGCAAACAGCTTAGCCATTGCCGCGAACTTGCGAAAATCACCAGGTTCTTCATCATGGCTCCAAGCAGCACGATATGTAAGCAAGCGGGCAGCTTGCGACTCAACCGAGTGATCCGCGAGCTTCCATTGAATACCTTGGAACTTCGAAATTGGCTGACCGAACTGCTCTCTTGTGCGGGCATGTTCGGCTGAGAACTTGAGAGCCTCTTCGGCAATACCAACTGCAGCAGCAGCCACAACAGTCTTGCTCAAGTCAAGCACAGCATTCACCTGGGCCTCAACTTCAGCGCTAGTACCGCTAGCTAGTTTATTCTCGCTGCTCGCCTTGTACTCTTTGAAAGTAATATCGCAAGTAGCTGCAGAGCGCAGGCCAAACTTAGCTTTATTTTCGCCAATATGAATGCTAGAAGACGGTGTGCCGTCCACGAGGAAAATGCTCAGTTGATCGTCAGCTCCAGTGCGAGCTAGCACAGCCATTAGACCGGCCAATTGACCATTGACGACCCAGGTCTTCTCACCGCTGAGCAACCAGCCCGATGACGAATCGTTAGTGGCGGTAGTTTGCACGGCCTTGAAATCAGAACCAGCTTTTTCTTCGCCGAAAGCTTGGGCGCCAATCAAGTCACCAGTAGCTAGCTGCGAAAGATAGCGAGATTTTTGCGTTTCAGAACCAAACTTGTTAATTAATTCGATAACACTGTAGTGACTAGCAAGGGCCAGAGAAAGGCCAGCCGAGGCGCCAGCAAGAGCTTCGGCTAAGAGAACCAACTCAGTAGCGCCAAGCCCCTGACCGCCATATTCACGTGGAACGGTCAAACCCAGATAACCGCTTTTGGCTAACAAAGCCAGAGCCTCTTTCGAGCTCACCTGTTCTGTATCAAGAGTCATGGCTAGCGGAGCGATTTGCTCGGCGACGAATTTTAAATACTGTTCTTGCAAGGTCAGTTGGCCGCTGCTTAAGAAGGTGTTCACGGAAACCCCCAGTAGAAAAGATAGATGAGAAAGGGTAATAAAACCCTGATAAACTGCTGATCATAGCATTTACGGAACCAGAAGCATGACCCTGCTTGCAAAGTGGCTAAAACGCGCCTCCACCATTTTTAGTGAAAAACCAGACGTCAAAGTTGATGACTTCGGCCTTGAGCATTTTCTCGTCTATCACGGCCTGGTGGGAAGCAGCCCCGATAACCATCGTGAATTTAAAGATGTAAGGGCCGACATTGGCTCAGCAGTCAATCGCAGCAATTCGCACAATCTTTGCATCAACCTAAAGCTTGCCCCACTCTGGTGGGAAGACAAGCTATTGCGCATATTCACCGAACTCAAAGCAGCTAACTCTGAGCGCACCCTGGCCACTCTTCTGCCGCCAAAATCAGACGATTATGAAGTGCAAGATTATGACCCCTTGCGCCACCAAGACTGGCGAGTACGAGCCAATGCCGCTCTAATTTTGGCAGACTTGCAAATCACGCAGGCACAAGAGGGCATTATTCGAGCACTTGCCGCCACTGCCGACAATACCACTCCGGCCTTTTGCCACATCTCTAGAGCCCTGGCCGCCTTCCGCACCGAAGAAGCGAAGCAAGCACTAGCGCAACACCTTAGCAATGATGAGCCCTGGATCAAGGTCGATGCAGTCAGTGCCTTGGCTCGCTGGCCAATCGCCGAAGTCGGCAACGAAATTAGTGCAGCTTTCAGCCAGCATCATCCCTTTACCGATTATGCCGCAGTAGGCGTAGCGCGCCAACACAAGCCCCTAGAATTACTGGCACTTGAGGACGAAAAACTCGTTGACTTAGGCGCCGCATTGATTGTCGGCCTGATTGAAGCCACTAAACAAACATTCTCAGGCGCACCAGAGCTACTGAACGAAGCTGGGGCGCAGCAATGCCTACCACTGCTCGTCAAGGCTCTAAAAGCTAAGCCCAACGCTTTGCGACTACGCGCACTGCATCAACTGACTGACTGGCTCGAAAACAACTATCCAGAGCAGTCAACCAGCGATGCCAAAGCACTGATTGCAAACAAAGAAATAAGAGAGAAAGTAGTCGCAGAAATCGAGAGCATGATTCTTGCGCTTAGCGCAGGCAACAGTGCAGCGACAATCACTAACAGTGCAGCCAGTAGCGTTGGAGCCAAGAGCAACACCTCTAGCGCTCTGCGCCACGGGCTCAAGCTCACCGGTGAAATTGACCTCCAGGAAAATTGCCAACTGCTTGCTTCTATGGTTGAAAACCCACAAGCTACGCCTTACCGCAATGAAATGATTGAAGCAATTGGTCGCCTTGGCAATGGTAAATCGGCACCACAACTGGTAAAGCTGGCAAAACAGCTGGTCAACGTTACCGACCGCACACAAATGCCGTTAAGCGCAAGCCCAATACTAGAGGCCGATATAGAAGCAGCTAACTCTTACTGGTACATCCTCAAAGCCCTGGCAAACTTGCCCCATAGCGAATCGCTAGAATTTTTACTTCTGGCAATTGGCGACTATGCTTCCGACAAACGAGAAGAAGCCCTGGCTTCAGCAGTAAAACTTTGTACAGCCAGTGATTTTAACGCTGACAAAACGGCAATAAAGAGCGCTGTAGGTAAGGCTCTAAACGATCCATCGACCCAGGTCAGACTGCAGGCACTTCAGGGTGTAGCGAAACTCAATATCGAAGAGCTAGTGCAGCCCGTAGCCCGCATGATCAATGCTCAAGAAATATCGGTGTCTAAAGCTAGCTTCGACACCCTTTCCTCACTGGTTGAGTCTGGCCACAAAACTTCGGTGGCTAACGCCTTAACCGATATCAAGAAGACCACTAGCAGCACAGTCAAAATCAAACGGATTGACGAATTTCTCAGTCAGAATTGCTAGATTGGCTATCTTAAGTGCTTCTATACTAAGATAGAATCCAATTAGCTTTTCCAATTAGGCAGCACAGATAGTGGACTCGGAAACTAGCGACACCAAAGAACACGTTTCAGCGATGGACAAGATCGCCGATTCTTTTCTGGCAGAAGTTGAAGCCAAAGAAAATGCCTCAGCCGAACCAACCAATCAAAACGGTAAAGCACAGCAAAAAACTTACAAGCATCCAATGGCAGTGGATATTTTGCTGGCCCTAGGCCTGCTCTTTGCCATGGCCGGTCTAACAGTGAGCTTTGTCAAGGGCCTGACCACCCACTCGGCCAAGACCAATATCATGCAAGGTAATTACAAAGCAGCCATTGGCATTTTGCGCAGCTCCCCGATACCAGAATTCTTTGGCGGTACAAGTGCTGACAACAGCGAAGATTTGCTCAACCAGGCCCTCTATTTAGATGCCATGACCAAACTCGACGCCGATCGCAATGATCAAACAGCAGTGCAAGAATTGGCAAAGATTTCGTCAGGGTCGAGATTTTACGACCTGGCCCAAGATCAGCTCAGGCAATTGGCTCAGCCGGAGGCTAAACCAGCCGAATCAAATTTGGATAATCCCAGTTTAGATAAATCAACTCAAGAGCCGACCAACGAAAAAGAAGCGGCAAATCAGTAGATTTGCCGCTCCCCAATTTTCTTGTCGAACTATCGCTCAGGTTTATTCGACGATGAACTTCTTGTAGTCTTCAGCGCTCATCAGGCTTGCTACTTCAGCGGCATTCTCAATTTTTACTTTGATCATCCAGCCGCCCTTGTAAGTATCAAGGTTGACAAGCTCTGGCTCTGAATTGAGATTCTCGTTTACCTCTGTGATCTCGCCAGCAATTGGCATGAACAGATCGGAAACAGACTTTACAGACTCAATTACACCGAACTTTTGCTCGGTCTTGAATTTTTCGCCTACTTTGGGCAGTTCTACAAATGTGACGTCGCCCAGCTGGTCGGCAGCAAAAGCCGTAATACCTATTGTAGCTACGTCGCCGTCGACACTCACGAACTCATGGCTTTTTACGTACTTAAGGTCATCTGGATGACTCAGCATGAAGGATCTCCCTTGTACTTCGAAACAAAATTACTCTCTAAAGAGTAATGGAGTTGGCATCCCATTTGCATAACTTTATGCATGAATGTAACTTAAAAGAGTGGTCTTGAGAACTGTGCAATTAGAGAATGCCAACCTGTAACTTTTAACGGGAGGTTGCGTATATATTCACGTAGCTTTCGCCAGAAAAGGAAGAGAAGAATATGCAAAACCAATTGCACTCTCTGAAAGAGCCTTTATCGCCGAGTAGGTGTCAAATATGGCTTGCAAGACTAATTGCTTTGCTCACACTCTTTTACTCCTGCAACGCATCCCATAGCTCTTGGGCACAAGCTCCTAAATCTAGCAACTTAGCTGCCGGGGATGAAACGAGAACTCTCCAGGTCGGCCAATTGACACGCTCATACGTAATTCATCGGCCCGCAAACCTCAAAGCAGAAACTCTAAAAGCGGGCAACGGAACAGGGAGAACAACTAACATGCTCACATGGAATTCTGGTAACTGCTGTGCCTATGCCATGCGCAAAAATATCGATGATGTTGGTTTTACCAGAAAGCTGATCGAGACGTTAGTAGCAACCAATAACGTTGATCCCAAGCGCGTTTTTGTCACTGGTATTTCCAATGGTGGCATGATGTCGTTGTAGCCGGCGCCCTCAGTGTTGACACTAAGCCAACCAATCCTGTCGCAATCATTATGTTCAACGGCATGGCAGATGATCACGTCCTCTACGAAGGAGGAACACCTAGAAAATCCTTTGAACCACGAGTGGATAAATCCGTTGCCTACGCCGTCAGTTTTTGGACAAAAAGGAATGACTGCGCTAGCAAACCACAACGACAAGTAAATAGCAGCGGCAATGTAATAGTCGATACCTATAAGAGCCAAACTACCAACGCCGATGTCGTTCTCTGTACCATCAAGAACGGCCAACATTCTTGGCCTGGGGGGACGAAGCCACGAGCCCAGGGAGACGACCCATCAACTGAGGTTTCGGCCACAGACATGATGTGGGAATTTTTCAAAAATCACCCCAAGAAGTAAGCCTAAGCTGACAAAACTTACTGCATTTCAATCAATACTATCTAAGCTGGATTTTCAATTGATTCTTGGGCCAAGGCAGCAAGAAAACACCGATTACTTTCGTTTACTAGCAAGTCAGCATCCTCAGACTTACCGCTCATAACCACATAACTCCACTCAAGCTCGGTGGTGTTAGCGTCAAGCTTGTGAAAAAGCATGTTGAGCAAAATATCTACTGGTTGCTTGCCAGTTGCCTCTGTCGGAGTACCGTAGACTCTGGCTTGAAGACGCCCTTCACCAGCACGATCATAGGTAATACGCCAACGGCAACCAATCAACGGGCCTTGCAATATGGCGCGCACACGGGCCATCGCTTCTTCTTGTTCTAGATAGAAACTACGAGCTGGTGGTATACGCCCTGAAGGGCTGGGTTTCTTGCTTATGCCCGAGAGAACAAACAAGGCAATAACTGATAAGGCACCACCTGCCAAAAGACAAATAACTAAAAATGTAGCGCTCTCATCAGTCAAGAATACGGTCTCTCAATTGTCTGTCTAGACTATTTTTTACGCTTGTACCATGGTCGGCTCACCACAGAAGCTGGCACTTTAGTATCGCGAATACCAATCGAAAGCTCTGTTCCAATCTTGGTCAAAGCCATAGGCACCAGAGCAAAGGCTAAGGGATAGCCCACAAAAACGCCCGGAGCGCCACTGGTTACTTTGCCCACTTCTTTATCGCCATCAAAAACACTATATCCTTGACGGGGAGCCGCTTTGCCAGTGCCCTTCAAGCAAACAATCTGACGCTCTAAACCACCCGCTTTTTGTTTAGCAAGAACTTCACGACCAATGAAATCACCTTTGTCTGGTTTAACGCTCCAACCAAGACCCGATTCAATTGGTGTAATGTCGCGCTCTAGCTCATGACCATAGAGAGGCAAACCAGCCTCCAGGCGCAATGTATCCCGAGCACCCAAGCCACAGGGCTCAATTCCTTTAGCTTGGCCGCGCTCTAACAAAAGATGCCACAGCCACTCAGATTTTGCCGCCGGCACAAAAATTTCAAAGCCGTCTTCACCAGTGTAACCAGTGCGACCAAAGCTGAAACTTGTGCCGTCGATAGTAGCTTCGCCATAACCAAAGGATGGCAACTGGCCAACCCAATCGCCGACAATTTCACTCAACAGCGGCACAGCCTGGGGGCCTTGCAAAGCAAGCAAGCCAAGCTGGTCAGAAATATTCGTCAATTTGACATCAAATTTTGCCGCATGACTGTTAATCCACTCCCAGTCTTTATCAATGTTTGAGGCATTAACAACGAGAAGAAAATCTTCTTTGCGTCGATAAACAATCAGGTCATCAACGGTGCCGCCATCTTCATAACAAAGTTGGGAGTAAAGCGCACGATCAGGAGTAGCCAACCGGTTTATATCATTGGCAATGATGTATTGCACGAAGTCATGAGCACCGGCGCCAGTAACTAGAAATTCACCCATGTGCGAGACGTCGAATAAACCAATTTTTTCACGCGTTGCCATGTGCTCAGCGATAATACTTTTATATTGCACTGGCATATTCCAGCCAGCGAAATCGACCATCTTGGCTGCTAGCTTGCGGTGAGCAGAAGCTAACGGGGTTTCTCTAAGGGTGGACGTCGCCATGACAACCTCTTGTAGCGGAAAACTCTCTAACGGCAGAATAGTGGATAAAGATACCACCGCCCCGACCATGCATGTAGACTCAGATGCACATAATGCCTTAAGAGAATGTAAAGAGCCGATGAAAACAACACTCAGAACCCAATCTTATCTGGCCCAAATCGCTTCACTAGTGGCCATTTGTAGCCTAAGCAATTGGCCAGCCAGCGCCAAGGATCCGATCGCTCCCTTAAGCGAAGCTGGGCTGCTAAATGGTCTTTGCAATGTCCCTACGGTATCAGAAGCGGGCAGCGAAACTGTGCAGTTTAAAGAGGGTAAAGCCGAGTGGAATGGTTGTCGGGGTGAAATCGTCAAAACCGCCATCGGAGACCTCAACGGTGATGGTATCAATGACGGTGCCTTTGTATTTACCTACAACTCCGGTGGCTCAGGCTATTTCACCTATCTATTGGTATTCGTCGCCAGTGAAAAAGGAGCTAAGCCCGTGGGCGAACGCGCCTTAGGCGACCGCTCACAAGCCAATAGTTTGCAGATCAGTCATGGCGCAATCACTCTTGATATTCTTGGCCACAGAAGCAACGACAGCGCCAGCAGGCCAACGCAGAAGCGTATCGTCAAATTTAAAGTAAAAGGCAATGCCTTGGTTGGGCCAGATAATCTGCAATAAGAAATAGTGCGCCGATATTCACATTGGCATTTCCAAAACTGTCATTTTTTCTTCAAAACGTGTTGCCTCAAAAAAATTTCGTACCCGAGTTAGATTGTTGCCTCAAAATTATTCGTACTCGCTGATGATAAATTTGGGGTAGGGTATTGAGCTACTTTTGCAGGTATCTGATAGATACCGTGGCTTATTCTCTCCAGTTTGCCTCTTTTATTGAGTCTTAGCAAGCTCACGTTCACAGTGTTTCTAGAACCTAGTGTCATGAAGTCCTCAGCACGCACTATTGAGCCAATCTCACAGCTAACTATCAATTCCTTGATTTTCTTTGAAACTCTTACTTGCTGCTTTGACTCTACATCTCGGGCTGGCTCGTGCAGACGGGAACTAAACTTATATACAGCGTTTCTCTGGGCAATTCTCGCGGCTATTACCGGATTTGGAATATCGACGGCTAGCAGCCTGAGTGCATTTTGAAACGAATTGAGCCTTCTAGAAAGATCAGCTATGTTCAATCTTTCTTTGATTTTGCGGAGGTCTGCTTTTGCTTCGCTTGAGACGTTTGGATTGTCTAGTACCCGCTGGTATGGGGTTCTGGCTGTGTCATGGAGCTTGTATACCTTTGCTCCATGACGGCTCTTTGAAAGTAATTTCTGACTAGGCTGAAAGAAATTGTGGAGATGTATTAGTGTTGGATACAGCTCAGAGAGAGCCTTAAAGGTCTTCTTGCCGACGTAGCGATCTCTGCCTACGCTTGATCTTACTACCGACCTATTCTTCTCTTCGATCCAAGCCTGGTCATTTTTCTTATATGGCCGAGAACGTGTGTAGGTAATGCTTCTAGCCCTACACCAATCAATCAAGTCTTGATTTAGAAACTCAGAGCCGTTGTCAAAATCGATACCAAGGACTGGAAACGGAATATGTTTCTGAGCTTGTTCAAGCGCTGAAATGATGTCTAGGGAGGACTTTCGAAAAATTGCAATTGGAATCGTCCAGCCTGTTGCTATATCGGTCATATTTAGAGTGCTGAGAAATGGCCCATTTATATCTGAACCAGAGTGAGATACAGTATCGATCTCAAAGAATCCAGGCACGACATCATTCCACTCGGTAAAAGTGCGGATTGGCACGCTATCCTTGAGAAAACTGCCCCGTTTTGTATGACTGATACTGCGAGGTAATTTTGAACGCTCCTTTTTCAGCAGCCTGTCAATGGTTGCTGCACTTACACCTTCTAGTTGCCTAGTTGCTGGCTCGGAAAGCGCCAATTCATCGAAGTGTGCGAGGTTTTCCAAATAATCCGCGATGATTGGCGCTAGCCGTTTGCCACACAGGTGCTGACTAAAGTGCCAAATCGAAACTAAAGCTGCCAGAGCCTCTGGGCCTAGTCTTGACGGTCGGCCGCTACCCTCCTTTCTCTTTGGTTTTGACCCGTTATTCTTCAAAAGCATTGCAATGGCATGCTTTCGGCTATATCCGGTCGCTTCCAGGAAGGACGAGAGTATCTCTTTTCGCTGTGCTCTATCCGCGTTTTGATACTTCAAGCTCATCGAAGCCTGCAATTCTCTTCGCGTGGTCATGCTCATTCGTTGCCTCATCGAGTGACCCCTCACTGCTGGTCGACGAGTACGATTTTAATTTGAGGCAACGGGTCAGGCGAGTACGATTATTTTTGAGGCAATGCGCAAAAAATCTGACAGTTTTGGAAAAGAGAATAATAGGTAGTCGAAGAAGAAAGAAACAGTACGAGACTGAGACTGACTTGAAATCCGCGGTAGTTGGGCAGTCCATAAGAGAAAAGCGAGAGGCTAGGCCTCTCGCTTTCTGTCTAAGCAGCTTGCTGCTCGTCTTTGTCTTCAGATGGAGGCGCTTCTGCCTCAGCCTCTGCTGACTCTGCCGGAGCTTCTTCTTCAGCCGCTGGTTCTTCTTCAGTGGCCTCATCTTCCGCAGCTGCTTCTTCAGTAGCCTCTGCTACTGTCTCTTCTTCTTTAGCTTCTTCTTCTTTCGTTTCTTCTTGAGCTTCCTCAGCTTCAGCAACTTCTTCTTCCGCTGCTGCTTCTTCTTCTTTGGCTTCCTCAGCTTCAGCAACTTCTTCTTCCGCTGCTGCTTCTTCTTCTTTTGCTTCTTCAGCTTCAGCAACTTCTTCTTCCGCTGCTGCTTCTTCTTCTTTTGCTTCTTCAGCTTCAGCAACTTCTTCTTCCGCTGCTGCTTCTTCTTCTTTTGCTTCTTCAGCTTCAGCAACTTCTTCTTCCGCTGCTGCTTCTTCTTCCTTAGCTTCTTCGCATGTTTTAGCTTCTTCCGCCGCTTCTTCTGGAGCAGCTAGTGCTTCTTCTGTTTTTGCTTCGCATTCTTCAGTGGCAGTAGCACATTCTGCAGTCTCCACTTCCGCTTTTGCTTCGCATTCTTCAGCGGCGGCTGAACACTCTTCTGCTGTCGCCTCTTCGGCTGCAGCTTCAACAGCTTCCTCTGGCACAATGGTGACACTGGAAACTTCAACTTCGGTTTCAACTACTGGTTCAACGACTGGTGATACTACTGGTTCAGCTGCTTTGCTTGCGCCGTGCTTTTTCTTACTCATGGTCTCTCTCCCCTTCAACTATCAATGTACATTTCCCTCAATAAGGCGCCTTGCGGGCCATTGTCAGATTCAACCAAAGTGAAATTTCGCGTGCGGAGGCGCGCCTAGAAACCAGCGTTCTAAGCAGGTAGCTAATCTGGCTCAAAGCACGGTGCCGAGAGCCATTGATCACACTAAGTAGTCGTTCTTTCCTAAAGCAAAGCATTCGCCCAGATTGGCGTTAAATCACAGCCCCGGCAAACGAATTACGAGAGAGTTGAACCTTACTCTTCTATTCTTACAGATCTCACGGCATTTCGCAGGGTTGTCAGGAAGTTTTTTTGTTAAAACTTTTGGCCCAAATTTTCGCACCAGAATTGGTGGCGTCGAGGGGTCAAGAAAATCCTCAGCAAAGCGCAAGGAAATCGCAAGAAACTACTGCCCTTTTTGTTCCCGTTTTTTTAGATAAATTATTGAACCTGGCTCTGTAGGCGCATTTGAAGTGTTTTCACCGAGGGTTTCCCTGTTCTCTACTTCAACTTGACCGCTGACGCTCTGTGACCGATTTGCCTGGTCTTTTTCGCTGTCCCGATTTGACTCGGACTTAGCGACACTCGCGCGAACTTCCGAGTCGTTTGACGCTGTTTCAAACTGACTCAAATCAGCGTTTTGCTGAAGGTGATCAAAGTTTTCAGCCGGAGTCATCTCCCGCATCCTATAGTTGACCACATGTATTGTTCGCACCACATAAAGCTGAGACTCCTGGCCCGCATTAAGCTCTTTCATATCAATAAAAGCTTGAGCATCTGCCAATTTATCACTGGCAGATAGCAATTTTTTCAAAGTATCGTCGTATTTTTTTGACCAGACAGTATCTCGATCTAAGCCCGAATATTTACTGATTTGATCAAGCTCATTGATTTGCTTCAGCAACTCAGCTACTACTACTCTTAGTCGCTTTTGATAGACCAATAATCGAGTGATGCGAGCTCGCTTTCGATCACGAAAATATTTATAGATGAACCATGCCAGTACACAGAAAAAAATAAACGCGACAAAGAAACCAAAGAAGAGAAGAAGAGCAGTTAAAAGGAAAAGGAAAGGCATGGAAGTCTCAAAAGAACTCTGCTCGAAGAGTAACAAACGCTTAAATAGATCATAACCGGTTCATTAGGGGAAAAATCAGCTCCACTTACCAGCGAAGGCCCAGACAAAGGTTCGGCTCAGATTAACGGTTAAGAAGGCAACTACTTGACTGCAAATTTAACTTCTTTTGCCTATTTGGTCTATCTGCTTCTTTTCAAGCCTATGCTACACTCGTTCGAGATAATGGCAACCCAAGGGAATCACCCTTCTAGAAGAGAACCACTGATGCCCGCGCCAAACTGCTCTACTGTGAAATCGGCCCTGACCGAGCTCAAAGAAATTCTTAGCCGCTGTCAGCATGGCAATAACGCCAATCAAAGCCCATTAGAAACTGCCAACGTCTTTGCCGCCATAGCCGGCCTAGAGGCGACAATCAGCTCTATTGAAGAGAAGTCCTTTGCTCGCGAAGACTTCACTGCTGATATGGGCGTGCCAATCATTACTGGTATGACCCAGCCTGTAGTTTCCTAAACCGCTCTTAAAGAGTTGGCTGAGGCACTACGCCTTGATATGCGGCGCTAATTTCTTTCAACTGTTGCGCCAAAATCTTGGCAGCATCGGGTTTTCCAATTTCGGTCATGCGTTTGCGCATTTCCTGCAATCTGCTGTCGTCGCCAATTAAACCGGCAATATGATTGTAGATTGTTTCCCCAGTGAGATCTTCTTGCGGTATCACAATAGCCGCCTTCTGCGACTCCATATAGCGGGCGTTGTGAGTCTGATGATCTTGGGCCGCATATGGATAAGGCACGAAGATAGCAGGAGTTCCAGTTACAGCCAACTCAGCCACGGTCATGGCACCAGCCCTAGTAATAGCTAAATCAGAAACAGCATAGGCAATAGAAAGGTCGTCAAAATAGGCCCGCAAATGATAACGAGGGCTAGGAGCCAGGCTGGGGTTGAGCCGTTCTTTGACATCATTGAGATTCTTATCACCACATTGATGCACAATTTGAATATGGGGTTCAATTTCAAGCAGCCTCGGTAAAGCTGCCGCTACAGCCTCGTTTAGAGCCTTCGCCCCCTGAGAGCCACCAGTAACCAAGACGGTTTTGAGATCTGAGCGCAGACCAAGAATGGCACAACCTGAGTCTCTATGACGTTCAGCTAGAAAACTCTTCCGCACCGGATTACCGTTAAAGACTATCCGACCGCGTGGAGCATTGATGCGCGCAGCAGCTCCTTGCATACCAAGCGATACCAACTGAGCCCGGCGAGACAATAGACGGTTTACCAGCCCTGGATGGGCATCTGGTTCGTGCACTGCAGTTGGCACACCAAGCGCATTAGCCGCAGCCAGGGGAGGTGCCGATGCGTATCCACCAGTTCCCAAAACTACCGTAGGCCTAAACTGTCGTAAAACGGCCTTAGCGCGCTCAATAGCAGACCACATTTGAAAGGGCCAAGTAATGAGGCGGGGAGACAAACTACGCGGCATGCCAGAGACATTCAGGCCAATAAAATCAAGGCCATTATCACGCGCCAGTTTTTCTTCAGGATGACCATTGGCCCCTATATATAAGATGGCCTCAACCGATGGGTCGTCCTTAAGCTGCTCAGCCACCGAGAGGGCCGGGTAAATGTGACCGCCAGTGCCACCACCTGTTAGTACTATGCGATGACCAACCATCTCTTTGAACAGTCCTTACAGTGTGCTCAGGGCATTGGGAGAAAGCGAGGGCTTTGTGGGCGGAGCTGGAGGAGAAGGTTCAACTTCTTCAGCATCTTCATCGTCTTCAGCTACAGCGGCGCGATCCCGCGAGATCGATAGCAAAATTCCGACCATAGATAAAGTAACAACCAGTGATGTGCCACCATAACTAATGAACGGTAGTGTGATACCGGTAACAGGCAGAAGACCAGTAGTTACCATCATGTTAATAACGGCCTGGGTGCAAATTTCGCTTGTGATCCCGATGGCCAGGATACGACCAAACAATGTCTTGGCGGAAAGCGCTGCCTTGTAACCATAAACGCCAAACAGAGCAAACAGACCAATCAACAAACAGCAGCCAATCAAACCAAACTCTTCAGCAATAACAGCAAAAATAAAGTCGGCAAACTGCACAGGAAGATAATAAAGCTTCTGCAGTGAGCGACCAAAACCTTGCCCCCACAGGCCACCAGAGCCAATAGCGTACTGGGCTTGAATAATGTTCCAGCCTTCTTTTTGCGGATGAAGGTAAGGATTCAGCCAGGTTTCGATACGGGCCATTTGATAGGGATGTTTTTGCACATGCTGCCAGGCTAGCAGAGCAGTGCCACCCAGGGCCCCGAGAAGTAGCAAGAAGTTGGTACCACTGGCAAACAGTAGAGTGAGCAAGCTAGCAAGAATCATGCTGGCACTGCCTAAGTCAGGCTGTTTGATAACGATGCCAGCCATAGCAAGCACCACTACAATACGCAAAGCTATTTGTGGATCTCTCCAGAAATATCTCGATAAGCCTGAGGCTAGAAGCAAGATAGTAGATACTTTTGCCACTTCAGAGGGTTGGAACTGCAAAGGCCCAAGGGTCAACCAGCGGCTAGAGCCCATGGTCTGCACTGTCAAACCAGGGATATTAACGAGAGTAATTCCTAACGACACCAGGGCAAAGAGCGCCAAAGGCCAGGCGAATTTTTTCAAGCGGCGATAGTCGTAGCGACTAACCGTAAACATGACAAACAATCCAATGACAAAAGCCATAGTCTGTTTGCGCAATAGCGTCGTGGAGTCGTGAAAACTTTGTTGCGCTTCCGGAGCCGAGGCTGAATAGACAGCCATCAATCCAAATCCGCAAAGACTGAGAGTAATACCGACCAAGGTGCGATCAATGCCGCCTCTGTATTCAGGAGCGGCTGGAGTTTTATCGCTTGAGTCGCCGCTATTGTCGCGGCGACGCCATCTCTCGCGCCCTTGCGCGGACAAGATCCTTGAAGACACGGCCTCTATCCTCGAAATCCCTGAACATATCGAAACTGGCACAGGCAGGGGAAAGTAATACTGGTCCTTTTTTCAATTTACCGCCGATTTGAACAGCTTCCTCCATAGTAGCGGCAACGTATATATCGTTAAATCCGGCTTCACGCAACGCTCTCTCAAACCGTTCTTTTGCTTCACCAATAAGGATAACGCCCAAAGCGTATTTTTTTATCGATTGAATTAAATCAGAGAGCGGAGTTCCTTTGTCTTTGCCACCAGCAATTAGCACGACACTTTTTTCGGGAAAAGACTCAAGAGCTTTAATGGCCGAATCAGTATTAGTGGCCTTAGAATCGTTGTAGAAGTCGACGCCATCAACGGTTTCGACAAACTCAAGGCGATGCTCAAGGGCTTTAAATGTACAGAGATGCTGTTCGATTTCCTTTTCAGTCAAACCAGCTAAGCAGCAAGCCGAGATAGCCGCCAGTGCATTCTCGATGTTGTGCTTACCAATTATTCGCAGATCATTTTGGTTGCAGACTACTCTAGTGCGAGCATTGTGCGAATAGCAGAGGAAGCCATCCTCTAGATATGCACCCTGTATACCGCGGTTGGCTGCCGGCAACAATGTAAAAGGAAATAGCTCGGCTTTTGTCTTAGTAGTTGCCACCACCGAATCATCTTGATTGAGAATGGCATAAGATTCCATCTCTTGATGGGCAAACATAGAGCGTTTTGCTTCTATGTAGGGGTCAAGGCCACCGTGCCAATCAAGATGGTCGGGAGTAAGGTTAAGCCAAATGCCGATGTAGGGCGCAAATGTCGGCGAGTACTGCAGCTGATAAGAACTAACCTCTACTACAAGAAAGTCGAGAGGACCGCTATCGAGGCGGCTCAAAATAGGCACCCCAATATTGCCGCAGGCTGGAGCCAGACGGCCGGCCTTTTCTAGTATGTAGCTAATCAGAGCTGTGGTCGTAGACTTACCATTAGTGCCAGTCACAGCAATGAACGGAACTGTATCTTTGCACTCACGGTAAGCCAGTTCGACATCAGAAATGACTTCGCGCCGATGGGCTTTAGCCCTGAGCATTACGTCAGCATGGGGCGGAATGCCTGGGCTAGTAATAACTAGTTCAGACCAGCTTAAACAGCGCTCACTATGAGCGCCAAATTCGCTTTCTACTGGCAGAGCGTTCAACTCAGCAAGTAGCTTGGGATTGATCTTGTCTTTAGGCTGAGACTCGGAGACTAGAACTTTAGCCCCGCGTTTAACCAGGTAGGAAGCGGCGGCGATGCCGCTTCTACCTAATCCTAAAATACTGACTTTCTTGTTATTCCAGTCTGCCACTCGACAATTGTAACAGAAAGAAAGGTCTAACCTCTTTGGCGCTCTTTCTCTTTTTGTTCCAGCTTGTAAGCCTTCTCTGAGAGATTAGCAATCTTCTTGTTCATCTTCTCTACTTCTTTAGGAGGCATATTGGGAGTTAGAGCCATGTAGGCCTTGTACTGAACAACTGCTTCTTTAAGATCTTTTGAGGCTTCTGGCTTCAATCTCTCTAGAGTTTTACCAATGCCCATACGAGCATCAGCAATCTTTGGATTGTCGTAAATGGAGGCATGATATTTATCGATCGCACTGGCTAACTGACTACGGCGAGCGAGATCGTCACCCAGAGTCAACTCCTGCCGAGCCACATCTTTTTGCTTAGCGACCAAATTTAGACCACGCTTAGCCCGCTCTTCTCCACCCGGGAAGCTGGAAGCCTTCTTATAAGCAGCTTCAGCACTAGGAAGGTCTTTGATCATCAAAGCCAAATCGCCAACAGCAAAGGTTTGCTTAGCATCAGAGGCATTAGCAATGACGGTGTTCATCTGTTGATCTGATTCACTAAATTTGTTCTGAGCAAGAAGAGCCTCAGCATAAGCCACTCTTTCACCATCATTGGTTGGTGTGCCAATGCTAGCAAGATCAACTGGCACGCCAGCCATAGAACGCAACTTAGCTTGTGCCAGTCTCAATTCCATATCATTAGGATTCATTTTTACAGCTTGATCAATCATGCGTTGAGCTGATTCGTACTCGTTTGAGACAAAGAAGGCACCAGTTGCTTCTTTGTTAGCTTTTAGATAATAGGCTCTGGTTAAGCCTTTTGCTGCAGCCGAATTTTGTGGATTAGCATCAAGCACTGTGCGATATTCCTTGACGGCATCATCAAGTTTTTCCAGTTGCAAACTTTGATCAGCAACACGCAAATGCAAATCGGGATTGTTAGGCATCATTTCTAAACCAGAACGAAGCTCAGCAATCGACATTTCCAGATCACCACGACCTTGTCTGATGTCGGCAATGTGCAAGTAAGCATCTGGGTTTTCTGGCTTGATGCTGATTGATTTTTGCAATTGTTGAATGGCCGCTACGGTATTTCCCTGGGCAGCGTAAACATCGCCCATAGTCTGGTGCACAGGAGCGCTATTGCGGTTTTGGTACAAGGAAGTATTGAGTTCTTTCAAGGCTTCGTCGTATAGGCCTTGCTTATAGTAAGCCCGACCTAATCCATAGTGAGCAGTTGAATTGCCAGAATTAAGTGATACAGCCTGTTTGAACGAGGCAACAGCATCGGCGTACTGCTCTTTGTTGAGCTTGGCTATGCCGAGCTGACCGTATGCTTCAGAGTTTTTAGGATCTAGACGTGTGGCTTCTTTGTACTCATTGATCGCTTCGTCTAAGCGACCCTGTTCCTTATATATGTTTCCCAAAGTTATATGAGCTTCGGGCATACCAGGATCGATACTGATTGCTTGCTTGGCTTCAGCTTCAGCGTTGCGCAAGGTGGCGTCTTTGTTTTTGATTACAGTGCCAGACGAAGAAGTAAGGCGATTCAACATCACCATTGCCTTACCGGCGTGGGCCATGGCATTCATTGGGTCATTAGCCAAAACTTTGGCGAAATTCTCTTCCGCAGCATCTAGCTTGAATTGCTTAGCCAGAGCCATTCCATAGCCAACAGCAGCAGCTGTGCTCTTAGGACTTCTGGTCATCTCGCCTTTATAAAGATCGGCAGCCTCAGTGAATTTTCCTTGCATCATGAGCTGATCAGCTCTGACGGTCTCACGGGTGATGCGAATTTGATAGGTCTTATTAGCGGCAATTTGGAGACCCGAAATCGAATCGGAACTACCACGAGCTGAAGCCTCAACATTCCAGGCAAAATTGGAGCCGACAGAAATAGATGTAGCTAAGGCAAAAGTGAAAATTCTGAACGAGTTTCTAATAGTCATAGAGTTCTCCGTCAATGGGGCTATGCCACGTGTGTATACAAGACGTTATGCGCTTGAAAAGCCGACTGCCTTGCTTTATCTCAAAATAGTCGCAAATTGTAGCAACCCAAAGGCTGGCGATAAAGGTTAAGTAGCTGTCTTTTGTACCTAGACGGTGCGCGTGGGACAATCTAAGTTATTGAAGGAAAAAAGCAGCCCAAGTTGTCAACCACAAAGACGACACTTGCCCAATTGCATTCTATATATAAGGAAGTATTTTTCCTTTTTCGCTATCTCAAAAGTGAGGATTTTAAAGTGTCAGGTCATTCAAAATGGGCCACCATCAAAAGACACAAAGCTGTCGTTGATCAAAAGCGCGGGGCGATGTACGCCAAAATGTCGCGCGAAATCATCATCGCCACCAAACTTGGCGGCAGCGATCCCAATGCCAATTTCCGCTTACGCCAGGCAATAGACCGGGCCAAAGCTGAAGGCGTACCCAACGACAACATTCAGAGAGCTATTGAAAAGGGCTCTGGAACTGGCGCTCAAGATAATTTCGAAGAACTCGTCTATGAAGGATATGGCCCAGGAGGAGTTGCCCTCTTGGTCAAATGCACAACCGATAACCGCAACAGAACAGCCGGCGATGTGCGCATGTACTTTTCAAAATTTGGCGGCAACATGGGCGATAGCGGCTGTGTTGGCTGGATGTTTAAAGAGCGCGGCGAAGTACTTTTAGAAAAAGGCACTCAGTTTGACGAAGACGCCCTGCTAACAGCCGCTCTAGATGCCGGTGCAGAAGACTTAGATACCTCGATGGAAGCCGAAGCGTTAGTGATTTGCAGCCCTGAGCAATTAGAAAAAGTGCGCGAGGGACTATCTAAAGCTGGCTATAAGGTTTCTTCGGCAGAGAACGCCATGATTCCTAGCACCACTGTCGAAATAGACAGCCCTGAAACGGCAAGACTGTTGCTACGACTGATAGACAGCCTAGAAAATCACGATGACGTGCAATCAGTTTTTGCCAACTTCGAAATGAATCAAGACTGGATGCAAGAGTTCTTGAATTAGAGCCTAGAGAGCCATTTCAGCGGCCGATACTACTGGCAGTGCCTGATAATCTTGATTAATAGGAGCAGGGCAGACAACTCGTTACCGAGCAAATGTCTCTCTACAACACAATATTTGACGAAGAAAGTTTAAGATCCCGATCGATATACCGGGACCGAAACAAAAGCCGCCAAAGACAAACCGGCGCCTGCGATCGCACCTTTGTGAAATGCTAATAACTTAGCAGATGAAATAAATAGGCAGCGTTTAACAAAGGTTTTACAGAGCGTTACGCAACGCTACTGACAACAGCTTTCAAGAAGCAAGGTTAGCTCGCGCTAATCTTGGCCGTCTCAAAGCCAGTAAGGAAACCTCACCACCCGGCAAGTGGGCAGCAGCCTTGCGCATTTTTGTCAACAGAACCTTTCTTAGTTTTCTCCAATAAATCTCAAATCTCAAACCAGCGCAGAAAAATCGAACTTGTCAGCGGATCTTTGACGTGCCACCAAGTCTTCTGTTACCTTTTCGCCTGCTTCGAAAGACCTGGCCGGAAGTTATCTATCGCATATACGCAGCTAGCTGCGATGCATGGAAAAACGGTTCTCCCGATAGAGAGAACGCATCAGCAAACCGCCTGGCCCAGGCACTAGAGAGAGTGATCAATTCAAATGATCTCGATGACCCTTCAACCTAAACACAAAAAGGTCGCCCTGGCCCTCAGCCTAGTGGCAGCGATGTTAGGCAGTGCTAGCTCACAAGCTATGGCCGCAGACAACGTAGACCTAGACCCAGAAGTCGAATCAAATGTTTGGGAAGAGAACGATCAAGAATGCGCTTCCGTTACTCTTAACGGTAAAGAACTCATCACCTACCGCGGTGAGACCCCTGCTGGCTCAGCAGAAGACCGCGCCGAAGATCTGGCCGATAGACTACAAGACCTACTCAAAGGCGAAAAGCTCGACCCTTCTAAGCTAGTTCCCGCATGCGAAGGGCAGCTAGCAGCAATTCGTGTAGACGGCAGCACTGTAGTGAAGCTCGAAGTACCTGAGAGCAATAAGTGTTCAGCCCTCGAATACAGCCTTAAGCTGGTCAACAGCATTCGCACCATTCTGGGTGCACAACAGATTCCGGCGAACTTCCTCAAGTTAGCTGAAAGCCAATCGCCAGAACAAGCACTGACAGCTTGCCTGAACCACACAGCTCTACCAAGCCTCAACATTGCGCCAGACAATTTTTCTCCGAACTTCAGTGGTCATGCCTCATGGTATGGCGGCAAGTTCCACGGCCGCCGCACCTCCAATGGCGATCGCTTTGACATGCACGGCCTGACAGCCGCCCACCGCACACTACCCTTCGGCACCAAGCTTTTGGTTATGAACCGTCGTACCGGTGCTTCATGTGTAGTGCAAGTAAATGACCGCGGACCTTTTGTGGACGACAGAGTGATAGACCTTTCACGTGGCGCTGCCGAGAAGCTGAACATGCTCTCATCAGGCGTGGCCATGGTTGACTGCATGGTTATTAACCCAGCTGATCGCTAGATTTGCGCTAGATTTGCGCTAGCCTAGCGCTACAAGTGTAAAGCACGTCAAGAGCTAAAGCTTGTTCAGCCGAACCATAGTGCTAAAATGCCTCTGGTTATGAAAACGGATGTCCGAGTTCGAATAGCGCCAAGCCCAACAGGCAATTTGCATGTTGGTACCGCCCGCACAGCTCTTTACAATTACCTGTACGCCAAGAGACATAACGGCACCTTTATTCTTCGCCTTGAAGACACGGACGAAGAACGCTCGAAAGAGACTTACACCAAAGACATCATCGATGGTTTGATGTGGTTAGGTTTGAACTGGGATGAAGGTCTCGATATTGGTGGCCCTTATGCACCATACCGCCAGACTGAAAAGATTGACCACTACAGCACCATGGCTAATCACCTGATCAGCAGTGGCAAAGCCTATTTGTGCTATGCCACCCAGGAAGAATTAGCCGCTCTCAAAGAAGAGCAAAAAGCAACCAATGCTGCCCCTCGCTATGACAATCGCGGCAGAGAAACTAGCGCTGAACAGGCTAAGCAATTTGAAGACGAAGGACGCATCCCCTCGGTTCGCTTCATCGTAGAAGAACCACAGGTGGTGTCGTGGCACGATCACATCAAAGGTGAAATTGCCATTGACACGTCAGACCTGGGCGGCGACATGGTGATAGTAAAATCTAACGGAGTCGCCATCTACAACTTCGCCGTTGTCATCGACGATATCGACATGAAAATGACCCATGTCATTCGTGGCGAAGACCACATTCACAACACTGCCAAGCAACTGCTGATCTATGAGGCCATGAATCAAAAGGCCCCAGAATTTGCCCATGCGCCTTTGATATTTGATATCGAACATCAGAAGCTCTCCAAGCGCAAACACGGCGAGACAGTGCACATTGATTATTACCGCGCCCAGGGCTACATGCCTGAGGCTATAGTCAACTATCTAGCGCAGATGAGCTTTACCCATCCAGAAGGCAAAGAAATCTACGACCTAGAAGAAGCTGCCGCAGTCTTCGATTTAGACAAAGTTTCGAAAAGCCCAGCGGTATTCGATGTTGCTCGCCTCAATTGGTTCAACAGTCACTACATTCGCAGCCTGCCACTAGATTTGATTGTCGAGAGAGCAACGCCATTTCTCACCGCCTACGATACCAGCACTTACACAGCGGCCCAGCTTGCTGCCATAGTAGCCTCAGTGCGAGACGGTCTAACCACACTGTCTGAGCTAACCGCAGCAGTCAAATTCTACTTTGACCCACTAACTATCCCCGCTGAAGTAGCTCAAGACGTACTGAGCTCTGATAACGCCAAGAAAGTTCTCAACACCATGTTAAATGCCCTTGGCACCATGCCCTGGGACGACCATCAAGGATGTAAAAAGGCGGTAGACGCCTTCGGTAAAGAAATTTCCCTCAAAGGAAAAGAACTTTACTGGCCCGTTCGAGCCGCCTTATCCGGAAAAACTCAAGGTCCAGACCTTGGTTCAATTATTTCAATACTAGGCGCCGAGCGAGTAAAATCCCGTCTGGAAGCGGCCCTGACTCACAAGTAAGCAGCTAAATCTATGAATAAGATTCAAGTCTTCAATACTCTTTCCGGCACGAAAGAAGAATTTGTTCCACTGCAGGACAACGTCGTCAGAATGTACGCCTGCGGCCCCACCGTCTATGATTTGAGCCACCTCGGTCATGCCCGCATGGCCATAGTCTGGGATGTAGTGCAACGCTATCTGCGCTTTGTCGGCTACGACGTTATCTATGTGCGCAATATCACCGATGTCGATGACAAAATCATCAAGCGCGCCAAAGAGTTAGGTATTACACCAGAGAAGCTCTCACGCCAGTACACCTATGCCTTCTGGCACGACATGCACTCACTCAATGTCGAATCACCAGATTTCGAGCCAAGAGCGACCGAATACATCACCCAGATGATTGCCTTCACCCAGGGCCTAATTGATGGTGGCCATGCCTATGAAGCTGGTGGCGATGTCTATTTTGACGTAGCTTCTTTCAAAGACTACGGCAAACTAGGCAAGCAAAACTTAGAGCAACTACTAGTGGGCTCGCGCGAGCAAGCTGTGGCTCAAGAAACCCTGGCCCACTTGAAAAAGAGCCCGGTTGATTTTGCCTTGTGGAAATCTGCCGATGCTAGTGAACTGGGTTGGCCTAGCCCATGGGGCAGAGGCCGTCCGGGCTGGCACCTGGAATGCTCAGCCATGGTCAAGCGCATACTGGGCGAAACCATCGACATCCACTGCGGTGGAGAAGACCTTGTTTTCCCTCACCATGAAAACGAAATTGCTCAGTCAGAAGCTCTACATGGCCAACCCATGGCCCGCTATTGGCTGCACAATAGCTTTGTGCAAACCAATTCAGAGAAAATGGCTAAGTCACTGGGCAATTTCAAAACCATTAGAGACTTGCTGGCAACATTTTCGGCCGATACCATTCGCCTCTTTATTCTGCAATCCCATTATAGAAATCCGATTGACTTCACCATTGAAAGTTTGCAAGCCACCAGCACCGGAATTCAACGCCTTCTGCGAGCTGCCAGTTTCGAACACGGATTAAATGAGAATGAAGCGGTTGCCCCGAGCGAGGCAGCACAAAAAACGGCTGACACATTCAAAGATGAATTTGCCGCAGCAATGAACAACGACTTTAATACAGCCATTGCCATTTCGCACCTCTATCAATTGGCCGACGGTATCACCCAGACCAAATCAGCAGCCGACAAGCAGTATCTAGCTAGCACTCTGGTTCACTATGCCAAAGTATTGGGCTTGACCATGACTGACACAAGACAAGAGCTAGACACCGCCACTGGTGCCAAGCTAATCGACTTGATTCTTACCTTGCGCAAAGAAGCACGAGAAAGAAAAGACTATGCCTCCTCAGATCTGATTCGCAAGAGCCTGACTGAAATTGGCGTGAACGTTATGGACAGCGCCGATGGCGCTACTTGGGAAAAGACATAGAATTGCGGCAATCCCTTAGCTAAACTTGCGGCAAACTCGGGCGCGGGCCCCAGTAGCTGCAAGCGCTGCATTTCACCATGTTATCGGTGACTGTCCAGTCGCAGGCAGAAATACAAGTTTTCGAAGAGCGAAGCTTCGCTTCCACTTCAAAGGGCCCTTCGATTAAGGTTCTAAAAATTTGTTCGCAGAAAGAACATCTCATTACCTGATAATTGCCCTCGATACTGAGCACAGGCCCGTAATGCTTGCTGCCGCATAATTTTAAGTCGAAATCGTCCAAAGAGCTTTCCTGAATGCGCTAAAACTAAATTGTATTGGCACAGCTGACGTTTGGCTAGCACCGAGATTCACTTCTGGTCTTTGCTATGACGCTCATAAACGTTATAGCGATAATTCCAATCGGCAAATTCTTTAGCACCGACGCAGCGTGAGTGATAGCGGGCTTCGCCCTGGCACTTATATTCAGACAAAATTCGAGAGATAATGCCAGCCTTTTCTAAACCATCAAAGGTCTGGCCGCCTTCAACCACAATAACGCCTGGCCTATTTTTATTGATATCACTACGCAAACGATCGAACATCATTTTCTTTGTGGCAGCAATCCAACCAAAGGGCTTGCCGACCATGTGATCCGCTAAATTATGAACCTCGATATTAGCTAATGAACTAAAGGCTTCAGTACTAAGGAAATAGGTAGCAATCGGTTTTTCTGCCAGAGTATAGAGAGGAAAACCAGGCAGTAGTCGGCCATTGATAATCATAATCGAATCGCCAGGCTGACAAAATTTAGGAAAAGCATCAGCCAGTTCAAGATAAGTAGGATCAATTGCCTTAGGCCCGGTCGATACAGTAACGTTCTCACGGCGCTGAATTATCTCAAGCGAAATCAGAGTGAAGAGACTGAGAGCACAAACAACAACAACAGAAACTGCCTGCGCCTTAGGTAAGCGACTATAAGAAAGCCTCGGATAGCGTCGAGCAATACTAGAGAAGAAACTACTCTCAAGCAAGTACAAAAACTGCACAGAAAAGCACATGCAAGTAGCCCAAATTACCAGCAAGATGTCGCTACTTAAACCGCTCATACCCATTTGATAGAGAACAAAGCCAGCCATCATCAAAGCCATAATTGGTCGCAGTAAAGGCAGCCGATTGACGATACCAAAACTGACAATGGCAGCTGCAGTACAAACATAAATCACATCGCGACGGTCTGGGGTGGCGCCCAGGCCAAAATAAGCAATTTGATCTAAGTAGTAGCTAGTAATTTTAAGAGGAATGATCCAATCGAATAGCTCTTTGAGAGCAGCTTGATTGAGCTGCAACAAGTAAGACCAAGAGAGTAGAAATGAGATTAAGAGCCAAAAGAACTCATCGGCAACCGAGTTTGCTTTACCAAGCAACCGCCGGCTAAGAAATTCAGCCGCCTCAATTGTTATGGGCACGATTATAAACAGCGGATCTAGAGAAGCAGCAAAACCAGCAAGAATTCCAGCGAAAAAGCCAGGCCAATGATTACTAGCTTTGCTCAAACAAACGCCCGGCGAAAGCCAGGCAGTGAGACGTAAGAAGAAGTAGGGGCTGAGCAGTAAGCAAAAAATGTGCTGAGCGCAACCATAAGAGTAACCCATAGCAAAATTAGCTATAGCAAAACCAATCAGAGCAAACCACAATTGCATTTCTCTGCGTTGATCTAACCTACTGGTGACAACAGTGTAGAAACAAAATGCAAACGAAAGCGTTGCCAGCAGCGAAACTTCAACAAATGAAGCTATAGCAATGGCATTGAAAGGCAGCACAGCAGAGCTACTGTGGGCTGAAAGCATCTGAGCCAACAAAACAGCTGGCATACGCAAGAAAACCAAAGTGAGTGGTGCGTCAAAATAGAAATCACGAAAAGGAACTTGACCATGAAGCATGCGATTAGCCGCTTCTATTTCATAGCAAATCGAACCAGCAAGGTCGCCCAAGAAAAGAGCTCGAACAACTATACTCAGAGCAAAAACAGCCAGAGCAATGCAAATTACGAATATTTTTTGCTTACTAGTCATTGCGCTTATAAATACTGATGCCGCCTTTTTCGTCTATTTTTTTGTAGTTAGCCATGCGCGTGTTGATAAAGTCAACATCGCCAAAAACCCAACTCATCGGATTGTCTTGAATGTAAATAAGCTTCGGTCTATTTTTCTCAATATCCTCTGTATACCAGTCAATAACTTGCTTTTTGTAGCCCTTAAATTTTTCCTTGGCCTTGGCATCAAGCTCGGGTTTATCAATAATGAAGGACAATATGGGCAGCATCATACCGTGCAAAAATCGCGAAGCTGCCTTTCTTTCGGTTTGCAAAAGCACTGGATAGCCAGGAGCCATTGAGGCACAAATAAAAAGGATATAGTCGCCCTTACTGCTATGTTCTAAGCAAGAGCCAACAAAGCCGTCCATGTCATCGACAGAGCCCATACCCCATTCAGGGTATCCGACCTGCACCAGGGGGTATGGTTGTCGGTTGCGCGTCTCTTCGTCTTCGACAACTTGCACCGAATTCAAATAAATGCCACCACCAATAACAGAAGCAGCCGCCACAGAGACCGCCATGCCTGTCAATTTAGGTCGCCCTAAACCAATTGCCTTAAGCGGCAATAGCTGATAGAGCAAAGCAGCTTCTACAGCCAGTGCCATGGTGTTTCCCATGCGCACAGCAATCATGTGACAAGACCAGGCCTGACCAGCAAGAACAAAAACCACCGCCGACATAAACGAAAAAGCACAAAGTGCCAAAGGCAAGCTCGACGACTGAGCCAAGACTATAGCCAACAAAGAGGCCAGGGCTAAAAGAAGAAAATCAATGCGCCAATAACTTGCCATATTGAAAATGGGCGAGGTGACGTAATACTCGTAGCCTTCTTTATAGATTGGTACAACAAAATTGAAAAAGGCACGTAGTTCTTGCGCTGGCAATAAAATAAAATGCACAAGATATAGGGCAATCACGGCCACTGCAGCCAATACTTCTGGAGCAATGAAGGGTTTAAACTGACGGGTGCGCAGCCACCAAACAATTTCAGGTGCAGTAGCCATCAGCATAAAATGCGGCTTAAGCGCTAGACCAATACCGGCCAAAACTCCAGCAGCGATACAAGGCCAACGACCGAGCTTAACGCCTTGCCAGCGCAAATAACGCAGCAAGAGAAAAGGAGCATAAGTAATGCAAAAAATATGTTCTCTTTGGCCAAAATCAAGGCGCTGAATCTGATTGAAATAAGCAAAACCAACCAGGGCACAAACACCAAGCACCACTGCCCCAGTGCGTCTTGCTGCCACAAGAACCCAGAGCACAATAAAGCAACTGAGAAATTCAAGCAGAGAAATATAGATAGAAAAACTCAGCGGTATCGGCATATGGCACAGGCGCGAAAGCAACA
The DNA here is from genome assembly GCA_965229195.1 of Candidatus Obscuribacterales bacterium. Lineage (GTDB taxonomy): Bacteria > Cyanobacteriota > Vampirovibrionia > Obscuribacterales > Obscuribacteraceae. Next base: position 3,458,613 of record OZ245871.1, on the reverse strand, counting down.
CTGGCAAAACCTGAATATAGATAGCCAAAGGCGGATTAACATCGAACATATCTACATAAGGCACTTTTCCTTCAAGGAGAAGCTGGGCCATATGAACAAACAGACCTTGATCACAAAAGATCAACATCGGATGAGCAAACCACCAGCGCAAAGCCACAACAAGAAGCACAAGAGTGAGAGAGCCAGCCGCCAACAAGACCACAATCGACAAATCGTTAGCCATAGGCTGATCGTCTACATTTTTGTAATCCGGCAGCTCTTGTTGTTCAAGCTCATTTGCTTCTTCGCCTAGCAAGGCCATGCTAAGCACTCCAAAGTTCTATATTGTATTGCTTGGTACAAATGGCATCCATAACAATGTCATTGTCAGCCATCTGTTTTTTATAAGCCGCGATATCCTCAGGCCGACCTTGAAGTTCAGGCGAAACCAGGCAGAGCTTGAAGTTAGCTTCTTTCAAACGTTTATAGTCTTTCTTATCTAGCGACAAACGCGTGAAGCAATCAATCCAAACCCATTCCACTAAGCCCGAAAAATTGAGCACCGTTTCTATGGTCTCAAACTCTGAATAACGCAAGGCAATGCGCGTCTCGCCGCGCTTAGTCAGATTGACAATCATGGGCAGGGATGAATCAAGAAAGAAATAGTTCTCGATTTTATACTTCTGCATCAAGGGCAAAATCGTGTCTTCAATGCGCTCGCTTTTAACATTCAAAATCAGAGTGCCATGACTATTGTACTCAGCGAAGAAAGGCTCAGCATCCTCACCATCCTTAAAGGGATCATGCTGCAAAATCAACCGTTCACCACGGTCACGCAAATCAATTTCGCAACCAAACTGAGCTGGAACCTGACGCAATGCTTCTAGCTGATTAATGCGATGGGCAATAAAATGCATTTAAATTTCCTTTGCTGAGTGACTAAGCGAGTGCTTCAGTTTGATACTAAAATCGATGGTGCGCTTGATGAATTTTACTTTCGACTTAAAGCCTGTGTTCCACTTAGACTCGCCGTGAATGCGAGGAGGAAAGACCACGTCAAAGCGGACAATATTGAGATTCTTTTGCCTGGCCATGTAATAGGCATACAAATCTAAAGCAAAGTCATTAGGCGGCTGAGTCCACGACTGAAAGAAAGAACGATGAAAAATATTAGGTTGAGCATTGATATCCCAGAGGTTGGTACCCATGAAACAAGTCTCAAATAGACTCATGCCGCCGGTAAAAAACGAGTCAGAGAGCGGCCGGCCACGACGCAAGCCCTTAACGTAAATATCTTCTGGGTAGTTTGCTTGCTTAATTAGATCAATGGCTTTGACAATATCACTGGGATCGGTCTGCATATCGGCGTGAGTCCAACCGATATAATCACTTTGGCAAGCACGCAAACCTTCCAATATGCCAAAGCCATAGCCCTGATTAACAGGCACTCTTAGCGATCTGGCAAAAGAAAACTGTGGTAGCTGACTGGCTAAAGTAGCCGGGCTATCGTCAGTAGAGCCGTTATCAACTAACAGTAGCTCAACTTGCGAATTATCATTAGCTGTAATTTTCTCAAAACGACTGAGAATTAGTGGAATGTTTTTCGACTCGTTATAACATGGCATTACCACAGTAAAGGTCTGATTCTTTGAATTTGTCATGCCTGAATCTTGCTGACCTCTTTCTTATAGTCATGCCAGGAGCACTTACGGAAAAACGACTGCCAGTAAGCAAAGGTCTTAAGATCATTGGGTATGCCAAAAGAGATGTAGTCGATAACTTCAAAGACCACACATTTGAGGCCAGAATCAGCTAAGACACCAACCATACTATCGACATAAAACTCGCCGTTGACCCGAATATCTTGCTCAAGCATCACCTTCATTGCTTGATCAAAATACTTGGCTTTGCGAAAGAAAAAGGCACCAACAATGGCATGATCAGCACGCGGATTATCTGATATTGCCTTCTTCACCGAAACACCAGTAATAAGCGGAAATTCAGCTGCGTCACTCTCCTCTGCAGGCGCAACTTTAAGCCAACCAAACATCTGCGGGTTTCGTTCACTAGATGGATGATTACGGAAACTAAAAGCAGCCATATCGATAGATTGATCTGCCATCAGGGCTTGCCACTTACTATGGTCGTAAACAATACCGTTATCGCAGGCACCAATCAACAAACTGGCCTCAGGGTCAATAGCTGGCTCAGCTTCATCAATACCGAGCTTACAAGAAGAGGCCTGACCGGCAGTGATACCATCGATAGCTACCACACTAACATTAGGAAACTGCTCAGTTAGTATCCCTTTCAATTGCGAATTATCAAGGTGCTCTTTCTGTGCCACGAATACATAACGAGAGGCCGGCGGCAAATTATCGCAAGCAAGCACCACCATGGGCTTGTTCGAAACTGGTATAAGCGGCTTGGGCGTTAAGTAGCCCACATCGGCGAAACGAGAGCCTTTGCCCGCCATGGGAATAAGACAAGTGTTTACTATAAGAGAATTTTTTGCTGTCTTCGGACGATTCTTTCGCCCTGTGCGCGGCTCGTCTTCTGTCCCTTCATGGGCCAGTCTTGTGAAATAGTCAGACCAGTGTTGATACTCTTCGAGATCACGAGGAGTGCCCCATTGCAGCATGTACTCGACTTCGTAGACTGAGACACGCAGACCATCGGCCACCATGAGGTTGTAAATCATGCTGACGTAGTATTCACCATTGACCTGAATATCTTGCTTCATCAACTCTTGGAAGTAGTGCTTGACGTGCTCTCCACGCGAAAAATAATATGTGCCGTTTGATGCAAACTCGGCCATGCGATTATCAGTAAAGGGCTTCTTCTCTTGAATTGCTTCCAACCAAAGGTTCTTCTCTTTGATAAAGGCATAGTTATCAGTGCCAAGCATATGCGGATGAAAGTTGCGGTAAGCCGGAACTGAGCCAGCAGCTTTTCGACTGCGCGTCTTAGCTAAGAAGTCTGAGTAGTGCCAATATGAATAGAAATCACAATAGTTGACGATTGTCTCCTCAGCTGAATCTATTCGATCTAAACACTGCCCAACGGCATAAACAGGCCCTTTGCGATGGGTATCAATAGTAACTATTTCAGCCTGAGGAGCAATACGATTGAGCACCTCCGCCAAATTTGTCTCAGTCATATGCTCGCGGTTGCAGACAAAAGTAAACTTATCGGCAGGCGAAAACATCGAGACCACATGCTCAATCATCGGCTTGCCGTCAACTTCGATTAATGGTTTAGGCAGCTTGTAGCCAGCTTTTATAAAGCGCTCACCAAGGCCAGACATAGGAATTACAACATGGGTCATAGACTCTGCCTGTATTTCTCAGCTTCCCAATTGCTCAAATAATCGACTTCTTCCTGGGCCAAATAGGTCATATCATCAAGCTCCCCACCCATTTGTAGCATGACGTGGGAGCGCAAGACTTCTTCACTTTCTCGACACTTGCGCAAACTCTGGCCGAGAAGCAAAATATGCTCGCCCGAAATTATTACCTTAGGCGGATGACCAAACTTCTGCAAATAATCAGCCACAGACTGGACCGCTGAAGCACTATCAAAATCAGCTAGAGCCAATCCGCTAGCACCACAGTAAACCAGTTGATCGGGCGTGGCACACGGGGCCAGTAAATAGGCGCAATTGCGCTTCAGGGCATCTTGGAGAATATGGTCATCACTTAAATAGGCTAACCACTTGGTACCACAAACTTGATTAACGAGAGCAGAGGCAAAATTAACTAGTTTATAGCGATAGAGGTTGAAAGCCAGCTCACTGGCCAGTTTGTCTACCACTTCATTAGTAATCTGCATCACCACTTGCTTATTGGCACCAGCCACAATCAAACCGTGGTTTTCCAAAAATACGATGGCTAGACTGGCCTTATCGGCGCTAGCAGGCTGCCAATCTCTTTCCCTGAGCTGCTGCTGAAGAGCCACAGCTAAGGCTGGCCCTGGCGTTTTATAAGGAACAAGAAAAAGTGAATCTTGATACTGCGGAAACTCGCTAGCAAAAAGATCTCTCACTATCGTCTGCCAATTTTTGCGACAGACCAGGGCCGCCACAGCTACTGGATGGGTATGGAGAGTATATTTTCCTAGTAAGCAGTGCAGCAGAGCTTCAATCGATGGCCGTCTACTACTAGAACCTACTGGCGTAAGAGCAGCAGCCACAGCGACTTTAGCCTGGGCCTCTAGCGCTTCAACTGAAAGATTAGCATCACAAGCAGACAAGAACTGCAGCAAAGCAGGCCATTGCAACAAGCAAAAATCAGCCTCAGCGCCGACTTCACTCAGGGCCATACCAGAAGCTTTAACAAAAATGCGGCCGTCGTCGAGCTTGACTGATGTGTTACCACCACCGGCCTGCACCAGATCGAAACGCTCTCCAGCAAAACGCGATATTTCTACGAGATCTGCTATTTCAGTTTCTATGGCGTTCATTTTTTCACCAACTCGAGCAACTGAAGAAAATCATCAAAAATAGTAACACTGCCCATGTCGGCAATGGTCTGAATATTTCCGGCTTCAGTATTAAGCCAATAGCAGTCAAGACCAAGTTTGCGGGCACCTTCGATATCACGCTCAAAGCTATCACCAATCATACAAAGAGCGGTCAAGGGCAAGTCGAGCTTCTGTGCTGCTAATTCAAAAATGCGCGGGTGCGGTTTTTCGTGGCCACTCTCTTCACTGGTAACAATAGCCTGCAAATAAGTGGCAATTTTCAAGTGGGCAATTTTGTCAAACTGAACCCTTGCAGTTAAATCAGTGACAATAGCGATTGGCAAAGCTACCGACTGAAGAAAAGCAAGACAACCAGGACGCAAATGCATATTGGCAAAAAAAGTCTGCCAATAAAGATCTTCAGCAGCTCCTGCTAGTAAATGAGGGAAGCGGCCAAAGGCCTCGACTATACCTTGAAAATAAAGCAACCTACTATGGGAAGAGGCCAATCCGTGCAGACTCTTATTGACTCTACTGCGGCAAGCTACATACTGAGCCTCTATCGCCTCAAGCCCTTGCTCAAGCTCAGCAGCAAGCCACTGCAAAGCAGCTGCAATAGCCGGTTCGTGAGCCTGCTTATAGTCATAGACTGTATTATCGAGATCAAGGAGAATGCCTTCAAACTTCATGCAATTCTTCCTTGTCTTTCATCAAGTCATTGATGATAAGCAAAATAATCAACTGCACAAAGCCACGCAAATCTTCTGCCCACTCAATTTTATTCTCGACTAACTCTTCTAAATTAGGAATCATGTCACTAGCCAATTTTTGCAATAGCGCTGGTGGCACCGGTTCGGAGAGAGTCAAATCTTGCTTTGATAGATTTTCGCTGTAGTCCCAATGTAAGAGCAGACCATTAGCCATCAGCTCTTGCACTAAATCTTCTAGATGAATACTCGAACTTAGTGACAGCTTGAGCGACAGCTTAGCCTGAGCCGTAAGAGACCCTTCATCAAGCAGAGCCTGGGGATAATAGCGAATACAGAGATCGGCAAACTCTCGCTGGGGAGAAATAAATTTGTCGGCGTCGGTCTTTCGGCGATTAATCTGAGCATTAGCCTGCTTCTCGGTATAGCCACGTTCGCGGTGATCGCGACTGACTTTCCAAAAAGTCTTGAGCTCTGCCTCTGGGTCCATGAAAATCTTCAGATCAATTACTTTTCGCGACTTAGGCAAATAGAAAGTGTGTAGACCAGAAAGGACAATAAAATCGTTAGGCTCAATCACCCGAGCGCTAGTAAAAGCCCCAGTGGAGTGATCATAGTCGACACGCTCAACGCTACGCCCGCGCTTCAAATTGAAGAGTGTATCGGCCTGCCTGTGGAGGAAATTAGCTTTTGGATCAAGATGGGTAATATCTTTTTTCCAATTTTCATCGTGACGAGCCCATTTGTGATCAGCGTCACCTTCAAGCTCAACCACGCGATTTTGCAGTAAGGCCTTTATGTCTTTGAGCAGTGTCGATTTACCAGCACCACTATCTCCACCAATACCGATGACAATAGCTCTTTCGCGCTTATAGATTGAATTACTGCGCACACCAGTGCGATAGCAAAGCACGATATTGGCCAATAAAGTTGCTTCCAGCAGGGTAAAGGCCAGAGAAGAAAGGTGCTCGCCAGGGATGCCTAAATTCCAAACATGACCGCAAAACATAATGGCCGGATAATCGAAGTGATGGAAAAAGAGAAAATAGAAAAGATAGAAGCAAGAAAGGGCCATACCAGCTGGCACAATGCGGCTATCACGGCGACTATATTTGATCATGAAAATGCTTAAAAATGGCACAATCCAAACGTACCAGCCGGGCGCAGGCACAATGAGAGCGACAAATAAAGCAAAGACAATATTGAGGAAGGCGTCAAGTAAGTCAAGGTTGATTTTGGGATAGAGGGCAAAACGCACATAGGTGCTGCACACTGCCAGAACAGGCAAGAAAATATGCATAGAGCCAATGCTGATGTAAGACTCAAAGATCTGGCTCTGCTTGGGATTATGCAAAACAATGGCCTGAAAACCGGCCGAAGACAAAAAGGGATAGACCCAGAAGATAAGCATGAGAAGCGAACAGACGAGATAGAGCCCGGCCATCTTGGGCTTCTGATTGCGATAAATATAAGTGATACACAAGGGCAGGGCCGCCGCCACGTGAGACTTGGTCGCAAGAGCTAAACCAAAGAGCAGTGCCGATTTAAGCGTGTCATGTTTGCGCAAGAAATAAACAGCAGAAAACAGTATCGCTGTTGGTATCAAATCGAGCTGCGAGTGAATGTAGCAGGCATAAAATATGATTGGCGAAAGGAAGTAATACCAGAAAACTTTGTTGACCCTTGCCGGAAACATTTTGACCAATAGGAACGCAATCAAAATATCGCTAAGAAGAGTGGGCAATTTCATAAAGAAATTGACCAAATAAGTATTCTCGAAACCAACCAGTTTCAGAGGCAGACAAAAGAAAGCGACTATATAAAGCATCAGCGGCTGATAAGGAAATTGATCCCGCTGTGTGGTGGTTTGAAAATAGAAATCCCAAGGGTTGTCAAAGTGACTGATAAAGTGCTGAACAAACGGCACAAATAGCTGATTCATGTAACCAGACGAAAAAAGCACCATCAGCAAAACTTTGGCAAAAACCACCACAGCAAAAGCGCTGAGGCCAATTGGGGCCACAGACTTGAGAGCAGCACCTGCTGTGCTGCCGTCGAGCTTATCTGCCGGTTTCAAAATCGGTTTTGCTTTTGCTTCCATCAACCCTGCTTGATCACTTTCTATTTTGATATGCCCGCTCTTTGGCAGCGGACCACTACTTACAACCACATCAAAACAATCGATTGCGGCCATAGCTTGTATCAAATGGCTACAATACAAACAGGGTCAATTTTATCGTTACTACTTAGAAGCCGTGCCTTCTGGATAGTAAAGGAAATCGCAGCGGAATGGCGCTGGAGCGTCTTTGAAATCAGCAGGCAAGGGAGCAAAGGGTGACTGTGTTCTCACTGAATCAACAGTTCTCTCAATAGCCCGTTGACCACCAGTGGCGCTGACCGTATGCACATCGGTGCAAAGGCCTGGTCGAGTAATTAGAAATTCAACGGCTACGCTGTAGCGGTGGTCAGACTTAAGTGGTCTCCAACCCTCAGCCAAGCGATTCTGCAAATCTATACAGTAACGCTGCTGCTCAGGGGTATAGCTGTGTTCGCTCACCGGTGAAACCATGACTTTGTGAGGACCAACTGGTTTGGTCGGCTCGGCACTAGTTGTAGTTGTGGTAGTGGTGGTTGTTGACGTAGTGGTGGTCTTGTCTCCAACTTTATCGGTCTTACTGCATCCAGTCACTATGACAGCCGCAGGGATAAGCAATGAACACAAGAGAACCGACAGGCGCATGGTAAGACCTCGAATAAGATAGACCCATTCTACACGAGGGCGAATAAGTCATGTATCAACTGAAAGCCTTCGGCAACTGTAAAAATCCGGTAAGCACAAAAAAGTTGAGGGCAAAAAAAGAAAAGAAGGAAAGAAATCAGCCCAAGAAATAGACACCTAATGCTCGATAGCTTCAACTGGTCGCCTAATTTGAGCGCCAACGCAAAGGCCGTCATTAAAATCGAGGTCGAGATAAGTCTCTTTCAGCCCCCGGCTCATGACATAGCTCAACTGCACAACTTTGTTGTCAATCACTTTCTTCTCACACAGACGAGTGCCCAGGAGCTTTTCAAGCTGTTGAACATCTTTGCCTATCAGTCTTCCCGAGCCAATCAAGTCGTGAACCATTGAATAGCGTGTCGGACCAACGCCAAAATCCCAAATCTCGCTATTAAACGGCAAAGGTGTGGGATCTTGCACAAACGAAATAGCCAGCACTGCTATGGCAATCAAGAGCATTAACTCTATGGCCAACAACCACTTAAATATAGGCCGGGTCCGCCACAAAGTTTTGAAATCAAGTTTACTCAAGGTCTACTGGCCAAGTCCTATCATGCGATTCGTCACCGACTGGTAATTATAGGGGTATTGACATAGTCGCTATATTTTGATATTTGTACAAATATGGAAGTATAAAACATGGAAATACAATCAGTTTTAAACGCCTTTGGTGCGCTTTCGCAAGAATCGCGCTTAAACGTCTTTCGCCTTTTAGTACAACGCGGTCCTGACGGTCTGGCCGCTGGCACAATAGCCGCTCAATTGGGCATAACGCCGGCCACCATGTCTCACCACCTGGAGCAATTGAGCCAAGCCGGGCTTGTTTCTTCACGTCGGGAAGGACGCTCAATCATCTACAGCGCCAAGTACGACACTATGCAAAATCTGATCAATTTCCTCATGGAAAATTGCTGTGAGGGAAAAATTGACTGCTGCAACGAAACGACAACTTGCAACGAAACTATAGTCGGCAATGAAAGCAAACGAAAAGCCACAACTGCTCACGGATAAATTAGAAAAAATGCTAGGCGGCAAATCGCAGAATTTACCGACGACGACAGCTTCAGTTCGGTAGCACTAGCGGGAGCAATAAGCGCGCCCCGGGCTCTAACTCGATAGCTTCAAGGTGGCCGGTAATTTTGTAGTCGTCAGCTTTAACATGCATGTGAACAAAGCTTGAGTGGTGAGTAAGGATACCCTGGTGATGCTCAGAATAAGATCCAAGAATACCGACTGGCTTATCTTCAATGGTAAAGCGCACTTTGGCCTTTTCATGCGACTCTGGGCCTGGTCTTGGTGGTGTTGACTCAGTTCTATTCATGACATGATAGCGAGCAGTCTTAGCCACGCCTTCGATCAAGAAAGGAAACGGCTCACCCACATTGATACCGCATTCAGTAGCGGCACTTCTCACAATTTGATCAATCTCGCCGGCCGTCACAGCCGAATTTTGCATAACTATCTGTTTTGGAAACAAAACGCACAAAGTCAAATGCTTCTTTGCGTGAAAGTTTCATCTTGTGCGACTGCCCAGTTAACCAGTGCTTTGCATCGTTAGCAACTTCCAAGCCGGGGCAGAATAAACTACTCCGTCAACGAGATCGGCATTCTCAGCAGCCGCTCTTATTGCCAGAGCTCCTCCCATAGACTCACCAACTAAAAATACTTTGTAGTCAGGATATTGTTTGTGAATATCGACCAACAACTTACCGATATCACCAACGGTATCAATACAATTCAACTTGGCACGGTCGGCCTTATCTCTATCAGGCCCAAAACCGCGAACGTTTATGCCATAGCCATCAATTCCCGCATCGGAAAATTGAGGTGTCGGCAGCCTGAACTGGCCTAGTTAGCAAACTAAGTTCAGCCGTTTGCGCTAAAAGCGCCAATAGAACAGAGGCAAGTAGTCCGCGACTAAACTTAGTCGACTTTACTTGCTTCGTTGCCGTTAGCAGAGTTTGACTTAATTGACTCTTGTTGCACAAATTCATCTTGCTTTGGCTCAGCTGTTTTTATCTTGGGCTGCTCGACCGAGCAGCTACGAGACATTCAGGTAGGGATGCCGAGCTTCGGCAATATATAAAGCTGCAGGGCGAAGTACAAGAGCACGAAGCCCACCATCCAAATAATGTTTTCCATTGCTTGCCGTCCTTTATTGGGCATATTCGTTGCCTTTATCATATTCTATCCTTTCATTCAAAACTCTTTTAACTTACTAGAGCCGCGGCAACCTGCTCTTGCCAGATAGCTTGCTTGCCAGCACTGTTCTGCATCGAGCTCCATGTTAGATAACCACCAGACAGATTCTTCACCCTGAAACCATTTTGCTTTAATAAGCAGGCGGCATTATAAGAGCGTTGTCCACTTTGACAATAAGTGATAATTTGCTTCGCTGCTGGTATTTCAGAAATTCGCAGTCTCAAATCAGGCAGCGGAATATGAATACTGCCAGGGATGAAACCGCGCTCGCGTTCGCCTTTGCTGCGCACATCAACAATACAGTAACCGGCTCGACCCAACTCTTCGATTTGATGCCATTGCACCTGCTCACTGAAACCATCTAAGACATTAGTGCCAGTCATGCCCGCCAAATTTATGGCATCCTTAGCTGAACCAAATGGTGGTGCGTAAGCTAACTCCAACTCTGCCAGGTCACGTATGGTCAGACCTGCCTTCATCGCTGTAGCGAGAACGTCAATGCGCTTGTCTACGCCTTCTTGACCAACAATCTGAGCTCCAAGTAGGAGGCCGGTTTCTTTATGGAAAAGAACTTTGATATTGAGCCGCTCGGCGCCAGGGTAGTAACCCGCATGTTGAGTAGGATGAACATGGACAGCCTCATAAACGATGTTGCTGAGCTTCAACTGCATCTCGTTCAGACCCACAGATGCCACTGTTAAATCGAATACGCGCAAAATAGCCGTACCTAAGGTGCCTCTGTATTTTTCATTGGCGCCCAAAATATTGTCTGCCACAATGCGACCCTGGCGATTGGCGGGGCCACCCAAAGCAATCATTGTATATGACCCATTGACTGGGCTGCGCACTTCAATAGCATCACCGACTGCCCAGATATTAGCCACACTCGTCCGTAAATTTTCGTCTACTCGAATGCCACCGCGCTCACCAATGGTCAATCCAGCATTGCGTGCAAGAGCTACTTCTGGTCGAATTCCCAGCCCGAGAATAACAATATCGGCATGAATTGGCTTGTGCTGACCAGCTAAGACCCAGCAAGATTTTGGAGTGCGCTCAGCATCAATTCCAGAATTCTCTTCAGTAGATTCGCCTTCGCTAGCTTGGGCACCGGGCGCAAGGAAACCATTGATGGCCTGGCCAAGGATAATTTTCACACCTTGCTTGGCTAACTCTTTGTGCACAAGCTCTGCCATTTCAATATCAAGTGGTGCCAAAACCTGATCTTTACTATCTACCAGTGTCACATCAAGGCCGCGACGCACAAGCTGCTCAGCCATTTCCAAGCCAATGAAACCGCCGCCAGCGACTACGGCAGTGCGCGGATTGTGAGCCTCGAACCATGATTGGATAGACTCCACATCTTCAATATTGCGCAGAGCAAAGAGACCAGGAAAATCAATGCCTGGCACAGCTGGTCTAATGGCAGCAGCACCCATAGCCAAAACTAGGTGATCATAACTTTCTTGGTAAGTCGTCTCGCTTAGTCTATCTTTGACTGTAACTAGCTTTGCCTCGGCATCGATAGAGACAACCTCTTGGTTGATGCGAATATCGAGATTGAGCTTCTTCTTCAACCCTTCGGGTGTGGCCACCAGTAGCTGATCTTGCGACTCGATTTCTCCGCCGACAAAATAGGGTAACCCGCAATTGGCGTAGGAGACAAAACCGCTACGTTCAAAGACGATGATCTCAGAACCTTCGGAGAGGCGCCGGGCGCGAGCGGCTGCGCTCATTCCGCCGGCAACACCGCCGACAATTACAATCTTTTGGGCCTTAACTGACAACACTTTCATGACTCCTCCTAAGCGTGTGTTCTCCTGCACGACCGCTGGTTACTCACTGAGTTCCAGGCAACTGGTTCCACGGCGCTTTCATCAAGAGAAGGCCAAGAGCACAGGTGCCGGAAAGGCCAGCAAAAGTAAGGCCGGCGCCAAAGAACCCCGGAATGACAAGAAACCATGGATTGACCAGAACTCCAAGAAGCACCCCGGTCAAAACTCCAACGCCAACCACTAACTGAATCTGGCGCTCAATTGGCAGCATTTTCTTGCCTTCTTTAACCGGCAAACCAGCCTTGCGCCAGGCAACAATGCCGCCCTCAAGAACCTGAGGCTGAAAACCGCGACCCATTAGAGCGTAGGCACCGCGCTCGGCGCGCTTGCCCGATCTACATATAACAACCAGCTGCCCTTTTCGCGGCACTTCCTCGAAGCGAGCCTCAAGCTCATTCAATGGCACATTTATGGAGTTGGCAATGTGTTCAGTTTCGAACTCGAGAGGGCTGCGCACATCTAGCAGAACCGAATCTGCCACTTTTGGAGCCAGTTCGGCGCAGGCCACTTGCTGACAGGTTGTGGTATTGGACAGTTCTGACATATACGGGCCCTCTTGCTAATAAATTTCGTGCAATAAAATCACTATATCACTAATTAGTTATATGGCGAATCGTTCTTAAGGTTGATTGCCGAATTAACCATACAGTTGTAAACTGGAAATAATTACCAGGGTTTCTCATCGTGAAAGACAAGAACAAACTTCTATCAAGGCCAGCACTAGAAATAGTCGCAGCTCGCTTTCGCGCCCTTTCTGACGCCTCTAGATTGCAAATACTGCAACATCTATTTAATGGCGAACAATCGGTGCAAGCCCTCTGCGAACTAAGCGGCATGAGCCAAGCCAATGTCAGCAAGCACCTCTCCGTGTTAGCCGAGCAGGGCATCGTGCAAAAGCGCAGACAAGGCCTGTTTGTTTATTACAGCATTGGAGACGAGACCATTTATCAGCTGTGCGATATCGTATGTGGTGCTGTAGGCAAACGCTACGGTCAAGTGATGATGGAATTTGCAGAGCACTAACGCTGGCCCTTCTCCGCTGGCACCTTAGTGCGCAGGTAGCCGATGGCGGCATTGATCTGGCCATCTTTGATAGTGTTGTATAGCTGCGGTGTTGGATTATCCACTACCAAATTTGGCTGCAAGCCAATGCGAGAATCGTGGCCATCACCTGGCCAGAAGCCTGATGGTGTGTAGTATCTAAAGGTAGTTACTTTGGTAGCACCTTTGTCGAAACGATCAGGAAACACCGTTTGGCCAATTCCTTTTCCAAAGGTCGGAGTGCCAACAACATAGGCTCCATCAGAATCTTTTAGTGCGCCAGCGAGAATTTCTGCTGCCGATGCCGTGCCTTGATCGACCAGCACTACCACAGGCTTATCAACGCGGTCCGGATGCCGCTGGAAGTAAGGGAGAGGCTTTTGGTCATTGATAGTTTTGGTGATGCCATTTGGGCCGACGCGATAAACATCGGTCTCATACAAAGGATGAGCCGGATCAGATTCCAATCTTGTCTTAATTGTAGCGACTTTGCCATCTGTCATGAAGACCGATGCGGAAGTAAAAGCCTGGTCAAGTAAACCGCCGCCGTTGTGTCGCAGATCAAGAATATAGCCTTTAGCATTGGGATTATCGACTATGGCCTGCTCTATCTGGGTTGAAGTGTCGTCGGTCATAAAAGTGCGCACTTTAATATGGGCAAACTTACCGTCAACCATTTCACTGCTTACATTTACGGGCTCTTCACTGGTGCGGGTGAGAACAACATCGCTAACCTTCCCATCGCGCATAATGCGCAGATTAACTGGAGTACCGGCAGCTCCACCTAAAGCTCTAGAACCATCGCGCCAGCTCTTGCCTTGCATGTCCTCGCCGTTAATTGCCAGAACCTGGTCTCCGGGCTGCAATACACGGCCGCGTGCAGCGGTGCCATCAAAGCTGTGCACAATGAGAGGGGGATTAATGCCGCTCTTATCTTGGGCTGCTGTAGGCATGACAAACTCAACGCCTACTCCGACAACCTCTCCTTTTAGCGCTTTCTTAAAATTGGCATAGGCATCGGGTGTGATGTAGGTAGTGTAGGGATCTTTATCATCTACATCTAGCGCCAATTTCACGTATTTAATTGGGTCTTTAGTACGCTGAATGTCGCAGTTGTACTTGGTCTTGAGCTCATTCAAATCACCAAGCGTAGTCGGGTCAAAAATACGACGCGCCACCTCATCGATACGCTGCTCATATTCCGCAGAGGTTGGACAAGCTGCGGCAGCAACTTCAGGAGGAGCTTTGGCGCTACCGGGGGAAGCAATCGATTTTTTGGCCTGATTTGATTGTTTGGCTGGGTCATCAAAAGCAATGACGTCGAGAAAACTCAGTGACGGTTCAACAGGCCGCTCATTGGCTCTGTCCCCAGCTCTCTCGCCAGTATTTGCGCTATTTGAATCCAACTGCTGGCCCTGCATTAACGCCTCAACTTGGTCATCTATAGATGACCACAATACTTTTCACCAGGTAGTCAAGCAATCGGGAAAATACGTACTTACCCCCATCATTTCGGGTAGGATGGCTGTATAGCCCACTCAGTCGAAGATTTCAATGAAAGTTTTACAGAGCGCTAGTCGAACAATCTCCGGCCGATTGCGCTGGTCGATTCCTTGTTTGCTTGCGCTCTTGCTTAGTATTAGCAACGCATTAGACCTTCATGCAGCGGACGAAAGTGAGCTCTGGTACTGCCCGCCTCATTTGGCATCACTGAAAAAGCAGATGGAAAGCCAAACTCAAAACGACAACTACGAAACTGTAGTTAGCCTTGCCACAAAAGCAATCGCAGCCAGTCCCAAAACAGCAAGATTCTATGCCAAGCGAGCCGAGGCCTACTTAATATTAAACAAGCCAGACCTAGCAATGGCCGACTTAACCACAGCCGCGAAGCTAAAGCCGAAGATAGGATGGCCACTAATCGCCAGAGGTCGAATCTATGATAGCCAGGGCAAAGATGCCCTGGCATTGGCCGACTACAACCGCGGCATTGCCCTGGGCTGCCTGCTCGGATACAAAGACCAAGCGCGAGTATTGGAGCGCAACGGCAAGCTGGAGCAGGCCGCAGTGAGCTTGACCAAATTAATGCCAACTATAGGCCCACTGGAGCGAATTCCCTATCTCTTCCAGAGAGCAAAAATATACGAGAAGCTAGGCAAAACTGAGCTAGCCAATGCAGATAACAAGCTGGCTTCTGATCTAGTTGACAAATCGGGCGGCAAAAATGCAGACCGCTATAACAGATGACATCAGACAATATCCGATAAAATCAGGGCATCAATCAATAGTTATAGTGGTGTCGTAAATGGTGCCCCAATTCGACGCATAAGTCGTTTTAATTCAACAGATTGCCACTGTTCAACGGTACAATACTATTCAGTTCTCAAAAATGGCGGAGAGGGTGGGATTTGAACCCACGTGGCTTGCGCCCATCCGCTTTCGAGGCGGCGCCGTTATGACCGCTTCGGTACCTCTCCTCATCAGAAGAAGGTCATTCTATCAGCAAAGTGCGATAATTCGGAAACGCTAAACTGAACTCCTCCTCACAAACTTAACCATATGCTTGCCCAAGTTAGAACCCTATTACAAGAAGAAGATGTAGACCACCAGTCACTTCTAGAAATCGCGCTGGCTGACGGCCAGACGATGTTCACCTTCCAAACCAGCGGTAGTAAAGCAGTAGACTACTGGCATCGTCTGCGAGAGACCTGCTCAAAGACTGCCAAAGCCTCCCCTGATAGCAACGCTCTCTTACTTACCCCCGTTATTCTTGGCACCGATCAGTCTTTTGAGCTGTTAATGGAGCACCTCGGCGATCTAAGTGAAGAGCCTCCGGCTTCCACTCAAGCTTTGATTGCCCAAGCAAACAATATTGATTGCCAAAACTGGCTGGCCGAAAGACTAGAGCGCTTTGTTTGCCCAACGGGCGAATGGCCCTCTGCTATCAAAGTCGGTCTGGTTGCAGAACCTGATCTTTTTGAGTTGCAAGATTTACCCCTTGCCATCAACAACTGGGACCAAGATCACCACAAAATGACCCTTGGCGAGAGCGTCTATATCGGCCTTATGCCCACAGCCAAATCATATGAGATTCCAATTCTGCTGCGCTTTGGCGGTCAGGGTAACTGTCCAATATCACCAGAACACTGCGCCATGCTCAAGCGTTGGAGCGAAATCTACGGAGCTAGCTTAATGGCAATTGAGCCTAGCGTAATTGAATGTTTTGTAGAAGAGCCACCGATGACGAAAGAACAAGCTCTAAAGGCCGCCCGCGAGCACTATGGCTATTGCAGCGACAGAGTAGAGCAGGCCGAAGGAGAACTGGCACCATACGCCTACGAACTTCTTAACAGCGGCCTTTGGTCTTTCTGGTGGGACTAACTGTCTTCTATTTCTAAAATTTCGACCTTAAGCACTAAAAAAAGGGCACCTCAATCAATGAAGTGCCCGTTAAAATTAGCTTTGAAAGTGCTATTGCCCGTGAGCCTGTGGCCGTCCGGCGATTTGAACACCAGAATGAACCTCGGCTTGAGCCTTGAGAGTAGTCATCACTTCCGGCATATCAATGCGGCATTGACGACGCACTAGAGGTTGAGGCATCAAGAATCCGCCATCAACATAGCTCGCATAGGTAACCAAGGTCGTGTGGCCGCCATCAAGCGGTTCCAACTTCCAATATCCATCAACTTGCTTGAAGGCACCAGAAACTCGGTGCCATTCCAACGAATGAGGGGCTGATTCTTTCACTTCAACGATGTACTCATAAGTACCAGGCAAGCCAGAAGGAGCTAAGACGTGCTTAACGATTTTGCTGGAACCATGGTCTTGCATCAATTTGCTTTTCTTTAACTGAGGAAAAACTTTTGGTGCATTGTCGTAGTCGGAAAGAATTTGCCAGACTTTATCGGGTGAAGCTTTTATTGATACACGAGCGACTGTGTAAGTCTTGCCATGCATAAGCTCTTCAGAAATATTTTCATGCTTACTTTCATGATGGCCCTTTGCAAAAGCGGCCTGACCGCAATCAGGTGTAGTTGCAAAAAGCGAAAGCGACATAGATAAGGCTGCTGCTGAAACTAAAGCAGCTACCGATTTATCGAGAAATTTCACTAGATTCCTGCCTTTCTGATCGGAAGACCAAATGTCTTGCGAAGAGGAAATTGCCGCTGTGTCGAATTACCGTCGAAGAACTACTTAGGGAGTGGACTGACCGTAGAGTGGAACCACCATAGAATGGAATACAATACTGAAATCCATTTAATTGTCAACCGTGCCATTGAGAACGGTATCACATTACTTTCAGATTAGGTAGCGATAAGAAAGATATAGAAGCCTACCACGAGAGAGATACGAGCAGTCAATGAGAACAATAGTTATCTGCCGCACAACCAACAAGAGCGATGATTTTACTTGCTATTGACTTCTATCGCAAGCAAGATTGCTCAATAGGTAACGAATGTAAGAAACTATGAAAGAAAGTAACCAGCAAAGGCTCTGAAATATGCCCGCCGCTTTATTGATATACAACCCCACTGCTGGCTCCGCCGCTGGCCCTGAGATGTGGCTAGGCGCCTGCGTACATCGCCTTTGCACCGAGGGTGGTTACGAAGTAACTACGGTTTCCACCACTGCAAGCACGACCCATGACAACTTATTAGAAGGCCTTAATCGCGACTTCGACATCATTGTCGCCGCCGGCGGTGACGGCACTGTCCGCATGGTCATTCATGCATTAGCGAGCCAGGGGCTTGAGACAAAGCTAGGGATAGTACCACTGGGCACCGGTAACCTACTGGCTCGCAATCTCAAAATATTCGAAGAAAATTTGCTATCAGACCCTGTGGACATTGCCCTCGACGTAATTTTGAACGGCGAAGCCAAGAAAATAGACCTCGGCATCATGAACGGTAATTATTTTGCTGCTGCTGCTGGCGTCGGGCCCTTGTCAGACGCCATCGTCACACCAGGCAAGGCCGACAAAGAAAACTGGAAGATGTTAGCCTACGCCGGGTCAATGGTGCAAACCCTGGCCCAAGCACCAGTAATCTTTAAAGTCACCGCCGATGGTGAAGAGTTTCGCGTAACAGCCTCAGGTATCTTCATTACCAATATTGCCGATCTAGGGGTTGGCATGCTCTCCGAATCAGCTTCAATGCACGATGGCTTACTAGATCTCTGTATCTTGGCACCAAAAGAATTTGGCGATTATTTGAAGTATGGCTTTCATTTCGCCACGGGCTTGAGCCCAAACATTACAGGCAACACAGCCCCTTATTACATCAAGAAAGTAAAAGAAGTTGATATTGAAGTGGTACCACGTCGAAGACCACTGTCGTTTTTAGAGCAAGGTTATCACAAAATCAAATATGCACTGACCGGGCAGACAGACGGCCGCAGCAAGCAAAACCAGGGACTGGCAATGATTGACGGTGACGCCTGCGGCATGACTCCAATGCACATCAAGGCAGTTCCCAATGCTGTGCAAATGATTGTGCCGACAGCAGCGCAATTGCAGAAGCGATCGTGGTTGAAGTAATGCGTGGGACGCACGTGTGAGTTGGAGCAAAAACACTCAAGAAGCCTTTCAAAACTGATTTCCATAAGTGTCATTTTTTTTGAAGAAAATCTGACAGTTTTGGAAACGCATTGACTGATGCATTGACTGATGCATTGACTGATGTACTAGCACGAGCGACTTGCGATCAGAGTAGACAGTGTATATAGAGCGCATGGGGTGCAAAGACCGTGCAGACTGCCAGTGGCCTTGTGGACTCTTTATCACTTAAACGCCGCGCAACCAATCAATAATAATCTCGGCCAGTTCTTTCGGCTTATCCAGCGGTATCCAGTGGGTGCAGCCAGTCATCTCGACATAGCGCCAGGGGCCGTCAACATACTTTTCACTATTGATCATCTGCTCAGCGGTCAGGGCAATGTCTGGGCCGTAAATGCCCAGAGTAGGCACTGTACAGTTACCAATTTTCGCTAGGAACAAATCACTAGCATTAGCTCGGTACCAGTTAAGACCAGCAGTTAAACGGCCTGGGCGGCTGAGATCACGCACGCGGCGTTGACCATCTTCTTTAGCGCAGGGCAAAGAGCGAAAGGAGCGAAAATTGTCTCTGCTAATAAAAAACTCGCCCAGGCCGCGGCAGAGAAACATCCAGATGTACCAGCCTTTAATTTTTTGCGCCCAGCCAGAATGTCGATAAGAAGTAGGGTGACCGACCGAAATTGCCACCAAACGCTCCACTAGCTCAGGATGGCGAATAGCAAACAGCCAGGCAATGGCCGAGCCCCAATCATGACCAACAACAATAACTTTCTCGGAAATTTTCAGCGCCGCCAAGACACCGATGGCATCATCAATAATGGCATCTATTTTGTATGAGTTTTCACCTTCCGGCGCGTCAGTTTGACCAAAACCTCTTTGATCATAGGCAATGACCTTATAACCAGCAGCGACAAAGTGCGGCAAGACGGCATCCCAGAGATGCAATGAATCTGGAAAGCCGTGAAGGAAAAGCACAGGTGGCCCTTCTCCGGCCACCTGTACGTTAATGGAGATGCCATTTACTTCAATTATTCTTGAATCGTTGTGCACTGACTTCTCATTTTTCTAAATACGCTGACGCTGTAGTGTATATTATGCGGCTACTATTGCTGCCGGTTTTATAAATCGCGAGAACCAAAAGTGACTCAGAAAAAGGAAAGGATTCCCTGCATCAAACCAGATTGCAAGGGCGATCTCAATCCACTATTTGAAAAACATCTCAAGGGCTATTGCATGCCCTGTTTTGATGCCATAGAGAAGGCCGCTAGAGATCTGTACATCAAGAATAATATAAGAGATCTAAATCCCTATCAGGGCATGACTGATCCAGTAGAAATACTCCTAACAACCTTCGACTATCTACAGTTTCACGATCCATTAGTCAATTTGATCACATATCCGAAGTCGAAGTTTGAATTGATTGCTGCAATGACCGACAGTGAATTGAAAAGGCTGTCTCCAAATCTTATAGAGCAGATGAAATCAAAAACTCAGAAAGCACGGGAACACGCTGTTGCAATAATCAGCATCATAGCCGGGTTAACAAATTTTGACCTAGATCCTTTGCTATTGCACCTTCTGGATGTTCCAGAAAGCGGATACGCAATCTTCAGACGCTCGGGTCCAAACGTAAAAAAGGAGCTTTTCTTTAGACTACACGAAGGTGACAAGGAGGCGCTTTCGCGTCTAGCCTTCATTGATGATGAACAAGTCTCAGAGGAGCTAATTTCGCTGTTAGGTAACGATGAAAACCCAATAGATAATTATTCCGAAGCCCTGAAATATGCAGCCCTCAATGCTGGCTGGGAAGTAACACAAGCTAATCAGAAACGCCATCTTTACTATCACAAAAGCAGAACTCTAAATTTGACGGTGTCTGATAGCGCGGCAGAAAATATCATGGAGCTATACACCGACGCGCACCTAGCCTGCCCGCTATGCAAGGGGCCACTCATTCTCCAAGCAAATTTAACACCCAAAATTGTCGAGAAACTGCTGGGCGCTATATTTACGCCAGAATGCACGCCCTTCTATTACTGCAACCAGTGTTCACTGATCACTGATGAGCTATTCTGCAAAATTGACAAAGCTGGTCAAGCAAGTTGGTATCCAGGCAATATTATCAAGTTTCCACCTTTGATAGAACCTGCTTCTCCTAACTTCGCGGACCTACCGTACAAGAATCTTTTATTTAGTGCTGGTTCAGAACTGCAAGATCCCTTTCTCTTTTCTGAATTTTTACTGGACGGTCTCACCACCCACAACTCAAAATTCGGAGGCGCACCCGACTGGTTGCAAAACTGCGATTATCCAACCTGCCCAGACTGCCAAAGACTAATGAAGTTTGTATTCCAAATTGACGCAGAAGGTCTAGACATTTTTGAACTCGACTCACACTATGCTTTCTTGTGCGATATTTGTAAAGCTTTCACCGCCACCGTGCGTCAATGCACCTAGTAGCTACTTAAAATAGCTAAGGGCTTCTTGCAATTCTTGCTCACGGCCGCGCACTTGGCCGTCTAGGCGTTCAGCCAAAACGTGCTTCAAGGCCTCACCAATTTTCGGACCCGGCTTAAAACCACTAGCGATTAAATCAGCGCCAGTGATATCGAGTTTAGTATCAGCTAGCTCTTCCAAATAAAGCTTTATTGAACGACGAAAATCAGTGCCAACCTGCCCAGCAGCAGCGGCAATAGCAAGAGCTTCACGAGCCCTTCCGTGCAGCATTTCGTAGAGTTCGGAGCGTTTCATCTCGCCAATACTCGAAGGCATAAAGCGATGTAATTCCAAGCCGCTTTCGATCACTTCTTTTTGATGATTGGTGAGCATCAAACGCTCAAGCACACCAGGCACTCTCGCTGGTGGCAACTCAGAGAGCAACGCTCCCAAGTAAACAACCCAGGGCTCATCAACACTATAACGACCAAGCAAACGCTCAGCCCGTCTAATTGTCTTGCGCACGCCGTCGCCATATTCTAAGTGCGAATCAAGATAACAGAGATTGCCACTCTGCTCAGCTAAAAGATTGAGGGCACGCAAGCGCTGCGGAGATTCTAGAATCATCTTCAATTCAGCTTTTATGCGCACGCCACCGAGGTCATCAAATATTCCCATTTGACTAGCACGCCGCGCCTGCTCTTTTGTTTTGGCATCGAGATGGAATCCTAGCCGACCAGCAAAGCGGGCAGCGCGAACCATACGGGTTGGATCTTCGATAAAACTAAAGGGGTGAAGAATACGAACAATCTTGCGCTCGAGATCCTGCAAGCCATTAAAGTGATCGGTCAAGTCACCAAAGCGCTCAGGGTTAACACATACAGCCAGGGCATTGATAGTGAAGTCACGCCGGAGCAAATCTTGCTCCAACTTCGAAGCTTCAACCTCAGGCAGGGCAGCAGGAAATTCATAAAACTCAGTGCGAGCAGTAGATAAATCAACTTCTCGTTCGACCAGTTGCTGACTACCGATAGCATCTGCACTTATGTCAGCTTCACTGATGTCATCCACACTGCCAGCATCTGCCACAGCAGCACTTTCGGAGCGATAAACCAGTGTGGCGGTTTGAAAACGATCATGCGTCGCTGCCAGGGTCAGCCGGTTCGGATAAAGCTCTAGCAGTCGCTGGGCAAGCTTCTGGGCAGAGCCTTCAATGACATAGTCGAGATCAAAATTAGGAACATTGAGCAAGAGATCTCGCACAAAGCCACCGACTGCATAGGCCGACATGCCTAGTTCTTGAGCCGTTTGTCCGATCGTTCGACAAAGCCAAGCAGTGTGACTGTCGACATGGGCGAGCTTATCGCTCAAATTCTTGTTTGGGCGCCCGGCCTTAGAGAACCCATCAGAATGAGGGTCGGAGCCAGCGCCAGAATGAGCACCGCCCCCAGTATGAGGTCCAGAGAGAGCAACAGCCGGAGCAGCAGAAAAACCGTCCCCCATGCCAGCGCCAGCAGAGGCCCCCCGCTGGGCTGCAGCGTTTTCCTGTCTGGCATAGTGGGCACCAAACAAACTATTGAGTACATCGCGACGGGAGACAAGACCAACGAGCTTCTTGTTCTCATCCAGAACTGGCAAGCGCCCAATGTCTTCGGCCACCATAAGTTCTTGAATCTTGCTCAAAGGAGTGTCTTGCGAGACACAAATAACGGGCTTGCTCATAAAGCCAGAAACTTTTGCATGACCGAGTTTATGATGACTAGATTGATCTATGTCGCGGCGCGAAACCACACCCACCAGGTCTTCGCCTTCAGCCACCAGAAGTCCATCCAGTCCGTACCGCAGCATCATTCGGCCAGCTTCATCCATGGAGACATTCGACTTAATTGTGCGCACGGGGCTAACCATCAAATCACGCGCCAGTGGCTGCGGTGGGGTCTGCTCCTGCAAAATCGTCTTGATGCGCTCGGCGATTTCTCGAACATTCCCGCCTTTGACTACGGCGGACCCGGCCCCGGGATGACCGTCCCCACCGAAAGCTTGCACCACTGGCTTAACGCTGATGACGCGCGGATCGGCACGACCAACCACATGCACTCGATCTTTCATGTGCACCACAGTAAAAGCACCATCGACTGCTTCAAGATCAAGTAGTTGCCGTGTTATCGAAGCTAACTCTTCAACATATTTTGGCACGTGGGCCGTTGCCACCACGAACTTGTGACCTTGTACATTGATGACCTGAGCCGCCCTGAGTAGTTCCTCAAGTAAGGCCACCTGCTCTTGCTCAATCCTTGGCCGAATATACTCGCGCACCACCGACAGATCAGCACCATGTTGAATGAGAAAGGCAACACACTCAGCATCACGAGCTGTGGTTCCAGCATAGGTCAAACAACCAGTATCTTCAAAAATACCGATGGCCAGAAGTGTGGCGTCAAACTGAGTCAGGGCAATTTTTTTCTTGCGAATTTTTTCCACCAAAATTGTGGTGGCAGAGCCAACAACCTCTACCAGCGAATCTTCGGTGGCTATTGACATTAGGCTATCTTTGTCTCTTTCATGATGATCAAAAATTGTCAGTGGCCGACAGAGCCTGAGAGCCTGAGCCGGTGTCTGAGGTGGAGAAGCAGACTGAGACGGAGCAGTAGACTGAGACTCAGAATTCACATTCGTTTCCATCAGTTTGCGCACACCGCTATCAAGACGATCGAAATGCTGGCAATCAACAAGAAAGAAGCGCGTCACTTTAGAAAGATCAACATACTTAACTTCAACAATCGGCAGATAGCTTCGGTTCAAGCTGATGAAACTGCGAAGATTGCCGGTCAAGGGATAACCCAACACCATTTTGCAGCTTGGATAGAGCTTTGTCAGAGCGAACTGCGCTGACAAAGAATCGAAATCCATGTTGTTGTGGGCAAAGACTAGTTCCATCTTCTTATTCGCAGGGCCATCGTCTAATTATCAGAGCCTTCTTCTAGTTCTCGTAGCGTTCTTCTCACTCGCCTTCCCACTTTATCATTTGGCTTCCGCACCCTCTTGATTAGTCTTTTCTTTAGTATTGGGCGGGTTTTTGGAGTTTACCAGGTATCTTTTCGGGGTATCTGAATTGACAGTAATTGAATACAGTAGTTTTGAACTCAGTATTTTTGAACACAGTTTACTTCGACGCCGGTATTTTAAAACATGACAGGATTCGACCTTCTCGGGCAAACCTACTTGATGTGCACAGTATTTGGCTGGGGCTTCATCGTCATTTCCTTGATGATGGGCCACTTTGGCCACGACAGCAATGACGGCGGCCATTCGATTCATTCTGACGGCTCCGCTGGAAATGGAGTCGGCGGACACGCCAGCGGCGTGATCGAAGCAGCGCACGGCATTCATCACCTTGACGGTGGTGGCCACGGTGGCCACATCGGTCATGGTCATAGCGGTTTGACCGGCGGACACCACACAGCTGGAGACCCTTCTCACGGAGGACACGGTGGACATGGAGGTCATCATGGCTCCCACGATGGTCATGGCGATGATGACGCACGCACTGGTGCTAATCAGTTAATCAATCAAGGACACGCTCAAAAAAATCTCTATTTCACGCTGCTGAGTATATTCAGCCCCATGACCATTTCAATTTTCATTGGTTTCTTTGGCGCCACCGGTATTGCTGTGCGCTCCTTTGTGCCATGGATGGGGCCTTTCACGCTCATTCCAGCGATTCTGGCAGGAGTAGTGGCCGTCAACCTGATGAAAGCGATTCTTGGCTGGGCAACGAGCAAATTGACTGCTTCCAGCCTGACTAGTTCGCAACAGGCCATTGGCCAGATTGCCGAGGTAAACACTCCAATTAAGGATGGCCGCCTGGGAGAGGTAAGTTACATTATCGGACTGACCCGCTTCAATGCTGCCGCGCGGCCAGCCAAAGAGGGCGGCGAAATAGCCCGAGGAACCAAAGTAATTATCGTAGAAACAGACGGCCCAGTCGTTCTTGTGGAACCATTTTCAGACGCCCAACTTGACGGTCACTAAGTACCGCAAAACACCAGCCCAACGGAATCCCAGCCTGCGACCGATAAACAGATTAAATATCAGGAACAAAAGGTTGTCAAGAATATAAAGAAAAGAACTGGAATCCCGTGTTAGGCACCACATACGGTATAGGATTGAAAAGTTATTAGGAAGTCATTAGGACATCTGATAGACAACGGTTTTAACTAAAAATAGGGAATAAGTCCATCGAGGAAGCTCCGAGTAAGGGGCTTTTCGAAGGCTTTTGGAGGAACGCAAAGATGGATCCAAATATTGTGCTTTGGGGCGGAGGAGCGATTGCTTTTGTCGTCATTCTAAGCATCTTCTACTTCTTGGCCAACGTATATCAAAAGTGCGGCCCGAACGAAGCGATGATTATTACCGGTGCTGTACCTGGAGGCATCAAGGTGCTGAGAGGCGGCGGTGGAATCGTCATACCGGTCATGCACCAGAGACACTTGTTGTCGCTAGAAGTGATGACTATAGAAGTGCACTCAAACGCCGCAATGATCACTAAAAATGGTGTCCCGATCTACGTAGAAGGTGTAGCACAGGTTAAAGTGCGTGGCGACGAAGAAGCCATTGCCACCGCTGCTGAACGCTTCCTCAACAAGACTAACGATGAGATTGCCACAGTTGCCCACGAAACACTCGTAGGCCACTTGCGCGCCATCTTAGGTACGATGACTGTAGAAGAATTGATTCAGAGCTTTGATTCATTCGCTTCTAGAGTGCAAGAAGTATCCGTTGCCGACCTGGCAAAAATGGGTCTAATAGTTGACTCATTCACTATCAAAGAAATCCGCGACTCTGTTGGCTACCTAGAAGCATTAGGTAAAAAGCAAACAGCCGAAGCGAAACGAAGTGCCGCAATCGGTGAAGCTGAAGCAACCAAAGAAACTCAAATCGCCCAAGCTAGCGCCTCACGTGATGCTCAAATTGCCCAAGCGCAAGCGGCTGAAGAAGGTGCAAAAGCCAAACTAGCTGCTGACACGAGAGTGGCAGAATCGTCAAAGAATTTCCAAGTGAGCCAAGCTACCTATCAATCTGAAGTAGCAAGAACCAAGGCCTCATCGGACATGATGTACGAAATCGTCAAAGCGCAATCACAACAAAAACTAACTGAAGAAATGCAGAAAGTAAAAATCGTGGAAGCGCAGAAAGAAGTTGAACTGCAACAAGTCGAAGTTATGAAGCGACAAGTAGCCCTAGAAGCTGAGATCACTAAGCCCGCTGAAGCAGAGCAATCAAGAATTAGATTGATGACCCAAGCAGAAGGTTTGAAGAGAACAATGTTAGCCGAAGCCGATGCTCAATCGGTGAAGCTGGCAGCTCAAGGTCAAGCTGAAGCGACAAAACTTAGAGCAGTAGCCGAAGCTGACGCTGTACGCACAATGGGTATAGCAAACGCTGAAGCCAGTCGCGCCAAGGGTCTTGCCGAAGCCCAAGTAACAGCAGCGAAAGGTCAAGCCGAAGCCGACGCCATGTCGAAAAAAGCTGAAGCCTACAAACAGTACAATGATGCTGCCGTTATGCAAATGATTATCGACAAGCTGCCTGATCTCGTACAAGCTGCCGCTTCTCCTCTAGCCAAGGTCGGCTCAATCACCTTGCTTTCCACCGGTGGTGATACCACTGGCGCCAGCAAGATAAGCGGAGACGTCTTGAATGTTGCTGCCCAAAGTCTGACAATGATCAAAGGCCTGACTGGTATCGACTTAGCCGATCAAATGCGCCGGCGTGGTCAACCAGAAGAAAGCAACCACCAGGCCAAACCGGCTCCGGCTGTTGCACCAGCAGCAAGACCGCCGCAACAACAACCACCAGCTAATCCAAACAACTAAGAAGTACTGCAATCAAGAGTAAGACCATAAGCAAACGCATCATAGTGATTGGAGCAAGCGGAGTCGGCAAAACCACCCTGGTGGAAGCGCTGACTCCGCTTCTGGCATTGCCAGTCATTCCCGAACTGGGGCGAAAACTTTGCCTGGAAATGGGTTATCAGTATCCTGGCGAAATTCCCGACCAAGAACTATTTAAGAATCAAGTCTTAAAAGCGCAGATTGCCGAAGAGAATAATCTTGGCAGCTTTATCGCAGACCGTTCCACCCTCGATGCCTGGGTACTATGGCAACGCTGGAACATCTGTCAAGCAATGACATATGACAGCGAGCGTTATTACAACGAAGCTCGCCAACAAAGCACTCTATACACAGATATCATCTACATTCCGCCCATGTTTCCACCCAGCGACGACGGTTTTCGCTGGACTGACCCAGACTACCAAAAACAAATCGACCGATTGGTTAGAATGACTCTGTTCGATTGGCAATTGCTTGATCGCACTCTAACCCTGCAAAGTCTCGCTCATCAGGAGCGCTTGAAAGAAGCCCAAACATGGCTGGAAAACCGGCTTTAATTATCCATCTCTCCCTGCTGACGGCCGCCTTTATTAGCAGTTGCTCTAGCCTGGGGCCTTCTGCGGCCTTCGCCAATAATGACAAAGCTCCATATAGCTCTACTAGCCTTAATAACGCTCAGAAACAGAGCATTCAAAAGAGTCCGAAACCGCGGATTGTCTCCCTGGCCCCTTCCAACACTGAGCTACTTTGCTCTGTCGGGGCCAAAGACCAGATTATTGGAGTATCGTCCTTTTGCGACTACCCCAAAGAAGTCAGCGCAATTACCAAAGTCGGCACCTTTATTTCAGCAAACCTGGAGCGTCTGGCTCGACTGAAGCCCGATCTGGTCATGCTCGTCTCTGGACAGGAAGAACTGGCGGGCAAGATCAAGAATCATCATTTGAACGCCATTGTTATTGACAACAGTAATCTCACCGATATCGGTAAAAATCTGAAACGGGTTGGTGAACTCTCAGGGCATTGCCAAGAGGGAGAGGAAGCTTCAAAAAATTTCGACACCAAGCTTCAAAACCTGGCCAAAATCATTAACAAGGCCACCGAAACCCCCAAGGTCTTCTACTGCGTTTGGCCGCAACCACTCATGACCGCTGGCAAATCGAGCTTTATTCATGGCATCATCACCTCCTGTGGTGGCATAAATGTGGCCGGTGATATCAATGTCAGCTATCCTAGATTCAGCCTTGAGCGACTAGTCTTGAGCAACCCAGACTTGATTATCATGCCTTACGAAGCTCGTAATCAGGCCTTCATGAAACAGTCACCATGGAACAAGCTGCAAGCAGTGCGCCAAAACCGTGTTTATTATCTGCCGGATCAAAAGAATGACATGCTTTCGAGGCCAACCTTAAGAGTGATAAAAGGAATGGCCTGGCTCGGGGGCATTTTCCACCCGGAACTGAAAAGCGAGTTGGCGACTTGGTCTGACAGCACTACAGTGGGAAAAACAGCAAACCGTTCGTTTTTGCCAGCGGCCCACAATTCATTCAACAATGTTTATGTGAGAAATTGAGCATCTAAAGAATGCTCATAATTGGCAATTCTCTTCAGCCGAAAGGTGGATGAATCGGGTGTCAATCGGATTTAATATAGGGAGGTTAGGAGAAAGCGAATTCCCCTGTAATTGTCATCATGGCCATTTATGGAGAATACGTTTTATTTACTGTGAATATTGACTCAGGCCTAATGGGCTAAAGCGTCGCTATAATCTGGGTCAAGGGAAAGCTTCCCGTTCTGAAAAGCGCTCTGCGCAGGTAACATGAATCACTTAGTCGTAAGCGGCATCAACTACCATTCAGCTCCCATAGCCATCCGGGAACAGTTCTGCATTCCGGACTCATGCATCGGCCATGCCTTAGAAGCACTAAAGCGCTTTCCGCATATAAAGGAAGCAGCGATCTTGTCAACCTGCAATCGTACAGAAGTGTACGCAGTTGTAGATGATGTAGCTGCCGGCCTCAAGGAAATTGACCTATTCTTCAGCTCCGTACAGTCAGTAAGCGATCACGAGGCTCTCAAGCCGAATTTCCGCCTGCTCAGAGATGACGTAGTCTTGCACATATTGCGTGTGGCAGCCGGCTTA
This sequence comes from Candidatus Obscuribacterales bacterium, assembly GCA_965229195.1. Lineage (GTDB taxonomy): Bacteria > Cyanobacteriota > Vampirovibrionia > Obscuribacterales > Obscuribacteraceae. The sequence goes on along the minus strand of OZ245871.1, from coordinate 3,429,591 downwards.
GACAGCATGATTCTCGGTGAAGGCCAGATCATGTCACAAGTAAAAGCCTCACACCAGGCCGCCCTTGAGCACGGAACAGCCGGACCAATTCTCGATATAGTGTTTAAGTTGGCTCTCACAAACGGTAAGAGAGTACGTTCGGAAACAACCCTTGGTAAAAAAGCGGTTTCAGTTAGCTCGGCAGCAGTTGAACTGGCAAAAGATTTACTCGGTAGCCTGAAAGATAAGTCAGTAGCCGTAATTGGCATGGGCAAAATGGGTCAGATTTGCACCAAGCATCTGCTTTCCGATTCAGGGCAAGGACCGATAGTACTCTTCAATCGCAACAGCGAACGCATCGACAACTTCCTCAGCAACAAGCTCAGCAACAAAGAACGCCTAAAAACTAGCTTTACTTTCGAAGAACGCACAGCCGTAGCAGCTCAGGCCGATCTTGTTATTGTTGCCACAGGCTCAAAACAATTTGTTCTGCAACGAGATGAGCTGGCCCGCCAGCGCCACGCAAACTCACCCAAGCAAATAATCATCGACATATCCGTGCCAAGAAACGTTGATCCGGCTGTGGCTGAGCTGGACGGAGTTGAGCTCTACATTGCCGATGACTTAAGCCAAATTGTGGCCAAAAACATGGCCTACAGAGAAGCTTTAATCAGCGATGCTGAAACCATCATCTACGAAACCCTTGAGGAATATCACAACTGGGAGCGGTCGCAGTTAGTTGTGCCAACCATAGCCGTTCTGCGCGAGAAAATCGAAGCTATTCGCCAAGAACACATGGCCAAAAACACAGTCTTACCAGGGCTTAATGCTAGCGGACAAGACATGGAAGCAATTAGCAGAGCTATTATCAATCAGATCCTGCATCATCCAACCGTACAGCTGAAAGCAACAAAAGACTATGAGATTTTGCGGCAGCAAGCCGAAGCTCTACGGACACTCTTCAATCTTGATCCACTTTCTCCCTTAGCTACAAACAGTATGGCTAAGTTCGCATCACAACAATCTTCTGCTTGTGCTGAAGCGCGCAAAAGCAGAGCGATGCAAGAAAAAATCCATGAGACCACTGCGCCCTCATCCCAGCGTCCAATTTTAAATTAGTGATGGTTTCGAGTGCCATAGTGAAAAGTTCAAAAATTAGCACTATTCGCGTTGGCACAAGGGAGAGCAAGTTAGCTCGCCTTCAGACTGATACTGTCATTGCAATCCTAAAGACAAATTTCCCCGATGCTAAATTCGAAGTTCACCCCATCACCACCGGCGGTGACAAGATCTTAGACCGCCCAATCGTTGAACTGGGTGGAAGGGGTGTTTTCGTCAAAGAACTAGAGGAAGCGCTGCTTGAAGACAGAGTAGATTTTGTCGTTCACAGCCTCAAAGACTTACCAACCGATCTCCCGGATGGTCTAACTCTTGCTTGCGTTCTCAGCCGCCAGGACGCAAGAGATATTTTCGTCAGCAACAAAGCAGCTTCATTCATGGAACTAGCCGCGGGCAGCACAGTAGCAACATCGAGCCGAAGAAGAGCGGCACAACTTAGCGCTTTGCGCCAAGACTTGAAGTTTGTCGACATGCGCGGCAATATCCCCACTCGCATTCGTAAATTAGAAGAAGGTCAATGCGATGCCATGATACTGGCCGCTGCTGGCTTACTGCGCCTTGAATTTGACGACAAAATTACTCAATACTTAGATCTCGATATCTGCACACCAGCTGTAGGGCAGGGCGCTCTAGCGGTGGAATGCCGAGACAACGACAAAGATATATTAGAAATGCTAGCCTGCATCGAAGACCAAGATACCAAAGACGAAATTACGGCAGAGCGTGCCTTCTTAGATGTCCTTGGTGGCGGCTGCTCAGTACCAGCCGGTGCTCTTGCTCAAGTACAAGCAGCGGATCAGTCCAAGCTAAAACTATCGGGCTGCGTTGCCGCCTTAGACGGTAGTGAAATCTATCGCGACTCAATTAGCGGGCCAAGAGAATACGCCCACTTACTTGGCAAAGCCCTGGCTAAAAAGCTCCAAGATGCTGGGGCCGACAAGATCTTAGAAGAGCTGCGCCTATCCACACCAAATGTGGTATCACCTCCATAACCGCACAACAGCCGAATTTCGATAGTCAATAAACTATGCAGGACAAACCATTACAAGGCCTAAGAGTCTTGGTAACGCGAGCAGAAGAGCAGGCCGACAGCTTTGCCACGCTTCTGCAAGAACAGGGCGCCACGACCATAGAACGAGCCCTCTTGGCTGTGCACCCAGCCTCTGACTATACGAAACTAGATCAAGCCCTAAAAGAACTAGAGCAATATGACTGGGTTATTTTCGCCAGTCACAATGCGGTGAAATTCACGCTACAAAGACTGAAAGCAATTGGGATGTCAGCCCAAGCTCTTCGCCGTTGCCAACTGGCTAGCATCGGTGCGGCCACCAGCTCTAGCCTCAATGAAGCAGGCCTGACCGTGGCTTTCCAACCCACAACCTATGTCGCCGAAAGCCTCGCAACTGAGCTACCACAACAGACAAATCTTGCGGGGAAACGCTTACTCTGGCCCAAAACTAATATCGGCAGATTGCTAATAGCCGAAGAGCTAGAGGCCGCTGGAGCAAAAGTTGACATTGCCATTGCCTACGAAAGTGGCTTGCCTGCCAATAAAGAGCAACTAGCAGTAGAGCTAGTTGGCCTGCTGCAAGATAAAGCTATAGACGTAATCACCTTAGCCAGCGCTCAAACCGCTCGCAACCTCGGGCTAGTAGTTGAATTAGGGCTACAGCTTCAATTAGGGCGACAACCCTATCCTGAAGCCGAGCTAATGTCGAAAGGATCACAAACTGAGGCCGCCGAAGCCGATCATAAAGAGAAGTTGGCGCTAGCCAAAGAAGACCTGCTTGCCTCAGTTAAAATAGCTGCTATTGGACCAATAACTGCCTCTGCAGCCGAACAAAGCCTAGGTCGGGTAGATTTGGTAGCAAAAGATCACACGCTCAAGGGCCTGGCAGTACTCTTGGCATCATTAAAATTCGAACAGAATCACTTATAGCGACGAACCAGGCACGCCAAGGCGATATATTTAGTAGCTATATGGCTTTTGCACAATAATAAGGACCATTAGATGAAAGAGACTGTAGCGGCAGAACTGGACAAGACAAGCAACAAATATGTCTTGCCTCGAGTCACCCCTGACATGCGTATGCGCCGCCTGCGCTCCAAAGCACCTTTGCGCGCCATGGTGCGTGAAACCCATTTACGCCTGGAACAGCTCATTTACCCGTTCTTTATTGTCGAAGGCAAAGGCATTAAAACCCCAATCAAGTCTATGCCTGGTATTCATCAGCAAAGCATCGACGAAATGCTGAAAGAAGCTGAAGAAGCCGTAAATCTTGGCCTCAGCGCTGTTCTGCTCTTTGGCATCCCCTCTAGCAAAGATTCTCAAGCAAGCGGCGCCTGGTCTGATGACGGTATCGTTCAACGCGCCACCCGCGAACTAAAAAAACGCTTCCCTGACCTCATGGTTATTGCCGACACTTGTCTCTGTGAATACATGGACCATGGTCATTGTGGCTTAGTTCACGATGGCAAAGTTCTCAACGATCCCAGCCTGGAAATACTCGCGCGCTCTGCTGTTTCACAAGCAGCAGCTGGAGCCGATATCATTGCTCCGTCGGACATGATGGACGGTCGCATAGCCGCCATTAGAGCGGCCCTAGATGCTAACGGCTTCGAGAACATTCCAATCATGGCCTATAGTGCCAAGTTCTCATCAGCTCTCTATGGACCATTTCGTGAAGCGGCGGAATCGGCTCCCCAGTTTGGCGACCGCAAGAGCTATCAAATGGACCCAGCCAACGGCCGCGAAGCACTGCGTGAAGTTGAGCTAGACATCCAAGAAGGCGCCGACATCGTTATGATTAAGCCAGCCTTGCCATACCTTGACGTTATCAGTCAAACCCGCAATCTGACTAAATTGCCGATTGCAGCCTATAATGTCTCAGGTGAGTATTCGATGGTCAAAGCAGCAGCCGCCAACGGCTGGATCGACGAGCAAAAAGTTGTGATGGAGTGCTTAACGGGTATAGTCCGTGCAGGGGCTGATCTAGTAATCACCTACCATGCTAAAGATGTTGCTCAGTGGCTCAAACAACCAGGGTAAAGATGAAGACAAGCACCGCTTTTCAAATCAGTTTCGCCAATGCTTTTGCTGATCTATATCTAGACAAAGAAAACGGAGAATTTGCTCTCGATTTTCGGCGCCAAGAAGTCACTATCTATCTCAATAACACTCAATATCAGGCGCTTGTGTTGCTAGTACAACAAAGTCTTGAAGATGACACATTTATTGAGTATCTCGATTGGCAGAAAGATCCACTGCAATGCGATGAAACACAAATGTTCGAAGTTTGCGGACCAGACCACATGGTCTGTATGTCCTGCTCACCCAACTGCGAACGGGTAAAACTAACTTTCGACATCGGCTTAGCTATTGATCTTTCCTTTGCCGATTTCCAAGGTCTAGCCAGCCTAATTAAAGAAGCACAGGCTGACCTGGAATGGCGCCGGGAGCTACTGCGTCTCAATAATGCCGATACCGATGTGGACGATGCCGATAGTGGTCCTGGTTTTGCCGCAGGCGGCCAAGACTAATTTTGCCGCAGGTGGCCAAGACTAAGGTTCTTGCCCTTCACTTCTTTTGGGGCCAACTATCTCACAGCTTAAGCAAGTACTTTGTAGCGCTTTATTTTGCGCTGCAGTAGATTTGTGGCATAGGCCAATCCGAGGCGATCAGGGAAGGCTCTCTTTGGAATAACAAACATTGTTCGGCCGCGACTACCGAGAAGCAGCATCAGCTGTTCATCAGTTTCCCAACACTCCTCGAAGTGCCACCACGCCAAAACAACATAGCGCTCACCGGTGCGAACACCGCAGCCCTCCTCGGTCAACTGAAATACAAATACCTGAGCAGCAGCATCATTAATCTTGGTGCGCTGCATAATGTTCCAATAAATTGAAACGGCATGGCCAATATAAATGGGTACCAACAAAAGGACAAACTGCTGGTACAGCCCCATTACTACTTCTGTTGCTTGAGGCAGATTCCAGATATAACCCAAAGCAAGAAAATTGAGGGGCATGAGTAGAGCAAGACTAATATAGATCATCCCCAGGAGCACCAATCTCTTGCGAAAGAAATAGATACTCTCTGCCTGGGCAATCTCTCCGGTTTGATAAAGCACCTCAACCTCAAGCCCTGTTTTCAAGCTACTTTCTAGGGCCTGAGCAGGCGGATAGCTAGGGTCATAATCTGGCTTACTCGCAGCAACAAAATCGGGAGCTTTAGCATCGTTTGTAGTTGTGTTGGCGTTGCTGCTGGAACTAGCGTTGCTGCTGGAACTAGCGTTGCCGCTGGAACTAGCGTTGTCGTCTCCTAGCGACGGCTGAGACAAACCCGGAGACTGAATAACGCCAGGCGGAGGCAGCATATCGGGAATCGAGAACTGCTCACCATCTATCATCACGGACGAAATTGCCTTCTTTTCGTAGACAATTGATGCGGCATTGAAATCTTTGCCAATTTTCCTAAAATTGCGCGAGTTAGTAGCAAGAATGGCTCTGACAGCCTCAACCTCAGCAGCCGAAGCGAAACACCTCTTCGGCAAAACAAAAACATCATTGATATTAGACGCCAAACAAAAACTTTCACTGCTCTCAAGGACAAGCGAAAATTGGCGCCAATCAATCATGCCAGTGCCCGTTGCAAACTGCACCTGAATGCCAGTTGGATAGAGAAGATACATCATCGGGAAGTGGAAATTCGGTCGCTTGCGAAAACTATCCTGTGACAAATGGTGCAGCAACAAATAGACCATAGCCATACATGTAGACGGAATACCAACTCCAGCAATCAATAAACCAGGCAGATAGTCAATCTGCATCAACTCAGCCCAAGTATTAGCAGAAGACACGGGGCTCTCTGGCGAAAGCAGAACGTAACCCATTGCCACACTAAAACTAAGTGCGAACATAGAAAATAAGCGATGGGGCAGTTGTAGTTGCTTATAAACTTGCCAATAACCGCTGTTGATCTCTTCTTCTTTATATTGAACCCAAATAAAAATTGGCTCGTTGCCTGGGCTAAGTATCTTAGATTGATCCGTCATCGAGACAGCCACCACACTTATTTCGTCGCAAAGACAACTGGCGAATCGTACTCTACACCCTGATGCCGATAAATATCACGAAAACCAGCAGCGCGACAAAGACTTGTAATTTCATCAAAACTAAAAACGCAACCATCTGCAGTAGCAAGATACATGTTCAAGCCAAACATCAAAGGGTACAAAGGCGCCGTGCGTTCTTGGTTAGGCATGAATTCGGCAATCACCAGAGTGCCACCGTCTTTGAGTGCAGCGGCGCAATAGGCTAACAATCTCTTGCTCATCTCCAGACCTTCAGAATGAAGAATGTGACCGAGGATGACAACATCGTACAAGCCCGGAGTAAGCCGAATATCGCGCCAGTTTCCAGGCACCTCAGTATATTGGCTGGAAACTTCAAAGCGCTCTGTTATTTTTCGCGTAACAGCAAGGACTGCCGGGAAATCGAGAGCAGCAATATGATTATCGCGATTGTCCTGGGCAAAGGGGATGCTCCAAACTGCCGAACCTGCGGCCAGATCGAGGATATTTAGCGCCTTTTTGATGTTCTTGGTGGCTTTGCCGACACTGAGAATGTCGGCCTCTTCACTTCCGCCATCATTTGCCGATCGCGAACGCTGTGACCCTTTTATGCTCTTTGTGCTCTCAGCCTCTTGATTGCGTTCTTTCAAATACTTCACTACGTCAGCGGCAATGCAGTAATTTAAGGGCACGATAGCCTCTGCCAGGTGGGGAAAAATCTCCTCAGCTTTGGCATCCTCATTGACAGCCATCACCGGTGTACCCGTACGAATAGTTTCGCGCAAGTTGCGCCACATCTTGTCTAGCTCGTCATGCTGTTTTAAATACATGCCCATAAAAAGTGGACTCTCCGAAATCAAATATGTTTGGGAAGACATATTCAATTCGTAAATAGCCTCGGTGCTGCGAACCTTACCGTTGAGATCAGCACGATCAAGTAAATTCATACCGACGAGGGAGTCGGCAATTAATTTAGTACCTTCCACCTGCAAAGCTTGCTTCTTAGCAATTAATGCAGCAGAAAGCGGACCGTCAACAAGAGACTCGAAAATGCCGAGGTCCACGGCCGATTTCAAAACCTGAATCGCCCAGCTCCCCTCTAAAGTAGAAGTTATGGGCGTTGGCGGCATTAAACGCAGGGTTGAAAGGTACTTCAACATGTCAAATTAGCTCCCACTTGCCAAGCTCAATCAATTTTTTTACCGATATCGGTAAAGTTTCTATTTGTCAGAATGATAAGTGTAAGCCCTTGTCAAAAGGTTGCGAACGAAGTCTGGCAAAGCGAGTATTTACAATGCACTGCTATTGATAGGATATTTCGTCTATAATCACTATTCACAGATCGTTGGGTGACGGCGAAGACCGACGAACCTGGTCAGGGGGGAAACCCAGCAGCCATAAGTTGAATTCTTCGGGTGTTGCCCAGCGGTCTGCTTTCCAACTCAAGTAATAAACGAAAAAAGAAAATGCCGAAATCCAAAAGCTCCAAAGAAGCCCAAGACAATTCACAGCAGGACCCAAGCCGTACGCTGCTGGGGCAAATTCTCGTTGAACTAGATTACATAACGATCTATCAGCTGGATGAGTCTTTGCGCATTCAACGCGAAGACAAAGATCATGATAGAGATCCAAAGCCACTAGGCCAAATTCTTTTGGAGTTGGGTTTCATAGGCCCGAACCAGTTAATCCGGGCGATTCAGGTGCAAGCCGAATACCGCAAGGCTCAAGCCGGTAAATAGGGTATACCCGATTCCAAGAGGCTGCATAAGGGGTTAAACTTCTTATGGTTCTTTTGTAAGGTGTTAATAGCTTGGTGGTAGCTCTTTGAATCTGAGTTCAAGGCTCACGTTTGCGCTCATTACCGTAGTGGTGATCGTGGTCTCCGGCCACGTTCTCTATTCTGTCTATTTTGACTTTCGCTCTACTAGAACCCTGGCGGCCTCAGCTGTAGCTAGCGTGCGCGGCCCGCGCTTAAACACAAGCTTGACCGCCGCTCAAGATCAAACCCAAAGGCTAGTTGACAGCCTACTGCGCGATCAACGCTTCTTATCCGCCTATGACAGCAGAAACAAAGGAGAGGCCGCCGCCAGCATCAAGGCAGCGGAAGACAAACTATTCTTCCCGGGTAGTGTTCAGGTTACCGATGAAAAGGGAAATGTCTTTTTTAGCACCGAGACACCCAACCAAAGCGGTTACTCCCTGAAAGCAGAGAGCACAGTGATTGACCTGGCTCTTGCACATGACTTTTACAAAGGTCCAACTTTCAGTGAAAAAACTGGCGTAATTTCAATCAGTACAGTCAAGTCCTTCTCGAGCGGCGGTCACAAAGGCATTATTGCAGTCAACCAACCGCTCAATTCCGATTTCCTCACCGCACTAGCTTCGCGCTTCGGCATCGAAGATCCCAATGTTTTGGGAGTCGAGCTTGCTGTTTATTCAGAAAAAATCAAAACCACAACGGCATTTTCCCAGGGCATCAAAAATCTACCCGGGCCCATGCGCTTCTTGCTGGACCTCAATGGTCATGACGCCGGCAAAGTCGTAGCGCGCTCGCCATTAGGAACAGGCATTCCACAACTAGACCATCTAATTGTGCCAGCCAATGGTTTCGAAAAAGAAGGGGCCTGGTGGATGTCTCTGCCACTGGAAAGCGACCGCGTTGTTATCGGCTATGTACTAGTTTGCAAACCGGTTCCCAACGAACAGTCAAAACTTGTGGAAGTAGTATTGCTGGGTGGCTTGGTTGGAGTATTTGGCGGCCTGATTGGCTTATTCCTGGCCGCCAAAATAGCCCAATCAGTTGATGCTCCATTGCGCTTCTTAGTCCGTCGCACCCAGGCCATCGCCAACAATAAACAAGTAATTCCGCCTTTAGAAGGACTCTCCGGAGATTGGCTAGAGCTGGGAGAACTTATTGATACAGCAGTGTTGTCGATGCGCTCGACTACGCAAAATCTCAAGATTCAGCTGAACAAGCAGGTAGAAGCAGTAAAAGAGCGGGGCTTAATTGCTGAGCAATCAACCCAACAAGTAGACACACTCAATCGTCAGATCACCACCCAAGCGCAGAAGGTGGCTGAACTATCAAGGCACGTCAATCAAGCTGGACGGCAAGCAACTGTACTGCAACAACAACTAGATGCTGTCTTACAGAGTTCCACGGAAGGCTTCCTCATTCTTGACCAATACGGCAACATCCTGCACGCCAACCCAGTTTTCCTCAACTGGACAGGTATGTCAGAAGGAGAAATCGCCGGACGACTTTGCTTCGACTTAGTTCTCAAACCGGGCGAGACTCCCCAAAGTCACGGTATGGGACAAGCCTTTACGCAACACGGTGGCGACCCGATGGCACTGATCAATCAGTTCTATCCTGAAGGAGTAATATTCCAGCGAGCTAGCGAAAAAACTGTTCAGGTACTAGCACACCTTCAGCCACTTTCCGGAGATGATGGCTCAATAATGGGCTATATCATGGTCTTGCGCGACAAATCACTGCGCAGTGAAAATCAATTACTGCGCCAGGAAATCGTTAGCATGCTGCAAGACAATATCCGCGGCCCATTAACAGGGGCAGAACTAAGCTGGCATGCCATCCTTGCTAATGCTCGCAACACCATGCATCCATCGGTCGGTCAGGCCTTAGCAGAGCTACACTTGCACTACAGTCAACTGGTCGGAGTGGTGGATAGCTTACTAATGATGTATGGCGGCTTTGTGCCACCACCTGCAGCCGTCAAAGAACAGATAAACATCACTAGAGTAGTTGCCGACTGCCTTGAAGAAGTGACACCACTGGCCCGCGATCGCCAACTTCTATTAGACTACAAAACAGTAACCGGATTGCCGCCAATCTTAGGAAACAGAGAGGCAATCATCGGCATTTTAAGACAAGTTCTCGAACGCATGATTATGGTAACAGCGGCCGGTGGCCGGGTTCGAGTGGAAAGCCAAGTAAGAGGCAATGAGATGCGCATTGGCGTGTCAAGCTCTGGCCCTGCACTACCAGAGTCAGAAATTGCTGAAATGTTCGTTGGCTTTATTGAAGGGAAACACACGCAAGATACCTACGGTTCAAGACTGGCAATGTATCTTGCCCGCAGCAACGTCGAACGTCTAGGCGGCCTGATCTGGGCCGAATCAGAAGCCGGACGGGGTACCACTACCTACTTCACCATGCCGATCACCTAAATGGAGAGCAGCCAATACAGGCTCATCGACTATTAAAATTCAACCCTGAGTTCTAGAATCACTAATTCCAAACACTAATTCAAAAGCAAGACTCGGAGTGCACAGTAACTACTCCCTTGCTAAGCTTGAAGCCATGAAAGAGCCCACTAACACACCCTTAAATATAGACTGTCGCTGGCAAGCAATTGTTGAACGCGACAAACAATTTGATGGTCAATTTTTATACTCAGTGAAAACCACAGGAGTATATTGCCGTCCGTCCTGTGGAGCCCGTCTTGCTAACTACAAAAACGTACAGTTTCACCAGACTTGCGAAGAAGCTGAACTTGCCGGCTTCCGAGCTTGCAAGCGATGCAAACCAAAACAAAATTCTCAGCGGGAAAACCATCTAGTTATAGTCTCAAATATCTGCCGACTGATTGAAACATCGGAACGCAAGCTCACCCTGCAAGAACTGGCAAACGCAGCAGGTCTGAGCATTTATCATTTTCACCGCATCTTCAAATCAATAACAGGACTAACACCAATGGCATACGCCACCGCCCATAGGGCCAAAAGAATTCGCAAAGAACTCAGTAACAGTAGCAGCGTCACGCAAGCAATTTTTGATGCTGGCTATAATTCGAGTGGTCGGTTTTACGAAGAATCAGGTGCTTTACTAGGCATGACCCCTACGGCTTACAAAGCCGGCGGCGAAAACACCGCAATTTACTTTGCCGTTGGCGACTGTTTTCTCGGCTCTATTCTTGTAGCCCAAAGCAGCAAAGGCGTGTGTGCAATTTTAATGGGAGATGATCCCGAAGAATTGCTACGCGATCTCCAAGACCGATTTCCCCGCGCCGAATTAAAAGGAGGAGATCAAGACTTCGAACAAGTAGTTGCTCAAGTAATTTCTTTTATTGAAGAACCGAACCAAGGACTCGGCCTCCCCCTTGACATAAGAGGCACAAGCTTCCAGCAAAGAGTCTGGCACGCATTAATGGAAATTCCGCCCGGGCAAACCAAAAACTATACCGATATCGGTAAAAAAATTGGAGCGCCCAAAGCCGTCCGTGCGGTTGCCAGCGCCTGTGCCGCAAACGCCCTAGCGGTGGTGATTCCATGCCACCGAGTGGTCCGCAGTGATGGCTCACTCTCGGGTTACCGCTGGGGAGTGGAACGCAAACGCACTCTAATAGAACTCGAAACAGCTAAAGCTAAGAATCCTATATCTAAGACCCCCTAAGCCAAGAACACCGGAGGCAAGAAACCTTAGAGGCGCGAATACCACAGCCGCTCTGTTGGCAAATCGAGGACTGGCCTAAGAGACTTTGAGAGCTTCAATGGCGGCCATTCTCGCTTCCACAGACTTAGCATCGTCTTCGCGCAAGGTCTTGCGCAGCATGATGCCGTAGTTCTTCAAAATCGGAATCAGCTCGGGATCATTTTCACTCAGTAGTTTCTCGCGAATTTCCAGAGCTCGCTTAAAGAGAATCTCGGCCTTTTCCCATTTCTTCTTCGCGCAGTTGAGAACAGCCAAATTGTGCAAGTTGATTGCAGTTTCTAGGTGCTCCTCTCCATAAAGAGCCAATTTTATGTCGAGACAGCGGTCATATAGATTCTCAGCTAAGAAGAACTTTCCTTGCAAGTGATACAACGCGGCTAGATTATTAAGGCTCTTGGCCAGCCTGACGAGATCTTCTTCGCTAACGTCGACGATTTTATAAGCGGGTCGCAAAAACTGCGTAGGACTCTGCGGCTTAGTATCAATAGCGTTCTTAGCCATGGTAGCGATCGTCGTAATAATATTCTGGTCTAACTCATCCTTTGCTTCAGGAGTGACAACACCAGATAGTTGCTCGGCAATAATCAAAGCATCCAAGAAGCGTGTCTCAGCTTGGGTATAACGCCGCACTTCAAAGGCCGAGTGAGCTTCTTCACTTACTGCCTGCCACTTGGCTATCTGCTCGAGACGCTCAGGAGAATCACTGACAGAAGTAGAAGTAGATGTAGCTGTTTGGATGTTGTTTGCGCTCATTGCCATGCTTACTCTCGATTAGTATCAGCTCGCAGTCAGAAAAAAGACCATTCTTATGACTATAGTTGGATAGTATATCGATTATTTGCAAACGAAAAACTCCGTAAAGTTACTATTTGCGAGCTCGGGCACGCATACCATTGTATGCCTATCTTGAATTCGTCTGCTCTTCTATGACATTCAGAGCAAGTCCATTCTCAATAACTGCCAGACACATAGCAATTCCTGCCGCCGGCAACGGCTTGCCACTGAAAGAAGTGACAATAATCAAGAAGAGCTTTTCTAATAGAAATTTTTCCTTAGCTCTGCCAATTGAACTTATCAATACTTAGAACTTAAGTATCAAGGGGCAAAAACTCCCCCTTATTTCGGATCTATTCAGCGTTACAATCTGGCTATGGCATTCGAATTTTACATAGACCGCGGTGGTACTTTTACCGACATCGTAGCGAAAGCACCCGATGGAGAAATATTCGTCCATAAAATTCTCTCGGAATTACCAGATCAAAGCAAAGATCCTGCAACTGTAGGAATTGCCACAATCATCAGTCAAGCCAAGGCAAATCCGACCACTATCAGCCACACGAAAGCCGCTATTGGACAGGTACGCATTGGTACCACTGTTGCCACGAACGCCCTGCTTGAGCGCAAGGGCGAGCCCTTATTGCTGGTAACGAATCAAGGAATGAAGGATGCCTTCAAAATCGGCTATCAAAATAGAGCAGACATTTTTGCTTTAGAAATAATCAAGCCAGCTCCCATTTTTACATCTGTAATCGAAGTACCTGGGCGCTTTACCGCTGACGGAGAAGAAATTCAGAGTTTCGATACTGAAGCAACAAAAGCTCTGCTTTTAGACGCCAAAGCCAGCGGAATAAGGTCTCTAGCTATTGTATTCATGCACAGCTACAAATATCCTCAGCATGAAGAGCAATGTGCTGCCATAGCTAAAGAACTAGGCTTTGAGAACGTTACACGATCAAGTGAAATCAATCCGCTAATTAAATTTATTAGCAGAGGTGATACCACATTAGTTGATGGCTATTTAACACCAGCTCTTCAAAGCTATATAGACAAACTTCACAACGAGCTAATTGCCCTAGACCAATCGCTCAGACAGAAGCATGAACTTACGCAAGAACCAGGGCAAAAGCAATGGTTCTCACTAAGTCAAGAACAAGAGCCAGAACCAGGACAATCACTTTGTCAAGAACACACGCAAGAACAAAAACAAGCAAATGATGAGGACAACAATACCCACGACCTCAATAGTTTTCCTTCGAATTTGAATATCAAATTTATAAAATCAGACGGCGGTCTAACAACTAAAGATTTTTTCCGTGGTCGCGATGCCCTAATTTCTGGTCCCGCTGGCGGAGTGGTCGGGGCAAAAAGAGCTGCTGAAGCACATGGAATAGATAATATCATTGGCTTCGATATGGGTGGAACCTCCACAGACGTTTGCTATTTTCAGGGCGAATACGAGCGCATTTTTGAAACAACCATCGACGGAATTCGTGTGCGTGCTCCAATGTTAGCAGTGCATACAGTTGCTGCTGGCGGAGGATCAATACTAAGTTTCGACGGTGCCCGTTTCTTGGTTGGACCACAGTCAGCCGGAGCTCAACCGGGACCAGCCTGCTACGGCCACGGCGGCCCACTTACTGTTACCGATGCTAACCTCCTTCTCGGTCGCATCTCTTTGCACCACTTCCCCCATTCTTTCGGCAGCGATCAGCAGCAGCCGCTAGATCTGCTGGCTACTACCAGTCGCTTCAAAGATTTACTTACTCATATCAATAGAAACCACCTGGATAGTACCTTTCACAAAAGCCTAGAAGAAGTAGCCTGGGGATTTCTCACTGTCGCCATTGAAAAAATGGCTCAAGCAATATCCAAGGTTTCTACTCAAAAAGGCCATGATGTTAGTGAGGCAACAATAGTTGCCTTTGGCGGTGCCGGTGGACAGCATGCCTGTTTAATAGCTGAGCGATTGGGAGTGAAGCAAGTATTAATAAGTCCTCTAGCTGGCGTATTATCGGCCTACGGCATTGGCGCCACTACAGTCAACACTACCCTAGAGCAATCAGTGCGGAAAGAACTGAATGAAACTCTGATAGAAGAACTTATTGCTCTAGTCGAAAATCTCAGCAGTCTAGCCACAAAAAAGCTCCGGGCTCAAAACGTTGAAGGGGAAGTCCAATTAGAGAAGCAACTATTTCTACGCTACCAAGATTCTGATACCACCATCCCAGTAGAACTGAATTACAACCTGAAGGAACTAACGAATAGGTTTCATGGCCAACACAAAAGATTGTTTGGCTTTGCTTTTGAGAACAACTGCCCCATCCTGGAAGAAATCCGAGTGACGGCAAAGAGCCAACCCCAAGCTCTATCACTCAAATCAGTTCGCAATGTCACGGACACGAAATCAAACTGCGAAAGCAACTCAACGGAAAAACCGTGCCAAACTAGAAACTCAGTGATTGAAAAATCAAATACACATATGCTCTATTCTCAGGGCCAATGGCATGCAACACAAGTTCATGAGCGCGAGCTGCTGAGACCAGGTACAACAATCAACGGCCCAGCATTGATTGCCGACTATACGGCTACTACCATTATTGAACCTTGCTGGTCAGCTAAGGTTTTACACGATGGCACTCTCCTCCTAAAAGTAATAGAACGAGAAGATCAAGATGGACTAAAGGAACGACAAGAACGACAAGAACGACAGGAACGACAAGAACCAAAAGAGCGCGAAGAACGAGAGCTACCTAATAATACAGAATCTAGCGAATCACGACAAACAGAAACAGACGAAGCAGATCCCGTAAAGCTTGAGCTTTTTAGCAACATGTTCATGTCAATTGCTGAGGAAATGGGAATAACTCTGCAGCAAGCCAGCCACTCAGTCAATATCAAAGAGCGGCTAGATTTTTCCTGTGCTCTCTTTGATAGCTCAGGACGACTTATTGCCAACGCCCCTCACATACCAGTTCATCTTGGCTCCATGGGAGATTCAGTGGTGAGCCTGATCAAATCAAGGGATGGCGACACAAGTAAGCGACCAATAACAGTCGGTGATGTATACATTTTGAATAATCCATTTAATGGTGGCACCCACCTTCCCGATATCACTGTAATCAGCCCAGTTTTCGATGATCAAAGAGAACGACTTTTCTTCGTCGCCTCGAGGGGTCACCATGCCGACATAGGTGGTATTACGCCAGGGTCAATGCCTCCGATGAGCCAAAACATAGAAGAAGAGGGAGTACTAATAGACAACTTTCTCATTGCCAACGATGGGAAATTTAATCAGTCTCAATTCATTGAATTGCTCGAATCAGCTACCTACCCGCCGCGCAACATTCGTCAGAATATAAATGACATCAAAGCGCAAATCGCCGCCAACAACAAAGGAATAGCCGCATTGCAAGGACTCTTGCGCAAGTATGGGCGGCCAACGGTCTCAAATTATATGGAGCATGTTCGAGCAAATGCGGCGGTAGAAATTAGAAAGCTGTTGACCAACCTAGCAGATGGTCAAGCAAGTAGCACTATGGATGATGGCAGCAAGATAGTAGTTTCAATTCGCATAAACAAAGAAACTTGCTCAGCCTTGATTGATTTTTCCGGCACATCAGCACAGACGAAAAACAATTTGAACACGCCGTTAGCGGTTACTCGTGCCGCTGTACTATACGTTTTCCGCACTTTGACGAGGGCAAATATTCCACTTAACGACGGCTGTATGGAGCCCTTAGAATTGATTATCCCTAAAGGTTCATTGCTTAATCCGTGCGAACCGGCGGCCGTAGTAGCAGGCAACGTAGAAACCTCACAGATAATTGTCGATACGCTCTATCGAGCTCTCAACATCATGGCGGCCTCTCAAGGGTCCATGAATAATTTCACCTTCGGCGACAAAGAGAAACAATACTACGAAACCATTTGCGGCGGCTCTGGTGGCGGCTATTCATTCGCTGGCGCCGATGCAATTCAAACACATATGACCAATTCAAGGTTGACAGACCCTGAAATTCTAGAGTCACGATTTCCAGTGCTATTAGATGAATTCTCCATCCGCAGCAACAGTGGCGGCAAAGGCAAATATAAGGGCGGAGATGGTGCTGTCCGACGGCTGCGCTTCCTCAAACCAATGTCAGCCTCAATACTTTCAAATCGTCGCAAAATAAAGCCTCCTGGATTAGCCGGTGGCACAGACGGTGAATGCGGCGCTAACAGAATCATAAGAGCCAACGGTAATATAGAAGAACTTGGCTCAACAGCTACTATTGATGTTCGATGCGGCGACACAATAGAAATAAGAACACCTGGCGGCGGCGGCTATGGCCGCGGCGATTAATGAACAAATGAATAACTGAGTGAATAGAACTGCTCAGTTTAACTTGTGCTTCCTCTGTTATTAAAAAGTTCATTAATGCCTATTTTTCTTCGACTGCGGTGAATGGTGTCGATGGATTTTTTTACCGATATCGGTAAAAAAATCCATCGACCAATAAAAAAACTCAAAAAATATTTCCAACAAAATTTGAACTTTTCCACACTTCTGCACGTTATTAGAGGAAGAAGGAGAAGCAGAAACCATGAAAACAACCACTAAAACAATTTACGACGCCAATCAAGACGCTGTCGCTGAGCTATGGCCAGAATTCGAGTCGTTGATACCAGATAACGAATCCGCTATCGAGCATGTACTACAAAAACTCTTCGAATACGAAATGATCCGCTGCCACTGTGGCAATCAGGAAGCAGGAAATTTCGCAAGAATTAGCCTGCGCATCCTTGCATGTAGGCAATGTTCTCGAGAAATAAGATTCCTTGCGCGAACATGCTTTCGCTATGTAAAACAACTAAAAGCCTGGCTGGGAGCAATCTACTTAAAGGAAAGAAGAGTGCTGATTACTAGCTATCGACTAACTAGGCTCTGCAACATCGCCTTCGCTACGGCACACAACATCGTCACCACCCTGGCCTGCCACATGCAAAAAGAACTCGAGCTAAAACCAAGCACTGATGTATATTCCGCACCACTAAACTCGTTCATAAAAATACTATTCCGACGCAGTCTAATTTCGGTTTCCTACAAACATCCCTCTGAACCGCCGGACGAAAGCAACAGAAATAATTTTCAAACACAGAAGGAGCAAGAGTCACAGAGTTTCTCCGGTTCTTCTAAGTCGTTTAGAGATTGCGCAGCTGACAACATTGACTTAACAGAGACAGACATGATTGTCTTTGATGCGATTCAACAGATGCCGATTTCTCAGGACTCTCTTTGTATTGCCACAGACATGAATGCAGCGCAGGTAGCCTCAGCTCTAGTAATGCTTGAAGTATCAGGTCTAATAGAAGCGCTACCAGGAAACTTATTTATACGATGCAAGCAGCGCGAGACCCCTAGCTCATCGGGCTCTCAAAACGATTCGCTAACAGCAATTGGCTTTAGAGCTTTCCTTACCATCCGCGAAATATACGGCGGCGTAAGTCGAAAATATCTACAGCTCTACCTAGCAGCATTCTGGTGCCATTTCGACAGTGTGAGATGGAAGCAAGATTCGCTGCTGAAAATACTCTTGAGAGGAAAATCAATTCGGTTTCAAGAGGTACTCAGCTACGTATCACCATTAACAGTATCAATAATGCCGTTGGCGGTACCAAAGGTAACCAGAAGCCAGAATTAAGAACCCTAGTCAGAATGCTTCTAGTCAGAATACTTCTAGTCCCAATACTACTAGTCTCAGTGCTATTAGTCTCAATACTGACAATCCGGAAATTACAGCCGACAAAATCCAGGCTGCTAAACAGAAACAACCCTGTCGCCACCGCGCAAGAGAGCAGTTTCCAATGCTTCTATGGCGCATGCTATCAGTACATCGTACTCGTTAGCGTGATCCGGGAAAGTAGCCACACCGATACTGGCAGTAACAGAGAAATTTTGTCCATTGTGGTTAATCGCTTGGCTATTAACTCGCAGTCGAATGCGCTCACCTACCAATGAAGCACCAGCGGCATTGGTCTGCGGAAGAATTACGGCATACTGCCACTGATTGTATTTGGCGGCTACGTCAACTTCTCGCAGGGCACTGCGCACGGCATGCGAAACTATTTTCTGAATTGCTTCAGCAGTTAACGGACCATACTGTCCAGCCAATTCATCATAGCCATCAACGCTAAGCAGAACCAAAGATGCGGGGTGCTTGTATCGCTTAGCTCGAGCCAGCTCGGCCTTCAGTTCTTTTACAAAAGCACGATGATTGTACAGTTCAGTAATAGGATCGAGCAAAGCAAGACGCTCAATGTCCTCACCTTTGGCAGCCGACAGAGTAACTTGCTTAGTCACCAAAGCAGTTTGCTTTTCATAATCCCGGACACGCTCCAAAACCGAAGAATTGGCAGCGATCCTTTCAGCGAGCTGGGGGCGATGCTGCCTCAAGTCATTTAAGACTCGTGTAAAAAGAGGCTCTCCGCCACTTTTACTAGCTGAATTGATGGGCTGATTGGACATGGCAAACCTTAACTATGTTCCGGAGGTTAATTTCTACTGCTAATTTACAGTAGAAAGGCTATTTATGTTTGCCACGTTTAATCAATAATCTCTTAATTGGTTTCTTCTTAGCGACGTGTCTCTCAAGAATATCGATGCAGTCGACATTAGTAACTCCGCCATAACTCAAGCCTAAGGGGTCGACCATAACTACCGGACCATACTTACAAAGACCCAAACAGTCAGACTTCTTCACCTTGAAGACATAGTCTAACTGAGCTTTCTCAACAGTTTTGCGCAAGAAGGTCAAGACATCTTGAGAATCTCGTGCGGCGCAATGCTTTCCCTTTGTGCAAACGAGCAGCTTGGTACAGGTGCTTGCCATAAAATGTCCCCAGCGCTCGAAGTGGATACCTGACGCGTATTCTAGTGCCAATAATTCGTGAACAGACTATGTTCTAAAGCTGTTGACAATTAAATTCTCTGTAAGCCTTCTCGAGAATCCTTCATCCTCACTTATTACACCGGCAAATTCTCAATCTCAACAGTCACGGGACAACCCTCAAGACTTATCCCAAATATACGAGTGAAGAAATATTGCTCCGACTGTAGGGTCCTTATGATGTTTTCTGCCTTACGAAAGCCGTGAGATTCTCCTTCGTAAGCGATATAGGCCACCGGAATACCTTTCTTTCTCAGAGCACCAACCATAGCCTCAGCTTGATTGGGAGGTACCACCTTATCGTCAAGTCCTTGGAAGAAAATCACAGGACAATTTAGCTTCTCAACGTGGTTAATTGGAGAGCGCGCCAAATAGAGCTCACGCCCAGAGGGATATGGCGCCACCAAATTATCGGTGTAGCGCGACTCAAACTTATGGGTATCACGCGCCAGAGCTTCTAAATCGCCAATGCCATAGTGACTGGCGCCGGCAGTGAAGACATCTGTAAAAGTAAGAGCGCAAAGAACGGTGTAACCGCCAGCACTACCTCCCGAAATCGCAACTCGGCGAGGATCGGCCAACTTTTTGCCGACAAGATGCTGGACGCAACTGCGACAATCGGCAACATCCACAAGCCCCCAATTCTGATTCAGTCGCTGGCGATATTCACGGCCATATCCAGTGCTTCCACCATAATTAACATCAACAACAGCAAAACCACGTGAAGTCCAATATTGAATTCCCAGAGACAAGGAGCTTGATGCAGCCCCCGTCGGCCCACCATGGCACTTAACAATCAGTGGTGGAGCTTCCGCTGACATAGGAACAAAGTCGGGATTGGTTGGCGGATAGTAAAACGCAAACGCCGTTAAACCGCCATCCGTGGGAAACTCGATCACCTCCGGTTGGGAGAAAAATGCCGACGGAGGAAGAGTCGAAGCCGAGGCTCTTAAACTCTTGAATTGACAGGTATCAAGATCAAGCTCGACAACAGATTGAGGTGTATCAGCGGAAGCCGCCAACATAGCGACCCTGTTATCTCCGGCAGTCAGGTAAGAAAATTCAGTAAAAGGGGTTTCGATCTCAACAAATTTATGACCAGTAGAACTGGCGAAATCGAGTTCCAGCTTGCCTAAACTCCAGATGCCCCGGCGGTTAAAAGCAAAGACCACCAATTTTTCTGACACAACGGCATACGTTGATTGCCCGAACACCCACATAGGTAATCCAAATTCACACTGAGCATAGGCTGCTTCTGACAGCAAAGGCAGAGAATCAAGACTAAATAAGTCAACGACAACCTGGGGTTGCCAGAATCCGGAATGGTCAGAAATGTAGAAGAGCTTTCCATCGGGAGACCATTGCGGCTGAAACACCGAACAGTCAGGGCCACCGGCTACTAATCGGCAATTTTGCTGCAAGCCAGAAGGCTCAACAGTACCAGCGCCCACTACATACAGTTCACAACCATCCCAAGGCATATTGGGGTGCCGCCAGCAGAGGTAGGCTAAAGTCTCACCGTCGGGACTGAGACGAGGAGATGAATAGAAATCAAAGCCCGAGGCCACGACCAGTGGCTCAGCAATACGACCAACTTCGTTAGCAGATCGCAGCGGAATTGCCACAATAGTGTTTACAGGCTCTTGGTAATCAGGACTACGCTCCTCCATGACACAGAAAAGCTGATTGCGGTTGCGATCAATACAAAAATCGGTAAATCGATGGGAATGCTCTGCATCGTAGGCGGGAGTCAAGGCCACTGGTTGAGAAAATGAATCATTCTCTGACTTGCAGTAGTAAATTCGTTGATCTTCGAAGTTTACGTAAAAAATTTCACCGATATCGGTAAAAAAACTACCACCACCGTACTCGTGAACTAATGAACGAATGCTTACAGGTGCCAGATTTACATCAGTACAAGTGGCTTTATCTTGACTATCCCGACGGTACTTAACCAGTACAGACCGCCCACCGTCGCTGGGGCGACCTTCCAACCAGAAGAGAGTCGTTCCGTCGGAATCATAGATGGTTTGACTAAGGCGCAGAGCCCCGCGAGCAACCATCTCTGCCGCAATAGGCGAAGGCCAAGCGCCACAAGGTCTATTTGCAACCGCTTCACTTTTTACTTCAGGCATAAACTCTCCAAACTAAATAGCTACAAACACAGAGAAAAGTACAAACGAAGCAGCGCCAGCAAATGCACAGTATATAATTGCTGGCAGGTTATGAGGTCGATCGGTATCTGTGCCAGTTAACGTCACGGTTCGCTACTTTGCCATACTAAAAGAAGAGCGCGGCCAGGCGAGTGAGCAGATTCGCACTAGCGCAGCAGACCTGGCTGCTCTATTTGCCGAACTTTCGGCCAAACATCACTTCTCTCTAGTTAAAGAACAGTTGCGCGTTGCCGTCAATAACTGCTTTGTCGATTGGCACGAACCCGTCTGCGAAGGGAACCAAGTCGTCTTCATTCCACCTGTAGCTGGCGGTTAAGAACCATGCTCAAAAACAATTTAGAGAAGCGCGATAAGCAGCTAGGGAGTGCAAACTTTTGCCTTTCACCAACAAGAATCGAAGTCGAGCAACTCAAGGCTAGCTTAGAAAACCCACAGGCAGGGTCGTTAGTCTGCTTCGAGGGAATAGTGCGCAATCACAATGAAGGCAAAGCCGTTCTCAGCCTTGAATATGAGGCCTACGAATCGTTAGCGGAGAATGAAGCAGCGAAAATACTAAGCGAAGCACGGCAAAACTTTTCCATTATTTCAGCTGTTTGCGTGCATCGCACGGGGCTTCTCCATATCGGCGAAGCCGCTGTATTTGTTGGCGTCACATCAGCCCATCGCGACGCCAGCTTCCAAGCCTGTCGCTTTATCATTGACGAAATAAAGACGCGTTTACCGATCTGGAAAAAAGAAACCTACCAAGACGGATCCGCAGATTGGGTCAACTGTCAGCATACCCACGCGAAATCGCCTCCCAAACCACTCGACGAAGCACAGGGAACACACCAGGCGAAAACGCAACCAAAATCACTCGAAGAATCGCAGCCCCAATCACGCAACAAAGCACAAGCCCAATCGCACAGTGAAGCACAAGAATCGCACGACAAAACACAAGCCCATTTGCACAAAAATTCGTCGGCAGGAGATAGACAGTGAGCATTCTCCACAACGTCGCGGAAGAGAAGCCCGACGCTCCTCCAAATCAACTAGTTGACAGCTTTGGTCGCGCGCACACTTATTTGCGAATTTCAGTCACAGACCGCTGCAATCTGCGCTGCCTCTACTGCATGCCCCACGAAGGCATGGAGTGGAAGAAACGCGACCAACTCTTAACCTATGAAGAAATAACGCGCCTAGCCCACATTTTCACAGACATGGGCATTCGCAAAATAAGATTGACCGGCGGAGAACCCATGGTCAGAAACGGCTTGCCAACTCTCATCAAAGAGCTGGGCAGAATCCCTAAACTAGAAACCCTAGCCATGACTACCAATGCCACACTACTGTCAACCCACGCCCATGATTTAAAGACATTGGGTCTAAACGCGCTCAATATCAGCCTTGATACCTTTTCGCAAGAACGCTTCCTGACCATTACGCGCCTCGACCTCTTTGACCAGGTAATGCAGGGTATTCATACGGCAATCGACTGCCAGTTTGATAGCTTGAAATTAAATATGGTGGTAATGGCTGGCATCAACGACGATGAAATAATGGACTTTGCTGACTTTGCCGCTAGACACAAAATCAACGTGCGCTTCATTGAGTACATGCCCTTCAAAGATAATTCCTGGGCAAGCGACAAAGTAGTAACCTACAAAGATATGCTCAGCCAGATAGAAAGCCGCTATGAGCTAACCAGAATCGAGGGCGATCTCTCAGCAGTAGCTAAAGATTACGCCATCTCCGGCGGCGGTTCAGTCAGCTTCATCACCTCGATGTCAGAGAGTTTTTGCTCGACCTGTAATCGCCTGCGTTTAACGGCCGACGGCTCCATCAAATCATGCCTGTTCCACCCAGCAGAGATAAACCTTCGCGATGGTATGCGGCAGGGAGCCAGCGATGAAGAGCTACAAGGTATGATTTTATATTCATTGGCTCAAAAGCCAGAAGCTCACCCTCCCGCTGAAGAGATAGCATCGATGGAGAACCGGGCAATGATCGAAATTGGAGGATAGACAGTCATGCGCGATGTCTCGCATAAAGTAAGTACGCTGAGAACAGCAGTTGCCAAAGCGATTTTACGGGTTAGTCCAAGCACTATCCAACAAATCAAAAGTAATACTCTTCCTAAGGGAAACCCTCTGGATGTAGCGAAAGTAGCTGCCATTCAAGCAGCCAAGAACACCAGTCAAATTATTCCTTACTGTCACCCCATGCCAGTTGAATTCGTTGGTGTAGAGTTTCAGCTTGACGAAGACTTTATTGAGATCGCAGTCACAGTCAAAGCCGTCTACAAAACCGGAGTAGAAATGGAGGCGCTGACAGCGGCATCAGTAGCCGCCTTAACCATCTACGACATGGCGAAAATGGTTGATGATTTGATGCAAATAGAATCAGTCACTCTAGTCAGTAAAACCGGAGGAAAGAGCGACTATTCCACAGCCACCAATAAGGAAGTTAGCCGAAGAGCTGCTGTTTTAGTGCTTTCCGATTCTGTCTCAGCCGGAAAAGCAAAAGATCGGTCCGGACAATATATCGCTGAGCAATTGCAAAACAGAGGCTTTGAAATTGCTGAATTATCTGTTTTAACGGATGACGAGTCAGCTATTGTGCCGGCTGTTAGAAGAATCTGCGACGATCTCAAGGTCGACCTACTCATCACCACCGGTGGTACCGGCTTAAGCCCGCGAGACAACACACCGGAAGCCCTTAATCGATTGATCGAGCGAGAATTACCGGGAATAGCTGAGGCCATTAGAAGCTATGGACAAGATCGCAATTCCTACTCAATGCTCTCTCGCGGCGTCGCTGGCCTGCGCAAGCAAACAATTATTGTCAGCCTGCCTGGTTCATTAGGAGCGGCTCAAGACGGAATAGCAGTGCTCTTCCCTGCCATTAATCACGCCTTCAAAATGATTGCAGGCGGAGACCATGGCAAGAATGGCATTAGCTCAACCGAGCACAGAGAATTGGATTTACAGACTCATACAGGCAAGACAAAATCCGAGCTACATACTCATACCGACAAGACCAAATTGGATTGACAATGCTCACCTACGAACAAGCACTCAAAGCCATTCTGGATAACTGCCAGCCCCTCGCGAGCGAGACAATTTCTTTAGGCAACTCGCTGCGGCGAGTTCTAGCCGCGCCCATCAAAGCTAACTTTGACCTGCCCCAGTTCAACAACTCTGCCGTAGACGGCTTTGGAGTACTCGTTGAAGACCTGGTAAAGGCCTCGCCTGAAAATCCTAAGAGCCTGGTTGTCATCGGTGAAATGACCGCCGGCGCTGATCCATCGGCCAACATTGCCAATACACGAATCATTCCAGGCCAGTGCATCCGCATCCTCACCGGAGCGCCGGTACCAGGAACGGTAGAAGCAGTGGTGATGAAAGAAGTCTGCAAAGAAAAAAGAGAAGGAAAAGAAGACGGCCCGCCAGAAGCAATTGACGTCTGCGCCTCAGCAAGAATTGGCGAAAACATTAGATTGCAGGGCGAAGAAATTGAAGCTGGCGCAACAGTCCTCCAGCCGGGCACAGTAGTCACGCCACCAGTACTTGGCCTGATAGCCACCCTGGGAATTACAGAATTTTCGGTGCATCGCAGTCCGCGAGTTGCCGTCATCGCTACCGGTGACGAACTAATAGAACCGGGACAACCACTGGCGGAAGGTCAAATCTATAATTCGAACACTTATGCTCTTGTGGCCGCTCTCAATGCCTTAGGTGTAACTGAAGTAAAGCGTTTTCACGCTAAAGACAATCGTGAAGAGACCACTAGAGTGCTGCAAGAAGCTCTAGCATTTGCCGACATTGTCATTTCGGCCGGAGGTGTTTCAGTCGGCGAATACGACTTTATCAAAGATGTTTGCGAAGAACAGGGAGTTGAAACTATATTTTGGCGTATTGCCATCAAACCAGGTAAACCGGTCTATTTCGGTGTCAATCGCAAGTCCAAAGCAGGACAATTAGTCTTTGGCTTGCCAGGCAATCCGGTATCAGCTTTGGTGACATTCAATTTATTTGTCAAACCTGTAATTGCCCGTCTGCAGGGAGCAGTCAATACAAAACGCCTCTTCCAGGCAAAAGCAGCACGCAATCTAAAGAAAAAAGCAGGCCGCCTCGATTTTGTGCGAGGCCAACTTAGCCTTGTCAATTCAGGAGAGAGCAATTATGGCGAGAGCAATTATGGCCAAACCAATGGCAGCAAAAGTCCCAACGAAAGTCGTGGCACGAAGCAAGCCATCGATATAACCGTAATGCCTACCCTCGGTCAAGAATCGCATATGCTCACGGGTCTAGCAAAAGCCGATTGCCTCATGCACTTTGCTCAAGAACTTGAATTCCTTCCTGAAGGAGAATACCTTCCCGTTGAATTACTAAACTGGTTTGAGTAAAGAACGGCCTCGATTTAAGAACTAATTCGAGTAAAGCACTGGTTCAAACAAAGTACTAACTAGCCCAAAACACTAAATCAAATAAAACCGAGGAAAGAATGTCGCATCAAAAAGTCTCAATCAAAGCAGCAGACGGAGAATCTTTCTCGGCCTACTTGGCTCTGCCAGAATCGGGCATGGGACCGGCAATTCTTCTAATTCAAGAAATCTTTGGTGTGAACCCGCACATTCGCAAGGTCGCCGACTACTATGCCCAAGAAGGATATGTTGTTCTAGCACCAGATCTGTTCTTCCGCATGTGGCCTAATGTGGAACTCGGCTACAGTGGTAGCGACATGGAAACAGCGATGTCGTACAAAAATAAATTCGATGAAGAACAAGGCATCAGCGATTTAGTCAGTGCTGTAGGGTATTTGCGAACTTTGCCCCAGGTCACAGGCGGAGTTGCCGCTATGGGCTATTGCCTGGGCGGAAGAATGGCTTATCGCCTCAGCGCGCACACCAAGCTGGAAGCTACCGTTAGTTATTATGGCGCCGACATTGATAAACACTTAGACGAAGCAGACAAAATCACATCTCCTATTATTTTCCACTTGGGTGCCGATGACACACTAATACCGCCGTCATCTATGGAAAAATTGATGCTAGAAATGGTTAACCACCATAACGCCCGAGTGTTTGTCTATGAGAACACCGGACATGGCTTCAACTGCGAAGCGAGAGCTAGCTACAATCAGCGCGCCGCGCTGCTTTCACAAGCCCGCACCATCGAATTTCTGCGCGCTTGCATCGGCCCCTCTGTCAATGCCGAAGAATTATTTGACCACCATCTCTTTACCGCCCTAAATCAAAAAGATTTGGACGAAACCATGGAGACACTCTGTGAAGATGCCGTTGTAACTTTTGTACCCACGCTTACCGGTGGTCATGGAGTCAACGAACTGAAGCGCTTCTACAAAGACTTCTTCAAAGCTCTATCAGGAGACGCTCAACTAACGACAATCTCACGCACCGTCAACGCCAACAGAGTGGTCGATGAACTAGTCCTTTCTTTCACTCACGACAGACCGATGGAATTTATCCTTCCCGGTGTAGCTCCTACTCAGAAAAAAGTAACGATACCGCTGGTGATGCTAGCAACATTTCGTCTAGACAAGCTATCACGGCTCAATGTTTACTGGGATCAAGCAAGCGTAATCATGCAAATTGACATACTCCATGACGAAGATTCACCAGTCAGCCTTCATCTCCCAGCCCATGGCAGCGAACAGGCCAACAAAATTCTGGATGATTCAGTCAAGATCCAAAAAATTGGCTCCCGCTTGCTCTAGCCTTGCCGAAAGACATGCAGCTGCAAATACTGCAAAAGCATAATTGTCTTTGCATCCATAATTTCACCACTTTTGACCATTGCTAGCGCCTGTGCAAATGGTAGTTCCAGAATTTCAATGTCCTCACCATCGACACCACCGCGTTCAGCAATCTCACGCTTTTCGTATTCACCAATATAGAAATGCAGTCTTTCAGTAACAGAGCCAGGACTCATAAAGCAGTCGTAAATTTTCTCGATGCTTTTAACTTCAAGACCAGCTTCTTCAGCCAGTTCGCGCTTAATTGCCGTATCGGGATCATCACTATCAAGCAGACCGGCACAGGCCTCAATCAAAAAACCATTGTGGCCATTGACATAAGCCGCCAGGCGAAACTGTTTTACCAGAACCACCGTCTGATGCTGACGGTTGTAAGGAAGGATGGTGGCGCCATTGCCACGGTCATAAGTCTCGCGAGTTTGCTCTTGCCAGCTACCATCCGAGCGCAAATATTCGAAATGATGCTTTTTTAGAATGAACCAATCATCAGACAGCAAGGTGCTGCTCTTTACTCGAACTCGCTCCACTGTTTACTTCCTCCAGAACCGTGTATACTCTACCGTGCAACTTCGTGCAAAATCAAGCATTAACACGCAAACCCATGACAAATCGTGCACATATGTTAACAAGCCAGCGCAAACAACTAATTTTAGAAAGCCTGAGAGATAACGGTCAGATTATCGCTAAAGAACTCAGCCTACAATGGCAAGTTTCTGAAGATACAATCAGACGAGATCTGCGCGAGTTGGCCCACGAAGGCCTGCTACAAAGGGTTCACGGCGGGGCGCTACCAGCCGCCAGCTTAGCCCCTCTGGCTAGCTCACCAGCAGTAGTCAATCTAAAAGGCAGGCAGAAGCTGGCTCCACAAGCGAAGAGCAAGCTTGGCCAAGCTGCAGCCAAACTAATTAAACCCGGTCAAATAGTCTTTATTGATGGCGGCACAACCAACGCTCAACTAGTTCAAAATCTACCACTTACACTCAAAGCAACAGTAATAACTCACAGCCCAACTATTGCAGCAGCCCTGCTTGAGCACGAAGAGCTAGAGGTAATCATAATCGGCGGAAAGTTATTCAAGCATTCCGCCGTGACAGTTGGTGCTGCAGCCCTTGAAGCTATTAGTCGCATGCGCGCCGACACTTACTTTATGGGAGTTACAGGAGTTCATCCTGAAGCCGGACTGAGCACGGGCGATCTGGAAGAATCGTATATCAAAAGAGCACTGCAAGCCGCAGCTAGTGAAACCATAGTCTTGGCCTCAGCGGACAAAATCAACACAGCCTCACCATATCAAATTTGCCACTGCCACCAAGTGAAGACCATTTTGAGCGACAGCAGCGTCAGCGATGAAGTCGTCAACGCCTTCAAAGACAAAGGCGCAACCATCAAAAGAGTCTAAGGATTCACACTCTCGTCATCCCAGATAATTCGTGGTGCTTTCTCGGCCTTAAAACTGCCAGCAACAAAACTGCCATCAGGCAAACGCAGCGATAATGAGCCAGGAATCCAATCATCAACCAATGGTGAAAGCAATGCAAGCTTAAGACCATAGCCATCTTTGCTGGTATAGTGCTGCTCTTTAATCGGCTCTGAATTAGTAGAGCGAGTGTAGACATAAATATGTGGTCGATTATTCGAATCAGAAGTAAAAGCCAGATTACACAGCGGTTTCTGACTTCTCATCATGTTGATCACTACCTTGCAGTAGCGCTTGCGATTTTGCTTTAGCGTAATACTGTAACTATTCCACTGAATAAATTCGGGCTTAAACGGCCGGCCACCAATACTTCCCACTACCGCACCCCCAGGTAGCGGCTGAGAGACAACCGCATGACACCAGGCCCGACCGCCAGCAGAGCCGCCAGCAGTGCCCTTCTTCACATGGGGTTTTGAACTAGCAGCAAGGGGTCTTGGACTAGCAGCGAGAGATTTTGGACTAGCGCCGAGAGGCAGTGGCAAAGCCAATGAAATGATGGCAACAATGGCAATAGAGCAGGTCAAATGTGTAGTACTGGCGCGCTTCTGAGCAAACTCGGCGCAGATATCGGTGACCCGGTTCTTTTCTAGGTTCTTTTCCAGGTTCATTTCCTTGTCGTTGTCCAAATTGTTGTTAGGTAATCGCCTAGCTTAGCGCCTAACGCCCTATTTATTATCTTATTTCAAGCGGCATCGGCCAAAGAAATTGCCCCGATGCTAGGGACCAATAGTGCAAGCTGTCAAAGAAAGTCATTGCACGTTATGAATAAAGAGGAAGCTGATCAATTGACAAGGTGTCAGCAGTATGTCTTCATACCAAGGTAAAATAAAATCCCGCAGAGGGGAATCTAGTCAATTGTCGGCCACGACCAAAGCAATAACAATCATTAGCCTGTTGTTGGCCAGCCTGAGCACGCTTGAGCCAGTCAGAGCTGTTGAGCCTGACAAATCAGCTAGCTCAACTAATTCAGCTAGTTCGACCAATTCAGCTAGTTCAGCCCGTAAGGCCAGTTCAGCTAATTCAGATAGCTCAGCGAATTCAGCCAATTCGGCTAATTCAGACAGTTCAACTAATTCAGCTTCCCAAGCGGCTAGCCGCAGAGAGCGCAGCGAAAGGCGGCGACTGAACGAAGACCCAAGCCCGCCTGAGCGTCACGGCAGTGAGATCTTTACGGACGAGACCCCCAGCGCCTTACTCTTGCAAGCCAAGCAATTTATGCGCCACCACAACTACAACAAGGCCTTGAAGCTGCTCAAGCGCGCCATCCAACTAAACGACGATGATATGGACATAAGAGTTCTCTACGCTGAAGCGCTAGACGAAAAACTCAGCCACCAAGCAGAGAAGGAGCCCGAGACCTTCAACGAATGCGTCAAGTCTTGGCTAATGGTGGCCAGACAAGAAGTAGGCCTGGAAAAAGGAATGACTTTCAAAGGCCTGGGCTTTATGTCAGGCCAGTACGCCGATGAAGATTGGGCGGGAAAGGCCAAGAAACGCTTGCGCGTATTGACAGGTTACAGCCCCAAACTGTGGGAAACAGACGATCGCTATTTAAAAAAAGTGCTCAAGCCAGCTGAAACCTCGGTGTCTGCTGTAATCAAGTCGGCTGACTATGACGCCCACGGCAGACCAATAAAGAACGAAAAGTAAAGTGCTCATTCGCTCTACTTAGCCAAAGGCGCTATAGTTGCTCTACCGTCGCTTGAACCAATGAGTCAACATGGAAACTCCTAAACTACTAATCGCAGGCCTTTCGCAGCAAACCCTGAACCTGATTCGGCAAGCAGTAGAACAACTTGGCTACCAGATAGTGCCAGCTCCAGCAATGTCTCTAGCACTATTCCTCGCCCACAAGAACTTACCCGACATTATCATCAGCGATCTTAAAATGAGAGACGGTGATGGCCTAAGCTTTTTATGCGAGATTCAGCAAGACGAGGAGCTCCGAGCAATTCCTTTTCTCTTTTGTCTTGATCAGATGCCTGACGAAGCCACTGAACTACTAGCCATTAAAAGTGGTGCGCGCAAGGTTGTACCCAACAATCTCCAACCTGCTGAATTCATGCAAATCATTGAGCCATTTATCGACGAGCGCCTGCGCGACAAAGTAAAACGCGACGAGCAGACTCCCGAGTAATCAGACAAATGCTAAAATTAAGCACTATTCCCGAATGCCTTGGCTAAGCGGTCTTTTCATTGAAGCTCTCGCGCAAAGTTCTGATCATTGTCACCATACCGGTTGTTGCTGAATTGGCTCTAGTAAGCGCCGTTCTCTATCAACTGGGTAATGTTGATCGCGCTCGTCGGGAAGAAAGTTACTCACGTGAATTGATTGCCCATGTCAATTCAGCCATGTTTCTCTACATGCAGCGCAGCAACCTTGTCATCTGGTCAAGCAGCACCCATGCACCAGAACTGCGCACACGCCTAGACGGCATGGCCGGCAAAATAGTGCAAGAAGTTAACATGATTCGAGATCTGGCACAGCAGGGCAAAGGTTCTGACAAAGAAACATGGATGAAAATCGCCAACCTACTCAATCAAATTCGCATCGGTTTTGATGTTGCCAAAGCTGATTACGATGCCGGTAACAGACTGGCAGCCGGATTGGCTTGGGCCCGTATTCAAGGCTATATAGATGAGCTGATTAACTTGGCCAATCAGATGTCGCGCAAGAATGAACTACTCGATAAAAGCAAACTAGCCAGATTGCAACGAGATGATGAGATTCTCCATCTAATTTTGTATAGCTCTCTTGTTTTGAGCGTAGGCACAGCCTTTGGCCTAGCCATTCTCTTTAATCGCAGTACCACCGATCGCCTCAACGTCATCATGCACAATACTCAAAGAATGAGTCTAGGCAAGCCTCCAACCATAAGACTAAATGGTGACGACGAACTAGCTCAAATCGATCGTGTTTATCACCGCATGTACAAAGACCTAGTAACCATGCGGCGCAAAGAAGTGGCGGTGCTAGAGAATGTGGCAGACATAGTTTGCTCACTTGATCGTCAACTTATTTTTAGCAGCATCAACGAAGCCGTTATAGATATGTGGCGCTACGAAGTCGACGACATAATTGGCCGCAGAGCTGTGGACCTTTTCGACGAGTCTGAGCGCAACGAAGTGCGCGCCAAGCTAATGCAAGTGATTGAAGAAAAGGGCTCCCAACGTTTTGACGTAAAGGTAACAAAAGCAAACGGCTCAATCTGCGAGAGCGCTTGGTCTGCTACCTGGTCTGATGATGAACAATTACTTTACTGCGTCATTCAAGACGTCGGAGCGCGCAAACAGCTGGAGCAAATGAAACGTGATTTCGTCGCCGTTGTCTCGCATGACTTGCGCACACCGCTTACTTCTATTCAAATGATTCATTCAATGTTGCAGGAAGATGCCGAAGGGGTATTGCCACCACAGGCGATGAAGAACTTGAGCAATGCCCAAGACAATGTCAGCCGCCTGATGGCCTTAATCAACAACCTTCTAGATTTAGAGAAACTCGACGCTGGCTACGTAGAGCTGATCATGGAACAGGCACCGCTGAGAAGAGCAATTGACACTTCTATAGGAGCGGTTGAAGCCTTAGCCAAGAAACAGAAGATAACAATCGCCAATTCTATTGACAACAATCTAGAAGCTTATATAGACTCCGAAAGAATCACCCAAGTGGTAGTCAACCTGCTCTCTAATGCCTTAAAATTCTCGCCCAACAGTTCAACCATAAGCATCAGCGCCAAGGCCGTCGACTCATCCAAACAGAATACAAAATCGGGCCTGCCACAAGAAGGCATGTTAAGGGTCGAGATAACCGACCAAGGGCGGGGCATTCCCGCCGATAAAGCAGCCAGCATTTTTGAGAGGTTCAGCCAGGTTAAAAATGAAGACGGCCGCAGCAATCGCGGTAGCGGACTCGGGCTGGCAATATGTAAAGCGATTATCGAGCAGCATGGGGGAGAGATTGGGGTAGAATCAGTTGAAGGAAAAGGCAGCACATTCTGGTTTACCCTGGCATCCCATAGCAAGTATTACCTGGAAAACTGATGGCAAAAATTCTTATAGTTGAAGACGACCCGCAGTTGGCTGATTTGATTGTTCAATGCCTGGCCCGCGAAAATCACTTGGTGGAACACGTTGACAATGGTGCCGACGCTCTAAGCCAGGTCAAACTATACATTTTTGATTTGATAATTCTTGACTGGAATTTACCAGAAGTAACCGGACTTGGCATTCTCCAAGAATTTCGGGCGCGCGGCGGTGTCACACCAGTGCTTTTCCTTACTGGTCGACGCGAGCTCGCGGACAAACTAGAAGGGTTAGACGCCGGAGCTGATGACTACCTCACTAAGCCCTTCGACTCCAGAGAGCTAAAATCTCGCGTACGAGCCCTATTAAGACGCCCAACAGCCCTAGTAGGCGACGTTTTACAAGTCGGCCCACTAGAGCTTGACCCCAAAGACTTCAAAGTTACATTAAGCGGTCAAGAGATAAAGTTAGTTCCCAAAGAATTTGCTTTATTGGAATTTTTGATGCGCCATCCCGGAGAACTGTTTGGCGTAGACAAACTGCTTGACAGCGTTTGGCCCTGCCAGTCTGATTCAACCCGCGAAGCGCTTACTACTTGCATCAAAAGACTGAGAAAGAAACTTGATGGCGATTCGGAAAGCTCATACATACGCAACGTTCACGGCGTTGGCTACGGCCTTTTCGTTGAGCAAAACAAGACAACCTAATTAGCAGTAAATAGCTCTAAACAGCTAAAGGCTGCCCAACTAGTCGCTCAATCTTTGCAAGAGCTTGCTCTGTTTGCTCTTGCACCAATGCAGCGTCATGACCTTGAACCTTGACGAAAGTAACATCGTCAATGCCAATAAAACCAAGCACCGTCCGCAGATAGGGCTCTAAGAAATCAGCGGCCTTATACGGCAGTTGATCATAGTTGCCACCACTAGCGGTGAAAACGATTACTTTCTTGCGCTGACCTGAAAGCAGCGCAACAGGGGCACCACCTTCGTAGGCAAAGGTTTTACCAGGAAAGACAATCATGTCAATATAGGCCTTAAGTACGGCAGGAACACTAAAGTTGTACATAGGCGCACCCAAAACAATGACATCAGCGGCCACCAGTTCGTCGGCATAGACTGATGATTCTTTGTAGAGCGCTTCCATCTCGGCAGTGCGCTTATCAGCCTCAGTATAAAGAGTGGCGATGCCAGCTTCACTGACAAGGGAACCCTTTCCGCCACCAAATCATGGCGCACAATTTGGCTTCCTGGATTGGCCTCCTTGAACCGAGCCACATAAGCCTCAGTCAGCTGCCGCGTAACCGAAGTAGCAGAACGACTGCTCGAATCTATACAAAGTAACTTAGCCATGAATGGCCCTCCTGTGCAAATCACTAAATCGAAGATACAATGAATTAGCAAGACTATCCATGCTCAAAACGCTTGCTTTATTGTCCAATCGTCCATGGTAATACTAAATGACTGAATCCTTAGACATAGCAGCATCTTTAGACATAGCTGCATCCTCAGGCAAAACTCCTCACACCGGCCTGACCGTAGGCTCTACCACAGTCCCTCTCAACGGAAGCCTAGTAGACTCTATGGCCTCCCCTTCAGCTGAGCCTAGACCAGCTCCCTTAGCCGATCCACTATCGGAGGTATTTCAATCGATCCGCATCAGCGGCAAGATTTACTCGCCCTGCCAATTTACCGCCCCTTGGGGCATGTCGGTCTCCGGCTGCTCTGGTCACGCCCTCTTTTACATAGTTAGCCGCGGCAGCGCCCTGCTAACCATAGCTAACGAGAGTCCCATTACTCTGACCGGGGGAGACTTAGTTTTATTGCCCCAGGCCACCAGTCATACCTTAAAGGACGCGCCGGATAGCCCAGTTGTCGGCATCGAAACTCTCATCGATTTTGAAAATCCCGGGCCAATTACGCTTGGGGGCGGCGGCCTGAGAACAAGCATGGTAGCTGGCTGCTTCACCTACGAATTTAACGCTAACCATCCTTTCATTGCCGCCCTGCCACCAGTTATGCACCTCACAGCCGATGACATAGAAAGCGAACCATGGCTCAACTCCACTTTTCAATTTCTGGTGCACGAAGCCAGCCAACCCAGGCAAGGCTCGGGCCTGGTCATTGCTCGCCTGACCGACCTTCTATTTATGCAAATCATGCGCGCCCACATGCAGCGCATCAAAGATTGCCCCCGCAGCCAGGGCTGGCTTAAAGCAATGGCTGATCCCCAAATTGGTCAGGCTATCTCGCTCATGCACAAGCAACCAGACGCACCGTGGACGGTGGCAGCACTAGCGGCAAGAGTAGGTATGTCCCGCTCGGCCTTTGCTCAAAAATTCAGCCAATATACCGAGACAACACCGGTTGATTACTTGACTTTCTGGCGCATGGAAAAAGCCAAAGAAACCCTGAATTCAACCAACAAAGGGCTGGCAGAAATTTCTCAAAGCGTTGGATATCAATCAGAAGCGGCGTTCAGCAAAGCTTTCAGACGAGTAGTCGGCATTTCACCAGGGCTTTTCCGCCAGGGCAAAAGCAAAGCCTAGCGTTAGCGACTGGCCTTTTTCTCGGCCTTGGCCACTTTCTTCTCTTTCATAGTCTTAGAAGCCTTCTTTTTGACTTCTTTCTTTTTGACTTGCTCTTTACCCATGACCGCCTCCAACAAATAACCTTAAAGTTTATGTTACAGCACCGCGAGCTTACACACCAATCACTGGCATATCTATAACGATAATGACGACGATAGCGACAAAATAACCCTATCAAAGTTACTATACCCAAACAGTTCAGGAGTAACAGATGTCAATAAAATCGATCTGCGGGGCCTTAGCCCTCGCCAGCGTGATCTCAATCAATTCCGTGTCAGCCGCCCCCAAGGCTAGTAAAGAAAAAGCAGCTGCAGCCCCAGCCGCTGCCATATGGAAAATAGACTCAGCTCA
The DNA here is from genome assembly GCA_965229195.1 of Candidatus Obscuribacterales bacterium. GTDB lineage: Bacteria > Cyanobacteriota > Vampirovibrionia > Obscuribacterales > Obscuribacteraceae. The sequence goes on along the minus strand of OZ245871.1, from coordinate 3,393,891 downwards.
CACCACTGCCGATTTTTCGGTGCGCCATTTAATGATCTCCAACGTCAAGGGTCACTTCTCCAAAGTTAGCGGCAACGTTGACTATGATGGCAAAGATCTGAAAACACTAAAGATTGACGCCGAAATTGACGTGGCTTCCGTCGATACTGGCGAGAAGGGCCGCGACGAGCACCTCAAAGGCGCTGATTTCTTCGACGCTGCTAAATTTCCCAAAATGACTTTCAAATCGAAGAAAGTTAAAAGCGCTGGCAAAGGTAAATTCACCGTCACTGGCGACCTCACCATCAAAGGCGTCACTAAAGAAGTAACTCTTGATGTTGACGGCCCCACCGAGCAAATCAAAGATATGCAAGGCGGCACCAGAGTTGGTGCTTCAGCAAGCACCAAAATCAACCGCAAAGATTTTGGTGTGTCATGGAACAAAGCGCTAGACAACGGCTCTAGCGTAGTCGGTGACGACGTCAAAGTCAGCATTGATGTTGAAGCAGTAAAACAAAAATAGAATCAGGAAAATGTCATTAAGTAAATTGCCAAAAGAGCTCTACAATTCGCTTTTGGCCAAAGTGACAACACTAGGCGAAAACCGGCGATTGCTTTTGGGCATCGCCGGCTTTCCGGCTTCGGGAAAAAGCACCTTAGCTAAAGATCTAGCCAAAGGCATCAACAAAGATCTGAAGAGCAAAGTAGCAATTGTTGTGCCCATGGATGGCTTTCACCGCAGCAATGCTGAACTGAAAGCCTGGGGCATTTGGGAACTCAAGGGAATCCCTGATAGCTTTAACCCTGAAGCTTTCGTCAATCTGCTCACTGGCTTACGCGAAAATACTAGTAGCACAATTGGCTGCCCAGCCTTTGATCGAAAAATTGAAGAACCTAGTGATAATGCCATCCTGGTTCAACCAAGCCACAAGTTAATTATCATCGAAGGCAATTATTTGCTCCTGGTAAACGGCACCTGGGGCAAGATTAAACCACTGTTGGACGAGACCTGGTACATCGAAAGCAACTTGCAAAAAATCGAACCGCGTCTGCTCGAGCGCCATATAAAAGGCGGTCGCAGCCCAGAAGAAGCGCGAAAGAAAATGGAATCAACCGATCTTCCTAATGCCCAACTGATCGAGACAACAAAGGCTATGGCCGATCACGTCATTCCTATTTAAGATTTTGACTTAGGTGTTGATTTAGACTTCTGATTTAATGATGGGACCGGCCCCAACTGGGGGCAATTCCCACTGAAGCTTGAGAAATAATCATCATTTCAGCTACCTTGCAGTTATTATTGTAGCCAGGCAAGGCGGAGTCACTGAATGAGTCACACAGGCGGCGGGCATGGCCATGGCGGTCATCACGGGGTTCAAGGCGGGCATCCAGACCAATCAGCTGCATGGAGTAGCGCACTTCAAGGTGGAGACAAGCCTATTACGTCTCTACCAAATCCTACAATCATGCCAATTTTTGGCGCCTTAGTGGTTTTTATCATTATGCTCTTACCCTTCATCATTAACTGGGGAGAGGGCGGCGTTGAATTGCCTTGGGCACGTAAGCAAAGCCAGGTAAGCCAAGACTTACCGCAGAGTGGCCTGCCAGAAAGGGCCAGTGAGCAACAATCGACAGAGATTTATCAGGCAGCAGGGCAGGCCGCAAGTCAGGCGGCCAGCTCAGCAACAGTAGCGCAAGAACAAGCGACTAATGCTCCACCAGCAAGCTACGAGCAGCAACTCATGTATGCATCACAACAGAGCTACGGGCAAAATGCTAATCAGCAAACCCAAGCCGTAAACCCAGCCGCACAGCAAACCTATGCCGCTCAGCCAAACTATGCACCAGCTGGCTCCCCCCAAGAAAATTTTGCTCCATCAACTCAAGGTCAAAGAAGACATCGAGTTTGGGTAGAGCGCTAGCGCAAAACACAGTCTGGGATTCCTGCATGGCAGCGACTAAGTTAAAAGCCAGAGCCAAAGCGATTATGGACCATCAAGCAAAATCAATTACTTTTTCAATAACATTGCCAGAAAAATTTTCCTAGTTGCGCACTTTCTTCAATAAAAGCATAACCGCAACCATCGCCGAAATTAACCGAAAATGGAACTCTAGAATCACTTAACTGCAACGCTAACTTCCACTCACCTCCTGCGGGAAACTCATTGTCTTGCAGAAAAACAGGCCAGCCACCGATCTTGTTCTCAAATGGCTCAGTGCCCATCCCATCTAAAGCCTGCGGCTGAGATTCAGACTCTTCGCGTGTTGTTAGCTTTGCTATAAACTCGCAAGGCTCGAATATCGGAGCAGTATTTGGTAGATCAATTCTTTTTGTCAATAAAATACCTTCGACTTCTGCATCGGCAGGAATGTCCATGGCCTTAGTTTGTATAAAGAAGGAGTTCTCACCTTGCTCTGAGTCATAGGTCCCATCAATATATTCATCGTCTGAAGCACTCATAAAAAGGTACGCCATTTTTTCTGAACTGCTGTGCGCAAAAACTGGCGGCGTCAATAAGATCTGGCAGATAAATTGCATAGGTTGGCCAGTGGAGCGACTAAGCGGCCATTGCGGAGTGGAAAACCAAGTAGGTTTGCCACCAAACCGTGTTATCGGATCTAGGCAAGGAATTTTAGTCTCTACGAATTCTATCGTTTGCTTTATCAAGTTTCGAAAATCTCCGGCTAAATCCGACCCATAATTTTGTGCACTTCCTCGATGTCTGGACTCCCTTTATCCGCCCAGCACCTCCCTGCCGCCCAGGTATGGCTGCAATGCTTTAGGCACATTGATAGTGCCGTCTTGATTTTGATGATTTTCCAGCAAAGCAATCAAGATACGAGGAGAGGCAATAGCTGTATTGTTCAAGGTATGAACATACTTTTTCTTTCCATCAACATCGAGATAGCGAATGCCCAGACGTCTTGCTTGAAAGTCATGAAAAGTAGAGCAAGAATGTGTCTCGCAGTAGGCTCCACGGCTCGGCATCCAGGTTTCGATATCATGCTTACGCACTTGACCTAGACCCATATCACCAGTACAAACTGCCACCACACGATAGGGCAGCTCTAGTGCCTGCACTATTTCTTCGGAGTTCTTGAGCAAGCGCAGATGCTCTTGTTCAGACACTTCCGCGTCATTAGCACAGAATACAACTTGCTCCACCTTCTGAAATTGATGCACCCGATAAAAGCCTTTAGTATCACGACCAGCGGCCCCAGCTTCTCGACGAAAACAAGTAGAGATGCCAGCAAAACGCAAAGCGCTATAGTCTCCGCCGCTCCCAGCAGCAGCTAGACTATCGAAAGTGCGATTGGCTTGCATAGCAACTATGCCCACTTCAGAAGTGCCCGTCAAATAGCGCTTGCCGTCTTCTAATTCGTAAGCATTGTCTTCACCGAGAGGAAAATAGCCAGTGCCGAACATGGCCGCCTCGTTCACCATCAGCGGTGGCAAAACAGCCGTAAAGCCCTTGGCCAAAACATGGTCTAGAGCAAAACGCAACACCGCTAGTTCAAGCAATGCCCCGTCGCCAATCAAACCATAAGCCCTGGAGCCAGCAGCAAAGCGGGCCCCTTCAAAATCGACCATGCGATTAAGCAAAGCTAGTTCAATATGATCTCGTTCTTTGAACGGCCTCTTCACCACCTCGCCCCGGCGATAAATTTCAACGTTGCCGCTGTCATCAGCACCCTCAGGCACCCCCTCAGCCGGCAAGCCCGGCACATGGGCCATCAGCTTATGATATTCAAGCTCTACGGCCTTGAGCTCGCCTTCTTTGATTACCAATGCCGCGCCAATTTCTTTAGAATGGGCAATATGGCTGGCACGATTGGGGACATCGCTAGTGACGAGATCTGTAATGCGATTGCGCTGTTCACGCAATAGGTTTACTTCCTTACCAAGCAAGCGCCTCTCTTCGTCAACAAGCAAAAGACGGTCCAAATCAAGATTTATGCGCTTGGTCGCAATAGCCTGCTTGAATGCATCCGGGTTATTTCTTATTCGTTCAATATCTATCATCACTACCTCTTATAAAGCTTATGGCTCTGCCTTCTACCGGTAGCGAGGCACAAAAAAGAGGCCTCGCCTGGGCGGGCCTCTAAATTTCAAATCACTAAATCTATGAGTTGAAAGACAAGCAGCACCCGCATCTCGAATAATTCGATGATGATGGTGACGATATTCTGGCTGCTCGATTTATGTAACTCATCTTTCCACTATAAGTGCTAGCCAAACTTTGTCAACGACTGAAAAGCTTCCAAAAAGTTTAGAATTTACGCCAAGCAGCACAAATGCCAGCTAGACTAATTTTCTTGAACTGTTTGGAAATGTTGCTAGCGAGACAAATACAGTGACAATGAAACTAGAAATCTATTCAGACATCATTTGCCCATGGTGCTACATCGGCAAAGTTAGGCTAGACAAAGCACTGAAGACCCTTGGCGATAAGGTCAATTTCAAGGTAGTCTGGCGCCCTTTTGAGCTCAATCCCTCAATGCCAGCCGAGGGAATGGACCGCAAAGAATATCGCACCTGCAAGTTTGGCAGCTGGGAGCGTTCTCTTGAAATGGATAAAGACATAACCGCCAAAGCTGCCGCTGACGGACTGACCTTCAATCTCGACAAACTGACACGCACGCCAAATACTTTCAATGGCCATCGCCTGCTCTGGTTCGCCGAAAAGAGCACGCCCAAAACTGGTATCCAAGAAGAAACAAGAGAAAGCATCCAGGATGTCATCGCCGAAATTCTCTTTCAGCGCTATTTTTGTCAGGCCGCCGATATCGGCGACATCAATGTCTTAACGGAAGTCGCAGTCGAAGCTGGCTTAGACAAAGCAGAAATACAAGCCTTTTTGCTATCGGACCAAGGCGTGGCTGAAGTCAAAGAAGAAGCGCAAAGAGGCATCCGCCTGGGCATCAGCGGCGTACCAGCCTTTGTCTTAGAAGGTGACGTCATTGCCTCTGGCGCCCAAACCCCAGAACACTTTATAGAATTGCTCACTCGCGTCTATGCCAATTATTCAGCTTGAATTTCATCGAGAGAAGCAAGAAAGAATTTTCCTGCGCTCCTCCGAGACAAGAAAAACAATGTGCTAGGTAAACCGACTAAACAGAAGAACCGACATGGAGATAAAAGGCAGTGCACACCGAATTACTCGACTACGCCGACGACAAACAGATCTGCGAAGCCTTTGTGGCCTATGACGAGACAAAGAAAGAAAAACGTCCTGCCGTCTTGATCTGCCATGCCTGGGGCGGACAGGGTGCTTTCGAACAAGATAAAGCAAAAAAATTGGCTGAGCTCGGTTATGTTGGCTTTGCCCTCGACAATTACGGCAAAGGCAGACGCGGTAGCTCAATGGAAGAGAACGGCAAACTGATGCAGCCTTTCATGGATGACCGTGCCATGTTGCGCCAGAGGCTCCTAGCCGGCCTGGCAGCTGCCAGAAAACACCCTATGGTAGGCGACAAAATTGCCGTGATTGGCTTCTGTTTTGGCGGCCTTTGCGCCCTTGACCTGGCCCGCGTTTCTGGCAAAGATTCTGGTGATAAAGGCGTCAACGGAGCAGTTGCCTTCCACGGCCTCTTCCACCCACCAGGCCTAGGCAAACAAGAACAGATCGCCGCCAAAGTCTTGATTTTGCATGGCTACGACGACCCTATGGCCACCCCAACCGATGTTCTAGCCATTGCCAAAGAACTTACCGACGCTAAAGCTGACTGGCAGCTTCACGCCTACGGCCACACCAGCCATGCCTTCACTAATCCTGAAGTAAACATGCCTGAAAATGGCCTGCAGTACAACGCTACTGCCGATAAGCGCTCATGGCAATCGATGCAGAACTTCTTGAGTGAAGTGCTGGGTTAAGCTCAAAGGGCCCTACTTAGAATCCGTTTTTCTCGCTGGCACAAAGTCGGCCTTAAGCGCATCTCGCAGCCTCACAGCCTCAGTTAGCTCTGGGTCGATGGCGGCTGCTTTCTCAATGTCTGCTAGGGCTTCTTTGTAGCGCTTCAAATGTAGCAAAACCTGCCCACGATAATAGATAAGCTTGGCATTGTCTGGCTTCTGCCCGATGGCTCCGTTCAGGAATGTAAGCGCCTCAGCGTACTGCTTCCTCTCCGCCATACCATCGACCATCTCGTCTATCTCGGCCGAGTAGGCACCACTAAAATCAAAGGGGATAGTTTGAGCATATTTAAAAAGCCCATAGATTGAGGCAATGAGTAGAAAAGTCCCCAATACCGGATGTTTTGAAAGCGGCTTATTTGCGCGGGGCAAGTAAAAAGTACCGCAGAGAAAACCAGACACCAGCCCACCCAGATGGCAAAAATTATCGAAACCAAAAACGAGCCCCAGCACGATATTCAAAACAAGAAAGGCAGTTACTGACTTACTACCAGCCAGGAACGCTTCTTTACCCATCTCTTTGCGATGAGCAAAAAAGAAAGCAAATAGTGCACCATAGACTCCAAAAATCGCACCTGAAGCACCTGCGGAGGTAACCCCTGGGTTGAAGAGCATACTGAGGCAGGAGCCACCGAAGCCTGAAATGAAATAGAGATTGACAAAGCGGCGGGTGCCAAAGAGTTCTTCCGCCGATTGCCCCAAATTCCACAGGGCCGCCATGTTGAAAGCAATGTGGACAAAGCCAATATGCAAGAACATAGAGGAAAACATGCGCCACCACTCACCATTGAGGGTAAGCGGGCCAAAGTTAGCCCCCCATGCTCTGAGCATTTCTATACTTGGCGCAGTCAAGGCTTTGCCGCCAGAAACCACACACATAGCGGCGAAAACCGCTAGGTTAGCAATGACTATCAATCGTGTAGCCGGAAACTTACTTTCGGACAATATATCCCTTTCGAAGCGGGCCCTTTCCAAACTAACCCTTTAAAAGCTGCTACGAAAGCAACCTTCCTACCTTGCGGCCACAGCTTCGCTACTGACACCATATTGCAAGAGCAGCGGAGTGAGCTTAGCGTCAATTAGCTTCTTCGCCAAAACCAGATCAACTTGATCCGGTCTCTCTATATTGGAGCACAGTTCGTTCAAAATTTCCTCGCAAACCACACCAGCTTCAAGAGCAAGCTTGTATGGATAGTTGCTGAAAGTGACCAGGGAGTAGCGAGAGCGATAAGCACCAGCGAATTCTTTCTCTAAAAGCTTTTCCACACCCTTGCCGAGCAAGAATTTAGGATCGCCTACTTTGTCGCGCATTTCAGTGAAATTCTCAACCGCCATATCGGCTATGGCATCACAATTTGGTTTGCGCCGCTTGACCAATTCATCGAAAATGATTTGCCAGTTGTAGACGCCTTCTTGTGCCCGTCGCTGCTGAGCGGCATCGGCTACGCTTTCTGGAGCCTCGGTTGAAGCTTTCTCGCGCTGATCAATATAGAGACTGCCACCACGAGCGATGTGCTCATCAATACACTCTTCTAAGATAGTGAGGTCTTCAAAACCACAGTTAGCGCCCTGACCAAAGAATGGCACAATGGCATGAGCAGCGTCACCTAGCAATAGCGCTCGGCCATCAACGTTCCAAGGATAAGACTTAACTGTATCCATATGGCCAGTGGGATTAGCAAAGAAATTGTCCACCAAATTCGGTATCAAAGGCACAGCATCAGCAAACTCAGCGTTAAAGAATTCCTCAACCGCTTCTCTTGTGGTCAAGCCCTCAAAGCTGTTCGGCCCGACAAAGGGCAGGAACAAAGTACAAGTGAAACTACCATCAAAGTTAGGCAAGGCAATGAGCATGTAGGCGCCCCGAGGCCAAATATGCAGAGCATGCTTTTCCATCTGAAAAGCGCCATCAGGAGCGGCTGGAATAACGAGCTCTTTATAGCCATAATCAAGCCGTGATGAAGTGCAGTTATAACCATACTGTTCGGTTATATCATCGCGAATCTTAGAGGCGGAGCCATCAGTGCCAATAACGATTGCCGCTTTCACGGCATACTCTACATGAGGCTTGACTGATTCATCGACAAAAGCCACAGCATTGGTAGGAATATCCAAACCATCTGCCTTCTGTTGAAAATGGAAGCGCACAGAGCCAGTGGCTTCGGCTTTAGTCATGAGCATTTGATTGAGACTAGCGCGCGAAATTGAGTTGATATATTCATCGTCACTTTTGCCGTAAGGTTGATAAGTCAACTCACCGGTCTTGGAGTGCATCATGCGGCCGCGCATGGGCACAGCCTGCAACAGCACATCATCATCAAGACCAGCCAAACTCATGGCTTTGAGGCCCCGGGTAGAAATTGCCAGGTTAATGGAGCGACCAGCAGAAATTTTCTCTTTGCGCATATCAACTCGACGCTCATAAACGTCAATTTTGAAACCACGCTTAGCCATCAATATTGCTAGAAGCGAGCCCACCAGGCCAGCGCCAACAATTGCTATTTCAGCTTCTTTTGTTGCTTCAACCATTTTTCGCCTTCCTTTTTAGAGCTCTACTTTTGCCCAGCAAAATTCTTTACCACTTCATAAAATCGATAGACATCTTCAAAGGTGTTATACATAGCCGTTGGCGTTGCGCGAATTATATCTGGTTCGCGAAAATCACAGACTACTCCTTTTTGTTTAAACTGCTCTAACAGCTCTTTGCCATCGCCTTTGAATCGAATACTGAGCTGACTGCCACGTTGAGCAATTTCAGATGGCGTGATTATTGAGCAAAAACCTTCCACTGAATTGAGCAAATATTCCATGAAAGCAGTGAGCTTATCGCCTCGCTGACGCAGCTTTGGCATGGTGGCTTGATCAAATAGCTCTAGCGAAGCGCGTAAAGCTGCCAGTTGAAAAATCGGAGGATTGGACAGTTGCCAGCCCTCTGCACCAGGCATGGGATCGAAGACTGGAGCCATTTTGAAGCGCTCTTCTTTATTGTGCCCCCACCAACCAGCAAAGCGTGGCAAGTCAAAAGAGTGCCCGTGTTTCTCATGCACGAAGCAACCAGATAAGCCACCAGGGCCAGCATTCAAATATTTGTAGGAACACCAGACGGCAAAGTCGACTTGCCAATCATGCAGCTTCAGCTCTAAATTACCCGCACCATGGGCAAGATTAAGACCAAACTGGGCACCTTGAGAATGAGCCTCAGCAGCAATTTTCTCGACCTCAAAAGCCTGGCCGGTAAGATAATTGACATTGCCCAACAGCACTAAAGCTACTTCACCGCCATGCTGCTTGAGAGTAGCAAGAATATCTTCGGTCGCAAGAGTATCAGCACCGGGTCTGGGAGTTAGCTCGATTATTGCAGTGGCAGGATCAAAACCATGAAAACTAGCTTGCGAGGCGACAGCATATTGGTCAGAGGGAAAAGCATTTTTCTCTACAACAATTTTGTAGCGCTCTTTTGTTGGTCGATAGAATGACACCATCATCAAATGCAAATTGACAGTGAGGGTATTCATCACCACCACTTCAGAAGACTTGGCGCCTACCAGACGAGCACTCATATCAGTGACAAATTCGTGGTAAGGCAACCAGGCATGACGGGCATGTAAATGGCCTTCAACCCCAAGCTTAGCCCAATCTTCAAGCTCAGCATTGATATACTCTTTGGCCTTGCGCGGCTGCAGCCCAAGAGAATTACCAGCCAAATAAACACAAGAGCTGCCGCCACTGGCAGCCAGATCGCTAGGCAAAATAAACTGCTCACGTATGTGACTTAACTGATCGCTTTGGTCAAGCGATTTAGCAAATTCAAGAGAATTTTCAAATTGATAAGGCATCTGATTCGACTCGTTCTTTACTTTCAGGCTGTCCATTTTATCCCCTTGCTAATTCTTGCCCTTGCTTGCTCTTGCCCTTGCTAATTCATGCCAAGCCACTCTAAGGCCGTTCCACTCAATAGTCGCTCTTTCACATCGACACTTACATCAGTCAGCGATTCAATCATTTTGCCAGGCTCAGCTTCCATCAAGGGGAAGGGATAATCACTGCCTAAGGCAATGCACTTTTCACCAAAAAGATTGAGGATAAAGCGCAGAACATTGGCATCGTGAACCAAAGCATCAACATAAAAACGACCAACATAGTTGCTAGGGCAAACGGGATTATCCACAGCACAAAGATCCTGGCGAGTAGCAAAGCCATGGGCAATGCGCCCTAGAGTCATGGGAAAAGCACCGCCACCATGGGCGAAGGCAACTCGCAACTTAGGTAAACGCTCAAAAACACCGCCAAAGATCATTGAACAAATTGCTAGCGACACTTCAGCAGGCATTCCCACCAGCCAGGGCAGCATATACTGCGACATGCGATTTTCTCCCATCATGTCCCAGGGATGCACAAAAATCGCCGCACCAAGCTCACTAGCAGCTTCGAAGACGGGGAAGAGTCGCTCTTCATTCAAGTTCCAATCGTTAACATGAGAGCCAATCTGCACTCCACGCAAACCTAATTCTTTGACGCAGCGGGTCATTTCTTTGATAGCTAAATCTGGATCTTGCATAGGAATAGTACCCAAGCCAGCAAAGCGCTGGGGATACTGGCGCACAATCTCAGCAATGTGATCATTGAGGTGACTGGATAAATCAAGACAGTCTTTTGCCTGAGCCCAGTAACTAAACATCACCGGCACGGTGGACAGAACCTGCATAGTGACACCTAACTGATCGCAATCTTTAATGCGGGCAGAAGGCTCCCAGCAATTTTCTTCAATGTCACGAAAGAACTTACCATCATCGCGCACCATCCGCGCACAACAGGGCTTATGGTGCTCAAGCTCAATGAAGCCACCGTAGCCATACTTGTCTTTAAACTTTGGCAAGTGCTTGGGCAAAATGTGAGTATGGATGTCGATCTTCTTCATGCTTATTACTATTTAGGTTCAGCTATTTGGGTTTAACAACTTTAGTGCCGCACTTCTTGCAGACAGTATTTTCACTGGCGTAGAAGCGGTCAAAAATAGGTGGAAACTGGGTGGCAATATTAGTCAGAGGGAAATACTCTTCATAGAGTTTTTCACCGCACTTTTCGCAGAACCAGATAAAGCCATCTTCTTCACCGGGCTGCCGCTTCTGTTCAATAACTAAACCGACGGTATTGGCCGGACGCCGCGGAGAATGAGGCACACTCGGCGGCAACAAGAAAATCTCTCCTTGCTTAATTACCACATCTTCATGCTTGCCCTGGTCAAAAACCTTGAGGGTGATATCTCCTTCCACCTGATAGAAAAACTCTTCGCCGCCGTTAACATGATAGTCAGTACGCGAATTGGGGCCGCCGACGACCATAACGATGACGTCACTGTCTTCCCAAATCAGCTTATTGCCCACTGGAGGCTTGAGCAAATGACGGTTGTCGTTAATCCAACCCATGAAATTAATAGGCGCAAGGCGAGACACAGAACACCCCCAAGCATTGACTAAGGTCATAAGTCTACAAAGCCCGAAGGCCAGAGTGTATATAAAAATGCCTACAACTTAGATAAATCAGATAAGCTTTATATCCGCTGTCTCATTGACTAATCGCCTAAGCGGCTTGACTGGCAGCGCAAGAGCATCCAGGCCTTGAGAGCATCAAGAATCAGAAAGTAGTTAAGGCTTGAGTGGCAAGGCCTCAAATTCGTAGTACTTGTGCTCTTGAATTGGCGCCATATCATAATTTGTCAAAGCAGTCTGAACCAGGGCCGGAAAGTCAACAATAGTGCGAGCGGGCCCAGGCACAATTTTATAAGTTACGTCTCGGCCCAACTTGGCCCAGGCTTTCTCAGCGGAAGTGACAGTCGGGTCGAAAACAAGCAAATTGTACGGCCCCTTGCCGCCAGTAATTCGCGCATAGACGACCCCAGACAGACGCCGCAAAACGTAGTTATAGGCAGTAATTTTGCATTTACATGCCAAGTGCGTGGTCTCCATCACCTTGCTTTTGTAGAGATGTGCGCCACCGCTCAGTTCTTTGACGCCAGCAGCAATCATGCCAGCCATGGCCAAGCGACGGGGCGTAGGCTCTAGCGGAAGAGCCCGGCTAGCCATAGCCTTAAGCACTCCCAGGGCGGCCTGCCGCTGCCCTTCTACTACCAGACGAGCACAGTGGGCTAGCGCATACTGACCCTCTTCTGGAGCCAAAGCAAAGGCAGCGCTATAACACTGAGAGGCACTAGAAAAACACTTAGCGGCTTCAAAGTTGCGACCAAGAGCATAAAACAGGTCTGCATCAGCGCCATAGTTAGCTTTCATCTGCTCAAGAATAAAGCGCTCCAGCTTAGCAGTAGCCAGACCCCCATTAGAGGCCAAGGCCGGGCAGTTAGTCGCCATAGCCAACAATAACTGACGCTCGTTGACAGAACCAGCCATTAAGGCCTTGAGCTGAACCCCAGCCACTTTCATATTTCTAGCTACCAGAGCAGAACGCACTAGCATCTGAAGAATCTGCCGGCTTTTGGGCTGTAACTGGTAAGCCTTTTGATAAAGGGCCAAAGCCTTTTCTGGCTCATCAATAGCCAAGTAAGTCTTGCCCAGGCGATCAAGCTGCCCGGCGCGAAACTGCGCCGAACCAGAAGCGCTCAAGGCCAGAGCTTGAGCCCTAGACAGTTCAACCTCTGCAGTTTTTGCACTACCGGCCGGGTCGTTGGCCTTGGTTTGAGCCAAGCCCAGATGGCTGAGAAAATCGTCGGCTTTAAGCTCCACGGCCTTAGTGAAGATCTGCTGGGCGTACTGCCTATCTCCAATCATCATCTGATAAACAGCAAAATTGTAAGCTGCTTCAGAGTTCTTCGGCTCCGCTTCAAAGCGCTCGCGGGCTCGGTAAGAAAGCTCTGTCAAATTTGAATAGGTACTGACCGGAGCAGAATTTAATTGCGCCGGGGAGCTAGTCTGAGAGCTAGACTGAGACTGCGGAGCGGAAAGAGCTGGCAAAGCCATCTGCTGCGCCAAATAGAACCAAGCCAATAAACTGCTCAGAGCGAAAACACTAGAGCTAGAGCGACTTTGAAACAAGTTACAAATTAGCCTTGGGCAAATCAAACCAGAAGTTAGAGCCAGTGCCAGGTGAGCTAAACACGCCCATATTGCCACCATGTTTTTCTATGCAATATTTTGCCACTAGTAAACTTTTGCCGTTGCCTAGAGCATTAGGATCGCCGTCAGTTGAAGGCTGCCTGAAGCGATCGAAAATAGCTTTCTTTTGATCTTCGGAAAGTCCACAACCGCGGTCGATGAACTCAACTCGCATGCGATCGGGTTCTTCCACAATCTGCACCCGCACTTTGCTACCCCGGGGCGACACTTTAATAGCATTAGACAAAAGTGTTTGGATCACCTGGAACATGCGCGCTTCATCGGCCATAACTTCGCCGTCGGGGCCGTTGATTTCAAAGACCAAATCAGCTTCGCGGATGTCATGCAACATCGAAAGCACACCCTGCTTCACCAGCACCATAATGCTGTTCGGGCTCAACTCCACATCAAAGCTGCCAGTCTCAAGCTTGTCGACTTCCACCATAGCGTCGAGGGCCAAAATTGCCTTCTGCATATCACCAAGAGCGGCTTCGCCCCGGCTTTTACCTGGTGCATCCAGATTGCCATAGAGCCCCTGAAGGGTTTGCTTGATAAAACCCATTGCCCGCGCCAAAGGCGTCTTGATTTGCTCTGACACTACTTCAATAAACTTCTGCTTAATAGCAACAAGCTCAATTCTTTCGTTAATATCAAGGGCCGTGCCTAAATACATCAAGACACCGCCGACATTGATACGCTTCAATGAAAATTCGACTGATATCTTGCGGTCATGGTCAGTCTTGACCTGCATTTCGGTCTGCTTATCAACATAATTAAGCAATGTCGATTCCGCTTGCTTGCCCGTTCCGCTAATGGGAAAAACAGAATGAATCGGCCGAGCATCGAGGCCAATGGCCCCGGTGTCCATCATATTTTCAAGAGCCTTATTAGCAAACTCAATTTTACCTGCAGTCGTAGCCAAGAAAACCCCAACAGGCAGGGCATCTAGCACTATGCGCAATTTCTCTTTGCTCTCTTTGCGAGTATCCATCATCGGAGCGGCTGCGGCCTGCCCCTTGGCTTTCTCAGCCACCAAGAGCGTAGCGTTATCAACCTCTGACCACTGGGCAGTCCAATTCATGGAAACCACAACCTTGTCAGGACAAACAATTCGTCCCTCAAAAGACTTGGCCTGATTCATAAAACTAGTAGCAAGAAGCGCTTGCTGAGCCAAAAGCACATCTTCTGGATGAATAATATCAAAAAGCGAAGTGCCAAGAAGCTCGTTCGGCGAGACTTTCCAAGCAGCGAAACAAGTCGGGCTTACACTAAGAAAATGTCCATTGCCGTCTACCGACGCGATTACTTCCACAGATACTTCACAGCCAGCTTTGAGGGAATTTAATGAACTGGACGATGCTACCATCTGTAGAAATAGCCAGTCAATATAAACACTATACTGGTTTCTCGGCCGCTATAATTCAGAACGCCAAACAGTTAGCGAAAAGCAACAAAAACAACCCAGGCAACATGGAGTAAAGCGGTGAAATTGCTGAAGAAGCTTGAATATGTCAGGCAACTGATAAAAGACGGCAAACTCAATGAAGCCTATAGCGAACTTGTTTCAGCAATTGATGAACAGCCCTCAGACTCAGGCCGCAATGGTGCCCAGGGCGAAACTCTAAGCACCGAATTATTGGCAGTAGTGGCTGGGCTGATCAAAGCCCTCTCGCTTGGCTCTAATTTTCGCCTGGCAGACGACTTAATTGCCCGAACAGTAAATCGCATCGAGCCGAAAGACGACCACCTCTTTCTCACTCTTTCTGACGAACTAGTGCACCAGGCAGAAGTAAATGTCAACACCACAAGAGAAAATGCCGCCCGCTGCGACAAATTGCTAGATCAAGCCATTCGCATCAGAGAAGTGTTAGTCGGTGCCGACGGCCCCACAGCCGAGCTAATTATCGAATCAGTCTTAAGCAACCTGCAACGCGCTCGTCATAGCGCCAATAACAACATGGCCCCAGAAGCCGGAGCGAGACTGGCCCGCTGCCGCGTTCTAATGAGCGAGCTTGAGCGCCTGATGGTAACCATCAATCGCCCCGGCCCACTGCTACTTGCTCGGGTTTGCACACTGCGAGCATTTTTTGCTCACTCATCGGGTCAAAAGGCTGCAGCCCGCGACAACTTTACTCTGGCCTTGTCTATCTTTGAAAAAATCGCCGTTAGTAACAGTTTAGAGCGCTCTGATGTCTTAGACATGTTCATGGATCAAGCCCCTCACTTCGCCCTTAATCAAGAAGAGAAGCAAAGCCTAGAGCACATCAAGCAATCAAAAATAATTCAAAAGAGACAGGGAACGCTGCATAAAATTCGGGCCTTTCCTACTTTGCAGCACATCGAAGACATCATGGAAAAAGCTCGCACCAAGGCTGGCAAAAGCTTTTATCTTACTTCGCTGGGTTTTCTTGGCGCCCAATCGCTCACAGTATCAGTCGTTTGCGACAAAGAAAGCCGCGACTTAAATTTCAAAATTGAGCCCTCCAAGACAGAGTCTTCGAAACACGAAAGCATTATGCTCACCAGTGATGATGCCGCTGAGGTGCTACGACACATCAAAGATCTCTGGCGCAAAATGCAAGCCAAACCAAGTAACAACTTGCCGTCGAACCTACAGAAGCTAACCTATAACCCTGAGGCTTTCGATACTCCAGCAAAGAAAGAAGACTGGGCGGTAAAACCAGCTCCCAAAGGCTACTCGGAACAATTCGAGCCAGAAATATTTCAAAATAGTCAAGCCAGCTATGGTTCACTAGAAGCACACAAAGCAAAAGAAGCAGCCGCTTTTGAAGGCAATCTCAAGGCCATGCCGAGCTTTGGTCTTTTACAAACAATAGGCATCAACCAAAACACAGGCTTGCTCGAAGTTAGTCAACGGGATGGCATGCTGCGCATTTATTTTGAAAACGGCAAACCAACTCATGGTTCTTCGGCCGCCCAAGAAGGCCTTGATGTACTCTACGAATTTGTCCTGCAAGAAGAAGGTTTCTTCCGTTTCATTCCAGAGAAGCGCCCGGCACAGACTACTATTCGCGTCAAACTCGATAGCTTTATTTTAGAAGCCGCTACTCTTTTCGATCAAACCAAGTATTTAAAATCACTGGGCCTGACAATGTACTCGGGTCTGTTTTCGAAAGAGTCAGTATCAGAAGAACAAGAGCTAGCCAAAATATTAGACAAGCGCGGCGTCAGAGCTGACGAACATATTTGGCAATTTTACCAAGCACTAGAACAACACCCCATTGTCGCCGATGCCGTCGAGCAGGCTGGTCTGCCCTTAAGGCAGTGGACACCAGCCCTCTACAAGCTAGTACAAAGCGGTCTCGTCAATATTTCAAACGATCGCCTTGACGATGAAGATCTCACTCAAAACTTAGTCACCAACTGGAGCTACGATCGCAAAGCCGTAGATAAGCTGGCAGCCACTCTCTACGATCAGCGTAGCGGTTTGCTTAGATTCGAATTTTTGGTATGGACCATCGAAAAAGAAGTCGAACGCGCCCAAACTCAGATGTGGCCCCTATCGATAATGATTTTTGAATTTCGTAAGCAAGGCAAAGATGTCTCAAAACTAAGTGCCCACGACAAAGAGTTGGTACAAACTACGCTAGCCGAAATTTCTGACTGCAAGCGCTCAATTGACTGGCTCTGCCACTTCGAAGAAGAACAATTTGCACTTTTGATGCCCGGTCTAGATGCCGCCCTCGCCGCCATGTTTGCTAAAAACTTCGCCGACATTTGCAATCGCAATTTAGGCAAACTAAGGGAAGGGCATTCAGAGTGGGAATATAGCTTTGGGGTCTCAAGCATGCCAGGCGACACAATTGAATGGCAGAAAATGGTGGGCTTTGCCTGCGAGGCACAACGCAAAGCACGCATCGCTAGAAGCGGTTTTGCCGCTCACCAAGACGATAAAAAACCAAGCTAAACCTTGCGAGGGGCCATGGGCTCTAGTGAAGATATTGTGCATGACGGTGCAAAGCAGCGAGCCTGGCGAGCAGCGAAGCTTCGCGAAGCAATAGACAACCAGACGCCATCAGAAATTATGGAAGCGCGAACAGGTGCTTCTGTGCCTCGCTTTGGCATCGATGGAATAGATGGCATCGGTGAAGCAGCAAGCTCGGCAAGCCAAAAGAAGGCCAACCAGAGTGCGGCTAATTCGCCCAGCAACAGCGCAGGGGCAGCCACACCCCGGCCAGCATTCACTGAACGCGATATTGAAGCGCTAGCAAAAGCCATAACTGAGACTGTATTTTTACTGCCTGAGCAAGGCATTGTTTTCACCAAGGTACAACTGGCCAAGGAACTGGGCGTCACCCTTGACGCTATGCTCTCCATGACCGATGAAGGCTACGAACGCCTAGGCCTCGTGCAGATTAAACCGAGCAGGTAGAGCTCGTGTCTAATTGATGTCCACATGCCTCCCTTAAACTGACGAAGTTGACAGCGAAACCAGGGGTGCAAATCATGGCCTGCGAATTTGAAACCACCGATCACAAATTTATCCTCAAAGCGAATCAATACGATAGCGGATATCTTCGCCACCCCGAAAATGCTCTAGCCGATTTGAGCGAGCAGCTAGCCGGTAAAGATACTGCTGCAGCCAACAAGGTTCTCGTTGACAGCCACTTACTACCAGGCCTTAATATAGTTGCCGCCAGAGACGAAGCTGGTATCATGCGTGACACCACTGGCGCAAATGTTCTTCTCACCGAGAAGGAATTGCGGCAGCATGCAGCCCAGGAGCTAAAAGAAATAACTGACGGTGCCAAGCTCGCCACAGAAGCCTTTGATCACTTACATTCAGGTTTTGACGGCCCTCTGGGCCTCTTGTTCCCTGCTCAAATGACCAAGGACGACATCAGCTCTGCACTCAAAAACAAGAACCTTACGCCAGAGGAAATCGCCGGCCTCAATATCATGCAGGAGAAATTCGGCCAGATGAGCTTCTTCGACACATCGATAAGTCGCGAGGATATGAGCAGCTATCCAGAGTTCGAGGGAAAACTCATGGACGCAAAATTGAGCAATTTTATCGACAATCCAAGTTACCAGTCAGAGCCCAGAAGCAACTACGCAGATGACGGCTACAGTAGAAGATCTAGCCCATACAACCTCGACTGGTCCTCGCAACAAAGCAAAGAAGACCGTGACGCCAACCCAAGAACTTTCTCTGTCTTTGACTGGAACGATCCCGGTACCTGCATGCCATTTAGGCAAACAGAACTATCCCCACTGAAGTCAAACCGCCCTAAGTTGTAGGGACTTGAAATTCATTGCCTAGACCGAGAAGTATTTTGCTGATTGAGACGGCAGCTCTAAGCTTGACTGAGCGACATTGCCGCCTTGAGGAATCCAAAAATTGCCAATGCTGGAATCACGAGAAGGGGAACGATAGTCCAAAGTTCCATGGGACACCTCACTTTTGCAAATGACTGCTGCAGCCACTTGCTTGTTACCTTTTTGTTACCGCATGTGCACCACACGCGATGTGAGAATTATAACTACGCACAGGAAAAGTGCATGGAATGACTGTTGCACATTTACAAATGGATCATTCAAATTCAAATTGTAATTGGCCGAACAGGCTAGCTAGTTGGGCCTAACGCTGCTTTGTAAAGCAATTTTGTTAATGAAGTTTACCGACTCTTTGGTGGCACCGCTAGCAGGCGCTACGAAAGTTTCGAACGACACTATAGAATAGTTAGCAAGCATCATTGAAAAACCAAGCCCTTTTGAACAATGCTTCTGATTCCTGATATTTCTTGAGCCCACACTTTCGATTTGCCAGATTGCCAATCGCAACAGCCCTGGAAATGTTTTACTTTCTCTTTCCAGCCGAGCGGCGCGTTTCAGGAAGGCCCTGGCTTCCTTCTTTCGACCTTGCGCCAGCTAGCATCTCCCTAAATTACGATGGCGCAAATAGAGCCCATCTGCATCTGGGAAGTATACTTTTAGACAGCGAGCATAAAGCTTCTCGGCCTCAGTGTAGTTGCCCGACCTTCTAGACTTTTACCTAGTCCAGCGAGCTCCCAAGCCACCTCAGCACGATGCTGAAATAACTTTTCTCGAATAACTCAACTCGAACCAGCCAACGAAGCCGTTATTCTCAAACAATTTGCACCAGCGAAAGCGCTGAACACAATCTCGACTATTCACAATTTAGGGAATTATGTCGCGGTTGAGGAACATGTGACCCTCTTTAAGGCTAGTTCTAGCTTTCTTTCCGACTACCGCAGAGATACTAGTGGGTCTCGGCGGAAACGGCGATACTCGAGAATAAACCTGATTTTGACGTAATTCCAAATCTGACCTAGTGATATTTGTGCCCGCAGATATCTCTCTGGTTGTGCAGACAAAAGGAGCGCTGACGCCTGCTAGGTCGGCAAAGTCACCAATCTAAATGAGCTTCGACGGCGGAATATCGTGATCAGGACATTTTCCGATTATAAGATCGCTGAATTCTACCGCGTCATTAGGAAACTCGGCCTCCGAAATCTTTTTTTCAACAATCATTCTCTTCTGTATCTTTTCACCTTTTCGAATTTTGCTAACAGCGACCCAAATTGACCTCTTTTTAGCAGATGGTGACTGCTTTCCAATAGCCGGTGCGACATTGAAACACAATAGTATGAAGCTTAAAGCGCAAACCAATACCAGATACAAGCAATGCTTCCTTATTTATGAAATCGGGCAATAAGACCATCGTACACCTTCGCAAATAGAGCGGAAGCCGCTCCTCCAGATTAAGCCGAGGGGTAGAACATCCACAGCCTATATCGAGGCCCTATAATTAGCAAATGGAGACCTCGAATTCATCACTATCGCAATTCCTCCTCCTCAATGAGCGCAACCTCTTCTGGCTCTTTGTTGCTTCTAGCCTTGTTCTTATTGCCAACCGGTTTCTTGCTACCCACGGCTTCATCGAAATTGAAAACGATCGCCTGCGGCAGCTACTCTCAGCAGTGAGCATGTGCACCGGTTGATGACGATCATGCAGGATTAGTCATACAACATGGCCCGCGCTCGCAGCGCGTTGTTATTGACCTGACAATCAAAAATCGCTGGTCTGACTTTGATGAAAATGTGTATTGAACAGATCTCGCCTTTGAGCTATCCAAGCATAAAATTGCACTGAGCTATGCAATTGTCATTTGGCACAAATAAATGCTAAAACTATAGAACGGTATCAATAGAAAGAGAGTGTCGATTGCAGACAATCGTCAAAAGACTAAAACCAAATCAAGAAATTTTTGCTGAAATTGAGTCACTCTGCCAGAAAGAGAACATACATGCCGGAGTAATTTTAGCGCTGGTAGGCTCAGTCAAAAAAGCAGCTTTGCGCTTTGCCAATCAAGAAAACGCTAGCGAAATCGATGGCCCCCACGAAATAGTATCAGTGACAGGCACGGTCTCTAAGACTGGTTGTCACATACACATGTCAATCTCTGACAGCACTGGCACCACAATTGGTGGCCACCTCCTGCCGGGGGCAATTGTCTACACAACAGTAGAGTTGGTAATACTAGACATGAGCGAAAGCTGCTCTTTCACCCGCAGTCACTGCGAACTGTCGGGATTTGATGAATTAGTAGTGATTGAGAAACTGTGAGAATCTGATTACTCTTTGCGACTTATGAGCATCTACTTGCCTGAGGCGCGAATTTTCAAAGCATCGCCAAACGAGCTCAAGCCAGCGCCATAATTGCCGTTACGAGCATAGGCATCGGCCAAGAAAAAGGCTACAGCGGGGTTCTGCGGGCTAGTTTTCTTCAAGGCCGCCAACTTAGCCAAAGCAGCATCGTGATTGCCATCAAATTCTTCTTCTACATGGGCGCGATAGGCAGCGGCCCAGATGTCTTTCGGGTCACGCTTAATCAATTCGCCCAGTTGACTGAGACACTTTTGATAGTAGATGCGAATTTGCGGCTCGGCCCAAGCAGGAACGTCATCCAGGGCACCAGGTATGCGCGGTATAGCTGAAGCCATTGGCCTTGTGCCAGTCAGGGCTGAAGCAAGAATTGCAGCACCACCTAACAAACCAGCGGTGGTCTTATTTTGCTTTTTCGGCATAATACCGGCCATGCGCTTTTCTAAATTGACTTTATTGCGAGCTTTAGAGGCAAACAAGTAAGCCTGCATGTAATAGCCCCAGCCAAGGCCATAGCGAATACAGTTATTGTTAGGCTCATCTTGCAAAGTTAACTCATACTGACCGACAGCGCGATTGAAATAATCAGGGTCGCCAGTGGCCTGAGCCAAATTGCGAGCCCGGCGCACTTCCTTCAGGGCCTGCTCGACCTGACTAGTGCGAGTTAAGGCCACAGCATAAATGAAAGCAGCCTCAGGGCTGGTGGGATATTGCTGAGCTTGTTGGGCCGCCTGAGCCAGATCGCAATAGGGCGTAAGAGCATCTTGGCCCGTAGAACCAGACAAAATCACCCCTGGTCGCCAAACTGTGGTCGATCGTGGGGCGTCATTGTTATCAAACTTAGCTGTGCCAGCCTGAAGAGGCTGAGCGGGAGGCAGAGGGGTGGTTGGCGTTAGCGGACTAGCAAACTGATTGACCAAATCAGGCGACATTACGCTTTTAACTTCTTCAGGCGGTTGTGTTACCTGCGGTGGAGCTGGAGCGGGCACATTGCGCTGCAGACGGAAGGAGGATTGCGATTGATTGACCTCAACGCCCCCTTTCTGCACCGGAGCCGCCAGAGACATTAAAGGACACGAGCTAGCGAGCAAAAGGAGGGCAAAGATTGGCTTTAACTTCAAAAGATTCTGTCCTTAACAAAATAAACGACCTCACTCAATTGTGCCCACAATTGCAGCCAATTTATTGCCGGGAAAATAGCTTTTCTAAACCTTCGCCAGGCTTTAGGCGATAAAGGGCGACCAAAACATAAAGGGACATTGCAATATTACCCAAGCAGGCAATGGCACAAAACAAGAAAACTTTCAAAGGAAGTGACTTTTCCCTGTAGCAGACCCAGAGAAAGAAAGAGAGGAAAGCAAAATAGGCATCAAACAGTGTTGCCTTAAACCAGACATCATTTAGCACCACTGATGGTATCGCCAGTATGTTCTCCTGAGTAGCACACCAGACAGTGAGAGCGAGCATGAAAAAGAAAATTAGCGCATA
Source organism: Candidatus Obscuribacterales bacterium (assembly GCA_965229195.1). Taxonomy (GTDB): domain Bacteria; phylum Cyanobacteriota; class Vampirovibrionia; order Obscuribacterales; family Obscuribacteraceae. Next base: position 3,371,753 of record OZ245871.1, on the reverse strand, counting down.
AAGCAACCGCAACGAAACAATCATGACTTAACGCCTTGTTTTGACGACTCTACCCTTACTTTTAGCCCATTGAGCACTGTAGGCAAATAGCCCTTCACCTGAGAGGCAAGCAGCCAGGGTGGCAGAGCCAGACCACCATCTAAATGAATACTATAGGTCACCAATGTCGCCGAATCTCTTGTCACAGAATCTTTGGTAGCTGAATCCTTGATTACAGAATCTTTGGTCAAAGCAGCTTTAGCCACAGACTCAAGTTCCCAGGCACCCATCACTTCCTTGAAGGACCCCGATCTTCTCTTCCACTTAATCAAGCTGGGTTTAGTCTCGATCAAATTAACAACATAATCAAACTTGATTGGGCCACCAGGCTTGACCACCTGCCTCACCAATTTAACTTCGCCCTCGTTGCCAATCACCTCACACACACTCAAGTTAGTGAAAATCTCAGGAGAACGATCGTAGTCAACTAAAATCGACCAGACCTTTTCACGGGGCGCGTTAATCAACACAGAGCCGACTACGTAAGTGTGGTTGTCACGCTTCTCTACGCGCACTTGTGGCTGCCCTGAGACCATCTTTGCCACCTGCTGATTTGTTTGATTCAGTTGCCTTGATTGACCGGGTGGAAGACCAGGCTGAGCATTGGCTTGCTGTAGGGCACAGCAGAGCAAAACATAAGTGAGTAAGCTCGGCCGACTAAAGACAAGCCCCATGCTCTTCAAGACCAACTCCCCGCCTCAGTCTCCGCAGCAGTGAAAAAGCGGGGCTGCCAAAATAGGTTAACAGCCCCAGCCATAAACGCTATTGTGGCATCAATACTTTGTCGATGACGTGAATGACGCCATTTGAACATTTGATATCAGTAGCAGTGACATTGGCATCACCCACCATCACTTTACCGTCGGTCTCTTTGATGGCAACGCTTGAGCCCTCAAGAGTCTTAGCCGATTTTAGCTTCACCACTTTCTTCGCCAGAACTTCACCGTTGACCACATGGTAGGTGAGAACTTTGGCCAACTTCGCTTTGTCAGCAAGCAGGGCGTTCAACGCATCAGCTGGCACCTTAGCGAACGCGGCATCATCTGGAGCGAAGACAGTGAATGGTCCCTTCCCCTTAAGAGTTTCGACCAAGCCAGCTGCGCCAAGAGCTTTTGCCAAAGTATTGAACTTTCCAGCAGCTACAGCAGTGTCGACAATATCTTTCTCAGCCACTTCGGCCGATTTTTCCGCTTTCGCCATTTTTGAAGAGCAGGATGGCGCAGCCAGGGCTTCAGTCAGTGGAGCCCAGGCAAAAACACATGCCAAAACTGGGCTGACCGCCCGACAAATGCCTTTACTTAATCTGTTTGACAACATAAATCCTCCAGCTACCTAGTAGGCAGCAAAACTCTAATGACTAATGAAAGTTTGACTGAAAATACATTTACAGTCAATCCTCTATTCGTTAATTGTAAAATGTGTCAGGAGACAAAAATGAACCTATCTAGACGCGAAAAAATCCTAGAAGCGGCGACCTGGCTATTTGGCTACTACGGCTTTGAAAAAACCACTGTAGATGACATCGCCGACCGAGCATCAATTAGCAAAGGCTCTGTCTATCTTGAATTTCAGAATAAAGAAGCAATTCTTGTTGCTGTAGTTCAACAATTCACCAGCCGCGAACTTGAGCGCATAAACCAGTTGGTAAAAGATGCCAAGGCACCTTACCTAAGCGTGCTGAGGGAGCTTCTGCACGGCCACGTCATGTCTTACTGGTCAATTGCTAGCGGCCAACTGCATAGCCCCGAGGTAATTGCCTCAGCCAACCCATCTATCATGGCTGAAATCATGAACTTCCAGGGTGCCATATTTTTACAGATTGCTTTCTTGCTTGAAAAAGCTGCCAGCAATAAAGAGATAACCCCGGCCAAGGCCCCCGAAGATTACTTCTATCAAGCCGAGCTAGTCTGCTATCTGCTTGCCGCTCTCTTTCCACCTTACGACCGCCTCAAAGCGCGCGACCCCAGGTCATTTACCGAAGCAACCCTACGCAAATACGCGGACAGCATGATTTCTATGACTCTAGCTGGCGTTCGCGCTGGCCTTGAATAAACGCGCTCAAGAGACACCTAGAACAGGCACCTTAAACAAAGGCGCACGACATCTATTCAAGAATTTTGCGTGCAGCAGCTAAATCGGATTTCGACTTTTCCATATTGCCCATACGGGCATGCAAGTCAGCCCGTTCTTTATAGGCGATAGAGCTGGGTTCACTGGCAATCGCCTTGTCTAAATCTTTCAAAGCTGCAGGGTAATTTTTGAGCTGCTTATAAATGCTACTGCGCAAACGAAATACATCGGGATCATTTGGCACAATCGCCATTAGACGAGCAGTCTCTTTTAGCGCTTCTTCAGGCTTACCAGCCTTGATCAAACAATTGACTATCTGATGGCGGACCCAATCGGATGAATGACAACGATCCGACTGACGAAAAGCTTCTGCCGCTTCAGAATAGCGCCCCATCTGTTCAAGAATACCAGCTTTGGTGCTGAAAACCGAAGTACCTTTTTCATAATACTTCTCAGCATCAAGAGCGGCTTTGTAGGCCTGATCGTAGCGCTTGAGCATACTAAGTACTCGAGCTCTGACCAAATATCCATAGCAGTATTTCACTGGGCACTTGAGCGCCTGATCGGCATAGGTCAGTGCCTCTTCAAGCCGATCTTGCAACAGGGCAATTTCAGCTAATCGGCAATAGGCTTTACTGCAATTTTTATCGAGGGCAATGGCTTGCTTTAAAAACTTTTGGGCTTTATCGGCATCGGCAGTATCGTCTAAATCGTCCATGTAAGTTAAGGCAGAGCCACACAGCACATCTGGAGTAATGCAATTCGACTTGCGTAGTTTCTCAAAAATTACTTTGGCTTCGGCGATGTGCTTGTTCTCTCGAAAATCCTCGCCGATGATGCACAAGAAAACAACTTCATCAGGAGTGTAGCTGTTCTTGTGGTTAAAGATCAGCTTTTTATACTTGACCTCGTTGACGGGAGCTAAAGCAAAATCATCCAACGCCAACACAGCACTGATTGAAACAGCACCAGCGGCAAGTAAAAGAAGACTTCCTGTAGTTAACCGAACACCGAAGAACATGAAAAGCCTCGAACGACCTAGAAACATCTTTCCCAGCAATAGCGCGATTCACTCCTCATGCAAAAATAAGCGCCAAAGCCAGACCGCGAACAAAACGGGCGAGATTTACAACCTTAAATCAAAATCATTGCCAAATTAATGACCAACATGCTAATTTGGTCATTAATAAATATTGCTCGCAAAAGAAAGTCAAATCGACAAGAAACAAAGAGTAAAAATGCAGAATCTTCAAAAAAACACAAAAGATTCAAGTAATTCAAAAGGTATTCAGGGCATCCCGATTTTCTATGGCCACTTATTTTCAGGAAGAACTGCAACGACGAGTAGACAAAGAAGGTGAAATTGTTCGCTGGATGTTTCTTTTAGGCGTCTCTATTGCAGCACTAATGGAAGTCATCGACAGCAGCATAACCAACGTTGCCCTACCACATATTCAAGGCAACCTTGGGGCCACCACGAGTGAAGCAGCTTGGGTTGTAACGTCATACTCAATTGCCAACGTCATTACCATGCCACTAGCAGTGATGCTTGGCGATATGTATGGAAAGAAAGGCTATTTCGTTTTTTCAGTAATTGGCTTTACCGTTGCCTCTATTGCCTGCGGCATGGCTAGCGACTTACTTACATTAGTATTGGCAAGAGTAGTACAGGGGCTCTTTGGAGGTGGCCTACTGGCAAAAGCACAAGCATTTCTATTTGAAGGCTTTCCCAAAGAAAGGCAAGGTATTGTTCAAGGTATCTTTGGCGTCTGTGTACTGGTAGGGCCAGTACTGGGCCCCACTCTCGGTGGCTGGCTAACAGACAACTATGACTGGAGATGGATCTTCTTCATCAACATTCCAGTCGGTATCGCTGCCACAATTCTCTGCCTGATGTTTTTACCCAAAGATAAGCCCACCGGCGGTGGGGCCGATACTGCCGAAGCCGATAGAGAAGTAGCTGATGCCAGAGCAAACATAGATTGGCTAGGCATAACCATGCTTAGCTCTATGCTGGGTTGTTTTCAGTATGTGCTAGAGAAAGGTCAAGATGAAGACTGGTTTTCATCCAAAGCCATCATCTGGTGTTCAATCATCGCGGCAATCAGCTTTGTTATCTTCATCTGGCACGAACTGAAAACCAGAAGGCCAGCGGTAAATCTCCGTGTAATGCGCTTCCGCTCAGTATCAATTGGCCTGTTCTTTCAAACTTTAATAGGCTTCGTCCTTTTTGGCATTAACTATGTACTGCCCAACTTCGCTCAAATTATGTTGGGATATACAGCCTTCCAAGCCGGTTTGCTGCAAGTACCCAGCGCCCTGGTCACGGCCTTTATGTTTCCTATTATCGGAGCCAATTCTGGTAAATGGAATGCTCGTACACTGGTCACCATTGGCATTATTATCCTGGGACTCTCCAACTGGTTTCTCGTACCCATGACTTTACAGTGGGGCTGGGACAACTTCTTGATCTCGAGCCTACTGAGAGGCTTTGGTGTCACCCTGGTGTTCTTGCCCTTGACCCTAGCAGCAGTGGGCGACTGCCCCACTGAAGATATTCAAACGGCCTCATCCCTACTCAGCCTCATGCGCACCCTCGGTGGCAGCATGGGTATTGCCGTCTTAGCAACGTTCTTGATTCAGCGTCAAGATTTTCACAGAGCGGTGCTAGTAGAGAAAATCACCCCCTACTCTAGCGAAGCAATGAACCGCGTCAGTCAGTTCACCGCAATGTTTCAGCAAAACGGTTTCGCTCTGCCAGACGCCAAAGCTCATGCCTACCAGCTTTTAACCAGTCAGGTCAACAGTCAATCGGCTCTCTTGTCTTACGCCGATGTAGCCTGGCTACTAGCTGCGTTTTGCGCCATTAGTCTGCCCTTCTGCCTACTTCTAACCTCAGGAAAAAGTGGGGTCAAAGTTGAAATGCACTAGCGAAGATTTGCACCAGTGAGAGGATTATACTAGTTTACCTATTATTGACTTAAATCGATAACTGGTCAACAATAATATTAAGGTCTCGATAATTAGAATTCAGGGCGCGCAGTTTGAGGTCAAGGAAGCAATGGAAGCAGCAATAGAAGCAGCAGAAAAAATGGCGACAGAAACAACAGCGATCGAACCAACGAGCAAAAACGCCCCGGCAACAACATCACACCACGACAAGCCCAGCAAGGTGCATCCCGAACTTCTGCCAAGTAAGCGAAAACCCACTAATTTGCGCAGCCTAGCCCTAATAACAGCTTTCACCATTGCCGTTGTGGGTGGCAGTTATTGGTGGCTCAACCGCGTACCAATTGAAGAAACTGAAGATTCATTTGTTACTGGTCACATTCATCAACTTGGCGCTCGTGTATCAGGCACAGTAATTGCTGTACCGGTGCAAGACAACCAGCACGTGAAAGCCGGCGAGACTCTAGTAAAAATAGATCCGAAAGATTTCCAGAACAGCTTAGAAACAGCAAAAGCTGCGGCGGTCAAAGCAAGCTGGCAAGCCCTAGAAGCCCAAACAAGCATTATCAAAAACACGCGAGCGGCCGAAAGTCAGCAATATCAGGCGAACTCAGAGCTCGCCAGCGCCAACGCTCAAGTGGATAGGGCAAAATCAATACTGTCAGAAACGACACTAGGTGTAACTCTAGCAGGAGTGCAAATCAAGCAGCGCCAAGCCGAGTTAGTGCGCGCCGACAGTGATTTCCAGCGCTACCAATCATTGGTTGAAGACCGCGCGGCGACGACTCAAGCATACGAAAAAGCCAAGCAAGATAAAGATGTAGCCGAAACAAACCTGCAAGCGGCGCAAGAAAATTATAAGCAAGCAAAATTGCGAGTAGAGCAAGCGAAGCAGGCTTTATTAGATGCCCAGTCAAATGTTGAGAGGGCCAAAGGTGCGGCCCAAAGCGCACTAGCCGCCCAAGCAGAAACAGAAAGCAGCAAACACGCCCTGTCGATGCAGCAAGCAGCCTTCAAACAAGCTCAAAGTGAGACAACAAACGCAGCCAATCAACTTTCTTACACCAGCATAGTCGCCCCAATATCTGGCCGTGTCGGCCACCGCACTGTAGAAGTCGGTCAACAAATTGAGCGCGGACAGGCGCTACTAAGTGTGGTCTCAGACGAGAAATGGATTGTCGCCAATTTCAAGGAAACACAACTGAGCAAGATGCGCCCAGGGCAAGAAGTAGAAATTCATATTGATGCCTTGCCTCAGAAAATATTCAAAGGCCACATCGATTCAATGGCACCAGCTTCCGGAGCCCAGTTTGCGCTGCTGCCGCCAGATAACGCCAGCGGCAACTTCACAAAAGTAGTGCAACGGGTACCGGTGAAAATTGTATTTGAACCAGAGAGCATCAAAGGCTACGAAGATAGATTAACCCCGGGAATGTCAGCCAGACCTGAAGTTCACGTAGATAAGTAATAAAGGTATTTATGGAAACCCGTAATTGTGCGGCAAGGACAATATCGTTGCTCGCTCTCACAGCCCTAAGCTATGGCACTACATTTAGTGTCAAATCTGAAGCCTCTACAGCCAACGCTCAAATCAGAGACAACATGGCGGCCGTAGTCGACACAGACAAGCCCTCCAAAACCAGACTCCCAAGCAGCAAAGACAAAAAGCCCGCGCCGTACATAAAAGAACTAGAAAACTCACAGCGCGTAAAACCAATAGGCAAAAGCGCTGTAGAAGCGGTAGAAATACCAGCGCAGAGAATTTCAGCAGAAGACCTAAGTGGAAACAGCACCAGTGCCAACAGCAGCGGTAATGGCAGCAGCGATGGCAACACTGACGATACTGGGGTAGCACTAACAAGGCCCCCTCTCAAAGCACTAATAACGGTGCAAAACAATCTCAACCCCATCGCCCTTGATGCTCGATACTGGGAGAAAATAAGCTTAGAAGATTCGCTAGAAGCAGCTCTGGCCCAGAACTTAGACATCGACAGCAGCTATGCGGGCATGCGCAACCAGAAATATAAATATCTCTCGACAGCCTCACAATTTCTGCCCGACCTTGCTGGCGGCTATACCCTCGCTGGTCTGCACGGTAGCATCCCGTCAGCCCTTTTTGGTGGCAGCAACACCGGCGCGGCTGCGACATCGAGTAAATTGCCTTCAAGTATTCAACTGCTTAACGCGGGGTTCACTTATAAAGCCTACCAAGGTGGCCGGGTGCTTTTCGGTAGTCTTGAGCAAAGACATCGCTTCAGGGCCTCCCGAGCAGCTCTAAAAGGCAGTGTCAACGACGTTTTGCTCAGCACCGCACAGCGCTATTACAACTTACTCTATAACGAAGCCTTACTCGATATTCGCGTTAGAGCTGTAGAAATTTCAGAAGAACAAGTACGTATCAACTCATCGCAAGAAAAAGCGGGAACGGCTACCGGACTCGATGTTCTGCAATCGCAGGCACAACTAGCAAGCGATCAGCAGAACCTGGTAGATCAACAGAGTACCCGCAGACAAGCGGCAATACAACTTGCTTATCTGATGAATACCAGCTTCGCCCAAGATGTCACTTGTGCAGAAAAGACACTACAGAAGAGAAGGCTAATTGACAAAACCATTCCCATTGAACAATTGCTACAAATAGCCATCGATAAAAGGCCCGAGTTGAAACAGTACGAAGAGCTACGCTTGGCCGCTAAACGTGCGATTGTCGTCGCCGCCGCCCCACTGCAACCAAATGTTAGTCTGGCCGGCTCTGTGTATGGCATCGGCGCCAACGGCAAAAGCCTAGACCCAATATATGTCTTGAACTTCGGCATAAACTGGAAGCTTGGCGCCCTAGGCACCACCGACTTAGCCAACATTCAAGCTGCCCGCTGGCAGGCCAGGCAAAGTGCTATTCAGGCGAAACGAGCCTTTCTTGACGTCTTTCAACAAGTTAGAGTCGCCTACGATCAAAGCTTAGCCGCAGACAAAAGAATAGAACACGCTAGTGCTCAAATTCGCGCGGCAGAAGAAGAACTACGCATCGCAGTCAAGCGTATGAAAGCAGGAATTGGACTGAATATAGACGTACTCAATGCCCAACGCGACTTAACCCAAGCTGGCATCAATAAAGCCAAAGCACTGGTAGATTTCAACGTCGCTCAATCGCAACTGCTGCATGATGTCGGCTTAATATCAGCCAGCGGTTTGACACAGGGTGTCAAGATTTAGACTAGCTTCGATTAATAAAAAACGGATAAGCAGACTTGCGTCAAAAGAGCCCGCCAATTATTGACTGCCAATTGTCATTGGTCAATAATGAACTTCCAGGAGGACGCATGGCAAGACCGAAAACTATTCCCAACAGAGCCGAACTGATCATTGGCGCCGCCGAAGAATTATTTGCGCGTTATGGCTATGAGCGTACTAGTATTGACGACATTGCCCGCCACCTTGGTATTGGCAAAGGCTCTATTTATCTAGATTTTCGCACCAAAGACGACATCCTCTTCACTGTCATCTCTAAACATGCTGAGTCTATGAAACAGCTCATGCAAGACAAACTTGACAATGTCGGTAGCTCACCACTGGCTGCCTTGAAAGAAATTCTTGAACAAAGTATTGCAATGGTCTATGACAATGTCACTCGAGACATTCATACACCTGAAGCATTGCTCCATACGTCGTTAACAATGAAAAGTCGCTTCGCCCATTTCTTTGTCTTCAAGCGCACCACGGTTCTGCAATTGCTGCAACTGGCAGTAAAAGCCGGCGAAATCGCACCAGAAAAGGCGAGCGAAGAAATGGCCATAACAATCTTAATGACCACATCTACGCTCTATCCGCCATATTTCAACAACTACACTGAGTCTGAAACCACAATCAAAAAGCCACAATTGATGAAGCAAGCGAAGCTCACCCTAGGCTTATTGATTGACGGCTTGAAGGCCGACTAAGTCAAGGCGCGCTAAGTCAAGTCTGGCTCGCACGGCTCTTGCTTCAAGTTCCTGCCTTAAGTTCTTACCTCAGGTACTTGGCGAACCAGTCTTGGGCCAGGTGCGCCACTTGATCTAGAGAGCCTGGTTCCTCAAACAAATGGGAAGCGCCATCGATCACAGCTAAGTGTTTAGTACAGGCCAATCGTGAAACGGCCTCTTGGTTGAGTTTTAGCACATCATGATCATTAGCACCAACAATGAGCAAAGTTGGAGCAGGAACGTCCTCAAGCACATCAGATGCTAAGTCGACCCTTCCGCCGCGAGAAACCACAGCACTAACAAACTTATTTCTTCTCTCAGCAGCAACAAGAGCAGCAGCAGCTCCAGTGCTGGCCCCAAACAATCCAATCTTCAGGCCCTTGGTATTCTCATCAACGACCATGGCGTCGATCACGGCGACGAGTCGCTCAGAGAGAAAATCTATGTCGAAGCGATGCTCACCAGTGGCAGTATCGTGATGCTCTTCAACTTGACTGAGCAGGTCAACCAGTAAAGTTCCTAGGCCTTGGCTATTAAGTGCACTCGCCACAAACTGGTTTCTCGGACTAAAGCGACTACTTGCGCTACCGTGAGCAAAAATAACTAGACCAGAGGCATGCTCAGGCACTACCAAGTCTGCGGTCAAACTAGTTTTACCAGCGTGAATAGTGAGCGATGTTCTCAATTCCTGGGTTCGCGAACCGAATTTCATGTCTTGCTCCTTCAGTTTGTATTACGGCAATGAACAGCCCAATCGGCATTAAACGAATGACTCTCTTTCAGAGCGGCAGCTACAGCAGCATCAGTAACTTGCTCGAAATTAACGTAGTACTGGCCAACTGCGGCGAAATCTCTGGGCATTGTTAGCGCAACCACATCATCGCAAACTAAACGCAAATCAGAATAACTAGAAAAACTTATGACTGGCACGGCAAGAATGATAGAAGCCGCCTGGCGCTGCTTAACTGACTTAATCGCCGCCAAGGCCGTCATACCAGTGGCAATACCATCATCAACGATAATGACTATTTTATTCTCCAATGAAATTTCGTCATGGCTACCGGATTGGCGAATCGCCGCTTCTCGTAAACTGGTCTGCTGCAACAATAATTGGCTTTGCTCACTAATGTATGCATCCCAGTCTGCTCGCTGCGGAAGACCAGGATTAGTGACAACAATTCCATCAGCAGTGACAGCTCCAATTGCATATTCTGGTTGACCAGGGTATGGCAGTTTTTTTGAGCAAAGAATCTCGAGAGGGCAAGAAAGTTTGCGAGCCACTTCCAGAGCCGTTATCACACCACCTCGCGGCAAACCCACCACCACTAGTTGCGAGTGGTGGCTAAAATTGGGATGGCGCTCTAGGTAACTAGAGACACCTGCTGCCAGTTTAGAACCAGCATCGGTTCTATCACGGAATATCATCTCTTTTTCTTGCGGCCAACTTATATCAGAAGTCGTATTGCAAAACTTATGCGAACACGAAAAGCAGAACTCTGCCTCTCCCCTACTTTAGAAGAGGCAGAACTCCGCGACATCAGCCGTAAGACTTAACAACAGAGATCATCCTGCTTACTTTAAGAAAACAGCAAGAGCAGCTCTGTTGACAGCCAAGAAACCACCTAAACTGTTGCCCAGTTAGTTCCGCTGGTACTAAAGACATCAATGAACGGCGCGTGAATATTGACTCTAGCCGCGGCCTTAATCCTTCTACCTAAAGTATCTTGAGCCCGAGTGGCCACATATGGATTTTCATCAAGAGCTAGCTCACTGAGCACTGGTGATGGCATGTTGTGGTTTTCGGCCAACGAATAGCGGACATCGGCGTCTGGGTCGTGAGCCAGAGCCATAAGAATGCCCACTGGGGCAGAGGGGTTATCGGCTACGGCGGTGCGAACCTCAGGGTGCTTATCAGCGGCCATCTGCGCCAGTATTTCAGGCGCATCGCCGAGGTTCTCAACCACCGCAACCAACAGATTAGGGTCACGGGCTGGCAAGAACAACTGTTCTTTGACGGTGTTGGTTCGCAACACCGAAGCATTCTTATAAAAAACACGCAGCCAACTGCCTGCAGAGACCGAGCGGCCCGAGCGAGCCAGCCGAGCACGTTCTGCCCGCAAACGAATCTTGATCATTTGAAATGCAGAAGTATTTTGCGTTTTCTTTTTAGACATAAAGACCTTCCTTCCTTCGAGCACGATCATTCTAAAATTTAGACAGAACAACCGCTCTGAGAATTAATGCAGCACTGCTATAGCGCCTCTTGCAAAGAACTGAACAAAACTTTTTGAATAGATTTTTGGCACACCATCATTTCTAGGTTTATTTAATTCGTCGTGTGTCGACAGGCCTTGCGACCGGAGGAAAGCGATAAAAGTTCCCAAAATCAGCATATTGAATAAGACTAAAATTGCAGTAATTGACAATAATGCCGCTCACAGCAGGTTTCATGAGGTCATGGCTTTTTATTAGGCAATCTCACCCTAAATGTCGCACCTGCAAATGGTGCCGATATACAAGCTATTGAACCCCCTGCACTCTCGACGATACGACCAGCAACATAAAGACCCAAACCAGAAGGCTTTCGAGCAGCAGAGCGAGACGGTGTTACACGCTCAAAAAGACTAGACAAAAGCTCTGGATCAACACCATCGCCGTCATCAATGACTTGCAGCACCAGGGCATTGTCACTGTCAAGATCTGCGGAAAGTATAATTTCACTACCATACTGGGCATGGGTGCAGGCATTATGCAAGAGATTGATTAATACTCGATGGAGACAAAATGAATCGCAATAGACAAAATTGCAATCATCAGCAATTTTTATTGAAGCAGTAAGATTGCGCTCAACAAAGAAGGGTTCTAACTCTTGCAAGCACGAAGCGACAATGTCGACCAGGTCTTGAATAGCTATATATGGCTTACTCTCAGCCACTTCATCTTTATGAACATAAAGCAAATTGCTGACCATACCGATCATCTTCTGGTTGCTTCCACGCAGCTTCAAGATTGCCTCTTCAAGCTTATCGCTCAACTCACCAAATTGACCGTTAGCGATGGCACTGAGTACTCTATCGGCGCCGATCAAAGGTATTTTCATTTCATTCATCATAGCCATATTTAGTGCTTCCATTTCTCGTGTGCGTTCGACTCTCTCTGTAACGTTAGTGGCAATCAAAATCAAGCCGGTGACTATATCTCGCTTGCCGTCCCTAATCGGCCAAATAGCGATGTCCCAGTACTCTGAGCGCTCAAAACTAATGCTATCCACCCGCACTTCTAGGTCAGCAATGCGGCTGGGCTTGGCTGTGCGCAAGACTTTTTCAATACAAGCAATAGGCAACTGCGGAATAAAATTGAAAATGCGCTTTCCCTTTAAGTTCTCACCAAGATAAGAAAAGCCTTCCACAAAAGCTTGATTAGCTTCAATCACAAATAAAGTGGTAGATAACTTAGCTGTAGCAATCGGAGAATATTCAATGATCTGCCTGGCGGTAGCACCTTCGCGTCTAACGGCTTGCTCTTTGGCCTTCGCTAAGCGCCCACGCTCAACAGCGAAGCGAACGGTACGCACTAGGTCTGCACCGGTGAGATTGTCACGTGTTATACAGTCTTGCGCACCATTCTGCAGAACATGCAATGCCAATTCACCGTCAGCGAAGTTGGTTAAAACCACAATTGGTGTAGCCGGAAAGAGCGAGTGAACTCGGGCAAGGTCACTCAAACTAGAATCATCAAGCCTGGGCAAATCTAAAACCAGAGCATCAAAATGCCGAGCAGCAAGCACTTTCAAGCCATCGTCGAGGTTAGTCACTCGTCCAACATCGACTAATCCCCTTTGAAGTTCACGCACGGCTCTTTCTGCATGGTCGTCAATCGATTGATTCTCGCCAACTTGTCGATTGCTCTGCACAATCAAGACACTAAGTGGCAATTTTATGCCAGCCAAATCTAAGAACAAAAGCGAGTCCATAGACCCTCCCTGAACGGCTCCAGCTCGTTTAACAACCTACTAGCATCGTAGCAATGGCAGCAGAAAGAAGTAATCGGTTGATCGGCGGATAAATCACTTCCGATGCTTCGACTTAGACCCCTTAAAGAGTCGACTCCCGGAAGGTTGATGGCCTCAACCTACCGGGATTCGTCTCTACCCCCACGGTAACTTTATAAAATTGTGCTCTTCGCAGAACTCAGTGCTTTCGATTAGCGACTTGGGTGCGGTGCGTTTGCTCTATTAAACTAATGGCAACAACGTGAAAAAGACGTGACTAAAAAATCACGTCTTAGTCATTTTTTCGATTTCGAATCTTAACGCATACGACCAGAATTCATTAATACTGAATGCTGCAAAATTGAGAACTGTTGCTTGAGCTGGCCGTAGCGCATCTGCACAGTGGCATTAGGCCCAGCCTGGTTGAACTGGGTCTCAAAGTTGCTAAAGGCCGTCGCCATCAACTGCACCTGCATTTGCTGTTGGCCAAAACTATTGGAGCGGGCCAAACTATTGCCAGAGGTCTTAACTGTTGACTGCAATTGCTGCAAGGCGTTGGCCATGGCAAAAATAGCTGACGGATTGCTAGCATTAAATCCACCAGAACCAACCGACTTCTGAGCGAAGCTAGAGAAATCGCGCATGGCGTTGTTCAAATCGCTGACGCGGCCACTTACATTAACACTGGTATTGGCAAACTGATTGCCGAAGTTGTTGTTGAAGCCAGGATTATTAAATCCGCTACTGCTGCTACCAAAACTATTGGTTCCAAAATTGTTGAAACTATTGTTGCCATTGAAAGCAGGATTATATGCTGGGTTGAAGCCGTGGTGAAAACCTGAGTGAATGCCAGATTGATTAACTGAGCCTTGATAATAGGGATTTCCGTAGGGATTAATATTGGAATTAATGCTCGGGTTACCATAAGGATTGGCATTAGGATAACCATAGGGATTACCGCCAAAATAGCCGATTTCGTTCTTTATATTCATCCATCTCGATGGCACATCAGGCGAGTTACTAACCAGGCCAATGAAATTATCAACACTGGCTGCACTAGCTTGCAGACTAGCAAACTGCGGATTACCAAATTGACCGTTTTGATATTGATTATTGTTCGAGCTGCTAGGAGCCCGCTTTACGTCCTGGCTAAAGGCTTGCAACGCCGTGCAAAGCTGCATTTCCTGGCTTCCCACAGGAGGTGGCCACTTACCTTGCAGTGTCAAAGCGGTCTGCACAGAACGCACTAGTTGATCGGTGTCACGCTGCAAACTATCATTCCCACCCGCCTGCACAGCCGGAGCTTGCAACAGAGCAATTACAATCAGAGCCAAGGCAGACCTATGACTGAGGCGAAGGAAATTAGTCAGATTCTTGTGCATACTGAGCGTGTTCAATTTTGGTCTCCTTTTAGTTCGCCAAATCGTCTTTGACCACCAGCTGGCCTTTGTTCAGTCCATACTTGGTTTTCTTGCCAATCACTAAGTCGATAGAATTGACTAAATCTGGTTCAATGCGATTATGAAATGTACTCTGGGCGTTTACCATTGAGCCATCTACAACCACATTTGGTGGCACATCCTGGAGCACACGAATGACAGTTCCTTGGGCCGTATTGGCCTCAAGCTTCTCTGCCCGGTGCATAGCAACTTCGCTCACAGCGATTTCACTGCCAGCGTAGTATCCCGCCCCCATAGCGATGGGCACAAGAAACAAGAAATACTTGATCGGCTTTAGATTTGTGTCTTTCTCAGTCATTTAATCAGTTCACTTCGAGTCTGGCAGAATATCATGCCGGGCTAAATGATGACCTTTCGGCAGCGCCCACTTGGTTCTGCAGCCGATGCTATCAGAGGCAAAAGAAAAAGCATCAAGGGCAATGTGGTCGACAGTTTCGTAGCGTTCATCGATATTGCTGCTGTCAATTTCAGCTCCAGCAGGAAGATCTTTTGTCAAAGCCACTAGCTTAATGCGCAAGGGCTCAGCGCCAATAGCAGGGCTTTGCTGGGCGGAATGCCAGACATTGAACCAGCCCCAATAATAGGTCGCACTGGTGCAAGCCAGGAAGGCAAACATCACTCCTAAAATCACTAATAATTGCTTTGCAGCCATTGCCCTATGCCATTAAATTTGCCGCTAGGTTTGATTTCAAACTTGCTTTCAAACCAGCCTTCAAACTTGCCTTGAAAATAATCGCTCAGCCTAAAATCGTAGCACTAATGGGCCACTCAACCCCCGTCAGTATTGCGGCAGGCGCCAACGAGCTTAATGTACCGTGCGTATTCCCCCCATTACAACCAGAGGTAGATTGCCTTATCTTAAGGATTAGCAATCGACTCAGGAGCCAGCAATGTCTGATCAGCCACAAGAAAACGCCATCCTACAACGCTTTCATAGCGGGCTTAATCTAAACTCAGTAGACATTCACAAGGGTCAAGCGCCCAAAGCTGCAGACACTCCTGCATCAACTGCCAAAGATTTACCAGGACTAACGGTGCAGCCAGAACCATCCCTGCGCCGCTTGCCTGCAGCAACCGAGCAAGCTGCTCCGGCTGATACAACTCTGCGCCGCTTACCAGCAACAACCGAACAAGCTGCTCCGGCCGAGACTATCCTTCGTCGAGTACCAGAGCCAAAGCCTGTTCCGCCACCTATTAAAGATGATGAAATTCCTCGCCCACACCGTAGCAAACTCACCGCCGGTCAAGAGTTGAGCAATATGGTAGAAATTCCATCAGCTTTGCTCTCGGGCTATTTGATGGCCAAGCGCGGTAGTCAGAACGCGGCCGAGTCAGCCGGCGCCAAAGTTGCCACTTTAAGCGACCATGCCATTCCACAAAACCTTGCTACTGACTTCAATATCAGTCGTGAAGACCTGACTACCAGACTGAGAAGCAAACTCACCCAAGCCAGCACAACAGCAGACGCCGCATTTCAAGCGGACCCTTCTCTGCTCGACAAGGGCTATCGCTTTGAATTCGAAAAGGCAAACCTGGCTGATGACCTAGTGAAGAAACTACACCGACCAGGCGACCTCGACGAAGTGCTCAAGGCTATCGACAATGTGCCCAAAACGGCTCTCACTCCTGAGCAACTGGTGCAAGTCAGCGAGTATTCTGAACACCTGGGCAAGAGCCCACTTTTGCAACAAGAAGATTTAACTAAATGGACTACTGAACTCGATGTACATGCTGAGAAATTCAGGAAGGCACTAGCTGAGGCTGGCCCTGGCGGCACTAGTGAATTGACTGAAGCTGGTCGCGCCGCCAATCTTGCTGAACGCGAATTTTATGGTAGCTTGCAGAATCTGCGCGCCAACATTGGTTTGAGCAAGCATACTGCTGATTTGGAAATGCAAGAATTGATGAAAAGCAATCCAACGCTATTCGAAACAGGCAGAAGATTTGAATTTGATCCAGCTCTCAGTGCCGAAAAAGTTGCCGAGCTGAAGCGCCCAGAACAACTCAAAGGCCTGCTTGGCCAGATTGAAAAGACTCACGCTCCTGGTGCTGAAAAGCTCATCACCAGCCAGGGCGAACACCTCGCAGCCCTCAAAGGCCTAAGCAAACACCCAGTTATCGAAAGCGAAGGCCTGTCAGATATGGCTGCCACCCTGGAGAGAAATGCTGGCAAAATTATTGAATCAAGAGGCAAAGCTTTCAGCTTGCTCGGCCAAGAACAAGCAAGTTTTATGAAAACGAGCCTGCTCACCTTAGGCGCTGGTGTCGGCATCAACTGGGCAGTGGACAAACTAGCATTCCGCGACCAAACTGCTGGCATTCTAACCCACGGGGCTAACATTCTCGGACCAGCTATTTTGCTCTCTAACTACAAACCACAGATAAAGCTGGGCGTAATTGTTGGCTCACACGTCTTGGCCCGCATAGCCGAGATGCCCAGCAAAGACCACCTAGAAAGCTCATTCAAGAAATAAGCTCTAAACGTTTCGACGAGTAAACAAGCACTTCAATCGCGTTAACGTTGATTGAAATAGCCTAACATTATTGCCAAAATGGTCACTAACGTTTTGGTTACCAATGGAGCCTCGAGTACTTTTATGAGCAAATACAATAAATTATCGAAAGATGATGCTGCCGTATTATTGGTCGACCATCAAGCAGGTTTGCTCTCGCTGGTGAGAGACTTCACCCCTGACGAGTTCAAGAACAATGTATTAGCTCTAGCTGACCTGGCAAAATTCTTCAACTTACCGACAATTTTGACCACAAGCTTTGAGCAAGGCCCAAACGGCCCACTCGTGCCAGAACTCAAAGCAATGTTTCCTGATGCTCCATATATTGCTCGCCCTGGTCAAATTAATGCTTGGGACAACGCCGATTTTGTCGCCGCAGTAAAGAAAACCGGGCGCAAACAATTGATTATTGCCGGTGTAGTTACTGATGTTTGTGTTGCCTTCCCCGCTCTTTCAGCTATGGAAGAAGGCTTTGAAGTATTTGTTGTCACCGATGCCTCTGGCACATTTAACACCACAGTGCGTGATGCTGCCTGGAGTCGTATGACTCAAAACGGTGCGCAATTGATGAACTGGTTCAGTGTCGCTTGCGAATTGCACCGCGACTGGCGCAACGATATAGAAGGGCTTGGCGCCTTGCTCTCCAATCACCTACCGGCCTACAGCAATTTGATGCAGAGCTATTCGCAGAAGTAAGTGCGGGCTTAGGGCAAGCAAGCTTTAATTGCCTCTCTCACCTTCTTTGTGTGCTCTTCACCGATCGGGAAATAGTTGAATCTAGTCGCTAGATAGTTGCCGTTCTGAATGACAAGAATCTGAGGCATGCCAAAAGAATTCGGATTGATTTGATCTGCGGTTTCTTTTTTGAGAAGCTCATACTGAGCCAGGGAGCCGTTTTGAGATGCGATGTCATCTTTGTGTTTCTCAAGCAAATCATCGAACTCTTGAGCGAAGTCTTTTGTCGGTGCTTTACCATTTAAACCTGGTGACTTTCTCCGCGGTTTTGAGTACTTTGAGTCTCGTACCTCAGCCTGGACTTTCTCTCTCTTTCCAGACCGCTCCTTGCCATAGGCCATAAGGTCCGAAGTAAGCGTTACTACCTTAATTGCAACCTGGTCTTTAGGAAACAAGCTACGAAGCTTTATCAGGCCCTTCATTGTCAAGCTGTCATCCTCATTAATGAATGCCAGCACCGTAACTGGTGTTTTAGACTCTTGGATCGTTGAAGAAGACAGTTTAAAGTCCTGCACAAACTTGTCTGAAAGCTTCCTGTTTTCAGCGATAATCGGCAACTCACGTTTTTCATCGATCCTGGCAGCCTCCAACTGCAGCTCAAGATCTACAGGTTGATTATTGAGATGGCGCCAATAACTAGTGATGATTATATTAGACATATTTTCACCATCAGTGATACCAAGTTTATTGAAGTACTCAACCAACGGCGAATGATATCGCAACTGCCACATGTTACGCAGATCGCTGCCAAAGCCAATACCGCACATTCCACGAGTGTAGTTATGCAGCTCCTCCTTCGGACATTCACGGAACTTCTTGAGATAACTAGGATCATAAATCCTAGTTATCTCAGCAAAACAATCTTCAACTTTCTGCAGCCTAACTTGATCCTTCCAGGGATTTCCAGAAGCCCCACCAGCAAAGACAACTGACGAAGGCTCAAAATTTAGACTTAATAAGCGAATTGAATCATCGGCGTAGTTATTAACAGCAATTGACTTTCCATCCGGACTCCAGCGCGGAGGCAGAACATCAATAATCTTTTTGCTACCCAAATATTTTCCTGTCTGCGCGTCGCAAATTGCTAGCTGACTATTCCCAGCGAGCGCCAAATAACGACTATTAGGCGACCAGTGAAAAGTAAAAATCCCATTTGGCTCCGCTGGAATTACCAAGACTTCGCGCATAGACTCAACACTATAGATATGTAAAGCAGACTCATTACCCTTGTACGCAATGTAGCGCCCATCAGGAGACCACTGAAACTTAGCGTCAGCACCTCCGGCAATAGGTAATTTCGCAAGTTCTTTAGAAAAGTCACTATTCATCAGGTGTAAAGCTGAATCGCTATAGGCAAAAAGACTTTTAGCGGATGCTGTCTTTGACCAAGCAGCCGCACCAAAGCCACGGCTTGCCGAGGCTTTGAAAACTATCTTGTTATTCTTCCAGTCACAAACTCTTAGCTCGGTGCTCAAATCATCCTCTTCATCTATGCCACCAATGGCAGCAATTAAGGTGCCATCGGGTGACCAATTGAGCGAGTCACACTTCCCTGCCAAATCTGGCAGCGTATAAACCTTAGAGCCGCTGTCTATACTCCACACACCTACACCAGCAATCTCCGCAGACGCAAGAAATTTGCTATCTGGCGACCAAGATAGATCTTGGCAAAGAAGATTTTGGCGTTTGACTGGAATCTGCAAAATCATCTCATTCTTCACAGCAGAAAATATCCCTGGACCGACGAAACTTCCGGCAATCATTTTGTCATCGGGCGACCAGATGGCATCGCGCCAAACTTGAGGTATAGCCACTGGCAAGCGATCGAATGTATCAGCATTCAACAAAACAGTGCGAGAACCGCTCAATCGAATACGCGCAGGTAACTTCTTCAGTGCAGCAAATGGTCCCCAAACACGGGCAGTTCCATTCCAAACCTCATGCCTTTTGAGAGGGACCTCAGTGATATAGCCCTTACTATTAATACGCCCAGTAGGCGGCCAAATAACAGCCAGATAACGGCCACTGTTCGACCAGACAGGCAAGCTATTCCACTCCTCCACTGGAACCTTCGAATCATAGACGACCTCGCCATGAGGAGGGCCAAGCTTAGAGTCATAAGTAATAACTTTGCCGAGAGCCGGAGGCATCACTAACGCACAAATAGCCGTCAAAAATGCCAACGGAGAGAAACAACGTCGCGAGCAGAAAGGCAAGATATTCGATACCTTGCTAGCGTCTAGCAATCGCCCTTTGGTGTGTCTCGACATTGGTAGCTACTTCGATAGGATTGCTAGATATTAATGCCTGCACTGAAATGGCACACTGGTAGAAGCACTAATGCACTTGGCCAAGATTTCAAGCTACTAGAGAGCTTTGGCTAACAAGGGCAACTCACTCACTATTGCATCCCAAGGTACACATAGTAGCTGCTCATCCGTCAGCTCAATCAAGCCCACTTGGAGTAACTCTTTGACGTCTGTATGAACGTTCTTGTAATCGCGATGTAACTCGGCAGCCAACTTGCGGATACTCAAAGGACCAGATGAACGGAGATACTGAAGCAGTTCAAAGCGCTTGGGCGACAAATACTGAAAGAGTGTGGCCATATCTTCGAAATGCAATCGATTGATTGGCCCCTCCGCAGACAGACCTTGCTCTGCGCGTTTCCAGGCTTCTACAAAGCCTGCCGAGACTTTTCTTGCGCCGGCGACACCCACAGCTAGTTCTTTCTTCTGCTTACTCAAGGCGCTCACCTCGTATCCCTTCTACATCTCTGATAAAATCGTCCTGCAGTGTCTCAACATTCACAAACTGATAAGGCTCTTCTCGTCCCTTAATATGACGGTGGTCTCCTTTGCCAGCCTCATTGTCGTATCTCACCAGAGTTTCACCGGGCCGACCGTAATGGAGTCGATACTTTAAACCGTGAGGCCGTTCAATAGACTTACTAGGGAGCCGCCAAAGTACCATCTCTAAAATAGTGCCATCCGCGAAGACGAACTTATCTCTAAAAATCAGCGTTGCCTTCATTACTCCACAATACCATATGGTGTAATCACCATCGGCAATAATTAACAAAAAACGAGTGGCTGCAACAGAGCGTAGGCAATCCCAAAGGCTGCAACTAGCCAATTGGCGGGCTTAGCTGGCGGCGTGGCGCGGACGTATGGCAAATCTGGGTATGACTATTTTTGCTAGGATGAAATTCATGGTTCTTTTACCAAGTCGAGATTCGAGAAGCATTAAATGCGCCGCAAAAACACTCTTTCACTACCGCTTCTCTTATCGCTTCTTTCATCGCTTTCAGTAGCGGCCGAAATCACCTTTGCTGGCGCCAGCTATGCGAGCAACGGCGTCACAGACTACTTCCCGCCACCTGTACCAGTCGTACAAAATCAACGACCTCTAACTTCAGGAGTTAGCAGCACTGGCCCCTTGCAAGGCGGCATCAAAAGCGAAACACAACTAAATCCATCACTGAGGCTCTTTCCTCAATTTCAAGGTCAAGTCAACGGTAATGGGGCCTATGGTCGGCCATTGTCGCCTCTTAGAGATTCATACACACCAGAACAAATTCGGGGCAACGTACACACAGGTGGCACCAATGGTGGCATAAGCGGCGGGCCAGTGGAGCTGCTTGGCGACACCGCCAGAGGTGGCAATGGCAGAATGTATGGAGTGATTGCGCCCATATCTTCTTATACCAGTACACCGGCTCACGGCGTGGTCAACTATATTCCAGGCTCAAATGTCACATCAATATTTAGTGGCAGTAGCAGATCGGTTGATACCACACCGAGTCACTACCAGACAGTCGGAAAAGGCGTAACAGTTCTATCTCCAGAGTTAGCAGTTTCATCCGTGCCAGTTCCTGTTACTGCACAACCGACCACATTTTTCGGCGGACGCATGGTAGGCTCTGCCTTAGGTGCGCTAACAAGTGCTATTCAGCCAGCACTGCAAATGATTGCGCCAGGAATATACACAATTAGCAATTTACGAACCAGCCTTCCTCAAGTTGAAGAGACTCATTACATCACCAGACACGGTATCACCACGGCACCAGGTTACGAAGTAACTATTACGCCCCCAGGCCAAAGTAAAGAGACCTTGGGAGGCCGCTGGTCAGCCAATCAACCAACACCAGTTAGCTTGAGCGCTGTGCCAGGCACCCTGCAATCGCAGAGAATTTTCACCCGGATAGAACCAGTTAGTGAGATGGCGAGAACCCGTGTACTGACCCAATTTCAGGCACCACCTTGCGACACATGGCCGCAATGGTATCGCGTCGTAGCTAAGGCAATCTACACTCGCTGGCAGACAGCAGACGTCTGCCCGGGAGCAGCAAAACTTGAAGTGACAATCAAACCAGATCACGACATTTCAGGCCGAGTTGTCGAATTCATTCCTGCCACTGACGTTGAACGCAACATACCAAGAGAAACAGAATTCAGAGAAACAGCTGTGCAGATTGTTGATCAAGTAGGCTTCTTTGAAATACCTGATTTCCCAAAACCACCAGCCAATCAAGTGACTTTCGATATTGACCTCAAACGCACTGTTGATGGCCCTACTGGTGTTTCAATTGTGGGCGTGCCAGCGAAGTAGGCGAGATTGGGCTAACTCATTCGCAGCACTAATGCTTGCTTCCACAAAATCGAAATTTCATATACTCTGACATAGTCATACCAAGCACCTTAGCCTCTGCCTCATCTAGATATTCTGACGTAGCGGCACCACCCCGCGAAATGCAGTAAAGGAACTCGATGGTATCCAACGCCTTAGTTTTTGGTCCTTTGATTACTTGGTCAATGCAAACCAAAGAGAAGTCGCGACATCCAGCTGCTTCGTCGTCCATTTGACATTTACAATATGCACTGGCTGCTAAATCTGTGAGAACATCAATGTCGCTAACACCTTTCAACAGAGGACCAGCGATTGCAGTCCAATCTGCACCACGTGGCTCAAGTTTCGCTGTTACAAACGCTGCTTGATTTAAGTACAAATCCATAACCTTAAGCGCCTGAAGCTGTCGTGCAAGTATCTCACTTCGCTTATTGGAATGAGAGATCTCGGTACGCTTCATAGGACAGTTGAATTTAGTCAAAAGAAACTGGGCTTGGCTATCTGACTGGACGCTCTTTCTCTCAGTACAATTTAGATATAAGCCCTTCCACAAAGCCATATCAGAAGCTGGCATGAAGGAGTAGATGCTCATTTTCATCTGTGCCGCTAGGGCAATATTAAGCAAGACCTTAGGATCACTAGTATCGCTGACAAAACGCGCTGTCGCTAACGTGGCCTGCTTCTCTGACAAGACTCTCGCATCATTTCGAGCAGCCAAAAACTTTAAGAACTGACCAATTATTCTTTGAGAAGCTTTCATCTCGCCAATGGCAGTCAGAGCAATTTTTGTTGCCACGTCATCCGGCGCAGCAATAAACTTTGACACAGGAAAAGGCTTTGTTTGTGACGTAGCCGCTGGGCCAAGATCAGTATCCCAAGGTATCTTCATCCACGGGCTACTTTTCTCGGTCAAAAGTAACTTGTAAATGCGATTGTATTCCTTCTCATCTTCTTTCCAATGTCCTTCATCCCAGAACTTTCGACCAATAAGATACTCTTCGCCCATCTGCTGCCAACTGCTATAAGTACTCTGCAATCTTTTCGCCACAGGCATGAGCAACTCATTGGCCTCTTGCTCGCTGACAAAACCAAGCCTGAAGCCCCAACGCACAAGACAAACATAGCGACAAAGATCCCAAGCAAGAATGCCCCTAGCTCCAAACTTTTGACCGTAATTCTGGACAACAGACATGCGATTACTAAAGTCACCACTTGTAATATCACTAGCAACATCCAAAAGTTGGTCAAGCTGCATACCATTGGTCTGGTATTTCACGTACTCTTTCCAGGTGTGATTAAAACCGCCATCACCTTGCAAAGCCTTTAGTTGGTCGAGTAAGTCCTCTCGCGATTCGATCCCCCACCACTCCGAAATCGCCTCGCGTTCAGTGTCGTTGTTCTCCTCGGTCGCAGCGTCGCCTCGCAATGAATTGCAACCCTCATCATGGTTGGTAAACATCAATGCTGAGCAGGCGAGAGCCCAACGCATGGGTAAAGATTCACCATGGGCAGCATCATAATCGAGGTCATCGAGAGCGAGAAATGACACTTTGTACCAATCAGGCTCGGGGGCATACCGAGCGGCTAAATTCAAATCAGCTCGAGCTTTAGCTAAGTCACCCATAGCTTTATAGCAATCAGAGCGCGCACTATAGGCCTCGTGATCTTTAGGGTCTAAGGCAATCACTTTGTCGTATTGCTTAAGAGCTAAACTTGGATTACCGACGTCCCACAAATATTCGGCGATAGTATTAAACTCATAAACTGACGAAGCTGGCAAACTCAAGGCGATGCCGGCATCAGCTTGGGCTTCCTTGGGTAGGTTCAGACCTTGCTCTGCCCTTGCTCGACACAGGTATAGCGGAGCATACTTAGGTGCACGACTAATAGCCTCTGTGGCGTCCATTCTAGCTTTGGCAAATTCGCCCTTCTTGCGATAGGCACATGATCGGCCGTACCAGTGCACATAATGCTGAGGCCCCAAACTTATAGCTTTGGTGTAGTCTGCAATTGCCTGATCATATAAGTCTTTTGCTAAATACTCATTGCCGCGATCATTGTATGCCTCTTCCAGTCGAGGGTTCAATTCAATCGCTCGATCGTATTCGGCGATGGCCTTATCTTCTTCAAATTTAGCCGAATAGACAGTAGCAATGCCATAGTGAGCATCAGCAGACTTATCATCGACTGCCAGCTTATTGTTGAACAAGGCGGCAGCTTCTTTTAATTTGCCAGCGCGACAGAGGGCTACACCTTGCTCTCGCAAAGCATGATTTTCTTCAACGACAGGCTGAGTACAGGCACACAGAGAAGAGAAAGCTATCCAGGTAGCCAAAAGAGATAAGGTCTCAATCGCGAAATTCTTAGACACCGTTACCCGCACCTCTACTGCTTAATCTTGCTAGCCCGCAGCCGCCTTAACTCTTCCCTCACCCTAGCAAGCTCTTCACTCGGTGTGGCCGCTTTCTTTGCATGCCTAGTCTCTGGGGCCTTAGTCATGGCGGCGATCATACCGCGACGCAGGCCAAAAGAAACGAGGGGGTCGGAAGTGATACTGCTGACGATATCATATTGAGCACCAAGAGTAGTAAGCTCGTCATCCAAAATCTGGGCAAGTTCCTGCCCGGCAGCATCATCACCTAATTGCAAGAAGAGAAACTGGGCCTCTTGGGGCGAGCGAACACGCTTAGAGGCCGCAATCAAAATGTTCTCGATCTCGTCATTAGAAACCAGAGCATCGGTAATCACAACCACCAAGAGCGGCTTACGATTGGCATTCTTGAAGTGCCTGTCAATCACTTCATTAAGAGGAGTGGCTAGATTAGTACCACCACCCGGGTGTCGATTATGCAAAAATTGGCGGACATTGGCAGCGGTGCAATTGGTAAAAATCTCATGATTACTCTCAAATGTGCAGAGGGTAAATCCGCCACTACCAAGGCGTTCAGCTTCTTTGGCCAAACTTACAATTTCTTTGCTACACCACTCCCACTTTGTCATTGGTGGAGAATTCAGCCTGTCGTCCATCGAGCCCGATGAGTCGACCATAACGACGATTTCATAATTTTTCAATGTGCGCCAATCCACCGACTCAGTGGCGGCAGCAGCTAGAACCCTCGCCGCTTCTAGCTTTCGCTCTTGCTCAGGAGAAGTGACAGCAGCGGAAAGCTTCAAATTCGGATTCTTTCGAGCCGCTTCGCGAGCAGCATCAGCTGCCAGATTATCAGGAGTGTACTGCAAAGCCACAGTGTATTTCTTACCAGCACGCTCAATAGCAAGAAACATTTTGTTCTGACCAATCTGGCCGTTGAGGACGCGGTCACCTTGGGCTAAACCAGCATAAGCAGCGGCGGAACCCATTCGCACCTTCTCAATTACAGTGGGCAATTTATTGTCTTTGATGGTTATACCAGAAGCAGCGCAGGCACCAGCCAAAACATTGACCTCGCCTGATAGCGTTATTGAACTGCTAGTTGGCGCCCCCGATTTCGTTGCAAACTTGGACTGCAAATTAGTTTTTAATTGCGGAGCCGATTGTGCGTGCGCGGCAGTTTTCGACTGCGGCGCTGAATCTGCTGGCGGAACAACAACAACAAACGAGCAGGCAATGCAGAATAAACCGCTCCGAAGACCGAGTAAAAACCCTAACTTCATTTAGACTTACCCGAAGCAACAGTACGCTTCTTCGGTTTCGTGCTGCTACCAAGCGATAAAGCAGTTGCACTCA
Source organism: Candidatus Obscuribacterales bacterium (assembly GCA_965229195.1). Taxonomy (GTDB): domain Bacteria; phylum Cyanobacteriota; class Vampirovibrionia; order Obscuribacterales; family Obscuribacteraceae. The sequence goes on along the minus strand of OZ245871.1, from coordinate 3,345,681 downwards.
TTGACTCAGGCAGCGGCTTAACCGGTGCTTCAACCTCATCAGAGTAGTTTATATAGTTCTTCACTTTGCTAGAGCTCAACGATGGCATGACACGAATTGTGCTCTTGCCACAGTTAGTCTGACTCAAAGCGTTAGCGGCATGATTGCGCAGATCGGCAACCTTGCGAAAATACTCTTCGTCGAGGGCTCGCAACTCTCGCTGGTAAAAGTTAGCATCACTGGCGCTCTGCTGATAAGAAGTCGGTGAGTAGTCTCGCGGGCTATGACGCATGCGGGAAGAATAACGTTCACTCGCCAATCTTTTCGCCTGGGTCAACTCATCTCTGAGCCTATTTTCAGCCTGATTCTGCTCGTCGGTTAGTCGCTTCTGAAAAGCGTTCAATTCAGTTTCTTTTTGGTGCGCTGGCGACTTCAATGCAGCAGCCAAAGCAGCTTCTTTCTGCTGCAGAAGCTTCTCAAGACCCTGCTTCGAGAATTCTTTGAGCTGTACAGAAGCGTTACCATTCAGACACTGCCGGTACTCAAAAATGGCTTCATCGGCTTTGCCCAGCTTAGACAAGGTATTGGCCAGATAATATCGAATTTCCATGTCAGTTGGCTGCTGAGTCAATGCCAAACGGCCACTTGCCTCGGCCAGCTTAAAATCGCCATGATTATACTCAGCAATGAGCTTCTTCTTGGCACTACCAGCTTGATCAGCACTGTCGAAGCCGCCAGCCGCCCATGACTGAGCCGTTGCAGCAGTGATGGTTAACACCACCGCCACACAGCACAACCTAAATTGTCGAGCGAAGCCTTGAATCATCAATTTATCCAATTAATGATCTAAGTTTACCCCGCCCAACAACTTTGGAGCTTGATTTAGTGCCTGACCACTCTGTGGTTCCAGGTTTGAGTCTTCCAGGTTTTTACTTTGGCCTTGGGGCGCACTGCAGTCTTCTGCACGGTGGTCTTAGTCCGATTTGAGGCCGTGGTTGTGGTCACGGGGGCACCTGGAGCAACGGTTGACTGAGTGGTGGTTGTCCTAGTGTTGTTTCCCGGAGCCAGACTGCTACTAGCTGACGAAGACTGCCTGTCGACCGTAGACGATTCACTAGAGTTCGCCGTTCCCGCCTGGGTGGAGTTTTGCGAAGTTGAACTAGTAGTGGTGGTTGAGCCCATGGGTGGAGCTTCACTGGTGCTCTGGGTCTGAGCCATACTGCTCGACTGTGTTTCACCGGCATAACAGGTGAGAGTACCGAGTGGCACTGCGCACAAAGCGGCAGCCAGGGCGAATGCCTGCTTTAAATTCGACATGATTACTTTTCCTCTTCATTCCGTGGTCTGCCAGCTGACGGCAGCGAAGAGTGAAAGTTCCGTTTTAGCTCTCAGTTAACGTTTTCAGCTTAGCAAGGCCCTTAGCAAAGTCTTTTCCGCACATCTCATCCATGTTGCAGAAAATCTGCATTACTTTGCACATGAAAGGAGCGTCGCCACTCATAGCCCAAGTAACCTTGGTCATATCGCCTTCAGGCACAAAGGAAAAATTGACCTTATTGTCGCCCTTGAATGGCTTAAGAAAGTGCAAATCGATTTTTACATTGGAAGGCTCTGCCACCTCAGCAATTTCCATACTGCCGGAACCAACTTCATCATTGCCATCCCAGGCATATGCAGCACCTTTGCCCTTCTCGGGTCCACTAAAGGTGCGCTTCATCTTGGGATCTTTTTCCTCGTAGGGAGACCACTGCGTCCAGTTATGCAAATCGTTTACCATACTAAACAGCTTTTCAGGAGAAGCCTTAATCACGGCCGAACGTTCAACGGTGAACGTATCTGGCTTGCCTGCGGCAATGCCTAAAATTACCAGCAGCGCCAACCCGACAAGGGCAACAGCGCCTATTGCTATTTTCTTGACCATCAGTTTCTTCCTCAAATGACTTCAATTAATTCAGTTAACTCAATTAAACTGGTTCAATGCGACGACCAGGCAGCTCTGTTCACTTCAACTGCTTTACCGCTAATAGTGGCCGATTGAGCTGAGTACGCCATTGACTGGGATCGGGTCCAGACTCTGGACCCGCCATATAGACTTCCCAGAGGTCTTCAGCAGATTCATGCCCCTGGGCTTCAATCCATTGCAAAAACTCTCCCCAGGCCTCACCAAGGCCTTCATATCCGCCCTGATAAACAGTGCGAGCGACAGTATGAGCAGGCATGTGACCGGCCTTAACTCGTCCAACTGGTGTTACCGGTGATGCCACAGGTACGCAAATTTCAAAATCGAAAGTTTCATCAGGCCTTTTTAAGTGGTGCGTAAACCAGGGGCCAGTCGGCTTCATATTCTGAGCGGCAAGAGCCTCAAAAATCTCCATTATGCCTGGCCCCATAACAGTTTGAATCTCTGCTCTGGGAACAACAATATGAATACAGGCAGTCTCTTGCGCAGGAGCATCTACCACTACAGGTGTTTCAATCATCTAAAAACTTTCCTCTCTTTATTTGAGTTTTGCCACTAGCGCCGCAAGCTGATCTGTAGCGATGCCCGAGCCTTCATAGAAGCCCATTTTCTCGTGAGCTTCGCGGTCGGCTACTGTCCAATGCAACACGCGAGCTGTGTATTTAGTTTTGCCTTCGTGTTCTTCGAAGGTAAGAATGCCAGTCATGAATGGTTTTTCGGATGGGACCCAAGCGCTGGTATAAGCATCAGTAAAAACTAAACGCTCATTCTTCACGACTTCTAAATAGACGCCTTTGTTGGGAATCTGGGTGCCATCAGGAGCCTGCATCACAATCACATTTGAGCCACCAGCGCGCAAATCAACTTCTGCAGATATCGTCTTATATGGTGGTGGCGTAAACCATTGCACGATCAAATCTGGCTCTGTCCAAGCTCTAAATACCTTTGATGGAGGGGCATCAATGATGCGGGTTAAAGTTAACTCGCGCTCCATATTGCTGGCGGTCTCTTTCTGTTCAGGTACCGTCGACGTAGTTTCTGGCATGGTCACTCCTTATTAGTAGACTCAAATAAAGACTCTAAATAACGACGCAAATGCAGCATGCTTTGCACCGCAACCTCTGGGCTTTGCTTGGCTTTGGCAAAAATAAATGCCCCTTGTATAACCGACTGAATGAAATAGCCGACGCTCTCAGACGTCCAGCTAGCCTTTGGTGCGTAGAGCAATTTAGCGTCCTCAATATCGTGCGCCAATTCTCTTACATGAGCAGACATCCCGACATCACAGGCCTCTCGCACGCTGGGATGGGTAGCATAAGCTTCTTGCACCATGGTGCCGAGCAAGCATGTGTACTGTGAGATTTCAGCACCAAGCATAGCGATGCGAAAATCGATGTAGCCGAAAAGGCGGTCACGCGGATCTTCAAGAGCTTGATACGGGGCGGCCGCAAAAATCTGCTCAGCCATATTGCTAAATTGCTCAGCAGCAGCAACGCCAAGCTGGTCTTTGCTTTCAAAATGATGGAAGAAGCCGCCCTTGGTTACACCGGCTGCCTGACAAATGTCATCTACGGTTGTGGCGCTGTAGCCCTTGGCGCGAATCAGGTCACGGGCGGCGTCAAGCAGCTTGGTGCGGGTTTCAAGGCTATTGCGGGTGCGGGCCATGGGTTAGGTAAGAAGGCAGGCAGGTAGGTAGGTAGATAGGTAGATAGGTAGGCAGACATGTCTCTTTTTTTGAAATTTGGAATGAGCCCCAAATTCAGTACCGACTAGTTGGTATGTAATTTAGCAGAAAGAAGAGGGCGCGTCAAATAGACTGTAATTAGGCGGACTGAAGTGTGTCCGCCTAGATTTGAGCTTGCGCCACAGCAACTTCTATCAAATTGACTTCTTGTGAGTTGACTTCTGTTGAATTGACTTCTACCGGACCGCAAGATACGCTCGATAAATGGACTATCGCTTGAGTTACGCGGCTGAGAGTCAATGAAAAGCAAGAGCAAATCAAAGGTCGGGGAGGAAGACAAAGCCACGCCTGAGGCAAGCCTGCTTGAACGACTTGAAACACACTTCAAGTCAGTGTTCATAGTACTCTCGCTTGAAAGAGAATTGGATCAAGAAATAAAAAGCTTCCAAAAAGCAGCTCAGACGAGCGCCGCAACGGCTCTAAAGAAGCGACCGCTGCCACGCAAGAATGAGGACAAGAAAACACCTAAGTCTTCCAAGAGCACCACTACTAGAAGCCTGCCAAAAGTATTGACGATGGAAGGGCAGCCCAGCCAGGCGATAAATATACTCAATTTCTACAGTGAATCTAAGTCACAATTAGCCAAACTCGAAAGAGCGATTTGGCTCTGTCTAATTCCAGACCAAGAAGACCTCGCAATAATTGCAGAGCAGGAATTGCAAACTCATACACTAAAAGTTGATGCTTGCAAAAGGCTAATCAAGAAGGCATGCACAAAAGAGCAAGAGCTCAGGAGCAAGGCGCAAAAGGCGAGAAGGGAAGCAGACAAGATTATTCGCCGAGCAGCTCAGCAGAAAAAAGCAAATCATCCAATTTTTAAGCAGGCGGCCGCAATGCAGCAACAAGCTATAAGGTCAGATCGCACTGCATCAAAGAATTTGGAACTACAAAAGCACAAACTTGCCCTGCTCGAAAGAAAGTTGCTGAGACTGGAGACGGAAGACCTTGAGAAAGGAATAGAACTAGAAAAACGACTAGCACTAGCATCCGCTGTGCGCATGGAGCGAGGCAATGGCATCATAAAAAGAAGCGGCCGCTCCATCGAGGCCGCGGAACAGGCAATAGCAAAGGCAGAACAAAAAATCGTTGATAGAGAGGAAAGACTTACAGAAGCCCTTAAAATAAATGGAGGCCGTATCACACTCTCACCGACAATGTTTATGCCGATGGAGAAAGACATTGAGAAGCGCGAAGAGCTGGCAAAAGCCTCCTTCGAAATAATTGCAAATCTTCCTGCGGTTGAAACAAAGTCTATGTCTATTGCGCAAACGAAGAAAGCGCTTTCTGATTTTAGCCTAGCCAACAAGGAAATGGGAAAGTGGTGCGCCAACCTAATGATTACCGAGAACGAGACAATCAAAGTTCTAGCAAAGTATAAAGAGAGCGCTAAAGTTTGGAAAGAACGACAGACGATGGCCGAACTAAAAGAAAATGCAGCTCTGGCAGAAGAGGCTAAATTACATCGAATTGGTGTCCTAAATGCTTGCCTACAACAAGGACAATCACTTGAAGATATCCGAGCCATCAAAGAAACGGTTCAGCACAGACTAGAAGAGATAAACTTGGTGTCGGCAAAGCTGGCAGAGCGCTTAGCCGAGCTTGAACAAAAAAAAGAGCGATAAACCAATGCCAATAGATCTACGTGCCCGCTATCTCGGCTCGCTACTCGGAATGGCTACAGGAGACGCTGTAGGAACAACCTGCGAGTTCGCCAGACCAGGCACCTTTAAACCAGTAACAGAAATGCTAGGCGGGGGACCGTTCAAGCTAAACGCCGGAGAATGGACAGACGATACCTCCATGGGTCTCTGCTTAGCAGAAAGCTTGATAGAGACAGGCACGTTCGACCCTATTGATCAACTGCAGCGCTATATAAAATGGTTTCGAACTGGTCATCTAAGCAGCAACGGTAGAGTCTTTGACGTGGGCGGAACAGTGAGAAATGCTCTCCTAAAATTCGAAAAAACGGGGAAACCATTCTGTGGTGATACAGATCCGCAAACAGCAGGGAATGGCTCCTTGATGCGACTTGCAGCAGTACCACTGTTCTTTGCCTCAGACCCGCGCACAGCAATCGATTTATCAGGAGACAGCTCTCGTACAACACACGGAGCTACAATTGCCGTTGATGCCTGCCGCTTCTTTGCCGGGCTAATTGTGGGTGCCTTAAACGGTGCGAACAAAGAAGAATTGTTGTCACCACTTTATTCACCGGCTCCAGATATCTGGAAAAAACGCAAGCTCTGCCCCGAGATTGAAGCAGTAGCAAAAGGATCGTATAAAAAGAGAAACCCTCCAGACATTCTGGGCACTGGATACGCAACCAAAAGTCTAGAGGCCGCACTATGGGCCTTCTACAATAGCGACGATTTCAAAGTCGGCTGCCTAAGCGCCGTCAATCTTGGCAATGATGCAGACACTACAGCAGCCATTTATGGCCAGCTAGCCGGTGCCTTCTATGGCGTTGAAGACATACCAAGCTACTGGCGGAATAAGCTAGCAAAGCGCGAATTGATTGAGTCATATGCCCTGAAACTTTTTGAAGGAGCACAAAGGCAAGGCAAGACTTGAGTAGAATCCAGCATGGCTGTATAGCCACCGGATTTCTCTAAACTAGCCTCCTCTTCTACCTCCAAATTACTTTGTTCCTTGCACAACAGCAGCGCTAAAAGCTTTACTGATTGCACTAACAAACGCTCCCTGCGTCATACCAAGCAGCAAGTTCAACAGCATCAAGCTCAAAAGCCAGGCGAATAGCATAAAAGCTACCCGACTGCGAAACCACCTGCTGCTAAAGAGCAACACGACCAAAGGAGTCCAATAGTAGTAGAGGTAAACCGGCCCCCAGCCATTGTCGCGAATGAAGGCAGCAAGCGGCGGACAGACACACACAGTAAAAAGCAATCCGAATAGCAGCCAGATTGAATTGAGTGGGTAAAACCAAACGAATCTACTAAACCCAACTGAAGGTTCGTCTAAAAACTCTCCAGCTCGCCGAAAGAATTCCCTAACCTACTTTCTCCTCGACAATCGAATCAACTTTTTCGGTATAGAAGCCAATGCGTTCTTTTAACTCTGCAACGGCCGCGTGCGGAGTCTCAAAGGAAAACGCAGCGTTTGCTGAACTAGCGTCGCCGCTCTTGAGATTAAAGTACGAGACATCGCCTTTGTAAGGGCAGTAGCTGGTCTTTTCGCTACGCTCAAGCAATTCCATCTTAACGTCTTTGCGCGGGATGACAAAACGCTCAGGGCTGCTAGGCTGCTTAAGAATCACGGCCTCTGTGGTATCGGCCACAACTACACCACCGAACTTGACGACGATCCGTGAAGGGCTGTGCTCAACTGTAATTGGGTGGCTGGGCCCAGGTATTAAAACCATCTTGTCGCTCATTTGTTACTCCACTTTAGGTATCTTGCTTGTATTTGAATCAGTCTTTGTACTCTCAATTGTGCTCGACTGGAGAAAAATTTGGCTATTTAATTTATGAAATTTGACTCGGCTCGTTATTTCGATTATATTGGAAATATGAAAACGAACACAGCAGTAAACGCTCTATCTGCCCTGGCCCAAGAAACCAGACTCGAAATATTCCGGCTCTTGGTGCGCAAAGGTCAACAAGGAATGGCAGCGGGAGAACTAAGCAGTCACTTTGCCATGCCCGCGGCAACTATGTCGTTTCACCTAAAAGAATTGAGCAGTGCCTCTCTAATAATGCCGAGGCGCGAGAGTCGCTCAATTATATATTCTGCCAATTACGATCAAATGCAGCAGTTAATGAGCTTTTTGCTCGAAAACTGTTGCGCCGAAGGAAGAGAAAATAATAACAATAAGGATGGAGAAAAATGCCAATGAAAAGATTTCACGTGCATGTAGCCGTGGCAAATCTAGAGCAGTCGATCCAATTCTATTCAACGTTTTTTGATACCGCTCCAACTGTGACAAAAGAAGACTATGCCAAATGGATGCTTGATGATCCACGCATCAATTTTGCTATTTCAACTCGCGGCAGAGAGCCAGGGCTAGACCACCTGGGAATACAAGTCGAAGATAGCGAATCACTAAAAGAAATATCAATGCGCCTAAAAAAAGCCCAGCAGCCAATTCTTGAACAAGAACAAACCACTTGTTGTTACGCCAAAGCAGACAAAACTTGGGTGCACGATCCCCAAGGAATAGCCTGGGAAAGTTTTCATACCACAGACATTGCCACTACCTATGGTGAAGACGCTGAACTGCCTGGACTGCCTGTCGCGCAAGCCTCAGCTTGCTGTGCCCCCGAATCGGCCGTAGCTACACAAAGCATTCCAGTAAGCATCAGCACAAGCAAGAAAGAATGAAAAATTGCCGAAAATTATAGGGAAACAATTGATTGCTGACACCGCAGCTGCGATAAGAGTTTTCGAAAAACAATCGTGAATCATAAACTACTATTACCACAACCTCCACACACTTCCAAACTTGTCTCATTTTTCGAGCAAATATGAGTCACGATTGGAAACGGGAAATCGGATATAACCCATCACCAATTAGCGCTTAGCACCGCGCTTCAACATAAACATCATGACACCGCTGGCGAACAAAATGCTTGGGCACAGACCAACGACGAACCAAACTGCCTTGACTAAATAATAGCTAACACCTGGCCCCCACTGACCAAAGTGCACAGGCAACAACCAGGCCAATACTTGCTGTCCAAGAGGCAAACCTGCAGGGTCTTCAATTCGGCGCAGACTAGCATCCGCGTGATTAACTACGACAGTAACACAGCGAGGCACCACATAGGGTTCTCCAGGCTGAACCATACGAACTCCTAGTTTATCGGTTATCGCAACTGCCACCATATTTGGTCGAGCACTTTTTGCAGTAGCAAGCATGGCATAATAAGAAGGCGAAGATGTTTTTACTTTTGGCCCCTTCTCTTCCGAGATCATTGGCCCACCGGTCAGCGCCCCAACAATGGCAACAGCTTGAGCGTGCCAGAGATCACTAGCAGCAGTCAAAGCTAAGACAGACAAAACTGCAGCAGTGAAAAAGCCAACGACGTTGTGAACATCGAAGATCTTGCGATTGAATGAACCATCCAACTTGACTGCAACTTTCTGCTTGAACTGGCTCAGTACCTTCGAGAACTTGAGCGGTTCAACGAGACCAGTGATTGAAGACCACCAGAGCCATACGCCAGAAAGCAGCAGAGCAAATACGGCCAATACACCATAGCGATGAAGATCCTCGCCCAGATCATCAAGCAATAGCTTGGCGTGCAAGTTATGCAAGGTACGAAAGAACCAGCCACCACTGAGTTGCTCAGCCATAACTTTGCCAGTATAGGGGTCAATCAATGTCTGCATTGATTGCGGTTTCTGCTGCCCAGGCAAAGCGGCTTTATAGCCAATGATCAAAACATCGTTGGTGGCTATGGGCAACAGCAATGAAGAAATAGAAGTACCTGGATGAGTCTCGCTAAAAGCCTGGGCAAGCTTATCGAGAGCTAAACGGGAAGTATTCTCAGGCGCAGCGACATAATAAATAGATGGTTTAAAAAAGCGATGCAATTCGCTCTTAAAAAGAAGGGCGCTGCCAGTCAAACCCAGAAGACTGAAATAAAGACCAAGTAAGAGACCAAGACAAAGATGAGCAAACAAGACAATTTTGCGAAAGCTTCGTCGAGGAACCGACGAAGGGGGTCCTTCAGTCAGAGCACTTGTCATCAGAACACCTAAAGAGCATAGTTCGCCAAGGTTTCAATTAGCTGGTCTATTAGTAGACTCGTCACTAAAGTGAAACTACTCAGGCCTCGTATCACGACACCAAGAAAGTGACAACCGAGCCCAATTTACGTTCCGTAATGAAGGTCTCGTAACAAGCTAGGCGAATCGGTAACTAAATCATCCTCAAGAATGAGAACCAAATTTCTCATCGTATATATTGCCTCTGCCGCTTAAGCCCCTAGGTTGATGTAGCCCTTATGTGGCAGGTGCCATTATACCCTCAGTCTTAACGCTTAAAGCACTGCCAGTTGTGGCCGCAAGAGATAGCGCCTGGCTGAAAGGTAACACACAAATGGATCCTCATTCACTAATTCCGCACTACCAGGCACTCCCGTTTCCTGCCCCACTGTGGCTCCTGCAAACGCTTCTTATATTAGGTTTCTTTCTACACGCCATACCTATGAACTTTATGCTGGGAGGAACTTTCCTCGCAGCTATTTTTCTAGCAAAAGGCCTGAAAGATAAGAGCTCATATGAGTACAGAATTGGCAGAGGCTTAGTAAAAGGTCTGCCCATCTACACCTCGGTAGCGATCACCCAAGGCATTGTGCCCTTGCTCTTCGTCCAGCTAATTTACGGACCGATGTTCTACACATCTTCTGTTCTAATTGCTGTTCCGTGGTTCGCCATCATCTTTATATTGCTAGTCGCATACTTCCTGCTCTACTGGGTCGTTTATAAGGCTTCGCCAGCAGCATCCGAAGACGGCAGCAAATACCCCAAAGCAAAATTCGGCCCGCTAATACTGCTTGTGTCTGTTGCCATGATGGCTGTAATTGGCTTTATCTTCAGCAACAACATGACACTGATGCTGCATCCTGATAAATGGATGGCCCTCTATCAGCACAGTGCTAACGGTCTCAATCTAAATACAACCGATCCACAAGTGCCACCACGTTACTTGCACATGGTAATTGGCGCACTAGCCGTCGCTGGCTTACTGGTTGGTATGTATGGCCTCTACTGGAACAAGAAAGACAACGACTACAGCGCCTGGCTAATCAAGCGTGGCTCTGCCATCTATATCTTCTACACCCTGTTGCAAATCCCTGTCGGACTTTGGTTCATGTACAGCCTTGGCCACGACACTATGCACAAGTTTATGGGCGCAGATACCCTGGCTACCGGAGTATTCGGAGTATCAATGGTGCTAATGGTGGCATCACTGGCTGGAACAATATTTGCCGCCTTCAAAGGCTCGGCCGCAGCATTCACTAGTGGCATGACTGCAGGCATTCTCTGCGTGCTGGCCATGATCGTTAATCGGCACCAACTCAGGCATTTTATGGTTAGTCCATATATCCAACCTGAGTCGGTACAAGTATCAACCCAGTGGGATCTATTAATTATATTCGTACTGTCGGCGGTGGCACTGATTGCTTACCTTGTTTGGCTCGGTAAAACAATCTACAAGGCGCATAACCCAGCCAATAAGCCGCCGCTACAACTAGGCGAACAAAGCCAATCAGCAGTTTAAGAAGGTTGAGTAATGGAAGACCATAAACCAGAAGACAAAAGTGAGAAACATGAACACGGCGGCTGTGGCGGCTCAGGAGGCGGCTCGTCCTGTAGTTCCGGTGGCGATGCCAAAAGCGGCAGCTCAGCCTGTGATGGCCATGGCGGTTGTCACGACGACAAATCTAGCGCTGAAACAGCCAGCTCCACTGGTAGTTCTGAACTAGTAAGCAGCGGCTGTGGTTCCAATGGCGGATGCGGCAGTTCAGATAGCGATGGTGAAAAGTGCAGCCGTAGCCAGTTTCTCAGAGCAGCAGTACCGTGTGTCGGTGGCGTCTGGGCGCTCATGGCAGCCTATCCAATTTATAGCTACCTCACCCCCAATGGCGGTGACGAGCCAGAAAGTAAGGTATCGAGTGTCAACATCGGTGACATAAAAGATCTACCTCCTGGTTCAGGGAAGAACTTCAAGTTTGGCAGTATGCCTGCCTTGATTACTCACACCAAAGATGGTGAGCTACACGCTTTTAGTGCAGTGTGCACCCACCTTGGCTGCACTGTGCAATTCAGACCAGAAAAAGATCTGATCTGGTGCGCTTGCCATGGCGGTTGCTATGACCCATCCAGCGGTAAGAACGTAGCTGGTCCGCCGCCGAAGCCACTATTGGCACTAAAAGTAGAAGTAGTAAAAGACAAGATAATCGTTTCAAAAGCCTAGTAGTACGGGGAACCTGTCGTGACAAGTGGTACGGAAAAAGCAAACGGTACGAAAAAGGTAGGCCTGCAGGGATGGCTTGATGAGCGCCTTGGGCTTGAAGCAGCCTTTAAGTTCGCCCAGAAAAAGCAAGTACCAATTCACAAGAATTCGGTCTGGTACTACGCCGGCGGCATTGCCCTGATGCTGATGGTAATTCAGTTTGCCAGCGGAATCCTGCTCATGGTCTACTACGTGCCCGGCCTTGAGGCTGCCCACGCTAGTATTCTGCGCATCAATTCGCAAGTTGACTTTGGCTGGTTCTTCCGCTCAATTCACAGCTGGGGCGCCAATTTACTTATAGCGGTTCTAGTCGGGCACTTATTTAGCGCCTACTTCATGAAGGCCTACCGTAAACCGAGAGAGTTCACCTGGTATTCAGGTCTAATACTTTTAGTTATCTGTCTTGGTTTTGGCTTCACGGGCTATCTCTTACCCTGGGATGACGTGTCATTCTTTGCTACCAAAATCGGCCTTGACATTGCTTCTAAAATGCCTGTGTTTGGAGAAGCCGCAGCTTCATTACTGCGTGGTGGCCACAACATTGGCCAAGGTACCCTGAGCCGCTTCTTCGTCATTCACGTGGCAGTATTGCCGCTACTCTGCCTTGGCTTGATGGGCCTGCACCTGCTCTTCGTACAAATGCACGGCATGTCTGAGCCAGGTTACTTCAAAAAACTTGAAGCTGCTAAACGCACCTACGAGAAATTCTTCCCCAACTTCTTCCTCAAAGACTTGCTGGTTTGGTTGTTGGCTCTAAACGGTTTAGCTGCCCTGGTGACCCTCTATCCTTGGGGTCTTGGACCAGAAGCTGACCCATTTGGTGCAGCCCCCATCGGCATTAAACCTGAATGGTATTTCCTCGCCCCGTTCCAATTCTTGAAATTGGTACCACCTCAAATTGGACCAATCGAAGGCGAACTATTCGGTGCCTTGTTAATGGTTCTGGCCTGCTCAGGCATGGTCATAGTGCCCTTCTTCGACAAGGGTGAATCGGCTGATAAAGCCAAAGTAGCTACTTATTATGGCCTGGTCTTGTTACTCGGCATAATCGCATTTACAATCTGGGGAGCCCTGTCATGAATTATCCGGTCTGGATTGTGCCTTATTTAGGCGGTGGTTGGATTATCGGGATAATCGCCATCATCCACGTTTACCTCTCACACTTTGCTGTTGGTGGCGGTGCCTTCCTAGCCATTACTGAAGGCCTGGCGTACAAAAGAAAAGACGACAGAATTTATGACTATCTAAAAACGCACTCCCGCTTTTTTATGATACTGACTTCGGTATCAGGGGCAGTTACGGGTGTGGCAATCTGGTGGGCAATCGCCCTGGTAAACCCAGATGGCACAGCCATTCTCATTCAAAACTTTACTCTGGCTTGGGCACTGGAATATCTATTCTTTGCCGCTGAACTGGCTACAGTTTTTGTCTACTATTATTCTTGGGACAAAATAAGCAAAGAGCAACACTTGCTTCTAGCAAGACTTTATTGCTTCCTTTCGATCATGACTCTGGTGATTATCAACGGCATTCTCACCTTCATGCTTACTCCAGGGCTCTGGATCAAAACCCACTATTGGCTTGATGGTTTCCTCAACCCAACTTACTTCCCATCGCTGATTATGCGCTTGTTGATCATGTTTGCCATCGCTGGCATGTACGCCATGGTGACATCATCAAGGTTGCAAGACCAAGACCTGCGTGCCTACATGGCCAAGTACTGCGCCAAGTGGCTTCTGCCGATCTTCCTTATTGGCCCACTAGTTGCTTTTTGGTACATTTCCAACGTACCCCAAGCTACTATGTCGACCATCTTTACTGGCATCCAATCTTCTGGTGTGGGCAACTTCTCAATTCTGGCTCGAACACTTTACTTGAGCTTGATTCTCTCAGGCACCATTGTGCTCTTCGCCTACTTCGGACCATACCTCAACCCCAAGGGTTTCACCTTCCGCATTGCCATCCTCTTCCTCGCATGCGGCTTGGGCGCCACTGGTTCAACCGAATATATGCGTGAGCTTTTGCGTAAACCTTATGTTGTCTACAACTATGTTTATTCCAACGGCATACGCAAAGAAGATGTACCGCGCTTGAGCCAAGAGGGCTTCCTCAATGCTGGCGTCTGGTCTAAAGCTTGCACAGCTCAAGGGGAAAACAATGAGCAACGGGGCGAAGTGATGTTCCGCTATCAGTGCATGAGCTGCCACACTGCCACCGGTTATCGCAGTATGAAGAAGCTCTTGGGCGAACGAGATGAAGACGCAATATACGGCTTCTTAACCATGCTCAAAGAGACCAACCCAGAGAAGAACCAATATCTAGGCATCATGCCACCTCTTACAGGGCGTGATGAAGAGCTGAAAGACCTGGCGAAATATCTCTCGACTATCAACAAAGCAAATGTCAATTTAACTTTCAAACCAAACTAAAAAATTGCGGGAACCAATGTAGTCAGTTTGCATCTTAGGCAGCGTTAGGCTGCCCGAGAGGAAACATGAAAATGTTCAGCGTGCAATTTTGAAGAGCACAAATAAATTCGCTGGCTTTAGCTGTCGAAAAGCCAAGCTTAGTCACCGTACCCACTATCGATCAATCTCGAGTCGCTCAAAGTCCGCCAAGATTAGCACTTGTATTGGCTGCCGGGGGAGCAAGAGGGTTAGCTCATATCGGTGTGCTCAAAGTTCTAGAGCGTGAAAAAATCCACGTTGATTTTATCTCAGGCACAAGTGTCGGAGCGCTGATTGGCAGCCTCTCGGCGGCTGGGCTCAGCGCCCATGAAATAGAAACGATTGCTCTAGAAGGCAAACTTGGCAAGGCCTTCTTTCCTCGCTCGGCAGTAATTCAGGAGATCATTTACCTGCCAAGCTATGTCTTCATGCGCATTCTGCAACTCAAGCCTTCACTGGGTTTGTATAGCGGCAAGTCAATTGCAAAAATTGTCGAAAAAAACATACCGGTCAAGTACAAAAACATCGAACAGCTGCCCACACCATTTGTAGCAGTCTCAGTTGACTTGAGTACAGGCGGCAAATTTGTGCACTCCAAAGGCAATATCGCTAAGGCCGTACAAGCAAGCTGCTCTGTTCCATTCTTATACAGGCCAGTCAAACTGGGCAACAGATACATGGTGGATGGTGGCATCAGCTCCTACTTGCCAACCGCTCCAGCCGAAGCAACAGGAGCGATTGTGTTAGCGGTGAGACTGCACGGTTACACCGAGAAAGAAAACAGAAACTCATTTGACACCACCCTTGAATTCGCCGACCGAGTGACAGGTATATTGATGGCCTCAGTTGAAGAGAAATCAGTTATGAGTGCAGATGTGATTATCGAACCTAAAGTAGAACAATTTGATTTGGGTGCATTCAAACGCGAAGAAATGCTAGAAGCCATAGCCGCCGGTGAAACTGCTGCCAACGCGGCACTACCCGATATCAGGCGTGTGCTAAATAGCAAAATGAGCGCCAATCACCGCTTAGAGCACCAGGATTAAATGATTGCTGCAATTCTGGAATTCTATGGCATACTAATAGCTTCTTGACATCAGCTCGTCCCCCGGAGCATTACTATGGTAGATAAACTTGAAGCTACTGCGAAAGCAGTAGATGCTGGCTTAGACAAGGGCGATAAGGGAGACAAAAATCCTTACCTAAACTTAGTAGACCTCAAATCAGATCAGCCAACAAAAGCACCCGATACGACTGCGGGCAAAGCCCAAGCCGAAAGTGCGATGAAAGGATTCCCCGCTGTAGAGATGTTCGATCCTCAACAGGGTCAAGACTCGCCCAAGAAGGCTGCGAACCGCAGTTCACTTGGCGAAAAAGACACTCCACGGTATGAAGGTACTAGTCCTTGGGCAGCCCTAGAAGGATTCACGCTGGCTACCGACAAAGCTGACTCGCCACAGAAAGCCGAGAATAGAGCTTCATTCAATGCAAAAGAAAAGCCCCACTACGAGGGTGCTAGCCCTTGGGCAGCTCTAGAAAATTACACTCTTGCCACCGGCAAAGCTGACTCGCCAAAGAAAGCTGAAAATAGAGCTTCATTCAACGAGAAAGAGAAGCCTCGGCACGAAGGTACCGGCAATTGGTGATCCACTGCCACTTAAAGCGTCTTCTCAAGCTGCATAAGCTAGTATGGAAAGATGCCTGCAACTAAAAACCTCAAAGAGGACATCATTTCCAAAATTCCCCAGATAACTCTGGCCTTCTGGATTATGAAAATTTGCGCCACGACTCTGGGCGAGACTGCTGGCGACTTACTATCTATGACTCTAAGAGTCGGTTATGCCACTAGCTGCATTATTTTGCTGACCCTATTCATGATTGCGCTTGCGGCACAGCTTAAGAGCAAAAAATTCTACCCATTTCTCTACTGGTCTGTAATTCTTGCCACGAGCACAGCAGGAACCACCGTGTCTGACTTCATGGACCGCACTCTCGGCCTCGGCTACGCTACCGGTAGTTTGATTCTTCTGACAGCCCTAGTCGGGATACTTTGTCTTTGGCGCTTCAGCACCGGCTCTCTATCGGTCTCGAACGTAAAGACTCTAAAAGACGAGCTCTTCTACTGGTCAGCCATTCTCATATCCAACACTCTTGGCACCGCCCTTGGTGACTACCTAGCCGACAGCTCAGGCCTTGGCTTTGCCGGAGGGGCAGCGCTCATAGGAGCACTAATAGCCATAACTATTGCCGCGAAATACTTCACCTCTGCATCCCCAGTTGTATTGTTCTGGATCGCCTTTGTCCTCACTCGACCCTTTGGAGCAACAATGGGCGATCTACTTACCAAACTTCCAGACAAGGGCGGGCTTGGCTTTGGCACAATTGGGTCGTCCCTGGTATTGCTTTCAGTTCTCGTAGTGCTGGTCTGGCGCTCAGAAAAGAAGCTAGTCAACCAGCCGTCTTAAGAATCTGCAGTCCGAGCGACCTGCCGTCTTAACAACCAGCCTTCCTAAAGGTCAAGTTGTAGCGATAGGGCCCAGTCAGTTCGTGCAGACCATCTTTCAAAGGTAGAATGCCATGGTAGTTCAGCCGTGACGAACCGCCCCAGACAGCGACATCCCCATGGGTGAGCTGAACTTTTCTGGTCGGGCTAGTGCGCTCCAGACCGCCAAAAAGAAAGACTGCGGGCAGACCCAGTGACACCGAAACAATTGGCTGTAAAAAGTCAATTTCGTTTTTGTCTTGATGCAGGGTCAGCCGTGAGCCAACTTCATAGCGATTGATCAAGCAAGCATCTGGCACAAAGTCTTCAAAGCCTCCGGCCTGGGCGGCGCGCTTCGCTAATTCCAGAAAAGAGTGGGGCATGCTTGGCCAAGGGCTACCGGTTTCGGGGTCAACAGCCTGGTAGCGGTAACCGGCCTGGTCGGTCACCCAGCCCAAGGCGCCGCAATTACTCATAGCCACAGACATCTCAAAGCCGCCTGGAGTAATCATGTGGCGGAAGGGTGAAGTCTCCACCAAGGCGGTCAAATCTCGCAGCAAAGCCGCAGCGTTAGTTTTTGCCCGCTCCTCCTGCTGGCAAAACTTGCGCAACAAAATAGCTCCCTGACCCAAGGGCTCTTGAAAGGCAAAATTCTCCGTCGCCGCAAATAAATCCAATTTCAAATCTCTGCTATGGCATGAAAGAATAGAGCCATTATCACTTCGCATCACTAATTCATGTCAAATTTATCAAAGCGAAAGACTGCCAGCAATCCGTCATTTGCCTTTGAATTGCCTGGCAGTAGAGTCGGCACTATCAAGGCTAAAACTATTTTGACAGCAGCCCTCGTGTTGATTCTCGCTTTGTCCGCCACCGCGGCCAGAGCCAACGAACCGGGCTGGGTAAGCGAGTTGACCGGGCCAGTCTACGGAAAAAGCAGATTCACAACTACGGCTCGAGCGTTCCGTTCAGATAGCTTTGAAGCAGGCTACAGTGTTGTTGGCGAAGCCCCACTGTGGAAATTTGCTGTCTTCAACGCCAAAACAAAGACCTACTTCCCTGTGCACGTGGGCGAAGGGAAAAATGCCTCAAACGGTCGAACAACCTTTCTTCGGGCCGCCATGCTGCAAAACACACAAGAATCGGTTTGGCAGAAAGTGGGGAAATCAAAGTTTAAGGGTCATCCCATGGATGTTTGGCGAACCACACCAAAAGACAAGAAGTCCAGCAATCCCTTTAACGTTCTTGAACTGTGGGCCGCTGCCGATATCCCAATTACCAAAGAGGTAGCGGCCTTTAACCATTGCATCAATGGCTTTCCAAAAGAGCTAAGAAACCTGCCAGTTAGATGTCTCAAAATTGCTGGCGGAATAGCCAAAGAAGCGACACTAGAAACTGTTTCGATCAAACCCGCGATGCTAGCCCCATCGGTCTTTGTAGTGCCCAAAGACTACAAGTTGGCTGCCAATGAAATGGAAGTGGTGATGAACACCCAAGACTTAAGCAACATATTGGATGGCATGGGCGGCGATAAGTAATCGTCAGAACATTCATTAATAAGGAAATTAAAGGCGCCGGAGACTCTCACGAGAATTTCACGTCTTTGCCAGTAATTTATCAATGTTACCGAGCGCCACTTACTACTTTTCAACCAGCGCGCCATATTTGCCTCTCTGGAGGGCCTGCTAATGTCAATGCTTTCACTTACTAAAGGTAGCCGACGCGCTCTTCTTACTATGTGTGCCTGCATTATGTCATCAGGCGCAGCCCTGGCCCAAGTCGCCGACTTCGACATGAGCACTGTTGCCCCAGCCCAGGGTGACAACAGCGGCACACCGCACCCACAATCTGACTTTCAACCCAACTATGTGCCAAGCCCTTCTCAATTTACAAGCAACCAGCGTCTTGATTCCCTGGCTTATGCCAGTCGAACAATTCTGAGCCAACGCAGTCAGAGACTTCCCAAAACCACCCTCGACAGCTTTGTCTACCAAGCAGGTGGCATGGCCGAACAAATCTACGGTGATGAAGGAACAGTAGGCCTACCACCTATCAACGGCTTGGGCGGCAGTAATGTCATCAACGCTGGAATTCACAGCGGCCAACTGACCACCAATCACCGCAGCGACCTGCCTAGCGTGATGTTGACCTACTACTAAGTCTCTGGGACAAGAGAAAACAAATTCGCCCGCAGGTATGCTCAAGCCGAAGCGGGCGAATTTTGTTATTGGCTTACGGAAGCATCAGCTAACCATGACCACAATTAACCAAAGAACTTCTTCCACCAGGGAGCCGGCTTCTCTGTCGGAGACTTAAAAGAAGAAGAAGAACCGGAAGGACCGGTAGCTGGCGAGCCGAAGAAACCTTTTGGCGGACAAAACTGCTCAGGCACTTTAACAGCGTTACCTTGCTCATCAATGCAATGATAATCGCCCTCCACCCACATTTCGCAAGGAACTCTGAGAGCTGGTTGCAGCCACTTCGTGTCTTGGAACGAAACATTCTCAAACACCACAGCCTTTATACCGGCTCTCAACGGCTCTGCCAATTTTGAGATGTGTAGAGGTTTCTCAGGAATACCCTTGCGCTTATATGGCGGTGCACCTTCAAAATAGTCATCATCTTCGGCAGCCTCATCGGGGCCTCTAGTCTCTCCACCATCTGGGTTCAATGTAACAGCGCTTGGTGCTAACTCATCAGACCACTCCAGATCGCCGCGATAAGAATAGAGGCCAATACTTTCGGGCAAGACCATATCGTATTGATCGACTTTCACAGTCAGCCCTTCTTGCTTAGCTACGGCTTCAACGAAATCATCACTAAGTTCTAGATCATTGTTGCGGCAAACAAGCGGCAGAGCACCTTCCTCTTCTGTTTCCATAACAGCAATAAAGCCGTCTTTGTCCACAGCAAACCAAGTGGTGTCCATGCTATGGGCCGCAGGATAGTCAGCTTCCATCAATGCCTCCACAAAAAGTTAAATCGAGATCTTGAAGAGCAGCCACAAGGCCAGCAAAATCAAGAGCGACAAGCTTACGACGCGCTGCCGTATACGAGCACCAGGCAACAGTTTGATCAACCGCCACAGAGCAAAAGCGCTCACTCTTACGACAAGCAGCAATGCAAGTCATTGACTGGAAATTAGCACCCCCAGCCACTGTAGCGATCTCTTGGGGGCTTGGAGTATCAGCGTGACGCATGGGCAAATAGACAATACGATCATTGCCAATGCCACTCTCTCGTATGCGCAATGCCGCTTGCCTAGCCGCTTCCAGCCAAGAGCGAGCCACTAAAAGATTAATACCACTTTTAATTCCCACTGACTGAAGTTGATGCACTTGCTCAATGACCCGGGAAACTTCCGCTTGATCATCAGGAAAATGCACTGAAACATGCACCTTATCAGGTTTGGCTTTAACCAGCTCTAGGAGGTTCTGCTCAAGCAATAGACCATTAGTAGTGAGTGAACGAAAGAGCTTACCCTGTAGCTTGGTCAAAATGCTGAATATATCAGGATGCTGCAAGGGCTCGCCGCCACCGAATGAAACGGCCTTGAGGCCATTGGCTGCACAATCTTGCACAAAACCAACTAGCTCAGATTCAAGCCAGAATCTATTGCC
Organism: Candidatus Obscuribacterales bacterium; assembly: GCA_965229195.1. Lineage (GTDB taxonomy): Bacteria > Cyanobacteriota > Vampirovibrionia > Obscuribacterales > Obscuribacteraceae. The sequence continues at coordinate 3,325,468 of OZ245871.1, read as the reverse complement.
TTTGGCGTTGCTGCCGTTATAGCAAAAGCTGCAGCCCTTGAAACAATAATCGGTCAACTCGATGGAAATACGCTCCAATAGCTAGTCTCCAGAAATTTTTTCTTGAGCTTGATCGCGCCACTCAAGCAATTGTGCAGCAATGCTGACTGCAATTTCCTGGGGATCATTGTTGCCAATCGGCAGGCCAATCGGGCAGAGAAAGGCACTATTGTACTTTTCGTCTAAACCGGCAGCTTTGATATCTTGCTTCAGCCGCTCAGCCTTTGCCCGACTACCAATCACACCTAAATAAGGGAAGGCAGCTAGACCAGCCTGATAGCCTCTAAAAATCTCCATCAGCACAGGAGAGTCAGTGCTATGCCCCTTAGAGAGCAGCAGTACAAACGAGTCACGACTAACCTTTTCTATGCCGTCTTTATAGTCTTTGACCAAAAGCTTCTTCAGCTTGCCACTGGCTGGCAAGCTATCGAGCCAGTCAGGGCGAGTATCGACACAAGTGATCTGGCAATCCAGTCTCTGCAAAATTTCCACTAGAGCCGAGGCACAGTGCCCGGCGCCAAATATGGCGATATTCCAGGTGCCCAAATTGTGCACTTCAAAGAACATCTTCACAGAACCGCCACAAGTCATGCCAATATCTTTCTCTAAATTCCAGCTGACAAAGCGAGTTCTCGGCGCCTTGTGATCGCCCTCGCTTAGCTCACTCAAAAGTTTTGAAGCTTCTTCAATAGCGCGATTTTCTACCTTGCCGCCGCCAACTGTGCCGAAATTGCGACCCGCCCTAGTCACTATCATACGAGCGCCGACTTCTTGCGGCACACTGCCAATGGTATCAACCACCACAGCGACCACAAAGGGCTCGCCGCAGCCCATAAGCTCAGCCACACGGTGGTAGAAAGTTACTAAAGACAAGTCTCAGCCCCAGATTTTTCGCCAGCCTTTTCATCAGACTTTGGTCTCTTGGAACCATTCTTACCATTGCCGCCACCATTGTTGCCGTTAGCGCTGGCCAAGTAACCTTTTGCAAATGATGGTGCTTTGGCCAAGACAGGCGAATCAGCGCCGAACCATGGTTTAAATGGAAGGTTTTGCCCCTCTAGCTTGTACTGTGTCAGTCGAGCAAGTATCTCTTCATTAGTGGCTGGGGTGGTCAAGGTCGGTATCTGATCACCACAAACATACGAAAGAGCATTCTTAACAGCCATAAAGACCGAATTAGCTAACAACAGCGGCGGCTCGCCCACAGCCTTTGAGCCACGCACATTGGCAGTGCACTCATTATCAATAACATCAACATTGAAGATAGGTGGAGTATCGTAGATATTTGGAATCTTGTAGGTAGTAGGAGAATAAGAGAGCAGCGCACCACTTGATGAATAACGCAGATCTTCGTTGGTGAGCCAACCCATACCCTGAATGAAAGCACCAGTAATCTGACCGCGATTGAGACCAGGGTTTATCGACTTACCAATATCCATCAAGATATCGACACGCTCGACCTTCAAATCTCCAGTAAAGCGATCGATGAGAACTTCAGCACATGAGCAGCCATTAGTGTAATAAAGAAATGGCGAACCCTGACCGACATTCCAATCGAAACCGATGCCCGGTGTTATGTAATGCCCGCGCTCACCCAGACTAACTCTTGAGCGATAGGCTAGGTTTACCAGTTGGGGGAAAGTAATTTTGAGCTGGGGACGGCGCTCGTCAAAAACATAACCATCTTTATAAACAATTAGATGGCCATAAGCACCTATGCCAATTTCGCGCGAAGCGAAATGCTGGGCGGCCACTTCGTTTAGACGTTCTTTCAATTTGCGACAGGCAATCACTGCAGCCGAGCCATTCAAATCTGTAGCTGAAGAAGCAGCGGTGGCAGAGGTATTGTTGTTCTTCTCAGTCGAAGTAACCATAACAATGACATGCTCAGGAGCAATAGAAAACTCGTCAGCCACTAACATTTTGATATTAGTATTGACTCCCTGACCCATCTCAGTGGCACCGGTCGAAACTTGAATTGTGCCATCCAAATAGATGTTGACCAGAGCATTGGCCTGATTGAGAAACTGATTAGTGAAGGAAATTCCGAACTTTACAGCAGTAAACGACAAGCCTTTGAGGTGAGTCTTCGACTTAGCGTTGAACTCTTTCACCGCCGCCAGCCTCTCTTTGTACTGGCATGACTGATGCAACTCGTCAAAAATCTGCGGCAAAGTATTGTTAGTGATTAGCTGACCATAAGGCGTAACATTGCGATCGTCTATGCCATAACAATTTTTGCGGCGCACTTCGTAGGCGTCCATTTTCAAATATGCTGCGATTTCTTCGATGATATTTTCAATGGTGATCACCCCCTGGGGGCCACCAAAGCCACGAAAGGCCGTATTAGGAGGAAAATTAGTCTTGGCAATTTTTCCAACAGCTTTTACCACCGGCAGAAAATAAGCATTATCAATATGAGTGAGCGATCGACCAAGCACAGCGGTAGAGAGATCGTTGTAAGCGCCACCATCAGCGTACAAATTAGCTTCTAAGGCTGTAATCATGCCATCAGAAGTAAAAGCAACTTTATAGTCGTTCTGATAGGGATGACGTTTACCCGTGTACTTCATGTCATCGTCTTTAGTGTAAATTATACGAGCCGGACGCTTGGTTTTATGCGCCACCAAAGAAGCCATCACAGCCGGGTGAGTAGCCTGGCATTCTTTACCACCAAAGCCACCGCCCATGCGCTTAATTAGACAGACCACTTGATTGAGTTGCAAGCCAAGAAGGTGGGCAACAGTGTGCTGAATTTCAGAAGGGCTTTGGGTCGATGAATGAACAGTGAGTTGATCGTACTCACCGGGATGAACCAGGCAAGCCTGAGATTCAAGATAGAAGTGATCGGCACCACCAATGACAAAGCGCCCTTCAATTATATGTTCAGCACTGGCAAAAGCTGCGGCCAGATCGCCTCGCTCAATTTTGTAGGTCTTATCTAAATATTGATTTTTAGCTATGGCAGCGTCAACGGTGAGCACTGGCACAAGCTCTTCCATATCGAGCTTAATGGCTTTCTTCGCCGCCTTTATCGCAGCCAGTGACTGGGCAGCAATGACAACAATTGGTTGACCAATAAATTCTGAGACATCTTCAACCAGCAAAATTTCGTCTTGGGTAATTGGGCCAAAAACATTGTGATGGAGATCTTTGTATGTAAAGAGAGCGACAACACCAGGCACTTTTAGTGCTTCGCTCAAATCAAGCGAACGAATGCGACCGTGGGCATAAGGGGAGCCAAAATAGTCAACCAGCACTTCGTTGCGCGACATAGGAATGTCATCGATATAAACCGATTCACCGCTAACGTGACCAGGAGCGGAATCATGAGGTATGTTCTTGCCTACTATCGACATACAAGTGACCTCTCTTTATCTTCCGCACCGCTCTCATAAAAGAACTTAGTCATAATATTTTCAGCCAGGGCCAGACGATAATCTCGCGAGGCTCTCACATCGGTAATTGGTGCAATCACTTCACGCGCAACCTTGCCGGCAGCCTCATAAGTAGCTAGTTCATGGGGCTTACCAAGCAATGCTTTCTCTACTTCAGGAACGCTCTTCACCACTGGTCCAACGCCGCCAAATATTACCCGGGCAGCGGCAATTTTATTGTCTTTGACAGTAATTCGAATTGCAGCAGTAAACGCTGAGATATCCAAATGCTGACGCCGCGAAACTTTGTAGAGACGCAGTATCTCCTCAGCCTTAGGCAAAGGCAAGAAGATACGAGTGATTAGCTCGTCTTTTTTCAAGGAAAGGGTTTTATAACCAGTATAGAAATCGGCCATGGCAATACGTCTTACGCCATCTAAGCCAGTCACTTCCACTTCAGCATCCATGACAAATAGAAAAGGTGGGCTATCGGCAATGGGGGATCCGTTCGCAATATTTCCAGCTAAAGTACCAGCATGTCTTATTTGCGGCGAACCATAGACCCAGAGAATATCGTAAAACTCTGGCACTAAATCTTTAATGGCCCGCTCTAACTGGCGCAAGGTCACCCGAGCACCGATACTCATCACTCTACCTTCAGGCGTTTCCACCAGGCTCAAATCATCTAAGCCAGGAAGAGCTGAAGTACTCATGATCGCCTTAGGTGCCAGACCACGCTTGTTCATGTTCACCGAGACATCGGTGCCACCAGAAACAATAACCACTTTTTCGTTATCGGCTAAAAAACGATTGGCGCTGGCCAAACTAGTAGGGTTGAAAGCCTTGCAACCATCAACTTCTAGCAATAATTCCTGATTAGCATGGGCCTGCAAATTAGCGACGATTTCAGCCTCGTTATAGAGACTGGCAAAAGGCTTGAAGCGCTCAAGATCTATGGCCATCCCGGCATTGATAATGGCTTCGTAGCCAGTGCAACGACAGAGATTACCAGTCAATGAGTCTTTTACAAGCTCTTCTGTAAGCTTCTGACCAGAGGCGAATTTCTCGCGGCCAAGTTTCTGGCAGTCCGACGTTCCATTAGCAGAAGAGCACTTAAGATCATTAGCTAAGCCGCACATGGCAATAACAAAACCAGGGGTGCAATAGCCGCACTGGGCGCCATTATGATCGACCATTGACTGCTGCACGGGGTTGAGCTGACCTTCTATCTTCAGACCTTCCACTGTAATTAAATGGCTACAATCGAGCTGATAGAGATATTGAATACAAGAGTTAACTGGCACATAGTCAAGTTTCTCACCGCTGCCATCGAGCCGGCCTATCATCACTGAACAAGCACCGCAATCGCCCTCAGCACAGACAACTTTAGTGCCGCACTTACCGAGATCGAGCCTGAGATAATCACTGGCCGGCTGAAAAGCCTGGGCAGCAGTAATGCGCTGCTCTTGACCGTTGATATACAAAAGAATGTAGTCTCGCATCAACGCTCCACTAGAAAGCAGGAGTAAATTTTAGGAGTCTCTTAGCTCAAGGCTGTTAAACCATGGCCAATCCAAGCCTTACATCAAATCAATACAGAGCCAACCACGGTGGCACCGTATATTGAAGAGATATGATAACTCAAAGCAGCGATTTAGTGCGGTGAAATTAGCTTGGCAATAGTAAAGGCTGCAAGGGCGGCCAAAGTGCCAACCACGGCGGTCTGGAAGGCACTGCGAAAGGGCTTAGTACCAGTGAAGCGCCCCTTGACATAGCCAAAAACAAAAAGGGCCAGAACCGTTACCAGGGCCGAAATCATCAAGGCAAAGTGGGAATCGCTGTAGATCATGTAGGGCAAAAGCGGAACTATGCCGCCGACAATATACGAGCCAGCAATTACCAGGGCGCTAATCAAACCGCGATTAGGATCAGGCTTGTCGAGAGCTAGCTCATACTTCATCATGAAATCAATCCAGTGTTCGTGGTTGCGTTCTAAACCAGCCACAACCGGCTGAATCTCTTCGTCCTTAAGACCATAAGCGCGAAAAATCTCGAATATTTCGCGACTTTCCTCTTCTGGCATCTCCTTAACTTCGCACCACTCGCGGTGGCGTTCTTTATCGTAGTGCTCAGCCTCGCCCCGGGCCGCCAAATAGCCACCCAAACCCATAGCAATCGAACCGGCCGCCACTTCAGCTACTCCAGCTGTAACCACCAAACCACTATTGGCAATCGCCCCGGACAAACCAGCGGCCAAAGCAAAGGGCACAGTCAAACCATCCGACATGCCGATGACAATGTCGCGAATAACTTCACCAGCCGTAAAGTGGGTTTCATTATGCTTTGACTTTGGTGACACGGAAGGGACCCTCTAAAATTTTGCCGTCAATTCCAGCAGCGATGCCACGCAACATACCATTGAAGACAAATTCGTGCAAAGGCGTGACAGCCCACCAGTAGAGTAGGCCAAGCAATCCTTGTGGTTGAAATCGGGCATTCTGCTGCACTACAGTAACGCCATCACCATTGTTAGTAATAGTGAACTGCAAAAATGCTTTGCCAGGTAATTTCATCTCAGCAACCAGCAACAAGCTATGCTCGTTCTCTACATCTACCACCCGCCAAAAGTCGAGCGCGTCGCCGGGCAAAAGCTCTAAGTCATTGCGGCGGCCACGATTGAGCCCCACTCCACCAATGATGCGGTCCATATAGCCGCGCAATTTCCACAGCCAATTACCGTAATACCAGCCGGTTTTGCCGCCCAAGCGCACCAGGCGGTACCAGACCTGCGCTGGTGTATCGCTCACTTTAATGACACGATTATCTTCGTAAACAGTTCCCCCGGCCCAATCAGGGTCGCCAGGGCTAGGCCATTCGGCTGGCACAATTGGTATTTCACCAGCATCTGTCCAGCGACTCTCGACGCGGTGCTGATCGATACACTCTAAAGCAATGCGAATGGCGGTGCGGCAATCGAGCAAAGGCTGGGGAATTAAAGCCAAAATATCGTTGTTCTTGCAGACCACGGGGTTGCGCAGCCCTTCCGCCAAGGGCCTGGCAATATAGTTGGGAACTGGGGTGACAAAGTGTATCCAATAGGAACTAATGGTTGGAGTAAAAACCGGTACGGGAAAAATCCAGCGCTTGCCCAGGCCGGCCTCAACCGAGTAAACCTGCATCAAATCTTTGTAGGTAAGCACTTCCGGACCGCCAATATCGAAGGAGCGGCCAGTGGTGGCCTCAACCTTAAGACATTCAATCAAGTAATAGAGCACATTGCGCACAGCAATCGGCTGAGAAGGAGTAGAAACCCAGCGGGGAGTAATCATTACCGGCAGACGCTCAACCAGATAGCGCAAAATTTCAAACGACGTGCTGCCGGAGCCCAAAATCATTCCCGCCCGCAAAACAGTCACTGGCACAGGACCAGCCTGGAGAATGGCCGCCACTTCAGCGCGGGAGCGCAGGTGCTTACTCAAATCAGGAGAATCTTCCCCCAGCCCACCCAGGTAGATAATGCGCTTGAGACCGGTAATGGCGGCAGCCTCAACCATATTGTCAGCGGCCAGGCGGTCGGCCGAAGCAAAGTCTTTGTTCTCTAAGTTCATAGAGTGAACAAAATAATAGGCAGCAAAGGCACCGGTCAGTGCAACCTTGAGCGACTCTTTATCAAAGACATCGACCTTTACTAGCTCTACATCTTCATGCTTAGCCCAGGGGCGACTGCTCAGCTTAACCAGTGAACGGCCACAAGCGCGCACACGATAGCCGGCCTCAAGCAGGCGCGGCACCAGGCGAGCGCCGACATAGCCGGTTGCACCGGTAACCACAACCAATTGTTTTTCTGCCAAGACTAATTTCCAACGGTACTATGAGTGAACCTCTACAGCTGCAGTATAGCCAGCTACATAAGGGTTTACCCAATTTCGAAGAGAAAGACGCTGAGACCATGAGCACCGTGAGCGCATTAAGCGAGGTGTTTAGGGGAATAGCAGCAATCTAAGGGCTCAAACAATACAGTGGGCAAGTGCAGGAATTCATGGCCATCCTAAAAACGACTCTTACCTTGAGCGGGCTAATAGCCATAACTTTTGCCTGCGCCGCCCCAATGACGGCAGGGCAATCACGCCCAGCAACCAGATTAGAAACGAAACCAGAGACGACACTAGAAGATCAGGATTTATCCAAGAAGATTATTGTGGTTCCTGATGAGCCGCCAGCTGATTGGGCCAGCGATCGACTTGTGGCTTTAGCTACTTGCTACAAAAATATGGGTGCACCAGAAAGGGCAAAGAAAGCCTTGCGACTGGCCATTAAAAACGACAAAATTGGCAAAGTAAAAAAGCAAGCACAAATTCTGCTCGACTCAGAATTGCCGAAATATACAGTGCCGCAAGAAGCAGTTTTTCTCAGCAACAAAGCCTACGACCACTATTGCCGCAAGCAATATGCCTCAGCCATAAAGACAGCAAAAGAATGTGCGGCGAAATATCCCAAGTACGAATCACCGCTTGATACATTGAGCGCCATTTATTTAGAGCAGAAGAAGCCACAACTGGCGCGAGAGACTTCCAAAAAAGCACTGGCCATCAATGACAAATGTTCAAATGCCTGGCTCAGTTTAGGCAATAGCTATTTGCTAGAAGGCGACTACAAAAGCGCTCGAGCTGCCGCTGAAAAATCGCTGCAATGCTACCCCGACAATATCAACACAAAAGCTATGATCAAGTTTCTCAATGCTAAGCATAGGTAGGGCCAATTAGATATCGACATCGCCAGCACGCGGTGATGGCCGCGAAGCAGACGCAGTGAGCTATTTTGAAGGCTGAAGTTTCTGCAATTGTTCCTGGAAAACGCTGTCATCGATTTTCAAGAGACGAGCATTAGCAATGCGCTCTTTCAAAATATCGCGTAACAACGAATTATCATTATTACTGCCGGCTTTCGTTAAAGAGGCAGCATCGTATAGTTTCGCCAGCTCAATCTGGGCAAAAGCTGGCACCATTAACCTGTCAGCTTCTTGAGCCATTTGTAGACGCAGCTTGAGAATTTGCGGCAAATCCCTCTCAGAGGCGTCCGGCTTTGCTTCCATCTTTTTGATACGGATTGCCAGTGCTTTTATCGATGGCTTAGACATGGCCACTTCTGCCCAGTTAGCAGCTGAATTTTTTACCGGCAGATTAGGTGCAACTATCCCAGCTGTGTGACTCGGTACCATCATTGGCTTACCGCCAGTGATGGTCGGCTCCCCCCGGAGCACAGGCTGCGCAGCAGGCGCAGGCACTGCAACTTTGCCCTTAGTTGCAGACGACTCTCTGTTCTGTGCCGCCAACGGCAATCCAACGAGAAAGAAAGCAACTGTTCCGGCGGCCACACTTTTAACTCGTCTCCAGATATCGCGAATACGGCGCAGACCCACAGGGCAATCATCGGTAATAATCGTGCCATCAAAGCGTCGATAAAGTTGCATGCAGGGCAAAGTGCCTGACGCTGCGCCTTGCTGAAGCAGCAGAGCGGCTTCAGCGGTGGTCAGTTTAGAGATGTCGTAAACATTTTTGCTGCATTGCCCACAAAAGCGCACGGCCTCGCTAGCAGTCTCATCCATGCTCTTCCATGGCACCGAGCAGGGGCTCGCTATTTGCAAATCGTTCAACATGCGCTTTGTACAATCAGAATCAGTCATAGCCAATCTCCACTGCTAGCATCTATCGATCTTAAACTGGCCCGTACGATCGCTCTACAGGATTTACCCTGAGCAGATATTTCCCAACGACCATGGCTTGTAGAACTTTGGATTGAAGAACTATCGAAGAAAATCAATTTGACTGAAACCAGAACATCTATACTTATACGAGAAAGCAATTCTCCTACTATTAGGCCTACAACATGCGGCGCATCCTGGGAATAATCGTAATTCTAATGCTCATGTTGGTCTGCACACCTTTTCTTATCTCCACTACCTTTCAAATCCTAATACCGGAACCGCCACTCCGCGCCTATCGAAACAATCAACACGAGAAGTTAAATGACGGGCGCAGTGTCGATCTCATTTTCAAAGGACAAGATGCGACAGACGGCTCGTTTCTAGTGCAAACAAGCAAGGCTAATGGACCGTTCAAAAAGACACTCAAAAGCAGGCCTTTAGCTCTTGCAGCCGAACCAGACTTGCGCATTCTTCCAAGCGGCCAAGCGGTAATATTCATAATGAATGCCACGGGCAAAGAATCTTCGCCAATCGGGCTTGACGAGTTTTTGGAAGGAGTTGCTGAGGTACCAGATTACAAGTAAGTTGCAAATGGCGGCAAATTACCATAGTGTTAGTGATGCTAAAAACAGGAGCGCATCTCTGTGAATTACCGTCGTCTGAACCAGCTGGTTACAGCTGTCTCATTAATATCTCTATTATTGCCCCAAAACGTATTGGCTGAAGACTTGCCTAAGCCCCAGACTCAGCCAGCAGAGTCAACCGAGACTGAAGCGAGCAAGCCGACGCAAGAGCCAGCCAAGCCAGCAGCATTTCAAGTTTCGACCGACAAAAATATGGAAAGAAAACGCGGCTCACTAGCAATTGGGCTGGGAATAAAACGCAAAGGCATTCTCTTTTTGCCTGTTCTGCGCATGAAAGCACAGCAACCATCGCTGAAAGAAAAAGCCACCGCCGACAGTGCAGCACCAGCGGCAGATTAGACGCAAACACAAGACAGTTTCAACACAGCCTCAGTGGAAAGCACCTGAGCAAACTCTCCATTAAGGCTAGCCAGGGCACTTTGATGAATTTCCTCAGCTGGCCAATTGCGCCCATCTATTCCTTTGCGATTAAAAGTAGCCGTAGCATCACTGACTAAATAAGTATTGAATCCCAAATTGCCAGACATTCTGGTACTAGTGGAAACACAGTGGTCTGTGGTCAAGCCACAAATCACAAGCTCATCGATGCCCTGCTCACGCAAATACTTTTCAAGCTCTGTCCCAATGAAAGCGCTATTAACCGTCTTGCCAAAGACTTTCTCACCAGCTAGCGGCAAGGCCTCAGCTTTGAAATCATTACCAGGCTGACCAGGGCGCAGTGGCGACTGCGATTCTACCGAATTATGCTGCACATGGATAACGGCTTTGCCCGCCTGACGGAAAGCGGCCACAAGGGCGGCGATATTGGCTTCACAGCCGCTGTTATTGCGCTCACCCCAGTAGGGGTCATCAAAGCCCTGTTGCACATCTATAACTAATAGCGCTGCTGGCATGGTCGCCCTTCCTCTTGCTCTAAATGCATCCAAATATATTTTCTTGAAACAGATTATTAAAGTGAATTTCTGAGGCTTCTATTATCTCTATATTGAGCTTCTGACCCCAAATTTCTTTTTCGCAAGTGACAACATTCAGCGCCACAGGCCGATTACGAGTTCATTAATGATGAATGAATCTTTTTCACAAGGCCTAATGCGGCTTCCGCGAAGTTTAAATCAAACATTATTGCTATTTACCTTCATGTAAAGCGGTAGCGGCCATGATAGGGTTTCAATTGTCACTGAGTATGGAACACGGACGTCAACATGGGCATCATCAACACGCGCAAGCTGGGTAACCAGGGTCTCACTACATCTGCCATCGGTCTTGGCTGCATGGGCATGAGCTTTGCTTACGGCTCAGCCGATGAAAGCGAAGCAATCAAAGTAATTCACAGGGCCTTAGAGCTCGGCGTGAATTTCCTCGACACAGCCGAACGCTACGGCCCATATAAGAATGAAGAGTTAATCGGTCGTGCCATTAAAGGCAAACGCGATCAAGCTGTAATTGCCACCAAGTTCGGTTTCAAATACGACGAGGCTGGCAATTCAATTGGCTTAGACAGCCATCCTAAGACAGTTAAGGCTGTGGCCGAAGCTTCTATGAAAAGACTAGGAATCGATGTTATCGATCTCTACTATCAGCATCGCGTTGATCCAAATGTTCCTATCGAAGAAACAGTTGGCGCCATGGCTGAACTGGTCAAAGAAGGCAAAGTTCGCTACCTCGGACTATCTGAAGCTGGCGAACAGACCATTCGCCGAGCCCACAAAGTGCATCCTATTTCTGCTCTACAATCAGAGTATTCAATCTGGGAACGCAACCTAGAACCAGTAATTATGCCGGTTCTGCGCGAACTAAAGATTGGTCTTGTAGCCTACTGCCCAATCGGCCGCGGAATTCTTACTGGCGAGATCAAGAGCTTCGACGATCTACCTGAGGGCGACTATCGCCGCCATGACCCTCGCTATCAAGGTGAAAACTTCAAACGCAATTTACTTCTTGTTGACGAAGTCAATGAAGTGGCTGATCGCTACGGCGCTACTCCTGCTCAAGTTGCTATCGCCTGGTTGCTTCACCAAGGCATTGATATTGTGCCGATACCAGGCACCAAGCACGTTCGTTACTTAGAAGAAAATACTGTATCGTTCCGTTTAGATCTTGAAGACGAAGATCTAGCTGCGCTGAGCGGACTGGCCACCAAGACCGCTGGAGAACGTTACGAGCAGCCACTTCTAGCTCAAATCGATCGATAGAAAACACTAGTAATTCGAGACAAAATCTCGTTTACAATTGTCGAAAATCAACAAAAGGGAAGGTTCGCCTTCCCTTTTTTCTTAAGCGATGTTGCGCTCAGATGTGGAGACTCTAATTGACAAGTGGTTACAAACACGGCCAAATTAACCTCTCCTTAGCAATTGTGAGGCACTATAGGGTCTGTTGCTAGCATCCGCTAACAGGAGTAATTGAACAAATGGAAAAGCAAGACATTCCCAAAGAAACGAAATCTACTGAAGAGAGAAAAAGCACTCGCGGTTTCGCCATTCCAGCAGATTCATTCAATCCTAACGACCGCAGCCTGGCAGAAGGCGCTGACTAAATAATTAGGACCATTTGACACGTCCCTCTGATAAATCCATTTGCGGCCTGGGTACAAAAGGCGAAGCATAGAATTAGACCCGAGGGGAATGCCAGTGTTAAATCGTCGCACTCTTGTATCTTCTTATATTGCCACAGCTTCTTTTACGCTTACACTCGCCGCAGCAAATCTGGTAGTTTCCAGCTTTCAATGCCTTGTTGCGTCGCCGGCGCTAGCTCAGGAGCCGGGTCAGGCACTTGCGGGCCAGAGCATGGCTGGTAAGGCAAAAAAAGACAACATCAATGCTCGCATCAAGCGACAACACAAAAAAATCGATGCTGCCCTGAAGAACGGGCAGCTCAACGAACAGCAGGCCAATCGTCTGCACATGGACGTAGCTAATATCGAGAACAGGGTGAAGAACGAACGCCAGCAAAATGGTGGCGAGCTCAACCCCCAACAACATACAACTATCGAAAATTTGCTCAATCAAAGTAGCAATCAAATAAACACAGCCATGGGCGTTGGCACAGCAGTATCGGCCGGAGCGAATCCGCTGGGGGCGAACTGGCAACCAGGACCAGACGGCGCCCAAGACCCGGAAGCCCTGAAGAAGAAATTAAAAGCTCAAGAAAAGCGCGCCTTGCGGCAAGAAAAGCAGGCCAATATGCAGGCCATCGAACAACAACAACTACAGTACGAAAAAGAGATGGTCAACTCACTCAGTACTCAAAAGAAAAAAATTCAACAAGAGAAAGAACAGCTCGAGAATGTCCGCAACAGTTCTGGAGCGAACTAGCTTTAGGGCTGCTTCATCGCTTGATGCGGTTGCCTGACAGTTTCACCACGACTAACAAAGGAAATGCTCTGTGACGAGCCAGTGCTCACCATTACTGCCTCAGCGATTGGCTCAGAGACAGTTTTGCTTGAAACCCAATCAACAACAAAATTAGCACCAGCACCGCCACTACTGTCGGTGCGAGCAACAATAAAATCAGCTGTAGACATTGGACCCAATTCAACTGGTGCAGAGAGATACTTTCTCACCAACTTGCCTTCGGTCGAATAATAATCGACGCTGCGTAAGACAATCGAATTTTTCATATCTGTATTGCGAACACTAAGGGTGGCAGCCAAATCTATGGTGCGTCTACGATCTTCATAGTAAATTGTCGAGTAAATTGGCACATAAATGCTAGCTTCTTGTATGGCTTTAAAATCCTCAGCCATTTTTACCACTTTTAGATGGGGCTGCGAGACCTCTGGTGCTTCCTCAACAGGCTTTGTCAGACCTTCAATATAATCACAACTGCTTGTAGCAAATACTGTGCTCACTAAAGCAATTAATGCCGAGCCGCGGCCAAGACTCTTCTGCTTTGCCAGAGAATAGTTGAACATTTGCATGAATTTCACTTGATATAGCCCAATCAAATCGCTTTACACCCTCATATCATGACGCCTTACCTCCCCTCCTGCAAGTATGCAACCCAAGGAAAGTCAATTAAGATTCTGAGCGTCATTGGCTCAGGGGGAATGGGCAGCATTTATCTGGCCAAACATATGATGCTCGATAAAACTGTAGCACCCAAGACCTTTAAGTCTTACAACCTCAGGCAAGAAGCAAAACTAAGATTTCAGAGAGAAGCTCAAGCCATCGCCAAGCTCAACACCCCCTAATATTGTTTAAGTCTTCGATTTTGGCTATATCAACCAGCAACTACCTTACTACACAATGGAAGTTCTCACCGGTCAGCCGCTGGGAGAAAAGCTGAATGATTGCCAGCACTTAGAACTAGACGAAGCCATCAGTATCTTCGTGTAAATGAGCCAAGAGCTATCCATGGACCAACAAGTCACCGCCAGTAGTGACATCTATTCTTGAGGTTGTGCATTGTTTCAAGCACTTACCGGCAAACCGCAATAGCAAAAATAACGAAAATAGCGAGAGTAGCGAGAGCGACTATCCCAAGATATCAGTAGAGGCGCTAAAACAGCAGCTTGCCAGACCATCAAAAGGTGATAGTTTCTCAATACAATACGACCAAATGAAAGCTCCAGCACTTGAGCTAATCTCGAAGGCAAAATGGATCAAGGTGATCTCATGCAAGAATTGCGAGATAGAAAACGAGAGCTTGGGTAAGCTCTCCAGACTTGACCTCGTCTGCATCCGGCTCAATTACACAGATTTCAACGATATTGGTGCCTCAGGCTTGCCTCAATGCAAAACAATGACCGAAATAGATGCTTCTAGCGCAGGGCTTTCGGATGAAGGTCTAAAGCATCTTATAAAACTAAAGGGTCTAGAAAGGCTTTCTATTGGCGGCAGCAAAGTAAGTAAAACTGAGCTGGTTGAGTTGGCAAGATGTGAGAACCTCGCCCAAGTGCAAGTCAGAGAGTGCGAAAAAATCGGGCCAAATGAAGTCAATGTGCTAAGAATTGAGTTTCCCAAAAAAGACTTTCAATTATGAGTAAGCAACATAGCTAATTTTTCCTGCTGCTCTACAGGTATTTTTTTCACCTTGTCATAGAATTCAATGCAGCGGTATACAGATTGCCAAATTGGAGCAAATTATGACAACCACCAAAGAACAACGTACTCATATGTACACAACCAGAATTGATATCCCTGAGAGCCTGCGTGCCAAGACTATCGAACTATTGAACGAGACCCTGGCTGCATCACTTGATATATGGTCCCAAACTAAACAGGCTCACTGGAACGTCAAAGGCAAAAATTTCTATCAAGTGCATTTATTGTTTGACGATATCGCCGAAGTTCTTTATCCACATATCGACGAAATCGCTGAACGCATCACAGCCCTTGGCGGAGTGGCCCACGGCACAGTTAAAGACAGCGCTAAAAATTCTATTTTGCCTGCATACCCCAACACTGAAAAAATGACCGAAGACGATCATCTGATAGCAATCGCTGACCGCCTGGCAGCATACGGCAAACACGTGCGCCAAGCCGTTGCAAAAACCAGCGAATGGGAAGAGCAAGATACAAACGATCTGCTTATAGCTATTTCGCGTGAAGTAGATAAGAAACTTTGGTTTATTGAAGCCCACTTGCAAAAGCACGTTTAATGTAGAGCGAATCGATTTAATTTTAGTGATTGGCTCTATTTGAAACTAAAGCAAAGAAAAAAGCAGCGAAATTTCGATTGGAATTTCGCTGCTTTTGTTTTTCTACCGATATCGGTGAAGTTTCTGACGACACTGCCAAGTTTTTTACCGATATCGGTGAAATTTCTACCGATATCCCAGAGTTTTTTACCGATATCGGTGAAGTTTCGATTTACGGAACTCTAGCCCAAAAGTGCCTGCTGGCGGCCACGCTTCTCGTCAACAAAGAAAACCACGATCAGTCCCAAAACGAAGAAAGTTAATGTAGACAACAACGCTAGCCGGTAATTCGACCCACTCAAATAAGTCACTAGCCCATAAGTCATCGGGCCGATTATGGCCGAAAGTTTCACCGATAGCCCCCACAGGCCAAAAAATTCAGCCGAGCGCCCAGCAGGTGAAAGTCGACCGACCAGAGCCCTGCCGGCAGAGGCGCTGGCACCCATGGCGATTCCCATGATATTGGCAGCAAGCCAAAAACCTACTTTGTTGGTAGTAGCAAAAGCAATGAAAATCGCTAGAGACCAGAGCGCTAGAGTGAAGGCTATGGTACGCACCGAACCTACTTTGTCTTGAACAAAGCCAAAGATAAAAGCGCCGACTGCCGCAGTGACATTAACGACCATGATTAAAACGATTGATTCACTGGTTTTGAATCCCATCACTTGCTCAGCGTAAACTGCCGCCAATGCAACCACCGTTGTGCTTCCGCAGCTATAGCAAAGCAGCGATAGCAAAAATGTGAAAAGGTCGCGGTGCTTTTTAGCATCTGCGATGGTCTCAAATACCTGCTTGAATGCCCCATTGGCAATTTCACTCAATTTATTTTTCACAGTGGGTGGCTTGGCGCGCTCCTTCAGCCAAATGAAAGTTGGAGTGGCAGCACTTATAAACATTACTGCTACAAAAAGCATGGTCACTGGCACAAACTGAGCCGGGGTTTGGCCCGCCTTCTGCGCCCAAGAGACATATGCCAAACAGGCCCCCAAAACTGCTATACCGCCGATATAACCGAGAGTCCAGCCGAATGCCGAAATGCGACCCATTTTCTCGGGTGTTGCGATCTCAGGCAAAAAGGCCGCTATTAAATCTTCTGACGTCCCAAAGGCAAAATTGGAAAGCACCAACAGAGTCATGGCCAGCGCCACATCTCCTTGATGAACCAAAGAAAGACAAGCGGTGCAAATGACACAGGCGAGGCTAGAGACAAAGAGAAAGCGCTTTTTAATGGCAAAAGCATCGGCAATGGCACCCACTACCGGGGCTGTCAAAACTACCAGAAGATTTGCCAGACCAAGTGAACAGGTCAGAAAAAGAGTGGCAGTAGAAAGCTCAAGATCGCTAGCCACGGTCTTGACGAAGTAGGCATTGAAGATTGCCGTGGTAACCACTGTGGTATAGCTAGAGTTAGCGAAATCAAACATGGCCCACGACCAGATTTCAAGCGAACTAGCCGGAGCCATTTTTTCAGGCTTGTCCCTAATTTCCGTACTCTTTATGTCACCATTAGAAGTCACAATCGGTTCCTAAATTTGTCTGCGGAATATGGGCATTCTTACACAGCAGAGGGAACCTAAATTGAAAAGCCCACAGTTTGCCTAGTGTAGTCGCTAATTACCGAGAGGATGCCAAGTTCTATGAAAATCAAAAGCCTTTTGCCAATCACTGCATTGCTTGCTTTTTCTTTCAGCGTAAGCGATGCCCTGGCATTAAGCCCAAAGTTAGAACGCATTGACACCTCAGCCCAAAGATCGTTTGAGCAGACTGACTATAAACGAGCCCAAAGTCAGTGGGACAAGCTGCGTCTTGAATTGCAAAAAAGCAGCGATGGTCTGAGCGAAGCCGAGAAACAAGAACAGCAGACTACCATTGAAAAGACTTTACGGCGCATGGGTGAATGCTCACTGCAAATGAAAAACTTTGGCTCTGCCTCAGACTACTTTGACCAAGCCAAAGCAGCTCTTCCGACTGGCAGCGCCGACCCAGACCTAGACAAAGACGTCACTCAGCTTTCATCGATATATCGCTTGGTCGAACCAAGTAGCTTTGGCACCGAGGTGGCGAAGGCTTTCAAAGATGTTGGCGCTGAAAAAATAACTATTGCCAAAACCGATGATGGCCACCACATAGAAATTGTGCTGAATGAAAAAGTAGTGAAACCCATTGATCAAAAAGGGGTTTCAGAAGTAGGTTTTGATAAGACAATTTCGTTTGATTTGAGTGAAAAAAACGAAGGCGAAATCAGAATCGATCGCATTACAGGTCTCAAGGTTCATGCTCAGTTTTGGGTCAATGTCATTGCCTCTAAGCTGCACAAAAACGAGGCACAAGAACCAGTAGCAGAGGTGACCGGCGAAAAGATGGGAATTTCGCAGTCAGTCTCAAGCAAACTTCCTGATCAAATCTATCAACCGATTTTGGCCCTTATCAGCAAAGTACGCAATGTCTTTGGCGAGAGTGCCACCCAAGATATCGCCACGGGCAGCAGCTCCGGGACTGGAAGCAGCGGAACTCAAGCTGCTAGCGGCTCCAGCATGTTCTCAAACGGTATCAATAACGGTGCCCAAACAGGCAGTATTATTCCTGCCAGCAATACTGGCAACGGTGGAACAATTATGCCGCTGGTGAACGATCAACCAATGGAAAACAATAGCAATGGCAGCGGCAATGACAGCGAAAAATAGGCAGCCAATAGCGACTCAGCTTTTAGGCTTGTCATTGATATGCGCAGCAACCTTGAGCATCTTAACGGCCACTATAGCCACTGCGGCCCAACCAGCAGCCAAAGATGAGGGTGAGGCCTTTGTTGGCGAAAATGGCGATCTGTTCATGGAAGAAGTAACAGATCCCAAAAGTAAACCAAAACCCAAACCTACCATCCCCATTGATTTGAGCCGCGTCGGTGTTTCAGTTGATCCCCACGGAAACATAGTACCGATCAAAGATGCAGCTGATGACCCCTGGGCCGGAAGCGGTGTAAAGCCTTTCGTCAACCAAATTGAGAGTACTTTTCAGCCTCTGCCTTTCAATGGCTTCGCTGGCCCGTCTCCCTTCGGTTACGGCGTGCCCGGCTACAACATGCCTGGCTACGTCAACCCCAACCTGAACTATCATGCCCTGGGTTATCCCAACTATGGCTATCCCCAGTATGGCTATCCCGGATATGGCTTTGGCTACCCAGGCTACGGTTACCCTGGCTATGGATATCCCTATGGCAACCCCTATTACCGACCAGGCCTTTCAATTAATTTTGGTGGCGGCCGTGGTGGCATTACCATCGGCGGGCCGAATTATTATAACGGCTATAACAACGGATTTAGCAACGGCTACTATGGCGGTGGATTAGGCGGTTACACACCGTGGAATACTTTTAACAGCTTCGCCGGTGGTGGCAACCCTTATTATGGTTACGGCAATTTAGGTTATGGTAATCTAGGATACGGCGGCTACGGCTACCCCTATGGCGGCGCTTACAGCCCCTACGGCTATCCCGCAGGTGGAGCGCCTTTAGCAAGTTTCAAAATAGGAAAATTCCAGGGCGCGATTGGTTCGTCGGGCCCTGGAATTTATCCAAATGCAGCGAATTCAGTGTTTTTTCCCAATACCACAAATTACTCTCAGTCGAGTATGTGGCGCGCCTTCAATCTAGCTTTCTAGGCCTATCAATCAGGATTTAGATAGACTGGCAAGCTAAATCAACTTAAGTGTTTGGATCTGCGCACTGGCCTCCTCTGTAGTCGGTTGTGATGTTTAATTCGACATGCGTTCAGCAGAAATAGAGTGAGCTTTTCTCGCAGGGTTAAAACCCACTCGAAACGCCCTTCTAAATGGCGGAGGCGCGAAACCTCCGTTGGTCTACTGTGTCTAGTTTGATCAGCGTTCTTGCACTTCGTTTGCTCCATAAAGTGCTCGGCGCGGACGTTGAGCTTATCCCCTCGCAGGTAAGCGCGATATCCATCTGTTAGCACTCTTTCCGAATAGCTCGAAAGTAGATCGGTTCTTTTCCCAGTACCTGCTGAATGATCTCTATAAGAAGATCCAACAGTAATAGACAGTCTTCTGCCTCGCATTCAATACCCGCCTTTAGCCAATTGTTGGTCAAGACAATTGTCGCCATTTTTACTTAGATCGACTGCAATCCTCCAGTTTGTTTTCGATCAATTAGTCCTCCGCCAAGAGAACTTCTTTGTTGTACTTAACGAGATATAGTATCTGATCAAAAGACATATCTTGGCAAGAGCTAAGTTATCGTATATTCCCCACGCGAAACCATGACACAAAGCTGGTTTCATTGATTTTGTAAGGCAGCCAACATTCCCGCTTGACAAGCGCTCGCTGTTGCCCCAATAATGGCAAATTCCTCCGCCACCTTACTAACTAATGCCAGCAGAAAAAGCCCTACCGTTAGACGGTATCCCTGACGCTCCGCATCCTACGGAGTCGTTCACAGCTGTCAGGGCTGACGTTCAAACCCAGCTGAGCAGCCCCAAAGACATATCTGCCGCTACGAACTTCTTCAAGCCCCAAGGCGCCGAGTCATTCTTGCCATCGATGCCCACGCCATCGGGAATGGAAGCCGCCGCTCTGACTCCAGCCGGTTTGCCTATGCCTGGCGCTGAGCAGATGTCGCCATTGGTCAACATGATTATGAAGATGCCAGGACACTTGAGCCTGGTTTCGTCATTCTTCGAATTTCTGGGATCATTCTTCGGCGCCAACGACATGCTCTCGCTGCTCGACCCGATCACCGGTCAGATTATGGACGGCATTGGCGGTCTGACCGAGCACCTGGGCATTGATCTCAACCTAATGCCTGACGATGCCCCGGGAATAACCATCCTCGGCGATTCCAGCAGCCTAGAATCACTCAACAGTAAGAATGTCCTGTCCTTCAACTCATCTGAGCCACTGGACGGCCCTGGTCAGTCTTTAGATTATGGCTTTGCCCACGCCCCTGACCTCAACGTCAACGGCGGCGCTCCCTTCGGCAAGCCGCTCTTTGAACAAGGTGGACAGCAAACGCTCAACTTCGCCCCAGCCAACGGCGCCGAGAACAATCTTCTCGCCATGGACCCTGGCGGGGGATTTGGCTCTACCATCGGCCCTAATTCGGGGCAGATTGACCCACAAACCTTACCAAATCAATTACCAGCCAATCAAAACTATCAAATGCAAGGAGCTCAGACGGGAGCTGGCTTTGAGCGCGGCGTGAGCGGAGCAACCGGCCAAGGCCTGGAGGGGCAGAATTTAGGCAATCAGGGCCTAGATGCCAACGGCAACCCAAGCGGGGATGCCAACGCCGCTCAAAATGGCGCCGGAGCAGATGGACAAACAAATGGGCAAGCAGATGCTCCAGAAACTACTTCTTATACAGTAAAAGAAGGCGACAATCTCTGGGACCTCGCCGGTAAACACATGGGCGACAGCACTCGCTGGGGCGAAATCTACAAACTCAATGAAGCCGTAATCGGAAATAATCCACGCTTAATCATGCCTGGCACCGAACTGCAATTACCGGGAGCTGGCGGCCTTGGTGCTGAGCACTTGGCGCAAGACTATACAGTCAAAGCTGGCGACAATCTCTGGGATATCTCTAAAGACAATCTCGGTGGCGGCGAGCACTGGAAAGAACTTTATAGCAATAACACTGATGTGGTTGGTAGCAATCCTAATATGATTCACCCAGGCCAACAGCTTCACATGAATAGCTCAGAAGGAGCCTCTCATGCCGGTAGCCACCTAGCAGGCAACCATGCCGCTGGCCATACAGCAAGCCATGCCAGCAATCATGCAGCAAGCAACCATCTAGCCAACGGTCACAACAATCATTTATCCAGCAATCACGCCAGCACCGCCCATGGTGCTCACCACGCCAGCAATCATGGAACAGATGCTGGACATGGCGACAAAGCCCTATCGGCCAATCCCACAAAGCCTATAATTTCACAAGCCACCAGTGGCATTGACGGAGCCAAAGTGAGCTCAACACCAGTAGAGCTCAAAGCCGTAGCGAAATCACTACCTGGCATTGAGATATACCAAGATGGCGCAGCTACAAGTGCAACAGATTTAGGAACATAGTTGGCTAGCAAAGGTTTCGCCCATGTTCCTGGCTGAGAAAAAGCTTTTACATCTTTTACTCACCAGCTTAATCGGCGCGTTCGTTTTGACACAAGGGGTTGAAGCCAAATCACAAATAAAGGCCTTGCAATTATCACAAACCTCCGCTGCATGGGGAGCTTGCACAGCCTTCATTACAGAAAATGCCATTAGAATTAACGCTCAAACCAGAGGCTTCTACATACTGAGCAAAGCCCCCAGTTGGAATATTGAAATAGTAAACGAAACGAAGAAAAAGATATTTAAGGCTGATACCGCCTGGGGTGGCTTTTCGATTCACCGCTTGAGCTGCAACCTCGGCCGCATCAAAGACTACACCTCGAAAAAAGCAATTTTCATGAACCTTCCGGCCACTGAATATTCATCCAATAAAAAAATTAGAAGTGAAGACTTGCTTGCCTTCAATCGCTTTGACAAGGTGACAAAAAAGACGTACACAAGCAATACCCACTACACCGTGGCCCAGTGCAAAAATGTACCTGCAACGGCAGCCCTTGTGCTGACTCAATTCTACGATATGCCCAGAGGCAGCCTTGAGGTGCCGGTTCGACTAGTTAGCTTCAATGAAGGCCAGAAGCAGTTTCGCTTACTGACTAAAGGCATCAAAGAAGTAAACGTCGACCCAGCAATTTTTTCAGACAAGAATTATCCGAAAGCAGCCAGAGCTGAAGAACTCTTACTAGCAGCGCCCGCCGATGTCACCGAAGAGATGTTGATAGATTCTGGCTTATATTGAACAATTGCTACTGATTCGGCACAGCTTGCTGCCCTTGTTGCGGAGCAATCTGATTTTGCAAGAAGCTACCCAGGCCGTTTTTGACCATACCACCAAAACCGCCACTGCCTTGCTGCGTTGGTTGTTGTGGTGCAACAGTCTGATTCTGCATCACGCTAGGTTGAGCAACTTGCTGACCACCGAGGAACATCTGGCCATTCTGTACCGTAACGTAGAACGCTTGGCCGCTTTGTACATTGGTCATGAGATATTGAGCTGGTGGCAAATTAACAGTGCCAACGAGGGCAGGAGGCTGCTGACTCAGAGCATTGCCTGGTTGCTGGCCGTTCTGACCACCAAGCAGGGTATCTTGGAGAGTCTTGAGAAACTGAGCTTGGCATGGAGCCATCGTAAAACCAGTTGCTAAAAGCGACAAGGCCGCGGCGAGGGAAATGACGGCAAAGCGTTTCATGTTGAACTCCTTCAGCGATAATGACGCTCTGAAGACAGAAGCGTTTCTAGCAGGCTTTAGTTTAGCAAAGCTGGCGAAAAGAATAAGGAACCTCAGCAACTTATCATTCGCGCGACCATACTTCGCCGCTACCTATATTCAGCCCTCTAATTTTTGCAGCAGTGCCGTATGACCTTAAAGAGACTGCTAGAAAAAGCACAGTATTCTCTTTGCCAAGTACCATGCCACGAAAGGGAAACAATGCACGACTTAGGCGCCCAGAAGCTCGAACTGAAGAAAGTAAGAGAGCGCATCTTGAAATGCTGCAAGAACAAGCCGGGCCTAGCAGATGTGTCGCAAATCTTAGACACGGCAGTCGAATTCAGCAAGAGCAAATTCGCTCTTGCCTGGGAAGGCAATCAACATTTAGGCGATACCCTCGACCTGGAAAAAATAAAAGAAGAGGCGCCAATTCTTGCTTGTTTTGGCGACCTAAAAATAAACGGAGACTTTCTCAGCCATTATCATGACGACTGGCAACCCATGCTATTTGTAGACGGCAACCTCTCTTGCAACAATATCGTCAAAGGAGGCATGTTTCTTGTAGTCAGTGGCGACATTAACTTAAATGGCTACTATGTCGGTGACAACAACGAGGGCTACCTGAGAGTAACAGGAGCACTAAGCGGTATGGGCTTTGTACCTCGCCTGCGCGACAAACTTCCAGCAGAAGACTACATCGCCGGTGGTGTCAAAACCAAAAGCTTCACCTTAGTCGATTGCTCCGACCATCAACTCAAGAAGCATTTTGTTCCAGAGGTTATTGCCGGCGGCTGGCAGGCCGTCAACATAGATGAGATCATCAACTATGGAAGAGCGGGCAAATCAATTTGGAAAGAGCATAGCCTCTCTCAGGTAACAACAAAACCAGACTTGCCGCCGCTTATTGAACGTCCAATAGATCCAACTAAGCACGGCAGTATCTGCCCGCTTTCTGAAATGCGCACAGAGCTGCTTGAAGCCATATCTACCAAGCTAAAAACCGAACAGTTTGCTGACACTGTTGACTGCTTCTCCGAATTTGTCAAAAAAGAAACTAGTTCGCGCAGCCAAGACAATGCACTTGTGCTGCCTGCAGGAACAAAGCTAGAAGGAGACCTAATACTTGAAAGTTTTGCACCATGGGCCAAGATCAATAAAATCGCCGCCATCGTCTGCCGCGGGAAATTGGAAATTGCCGGTGACATACTGAACAAGACTCTCGAACAAGGCCCCATGCTCTTCGTCGATGGTACCCTGACCGTCAACTCACTACACAAAGCAGGCTCAACGGTCATCGTGCTCGGCGATCTGCAAGCATCCGAGCTAGTAATAGCTGAATATAATGACGGCGTGCTGCGAGTAGCTGGTGACTTGCAAGCGGAAGCACTACTCGCCCTCGATCACGACTGCTATGTAGCGAGTGAAACCAAAGCGCTCTACCTTAGCAGTGACGAATGTAGCTTGCGCGAGCACCTGTGCGAGGATGTCTTCAGCGATGACAGCGAAGACGACCCAGACCCTGGGCTACTTTTACGCTGCTTCAAGGCTGGACTGCCAATTTTCACAACTAGCGAAAACTAAAGGCAGCGAAACAACGAACAAAATCGTTCCGCCTAAACAGCCTTACGCATGGGAGGAATCTTCACCACTTCGTTTACCGCTAGTGAATTAGCCTGCTCACCAGTTTTGCCGTTGTACTCAGCAATTTTAGTAGCCATGACATGCACTTCAGTTTTGGTTGGTCTGCGACCTTCGCGCTCAGCAATCAAGTTGCTGGCAATGGTCGAATAGGTTTCACCTGGTTGAGCTTTGACTTCGCTCTTCTCGCCAATTCGTCCAGCAGCGACAATCCAACGATTAACATCCGCCTGGCGCTCAACAGGAATAGCTTCCTGGCTACGGCGATAGGCCGAAACATCTGGAATAGATCCACGATTTCCGGCAGCTTCAATGACGCGGAAATGAAGATCGGCCTGGCGATTAGCCCGCTCAAGTTGAGCCGGGGTCATTTTGGCAGCAGCGTCTTTGATGTGTCCGGCAATTTGGTCGTCGACGATAGTAAAGTCTTTTCCACCAGCAGTAAAAGCAGCCGGTAATTTGGTATCGAGCGGAATCGCTCGCTTACCGAGTTCGCGCATCTGGGCGTCGACTTCGATACGACTAAAATCTATATGGTCCGCCGATTTCGACTCTTGCCTGGTTTCGGCCTTAACATCTGCTTTGTCAGCCACAATCAAATCCTCGAGCAGTTCACATAATAAAAGCATACCCAGCTTTTGTGGATTTTTGTGGGCGCCGGCCCAGTCCCAGGAGCTGCTCTTAGATTAAATGCCAACTTATGCCATCACACGGCGTCTTTAGCAATTTCGCCAGCAGTAGCTTTCGTGGCTTTCAAATAATCCTCGGGAGCAATGATTATTTGCGTGCCGCGCACACCAGCCGAAATGGACACCTGTTCGAAGAGGTAAATGTTCTCGTCGACATAGACTGGATAATCTTTCTTGCAGGCCAGAGCGGTTACCCCGCCGCGGATATAACCAGTGAGGGGCTGCACTTCTTTGAGCGAAACCACCTCTGACTTGCGATCGCCGCTCAATTTGGCCAAAGCCTTCAAGTCGAGCTGGGCGTTTCCCGCCACAACCGCAAGACAGACTCCATTTTTATCGCCCCGCACCACCAGAGTTTTGAAGACCTGCTCAAGGGGGAAGCCAATTTTGGCCGCCACGGTCTCGGCGGTGAGGTCGTCTGGGTCGACTTGATATTCGCGCAGTTCGTAGCTGATGCCTAGATTGTCGAGAATTCTTACTGCATTGGTTTTCATAGTAGAAAATCATAGGCCATGGCTAAAAATGCCACAAGATTGAGAACAAAGACTTTCATATTTATCGACAATGGCAGCCAATGGCTGCAAAGATTAGGCAAGAATGGTAGCTTGATAGCCTAAGTTCTGTTAGCCCTAGTTCTGTTAGCCCTAGTTTTATTGGAGCAGTTCCAGTTGTCACCCCGCCTGCTTTTACCATTGTCTTTGCTCATTTGCCAATTCGCCAATAACTTGGGCTGCAGTATAGACTGCAACCCATTTAACAATCCCGATAGCGATTTAGATTGCAACCTAGGCAGCCAAGCCCAAGCCCAGAGCACAACGCCCGATGCTTCCACACAAGAGAAACTAGATGCCGAAGCAGCGGCACTGCGCCACAAAGCCCTTATGCGTGCTCATCGCAAACGCACTATCGAAACTGGTCGCAACGACCATGTAGCAACACCTGAAGAATATGCGCCAGAGCTAGAGCTGTACAAGAAGCCGCTTAGACCAGACAATCCGTTAGGGGTTAACAATTCCAGCCCACAAACCACAGACAATCAAGTGGAGCTGCACACCGATATCAAGCTCGAAACCGAAAAGCCCAGTACGCTTCCAGCAGCAGGATCAGATCAATTTGTTGCCAAACGCATGCACAGCGAAAATTCGCCAGCAGCAGCAACAGTAGACTTCAAACCCTATATGGCGGCACTAAGCAAAAAAATCAAGCAAAACTGGACTCCGCCAGCTCGACAAGAGAAAACAGAGGTCAGTGTAAATTTCATTCTTATGCCCGATGGCGCCATTGGCAATTTGAGAATAACTAAGCACGGTTCCCCCAGTGCCGATGAAGCGGCTCGCCAGGCGATTCTGCGCGCCGCGCCTTTTGCCCACATGCCCCAGGGCTGCAATGTTCCCAAGCAAATTGACTACGACTTCTCGCACTCATCCCACCAAGACAACCCTTCATTCCAATGGGGCATTCATTAGTTTTTGAAGAGTCTTGAAGGAGTTTTGAAGAGTCTTGAAGAGTCTTGAAGAGTCTTTGAAAGCGACAATAAAGAGCCTTGGACGAGTTTCTAGCGAGTTATTGAATACGCATTTTCTTTTCGCTTTCAGGAATAGCCAGTTGGGCCGAGCAGCGCGGGCAGACTTCGGTAGAAAATCCTAACACCGGAGTGCGCCAGGTGTTGCTTCCCGGTATCAGCGAAACGGAGCAGACTGGGCACTGGCACAACGAGCGGTATTTAATCCAGGCGAGAAACGCGGCAACGGCAATAATTCCCACCATTGGCATAACAGCAATAGGAAATAGTAAACGCACAGCCAATACCATGGCAACAGCGGACCAAACATAAGTTGAAGCTTCTTTTTTGCGCTCAAGAAAAGCAACTTGAATCTTGCGAATGGCGGCAATGTCGCGCGGGCGAATCAAGAGCACAACAGGATTAACACGACGATCAATCTCGGCAGCGACCCCGCCAACCTTCTTGCGCGTATAGGCGATTTTAGGATCAACGCTTCGGGTTTGACCCTCTGTCGATACAGGCATTCTTGAAGCTAAGCCGTTTGGGATTGCCATGATGAACTCCTAGTGACTAGATGATACTAGGCTAGGTTACATCCGACTACGTAAAATATTCGTGAATACGTAATATTACCCACGGGTTCTCACTTCCCGCTCTAGTGTCTCATCGGCAGAGCCAGAATCGGCCTTATTTTCATAGAGTTCGCGTCGGCTAGGATACTTACTTTTGATAAAACGATGTTCGAAATCATCAATGAAAGTAAACACCACTGGCACAACCACCAAAGTGAGCAGAGTGGAAGTAATTAAGCCACCAATGACGGCGGCGGCCATGGAGGCCCTTACTTCGGAACCAGCACCAATCCCAAGGGCAATTGGCACCATACCCGCCACCATGGCTACAGTTGTCATCAGAATCGGGCGCAATCTAGCCTCTCCGGCAGTTACCAGAGCTTTGTTTCGCGGCATGCCTAGCTTAATGCTGACCAGAGCATACTCCACCAATAGAATGGCGTTTTTGGTGACGAGACCCATGAGCATGACGATACCAATGAGAGCATACAAACCAATCGGCGCGTGAGAGGCCACTAGACCAAGAGCAGCACCGCCAACTGCCATGGGCAGCGAAACCATAATAGTTAGTGGTTGCAAAAAGTCGTTAAATAGCAGCACTAGCACAGCGTAAATGAGCATCACAGCTACCGCTATGGCCATACCAAAGCCGCTGAAAATATCGCGCTGAATCTCGACGTCTCCACTAGCCATCTCATGCACCGAAGCTGGCATGTTCTTAAAGCTTGGCAGTTTGTGCACAAGAGCGAGAGCCTGACCAAGAGTGCCTCCACCAGCTAAGCTAGCCGTAATTGTCACTTTACGGCTACGGTCATAGCGACTAATCTCGGCGGCTCCACTGCCAAATTCAACCTTGGCTACTTCGTGCAAGGGAATTGACTTGTTCATGGCCATGACGCGCAAATTGCCAATCGAATCTAAGTCTTGGCGATAGCTAGGGTCAATCTGAACGAGAATACCAATCTGCCGGTCAGGAAGGTCAAATTTAGCCAAGCTGGCGCTGTTGTCGCCAACGGTTGCCATAGTGGCAGTGCGGGCAATTTGCTGCACCGAAACACCTTGATCGGCCGCAGCAGCCGAATCAGGAGTAACTTGAATTTCAGGGCGGCGCAAAGCCGCAGATGAGGAAACGTCAAATAAACCAGGAACAGTGCGCATCTCAGTGGTTAAGCGTTCTGAGGTTTGACGCAAATCTTTCTCGTCATTGCCCACTAAAGTAACTTGTACCTTGCCGCCCAGACCCATTGTCGCTGAAAAAGTAGCACGTACTCCGGGTACTTGTACCAGCTCGGGACGCACCAGGTCTTCAAACTGCTGCTGCGAGAGTTTTCGCTCAGCCTTTGGCTTGAGCATGACGTACAAACTAGCTTTGTTTACTTCACCAGCGGCTCCGCCTTGACCAGCTCGGCCAGTGGAGGGCGTGCCAATCGAACCAAAGACCTGAGCCACTTCAGGGTGCTTCAGCAAAATATCGGTCATGCGCTTGCTCACGGCATTGGTGCCAGATAGCTGAGTACCAGGGGGCAAAGTGATGCTGAGCAAAGTCTCCCCGCGATCAGCAGAAGGCACGAGAGAAGTAGGCAAAGAAGCCATTAGGGCCATACTAACAACGAAGAACACTGAAGCACCAAGCACCGTTTTGCCCCGATTACCGAGAGCCCAGAGCAGCATGTGGCGATAGACGCTAACAGTTTTCGACTTACTGTGGTCCTCTTCTTCCGCAGGCTTATTGAGCCAGAAAGCTGACATCATCGGAGTAATTAAGCGAGCAACCAGCAGCGAAAAGAAAACCGCTACAGCAACCGTGACACCAAACTGTTTAAAGAACTGCCCAGGAATTCCACCCATAAAGGCCACTGGCAAGAACACCACAATAATACTCATGGTGGTGGCCATAACCGCCAAACCAATTTCATCAGCAGCTTCTAAAGCGGCTTGATAAGGCGATTTACCCATCCGAATGTGGCGGACAATATTTTCGATTTCAACAATGGCATCGTCTACTAAAATACCGATAACAAGTGCCAGTCCAAGCAGCGACATATTGTTTAGACTGAAGCCCAGAAGCTTCATCACGGCAAAAGTTGGCAGCATCGAGAGAGGCATTGCCACAGCCGAAATAGCCGCAGCCCGCCAGTCTTTAAGGAAGGCCCAAATAACAATCACAGCTAAAATAGCGCCAATCACTAGTGAATCGACCGTGGCGTGATAAGAATCCATCACATAACCAAGAGTTGAGCGAATTTTAGTGATATGAATATCGGCCGGCAAAGTCTTCTCTAATTCGGCAATAGCTTTATCAACACCCTTGCCAGCGGTGGCTAAGCTGCTACCGGTCGAGCGCACTACCTGAAAGGCCACAACAGGCTTGCCATTAAGCATGGCTGATTGCCTGGTCTCGGCTATGCCATCGCTAACGGTGCCCAAATTACCCAGAGTCGACCAGTTACCGTTGAGCAAATAAATACGCATATTGCGCAAGTCATCAATGCTTTTCATGCTACCGAGAGTGCGAATAGACTGCTCTTGGGCACCGATATAGCCACGACCACCCGGCAAGTTAGCATTCATCAATCTAATTTGCGAGTTAACAGTATCAGCGGTAACACCGAGAGCCTCAAGCTTGGTAGGGTCTAGGTCTATTCTCACCTGGCGGTCGCTACCACCGGACCTTTGCACCTGGCCCACCCCCGGAACAGCAAGCAAGACTCGGGAAATTTGATCATCAATCAACCAGCTTAAGTCATTGAGTGAATGCTTATCTGACGAAACAGTGTAAGTAGCAAATGGGGCGCCAGAGAAATCGAGACGCTTAATTTGAGGCTCATCAATAGTCAGGGGCAACTGATTGCGGATGCGAGTAACAGCATCGCGCACATCATTAACAGCGCGGTCTACATCGGTGCCCAGCTCAAACTCTATTGTCGTAGCGGAGCTACCTTCGTTGATGGTTGAGGAAATATGCTTGATATTGCCAATGCCAGCAATAGCGTCTTCGACTCGCCTGGTCACCTGAGTCTCTAATTCAGCAGGAGCGGCACCAGATTCGGTGATTGAGACGGTCACAGTTGGCATGTCTATATTTGGGTTTTCATCAATACCCAGACTCAAATACGACATGATGCCAACAACACTGAAAATCAGGAACATCAGAATTGATGGAATCGGTTGTTTAATTGACCAGGCTGAAATATTCCAATTCATTGTCTCGCCTTTTGCTTCATCTTCAAGAGATAACAGTTACTCATTTATATTGTTATTTGCTCTTGTCTAGTTACGAACCTGCGCCTTGTCACTGGCCCAGTCTTGTTACTTACTCAAAGCAACAACGTCGTTGTCTTCCAAGAACCCAGCACCAGCAACTATTACGGCATCACCTACACTGACGCCACTTTTGATTTCAGCCGATTCGCTTGTGCGTGAACCCACTGTCACCTGCTGTTTCTTGGCCTTGCCATTTTGGTAGAGGAAAACATAATTCTGCTCGCCATCTGCCAAAACCGAGCTATTTGGTACAAGCAAAGCATCGGCCTGGCCGACCTGCACACTGCCTTGCACAAACATGCCAGGCCTGAATCCTGAATTGCTTGGAATGGCAATGCGCACAGTACCCAATCTTGTGGCACTATCTACAGTCGGTGAAATCTGAAAAATCGTACCCTGCACAGAGCGCGCAGAATCAGAGAGGGCTGCGGTTATGCCCGGCCGCAGCCTAGATAAATCACTCTGAGTCACCTGCGCGCGTAACTCTAATTGTCCTTTACGAATCATCTCGAACAATGCTTTGCCAGTAGAAGCAACATCGCCAATGTGGGCATAGCGCTTGGTGACCAAACCCTCATCGGGAGCGCGAATAATTGTCTGCTCAATTTGAGCGCGAAGCTGTTGCACACTGGCGGCGGTTTCATCCGCACTAGCCTCTGAGACTATGATGTCTTCTCGACGACCGCCCCGTTGAGCCATCTCGAGCTTGTTGTGCGATTGCTCGGCGAAAAATTTGGCGGCCGAAAATTGCTCTTTAGCTCCCTGCAAGTTTGTAAAGGCTGTCACTTCTTCAGTTGAATGATTGTCGGATTCCTGCTGACTAACTGCCCCTTCTTTCAGCAAATCTTTGTAGCGCCGAGCATTGCTACGAGCGTTAACCAGACTCGCTTCCATTTGAGTAACCATGGCCTGCCGTTGTTGCACATCGGCCAGAGCTTGCTGATAAGCAGCTGAAAGTCCAGCAATATCCTCTTGTCTGTTTGGCTGCACAGCTTTCAGGGCGGTGGCGCGCGAACCCACCATGCGGGCCTCCATCCCTTTGAGCTGAGCCTGCAAAATTGACGAGTCAAGAATGCAGAGAACCTGCCCCTTACGCACATAATCGCCTTCTTCTGCCAGTACTTGAACGATACTGAGCCCAGAAGCTTGAGAACCAATGGTCAACGGGTCGATGGCTGAAATTGAACCAGTGACAGTCAACGCCGAAGAGACTTTGCCAATCTTGGCTGCTTCAGTAGTAACAGTAACCACCGGAGGAGCAGCCTTGCCGCTATCAGAAGATAGGGATGGTGTACTACTGCCAACTGAGCTGGAAAGCCCATGGGCGTAATTAAAGAGCGAAAGACCGGCTACCGCCACGAGCGAAAGACCTCCAGCCAAAAGCCACTTAGTCTTGACTGAGCCGATCTTTGGCTTTGTCCGATGCAACGGAGTGACATTGCCGCCCAGGCGAACTATTTCAGTTTGGTTTGTCTCGTCACGACTTGTTGTAAACATATGCTTCCTAAACTTTACTGCGGTTCAGTTTCTATCTTAGCACTTAACTGAATGAATTCATTCATTATTTAAGGCCGCCCAAATTAAATCGATTTGTCTGCTCGAATAGTAATTCCTCAATGCCTTTTGGGCACTTAACGCAAAAGAGATCGACTACCGGAATTTCACCGATATCGGTGAAATTCTAAAGAAACGGCCTTCGTCGGGTTATCCTTATAGAGACAACACAGACGGAAAATTAAATGGCTAGAGCCCTAGATCCGCACAAAAAAGAAGCAATCTTAACGGCGGCTCGTATGATTTTTATACGCGACGGCTACCGCGCGGCAAAAATGAGCGATATCGCAACCGAAGCCGGAGTCGCCGCTGGCACACTCTATCTTTATTTCAACTCAAAAGAAGCTCTTTCAAACGCCCTATCCGAAGACTTCTTCAATCGTTGCGCCCAGATGATCGACCAATATGTTCCGCACATTGCCGATGAAAACGGCTTGACTCAATATATTGACTCGGTAATTCAAATAGCCCGGGACGAAATGCCAGTGCTTTCTTTTGCCCGCATTGAATCTTTTGAAAAAGCAGGAAAAGGCAAAGAAGTACGAAAAGAACTTTCAATACGCACAGCCAATCACTTGCAAAAATTGATGGACGATAAGGCCATACGAAATTATGATGCCATTGCCCTGGCAGATATGCTGGGAGGAATGTTGCACAAAGTGATTATGTCTTGCGTCGTAGAAGAGACTTTTGACCTCGCCACGCATAAAGCCACGGCCATACGAATACTCGAGTACGCCTTATTTGAGTCAAAAAATTAGCATTAGAAAAATACAGAAGCTGCGCCAATGAACAATTCCGAAGAGCCAAATCGCAATAATCTACCGCCGCCAGTCACTGTCATCGTCACATTGATAGTGATCACAATAATTGTCTTTCCAACTGTGATTTTGGCGCAGTGGTGGCTCTACTATTCATCAACGGTTCTACTCTGGGACGCCGCTCAAACAGCCATGATCAGCTACTCTGGACTAGCGGTCATCTTAGCTTTTTTCATCGTTCTGGCCATGCGTCGCCTCAGTCAGTCAAGCAAGCCAGAAGATATTCAAAGAATCTCAGGACTAGTAACAGAATGGACAGGCTGGGTAATCTTACTACTAGCTTTCTCCTTTTCTGAATCACAGAGCATACTGCATGTCTCAAGGCATCTTTATTTTCCCCTCGCCATGGTCGGCTTGCTTTTACTGGGTGTCAGTAACTTCCGCCGCTACCAACGGGCCAGTGACAAAACATCATTGATATCAGCAGTTGTTGTAATAATCTGCTTAGCCACAGAATGTTTTCGTTATGTCAGTGGACTAGAAAAATTGACATTTTAAGCACTGCATAAAGCTTTCCACAAGAAAAAGAAGGAAATTTCGATGGGCATTGAGCCAAAGAACGAACAGGAATGGTGGCGCAACGCTGTTGTCTATCAAATTTATCCCCGTTCATTTCAAGATAGCAATAATGATGGCACTGGTGACATCAAAGGCATAATCAGCCGCATCGACTACCTGGCAAAGCTCGGCATTGACTGCATTTGGCTAAGTCCGTTCTATCCCTCGCCCAACAAAGATTTTGGCTATGACATTTCAGACTACTGCAACGTAGACCCACTATTTGGTGAGCTCGCAGACTTTGATCATCTCGTGAGCGAAGCGCACAAACGCAATCTCAGAGTAATAATTGACTTAGTGCCCAATCACACATCAGACCAGCATGCCTGGTTTCAGGAAGCACTGGAGGGAAAGGAAAGCTTCAAACGAGATTGGTACGTTTGGCGCGACCCCGCCCCTGGTGGCGGCGTACCAAACAATTGGCCTAGCTATTTTGGCGGACCGGCCTGGACTTTAGACAAAGAGTCTGGACAATATTACCTTCATCAGTTTCTCAGCGAACAACCAGACCTCAATTTTCGCAACCCTCTTGTGGTAGAAGCTATGCTAGATGTGATGCGCTTTTGGCTCAAGCGCAACGTTGACGGCTTTAGAGTAGATGTAATCTGGTTATTGGTAGAGGCTGAAGATTTTGCTGACGAACCAATCAATCACAGTTGGAATAAAAATCTAATCGAGCGAGATCGCACCATTCATACAAAAATTGAAGACCAGCCAGAAACTCATATAATCATTCAGCTGATGCGCCAGGTGCTAGACCAATTTAGCAGCCCAGGGCAAGAAAAAATGATGATCGGAGAAGCTTATCTACCATACGATCAACTGATTACTTACTACGGCACTGAAGAAAAACCAGAGTGCCATATGCCCTTCAATTTTCATTTAATTACAGAAGGTCTCGAAAACTGGCAGGCCTCCGCTGTGCGCAAAATTGTTGACGAGTACGAGCAGGCATTACCTCAAGATTGCAGCCCTAACTGGGTATTAGGCAACCATGATAAATTTCGCTTTGCCAGTCGCATAGGCAGCGAACAAGCCCGTGTTGCCACCATGCTCTTGCTCACCCTGCGTGGCTCCCCTACCTGGTACTACGGGGACGAAATTGGCATGCTCAACGGCGAAATACCAGCAGACAAAATTGTCGATCCCAGAGGCATAAGACAGCCAGATGTGCCCAGTGAGCAGAGAGATCCGGAGCGCACGCCCATGCAATGGGACGACACTACCTATGGTGGCTTTAGCAACACAGAACCCTGGCTACCTGTCAGCGCTGACTACCCTGAACGAAATGTAGCCGAGCAAGAGAAGCAACCTCAATCAATGCTCAATCTAGTCAAGCATTTACTCAAATTACGCAAACAACATAAAGCCCTCAGCCAAGGCTCCTATCTAGCCCTTGATTCGTGCAGCAACGGCAAAGAAAAGGCAAAAGAAACTAGCACAGTAGAAGATGGTTTATTTATTTATGTAAGAGAGTTTGCCGATGAACGGATCGCGGTGGTGCTCAATTTCACAGACACAGTTAAGAGCCACAAATTACAAGGCCACTGTCTGGCTTCAACTTATATGGACCATGAAAGTTTAAGTAGCGACAAAAACGCAGAAACTAGTACAGCGATAAACAACTTTAGAGTGCGTCCAAACGAGGGCATGGCTCTGCTACTAATCTAAAAATTACTCCTAGGCTTTAGGCCCTAGACTTTAACTCTAGAATTTTAGCCGTTGCAAACTATCCCCTTGGAATCGGCTGTGTAAAACAATACGTACTGTCATATATACGATCGAATACACTTCAGATAGCAAAGCGGTTCACGCGCTTGACTAGCGCCATGTATATACAGAACGGCCACCCATGCGCCTTGATTAAATGTCAGCAGATATGCAAAATAGTTTCATCGGGGGACTTCCAACTATCTTCTCTTCCGCTATACTAATTACATAACCGGTGAGCACACACGAAGTTGAGTGCTTTGAGCCGAGGGGTTAAGTGGAAACGTCAGGTCTGCGCAGACCGGAAATTGTAGCGATAACCCGCTAGCTGTGGATTCTGACTTGAAGCAGCAAGAAATATCGAGCCTACGCAATAGGCAGTCAGACGATAGTGAAAAAGCCGCCGCAGATTTATCTGGGTGGCTTTTTTATTGGGCTATTGAGAACTCATATACTGTTCAATAGCCTCTAAGCGACCGCGCTTACTTGCTGTCTTCTTGACACCGTCAATGGAGCGACAAAGATCGGTAATGTCCTGGCGGCATTCTTTTAAACGATCAAAAGTGGTGGCACTTTCAGCCCCCTCAAAAACACCCTCATCGCTTAAAAACTCGGGAATGATTTCTTTTGCCTTGCCGTCGACAGAAGCACCATTCTGTCCCGGCTGTGAACTTTTAGAGCGCCCTTTCTTAGACTTGCCATGGCCGCCGCCAGCAAGAAAGTCTTGCCCCAAAACCAATTGCTGTTTCAATGCGGTTCTAATAGCAACCCAGCGGCGCCCCTCTTGCAACATCTGATTGCGCCCCATGGCAGTCTTAGTGAAGTCTTGAAACTCTCCCAAGGTCCAGGTGCGAATAGATTCGGGTGCCTTATTCTTGAAAGCGAAATCACGCTCTTCTTGACTCATGGGCATGGGCCGAGCCAGAAGCATCTCTTCTTGGGTCCACTCATGATGATCATCTAAAGGCCCACTACTAACAACAGTATCGGCGCCAGACGAAACAGACGTACCTGATGAATTAGATGTATTAGAAGAGCCCGCCGCTCCAGGCGGCGCAGCACCAGAATCGGCTCCGGCATAGGGTGGCGAACTGGCACCGGAATCAGAATCAGAACTACCAGAACTAGCTCCCGGGCTCCCTCCATTGCTAACACCCGGCACGACACCGGAGCTATCATCAGAACTAACACTGCTGTCTGGATTTGCAGATGAAGTTGCAGATGAGCCTTCGTTACCGCGAGACGAGAGCAGCTGAGCTTGCTTACCTCCACTTTCAGCCAAGGCAGAATGGCCCATAGAACCACTGCAAGCAGTCAAAGCAAAAGCACTTAGCCCCAAACTCGAGGCCACTAAAAGAGCGATAGAAGAAAAAGAAGAAGAACCAAAGTCGCATGATTTTAGCCTTGAACGTCGAATTGCCAAAGCTAGCTGTGGCCGCAATGATTCTGGCGTTTGACTATCCATGATCGCTCCAGTTAGTTTCTTGAATCTTAGCTTGAACCAACTAACAATGCTACTGAAAGCAAAATCAAATGGCTAAGCAGGTTCTTGATTATAATCTGGTGCAGGTACTTCGCTGTGAGCGCCGATAGAATCGCGACTCATACATCTTTCGCACTCGCTTACGAGTTTGGCATAGCTAAGGTTTAAGCCTCGAGCGATACTTGCAACAGAACCGAAGCTTGGCTTGCGCTTACCTTGCTCGACATTGCTAATAAAGACACGATCTATTCCTGAAGCGCTAGCCAGCTGTTGCTGAGTCATTTTCAAGCTCTTTCTCTTCGAGCTAACAACCTCGGCAAGAGACTGATATAGAAGTTTGTGGGTTGCTTTTTTGTCTTCCATCTTTTTTCTCCTTGGAACACCCTCGACGTAAGAAGAGGCAATTGGTTTCAAATTTGTTTGAAAAAATAAATAGACAATCACTCAACTACGAGTAATAGTAAAGCGATCCTCTTTTTTTTGAGGGGGAGGCATGAAATTGTCAGCGGTTTCCAGCTCGAAGCAAAAGACAAAAACAGGAGAGTAAGACAGTCTTACTCTCCTGTTTAGTCATTCGGGCTTAAGCCCTCAGAGGGAGGTTAATATCGCCTACGCACACTCTGCATGGCCAGCACAGTATTGAGCTGGTTGGCGAGCTTACGAGTGGCCGCAGCTTCCTTGTGCATGCCCATCAAGTCTTGCTTGAAGCCGAGCTGATGCAAATTGGCGATGCGGTCGTAGGAGACAGGACGAACCTTAGCGTATACCGTTTCTGCTGCCTGGTGAAAGGTGTGAGAACGATTGGTATCACCAAGGCGGGTCTGTACCAAGCCACGTACGTGCATGGCCCTAGCGACGCGCAAGCAAAACGGGCCAAACCTCTTGACAAAACTGAGCTGGCATTCACTCAGCAACGCCTCTGCTTGCATGCAGTCGACAACGTTGCCGTCGTGGTAGGTCAGAGCCAAGGCGTACTGGGCGTCGGCACGAGACATGTGACCGTCCGGCAGATAGCTCTGGCGGTGCTCTAGCAGGCGGCGCAGAGTCTTCCGAGCCTTGTCCTTCTGACCAAAAGCACCATGGAAAGCGGCACGCACACTCAGGGCTGCATCAATTAAACGATTCATGAAAGTATCTCCTTTGCGAGATTTCGCCTAAAGAACATTTAGGGGCGACGAATGGGCATCCAAGAACGGCCGCGCCAGGGCACCTGGCCGAAGAGCGTGGCCGCGCCAAAACTGCTGCCGAAGAAAACCAAGCTGGCAACAAAGCTGTTGCTCAGGGTCAGACTGCCGGTGGCAGCGATAGCGGCTTCAAGTCCAAGCCAGCTGGAGAGCCAGAAGCCGGCGTATTGAAGAATGCGGCCGGTCTGCACCAGTCGGAAAGCGGTACGGAAAATCATGGTGACAAAGATGCCCCCAAGCAGAGCAACAGCAGCAGCCAGAGCCGCGCCAAGTGCCGCCGACAGAAGTGAGCCGACAACGTCTGCGCCCAGCCCGATTAAAACAGTGAGCAGCGCGCCGGCCAGGAAGTAGCCGAACATGTTGCGCAGGTGGTTGAAGTGATTGCCGTGAGGCGTCTTTATTTTCTTCAGTCTTTCGAACATCTGATTTCTCTTTCTTGTGTTGGCCAAAAGAAGAGAGGCCCCAGTTTCGTGGAGCCTCTCGAAGGTTGAAGTTGGTGAACCTAGGCCAGAGCCTTAGAACTGATCAGTCTTTCTTCTTGATGCGCAAACGCTCGATGGGCTTGCCGCCAGCAACAAGGTTTGCAACTATCTCTTTGGCGTCGGCAGCTTCAACGCGTCCGTATGAGATTTTGTCGGGCATGGTGACGACGACAGGACCCTTTTTGCAAAGGTCCATACACTTACTGCCCTTCACAGAGACAGTGTCGCCGCAACCAAGTTGAGAGACAGCAGTTTCGAGGGCGGTGCAGACGTCATCGCTTCCTTTCTTCGGACATTTCTTTCCCTTGGTGCAGACGAAGATTTTGATTTTGTCAGACATCGTTATTAGTCTTTCTTTGGGGTTTCAGGGGGAAGCGGCGGCAGCAAAATCGCCTGGTAAGAAAATTTCGAATCAAGCCCCTCGTCGAGCTTGAGACCGTGGAAGTCGTTGTACCACTCGTGGCAAAGACGAAGGTGGGTATCGCGCAAACGCTGCAGATAGAGATTCCAATCCCGGGTCTGAGCGAGCAAAGTAGCAAGCACCTTATCGAACACCTTAGCCTGCTCTTGCTGAAAAAGCTCGAGTGCTTCTGGGTGACCTTGTTCGAAACGCTTCAGATGCTTCGAGAGCGGCACGAAACCCAGCAACTTGTCGGCCGCAACATGACCAGCAATAAATTGCTCGTCTTCAGCTCCCTCCACTTTATTGCCGAGAACATAAGTCTTGTCAGCCAGAGCAGGCAATAGCTTGATGAAGTCCTTATAGACCTGCACCGACTTCTGAGTTGGCTCAACCACAAAGATATGCATGTCGTAAGCAAACCAAAGCGACGTAGCCACAGCATCAGTGCCGGCAGTATTGTCGGCAACGACAATATCGTTAGGGCCATCAAGCAAGTGATGCAGGATGCTGATGGCACCAGAAAGCTTTGAGTGATAGCAGGCCGAGCCCACATCAGCCTGTTCATACTTTCCGACGGTGAGCAAGGCAATGGCACCTTGCCGACGTCCGTATTTGGCAATAAGAGGATCATCAAACAGACAGCGAATGAAGTTAGACGAGAGCGATGGCGGAGTGGTCATGATCATAGGTTTCTCACCCAGATCAGTGCGCTTGCCCTTGAGATATTCAGTGATAGGGGTGAAGAGTTCTCCGAGATGCGGCGGCTCAGACTCAAATGATAGGGCGGCACCCAGGTGAGCATTAACATCAGCGTCAAAAGCCAAAACAAACGGGCTCTTGCCTGAGGCGTGACGAATGAAACTAGCGGCAGTAGTGGTCTTACCTGAGCCGCCTTTGCCAAGAAATGCGATTCTCATTATTGTTCTCCTTATTAGGTTCGCGCAGTTGCGCAAACAATTCAGCTGCCAAGAAAACAACAACCAACATGAGAAAAGGAACAGCTAGTCGTCACGAAAACGATTTTCACTTTCTTTTGTCTTAAGTCGGCTTAGTCCAATGAAGTAAGATCTTGCAGTGGACGAGTTGTCTTGTTGTTTTGTAGGGATTCCTGAAAGTTTGCGCGAGAGAAAAGTAGAACCTCAGCCTAGCTATTCAAGACAAAACCACACAAGCAATAGAGGCGCAGTTGCAGACTAGAGAAAAGCCGCCAAATGGGCATTTCTCAGAGTTATTGCATTTCCTGTCAATTAGCTTATTGCAACATAGTCGCAATAAAGCCAAGTAAAGGCTCGCGCACATAGCGCAGCATGACAACAGAAGTCTCACAGGCAATTAGGTTTTGCCATTTTTGTCATATTATTGCGAATAGATATCATCGACATAATTTACCCACAAGTTAGCGTAAGCAAGCAATGGCGGGAGAAAAAGGTTAAATACACTCTGTCAAGAATTGAAACTATTCGCATCTAAGTTATGATTATCGAGCCTCAATTGAGAATAATTCTTAGTAAGCGACAGCTGTGCTGGGCAGCTAAGGAAATCGCCGATTCCAATAGCCCGTGGTAGTTTCAGGAATTTTGCGTAACTAAAAATAGGCAAAAAGGAGCAATCTTGAATCTTGAAATCGATGACAGAGGCGAATCTCAATTCCTAAAACCAATTGAGAACACTTCTCATAAAATACATGGCAATGTCTTTCTTGGTTTTTTTATTCCCGGCCAGTGTCTTCTATTAAGGTCAACCGAAAATGAGCGCAACAATCAGCCACCACCAGTGGTTACATACAAAGTTTCCAATCTCTTCAACAGAGAAGAAAACTAGCGTCGATTCGCTATCCCCTGCTGGTCTGCAAAACCTCAGAGGGCGCCGGGTATGGTCAAAGTTTTCCAGTGCCTGCGTGGCGGCCAATGTCGGCGGGACAATTGCTTTTCATGATCGCGACAACGACATGATTGTGCGCTGGGATAACGGCGTCGTCACGATGCACAGCAAAGACAAGCTGCTGCGCTCGGCATTTCTAATCGGTGGTCATCAGAGCCTGCAAGACCACATCGATTGCCTGAGCAACAGATGTCAGTGCGGTAAGAGAAGTTGATTCAAGACCTAATGACCGAAGACGATAGAAACCTACGAGTTAGATTGCGCGAGCTAATCACCACCAGTCCAAGGGGCAAAGATATCACCCCGACAGAACTGTTGGCTTTAGCGAAGCAAAAAGGCCTGTCGGTAAGTGAACGATCGGTTTATCGTTTGCTAGCCAGATTTCGTAAAGAAGGTGACCTTCCACCGAGCGGAGTTGCCGCAAAGTTGAAAAAATTAATAGAAGCACGTGACGACGGCTCGCACTTGACAGCATCCGAGCTGCACGAGCTTGCCAAGAAGGACGGGGTCAAAGCCTCTCTATCGACCATATATCGGGCAATAGACAAGTTAAGGGCAGAAGGATTTGTCAACTCTGTTAAGCAACCAAAGGCTCAAGCTTTTGAAACTTCAACTAATAAAAGGGCCCATGATCACCTAATTTGCTTCAATTGCGGCAAAACTTTAGAGGCAGAATCGATATTTTCTGATTTAGGTTCGTTAATAGCAGAGCGAAATGGCTTTGATTTTTCGCACTCAGAGCTTATTTTAAAAGGGTACTGCGAAGACTGCCGCGGCGCATCAGTCTAGCAGACGCCTAAAAGGCACACCAGATAAGTGTTTTGGCGATTTCCTGCCTTCTCCAGGGATTTTCCAAAAAGCCAATCCGGTGACCGAAACTGCGATCAAACTATATTAAATCTCTATACATCAACCATATCCACCATATTTAAGGAGTAATCGTGCGGTACACGAAATCAACATGTAAGCGCTGCAGGTCAGTAGGAGCTAGTCTTTGCGGGAAGCCAAAATGCGCTTTCATTCGCAAACCCTATGGCCCAGGCCAACACGGCCAGGACAGAAAGAAGACTTCAGAATACTCTTTGCAACTAAAAGCTAAACAGCAGATTCGCTGGACCTATGATGTCAGCGAAGCTCAATTCTATTCTGTCTACGAAGAAGCCACCCGCGCTAAAGACGTTACCGGTACTGTCATGCTGCAGATTCTCGAATCTCGCCTTGACAATATCCTCTACCGTTCCGGCCTAGTTGGCACTAGAAGACAAGCTAGACAAGTGGTAACCCACGGGCACGTGCAAGTCAACGGCAAGCGCTTGAACATCGCTTCTGCCAGACTACGTCCAGGCGATGTGGTCACTATTGATCCTAAGAGCGCAGCTTCCGTCAAACCAATGAACATCGGCTTGACAAGCGTAACTCCAACCTGGCTCAAGACAGACGCTGAGCAAATGAAAGTTGAATACGTCTTGGTTCCAGATCGCGAATCACTAGACCAAACCTTCAAAGAGAACTTGGTAATTGAATACTATTCAAGATAACCAGCTAACAGCAGCCCTGTCTTGGTTTTCGGTTATACGATAAAACCATGTAGGCACTGTGTAGGCAACATTTAGAAGAGAGGCTAGTTTTTCTGGCCTCTCTTTTTATTTTCTGGGTTTTCTCAGAGTTTCCCCTTACCCTTTCTTTCCTTATCTATAAGAGAAGGACCGTCACTACCGTCATCACCGTCACTAACCTATTTGCACCAACGGTTATCAGGTTTCGCCCTTGCGTCATCCCTTCGTCACTACCGTCATCACTTCGTCACCAACCAACTCAAACCCCGCCCAGGCCGCTCAGCGCTTCCAATATAAAACCCTAGACACTATTCCAGTATTCAGCGCCACAAATCCAACCAACAGGCACACAGGCCAATCTCTGAGCAGATACTGACCACTCGCTATATCAACCAGAATCAAATTAGCTCCGGCTCTAAGTCTCAATCTTATTCAGCAATACGACAACGCGAATAAACCGGTATGGAAGGAAAGGAAAAATAGATTTTTCTCTAGGGCCCACAGCTCCAAAATTTCAGCGAATAATTAAGGCACCCCTTGGCTAGCCCTTAACTCCCGGTTGCCAGTATGCCAACGGTTAGCGCAACTGCCGATAGCTTTGGACGCCATCGAAAACCAGAGCCTATCTCAATACTGGAAGATTCTCGACGATGATTTTCAGGCCTAGATAGCAAAATACTGGAACGAAACACCCCGTTTCTATTCCAGTATTGCTAGCTATTGGAAGTCCTAAGCCCGAGCTTTTGAGCGCTTCCTGGCTCGGTCGATTGACTGAACAGTCTCGCCAGAGCTGAAAGCCACATCAATATTGAGCTTCTCAATCTGGGCAGCCTTGTCTTCCTTTGTCGGCTTGGCATAACGCCTGGTTGTCTCAACTCTGGAATGTCCGGCCCAGTCAGCAACCATTGCTATGTCGATGCCGCCTCTTACAGCCCTGGTGCAAAACGTATGCCGCAACACGTGAGCGGATACATTCAGGTTTACCCGCTCGCCAATCGCCCTGATGATGTAGTCAATGTTTCTGGTTCCGATCTTCTTGCCGTTTTGACCAACCCAGAAAGGCTGATTTAAGTCATCCATGGCGGTCTTGGAGCGTCGAGCTAGGTCGGCCCTTAGCGCTGGGTATGTATTCCAGCAGAATATTCCTCACAGAGCCATTGAGCGGCACCTCACGACGGCGCATGCCTTTGCCGCACCTGACAGCGATGGTGCCACGGGTTCTCGATACCCTCACGTCTGACAGCTTGAGCGCGGCGACTTCCCCCAGCCTAAGGCCTGTATGAAGCAGAACGAGAACCAAAGCCTTATTCCTTAGGCTCTTTGACTGCTCTAGTGACCAGAGAAAGGTCTTCAGCTCCTTTGGAGTCAGCGCTCTTGGTGCCACATCCTCAGCCCTGACTCTGGTGTAGTTCAGATGGCCGAGTGTTCTGAAGTTCATATACTTATCAATGGCTGTCATCGAGGTGTTTAGAGTGTTTGTTTTCATGCCGCCTTGTAGCAGATACTCACGGTACCAGTGAGCATGCCGAGCGAAGTCAGCATTGGTCAGCAGCTGGCTATAGTTCAATCTCTTGGTCTCCCACAGCCAATCAAGGAAAGCCTGTAGCCGCCTTGTATACGTCTCCCTCGATGCCGATGAAATCGGCGCCGAATCCAACCAAACCAGATACGTTTCATCCATTCTCGCGCCCATGATATGACCCCACATATGGTGCACTAATACTGGAAGCATACACCCGAATCGGCAGCAGTGGTGCATACTGTGACACATAGCCCACCCCCGCCATCAGCACTGGCACCACGAGCTAGCGCGAAGAGGCAAGCCCCGAGACGCGGCACTGGTGGCAGCCCCCCCCGGGGTACACCCCCCAGCGAGATTTTCGGTTGGCGGGACCCTAGGGTAAAAAAAACTAGAGCAACGGTTTTCTACGGGCCTCGTCCGACGCTGCCGAGCGGTGGCACAATCTGGTCAGCGGGAAGGTACCGTATAAACGGAGAATATAATCACAGCAAGGGCTTCCGGGCTCAGGCCAGCTGCCCCGGTAATAGATTTTACAATACTCGCTTTGTCATGGTTGCATTTGTTTTCGAGGCACCACTGGTGATGAGTTGGGCTTGGATGAGCGAATTGGGTATTGCGGGTTTGGAGAGCAGGCGGTATACCTAAGGGCATCGACAAGAGCTGATGAGCAGAGCGATTGCCGCCTAGATAAGCAACAAGGGCGCGGTATTTGCTCGTCCTGATAGATATTTCGAGGCGCCACTAGCCGCGGTACCCGCA
This sequence comes from Candidatus Obscuribacterales bacterium, assembly GCA_965229195.1. Lineage (GTDB taxonomy): Bacteria > Cyanobacteriota > Vampirovibrionia > Obscuribacterales > Obscuribacteraceae. The sequence goes on along the minus strand of OZ245871.1, from coordinate 3,281,155 downwards.
GTTTAGCGCGCCAAAATAGGAGAGTTTATCGATGACAGTAGGCAAGCCCCAGACGGTGGGCGAATTGTATGAGCTGTATTACACCCGGCACGCCCTAGCTAATATCCGATGCCCCAAGAATGTTTTCTACTTCGCTAAGGTGCACGGTCACCACTGGTTCAGTCAGACGCTGGCAAGCATCACCCGGTGGGATGTGCAGGAGTGGGTAGACAAGCTAGGGCTGCACAGCAAGTCGGCAGCTAACAGAGCATTGCATCACCTGTCAGCGATCATCAACTGGGGCATTAGAAGAGACTACTGCCAGGAGCCGAACCCTTGCCGGTGGGTTGAGAAGTATAAGCTCAGGAGCCGAGAGCGCTTTTTGCAGCCCGAGGAAATCGACGCCTTCAAGGAGGCGTTAGATGGGCAGTCAGAGTTATGCAGGGATTTCTTCTGGATGCTTCTGTATACGGGCGCGAGAAAGGGTAATATGCTGGCCATGCGGTGGGCTGATATCAGCTTCAGTAATGAGAGCTGGACTATCCCCGGAGATATCCACAAGAACGATACCTCTCATGTAATCGCTCTTGGTGAGCCAGCCTTGGAGATTCTCAGGCGGCGTAGGGAGTCAGCAATATCTGAATGGGTTTTCCCTGGTCGGCTACCTGGTTCGCATTACACAGAACCAAAGCGGGTTTGGAAGACAATAACCAAAAAGGCCGGGCTTGAGGATGTGAGAATTCACGACCTAAGGCGCACCGTGGGTAGTTACATGGCCATCAGTGGTTGCGGGTCCCGATAATCGGAAAGGCACTAGGGCACAAGGACCAACGGTCGACAGCGATATACGCTCGCCTAGATTTGAACTCGGTTAGAGGGGCTCTCAATAAGGTTTATTCGATATACGGGGAGAACATACCGCAGCCGGTGAAAGTAAGCCAGAGGCCGAGCGTGGTTGTCGAGTTAGTTCAGAGAAAGGTGGCCGCGATGGTCGATGAGGCAGAGACCGTTAACGAGGCCGAGACCGTTGACCCGTTCTTGCGGGCGACTATTGAAGGGAAGATTCTGACCTGCATCCTTGAGGGCAGGCCTACCAAGAGCGCAGTTCATAGCAAGATGCGAGGCAGAGTGGCAATCAACGCTAAACAGCTGGATGCCATCGTGAGAGGTATGGAAGATCGGGAAGTCATCGCTCAGACCGTGGCTGCCAGGAGCCTAGGAAAAAACGTAATTGAGTATCGATTGGTTCAGCAGGCAGGCGGCGCAGAGAACGAGAGCCAGAGCGCCTGAGACCAGCAGGAAGCCACCAGGAGCCCCGAGAATCAGCCGCGTATTTGTGAGGTGAATTTATGCTGCAACCAATTGAAGATGCCGAGGTGAAAAACCTTTTTGTCTGCCCTGATACCCAAGGACGGCTGACTTACTCGGTCAGCTATTTTCTGTTTGAGCGCCCGGTGAAGCTCACCTTGGGTGCATATGAGAGCAGTGAACGACGGGTAGTACGAATGCTCGCCAGGATAGCCCAGCATCACGCATCGAGGGGAATTGACCCGGCTTATAGTTTGGCTGCCCCAGATTGGCAGGAAACTGCGCCATCGTTGACATTTGGCCGGGCATGCACTCTGGCACTGAACAGTGCTGAAGGTAAGTAGTTTAGTCAGTGTGTTTTTGTAGTCACTCACTTGATACCAGCTTGGAGTCACAGGAAACTAGAGGATATTTCAGCCGATGAGGTGACTCATATGGTTGTAGTAGCTGAGAGATACAAGAGCCGTGAGGATGTGGCGAAGTTTATTCAAGTGGTTTACAACCTGGCCTACATGCGGGGATACTTAGCTGAAGAGCAGCCTTACCCTCTTCTAAAAGCTAAAAGGTCATCGCTAAAATTTGAGAGGCCACAATATGGCCTTTAGACTAGCTTCCATGATGTTGATTCTCTCGCTTGGGTGCTCTGTCGCTATGCCATGTGCATTGGCTCAACCACTGCAAGCCGGAGTGAATGAGACAAGAATAGTAGAGCCAACCCTCAGGCCGGGCGCTATTTTTCACGACTACCTACTGCCACAACAGCGAATAAACGGCTGGTATAGAATTCCGCGCTGGTATGCTGGCACCACAAGAAGAACAAGGCTAAAAAGCAGAATTGGCCTCTCTGTTAAGAGCGAAAGAACCAGAGAGCGTGGCCGCCAGTGTGACATCAATGGCAGAATCTGGGAGGCCAGGCGGGAGCCGATTGTTTACGACATCGATCGGGGAGCCATAATTGAACACGTAGTTTTGACAGCAGAGGAGCCGCTTGAAACACGCTCAGATAGAGTAGTTATGAGATATCTAGGCCGAACCATAAAGGTTAGAAAAAACGACAACCTCATTCTTGAAACAGAGCAAAACGACGAAATACACACCTTTAAGCCGGGTAAAGATGGCAGCATTGACGCTCAAATTACCGAAGGCAAGGTGTGTGATATGGATGGGCAGCTAGTGCGGACGCAGCTAATAGCGACCTTCTATAAAGAGAAGCCAATTGCTGAATTTAGACCTATGGATAGCGATGAGCGCTTTGACTACAGAGCTGATTTTGAGGCTTTTCTTCGTCAGTCAGGAAAGGCTGATTTGATTCCGTAGCATCCAAAAACCCACCGCTTGACCGACACCCCGCACAGGCCAAGCCTTAAGAGGACTTCTTGTAAAAGCTTGCTTGGCTTATTGGCCGCTCTCTATTATCTGAGGGTGGCCATTTTGAGTTAGATACAATTCCTAATGAAAATAGAGAAAACGAGGAATGAGCAGCAACTCAATCCTCGCCAGGACCTCAAAGGGAGGTGCTTTAGAAATGGAGACCCACTTGATTCTTGGCTTATTTATTATAGCTATGGCTTTCGTCACAGCGATAAGGCAACAACTCAAACAGCGGACAGCGGGGTCGCTTCCGCTAAATGTTTCAAATTTTCAATATTCAAGAGGAAGACACCAAAAGCACTATTTGTGGTGCACAATCACAGCCTAAGTGCTTCTCATTGCATGTTGAGATGTCACGGAAGAATGGTGATTGTGTCTACGCTTTCTTTGCTCGTACGAGGATAGCTGGGCTAATAATCGCGAAGATCTACAAGAATCGAGTTTTACTAAAAGGGTGGGTATTGCTGAAATGGGTTTAGCACTAGAGCAACTCCGTTAGCTAAAACAATTTTTCCGAGAGATTCTTTCGGCACACGTATTTCAGGCAGCCGAGTAGCCAGATTAGTCCGTGAGCTGGTAGATAGCAACCAAAAAATGTCATGTAAAAGCAAGACGCAGTTTCCGACCGAATCAAATCCAATCGGTAAAAATTGTCTTCGCCGTTCATCGGGCGAATAAGGTCGCATCGGCCAGTGTTTGCGTTTCAATAATAGCTCGGCAAGGTCATTCCTGTTCGCAAACCTAAGCACCTTCGCATATGCTAAGCGAATGAACCGATCACCAGCTAATTTATCCGGATAGCGCTTGTAATCCTCGAATGGATCATCGACAAAAACTGTGGTCTGTTCATTATTGTTCGAGTTTTCTGCCACAGAAAAATAAGTAGAAATCACAAATCTTGGACCGTCCTCCAATTGCAACGGATCAACCGCGCTTAACTGTTGCTTACCTCGATTAATTTGCCGTCGCGCCTCACCAAGGCTTACCAAGGTTCCCTTGCTCTCAATAAACGACATGCGCTGGTCCGAATCGATGCCGCAAAAATCAGGGCTCTTTTTTCCAGGCCTCTTGGCCTTCTTGCCTGACTTATTTCGCTTCTTTCCACTTGCTACCGAGTGTCGAACGTGATTGTGTCTTATCGCAGATTTCACATCAGCAATATTAGTAATATTGAGGTAATCCTTGGTAAACATAGTAGCCATTCCGACTGCTAATTCCTCAGCAAAAATACCTTTCATTCGAGGATCCATCTCAGAGCAACTAGAATCCAAAACCAGAGGAGCGTTATTAACTAAACCTCTAAAGTACCAGCCATATTTGGCGATAGCGAATGAAGTCCTTCCATCGCTCCAAGATGTGGCTGGCGTAAGAGCAATCCCAGCTTCAAGAAGTAGTCTTGCGGGTTCTATTAGAATCACGTCTGGGATAACTGTCTCGGTTTTCTCTTCTATATTTGTTGCTAGTATTCTTACGGCAAGCTTGTTTTCATACAGTTCGTTGTAGGAAGAATTATTGAAGAAAGGAAAGTGAATTGGCGACCCCGGCATATTGGGCCCGCTTACATGAGGAAATCTATGCATGAAAGCTCTCAGAGCCTCTAAATACTCTTGTGGACGTTCCATCGCTAGCCTCCAGAAAGCTATTGCCATATACCCATTAAAGTCGACGCTATATCTATGACGAGTATCGTCAAATCTGCATCTATTGCAACTAAATTCAATTGCCACTACCTGCGGTGAGCAGTTAAAGCTTCGCCAAGACTCGAGCTTAGACAAAATCCTTAAATCCAAACTGTGCCGACTATAATCTTGCCTACATGCGCGTAGAATTTGCCTAGGAGCAGCCGCATCCGTTGAGAGGTGATGTCTAACCTAATGGTTGAAGTACAATCGAGCCTGGCGTAAGCAAAAGTTCAACGGTAACATCTAAATCCTCACTTCTATCCTCTTCGGCCCAATATGTATTAGTGTTCAACTTAAGCCTAATGTCATCACTTGTACGATGGAGCGTGCCACCAGTCAAAACAGTTTCCCCAGTTATTCCAGAGCCGTATTCACTATCTGGGGTTAAGATGTAGTCTGATATCGCTTGCTTAATTGGCAATATATTTGTTTCTGCGAATATAGCTTTGAGAGTATCAAGCACATTGTCTGTTAATGCTTTGTTCTCAAACCTTAGAAGCACTGAGCAGTAGTCAAATAAGCTGTTTACGTCACAGGTTTCAAGTTTTGCATATGGTTGGAATAATTTATCGAAGACTAGCCAAGCTACCAGCGGGTCGGATTTATCTCCAAACATGTCGGCAAACAATAGAGCGGAACTCTGCGGCCCCAACTGGTTAAGCCTTGCTGCCACGGAGTTGGCTTGTAGAAGTTTTTCTTGAATAGCAGCCCCGCCATAGTCCAGAAAATTTCTTGCAATAACAAAGTCAGCGTCAGGGATTTGATTTAGCAAAAGATTCTCTAAAGTCTCACAGTCCCAGAGAAAACCTGGAACCTCGTATTTTCGTTCCAAATAAGCTACAATTTTCTCTTGCTCGACAGAACGTTCAGACGCATGAGCGATTACGAAGCTTTTGACAGACCGATGCCACAAGCTACCCTGGACATAACCATCCCATTCAAAATCCGCAGGGCTTTTGAACTTCTCCCGAAATTTATCACCATTCTGAGTTACACAATAGGCATAGGCGGAATAGGTTTTGTACTGGCCAGGTACCAATACCTGCTCATGGCTGAACATCGTTGACAACTTTGGGCCATACGAACAACTCGTAAAGCCGTTTGAGTGAAAAATATCCCGAACCAATCTGTGCAAACTTATCAATTTATCGAAGTTGAGTAGCATTCTGAGACCTGACTAGTAAAGCTTCTAATTAGCAACCCATATTTTAAAGCAATAGAGCCACAAGACCCTTTTAAAGTCACAAGAAAATTCCTATTTTGAGTTGAGACTGGAATTGAAAGAGCAGAACGATTGGGCATCAACCAGCAATCTCAAATATCCGGGCATACCATGTGCCAGTATGCAAGTTGGCCGTTAATCTCGCCACTGCCAGGGTTTTGACTGAGAAAAGTAATATTTTGACATTTAGGACAAGTACCCATAGCGAGCCCTGACTGGGAAAAACAGAGGATCTCCTTGTCAATCAACGGCAACAAGCTTTCCATTCGGCTGCTCAGAGGCTGTTCCGCGTAGAAAGTACCAAATCGCTTTTTCAAATGAGGTTGAATCGCCGGGTACATGCCTTGGCCCCTAGTCGCAGGAAAAAGCCAGACCCATTGAAAACTAAAAACTGTGTCTCCTTGAGCAGGCATTCGCAGGCAGAAAGAACCGCCGCCAAGAACCAAAGAGTCTTCTGCTATTAAAAATGGCTGAGCTTCCTGCTTCTCTTGCATCTCGTATATTGGCCCCACTTCAGCAAAACCAGTTTCTGAATTAAAACTCCTATTGAGAGCTGTAAATATTGCACGGCTTTGGCAAGCATTAGAGACCCAATGCAATTCCAGACCGCGAGTAGCACCCTCGCTTAATTCACCGACGGGCAGAACTACCGGCTCTCGTTCGCTGTTACAGGATGCATTACACCGCATCAACACTGGCGGTTCAGGGTCTTCAGTATTCGCCGTCATACCACCTCATGGCTTCTCTAATCACGGACTTACAACCTCGAAAAGATATACCCATAGATAAAGCCTACAAACAAAGCTTCAGTCCGTCAGTAAATTTAATAGACACTGCCCACGGTGCTCAGCTGTAATTCGCTTGCCAGTTTCAAGCCAGGGGAGAGGCGAGAAACGACGAATGAAATACATGGCAAAATACGGCGGTACGAAGGCTGACACTTCATACCAGGTATTTTGAATAAGCAATTATTTCAACTCATTTGACCAGTTAAACGTTGAGCAGACTCAGGAGGTCAGTTCACAGAGATGCATCGAATGCACAAGGTTGGCGCTTATGGCTAACTTTTATCAACCGACAAGTTGCAGCTCGATTGCAGCAGAGCGGCCACCATTGGAGCCCATTGGCAAGCTTAAGAGGCTCGTGAAAAATGAGCTGCTTTGGGTCTGCCTTAGTCTCATGCGCAAGCTGTAGACTCTTCCCTATCACAGAGTTAGTGATGATTTAGTTCGCTACAGGGCGGGTATGGTGCAGCTGTTGGCACACTGGACAGGCAGAATGAACGTTGACTGGCTCTGGAATTTCCTAAATCATATAAATGCGCTCATGCGGTTCGACCCAGCATTCTTGACTGCTCTACCCGGGATTATTTGGGCACTATTGGCTTGGAAGGTATCAACACTAGTTTTGACCAACCGCCGAATCGGAACAGTATTGATTAGGTTGGTCCAAACGATTGGCAAACTTAAAATTAAAGATGTCGAAGCAGAGTGGCCTCAGAGGTTAGCGGCACAAAGAAGCGAGATTGAGGAGCAACGCCATCAGCAATCGACAGCGGACAACGAAGCGGAAACCACTCCGCTTGAAATTCTCTCGTTGCCGAAATGTGATGACCTTGTAGACTTACAAAAGAACAAAATTGATGAAACCGTACCTACCGAATCGGCAATCACTAATCAGGCCTCAGATGTTGAGCGTACTGATGTTGAACGTGCGCTGCCTTCTGGAACAGCTCATAAATCACAAGCAGGTTCGGCAAGCAGGCAAGAGATTTTAGCAACGCCAGAGCAAGCACTTCGCTTAGCGGCGGAAGTCGACCGATTAACTAAAGCAGTGGATGAAATTACCAATAACCTAACTAACCAACTTGCTGTTTACAAGGCAAAGACTCAGACAGCTACTCATGCTTCAAATTTTTTGAAAATTTATGCCTACCTATCTGCTGAACAACTGACAATTTTAAGGAGTCTAAATGCCGGGGCTTTTCCAAGACAAGTACTAGTACAACTTCATAAAAGAGCTACGCCCTTGCAGGGATTCGGTCAGGGCTCAACGGGCCAAGACGAAGTTTGGATTGACTATTTAATTTCAAGTAATCTAATCAAAGAAGAATTCGGACAGATATCGCTCACATCAGATGGACGCGACTTTCTCAAGTTTCTTGTCGACCAGCGCCTTCCACTTAACAAATCAACTTAGACTATTCGAAAAAAGACAAACTTAACAATACCAACAATCGGCCTGTGCAGAAAACTACAGAGCCGACTGTAACTCTCGTATTAAAGCGAAGATAACAAACACTCGTCTGGTGGCCATACCACAGATGGTGCTTGGAATTAGGGGCCCGGTTCCGCCAAAGCAGCAGTATTACCCGCCTTCAGTGGCATATAAGCAGAATATCCAGCAAGTTGTTTTTTGCGTGGTGGCAGATAGCACCGGTATTCACAGATTTAAACGGCACCAATTAGGTAGATCATGAGATAGATTTGGTCTAACTTCTCATGATTCAGCAGTTTGCTCACCTTTGATTTCAAGTCCTTGTTCGGACCCTCGCAAAATTTTGACAGTCGGTGTTGGTTCTAATAATTTAGCCACGTGGGTTCCTACTGCACCGCATAAAAAAGCCAAGAGTTTATCAATAAGTTGCTGGAGTTGCGGATTTTGAGCAAGCCAATCTTTGTTCCAGAAAGAACAATATGTAGAGCTTAAAAGAGCACAGAACAACACAACGGCAGCGAGAACTACAGCGACACCATACAAAAAAATGAAAATCCTTTTGAGGTTATTTGCATCGTGCTGTATAACAGCATCGTCAAGCTCTCCCATTAGCTTAGCTTGGCCATTCTGAATGCACTCAACCAATTTATTATCAAGAGCTGTTTTTAGTGGCGTACTGAAAATTTTCGCAATTAGTTCTCGCACAGACTCCATGGTTACTCACAGGTCACTTGTTCTAGTAATTCCAGATAGTGCTTCCTGATATCTTGATTTCTAATTGTACTTTGACCTATAGCTCTGGCTTTCGACCAAGGAGTTTCGTCCTGATGAGTAAGAGTAACTAGTTCCGAAGCAGAGTAACCTTTATAAGTCGCCCAAACGCCGCGAAGCATTTCACGCAGATCTGGCTCATCCACAGGTAATCTCGGAATCTCGATGTCACCAGTAAATGAATATTCCATCGCATATCTAGTTATTGAGTCTTTTCGAAAATCTTTGAACTCATGATAGAGGCTAGGAACAACTGGACCGAAGCTCCACGCTTCTATTTTTTCCTGAAATAGGGGTTTGTTTAGTATAGCCAAGCACCAGCCATGGGCTATACACACAAGCTTAATTAAGCGAAGAGGAGTCAGCGTCGTACTTGAATCTTTTGCAAGATCTAAGAAAAAATTTGCTACTGCCTGCGGTGTGGTAATCGCCACTTCCAAGCTGTTGATTTTTCGAGTAAACGTGACTTTATGCGCAGATAACCTTCTAACTTGTCGCTGATCAATCTCATAGTCCAAATAATCTACTGCCAAAGACTCAGAGTAATCTCTATCATGATCTTGGTACAGATTCATCCCTGAATATCCTTGTTCAAGACTATCAACTTCATTAGCCTTGATAAAGGCTGGTAAAAGCTTCCGATCAATTGTCATCTTCATCCTCTGTTAACTCGAGTATGGTTAGACCTGCATTGCCGATAGCGGTGGCAATACTAGACTCTTTCTCTAATGCCCTGGCAACCACTCGTTGAATGGTTAAAAGATCCTGTTTGTTCAAAACAACAAAAAAATCCTTCAAATGATGTTCTTCCAAGTAGACTAACTTCAGTGAATGCACAGTCGTAAATGCTAGTGGCTCCTCGCCACTGGATGGACCAAAGATTGGACGTATGTCAGTTATGATTTTCGCGCCATGGAAAGAACGCAAATTTTCTTTTACTAAACTTTCAGCTCGAGTAACGACAGTTAAGGAACCGCTCGGTTTCAATAGTGCCCTCAATCTGGATGCCAAAATAGTTTGCCATTGCTCAGGATTCACATCAGCGATGGCTGGATAATTTTTCAGAGCTTCTATCACTTGCGAAACTATGTGCTTCTCTGTTTTTCCAGTGTTTTCAACTACCATTCGCAAACTAGCCAAGTTCTTAAGAAGCAGCTCAATTGAGCCCGGGCCGAAAGTTGAAATCCCTAGTTGAGTGACCCGAGAAATAATTTCATCTAAAGTAACGAGTCTCGACCCCTCCATTGCAGCCACCCTGAACCGTTCAAAATCAGAGTCATTGAGACTTAAAAGCGTTGAAAATGCCGGGATTGCCTCCCGGGGGACCTTAAAATGCGCCATCAAGACCTTCTATTTGTTTGAACCTTACATAGAATCTTACCAGGCCTGTCAATAAGGTTGTTAGATTGCCTATAAATAAGGATAAGTCATAAGAAACTGACTAGAAGGAGATTCTCACTATAGGTGAACTTTGGCTGTGATTACATCTTCGACAGACAGCAGAATGTCTCAACTTGCAGCATGGCCAGAAAACGGGAGTTGCAAAAAAGGGGGTTATTCATTAAGTTACAACCGCAAGCCAGTGTTTAATAGCGGCACAGCCCGCCGCAAACCAAAGGAAATCGCAGAGTTCAGTAGGAGAGGTCAGGGGTTGAACCTTTGCCCGCACCCTTGGGCGATATATCATTATGGTCGCAATCCCGTGAGGTAAAAATTATGCCAGAAATGAAAACAGAAGTCTTGGTGAGGGTGGCGCAGATCTTAGCCGACGCAAGGGAAAAAGATATGGTTCTTTTTCGCAATGTGAGCGACCTAATTCATGAAAGAGCAAGGGCGACCGAGAAACTGAAGGATGATGACGAAATTGAAGTAAAAATGACGGCAGGTGACCTGCGCAGAATTCGCTCTTTCATGGTTGCTTATGCAGACGCTGAACAGATTCTAGGAGTTAGAGTTTCTGGTGGTTAAATTTGCTCTAGTGGCAACTGGCAACTTGCATAAACTGAACAAGTCAGTAGCATCTTTCATCGACTAACATTGCATCAAAGTGCTCATCACAAGGTCCGGTGAAGACAGTATTAGCAAGACCTTTGCTGCAATTAGGGTTATAGTAAATTCTCAATCTATATGCGACCGCTTCAATAGAGCCAGGCCCATACTTCTTGATGAAAGAGTGGCCGTGCTCTTCAATGGCAGCGCATACCTTTAACAACTCTTTCTCATCTTCAGGGTTATTCTGCTCCCAGTTCGAAAGGAATGCATCTAGCGAACTGTCATATTCTGGTTTGTTTAGCCTAATTGGCTCCAGTACGGCCACCGCACTGACATGTGCGAGTTCTGGCTTTAGAAATAGGCCTTTATTATAGTCATTGCCCGCACCGGTGGTTCCACCGTAGGTCATAAACACTTCCGCCGGGGCCTTCGGGCCAATACTAATTGCTATCTGAGGCTGGCCATAGAGCGCTTCTCGAACAAATTCATGCAGCTCGTGCGGTATATAGCCAGGGTTGTATAAGACAACCACGGTTGGCCGGTCGTCCTTCACCATGGCTAGTTGACTGAGAGCCTTCCGAATTCTCTTAGCTGTCGCTTGAGATAGGTCAGCGCGTCCGGCTGATGACTTCCCTGCTTTGAAATTGACTATTAGCTCTCTGTATTCATCGTTCTCGCCGAAATCCTTAATCTCACAAACGACATCACCAGCCGTAGTATGGACTATTCGGTCAGGGTTTCTCTCATTACTATCCGGCCAAGGCGACCACTTCAAGCCATTTTCGGCAAGATACTTGTCAAACATCTTTTCGCCTTCAGTAGGCTTCCTCGGCATTGTGAACCACCTGTTAAATTGAAGCGTGTATTGACTGCGCTCCTTTCTAATTCTTCAACCCTATCGACCTTAGGTCAACTAGGGAGGTTCCAAGAATTCAGCCCAAGTCCAAACAGAGTGGCTCTCTAGGTGAGATACACTAATTGTCCGCGTGTTCGATCATCCTCGTAGTAAACTCCAAAGCCCGGAGGGATATCTGTGGCAACCAAGAAATGCACTTTCTGTGCTGAGGAAATCCAAGAAGAGGCGGTTAAGTGTAAGCACTGCCAATCCAGCTTGAGCAGTAAAATTGGCTTACCAGCTGCCATTAAGGCCGCAAAAAGCCCAGCCAAACTGCCCATAATTCTATTTGCGAGTAGCCTTCTCTTGGGAATTGGCTTTATTCTTGGCCGCTCGACTTTTGTTGATTCTCACATGCCGGTGACTGCTGCTGCACAGCCGTCGGCGCAGACTGGTCTATCATTTGAACAAATAGGTTTACTGTCAAACTATAGCACCGTGCACTGCCACCCTTCAGTAGCAATACTTGGTGCGCACTCACCCCACAAGGCTGTAGAGTACTACCAAGCATTTCAAGCACACGACGAAGCAAAGCTCAAAGAACTAGCGAATATGCCACAAGACTTCGACCCTTTAACGGATGACGACGAACTTACAAAAACGGATGACGAGACAGTTGAAGGGATACCAATGTTAAAAGTCAAAGTAGAAACGGGAGCACAAGCGGGAAAAACTCTCTACATTGCGCTCCAACTTTTGAAACAGGGCTCTAAGTTCTGATACTGCGCGGGCAGCACTAACCCTCAAGCCTGCTCCATTGGCCGCTTTATGTAAATCTCGCGGCGTTTGGCTCTCCGTTTCTTAAACTCGATAGCGAATCCAATCTGACGAAGGTCAGGAGCCAGCCGCCTCAGCTCATTACTCAAGAATCTCGGCGACTTTGGCCACATTGAAGATTCTTTGTCTGGTCTTCTTCTATTCAACTCGCAAAAAAGCTCTTGAACAGTTAAAAACTTTCGGCTTCCACTTGCATCAAACTGAGCAGAGCCTGAGCCACCGGGGAGCCCTCTAGCGCATCCTCAACGGCCTCGACTAGATTCCTTTTTAAGCTTCAATTAAACTACAGGCAGCCGTTGCCTCAAAAAAAATTCGTACTCAGGTCAAAGTGCTCTTATGACAGCCACAATCTCAAAGCGCCTGATTCAGCTTGCTCGACACTTTCGACAAGGGCAATCTGTTCGACTAGTTAGACTACTTCGAATCGTTCGAATAGGCCTAAGCCAATCAATCCGGGCAGTTATCGCGGCAGTTATCCTGGCGGCCCTCCTTTGCTCTCCAGCCACAGCTAAAGACAAGAGTGAAGCAGGTTGGACCTTAATACAGCGATCGCTGCTGCAAGGCGACCAGGAGCTTATTGCCTGTAAGTACGGCGTCAAGCTGACAGCAATGCGGGGAGGACAAACCTACCTCTTCGCACGACCATACAGCCAAGTGCAGGTCTGGAGCGTCAAAACTGGCAAATACTGCACAATTCCAATGAAAGGCTACAAAAGCCAAATTCAAACCGCCAAAAGCTTCTTTGACACCCAATCACTAGAGACCACACCGCTAAAGAAGATCAAAGAAGGAATGCTTAGCGGTTTGGCCACAGTTGAGTACAGCGAAACCCCTGAATTTCAAAAACGACAGCAGCAGCGCTTTGCCAAAAAAGAAGCACCAGCACGAATACCCAAAAGCATTCAGTACATAGTCTCTAATAAGTTCAATCTAGACCCGACCATTTACCGCTGCGTCTCAACTTTCTATGGTTTTCCTTATACAAAAGCAATGCCACTTTCACTAATTTCGTATGACATGGACCACGACCGCAAAACACAGCTGATCACAGCAAAGATCACAAAGAGCAAATTTAGCCCTGAGCAATTTACAATGCCATCGGGCCTAAAGCTCGTGGCAGACGAACATAAAATGGCTGAAACAGCTGACTACAACGAAGCCATAGAAATGATGTTGCCTGGAAAAAACAAATAGCTTGCTGCGGCCTAGAGCTTACTGATCAAGCAAGAGCTTGCTCTCACGCTCAGCTTCAGGTGTGCGTCCCAAATCATTGAGAATCTTGATGTGGGCGCCATAATCAACTAGAAGCTCCGCACGAAGGCGTTCAGCCGATTTCTGATCAGCCAGGGCAAAACCCTGAGTGGCCACATCGATGCTCTCCTTCAGAGCCTTCTCAGCTATTAAATACTTACCATGGCGCTGGTACAGTTCGGCCAAATGGCGCAGGCTATTTGCCAAAGACTCAAGACTCTCCGCCGCCGCCTGCTTATTGCTGCCAACATTGGCGAGGGCAGCTTTGGCTCTTTTTCTATAAAGCCCCACAGCGCATCGCCCATAGGCCTCTGAGAGGTGCGAAAAGTGCAATTGATACTCGTAGAGCTTTGCTCTATCAACAATTACAGCTATAGCTGTCGCCGAGGGTGCCTGAGACTGCTCTGTATGAGCCCCAGCCAACTCAAGAAAGTAATTCTGGAGCAAAGTAGCGGGTGCCCCCTGCTCAGGCCCTTGAGAAAGGCCCTGAGCTGACCCCGAACTAGCCACAAAGGGCCAGCGCAAACTAAAATCGCCAGGCACCGCGGCAGCGCACTCAGCCCAGGCCTTTGAGGCACAGAAGGCATCAAGGCGCTTTTCAAGATCGTTCCAATAGGCCAACAAAGACAATGTCACAAGCGCTGCGCAGCCGACAGCAATTAGCATTGCCAGTATTAACGGCACAAAGTTTGAGCGTGAGGGCATAAAGCTTGGCGCTACTTCTTATATTTCTTGATCAAATCTTCTATCTGACCAGGATCAAGACCACCAAGACCAGCAGGAATTTTGTCTTTCAGGTTCTCAGGAATCTGACCACCGCTCAACTTATCTTTGAGATTACCAGGAATTTGATCGCCATATTTTTCTTGCAACTTGCGAATTAGGTCGCTTGTGCCGCCAGCAGAAGAGCCACCAGCACTACCTAGACCTCCCGCAGGAAACCCAGACGCAGCAACAGGAGGTGCGGGCCGCTGTGTCTTCAGCACTGCACTGCGCTTCAATTGATCGTCCAGGCTGCTATTAAGAGAGTCGATACGCTTGTTCAAATTAGCCTCGGTCTCGCCGGTCTTGACCGAATTCTCGAGCATGGCAAAGGCATTTAGATAAGCATCGATGCCAATACCTTGAGACTTGGCATTGAAAATTCGCATCACTAGAGCGGTGCGCCGAGCTTCAGCCGGACCTGGCTCAACCAGGGGACCATCATTAGCTGCCGCAGCGGCTGCAGGCGCTGAAGCAGCTGCTGGTGCGGAAGGCGGCACGGTAGAGGAAACTGGAGCTGCAGTCGAAGTGGTAGCGGAAGTGGAAGTGGTGGAAGAACTTGTTGCCTGACCTGCAGTAGATTTCGGAGTGGCAGGGTTCGGAGTAACAGCTTCCTCAGCAAAGGCAGCCTGTCCAAGCAGCCCCAAGCCGACCTGAAGTGCAAGCAAACAGCTTAGCTGCTTTACCATCCGGCCCCTTTTGGTTTCGTGTGCCGCCAGTACTATGGTCATTTAAGTAGTCCTCATCAGCTCTTATTATCCTATTACCCATCCTACTGAACATACTATTACCACGGCGCTGGATTGCCATTAATTCCGCGAAATTGGCGGTGCTAGACTAGTCAAAAGGAGAAACGCTGCGCAGGCGAAGTAGGCAAAAATGTCTTATAAAGTTAGCCGACAATTGAAATCCGTGGCATCTATGGCACTAATCGCAGGCGCAGCTGCCATATTGACGTCGGCCATATGTCAGCCAGCTTTCACGCAGACGCAGTATGAATGGGTTCCGGGCTCTCGTCAGGCGCGAGTTGTACCTAGTGGTCAAAGTGGTCAAAGTGGTCAAGGCCGCCAAGCTCCGCAACAGCGCTACCAACAACAGACACAGCCTCAGCAATATCAACAACAACAGTATCAACGGCAGCAATATCAACAATATCAACGGCAATATCAACAGGTGCCTAACCAGCCCAGCGCAGCGAATCAAAGCAGTCCAGCAGCAACCACCCAAAGTCAGCAGAGCCAACAAAAAGGCAAGTCATACCACTTTGTTGACTCGGTCATGGTGGACGGGCTTCAACGCCAATTTCAAGTACATGTGCCGGCGAGCTACGACCGCAGCAAACCAATGCCCGTGGTCCTCATTTTTCACGGTCTGCACATGAACGGCACCATGATGATGGGTATGACTGGCTTCAACCCGGTGGCCGATCACAATAATTTCATTGCGGTGTACGGAGAAGGTGTTAATAACCGCTGGAGTGACGGCCGCACTAGCTCTGGGGTTGACGATATCGCCTACGTCACGAGCCTGCTAGACAAACTAGCAAAAGAAGTAAATATCGACCGCAGACGTGTCTATGCTTGTGGTATCTCCAACGGTGGCTTCTTTGCCCAGGTTCTGGCCTGCAATCTTCCTGACAAAATTGCTGCGGCAGGCGTCGTCGCCTCAACTATGATGGACCGCACCCAAGGCATGATGCAGGGCAGCAAAGCCGTACCAATTGTATTCTTTCTCGGCACAGAAGATCCCCTACTACCCTGGGCCGATGGCCGCACCAAAGACATAGGCAAACTCGGAGAAACTCTCGGCTTAGGTGCGCTGGGGTCCATAGACAATGGCCTGGCTCGCTATGGTGGACTGATGACAGTACCAGAAACAATTGGCTTTTGGACAGGCCACAATAACTGCAACGGCAGCCCTCAAGTCATACAAGTTGCAGACCGAGACCCAAGAGATGGCACCACCGTCAAAAAAGAGACCTATGGCTCATACTCTAATCAGGTGATGCTCTACACCATAGAAGGCGGTGGACATACCTGGCCAGGTTGTCCAAACTTAAGTGCTATTTCAGGGCTCACCGGCAAAATCTGTCAAGACATAGACGCCAGCGAACTACTCTGGGAGTTCTTCAAAAGCCGCAGTCGTTAAGGCTTTATACCCCTGCGGCAAAACTGTTCCAAGAAAGGGATCTGAACCTTTTTCGAGTGGGAAGAGCAATTACCAGCAAGGCCTAGCCGCCAAATTTCAAAACTATTTACGAATACAGTGGACGCAGCAAGGCCCTGTTAGTTCCAAAATCATGGTGGCAACACACAATTATGCTACCCGTCGAGGTTTCCAATTTAGAGTACAAACTCCGTTCTGACAACAGGACTCTTGCTCTGCCAGCTTGGCAGGATCACCTTCCGCTATCTCAACTGCTGAACCAAGAGAGACGACATTGTCACTGACAATCTTGAACGAACAATCACGGGCATTATCTAGATCAGACTTAGTTCCTTCAGTATTCATAGTTCGGCTCTCCGCAATTCCAATACGAAATACATGACGAACTTGATGCGAAATCAGTTCCAAGAAGTCGACATATTGATACATTGGATAAAAGGATTTAGGAGCGCCCACAAACTGGCCATTGACGATTTTGCTATCGGAACAATTCTAGTCGCAAAAGGCCTGCGACTTCGCCAGCCTCTCGGCGTCAGCCATTTTTGCAACGATATCAGCATTTTTGACAAGCTTCAGTGCAGCCCGATATTCCACCACAGCCCCTCGATAGTCTTTTGCAGCAAGACACAGCTGAGCTTGATTAAGATGACTAGCGGCACTTTCATCTAGGTGTAGATTGAACATACAGCTAGAAATGTTCTTGGCATAAACGACTTGCTCGCCATCAAAATAACTAGCCCAACGAAAATACTTGAGAGCTTGCACAGGCTCGGCAATCTTGCTCAAACCCATATTATTGAGCTCACAAGCCATAAGCATTCGTCCGTTTTTATTGTTGCTATCAATTTTTAGAACTTGCTCAAAGTACTCCACGGCCTTAGCGGTATCATTATTTGCTTTAGCTTTGCTGG
The DNA here is from genome assembly GCA_965229195.1 of Candidatus Obscuribacterales bacterium. GTDB lineage: Bacteria > Cyanobacteriota > Vampirovibrionia > Obscuribacterales > Obscuribacteraceae. The sequence goes on along the minus strand of OZ245871.1, from coordinate 3,263,851 downwards.
CTTCAGCAAAGAGCAATTGAATTTTACCTTTATCGGTTAAATCAGAAGATTCAGTGCTAATGGCGGCACCACCAATTTCATAGAGCTTATACAAAGTGGCCACGTCACGTGAAGTAATACCACGTTGATTAGAAAGGGCAGGAAACATCACGTCTTCTTCGTACGGACTATGCCCGGTTAAACCAAGGGCATGACCAATTTCATGCACAGAAATCATGCGCATAAAGTCTTTCGTCATAAGCTGATCAGGAAAGGGTGACAAGGTCAAGAGCAGCACGCTGGCCTTGTTGACGCCTTCCATATTTCCTGTCAATTGAGCCTTTCCAGCCTCAGCTCGCAATGCTGGCGCATGCAAATCATCGACAAAATTGACAGTTATATCAGCATCATCAGCAGAATCCACAACCTTCAAACCAATCTGACCGAGGGTAGCTTTGTCCCAGTCATCAATTGACTGACGACGGCTTCTTCATATTCCGGTCTATACGACTTTAAAGTATCAGCGCTAGCAATATAAACACGCAAAGGAAAGCGCTTGATTGGCCAACGAAAAAGCCCTTCAGAAACTGCATCTTTAAAATAATCAACAGCACCACCAGTAGTGACTACGTATTGATTAGGTTTAGCCTTAGCAGCACCTACTTGCGAGCGAATAACCCCAGCCAGAGCTACATACTGCTCGCGTTCATCACTCTTTGGAGCAACCTGCAAATAGGAATCGTAGCAGGATAAACACTTATCTAGATGGCCAGTACGATGATAGACCTTCGCACAAACAAGCCACGCTTTAAGCGGCACGGCCGCTGCACCTGGCATAATTCCTGGCTCCGAAGCAAGCGGAGCTGCTAAAGCAAGCATCCGATTTACTTGATCAAGGGCCGCATAAGCTTTGTTCTGAGCCAGCAAACAACTGGCTAGGCCAGACAAGGCCAGCAGCGATTGTGGGTAAGCTTTGACAGCACTTCTATATGCCTCTTCTGCCGCCTGGGCTTGACCCTGCGAAAGCAACTGCTCACCCTGCTGGCAGGCTAGCGAAGCGGCATCGCTCTCTACTTTCTTAGCGGAAGCCGCCCAGGTCGAATCAGAAAGCAATGAAATAGTAACAGCAGTAGCCCAAGCAAACTGCCAAAATCTATTAGATAGAGTTCGCACCGCCACCTGATACTAGGCTCGTCCGAGAAGAACCTTGGCCCTGTTGTAGTGCTTCTCAGCCTCTTCTGGCTTGCCTAACTTCTTAAGAAGCTTAGCAAAATCGCGCAAGCTGTCAGCCAATTCAGGGTTATCAGCGCCCAACTCTTTTTCACGCAGCACTAAGGCCTTAGCCAATAGTGGCTCAGCCTTATCAAAAATGCCTTGTTGGAACTGCAAACCGGCCAAGCTAGTGAGGTTCTCAGCCAATTTCAATGGCTCTGGCACTTCTGCATACTCAAGAATGGTGACGGCTCTAGCAATGAGCGGCTCTGCCTCAGAAAACAGACCTTGAACACACATTACACCAGCCAGGTTATTGAGATCGTCAACAACTTCAGGGTGGGAGGCACCAAGCTCGCCCTGCCGCCAAGACAAAATGCGCTCATAGGCCCGTTGAGCCTCTGGATAGTTTTCTTGCTCGTAATGCATTTCGGCCATCTTAGTTAGAGCCGAAGACATGGTGGCAATTTGGGCAGCCTTAGCAGCAGCAACTTCAGCCTCATTCATCTTGGCTAGACGCGAACTGGAAGCGCTCGGCTTAACTTCAGCTGGTGGAGCAGGGACCGCAGCCGGAGCCACAGGGGCCTCAGGTTGTTTGACAGGAGGTGGTGGTGGCGCAGACAAGGTCGCTGGCACAGGAGCTGGCGCTGTTGGAGTCGGCGTTGGTGCTGGAGCTGGTGCCGCTGCCGGAGTTGCAGCCGGAGTTGGAGCTGATACCTGAGTCGGGGCTGGTGCCGGAGTTGGAGCCGGGGCCGGAGCCGGTGCTGGTGCTGGAGCCGGAGCCGGTGCTGGAGCCGGAGCTGGTGCTGGAGCCGGGGCCGGAGTTGGAGCTGGTGCTGGAGCCGGAGCTGCTGACGCTGCAACAGGAGCGGGGGCAGCACTCGCTGCCACTGGAAGAGGAACATCAACTGTGGCAGGAGATTGTGAGGCAAGCTGAGGAACAACAAGCGGAGTGGGCGACGACTGCACCGCTGACTCTGCTACAGATGAAGGCAAGGGCGAGGGCGCAGGAGCTGGTGCTGGTGCTGGAGTCGCAGCAGGAGTTTGTGGAGCAGTTATTGGCTTAACGGAATCGCCAGGGCGGGCGGGCTCAGACTTAAGACTAGAAAAGAGTGAGCGCAAATCAACTTCATCTTCTGCCACCGGCACAGACTCTTTTGCTGGAGCTGCTTGAGATGGAGCTGCTTGAGCTGCTTCTGGCTTTAAATCTGGCTTTGAATCCGGTTTTGATTCTGCTAGTGCTTCTTGCGCAAGACCTTGTTTCGGCTCTTGCTTAGCTTCTTCCTTCGTTTCTGCTTTTGCTAAGTCGACTTTTGCTTCTTCCTTGGCACTAAGACTAAATTCAGTACCAATCATCAAGCTCTCAGATGAAAGGAAATCAGTGCCAAATAGCGCATCACTGGCAATACCAAACTTCGAGTCAAGAACGCCAGAATCACTTACAGCGGCTCCATTTGACGGAGCGTCACTAGAACTAGCGGCCGAGCTGTTAACGGCACCTTCAAGCTTACTGAGAAGACTATCTAACGAGGCATCCTCAGAAGCGGCCATATCGGCAACCTTATCTACTTCGGCCTCGACTATGGCACGGAAAACAGCAGTAGTCTGAAACGCATCAGGGTTATCGGCAGCAGCTTCAGCTTCAGCGTTAGCGATAGCCTCATCAGGAATTTGCGCTAACGAAGCCATCAGGGCCTCAGCCTGAGAAGCAGCGAGTGCCGTTTTCTCATCTACCTCCCTGATTTCACCGATTTCACTGCCTTCGCCGATTTCGGAACCATCATCGGCCAGACCAAACAGACTGAGAAGATCAGATCCCTTCTCTTCAACAGGAGGCGCAGCAGCTTCAGGAGCTACTTGAGGAGCAATATCAGGAATAACTTCCGACTTCGTCTCGGCCTTGGCCTCAGGCTTAGTTTCAGCCTTAGCATCAGGAGTTGTATCCAGGCTATTGAGCAGAGCAGACAGATCTGGGGCTGCAGACGGCTCTGATGCCAGAGACTCTTCGACAGCAGAAAGCTTAGACTCAAGGCTAAATGGCGCCGCTTCTGGCTCAGCAACAACTTCTGCGACCGTTTCTTCTCTCGTCCAACCCAACTCAACTAAAGCTTGCTCAAAAGTAAGATTGCGCAAACGACCCTGGTTTATACAGTGATCAAGAACTTGAGCGGCATTAGCCAAAGCTAGATCACCTTTCTCCATCAATTGATTGCAATCAAGCGAAGCCTGTCGACCAACATCTGTGAGAAAACCGGTAGTTTTTAGAACATCGGCTAAAGCCAAAGGATTTTGACGAGCCATCTGCAAGGCGCGGTCAATATCATCACTCGAAACCACTTTAGCAGCAATCAAGAGATCTTCAAAAGTCTGCGGAGTATCACTGGAGCCATCTCCGCCATACTCTTTGGCAGAATCGCTGGCAGAACTACTACTATTACTACTAGCCGGTTCAGAGGGCACTTCTGTCAGAGCTTCATCTTTCAAATAATGAGCCTCTAGTGCAGCCAAACGCGAAAGAGTGTTATTGGGATTACCCAAGCCCGAGGGGTTAACTTCAGGCGTACCAACCACAGAAGCCATCAAAGACTCAAGGGAAGGCCCATCATCTGACGTAGCTGGAGCATTAGCGATAGCAGCGGCCTGCGAAAATTCACTTTCAAGCTCACCACTGCCCTGCGCGACATCATCAGCTGCTGGAGCTTGATTCATGCGGTTCATACAGTTCTGCACTTCGGGCAAAATCTGTCCGGTTTCCTGCATTTGCTTCAGAGCAACACCAGCAGACTCGCGATCAAATATGCCTTCTTCAATCATCTGTTGCACAGTCAAGGCGACATGCAGCATCTGGTCTGAAACATAACCCTGTTCTACCATCACTTCGCCAATTGGCCGTTCGCTCAAAAGACCAAGCTCTAAACAGCTCATCACATCAGTTTCATTGAGGAAATTAGCCATGACAAGTAGTTCACCAATGCGAACCGTCTTCTGCATAGTAGGTCGCAGAGATAGGTCAGCATACAGACCTTGATTGCCAGAAAGCGAAGCACCCGCTTTTGTAGCCTCATTGCGCAGAGCATCAAGGGCTTCCTGACGCGCCATCATATCGTCACGCACGCGCACCTGTAGCTCAAGAGCCACTCGCAAAAGTGAATCAGGCATCGAACCGTTAAGTACCAGGATACGACCAAGAGGAAGGCCAGTAGCCAGCGAGCGCTGCATAGCCGCACCAAAAACAGCTTTGTTAATGATGCCAGAATCCATTAATAGTTCGCCGAGACGATTGGTCTGAGTGGAGGCCTGTTGCTCAATAGCCAACTCTTCCTTCACCAGGTCTTGGAAATTAGCACCACTCTTAACTGAAATCTTCAAACAACGCGCAGCCAGATTCATGTCAATAACTTTGTCGCGCAACATCGACTGAGCATCAACCGCCGACTGCAAATCGCGGTGGTTGATAAATCCTGACATCGTTAACATCTGGCCGATATGTAAGTGCTTAGTTCCAGCCGAACGGGCAGTGTCATCCAGTTGCTTCTGGGTAATTACACCGGCCTTGACAAAGAGTTCACCGATTAAAATATCGGTTGGATAGCTTCTTGTTGTAGCGTTTTTCTTCAAAAAATCGAATGGCGGCACGGCTTCCCTCGGTCTACTCCTAGCTCCAAATACATATATGAACTATAGCAATACGTTCCCCCACAGGAGGCCTCTCTAACTCTTAGCGCCCATTGCTGTTGCAATGTTTTGCACAATTAGCACAAGAGCGAGCAACTCCTGCCTCAGATTAAATCGCAACTCTATATTAAACGATTAGAGAGGGTAGATAGGAGATGTTAGAAACCCCGTGAACATTTATCAGCAATGCCCAACACCCAGAACACAGACCTGCCCGAAACCGCACTGGCAAAAGTGCTAATAGTAGAAGACCACCATGCAACCATGGACGGCCTTTTTCTTGGCCTCTCCCACGTTCCAGGCCTGACGGTAGTAGGAACAGCCAGCACTAGCGATGAAGGCCTGCGGTTGATGCGCCAACATCAACCAGATGTCACTGTACTAGATTTGCATTTACCAGGCTCAATGGGGCCCAAGGCGACAATAGAAGCCTTCAGAGAGGCAGCCGGTGACCATACCAAGTTGATAATCTTTTCGGCCGAAAGCCGCATGGCCTTCATCCAATCAGTTTTAGCCATGGGTGTTTCCGCTTATCTGCTCAAATCTGAACGGGTGGCAAAAGTTGCCGAGACAATTCAAGCAGTGCTTTCTGGACAAACTGGTCTGATTTCAGATGAAGTAACCAAGACCTACAAAAAGATCACAAGAGCAGAGATGGAAGTATTAACGATGCTCGGCCGCGGCATGAAATACCAAGACATCGCCGATCATCGCTTCACGTCCGTAGCAACAGCCCGCAAACAATGCGAGACACTGCTGCTCAAACTCGGCCTAGAAACCCGCGAGCAACTAATTGCCTGGGCTGTACAAAACGGCTTCGGCAGCGTTGACATGGAAAATTGAGCAGCTGATTCAATATGAATGACTTTCTCAAACAATTTTTTCGCGCCCAATCAGGTCATGACCTGCCAGAGGAAGGGGTTCTTCCAGGTGCCAAAGCACGGCAAAATTCAGAAAACCAGAAGCGCTTTGCAGAACAGCGAGCAATCAACGATGAAGTAAACAGCGATTATTTGCAAAAACAAGCAGAAGAGTTATCTAGAGCTCTTAGAAACCATGCCGGTCAATACATCCAAACCCTGACTGAGTCAATGCCCAATCTGCATTTGACAGCCAGCGACCCCCAAAGAGTGCCAGAACCAACAAACTGGCTACCGCGCGCTGAACAAAGAAATCTGCAAAACAAAAGCAGCCCATCTTTTTACAGCCGCTGGAAAGTCTCAGGCGGCGGCAATGTTCTTTCGGTCAGGGCGACCAAAGGACTAATTGAGTTTTTCGTCGTACCAGACAAAGAAGTGCCGCACATTACCATGAGCGAATTCGGCTCGCGCTATCGCGGCAAATTTTCATATGTTGAGACTCGTGGCGGCAATGCCAGCGGAAGCGGCAGCGGCATGGCCTGGAAACATGAGGGAGTGAAGCTCAACGCAGAGCAAACTTGTCGTTTTGTCGAACATCTAATCGACGAATTAGCCGTGGGCAAAGAGCGCGTTCGCAGCAAACCATTTCCTGAAAAAATTCTGCCTACCCTAGAAAAGCAATTAGAGATTGAGAAAAACAATCTGCTCTTCAAGCTTCTCAATCAGCAAGAAGAACTTAAAAACCAATTAGCGCGCGACTTACACGATAGTGTTATCGCCGACTTAATGATGCTCAAACGCTATTTATCAGGCGACAAAAAGCTCTCAGCAGAAGAGACCATTGAGATTGTTGACGAAGTGGTCGTACAACTGCGAGACATCGTCAATGAATACTCGCCAAGACAATTGCAAGAATGGGGTTTGCAAGTCGGAATCGAAGACCTACTTGAACGCATTTCGAGACGCACAGGATTGACAATCGATTTCAAATTTAACGGCGAGCTACCCAAATATCCCGACCTAGTCAGCTTGCACATATTTAGGGTAATTCAAGAAAGTCTCAACAACATTGAAAAACACGCCGGCGCCTCGGCCGTTACAGTCGACATCCGGGCCTCCTCTCACGGCATCAGCACATTTAAAGTTACAGACAACGGCACTGGTTTTGACGCTGCCCAAGTGCGCCTTGAAGCTGATGGCTCGCACAGTATGGGCCTAGAGGGAATGCGCGAAAGAGTAGAGTTAATTCGCTGTTTCTATCCTTGTCAGATTGCAATCGAATCAGAAAAGGGCCAGGGTACTACAATTACGCTCACTGTATCTCAGCCAAAATAAGCTTTCGTCTCAAAAAAACTCCACATCTCATACAACTCTGCCACTCAAGTAAAATCACCGCTTCAAATAAATAAGGTCCAAATTCTGTGCACAAACTGCCATTCAAACCTGCGGCATTCCTGACCACATCTTTATACCTGACAATCGCTTACTGCGCTACCGGCGATGAAACAATTGGCGTTTCGCCAGCAGTTGCTGCACCGGCAAAGAAAGATTTTGCACCTTACATGAAACTGGTGCAGAATAAAATCAAGTGGGCACCCCCAGCTAAAACCACTGTCAATAGCGTTTCAGTTACTTTTACTGTAGGCAAGACTGGCACAATAAGTGCAGTGAAAGTGAAAGAACCAACGGCAGATCCTGCCGTAGACCAGCTGGCAATTGCCACCATTCAAAAAGCAGCACCCTTTCCGCCACTCCCTGCTGGTGAAACATCTCTGGAAATAACTTTTACTTTGCCCTGCCAACGGGGTGTCACTGCCAATGGCGTGGACTTAAACCCTTACAGCAACGAAGTTTTCAAACGCATTCACGCCGCTTGGTGGGTACCCAAACGGCTTTTATTTATGCAAGTCGGTATCAGTTATGAAATCAACAAAGATGGCAGCCTGGGAAAAGTTTCAATCGATAAATCTTCCGGCGACAAAAATGCCGATCGCTTAGCTGTAATTGGTGTCAAACGAGCGGCACCATTCAAGCCATTACCCGAAGGAGTCGAGGCCCCTCTCAAGCTGAGTTTTAACGCGGGCTTCAAAGACGAACACGACAAGAACTTCTATATTTGGAACGGCGAACGCTTTAACATGGGCCAATCATATACAACGGCTGGTGGCACTGAAGTTGGACACCGAGACAACACCACCGAAAAAGACAAAGCATTTCACTTGCGCAAAGAAGAAGCCTTGATCAAAATGGCCGACCTTGACGAGCAAATCGAGAAAGAAAGCAAAGCAAACCCAGACAACATCAAACTAGTGCCTCTGCTAGTTCAGTATGCTGGACAAGACAGGCTAATAGAAGAACATGCCGACGCCCTGGCTAAACTCAAACAAGCCCTGGCCATCGCTAGAAAAAATCCTCAAGGTAATGAAAAAGAACTGGCCCAAAGTCTATGCGCTCTAGCAACCGTTGAATACAATCTCGGCCATGTACAAGAGGCCGAGCCACTGCTAAAAGAAGCGATAGAAATCAAAGAAAATGTTCTAAAAAGCAAAGACAAAGAGCTAAAAGATTTGCTAGAGACTTACGGCCGCATGCTCTACAAACAGGGCCGAGTGAAAGAATACGAAGAAGTAAGCAAGAAAGCCAGAGAGATTACGACCATCTAAATACAGGCAGCGGATGCAAGAACTTACTGGCAAGAATTTACGAGAAAGTATTTACTAGCAAGAATCTACTAGCAAGTCAACGCCAGCCGCAAAGTATCAGCTCAGAGCTTACGTTGAAAAAAGTCTTCAATATCTTCGTGCTTAATCACTCCATCACCGGAAAGATAAAGAGAGGTTTTGTCTTTGGCAGCCTTGTACCCCAAAGGCTTGGCATAGAACTTGTTGTCTAAAGGCTGTTTGTCAAAGGCCTTTAGTTCAATGATTTGAATCCATTTATCACTGGTACCAGAAAACTTTTTCTGTCCCCACCACTTTTTAATAACACGGCGCCCTAGGCCTACAGGTAGACCCTTAGCTACACGCTTAGAGGGAGTTGCAGTATTTACAGATGAAGATCGCTCAGCGAAAGCTGAAGAAGACGTTTGCAGTTCATCGCCAGTGAGCCCAATCAAAGCACACCAATGCCTTTTCACGGCTGCCGGAATGGGCTGCTCATCGATATAAACCACCTCCGCCTCCCGGCGAGTACGTTTTAACTTAGCGAAGTTCGGTGCCTTCAAATCGGTTCCTGGCAAATAATTTGTATAGCGACGCAAACGCAGTTTCACATCAGAACCAGCCAGATGTTCGACCTCGGGTGGATTTCTAAAAACACAGCTATTCGGCCCATACTCAGCCTGCTCATCTTTGGCATACTTTTCGAAAGGCATGAGCAAATAAGTTTTATTGTCTGGATTTACCATCCAAACATTCTCAGGCTCATCAGCAAGCCAAAGAGCATAGCCCTGCTTGCAAGTAACCCGCAGGCCAACCTTGCTCAAGTAAACCCTAGACTGATTGAACATATCACCACTAAGTGACAAGACAATCATTGGTGAAACGGTCACAGCAGCGTTAGCTCTGGGCTGCTCAAAGGCTGTACTGAAAAACAGCAGCACAGCACAAGACAATGAAATAAGTGGATTCCTGTTCATAGCTGTCACCATAAGGTAGACGACCACAGATTCCTAACTACTACAGTACCCCAAAAAAGTCTTACAAGGCAAGTTGAAAGAGAAAAGACAGCTTAGTGGTCTTTAATGGAAGTATCAGGAAATTTGAAACTGAACCAATCGCTTATCTGCCGCGTCGGAGAAGCACAGCCGCTGCCATTGGAGACAACGACTGCATGCCATCGAACCCAGCCATACCCTCACAAGCAAAACTCTCAAAAGAACTTTCTGCAGCAGTTTTGCTGCTTCTTGTTGCTTTGCCATTGAACATTGGTGTTGCCATTGCTGCTGGTGTACCAGCCGAAATCGGCCTCTTCTCTGGCTTTATTGGTGCAGTGATAACCGGAGGCCTATCACGCTGCCCCACCCTGGTATCAGGACCAGACGCCGGCATCGGCGCCCTCGTTGCCGAGATGTTACACAAACATGGCATAGCCGCCCTTGGGCCAATTGTATTAATTGCCGGCTTGCTACAACTGGCAATCGGTATAAGCAAGCAAGCGCGGTGGTTTCGCGCTGTATCGCCTGCAGTAGTGAGCGGCATGTTGATAGGCATGGGACTGCTAATTATTTTCTCGCAATTCCACATCATGCTTGATGATGCCCCAAAAGATACCGGCTTCGCCAACCTGCTAATGATTCCTCAGGCTTTCATCGCCGGTATTAACCACAGCGCAGCATTACTGGGCCTGGCATCGATCTCTATTGCCTACAGCTGGTCCAAGCTAAAACTTCCAATAGCCAAAATATTGCCACCGGCTCTAGTTGCAATAGTAATTGCAGCGCTAGCCGCCGAGCTGATGCACCTGGGCGTGCAAAAAGTGCAACTCCCTGCCGACCTTGGCATAACCTGGCTGCACAATACACCGGACTACTTCAAGCAATTTATCGACCCAGCAATCTGGCTCTCGGCTATAACGCTAACATTCGTGGTCAGCGCCCAAACCACCATAACAGTTAAAGCACTTGAGACCGCAAGCAATGGACAAGAACGCTTCAACTACGACCGCGAGCTGATCGCCCAGGGAGCTGGTAACGCACTGAGCGGATTGATCTGCGGCCTCCCTATTGCTGGAGTACTTTTACGCAGCTCAGCCAACAGGCAAAGCGGTGCCACAACAAAAATTCCCAATCTTGTACACGGCTGGCTAATGCTAATAGCTGCCATTCTCTTCCCTCGCTTACTTGAATACATTCCCACCTGCGCCTTGGCTGCCATTTTGGTTTTCATTGGCGTCCGCATGGTTGCCGAGATCAAAAAAACAATTGTGGACTATCCAAGGGAAGAAAAAATACTACTGGCGTTAACAGTGATTGCCATTCTCGCCACCAATCTCTTCACTGGAGTTGTAATCGGACTAGTTGTCGCCATTGCCAAAGAGCTATACAGGCTCATGCATCTGAAAGCAACCTTGATAGAGCCAAATGCTCGAGGCATATATACGCTAAAACTCTCTGGTGCCGCCACCTTCGCCCACATCCCATACCTTCTTAGTTTAATGGACGAGATAAGGGGTGAGGCAGAACTGCATGTTCACTTAGAAGAAGTGACATACCTCGATCATGCCGTACTGCAAATGTTTATGGAATGGGAAATGGAGCACCGAGAAAAGCTAGCAATCGACTGGAGCACCGCTGGCAGTGCTTCATCCACACAGCCGCAACTAAAGAGGAGCCTAAAGCTGCCTTACCTGTTTGGCAGAAGGCCACAAGTAAACGATTGACGATGTGGAAATACAGATAGACAGATAAACAGACAGATAGACAGATAGACAGCGACTGAGGCAACTTAATGAACGAAGAAAACATCATCCACAGCAACAACAAGAGAACTGAAGGCTCTATCAGGCTTTTGGTTCCAATCAAAAGCTTCGACTATGGCGAAACCGTGCAAGACATACTCTTTGCCAACAAAGACTTGCCCTTCGAGACCATCGTTTTCTTGCACGTTATAGAAAACAATGTGCTCGACACCCCGGCCTACACCCCGATGGAAGCCATTGGCAGACTGAGCGAACAAGACCGCAAAACCAGAGAGGCGCGTGCTTTCCTTGAAGAAATAGCTGCCCGGGTGAGCCACTTTGCTAGTGCCGAGGTGCTAAGTCAAGTTATCGTGGCCGATGACATTGCCGATTGCATCATTAAACAAGCAGAACACTACGACTGCAACCTGGCAATTCTCTTAGCCGATACCTCGTCGTTCAACCAGGGCTGGTTTACCACCAGCGTCCTAAAAACGGTCCTGAAGAAAGCGCCCCTAGACTTGCGTGTGCATGTTATACGACCAGCGGCCGACGAAGGCTTGGCCTTCGGCCTCAAGTTGCGCTAGAGGCGCTAGAAGTACCAAGCTAAGACCATGGCCTCGCTAGCCCGCGCGATTCAATCATAATGACAAATGTGCTATAGATACTCCTGACAAAATAGAATCGCATTAGTCCGTGGAAGTGTCGGGAGCTACAGTGTCAGCAAAAGAAGCAAAAGCTAAAACAGCAAAAGAAGATGCAAAGGAACTATTACCAGCGGTAGCCAACCAATGGTACGCCGAGTTCTTTCAAGGTATGTCGCTAGAGCTGTGGCGCAGAGCTATTCCTATCGAACAAACTGAAGAAGAGGTCGCTTTTTTACTCGAAACTCTTTCAGCACCACGAGGCAGCAATTTACTAGACGTACCTTGTGGCAACGGCAGACTCAGTCTACCTCTGTCGCTAATGGAATACAAAGTAACGGCCATAGATTTCGCTCAAACATTCATCGAGCAAGCTAAAGAATCAGCTCGGGCACACAAGACCAAAATTGACTATATCCAAGGCGACATGCGCCAACTGGCTTTACCGCAAGAATATGACGGCGCTTTTTGCATGGGCAATAGCTTTGGCTACTTTGATCGCTCCGGCACCAACGAATTTTTACAAGCAATTGGCAAAAGCCTGAAGAGCAAAGCCCGCCTGGTGATTGACTCGGCCATGATAGCTGAGTGTTTTCTCGTCAATGGCGGCGAGAAAGAATGGCTGCAGGTCGGCGACATGTACATGCTCATAGAAAACCAATACAACTGCCAAAGCAGCACAGTAAAAACTACGTACACATACATCCACGACGGCAAGAAAGAAGTGCGCACAGCCAAGCATTGGATTTATACAGCCGGTGAACTCTGTCATATGCTAGAGGACGCTGGCTTCTCTGTACTTGAGATGTTGGCATCTACTGACTTAGAATCACCAGAGCCATTTACTTTAGGCGCCGAGAAATTGATTTTAGTGGCAGAAAAGAAGTAAAGATTGAAATAATAAGGGCTAGCAATCCCTCTAGGCTGTCGCTGCTATACTGAATTCCCGTTCGCTTAAGTTGCCCAGAGTGCTTTTGATGTTTAAGGTAATCAGTACGGCAATCAGTTTTGTAATCTGCTTAACAGCGGCCTGCCCTGCGCAAGCGGCCCACGGCAATGGCGACAAAAAGTTCAAAGGAAACACCGAAAACACAAGAAACAAAGGTTTCACGGACACCACAAAATCAACGGGAACGACCGGAATTGCTGTTGAGCACGTCAAAGCCGCAAGCGGTGTTATCTATCAACAATTTCCCCAAGGCAAATTCGTTTTCGAATTCTACACAACGAGACCTTCAAAAGCAGACAAAGATGTCATGTTTTGCATCCCGGCAGCTTTTACCAGGCACGACAACAAAATTGACGGAGTGTTCATTAGCAATGGCGTAATTGGCAACGCCAGTGCCATTAATCATGAGTTGGGCGGCGCTATGGTCATCGAAAACGGCCAGTGCAAACTACTTGCCACAAACAAAGCCGCAACACTTTCACCGGCATTTCTAGAATCAGTACAAGAAGCAAAAGGCTCGCTGTTCCAGCAATTTCTAATTGTACACAAGGGCAGCCCTGCTATATTTCGCGACCAGAGCAAGTTTCAGCGCCGGGCTATTGCACTGACAAAACAGGGTAATTTCAAAATCTTTGAAAGCGACAAGGCCATTACCTTCAGCACCTTCAACAATGACCTGGCTGCCCTGGGCGTGAGCGAAGCACTATACTTCGACATGGGCGCCTGGGACGAAGGCTGGTATCGGGATGCCACCACTGGCAGAATCATTACCATTGGGCTAGATCGCTCCCGTACCGATAGACAAAGTAACTGGCTAATACTGAAGAAGGTGAAAAGCACATGAGTTCGCCAGAGAAATCTTCACTTGAGCAAGCTGCGCAAGATGACAAACAAAAACAGCCAAGCTTAATCGAAAAAGTACGACGCTATCGCTGCCCCGGTTGCGGCGCTGACTTACTTTTCGAGCCTAAAGATGGCGCCCTCACTTGCCAATACTGCCAACACAAAGAAGAGATAGCAGAGAGCAAAGAAACAATTGTCGAATGCGATTACGAGCGCTACTTAAAACTTCTGCCTGAGCAATTAATCGAACTTGCTCCTGACACACTTGAAGTTGACTGCAAGAGCTGTGGCGCCAAAGTCACTTTCACTCCGCCTGTTACAGCAAGTCAGTGTAGTTTCTGTGGCGCCGCCCTTGTAGCCCAAGCCAAATCGCCCGACCCAATACTGGCACCAGCAGCGGTTCTGCCCTTTCGCATCGAGAAAAGTGCCGCAACTGAGGCAATCAAAGATTGGATTGCCACCCGCTGGTTTGCTCCCGATGCACTAAAGCGCTTTGCAGTACCTGGCGGCATCTCGGGTGTGTATATTCCATTCTGGACTTACGATTCGCACACAACCAGCCACTACACTGGCCAACGCGGTGAGTACTACTATGAAACCGAATACTACACCGAGACCGATTCGAATGGTAATCAAGTTCAAGCCACTCGTGAAGTGCGCAGAACGGCTTGGTATCCAGTTGCCGGAACAGTGACACGCTGGTTTGATGATGTTTTGATTTCGGGCACCAAGTCACTACCGGCTAAGGCACTGGCTGAGCTAGAGCCCTGGGACCTACCAGAGCTGAAGCCTTTCGACCCAGCCTTCTTGGCCGGATACAAGGCCGAGCGCTATCAAGTAACTTTATCTGAGGGCTTCGAGCAAGCGCAGACCATTATGGCTCGGGTAATCGAAAACGATATTTGCTATCAGATTGGCGGGGACGAGCAGCGAATTTTGTCAGTGCAAACGCAACATTCTGCTATTACTTTCAAGCACATTCTGCTTCCTATCTATGTTGGCGCTTATCGTCTTCAACAGAAACTCTATCAAGTTGTGGTTAATGCTCGCACCGGAGAAGTACAAGGCGAGCGGCCCTACAGCTGGATCAAAATTACTCTGTTTACCATCTTTGTACTTTCGCTGCTCTACTCTATTTGGTGGGCAGTACAAAAGCCTTGAGCTGACTTTGAAATTTATCTAGATATTTATCAAATAACCACTTCAAATAATTCGCGCGAAATTCCCTTAAATGGTTCCAGCTGATGAATGGCAGAAAAGCCATCCGGAAGTGGTTCACTCAGACCAAATCGACTCAGCATTTCTTGGGCCGTCTTCAGGTTATAGACATAGCTCAGCCTGGTCTCGGTAGGCGAGACGTAGAAACTTAACCAGGCACCGAACTTAGGCGGTTCATCAACCTTGACACGTATGCGGAAATTTACCGTTTCTGGTTTCATGCAAGAGATCCAGCCGTAACACGCAATACAATTCCTATACCCATTAAAGCGAATTCTGGTCTAGGGTTTACTGATAAATGATGCTTGCCCAAAATCCGAAACTGCTCTGGTCAAAATGTGATTTTCAAACCGCAGCATGCAGCACCATCCATAATCTTTGCCGACATGCTACTGATTGTCCCATAATGCAAAGGGTAGAATAACAACATGCAAATAGAACCCGAAAACAAAGTACCAAAGATGTTTGGCTTGCGCTACCACCAGCTAGTTGCCATTCGACCTAAAATCGATTTGGTCACGCAAGTAGAATGTCACCTGTGATTCCGAGGAAGTGATGAGTTCACAAAGAAAGCCTGTCAGATTAGTAACGGCCTTATCACTTACGGTAACAGCAACTATAAGCTCTATCATTTTTCTCCAGCAGCGCCAAAACTGGTCATTTGGCCAAACTCCAGAAGATGCAATACCAAACTCAAAACCGGCATCAGAGTATTTCAAACGAGAAAAAGTAACTGAGCCGCCTCTCTCAGAAATCGACGAGCGGCCAGCTATAACAGTGGCTGCGATACTACACGACAATGGTGTTGGTGGTCTAGCCGAATTCTGGACCTTAAACACCTTCGAAGATGAACTCGAAGAGCCACTGCTTCTTGCAAAAATTGGTCGATGGGTAGGACACGAATCCGGTGGCGGGGAGCGCACTATATTTTACGAAGGTACAGACGCAGAAAAAATGTTCAGAGCAATGGTTCCTAGACTGCGTAAGCACGACTGGGCAAGCGGTTCCTACCTTATAGTCAATTATGGCAAGCCGTCTTTTCAAAGATGGCGCGTCCCATTACCGTTAAAACGCAGGGTCGAGCCGAAAGAAACCGACACTGCAAAATGAACCGACTGCACAAGTACAAGAAGTAGCTGATTCGCCTTCAACAAAAATCAAATAAAGTATCATAGCGATATGGCCAATCCAAAAGAGCGATATAGCGACAATGTAGAAGGTCAATTCTTTGTTGACCGCACTTGTATTAACTGCGACACCTGCAGGCAACTAGCGCCGCAGATATTCAGCGAAGCTTCGGACCACTCTTTTGTCTACAATCAACCTGAAACAGCAGACCAAGAACGTGCTGCAACTCGGGCGCTACTTTGCTGCCCAACCGGTTCAATCGGTACGATTGGCCCCAATCAGGCCAAAGAAACCATGAACGAGCTGCCGCTCGAATTAGCTGACGGCGTCTATTATTGCGGCTTTAATTCACCGAAATCGTATGGCGGCAATAGCTATTTTATCGCGCACAAAGATGGCAATTGGCTGATTGACTCACCCAAGTTTTTGCCGCACCTGGTTAAGCGCTTTGAGCAAATGGGCGGAATAAGATACATCTTTCTCAGCCACCGAGACGACATTGCAGATGCTGCCAAATATGCCACCGCATTTAATGCCAAAAGAATTGTCCATCTCGACGACGCCGACAGCGCCCCAGGCTCAGAAATAGTTCTCGACATTCAGTCGGCCCAGCCAGTAAATGCCAGCCTGAATTGTGAATTCCCAAGCGACCTGAGTGAGCAATTGACAATAATACCCACACCAGGTCATACGAAAGGGCACATGGTCTTACTCTATAAAAACCAATTTTTATTCACTGGTGATCACTTGGCTTTTGACCGTGATACCCAGCAGTTAGAGGCATTTCGTGACTTTTGCTGGTATTCCTGGCAAGAACAAATCGAATCTATGGCGAAGCTTTCTCACTTTGCCTTCAGCTGGATCTTCCCTGGTCACGGCCAACGCATTCATCTAGATGAAGACGAAATGCACAATCAGATGCTAGATCTAGTGGCTAGGATGAAGATTTAGCTGCTGGGGCCTTCGCCTTCTTCGATGCAACGGTCTCGCCCTCTTTAGGCGGAGCAGAGCCATCAAGCTCGTCTTCGGCTCCGCGATCCATTGGTGAGACTTCAGTACTTCCATCTAGCGGTGCTTGCTTAGCGGGCTCGCCAGGGTTCTCAGCGTTCGACTCTGCTACGGATGTAGCCTTGACGAATTCGGCAATCGAATTGTTCTCAGAGCTAGTTTCAGTCTTCTTTTCTGTTTTGTCAGTCATAGCGCTTCCCTCTTTCCTCAAAGTCTCAAATTTCTGAGGGTGGCGACGGCCCTTGAGCCAATTAGTTCCAAGGGGAACTCGCTGGTAAGAGCGAATTCCCCCTGAATTGAACAAAGAGTGCTAATTAGCGCTCTATTTCGCGGTCTTGTCTTCAGACTTAGACTTCGACTTGAACTTAAACCAACCCTTAGACTTGGGCTTCGCTTCAGATTTAGACTCAGAAGCGTCATCATTCTTAGTTTCGGTCTTGGTCTCAGTCTTAGTTTCAGTCGTTGCCTCAGGGGCAGCCTCAGGCTTCGCATCTGAATCACCCTTAGCCGGCGTTTCAGCAGGTGTATCACCAGGAGTTCCTGCAGGAGTTGTGGCTGGAGTCTCGGAAGGCGCCGTCGCCGGTGTTGTTGCTGGTGTCTCAGCTGGTGTGGTTGTCGGAGTCTCGGTCGGCAACTTTTCACCAGGAGCGACATCAGTAGGCATATCCTCTGGTTTAGTCACATCTGGTTTAACCTCAGCTGGCTTAACAGCAGGTTTTTCGGCTAGACCTTTCTTCACGACATCCCAAGCGGTTCTGGCTTTTCCAGAGCTGCGACGCAGACCTAGAGACTGCATCACTTGGCGATAATTCTTGCTGCTAATCGTGTAATGCTCAGCTAAATAATCACAGATAGCAGGAGTCAAATCATGCAAAGCAAAGAAATTGGCGAATTCAAATTGAGGATTTTTGCGCAATTCTTTGAAAGCTAGCTCCATAAATTCAGCCTGATTTTTATCAGATGAACCTAGCCTTGGAGAGCTTGGGTAGCCAATTTCTTGAAACACAATTGACTTGCCGTTAGCAATCTTAGCCAAAGTCTCCATGTCTTGTTCAACTTGCTGCGGCTTCTTAGGCTTGTAGTTTTCCATCGGATAGTAGTTAAACATCAGCACATCGCTCTCATCCAAGAGCTTCTGGGCCATGGCAGAAGGCTCTTTGCCGTTGAGGAGATTCTCAGCGCGAAGAGTAATGCCAACCTTACAACCAGGGAAGGTTTTCACAACTTCTTTCTTTGCCAGAGCAAAGAATTTCATGAAGCTATCCACTTCTTTTGGGTGCTTGGCTAGATAAACATCAGCCTCATTGCCAATCGAGAAGTAAGCGATATTGCCACCAGTAGTTTTCTTCAAACGCGCTAGCAGTTGACCGAAGCGAGAGACGACCTTTGGGCTGTCGAGCTTAGCCTTAGTCAAATCACTGGGCATATTCTTTGTAGTGATATCGAAAACTTGCACGCCCAAGAAGCGCTTTAGCTTAGGCGCATATTTAAGGGTTTTACCTAACTGAGTGAGGGAATAGGTGCCTTTTGAAGGCTCCAGGTCAGCCCACGTTCCACCGTAGAAGATGCCACTGACGCCAGCATCAACGCACATCTTCATGGCATTTGTCTGATCTTTAGGAGTGGCGTTCTCACCGCCCTTAGGAAATGGGGTGATACCGAAGCTAACAGCCTGAACCGGCAAGGAGCAAAATCCTAGCGAGATTGCCATGAGGAAGGAAGCGAGGCTGACAAGTGGCTTGCGTTTCATGGTTACATCTTTGTTCGCGCTGAATGCACTGATGGCGCTGGATTTGGACTGCATTCCGTACCTCCTAACAACTAATTACGCCGAACATTAAATCAATATCTTGACTTGATGAGGGATGCCGCCCTCATTCTGACAGCCGGGCACCAATAATTCTAGCCATCTTTAGTTAGAAGGCACAATCGTAGCCTGAACGGCTTTATCGCCATTACGAAAGAGCCAAGGCGGTACCGGATGCGGTGCAGCCCAAAGGCCCGTGCTAGCAGCCTTTGCCTCAGTTTGCAAGGCTTGCAAAACGGTGTCACCGGCAGCAAATTTATCACTCCACCAGGCCAAACCTCGCTTTACGAGCTCGTGATTGAGATCGGCGCCATCGCTCAAGTAGATCTCGGCCACCAATCGGTTAAATTTGTCGCGCCCCTTGAAGTCAATCACTACATCTTTATGAGAGCAGCATGCCTCAGTGAACTGCTTGGCCAGCGGGCCAAAGTCTTGAGCACTTTCGGGGCAATCAACTCCATACAATATGATTTTCTCGCGTTTGCCGCCATGGTCGACCAACAGAGTATCACCATCATAAACAGTGAGCACACGCACCTTGTAGCGTTCAGCTAGGGCAGATTGCCCAGTTAATAAACTAGAAGCGACTGCTAGTGCTAGAACCGTCAAAATCTTCTTCTTTTGCAACTGCTTCACCTATTTAGCCCTCGCCAACGCTACTAGCATTTGTGTAGTTTAGGTTATTATGACTTCTTACCTATTTCATACAATGTTTTTTGCCGCAGCAGCGGGAATCTAATATTTAAGCCTGACTGTGAACGGTATATGAAACACCGACTTCAACATCAAATAACCATACTTAGCCTCGCTGTAATGGGCAACCTTTTCTTCCCGGGCCCCACTATGGCTACCGAGCCAGCCAACAAGTCCACTGGTGAGCACGAATGGGTAATCACTCAAGTTCACAAAGACATCGGCCGCTCCAAAATATACTTCTCAAAAAATGCTATCAAAATTTGCAATGAGTCTTGGGGCTATTACCTTCTCTCAAAGGCGCCAGATTGGTCAGTTGTGACTTTCCGTAATGACGACAAAATAGAATGGAAAACCACACGTAATCAGTTTTACAGGTCGTATCCAGTCGACCTCAAAGCCATGCCTACAAATCATATAGGCCTAGCAAGATCAAAAGCAGTCGATACAACAGGAGCCAAAAGCTGGGCCTACAAGATGGGCACGCAAACCTTCTGGTTTATCGAACACCTAAATACGGCGCCAGAAGTTGACGCCATGATTTCTGGATATTATGGAATACGCCCACAAAAAGGGATTTTGACAAAGTATTCACTGATTTTCGACAAGCCCAAAGTAGCTGACGCTGGCTGGCTTGGTGGCTTCCAGCGCAGCGGCTTCGTTGAATATTTAACAACCCTTAGCTTCAAAGAGCTACCATACAACGCTAAAGACTTCGTCGCCCCTGTGGGCTACAAAAAGGCAACAGATCCATACACAATTACTACTTCAAAAGCACAAAAAGCAAATGGTGACTCAGCAATGCTGGAACTAGGTCTTGGCGAAAAATTAGGACACTAGCTGAAACTTGCGGGAACTAGGGCAAAATAACCCCGTCCAACGCTCCGTAAACCACGGAGAGAACTAATGAACGCTCGCAAACTAATTGCTGCTTTTGCCACCGCAATGGCCCTATTCGGTTTTATTGCAATGACAAACCCAGCCCAAGCTAGAGACTACGACCAACAGCAATATCGCCAGACAACTTCTACCCATCTAAGATTGGCCGACCATAGCCGGGGCCGGCAAGACAATAACTGGAACCGCGGCCGCAATAACAATAATAGAAATTGGAACAACGGAAATCATAACGGCTGGAACAAGAAACACTATAAAAATCGCAACTGGAACAATAACTACAATCAGCATAGCGGCTGGAACAGAAATAGAGATAATGACCACAATCATCACTAAGTGCGTGGCCGGATCCACAACTAAGAATACAAACACATAGCGAAGCTTGAGACCAGCTCAGCAAAAAAATAGTTTGCATTGAAAGCAAGATGGTGTTATCAATAGTGGCACCATCTTGCTTTTATACTCAAAGTAAAAACACCGGGCTCAAATAGCATAGATAGAAAGGCAGACAGCAACAAGGTTGCAAGCAGGTACGATTTGAGAATTTTAACAAATTTACCAACGCTTACTCTGCCTGCAATACAAGCTTCGTAAAAGCCCGCGCAAGCTTGGAGAAAGCCAAGCTCGGAACCTGAAGCCTTCCTCCTCGTCGGTTTTATTTGTCACCGCAGGAGGAATTTACAATGAATGCACAAAAACTACTGAGCACGGCCGCCGCAGCAGTCGCCATAATCGGCTGTTCCTTCGCCACTGCGCCTGCCTATGCCAACGATTTCGAAAGACGTTTGAATTTCCAAGCGATGCAAAATTATATGAACCAGAGAAACGGATACAACAACCAGTATTATGGCAATGTCAATAATGCCTGGCGCAACAATCGCTGCAATAACAACAGCTGGAACAATGGTTGGAACAACGGCTGGAGCAATGGCCGCAACTGGAACAATGGTCGCCACAACGGCCGGGGCAGAAAGTGGCACCACGGGCGGGGCCATCACCACTAATCTATCATCAACCGAAATCAACCAGATTGTCGACAATTGAAACCATTTTCATTCCCAAATTTGCAAGAAAACTAGCGGCAATGGAAACGATTTTCATACCCTTCAAATTTATTTGAAAAGCTTGATAGCACCGGAAACCCGGACTATTTCGCAGACCCGGGATGCACCATTGCCGCCACCACACTTTCGATAGTTGACATAGCGATAGCAAGACGTTAAAACGATATCAGTCGACTCAAGCTAGCCGATGGATTTATTCGTTTCATTACCCATAAGAACTTTTACTAGTTCGTATTTGGAGCTGTATCATGTCTTGCGAAACACACAATAGCCACGACCACAAACACGGAAGCAACTGTGGTCATGTCGCCGTCAAACACGAAGACCACGTTGATTATGTTCATGACGGCCACCTTCATCACGTACACAGCGACCACGTAGACGAATGCAAACTCTCTGAGTCAGCAGCTAACCCTGTTGCCTGCACACCTGAGCATAAGTGCGATGGTCATGACTCAAGCCACAAACATGGCGCCGACTGCGGACATGCTGCAGTACCCCATGGTGACCATGTCGACTATCTCGTGAACGGCCACCTGCACAGCCCTTGCGGAACACACTGCGACAACCACGGCAGCCTAGCGGCGGCCTAGAGTTGAACCAGTAAGACTGTAGACCACTTACAGACAGACTTTACAAAGCGCAGAGAAGTTCAAAATGCTCTGCGCTTTTGCATGTCGGCCTATAGCTGTGGTATACAAATCTAACTATGCTTTCAGTCACAGACAAAATTCAAATTCCACTGAGCGAATTTTCGTTCACCTTTGCGCGTAGCGGTGGCCCCGGCGGCCAAAACGTCAATAAAGTGAACAGCAAGGCCGTGATGCGTTGGGCAATTAGCACCAGCCCCAGCATTAGCGATGAAGTAAAGGCGCGCTTTGTCAGCAAGTACGCCAGCCGCCTAACCCTAGAAGGCGACCTGGTCTTAACTTCACAACGCTATCGCGATCAAATTGGCAATATCGATGATTGCCTCGCCAAAGTAACTGAAATGCTGCTCTCTGTAGCCCACAGACCAGTGGTAAGAAAAGCAACTAAACCAACTCTCGGCTCTAAAATCAGACGGGTCGAAACAAAATCGCAAAATTCAATCAAAAAGCAGCAACGCAGGCGTCCTTCTTCAGACGACTAGCTTGGGAGCGACTTAACGGGAGCTACTTAAGAGCTGCTTCAATATCAGCGGATAAGCTCTCAGGGCTTGCCATAGAGCCATAGCGCCTCAACACCTTACCTTGCTTGTCCACCAAGAATTTAGTGAAGTTCCATCTGATATCGCCGTGGTCTTTTGTGCTCTTTTTCAGATAGACATACAGGGGGTTGGCCTGTTTGCCATTAACTTCAATTTTGTCGAACATCTGAAAATCAACACCATAGTTCTTTGTGCAGAAAGAAGAAATGGCAGCAGCATCGCCGGGTTCTTGGTGACCAAACTGGTCACAAGGGAAGCCCAAGACTTTCAGCCCCTGGGCCTCATACTTCTTACTCAAGGCCTCTAAGCCAGCATACTGCGGAGTGTAGCCACAATGGCTGGCAGTATTGACGATCAGCAAAACCTTGCCCTTATAGTCGCCAAAACTTATTTCATGGCCATCTAGGGCATTAGCTTTAAAATTATAAATTGGCGCTTCGCTGGAGGCATCATCCTTGACTGGGTCAGCTTCAGAGACGGTAGCTTCACCCTCGACGGCCGAAGCAGTCGATTCGCTCAGAGCACCACCAGCAGTGCTCACAGCAGCGACTATAACGCCGGTTAAAAACAGTAAAAAACCCAATTTAGAATTCTTTGCAATCACTTTTGCCATGATTCCTTCCCTATTAGGGTTAGCCAACATAGCAAAAGTGTAGTGCAAAAACTCTAGCCTTTGCCCGTAATTTCTAGGCAAAGTAACAAATTCTAGTCTTCGAGCTTGAATCCAACTTTGATTGTGACTTGAAACTCTTCAACTTGACCGTCTTTGATTGAACCACGTTGATCAACAACTTCGAACCAGCTCAGGTGGCGGAGGCTCTTAGAAGCGCGCTTAACGCCTTCTTTGACAGCATCAGCGAAACTTTCTGTTGAGGTTCCAACAATTTCGGTCATTTTATAAACGCCTGGCATAATAACTCCTTAAAAATGGATCACCATTTAATGCCTTTGGCAACTAACCATTGTCAGTTAATCTATAACCTGTGACAAACAGTTACCGCCAGACAAACCACTCTAGAGATCATGACTGAGCAATATTGCATACGCCTGGCCCGTAAGGGCGACATGAAAGCAATCAAAGAGATCGAGTTGAAATCTGCAGTTCGCTTCAAGGGAACCGGCCTGATAGATGATTTGCTCGACCATCACTTCGAACAGGGATTACTCAAAGAACTAATTGGCGATGGACAGGTCTGGGTGGCAGAGCAAATCCTTCCTGACGACCAATCACAGGGCTTGCATAGCCTCACCCCACAGGGTCCTGTGGGTTTTGCCATAGCCACGGTGCTAGGGCCAGTGGCCTACCTTGAAGAAGTAGACGTATTGCCCAGTCACGGCCGCAGAGGCCTGGGTAGGCGCTTGGTAGAGACAGTGGCCGAATGGGCCCGCGGGCGCAATTTTCCCCATCTAACCCTGTCGACCTTCCTCAACATCGCCTGGAATGCGCCGTTCTACTCCACAATGGGCTTTGAGAAATTGCCCAAGAACCAATGGTCAAAAGAAATAGAAGAGATTTACATGCTAGAGCAAAAACTGGGTCTGCCAGTTGAAGAGAGAACTTTCATGCGCTTGCAACTCGGCAAATAGTAAGTCGGCAAATCAGCAAATAGCAAATCGGCGAATAGCAAATCGGAATGTTAAGCGCCCTAGGCTAATTTAGTTAAGGGTTTTGCTACCTCGGGTATATCCTCGTTCGAGCAAATTTTTTAAACGGGGCAAACGATGGCAGAGTTTCAGCTGGTTGTTCCCTACAAACCCATGCAAACAAAAGTGCAACTTGTAGGAGTCTGCGCCCTTCTACCGATTTGGTCGCTGTTTGCCCCGATGGCTTTGACGGCCTTCATTGTCTTTCTCGTAAAGTTTCCCAATGAGTCTTTCCTCTTTTACAACATACTGATCTCGCTCACTCTCGCTAGCATCATATTTTTTGGTCTTTTAGCATCGGCTTTGAGCGAAGACAATAAAATCCATATTTCAAAAAATGGTTTGAGCTTTCCACCGTTTCTCTTGCCTACACTTGGGTTTAAGCGCAACTGGCAATGGAGTGAACTGCGCACGGCCTCAATTATCGAGGGTCCCAAAGGCCAACAACTCGTGCTTGGGTTCCAGCCAAATATATTACTGCCACTCAACATTGCTGACCTTCCCCAAGGTCATCTCGAAGAATTTCTACTGGCAGTTGAACTTTGGGGTACCAACTGCCAACGCTCAGACGAGCTGATCGAATTTCAGCGCACAATTCAGAGCGGCAGCGAACAACTCAGCCTGGGCCACACCAAGATGTGGCAAGATGAGCTTGGCCGACGCTTTACTGTCACAACTTTTGTACCGCTTGAGCCCGGAAAAACCCTGCAGAATGGTCGACTAAAGGTAGTGCGTCAACTAGCCTTTGGTGGGCTCTCAGCCATTTATCTGGTGCAGAAAAATGAAACAGAAATGTTTGTACTGAAAGAAGCGGTGGTGCCACCAAGTGCAGAGCCGGAAGTAAGACAGATGGCAGAGCAGCACTTGGTGCGAGAAGCAAAAATGCTATTTGGCCTACGGCACCCCAATATCGCTCGGGTACTCGATCATTTTGTTGAAGAAGATCGGCACTATCTCTTGATGGAATATATACACGGCCAAGACTTGCGGCAATATGTGAAACAAAACGGTGCATGTGCCGAAAGACCAGTATTAAACTGGGCCATGCGAATTGCTGAAATACTTCAGTTTCTCCACAGTCAAGAACCACCAGTGGTGCACCGCGATCTCACTCCTGATAATTTAGTTTTGAAAAACGATGGCACAGTCGTGCTAATCGATTTCGGCGCCTCAAACGAATTTGTTGGCACAGCCACTGGAACACTCGTAGGGAAACAGGCCTACATCGCCCCTGAGCAACTCCGTGGCAAGACAGTGCCCCAGAGCGATCTCTACGCCCTCGGTGGCACCCTGCATTATCTGCTAACGGGCCGCGACCCCGTGCCTCTTTCCCAGGCTGATATCCGCGCCATCCTGCCAGACATATCCGAAGAGATGGAAAATCTAGTAACCCTTCTAACGGCGTTCGAAAAGCAAGATCGCATGGCCAGCGCAGAACAACTCATAGAACATTTACGAGCATTAGAAGCTAAGTACAACGTACCCGAACTAGCAGCTGCTGCAGCCGGTTCAACAGCGTCAAGTGAGCACAAGGCAACCTCTAAATCAGTAAGTGACGAGGCAGAGGCATGAGCGGCAATTCGGACCATGAACTGACAAGAAAACAGAGAAAAGCACAAAAGCTCAAACTAGCGGAAGCCGAGCGCGAAACAATTGAGCTAAAAATTAGCGATGACAATGTAGATGATATTGTCGAGGATACTTCAGAATCGGCTGTCAGTAGCGGAAACGGCATGCTTGTGCCAGAAACACAATCCGAGGAACAAGCAGAGAAACCATTAGAGAAACCGTCACAGGAACAACCAGGGGTTCAACTAGGGGCACAACTAGAAGCGCCGCTCCAAGAAACAATAGTGGCGGTCGAAACTGCTGAACAAAGCAACAGCACCCCCCAGCCGCTACCGCCTTTACCCAAGCTAAAGATGGGTATGCTGACAGCGATAATATCAATATGTGCCTTTCTTCTAGTACCGTCAGAAGTGGTCTCACGGCATGGCGACTTCAATCCGCTGACATCAACGAGCTTCATAACGGCCATAGTTTTCTATGTGCTGCACCTTGTCTGGTTTTACATCAGTCAAAAGCAACTAATCAAACATACAGTGCTGCACCTCCCCGAATGCGCCAAGGCTGCTGGCAGCCGCACAGTGCTATTGAGCCTGCTGCCCTTAGCCTGGATATCCTTAGTTGGATACTTCTTCAGCCAATTGCTTTATTTGAGCGCCTATCCTGTAATACAGATGCTGCCCTGGCTACTTCTAATTTCAGCGATCTATTTCACTGCAGCCCTGAATTACTGGCCATCAAAACTGAAAAAGCTTTGCTCCGACCAGCAAAAGAAAAGTTTCCCCAATAAGTTCGTCGGCCTCTTCTTTGGCGGTTTCATGACAGTGCCCTTTATTTGGTACTGGCTCAAAGCACTAAAAGCAGTTAACAAAACCGATACAGCAACCGCGTTCAAACTACAAACAAGAGTTGTTGACCGCGACAAAATGGTAATTCGCTACAGGCCTTTTATCGCAATTGAGCGCTGGTTCAAACACCGCCACAAGACCACAAGCAAGAAAGAGCGATACATCAACGCTGCCATTGCCATTACAATAAACCTGGCTCTACTACAGCTATTTTGCATGTACTTTCCAGACCTAGCTGGCGCGCTAGGCAAACTTCTCAACCCCTTGTTCACCCCTCCGCCAAGCTCGGGCACTACCGCAGCCGGAAATATCTTCACCATCTCTAACCAGACCTTTCTCGCTCTGATTGGAGCACTGTCAGCCACAATCGCGGCAATGGTTGTGCGCTTTGTCTTAAAACAACCGACTAACTATGAATTCACCCCCCTGGGCTTTAGATCGTTTCGCTGGCTAGGCGAAAAGAAGAAAGAGGGCGAGATCATCCCCTGGAGTTCACTGACATCTATTGAACTCAATAGCAAGAACCAGAAAGGTCAGACCACTGCATCAGAACTGCAATTTAACCGCGACAACGGCGAACCCATAAAACTGAGTATGGGTGCAGTCGAATCAGTAGAAGACCGCGAGATCATCCTCGACGCCATAGAGCGTTGGGCACCCGGTGTAAGTCGCTCTGCAGCCTTAGTGCAAGCCCTGCAGCCACCGGTTGACCATAGTTACACCGAAATGTGGCTACAGGCACTATCGGCGCCACCACAAAGAGATCGTCTCAAACCTTTGACAGAAGACATTGTTCTCAATGACGGTCGCTACAGAGTCAAGCGTTCACTCGGTGTGGGCGGTCAGGGCGCAGCCTATTCGGCCTATGACCAGGCCAGTGGCGATACCGTAGTGCTGAAAGAATTTCTCTTGCCTATATATGTCGATATCAGTATTCGCAAAGATGTTTTAGAAAGTTTCGAAAGCGAAGCCCGAATATTAAAGCACCTAAATCACGATCAAGTAGTTAAGTTGAAAGACTTCTTCGTTGAAGATCACAGAGCTTACCTGGTCTTAGAGCATATTGACGGCAAGTCTTTACGAGAAGTTGTAGCGAAAGAAGGGCCTCTATCAGAGGAGCGTGTGCGCGACCTAACTAGACAAATGTGCACAATCTTGAACTATCTGCACAGCCAAGAGCCACAAGTTGTACACCGCGACTTCACTCCCGAAAACTTGATCTTGCGCAATGACGGCGTCCTAAAATTGATTGACTTTAACGTAGCCAGACAAGTGGAGTCGAACGCTACCGGCTCAGTAGTGGGCAAGCCGGCTTATCTTCCACCGGAACAATTCCGGGGCCAACCAGTAAGCCAGAGCGATATTTATGGTATGGGCGCCACTCTATCGTTTCTACTCACAGGAAAAGAGCCTGAGCCCATAAGTGTTTCTCACCCCAGAGAAGAGAACTCGCAAGTTTCTCTGGCAATGGACAAAATAGTAGCCAAAGCCACGGCCATAAACTTAAAAGATCGCTACGCCAATTGCCATCAGATAATTCAAGACTTAGACGAGCCATCCCGGTCTAACGATGATGACAAAAAAGACGACGATAACAGCGACAAAAACAACGACAATAATTCCGGACATAACATTAATGGAGCCAAAGAGAAGGCAGCAGAACCAGAGAAAGAACCTGATACAGAACCTAAGAAAGATGCGCTCAAAGAACCACCCCATGTAACTTTTTCAACGGCAGCTCCATTCAAAATAAAAGAGGGCGCGCCAGACAAGGCCACCCTCAAAGTTGTAGACAGCGCCAATCTTGTCAGAGGTGGCCAGCTAACTCTTCCAGAAGAAGATGAGCCAATCCGTGGAAATCTTGCGGCAGCTCAATTTTCGTTAGCTCATCCTGGGGCTAGCAGCACCAATCACTCCAATTCGCAAAGCGAAAGTAACCTCAATCAAGTCTCACTTCAATTCAATTCAGCAGGCAAAACTACGTCAGTAGCTAGCGTACTGGCAGCAATTGGAGCCTTTGTCTCCTGGCTAACCATCACAATTGCCGTAGCCTGGATGCTCATACCGGGCTCACCGGCCTGGTTTGACAGTAAGGCCGCCCTGCATAGCCATGGTCATGCCGCCGCTGTAGCACTTTATCGCTCTGAGGCAAACAAGGCTTTAGACGAATGCAATAAGTGCATCGCCATAGCCCCCAACTGCGCCCTCGCCTATTTCGGCCGTGCCATAAGTTACACTCTCGATTTAAAGGACGGGGACGAAAACAACAAATTAGCTTACGAAAAAGCCCTTGTAGACCTACGAAAAGCAGTTGATTTAAGCCCCCTCGACTACAGTATTCAAACGGCCTACGGTGCGGCACTGTCTCACACTGGCCACTATGCAGAAGCCGAGGCTGCTTTCAAAAAAGCTCTAGTACTAGAGCACTCAGCAGTAGTTCCAGACCTGATTGAAACTGTTTTTCATCCCAAAAGAATGAGCCAATCTTGCCGCCACTACGAACTGGCCAAAGCGCAGCTCTACCAAATGAACTACCAAGATGCTATCAAATTTTATAACACCCTAGAGACCCGCGGCAATTATTTCTATGGTTGCCAAACAACAGATCAAATCACGGCCTACGAACTGGCGCATCAACCGCAAGAAGCTCTCGACAGAAGCACAGACCCGTTCAGATATTATCACCTGGAAAAGAGTGAAAGAACCTCACTGTTTCCCATCGCGATGCACCGAGCAGCTCTAGAAAGAGCCATTGCCGCGACCGCTGCAAATAGAGCATCGCAACCAGCCATGAATCTCTTCTACGACGGCCTTGCTCTTCACGGCATGAGCCGTTATGAGCAAGCGGTGGGAAAACTAAGCGAAGCAATAAAAATCATGCCAAACTATGTCGACTTCTATCTCTTCCGGGGCTCATGTTATCGCCATTTGCAAAAGTACGATTTAGCCATGATTGATTTTCAAACAGCGCTTCAGCTGCAACCAACAAACGAATACGCTCAATACATGAAACAACAGGTTCTAGACAATCTTAGTGGCAAGAGCAGTGTGAAAGAAATGAACTGGAGAGCACTCGAGTAAGCAGCCTAATATCTTATAGAAACGCTAAAAACCGGCTACCTGATGCATTCTCGTTGCTAGTGTGTTCTCGTTACTAGTGTGTTCTCGTTACTAGTATGTTCTCGTTACTAGTGTATCCTGGCACCCGGCAGAGCCGCACGAAGGGCGGAAAAACTAGGGTCAGAAGCATCACCAGTCAAAATTTCTAAGTCAACCAACGACTTGAATTTTTTCAAGACAGCAATGGAGTCAGGACCAATGTGGCAACCTTGAACCCTAAGGTTTGTCAGCTTATCGAGAGCAGTCAAGGCCAACAGATCTTCTTTGTCAATTTTATTGTTTGCCAGATCAAGGTTTCTCAGATTAGCTAACTTGGCAATCAACAAATAATCATCGTGAATCAAGTTAGAGCCAGACAACTTCAAAAATTTAAGATCTGGCGAGGATTGCAGTTTCTTGAGAAAAGGAGCCGGAGCCTTGGCACCATTCCAATACAAGTTAACCAATTTTGACCAACAATTGGCACTAGCAAAGAAACTGCCAGTGAGATAACTACTCGAGGCATCAAAGGTAACTAGATTTTTGAATTTGTTGAAGGAGGCTATGGATGACGGAGTAAGCTCTGAATTAGCCATTACCGATAGCATCTTAATCTCTGGCAAACAAGAAACAGCTTTCAAAACAGCATCATCGCCACCATTACTGTAGATCAAAACTCCTTGCAAATCATCAGAGCGGAAGCGTTGCACGTACTGTGGATATTTACCTACAATTCGCGAAGGCATAAAGGTCAAAAAAGCACCTTGCCTGCAATTGATAGTGCCTTTAGCGTCTACTCCAGGGTCATCTCTAACAGTATAGATTTTACCAATAACCACATCAGTGGGAAACTTGAATGAAATCATTGGCACGCCATTTACCACAACTCTAGTCGAGTACTTCTCTGTCTCGAACTGCGAGCCAGCCGGAATATTCTGTTCACCAGAATAGGTACCGATACTGTGATCAGCGTCACCGACCATGGTGACAAACGAATCGTAACCACTATCTTCCGCCGCGTTTTTATCCGCCAATACTTCCGTTTTCTGAGCGGACGGACTTACCGTAGAGAAAGAACCCAGTGAATCTTCCGGTACATAAGGTCCAGGCTCCCGCAAAGCCTCACTGGAAGCTGAAACCTGCTGCTTCGGCTTGGCTACAGCGGTTTTTTCCCCTGCAGTTAACTGAGGAGACTTGGCGGCAAAGAAAAAATAGGTGGCAATCAGGCAAGCAAGCAAGACCAAAGTCACAACTATGACTAAGCGGAAGGGGAAGGGCTCAGCTGAATCTTCGTCGCGTGTCTCGGCCGAAGGAAAAACGCGGTTGTATGCAAGCACGTCTTTGCCATCTAGAATGCGCTCTAGATCTAAAGACAACTCTTTAGCTGTCTGGTAGCGATCTTGCGGCAACTTTGCCAAACACTTAGATAACACAAGCTCGACTGACGGAGGAAACTCAACTTCAGAGGAAACCTCCGAAAGTCTAGGCGCATCTCTATCTTGATGCATGGCAACCGTCTCAACAGAGCTGCGCCCTTCAAAAGGTACAAATCCAGTCAATACCTCAAACAAAGAACAGCCAATCGAATAAATATCAGAACGGGCATCAACCACATCGCCAACACACTGCTCTGGGCTCATATAATATGGACTACCGAATACCTCACCAGTAGAAGTCAACGACTGCGCAAGACTGCCACCCGGCAGCACTAATTTCGAAATACCAAAATCTAAAATCTTCACCTGCTCAGCACTGCCTGCAGTGCTAAGCATAATATTACTCGGCTTGAGATCGCGATGAATAATGCCATTGCGGTGAGCATAGGCCAGGCCACTCAATACTTCAATGAATATAGACAATGCTTGATTGAGAGGAAGAGGACCATCAGCAATCAAAATTTCTTCTAAATTCTGCCCCTGCAAATAATCCATCGAATAGAACGGCAACGCTCGGTCATGAATGCCCAGATCGTAAACTTTCACCAGGGTGGCATGATTGAGCGCAGCTAAAGTCTTGGCCTCTGCCTGAAAGCGCAACCAACTCTGCTCGTTAACAAACTCTGGCGATAGCACTTTCAAAGCCAGTTGCTTTTTCAATGACAGTTGTTCCACCAAATAGACAACTCCCATGCCGCCCTGGCCAATCATGCCAATTACTCTGAATGCGCCCCCAATAACACTATTAGCTGGCAAAATCCTTTGTGCACTGGAATGGCCAGACGGCCCTGTGCCGCTCACTCGCGATTGCGTAAATTGCCTTCGTTGAGTCAGGCGCTGAGCAGTGGCCGAGCGATGCGATGAAGCACTGGAACGTCTTTTGGTGGCAATGGGCCCGGCGCACTGGCAGCGAAGTTCTTTGAAGAGAAACGACGTGAAAGAACCAGCACGACGACTAAGGGGTCGTGACTTACCGCAGTTGACACAGACCTCGTTTTGGCCGAGGTCCGCAGGCCTGGCGCGGTTGCACTGGCAATAATTGTGTTGAAAGAAATACGAAGTGACTGAACCAGCATGATTAGCCAGAGGTGCTTTTCCGCAACTTTTGCAGAGCTTGTCAGTCATCTAAGAGTACCCGCATCGATTCTGACCAACCATAGATTTTAACGTGAGGCAATTGGTTAATCAACGCTGTTCTTAACTGCGGTGATGAGGTCGCTTGCAAAATTGCCAACCGCTTTAGGTTTTTCATCTTTTGCAAGACTGGAATAGCTTTAATTCCTAGACCAGAATTAGTCAGATCCAAGCCAGTTAGTTTTGGCAGCGCGGCAACGGCCTCGAGACCTTCAAGAGTAACTTTAGTATGGGCCAGACTCAAATACTCTAGACCAGTCAATTTTGAAATAAGCTCGAAGTCAGCCTGACTAAGTTTGTTTCCTGATAAATCAAGGTAAACCAAGGAACTACTCGACTGCAGCTTCTTTAGGAAAGTGCCTGGTTGCTTAGCGTCGCGCCATGTCAGACGCTTGAGATTCTGCCAGCAATTAGCACGAGCAATAGCCTCGCCAGTTAAATTGCTCGATGAAAGCGAGAACCCATTTAAGTGCTTAAAATTTCCGACAGCCTGAAAGCCTCTGTCAGTCAATTCAACCCCACCAGACAAACCCAAATCGGTAACCGCTGAAAGACTTGATGCAGCAGACAGCACTTGATCCGCGCAAGCGTTCAATGAAAGGACCAGATGCCTTATATCCTCAGAACGAAACCGTCTCATATACTGAGGGTAGCGGCTCACAATTCCAGCTGCAGAAAAAGTAATCGGAGCATCAGCAGGAAAATCAACAAAACCTGTTGCAGACTTGCTCTCTGACATTCTACCGTCACGCACCATACCTATAGAAGTGTCAGAAGGAAAATTGAAGCGTCTCAGGCGACGGCCATTCTCAACAACTATGGTCGAGTACTTAAATGTCTCCTTCTCCGATCCCTCAGGCTGCAGTGCAGTAACGTCAAACTCAGGCATTACCTCAAATAGTGTATTACTCGCCGTCCTTTCACCATTGCGACTGGCTGTAGCAACCTTTCGCAGAACCGCATAGTCGGAGCTACTAGGGGGCTTGCCTAGCGGAGATTCGACTTCAGAACTGCTTATACTCTCTTGTTTTAATACTTGGCTCCCAACATCCGGGTCAATTGTTCCAAGATCAGGATGTAGCGGTTGAGAATGATGAGCGGTAGAAGTCGGCCGCAAAATAAAGTATGCACTGCTAGCTACAAAAACTGTCACAGCAGCGGCACAGAGGATGAGCGATAGAGGCAATTGAAATGTTTCATCGCTTGATTCAGCAGAATGAGTAGACCTATCTTGCGACAAAGATGCCAGCTTAGGTGCCATAACCTCTTTGCCCTCAAGCACTCGCCCAAGGTCTAGCGCCATCTCTTTGGCAGATTGATAGCGATCTTGTGGTCGCTTGGCTAAACACTTGGCCAAGACACGATCAAGAGCAGGAGGATACTTTAGGCTAGGCTCCAAATCAGCCAACAATGGTGGTGCCTCTTCTTGATGCATCATCACAGTTTCAATAAATTCCTTACCTTCAAATGGCACAAAGCCTGTCAGCAGTTCAATTAAGGCACAACCAAGAGAATAGATATCAGAGCGAGCATCAACAGTACTACCAGAACACTGCTCGGGGCTCATATAAAACGGACTACCAAATATTTCGCCAACTGTGGTTAAACTCTGCGAACTAACGGCATTAGGACCAATTAGTTTAGAAATACCAAAATCTAGAATCTTAATCGACTTGGCACCATCAACAGTGCAAAGCATTATATTTCCGGGTTTAAGATCGCGGTGAACAATACCGTTGCGATGGGCGTAGGCAAGACCATCAAGCACTTCAATAAAGATAGGTAGAGCTTGCCTGAACTGCAATGGTCCATCGTTAGCGAGTATTTCTTCCAGGCTCCGCCCTTGCAGAAAATCCATCGAATAATAGGGAATCGTATTCTCATGAACGCCTAAATCGTAGACCTTTACCAGCGAACTATGATTCAGTACAGACAGAGTCTTGGCCTCGGCCTTAAAGCGCAACCAGCTTTGCTCATTGACCAATTCTGGCGCAAGCATCTTCAAAGCCACTGGTTTTCTCAATGACAGTTGTTCGGCCAGATAAACAACACCCATGCCACCCTGGCCAATCACTGATTCAATACGAAATGCTCCACCAATAACTGCACCAGGTTGGAAAGCCGTACCGACTTCAAAATTCTCACCGGCTTTAGACTTCCTCAGACTCTCGGTGAAGTTCTTACGCTGAGCAATACGAGCAGCAGTGCGCGAGCGCACTCTGATGGGCCCGGATGAACCAGCACCAACAGCAGCCCCCTGCCTATCAGCTAACTTCGACGCGGCCCCAGCACAGTTGCAACGCAACTCTTTAAAGAGAAAGGCTGTGAATGAGCCGGCACGCCGATTTGATGGTCTACTCTTGCCACAATTAGCACATACTTGCTTGTCAGCCTTGGCAGTAGCAATTTTAGCGGGACGTTCTTGCTCAATTGAATTTTTTAGGTTGTCACATTGGCAATAGTTGTGCTGAAAAAAGTAAGACGTTACGGAGCCAGCCCGATTGGCTAGAGGTGGCTTACCGCAAGTTTTACAGAGTGTGGACATAGTCATACCGAATAGCAAAAGTGGAATTAGCAACCTGGAATCAATGTACTAAAACATTCGGCAGTGCCCGGATAAGAGGAGCACTCTCAACTTTCTGATTTGGGCCTGGAACAAATGCATCTACTTCACGCAATTTTGAAAAGCGCTTCAGCTCTAGCAATGCCTTATGGTCAAGCCCACACATCTGAAGGTTTAGATACTCAATATTTGGCATTTTAGACAAAGTTCTAAGATCGTTAGCCGTGATTTTATTTTGACTAAGATCGAGACCGCGGATGCTAGAGATAGTAGAAATAATCTCGATATCACGACTAGTTAAATTGGAATCGCCTAGGGTTAGACCCTTTAACTCATGGGAATTTTTCAACACTTTCAAGAGCGGCTGTAAGCCATAGACTTTAGTCAACAAAAGCGATTCAATATTCTGCCAGCAATTAGCCTCAGCCAGGGCAGCTCCACTGACACCAATTTCACTGGCATAGAACTTGCGAAGTGACTTAAATCGACGCAGAGAATTAGCCACAGAAGAGTCGGTGAATCCGTCAGTACCAACTATTCGAAGCGATGTGACGTCAGGAATATAAGATACGGCCTCTAATACTTTGTCTCTGCAGAGATCCTCAATCAAAATTACCGAAGTGATATCACCAGAACGAAAACGCTTCATGTACTGAGGATAATCCTCAACGCAACGGTATGGTGTGAAGGCATACTCATACCTGGGGTTAAGGTCAATGGTGCCATGGGCTTCTTGGCCGAGATCTTGTTTATTCACCTTCTCCGGCTCAAAGCGACCAATAGTTATATCGGAAGGAAACTGGAAACGACGAATCTTGAAGCCCTTAACTTCTAATACTTTTGAATACTTGAAGGTCTCGTTCTGCGAACCGGAAGGAGGCTTCTGTTGGCCTCCAAATTTCTTCGCAAGTTCAGACCGCTTACTATTTTGGCTCTTCTTATCTTTACTGCCACTATCCTCATAACCACTATAATCAGTACCGCCTTTTCTGAAGACACCCATTCCAATAGTTGCATCAATTGTTCCAATGTCGGTATCTCGGTCGGCACTATCATCGTCTGTTGAATGAGAGCTGGGCTGATTTGATAGGTTCCCAGTACTGGTAGTATTCGCTCCATCTGTTCCACTCGCAGAGGTTTGGCCGACAACACCAGAACTTGAAGCAGGACTCGACCGATTAACACGCTTAGCCGCACTAGCACTAACTTTCACGACCCAATCAGGTTGTCGAAAAACAAAAAACAAGGCAATCGAAACAACCACTGTCACTGCCACAAGGCCTAGAGAAAAGGACTTAATGGTTCTAGCCGACTTTTCCTCCGGCTCCTCATCTAACTCTGTATCACTTAATGAATTATCGACAACAGATTGAGAAGTGGAAAAAAGCGGACCACTAAAGGTCTCCTCACCAAATCGACCGGCCAAATTGGCATTAGAGGAGTTTCCATCAGCAGAATTACCACCGGCATGGTCAGCGCCAGCCACGCGATGCTGTAATCTTGCAGTATCAGAAAGCCGCGCCGCACCTAGAGTAGGCTCCTGACCGCGAGCGATGGCAGCCAAATCTGAAGCCACCTGCTCCATGGTCTGGTAGCGATCTTCAGGCATTTTAGCCATCATTTTTTCAACAACTTGCTGTACTTCAGGCGGGTAGCCGACTTCGGACACATCATTAATTATGGGAATAGGCGCCCCTTGATGCATCATCATTACTTCAACGGCCGAATTAGCAATAAACGGTGGATCACCGACCAATGACTCAAAAAGCGCCACTCCCAGCGAATAAATGTCCGTACGCGCATCTAAAGTCTGCGCCATGCTCTGCTCTGGGCTCATGTACAAGGGGCTACCAAAAACTTCACCGGCGGTTGTCAGCTTCTGCGCCCCGTACTGAGAATCGGTGAGCTTAGCAATGCCGAAATCAACAATTTTCACAGTAGCGCCCACAGCGTCGGGGCGATTGAGTAAAACAATATTTCCCGGCTTAACGTCCCGGTGAATCATGCCCTTAGAATGGGCATAGCCAAGCCCAGCGGCGGCCTGCTGAAAAATTGCCAACACAATCGCCAAAGGCGGAGTGCCGTTATCACGCAGCTTCTCGCCGAGATTGCTGCCCTCAAGTAAATCCATCACATAGAAGGGGATATCAGCCTTACCTTCACTGTGATGCAAGGCGAAATTGTGAATGCCAACAACGTTAGGGTGAGACATCTTGGCGATCGCCTGAGCCTCAATCTGAAAGCGACGCCAGGATGTATCAGAAACCTGATCAGCCCCAAGAGTTTTTAGCGCGTATTCGCGACCAAGAATGTTGTGCCGGGCACGGTAAACAAACCCCATGGCGCCCCGACCAAGATAATCAACTATCTCATAAGATCCACCCACCAGAGTGCCTGCGGCAAACTCGGCTCCCTTGGGTATTGGTCTGCCATAGGCCCCGGCTGGAGCTGAAGGAGACTGTTCGTTTTCACCAGATGAAATGGTTGGGTACTCTCATTACTGACAAGCGGAAATGGCTACTATCATAGCCCAAAGGAAAAACTGTCAATCATTATTGGGCTACAATTACCTAGTTCCCAGAATTGAGCTAACAATGCAATTAAAAGTCTCGGCCACTGCCTTTCGTTCCCTTTTTCTCAGTTTTTCAATTCTTCTAAGCTTTTGCCCAGCCTTCGCTGAAGGCGACAGCAAAGAGAAAGAAGCGGCCAGCGCTGCCGCAAAAGCTGAGGTAAAGAGCGAAGTAAAAGGCGATTCTCAAAGCAGTGAAAAAATCGACCCCAAAGTCGATCAAATGCTCAAAGGCATGTCAGATTACTATGCCAACCTGAAATCGTTCAAAACTGTACTGAAGTACAAAATGAGCGTGCGCCAAGGAACAGAAAAGGACGAACGCAATACAACTTTCAAAATTTTTGTGCAACGGCCCAATAAACTGTCTATAACCCTAGACGGCAGTGATCGTGACCGCTACAACGGCAGTGAAGTGCGCATGGATGGAGACAATCGTTATCTCTACAATCCACGCCTTGGCTACATCAAGGGTAAAGCCACGAGCAAATTCTTTGATTCGTTCCGCGACCGCGAATTCTTCTATGCCACTGGTTTTAACTTTGGCGGCCTCAATGCCCTTGAATGCTTGCTTGCCGAAGATCCATATCAGTTTATGCAAAAGGTGTACGGCATAACCGGCGGCAGCCTGATTGGCAAAGAAACAGTTGACGGAGTTGAATGCGATCACATCAAGGTTGATGCGCCAAAAATGGGCTGGGACATGTGGATAGAGTGCGGCAAAACCCCTTGGCTCAGACGCATTTCACCGGCTCTGGGCAAAATGCTTGGCGACCAAAGCATATCAATTGTTTTTGACTATACTCAACTCTCCGATGCAAAAATAGCGGCTAGCGAATTTAAATTTGTAGCACCACCGGCCGCTAAAGAAATTACAACCTTCTTTGACGAAAGCAAGCAAGCAGCGCGCTCTGGTCACGCAGCTGCAGCAGAAGCAGAAGAGCACGCCTTGCTGAAAAAAGAGGCCCCCGCCATTGCACTCAGTACCCTAGATGGTGGCAAGTTCAACCTGGCAGACCTCAAAGGTAAAAACGTAGTTGTCCTCGATTTCTGGGCCACCTGGTGTCCTCCTTGCCGCCAAGCTCTGCCAATTTTGGCTGAAGTAACCAAAGCCTATGAATCTAAAGGCGTCAAATTCTACGCCGTCGACCTGCGCGAAGAGCCTGGCAAAATAGAAGCTTTTCTGCGCTCGCAAGGCCTGAGCATCAATGTCGCTTTAGATAAAGACGGTAAAGTAGCTGAAGCCTATAAAGTCGAAGGCATCCCCCAATCTGTAATTATCGGCAAAGACGGCATTATCAAGGTAGTGCACGTGGGCTTTGGTGGCGACCTAAAAAATACTCTTACTGCCGAGCTAGATAGTATTTTGAACGAAAAGTAGTTCAGGGCTTAAGGCCGGCATCAGCCAATATTCACCAGCTAGTTAAGAACAAAATTGGCACTATGGCGACTGCTTCAGGGCTCTCCTGAAGCCTCTTTCTCCGGAGAATCGCCCTGGTCTAGGGCTGATTTTCTGGCTGGCGACTAGGCTTGAGGCACTTTGGGTACAAAGAATTAGACCAGGGAAACATGTCATGCCAATCAACGCCCATTCCAGCGACAAGCAAAGTACAAGCGATCAGACCAAAAGTCAGAGCGAGACTACTTTAATGTCCGGAGTGGGCGACGCTTTGCATGCAGCGGCCTACACAGCAGTGGAGCAACCACTAGCTGGGGTGGCCCAGGTAATCAGACATACCACCTCTTTTAAACCTGATGCCCCGGATTTAATCAGCAAACCTACTACTGACAATACCTGGACCAAAGCCGGCACCATTGCTGGCAGCGTACTGGACTTCGCGATCATAGCCAAGGGAGTAGGTGTCTCCCGGGCCGTCGCTCTGGACAGAGCGACAACCGTACCAATTATTGAATCAGCCGCTAGTGGCGCAATCTATGAAGCAACAGTACCAATTGCAGACAAAGATTTTGGCGTCAACAAACTACGAAATATGGCAATCGGCGTCGGCACATTCGCCACCATGGACGGTGCAGCACTGGGACTAAAAACCATACCAATGTTAGCCAGAACCGGCTACATCAGTACCGTTGGCACCGCTACGATTTCAGGCGCCATTGGTGGCGTCGGCCACTCCAGCCTGACAGCAGTCCTGAACGGAAAACCACTGAACTACAACGAAGTGGCAAAAGACGCCGCCTCCTATGCTACTTTCGGAGCCATGTTCGGCACCCTAGGTTACGGTACAGCAGCAAGCAAAGAAGCAATCTCTAGCCGCTTACAGGCCCGTGTAAATGAGGGCAAGCCTTACTTTTCGATAGGACCAATTGAGGTTCACCCCAAAGGCTATTCGGAAAGAGCCAAAGAATTCGCCCTTGTCGACGGTCTCACCGGGCTGAAAAACAAAACTGGTGGACAAGAAGCCTTGCGCACCGAAGTTGCTCGCAGCAGCCGCGAGAATGAACCGCTTTCAATGACCTATCTTGACCTGGATAATTTCAAAGCCGCTAATGATAATTTCGGCCACAATGTCGGTGATGCGGTCTTGAAGAAAGCATCCGAAATGATCAAAGGCCACTTCAAGCGCGGCACAGATATTCATGTGCGCGAAGGCGGCGACGAATTTATGATCGTCATGCCAAAAACTGACTTACCCCACGCCACAGAGCTAGCTCAGACATTTGAGCAGAAGATGCGCATCGGCGTAGCCAAAGAAGCCCCAACAACCATGCAACTGAGCGCCAACTATCCGGCCGAAGTAACCAAATTAAAAACCATGCCACGCTCGGTCATTGGCAAAGAAGGTCAAACCATCGAAGAACTAGCCGAAACTTTACTCAAGGCTCGCTCTAACATAACCGGTGAAAAAATCGATGCCGCCAACATCAGCGCCGAAGTCGCTCGCCTGCAAGAGCGCACGGGTCTCAAACCCGGGCAGGTCACTAGCGGCAGAAAGCTAGATGTATACAATGACAACGACATCGCGACTCTGGGTGAAAAAACCTCCTATCGTTTCTTGCCACAAATTGGTCAGCTTCTCAAACTCCACGGCGGCGTGAAGGAAGAGCAAATTCAAGAAGCAATGCGCATTCAGTCACAGCAGGCACCAGAAAATCGCCAGCTAATAGGCCAAATTTTAGTGGAGAAAAAGTTTGCTAGCCAGGCTCAGATAGACCAAGTATTCGAAGTGCAAAGAGCCGCTAAACAATGGCTCAGAGAGCTTTTTCATTCCACCCCCGGCATGCACGCTGCCAACGACAACCCTGCACCAAATAGCCAATTGAATCTTGTCGTCGACGCTCAAGGAATGCTAAAAAATGTTCCTGTTGTACCAAGGCCCCTCTTAGAGCAATCGGGCATTAGACCACTGCAACCCAGTGAGCCACCAGTTCCCGGCGAACTTGTAGTTGGCGTAAGCGCTGGCGTTGTACAGTTAAATGCTAATGAAGGTCTTGCTGCCTTCAAAGGCCGTGGCGACGCCAAAATGTTCGAACAGAAACAAATACGCAAAGAGAAGGGCTTGCGCTACGACCGGGCTCACTAATATTTCTTTGTTGAATTAGCCTTCTAATTCACTCTGCAATAATTCGAATAACACTAAACTACGCGAATGCAGTAAGAACTTCGAGCCAAAATCAAAGCGCTGATGATCGCGCGATTGATCAAAAGTATCTAGCAAAAGACTCCACCGCCCTTCCTTACATTCCTTACTCTGAGCCGTTCTCGCTGGCGTGCAGAAGGAATCGTAGTGGGCAGGCATAAGATAGGTTATGTCGTGGGCCGAGGCATTGAGTAGCATAAACAAGGTATTGCCAACAATTGGATCACCCAATTCATCGACTTCTGTAATACCAAAACCATCGATCACCATGCCAAAGCTCTGCAAACTTTGGTTGGTCCATTCTTTAGCAGTAAGCTCTTGGGCCTTAGCGTTAAACCAGGCTACGTCCCGATTTCCTTCAAGGCTTTCTAGCCTTCCACTAAGAAATTTGCGCCGCAACAGGACCGGTTGAGTCTTGCGAATGTGAGTAACTTTGCGCACAAACTCAAGAAACTCTTGTTCTTCTTCATTCAACTTCCAGTTGTACCAGCTGATATCGCTATCCTGGCAGTAAGCATTATTGTTGCCGCGCTGGGTACGACTGAGCTCATCGCCA
This sequence comes from Candidatus Obscuribacterales bacterium, assembly GCA_965229195.1. Lineage (GTDB taxonomy): Bacteria > Cyanobacteriota > Vampirovibrionia > Obscuribacterales > Obscuribacteraceae. The sequence goes on along the minus strand of OZ245871.1, from coordinate 3,222,274 downwards.
CCACTAATCATTGGGACTCCAAGGGAGAGCATCAATGTAGCCATCAAATTTCGCTTTTGGCGGGCCCGCAAAGCCTTAACTTCGACATCGGTAGTGAAGCCCTCAACGCCGCAGTTCCAGCTACTGTTATGGTTCTCGCCATCGTTGTTATTTTCTAGATTGTCTTTATTGTGCTTGTTGTTGTAGGTAACAAGATCATTGAGAGTAAAGCCATCGTGACAGGTAACAAAGTTGATGCTGGCGTGCGGCGCGCGGCCACTGTGCTCATAGAGATCACTACTACCAGACAATCTTGTCGCCATTTCGCCAGCAATACCACTGTCACCCTTCCAGAAACTGCGCACTACGTCGCGGAACTTACCGTTCCATTCAGTCCACAATACAGGGAAGTTGCCAACTTGATAGCCGCCTTCACCTAAGTCCCAGGGTTCGGCGATGAGCTTAACTTGCGAGATCACTGGATCTTGAGCAATGACGTCGAAGAAAGAAGAAAGCTTATCTACAGCATAAAGTTCACGAGCCAAGGCGCTGGCCAAATCAAAACGGAAGCCATCTACATGCATGTCTTCAATCCAGTAACGCAGACTGTCCATAATCAGCTGAATGACACGCGGATGGGTGACATTGAGGGTGTTACCGCAACCAGTGTAGTCGACGTAATAGCGCTGGTCATCGGCATTAGTGCGATAGTAGGCACTGTTATCGATACCACGAAAATTGAGAGTCGGCCCAAGTTGACTTCCTTCACCAGTATGGTTGTAAACCACATCCAGAATCACTTCAAGGCCAGCAGCGTGCAAAGCACGCACCATCATCTTGAATTCGCGCACATGATCTACGGCACCATCTTTCCAGGCTAGGCGCCACTCTGGAGCGAAGTAACCCAGGGTGTTGTAACCCCAATAATTAGTAAGACCTTTGTCAACGAGAAAGCGATCATTTATTTTGACATGCACTGGCATCAGTTCAACAGCTGTAATGCCAAGGCTCTTTAAATGCTTAATCACGGGCTCGCAAGCAAGGGCTGCATAGGTTCCACGCAAATGCTCTGGAATATCTAGATTTTGAAAAGTCAGACCTTTAACATGGGCCTCATAAATAACTGTCTTGTGCCATGGCGTCTTCGGCCGACGATCGTTGCCCCAAGAGAAAGCTGGGTCGACCACCGCACATAGTGGCGCAAAGGCAGCCGAATCACGAGTATCGAAGCTTAAATCTTTGCTGGGGTCGCCAGTCTTGTAGCCAAACAAACTATCGTCCCATTTGACGTGGCGAACAATCGATTTAGCATAAGGGTCAAGCAATAATTTATTAGCGTTGAAGCGCAATCCCTTTTCTGGATTATATGGCCCGTAAACACGATAACCATAGAGCTGACCAGGTAGTACATGGGGCAGATATACGTGCCAAACGTTGTTATTGTACTCAGGCAAGAGTATGCGCTCTGATTCTCGCTCTGCGTCAATCGAATCAAAGAGACAAAGTTCCACTTTGGTGGCATTCTCGGAGAAAATTGCAAAATTTACTCCTAACCCATCCCATGTAGCTCCTAATGGATAAGGCTCACCCGGCAACAAGCGCATGTACAATCCTCAGGGAATCCAACGGTCAAAACAATTACGTAGAGCTTTTCATTTTCAGTAGACAAAAAATCTACTCTAATTAATAGCTCAGGCTAATTATACAGTGGTCAAAGGCCATACAGGAGCAAGCAGCTATAACTGAGCTAGCGGTAAGAGACCTGCACAGCCCCACCGCTCACCTTGGCAAGCCCGCCTTCGGTAAGAAATTTAGAGGCATCAAGCAAGCCTTTAACATAACGATCAAAAAAGGCTAAAGTCGACAGCTGCACCCATTCTACATGGCTGTCATTAGCTGGCCCTGAGCCAAAAAACTTAGTGCCTGTGATGCCACCAAAACCATGGTATCCGCCCTCAATTATCATCAGATATTTATCGTCAGGAGCCCCATATTTAAAGGCCTCAGACCGCCAAATATGATCTTGACGTCGCCTGCCCTTGTCTTCAGTGCCAGTGACAATCATCATCGGGCGCTCAAATTCATCCCAGGCTGACTGATTAAAATCTGCTGTTTCAGTCAGGGCACGGCCGCTCCCTTGCGGAGAAAGAAGAAGAAAAGCCAAAGGTCGTTCATCTCTGAATTGCTTGCCACCAGCATTGCTTTTAGCACTGGCACCAGCAGAGATATTACTACTAGCTATACTGCCGACATTGCCGCAATTACCAAAGCTATTGGCCGAAAGCTGGGTGCCACCGATAAGCATGGCCGTATGTGAACCGAAAGAATGGCCACCCATGCCAATGCGCCCGTGATCAAACTGGCCTTGAAAATCAGGTAAAAGACTCTCGATATGAGCAAGTTGATCGAGAATCAGAATAATGTCATCGGGCCGACTTTCCCAACCGACAAACAATGGTGTCAAGTCACGCAGTTCAGTCAAAGTAGGCTTACGAAAAGAAGCAGAATCATAATGAGTTGGTTGAATTACTACATAACCATTGTCAGCCCAATAGCGCACCAAGGGCTGATAGCCGTCTTTGCTGCCAAGCAAACCATGAGAGAAAACAATGACTGGATAAGTATCTGCACCATCAGGATAGGTCACTTTGATTTCAAGATCTTTTTCTCTGACTTGATCGCGCAAAATCAGATCTGCTGCCTGCACCTTAACGAGCCTCCACTTCTTAGCTGGTCACCTAAGCAATGATAGCAGGGCACCAAATCTACAAGCACCTTGCCCATGGCAAATACCTCTGTTTTAGAAAATACTTGAGTACTCAAGTATCCGCCAAATCTCAAAACAAATCGAGGGCACAAAGATGGTGATAGGCGCTGTCGGAGACAGCAGGAGAAAGGCCAGGATAGCGAGCAGTCATGGCAGACCAGGCCGCGATGAGCAGACTAGAAGCATTGCGCCCCTCGCTGTAGGTCATCACTTCCTGAAAGCTTTTGCCGCCGGTTCTCGCTCTGGATGCTTTGCCAAAGAATAGAATCTGCTGATCAAGAGCATTAATCACACCATCGCGAAACCCTTGCAGACCAGCAGGAAGGGGCTCTGCCATTATCTTCTGGCGCGCCTGGGTAGTCTTGGCATAATAATTACTGTATGCCTGGCTAAAGCCACTATTGTCAGTGCGCAACGTATCAACCATTATAGTTTTTGCCTGAACACACTGCAAAAGCATGGCGTACACGTGATTGATGAAAGCCTTATCAGCCGCAGGAATTCCATCAAGGTTGCTCGGCATGGCTGTGAGAGCGCAAGGATAACTGTGCCCTGCCGGCATAGTGATATCGCGGGGATACCAATTTTGATAATTACTTTGAGCTTGCGCCAAAGGCGGCACTCCAACGGCATAAACCAACGGAGAGAGATATAACAATAGCGAAAGAGGCCAAGAAGCACGATGGGAAACTTTTCTAGACACAACGGTAAATCTCATAAAAGTTGCAGAATAAGCTACGATCCATTTCTTCGGCCTTGTCACTGAGGGCGCGATCGAAAACCAACTTTCCTGAGCAAGAATTCTGATTAGCGGAATCTGCCCCAGCCTTAGCGGCCTCCCTAGTAACTGCCCCGACACTGTCCTCCCTAAACACAGCCGCACGCCGACGGAATATGGAGCGAACGCAAACAATAGCTCCAGGCCGCCCACATCGAACAATCTGAGCCTGTAGGTTGATGGCATAATCCGGCGGAAGCAGCTCTAAAATATTAGATAAGCCAAAATAATCTATAGACGCAGCCGGCTGCTTAGCCAGCCAAACAATAGTGTCTTCACAAACTAAATTGAGTCTATCAATATTAGCTTGAATCAATGCTCCACTAGCACTCTGCAAATATGTGGGCAAGCCAGCTTCGCAATTGTTGTATCGGGCAAAAAAAGCCTGCCACAAATAAGGATTTGCAGCATTGGGAAAGTCGGTAAAAGCACGAATTAATCGGCCTTCCATTAGCGCAGAAAAATCATCCGGCACCAACTGCTCGGCCTCACTGCCGTGAGCCAGCCTGAGAAACAACCGGCTGAAAGCCACCTTCATAGCTAGCTTCCACTGCCAATTGCACCAACGCTTACTGTAAAACTCTCGCTGTTTATCAATCTCATTAAGAGAGAGGAAAGACTTCGTTTCCTCAAGACCATGCACAAACAAATAGAATAATTTAGTCAGTTGATGCATTCGTTGATCGACCCAACCGCAATTATTCAAGCCACTCTTTAACGACTCACTTCTGGCACTAAAGAAATGCTGTGCCTGAGGCGAAAGTTGGGAATTTACTTGCTTAAGATAGGCGCGGCCATCAGCGATACAAGCCTGCTTTGCCGCAGCAAAACCAAGATGCTTATAGAGAGCTGCTTTTAACTCCACAAGGGCAATCTGCGCTTGGCTAATATCGAGAGCGTCAACAGAGCACGAATCAACAGTTAACAGTGAAAGGGCAGTACAGCCGCCGGATGCTATGACAAAAAGTCGATTTGGTGACTGCAATTGGCTCACCAAGAAGAGGTCAACAGCGGCATCTTCGCGCACTTGACCAAACATAAGACGACCTTGGGTGTGAAATAACTCTTTCTTTGATAGTTGTTCCACCTCAACGTCCATATCGTTATTAATGCCAGACCTCATGCTTACGCCCACCCACTTTCAAAGCAAAAGCCCCAGGACCATTAGTGGCCACAACAAGAGCACACATAATTGTCGGCAAGTTCGAAATAATCAAACCAAAGGGATGGGCAATGGCTCCACCGCCGCCAATTGAGCCAATTATGTTCATGAGCACAATAATGAAAATCTGAAAATAGGAAACAAAGCGATAAAACAAACCAGAAACAATGCCCACTCCAAGTAAGGTTTCAGCGCTGCCAATAAGACGCAGAATAAAGGCCGGTTCAACACCACTGCCACTAGAAACAGAGCTGACAATTTCAAGGTGGTGGGCATCGAGAGCAATAACTTTTAGCCACAAGCCGTTGTAAAACCACACTGCCGCAAGCGCCAAACGTATTGCGAAAATCAATTTAGGATTAATATTAGAATTCAGCTTAGGATTCATATCACACCAATTTGATAAGCAAATAGTACGGAAAACAAGGCGGTGAGAAAGAGCCATAAAAGCGTACCAGCCAGACGCAGTATTCTTTCCAAACGACTATCTTCAACCAAAGCTGAAGTAAAAACGACAAATTGAAAAATCAAACGAGAGAGCCAACACAGGGCAAAACAAAAAGCCGAAATGGCAGCCAGAGTAGATTTATTGGTTAGCTCGTGGGGATAGAAGATACAGACGAAACCAAGCATAGCCATGCCAATAGTAAGAAACATAGTATGGGCGAAAAACACCTGCTGATTGATAGGCTTAAGACTCTTAAGATCGCCCTTCCAATCAAGCAAACGCGCCAAGTAGAAGTGCGCCAGGCAGAGGCAAATCATTGCAGCGCCAGCAATTTGCAGAAGTAAATTGAGGAGAGCAACTAACGACATAATTCAAGCACCGCAACCAGTGGCGTAATTCTATACTGTTTGGCAATCTTCAGATTACTGCTGCTGGCACACCTGATCCACTCGGCCAAAGGCAAAAAGTGCATAAAACCTAGACTAAACGCCACGAAATTGGAAAAATCTCGAACATGCTCAACCAGTACAATTCGTCCACTTGGCTTGAGTACTCGGCGCGACTCCTGAAAGAGCAACTCCCTTTGCTTCGAATCTCTGACTTCGTGAGCGGCAAATGCAATGAGAATAAAATCAACGGAAGAATCAGTCAAAGGCCAGTCACTAATAGTCTCGCAAATACTGTTTGCAACTGGCGGATAGAGCTTGCGAGCTCTCACGATTGAGGGCTCTCGCCGCCCCAACGCGGGAAACAAATCTACCGTGGCAATATCGGCCTTTCCAAAAAGCTGACGCAGGGCACCGCTAGTTTCGTCATAGCCAGAGTGAACATTAACAATGCAAAGAGGTTGCTCGTTAAGCAATTCAAGCAGGAAGCGCCAATCTCGCAGAGCGGAGCGATCGTATACCCAATGAGAAGCGAGCAAAGACAAGAGAGTTTGGAGCAGAACTAAAATTGAGGAAAGAAAGAGAGCAACTTGCACGCCGCTGCTAAATATTGGCTGCACGGCAAGCAGCAACAGCACAAACACAACCAATGTGCTGGTCACATATAGCGGCCAATTAAAACGCACGACTCGCAGCATACCATCAAAGTCTTTTCCGACTTCCGGCCCGCCTTCCCTCATTCAGTGCCAGCCCGCGGAAGCTTCTCCACTATGCCAGCTTTCCAATAATAGGGGATATTTTGCAGGAAGAAGGAGCTGCAAAGAACTGGTTCAGCCTGCGAAAAAGGTAGTTGCTGGAAAAATGTTATCTTGCCGACATCGACGGCGACTGGCTTAGGCTGCCAATTCTGCCGCACACCTTCAACACGAACAATAGAATTGGTCTCACGCTCATAGTCAAAAGTAAACGGCATCGGCCCGGCAAACTTAAGAGCATCCCGCACCGAAGTAAACGGGCTGCCTTCAGGCAAATAATTGTCATCAGCATCCAGACTAGCTGTCACTATCAACTCACTTTTGCCATCAAACGCTTGACTCGACAAAGTCAATTTCCGCTCGCCATAGGCGTACTTCATAGCCGCACTATTAAAGTGATAATGCGTAAGCAAGTTGCCCACCGCTGCCATTGAATGACTGTCTGTATCAGAGCGCAAGATCTGCAAGCCGCGCAGATGACGACCCTCTAGCGTCGTGTAGCGCACGAAAATGCGGTAGCCAATAAGCATATAGTCTTGACCAAGAAAGCTTGGACTGCCCTTTGGTTTCATGCGACGAGTTTGCACCACGGCCACTGCCACAAATGCCAAGTCGCCGTAGGTATCTAACTCCAAACCAGGCGATAGCAGTGGCTCTAAGAGCGTTTTAGGAAATGCATAGGTGAGCACCAGAACGAAATCGAAATGAGCCTCAACCACTATCGGGTGACGCTTCAACATATAGGTTGGTAGAAGATTGTTAGTCAAATCAGACACTTCCAAGCTAGTCAGCTATCACCTGATCTAAATAGACCTTCGAAACTGCAGCAATTGGTTCACTGACGCTGCTCGACCGACCGGCAACACCGGGCTTGAAGCTCACGTCGATTTTGATCATGGGGCAGCTCTTTAAGACATAGCGTGTCGCTGGAATTGACTGCAAACCACCCTCGACATCAAAAATCTTCAAAAGCTGGGCACGTGACATACCAGGCTTAATTGACTTAGCCTCGATGATGCGCTCAGAAAGCCACTTTTGATGGCTCTCATCAGCCAGAACGCTGCTCATAAAGGTCACTCCTATCGCCAAGGAAAGTAGAAGAGAAAACAGAATTCGGATCATTTCAGAATACTCCCGGGCCTAGCCTCTCTTTCAATTTCCAGCCCTAACACCAAGGGCTAGTTGCTCTGCTTTCTCTCTAACGCTTGATGGTAACGCTCGAAGCCACGCGACTCCAGACTTGATGCGCCTCGTTCGAGTTAACACCGGCAGTGCTTAAGCAAATCGCATAGAGCTTTCTATCGACCATAATATAACCCGCCAGGTGATGCACTCTGACACCATTTGTATCAAAAGTAGATTCACGAATCACCCCAGGAACCCCGCCGCCGGAGCCCATCGAGCGCTGCTCCTCACCAATTTTGTGGTAGTTCTTCAGGGATGCAAAATGCTTTTCTTCCAACATAGCCGACAGATCATCAAGGCTCAAATTATTGTCGGCATCGCCGCGATAGACATCTAAACCAATTATCTTGCCGTTTTTGTCACAGGCAGCCTTGAGCAGATGATCATCACCTTCTACAGCGACTTCATTGAGAGTTGAAGGAAAAGCCAAAGCCAAGGTGCCGTCTTTAGTATGCCAGGCATGGTCACTACCGGCAGTGGCGGAGCTGCTAACATTTGCAGAAGAAGCCGCAACAGGCGCAGTGGTAGCTGATGTTGACTTACCGCTGCCAGCTTTGGCCCCCTTAGCTGCTATCCGAGAATTAGAAGAAGAAGAACTAATCGAACCAGAGCCAGTCGTAGTCGGAGAGATGGCCGCAATGCTATTGACTGCTGTATTCCAAATTGTGCCAGCAGCATGATACTCACTGAGCGGACAAGTCATAATTAGACTGTAAGTCTTTGGTCCGATTTGAAAGACTAAGCAGCGCTGGCTAAACATCACTCCGGCCTGGCGAAAGCTTATCTCCTTTTCCACAGCGGCCTGAGCACCGGCAAGGCGCGTCGGCTTCTCAAGCAATCCCTTGTATTCAGGCAGCTTGCTCCAATAAGTCTCCTCCATAACTTTGATGATCAAGCCTGGACTCATCCCCGCCTGCGAGTTAAGCAGCGCAAGCTCAGCCCAGCTCTCAGCCGCCCCTGTCAACTGACCGCTAACTTTCAAGATATTGTCTTTCTCGGCAGGCTGACTGCCAATCATGGTTTTCTTCCAAGCCGCTGGATAGGTGAATTTGATCCCAGCCTCTTCTAGATTGGAATAAATCCAGCCATTTGCTTCGCGCTCTGATGCTAGCGCAGCAAGCAAAGGTGCTTGAGCCAGAAGCAAACCGAAAACTCCCGCGGCTATGACTTTATTGAGATTCACCGGCCACTCCTACCTGTATGGGGCTAGGCGGTCATTATGCCACGGCCAAAACAGATAAAAACTAACCAAGCGGTCAGGAACTCAAGCGATAAAGCAATCACTGAGCGGCAAGTGAGCAAAGAGAGCACAGAATATTCCATGCTCTCTTCAAGGTGACCAAATTGCGATGAACTAGACTGTGACCATCTAGATATTGATGAAGAGCTCGTCTTTAGGGAAACGAACTTTTGTCAGCCCAGCATACTTGTCATCGGCGGCTCGGTAACCGAGAGCGCAAGCAACAACACTGCTGCATCCTTTTTCATTCAATTTCAAAATGCGGTCAACATCAGCGGCAACAATACCTTCCATTGGGCAGTTATCAATGTTCAGAGTAGCTGCAGCTGTCATCAAATTGCCTAAAGCAATATAGGTCTGACGCGCAGCCCACTCCGCCAACTTTTCAGGAGTAGAGCCGGAAATGAAACCACTCATCATGCCTTGCAGCGGCTTGAGTGACTCAACAGAAACATTTCTGGTCTTAGCAATCAACTCGACATATTGATTGACTGTCTCAACGGTGATATCTGTGTTTCTAGCAAATACAACGAAGTGCGAACACTGGGCGGCTTGCGGTTGGTTCCAGCAAGCGGCAACCAATTCTTCTTTGACTTTCTGATCGGTAACAATCACAAACTTGTATGGCTGCATACCAAAGCTAGAAGGTGTGAGGCGCAGCGCTTCCTCTAGAACTTGCCAATCACTGGCTGAAATCTTTTTGCTTGGGTCAAATTGCTTAGCGGCATAGCGCCAATTGAGAGCGTCAGTAATGGCATTGGTCACAGTTTTAGTATCGGTTGGCACGGGTTCCTCCATTAAGCTTACGGCTGCATATTTCATACAGCTTTCGCCTTTTAATTCATTGGGTCAATGCTAGCAAACACTTACACGAATTAGACCGGTCGTCTTGAAAAATTAACAATCAAACATTCAAGTACTCAATCCCTATCCCAAAGGCTGGAAGAGAAACTCCAGGTCGGCCTCGCTAAAGCTAATCGAGGCAGCCGACTCAGCATCAAAGATGGCCTCGCACAAAGCACGCTTGCGCACCTGCAGCTCTAACATGCGCTCTTCTATGGTGCCGCGGGCGATGAACTTGTAGACAAATACTTTTTCGGTCTGGCCAATGCGGTGGGCACGGTCGGTGGCCTGGTCTTCCACTGCCGGATTCCACCAGGGGTCATAGTGTACAACCGTATCAGCAGCGGTCAAATTAAGGCCAGTACCACCGGCCTTGAGGCTAATGAGAAAGACGCTGACTTCCCCCGCCTGAAAGCGACTTACCGGGGTGACCCTATCAGTAGTATCACCACGCAACTGCACAAACTTAATTTCGCGCGCCTCTAATTCCGGAGCAATCAAATCAAGCATGCTAGTGAATTGCGAGAAGACCAAAATTCTTCGGCCATTTTCAATCAATGGCTCCAGCAGATCAATCAAAGCTTCCAGCTTGGCAGAATCAGTTATAGAAGGCGTTTGTGATACAGCAAGCTTGACTAAGCGTGGGTCACAACAGACCTGACGAAGTTTAAGCATGGCATCTAGAATAGCTAACTGAGCGCGGTTCAAACCCTTCTTATTGATTTCTTCTAAAACTTTCTGAGCACTGACTGTACGCACGGTTTCATACAAGTCACGCTGCATGCTGCTCAAATCAAGCTCATGCACAATCACGGTCTTATCGGGCAAATCTCGTGCTACTTGCTCTTTAATGCGGCGCAAAATAAAAGGGCTGAGGCGCTTAGCTAGGAGCTGTCTAATATCGGCCCGTTTTTGCTTTTCGATTGGGGTGCGGAAGTGTTTGCTAAATGCTTTAACATCACCAAGCATTCCCGGAGTAAGAAACTCAAAAAGCGACCACAATTCACCAAGGTGATTTTCTACAGGTGTACCGCTAACGCAAAGGCGATAATCAGCCTTTAGTGAGCGAGCGGCCTTGGCCGCTTTGGTTCCAGCATTTTTAATAGCCTGAGCTTCATCTAAAATTACCGCCTGCCAGTCAATGCTGGCCAACTCTTTGGCATCGCGAATGAGCAAGGCATAAGTAGTGACTATCAAACTCGGCTGCAATTGTTCGCCAGCCAGTAGACTCTGTCTCTCACCGCCATGATAAGCAACAGCATTAAGCTGAGGGGCAAAGCGCTTGGTCTCAGCCAGCCAGTTATGCAGCACAGAGGTCGGGCAAACCACTAGAACAGGCTTTTTAAGAAGGCCTTTCTCATGTTCAAGAGCTAAGTGGGCCAATATCTGTACGGTCTTACCCAGACCCATATCATCGGCCAGAATGCCTGACAGCTGCGCCCGAGCAAGGCCTTGCAACCAAGATAGACCGTCAAGTTGATAGGGCCGCAATTCGGCATTGAAATTCTTTGGCGCTTCTACCACCGGCAGGCTAGCGAGCTTGCGTATTTGCTCCAGGCGATCTGTCAGCGAAGGAGAGCCAGTTACAACCAGCCCAGTGTCTTTATTGTCTTGTGTGACCGCATTGATTTGCGCTAAAGAGAGTTTCAGTTCAGTAGCTTCATTTACCTCCCGACTCAATAGCTCAACTAAGTTTGTCAGAATAGCTTTCACACGAGAGAAGGGCAAAATCAAGATGCGGCCATCTTCTAGGCGGCCGAAAAACTTACCATCGCGGCCAAGAGATTCAATCTGCTTAGCACTATAACCAGTTAGTTTAGACAAAGCACGCTGTAACACTGGCAAGAGAGCAATTGTCTCGCCTTCTACTTCAATGCCAAGACTGACACCGAACCAAAATTCTTTGCTTTCGTGTATATCAATTTTCCAGATAGCATTGCTATCGGAGCAGCTGGCACTGCTGGGATCGCTCAAATCAATCACGCCAGCACGAAATGGCTTAGGCGACCAATCTTTCGGCTGCGACTCTGACTGCATCAAACGCGGCGAGCCCTGGGCCGAAGAAGAAGAAGAAGAAGAAGACATAGCCGAACTGGCCAACCCTGAATTGAGCGAGCCAAAGCTTACAGGCCGAGCCGTTGATGGCAATACATCCACCTGAGCCGGTATTAGGTGAGCCTTACCGGCCTGATCGATCTTGAGATAACCGCTGTCGCCAACAATCGATTCTTTCACCTTATCAATTTGAGTACGGGCCACAGGAGTACTTCCGCCTTTTTTGAAATGCAATCCACCAGGCAGAGCAGCCTGGTTGCTAACAGACTTTGCAGAAAGAGTGGCACCGGGAAGAATCTCTTGATTATCGAAATCAAAGAAGGCATAAATCAAAGCTGCGCCGTGCTTGCAGGCCTTGCGCTCATCACAAGTACAGAGCGACCAACTAACATCAAAGCCACTAGGCTTAAGAAAAACGCTAACCACGTAGGGCTTAGGCTGACTGCCATGCACCTTTCCAGTAATAGAATTGTTCTTTTCGTCATAGCTAAAGCTAATCACACGGCCTTGACTATGCCGCTCAAAGCCCTCATGGAGAGCCACTTTATCGAAGTATTTAAGACCTGGTCGTTCCATAATGTTTATCTATTCACAGCGTTAAGTGTTGAGCGTCAAATGATTGAACCTTCGTAGTAGACTTTGCGAGCCTTGACTTGCACAACTTCATGCTCAGGATAGCGTAAGGCTGACAGATAGCCGCCAAAAGAGCAACCCGTGTCAACGTTGTAAATGCGCGTGCCAGACTGCGAGACTATAGTCTCGACTTCTGCCACCACCGAGTGCCCGCGCACAATTGTATTATGCGAGCCGGAATAGCCCCGCGCCCAGTCTTGCAAGCGAATGGGATAGCCACTAATCGTATCGGTTCCGCCCACTTGACCATACAGCGCCCACTCGCGATCACGCTTGGACTGCTCACCAAAACTGAGTGAGCCTATGGTGGCAGAACCAGGATAGACAGCTCCGTGCACAACTAACAAATCTTCATCGGCATAGCGATAAGGAAGTTCAGAGAGGAAATCACAGACCTGCTGCATAAATGCCTTGCCTCGGGGTTCCAACTGCGCCAAGGTGCCGGCCAACATGTGACCCACTCGCACCTGCTTGCCCTGCAAGTAGCGCTTCAGTTTCTCGTCGTGGTTGCCGAGCAGAACAACGGCTCGCCCTTGCTCACGCAAGCGCATCAAAAGCTCCAGTACCCCATCGCTAGAGGGCCCACGGTCAACAAGATCGCCAACAAAGATAAGCTTACGCTCTCCGCGGCCACGACCACCATCGCCGTCATAGCCAAGCTTCTCCATGAGCTCTAATAGCTCATCGAGGCAGCCGTGCACGTCGCCAATAATGTCGTAGTTCATCCGGTACCTGCAAAGTATTGAGCAACTGAACAAAGGTGCTATCAAGCAAACATTCAAATGTTCAAGTGTTCAATCTACACCCCTACAGTTTATGACAAAAGAGCCAACAATACGCGAACTGTTGCGAGCCCCTCTAGATTTTCCGGGGGCCCTCGTAAGCTAACTGTCAACCGCACTCAAAGGAACTTCCAATGAAAAGTATTTTTTCTCTATTACTGACTGGCGCCATTGCCCTTTCTATCTCGTCGGCTCCAGCACAAGCAAGCAACTATGGTGAACAAGAAAAGAAAAGCGCAGCAGACGCCCATCAGGTTCTCACTGACACAGCTATGTTGCCAGTTAGAACTGCCGCTGTAGGAGCCTCACTGCTGCTAGGCACACCGATTGCCATCATGCGCTGTGAAGCCAATCGCGTCGGCCAATATGCAGACGCTGTCTCAAGCGAACTCACTGACAAAGACGGTTCGGCACCCCTGCTTTTAGTCAGTATTCCAGGCCAGGCCATGAAACTGGTTGGCACATTTGGAGAAGGCCTAGTCAAAGGCGGCCAGAACGCCCTAGGCGCATGGGACAAGCCATTCAGCGAGCAGTCATTTAGCCTAGACTAAATTAGCCTAGACTAAATAAGCAATAGCTAATAAGCAAGAACTAACCTCCGGGCCCAGCGATACTGGGCCCAGAGGTTCCCGGTCCAATGGTTCCATCAAGTTCAGAGTCGCCCTTAGAATGTTTCTTACTAGCACTCTCAATGGCGTCAACGTGACTAAATGGTCCGGTTACAAGCTGATCGGCATCAGGCTTGAGCACATGTGAATTGCCGTAAATATAGCGGAAGAACTTATCAAGCCAGCCGCGCTCAAGCATGAAGGTAAGCATAGCCACCAAACAGATGCTGAAGAGAATGACACCGAAAGCTACTTCTCGAATAGTTTCAGCACCGGTCACCCCCGACTGCAACACCAATGAGGCTAAAACCGCCGCGGCCAATCCTTTTGGCACCATTATCGATACCAATGACCGGTCGTAAGTGGAAAGGGTCTTGCTGGTAGCAAAGCGCACTACTATTAAACGCACAAGCAATGTCCAGACGGTCAAGAGCATTGCCATTCCGGCCAGATGCCATGAATTGAACTGCATCGATAAGCCGACATAAACGAAAAATAGCGACTTGAGCAAGAACACCAGCGCGGCAAAAAATGTCTTTTCTTGATAGGTCAGACTAACTGTCTGAGCCTTCGGTACATTCTTCAAGAAGGTCAAATCTTTGATATTGCCTAAGACCAAACCAAAGACCAGAGCAGCTACAGGGCCACTGTAATCGAAGAGTTCAGCCGTTCCAAAAACGATGCAAACAAAAGCCGGTGTGCAGAAAATATTGTCTTCTACGTGGCGCACCACCTTGAGAAGACTCGACCAGACAACCCCAGCAGCAAAGCCAATCATGGCGGCCATAATGAAGGAAGCAATGATATGGCCGACCATAGCTGTTGGCTGAATATCACTTTGGGTAGCAATCTTGATGAAAGCCAAAGTAGTAACAATTCCTAGCACTTCGCAAATTGTAGACTCAAGAATGAGCATAGTACGAGTTTGTTCAGTAGCGCTCAACTTCGCCAACATCGGAATTACCACCGGCGGAGAACAAGCCGCGGCAATACAACCGAGAATACAGCCCTCAATCGGCCCCAGGCCCAATGCCTGCATGGCCAACCAAACAGTGGTACCAACAGTGACTACAAAGGTAATTAGACCAAGCTTGAGAGCTGGCAAGAACGACTTCATCAAGAGGTTGAGGTCAAGCTCCAGACCGCAGTTGAAGAGAATGATAACCAGAGCAAGAGTAGTGAAAACTTGACCAACCGCACCAAAGTCGGATGGTTTGACAAAATGAAAAACCGGTCCGAACAAAACCCCTAAGATTACCAAGGGCAGCACGTCTGGAATGCGGGTCTTCTCAAAGCCCACAGCAAAAAGGTGGGCAAGAAAAACAATCATTCCGACTACTACAACGGCTACTGCCGATTCCATCGAGATACCCTCTTACAGACAGTTAGACTCTATTGAGCAACTACTTTTTGCTCATCAAGCTTGACGTTACTAACGCAGTCTTTAGTACCACGCACTTGCAGTTGAGTGACAATTACAGCTGGATCCAATTCGAAACTGCGGCTACCTGCGCGCATCTTGCGAGCATAAATGGTGAGATGCTCAGGTGTTTGAATGACATAAAGGTAAAAGGGTGTCTCACCACTTTTGGGAGCGACTTCAAATGGTTTTACAGCAGTAATACCAGTGAAAGCACTAAGTGAAAGCCCTGTTTCTTTGGCAATGCGCTCATTGGTGAACTGCACTTCGCGCACGCGATTAGCAGCCATAAATTCCTTGCTGAAGCGACTAGAACCAAAAGATCCAATCTTGCCAACATCATAGGCTTCAATCAAAATTTGCTCTGGTGCTGCGGTCATTTTGGCCGAGTCATAGTCTTCCCAGATCTTAACGGCCTTATCAGGAGCAATCTTGAGAAAGGCTGAGCTTGTAGCATCTTGCAGCTTAGCTTTGACTGGTAGAAAGGTCTTGTTGTTATAGCGAACCGCTAGATCGCAAGTGGGAAGAACTATTACGTCGTGATCGCCGTCATAAGTCAGGCCTGTCACAGGCTGGGCAGCGCTGGCGCTGAAGGAAGCCAAACTCAAAGAAAAGACGCTCAAGGGAACCATGGCCATTGCAAAAAGAGCAGGAACCAGCTTGACAAGGCGGGATTTGGCTGATTTATAAGACATTGGCTTCCCTTACATTAGTAACA
Source organism: Candidatus Obscuribacterales bacterium (assembly GCA_965229195.1). Lineage (GTDB taxonomy): Bacteria > Cyanobacteriota > Vampirovibrionia > Obscuribacterales > Obscuribacteraceae. Next base: position 3,206,515 of record OZ245871.1, on the reverse strand, counting down.
GCGTCATTCTACCGTACTATGTCTATGAGATACTCTGTTGCCAAGTCTGACATAAGCAAATGGCCAAACGTAGAAAAAACAACACCAACAATGACCTACAGCTCGGTGGTCAAAACTTTCAAGTCGGCCATAAAGCAAAAGGCGGGCGCACAAACAGTCACGCAGAGCTACAAGCAGAACGAATCGCCAATACCCATAAACCAACGCCGCTGACAGCACTATTCGTAGCAGCGGTTGGCCTCTATCCCCTTGCCATTGGCCTGAAAATCCTCCCTATTCCCGCCCACTCGCTGCACGCACCGTATTGGGTAATGACAGCAATCGGTTGCGCTGTCCTCTTTGCCGGAATTGCCATTGGTCTACAATGCCTCAACCTGGCAAAGTCTTGGTTATACAATCTGGTTGCAGCGATAATTTTACTGGCAATGCTGACTCCCTTTGCTTGGCTAGTCTTTGGCGACAGCACTTTACCCCTGTTCTTAAGAATTGCCTTTGCCAGCCCATTTGTGATAATTGGCTTGATCTTACTTCCAGGCGGCAAAAGAACAATTATCGCCAATCCGGACGGCAAGCCACTGAGTGAATTGCTCAAAGAGCGCCGCATAGAAAGTTCCAGCTTCCAAGAGAGAAAATTGAAGTTTATAAATAACCGGAAGAGCAAAGAAATCCAAGCAAATCAAGAAAATCAAGAAAGCAAAGACTGCAAAGAGCGGAAAGAAACCGATGAGTCGTAAATATAGGCGAACTAAAGCTAGCCGAGGCGAAACCCGGCCGGCTAAAGCAAATCGCGTCATAGCACTAACCTTAGCCATGGTGGCTCACACAATGATTGGTCTTGAAAGCAGCCCCGCCTGGGCAGCGAGCAGAGCAAGCAATACTAGCGAAAACAAGTCCGAATTAACCTCTAGCTCCACAGCGGTAGCTTCTGCACTACAAAAAGCTGTCGAGGATTACCAGGCCGAGCAATATGATTCGGCAGTCTGTCGTTTTGAAGAGATCTGCAAAGCACGCGGCACAGAACATAGCACAGCATCTGGCAAAGACCCCAGCAAATTAAGCAGTGTGGCAACGCAAGAGCGGGTACTAGCCCACATCGGCGCTGGCTCGGCCGCCTATCAAAATAGTCATATCAAGCTGGCCATGAAGCACTATCAAGCAGCCTATAAGTTGCACAAACAAGACGCCGATTCAACTAGCGACGAACAAGCAAGACTGACAGCAGAACTGACTGTAGACCTAGGTGATGTCTACTATGAACTAGAGAAATACGACCCCAGTATTCGCTATTTCAAAGAAGCTTTAGCTCTCAGCCAGGGCAAAAAAGAATATCTAGAAATCTATATGCGTAGCCTAGAAGGGCTTGCTGCCTGTTACTTCAAAAGTAAGCGCATAAAGGAGGCCTTGCCTATCTATGAAGAAATGGCCTGGCGCGATCGCTATTTATATGGCCCTTTATCAACCCAATATGGTTGGTCACTAAGAGTTCTAGTTGATGTCTATGAAGCTCTCAACGAGCAAGACAAAGCAAAACAATGCTTTGATCGTTCGGTTTGGATTTTCCGCTTAGCCGACCGCGACCGCCTGGTTGGGGAGTTAGAAGGCAAGACAAAAGATTCCAAAGAAGAACTGATTGCAAGACTGACAGAACGCACGGTCGGCATCGGTACAGAAAAGCCAGACCCCGAATTAAAAGCAGCGTACACCGGCGAAACAACGCCACCGGAAGCACTTCCACCCCATGTTAGCCACCATCGACTAGGTCAATTTCACAGTGAACTGCCCTGGAAGAGAAAACGCATAATCATGCATCAGCCAGCAGCAATGCAGTGGGTAAATCCCGATGTCAAAGCTAAGGGAATTGTGGTGTGTATTCCAGGTTTCGGCTTGCACAGAAGCTCATTCAAAGAGCTTGGCCAAAAGCTTGCCGAGCAAGGTTTATTAGTCTACGCCTACGATGTGCGAGGCTTCGGCGCTTACACCAGCATGAAGGCCAGAGACAGAATTGACCTGGTAAAGACCATCGAAGACTTAGAAAATTCGCTAAAAACAATTCGCCGCGACAATCCTGGTTTACCTATATTTGTGTTGGGAGAATCAATGGGTGGCTCAATCGCGCTACAACTAACAGCTAAGCACCCCGAGTTAATTGCCGGACTGATTGCCGCTGTGCCATCGTCAAAACGATACAGACAATGGAAACTTACTTCAAAAATTGGACTTGCCATGGTCACCGGCAGCAAAGAACCGATTAACGCCGCACCAGCAGTGGTGAACCGCGAAACCACCGATAACACGCTCAAACATGAATTAGTTGAAGATCCCGAAAGCCGATTTACAGCAACTCCTGAAGAATTTCTGGCAGTCAGTAAATTTCTCTCGCACAACAGAAAAATGGCGGCACAAATCACCAAAACTCCAGTGATTATGTATCAAGGCGTACACGACCTTTTGATAAAACCAGAAGGCACCATTAATCTCTTCAGAAAAATTGGCACCCTAGACAAAGACCTATCACTGATCGGCCGCTCACAACACTTGCTCTTTGAGCAAGGACAGTTCAGCAACAACTTGCTCAACAGCCTGTGTGATTGGATTAAGAATCACTCGCAAAGCCGGCCACACTAGCCATCTTCCGCCCTACGAGAAACCTCTAACTCCTCGGTGAGGGCAACAGTGGGACAAAGTCTCTTTAGCTCCTCTTGCAACTCTGGCGGCACTTGTCCTTTGTAAAACCGCAACCCTTGAAGATGTCTAAAGGCGCGCAGGTTGGTGAGGTCATCGGGCGCAAGCTCCACCCCACGAATATCTAAACTGATTAAGTGATTGAGAGTGGACGCAGCTTTGAGGACAGCTCCCGTGCACCTACAATTACGCAGATCGAGCTCGATCAGCTTAGAGAGGCTAGCAATTGCATCAGCATCCTTCGGTCCAAGGCTTGCACCCTTAACAATGAGGGCCGAGATTATCTTAGAATTTCGCACACCTTGCAGTAAGCCAGACGTCTCATTTATATGATCAAGAGACAATCGTTCTAATCGAGGCAAAACCCCACTAGCAACAAGTGCTTTAGAAGAACATCTCGTACGCTTTAGCAAAAGCTCGTTGAGTGACTTAAGCTGGCCCAATTGCCGAAAGTAAGAATCTTCAATACGACATTCAATAAAGTCATATCCTGTCAAAAACTTCCATGTGCTCAAAACCTTTATTTCTGGAGGCTTAGAAGTATTCTTGATGGATAGATAACGAATCGACTCGGGGTGAAACCGCTCATAGACCTGCGGATAATTCTTCAGTTCGTCGCCGGCAAAAAGAAAAACCGGCTTGTCAGTCTTGCGAACAATATGACCAATAGCAAAATCTTGGTCCATTCCATTATCAGAAATATGGAATAAGCCTACCCGAGGAGAGAAATCAAATACCAGGCATAGATGGTTATTAACCGACTTCTTGCTTGAGATAGCTGTCTTAGAAAGGAGCCAGCTGTCTGGCTTTTCGAGATCAACATTTGGCAAAGATAAGTGTTCAATCGCTCTGGTAGCAGCGCCCGCGCTAAAGGAGACAGGAGTCTTCTTGGCTGGCCGAAATATGAAAGCAAGAGTGCCGACAATAACTAGAAGCGCAATTCCAACTAGAACGAATTTCAGCTTCGAGAAAAAGATTGAAGATTGGGTATGGCCCAGAGTCCCGGTATCCGAAGTATCCTCAAAATTGTCTTCAATCACCGCGCCAGAGACCACCGACTGTGCAGCTCGCGAGCTGCTCTCTCCACCTTCAAGCAAATGCGAAATATCAGCAAGCAATAGCAAGATTTCCTCTACATCGCCAAACCTATCCTCCGGCTTTTTAGCCATGCAGCAGGCAATAATGTCTTCCACTGCATCCACCACCTCCGGCGGGCAATGATCGCGCTTAAGCTGCGGCAAAGATTGCTGTTGATGCATCATCATTGTCTCAAGCGCCGATGAACCCTTAAATGGTGGCTTACCGGAAAAAATTTCAAACATGGCGCAACCAAGAGAATAGATATCTGTTGCCTTCGTAACAGGCAAACCCAAGGTCTGCTCCGGGCTCATGTACAGCGGGCTGCCAAAAACCTCGCCGGGCCGGGTCAAGCCCTGTCTGTTTAGCTCCTCAGTGCCAACCAACCTGGCAATGCCAAAATCGACCACCTTAGTCACTTTGATAGACTGGTTAGAATTGAGCAGCATAAGGTTCGAAGGCTTGATATCGCGGTGCACAATATTTTTATCGTGGACAAATTTCAAGGCCTTACAGACATCGACAAAGCACTGCACAAACTGATGCAATTCTAGCGGGCCATCTTCAGCGAGCACTTCTGAAATTGCGTGTCCGTCAAGCAGTTCCATAACATAATATGGGCTACCCTTGCGATCTATTCCCATGTTGAAAATCTGCACCACATTGGGGTGCTGCAACTTCGCAAGGGTGCGTGCTTCTAACTCAAAGCGCCTCCAGTTGACATCATTGAGGGCAAGGGGAGCCAGAAGCTTCAGTGCGAAAATGCGATCAAGCTGCGTGTGCCGAGCACGGTAAACCACACCCATTCCGCCTCTGGCCAGAAGCGAAATCAAGACATAAGAATCACCGACCAAGTCGCCGGGTTGATAGAGAATTTTCTCTTCAGATTGGAGGAAAAAAGTTGTGGTATCGTCCTGCATTCGTCAATTTTGACACAAAGCTATAGCGCAAACCTCCTTCTATCGACTTAGGCAGAGAAATTAAAGAACGAGAAAGCCCACCTTCACGAAACGGGTATAGTTAAAGCTATACAGTAGGTCGCGCCAATGCAGATCAACTCGCCATACATGAAGTTCCGGCTGTGCCCACTAATCATGGCCTACACAGTGGCAATCGCTTCAGTAATGCCGGCCATAGCAGAACCAGTAGTAGTGGGCGAAAACACCATAATTTTGCTCGGTAAGGCAGCGGGCGAAACAACTATTCAAATCTGGGACGACGAGATGAGTTCGTCCTGCTAGGAAAGGCACCGGGCAGAACTAACGGACAGGCAGTAAAAAAGATATCGCTAGCCTCATCCCGGGTAATGACCAGCTCTGCAACAACGACTATACCGCTACGGTTTTCCCAGACAGTGACGCCTTGATCACCCTCAACAATGAAGCGGTCAAGGCCGTCAACGCGACCAACTATGCTCGAGCAATCGAACTACTTGAAAGAGCGCTAGAGTGGTCACCGCACTACAAAACGGCACTAATCAATCAAGGTAGTATCATCGAGTGCGAGGCGGCCTTAAAACTAAAGGACGACCCGATGGTACGCGCTAAACTTGACGCAGCCATCACCAATCTTAAGAAGTCTGGCAGGCGCTAAAACATGAGCAAAGAAATCGAGCAATTCTACACAGTTTTCGTGGACGACAATTTTCACTACCAAGATGAAGAAGAGCGCTGGGTCGCAGGGAAGTTCAGCTCCTACGAAGAAGCCGTGGCAGAATGCAAGAGACTTGTTGAACTCTCCCTTCAAGAAGGACTTTCGCAAAAAGGGCCAATAACCGCCGACGAACTCTACAAGTACTATACGTCCTTCGGCGACGATCCCTTTGTCAGCCCAGTACCAACCAACGACTCACGCTTCTCAGCTTGGAGCTACGCAGAGGAACGCTGTCAAATCCTCTGCCCGCCTATTTAGCCAAGTAATCTTCTAACTTATCAAACGAACCAGTCCAGCCTTGAGTCATGCCGCCGCGCTCTGCAATGAAGGCTGCCAGCTCGCCTGGCGTAGTATCGGCCGCGCATTCGAAAGTAACAGTGACGCGGGTTTGTTCGTCGCCTTCTTCAGAAAAAATTACTGTGGTGATCATCGTGGCAGGCCAGCAGGGAGCCATTGGGTGACCAGAAACATTTTCGTGCTCATCGCAAAACTGTTGCGTATAAACAAGACGATGAGGTCTATCAATTTCCAAGTATTGCAGACGCCCATACAATTTCATTGCAGCGCCATCACCCATGCTGTAGAAATTGCCACCACCAACTTTGACATCAGCCTTAATCACCTGCATATCGCAGCCTTGAGGTGGCAGCCATTTAGACAAGTGATCAGGATTTATCCACATCTCAAAAACAGTCTCGATGGGGGCGCCAAAGGAACGATTGATGACAAATATTTCTTTGCTAGTAGAGTTCTTTTCCAGATACTCAGCCAGGCGATCCCAGGTGCCATTGCCGCCAGCTTTCTTGATGAATTTGCCGAGTTCTTCAGCCACTTCTGGTGTCGCAAATGTCATGCACATGTCCATCTTTGTCTTGCCATTGCTTTCCGAAAAAAGCACAGTGACGCGGAACAGCGGAGCCTGCTCATCATTGCCACCATGGTCATAGACAAGCTTGGCGCACTCCTCGACCTCAAAATAGACAGTCTTGTTTGGATAATCCACACCATCAGGGCCATGCATCGTGTAATGCCAATGACCGCCGACCTTCAAATCTTTGCTGTGTGTGGTGATGGTAAACCCACGAGGGCCCCACCACAAGGCCGCTTTTGCCGGATCAGTCCAGGCATCCCAAACGAGTTTTACCGGTGCATCATACACGCGGGTAAGTCGCAATTCATTACTCTTAGCTTTTGCCGTCTGATTTTTTGCGACCATTTTTCTTCCCCTTTTTACCGTGCATTGCGCTGCTCTCTTTCTGATCGCTAGCTTGATTCTCTAATTTCTCAGTCTCTTTCTCGGCAGTGACGCTCTTGAGGTATACCTCCAGACGATCGAAACTCTCCTCCCAGTAAGCTCGATACTCTTCTATCCAATCGGATACTTCTTTTAAGCCATCCTCTTTTAGCTTGCATGGACGCCACTGAGCTTCTTTTGTTTTGGTGATTAAACCGGCCTTCTCTAAGACCTTAATGTGCTTCGTTACCGCTGGAAGTGACATGTTATATGGCCGTGCCAAATCGGAAACACTCGACTCACCCAGCTTCAGCTGGGCCAACATCGCTCGTCTTGTGGGATCTGCGAGGGCTGAAAATGTTTGACTGAGGGTGTCTTGCACGTTATTTTACCGCTGGGTTAATTAACCTCTGAGTTAACCATAAAACATTATCGCAAGCCTGTCAATAATTGCCGTTACTTGGATATATACGAGCAGGCAGCTCTGACTTTTACTACCTACTATCCAATTCAGGTCATTTATGAGATTAGACGACGCCACAGACTTCAGCGATATCCGCGTACAGTGCCTCGGCAAGAATTACCATGCCACACAAGACGCGTGGCACTGCTTGGACGAAGTAAGAGAACTACGCAGAGAATATAGTAAAGACAAGAACGATCCAGACCACAGTCGGGCGAAGGTATTCAACGAAGTTGAGCAGAGATATGTTAATCCCAAACCACTCAGCAGGGCAGTAGAAAATATATTGTCGGGCTTTGGTTTAAGCGACGAGACACCTAATCAACGCGTAGAACGCTTCAAAGGAGATCTGCAAGCACAGATAAATGCTACCAGAGTGCCGGATTCCACAGGCCCAGCAAAAGGCTGGTTCGGTTTCTAAGGTAGTTCGATTTCTCAGAGACTGACCGAAACCGATCGACGCAAGCCAACTTGCGCTTTCTGCTACAAGTTGGCTTGCACTTTTGCCTGGGCTTATAGTATTATGCAACCAATGGGTTGCATATTGAGGTTGCCGACAATGCAAGATAAAATCATCAAAACAATAGAACTAAAGGCCCCGATTGCCAGGGTATGGAAAGCCCTAAGCGACCATAAAGAGTTCGGACAATGGTTCTGCCTCGATATTGAAGAGCCTTTCAAGGTTGGCCAGCCCACCAAGGCAACACTGACTTATCCAGGCTACGAGGGCTTACTCTGGGAAGTTCATATTAAGGAAATGCAGCCGGAGAGCCTCTTCTCATTCACATGGCATCCATATGCAGTTGACCCCAAGGTCGATTATTCGACCGAAGAGCCCACACTAGTAGAATTCAAACTTGCTCCGCTCAAACTTACACCGAAGGAATACGGCACGCTGCTGACCCTAACTGAATCAGGCTTCGACAAACTGCCCGAACACCGCCGCTTTGAAGCATTCAGAATGAATGACGGTGGCTGGGCTGAGCAACTTCATAACATAGAAAAATATGTCGCGAAAGACAATGTCACCACCAAGTAAACACGCCAGTGTCTTCGCTGCACTCGGAGATGAGACGAGACTGTCGATAGTGAAAAAGCTATCTGACGGACAGCCTCACTCAATTTCCGAACTGACAAAAGGCACAGATCTAACACGCCAAGCCGTAACTAAGCACTTACGAGTACTGGAAAGCGCCGGTATCGTAAATGGTGTCAAATCTGGCCGCGAAAGTTTATACAGATTCAATCCAACACCGTTAAATCAAGCCAGAGGCTACCTTGATAGAGTTTCGGAACAATGGGATCAAACCCTGGGCAGGCTGAAGAAATTTGTGGAAGAGTGAGACTTTTAACACTGGAACCAGAGCCTTTAAAAATTTCATCGCAATAGCCTAATTGCATGGCACAAATCAGCAGATTGCCCGTCGGCCTTACCGAAAGAAGAATGCCAAAGGCAAGTCAATGAGCTCTCCTCTTTCATGGGTTACACCACAGGGAGCCATCGATGAGTGACAATCTGTCAAAAAAACTCGCAGCATCAAATGCCAATCTTGAGCAGAGAACCGGAGAGTTAGCATCTTCCAATGCCAACCTGACAGCATCCGATCGAGATCTCGAACAACGCACTCAAGAATTAGCCGCCGTAAACGCAGACCTCAAGCAGCGCACAGCAGAGCTAGCCATCTCCAATGCCGAACTTGAGTCACGAGTAGAAGAGCGCACCAGCGAACTAGTGCTCCTAAATAAAGAACTTCTGGACGCCAAAGACCAGGCACAAACAGCCTCAAAACTTAAGTCAGAATTCGTGGCGAACATGAGCCACGAGATTCGCACACCAATGAATGGCATCATAGGCATGTGCAATATTCTATTGCGAACAGGTCTAGATGAGCAGCAGCGCGGATATATGGACTCAATCAAGCACGCAAGCAATGCTTTACTAGTAATCATAAATGACATCCTAGACTTCAGCAAAATAGAAGCTGGCAAGATTGAACTTGAGCTAATAGACTTCGATCTAATCAGCGTCGTGGAAAGTGCATGCGAGATTCTTGCAGCCCACGCACGAGCGAAAGACCTTTCTCTCATGAGTTTCATAGATCCAGCCGCACCATCACGTCTTCGCGGAGACGGCGAGCGCCTCAGGCAAGTACTTATCAATCTAGTCTCAAATGCAATTAAATTCGCCGAAAGTGGTGAGATTGTGGTGAGAGTGGCGGTGCAGGCGCAGCACAACAATATCGTCAAGGTCGAATTCTCGGTCATAGACAGCGGTATTGGCCTGACGGACGAGGAACAGAAGAGACTATTTCAACCATTCGTTCAAGCTGATGGTTCAATTAGTCGCCGATTCGGCGGCACCGGTCTTGGCCTGAGCATTTCAAAACGCCTAGTAGAACTCATGGGTGGCACGATCAATCTAAAAAGCAAGAAAGGAGAAGGTTCTATCTTCTCCTTCGTCGTGCCACTAGAGGTGCGCACAGAGCCGATAATTGACACAAAAGTTCAACTGCAAGACATCAAAGTACTTATCATTGACGACGAACCAAATGCTCGGGAGATCCTTCACAACTACATTGCCTCATGGGGAATGCGCAACGACACCAGCATTAGTGCCGACAATGGAATGAGAAAGCTGCGACAAGGATATCTAGATGGCGACCCCTATAAAGTAGCTATTATCGATCTGATGATGCCGGGTAAAAGCGGCATCGACATGGCAAAAGAAATACTGGATGACCCGGCCCTAAGTAGCACTAAACTTGTTTTACTAACCGCCAATGACAGCGTTGGTCTTGGTACCCAAGCAATCGAGCTAGGTTTCAAGGCTTACGTCATTAAGCCTGTAAGACAAGCACAAATGCTTGACTGCCTCATTCGAGTGATCCGTGGTAGTGACTCAATTATTGCAAGGAGCGCCGTTGATGCAAAATTATTCGGCCGGCCCCAGCACGAACAGCTAAAGGCAGAACTAATACTAGTCGTTGAAGACCATCCAATGAATCAGCAGGTAGCAAGACTTTATCTCGATGAACTTGGTTTTGCATGCCACATTGCCAACAACGGAGAAGAAGCGGTAAAAGCAATGCTCGGCAGCAATTACGCTCTGGTCTTTATGGATTGCCAGATGCCAGAAATGGATGGATTGACGGCGACAGCCCTGATTCGCAAAGCAGAGCTACTTACAGGCAAACACATTCCGATAATAGCAATGACCGCACATGCCATGGATGGTGATCAAGAAAAGTGCATAGCGGCAGGAATGGACGATTACATAAGCAAGCCGGTTGAACCAAGCGATCTCAAAGCCATCATAGAAAAATGGATTCCAGACAACAAAGTACTCGAAATATCATCATCACATAAAGCTCTCAAAGACAGCGCCGCCCTTTCTGGGACCCCAATCAATATTCCCTGGCTACTAGAACGTTTTGATTTAAAAGCTATTCAACTACTTGTAGGCATGTTTTTATCATCTACTCCAGAAACTCTTGAAAAAATTGCCAACTCAATTGCTAACAACGACTGCGTCAGCCTGCTAGCCCTTGCGCACTATCTCAAGGGTGCCTGCGTAAATATCGATGCGAGGAAGTGCGCAGAGCTTTGCAAGCAACTGGAAGAAGCAGCAAGAAACAGTGACATAACTGCGGCCGGCGCAATAGAAAATAGACTTCAGGAAGCTTATAACGAAGTAAGACCTTACATGGAAACCCATCTTACTATTGGCAACTCCTAAAGCGAATTGCTCTTAAAACTCCTACCTCCTAAAGCTAGCAAGTTCAGCCCGAGAAATATTTTTTTGCCTTTACACTGGCAGTGCAGATAGGGCTTTTAAGCGGCAAGCCTTTCAATAGTTAGCCGAGATAAATCATTTACTGTTAACAAATACTAGTTTTCAACAGATCCAAAGCAAACTAGCAGTGACGCTTCATCAATTCAAACAAAGAACTGCCACCATATAGAAACTGTAAAGTTCGTACAGAAGCCTTTACAAATGGCTTGTGAAGCCATTTGACAGAGTTTTGCTCGCGTGTTTTCATACTGCCATCAAAGCCAATTGCCTACAAGATTTGCCTAAGACTAACGGCCGATAGGTCAATTTTGCTATCTCAAAATAGTTTCCATGGAAACTATTTTTCAAGAAGAACGGACACCCAATGAGAAAAGCAGCAGGATTGTGTTTGAGCGCAGCGATTGCTCTCAGCGTGGCATTCCAGGCCAGCGAAGTGGCAGCCAGCGAAAGATATTCGAAGGTAGAAACAGCAGCAAGAAGTACAGAAGAAACCGAAGTTGAACCAACCCGAGCCTATGACGACCTTTTCAGTGAAACTAGCGCTCGCTCACTACTGATGACTGCCAAACAGTATATGCGCCACCATAATTACAACAAAGCAATACCTCAATTGAGCAGAGCAATAAAACTAGACCCAGACGATCCAGATGTAAGATGCCTCTATGCTGAAGCACTAGAGGAGAAGCTCTCGCACCAGGTAGAAAAAGACCCAACTATCTTCAATTTATGCGTTAGAAACTGGCTAATGATATTGCGCAGTGAAGTTGGCGAAGAGAAAGGAGCGACCTATAAGGGAATCGGAATCGGCATGGGTTATTTCCAAGACGAAGAGAGAACCACCCACGCAAAACACAGTTTAAAGGCTCTCACTGGCTACATTCCCAAACCATGGGAAACCAACGACCGCTATCTGCGCCGCGTACTAAAGCCTGCCTCAACTAGCGTGACAGCCACAATTAAAATGCCAGAGGAAATAAACTCGAAGGCGAAAGTCGATAGGCCGCACTAATCTTGCGTGAAACTAATTTTGGCCGAAACTAGTTCTTTCCCGCAACAACCGCTCAAGAGCAACGAGCATTGAAGCGTGCGCTACTGGATCTTCTTGCATGGCCCGTCCACTGGCAGTTAGTGAGCGCCTGGCAATGGCTAAATAGTCAACTCCAGTACTAACATCACTGGCCACCTTTGGAAAGGCATCAAGTCGAATCAAGTTCTCTATCGCTACTCCGGCAGCCCCAGGCCAAGTACCATCAGTGGTGGCATAAACATTAAACAGAGCGGGAGCAGCGGCTACACGCGAAGCATAGAGAAACTTTCCGCTATCTTGATCAAGAAACCGCTCCAGCACAATGGCGTTCAAATCTCGCGTCTTCTTCAGCCAGAGCGAGTTTTTATCCACCTCATACAGATCAAGCAAGGCCTTCTCAAAATAAGCATAGTCATCTAAGAAGCCCTCTTGAGTTGAAATATCACTGTGTGGTAGCTTGACAGGCAGCGACAACTTGAGAAGCAGAACATTAGCGGTATTTTGAGCTACTTGCAAATACTTTGGGTTACGCGTGGCGCGATAGGCACTCACAAGACTAGAAATCGCCATACCATTCCAAGCCACCACAGCAGTGTTATTGCGAGCTGGCTTAGGTCGCTTTAGACGCCAGTACTCCAGTTTCTTCAAGCCCTCATAAACAGGGGCTTTACTAGCCTTCGAATTGAAATAGGGTAAATTCTTTCCAGCGCCGCAATTTCCGGCAGCCGTAAAATTGCAGCTAGATGCGACTTTCGTGCGCATCTCCGCTGGTATAGCCTGCTCTAAATCTTGGGCACTAAAAGTGTAGAAAGCCCCTTCAGCCTCTTTCTTCTCAGCACCAGTGCTGCCAGCTTCAACACTATCGGCACTCAAGCTGCCAGCAAACAGACCACTGGGCAAAGCTAGCTCATCCAGCATAAACTCAATCGTTTGCACCCCCTTGGTCAACCAATACTTGCTCTTGGTCAAACCATAGGCTTCAAAATAATTTTGAGAAATCAAGGCATTGTCGCTAAGCATCTTCTCAAAATGCGGCCGCAGCCATTGCTTATTGGTGGCATAGCGAAAGAATCCCGCACCTACTTGATCATTGATTTGCCCATCGGCCATACCATCAAGAGTTGCAGCAATATATGCTCGACAATGAGGTAGCAAATCAGCATAGGAACGGTGCATTTCCTCAGAAGCCAAAAGCCTCATTACTAGCGTATTTATAGCAGCAGCAGGATACTTACGCGATTGTTTTAACCCACCATATTCCAGGTCACAGTGTTGCAACAACCGGCCTAAAGCAAAGTTTAGATTGGCATAAGTCAGCGACTGCGAGCGCCCGGCGTCTTTATCACGAGCAGCAAGAGTGTCTGCAACTTTTGCACAAGCTGCATCTACCGCCCGGTGATCGCTCAGCCACATATCATTGACTTGAGTCAAGATTTTGCGGAAAGAATGGGGCGCAGTCTCATTGCCGGGAGGGTAGTAGGTACCGGCATAAAACGCCTGTCCATCCGGCCGCAAGAACAGCGTCATTGGCCAACCAGGCCGCACGGAGAGGGCCTCTAACTGCCTAGTATAGATGGCATCAACATCGGGTCGCTCTTCTCTGTCAACCAGAACATTGATGAAGTGGTCATTCATATACTTTGCCGTAGCTGGGTCATTGAACGACTCTTTCTGCATCACATGACACCAATGGCAAGCAGAAAATCCAATAGAAAGTAAAACTGGTTTATTTTCCGCTCGAGCCAGCTCAAAAGCATCTTTGCCCCACGGGGCCCAAGCGACCAAATCATCCTGGTGAGCTGCGAGGTAGGGGCTGATCTTAGTATTACTAGATAGGCTGGGGTTCTTGCCCTGTCGTCCCATCCGCTCTCGCTGGCGCGCCCGCTGAGCCGCCTTTTCACTCTCGCCCCCAGGTTCATTATCAGCAACCTTTTGTTGACCGCACCCAACCAATAAAAAAGCACTAACGGCCAAAACCGCAGAAAGCCGGTAATGATTGTGACTAAATCTAGGGCTTCGAGCCATAAATCCTGCTTGAGAAGTGCCAAACTGAGCGTAACGAAGTAAAATTCCCTTACAGTAAGAATTGCACAAATCGGGAGAATCGCATGAAATCTGCTTTGTTGTCCACCCTGGTAGTCGTTGCCCTGGCATCCTCATTCGCCCTCACTTGCTGCGCTGCCCCTAGTGAAACAAGCAAAACCGGTGGATCCGAGCTGGTAAAGGTTTCAGGCGATGCTAGCTTCCAAAAAGACGTGCTTGAATCAAAGTTGCCTGTCGTAGTTGATTTTTACGCCGATTGGTGTGGCCCATGCAAGATGCTGGCCCCTATTGTGGAAGACTTAGCCAAAGAATATGACGGTAAAGTGATCTTTTATCGAATCAACATAGACAAAAACGAAGCTCTTGCTAATAAATTCGACATTACTTCTATTCCGGCCGTGAAAGTTTTCAAGAACGGAAAGATTGTGGCCGAAGCCCTCGGACTAAAGACCGCTGAGCAATTGCGGCCGGAAATTCAGAAGGCTCTCTAGAAAATACAGTTCTAGGAAAGGCGTAAGAAATTCCTGCTGAATTTCTTACGCCTTCTTTTTTGACAAACCCGACCAATCAGATCACTTACCTTGCAACGAAAGAAAACTCTCAAAAGCTCCACAGATGGACCGGCAGGTTGAAAACAGCAACTTCTCGTTACGAAGCGGTTTCTGCGCGCTCAAGGTGTTAGGATAGTTGGGTAACTACAATTTGTACTCACGTGACTACAAATTGCTTAAAAAGCGCTCGAAAGACCCGCAAATTGACAAGAATGGCTGACCAAAATGGCTGAAAAGACAACTAATATAAGCCTTCGCATTCCCGAAGAGTACAGAAAACGTCTTCAGCTTCAAGCCGATCAAAAAAGTCTGAGTTTTAACGCCCACGTTCTGCGCGTACTTGAAATCCACTTGATGAGCTCAGGATTCGGTCCAATCTCCCAAACATCAAGCACCGGCCGCCTCTTCCAAATAAGATGCGAGCCATATATCGACAATGTTGATGAAACCACTTGGGCATTCTTCATCGACGAACCAAAGTTTGAGAAAGAACGCGCCTATTACTCTATAGGAATAGGCCGTACAATTCTCAGAGACTGGCAGGTCAAGGACAAAGCCACAGTTTCGAAAGAAATCGGGCTGGCACTCTTGGGCTACTACAATCGCAAAGGCATGGAACTCGACCGCTTGGTCTGGAACCAATATCCAGGGCCCGACAACGATGGCCGCAGAATACTGCAAGTGGCTGAAGTACCGGAAACATTAGAGCAGTTTTTGGATCTGCTCATGGCTGACCAATGGACCGACAAGTTCGTTGAGCAATCAGAGAAGAGTCAGGACATCCGTCGAGGAAGACCTGAATCTGCTTTGTACAGGTGATAGTGCTACCTGTTCGAAGACTTTAAGAACCACAACGAGATATTGAGCAGCCACCGTAAGTGGTGGCATTGATACGCTCAGAGGAAAAAACTATGCTCGAATTCATTGTACTTTTCGCCATCTTCTACGTATGGCACGCCTGTGGCATCACCATCGGTTATCACCGTGGCCTTTCCCACAGAGCTTACAGCTGCCCTAAATGGGTGGAATATTTCTGGGTATTGCCCGGATTTTTAGCCTTCGAAGGTTCACCAATCTGGTGGAGCACCATGCACCGTGCTCATCACCACCACGTAGACACAGAATTAGATCCGCACTCACCACGTTACGGTGTTGCCTACGCTCACCTTGGCTGGTTGGCCAAAATGAGCTATCCATCACATATTGACCCAAATGTTCAAGCGAAAGATTTGATCAACGATCCAATTTACGCTTTTCTCGAACAGGGTGGAAACTGGCGCAAAGCCCACACTCTTTCCTATACATTGAACTTGCTTTTCCGCGTTGCCATCTTAGCCGCCTTCGGCTGGGTACCAGCACTAGCTAGCCTGTTAGCTGGTTTGGCCGTGCAACAAATTCCACTTATGCTCAACGTTCTTTGCCACTTGCCTAAATGGGGCTACAAGACCTATGCCGGGTACGACGACAGCGTCAACGTCTGGTGGGTAGGCTTACTCGCTATGGGCGAAGGCTGGCACAACAATCACCACGCCGCTCCTGGCTCAGCTAAAAGCGGTATGGCCTGGTGGGAACTGGACGTTTCTTACATGATTCTTGTGGTCATGAAAAAACTTGGACTAGTTACCCGCATGAATGTTGTCTCTCACGAACGCATGATGGAAATTGCTTCCAAGTACAAGCCAGCCGTGGCAGAAATCGCAGCTCCAGTAGTAGCTCCAATATCTGTACCAGAACTAGTTCCTGCGCTAGCTTCAGTAGTTGCACCAGCAACCGCTGCAGTGTCAGCCTCCATTTCGGCAGCCAGCGGCAAGTATTCTGATGTTATTGAATCGCTAGAAACAGCGGTGAAGAACTCGAAAGACCTGGCTGTAGATATCAGCGCTAAGCAAAAACAAAAAGCAGTTGCTTACACAATTTCGCTCTAACTAAATTTCTCAAGGAATTGACCAAAAGCAAAATCTGAGACATCACAATCAAAAATTGAATAGGGCAGAGGCAAAGAACTAATTTGTCGCTGCCCTTTTTAATTGTTAGAGTAGTTTCTACGCTCGAAAACTAGAATCTCACACTGGAAACCCACGCAGGCCTGACAGTTGCCGCAGCTCCCCCACGGACACGAACAAAAACGCGAAGCCGACTCAAAAGCGGCAGAATTTGGCGCGCCCAGAGAAACACAAGCAGCAACTGAACAAACAACAGCCGACAAGCTCTCCACTGAAGCAAACCTGCTACTGGGAGCACTCAAACGCACCCCTCAGGCCTTCGTAGACCGAGCTAAAGACGCAACTGGCGACAAGCTGAGCGAGACCGGCGTAGAAGTTGCTACAAGCGTCGCCATCGGTGCCGCCTTTGCCGTGGCCTTGAAGAAGCCCCAGGTGTTTGGAAAAGTAGTGGCTCCTTACGTTGAAGGCGTGGCCCTAAACGCTGGCAAAATCTTGGGAGCAGTAGCTACCGTCGATGTTGGCACAAAAGTAGGCGTACCGGCCTATCAAGTCTGGAAAGACCCCCGCACCCTCGAACACAACAAAGTGCAGCTGGGCAATTCACTGGGTGGAATGGCCTTTGATTATCCCCTTATGGCCGCTTCAGGCTTAGCCGGATTTGGTGTGGGCTCGAAGTTAGCCCGCATGGAGATGGGAGCAGGACTGGGCCTCGGCAAGAAAATGGAGCTTGGGGCAAAGCCCGAAGCTGGTGCGCTCAAGCATCTGGAGCCGCCAGTTACGACTCCGCACACTTTCGAAAAGCTTTCCACTCAGATGAAGGCCGCACAAGCTACAGAGCAAAACATTGTGGCCTCGGTAAAAGAAGAAAACTTCCTCGGTCGCGGCAGCAATGGTGCGGTGTACAAACTAGATTTCACCAACGACTTTGTCGTCAAAGTACCAGAGTTTGCCAAAGGCAAGCCACCAACTGGCAAAGTCGAAGAAGTAGCCGACTTCATGCCCGGCCACAATGTCGGGCAGCCCGTAGCCAAACTAGGCGACTTCGAAATTCTCAAAAAACAAGATGGTTTCGCCGCCGGTGCGCCAGGGGCCAAGGCGCGCCGAGAGATCGGTCCCGAAGCAGCTGAGGCAGCCTTTGCCAAAGGAGTTAAAGCTAGCGCTGAGCTGCCCCAATCAGCCTATGATGAGCTGGCCAGAACGATGATGGCAGTGGAGAAGCATGGCCTGCAATTTGACCCATCCAAGCCAGGAAACATCTTGATTGATCCAGTTGGTCAGCGCTTCAACCTTGTGGACATCTCCAAATCTCATGCGGTAAAGCCTTATGAGCACACTGTTGCAGACATTATCGTTCCTCTGGCAGACAATTATTTTGTAGGCTCAGTGTTGCCAAATAAAGGCGTGGCATACCAGCCTTATCTTCAGCAAATAATTGCCAAAGCAAATATCGCCGCCAAAAATGCTGGTATGCATGAACGGCCAGAACTTGGGTCTAGCCTGAGTTATAGCTATAAGCTAGCTGGATTGAAAGTTCCTGGTGAGTAGTTAGTTTGTGGCTCAAGATTCATCAACCTCCCTAAGCAAGCAGTGCCGAGATTGGGAATGACACCATTGCCGAAGTAGAGGCCTAGAGTCAGAATGGCACTTCTAAACTAGGCGAATTGATAATCGTGCAAATATTCAATCTACGATAGCGCCATCATTTCTAGGAATGGACAAAAATGCATGAGCTGATAAGTATTGAAAAATCCAAATGGTTAACCATTGCCTCTGCGATTGCAGTGCTAGCAGCGGGAAACTGGGCAAGCTCCACCAGACAAGAATTGTTTGAACTCAATCATGACATAGAACGAATGCCATATGTGTCTAAGGAGGAACGTTCAAAATGGAGCGATGTAGATGGCGCAATTTATAAATTTGAACACTGCGGATAACAGCTTACTTCCTGCGGTCTAGTTGGACCGCCTAGAGAGGCATCATATCTAGCAATCTGTCGGAATATGCTGCGTCTTTCAGAGTCGGCCACCAGCAATGATGTTTCGCAACTAATAAAAATTAGACTTGCCACCTTCAACGCAACGGAAACTGGCGATAGCACACAAGAAGCTCTCGCAGTGCTAGGTCTCAGCCAACCTATCGACACTCGAATAATTTTAAACAGACTACTATTCCTCGATAGCTCACTCGTGGAATTTGGCTCACCCCCGAGATATGGCCAAGCCAACGGTATGTTCTACAGAGTCTCAAACTTCAAACTACTAAACGAAAGTCGAGCAAAAGCAATTGCCAGAACCAAGCTAATCGACGACCTTACTTTTGGCTTGCTGTAGGGAGACGCCACCTAACTGACCTGCAACCGCAACAGGAACTAAAGAATTTGGCAATTTGCCATACTTGTAATACAATCAATACATGTATTACAGGTAAGCACCTATGACTACTTCAGTTAGATTCTCCCCAGAAATAGAAGAGCGTTTGAATATCCTTGCAAAGGAAACAGGGCGCGCTAAAAGCTTTTACATCAAGCAAATGGTAGAAGACAATATAGACGCGATCGAAGACTGTTATTTGGCTGAAGCCACTCTTGAGCGCATCCGCTCTGGCAAAGAACAAATCCACACCAGCAAATCTGTGAGAGAACAGCTTGGCTTGGGCGATTAACTATTCAGATACGGCACTCAAAGAACTGAAGAAGCTCGACAAGGCTTCTGCAAGAGAAATAGTCGACTACTTAACCAAGAAAATTGCCGTTCTCGATGATCCAACAACGGCAGGAAAAGCCCTCACCGGAACGCTTGCTACCTTCTGGCGCTATCGCGTTGGCGATATGCGCGCAATCTGCCACATAGACAAAGGCGAGGTGACCGTGCTCGTTTTGCGCGTTGGTCATCGCAGCAAAGTGTATAAGGACGAAAAACAAGTAGCAAAGAAAGCGAAGTCCAAAATTAGTAAACACCCTTAATCGAGAGCACCGAAAGGATATCTCGAAAATAGCGGCGCACTCTTGTAAGAGGATGATTAGGGAATTGCACGTCGTGCTCAGGGGCGTCAGGTGAATAGTGGCCCTTGGCTGTTCCGTGCTCAAAGCGCGTTGCTGACTCAGATAATTCGCGAATAGAAACACCAGCAGCAATGAAGCGGTCCATAACAATCGCTTCGCGAATACCTGTGATTCCAGTCTCCATGCACATCAACTGCAGAGTAAAGAAACTATTGGTGAAAGGCAATATCAAACAGCCAGAATAGACCATGCCGCTTGGAGCTTGATTCTGCTTCAGTATGTACCAAAGCGCAGGCACTCCAGCAGCACCAACAACATCAACAGACACCATAATCTGACCGGCCTGGTCAGCGATATCACGCACTGCTTTGCGCACACCAACATGGTCGTCTAAATCAATTCCTTCCAGAGCCTCGGGCTGATAAGTGAGCAAAAGCGTGCTGGCAAACTCGTCGCCCTCAGCGTCTCGCATCCACTGCCGCCGCTGGCTATCGGCGTGCACGGCTGTCCAGCCTTCAAGGCGCAGATTAATTGCATCGAAGCCTAACTGCTCAGTGACCATACAAATCCCACTACTTTCTAATTTCAATTTCTAACAGCACTTTCTATTTTCACTCATATTCTCTTTACCCGCCGTTCAGTAGAAACTGCGCGAGTAATCAATTTTGCTTGCCCCAGTTGGTCGAAAACCTTGACTGAGCTATCGTTCTTAACCAGACCATCCCGTATCAAGGTATAGCGGGTCAGCTCTTCGTCTTGATAGGCCTCCACCACTCTTTTCTCTTTCTTGCTCACGACTTTATGGACGGCCTGCACCTTTATCACAGCCGAATTCTTACCATCTAAAATCAATTCGTATTTCTTGACGCGATGATAATCCACGGCAAAGCCGCGGTCGACAGAGCCAGCTGCGCCCAAAGGCACAATCATGAATACATTACCGCGCCGGTCTTTATAGGTGCCAAAGTAATCGGTAACACGAGCAGCCTGTTTGCCAATCGGCTTCAACTCTTTGCCGCTAGGCAATTCTTTGCGCGACAACTCATTGGATTCAGTGCGTTGCCACTGGCCAGCCAACCAAAACGGAACCTTAATCTGTAACTTGCCCGGGCGCTTCGCCGCAGTGGCTAACATGTTCTGCTCCGCCGCCTCACGTAGTCGCTTTTTATAGAGCGCTTGGCCGGGATCAATATGAGGAGTGCGCGAATACAAGAGTAAATTGCGTTGCCTAGCCTGAGACTCAGTCTCAGTCGGCAATTGACTATGCTGACTGGCTGCATTGCTGCCAGCTGGGTTATTGACGGCTGGGTTACTAACCGCCGGATTGCTGATAGCTGGGCTGCTGACAGTTGGACTGGTACTGCTGCTAGCGCTCGATTTGCGATACGGATTAACGAGGGCAGATGGATTATTAGCAGGTATTGCCACAGTGGGAATGGCAGCGGTCGAAGCAGAGCCTTGAACAGCACCTACTCTTTCGCTCTCTGGCAGCGGTTCTAAAGACTCGCTATGAGTAATGCCACCAGACAATTTGAAAGCGTTTTTCTCTTGGCCTTGCTCTTGAGCATATCCCGGAGGCAAAGCAATAGTGAGAGCCAGCAAGGCTCCTGTAGTTATAATTCTTGCCGGCATAAGAGTCTTAAGCAGAAACGCCAGCCTTATCTCGAGCGCTATCAGCTCGGCGCTGTTGCTCCAAAAGCACCATCAGCACTGAGATATCAGCAGGGCTGACACCGCCGATGCGTGAAGCCTGACCCAAAGTCATGGGGCGAATCTTGTTCAGCTTCTCGCGCGCTTCTTTAGACAAATGGTCTGAAGCCAGATAGTTGAAATCGAGGGGAAGTTTGAAGCCATCAAGCTTTTCAGTTTGAGCAATGAGCAAGCGCTGACGCTCAATGTAGCCAGCATATTTGATGTCGGTTTCAACTTCTAAACCAAAGGCAAAGCCTTCTTCTGATGCAGGAGAGAGCGTGTTAATTACTGAGTATGGAACTTTAGGACGGCGTAGCAGCTCTTCTAAAGTAGCTGACTGCTTCATCGACTCATCGTACGGCGCAAGGGCTTCTTCCCACTCTGGGTTGGGATGAATGCGCACTGACTTCACGCGTTTTTTCTCAGTTTCAATTGCTTCTTGCTTAGCGACAAAGAGCTGCCAACGATGATCGTCGACCATGCCAACTTCACGACCAAGGGGAGTGAGACGCATGTCAGCATTGTCTTGACGCAAGAGCAATCTGTACTCAGAACGCGAAGTCATCATACGATAAGGCTCACCAATTTCTTTAGTGACCAGATCATCAATCAAAGTGCCAGTGTAGCTAGATGAACGAGGCAAGATGAAAGCATCACGTTCAAAAGCATAGAGAGCAGCGTTGATACCAGCCATGATGCCCTGAGCAGCCGCTTCTTCGTAGCCAGAAGTACCAAGAATTTGGCCAGCAGCAAAGAATCCAGGCAAATCTTTAGCCATTAAAGCATGGTTGAATTGAATCGCTGGCAAATAGTCATATTCCACCGCATAGGCTGGACGCACCATCGATGCATTTTCCAAACCAGGTAGCGAATGCACAATGTCGTGCTGCACTGCCACAGGCAAACTGGTAGAACAGCCTTGCAAGTAGACTTCATAGGTCGAGCGGCCTTCTGGTTCAAGGAATAGCGAATGGCTATCTTTGTCAGCGAACCGCACAACTTTATCTTCAATTGATGGGCAATAACGTGGCCCCACGCCATGAATCATGCCTGAATACATAGGCGATTGATGGAGATTGGCACGGATTAACTCGTGAGTTTTCTCATTAGTGCGAGTCTGGTGACAAGGAATTTGTGGCAGCACAGGCCGCTTGTCGAGGAATGAGAAGAACTGCAACTGATCATCACCTGGCACAACAGGCAATTGCGAATAATCAATAGTGCGGCCATCAATGCGCGGAGGAGTGCCAGTTTTTAAGCGACCAGTAGTGAAACCAAGAGCACGCAAGAAAGCAGACAAGCCAACAGCAGGAAATTCACCGGCCCGGCCGGCGGGCATGGTTTCTTTGCCAATCCAGATAGTGCCTTCGAGGAAAGTTCCAGCGCAAAGCACAGCCGACTTACAGGCAATTTGGTCACCGAAAGCTAGTTCTATTCCTGAAACCTTGCCGTCTGTAAGCAGCAAGTTTTTCACCATGCCCTGTCTCAAGGTGAGATTGGGCAAAGACTCCATGTACTCTTTCATCCAGGCGGAATATTCGCGCTTGTCTGACTGAGCACGCAGAGACTGCACCGCGGGGCCGCGGCTAGAGTTGAGCATGCGAATTTGTAGGTAAGTAGCATCGGTGGCAATGCCCATAACGCCGCCCAGAGCGTCAACTTCACGGGCAAGGTGAGTCTTACCAGGACCGCCAACGGCCGGGTTGCAAGGCATAGCGCCGATTGTGTCGAGATTAACAGCTAAAAGCAGGGTGCTCAAACCCATACGGGCGCTGGCATTCGCTGCCTCACACCCGGCGTGTCCGCCGCCTATAACCACTACGTCGTATTGCATAGTCACTTTCTATATCTCTTACCAGATTGCTCATGATAACAAATCCTCTTGAAAAACATGGTAAAAGACCCCAGCTGACGAAGCAATAGCGCAACATCGCAGCAATATCGGCTGCCATTATCTATAATCTGTTACATAGTTGGCCTGGAACAGGCCGGAATCTGAGGTCCAGTTAATCTATGTCCACTTCAGCCAAGTTACTGCTGCTTGCCTCGCTTACGGTAGCAACACTTGCCTGGCCGACCTCTTCAGCTCTGGCAGAAACAGCAGAAGCAAAGCCGTCAGCAGACATCGCCGCAGCAAACCAATCGCCCAGCGATAAACCCATCGAGAAGTCGAGCCCTGAGACAAGCGCAGGCCCCGGCGATAAACCCAACGGTGATCCCAGTGACAAGCCCAGCGTACCCGGCGAGCCGCCAGTATTAGACCCCAACAGATTCTTCGGCCACGCTAAATCTGGCTATGCCGCCGCTCAACTTTGCCCTGAGATTTGCGCCAAGCTCTTTTGCTACTGCGGCTGCGACATGACCGATGACCACGACAGCTTGCTCGATTGCTTCACTACTGATCACGGCGTCGATTGCCACATCTGCCAAGAAGAAGCACTCATAGCCTTAAAAATGAAGCGCGAAGGCAAATCGATGAAGCAAATTCAGCAAGCCATCGACATCATGTTTGAGAAGGAATATCCCTTTGATGAACCAACTGCGGTGATTCAAAAGTATCGCAAAAACAGACTGTGGCAGCCCGGCACAGTGAAGACCCTAGACAAACCCAGCAATGCAGCGACAAAGAGCAGTGCGGCGGCAAAGAGCAGCCCTACACCAGCTGGCAATGGTGCTGGAACGTCGAGTCAAAGCGCAAGCGGTAAACCGGGAACCACTTCCGCGAAATCTGCGACTTCCACTGGCAAGCCCATACTAGGCAAAAACGGCCAGCCTGTGGGCGCATGCTGCGCAGGACACAGCAAAGAGAAGAAGTGAATTCACCTGAATTAAGGTGAAAAACAAAATGCATGGCAAACCTCCATTCCGAATTAAGACCACTGACCAACAACGTCAGCTCCTGAACTGCTGCAACAGGGCAGCCGCTGGAACCTAGCAAAGCTAGGGATCTTGACAGTATGCCAATTCTGGCATAACATAAATCAATGAGGAAGAGCGACCCAGAAGTTATCAAAATCGACCCTTCGGAAGAAAAAGAAATTATCTTCTGGCCGGAGAACCTGACAGAGGAAATCAAAAGGGATTGGCCCGTCGAAATGAGAAAGGAAGGTGGCTTCCAGCTCGGTCGAGTTCAACAAGGACTTGAGCCAAACAACTACCGTCCGATGCCCTCGATAGGCCCGGGCGTAAAGGAAATCAAACTACAAGATGAAGGCAAGAACCAATATCGACTAATTTACGTGGCTAAATTCGAGGAAGCAATTTACGTTTTCCACGCAATCACAAAAAAGACTACTGAGACTACTTCGAAACATGACATTGCCTTAGCAAAAAAACGACTCAGCGAGATAGTTCAGCATCGACAAGCGAGTAAGAAAAAATGAGCAAGAACGTATTTTTAGATCTTGGATTCAACGAAGAAGAGGCTGCAGGACTGAAACTGAAGTCATATCTGTTCATGTCGCTTCAAGAGGCCATTGCGAATAGTAAAAAAAATCAGACTGACATCGCAAACCTAATCGGCGCTGATCAGCCAAAGGTCTCAAAAATCATGAACGGAAAGCTTGATGAATTCTCAATTGAGCGGATCACTGAATACATGCAAAGACTTGGCTACGACATTCATATAAGCACCAGCCCTGCCCCCAAAGAGCGACCAGTTGGTACTGTCATAATGGGTAAAAGAAAACTCGTCGAAGCTTGACACTTGCTTACTTTTGCATTACCCCTGCACTCTCAAGAGGTCTACACTCTGCCACCGACAGCGGCGCGAACCGAGCTGTAAAATGCCTGAGCAACGGCGGCTCACTGACAATGGTCATGCCCACAAGCGACTGGCTGCGCTCCTGCACTAGCTGACAGGCCTCAATCACATAGTCATAGTGACTCTGACCGTAAACTCTACGGGGCAGCGCTAAGCGCACCAACTCCTGCCTGGCTGGCTCCTGGCTGCCGTCTGCCTTGGTGTGGCCAAACATAGCAGTGCCGATCTCACATGAGCGCAGCCCGCATTCTAGATAAAGCTCACAGACCAACCTCTGCCCTGGTAGTTCGCGCGGCTCAATGTGCGGCAGCATTTTCTTGGCGTCGATATAAACAGCGTGCATGCCAGAAGGCTCAACTACAGGAATTCCAGCAGCACTCAATCCACTGGCGAGATACTTCGCCGCAGCAAGTCGATAGCAGAGGTAATCCTCTTCCATCGCCTCACGCAAACCAACAGCAATTGTCTCCAAATCGCGGCCGTTTAAGCCGCCATAGGTAGAAAAGCCTTCCGTAATAATCAAGCGGTTTCTAACAGAATTAGCTAGCGCCTCATCCTTCAAGGCAATGAAGCCGCCCATATTCGCCAGTCCGTCTTTCTTGGCCGACATCATGCAACCATCGGCAAGACCGAACATCTCCCGAGCAATGTAGCCAATCGACTTATCGGCGTAAGCAGGCTCTCTCAGTTTGACCAGGTAAGCATTCTCAGAGAACCTGGCGGCATCAATAAAGAGAGGCTTGCCGAACTGCCTGGCCAATTGACTGATTTCTCTAACGTTTTCAACCGAGACCGGCTGCCCACCAACAGCATTGTTAGTGACCGTAACCATGATAAAGGGAATCGATTCAGCTTTTGTTTTAAGCAGTGCCCCGAGCGCCTCGATATCCATATTGCCTTTAAAAGGAGAAGTTGAAGAAAAATCTTTTGCTTCCTGGCAGGGCAAGTCAATTGCCTCACCACCTAGAAACTCGATGTTGGCTCTGGTTGTATCAAAGTGGGTGTTGCTTGGCACTATATGATTTGCTTTGACAAGCTCACCAAAAAGCAGTCGCTCGGCCGCTCTTCCTTGGTGAACGGGAATGACAATAGGGAAACCGAATATTTGTTGCACAGCCTCTTCAAAGCGAAAATAGCTGGAGCAGCCAGCATACGATTCGTCACCGCGCATAAGTGCAGCCCACTGCTCACTAGACATAGCAGAGGTGCCGCTATCGGTGAGAAAGTCAACCATTACATCTTCGGCTCTGATCTGAAAGAGGTTGTATCCGGCTTTCTTGAGTATCTCTTCTCGCTCTGAGCGGGTCGTAAACTTAATTGCTTCCACTACCTTGGTGCGAAAAGGCTCAATGATTGTCTTCACGAAAAAACCTCAGAAATAAGAGAAATAAGAGATGTCAGAGCTAAAACAAAGCAAAAAAAGACGCCCATCCTCCGAAATTCAAATCCTTAAGAGGATCATGCTTGGGGTGGGCGTCTTCGATGTATTTATACTAGCAAGCTATCGCTGCGACTCTATCATCCGCTGGGTGGATTAAGGGAGACCACAAGGTGGATTCAAAAAGGTTACTAGTAGATAATTTTCATATTTATTCCTGCATGTAAGCCGTTTACATGAGAACATCTTAGACCGACCCGTGTATCTATACTGTCAAAACATTGGTCGATTCTCGTAAAACGATTGAACCGATATGGTTAAGACTATGAATTCAAACAAAAGCAATTCAAAAGCAAGCAAGGTCACTAACAAAGAGGCCGGGAAAGACGCTAGTAGAGAGCCAAACAAAGTGAATACGAAAGTCACAATTAAGCCACCCGCCCTTCCAACTAAATCAACTGCGCCACTCAGCAATCTCGACCTAGCTGACGACACCGAATACGGTGACTTTATCTTGAACGGACAAAGTCTGATCGGCCAATCTTTTGAACGGGTCACCATCGAACGTAGCCTATTCAAGCTCGTGCGCTGTTCTGCACTAAATCTAGAAAAATCGAAATTAGTGGATATTCGCTTCGAAACCTGCGACTTGTCTAACTCTGAATTTCAAGATAGTAAACTCACTCGCGTAGAAATGGCTGACTGCAAAATCACGGGCATGCATGTCACAGATGCCGACATCGGCGATCTAGTGTTGCAGAGCTGTACGGGCGAACTGGTTCAGTTTCACGATAGCATTTTCAAACGGGTCGTCTTTCAAGGCTGCCAACTTCGCGGCGCCGATTTTCGCTACTGCAATTTGGAGGGCGCTATTTTCAAAGACTGTGACCTACAAGATGCTGAGTTCTACGAAGCTAAACTGGCCGGAGCCGACTTCCGCACATCCAACATCATGGGCATTAAGGCTCATCCAGCCGATCTTAAGGGTGCCGTAATTGATTCAGACCAAGCGGCAATGCTAGGCCGCCACTTCGCCACACTCTTAGGAATGGAAGTGAAAGGCTAGGTCAATCGGTCCTTTCGATTGCGCTTGAAATTTAGCACCACAGCAATCAATACGAAGCTACAAGCATAAGCAAGAATAATTTGTATAAGAGGTGTGCAATCCATGCAGATATTTCCGCATGGAAATCTATATTTTTTTCGCCAACAATCTTGAAACATTCGATGATAGAAATCAGGCGGAACAAGCATATAACGAAGAGTCGAACTATCAGTCAGAACAACCTTTGCAATATCACGGCCCCAGAAATCGGTAAGACCCTCCTGCAAGGTCAGGCGCTTAATTCGCTCCGACGATCTCCCGCTCTCCAATATCTCGGTGAACTCCGAATACGGAAGCTCCGAGCGCCCGAGAGTAGGATCAAACATGAGTCGAACCGCCAGAGAGACGCCAACAGCTATGAGAAGAGCGATTAACACTGAATTCAACTTAAGTAGGTCAGAAATGTGCAAAGACTTTAGTCGCATACTAAAAGCCTGTCCTCCTGGCTAAAGAAAAAGCGAAATGCAAAGCATAGGCCTATCATGACTCCTGCCATAATTCCCAAATTACCTGTTCGACCTGCGACTATCGAGACTATTGCGGTACTCAGTCAGGCCATCAATGCGTTTCTGACAGGCCTGATTAATCTCATCTTTTTCTCGCTCGAATTCTTTCTTCAGGCGGTCCACTCGCTCTTGATACTCGGCTTTGACCTGGGCTTGATACTCTTGTCTAAAGTAACCAGAACGCCTGCCTCTAGGGGCATTGGCAATCTGCTGCTGCATGGCCTTTTGTTCTTGCTCAAGTCGGTCATCGAGAGTGCGCTGCTTCACCTCAAGCTTGTCTTTAGCGTCCTTTTGCAAGCGTGCAGTTTCTTCTTGAACATAATCTTCACTGCTGTGATTGGTGCCCGCTGTAGGACGGGGCAGGACCAAGCCGTTGCCAAGACCGTTGCTTAGACTATTGGTCGAACCGCTCGCCATCCGACGTTGCTCATAAATCTGCTCAAGAGCTTGATAGGCATTGACTGCTTCCGTAGAGTCTTTGCCTCCTCGCAGGCAATACTTGTAAGCGGCTTCGGCCTCAGCTACCTGATTGAGCTTGATGCAAATATTGCCGAGCAAGTAATGGGCTGTGAGGCTTTTGGGATACGCAGCCAAAACCGTAAGACAAAGCTTCTTTGCCTTCTCGAATTGATTGTCAAAATACTGATCAAGAACAGCCTTGATTTGACTCTCTTCGTCAGCCGCCAGGCAGGGCAGCGCCACCGTAGTTGTTAAAAGCAGTAAGGTTATGACTGCGACCCGGGTTCTCACACCCGCCCCGTTGGCAATTCTGGAAAGAATCCGATTTAGCATACGCGCCTGAGTCTAGAGCTACTTATTACTAAATAGTCTACAGCGAAAACATATATTAGCCCGCGCAGTGCCCCTGTCTCTGATTTAAGCTCACACGACTCTTCAAATAAATAGCCGCTTCAGCTGGGCGAACCTCACCAGAAACTATGCGCTTCAACATAGACACGCACAGGTCAACGGCTTCTTGCACCACCAGACCAGCATCAACCAAAACCTCACCAAGCTTGCGATTCAAGCTGAGGCTCACTTCTAGAGCATCAAAGAGTTCTGTTTCATTGATAAAACCAGCCTTAACCATCAGTTGCCCGAGCTTGCGAACACAGTCATTGCCAGCACCGCCCTCTTGTTGGTCAACGTAGGCGCCACCTTGATAGAGGCGACGGCACTCATCAGCAGCCTTGGCAAAGGACAACTTACCTTCGCGATACTGCACTAAAAGCTCAATACAATAGCGATGGAAGGCTGGAGAAATACGGCGGCGCAATAGCAAAAGCCGACCGCAGGTTATGTCAGCCTCAATGCTGGAGCGCATTACATAAGGAATTTCATTTTTAGTAAGCACGCCAGCCTGGCCCAATAATTCGATGAGAATACTGGCTGGTCCTTCCGGCTGCTTTTCAGCATTGCCGACCACAATATGCTCAGCGCCCCAGGTCATCTCCTGGATCACTTTTCGAGCGTCAGCTACGCCAAGTCCACCAGACCGTGCTCGTCTCTGCACGGCCACATAACGGTCTACCTGCTGATCTTGCAATTGGCCGGTTGAGACCAAAACGCGGCCAAGGGGTAACCTGGAAGCAAAAGCAAGAGTGAGTGCGGCCTCAACAGCGTCTCTAGTGAGAATCCCGGCACCGATTAGTAACTCTCCTAGCCGTAAGCCGTCTGACATTGGTTTCTGAATGCGCAACATGATATGGCCTCGCGAAGATGTGAGGGCTCTCTAAAGCCAGTAATAATATTGAAGGATAGTAAAGCGAACCAAAATGAAACTACCGTGGCATTACCAGCGATACCGGCACAAGTAAAAGTGCCGCCGCTAGTATTCCAAAGGGAATACCATTTAGTTCAAACGAACCAGGTCTCAGAAATTTGGTCTTAGTAAAAGAAAGGATGCCGGAGACAAACTGCCTCAACGCAGAATGTAGCAATGTTCGCCACCGTTGTCAAGCACTTTTTATCTAGTGGTACAATCCTTGCCTATGGAATCCACCGAAGACATTGACGTGAAACAAGCCCCTGCCGCCGCCCCGGCCTCTAAGCGGCGCCGCTGGCTAGAGATATCTGGGCTTGTCAGCGCTCTAATAATTGTCGGCCTCATCGCCATTTACCAAGAAGTAGAAAATCAACCTTACAAAATCTATAGTGATGCGAAATTGGTTCCCGTCACGTCGGCTGCCATCGTATTTGGTGCCGGCATTGGTTCACGGGAATTCAAAGATCGCATTAGCACAGCCGCGACGTTGTACAAACTAGGAAAAGTAAAAAAGCTTCTGATGACCGGTGATAACGGTCAACTTAGTTACAACGAACCGCAAGCCATGAAAGATGAGGCTATTCGCGATGGCGTTCCCGCAGCAGACATAACCTGTGATTACGCCGGATTTAGAACTTATGACAGCCTTTACCGCGCCAAAGAAATTTTCGAAGTAAAGCAAGCAGTGCTTGTCACCCAGCGCTATCACTTACCCCGGGCCATGTTTCTCGCGCAAAAGCTGGGCCTCGAAGTAACTGGAGTAGACGCGGGCATACAGTCGTATGGCTCAATTCAATCATGGTATGACTTCCGCGAAATACTTGCTGCTGAGACTGCCTGGCTTGATGTTATGACCGATCACAAGCCAAAGTTTCTAGGCAAGAAAGAACCATTGTTTCCCAAAGACGCCGTCACGCCTCAGCTTCGATAACTGCTGTCTCAGCAACTGCTATTTCGGCAACTGCTATTTCGGCAACTGCAACTTTCGCTACAACCTCAAGATGCTTAATCTCAATAGACTTTATATTGACGCCCCATTCGCGAGTTTGCTTCTCAGCTAGCGCCTTCAGTCTTTTGTTAATTCCTTTTTGCTCAGTTTGCAAAGTCGGCAAATCATTCTGCGAAACGGCTGTTCGCAAGGCCGTCTGCACCACAGCGCTGGTAGCGCTGACATAGTCGTCAACCTTGGTGACGGCCTTGGCCACATCTCCCACTTGAAACATACAAACGGCCGAAATGCTTACAGTCTCAAGCTCCAGGGTGGTAGCGCTAATCTCAGGCGTCTCCACAACTTTAACCCGAGTATCAACGGTCTCGGCAGTTTCAAAAATTGGCATAACCAAGTGCACGCCAGCACCTTTGGTAGCGACCACTTTACCAAAGCGGTAAATAACCAAACGGTTACTATCTTTAACGACTTTTATGCCTGAAAAAATCAGCATAACAATCAAAACTAGTATTCCGCCGATGATTTCCAAGCTCTCTCACCCTCCCAAAGCGCCACGCAAACAATCGTATACCATCAAACGAAAAGCAATCGAACCGATAGACGCAGATCAGGATATTCCCTAGTTTGAAGTTTCTGATCGGCAGCTACCATAGTAGAGGGTTATTGTAGTGGGTTTGGGAATATCAAATTGCAGGAACCCAGCTTAATTGCTCAGAGCAGAAATCTGGAGATGCAAATGCCTCAGCCCGCGCAACTGTCTAAAGAGAAAAAGCCAGACAAGGGCAAGGCAGAGAATAAATCTTTTGCGCCGAAGTATTTTGACCCAATCGAACACGGACAAGTCAAAAAACGGGGCTTGCTATTTTTATTCTGCGGCGTAATTTTGCCCACCATCGCAATGTTGTTTGAAACAACTTTTCATTTTTGCGCCCACAATTTCTTTGATCCATTTCCCACGCCTAGTCACGTTGTTCTTTTCGGCTTAATTCCACTAAGTAACTTCTTGGTCTGGTTAGGCACGAGGAAAGACCTCTCCAACCACTATGCCTTTATGTCGCTGGCGAGCGGTATGGCCATGGGCGTAAGCTGCCTCTATTCATTGATGTTTCTGCCGCTCACACCACTTTCCTGCTTTTTCGCTCTAGCATTGGGCTTTGGTCTGCTGGGCTTGGCTCCACTTTTATCGGTGCCCTGCAATTTGATTGCTGGAAAGACAGTTTGCCGCCTAGCCGACCGCAAAGGTACCTACTTCAACGCTCACCAGTTTGAACACATGGGTCACATGATTATCCTTGTCATGGTCATTGCGATTGAGCTGCCATCGACTTTGACAAGAATCAATTTAGCCAAGGCCGCCGACAAAAACGTTGTTGAATCAAGTGCTGGAGTAGACTGGCTAAGGCGTTACGGCAGCCAGGAAGTTTTGCTGCGCTCTTGCTATGAGCGTTCTGGTAAAGCCACAGATATTTTGGGATCGCTCTACGAAAGCGCGCACCACACCACAATCGACCAAAACAGAAAAGTATTCTTCAAGGTCACAGGCAAACCCTATAACTCTGTTCCTATCCCCAAAGCAGCCAGGGCAACAATTCAACATACCGGAGTAATTACAGACCCAGCCAATCTCAATGCCGGGGTCGACGACGAATTTGATATAGATACAGACATAGCTGGCGAAGAAGTATGCGGCGTAGCCAGAGGGCTTTCAGCTTCGCAATCAGAAATTACCGGAAACATAGACCCTAATACCGCCTTGGCTAGCCTTAACTGGTCCATAGCTTTTACCAACGACTCTAAATTTGATCGGGAAGCTAGAGCAAAGATATTACTGCCACCACATGCAGTGACAACCAAAGCCACTTTGACAGTCAACAATGTCGAACGCGACGCTACCATAATGGTGCGGAGCAAAGCCAGAGCGCGCTACAAAAAAGCGGTAATGGCAAAGAAAGACCCGCTGCTCGTCAGTACATGCGGCAGTGACCAGATTCTGGTGCAGTGCTACCCAGTACGGCCTGGCCAGACGGTCAAAGTGAAGCTACAAATAGCCGCACCCATGTCAATAACGAAAGACAAGCAGGCAAAATTGATGATGCCAGCATTTTTGGAACGCAATTTCCAAGTTGATACAGCAGTGAAAGTCAACATTGAATCAAGCAATTCGCTGGCAACCGGCGGCTTCAAAGGCGATATCGACAACGCTAAACTAGCATGCTTTGGTGCAGTTGTATCAGCCCCAAGAAATGCAACCAGCCAAGCAATTTCATACCAAGGCAAAGAGCTACCTGGTCAATTCAATATCACTCGCAGCCTGCGGCCAGCCGCCTATAGCGGAATCAACAGTTTGCTTATAGTGATTGACGGCTCGGCCTCAATGCAACAGTCCTTCGCCCAAATTGCTGAGGCCTTAAAAGCTATTCCTCCTTCAATGCAGGTGCAAATAAAGGTAGTCGGAGACACAACAACGGAACTCTACCCTGGCCTACAACCGGGAGGCAGCGCTGCAGTTCTCACTGCCGCAGAGACTCTCAAGACAATGAAAGCCGAAGGCGGCCAAGACGATTCTGCCACACTAGATGACGCTCTTAGCCTAGCTGCCATGAGCAGCAAAATGGCAGTCTTGTGGATACACGCCGCTCAACCAGTAACATCGGAAAGCAATGCCACAATACAAGCTAGTCTGAAGCGCACGGAGCGGCCGCTGTTGTTTGACCTACAGGTAATGGCTGGCCCCAACGAGCTTTTAAACGGTGTCAACAGCCAGAAGTCACTAGTAAGAGTAGAACGCAGCGGTGATCTAAAAAGCGATCTAATTACTTTCTTCAATGCCTGCTCTGACGCCAGCACAAATCCAGAACCAGAATATGCATTCAGCCAAGGTGCCGCGATCAATCTACCTAGTGCAGACATAGCCACCACTGCTGAAAAATCAAATACTATTCCAGTCGATAAGCGGCTAGCTCAGATCTGGGCCAATGAAAGAATCGCCGAAGATCTGCGAAATCCGATGCTGGCACGAGGCTCCGAGCCAGGTTTACTGGCTCAGTCATTCCAAATTATTAGCCCTGTATCAAGCGCGATCGTCAGCGAGCCAGAAGAAAAGACTCTGGCCACTGTAGTCAAACCTAAACCTAAGTTCTCAGAAAGATTCCGCAAGCCCATAGGCGAAATACAAGCACTGAGAAGAAAAATCGCTGACGATCTCAGCGTTAGTCGACAGATAGATCTCAAATTTAAATCGGCCGCTGGTCAACTAAATTCACTAAGCTCGGCGGCTTCGTCAGCCGCACCACCTGGAACCCAATTTAACTCACTGCCATCTAGCTATAGAGCGAAGGAACTCGATACTGAGTCGATGCGAACCAGTGAAGAAACTAAGCAAATAGCAATGGCACCTATGAGCGGCGCCAAAGACGCAGAAGCAGAGAAAGGTCAATCCAACAGCCCCACTCTTCAAGGGGCAACAAATGGAGTTGTGTCAGCGCTAGATGGCTTTGCTTCCGGTGGAAGTGACAAGCTAGTGCAAGGCAAGAATCTCAAACTAGAAACGAGCCCCAACCAGAATCAATATGCAGCCGCTCCAAGCCTTGGTGGCGGAAAAGTCAATGAAGCTGACGAATCACCAGAACCAGCGCCCGACGCCAACGGCAACTTCATAGATGCCAACGGCGATACAGTCGACGCTGATGGGAAGCCCGTACCTGAAGCAGATACCTGGATGCTCCTCTCGCTGTTAGCGATGATGTTTGCTGGTAGCTGGTTTGCCAGCAAGAAGCGTAAGGCTCAAAGCAGTTGAATTCTGAACGCAGTAATCGACTGTCGTTGATAATTGGCAGCCAATCGGCTCTAGCACAAACTTTGATTCTAGTTGCGACATTCTGGCCAGTCTGGATTTGGTACGGACAAAGGATCAGCGACCAATCTGATGAGCCACTAGGTATAGTGGCATTAGTTACACTGATCTATCTGCTAGCCCGGCAGCGAGCAAAGAAAACCGATCAATATCCCAATTCGTTGACAACGCTGACAGCGATGGTGGCTCTCTACGCCGCCTCCCTACTACTTGCACCGAAACTAATTAGTGCCGCACTGGCCCTGATTGCCTTTGGCATTTGCCTTCACCGCCTACTAAACTGCCGCCTTAACAGCGGGCATTGGAGCTTATTGTTGCTATCGCTGCCGCTAGTAGCCTCCCTCAATTTCTATCTTGGTTATCCTCTGCGACTTGTAGTGACACAATGCGCTGTATCGCTACTGAGCATCAACGGATTTCCGGTGAGCGCTGAAGGCACATCACTACTGTGGCACAACCAACTAATAGAAATAGATGCACCCTGCAGCGGCATTAGAATGCTCTGGGCAGCTCTCTTTCTAGCAGCCGTGCAACTTAGCTTGAGAAAATCTAGCCATACACAAGCCTTGCTATATCTCGTCTTTGCAGCCACGGCAGCGGTTCTAGCAAATGTCCTCAGGGTAACTTCATTGTTTTATCTGGAAGCTGGAATCATTACGGCTCCGGCAGCGCTTCCACAATCAATAGCAGCCCACTTCGAAAGCGCTGTGCACACAGGCACAGGCATAACAGCATTTTTGCTAGTGGCCCTGATTCTCTACTTTGTAGACCAGCGCATTAGCAAGAACCTCATCAAAGATGGCATGGAGGAACCTGTAGTTCATGCGGCTCCAACAAATGCAGCAAAAAATCCAACCGAATTAGCAGCACAAAAAGCGAGTGCCAACAGCCCAAACAACAAATACTTCAACAACAAATACTTCTTCTTGGCCTGCGCCATAGCAGCCATCATCCCCTTCTTCACGCCGCAAAAATTACCTGTAAAACAAGAAGAACAATGGCCGACTACCTATGAAGGACAAAACCTAAGACCTTTGCCGCTCACTGACAGCGAACTAGAATTTGCCCGGAATTTTCCTGGCTCGATAGCAATGTTCCAAACAGACAATCAGACAATCATCATCCGCAGGGTAAGGCAAGCCACCAGACAATTGCATCCGGCAGCAGATTGCTATCGCGCTAGCGGATTCAAAATCTCCAATCCTCATCGTGAAAAAGACCGGGCGGGGATAGCATGGAATGTCTTATTAGCGAAGAAAAACACACGACACCTACAAGTACGCGAACGCATTTATGACGAGAACGGCCAAAACTATACAGATGTATCCCAATGGTACTGGGCGGCCCTCTGGGGCCAATCCAAAGGCCCCTGGGTATCTATTACAACTGTAACAGCGCTGAGCCACCAGTAAAAAACATAACTAATCAATTACGAGAGAAGCTAAGAACCAGGTTGCAAAGGCCCGGGAAAGCTTTCCGCAAGAACTTTGCTTTAGCATCACTGCGTGGTGATTCTCCGGTATAAAAGTTTGGATTCGTCTCCTTCTTGTTGCCGTCCGACCGTCTCGGCCACAGAGAATCACCATTTAGTAAACACCAAACAGGTCATCTACCAGGAGAGAAAATGCGTCATTCCATAAACTTGCTGGCTGCGCTAATTTTGCTAACATTTGCCGCCAGCGGTTGCGCTCAGCAAGACTCAGCAACAAGCACCAGCACGTCCTCGACCAGTAGCGAAAGCACTGAAAGCGCCTCCACTACTGGCAGCGAAAGCACTGCCGCAGAAGGAGATACAAGTGCCGCAACCGATGCTGAAAATAAAACCGAAGTAAAGAAAGACGAGACCAAAAAGACGAGCAAAACCACAACAAGGAAGAGTTCGAAGAAAAGCCACTAGTGGCAGCCTCAGAGCCTAAATGAATTCTCTAATATAAGACTGACTACCTTCCAAAAGCGAAGGGCTAAACCAACCTGACTAGCCATACCAGCGCAGATTTGCTATCCTCTGCTGTCATGTATACACTAGGACACGCCGCATTACTAATAGTTGTTTTCGTTTCATTGGCTCTGGCTGGCCAATGGCTGGTCAATCGAACGTTTAAACAAGAAGTTTTAGAGAAGCATCACAGCGCTGGCGAAGCGATGATGGGAGTAGTGGGCACACTCTTTGCTGTCTTACTCGGCTTCATGGTGGCGTCAGCCATGGATAAGTATAACGATGCTCGCATGCACGACGAACAAGAAGCAAGCAACGTTGCCAGCGTCTTTCGCGTCGCTCGCGGTCTTTCAGATATCGACCGACCAAGAATCAGGCAATTGTGTCGCGAGTATGTTGACGACGTCATTAATAGCGAATGGCCCAAAATGGAACGCCGGGAAAAAATCAACCACGGCTGGGTAACCTATCAAAAACTTTGGGAATCAGTAGTTGCAACTGTGCCGGAGAACGATAGACAAAGCAATTTGCAGCAAGGCCTGATTGCCTCTATGCAGTCGCTGGGAGAACATCGGCGGGCTCGAATACTACTAGCGCAAACATCAATGCAGCCAGCTCTTTGGGTTATCGTAGGCCTCGGAGCAGCTATTACAATATTCCTGAGTTATATTTTCGCCTCCGAATTTCCCAAGATTCAAGGCATGATGACGACCCTTGTGGCCACGGCTATGGCCCTTAACATCTGGATGCTGTCAGCTTATAGCCACCCCTATAGCGGTGAGCTAAAAATTAAACCAACCATGTTCTTACTCTTAAAAGATTCGATTCTGACAGTGCCAGATACTCCGTCACGCTACTTGCACGATCCAGTCGAGACCAGTAAGTAAATAAGCAAACAGCGTGCTCTTGAGTATTTGAAAAATACTTGAGTACTCAACAATCGACTTTTCGAGCAACCTCATACTATTTCGATTCAATAGAAAAACTATCAAAAGTTCGCTTAAACTCCTCGATGCTGACTTCAGAAGTGCCGTCTTTACCTTCCCCGCCCCATGGATTTCTTACAATTACAAAACGATGCCCTTGCTCATCCTCTCTGTAACCAACCACGGAATAAGCATGGTCAGCCGGATAGCCATTGGCTAATCGCTCCTTATCAGTAACCCCTGGCGTTCCGCAGGTTACCATGCGTGAATCGCTCAAAGCCTCTTTAATTTTAGTGGCAATTGCATCCTCTGAATTCCAATAAGAAATAGACATGGTGCTTTTCCTGGCACTAAGAAGGTTCATCGCTTCAGTGTTCCAGCCACCACCATCGGCGCCATCGGTAGGAGTGCGCTCTTGCTGGCCCGGCAGACGGTCAGTCAAGCTAGTCAAACCATGGGTTTGGCGGTATTGGCCAAAAGCTTTCTCAATCACATTGGCCCAAATGCCATATTCACTGGCGGCGTTGTAAACACCAAGCTCAGCTTCGGTAGGAGCCTTGACGACAATTGGCTCATTGGGAGCACCGGGGAAAGTCACAGTATACGTGCCATCGTTATTGTCTTTGATCATTTTTTCGATGTCTTGTGGGCGCTCTTTCGCCAGAGACGCTAGCGAGGCCTCGAAATAGCAGTCGCCAATGCTTCTCTGTTGAATAGCCTCAGGGCTTATACTCTTCAGGGCATCACCATTAGCAAATAAGGCGTAGTTAACACCAGGCTTTTGACTTTGGGCCGTGAAACTTATACCACTGGATACTTCAATAACGGCCTGAGATTTAAGTGTCGCCTCAAATTTCGTCGAATGTGTTTTAAAATCGGCCGCTGATATGGTACTAGAACCGAAATAACTATCGGCACCACGGATAGTATCGTAATTGTCAAAGAGATAACGAAGGGCTGTCTTCTCTTGCTCGTCCTTTGCGTCAAGAGACTGCTTGGCCAGCTCTTCCCGGCTAACCTGTCCGTCGCCATTGGCATCGACCTTCTTAAAGTTATCGCCATTTAAGTAGACCTTTGCCGCATTCAACCCGTTCAAGCGCATGCGCTGTGATTCTTGCATAGCGCCATAAGCTTCTAAATCTTCTCTGGATATCCAATGCTCACGGGGATCGCCTGCAGAAACAGTAATCGAGGCCAAATCTATTGAAGTATCATTATGCAGACGACTCAAAGACTGACGTGCCTTGAAAAGCCCAGCCACAATCTGCGCCTCCTCATTGAAATAACGGTCATCTTGCATGGCCGCAACAGTCTCTTTATCACTTATGAAACCATCCTTATCGCTATCAAGGCGATCGAACATAGCAAGACTCTTTTTGGCAAATGCGCCGTCCTCCAAATTTGCTGTTTGATTAGAGCGAACAAGGCTACCAGAGAGGCTGGCCTCGACAACACCAGTATCAAGCGAAGCGCTAGCAGGCTTACCGGCGTCACCGTTCGCAGCATCTTTAAGTGGCCTCATTGGCCCTTTTTCATCGACCAACTTGAGAGTTGGCAAGCTACCACTCTGTACCAGTTTTGCTGTTGCTTTTGCATCAGCACTCTTAGAAGAATCAGACTGAGGCGCTTTAGGAGACTCATCTTTCGAGTCGCCCTGTTTCTTGCCATGCTTATCAGAGCCATGCCAATCTTTGAGCAGGCGATCATGAATGCTAGTGTAAGAATCTTTAACACTACTATCATGTGAGTGACGATGAAGTTCAGCCATAATGCACAGCTCCCAATAGATTCGAGAAAGTAGTAAAGTCGAACAGACCTGATAATTCGCAGGGCAACCTGGGCGGCAAGCCAGCGTGCAAACAAACAACTAGTCAAACAGGCAACTAATCGACCAAGCAATGACTCGATCAATCAATCGATGGTTGAACTATAGGCGCCATTTGTTTACGCGACGTTAACGCAGTTATTTAGAGGCTCAGCCCAGAAAGCGCTTAAGATACGGAGCTGTACGACTGTTTTTCACTTCAGCCAATTGCTGTGGGCTACCAGCACCTACTATTTTGCCGCCCTGATCACCAGCACCTGGGCCAATATCAATCACCCAATCGCTGCCAGCTACCACACGCATCTCGTGCTCCACCACAATAACAGTATTACCTGACTGCACGAGGCCATCAAGCTGCGTCATCAGCTTCTCAACATCAGAAGGATGCAGACCAGTGGTGGGTTCATCAAGCACATAGAGAGTGTCGCCGCGGTGAACGCGCTGTAGTTCAGTAGCAAGCTTGATACGTTGAGCCTCTCCACCAGAAAGTTCGGTGGCTGGTTGACCAAGGCGCAAATAGCCAAGACCAACTTCGCGCAAGACATGAAAAGAACGGCGCACGGCTGGCTCGTCTTCAAAGAATTCCCAAGCTTGATCAACAGTCATACCAAGAACTTCAGCAATGTTTTTATCGCGATATTTTATATCAAGAGTTTTGGCATTGTAGCGAGCACCGTGGCAAGTGGGGCAGGGCGCATAGACACTGGGCAAGAAAAGCAACTCAACCATGACAAAGCCTTCGCCTTCGCAATTGTCACAGCGCCCCTTAGCGACGTTGAAGGAAAAGCGACCAGCATCGTAATGGCGTGCACGAGCCATTTTTGTGTTAGCAAAAAGCTTACGAATATGATCAAACAGGCCAGTATAGGTAGCCAAATTTGATCGCGGAGTACGACCAATAGCCTTCTGATCTACCACCACAAGGCGCTTAACGCCTTCCATACCAGAGGCGATCTGCCCACCGGTCTTCACGACTTCTGACTTTTCCAGTTCTTCGCCTTCCTCTTCAGCAACCACAATTTGCTGCCCCAGAGCCTCGGCCACAAGCTCTACCAAAGCTTGACTAACGAGACTAGATTTACCCGAGCCCGAAACTCCAGTGATAGTTGTAAAAGCACCAAGAGGAAAAGCGACATCAAGATTATTTAGATTATTGCGAGTAACACCAGAAAGCTTGAGCCAGCCTGACGGTTTGCGCAGCTTACGCTGTGGTGGCTTTTCTTCGGCAAACAAATAGCGTCTGGTCTGCGAGGCTTCCACTTGTGCCAAACCAGCTGCAGGGCCGCTGTAAAGCACGAATCCACCCTGCTCACCAGCAGCGGGGCCAACATCGACAATCCAGTCAGCGTGCTTAATCACATCAAGATCGTGCTCAACAACAAAAAGCGAATTACCAGAACTCTTTAGCTGTTCCAGGGCTGAGAGTAAGGCCTCCGTATCGGCCGGGTGCAGCCCCGCCGATGGTTCGTCTAGCACATAGACCACTCCAAACAAGTTAGAGCGCACCTGGGTAGCTAATCTCAAGCGCTGTAGTTCACCAGGCGAAAGGGTAGGTGTACCGCGATCGAGAGCTAAATAGCCAAGGCCAAGATCCAGCAAAACAGAAATGCGAGCATTTAAATCGAAAGCAATTCGCTGAGCTACTATTGCTTTTTCTGGGTGCTCCTTTTCTAGTTTAACCAGTGCCGGAGCCGATCCGTCAGCGTATGGTCGCAAAATCTCAGAAAGTTTGATGATTGGATAATTAGTGATATCAGCTATATCAAGGCCAGCAAACTTAACTGAAAGGGATTCAAGACGCAGGCGTTTGCCTTTGCAGAGGCGACATTCGGCACTAACCATATACTTTGACACACGCTTCTTCATAGCGGCACTTTGAGTGTTCGCAAAGTTATAGAGAACGTGTCTTTTTGCACTAGAGAAATTGCCATTGTAACTTGGCGGCTCTTTGCGCTTCATCGCAGCCTTTACTTCGTGCGCTTCGAAATTGGCATAGACTGGTACAACTGGCTGTTCATCAGTGAAGAGAATCCAGTCACGATCTTTCTTGGACATTTCGCGCCAGGGCTTATCAATGTCATAACCTAAAGTGACAAGCATGTCTTTCAAATTCTGACCATGCCAAGCCGGAGGCCAAGCTGCTATACACTTCTGCCGTATAGTCAGACTATCGTCAGGCACCATCGACTTTTCTGTCACTTCATAGATACGCCCTAATCCGTGACAATCAGGACAGGCACCAGAAGGAGTGTTGGTAGAAAAAGCTTCTGCATCTAAATGGGGCTGATTAGCAGGATAGTTTCCGGCCCGCGAATAGAGCATGCGCAGCAGATTTGAAAGGGTGGTAACACTGCCCACAGACGAACGAGTTGTGGGGGCACCACGCTGTTGCTGTAGTGCTACCGCTGGTGGCAGCCCTTCGATTTCGTCTACTTCAGGCACGCTCATCTGGTGAAAAAGTCGACGAGCGTAAGGAGAAACTGATTCTAAATATCTTCGCTGAGCCTCAGCATAAAGAGTGCCAAAGGCCAATGATGACTTGCCAGATCCAGAAACACCAGTGAAAACCACTAGTGAATCACGAGGAATATCTACATCAATGTCTTTCAAATTATGCTCACGAGCACCGCGCACGAGCACGAATCCGTCTTTTCGCTCAGTTGATACTTTGGTTACAGCCACAGTGGGAGCTGGCTGCATGGAATGATTTTTGCTACCCTTACTCATTTTTCTGGTTCATGTCAGTGCTGATTTAGTGCTTACATAATATAGCCTCGACCGAGTTTAGACGAATATGTTCCTGAAGCACTACCCGTCAGAGTTTCAAGGAAAGCCGCTAAGCCTTCGAAGGAATGTGTCAAGAACGGCCAGCAGTAAGCATTCCAGAAGAAGCAAAAATTCAGGTCTAAGCCAAAGCCAGTACCCAGGCTAGCTTCCAAGGCCACCTCCTCTTGACTTCCTACCGTCCCAAGTACTAGAATGGTGAGTAAGCACTCATATCAATTTGCAGAAAGTGTCTGCAGGTTTTTAAGATGTGATTGCCAGGTGAAAATACTATGAAAAATTTGGAGTTTATTCTGTTTCTTTTGCTGCTAATTGGCGGCATTAACTGGGGTCTAGTCGGCGCTTTCAACTATAACTTCGTGACCACTGTTCTAGGTGATGGCACTGCAACACGCGTTGTTTATGCACTTGTAGGTCTAGGCGCTGTCTATGAAGCCTACAAAATGATGAAAAAGCGTACAGCCTAAATTTGTTACTGTTACATAGAGCGCAAACAGCTGTGCAAGCTGTAGCGCCCGCATAGAGCATATTCTGTTGGCTCAAGAGGCGAACAGCTGAACTGCTAGCATTAAGCTCGCAAGCAACATTAGCTTGCCAATTCGATGCTTGTTTTAGGCTGATCATTTTGATTCGCTTATTAGTTGCAAACGAAGCTTCTCAGAGACAATGAAGCTGCAAAACAGTTAGAATAGAT
This sequence comes from Candidatus Obscuribacterales bacterium, assembly GCA_965229195.1. Taxonomy (GTDB): domain Bacteria; phylum Cyanobacteriota; class Vampirovibrionia; order Obscuribacterales; family Obscuribacteraceae. The sequence continues at coordinate 3,163,872 of OZ245871.1, read as the reverse complement.
ACGACCTATAGGCGAACCCTATAGGACCGCGTATTTGCAACTATCTGTATTCTTGCTGCGTCAAACTTCTCGCGAGATAAAACTACGTTGAAACCAATCTGCATTTTAAGCGCTCTGGCTATTTTGACCTCATCGTCTGGACACGCCCTCGCAGCAGATACACCCATTTCCACTCCCTATGACCTGGGTCTGCAATCATACAAAAAAGGCGATTACGCCAAAGCCTCAACTTACTTTGAAGAAGCTCTGAAAAAGACTCAAGGCGATCCCTTGCTGTGGTATTACGATGCCCTCTGTTTTCATCAATTGAAAAACTGGACTATGGCAAAGAGTCGCTACAAAACTACCGCCGTTTACTTTCCCCAAACCGAAGCAGGCAAGAGAGCGGCAGCAGCGCTGAAAGGGATCGACCCATCCTTCACTATGCCACAGGCGGCAAGTGCAACTGCGGCGGCCGCTCCAGCAAGCAGCACAACGAGCAAGGGTGGCAACCAATCTGCCGACGCCAAAGCAAAAGACGATGACGACGATGATGAAGATGCACAGCAAGTTGTTGCAAAAACGGCCTTAGCCAAAGAGTTAGCGACGCTGCCAGACACTGCCCACTTCTACTTCAAGAAAGGGGAGCAAGGACACATGGAAGTTGACCTCATGGTCAACGGTCATCCGGTTAAAGCACTTTTTGATACGGGCGCTAGCGCCTTTTTCTACCGCGATCAGTTAAAAGAAGCCGGCCTCGATCTCAATGGGGCGAAAGCCGGTCGCGGAACTAGAGGTTGGGCTGGAGTAGCAGTGCCGACATCGACAATTCCAGCAGAAGTCAAACTGGGCACTCTTACTCGCCACATCAATATCACCATGCAAGACAGTACTACTCACTTTGGCAACAATTTGATTGGCCAAGACTTTGTCAAAGGCTATCAATACGAGATTGATGACAAAGGCTGCCGCGTTGATCTGAAAAAGACTCTAGCTGTGAAAAAGAGCGACATCAACCCGATGTACGACATCCCCCTCACTAAAGAAGGCAAAGACGACTATATAACTTTCACAATCAACAGCCAGCCGGCTAGAGCATTTATTGATACTGGCGCTTCCAATACTATAATCAGCAGCTCTGACGCAGCGCGCATGGGCATACAGTCCAGCGGCGAGTCCGTTCACATGTCCGGTGTCGGCGGCGATATCACCATGCAGCGAGCCTATGTAACTATAAGAATCGGCGCCATGATGCGAGAAGGATTTCCGGTGCTAATCGGTGGTCATGCTGGCTGCGCTCTCGGTCAAGACTTGATGGAAGGCTGGCGCTACAAGGTCGATCGCGAACACAATTTGCTGCGGTTCTATCACTAAGTTAGCTCTCCAGGCCTAATCTGTAGGCACCAGAATGAGCTGAAACAACAACCCTAAGACTTTAAATACTGGTGAATCCCAGTTGAATCATGGCTAGATAATTCGAGCCTATATCGCTCTGTGCCAAATTCTAGGACCAAACGATCTTTCACTTCTGCCACCGGATTAAGCGCAGACCATGGCACTTTTAATTTTGGGGAAGTAAAACTGCCACATCTCCGACACTCCATTTGCCTATTCTCTTTACACACCCACCTGCACCCCAAATCGCTCAAGAACTGCCGAAAAAGCACATCACTATTTGGTCTTGAGCAATAACTTCAATGTTTAGGAGAATTTAGTTATGGCTAGCACTCTCGAAGCTCAAGGCAACCCTGAACTATTCACCGGAGATAGAAACGGTGGCGACACTGCTTCTCTCAAAGCATTGAAAGAGGTGCAGCAGCCCGGAGCTCAGTTGCAGTCAAATGCAGCGACAGACAGCACGGCTGCCGCCAAATCTTTGCCCGGTGTAACCCTAGTAGATGGAGCAGCCGAAGGCGTTGCCATCAAGGGAGAGGTAAAAGTTCGCCAAGACCAAACTCTCAGCCATATAGCCAAAGAAAACCTTCCTCCAGACGCCACCACACGAGACATTTATAACTATGTCAATCAAATTGCCAAGCTCAATGAAATTGACAAGGACAAGGTCAACTACAATCAAACCTTGATTCTGCCTGAATATGTTGACCCTCGTGCACCGAAACCAGAAGGTAAAGCCACTGCCGATGCGACCCCTGCTACTCCAGACGGCAAGCAGGCTAGCACCGATGCAGCTCCTGCCACTCCAGACGGCAAGCAGGCTAGCACCGATGCAGCTCCTGCCACTCCAGACGGCAAGCAGGCTAGCACCGATGCAGCATCTGCAAGCCCAGAAGCAGCCACGGTGGACAACGCCGCCAGAGCCGCCGAAATGACCAAAGTATTTCCAACTGGAGCTGCTCTCCTTGAGGCTCTCGGCCATAGTGCCGACGGCTCATTTAGCCGGCAAGATATTGATGCTGCAGTGACTGCGCTTAGCCCTAATCGCTTTGCCCCAGAGAACAATACATTCGATCAAGTAACAGCCCTAACAGATTTGCAAGAAGCTCTTAAGCTGTCACCTCGGCAACAGTTCAGTGCTGCCGACTACGACAACCTGGTTGCTGGTATGAGCGCGCCCCCTGCTGCTGAGTCAACTCCCGCAGCAGACCAGGTCAGCCCGAAACCAGCAGCTCCAGTGACCGAGGTATAACTCGATATCATCCGCGAGTAAGCCAATTGAAAGTGTCAGACCGGTTAACCCTCGATCTGACACTTTCCGCTGGGACAATCACTAGTCCGCTAACCGCTGGGCAGCGCAGCTGCGCGAGCGAGATCGCCTGACAACAAGGTTTTCAAGCTGTTAAACAAAACCAATATCAAAGCAATCAGCCCAAAACAGTTGGTTTTGGCAGATTGCTTGTGTTAGCTGTTGGTTTACCCTTCCCTTTCTTTAAAAACAACTTCTACACCCTTCTCAAGATTTCTAAAACACCAACTCGAAACAAATTACCTGCACGTGCGCAGAATTTGTCAGACTAACTTGTAATGGGAGACACCATGACATTTGACCTCACCCAATGGCTGAGAAATCAAGCCAATGAAAATCAAAGTAGTTCAGTGCTGCCTATCGAGGCCAGCAATTTCAGCAACACAGGCATTCTCAACGACTTAGGCAAAAGCGACAGCAGAGAATGGCTGATTACCAACGGCCTGGGCACCTACGCTGGCTCATCGCTCTCCGGCGCCAACACAAGACGCTACCACGGCCTGCTTGTCGCCTCTCTGGCTCCTCCAGTGAAGCGCACCATGCTCTTCTCGCGTCTGGATGAAATCATCGCCGTAGAAGGCCAAGAAAGCCCCTACGAACTCGCCACCAACTACTGGCAATCCGGCCACGTTCATCCCCAGGGCTACCACTACCTTGAGGCCTTCAGCGCCTTGCCTGTTCCCACCTGGTCGTATCGCGTACCAGGCGGTCGCCTGATCAAACAAGTCGTGATGCTGCATGGCCAACAGCGTGTGCACGTAGGCTACACCTGGCTGCCTGACGACAACGTAAAAACCGCCAGCCTGGAACTTTCAGTGCTGCTTGGCTATCGCGACTTTCACAGCGAAACCAGGGGCTCAAACAACTGGCAGTTTTCGCAGCACATCGTCAGCGACAAACAGGTGAAATTCGAAGCTTTCACTGGTGCGCAACCGCTCTGGCTCGAACTGGACCACGGCGCCTACTCAGCTCAACCTGAGTGGTACTGGAACTACAAATGGCCCCGAGAATTTGAGCGCGGCCTCGGCGATGGCGAAGATTGCTTCCGCTCTGGCAAAGTCAAAGCCACCCTGGCCGCCGGTGAATCGATCACCCTCACGGCCGGCTTCGAAGCGGCCAACAACAACCAAGAAAAACTGCTCGAAACCCTGGTGCGCCAGAGCGCCGCCGAGAAGCGAGCACTTTTGCCCAAGGCCAATTCAGCCACGCTGAAAAAGCTCATGCTCGCAGCCGATCAGTTCATTGCCGAGCGGCAGTCAACGGCCGGCAGCACCATCATCGCTGGCTACCACTGGTTTTCGGACTGGGGTCGCGATTCGATGATCAGCTTGTTTGGGCTCTGCCTCGCCACTGGTCGCACCGACGAAGGCCGCAGCATTCTCTCGACCTTCGGCCGCTATCTGAGCGAAGGGATGCTCCCCAACTACTTCCCCGACGGCGGCCAGGCGCCCGAGTACAACACCTCGGATGCCACTTTGTGGTGGGCCTGGGCTCTGCACGGCTACTACAAGGCCACTGGCGACATTGACTTCGTCAAGGCTCAGCTGCCGCTGTTGCAAGAGGTGGTGGAATGGCACAAGAAAGGCACAAGACACGGCCTTAGACTCGACAGCGATGGCTTGATCACTGGCGGTGACGCTAGCGTGCAGCTCACCTGGATGGACGCCAAAGTAGGCAACTACGTTGTCACTCCGCGCTCAGGCAAGGCTGTTGAAATCAACGCCCTCTGGTACAACTTTTTGCTCACCTTGAAGTTCTTGCGCGACGAGGTGGCCGCAAAACTGGGTGCCGTAAGCCTGCCGCCGAGCAGCGACGACTATTCGGCGCTAGCTGCTCAGTGCCGGGCCGGGTTTGAGAAGTTCTGGCTCGAGCAAGCCGGTTATCTGGTCGACGTCATTCGCCAAGACGGCAGTCTTGACCTCGCCATTCGCCCCAACCAGCTGATCGCTGCCAGTCTCACCTATCCGATACTCTCCCAGGAGAGAGCGGAGAGAATGCTGTCTGTGGTGGAAAGCAAGCTGCTCACCCCCATGGGCCTGCGCACTCTTGCTCCGGATCATCCCGAATATCAGGGATTCTACGGCACTGGCCTGGCGCAAGCCGACCAGTATCACCGCGACATCACCTATCACCAGGGTACGGTCTGGCCATGGTTGCTTGGCCCCTGGGTCAATGCCAGAGTCTATGCCCACGCTGGCGATAGCCAGAGCATGGCCTTCATTCGCAATCACCTGCAGCCAATCATTGCTCACATCAGCAATGACGGCTGCATCGGCTCAATCAACGAAATCTTCGACGGCAATGCCCCGCATACACCCCGTGGTTGCGTTTCGCAAGCCTGGTCGGTGGCTGAGCTGTTGCGGGTTCTGAGCCAGTATCCTGAGCTGACTTAGTGCAAATTGATATGTCCAGATGTGAACGAATCTGCTCGGATCTGAATTGAGCCACCAGTTCTGCGATTATCAAATCGTTCAGCCTAGCTTGCATAGCTGCTCACCCATAAGGTGGCAGCTGTGTAAGTTAGGTTTTTTCGAATCGGCTACTCCTTTGTATAGTACAAAACAAAACCGTAGACTCGACCTTGCTGGCAATAAGGCTTTCCATGAAAATTTGTAGTTAGCATTTGTAGTTAGCAGTTTGCAATTCGCGCCAACCGCACGCACCTAGCAAGTGCACTTGGCACAACAGCAATTCTGGTTAAATGCCCGCCTGGCGCTCAATAAGCGTTGGCGAAAAGCAAATGTCGGTGTTACGGTTCTAGTAAATCCACAACCCACGAACATGCAGGAAAAAGCCCTAAAACAGCTCCAAACACTCACTAGCTTCTATTTCTCCTTGTTCCGGCAAGGAGGACAAACATTAACTCAGTTAACCGTTGACGCTAGCAGTGCTAAGTAACCTCTGCTACTTAGCTAACCCTCAACTATTTCATTGCCGATCAACAATGGGAGAGGAGTAGAAATAGATGAAAGACAAACCTAGGTGCTCGAAAGATGCAAGCTCATGCAGTCGCCGCTTATCGCACATGGCCCTGCTAACCTTAACCCACGCAATTATTCTTGCTTTTACCATAGGCACCCTTGCGCCCCTTTTGCTACCAACTGTCAGCTTCATGCAATCGGCTCTCTGCGCATTAATCGTAGGGGCGACTTTCGCCTGTAGCTTTAGCGCCACCGATCACATACTTTCTTCTTTACTGGAAAAACCAGTGCTCTGTATTCTGACATTCAACGAACAAGCAGATCGAACAGGAATTATTGTCTGGGTCTTCGCTTGCTTCGCCCTGGGATATATCGCCGTTGCCGCCCTCGGAATCCGACTCTGCAGTTCCTTCAACATCATTATGCTCAGAAGTGCCTTTGATTTTATCGCCACGACGGCGCTGTTAGTTGCAGTGCAGACCATGCTAGTCATTCATAGCTACGTTAGGCAACGCTCCACTCAACAGGGAAACTGATTCATTAGGCAAATAAGCCAATAACAAATAAGCCAATAACAAATAAGCCCTGGGGGCGAGTAAAAACTCGCCCATAGCCAGGAAGGAGGACCGTCATGAAACGGTCAACTTTGCATAACCCTAGCTCTAATTCAGCCAGCAGTGCCGGGCTCAAGAAACTTGTAGATGGTGTGCACAAGTTTCAGCTTGAGCACTTTGAAGAAAACAGACTCTTGTTCGAACGACTCTCTCACGGACAGAAGCCTCAAGTTCTAATGATTACCTGCGCCGACTCGCGCATTGACCCTAACTTAATCACTGCTAGCCAACCCGGCGACCTGTTCATCATGCGCAATGTGGCCAATCTAGTGCCACAGTTTCACCAAAACGCACAAACAGAAGCCGGTGCAGTAATTGAATATGCCGTTTCAGTTCTCGGCGTTGCCGAGATCATCGTCATGGGTCACAGCGACTGCGGCGGAATGAAAGCAGTTTTGCATCCCGAAAAACTGACCACTCTTCCTGCTGTATCTAGCTGGCTAAATCACGCGACAGCACCTACTGAGGCTACAACAGCCAATTGCTCGTGCTGCGACGAATCTCAGCAATTGCATGAAACAACAAACAACAACATAGTGCTACAGCTCGCGAACCTGGCAACACATCCGTCAGTGGCAGCAGCTATGGCTCAAGGCAAATTACACATTCACGGTTGGAACTACCAAATCGAGAATGGCTCTATCAGCTACTTCGATCAAGATCGAAAACACTGGTGCCAACTTTAAATGGAGAATTAGATGAAAACAACAAAAGTGATTCTCTTCGACCTGTGGCGCACACTGGGTTACTCACTTGATCGTGAACCCATTTTCGCTGTGCAGAAAATTATTGGGTACAAAGTAGCATTCGTAGCTGGTCGCCATGAAGTAATTGAAGACCCTGATTTCATGAGGGCCTGCCTTACCACCAACATCAGCGATCCTGTGGAATTCCTCAATCATCTCGCCAGCACTTTTGCTTGCCCCAGGCCAAGCAAAGCGGCACACCGCGCCTTTGCCAGGGTGCTTAAGCGCGAAGCAGCCGGGTTCAAGTTCTACGAAGACACCCTGGCAGCACTACAAGCCCTGAAAGCAAACGGTTACAGATTGGGATTGGTTTCCAATCTCTGGCCTTTTCCTGTTCACTTTCTCTTTGAGCAACTAGGCTTAGGCGCCTACTTTGAACATAAGATCTACTCGTTCGAGGTAGGCCAAGCAAAGCCGCAGCCAGAGATCTTTGAAAGAGCGCTGCAGCTTTTTGCCGTAGCACCAGAGCAAGTGATTATGGTAGGCGATAACCACATAAACGATGTGCGAGCTGCTCTTTCTGCGGGCATGCAAGCCGCCCTAATTTTGCGCCCAGGTGTAGCCAAACAGGCAGTTCCCGGTGCAAGAGTAATCAATTCACTGTTTGAACTTTGTCCAAAAATCGACCTGGCTGCCTGAGCCAAAGTCTCTGCACTTGCTGACAGCATTGCAGCGTGCCGACTGTCACTGCAAACACCAATCTTAAAACGATAGCAGCCCACAGCCAAGGGTTCTATCGTTTTCCGCACCCTTACTGTCTGCCGTAGTGGAGTGTTCACTGGCCCCAGGCACTGTTGCACAGACAACCTGATAGCTCATCGAGTCATTGGCCCAAACATTGTATTGGTGTATGAATCGACACCCTCAGCCGGTTTAATCTTGAATGGAATAACGGGGAACGCTTTTCTAATTCGCCGCTGTTCACTAGGCGCATATTCGCCGAAAGGCTTAGGTAAATCAATACCGATAAGACCATGACGGCCTAATGACTCAAGAGCCGTAACTGAAATTTTAGTCTGCTTCACACTAAGTCTCTGCAACTTAGGAAGCTTTAGCAAAAATGGCACTGCCCTATCGTCAATGTCACGATTGAAATCTATATCGAGGTCAGTGAGGCCACGACACTTACAGGCATGCTCAAGACCACTTACAGACAAATTAACCCGAGTCAAACCGAGGTGTGAAAGCTGAGGAAAATTCTGCAAATAACGCAAGCTATCATTATTCACATCAGCGCCACCGAAGCGCAGTTCTGTGAGTTTCTTGCAGCCAACAAGATCAGGCAAACAACTACCAGTTATAAAGCCATTGCCAGCCGAGAGCGATATCAATTCAGGCATGGCCCCCATTGTCGCAAGGCCCTTGTCTGTCACTTCGGTACCGTCTAAATCAATTCCTTTTAGACCTGAGATATGCCGCAAGTAAGGCACCATCCGATCACTCCAAGAATTTTCCTCATCAGTCATGGCGACAAAACGCAATTCTACATAGTCAAAAGCATCAGCAGGCAATTTCAAAAGGCACTGCGGATGCTGATAAAAAGAGCAACTCGGCTCAAACTTGATCAGTTTAGTCGAAGGCAATTTGACCAGTCCGCGCGCCTCAGCAAGAGGAACACCCTTGCCTTTACCGTATAACTCAAGGGGAATCTGCAATTGATTCAATTTGCCGACCGAGTAGTTAGGCGGAAACTCAAGCACTCGCCAACTAGCTTTGGCCCAACACAATTTCTCAGCAGCACAGAGCAGCACTAACAAAAGAGCAGAGGAAGCTACAGTGTAGAGAAGACAACTCTTTTGCATAACTACAATTATATCAGCAGCACAACTGCCATCTTTTAGTTTGCAATTCACGCGAACTGCTCGACAGTGGCTCCGTAAGATTTACTAGCTGAATTTCTTACAACTTCAAGCGGCAGCCAAAAAACAAAGCCGCACTGAAAGACTGTCAGGCAGAGCACTTCGCTGCATTTGCTGCTGCGCGCCGGACAAACGAGCAGAACCCTAGACGCTTGCAACTGTTAGTCGATTTCAGTGACAAGCAAATAGAGTCTGCTCTTTTTGAGGTGCACCATGGATTTTTGGAACATCGCTCTATTGGAATCGCTGTTTGTCACAACCATATCCTTGGGCCTAGGACTAGTAAAACTACCGAAACGTCTAACCAGAAAGAGATTGATAAAGGGCTTTCCCTGGGGCTATTACAAGCAAAACGTGCCTAACCCAGATGGTGACTTTTATGCTGAAGAAAACACCAATTTCCTTCACAACACTGGAACGAAATTCGAAGGCGTACCCGGCTTAGGTGTACTGGGAGAGATGCAAATACATGGCTTTGGCGAAGGCTATTCTGATTGGTAAATGCAATCAGAAGTTGGCGCGAACTCTGTTCAATTAGTACTTGCAGTTAGCGCTAAGCACGAGCCTCTAGAGCTAGCCCTTGCTCTCACCGATCAGGCGATAAGCTGTGGCAGCCAAAATCGCCGCACCGATATAGAGGGCTGACTCATCCACGTCAAAAGAAGGGCTATGGTGACTGCGGCGACTAGTGCGAATCTGACCGCCTAAAAGCATCATGCTACCGGGTGTTACTTTCAAAAGAGCAGAGTAATCTTCAGTCCAAGTCTTGCGCTTCACCACCGAAACGCTCTTTTCGCCAACGACTTCGCAAGCCACTTGACGCATAGTCTCGGTCACAGCAGCATCAAGTTCTCCACCGCTCTCGGAATCGAGATACTCTAAATCATAAACACCACCAGACTGCAATACAGTGGCACAGGCGGCGTCCAATCGTTTCATCTCTTCGCGTCGCGCTTCCTTACCTAAAGAATTTAGCGAGCCGCGTAAAGTAGCAGCCTGACAAATAGATTGCGCACCAGGTGGGGCTGTCTCAATACAATTTACTATTGTAGTTCCGTCACTAGAGTCAGCGCTGCTGCCAGCAAACAACGATTGAAGCAATGTTGCTATCGCCCTTATGCAGTCAAATGGTACTTCACGCGACGTCGCGGCAGGCTTAATTTCAATCTTGAAATTACTCGCAGCTACTTTCGCTGACTCCGTGATTATCCCTACCATTCCCGGCATCATGGTGGCGTCGATATGCAGAGCAATTATAGATTTCACGCCATCGAGAGCGCCACCTTCAATCATACGAAAGGTACCAGTCTTCCCTTCAGCATCAACAGATTCTTCAGCAGCAGGCTGCATAATAATACGCACACCGCCAGCAGAAGCGCCTTGCGCCGCCAAAATTTTGGCGGCGGCTAAGGCACAAGCCATGTTCACATCATGGCCACAGCTATGAGAGACACCATCATGTAATGAGCGATAGTGACTAGTGGTTGATTCATGCATGGGCAAACCGTCCATCTCTGCACGAATAGCTACTACAGGATTGGCGCCAAAATCTGCCACAACACCAGTGGTTCCCACCTGCCTGCGCACAGAGTAACCATACTGCTCAAGTGTCTTTGCCACAAAGGCCGCAGTCTTCTCTTCCTTAAAACCTAATTCTGGAATGCTGTGAAGAAACCGTCGCTGCTCGACAATCTCGCTTTGAAGATCTTTGGCAATTTGAATCCACGGAATCTCTTTCATAATCTCTCCAGCGTTTTGGCACCTAAATAATACAACAGCAAAACCGCACTTCTCAATGATTCGCACCAACTGTGCTAGCTTGCCGACCATAGTTACCACTAACCCAACATTGCCTAAAGCCCCATTCATAGTACTACCCAAATATCAACAAAAGCCAGTCACAGAGCCACTTTCGCCAATAGCCGCGATTACTTGTACCCACTCAGCCTCTTTTGCTAGTACCAATGTATACCTGTCAAGCAGCGCTGCCGATGATCAGCAAACAGAATCTTCTTGGCAGAAACATATAGGGAGAAAGACTGATGGAATGCATCATAGTCAATTTGTTAGTTATGGCAATTGGAACATTTGCAGTAGTGCAATTCAAAGATTTAAAAGAGACGGCTGCGACATTCACCACCAATAAAGATAAATGTGACCTTGAAGAATGCAATGTCTGCGTCGCTGTTAGTGGTAGTTCAAAGTAGTCAAAAGAGGTAAGAACGTGAATATATTTCTTTATTCGTCTTTAGGAACAGGTCTTCTCACCCCAATGCTCATATTAGTTGTACTAGCAGCACTTCTGATAGCGGTGCTTGTAGTTCATGAAAAAGCTGATTCGTTTAGCGGCAGTGATCTTCATCTTGGTCAGTCAATTTTCGGTTCAAAAAGCAACCTGAACAGCAATCAATTGATTAGCCAGCGAATTAGCCAAAGAATAAATGCCAATCCCGGTCAATGGGGCAGCTATGAAAAACGATTGACTGAACAACCTATGCAAGAATCAGCCTGTGGCGGATGCTGCACAATTATGTGGAAACCAAATAAAAGCGATCTCGCCTAGGTCAGAACGTGACAATAAAAATGTACGAAAGAGCCAGTGAGCGAAAGTTCACTCGGCTCTTTTGTTTTACTAGTAGCACAATTGACTTCGCTTTCCTTTGCCTAACTGGCACTGAGACCGGGTATGAGTGCGCGCGTCAGGTAAGCCTTGAATTAAAATTTGATCGCAATTGCGTGCAAAACTCTTTGGTAGCAAACTCCGTTCATGCAAGCAGACGCGAAGAGCATATACGGAAGCCACTTTTCAAGACTCACAGCAATAACTTAGCGAATGGCGAGAGCTATGCGAACGCTCTTAGCAGCGCCGTGCCCTAGGTCTTAAAAATCAACACTTAACTGAAACTGGCTGCTACTCTGAATCTAGCTTCTTTACAAGCCGATTTCCACAAGCCTTTGCTTGATAAATCGGTTCTGCACAAATCAGTTTTTCCCAACGCGGAGACTCAACTATGCCCATTCTTGCAACACAAAATAAAAAAGCCCAACAAATTGAAAGAGGCGCCCAGCAGGCCAACAATAGTAGTAGCAAAAACACCAGCAGTAGAACAAAGCTACTCCCCCAAGACGGCTTAACCGGCCTGCGTCAACACTGGAAGACCGACATCATGTCTGGCTTCATTGTCTTTCTCATGGCCCTGCCCCTGAGCCTGGGCATAGCCATGGCCTCAGGGGTGCCACCGATGGCCGGAATAATTAGCGCCATCGTCGGTGGTGTGCTCGTGTCACTAATAAACGGCTCACATGTGACCATAAACGGACCGGCAGCAGGTTTGATTGTAGTTGTCTTGTGCTCCGTAGATCGTCTGGGCGGCGGCTCGCTGGGCTACAAGGGAACGCTTGCAGCAATTGTAGTGTCAGGAGCAATACTGGCAGTACTCGGTCTAAGCAAGGCAGGCGAACTCGGCAAACTATTTCCCGCCTCGGTCATTCACGGAATGCTTGCCGCCATAGGCATTATCATTATGACCAAACAATTGCCATACATGCTGGGAGTGAGTGTAGAAGCGAAAGAACCCATGGCACTAATTATGGCTTTGCCGACCATGATTGCTCACTTAAATCCGGCCATAGCGGCAATTGCCTTTGTTAGCCTGCTACTACTCATTGGCCATGGACTCAGCGAACATAAGTTGGTTAAGAAAATTCCAGCACCTGTAATTGTCATAGCAGTAGCGGTAGCACTCGGCTCTTACTTTGGTCTAGACAAGCCACATCAATATCAATTACTTGGGGTTCAACATCAAATTGAGCCTCTAAAATGTCTGATTGCCTTACCGAAAAATGTTATGGATGGCATAGTTTTGCCTGACTTCAGCCACATCAATAGCTATGCTTTCTGGCTTTCAGTCTTATCAATCACACTAATACAGGGCCTGGAAAGCCTATTGAGTTGTACAGCCGTTGATCGTTTAGACGCCCACCGCAGACAAGCTAACTTAAGCCGCGACGTCGCTGCCGTTGGCGCTGGCACGATGGTGTCGGGCATGCTCGGCGGCCTGCCCATCATCGCTGAAATCGTACGCAGTTCCGCCAACATAAGCAACGGCGCCCAAACCAGGTGGTCTAACTTCTTTCATGGTCTCTTCGTTCTGTTAGCTTTATTGTTTGCCGCCAGCCTAATCAATAAAATTCCCCTATCAGCACTGGCTGCAATTCTAATTGTCACAGGTTATAAGCTAGCAGCGCCCCATGTCTTTAAAGAAATAAACGCCATCGGCATCGAACAAACCATAGTTTTCCTCACGACAATTATTGCCACACTCTCCTCGGACCTGCTAATCGGAGTGGCAATCGGCATCTGCACCAAACTGGTTTTACATTTGATGAGGGGGACAGCAATCGCGAATCTATTCAAGGCCAATGTCAATTCTCAAATTCAGCCCGATGACTCTGTGCGAGTCGCGGTCAAAGGTGCACTGATCTTCTCCAACTATCTCTCGCTCAAAAGGCAACTCGACAGAATTCCCCAAAGCAAGCGCGTGCTCGTAGATCTTAGTGCTGCTCGACTAATCGATCACAGCGTCATGGAACACTTACACTTCTATGCTGAGGAATATAGCCGCAGCGGCGGCACATTGACCGTCGTCGGCCTTAACAGGCACGAAAGCGCCTCTAAGCATCCGCTCTCGGCCAGGAGACTAAAAACAGGAAGCTACAGCTTGCCGCAGTCACAAATTGGCATTTAGGAGACTGGCGGTTAATGTATTCATGAGAGAAGCTGGTTGACTGCTCAAACTAACCTACTGTCTTCAGCTTCTCAATCAAAATATCGGCTGCGTTGGTGACAATAAAAACTTCTTGTACAGAGGTTGAAGACTTAGCTAGAAGCTTAATTCCAGTTTGAGTGGGATACTTAACCTCTAGACGAATACCGGAGCCTGAGCCACGAACTGGCTTGATCACGCCAGGAATTATAGAGACAATTTCTTCGATAGACTCGATGCTCTCAAGCAAATCTCTTAAGCCGTCGATCATGCCGTGTTCGTATTTGATCTTAGACTTGCCACTTCTGCGGTATTTCATTGCTTCCTTGAATAGTTTCCTGGCATCGGTTTCTGGCATTGCTTTCTTGCTTGGCTCTCTGGCACTACTTTCTGCCACTGCACAATCTAGAAAGGAGAGGCGATGACAATGATACGCTCATTTGCGCAGCATAAGGCGGTAAATGAACAAACCCGAAGTACGAATCAGGGATATCCCCCTTCTCTGTTGAGCAAGACGATCGTATCGTTAGCAAACTGTTCAATTTACTATCGCGTCAATCACAGACATAACAGGCACTGCCGGTCGCCAGACTTCCGCGTCGTTAATTGCGGCGGCCGCTTTTGCCTGACAATAGAGGAAAAATCAAATGAAGGAAATCATTTACGCCAGCGCACAACCGACAGAAATGGTGCGCGTAAACAATTTAGCGCTCTTAGAAGCCTTGCTCAATATAATAGTCAACGCCACTGAGCTAATCACTCTAGCAGTCGGCAGTTTAATCATTCTCACAGTCATATACAAGAAAAACAAAATAAGAAGCATCGCGAAAAATTTCAGACTAACTTCTGATCCAGCAAAATTCAATATCAAAGATAAACTTGCTATTCTATGCGGCTGCTGTCTGATGACTTCGGGTCCAGCACTTACGTTTTGTTGCAATTTGCTCGTTCGCCTTCGTGCCGACAATCTGTTGCAATAATCGAATACAAAGCAATGAGAAAAACCTGGATAATTTCGCCAACATTTGATTGCCTGTTTATCTGCGGCGGGCTCTTCTGGCTATTATATGGCCTGCACTTATTTGCCCTAACACAGACCAATCATTCACAACAACTAGCTCTGCTAGCCGCGGTATCCAATCTCGGCTTTCTATTTGTCAGTGAAACTCACACTATTAGCACTATTTTTGTACTAGAAAAGAAGGACGGCTCCCTGTCAGTTCGGAGCATACTCATTGCAGCGCTTCTGCTCACTATCGGCACCCTATGTTTCGTCATACCCGCACTACCAGCAATACTATTAAAAGTCTATCTACTATGGGTGCCGCAACATTTTCTTGCTCAAACTAGAGGGATATTTCTGCTCTACTGCCTTAAGGCAAATGTCGCAATAACGGCGACAAAGCGCTTCTGGCTGCTTACCACAACCAGACTAACTATGTTCTATTGGATGGCAGTCTTAGTGACTGACTACAAACAAGGGTCAGCTGAATTTCTCATGGTAAGACTTCCTGACTGGGGAGTACTCCCTACCTGGGTAGCTTCAGCCCTGATGCTACTCTCTTTTTTCAGCATGCTGGCCTTTACCTTGAGTTTTCTGCCCAGCGCTCACAGTGGCACCAAGGGGAAGTTGCCGCCGATTCATGCCATTGCTATGTTAACTACTTCCTTGCTGCTTTTTCTACTACCCCGCGAAAGACTAGACGACATCTGGCTATACGCACCGGCATACTTTCACGGCAGTCAATATCTCTGCTTAGTTTATGCTCGCATCAAAGAAAGTAAACCGTTCATCGCTTTCACCATGCTGCCCCTCGCTCTATTGTGCGCTGTTGCAGTCTTTGCCGGAATACCCATGCTAATCTCCAACTTCAGCGTACCCTTAGTCACGGCCTTAGCAGTAATCTTCTGTTGCATTCAATTTCAACATTTCATCACTGATGCAGAAATCTGGAAACTGAGCCGAAAGCCAGTGAGGCAAGCACTTTGCAGCACCATCATCAAAGAGAGCTAGTTCTACAAACCAAGAGAGCTTGACGGCAGCAACTTCAAATGACTAAGCAAAAACTTCTCCATCTGCACAATGCTGCTATTCCATTCATCTACACTTCCACCGCCGCCGTGTCCACCATTTTTGATAGCTAAAAGTTGACACTCTACGCCGATCTTGTTACACGCATCAAGAAATTCAGTCGCTTGTTCAAAAGGAACAATTTGATCTCTGGTGCCATGAATGATCATAGTCGGCGCGTCACCAGCCGTCAGATAGTTAATTGGGCTGGCCCTCTTAAAAGACTCTGGATGCTGCAGCTTGGTTTTGCCAACGAATTTCTCCGCACTCAGCTCAGAATCAGTCGGCAAATCTTGGTTTAGATCTGTTGGGCCAGCCAGGCTCACCACCACCTCCACCGCACTTGAAACTTTAATATCATCACCAGAAAGTGGTAGTTCTTTAGTATCTGTAGTGCCTAGCAACAATGCCAGATGCCCACCAGCCGAGCTGCCAACAGCACCGATACGCGAGGGGTCTATGCTCAGCTCTCGAGCATGAGTACGGAGGAAACGCACGGCCGCCTTGCAATCATCGATTTGATCTAAAAAATGATGACTTGGCGCTAGTCGGTAATCAATCGAAACAGCTACACAACCCTGCTGAGCTAAAGCATAAAGACATGGCAGCATCTCCTTTTTATTGCCAGACTTCCAAGCGCCACCATGTATACAAACAACAGCGGGAAAAGGCCCCTGGCCTTGCTTGGGAGTAGCTATGTCCATTGTAAGGTTCTGCCAATCACGCCGAACATAAATTACATTGCGCCGCAGTTCAACTGTCTCCGGTGGAACAGGATAGCTTTGCCAGGCCATGCATTGACCGTATTCAGCACGACCCAAGAGCAATAACGAAAATACTGCCAACGAAACTAAAAGTATTTTCCACGGTAGCAGGGCAAAATCCAGAAACGATCTTCCTGGCAAAAACATCTTTCTTAGCCACGACAGCACACTACACTTGAAGATATTAAAATTGTTCACGGTTTCCGAGCCTACTTTGAGTATTGCTACTCTAGGACATCAGCGTAAAGTGTCTTTTACAGCCCAAACAAGACAAATTGCGCCTTACAAAGACAATTGTTTAGCTGCCCTTACAAAAGCGAACAACTTGCTGCATACGACCAGCCAGAGCACCATATCCAGGCACTTTATGAAACTGAACGGTGAATGGATTATTGCTGCGAAATTTGCCTAACACACCAAACTCTGGCTCTTCAACTTCGGCTTGATAGGTGCCAAAAAGCCTATCCCACAACATTAGAATGCCACCAAAATTCTTATCTAAATAGATTTTGTTGCGGGCGTGATGCACACGGTGAGCCGACGGCGTGTTGACTATTCCTTCCAGCCGACCAAGTTTGCCAACCAATTTAGTGTGCAGGAAAAATTGATAGATCAAATTGGCAAAGAGAAATAGCACTACTTGATTGGCAGAAAAGCCCAGCAAAATCAAAGGTGCGAAAATCAGTGGTGCCACCAATCGACCAAGCCAATGCAGGCGAAAACTAGTAGTGAGATTGAAGCTACGACTAGAATGGTGCACCTCATGGAAAAACCACAAGAGCCTGGTTGTATGGCTGAGACGATGCTCCCAGTAGTAAGCCAAATCTGCCAAAACCACAGCTACAACGGTGGTAGCGATAGTATTGGGCAGCTCCCAGGGGCGGACACTTTCTAGGAATTTCAAGCAATAAAAGGTATAGCCGACAAAAAGCGGCTGACTAAGTCGGGCACCAACAAAAATGCCCAGGTTGCAGAGCACATCCTTGCCTTCGTAGAGGTTTATACCCTTAGCCCTGGAAACAATCCATTCTAAAAGAATACAAGTTGCAAAAACGAAAAGGGACGGCCATAACAAAGCCTGAGCATCTTCGAACATAATTTGAGCCACCTGCAACTGCCATTTACACGTTTCAGTACGGCAGGGGCATCAAAAAAGTTTCAGAAGTGACGAAGTTTGTGATTATTTTCCTTGATTGGCATTGCCGGCTTCTTTGTTAGCCTTGGCCTGCTCTTTTGCAGCTTTCTCACTGGCTCTTTCTGCCTTTTTAGCAGCCCGCCCAGCTCTAAATGGATGCCCCTTGGCGGTTTGCTCTTGAGCTTTGTTATTGTCTGCCTGCGCTCTAGCTTCATCGCGAGCAGCGTCAGCAGCAGCATCGGCAAAAGCAGGCAATGTACCAGCGGCAAAGCCACCAACCAAGACCAAAGCACATACGTTTAGAAATAGTTTCATCTTGAACTCCGCAGTAAGTAAGTAAGTAAGTACCAGTTATTGACCGCAAATACAGTAAATCAAAGGTTTAGTGGAGATTGAGTGAAGTTACTTTGTCGCAGTCGCAGCTTGCTTGGCAGCTGCAGCCTGACGCTTCTCCATCTCTTCAGGGCTGACATCTTCAACATGGGTGGCAAGATGCCAGATATGGCCAAAGGGGTCAACAATCGAGCCTGAGCGGTCGCCATAGAACTGGTCTTGCACCGGCCGCTGCGCTGTAGCACCTTCGGCCAGAGCTAATTTAAAAGTGGCGTCTACATCGGGCAAATAGAACATTAATCCAACCGGAGTTCCGCCCAATGCATGAGGGCTCTTGCCTTCGCTACATTCGTCGGCCAACATAATGACCGAGTCACCAATCTGAAGCTCAGCGTGGCCGATTTTTCCACCGGGGGCTGGCATTCTCATATGCTCTTTGGCGTCAAAAACTTTCTTGTAAAACTCAATAGCCTTAGCTGCGTCGCGCATGGTCAAGTATGGAGTTAGAGAATGGTATCCTTCTGGCTTAAAATTCATATGCCCTCCGCTTTGAGCTCTAAAGGCGGGCGAGTATATAGGATCGCTGGGGAAGTTGCTTTAAATGCGGCAAAAGGAGTGAGGGTAATGGTTACACCATGTTTCACCAATCGGCAGTGGATTTACGCCAAACGCCCATCCGGCCGCGTCACCGAAGAGCACTACGAGCTAAAAGAAGCCGAACTAAATGAACCTCTGGCCAGCAACGAAGTAGTAGTCAAAGCTCAGTACATCAGTGTCGACCCCTACATGCGCATACAGCAGGCCGAGCGGCAATCGTTTGACCCACCGCACCCATTAGGAATAGTGCAAAGAGGTGGCGCCGTCGGCCAAATTGTGGCCTCCAATAGCAGCTCTTTCAAAGAGGGCGATTACGTTCTTTCGTACACAGGCTGGCAGCTCTATGCCAAGTGCCATGCCAGTGAACTGCGCAAGCTCGATGCAGACGCCGCACCAATAACCACAGCTCTTGGAGTGCTGGGCATGCCCGGACGCACAGCCTGGTTTGGGCTGATGGAAGCAGGCCGACCCAAGCCAGGAGAAACAGTGGTTGTCTCTGGCGCTGCTGGGGCCGTTGGCTCACTCGTCGCTCAATTCGCCAAAAGAGCAGGTTGCAAAGTTTTCGGCATTGCCGGGGGAGCAAGTAAATGTTCCTTTTTAACCGAAAAACTTGGTCTAGACGGTGCTATCGACTATCAGCAATATCAAGATGCCGACTCGCTTTCAAAAGCCATTGCAAAAATCACAAGTGGAGTGGACGTTTACTTTGACAATGTTGGCGGCATGATCACCGATGCCATTATTCCCAACATAAAATTGCGAGCGCGCATAATCATATGCGGCCAAATAAGTCAGTATGACGGCGGTTTAGACAAGCCCAATCTCGGTCCGCGTTTTCTGCAGCACATGCTCTTTCAACGAGCTACTATTCAAGGCATTCTGGCTCGCGACTATGCCCATCGCACGGATGAAATGCTAGAGATAGTGGCACCATGGGTGAAAGACAAACAAATAGTTTTTGAAGAAACAATAGTAGATGGCTTTGAAAACCTGCCACAAGCGCTGAACAGTTTGTTTGAAGGGAAGAATGTAGGCAAGCTATTGGTGCGGGTTTAGCGAGTATTGAAAGGATAACTTGATGCGCCTGAAACTTCCATTTCTGTTCGCAACTCTTCTAATTCTCTCCATTAGCGGCGATCATGCCATTGGCGCAGCTGGAGCAGCAGAGCAAGCAGCAGAACCAGAAGCAGAGACAATTCTCACCCTTGACCAAGCGCGCGAATACATGCTGACACTAATCAATCGCGACCGCGCAGCCCATGGTTTGTCACCAGTGATACTCGATAAAATCGCATCGCAGGCTGGTCAAATTCACACTGAAGATATGACATTGAATTACCACCACGGACACTACGATGTCGATGGCAAGAAACCATGGCAACGCTATAGCCAACTAGGTGGGAGCGGATACGTATCAGAAAATGCCTTCTGGTGGTCTGCCAGAAGCTACGAGGGCTACGACCAAGACCAACCGCCAGCAGGAGATGGCACAGAAAAACCCTTCACACTGCATGGGGTGCAGGCATTTAAGAAAAGCGACATTGACAAAGCCGAATCAGACTACTACAACGAAGTGCCACCCCATGACGGGCACAGAAAAAACATCCTAGATCCAATTCATAACGGCGTTGGCATTGCCTTCACTATTGCCACAAATGGCAACCAATATCGCTTAGCTAATACGCAAGAATTTACAGATAACTATGGTCAATTCGCCAGCCTGCCTCGCGACCTCAGTCAGCCCTTCTACGTCACTGGCACTCTTGGCCCTGGCTGGGCGGTGCAATGCGTGTCAATCAAGTGGGAGCCTGCTCCTCAACCACTTACCCCGGAAGCAATAGACAAACTAGAATCGTACAAACATCCCAGCAAAACCCTAGAAAACTACTTTGCCGTAGAGTGGGCAAAGCAGCCCTTTCAGATCAGAAATAGCAATGGCTTGCAGCAATTTCGCGTGCTGGTAACGCCACAAAAGAGCTGGAAGCCAGGTCTCTACTACATTGACGTCATAGCGCAAAAGAAGGGCGAAAAACCGACTTTCATTTCGCGCCGAACTATCAATACGGCTCTATAGCTCACCGGCAACCGCTTTGGCAGCCACTTTTGCCATGAAAGCTTCACGCTCTTCAATTTTTGCTCGCGATCCTTTTGTGAATATGGCAATATAAATTGTCTCTCCATGGGGCCCAACAGCCACTCCCACATCATTGGTAGCGGTGTTCTGTCCAGCCACATCGCGACCTGTACCGGTTTTATGCGCTAGTGTCCAACCCGCTGGCAGGCCTGCCTTAATGCGGCCCAGACCTGTCTTGCAATTGAACAAGTCTTCTAAAACTACCGCTGTTGAGCTCTTAGATAGCAAATTGCCGCTATAGAGTTTTTGCAACATCTCAACCATAGCCTGCGGAAGGGCTGTATCTCTAGGATCTTTGAGAAACTTGGCGATCTGCACGCTCTCAGGCTGCAACATACCTTCGGGACGATCCACGCTAATGCCAGTGATGCCAGCTTCTTTTAGCATGGCAGTTACAGCAGAAGCACCACCGGCCCGAGCTATCAGAAGGTCGCAAGCCGTATTATCACTGCTGCAAACTGCGCGCGTCATCAGTTCTCTAATCGTGAAATCTGATTGCTTACCTTTTATGGCTTCTTTGATCGGGCTATAAAACGGCACCACATCAGCCTTGCGCACAGTGATTTTGTCTTGAATTGAAAGCTTTCCAGCATCCGCCATTCGCAGTATTGCAATAGCAATCGGTAACTTACAGACACTCTGCATCGGGAAAGGCTTGTCTTGATTGAGCATGAATTGCTTCTTTCGAACCGTGTCGACTACCGCAACTCCAACTTCGCCTTTTACCTTGGCGACATCGGCATCGGTTATTCCACGTCCACTCGAACTTGCAGATGCGCTTACTGAACCGTTTACAGCACCGAGAGCATCAGTCGGAACTGCCATCACTGGAAGAACTAATGTCGAAAACAGACCAAACGAACTTGCCGCCAGTGCAAGCAATCGCTCTCGAAGTAATGCCATTCGTTTAGTTTTCCTCGAAGAGTTTTGTGAAAATCAAATGTCCAGCCCAATATTCTACTGGCGCAAAGGCTCCAACTTCATACGACATGAGTATTTTACACTTCTTACTTTGCACTAAAAGCCATTACAAAAGACAAGAAGCGCCCTCGCAACTCTCGACAAAGCCTAAGGAATAAAGCACTCACCATCCTCAGTGCGTAGAAAATCAAAGCAGAAAAAAGTGTTGCTCGCACGGCCCAATAGTCCAGCTTAGTAGCGAATATCCTACCGATCTCAGGAAGTGACTTCTCGAATTCGCCGGTACCGCACACTCCGGTAGAAACGTAATTTTCAGTCAGCTGCTGTCCATTCATGTCCGATTGAAAGGAAGCATACTTAGCAGCCTGCTGCTGGTCATAGATGCCACCGGCAAGCCTTAATGTATCCGCAAAAGCCAAGTAACCTCCGGCAGAGAGCGACAGAGAAATAAATAATGCCAGCAGCAAAATCTTGAGCAAGGTTCACCCACCTGCACTTGACCAACAACTAGACATACCCAAGACTCAACGACGAAAAGCGCGACAGTGGTGCTTTGTATCCAAACCTAAAGGCTCGGATCACCAGTTAATGATAGTTGAAGCATTAGAGACAAATGTTATTCTTAAGACTGCCATCAAGTCTTGAGGATAATAAATCATGGGCAAGCAGATTATAAAGCTCCTCTTTAGTATCGGATTAGTGGTGGTGGCGCTGCTCGTTGGCATGATGGCATTTGTTACCGACACTGACGCAAAAGCATCCCTTAACTGGCCAGCAGTCACTGGCGTGGTAAAGAGCACGAAAATCGAAAAGTCTGGAAGCCGCAGGGTTACGTATTCGCCGAGAGTTTATTACTCATACATTATCAATGGCACATCCCATGAGGGTTCGCTTCTAACGGAGCCGGAGTTCCTTTTTGCAACCGAAAAAGAAGCGCAACAAATCACCAACCAATATCCAGACAAGAGCCAGGTTCAGGTTTACTATAATCCCCAAAACCATGAACAAGCTCACTTGATTCGCGGACAAACCAGTCAGGGTCAGAACACCGTTTGGGCTAGTATCATCTTTCTTATCGGCACCATTGCTTACTTTTTGGTGCAGTTAACGAGAGTATTGCGCCGTCGCTGGTAGAGCCAAAGACTTCAATTGGCTCTACCGAAAACTTCTCAAACCGCTTTCCGCTGCTCGTCCAAACCATTCCAGAAAATCGCTACAGCATCAAGCATGGCTTTGCCACCAGCTAAGAATGCTTCCTCGCAAAAATCGGGCTTGGCGAAAGCAGCAGCTAGTTCGTCGTCGGTATGAGCCGCATGCTGATCTTCTATTTGATCATGAAAGACCCAGAAGCCCAGAGGAAGATCGGCGATTTGGCTCTCTTTGATAATCTTCAAGCCAGCAATTAGCTCTTTCCAAAAACCAGCAGCGGCCCAATGTTCGATGGCATGAGAAGCACCGGCAGCGGTTGATTCATCGTCAGAGCTGTACCAATTCATCAGCGCGTCACAGAAGGCCAAAGTAGATGCACTGCCGTGTTTGCGTTTGCCAATTTGATTAAACTCAAGACCAAGGTGGCTAGCAAACTCCGCCAGCCACTCGAAATGGGCAGCAGTAAAGCGAAAGCGACCGTTATCGATTGAGCCATCGGCCGTGAACATAACGCCTAACTCGTTCATCAAAATTTCTTTGCTCGCTCTGTAGCTGGCCAAATCAACGGCATTGATGCACTTACGCAATTGCGCTTCGATGAAGAGATGGCTGAAGACAGAGAACTGCACAGTGAATTGGCGCAACTGTTCTGGGCTTGCGTCGCCCTGGCTAAACCACGAGGTAAATTGGTTCGAGTTGACGATGGGGTGACTGCCAATCAAGTCGTCAACGCGTATCTTGAACGCGGCCAGGGCGGCCTCGGAGCAAGCGTCCGCTGGCGCTACCGAAGCGTTGACAGCGCTAGGACCAGGCACAGAGTCTGCAACAAGACTGAGCGTAACAACTGGTCTCTCTTGCACTGCAATGGTTTCGAGTTTCTGAAGCATGATGTATTTATCCTTTTTGAATTTCTGGTTTTCTGTTTTTTGATTTTTAAAGCAAAGAAAAAGCCCTCTCGATCGACGAGAAGGCTTTTTGTTCATAAGTTCTAGACTTTTATGACAACGCCAACTAGCCGACCCCGAGGGAGTAGGTATAGTAGTAATAGCTGTAGGCGTTACGGGCAGTCATTTTAGTGCGATTAATCCGACAACTTGTCTGGCGACGGGTCAAATTGGGTTGGTGTAATTTCCAACCTTAGACTCCGAGCTTAACAGAACCACCCAAGAGTGGCAAGCAAAAGTTTCGTCTTGTTACCGCGCCCAATTATTAAATCGGAGCGTTCCATATAGGCGCAATCACTACTTCGCCGCAATCCTCTTAGTGCGGCCATCGAGAATCTTCAAGAACGATCTGGTTTGAATTTCTTCAAGGGTTAAACCAGTGGCTTTGATCTCATCTAAAGTAATGGCACCACAATTGATGGCACGCAAGAAATAGTTCAATAATCCCTGACCAGTGGCAGCGTCATCAAAGACATCACCAACCAGAGTAGCTTGCGCTGCTTTCTCCATGAAAGACTTGAGCCTGAGAGAAGCGGCCTCCAAGCCTTCAAGGAAGAAAGCGTAACAAGCAGCATAACGCACAGGGAGCTGAGCGGGGTGGAGATCCCAACCCTGATAATAGGCATGCACGAGAGAATGACGGGTGTGATCATAAGCCAATTTCCAGGCGCGATGAACAACTTCAGCGTTCTCGGCTTTTTGCGCAGCGGTCAACTGCTTGCCTATTTCTGCCCGATGAGGGCCCACAGGCATAACGTTGGTAGCGCCATCCGACAACCAAATGCCAGTTCCGGCAAAAGTCACCTTCATCATGTGCCTGGCAAAATCGCAAGATGGGTGGTCCATGCGTTGCTCAGAAGCGGTAATGTTGCAGGAGGCAGTGTAATCATAAGTGCCAAAGTGTGCGGCCACGCAGCGCCCCTGAGCCGCTTCAGCCAAGAGAGGCATATTGCTCTCACCTTTGCGATTAAAGAGTGCCTGGGTTTGCTCGATCATTATTTCCATTTTGAGACTGCCTGGGCGCAGTTCGGTCTTGCTCTCAAGCAAGGCCAACAGCTCAACTAGAGCGGTTACCTGCTCAGGGATTGTTACTTTCGGCAAAGTCACGACAAAGTTGGCTGGCAACAAGCCACCAGTTTCTTCCACCAGAGTAGTGATAAAAATATCGAGAGTACGAGCGCTGCGATGCTTCAGCTCCTCATTGAAAGGCTTGATGCGAATACCAATAAAAGGAGGAAGCAACTGTTCTTTCATACCGCGCGCGACTTCTTTGGCAGCAGCCTCGGCGTGATGGTCTTCTTCAGAATCGGGCCGGTTGCCATAGCCGTCTTCAAAGTCAATGCGGAAGTCTTCAACAGCTTCACGCTTCAATTTCTCTTTGACGCGCTCATAAATTTTATTGGCTAAGCCCGTGTCTTTACCAGGCAAATTAAGAGCCTTCGCCAAGGTATCAGCATCGGCAGCATACTCGTCTAGACTAGCAACGGCCATAGCGCCTAGCTTCTTAGCAGAGTCGGCCTTAAATAGCTGAGCGCCACCATATACAGTGTGCACGGGTTGCCTGGCGGACGACTCACCAGGATAAAACTGGTTAAAAGCACCGTTGGCCTGAGCCAACTTAGCGAATACATCTTTAGTGGTGGCCTCGGGCAGACTGACTTTCATCTTGCACTCCTGATTTAAACTAAGCAATAAACAGAACGATTAGTTTCCTTTTTTGGACTAAATGACTCTACGCAAAAAGTGACACAATACTCTGGCTGCCTCTATAGACTAACTACCTCTATAGACTAACTACCTCTATAGACTAGCTCCCCCTATAAGTTGAGTAGCCAAAGGGGCTCAATAAGAGCGGCACATGGTGGTGCTCGTCTTGATTGACGACTTCAAAAATGATTGGCACCGTCGGGTAGAAATTTTGCCGATGGGTCTTTTCGAAATAACCACCAGTATTAAAAGTAAGCTGATAGGTACCGGCCCTGTTAGCCCAACCCGCGGGCACTAAGTCGCTGAAGCGGCCATCTTTGTCGGTGGTTCCGCGTCCGACTTCTTCCCAGTCATCAAGGCCCTTATATTCAAGCACAACGTCAACACCAGCTGCTGGGCGGCCCAACGAAGTATCTAAAACATGGGTAGTGATTCTGCTCATGGCGCCAATCTCCAATTAAATAGGTCTCTACAACGAAATGAGCTTCTCCAGCCCTAAAAATTTCTATAGCCCTAAAAGCTTCTCCAACCTTAACCGTGTGATTTTGTTCTGCTCTTCCATAGCCCTCTTTATCTCAACCTCAGGGCCGTTATGCAGCCGCTCTTGCAACAAGGCTAACATCTCGCCAGCAGTCTTACCTGTAGCGCAGACAATGAAAATATAGCCAAATTTCGCTTCGTAGTCTTTGTTTCCGGCAGCTAGCTCTTCCAGCACTCGCTGACTGGCCAGGGCCACTCCGCCCTGTTCTCCAGAGGCCCAAGCACTAGTGCTGGCGAACTTAGTTTTAAGGCTCTCCAGGTCACCAATTTTAGGATGGTGACTAAATGCCTCCAACCAATCCGAAGAGTTTAAGCTCTGCCAGATTCGATCGGAGACATTGTAGAGATCAACTTCGGTAGCGTAAGGGCGGCCAGCAATCAGTTCTTCTACCCAGCGAGCACTGCCACAACAACGCAGCAATTCTGCTTGCAGTAGCTCACTTGATGATTGATTAAGCTGGGCGAGATTCAAAAAGTTATTACCTATAAGTTCTTACAGAGCAGTTCCGGCACAAGGCAATTTTCAACCCATATCCTAAGTCTGGGCGCGACGACAGTGCACACGCAAACGAGCCACCCCGCCATCAGGATAGATATTTAAGCGCACATGGGTAACATTGCCTATGTCAATAATCTCTTTCTCAAAGTGGTGCTGCTTATCGGCCGACAGCTTGAGCTGCGGCAGAAGCTCCTTCCAATGGGCCTGGGGCCAGGTGAGATTGTCCATCTCCAAATCTGGCGAATAGCAACCGTCTACGGAGCAAGTATCAGGATAATTGCCGATGTGAAAAGCAGTATCAACTTCTAGTTTTTTCACTAAACCAGGCTGGCCTAACTTGACGATAACCCAGTCGTGACCAGGACCGCGCTTGCGTCTTGTCTCCCAGGCATCGCCCATGTTTCGGCCGCGACCAGGCATAATCAAATTGTCCATGTTGCCGAAGAACATGTCATTGCAAGCAACCACATGACCACCAAATTCCACAGCGGCCAAATCAACCAGAGCATCAGCCTTGATTTTGGAAAAATCAGGAATGACATCGCCATAGATTTTCAATCTAGCAACGCCGCCATCAGGATAAATATTCAAGCGCACATGGGTAAAACGCTCTCCGCTTGATACGGCAAAAAGGTTCTGTGAACCAGGCTTTAACGCTGAGCGCGGTACAATCTCAACCCATTTATCTGAAGCAGCAAGTTTGTCAGCATGCTCATTGGGGTCGGCGATGCAGGCTTCAAGCGATGCATAAGGCGGATGATTGCCCAAGAAGTGATTAGTGTCGATATCAACGCCACGAATTACTCCTGGCAAACCGAGTTTGATGATGCACCAATCATGGCCAGGGCCGCGCTTTCTACGCGATTCCCAGCCGTCCATCCATTTACCATTTTTAGTATATTTGTCTTCAATGAAAATGCCGCGACCAGGCATGAGCAAGTTTTCTTTCTCAGCAAAAAATTCATCACTGCAGCTGAGGGCCTTTCCGCCAAGTTTTTCAGTGGCTAAATCAATCAAACCAGTGAAGGCAGAAGCCTCAAGAATGGACGTTTGCATCGACATACTCTCCCGATTTTGTACCCATCAAAGCCTTACCAAAAGGCTCCTTTGAGAAGTTTCCCTGATCATATACTTTGATTCCGCGAACAAAAGTTTGTTGCACCTGGCCAGTAAATATCCGCCCCTCATGGGGAGTAACTTTGTGGCGATGCTCAATCATTAACGGCTCAATTTTGAAAGATTTTTCGCTGTCAAAGACTACGATATCGGCGTCCATACCTTCTTCTAATGAGCCTTTGCGCTTGGCCAAGCCAAGAAACTGCGCTGGCCGCTTAGACATCCATTCACTAACCTGAGCCAATGAATGTCCGCGTTTCTTGGCTTCACTCCAAACTGCCGATAAGCCAAACTGCAGAGAAGAAATACCGCCCCAGGCCTTGTCGAAATTGCCTTCCTTTAGAAGTTTCAATTCGGGAGTACAAGGGGAATGGTCCGAAACAATGAAATCAATTGTGCCATCAGCCAGACCCTGCCAGAGCTTTTCGCAGTTTTCTCTTTCTCTAATGGGTGGAGTGCATTTAAATCTGGTATCACCATCGGCGATATCTTCAGCCACTAAAGTCAAATAATGGGGACAGGTTTCCACGGTTAACTTCAGCCCTTCTTTCTTAGCCTCAGCGATCATAGGCAGAGCGTCAGAGGAAGACAAATGGACGATATGCACGCGACAGTCAAACTCACGACAGAGATCAATCATTAGTTTAATTGCTTCGTTTTCCCACGAGCGTGGGCGCGAATTGAGGAAGTTTGAGTATTTATGCGGTGCGGCAGCGAAGTCGCTGGCTAGCTGCGAGCTTTCTATATGAGAGCTTTCTCCATTCGGAGCTCCTGCCTGCGAGCCATCCGAATTATGCGAACAGTCAAGCTCAGCGTGCACGAGCAGCGGCAGGCCGCGCTTAGCCAAAATCGGCATGGCTAGCTCTAGATCGTGGCGTTCCACATTGGGGAAATCATCAATTCCTGAATGAATGAGAAAGCACTTGAAGCCCATTACTCCGAGATCTATCATCTTGTTCAGCTCAGCACTGTTGCCAGGAACAACTCCACCCCAGAAACAGAGATCAACCGAAAGTCGACCTTCAATATGTTTGAGTTTCTCGCGAAAAGCCTCAGCACTGGTAGTAACCGGAATGCAATTCAAAGGCATATCAGCAAGAGTCGTGATACCACCAGCAGCGGCAGCCCGAGTAGCAGTGGTGAAACCTTCCCACTCGGTACGACCTGGTTCATTAATATGAACATGACTATCAACCACACCAGGCATAACAATCAAGTCGCCCACATCTTCAAGGGCGTAGCCTGAAGGCACTTTGTCAAAGGCAACGATTTTGCTAATCTGTCCAGCTTCAATTAACAAGGCGGCCGACTCAAAGCCTTTCGAGCGCAATACCCGCCGACTACGAATGGCCCACTTGCCCTGATTAGACGGCAGCCCAGTTGGCTCAGCCTGAACTTGGCCAAGGGGCTTACTCACTGACTTACTTGATTCTGACAAATCAGGCACCTCTCTTGATTGTTCCTGAGATTAGGCCGAAAGGTTCATCAATCGGGAAGAATATTTCGTTCTGATTCTTTTTGCCAAAAGGCTCTAAGTTGAAGGCTATGCGATGCTGATTAGGCATGGTTATAGTTATTTCTTCAATATCAGAAACGGCAGCAAGCACAGCTTCACCCATTTCGTACAGGGTTTGCTGCACCGCCAAACTGCTATGGCTAGCGAAAACATCAAGAATGATTTTGCGGATAGTCTCGTAGTTTTTATTGAAATCAATCTTCTCAGCCTCGACCTTAGTCTCAGCCCGATAGAGCCATGAAGCTTCAATGCTCGTGGCCATAATGCGATCGCGCACTTCAGGAAGAGTTGTATATTGATCGCGGATGAAGCCCCAGAACTGCGAATCGGTGGTTTTTGCCACTACCAAATTGTCGATTCCTGACTGTAATGAAACCCCCTCACGATCAGCCACCACAGAAGCAATGCGCTTCTCGTTGCCAGCCGAAACAAAAGCATGGGGATGTGGCCTACCATCGGCGGGAATACGCAGCCAGAGGTCTTCTACCAGATGCACAGTGGCTTCAGTAACATGCGAATAGGTCTTCAAAAAATGCAGTGCCAGGTCTTGGGCAAAACCCTCAAGAGTAGTGAGGGGATGTTCGGCCGCCAAAACATAGACCGTATTTTTCATTGAGTCAGTAGCAATGATTTGACTGTTGTCGCCCTCTAAATATGAGCCTTCAAAGCCGCCCTCTAACTGAATATTGGCAGTCAGCTCTTTTAATTCCTGATAGTCGGCATGTCGAATTACTTTAGTGAGACGAACACCAGACTTGCCGTAGGCATTGTGCACAAGAACGCTAGATTTAGTAGTTGAGCTAGATTTGGACTCTGCCGATCTCATAGTCACCCCTGCATTTGAAAAGTATCGCTATAAAGGGATTCCTTAAACCAAACAAAACCGTAGAAGACAGTAGAAGACCGTAGAAACCCCGAGAGTATATCCAACGGAGCAGCAACAGGGGTGCAATTGTCGCACCCCGGAGCACCTCTTGGCTTTTCAGGGCAGCGCTTGACTTCGGCTAATTTCTTCTCAGAATTGATAGGCCGAAATGGCCATACCCATGACTTTTTCATTGTAGGCGCGCCGTCCCACATCAGCGCCAGCGGCCCCAGCCACAACCATCAGCGGCAACAAATGTTCCTCGCGCGGATGAGCGGCCCGAGCCGAAGGAGCAGACTCCCAATCGATGAGCTTTTCATTTCTCACCGCCTCAGACTGCCCGCTAATAGATTGGTCTAGCCACTGATCAAAATGAGCCGAGTGAGGGCCACTTTCTCCACTGCCAAAAGAACGCAAATTGTGATAGCTCATTCCACTGCCCACAATCAACACCCCCTGCTCACGCAAAGGAGCAAGGGCCTTGCCAACGCCAATATGAAAAGCCGGGTCAAGACCTTCTTTGAGCGAGAGCTGCACGATGGGAATATCGGCAGCGGGATAGATCAATTTAAAGGGAATGAAAACGCCGTGGTCAAGACCGCGCTTTGAATCTGTGCTGGTTTCAATTCCTTTTTCGTGGAGCAGGTCGATTACTTGCTTGGCTACAACTGGGGCGCCAAGGGCTGGGTATTTGAGTTCATAGGTATGGGGCGGGAAGCCATAATAGTCGTAGAGTAAGTCTGGCTCGGCGGCAGTATTGACTGTGACTTTAGGCTCTTCCCAATGGGCCGAAACAATTAAAAGTACCTTGGGCTTTTGCGGAACTGCCTTAGACAAAGCCTTTAGCCAATTGCCCATACCATCCCAGGTGCCAGCGGGCCCCATGCCTTCCATGAAGAAGCAAGGACCACCTCCATGGGGGATATAGAAGGTCGGTTGCTTTTTCTCCAAGAGACTACTGCTACTAAAATTGTCATCTGTCATATAGGTTTCCTGATTACATCCTTCTCTATTCTGGCGCTGGGAAAAAACTTTTGCTGAAAAGTGAAACTATTTGCTCACTCAATACGTATGGGTTTTATAAGACCTTTTAAGGCAAAGACTTTTTTGACAAACCACGGATGCTGCAGACCCAGGAGATAAGTCGATTGAATTCTAGCAAACAACAGCCATTGAAGCAGAAGGCAAGCGTTCTCAAGGCCCAGAGACCGGCTCCACTTTGCTCATTCAAGTTAGCAGTAATTTGCCTGGCAATCACAGGAAGCAATATGGCACCAGCCTTCAGTGAGACCTTGCAGGGAAAAGTGACCACAGTTGAGGTGGCCCCGCCGCTAAAAGAAAATGTGGTGGACCTAAATGATTTCATTGGCGTTTGGAAAGTCGAGATTCCAAAAATCAGGCGAAAACCCACAGTTACAATCACAAGCGTCAGCGAGCAGCAAGTACAAGGCACCTATAAAGGTCTATTGGGAACGTTTCCCTTGTGGGGCAACTATCAGGCTGAGACCGGCGAAGTTAGGCTATTTGTCGACTTCTCCCGTTCAAAATTAGCGCGAATGACGCGTAAAAGTGAAAAGGCAATCGCTCATATGACAGGTAAGGTAAATACAATCGACCGCACCATCAGCGGCTCAGCTTCATTACCAGAGTTCTCTAGTCGCGTCTTTGCCTTCAATGGTAAGAAAGCTAATTCTGAATCACGGACGAATTGACAGCCCACTATGCCTCGCGACTAGCTTTGGCAGTACTCCTTAATTTGCCTGCTAAATACTTTTTCTAAGTACTTTTCCTGTCTCATTTTCCGAGTAAAAAAGAGACAAGAAAAAACGCGCAAAAAGCAAGGCCTGGAGCACTTTTATCACTGTCCAAAACTGTCATGTTTTCTGCAAAATTTATGACAGTTTTGGAAACGCAGAGAAGAGCCATTCGCAGGGCACAAAACCTAGAGGACCATTCAAGCCTGAAACAACCTAGGAATGCGCATCGGCACTGAACCAATCAAAGCACTAGCTTGGTCAGAAGAACAGTAGAGATAGGCATTTATTATTGCTGACCTTCCATTATCGAGCCTATAGAACTTCTCAACCGAACGCAGCTTACGCAATCGACTATTAAACAGACCGCACAAATCATCAAAGTGATAGCATTTCCACTTTAAGGGCAAATTCCTTTCCGGACTACTCACAACCATTGACCCCTTGCCTGAGCCAAGCGTCTGCCCCTTCTGAGCAAACAGATAAGCAACTGCAGACTGCGGCGAATCTTCAGGAAGATCACCAATTTCGCAACGAACAGGAATTAGAATCTCCTTACCGACAGCACGATTGAATTCTGCAACGTACCTATCAAAATTCAGGTGAAACAAGGCTGAGAAAGATTGACTTTCGCAAGCAGGGAATACTACCAGCCTAGTCGCGCTGGTGCTCTCAGTTCTACTTATTAACTGCACCGCGCAATTAACTATCTCAATATCTTCGATCTCTTCGGCACTTAAGCCGGCCGGATAGCTAGAACCATTGTCAAGGCGCAGACAATAGGCCGACGTTAGTTTCTCAACAATCACGCAGCACTCTGGCCAACTGGACTCACAAAGAAACTTAGCTCGAATCAAACCAGCTAAGGTCTTATGTGCCCGCAAGAAAAATAGAATTCTTGCTACATAAATATACGCCGGGAAAGACAGAGCTAACTCCTTCAACCGACTAGCGCAGAAAAGGACGCGGCCATCAGCGATACCATAAAGACGAGTGTAAAGCCTGGTTGCCAGATACATAAGCTCTAAGGCTTGGGGAACACCGTTAAGCTCTGCCAAAACACGAGCATAACCGAAGCAAAGATCAGCGATAGTCGACAACTCTTCTACGTCTAGTGCGCCATTGTTAGAAGACGCGTTACTCTTCGAACTTTCTAGCTCAGATAGATTTAGCCTGGCCAAAGCCAGGGCCTCACAAAAGACGCCGGCCGCCGCTTCGTATCTTCCATCGTTGCTTAAATCAAGAGCTTTTAAAAGGAAAGCATGCAACTGCAAAGTCTCAGTGTTGCCAGACTGACCTCGTTTATAAAGGAGAGCTTGCTTCAAATATTGCTCAATCCAATCGAAATTGCTTGTGTCCGACACCAAGAGTCCCCTCGTTGCGGGCGCTAGCAACTTTCTTCAAGGCCCAATTTGCGTGATACAAAGACCAGACCCACGGTCCATGGATCGATTTTACTGACAATTAGCTGATAACAGTCTTATTAGCAGGAGCTTAGCCTCACTTATTATTTGCTAATTTAATCGCGCTAAAATCAAGGTCGGATAAGCTAGAAGCTGTTCGACTTGACGTTTCTGGGCACCCTAAAATTGCAATTATTCGCATGCTGAGCAGACTATCTACAGTGATGAAGCCTGTCGCAGCAACTGCTGCGCTATTAACGCTTTGGTTGGTAGTAAATAACGCAGCCCAGGCAAATAGCACAGCTCAACCAAACAATACAAGTCAAGCAAACAGCTCAGCCCAAGCCGATAACGAAGCAGAGAGAATCAAACTCAGACCGAAAATCGAATTGAATGAGCCCTCCGTGCGTATGACTCTGCTCAATGCAGTGGAGACGGCTAACAAAAAATATCCATCAATATCTAGAGCGAACCAAGAAACTCATAAGCTCAAAGGCGAAGTGTCAGTAGCTCGCACTCAGTATCTGCCGCGTATGGACATGCTCTTTCAAGAATTAAGAGCATCGCAAAACATCACAGCTGGCACTATTTTGCCGCAATATCTCAACGTCATTCCGATTCAGTCTGGCGTACCGGCCACCAATTCAAGTTTCAATAGTATCTTTGGCTCCAATGCCGGCCTCAACTTTTCCTGGGAGCTAGTAGACTTCGGTCGCAGAGCCGCTAATGTCAGATTGGCAAAACAATCACTAACAAAATCCACAGCCGAATTGCGGCTCACAGAGCTAGATGTGACGACACGCAGTGCACTGCTTTATCTCAAGTTTTTGTTGATTCAGCAGCAAATATTGGTTTGTCAGGCCACTCTAGATCGCATGACCGACTGGTCATTAGTGGTGCACACCCTCTGCGATAAGGGTTTAAAACCAGGAGTAGATGCCGCTCGCGCCGATGCCGAAGTATCCCTGGCAAAAATTGCCTTGATTCAAGCCAGACGAGATGCCGATTTAGCTCAACAAGATCTAGCAGAAGCTATTGGCATGGCCGGAGCTTTGATACAACCGGTGGCTGAGCCCTTAATTTCGCGACCCAAGTTCACCGCTCTGACCATGCCCGATGCGCCAGCCAATCTAGCAAAGCACCCTCTTGCGATCTTGAAAATGGCCGATGTTGACGTCGCCAAATCACGTTTAAAATTGCTCGATCATAGCTGGTATCCCCACTTATGGCTTGAATCTGCCATCTGGGCAAGAGGCTCTGGCAATGGCCGTTTTATTAAACCAATCGCCAGCGGCATCATCCCCAAAACAGCCAACTGGACGGTAGGTTTTACATTTCAGTTTCCGGTAATGGAATACTTCAAAATCAAAGCGCAGAAAATCACCGAGCGCTCGTCTATCGAAGCGCAGCGCTCTAACTACGATTTGGCCATGCAAGAGCTAATAAGAGAAGACAAGAAAGCCAAAATTTTACTGAGCAGGGCCGAAGAAATCGCTGATGAGACGCCGGTTTTGCTTGTGGCAGCGAAAGAAAATGAAATCAAAGCACGAGAGCGATACAGAGTTGGTTTGACCAACGTTATGGAAGTAGCAGAAGCTGAGCGCATTCTCGCCAAAGCACAAGCTGAGAATGTTGAGGCCCAAATTAAAGTGTGGCAATCGGTCTTGGCGATTGCCTATGCTCATGGCGATATCCAACCTTTCCTAAAACTCGTGGCAGCGGCAGAGACAAACAAAGGCCAGAGCGAGAGCAACAACAAAGATGGGGCCTTGAGACCAACGCCAGAGGTCAAGCCATGATGGACCGGGTCATAGATATGGAGGCAACGGCTTAATATGTGGCTGCAAATCGTATCAATGAAGCGACCCATAACCGTCATTGTGGCGGTTATAAGCCTGATGCTGGCAGCTGTGATGGCATTGATGTCGATGAAAGAAGACATCTTTCCTGACCTGAACATGCCTGTAATTTATGTCGTGCAAGGCTACGGCGGCATGGCACCAGATCAAATGGAAGGCTACATAGTCTCTACCTATGAAGTGCACTTCTTGTACATTCCAGGCGTTGACCATATTGAGTCGCAGACCATACAAAACATCTCCATGATGAAAGTCTATTTTCATCCTGGCACTAACATGTCAGAGGCCCTATCGACCTGTGTAGCCATGGTCAGCCGTGCTCGTACATTGATGCCGCCAGGCACAGTAGAGCCCTTTGTACTGAGGTTCGACGCTGGCAGTTTGCCCGTTGGGCAACTAGTACTATCTAGTAAAACCAAGACTATTGAACAGCTCCAAGACTTGGCCTTCGTCAGAGTAAGACCAGAGCTAGGCACTATTCCCGGTGCCTCAGCACCACCACCTTTTGGTGGAAACGCTCGCACCATTGTCATCAGTGCCGACAGCCAAAAGCTCAGACAGTTCAATATATCTGGAGACATGATTGTCAAAGCACTGGCCACAGGCAACGAAATCGTACCCGCTGGCAACGCCCGTATTGGCGACTACATGCAGATTACGCCAATCAATACCGACCTGCCCGACATCCACCAGTTAGACTATTTGCCCATCAAAATGGGGCCAGGCCCTACTGTATTTATGCGTGATGTGGCCACGGTTAGTGATAGCAGCGACATTTTGGCTGGTTATGCCCTGCACAATGGCCGACGCACAGTCTATGTGCCGGTGGTAAAGCGAGCAGATGCCTCCACAGTATCGGTGGTCAATGCCCTAAAAGAGCACCTGCCTGTAATGCAGCGCCTCTTACCAGAAGACGTCACTATCAGCTACGAATTTGACCAATCAAAACACGTCACCGATTCAATCAAGGGAGTGCTCAGCGAAGGGGCCCTGGGTGCAATTTTGCCAGGCCTGATGATCTTCCTCTTCTTGCGCGATCTGCGCAGTACATTCATTGTCATTACGACAATTCCTTGCGTACTTCTGGGCGCCAGCTTATCGCTTTACATCACTGGCCAAACCATCAATATGCAGACCCTCTCGGGCCTAGCGCTAGCCATTGGCATCCTGGTGGACGAAGCCACGGTGGACATAGAAAACATCCACGCCCACATGGCACGGGGCGAAGCTGTGACCAGAGCCACGCTGGCGGCGGGCTTTGAAACCCGGGTGCCGCGACTTTTAGCCATGCTTTCAATTATTGCCGTGTTCGTACCTTCATTCTTCATGACCGGAGTGACCAAAGCACTGTTCGTGCCGCTCTCACTAGCAGTGGGCTTCTGCATGGTCTGGTCGTTCTTTATGTCGAGCGCCCTGGTGCCAGTTATGGCCGTATATTTGATTAAGCACAAAGAAAATGAAGACGAAAGCAAGGGCTTCTTTGCCAAGTTCAAAGCTGCTCACGCGGCCTTGGTAGAAAAGCTCATGAGCATGCGCCTAATTGTCATTCCCGTTTACTTCCTAGTGACCATCTCACTCAGCGTTCTGCTCTTTTGCCAAACCGGTCGCGAGCTTTTCCCCAGTTCAGACACCACCGACTTTAGGGTGCGCATGCGCTGCCCCACGGGCACACGGGTAGAAGTAACCGAAGAAAAGACCTTGCAAATGCTTGACATAATTAAGCGTGAAGCAGGCCCTGGAAACGTCGAAGCTACCCTGGGGTATGCCGGCCAGCAGCCAGTGCAATTTGTCATCAGCTCGGTATTTCTCTGGACCAGCGGCCCCCACGAAGCGGTCATGGACGTCAGCTTGCGCAAAGAAGCAAACATCGACCTGGCCCACTTCAAAGACGTCTTACGCAGCAAATTTGCCCAGGAGATGCCCCGCGTAAGCTTCAGCTTTGAGCCCGGAGACTTAGTCAGTCAAATCATGAATCTTGGCTCTCCCACACCGATATCGGTGATAGTGAAGGGCCCAGACCTGACGCAGTGCAGGCTCTTTGCCGACCGGGTCAAAGCCGAAATGGCTAAAATTCCATACCTGCGCGATCTACAGTACGGTCAGCCCCTCGACTATCCCACCGTAGACGTCAACATCGATAGAGAACTGGCAGGCCAATTTGGCCTCACACCAGCCCAGGTAGGAAAAGCCCTGGTACCAGCAACATCTTCGAGCCGCTACATCTTAGAAAACTTCTGGATGGATAGAAAAACCGGGGTGGCCTACCAGGTGCAAGTGCAGGTACCGCAGAACCAAATACAGTCGATGGAAGCCCTGAAGCATTTCCCAATCATGCTCAAAGAAAACAGCGAGCACCCACTCTTAGGCGACGTGGCCACGGTCTCTTATGGCAAGTGCGTGGGTGAATACGACCGCGACAACATGATGCGCATGGTCTCCCTCACTGCCAATATTGAGGGCATGGATTTAGGCCATGTGGGGGAAGAAGTGAAAGCAGCTCTGGCCCGTGCCGGTGAGCCGCCCCGCAGCGTGAGAGTCAAAGTAGCCGGACAAGTGCCAGTCTTAAGCGATACTTTCTCACACCTCTTCATTGGGCTTTCTCTTGCTCTAGTTGTGATTTTCTTGATGTTGACCGGCTATTTTCAATCGACCAAACTAGCCTTGATAGTGCTCTCAACAGCTCCAGCTATCGTTTGCGGCGTCATGGTTATGCTGCGACTGACTGGCACTACTCTTAACATTGAGTCTTTCATGGGTGCAATTATGTCAATCGGCATCGGGGTAAGCAACGCCATCTTGCTAGTTAATTACGCAGAGAACAGCCGCCTGGGTGGCAAGACAGCTCTAGAAGCAGCCCTTTTTGGAGCACAAGAGCGCTTGCGTCCAATTCTCATGACCTCAATTGCCATGGTATCAGGTATGGTGCCTATGGCCCTGGCCTTGAGCGAAGGCGGTGCCCAGAGTGCGCCGTTAGGAAGAGCGGTTATTGGTGGGCTGACAATGTCAACACTGACGGCTTTGACGATATTGCCCTTAGTTTTTGCGGTAGTGCAGCGTAAGAGCTCCATTGCCTCACCGTCTATACATCCCGATGATCGAGGCGAGTAATTAGAAATGAGTATCTTACGGCGACCTCGCAAAATGAAAAGGACAGCACTGACGTTAGCTATCAGCCTGGCGCCCATGGTACTGCTCAGCGCCTGTTCAGAAAAAGCAGTAGCGCCACATGCCACCACTCAAGACATACAAGAGCTTCCTGTCACCGAAGTAATCAAACAAACACTTTCGCGGGTAGACCAGTTGCCTGGTGAGATTCAGGCCTACCAGGACGTGGCAGTCTATCCCAAAGTACCAGGCTTCATCGACTGGATTGGCGTAGATAGAGGCTCGAAGGTAAAGAAAGGACAAGTAATCTGTCGCCTCATCGCCCCAGAACTACTAGCTCAGAGCAACGAATCGGCAGCAAAAGCAAAAGCAGTGAGTGGCGAGCTACAACAAGCTCAATCGAAACTGGCCTCAGCCAAAGCCAGTTTGCTGGAAGCCAAAGCACAATTAGCAGGCGACGAAGACACCTATAATCGCACCAAAGAAGCATCACTGGTACCGGGCGTAGTGGCACCCAACGATGTAGTTGTACTGGGACAAAAAGTAGAAGCAGACAAAGAGAAGGTAAAAGCCTGGCAGGAAAATATTGCCGCTGCCGCCAATGCCGTAAAATCGCTAACAGACTCATTGGTAGCAGCGAAAAAGGCCAGCGAAAATTACAAAGACATCTCCCAGTATCTAACCATTACAGCGCCCTTTGATGGCTATGTCACCGAGCGCAACATGCACGTCGGTAGCTTTGTCGGCCCACTAGGCCACGGCGCTTACCCGTCGATAGTGCGAGTACAAGAACTTGACCTACTGCGCATTGTTACGCCAGTACCCGAAGCCATAGCCGGCGGAGTTGTAGCAGGAGCTGACGTAGAATTTACTGTTTCAACTCACCCCAGCGAAAAATTCAAAGGCAAAGTAGCTAGAATCGGCAATTACTTAGACCAAAAAACTCGCACCATGCCTGTCGAGCTCAATTATCCCAATCCGGGTTGGCGCATACTACCTGGTATGTTCTGCGAAGTCTTCTGGCCAACCAAGCGGCCACATCCGTCTTTATTCCTGCCTCCAAGCGCCGTTGAAACCACATCGACCCTATCTACTTTCGTCTGTCGCGTCAAAGACGGAGAAGTAGAATGGGTGCCTGTTGTGCGAGGCGAGATGATGAACAGCCTCACCGAAGTATTCGGCGAACTCAAACCAGGTGATCTGGTTGCTCTCAGGTGCACTGATGCCCTAAAGCCACACACCAAAGTAAAGCCAATCCTGACAGCGGTAAAAGAAGCACACGCGCCAGAATCAGCTCGGCCGGGCTATAACAATCGCGGCGTTTTCTATCAAACCCCTGATGCCGAAAAAGCAGATTTGAAAGCGCCAGAGAATACGGACAAACCAAAGGCTTTTTGATTGCGCGTTAGTTCGCGAGAGCCATACTAACCTTGTACGAGAAAAGCTCACAACAATTTAGGCGACACGGACAAAGTCTAAGTGCGATCTCATCTAGGTGTAAGAAATTCTCTTTTAATTTCTTACACTTCTTGGCTAGGTTTAAAGCCATAACCACTACCTAATTTCCCGCGAATAAATACTTAGCTTCAAAACACAGCAAACCCCAGTCGAATTTCTTCACAGCATAAGGTGCTGAGAAATTTGTCAGGTCTGCTGCGTGGGCATTGCCGCCTGAGCCTAACTGTCTAACGCGCGAAATCTTCAAATCGCAAACATCTCAACCGAAGGGATCGTCATGAATATTTCAAAAACAGCCTCAACCCAGGGGCTTGAGCTTTATCACGCGATCTGGGAACTGGTCGGCGTTACTTTCTTCGACAAGTCGAGATTGGCGAATTGGAGCTCCTGGGAGCACAAATTCGACGACCTGATCGACAGCGAAGAAACTGCATTGCGCCACGCTGACGAAATGTTGGCCTCGCTCAATGACACCTACACCGAGCGGCTGATCGCGCCTTCCACCTTCGTCTCGCCCTCTAGCGCTGACGAATCTGCCGCTCCAGGCAATTCCACCGCAACGGCTGAAAAGCCTGCCGATGTCATGTCAGCCCTCTCCCCTAGCAAGATTGGCTATCTGCGCATCAGCAGCTTTGAT
Source organism: Candidatus Obscuribacterales bacterium (assembly GCA_965229195.1). Lineage (GTDB taxonomy): Bacteria > Cyanobacteriota > Vampirovibrionia > Obscuribacterales > Obscuribacteraceae. Next base: position 3,123,776 of record OZ245871.1, on the reverse strand, counting down.
CGCGAAGATATCGTCGAACTGGTAGAAGCAGCTGTGGCAAAAATCGCCACCTGCGAAGGAGTGATTCTCGACCTGCGCGGCAATAGCGGCGGCAGAATGCACCAGGCCATGGAATGCTGCGGCTTCTTCCTCGACCAGGGCCTGCTTGCCACCCTCAAGTTTCGCCACGAAGAGGGCATGAAAGTCAGGCAGTACTTCCTCAACGAGGACCAGTTCTTCCTCACCGATGAAGTGCATGGCGCCAATAGCGATGGCATAGTCACCACTTTGCCCACCGACCTCTACAAGCGCCGGGCAGCAACGCTGTTTGGCAAACCACTGGTGATCTTGCTCAATCGCCGCACAGCCAGCGCCAGCGAGATGATGATTTGCGCCCTAGTGCAAAACGGCATCGCCGGTCAAGTACACATGGTCGGCAGTGCAGCGACTGCAGGGAAAGGCATCGGTCAGGCTGACTACGAAGTCGGCAACGGCCACAAACTGCGTGTGACACGCTGCCATTGGTTCGCTCCTGGCGGCGAATGGCTCGGTGACTGTGGCCAAACTGAACGGAACGGCATCGACCCAGAGACGCTAGTCGAAGGCGATACCGGGCCGGAAGCGCTGAAAGTCGCAGCAGACGAACTGCGCAAGATGCTCACAGCCCACGAAGCTTCGAGTGCAGCGGCGAGTCCACAGGAGAGTGCAGCGGCGAGTGAGGCGACGGGCAATGCTGTCGGTAACGCACCAAGTGCAGTTCCGGCAACTGCCAACTAGCCAAGCCAAATGGCGCAGTAAGAGGTCACCCCTCCTGCTGCGTCATTTTTTTGGATCCACTTACTTCTTTCTATAGTATGACAGGAGCTAATTTTAAAAGCAGCGGAAATTGCGAGTTTTGAGCACGCTATACGCTATTCAACTTCCACGCCAGGCAGGCCCTTTCTAAAGGCTTCACGCAATACAAGCAAGGTCTTGGGAGTTCCCATCTTCAATTTTTTGAGCGCCTTAAACTGACGCATAATTGGGATCGCTTTTTCCTCAAGGCCACAATCAAATAGTTCAATTATCTCAAGGTTAGGCAAATTAGAGAGTAATTTCAGCTCGTGCAACGTGACTGGTTCTTCTTCAAACTTCAAATGGCGTAAGCTTGTAAGCTCTGAAATTGCTTTGTAATCTTGGTATGTCAGATTGCTCTCATGCACATCTAAATAACGCAAATTTTTGCTCGCCTTTAGCTTCAGCAGCATCGGCGTTATATTGCGAGCATGACTGCATCTAAATTCCTCAATCTTATCCCAACAGGTCGCCCGCGCTAAAGCGATACCGTCTAAGGCACCATGAGAGCCGTCAAACTTCTTCAGACCAGTGAACTTGCTAAGAGAAGCAATGCTCTTATTGGTCAAATTACGAGCGTGATGAATAATCACTTCGTCTATACCAGGAATGGCAGCACAAGCCTCTAGTATGGCATCACTATCTGAATGTTCGAGCAACTGCACAGCGGGAATATCACCGGCACGAAAGCGCTTGAGATACTGTGGATACTTACCAATGATGCGCGACGGCTGGAACAGTAGCCAGTCTGTGGGGCCATAGTGCAAGCGACCTTTCGCCTTTTCAGTCTTACTTTTATTGGTGGTCCAATTGTAAGAGTGAATTTTGCCTATCAGAACATCTGTCGGAAAATCAAAATCGACCAGCCAGCCATTCTTGACCTGGCGGACAACACCAAAAGGTTTGGTTGATTTAAAAGAATCAGTAGGCTCTTTATCTTCCTCTGGATCTAGTTTTGGCTTATCTTTATCGCCAGGTGGTTTAGTGTGCCCAGCGGCATCAGTGCCAGAATTGACCGCCGCGCTAGTAGCAGAACCAGAAGCAGAACCAGAAGCAGAGCTAGAAGCAAAATTAGACTTAGAGCCTGCTCCAGATTTAATTCCACCCGCACCACCACTAGCGGCACCAGAAGCAGTACCAGAAGCAACACCAGAATCAGCAACACCACTAGCACCGGCTCCCTTTCCCGAATTGGCATTGAACAAACCTGACCGATGGGCAGAACCACTTACCGCCGCCACTGTGGTTGGATGCTCAGAAGTAGCTTGATTGCCAGCCGATTTTATCGCTATAAAGGCTGCAGCCGAGGCAATGGCAGCGGCCATTGAAACGCCCAAAAGAACTACCTGAGCCTTGGGTCGCGAAGAACCTGTAGACACCATGGTCAGGGCGCGTCCACTCTCTTTTAGCACCGTTTGCGAACCAGTATCGGCCCCCACGGCTAGATCTGCTGCAGCTTCATAGTCAACGCCAGAATCTGAATCATCGCCACCAGCCACCCAGACTTCACCGGCTAGAGACTGTTCACCATCAAATTGTGAATCTGATTCAGGATCTTGTGCCTGACTTTGCATAGCCCTGCGACCTAGACCAAGGTCTCGCCCATGAACAGCTCCGCTCGACAAAGAGGGTAGTGGATTGCCGAAATGAATAGCTGTAAGGTCTGCTACAACCTCTTGCATATTCTGATAGCGCAAATTCGGGTCTTTCGCCATCATGCGTTCAATTACCTGCTGCACAACCGCAGGAAACTCAACGCCATTTCCCCTAGAACTAAGCTCAGGTACCGGCGCATTCTGATGCAAAAGCATGATGTCCACAGCTGAATTAGCCTTAAACGGCAAATCTCCGGTAAGCGCTTCGAAGATAGTGACTCCCAGGGAGTAGACATCACTGCGCGCATCAACTGTTTGCCCCAGACCTTGCTCAGGGCTCATATAAAACGGACTGCCAAAAACCTCTCCAGCACTAGTTAAATGCTGCTGCGCAATTTCGCTGTCAGCGGTCAATTTGGCGATACCGAAATCAACAATTTTGACCGTAGCGCCACTGGCATCGGGCTGTTTGAGCAACATAACATTGCCCGGCTTGATGTCACGGTGAATGATTCCTTTGCTGTGGGCGTAGCCAATGCCGCTAGCTGCTTGCGAAAACACTGAAAGGGCTCGGGCAAGAGGAAGAGGGTCATTGTCACGCAACTCTTCCATTAGGCTTGTGCCGACCAAAAGATCCATCACATAGAAAGGCTGCTCAACTCGTCCGGGCGCCTTGTGCACGGCAAAGTTGTGAATGGTGATGATGTTCGGATGAAACATCTTAGCAATCGACTGCGCTTCAATCTGAAAGCGCAACCACGCTGTTTCAGTAATCTGATCGGTGCTTAGAGTCTTGAGGGCGTACTCTTTGGGCAGCCCCACATGGCGCACATGATAAACAAAGCCCATGGCGCCGCGACCAATGTAATCGATAACCTCGTAGGTATTACCGACGATATCACCTGGAGCAAAATCAGCACCAACCGGATTTACCATGGGTTTATTTCTGACATCCCTCAGGTCTAAAGAAGTTTTGGTCTAGCTTCAGTATATCGTGCTCAGGTCATTCTCTATTCCACTTCTACACCGGGCAGCCCGGCCTTAAACTTATCCCGCAATTTGACAAGAGTTTTTGGGGTTCCCATCCTCAATGTCTTAAGTGCTTTAAACTGACGCAAAATTGGGATAGCTTCCTCCACCAACCCACAGTCACTTAGCTCAATAGTCTCAAGTTTAGGCAAACTAGTGAGAACTTTAAGTTCGTTCAGTGTTATTGGGTCATCTTTAAATATCAATTCTCGCAAACTGGTAAGGCCAGAAATTGCTTTGTAGTCGATGTAAGTAAGGCTACACTCGGGTAACTCCAATACTTCCAGATTTTTGCTCTCTTTCAATTTAATCAACATAGGGGTGATATTGCGAGCACGACCAAACCTGAACTTCTCGATTTTGGCCCAGCAGTTAGCGTGCGCCAAAGTGGCACCACTTATAGTGCTAAAATAGCCGTCAAATTCCTCTAAATCTGTGAACTTGTTGAGGGAAGGAATGCACTTATTGGTCAAATTTTCAGTGCGGTGCAGCTCCAAGTAATTGATGCCTGGAATAGTCGTACAGGCCTCTAGTATCTGGTCGCTATCAGACTTCGCATTTAAGCGTATACCTTCCAACAAGCCGGAGCCAAAGCGCTTTAGATACTGGGGATGCTTGGCAATGATGCGTGATGGAATAAAGCCCAGCCACTCCCCTTTGTCACAGGTCAGACGGCCTTTGGCAGGAAGAGTAAGATACTCTCCTGTATCCCAGTTGTAAGAATATATGTATCCAATTAGCGTGTCAGTAGGAAAGTTGAAAGTAACAATCCTTCGACCTTTCACCTGACGCACAGTGGCAAAGGGAGTAGTTTCCTTCAGTGACTCGCCCGGCTCTTTATCTTCTTCAGGATCAATCTTAGGCTTGTCTTTTTCATCCTCTGAATTAGAGCTTGAGCTTGCATTCGGCGGCTTGGAACCGGCACTGGCAACCGCTCCAGACTGAGAAGGCGACGGCAACTTCGGGGCCAAAGAAGAAGAAGAAGAAGAAGAAGACGTCGAGGGTGAAGACTGCTTGCCGGCCGATTTAATAGCCAGAAAAGCTAAAACCGAGATCACTGCAGCGGCCACGGAAAGCCCTAGAAACACCATCTGAGCCGTGGGCCGCGACCGTCGAGTTGACACCATCGACAAGGCTGATCCACTCGGCAAGGAAGATCCACTCTCCTCTAGAACTGAGTGAGAATCGCTATCAGCTCCAGCGGCCAACTCTGACTCAGCTTCATGCTCAACGCCACTAGCAAAAAAAGGAGGAGAAGAAGAAGAAGAAGAAGAAGATGATGATGATGAAGAAGATGCAGAAGGTAGCGGTTTGCCTAACTGAATGGCCACAAGATCGGCTACGACTTCTTGCATATTCTGATAGCGCTGACTAGGGTCTTTCGCCATCATGCCTTCAATAACTCGCTGCACAACAACAGGAAACTCAACGCCATCAGCAATAGAATTGAGCATGGGTACCGGCGCACTCTGGTGCAAAAGCATGATATCCACTGCTGAATTAGCTTTAAACGGCAAATCTCCAGTCAGGGCCTCAAAGAAGCTAACACCAAGCGAGTAGACATCGCTGCGCGCATCGACAGCCTGCCCTAGCCCTTGCTCTGGGCTCATATAAAGCGGACTGCCGCAAACCTCTCCAGCACTGGTTAGATGCTGCTGGGCTAGGTCGCTGTCAGCGGTCAACTTGGCGATACCGAAATCAACTATTTTGACTGTAGCGCCGCTGGCATCTGGCTTTTTAAGCAACATAACATTGCCAGGCTTGATGTCGCGATGAATAATTCCTTTGCTATGCGCGTAGCCAATGCCACTGGCAGCTTGCGTAAACACTGATAGCGCTCTTTCTAAGGGAAGAGCGTCATTGTCTCGCAGCTCCTCCATCAAGCTCGTACCAGCCAAGAGATCCATCACGTAGAAAGGCTGTTCAACTCGCCCTGGCGCTTTATGCACAGCGAAATTGTGAATAGTAATGATGTTTGGATGAAACATTTTGGCAATTGATTGCGCTTCAATCTGAAAACGCAACCAGGCTGTTTCAGTAATTTGATCGGGGCTTAAAGTCTTGAGGGCATACTCTTTAGGAAGACCAGTGTGGCGTACATGATAGACGTAGCCCATGGCGCCACGACCAATGTAATCGATGACCTCGTAGGTATTACCGACGATATCACCGGGAGCAAAGTCAGCACCAGCTGGTCTTACCATGGGTTTACTTCTGACATCCCTCTGATCTAGAGAAGTTTCGGCTTCGTTTTAGCCTTGCATCAGTATATCGTTGCGCCGCGCAAAAGGCATGCATAACTGGATGGTTAACGGCTTGGAGTCAATCGGCCAAGTCAAGCTCTGGGTATGGCTCCTTTGTAGGCACTTGCTCAAAAACATCAATCCAGTTCAGTGGCCAATTACTGTTACGTCACTGTTAGATAGCGCAGTTACAAATGGAATGTCGCTACCAATATCGGCACTTTAAGAAGGATAAATTATGCTGCAGAGCGGAGACACACTAGCCCATAAACCTTCCCCGGCGTTAGAGCTGCTTGGAGCTACCCACCAGCAACTCATGACTGATGTGTGGAAAGACTGGCAGTCAACTGGCATATTCTTCAAACCAGCTTTACCATTCGCTGCTCTAGATAGCCTTAAGCTCAAAGCGGCTGAAGAACTGAAACCCGCAGATCGCTTAACCCTCGACGCCGACTGCCAGCCAACCAAGTTCAACGATCGCAATGATGACCAAATCGAAAAAAGAGCCGATGGAAAGTGGTATCGCACCAACATAATAAACCCAGCCGGCGAAGAGCTTGCCAACTTTGAGGTTGACGAAAAAGGCAATATCTCCATTACCTATCAAATGCCAAAAGATGAAAATGACCCATCACAAGGTAAAGACTATGTGCAACGAGTAATTCGTCCAGATGGCTCTGAGCTTACTTCTTATGATACCGGCACCGACCAAGGCAAATTCACCACGGCCGCCTCGTCAACACTAACGACTTTCGAAGGCACCACTAAAACCATTGTGGTTACGAACGCCGCGGGCGAAACCGTGCAATCACTAAAGTATAACGGCGACGACCTAATCGAATTTACAGCGCCAGACAAAAGCAGATTTGCCGCCACTTTCGACGACACAGGGAAAGTTAATGGCTGGCAGAAATTTAGCGAAGCAAATATTTCCATGCCATTTAAAGGTGACGCGCACGCCGTAAAAGCCAACAGCAATGGCGAAGTAATTGTCAGAGATGAACTGTTAAAAGATCAATCTGCCCAAGAAAGTGATAAGTACGCCACCAGATTTTTGCCAGACGGCTCCAAAATAACCAGCTCATGCAAGTGCGATGACGGCTCCCGCTTGATTGTGGACGGCAGCGATTGCAAATTAGAAAGAGAGCCCCATCGCGCCGTTGTCCAAGAATTGCCAAGCAACTGGAAGCAATTACTGGCAGAGAGAACAGAAGAGGCGAGAAATCACCCATATGAATTTTTCAATCTCACTGATGCCCTTTCCTTCATCAAAGAAAAAACTGAAGACAAGGGCGATTGGGACGACAAGCAAAAAGGTGGGCAGTTTCAAGCTTGGGGCAATGTCGCCTGGGGAGTCTACGCCAGCGAAATGGGCTTCAGCTATGACCAATCAATTTGGTACAACGGCTTGGCGAAAAATCTCAATGGTAAGACAAATGCTGAGTGGGGCAGCCCCCTCGATATTCTCAACCCTTTTGCTGGGGAATCCACCTACGGTCAAAATCCGGCTGACGCTGAGCTGATTAAACGAGGCTATCAGTATCAGGCGAGTCTGGCGGCCGAGAAAGCCAATAGCGAAGCCGCGGCTGAATACGCCCCATCGCCCTATGAGCTTGTGTTCAATAACATTTTTCCGCTATAGAATATGCCGATGCATTCTCTAGCGAGGCCAAGATGTTTTGCGTAGTCTATCAATGGAAAGTAAAATCAGGCAAAGAAGACGAATTTAGAGATACTTGGCGCGTTATAATTGAGGCCATTTTCAGCCAACATGGCTCCCATGGTTCACGGTTGCATGAAAGTGATCAGGGTACTTGGATTGCTTATGCACAGTGGCCAGATCGCGCCCATTGGGAACATGTAGAAGAAACTCTCGGAGTAGACCTGGTGCGCGCTAGGCAGTCTGAGTGCCTTTTGGAAAAGGCCGAAGTTCTCTTCACTCTGACAGTGACAGACGATCTCTTCAAGCCAGCAAGCCCAAAACTTCGCGTGGCAAGACCGAGCGACAACATTGAAGATGTTGTTCGATTCTACGTTGATGGACTGGGCCTGCAGGAGCTGAGCCGCTTTGAAAATCACCAAGGATTTGACGGCGTTATGATTGGCTCACCAAATTCTGCCTACCATTTTGAATTTACAAAATGCCTGGGTCATAGCGCAGGAAAAGCGCCAAGCAAAGACAATCTCATTGTTTTCTATTTGCCAGAAAAGGCGGCATGGGAAGCGGCAGTGTCGCGCATGCTGAGCTGCGGATATGAAGCAGTGCAATCGTTCAACCCATACTGGGACGTGCAAGGGAAGACTTTCGAAGACCCTGATGGCTACAGAGTTGTGCTGCAAAATTCTCAGTGGCCAGCTTGAGATTAGCTTCAGTTATAGGCCTAACTCCAAAACCATAATAGACCAGTCTACTAACAGCTTCGCAAAAAGAAAAAAAAAAGGAAGAGTGCAGCTTGTGGCTACACTCTTCCTTCTAGTTATCGAGCTGCAAGCAGGGGCCTAGTCGCGAACTAGACTAGCCCTTCTTCAGCTTCTTGATGTTGGCCACGATTTCCGCCGGGTCAATCACACGAGTCTGCAGCTTGGCAGTGAGGTGCAGCGACTCAAAGACACCATGGTCGATACCATAGTTGAGCGACTGCTTGGTAGCAGAAGCAGCCTTGGCCGACTTGCTTGCCATCACCTGCGCGGTCTGCATGACGAACTTGATCAGGTCATCCTTGAGAGGATAGACAGCATTGACCAGGCCCGAAGACAGAGCGCGGTCGCTGGCGATGCGCATGCCGGTGAAAGCCATCTCGCGCACCAAACCAGCAGGCATGATCAGCGGCAAGCGCTGCAAGCTGCCCAGGTCGGCCATGATGCCCAGATTGATCTCTTCGATAGCAAACGACGCCGAGCTGCAGGCATAGCGGAAATCGCAAGCAGCAGCCAGGTCCAAACCAGCCCCGAGACAGACACCGTGAATGGCGGCAATCACAGGGAAAGGCGCCTTCTCGATGGCAGTGAAAGCATCCTGCATGCGGGTGATCACCTGCAACAGATGGTCTTTGCCTTCAGCGCTCTGCAGGTTCGCCAGAGCCGGTGCCAGAGTCGGGCTCTGGAACATGGCCAGGTCTATACCAGCAGAGAAGTGGTCACCTTCGCCGTAAATCACCAGCGCCCGGGTGTCACCCTGAGCAGCCAGCTCTTTGATTGCCTGCGGGAATTCGGTCCAGAAGGCCTCTCCCATGGCATTGGAGCGCTTGGCGTTGGTGAAGACCAGTGTTGCCACATGGTCAGCCACGGTGACGCTAAACGACTTGTATTTCGGGGCCACAACAGCGGGTTCAGCCTTGAGAGCCACCGTCGGCGCATCAGCCTTGACGTCAGCCGCCACCACAGGAGCGCCATCAGCCTTGGCTGCAGGTTCCGTCGCCTTCACCTTGGGCAGCACCTTGGGCGGCTTGCCGAGGAAGAAGTCGGGCAGCAGCGTGGCCGCGGGGTCCACAGCGTACTTGCTCAGGTCGGTCTCGCCGGCAGCGGTGAGAACAGCCGAGTCGATGAAGAAATTGCCGCTGCAAGTGGCCGCTGGCTGGTTGAAAATCCAGTAAGCAGCGTCAGCGACGATTTCGGGTTTGCGCGAAGCCTGCACCGACTGATCGCCACCGAGCAGGTTGCGAATTGCCGATGTATCGATAGCGGTTTCAGGCCAGAGCGAATTGACAGCGATGCCAAACTTCTTCAGCTCAGCAGCCTGACCAAGGGTGCAGAGGCTCATGCCGTACTTCGAGAGAGTGTAGGCCAGGTGAGGAGCCAACCAGTCGGCATCCAGGTTCAGAGGCGGCGAAAGATTTAGCACGTGGGCATTGGTGCTCTTCTTCAGATAGGGCAGGGCGTGCTTGACCACCATGAAGACAGCGCGAGCGTTGACCGACTGCATCAAGTCAAACCGCTTCATCTCGGTCTGTTCGGTGTTGGTGAGCTGGATGGCGCCGGCATTGTTGACGACAATGTCGATGCCACCAAAGGTTTCTACTGCTTTGGCGATGGCCGCTTTGATCTGCTCTTCATCGCGAACATCGCACTGAATAGCAAGGGCTTCGCCACCGGCAGCTTTGATTTCGGCAGCAGCACTGTAGATGGTGCCAGGAAGTTTGTCATTGGTAGCAGCAGTCTTCGCCGCAATGACAATGCGTGCCCCGTCTTTGGCGGCTTTGAGAGCAATGGCCAGACCAATGCCGCGGGAGGCACCGGTGATGAACATTACTTTGTTCTTGAGAGTCATATGGGTTCCCATTTATGGTTATGTGAAACAAACCAAGACTAGAAGCCAAATTCTCCACTAGACCCAAGATGCAAAACTTACATCTGTAAATCCGCTGCACAACGCGTGCATACAGTGCGGGGGTCTAACAGTGATCTGGCTTATTTGGTTTGTTTGTTTCTTGGAGGAAGGTTTTCTTTGCGTGAGTAGTTTGAAAGTAACGCGCTGATATTCCACGATCTAACCAGGCAAAAGATATCTTGATTACTACCTAAAGGCCAATATTTCACTATTTATTAGCTCGGGTTGCCAGGTGGTGCGCCAGCTTGCGTCAATTGTGGAGCTTCACAGAAATAATATAGAACTCACTAGGCTTACCTGTCTCTTGATTAACTAACAGGCGTTCACTTAGGTTTTCAAGGCACATATTACTTCTATTCGATCTCAGGCCAAAAGCCAAAACCATTCTAACTAGCCACCTCTAACAATTTCTTCTGGGCCATACGGTCAGAAGAAGCAAACCGCCTCTTAAATCGAGCCACGAGTACCAGTATCATGAGTACCAAAGTTTCACAGACTAAAAGTTCAGCAGCCCCTCGGCGCTACAAGTTTACGATTGAGAAGAGTTGGTTGCTCATGCCGGACGGTGTTCGACTGGCAGCCACTTCTTACATCCCCAAGGCACGTCGGCGCGGCGAAACCTTCCCGGTTTTGCTCGAATACCTGCCTTACCGCAAAGACGACACCTTCTATGTCGTCGACCACCCCTTTTTCAGCTACCAGGCCCAGCTCGGATTCATCACCGTCAAGGTTGATATTCGCGGCACTGGAGCATCCGAAGGAGAAATTCCCGAGCGCGAATATTCTGATACCGAGATGCGCGACTGCGAGGAGATCATCAAGCAACTGGCTGCCCGCGCTGATGCAAACGGCAATGTCGGTATGCTCGGTGTTTCTTGGAGCGGCTTCAACTCGATTCAGATGGCCATGCGTCGTCCCCCGGCTCTCAAAGCCATTCATGCTGTGCATGCCTCCGACGACTTGTATCAAGACGACATGCACTACATCGACGGCAATCTGCACATCGACCCCTATCACCTCTTCATCAATCACGAGTTGGGTTTGCCGCGCACGCCTGACTATAAGCTTGATGCCGACTACTTTGCCCAGCGCTTCAACCATCGCCCCTGGCTGTTCACTTACCTGAACAATCAGCTCGATGGTGATTTCTGGCGCAAGAAGTCACTGAGGGAAGACCCCAGCCAGATCAACATTCCGGTCTACCTGATTGGAGGTTTGCTGGATGGCTATCGCACAGCCACAGCCCGCATGTTCCAGCAGCTCGATGTGCCTGTGCGCTGCGACATTGGCCCCTGGGAGCATTCTTGCCCGGATGAAGGCCAACCAGGCCCCAACTACGAATGGCAAAAGGCTCTCTCTGACTGGTTCAACCGCTACCTGCGGCCAGAATCGGCGAGCAGCAAGCGCAACAGCAAGAACAAGAAAGAGCTGATGGTGTTCGTCCGCCACGGCCACAAGCCCGATCTCAACATTGAGACTGTGCCTGGCTATTGGCGGCAAGACACGCTGCCAGCCCAGGGAGGGAAGGACCTCAAGCTCTTCCTCACTGCAAGCGGCAAGCTGCGCCGCAGTCGTGTCAAAACTCCTGTTGAGACCACGGCGCAGGCGGAGACGACGACAACAGGCCAAGACAAGCTCGCCAGTCACGTCACGCTCGCCTATCAGCCTTTCGCGGGCACGGCAGCAGGCACCTGGTGGGGTAACAAGACCGGCGACATGGCGGCAGATGATGCCCAATCGTTGGTGTTCGATAGTGAGCCGGCCAAGGAAGCACTGCAAATCATCGGCAACCCCAGGGTCAAACTGTCGGTCAGCTCTACTTCGCCCAAGGCCAAGTGGACTTTCAGACTGGAAGACGTTGCCCCCGATGGCAGCGTTGCCCTGATCACCGGTGCTCTCGCCAATCCCGCTCATCGCGTCAGTCGACTGGCTCCCAGTCTGCCTGGTGCAAATGAAGTGTACGACCTTGAGCTTGACTTGCACTTCACCACTTGGACTTTCGCCAAGGGTCACAAAATTCGTCTGGCCATTGCCAATGCTCAGTTTCCGATGGCTTGGCCCTCGGCAGACAGCATGGTCTCGACTGTGATCGCTGACGGAAGCGCCACACTGACACTGCCAACGGTGCCAGTGGATGTTCGCAAAGTGCGTGAGTTGCCGAAACTGGCAAGGAAACAGGGCTCTCCCGACAGCTGGAGTATCGACTTCCCGGCTTCTAAGCAAGACGGTAAGCCCGACAGCGAGACTTTCAACCGCGTCAACAAGCGCACGGGAGAACAATCGCACACCATCAAAGCTCGCAGCGCCTATGTCATCGACAAGGGCAAAGGGCGTGCCAAGAAAGGCGCTAACCGGGTAAAGCGCACCTTCCTCGTGGAGACCAACAACACCTGGAGCACCAACCCGGCCACTCCCGCCTGCTCGAAGTACTTGGGCATAGCGCAGACCACGATGATTTCGCAAGGAAAGCATCTGCGTTTGCGCACCCGCATTCTCGTGCAATCGGACGAGCACAACTTCTACATCAGTGTCACCCGCACCATGTTCAGCCAGAACGGGCGTGTGGTCAGACAGCGTCGTTTCACCGAGACCGTCGCTAGACAGTTTCAATAACCAGAAAATCAAAAGTACGAAAGTACGCAAGTACAAAAGGAAACCATCATGAGTACGAATGTTCCCGCAGCCCCTCGCGCTGCCAGTGATTACTATCCCGAAATCGAGCCGTTCTGCACGGGCATGCTCGCTGTTTCGGGTGGCCACAAGATCTATTTCGAAGAGTCGGGCAACCCCGCCGGCAAGCCGGTGGTGCTGTTGCACGGCGGCCCCGGCGGCGGCACGCAACCGAGCTATCGCCGGCTCTTCAACCCCGATGTCTACCGCATCATCATGTTCGACCAGCGCGGCTGCGGCAAGAGCTTGCCTTTCGCCTCGCTCGAGAACAACACCACCTGGGACCTGGTGAGCGACATCGAGGCCCTGCGTCAACACTTCGGCATCGACCGCTGGACGGTCTTTGGCGGCTCCTGGGGCAGCACCCTGGCCATCACCTATGCCGAGACCCATCCCGAGCGCGTCAGCGAGCTTGTGCTGCGTGGTATCTTCCTCGGCCGCAAGAAGGAGCTTGACTGGCTCTACCAGTTCGGCGCCAGCGAAATCTTTCCCGATTACTGGCAGCAGTATCTGGAGCAGATTCCGGTCAAGGAGCGGCGCAACATGGTCAAAGCTTACTACAAGCGCCTGACCAGCAAGGACATCGCCGTTCGTACAGCCGCTGCCCAGGCCTGGAGCAAGTGGGAAGGTTGCTCTTCCAAGTTGCACATCGATCATGACCTGATCGCGCGCAACGGCGACGAGACCTTCGCCACGGCCTTCGCCCGCATCGAATGCCACTACTTCATCAACGGCTGCTTCCTGCGCTCTGACTCGCAGCTGCTCGATGACATCGGCCGCATCCGTCACATTCCTACCACCATCGTCCAGGGCCGCTACGACATGGTCTGCCCGATCACCACGGCCTATGAGCTGCATCAGGCCTTCCCTGAGGCCAAGTTCGTGGTCGTCGGTGACGCTGGTCACTCGATGTCCGAACCGGGCATCCGCAGCGCGCTCATCGCCGCTTGCGACGAATTCGGCGCCAACTGAGAGGCCGGCGCCAAAGAAACACTGACCGAAACATCAAGAGGAAACACCGCTATGGACACAAACACTGTGCTCAAGCCGGAAGACTTTCTTCCCTATTACCAAATGCTGGAAGCTGCCAAAGCAGGCCCAGCGGCCCTCTTGCTCAAGACCTTGACCTTTATCGAGGCCGACAGAGCAGAGGGTGATACGAGCACACGTTTGGCTGTAGACCTGGGCTGCGGCACGGGCAAAGACACAGTCGAACTGCTGCGCCGGGACTGGAAAGTCTTGGCCATCGACTACAGTCAAGCTGGTGTCGACGCCCTGCTGCAGCGCCCCGAGGCGACGCAGTACAAAGACAACCTCGAGACCAGGGTGGCATCATTCAGCGACACAAGCTGGAGCGATGCCACTCTGGTTGCGGCTCTGCTTTCTCTGCCCTATGGCCCTGCTGAGAGCTTCGATGCTGTCTGGCAGGCCATACGGGCTTCACTGCTGCCCGGCGGATACTTCGTCGGTCAGCTCTTCGGCCCCAATCACTACAAGGGCATGAACCACATCGTGCGCCGCACTCGCAGTGAAGTCGAAGCCATGCTAGCCGGGATGGAAGTGATTCACCTGGAAGAACTGAGCCTGGAACAGACTCACGAAGGTGAGACGGTTTACTACAACTATTTCGAAATTATTGCCTGCAATCGCAAGCAGTAATACGATTTCATGCAGTGGGGAACAGGCAGCTTGCCTGTTCCCTGCTGTTTTGAAATTTACTGCAGCTCAGGCCCCAACTCAATCTCTTTTTTGGCCTTCCATCTATGCATCTATATAGTATCAAAAGGAAGGGCCAATGAGCCTGGAACGGGTAAATACTCTCTAGCAGCAAGAGCTTCGCCATTCCAGATCAATACAAGTCGGTAAGAAGCCAAGAAGATTTGCTAAACAAAGGCAAAAGCGACGACATCATTCAGCTACTTCCAGCTCACTAATAATCGTGCAAGGCCAAGCTAAGGCTTCGTTACAGCTCCATCACTTGATCTCAGCGATGGGGTGCGCACATCCCACAATTCTTCCAGGGCGCCTTCATTTGATTTATCAAGCAACATCAAGGTTTCAGAACCGGTGCGTTGATAGCCAGCTGGAACAGTGAGCTTTTTGCTATCGACTTCAGCAGGCTCAATCGTCAGGGTATTAAGGCGATTGTAAGTGCCTTGAGCATTATCAACGTGGATAAATTTCAGAGGAATACCTTGAGCTGGAGCCACTGGAGGCAACTTGAAAAACCAAACCATAAATTCGCTGCATTGACTGGGAAGATTGAAATCATTGCAGATATAGTAAGAGCCATACTCATTCTCATGCAGCACGGTCGAATCTCGCAGATGTGATTCAAAATCTTGTTTCATGCGTAAGAGGGTGACTTTGTGCCGCAAGAATAAGTCTTGTTGTACTTTTTGCACCTTCATTCCCGACATGCGCGCGGCGAGCAAATCCATCAGATTAACCTGACTGCGGTTTTTCCAGGTAGCGGCAGTCTCTTCGTAAAAGCGTTTCGACTTAGGCGAATACATCGTCACCTTCCAGTCTGGTGCCTTGCACACCACACAATAACCGCGGGCCACGCAGTCAACAAAGACAGCTTTAGGCGAGAGATAAACAATCATCTTGCCCCTAGTGCAGCTCTGCTGCGTCAATTTTATGTATTTCTCGGCAGACACAGCAGGAAGGGCAGTGGCAAAGGCGACAGTGGCCGCTAGAAAAACTGAGACAAGAATTGAATAACAGCCATTACTTTGCAACTATCAAATATCCCTACTGCCTTTTGCCATGATAGCCCGCATACTAGCAGCTAGCCGGATTCTTCACTTTTCGGTTACTGCCAGTTAATGACGGCACCAGGCGCTTGGCTTCCCGTTGCCAAGAAAGCGCAACTCACGCCAGAAGTAAACGCAGTTTACAAGAAGAACTCTTATCTCATCTGAAACTTACCGCAGGCACTGGAAATAACGCGCGAATTTTAGCTAACGTTACTTCTCCCTTTTCTTAGCTTCTACAGAAACAAACACCACCTTCTTCCATCTAGAAACAATTACTGCATTACGCACCTTGAACTAACTTGCCCGCGCAAGTGGTATCAGCTCAAGGTGCCAACAGTCTTTCTAATCACTCTAAACATCATCTGCGGATGAAGAACTTGGACACACCATGAAAAACAACCTTCCCAATGTGGACCAGAAGGCAATCGATAGCCAGCTGCGCGCCAACTGGTTTCGCACCATACTCGGTCTGGTATCACTGGCTGCCCTCGGCGCCGCCACCTTTGCACTGCTCGGTCTCAACATCACGATTGCTTCGGTAATCTTGGGCTTGTTCACCGTCGTACTGCCGCTCTTCAGCTGGTACAACAGCGCCAAGCTGGTGAAGCGACTGATGAAGTGCGAAGCCCCCAACAGCCTCAACCCTGACCACCGGCGCCTGGTGCGTTTGGTCAAAGAAATCTATCCCAAGACCGGCCTGAGCAAAATGCCCGACGTGCTGGTTTCGCCAGTGCCGATGCCCAACGCCTTCGCCACTGGCCGCTCCCCCAGCAACTCTTTCATCGCCTGCACCGAGGGCCTGTTCGCTGTCGACCTCACTGACGAAGAGCTGAAAGCCGTTCTGGCCCACGAACTTGCCCACGTGAAGAGCCGCGACGTCGCCATCACTTCGCTCACCGCCACCATGGGTTCGCTCTTTGCCATTCTCTTGGCCGGCGGCATGCCCTGGATTTTCAGCGCGGCCTTCGTTAGCAACAAAGACGGCCTGATCGTCGACAAGCTCTCGGACAAGGTGAAGAAAGGCAAGAAGAACTTCGCAGCTCCGGCTGTGGGTTTCGCTGGCTTCTTCTTCACGCTGCTGGTCTTTGCAGTGGTCAGCTTCTTCACCAAGTTCGTCACCTTCTTCGTCAGCCGCAGCCGCGAAAGCGCCGCCGATGCTCTGGCCGCTCAGTGGACGGGCAACCCGTGCGCTCTGGCCACTGCCTTGCAGAAGATCAACGACTGGGTCAATCGCAACCGCCTGCTGTTGCAGCTCAAGATCATGATGGGTGGCCTTGCTCCCATGCTGTTCTTCGGCTTGCATGAAGACGAAGACCATGACCCCAAAACCGTCAGCGGCAAGATCGGTCGCTGGTGGAGGGAAATCGGCGAGAATCACCCGCCCATCCCCACCCGGATCAAAGAACTGGAAGCCATGGCTGGTGCGAGCTGCCCGACCATGGACGACATCAAGAAACAGCGCACCGCCGCTCTCAATCGGCTGTTTCGCAACGGCCGCCGTGTGAACGACGAATAACTCCCGTGCCCTAGCGCACGATCATCAGCTGAAAGTGCCGAAACTATGATTATCAAACTCATGCGCCACGGGCTCTCTGGGGCAAACACAGGCGAGCAAGACACGAAAGACACTCCTGACCACCGCATCAGCCTTGTGCCCAAGGGCATCAAACAAGCCAATGCTGCCGGTCTCAAGCTTGGAGCTGACTATCTGCTCGAAGCTATGGTCTTTCTCTCGCCCTATAAACGCACGCGGCAGACCATGGTCGAAGCCTTTGTCGGCGCCGGCCTGATCAGCAGCGCTGACGAGAAACTGCCGGTGCGGACGTACGAAGATCCACGGCTGCGTGAGGTCGAACATGGCTACGAAGGCCAGGCCGGCATGGATGCACAGAAGCCTCTGCGCGATAAAATCGGCTACTTCTGGTATCAGATGGAACGCGGCGAAAGCCCTGTTCAAGCCTATGACCGTATCTCTGGCTTTCTCGAGAGCTTCATGCGGCAGATGGAACGCAAGAAGAAAGACAAGGCACTGATCGTCTCTCATGGCCTGACCATCCGCATCTTCGTCATGCGCTTCTTCCATCTGACCGTGGAACAGTTCGACATGCTGCGCAATCCGCACAACTGCGACGTTATCACGATCGGCCCCAAAGCCGATATGAAGAACCCGCAGTTCACTTCGGGTCGCTGGGGCGTGACCGGGCTTCGCCTTGTCAGCGATAGCACCAACAGTCAGAAATAACTATTGGAATGCTCCCGATTCTCATTGAATGGTCTCGGGAGCATTCCTCTCTTTGGTTTATCCAGGCAGCGCCGGTGCATGAGTTAAGGCTCTCACCGCGCTGCTTGGATTTTTTTGAGCATTTCAAAAAGGATCCTGGATATTAGGTTGATGCAGCCCCGTTACTATTTCTTTGTTTTGGGCATACTGTGCTATATAGTGTCCTACCCCAAAATTGAGAGGATGTCTTATGAACAGTAGTATGACTCTGATTGAATTTCAAAGAGAATATCGCACTGAAGAAGACTGCATACAGGCAATATTTCAGGCTCGTTGGCCACGTGGTTTTAACTGTCCAAAATGTGGTCACGATTTTGGATATCGGCTTTCGCAGCGGCGCGCCGTTCAATGTGCCAGTTGTAGGAGACAAACATCAATCACCTCTGGGACCTTGTTTGAGCGGAGTAAAGTCCCGCTTCAGAAGTGGTTTTGGCTCATTTATCTGATGTCGCAAGACAAGGGTGGAGTTTCTACGACTAGAGCTGCAGAGCTTCTGGAGATGCACTATGCAACCGTGTGGTTCATGATGCACAAGTTAAGAGTGGCAATGGGAAATCGACTTGTAGGTCGCACACTATCAGGGTTGGTTGAAATAGATGACGCTTTTTTCGGAGGTAGGTCTAAAGGGAAATCAGGGCGAGGGGCGCACGGCAAGCTAAATGTAGTAGTCATTGTTGAGCGGTTAAATCGACGAGCTGGTGACGTAGCCTTGCTTGTACTTCCCAACCAGAGCGGTGATGTGTTTTTAGAAGCAGTAAAATCAGTGGTGGAGCCGATGACTCATATTCGTACTGATGCTTTTCCAACTAACAGCATGCTTCATGCACTAGCTGGCAAACTCAATATGGACAAAATCGGAAAGATCTACAGCGAACACGGACCACTGGAAAACGTAGACAGAGTCATTTCTTTGGCAAAAAGGTATTTGCTCGGAACGTACCATCAATACTGCTCGAGAGTTCACCTCCAGAGGTTCTTGAATGAATTTGCTTTTCGATTCAACCGTCGTTATCACTGGTCGCAACTATTCAGCCGAACTCTCGCCGCCGCCGCCCTCAATCCCCCTGTCCGGTATGCTGCGTTATCCTAATACGCAGGAAAAGGATTTTTCAACTACAAGCTATCATAGAAAAATAATTCCAGAAAGATGATTAAGGTCTCAAAAGCCCATAAAACGCCCAAAACGGAAAACTATACTCTCATCAATGTGTCCCGTGCGGAGAAAATCTCAGCCAGAAGATCGAGTGTTGCACCCAAAATTCGTTGGGCAATCTCTCAAAACAAACCAAATAGTTTTTTTGCTAGGTATCGCCTGCGGTGACACCTAGCTCACTTGCATTTTTACATTTAGTACTTTCTTTTAGGTTGAAACAAAACAAACAAGCAATTCTTCCGCAACGGCTAAGAAGCTTTTGTTTTACTCATCTCACGCGAGCAATAGACAAAGCTTGCGCGAGCTGAGCTATTAGCGCGATTTCTCCATTTGAGTTTATTGCCGGTAAAATCCAGGCGTATCTTTTTCGCCTTGCTATCGCTAACCAAGCTAATTCCAAACAGAGAAGAAGCGGCGTAAAAACCCCACGTAACAGGCCTTAGCAAGAATCTCAAACATCAAAGAAAAGAGCTCTTTGATTGTCTTTCATTAGCAACTAAACCTAAGCTCAAGATCTCTTTTTAACTCCATTCAATCAAGCAGATATAAACCACACCTCCCAAATCCCCCGCCCATCTCTGCAAACACACTCTGATCTGAAAGGATCTAAATTGAACTCCGCTTCCCGCTCTGCCCAGACCCCGACCATCTCCATCACCGCCGGCGCCACCATCAGCTGCTCCGTCGCCGCCATTGCCCATCACCCCGACAGCGGCGTGATCGTCTCCATCGAAGGCAACCCCAACGGCTTCATCCCCAACCGCCTCTTGGCCGGCAAGAACAACAACGCCAAGAACGAACGGCGCAAGCTTCTGATCGCCAGCCCCGGCATGCCCCTGGAAGTCTTCGTCGAAGAAGCCGGCATGACCAAGGCCAAGGTCGACGAGAACAAGCCGGCCAAGACGAACAAGCCCCGCCCCCGCATCATCCTCAACGAAGACAAGATCACCCACGGCAAGATCATCGCCGCCCGGCAAGAAGCAGCGGCCCGCCTGCGCGCTGAAGTCGCTGCCCTCAAGGAGGGAGACTGCCTGCGCGCCACGGTCACCCGCTTCGCCACCAAAGCCAACGACAACGGCGAGGGCACTCACCTGATCGGCGCCTTCGTTCAACTCGAGAACGGCATGTCGGCCCTGCTGCACAAGTCGCAGATCCTCGACATCAACACCCTCGAAGAAGGTGCCGATATCTTCGTCTCCATCCGCTCGGCCACCATGGACGGCAACCGCGCCAAGGTCAGCGTCAAGCAGGTCAGCCCCAGCGCCTTCGGCCAGGCCGCCTCCACGGCAATGTGGGCAGGCGTGAAAACGCGTCTCGAAGGTTTCCTCGAGGACTGAAAGAAAGCGCTAGGCAGCCAAGCTGCACGGCTGTCTGCCGCACTCGAAAAAGACATAGGCCTCTAGCCAAGGCAATTTCAACAGCTGCATAACCAAGAACTGGAGATTTCATGACTTCATTTGAACAAGCCAAGGCGCGCGTCATCAGCCGTTTCGAACAACGCGCGCGACAAGCACTGGCACCCCGGCCACGGGTGAATGTCTGCGACACAGGCAAAGGCGGTGCCGACCACTGCTACCAGGTGGAAGAGAACCGCCGTCAGGCAGCACAGGCCGACAACGCCGCCAGCCGAGAGGCCAACAAGTGGGGCAGCTGGATTCAATCAGTCGAAAAGCTGCAAGGCTTCGAAGACTACATCGACTGGCTGCGCCGCAACTTGCACTGCGCTGGCTGGAAGGAGTTCGACGAGGGCTACGAAGTCGACTTCATCGCCCTCAAGGCACCGCTGTATCGCTCGAAGCCCTACATCTGCGAAATCCTCGACACCATGGAGAGCATCCACCGCGTCATGCTCCAGGCAGCGCCCAAGCAGCAGGTGATGTTGCGCCAGGCCTACCGCCGCATGCGGGTCGTGGCCAAACCGGTGCGCCGGCTGGTCGACAACCCCAACAAGGTACCGGCAGCAGTGGTGCCAGCGGTGCAAGGCTACCTGCCATCGGTGGGCTTCTTCCTCGCCGCCCTGAAGGCAGTTGCTGAAGAGAGCGACGACACGGTGCAGCGCCAGTCGCTCAAGCAATGGACCAGCCAGATTGCCAGTCAACGGCAAACGGCTGAAGCCGCTGTTGCAGCCGCACTGCCTGCTGCCGACGATGCTCAGAGCGTCACCGTCTATCAGGCCTATGCAGCTCTGTTCAACAGCTGCGTCGATGCCTACGACCAGGCCCGGCAACAAGCAGCCGCTCAAAGCGACTAAATCGCCAAATCGGAAACCTGCAACAGCAAGCCTCAAGCAATAACCAAGCAGGGGCTTGCATTCTTCAACCACGTACCTCAACGAAACAAAGGAAATCGAAATGACTGGAAGCGAAATGGGTGGTCTGCTCATCGGATTTGGCAAGTACATCTGCCTCTTCTTCGGCGTCATCTTCGGCGCGGGCGCCTTCTTTGCCAGCGGCTGGTTGTTTCTGCTGCTGGCGGCGATCGCGCTGGTGCTGCTGGGTCTGGCCTGGAAGTTCCACATCGACATCGAGCGCTCGGAAGCGGCCTACTACGCCAGCCGGCGCGAGAGCGAAGCTTCGATGCGTCGCAACAACCCGATCTACGACGCCCTCTGCCAGCTCAGCGAAACCATGAAAGCGGCGGGCCTGAGCAACTACACCACGGGCCAACGCAACGAAAGCGCGGCCGACGGCTCGGGCAAGGTCAGCGACTACCTGCTCGTGAGAACCCAGGTGGAAAAGCGGGACGCCGCTGGCCAGCCGGTCACACTCAAGGGCGGCGTACCCGTTGCCCTGTGGCAAGCCAAAGTTCCCAGCGCCATCGGCCAGTACCCGGTGCGCGTGGAGTATTTCGACTAAGTTCCAGAACTCCAGCACCAGCGTGGAGAGAGGCTCTCGCGGGCTTTTCTCTGCGACTCTAGCAACTCAACTGCAAAGACCCCAATGACAAACCAAATCACTCCCGAAGCCTTCGCCAGCGCCATGGTCGTTGCCGAAAACCTCAAGCAGCGGCTGGAAGCGCGCCTGATCAACAAGACCGCGCACGCCTGGAGTTGCAGCTGTGGCAGCTGCGGCGCCGGGCCTTCCCGCGTGGTGGGAATCAACATTCCCACGCAGTACCAATACCAGGTGGCCATGTGGCTGCTGTGGCGCTGCGAAATGGAAGACAACACCGGCAAGGGCTGGTGCCAGGGCATCAGCAGCTACATTCCCTGGACCGAACTCTACCCCATGTTCCGCCAGGCCTTCGCTGGCATCGACGTGCGCGTGGAGCACCCCTACGCCCAGTCGTACAGCGGCCAACCCTGGGGTTTCACTCCCTCTGGCCGCACCATCGAGCTGAGCGCCAACAGTGCGGTCTTCGTCCGCCCCGTCGGCGACTTGAGCCATTCCATCTGGGTCAATGCCGAGCTGCGCATCGACAAGCGCTTGCCGCAATACGCCACCAATGAGGCCTTGATCGCCTGCAATGTCGACGCGCTGGAATTCGGCCAAAGGCGTGGTCGTGGCCAGGGCCAATACACCGCCCTCACAGAACGCTCGGCCTTCTACATCAGCATCCCCGGCGACGGCCACGGAAAAGACATCTACCTGCCGATTGCCAGGCAAGTGACCGTCAACAAAGAAGCCGGCACGGCCACTCTGGAGCTGGACCAGTCGGTGGAGGTCTTCATCCCGGCCTGAAACCTGGCGGTGGCTCGAATCTAGGGGCCAACAGCTAGATCAAAGAAAGAGAGTTGTGCTATCAGCACCGCTTCTCTTTCTTTTTAAGTTTTAATAAGTAGACCGGTCTATTA
This sequence comes from Candidatus Obscuribacterales bacterium, assembly GCA_965229195.1. Classification (GTDB taxonomy): domain Bacteria; phylum Cyanobacteriota; class Vampirovibrionia; order Obscuribacterales; family Obscuribacteraceae. The sequence continues at coordinate 3,101,110 of OZ245871.1, read as the reverse complement.
TCAGTTGAAATATCGACAGTGACCTATTATTAGCAACAGCTCAAGAGAGGCGACTATTATGGACAGACTAAATTCAACCACTCTAAAAGTGCAAAAAATTGCTGCCTTTTCAGATGGTTCCAGCGGTGGCAATCCTGCAGGTGTAGTGATTGTTGAGAATTTACCTACGGCTGAAGAAATGCAAAGAGTGGCAGCCGAAGTTGGCTTCTCGGAGACAGTATTTGCCGAAGCGGCTGGGGAAAGCTGGAGAGTGCGTTATTTCTCACCTGAATCTGAGGTACCTTTTTGTGGCCATGCCACAATTGCTCTAGGAGCAGCACTGGCTCTGCGATCGGGCGACGGTATTTTTCCGCTCACTCTAAACCAAGCGAACATTACAGTTGAGGGTCGTTCAAGCGCTGACGGTGCTATCTGGGCTGCACTGCAATCACCGCAAACCAGAAGCCAGCCTGCGCCAGCCGACCTCGTCTCTGCCACGCTAAAGCTTTTCGGCTACAGCGAAAACGATTTAGACAAGCGTATTCCGCCAGCCTTAATTCATGCTGGTGCCGATCACCTGGCCCTGGCTCTCAGAGATAGAGCGACATTAGCAGCGATGAAATATGACTTGAATACAGGGCGAAAACTAATGACAGAGGCTGGCTTAGTAACAATTGTTTTGGCCTATAGCGAAGCAGCAACTCTCTTCCACACACGCAATCCCTTTGCTTCTGGTGGAGTCTATGAAGATCCAGCAACCGGCGCTTCTACAGCCGCTTTTGCCGGATATTTGCGCGATCTAAACTGGCCGCCTTTGAGAACGACCGCAGGCACCATTGATTTCATTCAAGGCGAAGATATGAAGATGCGATCACGCCTGCGTGCCGAACTTAGCCCCGTACCGGGTAGCTCTATTCGCATTTCTGGTTCAGCGCGAATTATGGATGAAGAATAGCTATTGAGGCTGATCACGCACGGTTAAGTTAACGACCTCAGCGCCACTGGCCAGCTGCAAATTGGCAGGAGTGATGATGATCTCTTCGCCCCACTGACCAGTACCAACACCAAGCTCAGGCTCATTCATCAGAGCGCTATCGATGATTGTACGAAAACCATTTGGCTGCCACGAAAATGGTGGTATTGAGCCAATTACATAGCCTGTTACCTCGACCACTTTTTCTGGACTGGCCATTTTTATATTGCGCGAACCAAGCGCTTTTTTCAGGTGTCCAGAAATCGCATTTTGGTCACCACCGACCATAATCAAGGCACACTCACCTTTATCGGTTTCAAAAATCAAAGTCTTGACCATGGCCCGCTCAGAAAAGCCTAAGGCCCGAGCGACATTGGCCGCACCTTTCTCTGTTTCAGGAGAAAATTGCAAGCGCCGGTGAGCGATATTGTGCTCTGCTAGATAAGCAAAAACGGGAAGTTCAGTCATAGTGCCCCTATTGTCATTCACAGCCATCAAAAATCATCTTGTCTTGGGGTAACACCGCGCTCAAAGGGCGTAGTTAGAACCACGCTGGTTATAGTCTTTTTCACACCTTTAACACCACGAATGTTATCAAGAAAAGCCGATAGTGCAGCAGTATCAGCGGTACGAACCTTGAGCAAAACACACTCTTCCCCGGCAACAATATAGTATTCCTCAACCTCAGGAAAGGCCATCAGGCTCTGAGCCAAGCCGCTGGCTGAAATTGCCTCGATGGTGACACGCACAAAAGCACAAAGTTTAAGACCCAACAGCTGGGGGTCAATATCAATGGTGTAACCGCGGATGACACCAATTTGCTCGAGTTTCTTGACTCGGGCGTGCACCGATGGAGGAGAGAGATTTAGTATTTCGGCTAAATCAGAATACTTTTTCTTCGCATCTTTTTTCAGCAAACCTAATAGTTTTTCGTCAATGTCATCCATGCAACTAACCTTTTGACCAATAGTAACTAATTCTATTCAGACTCTTATTGAATTAGCCGTTTAGACATTATCATTGTACCTAGTTAGGGCAACTTCATCAAACGCCAAATTTGATTAGGCTGCCAAAGACCAATGAGTTGCTGCTCAGAAACGCCCAATAGGCAATCAGAGCAAGACAATGCCGTGGAAACCGAGGTGCAAAATGTTCAATATAGATTTTAAGTCAGACAGTTCTAAGCTAATAGCTGCTTTTCTAGCAGTTTATTTGATCTGGGGTTCAACCTATCTAGCCATTCGCTTTGGCCTGGAAAGCTTGCCGCCTTTTCTCATGTCTGGCTCACGCTATCTAATTGCTGGCGCACTCATCTACTTATATGCCTGGAAAAATGGTGCTGGACATCCTACTCGCGGTCAATGGCTGAGAGCTACAATCATAGGGCTGCTGCTCTTTGTCATGGGCAACGGTGGCATTGTCTTGGCTGCTCAAACTATTCCTTCAGGTTTAGTATCACTAATGGTGGCAACCGTACCAATTTATGTAGTCTTACTAGATTGGTGGAAAGCTGGCAAAGCCCCTAGCCACTTCACCAGCGCCGGCCTTATTGTCGGTGTTCTTGGTATGGTTCTCTTGCTAGGCCCTAGCAAAATCGGCGGTGCCACAAGCGTTGACCCGGTCGGAATAGTATGGGCTATGCTTGCTTCTCTGGCTTGGGCAGTGGGCTCGCTTTACGCCCGCCATGCCGATTTGCCCAAATCACAGTTGCAATCAGCCGGCATGCAAACGGTAACGGCTGGGGCGATCATGATGCTGATATCAGCTGGCATCGGTGAAACCAGCGCCTTCAATATAGCCGAAGTCTCAACCAAATCGTGGCTCTCACTACTCTACCTGATTGTCTTCGGCTCAATCGTTGGCTTTACTGCTTACGTTTATATGCTGAAAGCGGCCAGCCCCACTCGCGTTTCTACCTATGCCTACGTTAACCCTGTGGTGGCAGTATTTCTCGGCTGGGCACTAGCCGGAGAAGCGGTCACATCACAAACAATCATGGCATCGGCAGTGATTCTCTGTGCTGTCTGGCTAATCACAAGGCCAAGCAAAGCCAAGCTTCAGCCAATAAAACTTGAAGCCCGCAGACACGAAACTATTAAATTAGAGCCAATGCTACTTACTCAAAAAGTCGTTAGCAAAAGATGAGCTCAACTTAGCGTGAGAGCGACGGTCTGCCGCTGCCAATGAGGCCTTCCCTAGATTGTCATAGCACTTGGCCCTTTGAAAATAGCTATCAGCCAGATTAGGCATTTTCGCATCGCCAGTGTTAGTCGGCGCAGTCAAAACTTTGATTGCTTCAGTGTAATCTTGGGCAGCCTCATTCCAGCGCTTCAACTCCTGATAAGCGAGCGCTCTTCCGAGCAAAGAAGATGGAATGAAATCAACAGGCGCGTTTTTCAAACTAGCAGCGTAGAAATTAATGGCCTCTTTGTATTTTTTCTGCACTCGCAAGACATTGGCAGCCTTACCAATATAGAGTGAACGGTAGGAATAACTGTATTTGGCAGCCAAGAGAAAATCACTAATGGCCTGGTCATACATTTTTAGTGCCATGTAGCAATTGGCACGACAGGAATAACTATCGCGATCAGGAAACTTGGTAACAACTGCGGTTAGGACCTTGACCGCCTTGTTGCATTCTTCAACCTTGAAATAACTTGAGCCTACTGTGTAGAGGTGCACTAGCGAAGCATCGTCAAAATTTGTACAGCGATCAAAATTCTCAGCCGCTTCTTCATAGCGCTGCTGACACCAAAAAGAAAGACCGCGCCAAAGATTGAGCGCGTTGGCGTTACTTGGAGTTTCTTTCACCTTTGACAAAAGTGCATCAATTCGCCTGTAGTTTCGCGTCGGCATAGCGGCATCAAGCTGCTGCAAAGGCAATGTTTTGTTAGCCGCAGTGGAGGGGGCCGCCGTATAAATTGGATTCTTCTGATTGGCCAGCTCTTGAGCTTCTGAAATCGACTCAGGTATTTGCAAAAGCTGCGCTCTTGAGCCGGTGTCTTTGCTAGGAGTGGCATGCACAACCATGAGCCAGGGGCTTAGACACAGAGCTAACAGCAAACAAATATTGCGCTTGATCATTGTTTTCGCGGCTCGACAGCGGGCTTACCGGCATTCTTTTTCAAGTAGGTTACCAACGACTCAACTTGCTCTTTAGAAAGCGGACCTCCTTCTGTTTCTAAAAAACCCGGCATAGAAGGGCTGGTTTTACTGCCGTGTGCAATTACCTCTTGGGCATGAGCGCTCAGCATGGGGTCAGAATAATCGACTGACTCGATTAACGGGCCAGAAAGAATACCGCTCTCTTGCTTACGATGGCACATGGCACAATCGGCCTCAAATAATTCTTTGCCAAATTGACCCACGCCTTCATCAACGTGGCAGCGCTTGCAGCGCTCGGCTGTAAATATTTTTGTGCGCTCTTTCAATGACATTGTGCCATGGGCATTTTTGACGTCCATGGCAATGAAAATTCTGCTAATTGGTCGCTCTGGGTCATCAGAATAGACAACCATATCTTTGGTGACAGGCCCTTGTTTCATGGTTGTATCAACAATGATATCGAGCTTTACTGAGGCACCAGGCTTGAGCAAAGCGCCCTTAAAATTGGTAGCCGTGCAGCCGCACTCAGACTTAGCTTCAGTGATATTAAGCGGAGCCGAACCAGTGTTTGTAATGGTAAAGGCGCAAGGCACTTCGGCAGCAGCTTCAACTTTGCCGAGATCAACTTTTTCGTGGTCAAAACTAATTTGTTGCCTACCAGCGAGGGGCGTTGAGGAACATCCTGTTATCGTCAGAACAAGACAAAAAAGCAGAAAACTCCGCTGGTTCAGACTGTATCCATCCATTTTTCTGGCACCGGTTTTCCTTCACGGGCTCGATACTCCGGGTTCCACAGTTGGGCATAGACAGAAATGTCAGCCTGACTAATTCCAGCTTGGGTTTCGCGCCCCGAGCCACCTGAGTCTTCGTGGGCCTCACAAATGGCATCGTAGCGAAAAGCTAATTCAGCCAAAATATTAGCAGCTTCAAAGTCACCACGGGCAATGGCACGATCGCGAGCTGAGGCCAGCTCATCTTTAGTTAGACGACCATCGGGCTCACCAGAAGCAGACTCAGCTAAATCAATCTCTTCCCAATTCTTACGTAGAAAAGGCATAATCACATCGGTGAGAAACTGATATTCATCCAAGAACATTTTAGTGACCTCGCATCTATTGAGCAAAATCCAAGTTTCAGTTGTTCAAGCGGCAGATATTCTAACTGCCTGATTTCGAGCGGGACACCATAGTGATTTTACCCATTCAACCTAATCTGCCAAACCCAGCTTGACAAGAGGAGTTTAGCCGCTAAATTTCTAATGAAAAAGCAGGAAAAATTTGGCACCTGGAAGGATGTAGCGAAGCTGAATTTCTGCTAAACTTTGCTCACTGTCAAAAACTTAACTCCCTCAGGTGCGTGCAATGGATCCAAAAGCCATACATTGCCGGGAACCCTTATCTTTCACCATTGTCTGTGACGAGCGTTGCTTTGTCGTTAATCGACTGGCGGCCCTGCTCAAACTCTGGGATCGCTCGCACCTTTTTACTTTCGTCGATCGCGAATCGGTCAGTGAAACAGCTCGCCAACTAATTCAAGACCTTGATCAATCACCTTGGAGTCTCTTTCTCATCGACGACAACAACGAGCGTTGGTATGGCCCAGAAGCTATTCCGATGATCATGAAAAATCTTCGTTTTGGCCGATTCGCTGCGGTTTTATACATTTTGCCGGGCACTATGTGGCTGACCCGCCAAATTTATCAGCTGATTTCGCGCACTCGTCTGATAATTTCTAGTCAAACAGCTTAGACCAGGTTTTCGATTCTGGGCATACTCAAGAATCGCTCTGAGGACAACCTGGAGTTTTTCCGATGCTGGAGCTAATCGTATGGCTGATATTTCCCCAGAATTTGCAGAACTAGTAACCGCCGTTCGCCAAACCAAATATTTAGAGAAAGCGCTGCGCTTCCTTGAAACCCAGAACTTTCCACTAAACATGATGGAACTGGTGCAACAAGACGAATTTAGCCACGACATGATTCTGCCTTTTCCTGACCAGCAGAATTTTCTGGTGTTGTTCATCACCTGACTAGGGAAATTGACGGCGGTCGCCGTCTGGCAGCATAGACCAACAGCAGACGAATTGCTCGAATATCGCCTCGCTGACGGCTGGACAGCAACGCCATCAGAAATGGTAGATGGTATGCGGGTTTTGGGACATGCCAGCTGCGCGCTGCCGCAGACCGCAGAATAAGAACAGCGCTACTAAAGCCCCAACTGCTCCAGCACCGGCTGATAACTATTGTGGTCTTGCACATCTGACGCGATTAGTTTGATTTGCAAGCGCTCTGCTAAAGCCTGACTATCAGTGAACGCTTTGCCTTTGCAGCGGCTCATGGCTTCCACCAATTGTTCTTGCAGCAAATGTGGATCCGGCGCGCCCTTCGACATACGAGCATAAGCAAAACTATCGTCGGCTATTAGTAATGCATTGGGCGAAAGGGCCTCCAAGAGCCAGACCGCACGGTCTAATGGCAGGGGCGAAAAGTCGGCTACCAGATACTCAACCTCATCAGGAAGATTGAGAAAGCGGCCAAGAATATCTGAAACATTGAGCTTCCAGTTTGAGAGCACAGACTGCGCTGGCTCTTCGCCGCAGAACAAAGGATCGGTCGGAGGAAAAGCAGCAGCAGGGTCAAGAGAAAACTGGGTGGAGAAATGGGGCCCACGGGCTGGTGCTTCGGTCGAAGTCGGAGCGGAGAAGTCATTAGATGCAGTGACCGTAGCCACAGTCTGCCCCAGGGCGCTGTCGAGGACATCGTAGATAGACTGGGCCAGGGGTGAAACTTGATTTAAGTCGGTAGCGGCCACCACAATCAGCTTCTTGCGCGTGCGGCGGCGCCAATTGCGAGCGAGTACTGCCAGGGCCTCTTCAGTGTCGTCCACGGCCAGAAGAGGAAAAGAAGTAGCAGCAATAGGATAGCTGGGCCTGTCAGCGACAATGCAGCCAAGAGCGCCAGCCGAAAATGCATCACCAATAAAGTCGTGACCGTCAAAAGTCTTGCCCACAAGAGCGACAAACCAAGAGCCGGTTAAATCGCTGCGGGTGTCTGTGGCAATCTCGCCAACTTCGTCTGGAACCATACCGACGGCCACCCGGGCCCCAGTAAGTTCAATTATTTCTTCAGCTGAGTAGACTGCTGCCAATGATTTCGGTCTATTCTCCGGGTCGCCTATTAAACGCATTTAAATATAGCATTGCCATGTATTTGACAGGGGCTCGCCAGCCTTCCATAATTCTTCCATGCTGACAAAAATAAATTCCCCTGTTTCCAAGCTGGTGGAAGCCCTCGACGGCGTCGCCGAAGCTCAAGCCTGGCGCGAACGCCGCCATCTACTAGACACGCGCCAATTAACTATTGACGAAATTAGTCTTTGCCTGGCCCTGGCTCACTATTACAAGCACAACCAAGTGCACAAAAAGCCACCGCTGGCGATACTAGCAGCCAATACAATAGCTACTGTATTTTACGAAAACTCCACCCGCACAAAGACAAGTTTTGACTTAGCCGCCCGCAAACTTGGCGCAACTGTAGTCAACCTTGATGTCAATACATCCTCCGCCGCCAAAGGCGAAACCCTTGAAGACACGGCCCTGAATCTGTGGGCTCTTGGTGTTAATGGCATCATCATGCGTCACAGCCAATCGGGAGCCCCCGATGATTTAGTACGCAATGTCGGCGACAAGCTCCACATCGTCAATGCCGGAGATGGCTGGCATGCTCATCCCTCGCAAGGGCTGCTCGACCTATACACCATTCTCGAAAGCATCGGCCATCTGCCAACTTTTGGCGCCAATGGAAAAGTAGAAAAGCGACTGAGCGAGACAACTTTAGCAGGCAAGAAAGTAGCGATTGTCGGCGATATCATTCACTCAAGAGTAGCGCGCTCAAACCTTTGGCTCCTGAAAAAACTAGGCGCCGAAGTACATTTGGCTGGCCCACCAGCACTACTTCCCACAACCTTTGCCGATGAAGAATTTGGCGCTGTTGTGCACCACAGACTAGAACCAGCAATAAAAGACGCTGACTTCATTATCTGCTTACGCTTGCAGTTAGAGCGCCAAGCCCAAGGGCTTATCGCCAGTATTGATGAGTATCGCAAGCAGTACCGCCTTGACCACGATCGCATTCGCCTGACCAAAGCCAATGTACGAGTGCTGCATCCTGGGCCAATTAATCGCGGCGTAGAAATAACCAATGAATTAGCCGAAGATGCCATCATTTCTTGTGTTCTCACCCAGGTAGAAAATGGTTTACTCTGCCGCATGGCCATTCTCACTCTGCTTTTTTCCACACCAATTGCGAAACCTCAGGCCTAATTTATGCTGATCAAAAATTGTCAATTATTCGATAGTGAAAGCAAAACTAACACTGATATAAGAATAGACAACGGCAAAATTGTCGAGATTGGAAGCGCTGGCAAAGAACTAAAGGCGCAGAACAATGAAACAGTCTTCGACGCTTCTGGTCTCTGGCTTCTACCAGGCTTTATCGATCTCCATACTCATTTGCGCGATCTCGGTCAAAGCGCCAAAGAAGACGTAGCATCAGGTACCAAGTCAGCGGCCTCAGGTGGCTACACCACAGTTGTGGCTATGGCCAACACTGTTCCGCCCATAGACAATGCCAGAATCTTTTCGCAGCTCTTGCAAATAATCAAAGAAAAAGCTGTAGTCAAAGTGTTACCAATTGCCTGTGTCACCAAAGGTATGGCTGGCAGCGAACTGACAGAAATGGCCATTCTTAGTGAACTTGGTGCTGTTGGTTTTTCCGACGACGGCTTGCCTGTTACCAATTTAGCTGTGATGCGTCGCGCTCTAGAACAGGCCAAAGCGCTTGGCTCTTTCATTGTCAGCCACCCTGAAGATAAAGATCTTTCTGGCACTGGTGCCATGAACGAGTCGGCTTATGCCACAGCCAAAGGCCTTCCTGGTGTGCCGACCGCTTCAGAAGCAGCCTGCATCGCTCGCGAAATCGAAGTAGTAAGAATGACTGGTGCAGCTCTGCACTTCGCCCACGTATCTGCTGCTGCCAGTGTCAAACTAATTGAGCGGGCCAAAGCCGATGGCCTGCCAGTGACAGCAGACACCACCCCCCATCACCTCACCCTAACCGATAGCGAAGTTCCTGGTTACAACGCTAACTACAAGATGAATCCTCCCCTGCGTTCAAAGAAAGACCAAAACCTTCTTGTAGAAGCACTCAAGAACGGCACCCTCGATGCCATAGCCACCGACCATGCTCCCCATACAACTACTGAAAAAGAAATGGGTTTTATTGCTGCACCTTGCGGCATAATCGGCCTGGAAACTGCCTTTGCCCTCTGCCTAGAGCGGCTTAGCGCTGAGAGCCTACCAGCTTCATCGCGCATGACCGTAGCCGAAGTAGTACACAAATTCACCAGCGATCCCGCTCGTATTTTAGGCCTACCACAGCCCAAAATCGCAGTTGGAGCAACAGCCGATCTTTGCCTATTCGACCCAGAAATGACCTGGACTTATGAAGTCAGTAAAGCCACTTCCAAGAGCAATAACTCACCTTTTGACGGCCGCGAAATTAAGGGACGAACTATTCTCACCTTATGCGACGGCAAAGTAGCCTACCAATTCGAAACAGCCACCAGCCGCTGGCTTGCCATCGAAGGTTTGGCCCTAAAATGACAGGCTCAGAGAAGACTTCTAGCCAACTTTCAAGCAATGCCAAACCTAGCGCGGTTGCCATTCTCTGGCACAAAGCCCAACGCTATTGCATGATTGGACTATTTAGCGCAATTGCCACCGGTGCCTACCTAACACCGCTGCAGAAATTTTTCACCATGGGCCGCTATCAACATTACGGCATCACCATTAGCATCTTTGGCTTAGGCTATCTTCTGCAAACTATCTGGTCGTGGCGCACTTTTACAAAATGGGCCAGAATTAGCTACCTTTCCACCGGTTTGTTTTTCAGTACTGTCGGGATGACTTTTTACACCAATCCGTGGCTAGACAGCCGCATGTCTATGCAAACCGCCGACAAAGAACTATGGAAAAATATTTTCATCGCTGTCTACATTCTCATCACATTAGCCATTGTCTCTATCTGGCTAAAGTGGATCAAAGAAGAAAAGGGAGCTTAAGATGGCTAAGCTGATAATGCTTGTGGGCGTGCCTGGTTCTGGCAAGACCACCCTTTCAAAAAGAATTGTCGCCAAAGGCTTTCACTACATGAACGCTGACTCAATTCGCCTTGAATTATACGGTGACGAGAAAACCCAAGGCGACCCGGCAGCAGTTTTTGAGATTTTCTTTGAACGGTTGGAAAAAGCAATGGCAGAGAAACTCAGCATTATCATTGACAACACCAACCTCAACCCCAAACATCGCAAACAGATACTCGATCGAGCAGCGTCTTTTGCCTACGATGACGTACAGCTCTGGCTATTAGATGTACCGCTAGCCACCTGCCTGGAACGAAATCGCAAGCGCGAGCGTGCCGTAGAAGAAGATATTGTCAGCAACATGTATCACGAACTTTATAAAAACGGACGCCCGAAACGCACTGAGGGCAAAGTCGTTGTCATTCGTCCCTCGCCAGACGGCAGCGATTATCTCTTCTTTCCCCAATCTTGAACCGCAGTAAGCCACTGCAAGTGATAAAGTAATAGGTCATTGCACTGAGATAGAAAATTGGGCTCCTCTAATACTCCCGCCAAGTCTACTGAAACCCTACCGCCAATCCGCTCGCCAAGGCTGATTATGCGTCCGTTTCTGCCATCTGATTTTGAGTTTGTTCACGCTTATTCAAGCGATCCTGAAGTCGTCAAGTTCATGCAGTGGGGCCCCAACACTGAAGAACAAACCCGTCAGTTTATGGAAACCTGCTTTAACAATCAAAAAGCTGAGCCGCGGCTTACTTATGACTTTGCCGTAGTGTTAGCAGACTCTGCCGATTTCATTGGCTCGGTTACCCTACGGATAACAAAAAAAGATTCACTAATAGGTGATATCGGCTACTGCTACAGCCGTCAGGCTTGGGGCAAAGGCTATGCCTCAGAAGCAGCCGAAGCCGTTATTCGCTTTGGCTTTGACCACCTTGGCTTGCAAAAAGTCGGGGCTACTTGTGATCCATTCAATTTCGGTTCGGCAAAGGTTTTACAAAAAGCCGGCATGAAGCTTGAAGGCTATTTGCGCAAGCACATCAACATGAAAGGCCAATGGCGAGACACTTTGCTCTTCGGTTGTGCCAAGCAAGACATAGAACAAAATTTGGCCGAACTAAACTTGCGCCAACGTCGACTGTCACCTGGCGAACCGAAAGCCCAGCCCCTAAAAGAATTTGAAGAAGTAACTGTTACCCACCTTACAGAACTCTTTGCTGGCGGAAGTCTCGCTAAAATTTCCATGAAAGCAGGCGCCTTGATTTCAGCCCACACACATGTGCTTGAAGAAAGTGCTTTTGTCATCTCAGGAACATTGCAATCAGGCGAAGGCGACAATCAAAAAATCTACGAACAGGGTAGTATCGTCTACACTCCTGGTGCTGTGAGACAAGGGCCCCATCTCGCGTTGACAGATGTAGAGCTTTTGACAATGCGTCTTGGACCAATTGGCGAATTCGAATAAAGAGAATTCTGAAAAAACTTAGATTCTTAGCTCTAAGGAGCTAAGACATGACCGTCTACATCTAAGTTGGCATGTGGCTTTTCGGCTAATTCTTTGATGTGGGCCAAACGCTGAGCAATCTTCTTTTTGGCCATGGCATTTACTAATTTCATCGGAGCCAGGCGGCGCAGCTCTAGATGGGTAGTTAGCTCAAGCTCAGTAGCAGAGTCATTTTCAACCGGGGTAAAAATCCAGGCACCTTCCATAGCTTTGAACTGATTCGACTTTACAACTTTATAGTCGATACGTTTGTAGGGGATTTCATTCTCACTGATAACACAGGTAGTAGTGGCGAGAAAGGGCACAATTGTCCACTTCTGCTCAAACACTAGCAAATTGGCATCTTCTTTGTGCAGCTTGCTATACACCAAATTTGGTGCGGTTTCTCTTTCTTCATGCACCATTTTCCAAACAATTTCTACCGGCGCCTTAATTAAAATGCGACTAGAGACATAATCGTCTGGTTTCTTATAATGCGCTACAGCACTGGTGTTCTTTAATTTGGCATTGATCTTAGCTTGATCTTTTTCTTCGACACGATCAACGATTTCGGGCTTAGCTTTTGAACGAGCCGCAGCAGGCAAGATCACGCTAGAAAAGACAGCAGTCGACGGTTGCAAAAGCAGAAAAGCGAAACTTGCAGACACAAGAAAACAAACTGCTGCCACTAGCGAAGGTAAGCAAAAAAATTTCCTTGCTCTGCGCAACTTGTTCATCAGGTGTCAGCCCTTCATTGCCCCAACTTTAATTAAGTGTTTTGCCCCTTCGTTATAGCTCAAAGCTGAGAGCTTGCCTTTGTTCTCAGCCAAAAATTGCTTTACTCGATTGGGCTCACTCTTGCTGTATTCGCGCAAGGCCCAGCCAATAGCTTTGCGAATGAAAAACTCTTTTTCAGGAGCAAGTTTACGACAGTAAATAAAAAGATGCTTGAAGGAAGTATTCTTCTTATGACCAAGATGGCTTAGTAGAGCCGTTCTGCGAATCCAGAAATCGGCGTCATCAACATAGCGATCGATAATCGGTCTGACATCAGCTTCATTCGCTAACAAAACTGGCCCAGTTAAGTGGCTGGCAATTGAATCTGTATAGTCCCACCAGGCGCCTTCTCGCACCATCTGTTCATAGAGTGAAAGAGAATCAATGGTAATGAATTGAGGGAATAATTCAGCATAATTTATAGCCAAATATTTCTCTTCGCGCTTCGGTTGCTGCCACAGACTGCGAATATTGTCATGATACTCAGCCAAGGAAGCCGGTTTAAAATCGCGTTTTAAGTCTTGAATAATCGGCAAGCGATCAGGCTTTTGCACGCCATAAAAAGGCATGTCCGTTTTCATGTAAGCAGCCATTTCCACTGCCTTTGCAGGGTCAGCCAAACTTGACAGGCGCTCTTGGACGAACTGTGCGATTTTATCGTTCAATTTTCTATCCCCTGGTCAACTCTGTGATCATCTCGGTTAAGCCTGGTATCGCTGCATTCTTACTGTACTTTGCCAGCAGATCGGCCCTGTTGCCTCGCTCATAGTCGGCAAAATCAAAACCAGGAGCCACAGTGGTGCCCATTAAGGCGTAAGAGCCGCCGACAACCAGACGGGAACCAAACCAAACACCGGCAGGCAAAACCACTTGCAACTGTTCGCCAGCAGCCAGGTTCTGCCCTAACTTTACTACTTTTGCTTGACCATCTTCAAAGAGCTGCAACATTTCCACTGTATCGCCAAGATAAAAATGGAATATTTCATCAGCCGTGAGCCGGTGCAATTCAGAAAAAGTATCGGCCACAAGCAAATAGTAAATAGCCGTAGAAAGAGCGCGCAGTGGCTCTCCTGCCACCTTATCAGAGCGGTAAGTCTCGCGGTAATAACCACCCTCTGGATGGGGTTTCAGATCAAGCGCTGCAATCAAGTCAGTGACATTTTTAGTCATTGTCGAACCTCGGAGACTTATCGCTAGTCTTGGCATAAGTACCAAGCAAGGTGACGGCGTTACCGCAGAAGTAAGAGTCATTTCCTGACACTACGACTTTGCCACTACTAAACTTCAGCACTATCTCACTATCGGCCTCTTTGAAGCTGCCACGGCAATCGACCAGTTTTATGGTACCAGCAGCTTGACCGCTGTTTCCTCCATTGTTGGCATATATTTGAAATTTGATTTGGCTGCCTGGCAATTGTTCAACCAGCAAAGTCGCCTGGATAAATCTGTTGCCCTTACGCTCGTAAGTTCCTGTCAGCTTGGCTAAGTTAAGTGGTGGGGCTTTTCTGACACCGGTGTTTTTAGCTGGCTTCCAGTCAGCCAGATCGAAGACCATGGGCTTTCCAGTCAAGGACTTTTCAGCATACTCAGTGAGAACTTGCGGAACATCACTTTTGCCCTTGACACCAAAGAGGTGAATCTTGGTGCCATCGTTGTAGCCGACACAGAGCTTTCCTGTAGAGTAATTTAAATAGAAGAGTGACACCATCGAACCAGCCAAGCCACGCACATCACCGGCAATCAATAAGTCATCGCCACGAGAACAACTGTCATCCAGAAGTTGAGTACGGCCCCAATACTGTTCATCAAGATTACCCATCAAGGCATGAATACTAGCTTTAACCTCCGGATCTTGCAGCACGACCCATCTATCGCTTTCATTTCTAAAGCGTTCAAAGCGCTTGCTTGAATAAGCCTGCAATGAGCTTGCCGGTATTGGCTTCTTCTGCGCCTTACTAGACGGGGAAGCCGCCAAAACTGGAGCGTTAGCAGCAGAAGAGGCAAATGTCAGAAGCAGTAAGAGCGATAAAGGTTTTGTGAGTTTTCGCTGAAGCGGCATAGATTCCCTCCAGCTAAAGGATACTGCATGGCAATGCTTCGAGGTAAAAGTTATGACACCCCAGGAAAACCGAGACTGTCCAGCAAACATCATCAAGAGATCTGCGGTCAAACGTGAATGACGGCCATTGCCATTAGGAAAAGGTTCCCGCCCAACTCCAACTGCCATCGAACATACGCCTGTGGAGTAGCCGCTGTGAATTCACCGTCAGCAAGCTTCTTTTAAGAGTGCGGCTCTTTGCAGCCCATTGCAGCGGCCGCCTAACTTAACCATGTCTCAACCTATCGAACGGTTATAGCCAATTATACTCAGGACAACTGAATGGTTAAACCAACTCAAACTGTAATTAAGATAGCAGCTATAACCTTTCAGCAATCACTTAAAACCCAAGCCAAATGAAGCTCAGTTACAGGTTTCACCTTTTCAATTACTCGTTATAGTAGCAAATGTGAAAAAAGCAAGGAACTGCAATCACCGAAGTGACTACAGAACCTTGCTTCTGAGCAATTACTGCTCGACTTTGAAGAGCTTGAGCTTCGCCCTGCTTGGCTTGGCCTTCAGCTCTTTCAACAGCACCTTGCACAACACCTTGATTGCCGCACTCTGTTTCTCGCGCATCACCACGTTGGCACGAATGCGTTCCATGGTGCGATTGATGGCAGACTGGGCAATGTGCGACTTGTAGCGGCGGAAGCAGCGCTTCAGCTTGGCTTCAAGGTCGGCAGTGTCGACCGAAACGATGCCACTGTAGAGCACCTTGTTCACCACCTCGATGGGCGGTGTCTCCGGCGAAATGGTCTCGGGCCATTCCTCCAAGAAGCGCTGCACAGAACCTTCCGCCGAACGCCCGGGGCGCAGAATGATATCAGCCAACACCATGAAGATGTAAGCCTTTTCACCCTGACCAGCCTGGCGATAGCGCTGATCCAAATGCAGCAGATACTGCTGAATATGCAGCGGCGTGGCATGCATTGCCTGACGCTGCAGGTTGGAGAACTCAGGGACAACCTTGGCCTGAGCAAAGTGAAGCACCATGGCCGCCTGAGCCGTTCTGTAGGCATCGACAGCTGTGGGGCTCTTGCGCCAGTCGCGGTAGAGCACGCCACTGAGCTTGCGCACCAGCGGGTTCAAGTTGAGGTGATAGGGCTTGAAGCCGCTGAAGACGGGCAGCAAACCTTCGCTTGTGGGCGAGAGGTCCCAACCCTGACTGTCAGCCAGCTCCTGCAGCAATCCCACCACAACCTTGCTCAGGGCACGACGGTCTTGTTCGTCGCAGAGACGACTGACGAGATCGAGCCCTTCGATGACATGATGCCAGCTGTACTCATCGTTGCGAGCGGCAATCTTGAAGAGGAAGCGA
Organism: Candidatus Obscuribacterales bacterium; assembly: GCA_965229195.1. GTDB lineage: Bacteria > Cyanobacteriota > Vampirovibrionia > Obscuribacterales > Obscuribacteraceae. Next base: position 3,085,234 of record OZ245871.1, on the reverse strand, counting down.
ACATACTCGCTGGCGTCCATCAAGCAAGCAGTGAAGAAGGCCTTGGCGTCAGCCACCAGGCTAGCCAGCTCAATGCCATGGAGGTCCTTGATGTTGGCGCTGAGCAGAGCCAAAAGCTCAGGTGCGTAGTGCACCCGGTAGAAGCCGAACCCGCCCGAATTGACCTTGACCAGCTTGTAGCCAACACCGACGTTGATGCGCTTGGTGCGCTCGAAGAGCACAAACTTGCTCTCGTTCACCGTGCCATCAGCAGCGGTGACTGCCATGGTGATCGGAACCGGCCAGCGCTTGTGGGCCTTGCGGCCTTTCTCCAAAAGCAGGAAGGGACGCTGAGTCAGAACCAACTCGCCGGGCTTCTTGCCGACAGTGACCATCACTTCCGGGTGACCGACCTGGAAAACCCAGGCTTCCATGATCGAGCGAATGGGAAGCTCAATCTGGTTGGCTTTGCAAGCCGCTTCCAGACTGTCCCACAAGTCGAAGGATTCGGTATTGCCGAAAGCATGCTGCTTCAGGTAGAGGGCAATGCCTTGACGCAGCACCTCGGCACCAATGAGGTTCTCGGTCTGGTAGAGCACCGAACAACCCTTTTCGTACGAAATGGCATCCACCAAGAGAATGGCATCGCCGGGGCGTTCCACAGTCTCTTCAATAGGATGCGAACTGCGCACCGAATCGGTCCAATAGGCCTTGTCGCGACTGTAGCAGAAACTGTCCCAGCAGGCCCATTTGCTGTTGAAAGCATCGGCGGCCTTGTACTGCATGAATGTGGCGAAACTCTCGTTCAACCACAGGCCGTTCCACCAGCGCATGGTGACCAGGTCACCGAACCACTGATGGGCGATCTCATGCATGATGATCTGACAAACATGCTTCTTGTTCTCTTCGCCCGAATTTTCGTCGACCAGCAAGAGGCGCGGCTGGAAGACAATCAAGCCGACGTTCTCCATGCCGCCCCAGGCGAAGTCAGGAATGGCCACCAGGTCAATCTTGTTGCCGAAGGGATAAGGCACTTCGAAATAGCTCTCGAAGTAATCCAAACCAAAGGCAGCAGACTGCTTGGCAAAAGCATGCTTGTGCTCGGTGCCAGGAATCGACCAGATCTGCATGCGCTTGCCTTTGACATAGAACGGAGCGCTGCTGACGAACTCGCCGACGACGAAGCAGACCACGTAGGTGCTGATCTTCAGCGTCTCTTCGAACTCGACCACTTTCTTGGTGGCATAGTCGAGGCTGGGGGTAACGCCGACGATATCACCGTTCGAGAGAGCCACCAGCTCGTTTGCCACCACCAGACGCACCTTGAAGGTGGCCTTGAATTCGGGCTCATCGAAGCAGGGGAAAGCAGAGCGAGCATCGGCCGATTCGAACTGGGTGCAGAGAACGGTGTGAACCTTCTTCTCCGCATCTTCCCAGGTGTTGGCGAAGAAGCCCTGACCGTTGTTGCCGTGCTGACCAGCAAACTGCAGTTCCAGTACCCAGGCAGAAGCCGCCAGGGTCCCAGCGAAGGCAATCTCGGCCATTTCTTTATCGGCATCGATTGTCACGGTGCCATTGAGCACGGTACCACTCTCATGCCGAGCCAGAGCCGAGGTGATCACCAGGTTCTTGGCATTGATTTTGACGACGCTGGTCGGCTTGAGTACGTCGACGTTGATAGCCACGTCGCCATGAAAGATGCGAGACTCGGGGCCAGGGGTGATGGTCAAGTCGTAGTGCGACGGCACCACGGTGCGAGGCAGACGAAAGATGTTGTTTTCCGGAGCGGCGGCCTCGGCCTTGGTGAGAGCCTTAGAGTGGGCACCCTGCGCACAGCACTGTGCGTGGTGGCAGCCCGGTGATAACGTGAGATTTGTCATAGTTTTATCCTCAACGGCGTTAGAACCTGCCGTCGTTGGCGGCAAGTCGTGATACAGATTTAGATGCAGATGCAGAGTGAGATGACGATCGAAAAAAGCCTTACTCAGGCGAGCAAAGCTTCTCGATGAAGTCGGGTTCTTTCAGGGCGCGCCCGATGATTTTGTCTTTGTCTATGGCACTACTGGCACCAGCCGCAATCAACTCATCGTTGAGAGAGAACAGGCCGCTAGAGGCAATCACCTTGAGCTTGGCAGAAGCGAGCTTGCGCGTCACTTGTACACCAGACAGGGTGCTCATCTTCAGGCGATAGTCAACAAAGGCAAGGTCAAAATCGCTGACAAGTGATTGGGCATTGAAGACCACTTCCTTGCCATCGGCGTCCATCAAGACCAGGTCTTGACTCTCTGCCGCTAACCGCGCACGCACAAACCACGATACAGTGACGTGACTGTGTCGGGTCAAACAGAGAACAAGCAATTCGCCCAGCGAGAGGTCGTCCTCAATCAAGAGAACTTTTCTGGCCGATGACGTTAAACTTGCGGTCGTCATCAGGCTTGCGCCTGACGATGCTTGAACTTACGCCAGAGAGCCGGGCCGAACTGCCAGACCGTGGCGATAGCAGCGACGCCCAAGAACATCTTCCAGTCCCAGCCGCTCAGGGCCAAGAGGCCGCCAAGGAGGACGAGCTGAACGACAATTTTGGCGATCAAGAGACGCCGGTAGATGCGGGCCTGGGCTTCGTTTTTGATTTCGATGCGATAGCCCGGTTTGAAAATGTTGGGATCCATGAATTGCACTCCTATTTGCGAGGTTTTCCATCCGGACCAATGATGAAAGTGCGCTCAGTCTTGCCAAAGAAGGTATTCACTGTGACTACCAGCACGGTATTACCGGCGGCATCAAGCGAAAGCTCTACTTGACTGACTGTCATCCAGCCCAGAAGCCAGGTTGCCTTGACTTCGACACCGTCAATATTGCTCAAGACGATGTGGCTTCCTGTTGGGCTTACGACCTTCTGGTAGGTAAATGTCACCTTTTGCGCCACTCTCAAATCAGCTTGACCATTGAGATTGGTCGTCACAGATTGGCTGAGAGCGAGGCTGAAGAAATCGCCCTTGACCTCAATTCTGCTCACATGTGCTGTGCGCAGGTAGTTGCCGGCGTCAATGCCGAGAACCTGGTCGAAACGATTGGCATCAAGGTTGGTAGGTGAAGGCAGCTTGTTGAGCATGCCTTGCAGAAAGGGGAATATATTTGTCTTCGATACGCGATTTTTCAATGCGTTGTTAGCGCCTCCTTGTGCTGCAGATTCAGCGGCCTGGGGGGCAAATCCAAACCAGTCCTGTCGATAGAGCTGCTCGTAGGTAATACCACCGGCAGTTACAACAAGAAGCAACAGCAGCACGAGAAACCGCATGAATTTATGCGGGCTCATCTAATTGTCCTATTGTCAGAGCGCTAAGCCCAGAGAGAAGTGATAGCGCTGTGATGTTGAAAAAACGGGAAGGCAGCAGAGCAGAAGCTCCGCCACCTCCCCATTAACACGGTCAGGCTTCCTGATCGGGCTTGCGCATGCGCGGCGGCGGAATGGTGACCTCGACGGGCACCATTTTTTCGTCCGCGGCAGGCTGAGCCACAGCCGGGTTGCTTGAAGCAGCACCAGCTTCGGCCTTGGCCGGGGTCACCGCAGCAGGTGCACTCTCCAGCGGGTCAGTGACACCGAAGAGCGAGTCGAGATCAGCGCCCGACTGACCGACCTTGGGTGCGCGGGGCTGGCTCGCCTGCTGGCGCGCTTCGGCCTGCCGAGCTTCTTCAGCCTTCTCGGCAACGATCTTGCTGCGCTTGGCCAGCACATAGGCGCTCGGTGGAGCAGCCTTGAGGGCCTCGAACAGCCGGTGGCAAACCTTCTCGGCCGCCTCCTGGTGCTGAGCCAACGGCGTACGGCGACGCCCCCAGACCTTGTCGGTCTGGTCGAGCACCGGCAACGACACCACAGTGATGTCGATACGAGTCTCGTAGTCGCCGATGTCAGCGAAGAACCAGGTCACGATGCTGATTTCGACATAAGTCGACTTGGTGCGGTCGAATTTGGCCTTGCCAGCCCAAGGATTCCACCAGGGGCTCGGGTCAGCCACCTGCCAGTACTGCTTGAAGACCCGCGTCAGACCGGCGGCATTGGGGTAATACCCGGCCGGGGTGCTGTTGCGCGAGTAGGGCGGCGTGAAGCGACTCCAATCGCTGATCACGGTGTCGGTCAGATCGACCGGATTGAAGTTGGCCACCGTGTTGCAAATTCGCATCATGCCCGATTGCAGGGCCGCACGCCTGAAGATTTCAGCCACGTCAATGTAGCCGTGACCAACGATGTGAGCACCGTAGTAACGGCGCTGGGGATCGGCCTTGGCCTTTTCCACCGCCGCGAGCATACGCTTGATGCGTTGCGTCTTGGCCGGGTCAATGCCTTCGCCGTGACTCCAGCCGCCGATGTGACCGTGGCTGAGGTCGGCCATACTGATGTCATTGCCGAAGTGACCGACCATGCCATCGTGACTGTGACAGTGGCTATGCGCCACCATCATTGCTTCGGCAGTGACGTGACCGGCGTGATTGCCGTCGTGGTCAAAGCCGTGTGAAACTCCATGATCGTGGCTACCAAAGCCAAGATCGACGCCGTGACCATGGCCTACGCCAAGGTCTCCGCCGTGTCCGCCATCATGTCCGTCCATAAGATATCTCCGTTGTTGAGGTTAATGCCCGGGATGGGCGAGAAAATTTGACCTATGTTTTAGTGCAGAAATGAGAAGTTAGAGGTCGAGCGCCTGAGCAAGACCTTGTCACGAGAGTAAAATGGAGCCAGGGGAACTAGTACTTCGATGCCAGAATCAACAGCAAAGCCAATGCCAGAATCAACACCAGAATCAACACCTAAGTCAGCACCAGAGCCCAATCTTGACAGCAGTCAAGGCCAGTTAGCATTGAGTGAAGATGGCTCTCTCGAACTACTGACGCCGGTGGGTGAAGAAAGACTGACAAGCTGGCTACAAGAGTTCTACGGCAAAGCAGTAACTGTTAAAAGTCGCGAATTGCTTCGCCACCGAGACCTGTCTTATGTCGAGCGCATTGAGCTCGAGGACGCTCTGCCGCAGTCTCTGATTTACAAGCTGGTATTGCCGCCCTGGGATGTAGAGCAAGATTTGCACGAGCGCATCTTGATACCATCGATTTCTAATTCTCCACAACTTTTCATGGCCGCTCACCAGGGTCAGGTGACTGCCATGTTCATGGAAGATTTGGGTCGAGAAGCCCTAGACCGCAGCGGAGGCTCTCCGGAGATTGCCCGCCGCATTGGCGAAGAGTTGGCCAAGACACACCGCTCATATTCCTATCGCACAGACGAGCTGATGCAACTTGGAATCTTGCGCTGCCTCTCACCAATCGACTATGAAACCTTTGTCTCCACTTTTGCTGAAAAACTAGCCAACTGGCAGCTTATCAGCGACGAAGAAAGAACCCTCCTGCTCAAGCTTGCCAATGTCTTAGCCAAGCCCCTAGCAGGAGAGACGATATCGCTTGTTCACGGCGATCTCTACGCAGAAAACATCATCCTGCGCGGACAACGCTTGTTCATCATCGACTGGTCCTGGTTTACAGCCCTCGGCGTGCCGCTGATGGATATAGCCACGTTGACCATGGCTCATCACAAAAACGGTGGCTTCGAGCGTTACCGCAACGAGCTGATTGAATCTTACTGCTTTGAGTCAGGCCGCCCAGAAAAAGATGTTGTCGCCACCTTACCTTACGCCGAAGCGCTTAGCCGGGTGCTCTTCCTCGATTGGCTGGTGGAGCGCAAGAGTCGCGGCATTGAGGGAACCACAGTTGGCCCAGTGGACCACCTGATTAAGGCTGTCGTCAATGAGCTAATCTCACGGCTCCACCAGCTATCTGCATAGCCTGAGCCTTAGAACTCAGGCGTCCAGCGAACGGGCCTGGGTCTGAGCAGCCAGGCGCGTGGCCAGCTCCACCAGGGTGCGCACGCCGTAGCCCGTGGCACCGCGCGGGTCTGCACCCAGCTCGCGATCACGGAAGGCGACGCCGGCGATGTCCATGTGGCACCACTTGATCTCCTCACCAGCGAAGGCGCGGAGGAAGTAGGCCGCCGTGGTCGAGCCAGGGGCACCGCCCGAATTCTTCAGGTCGGCCATGTCCGAACGGTTGGCGTCCTTGAACTCTTCCCACATGGGAACAGGCAGCACGCGCTCGTTCTGGGCCGTGGCGCTGCCGAAGACGAGGTTGGTGAAGTCGTCGTTGTTGCCGAAGACGCAAGCACCGACGTCACCGGTCATCATCTTGACGGCGCCGGTGAGGGTGGCCAGGTCGATGATGGTGGTGTCGCCCTGACGCTTGGCGTACTCGATGGCGTCGGCCAGGGTGAGCCGGCCTTCAGCGTCGGTGTTGTCGACTTCGACGGTGAGACCCTTCATCGTCTGCAGAACGTCGCCAGGCTTGTAGGAACTGCCATTGATCATGTTCTCGGTGGCAGCCATGACGCAGCGCACCTTGATGTTGAGACCGAGGGCAGCAATGGCCTGAATGGCTGCCAGCGTGACGGCACCGCCCGACATGTCGCGCTTCATGTGGCGCATACCGTCGGCGGGCTTGATGTCGAGACCGCCGCTGTCGAAGGTGACCGACTTGCCGATCAGGGTGAGGGCGACCGGGTCGCTTTCCTTGCTGCCGACCGGGCTATAGACGATGTCGATCAGGCGCGGCTTTTCGTCGGAGCCCTGGGCCACGGCGAGCAGGGCATGGGCGCCCATCTTCTTCAGCTGTTTGTGGTCGAACACCTTGATGGAGAGGCAGTCATTGCCAGCCACCACCGACTTGGCCACAGCGGCCAGCTTGGTGGGAGTGAGAGTGCCGGCCGGCTCGTTCGAGAGATCGCGAGCGAGGTTGACGGCGGACGCCACCTGGAAGCCAGCCTTGAGGCCACGAGCCAACTCGGTGAACGAGTCGAGGGCGGCCACCAGATGCAGCTTCTTGAAGCGCTTCTCGGGCTTGTGGCCGGCCAGCGCAGTCTTCTGGTGGTTGATGACATAGTCGACCATGCCGGCGTATGACGCCAGAGCCTGGCCAACGGTGAAGGCATCGCTGCCAGCCACAGCCGCCGGGTCGAGGGCAGCGAACGCCACATGCTCGGCGCCCAGGCCCTTGGCCTTCTTCAGCGCTGCGGTGATGGCCTTGCGGAAGCTGGCGATGGTGGCCTTGCCACGAGCGCCAAGACCGAAGAGAACCACCTTGTTGGCACCGAGCTGGGTGCCAGCGAAGTGCACCACGGTCTCACCAACGGCACCCTTGAAGCCTTCGGCTTCAGCCTGGTTGGCGGGGCCGTTGCCAGTGGCCACAGCCAGCTGGGTCAGAGAGGCATCGCTGCCGGAAAGAGAGTTGGCGACTTCGCCTTCGAAGCAGCCAACCAGGAGTACATCAGCCTTGACGGCGACGAGGCTGTCGACGTTGATAACTTTGAGTTTCATTTTGATCTCCGTGTTTGAATTTTTTCTGGCTCAGGCCAGAGGTTAGGCCGCTACTTGAAGCGGCTGGTAGTGCCTTCGCGCTTGGGGTCGTAGCCAGGCGGAAGGATGATTTGCGAAACCGGTTTTGCGTCTGCAACAACCTTGACGGGTTTGCTCCACAAATCTTTGTTGGGGATGGTGACCTCGCCATCAGCCAGTTTGACGATGGTGGAGAGGTATCCAATATCGACAACCTTGCCTTTGATTTTGTCCATGCCGATCACCTCAATGTTGTCCCCAGGCTGGAAGCGCTTGGTGACATTGAGGAAGATGCCGCTGAGCAGGTCACCGGCAGCACCTTGCAACGACAAGACGATGGCTGCAGAGAGAATGCTGGCACCGAGAAAGAGCTTGCTGAGGATATCGGGTGCCACCACGCTGGCCACCACAAAGACAACCACCAACCAGTAGCCCAGTTGCATGGTGCGCAGCAGCATAGTCTTGCCCCGCGGGCTTGCACCGGCGCGCTCAAGAGCGCTCTGCAAGGCAAGTCGCAGAGGGCGATAGAACAGATACGAGATAGAGAGAAAGAGCAGGCCGATCAGCAAGTTGACGCCGATGGGCATGAGTTTGTCTTTGAGGCCAGCGAGGTCGGAGGCCTGGAAGCGCGTCAGCAGTTCAGTGGCCAAACCCCCACCTTGGGAAAGCAGGCCAAGACATACGAACGCGACGATGATAGCCACCGTGCGGAGGCTTGTCTTGAATCTGGTAAACATATGGGCTCCTAGAAGAAGTTTTCGTTGGACAGAGCCGTCCATGGCAATGTCCGCGTGAGATTACTTGTTCGTATCAGCACACCAAATCAAATCAGCACTAATCTGCGCCCTCTACGCCCTCAGTCTCCAAAGCATGGCTCAACCCTGAAGTGGTAACTTCAGAGAATAAGTTCGCGCTGGAGGATTAGGTTAAGAGTTCGGGATTTCTGTGATGAAGGAAAGAGTGAGATATGACTTCATGAGCCTATAGAAAATAGAGAGCGTAAATACAGTGTTCTTGAAAACTATGGCTAAACTCTAATAAGCTCTTGATTATCACTGTTTAAAAGAGAGTAAAAACTGCCATTTTTGGCGGTTAGCGCAACTGACTGAGCTTGTCACCAAAAGCGGCCCGCACAGCCGCGCCATCTTGACATCTATCAATCCAAAGCCACTTGTTTAGCGCTTCTTATCTGCATTAGACACATCTTTACTTCTAACCGGTGATTTTCAAGTACTGGCTAGGATAGATTCTGCGCGTACCTTTTACTTTCTCCTCGACTTAAGAACCAATAAACACCTGACCTAAACACACGCTCACAGCTAGCAATCCGCTCACCCTGCGCCACACCGCACAGGATTGCACGATATCTAGTTTATTTGCTATGTGCGAAGTCAGAGTTTTTTTGGCTAGCAGTCACAGGTGCAAGCTTTCTCCTCAGCGCATGCGCGGCTCTTCGTCCAATCGAGAGCTGTGTATGTAAAACAGTAACCAGTTGTCTTTCCTCGACCAAGTCAGGCAGACAACATGTTCTCGATAGGTAAATTATGACTACTTCTCACCCATCGGCTCCGGCTCCCCAGCCCACGTCGAAACTGGTAGAGCAGGCCGATCAGGCCCGCGCACAGCGCGAGCTTGATATCGCTCTCGTGTGGATCAACACCGCTGCTCAGCTCGATTCGGCAGAGCAAAAGCGCGATCTCACCTCGGCCGTCAATGCGCGTCTGCTCGGCATCATTTTCGATGCCGCCACCTACAGTGAAGACCTCGCCATCAAGTGCGGCAACTTCACCAACCTGCACCACAAATGGCTCGGCCAGATGCGTCAAGCGGCGTCTGCCCTCCTCTCTCGCCTGAACTCCGGCGGCACCGCCGACACCGATTTGGCTTCGGCCATCGACAGTGTCGCGCTGGTCTCTGGTCATCTCGAGGCCCTGCATCGAAACTTCGCGACCCACGGCTACGATTCTCTGCACCTGCCCACGCCGGTGAAAGAAATCAAGGTTTTGGTGGAGACCCTCAAGGTCATTCGCAGCGAAGCGGCTCAGCTGGCGCCGGAAGGCACCTGCGTCGACCGCACCGTGTTGCAGCGCCTGGTCACCCTCAACCATGCCACCGGCAACGCCCGCAGCCACGTGCAGTGCCGCGCCCTCAGCCTTCTGACTGAATGGGACTCGGCCCTGTTCTACATCGAGCAGGCCGTGCGCTATGCCGCTGAATTGTCGACTGACAGCGATGGCGTCTATGGCAGCGCAGCCGAACGCACGCAGTTGCAGAGCATCATCAGCAAGGCAAATGCAGCCGCGACGGTGCGCAACCGCCACGACACCAGAAGCCACTTGGGCGAAGCCTCGGCTCTGCTCACGCGCATCGGTGGATTTCGCAACTAACGCCACGCGTTAGGCCGTTCTCTAGCTGCTGACGAAGAGCGGGTCTCAATTTGGGATCCGCTCTTTTTGTCAGGCAGGCAAGAAGCCTGTCTGCTACAGCGGCATTCTTCCTCTTCTCTAACCAGGAATTTCATTTCACGGACACACACATGGTTTACACAGCTTTGTTAGCACTGTTGGCAATAGCCGCACTGCTGACGATCTACAAGACCTACATGGCTTCTCTACGCAAGCGCCATCAAGACGAAATCGCAAAGGTGACAACCTGCGGCTATGTAGCCCCACCTGCCGGTCCGGTCGCTACGGCACGTTTGCTGAAAGTGGCTCGGGCTCTGACCAACATCCAGGTAGGTGCGATTAAATTTGTTGACCGAGAGAACCTCGACAATCTGGTCGGCCCCCGCATCATCTCGGCAAATCACCCACACTGGGCCGATGCCGTCATCATGCCCCAACTCATCCGGGGCCCGGCGCGTTACATGGCGACTGACCGTGTGATGACAGCTTTTGGGGGGCTGCTCGGAGTTTGGCTCTCACGTGGTGGCATTTTTACTGCCACCGACAAAATCAGAGATGGTGGCACACGCACCCGTGCAGCTGCTATTGAGATGGTCGTCAACAAAGAGACACTGGTCGTCCTTCCAGAAGGTCTGACGAACTTTTCACCCACAATGGGCCCGTTCAAAAACGGCGTAGCCATCATCGCCCGCAGCGCCGCTGAGCGTTTAGGTGAAGAAGTCTACGTAGTGCCCAACTACATTCGCTATGGCCGTTACCCAGGGCCCTGGCTATCGAAATTCGATCGACCTGTGCAGTTCGGCATAGTTCTTTTGGCTTTCCCTTTGTTCAGGAGAAAGGCTGTAGTAGTGACCGGCAAGCCGATCAGCACTAGCGAGCTTTTCACCAAAGCAGACGGAAGTAAGCGAACCGACGATGAAGCCTCAGCCTTTCTGCGTGAACGTATCGCCGCCCTGGACACTGTTTCAGTGCGTGATGCCTTCAGCAAATAGCTGAAAGCCTAAGCCGGTAGCTGAAAGCCTAAAACGAAATAGCCACATTCATTTTGCTTTAGTTGCAGAGAGAAGGCGAACAGTGCATTTCAGACAATGGTCTGGATGCTACTGTTCGCCTCCTCTTTTTTTGTCTACGCCATAGTAGACCGGTCTATTACGTGCTCGTTAGCAAACAATTGGGCCACCACAGCCACCGTGATGGGCCGCCCATATTTCTTCTAAAATAGCGTCATCCTCAAATGTTTTGATGCCGTGACCTTTGTTCTTGTAAAAGTAATGGTCGTGCTCCGGGCATCTTAGCCACGCTCTAGCAATGTCGTATGGGTCTGCATACTCATTTCTTGCCGTGAGAGTAGGTTGATTGGTCGAAACTAAAAGGGCATCAACTTCCAGCAATGGCTCGCCATCAACTTTTGTCGGCCAGGCCATTTGCAATAGTCCCGATTTATCCAGCAACGGCAATTCATCATGGGCGTGCCTAATATTGAAATGCTCAGCTCTATCTTGGGCGACCTGAGCCCATTTCGCCTTAATTTCATCAGGACATACCACACCGTCTCTAATCTTTAGAGCAACACAGCCCCAAGTATCAGAAACCGCAGAATCACTCACCCTTTGTGCTTCAGCCCGCCACAGTTGCACAGCTTCATCTATCAAATCATTGCTGTCATTGATTGCCTTGACACACGGAACCAGCTTGGCACGACCTAGCTGCGCCTTCATAGACAGCACCATTGTATAAGTGTCACCACGACTACTAGACTTTCGTCCATAACGAATAGGAGCGGCAACATCAATTGCTTCATTGATGAGAAGGCGGTCTTCTCTCCAATTCTTGCGGATATCGTCTTGGCCGTCATGCCAATACAAAGAGCCGATTATCAATATTCCTATTTTCAGACTCTTGCTCCTTGTGAGTACTGACCAGCGTGTGACCAGTTTGATCGAAAAGTTGATGTTACAGCACTGTTCCCTTCCTCTTCATTTTTTGTCTATTAGTAGCAGACCGGTCTACTACTGACGACAAAAACAAGCCAAGGTGAGCTACAATCGCATCATGAAAGGCCCCAAACCACGCATTCTGATTGCTGATTCAGATCAAAAATCAGTCAATTTACTTGATTTGATCTTGAAGCAAGAGGGCTTTGAGACATTTGTCTGCAATGACGGCAATAAAGCCTGGGAATGCTTTGAACGTTACGAACCAGCCATTATCATCGTCGACTGGGTGCTGCCCGAAATAAGCGGGGTCGACCTTTGCCGCAAGCTCAGATCAGACCCACGCGGTCGACATATCTACATCATGTTCCTCACCGCCCGCGGACTGCGCGAAAATATCATTGCCGGTATTAATAGCGGTGCCGACGACTATATGGTCAAGCCCTTCTATGCAGAAGAACTCAAAGCACGAGTTAAGTCGGGCGTACGCATGGTAACACTGCAGAAGCAGCTACTTGAGCGCAACATGATGCTAGAAGAATTTGTCTATACAGTCACCCACGACCTGCGCACTCCGCTTATCGCCATGGAAATGACTGCCAAGCAAGCTTCTGAAGGCATCTATGGAGAGTTACCAAATAGCTACCGTAAGATTCTTGACACCACTAGACGTTCCCTCAAAGACCTTCTAGGTATGGTCGACAATTTACTCAGTGTTGCTCGTTATGAAAGCGGCAAAGTAGCCACAACAAGCAGCGACAAGACTTCTCTAGTAAAGCTTTGCCGCGAGTGTATGACTGAGCTAAATCCAATTTATGCGCGCAAAGAACTACGAGTCAATCTCAATAGCAATGTGCCTGAAATTGACTTGGCGATCAATAGACAAGACTTAAAGAGAATAATTCTCAACTTACTCGACAATGCCATTAAATTTACACCGGCCAAAGGTGAGATTCGAATATCAGTAGAACTCGCCGCCAGCAAGGTTATTGTGCAGATTCAAGACAGCGGTCAGGGCATAAAAAAAGAAGAAGCCAAACTTCTCTTTGAACGCTTCGCCCGCGCCAAATCAACAAGACACGCCCCAGGCACGGGTCTTGGGCTTTATCTCTGCCGCCGCATAATCGAAGCACATGGTGGCGTAGTTGATTGCATTGCCCGCCCCAATGGTGGAACGACCTTCAGCTTTTTACTTCCAGCGCCAACAAACGCAAGTACGAACGATAAAAAATAGTCAGCAACACAGGAAAAATATATCCTAATAGGCACGAAAATAGGGTATGAAATGATCAGCAGCAACTAAAGAGATGATGCACTGGCATGTGGACTACGCTCAAAAATCTATTCTCTGATCTGGTTGCTAAGCTAACCAGAAAACCAGCCTGCAACAATAAACCGGAGCCAAATCTTCAGCCTGGCTCCAACCCCGATGTAGCGAAAAATGGGACCACTCCTGCGACAAAAGACAAGAAGTTTGACGGCGCAAGAATGTCAGAAAATCGACTGCAAGCCCTTGATGGCACTGGCTATAGGCAATGCTACATGGAAAAAATACGCCAAGTAGCTAGCGACAGCGAGCCAGCTGAAAGCAATCGCGAATATTGGTTTGGCAGAGACGATGATTCAGCTAGTGATTGGCCAGAAGTAACAGCAGCGAAACCTGGAACTAAACCAGGAACTAAACCAGGAACCACATCGAATACGCAACTACCGGCATCAGCCGAACAGTCTGCGGGAACAAGCACAGATAAAAGAACGGCTTCAGGTGCAAATCAACAATTGACTCAAAGTGGCTCTAGAATCCCCGGAATTATCAAAGCCATACCATCTCGCGCCCGGGTAACCAGCACCCAGTTACAGGCTTATGTTGAGAGCCTGCCAAAACCTGAGGAGTAGAAGGCATCAAGCCGTCTATATTAAGCCGTCTATATTAAGCCGTCTATATTAAGCCTTCTTTCATCGCCTTGATAGCTGCGGCCGTTCTTCCAGTCACAGCTAGCTTCTCGAGAATATGCTCTACATGAGTTCTCACAGTAGAAACGCTGATGATCAACTTCTCGCTAATTTCCTTATTGGTTGCGCCATCAACCATTAACTTGAGCACTTCACGCTCTCTTTGCGACAGCAGTTCGCTCGGAGGTAGCGGCACCTGACCAGCTACTGGCTTTCTCGGCGCTGGGCTTTCAAATGCCTGCAGCACCTTATGGGCAATTCGAGGGTCTATCCAAGCGGCACCGTGAGAAACAGATGCCACAGCTGTCCTAATTCTCTCTGAAGCACAATCTTTCAAACAATATCCAGCGGCTCCCGCTGAGAGTGCGGCAAAAATCTCGTTGTCATTGTCATGCGAAGTGAGCATAACTATGTGAACTTGGGGCAGGGCCTGTTTAACTAGTCGCGTAGCATCGATACCGTTCATCAGCGGTAAGCCAATATCCATGATCACCACATCAGGCTTCAGGTTCTTGGCCATTTCTACGGCAGATATGCCGTCTTCGGCCTCGCCCAAAACTTCAAACTCGCCATCACGCTCCAGAACGGCTGACAGCCCCTGGCGCATCAATTCATTATCTTCAACAATGAGAACACTAATTTTCTTGGTCAAGAGAATTCCCAACTAGATGGTTGATATTTGCTGCGGTCACAGCAGCAGTATATTACCAATTCCAAGTTAGCAGGCCAAAAAGAAAAGCCTGCACCAATAGTGCAGGCTCTCAGCAAAACTTCTCAGTGCAACATCTCAAATTACTACTAGCAGCAAATAAACGACAACCTCTCGGCGCTTCTTAAGCACATTGCGCAGATCCAGCTAAATCTTCATAGACAAGGGCTTTCTGACCTTCCGACAAACCAGAGACATAAACCGCTAAACGATACTGACTGATATGTGACAGCGGTTTTTCGCGGTCGGCAGTCATGGGTATGATTGGATCCACCCCAAGTACTTCTCTGAACTCGTGCAGGTGAGGAATACCATTGTTCTTCACCCCACTGTTCTGTAGCGTTGTTCCTTCTGGCACTGACTCAAACACTACTGGCACGAACTTCTTGCTAGTAATAGCTTTGAGGCGAGTATGCGTAATTTTGGCGCTCTCAAATCGATCGCCCCTTTCACTTTGCAAAGCAAATATTCTTTTAATACTGAACCAGCCAATCAAAAACAAATCGCACACATTGCAAGCATTCATGAGCATTCCTCATTGAAAATCACCAAAAACAAAAGAGCAGAAACTTTGGATACCTCTATTGATAGCTAAGAGCGCCACCATATACAGCGGCTCGTTGCTGCACCGGAAGGCCGGCAACATAAGCAGCCAAACGATATTGACTGATATGCGAGAGTGGTTTTGTACTATTGGCTCTAACTGGAACCACAGGGTCAACTCCTAGCACTTCACGAAATTGATGCAAAGCAGGAACCGCCACCAGGGCTGTCTTACTCTCACCAAGATAATGATCGCCAGCAGGAAGAAACTCTTCTGCAGGCAAATAATCGAAAGTGGAAACAACGTGTTCGTAGGCCCCTCTTGTGAGAGCCTTGATTCTGTTGCCAGTCACCCTGGCGCTCTTACGACGCTCAGCACGCTCGCCAGCTGCCTCAATAACACCGAGGATGCTATGCCAGTGAACCAAAAAGAAGTCAGATACTTTTGTCAATCTCATTTGCAGCCCCTCCGTTTAACACTCTCCTTTATCAACATAGCCTCAATAGAGTGAGCCGCACATCCGTCACTAAGCGGATCTTTTGTCTAGAGGATAGTAGACACTTTTGAGGATGCAGAAAGCACTGCCACGGCAAATCGCCATAGTTTTACTTGGCAAGATTTGCCAAGCTGATAATCTATGTAAGCAGAGCAGCAATGCAAGCAAAATAGTAATCTATGCAGACCATCACTCTTAAGAGCGACAGACAAGGAAGCCCTAGCAAAAGCCATGGACGAAAGTGCCGAAATAGAGAGTGCCGCAGCCTCTCCCGCCAATTCAGCAGAAAAAAGCAGTAGCAATGCCAATGGCATTGCCACTAGCACCGATCTACCGGCGCCACTAATACTGTTAGCTCTTGGACTATTGCTCTATTTACCATGGCTCGGCAGTTACGGGCCACTTGACCCCACCGACAGCTTCTTTATTGAGTCTGGCAGAGAGCTGTTTGAGACAAATCAATACTTACTACCCCTGCAAAACTACAAACCATGGCTAGACAAGCCTATTCTTTACTTCTGGTCGGTGGCAGGCACTTACCACCTTTTAGGGGTAAATCCCTTTGCTGGAAGGCTCGTAAGCGCCCTTAGCGGTGTCTTTCTAGGGCTTTCCACCTATTTCTTTTCACTGCCCTACATCAGTCGCAAACAGTCAATTATTGCCTCCTTGATTTTTATGGCTTTTCCCCTGTCCAGCGCTATTGGTCATGTGTCACTGACCGACATGCCCCTAGCGGCCCTGATGGCCACAGCACTTTTTGCTCTTTTTCACTTCGAAAAATCCCGCCGACTCTCGGCCTGCTTGATTGCTTACCTGGCTCTTGCCCTAGCCTTTCTCTGCAAAGGCCCCATTGCCGTAATCATTGTTGGCGCTATTTATGGACTGTACTTACTGCTAACAACTAAACCCTCAGGTCTATTACGGAAGATTCTTGATGCTCGCCCGTTTCTAGGCTTGGCAATAATTGCAGTTGTGAATATCCCCTGGTACACAATGGCCACCATCGGCACCAATGGTGCTTTCTTCCAAGACTTCTTCATTACTCAAAACTTCGGCAGAATGGTCGGTACGGTCAACCACCAACAGCCTTTCTGGTTTTACATTCCAGTGGTATTAGGCGGTCTCTTCCCCTGGAGCCTACTGCTGGTTTTGATGGCAATCGCGCCCCTCGCCGCTTTTGCTAAGACCATAGGAAAGAAATCAACACGGCAAGAACAAATAGAACAGGGCAAAAGGCTGATTGAAAATCGCGAAAATCTAAGCGATCGCACAGCTTTTCTGTTTTTCATGGCCATCTGGGCTGCCTTTGTTTTAGTGCTCTTCAGCGCCATCAAGACCAAACTACCCACTTACATATTGCCGGCTCTGCCGCCAATTGCCGTGCTCATTGCAGCAGCCATGGCCAAACTTGAAGGCGAAAGCAGTAAGCAAAACAAGAAATCGAGCAAAATTATAATTGCCAGCGCCTTGCTCATCATTGCCACTACGATTGGTGCTTTCATTGCCGGTGGCACGGCCCACGGCTGGGTTCAAGTATTCCTCAGTGACAGCCGAGCTACCCTTGCCGGTGCCTTTGTCGCTGCTCTGTACTATTTGTATCTAGCCGTACGCAACCAAAAGAAACAGGCCCTGGCAGTTCTCACAGGCCTGACAATTGCCCTAACAGCACTACTTGTACCGAAGGCCAATATCGCCTTCTACAAAGAGCGCCAGCAGCCTTTTGAAGAGCTTATTTGGCGCATCAAGGCAGCTCAGGCCGATATTGCCACAGTAGTTGTAGAAGCACCTTCGCTATCATATTTTTTGCATCGTCGTGTGGAAGCTTTACGTGACCCTGCAGAGGCAGATAAATACTTAGCAAGCGGCACAAAACCTCATTGGCTTCTTGTGCCGCGAGAAGTTATGGAAAGCCTTAAGTGGTTTAAAACCGAGCCGACGCTAATAGCTAAAACGAAGAATGGCAAATGGAGCCTTTATCGCCTGGAATAACTCTTGTTGCGAGGATTTTTCCAAGCAGTGCCGATAAATTTCACGGCTGGTACAAACTGCAATAGGCATAAGTTTCAATAGGCATAAGTTTCCATAGGTATCAATTTCATTACCCAACAATTTTCAGCTAATTATTTTGAGTAAGGGTACAATCAAATAGTTGAGATAGAGAATGCAGTGAAAAAATCGCTTATACGTAAGAATTTATTCCTCCTCTGCCTAGCCTTCGTGCTCACGGCGATTGCCCCTCTGCGGGCACTAGCACTACCAGCAACTGAAATTTCAGCAATTTGCAGCATGGCCGAAAGCCACAGCACAATGGACTGTTGCAAAGTCGAAAAGACCTGCTGCTGCAGTCCCGCTCCTGTCGAGCCCGGTAACTTAGAAAGCGGCGTTCAGTCTAATCAAAGCGCCAAATTTATCGCCATCAGGGGCACAGCCAAACCTGTTGTCACTGATTGGTTATCCTCTAGCCCTGCAGAGCTACAAGACCGCAATCACCAAACCCTCTCAAATCAAGCGCCGGTTAATCCTCAGCCGCTCTACATAT
This sequence comes from Candidatus Obscuribacterales bacterium, assembly GCA_965229195.1. Taxonomy (GTDB): domain Bacteria; phylum Cyanobacteriota; class Vampirovibrionia; order Obscuribacterales; family Obscuribacteraceae. Next base: position 3,067,245 of record OZ245871.1, on the reverse strand, counting down.
TGAAGAGATCACTTTTGATCTAAAAAGCCGGCTGGATAATTCTATTCAGCGAAAAACAATTTCGATAGCAGTATCTACCTAGAACTGCATCGCTAGTGCTTTTACATTTCAAAATAAGGATCTTTGTCATGAAAAAACTATTTATGATGCTATTTGCTGCCGCCTTCGTTTTCGCCTTTGCTCCCGGTTTGTTTTCACCAGCCCTAGCCGGTGACAAGGCCGCCGCAAGCAAAGCAGCCTGCTGCACCACGTCAATGGAATGCAGCAAGTGCCAAAAAGAATGCGAGAAAACCCTCTCTTACTTCAAGAAAAAGGGCGGCAAATACGCCGAAGCCAAAAATATACAGATACTGGAAGACTGCATTTCATCTTGCAAAACCTCAGCTGAGTTTCAATCACGCAAGTCAACCAACAGCTCAAAAATAATGGCGGTTTGCAGTGAAATTTGTAAGCAATGCGCTCAAATGTGCAAAGACATGAACGATCCCAAACTGGCTGATTGCATCAAGTCTTGCTTAGAATGTGCCAGCTGCTGCGAGAAGGGTTAAGGACAATTTGTCGCCTGAACCAGACGATCTGATTAGCGAAAGGGCCCCAGATGGGGCCCTTTCATCCTCTAAGTATGTAATTAGCCAATTAGAACAGACAATCAAGCAGTGTTAGCCAGCAAGCTAAAGCAAGAAACAAAAGCTAGAAAACTAAAACAGGCAAACCTAGTTGAATTCTACTTTGGCGCCAGGATCAAGCTCTAACTTAAATAGCTTCACCTGGGTTTCAAATGCTGTCGGCTGAACCATTATGTCGCCCGAGAAGGGATCGTCATAACAAGCCAGCAGGAAGATATTTAAACAAATCACCAAGCTAACAATAGCCACCATGACCATTTGGACATAGAGATTATTGCAACTAAAAAAGTATGTAAATATGATCGTGGCCAAACCGCCCACACCAAGGATAACCCAGAGAATTGGTGACATACCATTGTGCAAGGCATCCACTCTTAAACGACGACAATCACCAAGACTAGCCATACAGGGCAACATTGCCGCCTGGGCATTGGTTTGACGCGCTGTCACTGGTTCATAAGTAGTGCACTCTTTCCATAACTCACGATAAGTGGTCCAAGTCTCTGGGCTGGTTTTTTTCTGCGCTAACAGGGGCCAGGCCTTGACCACTTCTTCGGCATAGTGCAAACATGTTCCTTGAACTTTCTTCCGACTAGGCTCAGGTAAAGCATCGGCAAGGCGAAAAATATTGCCCAAAGACGACGCTTCTTGCTCAACCGTTTGACGAGCCAGGGAGAATCTCTGCATGGCGTCTGCCACCATAAATCCAAGCAGTACGGCAAAGAGCATACCGACAAACTGCGAATACGGGTCAGTGACTTCATGTTGCGCTTTTAACTCATCGTGACCATCAAGCCGACGAAAAATAAGCAATCCCGCAATCGAAATAAGCACTGTCAAAACTGTCAGTGCAAGACTCAAACCTAAGGTCACAGTCATTCTTCCCCCATTCTAACGTCACAAATATATCGAAAAATGTCGACAAAAGTGACGTCAAGACAATAGCAGATTAGTTAGACGATACCGCGTCTTCGTTCCTAGAAAAGGCATCAGCGGGCATATCTACCGGAGACGAATCCGGCAACGATGATTCTATACTGGATGAAGCTGTCGATGAAGGGTTAGCCAAAAGCGCAGAAGTACTTGAAGCAGTTTCTTCACCTTTGGTCGCGCCAGAAGAACTCGGAGTGCAATTTCGCGATGCTACCTTCAACTCAAATTGCTCTTGCTGGCTATCCAGCCACTTGTCAATCACTTTACCGACCTCTTCATCAATTTTCTTACACTCCAAAAGCATGTGGCCTTTGTCAGGAAAGACCACCAGCGAGGTCTGCTTGGAACCCATTTTGGGCAACATGACCTCGAGAGTATCAGTTTTCTGAATGCGATCCTTCTCACCTGCGATTAGCAAAATTGGCATAGATTCAGGAATATTGGCAATTTCTTTGACTGAAATTTTATTGGTTACAGCCGCCTTGATCAGGTTAGTTATGCTCATCTCTTTGGATGTTTCAGTGTTGTTCATCAATTCAAGAGCAACCTCTTTGTCTTCAGAAAGAATAGGTTGCATGTATGGCTTGATATCAATGCTGTTGTCAGGGTTGTTAATCCCCTGAAAGAAAGTCTTAACCCACAAAGGGCGAGGATGAACACGGGTTCTAAAGACCGCACCAGAAGCAATAAAACCATCCATCAAAGATGGTTCAGTGGAAGCCTCCCAAATAGCCATATTGGCGCCGAAGCTCTCACCCACACAAAAAATTGGCTTGTCAGGGTACTTCTTGCGCAATAGCTTGAGAATACTGGTGATATCGTCTTTGCTCTGGCCGAAATGAACTCCGCTATCTCCAGCAAAACCATGATTGGGCATACGCCAATCACCAAACCCTCTCATATCATTGGCATAGACGATATAGCCTTTCTCTGTAAAGTGAGTGGCCAAATTACCAAACATCTTGCCGCTAAATATCAAACCCTGAAGGGCCACAATCACGCCCTTAACAGGCATATCAGGATTAGTCCAAGAATGCACTGGCAGCATCAGCTTTTGACCAACGTCACACTGATTGACATATTCAGAAGCGGCCGAGGCCGAAGGCAAATAAACAGCAGATAACGCCAGCTGCAATACAGCTGCCAAGGAAATTATTCGCCTACCGCACCAAGCCTTCACTCTTGACTATCCCTAATTGGCCTTACCAAAGTCGCTTCACGATTCTACTGTTATAGGCCTATTTGTTTCCTACCCATTTTATTTCGCAAGCCAGCTATTCACTAATTTTTGCTATTTTTACCCAACGGCACTTGCGGCAAAAAGCAATTGATAACAACAGCCATGACAACCGTAATGGCATACAAAACAAGAGCCTGAACAACAGCCTGCTGCAGCGTTCCCTGCCGCACTAAACTTAGCATAACAGCACTCATCAAACCGGTTCCGATAGTTCCGCCAAGAGAGCGGAAAAATTGAGTCATCGAAGTTGCTACACCCATGGTCTCAGGGGGGGCAACATTCTGAATCAAGATTGTATGAACAGGCAAAAGCAGGCCTAGACCGATGCCTCCAATGGCGGCGTCAACGAGCAGATCAGCAATTTTCAAATGGCCGATTTGCACATGCCAGGCAAGAAGTGAGGTTCCCAGCGCAAGGAGGACAAGAGAAAGGACACACAAAATCTTGTAACGCTTAGTTTTGGCAACGATAAAGCCACCGACAATACTAGCTAGAGCAACTATTACCATCAAAGGCGTAAGAGTCAGCCCAGAGGCCGTTCCTGACATTTCAACCATTTGCTGCAAAATCATAGCCAGCAAAAGCATCGAGCCAAACAAGCCAATCCCTGTAATAAATACGGTCATCAGTGAAATAGCAATTAACCTGTCGGAGAAAAGCGACAGGGGTATGAGCGGCTCTGGGGCTCGGCCCTCACGCCAGAGAAAAGCTATAAACATCAGCCCAGAAAAGCAAAGTTCAACTAAAGGAATTGTGCCAACAGCTCCCATCTTGCCGATTTCAGAAACTGCCAGAATCATTGGCGCAATGAAAAGCACAAAAAACAATATTCCAAAATAGTCAATAACAGCCTTAGCTCTTGGTCTTAGCGAGACAGGGAAGGATAAAGCAAACAACAAACAGCCAATTAAGCTAAGAGGAATATTCAAATAGAATATGATTCGCCAACTATTTTTATCCGTAAGCCAACCACCAAGAGCGGGCCCAATTAAGGCAGCCACAATAAAGGCAGCAGCAAGAAAGCCCTGATACTTGCCACGCTCAGCCACAGGAAATAAATCACCGATGGAAATAAAACAGAGTCCAATCATGGCACCACCAGCGATACCTTGAAAAGCGCGGGCAAGAATCAACTGCTCAATTGCATCACAGCCAAACAGTGGATCGATTAGCCCAGCACTGCCGCAAAACACCGACGCCAGGCCAAAAAGGAAGGTCGCCACCAGTAAAACAGACTTGGCACCGTAGATATCAGCTAGCTTGCCTGAGAGCGGGGTGGCGATAGTTGAAAATAATAAGTATGCTGTGATTATCCAAGCTGACTTATCGAAGCCATGTAGGGCCTGCGCCATTTTTGGAATAGCAACATTGAGTACGGTTTGATCTAATGCCGAAAGAAAGATGGCAATCTGCAAACCTATCAAAATCGCGACGTAGTGTTTTCTTGACGTATTGGCTGAAACAGAGGAATTCATCCACTTAGAATACCCGGTCGGGAGCCAAAGCGTTGAAGCACAATAGCGAACCGTTGCAATATCAAGCATAAAGTAGCTACCTGTCTCAAAAAAGTTCAATTTCGGCAAAATCTTAAATTCTTTTTTTCATATCTCAAGATGTCCCCGAAAAAGCCGTAAGAAATTCTGCCTGAATTTCTTACGGCTTGGATTGGGGCTAGTTTGAATGAAAATTTGGAATTTTTTTTGACTTTGAACTTTTTTCAAAAAAATTACGTATTAAATCTAAGAACCAAGCGGAGGATGGCGGTATGAGAACATCTCAAATTAGTTGCAGAGCCGAAATTCGCCGCCACATAGCGGGTTTAACGGACGGAGCAATATTCAGAACCAAAGATGTACTGCAATGTGGAATGCGCAATGCAATTGATCAGACGCTCTGGCGCATGGTCAAATCGAATGAAATTGAACGACTGGCAAGAGGGCTATTCGTCAGCACAAGAACTCGTAAATTAGATTACTCCGACTACGAAATCGCGGTAGCGAAAACCAAAGGTTTTGGCAATCAAATTGTCCTGACCGGCCAAGAATGTGCCGAGGAGCTGGGTTTAGGCCCAAAGAGAAAATTCCCAAGAATTGCAAAAGACAATAAGGAATCAGGAACGATAAAGGAATCAAGAACGATAACGGAATCAGGAACAAAAGAGGAATCAGAGACAGCAAAAGAAACAAAAACTCAGAGCAAAGAAACTCATGAAAATCCTCAAATATTCCTCACCACCGGCTGCTCCACCAGGTTTCGCCGAGGCGATCACTACATCTATCTGCGCAGTGCCAGCGGCACTAAAACTAAATTGGGAGATGACAATGCCGGCAAAGCTATTAGGGCTCTCTGGTCACAAAAGGCAGAGAAGCTTGACATCAAAGCCATAAATAGAGCAATCAAAGAATTAGATAACAACGGCTACAGCCTCATTATGAACCAGGCGGCTGTAATTCCTTCATGGTTGAGGGATGAGCTAAGAGCAAGCCACCTAACTATTTGGCGCCGATATTCAGCCCGTAAACCAGCAGCGCAAAAGCGAATTCGAGTTGAATCATATTTTCCACCGGCACTGGCTGCTTCTGTCACCTTCACATCGCCATTAAAGCGAGCAATCAGGCTGCCCGATTTGCGAGAGAAACCGCTGCAAATTCAGCCCCAAGACTCACTTAGAAAGTGGCTAACCGAATTGTTGAAAGAATCATTTGGCTACCAAAGAACGCACTAAAATAAACACTGACTAGAAAACTGAAGCGCAGGCTTTGCATTTTTTTGCTGCAGCAGGAACCGTCTCTAAGCACTGGGGACATTCCTTAGTGGCAGGCGCTGGGGGCTCTTTGGGCATGAGCATTTTGGTAATCAGATAGACAACAAAAGCAATGATGACGAAGTCGATTAACGAACCAACAATGTGACCATATTTAAGAGCATTAATAGTGACTTTGCCAGCGGCATCTGGAGCCGATTGCGACAAAACTATCTGGGCATCCCGCCAATCACCGGCAGGCATAATTAAGCCCACAACTGGCATAAGAAGATCATCGACAATAGCTGATACAACTTTTTGCGTTGCCGCACCAATGATGACACCGATAGCCAAAGCCAGGGCATTGGTCTTAGTGAGAAAAGCAACGAAATCCTTAACCATTTTTGCTCCGACATTAGTAATAGCTGCTTATGCTAGCACGGACAAAGCTCAGACAAATCAGCAGCAAAGCAGCTGACAAATCAGCTGGCAAATCAGCTGGCAAAGCTGTCAACTCAAAAACAACACGCAGATAGAACCCGGAGAAAGGCTGAATTGTCAGTCCAGCTGCGAAGCACCAATGGCAATACGCGAGGGATTGCTGTAGACAGTACGTCGAACCATTTGCTGAAACTGCCGCACCAATGCCTCTTCACTAAAACGTTTATGCACATCATCTTTGAGCTGTTGTACGTGTCCAACAATGTCTGCAGCATTCTCCTTGAGCCAAATGAGACGCTGTGAAAGATTTCCCTCTTCGCTCAAATCGGTCATCCAGAAATCATCGGCAATGACAAATTGAGCACCATCATGGGGGTGAGTCACCACCGGCAAGCCACATAGGGCTGCTTCAAGAAGCACATTACCAAATGATTCACGCAAACTAGGAAGCACAAAAACATCGGAAGCTTGCAAAATAGAGGCAACCTTTTCCGGCTCTACGGTTAGCCACTGCACCCGATCACCAAGCAATTCCTTACCTTGATCTTGCAACTCTTTCGTATCAACCTCAGTGGCACCACAAAGAAGAAGCTTGATATTGGCATCTGGCAGACGCGCCACTTCATTCAATAAATAATCGATACGCTTATGATATTTGTTCCAAGCAGCAACACAGACAATTACATAGTCAGTATCTTTAAGGCCTAGCGACCGGCGAACCTGAGCTCTATCGCCAGGAAGAAAAGCAGCAGGTGCTGGCACACAATTACCCAATATTTCCATCTTTTCAGGTGCAATTCCAAATTCAACGGCTTCGTCAAAAGCCTGATGCTGAAGCTGTTGAATCAAATCGAAACACTCATAGGTTTTTGGCCTGAACATACCGCCATTGGCCAAAATAATCTTGAACTTAAGATTGAAGGCAACCCGAGAAGCTAGCAGCATGTGTGCTAAAGGCACATCTTTTACCCAGATCGCATCAGGCTTCCAAGCAATCAGTTCGAAATTAAGAGCAGACCAGAAGCTAACCTGCTCCACGCCGTAGGTAAATTCCCAGCGGTGCTGTTCAGACATAAAGGGAATGTACTGAATTGGCTTTGTCCAGATACTGGAACGAGGGAAATTCCAAAGTGCTTTGGCACCGCTATGTTCACCACCACTATATAAGCGCACATCAAGACTAGAATGGCGCTTCAGGGCCTCGAACCAGCGGGCCGTAGAAATTTCAAAACCGCGATTAATGTGACCCAGACCAGTACTGACAAGAGCTAATTTGAGTGGCCTTTGCTCAGCCTTGTACAGTGCAGTTATCTCCGCGTCCGGCTTCATTGTCAGCTTCTGTTTGGCATTGACCGCACTCTGCATCGCGCCATTCGCCGCACTCTGCATCTCGCCATTCGCCGCACTCTGCATCTCGCCATTCGCCGCACTCTGCATCTCGCCATTCGCCGCGCTCTGCACTTCCGCCTTCATTTTAGGTTTGCTCTCAGGCTTCATTGCAGGCTCCACTAGCGGTCTGCACTTGGCCACCGCAATCCCCATTGGGGTCTTGCTTTATTAACCTAGACTCGAAATACTGACGCGCCTCAGCCTTCGGATTAAGATGACTAACTTTGATTTGAGCATCGCCTACACCAGTACTAGTAAGATATTTGCGAAAATTTTCATACGAACCGGAAGAAAGCAAACGAGCCTCAACCTTGTCTAATCGCAATGAATCTCGCTTAGTCTTATATTCAACGTTTTCGACGGCTAGCTCAGCATCGACGGCGCGGGCCAATTCGTGCAATTGCTGCCTGGCTCTAGCCGGGTCAGCACAGTCAAATTCGTGGCCAAAATCAGGCTCAAGCCAAACTTCATAGTGGGGCTCTGGTCTAAACTGCGGTACTACGGTGAAAAATCTCAAATTACGACCTAGGCTCTTCGCTGCTCTAACGACGGACGCCGTAACCTGTAGTTCCGTAATTTTTTCGCCAGTGAAAGAAGAAACGTTGCCACCCTTATATTGAAATTCGAGCATCGGCGTGCGGTTATAAAACCCAGTGACAACCACTACATCATTAATGTTGTAGCGATAGAGACCACCAGATGTGCTGAACAAAATATAGTAATTCTGGCCCACCTCTAGCTGATCCGCCAGCAACACTGTGGGGTTGTCACTTGCCATTTCGGCTTCAGGTACAAACTCAAAGAAGTGCGACTGCAAAGCTAGCATTTGCTGACCCGGGCCCATGAAGACAGTTCCGCGCCCCTCACTGGCACCATAGGTAATATCACAAACCGGAATATTACCGAATTGCTCGGGAAAATCGGCCAGATAGAAGGCTGCTGCAGCCTTAGTCCAGCAGGTAACAAGGCCAAGAGTGGGCCAAATCTTGTGAGCGACAAACTGATTTTCGTTAAGCAAACTGGCCAAGATTGCAGCCCTTTCTGGATCAGCCGCTAAGAACTTAGAAACGCCATGCACAGCCTCTTGCGGCAATGGACCGGGAGGAGTGATCGTGCCTTTGCGCACATCTTCAATCAATGATGGGGCGTAATGCTTAAGCCTCCTTAGCAGCAAACTAATGGTGCTGGGATTAAGCGTATAGAAACAAGAAATGGGCAGAACAAGAGCCAAACGCAACAATGTGTAATAACGAATCTCATAGTCACGAATCAAGAACACTTCATAAGGAATGGGCGAAATATACTTCTTCACCCAATAAGGTTCTTTTTGAAAAAGCTGACCTGATATAGCCCCATAGGGAATTCCCGCCGCTGTGTGGCCCTCAACTGCGGGCGAAACCACCGAAAGCGCTACGCCACGTTCGACTTGCGGAAACGACTTATAGATGTTGTATCCCGAAGCCACCGACGCCAAGCGAAACTCTTCCATATAGCCCGGCGTAATCGGAATATATTTTGGTTGAGCCGTGGTTCCACTGGTTGTGGCAAACATCAAAGGATTCTCAGCTGTAAGAACTCCCTGCTCACCAGCTGTAGCTTTATCGATATATGGTCGAAATGCTTCATAATCGCGAATCGGAACAGCCCGCTGAAAATCTGCCACAGACTTAATGGCAGCAAAATTATGCTCACGGCCAAATTGGGTCTCAGCGTTTTTGGCAATTAATTTAGAAAGTTTAGCTTGCTGCGTTTCCCTGGGGCTCTCACTAGCGGCATTAAGCGCACGAATCTTTCCTTCCGCAAGCAAAACAAAAGCTCGGTACATAGCGCGCCGAATCATAAAGAGAAACGCCCCCAAGGCATATCATGAACAGGAAAGTAGCTTAGGCATTATACTCTGTAGCTTGTCGACGATTTTTCGACCAACAAACGAAGATAAATCCAATAAAGATATATTGGCTAACCCTTTTGTTGGTAATGCGAGTATATAAATGCTTGTTACGGCCTTCTTATTGACCATCACAGTATTAACGTGCGCCGTGCAAGCTGTGGCCTTTAACCGGCTGATGCGCTATGTCAATCAAGAAATGGACCGTCCTCGCAGCCCCTATCACCCTTTCGCCACCGTAATTTTGCCGTGCAAAGGCCTAGACCCAGGCTTTAGCAGCAATATAGAAAAGCTACTCGGCCAAGATTATCCAAATTTTGAAGTGATTTTCGCCGTAGCAAGCACTGAAGACCCGGCCTACAAGACATTAGTGGAACTATCAAAGTCAGCAAGAATACCTACAAAGATAGTGGTAGCGGGGATTAACCAGAGCCGGGCTCAAAAAATTAACAATCAACTGAAGGCCCTGACGGAACTTTCCCCCCAAAGCCAGGTCTTGGTTTTTGTCGATTCAGATGTAATTGCCAGGGGAGACTTCCTGCGTCATCTTGTCGAACCTTTACAGGAGAATGGCGTGGGAGTGACAACGGGCTATCGTTTCTACATTGCCTCAATCTCTAATTGGCCCTCTCAACTTCGCTCACTGTGGAACCGCATTTCCGCCTGGGAACTGGCCCATCCAGCCTATGCCTTCGCCTGGGGCGGTGCAATGGCAACAAAGCGTTCCGTCTTTGAACAAGCAAAAGTGGCCGAAGCCTGGGACCGCGCAGCCGATGACGACCTCTCGCTAACCACCGCTGTCAAAGCCATTGGTCAATCAGTTCACTTCGTACCCCAATGTCTGGTAGCGAGCGATGGCGACGCTTCAATTAGCGAAATTCTTGAATGGACCAATCGTCAACTAATTCTCACAAAGGTCTACTATCCTGGGCTCTGGGTAAGAGCTATAGCCAGGGCAGCAGTAATGGCTCTATGGCTCATAGCCATGCTCAGCGCCGCGGTCAGTTATAGCCTCTGGGCAGATCAATCAATGGCAATGGCACTGGTTGCCGGTCTGACAATTTTCCCTTTAGAATTGTTTTTCCTCGTCAAAGCTAGAACCCTATGGAAACGGGTTCTAACTGACAACCACCAATATATTGAAGAGTCCTTTCTCACTTCCTGCGCGGCAATACCCTTAGCCCATCTTGTTTTGCCATGGATGACCCTCTATTCGCTTCTAACCAACCGAATTCAATGGCGCGGGGTCACCTATGAGCTGGTCAGCCCCACCGAAACTTCAATAATCTCATCTTAATGTAGCGTTGAACCTCAGCACTGGCGGAACTGGCAGTTATTTAAAACCTTTCAAGTGGAAAATCAAGTAAGAGGTCATATACTTTTGATATCAAAGACAATATTTCCCAGCGAGAGCGCATGCTTTTCTGGCATCACGCGTAAACTCTTATCAAGTATGCGAGACAAAAGTTCTGGCTCTATGAGAACAAACTAACTGTGCCGGCACTTTCAATCATCGCTATCTCCCCCGCCGCTCCTCGCGAAGCTTTCCGAGAGCCTTCCTTGGCCATTGCTGCTGCTAGAGCAGGCGCTGTCGGCGTTTTAGATCTTGAATATGTCGCAGCCGAAGCCTGGGCTCCAGCCTTTGAAAAGTTGGCAAGACATGCAAACAATGGCCAAATTGGCATTCGCTGCCGCTCCGGCCAAGTTGGCGATCTTGTTTTGCTGGCTCAGAACGGGCAAAAAGATGCGGCCAAACCAGTTTTGATACTTACGGCTTCGGCCGGTCGCTTCGAGCTGACCACATTAAAAAGCGATATAGCGGCAGCCAAGCAAGCTGGCTTCGTGGCCGTGGTCGAAGCAATTGATCTCAAGGAAGCCCTCCTCGCTCAACAGTGTGGCGCTGAAGCAGTAATTGCCAAGGGCCACGAAGGCGCCGGTCGCATCGGCGACGGCACGACTTTTGTCTTAGTTCAGCAGTTTGTCGCCAATCTTTCACTGCCAGTTTGGGCCCAAGGTGGCATAGGCTTGCATTCGGCCGCCGCTGTCGTGACCGCCGGTGCCAGCGGCATCGTGCTCGATGCCCAGCTCTACCTCTGTCGCGATTCACTGATTACTCCGCAAGCGCGGCAACGCCTGGAAAAACTTGATGGTAGTGAAACCACTGTCTTGAATGGTCCAGATGGATTGTTCAGATTGTTCGCCGAAAATGGTTCAGCTCGTCTAGCGCAACTGCAAACTGCCCTCCTCAGCCAAAACAGCTATGCCCTTGTGCACGCACTGCAAGGCACAACCGTTGCCGACGCCGATGAAGATGATCAACTCTGGGTGATTGGCCAAGATGCCTGTTTCGCCGGGCATTTTGCTCGTGTGGGTGGCACGGTCGCTGGCGTAATTGATGCCATAAGACAGCAAGTAAGCCAGCAAGTTGCCATTGCCAATAAGTCATCCGTACTAGCTGAAAATTCAGAATTAGCAAAATCCCACGCCACTCGTTACCCAATCGTTCAGGGTGCCATGACCCGGGTGAGCGATAACAGTGATTTTGCATTTGAAGTAGCCAAAGCAGGCGGTTTACCGTTCTTGGCTCTTTCGTTAATGCGTGCTGCCGAGATCGAGCAGCTCTTGCAAGAGACCAGTGATAAGCTTGGCACCATGCCCTGGGGCGTTGGCCTTCTAGGCTTTGTACCACCAGCCTTGCGACAAGAGCAAATGGCTGTGGTCGACAAATTTAAGCCACCATTTGCACTAATTGCTGGGGGCAGACCAGATCAAGCCAAGGCCATGGAAGAAGCAGGCACAAAAACCTACTTACACGTGCCGTCACCACTTCTTCTCAAATCATTTATCGAAATGGGCTCCCGCCGCTTTATTTTCGAAGGAAAAGAATGCGGTGGTCACGTTGGGCCTCGTTCAAGCTTTGTTTTATGGCAGTCGATGATCGAAGTAATGCTCGACAGCATTGGTCCTCGCGATAACGCTTCAGCCTTCCATGTACTGTTTGCTGGCGGCATCCATGATGGCCTATCGGCAGCGATGGTAGCGACACTCACGGCCCCACTAAGCGCTCGCGGCATCAAAGTGGGATTCTTAGTAGGAACAGCGTACCTGTTCACCGAAGAAGCCGTGAGCACTGGCGCCATAGTCAACAAGTTCCAACAGGCCGCCTTGCAATGCGATCAAACAGTATTGCTCGAAACTGGTCCAGGACACTCAATTCGATGCATTAACTCGCCCTACAAAGAAATTTTCGATAGCCGCCGCATTGAATTGCAAGGCCAGAACAAGAGTCGCGATGAAATTCGCGAAGAACTAGAATTGATGAACCTGGGCCGCCTGCGCATAGCAAGCAAAGGTCTAAGCCGAGGCAATTCTAGCCAGCTTGCCACCATTCCTGACGAGCAGCAATGGCAAGAAGGCATGTATATGATTGGCCAGGTGGCAGCCTTGCACGACAAAGTGCTGTCCATTGCTGAGTTGCATCACAACATCTCGGCTGATGGACATAACCTCCTGGCTAAGCGCGCTGAAAAACAAATACAAGAGCAAATGCTTGATGCTTCGGAGTTGGCTAACGTCACTCACAAGCAAGAGCCTATTGCTATCGTCGGCATGTCCTGCCAATTTCCTCAAAGCAATGATGTCGAAACCTACTGGAATAACATCCTCAATAAAGTCGACTCAATTACCGAAATTCCCAAATCGCACTTCGATTGGCAAAACTACTTCGACGCCAATCCTCTTGCCCGAGACAAAATCATTTCAAAATGGGGCGGCTTCCTTAGCGAAGTGGTCTTCGATCCAGCACCATATGGCATTCCGCCAAGCAGCTTAGATTCGATCGATCCAATGCAAGTGCTCATTCTTGAAGCCGCTCGCAGCGCTTTGCTCGACGCTGGCTACAATGAGCGCAAATTCCCCCGCGACAAAACCTCCGTCATTCTTGCCAATGCTGGACATGGTCCAATCACAGCATTGTATTCACTGCGCTCAATGCTAGGTTGGAAGCTCGATGGTCTAGACGAAGAAACCACCGATCAAATCAAAGCCGTTTTGCCAGAATGGACTGAAGACTCATTCGCTGGGTATCTCGGAAACGTTGCTGCTGGTCGTGTCGCTAATCGCTTCGACCTAAAAGGCATCAACTTCTCCATCGATGCCGCCTGCGCCAGCTCACTTGCAGCATTATATGTAGGGGTGAGCGATTTGCGCTCCCATGCCAGCGATGTGGTTTTGCTGGGCGCCACCGACACCCACAACCAGCCCGGCGACTACCTGAGCTTTAGCAAAACCCACGCGCTCTCACCGAGCGGCCGCTGCAAAACTTTTGACGCCAAGGCCGATGGCATTGCTATTAGCGAAGGTATTGCCATTCTTGTACTGAAGCGCCTCAGCGATGCCGAGCGAGATGGTGACCGCATATATGCCGTAATTAAAGGCATTGCCGGCTCCAGCGATGGTCGTGATTTAAGTTTGACAGCACCACGTCCAGCTGGACAAATGCTTGCTCTACATAGAGCCTACTCTGATGCAGGCGTTTCACCGGCATCGGTTCAAATAGTGGAGGCCCACGGCACCGGCACCGTAGCTGGTGACAAAGCAGAGGTAGAAGCCTTAACCAATGTGTTTAGAAGCTCTGGTGCAGAGATAGAAAGTTGCGCCATCGGTTCTGTAAAAACTAACATTGGCCACAGCAAAGCCGCAGCCGGTCTAGCTTCTGTTATCAAAATTGCTAAAGCACTGCATCACAAAGTGCTGCCACCAACTATTAACGTCTCCGAACCCAGCCCAGCTTGTAAGTTCTCGGAAGGCCCCTTCTACGTTAACACCGAATGTCGCCCCTGGGTGCACTCTCAAGCAGATACACCAAGACGCGGAGGAGTCAGTGCCTTTGGCTTTGGTGGCACGAATTTCCATGCCGTTCTGGAAGAATATGTACCGCCCTGCTCAGGCGAATCAGCTCCAGCTCTAGAAGCATGGCCAGCTGAGCTATTCGTCTGGAGAGCAGCGACAAGCGAAGAATTACTGAAAGCAGTGGCACAAACTGAAGCCGCTGTGAAGAAAATGCGCCTAGACTTCGCCATCGAAAGTAGCGATACCAGTCAAAAACGACGCAGGCTATTCGATTTAGCAAGCAATCTAAATCAAAAGAACAATCAAAAACGCAATAGCAAAAACAGCGGCAAAAATAATGGCTCATCCGCCAGCCTAGCCATCGTTGCTTCGAGCATTGATGATCTTGAGCAGAAGATAGCCCAGGTGAGAGAGAAGCTGGCAACAGCTACCGTTCAGTTTAGCCTGCCAACTGGTGTTCACTTCCGCTCTACATCTAATATAGATACATCTGCCAATACAGAACAAAGCACAACGGCTCAGCAACCAAATAAAGTTGCATTCCTCTTCCCAGGCCAAGGTTCACAGAAAGTGAACATGCTCAAAGAGCTGTCCATTTACTTCCCTGAAATTCTCAATACCCTAGAAGAGTCAGACCGCTATATTGCTAAAAACGACAGCAAGCCTGGCTTTGCAAAATTTGCAGGCAAGAACAAACTATCTCAGTACATTTTCCCAGCACCAACTCTTTCTGACGTTCGCAAAGCTGAGCAGCAAGAAGAGCTGACCAGCACAGATGTGGCTCAACCAGCTCTTGGTGTTTGCGACCTGGCGATGCTAAAACTGCTAAACGGTTTTGGTCTCAAAGCCGATATGGTAGCCGGCCACAGTTATGGTGAGTACGTCGCCTTGCACGCCGGCGGTGTCATTAGCGCCGAAGATCTGCTAACGCTTTCAATTGAACGTGGACGCATTCTCGGCCAATGTGCCGCAGAAAATCCTGGGGCGATGGCAGCGATTTCGGCGGCTCCAGAGTTAGTGATAGCAGCCTTGAAGCAAATGCCGGGCGTCTATCTAGCTAATATCAACACTCCAAGCCAATCAATTATTTCCGGCTCACAAGAAGCAATAGAAGCCGCCCTGACAGTCTTTAAATCGAAGCAAATAGCAGCCAAACGCATTGCCGTTTCTGCAGCCTTCCATAGCCCACTGATGACTGGTTCCGATAAGCAACTTGCCGATGTCTTACAGTCAGTGCAGTGCCACAGTCCGAAGATACCAGTATTCTCAAATAGCACTAGCCTTCCATATAGCAGCAATAGCGCCGAAATAGTTAGTCAGCTGAGCCAGCACGCCCTCAAACCAGTGTTATTTGTAGATCAGCTCAAAGCCATGCATGATGCTGGAGCCCGCTTATTCGTTGAAGTAGGACCAGGTTCAGTGCTAACCGGTCTAGTGGAAGCTTCTCTAGCCGAGCGTCAGTTTGTGGCAGTTAATTGCGAGCGTCCCGGTAAAAACAGCTTAGAGCATTTCCTCTCGACTCTGGGCCGCTTAGCTGTCAACGATGTTGATATTGACCTGGGTAAACTGTTCTGGAACCGTCTGGTTAACAGCAAGGCCAGAATTCGCACTCATTTTGCCGCCAGCGGTAAACAACTTTTATATCGCGTCAACAGTGTTGGCATCGCTCGCATCGTAGACGGTGAGTCGACTCTCAATTCTTATGCCAAGGCAATGGCTTCTGTAAAAACGCAAAATGCAGCTAAGCAGCCTGAAGTCAAAGCTTCAGCTCAACTTCAGCCCCAGGCAACGGCCCCAGGGCAACAGGCTCGAGCAAAAGTTTCTCCTGCTCCACAGACCACAAATGCTCTCAAGACCACCCCAGCGACGGCCCCTCCAACTGCGGCTCCACAGCCGATGATAACAACAGGCCAGACGATAGAAGCCAGACAATCAAACGGACAGCTAGCAATGGACACAAATAACAGAAAGAACGGGACCCAACCAGTCGGTCGCCCCGATCAAAATGTCGACAAGGTAATGCTTGAGTTCCAGCAAAGCATGCTGGAAATGACCAATCGCTTCCTCGAGACGCAACAGAATGTCATGCTGGCCTACCTGCAAGCTAATGGCCGTGGTGGTTATCAACCGCAACTAACACAGATCACTCAACCTGGTCAGCAGTTGCCAGCGCAGCCAATGCAGCAACCAATTCAACAAGCAGTTCCTACAGTAGTAGTTCAACCGACCGCTCAAAACTCTAGCTTGCCATACACCGAACAAGCACCAGTCGCCACTTATGATGCTGGTAGCAATGGCAACGGCTCCTATGGCAGCAACGGCAACGGCAATGGCAACAACGGCACTAGTAATAGTTCCGCTACCTACGAAATTGCTCCCCAAACCGTGGCTTCCAACATAAACGCAGAACCACCCGCCGCTCAGTCAAACTTGATCGATCCCGAAGCCCTGGCAGAAAGTCTTTTCGAAATCGTCAGCGAACGTACAGGCTATCCGCGCTCGATGCTTGACCCTACCTTAGATTTGGAAGCCGATCTGGGCATAGACTCAATCAAGCGCGTAGAAATCCTCAACAATTTCAGAAAATTGTTGCCAGAGTCTACTCAAACAAAGCTTGAAAGTGGAATTGAGAAACTAGCTGGAACCAAAACGCTGCAAGGCATTGTTGACTGGATCAATACCCTCAATGATCTCGACGAGGAAGAGCCGACTCTAGCGAGCGAAGTTGGAACGAATAACTCAGCCCCCGTCGGCCAGCCAGTGGCAACAGAAAAAGTTGCTACCACAAGCAGAACAGGCAACATTGATAAAGTTGCCAGAGGCGTGGTCGTGCCAGTTGAGCTACCTGCAGCTAAGGCAACCATCAAAGCTCTAGCACCGGTCACTCTAATCATTGCCGATCAGCAAGAACCGGCAAAACAAATTGCCGCCCTGCTCGATGGACTAGATAAAAGTCTGGGAGCCAAAAACAATATCCTGATAAACCGCAAGAGCCTCGTAGACGAAGCAGCGGTCAAGCAAGTAATCGCACAGATTAGAGACAATTTCGGCCCCATTGGCGCCGTTATCAATATCTGCAATGTTACTGCCAATCAAACTTCGCAATCATCTCCGGCCCAGCTTTCACAACTGTCGAGCACTTTCCTTCTCGCTAAGGCCGTTGAAAGCGATCTCAAAGGTCATGCAGCGGCAGGACGACATGCCTCTTTCGTCAACGTCACCTATTTAGGTGGAAACTTCAATGGCAGCGCCCCAGGGCAGGCCAGCCTTAATCTGCCGCAGCTTGCCTACCAGGGTGGAGTAGTTGGCCTGACCAAAACTATTGCCAAAGAAATGGCAGAAGTGCACGTCAAAGTAGTCGACTTGAACTTAGACACAACAGCTGAAGAGGCCGCCAAGTATATTTTGTCTGAGCTCTTTGCCGACGACGATATCGTTGAAGTAGGATTTATCCTCGGCAAGCGCCTCGGTCTGGTGGTGCAAGAAGCACCATACCAGTCAGTTCTAGCAAGCACAAAACCAGCTTTGAACGCTTCTTCAGTAGTTTTGGTGACCGGCGGAGCCCGCGGCATCACAGCAAAAATTACTCTAGAATTGGCGAAAAAGTACAAACCGACCTTTGTCTTAGTTGGCCGACTACCCCGTCCTAAAGACACAGAAGCGGTTAGCACAGCTGGTCTGACTTCAGCCAAAGAGATCAAAGCCGCTCTAATTGAAGAGCGTCAAAAACTTGGTCAAGCAATCAATGTCAGAGAAATTGAGCAGACCTATCAGCAGCTATTGCGCGAACGCGAAGTACGCTCTTCTCTAGAAGCATTAAAAGCAACAGGAGCCACTGCCAGGTATTACTCGGTAGACATTTCTGACGCCACGGCTTTCGGTGCATTGATTGACTCAATCTACGAGACATCCAATATCGATGGTGTCATCCATGGTGCTGGAATAATTGAAGACGCTCTAATCAAGGACAAGAGTCTAGAATCATTCGAGCGTGTCTATGACACCAAAATCAAAGGGGCCATCACTCTTTCGGAAAAGGTCCGCTTCGACTCCCTACAATTCATGTATTTCTTCTCTTCGGTTGTCGGAAGAACAGGAAATTCTGGTCAGGCCGACTACGTCTCGGCCAACGAGGCGTTGAACAAACTGGCTTTAAACCTGAAGACAAGAACAACAGCCCGTGTAGCCTCCCTCATGTGGGGCCCCTGGCAAGCCGGAATGGCACCACCAGAGCTAGAAGAAGTATTCGCCAGCCACGGTTGGTCAATGATTCAGCCTGAAGACGGCAGTCTCTGCTTCTTAGAAGAAATAAGCAAAAACTGCCCTGAGCAAGTAGAAGTTATGCTGGTCGGTAAGCTAGCAAGCAAAGTAACTGTGACAAAACAAACACAGGCAACAGCGGCAGTAGCACCGATAGTGCGAGCCCAGATGACGACAAAGAATTTGCCACTAACACTGCTGACCCCCACAAACACCCTAGTACCAGCCGGGATACTCCTCAACAGCGGCGAAGTTGGTCCAGGTAATGCTTCCTTCTTGCTGAAAATAGACACGCAAAAGCATGTTTATTTGCAAGATCACAAGTTTGACGGTCTACCAGTAATGCCAATGGCCGTTGCTCTTGAGCTCATGCTTGAAGCTGCTCGCACTGTCTATCCTGACCTTCATCTTGTGCAAGTTTCAGATCTGGATATTCCCTCTGGAATCGTCTTCCATACTGCTGAAAAAGACTTTGTCATTGAAGTAGGAATTGATGCCGACAGCGAAAACACCGTTGCCGTGCAGCTGTTCTCAGCCAATCCAAAGAAAGTTCACTTCCGCTGTAAAGCCAAATTCGCCCAACAGCCCGCACTCTGTCCTGAGATCTGGAATACCGAGCTAGCCGCTCCGATTCAGTCTAAGTTCAATTTGCGTGACTTGCCAGCCTCAACGGCTGAGCTACCACAACCCAAAGATCTCTATGGTACCTGGCTCTTCCACGGTCCGGCCTTCCAAGGTTTGGCATCAATCATTTGCTTAGCCGACAACGATATTGCTGGCGAAATAACTGGTTCAGCACCACTCGATTTTGTCACTAGCGCTGACTCCAGCGCCTGGTTAATGGATCCACTGCTACTCGATAGTGCCATGCAATTAGCTGGAGTCTGGGCCAGGCATCATCAAGATGTCACCGTGCTTCCCAACGGCTTCCGCAATATGTATCTGCTCCGCCCAATCAGCCTTGGCACCGTCAAAGCCAGGGTGTTCTTAGGTACTTCTTCTGCTACCGACCTGCTTTGTGACCTTGCCATATACAATGAGAACGGTGAGCTAGCAGTAGTCGTAGAGGGCTTAGGTGGAATCGCCAGCAAGATGTTCAATAGATTCGCCTCCTCACCGCCGGTACAAGAATTGGCACGATGAAGGCGTCGATAAGCGAGAAGCCCGAAGCAGAAACAAGCAAGGCTAAAATTGCCATAATCGGCATGGCCTGTCTCTTTCCTGGTGCTCCAGATCTGGCCACTTACTGGTCAAATATCGTTCGCGGTTTTGATGCCACCCGCGAAGTCACTGACAAAGAGTGGAGTCTAACTGACTACTACGACAAAAACGCCACAAAATTTGGCCTCAGCTATGCCAAACGTGGCGGCTTCATCACTGAATTTGCCCAGTTTGACCCCCTGAAGTATGGCGTCATGCCGAGCTCGGTAGTGGGCAGTGACCCAGATCAAATGCTCACCCTCAAGGTAGCGCAAGATGCCATGGCTGATGCTGGCTATCTAACAAAATCATTCGACCGCGATCGGGCCGAGATTATCATCGGTCGCATTGGGGCACCAGGAGCCGGTTGCTTAAACCTGGTACAGCAGTGCAAAACAGTCAACGAAATAGCAGCAATCTTGCGAGAGCTTCTACCAGAACACAATGAAGAGCTATTAAAGCAAGCTGCCGCGCAAATTCAAGGCAATCTCCAGCCCGTCAACTCAGATACTATTCCCGGCACCATGCCCAGCGTGACCGCGGGCAGGTTGGCAGCCAAATTAGGCTTCCGCGGCCGCAATCTATTGATAGATGCAGCCTGCGCCTCATCTATGATCGCCGTAGAGACAGCGGTAAACGACTTAATTGAGAAACGCTGTGATTTTGCCCTAGCTGGTGGAGTGCATATCAACTCATCGGCCGTGTTTTTCCAGATGTTCTGCGGCCTTGGCGCTCTTTCACACACTGATAGCATCAAACCATTTGACCAAAGTGCCGATGGCACCATGCTGGGCGAAGGTGTGGGCATGATTTGTCTCAAGCGCCTAGAAGACGCTGAGGCGGATGGTGACAAAATCTATGCCACAATCTGCGGCGTCGCCTCATCAAGCGATGGTCACGGCGGCAGTGTTATTGCCCCATCGGCTGATGGCGAAGCTCTAGCAATGCGCAATGCCTATACCATGGCTGGTATTTCACCCTCGACGGTCGAACTCTTAGAAGCCCACGGAACAGGCACTCCCGCCGGAGATGTCGTCGAGCTACAAGCGGTAGAAAAAGTATTTAGCGATGCCAGTCTTGGCCAGCCAGAGAGCCAGCTAGAAAGCCAACAAATAACCGCGAATGCAGACAAAGAGCCATGGTGCGCCATTGGTTCAGTTAAGTCGATGATCGGCCACCTGCAATCAGCTAGTGCCATTGCTGGAATTATCAAAACTACCCTGGCTCTGCACCACAAGATTTTGCCGCCAACTTTGAACGTAACCACGCCCAATAGCAAAATCAATTGGGCCAAACACCCTTGCTATGTCAACTCCCAGACTCGCCCTTGGCTCAAGACCGACGATCGCAAACATCCCCGGCGCGGCGCCGTGAGCGCTTTTGGCTTTGGCGGTATCAATGCCCACATAATTTTAGAAGAGAGCAATGGTCGCAATGGCCAAAATGTTGCCCCACTCAAAGAGTGGGAAAACGAAGTATTTTTGCTTTCTAGCACAAGCCGAGAAGGTCTGCTTCAGGCAGTCAACACCCTCGCCGATAGACTGAAGCACGACAAAATAGTCTTAAAAGACCTAGCCTACACTCTCAACTGCCAATCGGGCAAAGCGCCACAGAACGGCTACAGACTGGCTCTCGTAGCAGCATCAAACGAGGAGCTAGTTGCAGCTCTCGCCACAGCCGCAGAGCAAATTAGCAGTGCCGCCACCAAGAAAATCAGCGAGACTAAAAAAGGCATTTATTTTACCGCCCCTGAGGCGCTACTGGGCGGTCAGACAGCATTCCTCTACCCCGGCCTGGGCTCTGCTTATACCAACATGCTAGCCGACCTCTGTGTGCTCTTCCCTGAGATCAGAGAAGTATTTGAAATTGTCGATAACATTGCTCTAGCAGCCGGCGCCAGCGAACTACCCAGCAAGACTATTTTCCCACCGCCATTTACAGCCGGAGAAAGAACCGGTTCGCCTTCTCTTGCCGCCGCTGATTTTGCCGTAGTCGCTGTTTTATTAGCTGAATACGCTCTTTAT
The DNA here is from genome assembly GCA_965229195.1 of Candidatus Obscuribacterales bacterium. Classification (GTDB taxonomy): domain Bacteria; phylum Cyanobacteriota; class Vampirovibrionia; order Obscuribacterales; family Obscuribacteraceae. Next base: position 3,045,650 of record OZ245871.1, on the reverse strand, counting down.
CAGTTTCTTACTCATCTAGAAATTAAGCCTGACGCCATAATGGGATGCAGCACAGGTGAATTTGCCGCCATCACCACTGGTGGCTCAGTAGACGTACTCTCTGTCGCCCAAACATTCTATGAAATCAGCACAGAAGTGGCTCGTACTCTTCCTGCTGAAAGCTTAGCTGACCTACGCTCGCTTCGTATTTTAGCGCCAGCAGCCACAGTAATGAACCTGGTCAGTGCAGCCGATCGCAACCAAGTTCACCTCAGTGCTGACCTTGGCGATGAACATACAATTGTCACCGGTAGCGCCAAAGCAATTGACAATCTCAACAATGCTTTGCGCGATCAGCGTCTCCCCTGCCATCTCTTACCAGTGGCCATCCCCTATCACACACCACTAGTAAAAGAAGTGATGGTCGGCAAAGAAGCCGCGGTCAGTGCCGTCGACATTAGCCCCCTGGCCATCCCCGGTTGGTCATGTTCAACTGCTGAGCGTTATCCTGATGATGTAGAAAGCATTCGCACCTTTTTCACTGAACTATTTACTAAGCCAGTGGCCATGCGGCAGACTATTCAATCTATGCACGCTCATGGCATCCGCAAATTTATCGAAGTCGGCCCCAGCGGTATCTTAAGCTCACTAATTCCAGGCATCTTACCGAAACAAGACCATCTGGCTGTGGCGACCAATCTCGTCTCAAAATCAGGCTTGACCCAAATTCACCATCTTCTTGCCGCACTATTTGTGCAAGAAGTACCAGCCAAGCTCGACTATCTCTACCAGCGTCGAGAACCACTAATAGTCGACTGGCAGACGCCCGCGAGCAAGACTGTAAGTCGTGGCACACCGCTTCTGCTAGCTTATGCTGGATTGAAGATTGACAGCAGCAAATTACCAGAAGTGCATTTAGCTTCAGGAGAACAAGACCACTCACCAGTAAAAGCTGGAAAAAGCCGGCCTGAAGAAACAGAAAATACTGCGCTGAAAGAAGCGCCACTAGACGCTGCCGAGTACGAGCAAAATAATGAAGATGAATCGTCTGAGCAAGATCTAGTAGTGCAGAGCTTCCTCAATACTAATGCCGAATTTTACAGCCGCATAAGCGCTGTCTCAGAACAAGTAATGCGCAGCTATATTGAAAATATAGACGAGCACGCATTTACTGAAGGCGAAGAAGAAAGCGATTACTACTATCCTCAACAACCTGAAGAGCTGCCTTTTCTCAAGCGCGGTCAAGTTTTCACCAACGGTGATAGCAGCGAGTTCTTTCTCAGTCTGAACCTTAGCACCGACCTCTATTTACTTGACCATGCCATTGGCGGCACCGTAAGCACTGTAGAAAATACCAGGGTGCACTTAGTACCGCTTATGGTCTCACTAGAAATCATGGCAGAAGCGGCCATGGCCCACCATAGGAACGTTAGCTATGGCGGCAACAGCGACGTAATTGTCAGACTAGAGCAGGTCAAAGCCTTTAGACGGCTAGTGGTAGATCAAAACGAACTATCGCTAAAAATGACAGTAACTGGCTCGGACGGTCGAATTCATGTAGAAATGACCGAAGCCGAGACGCCAGACACCGTACTGATGATGGCAGACTGCATCTTTGCCCCCGACTATGCCCCTCAATACTCTAGTCAAAACGCCAAAGTGCCGCTAGCTGTTTCAGGCCCACCAGCCAGTAATCTCAAAGAGCAGACTCAGCTCTACGGGCCTAAAACAATGTTCCACGGCCCTAGTATGCAAGCAGTCAAATCACTAGATAAGGTCGGCAATAAAGCCATCGCTGGCAAGGCCGCTGCTAGCCCAGCGGCAGACTGGATGCCCAATTTAGCCAGTGCCAATTTTCTACTGAATCCTCTGCTGTTAGACAACTCTAGTCAATTTGTGCTTTTCTATCTCTACGAGAAAAACCTCTCAGCTACAGCACTATTGCCGTTCTTCATTGAGTCAATCGACTTTTACTTAAACCCAGCAGACCTGGCCGCCGAAGTGGAAGTGGCAGCCACCTTACCAGCACTCTCAGAAAGGGCTACAGAGGCTGAGGTCGAAGTAGTGAGCGCTGGGCAAGTAGCACTGCGAATCAACAGTATCAATAGTCGGCGCGTGGTCTTAAACGATACCTGGCAGAACTTTGTCGCCAACCCATCTACGTCATTTCTTGGTTCAAGCATTTTAACCACTGAACTTTTAAACAAGCAATTGCGCGAACGCTGCGCCATAGTGCAAGTTTCGCAAGATGTCCTCAACGATGACGATGTAATTTTAGAGTGGTGCTTAGACTATTTACTGAGCAAAAACGAACTGAGTCAATGGCGAACCGGTCAATCAAAGAAGCGTAAAATAGATTGGCTACTTGGTCGTATTGCCGCTAAAGACGCAGTAAGAATGCTCATAAAAAACGGCATCGGCCGCAACCTCGGACCCCATGACGTGGAAATTCACAGCCATGCTGATCGCTCGCCCTACGCCATAATCAAAGACAAAGCAATTCCGGCCGTTGCCATTTCGATCACCCACACAAACGGCAAAGGTATCGCTCTGGCCACCTTTGTTGACCCAAATCATCCGGGCAATCCTGGCATAGACGCTGAAACAATCAGCCCAAGAGATACTGATTTCGCCTCGTCATTTATGCAACCCTCAGAGCTTAAACATCTTGCTTCGTACCCTAGTGCAGCTCTCAATGCCGAAATAACAAGAATCTGGACAGCAAAAGAGTCTATGTACAAAGCCAATCTTGGTAAGTTTGAAGCAAGTAAGTTTGAGATTCTAGAATCGGACCCAGCCAGCGACCTGATTGTTATTAGCGGAGGCAACGGAGCTGGCAAATACCTGGCCTACTCGCAAATAGAAAATGACTTGGTTTTGACCTACACTCTCTCTGAGCAGAACAAAGCGGTGTAGTTGGTGGCGACAAAGCAGCAGCCAACTAAGAATCAAGCCAAGGAACGACTAGCGACTGTCGAACTAGCCCTGGCGCAACTTACTGACAAATTCAATACCACAACCTATCGCCAAAATGAGTTGATAGCCAACTGCATTGCCAATGCTAGAAATGAGCTACAAGAAGCCTTAGACTGCCTATTTAACGACCAGATACAAGAAAGCTTTGATCGGGCTGGCACAGCCTGGCTCTATGCTGATTTTGGTCGCCAGATTTTAGAGGCAGAAGCAGTCGAGCACATACTAGGCGAAAGCGACTATCTAGAGCTAAGTGAAATTTCCATTCCCTGGGAAGATACAGCCGCAGATCTCCTCTGTCAACTTGAAGAGAAAATTCACCTTCTTCGTGCTGACATACAGAAATTAGTCACAGACGAGAGCAAGCAATAGCCATGCCTTTCAAGTTGCCAAAAAAGCTATTGGAATGGCTCAAACCCAGAAGCTCCGAAGATAGAATAAATCAACTTGTAAAAACCATCGGTCAAGTCGATGAACTGATTCAAGGCCGAGAAGACGCCCTAAGTGCTCTCGTTAGAAAACACATCTTCATGGCCGAAGAAGATTGCAATGCCGCCCTGGTCAACAGCAAATTTGACAACAAACAGAACAATGACGAATGCATTCGACGCATCGAATTTGGACTATTCCGACTAGAGTTAGCAAAGCAACAATTGAGTGGCGAACAGCAAGAAAGCTGCCTGCCTAATTTCGACAAGAATACAATAGAATATCGAGCCCTAGAGCTTTCTGGGGCAATCATAAAGACAAAAATGGCGGTTGAATTCAGCAATTGCGTCGTCAGTGAAAACGCTAAATTGCAACTGATTGGCATTGTCAAAATGTTCAATCAAGCCATCGAGCTCTTAAAATCGAACAAGCAGAACAAATCGAGACGCCTGATTGAAGCCGGCTTGCTGCTGCTCTACATAGCCAAAAGAGAGATTGAAATTGAAAATCAAGAATCAATCGTAGACTTAAGTGCGGTTTGGAAAAACTCGACCAGAGAATCACAGCCAATCAGACAAGCCATCGAGGCCAGCTACGACCTTAAGAGCGCATGCTCTAGTTGCCCTAGCCAAGCATCACCCAAGGTATTAAGTCGACTTGACGATGCCATAGAAAAACTACATAAAGCCATTGATGCCTACTCGAATGCAAACGATGAGGTCTTAGATGAGCTAACTACCACTAGCGTGCTACAGGTAAAATTGGCAGCCGAGGCCTGGCAAAACTCTCCGGCACAAGACAACATCAGCCCAGGCAACGGCAAACTAAACGAACAAATAAGCGATGAAATTGACAACCGCATAAACCAATTCAAAACACAAGCTTTGGTGTTGCAGCGTCTAGTGGCAAACAGAGCCACACAAGCCCATCTAGCTAATCGCCGACTGGATGCGGCTGTTAAGTACCATCAGGCCGCAGCAAACATGTATCGCCAAGCTCTGGCAGCCAAAGAAAACAGGCGAAGTAACAGCGACACAAACAGAAATCAGTTTAGTGAAACAAGCGAAAAAATTGAAAAAGCGGCAACGCTAGCGCGCTCAGCCTCCCTCGATTTAGAATTTGCACGCAATCTGCTTTTCAAAAAAACCGGTTTGCCCTATCAAGAGTTGATCAAGAGAATCGCTGAAGATTCAGATAAAGACTAGTTGCGGAGCTTTGTAAACGCAGCACCATTTATGAAAGAAATCATTCAAACGGTTGATCGCGCAGCTAGCGAAGTAAAACGAGGAATATAGCGAGTCTGGCAGCTCTGTAGCCGCTCGACTCTTACCAAAGAGAAAGTTTTAGGAGTGCTGGAAAGATATATTTATATATAGTTCTTACGAATGACCTTGCTCTCAGAGCTTGCACAGCTCTTCTTAACATCATTTCTTTAGAGATTTAATTCAGCCACCCCATATCACTATGGTGTGGATACATTCTTTTATTTCTTCCAATCAACCCAGGTCTCTCCACCCTTTACCTAACCACTGCACTGATTCTGCTCTTTCCCTTCCAGATTTGCTGGAGCGTTAGCGGCACCTCTTTGCTTTGGCCAAAGTAAGACGGTTTTCCTGGCATCAAGGCATCTAAGCCTTCACTCGAAAAACAAAAAAGGAGCTAATCCTATGCTTTGTCCCCATTGCAGTTCGTCCCACCACAACCTCTGTGCCGCTGGTTTTCGCGTCGAAGTCGACATGACTACCCTGCCTCAGGCCCTGAGCGATTTTTCGACCGCGGCCCTGGACCAAGGTAAGTCACACCTGCTCGGCAGCACCCCAGCCGAAATGGGCGCCCACAGCATTCTTGTGGTCTTGCCCGTTTTCTCTGACACCGGCCTGGGCCGCTACGGCAGTGCTCTGCTCGCCGCCCGTGCCCCCGAACTTCTCAAAGATGGCAAATTGAACATTGCTGACTTTGAAGGTGCCAGTGCTCAAACTCACCTGATCGACTTGCCCTCAAGCCCTTCGGTCAGCGATAGCAGCGACACCTCAGTCAACGAACCAACGGCACACGTGCTTCTCGTCGGTCTCGGTCCGCGCAGCGCTAGCGAAACTAAGGGTCTTTGCGCTGTTGTTGGCAGCGCCCTCGACGGAGCGGTGAGCGGCCTGCACAACCACCTTGTGATCGCCGTGTCTGACTACAACTCTGACCCCAGCAGTGGTCAGCACATCGCTGCCTTGACTCGCTGCCGCCTGGCCGTCGCCCTGGTGGAAGAAAAGGCCGCTCTCGTGCTTTCGCGCCTCACTCTAGTAGTCGAAAGCGAACAGGTGCCAGCAATTTGTCGCGGAGTCGACATTGCCGGCCCGCTCTGCAGCAGCTGTAGCCATCCGCGCACAGCAATCGTCAACCTCCCACCATCAACTCGCTCGCAGAAATAAGAGCGAATCAACCCAAACTCTTAGGAGAAAACTATGACTACTGGTAAGAAATCTCTGGCAATTGCCCCTGTCTGCCCCGGCCCCTCGAGCCAACGCTGTGAGGGCTGCACCGGATGCACAGGCTTCAGCAATCATGCAGCCGAGCATCCCTCTCCGGCCATCACTGTCATTGGCGGCATCAACCCGCGCCACCAGCACGGCGTGGAATACGACACAGCCGACCTGGTGATTCTCACCAAGGTGCTCGGCAGCGACTTGGGAGCTGGCCCCATGGCTTTTGATGCCCGTCACAACGGTGCCATCAGCAAGGCCATGGCCGCTCACGACTTCCAGGGCACTGTCGGTGAGCACCTGGCCGTCGAAGTACCCGCCATCGAGCCCGGTGGCCGCCCCCGGCACATTGTCGTGGTCGGTCTCGGCAAGGCCGATGACATCAGTCGCCGGCGCATGTGTGCCTTGTTCAACTATTCCATGGCCCTGGCCAGCGAATACAAGGCCCGCTCCATTCTCATTCCCATCTTCCCTCAACGCAGCTCGGGAGCGGTGCTCAACCTGCGCGGAACCGGCGCAGTCTTGCGCTGCCTGGTGGATCAGAAGGCCAAGAGCGGCTCCATCAACGAGCTCAAAGAAGTGCGTCTGCTCTGCGCGCCGCAAGCCAAACAGCACCTGGAACAGGGCGTCGCCGTGGATCACACGCTCTGCAACGAGTGCCACATCCCCAAACTGGTCTAGGCCAGAACCTCAGCCGGAGCCAAAGCCTCTGCTGAATTCATCGAACTATACCTAGGGATGATCACGCGAGGTGCGCGATCATCCCTCCGACTAATCTGACAAAAGGAAACCTGCCATGTTTACAGACAAAGTTGACCTGCAACAAATTCGCAAGACGGTCTTGCGTTCGCAGCTGCTCGCCCTGGATGCCCAGGCACAGGCGATTTACTACCTCGGCACCGAGCACTTCGACGGCATTGACCTGGGCCGCAACCCCGAGATCTACCTCACGGTGCAAGCCGTGAAAGACGTGGCCGCCAATGCTCGAACCTTCGTCGACCAGGCCAAGTCGCTGAGCGCCGCCGATGTGCTGAGCAAGCTGCAGGAGCTGCAAGCTCTGGCCAACTCCGTGGTCACACGCACAGAAGAGGCCTGCGCCCACGCTCAAGCCGACGCCGACAAGCGCCTGGCCGAAACCCTTGGGCATACGCTCAACCAGGGTGAAAACGCCAGCGAAGTGCCTCTGGTGCCAACCGATACCAAGCACCTCAAGGCTCGCGCTGGCATCGCCTGCCACAGCGCCGAGCTGGACCAGCATCAGACCTTCATGGTGCAGGCCCGAGCCATCTGCGACCTCTCGCTGGAGCTGTCGTTCACCGCTGCCACCGAAGCTGGCCACGACTATCCGTCGGACCCCAGCTACTGGAAGATTTTCTAAGAGCGGCGAGCGCCAAGCGAAAGCAGTCGGTCAGTCTAACTAAGAAAGTCGCAAGTAAAAACTGAAATGGAGGGGGTGTTCGAATAGCTCGAACACCCTCTCCAATTTCTTCTACTGTCACTGCTACCCTTCTATCACTCGCTTTTTTCTCGCTTTCGCCATACTACGCTTTATAGTGTTTTTTTTGATTCAGAGTGGCCCAATGGGTTGGCCCCCGTTCAATGAGTAGTGACCAGATTGGAAAGAATATCGCGGGCATGAGCATAATACTTAGCCGCTTCCATCTCTCTTTTTATGCTATTCAAAAGCACTGCATAGTCTTTAAAAATAGCAGCCAGTCTACGCTGTATGAGCTGATCATTGGCATTCTCATCACTGGCTAGCATGAGCTCGCAAGCCCTCAAGAATTGCTTCTCAGCCTGGGCAAACAAGCTCATACGACAATAAACAAGGCCAAGGCGATGATGACAAAGACCAAGCAAACGCTCGGACAAATGTGGACTCGATTCTAAGCACAGGGTGATTAGTCGCTCAGACTGCCAAGTTTTGCCCTGCCTCAGATAGAGACAAGCTAAAAACATGAGATCTTCAGCTTGCTTTTCTGACAAAAATTCTTGAGAGGAAATTTCTATTGCTTGAAGCAGAAGTTCTTCGGAACTCTTCAAGGCTTGCTGCTTAAGTAAAGCGCGCCCCAAGCGTGAGTAGGCCGCTCGCTGAGTTTTATAGAGTAAGGTTCTATCGGCCTTAACATAGACGTAGTTAACTACAGCCCCACCCTGGGGCAAAGGCAGATCATCAAAAGCATCTTGCGATTTCAAGTCAACCACTTGCTCTTCTTCCGGCAAAGGAGAAGCAACGCTCAAATCTTTCTCGCCCGACTGCTCCACAGCAAGAGGTTCCGTAATTGCAACACCTTCATCAACTTCTGAGCGTAAGAAATCGAAGTTGACGCTTGACCACTTCACCGATTGCTGTTTCTTTTGCCTGCCATAGCGCCGCCCTCTAATTTTCGCCGCTAAATCGGGCGCAAATGAAGCAATCGGAGCAGGCTGACCCAACAGGTTAAGCGAAAGCAGACACTCAGACACCGGTCTATCAGTGTGAAAGACTTGCACGAGGCAGGCTGTAGCGTTCTCAATCGTGAGCTGCCCGGCACTGACCATTTGCTGCAAAGAAAGGGCGGCGTCCAACAAAGATCTGGTTATAAAGCCGCGGGCCAAAAGCATTTCACCAATGGGATGGCCGTGCACGCGAGAAAACTCCAGAGCGTGGAGCACGTCAGCCTCATTAACAACACTCGCCCCAATAAGCAAATCACCAAGCCGGATGCTCTCACTGAGCTGCAATGCCACTGTGTCAGGGTTGGTTGTGCCCGGAGCCAACATAGCAAGAAAGCGCACGGGGTCTTGCTTAAGGGCTTCAACCACCTGTTCTCGAGTAAAAAGGCCATCTCTAACTCGCACCTGCAGCTCAAGAGCGGCATCAAGATACGAATTGGTCAGTAAACCATCGGCAACTAAGACGTTTCCCAGTTGTTCTTGTCGAGCAAGGCTCTTAGCATGAGCACTCTCAAGTGTCGCAGCATCAAGCACTCCAGCTTCAACCAGCAGCTCACCAAGCTTGCAGGTCGGCACACTATGAAGCAGAGGGAAACTTGGAAGTACTTCTTGCAGTGCTTCTTCAAATGACTTATCTGAGCTGCAAGCAACGGCAAGGGCCTTCATGGCAATAAAAGTATCGACAACCCCGTCTCTAAGCAAAGACTGCGCCTGAAGACCAGCGCGGAGCTGCTCCATTGTCAGCCAGCCACGGGCAACCAAGGTCTTGCCAATTAACCTTTGCCGGGTACCAGATTCCTTAACAGCCTCGTCTACCTGCTGCTGCGAAACGACACCAACTTTAACGAGAATCTCGCCAATGGAAAAATCAGCTACATAACCATTCAAGTGCGGAATTAAACCTTTCTACGTCGAAGTGGAGTGGAATAGAGTGAAAATGAGAATGTCTCATAGTCTTAGTACCCCAAAGCTTTACGTCGAAATCGCTATTCAGATAGTTAGTTCGCGACTGCCATTGAACTATTGACAGGCTCTAAACGTTATCTCTATTGTGAGACTAGCGAGGTTAGTGAGATGAGCCAAGACAAGCAATTAGTTGAGATGCTGCAGTTAGAAATGCGGGCGGGGTTTGCCCTGCTTGCGGAAGGTATTGGCCAAACCAATAGCAGGCTTGACCAAACCAATGCCAGCCTCAAGCAAACCAATGCCAAGCTTGACCAGACCATAGTCAAGCTCGACCAGACTATCGAGGAATTGCATGAGTTTCGCTCTGAAGTAAACACAAAACTGAGCGGCATCTCTTCAATGATGTTATCTTCAGAACGCAATGTCGGCCGTCTAGAAAAACGCATCGTCAAGCGAGAAGACCGCATGAATCAATTCGAAGACAAGCCTAGACCTCCTTCGAATTGAAATTGACACGAATCACTTGAATCATTGGCCTGAAAATCTTACACAAGTGCCAATCTCGCATATCGAGAGAAATTAACCTTGTGCAGCCCGTAAGTCGCTATCATGACCTCATACCCAGCAAGTTACCTGACTGATAGCGACGCAAGCCCAGCTCAAAAGATGCAGCCCCTGAAGCCAATACAGCAAGGGCACCAAGCCAGGTAAAAGCAGCAGCGCTAAAATCAAAATCGCGCAGAGCTTCAACTGGCAAGCCGCTGATAAAGCCAGCTGGAATCAAGCTATAGAGCACTACTTTCATCCATCCATCGAAGAGACAATTAGGATAAGTAGAGAAAGTAATCATGGCAAAGAACCACTGTTCAGACAATACTTCTGCCTGACCAAAGTAAAAAGCCAAACTACCGCGCCACAAATTGAAGCCTATAAAGACAAGAGCAACGGCAACCACCAGCAAATTGAAGAGCAAGAAGTGCTGCAAGTCTGGCCGAACCATGACGATATAAATAAAATAGCCAAAGACTAAATCACCAATGGCGGTGGCACTCATCTTACCGAGGGCAAGATGGGGAATTAAAGCTCTCGGATATAGCATCCAAACATCTAACTCGCCCCGAGAAACCATGGCAGCCAAATTATGCAAATTCCAGCAAAAAGCATTACCCAAGCCAAATCCGGCGGCACTGATAGCCCAGAGGGTTACCACGTCAGACTGCTCCCAGCCTTTAATAACTGGGAACCGGCTGAAGAACAGCATCCAGAAAGCAAGCCAGGTGCCATTATTGAGAAACATCGCCAGGGCCTGCGAAACAAAGGCCCCGCGATATTCCATCTGCATCGACCAGTTGAGCTTGATATAAGCCCGAGCCAGCCTGAGATAGCTCAGAATTTTTGAAAACCACATAGTTAACCTCCATGCGCAGAAATGCGCTCTAATGCCCAACCGTATATCAGATTAACCACAGCAAGCAAAAGCAAAAAGTAAAGACTCTGCAAACCCACTAACTGAGCAAATTGCAGCCAATCGGAATGAACGAAGAGATGAGCTGGCCCCCAGACCAAATAAGGAAAAGGCAGGAAGAAGACAAAGCTCTTCAGCCAATCGGGGAACAGCTCCATGGGAATGAGCATACCTCCAAGAATCATGCTTAACCTTGTGTAGATAAGCAACAGACCGGAAGTATCTTCTAACCAAAATGCCCAGAGCCCTATGATCAGGTGACCTAAGCCATCTAAAACAAAGGCTAGAAGAACTGCAACTAGCAACATAATCGGTGCTGCTGGACTGCAATTAAACGGTCCCACTAGACAAAAAGTAACGGCGGCCCCGGTAGCGAAGTTAGCTAAAAACCTAACGATTCGCTCTCCAAGAGCGCTACTTAAGCAATAAAGCGGGTAGCTTATTGGCTTAAGTAAACGCACAGCCAGAGCACCAGAACGCACATCTTCATCTATTTGCTGAGCCAAGCGCGGAGCCGACATATAGATAGCCTCAGTGACAGTCAAATACCAGAGCATTTGATTGAGCGACAAGCCACCAATAACGGCACTAGCCGACTCTCGATAAGTGGCCTGCCAGAGCTTCAAAAAGATGAAGAGAATGACGGCCAAGAAGAAAGTACGACTGGCTACTTCACCTAAGTAAGCCAGGTTCGACCGGGCCGCTACTCTTGCAACGGCCCAGATCTGGCGTATTGAATTTTTCATTATGCAATTTCCTACTTTTGAGGCTAACTTGGCGAAATGCAGTTTTGCATAGGCAAATTAGCTGCACTATTGAACAAGTGAGCAATTATTTCTTCCAGCCCAGCTGACTTTCCTTCAATCAAGGTATTCTCGCTAACACTAGATAGAGAGTCGTCTAAAACTACCCGACCATGGTTAATGACAATAACTCGATCGGCAACTGATTCGATATCACCAGTGTCGTGGCTAGTGAGGAAGACAGTTACTCCTTCTTCTCTATTCCACTGACAGACGAGATCGCGCAAGTTTTGCCGAGCGATAACATCAACACCAATGGTTGGTTCATCAAGCAAAAGCAACTGCGGCCGGTGCAGCAAGCTGGCAGCTATCTCAGCTCGCATACGCTCACCCAGAGAGAGTTTACGAACAGGAGTAGAGAGGAAGCGACCAAGATCAAAGCGTTCTACCAGTAGCGCTTTTCTCTTTCTATAGTCATTTTTTGGAATGCCATAGATCTCAGCCAGCAAGTCAAAGCTGTCTGATGGCGGCAAGTGCAGCCATAGCTGTGAGCGCTGACCAAACACCGCGCCTATCTGACTAACTAGCTTAGAGCGTTGTTTCCAGGGATCTAAACCCAACACCGAAGCTGTGCCAGAGCTAGGCTTAAGAATGCCAGTGAGCATCTTAATTGTGGTCGATTTACCAGCACCATTTGGCCCAATGAACGCCACCGACTGACCAGCGGGAACAGTAAGCGAAATTCCTTCAACAGCCACAACGCTCTTAGCATTTCTGCGCAAGAGGCCTTGTTTAATTTCAAATACTTTTCTCAAATTGTCGGTTTCTACTGCGTTCTTTAAAGGCTTCATTAGTGCACTTCCTATCTCCATTAAGGGTGAAATATACGGGTCAATTTTCGGACTAGAACAAACAATGCCTCGACAAAAAATTCAGCAAAAAAAAGCCCCCTTTTTAATGGGAGCCGTCGAGTAAGCTGAACTGAATGCTGAATGCTACTTGTGTCAGTACATACTTTGCGACGTGCTCCTATGCTTGGCGCCTTCGGCGACAATTTGTTTGGTGGGAAGCATGTAGCAATTTCTGTTCATCAGTTCATTATGCTGGAACCAGAAAATAGTTCAATAGATTGTTAAGGAAAAACGAACTTTACTAATTAGATTGTTGAATCCAGATGGACAGATTGTCGGTTGGTTTTGGTTTTAATTATGGCTGTTGTGGGGATATGGTAACGTGAATTTAGAAGTTTCAGACTCTCAATAGCGGTTATGTCGCAGAAAAAAATCACACTAAAAGCCTGTGCTGTCATATCTATTCTTGCTCTAGCGCATCCTGCCGCAAGCGCTCAAGGACTTGGTGAATTTGGCGGGCTCAATGCCGGACTATTTGGGGTAGGAGCCGGCGCTGCCGCAATGACGCAATCCAAACCTCAGCGCAATAACTATGCCAATCCAGCGCAAGCACAACAGTACTTCATCATGCAAAACCGAGCCATAGAACAATACTCAAAGCTGGGAAACCAATATGAACTTAAGAAGCAGTGGGAGAACGCCGAAAGAACTTTCGCCTATGTGCTACAGATAATCAACATGCGAGATGGAGTGGATAGCCAGAAAAGTATTGCGCCGCTCAAACATCTCGTAACTGCAAGCGACGCGCAGCATAAAGTGAAGCAAGCAATTTACTATCAGACAAACGTGCTCAAGGTGACTAAAGCAGCAAAAGTTCCAGCCAGGGCAGCCGTGGTTCAAGAATCTCTCTCACTTTCCAACCTGTTAATCAAAGACAAAGACTATCCAACCGCTGAAAGTATTTTGCGCCAATCAATTGCCTTGGCTAAGCAAGAACCAGTGATGGCCAAAGAGCGCACCACAACACTAGTCGTGCTCGGCAAAGTCTACAAGGCGCAAAATAAAACACAGGAAGCCGCAGAAGTAGATTCAGAACTGGCGCAGAATCTCCCCACAGCTCCCAGCAAAGAAACAGCGGCATCAACTTCAGCCGATTTAAGCAATCACAGTCTCGCTCCTAGTGTCTCTGGGACAAATGACACGGCACTGCAGCCGACAAGTGATAGCGCGGCGACAAGCAACGCTACCACAGCAGCTCCGGCAGCCGACTCTAATGGAGCCAACAGCAGTACTCCCCAATTGCAACCAACGAACGAAGGCTCATCCCCAAGTAATGCTACACCTCAACCTGCTGCCGATGCCGCAGGATCAAGCACTTCTGCTCCTCAGTCGGGTGCCGATGCTATAAACTCAAGCGCTCCAGCTCCTCAGCCTGCTGTCGAGACTCCAAACTCAAGCGCTCCAGCTCCTCAGCCCGCTATCGAGGCTCCAAACTCAAGTAGTCCGGCTCTACAAACACCGCCATAGCTGCCAATTTTTCTACCTCTTAGTGGGTAGAATGTATTGGAATATAGCCATCTGGGTGATTTCTTGGCAGTAACAATCCCAAAACTTGAAGCCGGTGGCTTTAGTGCTATTGGCCTCATATATGATCGCTGTTCACCAGAGCAACAGCCGCTGGCTGGCTGTTTTCTCATAGATGATGGACTAGTAGTATCAGTGGCCTCGTCGCTGGCACCCTATAAGTGCAATCCCCATGCTCTAAAAATCGTTCTGTTAAATTCAAAAGTTGAATACGCAGTCAAGGCCATCACGCTGCACCAGTACTTCGCCTCGCCTGAAGCTAATCGGAGCTGGCAAAGTGGCTCGCCCCCTCCAGCCAAAACTAGAGTATATGACTGCTCTTTTCTCCACTTAGACAATCAGTTTCAAACATTGTCTCCCAGTCAAATTGAGAGCGTCAGCGAGGCCCTGCGCTTTCCACTAGACCTAAACAACGAGGGCTTTCGCGGCAATTTTTGCGACATCGATCTGCCTCTCGTTCTACAGACACTAAACAGCGCGCAGCGAGATGGAATCCTCTATCTCTGCGACGATATGATGCGACCATTAGCTCAGATTTTCTGCCTAAAGGGCAAGGTAGTTACAGCTCAGTACAAAAATTTATGGAACGAAATGGCTATCTATCAGATTGTCGAAAAAGACGTTGCCACTAAGTTTGCTTTTCACCCCAGCACAACACAAGGTACTTGGCCCCATGCCATGCTTAATCGTTCGTCAGATACCTTGTTGCTAGAAGCCTACAGAAGGCTCGACGAGCTACAACGAATACGCTCTGGTCTTGCCGCCGGCATCAGTACTTTCGCCCGAAAAACCGATAGCTGCAACACTAGCGATTTAGCAGACGAGGCGAAACCCTACGCAGCAGCTCTATTTGAGGCACTGGATGAAATAACACCAGCCGATCACCTATGGATGGTACTCGGCTGTGATGACTACACGATCTATCGCACTCTCTTTGAGCTCAGTCGCAGCGGTCAAGTTATCGCGGTAGGTAGCCCCAAAAAGGGCGGTGCAAAAGGGGACCCTGCCAATGTTGAATCTGACGAAGACACAATCGATTTCGTTCTCTCGGAAAAAGAGCTAGACGAAAATTGCCCAATTACAAGCATCAGCATCGAACCGGAATCAATGCGCCTACTGAAGAAGGTCGGTGCAATCGTTGCTGACCCAGGCGCAGCCACCACCTACAAAAATCACAATATTCAGCTCCCCCTTTCTGCTGCGGGCTTTCCCATTCTCCAGAACGGCGAAATTATTGGCATGCACAGCCGCAGCAAAACCGGACAACTAGGTTTAGAAACTAGCCAAATGCTTACTCTTGATGTCATTCTCGCACTCAAGGATGACAAAACTGCGATTATGAATACCTACGAGATGGTAGCTGAGATTGCGGAGCCTGTTAGCGAAAAAACAATCACAGTCAACGGTGAAATATACAGTCCGCTGCGAACCTTAGATCAACCGACCACACCATTGACAGCAACTGCTTCTGCGGGCAAATCTGCCCGCAAGTTTCTTGCAACAATAGCCTGGTTTATCGGCGGTTATTTGCTTGTGCTAGCCATCTCTAATCTGGCCGGGTTTATCAATGGACTAAATAACCAACCATCGACTCAAGTTGATACACCAACTGGGGTCAACGAGCAACCCAAGCAAGGCAAATGAACCACTAGCAAAAGTTCTAGCGAAACCTAATAGGGGAAATAATTGCCTTCGTCCTCGCTCAGAAACAATTCTGATTCTGACGAGTTACCAGATTGGATCTCCCACAAAGCCGAGATAGGCAGAGCCAGCAGATTTTCATCAAACATCAGGACATTCGTGCCGGTGTATAAAACAATACCCTTATGAAATTTTTCGCCAGCTTGACTAGCCAGCGAGCGTAAGCCGTTGAAAGAGCTCTGATCAACAGTAGATGAGGATTTGCATTCAATGCCAACAACTCGACCATCACCTGACTCAAGCACAAAATCTACTTCATGCTTTGTATCAGCAGTGCGAAAATGATAAAAAAGATAGCCTCAAACAAAGCTAAATAGCGCTTCAGTGTCATATAAGGCAGAGAGAGCGAGCGTGATAAATCGGCTAGATTGAGCATGCCACCAGCCCGAGATGCGACCATTGAAAGCAAGTCTGGCAGCTCAGTAAAGCGCTCGACATGACTCAGGTCTCTGATGTCTCGCTCAACTATAGAACTGAGATAACCGCGAAACCAATTGTCTCTAGGCTTCTGAGAAGGCCGCGCCAATGCCGGTGGATAGCCCCCAGCAACGAGAATTTCGATAAGTTGAGGCAGCTTCAGCGGACTTAACTTTGGTACTTTACCTACAGCAAATGCAAAATCAATAAAACTCTCTCTTTGCCCCAAAAACTCACCACGAGACAAAGGCCAGAGAGTATGTATTTCCATTCGTCCAGCCAGTGATTCACTAATTTTTGGCGCAGTGAGTACATTAGCCGCTCCAGTCAAAATGAATCGGCCAGCTTTGCGACTGGCATCTACTGATTCTTTGATTGCCAGGAACAATTCTGGAGCACGCTGCACTTCATCAATGATGACACTGTCATCAAGGCCTTGCAGGAAAGTTTTGGCGGAACTTCTCGCCAAACTCAGGGCTGAGATGTCGTCGAGAGTAACGTACGACGGACGCTCAGTCTCAGGAAAAAGACCTTTGGCCAAAGTGCTCTTGCCTACCTGCCGCGCACCAGCAATCAGAACAACGGGACTGTGCTGAATAGACTGAAGGAGGTCAGACTTGGTATTTCGAGGATAGAGCATGCAAATTTACCAGGCAGTGGTACATATTACAACTATCTCTTGGTAACTTTACAAATTGGCGGAAGCAACAGTGTTTTCGGCAATGCCTATTGTGATAACGGCTACCTAATTAGCCACTTGGAAGAATCACGAGACCGCAGAGGCCATATCAAATCTTCGGTGCCAATTTTATACTACCCGTTTACATATTATAGAATGTAGTAGAAAAAAGAAAAAGTTTTTTTGGGGTGGTTTGAAGAAAAAAACGGCGACACACTCGATCATGAGTATGCCGCCGCAAAAAAGTTCATTTGACTAGATCATAACGCACATCAGCGAGATTCGAGCATGCACTAACTCGAACTCAAAACAGATCAAAGTCAGTCTATCTGATCGAGCCAGCGAATGGCTTGAGACGAAGTGCTGTTGCCATTGACGAAGCCATCATAGATAGAGAGACGCTGCTGCCTGGCCTGGTTATAGCGAGCAGTGAGAGCGCGAAGCTCCTCATCAAAAATGGCCTGGGCAGTGCCAAAAGCGGCCTCAAGAGGGGGAATCAACTGACTGACGGCGAGGTCATAAACCTGCTTGCTCTGGTCAAGGCTCTCGCGCTTTTGGCGCTCGATTTCAACCAGCCGATCGGCATAGATGATATCTTGCTCGCACTTTTCGGCCAGATATATTTCATTGCTAGCACGCAACTGCTCGGCGCTAAACTCGTCAGCTTCCACCTCCGCCAGCTTGAGGGCATCGAAAGCCGGCAGGCACGAAATGTGATCGGGCGAACCGGCTTCAGCGCAAGCCTGCTGGTAACAAGCTTGTGCTTGAGAAATCCTGGTAAGGCGTTCGGCTTCAATAGTGAGCTTGCGCTGGTCAAGGCCAGCAAGGGCTCGGGTAATGGCAAGGCCATGATTGGTGCCAGCCTGGCGATACTCTTTCTCATAGGTCTTGTGAGCAGCCAAATAGGTTCTCTCGCAAGCGCTAGCTAATTCTTTCAGGGTCGTCGCTTTGGCCAGATTCAGGGCTTCGCGAGCAGAGAGGAGGGGAGCTTCGAGACGTTCTCGAGTGGTGGTCATGCTGGCGTCAGCTCTCTGGCATGCTGCGGCATAGCTGGAGAGAACGAGAGTCAAAGTGTTGGCGCTGTGCATATTTCCTCTTTCATGTGTAACTGCAGTGCTTGCAGGGCCGTAGTCAATACACTGGCTCTGGTGCGCTGCTATAGCTGCGGGATAGTTAGTTGTTTAGTTGGTGCAATTCAACCCTTCCGAACGCCCAAATGCAGGCGCAATCTAAAAGCGATAATGCTCGTGACAGCACGCTTCCGATAGCCTCAAATGCTGCTTTTGACAGCCCTTAACCTGGCCTAATCTCATCAAATCAGCCTCAATGCTTTTGGCAAAGAGTCACAGTGTCAGCTTTTGACCGAACAGGCGACCAACTACAGCACTGGTGTACTTCATGTTCGGACTGATAGTAATAAGACTGTCTGGATTTGGCTTGGTAAAGGTGTTCGGATGCCTGAGGAGGAATGATTGAATTGCACCATTACCATTCAATATCGATGGACGCAAAAGCAAACCTGGCGGGTAATTTCAGTTTACACTACGAAAGATCTCAACAAAATAATTAGAAAGCGGCGCTAGCCAGGCCCTTCTTGAAGTGATATTTACATACATTTGGCAATGTTCTGTAACCTAAGCACCACTCTAGTCTTCCTCGGCATCAAGGGCAGCCAGGTCAATTTCTGACTCCTCGCTACCTTGCGCTACGGCAAGCTCTAGCCACTTCCTCGCTTCTTGCTTGTTACCGTTGTCTAATTCCACAAGGGCCAGCTCCGCTTGGGCATCAACAACACCATCTTCAGCAGCTTCCCGCAACAGTCGCAGTGATTCGCTATTGTCTCTTGCCCCACCAAGACCATCTCGATATAGAACAGACAACTCATATTTGGCCTCACAATCGCCGGCTTCTACGGCTCTGCTAAACCAAAGACGAGCAGCTTTGTAGTCTTCATTCAGCCCAGTGCCGGTCCTGTAGTTGTAGCCCAGGTAATACATGGCTTTGGCATTATCTTGTTCAGCGGCTTCACGGAGAAACTTATTAGCTCGTTGATGGTCCACAGGAAGAGTGAAATAGCCCACCCCATACCAATAACCCATCCAGGTAAGAGCGCCACTGTCTCCAGCCTCTGCTGCTTTTTTCATCCAGGCCAGGGCCTGAGCTTCATCAACATCGACACCGTTACCATAAAAATAACACTCGGCCAATTCACGCTGAGCTTCTTTCAGGCCTTGTTCTGCCGCACAGGTGTACCAGTAAACAGCCAGCTCCATATCTTGCTCACAGCCAGTGCCTGCGAGCAAACAATCAGCAAGAGCAGCCTGAGCGTCAGCCATACCGAGTTCAGCGGCGACTTGATACAACTGCACCGCCTCCTCTAGGTCTTGGTCTAAGATTTCACCAGTGTGGAGCTGATAAGCCAGAAGATAACAGCTTTCTAGATCGCCGCGCTGAGAAGAGCGTCGCAGCCAATCAAGAGCCTTTTCTTTGTCGACCTCGACTCCTAGACCCTCAAGGTAAATGCGACCCAGCACTCGCTCGGCACCGCTGTGCTCGGCCAGGGCGGCCTTGGTTAACCAGTACAATGCCATGGTCATATCTACTTGTGTGCCAATGCCATCAAAGAAGAAGTCTCCCAGCAATGCCTGGGCCTCAGGCAGCCCTGCTGTGGCCGCCTTCAAACTCCAGGAAAAAGCTAACTCTGGACTATATGCGCGACTGGTCGGATCTTGATAGACGAATGCCAACTGCAGCTGTGCATTGGCGTCACCATTATTGGCCTCTTCTTCCAGGGCAAGTAAGTCCTCGTCTTTTCCGCCACACCCTTGCAAGGCCTGGAAATCAGCAAAATTAGCCACAGCACCATCGGTGAGTAAGGCCAAACAGTACTCAAGTTGATACTTCAATTCAGTGACGCTGGCATAGCGGTCATCTGGATTTTTAGACATGGCCTTCATGATTACACTTTCAATCACAGTCTCAAAAGCATCAGCAGCAAAGGTCTCAGGCTCAGCGTTGATGTGCTGAAAGACAACTTGAATATAACTCTCGCCGTCGAAAGGCGGTCGCCCAGTGACACACTCATAAAGAAGACAACCGAGAGAATAAATGTCTGAGCGGAAATCAACTTTTTGGCCCATGCATTGCTCTGGACTCATGTACAGAGGCGACCCGAAAACTTCACCAGTTCTAGTCAGTCGCATACTCATCTGCCCTGGTTGAGTAAAAATTTTAGCGATGCCAAAGTCGACCAGTACAGCTCGAAAAGTCTTGGTCAAATTGCCATTATCAGCAATTACTTCATCAACCATCATGATGTTACTGGGCTTGATGTCGCGATGGACAATATTGCGCCAATGGGCATGGGCAAGGGCATCACAGACGTCCATTAGAGCTTTGAGCATCACTTCGCGATCAAGATTACCGGTATCGATAAGGTGAGAAAGTGGCAGACCCTCTAGATACTCCATAACCATGTAGGGTAAACCCTCATCGCTGACAGCGTACTCGCTGACACGAACAATATTGGGATGATTGAGGGCACTAGCCGCTCGAGCCTCATTGATAAACCGATTGCGCACTGTGGAGTTTTCCCCGGCTTCTGCCAGGAGAAGCTTAATAGCTACGTGCCGCTTATTACTTTCTGGTGCCTCGTGATCGACGCCCTTGTATATGACGCCCATGCCGCCCCGACCGATTTCGCTGATAAGCTCATAGCGCGGTGTCAATTTATGAGTGAAAGGACTGGAGGGCACTGTTATAGCAAGCTGCGAACCATCAAGAGGACAAATGTGAGTCTTTCGGGGAAAAACTTGCTGACATTCAGGACATTTCTTTTCAAGAAAACTAGTCATAGATTGCTCACTAGACTGACTATAACTCAAGGATTTAACGGAGTTACCTGCCGAAAACTCAAACTCATTCTGGTATGTATCTATTGCCCCCTATTTGGCAGTTTTATGCAGAATTGGTCGCTGCTACGATACGCATTAGTAAAGTGAGAGATTTTTTTTATGCCGCATATCTACGCTTAGTTAAGCCGTACGGGGCGAGCAAGAAAACGGCCATAGACCATTCTCTTACTCGCCCCGACAACTGGACCAGCTGACTTAGACCCTAGGTCAAAAGCAAAAGCTTCGTCGGCCAGCAATAGAGCTCAAGGTCGCTCAGACTGATCGGCTCGAGCAGCATCACACAAGTCATTGAGACGTTGTTGAGCCACGCTTGAATCGAGTTGAAGCACCTGGCCGCTACGCAGCAATCTTGCCACCTGCAGGCGCATTGCCTGAGCAAAACAAGCATAGTTTTCACCAGCGCTGCGACGAACCAAACCGCTGCGGTCAATTGCTTCAGGCTCAAGCGAAGTCAGTCCAGAGGCCTTCAGAGCACCAGGGATGAAAGGCATGAAGCCAGAGCTGACATAGTCAGCTTCATGCTTGGCGAAATTTCTCAGCACCAAGTCATGGTCAACCGCTCGGCCCCGCAACTGAATACTGTTCAACAGACTGAGCAGTTCAGCAACGCTAGCGAGATAGCTCTTAACTGCCAGCTGATCCCGAACAGAAAGAGAGGCGAAAGCCACATGGCAGTCAGTGCTCAAATTAGAGTTGGAGTTGAGGTGAAAGTCGAGGCCAACTGCATTCGAAGAAGATGGGGCAGGGCCAGTGGTACTGCCGCGCATCTGAAAAAACCGGCTGCGCAATGCAGCGGCAAGTATTTTTATTCTGGCAAACATAAGGGTGTCCTTTAGATAATTAGTGGTTCCTTCAAACCCTTTGAGTTGAAATCCAGACTGAAAGCTGGTGATTCATGGTCGTGAGACCGCTTGCCAGAACAAAAACTTCGCTTACCGCTTGGTGCTAGTGAAAAACATTCCGGTCTGCCAACTACTGCAACAGCAGTAGAGAAGAAATCTGGATATGTCGTTTAAGCAGGGGCCGGAGTGTTGCGGGGGGATCTGTTTTGCAAGTTGGGGGTGATGGTAATGAACCTATCCACCCAGCCCCATACACGCAACAGTTCTTCATTACTTTTTGTTATAACAAAGCCAAGTGGGCTGAATATGGCAGGTTCAAGGTTCTCACAAGCGCGCGAGGCTTCCACTTTGCATCTATCTGTACTACACTTTTTAGTATTGCGATAGAAAAAGAATGAGCCACAGGCAGTGGTGTAGAACAGATTGCTCTGTCTACACCACCAACCGTATGGCTCATTCATAGTTGCTCAATCAAGCTGGACGCCTCCAAGCAATTACTCGCCGTCAGACACGAGGGCAACAACGCCGTTCGTGCTGAAGCGATCCTTGATGAAAGCGAGCTGCTCGTCAGTTGCTTCGACGTGAACAGTGATCATCCAGGGCGACTTCATCGCCGCACCCACGAACACCAGTTCCAGACCCAGATGCTGAGTCAGCACCCGAACCGCATCGTCACGCTCGATGATCATCTGCCCAGCATTTTCCGCCGTGACAGTCACCGAATACACCTTCTTGCTCGCACCCTTGGCACGCTTTGCAGCGGCTTCGATCTTGCGAACTTCTCCCAGATGACGCTGTGCCACCGTCGAGTCAGGCTTGTGCGTGGTGAACGAATCAGCGGCCGAAAGGTCACCTTCGTCATCGAAGACGTCGAAGTCGAGCACAGTGCCGGAAGAATGCGTGACCTTGACCAGGTCGCCAGCGCGAACGTCTTCGAAGCCCTCTTCGCCTTCAGCGATCTTGGTGCAGAGACGATCCAGCGAGTCAGTGAAGTACTTCTTCACCATGCGCTTGATCTTACGAGCGTTGCCCGCACCCTTCATCGCCTCATCGAGAATGAAGTCACGAGCAGAATCATCCACCGCAACGGTGAAAGCCCTACCGCGCTCCATCACGCTCAAGAAGCGGTTGACCACTTCATTGAGGCGAAGAGTCGTGATCGAACGGAGGTCTTCCTTGCCCAGGGCGCGGAAGAAAATCACCTCGTCGAGACGATCCAGGAACTCCGGACGGTGACGGCTCTTCATCGCCGACAGAATGATCTCTTTCGAGGCATCCTGCTTCTGCACCGCCGTCTCGCGAACGAAGCCGATCTTTTCCTTGCGGTCGACCACGTCAGCAGAGCCAGTGTTGCCGGCCATGACGATGACGACGTCAGAGAACTGCACTTCTTCGTTGTCGGCCAAGTTGAGGATGCCGTCTTCGATGGCGTTGAGCAACAGGTCGTCGATGGACTGATGCAGCTTGTCGGCCTCGTCAATGAAGAGGAAGATCACCGGCACTTTCGAACCACGACGCGAGGCTTCCAGGTTGACCCGGGAAAGCAGCTTGCGAGGATCGCGGCGGAAAGTCTTGGCGGCCTTCTCCGGGTCGGTCTTCTGAAGCTCTTCCAGCTTCTTCTCGAAGGCGGCCTTGTCCTTCTCCTGGTCTTCCGGTTCCTGATAGCCCTTGTAGCCGGTGGGAGCACCAATCAGGCGAGCGGCCTGATGCTTCTCAGCCAGCGAGCCGCCGTCGAGCTTGACGTAGGCGTTGGGGTTGCCGTGAACGTAGAGCGCCAGAAGCTTCATCAGCTCGGTCTTACCGACGCCGGGTTCACCGATGAAGTAATAGAAGCCAGCGCACTTGTTGCCATCGCGAAGAGGGCTCAAAGCACGCGAGCGGATGCGAACGGCCGCCGAAATGGCGTCGCTCTGTCCGATCAGCCGCTGACCGAGGAAGTCGGTCATGTCGATTTCGGAACGGGTTGGGCTGGTCAGGTCAAGCCTGCGGCCCTTCTTAGTTACTGGTTTCATTTGCGTAGTCATAACGGTCTCCTAGGTGGACAGCCGAAGCCGTCCCTTTTGAGTCCACGCCGCACGCAAACGCAAATAGCCACGAGTCAAAGACCTCGAAGCCATTTACGGTTGCACCGGATGGAGCGATTAAGAAAAAGAGGGGAAGGCAACATGCCTTCCCCTTTGGGTTGGGTTACTAACTCAGCCCTGTTACAGAAACGCCTAGCGAAGTGAGTCTTCCAGCATGAGCTGATACGACATTTCGACAGGTGCGCGGCTCTCGTTAAACAAAGTTCGAGCAAGCTCCGCTATCTGTGCGCGAGCAGACTCAACATCGCCGTCTTGAGGAACGAGGACCTCAATTTCGGCATAGCGACCAGAGTACTTACCCAGGCCTGAAACGTCATCAAGCGTAATCACTACCCCAGGCAACTGAGCATTGTGGTGCTCCTGACGCTGCTTGGAAAATGACATGAGCTTGCCGCCGTTAAGTAAACCGCCCAGTGCCAGAAGAAAACGCCGAGTGAAGGCAGAAAGTTGCCCTTCTGTTTCACGACGCTCTCGGCCACCAGCAATGTTCACCCACTCTTTGATTGTCAGAAGCGTCACACTCTCACTACCCACGACTTCGTCGCGAATACGGAGCATTTCGCCTTTGACTTTGACGGGCAAAAACTGGTCGGTCATAGCAATCAAACGCCCTTGCGAAAAGCCCATTTGCACGAGTTGTTCGCTTACGGCACCAAGCTCACTATCCTGAAGACGATACTTGCGTTCGACTTCGAAGTTAGGAGTGGAAGCGTGGTGTGCTGAAGCTGGATCGCTTTTTGCAGCGCTAGTAGATGTCTGTGGTGCTTGTCGTTCGGGCATGCGCCACGTAAAGACGAGCCGCCACAGGCACTTTAACAAGATTCCCATAATGGCTCCTTTCCAAGCTTGGTCAAGACACTAGGTTAACTCGCACAACTCCTCGGGGGAAGAGGTCGGCAACGGTCTAAAGGCTCGATGAAAGCCTCAAGATTGTGTTGTTTGTGGCGCGGGTCAGGGGTCTAGGTCTTTGATTTATCCGGTTTTGTTGAAGGTGTATAAGTGATAACTTAACCTATCCTTTATCTTCTTGAAAACCTAATAAAATCAGCAGGTTTAAGGCTTTCCAGCCTTAAGCATGTGCAAAGGCTTAGCACACCTCGTCAATCAGTAACCGCTGGAGCTTAAGAGCCTACTCATAAAGTATTTTTGGGGCATTCTAGCGCAGCTACGCCATTAGCTATAGTTTTAGAGTACACGCTAGTCTCTAGATTATCTAAATACATAAGCTCAAGGTTAACTAGAACACCAGATAGAAGCATTGATAGCTAGTACTAGCTTCGGTTAGGTTGGCAGCGCAACTCAATCAAACAAATTCTGGAACTAAACTCAAACTCTGTAAGCCCCCTGGCACTTCTTGTGACACTCCTGGCACCTTTTTCAGGCGCTTAGATTGTCACGGCAACTTTTCCGCACAATCCTGCCCGGATTGAGAACTGTTGTGCGCTTACAGCATTGAATCAGGAAAATTCCAGCCCAATCTTTCTCTACTTTCATCAAAAACAAAAACCTACTCACTCCCGTGAGTACAGGAGACTTATCGTGAAAACCCCATTCAACAGGGGTTCACATCTCGTCAAGGAATTCGTCGCCAACTGGAGAAAGAAATTCCGCGAGTATGTGGACCTATGCCTCACAAGCGGGTTCATTCCGAAGTCGTTCCGTCCCCTCCAGCTTGTTGGAAAATATCTGGCGCGCCTCTGGGTCTTCATCCAGGTCGGTCGCATTCGCATTGTCGGCAAGGAAAATCTGGTCGCCCCCGGGCGTCTCATTTTCTGCCCCAACCACAGTTCGATGTTCGACGCGCCAGTCGTTTACTCCATCATGCGTCGTATGCCTCGGTATATGACAGCGCAAGAAGAAATGCGCGGCCTCTGGGGACTGAAAGCAATAGTTATGGGCGCGTTTGGCTGCTTCGCAGTCGACCGCACCAAAGGTAAAACCGTCATCGAACCGGCCATCAAAGTGCTGGTTGGCGGCGATACGCTGGTAGTCTTTCCGGAAGGAAAGATCTCCAACTCCGGCACTTATCTTCCCTTCAAGAAGGGCTCAGCTCTGATCGCCATCGGCGCTTATGAGCGGCTCGAGAAGAAAGAGAAGGTCGGCATCGTCCCCATCCACCTTTGCTTCGGCAAGCGAGACGAAGCTACCGCTGGTGGCTCTTATGGAGCCATGGGTTTCAAATGGCGGGGTGGCGTTACCATCACCGTCGGCAAGCCGATTTACATCAACGACATCGCGCCAATGACCTCTGACAATGTCACTGAAGTCGTGCGCGAAGCTATCGTCACTCAGGCCTGCGCCACCACGCGCTTGCCTGTCGACGGCCAATAGCTAGTCGTTCAAGAATCAGCGAGCCCCCAACAGCACTGCTCTAGGGTCTGACCAAGGCCCTAACGACCAAAAGAACAGAACCTCGTCGCAGAGCCACTGGCGGAGGGGGAGCAAGGCATCAACTTGCTGAGCTCTCCCTTTTCCACGGCCTCTGCCCAGAAAAATTCAATCAAATGCCCCGGCAGTAGCCCTCAAACTTACGAGAGCAGCCGCCGGCCAACAAAACTCCTTACAGTTTCGGTCCAAACGAAACAGGAGCACTTCAAGTGAACACCCAAGACCCCTCCCAAGGACCTTCTCAAGGAACCCCCTCTGCCACCCCCGTCGACGAAGAGGCCGCCCTCAAGGCTTTCAAGGCCGAATTCGTCAAGCCGGGCTCGCACGTTCTGGACGCCTGGCTCA
This sequence comes from Candidatus Obscuribacterales bacterium, assembly GCA_965229195.1. Classification (GTDB taxonomy): domain Bacteria; phylum Cyanobacteriota; class Vampirovibrionia; order Obscuribacterales; family Obscuribacteraceae. The sequence continues at coordinate 3,019,443 of OZ245871.1, read as the reverse complement.
GCCGCGGCTTCATCCAGTACCATGTCGACCCCGAGCAGTTCGCGGCCAACATGGGCAAGGTTCCCTTCGAGTACATGGGCGTGCCCACAATCATCACTCTCTTCCCCCGCGAAGACGACTGATGGCCACTGAGCTTGGGCAACCAAGCTGCTAAAGACAAGAGAGAGAGGCGTGTCTATGGACACTAACCTCTCTTTTCTTGTTTTCCGCTTGACTACTACTTGTTGTCGTTACAGCCTGTCACGACAGCATTGAGAACACTAACAACCAAAAGAAAGTTCAAACAATGCTCTCTCAGTTCATCGCAGAGGTTCGCAATGTACCTCTGGCAGAAGCCTCAACCCAGGCCGCCGCTGTCATCAAATACTTTGCGGCAGGAATCATCCTTTCGCAGGGCTCACTGATCTACACCTTCGGCTCGCGTTATGCCAAAGAAGGCAAGACTCGGCTGATCTGCAGCTTGATCTTCGCTATGCATGCGGCTCTCGCTGGCATGGTGATTTGGCTGGCCTAAACCAAACCAATCCTAAACCTCGGCAGGTAAGGACACCGACTACACCATTCAACTTCTCACAACTGAAGACGCACAACTGTGCGCGGACAAACACACTATGAAAGCCTCAGATCTCTTTGTCAAAGCTCTCGAAAACGAGGGCGTTGAGTACATTTTCGGTATTCCAGGCGAGGAAAATCTCGACCTATTGGAATCACTACGAACATCCAGCATCAAGCTCATTCTCACCCGGCACGAACAAGCCGCCGGATTCATGGCTGCCACCTACGGCCGTCTCACTGGCAAGCCAGGCGTCTGCCTATCGACCCTCGGCCCCGGCGCCACCAACCTGGTCACTGCCGCTGCTTATGCTCAGCTTGGCGGCATGCCCATGGTCATGATCACTGGGCAAAAGCCAATCAAGAAGAGCAAGCAAGGCCAGTTTCAGATCATCGACGTGGTCGAGATGATGAAACCAATCACCAAGTACGCCCGGCAAATTGTCGATGGCAGCCGCATTCCCTCCATCGTCCGCGAAGCCTTCCGCATCGCTGGCGAAGAGAGGCCAGGTGCCACGCACATCGAGCTGCCCGAAGACATTGCCGCTGAGCAAGTAGACGGAGCACCCTTTGCCATCCACCGGGTCAAACGGCCCTACCCTGACCCCATCGCCATCGAGACCGCCGTCGCGATGATCTGTCAGGCGCGCTCGCCAATCATCCTTGTCGGCGCTGGGGCTAACCGCAACCGCACCTGCCTGGCCCTGACCGAATTCGTCGAGAAGAGCGGCATCCCGTTCTTCAACACGCAGATGGGCGTTGGTGTGGTGGATGAGCGGCACCCGCTCTACATTGGCACGGCCGCACTGTCGGCCAATGATGTGGTGCATCTCGCGCTCAGTCAGGCCGACTTGATCATCAACGTCGGTCATGACGTCGTGGAAAAGCCGCCCTTTTTCATGGAGCGCAACGGCGCCAAGGTGCTGCACATCAACTACTTCTCGGCCAAAGTCGACGACGTCTACTTTCCCCAGCACGAAGTCATTGGCGATATCGCCAATTCTCTCAAAGAGCTTGGCAAAGAACTTGTCAAAAAGCTGTGCCACGCCAAGCACTGGAACTTCGAGCACTTTCTCCGAGTGAAAAAGTTGGGCGAACAGCACCTGCTCAGCAACGCTCAATCCTCAACCTTCCCGGTGATACCGTCAAGGCTGGTGGCAGACGTGCGTGCGGCAATGCCATCTAATGGCATCGTCACCCTCGACAACGGCCTCTACAAGCTGGCCTTCGCCCGCAGCTATCAGGCTCACGAAGCCAACACTCTGCTCTTGGACAATGCCCTGGCGACCATGGGCGCAGGTCTGCCCTCCGCAATCGCAGCCAAACTGATCGACCCCAGCCGTAAGGTCATTTCGATCTGTGGTGATGGTGGCTTCATGATGAACGCTCAAGAGCTGGAAACGGCTATTCGCCTGAACCTCGACCTGGTCATAGTGATTCTCAACGACTCCGCCTATGGCATGATCAAGTGGAAACAGTCAGAAGTGAAGTTGCAAGACTTCGGTCTCGACTTCAAGAATCCTGACTTCGTGGCCTTCGCCCGAGCCCACGGAGCAAAAGGCCAGCGCATCAAACGCACTAAAGATCTGCTTCCGGCTCTCAAGCGAGCTCTTGCAGGCAAAGGCGTGCATGTCATTGATGTACCGATTGATTACTCAGTCGACAGCAAACTCGACTTGCATGGTCTAAACTCTGCACTGAAACAGCTTGAAGCAAACCAGCTTCAAGAAAAGCAGCCTGAAGAGGAAAAGATTGTGCCAACAGACAGCAGCATAAGCGCTAGTTCTATGTCGCCAGAAACGGTGGAAGTTCGCTCCCCCTATGACCGCTCGCTGATTAGCACTGTCACCCTCGACAATGCTGACCATGTCGAGCATGTCCTGGCGACGGCAAAAGCTCTCTTCGACAACCGCGATGGCTGGCTGCCGCCCTATGAGCGTATCGCCATACTGGAGCGCTTGGCCGTATTGATGCAGGAGCAGCGCGAAGAGCTGATTGCCACAGCCCTGAAAGAAGGCGGCAAACCCTACAGCGATACAGTGGTGGAAGTCGATCGCGCTATCCAGGGAGTCAAACTGGGCATCCAAGCCATTCATCAGTTGCATGGCGAAGAAGTACCGATGGCTCTCACCGCAGCTTCCAGCAATCGCATGGCCTTCACCTTCCTAGAGCCCATCGGTGTTGTGGTCTCACTGAGCGCCTTCAATCACCCACTCAACTTGATCGTCCATCAGACTATTCCGGCAATCGCCGCTGGCTGTCCGGTTGTGATCAAGCCAGCTATTGCCACGCCAGCTTCCTGCCAAGCTTTCGTCAAGCTGCTGCACCAAGCCGGTCTGCCAGAAAACTGGTGTCAGGTCGTTCATCTCAGCAATGCCAATGCCGAGAAACTCGCCACCGACCCGCGAGTTGGCTACCTGTCGTTTATCGGCTCACCAAAAGTGGGCTGGTACCTGCGCTCAAAGCTGGCACCAGGAACCCGTTGCGCTCTCGAGCACGGCGGTGCCGCTCCGGTGATCGTAGACAAAAGCGCTGACCTCGACGCCATCATCGCGCCCCTGGTCAAAGGTGGTTACTATCACGCCGGACAGGTCTGTGTCTCGGTGCAACGAGTTTTCGTGCCAAAAGACCTGATCGATGGCTTCGCTGCCAAGTTCAGCGCCCGGGTACAACAACTCAAAGTTGGCGACCCGGCCGACAAATCAACCGAGGTTGGACCACTGATCAAACCGAGCGAAGTCGTTCGCGTTGGCCAGTGGGTCGACGAAGCCGTAGCAGCCGGGGCCAAGCTTCTCTGTGGTGGCAAAGCCATCGGAGAAACCGCCTACGAGCCCACAGTGCTGCTCAACCCGCCTGCCAGCGCCAAAGTTTCTACCATGGAGATCTTTGGCCCGGTGGTCTGTCTCTATTCCTACGAGACTTTGGATGAAGCCCTTGCTCTCAGCAATTCACTGCCATACGCCTTCCAAGCCGCAGTTTTCACCGCCGATGTGGATACGGCCATGTATGCAGTTAAGCGCCTCAACGCCACGGCCGTAATGGTTAATGACCATACCGCATTCCGCGTCGACTGGATGCCCTTTGGCGGAAGGGACCAGTCAGGACTGGGCATGGGCGGTATCACTTACAGCGCCAAAGAAATGAGCCGTGAGAAGCTCATGGTGCTGAAAAGTCCGCTGATCAAGTAAGTCAGTCAGTAAATAACTGACCGCAATTTCGCTCAAGAAGGGGGGAATGTCTGAAGGTTGCCTGGCAACTTTCAGCTTCCCTCCTTCTTTTTTTTCACAAACAAAAAAATTGAACATGCAATTAATAGACCGGTCTACTAATTGCCCGATAAAAAATATCTGCACCAGTCTAAAACCGCAGTGACATAAGCTCTTCATCAAAATATTCAGTGTCAATCTTTAAGGCTCTTTTTTCTAAACCATAGACGGAAAAGCCCAGTGATTGATAAAGCCGCTTAGCTGAAGCATTGCTGGTAACAACGCTTAGCGTCACCTCCTCCAGACCGTCAATGGTGCGGCACTGTTCCAACAATCGCTCCATGAGCATGCGGGCAACACCAGTACCGCGCGCTGATGGCACGACATAAACACCCCAGATATAAGCCTTGTGTCTCACTTTCGCACCAGAATGACGGGCCAAACCAGCAATGCCCAGCAAATCACTGCCGAAGGCACCCAGTACAAACCCACCATCCTTCGGGCTCAGTCGACCGATGGCTTCGTGCTCAGGCAGAGCCAAGCTCTCTTCGTAAGAAGCACCAAAAGCTTGAGGGCTCTCTTGCAGGGCCAGCAGACGCACGGGCCAAAAAGCAGAGAAATCAGCAGGGTTGAGCTGGCGGATGTTGACTATGGGGCTATCGCAGTTGTTATTGGATTTGGTCATGGCTACTTCAATATGCCACAATAAGCCCCTGCATTCTAGCCACCATAAAGTTGCGGCGAGAACTTATCGAGAACCGCTTTGAAAAACGCTTTAGTAATCGCCCTGGCACTATTATCTATTGCTCTGTCGGCAGTCTCACTGGCAGCCTACTTTAGCTCGGTCAATCAAAAGCTAGAGCTAATCAGCCATGGACGCATTTTGTTTGCTGTTCTCGGCGCCGCTCTGCTGCTTGCCACCTTGCCCCTGAAAAACAAGAAAGCCATTACTCTTGCCGCCATGGCGTTTTTGCTGAACGCGGCCGCCATCGCACCGCTCTACTTGCCTGCAGCAAAAGAGAGCCTGGCCAGCAATGCCGATGACCTTCATCACATCAGGCTAATGCAATTCAACCTCTGGGGCGGCAAGAACAAAAAATACGTGGCCGTGGTGCAAACAATTATTCAGACCAATCCTGATGTTATTGGATTCTCTGAAGTAACACCAGTTTGGCTGATTGCCCTAAAAGCTGGCTTAGCCAACTACCCTTACATGATAGCCGACACTACTGGCGGTGGCATTGCCATTTTCAGCCGCATCCCCCTCGAAAGCAAAGAAATAAGATACTACAGCGACCTAAAACGCCCACGGGCCATAGCAAAAATCAAACTGGCCAGCGGCCACGTCACCCTCATTTTCGCTCATCCATTTACGCCTCTAAAGAGTTTGGCAATGAGAAACGAAGAGTTTGCAATTTACGCCAAAGAATCCCGAGAAGCAAGCAAGAGTGGCCCTGTTGTGCTAGCTGGCGATTTGAATTGCAGTCCCTGGTCGAGCGACTTTAGCAAACTACTACAAGACAGCCACTTGGTTGATACTGAGCAAGGCTTCGGACCGCAGCCAAGCTGGAGCACTCACCAGAAAATAACTATTTTTCCGATTGATCACTGCCTGGTCAGCAAAGATATAATTACCCTCAAGCGCTACATTGGCGAAGACATTGGCAGCGATCACCTACCAGTGGTGGTTGATTTAGCCATGCGCATTAGTAAATAGAGCGATTTAGCCCTACTGCTACGGTTCAACTACCGAGCACTGAGTGCACAACTTTTTGCACATACTCACAGAGGAAACTAGCACAGAGCCTTGGTTTAATGTCATGAATGGAACACTTGCCACTCTTGAGAAAGGCACAGGAATAGCGGGCAATAGCATCTGGAACAACACGCATAGCGGGATAGTGTGCGGGGTTCTGCCAACTACTCTTATCGGGGAACAATGCTCGGCCTTCCTCGTATTCGATGAAAACTTCTGCAAAAGACACTGGCCTGGCCAAGCGCTCTTCGAGCCGCTTTAGCACCTCTTCCGTGTCTTCAATCGGACCTAAAATCCAGTCTTTATCGCCAAGAGTGCAGCAGACGCCTGATTGCTCAGCCACTCCGCAACAGTTGCGCTGACAGGTGTAAGAAATTAGACGTTCGCGAATTTCATGGTCGGGTAACGCGCTCATAAAAGTTACTCATTGGATACCTATGCCTATTGAGACAGAAGAATCTTGCGAATAGCTTTCTCTAAACCTTGCAGCAACCTTTCAACAGTAATGAACTCTGGTTGTTTTTCCCATCACTTTTTACCAGGGTCTGACCGCCGACAAGATCAGTAAAAAATTAAGCGGCAATAAGCGCCTATTGGCTACAGCTCGAAATTAAGCTCTCTATTTGCCGTTCTGGGGGTAAGATGTCGATAGGAAGCAATGGCTCAGACTTGCTGTTGCCGCTGACAGGGAGAGTTATTACTGATGGCGGACAAAGTCTACAAAGAGCCAATGCCGGCGACTAAGAATGTCAGCCCAGAGCTAGTGGAAGTCGCTGACGCAGCACTGCAAGAAACGCTAGAAGAACCCAAAGAACTCTGCACCTGCGGCGGCCGAGAGAACTCAGCGACTCTAGCCGAGACGATCCGCGAAAAACTGGCAGCGGACCAAGCTACCGAATTACCCCAAGAGCAAAGCAGTGGCATAAGCAGCGAGAAAATTTGGACTTCGGTCTACGATTTTAACGGTCCAGGAAAGTTTGCCGATGACTACGGTTTTCACAAATGGTGGGATAAGTCAGGCAGACAAGTATTCAATCTCATTTATTTTGCCCTTGGTGGTGTGGCTTGTTGTGTGATTTCTCAAACCAGCGCTTACCTGTACAAGACATCAATGGTAGGCCTTTGCTTGTTTGCCGCCATAGGAACGGCAGCAGCCATCTATGCCATATGCCACCGCCATCTTCGAGAACAATCTGACGTTTTCTCTGTGCGAACTAACAAAATCATCCGCTATACGGCCCTGTCTGCTCCCCTCTTAGCGATGCTGGTAGCGGGCTGGAACTGTCTCACCTATGGCGTTGACTATCTCTGGGCGGAAGGCCTCTACCCAGGCTACAGCAGCCACATGAGCCCGGCCAGCTATGAAATCTTGAAAAAAGAGCAAGTTGAAGTGGCAGCGCGCATTTCACCACTCAATACTGAAGTGGCCAAAAGACACTTTGAGAGAACAAAATCAGTGGGCTCCTATGAGCTTGCGGTGAAAATGGCAGACAAAGTAATTCGCTTTAATCGCCACGATAGCCGCTGGAAAATCAGGAGACTAGGGGTTCTCGGCCGCCTGCCGGACAGAGAGCAAGAATTTCAAACTCTTACTAACAAGTACAAAAACCGCTATGGCAAAGACGGTTATTTGTGGAACACCTTAGCCGATACTGCCGTTTACAACAAAGATTGGCCACTAGCCCTCGATATGGCAAACGAACATGTAAAAAGACATGAACGTGAAGCCATCGCCTACGAACAAAGGGCTTCGATTTTCAAAGAACTTGGTATGGAGCAAGAAGCAGAAGAAGACATGGTCACTGCTAACTCATTTTTTAACGCTAAAAGTCCATAAATTCATTCCCTCAAGTACTAATCCGCGAGTATGCCAGCTGTGAACAATCACCCCCTCAAAAGAGCTGCTCAGATCCTCTGCCATGGCGGCGCTAACACTATTCTTCTCGTCACCGCCCTATGCCCTGGAGCTTTTGCTGGCCAGGCAATCGACAGAAACGATTTAACACCACAGGCCAGCGATCCGCTGTGGCTAAAGTACGCCAAATCTTCTATTGTCTGTGATAAGCGACTAGATTTTGCCACCTCTCAAAGATATGAGCAGGGAGCGCTGGCCGAACTAGAAAAGGTCGCCAATGCTAAAGGTCGCATCGATGAGAAAGACGAAAAATGGATCAATGACATGTTACGCCACGACAATCAATCCATGCACGAAATTGATTTTCTGAGGAATAAAGTTAAAGCTGAACTAGCTGAAACAAAAAAAGTAGTTGTATTCCCAACCAAAATAACAGCCGAAAACATTGACGAAGAGAGAAAGAAACTAAAAGCTACCGAAGCCATGCTCAAGAAAAAATCTGATGAAACAGAAGCAGAAATTTTACGAGACAGTAAAGCTAAAGTAATGCGCGGCCAAAGAATTTGCACAGTATTGTCAAAGCTTTTACCCGCCCAATCCTACGTCCTGCAGTTTCAGAAAAGCCAACTTGAGACAGATAAAAGCAACTACGCAAGCTACCTGAGCCGTTGAACATGGCCACTAACAACAACTTCGACGGCAAACCATACGAAAAAGCAGAGCCTGTATCGGCTCGGTCAGCAGACAGTGATGCGCGAGAAAACCTGATTCTGGCAGCCTTCTCACCGAGCTCTCGCAAATCCGGCAAGCAGTCGGCCGAAACTATTGCTATGGGTGCCGCTGAAAGACGAAGCAATCTCTCCACTGCAGATAAGATGGAGCTAGTTGGCTCTCTCGCCGGCCCTTCAGCCGCCACCAGAATCGGCAGAGGTCTGGAAGCAGGAGCCTTGATTCACGCTCTTAATCACGACCCAACACCAGAAGGCCTAGGTAAAGAAGGCTGTATGGCAGCAATTTCACGCTATGTGCTTGAGCCGCAGCTGAGAGAATCAGGCAAGAACATGCCTCATTTCGTCGACTCTCACTCGTTTCTCAATTACATCGGTAAACATCCAGAATTGGCCTCAGTCACAAGCAAATCTCAAAAAGAGATTGAAACCAAAGACCTGCAACCCGGTGACATAATCATCGGCGAAAAATCCACTGGTAATCACGTCATGGTAGTAACGCGAGTACCATCATTTTGGGGCTATCCTGAAGGCGCCCTGATGCTATGTGGAAATACCGGCCTGGCTATGCCTGATGGTCCACCTTACCCGCACTTTCGCGCAGCCCAAGAAGTTCTAGGCGCTGGAACGGATCGCTACAACTATCATCACGGCCAATTGAACAGCCAGATGTCGACAAACCCTTATCTAGGTGGAAGATTTAAAATCGTACGCTTCAAAGACTGAGAGTGGCATAAATTTTAAGCTGTGTCATTTTAAGGTGTCATTGTCATTGCACCAGTGACACAATATAGTAGAACATCTAAAAAAGCAAAAGGGTGAGAGCTGAAAGCCACATAACGTGGACATTTCAACTCTCACCCGATGCTTTACTTAGCCGCTGCCGGAGCTCCATGATGCTCATGGCCGGCAGAGGTGTCCTGAGCCGGTGCAACCGAGTCTGAGCCAGTAGCCGGAGCAGGAGCAGATGCAGGGCTGGTGCAGATCGGTTCGCTCATGTCATGTGCGGGCATACCCGACATGTTGTGCTGATGACCCATGAACGTAGCCGGAAAGACCATCATCAAAGCCATGACCACAGCCATGACAAAGTGGGCGATGTCCTGACCAAAAGAGAGCCAGTGAGGCTTCTTGAAGTCGTTGTAGAGGCGCATCGCGTAGTAGGAGCCAAACCAGGTCCAGTAAGCAGTGAAGACAACCGTAACGACGATACCACTGACCGGCGCAGCAAACATCCACCACATGCCAAACATCATGGCGGCATGGGCGAAGTCGTACCACTGCTTGTTGTAGGGCAAGGATCGACCGTAAGTGAAGGCGCGAACGAGGTACCAGGCAGTGCCGACAGCAAAGGCGATTTGCCAGAACAAGTCAGCGATGCCGAACCAGGTAGGAGCCAGACAGCTCACCATTCCAACCATGCAAGCGCCGTGCCAGACTTCGTTTTCACGGTCCAGATAGCCGTTGACCTTGGTCAGATACTTGGTGTTGAAGAAGCGGAAGCAGTAGTAAACCGCGCCCAGCAAGAAGAATCCAGCCAGGAGCGAGAGAAAGGGGAAGGATGCGCCATGCTCGTGCATATGCTGCATGTGTTCCATGTGGTCATGATTCATGTTTTTACTCCAGGTTTGAAGCTTTCGGAGACGGAAAGGGTGATGGAGATACCAAGGTCCCGAGAGCACTCATCAATCGCGCTGTCAGCTCTCAAGACCTGCGTCTTAGGTGAAAGCTAGAAAACTTAGCGGCTGATGATGGTTGTTTGCGGAAGGCCTTGAGATATTTGGAAGTTGAAATAGAGAAATACAGCACAAAACATAACCGGCCAGTACAACCGCAAACAACCGCCAAATAATCATTTCCAACAATAACCGCCCCAGAATTGCCTAATAGACAGCTCATCTACTAGGGTTTCCCTTAGCGCAGTGGCATGACCCCTACCAGGGGATAGCCTGCCTGGTGTTCCGGGTTCTAACCCAAAACATATCCACTCAAGCGCCAAGCCGTTGACAAGTACTAATCGCCAATCTCAATTTTGGTAGGCAATTTTGGATTTTTAAATTGAGCAGTACGAATATCCTCGGCAGCTAAAGCGCGCATGCCTTGCTTGGCAAAACAGAAGGCCCGGGCCAGGCGATAGTGTTCGTTGTTAGGGTCGTCAACTAGAACATCGGTCAACTGCTGCATAGCCTTGCCGTATTTACCCATTTGAATCAACAGTGCGGCCTTACGATAGTAGAGATCGGTATTGTTGAAATTCGCTCCCGATGCCTCACAGGCATACTGATAAGACTTTTCTGGTGTAGGGTCGTTAGAAAAATAGGCCCGAGTCAATACCAGCTTTTTATCGCTATCTTCTGACGCCGCACCTTCAGCACTATATCTAGGCGCATAAGAACCAGTATTGGCACGCGAACCAGACGTAGCTGGTGCAAAATCTTCCGGATCTTTCTCAGGATTCTTCACTGGCTTAGATGCTTTCTTTACTGGAGCGGCCCCAGTAGCGACATCGGTACTGTCTAAATCTAGGTCTTCAAAAACAGTGGGCGGAATACGCTCAGGAGCAGCTGGTTTAATCGCCAGTAAAAGCTCATTACCAGACCATTTGCTATGCAGTACGGGTGTTTGTCTAGCACCCGGATGATCTTCTTTTACTTCGTTTTGAATCGATGACTGAGCTGTCTCAAATGCTTTTGATATCGTCGTAGACTGGCCAGAAGAGCGCAATCCGTCTAAGAGATTCTTGGTAAAGACACCGTTTTGATAACGCTTAGACTCCCACGATTGTTCATCAGGCTTACTAGAACAAATGACCATCTGCCCAGAGCCTTCAGCAAGCGCTTCAGCATCAAAGTTTCCAGTGCGCGAGATACCTTTACCTTCGCCACTGACACTGCCACTATGGCAAGCATCCATAACCAGCAAAACTCGGTCAGAAAGCACACGACTCTGAATTGATTCAAGCACCTTTTGCATTTCAATACCGGTTGCAAAAAGATCCTCTGGGTCTGAATCGGCCGCGACAATATAGTTACGGCCACGCAAATCCATTTGAGATGGGCTGCCATGGGTTGAGAAGAAAAGCACAATCATATCGTCAGGCCTAGCCAGGCGAGCCAAAAACTTGCTGCCCAACTCAGACATAATGCGGCGCTGAGTAGCTTTTCCGTCGAGTAATATGCGCACGTGATCAGGGGCAAAGTTGGCTTCTTTGATCAAATAGTTATAGAAATCACGGGCGTCTTTGGTGGCATATTTAAGTTTGGGAATTTTGTCACTATTGAAATCACCGATACCGACAATCAGAGCCCATTTGTCACGCACCGGCTTATTGACACTGTCGGCGAGAGCCTGCCCAGAGGCCGGTGAAGCAATAGTAGTTGAGGCAGTAGTAGTCGAGGCAGCACTGGCCCCCGCCGGCGTTGATACACTCTCAGCAGCAAAACTCGGAAGACCGGAGAGAAGTAAGGAGATGGCGACCAAGGTCTTGATTGAACTATTCACTACTTATCCTTCTTGTTAGTTCAAGTGAAATCGAGAGAAACCTGTAGCTCTTATACCTCATTTGTGCTCATTGGCTCACGCTCAACAGTGAATACTTTTGATTTTTGACAACCATGAAGACTTTCACTTTCGACAGCAAACATTAAACGTGGTGCCAAGAGGTGCTGACAACGTTTAGGCCTTGTTGTCATTATGGCAAACAATAAACAGCAAGGCATCCATATCACACATGCAATTCGTCGAGGTACTGTCCAATGAGCTCGCCATCTTTTAGCGCCCCTGCAACCGAAAACGCCTCTGCCAAAAGCTTTCTCGCATTACCAAGTGCAGAGATGATGAGTCTAGAATTCGACAACATCTGCGCAAGCCAGATACAGCGCCTACAATCTCTAACCAGTGAGCAACCATCTTTTGGCCAATTACTAGAGTTCCGCGCTGGTTCGATGTCTTCTAATGAAGCCCTACGCACCATGTACGCCGATAGCAGTGTAGTGCGCCTAAAGCGAACTGCCAGAGTCTTAGCATCACTCGACAACGACAACGAACAAAATCTTGTAACCAGCGACAAATTACCATCTATTTCTTCACCCTTAGTACTGGCTGTCGGCGCTTCCCAAACCAAACTGCAAGCACTGCCAATCATGCCCACCCCAGCCCGTCGGCGCAATTTACTACCAGCAGCCAAAACCGGCATGCTACCAGTTAGCTCAGCAACCGAATTGCGCGCTTTAGTTGAAGTAACTCACTCAAAGCGCCAAGAACAAATTGCTCACAAAAAGACCCACCAAAAAATGCTGAGCGCCTCTACTTGCCGCAAGAATCAACAAGCCAAGAGTGGCCTTGCTCTTGTCTGGAAGAGCGTTAAGAATGTCGTTGCCCAACAAATGCGGCAGCTCTCAAGCCTTCTTGACCAGTTGGCCCTAGCCTAAGTGCCTGAAAATCAACATATTTAACCAGTTATAGGCAAACGCGCTAAACTCAAGGGCGTTGAAGCCACTACAAGACCACATTGGAGGCACCATGCTGAAATCTGAAGCCACAAGAATAATCAAAAACATTGTGGAAGATACAAACGCAAAGTTTACTGAAGAGCAAATTGAGGCTCTCACCCAAATGTTTCTGCGCATCACCCAAACTACTGTGGATGAATCTCTAGCTAACTTTAGGCCAAGTTCTGGCGGCCGCGGCCAATACTAACACTTGTCGCCATCAGCAAAGTCGTAGTAAAGTTCGAAGTCTTCGAAGCCGAGAGGCAGCGAAGACTTTAACGCCATAATGCTTACAGAGCGAGAGTTACAGACCTAAATTCAGGAATAGGACATGCCGACCACCGAAAAAGCTGAAAGCGACAAGCACTTTCTTACCAATGCCAAGAGATTAGAGCGCGAAACTATTGAGATGCGCCGGCATTTGCATGAACATCCAGAGCTCAGTTTTCATGAGATTGAAACTGCCCGGTTAATGAACGACAAACTTGAATCTCTTGGCTACAAAACAAAAAAAGGTGTTGGTAAAACTGGTGTTATTGGCGACCTTGGCAAACAAGGACCAGTTATTGCTATTCGTGCCGACATGGACGGCTTGCCAATTGATGAAGACAACAAAGCCGGTTATGTCTCTAAAAACCAGGGCGTGATGCATGCCTGCGGCCACGATGGCCACATGGCTTGTGGCCTCACCGCTGCGAAAATGCTTGCCGAAACCGAACTGCCTGGCCGCATTCGCATGGTGCTGCAGCCAGCCGAAGAATTTGGCGATGAGGAAGGCAAATCAGGTGCCTTTAGAATGCTAGAAGACGATGCTCTCGATGGCGTTTCTGCAATCATCGGCCTGCACATGGATGCCAGCTTGCCAGCCGGAAAAGTAGGTATTATTCCCGGACCAATCATGGCTGCTGCAGACAGTTTCGTCATTCATATCATTGGCAAAGGCGGCCATGGTGCCTATCCTGAAAGCACTGTCGATGCTGTAGTCTTGGGCTCACAGGTAGTGCAGGCTATTCAACAGATTATTTCACGGCGCATCTCGGCTCTTGACCCAGCCATTGTTACCATTGGTTCCTTCCACAGTTCTAGCACCAGGGGCAATATCATTTCTGAAAGCGTTAAGCTAGAAGGAACTTTCCGCTCCTTCAGCCAGGCCGTGCGCGAACAAATCATGGAAGAACTCGACAAAGCCTGCCAGCTAGCAAGAATTTTAGGCGGCGACTACAAAATCGAATACGAACTAGGCTACCCCACTACAGTCAATCATCCTGAAGTGACCGAAGTAATGCGCCAGGCGGCCATAGACCTAATTGGCCAAGACAATGTCATAGCCATTCAGCCCAAGACCTGGAGCGAAGATTTCTCTATGTTTGCCGAAAAAGTACCTGGTGCCTTTATGTTCTTAGGCGCCGAAATTAAGGGCAGTACTCGCAGTCACCACAGCCCCACTTTCGACTTAGATGAATCAGGCCTCTACATTGGCTCAGCGGTGTTAGCAGAAGCGGCACGCAGGCTGGCTCTACACTACAAGGGCAAGTGAGCGATTGAACCCCAACCTGGCTCAGTTACAACCATATCCTTTTGAGCGCTTAGCTAAATTGCTAGCCGATACAAAAGCAGCCTCCAAGAGCGCAATTCTCTGGTCTATTGGTGAACCGAAACACGCGGCACCACCATTTATCGCTGAAATTATCGCCAAAGAAATTGGCGGTCTAAGCAGCTATCCCCTAACAATTGGCGAGGGCGATCTTAGAGAAGCTATCTGCGACTGGCTCAAAAAGCGCTTTAAACTAAGCCCCGATTCTATTGCAAAAGACAAAAACATATTGCCATGCAATGGCAGCCGTGAAGCCCTTTTTGCCTTTGTTCAAGCAGCGGTAAAACCGGGCCCCGACGCCCTAGTTTTAATGCCCAACCCCTTCTACCAAATTTATGAAGGGGCAGCCCTGTTAGCGGGGGCGCGACCATACTTTCTCAATGTTGACCCGCAAACACTTTTACCTGACTTCGACAGAGTTCCTGAAGCGATCTGGCAGCAGTGCCAGATATTGATTATTTGTACACCAGGCAATCCAACTGGGGCTGTAATGCCAGCGGAGCAAATAGAAAAGCTCATTAGACTAGCCGATCAATATGACTTTATTCTCGCCTCTGATGAATGTTATTCGGAGCTATACCCTGACGAAAGCCAGCCACCAGTCGGACTTCTGGAAGTCTGTGCCAGCATGGGTAGAGAAGACTACAAGCGCTGCATTGTTTTTCACAGTCTATCGAAACGCTCTAATCTCCCGGGGATGCGCTCAGGCTTTGTTGCTGGCGACGCCGATATAATTGCCCAATTTAAGCTCTACCGCACCTACCACGGTTGCGCGATGTCCCCGCCCTTCCAAAAAGCAAGCACAGCTGCCTGGCGCGACGAAGAACATGTGATAGCTAACCGTGTTTTGTATCGGCAAAAATTCACAGCCGTACTTGCTACGATCTCCCCGGTGATACAAGTAGCCCCAGCCCAAGGGGCCTTTTATCTCTGGCCTGAGACCAATATTGACGACACTGAATTTACTCGCCTGTTATTTGCCCACGAAAATTTGACTGTTGTTCCCGGCACCTACTTATCACGCCCGGCCCACGGCACAAACCCGGGAGCCAATCGCGTCCGTATGGCGCTGGTAGCACCGCTAGAAGAATGTATCGAAGGGGCCCAGCGCCTGAGAAATTTTGTTGAAAGTTTGTAGAAAAGGAAACGACGACTAATGGAAACGAAGAACGCCCAGGCTGAACACACCGTATTGAACGCACTCAAAGCCACAATTGAAGAGGCTTTTGAAAAACGTGCTGAAATCAATGCCAAGAATGCCGATGCCAAAGTACGGCAGGCCGTGAGCGACGTCATCGACGGCCTCGATAACGGCTCTTTGCGAGTGGCAGAAAAGAAAGAAGGCCAATGGCAAGTGAATGAGTGGATTAAAAAAGCAGTCTTGCTCTCTTTTAGAACCCACGACAATGTAGTCATGCCCGGCCAGTCGACTAACTTTTACGACAAAGTGCCAAGCAAATTTGAAAACTACACCGAAGCCGATTTCCGCGCTGGCGGCTTTCGCATAGTGCCACCAGCAGCAGTGCGCAAAGGCGCCTACATTGGCAGCGATGTCATCTGCATGCCCGCTTTCGTTAACATAGGCGCCTACGTTGATTCAGGCACAATGATCGATACTTGGGCCACAGTGGGTTCTTGCGCCCAAATTGGCAAAAACGTTCACCTCTCTGGCGGAGCTGGTATCGGCGGGGTGCTTGAGCCTTTGCAGGCGAGCCCGACAATCATCGAAGACAACTGCTTTATCGGGGCTCGCTCTGAAGTGGTAGAAGGAGTAATTGTCGAAGAAGGCTCAGTTATTTCAATGGGCGTCTTCCTCGGCCAGAGTACTCGCATTTACAACCGCATGACTGGTGAAATAACCTACGGTCGAATTCCAGCAGGCTCGGTGGTAGTATCAGGAAATCTACCCTCGGCAGATGGAAAATACAGCCTCTATTGCGCCGTCATCGTAAAACAAGTCGATGCTAAAACCCGTGGTAAGGTCAGCATCAACGAACTACTGAGAGCGGGAACCGAAAGCGAAACCAACGCTTAGAAAGAAATCGGAGAAAGGCAATAAAGAAAACTGACACCCTTGAATTGACCAAAGAGCTGGTGCGATTGCCGTCAATCACTCCAGAAGACGCGGGCTGTCAAAATCTAATTACCGCCAGGCTCGATGCTCTTGGCTTTAGTAGTGAAACCATGCCATTCGGCGAGGTGAAAAACCTCTGGTCAAAGAAAGGTAGCAGCCCACCCTTGCTAGTCTTTCTCGGTCATACCGATGTCGTCCCTCCTGGCCCAGAAAGCCAGTGGCAGAGCCCGCCCTTTGAACCTAGCGAAAGAAACGGCTATTTATATGGCCGCGGCACTGCGGATATGAAAGGCAACATTGCCGCCTTTGTCACCGCCCTCGAGCGTTACTGCCAGGCCAATCCGCAGAGCTTCAGCAGCACAGGCGAAGAGTCAAATAAG
Organism: Candidatus Obscuribacterales bacterium; assembly: GCA_965229195.1. Taxonomy (GTDB): domain Bacteria; phylum Cyanobacteriota; class Vampirovibrionia; order Obscuribacterales; family Obscuribacteraceae. The sequence continues at coordinate 3,002,808 of OZ245871.1, read as the reverse complement.
GGCTCTATAGCCATACTGCTAACAAGCGACGAAGAAGGCCCGAGCGTGGACGGTACGGTTAAAGCCGTAGAAGCATTGTTGAAACGACAAGAAAAAATCGACTACTGCATAGTGGGTGAACCTAGCTCAGTCAAGGCAGTCGGTGACATGGTTAAAAATGGCCGCAGAGGCTCTCTCAATGGCCGCATTTACGTCAAGGGAGTACAAGGGCACGCCGCCTATCCCCACAAGGCAGTTAACCCCATTCACACCTTTGCGGCGGCCCTAGCGGAACTTTGCCAAGCGCACTGGGACAGCGGTAATCAGTTTTTTCCAGCCACGACCTTCCAAGTAACCAATCTCAATGCCGGAACAGGGGCTGAAAACGTCACTCCTGGTCAACTTGAGGCCTGGATCAATTTTCGCTACTCGACCGAATCAACGGCAGACAGTTTAAAAGCTGCTGTCATAGCTATTTTAGACAAGCACAAAGTCGATTATAAAATTGACTGGCGTCTCTCCGGCGAGCCTTTTCTCACAGCGACAGGCAAGCTACTGCAAGCAGTACAAGAATCAATCTTGGCCGAAACTGGCCTGAATACAGAACTCTCGACCAGCGGCGGCACATCAGACGGCCGCTTCATTGCCCCCAGTGGCGCCGAAGTAATCGAGCTAGGCCTCGTTAATGACACCATTCACAAAGTTGACGAATGTTGCTCAATAGACGACCTCAATAAATTGAGCCGCATCTATGAACAGACAATCCAACGCCTCTTTGGTGGTTTTGTTAGGCTTGGCGGTAAGAATAAATGAGTTATCTCAACTTACTCGATTTACTAAATTCACTAAATTACTTATTCGCGCACGATGTTGCTGACAAAGTTGGAAATCCTGGGGTAATTGGCGCCATAGCCGCTGGTTTGGCCATGTTTGCGCTCTTATCTGGTGTAGCAAAAATTCAGCGCAAGAGTCTGCCCAAAGAATTTCCTGCTGACCCTGAAGCCCTACAGGCCAAGTACCTACTTGCCTACAGACAACTTCAAGATGCCAGCAAAGAAAGCCCAGAAGGGGTTAAGGGCTTGCTCACAGCCCTCAAAGGTAATCCGGCTGCCTACATGGCTCTAGAGGCCTTTGGTAAATACCAGAGCAAGCGAGATGGCAACCATGGCGCCCAAAAGATCCATCCCGAAAAGGGAGGTAAGGCTTGAGCGCAGAAGGGCAAGTCAACTCTTGGGGAACGGTGCCATTTGGCACAAGTCGACTGCAAGTACGCCATATCGTGCTCTGGCTTGGTGTCGCCCTGTGGCTAGTACCAACCCTGGTTGTCACTGGCATCCAAGGCATTGCCTGGTTTGCCTTCAACCTTGCCTTTGTCTTGATACTGACGATCATCGCCACACCATTTCGCAGCATCACCATCCAGAAAATTGGCACCTTTTTCTTTGCTGGCGGCCTCACCATGGGCCTAACAGTTCTTGCCTGTTTGCCCCTGATGAAAATGCTTGGTGCCTCTCCCCTCAGGCCATTTATCACGGTGCCATTAGAAGAAATTTTCAAGTTATTACCACTTTTGTTTTTACTGTGGCGGGGCCGAAAATTTAGCAGCTTCACCTTAGGTGCCACCGACATTCTGCTCATGGGCGCCATCAGCGGAGCTGGATTTGCCTTTGTCGAAGATGCCTACGCTCACGCTGCCAACCACGCCACGCTGAACAACTTATCAGTCTGGCTGCCATCTTCAGAACTTATCAACGGTCGAATTGTCTCTGGCCATGCCATCTGGACTGGTCTAGCAGCAGCGACTATTGGCCTGGGTTGGTTGTTTAGACATCTCGGCAAAGTCTTTCTGCTGGTCACTTGTTGCCTTGGTCTAGTTATATCTACCACTGACCACCTCGCCCTCAATTACAATCAGACCCAGGGCGCCTTGCCCTGGGGTGCTTCATTTTTCAATTTGATCTCAGTAAGCGGCTGGCTTCCCCTGGTGCTTTTCTTACTTTGCCTGGCGGCTTCATTAAGTGCTGATTTCTTTGTGCAGTTGCGCAGCTTACCGAGCGCCAAAGAATTCAAATTGCCAGCCCGCAAGGGCCGCAAAGACTCACTAGAATCGCTCTGGGATAGCGTTCTAGATTTACGTCGTCTGGCTTACGCCCATTTTCGCTACAAACACTATGACGATAACAGCTGCCCAGCCTCGCTCGCACTCACTGTCGCTCTCTTAGCTAAAAGGCTAATTAATCGCGCTGTAGCTGCCCTGGATGAGCCAGAACTGATTGTTGGCAGTAAACCCGAAGGAGCAAAGAGCCAGGCTTCGGCACAGCCGGCCTCACCATTGACCATTAGAGGCCCAGGCGAAGCTCCTTCTATGCCTAGAGCGGCCGGTCAAGCAGCACCACCAAACTTTGGCAAACTCGCGCCTTCGCCCCAGTTTAATTCAGCCAACTCGGCTAACGGTCCTGATTTGTCTGGCGCCACCCAAGTAACTGGTATGGGACCGACCGCAGGCAGACCCACTGGCGACAGGCCCTTCATCATGCCGTTTGACCAGCGCCCCCTGATAGACATCATTGACCTACCTGAACAATACGAGATTTTTGAGCAAGTAAGCGAAGGCGGAATGGGTGTAATTTTCCGCGGCCGCCACAAGCGAACCGAAGCACGGCTAGCAATTAAGGTAATGCACCCACACCTATCGACAAATGAATTGCACTTGCGACGCTTCGAGCAAGAGGCGCGCACAGCTAGCACACTGCACCACCCTAACATTGTCGTAGTGCATGACTTTGGTATCACCCCCAAATCTATTGCTTATCTGGTTATGGAATGGCTGGACGGTTCTAACCTTGACCCAGTCATTAGAATTGGCGGCACCATAAGTCTGGCGCGCTTCCTCCATATTTTCATACAGGCAACTAGTGCCCTTGCCCACGCCCACAGAAAGGGCGTTATTCACCGCGACATCAAACCCAGCAATTTAATTCTTGCCACCACTCCGGAGAGACCAGATTTCGTCAAGATCGTCGACTTTGGCATAGCCAAGGTGCTTAGTGAAGAAGACGATGCTATGAACCTGACACGTACTGGAGACATTCTCGGCAGCCCGCTCTACATGAGCCCAGAACAGTGCATGGGAAATAAAATGGACGCCCGTTCAGACATCTACTCACTCGGTTGTGTCATGTATCAAGCGCTGGTGGGCATTACACCTCTAAGAGGCGAGAATGCCGTGCAACTGATTTTTAGACACGTACACGACATGCCGCCTAGACCGAGCTCAATCAAAGCCGACATTGAACTTCCAGAGTTAATGGAGCCTTTGCTCTTCAAATGTCTGCAAAAAGATCCAGCCAAGCGATTTAGCACCATGGACGAGTTGGAAGCCGAGCTTAAACGAGTTCAAGATATCCTAAAAAACATGGCGTAAGCTCGCGCTAGCCAAATATCCTACAGGCAAGAACATGAACTGGTGGTCATTTAGAGTAATCATTTCGCTCTTACGCTAGCCGCGCCATATAATAGTAACAATTGTAAAGAGCTTCCTATACAAATCTTAGGTTGTTACTTCGATCTTGCTCTTGATATCTAATCAAGTATGTCCGTTCTTACTTAAAAAACAAAAAAAGCAAAAAAACACCCAAAACACACCCCAGAACGAACGTAGTTTACTTCTCGCTGCATTATGGCCAGCTCGATTGCTTGCCGGTGCAGAAACCATGACCAGTTAAGAGTCAATAACGGCTCTTATAACCCTGTAATGGAGCGCTCAAATGAGAAAGCTTATTCTGTCTGCGGCAGCCTTGGCTGTCGTGGCAGGCTTGGCTTCGGCAGCTTACGTCAGCGGCATGTTCAACCAGGACATCACCGTTTCGTTTGCCTCTGCCGAAGTCGCCATGCCGAAGATTCTTCTACTTCCCGCCGAAAGCAACGAATGCCAGCGCCGTCGTGTACTCGACGACTTTGGCGGCGCCGTCGACAACATCGACATGATCGACGGCAAGACCAAGGTGGTGGTTTTCCAGCGCCTGCCGCTGATTCACAGCGAGACCACCTACTATCCTGTAAGCGACCGCAAAGACTGCGAATCGTTCGCCAAAGATGGCCCGGTCACCGTGAGCAAGCACGGTCAACTCTTCACATCCGTAGAGCGTGACGCTACCGGCCTCAAGCCTGTGCGTGAACGCAAGTACAGCCCTGACGGCAAGCTGGTCTCGGCCGGCAACCTGGTGGATGGTGGCAACAAGTTCCAGACCGACTTCTTCAGCGCTGCTGGTCTGACCACCCGCTCGGAGACCTACAACCTCACCAGCAAGGCCCTCGAGAGCGAAACCCTCTATCGCCTTGATGGCACTGCTCTCGTGCGCCAGGGCTTCAACCAGACCGAGACCAGCTTCAACCGCGAGCACTTCTCCGCCGACGGCAAAGTCGTGGTCAGCAAAGAAGACCGCAGCTACGGCCACTATGGCTTGAGCGAGATGTACCCCAACGGCAAGCCGCGCGTCGATGCCACCCGTGGCATCGGCTACACCTACCTCAAGTTCTACCGGCCCGACGGCACGGACGAGCTTCAGGTGCAGATGTGGTCGGATCGCTCGATCACCGTCAACAACTACGACAACGCCGGCAAACCGTACCTGGAGACCCGCTGGCGTGAGACCAAGACTGGCCCCGTCGACGGCAAGGGCTACCGCCCCATGGTGCTGTGGCGCTTCATCGAGACCAACGACAAGGGCAGGCCGGTGCGTGAGGTCGACTTGCGCCCGGACCGCACCATCGAAAAGGTCACGGTCTACAAGAACTTCGAGTACCTCAATGGACGCCTGGAGTACACCTTCAACACCAGTGGCCAGGCGGTCTCGTACAAGGCTCGCGACGACAACGGCAAGGAATTGCCCGAAGTCGTCCTGACGCCTGGTGCCGGCCCGACCTTCACGGTGCCTGATGCGTACCACGTGCTCAAGCCCTTCAGCTTGCCGGCAGGCATCGACAAGTACGACGAGCCGATCTCGAAGGAAATTCAGTACCACGGCGGTATGTGAGCTCAAGCTCAGTTCATCCAGCAAGGCAAGAGGCGGACGTTTACGTTCGCCTCTTGCCGCCCTCATCAACAAACACAGACAAACTATCGGGAGAAATAATGCCTCTGATACTAACCACAGCAGCAACCTTTGTCGGCATCATCATCGCCGTTGGATTCTTGTTTTCCCACCTGTTCCAGGGCAGCTCCTCTCTCGACTTCGAGTCGAACGAGGCATACTGGGCCAACCACATGAAAAAGCAGCTGCTCTGCCGTGAACTGCACATTCTCGCCGCTCTCGCTGCGGGTTTGGGCACAGGCCTGGTGCAATGCTACTGGAACGGCATCTCGACCACTCCGCTTCTGCTTGCCCTGGGCACAGTCGAAGCGGTCTGGCTGCTGGTCATGTTCGTTGTGCTGCCGCAAAAAGAGCAGCGCTACACGGACCTGCCACGTTTCCTTGTGGCTGTGCTTGCCGGAGCAGCCGTCGGCATCTTCGCCTGCATCAGCCTGGGCGTTGTTGCCACACCACTGACCGTTGGTGGTGTGCTCTTCCTGCTTGCCTGGGTGCTGCTCACACCGCTATAAACCGCAGCCTTTCAGACAAGCCCTTTTCTTGAACTAAACCTGTTCTCAATCACTTCACTGCAACCAAAGGACCATATGAACTCCGCCACCAACTCCACCGGTTCCACCGTTTCCACCCTCGGCCCCGCCGAAGCGGCCCTGCAAACCCGTCTCGCCACCGTGCGCCAGCGCATCGCCAGCCTGGAAGTGGACCCGCGCATCACCGCCGAAATGCGGCCGTCGCTGGCCTGGCACTTCGGCTTTGCCCGGCAGCAGGTCAAAGGCCTGGACAGCCAGTTCGGCACCTTCAGCCCGAAGGAACTGGTCACCGTCGAACGCCTGATCGGCGAGGCCGAAAGCGCCGTCAACACGGCCGCCACGGTCATCGGCGACTGACAAACCTGGGCTGACAACAGCTCAGCAAGCAAAAGGGGCACCGAGTGCCCCTTTTTCTCTCATCAACAGCAAAGTTTGAGGTCAATCATGAACGCTTCCAATACCCGGACCCATGTCCGCTGCCAGCGCCCGCCCATCCCGGCTGCCCTGCTCTCTCCCTTCGCCGTCGGCGAAATCATCAGCCACGCATCGGTGATCAAGCTCGACGAAGGAGAGCCGGCTCCGCTGGCCTTCCGCCCCTTCGGCAACCTCTCCATGGAAGGCGAAATCGCCCGTGCACTGCCGGCGGTGCTGGCCTGGATCAACCCCGAAGCAACGGTGAGCGGCACCGGCTGGTCATGGCGTGATGCCATCAGCGAGCAGCTGCTGCGCGGCGACAGCGTCAACATCGGCGAACTGCCCGAGGGCGTGCTGCTCAACAGGGTGATGCCGCTCAGCTGAACCTGGCGCTTCGTAGTTGGCAATTGATACCAAACACGTGAAAGGAAAGGCCCTATGAGCAAACGAAAGTTAGTCTGGACCCTCACTGCTATCCTCCTTCTGGTGGGCGCAGTGGGAGTCTACTGGAATTTCTTCGCCGAGCAATCGATCACGATTTCGCAGAGCGAACTGCAGAGCCGCATCGACGCCAAGATGCCCTTTGCCGCCAAGCATGACGTCACGGTCTCGAAAGCCACCGTCACCTTGGGCAACGACATCACCCTCGACTTCGTTGCTTCGACCAAGAAGTTCGGCAAGGAGTACTCGCTCAACGGCGTCGGCAAGGGTGTTCTCACCTACGACAACGGCCGGGGAGCATTCTACTTCAAGCCGGAAAAGCTTGAGTTGAAAGACTTCAAGGCCAATGGCGCTGCCCTCAGCATCGGCGACAAGGTCGGTGGCCTGCTGGACAAATGGGTGGATTCGCCCAAGATCACAGCCAACAAGCAAGAAATCATTGACGCTGCCGAAGCGGCCGGTCAAAAGCTGGTGCAACGGTCGGCCGAAGCGGTGCTTGCGGTGACACCGGTCTACAAGATTCCCGACACCTTGAAGGGTCAGACCATCCGCATGTTCTTGCAGTCGGTGGAAGTGAAAGATGGCAACCTCATTGCCCATCTCTCGCTCTGGCAGTTCACGGTCTCGGTGCTGCTCTTCGGCCTGGCTCTGCTGGCCGCCATCGGCATGGCGTGCGCTCTGCTGCTCTGTCCCGAATGGGGCATCGCCCTGATTGCACTGGGCTCCATCAGCTGAATTTCGTTTCAGCGAAGAACACAGTAAAACATAAGCACTACTTGCCTCAGGGCTGCCAGTCAAAACGCTAGACTGGCAGCCCCTGTGGTTTTCTACAACTTCTACCACTTCTAAAACTTCAATTTTTGCAGAGTCCTATTAAATCATATAGTTATAACTTTTTTTTTGCTGATCAATTCGGAGCAAATTAGTATTACCAGTGGTGCAAAAAGTGATGGCCAAGCCGGTCAAAAGCAGCACGTTTTCAAGGGACAGGCCGCTAGAAACGACCATCCAAAAACAAGCTAGCGCAGCCTGGGTAGCCAAGCATCAGGCTATCAAGAACTCCTCTTTTCTGGCTCTTCGGGATTATTTCCAAATCTTAAGATCTGTTGCGCTTGTAATGGTTTGTCTGCCTATGTAAATGTCAGGGTCAATTACCTGCTTTAGCCAATATCTGGAAACAACAACTTACCTCCCTTCTTACCAAGCTCTGTGCAATCAATCGACGCTTAAACTCATTTACCGTGAGCATAGCCTCGCAGAGCATCAAACCAGATTCTCCCAACGCTAAAACGACCAGGTAACCACCAGACTTTTCCGCACGTATGCTGGAAACAGGTCCTTTATTGGCCTGGCAATTCAGTCTGATTCACGGGTGGCACTTGCTTGCAGCAAACAGCCACTCAAATGCTTTTCCTGAAGGTCAAGCAAATGAAATACGCAAAACTCTTTCTCCTGGCTCTCTGTCTATTACTAGCAGGGTCAAATGTAGACAACTTCATTTCCTCCTCGGCTAAATCATTGGCCGCAGAAATAGCAAAATCTGACAGCCAGAACAATGCCTTAGCCTCGAGCACTAAGACTGCCGAAGTAGCAGTTAGTATCATTGCTGAGAATGACAAGATCGCTGCCGGTAGCAAAACCTATGTCGGCATCAAGTTCACCATGTCTCCTGACTGGCACATCTACTATCGTGATCCTGGCGAAACTGGCCGTGCTACATCAATAAAGCTCAATCTGCCGCCGGGTTTCATTGCCGAGGAACCAATCTGGCTCAAGCCTGAAATCAATCAAGAGGGCGGTTTTACCTCAAATGTCTATAGCCACGAGACAATCATCGCCATACCAATTCAAGCTCCAGGCAACCTTGCTCTAGGCAGCAAATTGACATTGAGTGCTGATGTCACCTGGTTAGCCTGTAACAACTCTTGCATACCCGGAGAGGCTTCAGTTGCAGTCGAGTTGAACGTCGTCGACGTCCAAACCGCTGCCAACGCCACCCAGACGAAAGAATTCCAACAATTCCCAGCACTGAAAGGCAAGCTAGGCAGCAACAACTCTGTCTTCAATCAAGATTTCAACCTGGCTGAAAAGTCGAACGACTGGATTACCTACCTGCAGTATCTGTCACTAGCATTTGTTGGCGGCTTGATCCTCAACTTCATGCCCTGTGTACTACCAGTGGTATCGCTGAAGATTCTCAGCTTCGTCAAAGAAGCCGGTGAAAGCAGAGCGAAAGTGCTCATGCTTGGCTTGGCCTATGCCGCTGGTACCGTTTCAACCTGTCTCGTTCTTGGCGGCGCCGTGATTGCCCTGCAAGCGGCCGGTCTAACGGTGGGTTGGGGCTTTCAGTTTCAGCAACCATTGTTTGTTCTGGGCATGGCAGCCTTGCTCACAGTGATGTCTCTAGGGCTCTTCGGAGTCTTCATGGTCAACATCAATACCGGGCGAAACTTAGAGCAACTGAGTCGGCGCAAAGGCTTGGTTGGCTCGTTCTTCACTGGTGTGATTGCCACCATCCTCTCCACTCCCTGTACCGCTCCGTTCTTAGGTGCCGCTATTGGCTTCGCCTTCGCCCAGCCATGGTGGGGCATTCTTGCAGTATTTTCTGCAATCGGCTCTGGCCTGGCGTCGCCCTATGTGCTTCTCAGCTTCAATCCGAGCTGGCAAAAGCTACTGCCAAAACCCGGACTATGGATGGAACACTTCAAACAAGGCATGGGCTTCATCCTGCTCTTCAGCGCAGTCTGGCTGCTATCAATACTGGGCTCGGTTGCTGGTGCAGATGGCCTTGTTGGTGGCTTGATCTTCATAGTTGCCACAAGCTTTAGTGCCTGGTTAGTGGGCACATTTGCCAACTTTATGGCAGCGCAGCGGCAAAAAATTGTTGTCTGGCTAATTGCTTGCCTGATAAGCGCTACAACCCTCTATGCCTTTGCCTGGAAAGCCGTGACCGAAGTAAAAGCGGCGAACCCTGTGACAGCAGCCCAGCTGAGCAACGGTATCGACTGGCAGCCATTTGTCAAAGAACAAGTAGATCAAAGCCTCAGTGAAGGACATGTGGTCTTCCTCGACTTTACTGCCGAGTGGTGCCAAACCTGCAAGCTTAACGAAAAAACGACTTTTGCCAGCAAGGCAGTTGCCGACAAGTTCAAAGCCGCAGGAGTAGTCGCATACAAAGGAGATTGGACCAGCAGCAATGCCGAAATTACCAAGATCCTACAGAAGTTTGGACGCTCTGGTGTGCCTCTATACGTGGTTTTCAGCCCCCACCGGCCCAATCAACCAGTGGTTCTCAGTGAAATACCAAGCCAGACTGAAGTAATTGCTGCAATCGAAAAAGCCGCTCAGGCTGTTACTGAGTAATCCCAACACATTGACAAAATAAGAAATGAGGTACGCCATGAAAGGCTACTCAATCACATTTGCAGCAGGCCTAGCTCTGGCTATAACAGTCTTAGCCGCCTGTTCAGAAGCCGCGCAATCAACCAACACATCGACCGCAACGGCCACATCGGCCAACCAAACAGCAACACCGAACGCAGCAAAAGCTCCGGAGCAAAAGCCCATGGAAATCAAAACGTTAGACGACAGTAACTTTCGCACTACTCTGAAAGATGCGAAAACCATCGTCGTGGTTGACTTCTACGCCGATTGGTGTGGTCCTTGCAAGGCCGTCAAGCCATTAATCGAAAAGCTGGCAAAAGACTACGAAGGGCGCATCGTAGTGGTGAAGGTCAATATCGAAAAGGCGCCCACAGTTAGCAAGGAGGAGGCGATTAGGTCGATTCCCACCGTCATGGTATTCAGCGCCGAAGGCAAGACAATGCTGGAAAGCCTTGCCGGGGCGAGGCCTTATCGCGACTACAAAGAGCTGGTTGAAAGGCACCTGCCCAAGCAGGAAAACGGCACTACCGCAGTCAGCCCCGTTGCCACAACACCTCCAGTTGCCACAACACCTCCCAGCCGAGAAGAAATAGAAACTGACCAGTACCAGTAATTAATTGACGGGGAGGTGCTCAAGGAAGGGCACCTCTCTTTTTGGCCCAAACACAGCTATCTTGGAGGAAGCCGCCCAAAACGCTCTAACAAATCCAAAGCCGCAAAGCATTACTTACCCTTCAAACTTAAATTTTTGAAAAACTCAACTATAGGATATAATATAAAACAAAAACAGACCATATGGTAATTTTTGCCTGTCTTAGGTGCTTAAATTAATATCCGCCCCGCTATCCGCTATCTGTAACCCGTTATCTGTTATCTAGGCAGGCCAAGACAATTCATGAACGACGGACAGGATGCCACCAGGAAAATTACCGAGTCGGTCAATAGACCGACGCGAGACGGCCTCTGCCTGGCCTGTGGCAAAGTTTACAGTGTCCGCCCTGGTGACAAACCAACCTGCTCAAAAGATGGCAATTCCCTCACCCCTTTGCCGTTTATCGATGAACCCTTGGTTGGTCACTATGTCTACAAGGGCCTTCTAGGCGTAGGCGGAATGGGTGTTGTCTACAAAGCGCTCAACTCATATCTCGACAAAGTTGTTGCTATCAAGACTCTAAAAGGGAAACGCTACAACGAAAAAGAGCTATTGCGCTTTCAACAAGAAGGCAAGCTGCTGGCAAAGTTAGTGCACCCCAATTTAGTTTCAGTCATGGATTTTGGGGTTAATCAAGCTCAAGAACCTTACATGGTTCTCGAGTATTTGCAAGGAGAAAGCCTTGCTGAGATGCTCAAAGAAGAAGGCATCTTAGACCTCGACCTCGCCCTCGAGCTAACCAAACAAACGGCTGCCGGCTTGGCTCACGCTCACAGTTTTGGCGCCGTACACCGTGACATAAAACCGGGCAACATTTTCGTCACTCAGAGCCGAGAAGGACCACGGGTAAAGGTCTTCGACTTTGGTATTGCCAAATTATTCTTCATGGACGATCCCGGCGCCCGGGCCGACTTAACAAAAACCGGCGAAATCTTTGGCAGCCCGCTCTACATGAGCCCAGAGCAAGCCCTAGGCAAAAGTCTGGACGAGCGTTCAGACTTATACTCGCTTGGCTGCGTGCTCTATGAAGCCCTCGTTGGCAAGCCACCAATTGTAGGACAATCGGCCATGGAGACTATTTTCAAGCATGTTTCAGAAATTCCATTGACCCTGGCCGTCGCTTGTCCCACAAAAAAATATCCGGCAGCAGTGCAGCAATTGTTAGACCTCCTGCTAGCTAAAGAGCGCGAGGATCGACTGCAGTCAGCCGAACAGCTAGAGCGATTGCTGCAAGCCATTATCGACAAAAACAAAACTGGATTGGCCGAGCTTAACTCTCTGAGCACAAAGGTTAAGCGGCGCATCGGGCGGCAAGGGCAGAGCGATGGCACTCTAGTAAACGACGCTTCTAACGATAAGAAATTGCTGGTAGCGGCAGTGCTTGCCGGCCTAATTGCGGCAGGGGGAATTGCGGCATTTTTGCTGCAAGACAAGACTGCAAATGTACCAGCAAAAGCCAAATCAAGCCCGCCAGGTAATTCGATAGAAGGAAGAGAGAAAATAGCGCCACCAGCCGCCGAGGAACACCCCATTTATAATGAGGCACCAAGCGAACTTGGTGTTCTCGACCACATAATCAACCCATCAGATCAATCGCGCCTCCATCTGATTGAATTTGAGCTAAAAAAAGGCAAAGAGTCATTCAAATTACCCTCAGCCAACAAGTTAAAAAAGCCAGATTTTGTCGCCATCGCCCAAAACGGCCAGAACCTCAGGAAGCTTGAAATAGAAGGATGCAGCGGCGTAACCGCCGACAACCTTAAAGAACTTCAAGCTCTGCCACTTTCTCAAGTTCATGTTAAATGGGGCGATATCGATGACGGTGGCATGGCGGCAATATTTAAAATAGCTGGTCTGCGCAACCTATCAATTACAGCCTGTGATTATCTCACCGACAAAGTCTTTAACACTTTAGGTGATGCAAAAAAACTGGTAAGCCTACAGATGGAAAACGGCAAAGCCGATGGCAACTATTTTGCCAAGAACCCACCCACAGAATGGCTCTCTGAGCTTTCTTTTACTGGCATGCGTGCTTTCAACTCAAACCACAAAGCAAAGATAGTAAATACCGATAAGATTACACAAAAACTGAGCAGCTGCTCCCAGCTCAGAACTTTAATTTTGGAGGGCACTGACATCAGCGATAACGGTATCAAATGGCTGACAAAGCTGCCGCACCTAGAGCGGCTTGTCCTAGCCCACGGCAATGTCAGCGACGCCTCCATTCCGCTATTTTTACAAATGAAGAGTCTTCAATTTCTAGACCTCAGCGGCACCAAAATTTCACCAAGCGCTGTGGAACGCTTACTGCAATCGAGCAAAATCAAAACGGTTTCTATTAGCCCAGACGGCAAGTTTGCTCATCTGACACCATATCTGCGCGAACAGATGAACTCTGGTCGATTAGCCATTCATTAGCACTAGTCTACTTACCATTCACCTGGTCAATGGCCTGGGCTAATTCGTCTCCTGGGAGACTGCCTGGCTCATTGAATAGCACTTTACCCTTGCCGTCGATCATGACGATAGTAGGATAAGCATGCACGGAGAATTGTTTAACTAGAGCAGCGTTAGCGGGATCTTCAGCGTCATAACGCTTAAATGAAATCGATGTATAGCGGCTTTTGGCAGCCTCAAAGGCAGGCTCCATCTGCTTGCATGGCCCGCACCAGGTGGTGTAAAAATCTAGTACTGTCTTCACTTGCCCACCAGCTGACGGCTTGCCGCCAGTAGAACTGATCGGCGTATAGGCACCAGCTGTAGCTGAACCATTGGCGCCATTATTAACACCGGAGAGTTGATTCAAACCAGCAGTTGCCTGCCGGGCCAGACTACTTCTATCATTGGCAATTACCCATTGATACTCTTTCTTGGCCTCACCAACACGCGTGAGACACTGGTTGCACAGGGCCATGTAGTAATGACAAAGGGCATTGTTTGGATATTTAGCAGAAAGTGCTTTGAAGTCGTTAAGGGCACCTTGATAGTCTTTCTTCTCATACTTGCTTTTAGCGGTAGAAAAGACATCGGGAGCCGCTAAGGCTGGTTGAAAGGATCCGACGACAAGCGCTCCGGCAGAGCCAACCAGTGCAGCCACAAGGCAGGCTGACAAACGCACTTTCCAGCTAGATCTCAAACTACTTCTCATTCTCTGCCTCTTAGTTACTTTAGATGAAATAAGGGATATTCTTATTATTGATACATCATCCGCATGGTTGCCTTGTCTCGGTCACTGAGCTTAAGAACTGGCGCCTTAAAATACATTGCATCTAGCCCAGACGGCGAATGCCCCCCAATTCCTAGTGCATGCCCAGTTTCGTGCAAAGCCAAGTTGTAAAGCTTGTTCTTATCGACCTGAGACATGTTGTTGCTATTGTAGCTAGGACTTGTCAATCGCACAAAACTCTTGGTCATAATGTCTTGCCCGGCAGCGTTGACGCTATCCTGGTTATTAGTTTGCCCACCGGCGCCAAAACCAATTTGCCCAGGGGCATTGGCTCTTTGAACAATGATATGGGCACCCTCAGGGGTTGACCATTGCTCCATGCGGATGGGCGAACCTGAGAAACTACACCACTGATACATGGCCTGAAAAATCAAATAGCGCAAATCGTAAGAAAATCCCGATTGCTCTGTGGTGTCGACATAAACTTTGACGCTGCCCGGAGTGGCAAAACGCTTCATCGGTCCACATTCCATGTAGTTAGGAGTATTGGGGTTTTCAGTGGAGCGCCAATTGATCATGCGCTGCAGATCATCAGCGTACTCTTTGTCGTAGGCAACATTAGTGCCAGGATTGTACTGAGCTTGATCTACGCACTTTTGAAAATTGTCATGGGAGGCCTGCCAGTCGCGGGTGGCTCTGTCATATTGACCAGTAGCATCAGTAGCAATAGCGCGCACATAGTAGAGATCAGCCAAGTTTTGAGCAGCATCGTAAGGGCAGCAATTAATAGCGCTGGTGAAGTAATTAATCGCCATATCGTAGTTCTGCGCTTCTTGAGCAGCTTCACCTTGCTGTTTGTAAGCTTCAGCCTGCTGGTTGTAACCAAAGAAAAGCGCATGGGCTGGCTGCACAGTAATCAAAGCAGCGACAAGAGTTGCCAGCGCTAGGGACAAACGGGAAATTCGCAACGAATCCTGAATGGCGGCTTTAGGTTTAATCATGACTCTTTTTCTTCAATCTCGACACTTATCAGTGCAAAAGTCTAGCATGACCGTTCTCTAGAGCCCACAGTTAACAACTCGGCAACGACTAAAGACTATCTTCAACCCAGTCGTCAACGGGAGAAAGGTCATGGGTGAAAATCGGCGCCAGCGCGAACAAGACAGCGATAAAAAGCAAGATCAAACTGAGGGTTCGAGCAACTTACTAATTTTAGAGACAATCACCCTGAAATCAGCGCTGAAAGCTAATGGCGGCTGCCAGGAACGTTCGAAACTGACATGTTTACCAGAACTAGAACTTATTGATATGAAGCCCCTAAAAGATCTTAGTAAATTTGGACGAGTGCAGATTGATTCTAGCGGTAAGGCCGAGCTAGTAGGAGCTGACCTGCAGGTACGCTTCTCATACGGCCCCTCAAGCGATAAAGAATTATTCAAATGGAGCGGCAACCAGCTCGTGCAAATTGTCACACCAGACAAAACCTTCACCTACGACAACGAAGCCAACGTCTGGCGCATAAAAAACGCCACCAGTCCATTGATGTCAAGGCAAGACGCCCAGTCAAACGTACACGAAGCCACTTTTAGCCAGGGCCTGGTGACGAAAACCTACGAATTAAGCGGACCAATAACAATTGACCGCCTATACGAGCAGTACCAAAAATTCTTGCAAGAGGCAGCACCTGTCAATGGCTATCTCACTCCCGAAAAAGTACAAGAAGTGAAAGAGAGACTAACTGAACGCGAAGGTGCTATTCCTTTTGCCTATCTCGACAGTGTTGGTGTTCCCACTGCCTGCATTGGCTTCAATTTACTTCGACCAGACGCAAGAAAGCGCTTTGAAGAACTCGGCGTAGACTTCGATCAGCTTAAAAAAGACGCCTATGTCAGCAAAGCGAACAAATCAGTAATGCTTACCCCAGAACAGATGGACAAATTGCTTGAGCAAGACATTGCCGACACCTTCAAAGAGACCCTGACGATCTATCCCAACTTTGCTAGTCACCCCAAAGAAGTACAAGACGTCATGCTCGACCTCACCTTCAATATGGGCTCTGATCGCCTGCGCAAGTTCAAGAATATGAACTCGGCTCTCAATCAAAATGACTACAAGACGGCAGCAAGCTGCCTCCAAAAGTCAGAATATATTCAAAGCGGACAAACAGGCTGGCGGGGTGAAAACAACCTCAAAGTCATACAACAAGCCGCCCTCAATTATTGAAGAAACAAAGCAAATGACAAAGAGAAGCAGCAGTGAATCTTTTTATTGAAATTGACAGCAGCAGCAATCTGCCGCTCTACAAACAAGTGGCCAATGCCATAAAGGTCAGTATCGAAAGTGGACGCCTGCAAGAGGGCAAGGCCGTGCCATCGACAAGGCAGCTCTCAGCGCATCTAGGGGTCTCTCGCATAACGGTGGTGCAAAGTTACGAGCAACTAATTAGCCAGGGCTATCTCAAAGTAATTACAGGCACAGGTACCTTTGTCAGTCACAGCCAGAAAAAGCAGTTACAAACTATCCCAAGCAAAACCACTGCAAATCACATTTCAACGAGACCACTGTCTCAATACGGCACGCGGCTATTAAGCAGAGAAAACCAACCAAACCAATCTGAGACTACGTTCGGCTTGCCACCAGCGCAGCTCTTGCCTCTCAGGCAATGGCAGAAGCTGCTAGCAAAATATTGCAACTCCACAGAGACCTTGCCACTAGTAGCTCATGAACCATTGGGCTGCAGACCTCTGCGCGAAGCTCTAGCTCAATATTTGAGGCGCTCGCGCAATCTCAATTGCTCAGCCGACACAATTGCCGTATTCGCTAATGCCCAGCAGGCAGTCAGCCTCATTACTCAATTGCTCATTGATAGCGGCGACACTGTTGCTGTGGAAAATCCCGGCTTTTTTGGCGCTCACAAAGCCATACGCAGTATTGGAGCCGAAGCGCTGGCGATAAACGTCGATGAAAACGGCCTGATCGTGAGCGAACTGCGCGCGGCCCCCAAGGCATGCCGGGCTGCCTATGTCACACCAAGCCACCAAGACCCCCTTGGCGCCACCATGTCTTTGCCAAGAAGGCAAGAGCTGCTCAAATGGGCAGCCGAAAACAATTCATACATAGTCGAAGATGACTATGACTGTGAATATAGTTACGGCCAGCCGACCATTCAAGCAATTCAAAGCTTAGACCGACAAGAGTCTGTGGTCTACATCTCAAGTTTTTGGAAATTACTCTACCCGATAATGCCAATTGGCTTTATCGTAGCACCACCGCATTTAATACCAGCAATTACCCAGGCCAAACAACTAACCGAGCTTGCTTTCTCACTTCCAGAGCAGCTAGCGCTGGCAGAGCTCATAAACGAGGGCCATCTAGAAAAGCACATCAACAAGACCCAGAAGCAACTAGCGAAATGGCGCCAAGAACTAATTCTGGCGCTGACCTTAGCATTTGGAAAAGACATTGCCATTGCCAGACATAGCGCCGGTATGCATATCGCCGTACAATTCCACCTAGCACTAAGCGACGAAATCATAAGCCACACCGCTGAAGAGGTAGGTCTTTTGCTCATTTCAACCAAATCATATTATTTGGCAGATAGCAGAAGAGGCGAATTCTTGATTTCGTTTGCCAGTCAAAAAAATCAAAACTTGGCAGACCTTGTCAGTCAATTTGCCGCTCGGTTGAAGGCTTAGTGAGCCCACGCCAACACCACGAATTGCACTCATTCACGTCATGCTTAGTACCACTGACCAAGTTTTCTTTAAGTCCAGCGCCAGACTCCTAAAACGTAAAGCCATGAGAATTGTCATTCTCATGGCTTATAGCTGGCCGGAGGCTGATTGCATTTGCTACGGTAAGGCCTAAATCCACTTTCAAATCTGCTCTCACAGCAACACCTAAAGGCCTTCCACTAACCGTAAGAAACAACAGCAACTACTTTCTTGAACTATAGAACTGCTCTAAAGAGTGGTCCGCATTAAATCAATCAGTCAGACATTCAATCAAAAAAAGGAGACTTAATACTATGTACTGCAACATCTGCGCTAGCAGCTCAACAAAGCTAAAACAAAGCAAAAGAAAAATGACAACAACAAGTTGTGAACACTGTGGCAAACCTACCAACAGCAACGGTCAACGTCTCAATCGCTGCGGCTTACCCAGCGACGAGAAAGGACAACCCAAACCAGTAGCTCAGCCATTTATTCCAAGGCCGCGTCGCTGGGTAACAGCCTAACAATATTTCCACAGGAGATTATATGAACAACAATACCGGCGAGGGCAACCTCGCTGTTTTAGCATTTCCCAAAATCAGCGAAATGGAGCAATTCATCTCGGCCTGCCTTAAGAAACCGATCTCAATTGACGAGATAGTTATTCTTCGCCAACGCGATTTCAGCATTGTGGCCCGTATGGAATTAAAAGGAGAAGCCCAGTCGGTCATCTACAAAAAAGTAATTGCACCGTGGCATTGCGAAGCCAAAGTGATGCAATTTCTAAAAGACCAGAACTTACCCAACGCTGCTCGACTAATCGGCGCGAGAGAAGCTGGCGAAAGCGCACAAATACTACAAGAAGATGCCGGCGCATGGTCCTTGCTGCAATACCCTTGCCCTGAGTTAGCTCTGCTAACCGGGCTTGCTCTGGCACAAACTAACGAAGCAGCGCTAGATCTGACGATCAAAACCAATGTCTTTGCCCGACTCGACAACATTGAGCGCTTGCAAGAATGCTGCGAAAGCAACATCTTCAAACTCAATGCTCTATTTCCGCAGTTCGCAGCCAAGGTCACTAGTCGATTGAATCAAGTAGCAGGTAGCCTGAGCCATGACCTTTCAAGCTCTGAATTCTGTTTACAGCATGGCGATCTCTATGCTGAAAACATCATTCTGCAAGAGCGCACCACACCAGTTTTCATTGACTGGTCCTACTTTTCAATGATCGGTCCACGTCTTTACGATCTCGCCACACTAACTAGCGCTCACGCCAAAAACGGAGAACTACCCAAGTTTCGCCAAGCCATCATCGAAGGCTATGCCCTGGGCTCGGGCTTATCTGTCGATGAGATAGAGCGACAACTACCGGCAGCATGGCGACTCTCTCGCCTGCTTTTTTTGCAATGGCTTCTCACCCGAGTAGAAATGGGCATCACCCAAACCACCGTAGGTCCGGTGCTGCCACTAATCGAAAAAGTAGTGGCTGAAATCATCGAATAAATCAGCAAAATAGGAGGTGCTGAAATGAAAATACTAAAACCGCTAAGAAGGCAGCTAACTGCCTTCTCCCTAATTGCCATTGCCTGCACAGCAATAACATTAGACAGCGCATTCACTATGAAAGTCACCGTTGAAAATGAAGCAAGACTGACAAGCGAGCGGCAAGACAATAAAACCGAACTGAGCGATGCCCCGCAAGAAGCATCGCTCTTTCAACCCCAAGGCTTGCTGATAGAAACCGTTGCCGGGCAGATCTTACAAGCTCAAAACGCAGACCTGGCTTACAATCCAGCTTCCGGAGTGAAAATACTAACAGCCCTGGCTGTTTTGCATCAGCTCGGCCCACAATTTCGCTTCAAAACCAGGGTCAAATACCAGGGAACGATACGAAAGCAGGTTCTAACCGGAACTATCAGCTTTGACGGCTGTGATCCATTCTTTAATCAAGAACAGCTAGTGCAACTAGCCAAAGAATTTACCAACCGGGGAATTGAAAACGCGGTTGCTTCCCTTGCGGCCTCAAGCGATTTTGTCTTCCAAGCTCAGTCAGGCAACCGCGCAATCGCTTCCGTATATCGAGCTCTGCGAAAGACAAAACTCAATCTGCACCGGCCTAAAACGGCCGCTCTATCATTGAACAACTCTATTTTTGGCGAAATCACCCTCGAAAGCAGGCCCTTACTCGATATCGTCAAAGACTGTCTATCGCGCTCTGACAATGTCATTGCTGAAAAGCTAGGAGAACTAGTGGGCGGGCCAGCCATGGTCAGTCAGATAGCTATAGAGCAAACCGGCTTGCCAGCTAACAGCATTAATCTTCAAACTAGCTCTGGTCTAGGAATAAATCGGGTCACGCCCCGGGCTATGATCACTATTCTCAACCAATTCAAGACCTTCCTCAAGAGCCAGAGTCTAGATTTGAGTGACGCCCTACCGGTTGCCGGTATTGATCACGGCACAATTTTCAAACGCTTCGCCAAGAGCAAAATCAAAGGGGCAATGACGGCTAAAACCGGCACGCTCAAAGAAACAGACCATGGCGCCAGCGTTCTAATTGGTGAGCTAAGCACGCAAAACCAAGGAAAAATCCTGTTTGTTGTTTTCCAAAAAGGTCGCAACACAGCGCAGTTGAGGCAACAGCAAAATCAACTAGTAGAACAGCTACTGGTCAGCTCAGGTGGGCCAGGAGGAAAATACAAATGAACAACATACTAAACTATCTGCTCACAGACCGGGCCGATACAGTATTCACCATGGCACTGTTCGGCGTTCTGGGGCTGGGCTTAGAAGTGATATTTACTGCCGTTCTCGACGCCAAAAAAGATCGCCAACGGCACCTCTGGGGCTACAGCTCCCTCTGGTATCTGCCATTATATATGATGGCACCAATCATTCTCGAACTAAGTGCAGAGATGATCTCACCACTGCCGTTCTTAGTGCGAGGATTAATCTATATGATTGCCATTTTCAGCTGTGAATTTGTTGCCATGTTCACCCTGCGAAAGCTTCTCGGAGCCTCGCCCTCCGAAGCCAACTACAAGCTCTCGCGCTGGAACATATGTGGGCTGATTCGCTTAGACTATGCTCCCGCCATGTTTCTCATGGGCCTCATATTCGAGTTTGTCTATCAGCAAATTGGCTGGTAAGTACGCTTAGATCGCAAGCACCACCCGCAAATAGAAAATAGCTAGAGAGAAATTCCAGCTATTTCTATTTTTTGTTTCGCCACTACATCTTTTAGTACCAAGGCAAACAAGAGCCTGGCTGCAACAGCGAAGATTCCCAATGGCCATTACGCCTATATTTTCAACCAGGTTAGCAAGCTGTTATACTGAGCCAATGCGCAGTCAACTCAGCCTATTAGCAGCTCTGGTCAGCGTGACCGTATCATTGTGTGGCCTTGCTAGCAGCGGTGATGCAGCTCTGGCCACAGGCAACGAAAAAACTCTAAATTTTCCTGCATCCCAATCTGTCGGCTGGCTTATTGATATAGCTCAAGATCCAGGGCTGGAGTGCAACATTCACGGCAAGCGTTTATGCAAAGCCCAAGGAACAGTAAAAGTTTCTCGCTCAAAACGTCTAAAGTTTGAACCCAATAGTCATTTCTTTGAACAACCAGAATGCCTACTCAAGCTACCCAGCGATGCTTTTGACTACATCGAACTACGCTTTCTTTCAATGGCAGACAACGAAGAAAACATCAGTGACAAAGTCATACCCTACGTCACCCATCTCACCGGCTTAAAAGCAGTGTCCCTGGACAAAAGCGAAACTACAGATGCGGCAGCAGCCAAGTTGGCGATTCTACCCAATTTAACTAGTCTTTCAACCACCGATAGCTTAGTTACGGGCAAATGCTTAGAGCAACTGAAGAAATGCAAATCTATTAGTTTTCTGCGCTTCGGCAACAGTAAAATTGACCACAACTCTCTGCAATATTTGGCCCAATTGCCCAACCTTAAGAGACTGTCACTGCGCAAAACCGGACTAAAAAAGGCAGATATAGAACAGGTATGCAAATGCACCAACTTGATCAATCTAGCGATCTCACAAAATCCTAGCGTAGACGACTCTTGTGTGGCCCTAGTAACTAAGCTCAAAAATCTAACCGACTTAGAGCTTGCAGATACAGCAGTATCAATCGCCGGACTTGAAAAACTTAGTGTGCTAAAAAACCTGAACGTCAGCTTACCTAAGCCAATGGCGGCCTACAGCCCGAGAGAACGTATCAGATTCAAGCAACTCTTTCCGCATTCAAAATTCGATCTAGAATCGATGGTAGAGAAGAAGAAAAAACGTGACATCAATGATTTTCTTGATGTAACGAACCAATCTACCAGCAATCACAAGTAATGCTCAGGAGCTTGCCTCTCTGTCTGGGTCAAAGGAATAACCAACCCGGTGCAGGGTTCTAATAAATGAAGGTTTTCCCTCTTCATCAAGTTTTTGGCGAATGCGGGTAATGTGAACACGCACCGTATCCGGTGAGGTCTCAGCTTCACTGGACCAGATACGGTCAAGTAAAGCCTCTGAGCTAAACACTTCACGCGGATTGCGCATGAAGAATTCAAGCAACAACATTTGTTGCGGTAGCAAGCGAATTTCGATGCCATCACGGGTCAACTTCTGCGCCTTGATGTCTAATTTTATCGGGCCAGCTTGAAGCACCTCTGAAAGTACTTCTTTAGGGCGGCGCAAAAGAGCACGAACCCGAGCCGATAGTTCTCGCAGTTCAAAGGGCTTAGTTAAGTAGTCATCGGCACCACTATCGAGACCTTCCATTTTTTGCTCAACTTCAGTTCTGCCAGTGAGCATAATAATGGGAATATGGCCACCCGCAGCGCGATATTGACGACAGACCTGCACGCCGTCAAGGCCAGGAAGCGTCAAATCAAGCACGACTAAGTCATAGGGATAGAACTCCAGGCGAGAAAGAGCTTCTTTACCATCATTAACGACATCGACGACGTGGTTCTCAGCGGTTAGCCAATCACTAGCTACTGCAGCTAGTTGTTTATCATCGTCGACAAAGAGAATTTTTGACATACAGCCGGCAAACCTTTAGACCCGATAAAGTGCCGAAATTCTAGCACAGTGAAGATATTGATTTCCTATCGGGAAAAATATAGCGCAAGCCCTAAGTTAGAGCTATTTGGCAGGTCGCCACCACGGCCCGAGCTAAGGCCTGATCGGCAGGAGCTTGGGTTATGGCCTCATCAACAATCACTCTCTTCATCAAGAGCTTGGCCCGACTAGCGCGATCAAAGCAGTGAGCATTGATGGCTTTGGCGATAGTCAAATAAAAAGCTCGATTGGGATGATCTTTGTTTCTCTGAATTTGACGCAGAGCATCGCGAGCCACACGGCGGGCTAACTCCTTGTCTCCAGACGCCTTGGCAGCCAGGGCAAGTGAAATAATCCGCGCCATTGATTGATCGACCTGGTCAGCCTCGCTCTCACTAAAATCGCCAAAAAACATTTCCAAGGTACACTGGTCCTATTTTGCTGCTAGTTTAAGCCGTACTGAGCCCAGCCTAGTGAGTTTTGTGAACCCGTCTGCGATTGCGAATATGAGCTGTCATCGCTCCTTCTGTTGGCAGCGCCAGCTTCGCCCCGGCCTGAATGACATTGGCGTCTTTCACCTCAGGATTTAAACGCATTACCACTTGAGCAGCAACCGGTCTTTCAAACTTAAATAAGTGAGAATAGTGATCAGCAATTATTTCATTGAAAGTATCACCCGATTTGATCTTGTAAGGAGATGTAGGCAGACGCAAAATATCAGCTAAGTCATTCTTATCGGCAGCCTTGATGGGTGCCACTACGACTGCAATTTTGACTTCCGCCTTTTTGGGCTCAATTTCTTTTGGCGGAGCAAAATTATTGGCATTGATGAACCTTGGATTCTTCTCAATTCGTTCTTCTTCTTTCTTGATAGCGTGCTCAAGGTCTTTCTTAGAAACTGAACTATTACCGGTCAGCCAACCAAACGCGCCTTCTCTCTTCTCATTTTTCAACTCAGAATATTTGTTCGATAGATAGTCGCGACCGGCGCCATCTAAGAAGCGTTCAAAGGCATCTTGAGCCGGAGACATCTTATTTTGAGCGGCCAGGTCTTTCTTACTGATCTTCTTTTGATCCTGTGATATATCATCAAAGTCTTCTCTAGCAGCCTGAAGTGCAAGCACTGGTAAATAGCCATCATTTTGCAACTTATTAGTCATTGTCGCCACCATTTCACTATATCCAGAGGCATTGCCACCATTTCGGTAGTCTGATAGCTCGTTACGAATGAAGTCTGGCAAACTAGTATTGGGATTACTTTGGATTCTTTGCTCAACTCGCAAGGCCAGCTGCTCACCCATACTATAATTAGGAGCTGGTCTCTCGGACATAGATGGCTTGTCGGTCATGGCTCTCTTCCTTTGCTATTAATGTGGTGCGACAACTCGTAACTTTGCCACATTAATCTTGAGTTGTTGCCGAGTCGTTAATGCCTGGAAGTTATAGGGTAAACTGTCACCACGAATGACAGAGAACAGCTAATAAAAATCCTTGCCCAATCCAACGCTTAGCAGAAAAACAATTTGACCGAACCAAACTTCAATTTGAATAAACTAAGCGTCAAGCAAAAGGGTCTCATTCTTGTATCTCTACCATTACTATTCGGCGTACTTTTCATCTCAATTCTTGTGCCTCTGCTTTTCGACTTCAATACAGCAGTAAACAAGGAACGCGCAAGTAGAGCCGCCATTGCCGATGGTAATCGCACCTTTATCACGGTCTATCAATCAATCTGCCGATTTACAAACAGAGTCGCCTCAAAACAAGAACAAGAGCAAAGAGAATTTGAAGAGTCTCTGGCTCAGCTGGCAGAAACGGCTAAAACTCTGCGACAAACAGCCGCCAGCGATAAAGAGACAGAGACTCGTAAAAATCATTTGATTTTGGCCGACGGACTAGAGCAACTGTCAAAACTAGGAGAGACGCTAAGCAACGAACAAAACCTGAGTATCTCTAGGCTTGACGCCCTGATTTCGCATCAACGCTTTTACAAAATCGCGCAACCTCTAGCAGCCCAAATTGATCACTCCCTCGAAGTGAAATCAGAAGCCCTAGATAAACTACGCAAAGACCTAGACTTCAAGCTCCTCATAATCGTCATCACCGTAACCCTTGGCACCATATTCAACTTAATACTGACAATCGCACTGTTCAAATTGTTCATCAGCAGCCTCACTAGTCGCATCAAATTACTAAGTGAAAACGCCTTTCGACTGACAGCTTCGGCCCCTCTTCTCGACCTTAAAAGTAGTGCTGACGAACTAGCAGTGGTCGAACAAGCATTTTTAGAAATGGCCGCCAAGCTGCAAGCCGTGGAGGCAGCCAAACAAGACTATCTCGCTGCTATCTCGCACGACTTCCGCACACCGCTGGCGTCAATTATAGCGACGACAAGCGCCACATCACGCGGACTATACGGAAACCTCTCGCCACAGGGAGTCTCCCTCTGCCTTGACCAGGGACAAAAGCTCGATGCTCTGACTAGAACGGTAAGCGACCTCCTGACCTTAGAGCGGCTCGAAGCGGGCATGCTTGAACTAGACCCAAACGTGTATGAACTAGGCACAATTCTTCTGATGACAGAAGAAAAACTCGATGCCCAATACTCACGCTCGCCGCAAGTTCTAGAACGACTCAATTTTCAAAATGTGGCAGCCAGCCTGCCAGTTGCCTGCGATAGCGACAAGCTCGTGCTAGCAATACAACGACTAATCGAAGCAGCAATTATTGACAGTGAAAGCCCAGCTACGCCTGGCGACAACATAGTCAAAATTACCGCCAAAGCCGAAAGAAGCCATGGCTTAATTGTTATTACCTACCAGACACCGGTGCGGCGTTCGAGCAGAAAATTTCTCTTTGACAGATCAGAAATCCGGCACCGACACGAAGAAGGAGATGACCTGCTTTCATCCCTACAGACATCGCTGAGCTTGTCTCAAGAGCTGATAGAAAAGATGGATGGAGAAATTATTGTACTTTGTGACCAGCTACAGCACAGCCTCGTGATCAAATTCAAACTCTACCAGAGCGAGGTCGAGCAATGAGACAGCTTAACCTCAAACAAAAAGGATTTCTTGCTATCTGCGTACCGCTTGTGATTCAAATAGTGTCTATCGCCATTCTAGTAACCATTCTGCTTGAACAGCGAAACAACTATTTGCACGAGGCGAAAATCCACGAAGTGGCTCGTCTTTCTGCACTAACACCGAAAGCACTGCTGCGATGCGGGCAAGCTTGCGTCTACGTTAACCTGGCTAACAATCCCGAGGGCGCAAAGCGCGCCTTTGAGTCAATCGCCAATCTCAAAGAAGTGGCGGCCAAGCTCAACGAGGCTGCCGAGGGTGACGAAATACTGTGCGCACACACCACTCGTATTGACGCGGCAATTCGTGCCTTGATTCAAGAATTCACACAGTACTCAGCGGAGGTTACCAACCCAAATCGGCGTATCGGCGGGCTAGACAAAGAAGGCATGCGCCGTCGCCTCAACGCCGCCACCGATATTATGCTAGCCGAGGCATCGGCTATTTCAGAGATAGAAAACAGCAGTAATCAGAGCTGGAGCCATTCTCTCTACTCAGTAGAAACAATTATTGTCTTAATGGCAATTGGCACCGCTCTAACAATTCTCAATGCTCTGAGCACAGCATATTTCTTCAATCGCGATATTAGTAAGCGCCTTGATGCAATCTGCAAAAACGTAGTGCGCATCAGCCAGCAAAAGTCTCTGCTTGCACCAATCGGCGGCAACGACGAATTAACAGCTCTAGATCTGCGCTTTCACAAAATGGCTAGAGCGCTCAACCAGGCCAGTAACGAAAAGAAAATCTTCACCGAATTGCTGGAAGATCGACTGCGCCAACCGCTAATCGAATTTAAGGCCACTGTAGCGCAGTTGTTAGAACAAGAAACTAACAATTTAACAGATCAGGGACGAGACCGCCTGGCCGGCGCCAACCAAGCCTCTCAGCGACTAGTTGCTCTATTGAGCGAGCTAATCGATATTGAAAATCTGCAATCCGGCAGTATTGTTTTACGAAAAGCAGAATTAAATCCAACCGATCTAGTTAATCAGTCAATTGTTCTACTGAGAGAAATGGCTGCAGCAAAGGGCTGCGAAATAAAAATGGTATCCACGACGGACACGAAAATCCTTGCTGATTTTGACAGACTTTTGAGAGTACTCACCAATCTAATTGCCAACGCCATCAAGTTCTCCGACAATGGAGCAGCCATTACCGTTGGCTGTGAAATCAAGGCGAGTAGCCAAGGTGCAGAAGGTAAGTTCTTAGAATTCTTTGTCCAAAACAAAGGCAAGCCCATTCCAGAAGACATGCAGGAAAAAATCTTTCTCCGCTTTGAGCAAGTAGACCAAAAAGCAGACACGAAAAAGCAGGCAGGAACAGGCTTGGGTCTATTCATTTGCAAGGAAATAGTAGCAGCCCATGGTGGTCAAATCTGGGTAAAAAGCACCGCCAGCGAAGGCACTATCTTTTTCGTTACTATTCCCCAATAGATATGAAAACAGGTTTCTATGCGACACTAAACAAGGGTGGTGGCGTACAACTTAGTGGAATAGCTGCTATTCTGCCCGCTTGACGCATCAAAATTGTGGGCGATTCAGAAGTGCTTCTGATTGTCGAATCGAGCAGATGCTCGCAAACCTGGCTGCGTAAATTCGGTGAACTAGAGATATACAACGATCTTCGAGCACGAGGAAGCCTGAACTCGATCACTACAGCCGCTTTAGCGATAGTGCCGTCCTTCCAGGTTAACCTGCGAGCAGAGCATCTAAACTCAGGGCTATCATAACGTTTGCTCACTTCTTTAACAATTTCCAGTAAGTTATCATCACGATCTCCCATCGACACAATCAAATTCTCAATCTGCTGCAGATCCCCTTGAAAAAGCAGTTCTATGAATTGCCCAAGGCCAGCGACATTCCCGGATTGAACCAAACTCTGACCTGATACTAGTTTAGGACTGCGGTCATTGCGCATAGCAGACTGAAACATAATCAGTTTTCCTCAATGGGGGTTGCAAGAAACAAGATAGAACAGACTTGTTGCCGAGTTGCTAACAGCTCTAATAACCCCGATAGGCACCACCACGAGCGACCGCTCGCACTCCTGGAACGTTTTGCAATGAGCCATAACGGCTCACTGAATAGCGAATTCCAGCGATCATGTTATCTACTGGATTGAAGATATTTTTGTGTCCAGGTATTGAGTAAGAATTGAAAGTCGGCCCAATGGTCTGCATCAACCCTTTTGACGGCGTGCCTTTACGGGCATTGGAATCCCAAGTGTTGACAATGTTAGGGTTCCAACTACTCTCTTTTTGCACAATGAGATTGACGGCACTGATGTTTGCCAGACTGGCTGATACGCCAGCTGTGGTCAGAGCTTCTTCTATCAATTCTCGCTTGCGCCCCTGAGGGATAACTCCTACTCGCCCAGAATCAAATCTAGTATCGCCGCTCGACTCAGTGTTGGCTCGGCGCGTAGCAATATCGTATAAGCGATCGGCTGCTTGGCTCAATTGTCGGCCTTCAGCCGTAACAACATCGGCCTTAGACATATCAGCTACGGCCTTGCCAGAAAGCATAGCCGCTGCAATTGAACCAGGTCTATCACCAACTTGACGCTGAGCTTGGTCAATCAAACTTGACTCAATAGCTTCTTGCGCAACTTTTGGCAACAGCAGCTTCAAATCGGCCTGGGCAGGGGCTTCACCCTTCTGCATTTTGGCAGCCATGTCATTGAGCTTTGCCAGAAACTCAGGGTTCTTCAGCATTTCAGCAAAATCTTTTGGCAACTTACCTTCTTTGATCAACTTGTCGAGCAAAGCCGGGTCTGGCGGCTCCCCAAGGGCTTTAAGAAAGCCGTGAAGCTGTTGCCCAGAGAAACCATAGCGGCCGACACGATAGCCGCCGTCTGGATGCCTGCGCACGGTCTCATAAGGCGCCTTTTCATCAGGCTTCCACAGCCCGGCAATTGACTCTTTGATAGCCATTAATCGGCTGCTTTCACCAGGCTGCCGAGGAACCTCACGGGTATTGAAAGAGCCCATTCTCTCTGTGGCAGCACGGGGCATATCAACACCATTAGCGCCATGAAAGCGCTGCGTTTGCTCAACACTATGCCGGGTTTCGGCCGTTAAATTGGCAAACTCTTTCTTTGGCCGCAGATGCTGTTTTTGCTCTACTTCTGGCGATATGACACTGTCTTTGTCATCTAGCTCTAGGCCACGCATCCGTGCTTGATCATTGCCAGCCTTGAGGCGTTCAGATAAGTAACCGACTAAATTGTCTGCGGCTTTGCTCTGAGCCTCAGTAGGATTGAGCTGACCCTCCTTGCGCTCGAGTACAATTTTGATCTCTCTAGGGTTGCTTGTTTCAGGATTGCCATTCATCTCGATTTGGCCATTCTCTTTGATGGAGAAATGAGACTTGAGGCGGGGTGAGCCGTCAATGTTTTGCAAAGCAACAGAAATCTTTGCAGGAGTTCTATCGTCAGCAGCTTTTTCTTCTAATTTTCGCTCTGGAGCTTCTAGCGACTCCTTGCCTCCGTCTAGCGACTTATCAACAATCTTGCCAGCCTTTACTAACTCAGCAACTGACTTTCTATGATCTAAGTCTTTATCACGCTCGGAGTTTTGCTCTTTGCCGGGCTTCTGAGGCAAGCTAACGTCTTTCTTTGGCTCAGCATCTGGCCTTTCATGAGGTTTCGCTGGCACAAAACCACGAGTCTTCACCAGGGCAACTTTCTCAGCATCACCAACAATATGCAGATGAGGCAAATGCGACTGCTTTTTCTGCTCTTTATTTTCAGTCTGTCCTTTCTCATCCTTGTCGAGTTTCTGTAGACTTTTCACTTTGTCTACTCGACCGTCCTTACTGCTCAAGTCATGGATTGCCTGAGCGTGCAAGTGATTGCTGTCACCCGAGCGATGGGGCCGATAAAGATCAACTTTGTCGGAAACGCCGCGCCCATCTAATTTGTGATCGGTCATAACAAACACCCAATATGGCTTGGAACAAGCTGATACTATCGATGTTTTGTTGCCGAGTTGTGAATGGAATAAGACTCACTCAAATGAATCAAGGCGCTATCGCCAGTGAAACATCTCTATTTAGCTGGTAGTACTTGTAGCCGAGCCAATGTATTTTGATATCAAGCTAAACAGATGCTGAGTGAAGGCATTATCGCCAAGGCGAAGCTCACTTTCGATTTCAGAACGCATCTTTGCCGCCACCGCTGCCACCACTTCGGCAGTCAATATTTCGAAAGAGTTAGATGCAGTCAGTTTAACTAAGGTGCGCATGTCACGCCCCTCGTATGAACCTGGGTCGATATGCATGGGTGTAATTATCATGTACTGCCCATCTTCAGTTATCCAGGCAATATCGTATCGCAGTTGATGCAAAGCTTGGTCAAGGCACAACAAGATCTGCGAGGATGTACTAGATAGACTACGGCGCTGAAAAGCAACCATGGCACCAGCTTCTAGGTGGCTCAGAGGAGGTTCCAGAGAAGCCGACACTTCTTCACCCATAATGTTTGATAGCTGAATAATAGAATTCACCATTTGATTCAATTGCCTCATTGTAATCTTAATTCGACACCGCCGCTACCTAGCGTCACCTTATCTCTAGCTGTGATTGGCACCCAATTAGGCTTCTGCGAGTCGGCTGATACTTGAATTTGTCTGCCATTTATAAATGTTCCATTGGTAGAACCAAGGTCTGCAATGTAGGTATTTCCATAACGGTCTGTAAAAATTGCAGCGTGCCTGCGACTGACTAATTCACTATTAGAAACTTTAATCTGAGCATCATTGCCGCGTCCCACAACAATGACTTTGTCTAGCTCGTAGACTTCACCATTGATACTGGCCTTGCCAACTGGTGACGTGCTCACGGCCTCCTCTGCAGCTTTTTGCAGCAGCACAGCCTCATGGACGGGATCGATGCTGTAGCGATCGTACAGTGCGTAAAGGGCAGGGCGATCGGTCAAATCTCCAATTTTTCTTCCCGCATTAGCTTCGGTGACATAGACCCCATATCGAGTATAGTCATGGTGCGTATTACCGTCTCCCGCATCAACTCGCATTGAGAGCTTTCCTTGGCTGTCGTAGAACAGAGCAGGTGGATCTTGCGGCCTAAAGCCGATTTTTTCCATACAATTCTTCAGCTGATCTCCAGACAATTGCTTTCCATTGCCAAATTCCGACTCGATAGATTTTGCCAGCGATGGATCTAAATTAATAACGGGCTCATATTTAGTGGAATCTACTGATTGAGTATAAGTGTCACGCACTATTCCCACTCGATTAGACTGACCCGATATTTTGAAAACGTTTCCTGACTCTGGGGCTTTGTCAAGCGAAAGCCCGGCGAGCTTAAGGGCCTCATCTACTTTTTGCTGAACAGCCAAAGCATCTGCTGGATTGTCACAATAGAGTGTGAAAAGTTTCGCTTTTTGTCCCACAAGTGGCTCTGCACCACCAGCCAAAACCTTAGCTGGATTGATTGTTTTCCAACTGAGTAATTTCGGTGGCGCAAATGCAGGATCCTTTTCCAAAAGCGGAATTAGAAGCTGCTGAACCTTGCGAGCATCATCGAAACTAAGCGCAGTGACGTCAAGTTTGACCGGGCCAAGAAGATCATAATCTGCGCCTGGACGCTTAGCAGGCACCAACCAACCGTCAGGAGTGCGCCACATTTCGACTTTTTCACCGTTGACCACATAGTCAAATCCGGCAAATTGAGCGTCAATATTTCCAAGCTTAACTTTGCTCTCCAGAAATTCAACTTTCGGCTCCGCTATTTTCAGCTGATCCCGCGGTACGACTCGATATTGTGTCTCGGGCAAAAGTATCGGCTTCTCGCCCTCGGTCTTGCAAAAAACATTACCAGCGGAATCACGCAAAAATTGCTTATCACCAATGCGTATTGGCTGGTATTTGGTGCCCAGTTCTCCATCCTGCAAACGCGGGAAAATGGCGGCCTGACCGAAACCTCTCCCCTCCTGATAGATGATGGCGTCGCCCGATTGACTATCAAATCCGGCAATCACAAACTTTTCATCAGCAAATTCGACTGGATTGCCCTTCTTAAATGACTGTGGCTGAGAGAGCGGTTTACTACTATTAGCCTCGACTGCACCTGAACTGTTTAGCTCAAAGGGAGCCGGCTTGTGAAACTGCCAATTCACTTCAGAAGAGGGAAACATCTTAAGAGCTGGCGTTTCAAACAAGAGAACTCTTCCATCACTCTGGACGCTCACCAGACAAGCTTTTCCATTGCGTACGTAAAGTTCTGGAGTGGTTGCTACCCAACCTGCCTCTTGCAGGGATTTCAACGAAGGATGAATACTTACTTGCGGAACGAAGCCAGTGTTAGTCTCATATACAATCGCTTGCCCTGTCTGAGGGTCAAACCCCTTCATCTGAAATAGTTTGTCTCCTTGCGACTCGATCTTAACGGCATCGGGCATTCCGCCAACAAGAGCTTTCTGCCCGGGTACATGGGCAGTGCCCATACGTGCGAACATCTCATCGTAGGTCTCACCGATAACCACCTGACGAGGATCGTAGATTCTTGGTGTGTCGGTCGACTTAAATTTGAACTCTGTCCAGGCATGATTAAGTTTAGGATTTGAATTATTGGCGACTTTGAATCCGTCGCTATTTGACGAGATTCCACCGACAAGAGATACCTGCCAATCGCTGTGCTGATCACCTAATAATTTAAGAAATAGTGATTCTTCAAAACATACGCCGCTATTTAATTTAGCAAAGTCTCCTAAATACGGATTCTTCCCGCCTGTGATATTGCGATAATTGCGAACATAAACGTTGGCAATGCCTTCCGAATTTTCTTGAAAAGCGGTCTTAGCAAAACGGGTGTAGGCCTCGGCACGCAACTCAGGCGGAAGGTTGCCATACTTAGCTTTAGCATAGTTGAGTAAATCTCTAATGAGGGGTTCGTTTTTATCAACAGTAACGCCATTGATGACAGCACCATCTAAGAGCTTGTCGTCTACTCTCAGTGTTTTCTGGAACTGTGCCCCTTGCTGATCAAGGGCAGCCTGATTAGCTCGAGGCTCAACGTCGACGTGCAAGTTATCATATTTATTGCGCAGTTCACGTACCGCTAGTAGATCTTCTTTCAGGTTAGCCGGACTAGTAACATTCTCTTTGGTGACTGACGAAACCAACCTGTCAGAATCGTTTAGGACAAGTGTTTTGCCAGGCTCGACAACCTCGCGCGTGCCATCAGCATGCTGAATTACCGTACCTTCTCCAGCGACAATTTTATCTCCATCTCTTCCAAGTGAGGCTAAGACCTTCGTACCACCAGCCACAGCTCGGAAAGCAAAGTGAAATACAGTGACGCCACCAATTGTAGAGACAGTAGTATTTCCCAATCGATCTAACAAAGTCTTGGGATCTTCAAGGCCAACGGCAGTAGCTAAAATCTCTTTACCACCACTACCAATCTCCGCTGCGGCCAAGTTTTTAGCATAGCTTTCGGCTTCATTAAGAAGTTTATTGCGAATGCCAGCCGTAACATCGTTCTTGAGCTGGTTGCGAATTACTTGCCCGACAAGGTTCTCATCCACGCCTTCGGCTGCAAGTTTCTTAGCTAAGGTAGCTACCTCTTTCTCTCCGACGATCGCTCCCTCGCGGGTTATTTTAGCCAAGGCGCTAGTGAGAACTTCTTCTGAACCTTCTTTGAAGAGTTTGGCGGTGGCAGCGTCAGTGAGCAATTTACGAGCGGTCTGGCCAGCCAATTGTTCGCCCACCACTAGCCCTTTGATGCCGAAAGCCTCTGGCCCCATGAAGCCAAGCGAAGCCGCAGTGAAGCCCTCAAAACCTTGCTTGAAAATATTCTTGGCTGATTTATCAAAGTCACTGCCTTGGATCGCCTTCATCATGGCTACACGATAGAGGGCCCCACCAGCTCCAATTGACGCAAGCAAAGCGAGACTTGTACCACCAGTAAACAAGGCGCCTCCAATGGCAGCAATAGTGATAGTGGCATTGACAAAGGCTTCAGCAAATTCACCCTTAGAGTTTATATAATTTTTCTGCGCTTCAGAGAAATTTTTAACAGCATCATCAAACTGTTTGCGCTGCTCAGGCGTTAGCTTATCCAGCTCTTTAGCATGCTCAACCACAAATTTATTGAGATTGTCTTGACTGGTATCGGCCGACACTCGACTGTAATCCCAAAACGATTTTAGGAACGGATCAAAGTCACTAGTGTGGCTATCGAGAGCTCTTTGCGAATCTAGGGCGATTTGACGCACACCAATATCGGTGGGAGAGAGCAACTCACGGAAACGCCACTTATCGTCTTCTTTAACTTTTTCAATAACATCGCTGGTAATCAGGCGATGGTATTTTGTGTAGTATTCATCGGCTAATTGCTGTCTTTGCTCTGGTGTCATCTTTGCCAGAGTGTCACGCAGAGTATCTTGCTCGACCTTATCGCCCAGAGCGAAGAGACGAAAACGATCTGCATCAGTGAAGGAGCCATTGCCATTTTGATCACGCTGAGAAAGGGCGTAGAGCGTTACTTCTCGCTCATTGCCCGTGCCAAGCACGGTGTCTTGGAATTGCTTAGTGGCTTGATCAGGGTTAGTATTGAGCAATCTTGCTCTATCTTCGGGGGAAGCATGCAAAACAATATTGATACGGTCGACATTGTCGCTGCTGAGCAAAAGCTTTTGCTCTAAGGGAACCAGCCCGGCGTCAAAGACAAAGCTTTCATACTCTTTCAACTGCTTGTCGGAGCCTGCAATCAAGGTGCCTTCCTTTTTGGTATAGCGAGCGCCCATGCCTGCATCCGTTACAGCACGTTCAACAGATTGGTGGAACCACTTACTTAGCTGTTTATCTTCGTCAGTTTGAGGAGCGAGCATGCGCTGACGCAAAGAAGGATCGGCCTTGAAAGCCTCTTCTATGTGACTAATTACCATCGCTGGCTGAGCTTCAGATTTAAGACTATCTAGCAAAACCTTGGTAACGGCAGTAGTTTGACCTGGGGCCTCGTGAACAATAGCACTAAAGACATAGCGTTCTTGCTCAGATGCTGGCGCAAAGTATTGGTCGAGCCTATCCTTTAAACCATCCTGGTTATTTAGATATCGCTGCCTCTCTTCCTGAGACATCCCTTCAATGGCAGCGATTCGAGACCTATTGTCGCGACAGTCATTTAAGCGCCCTTCAATATCACGATTAGCAATTGTTTGCGACTGCTCATAGCTCTCAGCTTTGAGCTTGTTATTGAGCATAGTCATCACTTCTTGGCGATGATTATCATCAAAAGTGCCCAAAGCACGATCAATATTTTTTAGCTCTTCTGGATGACTCTTGAGATATTGCCAGTCAGTCTTGCTCAGGTTCTCAACTGAACCAATCAGCTTGTTCTTATCAGTACTGGCAGCAATTCCAGTAATCCAGAAACCCTCATAACGAGAAGAAAGCGCTTCGGCAATGAAAGTACCGTGGTTGCGCAATTGTGCTTCCCAAATTGCTACCTCTCTATTATCACCAGCACCATGCAAGGCTTTATCAACTGAATTATAGTAATTCAAAGCCCGCTCGTCGTAAGGTGTTTTGGCGGCTTCATTAGCCAAGCTAAGCTGTTCGCCCCGCTCAAAATCCTGGCGATCTTGCTCACTGGCATTGACCATCGACCGGGTGATATCTTCGCGATTAGTGTGATACCAATGGCTATTACCAGTAGCAAGAGTGGCAAGACTGACGCTGCCACGATCAAGAAAATCTTTTGAGATCTGTGCGTCGACAGTATTGACGCCACCATACTCATCGGTATAAGCCGCTTCAATTCGCTTGTAGCCATCAGCGGCTTTAAATTGAGTGCGAGCAGTGGCCGAAGCATCTCTAAAAACATCATTGAAAATATCAGGACGATGTTGCTTCAAAGCATAATCTGCCAAGTTCAACGTATCTTCATCAGTACGTTTGTCGCTGCCCTTGAAGTAAACCTTCAGCGCTTCTTTAGTTTGCAGTGATAGATTCTTATCGCTGAGCAAGTCGCCTTCAAGATCGCGACCATAGTCGTTTTGATACTTAGTCTTGGCCTCAGCAATTTGAGCAGCTGTTAGAGTACTCAACGAATCGCGAATTTGCTTCTCGGCGCGCACCTGCCCATCAGTAAAAGGTTGTTCTTGACCAGAATAAATAGCATACTCAGACGGAGCCAGCTCTTCCAACTTAGCCAAGGCCTGGTGAATTTGCCCAGTGTTGTCTGCTACACCATCTTTTCTTTTGAATAGAGCCTCGCATTGAGCAGCATCAGATTTATACAATTTGGCGTTCAAATCATCTTGCAATTCAACGTTGTATTGGTTCTTATAGGTCTCTTTCAGTTGGGCTCTCTCGGCCTCATTCATGGGTTCTAAAACATCAGAAATTTTCTTGAAGTCACTAGAATTGTCATGGATGATAGTAGCAGCCTGATTAATCTGCTCTTGCTTCTGCTCAGCAGTAAGTAGCGGTCTATCAATTGTTTTGGCATCGCTTGAAGTATCTGTTGCAGATTTGTTGGGAATACTTTCAAGCAAGACATTGTTCCTGTCACGCAACTCACTGCCTTTATTATTTTGTCTCAGAGTGTTGCCATTAACAAAAGCAAAGTCAGTGCTAGCTTCAGCAATAGTAAAAGTATTACTAGCAGCATTAACTGTCACTTTAAGCTCTCTGTCGGCCTCGCCAGTGGTTTTCCAAACTTGACCGTCAGAACTAGTCCACTGTTTACCTTTCTCATCGGTAAAACTATTCAACTCTTTGTTATCGTTATAGCCAAAAGTTCGCGCAAGGCCATTAGCATCTATCGCCTCGATTACATTACCTTTCTCACTCTTGACGCTCTTAATTGCGAGTGATTGACTGTGAATCTCAACTTTAGCGAAAGTACCATCCGCACTATCGACCACAGCCCTGAGAGTGCGCGGGTTCTCACCCTGAGCTAGCCAAGTTTGGCCATCCTTGCTCTTCCACTCTTTACCATTCTCTGTGAATGAATTGAGTTCACCTTTATCGTTATAGCCAAAGGTACGAGTTTCGCCTTTAGCATCTTTGGTTTCTATGACCCGCCCATGATCATCCTTTGCGACCACACTACCGTCGGCATTTCGCACTGTAATGGGCTCAACTTTGATTTGCTGTTCACGCCGTTTTTCCGACTCTCTTTTCTCGTCCTCTATGGCCTTTTCTTTCTTGGCCTCAAGCAGCAAGGCTTCACGCCTTTTCTCTTCGGCTTCTTTGCGACGTTTGGCTTCCTCTATTTCGCGCTGTTTAGCAGCATCGTCTGAACCTTTTTTGCTCGACGACTCTCTATTTGAATCAGAATTATTCTTAAGAACCATGCCTTTCTATACCCGTAGAGCTGCAGTAAAATGAAAAAAGACGCCAACCCTAAGCCGCAAACTTCCTCTTTGGTACAAGATGCGAAGGGATAGTAATTTGGGCTCCAGCGCTGATGAGATCAGCGTCGGCAATTCGATTAAATGAAAGAATTTGATTAGAAGCAGCGCGGATGCTAAGGAAATCAATTACTATTTCCGCATCGATTTTCTTACATTCGCTGAGCAAGTCTTGCACCACAGAGCGGAGTGTTTCGCCAGAACGAAACTCGTAGCTTGCACTGCCATCAGCCTGCAAGCAAAACAAACGACCATTGCGGCGATCGCCCCAGGCGAAGGCACTCTCTCCTTGAGCGGACACACTCGGCACAGCGAAACTAGACTGAGACGCTTGCTCAACTTGTCTTTGCAGCATGGCGACCTTGGCCACCTGCGAACGAAAACTCGACAAGGATGGTAGCAACTTACTAAAATCAGCAGCAGCACTGCCTCGGCTCGGTTCTGCAGCGACAGAGAGCTTAACTGAGCTAATAGATTCAAAAACTTCGAATTCTGGCAACATTGGCTTCGCCCTCGGCAAATTATGAGACTTAGTAAGTTGTTGAAACTTTCAGCAGCCTACCTTTGACTTAACTGGGCTGACTGGTGACAACTCGGCCATACTAAAAGGAAGTTGTTACTCAGTCGTTAACGGCCAAGAGAAATTGGGTCGGCAAGATAGCAAGGCAAATTGCCACAATTTGGGAAAGTCAATACCTCACCTAGTGCAAACCTAGAGCTGCAGGTCTAGCACAGACCAAGAAAAGCCCAGAGCGAGCGTTGCAAAGCGGCGAGATATAGCCAATCACATCTCTAAAATGCTATAAAAACTGAACTTTCTGATGGGAACTCGCCAACCCTTGGCAGGCAACTCTCTTTCTGGATTCCAGTACCCGTTTTGCACGCTCCAAAGCGAAGGTCTAATGTCGTCAAGCAATTCAAAAAACTATTTCGGGCTTTCCGAAGACTACTCGGGTAGAGACAACTCAAGGGTAGCGATAGTGCCAGTTCCGTACGAGGCTACTACCAGCTACGGCAAAGGCACAAAGAATGGTCCTAAAGCCATACTTGAAGCCAGTCAACAAGTAGAATTATTTGACGATGAGCTCTGGATTGAACCGTTCAAAATCGGCATTCATACGATGGAAGCGGTGCAGGTAGAGGCATTAACTAACGAAAGCGAAAATGCCTTCAGTGGCCTAGCAGACTCAATCAAGCCCCTAGTACATAGCGATAAGTTTCCCATCTTACTGGGTGGCGAACATTCACTTACCCTGGGCGGAGTCAAAGGCTGCCTAGAAAAATATCCCAATCTTTCTGTCTTACAAATTGCCGCTCACAGCAACCTTCGCTCATCCTATGACGGCAATTCGCATAGCCATGCTTCAGTTGGCTTCCAGGTCTACAAAGCTCTTAGCAATCCGACAATGACCCAAGTAGGTATTCGCAACATCAGCTGGGAAGAAGTGGCCTGGATGGAAGAAGAAGAGCCCAACATCAGCATTTTCTGGGCCAGAAATCAAAACAAGTGGGACGTCAGCGAAATCATAAACACCCTCTCCAATGATGTTTACCTCTCCATTTCAGTAGATGCCCTCGATTGCGGCATCATGCCAGCAACGGGCGCTCCTGAGCCAGGCGGTATGGACTGGTATCAATTGATGGAAGTAATCAAACTTGTTTGCGTTCGCAAAAATGTGGTAGCAGCTGACATTACTGAACTCTCGCCAATTAAAGATCTGCACGCTCCTAATTTCTTGGCAGCAAAACTACTGTACAAGCTCATTGGCTATCGCTTCGCCTTAGACCTGGGCGTGACCAAGAAATACCTCTAATAAAAAAGATGCAAACAACAAATAAGTTGCTTGCATCTTTAGTTCGAATATTAAAAGAAAAAATCGGTTAAGTAGCGCTTCTCCTTTTTTTAAGCTCCGCTCACTGCCGTACACCCCTGCTTGGCCAGTTTGCGTTTTTCCTTCACTAACGGTTGCTTCTTCAGCAGGGACACCCCTGACCTTGCTGGCTCCACGGTCTAAATCTCGATACACCCCTGCTCTTGATTTAGCACTTCCGTTGTTTGACATACGCATATATACTGGGCCCCAAATTTCTCGACAGATTTTCAGAAAAAAATCAAAATAATTATGGAAATGCTCAAAACCGACCAAGAATGGATGCTTTTGGCGCTAAAAGCGGCAAAAGAGAACCAGAATATAGAACAGAATCAGAAAACTGCTGATAATTCTGACAAAGCCGCAAAAGACATTCCGGTTGGAGCAGTGATTGTCGAAAACAGCAAACTTATCTGTGCTGGGCAAAACCGCAAAGAACTTCTCAACGATGTAACAGGCCACGCCGAAATAGTTGCACTGCGCCAGGCTGCCGCTATCAAGGGCACCTGGCGTTTAACCGGCATGACCCTTTATACGACCTTAGAGCCCTGTCCAATGTGTGCTGAAGCAATTATCCAGAGCCGTATTTCAAAGGTCGTTTTCGGAGCCTATGACCCGCTTTCAGGAGCCCTTGGTTCGGCCTTCAATCTTTATACTGGCAAGCGCATTTATCCCATTCCAGAAGTGCTGGGTGGAATATTAGAAGCCGAGTGCAGCGATTTGCTAAAACAGTTCTTTGCTAAGGGCCGCCCAAACTAATTCCGGTTCCTGCAAACATACCGCTGCTGTACCCTTGTGCTAGTTGTCCACTGCTCCACAAGTAGGAAGCCTCTGCTTCTTGACCAGGAGTAAGGCCATAAGCACCTCGCGACCAGTCATAGAGATTGCCGCCAGGCGGAATGTAGCCCATATAGTCGCCGGAGTGAGTATTGGTCATGCCCACGTAGCCTGGGGGTAGAGCCGGGGCCGGAGTAATAGTGTGACCGCCTGAGCTACCGCTTCCACCAGAGCCGCTTTCCGAGCTGCCAGGAAAAGCACCGGAGCCGCCAGCACTGCGTAAGAATGGCATGTCACAGCTATTAATATCAACCGAACCAGTTGATACAACGGGCAAAGGCTGTCGGCCAGTGGTCAGCCCCAAGCCCAAGCCTTGAGCCGCAGCACTGAGAATAGAACCCGTATCGAACTGAGCGCCCTGAGCAAGAGCAGCATTACCGGTATGGCCAGCCAGATTAATGCAAACGATGGCGATAGAAGAGATAGCGATTTTTAGTTTGATACTCATTGCTCAGGCCTCAAATACTCTAGTAACGTCATCGACTAAGGCAATCTAAACCAAAGTCTTGGCGGAACTAGGTCAAAGTTTTGGCAGATTTTTGGCAATTGCTCCTAAGCTGCAGAAAGAAGAAGCCTTACCTGCGTCATCAGCCAACCGGGCATAAGATGGGCAGCTTGAACCAAATCTATTTGTTCGTTTTCGGACAAACTAGCAATAGCCTTTTGCGCAACTTCATTTGGTTCTGGCAAACGAAGATGCCAAAGCGCTCTTATAAAAGTACCTACGGTTGTTTCACCGGTAGCAATGCGTTTAGCACTGGCCCTTTTAAAATGGACTCTTTTTAAAATGCTATCGAACGAGCTGGAACTGCCAGAGACGTAGAAGGTCGACTCAGCATTGGAGGGTTCAGCCAAGCCAAAGCGATATGCAAGATCGGCACCATGAGTGGCGATTATCTTGTTGTAAACGCCAGCCTTAAAAGCAGCTATCTGCCTAACGTCAAATGCCGCCTGCTGCGAATCGGACCTAGCGAAAACACCTCTGGCAATGCGCATTATGTAGCCGATTTTCACCAGGCGCGAAAGTGCTTTATCTACAGTATTTCGGATGCCAAAATTTAAACAGTCTCTAGTAGCAAATAGGGCGTCTTTGGCAAGACTTTTAATCAAGCAAATAATCTGCTCAACACAAGACACAGGCACCTCCTTGGTTTCACCACAAGTGTCACAAATGTAATAACGATGGTTCGGGGAAATTAGTTCAAATTTCCGCATAAATTCTGTCCCCGACTAGAACGAAAATTGAAAAAGAAGCATGCTTAAGTCAGAAACGTCTCAGTTTTTCCTGACCCAACTACAATCCGAACTATCGCCGAGGAAACCAGCGCCATAGCCGATAAAGAGAAGGTCAGAAATGTCTCGGTTTTTCCGACCTAACTACAATCCGAATTATCGCTCAGGAAAAACTGTCCCACAGCCAACAAAGAGAAAGTCAGAAATATCTCGGTTTTCCTGACCTAACTACAATCCGAACTATCTCTCGGGAAAAGCGGTCCCACAGCCAGCAGAGAGAAAGTCAGAAATATCTCGGTTTTTCTGACCTAACTACAATCCGAACTATTGCTCGGAGAAAGCAGTTCCACAGCCAACAAAGAGAAAGTCAGAAATATCTCGGTTTTTCTGACCAAACTACAATCCGAACTATTGCTCGGGGAAAGCGGTTCCACTGCCAACAAAGAGAAAGTCAGAAATATCTCGGTTTTTCTGACCAAACTACAATCCGAACTATCGCTCGGGAAAAACGGTCCCACAGCCAACAAAGAGGAAGTCAGAAATATCTCGGTTTTTCTGACCACACTACACTCCGAACTATCGCTCGGGGAAAGCGGTCCCACAGCCAACAAAGAGGAAGTCAGAAATATCTCGGTTTTTCTGACCACACTACAATCCGAACTATTGCTCGGGGAAAGCGGTTCCACTGCCAACAAAGAGGAAGTCAGAAATATCTCGGTTTTTCTGACCACACTACACTCCGAACTATCGCTCGGGGAAAGCGGTCCCACAGCCAACAAAGAGGAAGTCAGAAATATCTCGGTTTTTCTGACCTAGCAACTATTAGCGGTATCGGGAAAAACCATCAGTCTACTCAGTACGACCAAGTCAGAAAAACAGCAAAAACCCTGACCGAACCTCACAACTTGACAAAGTGTCAAACAAACACTATATTAGTGTCATTACGACACCAAGAAAAAAAATAATCACCAAAACCAAAGAGAGGGCTGCACCATGTTAGGAATCAGCTATCGCAAATCAAAACCCACCGATTATGTTCTGCACTTCTCCCAGGGGCATCTCGCCCGAGAGGGTGCCGGCCTATCATTCTTTTACTTTCAACCAGCATCCACTATTGCCCTGGTTTCGCAAGCCAGTGCCAATATTCCATTTGTATTCAATGAGCCGACCGCTGACTTTCAGACAATTACAGTGCAGGGACAACTAACCTACCGAATTGCCGACGCCAAAAAGGCAGCGACCATGCTCGACTTCACCATTGATGCCAAAGGACGCTACTTGAGCGATCAATATCAGAAGTTGCCAGAACGTCTAATTTACGATTTGCAAACGCAAATTCGTGCCGAAATTCAGCATCTACAACTACGCCAGGGCCTAGTGCATTCAGACCAACTGACGAGCGTCGTCCTTGATAAACTGAAGACCAGCCCAGAGGTTCTCCAGCTCGGAGTAGAAATCCTCAACCTTTCTATACTTTCTCTCAAGCCCACTCCAGAAATGGCCAAAGCTTTGGAGGCAGAAGCAAGGGAGGCACTCAATCGCAAAGCTGACGAAGCAATTTATACAAGGCGCAATTCGGCCATAGAACAAGAGCGCAAGCTCAAAGAAAACGAATTGCAGACCGACCTTTTAGTGCAAAGCAAGCAAAGAGAACTACATGAGCGCCAAATGGAAGGCGAAATAGCACTGGAAGAACAGCGCTCTAGACTAACTGATCAAAAGACTGACAATGAGCGTAAAGAAGCAGACAGCCGGGCCTATGCCCTGAAAGCAGTAATCACCCCAGTGCAAGACCTTGATTGGCGCTTATTGATGATGCTAAATCCCCAAGGCGGAGATGCCAAAAATACTATCGCCATGGCCTTTCATGAGCTAGCCAACAATGCTGAAAAAATCGGAGAATTGAATATCTCTCCCGACCTCTTACGCAGCTTAATTAGCACTGGCGCCCAGAGAGGATAAAAAAATGTACGACAAAATCGTGCTAATAACTCGCAAAACACGTCTTGATGAACTAGTCGATCGCTTCAACACCAGAGAGCAGGCCAAGTTTTATATTGAACATAGCGGAGGTGATTTCAATTCATACGTGGTTGAGCATGACACCTATCAACGTTCTCTTGCTGCAGTAAGACGCACTATTGAGTGTGGTTTGAAAATTCAATTGCTCGACCGCAGCCTGATTCCCACCTATGTTTTTGCAGCGACAGACATCGTTATCACCCTCGGCCAAGATGGATTGGTGGCAAATGCCGCAAAATATGTAGGTGGGCAGCCAATTATTGCAGTTAATCCTGATGCCGAGCATTTTGACGGGATACTTATTCCTTTTTTACCCACCCATCTCAAGACCGCTCTAGAGCTAACTTTGCAAAACAAAGCGAAAGTCCGCGCCGTCAGTATGGCTGAAGCAAAGCTCAAAGATGGGCAGCGACTCTTGGCCTTCAACGATCTATTTATCGGTGCAAATTCTCACGTA
Source organism: Candidatus Obscuribacterales bacterium (assembly GCA_965229195.1). Taxonomy (GTDB): domain Bacteria; phylum Cyanobacteriota; class Vampirovibrionia; order Obscuribacterales; family Obscuribacteraceae. The sequence continues at coordinate 2,959,490 of OZ245871.1, read as the reverse complement.
TCAGCTCGTTATCATATCAATCACGGCCAGCATCAAGAAAATCAATCCTCAAGCGGAATAATCGTCTCCACTGGAGCAGGAAGCACCGGCTGGATGTCTTCAGTTTTCAATGAGGCAAGCGGCATCATGTCATTTCTTGGGGGCCAACCAATTAAACCCCAACCTATGTCATGGGAAGAAGAACGATTGCTATTTGTTGTGCGGGAGCCATTCATCAGTCTCCATTCACAAGCAGCGATTGTAGTTGGCACGATTAAACACAGCGATCCACTAAAATTAGAATCGCAAATGCCCTGCGGCGGAGTAATCTTTTCTGACGGAATGGAATCGGACTACCTGGAATTCAATTCTGGCACTGATGCTACCATTGGCATTGCTCGCGAAAAAGCCAATTTAGTAGCGTCCTAAACTTAGTGTTGTCCTAAAAAGAGCATCGTGAAAACGAAATGACGAAACTTCAAATCACAGTTGATATAGTGCTCTTCACTATCCTCGAGCGACAGCTACATGTGCTTTTAATTCGACGGCTGGCTGAACCATATAGGGGCAGCTACGCTTTACCTGGTGGTTTTGTCCTCGAAAACGAATCAGTTGATCAAGCTGCTCACAGAGAACTGCGAGAAGAGACCGGCGTAGAAAAAGTTTTTCTTGAACAACTCTATACTTTCGGGGAACCGAATCGCGATCCCCGCGGCCGGGTCGTAACTGTGGCCTATTATGCCCTCGTCGCCAATAGCCATATTCTCAGGTCAGGGACCGATGCAGCCGACGCCGCCTGGTTTTCTCTCGATAAGCTGCCCCCCGTGGCGTTTGACCATCGAACCATAATTGAATACGCCCAGCAAAGACTACGCAACAAACTTGATTACAGCAATGTTGGATTTGAGCTATTGCCAGAAAAATTTACCCTGACGGAACTGCAACTAGTGCACGAGGCTATTCTTGGAGGAAGCCTCGACAAGCGTAATTTCAGACGCAAAATCTTACAACAGGGCATTGTCGAGCCCAGCAAAGAATGGCAGAAAACTGGTCGCAAGCCCGCCCAGCTTTATCGCTTTGTTGATTGAGAACTATCTGCTATCGTGTTAGCAAACCAGATATAAGGCCTGCCGTGGCAATTGCTATATACCTAGAATATAAGTCCAATGTGGCCCTTTACAGGCGCCTCTCCGATGCCCTGCGCAAAGCTATTATGGAAGGCCGGCTGAAACTCGGAGAGCCGATGCCCTCAATTAGAGAGCTTTCCGAAACCTTGAAACTTTCGCGCTCTACAATTCTCAAGGCCTACGAAGATTTAAAGACACAGGGCTTGGTAGTAGCCCATTCTGGCTCAGGAACCTTCGTAGCTAGCACCTTACCCGGCGACCTGGGTGAGCTAGCACCGGCTTTCCTATCAGCAGCTAACCGTCCAGTAAGTTTTAAACCCCTTCCGCTCTCCGATCGGGGCCGCACAATTTTTGCAGTGGGCAAGAGACAAGCGACCGAACATGTGCACGTGCCTGCCCTAGAATACGGTGGCACGCCAATTGAACTTTCACCCATGCGCGACTGGAAAACGCTGATGATAAAGCACTGCGATGTCAGCCGCGAAGAGCAAGTGGCCGAAATGATTGATCCCCTCGGCCTAGAAAAACTCCGTGAAGCAATAGCAGCTTATGTTTTACGTCGCCGTTCAATTTCAAGCGGCCCTCAAAACATCTGCATCTTCGGCTCTAAACAGTTGCGACTTGAACTAATCGGTCGCCTGCTGCTCGACCAAGACGACATAGTCGCCTACGAAGAACCGGGCTATCCAGAAAACAGAAACACACTTGAGTCGATGGGCGTAAAGATCACACCCATTACCGTCGATACAGAGGGTTTATCAGTAGCTGCCTTAAGACGCTTACCAAAGCCTCCCAAACTAATTTATGTCTCGCCCTCCCACCAAGACCCCCTCGGCCACGTGATGAGCATGCCTCGCCGTCATGAACTGCTAGAATACGCCGCCGCCACTGGCGCCTTCATAGTCGAAGATGACTTTGACAACGAATTTCGTTATGGCAGACCGATATTGCCTTCGATAAAAGCTTTAGACCAGTACGACTGCGTTATCTACATGGCATCTTTTTGGAAAGTCTTATACCAATCGCTACGTCTGAGTTTTGTAGTGTTTCCTGATTGCCTGGTAAACATAGGAGCGTTGGGCAAAAGCTATCTCGAACGACACCTACCACTGCTAGAACAACTAGCCCTCATAGACTTTATAAACGACGGCTACTTAGAAAAGCACCTCAAACAAACCCAAAGAGTGCTCGCCTTCCGCAGACAATCACTGATCTTAGCGATTACACGCTATCTCAAAGATATGGTTGATCCACTAACAGACGGCGGTGGCACCCATCTGATACTGAACTTCCAAGCAAATTTTCTCGATAGCGTCATCGAACAAGCAGCCCTACAAAGTGGCTTCAACCTCATGAGCACCAAACCATACTATGCCAGCACAACCAAGAACGGCCAATACATAGTACCCTTCGCCTCAGTCGACCAAAACAGTATCGACAACGTTGTGAAGAACTTCGCCTTAGCTCTCCAGAAACAATCAGGTCGCAGCAACGATGCTAATTGATAGACTAGATTTAGCTCTAGACCCAACCTCAGGCATTCCGGCATCAAGACAAATTGCCGAAGCACTGAAAGAAGCGATTATTGAAAAACTAGTTAGCCCAGGGGTAATTCTGCCCTCAGTGCGTGACATTGCTAAAGCCTTAGACATCTCACGCTCAACTGCTGCCCGAGCAATCGATGAACTGTCTGCTCAAGGTTATGTTGTCACCGAGATGGGCTCTGGTACACGCGTATGTCCACACCTTCCCGGCCAGTCAGAAGAGCTACCCCCGCGCGATAAAGTGCACAAAACCGTTCACCTCTCTCAATTTGGCAATAGACTAAAAGAACGATTTGAGGCGGGCGTCATTACTGCCAAAACTGCCTATGTCGGACCCCTCCTGCGCGAATTACCGCTGAGCACTTGGCGCGAGCTTCTAGTTCGACACTGCCATACGGCCTCAAAGGAAGAATCTCAATATGTACCAGAGCCCTTTGGCTATCAGCCTCTACGTGAGGCCTATGCCTCATATCTGACTAGGGCCCGGGCAGTAAAGGTCAGTCAAGATCGGCTGATTACGTTTGCATCACGCAATTTACGCCTCGACTTGCTCGCTCGATTACTTCTCAATGACGGCGACCTTGTGGCCATGGAAGAACCCGGCTTCTCTGCCGCACGCGAACAATTTTTAGCCAACGGCGCCCAAATAGTTCAAATTGGCGTAGATAACCAAGGCTTGATCGTAGAACAGCTACAGGAGCTGACAACAGCTCCACGCTTAATTTATGTCACACCATCACACCAAGCTCCAACCGGGGCAGTGATGTCAATGAGTCGACGCAAGCAACTTTTAGAATATGCCGCTAAAAATCAAGCCTATATTATCGAAGACGACTATGACAGCGAATTTCGCTATGACGGTCGCCCACTACCCTCGCTCCAAGGCATGGATAACAACGACCGAACAATCTATCTTTCCTGTCTGTGGAATGCCATGGCACCAGTGTCGAGAATAGGTTTCATGGTAGTTCCTGACGCCATGGTTGAACCACTCACAGCAGCTAAAGGCCTTGTAGAAAGAGATGTTTCTTTAGTTGAGCAGGCGGCCCTTGCCGATTTTATCAACGAAGGTCATCTGGAAAAACTAATCAGGAAGCAACGCTCTCGCTATGCACTGCGCCGGCAAAATCTATTGAGTCTTCTACCGAAGGCCTTTGACACCGCCTACATTGCAGCGGAAAGCGCCGGCTTGGGCTTGCTTGTGCGCCTAAACAATCATTATGAGGCTGCTAAAATCGCTCAAGCAATTGCTTCCAGTCAACTACCAATGACAAGCACCCGCAGCTATTATGCCGGCGTTGCACGAGATCTCGAGTTCATTCTCTCTTTCGCCGCCATAGAAGAAAATGATCTTGCCCAGAGGCTAGAGCTGTTTACAGCCGCCTTAAACTCCTAGTCGATAACTACTAATAAGCAATGAAGAACTACCACCGAAATGCCACTTTGAGCTTTGCGATAGTGGCGTTCTCAATGGCTGTGGCCGCACCAGCAGCCCATTCGATGGATTGCCTGCGCCTTGAACAAAACAGCCAGATCTACGGAGCAGGAACCACATTTTCATTTGGAAAAGGTGGCTTTCGCTGGTCCAATCCAGCCAATGGTGTAAGCATTATGGCCCACGCACCAGAATGGAAAGTACAAATATACAATGCCAAAACCAATAGAATTTTTGAAACACCATTGAACAAATACGAGGGCCATATGCTCCGTATTTCCATCATTTTTTGGGGCTTTTCCTTTCCCCGCATTCCCTTTGACGAAGGCCCCAAAGAGAACCTTCTTGGCCTCCAGTGTCGCTCATTTAAAATGAAGACGTTGACCAAAGCTGAGAAGGTCGAGAAAGGCATCGACACACTCTTTGACGCCAAGCTGCTGACGACCAAAGACCTGCCATATCCACCACAAGTGCTTGCCTTCGTCAGACAACAGTACAATTTTCCCGCCCTGGGCGACCTGCCACTTTCACTGCTCATAGAAAGAAAAGGCAAGAACAAAAAATTCATGCTGCAAACAACCAAGATCACTAAAGTGAACTTACCTCCAAGTGATTTTCAGGCACCAGCAGGCGCCATGCGGGCCCCTAACGACAAAGACGTACTTCGTGGCTCGGATGAAAACAGCTCACTTGATGGACTGATGCAAGACATCGATCGCAAGAGCTTTTAGAGCCGAACGGGCCGATTTAAATCCAAGTCAACGAGACTCTTGCAATTACCAACACGTCCTGACAAGACAAAACTCCACACATTTCTTTTCATCACGACGCTTTGCTGCGCTCAATAGAGACACTAGCACCGCTGTCATTTGTAATCACATAACATGTGAGAGTAATTAGCTAAACAGCTCTATTTAAGCCAATCCTTAGTTGTCAATCAGTCTTACTTTTAGGCATATTGAAGAGTGTTTTTCTTTCTCATTTGCCTAGGGGCTTCAATTAAACCCAATAGCTCTGCTCTAAATAACAACTTCTTGCTCTCCAGTGATGGAGCTAAGGAAACACTCGGCGTTTCTCGAAGCACAGCAAACGAAGCGAAACACCAATCAACGAGACTTTCAACCGGTCTCAACCGCCTGTAACACGGCATTACCTTAACCTCAGCAAAATCTGCTAGGACGGAAAAAATGGACACTAACGAAACAAGCCTGAAAGGCAAAGTAGTATTTATCAATGGTGCCTCACGCGGCATCGGTCTAGCCATTGCCCTTGAATTAGCAAAGCATGGCTGCAAAATAGTAATTACAGGCAAAACTGTAGAGGAACGCACTGAAGTATCAGGCACTATCTTCACCGCAGCAGCAGAGGTGATCGCAGCTGGTGGTGAATCTCTTGCTCTTCAAGTTGACGTGCGTGATGAAGCGCAAGTAAAAGCTGCTATTGCCAAAACCGTGGAAACTTTCGGTGCAATAGACATCGTCATCAACAATGCTGGAGTGCTTAGCCTCACCGGCATTGAGTCAACTGAGATGAAACTGTTTGACCTCATGCATGCGGTCAACACCAGAGGCCCCTTCATGGTAATCAAATATGCCTTGCCCTATTTGAGAAAGAGCTCAAACCCGCATATTCTCAACATTTCACCACCGCTAAACCTAGATCCAGAATGGTTCAAGTTTACCTACACCTTGACTAAATACGCCATGAGCATGCTGACAATGGGCTTCGCTGATGAGTTTCGCCAAGATGGCATCGCTGTCAACTCACTCTGGCCAGAAACCACTGTTGATACAGCTGCTGTACGCAACAAACTTGGTGGTGCCACCACTGTTGCCCACTCACGCAAACCTGAAATTGTAGCTAAAGCAGCGCAATGGATTTTCAGTCAGCCAGCGCGCTCAACCAGCGGTAACTTCTACACTGACTCGGTAGTAGTAACCATGCAAGCCGCTGGCATAAGCGACCCAGCTATGTATGCGCTGCATCCACTCAACGACATGGCCACAATCAAAGCTGTACAAGCAGCTGCCAAAGTCGACCTCAGCTATTACGCGATGGACCCCAGTCTGCCACTGATCACCGACTTCTTCATTGGCAAAGTACCCAAAGAAATTCCCGGGGTCTCAAAGGCAAAGCCTGAGGCTAACAGCGCAGCAGTAGCGGAAACTCCGGAGCCGCTAGCGACAGAAGCAAAACCAGAAACCGTAACAACTGCCACAGCAGCAATAGCTGAGGCCACTGTTACAGAGGAGAAAAAATGAACCAACACAAATATGCCAATGCCAGCTTCTTTTGTTGGCCTAACATCTTTCCAGGAGAAATTCCATGAACTCAGAAGACAATAAGGGCCCTGAAAGCCAAGACATCAATCTTCTCATCGGTACCGGCGGCTCGAGAGCAATTCTTTTTGGCACTGGAGTTCTACTCGCTCTAGCCCAGGCTAATTTTCGCCGCTTTCGTTCGATTACAGGAGTGAGCGGTGGTTCCGTCCCAGCTGCCCTCATATGCGCCAACCCTGACGTCACTCAACTGTTGACGCAAGTACTAGACACTGACTTCAATCAACTAGTGACCCGGCGAGTCTCCCTGGTTACATTCCTCACCCAGGCCTTGCGAGAACCCAAAGATGTTGATCCACCGCCACTGGTAGGCGCCCTTGATGCCAAGCTTATGGGCCAATATTTCGACGATCGCATCAAAGCCTGGCCCAATCACTTTTGCACTGTCGCCCTGTCGCATCAACGCAAAATAATATTTACCAAAGATGGCGTCTGGCAGGAACTGGAAGACGGCAAAATGGTTAAAGCAGCACAGAAGCCAATAGCAATTGGAATGGCCGTGCGAGCCACTTGTGCTGTACCAATCTTGCTTGACCCTGTGGCCTGGAAAAGTGATAGCGGCGAAGAACACCTGCTCATTGATGGCGGCTTGGGTCCAGAAGGTCGCTGCCCAATTTCGGTACCCCAGGCGCTATTCCCTATGGAAAACTCATACCTGGTTGTGGTCAATGTCGGTGAAGATAAAAGCCCATTGCATCAGCTTATCGACAAGGTCTATGGCATCATTAGCCATGACCGCGAGAGCCTGAGAATGGATGGCGTTGTTTTACCAGACAATCACGACCGCATAGTGATCAGCCCACCAGCTCCCCTCTATGGCTCATTCAAATTTAAAATGACCCGTCGAGAAAAATGGCAGATGATTATGTCTGGGTACATGTCTGCAATCGAAGCGTTGGAGAAGCATGGGCTGTTGAGCAACGAAGCTCTCAGTCAAGCTCGCAATAGAGGCGTGAAAGCCCTGTTACTCTTAGCTGGTCGCCATCGGCCCTACTTCAAAGATATGCTACCAGCTGAACTAGACGGCCTTTTTAGCGATCTCAAATTTACAGAAGAGAAACTGAGCACGATGGCGACAGCGGCAAGTGTCTCGCCCCCATTAGTCGAACCGTCCGTTGCTCGCTAGCTGGACACATACAGAAATAGAGAAAGTAAGCAAATAAGTAAGAGTTTCTCTTTCAGCAGCGAAGAAGGGGATGTTAGGTTCAGGCATATCCACTTTACATCCTCTTCAATTCGAGCAATCTTTTTCACCTCAAAACAACCCATTGCACTATCTAACCTCAATATCTCCGCGTTTGAGCTGCGGAGATTTGAACTACATTTTAGCTGAACCTGTCAACGACATTCGCTCAACTGCTGTCACTGGATGTGGTGGCACTGCAATATCTTCATGGCTACCAAGGATTGCGGTCATGAAAAATCCAATCTTCATTCAATCAAGAGAGAACAAAACATGAAAAACTTTACTAACTTAGCAAGACTGCCAAACGAAATCAGATTTGCCACCTGGAGCGACTTAGCTACCTGGGGGATCGAAAGAGTTGGCCCTGCTAACAAATACACTTGCGAAGTTAACTTGCCTGAAGGTTGGCAGGTAAAACAAAGCGGTCATCCGCATTGGCAAGAACTGACCGACAGCAACGGCCGCAATCGTGCCGATATCTACATCTGCACCGACTACTGCGGCACGCGAGCCTTTGTTGCACTACGCCGTCGTTTTACTACGGTCTTCGAAGTGGCCCACAACAACAAAGAGCTGCGAGTTGTGGTCATGGATGGCACTGATGCACTGCACTTCACTCCCTGGGTACCCTTGAGACACGAGCTGTGCGAGAGCCATCCCAATCAATACCACGACCAAGTAGCTCATGATCGCGCCGAAAACTTAGCCAAAGCCTGGCTAATTCAAAATTTCCCATACTGGCAAAACTGCCTGCAATACTGGGATTTTGACTTCTGAAATAGAAGAAAACAACAGAGCCTCAAGCCAACTAGTTGACTCTAGGCTTTAACTTTGTCTTGGTGCTCGGCCTAGCCTGGCACCAAGCGACTTTTGGGAATTACATATGAAACCAACGACTAATAAACCGGCAAGACGCCAACCCTGGCGCCAGCCACCCACGATGCTTGGATTCGCCATGGTGCCACTTGCCTTTGCAGCTGGTCTTTTCTTTCTTGGTTGGCTAATTAGCGGCTAACTTATTTTTGCACTCTGAGGACTAAAGAATGAACAAGCTATTCTCAGTTAGTCTCGTCGGTCTGCTCTTTACCTTAGCTGGTTGTTCTTCGAACCCTAAGCAAGGGATAAGCAGCGAGGAGCAAAGCAAAGAAGCAATAAGCCACGACATGAGCACCATGTCCGGTCACGATATGAGTAAAATGCCCGGACATGACATGAGCAAAATGCCTGGGCATCAGCATCGGCATCAAGACCATAGCGAGACTGCTGACGGTGATTACTTGAAAGCTGAACCGATGCACTCCAACTTTGGCGGCCCATACCAACGCATGAACGCCATTGGCTCAGGTACTAGCCTAATACCGGCCGATAGCCCAGCCTATATGTGGCACTTCAATCTCTTCGAAGATAAGGCCAATTGTATGGCCCACGCTGAATTGAAAGCTAGCTTCAATAGCCAAGGCGGTCCTCGTGGTGTATCGGCTTTGCAGTCACAGAACTGGCTCATGGCCTCCTGCGAAGTACCTGTATGGGACAACTCAGCCTTCCAGTTTCGCGCCATGCTTACCGCTGAACCATTCACCACGCCACCTGGCGGCGTCCCTCAACTCTTTCAAACAGGAGAAACCTATCGCGGTCGCGAAATTGTCGATGCCCAGCATCCTCACAATCTCTTCTCCGAGCTATCCATAGCTTTTACGCAAAAGCTCTCAGAAAACTTTCGCTATTACCTCTACTTTGGCCTACCGGGCGACCGTGAAGAAGGCCCCACAGCCTTTATGCACCGAGCCTCCGCCTTAGAAAATCCAGCCGTACCTCTGTGCCATCACTGCATGGACGCTGGTCACATTACTAACGGCGTCTTTAGTGCTGGCGTAGATATCGGAAAACTGCGCCTAGGTGCCTCGATATTTCGCGGCCAGGAGCCAGGAGAAAATCGCTATATCATCGAAAGTGGTGGCTTTGACAGCTATTCCGTTCGCGCCCAATACGCGGCCAACGAGAACTGGGTGTTGGGAGCCTCATTTGCCGCAGTGCACAATGCCGAAGTTCTCCACCCCGGTGACATGCAACGTTATACCGTTTTTGCTCAGTATTCCAAACGCTTTGATGGCGGCTACACCGCAGTATCTGCCGTAGTTGGTCACAATCAAGAAGCACACGGCACTTTGAGCGGTGGTCTACTGGAAGGAACAATCAACTTCCTTGATCGCAATTACCTATATGGCCGCGGTGAATGTGTCAATAAGCCTGGGCTGACCGATATGAACATCTACGGCCGACCAGGGCTAGAGCATGAACTTTCCGGACATGAGCACGACCTGGTTGCTACCAGTGAAAGCAATGCCAATAGCACCGTTTGCGCCTTAACAGCTGGCTATGCTCGGGACGTCTACGCTTCTTCAGCGCTGCGTATCGGTCTCGGCTTCGATGTAACTGGCTACATGGTGCCTTCCGAGCTTGAAGCAATTTACGGCTCAAATCCGATTAGCTTCATGCTCAATATCCGCATTCGGCCAGGACGCATGTTCTAACTGGCCAATGCCCGTTCCATCAACAACACAAATCAAAAACACAAATCAACAAATTTTCAGGAGAATTTTATGAAAACTAAAAACTGCGCCAAAGTCGTTCGCATACTTTTAGCAGGCTTCGCTGTTATAGGCCTGCTTACCCTTAGTGGCTGTGCAGTCAGAGGCGGCTACATCGGTGTTAGCGACGGCTATTACGATGGCTATCGTCCCGCCCGTCCCTACAACTACAACTACAACTATAACTACCGCCCGATCTACCCTTACAACCATCGTGGTGATGGTAACTGGCGTGGTGACCACTGGCACGATCATTGGGGATACCGCAGATAAGAGCTAAAGGGCAAACAAGAACTTCAATCAGGAGATTTGGATGTACATAACCATCCGCCACCGCAATTCGGACGGCTCGGTCGCTAACGGCTTTGAAGCGCGGCAATCAAATGAAACAGCTTCGTTCGAAGTGATATTGCCATCATCAGGGCAAATCACTTTCGATATCAGCCACCTCTCAAAGGCAGAAAAAGAAAACGGCGCTGCCGTCGAATTTATCGCCCAAGGCAACCTAGTGGTTGTTAGCCAAGGACCAGATCGTCTGGTGCTTGGCCCCAAAGAAAACTCGTTAAATGGCAGCGTAGAAATAAGAACTGCCGAATGCCACTTAATTGGCACCATCAAAGCAGGGGAGCGAGTCAAATTCAGCTTCCCCTACCTGAATCAACAACCAAACAAACCTAAATAGGTCTATTTATGCTCAAGTATTTTCGCAAACCAACGGAAACAATTTCAGACGGTGATCTGAAAGAGCCCAATTTCTGGCGGCTCTCAGCCAGAATTCTCCTCATCGCTTTCCTCGTCACTTTGCCGTTCTTTCAACCAGGCTTAGGCTGGATCACGGCAATTTTAGCTTTTACCTACGGCACAAAAAGATGGGGCTTCTTTGCCGGTCTGGCCTCAGCAGCAATCTACACCGCCCTGTACGCCCTGATCTCAATTTTCGTTCTGCCCATCATTCACATCTACACGATAGCGGCTTGGCAATACGTGTTAATCTGGGGCAGCGCTTTAGCAGCAATGATCATCAGTATTGCCTCGGTGCTACAAGGGCGGGTGAACCAGTGGGGTAGCAAAACCAAAACCACTGTCCACTTAATCACATGGGGCCTAGCTCTATTTGTAGCAACGGGCTCTTGGTTAGCATCAAGGGATCAAGACGTTGTGGAATGGACCATGGCAGAGGTGCTTGACCCACAGGTAATACAAAGCCTGCCTAACACCGATGCCAAAAACTTCCGCATGCTGCCTCAGGCCACAGCCATCAGCTACTTGCAAAATCTCAATGGCGATACCAGAACGGTTGTATCTGAACCGCATATGGCACCATGTGACTCCAGCGGCAATCAGTGCTGGGAAGGTTCGTTTCATCTAAAGGGCAAAGACGAAGGCATCTGGTACAACTTTTTCTTTGACACCGTCCTCAATGTAGCCACGGTTGACCCCACCCACGTCAACATGAAAGGCACAGCAGCATCAGGTTTTAACGGTTTCTTCTTAGCAGGACCAAAAAGCTGGATTGTGCAAGCAGCTTTTGCTGTACACAACCCCTTTAGCGAACAACAAGAAGCCCTATACTGGCGAAACGATGATGACCACATGGTGATGTTGATTCCCTATATTTCTTATAGGCCCACCATAACCGGAGTAATGCTACCTGAATTGGCTGGCGTCATGAGCGTCAATCGCTTTGGCTTGATCAACGATATGAGCCCAGCTACAGCTAGGGCAAACTATCCAAACATGCCCTTCTATCCAACCAAACTGGCACGAAAATACGCCGAAATATTCGCCAAATGGAATGGTGGAATTCAAGGAAGAATGGTAACAAAGAACCATGAACTGCGCGTCAGTGAGCCAGATGCCACTAACCAACCGCATTTCAACAAAGCACCATACATTGAGGTCTACGATAACCTCGGCTGGCAAGAAGTAATCGCTCTAGAGCCCAAAGGAGACGACAGCGCCAAATTGGCAAAGATACTGTTCTTTGACGCGGCCAGCGGTTTCTGCCGCCAGTACATTGTGCCAGACATTACCCTCAATGGCCCTAGACAAGCCATCATTCAAGTGATGCAAGGCAACTGGAATGCCGACTGGACTAACTACCAAAAAGTAGAACCGCGCCCCTTGATGGTGAACGGACATGTCTACTACGTGGTTGCCATCATTTCAACAGCTGGCACAAAGCATCCCTATGTTCATTCAGTAGTGATAGATGGTCAAACCCTGAAATCCTACGAAGTGGGAGACCACGAAGAGTTGTTCTCTCTAGTGGACAAGCTTGAGCGTAAGGTCTACGTCGAGCCAATGAAGATGTCTGGTGGTTCGCCGACTCCATCTCTTCAACACGAGCTGAATTGAACCACTAAAACCTAGAAACAAGAGCACAAGGACGTGCTCAACTTGCTTCTAATTCCTCGGCCCATGTCTGCCCTATTGAATTTATTCAATAGGCTGGCATGGCTTTACCATTTTTTTGAAGGATCTAACTATGAAGACTCGCATTACCGAGTTTATCGTTCTTATAGTTCTAGCCCTGGGTTGGGCAGTCTCTCGGGCCAATCACTGGTTCAAAGAGCAGTTTAAGAACTCGGGCAGCACAGCAGTGAAACCAGTGTTACTTCATACCCCTGTTATGAAAACAATGGAGACTAATGCCGACCGCCGACTAGCAAATAAAACAATTGATGTCTATTGGCACTTCTCTGGAGCCAATACTGAAGACGTCATTAGAGTTACCCCAGAGAAAAGCTTTCAAGAAATTGTCGGCTTTGGTGGAGCCTTCACCGATGCCGCCTGCTTTAACTTTGACTTACTGTCAGAAGATGCCAGAGCTGAATTATTTCGTGATCTCTTTAGCCCACCTGCGCAAGGAGGTCTAGGTCTAAATTTTTGTCGAGTCTGCATTGGCTCAAGTGATTATGCCACTCATCTCTACAGCTACGATGAGGGCGAACCCGATGCAGAGCTCAAACGCTTCTCTATCGATCACGATAAGAAATACATTCTGCCTTGCTTGCGTCAGGCTTTTGCTCTCAACCCAGACTTGCTCTTTTATGGCTCGCCTTGGAGCCCACCAGGCTGGATGAAATCTAACGGCTCAATGCTTGGTGGTAGTTTTCAAAGGAAAAACTTTGGCAGCTATGCCAATTATTTTGTCAAATTTATTGAAAGCTACAAATCTGAAGGCATCAACATCTATGCCATCACAGTGCAAAACGAAGTTGATACCGATCAAGATGGCAAAATGCCAGCTTGTCTCTGGCCCCAAGAGTACGAAGTCGACTTCGTTGGCTATCATTTAGGGCCACTCTTTGAAAAACTCGGTTTAGAGACACAAATTTGGATTATCGACCACAACTACAACTTGTGGGGCCGCGCTGTGGCATCGCTAGAAACTCCCGCCCTAGCCAAGTACGCCTCGGCCATTGCCTGGCATGGTTATGTCGGCGACGCCTGGCGCATTGGCACAGTGCATGAGGCTCACCCACAGGTCAGTCACTACTGGACAGAAGGCGGCCCTGACTATACAGACCCCAACTACCATAGCGACTACATCAAGTGGGCAAGAACTTTCACAAGCAATCTTACGCACTGGTGCCGCGGCATCACAGTCTGGAACCTGGCTCTTGATCAAAACGGTCGACCAAACATTGGGCCATTCCCTTGCGGTGGCCTGTTGACCATTAACTCAACAACCAAAGCAATAACTCACAGCGGCCAATATTATGCCCTGGCTCACTTTTCTAAATTCATTGAGCGCGGAGCAAAACGCATTGAATCTACTGCCTTGAAACCCAATCAAGACATTACGCATGTGGCCTTCCTCAATCCATCAGGAGAGCGGGTGCTAGTGCTAACCAATCTAGGCCCAGAGAAAACTATCAGCATCGAGGAAGGAAAAAGTGTAACTGAAATCACCCTGGCAAAAGCTTCGGTGACTACACTCGCCTGGCAATAACAAAGCCCAATTGAGCAACTGCTTACCTGTGGCTAGCCTTCCCACTGCTGTCAAATCACTCATATTTTTTGAACTAATCTAGTGGAGAACTGCCATGAACAACATCCTAACAGCAATGCCTTGGAGAAGGCTGGCAAAAATAGGTAAGCCTTTTTGGATATCAGAAAAAAACTCGGTTGGTTTTACCAATCTTGGTTTAATTCTCACCCTAATGGCGGCCAAAGCTGGTGTAGCGGTCTGCATCAATGTTACTTCCGGTCATTTCATGACGGCAATGGAGCAGAAAAGTTGGAGTGATTTCTGGCTCTATCTCTTCTTATCTATTCTCGCCATCTTAATCACCGTGCCGATCGAAACTTACTACAACCTACTAAGAACACGCCTGGCGCTCTACTGGCGTGATTGGCTTTCAAGGAGCCTAATACACAAATACTTCTCAAACGCTGCTGGCATAAAAGTCGAAAACTCCAGAGAAATTGATAATCCTGAGCAACGTATGACCCAAGACGTCGACTCGTTTTGTGGCTCATCTATACGCTTGGCCATATCGATTTTAGATGCGCTTGTTACTGTCTGCACCTTCATGATAGTGCTATGGAAAATTTCACCATCACTTTCATTCATCGTCATTGTTTACTCAACTCTAGGGCTGGTAATCGTTTCACATATTGGCAAAACGCTAATCAGTATTAGCGATCGCCAAATGAAAACAGAAGCTGACCTTAGGGCCAAGCTAGCCAGCGCCCGCGATGAACTAGTAAAGACTAGTAGCAGCAGTACAACCACTGTCGCTGAAGCAGAACTTGCTCTCACTGCAGTGATTTCGAACTTACTAGATATGACCCTAGTGCACAAGAATCTGCAGCTATTCACAGGAGTCTTCAATCATCTAGTACCTCTGATTCCACCTTTGATTGTGGCCCACCTTTACTTCAACGATCACATCCCCTTTGGCACAATCACCCAAGCCGTTATGGCTTTCACTTCGGTGTTTCAAGGGGCAACAATATTGATCGGACAATTCGCCGACCTCAGTCACTACGCTGCCATCATCAATCGCATTGGCTCACTGACAGAGGCCCTAGAGGCACCAAGCGAAGAAGTAAAGCTGACTCAAAACAACTACTTTCAACTCGACATGTTTCACGACTTTGAAGCGCCTGAGCTTAAAGCCGCGCTAATAGGCGAAGGTAGTACCTTTTTCAACTCCACCATACCAACGAGCAAACAATAATGTTAAATCAAAAAGCAATCAAGAAAGCACGAGGCGCTTTAGTTGTCTACCTGCGCACATCACTAACAGAAAAAACAGACCAAATTCAAGCTCTTCTAAGTCAAATAGAAGAACTTGAAAGCGAAGAAAAGCCCATTGTTGAACAAGCCGAAAAGTTTCTTAGCGAAGGCAACAAGCTTTGGAATATGGGGGCCCTAAGAGAACTCATTCTGCGTAAAGATGCGATTCAACTGTTCGACCAAACCCTGGCCAAAATTGCAGCAACAAAAGATGCTGCTGGAACAATGGAGGTTCTACAGTTGTCGTTTGCGGATACAGATCAGTATAAGCGCTTAATTCCCATAACCGCTCAAGGCGACAGCGAAATCCCCATTGAAAATATAGTGGGGCAGCCTCGCTTGCTTTATGACGTACTGAAAGAAGCTGAACTGAATCCGCAGTTTATCCGCAGAGGCACATTCGAATCCTGCTTCTTGCAAATTAGTTGGTAAATCAAACCAGAACTTGCAGAATACAACCTTCAAATCAAACAAACACTTATGGCAGTACTCCTTATGACAGCGACACCAATGCAAGCCTACAAACTCGCCACTACTCAACTTCTCCAAGCATTGACTCAATGTCGCGGCAGCTCAGCAGATCAAGAAGAACAAGAAGTACACGAAGTACAAGATCTGCTTGAACCTGAATTCTCACCAATGGCAACAGCCTTGCTAGAAGAACTCGATATCGCTGTTGAAGACATCGACATGCTATCTGGCCAGATGCACCCACGCGTCAACGAAATCATCAACGAGTTGGAAGCATTGAACGAACCAGGCATCCCCGAAATTCTTGCATCGGTAAGAACATCATTACCAGCAATCAGCGCCCTTGCCACCGCAACACTGGCCTACATGCAAGCTTACGAGTCGCTTGAAGACAGTGAGTTGCAAGCAGCCGAGCAACTTCTCAACGAAGCTTTAGAAGAGGCTGGCGAAGAAATTGCCGATGACTTTCGCGACTTAGAAAGCGAACTGGAGCGGCAATTGATTAACTACTCTTTCGCCCCCATAGGCGAAAGCCAAACTA
Organism: Candidatus Obscuribacterales bacterium; assembly: GCA_965229195.1. Classification (GTDB taxonomy): domain Bacteria; phylum Cyanobacteriota; class Vampirovibrionia; order Obscuribacterales; family Obscuribacteraceae. Next base: position 2,943,029 of record OZ245871.1, on the reverse strand, counting down.
TTCACTAGTTTCCAACACTAGTCACTACACAGAGGAACGAATATGAAAGACGATTCGATAAACTCAGCCGTAAGCAACGGCTTAGGTATTTTTCGCTGGGCCACTAGCGCAACTCTTGCCCTAATAGTAGCGAGCCTACTGGGCAGCGCTTTGGCTTTTCCAATAATCTACGCGCTCGGGTACGTGGAGGTACTCCGACCCTACATGCCTTCAATTGCCGAGATACTATTCACCCTAGGTACCACTGGTACCCCCCTGGTACTGAGTTATCTCTACTTCACAGGAAGAACGGCCTTTGTCACCGGCTGGTCGGAAAAACTACATCCGTTTTTTCACTTAGATAGTAGTCTACCGAACTTTCCTGGAGTACTTGGCTTAAACTACCGCCAGGTGGACATGACCTTCAAAAAGATTGCCCTTTTGGCAACTGGAGGCTTTGTCCTCACCTATGTCTTCGACTACCTGACTGGCTCCTTCATAGCCATAGGTGCCGCTGGTACTGAAGCAGCTGTCTCATCAAATGTCGGCGCACCATCAGGCCCCAGAGGCATTGAGCAGGTGCTCGCTCACATGACCATGACCAACTTCCTCATTACCTCAGTACTAATGGCGCTACTGGCTGCTTTCATGGAAGAAATGGTATTTCGTGGAGTGATATTCAACTTGTGGCGCACAAGCTTTGCCACCCAGGCCGAAGCCCTAAGCGACAGTCAAAGTGCGATTGGTCGTGCGGCTCATAAGTTTTTCAACATCTGCGGTAGCTCCATAGCAGTGGTCATAGCAGCAGCGCTGTTTGCCTTAGCCCACCTGAATATGGATGCCTTCTTCAGCCAGTTCTTCTTTGGACTAGTGGCAGGTGCTCTATATCTAATTTCCAGAACAATCTGGACCCCAGTGCTATTGCATGTGGTGACCAACTCAATTTTGCCAATAGTCATTTTGGTTGGCGGACTGACTGGCAATATGAACACTGATAGCGACAGCGGTCACAATCACTCCAGTGCCGGCACAGCTCAAGCTCAGCACCTGGGCATTCGCCTTCCTGGGTCAAGAGAAGTGATTCTGCCAACAGATGGTAGCAAAGCTTCTAGCGCTGCTAAACCACTAATCGGTGAAATCACCCAAAAAGACTTAAACAGGGCAGACTTCAATGCTAGCGGAAACAGTTTTATCCAAGTCTGTACCCCTGAACAATGTCCGACGGAACGTGCCTTCTTAGAAAGCCTGGCCAAGCAGTACCCCGACGTTGAGTTCTACCAAGCCGACATAGCAAAGAATGCCGAGTTAGTGCAAAAGCTAGTCTCTGAGCAGTTGATAGTAGCGAAAGACAAAACTAGCAACGAAACTACTACGGTGTCTTATCCAGTCTATATCTACGCCAACCACAGCTTGCAAATAGCTCCTAGCGCGGCAAAAAGTGAAAAAGACCTGAAGACGTTCATTGAGACCAACTACACTGTCTATGGCGAAGCCGCTGAAGACAATGACGATCTCATGGCCCCCTATGTCAGCGCCGCCTGCAACCCTGAAAACGCCGAACCATTCAACGGTAAAACGCTGTACGCTTGCGCCTTTGACATGGTAGTAAAAACTGATCTTTCTATCATTGATCCAGAAAAGCGTGCGGCTTTTTCCCAAAAATGGCAGCACAAATTTGACGATGGATCGGCCCTGGATAGCCAAGAAAGAACAGAAAAAGCCATTCGTGAAATGCTTGCTGACTTGAATGAAATGCACACCAATTTCTTCACAGCCAAGCAATTCGCCAATCTAGCACAAGCATTCGATTCAAGCTTGGCAGGCATTGGTGCACCAGTAACCCGCTTAAATATGGCCAACAAAGCCGAAGCGCTGGGCGCTGTACAGTCGCAAGATACTGTCGCCCTAGCGAGAGTAAGCGATGATACTCCCTTGATCTTTTTTCCTAAACCCGGCGCGGGCACCCCGGCAGAAGCAGCTGGAATTACTGCTGGTGATCGCATTGTCGAAGTAAACGGTAAACCAAGCAGCGGACGCACTGTCAACGAAATAGTAGCTGACATTCGCGGACCTGCTGGCACAACAGTGACCATCAAAGTTCTGCGCCCAAATGGAGCTGGCTTCGAACCGCTAACTTTGAACATTACCCGGGCTCAAGTGCACACCAAAGAAGCCACCTGGCAAAAACTCGACAATGGCTTTGCTAGCGTTAAGATCGGTATGTTCGGCAATTCTGTCTCCAAAGAATTTACAGAAGCGCTCTATACAGCCTGCACCGGCAAGTCATTACCTGAAGGTAAAGCTGAAGTTGCAGCCGTGGTAAACGCCTACAAGCCAGAACAAGACTGTCAACTGAAAGGTTTAGCCATTGACCTGCAAAACAACCCTGGCGGTCGCTTAGACCAAGTTGTTGAGATGCTGCAAGCGGTAATGAAAGAAGGCACTCTGGTGTCGTATATGTCACGAGAAGGTGACCAAATCATCCACATCAAAGAGTCAGTAAGCGCTGGGGAATTTCGCCGTGAAAAAATCGTAAACGGTAAATCAGAAAAAGTATTCACCCACTCACGCTTCTGGAGAGTGTTACCTGACAATATCCCTGTGGTGGTGATGATCAACGAAAATAGTGCTAGCGCTTCCGAACTCATGTCGGCTAGTTTGCAGAAAAATGGCCTGGCAACCATCGTTGGCACACCTAGCTATGGCAAAGAAGTTGGCCAATCGGTTAACCCGCTTGATTTCGGTACCGGCGTAAAAATTACTACGTTCCGCTTCTTACCGGCTGGCTCTGACCTTGGCGTAGCAGTTTTGCCCGACTTTGAAGTAAGCCAAAGCACAGCCTATCTCAACGACCCATTAAGCGCACCAGACTTAGTGCTGAGCAAAGCTCAAGAAGTTTTGGCCATGGGCAAACACGCCTTAGCTGAAGCTCAAACTAGCGCTGTTACTGCCCACAAACAAAGCTTGGCAGCAACCGCCAGCGCTGCTCACAAAGAGCGCGACAACGCTATTCTAGCCAGCCAAAAATCTGGCCTGCTCCAAGGCGAAGAATAGACCCCGCTCTACCTATCCATTCAATTTAGTAAGGAATAAATATGACCACCCAACTCGTTTTACAAGCACTGATGCTTGCCATTGGTTACTTTGGCGTAGCCAAATTGGTAGCGATTGAGCACCGAAAATATGGCTTAGCAGTCTGCTTTGTCGTCAACATTCTGCTCATCATGTTGCAGTCTTATATCAGCCCCTGGCCCTTCGGCATGCCCATACTGCTAGCTTCGTATGTCGCAGCTGGCGTATGGTGCAAGTCTGTCTACAAACCCGACCAACCTTCAAACTCCTAAAAGCACGAGCACTTGGAGTTCTTTCTTTTAATCGAACTCTGTTCAAAACGATCGCTGGCTTGCTTACTCAAAAAGAGCAGGCAAGTCAGCAACCTCTCGCCTTAAAACAAGGAAATCGCATGAACAAACAGTTCGAGAAAATCATCTTTGGCGGCCGATTGTTGCTAATACCAATGTATCTGGGCCTAATCGTCACCTTACTTGTATACGCTATTCGCTTTTCAGTAGAAACATTTGAGTTAGTCTGGCATTCCTTTGCTATGTCTGAAACTGACATGCTCATAGCGGTGCTGCAACTACTCGACATCATCATGATTAGTCACTTAATTGTGATGGTGATGATTGGCGGCTATGTACTGTTTATAAGTGGCAGTGACTATGACGATGATCAAGCGGCGGAAACGCCGTCAGAATTACCAAAGTTAAAGTGGCTTGGGCACATTGACCCTGGTGCACTCAAAGTAAAAATGAGCATGTCGATACTAGGCGTGTCTACAATTCACTTGCTACACGCATTCATCAACGCCCAAGGCGAAAGCATCGAATATTTGATGAAACTGGTCGTGGTGCACATGGTCTTTGTCGTCTCCACCTTGGCCATTGCCTGGGTCAGTCGCTTTGCCTTCAAGCATTAAATCAACATCTAGAATTAACATCTAGAATTAACATCTATAGGTATTTATCATGAACAAAGTTTCTATGGAGAAGTTTAGAGCAACCTCCGGCCTACACGGGCACAACGCTCCCTACCTAGAGGAACTGTATGAGCAGTTTCTCTTTAACCCTCAATCGGTCACCAAAGAATGGCAGCAATTTTTCGCTAGCCTGACCACCTTAGAGTTTGTCGACGGCAAACTAGTTAGCAATACCGGTGTGCAACAAAACGACGACACCGTCAAGAAACTGCTTAAACAGTTGGCAGTATGCCAACTTATCGAAGCCTATCGCATAGGCGGAGTACGCAAGGCAAGAATCGACCCTCTAGAACGCAAGGCAATTTCTCAACTCAAATGCCTTGATTTAGCTTCGTATAGTTTAGAGGGAAGCGAAGCCGAATTAAACCAGTCAACCTATCTACCAGGCAACTTGCCCATCAAAGGCGAGGCCACCCTGCCGCAGATTATTGGCACACTAGAGCAAATCTATTGCGGCACAGTGGGCTTAGAGTATATGCATATCTCTAACCAGGAACAAAGACTCTGGCTGCAAGGGCGTTTTGAAGACTTACCTGGGCGAAACAGCTTTAGTACAGCAATCAAAAGACGGATCTTAGAGAAACTAACAGCGGCCGAGAACCTGGAACGCTACCTGCACACCAGATATGTCGGACAAAAACGCTTTAGCTTAGAAGGCGGTGAAACTTTCATTGCTGCTCTCGACTACTTAATTAGCGAGGCAGCAGCACAGGGAGTAAAAGAATTAGTGATGGGCATGGCGCACCGCGGCAGGCTCAATGTTCTCGTCAACGTTTTGGGAAAGCTACCAAGTGACCTCTATGGCGAATTCGAAGGAGCAACTCCCCCTGAAGGCACACTACCGGCTGGCGACGTCAAGTATCACAAGGGCTTCAGCTCTAACATTGATACTGCCGACGGTGCCATACACGTGGCATTGGCTTTCAACCCTTCTCACTTAGAAATCGTCAACCCAGTGGTGGTCGGTTCGGTCCGAGCAAGACAAGAACGCCAGCCGACAAACAATGCTCTGGCAGTTTTGGTACATGGCGATGCGGCCTTTGCTGGACAAGGTGTCAACATGGAGACGTTTGAGCTGTCGCGCACTCGTCACTATGGCATACACGGCACAGTGCACATTGTCATCAACAACCAGATAGGGTTTACCACTTCCGACATCCGCGATGCCAGGTCAACTCTCTACTGTACTGATCTAGCAAAGATGGTTGAAGCACCGGTATTTCATGTCAATGGCGACGACCCAGAGGCCGTACTCTATGCCGTTAAACTGGCCCTTGAGTATCGCATGGCCTATGGAGAAGACGTAGTTATAGACCTGGTTTGCTTCAGACGGCGCGGTCATAACGAAGCCGACGAACCTAAGGTAACTCAACCACTGATGTACCAGGCCATCGACAAGCACCCCGGCACAAGAGCGCTATATGCTCAAAAACTAATTGCCGAAGGCTTAGTATCACCAGATGAAAGCGAAAAGATGGTGAGCGAATATGTGGCTAAGCTGCAAGCTGGCACATCGGTAGTTAAAGAAGTAATCGACAAAAACAAGGGTATGGTCGATTGGACACGCTTTGCTCACAGCCACCTAGGCGAGGAGGTAAGTACAGCCGTAGACAAAGAAACCCTGATGAGACTGGGTTTGACACTGTCCCATCCACCCGAGAACTTCAGACTGCTGCCCTCAATGCAAAAAGTATTGAACAACCGCAAGCTGATGAGCAGTGGAGACATGCCACTCGACTGGGCCATGGCCGAAAATCTTGCCTACGCCACTCTGTTAACTAGAGAAGGGCAAAAACAAGTTGGCGAAAAGCAGTTCTCGGTGCGTATTTCTGGTGAAGACTGCGGGCGGGGAACCTTCTTTCAAAGACTAGCTGTCTTTCACGACCAAGACCGTGAACACTGGGACGATGGTTGTTTCATTCCCCTGACCCAGCTCAGCCCAGAACAGGGAAAGTTTGCCGTAATTGACTCGCCCTTATCGGAAGAAGCCGTTCTTGCCTTTGAATATGGTTATGCCACTACCGACCCTGACACTCTGGTGATCTGGGAAGCCCAGTTTGGCGACTTCGCCAATGGCGCCCAAGTAGTGATCGACCAATTCATTACCTCAGGAGAGGTCAAATGGGGGCGTTTTTGCGGACTAACCATGTTCTTACCCCACGGCTATGAAGGACAGGGCCCTGAGCACTCCTCAGCAAGGCCAGAGAGATATTTACAGCTCTGCGCTGACGACAACATTCAAGTGGTCGTACCCAGCACTCCGGCTCAAATGTTTCACTTACTAAGACGGCAAATGCTCAGGTCAGTGCGAAAACCACTGATAGTGATGACGCCCAAAAGTCTTCTGCGCAATGCCGCATCGACTTCAAGCCTGGATGACTTAGCCACTGGCAAATTCCAAACTGTCATTGGCGACAAGAAGCAGACTGCCGAATCTCGTCAATTGGTTAAGCGTGTCATTGCCTGCTGCGGCAAAATCTACTTCGACCTTGTAACCGAAGCGACTAAGCGGAACATCACTGAGGTTGCCATCATACGCATTGAAGAGCTGTACCCCTTACCGGCGGAAGCAATTAAGGCAGAGCTCAAACTCTACCCTAACGCTAACACCATGATCTGGGCTCAGGACGAACCAAAGAACCAAGGTTATTGGAGCTACTTACTTGAGCCCCTCAGTACCCTGGTAGAACAGGCCTTACCGAGTGTGGCGCGCCTCCGTTTCGTTGGCCGCCAGGCAGCAGCTTCACCGGCTGTGGGCTACCACGGTTTGCATGTCAGCCAACAAGCTGAACTGCTTGAGAGTGCATTAGTCGGCTAATTTGCCTCTGACTAGCGCCAGTACAAATAACCGCTGTGCTTGGCTCTACCAAGCACAGCCATTTCACATCAACATTGAGAAGCATCCCTATGCAAACATCACAAACCAACTTTTCTAACCACTTCAAACAGCGAATGATCCGCGGCGCCATGGTCTTCTTTCCCTTCGCCGCTCTCATTTACGGATTTAAACTAGCTCTCGGTATCGCCGATGGCTGGTTAGGCAGCCTGGTGGCAACAATTTGGGGTTCTTTCAACCCTGAGGCCGCCGGTATTTCGCATAATCCTGTCTTTAGTTTATTGCTGGTGATTCTATTGTTCTATTCCTTAGGAGCAATCGTCTCTTGGCGCATCGGCAACAGTATCTTCAAATGGCTTGAACAGAAAATTCTCAAGATCCAGGGCGTCGGTAAAGTCTATGGTTCACTGAGAAAAATCATAGATATGGTTGGTAGTTCAGACAGCACAAGCAAATTCAAAAGAGTTGTGTTTGTACCTTTTGTCTCCGGTAGAGGACTGACCATTGCCTTTGTCACCAACGAAGTTACCAACATAACCAATGGAGCCAAATATGTGCTGGTCTTCATTCCCACTCCGCCCAACCCCATAAGCGGTTTAGTCGTGGCCTACCCTATTGAAGAAGTAAGTGACTCAGACATGACCGTTGAACAAGCAATTCAACTATGCGTTTCCCTCGGCATGGCAGCACCAAGCGAACTGGCCCTGACTCCGCCAAGCTTCTGCCACTTCGTTCCTGGCCAAGCTATGCCCTGTGCCCGCTGCTCGGCGCCAGAAAATAAACAAGAGCAGGCAGAACCGCCAACACAATAACCATCAAATCGAAGGTAAACAAATGAGCGAAACCGACCACAAATCGGATGCCAGAAACAACCAGGCAAGCAACAGTTCTGGTAGCGAACTAGAACAGCTCAAAGCTCGACACGATGCTGTGCATCACACACCCACGTCTACCAACACCGCTGGCGGTCTAACGGCCCGCGGCAAATCATTAGAAGATGATTGGATTAGACGCCATGAAAAAGAACAGGCTGAGGCCGCCAAAGCCAAAGAAGAGAAAGGAAAGAAAGGAAACAAGTAGTGCCTGGCTTTCCTGTTACCTCGCCCTCGCTGCAAGTGACCCAAGCAGTTGAGCAAAAGCGGACTGCTTCAGTTAGCACTGCAAAGCTCTGCAGCAGGGCGCTGACTATGGCCTAATACAAGTGACCCACGAAGAGTAGCAGCAAGCGTTTCGCCAGCGCCAACTGAGCCAGAACAATCTATCAGTTTCCCACAAGTTCTGATTGCCTCTGACCCGATAGCTTCTATATGGTGATAACTAGCCATTCGTCTCTTCACTTTTTCTTAAAGAAGTCATCTCCATTTCAAACCCACTGAAATACACCCTCTATCCTCAATAACAACTGCACCCAGGTGTGGTTGTGTCTGACGTATAGAAGTTGAGAATGATGGCCCCACGATGCGTCACTGCCTCTTTAGGTATTGGCGCGTTCCATTTTGCGCTTTTTTTCCAGCCCTCCTAGCCGAGCATACGCCAGCTTCGGAGGGCCCTAGAGGATACCAACATGAACGAGAACCAAGATCCAAACAAAGATCCAAACAAAGATCCGAACTCGCCTAGAAACTGGCTCATCGGATTCGTCGGCGTTGCTGCCCTGTATCTGCTTTTTCAGATCGCCGGTCCTTCAGCGCCTTCAATGAACCCACTACTGGGCAGCTCGGTTGCCACTTACGACGAAGCCCTTAAAGCAGTTCAAAGCGACGACTCTGTTAATGCAGTAGTCTTCGGCTACGACACTTTTGGCAACCCCGTAGTGACCATCGAGTTCAAAGGCAAAACCTCAGTTACGGCAGGAACACCTCCAGGAGGCTATGACGAAATTAAACAAGCTGCCAAAGCTAAAAACATCGAAATAGATGGCACCTATCAACCACCATTAAGACCTGATGAAGGCAATGGGGGCTTTGTCTCATTTCTGGCTGGTTATGGCGGAATGTTCATCATCATTGGTGTCTGGGTTTATATGATGACTCAAAACCCCATGGCCCAAAGTAAGAAGAAATCGCCCAAACACCGCATCTACCCCAAAGGCACGGTAACTGAAAAACTCGACAAATTCGCTGGCAATGATGAAGCCAAAGAAGAAAGTGTTGAGATTATCGAGTTCCTGCAAAATCCAACAGCATTGGCCGAGCATGGCGGCGTTGTGCCTAGAGGTGCCCTAATGGTCGGTGAACCCGGCAACGGTAAAACTCTGTTAGCTCGCTGTATCGCAGGCGAAGCAGGCGTATCGTTCATCACCATTTCGGGCTCTGACTTTGTCGAAATGTTTGTTGGTATGGGTGCTAAAGCTGTACGTGACCTGTTCAAAGATGCCAGAGAACATGCCCCATGTATCGTCTTCATTGATGAAATTGATGCGGTGGGCAGACAACGTGGTACAGGGATGGGTGGTGGCAACGACGAAAGAGAGCAAACTCTCAACCAGCTGTTGGTAGAACTAGACGGCTTCGAAAGAATGCCCGGCGTTTATGTTATTGCTGCCACTAACAGAGCAGACGTGCTAGACAAAGCTTTGCTACGTGCTGGTCGTTTAACCAAAACCATCACTGTCGAAGCACCTGATTTGCACGCCAGAAAGCTCATTCTTGAAGTTCACCGCAAGGGCAAAAACTTCGGCAAAGATGTCGATTTCGATCACATCGCCAACAGTACCTGGAGCTTTTCTGGTGCTGACATTGCTGAGTTGATGAACCGCAGTGTCATCTTGATGTTGCGTCGCGTCACCGCTGCTAAGAAATTAGGCAAGAAATTGCCTGAAGAAGTCTCTTCTGCCGACATCGAAGATGCCATCATAGAAGGCACGATGAAAGCTCTGGCATCAAAGAGCAGCTCTCGCAGACAAGACCCAGCGATCAAAACCATGTTGGCTTACCACGAAGGTGGTCATGGCGTGGTGGCAGAAGATGGTTATCAACGTTGGCTGGCTTCAGGTAAAGACTACACAAAACAATTAGGCAACGCTCTGCGTCGCTTAACCATTGTTGGTGCAGCTGGAACCGGTGGCCACATGCAAGCCACTCCTGATACTAGCAGCTCATTCAGAACTGAAGAAGCTCTGCTAGGTCAAATCGCCTGCGCTGTCGGAGCAACAATATCAGAACGTTTGTTCACTGGTACTGCCACCACCGGCAACAGCAACGACTTGGAGCAAGCCTACAACTATGCCAAAATGATGGTAACCAAATTCGGCATGTCTGACTTGGGTACTATCTCAGTTGGTGCCGATGAAGACAACCCTAACCTGGGTCGGCAAATGGGTATGGGCGCTGGCGCTTACGGCCTGTCAGACGAGTCTAGCAACCAAATCGACCAAGAAATCTTACGCAAGTTAGCTACAGGCTCCCGCATGGCCATTCGCGCACTGCTAGAGAGAGAAGAATTCTTACACGCCTTGGTGAAAAAGTTGGTAGTAGAAGAAACTATAGCTCGCGCCGAATGGATAGAGCTGTGGAATCAGTTCAAACCGACCGTAGTGAGTGAAGAGCGCATCGAAGCTGAATTGCAAAAATTCTGGCCTCGTTTCGTCGAGCTTTCAAGCAAAGTAGAAGCTTAGCCTTAGGCGCAGAGAGTCGCAGCATCGCACGAAGCTAACAGAAGGCAAGGACGCCATCTGTTAGCACAATCCCCATCTTTCTTTTCGCAGAAATCAAACACTTAGTAGGTAAACACAATGGCAATTTTCAACAAAGTAGATCCAAACGACCTGATGTTCGAAGGCAGCCCAGGCTATATCGCCGCACATCAGAATGTACAAACAGCTGGTTTGATAGTAGTAGCTCTGGCATTTGCCTTGGGCTACTGGCTTGGCACTAAAGGACCAAGTTTGTCCAAGCAAAATAAAACTTGGACCATAGTCGGCATAGCTCTGGTCGGCATTTTCGCTGGCACGATCTTAGGCCTTCAAGGTGGCATCACTATTGTCTTCTGGGGCGGAATTGCTCTAGGCGTGAGCTTCTTCATGGGCAACCGCAGCTACAAGCGCAGCTTACTTGACCAAGACAAGTAATCCATTTATCAACCGTTCACCAATGAGCCTGAAGAGCTGCATAAGACTGCAGCTCTGCTGGCATACGAGGAATTCACATGAAAAAGCCTAACTTTCCCAAATTACCCGCTTGGCTAAAAACAATGCCAAAATGGTTAATCATGGTCGGCGTGTTTTTGGTCATATTCTTTATCACCAATCTTTTCAGCGCTGGCCCTACCGAATACGACCCCTTGCAGTTTGCCCAACGAGGCGACGGCATCAGAAGCTTCGATACCGCTCTCAGCCTGATTAAGAAAGACAATGGCGAGATTGAAAGCATCACTTCCGGTAGAGATACTTGGGGCAACCCGGTCATCACTATCAAAAGAAAGGATACAACACCAATGACAGCTGGTCTCCCCCCAGGAGAATGGCCCACTGTCAAAGCCCTGGCCGATGAGAAACACATTCCTCTAGACGGTACCTACCAATTGCCTGTAAAAGCAAAAACCGGTACATGGCGTGAAGCCGTCTGGACAATATTCGCAGCCTGGATTCCATACTTGATTATGGCCGGCGTGATGCTCTTCCTGTTCAAAAGATTCAATCCGATGAACGCCGGCAAGAACAAAACACCTAAACACCGCATCTACCAAAAAGGCACGGTGACAGAAAAACTTGATAAATTCGCTGGCAATGACGAAGCGAAGCTAGAAAGTGTTGAGATCATCGAATTCTTGCAAAACCCAACAGCCCTTGCCAAACATGGTGCTGTGGTGCCTAGAGGTGCGTTGATGGTGGGTGAACCCGGTAACGGCAAAACTCTTCTGGCTCGTTGTATTGCAGGTGAAGCCGGTGTTGCATTTATCAGCATATCCGGCTCTGACTTTGTAGAGATGTTCGTTGGTATGGGCGCTAAAGCTGTCCGCGACCTCTTTGAAGATGCAAGAAAACTAGCACCATGCATCATCTTCATTGACGAAATTGATGCGGTCGGTCGTCAACGTGGCACCGGTATGGGCGGCGGCAATGATGAAAGAGAACAAACTCTGAACCAATTGCTGGTAGAGTTGGACGGCTTCGACAAGATGCCCGGAGTCTATGTTATTGCTGCTACTAACAGAGCAGACGTGCTAGACAAAGCTTTACTGCGTGCTGGTCGTTTGACAAAAACCATAACAGTGGAAGCACCAGACTTGCATGCCAGAAAACTGATTCTGGAAGTTCACCGCAAGGGCAAAAACTTCGCCCAAGATGTAGACTTCGATCACATCGCCAACAGCACCTGGAGCTTTTCTGGTGCTGACATTGCTGAGCTGATGAACCGCTCGGTTGTCTTAATGATGCGTCGTGTCACTGCAGCGAAAAAGCTCGGCAAGAAGTTACCTACCGAAATCACTTCTGCTGACATAGAAGATGCCATCATCGAAGGAACGATGAAAGCACTAGCATCAAAAAGCACCTCGCGCAGACAGGACCCATCTATCAAAAGAATGCTGGCTTACCACGAAGGTGGTCACGGCTTGGTAACTGAAGCTGGCTATCAAAGATGGTTGGCTTCAGGTAAAGACTACACAAAACAATTGGGCAACGCTCTACGTCGTCTGACAATTGTTGGTGCAGCCAACACTGGCGGTCATATGCAGGCAACACCTGATACAAACAGCCCCGTGCAAACCGAAGAGGCATTGATGGGTAGAATTGCTTCTGCCGTGGGAGCAACAATTGCCGAGCGTATGTACACAGGCACAGCCACAACAGGCAACAGCAACGATTTGAAACAAGCCTACAACATCGCCAAAATGATGGTAACAAAATTTGGCATGTCACCACTTGGCGCACTCTCTGTTGGTGCAGACCAAGAGAACCCCAACCTGGGTAGACAAATGGGTATGGGAGCTGGCGCTTACGGACTGTCAAACGAGTCAAGCAACCAAATCGACCAAGAAATTTTGGGCAAACTGGCTACCGGCTGTCGCATGGCTATTCGTGCGCTGCTTGAAAGAGAAGAGTTCTTGCATGCTCTAGTTGATGTGCTGGTGGTGAAAGAAACCATTGCTCGGGCCGAATGGCTAGAGCTATGGAACAAATTCGAGCCAGTCTATATCAGCGACGCACAAGTAGAAGCAGAGCTGAAAAAGCTGTGGCCACGGTTTGAAAGACTTTCTATTCGCAGAGCTTAAAAAGCGAACAGCACCAGCAGCAAAAAACATTCAAGCGAGGGCAGGGAGGCCTTCGCTTGATACCAACTTTCGTTTCGACGAAAAGCACACAACAATCACCAACACAAAATAGGTAAACACCATGTTTAATCAAGTAGATCCAAACGACCTCATGTTCGAAGGCAGCCCAGGCTATATCGCCGCTCACCAAAACGTACAAACTGTAGGCACTATCGTAATCGCCGTCGCCTTCGCTATCGGTTACTGGCTTGGCGCTAAAGGTCCAAGCTTATCAAAACAAAGCAAAACCTGGGCCATAGTCGGAGCTGTTGTTGCCTCTATCTTTGCTGGCACACTGCTAGGTCTTCAAGGCGGCATTACAATTGTCTTCTGGGCCGGTATTGCTTTCGCTGGCAGCTTCTTTATGGGCAACCGCCACTACAAGCGCACACAAGCTGAAAAAGAGTCAAACGAAAACAAGTAATTGCTTAACTCATAGAGCAGAGAACAAGGACGTTCTCATTTTTCGCCTTTCCACTTGGCAGCCCGCTCACTGAGCAGTTTGCCTGAGATTTTCACATAAATTTGAGGAATCCCTATGAACCCACGCAAAAATCCACTTCTTAATTGCACTTTAAACGCTCTCCCAGCTTTCGAAACTGTTCAGATCAATGAGATGGAACCCGCCATCGATCAAATCTTGGCAGATAACCGCCAGGCCATTGCCGCACTAGTGAGTAGCAACACCGGTACATGGAGCGACTACCAGGCATTGGAATTCTTACTAAATCGCTTGAAGAAAGCCTGGGCTCTAATAAGCCACCTCAGTAGCGTGGTAAACAGTAACGAGCTCCGTCCCGTGTACAAAAGCTGTCAAGAAAAAATCTCTGCCTTCTATACCGAAGTGGGTCAAAACAAAGGACTATACAAACTCTATATAGCCCTCAAAGAAAATCAATACGATCGCCTCGGCACCACTGAGCGCAGAATTATTGATAGTGCCCTGCTTGACTGCAAACTCTCCGGCATTGCCCTCGAAGGTAGCGATCGCACTAGATTCAGCGAAATTAAGCTGCAGATCGCTAAGCTGGAAGCGCAGTTTAGCGAAAACGTTATGGATGCCACTCAAGCTTTCGCCCTCGAAATCGCTGAGAGCGAGAAAGTAAGATTGGCAGGCGTTCCTGAATCTTCAGTGGCAAACTTCCAGCAGAAGGCTCAAAGCAAAGGAAAGCAAGGCTACCTGATTGGCATCGACGGCCCTTCGTATTTGGCGATCATGACCCATGCCGATGACCGCGAATTGCGCGCTCAAATCTACAAAGCCTACCAAACTAGAGCAACCGACCAGGTGGCAGAAACAAGCAAGTTCGACAATACTCCTCTAATGGTAGAAATTCTTACACTCAAGCAAGAATTAGCTCAACTACTAGGTTTCAATAATTTCAGCGAGCTATCTCTGGCAAAAAAAATGGCCAAAGATACCACAGCAGTATTGAAATTTTTAGAAGACCTGGCTGCCCGAGCCAAACCAATAGCAGTGAGCGATCTCCAAGCGATTACGGAGTGGACAAAAGGAAAACATCCAGAACTGTTTATCAACAACGCCACACTATTGCCCTGGGATGTCGCCTACTACGCCAACAAACTGAAAGAAGAATGCTTTCAGATATCAGAACAAACCGTCAAAGAGTTCTTTCCCGTAGATAAAGTCTTACCGGGACTATTTGCTGTGGCAGCGCGCTTGTACGACATCACCATCAAAGAGCGTCCTAGTAGCGGCAACGAAAGAGTAGAGGTCTGGCATCCAGACGTAAAATTCTACGACATCCTCAACGGTGATGAAGTAATCGCCGGTTTCTACCTGGATCTCTACGCTCGCGAGAACAAACGGGGTGGAGCCTGGATGGACGAATGTGTCTGCCGCATGCAAACAGCCGAAGGTCTGCAATTGCCCATCGCCTATCTCAATTGCAACTCAGAACGGGCTGTTGCAGGCTCGCCACTGCTAACGCACACAAATGTAGTGACCTTATTTCATGAATTTGGACATGGCTTGCATCACATGCTCACTAACGTTGACTATCTAACTGTCAGCGGTATCAGCGACGTACCCTGGGATGCAGTTGAACTCCCGAGCCAGTTCATGGAATTTTTCTGCTGGGAAGAAGAAGGCCTAAAGCTAATTTCTGCCCACTACAAAAGCGGTGAAGCCTTAAACGAAAAGCTTCTGCAGAATATGTTGGCGGCTAAAAACTTTAACGCTGGCATACAAGCAGTAAGACAAATCGAATTTGCCTTGTTTGATTTCCGCCTACACATGATCACTGACAAAGTTGACGGCGATAGCATCCAAGCCGTATTGGATCAAGTTCGCAGCGAGGTAGCGGTGATAATGCCACCAGACTTCGTGCGTTTCCAAAACTCCTTCACCCACATCTTCGGTGGTGGCTATGCTGCTGGTTATTACAGCTACAAATGGGCTGAAGTTCTCGCAGCCGATGCCTTTTCTAAGTTTGCTGAAAAAGGAATTTTCAATAGAACCACAGGCAATGAATTTCTGCAAAACATTCTAGCTGTGGGTGGTTCACGCGACATGATGGAGCAATTTGCTCTCTTCCGTGGTCGTGGGCCTTCTATTGATGCACTTTTGCGCTACACAGGCTTAAGTCAATAATTGCTCCAATACACGCTTTGCATGAGAGGCAATCGCCTCTCATTTTCAATCTTTTCGCCGATTATCGGCATCAATTTTACTGAGGAATACTCAAATGGAAGAAATCACTTTTAGCACTATCCTGTTCTACGTTGGCATGGTTTTCGGCGGCATCATGTTCATCATCGCTATCTTTTCGTCCTGGTTTACTGTAGACCAGCAAACCAGACGTGTAGTCTCACGCTTTGGCCAGTTCATCAGAATTGCTAGCCCCGGTCTGAACTTCAAAATTCCCTTTATCGACACAGTCTCAGACGAAGTAAGTCTGCGTGTAAGACCGCTTGATTTGACCGAACTGAGTTACACCGACAAAGGTACCTCCGTAACCATCACAGCAAACGTTCAGTACTACATCGACGAAAACAATGAGAGCGTCAAATTGGCCTACTACAAACTAGCCAATCCAGAAAGTCAAATCATGTCGCATGTCTCTAGCGCTATTCGCTCCAAAGTGCCGCACATGACCCTCGAAGCAGTACAAAACAACCAACAAGAAATTGCTAGCCACGTCAAAACAATTTTGACCGAAACCATGCGCGAATATGGCTATGTCATCAAAGACGTGCTGATCACTAAAGCAGACCCGAACGAATCTGTTGTTGCAGCCAACAACGAAAAATACGCTTCAGAGCAAGCCAAAGTAACCGCAGAAAATACTGCTGCTGCCAACTACACACGGGTAGTTCAAGCGGCTAGAGCCGACGCTGAAGCAATGGAACTACACGGCAAAGGTATCGCCAAAGAACGCGCCGCTATCATCGAAGGTCTGCAAGCTTCGATCAAAGAATTTGAGAACAACGTACCGGGAACAACAGCAGCTGATGCTATGGCTCTAGTGCAATTTCAACAGTACGTTGATGCCATGACAAAAATGGGCACGAGCGACAACGCAAAAATCGTCTTCATGCCTAGCGGCGGCGATGCAGTTAGCAGCCTGATGAGCCAATTAACAAACAGCATCATGGTCGGCCAAGAAGCAGCAAGGGCTGAAAAGAAATAACGGTCTAACCGCTTTAGGCTTTTCCGGGCCCTGTTTCCAGTCAACCAAAGAGAGATACGGGGCCCTCCATTGAACACATTCATGAGGATGACGACATGGTTTACTTAATTCTAGCTATCAGTACCATCGCTACAGCAATTGTCTTACTTAGCTCATACCGCTACTTGCAGCTTTGCAAACAACGAGAAGAGCATCTAGCCATAAACGGTCCTAGCTATGGCATTTACCAAGAAGTTACAGCCGCCTTTAACGCCTGGAAAGAAGATGCAGTAACGATGAACAAAATGCGCATCAAAATGGCCTACATAGCCTTTGGCGCCTACCTAATCGGCACCTCGGCTACTAACTGTCACTGGCTCCTACCTAGTGAGAGTGTTGCTCAGTGGTCGTGGGTCTTCGCTTCCCTGATGTTTTTATTGACCGCTGCTCCATTGATTGTTGGCATTCGCTCAGTCACGCACGGAGTGAAAGTCGACGAGATCAACATCGCCAAGCAATATCCTGAAAACAGCTAGGTTGCAGCTATGGCACCCAGCACAAACTCAAAGATGCCGGCAAAAGGAGTGGTTTATGCTCTTCTTGCCGCTGTCCTATTCGGCATTACCACACCTTTTGCTAAGAGCTTGCTGGTTGAAACTCAAATCCAACCGCTGCTTTTAGCTGGCCTTTTCTATCTGGGCTCAAGCATTGGCTTAGGCGTCTATCTGTTAGCCGCGAAACTCTTCGAAAAAGCAAACAACGGCGAAGCTTCTCTGCAAAGGACGGACCTCATTTGGCTAAGTGGTGCCATTCTATTTGGTGGCATCATCGCCCCTGCCATGCTAATGCTCGGATTATCGACAACCAAAGCCTCATCCACCTCACTCTTTCTCAATTTAGAAGGGGTATTCACGACCCTGATTGCCTGGTTTGTCTTTCACGAGAATTGCGACAAACGCATTTTTCTCGGCATGTTAGCCATCGTCTCAGGAGGCATCATATTATCCGGAGCAGGGCTAGATTCAAACGCTACAAGTTCCAATTACAGCGGCGTGCTACTAATAGCCGGAGCTTGCCTAGGTTGGGCCATAGACAACAACTTGACCAGAAAAGTATCCAACGCTAACCCAGCACAAATTGCCTGCATCAAAGGACTTTTTGCTGGCTTGGTAAACGTCTACCTAGCAATAAAATTCACCGAAGCAGCACTCACCGCTCCCGGGCCAATCTATTTAGGCGCTGCTCTGCTGCTAGGGTTTCTTGGCTACGGCGTCAGTCTGGCGCTTTTCGTGCTGGCACTGCGCCATTTGGGCACAGCCCGCACCGGTGCCTATTTCGCCTTAGCTCCATTCGTCGGTGCACTTATTGCTATCGCTCTGATCGATGAACCGATAACCCCGTCGTTCATTGCCGCCTCAGCACTAATGGCATTGGGCCTCTGGTTGCACCTGAGCGAGAGCCACAGTCACTACCATGTGCATGAAGCTACAACTCATGCCCACAAGCACAGCCACGACGAGCATCACAATCACGCTCATTTGCATACCAGCGATATGCCTCCGGGCGAACCGCATAACCATATTCACAGTCACGAGCCCCTGGCGCATAGCCATGCTCACTTTCCTGATGCACACCATCGGCACAAACATTTTTAGGAGCTACCTATGAAGCTGTCGTATTCAAAATGGGTATTCGCAGCTGGCCTTGCGTCAGTCGTGATCACCCTTACACTGGTAGGGACCATCCTGCCATCTAGTCAATCCTCAGAGCCGCAGCCGCAAGCAGTCGCTGTTTCTAGCGTTATACCGATCGCTTGCAATAGTGAAAACCAAGAACCATTTAACGGCAAAGTTCTCTATGACTGCGTCTTTGGTCTGGTGGTCAAATCCGATCTGAGTTTAATAGACCCAACCAAGCGCACTGCTTACATTGAAAAATGGCAGCACCGCTACGACCAGGGCAGTATGCTCGATGATCAAGAGCACACCTACATAGCCATCAAAAGAATGGTTAACGACTTACATGAAATGCACACGGCCTTTCTGCCACCCAAAGAAGCCAGTGCGCTATTTCAATCAACCCAAGGTAATCTGGTCGGCATCGGCGCACCAATGATGCGCATGGGCATGAAGAGCGCCTTAAAAGCACTGGGAGCAAACCCTTCAGTAGAAGCCTTGAAAAGCTTGAACCTGATCAGTGAAAGCACCCCCATTGTGGTCTACCCTGCTCCGGCAGCCAACACTCCGGCAGAAAAAGCAGGCCTACTGGGTGGAGATCAGATTGTAGCGGTTGATGGCAAAACTACGATAGGCCGAACCTTGAATGAAGTAGTTGACGCTATTAAAGGTAACGGTGAAGAAGGCTCGCAAGTAATTCTCTCGGTGAAACGACCTACTGATGGCTCTTTCATAGACAAAGAAATTACGATAACTCGCCAAGCTGTGCACTTTCCTCAAGTTAGCACCAAACTACTGAACAATGACTTTCTTCAGGTCAAAGTGATGAACTTCACCCATGCCGTAGCTAGTGAATTCAGTGATGCGCTTTACTTAGCCTGTACCGGCAAAACACTGCCATACGATACTAAGCAGCTAACGGAAGTGATCAAAGCTTACGACCCCAATAGAGACTGCTCTCTCAAAGGGTTAGTGATTGACTTCAGAAACAATGGCGGCGGAGTCATGAACGAAGCCTTAGATATGGGCCAAACGCTCATGGCGCAAGGCACCACTATCACTATTCAACAACGGGACGGTGATCGCAGCATAGAAGTACGACAAAGACTCGAAGCAGACCATTACGTAGAAGAGATGCTGGAAAATGGCAATGTCGTGAAGAGCCGCAGCACAGCCCGCGTCTTTCGCGTTCTACCAGATGTACCCATTGTTGTTCTAGTCAACGGCATGAGCGCTAGCGCCTCCGAAATACTAGCCGGTATGCTGCAAGTTAACGGCCTGGCAACAGTCGTTGGTACACCTAGCTTTGGCAAAGAAGTAGGACAAGCCTTTAAACCTATCGACTTTGGCTCAGCTGTAAAAATCACAACCTTCCGCTTCTTACCAGGCGGTGCCGCTCTTGGTGCCGGTATTATCCCCGACTATGAAGTACAGCTGTCTGATGCCTTCATTGACAATCCATTTGTCGGCGAAGATACGCAGCTAACTAAGGCCATTGAAGTTTTAGCAAGAGGCCAAGCAGCCCTCGAAGAAGCACATAGTCAAGCTGCTATCGCCGCCAAAGAGAAGCGCAGCATCGAAGTGCAAGCTGAGCACGCCAAGCGCGATCTCGACATCTTTGCTGGCATAAACGGCTCCAGCAGTAACTAAGAGCGACCACAAAATCCTCTGCCTAGTTTTCGCCCTGGGCAGAGGCGCATTCGAACCCATAAACCAACCAACAGGACCAAACCATGACTGATCAATATGATGAGTTCAACGTAAAGACCACCTTAGGGAACCACAATGTAAGCCTATCAGTGCTGACTGGCACATTCGTCTTCGGCCTACTCTTCCACATGTTTACATTCGCTGTACCGGCGGGCAATTCTGCCTTCTTAAACTTCATGGGCAGCATGAAAGTTGAGAAGCGCTACGAACCCGGCCTGCACTTCAAATGGCCAATAGTGGAGTCTGTTCAACTCTATCCTTCTCGCACTAGTGCTGAGAATCACACTTCACAGCCACGGGACAATACCCAACAAGTACTGTCGGCTGACTGGAGTGTCGAGCTCTTTGTCCACCCAGAGTACTCGGGCGCCCTGCTTAAGGAGATTGGCAACTTCGAAGCCCTGAAGCAAAAGATTCTTGACCCTTTGATTCAGACCTCTGCCCAAGCAGAAACGCCAACCTACTCACCTGAAGACCTGGTAAAGAAGCGGCCAGAGCTGGTAGCGAACATTCAAACGCGCCTACAAACAGCTGTTGATGCTCGTTTAGCTGAGTACAAGGTGCCAGCAGGAGCTGTGCAAATTATCCAGATCGCCTGTCTTGATTTCAACTTTTCTGAGCCTTTCAACAAGAGTGTTGAGGCTAAAGTTGAACAAGAACAAAAACGCTTAACAGCGGAAATTGTAAAACAGATCGATATCATCCAAGCAGACGCTGATGGGCAATCGTTAGAAATTCAAGGCAAGGCTAAAGCCACCAGTACCAAACTACTCGGCGACGCCAATGCCTATGCCATTGAAAAGATGGGTGCAGCATCTAAGCTAAACAGTTTGCTGGCACCATTCATTCAACTGGAAAAATGGAACGGTGAGCCAAGCAATACCGATCTTCCAGAAGGCGGCCACACCTCAGTAATTCTTGCACCGGTTAGCAAAGCTGCTGAAACAACGGCTGCAACTACCGACCAACCATCAAACTAAAAGAGGGGAAACCATGAATATCACCAGCAAATTCTTAATCAACACTGGCTTGTATACAGTCTCTCTCGTTCTCTTGATGCTGTTTTTCGGTCAACCATTCTATACGGTGAGCTTCGGCAACGTCGGTATCGAAACTTGCTACGGAGCGGTTCGCGGGCAGCCATTAGAGGCTGGCACTGGCGTCAAGCTTCCCTGGTGTGAAATAACCGAAATGCATGTACAAGCTCGGTCTATTTCTAACATCAAAATCAGCGCACCGACCATCGACTTACAGCTCTTAGATGGCACAGCAACAGTGCAATACACCATTCTAGGTTCCGCTGCAGCTGAGACTTATCAAGTCGTAGGTCTTGAGGGAGATGTAGAAAATATTATTGTGACCACGGGCTTGCAGGAAGCAGCCAAGGCAGTGACAGCTCATTACACAGGAACAGACCTTTTCTATCAAAGAGAGAAAGCGCAACAAGACATGGCACTGGCCCTGCAACACTGGGTCGATGTGTCAGCCAAAGCACGCGGCTATACTCGCTTGATTGAAATTCAAGGCATCCAGTTAACGGCTGCCCACTTCACCAAAATCTTCGAAGACGCTTTGCAAAACAAAGCCGTTCGTGCCCAAGAGCTTGACCGGGCTGACTCGAAAAGAAAAACACAAGTACAGGGAGCCTTAGGCGAAGCTGCAAAAATTACTCGTAACGCCGAAGCTGAAGCTGCCAACATCAGAATGAATGCTGACGCTGAATCGCAGGCTATGACACAAAAAGCTGAACAACTGGCGAAAAACCCCGAGCTTTTGTGCTACACGGCACGTTCAAAATGGCATGGTCGTCTCAGTGAAACCGGTCACGGTAGAACACCTTTCGACCAGCTTTGCGACAAGAAGTAAGACTGCCTGGACTAATCCTTTCTAGTCTAGCTTCTAGTAAATCACTGCCCAGCAAGAGCAGCACCAGCACAGCGGTGTTGCTCTTGCCACTATTCACAAAAATCTTTGAGGAAAAATCATGACTATCAAAAAATCATTTCTTGTGGTTCCTGCATATATCGCTGGCATCGCTGCTACCGCAGCAGCCTCTCAGCTATTACCACAGCCTATTGGTTTGTCTATAGCAGCAGTGCTTACTATTGCCATGCTCAGCTATTTCTCTCTGACGCACTGTGCAATCAATGGAGAACTAGAAATTCACGTAGTTATATGGGCTATCGCTCTCGCTATTGCCTGTGGGCTAGCCGCTACGGTCTTTGCTGCAATCCCCGGACCGTCAGTGAGTTTCATGGACAACGTTACCTGGTGGCAGCTAGCTTTTGTTGTCACTCAGCAAGTCTTTTATTTCGGCATTCATGCCTTCACCTCCGATGACTAAGCCATACACCGAACAAACTGAATACGAACACGGAGAAACTATGGTCCAACTGCAACACCACTTTAGCCGCGACGATCTCACTCGCTTACTCAACCTATCCCTGAGAAAGTGGAGCAATGGTGACGCCAAATTTGAGTGTGTCAATATCAACTGTGACGAGCAAGGCCAAGTAACGGGCTATATGTTCATGCGCCCCGGTGCTAGTTCTGATGCCTTCGATAAAAAATCTACGACTGTCGCCCTGAGCACAGAACTTATCACCACGGCCATATATCAAGCAGCCAGCGATGAAGGTTCTCCCCTGGCATTGAATAGCCTGGTCTTCAGCAACAGCAAAGAAGCAGGGGTAACAGTTGTTAAAGCAACTGCTTTGGCTACTGCCGAAGAAAGTCAGACAGAAGCCAATGGGCCCGCAGCACCACTCTCTGCGCCAGGTATAGTGATATTTCCAGCCCCTGTAAGCGTCTTCTTCGACAACGAAGAGCTGCAAGAACTGATCAAGAGTTCAGGCAAGAGAGCAGGATATACCTTCACTGATGTATCGCTATCAGGCAACCAGGCTGAAGCCATCGGCGCCAACCTACGCGTCAAAGCCGGCAGTAGCGAACACTCTAACGGCAGCGAAGTAACACTGTCGCCACACAGGCTGAACCAAACTCTAGCCGCAGAGCTAACAGCACGAGGCTACATCGTCGCTGAAGACGCCTTGCGCTACGAACTGAGCCCAGAGGCAGGCAATGAAAAGAAAGTCTGTGCCACTGTCTCTGTTCTTGCCATTCCCAACCCTTAAAACCACCACAACCACACTAGAACATATGAAATTTATCGCCCACATCCTCCTTTCAGCAATTCTCTTTAGCTTCGTCTTTCCGGCTATCGTGCCTGGTATCGAAATGCATGGCAGCTTCCTTCCTCAAGGCATTATCTGCGGCTTTCTCTTCGCCGTAGCTGGCTGGTTTCTCAGTCTCTTTTTGAGCCTATTCGCCTTCTCGACCCTCGGCCTCGGTCTTGTGATCATCTATGTCTTGCAGATGTTCATTCCTGCCCTGCAACTGCAACTGATGGCTTCCTGGTTTCCGGCATATCTATCAGTAGATAGCTGGGAGTCTGCCACGGTCGGCGGGCTCTGCATCTTTACCATCAACTGGTTCCTGACAAAAGAGTAACTAATCCTCAACTAATTAAACCGCTGCAACAGCCACAAACGAGGAACTGCCATGGCTATTTCAATTGCAACTATCTACTTGCTGATTTTATTGCTCGTCCTCTACTGCTGGCTAATCGGCCTCTGGCGAGCCTTTAAAGCACACCCACTGCTGGGTCTGCTTTTTCTAATCCTGCAAGCCCCTTTAACCATAATCGGCGCAATCTATGTCTTATTCAAATACGACGTTGCCGCCGAGATAGTAAAGCTACTCGACTAACAAATATGGAGATTTCACATGAACCTCAAATCACACAATAAAAATCACGAAAATATTTTCCTTACTTTAGCGGCGGCATCCTTCACATCGATTGCTGTGGTGCTCGCCTTCTCTCGCACAGCTCCAGTGCTAATGTTCACCATGGGCCTGGTGGTTTTCTGCCTGATATTAAACGTCGGCTGGAGAGCTGCAGGAGCCAAAGTAGTTCTCTTTTCTTACACCTGGCCTGCAGCAAGTGCTTGGCTCTGGTTCTCACTTTTCGGCTGGTTTGCCTATCTATCAAGCAGCTTCTGGCTCTGGCTAGTAGGTGCAGCAGCGATACTCGCTTGGCTAACCAGAAAATAAGAAGCCATCTCGGTCCTGTGTCTTAGCACCGGACTATACATCCACTTCAAGGCAAATCATTAGATTTAGCTGGAGGTTTTTATGTCTACTTTAATTGCAACAATCGGCCTGGTATGGCTATCTCTAACATTTATCGCTCCTAAAATCACCAAAGGCAACGTCACAGTCAGTGAGTTTTCACTCTCGATGGTGCCACCAGCCCTAATAGCATCGCTCAGCATCATAATGCTGATCTGCGGCCTCGGCATTGCCACAATGCTTGCCATGAGCATACTCGGAATACCACTGAGCCTGGAAGTCGTTATTGCTAGTCCGGGCCAATACGCCATCAATGAATTAGCCACCAACCTGGTAGCAACAACAGCGGCCTTAGTGATGAGCAGCAAACTGATGCCATCACTAATTAGTGTCACAAGCGGACGCTGGGCTGCAATTGCCAGCTTACCAATTGCCCTGTTTATGACAGCGGTTGGTCTAATAGCAGCCGTACCAGTAATGGTATAGGTTCCCCAAACAAGGAGTAAGCGAAATGTCTAAATCAGATATTACAATACAGATTGCTGCTCCGACCAAAGATGACGAGGGCAGCATTCTTTCTATCAACAACCAGAGCCTGACCGCTCCATTCACCACTGAATGGTACCAGAAGCTCAGCCCCGATGACGATAACTACGCCCTTGTAGCAAAGCACAACGGCACGGTAGTTGCTTTCATCATTTACAAGCTCCGGCCCGAAGGCGGCTACATCAGTTACATAGCAGTAAAAGGCTCTCACAGAGGCTTAGGTATTGGCAGTTTGCTTATTGCAGAAACCGCCAAAGCTTTGCTTTTGCAAGGGAAAGAATTTATGCGCTTACACGTGAGCATCAGCGACAAAGGAGCTCAAAGCTTTTATGCCGCACGCGGTTTTGAAGAAGCGGCAAGGCTAAACAATTTTTACGGCAACGGCACAACTGCAGTTTTGCTCAAAGTAAAAATTCAAGACCTCAAATAGGTCTCAGTCCGCACAAGGGAAGAAAGGCAGAGTTTTAAGTCTAGACAACTCTCTGCTCTTTCTTTCGTGCGCCTACCAATCACAATCTAAAGGAAACTGACCATGTCTAATCAAGACAAAACACTCAATAAACCCAATAATCGCAACCCCGGTGGCGATATCGACCTAATCAAAGACTCAATGGAAAAAGCTGGCAAGAACCAAGAAGAAGTTGGCAGCGTTGTCACTATTGACCAGGCTCAAATTGCTGCCGACAGCGGTCGTGCTAAACCGGGAGTGCTGCAACAAGCACTGTTAGCACCCAGCGTTGACTTGCGTTTGTTTGCTTGTCAGGCCAACAAAACTGAACTGACCGACTCTGAAGCAGCTGCTGCTTTACTGGCTAGCATCGAGGTCGGAAAAAGACACAGAGATGCAGGCACAATTATTGGCGCCGATGGTAAGGTCAACCCAGTGCTAATTGCCGAACTAGCCGAAGCTGGCTACTGGGGCTTACCAATTCCTAAGGAATACGGTGGCTCAGGGGCGACAAAGTTCTTCCTCGGTCGCACTATGACCCAAATGGGTGCAAAGGTTGCCGAGATAGTTGGCGGCCTGCTCTCAATTGAACGCTTAATCGGCACAGCCGGTCCCTTAATTTGGAAAGGCAACCCAGAACAAAAAGAGCGTTTATTGCGCCCCCTAGCTGCCGGCCATGTGCGTTCAGGCTTTGGTGGCACTGAACCATCAGTCGGTTGTAACATCACAAAAGCCAGTACCTACGGCGTTGTCGATGGCGATGACATTGTTGTCTATGGCGAGAAATTGTTCATCTCAAACGCCTGGTATGGTCACGAAATTGCCCTATTGCTGTTGATTGACAAGAAACTAAGGGTGCTAATCACCACCTTGCCTGATGAAGATAGCGAAGTATTCTCTATCAACAACTACGGCATCCACGCTCTGCGCTATATCCACAACAAAGGCTTGAAGTTCAACGGCCTGCGCGTACCCAAAGCTAACCTGCTAGAAGGTGACGGCTTAGCCATCATTTTCCACGACTTAGACGAAGGTCGCTTCGCCGTTGCCACTACTGGTGCGGCAAGAATGCGCAGAATTCTGGCCATGTGCGTACAGTGGGTAGACTACCGTGATACTTTCGGCGTCAAGCTAAAAGATCGCCAATACATCCGCTACAACCTCGCACTGCAAGCAGCTTATATTGCAGGTGCCGACGCCTTGGTTGACTGGTCATCCAGTTTGATAGATGCAGGCTATCAAGGCGATGTCAGTTCAATGATTGCAAAAACCAAAGCCACCGATTGGCTACGTCAAGTATCAACTGACTTGGGCCTATTCACAATCGGCGGCCGCTTCACCTTGCACGGCAGCACCATCGGCGACAACTTAGCTGATGACCTGGTCACATCAGTGTACGAAGGGCCTAACCCCATGCTGGGCATGGCTTGTGTCAAATCACTGATCAAAGCTTTTGGCGAACCCTACCTTGGGCCAGTGATGCAAGAGTTCAAAAACGCTGGTATCGAGCCTAACAAGCTGGTCTTCAACGCCAAGAACTTGACCCAAACTTGCAGTTACTTACTTGCCAATACAGGCAAGCTAGTGAAAAACCGCAAGAAAATCTTGGCAGCGACATTCAAACTGGCAGGGTACCTCAAGCAAATTCGCAGCACACCAAAAGCCAGTGCTCAATTCGCCTTTGAGGGCCTCGATAGCCGTTTCGAAGCCCATCGCAAATTTGCTGACAAAGCCTGGTTCAAATGGCGCAAGCAGTTCATCTTCACTGTCTTGAAATATCAAGAAAGATTGGGTGACAAGCAGCTGACCATGCTCGAAAGCATCTACGAACCTGTGGCCAACATCACCACAATGTTCTGTGCTATTGCCGCCTCTCGTGCAGCAGCAGCAAGTGGTGACAAAGCTACAGTAGCCGCCCTGAACTTGCTCTGCTTAGAAATGCGCTGCAAGTTAGCTGGCGAGAAACACACAGCCAGTCAGTACGAAAGAGCTGTTGACGAAGTCGCAACTTATGTATTGGCCGGAGAGTTCCGTCAGTTAGAAGGTGTTCCTGCTGGAGAAATCCAACAACCGTACAAATAACTAGATCTTTCTTCGGCAGCGTGGCAGGCGATAAGAAATTTATTGCCTGCTACTCCTTTGAAAAAAAACACTTCTACCTTTAATCACCAGGAGAAATATCATGTCGTCAGACAACAGTAATAATCAAAGCGCTACCAAACGCAAAGTCGTTTTGGTCGCCACCAGTCGCACTGCGATTGGCAAAATGGGCGGAGCGCTACGCCGACACAGCCCAGCTCAAATGGGCGCCCATGTACTCAAATGCGCCATCCGCAAGGCCGGTATTACAAATCTCAGTCAAATTGACCAGATTGTCTTCGGCCACGCTGTGCAAAGCTACTTTGAACCAAACACCGCCCGCATAGCTTTGCAAAATGCTGGTTTGCCCGAAAGTATCAACTGTTACACAGTGCATCAGCAGTGTGCCTCTGGTATGAACGCCGCCTTCCAGATCTGGTCAGAAATAGCCAGCGGTCGCATCGAACTTGGTGCTGCTGTAGGTGTTGAGACTATGTCCAGCACTCACTTAATGGTGAATGGAGCCAAGCGCTATACGGGCCTGAATAAATGGCTAACGCAAAGCTCTCCTAAAGCCCTGCGAAAACTGTTCAAAGTATTTGGCCCACTGCCCTTCTTTGGTCTAGCTGACAGCGGCCTAGGCCCTGCCTACTTAGCCAAAGACCCAGCCAAGCTAAACATGATGAAAACGGCACAGATTGTCGGCAATCTAGTCGATGTCAGCCGCGCTGAAGCCGACCAATTCGCCGCTCGCTCTCATGCCAATGCTCTGTCGGCAATAGCCTCTGGTCGCCTGGCCCACGAAATTGACCCCATGGTCATCCCTGGCTATGGTGTCTTCGATACCGACGAACATCCCCGGGTTACCAACTTAAAATCACTGAGCAAGCTACCCGCCTTGGCTGGAACCGGCTTAATCACAGCTGGCAATGCTTCAGGTATGGGAGATGGCGCTTGTGCGCTAATCATGTGCAGCGAAGAAATGGCGGAGAAGCTTGGCCTTGAGCCACTGGCAGAGATCGTCGATTTCTGCTTCACCGGTCGCGATGCCGTTTCAATGGGCCTTGGCCCGGTTGAAGCCGTGCGAGAACTACTGGCAGCAAATCAGCTGACAGTGAGCGAGATTAGCTACTGGGAGTTAAACGAAGCATTCAGCCATCAAGTTCTGTCTGTAATCAAATGTCTGGGCATTGACCAGAACAAAGTAAACAGCAATGGCGGTGGCATTTCGCTCAGTCATCCGCTAGGCATGACCGGAGCACGCATCATCGCAGCGGCGGCCTGGGAACTAGCGCTAAACGGCGGAAACTATGCCGTTGCTTCATTGTGCGTCGGTGGTGGCATGGCCGGTGCTGTCTTGATCAAACCTTATACAAAAAACTAGGAGACTAAAATGACTACCCCAGCAATCAACCACAGCAAATACTTTCATATCGAAAGCAAAGCCTCAGGTGTAAAAATCTTGTGGCTGGACGTACCGAAAGTGAATGTCTTACAGATGGCCGTCTTGCAAGAGCTAGATGGCATTCTTGACCGACTGGCCAATGACCCAAGCCTCAAAGGTCTGGTGATAGCCTCGACTAAACCTGACGTGTTCATCGCCGGTGCTGACATAAACGAAATTCGCGCTCTGCAAAGCGAAGGCGAAGAAAGAACCTACCAGGTGACCATGAATGCCAAACGCATTCTGGCTAAACTGCGTAGCCTTGGCGTGCCTACCGTAGCTGCTATCAATGGCGCCTGCAAAGGTGGCGGCCTGGAGCTTGCTCTCTGGTGCAACCATCGTCTAGCCGCAGACAACCCGGCAGTAGCATTAGCACTGCCAGAAGTCAGACTCGGTATCTTTCCAGGGTTCGGCGGTTGCGTCTTGTTGCCGCGCTTGATAGACACAATCAAAGCCGTAACAATGATTGCCACAGGCGCCGATGTTAGTGCCAAAGAAGCATGGCAAACCGGTTTGGTCGATGAAGTTGTCGCAGCAGACCAACTGCTTGCCCGAGCAGAAGCTATCGCCCTTGGAACAAAAAGCAAAAAAGCACCCAGCATTGGCAAAGGCAAGAAAGCTGGCTGGGCAGAAAGAGCAGTGGCGGCCTTGTTAGATGTTACTGAACCCTTCAAAGCTGATCGCTTCTCGGGTATGCGCCACTTTGTTAGCGCCACTACCCATGGCTTTGCCAGTAAGCAAGTTTTAGCACAGATCAGCAAGCGTGCAAAAGGTTACAAGGCACCAGCTCAAGCGGCTGCCCTCACCCTGCGCACCTTAACCATGCCCCTCGACAAAGCCCTGGAGCTCGAATCAGCTCTGTTTGCTCAGCAGGTGCAATCAAAAGAGTCGGCCAATCTAGTTAGCATTTTCCTTGACCGCAGCAGAGCTAAGAAATTAGCCAGCGGCACCACTCCTGCTCGAGTCTCCGAGATTGGTGTGATTGGTTCGGGCATCATGGGAGCAGAAATTGCCTTTGAAGCAATTTGTGCATGGCAAATTGAAAAAGTTGTGGTGATCGATATCAAGGAAGAATTTTTGGCAAAGGCCAAAGCTAATATCGAAAAATTGATGGCTGGCCGCGTTAAATCTGGCAAGTACATGAAGTTAGAAGCCGATCTCAAATTGGCTAAACTGACTTTCTCAACTTCATACAGCGACCTGACCAACTGCGATGCCATCATCGAAGCCGTGCCGGAAAAAGACGAAATCAAATTTGCCACCTACAGGCAAGTTGATGAAGTTATGGCTAGCCGCAGCAAAGAAACCCCCTGGTTCTTGTTCTCCAACACCTCAGCACGCGACCTAGAAGTATTGAAGACCGGAGTAGCAAATCCTGCCAACTTCAGCGGTATGCACTTCTTCAACCCAGTGTCACAGATGGCTGGTGTAGAAATCCCAGGCACCTCTTCAACCTCAGAAGAAACGATGGCCACAGCAATCAGCTTGGTTAGTGCCCTGGGCAAAATTCCCCTGCCCTGCAAAAACTACCCCGGCTTCATTGTCAATGCCATCCTCGGGCCTTATTTGGCTATGACAGCCCACCTACTTGCTATGGGTGTGGCGCCAGCCGCGATAGACAAAGCGATCTTGAACTTCGGCATGCCTATGGGTCCTGTCGAGCTTATGGACTATGTTGGCCTAGACGTAGTAGCCAGCGTTGCCAAAACGCTCTCTAGCGCCCACGGAGACCGCTTAGCTTTACCATCTCTCGACCTGGTAGGTAAGTTGGTTGAACAAGGTTTCTTGGGCCGCAAAGGAAGCTATGGTTTTTATGTCTGGGAAGATGGCAAAACTGTCAAAGACCCCAAAACACGCAAGCCCGTCTTAGGTGCACCATACCGCGGCATGGCCGAGGCTCACAATTTGGGTAATACGCCAATGGCCGAAGAAGCCATTGTTAAGCTGCTGATTGGCACCATTGAAAACGAAGCCATGCGTGTTCTTGAAGCAGGGGTTGTCTCAGACCCGTTCTTGATTGACTTGGCCTTCGTCATTAGTACCGGCTTCACAGCTTCACTGGGCGGCCCACTGCGCCATATCGACCACCTAGGTGTGAAAACCTTCTCTGACCTCAGTCGCAACATTGCTAGTGGCGCAGAACTGCCCGGTCAGTCATGGCGTAAAAACTTTGTGCCCTGCGCTCTGCTCGCTGAGCACGCCGCCAACCGCACCAATATCTATCCTGCTCAATAGCAGTTAGCGCCAGTAAAGGATATTGGCTCACCTCAATCAGCTAGTGCCAAAAACAAGGACCGCATCTTCGGCACTAGCTACTTTCAAAGAGAACGATGTTATGTCATTTGACAAAGCCCGCAACTATACGGTCAGCACTCTGATAAAAAACAAAAGCACCACTTGTTTCAAAGGGAAGGTGTTGAGAGCAGGGAGCTTCATGGTCGATGGAGTGACTCGCTTCGTATTCACCATAAAAATTGACGACGGTGAAATCGAAGTTTTTACCACCGCAGCAGACCCGGCCTATTTCAATAGGCTCTTAGAAGCCAAAGCCAACAGTGAGAAACTGCTGACCGTGTTATTGACCTATGCCTCACTGGTTAAAGTTGGTGACCGCGTCGATGTTATGGCGCTCAATGAGCCTGAAACCAGCATTATCCACTTCATCGAACCGGAACCGCAAACGGAAGAATTAGTGAGGTCAGTAGTATGAGCAAAGATAACAATCAGCTATTAACGGCTGCCGAAATTCTCGATAAACTAAGTAGCCAAGTTGAGCAATGCGACCAGGCCCATGCGCTAATTAAGAGCAGCTACAGGGGGTTAGGGGGCTATCGCTATGCTAATATCGACGAAATAGTTGTCGATGCCCTGAAAGCGCTGATGTTACAGCTACAAGAACTAGCAACGCTTCTAAAGGAACGAGCTGACAACTCAGTGATTTATGAAAACCCAGGTTCACTGGCATCTCTCAATGAAGTTTTCAACTACTGCAGCAGCGGCGACTTTATCAACAAAATAGCCACTGA
Organism: Candidatus Obscuribacterales bacterium; assembly: GCA_965229195.1. GTDB lineage: Bacteria > Cyanobacteriota > Vampirovibrionia > Obscuribacterales > Obscuribacteraceae. Next base: position 2,911,231 of record OZ245871.1, on the reverse strand, counting down.
TAAAAACTTCTGCGGCAGACATCATGGAGCCTTAGAACTATTCCGGGAACTGCTTGGCAGAGAAATCTCAGTACTGAAGGCCGAAGCGGAACTAGACAAACTGAAAACAAGTCGTCTGCAAACACGGGATAGAATCAAAGCGAAGAAGCAAGAGACCGCACACTATGCCGTTCTAAAAGAAAACCCAGTGGTCGGCAACGACGAATTGGCAGCCAAGCTGGCAGAATTTCAGGCTGGTCGGCACTACGCCATCGATTTTACTTCGGAAGAAAGTCTCTGGATTAGCAATCGCGGCTTGGCCATCCCCTTCTACCAAGCAGAATTTCAGGCAATCTTTGATATTGTTGAAATGCCAATTATTCCGCCACACGCAACCTGATCACCCTGAGCAAGGAAATTTTATGAAAGAGTTACTAGCCATAGATATCGGCAATAGCAACACTAAATATGGTTACTTTGTTGACGGCGTGCTGCAAGAAAGACATTGCTATGCCACTGCTGAAATCGAACAGCGCACAGCAGAGCTAATTTGCCAGAAGACCGTCCCTGTGGCAGTATCATCAGTGGTACCGGCAGCCGAAGCAACTCTGCGCCAATTACTGCACAGCCACGAAGTGACTTTTATTAGCGCCACTGAGCAACCATTTCTGACAGGAATGGCTGCAGCCATGGGAGCTGACAGAGTGGCCGACGCTGTGGCCGCCTGGAAAATTTACGGTAAAAGCCGCAGAGCAGTGGTAGTAATAGGCTTGGGCACAGCTACAACCATGCTTGCCATTTCAGCTTCTGGTCATGTAGAAGGCGGTTTCATTGCTCCCGGCCTCGGCCTTACCCTGGCTGCCATGCATCAACAGACCGCCCTTCTGCCTCTGCTCGATATGAAAGGCCAAACTCTTGACCTAGGCTATGACACCGAAACGCACATGCGCAATGGTGTCTTTGCCGGCCATGTCGGACTAATTCGTGAGTGGCAAGCAATTGCTAAAAGACAACTGGGAAAAAAGGCGCTGACTATTGTTACTGGTGGCTGGAGCGAAGCAATTTTGGCTGCCAACCACACCGGCAAAAAAGTCTTCGACATCGCTGACCCCAGCCTTACCCTGAAGGGCATTAACCTTCTGGCCACCGCCGATACTTCGGCCCCAAACCCCCCAATATGACCCTATGTCGCTCAGTGAGAAATTCAAGAAATGGGTTGGTGAACTAGCAGAGGAAGGCGCCGCAGAAACGGTTACCGAAATAGCTATCGATCAGCTACCACCAGTGCGAATTCTGTCAATCGTCACCTACGCCTGTTTGCTCACCGCAATAGTACTAGCGGCTTGCGGCTGGTACTTCCAGACCCTGCACGTGTTGTCCTTCGCCCTCTCGGGTTTGGCCGGCTTTACAGGAGTGCTGCTTTATCTAATTCGCATGTATGTAGTGGCTAAATTGAGCAAGCTTTTGCTCACTGGCTACCATCACGTCAAAGCACACGTGCAAGAAAAAACCAAATCAACAAATTCCCCGGAGAATTTATGAACACATACGCCCCACGCACAAGCAAAGCAACCACCTGCAGCAACAGCCTCATGGCAAAAGTAATGATGCTGCTTTCTGGCTCCTTGGTCATCAGTTCCATTGGCACCTACATGGGCCTCGGCATTACTTCAGGCTGGGTTCTACTCGGTCTGTTTGTCTTACTCATTGTCGGCATATTTGGCGTCGCAGCTATGGCCGCAGCCTCACCAGCTCTTGGTGTAGCGGGCCTGGCCATCTGGACTTTCATCAATGGCCTGGCAATTGGTCCAGCCGTTAACATGTACGCTGCCGTCATTGGTTGGCAGACAGTCACTTTCTCATTCATGGGCACAGCAGCAATCATGGCCGCTTTAGGCTGTTGGGGTGCCTTCTCTGGACGCGACTTTAGCGCCTGGGGCAAATGGCTCTTCATCGGCTTGCTGGGCCTGATCATCGTCGGCGTCATTGGTCTATTCACAGGCTTTGGCCACTCCTTTAACCTGCTCTACTCACTGGCAGGCATGGTGATTTTTGCTGGCTACTTTGTCTTTGACTTCTTCCGTCTTTCTCGCTCTGAAGACAATGACTTTAATGCAGTGATGATCACAATGAACATCTACCTGGACTTCGTCAACTTCTGGTTGTCGTTAATGCGCTTCATCGCTGAAGCCAAAGAATAAGCTCAAGCTAGCTTCCAGAAGCGAGATAATCTGCCACCAAAAGGACTTGGTGGTAGCAAAAACTCTAATCGAGGCGATAAAATTGTAGCGTCATAGCACTGCGGTCTTAAACGGCACTGTCCCGCCAAAAACACCATCAACCGTCATGACCCCAAAACTAGCGCGAGCATTGGCACTATCCCAGACAAAAGCAGCAAAAGCGTACTGCTTTTACCAGCCTGGCCATGGCGATTTCGCCGAGCTAAACAACACTTTACAACCCCCTGTTGTATCGGCCCGGCCCTGATAGCTAGGTTAAAGCTCTACGCACCCATTACCGCACCAAACGACACAACCCAAACCAACCTCAATCAACAAACCCACTAAGCACTTCCTCATTGTTCCACTGCATTTAGATGCAGTGGAAATTGCTTTTACTATTGCTGCAATCCTGGTGTTATCCAACTTGCAGCTTATCTAACGGTTCGGCAGCGTGTCTAAAAGTCAGCCCTGACTTTCAGCTTTTACTGCCGAGCCATTTTGTCCAAATCATAAATTCAGGAGTACTGAATGAAATCAAAAGCCAGCTTCAAAACCTTGCTCGTAGCATTGCTCACCACTACTATCGCCGCCACGGGCCAGGCAACAGCCAAAGGCAACCCTAGCATTGACTACATCCCTTTTAAGCCGCTCACTGAAGCACTCAAAGGTGTGAAACTAAAGCCGGTAAAAGATGGCCCAATCAGACTGCCGCTAATTACATGGCCAGGCGACGTTGCTACTATCGATACCGATTCAGAAGGGCTGTTTAAGAAAGAAGGCCTCAATGTTGAACTATTTGTAGAAAACGATTTTGCCAAGCAAGTCAAAGGAGTGCTTGAAGGCGAAACCCCGTATTTACGTTGCACCGCTGGTATGTGTAACGCCGCGGCCGAAATCTTTAAACAGGCCAACACTAACCTCTACCTAATCTACCAACTGACCTGGAGTAATGGTGGAGACGTACTGGTTGTGCGCCCAGGCATTAACAGCCTGGCTGACTTGAAAGGTAAAACCATCGGCCTTCAGCTCTACGGTCCACACATGGACTACCTGACCACAGCGCTTGCTAAAGCAGGTCTTGAGCCAAAGGATGTCAAAATCAAATGGCTAAAAGAGTTGACCATCCCTACTTATGACACTAACAACAAGGTAGTTGATCCTCGTACAGCCTTTGAACAAGACCCCTCGTTAGACGCGGTCATGGTAATTAGCCCAGACGCAGCAGCACTTACAGGCTCTGGCAATGCCAATGGTGGCGAATCAGTCAAAGGCGCCAAAGCCCTGATTACATCTGCCATGTTCAACCGCGTCATTGCCGATACCTATGCCGTGCGGGCCGACTGGTTCGAAACTCACACAGCTGATGTACAAAAGTTGACCCATGCCTTAATGCTTGGCCAAGAACACTTTGACTCATTAATGGCCAACAAAGCAGACCAAAAATACACTCAGCTAATTGCTAAATCAGCCGACCTTCTCTTTGGTTCACCCTCTGCTACCACCGATGTAGAATCATCCCTGGCAGACTGTCAGTGGGTTGGCTTTAGCGGCAACGTGTCCTTCTTCACCGGCCAAGGCACAACCCGCAATTTCGAGACCCTGAGCAATGAAATTCAAACCAGCTTCGTTCAACTGGGTTTGCTCAAAGCCTCAGCTCCACTGAAAAAAGCTACTTGGGACTATAACCAATTAGCGGCTGGTCTGCAACACGCCGACACAACTAAACTGGCTGCTAAACCTGCTTTTGACGAAAGCAAAGTAAGAGCCAGAGTGGAGCATCAAATTGCTACTGAACTAGATTCCTACAATCAAGTTGGTGCCTTGCCTCCGTTTGAAATCTACTTCAAACCAAAACAAGATGACTTCGCAATCCAAGACTATATGGACGACTTCAAACGCGTTCTAGACCAGGCTCAAACTGCTGGCGGTATAGTTTTCGTCATCGAAGGTCATAATGCCCCTGACGCTTACAACAAACGTAAAGCTGAAGGTGCAAGCGCTCAAGAGCTGGCTGAAATTCAACAAGTGGCTAAAAACCTTTCCAAAAAACGGGCAGACAACGTCAAAGCTTCATTCATGAACTTCTGCACCCAAGAAGGCTACACCTGCGATCCATCGCAGTTTGTCACTGTTGGCCTTGGTATCGTTTCACCAAAATGGCCTGAAGAACACCCAAGCAAATTGCATTGGGACCAAAACCGCCGCGTTGTCTTTCGTCCTAAAGCTGTGGAAACAGAATTAGAAGAATACACACCTGGCAAATAAGGAGCAGACCATGAGAAAAACCAACTTAGGCAAGCTTGGTCTGATTCTGGCAGGTTTCTTACTGCTGAGCGGTTGTGACGCCTCGCAAGACCCGAACAAGAGCGCTACGCCACAAACAGTGGTGACAACAACAACACAAGCTCCAGCTAGCGATACCGTCTTGGCTCAGGCCGATGTCGATAACCAAGCCCAAGCAGTGCTAGACCAGGCACAAGACGCTGTAGCTTCAGCTAACTCAACCGCTCGCAATTTCTACGTAGTCTTCGATGGCTCCGGTTCGATGAGCTACAGAGCACCAGGTAGCGACAAGTTCAAAAATAAGCTAGACGGTGCTAAATGGGCTATGCATCAATTCGTAGAGGCCCTCCCTGACGACGTCAACCTCGGTCTTTATGTATTCGATAGTAGGCATAACGGTGAGGTGCTACCCCTGGCAGCCAATAACAAAGCTGAGTTTCTCAAGCTAATCGATGCAGTTCGCGACGGTGGAGGCACCCCACTCGGTGACTCTATTGAAAAAGCCGTGAAGACATTGAAAAAGCAATACGAGAAGCAATTCGGCTACGGCGAATTTCGTCTGGTAGTAGTGACCGATGGCGACTCAAACGACTCATTGACCGAAGGGGTAAAAGCAGCACAAAAGAACAACTTCGCCATTTACACAGTCGGCTTTGGCATCGGCGAAAAGCATGAGTTGCGCCGCTACTCGCGCTTCTACAAAGATGCAGTCAATGCTGATCAACTAAAGTCAGCACTAACAGAAGCCGGTTCAGAACTAGAACTCTACGACCCCACCAGCTTCCCTGGCGAAGCAGAAGGCAAGTAGCCCTTTAATCCACTTAGAATCAAACCTTATATGAATCAAAATCGAGCAGTACAAGCCGCCCTACTCATTGTGGTGGTCGGCTTTCTTTGTGCGGGAGGCTTCAAACTCTGGTTGATGTGGCAAGAAAGTTCCGGCAAGACTGAAGCCAGCGAAGCGAAGGTCGAAAGTACCATAAGAGTGTGTGGCGACGGTTATCTAGGTTACTTCTTCGTCGACTCACCAGAAATGAAACTGCAAGCAGCCAGGCGCGGGCTAGGAGTGCAATTCGTCGTTGACAACGGTGACTATGCAACTCGGCTGCAAAAGTTTGCTAGTGGTCAATGTGACGCAATTGTTCTGCCAATCAATAGCTACCTGCAGCATGGCCTCACCCACAAGTATCCGGGTGTAATCGTTGGCGCCGTTGCTGAGAGCAAAGGAGCAGACGCCATTGTTGGTTTCAGCGACAAGCTACCCACGGGCAAGCTGGCCGACCTCAATGATGCCTCGTTGCAAATTGTCTATGGCAAAGAAAGCCCATCGAGCTTTCTCATTGACCTGACCATGGTTGACTTCGACCTTTTCAACCTGCAACGTTCCAATACCTGGCGTCAAGAAGTTGACGGTTCAACAGCTGTCTATGAGCGAGCCAAGAACCACCAGGGTGATGTCTTCGTTATGTGGGAGCCCGATGTCTCAAAAGCTCTACGCGATGTTCCTGGTCTCAAACGCATTTGGGGCTCAGAAGGATTCAGCGGCTACATCATGGATGTCTTTGTCTTCAGACGCGACATAGTCAACAATAAAGCAGACCAGGTCATTACTTTTCTGGATGCCTACTTCTCGACAATGCGTGCCTACAGCAATGATCGCCCACGCATGATTAGCGACATGAAGGTAAGTACTGGCCTAAGCCAAGACGAAGTTGAAGCAATGCTCAAGCTAATTGACTGGCACGACGTTTACCAAAACGCCAGCACAGACCTTGGCATTAGCACCGCAATTGGTGCCCAAAACACTGACGGACTGGCCAATTCAATAGCCAGAATTACGCAGGTCTTGGTCAAAACAGGAAAACTCAAGAGCGACCCTCTCAGTGATCCTTATAGCATCATCAACACCACAGCCATGAAAGCAGTGGTGAACAAAATGGCCAACCCCAGTCAAAACAACGCCGTCAAGCATGAATTCACTCAACTGTCAGATCAGGAATGGGACAAACTTGAACAAATCGGCATGATGAAAGTCGAGAAAATCAAGTTTCAACAAGGCACCTCTGAACTAGACCAGGCCGGCAAGGATCAAATCGATCAAATTGCTGCACTATTGACCAGCAACTATCCAGACCATCGGGTTGTAGTTAAAGGTCACACCGGCCCAGGCAGCGATGAAGAGGCGAACATCGCCCTCTCAAAAGAACGGGCCGAAACAGTGGTGCAACGCTTGATTGGCACCCACGGTCAATCAGAAAACCGCTTCCGTGCCATCGGTGTCGGTTCAGCCGAACCACCACCAAAGCGACCAGGACAAAACGAAAGAGACTATCGCTATAACCTCCCCCGTGTGGAATTCATTCTATACAAAGACAAAGGGTCCTTATGACAGCAGCGAACAGGAGTATCATATGTTCAATTTTTCCAACCCAGTTCGCGCCGACCCGCCTAGCAAGCAGCCCGGTCTCGACGACTTCAATAGCGGCCAAGTAGCCCGAGCAGTACAAATCGAATGCCTCACCCATGGTGCCACCATTATTCCCTTTGCGGTTTCTCTAGTGGCACTATTCTGGACATTTCTGATTGCGGCTTCAATGGGCTCAGTCGCAGTCTTCTTTGCTGGCATCTTTACCGGTACCAGTGCCTATATCTGGAACTACTTTGTCAACGGTGAAAACAGAGTAAATGCCCACTATGCCAAACTAATGGCAGACCGGCGCAGCTTGAAAATAACCGCGTTTCAAGACTTCATCCGCAACAGCGAAAGCGATGGTTTCAATCGCGGCGCCGAAGAAGGCCGAGAATTACTCAAAGTCTTCAATGAGTTAATGACCTACATTGCCAAAAGCAAGCGGGCCACCTCATTAAATGGCTTTCGCTTTCGCGCCGAAGCAGCGTTTGAGCAAGGTTGCAGCGTACTGGAACATGCTTACGAAGTTTTCAAAGCACTGCACTCAGTCGATATCAAAACTCTTCAGATAGAACTGGCTGCCTTAGAAGAAGAGCTGAAGGGCCTGACCGATGAAGACGATATAGCTATGCAAAATCGTCAAATTGAGGCCCACAAAAAGCAACTAGATTTTTATCACAAGAAAGAGAAACAGCTGAAAGAGCTACTCACACTTGTGGATGAAATCGAAGCGGCTTTGCAAACCACTTATCTCGGCCTACTGGAACTGGGCAGTGAAGACCCAATCGCTTTTCTCAGTGAAGATGGCGACGCTGCCCGACAGTTAGTATCAGCCTTCGAAGCCGCTCAACGGGTCGAGGCAAGACTGCGGGGCAAAGACGAATCTGCTACCGCTAACGAAGAAATGCAGAAGTACATAGCAGCTGCTGACTAGCACTCTATTGCCTTCTGTTCCATAAAAAAACAATCCATCAATCACAAACCTAGGACAAATCATGAACATTTTCGCAGCAATTTGGCGCTTCATTACTTTTCAAAACCTGCGTCAAGGCGCAAAAGTGCAGAACGCCGGCGACGCCGTATTTACCAAAGACGCAGCAGGCCGTGCCGCCGCCTTCGACATCGAACGCGATCGCCTAGTGACCGACTACAACGAGTTTCTTTCGGCCTTAAGCGAGGCTGAACTGGCTGTCGAACAAAAAACCGGCCGCCTCGAAACCATGAAAAAGCAACGTCAAGAAGCACAGAAAGCTCTTGACGGTGCCGTCAATGTCTACACTCAGGCTCAAAAGGCTAATGATGCGGAGAAAATGGAAAAGGCTCAAAATGCCGGCAAGGAATATCAAGCCAAAGTAAAACGGCTGGAAGAACAAGAAGCAGCGCTACAATCAGAAATTGAAGCACAGCAAGCCAGCTTCAAAAATCTGGAACGTCAATTAGCCAAAATGAAAGAACGGATTGCCAGTCTACCTGCTGACAAAGCCGATTCGATTGCTAACTATGTCAGCAACCAAGCCTTTATCAAAGCACAAGAACGTCTGGATGGCATCCTTACTCGTGCCCAAGAAAGCCCGCTGGATGCAGTGCTGAAAGCCGACCAAGAACTGGCTGCAAAAGCAAAAGTGGTAGGCAAACTAGCTGGCCAAGACAAAGCGTTGGAGCACGACGAATATCTCAAAGCAGCAGAAGGTGAAAGTGCTGATCAAGACTTCGCCGCTCTTGTGCAAGCCAAACAAGCCGAAAAAGCAAGCGCTACTGGCACCACCCAAGTGGTGACAGAAGAACGTCCAAAAATCTAATTAGCCTCAAGCAATTAGAACGCAGCAATTTGCACCAACGGCTGGAGCCCACTCCAGCCGTAACCTCGACAACATCCACTCAGGAATCACAAATGAAAAGCAACGTAAAAAACAAACTGGCTCTGACCTTCTCTGCTCTGTTAGCCCTTTCAGCTATGGCTTTTACTACTGCCGCCAGCGCCGATGAAACTCAAGCTGCACCTAAACAATGCACAGAGCGCAAGCAATTTACGCTAGCCGTATCAATCTACACAGGTTGGATGCCCTGGTATTACGCTCAAGAGCAAGGCCTGTTGAAAAAATGGGGCGATGCCTACTGTATGGACATCAAATTAGAGCCAATGGATTACGGCCCTAGTATCGATACTTATATTGCCAGTAAAGCTCAGGCGTTGGTAGTTACCAACATTGACTTACTGACTGCCTCAGCCACCGTTGGCAAAGAGAGCACAGTAATAGTGGTCGGTGACTTCTCTAACGGCAACGACAAAATGTTGACCAGAGGCCTGGCTCTGAACGAAGTCAAAGGGCAAAATATCTATCTGCTAGACAAATCAGTCTCGCTCTATTTGGCCTGTCGCGCCCTAGAAAGTGTCAATCTTTCGTCCTCAGATGTTGCTATCGTCAATACATCAGACCGCGACATTCAGCAAAACTTTATTGCTGACAAATCGCAAAAAGCAGTGGTGACTTGGAATCCGATGGCAATGGGCCTGGCCAGCACACGCGGCATCAAGACTGTTTTCGACTCCAGTAAAATTCCTGGTGAAGTACAAGACTTGCTAGTGGTTGACACTAAAACCATCAAAGCCAATCCTGACTTTGGTCGTGCTCTGACTGGCATCTGGTATGAAGTAACTGCCACTATGACCAATCGCGGTAAAGCAGCTAACGAAGCAATGGCGGACATGGCTAGATTGTCTGTAGTCTCCCCCACTGAATTCAATGGTCAGCTTAAAACCACAGCAATGTTCTACACCCCCGATGCCGCCATTACATTTGCTGCATCAAAAGACATGCAAGATAAAAACGCTAAGGTTCGCCAGGTTACCTTCAGCTGCGGCATGATGGATGAAAAAATCACATCGGTTGATGCAGTTGGCATTGACTACCCTGACGGCACGGTACAAGGTGACAAGAATAATACCTTGATTCACTACACTGTCGACTTCATGCAAGAAGCTAAAGACGGCAAGCTGAAACGCTAAGGCTTCAATGTAAATAAAAGCTAGAGGTAAAAGAGAGGTCAAAGCTGAATCGCAATCAGCCTAGGCCTCTCTACTTTTTATCTCTAATTCTATTTTGCCTTTAAAGGCCTCACACGACACAACCAGTGCATCTGGTTGGACCTCTTTCCACCAAATTTATGGAACCTCTATGGCAACTGTTTTTCGCTCCGATTCAAAAATTTCACAGCGCACCAAGTGGATACTTGGGCTGCTGCCATTTGTTTTACTAATCGCCGCCTGGCTCTGGGGCGCCCACTATCTGCGCTATATGGAGACCAATTTTCCTGACATCGAAGTGGCTGCCTCAAAACTAATGCCGCTACCAGGCGAAATGTTTGACGGCTTGATGCGTTCGGCTACTCCAGACCGCAATCACGAAGTGCGCTTGGTACTAGATGCCGTAGCCTCGATGCAACGCTTTGGCATTGGTCTAGCCATAGTTTCTCTTGGTGTAATCGTAGGGCTATACATGGGCACTTTCCCCATCGCTGAAGCTCTGCTTTACCGCTTCTTCGTCTTTGCCGACAAGGTGCCACCACTCCTGCTCTTACCTGTACTGGTAATTGTCCTAGGCGTGGGCGAAGAATCGAAAACAGCTCTGATTGTGCTCGGCGTAATGCCTGGTTTGATTTTAGAGGCGCACGCCCGCATCAAAGAAATTCCTCACGAGCAGATATTCAAGGCCCAAACCCTTGGTGCTTCCGAAAGTGAAATTGCCTGGCGCATTCTCTTTCCCCAGATCTTACCGAAAATGATTGGTGCCCTGCGCTCGAATTTCAAATCGGCATGGGGCTATGTCATTGCTGGCGAGACCATTGCCGCTTTGCACGGCATTGGTTATCGCGTCTATTTACTCAAGCGCACAGCTTCTATGGATGTAATCGTTCCATATGTGCTGCTCGCCACCCTATTTATGTTCCTGCTGGATTTTCTCTTCCAGTGGTTAGAGAGCCAATGCCCTGGCGAAGAAGGAGCCAAGTAATGACTGACTTAGAACTGACAACAGCCGCAGCACCAGCAGCGCCCTCTCACTACCTTATTGACGCCCAGTCAATCACAGTCAGCTACCCCAAAGATCATGGCCAACAGGTGATTCTCAACGACATCGACCTGCATGTCAGCGAAGGTGAATTTATGACGGTGGTTGGGTCCTCGGGCTGTGGCAAATCAACCATGCTTGGCCTTATTCTTGGTTCATCCAAACCCACCTCGGGCACCGTAATAGTTGCAGGCAAACAAGTTGAAAGGGTCGACAGAGATAGAGGCATTGTCTATCAAACCTACACCCTCTTCAAACATCTGACAGTACTAGACAATATCGCTCTGGGCTTGATGTTAGAACAGACAACGGTGATAGAGAAGCTATTGGTCTCCCCCTTGCTCTTATTAGAGAACGTCTTTGACTCGCTACTGTTGCCGTTATTTAGCACTGTTGCAGAAAGGCTCAAAAGACAGCCCAAAGACATTGCAGCCGAACCACTAGCCTTCTGTCGTGCGCTTAATTGGCTGCATTATTTCAAAGTACGCAAAGAAGCGCGGCGGCAAGCAGGAGAACTCTTACTCGATATTGGCTTAACTGCTGCTGATGGCGACAAATATCCTGGCGAATTATCTGGTGGCATGAGACAACGTGTCGCTATCGCTCAGTCAGTGATCATGCGCCCGCAGATATTACTGATGGACGAACCCTTTGGCGCCCTCGATAGCAACCGCCGCAAGGTAATGCAAGACTTCATTCATGATCAGTGGAAAAAGTATGGTTTGACCATATTTTTTGTCACCCACGATCTAGAAGAAGCAGTCAAGCTCGGTACGCGATTAATTTGTCTGTCGCAGTACTGGAGCGGCCCCAATGGAGAAGCAGCGGTGGGTGCCAAAATCGTGGTAGACCGCAAAGTAATGGGTGGCGACATCATGCCTACTACCTTTGCCAGACAAAAAGAATTCATGGATTTGGTCGACACCATCAACACAATGGGCTTGTCCAAAGCCATTCTACCAATGGCCGACTTCGATCTTTCGCATCCCGATGCCGTCACTAACAAAAATAGCGATCGCATAGCAACCGTCAACCAGGAGCAGTCATGAGCGAGACCACCGCAGCATCAGCCGAAAGCACCATTGCCCGGCCACAGTTTATCAATGAGGTCAGTGCCGCTTACTCTGACCGAGGTAAGAGCGTCATGCTACTGACCGGAAACACTCACGATCTCTTCTATTCGAAGAAAGCAGAACGTTTCGTTGACCTTGGTTTTGCTTTGTACCACTACCTCAGCGAAATTTTTACGGTCCTGCGTCTAGACATATCGACTGGTCTAGGCGGCTATCTCAGCGATGATCTCAAGTCTCTGCAAGAGACAATTAATAAAGCCGACGCTGCAGCTATTTATGACGACGAAAAAGTCGGCGATATCCAACGCAAAATGGCTGCCACCAGGCACAGCCCACTACCGGCTCTGGTGCACATGCACGAAATACTGCAAGCGGTAAAGAAAGTAAAAGTAGATCTGAAAAAATCGGCTAAACCAGTGTGCACGATTATTCGCTTCGCTGGCTCTCTCTTTCCCGCTGGTGATTTCGACAAGCTTTCTGAAATTGATAGGCAGAGGCTAGTGACCTTCCTCAACCTAATCGAGTCGCAATGGTTTAAAGAAAGTGGCAATCTACTGTTGCTGATTGCTGACACCAGAAGCGAAGTCAATAGTCGTATCCTCGCTCAACCATCGGTACAAAGCATTGAACTTGAACTGCCAGACAAAGAGCGCAGAGCAACCTATGTCAACAGTTTTATTGCTGGCAAAAGCAGTCAGATCAACTTCACTCCCAGTCTTGAGGCCTTTATTGAAGATACTGCCGGGCTAACTCTAACTGCACTGTTCGACTTGCTAGAAAAAGCCCAACGCAGCGCTACTGCCATCAGCAGAAAAGAGGTTCTGGCCCAAATCAACACTGTAATGAAGGCGGATCTAGGCGATATCATCGAAATTAAGATGCCCGAACATAGCCCCAAAGACATTGTTGGCTATGCCCAAACGGGTGCCATCATAAGAAACATCTTTGGCCGCTGCGAGAAGAAAGAAACCGCAGTACCAGCCATTCTTGTCTCTGGTGCCAACGGTGCAGGCAAAACCTATCAGCTAGAAGCCTATGCCGCCGAGTCAGGTCGAGTGGTAATCGAACTTACCGGCCTACGCGGCATGTACTTCGGCCAAACCGATACCTTCTTTGAAAAGCTCAGGCTGCGTCTAAAAACCTACGGTAAAATACTCATTTTAGTTGACGAAGCCCACACCCAAATGGGCTCTGTGCACAAAAGCGGCACCCACGAAACCGAAAAACGACTGGCAGGCAACATCATCAAAATGATGGGTGACCCCACTCTATTCGGAAAAGTACTGTGGGCCCTTGGTACTTCTCGTCCCGATGAGCTTGACCCTGACATCAAAAGTCGCGCCCCTATTCAAATTCCAATCTTCGATTTAGAAGGTGAGGAGCGCCAATTGTATGTATCAGAACTGTTCGCCCGGGCCGGTGTCACCATTGCCCCAGAAGAGCTAGAGCAAGTAATGGCCACAACAGCTAATTACTCCAGCCGCGATTACAGCTTTCTTGTAAAAGAAGTGAAAGGCTCAGGTCAAACCTCAGTGCTCGCCACTCTTCAAGTCTGGCAAGCAAGCAGCTCGATCTTACGGCAACGAGCCATGCAAACTCTGATAGCCGCGCAGCACTGCAGCTATCCCGCGCTGATGCCAGACAAACTTAAAGAGATGGCTAAATCAGGAGACTTGGACAAAGAAGTAGAACTGATGAAAGCCCTTCTTCTCCATTAAACAGGAGTATTTACAGTGACACATACCAAAGTACCAGATGAGGATGAACGGGCCGAGCTATTCAAAATGCATCTGCCCGAGCTGCTCGACAACCAGTCAAACGACCTGTTTGAGCGTTTCGAAGCCCAGGCCTATAGTTGTTACTCTGGCATTGAAAAACCGGGTGAGCACGACAATCCCCATGGCCAAAAAGTTCTGCGGGTGATTCCACCAGACAAGCTCTGGCCTGACAAAAATGATGCCCTGATTCCACCTCTGGGAGAAGCCGCTCACGACATGCTCAGAGCCTTTATCTTAGGTGAGTACTATCCTTGCATCGGGGCACGAGCAGCTTTTACAGAGGGTACATATCGACTGGGATTCTATAAACATCTCGCCCACCTCAGCTCAGTAGCTGCCATGGGTCGTGATCTCAAACGGTTTGTTGGAGAATATCAAAACATCGGTCGCTACAATACATTCGTAGCAATCTTCAAGCATCCACAACTCACCACCGAAGAGCAATTCGAATCATTGCTGTGGAAGCATCTACAACTACTGCACGACCACGACATCGACCACTGGGACCCGCACTATTCGCCTAACCCTGAAGACCCGACCTTCGCCTTCTCATTTAATGGCGAAGCCTTTTTTGTCGTAGGCATGCACCCTGGAGCCTCACGTCTAGCCAGACGTTTTGGTTTTACGGTACTAGTTTTCAATCCTGAGTCGCAGATTCGCAATCTCAAAGAAAACCACAAATTAGCGCGTTTTTCTGAGGTTGTACGCACGCGGGACACCCTCTTTCAAGGCTCCCTCAATCCGTCGCTTCCCCTAGACGGCAGCACCACTGGCGGTGAAGCCCAGGTCTACTCAGGCAAAGCTCACCCGGCGGGCACAGTGTTCAAATGCCCATTTCATCCAAGACCAGAAGTAACTAAGAAATAATCGGGCCAAGAGGTCCATTACCATGAAACAACAACTAACAGCTCTCGAGCTTGAGAGCGGAGGAGTCACTCTTGTAATCATCGACATGCAAGAGCCATTTCTGGCTCACTGCGCCACCCCGCCATTCATTGCCGCCGTTGTAGAGCAGATTAAGCTGGCCAAAACACAAAATTGGGGCATCGTTGTTGTCGAAGTTAAGCCCTGGGCTTATGGGCCAACAATCAAACCAATTATGGAACTGCTGGATGGCCAGTACGACCGCTTGAAAATTGTACAAAAAGAAGGTGACGATGGCTCGCAGCAAGTGCTCGAAATCTGTCAGGCCACAAAGCTACCGGATCAGTTTTTTCGAGTTACAGGAGTGCTCATTGGCGCCTGTGTAAAAAGCACAGCCTGGGGTCTCAGCGCTAGGAAGCAAGACTGCTTCGTGCGCGTGATCAAAGAGGCCTGTGCTACCAATGGCGATACTGCCTCTGCCTGGGCCGCCTTCAAAGAAGGCCCCCGGGTGGTGGTCAGCTCAAATTCTATTGACAAAAAACCAACTTCGATCTTGCAGCAGATCAAACTGAAGATCACATTTTTACTTTCTCTATTAATGGAGACATTGTATGAAACGTTTAAATAAACAAATCTCAGACAAGTTATCAACCATCAAAAATCTTGTCTGCCCCGTCCGTCAGTTCGACCAAAGCAACATATCTGTGCCAGAAGCATGGCTAGCAGTGTGGAACGAATTTGGCGTCTGGCAATTAGTTGACTCATTTTTCGGAACTGCAAAATTTGCCGCCAACGAAGTTCAAGTAATAGAAGAAATTGCCGATATGGCAGCCCATAACTGCCACGACAAGAAAGGTTGGTTGGCCATCGCCGCAAAAGTTCGCAACACTATCAGCTCAGCCAAAGCGGTCGATAGAGAAGAAGAAGCGGTAGCTGCTCTCATTGCTGCCTATGCTTTTGCCATGGCCTCCGCCACTGAAAAGAAACAATGGGCACTGCAGACTTGTGCCGCCGCTGCAGCCGCTAGAGCATTCGGTTGGGCAGCATATGCTCGTAGTTTTTCAGTCGATTTGATTTACAAACAAATCAGTACTGAGACAATCCGCGCCCAAACAGAAGAGTTTCTCACCCTGCTTGCCAGTCATCAAACTAGTCTGTCAGCGGTGCAAAGATACGCTGCCTAAACATGTAAGAGGAGTCACAACCTAGGAGATCACAATGAATTCGTCAAGCACACTTTTAGTACTTCTCGTACTAGCAGCACTTCTATTTTTCCTTCTCAATCAATACCAGCTCTACATCTCAGTCACAGCTGCTAGTGAAGAGAGCGTTAGTTCTCTTTACTTAGCGCTAGAAGATCTAGAGCGCCAAATCGAACGGAGCGAAAGCGACATCAACTCTCTCCCTCCGGCCCATGGACTCGAAGAGCTAATCCCAGAAGCTAAAGCAATACTAGCCGGAGCAAGAGTACTGAAAAATGAAGTGAGCGGCAGCCTAGATGAATCATTGACAAATGGCCTGGTTAGCCAGCTTCAAGCCAAACTGGCAAGAGCACGAAGGCAAGCTCAATTAGCCCGAGACCTGGTTTTACCAAACTCCTCAGAAGAGTAGCCTGGCTTGCTATCGCTCCTCCCGGCGCACTCTTCCGCACTTCCAATCAACTCACACCAAGGAATCTCATGAACTTAGACAACTTACAAAAAGACAAAGACCAAGCCACCGTTGCCGCTATTTTGAAAACGGTAGAACAGCAATTCACAGGCAAAGAATGCAAGATTTGGCTCTCGGGTGTTTCGCAAGAAGATGCCGCTAAAGCAGCTTCACAACTGCGCACCGACAACTTGCAGTGGAGCTTCTCAGTTGAGCCTCACGGTGCAAGCGGCACTTATCTTGTGATTAGCCAGTCTCGCCTAGCACAATCAGGCGAAATCGGCGACCACTAAACAACTTTTTCAATCTCAAAGATCAGCTTTCAATCGAGAGCTGGTCTTTGCTTTATCGTGAGGTAAAAGCATGAGCAACAATCTAAAAGCTGGAATACTCCTTGTCGCTAGCGAAAAGCTAGAAGCAGACCCGGAGTTTAAGCAGTCAGTGATTTTCTTAGCCGTTCTTGATGGTGAGAAAGCCTTCGGATTTAATATCGCTGGCAGCGTCGAAGACGGCTGGCTGAGCAACGGAGGACCACTGGAAACGCCGTTAATTTGGCTGGACAAGGTAAATGAAATCTCTGCCCAACACGCTATAGGTGAAAGCGGCTACTTCTTTGTACCGATCATCTCTGAAGACAAGAAAGCCAGCGAGATGAAAGCAGCTGCAGGCCATTTGCGGACCATTGCCAATGGAGATTGCCTCGCACTATCCGGCTACGCCGGATGGACACCGGAACAACTGGAAGAGGAAGTCGAAGCAGGCTACTGGCAATTGCTAAACATTCACCTGGATGAGCTGCTCTCTTTGCCAGAAAGCGAACGTTGGAACCACGCCAATGAGCTACTCAATCTTTGACAGCCACAATCTTCCCTTCAACGAAAACCATAAGAGAGAAACATTATGAACCAAGCTTGCCATGCCACCAGAATCACCGCCACCAACCTGGCTCTGAAAACTGCTCTTCAACTAATCGTCTCCAAACCAAACAAAAAAGCTATTGCCGATTATTATGGCAAGCATCAAGTCTACAGCCAAAACCTGTTAGAGCTCGTGTGCGCTTTCCTGGAAGTACCGATCGGCTGGACTCGCATTGCCAGAGTCAAATTGCCAACTAGTTACGACCAAGACAAAGTCAGTGCCATACTCGCTCTGGCCCAAAGACTAGGTCTCGATGCTCACGTTCGTCAGGCCGACAATGGCCGGAGCAAAAGAGCTGGTTATGGACGTTTCGAAGGCACCTGGGATCATCCACTAGAAAAACTTGATGGCTACGAAGAATGGAGTCAAATCGAAATAGATAAATACGTACACGACGCTCAAGCTAATTCTGGTGCTAGCAAAGAAAATGCACACAGCACAGCCAGCTTTGTCGATATAGAGACTCTGCATGACGCCTTGCAATTAGCTCTAAAAAGACGTTTCGAATACTGGAAGAGCGAACAGGG
The DNA here is from genome assembly GCA_965229195.1 of Candidatus Obscuribacterales bacterium. Taxonomy (GTDB): domain Bacteria; phylum Cyanobacteriota; class Vampirovibrionia; order Obscuribacterales; family Obscuribacteraceae. The sequence goes on along the minus strand of OZ245871.1, from coordinate 2,893,460 downwards.
CAAGCTAGATATCTTGCGAGCAATACCGTGCAATAACGCCAATATAACTGAAATTAAAGCCTTAGTCGGTGACATCGATGCCTTTGCCAAACTGACAGCTAGTTTTCTGGCAGAATACGAAAGTGGTAATTTCGTAAAGCTTATGACCCTCGCACTTACTGAAGGGGCCTATGAAATCTCGGCCACTGCAACAAGTGAAGATGCACTCTCTGCCGAAGCTCGTGAAATTTTGACAATCGCCCGTCTGCTAGGGTTCCGTGTCGCTGTACGCAGCGGTAACAACGGTCGTACTTGGCGCGAAGGCTATGGCCGCTTTGAAGGTACCTGGGATCATCCTCTGAACAAACACTCAGACTATCTGGAATGGGTAGAAATGGAAATTAGTGCTGCACTGAACTAGTAAAAATTTATTGGGTTCCATCTCACGATGGAGCCCACCTTTTTCAGTGCTTTACTTTTTTCGACAACTCCGCTACAAGCAGTAGTACGCATCTCGGCGCCGGAAAGGTTGGCATTCATGCACAATCTCTAAACGGCAAAGGCAAGGTTAATCGCCACGCCTAGCCTCTTTTCTAAGACGACCATTGGCCACAAACCCTGGTTAGCGCAGCTCGGGGAGACTCAATCACTTCACCCAAAGCGTGCCGAGAAATTTTGACAATTCACACTGAGTCAGCCCTTGGCCTGACTCAGCGATATTGCACAAGCCTAAAAGCTCACCCGGAGGGCCGCCGCAGCGATGAGATTAAGGAAAGAATATCAGTGAGTATGGGAGCGGAATACCCACCCTGCTAGGGTAGAGGTCTAATTCTTCTTGCAATTCTTCCTCCAAAACTGAGTTATCCGAAAAGCCTAACTGTCAACACTTCAAATGGTGTTCTCAAACTAGTTCTCTAGTGCGGCCGGTTTGGCACTTAACTATCATTCGGATGCTCACACAATCCAACCTGTGAAATTCTCAAGGAAAAAAGATGAAAATTGTCAATCAAGACAATTCGACCGTACCCACATGCAATACCAAGCTTATCGCTTGGGTGAACCAAATAGCTGCTCTTTGCCAACCCTCTAATATTTTATGGTGCGATGGCTCACAGAGCGAATATGACAAGCTCTGCACCGAGATGACCGCCAGCGGTACTCTCACAGCACTCAACCCCGAAAAGCGCCCTGGTAGTTTTTTAGCTCGCTCCAGCGAAAACGATGTAGCGCGCGTAGAAGAACGCACCTTCATTTGCTCAGTAGATAAAGAAGACGCTGGAGCAACAAACAACTGGCTTGCACCAGACGAAGCCAAAGCAACATTGACCAAATTATTCGAAGGCTGCATGGCTGGTCGCACCATGTATGTCATTCCCTTCAGCATGGGCCCACTGGGCTCTAACATCGCTCACATTGGTGTGGAGATCAGTGATTCGCCTTACGTTGTTGTCAGCATGCGTACCATGACTCGCATGGGCAAGGCTGTTCTCGACGTACTCGGTGCCGATGGTGAATTCGTTCCCTGTCTACACTCAGTCGGCGCTCCGCTGGCTGCCGGTGAGAAAGATGTGGTCTGGCCCTGCAACGACACCAAATATATTTGCCATTTTCCTGAGACCCGCGAAATCTGGTCTTATGGCTCTGGCTATGGCGGCAATGCTCTTCTCGGCAAAAAGTGCTTTGCTTTGCGCATTGCTTCTACCATGGCCCACAAGCAAAACTGGCTTGCTGAGCACATGTTGATTGTCGGTCTTGAGTCACCCTCCGGACAGAAAATATATATCGCCGCTGCTTTTCCTAGCGCATGCGGCAAGACCAATCTTGCCATGGTGGTGCCTCCGCCAGCTTTGAGCGGCTGGAAAGTCACCACTATTGGTGACGACATTGCCTGGATTAAACCTGGTGCGGACGGCAGATTTTATGCCATCAATCCAGAAGCCGGACTGTTTGGTGTCGCCCCTGGCACATCCGAAAAGACCAATCCAAACGCCATGGCCGCGCTTAACAAAAACTGCATCTTCACCAATGTCGCCCTCACTGCCGATGGCGACGTCTGGTGGGAAGGTATGACCGAGCAGGCACCAGCATCGGCTATCGACTGGAAAGGCCAGCCTTGGACACCTGATTGCGGCCGTCTGGCAGCTCATCCCAATGCCCGGTTCACAGCACCGGCTACCAACTGTCCTTCACTCGACTGCGCTTGGGACGACCCTAAAGGTGTTCCCATAGCAGCCTTCCTCTTTGGCGGACGGCGGCCCACTACAGTGCCTCTGGTAACCCAAGCGGCTAGCTGGGACGATGGTGTCTATCTAGCCGCCACCCTGGGCTCAGAAACTACCGCTGCAGCAGTCGGGGCCGTGGGGGTGGTGCGTCGCGATCCAATGGCTATGAAACCTTTCTGTGGTTACAACATCGGCGACTATTTCAGCCACTGGTTGAAAACTGGCCGGTCAGTGCCAACACCGCCTGCCATATTCGCCGTCAATTGGTTTCGCCTAGATGCCAACAAAAAATTCTTATGGCCTGGCTTTAGCGATAATCTCCGAGTGCTTAAATGGGTCTTTGAAAGAGTGACCAATGCCGCTGGTGACAATCACACCAAAGTTGCTCTTGGTCTAGCCCCACGGCGCCAAGACTTAGATTTGAGCGAACTATCTCTGAGCGATGAACAATTTGCCCAACTAACCAAAATTGATGCTAGTGAATGGCAGCAAGAAATAGCATCACAGACTGAATTCTTCGACAGCCTAGGCAGTCACTTACCCACCGAGCTGCTCGCCAGACAGAGGGCCATTTTAAGCGCCTTTGATACAGCTGCAGCCTTAACTAAGAAATGAAAATTATGAATATCAAAACTCCCCGTGCCCCTCCAAAAGGCAAGGCCAGCGTTTTTGCCCGAGTAATTTCTGGCTTTGCAGCCACCTTATCGAGAATTACTCAGGTTCTTGCTGACTTAGCCGGCAAAGTAAGACCACTAACAGAACAAGTGACAGCAGTCGAGCTTTACCATTGCACTTGGGAAACCGCATCAAAGCTAGCTTATAACATCACTGATTGGAAAGATTGGAAGACCTGGGAACACAAATTTGATAAACAGATAAAAAGCGATGACGACGCCATCAAGTTCGCTAACGAAATGCTGGCAGCACTTGGCGACAAGTACGCTATTCTGCTATCACCAGCCCAGGTAAAGGCCGAAAAAGATCGCGCCAGTGGTCAATTTACCGGCATCGGTGTGCAGTTCGAGGTCAAGCTCGACTCGTCAGGAAGAGCCATTCTAGCTGAAGAACCTGAAGACGGCTTCATGGTTAAAACCGATGAGAACGGCTACCCGCTTATGCAAGTGATCAGTGGTCCCGCCCAGCAAGCAGGCATGCAAGATGGTGATGCCATTGTTTCAATAAACGGTGAGACAACTAAGAACATTACTAGAGGCGGTTTAGTTAACAAACTACGCTGCAGTGCGGAAGAAAAGATTGAAATTGTAATTTTGCGCAATGGCCAAATTCACACTGTCACCATTACAGCCGGCACGGTCAACACAGAAGTAGTGACACACCAGCTGCTCAAATCGAGCATGGGCGAGTCAGTCGGCTATATTCGCCTGGAACATTTCTACAAGCTTGAGACAGCCAACGAAATGATAATAGCGATAAAAAAACTAGCTGTCGACAAGCTGATCATTGACCTGCGCTACAACCCAGGTGGAGACATGGATGTACAGCTTCAATTGGCTAGCCTATTCATCAAGGATGGCGTACTCGTCTCCTGCCGCGAGCGCATCAGCAGCAGCAACCACGAGTTAAGCATTTACTCGCTCAGCCCCAAAGGCTTAAACATTAATGTCAAAGACGAAGCCAGTGGCAAACGTAAAAACAAACTCCATGAGCGCCTGGAAGCCATTGCCGCAGACAGCGAAATAGCCATCCTGGTCAATAGCGAAAGTATGTCAGCTGCCGAAATGTTTACGGCCGCACTGCAAGACAACAAGCGAGCTATTGTCGTCGGTGAAACCACCTTCGGTAAAGGAATTGCCCAGGCGGTACTGCTTATGCCCAATGGCACTCAAATGCGCGTCACAAACCAACGCTACTTTACCCCCAACGGCAGATGGCTTGGGGATGGCGGCAACTCGGAGGAAAGCTATGGCATTGTGCCAGACCATATCCTCAAGCTCGAAGACAAGCCAGACATAGTACTTGGCACACCTCACGACAATCAACTTGTTTTTGCCCTAGAGCTTCTTGCAAAGTCGGGCAATCAAGCTGATCTAGACGACAGCCCCACTGACCACACCACCTGCGATACCTAAAAGCTATCACAGTGGAATCGACCATAGAAACAACGTCCGCGGAGACAACCTCAATGAACAATGAAGACAAACCTTCTTCAAAGAATCCAATAATGATGCTAATTGAGCTCATTATCAAAGGTGTAATGGGCTTTTTCATGGTCTTTTATTTACTTTGGAAAAACACAGCACAACCCCTTCACAAGGAAGTCTACGAAGGCCATTACTGGCACACTGTTACCGGTTCACTAGCAGCATTAGCTGCTGGTGCTGTCAGTATTCCATTGCTCTTAACCTTAACCGGGCCTTTGGCAATACCACTGAGTCTGCTAATTACAGTGCTCACATACAGCCACCTCTTCCCACTGTTCTACATAATTATCCTCAGGCCGCTAAAGAAAATTTTGAACAGCCTATGGTCAGCTATAAGGGCTGTACTCAAACCCATAGCCCGCTGCATCTGGCGTTTTGTCCGCTGGTGTTGGCAGCGCTTTACCTCTTTCTGGCAATGGCTTGCTAACAAAGTGATCGACCTGTGGCGGCAGCTGTGGGGCCAAGTAAAACGCTTTTTACACTATGCTTGGCCTCATATTGTTTCTCTCTTTCGCTGGCTAGACGATATCATCGCAAGCGCCTGGGACTGGCTGCACGACAAAGCACTACGTTTCATTCGCTTTGCCTGGCCACACATTGTCGCAGTCTGGAACTGGGTTTCTGACAAAGTTGAGCGACTTGCCCGCCTCGCTTGGCCACATATTGTTGCTTTTTACAACTGGTCAGTGGACATCATCAACGCCGTCTGGAACTGGGTTGTTACCAAAGTTCAACAACTTGCTCATTGGCTTTGGCCACACATAGTCGCAGTTTGGAACTGGGTTGTTACCAAATTTCAACAACTTGCTCATTGGTTTTGGCCACACCTTGTCGCAGTTTGGAGCTGGGTTGTTACCAAAATTCAGCAAGTCACTGGTTGGCTTTGGCCACACATTGTCGCTGTCTGGAACTGGCTAGAAAGTATCAGAACTGCCGCAGCCACACTAGCAAAGAGAGCCTGGCACGCCATCAGCAGTCGGGTAGTGGCAATGTGGAACTGGTTAATACCCTTAATCAGTCCGTACATTGAACGCCTGAGCCAATTAACTGGACGCTTCTTCAAAAAACTACTAGTTTGGGCCCAAAGTGTATGGAGCTTCCTAGCGCCCATGATCGACTCAGTAAGCGCCTGGTCAAAAGAAATGTGGGATTCGCTTTCACGACTTTTCGCCAGGCTGTCTCATTCCAACAACAAATAAACAGGAAAAGAAGATGACACAAAAATACCAAGTAACTGCAATAACCATGCATGACGGCGAAGTAAACGAGCTACGTGCCCTGGGTGTTACCATCACCACCACTAATGGTGTTCAGGACCAAACTGAATTTGCAGTCGAATTGAGCGCCCAACAGGTAGCTGCGCTGCGCGCTCACGGTGCAGTAATCGCGGTGACTGAGATTTAAATCAGCCCTGCTAGAAACAAAATTTCACGAATGATCAGCTTACCCAGACAGCTGGTCATTCGTTTTTCAACACAACAGGAAACAATCATGACCGAAATCAACAATGAGAATAATGGCTCAACCTCCTCTCAGTCCCCAAAGAAAATACCAACCTTCGTCAAATGGGCAATCGGGCTCGACATTGCCTGGGCAACTCTTGTCGCAACTTTCGCAGCAACGGTATTCAACACCGCTGGTGGTGCAGCCGGAGCAACTTCAACCGCTGTTAGCCTAGGCACAATTAGTGCCTGGCTGATTGCTTTTGTCATCGGCTTAATGCAAGGTGCTGTCTTCATTGCCGTTCTGTCTGTTTTTGCCTGGGTGGGAATAAATTTGTTTGCCAGCACAAAGAGGAGTCAATAGTTCTTCAAGCAAATAGCTAAGACCGACTAGATATTTGCAAGCAGAGCGCCAGCGGGAAACCACTGCCGCTCTGCATCTACACCCTGACCCTCTAGACAAACTGGCGAAGCATTTTTAAAAACAAACAGCTACTAGCTTCAGTCGTAGTTGCGGATAAATTTTTATCCCTAGCTACCCACAATCGCCCAGAGCAATTGAACTATTGACAGCATTCCAACGTTAAGCTTGATCACACCATTGGTGAATTCCATGAGTTCCGCTCAGAGATAAATACCAAGCTAAGCAGTATATCTGCTTTGTTGATTTCATCGGAACGCAACGTTGGCAGGCTAGAAAAACGCATAGTTAAACTTGAAGACCGTATGGACCATTTCGAAGACAGACAGAGGCCTTCTTCAAACTAGGCCTTAATCGGTCTACATCGATCTCGACTCTAGTAATAGACCGGTCTACTGCGATCTCTTCAAAAAAAATTTGCTGCTAGTCTCATGGAAATCCATTGCCATGAGACTATTCAGATTAACGGCTAAGCTTTCATCCGAAAGCCCTCTCTAACTGCATGCACCACTCAAAACTAGAGCAGACCTCCTTCTTAGTAAGGGCTCACTTGAGTAGATTGTTGTACTTGCTGGCTATGATTGACAGCACCAGTTTGATTGTTAAATTGCACTTGGGTGCTGTCGTTTAAGTGGCCAAACTGAGTATTGCCTTGGAACTGGGTAGAGTCATTAAAATGACCTACTTGAGTGTTGCCCTGAAACTGAGCGCTGTCATTAACGACACCGTGCTGCGCAGACTGCTGCCACTGAGCCGAGTCGTTCAAATGACCGAACTGAGTGTTGCCTTGAAACTGGGTAGAGTCATTAAAATGACCACCTTGAGCATTACCCTGAAACTGCGTAGAGTCGTTGAAATGACCTACTTGAGTGTTGCCTTGAAACTGTGTGCTGTCATTAACGACACCGTGCTGTGTTGACTGCTGCCATTGAGCCGAATCGTTTAAATGGCCAAACTGAGTATTGCCCTGAAACTGCGTAGAGTCATTGAAATGACCTACTTGAGTATTGCCCTGAAATTGCGTGCTGTCATTGAAGACACCACTTTGTAGATTCAACTGACCCTGAGTAGATAAATTGAAACGACCTGCTTGTTGACTCCACTGTGCCTGGTCGCTGACGTTAAAGCCACCATGCTGAGCCGATTGCTGCCACTGATCCGAGACGTTACCGCCAGCGTATACAGGAGGATTAGCTTGAGCTGAAGCTGAAGCCAGAACCAATACTGCTGCGGTGAAGATTGTGGTTGCGATGTTTTGTTTTTTCATGAGGTTGTCTCTTTTTTGGGTTTGGTTGACTCCGCTCTACGCCTCCCTGCGCTAAGTTGGGAGGTAAATCTTGCGTCATTCCTTATTAACGCTAAGTCGGTTGCTTACTTTCTCAGTCGTCGCTTTCTGCAACTGGTTTACCAAGAATGTTTTTAGCGTAGGCGGCGCGCAGCTCTAACGCGATTGGATTAGCCTGCATTTGCTGTGTACATTGCTCAACCATATCGACAGCCTGATTCAAGATTTTGTACCCGACTGCATTTAACTGTTGATTCTGGGCCAAAACTGCACCGGTCTGCACCAAGCTGGTGGCAGTGGCACAAGTCATTTGTATTACACCTAAAATGCGACAAGTCTTGCTCTCATCTGCGTGGGAATACCCGATTCCACCAAAAATAGAATAGAGCGAAATGCCATCGGCATCACCTGCACAGTCAGCGCTACGAATAGCATTAGCTTGCGGACCAAAGAGAGTGGTGCTAGTGCTCCTAGAGTTCATGTTCAAACTGCCACCTTGTCCAGCTACATTAGCTTGATTGGGCGCAGCAATATAAGTCGGGGCAGCGATAGCTGTTGGTGCAGCGATTTGTGATTGATGACCAGTTACTTGACCGTTAAGGGCATTGGTATTCTCACTGGTGTTGCTCGGGCTTACTGGATTAGGATTCCCGGTATAGCCATCTGCCATAGCGAAGTTAGCGAAGGTGCACAAAGCTGAGGCGAAGATCAAGGCGAGCATGTTTTGTTTCATGGCTTTATTCCAAATTGATTTGCGAAGAAGGTCTCTACTACTGGTGCCACGCCGAAACCACTAAGTGATTGCGAAGATTCCATGTATAAGGGCATTGATAAGGTGTTTGCAGTGATTCCGAAAATTGGTGGCGAACGAGTAGTGATTCAGTTCTAGCGAGAAAGCAGGGCAGGAACCAAGGATTGTAAACAATTGCGCAGTACGGCAAAGGGCGCAGCTTCAGGCAAAAAGCTGGCATTCAGGGCAGTTGCAGAGCACTATTAGTTTCGAGGTGAGGAGAAATTCAGTTTCAACAGGGTTAGTAAACCGCACGCTGTCTCGTCTGTAACACCTAGAAGCGTCTGAAAAGATACAGCCAGCAACAAACAAAATTGATCAGCTCACAAACGAAAAGGGCCTAGCGCTAGCTAGACCCCATCATTGTAGAAGCATTGATCGTTGACTAATTTACATAGTTATCGCCAGCAGCCATACTTTTCATATCAAAAATAACCGAACCTTTAAACGCCTCTACTTCGCCACCATAATCGGCTACAGCTGAACCGTTAAATGCTCTGACTTTAGATCCAGGAAGAGCAAGCACAAAAGAACCATTCATGGCTTGAACATCAGAGCCAGCATGAGCAATCACTTTAGAGCCTTTCTCAGCATCGACTTCCTCACCACTAACTGCATGAACCCTTTGGCCAGCCTTAGCTCTTTTGATAAAATCAGGAATGGCTTCAACCTCGGCCGGAATATCTCTCTCAGGCGCGTTTTCATCTCTGCTGATCACCTGCTCACGACCGCTATTGGTCTGACCAGACCCCTGCTCTTTCGCTTCTCTAACCAAGAGCCACTGATCAGGATAAACACGATGGGGCGCTAACACCAGACTCGGAAACCTATCTCTATTCAATTCAATAATTTCACGAACTTTTGCTGTTATTGCTCGTCCATCCTTATCATTTGCACCTTCATCAGCTAAAGCTCTACGGGCCACCGACCACAAACCTTCACCGGCGTTAACAACTAAAGTGCGGTCAAGCTTATCAGCGGCACTTTCTCTTTCACCAGCACTAGCATCAAGCTTAGAAGTGCGAGTGTGAGGCTGATCAATTTCGTCATAAAATCTAGAGCTAGATGCTTCGTTCTGCTGCTGCTGCTCGCTACGAGTCTCAACTTGATGTTCCATTTTTCTGCTCCGGATGTACGCTACTTTCATTACTTTCGCTGCGATAGGTGGCATGCCACCAGCAATATATACATATAGTGATCAAACAGATTTGCTCTTTTCGACCAGCCGCTTTAAGGTCAAAGGCCTGAGACAGTTGAGCGGATATGCAAAAAGGCAATCAGGACAATAGTTTCCAGCCTTGAATGATTTTTGGGAATAATCCCACTGTCGGCGCCAGCACTGCTCAAAGCCTACTAGAGCATCACTATCACTGTCTCGCGCTCAAAACAAAAAGCGGCCCATATTACGACTCACTCAATTGCCGATAGTGGTAAAGCACTATTTAAGCCTTTCTTAATTGCCATCAGGCTGAAATAGCGAGTTCGGCCCTGCTAGTTATCAACAGTACCAACAAAAACTCTTCACCAACGACCCGGCAATTTAATTCCCAGCAAAAACACAAACTATCGGCGAAACTCATTTTCCAAAGTGCTACCCCTTTTACTCGGTAGCGGTGGCATGCTGCCTCCGCTCATTTCTTAGCAGCTTGTGCTGCTCAACCCATCTGGATAATCAAATGACCAAAAACATTGCCATCAGTGCCACCCCCACTGCACAACTGCAATTCATATTCTCTGAAGAAGCACTGACATTTCTAGCGGCCCTGCACAAAAACTTTCACAAGCGTCAAGCTGAACTAATTGCCAGCCGTCGCAAGCGTCAAAAAAAACTAGACAAAGGACAGTTGCCGCAATTTAAAAGCAAACAACTGTGGTCCGATCAACAAGACTGGCAAGTTGCTAGTTGTCCAGCCGATCTAGAACAAAGACTGGTTGAAATCACTGGACCTGTCGACGCCAAAATGATCATCAACGCCCTTAACTCAGCGCCTGGTGCCGATGTATTCATGGCCGACTTTGAAGATAGTTCGAGCCCTACCTGGTTGAACATGGTTTCTGGCCAGGCCAATCTCTATCATGCCGTCAGACGAACCCTAGAATTTAGCTCATCCCCTGGCAAAACTTATAAACTTAACGACACTCTGGCCACCTTAATTGTTAGACCGCGTGGTCTGCACTTGTCCGAGAAACATCTTTTGATCAAAGGGGAGCCCATCCCCGCTAGTCTCTTTGACTTTGGTCTCTTCTTCTTCCACAACGCTCAAGAACTAATTGATCGAGGCAGCGGGCCCTACTTCTATCTGCCAAAACTTGAAAGTCACCATGAAGCTCGTTACTGGAATGACGTCTTCAATTTTGCCCAAGACTATATGGGCATAGCCCGCGGCACCATCAGAGCAACTGTCTTGATTGAAACAATCATGGCAGCCTTTCAAATGGAAGAAATTCTCTTTGAACTTAAAGAGCACGCTGCTGGCTTAAACGCTGGGAGATGGGACTATATCTTCAGCTTCATCAAACGATTTAAGAACCATAGTGCAATGGTACTGCCCGATCGTTCACTGATCACCATGGATGTTCCTTTCATGAAAGCTTACTGTCAGCGGCTGGTAGAAATCTGCCATCGTCGGGGCGCTCATGCTATGGGTGGAATGTCGGCCTTTATTCCCAATAAGAATGACCCCACTGTAACAGCTCAAGCCTTAGACAAAGTAAAACGCGACAAAGCCAGAGAAGTAGCACTGGGCTTTGATGGTACCTGGGTGGCGCATCCGGATCTGATCGCAGTGGCAAAACAAGAATTTGTCACGGTATTACAGGATAAAGCCAATCAAAAAGGCAAGGGCTTTGCCAGCAATAGCTGCGGTTGTAGCAACTTCCAAGCAGTGGAAGTCAGCGCAGAGAGTCTAACCTCCCTGGCTGATATCCCCACCACTGTCACTGAAAATGGCATCCGCAATAACATCAATGTCACCTTGCAATACATAGCCGCCTGGCTCATGGGCCGTGGCGCTGTGGCGATTCACAACTTAATGGAAGATGCCGCCACTGCCGAAATATCGAGAGCACAACTGTGGCAATGGCTCAATCATGACAGCGAGCTTGAAGATGGCCGCACATTTAACCGTCGCCTTTACCGCACCTTCCTGACAGAGGAACTTAATGCCCTTCTAGAAGGAGCCTCTCCGCTCCTACAAGCCCGCTTACTGCAGGCCGAGGAGATATTGACACAAGTAGTGCTGAAAAAACGTTTTGAGGAGTTTCTAACCCTCGTAGCTTACGAAGTGCTACTCACCAACGAAACCGAGCAAGCTGAAAACGCAGCTCAAGCCAACTCAATTAACCAAACACAATCAGGTACGCAAATGACCACACAAGACCAAACTCAACCGGCAACGACTGAACAGACCATCACATTCGGTGGTTGCATCCCTCAAAATGCTATGGCTCGCCGCTGGGAGGGTATCCAACGGCCATACTCAGATGAAGACGTAATGCGCTTGCGGCCAACTGTTAATGCTGATGCCACCATCGCTCGTCATGGTGCAATCAAATTGTGGAACATGCTGAGAAATGGAGAGCAAGTCATTGCTCTTGGTGCATTAAACGGCTCGCAGGCTGTACAAATGGCCAAAGCAGGCTTGAAAGCAATCTACTTGAGCGGCTGGCAAGTAGCTGCTGACGCCAACTTAGCTGGACACACCTATCCCGACCAGAGTCTCTACCCGTCCAACAGCGTGCCAGCTGTAGTGCGTCGCTTAAACAATGCCCTGGCTCGTCATGACCAGATCTTGAAACTAGAAGGCAAATCTGGTGCCGACGCTTATTTGCCCATCGTCGCCGATGCAGAAGCCGGTTTTGGTGGCCCACTGCAAGCCTACGAACTAATGAAAATGATGATCGAAGCTGGGGCCTCTGGTGTGCACTTTGAAGACCAATTAGCTGCTGAGAAAAAATGCGGTCACATGGGCGGTAAAGTGCTGGTACCAACTTCCCAATTCATCAACACTCTTGCCTCTGCTCGCATGGCCGCCGATGTCTTGGATGTTCCGACAATCATCATTGCTCGCACTGATGCTCTTGACGCCACCTTACTAACCTCTGACATCGACCCTCGTGACCACGCCTTCTTAAGCGGTGAACGCACTGCCAGAGGTATGGTCAAAGATGCGACTACTGGTCAAATGGTAGAAAGCGACGTGATCTTAAAAGGCGAACGCACCACAGAAGGCTACTTCCGCGTCAAAGGCGGCATCGAATCGGTGATAGCTCGCGGCTTGGCCTATGCCCCTTATGCTGATGTAATCTGGTACGAATGTTCTCGCCCGAACTTAGCAGAAGCGAAACGCTTTGCAGACGCAATTCATGCGCAGTTCCCCGGCAAAATCTTAGCCTATAACTGCTCTCCATCCTTCCACTGGAAGGATTATTTGGACGACGGCACCATTGCCACTTTCATGGATGAATTAGGAAAAATGGGCTACTTGTTCGACTTCATTACCTTGGCTGGCTGGCACTCAATCAACCTGAGCATGTTCAAATTGGCCAGCGAATATGCTGCCGAAGGCATGCCGGCCTATGTGCGTCTGCAAGAAGAAGAATTTGCCATGGTAAACCAAGGTTATACCGCAGTGAAACACCAAGCCGAAGTTGGCGCCGGATGGTTCGACAACTTGTTGATGACCATCACCGGTGGTACCTCTTCTACGGCTGCCCTGAAAGGCTCAACTGAAGAAGGACAATTTCACGGTGAAAAGAGCCAGTAAACTGTAACTGAAAGCCCCAGCACATCAGGCAGGGAAGCCGATGTGCTCAACAGCAGAAGGAAGATATATGTCAGCAAAATTAAAGATGGTTCTAGTCGTTCGCAACGACCTGAACATGCGAATTAACCAGGCAATGGCTCAATGCCAATTATCCCAAATCGGTTGTAAGAGTAGACAGCGAAGCTGAACTGCTCGAAATATACGACAAGGCTTCTAAAGCCGGCCTAAACACCCACTTAGTGCAAGATCTAGGCACCACAGAGTTTCATGGTCAACTGACCTACACCGTCTTAGCTGTGGGGCCAGACTGGAGCGAACGGTTAGATCCAATCACCGGGCACCTCAAGCTGTTATAAAACCAGCCGCCTATCAATTCAAACCAACAGAGCAGACTAATGAACCAAAACCAAAGAGACACCATCAACAGCACCAATGCAAACCGCTTCCAAAGAGATTTAGAAGAGCAAATCACAATGATAGAACTGCTCCAACGGCTCTACACTGATCTAAGCGGTGAAACGGACGACGAAAACTTGTCATGGCTGGCCGCCGCACTTTTCTCATCCAATGCCACTCGAACTCTGGCAAAAGACTGCCTGGCCATGATCGCCGCCGAACACTATGAGGTAGCAGATGCGACATTCTGTCTGGTGATTGAGCAATACCAAAAATTCACAGGGCTGCTGAATAACCACAAAAACAAGGCGCCTTTCGTCGCCTCTACAAGTGCAGCTGACTTAACTGCTCTTGAGCAACAATTGAGCAAAATCAACACCGAACTAGCAACTTGGCACAGCGACCAACCAGCCATTAAGGCCCTGATGCTAGCGCTAGAAAATGCCTTAACCCAAGCCAAAGAAAGCGTACTGATCGGCCAAGGTCATCCCGAACTGATGTTCACCGACAGCAAAATCGAAGCAATTACTCAATCATTGATCGGCCAGATCAGGGGCGGTGATGCATCTATTACTGAGGCAGCGGCCAGAGAAATGGTTGATCAGGTACTGGGCACCAGCAGCGAAGAAAAACGAACTTTCTTAGTCAACGACAGCAATACAAACGGCATGGTGCAGTCTGTCAATGTCCAAGCTGGTGGCGCTCTATCAGCAGTGGGGGAAGTAGCATTGGCACAATCGCTGGCCAGCATTCTCCGCAATCTTGTACAGCAAAACAGCGCCAAAGCCACTTCAGTAGGCACAGAGAGTCTGGACCCCATCGACCTGATGCTGCTAGCGGCTGAAGGCAATATGGGCAAGTCAATTCACGTTGAACAGGATGGCCTGCTAAAAAAATAGTGCGAAGAATGCCTCCAGACCATACTTCAACAAAAACAAACAGGAGACCAGATTGGAACTCTATGATGTTACCCCCGAGCAAATCATTATCGGCATTGCCATTGAAATGCCCGCCAGTGGCCGCCCATACATCTCACTACCAAAGCACTCAGCTGATCAGCAAAGCGACCAACAAGAACTGAGATTCAGTCTCACCGATGGCTTAATTGCCAGCCCCAATCGCTTTTCTTGCGGCAGACTTTTAGACGCAGTTCTCATGAGTGAGAACGGACAGCTGCAGCTAGAGCAAGACAACACAGACACAGAAGCGGTCTTAATCAGATTCAAATACGGTGAGCCGCTCGATGACAAAACCGCTTCACTCAATCTAGAACCAGCTGGGCAAGCCACCTTGCTAGTTGAAACCAACTGGAACGAAGAACACTTTGACCGGCATCCAGAAGACTGCCGAGCATACTACACCAGGCACAAAGGCGCTTTACTAAAGCTTCTGCCCGATACCAGTGTGCAACTCACCCGCACTCGCACAGGCCAAGGCTACGAGCACTTCTGGCAACGTTTTTTTTCGGCCAAAAAGCCCACTGCCACCATCGTCAAAGAAACAATTGGTTCAATTTACTTTGATGGCGCGCGAGTCTTTTGGCGTCAGAAATAGCACCAAGCCTAAGCTAAGTTGTGTCTTGTTAGGAAAATGCGGAGCGCACAGCCTTCCTTCGCAATAGAAATCTGACGGCTGTCCATTGCCGCGCACCAGGTCGCTCCGCGGCCTGCGTGACGGACAAGGGCTTTCCTCGTGAGCCCTAATCAATCAATCTCAGGAACAAAACAATGAGCAAAATATCCCGCGAACTAGTCAATGCCATGAAATTCTTCGTGCCGCACTCGCTGGCCAAACATCAATTTCGTCTTTATAGCAGACCCCTCAAATCATTCCCGAACACGGCAGATGAAATCATTCAACAACTGCCTGCACTGCTCGTAGCAAACCATTTGCCGGTAAATTACAGTGCGGTACCAATCAGCGCCGTGATAGAAAGGCGAGTGGCGACCTTGTCCACAAGTACCGCTTCATCATTTACTCCAGTAAACGGCGAGAAGACCCTTTATCTACCATTGTGCACACTCAATCAAGGCACATCGCTAGGTTTTACATTCCCCGACTGGAAAAAGGCCAAGTTCTCCCGAGAACTTAGCCCTAGCTGGCTGAACGAAGACGGGCAGAAGCTCTATGAATACTGCCTGCAAAACGACCTGCGCCCGGTCTTCGATAAGTTGTTCAGAAATCACTCTGGTCAAAAGGCTTGTGTCCTGATGATTCGCTGGCAGAGAGAACACTTTGACAAATTACTAGGTCTACCAGGGCATCCGCTTTTTGAACATCGCTATCAAGAACTATCGCCACCGCCGGCTCCTTTACTCGATGACATCGACATCAGGGAGTTGCAGACTCTGTCTAGCAACGCCCAACTATTGCATGAGCGAGTCACCGACCAAGTCATGCTCGAGTATGAACAAGATCTCGACGAAGAAAGCGACGTAGCAAGTTCAGACTATATCGTTAGGGCCAAGGCCAAACTTAGCGAAACCGCTGCATCCGGAGACACCGAGGCCTGTATTTTGATAGGTTCGGAAGGTGTAGCTGCACTAAACTGCTTCGGCCATCCGATTAGCAACGAAGTCTTTAAAACTACCCCACAGGAAGAACTTTACCAACTCTTCAACCACCCCCTCTGCCATGATGGAATGATTGCCCGCGGTCTCTGTCGCTGGGCTTCTGCAAGCGGACTGACAATCAGACCGTACTTAATGAAAGTAGTCGGTTCTCAATGGCAGAGAACTCTATATCTCTACGTCAGCTGGAAGAACTAGTAAAATCTAGCTGCATAAATTTTCGTCTAAATACACAAAACATTTAGCCTCTGGCGCACTCTTACTAGGGTGGGGGGAATTCCTCTCACCCTTCTTTTGGCCTGTCGAGCTGTGCTCTATTTTGTGGAGCGGTGCTTTGCTCTATCGTATTCATTTTTTCTGCATCAGCAATAGACCGGTCGATTACGCTTCGATAAAAAAAGAAATTTGTGGTGAACGCACTAAATCTACAAAGTGAAACACGGGGGCGTCCATGCCCCAGTGCTCTCAAATCATTTCCATTTTGTTCTCGCCAGTAAACAACCAGAGGCGTTGCACCGTCATAAATGCAGCGCCATTGGCCATGTAAAAATGCCACCACAAGACCTGCGGCGGCTGTATGAGTCTTTAGCAAGACTCTTTAGCAAGAGTCTTTAGACTGAAGCCTGTTGGTCGAACCAAGCAGCGCGCTGTTCATCAAGTTGGTCGCGCCTTTGCTTGATATGTTCCTTCTTATTACCTAACTCTTTTTCTAAGCGCGAGACAGACTCTTCATGCTTGCTATGCAGTTCAACCTCCTCGTGCACTAATTCCCCAATGTCAGCTTCAAAATCGGCGGCTGTCGGTTCTATCAAAGCCTGCTTTGAGATCTTTTCTAGAACAGCATCAACTTCAGCAGTTAAGGCAAGCAGCTCTTCATCGGTATCAACAGAGTGTGCTTGTTGAGCAAGCGAACTATAATCAGTCCAGGCATCGCCTAATAGCTCACGCAAAGCCGGTGGCATGTACTTGCCCTTAAAAGAATTGTGCGTAGCAACAATAGAATCGCGAATTCTCGTAGCTTCAGCTTCAGCCAGAGAGTATCGGTTCCACTTTTTCTTTGAGATTACAGAAGCAATCCACCAGCTCAGCGCCGCAAAAACAACAGTTATTGCAAGACCAATCAAAAACTGGGAGAAGTGAGTCAATGTTTCAGTAGTTTCCATTTGTAGCTCCTCAGATGAAACCAGGGTTAATGTGGCTCATACACAGGTCAGTAGTACCAGCGATGTAGTGCAGATCGAATTCTTTAAGACACTTACGACAAATGCCTTTATTCTCAGCCGGTTCAATCACACCAATGTATCCAATGACGAACTCTACGGGCTCCGATTTTTCGACACCTTCCAAGCGCGAGGCGCTTGCGGCAGCGAGTTCATTCGCCTGCGCAACAAGAGACTGTGAACCGCTTTGGATAAATTCCTGCAATTCCGCAGTCTCATCAATATCAAGGTAATCGTCCATCGCCGCAAAACTGTTTGAAAGCAATTCGCCTTCATCTGCGGTCGAATTTTGCTCAGCGCCGTTAGTAAATACTTCCATAAAGGCTTCTAAGGCTTCACCAGGGGTCTTTTTGCCCGCCTTCAATTGCTTTCTTGCTTCCAGTCTGTGAGTGACACCAAGAATGTCGACGGAAGCGACAAACTGCAGATTGCGGCCACGTTTGATGACAGTAACACCGACTACAACTGGCTTGTTGATTTGATTTGTATTGTTCATATTTTTCTCTCTTTTAAAATGATTATGGGTTAATTTTGAATGGCATCAACGCCGGCCTTCAACGACCTTAACAGCAGCACTAGTGGCTTCCCCGACAAAGGCACCATTAAGCACTTCGTTGCTCACACAAGGCCCCTTACAGACCTGCGCATTGAGCTGAACAACCTTGCCAAACAGGCGTTGACTGCGGTCTTCAGCATCCTCAGCAATTGGCTGAGCTAGCTGAAGCGCAACTGATTCTTCAGCACTCTTCGCTGTCGAATTCATAATAAAATCCTCGCAACGCCCGATGCCAGAACCACTTCTGCTCCAACATCAGGTCAATAACTAAACCTGCCACCACATCCTTGTGGTAGCGAATATTATTTAATTCCGATCAGAGAAACTATTAGCAGCCAATCAGCTTAGCTTCAATCAAGCCGATACCAGCTTGCTTAGCGGCAATAACGCGATGACGTCCATCTTCAACATTGTAACCGCCATCATAGCGAGGACGCAGTACCACGCGCACCATATCCTCACCATATTCATAAGCTTGGCGATGACGTTCAATCTGAGCGCCATCACGAGCCAATAGCTTAGCCACCACGGCATCAGTCATAAAGACATCAGCTAAAGCCACGACAACGACATCATCGTCGCCATTGTCACTTTGTTTGCTTTGATCAAAATCTGCCTTGCGGCGTTCACGAAACTTGCCCATAAGAACCTCCCGAATGGAGATCCTGGTGCAAGCCAAGGCAGGGCCCAGCAAACCGGAAGCAAGAAAATGGCCGTGAAACCATTAACTAGCAAACCCCTCTACATCACCACCATGGTGAAGTGCCCACCAGGACCTACATTCTCTGGATATACGTCATGTCGTTCTCCTTAGGTTGTGGTTAAAAATCCGCAAATTTTATTGCGGTCCAATTCGGCCATTCGCTACTTCAGAAACTCAACAAGCAGAATCGCTGACAGTGGTATTGAATTGTTGAGCATATGCAATGCCATTGGAGCAAAAATTGTCTCGCTGCGATAGTACAAATGAGCAGCAAAAGCGCCAAAGACAGCATGCATAAGAAATATGCCGAAATAAAGCTCCTGATGCGCTAGACCAAAGGCGATTGAGCTCACAGCAATAGCCAGATATACAGCCCATGAATTGCCTTGTGGTAAATGGCTAAAAAGCTTGCCAAAGACAAAACGCAAGACATTAAACAGGGCAAAACGAAAGATCAACTCCTCCAAAACTGGAGCCACCAGCACACTGACAAAAATCAAAGACAGTGGCTGAGAGAGGTCGAGCGCGTTTTCTATCGTTAACCGACTAGGGCCAGTAGGTATAAGCGAAACAATGAGAAACTGACAAAGCAGCTCCAGATAAAGATAAATTGGCAGTTGCGACAAAACAGCCTCTGCTCGAGACTTTACTGTTACAGTCATTTTCAGACTCCTAAAACAAGAAGCCCAGAATCAGGATCGCATCCATTCCATCAACTGGGTCATAAATTAAAGGCCGGCTCATCCAGAAACGGCAAACTAAACTAGCTCAGGGTATGCTCCTAGCTCCAACCGAGCACATAAAGTATGCGGTAAAAAGCCTCACGTAAGAGCGAGAAAACACCGCCAAGCAAACCTTTGGTTTGATGAGGCATAAGCACCGCCATGATCAAGAAAAAGATGACCAAGGTAGAAAACCAACGAGTAACTCGATAAAACACTTGCCGAACTACTAAAGCAAGCACCAGCAAAACCAGAATAGCCACTGGATCTATGTACATAAAATCTCCAAATTGATTGAGGGGCTGCAAGCAACCCAAAAGCGAAAACGGCTATGCTTAGCCGTAGTGAGCAGCAGTAATCGCACCACTTTCGTCCAACTCCAGTTGAAGCACCAGACGCTTGCCACCACTCTTGCGGTGATGACCAGGCACTTCAAAATGAATACGATTGGTACGAAATTGAGAAACACCAAGAGCACCATGTAGCACTTCAGTAATGCCATAGCGGAAGTCACCTTCAGCCAGACGAGCGCGCACCAAAGACAAGTTAGGCAGACCTAGGTCGTGAGGATGAAACTCAAGGCCGTGCAACTCAGGCAGACTATCTTGGCACTCGGCAATTTCTAAAGCGGTCACGGCGGTCAGTTCCTGCTCAATGATTTGGCGGCGCAAAGGGAAAACATCTTCCTTGCATCTGCCTTTCTCGTAGCCACCAAAGCGACCATGCAGAATTTTTGAACGACCGTTGTTTAATGAAATGATAGTTTTCATCTTAATTTCTCTCTAGATAAGTTGATTCGTTGACTACCCAAACAGGCAGCCAAGCCAGGTTTCTACAAGGTTTTACTTAACAGTCAGCTTTATGCTTAACCGTTTTTTCTCATTGCGCCGAATACTTGCCACTTTGGCCGCGTGACCCACCCGCTCTTCTGCGCATTGCTTACTATCACGAGCCAAAAGCTCGTAATCCTCTGCGTTCAGACGACTGCGGTGGATATAGGCGGACACACCCTTAGCATAAGCAGGTGCCAGAAGGCGAACGGCAACGCCCTCTTCTGACAAACTCACTACAAAAAACTCAACCTCAGCTTTCAGTCCCAGTCTCATTTCGGCGTTGTACTCCAAGGCTTTGACCTCACTAGCGATTGGTCTTCTCGAAGCTTTTCCAACAATTACTTCCATAACATCGCCAATACCTAAGGCGTCATAGCGTTCAAATCGTTCATGGTCACAATAACCGGCAAGCTGTCCTATTGGTACGAAGCAGGTTTTATTGTTAGACAGACGAAGGGAAAAGCCTTCATTTAGCTTAGCTCTAATTGCGCCTGTAACTGGCAGAGTGCATGCAGTTTGATTGTTCATAGCTAGTCTCCAAAATTATTGAATAGATTTGGCGTCACTGCACGCAGTGGCGCCTTTTAGTGAAGACCATCCCTGGCAACCTACTTCCTGTACTACTGTCGCTCTAGCCTTACACCATGATAAAGAAGACCTTATTGCTCTTTTGTCGCGGAATCATGGCAAGGTCGATGTTTCTATTGACGAAATAAAGCTGCCGACGAACAGCAACCAAATCATCAATATTTTGCTCCAAATCAACTTCTTCACAAAATTCGTTGATCTGACGCATCCAGTCATTTGCCTGTCTTAGAAGCTTGCTCGATTTGCTAAACGGCAATTCATCTGCGCAGGCTTCATTGGCAACCTTCAGTTTTTCTACTGTGGCCTTCAATTCGGCACTAAATTGCTGTTTTAACTCATACTTCATCCAGTAAAAGTAAATTGCAGCGAGACAAATGCTAAGCAAAATGCCTGTGATAATTTCATAGTCGGTATTTGACATAAGTATTCCTGCTAAATGTTAGTTGTTAGAGCTAAAGGCTATCCTTGACCTCATTGGTTTTAATCTTGAGCAATTCGACCGAGACATCGGAAAAATTACTTATGCGAATAATCTTCCAAAACCAATCACCATCTGCCCTTGCCAGTTCAACCTTGACGCCAATGTAGTGCTCTTTGTCGTCCTGAAAGTTGAGAGTCAGTAGCCAATTCGAGCCAACAGCTTCTCTAGCGAAATAATCGATACCAGTGTAGTGATAGCGATCAAAGCCCAACTGTTTGCTCAAGGCGTCTAGGTTAGTGCTATAGCCAACACTCTGGCCGGCACTGTTTTGTACATCATCAGCCAGTGAACCAGCGGCAACAGAGTCGCGAATTTCGCTCTTAATTGCCGCTTCAAGGTCTGCCTGAAAGAGTGAAGCAAACTTGCTTGCCACCCAGTTACCAAAGGCACCACCACCAAGGGCGTTAGAAACAGGCGTAGAAACCATGTCTTTAACGAGATTTTGAGCAACACTATCGACATCAACGGCACGCTCAAAGGTACCCACAGATTTCGACTTGACAGCATAGTGCGCCTGCAGAACGGCAAACTCAGGCGTTGTTGTGACGTAAACCGCACCTAAGAGCAGTACGACAACAACCAAAGACAAAATCGTTTTCCAGCTTGAACCACTTGGCTCAACAGGTAATGCCGTGCCATTATTTTCATTTTCACTCATATTCTTTCCTCACAAATTAGCTGAGGGCGACCTCCCTGTGCCTTCAGCTAACGAAAATTGAAAACCAACACAATCCGGCGCTGGCTATTGTTCTGTGACTTTGGTCAGGCGGCCAAAACTGGCTGCAAATGACTGACTTTTAAACCAATACCCTGATCGGCAAAGCGACCTTGATGTCCCATCGCTTGCGATAGCGCTAAATAAAGGGCACGTTCTTGGGCAATAAGTTCTATTCCATCAAACCAACTGTCGTTCAGCCAGATGAAGAACGGATTCTCCACTTCCTGACGACGGTCGTAGCCAAAGGTGAAATAGTATGTTTTGCCATCAGCAGTGCTGACCATGCAGTCAACCTGATAGGCGCCCACAACTTTCACCACTTCATCGATACGACGACTGAGCTTGACCGTAGCAGATACTACCGCTAAATCAGCATCTGCCTTGGCAAAGAGTGCTCTGAGTTTAGTCAAAACAGCCTCTTTCTTGGCTGGAAACTCCTGGTTGCTGATACTAGCTCTAATACTCTTGATCGTCATCTACTTTCCCAAGGGTAGACACTGCATTCAAAACTCCCTGTCAAACACAGCGTCGGGTTATGCCACCACATTCCGCAGTGGCCAATTGTCGCAAGTCTAAATCAAGCAGCTTTGTCGACTTGCACGTTGCTAATGGCGACGGTTATGCCCTGGCCGAGAAAGCCGCCCTGAATGTTCATAACTTCAGAGAGAGATTGGTAAAACCAACCGTCTTGAGCAATCAACTTGGTGCCATCAAACCAGTTGTCTTTGAGCAAAATGAAGAAGGGATGTTCGGCTTCTTTGACTCGGTTGTATCCAAAGCAGAAGTAATATGTCTTCTGATCGCTGGTGATTAACGCACAATCAACATGGTGATGACCGACCCGTTTGCCGCCAAGTTTAACTTCCAGCAAGGCCGAAAGGGGTTCAACGTGTGCACCGCCCTGGGCAAAGAGTGTACTCAGTCTAGCGATGACGGCTGCCTTTTGTGCTGCGAGTTGGCGATTGTGAATTGCTTGTGCATTTATGTTTTTCATAACTGTTTCCTTTTCTAAGTTAGGTTGTTTTGGATTACCTCTGCAATTCGCTCTTCACATCAAACAAAACTAGACAAGACCATCCTCGAAGCAACATAGTTGCAGCGAAAAATTTGTACATAGGCCTTATTGGCTATTGTTAAAGGTTTAAAGTACCTTGATGCGCGAAAGAGAATAGAGAGATATCTAGTGTTATCAAAGACGTACTGTGTAGAGCAAGAAAAAACAGGACAACCGCGCGGGCCCAAACACAGCACAGAGAAGAAGCTAAAGGCCTTTACTGCGCGGTTTTTGGGCTAGTACCCCAAAATAAATGGCAGCAGACTTCTGGCACCATTAGTGGTGATAATACGAAGAAACACAAATTAGCACAGGCTCATTTGAAGCCAAGCCCTGAAAACACTGGTATATAGGCTATCTCCGGACGCAGAGAGGCGAATGCCTCAAACTGTCTCAGTCGAGCATGACAAAAGTAGCCTACTTCAGACAACAGCGCGAATTACGTGACAATACAGCAGCGTTGCGAAGTAAATCACGAGTTTGCCCAAGAGGAGCATGGGAGATTTGCCTAAATGACGCGTTAGCAGTAAACTAAACTAATAAGACTTAGTTTAACAGGTCAACCATGGAAATAGTCAATATCCATCAAGCAAAAACCCAGCTCTCTCGCTTGATAGAACAAGTTTTGAAGGGCGATTCGTTTATCATCGCCAAGGCAGGGAAGCCGTTGGTTAAGGTCTGTCGGCTGGATTCACCGGTGGCAAATGAAGTGAGAAGACTGGGTTTCTTGGCTGGACAGATAACGGTTCCTGACGATTTCGACCGCATGGGCAGCGAAGAAATTGAATTACTTTTCGGCGGCGCTGAGACAAAGAAACCTGGTTTATAAATGAAAATACTGTTGGACACACACCTACTTCTCTGGGTTGCAGGCTCTCCCAAGCGTTTATCGAAGGAGACGCGGAGAATACTAGAAGATCCTCTAAACGAGCTGCTTTTCAGCGCAGCTAGCCTATGGGAAATAGCAATCAAACAAGGCTTAGACCGCTCCGATTTCCAGGTGGACGCAAGAGTATTAAGACGGGGCCTGCTAGACAATGGTTATGTAGAACTGACAATCAATAGTGCTCATGCAGTTTCTATTGCGAGCCTGCCTCCTCTCCACAAAGATCCATTCGACCGCATCATAATTGCCCAGGCAACAGTTGAGGGCATTACCTTACTAACAACCGATGCAATGGTGGCACAGTACCCAGGACCGATACGAAAAGTTTAAAAGGTCGTCCTTGCTTAATTATGGCTACTGATCGGTCATTAGCCGAGCAAGTAGACCGGTCGTTTAGCAAGCTTGTAAAAAAAGATCCCTACTATCCTGAGATCAAGTCAAAAGATACGCTGTCGACACTGCCGACAGCGCTGTTTTTAATCCAAACGAAGCTAAGATTTACTCAGGTCTTAGGGTGACTGAATCCATGGTCAACGTGAAGACATCATCGAGAAGTTCCGCTTCAATGGTACCCACCAAAGCAAGGAGGGCGCCACCAAATGCCGCTACCGAAAAAGCAGCCAGCAGATTGTCACCCAAAAGAGCCCACACAGCGCCAGCCAAAAGCAGCAGCACAGCCAATAATATTAGGGTCTCAGCATTTCTTTTAATTGTTGTTTTCATGAATAGTTCCTCAAATGATTGAATAAATGAAGCCAGAGGCAGTCACTTAGTGTGCCTCTGGCCAGGTTAAAATTTAACTGCCGATGCAGCACAGTTTGTTGCTCGTAGGGTCAATGTAGAAACTGCCAGAACTAAGCTGCTGACAGCGATTACTAAAGACGACACCATCTACTACAAATACATTTCGGCGAATCATACGCCAGAAATGGTGCATCAAGTGAAAACCCAACACTGTTCGAGTGCTGGCTTCTTGCCGAATCTCCGAATTGAGATCATTCCAATCGCTACCAAGTCGGGTTTTGAGAAAACGTCTCAACGGTGCGAGATGGTCGTTGAACTCTTTGCGACGGTCTTCTCTGCCAACTAAGCGCTGAGCCTTGTAGCGACGATGAAAATGCCAGTGCACTTTCATGGATTCGCGCTGCGGAAGGGTCTCCCAGTCGCACTGCAGCTTCCTTCGCTCACCTTTGCAAATGCGAAAATCATGATTCAAACGCGGTCGATCCAAAACAACAAATTTCATATCTTCACGCATACTAATACCTCGAACGAGCCATTGGCTCTATAAAGTCGATAAAAAGCGAACTAGCCAGCCTTAATGCCTAACTTAGGAAAGCGAGTGCGTGCCATAACAATCGCCTGTGGAAGAGCCTCAACCTCCATGGTGTATGTGTAAGGCGACTCGTGATGCATCTTCGTCTCTTTAACGCGGACACCCAAAAGCGTGACCAACTCGCTAACAATCTCTTGCGATTCCCGCACCAAAGTCATGAAGCTTTTGTCCTGCTTCACTTCTAGTGTGTAGCTACGAGCCAACTCAGGGTAAAGTTCGACCTGCGACTTAATCAAAGACATGGCAGAAAGCAGAGTCAAATTGTGCAAATCGGTAAAGGCCGCTGGCGTCTTTGGCATCAGACCAAGGTGATTAAGCTGGTCGGCGAAGCCAAAGCCAAGCGACTCTCTTTTCACACCACCCTCGACTGCCATAAGCAGCATCGACATTGAACGAGCGCCGACAAGATTGCTATTACCGATAGAGAACAAAGAAGCAAGCATCTGCCGATCTTCATCAGTCAAATCCGCATCTGTAGGAGACGGACCAGCGGCAGCTTCAGCAGGCGAGCGCAGCAATGACTCGAAGCCAGAAACAGTGGTCGGCTGGCCAATAGCATCGCCGATTTCAAAGAAGAATATCTTATCAACAACACTGTTAGCGCCAACTGTTTCTGCACCTTGCGGAAACTCGACATCAACCATCACAGAATCGCCTGGTTTAATCGTGCGTTTAGTGGCTTCTATGCCTAGCGGAATCTGAATCTCCTTAGTAATCAAAGACTTAACGTTACTCAAGTTGCCCTTACCAGCAAGCGCCTGACGCAATACTTCATCAATGGCCGCCTCGGAAACCGCAAGGGAAAAGAAGTATCCGGAGGTGTTGATCAACTCCTGAATGTCCTTGAAGTCTCGTCTAACAACAAGCTTCATCATCTCAGTGGTAAGCGATTGAAACACTGCCACACCACCAAGCTCTTTCAAGCGGTTGCGAAACTCAGGTGGGGTACGCTCTTTAATGACCCGATCAACTACTTTGCTTACCTCAGCGTGGCTGAGCTTACTCTCAGTAGCAGTAAAACCAATACCACCAGACTCGGCCCGCTCTACCTCTTCCATACCACTGTTACAGGCGGCAATGAAAATGGTGTTGCGAAAATCGACAACTTCGCCCGAACCAAGAGTGATCTGGCCGTCATCCATGGCTTGCAACAGCAACATGTTAAAGTCGTAGCAAGCCTTATCCCATTCGTCCAAAAGCACGACAGACAGAGGCTGATCTGAACCTTGCTTAGACCATTCCAGGTTGTGATTCATCAGCTCAGCATAGCCATGCTTCTGGTCTTTAGGCACAAGTTGATACTTCTCATCAGTGACGACCTGATTAGAAATGTGCCCACGGGGAGAGCCTTTGAGGTTCCACAGACTGTGCTTGTCCATGTACTCACTGCAGTTGATTTTCAGTAAAGCAAATCGATTTTTGTGGACGAAGGCCGGTATCATGCGAGCGCCTTCGGTCTTTCCAGTACGTGACTCACCAGCAAAAACAAGAAAAGCTATCGGCTTCGTCTTGTCGCGCAACGGGTTAAGATAACTGGCGTAAGCTTTGCGCAGTAGTAAGCGAGCCTCAGGCTGGCCAAAGAAATTAGCATCTAAAAACTCGTCAAAAGCCATCTCTGCATCGCTCAAAACGCTAGGGTCAAGGCGACGGCGAGATGTTTTACTTTGTGATAATTGAGCAGCGTTTGTCTTGCCACCAGCCAAATCTATTTCTACTTCAGCACCAGTGTTAATTAGAGCCGAATTCATTTGAGCGTTCATAGTAATCTCCAATATCCGAGACCGAAACGCTTACTACGCGCAAACAGTCTCTTTATAAAAAAAGGCTAGACATCAAGGCTAACCACCATTACAAACATATTGACTAACAGCATCCTGCCATTTACTCATCAATTCGAAGAGCACAGTCTTTTCTTTCATTTCATGCTTTGCCGTATCTAAATCAGCGCTGATGGACTGGGCATGACCGTTGAAACAATTCAAAGCAAGGCTCTCCTCTAACTCATCAACTCTCTTGCGACAAGCAGCCAGTTCAAATCCTCTGATTTGAAGCTTCTCACGAACCATTTCGAAGCAAATTGCATTGGCTCTATGCCGCACTGTTTGCTCATCCAGATCTTTAGATGAGTCTAGCTTTCGCAAAGCAATGAGGGTTTGCTCTAGCGGAAATGACTCACTAACAGAAGCCGCCACCTGCCAAAATCTGGCTTTCACCTCAGCGGCATTGAAGTTCAGTTCTTTCATAGTCAGTTACTCTAATTAGTTAGAAAACAGTGTTAGCTATCAGAAGAGAAAGGCAAGCGAATGGTGCTGCGGCGCTGCTGCCTCTCTTTGGCAATTTCTTTGCGATAGTCAATGCCTGGCAGATAGATTTCACCAGCAGTGGAAAGTAACTCTTCGCAACGGGAAAGTATGCGACCAATCTGGTCAACACCGCGAATGCGTTCGACGATACCGTTGCTGCTCAACATCGGGAAGTTTGATGTAGCAATTACCAAAGTGCGTCGCTCATAGACAGCAGCCAGATAATTCATCAAACATTTGAGATCTGTAGCCGGGTGCAACTTATCGATAGACTGAAACTCGCTGAAAAGATCATCAATCATGACAATCGGACACTTTTCATAGAGATCAGTATAGCCAATATGCCGCAGAGTAAAGTTATCACGGGCGAGATAGAGACTACGCTCAAGTTGAGGTGCCTCAGCAAGGATGTGACTGGCAAAGGCTTCAAGCAAATGACTCTTGCCATGGCCCGGTTGGGACCAGAGAAAAATTACCTGGCCATAAGGAAATGGATATTCCTGACCGACAATGAGGGGAGCATTATCAACAATTTGCTGAGCCAATGTTTTCATTGTATCGAGCACCACCTGCTGCTCCGGTTGATAAACCTTGAAACTGGCGAAGGTTGACTCGGGGCGAATCTGTTTTATGCAATTATCGTGTGACATATTTTACCTGCTAGTTCAGTTGAACTAAAAAGCTGAACAATGGCGTCAGTGGCCACGTTCAGATATAACCTATCGGCTCTAACGCTTCGAACCGGCCATGTATAAGAAAAAAAAGACAACGGCAATAAGCACCTTGCCGCTGATAAGACCCAACAAACAGATCAATAGAGCAAAGTCTTTGGTCGGCTTGCATACAAATAGAACAATCAAAACTGTGAATATCAGAACCATAAATTTCTCCGAAACGGAAAGGGCAGAAAGCGCACGCCATGGCGCTTTCTGCGAAATTGAAAACAAGCTAAACTCAAGGACGAGTTGTTCTCTTACTTAGTACTAAATAGCGCTAGCTACTCTCCTCGAACCTTAGCGCTCCTAAGGCCCCTGTATTGAAGAGGCATAAGCAGATAGCAACCCGGCAGCTTGCCTATAGTCTTCAATAGACAGTTGCAGGCTGGCTGCAGGCTCAGCAGTTACTGCTAGCTCCTGCGTTGCAGACGTTTCATGCAAGTCATAGTACTGACAATGGGCATGAATCATAGCCGTTGTCTTAGAGACAACTTCTAGCATCATAGATATACCGTTGAAAAATATGACTTCGTCTGCGTCAGTCATGAAGGCATGTCGGCTGTTCGGCAGCCAGAGCAAGGTGCGGTTAGCAGGGCAGTTACTGTACAACGTTAGGGCATGTCTCCAATTAATCTTGCGGTCCTGATGACCATGAATTATCAGCACAGGCACAACCACTGATTGTAGCTTTTTGCCAGTATCCATGAGGGGCAGCAGAATCGACGGATATATCCGCAACCAAACACACAGTTCCCGACTAATGCGAGCCAAACTCGAGAAGGAACTCTTGAGAATTAGTGCCCCAGCAAAACGTTTGCTCAACAGGCGAGCTGAAATTGCTCCTCCTAGAGACTCTCCGTATAAGACAATCTCCTCAGACTTTTTGTTGAAGCGCTCAACGACAAAATCGAAAGCATCGTTTGAGTCGCAGATGGCATTCTTCAAGGTGGGCTTACCCTGGCTTTTACCGAATCCGGAATATTCATAAATGAACAAAGACACTCCGGTTTTCAGCAATACAGTCAGCACTGAAGCTCGCTTTTCAATATCACCGTCATTCCCCATCGAGTAGAAGATAAGAGAAGATGACAGTGATTTCTCCGGGTCACCGGCAAAATAGAAACCACGTAAACGCTTGCCTTTTCCATTTAAGAAATAGACTTCTTCACCGCCAAGGGCAAGCAGATTTTGCTTGTCCTCTGGTGAACCGCAATTCTTGTCAGGTCGTAATAAAAACCTCATATATAGGCCAGGGGCCAATCTCGGTGAAAGGAGGAGCCATGCCAAGGCAAATACAAGCACTATTGTTTCCATAAAATTCTCGTTGAATATGGTTGAAATGAAGCCATCCATAGCGCAAGGGCATCATGCCAATTGACCTGATGTAACTTCAAACGCTGGGCAGAAATGATAAGACAGGCGAAGTAGATTCGGCCATCGCAGTCATTTCTTCTGTTTGACGCTTGAAATAAGCATCGCTGCACTTAGTGCTGCAGACAAAGCGACCAGTATCCGGCCCTGTTGCCTGAAAGCCTGCTGGACCACCAAGCTCAATAAACATACTGATGTCTTTTTGACAAATTACGCAGGTGTTGCACATATTTTTCCCCTCAACAAAAAAGGATCATTGAGCGCAGTAGCTCTCTGAAATTTGGATAGAAAATCTCTCCTCTGACTTAATTCACGCTAGGCCCAACCAAAAGCAAAGCCATTCTCATAACAACTGAGTTGTCTAAGAGAAAGTTGCTAGTGAGCCGCAGTGGCAAATATCTGTTGTTAGGTATTCCTAAAGCAAAAAAAGTAAAAGAGAGATAATTAGTACTATCAGAGTCTTTCTTTAAGGTGCAATCAAGATAGAAGCGCAGCGAGAAGACAAAAAGCAGGTCAACAGCAGCACCTGAAAGCCTCAGAACTCCTTACTGGGGCTATTTTGGGGAACTCAAATCACTACACCACAGTGGTACCACGAGCGCGGTGGCACCGCCCACAGTGGTACAACTACGAGAAAACAACGTTAGCAGAGACTAATGGCAATCTAAGAGCAAAGGCCTCATTGGTTCAGCCTTTCGAACCAACGCGACAAAAAAGCTCATACTGTCTCAGCGAAAGCAGCAAAACCGTCACGGCAATCAAAGCAGCGCTATTGTCTGCCTAAAGAACGAAATGACAGAGCTACAGGACCTATGACTCCGGTGAACCTAAACAACTTTTGGCTTTTTGAATATCTAGCTGAGCTTGCGCATTCTTGCCCAGCTTTTGATAGACCCTGCTTCTAGCCATGTAATTGGTCTGAGAATCATCCCGCAAACTAATTGCTTCATTGTAGTTCTGCAAACTGCATTGATAGTTACCAAGCTCGAAGTAAGCATCGCCCAAGCTTTTGAAAGCCTCATCGTCCATAGAATTAGCTTTGGCAATTACACCGAAATCAGCAATAGCTTCCTTGTATCGTTTGAGCTTCATCAATAGCTCGCCTCGGTTGCGCTTGAGCTTGAAGTCTTTGGGTGCTATTGCAATAGCATGATTCAAATCTTCGAGGGCTTTCTTGCAGTCGCCTTTTTGAACATAGGCATTGGCACGTCGACGATAGCCATTGATTTCATGCGGATTTAGTTTAATAAAGGCACTTAGATCTTCTATCGCTTTGTCGACCTGTCCGGTTTCTTCATAGGCGATAGCACGATAATTATAATAAACATACTCAGATGGAGCCAACTCAATTGCCTTGGTCAAGCTGACAATTGCTTCTTTTGACTTTTTTTCACCGAATAGCCACACCCCTTTATTGAAGTGAGCCACAGCGAGTTTCGGATCTAGCTGAATCGCTTTGTCTAAATCAGCTAGGCCTTTTTTCGTCAAATCTTTGTCTTGACCAAAGCAAGTAAAAACCAGCATGTAATAGCCTCTTGCCCTGAGAGCATAGGCTTCGGCCATTTTCGGATTGATAGCAAGAGCTGAATTAGCCTCCCGAATTACCTTGTTGGGCTCTTTGCTGTCTTCATACTCGATACCGCGCAACACATAAGCCTTTGCCAAACGAGGCTGAGAGCTAATAATTGCTGTTAGCGCTTTAATCGCGGCGGGATGGTTATTAGAAAGCCCCAAAGCCTCAGCTTCACCCAAACGGGCATCTATGCAAGCTGGGTTAGCCTTAACTACAGCCTTGAACTTGACTGCTGCTTCTTTGTAATTCTTGGCAGCAAAACTTTGCTTAGCTGGTAAGCATTGACTGCACGCAAAACAGGGAAGCGTGGCAGCCGACAAAAACAACCCGAAGGAAAATGTCAGAATTTTCGCACCGGGAACTGTCATTTCACTTTGCCTTAAAATGCCGCGTCTATTGATCAGATACCTGCCTGAAAAAGAGCAGTTTCAAACCTGTCAAAAAACATCGCAGCAATAAGACAATATCTGGTTGCAAGCCAAAGTTCAAACCGAACTTTACAAGAAAAACCTTATAGCCAAAATTCAATTGGTTTTAACCGTCCAGTCAATTCGGTGCCATAAGCACTAGCGCTATCGCGTTTGAGAACAATTGATGAAACCTCTTTACCTGAACTAGCACCAGTTCTGACATCGGTGATATAGGTATTCAACAAATCATCAAGGGCATTGGTACCAGCAGTTGGTTTGTCGAACGGCCCAATTTTTACCCAATGATGATTTTTGGTCGTGAAAAGATTAACGCCTTCATTGTTAACCGACACACCTTCAACAGGCCAACTTCTAGTGAAGCCAAGGTACTTCGCTTCTAACGGTTTAGCACCACTAGCATATTGCCAACCTGGTCGAGCACCTAATTCGATATTTGCCATGAGCTTTTCGTCTGGCTTCAAGGTTTTGGCAACATCATCAGCAAGCCCCTTAGAACCACTGACAGCCTCCTTAACTGTAGCACCAGTGAGTTGACCAACCTTAGTTTCGACACCATCAACAACTAGTTTCATTGGCTTAACCAAGTCATCAGCCAAGCCAAAAGCTTCTCTACCGAGGACGCGTGCAGAGCGCAAGCCCGTGCTAGCAGCTGACTCACCAGCAAAAGCTAGCTCGGGTAAGACACGGCCCTTAGAAGCAATTAACAGCGTAGTAGCAGCAAGTGCGGCCACAGCAGTGTATTCAAGTGCTTGATTTGAAAGTTTAGTGGATGCCTCGTGCTGGTTCTCATCAGAGAGCGCCTTCGAAAGAATGCGGTTTTCAAAGATAGGCATTGCTAATTGCTCCTCGCTAGTGAGCCAACAATAACGAAAAGGAAAGCAAAGCGAAACCCGGTATTTACGCAGGTTTTGGGGCATTTTTGTGGCGAATCTGTGTTCAAACTGTGGCAGTGACAGTGTACGATGGAGCCGTGCAAAAATTGGATACCATAAACCAGCAAAGCAATGAGCATGTTACCGTAGCGATGAGCGGCAGCCGGAGAAAGTCAAATCGAACACTCGGAACATCCAGCGGTTGTCAGACTAAGTGCACTTCTGCCAGAGCTCCAAGAGACAGCACAAAGCTTGCCCTCGACTATCAATAGAAACGAAGTCCTGTGGGCCGTTCCAGCGACTGCCAGCGTTCATTTAGCCTGAACCTCCGCCAATCTAATTTTTTCGTAAAACCATCACTAATGGTACAGCTCAATCGCCCGTGAATTTTCACACCATCAAGAATAATACTGAACAGGCTGACCTTTAAGCTCAGCTGATCAAGCAGCTGCACTTTTTCGACAAGGCGGCCAGACCTTGCCTATTAAATAGCGCCTCTGTTAACAGTAAGAAACTCTCTCTATTTGCGCACATCCAAGGATTTTTCCACTAGAACACTAACAATCACTTCATCAGTAATCATTAGTAATAATGAGTAGAATTTGCGAAGCAACAGCGTTGCTTGGTGCCTCACGCCAACAGTCAAAGCGGCAAACTAGACGTAGACAATTGTCTTATGCAATTTCAATGAAGACTTTTCTGCCAACCGATGTTCGTGTTGGCAGCTTTCAATTCTTATCGGGAGATACATCATGACCATTGAAAACAAATTCAATGACAGCAAAATCAGTAACATCAACATTAACCCCAAGATTCTGGGCCTGGCCAAATGGGGACCGCTACTGTGGTTCTTAGGCTCATCTCTAGCGGCACTGATTGTGCCTCCTTTGTTGACCGAGCCAGCCAATCAGGAGACAACATTATGGTGGCTAGCACTAGGTGGATTCTTCCTGCTAGCTCTGGCATCATTAGGTCTCTGCCTTTGCGCAGTCAGCCGTACAATCGTAAAGGGACTGCTCAAAGGCTGGTCACTCGGCAAAATCATTCAGCAAGGTGACGGCTATACCGAGACCGTAATAACTCCAACATTCATTGCAATACTGTCGCTGTCCGGCCTATATTTGTTTGATGGTGCTGCCCTTTTTGCCATTTTATTCTGCTGGACTTTGGTTGTCTCCGGTGGCTTTTTAAGTGGACTGAATGGAGCTATTAAGCCCCTAAATTCTGCCACTACCGATTGGATCATCAGCGGGTTTGCGACTTGCGGCTTGGCTTTCGCTTTTGTCCTTTTAGGTGTGTATCTATTTTCGTAGTACCCCAAGGGCCAGCGTGAATCAAAGCTATTAGTTATTCTCTAGGAACCATCAAAAGCTTGATGGTTCCTATATTTTTAAAAATTCTCACTGTATGCTATAGTTGATATTGCTCATAAATGAATTGGCGGGAACTGGCTTCTAGCCTGCTTGATCCAAACATCTAAAAATACTGACTGACAAAATCATTCAACCAGTTAGCGCTGCTCGCAGAGTCCTATCCGCAAGCAGCTAAATTGTTTTCTTTGGCTTTCCTAGCCTAGAGTTAAAGCAATGGTGCTAATTGGGCCAAAAGACCTCGCTGAAATTGATCAACTTCAGACGCCGAACGTGAAACGTCCCAATGGCCGAGAGCACAAATCAAATTGGCAACTTTCGGTGCCGCTTGCAGACATTGCTGCTGATGAACAAAGCCAAGACGAATACGCCTGGATAATATGTCATCAAGAGTCATTGCCATTTCATTGTCGAGACAATAATGCACCTCCGCCAATATTGCGGGAAAATCTAGGCTGATGCGTTCTGCTAGCTCTTGATTTTGCTGAACTAGCTCAATAATCGCCAGAGCATCTTTGCCATAGGTAGCGACCAGATGCTGGACTGTCTCTGGGTCAAGAGACAGTAATTGCCCTCTCGTTGCTACCAAATCGGCTGTGGCAAGAAAATCAGCATGGTCAATCCAACCACCCAGCATCAGCTGACTAGTATTACTCTTGGGCAAGGCAATATATGACTGCTCCCGCTCACTTAGCTGAGACAAAGCCATGTCAACGACGTGGCTAGAGAGCATACGATAGTTGGTTAATTTACCGCCTATCAATCCGATAATTCCGCCTGGACCTTCAAACAGCAAATGTTCACGGGAGATATTAGCCGTCTGATCCGATTGGCCGTCGTCATTCACATCTCCAACCAGTGGTCTCAAACCAGCCCACGCTGCCACAACATCAGAGCGGCTCAGTGGCTTAGACACTCCTCCGTTGCGGCGATTATTGCGATACGAATTGAGCACCCCGAGCAAGTAGTCTATCTCTTCAGAAGTTGCCACGGGATTGTCTAATGGGCCGTCGTAACTAATATCAGTTGTACCGACCATCAAGGCCTTTTGCCAAGGCACAACAAAGACATAGCGACCATCGTCAGTGGGTAAAAACAGTGCTGTAGTAGTCTCAAAACTAGCTGCCGGAAGCATAATGTGTGTCCCTTTGGCCGGCTTGACCCGTTGCCTCCAAGCCGGGTCAATCTGACTCAATAACTGATCAGACCAAACGCCCGTAGCATTTACACAAGAACGACAACGTACAACAATCTCGTCACCACTAAGAGCATCCCGACAGCGAACGGCTTCTACTCTGCTATCACCCTCGGCGCATTGAAATCCAGTAGCCGCTAAATAGTTGACAGCAAGAGCGCCAAAAGAGCAGGCCGATTTGATTACAGCCATCACCACTCGACTATCATCAGTGATGCAATCATGAAAGCGTAGGGAGCTTGAAAGTCGTGTGGCATCAAGTGACGGGGCAGCGCTAACTGTCTCCTCTAGACTGAGGCGTTGATGCCTGCGCACGCCAAGAGCATTGACCGAAAGCAAGTCATATATTGTCAATCCAACACCAGCTTTCAGGCCAAATAGTTTGCTATCTTTGCAGACAGGCAAGACGAACGAGAAATCTTTGATCATATGCGGTGCAAGCTGCTCAAGTAGACCCCGTTCATGACAGAGCTCACGAGTCAGCCTGAATTGAAATTGCTCTAAATATCGCAAACCGCCATGAATTAACTTGGTGGTGCGGCTAGAAGTACCGGAAGCAAAATCGCCTTTCTCTAATAGCAAAACCGACAAACCGCGACTGGCAGCATTTTGAGCAACGCCGGCGCCGACAATGCCGCCGCCGACGACCACTAGATCAAATTCTTGCTCTCCGGCTAACTTAAGACTCTCGACTCGGCTCCTCATTTTGTTACCGGTTCTGTAGACTCAGTAACAACGGCTGCCGGTACAGCAGCAGCAGCCACGGCAGTTGTCTCCGCAGCTGCAGCCTCGGCTACCTCTGCTTTTCCCCATCCAATCAGGTCATTCATAGTCGCCACGTTCTTAGCTATTGCTGCTGCTGACTTTTGCAGTGCTGCCAACTCAGAGCTTTCTAACGGCAATTCGACTATGCGCTCCACACCGTTGCGACCAAGCACAACTGGCAAACCAACATAGACATTGTTTAGGCCATATTGACCCGTAGCCAAAACTGAGCAGGGCAACAAACGCTTCTGATCTTGCAGAATTGCTTCTACCATTTGAGCAACAGAAGCACCGGGGGCGTAGTAGGCACTGCCAGACTTCAAGTAGCTGACAATCTCAGCCCCTCCATCTCTCGTGCGCACCGCTAGCTCCTGCAGGCGAGCTTCAGGAATTAACTCTAAGGCCGGAATTCCATTGACTGAGGAGTGACGCAATAATGGCACCATAAGGTCGCCGTGACCTCCTAGAACCATCGCTTTAACATCTACCGGACTAATGTGTAGCTCGGCAGCAATAAAGGTCTGAAAACGACCGCTATCGAGTACACCGGCCATACCAATGACGCGATGGCTCGGTAAGCCAGTAACTTGTTGGGTAAGCTGGGTCATCACATCAAGCGGGTTGGTGACAACCACAAAGATGGCGTTTGGTGAGAATTTCACGGCTTGCTCAGCAGCACTGCTGACAATCCCGGCATTGATTTTTAGCAATTCGTCGCGACTCATTCCCTCTTTGCGGGGAATACCTGCAGTTATGACGACCACATCTGACCCAGCGGTGGTCTCATAAGCACTGGTGCCTGAAAGGTTTGAACAGTGAGAGGTAATCGGCCCGGTCTGAAGCAAATCTAATGCTTTACCCTTAGCAGCACCTTCGTTAATGTCGACTAGTACAACGTCGGCCAAATTTTTCATGGCGATGTACTGACCAGCGGTAGCGCCGACGAAGCCGGCTCCAATAATTGATACTTTGAACATGGTTGTTCCTTGGTTGAGGCTGTTCCACTGGCAACCTAAATTAAGCAGGCTGCTGGTACTGAGCGGTTGATGATTGGTTAGTTCAATAGAAGGTTGAACGATTATTTGAATGTTTGGTTCTGTCTAAAAGAAAAGCTATCAGGCAAAACAGTTGGGGACGGAATATAAGAAGCTCAGCCTAGTCTCTAAGAGCAAACGACTTCAAGGCCAGAGCTGCGAAAAATCGAATTCACCGATAACGCTAGCTAAAAGTGACTCAGCACATGAAAGCGAAAGCGTCCAGGCAGACCAGCAGCCCGTCTTGAGTCTGTTTTGCTGGCTGTGCTAGGACAAGTTATCTTTCTTCACTAACTTTTCACCGAGCATTCTTTCAACAAACAAAAAATTCTCGCTTTCCCCACTCCCATATCGGCCGCTCTAACGCTTCCTCTCATTGCTAGAAGGCAATAAGGACTCGCGCTCAGCTGCCATTTCGAGACGGGTCCTTCCACCTAAAACCTATGGAGAACTCTCATGAGCACTTCAAACGAAAACAATGCAACTATCACTAATAGCCCAACCTTTCCTGCTGGTTTAGAGGGCGTCTATGCCTGCTACACAACCTTGAGTGAAGTAATGGGCACCGAGGGCAAACTTATTTTCAATGGCTTCAATGCAGTTGAACTGGCTGAAACAAAAACCTTTGAAGAGGTCTGGTTTGTCTTGCGAGAAGGTCGCCTGCCAAGCTGTTGCGAGTTATCTGACTTTCGCTTCAAGATAGAAGAGCTTGGTCACTTAACCAGCGACGAAGTCAAATTGGTACGCAAACTGCGCGGTGGTGAACCAATGTCAGCATTCCGCAGCAGTCTCTCAGCCGTTGCCAACGGCCGCAACTTCAAGTCTTGGTTGAAGCGCGACCAGGCAGAAATAAGCGAGGAAATCATAACTTTATGCGCTCTAACTCCTGCAATTATGGAAGTTCTGCATACTGGCCGCAAACCAAAATATAAATTTGGCAACCGTGGATACGCCGAAAGATACCTCTGGGGCATCACCGGTGAACGTCCAACTGAAGCTAATCTACGTGCCCTAGAAACATACTTGATCTTGACCATGGACCACGGTTTAAACGCTTCAACATTTAGCGCCCGTGTTACTGTTTCGACCGGAGCCGACATTGGCGCGGCCCTAACAGCTGCCATTGGCACATTATCTGGCCCACTGCATGGCGGAGCACCAGGACCGGTTTTAGACATGTTTGACAGCATTGGTGATTGTGCCAATGTCGATCGCTGGGTAAGCGAAAAGATGGCAGCAGGGCACCTATTTATGGGCTTTGGACACCGCATCTATCGCACCGATGATCCGCGCTCCTTGACCTTAAAACGGGTAGCAGAAAGACAAGCTGGACCGCGTATCGACCTGGCAAAAGCAACTGAGGCCGCAATTCTAAAAGCTTTAGCGGAAAAGCAACAAGCTAAAGCCATTGCTGAAAACAAACCAGTACGCACCCTGCGCGTTAATGTTGAGTTCTGGACAGCAGTAGTGCTAGAACACGTTGGCATTCCTCGCACGCTCTACAGTTCGACTTTCTGCGCCAGCCGTATGATTGGTTGGGGCGAGCACATCAGAGAGCAAACTAGCAATAATAAGCTGTACCGCCCGCTCTCTTACTACACTGGCAAAAAACCTGTGTAGATCTCTATTTCATTGACTGGCAGAAATCGCTGCAGTGGAGACATCTATGTTCCTTTACCTGATTGCAGTGCTACAGACCTTAGGGAAGTCTGTTGAAAGTTGCTGCAATGATACCTTTCGCTCATTTAGAGAGCGAAATTTTCGCATCTTTACCGTAGGCATGTTCATTTCCAGCATAGGCGGCTGGATGCAAGGTCTGGCGCTAAGCTGGCTTGTTTATCGCTTAACCGGCTCAGCCGCCGCCCTTGGAATAGTAATATTTGCCGGCAACCTACCCTTGCTCTTTCTGCTGTTTATCGGAGGTATAGCCGCCGATCGATATGATAAACGCAAAATACTGCTTGCTTGCAATACCGTCGCCATGCTGCAAGCTCTCTTACTTAGCTATCTACAATTCACCAATCAGGGCAGCCTTGGCCTGATTGTTGCACTCTCGGTCATACTGGGCTGCACCATTGCCTTTGAGGTACCAGCTAGGCAATCACTGGTGCCTACTCTTATCAAAGATCAAGAGCACCTTGCCAATGCCATAGGTCTATCCTCTGCAAGCTTTCATGTATCCCGCATGATTGGTCCAGCTCTTGGTGGGGCAATCATAGCAGTCTACGGAGAACAGCTCTGCTTTGCCTTCAATGCCTTAAGCTTCGTTGCGGCTCTAATCAGCCTATGCGCGCTGCGTCTGCCCCAGAACGCAAAAAGAAAGGCGCGAATAAACCGGAGCGAGAAACGCATTGCTAAAGCCGAAGCAAAAGCACAATTTTACGCCATTCTCAAAAGACCTGGAGTCTATACATTACTGTTTCTAGCAGCCTTCGTCACCACCTGCGGCTTGCAATACACAGTACTAATGCCAATTATTGCCTCCGAGCTTCTGCACGGACAATCGGTGGCTTATGGCTTCCTCACAACCGCGGCAGGTGTAGGAGCACTAGTCGGATCACTTTCGATAGCCTACAGCGGCAACAAAAAAGGACGACGACGGCGAATTGGACAAGCCACCGTCATCCTGGCACTAGCACTGGTGCCTCTGGCATTTTCACAATCAA
The DNA here is from genome assembly GCA_965229195.1 of Candidatus Obscuribacterales bacterium. GTDB lineage: Bacteria > Cyanobacteriota > Vampirovibrionia > Obscuribacterales > Obscuribacteraceae. The sequence goes on along the minus strand of OZ245871.1, from coordinate 2,854,034 downwards.
TAGCAATCTCAATGGCGGCCATTGTTGTGGCTGGTATCTGCCTTTCCATTCACTGGAACGGCGGAAATTCGCTAATGCAGCAATGCGTAGAACCTTCATCCAGGGGCAAACTGATGGGGGTGTATACCACATTTACTTTAGGCCTAGCCCCATTTACGGCTCTTCTCGCAGGCTGGACAGCAGAGCAGTACGGCGTCACAATGGCTCTGGTAGCTAGTGCGGCCGGGATGTTATGCGGTGCCATGCTCTACCTAATTCAGGTGCGGCGATTGAATGACCTTTGCTAACAAAAAAGAGAAAACTGAAAGAGAATTGGGTGATTCAACCTTACGCTAGATAGGCCATGGACGGCCTATCATCTTCTCCTGCTCTACTCTTTTTTTGCTCTTTTAACTTACCGTTTTATTAGTAAGACGTATCGGTGTTTGACAAAACCTAACCTGTTCCAGAAAAGTAATCAGCGTGTTAACGTAGCGGTGAGTGTCAACCGGAGCAAAGTCCAATCACTAACTCAGACCAGCAATCAGAACGATCGAGAGACAAGCCTCAACAGACCAATATTGCGACTGATGACGACCTTCAGATATTCTCGATATTGGCATGCTTGTATGTGGCAGTCTTAATTGTCCCCATCGGTTTGGCTGCTAAGTTTGTTGCCATTGGCCCATTCAACGTTAATGGGGCAACGCTAATCTGGCCGATTACTTTTATTTTTAACGACATCTTCTGCGAAGTATACGGTTACTCAAAATCACGTCAGATTATTTGGACAGGTCTTGCCGCGCAAGTCTTTGCTGCATTTATGTACTGGTTAGTCTCAGCATTGCCAGGCAGTGCCTTCTGGCACAATCAAATTGCCTTTGATACGATCCTGGGTCAATCTCCAAGAATAGTGACAGCCAGTCTGCTAGCCTATTTCTGGGGAGAATACGCCAATAGCGTAATCATGTCGAAGATGAAATATGCTCAGCATGGTGCTCTCGGAAAGTTGCAGAACTGGCGCTTTGTTTTATCAACAATTGCTGGCGAAGGCATTGATACTATGATTTTCTTTCCATTAGCATTCTTTGGCACCATTCCAACCGCAGAACTTGTCGCCACCATGGGTTTTGTCTACTGCTTCAAGGTAGGCTATGAAATTTTGGCACTACCAGCCAGTACAAGAATTGCCAACTGGCTAAAAACCAGAGAAGCAGTAGATGTAATTGATGAGCCCGCGACAACAGACTACAGCCCACTGATAAGCGTCTAAAACACTAATGTGGTTTTGCAATTTCAATTGACTACTCGCAACTGGCGCATCAGATACAGTTTTACAAGAGAACAAAGAGACAGCGCAAAGCAGAAGGCAAACTATACGTGGAAGCCCTATCCTCAAGGCCATTTGAGAGTAGCTTTAGCTTGCCCGCGCCATGGCACTTCTGCTACCAGTAAGAGACTCTCTTATATTTAAGCCTATTGAAGGACCGACTAACTCTAACCCTAGCTATTACGGCTTATCACTAAACTTCCTCAGCAACAATGTTGCTTAACCTTTTACGCATCACAACTGCTCAAAAAACCAGCAAGCAAAGAGAGTCAAAACTTTGGCTTAATTAGCCAAATTCACAACAACCACTCACCACCACACAGAGGCCCCAAAATGCCATACACACCGCCAACAACTGGCGCATACCTCAAGAAGATGTGCCACCACACTCGGCAATCTAATCGCGGAGAACAGTGATGCTTAAAATCATGTACGAGCTCGGTTGGTCACTTGTCGGCGCTGTTCTTTGCTGCGCTTTGACACTGACAGCCATAACAACCTTCTATCAATCCGGTGATTCGCCCGATCACTTCCTGCTTGTAGCAGCCATATTCATAGGTTCGCTAACAGCTGGCTTCAATAGACTTTTGATATCAATGGCTGAAGCACTAGGCTTTTGGTCAAATTCAACAATCAAACCCTATCTTTTGAGCGGCACAGTACTTGGTTTACTACTAGGTTCCTGCGTCAGTGGAATAGGGTCAGCTCAGGCTCTGGGCATGGGCATTCTCATAGCGCTACTCACATCAATCGGTAGTTGGATTGGTCTGAGAGTCGCATTTGCAACAACTTCAAAGGGGAACTAATTATGGAATCTAACATCCTTGCTGGCTTGATTGCCAACTGCTTGGCCTCAACACCTTTCACACTTCTTGCTCTGGCTCTGATTGCAGCACTAATTGCATTTAAGCTCTGGTCTCTTGGGTGGAACCGCTATTGCCACATGCAAGTGTCGGTCTATGAAAAGGCAGCCAAGCAAAAAATAGAACTACTTCAATCTGAAACCGTCAAAAAGAAATTCACTTTCCGATCAGAAGTAGGCCAATTAAGATATGACCAAAACCTCAGGCTCGCCCACGAGGCGCTGCAAGAAGCCCAGAACAAAAGCCAACTCAGCGACTGGAAGGGCGCATACAAGGCTCTAAAAGAAGCTCTTGAGCATGTCAGCGAATACAAATTAGGACATCTGCCACCAAGAGATATGCCACCACCAAGAACAGAAACGGCATCCGCTTAAGGGCACGGCTGCTCGAATAGCTTAGTATCGCCCCAAAAGCAGCAACTCTTAGATACCGTTGCTGCTCCAAATCTCTAGCTAGAAAGCCGGCTCAAGCTGGCCTTCTAGCTACTTATTAATCCTATTTACTCTCTTACTTTAAAAAAAATTCTCGCGTCAACTGTACTATATAGTTATTCGGTCCAAAATTTTGAAATTGAGAGACTAAGCCTCTCTTACTAGTCCGGAGAAGGAAGAGAAAGCTTGCAGCTATTCATCCTCCTTCTCTAATGTCACTACAAATAATCAAAAGAAAGTACTCCGCTAGTCAAGACTCAGTTAGACGGCAACCAGGTTTCCAGTTGATCCAAGGTCACGAGGGGCTAACTGATCAACAATCTGATGACGAACCGTCGCCGTCAACTCCTCAGGGCTAACCGCTGCACTAGAATCAAGCCAAATAGGCGCACCCGCTGTCACAGTGACACCATGGCGCCAAATGAATTTCATGGAACCGTACGGTCCTTTTGCCGATTGAGAATGATAGCCATTAAAAGAAAGATGAATTGGCACTATACCAACTCGCTCTGGCGGTGGTAACTTCGCTGCCGCACCAAGGGCAATAATCGCCGAACCCAGCTTGTACTCGCCATTGGTACCAATTTTCCCTTCAGGGAAAATGACCAGAGAGTCACCACCAAGCAACACGTTTATAGCAGGCTCAATCACGGTCTTGCCCTTAGAGCGATCAACAGCAAAAGAGCCGCAGGCACCCATAAAGACAGCCTTGAGACCGCCGAGGCCAAACATTTCTTCAATGGCAGTCATATAACGGGGGTAGCATTTCAGTAACGAGAAGATAAGAATGGGGTCAAACATGCTGACGTGATTTGAGCAAAAAACCAAACGACCACCACTATCTAAATGCTCCCTACCGACAACTTTTACGCGACCAACCTGAATAAAGATCCAGAGCTTAGCCAACAACTTGCCGATAAACTGCAGCGGCAGGAAAGCAACTGGAACAAATCCACTGGTAAGACAGCGTTGGGCGTAGCGCCAAACAAACTTTTGCTCGATTGCAGCAATACGCCGAGCAATAGGACCATCTCTGAGCCCTAGTGTAAAAAAATAGATTTTCATTTTAAGCCTCCCTGCGCTAGACCAGAATTCGGACATCAGCGCAAAACAACGACCACGCAGCAAGGCCTCGACAGCCGCCGACGTGGTCGATTACAGGTTAACGAGAGCATGAATTGAGAATTTAGTCAGCTCAACTCACAATTCAATTTATGTAGCGGCTAAGACTTGGACGCTCTAAACCGGGCCAAGAATGGCAACGAGAAGTAGAAAAGCGCACAAAAGCTAGCGACTAGAAAGGGCACAGCCCAAAAGCTACCAACCATGGCAAGCAAGTCGTTATACAGTGCCAGAAAGAACAGGCCGATAAAAAACACCACAGTAGCGCCTACCAAGTAGCCGCTCACGGCAGCAGAAAGCGGTCGCCCTCGATATCTCTCTAAGGCCAAAAGCACAAGCTGACCGCCGTCTAAAATGGGCAGCGGCAAAAGGTTGAGTACCGCAAGGGCAATACTCAGCATCGCCGCAAAAGAAACACCTGCTACCAAGCCACTATTCACCTGCTTCCCGCCTTCGCTAACGATGCCAACGACACTACTAACGTGACTGAGGTTCTCGCCTTGAAACAACTGGCCATACATAACTAAGGTTTGCTCAGTCAGACTTGCGGTTTGCGAGAAAGCCTCAACAACCGCGCTGCCCGTGCCAACCTCTTTGAATACTTGCTCAGTATGCACCCCCAAGACTATGCCAATTTTTCCATCGGAGTTAGGAACGAGAGTAACCGTCTTAGTTTGGCCTAAATGATTAACAAGCAAATTGACGGTCTGCAATTTGTGTTCGTCCATAAGGCGCACAACCTGCTCTGGCTTCTCTATTTCTACGCCCTCAACAGCCAAAATTATGTCGCCTTTCTCCAGACCAGCAGTTGCAGCAGTGGAAACATTGCTAGCAAGGTCAGCAAGATAGACATCTTTAACAGCAATGTCAGGTACGCCTTTCATGACAAAAAGCAAGAAGAAGAGCACAACTGGAACCAGTAAATTCATCGCTGGCCCCGCAGCTAAAGTAGCGGCGCGCCCAGCAAATGAGGCGCGAGCAAACGACTGATCGTCTGGTTTGATAAAACCACCCACAGGAAAGGGTCTGAGCTGAAACTCAGTACCAAAAGCCCGCCCTAGAACTTTTACCTGATTGGCACTACCTAAACCAACCGAAAAAACTGGTACATCGATACCTGAAATACGAGCAATTATCCAGTGCCCGAACTCATGCAATGTAATCAAGGCACTGAGTATTAGTAAGGTCGAAACCAAACCAAATATCTTGGCCGAGATAATCGACGCCAGCAAGACAACAGCAATTATCGTCACTGCAGTTGGAGGTCGCTTGCCCCAGTAAACACCTAACTTATTCATGATTCGCTCCACTCACAAGTTCAATTGCATCGACCCGGCTCCATAACTTCATGTAGCCGTACCAGAGAGAGGCATAGAGCAGCAGCATCAAAGCGAAAACAAATACCGTTTTCGACTGAGCCATTGTGTCCCAAAGTCCGTGCACAAACATAGAACTAGCCAAACCAGTGCACAGCACAACATAACGTTGTGGTGGTGGTAAGAATCTAGAAATGCCGAAAGCGGCCCCCCAGATAGCGCCGTATAGAGCATGAATTGGCACTCGAATAAAAGTACCAAGCAGAAAAGCCTGGAGCCCACCTTGAGCGTCTACCAAAAACAGGTTGTGGAAAAAGTTCTCATAGACAGCAAAACCCAGCGCGGCAGCACAGCCCAGCACGATGCCATCGGCAGGCCGAACGACAGAGCGAGGTGCCAAATACTTAAAAACGATTAGAACAGCCGAGAACTTCAAGAGCTCCTCAACGACCCCAGCGCGCAAAATAAAATAGGTGAGCAAGTCACCACCAGCCAAAGCACCAAAGAAATCATTCAGTGCCTCGCCAAAAAAGACAAATACAGGCGCCACCAAAACAGCAACACTCATACAAAGTGCGATTGTCATCAACTGCGAACGACTGTATTCACCAGCGTCTTCTGATTGAGCGAAGCTTGACAGAGTAATTGTCTTACTCAAGCGCAACAGTACCCACTGCCATGCAAGGGGAACAATGACAGCAAGCAGGCCAAGAACAAAGCCAATCTTGAAAAGGTTGACAGCGACTAATATCAGCGCTCCGCCAAAGACGACGTAGCGCGCTTCTGAAACAGAAGCAGAAAAATTGAGGTTCATAAAATTCTCCTCTTGCCCCAAGGGGCAAGAATAAACATGTTTCAAACACTGCCAGCAATTAGCTAGCAGACAATTGCCAACGCCCTTCTCCCAACAAAGTCAGAGACTGTTGATGGAAAGCGTCTAACGAAGGACGATGGCCAACCGAAACGTAGGTAGCGCCGCTGGCTTGGAGAGTGCGATAGAGCAATTCCTCATCAGCCAATCCAAGAGCACTTGTAGCTTCATCCAGAAACACATACTTAGGTTTAGCCAGCAAAAAGCGAGCAAAAGCCAGACGCTGCTGCTCACCAGGTGACAGTTCACTACTCCAAGGTCGAACAACCGCTTGTCCGTTTAGCTCTCCATCAGATTGCCCTTCACCAGGATAGCCATCAAGACCACCAGGATAGCGAGTGGCGAGAAATCCGACATTGGCCTGTTTAAGAGCGGCAATCAAATCATCGTCAGAAAGATCGCTGCGCACATGAGGATAGAGCAGCTGGTCGCGTAAACTACCCAAACTCATGTATGGAGCTTGAGAAAGGAACATGACCGAACCCATTACAGAGCCAAGCTGAGGACGAGTGATCGTACCCTCACCAGCACGCCAGAGACCAGCCATAGCACGCAATATCGAGCTTTTGCCAATGCCACTTGGTCCTTTAATAATAATGCCAGTGCCGCTTGGTACCTCTAACGACAGATTTTCTACCAACAACCGTTTGTAGTCAGGGGTTCTCACGGTTACCGAATCAAGGGCGATTTTATCAGCAAAAGTGGTGACGATGGCCGTATGACCAGCCGTATCAGCCAAGTCTTTCGAATTGACAGCATCCAAAAGGCCAGTAACACGTTTGACGTTGGCAGCAAAGGTACTGATTGTGCCAATTTGCGAAACGAAGAGCGAAAGAGCTGCCAGTACCTGACCAAATGCCATATTGGCCTGAGTAAAGGCACCAATTTGCAAATCACCACGCAGATAAACCGGCAAAATCACAGCAAAAGGAACGATAGCCACGAAGTAGTCGAACCAAGTGGTAAAGAGACTGACCTGCCGCTGATAGCCAATCAAACTCATGTTGTTTTTAATGGCAGCATGAAAGCGCTTTAAAAGCTGCTTCCACTCGGCCTGTTCACCCTGGTAAAAAGCAATGGGCTCAACGTTATTGCGCACATTAATCAAACCAAAGCGATAGTCTGCTTCTAAGCGAGTTTGATTGTACTTTAGGCTAATCAATTTGACCGACAACCAGATCGAAATCAAGCTACCAAAAGTAGCGTATAAAATCGAAATCGCGGTCAGTGAACCAGACAAGCCCCAGAGAATCTGAGTGAAGAAAAAGAGAGTAACAATGGCATCAAGCAGAGATAGAACCAGAGTAACTGCCCCGGTGACAAAGCCGTCAACATCGTTGGCGATACGTTCGTCAGGGTTCTCCACTAGTGAAGAACTAGCAATGCGGTAATAACTGCGGTTGCTGAAATACTGTTTGAGAATGTCTTCGGTCAACCACTGCCGCCAAACAATGCCGAGCAAACTGCGCAGCCAGGCGTAAAAAACCACTACCGGAGCGGCAAAGATGAAAATCTTCGCCAAAATCCAGAGATTGCTCCAAGCGACATCGGCTAGACTGCCGTCTTTAGCCGCATCAGGAAGAGCGTTCTGAAAATTTCCATAGGCTCCATTGATCATGGCATTCATTTTGCTAACGCCAATTAAAAAGACAACAAGCAAAACAACGAGCGTCCACGCTTTTATGCGAGTTTGAATGGCAAACTTAAAACCAATCAGCGGAATAGTGACCTCTGATTTTTCACGAGAATAAAAGAATGGCTTGGCCAGCGCTAATACACTGAGCCAAAGAGACGAGCTAAAAATGCTCGTTTTGTTTTCGGTATCCATAAGGTGCTTCCAAATTAGGACTAGAACTAAACTGTTCTAGTGTTCATTGATGAAATGGAATTTCGGCGACCAAATGCGTCGCCGAAATAGCCATGCTCTGGTTCGATCAGCAGACTTAACTTGCTAAATCGATTTCGACCTCTACACCGTTTTCATCAGTGCCAGTGGCAACCACCTCAAACTCATCGCCTTGCTTAGACTGACTCAATGTCAATTTCAGATTGCCATCAACAATTTCGATCTCGACGACGAACACCGGCAAACGATCGCCAACTTCAAGACCGTCGAGAACAGAGTCTCTCTCATAGCGGGTTTCACCGTTCATACGCATAGCGTGCAACAGACCCGAAACATGCCAACCAGAAAGCTCCATGAAGGCCCCGTATTCTTTCTTGCTAGTAACAACGCCGATGATTTCTTCATTCAAGGGGATGTACTGCATAACCTGGGCATTGTGCACAGTCTTTTCACTAAGAGACAGTCTTGTCAGCCGTCCTTCTTTCTTGATTTCCAACACCTCAACAAAAACCTCAGCACCGACCTCAAGCGAACGAAGTCTGGCATTGCGCAAGTCGGCACTGTTACCAGTCAACTGCGATACGTGCACGAGGCCAACGTGGCGTTCACCGGCAAGGGCGACCAAAACACCGAAATCGGTTTTTTTAGTGACTGTGCCTGTATAGATTTGATTTTTACTAATACTCATGATTGTGCTCCAAAAGCGAAGGCCCTAGAAACAGGGCAAAAAGGGTTGTGTTGAATCAAGAGCCTGATTAGCCAGAAAAAGGCAGTAGTAGGCATGATTCGTAGGTTTATTCGCGTACTAATAGCTCTCGATTCTCAGCAAAGCCTGTATGAAACGCCAATAGGCGAAGACAAAAGCTGTAAATAGCGCTTTGAAATTTTGACAGGTGTGCTTTATAAACTCAGAGAGAAGGAAGTTGAACGAATACAAGAACGATACGAAAAGAGCAGTTCTACTTACAACTACATTTATCGAATTAGCTTATATAAGGCGTCCGAAAAGCCCTATTTTAGGGCGCTTACAAATACTCACATCTAAGAAAGCTACAAAACACGATCCACTTGCGTCACTACCGAAGAGACAGTTGCAGCTAGAGTCCGGCATCGGCAATGCCGACGTGCCGTCCGGAATGGGCATTGGGAACCTCTACTATTCTGAACTTGGCCTCATTTCTCTCTTTGTAGAAATGACCCTGTTCGTATTTGCTCAATAAGATAACTGGCGCAGTCACGGGCTGAGCATCGATAGTTGATTGAGACTCAAAGTCGTTAAAAAAAACAGGCTGCTCTAGCCCATCAAGCACTACTCCGCCTTTAACGTCATCAAAATAGACCAATGGCTCTCCACTCTCGCCCACTTTCATCATCGTCCGGCTACGCATAGCATAGGTGTAATAGGACATCGCCCGTCCATCAAACGGCATAAAGTTGGGATAATCTAAGGTGACGCCACTCAAGTCAAATTTCTTAAGCAGGCCTGGTCCTTGCACTTCAAGGCGGCTATAAGATCGAGTGCCAAAATCGCTGTAACACCTAATACGGTACCAAACATCAGGCTTGATCTCATCACCAAGAGACAATATCTTCCATTTACGATCTTTGCTAGGTATCCCGCGCATAGTTTCAGCTGTACCTTCGGCAATCCAAACTGAACCGTTGCGTTGCAAACCAATAAACGACATCCAGTCACCGCCTTTGACATAGCGAGGTGCCTTGATCCCTTCAATAAACTCCTGATCAACTCCAAAAATTACGTCAGAGGGAAAATCTGGCCTTACCATAAATTGAGTCTCGACAAAAGAAATGCCAGGCTTTTGCAGAAAACGCTGCACCACTTCACCTTGATAGATCAAAGCAACAGCGCAACTCAACCTCGATTGAAAGGCCAGAGCAAATCCGATGGCAAGAACCAAGCAAATAACAATGCTAATTCCGCGCACCTTGTTGCGGAGCCCCCAAACAGCGCCGATACCGCTCAATCCTGTCAACTCCTATTATTCTTTCGACCTAAAGTTGCCATATCGGCAATAATTTACCACTAGTTGAAGAGCAAGTGAAAGTATCACTTGCTCTTCAAATTGCTCTGATTCTAAGACTTTCTTTGAAAGGACGATCAGGCTACTGCATGCCTGCGCTTGGTGCTAACTAAAGTGTCAGCGATCACGGCATTCAACTGTTCGAAGCGATCGAGTGAGCTTAAGACTGGAACGGCTGGAAGATCTTTGCTTTTGCTGCCAGAAAGAGAAGGAATGTGCGATGCCAGTTCGAGATAGCGGGAGTGATCAAGATCATGATTGCCATAATTGGCGCGAACAAAATGAATCGGTCTAACCTCATTTACGTGAAGATGTGATTTCTTGCGCCATTGAGCAGCAGCGAGACCTTCTTTGGTGTCTTTGTCTCCACAAATTATAATTTGTCCCGAAACCACACCCAATCTTTTGGCAATCAATTCTATGCCAGCAGAACTTGGCTTAGCGAACGTAGAAGGAATCGACATGTTGAGCAGTAGATGCTGCTTATTTGCTTTCTCTTGCACAGCATCGATTCTTCGTCGAGCAGTCTTGATACAGTCTCTGTAACCGCGTTGTCTCAACTTTGGATCTTCAGTGCGGATCGCCACCAGGCCGTGAACTAGCGGCAGTAGGCCCGTCAGTGAAAGTCGCTCAAGGGCTACCCATTCAGGCGAATCGGTCAGTACAACAATTTTCAAGTCTCTGTGTTGACTGCGAATCTGTGCCAGAGTATCGTGCACACCTTCATATACTTCTATCTTTTGATGAGCTGCAGCAAAAGACTGCCAAAACTGTTCCGACATCTCCTCTATCTTCTTATATGACAGTGAGCGATGTAACTTCAAACGACAGGCAATCTCTTCAACGGCAAATCCATACTCGTGCAATGTTGTAGCCGTAGCCACTTCTGCAAAGAGATTATTGATTAGATTGGTCGGCGCCTGCATGGCACTGGCCAATTCAGCAGTAGCTGCCAGGATAAAATCGGCAAACCAGCGCCGAGTATCAGTGAGAGTATTGTCTAAATCTAAAAGCAGTATATTTTCATCGCTACTACTTCTCAAAGCAGTTGCATTACTAGGTAGGCTAAAACTCTCTTCCCGGGCATCAATCAAACGAGCTTTGGGGCTGGTTGCACGATGGTTTCTTTGCATTTGCCGTTCCTCCAGAGTTTAGATTTATTCGCTCAGTTTCAATGCCAAATCAGAGCAGATCTACCGGCACTAGCTCAAGCGAAAGTACGGAGATCTGGCTATTGACAGCATAATTGCATCACGCACGAAGCCAAAGGCTTGCAAAAGCGTGATATCAAATGTGGTGCTCACTTCTTAGACCAACCTAATTATTGAACTCTAATGTCCTCTTGTCAACGGTAGAAATTTTTAACCTTTTGGCAATCACCAGCGATACCACTCACAAACAAGGAAAGCGAAATTCCATCTTTGCAAAACCCCTTCAGAAGCCCAGTTTAGACGCTCAGCCAAGCTAAAAATGGGCAGCAAGCGCCAGCAAAAACAGTACGCTTTTATCAAAGCAAAAGAGACAGTTTTTTCAGGCAGAAAAAATGCCGATCCGGAAATTACTCGATTGGTCGGAAAATGATAAAACTCATGTCGTCAGCACCAGCTTCAGGCTGAGGCTGGTTGAGAATGCCCTGGCGAATCTGTTCTGGCTTAGGACCTGTTTTCTCTAGAAACTGCTGAAATGCCTGGACCTTACCATAGCCAAAGCGATCGAAGGCACCATCGCTTGCTAGTACGACAGTATCTCCCTTGCTTAGTTTAATAATTTCATTGCCCCGAGGAAAACTTCCATACATGTCGGTGCCAAGACCTAAGCCGCCCACTTCAGCATCAAGTTGCTTAACTACACCATTAGAGCGCACAACAAAGGCAAACTCAGAACTAGCTGTGGCTGCCTGCAACTTGCCACTAACCGGATCGTACTTAAGCATAGCGGCTGTAACTGACAGCTCATCTTTGGTACTTAATTTTTGATCGATCATAGCCAATATATCGCTGGCAGTTTTATTACCGGTCTGAGGAAGTACCTTATCAATAGCAGCATGAACAGTAACAGCCTTCTTAGCAGCGTTTAGGCCGTGCCCCTCAACATCCATGGCAGCAATCAAAACTTCTCCATCCGCTGCTTTTGCAACTCTGATCAAATCACCACTGGCAGCCCCTTTGGTGGCAGGTTCTGTATGGCTGATAAGCTCGATTCTACCGGCGGCTTGTTTCCGCAACACTACTGGGTTCTCCCAGCGATTTTGCAGGCTACGAATAGCAGTGCCGCCATCCGAATCGGCACGACTGACAGCACTCTTCACAAGTTGAGTCGGAGGAGCGAAGCGCGACGCCGCCAAAGAGCCGAACTTCATACCAACAGCGCCAACACCAGTATCAACGATGAAAGAGCCTAGACTATTTTTAGTAATATCGATATTGCGCTCTAGATTAGCGTCAGAGTGCCAGCTGTCTTTCACGGCACTACCAAACTGTGTCCAGCGCTTTCCTGTTAATTCATCATAGGCGAACTTAGTAGCCATAGCTGTACCAATACCAGCAGCTACTAACTTTCCTGGGGCCCCCAAACGACTAGCGGCTCCTAAAGCCAATCCCGTTGCCAGTGAGGTTGTAAGCTCAGGCAGCCTATCTAGTGGATGCTTAGCAGTGTCAAGCAGAGCACGACCGACACCCAAGCTAATCATCTCAGCTTCTCGGTACAATCTCTTAGATGTATCAGGCAAAATGCCATCAGCCTGTTCCAGATGATTTACCGAATCATTAGATTGTCCTTTGAACTGTGGCATGTTGAACTCTCGAAATCTATATAAGCTATTTTATATGACTCCTGAAAGAATAAAACAGCCAAGTTGCCTCAGCTGCTTACTCTGCCACCCCCGTGGAACCTTGAATTTTATTGAATTGGTTTGACTTGTTTTGAATCGAAGTCAGATGCAACTCACTCTATGACAATACATTCGCTGAGCACTTTTGGCAAGCATTATTTTCGCCACAGAACGGCCACAGTTCAGGCACAAGTCGGTCACAACAGGGCTGAGCCTCACTTTCAAAAGCTTTATAAAGATAGCAGCTGGCACCACAGAAGACACCACAAGAAAAGTTCAGACCAACAATACGTATAAACCACTATATATTGCCACAAATTTGACACTGAGCGAAACGCTCTCAAAGTTGTACAGACCGGAAGTAGAGCGCTCGTCAATATTTACTGACCTTTGAATCAACGCACTTGAGATTAGGCAATCGGGCAAGAACCTTCAGGCCTTCCGGGTTTACCTTGATACCAGCGATCTCCAGCTGTTCCAAGCTCTTGCAGGTAGCAATCAAGCGACAATCTTCAGCCGACAGAGATTGTCTATGGGAATTGCTAATAATCAAAGTCCTCAGCTCGGCTGAGCCGGCCAGGGCCTTTAATAGCAGCGAGAGCTGCGTACCTTCGCTATAGTCGAGCACCTTCAGCCGCTTAAGACATTTAAGCTGAGCTAAAGCGCGGCCTGAAATGCGAGTGTGACCGACAGCCAGCTCAGTTATGCCAGCAAGTTTATCAATCGCTGCTATCTGCTTATCTGTGGCATTGCTGCAATAGCTGAGGTCAAGCTTGCGCAAACCGGAAAGGTGTCTGATGTAAAAAAGTGCTTTCTCGATATCACTATCATAACTTTCAGGCAGAGAAAACTCACGGCTTGAATCTCTCTTGGGCGGCTGAGGCATGGCCTGTTGAAACAACCAGACGCCGTACAAGTCATTGGGCCGGAAGCGCTTGAAATATTCCAGGCGGTCCATTAGCTGCGGTGAAGCATCAAAATATAGTTTGGCATCGACCGGAAATACTACAGTACCTTGAGCAGCAGCATGCTTACTGGCAGCAGTCCCTAAATGTATGCGCCCAAGAAAATCATCAGCCGGAAAATCGAACTTCTTGACCTCCTTACCATCTTGATCTTTGACCACGTTACTAAATGGCTCGGTCTTTTGGCCAGTGCGAACAGTAGAACTAGAAGCGCTAGCCAAAGTACTTTCTGAATGAGCAGCCGACCGACTGGCAAGAAGGGCTTTCTTTGATGGCACGGTAGCGATCTTACCAATGGCACGGTTTGGCTTCAGCTGCACCAGCATGACCACTAACGAGGCAAACAGCAATACCGAAATCACGATGGTTGCTGCCGCACCGCGAATAAGAATACTAGAGTGCTTGCGATGTTTTCTTGGCTCAATCTCAAGCCTCTGCGTGGCAAAAAGAGCAGCACGCTCCGGTTCGCGACCGGCCACAATTGCACGCAGGTCATCAACGACTTTATCAAGACTTTGATAGCGATCCATCGGAGCCTTGGCTAATAAATTAGCCACGACATGTTCAATAGCTTCAGGAAAGTCTTTGCCCGAAGCGCTACGCAAAGTTGGCGCTTCCTGCGACTGATGCAACATCATCGTTCTAACAGGGTTTGCCCCCTTGAAAGGTGGATGACCAACCAGCACCTCAAACAAGGTACAACCAAGCGAATAAATATCAGAACGGGCATCAATGCGTGAACCAATACACTGCTCAGGGCTCATATAATATGGACTGCCGAACACTTCTCCCATTGAGGTGAGATGCTGATTACTGGGATCGCTTACACCAGACAACTTAGCTATGCCAAAATCAACAATCTTGATTGTTGCACCAGCACTATCTGGCTGGTGTAAAACAATAATATTGCCAGGCTTGATGTCACGGTGAATAATGCCTTTCTTGTGGGCATAAGCCAAACCGGAACAGACCTCGATGAACAGAGGAAGGGCCTGAGTCAAAGAAAGTGTCTTCTCTCGCTTGAGGCGATCGGCCAATGCCTCGCCATCCAAGAGGTCCATAACATAATAAGGCAAACAATCTTCGTGCAAACCCAAATTGTGGATACCAACGATATTAGGATGATTCATCCTCGCTATTGCCTGCGCTTCGACCTGCAACCTGCGCCAGGCAATCTCAGTGACATGTTGAGCACTAAGAGTTTTCATGGCAAAGAGCTTCTGCAAAATACGGTGACGCACGCGGTATACATAGCCCATTCCGCCTACGCCAAGCAGCGAAATAATCTCATAGTTCTCACCAACCAAATCAAGCGGTTTTAGCTTGCCGTCCATCAGCTGAGGTGGGGCTGCGGTGATACCACTATCGGTGAGATCTAAGGCAGAGCCGCTAGTAAACGCAGTGCTGTCTTGACTGTCTAGAGATTGATAGCTGTGAGATTGATCGTTCTGATTCACTAGTTTGCTGCCAAATGCTACCGAAGACTGTGCCGACAGAACGCCAAGCGTTAACTGTAATCCACCACGCAGTTTAGAGCACTAATCACCAGAGATCTGAAAAGAAAACGCACAGTGATACGGACATTAACAATAGCCCAAAGTGTCTCACGGCAAACATCTTCAAGTGTATTGTGAAAGCAAAAACTTTTTCACTACAGCATATAATATTATCAAGAAAAAGGAAAAAACTGTAGGTTCCACCATACTTAGCTCCACAATCAACTTTTCCAATCAGAAAAATGCCACCTTCCCTGGTAGCAAATACTTGCCTGATTTAGATAAGCCTAGCTAAGGAGAATTGAAAAAAACAGACCAAAGAAACAGGTGAAGAAGGCCATTTTAATACCAAGGCTCCCATGGGCCACCCCGGTTTCGCGGAGAAACAGCAAGACGAGACTGAAGCCAATGAAACAAATACTGCCTAGAATCAGTATCACGAAAAGAACGTCCATAATTGAAACCCAAGAAGTTGAGAGAAAAGACTGATGAGAAAGAGCGAGAACAGCACTAGGGAGCCGCAATCGACCAAGTCACTTTCAGTCCGGTTGGTGCAGTAAATGTGTAGGTGAGCACAACTCCTCGCAGGCCGCGTTCAATCACTTTGTCTACTAGCTTCAAGAGGTCAGGGTCATGATCCACCAGCCCGTCGAGGTTGACTGCTACCCATTCATTCACCGGAAGCTCATCATAATGCTGGCGCAACCAGACACGACAAGGAAAGTCCTCTTCCTTACACTTATCGCCAGCATCATCAACCGACTGAACAGCAAAGTTAGAGCCCTGAGTGCGAGCGTAAAACTCAGGCACAAAACCCTGGGCTTCGGCCTCTTCAAAATATGGGGTGAGGCAGAAGCGATAATCTTCACCACGGCGAAAAGGTGCAATCATTGCCTTTTTCTCAGAAGAAAGCAGGGCGGCATCTTCTCCTTTAAGCTCAGCCAATAACAAGACATCACTCGCCACTAGACCCAATTCAAACTTAGCATTCAAGGCAGCAACAATGGCGTCTTGCACGGGCTTATAGCGCGAGTAGAAGTAATTGGGACCAATTGTTTCTGCCAGGACCAGGGCTTGTAAAAGGCGCTCACAGTCTTTAAACCACTTACTGCCATAAAAGGTCGGCAACTCTTCACGGGTAAAGATGAAGCCGCCCAAGCGCAGGCGAAAAACACCATAAGGTTTGCTAAACGAAATTACCACGGCAGCAATATTGGGATGAGAGACATCGAAAACATGCTCGCGAGTCAAACCAACATAGGCAAGGTCTAATATGACCTGGTGCCCAACATCCAGCAGACCTTTTATCAAATGGTCAGGCAATATATTGCCTTGACGAGCCGAGGGGTTACTGATGAACCAATAGCCCGGCTCTATAAACTCAGGTACTTGGCTTACCTCGTCAAAGTCGTGCTCAATCACCTCCATACCTAAATTCTTAGCTTGCGCTCCGTAGCCCTCATACTCGCCCCGAAGCACATGAATTACAGCAACACCTTGAGTGCGCAAGCGCACTAGCAGATGAAAAATCCCCTCGGAGCTACCATGACCTGGGTACTGGAAAGCAAAATGATCCAGACCTGAAACAGTCCGAGAGTATGCTTGAACCACTCGCTCAATGATAGGCCGATGAATCATGTCTAAATCAAGCTTGCCATCGTCTGTGGCGGTAACTTCTAAGGGCGGCGTAACCAAGTTAGAAAGAATCTGGCGCGCCTCGCTGGCCTCTGTGGACACGCGAAACAGATCAGGATGGAAGAAGGGAGCAACGCGCTTCAAAACCGCTCTTGTATCGCTAAATAGATAGCTATAAACTGCCTTCATTGGGGCGAAGGCAGTTACTTCAAACTTTCTCATGGTCACTCCCGCTTACTGATTTGATTGATGCTGTTGGGCCTGGGCAAAGGCATCAAGCGTCATACCTTCTTTCTGCCAATCATCACTGACCCGGCCATCGGGCAAGAAGATCAACTGCCGGCCAACATCTTCATTTTCATCGACCTTAGTCAGTGAGTTGGTTAAGCAGACATTCTGGCCACCAACGTCATAGACACAGCCACCCCACGGCAGACGCTCTACTAAAGTGCCAGCAGTCTCAAGGTATGCTTGAATCTCAGCTTTAGCACTATCGGGCAAATAGTTAGCGGCAACGAAACTAGTAATTTCATCGTCACGACTAGAGTCAGGTTTATTAACCGGACGAATCGTGAGCTGCTCCACTCTATTGCGGAGAGCAAAATCCATCATTTTCTGCAACTCTGCGGAACTGTCAATTTGTCCGCGCAACATCACTACGGCCAGGCGCACGGCATAGCCGAAACTATGCAAGTGCGCTATCAACCCAGGCAAGTCAATATATGCCTGACGATGGGGCAGGTAGGTCTGTCTATTGCGTTCAGCATCATAATGAACAACCGAAATAGCAATCAATTTCAAGCCGTACTCACGCCACTGACGCAAGTGCTGGCTCGTCACTATTTTACGGTCAGCAATGGGAATGCCGTTCGTTTGCAATTCCACAGACTTAAAGTCAAAGGCACGCTGAATTTTTAAGTACTGCAGAACCTGCTCGGGCCAGAGAGTAGGCTCACCTTTCGAAGTGAGCAACAAGCTATCACAGTGGTGGGCCTTAGCAAAAGCACAGACCTTAGCAAAGGCATTCAGGTCTGGAGCTTGCGCCTTACCGGTGACACCATTCTCAGGGGTCATGCCGGCCACACAAAAAGGGCAGCGGGCATTGCAAGCCAGGCCACCAACAATAGGGGTCAAGAGTTTGAAGCGTTTTGTCATATGAAAACCTCTAGTGTTCAAAATTATTTTTGCAACGATAGTGCTGGCGCACGAATCGCGAGGCTCAAAACTTGCTTAGTCTCACTAACGACGATGGTATCGCCGCTGTTCAGCTTCTTAAGCAAAATCAAGTCAGAAATGGGGTCTTCCAAAAGCCTGGTAATCGCTCGGCGCATTGGCCTAGCTCCGAATTGCAGGTCATAGCCCTCGACCAGCAAAAACAGTTTGGCATCTTCATCTAACTCAAGGCCGACACCTTTAGGCAAGCGACTGACCAACTGGGCCAGAAGTAAATCTCTAACGGCGCCAACCTGCTCAAGCGAAAGTGGCTTGAAGCAGATAATTTCATCAAGGCGATTGATCAATTCTGGCGAAAACAGCCCTTTGATCTCACTGTTCAAGGCTTCAAAATCAATTTCATTCTTCTGCTTCAAAGCCTCTTGAATTAGCCGAGCGCCCAAATTAGAAGTCATGATTACAATCGTGTTCTTAAAATCAACGGTATGACCCTGGCCGTCTGTAAGACGACCGGCGTCTAGCACCTGCAAGAGTAAATTGAAAACGTCTGGGTGGGCCTTCTCCACTTCATCGAGCAAAATTACAGAGTATGGCTTCCGTCGCACAGCCTCGGTCAACTTCCCCCCTTCACCATAGCCAACATAACCTGGCGGCGAGCCAATCAAGCGAGAGACAGAATGACGCTCCATATACTCAGACATATCTAGTCGAATCAAATCATTGTCAGAGTTGGAAAGAAACTGTTGCAATGCCTTTGCCAGCTGGGTCTTGCCAACACCGGTAGGGCCGACAAACAAGAAAGCACCGTTCGGTCGATTGGGATCTTTCAAGCCCGCCCGCCCGCGCCGCACAGCTCGAGCAAGAGCGCTAACCGCTTGCTCTTGACCAACTACCACTTTGTGCAATTCAACTTCAAGATCAATCAATCGTGCCAAGTCATCACTGTCTAGGGCCGACATCGGTATGCCCGTGTTAACACTAATGACTTCCTCTATCTGACAAGCTTTAACGACCCTAGCGACAGGCTCACTGACAGCCAACTCAGCCTGAATAACCACGCGGCTACAGGTCTCATCAAGCAGATCAATAGCCTTATCTGGTTGAAAACCCTCACTGACATAGCGATCCGAAAGCCTGGCGGTCTCGACAAGTGCTTCATCTTCAATCTCAACACCGTGATAGATTTCATACGCCGCCTTCAAGCCTCGCAGAATCTCAATAGTTTGCTCGACAGAAGGAGGGTCAACTGGCACCTTTCGGAAACGCCGAGCTAGAGCAGCATCTTTATTCTCAATATTTTGCCGATATTCACTAATTGTCGTAGCACCGATGATGCTTATTTCGCCTCGAACCAGACTTGGCTTCAGAGCGTTAGCGGCATCCATAGAACCACTAGCGGCGCCAGCCCCTACTAACGTATGCAATTCATCGACAAAGAGAATTATATTTCCTGCTTTCTTCACTTCGGCAATAACGTTTTGCAAGCGATCTTCAAAGGCGCCACGGCTACAGGTGCCCGCCAAAAGGCCGGTTAAATCGAGCTGTAGCAGCCGTTTATCACGCAAACGCGCTGGCACCTGTCCTTTCTCAATTAGCTGGGCGATGCCCTCGACAATTGCCGTTTTGCCGACACCAGCCTCACCAATTAGCACGGGATTATTCTTGCTTTTACGGCACAAAATCTGTACCGCTCTTGCCACCTCTGCACTTCTTCCAATCATGGGAGAGAGCTTGTTTGCTTTTGCCAAAGCAGTAAGATCAACGGTAAAGCGCTGCAAGGCCGAGCCGCAGCTTTTGCTATCACAAGCAGCGGCAGAATTACCTTTAGTATCGAGTGGCTCAAGGCCTCTAGCGACAGCGGAGGTATCAGAAGCGGCCGCTAACTCTTTTTCTGTCGGTGCTGCAAGCGCAGCACTTAAGTCATCCTCAATAGCGGCAAGCTGCCTGGAGGTAACAGAATGAACGAGCAGTGCATTGCGCAATTTCTCATTTTGCCGCAACAATGTAAGCACAAGAAATTCAGTCGAAAGCGAGTCTAAATGCTTTTGATCAGAATATTGAGCAGCAGCATTGAGAGCTTCAACCAGATCACTGGTCATCAGAGCAGTTAGTCCTGGAAGCTTAAACTCGTACAATTGGCCATTGACGGCTCTTGTATTGTGAGCCATGCGCAAGCGCTGCTCGTCAACCTGGTTTTCAAAGAAAATTCTAGCGCTAGCACTATTAGCCTCAAGTAAAATTCCAACAAGAAGAAACAGTGGGCTAATATCCGTTCTTCCTAATTTTCGAACTTCTCCATCAGCAATCTTCAACGCTCGTTGAAGTGACTGGTTTATTTCCATCATTGGGAAAATCCTTCACAGGCGAGGCCTATGAGCTTATAGTTGAACCTTCTTGTTCAGCTAAATCAATTGATCAAACTGCCGAGTAAGAATAGTCGGAGGACGTAAGCAGAAAAGAATTTCGTGGTCAAGGGTATCACTGACACCATCACTGTTTTTTCCGGTTTCGATATTCAGCCAGCGAATCAGCTGCCAGACAGCCAGACCCGATAGATATTCGGCAGTTGGACCCACTGAAATGGTGCTACCGCAAGCCGAAACTTCAGCCACATCATCGTCATACAATGTCTCTTCCCAACCTTTAACCTGAGCACTGCGAGTAGGGTTAACGACGTAGACCCGCCCCTGATCCACACCCATTCGTGTTTCAATCATGAGCTTGGTTGCTACTTTGTAGCGTATGGCCTTTTTCCAAATTTCTTGACGCGATGACATTGTGTCGGTGAGTAGAAAAACCACATCACCCAGCTTCTGGCTGCCATCAACACGTTCGTTGTAGATAGTTATCTCCAGACCGGTATGAGCTTTGACTATGTCGCGCAAAGCCTCTACTTTAGGGCGACCAATATCAGCCTGGCTGAAGACTTGATTAGCAATATTATGAGCCTCAACCACGTCAAAATCAAAAACATGTATGTTTTCTAGACCAAGCTTAGCCAGGGCCAAGACAATGCGCGAGCCGCTAGCACCGGCACCAATAACGTCAATGCGACGTTTGCCGAAAGCGTCAGGTGAAAATACATCCACGTGACGAGTGGTATCAATGTTGTTCATAGGTAATTTTCTCCTTTTTAGTTGAAGAGACCAGAGTAAATGTCTCGCATCCACTGCGGCCACCAGCTAGACTTAGCTTTTTGGGGCTGGTTGCCGACATTCGAATCAGGAGAAGCCCGATACGGGAAGGACGGACGAATTTGTTGAAAGTTCGCCTCTGGTTCTGTACCAGCCCGCGCCAGTTCCAGGCCTTCAGCAGAAGGTTGACCTGCTGCATT
Organism: Candidatus Obscuribacterales bacterium; assembly: GCA_965229195.1. Taxonomy (GTDB): domain Bacteria; phylum Cyanobacteriota; class Vampirovibrionia; order Obscuribacterales; family Obscuribacteraceae. The sequence goes on along the minus strand of OZ245871.1, from coordinate 2,832,801 downwards.
TTTCGAATCTTCAGAACCAGAGAAGATCGAAAACAAGCTACCAAAACCACCAAAGCTATAAACTCGGTCTAGAACTTTGGCAGAAAATTCAGCTTCAATTTGTGCTCTCAATTCAGCACTGGGCACAAGCAATGGTGACAAGCCCATGCGTTCATACTTTCGAGCCTGCTCGGCGACAACATCAGTCGGTACTACAGATTCAGCTGGCTGTTCAGGCACCAGAGGCTTAGGATCATTACGATAATCACGAAATTGACCAGCAAAAGACGAGCTGCCCTTCGGTGTGAGATCGTTACCTGTGGCTAAATCAATCACACACCAGTTAACATCGCACACCGCAAAGCCAATGTCGAAGAAATAGACAGTGAATTCAGCTCTACCAAGCTTGTTGAAAATACCGCGCACATACCAATCGAGATTCTCATCGCGAAAGCGCAGCATAGTGCTCTCATCTGTACCGGATGGACTAGTACCCATACGCACGTGAGAGTGGCCCCAGAAGCGCATCTTATTGAGGAGATCGAAACCTTCGTCACCGCGCAAGAGTAATTCGTCGGCCAGCTTGCTACAGCCTTCTACCGAAAGCTCAGTTTCAACGGCAGTAACTTCTTGCTCAAGAAGAAAAGTCTCTTCGATCAAGAAACAGTTGTTTTCCAGGCGAGTGACAGCACCCATCCAGCCCACTTCTTTGTCGGCGATTTCGACATATAGAAGCATTTGTTGATAAGCCTTAGGGGTAAGAATCACCCAGGGTCTATTTCTAGCTACCAACTGGGCCCTTGGCTGAAATGCATGGGCCTTAAAAGGTGATTCGCAAAAAGCAGGAAATGATCGCATTGGCCGGACAGTTTCTTCTACTTTCTCTTTCGCAGCAACAGTTGTGGAATCAGGTTGTTTTTCTTGGTTTGTTTGTTCTGGCTCTGTCATAAAGTGTGTGTAGGTTCTTGGTTGTAGTTTCACTTCGACGCGAAAGTCGAAGCAGCATGGGGCCAGCGGAGCAGATACTTGCCCATGGCATCATCGTGAGCAGTCTCAAGAAACTGCAACACGACTTCAATAGCAGTGGCATATTCCATCTGCGCCACTAGCTCAATTAACGACTCTAAAATCTCGTCAGGACAAATTCTGCCGTCGCCATAGACATAGGGCGCCTGCATCTCTCCCCGACCAGCACTGACGGCCCCTGCTAAGTTGTAGCAAGCTAAGAAATTACCACCCGGATCGGTAATATTGACTACGATCAAGAACTTCCCTAGTTCATGCACATTATTACTAAATGAGCCTGTTGCCTGCAATGCTCTGGTGTATATCAATAGTTGTCCAGGGCAAAAGCGCACTGCTTCTACTTGAGGGATAGCCAAAAGCTGTCGATACTGTGCTTTGAAGCGCAGCAAGAGCTTATCTATATCAGGCTTTTCATAGTGCACCTGTGTAAGACTGGCACCACGCAAGTATGCAACTAGAGCAGTGGCCAAGCTCTTCTGGGCCGCATCAAAGCTTGACTGGGCGGCCTTAGCAACATCCTTGTAGCGCACCTCTGCCAGCTTGATATAGTTAGCCCGGGACCGGCCAAGGGCTGAGTCAGCACTATAGCTCTGGATTTGCCTAGAGACCTTTACTTCTTCCATCACAGGAAAAGTGAAGCTGGCCACGAAAACATCTTCCCACTCGGTGCTCTTAGTTTCAAAATTGCTCGCCCCAATAATTCGGCCAATCAGTGTTATATCTTCATTGACTAAGATTGCTGGCGATTCCCACTCAAACCAGTCTATACCAGCTTGATTGAGCTTGTCTAAAATTTGAATAGACGGGTCTTTGATGATGTATCCAGCCACGGCTAACCCCCTATTAAGTTGGCACGAGGCCATTTGTCGATATTTTTGCCCCAGGTGTCATCGGTGTTAGCAGCTTCAATAAAGGCTATGGCAGCCTCAACAGCAGCGGCATATTGGCGCTCTGCCAGAAGCTTTGAGAACACCTCTTTCATATTGCCTAAGCAAGCTTTCCCTTCGGCATCTACATGGGGTGCATTCATACCGCCTGGTCGAGAAAAAGTTGCCTGATTGAACCAGCGCAGTCCATCGGAACTAGCAGCGGGAATGATAATTTTGAAATTGCCAATAGTGTGATTGACGTTATTACGTGTATCTTTGCAATAAAGGGTTTTTGTCGTCACCACTACCTGGTTATCTTTGACAGTGACGTCAACTATTTTTGGGATGGCCATAATGGCATCGAACTCTTCACCTAAACCCATCCAGGGAGCTGCCATCTGCTCGTACATAGATCGTTGTGAGGCAATGGCCGCTCTAAGACCGCTGGCAAATGACTCAGCGTCACTTCGAAGCTGATTGATAGAGGGCGGTGACTGTTCCTCAAGTAATTTGAATTGTCTGGTACACTCCCAGGCAAACATTTCTTCTAGCGCTGCTTCCCGCGCTCCAGACACACTTAGCTGCAAGAGCAGCTTACGTGTTTCTATGAGGAAATTAGCCCAGAGCAAAGCCTCCTCGCTTGTGCCTGACTGAATCAACTCCGAATAAACATAAACAACTCGACCGACTAACTCACCAACGGCGTAACCCTCCGGTGTGATAATCGGCACCCCTAGGGGCGATGGCGAGAATACGGTTGTCTTTTTTGGAGATGGTGAATTCCAATAATAATCAGGCATCTTCACTCGTCTGGTTTCGAGCGGTGCACTGAAAAACTTAATCACCAGATCATCATCTGCTGCTGTACTAGCCAGAGCCGCTGCACTAATTGAGCCACGACAATTAACAATAGTTAGCTGCGTACGGCAAAAAGAGCCGAGCACTTGTTGAGCCAACTTAACCAGAATCGCCTGCCCTCTAATATGACGATGACCGTCATTAAAACCAGAAATCTTCACTGGTATCTTGCTAATCGGTACCGCTTCGTCAAATCCGAGAGCCTGCATTGCTTGGCCGGAAAAATCGGCCAAGCCTTCCTTGCTGATATAAGCTTGAATCTCTTGCTCTATGAGCACTTCACGGACAAAGCAGGTCAAACAATTAGCCAACAGAGCCAAGTAGTGATCTTCGCCCTTGCGAGCAAAGCGGCGCTTCAATCGCTCAAACCAGTCAATATCAGGGCATGTGCTAGCCAGAACATCAAAGAGAAAGTGAAGCTGATTGCCCTGCAACTGACAAGGGCTAAAACTACTTGAGAAATCAACATACGGCAGGGCCTGAGGGTCAGGATCGCGAGCCTTTAGAGTTACTCTAGTAGGAACAGACCAGACATGACTGGGAACAGTTGAGCGCCACTTCTCTTGATCAAGGCCAGCCGCCAAAAACAGGTGAAACTTGCCCTTGTCTTCAACTTCAGGGCCGCTGCATCCGCTGCCATAAACTACAATTTCTTGCTTTACTATGGGCCAAAGCAGATTGCTAACAACCTCGGCTATGCGTTCCTTTCTAATAGGAAACTGCCCACGAAAGCTTATTCTTGATAGAGCATACGGCCGATCAGGAGCAATAATCGAATATATCACTCTAGAAAGAGCGTCCGACTCTTTCAGGGTCTCATGAACTTGTGCCTCTAAAACTTGCAGGCTTTCCTGAAAGTCATGAAACCTGACAGCAACACCGGCTTGCCCGACTAGGTTAGCCACTTCATATAATATGTGAGCATCATCAAGCTTTTTACATTGTTGTGGGTTGAGACAGGCAAAGAAGTACTTTTTGCGCCTGTTGTGCTTTTGTGCAATTACTCTGGCCTGTATCAGTGCTATCAAAATTGCTACAAAGACAATAAGGACAAGCCACCAATAGGTCATTAGTTTCAATAGAATTGCCATTTTTTTGACCAAGTATGGGTTAAAGGAAAAAAAGCCATCCAGAGCATTTTGCTCTGGATAGCCCAAGGAAATTACCAGCCCCGAACTAAGAGCTGTATCGGCCTATGTTAGCTCCGATTTCCCTTTACAGGTTTCAACAGCAAAATGGTCAAACTAGACACTCCTGCTGGCAGCCTAGTGTCTAAAGTGGCAGGAGCACCATTCATGCGAAACTGGTAGCCAGTGGCATTAACAGAAGCCGCTCTCACTACATCTCCGACATTGGAGTTAGCATCGACCAGTACTTTCTGCATGTTGCCAAAGACACCGATGTTTACAGATACGGTTTCAGCGGCTGGAGCGGACGGAACAGGACTAGAGGCAATGTCTAAAACGGCATTGGGTTTGGTCAACTGAACATTAGTTACAGGGCCAGTATTTTCGTTATCTTGATTGTTATTTTCTGTGGTCATTATGATTCTCGAATTGAATTGTGCTGCAAATTGAAAACCACTGGAACTGCAGCATTGCCAGTGGGTATAAATTGAGTTTTTGTATTTTGATTTTGTCTATTTCTATTTTCACTAAGCCAGCCTTAGAGGCTAAAGCGCTTTAATTCTGCTCTGTTTTCCCAGCGCCAGCACATATAGCTGACAACATTTCGTGAAGACTTGGCCTGCGCCAACTCAGCTTCAAAAGCGCGTTTGTCTTTGACAAATTGGCGCGTGTGCAAGTGCTGACTAACTAAAGCCTCACTCAAATCGAAGCTATCAAAGCAATTTCCTCTACCATCAGCTATGCGGTAGGCGATGCCTTCTTCAACCACTCGCACCAGCCGCTCCAAAGCTTCTGCCGCTGCTACAGCACCACTATGACGATTGCCAGCCCCAGCAGACAAAAGATGGTCATCAAGGCAATGTTTATAGCCAGTCGGCGCACGCTCATCAAGAAACAAATTCAGAGCATGGGTCTCTTCACCAGTGGACCTAACGTGAGGTCTTCTTTCAGGGGCTTTTGTGCGAGCATGAATATGCAATAGACCTTCACTATAGCTGTAGTAGCTACTGTGATCGTTGGTTATGCTGCCAAATACCTTAATAAACGCAGCCATAATCAGCAAACAGTCTTCCGGTGTCTTGGCATAGACTTTGAATAGGCCAGCTAGCAAAAGAATATTGCGATCGAGGAAAGCCTGAAAGAAATTAGCAAAAGCCACCCGCTCGTATTCAGACAGAATTTCTGTTTCAGCGTAATGCCTTACTACAGACGAAAGAAATTGATCAATTTGAGCTGTAGTAGCTACTCTATTTCCCATGATTGTGCCTCTTGTTGTGAGTATTCACCGCAAGATTGCGCTCATACCAGACCAACGAAGCGCATGGTGAGCGGCGCAAAATTGCAGGTGTTTTGAAGGAATAAAGCGAGGCAACCAGCCAGCTGGCCGATTGCCTCGCCATATAAACGGTTACAGCCGGAGACTAAGCCCCGAATACCCGGGCAATCTGAGCAGTGACAACCTGCCAGGTCCGAGCTATAGCCGCCAAAACTGGCTGCAAAATAGCCAGCAAGAATTTAAACTGCCGACCAACAGTTGCCCAAAGCGCCATGTAGACAGTCCACAAAGCTTCAAAGGCCTGATTGAAGAAGGGAGCCAGAACCGGGGTGATAGTGGCAAACAACTTAGCACATTGCAAATACAGCAAGGGGGCAAATACAGCGCCCACCAACCCGCCAGCGTTCAAACCCAACAACACAGCAGCAGTTAAGCTGCCACTTAACTCGTTGACATAATAACCGACAGTGGCAAAGGTGATTAAACCACTGACAAAGGCCAAAGTACTAGCACTATAGTATGAAAACAGACGGCCCAAAAGCACAAAGCCATTAATAGAGACAAAGGCAATAATGACCGCATCAACGTAGAAATTGCTGGTCAACTTAGCCGACACCACAGGCAGTGCCTGCCACAAAGCAATCAGCAAAATAACCAGGTTAAGCACATGGCCAAAGAGCTTGGCAAACTCAGATCTGTCGTTGAAAGCCTCTTTGCGTTTTTCTGCCAACACAGCAAAGGCAGCCACTATTCTGCTTGACAGTCTGCCATGCAAATTTTCTAAAGCATAGCCGGCCGAGCTTGAAAGGGGACGAGCAATTGCCCGAACGACAATGTAAAAGAGGGGATAAATCACCAGCCCAGTGCTAAGCAAAGTTGCTACCGCCAGGCCAAAGTTCAGGGCCGCAGAATTTGTCAGTGCGGCATGGTAAGTGCCATAAGAGGCAACCAAAATGGTGGCGACGGCCATTTCACGGGTGGCTTGCGAATGGCCAAAGTGTTTTTGGAAACCTTCTGTGTATGAGTAGACCAAGCTGACAACAGCAATAAGCCATGCCAACCAAAGCGACAGACCAGTGGCAATACTGATGCTATACAAAACCCAAGCGAACGCGAAAGCCAAGCCAATATTGAGCATTTGCTGATAGAAGCGTTGGTAGTCTTTGTCGTCTTCATCACCATAAGATGAGTTGAGCAATTTGCTCCAATAGCGCAACACTCTCTTCATAAAACCGCCCTGCAAGCCAACGACAAGCGCTGGTATCAAGTAGGCAATAGAGAACAAAGTAAAACCCGCGAAAGTAGCAACTTTCACTACCTCTGATTGAACGGCAACAAAAGGCACATATTCAACCAGAGCCCAAGCTCCTAAAAAGCTATAAGTAACAACAGACTGATAGGCTTTGCTATCAAATAAAGGGCTGACAAGACTGACTAAGATCAGAGCCAGAATAAAACCAGCGACTGCAGCAAAGGCTTGCAATCCGACAAAGCTAAATCCCAGTGTCAAAACCCAAGCGTAGGTTAGATAGCCATAGTAAGAAACTGTGGCAAAGAGGGCAATATAAAGCACTGTCTCAATAAAGCGAATGCCTTTAGAGCGGCCACCATATTCATTTTGCAGTTGACTCCACAGTGCCATTGCTCCAGGCGCCTGTTTTGTCATGGTGACAATCTGCTCTAGCGCCGGTAGCAAAGCATTTTTCCAAAGTTTTTCATAAGAGCGCCAGAGCTTTTCCCACAAATCCCAGAAGTGTCGCAAAACAAAGTAGTACAAGCTAGACCACACATGAGTGTAGGTAAGGGTTGTTACAACCAGGAAAATTAGGAACCAGGTGGCGCTGCCCAACCCATAGCTAAAGGCTAGCCAATCAGCAGTCTGCCAGGCAGCCAGGACGGCAAGTACAGCACCAACTAATGCCACCGGTATGGTCCTTGTCCAAGAGCCAGTGCTATAGGCGCGTTTACATAGCCACTCACCACTAATTTTTAGGGTGACTGGAATGAAGAATATGATGTTGAGGATGAACTGAAAAAAGCTCGTTTTTGGTGTTTCCATTGGAATACCTGCAGGTTGTTGGTTGTTTGGGGGCTTAGTAACAGGCACGATAGCTATCGCGTCGCTCGGCCTGATATTCAGCAATTAGGGTTCTCTGCTCGGCAGTCTGCATATACTCTGGTACGGCGAAAGCCGCTGTCACAAGAGTATTGCGGGCCGCATTCACGCGCCGTTGTTGTTCTTGGAACTCTCTTCTGCGCCGCACGTCGTCGCGATTTGAATAACTATTAATAGAGCTACGCGCATCAGCCACCAGACGAGCCAGCAATGGCTCAACATCACTCGCTGTAAGGGCTTTCAGAGCAGCCAAGGAAACGAAACTGCTAAATCCATGCAGTTTCATCACCTCAACTTCGTCTTTCTTTGAAGCAATACCACAGGCAGCACGGCTGCGATCGGCTGCACCATTGAGAATCTGATAGAGATTACTCTCGCGCCCGCAGTAGGTATGAACATCATAAGTTGGACAAATAATTAGATCGAAATAGTCAAAGGAGCCGGAGGTGTAGCAATCTTCTCCAGGGGGCAAAAAGGACATGCCTAAATTTTCATGGGCTTCGTTAACAGAAATAGCCAGGGTAACTTTATGGCCAGCAGCCACTAAAACTTGCGACAGTCGCGCTAACAGCTGGTTATTTCTATTGATCAAAAGTATTTTCATCGGTCTTGTACTCCGTTTTTTACTTGAAAAAGCCTGCCCTAACCGAAGTAAGGGCAGACAGAATTTAGTGCGTGTATTTGCTTGAGTCGAGGCCTAGACCATCAGCCACTAGCTGCAGACGAGTCTGGTCTATATTTCGACCTCTTCTGCCGCCAACAATCGACACTGCCAAACGCATGGCAACATCAGTCTGATAGCGATCCGCAGACAGCTGTTTGACTTTATTCAAGGTATTTTCCCAGGCATACATGCACACTGGATGTTCAATGTCACCAAGATAGGTATTGAAATAACCAACAAGAGCATCAGTAGGCAGATGATCAAAAGCTCTGGCATGCTTGATACGTTCAATAATTTCTTCTTTCTGCTCATCGCTGAGCAGTTCAGTGCGCTTGCCAGAAGCTAAAAGCAGGGCAGTTAAACCCATAACAGACTTCTGAAAGCTCACGGTCGTGATCGCCGAAGCACATTTAGTCAACTCATCATGAGTGGTATAGATAGCCTGCATCACCCATTTTTTGAGATAATACAGCGCCACCACAAAGTAGACTAAAGTGACAAGCAAAGCCAGTATTTCCAGCAAGCCGCTCACACCAAAGAAAGGCATGGCGACTATGAATCCAGAAATTACGAAAATGAAAACGGCAATAGCAATTGCCTTACTTTCACTGGAAAATCCAAGCTCCGGATGGCTACCGAAAAATTTGTAGATATTATGGCTAACCATGATCATCCCTAAGATCACTGGCATCAGCAAAACGAAGGGAAGCAGGGCGGTAATGGGCATCAACATATGTGATTCCTCTTTGCCTTTTGGGCAATGGTTGGCGAATGAAATGGAGGTTCTTTGTAAGAACCTCCATCGTTAAAATGATCGTGTCGTATATATTTGTCGAGGTAAGCTTTAGCGCTTGCCGCAACTCTTGGTGACGGTAATCAGATAGCGAATGGTTTCTACTGATTGCGCTTGCTGCGCGATTACACTGACTTTCATTCCTTGATCAGGGCGGCCATGGCTACCAGAAACCGAGCTCGCAGCTGTCTCGGCCGCCAGTGGAGTTAGCTGTACCATGGCTGGGGCAATACCATACTCTTCAGCGATGGTGTCACCCAGAGTAAGCAATTGCGAATATTGTTCAGCTCTTGCCGATACTGAAACGACGGCATACTTACCGTACTGTGCTTCAAGAGCGCTGCGGTGAATCAATGTTGGTAGTGATTGAGATTGAGACATAGTTAATGACTCCTAAGCTTGATTAACCAAAAGAAAGCCAAAGCGCTTCGAGACGAGCTCTAACTAACTGAGTCTGCTCTTCGATTTCGGCAAAAAGTGGGGCGAAAGCTTGATCGACAGCGGCATTGAAACCACTAGTCTGCATGTATTCATGCACATCAAAATCTGTATAGTCGAAATCTTCTGGCAAGACTGCCGGAAAATTTTGCCATGCAGCGGAGGGGAAAGAAGCTGAAACAGCCTCAGTTGTTGCTGCCATTGTTGATCTCCATAGCAAAAGGAGTTAGACCCTGGTTCAGTTGGAACGCCCTACGATTAAAGCTGTGAGAGCACCTGCCGCAACGTGCAGAGCACTGACAGCAGCAATTGCTTCAAAGCTTAAGGGAAAAGCCGTTGAACGAATGTAGAAGGCAACGAAGGAGACAACCAGGGCAGGGAAAATTGTTTGCTTGCCGTATTTACGGCCTAACCAGATTCCAGCGAGAAAGGTCACGACGAAAGATACCGCCGCCACTAAGGTCAAAGTAGGGTCGGTGTAGTGCAAGATGTTGTCCATTTGTGTTTCTCTAATTGAGATTGTTGTTGAGCATCAAACTAAATTGAATGCTTGAGCCGGAGCAATTTTGCCAAAGCAAAAGGAAGCGAACTACCACTGCCAACTTCATTTGGGTGATAGCGCTTGAGAATGTGCACGGGACTTGTGTAGAAAAACCTTCTTGCTTGATAGCTAAATTGAAAAACTGATGGAATGGATTCATACATACTGCTAGAACGCCAACACTCTTGGCAATGGCGCCATGGTCTTTATGAATTGCAATTACGGAAGGCCGCCTATCTTAGATTAAATCGACTCATTAACCGCGGCACAAAGCGGCCTGTTTTCAGCCCGTTTAAAAGAGCTTTTGCGCACCAATTAGCGCAGCGCAATCAACGAAAATCACAGACAAAAGACCAGTTGCCAACCAAGCCAAAGAGACACTAACAGCCGAGCGACATAGGCTAGTGGGTGAAAAGAAATATGTAATCAGATCCGCTTGCCAAGGGCTAATTAAGCCAGCCAATATCAAGATCTCAATCACTCTTCTTTATCTTGGCATTACAACACCTCTTATCTACACCCGCCACTCCGCAGCATTTCTCATTAGCACTTAGCTAATGAGGATAGTGCCGCAGTAACAACTTTCACCATGCAAAAACACTGACCCCTCAGGAGGTTCTATGTCCATCCACCGCATTGAATATTTAGACCACGACCGCATCGTAGCTTTTGACGATGAACTCGACCCGGCTTTTGCCCTCTATGTCTTATGCCGCAGCTACTTGGCCTATGGCGGAAAAATTACTAGCTATAGCGAGACTAGCCTAACTGCCGAAGTCACTTTCTTGCGCCCAGAACAAATGGTTTTGACAGCCGACTGCAAAACGATGGCAGCCCTATATCGTGCCGCTAAAGCTATAGAAACAATCAATCAACCAGAGTCGCGAATTAACGATAGTCCGAACGGCCTCATCTTTGCCCTAACCGGTCTAGCTCAAGCCCATAGCGGAGAGAAGACTGCCATGATTGCCCTGCTAGCAGGCGCCAACATCATCAATCCGACTGAAGTGAAAGCAATGACTGAACTCGGTTTGGAACTAGCACTGGCAGTCTTCATGATTGACGCTCACAGTGCAGACGAAGAGAGGATATCCTTGCTCGATAGCATCGCCCTGGTGAAAATCATTGCAGATTTTCTCGGCTTAGAGGCATCAGATTCTGCCCAACAACAGCACCGCACGGTCATGGACGCAACCAACTACGCCTTGAGAGCGCAAATACCGCTCTTAACGTTTTTGGCAGACTGGGTTGAAGGCATGGCGCGGGGTCTCACCCTCAACGACATTGTCAGAAACAAGGCTGCATAGAGACGCTATCGCAGCAATGCTGCAAACGATAGCAATTTTTAACGGCTGCACTTAAGCGGCACAAACTGGAAATGCACTATGACCAAAACGAAGTACGTTCAAAAATGGTTTATGGCTGGAAGCGACAAGGAAGCGCACCAGGTAGAACACACAGCACCATGGTGGAGAGTCGTTTGCCTCACCGGGGTAGATTACTTCTCAACCCTCTGTTATCAACCCACCATTGCCTTTGCCGCAGCTGGAGCCCTCGCCCCGTTAGCTACCATTGTTCTGGCTCTGGTTACCCTGTTTGCCGCACTACCTGTGTATTTCACTGTAGCTAACGAGAGCCCCCACGGCCAGGGCAGCATCAGCATGTTAGAGAGTCGCTTACCAGGTTGGTCAGCCAAACTCTGCGTACTGCTACTGCTTGGCTTTGCTGCTTGCGACTACATGATCACAATCACCCTGTCTGCTTCAGATGGAGCCGCTCATTTTGTGGAGAACCACGAAATGCACAAGGCAATATCAATGCAAGGTTATCTAATCACAGCCGCAGTAGCTGCGTTGGCCTACTTAATAGCCGACAGATCGCGACAGTATATCGTCATCGGTGGCCTCGCATTAGCAGGCTATGCCATCCTCGATCAATTTACTCAGAGCCGCTTAGGCGTGGCGCTGGTAATGATTTTGTTCCTAGGCGCACTATTCCTCAAGGGTCTGCGCGAAGTAATTGGCATTGCTGTCTTACTAGTGGTTACCTACCTGTCACTCAGTGCCATTGTCGTTGGCGCAGGGCTCTATCAAGTCTACCTTCACCCTGAGCTCCTAAGCGGCTGGTGGCAGCGTCTTTTAGGAGACTATAACTACTCCTGGTCCACCATACTTTTCGCTTGTCTCACTGTCTTCCCCTTACTGGCTCTGGGCCTTTCAGGGTTTGAAACAGGAGTACAGGTCATGCCCCTAGTGAGAGGCGATCAAAACGACAATCACCAGCACCCTCTGGGAAGAATTCGCAATGCCAAAAAGCTTCTGGCTGCCGCAGCGATAATCATGAGCGTCTTTCTGATTTTAAGCAGCATGGCCACGACCTTGCTCATCCCAGCCAAAGAGATGATGCCCGGTGGCAGCGCCGACGGCCGTGCCCTTAGCGTCTTAGGTCACAACCTGCTCGGCCACGGTTTTGGCACCATGTTTGATATCATCTCTATCGCGATTCTCTGGTTTGCGGGCGCTTCAGCCATGACCGGCCTTATCAACCTGGTCACTCACTACTTGCCAAAATATGGCATGGTGCCATCATGGGCCAGAGCTTCTCGCCCGGTGATTATCGTCTTCACTGCAATTGCCCTGACTGTCACCGTCATTTTCAAGGCAGATGTAATGGCCCAGGGCGGAGCCTACGCAACTGGAGTACTGGTGCTGATTACCACGGCGTCACTGTCAGCCACTTGGTACTCTTGGGACAAGCATAAGTGGCAAGCTCTAGCTTTTGGTTTGACAGCTCTAGTTTTTCTCTATACCACCAGCGTCAACGTCGTTGGTCATCCCGATGGTCCCAAAATTGCCGGTTTCTTCATACTCATGGTACTAGCCACATCGCTGATATCTAGAGTGATGCGTGTTCTGGAGTTACGTGTCAAAGCCGTAGAGCTCGATGAAAATGCCAAGCTGTTCTTAACAGAAGCCAAGGCTCAAAATCAAAAAGGCATCATTCACATCGTCGCCCATAAATTCGGTGGCACCGCTTACACAATTAGAGGCAATGAGGTGATCGATAGGCACAACATCGGAGAACACGACCAGCTGATTTTCTTAGAGGTGACAATTGAAAACGCCTCAGAATTTGTGGACGAAGTACTAGAAGTTGAAGGTACTATACACAAAGGCAACCACGGTGATCACCGCATTTTGCGCTGTAAAAGCCCATCTGTTGCCAATGCCATTGCTGCGGTCTTGTTGCATATTCAAAGCGAATATGACACTCGCGCAGCAGCTCACATTGGCTGGTCTGAAGACGGCCCCCTCGTCACTGCCTTTACTTTCTTGCTCTTTGGTGACGGTGAAACCGGGGTGCTAGTGCGCAAAATTCTAGAAACAGCAGAGCCCAATAATAGACACCGACCTCTGGTGTTAATGGGTTAATCAAAAGCGACACAACCCTCTGAGTGACAAACATTCAGAGGGTCTTTTCTTTGGTCCGAAAAACCATTTCTTATAACCTGGAAAACAGGAGATCTAAAATGGACTGCACACACAAATGTCCGGCCATCCGTCTTGTGATGTTCCCCAAAGATACAAACCCCTGGGGCAGCATTTTCGGAGGCGTCATACTCTCTAACATCGACATTGCCGCTAGCGTCGCCACCCGTGCTATTACGCTGCACCGCACTGTCACTGTCCGCATGAAAGAAGTAGTTTTCAAAAAACCAGTAAAAGTGGGAGACATCCTCACTTTCTGGACTGATGTCGTCAAAGTTGGTCGCACCTCGGTCACCATCAGAGTCAAAGTAGAAGCTGAACGCCACGGCGAAACCATCCAGGTAACTGAAGGCGAAGTAGTCTTCGTATCAGTAGACGATCAAGACCGTCCGATTCCACTCGATTCACCCATTGGCACTCAAGGAGAAGCAATCTAATGCTTACATTTACAGTCTCTGATTTACAGAAAATAACAGCAGAAGCTATTACCTCAGCACAACGGCAGTTGGCAGAAAAGAATGAGCAAATCTTTGGCAATGCCATGCAGCAGCTAAAAGCTGATGTTGCCTCTGGACGGCAGTTCAGTGTGGCCATGAGCCTTAAAAATGGCACTGACTATGAAGGCAAAGGCAGAATACTGCGCCCAGAACAGCTCACAGGAGTTGCTGCCCTGGTTTATGCCAAATGCCAAATCTTCAATCCCACCCTGGAATACTGGAGCCGTTATGAAGGTGATCAACGGGATGGATACACCGTTGATGGCTTTAACATAGTTCTGCACTGGTCTAACGTCGATGACTTGCTGGCTAAACTAAGCACACTCATCGATGACACCACTATTAGTGCCATCCGCCAAAGCATAGAGGCTGCTCAGTCTGCCATAGCCGACAAAGCCGCCTCTATCTTGTCACAACTGAAAGAACGGGCCACAGCCCAAGCTCGCTCTGGCAGAAGTTGGGCCATAGTAATGTCGCTTAAAGCTGGAGTCGACTTCGAAAGACCAAGCCGTGCGCCGCTGGCAGAAATCACGCCCTCATGGCTTGGACCAGTGGCAAAAGCTGTCTGGGAGGCCTGCACCGACTTCAAGCCAACCTTCGAATACTGGAGCCGGCAAGAAGGTGATCAACGCGACTCTTACACAGTCGAAGGCATCAACATCGTCGTTCACTGGTAACGGGTAGCGAAAAACATGACAAATTTACGCTAAACACAAGGACTGACCATGTCAAATCAAGACACTATCTCAGCCAACGCCTTTGCCATTAGTACCAGTGAAATAAAAGAACTGCACCTGCATTCGGTAGAGCAAATTCGCTCACTGCGCGGAACGGTGCCTGTCATCTGGGTCGACTTCACCTCACCGGTGAGTGTGCAAACCCTCAATGCCATAGGGGCAATTTTCGACCTGCATCCACTGACACTCAAAGATGTTCTCAGTGCCCGCCAACGCCCCAAAGTAGAGCATTTTCCTAACTACCAATTCATCGTCACCAAAATGGTTTACCTGGAAGAAAGGCTCAAGTCTGAACAGTTGAGCATCTTCTTTGGTGAAAATTTCGTCCTAACCTTTCAAGAAAAAGCGGGTGGAGACTGCCTCGAAGCCCTGCGTGAAAGCCTCAGACTGGGAGCAGCATCCATGCGAGCTACCTCTTCTGACTACCTGGCCTACGCACTGATAGATATGGTGGTGGATGGCTTCTTTCCGGTAATCAAAGTGATCGGTGATCGCCTCAATGACCTGGAAGACGAAATATTTCACAGCTACAACCAGCAGCACGCCAGCTTAATTCACTCCCTCAAGCGAGATATCTCAGAACTCAGGAGAACCATCTGGCCTGTACGTGACGCTTTAGCTTTACTGCAGCGAGAGCACATTAACCTGGTGCAGAACGAAACACGGCTCTACCTGCGCGATTGCTACGATCACTCCTTGCGCATTATCGAACTGGTAGAGAGCCATCAAGCCATGTGTTCAGACTTAATGGATCTGCTCTTGAGTCGCGAGAACAGCCGCATGAACGAAATATTGCAGGTGCTAACCATAATCTCAACTATTTTCATTCCGCCGACTTTCATAGCTGGCATCTATGGCATGAACTTTCACGGAGACAAATCACCCCTCAATATGCCTGAACTTGAGTGGTACTGGGGCTACCCCTTCGCCCTCTCAATCATGGGCCTGCTTATGGGTGGCCTCTTTTTCTGGATGTGGCGCAACGGCTGGTTAGCTCGAATGTCCGCAAGGAAACCAGCGCAAGGAAACCAGCGAAAGACTCCACTCTGACACTAACTTTACAGAATAAACCTCAATGGAAATAGACTTTCTTACCAAACTAGATCTAACCCTTATTGTCAGTGCAATAACGTTTTATCTAGTACTCAATTACTTCGGTCCAAAACTTAGCTCCGCTGCCCAGAACGTCATTCTCTGCGTCAGCTTCATCCTGGCAATAGCTGCAGTAATGCTGTCCTTATGGCAATTCGAAGCAGAGATCAGCAGCGAGGCAATCAGTCACTCAATGAAAGAACTAGAAACCACCTTCACCTGATTCAATCAACAGCAGGAAAACCCATGTTTGCAAATTTAGACCCCGCCACACTCTTAGTAATCGTCGTGGCCGTTCTTACCCTAGCAGTAGCTTGGCGCGCCATCAAAAACGGCAAAGTCGGTCCACAGTATGGCCTTTCGCTAAAAGGCATATTCACCAAAACAAAAGACGAGAACCAAAACAATTCAGACAAAAGCTGAAGTATCCATGTCACAGGTAGCTAATACGCTGCCTTTTTTTTCGATAAATTCCCAAAGGACTTTATGAGTACCGACACTCTTTTACTTTACCTGCTGTTTCTTGTTCTAGCCGTGGCAATTAACGGTCTCTTTGTCGCCTTTGAATTCGCCCTGGTATCTATGCGGCGCAGTCGGGTGCAAGAGTTAATTGACAATGGCATAGGCTCGGCCAGAACAATAAGCCGCTTGCAGCACGACATGGATGAAACCATATCTGGTGCACAAGTCGGCATAACACTAGCCAGTTTGGTATTAGGTTGGATTGGCGAACCGGCCATCCACGAACTGCTAAGCAGAGCAGCCTTGCTAGCACCAGCAGAAATTGACCCATCCTATATACCACCAGCTTTCTTCTCTGGGTTTGCCTTGGCTCTCTCATTCATCTTCCTGTCGCTGCTGCACGTCGTACTCGGTGAACAAGTGCCTAAAGGTATTGCCCTGCGATTTCCCGAACGTCTGCTGCTACTATTCGCGCGGCCATTCTTGCTCTATCGCCAGATAACATTTCCCCTAATCTGGATTTTCACGCATCTGGCCAAATTTGTCCTGCGAACAATCGGTATAAGCAAAAGCGCTAACCATGAACCTGTGCATTCGGCCGATGAACTGTCAATGATTATTGACGGCAGTCTGGAAGCCGGTGAGCTGGATCACACAGTGACCGAAGTCTTGCAAAAAGCGCTCGACTTACAAGATCTCAGTGTCGGCGAGCTTATGATTCCACTCGACAGAGTAGACATGGTAGAGCAAAACACCTCCTTCAAAGCAGTGCTGGAGCTGGCTAATGACTCTAAACACAGTCGACTGCCAATCTATGCTGGAGAGCGAACAAAAATTGTTGGCTTGCTTTCAACCAAAGACCTGTTTGACGTTATTGAAACCAAAATCAACAGCCTGCCCTTGGAAGCCAAATTAGGTAGTTTAGCCCACGATTTTAAACTAGTAGAACACCAGCGCTCAATCCTGAGAGTTACTGCCGGAATGAGAGCCAGCAGCCTCTTGCACTGGTTCCTCATTCGTCGTATGCCCATGGCTCTAGTGATGGATGACCCAGAAACCAAGGTTTCGGTTGGCATCATCACCTTAGAAGACCTGTTAGAACGCTTGGTCGGCGAAATCAACGACGAATACGACAACTAACCACTCTTACACACCCTATTCAAACCACCACTCACATCATTATGGAGACAACCATGCCCAAAACGCGCCGTCTACATTTTGCTGCCGCACTAGTTCTAGGCCTATGCCTGGCATCACAAACCAACGCTCAGCCCACCACCTGCACAGCAGCCGCCCCCGCCTATACAGCTCCCACTTTCTCTGGAGAAGCACCTTCAGAAGGCTACCAAATCATGTATCACAGCATGTGGGAGTTCATTCGCGATCAATACTTCGACCCCACCCGCCTGAAAAATTGGCAAACAATGGAACATGCCTACGACGCAAAAGTAGGCACCATCAACGATATTCAACTAGCGCTCAAACTCTTAGCGGAAGCCAGCGGTGACAAATGGACAAACTTCGTTTCCGCTCAAGAAATGCGCGAACAAGCGGCAATACAAAAGCAGGGTCAGGTAATTGGCGGCCTCATGCTTTATCGCCATGGCGCCCACTACAAGCTAGACGTCATCCACTATGGCAGCGCAGCCTATGGCACAGCTCTAAGAGAGCGCGATACTATAAACTGCCTCAACAAAGTCGCCCTTGATGGTCTTGAGCGTGAGCAAGTCGATAGCTTGCTGCGGGGCAATAGCGGTGACAAATTGCTAGTCAGTGCTACTTCAGCTGCAGACGGCAGTCGCTACGAAGTAGAGCTAACCCTGTCGGCCGTACCCAAGCCAGTAGTCGAAGCGAAGTTATTGCCAGGCAATATAATTTATATCCGCATGCCTTCGTTCGCCAGTGAAGCCTATATCAACGACTTCATCGAAAAATTCCAAGAGCTCTCGAATCAAGACGCTGGCCAAACCAAGGGCCTGGTGCTCGACCTGAGAAACAATCTAGGCGGCGAGCTACCAGCGGCAACCAAATTTTCGTCTTTGTTCTTAGATGAAAGCCAAATTGTCACTCAATCTATAGTGCGAGGCAGCCCAACTAAGCACATAGCCGTAGCAAAAGCAGATCAAATTATTGCCAAAGGCAAAACCATCAACAGCGGTACTGTGCAAATTTTGCGCCAACTGCCCCTGGTAATTCTAGCTAACGGCTCTTCTGCCAGCGCTGCTGAAATTACAATTTCGGCCCTGAAAGACAACAAGCGCGGCACTGTCATTGGTATCACAACCTTTGGCAAAGGTGTTGGTTACAAGACTCAACCAGGGCCTATTGGCGGATTAATGAGCGTAACAGCACTGAAGTACCTGACACCAAACGGCAACGAAGTTCACGAACAGGGCATCGACCCCGATATTTCGGTACCGCTGCCACCCAACGAAACAAACGACATCCAGCTAACTGCGGCAATTGCCAAACTAAAGCAGTAACTGGCTCTATTACCTTGAAGTCCACGGCAAGCAAGAAAGTTTGTCGTGGTCACGTATTCAGGAGTATCTACCATGGAATTACATTTAGGATTTTGGATTTGCGCCTTCGAGATTACTTGTCTAGGAGCAATCATAGGCTGCCTCTCAGGATGGCTGCTTCACACCTACTCTAAATCATTATTGACAGGTCGTTTCCAGCATTTATGGAGCGAAAAAGCGTGCTTACTGCTAGCTGGATCGCTTGGCGCAATTGTCTCTCTATTTGCTCTCACAAACTGGGGAATCACCCTGACGACTCTCGTAGTAACGATGCTTATTTCTTCTCTAGCTGCCCTACCAGCCTTAGGCACAGTGTTACTAAGTGGCATTGCTATGGCAAAAGGTTCAGCGCCAAACTAACACAGGAGGTACCACATGGTATCGCATGAATTCGTGCAGCTTTTAGCAATGCTGCCAAAATCTCACCCTTGGCATGGAGTATCACCACATCTGGTCGGCACTGACATGATCAAGGCATTTATAGAAATGGTTCCAGCAGACAGAATGAAACTGGAACTAGACAAAGCCACGGGTCACCTGCATGTCGACCGCCCTCTGCTGTACTCATCAAGTTGTCCTCATCTCTATGGATTTATACCCCAAACCTACTGCGGTGAACTTGTTGCTGAGCGCTGCTCCAAGCGCACGAAACGTCGGGGCATCGTCGGTGACGGCGACCCTCTCGATATTTGTGTGATCACAGATTCTATCTTTAGTCATGGCGACTTGTTTGTTACAGCCCGTCCTATAGGTGGATTGCGCATGATTGACAACAAACAAGCCGATGACAAAATCATCGCCGTGCTCAATCAAGACCCCACATTTGGCAAGATCGAAGACATTAGCCAGCTAACAGATGCCGTTATAACCCGGCTTAAGCACTATTTTTTAAGCTACAAACAGAGTTTTGCCGAGGACAGTAAAACGAAAAAACCAATAGTAGCCATTCCGGAAATCTACGGAGCAGAAGAAGCCTACGAAGTAATCAGATTGAGCTTACAAGACTACCAAAATCTCTACGGCACACTAGCAGACCGTCTGGAGCGGCTGCAACAGTTACTTACAGCTGCCCCAAAGGCATGACGACAAACCAAAGAGACAGGATATTTCTCTGTCTTTTCCCTTTCAACTAGACGAACCAAGGCCTGAATATGCAAAAAGTATTCGCCAATTTACTGCGGCGTAAAACACTAGAATCAATCAAAGCCCAAGGCGACACAGAACACGCCGAAGGCCACCGCCTCAATCGTGTACTGACATCACGCGATATCCTTAGCGCCGGAGTGGCAGCCATTATCGGCACCGGCATTTTTGTCTTAATCGGCGCTGCCGCTCATGCCAACGCTGGTCCCGGAATCATCATTTCCTTCGTGCTGGCCAGCCTGGCTTGTGGCTTTGTCAGCTTTGCCTATGCCGAGTTTGCCTCGATGATTCCTGTGGCCGGAAGCGCATACACCTATGCCTACGCCACTCTTGGTGAGATTTTCGCCTGGATCATCGGCTGGGACTTATTGCTGGAATATGCAGTTGGCGCCAGCACAGTTGCCTCGGGCTGGAGTGATTACTTTCAGAGTCTACTGCGCGGCTTCGGCGTCAATCTGCCTCACTGGATGTCGATAGCCTCAGTCAATAGCATCAATGGCATAACCAGCATCAACTTGCCGGCCATGTTGATTATCGTTTTTCTCAACTATTGGCTGATTAAAGGGGTTAAGCACACAGCTCGCATGACCTCGATCTTTGTCGTCGTCAAGCTAGCCATCGTGGCCTTCTTCATCACTGTTGGCTCCTTCCACATCGACTCTGCCAACTACACGCCATTCTTGCCTTTTGGCTGGTCAGGCGTGCTCACTGGTGCTGGTGTCGTTTTCTTTGCCTTTATCGGCTTTGACGCAGTGACCACCATGGCTGAGGAATGCAAGGATCCACAAAAAGACGTGCCCAAAGGTGTGATTGGCTCACTTGTTGTCTGCACCATTCTCTATCTACTGGTGGCGGCAATAATGACCGGAGCCATGTCTTACACGGCTCTTGGCGGCGAAGGCGAAGGCGCGCCCATGGTCAAGGTGCTTAACCACATCGGCTATGCCTGGGCCAGCCCACTGATTTCGGTCGGTATAGTTGCCGGTCTGACGTCAGTATTGATAGTCACTCTCTTTGCCCAATCACGCATCATCATGCGCATGAGTAAGGATGGCCTGGTAACCCCAATCTTCAGTTCACTATCGCAAAAATTCCAAACACCAACATGGTCAATTGTGGTGTGCGGCATCTTCGTAGCGATCACGGCTGGCTTACTGCCAATCGATGAACTTTCACAACTAACAAGTATTGGCACACTATTCGCTTTCATCATCGTCTGCGTTGGAGTAATAGTACTGCGTCACAAAGAGCCTGATCAGCATCGCGGCTTCCGCTGTCCGGGCTATCCTGTCGTACCAGTTATGGGCGCATTAATGAGCTTTATGCTAATGTGCACCATGCCTAGCACCACCTGGATACGTTTTATCGGCTGGATGCTGCTTGGCCTAATTGTCTATTTCGGTTATTCGAAGAGTCACAGTCGCCTTGGCAGATCCTAATATCAACATCTTGCAAAACTGGAATCGTATATGACAAACAACCTAAAAAATAGCCCTCGAACTAAAATCGTTCCTAGCAATCAGCGTCAAATCGTAGCTATTGGTGGGTCACTCAGCAAAGTGCCTTCTGGCTGCGGCCAAGAGCGAATACTTGAATATTTATTCGACCTGCAGCCCCAGCGAAAAACTCAACGAATTCTTGTTATCAACACAGCCACTGGCGATGCCAAAAGCTCAGAAGACTTCTTCTACCATAGCTGGAACATGTTGAAGCGGCCCTGTAGTCTCTCCTTTCTCAATCTCTTCGGCCGAACACCGCCTGACCTCAAAACTCTGTTGCTAAGCCAAGATATCATCTTTGTCGGCGGCGGCAACACTAAAAGTATGCTGGCAGTCTGGCGCGAATATGGCATCGACAAACTGCTGCACCAAGCCTGGAAACTAGGTATCGTCCTAGCTGGGTCAAGTGCCGGTGGAATCTGTTGGTTCGAAAGTTGTCTCACCGACTCATATGCTGAGTCTTACACTAGCCTCAAATGCCTAGGCATTCTCAAAGGCAGCTGCTGCCCTCACTATGATGGCGAAGTTGGCCGCCGAGAGACCTACCACGCCATGGTTGAATCACAAGAGCTAGCCAATGGCTACGCCATTGACGAAGCCACCGCAATTCACTTCGTTGGCAAAAAAATACACCAGGTGATTTCAGTCAGCACCAATGAATTTGCTGCTGCCTATTTGATCACCAAACAGTATGAAGGTGTTAAAGAAATCATCCTCCCTGCTTTGAGAATTAACGCCCGTAGTCAGTAGAAAAGCGGAGAATCTCGCTGCAATCTGACAAAGAAATCAAATCTACTCATCACTGGAAGTGATGACTTTTATATTGTCCTGTCGCCAATCTCACCGATGACTTTGGCGCAGGGCTAACCAATATTTACTTGGAGAATCGTTATGATCAAGAAGATCGTAAACAGCAACAAGGCCTTAACTGTGCTAGGAGCCAGCTTGTTTCTTGCTGGTGTTGCCCTCGCGATTGTTATTGGAAAGATTGACTCACCGGACACTGATGAAAATGTGCCACTAGCCCTATTCTTTGCTTGGACCGGTATCTTGGCTCTGATAATGACTTGGAGTTTCACTCTCGAGCGCATTCAGATTTGCCTTGGCGCTATGGTATTGACGACAATTTCGTCAATGTTTGGCTTTGAACTAGTGAGCGTAGCGAAAGACTTCGCCTGGCCCCTGATTGGAGCCTGGTCGCTCTGCGTCAGCGGAGGCTCTCTTATAGGAGCGCTGCTACTTACACGAAAAGACCAATCTAACTGAATTTCTTCGGAGACTCCCATGAAAAAGTACTATGACAGTGCCGTGTTCAACCAGCATACAAGCTTTGCCATCAACCCCGAGCGCATTAGCGTCATCGAATCACTTTATCCAGGCTGTATAGAAGTGCATTTGAGCAACTATGTCTACAACAGCCGCATCACTCCTGCCGGTGGAACGGGCCTCGCCATTGCTGGCAATTTCGCCTCTGTATCAGACGGGTCATTATATGGCCGCCTGGCTCTAATCTCAGGCTTCTTAGAGGTATTTGAGATAATTAGCAATTACGACGACGTAGTTGTGCTGCGCCCCACCGACCGGGGTCTAGGTATTAACTGGAAACTCTTCCAAGAATTCACTGAGCGCAAGAGTTCAAAGCAAAAGCTGCTGAAAACCTGGCAACTCTCAGCCCAAAAGCACCAGCGCAAGGCCCAAAGTCTGATACAAAAACTGACTGGCAGCCTAGCTGGCCAGATACTTTCTGACAATGGTCCGTTCTTTTTGCAGGAGCGCACCAAGCTCTGGTCATCTGAAACTGCCATTGTTGCTCACACAGTTGAGCAGGCTAAAGTTGCAGCCCGCCGCCGCATCAATGAGTTAATGCTCAAAGGTTGGAACTGCGGAGAAGAGTCTTGTCTTCGCGGCACACCGCAGAAGCCTAAGGCCAGCACGGTTGTCTGGATTTGTCAGAAGTATGGCCCCGATAAATGGCTGCGCATCCGCTGTGGCACACCAGACGTACCACCAGAAGGCGAACTTCTCAAAAAATCATTCAAAGTCGGCGACACATTGACTGCTGCAAAAATTAGAGAAATGAGCGCAACATGGGCTCACTTCGACGGCTTTAGCGGTGAACACTGCAGTAAGTGTCTGGCTGATGCCAACGTCCTAGCCTTCAACGATGGTTGGCTCTGTGGTTGTGGTCATTACAATTGTCAGAGCTGGTCTCATCACCAGCACCCACATCAATACCCAGATTACGGACCAAGCCAGGCCGTAATCAGTGAGGGCATGAAAGACCATGCTGTGCTCAGAGCTGCGCTTTACCTGCACAACTAGTAAAAGTCTTGAACGCGGTCTGTCTGTCACAACAAAACTTATTTAACTTAAACCACAGGAACGACTTATGTCTATTGATATAGAACAGCTGGACTGCACATCTTGGGATGGTCTCCACCAGAGAGAAAACAAAGCAGAATCCAAAAGGAAACTGGCTACTCTCTGGCAGCAATATCCAGCCATAAAAGAAGCGGCCCAGGCCTCGTTAGATGCAGTTTCGACCCAGTATCCCGCAATCACCAAATACTGGATTGCCCTCTCTGTTGATCCCGATGCTGATGATACCTATGCTCGTTGCACTATCTTTTTCTTAGTACCGGACGAAGCTCAAATGTCTGTTACTGAAACGGTCGACTGGAACCAGCAGTTTGTTGACTGGTGGGTGGCACAAAGCACATTTGACCAGTATACAAGTACCCCCTATTGGCAAGGAATCTATCCTTCATTAACGAGCTAGCGCTGCAAACCAACAGCTACACAGACCGGCCCCGAAATGAGCCTACTGAAGCCACAAAACAACTTTTTAATTTTTTTATGAGACCACAATTATGCTTGAATCTAAATTAGAACGTATTCAATTCGAAGCACCACAAACAACACTAGCGGAGATTGATACTCTGCTAAAGCCATGCGGCAAACTAACGCGGCCAGCCTTGTATGACAATGCCTTGACCCTTCTGACCTGGTTTATCGATGAGCGCACCCAAGGGCGACGTATCGTATCGATAGGTGAAGATTCCAATCACCATCGAGATCTGCTGATGTCGCTCCACGAGACGGCAGGATTTCGCTCAAAACTCGTGCGGGTTCAGTTCGACGTAGCAACCAGTATGTTAGCTGAGATTGATGCACTAACTACGCGCTGCGGTGGCATTACACGTCGAGCGCTATTCGACAACTCATTAACTATACTCATATGGGCGATAAAAGAACGTCGAGGAGCACGGCGCATCGTCTCAGTCGGAGAAGACAACAAACATCGGGAGCTGGTAATGCCATTTCTCGAAACAGTTGCAAACGGTAATTTTTAACAGCAACACCTTTATGTGCGCCTAGCAATAGGCGCCGATCACGGGAACTAACATGGTATGGGTAATTTTTACAAGGTTTTTGGCCCTCGTTAATGGGCTCACTGGCTGGACCTTAGGAGGTAAACCATCTGCCATTGCCTTCACCATCTTCGGTGCCTTCGTCGCTGTTGGCATTAGAGATTTAACACAGCACACCCACGCTATACCGCATAACTATCCATTAATTGGCTGGCTGCGCTATGGTATTGACGACAAATTCGTCACAATTTGGCTTTGAACTTGTGAGCATAGCGAAAGACTTTGCCTGGCCCTTTATTGGAGCCTGGTCGCTTTGCGTCAGCGGAGGCTCTCTATTAGGAGCGCTGCTACTTACACGAAATAACTAATCTATCGAATTTTTTCGGACACTACCATGAAAAAGTACCATGACAGTGCCGTGTTCAACGCGCGCACAAGCCTTGCCATCACCCCAGAGCGTATTATCGCAATCGAATCACTTTATCCAGGCTGCATCATGGCCATGAGCTGCCACAAAAACCAGTGCCCAGCTGGTATCACGACACAAGTCCTTAGTCGGCGCCGCAGCCTTGACCCACAAGTCACGCACCTCAAAGTAAGCAACTACAACAAAGACTTGCAGCGTGAATTGATTGTGCTTCTCAATGCGCTCGGAAAACGCACCCCTAGGAGCTAACTCGCAATCAGAATAAAAGGAGTAGCAAGCAGGTGATTGGAACTAGCGTGTTTGATCTAGGTTTGTTCTAAGCAACAGCAATTGTGCACCATCTATTACAGTCGAAACTGTCAAATAGATGGTGCACAAACATTTTTTTCAGCCCGTACAAGTAGACCGGTCGACTACTTAATTTAAGCCAGCCCAAAGGCTAAATCTGCCATTCAGACAAAACAACTTATCACCTCACGAAAAACAGACCTGCTGCTCTTTCCGGAAAGGCTTAAGCAGCTAAATATGAGCTGGAGTACCAAAGTTAAACCATGAAGATGATGATGATGAGCCAGCAGGCTTGGCTGGTGCGGGGGGAGTTTGAGGAGTATTTCGGCTAACAAGATCTTTTACGATTTCAAAGGGCGAGCGCACTAGTTTGTAGAGTTTCGAATCACCTTTCGAAACAAGGCCTTGCTGCTCCATCTCTTTGACCATGCGATCGAAATGCTTGTATGGAGCTTCAGAAACTATGTAAACAGGAGTTGGGCCTTTCATTTTAGTTTGCAAATGCGTAAGCTCTTCCGCCAGTTCATATACAGAACCAAGACCACCTTTCTCAACTACACCGACCTCATGCGACCGAAGAATGTCATTGCGGGTGCCAAAGTCTTTATGTTGCAAGTTAATGGTTTGATAGCCGTTTGTACCTTGCTCCTTAGGCAATTCCAGATTGACACCAATCGATTTACCGCCTGCCTGGTAAGCACCGCGATTACCAGCTTCCATCAAACCAGGTCCGCCTCCAGTCATTACGGCATAACCTTCTTTAGACAGAAGTGCACCGGTGAGCCGGCCCCGCTGATAGGCAAATGTATCTGATTTCATTCTGGCTGAACCATAAATAGTGGCAATCGGTCCAACATCGTGCAGCGCCTCAAGCCCTTTAACTAAGTCTTGACTGGCCCGCACTACACTAGCTTTCTCGGCGGCGCTCAAATGACTCTGAGTCAGCATGTTATTCATAGTTTGATTGTCGTTGTTGAGCCAGGCTCTGCGGCCTGTCTGCGGTGCTAGATGCTCAGCCAGTTTGTCATAGAAATAGCGTGGTGGAGCATTGACAGAAACTGTAGCGTCGGCCATTTTAGTGATATCTTCAAGTGTTCTAGCTCCTCGAATACCACTGGTCGGTCTCACTTTTTCCCAGGCCGAGTTGGCTCCGCCCATTAAAGCGCCACCCAATGCGAATGTCGAGGCAGACTGCACTGTTTCGCTCAGCGAAGCCAGGCCGCGCCCTGCCAAAACAGATTGCAACTGGGCATTAGTGACACCACCAACCACGCCACCGGCAGCTCCAATAAAGGCATCGTTTTTCAACACAGTACGCAGAGTACTATTAGCAAGCAAACCTTCTGTATACCGAGCGGCTGCCGCTACACCATTAGCTTCAGCAATGGCTTGCGCATTAAAGCTATGCATACCAAGCCCTTTAAGACCAATGCTTGTGCTAGTTAATGCGCCCCATGTAATTCCACCTACAGCAGCGTTGCGCAGACGGGCGTCAACAAAACCTTCACCATGTTCCACTGGTGTGAATACTGCATTAAAAGCGGCACCAGCAGCAACAGACTTAAGCACCGGATTGAGGGACTGCCCGGTGAGAATACCATAAGTAGAAGATGTCTCCATTTTTGAAGCAGCACCAGGACCAGCCACACGAGCCATCAAAACAAACGGCAAAGCACCGCCAATAGTGCCACCAACAGTTTGTCCCGCCCAGGCTGCAGAACCGAATTGAGCGGCCTCAGGGCGATCAAAAAATTTAGTATGCTCTTCTAGCTTAGTTCCTGCTGCATAATCAATCAACTGACTAGCACCAGTAAGAGGCGATTGCACTGCAGAATACTTAAGAGACGACCAAGCGCCAGAGGCAAAATCAGTAATGGCTGAGTGGTTTTCATTTTGACTAAAAGAGTAATCTGCCAGCTCTTTTGACTGATCATCTCGATACCGGTCTATTGGCATTTCTACCATCTCCTCGATTACTTGGGATGCCAGCTAATCTTTTACAAAAGCATCATATTGGAACCCTGTGACGATCTTGTGGCACTTTCACAAAGCAGTGATCCTAAAAAACTGTCCTCAATACAGATGTGTCTGCTTCCCACAGCGACTTGCAAAAAAATCAAGCCTCAAACAAGAGAAAGATGCGCCAAACTAGATTTTTCCTTGCCACACATTGGACACCAGACGCTCCTAATATAAGGACAGGTGGCAAGAAGAGGTAAAGACAATGCTTGGCATAGATCCCGTTCTTCTCTTCGACATAGTCCTTTGCCTAGTAGCTGCACTGTGTTTAGACAAAGTGCGGCTATAGCAGCCACAACTCAGACACAATCGAACAATACAATTCTCTCAATCGGCTACAACTTACTAAATAACTCAAAACCCAGTGCCGTGAACTCATAGCAATGCGATCAATTTAATTGGTCGCAGTTGACGACAGCGCTTTAACAGGCCATCAACTTTTTATGGAGACTACCATGAACAGAGAATCACACGAGAACGTACAGATCAGCGACGGCAAACAAAGCGTCAGTTCAATGCTACAACCAGAGCTGGCAGATTACGGCAAAGTCTTGTCCCAACAAAGACCAGTGGACAAAAGCCTGACTGTCGGCGCCGACAATAGTCTTTCGTTTGACACAACTTCTCTGTACGGCGAATCTGCCAGTAACAAAGATCGCAATCATGAAAAGCAAAATCAAGATTTAGTAACTAATACAGCACTGGATGTCCTAATCAGATCTAATACCAATGGCAACGACAAAGTAGATAGAGACGAATGGATGAAAGTCTCATCGCAGCTCGGCTTCGGCAAAGAAGAAGCAGACCGAGTTTACGATATCGGAGTTAAATTAGATGCAGCCGGACTTTCGCTCAGAGAGATAACGGAACGACTAATCACTCCGCGTCTAGTAGCGGCTCAGAATGGTGATGGTTTTGGTCCAGCCGTTCCACCCGCCAATAACGGTGATGGCTTTGGGCCAGTGGTGACCGGCGACAATAGCGGCTTTGGGCCAGCTGTCACTCCCGCCAACAAAGGTGATGGCTTTGGCCCAGTGGTGACCGGCGACAATAGCGGCTTTGGACCGGCTGTCACTCCCGCCAACAAAGGTGATGGCTTTGGGCCAGTGGTGACCGGCGACAATAGCGGTTTTGGACCGGCTGTCACTCCCGCAAATAGCGGAGATGGCTTTGGACCAGTTGTGACAGCTAACAGCAATAATGGATTCGGACCAGCAGTCGGATAGCCCACTGAGCGCAATTTAACAAGCTCAGTCCTAAAAGTTCCTAAACTTACCCTTGCCTCTTCCCCAGACACTGGGGTGGAAGAACTGCCGCAGTTCGATAGTTTCTGGTGAACCATCAGGCAAGGCGCTGAAAGGTGCAGACTCGTCCACGGCCTTCAAAGCTGCTTGATCGGCAATTAATACACCGCACTTTCGCGCTAACCGAACATCAGATCGCCGGCCATTTCGAGCTACCTTAAATAGCACTATTGGCTCAACTTCTGGATTACACTTAGGGGGAAACCAGACCTTTAGAATCCGCTGCTGAGTGTCTAAAGCCCAGGACTCTAAGCCTACATCTCTAAAACTGACCGAAGTCTGAGTGGCTGAATTAGACAAGCAAATATGAAGCCATACTGACTTATGAGAAAAAGTTGACGGTGAAGGCATTTTCTTCAAGGCAAGGAGGAACTGCCGACCCGCTTCCGCACTACTCAGCTCGGCCTTTGGCGCATCCACAACTTCCACCCTGCCAAGCAGATTCTCTCTTATCGGACTGATCGAAGCGGAAGCAATAGATACCAATTCAATACCGCCACTAGTATCAACCTTTACATCCAGCGAAAGCGGTTGGTCAAACTCACGCCTGTCCTGCCATTGCTTGCGCACCGCAGAATAGACAGCTTCACAGTAGCGCGTCTTGGGTCCTTCTACAGAGTGCGCACTAACCAACTGATTGGTCGCGATCAATTGAGTAAAAGAAGAGATAATAATAGCCACGAACAGCCGTCGAGCAAAGTTCATAAAGTTCTCATTGTCACCACAACTCAGACACACTGAGCCACTAGATTCACAAATATAGCATCATCGAAACTCGTAAGGGAGCACCACAATGGTCGTCAACAACCCAGCTTTTCAGCAATTCTATCCCCTTCTTCTCATTGGTTTCGTTCTGCTTGTATTGTTTTGCTTCTATAAAAAATAGCTCCTCCACCATGCCACAAAATTTAAATCAAAAATCTAAGAAATGCCACCGCTGCAAGAAAATCGATCAAACGGAGTTCTCGAAATGCCGCTACTGCGGCACGCGCTATGACTCTGTACCGGAAAAAGCAGAGAGCCCTGGCCTTGATGTTGGTGCACTATTGCGATCGCCAGTATTTCTGCTCTCAGTCTGCGCTCTAACCATGTTTGTCGGACGTCCCTTGACCGACCGCCTCACCACTGATGCAGCAAGGCAGGTGCTAAAAGACACAAAGCACTCACTGCAGGATGCTAACGTCAAGCTAAACGCTACTCCATTCGATGTGAAATCTCTGACAAAGCGAGCCGAAGCAAGCCTGACACTTTGCCGACCAGATAGCGCGGTGGCCGACTACAGCACAGCAATTGAGATAGAACCAAAATCAGCTGCCCTTTATCGCAAGAGAGCGAGCGCCTACGAGGCCTGGGGCAAACTTGACCAGGCGAAAAAAGACCGTGAAAAAGCTAACTCGCTAGATAGAAACTAATTTTCTCACCCTCTAGACCGGCACAACTTCGCCACAGAGAAAGCGTACGATGTTTTTGTCAATGGGAACTCCCCCACTCACTTACTAAAAAAGCCAATGCAAAAACATTTTGACAGCGCAATTTCGCAACCACAAGAAGAGACAAAGCAGTCTTCAAACTTTGACATAGTCTCGCTTTACAGCGACCTAAGTCAGGGCCAAAAGAAAAGCCAATGGCAAAGTGGCAGTGACAACGCTAGCGCGGCAAAACTCACCGACACCTCAAAATTAGATTTCAATTTCGATAATTTTTACGGCTCTGCCTTCACAGGCAAAGACAACACACTAACAATCACAAGCGACAAGAATCAACCTAGAGCAACTGACAGCAGAGACAATCTAGCCCTTGACGCTGCTTTGAAAATTACCAATAGCAACGAACAAGCCGCCTTCAGGGCCGACATGAAGAGCTTCGAAGAACGACAAAAGAAAGGCGAAATATCCGCAGAAGAAGTCTCCAAAACTTTCAAGTCTGTTGATCAGCTCCTCAATAGTGAAGGTGGCAAAGTAAGCGCCAAAGATCGTCTACTGCTTGCGCAGAATTTTATGCATCTCGCAGCTCATCCGTCTGAATCGGACCAGGGTATCTACGACACATGCAATGTCACAGCCCTGCAAGAGAAGCTATTGACCGGACATCCATCGCAAATGGCAGCTGCTCTTGCCGAGGGGGCAATGACTGGTTCATACACCGCCCCCGATGGCAAATTAATCAAATTAGATACAGCCAGCATGCAACCGATTCGTAACTTTGCCGGAGAGGCTGAGGCCATCCCTGTCGATGGAGTGCGCTGCTACGGCACACAAGTACTGAATCATATTCTGGTAAACGAAATAACCCAAAGAGTGACAGATGAGCACAACTCTATGCTCTACACACAAAAGCATGAACGCTCAGCTGATGACCGCGGAGAGAGGCTCTACTCGATGCGCGACGGCTCGGAGATGACATTTGGCGATTCAGACAAAGCAATTAGATCTCCTGGGCTTACTAGCAAAGACATTGCTGGAGCAATAAAACGCCACACCGGTGAAGACAATGCCATTCTTGTAAAAGGCAGCAAGGCAGATGCTGATGGTCGAGTGCAGATTGAGAGTAGCGAAGAACTAGCGAAAGCAATTGAACTAGCAAAGAAAGAGAAACGAACACCCCTCTTAGTCGAAGTAAACGGCGCCGATCCAATCTTCAAAGGTGGATTCCCTGATGGCCAACACGCTAGCCACGTACTTTCAGTAAGAGATTACGACGCCAAAACAAAAACCGTCAGCGTCTCCAATCAATGGGGCAAAGACAACGACATCCAAACAGGCGTAGACGCCTTCTATCAATCAATGATCAATGCTCTCGACAAAAACACATAGCAGCTCACTGCAGCCTCTACGAGAAGTGTATGTGTCGAAGGAAGGTGACCAAATGAAACCAAAATCAATAGAGTCACATCTGCGCCTAATGACAGAGGCAGCCGAGAATAAAGACTACGACAAAGTAGAGACTGAGTATAAGCTAGCCCTAGATATTGCCAGAGTGGTTGTAGGCGAAGATGCGCCGTTACTGTTGCTACTGCTGTGCATGGCTCGCCACTATGAATCGCAATCCAAATTAGAGCAAGCCGAGCGCTTCAACAGACGAGCCAGGCACTTAATTATTGCTGGTCACAAGAAAGCCAGTAACAAAGAGACTAACTGAAATACTGACTGACAAAGAAAAGAACTATTCAAACAAGCTAGACAGGAGGCCGAAACTTAATGCCTAATCTAAACAAACTCGCACTATTGCAGGTCATTTGTAGCTTGCTAGTGCTGCAAGCTAGCGCTAAAGAAGCGACAAAACAAGACAACTCAAAATCAGGTCAAAAAACGAAAGTAGTGCAAGGCTGCACCAACACTCCAAGCGAAGACTTAAACAAGATTGAAGCTGACCTTAACGCCAAGCCACTTTTGCTACATACATCTCTTGACCAAACAATACCGGCAAATCGACCTTATGCGCGCAAGGTACTAGCACAACTACACACTGACATTAAAGATGCTGAGGCTTGGTTTGGCCTTGGTTGCTTCTGTTCGTCAGCACGAAAATCAGAGGAGGCAGTACTTGCCTACAGAAATGCGCTTGCGATAAATCCGAACCATACCATGGCTCTCAATAACTTAGGCACGGAGCTAATGAATCAAAACCAACTGAAGGAAGCAGAAGCCGCATACATGAAAGCACTGAGCATCAATCCAAACGGTTCGTGGACAAACCTTGCGGAAGTACGACATCTAATTGGAGATACTAAAGGTGAGCAAGCAGCTCTTGAGCACGCAAGAGCAAGTGGCGAAGCTGCAACAATGGAATCGTATCTGCGCTTAAACGAATTACTAAAACAAAATCGCTAGCTGCTATTTTAGAACAACAGGACGGGCTCTGGTTTCAATAGACTGAATCTCAGTCGCACTGCTACCAGAGCCACCTTTCAACTTTACGTCCATTTCAACAATACCTTTCACGTCACCATCAAGACTGCGCAAAACCATGCGATCGTTGAAGGCTTCACCACCGCTCTCGGTAGTCCTGGTGCGATTAATACTGATATCGCCAAGTTTTGGATCGTGCAAGACAAATTCTGTTTCTAACTTACCGTTACTAAGGGCTCGATGATTTGGATCGTCACCAATCTCATGAGTGACACGCAATGGCTGACCGTTAGGCGCTCTTTCTAAATCACCATTGTCTTTAAGCACAGCTTCTGTCTGAGCTGGCACATAGCTTTGCAGCACATTGCCAGCATCATCAGTACGAATTAGGCTAACGTTATGCAAATCAGTCTGGCCCATAATCATGTGATCGTAGTTGCTGTTTTTCAAAAGAAATTGATCTTTCTCATTTTGAGTCTGACCATTTTTGACATGTTTGACCGAATACTCACCACTAAGTGTATAAGTGAGCGGCCCCATCGAATCGCTATTTGAGCCATTAACAATGATCAGGTCAGCAAGGTTTTTGTCTTTATCAAAGGTCTTCACTTGCAAGCCTTCACTCATAAGCTCAGCTTTACTTGTATAGGCAGCTGGTCGGCTATCGCGCAAAAGATTTTGAATGGCGGTATCGGCTACATTAGCAAGCACCACTTCATTTTGTGGTATTTTCTCGACGTTGTTTCTATCAAGCTCCACGGAACAATACCTCAAAGAGTGACCAAATTATCTGTGCCAATCATTGTGTCGCCGATTGCGCTTAAACTCTAGCACAGCCATTTAATAGCATGGCGCAAGTGACCAAGTTGTGGCCGGTTACACAGAGAGAAATGATAGAATCGAAAAAGACTCTTACTTTTCCTGGCCAATTACTGAGGACCAAAACAGATGTTCAAGCCTGGACAAAATCTCACTTGTACAGTGATCGCTCAAGAACAGAATGGCTATACAGTCTCGATTGCTCCAGATGATGTTGCTGCCTTTCTGCCCACATCCAGCGCATTAACCATTGGCTCTCAAATCGATGCCTGCTTTGTGTTACTGCACGAAGGTAGACCTTTGGTTGCCGACAAGAGTCAGTTGTTGGAACAAGGGCGCAAGCAGTTAACAGAGTTGGCTAACAAGGCTACTGATCCTGTCATTCGAGATATTCTAAATGGCGTTATTAGCCGGTCAGCCCAAAACACTATCAAGTCAGTAAGCTAAAAGCCTAAGGCTGTTAGCAAAAGTTGCAATTGTGCTTTTGGATAAAACGGATCCTTTTGCAAACAGCGCTGCACTATCTTGAGAGCCTCAGTTTTATTTCCTTTAGCCGATTCGACTTCCGCCCGACTGAGCGCAACAGGGATGGATTCAGGGCTTAGCTTCTCGGCCTTTGTCACTAGGCTGTCTGCTTCTCCAAGTTCTTTATGATTGAGATTGATCGAAGCCAGACTCAAATACGCCCAGTCGAAGTCTGGGCGTATTTGAATCAATTTCTCAAGCTTCGCAGCATTCTCTTTATCTGTGGTGTCAGCACTCAATGCCAAGCTGTATTTTTCAAGAAAGTCTTGGTCAGGGATACAACTAGGCAATTCATTTTTCAGACAAGTGCTGGCAAGTTCGCCAACTTTACCCTTTTCCGCAGCAGCTTTCTCAAAGCTTTGCTTTATCACCGGTAGATCGCGAAAACTGCGCAAACTATAGGCTTTATCAAGGCGACAGGCGCCCCAGCGGTAGTATTCATAAGTTGTTAGATTATTGGGCAAGGAAGTATCGAACAGCTTCAGATTCGTAAATAAAAGGGGGAACGCAGCTAACGAACACATAAAAAAGATACCGACACAGGCAAGAACTCTGCTGTAGTAATCATTCCTTTTGTTGATAACTGCTTTTACTGGTAAATCATCCGCTCTCAAAACAATAACTCCGAGTTCAGTTTCTACTGCGGTTGGCTTTCCTCCTTTATGAACAACTGAGCAATTGGTCTCGTTCAGTAGTTTGAACAGATTGCGCTGCAGTTGCCCGAACTCTTGTTCAACAACCATGTCGCAGTTGAATGGCGCTCCAATTGAAGCCACGTATAGTGATGAAGTTCCGAAAGATTCGTCCTTTTCGCTGTAAACCTTGAACTTGACGGCTGCTGTTTCTCTTGCGTAGGACTTGAACCGCCTTGTGTATCTTGCGATACGGCAATAATTAACCGCCCATGCCACCAGCAGCAGTGCCAAAATGATCGTTACACCGCCCAGCAAGGAATAGTCGAAGAACCCGCCAGCACGGAAGCCTTGGCAGATTAGCGACCAACAGCTCCAGATGAGCAGGGGAAGCGAAAAAAGAAGTAAGCGGGTACGCTGTGACAGCGGTTTTCTCTGCTTTGGCGCACTCTTAGATCCTTCTTGTGTGTCAAGATAAGTACTCAACAGCTTGTGATAGGTAGCACTGGCCTGAGCTTCACTTTCGTTAACCGTTGCTGCGGAAATATAACTAGCTTGGGACTGCCGACTGAGGGGGTGGTTGTCACCGAAATGAGCCGTACGAACCATGGCTGCGTTGAGAAAATGTATTTCTGCATCCTTGAAATTATTTTCCTTGATACAAAGCTGACCTAACAACTGTTCGATGGCACCATTGTCGTCATACCCTAATCTTTGCGAAAGAGACTTGGCTTGAGAAAGAAGTTCTCTACACTCTCCACCGAGGTCCATTTGTGTTTTGACCAGAGCAATAAGGGCGTGGATACGAAAAAGACCGAGTTGAATTCTCTC
This sequence comes from Candidatus Obscuribacterales bacterium, assembly GCA_965229195.1. GTDB lineage: Bacteria > Cyanobacteriota > Vampirovibrionia > Obscuribacterales > Obscuribacteraceae. Next base: position 2,797,610 of record OZ245871.1, on the reverse strand, counting down.
TTCAGTTGCACTTAGGGCAACTTCCGTCCATGCTTTCGCTGCTTCTTGCTTGTTTAGCTTGCGGTAACAATTGCTCATTAAAGTTGCCAGATCTGCAATAGTTTCTCGGCTTTCCTTTTTGGCACTATATCTCGACTGCAAAGCATTCTCTGCCTGCTCTAAAGCGTCTCGATATTGGCCACACTTATAGAAAGCGTGCGCCAAATCAGTTCTCAGCCTGGGAGCCGATGCTCGCAAAGCAGTATCGCTGATAGTTGTATTGTCGTAGGTGGCAAGAATGGCTCTGCTCAGTACCAACGCCTCTTCTAGCTCTCCTAGTTCGGCAAGACACCTAGCACTGTGGGCATCGTAGATGAGCTTAAAACCAGGGTCTTCACCAGGAAATACTGGTTCAAATCTCTTGAGCGCAGTACTGGCTTTCTTAAAATTCCCCAAGTCAAACAACAGCTTGCTGTAGGTCAATTGACCCTCAGTCTTGTAGTTGCGCGCGATGCCGCAAGCACACCCTCTGTGCAGAAGGCCTAGGCTGGCTTCCGCCAATTTGTAATTGCCCCATTTTTCCCGCAGCTTAGTCGCTAAAAGATCTAGTGCCGGAACCGCACCAATAGCTGAAAAAACCAACCAAAACGGCAATGTGTTGCCGATTATGGAAGGTCTCAGGTGTCCGTCTTGAAGCAGGAAATGGATATTGAGGTAGGCCATCATCCCAAAGAACAATACAAACATGCCTGCAAACAGGAGGCCGCTCCCAAGCAGCGCACCCTGTGAAAGGCTCACATTTTCGCTGGTGAAGTTCTTAAGCAGCGGAGAGCAGAGAAAATTCGCAGTTTTCTCTAGCTCTTTCTTATTCTCATCAGTCCAGACTATGGCTTCTTCCTGCACTCTTGGCACTTCAGCTGGTTCATTATGCTTATCCACTTGGAGATGGAGTTCCGGAACGACTTCAGGCATCTCTGACTGTTCCGCTAAGGGTTGATCATCATGAACGACAAAAGTAGTTTTCTGTTTTGTGAGCTGCTCGTCACGTTGATCCATAAATGCTTCTCCAGCGGATTTATAACTTCAAGACAGCGGTCACTTACCCCACCCCTATAAGCCACGCAACAATCCGGATGGTTTTGTCTTCACTTCCCGTCCCACCAGCGCAAGGTTAAGATCGACTGCCGATTGAAAGCGATCCTGCGGTTTCTTTTCAAGACAGCGAAAGATAACAGCCTGCACCGGAGCGAATTCAGGAATATCAGCAATTTTCAAAATGGGCTGCTCACTAATATGCATGCTCATTGCTTCAACCACCGAATCGCCCAGAAACGGAGGCGCCCCGGTCAAGGCTGCAAACATAGAGCAACCAAGTGAGTAAATGTCGCTGCGTTGATCGACATCTGCACCCATGCATTGCTCAGGACTCATGTAGTATGGATTTCCAACAACTTCTCCTACCACTTCAGTAGTCGGATCTTTGAGTGATCTTGCAAAAGTAAAACCTATGAGAGTAAGTAATTCTGCCTCTTTCCCCTTTGGTGAGATCAAAAAATTCGAGGGGTTAATATCCCGATGCACTATCTGGCATTTATGCACGTCCTGCAAGGCGCTAGAAGCTTGCCCAAAGAGCTCTCGAAAACGATTTAAGTCGCTTATTCTGCCACGCTCTATGATTTTGTCGAGGCCTTCTCCCTCGATATAATCCATGACCAGATATGCATCGGGCTCCGCACCCATGTCATGAACCCGCACAACGTTAGCAGCATATATCCGTGCCAAGCATCTAGCTTCAGTCTGAAATCTCGCCCGAGCTGACCGGTCTGCTGGATGTAGCAAAACCTTTAGAGCAACCTCTTTTGATGACTTCAAGTGCTTTGCCAAAAATACAGCGCTTGATTGACCAATATGAATCACTTCAATCACTTCGTAACGGTCACCAATTACGGTTCCCAGTGCAATTGATTTTGGTTCAATGTCAGACATAATGCACTTTCCTAAGTTGCAGACTCTTCTTTGTACCCACCCAACGCCTGTAAGCAATCAGATTGCTTGATCGTCTCTTTTTGCGTCATAAAAACGAAAGGCTACTCAGAGAAGTCCTCCTTCTTCAGGAAAGAAATCCCTCTGCGAATCAGCAGCGACAGTCATCCCATAGCAGCAACCGCAGGCAATCGTTCATCATGAAACCCTCTAATATTCAATTCGCAGGTTTCCAACCTCCTCGCGCGGAGGCTTTGAGCGTGCTAACAAATCGCATGTCAGGCGACACCTGATGCGGTGCAGATAATCTCAGTTGCTGCGCCTTCGAACTTCTTCCTCAACTTCTTCTGGCTTAATTCCGTTCATCTTCATTGGTCCGGCACAAATCTCTCTCCACGGCGCGCCACTGATTGCCTGTCCTACTACTACTTCAAGCACCGCAGCACGAACACCCGTGCCATACCCGATACCTTCCGAGTTGGGAGCCATTTTTAAAGCATCCTCTTCTATTGCTCTTTCAACTGCTTCGCGGTCGATATGTGTACACATCAACTCACAAGCGGAATCAACATCAATAACCAAGGATAATTTTCCATCCAGTGAATGTTGGTCAAAAAATCGCACTAGCCCCCTCTTGTGCAGTACAGCAAACAAGCGTGCCTCATCTTGAAAGATTTCGGCTTGACTGGCTATGTCTTCGTCTTTTGCCTTCGCGTATGTCTTGACTAAAACGTATGTTTTTTGGAGCTTATCCTCTGCAAGGAAAAATACACTCTTCCCGCATGTTGCAAACATCGAGCAAAACCGATATCGCGCATACCAATCTTCATTGCTCATGAGCACCCTCGATGAAAATCCCAGATCCGGTAGATACAAGCTACCAGTAATATCAGCAAACGTTCTTTACAATTTTGCTTTAACCTGAGTCAACTAGAACAGCAAAGCTTATTTAGGCAATCTCAGTTAACTGCTTGAGATAAGCACTTGAATTTGGCAGCCAATTCACCAGGTTACGGCCGAAGCTGCTAGTGTCACCAGTTAACCCAGCGTACTGTTCAGCAGCAATATCACCAATTGGTGTGCTACCAAACTTAGAAGTAATGTTCGGGCTATCAGCCAAAATTGGTCGAATAGCATCGAATTGATCGAAGCTGAGATTGTTCAATTCTTGTTGCAACAGACCCTGGTAGGTTGCATCATTAGTGACAAGACCACCATTAGGCGAATTCAGATCATAAGTGTGAAAAACTTCGTGACGGAAGGCCTCATCAGACATGCCGCTATCCATGTAGACAACTATTTTATGGCCATCGGTATAGGCACCAGCACCGGGTACTACAGTTGGGTCTTCAGAGCTGCTTCCAAATAGTTGAATCTGAATATTGTCTCGCAGTAGTTCTCTTTTTTGAGCATCTGGAAGCTTGTCTATTTGGGCATAAATCTGCGCCACATCTTGAATTGAGGCACTACCAAAAGCACCGACTTGTTGATGCAATCTCTCTAGTTCTGCAGCACTAACTACCGGCTTGTCGACTGGTGTGGGCGCTGGTACATTGTCATAAGGCTTGGCATTACTGGCAATATCAGTTAACCAAGAATCAAATTCTTGGCGGTCAATGCTGCCATTGTGGCCAGTGTCAGCAGCCCCCATCACTACCGGTGTCACTAGATTTCTAGTAATCTCATAGAGCGATTTTCCTTCCTTATCTTGCTTCACTCCTTCGGCATAAACTTGCTCAGCACCGTGCTTATCAAAACCAAACAAGGGTGCTACGTTTAGCCATTCATTTAAATCAACTCTGTCGTTGCCGTTTGTGTTAGAGGCCACGAGAATATCAAAGGCACCTTTAGTAATTTCAGCTCTCGAAAGAGTGTCAGTGGCAGGATTTCTATTTGAAGCAGTATTGAGCTTATCAAACTCAGCAGTGCTAGGCAGGGTCTGAGAACCTGAGCCATAGAGCGCCTTAGTATCAAAAACCAAGCTCTTATTGTCAGCACTAACCGTAAGATTCTGATCTACAGGCCGCATCTGTATATGGTTGGCGTTGGCAAAATCTGCAGACAATACTGCCGCTGATTGTTGAGCTGCACTAAGATCGGCCTTCTCAAAAGACTCATGGTTCATGGGTTAGACTCCGCTACTAAGTCGATTCTGCTGGTTCTGTCATTTCAACTTAGAGGATAAATGTGACTAAGTTGTGGCAATCAAGATCCAGAGCAGAACTTACCGTCACAGACGGTAGCTGCAAAGAAATAGCTAAATGATTCTGGAAGTCTAAGTCAAACGCCGCAGGCGATAGCCAACCCGAGGAATGTTCTCAATAAACGATTGAGCGTCACTGTCACCAACATCAAGCTTCTGTCGCAAGCGCTTGATTGAAGTGCGCAAGGCGTCAGAAGTGGCCTCAGCGTCAGAGCCCCAGATTCGTTGCAAAAGCGCCTCAGAACTAAAGACTTCATCGAGGTGGCGCATCAAAAATTCAAGCAATTCAAAATCGCGCGGCAGCAAATGAACTTCCACACCACCCTTGGTGATTCGGCGCTTAACGACATCAAGCTCAATATAACCATTGCTTATGACATTAGTGACGACGGCCTGGGGCCGGCGAAGAAGGGCGCGCAAACGTGCCGATAACTCTTTAAGATTGAATGGCTTAGTCAGATAATCATCGACCCCAGAGTCGAAACCTTCCATTTTTTCTGTGATTTGGCTCTTAGCCGTCAGCATTATTACTGGTGCTACGCCACCACCAGCTCTATATCTGTTACACATTTCTGGCCCCGAAAGACCAGGCAAATTCCAGTCTAAAATAACCACATCGTAGTTATATTGGCGCAAAAATTCCCAACCGGTAAGCCCATCATGAGCTACCTCAACGGTATAGCCATCTGCCGTGAGCCACTCATTGACAACAGCTGACAAGTCTTTGTCATCTTCTACGAAGAGGATTTGGGGCATTGCGCTTCCTTGACACCGTTACTAGTATTGTCTTACTTGTACAAATTTAAGCGAGTGTATCATGCCACTAGGCTGGTGATAATAGTGGGTTTAAGGAAAGCAGCGAGGGGGATATTGCAGGCATGACAACAAGTAGGCAGCAATGCGGCTTTCTCTAGCAGCTAAAGGTCTAATTCTGGTTTCCATTCCGCTCTTTTTCGAAGTAGGAGTGGTAGCAGTGCTCGTCAACCTGCAAAAGCAGGCTGAGGCCGAAACAGCCAACTCACAGCGCTCAAGAAGAGTAGCTGCGGGCATCAGCCGCTTGTCAGCAGAGCTATTTGACCTCTGGCAAAATGTCGTGCCCAAACTAAAGAAACAGTGGGCCACCAGCGGCAATTTTGACCAAAGCTACAAAGTTGCAATTGACAAGCTCAACGCTGAATATACCGAGCTTGAGGGCCTCTGCAACGATCAACCTGAAATTCAGAGCAGACTAAAGCAATCCCGCGAAATTCTAACCAATGCTCAAAAAATCTTAGATCATGCAGCGGCGGCAATGGAAAGCGGTTTCGGTCCAGCCATGGACAAAGAAGACGTAGAAGTCTTGAGGAATATGCCTGCCACAATTAGGCAACTTGGTGCCAAGAATCAAGAGCTAGAGGCAATTTACCGGCGCGATTGGGCCGACCGTAGCCCCAATCGGCAATCTGAACTGCGCGAGCAAACTCTTGGTGTAGCAGCTATTGCAGCAGTAGTTAACGTCATTCTTAGCATTGCCTTAGCCATATTTTTATTGAAAGATGTCACCGGTAGACTGCGCGTATTGAAAGAAAACGCAGAGCGTCTAGCAACTGGCATGCAGCTGCGCGCACCCTTGCAAGGTAGTGATGAAATTGCCGAAGCTGATCGCGTCTTTCGCAAAATGGCTCGGGCCTTAAACGACCTTAGCCACAAAGAACGGGCAGTAATTGAAAATGCCCTTGATACTATTTGCGCCGTTGACAAAGACGGTCGATTTCTCAGCGTCAACCCGGCCAGCTTTGACCTATTTGGCCTAGAACCAGATGAACTAGTTGGTTATAGATTAGTAGACGTGATTGATGAAAGCAGTAGAGAAGAAATGCTCTCTTGGATGAATAGCTTGCGCAATCATTCAGCCGACCAAGAACGCGAATTCGTGGTGCGACGACGCCTCAATCAGCAAGAAAGCTCTTATGTAGACACCCTCTGGTCTGGCCATTGGTCGGAAGTAGAAAAGTCACTTTTCTTTGTCGTGCACGATATGACTGACCGCAAAGAGCTAGAGCGCGCCAGGCAAGAGATGGTGGCCATGTTTACCCATGATTTACGCCTACCGCTCAGTACCATTCAAGGAACTCTAGAGATGGCAGACGCTGGCATGCTCGGCCAACTAAACGAGCGCGGCGAAAGGCTGATAAAAGCCGCAGAGAGAAACGGCGTCAGAATGATTGGACTGATTAACGATCTGCTTGATATCGAAAAAATCAAATCAGGCACTATGGTACTAACTAGCGAGATAGTTGGTTTGCAGGAAATATTCAACACCGTAAAACTAAATGTTGCGGCCCTTACTGAAGAAGGCAAAATCCATTTCGAGAGCCCTCCAACCAACCTGGCAGTAGTGGCAGACAAAGAGAAACTAAACCGCGTAATTTTCAATCTGGTTTCGAATGCAATAAAATTCTCCCCACCCAATAGCCGTCTGATTTTAGCCGCCTCAATTTTTCCCCAAGAAGAGTGGAAGAAAGACTCTAGTCAAAAAGAATCGGCTAAACCAATGGTAGAAATCACTGTCACAGATCAAGGTCCAGGAATTCCACCAGATATGGTATCAACAATTTTTGAGCGCTTTCAACAAGTGTCAGATTCAACTCACAACAGCAAAGGCGGGACAGGCCTTGGGTTGACCATCTGCAAAGAAATAGTCAACTTGCATGGTGGCCAAATCTGGGTGACTAACGGCAAAGAAAAAGGCAGTATATTTCACTTCACTCTCCCAAGTGCTTAAGTAGCGTATTAGCACCCTGATTCAGTCACAGAACTGAGATCGTCATGGCTCAAATACCAAAACTAAACCCTCCAAGAGGAAAGCAGCTGATTGCTCAGCTGCTTCTCTCTGCCACCCCCGTGGAGCCTTTTGATGATCGGTCACTATTCTCTGTTACGTCTGGTACCAGTAGGATAGAACGTCTCATCATCAATTGAACCTGTGTCCAATTGCAAATCTGGTCTAATGGTTCTATTGCGATCAGTGTAGATGCTTGGACCAAAATCAAGAGTGTTATCTCCTGCTCTCAGACCAACACCAGCACCAACACTAGAATCTTCGTTATCTAGGTCGAAGTGACCGCCAGTGCGAACACCAACTAAATCTGCTGCGTCAGTGTTGGCACCAGTATAAGCATGCACACCGTCTGGACCGACACCAGCACCGGCCTCAGCTTGTACATCAACGGGATAGACACGGCCGCGGACATCACCATCAACACCGGTATTTCTGCCAAATCTGGCATCGAAATCAGCGTCGCCGTTGACTAGATTGAAGAAGTTGGCACCAGCGCCAACATCGCCGCGCACTCCATCTTTGCTGAGATTGACGAAAGCGTCTGTTCTAGCGTGAATGGGACTGTTGTCGATTGGCATAAACTCAGCAGCAACACCGGTTTTAGTGCCCAGTTCCACATCGGTTTTAGCTACGCCAACATTAACACCGGCCACTAGCGAGCCACCTTCAGGATAGTCGTTATAGCCAAGTTTGACGATACCCAAATCTAGACCGTGAAACTCAGGCTTTGGCTGATTATATACAGCATCATAAGCAGGGCTATTGGGTACTTCTGGAGCAAAACGACTATCAGGAGCATAACCTGGGTGCTTAATGCGTGTATCAGCACTAGAAAGCTGAGCAGCACCATTTTTATCATCAAGGGCATTGATGTCTTTGATCTCGATAACTTCGCCATCAGCGGCATCAGACTTTGCTGCGGCTCTGTTGTGTGGACGCAAAGTTTTAGATTGCTGGTGAACTTTCTTAGCTTCAGCTTCGGCAGCCACTTCATCCATGGCTCCGTTCCACTGTTTCTTGTTGTATTTGTGCTTATGCTCATTGTTCTTATCAACAATGGCTAAAGCCTTGTCCCAATCTTGAGGATTCTTGCTGTTCCAGAGATCCCAGGCCACACGTGCATCTTGGACGTCTGCGGCCATATTGGCTTGGTTGTCGCCATGCTTGTGGCTGTGTTTAACGTGATCGTGGCTAGGCTTGTCCATGGAATATTCCTCTTGGGGGAAAGGCGAAATGTCGTTGTATTTTTTCAAAAAACGCGCAGTGATATAGCTGAAAGCCCGTGGCTTGCTCAGTGAAAACCTTTACTGTTTTTGAAATTTGTCGGTTGGTTGCGATTGCAATTCCGACTCACCCCATGACAATACAATCGCAAATGCGTTTTGGCAAGTAAAACTTTTTCTGCCACAAGTCCGCCACAGTTAAGACACAAGTCTGCCACAAGTAGACGCAGAGCCATTCTTGGACCTTGGCATCAATGTATAAAGACAAAACTATTTGACTACTACTGGCACCACATGTGGTGACACAACTATCAACCAGTCTTTACTATTCGGCAGAAACAGACGGCAAGCCTCATCATCACATTGACAGCGCACTGACATATCTGATTTAATTCGGAGCCTTACTTTTCAATCTTTATGGGAGCCTTTATGGCGGGAATACTGGACTCAAAGACCATTCTCGGACGCGTACCGTATCACGGAATTCCCACCTTCTGGCGCGCAGAACACACCCAAGATCTCAGCGGAGCTGAATTTGTTGTCTACGGAGTACCCTGTGACATAGAGATTGTTAATCGCCCAGGAACACGCTACGGCCCACGCAGTATTCGCGAACAATCGCTTTATGTTGGTCTCACCGGCATACACTGGCCCTTCGACTACGATCTAACGCAAGAATACAAATTGATTGACTACGGCGATATTCCGTTCTACCCAGGCCAAGTAGAGCAAATGCTCGCCAATACAGAAGAGCATGTGGGCTTAATGGCCGCAAGCGGTGCCGGAACTCTAGGACTGGGCGGCGATCACTTAGTGGCCTATCCTGCCATCAAAGCTCACGCTAAGCATCACGGCAAGCTCTCACTGATTCACTTTGACGCTCACACTGACACTCACGAGGCCAAGCACCTCAATCATGGCAGTATGTTCTGGTATGCCGCAAAAGAGGGCCTCATCGATCCTGAGACCTCAATTCAAATCGGCATTCGTACGCTCATTCCGCCGGATGATAAATTCACTGTGATAACCGCCGACAAGTGCCTGCACATGGGCGCGCAAGCAATTATTGACAGAGTGCGGCAAGTAGTCGGTGACCGAAAATGTTACATCTCACTTGATGTAGACGGCATGGACCCAGCCTTTGCTCCAGGCACTGGAACTCCCTTACCTGGTGGCATTACCTCGGCTATGCAAAGAGAAATTCTCTGGGGATTTCGCGGTCTAAACATTGTCGGCGGCGATGTAGTGGAAGTCTCACCACCTTATGACCCATCGCACATTACTGCTATTCTCGGAGCAACTGTGGGCATGGACATTCTCTATGCCATGGCAGAATCTCCCTTCCGCCAATCATGCAAGCGAAAATCAATCCTGCAGAGCAGAGCTTAGATAGCTTCGTTAAGTCTGCGGCCTTAGGCTTCTAGGCGATAGCCGACGCCGTGAATGGTGCGAATAATTGAAGGCTGCCCTTCTATATCTATTTTCTTGCGCAAGCGCTTAATGCAAGTGGTAAGCGCATCAACAGTGGCTTCTGACTCAGTTACCCAAACGCGATTGAGCAGCGCCTCAGCGGCAAAGACGCGATTGGGATTGCGCATAAGAAATTCAAGCAAGGCAAATTCTTTGGGTAAGAGCCTGATTTCTTCCCCATTCTTCATCACTTGAAAGTTTTGGTGATCGAGAGTAAGGTGAGCAAACTTGAGCAAGTCGCCAACATAACCTTCAGGACGCCTCAAAAGCGCTCGCAGCCTGGCTGTTAGCTCTTTGCCATGAAATGGCTTGGTCAAATAATCATCGGCACCAGCATCAAAACCGGTTTCTTTATCGTCGATCTCACCTTTGCCAGTAAGCACAAGCACCGGAGTGGTGCCGCCACGTCCACGAAAATCTTTGAGAATTTCAATTCCAGAAACGTGAGGCAGCTCCCAATCAAGAATGAGAATGTCGTACTCATAGACTTTCAACATGTTCTGAGCCTCGGCACCATCGGTGACAATCTCGACTTTATGATGCTCCATCAAAAGCCAGTCGCGAATCATCTTGCCCAGCGAAACGTCATCTTCGACAATCAGAACTTTGGCCACGTCAACCTCAAACAGTTTGTATCTTGCGCGGAATCCTAAACCAGAAGGTACTGCCCCTTCCCTCTTGCGAATCTACCCCAATTGTTCCACCATGACGCTCAACAATTGCCTTACAGATAGCTAGCCCCAAACCGCTACCGCCTTTTACCTTGGCATCATCGATTTCAACCTGTTTAAATCTATCAAAAATCGCCTCGCGCAACTGCTCGGGAACGCCCCTTCCCTGGTCAATGATATTAAACCTGATCCAGTCGGGCTCTTCAGCGATGGCCAAAGTAACAGTGCCGCCTTTAGGGGAAAACTTGATGGCATTAGAAACCAAATTGATAATGACCTGCACCAGACGGTCGCGGTCAGCAAAAATCTCGGGATTGCCGTGAGCTGGAGCAGCCAACTTCACCCCTTGCTGCTCAGCGAATCCACGCACCGCTTGCAAAGACGGCGTGAGAATATCAGCGACCTTATAGCTTTCACGCAGCAGTATTAATTTGCCCGACTCCATCTTCTCAAGGTCGAGCAGACCATTGACCAAACCTATCAAACGGTTAACATTAGCCTCAGCCGCCTCTAAGTTTTCATGACCGCTATCGCTAAGCTGGCCATAAGCTTCAGCCTCTAAAAGCGATAGAACCATCTGAATCGAAGTCAACGGTGTGCGCAAGTCATGACTAACCATGGCGACAAAATCGCGTTTCATGCGGTCGACCTGCTTGCGCTCAGTAATATCGCGAGCCACGCAAAACAACGTTTTATCAGCCTTAGACCAATGGGCAGACCAGGCAAAGTCAACGCCACGACCGTCCTGGCAAATAATGCGGTTCTCAAATGACCCTGTGCCACTGGCACTGGCCACCAGCTCATCGATCGCCTTAAAAGTCGCTTTGACATCGTCTTCATGGACAATGGCATCAAGCCCATCGCCAATCAAATCTTCTTCAGAATAACCCCAGAGCCTTGCCACAGCTGGATTTACAGCAAGGAAGCGGCCTTCTCGGTCGAAGGAGCAGATAACGTCTTCAGCATTGTCGACCACCGCATGCTCTTTGCGCCGGGATTCTTCCAAAGCCGAAGCCATATCGCGGAAAGTATGGTCGAGCCGAGCAATTTCATCGCGACCAACCAGAGGCGGGTTTAACGGTTGATCAACCGCCAGGCGCCTGGTATTGTCGAGCAAAACATTAAGCCGCCTGGTAGTACCGCGATTGAAGTAGAAAGCTAGACCAATAGCGATAAGCACGTTTAAGAGCAGCCCGGCAGGCAAAATAATTTCTACTGCACGGCGATAGCCAGCCTGGGCAGCCTTACGTTCGGCCAAGACTTTCTCTTGGTAGACAGTAATTTCATCTATCGCCCCCAATAGATGACTTATGTCTTTGTCGGCGCGCATCCACATGCGGGCAGCTCCGATTTTATTGCCTAACTCAAGCTGACCTTGAGCCCGCTGAAGATTTTCTACCGACACAGTAAGCAGGTCAGTAATCTTGTCAACGGCGGCCTTTTCTTCGGGATGATTGCGCACCAAGGCTTCAAGGCCATCTATCTGGGCGCGAATCTTGTAGCGCGAGGTCTCAAAGCGCTTTTTAAACGAAGGGCTATCGGAGACGTGATAGAGGACACAAGACGAAAACCTGTCTAGCAGGGCGGTTAGGGCGGTGTTGACGCTAGCGCTTACCTCGCGGGCGTGGTTCTCACGCTGGCGCTCGTTGTCGACCGAATAGAGCAGGGCCGATAAGCTGACGACAAAGACTATTTCAAAGGCCAGGGGAATGGCCACGAGAATTAGTGCTTTTTTGGAGAGGCTTAAAGACATCTAGCTATTATTGCAAATTCAGGAATGCCAAAAGTCTGCCAAATCTTTGCCCGGGTCCTGCCAACCCCATTACCTATATTAAACACGTTGCCAGTGCAGCACTTACTAAAGGGGCCGAGAAAATGAGCGCATTTGCCAAACAAGCAATTCAAGTGGTTCTAACTGCAGCAGTCTTGCTCAGCGGTCTTGTTTCTTCACCAGCCGAAGCTCAACAAAGAGTGGCTACCGGCTTGAAAAACGGTCTTCCCCCAACCACCATGGATAGCTTTGTATACGAAGCTGGCGGCCACGCCGAGCATATCTACGGTGACGAAGGCGTCAATGGCTTGCCCCCTTACATGGGCTTCAGCAAAGCTCACCGCATCAATGCTGGCATCATGGATCGCCGCGATGCTGGCCTAACCACCGGCCACGGCAGCTACATGCCCGATGCTTCTGGCAATGACGAGTTCATTGCTCCTCCAGGCGAATGGGGCCAATCCGGTGCCAGAGGCCACTCATCTAGCAGCGGTTTCGCTGATGATGGCGTTCCTACAGTAGGCGGTGGTGCTGGCGGCAGCACTCCAGACTACGGCCCACCTCCCGGCGAAGGCTACCAACCAGCTACTACTTGCGAAGGCTTCGTAGGTTGGTACAGCCCTGAAGAAGTTGCTCTTTCACAAACTGACTTCCCAGCCGCCTTCGAACATTTCGTCTACAGCGGTCGCTATACCGGTAGCTGGCAGAATGCCATGATGATCCTCACTCTGCAAATGGGCAGACCACAACCTGGTTATGGTGGTTAAGTTGCAAGTTCGCTGCAGCAGGGCATAAAGAGTAGATGCCCTGCGAAAAGTGATTTTGAGTGTATGGAAGTTCAAGGTAAAAACACCTCGGCAAGCATGATCGCTCTAGATCGCGCTATTGGAGTCTGCATCGACTTTACTGCCATTGGCCTTGTGGCGTTTGTACCCTGTGTCTTTCGCTATTTCAGCCATCCAATGCCAGTCCATACTTTCGGAGCTATCGCTAACGACTATGTGATGTTTGGATGTTTTTGTCTGGCATTTTCTCCTCTGCCACTGCTTTACCTGCGCTTTGTTTTTCGAAGACTACTTCGTTCACCCACGCCGGGCGAAATGTTCGCCGGCACTGTCACGATTTCACAAGCAACAGGAATTTCTGGAGTGTATCTTGAGCTTGTCTTTGCCATGCTTCAGTACTACGTACTTGCACTGGGCGCAGTTATTGGCAGCATAGCAATATCCGTGTGTCTGGGGTTAAATCTATTCGGAGCAGCAAATACCGCAACTCAAACTACAGCAGCCTGGGCCACCTTGCCTCTCTTCCCAATCTTGGTTGCAGCGGCAGCAAACTGGCCGCGCTCTAAAACAGACCTGGAATCGACCATAGACTATCTATGCGGCTTCGAAGTTAAGCGATTGAGATAAGATGTAAATCCAAAATTCACGCCAAGGGAGATATGAGCGAGCTAAACCTACCAATCGCAGCCGAAAGCGAAACAGCTACTGAAGCGAAACTAACTCCAGTGCCTGCGGTAAGAGAGCCACAAAATCAGAGTGCTGTGATTCACCTTACCGCGATAGTGGCCCAAACATTGTCTTGGTGTAAGAGTCTACCTCGATCTCACCTTTGGCCTTCTTGTGTTTAAAGAGAGGGAAATGCTTTCGAATCTGCTCTTGTTGAGCTTTTGTGTATCGATCAAAAGACTGAGGAAGTGCGATTTTGATAGTGCCCAACTTACTCAGTTGCAGCAAACCAGCAAACGAAATCTTCGTCTGCTTTATGTACAGATGATCTAAGTTCCTCATCTTCAACAGCAGAGGAACGGCTCTATCATCAATAGCTGGGTTCTCGTTGATGTCGAGAGACTTCAACTTAGTGCATTTGCTCACGTGCTCAAGGCCGCGCAATGACAAGTTAGTGCGCGATAATTCTAAATTGGCGAGGTTGGGAAACTCTTTTAAATAGCGCAAACTCTCATTGTCGATGGTCTCTTTTCCAAAACGCAATGCTTCCAGTTTTTTGCATCCAGTCAGATCGCGCAAACACTTTCCGGTGACCATAGTCTCAGCCAGCGCTAGAGCTCTCAGTTCCGGCATAGCGCCGAGCTTAGACAAGCCAGCATCGGTGGTTTCAGACTGGTCCATATCAATGCCTTTCAAGCCTGAAAGATGATGAATATAGGGTACCAATCGATCACTGATCTTTTCATCGGCATCGGTCATCGCAGTGAAACGCAGGTTGATGTAATCAATTCCATCAGGAGGCAGTTTGAGCAAAAACTCTGGATGCTGAAAGAACTGCACACCTGGATAGAGCTTCACCAATTTGTCTTGCGGCACTTTGATTAAGCCCCGGGCTTCACCAATAGGCAGAAGCTTCCCCTTAGCGGTTAATTCAGGAGTCTTATCGAGCAGACCCACGGTGCCAACTGAGTATTCAGTGGGGAAAGGTAATAGCCGCATTCCCTCATTCTTGTTTCCCGCATAAGCATTAACAGCATAGGCGTTTCGAGAATAAGAATTACCCGCATAGGCACTGCCATGAGCAAAGCTAGCGACGGAAATTCCGATCAGCAAAAGCAAAGACGAGATATGGATTCCGAGGGCAGGGACTCCGATAGCACGGTTGCTTAGCATAAGCGAACCACTCGTCGAACCAATAGCTTGAGTATAGCAGGCCGCTCAAACTACCACGCCCCAACTAGTGAACATGGCCATTACTGGCTTCTAAGGCGGCATCAGCGTCAGCATCTGAGCTTGCACCGCTCTGAGCCAACATAGTTTGGGCACGATTGCGAATATTCATGGCTCTGACATTATTACTGTCGTGTGTGAGCGCCTCTTCCGCATCAATTAAAGCAGCCCGATAATCGCGCATACCCAAATTAGAAACGGCTCGCTCAGCCCAAACAGAAGGTTCGCTGGGGAAGTGTCGAAGCGCCTGGTCAGCGTATTGCAAACCCTCCTTATAGTGGGAGGTGCGGTTGCAGGCTTTGGCGAGACCAAGATAACTCTCACAAGAAGGTCCATGTGTGCCAATAGCATGCTTTAAGGTGGCAGATGCTTCTTCATAACGTCCATTTTTCAAATACTCAAGACCAAGCTTCTCTGCTGGCCTTGGTCGATTGGCAATGGCAATAGCAACAGAACAAGAAACCACCGCAACAATCAAGATGCCCTTATCAAACCAAGTATGTTTCGATTTTTGTGTCGAAGGTACCAAATAGGGAGCAGCAGTATTGATTGTGGACCCCTTGTAGTGAAGCGTTTTCATTTAAAACTCCTGAAGTTTTGATAGCAGTATTTTAAAAAATAGACCCGAGCTAGAGACCAACTGGAAAAGCGCGAATAATCTGCTGAGCCAGCACTAAATAAAGAGGGATACCGATAGTGACGTTGTAAGAAAACGTCAGACCAAGAGAGGCTGCCAGAGGCAGGGTAGGGCTAGCTTCTGGAATAGCGATGCGTTGAATTGCCGGAACGGCGATATAAGAAGCAGCAGCACATAGCACGGCAAACAGAACATAAGTTCCAAGCTGTAAGGGTTGATTAATGGCATGGCTAAAAAGACAAGCCGAAGCCAACCCAAACATGGCGAAAAGATTCGGGGCAAGAAGAGCGAAAACAACGAACTTCCAGCTTGCAGCCTGCAAATCTTTCAGTCTTCTAGCAGCAGTCATGCCCATCTCTAAGAGGAAGAGACAAAGCATCCCTTGGAAAAGCGAAACAAATAGCTGATCATCAGCCTGCACAACTTTGTAGCCTTGCTGACGGCTCAAGAAGCCAACAAGAATGCCACCAAAGAGCAAAATAATGCCTGGGTTCAAGAACACTTCGCGCAATATCTTGGCAGGGCTGTGCACCACAGGCACTTCCTCATCAACCAATATGTCGGGCTCAACACGATGTTGCAAAACTCTGGTCTGCACTGCTGTAGCGGTGTCGGACATATGAGTCGATGAGCTAGAAGAATAACCATTGGAACCAGAGTCAAAGCCATTAGCAGCACCAGCCATAGCATGAGCTGGTCTAAAGCTATCAGGCACTCGGCTGCTCTTAACTGTTGCGTATAGCCCAGGAATAGTATCGGCGTTATAACCGTCCTCACCAGGCATATTGCCTTTGGCGTCCATACCACTTTTGCGCAGACGTGATACCAAATATAAACCGACCAAACAGCCAGGGATTTCCATGGCAGCAAGCATTACGGGCATGTAGGCAGCAAAAGCAATGTGAGCGGCTTGCAGAACGCCCAGACAAGTTACGAAGGTTCCAGCTGAATCAGAGCCATAGTAGGCAGCAACTGTGGCCGAATCAATGCGGCGCATTTTCGGAATGATGCGACGGAGCAAGAAGTAGGTGGCCAGACCAATGAGCGTGTTGGTGACCAAACCCAGACCAACAAACATCAGTGCCTGGACCAAAGTACCACCGCTAAGAACGGCTAACTCTTCACCACCATGCCAGCCAATGGAAATCAACAAATAGATAGTCAGGCCTTGATAGATTTGCTGTGGAAAATCAAAGGCAATTTTCAAAAGGGGGATACTAAAGCCCAGGTAAAAGAACAAGAGCAAAGGCTTAAATAGGTTTGAACGGAAGTTATTATAAAAATCGGTAAGTAGCGAGTGGCGTGTAACCGAGACTTGCTTGACCGAGCCGTCTTTAGCAGAAACGATGGACACCTCATCACCAACCTTAAGGTCAGAAGCAACTGCTACTGAGCCATTCAACATAACCTTAGTAGTGGGAGCAACGGCGCAGGAGAACTTGTCGAGATAATCAGTGGTAAGGCGCAGCTGATTTCCGTTTGCAGCCAGAACAATGCCAGGCTTGCTGCGGGTGGCTAAGACCTGTGGCTGATTATTTTCGCTAACAACCTTTATATCATCGCCACTTTTAAGATCTGCAAGAGTGGCAGCATCGCCATTAAGGAATACCGTGGCATTGGCAGGTATCGCAACCTCTACAGGCTTTCCACCATCAGAGCTAGAGACTAATGTGATTTTTGGATTGCCATCCTGTGCACTGTCAAGCTTTCCTACCACTGGCTCAGCCCACACGGCGGGAACAGCACTAAGTACAAACAGCGCCAGCGCTAATAATGAACCAAGACGCAAGCACAATGATGACTGCGTAATACGTCCACATGGGCGCGCCAAAGCCAGGCCTAAGGCCTTAAACGATAACATTTTTGCCTCCAATATTGCGAATTTCGAACCGGGCCGCCAGAAAGGCAGCAGAAGAACAGCGACACTACAGATAGTGTCAACTTTGAGAAATGGGCGCACAAAACTTGTGCTTCAGGCCTAGAATTAAATTACAAAAGTGACTAAGAGTCACTGCCGTAGATCTGGCGCCGTGGCACACATGCTGGTTTTAATTTGTGGCTGTTTTTTTGCAGCGAGGACTATGTCTTAAAGCCTTACGTCAACACTCAAATAAGTTAGGCCTCCTGAACTAATGGTCGGCACTCCGCTGCTACAACTGCTTTATTAGCAATGATGCATTACCTATCCCGACCTCATCACAAAGTTTTATTCGATAAAAGTGATGAACTTGTGATCAAGAAAGCCAATTTTGCATAAATGGTAAATATTGTGATTAAGGGTTGTCACCGGTGACGGTAGAAACCACATGCTTGAGGTGATCACACAGGTAGTCAGCACAAATTTTGGGCTTAATATCTTGAATAGTGCACTGGTGATTCTCAAGAAACTGGCAAGGATAGGATTCTTCAGGGTCAATTAAGACACGAAGAGCAGGAAAGTGATCTGGGTTCTGCCAGCATGAGCGTTCAGGAAACAGGCGACGACCTTCCTCATACTCAATAAAGACGTCGTCGTATTTATACTTTTTACCAAAGCGCACATTGAGCCTTGCGAGAAACTCTTTGGCATCAGTTATAGGGCCCATGATCCAGTCTCTGTTACCCAAGGTGCAACAAATGCCCGACTGGCCGATTACTCCATAGCAACGACGCTGACACGTGTAGTAAATAACACTGTCTCTAATTTCGGATTTACTGGGCGCTTCAGACATGGTTTAGCAAATCATCAATGACAAATATAGCCACCAATTGTAACCGCACAACCCCAATTATTGGAATCGCTTAAGGTAAATATGTCAAGATAGCCCGACAATGCTTCTTCCCCAACGGAGTTAGCTGATGCGCCCAGTATTAGTAGCTAGTTTCGCTCTCTTTACCGCTATGGCCAGCGCCCAGTCCGGCAGCCCGCTATGGTCTATCGAACCAGCTTTTGCTCTAGAAGATTCATCTAAGACCGCTGCAAAAGGCAAAACTGGCCATGATTTTATGGGCATGGCTGACTACTATCACCATTCTCTTTATGGCAAGAAGACAGCCTCCGGGCAAGTCTTAGAAAAACATCTCTTTACTGCCGCTCACCGCACCCTGCCATTCGGAACCCACGTTCACGTAAAAAATCACAGCAACGGCCGCAGCTGTATCGTAGTAATCAACGATCGCGGACCTTTCACCAAAAGCAAAGTAATTGACCTCTCCCATAGCGCAGCAGCCGAGCTAGACATGATCAGAGCCGGTACCTGCAAAGTTGGTTGCACGGTTGTGCCAAAACCAAAAGCTGGTGCAGGCAAAGTCGAACTGGCCAAGACAGTGGCGGACAAGGCTGTGCCGGAGAAGACTGGGGCTGAAAAAACGGCACCAATAAAAGTAGCTACGGAAAGAGCTGTGGCCGAAAAGACCGCACTTGCAAAAACTGCTACAGAAAAGACCTTGCCCGAGAAGATCGTGACTGAAAAGCCAGCAATAGTTAAGGTTGCGGCAAAACCAGAAGCAAAACCAGAAGCAAAACCAGAAGCGAAACCAGGAGCAATACCGGCCCTGCGGCCAGCAATTGCCATGAAAGTAACAAAAGATAAGCCTGCAAACACCGTCAGCACCGACCAGTTCAGCCGCGAAGACGAAACCAGTGCCGAGCTAGAAGGCGCGGAGCCCATAAAATACACTGAAATTCAGTAAAAGTTATCAGCCAAACAGCTGTAACCATTGAGCCTCAACCTTTACAACCACTTGCCGAAGCTGCCGAGAGATGGCATAAACTAAGTGGAACAAGGGGGAGCTATGATCAAAAAAACCGGCATTACCCTAAAAAATGTGCCGGACATTCCTGTTCTTCACCAGATGCTGTCACAGTCTCTTCAGAAGCCTGGCGAGAAGCTTATCGCCACTTGGCGCAACAACGAAACACTGCTCTTTACCCTTGAAGTAATCTGCTCGCTCAAAGACAGAGACCCGCGCTGGCTCTTGATTTGCGAAAAGAGTGGCAAACGTAGCGTCGTCTCGCAAATTAGCGGTCACGACGTGCTCTTGATATACAAGCAGATTGCCACAGCTTCAGCTAATGCCCAGGAAGTCATATCAAAAGCTGAAGAAGTTGAGAATTCCGCCCGATTAGCCAAGTCAAGCGACAACCACCCGGCCCTAACAAAAGCCAATATGTCCCTCAGCGCCTCAGTGGGGCAACAATCAGCCCAGGGTTCACAGAAACAATCTCCGAACCAGCCAGGTCAATCTACAAATACAACAGCAGCCACAAGTCCGTCTGTAAACATAACAGCGCCACCACGTACAAGACAGTTAGCATTTCCACTAATCGGAAAAATAGCGGAACTACCGCTGCCAAGACTACTACAGCTCATTAGCAACGAGAAAATGACGGGTCTTTTACAACTTGAAGAAGAAGGCAATACTGCTAGCCTCTTCGTTCAAGAAGGCCACCCAATTGAAGCAAAACTGCTAGACACTGAAGGCGAACTAACAGGTGACGGCGCCTTTGCCGAAATCATGTACTGGACTGCCGCCAACTACACATTCAAAGTAGGTGCCACCACAAGCACGCGCAATTTAGTCAAATCATCAGAGATTCTACTTGAGCATGTCCGGCCCCTAGCCCAGGTTCTAGACGAACTGACTAGTCGCGGCATGACTGCTGATTCAGTCTTCAAACATGCCCATAAAGATCTAACCGGCGAAGAATTTACGGCCAAAGCCACCCCTGATGCGCCAGTGGACATGGAAGCCCTTGCCGCACTCTATCTGCGTCTTGATGGCGACAGCACCATGTCAGATTTGGAAAATGTACAAATTCTGCCACGGCCACTATTGGTCCGATCAATTCACCACCTGATTGCCTGCGACATCATTACTTTCGTCAACAAGGCACCGGCCAAACCAACGATAAAGCCCGCCGTGGTCAAATCGGCGCCACCAGAAAAGGCAGCGCCGCCACTACCACCACCTCCTCCGCCTCCACCTCCACTCACGGCGCAACAACTGCGAGAGCAAGCACTATCGGCACCGATGGCTCAACCGGCACAACCAGCTAAGCCAATTCCGCTAGCCCAAACCACTCAACAGGCTAAGCCAGCACCGGCCTCACCGCTCGCACAGCCAGCCAAATTAGGACCGCCTACCAAGCCAGTCGTTAAACCTAAGAACATAGACGGCGCTGCTATTCAATCAGTAATGATGAGCCTGCGCCGAGAAGATACTGGTCTTTTCATTCACCCAGCCTTCCTCTACTTCTTAGAAGAAGAATTTTTCCGCATCTATCGGGCCAAGGGCTCTATGTCGGTAATTATTTTCGAGATCCGCGAAGTCGTAACAGTGGACGGAGTAGTGCGACGCAAACCCATACCGGTAGATGCCATTGCCGACGCTACAATTCGCATCAATAGTAAGAAACGTCATACCGACATCGTGGCTCATTACGAAGCTTACGACTTTGGCATTCTTCTGCCCAGCACCAAATCTAGTGGCACAAAGGTTTTTGTCCAAAAAATAATAAAGGCGCTAATAGAAAAACCACTGGTCGGTACCGAAGGCAAGCAGCTATCTTACGCTTTCGGCTCAGCCAGCATTCCTGAAGACTTTACCGACATAAACTCATTGCTTGGTGCCGCAGAAATGAGTATGCACTATGCTCGCGACCGCGGTGAGCAAATCATATTCTTCAAAGATCTGCTGGTTTAGCCCCTCAGTGGCAATGAGCGAAACTGAAAAAACCACGACTGAAAAAGACTCACTCGTTCCGGAAGCACTGGAACCAATCGTTCTAATTGTCAACTATCAGGCCGCGGAAGTAAACAACGCTAGCTGGTTAGTTTATAGAGAAGAGACGGGTGGCAAGGAAGTCTTCACCATTTTCTGCCTCGTATTCGTATTCTCAGTACTGTTTTCGCTCAGCTATTTAGGCATCTTTACCAAATCGCCGCCACCCGCTGGACCACATCAAACATGGATCGCCTTAGCTCTATTTCTAGCAATTATATTTGGCCCTCCAATCATGGCTTTTTGGCGCTGGCAGGTCTTAAAGACAGACAAACTCAGTACATTCACAAGAGATCCTCGCTTCCATTTACCAACAGTCTACACAGTGACCACTGATGGTTTTCAGATTGCACTAGAGTCAACTCAGGTGCTTACCCCGTGGACCAAAATAACCGCCTGCTATGAACTAGCTGAATCGCTAACTCTCGTTTCTAGTGGAGCGATTTTTCCGTTACCAAAGAGATGTTTCGCTTCAAACCAACAGCTGAGAGACACCCGCAGATTGATTATTGATAAAGGGGTGACCTACGCGACAGTAGGTTCACAGAAGGGCGAAATAGCTTTTACCGGCTCAAAGGCTAGCGCTCCCAGTGACACTCTGCTGCTCAATGAAAAGACAGAAATTCTGAGCGACAAGCAGCGGGCTGAATCAGCAGAGCTAGATCAGACAGAAGAACAAGAACCTTCAAGCGAGCAGCCGGCCCCTCAAACACTCACCTTCGAATGCAACTATTCAATAAAGGAACTAAAAGAAGTCGACAAAAAGCTGTTCCTCAAGCAAGATATTGCAAGTCTAGGGCTCTACTACATAAAGCTTACATTATTTGGCTATTGCTACTGCAACTTTATGGCTGACACAATGGGCGAAGTAGGAAGTTGGGTACGCACATCGCTACTAACGTGCGCACCATTTGTAGTGCCAGCATTCCTCTTACATGCCCGCTATTTATTTGACAAAAGAATAGAACAGATACGCGAATTCGTAAAACTTGACTTACCTTTTTTCATTACACTCTCGAGCACAGACATCAGCGTACGCTCTAAAAGAGCCTCATTCAGCTATCCGTGGACCATGGTTAAGAATTGCATTGAGACAAAAGAGCACTACATTTGCAGAGGGCAGAATCTCACGATAACGATTCCCAAGACTGCGCTAAGTGACAGATCAAAAGCAATGTTCGTAGAAAACCTGCTGCGCAGCAAAATCAAAAAGTATGAAATATGGAGTTAAAAAATCTATGAACGGCCTGCGAAGAAAGCTCCAAAATACTCTATTTTGCTCACTTACAGCATTGGCTTTGACCGCTCAAGCCACACTTGTACCGGCGGCTGCAGCCAGTCAAGAAGAACTCTTATTCAAGCAAGCGCAACAACTGACGAATCAAAAACATATTGCTGAGGCACAAAAGATACTGCTCAAACTGTGCAATCGCCCTAACGCCTCAGTTCAAGCCCTCTGCCTGCTCACTTGGACATATTTGGCCGAAGAAAGTACCATCACGGATGAGCACATAGATGAATGCGAGAAGCTCACCCAACGCGCTATCAAAACCAATCCCGAGTGGGGAAATGCCTATAAACTTCAGGCCCAAATATACAATTTACAAAATAAACACGAACAGGCTATCGTCTACAGCACTAAAGCTTTATCCGTAAAAAATCCAGAACCAAAAGCTTACCTTCAGCGTTGTCTTGCTTATGAAGCCATGGGCAAGCACAAAGAGGCACTTAGCGACATCACTATATATTCAGATAAATTTGCTCCAGAACCTGAGATGTTGGAACTGAAAGGCTCAGTACTAGTGAACCTAAATCGCTATGACGATGCCATTGCCGCTTATCGCGCCGCCCTGAAAAAACAATTTAAAGATTGGACTATTTACCGCATAGTCGATTGCTTTGAACAACAACATCAATACGACAAGGCCGCAGAAGAGCTTACGCGGCTGATTAAAATCAACGCCCTAGACTCAGAAGCCTACCAGACACGAGGCCGCATGCTGGCGCTAGCAAAGCATTACAAAGAGGCCATCGACGACTACACCAAGGCTATTAAATTAGAGCCCACAGCGCGCTTCTACAAAGAACGGGCTGCGCTCTATAAATTGACTGGTAAGCCAAAGGAAGCAGCTGAGGATCTTAAAAAGGCGAGTATAGAGGACAAATCGCATTATTAGATTGCGCTATTGAAGGATAAATCGTGGAAGAGAAAACTTGGCGGGATGACATAGATGACTTCATCAATAAGAAAATGGAAAGCGCCTCCTTCAAATTAATCGATGACGACTTTCACTACGTGCTGGAGTTAAGCCCCCAGGCTGATATGGTCGTCCAGATCAAGCAAGGTTACAGATATTCACAAGTTCAGAAAACAACGATTTTTGTGAACATGGGTGTAATTCACAAAGAGTTAGCTGAGCTGGAAAGTCTTCTGAAAATGCCAACTAAAGTGCAGTTACTATCGCCATATTGGTTTCATTCAGTCGAGGAGTATTGGCTATTCTCTTATAATTTGAATCCATCGTCGCCTGACTTGAACTGGGAGATTGAATGGGGTCACCTAAAAAAATATGTTCGCAAGGTCACTGACTCAGTAGTTGAAGGCATCGTGCAACGCGGTATACCTCTGGCTCTGAGATTTCAGTCTCTTGAATCAATCATTCATGAGTTTAGCGCACAACAAGATACAACGCCAAAGCTCTGGCTCAAGTATGCCAAGCTTCAAACGGCCTATTTACTAGCCAATCGACTCGACGAGGCAGAAACAGAGTTTGAACGCTTTAGAGAACTCTTCAAAAACGAGAATCAAAACGAGTACGCTTTAGAATTTGAAAGAAATTTTTCGTCGGAGCTTGTTAAACGGAGGGCAGATCAAAACAAACCTTGACCGGTACCGCCGGAACATTGCTACAACACTTGAGCAACTGTTTTGGCCGAACTTACCAACGCCCAAACTGTGACAACATACACGGTTATCCACAAGAATCTCTCTACTGCGGAGTTCGCTTGAATAAATCTGTCAACTCAGTTGCACTGTCTTTTTCGCTTTTCTTTTATTCTGGATCTGTTGCCTGTGCCATGCCCACCAACGAAACCAAAGCTCAGCTCACAGCTCAAAGCGAATCACTCTCGTTGGTAGAAGATCTTGAATCTGCAGTTAAGACTGCAGAGGGAACCGGCGACTTTACTAAACTAATTATGATCCTTAGACCGCGCTCTTTCGGCTTGGAAAAATCACTCACAGCCGACAACAAAACGAAGATAGCTAGTCTAATTGACAGAGCCCTGCTAAAGCTTAAGACTGTTCAACAGACCGATGATACAAGAGACTGTCAGGCAATGATAGCGCGCTATTTCACTACAAAAAATCTCAACGATCGAGCCATCGAAAACTATAAGGACGCGATTCATTCTAGTGAAAATCAATGGAAACAACCCAAGGGAAAGGTTAACATGCAGCCGCCAGGGGCCGCAGGCTTTGAACGCAGCTGCAAGACAGCCTTGGCCCTGCTTTATCTAAAAACAGGAAATCTTTCAGCGGCTGAAAAATTGAATCAAGAAGTGAATTGGCCGTGGGCCGACACGCCAGGCGCAGAGAAAGAGCGGATGTTCCGCGACAGGATGTCGCCAGTTGTTACACGCACAGGACAAGCTCTTCTTGCGACTCGTCTAGCTGAAGCATACGAGCGCGCTGGAAACAAAACCATGGCAGCAAGAAAATACTCCGACATGTTGGCTTATGAAACCAATGTGCTCGATCCAAAACATAAACAAACAGCATCGATCTATCCAACTATAATCACAACAGTCACGACTAGAAGCGAGACACCTACCAATTTTAATAGCATCGACTTTGATCCGCTCGTAGGTGTTTTCCCTTCAACCGAAAAAATTGTTCAGCCCTATATAGTTTTTGCCGAAAAAAATCCGAAACTAGTGCCCAAAGACAAAGTGCGCCAAGTAAAAGAGCAACTGCACGATTTGGCTGCTATCAAACTGGCAAAATCACGAACAAGGCTGTACTTCGACTGGGAAGCAAGAGAGGGTCGCGCAATTGACGAACTCGTCTCTAATCCAGAAAAAAGCCTGGCGCAGTTCAAAACCAGCCTGGACGAACGTAAAGAGCTAGACTCGACAGACCCAACACTGCCTCAAGCTCTAACTAAGATTGGCTATCAGCTAATCTTGGTCGGTCGGTTTTCAGAAGCGCTTAGTTACATCGCCGATGCCATAGCGCTACAAGAGAAGCAAGGTGCAGCAGGACGGTTCGGCCTTGGTCGAAGTACCTGCTATCTGGCTCTGATAGATTTGGAAGAAGGAAAATTGGATAAAGCCAAGCCGCTGTTCGAGAAAGCACTGAAACTGCGCGATGGCGATCAAGATGACATATTTGCTGTGGCAAAGACGAGAGTTCCGTATGGCAAATTACTGGCCTTGTCTGGCAAAAATAACGAAGCAAAACTTCAACTAGACCTTGCGACAAAAGCTTTCCAAGACAACCGCTCACCTTTGGCCGGGCTTGCTGGGGTAGACGCCATGCAATCACCTGAAGTATTAACAGAAAAACTTGCTCGCCACCACTTTGAAGATCAAACACGAGAATGGTTTGTTGCACTGGCAGCCATAGAACTAAGCCAAATCTATATCTCTGAAAACAAACTAGACAAGGCAAAGACATTACTTTTGCAAACACTTTCGACAATGCCAGACTCGAACGAATTCAGCCTGCCAGCCCGGGTCAATGAAAAACTGGCACGAGTGGAGATGGCTTCAGGCAACCTAGAGTCTGCCGACAAATACTTAGCCCAAGCAGAACTTGCCAGCAAGGAAGGTCGGGCGCGTGGCCTAGCTGTAGTCGACATTCTATCTTCACTGGGTGACTTAAGAATGAAGCAAGAAAGAAAGGCTGAGGCACGAGCCTACTATCACGACGCCGCCGACAAATTAGCAAAAACTCTTGGCCCGCATCATCAGAGGGTTTTGGAACTAAGACGACTTAGCGCCTCAACCTAAATCAGCTGGCGATAAGCTTCTTCTGTCACTGAAATTCCAAATTTTTCAATTACACTCTATAGTATTAAAGTGGCTTTTTTTTCAAGAAGCCCAAGTGGGCTGCCCGGAAAACTATCCGAGCAGCCCTTTAGAGCAGAGGTGTTAGCTCTTAAGCGTTAGGCGTGAAGTCTTACTTCTTCGTCGAGGCGATCTTGCCGGCGAAGAGCAGGGTGTCAGTGCCTTCGTCCATCAGGATGGCGACGAAGGGGCGATCGACGCGCATCTGGCGCGTGTAGGCAACGCATTCGAGCGCCATGCCGACGGCGGTGACAGCAGCAGCTTCGCCACCGTCTTCGTCGAACTTGGCATAGGTCTTGTGCTTGACGGTGCTGATCACCAGGGCTTCATCGGCCATGCCGGTGAAGTCGGCGCCAGGAAGGCAGGCCGGTTCCATGCCGAGGGCGCAGAGCGAGTCCTTGAGGTCGACGTCGTAGTCGAGCTCGAAGCGCGGCAGAGTGAGGTCGACTTCGCTCTCCCAGGTGGTGGCCTTGATGGCAGTGAGCACCGAGGCGTCCAAGCCGGCAACGAAGGCGTTGATGTCGACACCCTGGTTGGGCAGCAGAACATAGAGCTGAACGCGCTTGTTCTCGCCGAAGGGCAGGGCCACCGCCGAGTAGTTCGAGCCCTGCGAATAGCGCATGTCGCCATTGCGGAACATCATATCCGCGTCCTCGGCGCCAGCTTCGCCAGCAAAGGTGCCGGTGGTGGTCAGCGACTTGTCGAACTTGGTGGTCCAGGAGCCCTTGAAGTAGACAGCGTTGAGCAGATACATGACCATGTCGGGAGAGATTTCCTCGATGATGGTGGGAATCTTGCCGTTGGTATTGAGGTCAGCCCAGCCGTTGATGTCGGCGACGGTCTGCGGGTCGAGGAAGTCGGCGGTGTTGACCTGGGCCTTGTAGCTGTCGGCCGCACGGTCGAAGAAATCGGCCTTGAATTCGATGTTCTTCTCGGCCCAGATGGCGTTGGCAACCTTGAGCACGACGCCGATGTTGGGATCGGTGACACCATCGATGATGGCAGCGAGACTGGCGTTGATGGCTTCGACGCTCTCCGTTTCGGAGTAGCCCAGGGTAGCCTTCATGGCCGCAAGAGTGGCTTCCTTGGCACCGTTGAGCGTCATCGCCAGGGCGATGGCAACAGATGCCGGCGACACGAGAACGTTCTTGCCGGTGGAGGCAGCTGCTTCCTGCTTCAGGAGAGACAGACCGAAGCCAATGGTGACGTTGGACTTCTGAGCGGGGGTCGTGGAGGGTGTGTTCATGAGTTCTCTTCTCGGGTTGATGGGGTGCTTTCCTCTACACAAAACCGAACCAGTTCACAAACAAATCCACAAGAAACCAATCAAATCCCAACTCAGTGATCCCACGGCAAAGTGTGAGCTCCAACAAAAGACAACGTCAGTGCTGCTTTTATGTGGATTGAGTTACGGACTGCTTGGTTTCTGTATCTTTGGGTTTGTTGAAAAGTTGGTTAAAGAGGCCCTTGACCCTACGACATATAAGACCCAATCTTCAGGAAAGGCCCTATTGGACCTGGTTAATCAAGGCTTGTAAACAAGCAGCAAAACACTTCCCACACAAGCGATCGCAGCTCCTGATAACCAATCAAGCGGCACGACCTGTGAGGCGGTTAACCTTGTCATCCAACCACAAACCTAACGCAGCTAGCACAGGTCTGCCAATAGGCTAGCTAGAGACCTCAAATCAATAGCCTCTACTCCGGCAGCTAGAGGATAATGTTCGTTGCCCGAATAGACGACAAAACGACGATCCGGCTTGAGATCTTCACAGGCAAAGTGAAATCCTTTTTCAACTTTAGACGCCAGCCCCCGCTTCACCTCAATTGCCCAGAGGCCATTTTTCGCAGGTAGCTCTAGTACCAAATCTATCTCAGCACCACCTGTAGTGCGATAGAAACTAGCCATCGTATCATCTGGCGCTGCGGCCAATAGATTCTCTATAACGAATCCTTCCCAACTGGCTCCCACAATAGGATGACCAGCCAGTTCATCGAAGTCTCGAATACCCAACAATGCATGTACTATTCCGCTGTCACGCACATAAACCCTTGGCGATTTGACTAAGCGCTTACCGACATTAGCAGCAAAGGGGCGCAACCTTCTAACTAAAAGCAAGTCCACAAGAAGATCTATATAGCCTGTTACAGTGGGTGCACTAACCGATAGCCCACCGGCTAACTTCAGAGCATTAAGCTGTGCTCCCTGATTATGAGCAAGCATTGTCCAAAGCCTTTCGAGTGTCTCCGCCGGAATTCGAGGACCAAACTGCAGCACATCCCGCTCTAGGTAAGTTCGAATAAAGCTCTTTCTCAACTTAAAGCTATCCAAATCATTTTTCGCCAAGAAACTATCGGGAAATCCTCCACGCAACCAGAGTTTGACCAAGTCTCTTTGATCGCCAGCTACTTCTAGCGCGTCCAGCGGACCCAAGTCAATATACTCAATTCGCCCTGCTAGACTTTCGCCAGACTGTCTAAGCAACTCAATTGAAGCAGAGCCAAGAATTAGAAAACGGCCAGCGCGCCTTCCTCGACGACGCCCTTCATCGATCAAACCACGCAAAGTCTGAAACAGCTCAGGCATTCGATGAATTTCGTCAAGGATCACAAGGCGATCTTCATACATTCGAAGAAATAGAGCCGGATCAGATAACTTAGCCCTATCTTGACTAGATTCCAAATCGAGATATAGTGACTCGCGCTGTTCGGCGATTGCTAAGGCTAAGGTCGTTTTTCCGACCTGACGTGGTCCAATTATTGCCACAGCCGCCTGTCGGTCTAGCGCATCCTTGATACTTTGCTGTAATCTACGGGCTATCATCCTTGCATTTTAAAAGCTGGCCTTTCAATTTGCAAGGTAAATTAACCTTCCCTGCCCAAACTCTAGCCCCGCCGCTGAATCAGCTCAGTAGCTTCGAGCAAAGGCTCAATCTCTTCATGGCGCAAGAGATAGCCGTAATTACCCAATGCGCCAGAGAAAACATCATTCAATCTTTCATGATGCATCATCACAGACGAACACTTTTCCAATACTTGTTGGTGTGTCATTTGATAAGGAATCCGATCCTTACGTCCGACATAAAACACCAAATGGCTGCGCTCACCCATAGGTTCAGAAACACCGTTCACAATCAAATTGGCCCAAGTGCGGTAGCAGTCAGCATCAAAAGTATAATTCATCATATTGAGGGTCAAGCCGCCTGGTGGGCGAATGTTGACCTCTAAAGGCGTAATGGAGCCATCTTCTTTCATAAAAAATTCAAGATGGAAGAAGCGTTTGCGCATATCAAAGGCCTTAAGAGTGGCAATACCAGCGGCTTCTAGCTCTGGCTCAATTTGACGCACAGTATGATAGTAGATATCAGAATCTTCATTAACAACTTCCATAACCCCACGACTGTAACGCAGTGATGATGAGAAAACCACATCTCCGTTGCCGTCTACGAGCCCGTCATAAGTAACAATTTGCCCTTCGCAATATTCTTCTACGATGTATTCTTCTGGCAATTTCTCGGCTAGATAATTATCTATCTCAGCCTCAGAACAGATTTTGAAGGTCTTAGCCGCACCAACACCTATATTCGGCTTAGCAACCACGGGGCAACCCACCTCTTTGATAAAGGCGAGAAGCTCCTCTTTGTTATTGCAAACACGACCACGGGCGGGCTTCAGCCCAGCTTTTATGAACACTTCCTTCATCTCAGACTTGCGCTTAATTTTGCCAATTTGATGAACGTCAATGCCTTCAATATTGAAATCAGTACGCAGTCTAGCCTCAGTTTCAAGCCAGTATTCATTGTGTGAATCGAGGTGGTCCATCTTGCCGTAACGATGGGTAAAGTAGCCCATAGCCCGCACCAATTCGTCATAGTTATGCATGCTTGAGACGCGATAATAATCGGTCAAACTGCGCCGCACATCGCCACTGAGATCATCATAATGATCATCACCAAGACCTAAAACGCAGGCTCCAGCTTGCTTTAGCTGTACAGCAAAGTTAGCGAAGTTGGGCGGGAAATTCGGCGATAAAAATACTGAATTCATAGGTTAATCACTTCACTGGAGAAACTTGCCAGGAGCATGGCTCCAATAATGACAAGGATGAACAATTTGCGTTAACAAGTATAGCGATTTAGTTACTTACGAGACTAGTAACCGCCCGGTTACCCTTGACGTTCGCGCCACCATGATACAATTTCTCGGCATCAATACTGGCTAAAGGCAATCAAGGCAAATGTTGCGGGAATATCATAAATGGCATAGCCCAGCTCTCGGTCGCGAGATGGAGCTTCTTCAGTTCGGACACAGTGGCGCTCGAGTCATTGTCTTTCCAACTTCACAAGGGCGCTTTTACGACTGGGAAAACCGGGGTTTGATCAATACCCTCGGCCATCATATCTCCGAAGGCTGGATTCAAGTCTTCTGCGTCGATAGTGTTGACCCCGAAAGTTGGTTCAATAAAAACGCCCACCCAACCGATCGCGCTCATAGACACCTGCAATATCAAAACTATATTGTGCAAGAAGTCTTGCCCTTCACACTCTCAAAAAACGACAATCCATTCGCAATCGCAACTGGCGCCAGCTTTGGCGCATATCACTCAGCCAGCATAGCGCTGCGCTTTCCTGAACACTTCAAGCGCGTAGTCGCCATGAGCGGTGTTTACGATGTGCACGAATGGACCGACAACCATTTTGACGATGTCATCAAAGAAGGCAGCCCCTGCGAATATATCGCAAACTTAAACGATCACGACAAGCTCCATAAAATTCGCGAAATCGACTGGATCATTCCAATCGGTGTTGAAGACCCGCTTCACGGCAACAACAAACGATTCTCACAACTAATGTGGGACAAAGGCGTGTGGCACGCGGTGGAAGAATATAACGAAAATGCTCATGATTGGCCGCAATGGCACGACATGATCATCAAATACATTGGCGGCAAAAAATAGCTAAGTAAGTTAGTTAGTAAGCAGCTCAAGAAAATCGTTCACTCAATCAAATATGCACCTCTTGTACTTTCCCAAGAGGTGTATATCTGTTTTTGGACAACTTTGAACCCTGGGCAGCCTTCAGCCTAACCGAACAGCTTGAACGGATTTGGCAACTTATCAAAGATATTCTTAGGCGAAGGTAGACCAGGAGGGGTCGGCAAGGCGCTCAAGAGGTCACCTGGGTTAGGCAAGCCTGGAGGGGCCGGCAAGGCGCTCAAGAGGTCACCTGGGTTAGGCAAGCCTGGAGGGGTTGGCAGGCCACTCAAGAGGTCGCCTGGCTTTGGCAAGCCTGGAGGGGTTGGTAAGCCATTCAAGAGGTCACCTGGCTTAGGCAGACCAGAAAGAGTCGGCAATTCAGTCGGCGGTCGATAAGTACTATCAACTAAGCGAAACTGCGAACCAGGACCAGAGGTAAAGCCATTGCCGTCAAGCGAATTAGACAGCTCATTCTGGCGGAAATATTCAGCTAATTGATTTAGTAATTCGAGCGGAGAGGCATAGCGAGAGTTATCTCTGTACCCGCCTCGGTCGCCACTCCCGTAGCCCCGACTGAAATCACTTTGGTTTTCCCAGGGCGGTGAGTCGGTACTTACAAAAGAATTGTCGTTGCCTGAGCGGCGATCAAAGGGCGAGGACTGACCAAAATCAGACGTACCCGTACGATCATTACCTAAAAATTGCGGACCATTAGACGAAGAAGAATCATTCAAACGGTGATGGCCATGGGAGTGATGCTCATGACCGTGGTGCCAGGGATTGCGTGAAAATTGGTCTGATTGAGAGGATTCACCCGAGTGCGAAAAGCGATCAGAATTTGAGCTGCGATCAAGCGGCGAAAAATCTCTGCGACTGTCATCAAACTGACCTCGTGAGCCCGCACCACTATCGCGTCCAGAAAAATTGCGCGAATTATTGCCGTCTTGTTCAAATACTATTTGCAAACTAGGAAGCGACTCTGTACCTTGCGTCGAGCGAATATCGATACGAAAAACTGCTTGATTCTCAGGAGAATATGCCTGGCAAGCCGCATCACGCATGGGGCTTGAGTCATTTCCGCGAAAATTCTCAGCCTGAAACGACGGTCGTAAATGATCGCTCATAGAACCTCCAAATATAGAAAATATCGGCAAAGCCGAAGATAGTAAAACTCAAACACCTATAGTCTTTCGACCGGCAACAAAGGTCGCCTTCTTGGTGTTTTTGTGCTTAGCGTTTTTGTGCTAGAAGTTTGTGCTTGGTTTCCGAACTTCCGTATTTGCATCCTAAGCAGCAATTGTGACAGCACTGTGAAACGGTTATACTTTTGTCGCTGCTCGGGGTGTCCATAAACAGATATGGCCAAAATACTACTTGTTGAAGACGACGAAGCCTTCGCTGCCATTGTCACCGATTGGCTAGGGCGCGAGAATCATACGGTAGAAGTCTGCCATGATGGCGATTCGGGTCTGGAGATGACCAAGTCATTTCGCTTTGATTTGATAGTTCTAGATTGGCAGCTACCAGGTCTATCCGGGGTAGAGGTCTGCCAGAGCTACCGCAAGAATGGCGGTGTCAGCCCAGTGATAATGCTCACAGGCCTTGGCAGCATCGACGATAAAACCAGTGGCTTTGACAGTGGAGCTGACGATTACCTCACCAAGCCCTGCGATCTGCGCGAACTATCAGCTCGCATCAGGGCGCTATTAAGACGGCCAGCGCAGCTTGAAGAAGAAGTTTTGAAAGTAGCCCACCTCAGCTTAAATACAAAATCTTTGGTAGCAGAGGTGGCAGGAAAGAAAGTAGAGCTGTTACCAAAAGAACTAGCTTTACTTGAGTTCTTCATGCGTCACCCTGATCGGGTATTCAGTCAAGACGCCATTCTTGCTCATGTTTGGAAGTCAGATTCAGAAGCTGGCCCAGAAACAGTTCGTACCTGGATCAAACGCTTGCGCAAAAAAATAGATGTCGATGACAAGTCAGCAATTCAAACGATTTATGGCGTCGGATACAAACTGTCCAGCAACAACATTTAAGATCATTCAAACATCGCCGATTGGCAGACGCACAACAAATGTGCTGCCGTGCTCACCATCACTTTCTAAAGCAATACGTCCATTATGTTGCTCTACTATGGCTTTAGCAATGGCCAAGCCCAAACCACTGCCTGCGCTGGTTTTGCCGCGACCAACAATTTGCTCGAAGCGATCAAAAATACGAGCTTGATGCTCAGGCTTTATACCAGGCCCTTGATCCGCCACAACAAATATTGCCTCTTTTCCCTCCTGACGACACTCTACAGACACAGTCGTTCCTGCAGGAGAAAACTTGATGGCATTGGCAATCAAATTAACCAACACCTGAATCATTCTATTTTGATCAACGAACAGATCAAAAGCAGTTCCCTTCTGGCTTACAGCAACCTGTTTTCGCTCTGCCATAGAACGTACAACATCAATTGAGCTAGCGATTATTTGAGTAGATACAGCATCAATAGGCTCTAAAACAAGCATCCCCGATTCAGCCTTCTCTAAATCAAGTAGGTCAGAAATCAGCCGACTGACAAGGTTGACACTTTCTTCTAGTGACTTCAGGCGCTGCATGCCCTTCTCATTCAACTCACCGTAAAACTTCTCAGCTAACATTGATAGAAATGCCTGAACCGAATTAATCGGCGAGCGAATGTCGTGGGTAATCATTGACATAAATTCTAGCTTGAGGCGCTCCAGCTGCCGTCTTGCAGTGATATCGTGAGCAACGCAAAAATAACTTTTTTCCGACTCGGACCAATTGACATTCCACAACATAGCCAGGGCCGCTCCCGAGGCCGTCACGACGCTGTTCTCAATGTCTTGAGCTTGGCCAGTCTTTTTGATTTCTGCCAATTTTTGGCGAGTTACATCCCAATCCGCCGGGTCAATTAACTCCGCCAAACGACGCCCGAGCAAGTCATCTTCGCTAAAGCCCCAGAGCTTTTGAGCGGCATTATTGGTAGTAACGATAGAGCTATTGCCATCGAGAGAGCAAATGACATCGCCAGCATTGTCCAGGATGGCTCGTTCCTTTTGTCTAGCCTGCGCCAGGGAAGCAGCCATCTGAATCAAAGTGCGTTGCAACTCAGCCAACTCATCGCTACCGGTCAAACGCCCCTCAATCGGTTTGCCAATCACCAGACTGCGAGCATTCTGCATCAGAGTCTTCAAGCGACCACCGGTCTGCTTACTAAAGTAGATGCAGAGGCCAAGCGCCATGGCCACATCAACTAAAAGAAAGGCTAATAGCGCCATCTTTTGCTGCTGCCTCAACTCTTCCTGCACCACTGGCCCCTGAGCCTGCAATTGTTCAAAGTAAATTGCACAAGCTTCAATCGCCCGATAGACAGACTGCAGCTTCACTTGCAGCTTCGCCACCTTGGCTAATACTGTGAAATTCTCACCAGACTTAGCATAGTTCTTGATCTCCTTCATGGCATGCCAGCTCTCGTGCCATGTTACTTCTAGATGCTCAATAGCCTTTATCTGCTCAGGATGACCAACCGACAAGCGTCTTAATTTAGCGAACTCACGGGGCAGAGAATCACCCGGCGTGGAAGGCCTAAAACCGTCGCCGACAGTGCCGCCGTCAGGAGTTTGCAACGTAACACCAGCACTCGAGGCCAAAATAGTTCTGGCAATATGATTGAGACTGGTCACCATATCACGGGCCTGCTGCTCTTGAATAATCTCGTTTTCAGCCTGCTGCAACATGCAAAAAAATGCCACCAAAAAAGCCACTTGCACTGCCAGAGGAATGAGCACAAGTATGAAGCCTTGGTTTGTCAGTTTGATTTGCATTACGCCGATTATAAACCTGGCGTAGATAGTTTGGTTAGTAGTATGGTTAGTAGTTTGGTCGGTAACGCTTCAACCGACGCCCTAATCTGGTTTGTCCAACCGGGTCCAGCCGGTCTTGCATAAAACCTTCCCAATGGCATTCCATAAAGCCATCCAGCCAGCTTTCCAAACAGCCAGGCGGCTCGGCTTCCAGCCAAGGCTGGAGGAATTTTCCAGACCAAGATAGGAGAGAAATGCCAGGGCATCGAAGTATGGCCCCCGAGGGTGCACTGACGGGTTTTCACGAATAAATTGGTGCAGCGCCTCTAAAATTGAATCGTTGTCGCGTGGACAAATCTCTTGCACTAAAGGATGGGCTCTTTGCATGCAGCGAACTCTTTTACGCACCAGGGCCTCAGAGGCCGATTGCAAGCGGGTCGAGTCAAATCCGGCCGGGTGGGCAGCGCCGCAGAGCAAGGCTTCGATAAGTTCTTTTTGCTCCTGTGCCATGTTCAGACGCTTGCTCTCCAAGCTCGCCTGCGCGCCAGTGTCAAATGCAAACTCTTCTTCAGGCATTGGCTATTGCCTCCAACTCATCAACTAGCTCTGCCACGGATGGAAAGCTATCATCACGCTCAAGCATGACCCGCGGCACCGAACAGATAGCTTTCAATGCGCTTAAGAGCTTGAGTGACTGCTCTTTGAGAGAATGACAGTGACTATCATGATAGAGACCATTTTTGAAGATTCCACCGGCCATATGAACATACTCGAGACGCTCAAGGGGAAGAGACTGCAAATAGCCAATGGCATCAAAATTGAGATTGTGGCTATTAGCAAAGAGGTTTGATACATCCAACAATAAGCGCGAGTCTGTTTGCTCCAAAACGGCAGTGACAAAAGTCGCTTCATCCATTTCATTGTCTGGCCAGTCAAAAGTAGTGGCAATATTCTCTAAGACAAAAGGCACAGACAAGCCAGCTTTTACCGCATGAACGTTTTCGCAGACCACCGCTAAATTAGCCTCGGTACGCCGCACCGGCAAGAGATGACCACTCTCAATATTGCCAGCCCGCACAAATGCAATATGATCGCTGACAAAAGGTGAGTCAAAATATTGAGCCAGACTGTTCAAATGCTCAATTCGCTCTACTGCAACTCGCTCTGCTCCACCGACAGAGAGCGACAAGCTGTGAGGAATAATCGTCACACCACGCTTTTGCAAATCGCGCAAGGCCTGGGGAACACACTCTAGATGCGTAAAATCTTCAGCTATGATTTCGACGAACTGAATATTTTCTTGTTGTTCAATGAAGCGAGCAAGCTCAGGACGGAAGCCAATTCCTAGCTGCGGAATAGCCTGAAGCGACTTGTTCTCTTTAGTCATGGTAGTGACATTAGTCATATTAGCCACCACAACCGCCACCGCATCCGCCGCCGCAACTGCTGCCACAGCTACTACCGCAGCCGCTCGAATCGCTACTACCGGCATAGGCTCGGTGCAACCCAGCATGAGCAGCCATGAAAGGGTCACCGGCCAGAGCCAAAGCGCCGAATACTCCATAAGCTAGGGCGCAATCTCTAAGGGAAAGGCTGGATGGATTGGTGGCATGGGTCAGTCTCAAAGCTGAATTACCATCACTCAAAGCGCGAAAGACCCGATCACCTTTAACCGTCCTTGAATTGTCTGTGCGAAAAAGAAGATAACTAGCGGCCACAGCAATTGCCATTTCGAAAACCAAAAATGTGTAGGGCAAGTGCATCTGGCTGGCAATTATAAACTTGGGTACTGCAAACAGCAGAGCAACAAACAAGTAGATAAAACCAGGCAAGATCTGAACTGTAGTGTTCTGACTTGAATCAACGATCAAGCCGTTCATTGCTAACTTGCGCTTTAAATCAGCAGTAGCAGTGGTCACCGCCGCTTTGCACGACGACAAAGACTCACCGGAGCCGCTACAGCGACTAATCAATGCTCGTTCGATTCGATCTAAACCGGCGTAAACTTTAGAATTAGCTGAGCCAGTAATTTTGACCTTATCTCTAACCCCGTCAATTTCAATGAGGTTATGACGAGCAAGACTGCCACACGCAGTGAGGAAAACTCGCTCAACACCACCGGCAAGAAAAGCTGCTTCATATGGTTCTAATGTCTGAGCTAACGACTTAGCTTCGACATTCTGGGTGCGATCATTCGCTTTAGCGGCATGATTTAGAAGGCTTCCTCTAACGGCATATGCAGCCATAAAAACTGTGCTGCAAACCATAAAATAAAACACCAGATATGCTGGGCCATGTATTTCAAACGGATTCATTTTTCTCTTCTCTCTTTCTTCTCTATTTATCTGATATCAACCTATACCCAGGGCAATTAAGGAGCGGTTAAGACATAGTTAATAGATCCTGATTAATGAGTATCCGTTGCCACTTTCGTTGGCAGATCAGTTGTCGCTTTCTCGGTTACTTTGTTAGTTACGTCTCTGCTTACCTCTTTAGTGACGTCAACGAACTGCAAAGGAGTTGGGTTAGGAGAGTAGATGCATTTATCGGCCAGCAGCGGAAGTTTAGCCTCAAAGTAGTGGTTAAGGATGACACGAAAAGAGTTTACCGGAGTTATTCCATCATAAATAAGGCTTGAATCAGCATCGGGCAGTCGGTAGGCATTTAATATGCGCATACGCTCGCGCAGGAAGGCCGGCGAAGGATTACCATCACTACCATTTTGCAAAGCCGGGCCGTGATCACCCTGAATGATCACAACTTTCTTCCTGGGGTTCTTATCCAGCTGATCCAACATCGCCAGAACTTGTTTCTGAATAAACTTCACCTGGGCGACATATTTCTCCTTCTCAAACTTGTCAGATAGCGAAATTACGCCAAGGGGGTAAGTGCTACCATCTTCATTAAAGAGAAAGGGTGGATGGGGAACGACGATGTGAACAAAAACAAATTTCGGGGCAGAAGTGGAACGCGGCGGCACAACTGATTGAGCCTGAGACTGAAACTGCAATTGAGCAATTGACTCAATATTCTGCAGGCCATAAAGGCGAACCTTTCGCGCCGCCCAGCCCAAGAAGTCAAAATCACGTTGCCACGGACCTATCAGAGTGTTTCGCAGCAGGGCAAGGTGGAAAACATTGCCATAGGCAAAGCCAACATTGACGTCTGCATTCGGCATATAGTCAGTCGGGCTCCAGCCAGAGCGAACATTAACATAGCGATATCCCAGGCCTTTCAGCAATGAAGTAACTTTGTTGCGCTGAATCAAGCGGTAAAGCACACTGTAATCAGTAGAATCGCGACCCAATGTTGGCTCTAAATAATCTAGATACTGCATATTCAAAGACGAAGGCAACGACAGACAGGTCATCTGATAGTTACTGCGACTGCCAGCAGGAATGACGAAACCCCGCTTTTTGAGGCCATCTATAAACGATGAGTTATCGAAATCATAGATTTCTTTGAGAGTATCGCTGCGGCCAAAAGCATCCAGAATAAAGTAATAAATATCTGGCGAATCGTTCGAACTGCTTGAATTGCTTAAATGCTGCACCGGCTTCAGATCAATGGCAGCCAGCTCCTTATCGTCATTCTGATAGATCTTGCTCATGGTTAGACATATTTTGTACTCATGCCAGGCAATATAGAAAGCATTGCCAGTCACCAGCAATACGCTCATTATGTTGAGGCACGATGTCGCTGCCTTATAGTCACTTTTTGCCTTGAGCAAAAGATAGATGATAATGAAAATCAAAAGCGTAAAAGGCACAAGATAAACTCTGTCATCATGCGGCAAGCCAAAGCTACTTAATAGTCGATTGGCAGGAGCGGCCATGGCTTCAAAAGAGAAGTTCAGCAGCACCAGCGCTGATGTGACGATTCCAGCTCTGCACCAATTACGCAGACAGGCATAGGAAAGCAAAAGCACTATAATTGCCAGAACCAGGCTCACAATTAGCGGCAACACCAATTCTTCAGGCAGAAGATAGGCAACCAAACTTGAGTAGGCGCACAGTACGGGGAGAACACCAAACAGTATCGAATGCAGTGGCACAGCTTTGAGCATACTTGCTTAAACCTCTATGTGGCTAAAAAATCACCTGATTTCGTCTCTACCTTGGCTAGGCCTTACTTTCAAGTAAATAGATAGCTCTATGACTAGCGACAATGGGCAAGCGTTCGACGATAGAAAAATATTGCGAAAAGCTCGCTTCAAAAGATGCCTGGGAATAATCGGCGAATACGTCTTTGCGGCTCGACAGCAAGCGTTTCACTTGCGAATCTTCTTTGGTAATAAACTCAATAATTAGCCAATGGCCTAGCTTAGAAAAATAAGCAGCAATTTGATCAAGAGGAACATTATTAGCAATGGCCAAGTGATGAACCAGTGCCAAAGCCAAAATTGTATCGGCCTTGCCCCGCTGATCAAGCCTCTGTCTTTCAGCATTGGCCCAACCAATGGCCGGTGTTGGTTGCGACATGTCTACTACCAGCGGCAAAAGATTCTGCCCCGATTCACGACTCTTTAGATAATTCGTCTCCACGCAGTTGTGATCAAAATCCATTGATATAGTGCAAACTCCCTTAGCCGCCGACAGCTCACTAAAGGTTCCGGTATTAGCGCCAAAATCCCAGAGCATGCCTGGTTTGGTCTGGTCGATCAAACGAGAAACGATCCTTTGCTTCTCCTGCTGTGCCGCCTCAGTGTAGTTATTGTCTTCATAATAGCCAGTCCAATCAGACTTGATTTTGGCAATCTTGAGTGCTTCCACAGCCCCCTTTAGGCTATCCACAAGACCCAACATTGCATCTTTTGAGAACCCCGATTGCTCACCGCTAGATTCTAGTTTAGTAATTGTGTTTTTATGAGCATTAGCATGAATAGCTAAATGTATTGCCACGCTTGGACGAATCAGTGCCAGGGTTGGTAGAAGCTTGCAAGCTAGATCAAGGGGAATACCGTCAATATAGTTGCGAGAAAGGCTACCCAAGCGAACATCTACCGTTGACATCAATACTAATGGTGCTAAGAAATGCTGACAAAACTGCCGGTAAGCGACCCACGGCCTGCCAGGTTCATAGCGCTCAAACGAGAGTGTATCTATTAAGAGAGGCCTACCATTAACAAACTGAATATTGAAAGCATTGCTATCTTTGAGAATCATGCCATGCTTAAGAGCCAGAGACTGTATCTCAAGAGTGGCTAAGGCCGCGTCTTTCAGTTGACTAAAACACCACTCGTAGGGATAGGAAATAAACGGTACTTGCTTGGGTTTGCAAATCTTGTAAATATTAGTGCGATTATCGCCAGCAGACTTAGCCTGCGGCTCATCCTCTTTCACCAACTCAATTTCTTCATGGGCAATTAGTAAATTTTTCGCCACTAAGGCCTGATACAAACCTGACTGAAAAAGCCAGTCATAATGCGGCTTATACACGAGGTTGACCTGTCGATAGATCTCGTTATTCTCTCGAAAAACACAGCCAGCCGGATCGCGAAACGAGGAAGTGCTGACTTCTCTAGTACTAATACTCAAAATCACTTCCTCGCAATCGAGAAAAAGTAAGACTGAGCACAACCCCATAATCTGCGCGAATTGAATACTAAAGCGAATAAAGTACCTAAGCCGCATTGAATCGCATAGCTTCCAGTAGACGGATCTAGATAGGCACAAGCTGGCTCAGGCAGAATGCAGAGCAAAGCAAGCATAAAAACAAAGAAGGGGATATTTCGTAGTTGAAGTACATTAGTCATTTCTCTCTCCCGCCGGCAAGGCGCCATCACCACTTACTTTTTCATCTTCAGGCGACCCAGATAGACTGTCGATTCTCGAATGCGTACTAACGAAAACGTGTATACCCGAGAAGCCTATGTTTAATGGCTTTTCAGCTCACAGCCAAAATTTGGATGTAACGCAAGATGTAGGATGGCCTCAATATGGGAATAAATAGACAGGCGAAAGAACTAATGCCTGTGCCAACAAACTAGCAATCGAGGTCAATCAAATATGCAATATTTGCGCTGGCATTTCTTAGTAGCAAGCCTTTTAGCCCTGCCCCTAACGGTAAATGCCACCTGGGCAGGAACTCACGATCGAGATCTAGTTTTTGATGACCTGAAAGGTCAGCGCGACTATGGCCCCGAATCAATAGAGGATAAAATCAAAGGTCAGAAAGACTACCAGTCAATAGTCAAAAGTCTAGAGCAGAACCTAACGGAGAATGAGAACGTCCTCTGCAACTTTAACGTCGACAAGAAAGGCCGAATTAAAAACCTCCAAATTATCTCTGAAAAGCCTCCCACTGACCTCGAGAAGCAAGTCTTGGCATTGATAAGCAAGGCTGCGCCTTTTCCTAATCTGCCATCAGCAGAAATGATCAGCAAAGGCGGGCAAATTGAGTTCTGGCAATGGCATGGCATAAATTTGGCAGCCCGCGTAGCTCCGCCGCTCAAGCCAGCAAAAGCGGGATACAGTGGAGTAGACCCGTTCAAAGATCTAGCCAAGAGTTCGTCCTATTAAGGTCGTTCTGCTAGCTTCTGCCTGTGAACCTCGTCCTGCTACCCTCATGCTGTCTAAAAGCTGCAAGGGCGTCAACTATACTTACCACGGTAGTACTATTTGAAACAGTATGAAAAAGACAAAAAGAAAGTGCTGGGAAAAGCACAATAGTAAAGACTTTTCCCAGCTTACTTTTCCTACAACAAATGCCTAGCGCGGCCGCGGAGGGAGACTCTGAATGGCCCGGGTGAATTCGATGAAGGTGTCGCTGTAGTACTTCTGCAACCTGGCCGTCGCACCTGAACTGGCAGCAGGCTTGTGGCTCACTCCAGCGAGAGCAAAGATACCCTGCGAGAGAAGCTTGCGAGCCTCTTCCGCCTGGCCTCCGCTGCAAGCAAGCGCTCTACCTAAGTTACCTCGAGCAACGCCGAGCTGCACTGCATCTTGGGCGAAGATAACTTCGGCCAAAGCTAGTGCCTTGCTGGCGCAGTCGACGGCATGCCGAGGATTCTGCAGCTCGATGGCGATGGCACTACGGGTGGTGTCGATCCAATACTCGCTTTCACTGCCAGAGCCATTGCCCTCAAGGAGCATAAGCTTAGCCATGTTAGTGAAAACAGTAACAAGGTCAGAGCGACCCTGTTGAGCCCAGAATAGAGCTTGATCGATTTGACGAACAGCTTCAGTGAGCAGCAGTGCTTCGTGGGTGGCGATCAGCGCCGAACCTAGAGCTGCGCTGGTATTAGAGTTCACAGCGTCGCTGTCTACTGCTGCCTTGTTGCCTTGTGTCATGGCATTTTTCCGCTAGTTGACCAATTGTGGTCATGCTTCTATTTTCTACTTCGATAGTGTTGCGGCTTTGATCCCGCAAAAAAAAGGAGGGTCGCCGGAGAGCAAGAACACAAGCGTGTTCCTGACCCGACGACCCTCCAAAAGAATTTCCTTACCCAGCCAACAGCTGAGCTTTATTCTTTTTACTGCTTGTTGCGAGCGTTGCGCTCGATTTCGGCCAGCCGACGCAGATAACCCTCGGCCTTGTAGTGCTCACCGCGCTGGTCTTCAAAGGCAGCCAGGTCGAGCAGCAGCGGCACCAGCACCACGGCATCGTAGCCATGGGCCTTGACCAGCAAGCTGAGCGCAATCTGGAAGTTGTCGGCCGGGTCGGTGTACAAAGCACCGTCGTCGTCGCGCTCGTCAGCATCCTTCACCTGCAGCACACGGCCGAGGCGATGGAAGAGCTGAGCCAGCTCGGGAGCACCGCGACCGACCTCGGTTTGCACCGATTCGATGGCCGACTCGAAAGCCGAAACCGCGTCGTCGTATTCGCCGGCAGCGAAGGCTTCGTCGCCTTCTTTGCACGACTCGACAGCGGTGCTGTCGCTGCTCGTGAACGGCACTTTGAAGGGTGAAACCTTCAAGGTAGGGGCGTAGGTGCTGCCATCAGCGCGATCAGCCACAAGTCGCTTGGCGTCAGAAACAGCATCGATGATGTTCTGACTGCGGCGAATGAGCGTCTCGGCCTTCTGCTGGTCACCAGTCTGGTAGTACCAGGAGATCAAGAGCTTGAGCACCGGCAAAAGCTCTTCGCTTTCGCCACCGTAGCGCTGCTGAAGAATGGCGAGACCCTGCAGATACTCGGCGCAGTCGATTTCATCGGCGGCTTCCTGGTAATCGCGCAGCTGAAAGAGCTGACCCTGACGAATCAGGAGCTGAGCCACTTCCACCGAATCGCCACCGAACTCAACCTGAGCGAGGGCGATGGCTTCGCTGATGCTGTCGATGGCTTGATCGAAATCAGCGTCTTTTTCTTGCTCTTCAGCTTGAGCGACATAGGCTGCGATGGTCATGGCTTCCTCCGGCTCGGCATCTTCTTCTTGCTGATCCGACTGGTCAGAGTCAGAATCAGCGGCGGTTGAAGCGACTGCGGCCACCGGCTCACCGACGCTGTCAGGAAAAGCCGGCGGCCGCGAAGGGCTGACGGCGTCAAAAGGATTGGGTGCAGGCAACTTCGGGCCCTTCAGCGATCGATAGACGATCACCGCAAGACCAATCAAAACAACCGCACCGACAAGTAATAGAGCAGGTCCGTTCATAGAATATTTCTCCTATCGGGCTGAGAGAATGAGCGCCCCCCACGCCAGCAAAACGACAACCACGCCAGCAAGGGCGTAGATGACACTGGAAGGGGCGATAAGAATGAACGCGGGCAGAAAACCGCC
Source organism: Candidatus Obscuribacterales bacterium (assembly GCA_965229195.1). GTDB lineage: Bacteria > Cyanobacteriota > Vampirovibrionia > Obscuribacterales > Obscuribacteraceae. The sequence goes on along the minus strand of OZ245871.1, from coordinate 2,753,832 downwards.
AGCGCTGGTAGCTGTGAGCAGAGCGCCGACAACGATGGCCAGTGCCGTTCCTACGACACCGACAACAAAGCTGCGACGACCAGCCGTTTCATAGTTGACCTTGAAGACGTTGGTCAACACCAGTACACCGACAACGCCGGTGGCGAAACCGCCCAAGATGCAGGCAAGAAATGCCCACAAGGCGGGGACAAAAAGTTGGAAAAGTTGGAAAGCATCCATGATTGGATAGCCTTTAGTGGTGAGTTAAAAAAGGCGGTGGCGCCAACTAACTTTTTCAAGTCAGTCGACGCCACCCCCAGTCCGAAAAAAGAAGTGGAGCTTACTTCTTGTCGGTCGTGTCAGCGGCCGGCTTCTTCAGGTCACGCGCGGCAGCGTTCTCTTCGCGGTTGCGAATGAGCGTGTCGGCGAGCAGAAGATTGACCAGACCATTGCCACCGCCGTTGTCGCCACCGGCAACAACCTGCGGCACCAGAGCCTGACCAGAAGCGGTGAGCAGCTTGGTCACCTCGATGGAGGTAACGCCCTGAGCGGTCAGCGCTTCCACCTGCTTGGAGTAGGCTTCAGCGGTCGCTTCACCCTTGGCCTTGATGACACCGGCTTCGGCATCACCGACGGTCTTGACGCGGCCCGCATCAGCTTCCGCTTCGATGCGGGTCTGAGCAGCCTTACCCTTGGCGCGCTCTTCCATCTGAGCCGCCTCGTGCTTGGCCACCTCGATACCAGCCTTGGCCTTGATGATGGTGTCCTGCTGGTCAGCCTGCGACTTGGTGGCCTGGAACTCGATACGACGCTTCTCCGCCTTTTCCTGGGCGTCGTACATCGTCTCGCGCTGTTCGGCCAGGTTGCGCTCCTGGGTGGTGTGCATCAGCTCCTGCGGGAGCTTGATGTTGCAGATCATCACCGACACCACTTCGACCTTGTACTTGACCAGGTCGCTCTTCACGGCGTTCTCAGCGTCGAGCTGCTCGGTGGCACGCTCCTGCTGATAGTTGATGGCCGGCGAACGAGAGACCTGGGCACGGAAGATACCGTCGATCTGCGGATGCAGAACGTTCTTCTCCAGCTCTTCCACCGAACCCAGCTTCTGCACCACGTACGGCGCGTTCTCGGGCAGGATGCGGTACTGGCAGCGCACTTCAACCTGCATGGTGAAGCCGTCGCGCGAAACGACAGCAAACGGGTCGAAGTCCTTGGCGCTTTCGTTCTCGGACCACTCGATGGAACGAGTGGTGGTGGGCACCACGATGACCGAGAAGGCCAGCGGGTTGATGTTGTACTTGCCCGGGTTGAGCACTTCCTTCTGGATGCCGCGGTAGCCCTTCGGCACCACGTGACGAGCGCGCACGCCGGTGTTGTGGCGGGTCTCCTCGGGGTCAGTGGCGCCAGCGGTCAGCGGCGAGCTGTCGGCGACCGAGACGTCAGTGGCGCCAGCAGCAGCCGGAGCCTTGATGACGGCCGGCAGCTTGGTAGCAGGCGCCGCAGTCGGAGCTTCTTCGCCGAACAGTTCGGTCGGGTCCTTGCCGATGTTGGAGATCATCACGCCCACTTCGCCCTGCTTGATCACCGTCTGCGGCTGCATGGTGATAGAGAACAGGTAGGGGTTGACGTAGTACGTACCGGGGCGAAGCACCTCTTCCTGAGGGCCGCGCTTACCACCGCCGTTGAGGAAGGCCTGGCCGTCCTGGTAGGACATGTGCAGGCTCATCTCGGGGGTAGCGGCAACGACGTCGTCTTTGCCCATCGGGTCACCCGACTTGGCTTCGACGATACCGATCTGGTTTTCCTTGACCTGAATGGCCGGCTTCATCTCGACCTTGAACATGTCGGAGAAGATGTTGTAGGTACCAGGACGCAGGAAGTCGATCTGCGGACCCTTCTGGCCGCCGTTCTTGAGGAAGGTTTCACCCTTCTGGAAGTTGTCGTGACCGGTGGCGCGCTGACCAAGCAGCTGGCCTTCGATCAACGATGCACCGTCAGCAGCGGTGACAACACCAATACTGCCTTCAGGCACGACAGTCTTGTCGATCAGGTCGACCTTGAAGAGGAAGGGGTGAATCTTGAACGTACCGTTGGTGAGGAAGCGCAGCTGCTTACCGCGGATACCGCCGTTGGTGAGGAAGCCCGCCGGGTCCTGGAAGGAGCCATGGGCATCGCCAGCGGCATCTTCAGCGTAGACGCGACCAGAGGGCATGGACTCGCCGTCGGCAGCAGTGATGACGCCAAGTTGGCCGGAGCCGATCACCACGAAGGGAGCCTTCTTGATGACGCGGGTGATCGGCCAGAAAATGAAGTGCAGGCCGGGGGAGAGGTAAGCCGCCTGGATACCGACTTCGCCCGACAAGGCAAAAGCGCGGTTGGAAGGCAGTTTCTTGCCGAGGAAGCGGCGTTCGGTGATGGCGATTTCGGTAGGGCCGACGTTGACGATGAAACGTGTGGCCAGAAAGCCGAGAGCGACCAGACCGAGAAGGGCCGGAAGCCAGGGAAGCAGTGACAGCATGGTGTCCATAGAATTGTCCTTTGGTGAAATTGATGGTGCAACGGAGCCGATGGTTCGCAGCACAGACGCGATTGCACAGTTAGATACCGTCTCTTCCAGAATTGACCAGCTCAGCACTCATAAAAATCAAAACCGCAGCACATCAACAGACGTTCGATAAGACACGCTTCCATTGTGGGGAAGGTGAAGGAATCGAAAGTAATGCGCTGGGTTTGTTTTTCGAGTGCTTTGCTTGGGTGCGAACGGGAAGAGTTGTGGAACTCAAAACCTACGAATTAGCAGCCCGCCAAGGCGCATATTACAGATTGATGTAAAGTAGTATTCTCTAAGCTTGCCAAGCTAGATTATTAAATCGACGCAGTTGGCGCTAACCATCCAGGTTGTCAAAGGTCAACCCAGGCAAGCAATTGCTCACCCCATGAGGCTGAGCGGTCATCTTAATAATTGAAAGAGTAGCTGCTTACCCATGCAAATCTCTAATTTGGCTGCCCCTTGGCGAAGCTAGCACTAGGCAGCCAAATGCCGTTTTGAGGCAAAATTGCCGAGCAGCCAAGGTAAGTCGATCGGATATACAGACACACGCACGGAAGAGGTGTGGTTGGCATTTAGCAACCACACCTACAAACACAGACACGGAAGAGGTGTGGTTAGCATTTAGCAACCACACCTACAAACACAGACACGGAAGAGGTGTGGTTAGCATTTAGCAACCACACCTACAGTCACATGCACGGAAGAGGTGTGGTTGGCATTTAGCAACCACACCTCTTCCTCCCCCTCGAGAAAAACAGAATTGTCAGAAAACGCGAAAATAGCATTGGCTTCAAAAACACAGAGGCTATTTATCACGCTCGCTGAAGGACGAAAATTTTACGGACAATAACGGCGTCTCATTGCTGCTGCGAGATCATCAATGGTTGCTTTGCGTTGACTTTCGCCGTGATAGGCTACCGTTCCATAGTCGATAGAGCCACCAGGCCCCTGGCGCACCGGTCCACCCATACCAACATTGTCTTTGCCAACTTCTAAATAACGCTCAGCTCCGCGATGGTAGATGCGGAAAGAACTAGCTGTCTCTTGCTTATCAGGAGTAGAGGCGCGATAGAAGTTGTATTGGTTATAGTCCACCACTATTCCCTGATCTCTGAAGGTCTCATTGAGAGCGCGGGCAACTCGCTCACCAGATTCTTTGTTGGCGGGAAAATCACTCATGGCTTTCTTCAATGCTTCGGCATCACCGTCGATGACAGCCTTGCTGATGCGGCAAGCCGTGAAATATTCCTTGGGGCTGAGCTCGGGAAACTTAGCCATATCTTTGTAGATATCAGCAGGCTTGCAGACATCATCAGGTCGGACAGCCTCACCAGGTTTGTCGCTGGGTTTGTCTGAGCTGCTGTCAGAAGGTTTTGCGGCGTTACCTGGTGTCAGATTTTCTGCTGGTTTTTCTGACGGCTTAGCGGCGTTACCCGGTGTTAGATTTTCTGCGGGTTTTTCTGACGGCTTAGCGGCGTTACCCGGTGTTGGATTTTCCGCTGGTTTTTCTGACGGCTGCTCCTGATTGGTACGCCCTGGAATATTCAGTTTTCCACCGCGCTTCAATAAATGAGGATTGCAATCAAGCCCTGGTAAGTTTTCTTTGTTAGCTTCGACCAGCTCTTTGACGCGCTTCTGCACTTCAGCTGGCGAAGACTTGCCGCCTTCTTTCTTGATGGCCCGCTCAGCTATGCCCCAGAGGCTATCGCCAGGCTTCACTTCATATTTGCCATCAGGGCCAACTTCAAATCCGCTACCTTGCTGTTTCTTTGCTTCTTTGTCCCAGGCACGACCAGACTCAGTTCTGCGCTCATAGTCGGGCTTAAAGGGCGAGCAAGCATCATTGAGCGAGCAAGCGCCATTGCTACGAGCAGGAATTCTATATTGCTCTAGCAATTCACGCTGCACACCAGCACTGTTACCGCCAAGGGCAGCTGGAGCAGTGCGATCAGTTGGTAAATGGTTTGAATCTAACATTTCGCTTCCTACCTGAGTTGAGAGGGGGGTTCTCTGTGCTCTCAATATAGGAACGAGTTGTTACGGCTTAGTGACTAAATCTTAAACTACACAGCGTAGTATCCAAATCCAAAAATTTTAGAGCACTGAATCCCAAGAGAGAAACGGGGGGAAGATTCAGAGCCTGAGCCCTGTTACCCTCCCCCCTGATTAAGGTTGCTGAAGAATCGAAAGTTAGTACTGCAAGACTATTTCACTTGGACACTAACCACCGATTATTCACAATCGCTACTTCATAAGATCCTTTATGTCGGGGTCCTCGAGCCACTGCTTGCCACCTTTGCCAAACAAGCCAACATCGCTGACTTGACGAATGGTGGGCAGGGAAGTGGTGTCACAATCGACGCCGAACAGGGAAAGAATTTGACGAGTGCTGCGCCGCAACTTGCGGTTGGCCAAACGTCTGTCATTCTTTTCCGAGTCAGCATCAGTCATGCCGGTGATGGGGGTCCGCTTCAACGAACGACTCATCTGGATCTCCTTTGTTTTTTTAAGCAAGCAAAGCTTGCGGATAATTTCCCAGATCGAAATCACCACTTGATGCCAGCAGGCCATTCCAAATGGTGTTACTCATTACCCGCGTAAAAAAAGCACGCGAAGAAAATGAGTGTTTCAATTCTTGTTTTTCCGAACAGTGTTTCCATCAAGAAGCGCTTATATTCACGATTTCACCAAGACGAAGTCTGAGCAGCACACCAGGGTGAGTGAAGGAGAAGTGATATAGAAGTTGAACTAGTGCGCTTTTAGATGGATATTTTTTGGAGCAAGGGAAAGAGTTTGGGTGTGCTTATGGAACCTATGATGCATGGCCATTTGATATCAAGTGATGTCAAGCCATGTATCTAAAGCAGATTATGAGAATTGCTTGAGAACCAAGCAGAGAAGCGCAAAAGAGGTTGTCAGTGGGCGCCAAAACACCTACTCTGCAAGCATCTTCAAAGCCCAAGACTAAAGCAGAGCTTAACTCTTGACAATCCACCTGCGCGAGCTGACGCGAGCATGTAAAGCGGTCTGTTAACAATGTTTAGTGCTTTTAAGAGTTATTAGAGAGCGTGGAAGTTGATCCTGTTTAGCTCTCATCACTACATTCAAGACATCTTCTACTTTCATAAATCGAATAGGTCTCTCTCACCCCCCCAATATTCGAATTCCGCCCCAACCCCTATTGCTTGTGCACATACCTAACGCTTGCGTTTCGCAGTTAGGCAGGTGCTGCTTGCATGGAGATTTTTATGTCAACAACCTACAGCAACGCCCAATCTTTTGTGCGCGCTGCGGTTGCCGATATGCTTAGTGCAATTACCGGTAACCTCAGCTCGACAAGAATGCGTTTGGTGTCCACCACACCAACCTATTCTCGCTTCGTCTGGATCATGGTGGAACGCATAGCACCTGGTACCACCGGTGATAGCGTCATCGCCCGCACCAACGATATGGACCTCTCCGGAGGTGTTCCACCGAGCCTCTATGTCACTGCCCCGCTCGCCCGGACGCAAGACCTCGAGGTTCACATTCTCAACTTTCTCGATACCGAACTCTTGAATTACGGCAAGGTCGACGCCCTGCTCCAGTCTGATATGCAAGACGGAACAGCCTGCGCCACTTTCGTCGGCGATTCGGAAAGCGGTTACGCCAACATTACGGAGCAGGTCAGCCTGCTTACCGTCTGATGCTGGTTTCACTCACCAACAAACTCAAACATGCGCAAAGCCCATAAGCCTAGCGCTTGAGGAAAACAAACATGTCTCTCATCATTTCGGCAACGTCCAGCCGTCTTGACTCGGCAATTACGCGGGTCAAAGCTGGAGAACGCGCCAACCTCCTTCTCGTTGTATTCTCTGGTGAAAAGCTTTCCGGCCAGGCTCTCGCCGCTGACGATCTGACCAACGGTCTGATCAAGCGTCGTATCAAGCAGGACGGCTTTCAAGCCAAGTTCATCCAAACCAAGGTGATCGACACCGATCTCACCACCAAGGGTCTGGACAAAATCATCCTGGTCAGCCTGGGTGCACGCTCCAAGCTCACCCTCAATGGTCTGCGCGCAGCTCTGGCTGAAGCGTTCACCACCGCTCGTGACGTGGCCGGTTCCGAGCGCCTGATCTTCCCGCTGATTGACGTTGACCTGCAAGGGTTCACCGTCGAGCAGTTCGCTCAGGTCGTGACGGAGTATTCCGTGCTGGCCGACTACGAGCCCAACCACCGCAAGACGCGGGAATGGCAGAACGAAGCACCGCGCACGCACCTGAAGTCGCTGACGATGCTCTGCACCGCCGGCACTCTCACTGCGGCCAAGAAGGGCATCCTCATGGGTCGCCTGCTTGGTGACGCCACCAATCGCGCCCGCAACATGGTGAACGAGCCTTCCAACATCATGACGCCCAAGAAGATCGCTACCATGGCTCGCGCTGTGGCCGAGAACTCGGGCGGTCTGGTGAAGTGCGAAGTGCTCGACCTGGCTGGCATCAAGAAGCTCAAGATGGGCGGCCTTCTGGCTGTCAATCAGGGCTCGCAAAATCCTCCGGCCTTCATCGCCATGAGCTACGACCCCGAAATCGGTCTGACTCAGCAGGTGATCGGTCTGGTTGGCAAAGGCATCACCTTCGATACCGGTGGCCTCAACGCCAAAGACTACGACGGCATGCTCGACATGAAGAACGACATGGGCGGTGCTGCCGCTGTGTTGCAGGTGATGTCGATTCTGTCGGTGCTGAAGCCTCAGATTTCGGTGCGGGCAGTGATTGCCGCCAGCGAAAACCTGATCGACGCCAAGGCCATGCGCCAGGGCGACATCCTCAAGACCATGGCCGGTCTGACTGTCGAAATCGGTCACACCGATGCCGAAGGTCGCCTGACGCTGGCTGATGCTCTGCACTACATCCAGACCGTCAGCGGTGCCAACCAGGTGATCGACGTGGCCACCCTCACCGGTGATGTCGAAACGGCGCTTGGTGACAAGATTTCGGGCGTGATGGGCAATAGCGAGCGCTTCACTCGCGAAGTGCTGAAGTGCTCGAAAGAAGCCGGCGAACCGATGCACGAACTGCCACTCTTCGATGAGTACAGGGACTGCAACAAGGGCGTCATGGCTGACCTCAACAACAGCGGTACCGGCCCTGGTGCTATCTCGGCTGGCTGGTTCCTGCGCGAGTTCATCAAGGATGGCACGGTTTGGGTGCACATGGACGTGGCTGGCACGAGCTTCCGTCGCTACGACCATGGTGTCGATGCGGCTGGTGCTACCGGTGTGGCTGTTCGCACCCTGGGCCAGTTGCTGCGCCAGTACTCGAAGCTGTAAGCAGCTATCGAGGCACTAAAAAGAGAACTTCTCTTTTGGGAAAGCAGAGTAGGAGCCACGGCTCTCACTTTGCTTTCTTTTTTCGCCTATCTATTAGTTTTTATAGTTGAAACCCTTTCCCCACCCCATGAAACTCCGCTAGCTGCACTACTACGGCCCCACATCTAAACTCTCCATAATATCGGCCTCAACTCTTTGCAACTCTTTACTACTCAGATCTTGTATTGATGTCAAAGAGCCAAGTAGTTTGAATACATCACCTTCTAACTTTCTGAGATTTATTTACCGCCTACGCCCAGCACCACAACGGCCCTTGCAAGAACCACCTGACGAGATCCTCTCTGGGAATCTTCACGGCCACTAGACAGCAAAAGGGCAACATCTACCAGCTGCCAATCAACAGCTTTCACGTAACAAAAGGTCGATGGAGCTCCATCGGTCGACAACTCTGTGAGAAAAAACATGTGGATTATTGACCAATCAATACGCAACCTGGTTCAGCGCATCGACAAAGGCGAAGAACCGCTCGATCTGCTTTTGACCCGCCTCATTGCCAAACTGCAGAAGCGTTGCGCCCATCCCAAAGTGGTCGCTCGCTACGCCCAGTATGGCCGCCAGTTAGCCACGACCGCAAAGCCGGCCGCAGCCCCACGTCTTCCTCTCGACCAGGACGGTTATGTCATCGGTTTCGACCCGCTGACCCAAGAGAAAGAGTTCGTCGATTCGTGGAATCGCTATGGCATTGTCGTCGGCGCCAACGTCGTCAGCCAGAGCCAATGCCAGGAAGTCGTGGCCCGCATGCATGAACTTCTGCTGGCTCTCAGCGAAGGCACCTGCGACCTGAGCAAGCCTTCGACCTGGGACAACATTCCAGTCGATCAAGCCGCTGTCCCGATCATCTCTCGTGGATTTTTCGAAATCTACCATGACCAGGCCATCGCCGCCGTCCGCCAGAGCGTGCGTGTCTACCTGCACTACGTTCTGATCTGGGGCCGGGCAGACCTGTGGACGACCTTCGACCGGCTTGGCATCAAGCTTCCAGGTCTTGCCGATGGCAAAGCCCTGCCCTTGCACGTGGACCAAAATCCCAATGTGCACCCCGACTTCCGCACTGTCCAGGGTGTTCTGGCGCTAGCCGACTGCCCAGCCGAGCGCGGCACCTTCGTCGGCGTACCCGGCTCCCGCGACAGCTTCTCGGTTTACGGCTCCATGGCCAAAAACCAGGGTGAGTACGTGGAACTCGACCTCGGTCACGCCATCGCCGCCGAATTCACCGCTGGGGCTCAGCTCTGCCCGCTGCGTGCTGGTGATCTGATTTCTTGGGACAGCCGTACCACCCACGCCAACAGCAGCAACGTCTCAGAGCAGACGCGCACAGTCGCATACATCGCCTTCGGCCCGCAAAGGCAGAGCGATGAGAGCGCTTGCCAGGCCCGGCAGGACGCCTTTGAGAGCGGACTGGGCAGCAATGTTCGTGACGCCTTGATGCACGCCAGCAAGCGCCCTCGTTTTACCAACCAGACTCGGTTAGCAGCCCTGCGCCGGTCAGAAAAACTAACTAAACTCGGAAGGTTAATCTATGGCCAGGAAAAATACTGAACAGACAAAGCCGCGGCTGTTGCTCAACGCCGAGGCCTTTGGCTTCGGACCAACCGCTGCCATTGCTGACTGCTTCCCTTTTCTGCGCAAGCAGTTCAGCACCATTGGTTTCGTCGGCACCGGTCACACTCTCGATTTGCAGAGGCCGCTTGCCTACGACGCCATCTATGACGCCAGCCAGCTCAGCGAAGAAGCACTGAAAGAAATCTTCGCTCAATACGACATCTTCCTCACCGCCCTCGACTTTGCCATGGCCGAAAAAGCACTAGGGCAGGGTCTGACGGTCTGTATCTACGACCCACTCACCTGGTATTGGAAGACCATTCCAGCCGTAGTTCAGCACGTCGATTTGTACATCGCCCAGAACTTCTTCGGGGTGGAAGAGCGGCTGAAATCGCCTGAATTCGCGGCCGCCAACTGGCAGACGGTAGCGCCAATTGTCGGCCAGCAGTCAGACAATGAGCCCGGCGGCAAGACCGACAGCGCCAAAGACCTGGTTCTGGTCAACCTCGGCGGCCTGAGCAATCCGCTGTGGACAGGCAATGAGGCGCTCTCTTATGCCCGCCAAATTCTCGAAGCAGTGCTGCCCACCCTGGCTGGCCAAAAGGTCGTGGTCGCAGCCAACTCCGCTATCTCGGCTGCACTGGCTCACCTCGGCGCCAAGAACCTCAGCCGCGAGCAAATGCAAGTTGTTCTGCAACAAGCAAAATATGCTCTGATGACGCCGGGTCTGGGCAATATCTACGACGCTGCTCGCTTCGACACACCAACCATCTGGTTGCCACCGGCCAACGACAGCCAGGGTCAGCAGTTGGCGCTTTTGAACCAGAGCAGTCTGGTGGACGGCCTGGTCGACTGGCACCAGATTCTGCCAGTCAGCGCCATCGACTACAGCGCCGACCAAGGTGCTGTTCTTAAAAGCATTGCCGCCGCCCTAGAGCAGGGGCAAAGCTCGAAGAGAGCAAAGACCCGCTTGGCCAAATTGCTGCGCCGGCAAATCAAAGCACTGCCGCAAAACAGCCGCCTAACGGCACTGGTAGAGCGGTTTGGCTCAGGCGGCGCGCAGCATGTCGCTGAACTGGTCTATCAGCAAAGCCAGCGGCAAAGCTGCGCTCCAACCAATACTCAAGCCAATAACCAAGCCAGCCGAAAGGAGGTACAAAATGTCTAGCGCCAAACATCAGTATCTCTTGCGGCTGCCAGGTGCACTGCAAGTTTTGCTCGACCTGCCCCAGCCGCTCTTCGATGACCCGGCAGCGTGTCTGCTCTTAGGGGCCTATCTGCCAGGCGTCGAGCTAGCTGATCCCAGCGCGAAAAGAGAGAAAGGCCTGGTCACTATCGCCCTGCGGCAATCAAGCAGGCCGAGATTGTCGCTGAGCAAGAACGGCTACGGCTATACCTTCTTCACGCCGAGCACCGCTGACGCGCTGATGGACCTGATCTTCCTCACCTACGGCATTGCCCGGCAGAAGTGGCTGAAGCAGGGGCTCTACTGCGTTCACGCTGCCTGCCTGGAAAATCAGCAACAGCAATTGAGCCTGATCGTCGGCCATTCCGGTGTGGGCAAAACAGCAGTAACGCTGAGTGCTCTAGCGCGCGGCTACAAAGTCTTCTCTGGCAACCGTACCCTGGTGAAAATTTCACCGGGTTCAAGCAAAGAAGACCCTGCAATTATCACTGCCATCGCCGGCACCCGCACCATCACCACCAGGGCAGAAGACCTGGCCAGACACTTGCCGGAAGCGCTGGAAAACGAGGAAGTTGGCTACGAAGGTCGCTCTGCTTTCAGTCTGAGCAAGCGCTTCTATGCCGACCCGGCACCACAGGCAGTGACCTTGATCAGCTTGCCGCGTCTCAACGACGGCGCCGAAAAGTCGAGGCAGCTCAGCGCCCTCTCGGCGCTGCATAAGCTCTATCCCTTCTTCCTCGATGCCGTCAATGCTGACATCGTCTTAGCTGGCGGCCGTCTCGTCTTTGCTGGCAGCCCGCCCAGCGGCGTCAACAAGCGACTGGCGAACGAGCTCTCCCGAGCGCTGACGAAATTACCGGTTTGGGAGCTGGAAGGCTCACTACCCTTCATCAACCACACACTGGAGGATTTATGAAAAGCAAAAAGATACTCTATGGAGTGTGTGGTATCGGCATGGGTCACACCTACCGCCAGCTGCCGCTGCTCGACGAACTGGCGAAAGACAATCGCATCGTGCTCTTCGTCTATGGCGAAAGCAAAAGCTTTTACGAAGAGCATTTCCGCCAGAGCGAAAATGTCACGGTGTTGACTGTCTCGGTGCCCTTCTACGTCGGCAACGCCCAGGGCCTCGATTTCGCTGAGACTGCCCGACGCATCGCCGCCAGCGGCATTGACCATGAGGCCATCAACCTGGCGGCCATGGAATTGACGCAAAAGCTGATCGGCAAACCCGACCTGGTGATCTCAGACTACGAGCCTGTCAGCGCTCAGTACGCCTATGCCAGCGGCACGCCCCTGGTGACAATCGACCAGCAGAGCAAATATCTGGTCGGTGATTACAGCCAAGCCATCGCGGGCCAGACCTGCCTCGATGAAGTAGCTCGACTCCGGCTCTTCTTTCCAACGGCAGCCTTGCGGCTGGCCTGCTCCTTCTTCACTGTGCCACGGCGCGCTGACGGCAAAAGTGCTGCCAGCGAAAAGGTGATCATCTGCCCGCCCATCATCAAGCCAGCCATCGTGGCGATGAAGAAGCGGCGCCTCCAGGCTCAGAAGGACAAATGCAAATCTGGAAGCGGGACCAATTCCAGATCAATTCTGGTCTACATCTCGTCGCAAAGAGACTTTGTCCAAAGCTACGAAGAGGTACTCACCGTGCTGTCCTCAGCCCCCGAGTATCACTTCCATGTCTTTGTCAAAGAACTTCCGCAGCATCTGCTGGCTGGGCTGCCCAGCAACGTCACTTTGCGTCGCCATGGCGATCCACGCTTCCTCGATGTGCTAGCCGAATGCCAGGGCATTGTCACCACCGGTGGCCACACCCTGGTTTCGGAGGCAATGTACCTAGGCATTCCGGCCTACCTGATTCCGCTGGCAGTCTACGAGCAACAGATCAACGCTCATGCCGTCGGCGACAACAACTTCGGCGTCTGCGCTGAAAACATCAACCAGCCGCAACTAGCGGCATTCCTTTCTCAACTCGAGAGCTTCGCTGCCAACATCATCAACGACAAGAAAGGCAAGAACAGCAAAAGAATTCTGGTGCCCGGGTCTGGTGAGAAGAAGATTCTCGCCTACATTCGAGCAGCCTTGTCGAAAAGCAGCGCCAGCGCTTAAACCAACACGATACAATGGAGCACCCATGCGAATATATGTTCTAAGACACTGTGAAAGCGCTGCCATGCGCTGGCGAATGAGCAACCCCGATGCTGAGGTTGTTCCGCCCGAGCTTCTACCAGACTCAGCGGTGCCGCTTTCTCAACTCGGTGACGAGCAGGGAGAAGCGCTTGCTCTCTTCTTTGCCTCTCTGCCCGAGAGCGAAAGACCGACCCACGGCTTCAGTTCGCCCTTCAAGCGCACCACCCAAACCGGCGCCTTCGCCCTGAGCAAGCTGCCGACGAAAATCGAGCTGATGCTGGATGAGCGCCTGCGCGAAATCGACTTTGGCATCTTCGTCGACCTCACCAAAAAGGGTCGCGCAGCGAAGTTCCCGACCCAGTGGCAGGAACGGCGCACAGTCGGCAAGGTGCACTATCGCCCCGAAGGTGGCGAAAACTGGCACGATGTCGCGGTGCGTTTTCTCGACTTCCAGAAAGAACGCATCAACAATCTGCCACCATCAGCGGTGGTCTTGATCAGCACTCACGAAACTGTCGTCAGCGTAAGCCAATGGCAATGGGCTGGCGAAGATCTTGAGCAGCTGGGCAAAGAAGGGGTGCCATCGGCCTCCATCAACACCTACGACTTCGACGGCAAAACCTTCAAGCTGGTCAGCCGTCAGCAACTGCCGCCCTCACCCAGCGGCAAAGACCTGTTCTCGATGGAGAGCAAGGCCAAGGACATCTAAGGCAGATATAGTCCAGGTTTAAGCCACATCCAAGACCGTGCGAAAAGCGCAGTAGCACTCAAACTTACCCCAACAAGAGCAGAGAGATTCTGGCAAAATCTCTCTGCTCTTTCGGAGGAGTAATTTCTCAATCAGTCTCTATTTTTAGCACCACTTACTAGCTAGCGTAGTAGTAGCTAAAATGTGCCGCATCATTGGTTCAAGTCATCACCAGACCTAATCCCTACATATGAGCTTTGCCAACGACAAAAATCGAAGTCTTCATGGCACGGGAGTTTTGCTGACATCTCTACGGTGGTAACCAGAGCGAGAGATGCGGTACCATACTGAGCCAGAAATCTTGGCAAGACGAGCGACTGCGGCGCAGAAGGAGACAAGAACATGACGAGACACGCACTGCTTGGTGCGATTTTAGCCAGCGCATTCGCCACGAGCGCCTCCGCACAGACTTTCAAGATGACAACATCTTTCGCACCAGGCGTAGCAGTTCCTAACAAAATCGAGTCATCGATCGGGACCCTGAATCTAAACTATGGCTACCCATCGGCCGATACCGTTGACAAGATCTACGACAACCTAGATCGTTCGCGGGCGCTGCAAGCCTATCTCTTGGCGCTGCCAATCGTCAACCAGGCTGGTATGCGCGAATCAATACGCAAATGCGGACCCGATAACCAGACCGACATAATCTGGGAGAATCTGGTTGATCCCAGGACTGTTGAGCTAACAGCGAACGACAACACGATTTACAATTTCATCTGGGTCGATACCAGCAAGGGGCCATTAGTAGTCGAGATTCCGCCCAAGGTGCTGGGTTTGGTCAACGACTTCTGGTACAAGTGGGTGGCCGACGTTGGCATCACCGGAGCCGATAAAGGTGAAGGTGGCAAATACCTCCTAGTGCCGCCTGGATTCAAAGGCGAAATCCCGTCAGGGTATAACGTAGTGCGGCCTAGCACCTTCGGTAATTGGCTCGTATTTCGTGCCTTCGTTGTGGACGGTTCAACCAAACCAGGAGTAGACTCAGTCAAGAAGAACCTGCGAATCTATCGTTTGGCAGACGCAGCTAGCCCGCCGCCAATGAAATTCGTCAACGGCTCTGGAATTCCATCGAACTTCGTCGCGCCTGGTGACTACTCGTTCTGGAATCTTTTGAACCAAGTGATCCAGGAAGAGCCAGCGGAGGGCTCTGATCCCACCACATTAGGCCTGTTCGCCTCAATAGGCATCGTCAAAGGGCAACCATTCAATCCCGATGAACGGATGAAGAAGATCCTGACCGATGCTGCGAATATCGGCGCAGTGACGGCCCGGACTATTGCTTTCAAGATACGTTCAAAAGAGGCTTATTTCTATCCGAACAGCGCCTGGCGCTTGCCGTTCTTCGGTGGCTATAAATTCGAGGCGGCGCCCGGTGTAAGCAACCTAGACGGTGCCGCTTTCTACTATTACTTTGCCACTGGCGTCACGCCTGCCATGGAAGAGAAGATGGTGGGCCGGGGTTCGCAATACCCCTGGTCAGTGCAAGATGCGAAGGGTAACCACTTTGATGGTGGAAAGAACTACAAGCTGCACCTACCGCCGAACATTCCTGTAAAAGATTTCTGGTCGGTCATAGTCTACGACAACCAGACCCGCTCCATGGTGCAGACCGACCAACAGGCGCCGAGTGTCAGTAGCCAGAACAAGGGCCTCAAGATCAATGCCGATGGCTCGGTAGATGTCTACTTCGGACCCAAAGCACCGGCAGGAAAAGAGAACAACTGGGTGCAGACGATTCCAGGCAAGGGTTGGTTCATGATCCTGCGCTTGTATGGCCCGCTAGAGCCATGGTTCAACAAGACCTGGCGGCCCGGCGAAATCGAGCTGCAACCCTGATTGCAGTTCAGTCTGTTGACAAACTCTCTTCCAGCGCAGTTATCCGCTCTGCCAGATGCTTTTTGTCGAGTTGATCGGGAATGTTCAGTTGATCCAATTGATCAAGCATCAACATTTTGATCTGACAGGAAACTAACGGTTCAATCTTGTCATCAATAGTCATATGCGGTGAGAAAGTGGGCCCGACCAAAACTTTGACGTTATGAATGCCATCGACGGAACTTGAACCTTTTCGTTTATTATTTCGCAGACCGTGCAAAAACAGGTCGCTTCCTTCATAGAAGTTGTAGTTAACACGCACATTTGCCGGAATAGTACTCGCTTGAGATGCTCCAGGCACTGAAACAGTATCGATGGTCACTAGTAGGTCAACTGGAATGTTTTTCTTATCTAAATCTCGAGCCAAATGGACAGCTCCGGCAGCGCCCCAGCTATGTCCCAGCAAGACGACCTTGGCCTTGCTGCGATCCGCTTGAATCTTTTTGGAAACCGACCGCCAATTGGTAAACCAATGTCGTTCAAACTTTACCGGAATCTCTAGCTCTCGGCCAATGTTTTGGGTTTTCGTTTTTATCTTCTTGACTGTTTCACGACTGAATACGTCAATGAATCCACCGGTAAAAAAGTAGACGTGCACAGGTTGTCTTACTTCTGCCGCCAGCACTTCTAGAGTAGATAAGGACAGCAAAGAAAGAACTAAAGCAGTTTTGAATATTGAGACCCTTGTGGTCTTCACGACGCTCCTAGCAGCTACTATCAGAAAGCGAACGGCTAGCCATAATAACTCAATCTTCCGCTGAAGCCGGTTAAAAGTCGCGCAATCTTAGCAACAGCTAAGACTATCAAGTTTGACTTCAGCAAGGCTAACCAGCAAGCATAAGATCGTGAATCATCTTCAAAGCGCGGGCATGCTCTGGGTTTGTTGGGTCTTTGTAGGCATCTCTAAGAGCTTTCAGCCTAGGCAACTCAGTCACTGGAATAGAGTTATTTTCATCGATAATCAGATCAAGAATATCGCTGATATTCTGTGCTGGAGCATCAAGCCGAGAAGGGGGCTCTTTCCACTCTTTCAATAGCTTTGTCGACTCAGGCAACCCGCCTTCAAGGCTTTCCACCCTAAGCGATGACACCGCCGGCGACGCCACACCAGGCTTAACCGCCACTTCAGGCTGCCGACCAAGTAGCGAGTCTTCATTGCGCGCCCGCAGCCGGCTGCCAATGTTCTCGAAGATTGCCGCTGGATTATTACCGGTAGCACCACCGTTACGTATGACGGTTTGATCGTTCATGAATACAGAAGACAAAGCTTTAACATTGGCCTGGAATTTAGCGTTGAGGCGCAATTGCTTCTCAATGGCAGACTGACGCTCAGAACCACTGAGCCCTTTGAGCGCCTTGCCGTCGCC
Source organism: Candidatus Obscuribacterales bacterium (assembly GCA_965229195.1). Classification (GTDB taxonomy): domain Bacteria; phylum Cyanobacteriota; class Vampirovibrionia; order Obscuribacterales; family Obscuribacteraceae. Next base: position 2,737,074 of record OZ245871.1, on the reverse strand, counting down.
ACCGAGTGCATCAACCTGACCATTGCTCAACGCTTTAGCCAAACGGGTGGAATCAAGAAAATCTCGACGAGCAGCTTCAATGCTGGTATCGAGATTGCCACCATTGTAGTAGCCGCCATCTTTAGTCTTAAGCATGACTGTATGATCTTTGCCGATGTTAACATCAGCCACAGCTGTTGTTTTAGCGGGCCTAGCATACTCCACTCGCTTGACCTTCGTCATCGCATAATTAATTAGTTCAGCTCTAGTGACAGAATCTAGGCTCTGCCCCAACTCAGCAGACTGAACTTGGGTGGCCTGAATATTAGAGTAGGTTTTGGCACGCTCTACAATGGTTGCCATATCAAGCCAATCGGCACGCTCACGCGAATCGGTTGAAGCCTTGGCTTTGGCTCGCGCCCAATCAATCAGTTGACCTAGCTGAGTAGTAGCATCAGCTTCACTTGTACGAGTTAGACTGGGCAGAGGTGGCCCATCTGCTCCTAGACGGAAAGCCGATGGACGACTGGTCATGGCCAATATTTGGTCTTCAAGATTAGGCTTAAAGTTCGTAGCTTGAGTACGCACCGTCGAACTTGGATCATCAGTCTTGAGCGCACCAGATATATCAAACAAACCATTATCAGTGCGAATTACACCGGGTTCACGCAAGGCAAATACATTTGATTTCTGCGGATTCGATGTGGCATCTAAGAAGTGGAAATCACCTGTTTTGGTGTTGACTAAGAGATAGTCGCCGCCAGCTCTATCCAACGGAGACTTAGCCTCAGTAGGATAAACTTGCCAATCGGGGCTAATTCTCTTATCTCTTTTCAGGCTGGCAAGAATACCATCGCGTTCATTGCTGAGCATGTGCCAAATCGTCAGTTGACTGCGGTCTCCGCCTGAATTGATCTGCCTGAAGTCAGAGTTGCTAAGCACTTGATCTTTGATCTTTTCTAACTGTCTAATTGCTGGAGCCACTTCGCCAGTGGCCCAGTGAGCGGCAGCAGTGCCTTTGATTGGCCAACTATTGCCGTCGCCAACAGCGTTGAAGGCCCGCTTCAATAACTCATTAGCCTCACCACTCTTCGTGATTTGATCACGCATCTCGGCAGGAGTGTAATCGAGAAAGTCTTTGTAAGCCCGGGCTCGCTCAACTGGATTCGATTTAAGAGCTGGCCCAATTTCGCTAAACCATAGGGCAGCTGTACGCTCTGGCAATGTACCCTCTTCCGCCCGACGGGCTAACTCTTTAAAGAGAATTGGCCTGAACTCGTTGTCTCCAGTACTATTTTTCAGGACATAGTTGAGCACACTAGCATCAGCCGTACCGAGATTGTCGCCGATGAGCAAAGCCGCCTTAACATGAGCTTCTGCGCTACCAGGAGCACTGAAGTTTGGCTCCACTAACCGTGGCTCAATCTTCTTAGCAATAAAGGCATCAAGTTGAGCGATTTCTTCATTTGTTTTAGGTACTGACTGACGCGAGATCGTATAAGGCCCTTCATAACGTAGACTGACACGTTCAGAGTTGGCAGTGACAACCTTAGCCTTTACCAGACCTGGCAAGTCCTCAGTCAAGCCGCGAATAGAAAGCACTTCTCCGTCTTTAAAATTACCGGAGCGATTGAACTGGCTCTGCATCTGGGCTGCCGGTCTCTTCACGGTTATTGCGGCATGACTAAAAATGATAGAATCGGTGGCAACATCATAGTCACTGACCGCACCCTGACCACCCTCAATGAAGAGCCGCGGTGGCTTTACAGCTGGTGCGTCTTGACCAACATGCCGACCAATACTCTCGAAAGAATTATCTAGCAGATACTCAATTTCAGCATTCTCACTGGCCCGAATGTTAGCAGCGCGAATCTCTCTAGCTGGCTGATGACCACGCTCCATCGCTTGAGCACGAGCGCGCTGACCGCTTAAGAAAGCATCAACTTCGTGGGTCTGCATATAATCTGCGTAGACACTGCGACGGCTAGCATTAATGTCTTGCAGCCTTGTCTCCAGGGTTTCTTTGAAATACTTAGAGGCAGCCGCAGCGTCACTCTTTGTCCAGGTATCACCGCCACCCTCAAGCGAATTCCTGAGCCTGCCGTAGAAAGCTTGTGCTTCTGCCGATGGAGTGGTGCTGCCGAACAGGCGCTTAACTAATAGCTCATCTTTTCCTTCGAAAATCTTGGTCAAAAGCTTATAGGCAACATTAGGATCTGTGCCAATCTGGAAGGGCTTGAGATAGCTTTTAACAACGCGGAAGTCATTTCCTAACGCCACAAGCTGTTCAGCAGCTGGAGCATTCTTACGGAAAGCAGCTTCAATATTATTTGCTCTCAATGCTTGCTCAGGGCTCAGTTCAAGCGGGCTCAGCTTAGAGCGAGCATCTAGCAACTGTCGTGCCTGTGCCTCTGTCATAGTCTGCTTGGTCTGGTGCTCATAATAGGCTTTGAAGTGCCCTACCTGCTCATCTGTTGCCTTCGCACCAATTTTTAGCTCATCAGCCAGATTGCGCCCCACAGTGAATCTCTGCTCATGGTGAGTCAATTCATGGTAAGAAGACTCAAAGACATCAAGGGTGTGTTCTTTAGCCAGAAGATTATCTGGGTTAAGCGTGATAGTGCCGTCGCGATAGCTAGCGGCCTTGCCCACCATAGCTGCGCTACGGCCAGACTTAACCTCTACATGAGGCAAATCATTGGCAGTAGTAAAGGCATCCATGGCCTTTTGCAAATCACCTACTCTTTGCTCAAGCACCTTGTTCTGCAAAGAAAGTGCATCAGAGTAAGCCTGCCTATCGGCAATATAGGCTCTCAAAACAGAGAGATCTTCTGGATGACCTTTCATGCTGGCGGCCATAGCTGCAGTGTCTAATTCACCATCACGCCAGGGCATGCCGTACTTATCGACAAGAGCATTGATTTTCTGCCCAGTAACCTGGAAGCGCCCATAGGCCTCATCCAGAGCCTTGGGCAAATGCGAGAAATCTTGCGTCCAGCCTTTTGTGGCTGCTTCAATGCCATCTACAAACTGACCAGCTTTAACAACGGTATTGAGAGGGGTAATGTCTTTGCCAAGCTCACGCACTAAAGCCAAACGCTCATGAGGAGCCATTTTCTCCATCTCGCGAGCAGGCACCCACAACTGATCTACGGCCGAGCCACTAGTGCGTGGATGGGTCTCAATGGCTGCCATGGCCACACTAGGAGAAAAATCAATCTGTCCTCGCAATGGCAGATCGTGAGCAATGTTAGGACCTCGAACTTCGCTACCAGGTCTAACTTCTGGTGCCAGACTAAACTCAGAACGTGCGACTTCTGGCCCTCTAACACGACTCAAACTGCTAAATCCAGCTTCACCAGCCTTGATCACGCCACCGAAGAACAAGGCGCCACCAGCACCGGCAAGAGAAGAATTAAAGGCATGCAGACCAACATTAGAAAGGTTGCTACCTAATCCTTTGCTCGAATCCCAGGCGGCCGCTCCCTCTAAGACGCCAGTACCGGTGTTAGCCACAGCACCAGCTCCGGCATTTAGACCTTGAGCAGTACCCTGATAGACTAGCCAGTTAGCGGTATGGCGAGCGAACTCTTTGGTCGCCTGCTCAGTCAACTCTTTGCGCACGCTGGCCACGGCAGCTTCTCTCAGCGGCCCTTGAATGCCAGCATCAATGACGCGCTCAGCTATGGCAGCAAAAGATTTCTCTTCAATTTTCCTGGCTCCATTAGCCAGCAAGTTGCGCATGGCAGTCTCAGTACCTTCGCTTAAGATTTTCTCGTAACCAGCTACAAAGAGCTGCTTACCAGCAACTCCTTCAGCTAGCTCAATACCAGCACGCTTGGCCACGACGTCTACGCTCTCTCTAGCAAGAGTGCTAAGTGTGGCAGTAGCAGCCGTTTTAGCCGCCTGCTGACCGACCTTGAAGACCGCCGCTAACTGCGCCTGACCAAATACCGCTGTAGCGCCAGTCAAAGCTCCAACAGAAGCATCTTTAGCAACTGTGCTCAGTTTGAAGTCATAATCGGACCCCATAAGCACAGCCTTGCTGCCCACTTTAGTAGCGGCTCCACCAGCAGCCAACATCGCCGCGACTAATGGCAAGTCTGTACCGCCAGTGGCAATCACACTGGCGATGGCACCACCGGCAATGAGAGCATCAGCGGTATAATCAGCGGCTGCACTCTTGGTCTCGCGATGATTATCAATAGCTGTAGCAAAGTCATCAAGCATATTCTTCATTTGCTCGGGGCTTGCCACTTCTCCCTTGCGATTAGCCTCTGCAGCGGTTTGCAGCATTTGGTCTAAAGCGTCATCTGATTGTTTACCAGTAGCGCTAACCAAATCAGCAAATCCTGCACCAATGCCACTTCGAGTAGAGTAAGACTCATCGCGAGCAATGTTGACCCGCTCAGCTAAAGACTTATCGGCTGTCAAAACACGCCGGGCCTCTGCCATTTCCTGTCCGCCGAGTTTGGCCATCAGGTCGCTTTCAAAGCTGCTGCCATACTTGCGAGCATAGTCACTCTTTAGTTGGTTCAATTGCTCAGTGGGCACTTGCTTGAGCTGCTCGACTATTTCTTGGCTGCCCCCAAAGCCCAAAATGTGAGCTCTAATTTTATCTTCCGGGCGATACTCGCCTTGCTCAGCAGCAGCCAGAGCAATTTTACGCTCGTCACTATTGAGATGGTCTAAAGCAGTGTTTTGATAGGCAATGTCATTTTTTAAGCGATCACGCTCTGCTTTTGGTGCTTTAGCAATATCTTCGTAGGTTGTGACTTCATCGTCAGAGAACACTCCCTTAGAGAGTCGAGTCATTTTATCGGCAGATATTGAGCCAGTTTTGAGCAATTCGCCCACATACTCTTGATACATGTCTTTGCCCAAAGCCTGCTCTCCAGCCTTTTTAAAGTCAGCAGCCAGGGCGCGGTCAGCGTCAGTCTTGGGTTCATTGATGCGACTTCTAAGTGTTGGATCGGCATTGAAAGCATCGCGAATATCACGAATAGCCTTGCCTTCATCAACAAACGCATTAGCTGCATGCTCAGTCAGCTTTGTCACTATTGTCGATACTGGCTTCTCGCCACGTTCAACTGCTTTTAGTATCTTCTGAGCTTCGTCGCGTGCCTGACCCGACATGTAGCTATCGACTTTTTGATCAAGTTCAGCTTTGAATTTGCTGTCGCTCTTGTAACGCTCTCTGTCTTCTTTGGACATGCCAGAAACAGCTGCGAGCATGGCACCCTGGTCATTGCGATAGAAGTGCCATTTTTCGTCCATGCGCTCAACGACTGAGACTTTGCCAGTATCAACTGACTCTTCGTAAGTCTTGGCACTCATCTTTTGATCGAAAATCTTCAGCAATGACTGCTTATCTTTCTCCGACTGATTAAGGCTATCGAGCATCTGCTCAAGTTCTTTGCGAGCAGCAGGATTATTCTTGGCTGCTTCCCAATCTTTCTTCGACATGCTCTCAATAGATGTGCCAATGTCAGCGGCCGAATCATTCCACAGCGTGCCACGATGACGATCGAGAGTGGCAGCAATAGAGCCGCCGCGCACATTGATCATTGATTCCCAACGGGCCAATTCAGTGGCGTTGCCTGCTGCCTCTAAACTGGCTCTAAGAGTATGATATTGCCCTGTGGCGGTTGCTTTTTCAGCCGGAGACATAGCCTTAAGGCGCTCACTATCTTGGGCGCTAAGTGGACTACTATCACCGCTCAACTGTCTGCCGATGCGGTAATCGCTGCGCTCAGAGTCAGTCATACGCGACAGAGCCAGCTCGATGCCCTTGTTGTTATCCCAGACAGTGCCAGTATTTTCTTTGACCTGTGTAGCCGTAGACAACTTACCATCAGCACTAAAATCACGAGCCTGGTTTAAGTCAGCTCCGGACCAGGCGGCTCTCATCTGCTTGTCGCCACCAGCGGCTATAAAAGCCTGCCGCTCTTGTGGGCTGGCATCTTTCATCACTTCTTTGAAAAACTGCAAATCTTCAGACTTCAGAGCGGCAGCAGTAAGCTTGGTGAAGTCTTCAGGTGCACGCTTATCATTACCCTTGAGGTAAATCATCAGGGCTTCTTTAGTTGCAGGCGTAAGATTTTGATCTTGGGCAATTGCTTGAGCCAGCGGCTTGCCATGGCGCTCTTGGTACTCGGCAGAAATTTGCTTTACTTGCTCAGCATTGGCTGTGCGCAAACTATCGCGCAAATCTTTCTCGATGATGGAATTGCTACGTCCGGTCCATTCGCCTCTTTCGGTCAAAGCAACATTAATGCGGTCAGCGGCTATGGTGTTTTCGTTACCGTCCTTCTTGTGCAGAACAGCCGTCAAGCGGGCTTTGTCAGAGCCGGTCATGAATGACATTTCTTGCTCAAGACCAACGCCATACTTCATCTTGTAGATGCCGTTAAGCACCTTAAGCTCTGCTGCTGTGTGTCCTTTGAGCAAGTCAACTATTTTGTCTTTGTCAGCCCAGCGAGCCACCCAATTGTCGTTGCCTGTGGCCTGCCTGAGAGCCACAGCATCTTTCTCTAAAGCCACGCGATCAATAGGCTTCTCAGCCGCATCAGCAGACTTAGCAGGCTTGGCCAGATCCTCGATTTTAACCACTGGTAAAACAGCCGAGTCGCCTTTAGCAGCGGCAGCCTGGGCCTTCTGATCTTTGGCAGTAATCTCATGAACGGCTTTAGTTGCCGCAGAAACGTCAGGCGAAGTTTTATCATCGCCGCCATCTTTTGGTAACTGTCTGACGTCGATTGCCATCTGGTTGGGTTTCAGGGGCTCTAGTAACTACCAGATATATATACCCGCGAGGCAGCATTTCTGGACATACAAAACCACTAAAACCTAGTCGGCGCAAACAAATGCATTTCTTCGGCACCTGGGCTGTTCCCCATACCCGTCTGCCCATCGCGGATGTCAAGGACTAAGTTCGGAATTGATTTCCTCAAAATAGCCAAACTAGCACCTTTCAAGTCACGTCGAGAAACCACCACACAATTAATTCGAGCAAGCTTCGTCAAGCTACGCACACTCACTGAAGTTCCTGAAAGATTGACGGTCTTGAGATTAGGCAAAAGCGCCAGTGCAGGCAACGATGCATCAGTAACGGCGCTGTTGTTAGCCAAATCTAGCACTCTCAAACTTTTACCCGGCTTAAGAGCATTGATCATGGCATCAGTGACCTGAGCATTGCGCAGGCACAATGCAGCGAGCTTTGGCAGGCGGCCAATGTGAGAGAAATCAGATTGCGATAGATCGACACTGTTCATGGTCAGGTCTTCAATGCCTGTCAACTTGCCGATAACTGGCATTGATTTGCTGGAGATTAGGCTATAGCTAAGATCCAAACTCTTCAATTGCGGCAGATCGCGAATACCTTTGGCACCAAGATCAGAAACGTCGCAACGACCCAATGTAATCGTTCGTAAATTTTTCAGATGCGAAATCTTGGCTACAAGACCATCGGCAAGAGCGTCTTCAGAATCGCCAGTCGAAGTAAAAGAGAAGAAGAAGCCCTGAATATTATCGGGAGAAATGGCATCCATTAACTCTGGACGCCTGATTAAGGCCAAACCCGGCGAGAAGTAGACGCCGCGGTTTTCTGCCGCTGAAAGTTTCACAACGCCCATAGCTGTAGCTACTTTGTGTCGCCGACTGGCTATACGGTCGAGAGCAACAGCGCCAGTGCGATCGCCAAGACGCGTTTCTAAAGCACCCAAGTTGGCAACATTGGGGAAGCGGTAGATGACATCTGTTGCATCACTAGAAAAGCATGGCTGCACACAAGAGGCTGATACGAAAGCGGCAGTCAAAACTAATAATTTGCGAAAAGCTTTCACAGCAAAGACCTTCTGTACCGAACAAAAGTTTAGCCGATTCAAGAGCATGAAACCGATGCATGTTGCTAGAGGAAATCTGAATTGGCATTTTATCTACATTTTACGTGTGCCTTGATAAACTAGTGAGAGGGCCTTTGTTTGCGGTCTCTGGCGATTCTAAAATTACTTTCCTTCGGGCCTTGAGTACAACAAAGTCAGTTATTATGGCCATCTGGTGTCATTGTAATTAAACATACAGCTTAGGGCTTGCGCAATGCCGTGGCTGCGAGTTAGCCGACCAAAGCCTATCGGGCCAGGGAGCCTTGTTTTGAAAGTTCTACAACCAACTACGCTGCGCTTCAACTGTGCGCGAGCGTTTATTGTTATTGTTATTTTCGCTCCCATCATCAAGTGGAGCGCCCTCTGGCAGTGCGCGGCGGAAGCCAGCCCGTCTAAGGAAATTCCGATCAAGGCCGATCCAGCAAAGATCACTTCGGCAGCCAAAGCCCTCGCTGCTCTAAGTCAGGCGAAGCGGTGTTACGACACTCAAAATTATCGAGAAGCGGCGGCCCAAGCCACGGTAGTGATTAACTCCGGCAATTATGCCGGAACTGCCTACTGGATTCGCGCCAATTCACTCCTCCGCTTAGACAAGCCTTTGGAAGCATTGAAAGACCTTGATGCTTCTGAAAAAGCTGGATTTGTCATAGATCCATCAGTCTATGAAGCACGGGCTCGGTGCCATGTTGAGACAGGCAACTGGAAGCAGGCATTGAAAGAGCTGGACCGGGCAATAGCTGTCCGACCTGTTGTCTCAGCTTATCGTATGCAAGGTGAAATCTGTTTTCAGCAAAAGCTTGATGATAGGGCCATTCGATGCTTTAAAAAAGCTCTGGCTATGGACCCCGGAGATTATTGGAGCAATCGAGATCTGGCAAGTCTTTATGACTCACGGAAAGAATATGACAACGCCCTTTTTCATTGCAATCGAATGATTCGACTACGTCCAAAGGAACCAGACGGATACGGTCTTCGTGCAAAAATTTACCAACATATGGGCAAGCCTGACATGGCAAGAAAGGACATGGAGCAAAGCAATAGCAAGTCTGATTTTCCTTTCTGATTAACAAGCAGGCTCCAAGTCAAGCTGTTCAACACATAAACCTTACAGCTCTCACTTTCCGGCCGGGAAGCATAGTTGCTATTTCTACAAACGATAGGTCGACGGAATTGCTTCCGTCGACCCAGATAAACCGCAGTACAATCCTTCGCCTTTACTAGAATCCAAGCATGCCGCGCACTTGATTGACATAACCGGCATTAGCCAGGCCATTCACACCTAAACCATTATTGAGAGTGCCGTTATTCAAATACTGATTGCGTAAGTTGCTGAGAATGCCGTTGTTGTAGCCATTCGAACCATAGTTTTGATTGCCTAAACGAGCTTGCAATTTATTTAGCCTATTCACCAACTTATTGCGATCACGAGAAGACAAGTTGCCGACAGAGAGTTGTTGCTGAATCTGGGTTACTTGGTTCAAAAGCGATTGATTATTACCAAAGCCGTTATAACCAACATTCTGATTGTAACCATAGGCGGTATTACCACCAAAGGGAGTATTGGGATAAATCCCTACCTGATTCTGGTTACCATATTGATTCTGGAACTGGCCACCAAACGCTCTTTGACCATGACGATGATGACCACCATCGCCATCGTTGTCGCGATCACAACCACCGCCTCCACCACCGAAGTTACTGCTAACTCCACTACTCAAATAATTACCATAACCATTGTTGTCTCGGGCTTGAGCTGGTGCAGCAAACGCGATCACTGCCAGTGCCAGGGAAACTCCAAACAAACTAGCTACCTTGATCTTCATGACTCTCTCCTGTGCAGAGGGTGAGCCCCTCTGCTTTTGAAAAACCTACGACCCTTTAAAAACTAACCGTTTGCGCTCGCACCTCTGCGCTCCCATCCGCCACCAGGTCCACCCATCGGACCACCCGGTCTGTGGCCGCCCCACTTGTGCATACCAGGCCCACCATGACCACGACCATGTCCGAATTTTGCAAACATTTCGCGCTGCTCGGGAGTGAACACCGCTGATGCAGTCAAAGCCATATCAATGCGAGCATTGGACAAATCATCTCTGAGCGAATTGATCTTGCTTTGCAGCGCCAGCACGGCCGATTTATCAATACTAGCTTTTGACATTAGCTGACGTTGTTGGCCCATAGCCACTTCTAACTCGGCTTTCTTCTGGGCGGTTGCTAGTTTGTACTGATCACGAATAGAACTAAGTTTGTCTTTTTGCTCGCTAGTCATTTTCAATTTTTCATGCATCGAACCCGGCGCACAGACTTGAACAGCTGTTTGAGCGCGTGCACTACCAGTAGAAGCGGAATCATCTGCAATGGCTGGGAGAGCACAAAAAAGCAAACCTGATAATGCGAGGGGGGTAAATTTGTTCATCACTTGGCTCCTTCAAAGCACTTGTTTCCTTCATGCATCAATAGACGCAGGTGCCCAGGTAATGATTCCATATTTAGATAAAACCAATCTCATAATTAACGGCAATCACCCATCTGCTTATATATTAGGTAGGCATTAGTTTGAATTACTGATCAGTTAACTCACCAACTATTTGCAGTGCTGAATCTGGAGAAGACTATGGCCGCTGACAACGAAGCTCCAATTCCAGATAATTTGAAAGACAATCTTGGCTTTCTCTTGAACAAAGCAGCCCGATTAATGCGTGATGCTGTTGCCGACGGCCTAAAACCACTGTCCCTATCATTTCAAGAGTATGTAATTCTGCGGATGATTGAAAATCAAGCTAGCGAAACCCAACAGGAGCTGGCAATACGTAACGGTATTGACCGCACCTCAATGGTAGATATCGTGGATAGATTGGAAGAGCGCGAACTGCTGCTGCGCCACAAAGACGAAAACGACCGCCGCAAATATCAGCTATTAATCACACCAAAAGGTCGCAAAACCCTTACTCACGCCAAGCGCATTACTGAAAAGGTGCAAAAGAAATTGCTTCAACCCCTTAGCGAGCTTGAGCTAAAAACTACAAAAGAAGCACTGTCAAAGCTAATTAAGACTCAACTTTCCGAAAATGTTTGACGTCAGTGTATTGGTTCAAATCAGGGAATCTTGCCATGTGGTCTGATACCGCTCGCCCTTCAGCGTTGACAATAAACGAGTAACCATTAGGATGTTTAGCGTCTGCACCAGTGGTGTAAACATCACCAGGCTTAGGTTTCTCACCAGGTGGCAACTTTTGCATTCCGGGAATGTCTTCCACCGCAGCGGCACTGGCCACACGCGGAGCATCAATACCAGCAGCCTCTAAAACCATGCGGTTAGCTTTCCACGAACTGCCATTGCTATTCATCATCACAGCTCTTTGATCCGCTGCTTCGACTAAGCGAGTAGTAAAAGCACTGAGCTTGTCTTCTTGGGTCTGGGGCTTTTCATGTAGTAAATTGCGGTTATCAATTTTCGTTTCCGGCATCTCTTGGGCTTGCGGCTTGTCGGACATATGCGAATTCTCCATTGATAGCTCTAGCCTTTATGCCCAGATATCCAGTTAGCAAACCCTGGAAACCTTGAAACCTGCCCGTTCCTAAAGGAACTATAAATTGGCTACAACTCATAAAAGTTTCAACTCCCAAAACCCGCATACCGCATAACTTTTGAAATTGCCAAGAGGAAGGCGTGTTATACGCTAGCTCGCGCGCGCTCGCTAGCGTCAAGAGACAAGACCGTTGATTTAAGCTTGTCTTAATCAGTTCTCCATCAGCGAAAAAGAAATATTTGCCGCAATCACGACGGCAGTCATACGTCCGAAAACCCAATGGCAGCGAGAGTTAGCGCAATAAGACCTAAGCGGTAGAGAAAATTAAAATATACTTTTGCACCACGAATTATATGCAAACATTACGTAACGGGCACCAGGGCTTGGATTTGAAACACGGGCTGGAAGTTTCATAGGCTGATAAAGCTATTTTTCCTTCTCTTCCTCCGGACCTCCAACCAAACTTTCCAAACCATCAACCCACGAACATTCAACCGATATCTTCATCCCATCAGTGGCGGTGATAATTGACCACCAGTGCTTACCCTAGCGCTAGCGTGCAGCAATCATCCCCCTCAGTGACCAACAACCAGTAAAGGTAAAAACTCACGAATGACAAATCACGCACTGATCGACTTGGACTACACCAAGCCGCCGACAACCCTTTGCGGGCATAGCCTGATCGGCCCCGACACTGGTACTTGTCCATGCTGCAAGAAGTACAAGCAGATCATGTTCAACGGCCAATGTACCTCCTGCAACACGCAAAAAGGTCTCAACCCTCTGGGCTACTGCCCGAGAGCTGATGACAAACCCGAGGAAGAATAAACCATGTATCCCGGCGAACAATCCTACCCAGGGACAAACGCTGCTCCCGTACAACTGACGCGCTTGAAAAAGCGGTTGGTCAACTTGCAATCTCTGCTCAGCGGGCTGGAAAAGCAAGTGGGCTCGGCCAATAACGAAGCAGCTACTGCTCTCGTCAGCCGTGCTCGCGCCAACTCCGTCACCGCCACCAATCTGTCGCAAGCGGCAGACACGGTGGTCAACCAATCGGCACTCGAAGCACTGCGCTGTGAATCGATCAAGCTCGAAGTCACCGTCGTCTCTTTCGAAGATGTCGCCGCGCTGAGCCCGCTCAAGGCTCACTCTGGCCCCATCCCCGAAGTCAACCACGACGCACCTCTGATCGACTTCTCGGCCAAGCCTGGCTGCACAACCTGCGCGGCACCTGACCCGAACAAGTGGTTCGAGCAGCTGCAGGCCGGCACACCGCAACCGCCCGCACAGACGAGCTGCGAAGCACCGCGCGTCGTCGTCGAGCTGCCTATCGACCTGAACAGCAAGATCACTCGCGTCGACGAGCTGATCAAGTTCTCCGAGTCTGCAATCGCTCAGGCCGAAGGTCAACTGCGCCAAGCGCGCATGACCCTCTGCCACGGCGACGGCGGCTCTTGCAGCATCTAGCAGTTCATCCTCAGCCCTGAGCTGAGCTGAACTCTTTCTGCAAAAAATCGGCACTCTAGTTTAAAAGCAAGAAAAACTGGCCTAGAGACAAACTTTGAAAGAGGCGCAGCCAGGGCTTTTCCTTCAACGGACGGGCTTCGACTGCGCTTCTTTTTTCATTCGGATGGAGCGCCAACCATCAAGGATAAACAAACTAATTAACCACCATCAAGGGGTCTTACAACTTATGACCAGCAACACCAACGAAATCAACTCCGCACAGGAAACCGAAGAGCAGAAGAGCTCTTCTCCCGAAAACAACCAAGCGAGCACCTCTCCACTCTTCGTCGAGAGCGCCAAATCTTCGCCAGCGCCACGCGCCCGGAAGACTTTCGCTCATCGCGTCGAGGCCGAACGGGCTCTCTGGTAAGCGCCATCAACCCGAGCCAGCCAATCGCCTGAAATCGCCTAGATAACGATTGGCTGCTCTCTAACGAGGACAAGAGATACCTAGGATGCTACTTCATTGTGGCATCCTAGGTAATCTCGTTTTCTCTCTGGACGTTTTTAAAAACATCATCCTACTAAGCTGAATAGTATAAATAAAATCAGAATTTGCAGTATTCTTGTATGCGTTCGCAGGGAGCGGCTCCAATAGAGCTTGCTTCTCTATGGCATGACACTGCCCTAAACCCAACACCTAAGTCCAAGACTTGAGCCCTCGCTGTAAGAAGGAACCACATGGCCACCGACACTCAAATTAGCTCAGCCCCACTCAGCGGCATGCGTGACTTCGCCCCGGCCGAAGTACGTCTACGCGACTGGGCCACGCAAATAATCACTGCTACCTATGAGCGCTTTGGCTTCACTAAAATTGAAACACCTTGCTTAGAAAACATCCAACTGTTGAAGCGTGGCGAAGGCGGAGAGAATCTACAGCTAATTTTTGAAGTACTAAAGCGCGGCGAGAAGCTCGATAAAGTACTGAGCCAAGCTCATTCCGACAATAGCAAAGCTGATCGGGCTCAACTGACCGACATGGGTTTACGCTTCGACCTGACAGTGCCTCTGGTGCGCTTCTACTCGCACAATCAGAACAACCTGCCTAATCCCTTCAAGTCTATTCAAATCGGCTCTGTATGGCGGGCAGAGAGTGCTCAACAAGGGCGCTTTAGACAGTTTACTCAATGCGATATTGATATCTTTGGTGTCAAAAACGAAATCGCCGAAATCGAACTGCTACAAGCCACCTCTGAAGCCCTGGTCAAACTTGGCTTTGATGGCTTCTCTATTATGATTAACGATCGCCGCATGCTCTCTGGCATTGCCAAGCACTGCGGTTTTGCTGAAGACCGTTTTGACAACGTCTTTATTGCCCTCGATAAGTTAGACAAAGTTGGCCTTGATGGCGTCGCCAAAGAGCTAACAAAAGACGGGCATCCAGAAAGCGCTATAGCTGCCCTCAACCAACTTTTAGAAGAGCTAGCTAAAGAAGACGACCAGCTCAACTTCTTAGCCGCAAAAATTAGCGCCGATGAAGAAGTAGTAAAGCTACTCAAGAACATAGTTTCGGTAGTTTCAAAAACAGCCAACGATAAATTCAAAGTGCAATTTGAACCATCCCTGGTGCGCGGCATGGGTTATTACACCGGTCCGATTTTTGAAATCAGATATCCTGGTTACAACTATTCTATCGCTGGTGGTGGGCGTTACGACAAGATGGTTGGCAAAATGTCTGGTCGCGATGTTCCGGCTTGTGGATTTTCTATTGGCTTCGAACGTATCATTGGCATTCTCAGCGACAAGCAATTTGTGCCACCATCCACGGTGGAGAGAATTGCTTTAATTTTCGATAGCGGCAGAGATGATTTAGCCATGGTAGCTGAGGCCGCCACAATCTTGCGCGAAAAATACTCAGTGATTACCCAAGCGAAAAAGAAAGACGTCAAAAAACAAATCGATAGTCTTCCGGCTCAACAAATAAGCAAGATGTGCATGTTTAGAGGCGACGTCAACAACCTAGAAGTGAAAGATCTGACTTAAGCGAAAGCTTTAGACAAACCAAACCAGGGCTTATTCAAGCCCTGGGTGCAGCTTACGCTAATCCAGAATCTAACCGGTATAGACGAAGAACTTGTCTTTGTTAGTTTGGTAGCGACCGTTGTTCTTGTTGAACTGAGTAACGTGATCGCTGGCTTCCATAATGCGGCCGTTCTGCATAGCCAATGTAGCTACGTGACCACCGCGAGAAGTGTCGCCCACTGAAGGGTCCCAAGTTCTAGTGACAGCAACCGCTTTACCACCGCGCATAGCTTCTTGAGCAGTCTGCCAATCAACTTGTTGGAACTTATCACTACGCTGGAAGGCTCTAGTCATCTGCACACCATCGCCCGAACCAACAAGTTCAGGTGCGGTATTAGCCCAAGCAATTTGGAACTCTTTAGCACACCAGCCAGTGGTGCCCACTGCGCTAGCGTGGCGGAAGGCGCGATTGACGATCTTAGCGTCCATCGACGTGCCGTCAGTACTGATTTTGTAATCGAGGCGATCGTTCTCACCCATGCCATGACGAGCGCCAGACAACTGAGCCAAGCGATCAGCAGAGCGCATGTACTCTTGATTGCCTTTGTCGCTCAGGTCTGTTTGAGTGAATTGATCTGGTCCTTTGCCCAAGTGGAAGGCCAAGGCTGTCTTACCAGCGCTATCTCCACCAGCCTTGTTATATTTCTCAACCAGGCTCATGGCCATTTCTTCTTGCATTTCTTTAGGCAAGTTGGCTTTAACATCAGCTGCTGTAACGCCCTCTGGTTGGCCTTCTTTATGGCCTTCCTTCATGCCTTTTGCGAACTTCAGGAATTTGCCGACAGCTTCTTTATCAAAGGAGCCATCTTTCTTCTTGAATTTTTTGAACGACTTAGGTAGCTTGCCGTCTTTGTCGAGCTTACCGAGCATGGCAATGAAGCCATCTTCATCCATCTCATCAAGGTTAAAGCCGCCCAAACCATAGAAGTAGTCACGCATGACTGGATAGTTCATGCCATAACGGCCGACTTCATAGTTATTGTTGCGAACCCGCACAGTTTCATACGGTGCAGCTTTATCAGGATTGAACATCCCAGCTACAGCGTTCTTTGTATCTTGAACTTTATCTGTTTCACCAGGCAGCGTAGGCACATCCCGTGGTGGGAATTGGCGCTCTACATCGCCCCGCGACATACTTCCTTGCGAACCAGGAGTCATACGGCTCATGTTAGACATGGCGCGCTGACTTTCAGGCGAGAAGTCTCTGCGAGAATCAGCGATGCTTGGCTCTACACCTGGGTCACCATTGGTGGCCAGCTTCTTCACCAAGTTTTCTGAAATCAAACCAAACTCGTCATTGAGCTTCAGACCATTCTGGGCCACAGTTGGGTCAGCACCAAGGCGGTCATAAGCGTAGCTAACAACTTTATCGATAGCGTTTTTCTGAGCATCGTTAGGGTCAGAAGTATCACCAGGGGTACGCTCTACCTGCACCACAACGTTTTTGCGCTGCAATGCTTCAAAATCTCCGGTGGCCTCAATCGTGCCATCCTTCTTAATGATGAAATCGGGAACCTTAGTCGGGTCGTTAGCTGCCGCATCTGCATAGGTGACAGTGACACCAGCCTGGGCGCCTGGCTTGGCTACTTCAGGGGTTGGGCTAGGAGCTTCAGAACGGCGAATCGAACCGTCTTGAATCAACTGGCTGACCGATTTCGATTTATCGAATGGCGCTGCGTCCATCACAGCAGGAGCGGCAGCGACGGGTGCGCTGACAATCTGTACGTCTCCAGGGGCGGACACTGGTAATGACATAGCTGTGCGCAGGGGGTAGGCTTCTCCTACCATCTTGACGCCAACATCATGACTTAACTGTGCAACAGAGCCTGTGTCGGTAGTTTTCCCGACTCTAACATCTGTGGCGTGTCCATCTCCAGCAACCATGTTCAGCCCCCATATATCGATTCAACCCGAAGTCTATGTCAAACCGACGGCCTTGTTAATACGTACTTTTACGTGCTATTCCCAATTTTTCGATTAAATCTGCCGTAATCTGCGACAATTTTGCCAATAAGCATCAAGCTTTCGGGGCAAGCGAAAGAGAAAAAAGCTCCCGAGCACACCAAAAAAAGCCCATGAATATAACCACAAGCAGCATCAAAGAACAGCTCCAAAACCAGATCAGGGTCAGCCGCGAGCAGGCTGAATGGTTGTGGAAAAATGCCTCAAACGAAGAGCTGATTGAACTGGCCAGCATCGTGCGCGACCGCTACCACAAGCCCAATCACGCTACTTATTTGCTGATGCGGATCATCAATTACACCAATATTTGTGTGGCAAAGTGCGACTATTGCTCCTTCTACCGCCTGCCCCGTGACAAAGATGGCTATGTGCGTGACAACCAATGGATTTTCTCCAAAATCGATGAACTGACGGCAGTTGGCGGCGATCTGTTTGGCTTCAATGGCGGCTTTAACCCTCAGCTCAAAATTGAATATTACGAAGAACTATTCGGCAAAATTCGCCAGAAATACGGTGACACAATTGAGTTCTATGCCCTCACAGTAGTGGAGCTCTTATACATAGCGCGGCTGAGCAAGCTATCGACCCCAGAAGCACTAGCGAGGCTCAAAGCCGCCGGGGTGCGCTGGATCACCGGTGGAGGAGCGGAAATTCTGGCCGATTCCTTCCGCCTGCGCCACAGCCCGCTGAAGTACACCGTAGCTGAATACATGGAAACTCAGCGAGACATTCTCGAGGCTGGTTTAAACAGTACTGCCACTATGGTGATTGGCTTCGATGAAAGTTTAGATGAGCGCCTCAGCCATCTTGAGACTGTGCGCAACTTCCAAGATGAACGCCTGAACAGTGGCAAAAATGGCCTCTTTAGCTTCTTATGCTGGACTTACAAGCCTTACAACAATGAGCTCGGCGGCGAAGAAATTGGCTCTGATGAATATTTGCGTCATTTGGCTTTGTGCCGCATTTATCTCGACAATATCAAACACCTGCGCACATCCGTATTAACCCAGAACGAAGCGGCTCTGCAGGGCTTGCGCTATGGCGCCGACGACTTTGACGTGCCATGGGAAGACGAAGTAACCCAAATGGCTGGTGCCATAGTAGAGCAAGACTTAGAGCGGGTGCTCGGTTACGCCCATGCCGCTGGTTTTGAAACTAGCTACCGCCATGTAGCCAGCAATTCAAGGACATTTCAGGAGCGCTCCCTGGCAGCCAAAGGCAAATAGAACTGGCGTTTGTCAGATATGGTTTAAACAGAGAGATGCAGGGATGGCTGGAACGCTTCAGAGACTTGGCTGAGTCAGCGCGCCTAAGGCTGAAATCGCCATTAAGCCGTCGGTTTATACTACACTACACAGTAGTAACTTTGTGCAAAAAAATTTGCGGGGAGAAAAATTGGACGTGGGTGACTGTCGAAAGACAATCACCCACGCCAATTCAGTAACCACTGGTGATTACAGGTCGAAGACCTGACGACTGGTCGGGATAGTCACACCCTTCCAATCGAGAGTGTTCTCGATGTGACCCTTGAGACCAGCCAACGCCTCTTCATCGCCGTGCACGATGAAGGTCATCTTCGGCCGACGCTTGAACTTGCCCAACCAACGAACCGTGTCACCGTAGTCGGCATGAGCCGAGTAATCGGGCAGGAAGTCGACGGTGGCATTGAGACGCACAGGCTTGCCGGCAATGCGGACAGTCTTGGGCGTATCGAAGTTGACGTTGGGAGCAGCAACGCTGTCGGGACGCTCGCCAGCAGAGGTGCGCACGATGGCCTGACCGAGAGTACCAGTGCCCTGGTAGCCCACGAACATGACAGTGCACTTGCTGTCGGGCAGCCAGTAGTTGAGGTGGTTGACGATGCGACCACCAGAGGCCATGCCGCTCGAGCTGACGATGATGCAAGGTTCGGTGTGCTCACGATGCAGCGCTTCCGATGCCTTCCAGTCTTCCACCACCGCATGACGCGGAGTGGTGTACGGGTCGATGCCAGCCTCGAACAAGCCACGGGTTTCCTCGTTGAGGATACCCAGGTGCTTGCGATGGACTTCGGTAGCGGCCTGGGTCATGCGACCGTCGACATAGACGGGCATGACCGGCACACGACCAGCTTCCATCAAGATGCGGATGTCGTTGAGCAGAGCCTGAGCCCGACCAACAGCGAACGCCGGAATGAGAATGACACCACTACCCTGGCCGGTCTTGGCGCCAGGCGCGGCGGCTTTCTTGGCCTTGACCGCAGTCTTGCCAGAGCTCTTAGCCCGAGCGTGAGCGGCCAGCAGCTTGGCTTCGAGCACATCGAGGCGATCACGCTTCTGGTGCAAGCGATTGCCGTAGGTGGCTTCGACCATGACATAGTCGGCGGCAGCAACCGGCTGCAAATCGCGCAGCAGGGGCATGTCGGGGCGACCAATGTTGCCGGAGAAGCAGAAGGTGCGCTTCTGACTGCCAGTGCCGATCTCGAGGTTGACGACGGCGGCGCCGAGAATGTGACCGGCTTCGGTGAAGGTGAACGAAATGGCGTCAGTGACCGAGTAACGCTGGTCATAGTCGACAGTGCGCAAAACCTTCAAGCTGGCCTGAGCCTCTTCCTGGGTGTAGAGCGGAACGAAGCGAGGAGCGGCAGCCTTGTCGGTAGCAGCTTTGGTAGCAGATTTGCTCGCAGCACGCGGATTCTTGCCCTTGGATCTAACGCTCTTCGAGCTGGAAACCATCGACTTCTGACCGGCGGGGGCAGTCAGGTCGGCAGGCTGATTGGCCTTGTCGAGACGGGCGTTCTTGCGCTTCGCTTCTTCTTCCTGGAGATAACCGGAGTCGGGCAGAATGACGCCCATCAGGTCGCGGGTGGCCGGAGTGACGTAGACAGAGCCCTTGAAGCCGTCCTTGATCAACTTCGGCAAGTAGGCCGAGTGGTCGACGTGGGCGTGGCTGATGATGGCGAAGTCGATGTCCGAAGCATTGATGCCGGAGGGCAAGCGCTTCTGGAAGTCGGCCTGTTGGTTCTCGACGGTCAAGCCGAGGTCGGTGATGAAACGAGTGACCTTGTCCTTTTCGTGATATTCGAAGAGGTACATCGAACCGGTGACAGCGTGAGCTGCACCAAGAACGTGTAGGCGGAGAACCGAGCGACCGGTGCGAGACAGGTCTTTCTGCTGGCGTTTGTTCATGTTTGTTATTTCTCCATGTTCTGAAATTCCGCTCAGACGGCATTGCGCATCCAAGCGGTTGCCCGCGAGTGATTCAGTGATGAACGAGAAAGTTAGCAAGCTAACTGGACGCGATCATCTACATTCGAGGCACGGGAGCCGCGAAAATATGAATGAAGGGAAGTGCGTGGGGTTGGAGGTCTTTGTTGGTTTGGCTAGATTTGGGATGAAATTAGAAGTACGCACAGAACCTAGCAACATACAGCTATCACAATCAAAGCAATTGAGATTAGAGAAGAGCTAATAACGACGTGCATCGGCGCCCGCTTGACCATTGCAGATTAGTAAGGCTACCGCGAACACCTGACATCTAGCAAGCTTGTCAACATGAGCCAGGTTCGCTATTGGTCTATTTAGAGGCTCTAGGCCATAGCTATTGAGATCAAGGTGCTTAAAGCGATAACACATAGTGTCTATTCTTTTCTTCCAAATCCGCCCAAGAGTTCTTAAAGCCCCAATTACACACATTCTCTCTCACACAGAAATGCACTTCGTGTAGCTGGTCGTTTGCCGTCCCTCTGAGGCTAACTGCGGATTTTCATGCAACCAATACCAACAAAAAAATCGTCAGAAGCGCCTCAGCCTTCAACGATTGAAAGGAGCAATCTATGTTTCCGCTCAAGGACAACCTGCGTTGCAATAATTTTGCAACCATCTCTACCTGGCTGATCGTGGCAAACCTTCTCGCTTTCTTCGCAGAAGTGGGAATGATCGTCTCGGGTCATCAGCAGGAATTTTTCAGCACCTGGCTCATGGTGCCTCACGACTTTTTCGCCGCTATCGCCAGTGGCGACCCGACCTCTGTTGGCTGGGCAATCGTGACCGTTTTCGCCTCCATGTTTCTGCATGGCTCGCTCGGTCACATTTTCGGCAACATGTTCTTCCTCTACGTCTTCGGCAAGGCTGTCGAAAACCGCATCGGTAAGTGGCGCTTTCTGGCGTTCTACCTGGTCTGCGGTGTTCTGGCTGCTCTCTGCCACGCCTACAGCGAGCCCAGCTCGATGATTCCCACCCTTGGTGCCTCTGGCGCCATCGCTGGTGTCCTCGGTGCTTACCTGCTGCTCTGGCCGACTGCAACCATCACGGGCTTCTACGTCGCTCCGGCGCCGGCGCTCGTTCAGACCAAGGCCTACTGGTTCTTGTTCGGCTGGTTCATCATGCAGATCACCGGCGTACTGCAGGCAATCGGCTCGGTCAGCGGCGGCGGTGTGGCTCTCTGGGCTCACATCGGCGGCTTCATCGCTGGTTTCATCCTGGCCGGTCTGGTCAAGATCTTCCAGCCCGTCACCGAGGTCTGCATCATTCCGGTTCCGGACTGCAAGACCAACGATGACGACGCCAAGGCAGAGAAGAAGAAGAAGTAATCAAAAAACGGCATTGCTGAAGTAATCCGCAGCAGTTAGATTGCCGTTCATTTTGAGTTCCTGGAGAGAAGTTTGAATCGTTCGGTGAAAACCGACAAGCGATTCAGACTTTCTCTCTGGGAATTTTTTTGGCATCATCTATGACAGCATATAATAAAACACTGGTCAAAAAACAAAAATTAGTCAAAGAAAACTCTTGTTGAACAAAGGCCAAACCGGCAAGGGAAGATACAGCCGAAACTGTTATCATCCCTTGCCGGCCAGCGCTTTTTTCTGTCAAACAGAAGGGGCATATGGCTTCATCGGCGCAACTTTGCAGCGCTCAATTCAATCATGAGCCGGGCAATGTTGAGCGAGTCGACATCGGCACGGTGCGGCACGCCTTCAAAAGCGAGACCAAGGCGGTTGAGCTTTTCTTCCAGTTTCACATTGCGAAAATCGCCTGTGAACATCGAGTAGAGCACCGAAACATTGAGCTCGTCTTCACCAAATGGCGAAGCTAAGCCGAAGAGTGAGCATTGCCAATCAAGGGCTTTGCGGTCTCCGGCCGAATCAGACACCAGCAAGCGATTGCGACTGCCGTACTTTTCAGTGAGGCGGCGCACGGCTTCGGTGAATTCACAACCCTGGCGCTTCAGCGCTTCTTCGGTCCAGCCAGTCAGCTCGGTGCAAAACGGGCTGATGCTAGACATGGTTGGAATGATGGGAATGCTCCTGACCTTAAGGACTTTCATCCTGGCCAGGTCGACGGTGGTGAGGCCGATCTCGATAATCTCCTGCCGCTCATCCGCAGGGAAAACTCCTCCCGGATAACAGCTGAGCTCGAGGTCGAGCACGTTGGCTATGTGGTTTTTCATAAGTTATGTTTTCTTACTAACAGTTTCTGATAGAAAAGCCCGAGAGCGCTTCAGCAGCTCAGGCCGCGGGGCGCTTCCACAGGTACTTGAACAGCAGCACCACCGGGATGTTGCCGAGAATCAAGGGGATCTTGATCCAGCCAGCAGCAGCACCAGAGAGCTGGAGCGCATAGAAGACCGACTGATAACCAGCCAGGCCCTTGCTCAGGCCTTCCTGATAGAAGGCAGAGAAGGTGTCACTCATGGCCCAAGCAGGAAGGGCGATGAGAACAGCCACCCAGACAACGAGGATGGCGATGGCGATTTTGCGATTGTTGGACATGGAAATGTTCCTTTGAGTTTTGGGTTTATGGTGGCAGGCGAAGGGCAGAGCCCTTCGCCCGGGAGAACGCCCTTAAGACCAACTGGCGTCAGCCAGAGTGGGCGGATGGTCTTTGACCACAGCAACACGCCGGGCCAAATGAGAAGCAGAAAGCGCGCAGTCAACAGCCGACTGGGCAATCTGCTTCAGACGAGAATCTTGCAACGAGCAAACTTTGATGCGCAAAACCCGAGCGCAAGAGAGGTTGGCGGCATCGACCGTAGCCAGGTCAACATCGCTCTGGGCCACCAGCTCAAGCAATTTGGTCTTGAGCAGCTCATACTGGCGGTAAAGCTCGAGGGAAAGCTCACGCCGCTCGCTGTCTTCTACATCGCTGTTGAGATTGGCCTGGTTTTCCAGATTCTCGGCGATGCTGGCGACGACGCTGTCGAGCTGCTCGGAAAAAACGCGCTGAGCGGCATGAACGGCGGCCCAAACTTGAAATTCGGCGTCAGCCTCAAGGGCCATGTTGGTGCGCCAGGCCAGATTGCGCCAGACGTCTTGGATGGCATCATGGGCAGTTTGCCGCACGGCCGTCAGAGCAACGCGCAGTTGGGGCTCAATGCGCAAAACTCGGTCGGCCACGGCAATGATGTCGTTGTTTTTCGGTGCCATTACACTAATTCCTTCTTGTTCTGTCTTCAAGCTGTTTGTGTCTTCAAGCACTCTTCAGGCGTAGGGCCTAAGCCACAATGCTCGAGAGTTGGTGATCTCGTCGTCGTCGAAAGTGGCCGAAGTGACAGTCCAGCCGCGGCTCTCAAGCTCACTGATGGCGAGGCCGAGCATGACGCGGTCGATGGTCTCACTCAGCTCGATGCGCAGTACGCTGCGAAAGGGAGTGACCTGCCGCTCGCTGTGGTAAGCATCAACGAGAGCGTCGGCACAGGCGGTTGACTCGACGGTACGAACCAGGCGCACAGGGCTGAAACTGCGTTCTTCGGCGGCGCCAGCGGAAGCAGAAACCGAAGGAGAAGGGGAAAGAGAAACCGAACGAGAAGCGCAACGAAGCCCACCATTGGCGGCAACGACGTTGTTGACCACAAGCTGGAGATGCGAGCGGTCACGGTCAGAGATTGGAAGAGTGGTCATGGGCTGACTTTCTTCGCTAGGGGTGAAACAAAAGCAAGGCCGTGCTCTATCAAAAGCCGATGAGGCTCAATGACGGGACGGAGATGGTGCGAGATATTTAGCTGAGGAAGATTCGTTCTAGGTTTGAGAAAAGGGGAATACAAAAACACCCTACTAAGACCAGACCGAAATCTCCTACACCTTCTTGACTACTTAATCTAGCCAATAGCCTGTTTAATACCCCGCCGGATAGCGCAGCTAGCGCTAACTCAATATTAAACTCAAAGGCAAGGTTTGCAATAACGGCTTTTAGCGCAACTCTTACTGGGTACATCGAATCTAGAAGCGATGGGAGAAAATTGCATGATCGAGGTCACAGACAAGAATCAGCTCGGCAATCTGGTTCTTCAACTAGGTTTACTAGACAACAAAGATTTAGGACAGGCCATATCAATTGCCCAAGAAACTAGTTTGCCCTTAGGTCGAGTATTTGTTCTCTCTAGTCTGCTGACCGAAGAAGTGCTGCAAGGAACTCTGCGCTGTCAAAGTTTGATCAAACAAAATCTCGTCGATCTCAAATTGGCCAAACAAGCCATGGACCTGGTGAAAAAAGACCAAGTCACCATCGACGAAGCCCTTTTCAAACTAGGCTGGGACCCAGAATCAACCAAAGACACAACCCCCCTCGGCGAACTATTAATCGAAGCCGGCTATGTGTCACGAGACCAATTACAACAAGCCCTAGAAAAAAACCGCACCTCGGGTCTTCCCTTTGGCCGGCTATTAGTCTTCAGCGGCGCAGTCACCGAAGGCCTGCTCACCGGCGCACTAAACGCTCAAATTCTTATCCGCGATGGCAAACTAAGCAAACCACAAGCTGTCGAGGCCTTAAAAGAAGCCCGACAGAGACAAGTTTCAGTCGAGGTTCCCCTCAAAGAAAAAGGCTTTTATGACCTGCCCAACCGTCATTGCCCGCGAATCGGCGAGCTACTGCTTTTCTGCGGTGTAATCTCGCAGTCAGACTTAGTTAGCGCCCTGGAGCTAGGGTTGATCAATAAAGAACCGGTTGGACAAGTCTTAATGCAAGAAAAGCTTGTCACAAGAAAACTCTTGCAAGCAGCTCTTCTGGTGCAAACCATGATGGCTGATCAAGAAATCACCATCACCGATGCCCGCTCAGTGATTCAATCAGTCAAAGACGGTGTCACTGTAGAACAAGCACTAGAGACTCTTCTTACCGAAGCTGAAGAAGCGAGAGAAGAAACCCCGGCGGAAAAAGCCGAGCATGTGTCACTTTATGATTTCCTCAAAAACCTGGGCACGATTAATGATGCGCAGGTACAAGACGCTTATGAAATTGCCAAACATAACTCCAATGTACTGACTCAGATGCTTCTGATTTCAGGCACACTAGACGGCAAGACTTTAGAACGAGCTGAACGCTGCCGAAAACTAGTACACGACAAGAAGCTCAGTCAAGAACACGCCAACATTGCTTTCGACTATGCCGAGAGAGCAGACATTGATGTTACCCAGGCCCTCAAAGAGCTGCAGTGGTACAAACCTGGTGACGAAGATGAGGCCGATGAGCCATTAGTTGAAGAAGAAGAAAGCAGTGAAGAAACTGCAGAAGAAGAAGAATGGGATACCCAGGTACGCAAAGCAAAACAATATTTGCTCACCAACAAAACCGACAATGCCTTAGAAATTTGGCTCGCACTGCTACAAAAAGCCGAAGTGTCACATCCAGATCGCGTCATTGAATGTATCGACGAAATCGCTGGAATATGCAGCCGCACCCGCAATTTCGGTCTAGCAGAACAATACTACCTGCGCGCTCTCAAACTGAAAGAAAAAGCCAACGATCCAAACAAAGTATTACTGGCTCAAGCTCTTAGCAATCTAGGCAAGATCTGTTACTTCCAAAGAAAATTCCAAGAGTGTGAAGACTATGCCCGTCGCTTCATCGAAGTAATTGCCGATAACTTCGGCCCCACCCACCCCGACGTGGCTTGCGGCTGGCAGAACCTGGCCAGCATTTATTATGCTCAGAAGAAATATCAGCTGGCCAAAGGCGCTTATCTAGCAGGAATAAAGATATGCGATCAAGGGCTCGGGGACAGACATCCAACCACGGTGCAATTGACGCGCAACTATGCTTCACTGCTGCAAAAAATGGATCAGCTAGAACAAGCAGGTACAATTGATGCCAGCGCAACCGGCGTAATTACTGGCAGCTGGCGGACATTGCCGAAAGACCACAATGATTCTCTAGGCAGCGGACTCTACGACAAAGATAATTAGCCGAGCGTGAGAGCAACTTAGGGAATATAAAGTGGCATCCCCACCGATGTTGGACCTGATGGTGGCACTTTGATCACTGGTATCAAATAGCCCGAAAATTTGGGATTATTATTCATCCACAAAAAACCTGATGGTGAGCCATTGCGCAATGCTACTGCTGAGTCTTGCATAGAGACAACCGTAGGAAGAATATCGCCAGAGCCAAACATACCCAAGCCACCGACGCCGAGAGTGACCTTCAAACCCATGCGCTCTTCAATTGGCAGCTCTTCAACTTTTAATTTAACCGAATGATTAGGCATCCCCATTGCTGCAACCAGCTTTCTGGCAACTGCTCCAGTCTTTGCTTCAAGGTCATCACCAGGGCTTAGACTGGCAGCATAAGTAGCGCATTGATTAGCAACAAAACCGATTTTTTCTTTGTAGTAAGTAGTCATACCGGCGTTGACCAACAAAGTAACCGCGGCCACGGTACCAATGGTAATCATGACCAAACTAATTACACCTTCAACCAAAGCCGCACCATGAGCGCGCCGACGTCTCGAATCAGTTTGTCTATTTAACTTGCCTGTTCTCGGTGTAGCCATCGTTTTTCTGACTCCAAGTGAAATAAAGAGGTGATTTGAAGACGTCAATTACCGCCAGCCCTGCAAAGCTAAGCTGCTGATTATAGACGGTGACAAGCAATGCTTATTCAACAGCAGCAACCACCTTAGTTGTTTCTCACCAAGTGACTTGGTGCAGATTTTTCACAAGATTTTCACCCAGTTTAATAGCTAATGAAGGCAACTTAAACACGGGCGTATCGATGCAAATCGGTAACGCCCGCTTTTGGCTATGCCACCACATACAGTGGCGCACCCGCGCTAACTCTTAACAGCTACAGCAGAGGCGGAATCAATGCCATAGCGCATCTTCGCAATATCAGAAAAATGAATTCTGCCTGCTAGCACCAGATTAAGCAGCAATCACCTTGACTATCAACCCTGCAATATCGCACATTCTGAGTATCCTTTCAGATTTCCCCAACGACCCGAGCCAATAGAAAAGAAAAGCAAACCAGCAAAACAATTGAGGCCACGCTAACAAGACTTAGATGTCCTGTTTATTGAAATCGATTATTGTCCAGTTCCAAACTGTGCCCGCCGCAATGCTTACCACCGCTCAAGCATAGTGATGATCATTGCCGCGTGCATAGCTCACGCGAAATAGCCTATCGGTGCATTGAACTACTGGAGCAATCCATGGCTAAGGCAATCACCAGACAATACGATGGAGATTTGGCCGTCGCCACCATCGCATTGAATCTAATTCTGGCAGCTACTCAAATTGGGTTCGTTGCCGACGGCCTGATGATGATTTCAGGACAGAGTAAGTTTCTCTCTGCCCTGTTTGCCATCGTCATAGCGACAGGTCTCTTGCACAGTCAATTTGTCTCTCATAGATTGTGGGCCAAGCTCTTACCCCGTCGTTACGCCTGGTGTTTTGCTGGCCTCACAGCCAGTATCACCGGTCTGATGGCAGTGATAGCCATGACCCAATTAGCCCAACCATGGACTCCTAAATGGTACTTTGGTGCTTTTCTAGGCATCCTCGTACCGCTGCAAACCATGTTTCTGGCTAATATGACCAGCGAATTATTTCTCCTTGCTGGCATCAATTGGTTCACGGGCAGTTACTGCGAAACGATAGTTGCCGTGGTGTTCCCGCGGCCAGCGCCTCCACTGTCGCACCCGCTAAGGGAAACAAAGATCGAGGAAACTCAATCTTCAGACAGTAAGGAAGAACTGTTAACACCTATCTTTTCGCCAGTCACCACTCCAGCGCCATCATCTATAGAGACAACTGGGCCAGAGCAGTTGCTCGCTCCTCCCTCAACAATTTTTTTCAGCGACACTACTCTATCCCTTCATGGGGAGTGGGTTGTGATTCGGGTCAAAGGAGACTTGTCCAAACGTAGGTGGAAAGAATTGCATTCTGAACTACGCCGCACTGCTTCCATTAACTGGGGCGATGCCACTCGGGCAAAACACCAAGATGGCCGCAGTGAGCGAGTTTTAGAAGGCCGTATAGTCTTTCCCAAAAGCACGGGCAAGAAAAATAAAAAAAAGAGGGAGAATAGCCGTGCTCAACACCTTGAGGAAATTTTGCAGCAAATCAAGGTCGTAGTGTCGCGCCACAACTAAAAGAAGAGGCGGACAGTGTTCGCCTCTTCACTCTTTGAAGAGTCAAAAGTCAACGTGAAGAAGGAATGAATATCATGAACAATATCAACAATTCGTTCCCCGATCCGTCTTGTCATTTCGACTCTTCAATGTCATTGAAGGTCGAGAACCCGACGGTGGGGCCTCTAGTCGGATGGAGGTGCTGATCAAACAGGGTTATGTTTGATTGGGGAGTTGTCCGACTCTCGTGGGTGGCTACCACTCACAACATAACCTAAGAGGTTGTGAATGACTCGCCTATTTCGGCCTATCAAGGACCTTGCCGACTGGTATATTTCAGACGGTAAGTACGACCAGATGTTGATCAAAGCATCGATCACCATTCAGCTTGTGCTCCTTTCGCTATCATTAATCCACCAAACCAATGCGGTGGCGGAAGTAACCGGCATGACATGGCAGCTTGCTTTCATGCAGGCGGTGGTTCAAGACTTCGGTCTATTCGTAGCCGAGTTGGTCTTGATCCGCTTCCAGCAATCTGGCAAGTCGATCATCTGGGCTGCACTCTTTGTGCTTTTTGCAGCCATCGCAAGTGGTTCTGCAAACGTGTACGACTTCACTAGCCGGCTCGAACCCGGTACAGTGAAGTGGTGGCTTTCTTTTGTATACGGTGCTTCGGTGCCGTTACAAGTTCTCTTGCTCGGCAAGCTGGTTAGCCAGCTAGTTGATGCCAAGGCGAACCGCCCCAAGGCCAGCGCAGCCCGGGCGCAAAAGAAAGGTTCGTCCACGGCTCGCAAGCGCACGCGAGCAGCCTAGAGTAGTGAAAGGGGTGGGTACGCCCACCCCTTTCTCGTAGATCTTTCTAGCAGCCGTCTTAAGCCTGTCTACTGAAACTGGTATACCTCATCTTGATTTTTGTTATCATGATTTTTGCCACCTTGATTTTTGTCATCCTGCTATTAGTTGATATAGTTATTATTGGGCAATTTTTTTGAGAACGAAGTAAGAAAAAGGAGATCAGACACCAGCCTGACCTCCTTTCACGGCTCCAACTACAGCCTTCTCAGGAAACCTGATTGTGCGCCTTGATCACGGCGACGAGCTCATCAACGCTGCGAACTATGTGCACAAAGGGAATGTCTTCAGCTTTGAGCAGACCAACAGCCATGACTACGTCTTTGAGCCAGTCAAAGAGCCCCTGCCAGTATGGCTTATCGGCCACCGGCTCGAAGAAAATGATAGGCCTTACG
Organism: Candidatus Obscuribacterales bacterium; assembly: GCA_965229195.1. Classification (GTDB taxonomy): domain Bacteria; phylum Cyanobacteriota; class Vampirovibrionia; order Obscuribacterales; family Obscuribacteraceae. The sequence goes on along the minus strand of OZ245871.1, from coordinate 2,707,620 downwards.
GGCGCTTTCTTCTGCATGATGTTGTCGATCATAGACATGGCTTCGTGCATGGTGCCAATGCCGCCAGGAAAGAACACCATGGCCATCGAACCAAAGCGACGCAGGGTGTCAACCCGAGGAGAGAAATCATCGAACCAAACGGCCTGGTCGTGCGGTCCGAAGACTTCTTCTTTACGGGCAAGACGCAGGCACAGAGCAATAGATTTTGCTCCACCTTGCGCGGCACCAAGGGCCGAAGCTTCCATCTGTCCCGGACCACCACCATGATAGATAGGGAAACCAAGGGCAGCGACAGCTTTTGCCGCTTCGATGTTGACGTCGTAGTAAGGGTTTCCTGGTCTGGTGCGAGCCGAGCCCATGAAAGCAACACCAGGTGGAGTGCGGCCGAGAGTGCGTGCGACGAGCTTATGCTGTCTGGCAATTCTGCGCCCAAACTGATTAGAACTGAGACCGTTATTGCTAACGGAATTTGATTTGAATTTGCGCTTGCGCGAGCGCTTGTGTTTGCCAGAGTCCATTTTTGACACTTTCTTTTTTTTGTTACTACACCTGCCAAAGCAATGCAAAAACCTCAAGCCCGTCACATCCCGCGACAACAAAGTGGCTTGAGCGAAAAACAAAGACTGAGGGTTAACTAGCGGTGAATTAAATTCTGATAGAAGAAATACTGAGAAAGGGGGTGTAAGAAAAACAGGGAGATTATCTTACTTAGCAAAATTTGCCTCGCTAATTCAACGCGGAGGTACCAAGAAAGCCTAATGGTTGCCGGTTTACCAGCCTCAACTTTGACAACAATGGCCATTTAGCGACGCCGACAGCAGTGAATTCGCTTTCAGATACCAGCCAAAACGGTTAGCAAGGCTAGCACCCCTTGTCTACCAAGGGTTTCCAATTACTCTTTCAAGCCCGCATCGAATTGCAAACTACGCTTCTCACGTTTGGCAAGATCAAACACAATCAATGGCTTGCTAACGCTTGAAGCCAAAGGGGCCGAACAAGGCACCACTGCAGTTCCCTTCGCCATAAACTCAACTTTCATGTGACCATAAGAACAATACGGATCGTAATCCGCCGGTACTTCGATATTGTAGTCAATGTCTACATCCACCACACCTGTCGCACCTAGCAAATTCATTTCGGCTTTCATACGCTCCACAGAGAGCCGACGAACCATATCAAAAGACTCTCTAAATATCTTGACCTCCTCGTTTATACCGGTGCCAATTTTCACCAAATTGATATCACCTTGAGCAGAGGCCGCATCTATAGCCACCTGACCCGCTAAACGAGAGGCAATAGCAGCACCGTTGTACTCAATATCGCGACAAACGAAAGTGCAATTTCCAATAACAAGGCCGACAGGCCAATATTCGCTTTGAAAAAGCTGCCAAAACTCCTGCCCACTAAGAGTGCTGGCAAAAGGACAATGTTTTGATTGACGCCACTTCTCTTGACCAGGAACACGAACGGCGGTGCCAGAGGCAGTGAATTCAACGACATTTTGACTCCAAGAATATTTGGTTTCACGGATGCGCACGCCGACAACCCCGTCAGCACCGAGAATAACAGCTTCTTTGCGCATTCGTTCAATTGCAAAATCACGAGCAACTCGATTTGCCTGAGTTATAGCGGCCAGTTCTCCGGCAGCAAACTCACCAACGTTCTCATCAATGGTGATGAAAGCGGCTCCAATCACCTGCCCGATAGGCTCGTAACCGGCTTGAACAGCCAACAAGTGTTCTTTCGAAGAGAAAGAACTAGTAAACAAGCGTGGATTACCCTGGGCTTGCTGCTCCAACCTATGACGGGCTTGGGCCGGTATGTCACCTTCCTTAAGAGCGTTAAGGCTAGCTACCTGTGCTGCTTCCCGCTCCTCCTCAAGCTTTCTTGACAGGCGAGCATCTTCAATCTTTTTCTTAATATCCCAAAACGGCAAATTGTTAACCCTCTCCTCCACGAGAAAATTGCTCAAGCGGCTCATCAAAATCGACATTCTTGATACCAGATTTAGTCAAATCAATCACCATTCTGGTATTTGCCATTTCTCGCGATTTACCGTCCGGACGCTTTAGGATAGCCGTTCCAATGAGAAAGAAATTGATGACTATGTCGAGGCACTTTTTTTCATCGCGCTCAGACTCATAGGGACGAATACTGTGACTAATATCCATGTCGACAGCACCTTCAGCGCCAAGACTTCTGACCTCGTCAGTTAAGCGGCTGACAGCCAGTTCTCGCGTATGGCTGAAAGCATCGCTAAACTGCTCTAGTTCTTGATTGGCAAGACCACCAAATATATCGAGAGTATTGTTAGTACGCCAATCTCCCCGCACATAATAGCTACTATTACCCATCACAATGCCAGCAGGCCAATAGCCTGATTCGTAGAGTTGCCAAAATTCTTGACCACTCAAGGTACTGGTAAAAGGCAGCGTATATTTGCGCCTGGTGACAGGCTTGACACAACCAGGAATACGAATAGCCGTGCCAACCGCTGTGAACTCTGTAACATTTTGCGCCCAGGTAAATTCAGCACGTTTTATGTGCACACCAATAACACCATCTGCTCCAAGCAATGCCGCTTCATTCTGCAAGCGCTCAAGAGCAAGGTCACAGGCTTGCTGATGGGCAAAGGTCAGCGACTTCAACTCACCGGTATAAACAAAAGAACCTACTGACCCATCGAGTGCTGGATTCCAGGCCACCTTCATAAACGAGCTACCCATTACTTGCGAGACCGGCTGATAGCCACCTTCTCGTGCTAGTAAATATTCCTTGGCCGACAGAGTACTAGAAAAGAAATTGGAGCCAGACGCAACCTGATTTTCTAACCTTCGCCTTGCGTGGGGCGGGATTTCCCCATTCTGGAGGGCAGCCACTGTAGCTTCGCGGTGCTCGCGACTGGCGCGATCATCGTCTTTTTCTTTGAAAATGTCCCAAAACGGCAAGTCAATCACCAGCGTAGTGAAGCCCTACAACCATTGTCCTGTGAGGATAATAGACTGTTGCGATCAGTCGTTAACCGAGAGCACCAATTGCGGTGCGGGAATATGGTGATCGGCGCGCATGGCGATAATTGCAGTACCAACCGAGAAGAACTCAATAATGTGGTCACTCCAAGCGTAGCTGCCTTCGTGAATATCCACACCAACGATACCATCGGCTTTGAGGTTAACGCCTTCGTTCTGCATACGCTCCATGGCCAGCTCACGAGCATCGTAGAGGGCTTGGGTGAAGTTGACCATTTCAATATTTTGACCAACTGTCTTAAAGAACTGGCCAAAGGTTTGGTGAGCAACGTGATAAACGCAATTACCCATAACCATTCCCACCGGCCGATATCCAGCCTTTAGAAGGGTCCAAAAATCTTGACCTGAAAGGTCAGAAGTAAAAGGCATGTTGTTAGCAGCACGCCAGTTAACTGAGCGATCATTGGCTACTACAGCTGTTCCAATGGCAACAAATTCAGCTAAGCTTTCGCCCCAACCTAAGTGTTTTACCTTCAGCCTTACAGCGACAACACCGTCCGCACCCAATTCATCAGCTTCTTCTTCCATACGGGTCATGGCTAATTCGCGAGCATGATACATAGCCTGAGTCAAAACTTGCATTTCTTCATTCTTAGTCCAGCGGGCTTGCTGAAAACCAATGTGATAAATCGAAGAACCAACCACCATGCCTACAGGCTCAAAGCCTGCTTCTTTGACTAAGAGAAATTCGTTGACTGAAAGATCTGAAGTAAAAAGTGCACGCTTACCATCTTTGCCGCGCATTTGCGCTAAGCGCTCATGGGCATGTGCGGGCAAGTCATCATGGCCCTGGGCCGGATTGTGTTGAGGATTATTAGGGTCCGGCATCACTTACTCCTTAGTAGTATTGATTTGAAAAATCTGGGCTTCCAATTACTCTAGATCATCATCATCGGCAGCATAATTGCTTTGGCCTATATCTTCGAGAGGATCATCAAACTCTAGGCTGCGCAATCCGTTGCGTGCCAGATCAATCACCATCATTGGTTTATGACTTATTCTCGCCTTGCCATCAGGCCGACTAGTTACAGCCGTACCCATGGCCAAAAAATTGAAGAGCATGTCCATATAGCTAATACGATTGCGCTCAACATGAATGGGTTGAATGCTGTAAGTGACATCCATATCCACACCGCCATCAGCGGCCATGAGAGCGATTTCACTGGTGAGCCTGCTGACAGCAAGCTCGCGAGCAGTGCTAAAACCTTGAGAGAATTGCATCAACTCTTGGTTTGGCGCTGAACCAAAAAAACTATTAGTAGCTGATCTTGTTTGCCAATCGGCCTGCACATAGTATGTGCAATTGCCCATCACTACACCAGTCGGCCAATAACCAGATTCATAAAGCTGCCAAAATTCTTGGCCACTCAAAGTACTAGTGAAAGGAATATGTTTGCTCTTCTTTAGAGCATCATTGCCAGGAATGCGAATAGCAGTGCCAACGGCAGTGAATTCAGTAACGTTAGAACTCCAGGTAAAATCTTTTACTTTTATGTGTACACCAATTATGCCGTGAGCACCAAGCAGTTCAGCTTCCTGTCGCATACGACTAATTGCCAGTTCCCGAGCCTTTCTATGGGCATTCGATAAACTCTCCAATTCACCCGTACTGGGCCAACCAAAACCATAAGCATTGTTATAGCTATTCCAGCCCACCCGCATAAAGGAGCTGCCCATAACCTGACTGATTGGCTCGTAGCCTGCTTCGCGAGCGAGTAAATACTCTTTAGCACTAAAGGTGCTAGAGAAAAATTTATGGGGAGAATTGACCTGCTGTTCAATCCGGTGCCGGGCAGCTGGGGTGACCTCACCGCGTTCGAGCGCTGCCACACTAGCTTCTTGCTGCAGACGCTTGACGCGATCTTCATCTTTTTCTTTGAAAATATCCCAGAATGGCAATGGACGACCTATCTATGGAACCGACTTCAACCAAATCAAACTATCCAATCACGAACTTTTGCAAGGCTGCTCTGGTACGACTATTCTTCTCGGCAAAATTAGCCAGGGCCGCAGCTAAATTTTGCACCCATTGATCTACCGGCACCTCTTCAGTTTTCAAAACTACGCCGCGCACAATTTTCATCTGCCGGGCTGTAATAGCGCCCCGCTTCTCACGCACAATCTGAAAACCCTGATCGCCTAGTTTAATACTCAGCTCAGTTACTGGCTTGCTAGCTGATAAAAACCATCCACCTCTAGTGATTTCAGTCTCTTCAGGCAATGCTGATGACAATTTAGCGGCCAGAAACTCAAGCAGGTCTCCCGACTCACTTTTATCCATTTGCAGCGAACAGGCCAAAACATCGACTTGCAGCGCTTGTTCGTAGTCGTTGTCATCAACCACTTGACAGATGCCCTCAATTCACAGTTGCGAGCCAACATTATATAGCTCTCAACCCTGATAAACATACTCTTGACTGGTCTGATGATAAGATGCTCTGATGCCAAAAGTGCTTGTATTACCGGACCATATAGCCAGTCAGATTGCCGCCGGAGAGGTGGTAGAGCGACCAGCGTCGGTGGTCAAAGAACTGGTCGAAAATTCACTCGATGCTGGCGCCAGCGAAATCGAGATATCGGTCTCCCAAGATTGTCGCGACATCCGCATTGCCGACAATGGCTCAGGTATGGACCCTGAAGACGCCGTCTTGGCTTTCCAGCGCCACGCTACCTCTAAGCTACGCTCAGCTGACGACTTGTGGACCCTAAACACCTTAGGCTTCCGCGGCGAAGCTATTCCTTCTATAGCCTCGATTTCAAAATTCACCTGTTATACCCGCACCCAGCAGGCCGAAGTCGGCACCAGGGTAGAAACTGCCGATGGCCAATTAAAGGCAGTCGAAGTTGGTTGCGCACCGGGCACTATCATGGAAATTCAGGAGTTGTTTTATAACACCCCTGCCCGTCTCAAATTCATGAAGAAAGCGGCCACCGAGTTTGGCAACATCGAAGAAATTGTACAAAGCCTGGCCATCAGTTACCCTGATGTAGCCTTCACCTTGCTCAACAATGGCAACACTGCCTTGCGCACATCAGGCAGCGGCGACCTGGCGCGGACAATTGTTGAAGCTGGCTTCTTCACTGGAAAAGAACGTTTGGTCGAAGTTTCACACGGTTACGAAATCGATGGCGAAATAACAGTTGGCAGCAAAGCAGTGCGCATCAAAGGCTACTTGGCTAAACCAACTCACTTCAGAGGCGACCGCAAAGGCATTCTCACCATCGTCAACGGACGGGCTGTGCGCTGCCCTCTAACCTACAAAGCCCTAGACTATGCTTTCAGCGATCTCATTCCACGAGGCCGCTACCCATTAGCAGTGGTCAAGCTAGAAATTGACCCAGCGCAAGTAGACGTCAATATTCACCCCACTAAGAAAGAGTTGAAATACACTCACGGCAATGACATTTACTTGACCATCCAAAGAGCTCTCGGCCGCGCCTTGCGAGAAGAGTCTATGGCCAGGGCCGAGCAAGCCCGAGCAGAACACGCCAGACTGATTGCTGAAGAACAGAATTCGGCCGGCAATTATGATGCTCAACCAAACGTGGCACAGCAATATGGTGAGCTGCCCATCGATTCAGTTTCGCTCGTGCAAGAATCTGGCCAAAGAACAGCCGAGGCATTTAGAGCCCCCCAGCCGACAGTAGCACGCAGCCAACCAGCTCAAAAAGCAGAGCAAATCAATTTTCGCGAAAGCTTAAGTTACCAGACCAGCGCCGATCATGCTGTGCCAGCAAGCTATTCAGCTAGCACCGCCAGCGCATCTTCTTCGTCATACCAGTCATCGCCCAGCCACCAGGTCGAGAACTCTCCGTCCTACCTGCCGACATCAACAGCGCAAAGACAAGACGAGCTAGAAAGAGAAATCGAGAAGGAGCTTTTCGATTACGCTCCAGCATCGAAGCCTGAAGCTGGCGAAATTTTCCTCAGCCAGTCAGTTAATGAAAGCAGCGAAGCAGCTAGCTTTAGCCAAGCCACAGAATTATTCGAACTACCGAGTGACTGGCGCATTATTGGTTACTTGCGCAATACCTATATTATGGTCGAAACCTCAAAGGGTCTAGAGATTATCGAGCAACACATTGCCCATGAACGCACGCTCTATGAGCGGCTTCTGGCCAGTCAAACCACCGCTGGCAGAATCAGCGAAAACTCGCAAAAACTAATTGTCTCAGCTCCTCTTTCACTCAGCCCCGAGCAACTTGAAACACTGCGTCTTTCACAAAGTGCACTAGAAAAGCTCGGCTTTGCTTTTGTCTTCGAAGAAGACAAAGCCTCTGTTAGTGAGCTTCCTCTGGAATTAGCACGAGTCAATTATGTGCCTGTCATTCAGAAATTAATTGACGATCTTGCCACCGTTGATGCCACCAATATGGAACTAGAAGCAACCAAATCAATTGCCTGCCAGAGCGCTATTAAGAACGGTATGCCGCTGAGCCATCGCGACATCCTCAAACTCTTGAGCGACTGGCTCAAAACTGAGCGCAACGACACCTGCCCCCATGGCCGTCCAGTGCGCCTTAAGTTCTCAATGGACGAACTCTTCCAGATGTTCCATCCAGCCTAATTCAATAGCCTATTTAAAGGCTATAAAATCGAAATCAGGACGTCGAGCATCTAGCTGAACTCGTGGCTGATTTTCACGATCCACAGCTCGCAGGCCAGTTCTGTCGAGGTAGACACTAGTACCATCAGGATAGCTGAGAATATTAAGGCCACCAGCACTGGTCAAGCGCACGCCATTTGAAAACTCACCCATAACCAACGATGGCATCATATCTGGTGGCGTTGTTTGCTTATCGGTCATGGTAGCAAGTCTGCCGTCAGGGCCAACCATTGTGATTTCACCACTGCTGTCAACACTAATACTATCGCCGCTGGGTAAAGTTAAGGCCTGATATCCCTTTGCAAAAGCGAGCCGATCGCCACTGGGCAATACTTGCTCTGGCGCTGCGCCAGCACCATGCAACTCTAAACCGGGGCCCACATTAACCGAACTAGCCTTCCTATATGAATTCTCCAGCAATAGATTGGGTAGCAAGTCCTTAACATGATCACCACTGTCAACGGCACCAGAGCGAAAGTCTTTAATCGCTCCAGAACTATGCCCTACCTCATCAAAGAGCCTGGCTGCAGGCGAGTCTTTGCCACGACCATCAGAACTGTTCATTGGTAAGTCTTGCGCATGTTGCGCTTCCATTTTCATATTCAAATCCTCACTAAGTTGAGATTGCCGCTACAGACAATCTCAACTTAGCAAGCCGGTTTGACATTGGTTTGACATGGCTATTGAAAGAGCGATGGATAGAACAACGAAAACTAACCCGGCAAATCGACTTTATAGCCAAGACCCGTAACCGTGACAATAACCGACGGCTGCCCAGCGCTATCTAACTTTCGCCGCAACCTGGTTACACACTGCCGAACAGCGTCAGTTGAAGAATCGCTTTCGGAGCTCCAGACCCGGTTAAGTAAGTCATCAACGCTAAACACTTGCTCGCGATGTTTAATTAAAAAAGCCAGCAGACTCAACTCTTTTGGCAACAGCTTAATCTCAACATCATCTTTAAAAGCACGAAAAGTCTGCATATTTATAGTGACATTGCCGGCTTTGAGCACATCGCTGTTTAGCACAACTGAGCGGCGCAGAAGGGCCCTGACCCTTGATGAAAGCTCGCGCATATCAAAGGGCTTAGTAAGATAATCATCAGCCCCAGAATCGAGCCCCGTAGTTCTATCGTTAATATAGCCCTTAGCTGTAAGCATCAGAACAGGGGTCTTTCCTCCACCCTCCCTGAACTCAGTGAGCACGGCGATGCCATCTTTGCCAGGCATGTTCCAATCTAAAATTACCAAGTCATAGGGATAGATCTTCAGCCTACTTGAGGCTTCATCACCATCGCCAACAGTCTCTACTTCATGATGTTCCGCTTCTAGAAAATCTTGAATGGTTTGACGGAAGTCTAGATCATCGTCAACAAGTAGAATTTTAGCCATAACTAATGAAGGCTCCTAATCTATTGCCACTTCAGGTGCTCCTGCGCCTCTGCCGTCAATTGCCCTGGCTAAGACCTGCTGCTAAGCCGGAAGCCGGAGCGACATAAGCATGATTAGAAATCAACTGCTCAAGCCGCCTGGCCAGCACTGGATTATTGAGATTCTCACGCCTGTAGGTTTGAGCATAGAACTTGACGATGGCTGGAGAGAACTTCTGTAGCGCTCGCAACGCCTCTGCCTGAGTTTCAGGATGACCACCAACAGCATGCTCAAGTAGAGGCCTAATAGCCCGCACATCTTTCATGCTAGCCAATTCTCGCATGCTTTCTACCTTACCTTGACCTGGCCGACTTAAAGCATTTAGCGCTACTTCAACTTTTTTCTCTGAAGCAATCCGGTCGAGCACGCCATCAACCTCTTGCTTAATCAAAGGAGGCATAGTGGCGCTGTCTTGACGGGCAAAGAATTCTTGTGCCCGAAGACGATCTGCTCCAGTCATACTACCTTTGCTCAGCATCAAATCAAACCGTTTTAGCACTTCCATCCGCAGTCCAGGAACCTGTTCATAGTTACGCAACAAATAGCCAGTCTGTGCCCGACTATCACCTTCAGTCAAACGTATAATCTCATCAAAGACCAATCTACGTCCTTCCCTACTCTGCGACAAGCGAGTCTCAATCAGCTTCTGCATGTGAGTAAGATAATTGGGCTTATCATAGTACTCAAGAAACTGTGCATATTCACTGTGCTTAGGATCAAACTGACGCCAATCTTTAGCAATTAGCGGGCGCAAAATCGGATTAGTCATGGCTTCATTTAAAGCAAACTGAGCGCGCTCTTCTGCCGTTTTACCATTGACTTTCACCAGACCATCTAGGGCGAGGGATGCCACAGTTGTAGGCTCTTCGGGCTTGGCGTTGGGATTCTCCTTCATTGGATTAATCGGACCATCAAATTTTTCCCAATCAGGCATGACATTATTTTTGGGATTTTGAGCAGCTTTGCGCAAAGCACCAGCAGCGGTGCTATCACCATAGAGGCCAAGTAATTTGGCAGCAGCATAGCGCTGCTCTACCGAGCCGCTCTGCAAGTGTTCGCTTAGTGCCTTAATTGCTAGCGGCCTAGAAATATGATCTACGGCCTTTATGCGCTCAAACAAAACTTTGTCTTGTTCAGTACGAGGGCCGCGGTTGCGCTGCACAAAACTAGCCTCAAGAGCCGTACTTAGAGCCAAAGCACGCACCGGAGCATAATGGGCAAACTCCCACAATCCATCTACATCAGGGCTCATAAAGAGCTCACCTTTGGCTACGGCCCAGTTTTCATCAGCAGTACGCGATGCATGCTCACGACTATAAAAAATCGTATTCTTAACTACGTCTGGATGATTTGGATCGGTTTTCCGCGCCGCACGAGTGGCTTTGTAATCAATATTTGGCCCAACCTGGTCAACTATGGTAGCCATATCAAAGAGCTTACTTAGCTCTGGCGAAGCCCATTTGGTCAAGTGAGCCCACTCATGGTAGGTGTATTCAAGTAAATTCTTGCCACGGTTGCCTTCATAGTGGGTGACCACCCCGTCATGACTGACATCGGCAGCAGCTTTGAAGTTGGCATGTTCAAATTTGGCACTGAAATAGCCATTGGAATAATCAGGAGTGTCAAGCAAGACAATCTCTTTGATCAAATTAGGGTTAGGCAACGACTGAAGAATAGGCACCAGATCTTCAGGCAAGGCTCTGCTAGCTAGAGGATGCTTGGTCAAGGTCTGGCCGGCCTGAATTACAGGTACCGATTTAGTAATTTCAGCCGGGGTCATGTAGCCGGCAAGAACAGTAGCATCACCAGAGTTGAGCCTGGGAGCAATAGCCATTCTGTCCGCCAGAGAAATTTGATCATAAGGAGACGGCTGCTCCATAACTCGCCTGAGGTCGCGCACTTCTCCTAGGCGGTTGGCATACTCAGTAGGCACGACAATCTTCATTGGCAAGCCAGGCACTTCGTAAACATTGACCTGAACAACTTCTGGCACAGTCATTCTGTGAAAATATTCGTTAAAATCAAACTTGCCAGCATCAGCCTTGATAGTTTCAATCTGAGCAAGAAGCTCACTATGAGTCTTTGGCGTACCTTCTGCCACCCGTCGCATGGTGCGCTCTTCAGTACCCACAAGCTTGAGCTTGCTCTCAAAGTCGCGAATCAAAACTTCTTTAGGAGTATAGGTCAAAGACTCATAAGAAAACGCCGGCTCTTGTGCAGCCACCGCCAATTCGCGCTCTCTAGTAAAGTCGCGCTTAGTTCCGACCTGTTCTTCACCTTCGCCGTGGACATTGTCAAGATGGCGATCGCGTTGTGATTTGTCGCCATTTCTCTCACCATTCGCCCTATCACCCGGCGAGCGTGATGTAGCCGGTGCTGACTCTAACAACGGCTCGCCCTTAAAAGCTGGCTTAATGGCCGAACTTGAACCTGGTAAGTGCTCGCCCGATGTCTCCAAGACTGGCTTACCCAAACTCAAAGTAGATGAGGTTTTTATGCGTGGCTCAAAGGCTCCCGTAGCACCAGCAGTAAGAAAACCAATGGCGCCACCCTTCAAGGTACCAGCCAGCACATCAGATAGCGATTTGGCCTCGCGCATAGAATCGACACCGCCAAAAACAGCCCCCCCGGCAAAACCGGAAGAACCAGCAGTAACAGTCTGGCGAACAGTATGTGCCAATAGTCCGGACTCAGCGCTTGTGCCCAACTTAGAAGAAACCACCTTGCCAAAACGAGAACCAATAGCACCCGCTGGCATGCCAATCAAACCGCCCACACTGGTATTGACAGCCAAGTTCTCAAAATACTTAGTGCCAGAAAAATTACCTTGCTGATCACGAGCAGCGTCAATGTTGAACCCAGACTTAACAGCTCCGAAAGCTGCGCCAGACAAACCATGCATGGCTAACTCTGAGGTAAGCCCTGCTCCCAATTTGCTCGTAACCGTTCGAGAAAGTACCCCTTCCGACAGAGCTAACTTACCGGCCTTGTTAAGCAAAGCGCCTTCAGCCACATTAGAAGCAAAATCAACCGACCAATCACTCAAACTCTTTGTGCCACTGACATCTGCCAGGAGAACACCGCGGGCCAAGCCACCCACCGTGCTCCTAAACTTAGGGATAGCAGCAAAAGTATCAGCAGCGATCTCGGCGTACTGGTCGGCCTCGTGGGCCCTCTCGACCCGGGCCTCTTGACTAACCGGCTTGCCAGCGACGAAATCCCAAACAGTACCAATAGCTTTACCAGCGAGGGTCTTCTCCCCGCCGGACGTATCAGGATTCGTACCACCAGAAGGTGACAAGCCGTGGTCTTTGCTGTGGTCCTGTCTATCAATAGGCAAGACATTCACCCCTGGGATACCCGAGATTCACATGAATCTCCCTTACGGTATGTACCCAGGGTATATACACATGAAACCATTATTAGACAGACAATCTACCCCATAAAAACCGTTCAACCGCCCCTTGCGGGGCGGTCTCAATATGCTGATGCTCGATAAGGAGGACAGGCCGAGCTGAACGGTCAAAGTTTGATTGCGAAGGACAAGCTATTAGTGCATTGAACCAGTAGCAGCAACGTTGCTAGAAAGCGACATTGGCTGATCTAAAGCAAACTGAATTCTGGTATTGCTAGGAATTTTGACATCCTTACCCTTTCTCCAGAGGTTGCTACCAAGACCAACTGCACCACCGGTGGCGACACCAGCGATTGCTCCAGCACCAACAGTACCAGCGACGATTGGAGCGAAGCAAATGCCAAGAAGAGTTCCACCAGCGGTCCAAGCTGCTGTTCTAGCAACTCCGGTGGCTACAGTCTTCTTGGTAGATTGACCTTTGAGATTGCCTTGTTTATCTTGATCGATTTTGGCATTAGGCTGTTGTGTAGTCACCATGGCAGACAATGGATAGCGAATGCCATCAGGTGTTACCGCACTGGTAAGACGCATACTCATGGCACCATTTTTGCCACCCAGGCCGCTCTTCTCAGCGGAGACAAGCTGACCTTCAAGGGTGGTGTTACCTGGCAAAACGAGATCTGAACCAAGGTAAAGTGGTGAATATAGCTTTGCTGTAAACAGATCGCCTGGCTTAGCCACCGAACTGTCAATAGAACTGGTCAAAGTAGCATCAAGATTGGTGCCAACCGGAACGTAGGTGACGCGACCTTGCAAAGTCTGACCATTATATGTTTGGCCAATTGCAGGCAAAATCGTTGTCAGGCCCATTACGCAAGGCAACAGTGCACCAGCGACGATACTATTAAAATGAATTCGTTTCATAAGCTGCTCCCTTAAGCGAGGCCCGTAAATACTCTTTGGGAAGAATAACATATCAGAGGGGCTTCGACACAATATACCTTTAAATAGACACCATTGCTGATGGCATTTGTTCCCGAAAGCTAATATCAAGGGTGGTGCTAGCCACCTAGTCGCACAAGGCCGAATAGCACCGCCACTGGTGATGACAGCAAAAAAGGCACCACTGGTTAAAAATTATCAGCAGGATAAAATTTCGCTGCTTGACTTCCGTTAACTCGTCAAGCAGCGAAGCCGTAGAGATACCGACAACCTGACCAGCCTCGCGTCAACTGCGCCATTGCTATAGGGTCAACCTAACTGACAACTAACCGTTCTTTACTTGCTCTACGTTATAAACAACCATATTGTTGATATACAAACTCTACTCTTTCTTTCTCCTAAGAACTCTTCAAAAACCAAGCAACTGCCAACCACCAGCCATTCAGACAAATCCGCAGCAATCAAAGCGCTGTGAGTCTGTAACCGGTCTAGGCAAGCTATGAACAGTTCAAAAATCTCGAAACCAGCCACAAAAGGGGCTAGTAACATGAACAACTTTAGCAAGAACGCCATGGGTGGCCTTCTCGGTGCCATTTACCTGATGTGCTTCGCCTTTCCTTTCGGCCTTCTGTTCGACGTTTTCCGCGACAAGATGCCCATCGGACAGTTTCTCATCAACCAGGTCTTCGTCTTTTTCGCGGTCTGGTTTGTCGGCTATTTCTTCGTCAAGGAATACCGCGCCTGGATTGCCGAAAGGAACAAGCCGCGCAGTGAAGACGACAAGGACAACAGGAACGACAGGAACGCGAACAACGGCAATGCAGTCGACGGCAGCAAGCCGGGCAACAGCGGCAAGCCCGACGACATCAACAAGCCTGGCGACACCCCCAAGAAGTAAGCTCTAACGGCAACTTCGAAGGGAAAATTCAAACTGCTACTTCAATCGGCAGCGGCAGTTAGCAGACAAACAAGCCAGGCGAAAGAAACACCGTGCAGCCTTCGGCGGAGGAAAAGCTCTCTATTTCATCAAGAAATATTGGCTTTTCCTCCGCCCCCCACTTTCCTAAAACTGACTGGCTAAACAAACAGTGAAAAACCCTACACCCTATGAGCTATAAGCATCTACAAGCTTCTCTTTTTTTCATCAGTTGTACTAATTAATATAGTTGTAACACTGGTAATTTCTAGAAGATCAGACAGCAAACGAAGTGCCTGATATGATCATCGCTCCCGGTAACCAAGCGAAACCAAGCTCAATATGACGACTATGACTTCAACCACACACGTGTCGGCACTCTCTCAGAAGTATGAAGAGAAAATTCGCTCTCTACGGCACCATATACATCGCCACCCAGAACTGAGCTTCCACGAATCAGCAACCGCTAAGTTAGTGGCCGAAACCATGCGTAAGCTGGGATATGAGGTTCAGATTAAAGCTGGTGGACTGGGAGTTGTAGCCGATCTTGGCAAAGTCGGCAGCAATGGCAAACGAATCGGTTTACGAGCCGATATGGACGCCCTGCCCATCACTGAAGACAGCAGCCAACCCTATTGCTCGACCACAGAGGGCGTTATGCACGCCTGTGGTCATGACGTTCACACCGCTTGTACACTAGGCGCCGCCATGATTTTGGCAGATCTACACAAAGCTGGGGAATTACCCGGAGCAGTACGCTTCATTTTTCAACCAGCCGAAGAAAGCACCAATGATGATGGCAAAAGTGGCGCTACTCTAATGATAGAAGGCGGCGCAATTGACGGCCTGGCCGGCGTGATCGGCTTGCATGTCTTTCCAGACCTACCGGTAGGAACCATCGGCCTGCGCTCTGGTTCATTTTTAGCCGCCTGTGACAAATTTGACATTACGATAAACGGTAAAGGTTGCCATGGTGCCTTTCCCCAAAACGGAATTGACGCAGTTGTACTAGCATCACAGGCAGTGCAAACAATCCAAACCATTATCTCCCGCCGCAAATCAGCGCTGAGCCCATGCGTCCTAACCCTTGGCGGCATACGCAGCAAGACCTACAAATCAAATATCATCGCTGAAACAGTTGAACTAACCGGAACCGCACGCTATTTCGAACCGGAAATTTCAACCCAAGTTAAAGCCGAATTGATTCGAGCTTTAACAGTTGTAGAAAGCATGGGCGGCACCTTCGCTCTTGAGTACATTACCGAAAATCCGCCACTGGTTAACGATCCTGAACTGACAGAAATAGTAAGAAAAGCTGCTACACAAGTTGCCGAAATTAAACAGATTGTTGATCCAGGCCAACAAATGGGTGCTGAAGATTTTAGCTTCTATTGCGAAGCGCTTCCTAGTTGCTTCATTGTTCTCGGAGCTGAAATCGCCGGCGACAGACGCTCGCTGCACACCCCTCGCTTTGACGTTGACGAAAACACTTTGCCACTTGGAGCCGCTCTATTAGCCCAAGCAGCAGTGACTTTCTTAGAACAATAACTAGCCAGCCAAAGGCCTCCCCGAAGCCAACGGCGCCACCATATCAAGCCGGTTTTCAACATGAACTAGCTGCGCCATAGTTAATCAGTCTATAGCCAATTTTTAGCACGTATTCTTAGCCAAATAAAACCAGAAAGACTGTCATAGAGGGGCCTACCCCGGTTAGGTTGCAGAGGTCATTCTCTTTTAACTCAACCAAGAAACCATCCACCTTTAACTTCTAAATCAATCAACCACCAACTAAAGCAGCTTTCGCAGGTCATTTATCGCCTGTCTGAGAGCAGCTGAAGCGCGTATTCGCATTGAAATTGCGAAATATGTGAAGGGAGTTACGTCTATGAAAACAAGAAAACACCTGGTATACGACCCCCGGTACCAGTCAGACTTAACCGTACTCGGCTCAACCGTTCAGTTTGCCCCAGACCGCGGTGCCCGCGTATTGAGCGAACTGTCAAAAGAGTTCTCACCAAATCGTGAGCTGCCCTACCGCAAACCGCAAATGCTGACCTTCAAGCAGATGCGTCGCACTCACGACGAAACCTATCTCGACAGCCTCAAACTACCAGCCACCTGGGCGGAGATATTCGGCGTAAGCACCACACTGCCGAAAAACGGCCACACAACCAAGGTGCTGCGCAAACTACTGGGCGACTACCGGCTCAAATCTGGCGGCACGCTCTTAGCTGCACGCTTGGCCATGGCCAATGGACTGGCAGCCAATCTTGGCGCCGGCTACCACCATGCTCATCGCGACCACGGCGACGGCTACTGTGTCATCAACGACATTGCCATGACTATCCACAACTTGCGCTTTGAGCAAGTGGCGGACAAAGTCATGGTTGTAGACCTCGACTTTCACCAGGGCAACGGTGTCAGCACCATTTTCGAGAACGACCCCAAGGTCTTCACTCTCGACTTTCATGCTTTGGAAGCCTGGCCAATGAAGAAGCAAAAATGCTCTTTGCCAGTGGCAATTCGCAAGCATGAAGGGCCCCTCTACAATGCCAAATTGAAAGCAGCCCTTGACCAGGCTCTAGCCAGCTTTCAACCAGACCTGGTTATCTTCGTCCACGGCGCTGACGCTTATGAGCACGGCCTGAAAAACCGAGGCGAAGGTTTCAGCTTGACCCTGGCCCAGATGAACGAGCGCGACCGTATGGTGATCGACTGCTTTGCCGATCGCCACATTCCGCTTGCTCTCTGCTTTGCTGGTGGTTACGGCGACCGTGCCTGGGAAGCTCACCACCAAGCCGTGCGCCATCTGCTTCTGCGGGCAGGTGCAATCTAGTGCTTGCAAATAACTGCAAAAAGAGCTGGCGAGAGACCAAGACCACACAGGCAGTGTGCTCAAAAGTCTCTCGTCATGCTCTTTTTCTTTCTCCTTTTCTTTTGCTTTCGCTTGGCCTTGCTTTTTTCTCTCGCTCCATCCTCATGCAATTTCCTTTTTCTCAAATTCTACTACTTAGTTTAGTATCAAACGAGAAAAGAAGAAGCAGCTGAGAAACAATGGCCTTTGGGGCTATTGCTCTCAGCTGCGTCTTCACTAACCACGAATTTGACGGGCGATTTCCTCGATGGCGTACTTCGGTGTACGGTCCATGAAAAGCAGGCCGTTGGCCTCCTGATAGGTGTCAGTCAACTGGGTGTAGCAGAACCCAGCAAAACATGGCACCCCATGCACAGCAGCAAGAATATCCCCGACTTGACGTGAGAACTCCTCGACTGTTGCAGATCTCTTGTAGCCCCACGCCTCTTTGTCCGGCGAGTAGCAAATGCCGCCAAACTCAGTGAGCATGACTGGACGACCACTGTGGTCATAGCGGTCCAGAAGCAGCTCACGATAACCCGGGCGCTGCTTGGCAAAAAGCTCACCACGTGCGACCGGTTCAAGGCCACCGCTGTAACGCTGACGCAGACGATTAGCATCGCCGTCGTAATCGTGAACAGCGAGGATATCACCGGCCACCATTTCCCAACCGTCGTTGCCAATCACTGGCCGCGACTGATCGAGGCTCTTGGTCAAGTAATAAAGCGCCCGTTGACTGTCGCGCTGCGCGGCAACGGTGGTCAGGTCAGGCAGACCCCACGACTCGTTGTACGGCACCCAGGCAACAATGCACGGATGCGAAATGTCGCGCTCAATGGCCTCAGTCCAAGTGGAAAGGAGCCGCTGAGTGGCTTTCGCAGTGAAGGCATAGGGGCTGGGCATTTCCTCCCAAACCATCAAACCGAGACGATCAGCCCAGTAGAGAAAGCGCGGATCTTCGATTTTCTGGTGCTTGCGCACACCGTTGAAACCCATCGCCTTGGCCAGTTCTACGTCTTTGCGCAGAGCCTCGTCACTAGCTGCAGTCATGCCGCTCTCGATCCAATAGCCCTGGTCGAGCACCAACCGCAGATTGTACGGCCGGCCGTTGAGCAGGAAGCGCTGGTCATCCACCGCCACAGTGCGCATGGCAGTGTAGCTGCTGACGCGGTCAACAACTTTGCCGCTGCCATCGACCAAGCTCAACTCGGCCTCAAAAAGCTGCGGATTTTCCGGGCTCCAGAGATAGGCCGCGCGTGCATCTTCGATGCCCGGGTCAGGCAGGTCAATGCGTCGTGCAATTTGACCGTCGACAATGCCATAGGCATCATTGACGACCAGCTTGTCGTGATGACGAATGGCAACCTTGAGCTGCATGCCCTCGGTGTCACCAGCGAATTTGGCAGCCAGGCCGAGCGACCACGTGGGCACGTCCGAACTCCAGCGCAGAGAGGCGATCGATGCAGCCGGAACCACTTCCATCCAAACAGTTTGCCAGATGCCAGTGGTGCGGGGATACCAGATTGAATGCGCTTGTGGCAGCCAATCTTGCTTGCCGCGTGGCTTGGCCATATCATGCGGGTCATCGAGGGCCTGCACGACAATGGTCTGGTACTTGGTCTTCTTCAAATGCTCGGTGATGTCGACGCTAAACGGCGTGTAGCCGCCATCATGGCTAGCAACAAGCGAGCCATTGACGTAGACGTTAGCCTGCCAGTCCACTGCGCCGAAGTGCAAAACCAGCTTTTCGCCATCGGTCAGGCTCGGCGCCACCAAACGACGACGATACCAAACCGCCTTGAAAAAACCCTGGTCAGCAACCAAGCTAGCTGGGGTCTCCGGTGCGAATGGTACCAGGATCTTGCCTGTGAACTCGACTTGCTTGAGGGCAAACTCAGCCTTATGGTCAATGACAAAATCCCATTCGCCATTGAGATTGGTCCAATCAGCGCGCTGCATGAGCGGCCGGGGATAACCGTGAAGTTGTGACTTGGTAATCCGTTTCATGTTTTCTGTCCTTGAAACTGTTCGAAAATGCAGTCACAACTGACTGCTCACAGGTTGTGAGTCAGACAGCCGCGCCGTAGACCTGTCCAGCGCTGAGCACCGAGACAGTAACACCGCTGACCGAATAGAGAGCACCAGGCTCGTTTTCGGCAACGTTGTTGTTGAGCGAAGTTTTCAGACCACGGCCAGCCCGGTAGAGCCAGACATGGCCAACGCCATAGGCAGTCATGCGGGGCTTCTTGCCAGCGACAGTCTCGATCAAGACAGCGCTATCTTCGTCGAGGCCAATACCCAAGGCCCGAGGAAACTGCGCCACGGCAGCAATCAGACGATTGAAGCGCGAGCGCTGCAAGAAGTGAGTATCAACAATGACATTGCTACGCAGAGCAAGGCCCTTGCCCAGCTCAAGCGAGCCGACGCGCAACTGCTTGTCGGACATGCCACCGGTGATGATATCGACCCCAATGGCGGCGGCACCAGCAGAGGTACCAGCAATCAGGCCACCAGCAGCATGAAAACGGCGCAGATTTTCTGCACCGTCTTCACCCAGAAGCCTGACCAAATCAGCCTGATCACCGCCGCACATGTAGACTGCCGTGACCTCAGGCGCGATCACCAGAGGCTCTCCGGCGACCGCGCAGGTAACGTTCGTCACTCCATGAGCGACAAGGGAGGCAGCAAACTCCGTTGCGACCTCTTCCGGCACCGAGCTGGCGTGCGGCACAACGAGAACGTTGGCCGCAGCGCCGCCCGCCAGAGCGACAAAGTGAGCGACACACTGGTCAGCCTTGCCGCCAATCAAGAATAGTTTTCCCATGGCAATTCTCCTGAGAGGTGAAAGTGATGAGGTAGGCTAGGAACCAGCAGGCTTGTCGACCTTAGCCGGGCCAGCAGGCGTATCCGCTGTCGTGACAGCTGCAGGCGCTGGCGCAACAGCGACAGGCGTTGCCGCCTCTGCCTTTGCCGCCGCCGCCAGCTTGTCTGCCGCCACCTTCGCTTCAGCATTGGCCGCATCCAGAGCGATTGCTCGCGCCGAAATGGGCTTGTACATCCACAGGTTGACGGCACCGATGTTGTCCTGGGGCCATTTCGGGCCATTGAGATTGAGACCGGCCGGGATGTGCTCAGCCGGCAGACTCTGCACCACACAGACCCAAGACTCCTGCGCGCGAGTGAGCTTGATGCCGCTCGCCTTGATGCGCTTCAGACCCGCGGCAAACTGATTCATCAGCTCGACCAACTCGGGAGTGGCGTACTTGTAGCCCTGAGACTCAGTCCAGCGAGCAACATGGTAGTGACTGCTGGCATTCTCGACATAGTCGTAACCAGCCGCAAGAGCCAGCCTGTCGATGGTGGGAATGATGTTGCGCGAGACATCGGGAATGGGATTGCCATTCTGACCAGGCGCCCGCACCGACTTCCAGGCCATCTGGAAGTGCTTGAGAAAGACTTCCGGCTGGTTGATGAAGCGGAAGGGATTCTCAACGAAGCGGTCGTACTCGGAGTCGCCAGTGGCGTCAGAGAGACGCGAGCCAGGCATGAATCCGTAGACAGAGGCTTCGGCGCACTTGGCGTCGGCGAAGATGTTCGGCAACTTCAGAGGCGCATTGACCGGGTCGTCGTAACAACCGGCGAAATCAATGAGCGAGTTGTCGTTGGCGCGCCGAGTGCCGTCGTAGCGACGATCACGCAGAGCGCACTTGAAGATCAGCTGGGGACTGCGAAGATCGCCGTACCAGCCAAAGGCTTTCCACTTCAGACCTTCGTATTTGACAACGAAAGCACCATAGGTGGTTTTGAAGAAAGCGTTGAGATAAGGCAGACGAACGCGGTCCAGATCAGTGCCGTAGATACGGTGCTGATTGAGGTTGGTCACTTCGTCGCCAGGAAAATCGCCGCTCACGGTTTCACGAACGGTGACTTTGGAATACTCGATGTCGCCAAGCAAGGCTTTCACCTGCGGGGTACAGAGCTTTTCCCAAATCACTTCCGGAGTAATCGTGCACAGCGAGGTGTTGCCGAGCATATCGGCAACATCGATCGGTGGAAATTTATACATGTGGTTTTCCCAAAACGTTAGATTTTTGTTTTAGGGAGCATTCAGAGAGGCCATGCCTGGAAGACACGGCCTCTCTTAGTTCTCCTTGCTCTTGAAAGAGCTAAAGAAGTTTGGGCTGGAAGCTGACATTGGGAATGAACCCTTGAGCTTTTGCCGAAAGCGGCTTGTAGAGCCAGAGACACTCGTCATCGACGTTGTTCTGGGGCCAGCGCAGCCGCTGCTCAGACTGGTCATGACCAGCGTCGACCTTCCGTCCAGCGACGCCAGAAGCGACACCAGACATGAGGAACCCACTGGGTACCAAGTCGACGGGCCGCAGACTCTGCAGGACGCAGATCCACGACTGTTGAGAGCGAGTCAGAGGCGTACCGCTAGCGCGGATAGCCTCAAGGCCAGCCTGCAACTTAGCCACCATCTCTGCCTGAGCCGGGTCAGAGTAGGCGTATCCACCAGCCTGAGCCCACTTGGCCACATGGTAGTGACTGGCGGCCATCTCGATCAGGTCATAGCCATACTTGCTGGCCAGACGTTCGAAACCAGCCAGCGAATACTTGGCCACATCAGGGATTGCTGCAGAATACTGACCCGGTCCGCGTTTGCTCTGGAAGGCCCGATGGAAGAGTGCCAAGAAGTTCTGCGGATTGTCGAGGAAGTGAAACGGATTGCTGACAAACTGGTCGAAGACCTTGTCGCCAGTGGCATCGCTGATGCGCGAGCCCGGCATAAAGCCGTAGATAGACAACTCCACAGAGGAAAGTTCAGTACTGATCCGTTTGTGATAGTCGGGATTGTCGTAAGCGTACTCGAGCAGGGCGCAATCGTTGGCGCGTCTGGTGCCGTCATAGACGCGGTCGCGCAGAGCGGCCTTGAATATGAGTTCACCTTTGCCACGATCGATATCGCCGAACCAACAAAATACTTCGAACTTGACACCATCACGCTTGATCACCATGGCACCATTGACGGTGCGATAGAGCGTGTGGTTGTAGGGATAGCGCACGTAGTCTTTCGACAACTTGCCGTTCGCATCCGCGAGCATGTGACCGTTCAGGTTGGTGACTTCATCGCCAGGAAAAAGACCGGCCACGGTGTCTAGGACCTGGTTAGATTCGACTTTGAGAATCGAACCAAGCAAGCCTTTGACAGTTGGAGTGACAAGGTGACGCCAGATCTCTTCGTCAGTTACCTGCGAAATCCTTGTCACACTGTGTTGAGATGGTAAGTTCATAGTTTGAAATATGGACATGCCTGTGTCCTCTCTGTTTTATGTTGTTTAAGACACACCGGCAAATCGTCGAAGGACGTAAGGCGGCGTTGAGAAGTTAACTCCGGCAGTCGAAATTCCTAATTCACACCAGAGGCGCAGCTGTTGGTACCCGAGATCACTTCATCCACCGCGTGGAAGGAGAAGTATTCTGAGGAAACAGGTGCGTGTGGGAAGTTTAGGTAGTTCTTTTGCTTTAATTGATTGGAGATGATCACTACGATATGGAAAAGAACTAGCTTCTATCAAGAATCATGACATCTCTATTTCATGTGATATTAATCATTCCCTTAGGAAACTGGCTCCGCAAGCCGGTTGTCAAGAAAGCACACGTAGCGCTAAGTTTCAACTAATGTCAAGAGATCGCCAACACAAAAACCGGAAACCCTTACCAATCAAGCACTGAGCCCAGTCGTCATGAGTAAGCGGCGCTAACTGTTTACAAGCTCAAGAAGTTCATTTTGTGATAGACCGCTAAGGTTGAGATGGTTCAGACCGCGGGCTCGATTGCGCAAGTCAAATCCAAGCAAAGCAGAAGAGATGCTGATTACTCCATCTAATACCGGGGTTGGCACATTAGCCAAACGAGCCAGATCAGACAAAAGCACCAGATGATCGGAAACATAGCGAGCTAAAACTTCTTGGGCCATGCGATGCGACCAATCAAGACCCTTGAACCACTCGCCAGAAATTCCGACCAAAGCCTCAGCCAAAGTGGCTTCGTAGCACTGTTCGTCATCAACAATATCTTGCGGCTCAAAGTTGACCTGACAGTATGATTCTTCTCGCAACGCCCGAGCAAAATCTGCCAAGGCACACTTGTAAGAGAATGAAAGCCTTGAAATTTCCTGCTCAATCTCGGCCAACATAGCCAGATTAGATCGATTAAGCAGCGTGGATAAATCGCCCAGTGCTTCAATGCGACTACCCAGCAAAGCACTCAAAATAAATACTGGTCTCACCACTGATTCGGCATCGAGGAAACCGCGCTCAAGCATATTTGAAGCTGGCAATAAGCCTGGAGAAAGGGTACAAGCCAAGGGCAGCGCTCTTCTAATTTCGTTGCGCGAGCGTCCAGATAAATTAACTCGTCGCCTCAAACCTAAAACTGCCACTCCATCTGGTGACGATTGGGCATGATTGAAAAGCCAATCTAATTCCACCAAATTGACAATTAACTCAGGTCGGAAATTCTTCAACTCTTGGCCAAATTGCCAGGCCCCAAGCAAGGGTGCGCCAGCGATTGCAATAGTAATGCCATCGGTCAAATAAGGGGCCAGAGCCTTAGCTATGGCACTGTAGGCAGTGGCCGGACCAGATATGACAACAGCGTTAGCATGGTCGAGACATTCTTCAACGTCTCGACTCTTTAGACTGTATTGAATTTCGTTCTCGGGATAGTAACGGGCAATATTCACTGGTGAAGAAACACGGCTAGCGGCCTGTTTGCGCGTGCCATCGGCATACTCAGGGGCCATACTAGAATTCAAACCAGCACTTGCCAATTCAATATGAGGTGGTGTTACTCCGCCCAACAAACGAATGTAAGCTACTGCATCTTGACCAGCTACATTTGATGAAACCAGCCCAGCAAGGGCAATTGCTTCAGCACCATCGCCGACGATACATATATTAGAAGCGAAAGTACCTTCGAGGTTCTTTTCTTGTGCTTGGCTACCGGAGCCGGTTTGAACAGTTTGCAAAATCACTAAAAAACTGCCCTCCTTGGTTACCGATTTTAATGCGCTCATTTAACTGCATCAGTCTAGTACATTAAAGAGGGAAGACAAGACCTTCCAGCAAGGTTTAACCTGAATTGTTATCAGAGGCTGTAAACTGGCCATTTAAGCTTCACTTTTTGCTAAGTCAAGTAGCTCCAGACGGTTTAATGTAACAGCAAGAGAACAATCACAAATGGCAACTATCTATTATGACAACGACGCCGACCTCGCCGCACTGAAAAATAAAGTGGTGGCAATCATCGGCTACGGCAACCAGGGGTGCGCTCACGCACTCAATTTAAGAGACAGTGGCATCGAAGTGATTGTCGGAGCCAGAGCAGGTGGTAAAGCTTTTGCCAAAGCAAGTGCCGACGGATTTGCCACCATGCCAGTGCAAGAAGCCAGCAGCAAAGCATCAATTTTAGCCATCATGCTGCCAGACGAAGTGGTCACCGCTGTTTATGAAAACGAAATTGCCCCAGGTATTGCAGCCTCAGAAAAAACTATCGGGCATGACAATGCCAAACACAAAGCTTTTGTCTTCGCCCATGGTTTCACTGTCACCAACAAAACAATAGCGCTACCAGCGGACGCCGACATTATTCTGGTTGCCCCCACAGGCCCTGGGCGCCAGGTGCGCTCGCTCTACCTCGAAGGCAAAGGCTTACCAGCTTTGATAGCGGTGGAACAAGACAAGTCAGGCCAAGCTTTCAACCTCGCGCTAGCCTACGCTAAAGCAATTGGCTCGACACGGGCCGGAGCAATTCAGACGACTTTTCTCGAAGAAACCACCACCGACCTCTTTTGCGAGCAAGCCGTGCTCTGCGGTGGCATGCCTGAGTTAATCAAAGCTAGCTTCAATACATTAGTAGCCAAAGGCTACCAACCAGAACTTGCTTATATTTCTTGCCTGAAAGAAGTGAAGTTGATTGCCGACCTACTTTTCACCCAGGGCATGGACGGTATGCGCGATGCCATCTCGAACACCGCCAAATACGGCTCAGTCATCGCTGGACCGGCAATTATTGATGCGGGAGCAGAAGAGCGCCTTGCCACACTGTTGAGCAACATAGAGGGTGGACAGTTTGCCCAGAGTTTTCTCGCCGAAGCTAAAGCCGGTTCGCCGGTGACCAAAGCCTACGCCAGCAAAGAAGCCGCCTCCAAACTAGCCAGCACCGGCCGCGAATTGAAAGATAAGCTGCATTTTTAGATTTTTTGTCCAAAAATTTGCAGGGCCGTATAGATACCAGCGTGAAGGAAACTGCTCGAAAAAGTAAGAAAGCTGGAGAACGGAAATGGCCATCGCTGAGAACCACGACGACAGATTCGACATCGCTGAAGTGAAGAGAGCTTCGGTTCGCTTCAAAGGCGCTCTTCAAGCTGAATGGCAACAACTTCAACAAGGCCAAAGAACCATCGCCAGCGAAGTCGGTCAAGCCGCCGAAGCAATGGTCGACAACTTTTCTATCATGATGCAACCTCTCGACCGCGCAGTAGCAGCCCTACCTAGAGTAGATTTCGCTCTCAGCTACAAAGACCAAACATTACGCGGCAATAGCTCCACTGGCTTCTTCACACCATTGAAAGTAAGCAACTGGGAGCACTAATTTCTTAAAGTCACAAGCCAACTGTTTCTGATTTTAGAAATAGTTGTATATGCAACTATTCCTAGAAATCAAAAGCATGCCGATTAGGGCTTTCTGCTTTGAAAAATAGTTGTATATGCAACTATTCCTAGAAATAGAAAGTATGCCGACTAGGGCTTTCTGTTTTGAAAAATAGTTGAGTACTCAAGTATTTGCAAAACACAAGAACCAAACCAAGTCTAATCAAATCAAACCGGCCCGAAGCAAGCCAGACCAGGCCAGGCAGCACAAACTCATTGCAATCTTTAGCGCACCACAATATTGTCGATCAAGCGCACTTCGCCCAGCTTAGCGGCGACAAGAACAACAAAGGGCTTACTGAATTTACCTGATGGCTGCAATGGTTCGAAGGTTTCGGCATTGCAGACAGCTAGATATTGCAGACTGAATTCCGGTTCGGCAGAAACAATCAGAGTAGCGCCCTTAACCGCGTCTTCTACAGAGACGCCAACCTGTGATGCAGAGACCACCTCAGACAAAGCTTCATGCAAGACGGGAGCCAATTTGCGTGCAGCCGCATCTAAATAAGCATTGCGTGAACTGAGAGCCAAACCATCGGCTTCCCGCACAGTAGGCACTCCAATAACCCCAAGCGGCAAGTTCAAATCGCGGGTAAGGGCTTTGATAACAAGCAACTGCTGGAAGTCTTTTTCACCAAAGAAGGCAATATGTGGCTGCACTAGCGTAAACAACTTGGTCACGACCGTGGCCACACCACGGAAGAAACTAGGCCGGAAAGCACCCTCTAAGGTGTCATTAAGGGGATGAGCCGGTGCAACACTGACTATTGACTCGCGACCAGCGGGGTACATTTCTTTTTCAGTAGGATAGAAGACGCAGTCGACGCCAAGAGGGCTCAGCAATTCAAGATCGCGCTCAAATGTACGCGGATACTTGTCAAAGTCTTCAGTAGGTCCAAACTGATAAGGATTAACAAAAATCGAAACCACAACCAGGTCGGCCTGGGCCCTGGCATGTTTGACAAGCTCAAGGTGTCCGGCATGCAGAGCGCCCATGGTTGGAACAAAGGCCACTTTCTGGCCCTTGCCTGAGCTAATCCAGGCATCACCATGACTGGCTCTCCACTGGCTGAGCTTGGCCAAACTATCGGCAATAAAAGGCTTGCCAGTATGGCTCAATGCGCCATCTATACTACGTTCCACCAGATTATCTACCACTGTCTTCTCGCTTTGCAGGGTGTAACTTTCAGATTATTTGTTTCAGAGCAGGCTCTTTGCCGCCAGCTTATTTTACAGTCTTGCCTCAAGGCTGCGATAATTAGCGGTTAATAACACGAGATTTTGAACGGGAAGCAAAGCAATGTTGACAGGCCTGCATATTTTTCAACCGTCTAAACAGTCGAAGTTTAGACTAGCGGTAGCGGCCAATTGCCTGCTCAGCATCAGTCTCACAATTTGCCAACCGGCCTTTCTGCAGTCAGCTTTCATTCAGCCGGCTTTTGCCAAATCGACTATCACGGAACCAGTTTCGGGCCCAGTTTCTGGCAATGATCCTCTGGCCGATCGGAACCAGCATACTCGTCGCGCTGATGCGAAAGAAGAAACTAAAAGAAAAGAAGAGTCTAAAAGAAAAAAAGATACTGAAAGAGAACGAGTATCTGAGCACGAAAAAGAAAGCTCCAAAAAGAAGGCTGAGAAAAAGCACTCTGGAAAACACAAGCACCTAGAGAACAACTCAGATTCTGCTGAAAGCGATTCTAGCCAACGAGATCAAAGCAGCTACGTTCAATCGAAAGAAGCTCGACTACTGGCCGATCAGCTCATGAAAGCAATTGGTGGCTACACTGCTTTCAAAAGATTCAATGATATTCCTTGCCGTGCAAAGGGCAAAATTGTTCAAACCTCGTCTCTCTCAAACGGCATCAACACTTTTGATTGTGACATCTTACTAAAGCGCGAAAAGCAAAAAATCACCATTAGTTTTCTTGGCCAACCACTGACCACCGTTTACGACGGCGTCATGTGCTGGACTCAGCAAGGTGACACGATTTTACCTTCAGATCAAATTACAGCCAAACGCATTGCTGAGGACATTACTCACGGTCTGTTATTGCTCGAAAAAGTAGCTTCACCACACACACACATGGAAGTAGGGCCGCCAACAACAGTTGATGGTCAGCCCTGCGACACCTTGCTGGTCTGGGCCGAAGATGGCGAACCAACTAAATTTGCCATCGACAAAGAAAATCACTACGTGGTCGGCTCCAGCTATGCCGGAGTTGATTTAGAGCAAGGTGTAAAAGTCGAAAAACGCTATACCTACTCAGATTTCCGCTTGGTAGAAAATACACAGCAGCCATTCAAGGTTGTGGAATATTCCGGTGACAAGAAAGTATCAGAGACGATAGTTAGCGAAGTATCTGTAGATCCAAGCGTCACTGACGATATCTTTGTAATGCCTAAAGAACGGCCATCAGCAAGGCTTGCAGCCGGCGCTATCACTGTTCCGTTTGAGTACACATCAAGCGAAATTTTAGTTACCACCAAAGTAAATGGCCTGCACGACTTACGTTTCATCGTTGACACTGGGGCAACTCAATGTCTTCTCGACAAATCTGTCGCTACTAAAATTGGTGCAACATCGCTGGGCAGCAACAGCGGAGTATCGATGACAACTGGCTCTGGCACTATCAAAACCGGTGCTGTCATGGTCAAATCCCTGGCCCTGGGCGAACTCGAAATTGCCAACGTTCCATTCGCTGTAGCCGATCTAAATTCGTTTGGTAACATTCAAGGGCCTAAACCAGCCGGCTTAATCGGCGCAAACGTGCTCAAGCGTTACCTTATGACGGTTGATTACGAAAACGAGAAGCTGCGCTTTGCTGACCCAACCCAGGTAGTGATACCTGAAGGTGCCATCGTCATTAATACCAAACCGAGCTTGGGCATGTCAGGCCTAGCTGTAGAAGGAGACATTGACGGCAAGCAGAAAGTAACCTTCTTAATTGACACTGGAGCAGCTTTCAACAACATCTCAGAAACCAAAGTAAAAAGCTTGCTCTGGGGCCCCGTACTAAAAGTGGGCATACTCAAAGGTCTTGATGGCAAGCCAGTCGAGACCGGTGCAGCTCGTTTTGAATACATAGATTTAGGCAAGCACCGCGTTGACAAACCAGTATTTTCCATAGCACCGCAACTATTAGAAGGCCAGGGCGAAGCTGGCATAATTAGCTCAAAAGACCTGGCAATCATCGGCAATCCGCTGCTAAGCCGCTATAAAGTAACCTTCGATTACCGCAACCAAAGGCTCTTCTTAGAGCAAAGCGCTTTGGTGAAAAAGAAAAACGAACTAACTGACAAAATCGACGCTATTAGATTTGAATGGCTAAGAACACGCAATGCCAACCAAGCAATTCGCGATTTAACAACAGTGGCTGATTCAGCCCACCATGAAGATCTACCAGGCATTGAAGCCCTGGCAAGAGCCGAGCTAGCGATTATGCTTTGCCAAAAAAGTGGTGGCAACTTTACTCCAGAGCATATCTTTGCACCACTAACATCGGCTAGCCTGACCTCCGAAAATTCAGCGGCATCTGGCGACGACAAAGACGGCAAGCGACTTTCACCGCAAACTTTGTTTGCTGAATCTGATGGCCAGCTTTTAACAGCCTATAACCTGGCGGAAAAATGCACTGACAAAACTATTCTCGGCCGAGTGCTAGCAACCTGGGGTTACATCTATTCAAGCCAGTGCCAAAACATCAGCTATCTCTCAAGCGCCAAGCAAAAGATTGGTAAGGCCGTCGTTCTCTGCCCAACCGACGCCAATGTGCTAGCTGCCTCTGGTTATTTCTTATCTCGTCTTGAAGCAGTGAAAACGCCAAAAAGCGCTGAGAAAGAAAAGCTTGTGAGCAAGGAGCTAGCGACATCTACCAAAACTGCTTCAGCTAAAGTCAGCACGAAAGAGAAAGACATTCCGGCCTATCAGCAGAAACTAACAACGGCAATGAAATCGGCCAACGAACTAGGAAAATGGCTAGCTGAACAAATTATTGACCAGGCAGTGATGATTGATCCAGCCAATTATCTAGCCCTGCAAACAAAGCTAGATCGCGCTCGCAATCAAGGAAAGACCGATGAGGTAAAAACCATCATCGGTCAATTGAAACACTATTACCCCAATTCAAATGTTGGCTCTAACCAATAGTCTTTAACGCTAGAGCCTGCTTTGAACTATTACTTGGCTGAGGGTTTATCTTCAGATTTAGTTGTAGTTGTGCTCTTCTCGCTGCTTGGCTTAATTACAGATTCTTTGCTAGTGCTAGCAGAGGGAGTTTCTTTTACTTCTTTTGGCGCCGGTTTTGACTGTTCGCTCAATGGTGCATCATTGTCAGGAATGGGCGCTCCAGCTGGCAAAACTTTGCCGCAATACTGCTGTCTTTCAGCTTTCCCGCTTGTGTAAAAGCGCTCGTTCAAAATACTTGGTTCAACTTGAAACATGTTCATGTCACCAGGTTTTTCAGTACGACCAAACTCTTTGGCACTGGCCGACTGGGTGGCAGCGGCAGAAGCGATAGCTAAGGCAACGATAGTCAGGGCAATAATTTTCACAATTTCTCCTCACGGATTTCTGACTGAGATAGACACATAATTTCCAATCTATTATCTTGAAAACCAGCCTGCTCAAATGCTTTGTTTTCTGCCAAAACAAGCTAAGCAATGACCTCAGGGCGCACCAATAACACCTGGAAAGGCAGCGAGCCGACGCTTTCTCCCTCAATTTCAAGGACAATGTGGTACATGCCTTCGTTGTCGAAGGTCAAGCCAGAAAAAGCGCTGACAATCTTGTGAGTCATATACATGTTAGGCAAAGGCTCTACAGTAGCCACAGGAGAACAAGCTATAAGCTTGCCCAGACCATCTTCAACGCGAAACTGATAGTTAAATTGACCGGTGGTACCAGAGACTTGAGCAAAGGCATAAACAAGTGGAATTTCTGCTGGAAACTTTCTAGCCGAGATACCGTTATAGATGTTGATACATGAGACCGCATCGCGCCTGAGAACATCTTGCAAAATACGCTCGCAAAGAATAATTCCAAGCAATCTGGGTGGTGAATCGGAACCTTCAGTCATTTTTGCACCGTCGAGCAAACGAAACAGTAATGCATCTAGTCAAACAGCAGCGTTGCTGCTGATTGATCTTAGAGGCGTGGCGATTATACTAGAACTACGGAGAAATCGAGAAACCATGTCCAATGCTTGATCCTGAAAGAATGACATTAGCTCAATGGTTCTGGCTGGTATTTATTGCCGTCTTGTTCATCTTCTTTGTCTGTCGCTGGATCGACCTCTACACACCTGTCGAACCGATTACATACTGGCCTTCGCGGCTGCAGTTATCGCCTACCGAACCAATTCAACACCTAGATGCGGTCGCTCAGACTGGCTAAACCATAGCTCTCGCCAACTGCGCTAACCACAAGCAGCTAGCTAAGCCGCCACCAGAGGGCTTCTTGACATCAAATCCTTCCAATGAGTTGAGCAAGGCTGGCCACAAGACTCAGTACTGCAGTATTGTCAAGCACACCAAAAGGCTTGTTGGCTTTTTCTTTGCGGCGATTTTCTCTCTAAATCATTAGATAAGAGTTCATGATTTGACATCCTAGCTCTTATTTACTTAGGTTCCTTAGGTCTACTTTTTCTTCTCTTTTAACTTCAAGGCCAAATTTTCTTCTAACCCGCGCCCGTATAGCTAAGCGTCTAATCAAATCTTCTTTTTAGGAAGTTCGATTACTACCGCCTTAGCTCAAAGTCGCGTCTCGGAGAAGTGTGCCTTGCTCTCTCTAACTCTCAACTCCTAAAACCAAACAGGAAAGGGTTCTCTATGACAAGCATCTCTGAAAATAGCCAAAAGAAAACCTACGTAATCGGCATCACCGGCTCGATCGGCTGCGGAAAATCGTTGGTTGGCCGTCAACTGCAAGAGCTGGGTGTGGCCGTCATCGACGCCGACCATCTCTCGCACGAACTCGTTAACAAGCCAGGCCCCGCCTACGACAAGATTCTTGCTCGTTTCGGCGCTGACCTGGCCATCAGCCCTGGTGGTCCCATCGACCGCAAGAAACTGGGCGCCATCGTCTTCGCCGACAGTGCAGCTCGCACCGACCTGGAAGCAATCCTGCATCCGGCCATCGGCGAACTGCAAAAGACCCGCACTATCGAGCTGGCAAAGACCCACGACATCGTCGCCGTGCTCGTTCCCTTGCTTTTCGAGACCGGTTCGCGGGCAAAGTACAGCGCTGTCTGGGCCGTGGTAGTTCACAAGGAAATCCAGATTCAGCGGCTCAAGCTGCGCGACAAACTCTCCGATGAGGAAGTTGTCCGTCGCATCAAGGCCCAGTGGCCACAGGACAAGAAAGCCGAGATGGCCGACCACGTCATCGACAATTCGGGCTCGCCCGACCAGACGATGGAACGTGTCAAATTCCTGGTCGGCGAAATCCGTACCAAGATGGGCCTGCCGCAAGGTCAGACCCCCACACCGGACCACGCTCCCGCCCCAACCGACGGTGCTCCTGCTCCCACTGATGGCGCTCCCGCCCCGACTGATGGCGCTCCTGCCCCGACTGATGGCGCTCCTGCCCCGACTGACGGTGCTCCTGCCCCGACTGACGGTGCTCCCGCCCCGACTGATGGCGCTCCTGCCCCGACTGATGGCGCTCCGGCCCCGACTGACGGTGCTCCTGCCCCGACCGATGACTCTGCCAACGAAGCCACCAACCAGCGCAACCGTGCCGCCCTCAAGCAGCTCGGCGAAATCGCTGCAGAAGAGGCTCTGGAAAAGCTGGGTGACATCGGCACCACCAGCCATCGCGAAGCCACTGCTTCCATGACCATGGCCGTCAAAGCCGGCACTGGTTCCAAGACCGACACCAACGCTGCGGCCAACACCGCTGCTGGAACCACGGCTGGCAATGCAACGGGCAGCACCGCTGCAACCCCAGCCAACAATCCGGTCTCGCAACCCGAGATCGAGCGCGAGCTGCAGGTCGATGTGCGCATGTCTGTGCGCAACCGCCCCGGCAAGGCCGACCCGGACCCCGTCCCCACACCGGGGCCCACGCCTACGCCGGCGCCAGTGCCGACCCCGGCGCCCTGCAACCACGGCAGCAAGTCCAACCACCTGCCCATCGTCGCCTGCCTGCTGGCATTCTTGGCCTTCTTGGCCTTCTTGCTGGTGTGGTCCTACGATGACACTCCGGTGGTGGTGAAGAGCGATCCCACTCCTGTGGTGGTCACCGTCAACAACAACGGCGGCTGCTGCAGCGTGCCTGTGGTGAAACCCACAGATCCGGTGGTCAAACCGCCGGTTGTCGTCACCGACCCGAAGCCGGTTGACCCTCCGACCACCACTGGCGGAACCTGCAAAGCCGGTGTGGAAACATTGAGCGAGCCGCCGGCCTTCACACTCAGCTACCTGCACAATCAGGTGCGCTGGCGTGTGGTGAAATGGACTGTCACCACTGACGGTGTCGCACTGAACAGCATCTCCTGCCTGCACACCACGGTGGAAGGGCGCGATGCTGAAGGTCGACTGGTGGTGCGTCAGCTCTACGGAGCGCAACTGGCTTACCAGGGTCAATACACCATCAGCTACACCGCTGACTGCATGACTCAGGTCGACCGCTTCAACGAGAACAACGCCTTCATCGGTCGCAGCTTTTACCGCACGAACGAAGACGGCAAGTTGGTGCAGGCCATCCAGCTCGACAGCAACCAGCGCAAGCTCTTTGCTGTCACCATCGAGCTAGCGCGCGACGGCAGTGTCTACGCCGTTTCGTATCAATCATTCGCCGCAGCCGGACAGCCGCGCACTGGCTACTTCGAAAAAGTAAGTCAGTACCGCGACTTCCTCAGCGCCAACTTCTATCTCGCTGAACTTGCTTTGAACTAGCAAGAGTTCGGCAGTCCTAATAGGCCCTGGGCTAGCAATAGCTCAGGGCCCTCTGGGCTTTTCATCAACGAAAATTCGCAATTAAAGAGGCATCTCTATGAGCAAGAAATCTCGCTCCGAAAAACCTGTGCAGCCACTGCACTTCACTGCGCAGCAAAACGGTGTCATCCGCGTCGCCAGCGCTTTCGACAACATCACCGGCCCCTACACCAAGGCCGATGAAATCCCCGACTACCTCAAGGTGGTCGATCACTCCATGGCCATCAAGGACAAGAAGGACTATCAGAAGCAGCTCGACGCTGAAGAAGAGAAGTTCAACTTGCTCGTTCGTCGCATGCAGGCCGCCAAGAAGTTCCTGGTGGTTGTGCTGCAGGGCCGCGACGGCGCCGGCAAGAGCGGTGCAACCATCTGCATCGGCGAAGCCCTCGGCCACGACGCCAAGCTCTTCTTGAGCGTGCCGATCGGCCCGCCCACGGAAGACGAGCGTGCTCACCCGCCGCTCTGGCGCTTCTTCAAGGACGACCGCATGCCCGCCTTCGGCCAGGTGCGCGTTTTCGACCGCAGCTGGGCAGAAGAAGTTCTGGTCGTGCGCGTCAACAAGATCAAGCCCAAGGAAGTCTGGCAGAACTCTTACGCCAGCCTGCGCACCATGGACTGGATGTTGGAGCAGGAAGGCGGCATCGTCGTCAAGATCTGGCTCGACATCACCAAGGACGAACAGAAGGCCCGCTTCAAGAAGCGCGCCGAAGAGAAGCCCTGGAAGGTTTCGCCCTCTGACGCCGAAGCGCGCAGCAAGTGGAGCCAGTACACCAAGGCTGCCAACGAAATGTTCTTCCGCACTGGCACCGAATATTCGCCCTGGTTCATCATCGCCAGCGAAGACAAGCGTTACAGCCGTGTCAACGTGCTGCGTACCCTCAACCAACAGCTCCGTGAAGCACTGGGCGACGAGAAGAAGAAGTAACTTCTCAGCCCCTGGAGTAAATTCCAGACAGCTTCCAGCATCTCTGGAGAAAACAATATGGCAACCGTAACCTCAAAACTGGTGAGCGGCACCAACTACAAGGTGGAAGCGCAGGCTGGCGCCTTCACCCTGGTGAGCGACCAAGACCAATCAGTGGGCGGCAATGGCACCGGCCCCAGCCCCAAAGACTTCCTGCTGGCAGCCATCGGCGCCTGCACCATCCAAACCATCAGGATGGTGGCAGCAAAGCGCAAGTGGGACGTGCAGGAAATGTCGGTGACCGTGACCATCTCGGAAATCGACGACCCCAGCCAACCCGGCAGCAATGCCAAAATCACCTTGATCGAAGAACTGATCGAGGTCAAAGGCAATTTGAGCCAAACCGAACTCGACGCCATCGAGAAGACGGCAGGCCGTTGCCCGGTTTTGAAGATCATCACCGAACCCAAGCTGGTTCAGAAGCGGACGGTCAAGGTCTAGGGATTAGACCATAGCTAGCGAACGGCAGCACCAGATTTGGTGCTGCCGTTTTTCATTCTTGTAATTACAACTCAACACCCCGACTGAGGCATACCCAGGCTCTCTAGCCCTTCGGTCAGCTTCGGTCAAATTTAGAATGGAGAACCATAAAAATGGCTCCCAACCCCAATAACGGAGGGTCTAACGACTCATACGTAAAAAAACTCGTATTCATGTTCGGCTTGGTCTACTTCGCCCAGGGTCTTGCCCAGGCGTCAGGCTTGATCAGCCAACCTCTGAGTTTCTACATGAAGGAAGTGCTGCACTTCGACGAAGCGCAGTCGACCAGCTATCTGGCTGTTCTCACCTTGCCCTGGATCATCAAACCACTGTATGGTCTGGTCAGCGACTTCATCCCACTGTTCGGCTATCGGCGTAAGTCATGGCTGCTCCTCCTCAATGTCATTTCAGCCGGAGCATTCTTCTGGTTGACTGGCCTGGACGAGCCGTCCAAGATTGTCTTCGCCCTGCTGCTCACGGCTTTCGGCACTGCGGCCTCAGACGTCATCGTTGACGCCTTGATGGTCGAGAACGGCCAGAAGTTCAACATGGTCGGCAAATTTCAGTCAGTGCAGTGGTTCTGGTTCTACGCCGCCCAAATCGCCACATCGCTGGCTGGTGGCTGGTTGGCTAGTATGTCGGATCCGGGAACGGGTCTGCATGTCGCCGCCATGATCACTATGTTCGCACCGGCCACAGTGGCAGTCGCAAGTTGGCTGCTTGTCAAAGAAGACAAGGCGAAAATGAACCTTGAGCAGCTCAAGGCCACCACCGGCGGCTTGAAGCAGGCTTTCACTTCCAAGACTCTTTGGGCAGCGGTGCTGTTCCTGGCGTTCTGGAACTTCAGCCCCAGCTTCGGCACACCCATGTACTACCACATGACCGACACCCTCAAGTTCTCCCAGACCTTCATCGGTCAGTTGGGCGCTCTGGGCTCAGTCGGTTCGTTGATTGGTGCCTGGATGTACGGCAAGTGGTTCACCAAGCGCACTCTCAACTATCAGCTGATCTTCGCCATCACAAGCGGCGCTATCGGCACCTTCGCCTATCTCAGTGTTGTCACCCTCACCCCGTACAGCGCCTTCTTGATGGGCACGCTCAGCTTCGTCTTCGGCATTGCCGGAGCAATTGCTTCGCTCACGACCCTGTCGCTGGCAGGTCGTTCGTGCCCACCCAATGCTGAAGGTTTTACCTTCGCCGCATTGATGTCGGTCAACAATGGCTTTGCCCAGCTGTCGGCCATCGCCGGTGCCTGGATGTTCGTGCACTGGTTTGATCGCAATCTGACACCGCTTATCATAGTGTCAGGAGTTTTCACTCTGCTCTGCTTCCTCTTGATGCCGACGCTGAAAGCGGTCCGTGGTCAGAAAGCAGAAGATGAGGGAAAAGAAAATAAATAAGAGGGCAGCTAGCCCTGACCACAATAAGGAAAAGACGTGAAATCGAAAACTGCGCAAGACGAAACCCAAACAGCTCCTGGCAGCGACCTCGAACGCAAGCGAGAGGTCTCTGAACGGTTTGGCAAGCATGCCGAATCGTACGCCACCAACCCGGGCCATGCCCAGAGTGACGACCTGGCTATCGTTCTTGACCTGCTCAAGCCCCAGGCCGACTGGAACGTGCTTGACATTGCCACCGGCGGCGGTCACATGGCTGCTCTCGTGGCGCCGCACGTCACCTCGGTGGTTGCCAGCGATTTGTCGCAAGGCATGCTCACCGCCGCCACCAAGGTTTTTGCTGCCAAAGGGCTGACCAACGTCAGCACTGTGCTCACCGACGTCGAAGCGCTGGCTTTTGCTGACGAGACCTTCGACGCCGTCACCTGCCGCATCGCTCCCCACCACTTTCTCAACATCGAGAAGGCGGTGGCGGAGATGGCGCGCGTGCTGAAGAAGGGAGGTGTGCTTCTGATCGAAGACAACATCGCCCCACAGGCAGCACGCCTGGACCGCTTCATCAACACTCTGGAAAAGCTGCGCGACCGCACCCACGTGCGTTCGTACACCAATCGCGAGTGGCGAGAGATGGTTCGTGCCGCTGGCTTCAATGTCACTCGCACCCGAGACTATCGCAAAAAGCACGACATCGCCGATTGGATTGGACGCTCCGAACTGACCGCCGACGAGCTGGCAAAGCTGAGCATTTTCTTGCTGGCTGCTCCGAAATGGGCACGCCAGGCCTTCTTGATTGAGTACGCCGACGACCGCGCTGTCACCTTCACGGATGAGAAGATCATCCTCAAGGCCATCAAGCGCTGACGGCTAGCTCCTCAATATTGAATTGGAGCCATCATGCTTTGCACGAAATGTTCTCTCAAATCGTTCAGCAATGGTCACGGCAAATGCGCAGGCTGCGGCAACGCAACCTATAGCAGAGCATTCAAATACTGCGGGCCCTGCAGTGTGGCAAAGAACGTCTGTGCTGCTTGCAGCACTCCGCTTCAGCCCCCTCACAGCAAGTTCATGGCAGACTTGCCGGATGACCTCTCGTCGGACGATATTCTCAAGTCAGACTTGACTGAGTAATTTACGAAAGGAATGGCCAAGTGATTGGTCTTAAGGTGTAAGAAAAACTGGCAGAATTTCTTACACCCCTTTCTTAACTCTGCCTTGAAGGCTAATCGAAACGGTCAAAGCCGACAATCGATTAGTCTTCAATTTTGCCCCAAAGTACTATCTTTTATCGTTGCACATGTTAAACATCAATACCATAGCCAGTTTGAAAGGGGTTGCAAGCGGGGAATTAGAAGTAAGATTTGTTTTTACCCTGCAAGAATGGAAACCGATGACCCGGAAGCCTCTTCTGACTAGTTTTTTAGCAACGACCATAAGCTTGATTGCCCTTGTTTCAAGCGTTAGCGGATGCGCCATGAGCCCAGAGGCCAAGAAAAAGGCGCGGGAAGAAACTCTTGATAAGTTCAGCAAGGAAGTGACCAAGCACCTTCTCGACCGCAATCCAGCTACCCTGCAAGAATCAGTCAACCAATTGATGCATGGTGAAGTGCATACCTCGGCCTTAGAAAAGCTCCAGGCCCGCAAGATATTGCCAGACTCAACTATCGATGTGCTCAAGGCCATCGATGACGCCCAAATTGCACACCTGAGCAATGAGATTCAGATATTGAATGTGCGAGCTCTCACACCTCTTGAAAAAGACCCAGTCACCTTTAGAGTAACCGGCAAGGAAATCATCAAAGTTTCAGGTAAGCAAAAAGAAGTAAAACCATTTTCGCTAGAATTGACCTGCAGGTTAACTCCTGAAATGGATAACATGGCAACTCTTATTGATGTTGGTGGAATGAATGCCACCACGGCATTTTCAGGCGCCGGCAGCACTCCACCCTCACCCAAAAATAAACGGAATACCCGCCGTCGCGGATAGTTTAGCCCGGTTTAAGATCGCATTACTTAACGGTTCTTGATTACCTAACTGGCCAACGGTTAGGCTGCGCCTGCTACTCAAAACCAATTACACACCACGCGAAACATCTTCAGACCAAAAACAAGAAGCACTGAACAATTCCAGAACATTTCTTTCCCGTGGTTATGGGTATCAGAGGTGCGCCCTTGTGTAATGAGTAGTTTTTTCGCTTCGAACTCCCGATTGGACTGCCAGTTGGAAATTAGTTCGAACTTCTAGCACCTCCAAAAATCAAAGAGAGTCATATGCAAGAACAGCAAACCCCAAAGGTCGCAGTACCCACAAGCGTGCTCGCTGTCTCAGCCGTCTTACTGATCATGCTGATTGCCAGCATGGTGGTATTGCGCAGCAACGACCTGTCCCTCAGCTTCCAGACCAAAGCGCCAATCAGCAAGAGCGAGATGGTCGGCCTCAACTTGCAGCTCACACAGAGCACCAGCCCGCAAGAGAGAGCCCAGAGTGCACAGCGTCTCGGTGAAATCGCCGTACAGCAACTCGACAGCAAGGAACCCGGCATCGACTCGCCGACCGTCATCGAGGAGCGTCTGAAGTACGCCGTGGCGAACGAAGCCGACCCCCAGACCCGCGCTACTATCGCCGCCGCCCTGGCTAAGATTCAGAATCGCCAAATGGTGGAGAGTTCACTCAACCCGCTGACGAAGCGCTTCAAATAACGCTTCATGCAAAGTTGCTGGCTTGCTAGCAGCTTTTACGTAACCCTCTGATTGACTGGTTCCCCATGCACTTCTGGTGGGGAACCAGTCTTTTTTTATCTTATTTAAAATCGGAGCGGAGATAACCTATGTCTTTTCCAACCAAAGTAATAGCTCACCGCGGTGGGCGCACATCTGTACCCGAAAACACACTGGCAGCCTTCAGAAATGCCCTGGCGATTGGTGTGGAT
The DNA here is from genome assembly GCA_965229195.1 of Candidatus Obscuribacterales bacterium. Classification (GTDB taxonomy): domain Bacteria; phylum Cyanobacteriota; class Vampirovibrionia; order Obscuribacterales; family Obscuribacteraceae. The sequence goes on along the minus strand of OZ245871.1, from coordinate 2,668,067 downwards.
GGCATAGAGCTTGATGTCAGACGCTGTGCCACTGGCGAGCTGGTAGTGGCTCACTATAGCGATCTCAGCGAGATGACCACCAGCCACGGCCAGATTCAAGATTTGTCTTACGAGCAAATTCGCCAGCTTGATGCCTCGGCCGGTCTTGCCCAGTTTGCTGGTGAACGGATTCCCTTGCTGAGCGAAGTTCTCGCTCTCATCAATGGCAAAGTGCTGTTGAACATCGAGGTCAAAACTCTGCCGGATTGCTACCCTGGCATTGAAGAGGATTTGGCTGCCATGCTTGCCGATTACCCCGTTGAGATGCTTCTGCTCAGCTCGTTTGACCAACGTCTCTTGAGCAGGCTGAAGAAGAAGCTGCCGAACATCAAGCAAGCTATTTTGATGCGCAAATTTGCTCACAACATCGCCCTGAACATGCGGCCTATTTCATTGCCATTCAAGGCTAAACCATTGGCCTGGCCTGATAGCCTGGTGCTAGACCAAATTGGTTATTGCGTCAGACGTGGTGCTGTTGCCTGGCATCCCAGTCTGTTGCAAGTCAATGCCGCTCTGGTTGCAGCCGCTCACAAAGCCGGTCTTAAGGTCAATGTCTGGACGGCTAATAGCGAGGAGCAATGGGCTGCACTTCTGGCCATGAAAGTTGATGGCATCATCACCGACAACCCTCTGGGCCTGCAGCAATTTCTCAAGCGCCAGTAATTTTAGCATCAGTGATTTTCTAGTCTCTTCTTCTGCTCGATTTTGTAAGAGAAACCGGCATGGCTATTGACCATGTCGGTTTCTCTCTCCAACAAGAATTTTCTGATTTTTGCTTTACTATACTTTACAGTATTGCTCTAAAAATTTAAAAGTAAGCTGAGGGAAAGCAACGGCTGTATGGTTTGCCTTGCCCGCTGGACGACGGGCCACCGCTTCTTGCAACGGTGATCGTTGCGGAATTTCCATAGCTGATCCTTTCAAATTTGGTTCTTAATCTCATGCTCCAAGTTTTGCCAATAAGCAAGAACTAGATTAGCAACGTTAGTAGAAACCCTACTGACACTGACTTACTAAGACAATTTGGCACCATAGAAGCAGCGCATCTGATTCTTTAGGGAAACTACCTTCCTCTATCAATCAATTTCTTACATTCAACTCTTTCTTAATAGGAACAACTCTAATGCAATACTCAAGCAACCTAGAACAACTCGAATCTAAAGCACACTCAAACGATAACACCAGCCAAAAGTTATTTGATGATGTGCGAACAACAAAAGCAGAACAGCTAGGCAAAAGCAATGTGGTCAACGACTTAAGCACAGGCTTCAAACTCCCACCTCTCGATTTCTCTGTTTCTCTTGATGCCAGTCGCGATAAAGCCCCCAAAGAATTCATAACCCTTACACCCAATTCGAATAAGACTAGGATAGAAGGTGTATTCGAGAGCGTAAAAGATACTGTAACTGGACTATTCGGGACTCGCGACACCTTGCATGACCACGTACGTTTATTAGCACGCTCTGGAATGTCTCCAGCCGAACGTGAACAACTAGCAAGCGAAGAAAAACAACTAAAAGCCTACAACGAAACCATTCGGAACTGGGAACTAAAATCATTTGGAGCCCAGCCTGGGATACCGGGCCTGCATTTCGATAGTCCTCCTAAAACCCCTATGCTAGACGAACTAAATCGTAGAACCACAGCTCTTGAGAAAAATATTTCGGAGCAGGCTAAAAAAGGAATGACACCACTTCAGGTGGCCCAACTAGAGTCAGGAGCAGCAAGTTCAGCACTAAGGACCCAGTATGAAAACAACCTAGTTGCCATAGTCGGAAATTATGACGGCAAAGGGGCGATGCCAGCCGAAGTCAACAGAGCAGTTATTGCTGCAGCCCGCGAAGAAAGACGCATTGAGGAACGAACAACCGTAAGCAAGGCTGGCGGCGATAGCAAAGGTAATCGCGGTTCTTTCTCTTCAAATCTGCCCGATATAGTCTTTGAAGAAAAAAATGGCAAAAGCCGGATTGTAATTAAGCCCACTGGCGGTCTAAAACCCAACGAATTATGGCTCTAGTCCTGCAAAAGCAGCGATTCCCCGACCGTTCACGTAATACGTGGGGAATCGCCCTGAGCTAGACCGATCAAATCAATTTCAGCGCAGCTTGATTGCCTCGCAGACAAAATCGAATCTCGAAGTTTTGACTATCTTCAGACTGACCGTCCCTGCCTGCTGCAATCATAGCTGCCTTAGAGACTGGCTTAACCACTGGCTCTTGCTCACAATCAATGAAAATACCTGCCGCAGCCAGATGGCTTGCAAGAGCACCAGCTATATCTCTGGTGAGGAGCTTTGTTTGAGCTGTTAGCCCCAGTGGCAGACCCAAAGCAACCTCCGCGAATAATTCGTGGGAACCAGCCCCACTGCTTCTGAGTTCGATTTGAACCGTAGCAAGATTGAATCCATCGTGGAAAAACTTTGCCACAAGAAGTTCTACAACGTGATCTTGAGACAGAACGAGTTCTATCTTCATGTCATTTCCTTTGATTTGAGAGCGACTTTCAATTTTGGTGCCAAACCGCGCTATTAGCTTTCATGTTCATTCGCAATCGGGCTTTAGCAACTTTCGGATGCGAGAGTAACTTTCTCACCATCAAAGACTAAAGTTCTGATGATCTGATGCACACGGGCTTTGGGGTGACGTCGAAGAATGCGATCGAAGAAGCCAACCTTTGGCTGTATCTGCCATTGATTGATCAGTTGGAGCGAAACCCCACGTTCTAGTCTTACCAAAGCGTGCAAATTCTTTCTTCGGTATACCCGCGTAAAGAGACCGGTGACGTACTCGGATTTTTTTACCATCTGACCCACAAGCAGCCGGCTTCGACCAGAAGAAATCGAACAGGTAAAGCAGTCACCGGGAACGGTCAAGCGCACCAATGCATCCAGGTTGCCTGCGCTACGATCGTCAACTCGGCAACGCTGCAAGGTAAACAACCCGGCAGAATCTTCGTTCAATGAGGCCAGCCTTAGTTTTGCACCGGAAAAGGAATCAGGATAGTAATACAAACTCAAGGCAACTCCCACTTTCTGAGTGCCAACCATGACATAGTCAAGGCCATCAGGTGTAATTCCTTCAGCAACAGAGTAATCAACCAAGTCAAATAGACGCATGATTGTTCCTTTTGACACGTTGAGCCCGTCTACGGCGAAAGAAGTATTCCACCAACAAGAAAAGCGGGCAGGCCAGAAGCACCTGCACGGCCCAAGTAGCCTGAATACATAGCGCCAATAGCAAAGCCGTTAGAAGATTGGTGAAAATACTAGCCTTAATCGACTTAAGAAAAACCTGCTCAGTATGCCGACTAACTGAACGCGCAGAACCTGTGCCGATAGACAAGCGGAAGTCGTGAAACATGAAGCGAATCAGAGCGACGACTTCTGCCACAATCAGCAATGGTAAAAATTCAGGCCGATAGGCAGCAAGCGTCAAGTAAAGCACCGCTACTAACACCATCCCAGCCGAGACTCGATGACGTATTTTCTGAGTTCGTCCGCGCAGGGCTGCTGGTAGCAGAATAATGTGAGAAACAGCCAGCATATAGGCAAAAATTGCCATAATGATCCTTTCTGGTCAAAACTTCGTTGAATGAAATTCTACCCGGCCCCAATTGCGCCACTATAAATGGTGCTAGATTTTCTCATTAGTGGCCGCCAGATAGAGTTGTTTGCTTTAAGCTCTTTTACGACAAAGAAAGGTGTATGTCGCCATCATGCACCTTTCAACAAGCTGAAAGAAACACTCGTTCGCACAAACCACAACAACTATTACCAAATTGATCTGGTGACAGTGCACAGCCACTGACACAATTTTGCCACCAATAAAAAAGATCGCCACTGTTCATTTAACTGCTTGCGCAACTACGACAAACCTGACACAAATTTGACACCATCCGCGCGAAGCGCTAACCATCACATCTCAACATGCACTTAATTAGCACGGAATCAAGAGATCCTTGAGATCCATTTCAGGCAAATATTTTTGCGTGTTGTCCTTTGGTCCACCTTCTTTTGGATTCTTCTTCTCACCTTTATCGTACTCAGGCTTCTTAACATCCGAATTGTTTTCTTTCATAATGTCCATGTAGTTAAATGGCTGCTTCATCTCAGTCAGGCTCTTATGCTCTTCTCTGTTTTCAATAGAATTCTTGGCCATGATATAGTCCTCGTTTTAATCTCAATGAGTAATAAGATATGCCGCTCAAACGCCAGTGGTGGTGGCTCTATCGCCAGAATCAGTGGGGTTTTTACTAACATTGCTACTTTAAATTGCAGTTATTGGCCAATTTATGACCAAGTCATTAATTGACAAATGATACCTAGCTCTGCTTTAAGCGATAGCCAGACTTACTCACTGTTTCTATCACCGATCCGCCTTCATCATCGTCTTCATCATCAAGAGCTTGACGCAGGCGCTTGACCGCTGAACGCACAGCATTGTCACTGGGCGGTTTATCTGAGGCCCAAACACTATCCAGCAACTCCTCGCTACTAAATACTCGCCTAGGATTTCTCAAAAGAAACTCAAGTAAGGCAAAATCAATCGGAGACAAGGTCACCACCGCACCATTTTTCAAGACTCTGCGCGAGGTCAAATCAACACTGATGTTGCCAATGCCTAGAACGTTTTCCAACAAAGCTTTAGGACGCCTGAGCATGGCCCGCAGCCTGGCCGACAGTTCACGGGCACTAAAAGGCTTAGTCATGTAGTCATCGGCTCCTAAGTCTAGGCCGATGATGCGGTCATTTATCTGATTCTTACCAGTCAAAATCAGTATAGGGACAGTATTGCCCTCTTCTCGAAGTTGCTTGCATATAGACAATCCATCTAAATCGGGCAGTCCGAGATCAAGGATAATGGCATCAAACTTCTCAGCCAAGGCCTTTTCAAGGCCTTCCACGCCACTTGTGGTCACGGCTACCTGGTGAAGCTCACCTCTAAGACAGGCAGCCACGGTGGTAGCCAACTCATCGTCGTCTTCGATAATTAGAAACTTAGCCATCGGAACAGTATAACCGAGGATAGATAACTACCCAATCGAAACATAAGTAGAAAGCTATGCTAGCCTAACAGTGTTTCTTCAGGCGATTAAAGCGAATGGGCCTAAAACTTTCACAAAAAGTGTTGATTTTAGTAGCCGTGCCAGTACTTTTTGAGATTGGCCTAGTATCGTGCCTATGTTACTTAAGGGCTCAAACTCAGCTGCAACGCAGCCAAGAATCACACTCTCAAGAATTGGTATCTCGCTTCGATGCCGTCCTTGGAATGTACCTCCAACGCGGCTCATTCCTCATTTTAGGTCACTACAATCCATCTGAAATTCTTTATCAGAAAGTGAAGGAGTCTAGCAACCGAATCCACAGCGAGTTGCGAATTATCAGAGCATTGGTGCAGCAAGATGCCAAAGAAAAAGAAGAGTGGGAAAGACTAATTTCTCTGGCCGACAATATTGATGTAGGTTATTCTAATGCCAAAGATTCATTTGATAAAGGCGACAAATTAACAGCAGCAAAAGGCTGGATCAAATACCAACACATCATAGACAAAATGTATAGTAGTTGGAACGGACTCTGCCTTGAACAGGTAAAGCTGCAAGAAGCTCGTCGGGAACGGCTGGCACACCTTGAGAAATTGGTGGACTTAGTGCTCTATCTGGCTGTGGCATTAAGCGCAGCAATAGCCTTTGGCTTAGCGACATTCTTCAACTTAAGTACATCTAAACGCCTCTACAAAATCGCTGAAAACACTGCGCGAGTTGCAGTTGGTCGGGCCCCGACTCACAACATTGGGGGAAGCGATGAACTAACTTCACTAGACAGAGACATTCACAACCTTCACAACTCTCTTGAATTGATGCGGCGCAAAGAGAGAGCCGTTCTCAACAATGCTGCAGAAGTGATTTGTACTATTGATCGCAACTATAAAATAGTCGATATCAATCGCGCTGTAGAAGAACTCTGGCAATTCGATCCAACCGAATTATTTGGCAAACGAATAGTTGAGCTAATGGATCCTGACGACAGAAAAAATGTGCTGGCGGCACTGGAGAATGCTCAATCAGTTGATTCAGCTGTGACTTTCAACTGTGCAATAAGCAAAGCCGATGGCACACCGGCCCAAGCTGCCTGGTCAGTAACCTGGTCTAAAATTGACCTAATGTTTTACTGCATAGTACACGACATCTCAGAGCGAGTAAGAGTCGAGAAAATGAAGCGCGATTTTGTGGCAATGGTCAGCCATGATTTGCGCACTCCACTCACCACCGTGCAGCTCGTGCACGACCTCTTACAAGAAGAACTGAGCGCAGTTATGTCTGATTTCAGCAAAAAGAAACTCAGGGCAGCAAGCGACAGTGTCCGCCGCCTCATGGCACTGGTAAATAATCTTCTTGATTTGGATCGATTAGAATCAGGGCGAATGGAGATTGACGCTCGCCCAACTCGACTATTGGCAACTGTACAAGAGAGCATCGATGCAATAGCCAGCATTGCTCGCCAAAAGAAGCTGAACATAGAGACGAAGGTCAGCGAGAACCTAACGGTTGAAATCGACCCAGAAAGAATTGTGCAAGTCTTAGTCAATCTTCTTTCTAACGCTCTAAAGTACGCACCAGCCAACTCAAGCATAGTTGTATCGGCCGCAGCTATAGGGGAGCAAATCAAGATCAGTATCTCCGACCAAGGTCCAGGCATCAAACTTGAAGACCAAAGCCTTTTATTTGATCGCTTTAAGCAGTTAAGCCGGGATGATGAACGAGTTCACAAAGGCTCAGGGCTGGGCCTATCTATTTGCAAATGGATAGTTGAGAGTCATGGTGGAGAAATTGGGGTAGATTCAGAATTGGGTAAAGGAAGTACTTTTTGGTTTACTGTCATTAAGTCTAAATCGTGTTCTGGTTAAGGTAGAGCTTATGGTTAATGTATGGCAAAAATACTCGTAGTTGAAGACGATCTTGAGTTGAGTGAGATGATCGGGCGCTGGCTTGAAAAACATCGCCATATCGTCGAACTTATTGACGATGGCCTTGAAGGGCTAAGCAGATTAAGACACTACAATTACGATCTTGCCATCCTTGACTGGAATCTTCCAAACCTCGAAGGAATTGATATCCTCAAACAAATCAGAGCCGAAAAGATCACCACTTCGATCTTAATGCTCACAGGCAAGAGCACAATCGATGATCGCCTGGATGGCTTTAAAAATGGAGCCGACGACTATTTAACCAAACCATTTCACGCCTTAGAACTTATGGCACGGGTAGAAGCGATTTTGCGCAGACCTAAAAACTATGCCGGTAAAACAATACAGTGCCATTCCATTGAACTTGATTCTGATGCTTTCAAAGTCACCCGAAATGGCGAGGAAATCAAACTTCAGCCAAAAGAGTTTGCCCTTCTAGAGTTTCTCATGAAAAATCCAGGCAAACTATTTACAGCAGACAAGCTCATCGAACTAGTTTGGGAAAACGATTCAGTTGCAGGCAGAGAAGCGTTGACTACATGTATAAAACGCTTACGAAAGAAGCTTGATCTCGAAGGCGAGCCATCCATCATCCGCAACGTCCACGGCGCCGGTTATGGCATTGATGACAAATAGCAATATACCATCCGCTTTAGGGGAGACGGTCACTAAGCTCCGGGCCGTGAATTAGATTACAGGTAACCGCCTCCCGGGCTTCTACTTCCACGTCATGCACGCAATACAGAATTCCCGGTAACGCTCGCCTTTGCGAAACCTCTGAGCATGCTCATAGGCTATGAGGAAACAGATCTCAGCGAGATGACCACCAGCAGTAACTATCTCATCTCATTCGCCTTGCTGTAATAAATTTCAGCCTGGGCTTGTATTGGCACCGACTCAGCTAATCGGCCCTGCCTTCTGAGAGAAGTGGCAAGATTGAAGAGCGAATCAGCACGAGCGCCAAAGTCATTTGGAGTGTGTAGCAAAATTCTCTTGTAGTGATTACGCAGCACATACTCAGCCTCTTTCAAGCGACCCTCGTCGTTCAAAATATAGGCTTGTTGACGCACAAAGTTTAGCAAGGCTTTGTTCGCTGGTGCGCTATCAAATAAAAGCCACAGCGGCTTATAGGCTTCTTCTAGCTTGCCTTTATTCTTGCTGTCACTTAAGAATCTGTTGGCGTCCGTAAAGCTCATTGCAATAGCCTTTTCTCGGTCGGTCAACAGTAATTTTGTCCGAACCGCAGGCCACAGCGCTGCTACCGTAGACACCTTGGAGCTCCGCTCTTCATCTACATACGCCAGCCGAACAAGATCTCGATGAAGGTGGCTGCAACGATCTCCCTCGCGGTTCAAATCGAATTCAACCAGCCGCAGCAAGGTCTTTTGTGCTTTTTCATACTTACCATGCCTGATATAGACACCAGCGAGATTATTCAAATCGCTAATAAAATCGCGACCGCATTCCTTACTAATAAAGGCACCATGCTGAACGATTTCTTCGAATAGCAGCTCTGAATCTTGAACTTTGCCATGTTCATCGGAAATTTCTGCAAGCAACTCTGTAGTCTCTAGATGCTTCCTCAAGCTACGTTCTTTGCGCATAGCAAAATTACAAAACTCTTCAGCTCTCGTGAGGTCACCGAGATTGCCATAAACAATGGCAAGATTAAAGGCTGCATCAGCTATGGAATTATCTCCAAGCCCAACAACGCAGGCATAATTTAGAGCCAGATGCCGCAACTGGCACGAGCGAGAGAATTGCCCATGCCTTAAAGCGTCAGTACCGAGCGAAGAAATGCAGTTGAATGGCTGATCGCGGTGCTTTACTATGACCGAGGAAAGAACCATCAGAATGGCAGCTATGAAATACTTCCCACGCGAACGCGGCGTACTATTCAGCAGGGTTAAGGGCCTTATCAGACCAATTGGAAACCTAAAGCTTCTCAAATTAAGCACACCACGCTAATTCCAATGTCATTAGCATTATGAGTTCAACTTTAGAAATTGTCTGTAAGCTAGCAACTAATGAGTATCGTTCGCAAGTCTAAGAATAATCAGTACGAGCGATGGCTAAGGCCAAACCAACTGCTTTCTGGGTGAGGTTCAACTTTGTGAATTTGACGATTCACCTCTAGGCGCCCAAGCAAACCGCACTCGTCTTTCTCGACATCATGGTCGCAATTCTTGTGCACTCGACACGCAGTTGCATTGGTAGCTTTGACCTCAGTCAGTAGGTCTTGCTTGCTAAAAATCTTAGAAAGATAGAGTTTTTCTTTCACCTGGCTCACACAGCCTGAACAACCAGCTCTAGAATGAAGCGCAAGGCTCGCATTGAGCATTGACTCCGCATACTCAAACTCACCTGCGCGGCAATAACTTGCAGCTAAAAATTGGTATTGGTGGTCCTTTAAACACTCTGCGGAAACGCTAGGCTTTGATTGATGGCAAGCAGTCCACATTACACCAGCTGCACAAACAGCCAGGATAGCAAGGACAAACAGACGAACAGATCGCAGTGGCACAAAAACCGCAGCAATACTACTGGTCATTGCTGCAATTGGAGCTGGGATGTTCAATATGCACTCCTCGATAATGTTCTGTTGCAAGCCGATGCTTACTTAACTGCATGTCATCAAAGCGGCCAGCAATTAATACCTACACGCAGCAAGCCTGATTATGCCCGGACAAAGTAAAAATGTCTGTAAGCTAGCAACTAAGTGAAAAACCCTAGAATATTGCCAGCATTGCGTTCCATTTGCAAAATCTCAGCTTGGCGTTCTATTTCAAGCTCTTGCTCATAGTTCTGATCACGTTTTGGATCTTGCTTTGGGTCCTGTTTTGAATCTTGCTTCTGACCCAGCTCGCGATCAAGCATCTGATCAAGGGCTAGCTCACGCTCTTGATCTGACAAAAGCTTTGGCTTAACCAGCTCTTCTAGTTCAAAAACCAAAATAAGTCCCAAAACAATTTCAGAATAAGCAGCAAGAATATCGGCAGCCATAGCCTCTTCTTGACGGGTGGCATTGTCGCCCATCACCAAACTGCACAACACAATCAACCAGAGGTAATGCTCACTTTGAGTGCTGTCTAGATGATCTCGATAGCTGGCCTCAAACTTGTCACACAGGTCTTTGTCAAACATCTCAGTGCGAGAAAAATCAGCTTCTCTGAAGCGTCCACAAAACATCAATCGAGCATAGGCAAGATCAAAAAGCGGGTCATCAAGCCGGGAATAATCCCAATCGATAACGGCTTTGACAGCAGATCCACGATAAAGCAAATTGCCTGGATGAAAGTCACCATGCAAAAGCGCACGCCAGGCGTACCTAGAGCCGTGGGCTCGCAGCCACTCTTCGATCATGGTCTGAATTTCAGCGACCTGCTCAACTCGCCCTTGTAGCCGCCCGACAATGGCTTCTGCCGCCGCTACAGTAAGATTGTAGCCGGGCATCACACCGAACTCGCTAGCGCGAGCAAAGGCATGGCGTATGCGGTCGAGACAGGCCGACTGCCAATTGACACTTGGCTTAAGGCGCTTGATCAAACCCGGGCTAAGATTGGCTCCATCACCGGCACAATGCAACATCGCTAGAACCCGACCGGCCTCAGCACAGTGGCTCTCATTCCAAGTCATTCGGCGCCAGTTGAATGGCTTACTGCTCTCAATGTATGGCCTCAAAGTCCAATAACGGCCCTCAGCAAAATGACATGGTTTGCCATCAACGGCTGGTAAAATCGGCACGCCCTGGTCGAATCCTCGTTCAATTAAAATATCGACCGAAAGATATTCTTGTTCAATATCATCAAATGAGCGATCTGTGTTTTCGCCAGTCAAAACAAAGCGCTTACCCTTCGCGTCCACTACCAGTGAGCGTTCTGGTCGATAGGCAAATGGCCACGCTTGAATCTCAACCGGCTCTTGCAGCACAGAAGAGAAGCCACTAGATATGATGGCGTGAGCCTGAGCATAGAAATGACTGTGGTGTATGTCTTCTGCCATCTAGTCACCGATCAAGAAGACAGTTCCCAACCCAATTCTTTCATAGCCTCGCCAAAATCAACTCGGCTTCTCTGGCAGAAATTGAGGGCGATAATTGCCTGCCCTACTTCTAATCTTTTTTGCGTCAGCATAGTCATGCACTGATAGCTGGCCAACACAGTCTTAGTGTCAATTTTGCCCATCGCCACTAAATGCTTTTCAATTTTTGCCCCTTTATCTTGATCAAGCTTTGTGGCATTTTCAATATCTTCTTGGGTGACAATACCGGCTTGTTTGAGCAAATCTACAACATTGACAGGGGGAGACATTTCCGCCTTTTTACTGCGCTCGGCACTGGCTTCTTTGGCTGCTCTGTGCTTCGCTTCTTCGGTTGCTCGTGGATGTCTTTTCTTAAACTCCTCAACGGCGTCTTCTTTGGTCATCTCCTGGTTGCGAATGGCCGCTTGCAATTGCAGCAGAGTGCGCCAGACGGCGTTGCTGATTAGCCCGGCCTCAACCAAAACCGCTTCCAGAGGAGTATCTACTACAAAACTATGAGTATTGCCCTGGGGAGAAATCTTGTCAAAATCAATCTTGCCGTCGTTTTTGTGGGCCCGCTGCAAAAGATCGGCAGCCTGGCTCAAGGTTACTTTGCCTTCTTTGATCAACTTTTGCACATTGACTGAGGCTTCAAGAGTAGCTCTAGGCAACTCTCCGGCTTCCATCAAAATCTGCACAGAACCAGCCGTGGCAGAGGATGTTACCTTTGTCAAAGTAGTAGTTGTAAGACTCAGAGACTTACTCTTGGGATTAAAGGCATCCAGGTCAGCGCGCAGTTCACCAACAGTGTTATAGCGATTTTCTGGCTCTTTCTCTAGAGCTTTGAAGATAATGTCTTGCAGTTCTTTAGGAATATTCAAAGACGGCACCACTTCATCAAAAGGTGGTGGCGGATCACAAATATGCTTGCTCAAAGTTTGCAGGGCATTTTCGCCCAAGAAAGGCAGCGCCCCGGAAATTGATTGATACATCAAGCAACCAAGCGAATAAATATCGGAGCGACCATCAAGACTAAGACCCTTACACTGTTCCGGGCTCATGTATAGCGGGCTGCCAACAACATCTCCAGCCGAAGTCAAATCTTGTCCGGGGAAGCGCCCATGAGGAAGAATCTTAGAAATACCAAAGTCTACGATCTTGACCACCCGCTCTTTCTTGCGGCCAGTCTCAACAATCATGAGGTTGCTTGGTTTAAGGTCACGGTGAATAATGCCGCGTTCGTGGGCATGGGCCAGAGCATCGCAAGCCTGAAGGAAAATATCGACAAATTCTTCGACGTCTAAGTGCTTGATAATTTCGAGCAGCTTATCGAGACCGCGGCCGTCCACGTACTCCATGACAATGAAAGGATGGCCGCTGCTAGAAAAACCATAGTGATAAACCGAGATTAAATTCGGGTGCACAAGAGTAATTGTGGCCCGCCCCTCTTGTTCAAAACGTTTTTTGCTCAGGGGATCACTCAGCAACTTACCGTGCAAAACCTTGAGGGCGACGGTGCGATCGAACATTTGGTCGCGGCCTTTGTAGACCACTCCCATACCGCCCGAGCCAATTTCTTCGCGTACTTCGTAGTGGTCGATTATTGTGCCAGGCTTAAGACCGCTGCCACTGGTAGAAATGCTGTAATCAGGCTGGTTGCCTGGTTCCAGAGACGTAATAGCCTCTTCCATGAGCTGGTGAATTACTTGAGCTTCGCGGCTACGGAAACTCCAAAGCACGACGTTATCGCCCATCTCTTCGGCCTGCATCACCCAGGTGGCTTCGCCGGCATTCGTGCCTTTTTCAAAAGTGACCGATATAACAAAATTAGACGACTCAGTGCGCTTCCACAACATCGCAGCCGGAATCTCCGGGCTGTCTTTGGCCCGTTGGTAGCTGAATTCAAGGTCTTCCAGTGTAGGAACGCGTGGCCACTTTGCAGGACGAGGCGTTCTGGGTACCGTTGGGTCTTGATTGTCTGACTTGCGACTAAAAGAGTCTTGGAGAGGCATCTCTTCCCCTGACTGCCCTATGGGCTTGTGCATCTCTTATCTTAGAACAATAAGAGCTTATTCTCTTATGCCAACTTATTGCTTAAAAGCCAACACCCTACTGAAGTAGAAGATCGTCTATTTGCGATTTTCCGATTAAAACTTCAATTTAGATCGTTTATCAGACTTTTAGAGCGGAAATTCAGTGACTATCTCGGAAAAAGTAGTCTGTTAATTGCCTAATCAGCGCCGATAATGATCGGCACAAATTAACCGACCGCTTCGAATTAACCGGTCGACACGAATTAACAATTTGGTTGACTATATTTGGCCGCCTCTACTAACGCTTACTCGCTTAATCACGATCTTGGTACGACAAAGGATAGTAGCAGTAGTGAAAATAGAAACGGCCAGAAATACCAGGTTTGCACCCAATATCTCTGACCGTTCTAAAATTTGCCATCGCTACTTGGCGATGACGAACCGATCCAGCTCGTGGCCGTCCGAATCGAACTGAGCCACTTCCATGCGGTCAGAACCGAAGTCTGCCAGCGTGAAAGAGTGTCGATCGCCCACCAACTTGTGGGTGAAAGGCTGCCAGGCCGACGGATTGTCGTGCAGAGCCTTGGAGTCGAGCTTAGCACCGCCGCCGCCAGTGACGATGTAAATCACACCATCAGGCTTGGTATTGGCCGTGCCGTCGTACTTCTTGTCGAGCACGATCTTGCCGGGAACGTAGCCACCTTCGAGCTGCGCGCTGCGAGCGATGCCGCCGTCAGGAGTGAACCTGAGCGGGAAGCTGCGCTCATAGACGTGAGCATGACCGCAGAAAACAACACTGACACCGTTGCTTTCGAAGATGTCGCTGAGAAAGCGCATCCCCTGCTCGCGCTGGTGACCAACGTTGCTCGTGAAAGGCGGCTGATGCAGCACGACGACCTTCCACTTTCCAGCCGGCACAGCCTTCAGGTCTTCATCAACCCAGCGCCTCATGCTCTCGTCGGTCCAGTCCATATAGGTGTTGGCGTCGAGGAAGAGGAAGTGCACGTTGCCGTAATCGTAGGCGAAGTTCGCCATACGCGGATAACGTTCACCGGCCGAATTGAGGAAGTCATGCATGGCTGAAGTGTCGCCAAGCATGGGCGGCAGGTTGACACCAGAACCGTTGACCAGCTTGCTGTTGTTCGGCCCATTCAAAGGCAGCGACCAGAGCGCGAAGAAGGCCATCAGGTCAGGGTAGTCATCGAAACTCACCAGAGTCTCGGGATCGAGCTTGGCCATGTCGTGGTTGCCGACACAGCTCACAGCCGTCGTGTTGGCGAGCAGGTTGGCTCCCCGGTCAGGCGCATTGACATCGCTCTGATAGACCGAGAAGAACTTGCTCAGATACTCAGCGAAGCGGCCGTGCTGGTAGACAATGTCGCCAGCGGAAACGATCAGGTCAGCACCCTGAGGCTTGACGAAGGGAATCGTCGCAGCTGTATCAACAGTGGAGACAGGCAGCTTCGAAGCCGGACCAGGCTGTGCCAGGCGATAAGCCAGCTTGCGCTGACCAGGCGAGCCGTTGCCCATGTCACCGAATATGATGGCACGGAAAGAATCGCCCTCGGCCTTGCGAGCACGAGCAGAAGCGCTGTAGATCTCGTGACCGCCCATCAGCACTCGGTAGTTGAACAGAGCACCGGGGGGAAGGTTGTCGATCTTGGCACTGAACTGCACTTGTTCAGGCACGCCGTGAATGGTGATCAAGCGCGAATCGGGAGTGACACGCCACTTGCTGCCACTTTCGACCAGCTCGACTTCAACAACGAACTCTTTGCGCTGACCCTTGTCGCTGAGCACGTGAAACATCACCTGCACCGATTCAAAGGTGTTGCCCTGCGAGTACAGGCCGTTCAAACCCGGCTGCAACCAGGGCTTGATGAAGAATGGTCCGAAGCTGGAGAAGACTGGCGAATTCCAGCTCTTATCCTTTCCAGACTGAATGACGTGGGTGGGTTCAGCCGTCATGTCCTGACGACTCAGTGAGCGGAAGGCAAGATAGCCAGCCAGCAGCACCAACCCAATTATTGCAATAGCGATATACATATTGGCCTCCTTGCGAGGTTTTGGGGTTGTTGGCTTAGGCTTCGAGATGACCAGAAGACAACGAGTCTTCGGCACCATCAAGCACAGGCTTTACCTCGAGGCGGGCGATAGCACCACCAGCGGTGAGAACAACAACGGTGAATTGGTAGGAAGAAAGGGTGATGGAATCGCCGATTTGAGCAGGCCTGCCCAGCTCGGCTTGAACCACACCAACGACGGTGGTGGCATCCGACTCACTGACAATTCGCTGGTCGAAGACCTTGCGGAATTCAAACAGCGTGAACTCACTGTCGATACGGAAGCGGCCGCCATCGAGGATTTCCACACCCTCAATTGCTTTGTCCCATTCGTCGTGAATCTCACCGACAAGCTGCTCAAGCAAATCTTCTTGAGTGATCAAACCCACCACAGCGCCAGCGTCATCTGTGCAGATGGCCAACTGAAGCTTCTGGGTTTGCAGTTGCTGAAGCAGGTCGGCAGCAGGCACATCTTCGTTGACGAAGTAGGGCTTGCGCACAAAAGCCGCCAACTTGCCGATCGGTTCGTTACCGGTAAGAGCAGCCGTAGAACCTGGGTTTGGCTTGACGCCCTTCAACTCTGCCCGCAGTTTCTTCTTGAGAATATCGAGCAACTCTCGCGAGTTGAGGATACCAACAACAGCTTTGCGGCCATTGCTGAAGATGGGCAAGCGACTGTGGCGAGTCTGCGAAATGAGGTCCAAGGCGTCAGCCAGAGACATTTCTTCGGGCAGGCCATCAATCAAGCTCAGGGGCACCATGATGTCGAAAACGGTCAAACCGCGCAGCTCAAGAGCACGTCGCAGCAGATTCGATTCACCTTTACCGAGCGAACCAGCCCTGGCACTGTCTTCGATGATGATTTGCAGCTCGTCCGGAGACGGCGCTGAGCTAGTCTTATCAACCTTCTTGGGCATACCAGGAATTCTCAGAATCAAGCTAGTAATGCCGTTCACCAACCACAGCAGTGGCGCAGTGAAGCGACAGAACAGAGCAAACGGCATGCAGAGCGTCAAAGCAATTCGCTGGGGAGAGCGCAGAGCCAAGAGCTTGGGCAGCTGTTCGCCAATGATTACGTGGAGAATTGTCAGAATAAGAAACGACAGAGCAATGCCGACGAAAGCCGGCACATGCACGTTGGCAAGGAAGGGCAGATAACCGACGAGCGAATCGGCGGCAATCTGCAAGAGGGCACGGATGGGCTCCTGACCCACACCACCGACAGCAAGACCACCAATCGTGATACCCAACTGGGCACCAGCGACGGAACGGTCCATGTTATCGAGGAGGTTCTTAATCGTGCTTGCGCCCAGAACCTTGCGTTGAATCATCTCCTCGACCTGACTGCCACGCAGCCTAATCAAAGAGTATTCAGCAGCAACGAAGAGGCCGTTGAGAACCACGAATAAGAGGAGCAGGCCCAACCAGAGTAAGGCTGTGCTGAGTATCATAAGGTTTCCCTTCAAAAGACATGATGGTGCCGCAGGGCGTGAAAATCAACGCGAAATCAACGCACAAGACTGGGCACGGGGCTTGGGTGTATTAAGAGAGCTGGTGGCCGATTGGGGTTTTAGATTCGGGGGTTTGACTTAGCTCATGGAAAAAGAAATGGAAGTATTAGGCCTGAAGCCTATTTAGTTCTTGAAATCTGATCAATAGCTCTAAGACATAGCTTTGATTAGGCTTTGGTTATGAATGGGCTATTAATTTAGTAGTAGCTACACCTGCGCGCAGGAAAGATACGCGTGAAAAATAAACTTACGCCGCAGAAGCGCCAGGGAATGGCCATTCGAACCAGCAATCAAACCAGCACTAGAACCGATTGTTGCCAAGGTGTTAAAACTCTTTGCCACCTCCGCCTTGGCAGCAATCACCCATGAGAAATAACGAAGCTCGCACATCTTTACAACGGCAGTCAAACAGAGCCCAACAAGACAGTAGCCAAGTGATCACTCCAAACAACAAGGAAAAGCAATTGAGAGCGGCTAAGAGACAGACCTTGCTATACTCGTAGACTATGGATAAAGCATCCCAACTCGTTTTCAGCCCCGCTTATAACACCGACCTACCAGCATTCGGCTTGAACAAGCCCTTCGCTCTCGATCGTGGTGAACTTGTTTTGAAAGCGATAGAAGACGAATTTGGTTATGCACCAGATGTGATCTCACCCCAGCCACTCGATATAGAAGATGTGCTTCTAGTGCACAGCCTCGCTTATTTAGAGAGTTTGGAAAAAGAAGAAACTTGGTTTGAAATTTTCGAATTAAAAGCCGAAGAGCTAAAGCGTGAAACTGCGACAAAAGCCCTACCGCAGCTAATTGAAGATTTCTTACTCAAATCAGGCGGCACACTGCAGGCCGCTCGTCTGGCTCTAAAACATGGCCTAGCAGCCAATTTAGGAGCTGGCTATCACCACGCCTTTCCCGATCAAGGCCGGGGCTTTTGCGTCATCAATGACATTGCCATTACTATTCGCAAATTGCAAAAAGAAAAGCTTATTAAAACGGCCATGATTGTCGATCTTGATTTCCACCAGGGTGATGGCACAGCCAAAACTTTTGCTGGCGACAAGTCTGTTTTTACTCTCTCGGTGCACTCCCAAGAAGGCTGGCCAGAAATCAAGCAAGAAAGCTCCCTTGATGTAGGTATTCTTGAAGCTGAAAAAGACACCTATTTAGAGCGCACCAAAGCGGCTCTAAATCAAGCTCTTAGTCAATTTACACCAGACTTAGTTATGTTCGTTGCTGGCAGTGACGTCTACGAAAAAGACATTTTACCTGGAACGAAATATCTACGTTTACCCCTTTCAGTTTTAAAAGAGCGTGATCAATTTGTTATCGACACTTTCAAAAAGCGTGAAATTCCACTAGCCATGGTATTTGCCGGCGGCTATGGCCCCCACGTTTGGGAAGTACACCATCAAGCTGTGCGACACTTGTTACTTGTTTCAGATCCTGAGCTTTTTTCCAAAGTCGAAACTTCTTCTGGTATTAAATGTAGTGTCACCAACAGCTAATACCAATCTAGAAACAAAGGTCATTCGCACCAGCCCCTTTCTCAAATGGGCCGGTGGCAAAGGCCGACTGCTAGCCCAACTGGACCCACTCTTTCCTAAAGCTAATTCATACAAGCGCTACTTCGAACCATTTCTTGGCGGTGGCGCAGTTTTCTTTCATCTTGCTTCGAAAAACACTAGTCTAGAAAGTTATCTTTCAGATGCAAACTTTGAATTAATCAACTGCTACCAGGCAGTGAAGAACCAGCCTACAGAGCTACTTTCGCTGCTAGCAAACATGCGCAACGACAAGCACTTCTTCTACAAAGTGCGGGCTCAAGACATCACTCAAATGAGCGAACTTGAGCGAGCAGCTAGACTAATTTACTTGAACAAAACCTGCTTCAATGGCCTCTATCGCGTCAATCGCAAAGGTCAGTTCAACGTTCCTTTTGGCAAATATAAAAACCCCCGCATCGCCGACTATGATGGTGTAGCCAGGGCAAGTGCACTGTTAGAGCGTGCCAGTCTAATTTCTGGACCTTTCGATGCTGTAACAGTAAAAGCAAAAAAGGGCGACTTTGTTTATTTCGACCCGCCCTATCAACCACTTAGCAAAACCGCCAATTTCACTTCCTACACTCTGACGAGTTTCGGCATGGCCGACCAAGAGCGCCTTGCGGCACTAGTGGAAAGATTGACAAAAGAAGGCGTAAAAGCAATGGTAAGCAATTCAGATACACCTGAGTTGCGGACACTCTATGAAAACATTCCAGGAGTTTCAATAACCACGGTGCAAGCCGCTCGCGCTATCAACTGCCACGGCGACAAACGCGGGGCTGTGAGCGAGCTTGTGATAAGAAATTATTGAGAGCTAACAACAATAAGTGGCGACGCACCCACTAGCGAATTTCCTGAAACCATATCGAGTCACCATCGCAAAGTCCGCGCCCAGCAACATATTGAAGCGAGTGTTTGTCCTGACCTTCGATAGCGATTACGTAAGTATTACTGTCTCGATCGAATAGTTTCCAGGTGCCACTGGCTCCTGAAGTGGTGGCAACCGTTCCATCAGATTGAAACTTACAATTACCAAGCGCGGCAGTATAGCCACACATCTGTTTGTAAATATGGACAATGGGCTCAGCGTCACTCTTGCTACCGAAAGCCGCCACGCCTGAAACCTCAAGTTGATAGTCGCCGCCAGCCCTGATGAGACTATTTGAAGGCGGCGCTACCGTGACAATCATTTTGGTCTGTTTTTTAGGATTACCAGTAAAGGTGTAATCGACAGCTTTACCCTGAGAGGTCAACACATGGGGAGCATGCCAGGTGTTGTCGGCGTCAGAAAGGGTGACTGTTAAATTAGTGCGCTGAGGGCTGCCATACAAACCCATCGAAGTGAAACTGGCGTGCACCAGCGATTGACCTGGACCAGCAGTGAAGTACCAGTAATGGGGACCGACAATACTGTCTACAGTGCCACGATTGACACCTGGCTGCAGTGGCGACGGGCTATTCGGGTTCAAAGACTGAGCGAATGCAGGGGCAACTGAAAGTATTAGAGCCAGGGCAGTGGTTACAGGTATTTTCACAGGGTCCTCCATGGACGCAAACAAAAGCTAGCATTTATTAAAAGACTAAATACGCTGGCCGAATTCGACCAGCGTATTTCATTACTTTAGTTGCCGACAATATTAGGAAGGTTGATCCGAACTTACTGACGCAGCAAATCTTGATGCACTTCCACAGCGCACAACTCTTTCCAATTGACCCGACCGAACATTTCGAGTTCGCGGCCAGTGTGAGTAGAGCAGTGGTGCAGAACGAAAGCTGCTTTGGTTTCAGTGATTTGTCCGCGATGAATGCGTTCTAGACAGGCAAGACCCATGCGAGCATGCACTGGGTTGATATAACCCCGAGCAAGCATGGCTTCAGCCACAGTATCTTCGAAGTCGATAATCTCGCAAGCAACATCGCGCACCAGGCGTTCAGGCACAATGCCAGCGCGTCTTAGCAAGGCAAAGACGTGATCGAGAGTGACTGATTCCTCTAAAATTTGCTCAATCGGAGCATTGAGTTCACGTGACAGTCTCATCATCTTCACAGCACGACGGTAGGAAATGACACGGTTGACGATCATTTCTTGCAGCTTCAGGGCTGTAGTAAGAGTGCCTTCATTGATGTGTCCACGGTCCATGAGCACGCGGCCAATGTTGTTGTCTTCTTCGGTACCGATTTCGCAAGCAATCAAAACATGATTGGCGTTAACAATATCGGCTGAGACAAGAAACTCACCCAGTCTAGGCATCATTTTGTTGGCACGGAGGAATTTGCCGTGGTCGCCCATAACTTCACGCAAGCTGACTTGGCGCTCATGCATTTCTTTGAGGAAGCTAATTGCCTCTGGGAAAGTCAATTTGCGATCTCTCAACATAATTTGCAGGTTGAGAGCACCATCAAGAGTTTTGGGGGTAATCACCCGCAGCATCACAAGAGCACTGCCGAGTGTAAGGTCGAGACGCTTAGATTCGCGGTTGGCGCGGACTAAAATTTCTTCGGTGGCGACACCAGCGGCAAGCATCAATTTGCCCAAGCGGCTAGCGGGGTTATCACCTGTCCGGGTGAGACCGTTGAGACGAAAAGCTTCGTTGATATCAACTTTGTTGAGATGGGCGAAACGTAGTAAATCTTTGGCCAGGGGCTTATCAATCGTGCCTTCACGGAGAAGGGTCTGCACTTCAAGAGCGCAATTGATATCGTGGTCATTGAGCCACCCGGTCATCACTAATACTCTTCCTATAGGAAAAGAGGTACGGCGGGCGATTGAGAGACCTTCGCTAACAGCCGACAGGTCGACAATTCCTGTTTCAAGGAAAAGCTCACCCAGTCTGAAACGGTTCTCTCTCTGCTTATTAATGAGGTTCATGACGCTCTCCTGATACTTCACCAATGTCCAACGGACAAGCAGGCCACATTAGGCCCAAGGTGAGTTGATGCTAAGGTTTCCGAGCTACAGCGAGGTATCTGCTGAATCTCATCGGCTGACGCTGACAATATTCCCCAAATGATCGCATAACCAAGCTCAAAGCTCGGAACCAATTTTTTTGTTAGTAAGGTGACGGACAAAACGTGGCAAGTGCCACATGTCCGAATGTATATGCAGGAGTAGGCGCTGTCAAGCACAATTAATCTCGAAAGCCGTGCTGATTCGTGGAACTACGCTAGGGATGCCAAGCTGGTTCGCAAAAGTTAACGCCTATATGGGTAAGGTTTTAGCCAAATCACTCTTGGAAACATGAGCTCATGATGTAGGTTCTGGTTGACCTTTAACTTTCCCCACACCCACCCGTTTATTAAAAAAACCCGCCACCGCTAACCAACCATGAACGACCCGCCATTCCTCCCCCACCTCCAAGGGTAGGCAAGTGGTCATCGCGGACTAGTTCATGCCCGATTCCTCAGTTTCCGATATCCCATTAATAGGGGAAACTTGAATATGATGAAACCAGCGAAACCAAAACCTGCGCGGAAAAGCTCAAAAAGCTCAACGCCAACCGCGGCGAACAAATCTGTCCCAATCGCTCGCACCCGCGGTCGCTACGGCAGAATCATTCGCCTGCATCCGACCATGAGCGTACCGGCCCTGACTGAAGAAGTCGACCGCCGCGTAGTCATGGTCATGGGTCCATCGGGCCTAAAATCTATCGCCGACAAGCCAGCCCTAACAATGCTGAGCAGCATCGGCTACACCAACGCCTATGTGGAACGCAAGCTGGCTGAGGGTTTTACCTTCCACCTCCTGACTTTCCCTAAACCAGCCAGCCCCAAGCCAAGCTCAGCCAAAAAAGGCGCCATCCAAGCATCCAACGGCAAGCAACAATCCAGTGGCAAGCACCATGAACTGGCAATCGCCAACTGGAAGAACACGCTGGCTGCCATCTCCGCGGCCTACCCGGAAATTGCCCACCTGGTCAAACTCCACGCCAAAGAGCTGAAACGCACCAGCTTTGGCAGCTTCGAAGAGCAAGCCGGCTTCAGCTTTGCCGCAGTCGACAAATTGGGAGCGAGCGACCAGCGTTTCATGAACCTGAGCCGCCTTCTCGACAGCCCTGGCAGCGCCTGCGACTTGCGACGCTTCCTCTACCACGTCACCCGCCTCAGCGAGCTCTACAACGGCGACGGCAGAACCCGAACCGAAGAGGGCAAACCCGGGGTGCGTGAATACATCATGGCCAACCGCCCGCTGACTGAACTCGGTCAGTACGAACTGACGCCGCTCAATTTCGCCTCCGGGCAAAAACTGCAAGGATAACCATGACCCAAATCTCTTGTGTGTACAGCCGGACGGCCACAGGTCGTCTGGCCCTGATCTTTGCGGCCGACTTGTGGAGCAAGCTCCATGGCGCCGAATCCCCAACAACCAACGGCGCCAAGCAAACAACTCAAGCCGAACCTGCTCAAGACCAACCGCTCCATGTCTACTTGCGCAGCGACCCCGATGGCGCTGCCTTGATCGATGCCAGCGCCGCCGACACCCTGATGGCCACAGAAGCCAGCCTGGTGCATGACGACGTTGTGCGCAAGACCAGTCTGGCCTCCGGAGCAATCAGCCTCGATGCCAACCATGCCGCCAGCGGCGTCATTGTCGACCACAACCTGGCCTTCGAACGCGACGACCTCTCTGTGCTCTTCCCCTGCCGCGAAACCACCCTGCTTGGTCGCGGCAACGGCCCGATTCTCGTACCCTTCGGCGACGGCCAGTCGGTCATGCCCGCTGCCGAGATCGCCTTCGACCTGGCACAGCACCTGGGGCTGCCCGTGATTTTGTATCACACCACCTGGTCGGTTCCCGGCCTCAGTGCCACGGACCCCAAAGAGCACATGTGCTCCTCTGCCCAGGCCTTGCTCAAGACCCTGGAAGCCATGGCAGAGCAATCTGGGGTGGAATGCTCTGTGGTGGTGGAAACGGCCGACGATGTGGTGGAAGGCCTGTTGCACTGCGCCCTGCGGCAATCAGCCCGGCTGATTGTGATGTCGCGCTCGGCCAAGACCACCATCGGCTGCTATGTCAGCCAGACTCTGCGCAAAACGCCAATACCGCTTCTGGCCATTGCTTCGCCTCGCCTCAAGGCAAAAGGTCGCTCAACGACCGCAACCAGTCAAACGGCTGTGAAAGGGGGTGCAGCATGAGCAGCGCTACGAGTACGAAGAGCGTCAGCAGAACAAGTGTGAAAGAGCGCTTGATTGCTTTCCTCACCAACCCCTTCGGCGTCATGAGCCTGGTGGTTCTCATGTATCTGGTCAAGGCGGTGCTGAAAATCACTGTCGGCCACCAGATCAATTCGCCCATGATTGAAGGCGACGGCTATCACAACTTGGCCGACATCCTCGAGGCTCTAGCGGTCATTGTCGTCATTTGGGTGGCCAAACGACCAGCCAGTAGCGACTATCCCTTTGGCAAGAAAAACGTGGAGTTCTTCACGTCTCTGGCCATCGGCGGTGCACTACTGGTGATGGCGGTTCAATTCGCACTGAAGAGTGTGGTCGGACTACTTGCCCTCGCCCCCAGCTTCGACCAGGCCGTGCGCGCTGTACTGCCGCTGCCTGTGCATGAGCCGCTGGTGATGAGCACTTCCACCCTACCCTGGGTCTTAGCCCTCACCATTGGCAGTGTCATTCTCTCTCTGGTGGTCAGCCGCTATCAGATCGCCATGGGCAAACGTGGTGGCCACGCCAGCATGATTGCTGACGGCCAAGAAACCGCCAGCGACGGCCGCATCGAAATCATCACCCTGATTGGCGTCGTGGGCGAATATGCCTTCAACGCCCCCTGGTTGGAGTATCCGCTTGGTTTGGTGGTAGCCTTCGCCATCGCCCACACCGGCTACGAACTCTTTCAAGACGGCCTGCGAGTGCTCTTGCAGCATTCAATTGGCCAGGAGCACGAAGAAGAGATCACCAAGCGCTGCCTGGCTGTGGCCGGAGTCAACAAAGTGGAGAGCCTGAAAACTTTCCAGATTGGCTCGACTGCTGTCTGCATCTTGACGGTGACCACCGAGCACCGCACCGGCACGATCTCGCACCTGAAATATGGCATCGAGTATCACATCAAGCAGTACCTGCTCGATAGCGGCTTCAATGACTGCGAACTGAACGTCAAGTTCGAAAAGCCAGAGCCGGCGCGACATCGCATCGCCTACGCCGTGGTCGAGAAAGAAAGCGAAAGCGCCAATGCAGCGCTCAGCTTTGTTGTCGCCCCCTCGATTGCAGCAGCGACCCACATCGTTGTCTGCGACCTGGAAAACGGCATGGTAGTGAGAACCAAGCAAGAAGAGAAACCGACCGACCTGCCCGCCTTCCTCGACAAGAAGCGGGTGGTGCGTCTCTATCTCTTCACCGCAGATCCAGCTCAGCTTCAGGGAAGCAATGTGGCTGTGCTCTCCAGCACCAGCTACCAGGCCGAACTGCTGGGTTTGTGCTGAAGTCTGAGCAACTGCGATAAGCAGGTCGCAGTAACTGTCCCGGAGCCAAGCCGTGCAGCGAATTACTCTCTGCTTGCTTGGCTCCGGCCTGTCAATCGACATTCGAAATCAATTTTCGATTCACCATTCACCATTCACCAAACATCATGAGCAAAATCACCACCGAAGACTGCGCCAAAGCGGTCGTAGCTGCCTTTCCCGCTGAATACGGCAGCGACAACGACAACTGGAAGCGCTTCTCGAAAAGCGGCAAGAAAGGCGAGCCCATCGTGCGCGTCTTTCATCACCGCGCTTTGCCCCTGCAGGCCCTGGTCACCGAAGTGAACGGTGCCATCGTCAGCACCACCTTCAAGGGCCTGGCCCCCTGGGACGTTGACCCCGAGAGCCCTGCTGCAGAATCGATTGGAGCGATGTACGGCACCAATGCCTGCATCGATTTCATTCGCGCTCACGACCTCTTTCCGCCCAGCGACTTCTGCTTCTACGTCTGCAGCGAAGAAGAAGCAGACGACGGCGACGTCTGGTACATCCTCTGTCCAATCGCTTTGCTGAAGCGCACGGGCTACGGCTACACCGACCAGCTCGACCATTTCGTGCTCAGGCACCTGCCCGAAAACCACAGCGAGATGGAAGAAAGCACCTTCGTCAGCGACGTCGGCCGCGAAGAAACCCGCGCTCTGCTGCTGGCCAAAGGCTTCGTCTGCGACGCCAAGTTCGAAGCGCAAATGTCGGGCATTCCGGCAGACGGCGACGAATAAACACTTTCCGAGCCTCTCAATCATTGAGAACGCAAGGTAGTACAACAACTCAAAGGCAATCTTATGTCTATTACCTGGATCACAATCATCATCATAGTCGTGGTGGCACTAGCCATCTACGGCTGGTGGGATGAGCGTCAAGAAGCGCTGAAAGACCGCGCAATTCTGCGACATACCGTTGAGATCAATCTCGGCATCCTGAAAAAGGAGCTGGTCAGCCTCAACGAAATCGCACGACAAACTCCTGTCGACAACGACCAAGCGGAAGCCACAAGGCTACTCGCCGAAGCCGACACGGCCGTCAAACAAGTCGAAGCGAAAAACTTCGACACCATTTCTCATGGCCAACTGGGAGTGCTGCTCACCACAGTATTCACGGCCATGGATAAAACTTCTCATTCCCGCCATCTGCTCAAAGCCTGCTCGCCGATTGACGACCTGCACGATTGAGCAACAGTTTGAAGGAGTCGAACATGACTCGTAATATCAATCTCGTTACCATCATCACCGGCGCCAGCCGCGGCATTGGCCGTGTGATGGCGCTGCGTATGGCCAAAGAAACTTCGGTGTTGGCCGTTGGCCGCACCGAAGCGGAACTGTCATCGCTCTGCGAAGAAATTCGCAAGGCTGGTGGCAGTGCCGACTATGTCGTAGGCGACGTCGCCGACCCCGCCACTGCCGACGCCACCATGGCAAAAGCGGTGGCCAATAAGTGGACGGTGCAAAACCTTGTCTGCAACGCCGGAATCGGCAAGGGTGGCGTCAGTCACAGCTTCGACAAAGACCTGTGGAAAGAAATTTTCGCAGTCAATGTCAACGGCACCTTCTGGTTCACCCAGGCGTGTTTGCCCGGCATGGTCGAACGCAAGAGCGGCAACATCTGCATCATATCAAGCACCGCCGGTCTCAAGGGCATGAAGTACGATGCTGCCTACTGCGCCAGCAAGCACGCTCTTGTCGGTCTGGCCAAAAGCCTGGCCCTAGAGTACGCCAAGCACGGCATCGTGGTTGTGCCGGTCTGCCCTGGTTTCGTCGAAAGCGAAATGACCGACCGCACCATCGCCGGACTGGTCAAGCACCAGTCTCTCACCCCAGAAGCGGCGCGGGCAAAGGTGGCCAAGACCAATCCGCAAAACCGCATCATCCCTGCTGCTGAAGTTGCCGACGCCGTTGCCCTCGTTTGCAGCGGCGCTCTCGTCAGCCTCAACGGCCATCCTCTTATACTGACAGGTGGCTCATGAACACGGACAATTCTGCTGCAAAATCTGCGGCCGCTGCGTCGCGGGTTGATGCTTCCAACAGCATGGACGAGCGCCTGAGCAAACTAATTGACTGGATGCGCGCAAGTGCAGCTCCGGCCAATGGTCTGCTCGTGCCGTTGAGTGGTGGCTCAGACAGTGCCTTGATTTTCTGGCTGCTCAATCAGGCTTTTCCCCAAAGCCCAGTCGGAGACGCCGCAGCCAATGGCATTTCCGCAGAATCGGCTCGCAACAAAATCATCGGCGTGCACGTTGGTGACAATCTGCGCTGCCGGGATTGGTTCGAAAGTGTTGGCACGGTGCGCCTGGTGTCGAAGCCGACATTGAGCGCCGGACAAGACGCAGAAGTGATGCGCTGGGCAACGGTGCAATCGCTCTGCGTCAGTGAACGTCTCTGGCTGGTTGGTTCACGCACACGCACAGAAGAAGTGCTGGGCACATTCAGCTATGCCAGTTGCGTGGCCACCTATTTGCCGCTGGCATCGATTCTCAAATCGGACGTTATGGAACTCTGCGCTCTGGCTGGCGTGCCCGAAGAAATTCTGGCATCCAGTCGTCGAGCCGATCCTGACTGCGGTCGCCCTCAAGCAATGGCGGAAATTCCGCTGGAGCAAATCGACGTTTTCCTGCGAGTGAAACTGCAGGAATTGCCAGCAACCGCACTGGAAGCGCTTGGTGAAGCCACCGTGAACTATCTTGATGGCGTCTATACACGCAATCAATTCAAACGAGTTCTGCCCAAGCGCGGACCGGCATTGACCAGCTGATTTCGCCGGACAAATTTTGGCTAAGTTAAAAATGGCGGCGACATGCTCAGAACCCACAAAGTTCTGGGCATGTCGTCTTGCCTTCTTGATTTTGCCTCCGATCTAACCTTCTCGCTTCCAACTATCTTTTTTTTGCCCAATCCTCTTGACAGCCCGTTTTGAATAGCTAGGAAATCTTCAAATAGCCATCGGACCAGGCCTGCTGAATGAAAGATTTATAGGTCAATGGGCTGGGTATATTGACCATCGTGCGACCGATGGGTCAGTTAGTAGCTGATGGGTTTGTGCCACAGGCAAGAGGGTTAGCAAGTGAAATCAGAGCAAGTAGAGCAACAAGAACACAAAGCTGGCAAAGCGGAACAACCCCCTGAAGATGCCTTGATTAACCGTATAGGTGATAACACCAACGCTACCGGTTCAGCCAGTCAGGTAGCAGGAACAGACGTATTGAAGAGCGCTCAGGCTACCATGGACAAACGCATGGATGACGACAAGCTCAATCTTTCAGTACAGCAGCTAGCCGAAGTGAAAACGATTGAACAAGCCATCATCAAAGGCGATTCAACAGCCCTGACTAACGCGCTCAAGAAATACGAAAACGACCCCAAAGCGGCAGAAGCAGTACTCAACACTGTCAGTGAAGATGTAGCCGCAGTAGGTATAGACGCCCGCTGGAGTTATGGAACCAAGACCAAAGACTCAAGCTCTGAAAACGCTTACTTCATGGCTGGTAAGGAAGACTTTGGCCACCTAACTTTGGCCGCCGACAAAGGTGATGGAACATATACCTCTGTGCAGTTCTCTACTTCAGGAAAAACTGAAGGTATCAATAGACCAATACCTAGGGCGGATGGCATGGCATCGCCTCTCAGCGATTCTCCGGTTGGTGCGGGCGAAGGATTGGATTTCGTCAGGAAGAAAGCACTTTATAAAACTGACGACTAATCTAAATCGTATGTAGCTGTAGACCTAGTCATGCTGGTCTTCTTGGTTATGCCCTCTCTCACCTCTTCCTTTCCGCCTTTCTTCTTCTGTGCATCTCTTACATTGAGTAGTTGACGCTGCGTGAATTTTAGCGTTTGGCATGTGGCATCTATTTTCCTTTGCCAAAACTGTCAGATTTTCTTCAAAATTTCTGACAGTTTTGGAAAGGCAAAAAGTACTAACCATGCCGGTTTTGCAAAACAAGATTCGCTCACTTAGCGATGCAAATCACGATTTACTTGGCGCTGCAAATGATTCTCCTCACGATTCAGTTGTCTTTGTTGGCCCACAGTCAAATGTCCTCCGTTTCTGCGAAAATCTCGCTGCTCTTGCCGACGAATAGCTAGCTGCTCACCCTTCAATTGGCTATAGTGGCCATTCAATTGGCCCCGATCGCGATTAATTTCCCGATTGATGTAATTATCTCGACCAAGTACTTCGTTGCGGCGAGCATGATTGCCCCAAGCAAAAGAAGGCAACGCACTCATAAATGTAAGTGCTATAGCAGCTACTGCAGCAGATTTCGAAACATTGAATTTATACATGATAACTCACCTCATTGATCGGTCACCCTCATACTTTGCACCTGTTAGGTGAACCTTCCGTGAGGACGAAAAACTTTGCTATCCAGCAAGCAATTGGCAAGAGGAATATAATGGCAACCACACCTGCGACGGCATTTAAGCATGAACGCTAATCACTTCGAATCAGAAAAATCAGTCAAGTCATTCAATTCACTAGGGGTTGCTAACGCTGTCAATACAAGTAAGCCAATCATGCATGTGAAAATATCTTTGCCATTAAATATAGTGGCCGCATTGATACTAATCTACAGTGTTGTTTTGCCTGTGCAGGCTAAAGGGGTTAATCCAACAGAACAAACACAAGAGGCACAGACTCAACAACCGCTCGAAGAGAACAATCGCAAACACCCTATTCATAGCAATTCAAGCAATGACAAGGCATTGGTTGTTAACAGCGACAAGTGGTCCATTGCCAAAACCAATGTCGATAAGTTTCTTGAATTGAATAACTGTGCTATAGGCAATTTATTCGGCTACCCACGCCTATACGATTCATTAGTCAAAATTGACCTTGATGAAAAGTTAGACCTTAAAATATTCAAGTGCAGACACAACAACGAATTTTGCTTCATGCCGACAAGAAACATACCGCACGGCTATATTGCCACAGGCCCTTATGACGGCGGCTTTGACTACCCCAATGTGCCTTCGGAAGCAATCTGGACAGGTGTTAAACGAAAAGACGAGAAAGATTTCTGGATAATAATTAAAGCCAATCTCGATAAATTCATTGGCATGAGCGGGGAGGAAATAAAAGCACTGCTTGGCCCTGAGCGCGAGTCTTCAAAACCGTGGAACTACATTAAGTACAGAGTCGGAGATGCAGGCCTGACCTTTTATCTCAAAGAAGGGAAGGTACAAAAATTCAAATTCAAAGCAGACGACTACATTCCCGGCACCTAGACTCGCTAGATCTATTATCCCATTCATACACACTACGGTTTATTGAGACAGCATGAGCAAAATAAACTGGAAACTTTACTTCGCGAGTGCAACAAGCCTATGCGCCTTGGCTCACTGCAGCACCATAGCATCAGCAGCAAGCCTTGACACTGTCGATGGGAAACCTCCCACAAAGCGAATTTCAACAACAAAACAAACACAATCAGAAAAGACTGAAACAAACAACTGGCAAATCTTAAGCGACAACATCGATTATTTTGGTCACGTGGTTCCGCCGCAAGTTGAATACCTTTTTGGTTCCTCACAAGTAGTAAGAGAAACCAAACCTGAGGAAACACCTGGTAGCAGACAGGTCATACAGCTCGACAAGAACACTGAGCTTCAACTTACTGCCACCCGATTTCGAATTGACGAAATAGTCTTGATGCCAACGAGCCCAGATTCGAAATACCTGTATAACAAATGCGCTCATGATGACGCAGAGCAAGACTGGAAAAGCGATGCTGACTATACATACGCGCCACGGCAGGAGGAAAGTGTTTACTGGTCAGCGGTGAAGGCTAACCTAAAGAACTTCATGGGTATGGACAAAATTCAACTAAGGCATTTACTCGGTCCAGAGAGATGTTCATCGCAGTCACAACAAACTGTTGACTATAGAATCGGCAATCAAAGACTGCGGTTTTACCTCAACAACGATCGTGTCTCTTTCCTGAAACTAATCACCGACAAGTATGGCAAAGAGAATTGGTTTCTATCTAAAGTTACTCCGGCAAAGCCTCACCCTGAACTATGGACAATATTTCAAACTCAAATTGACAGACTTCCTGGCATGACTGGCGAACAATACGATTCACTAGTGCAAAACTCCAGAGCAAAAGAAGCAGCCAATTCAAAAAGTGCCCAAAGCTCATCGAATAGACCTCGGCAGCGCTATTACAAAATCGATAAATGGCAGCTTGATGATCGAATTAGCAGCACAGTGTTTTTGCAACGTGGCTTCGTGCAGTCTATTGACTTTGAGCCCATTGAGATAACTGAAGATCGCAAACCAGCCCACGGCCATGTTCTAACAGGCTGGAGTTGTGAAAGGCCAAGGGACGAAGATGCTGTTTACACCGGTGCAAAACGACGTGACGAGGCTACTTACTGGGCAGCTATAAAACCAAATCTGCGAAAATTGATCGGGATGAAAAAGCCAGAGATACTAGCCCTGCTCGGCCCGGAGCGCTGTTCTTCCGAAGCTGGCAAAAGTATCGATTACAGAGTTGGCAATAGTCGACTGAGATTCTTCTTGCGAAACGATGCTGTCATTGGTTTTGAGTTGAAAAACGATATGTATCTCCACGACACATAGTTAGCAAAGAATTGAGCAGAGAATATTGAAGACGAAGATAATTATGACCAACTGGGTGACTATATTTGAGAATAACGACTGACTTTACTAGACAAACAAAAATATCGCTGCTATTGAGTCTTTGTATGACGACAACAGTGCTGTTTGGCTTGTCTTTACCAACTCAAGCTCAAGTCGATACGCGAGGTCACAACTGGAAAATCGCCAAAGAGAATGTTGATAAGTTCGCGGCTATGGACTATAAAACCAGGGCCGCCTTGTTCGACCGCGAACCAGTTTGGTATGAATGTAATATTGACATGGACGACAATACGGCACTTCGCTTTTACAGAGGGTGCCGGGACGGTGAATTTTCCTTTCTTCCTCAGAGCGCGCCGTCAATGTTGGGAGTATACGGTTTAGACGAAGACGGTGAGCATCCCCAAGTAAAATCCGAAACAGTTTACACTGGCGCAAAACGCAAAGACGAGAAAGAATACTGGAGCATCATCAAAGACAATCTCGATAAATTCATTGGCATGAATAGTGAGGAAATAACAGCGTTACTTGGCCCGGAGCGCTGCTCATCCAAACCTTGGAACCGCATTGACTATAGAATAGGTGACGCTGGCCTAACCTTCTATCTCAAAGATGGCAAAGTAGAAAAACTCAGATTCAAATCCAACGTCTATATTCCTGGCACCTAGAATCGCGCAACTTCTTACGTGCGAAACTCTGTGAGCAGCTGCTAATTGATACTATCTTGATCAACTTGAATACTGGTAGTAGAAGCACAGGTGCGCAAGAAACAAAACAATGACAGCCAGTTCATTGATACTATTTTGACCTCAAAGCTGCGCTAGGTTTGCCCAGAACCACAAGCTAAGAATTCCCTGAAACGGCCATCTAAGCATGGCTTCAACCTCTAGCGCCACGGCCAGGAAGAACCCTAATCTTACTTGATCCCATAACGTCGACTGCTTAGATTTAGGCCTCCCAATAACCTCTCCCGTCTGGAAGCATCAAAGCAAACAAGAACCAAATCAAGTAACTATTTCCTTCCAGAACTCATGCTCAGAAAGTGAGGCATATCATGTGGCTTCTCATAGCTATCTTCATTCTCATTCTATTCAACTTTGCTTTCAAAACTACAACCAAAAACCATTGCAATCAAACAGTTAAAGACGAGCAGATACTGCGGCACACAATCAATGTCAACCTGAACATTCTCGACAGTGAAATTATCGAGTTGACAGCGTTGATTGCTAATAACACCAAGCAACGGACTGCAACAACAGAAGAAGAAGAGGCCAAAGCGCTGCTGCAACTAGCACAGACCACCGCCAGCTCTGCCCGCCTAGTGGTCGCAGAGAGCGGCTACAACGAACTGAAAAAAATGCTTGGCCAGGTCTATGGCGCCATGAATATGGCCACCAGAGCTCGCCGATTGCTCAATGCTTGCCGTCCCCTGTAAACTAGCCGCCCTGATTTTCTCTTGGCCTTAGCATCAAACAGCTTCTAGAACTGTCCGATTTTTAGCTGAAAATCGGACAGTTTTCTCTAAGTAAAAATGCAGGGCTCAGCATCGTCTGTTTTCTCGTTTCCAAACTTGACTCATTTTTCTAGTGAAAATGAGACAAGTTTGGCAGGAGGAAAAAGCACTAGGAGAGCCATTATCTATTCAAAAAAACTCGTTTAAACCATATTCTATAGTATTCAAATTTAAAAAGAGAAGAGCTAGTAAAATCCAGGCGTGGCCTAGATTCAGACTAACTCTCCCCAAAACATCATTGCCGCTTAGGCTTATTCGTTCTTGGCCTCAGCATCGTTGCCACAGGCATTGCCACCACAACAGCTACCAGCGTCAGATGATTCTTCGGCGTCCGGCTTGTAGAGCAAATTCTCCACCAGCTTGCGGTAAGAATTGACCACAGGCAAAATCGAGGCGATTTCGATCGCTTCATCGGCAGCATGCAGGCCGCGGAAGTTGACGCCAAAGCCGCAGGTGGCTGGCACTTCCAAGGCGCTGAGGTAGCAGCCGATATTGGAGGGACCACAGACGAAACTGGTCAAGGTACGCCCATGCGCGTCACTGGCAGCAGCGATGAAACTGGCGACCAGCGGGTGATCAGCAGCGAGCTTGTAGGGCGGCCAGCTTTCCTCTTCTTTGATAGTGCACGCCTTTTTGCCATTAGTCACAGCGCCAGCTGCGACACCGCCATTCGTCACAGCACCGCTCGCCGAGCCATTCGCGCCAACACCATCAACTTCATCCACCACCTGCTTGATCAGCACACGGGCGTCAGCAGCAGTGAAAGAAGGAGTGAGGCGCACATCAACATTGATGGTGCAGAGGTCGGGCACTTGGGCAAAACCACTGCCGCCATTGATGGCTGTGATTGTCAGTTTCGGACCGAAATAGAAATCTTGATCCGCTTCCTTGGGCAAAGCAATGGCGGTCAACTTCGAAGCAAGCAAGACAGCTTTGGTCACAGCACTGTCTTTGACAGGCTGGCTGCTACCGGCATGCTGAGCGAATCCAGGCACGCTAATGCTAACGCGATAGAAGCCGCGGGCACCAACTGCGATGCGGTCATTGCCGGGATAGCAGATAACCAAACCTTCCGGCTTCTCCACTTTGGCAATGTATTCCTTCACACCGCCGAAGCGCCCGGTGTGCTCATCTCCATCCAAGAGAATGGTGAGCTTACCGTGCATCTGCTCGCGGCGTTTCTGAAACTCCAGAGCCAAATGACAGAGAATCGACACTGCCACTTTCGAGTCAGCAGCACCACGTCCGTAGAGCCAGCCGTCTTCGATCAATGCCGCAAAGGGCGGCTTGGTCCAAGAGGCCAAATTGCCAGCAGGAGCAGTGTCCACACAGGCGTCGAAGCAATAGGTCGGGCCAGGCAGTGCGCCCTGAATCTCAATTACAACGGCAACCGGATCAGGCAGCGCAACAGCGGGTGCAGGCAGCTTTGCCGCGAGGCTGGCAGCAACAGCCGATGACGCAGTAGCCGAAGTCACAGCAGCAGTCGACGCGCCAGTTGCAGGCGTAGCCAAAAGCAAACGATGATTGACACCACGGTCAGTGAGCCATGCAGAGATAGCCTGCAACATCGGTCGGGGTTGATCGATTCCGCCTTGAGCAGGAATTTTCACCAACTGAGCAGTGAAGGCAACGATGCTGTCAGTCTCATCAGACTGGCTAACGGTGGGAGTCTGGGGGAATTTGTCAGGGGACATTTTGGGTTTTGGGTGTCAAGTAGTATATGAGTATATACGAAAAAATTTATGCTGGAAAAAGCCAAAAAAAAACGCCCAGGAGAATCAGGAAAACCTGATCACCTGGGCGTTCCAAAAATAGA
This sequence comes from Candidatus Obscuribacterales bacterium, assembly GCA_965229195.1. Classification (GTDB taxonomy): domain Bacteria; phylum Cyanobacteriota; class Vampirovibrionia; order Obscuribacterales; family Obscuribacteraceae. The sequence goes on along the minus strand of OZ245871.1, from coordinate 2,633,511 downwards.
TTTTTTGTTGAGTGGCAGCTAGTCGAGCTTAGTCGAAGCTATAGCTCATCGGGCGCTGCGCCAGCTTGGGAGCTGCCGTCAGATCGAAAGCCGGGTCGGGGAAAAGCTTGGTCGGCTTGGTCCAGTCGGCAGGCACCACTTCACGGTCGCTGTTGGGGCCCGGGGGTGAAGCAACCGTCTTGGTCACCTGACTCCAGGAATACTCTTCGACCTTGTCGAGACTACCGTCGGGACGATAGGTCTTCAGGGTGCGAGTAGACCAAGACATGGTCGGGCGAATTTCCACCTGACCGACGACCTTGCCACCGGGGTAGTAGCGAATGATCTTCTTGGCTGCCATCCCATCCGGATGCATGTCAGCGACTTCGCTGAGCACATAACCGTCGTTGACTGCGCCGATGAAATCAGTGGGAACGGCAGGGTCAAGCAACACCCAGCGCTGAACGGTGGTAGCCGTGCCAGCAGCATTGTAGTAGGTGATTTGCACTGCCTTGGTGCTGGTGTTGTAACGACGCTCCAACTGCTTCTTGCCAGTCTTGCTGTCGTAGATGAGGACGATCACCTCGCTGGAGCCGTACTGAATCGTCTGCTTCACCGTGACGCCATCAGCAGCGTAATCGGTGACGGTGACGTCCCAGTTGGTGAAGAGCACGTTGCGAGTGCGCTTACCGTCGCTGCCAAAGAAATCTTGCTTGGCCTTGCTGTAGTAGTTGGTGCTGTCCTTGGCCAGAACAGAAGCGATCGTGCCGTCGACATTGAAGACACGCTCGCTCTTGATCAGACCCGTGGTCTTGTCGAAGACCTGAATGCTTTCGACGCCGTTCTTGTCGTCACGATAGACGGTCACCAACAGGTCGTCTTCAGCGGTGCGCACGGCCACTTCTTTCAAGCTACCGTCGGGGCGATAGGCTGTCTGCGAAGCAACGGAAGAACCATCGCTCTTGAACAGAGTTTCGCGCAGCACAGTGCGGGTGTTGAGGGCCTGCTTCAAAGGGTCCACAACAGCGGTGGATTCCTTGTTCTGCGAGGCACCAGGGGCTGCCGCCGGAGGAGTCGGCACAGGGTAGTACTCGGTCAGCTTTGTTGCTTTGCCATTGCTGCCAAACTCAACCGTGGCAGAGCCGCCGTCGTAGCGCTCGATGCGCATCGATACGCGGGTGCGCTTATCGGGTGCGTACTGCACCAGGCGAACCTGCTCACCATACTCGCCGTCCTTGAGAACGACAGTAGGCGCCTGAGAACGCTCGGGAAAACGTGGATTGGTAGCAGCAGAGTCACCAGCGAAAGCCGTCAGCCCCAACTTGACCAAGACCAGAAGAAATACGATGAGGACCGCGCCAATGGCGGTCTTTCGAATATTGATGTTCATAGACTTAGACCTTTATAGGTTGATGACAGGAGCGCCCCGACTTCGGAGTAAGTCAGGGCGCTCGATGTCTTGTTCTTTTTATAGGGCAGGGAAGGCCGGGCCATCTCTACCCCAAATCTCAGGACTGGGGCTCTTCAGCTCCCGGCCCGCCAGCGACAGGACCAGCTCCATCCGGTCCGGTTTCAGCGCTGGGGTCACCAGCGTCGCTGTCCACACTGCCATCGCCACCTTCACCGCCTTCGCCACCTTCACCAGTGCCATCGCCAGCAGGCGGGGCAAGGTTCTTGGCGGCATCAGCCTTGGCGGCTTCAGCCAAACGAGCGGCTTCAGCTTCGAGGGCTGCCTTGCGAGTCTCGAAGGCGTTGCGCACCTGGTCGATCATCTTCAGAGCAGTGGCTTCGATGACAGCAGCGCCATCACGCGGCTGAGTACCTGATTTGCACAGGCCCCAGTAAGCGAGAGAGGCAGCAGCGATGACGTGAGTGACATGAATGTCACCCTTGTCGGTGGGCAGCTGAGCCTCACCGTCCATCATCATTTCGGCCAGCATCTGGGCCTTGGCCTCAGACTTGGGCGTCCAGTAAATCACTTCACCGGTGCTGACCTTGCCCAGCGATTCGAGAGGAGTGCGAATCAAGGCACGAGCCACAAAGGGCGCCGCACGCTTGATGTCTTCCACCGGAATCTTGATGGTCGGGCGACCCTTGGTGCCGTTGACGTCGTCCCAGGTGATGAACTCCGGAACTTTCCAACCCACGGCCTGGTCGGCCAGCAGGCGACACTGCTTGGCCTCATCGGGCATGCCGATCTCATCGAGAGCGGCAGCAACGATGTGGGCCCGAATGTAGTCGGGCGGATGCGGCAGGAAGGACAGCGCCATCTGACCGTTGGCATTCTCTTCCATTTCATAGAAAGAGGAAGTGCGCAACAGCTGCCGCTGGTTGAAGACGCCGCGCCGACGGGAATTGAAGGCGGAGAACGTCATCAACATGTTATAGAGGAAGGCCGGACCAGCGAGCAGAACGCCGCCAGAAACGTCGGCATCGACCTCGCCGATGGTGTCGGCATACATCTTGGTGAGCAGGTTGGCCAGAGGCACGCGCTGCTTGCCAATGTTGACGTGCTCGCGAGTGAGCTTGAGCTCGCCCTTGCCCGCAGCCTGCATGATCGCCTTGCTAACCACCGTGGTCAGCTCTTCGCCCATGCCTTCGACGTCATGGAAGACATCGTGACGGAACTCGTGCATGTAGAGCACGAGCATGAGGGTGATGAAATGGCGCTCATCGTGGGGAACTTCCAGGGCGTGAGCACGCACCGGACCACGAGTGCCAGGCAGGGTAGCCGGACCTTCACCACTGAAACGAGCGACGAAGGTATCTCCGACGCCGAAGACACGATTCTTCAGACGAGTGGTGACGTCGTTCGACAGAGGCTGCGACGGGTCATTGCCTTCGAAGAGCAAGAAAGCCTGCTCGACGGCAAAGACAACAGCATCAAGCTGCTTGTAGCTGCCGCCGCGCTGCTGGCCGAAAGCATCCGTCCAGATACGCAGCACAGAGATGATTTGCTTGAGCTCTTCGTCCAGCACTTCAACGGCCGCTTCGATCAAGCGACCCTCACCCACACCAGGGTTCTGAGCGCGCAGACCATCCAGCACCCGAGGCAGGGCGCCGAGATAGACTTCACGCAACTTGCTGAGCTGAGAGCTGAGGCTCTCAACGGCACGCTGGTACTTGGGACCCATGTTGTCGCGGGCCCAGTTGACCTTGTCGACCAGGTCGTCGAAACGCTCGGCGACGATGGCATCGTACTTGCCATCTTCCAGCAGTTCCCTCAGACCACCGGCCGCTACGAAGAGCGTACCGTCGATGCCGTTTTCACGCGCCCGTTTGGACTGGGCGATGACAGCGGCGGGCTTGGGAATCTGGCCCAGATTGGGCATACCGGGAACGAAGGTCTGATCTTTACTGAGACCGTCCCACGAATCTCCTGCGCACGCGCCGGTAATGTGTTCGTGGCTGTGGCCACTACCGGCAGTATCAAAAGGGCGCTGGCCCTTGCTTGACTTCGAGCCGATGCCGTCAGTGTTGATCTCGCCACCTTCAGCCTGTGCGGCCTTGGCGTCGGCTTGTTTCTTCTTCAGGCGAGTGAGCGCCCGAACGGTCAGGTCTTCGGCGTTGGGGAAAGGAAAATCCTTGTTGCCATAGCCGGGGCAGATGACCACATGGGGACGACACGAACCACGATGGCCGTGCGGCTTGCGATCACTGCCGTCATCGTTCGACTTGAGGTCGAGGATGATTTGAACAGGTTTGTTATTTGACATGTTGGCCCTTCTTCCGCTGAAAAGCGGTACTAAAACTCGAACTTTTCTCAACTGTTGCCAGCTGAAATAGGCCGAAAAAAACACCCCACCTGGCCCGGCAATTGCTTACCGAACCAAGTGAGGCGCTGTTGTGAGTGAGCGAATTTGTACTAAACGCTAATTTCTTAGCGGTACTACAAGCGGTGCGATGACCGGAACGGCCACCTTAGTCGCGGTAGTACTGGTCGGGAGTAAAGACGTCGACTTCGATCACTTTGCCCTTAGCGGCCTGCGCCAGCGACAAACGATCCGCTGCGGCCTGAGTGATCACACCGAGTGCGACTGCCTGAGCGGCAATCGTCTGGTTGATGGCACCACGAGGCAACTGCCTCGACCTTTGCGCCGTGATGATGCTGTCAACCGTCGCCTGGGCCTCGGTGGTGAGGCGGAAGGCGTGGATCAGTCGACCGAGCCCCGGAGCGTCTTCATGGTCTACGAAGACGCCTTCGGTGAGACGATTGAACTGGTCTCCGTAGGTCTGCAGGGTCCTTGCCGCCTTGCGAGCGACTGCATCAGAAGGTGCATGGCCAAGCGGGTTGATCCGCAGCATTGCCATGCCTACCGTACGCATCAGGAAACCGAGGACGGGCGCTTCGAAATTGGCATAAATGCCTTCGAAGGCCGTCTGCACTTCGCTGAGTGCCTTGGACAGAGCGTAGTGCACCAGCGGCAGGTCTTCCTTGCGACGCCCTTCAGCCTCGAAGCGCCGGAGCGCCGAGAAACCGAGCAGCATCCAGGCGACCGCATCAGCGTAACGTCCGGTGAGCATCTGACGCGACTTCAGCTTGCCACCAACCGTGAACATAGCCAGGTCGGTGAGAGTGCCGAAATGCGCCGCCGCCCAACCGAGGCGCCGGTAGTAGGTCTTGGTCTCGGGAGCGACCTTGGGAATGCTCGTGGTCCAGCCACGAGTGAGGCCCCGCACGCCGGTGCGCACCATGCCGAGAACAAAGTGCAGCATCCAGCCGCACAGGTTGTTACGGAAGGCTGGCACGTCATTGTCGTCCACCGCATGCACCACCTTGAGCGCATACGGATGGCAGCGGGTCGCACCCTGACCGAAGATCATCAGCGTGCGGGTGAGAATGTTGGCACCCTCCACGGTGATACCAACAGGCGCTCCGGTGTATCCCTTGGAGAGGATGTTGCGCGGACCCTGCATGACGCCAGCGCCGGCGAAGACATCCATGGCATCGATACCGGCCTTGCGGGCGATCTCGGTGGTGTATGCCTTCAACACAGCGGACGTCACTGGGGGCTGAACGCCCGAATCAACGGCCGAGCAGACGAAGATACGCGCCGCATCCAGCATGTAGGTCATGCCGGCCACCGAGGCTACCTTCTCCTCGATGCCTTCCATCTGGCCGATCTGGCGATTGAACTGAGACCTGACCATCGAATATGAACCGACGGCGGCTGCCGACAACTTGAGGTTGCCGACCGCACCAGCCGGGAGAGAGACGCAGCGACCGCCGGCAAGCTGCTCCATGAGCATCTTCCAGCCGCCTCCGGCGTAATCAACTCCGCCGATGATGTTCTCGACCGGAACGATCACATCCACACCCTTGAGCGTGCCGTTATCGAAGGGCTCGCCGATGGGGATGTGGTGATTACCGTTGACGAAACCGGGAGTGCCCTTGTGGATCAGCACGCAGGTGATGCCGATGTCGCCCTTGTTCTCCGCAGTGGCCTTGCCGGTCAGATTGTCGGGATCCGACAGCTGAAGGGCAACGGTGCAGAGGTTGGCGATGGGCGCCAGCGTGATGTAGCGCTTCTCGAAGTTCATCCGGATTTTGACCTGGCCGTCGCTGTCACGGAAGACCACACCTTCAGACTTCATGCTGGCTGCATCAGAGCCGGCTTCCTTTTCGGTCAGACCGAAGCAGGGCACGAACTCGCCGCTGGCGAGCTTCGGCAGGTAGAACTTCTTCTGTGCATCCGTGCCGTAGTGGATGATCAGTTCACCCGCACCAAGCGAGTTGGGGATCATCACCCGTACACCGACGGTGAACGAGTAGGGCGTGAGGATGTGCAGGATGGTCGAGACGGCCAACCGAGAGAACTCGCGGCCTCCGTACTGCTTCGGGATAATCAGCCCCATGAAGCCCTGGGCCTTGATGAAGTCATCGACTTCCTGCGGAACGCGACGCGTCTGGCCGACCTCGTAGTGGTCGAACATGCGGCACAGCTCCACGAGAGGCCCGGCGATGAAGGCTTGCTCTTCTGCAGTCAGCCCGCCGTAGGGCTTCTCGAGCATCGAACGGAAGTTGGGCTTGCCAGCGAAGATATCGCCGTCAAGCCAGACATCTCCGGCCTCAAGCGCCTGGCGCTCGGTTTCGGAGATCTGCGGGAGAACTTTCATCTTCTTCATCGTGTTGAGGATGAAGCGGAAGAAGAAGTCGCCCTTACGGCCCTTGCTGGAGCTCCCACTGTTGGGACCAGCAACTGACCCATGCGGATTTTGCTTGTTGTTACTCATATGAGTTCCTACTTGAATTTTAGGTTTGGTGTCAGCAGCAAAAGAATTGACTACTGACTGATAGGAGAAAGACACAGAAAGCGCCTCCAGGCGAAACACTCACTCTAAGAAGCGAAGCCGATCAAAACTTGACGGCCCGAGAGTGCAATTGTTTGCCTGAAGGCGGCTGACTTCGCCCTATGCGAAGGGTCTGTGTCCGGACAAAGATTTGACGCTGCTGATTCTCTGTAGAATCAGCAGTTAGACGGCGACGCCGACGTCGCTCCAAGCCTGCTTCAGCTTGGCGACGTGCTGCGGGCACATCTTGGTGCAGTTTTCCACCGTCTTCTTGGCGAAGTCGGCGATGTCGGCAGTGCTGCCAACGCGGTTGGCGCCAGCGTTCGACTCCCACCACACGTGCGCCGGCTCCTTCCAGGAGTAGCCGCCGACGGCGATGGCGAACAGGGCGAAGGCCTTGTTCGGGATGCCCGAGTTGATGTGCACGCCACCGTTGTCGCCCGAACCACGGTAGAGCTTGCTGTAGTGGTCAGGCTGCGGGTCCTTGCCCAGCTTCGGATCGTTGTAGGCGGTGCCCGGGGCGATCATGGAGCGCAGGGCCTTGCCCTTGATGGTGGGGCCGAAGATGCCTTCGCCGATGAGCCACTTGGCCTTGTCGGCAGTCTCCTTGTTGAGCCACTGCTTGAAGCAGGCGCCCATCACATCGGAGAAGCTCTCGTTCAGCGCACCGGATTCGCCCTGGTAGTCGAGACCAGAGGTCATTTCGGTGACGCCGTGGGAGAGCTCGTGGCCGACGACAACGGGCTCGACGAAGGTGATGAAGATCACGCCGTCGCCGTCGCCGTAGGTCATCTGCTGACCGTTCCAGAAAGCGTTGTTGTAGCCACGACCATAGTGGACAGTGCCCACCAGGTTCATGCCCTTGCCGTCGATGGAGTTCCAGCCGAATTCCTGCATGAGGAAGTCGCGCATGCCGCCGTGGTAGTCGTAGGCGTTGTCGGTGGTCTTGTCGCCGACGACCTTGTCGCCTTCGAAGCGAGCGCGGGAGCCAGGCAGGCGCGAAGCATTCTTCGCGTCATAGATCTGGCGCTCGGCCTTGCCGGCGGCGAGACGGTAGCGGACGGTGTGGTTGCGGGCGGCCTGGGACAGCTTCTGGGTGGCCAGAATGGTGGTGACCAGGGAGAGATTGTTCGGGTTGCGGTTGGCAAGCTCGAGCAAGAACGAAGACGGGATGAAACCGTCGAAATCGCGGTGTGTCATGGTAGTTTCCTTTCGCGTTATGCGAGATTTAGAGGGTCGAGTTAGAAAATTGCTTAGGTCCAGTCACACTGAAAACCCGCTCAAATACGGATCCGGAACAAACGACTACGAAACCAAGACCTCCCCTACGCGCACTACGCGTGATACCAGGGGAGGTCTGAAGTAGATCAGGTTTGTTTTTGGAGCTAGATTTGGAAGGAGATGAGGTGAAGGAACTAAATGCGTTGTAACCCTATGAAATAAGAGATCCAGAATTCAAGAAGAGAATATAGACCTAAGATATATTGAAGATCTGGCTGCCAAGAGGCACTAATGGCGAGGGTTGCGTCAACTGGCGAGAACTAGTCACAATGGTGCTTTCCACACTACGCTAAATATGAGAACGAGGAAATAATTAGCGCTAAGGCACCGGACTTTTAGTGCACTTTTTTCCTGATTCAAATCAGTTTCCAAGAAAATTGTTTCTCATTTTGCTTTAGCAATGGCGCAACGATATTCCACTTGTCATCCCCAGGGATAACCTTGCAGCAAGCCTTCACAGGCTCGCGGCCAGGACAGTTATTGCTTCTTAGGTAATAAGCTCATGAGCATTTATTAGTTTCAGCAACGTTGATTCTCAAGAGGTGTTTTACGTAGCTTGGTTATATATCTCCTTCACTGCTCTTAACTTTGGTCCAATCGCTGAACATCAGTCTCTAACCACATCTGGAAACTTACGCGCGCAGACATCAGTTGTCATGCTCAACAACATGCTTCTGCAAATGTTACGCGCAACTAATTTCCTGTCAAAATGTGGTGAACAGCCGAGAACAGCTTGAGCCAAAGCACAAGCTTGTGCTTGAGATTCCGTCACCTAATCCTCCTAACGGAGATAACTCAAAGTAGGGATACAACTATGTGCATGAAACATCACATGTCTGGGGGCACTGCAACGGTAGACCAGTCTTTCCGTCTGCCCAAGACCGTTAAACCAAGCAACTACAAGATCAGTCTCACTCCCGACCTGACGAAGTTCACCTTCGCCGGCACAGTCGAGATCGATGTTGATGTGCTTGAAGCGACCAGCACGGTCAAACTCAACGCCAAAGAGCTCGTCATCACCGCCTTCTCGGCAACGAACTCGGCTGGCACTCGGCTCGATGGCAAAATCTCCCTCGACGAAGAGACTGAGATTGCCACAATTTCTTTCGACGGCACTCTGGGCAAAGGCGCCTGGAAGCTCTCCGCTGTTTTCACCGGCACACTGAACGACAAGCTCAAGGGCTTCTATCGTTCGATCTGGACCGATGAACAGGGCAAGAAGCACACCATCGCCACCACCCAGTTCGAATCCACCGACGCTCGTCGCGCTTTCCCATGCTTCGACGAGCCGGAATTCAAGGCCACCTTCGACGTCACCTTGACGGTCCCCGAGGAGCTCACTGCTCTTTCCAACGGCGCCATCATCAAGAGTGAATCGGTCGGCAATGGCCTCAAGGCTGTCAGCTACGAACGCACCATGAAGATGTCGACGTACCTCGTCTGCTTCTGCATCGGTGAATTCGTCTCCTCCAAACCGGTCATGGTCAACGGCATCGAGACCCGCGTCTGGTGCGTGCCTGGCAAAGAAGACATGACAGAGTTCGCTCTGCGTGCCGCTGCTTTCGCCACCGACCACTACGAGAAGTACTTCGAGATTCCTTACCCCGGCGGTAAGAAAATCGACCACATCGCCATCCCCGATTTCGCTTCGGGCGCCATGGAGAACCTCGGCCTGATCACCTACCGCGAAACCGCACTGTTGCTCAACGAGAAGACAGCCACCCACGCAGAGCGCACCCGCGTTGCTGTGGTGGTGCTGCACGAGTTGGCCCACATGTGGTTCGGTGACCTGGTCACCATGGGTTGGTGGAATGGTCTGTGGCTGAACGAGAGTTTCGCCACTTTCATGGAGAACCTCTGCCTCGACGCCTGGCAGCCCACCTGGAATGTCTGGGACGAGTTCGGTCTCTCCCGCGCTGCGGCCTCACGTGTCGACGCCCTGCGCAGCACTCACCCGATCGAGTGTCCGGTCAACCACCCCGACGAGGCAGCTCAGCTGTTCGACGTCATCTCCTACGAGAAGGGTTGTTCGGTTCTCTATCAGATTCACCAGTACATCGGCGCCGAGACTTTCCGTCGCGGCATCGCCATCTACCTGAAGAAGCACAGCTACGGCAACACCGAGACCCACGACCTGTGGGACGCCCTGGAAGTGGCCTGCAAGGCTGCTGCTGCCGAGAGCGGTGAAACTCCGGTTCCCGTGCGTGAAATCATGGACCGCTGGGTCTTCACTGCCGGTCATCCGGTAGTCGAGGTCAAGAGCCACAAGGATGCCGGCTCAGTCGAACTGACCCAGCGCGCCTTCAAGTTCTTGAGCGAGACTGCCGACACCACTCTCTGGCCGATCCCCGTTACCCTGCGGGCGAAGGTCAACGGTAAGGTGGTGGAGCGCAAGTTCCTCATGTCGGAAAAGAGCCATGTGGAAAAGCTCGGCAACACCCCCGATTCGAAGATTGAGTGGGTCGTGGTCAACTCGGGAGGCTCCGGCTTCTACCGTGTGGTCTATGACAAGGCTCTGGCTTCCGCTCTCAGCGCGAGCGTCATGGAGAATCTCTCTGCCATCGAGCGCTTCAACCTCGTCAACGACGCCTGGGCTTGCGTTCGTTCGGGCATCCTGGCCACTCCTGACTACATCGAGATGGTCAAGCTCTTCGGTGCTGAGGAAGACCCCAACGTTTGGGCCATCATCACCAGCTCCCTGGGCCACCTGCATTCGTTGGTCAAGGACGATCACCGCAAGGCCCTGGCCGAAGTGGTGCGCAACCTGATCAAGCCCACCGTCGATCGCCTCGGCTATAGCGCCAAGAGCGATGAGTCGGTGCAGAGCCGTCAGCTGCGCGGTTCGCTCATCGGCGTTCTCGGTACCATTGGCGAAGACGCCGAGGTGCAGAAGAAGGCCAACGAACTGTTCAGCAACTGGAAGGCCGACAAGCAGTCGGTGGACAGCAATGTGGTGCCGGCTCTGGTTGGCATTCTTGCTCACAACGGCGACGAGGCTCGTTACGACGAGTTCTTCCAGCTCTCCCAGGCGGCTCAGTCGCCCCAGGAAGTGCAGCGCTTCCTCTTCGCTCTGGCACGCTTCCGCGATGGCGCCTTGCTCGACAAGACCATCAACAAGTGCCTGACCGATGACGTGCGTACCCAGGATGCGCCGTATCTCTACGCCAACGTGCTTGGTAACGAGATTGCGGCTGCCGCTGCCTGGAACTTCATGAAGGCCAACTGGGCCAACATGGTGGCGCGCTACCCTGAAAACGGTGTGGTGCGTATGTGCGGTGCTGTGGCCGGTCTCGACACCGCCGAGTTGGAAGCAGAGGTGAAAGCCTTCTTCGCTGCCAACCAGGTGAAGTCGGGTGACATGGCTGTGGCCCAGGCTCTCGAACAGCTGCGCATCAATGTCTTGATGCGTGAGCGCGAAACTGCTGGTCTGCAGAAGCATCTGATGGCAGCACCTGCTGCAGCCAGCGCTGCCAAGGCGGACGAAAAGCAGGAGCCTGTCTCGGCTAAGTCGTAAAGCCACAGCACTGAGACAAAAAAAGGGCTGAAGGTGGCAACCTCAGCCCTGAAATAATTGACCCAGGGGGTGGATCCTATCTAGTTGGATTCACCCCCTCTTTCTTTCCCGCACTTCTCACGAGGGCAGCAATGGCTGCTCTCGGCTTTGTGCATGCCATCAACCTAACTCTGCCAAAACTCTCAACAGGAGAAAAGCTATGTGTAAGCTTCGCAATTGTTCTCATCACGGCCTCGCCGTTTCCGGCCAGTCCGTTCCCACTGGCAGCCAGTATCGCCTGCCGCGCGACATCTGGCCGCTTCACTACGAACTCGAGCTCACCCCCGACTTCGAACACCTGACCTTCTGGGGCAACGTTGCCATCGACGTCGATGTGCGCAACCCCGCTGGTACTTCCTCGATCACGCTCAACGCCAATCACCTCACCATCGGCAAGGCCTCGGTGGAAGACGCCAACGGCACGGTTCTGACCGGCACGGTGTCGCTCGACAGCGTTCTGCAGCGTGTCACCGTTTCTTTCAACGGCAATCTCGGCGCCGGCAAGTGGAAGCTCAAGCTGGCTTTCGCTGGCGAGCTCAACGACGAGCTGAAGGGCTTCTACCGTTCCACCTGGACGGACGATCAGGGCAAGGTGCATGTCATTGCCACCACCCAGTTCGAAGCCACCGACGCCCGCCGCGCCTTCCCCTGCTTCGACGAGCCGGAAATGAAGGCCACCTTCAAGGTCGCCCTCAACGTGCCCCACGACTACACCGCCCTGTCGGCGATGAAGGTCGAGAGCACCTCCACCATGAGCGTCAGCGCCCCGTCCGAACTCACGGTCAATGGCGTCGCCCTCCACGGCAACGAAGGCGGCCACTCGCAGCTGCTCAAGCGCGTCGAATTCGCCAACACCCCGCTGATGTCCACCTACTACCTGGCTTTCACGGCCGGTGAGCTGGAGTTCGGCGGCTCGGTCAAGGTCAACGGCAAGGAGCTGGGCTTCTACTCCACCCCGGGCAAGAGCCACCAGCTCAAGTTCGCCCAGCAGATCGCTGCCTTCTCCCTCAGCACCTACGAAGACTACTTCGGCATCGGCTACTACGGCGGTGACAAGATCGACTTCATCGCCATGCCCGACTTCGCTGCCGGCGCCATGGAGAACCTGGGCTGCATCATCTATCGCGAGACCGACCTGCTCTGCGACGAGGCCACGGCCACCCAGGGCGAGAAGGAACGCGTTGCCCACGTGGTGGCGCACGAACTGGCCCACATGTGGTTCGGTGACTACACCACCATGAAGTGGTGGAACGGTCTGTGGCTGAACGAGAGTTTCGCCACCTACATGGAGAACAAGGTCGTCGACATGTGGAAGCCGGAATGGCACACCTGGGACACCTTCGCCGGTTCCCGCGCCTCTGCCTTCGGCCTCGACCAGCTGAACAGCACCCACGCCATCGAAGTGGCGGTGGAAAATCCCTTCCAGATCGACGAAATCTTCGACCTGATCTCCTACGAGAAGGGTTGCTCGGTTCTCCGTCAGCTGGAGCAGTACATCGGCGCCGATGCTTTCCGTCGCGGCGTGCAGATCTACCTCAGCCGTCACGGCCTCTCCAACACCGAGACCTACGACCTGTGGGACGCGCTCGAAGCCGGCTGCCATGAACTGGCGGTCAATGTTCCGGTGCGCAAGCTCATGGACGCCTGGGTGTTCACCTCCGGCCACCCGGTGGTGTCGGTGGACGAAAGCTCGATGCCCGGTTTCATCGAACTGGGTCAGAGCGAGTTCAAGGTTCTGCGCGAATCCGACACCCTGTCGCCTTCGCTCTGGCCGATCCCGATCGTGCTCAAGGCCAAGACCCGCAAGGGTGTGATCGAGCAGAAGTTCCTCTTCTCCGATCGCAACCAGACCGTCTATGTCGGCGAAGGCGTCGAATGGGTGGTGGTCAACGCCGGCGGCAATGGCTTCTACCGGGTCAAGTACTCGGAAGGCCTGATCAAGGGCATCATCAGCAACAAGAAGACGATCATGACCGAGGTCGATCGTTACAACCTGCTCAATGACAGCTGGTCGCTGGTTCGCTCGCGGCTGGTTTCGCTGGTGGACTACCTGAAGATGGTGGAGAACTTCACCGACGAGCAGGACCCCCAGATCTGGAGCAAGATCATCGGCTCGCTCAACTACGTTCACAGCGTGGTGGAAGGCCCGGCCCGCGCCGCGGTCGAGAGCAAGATGCGTCACGTTCTGCAGCCGCTGCTCGACAAGCTGGGCTACGCCAGCCAGCCGGGCGAATCGGTCAAGGTCACCGACCTGCGCTCCAGCGTGGTCTCGGCCCTCGGCACCACCGGCAAGCACCCTGGCGTGATTGCCAAGGCGAAGGAAATGTATGCCTCCTGGACCAAGGACCCGGCTTCGGTGGACAGCGATGTCTTCGCGGCCATGGTCTACGTTCTGGCCGAACACGGCGATGCCGCGCTCTACAAGGAGTTCGACAATCTCCGTCTGCATGCTGCCACGCCGCAGGACACCAACCGCTTCATGTACGCTCTGACCAGCTTCACCGCACCGGAGCTGGTGGCGGCCAACATCAAGCTTGCCCTCTCGGGTGAGCTGCGTGTTCAGGACGCTCCCTACTTCCTGGCCAGCCTGCTCGGCAACGAGGACGCTTCGGAAGCGGCCTGGGAAGCGATCAAGGCCAACTGGGAAAAGATCAACGAGATGTGGCCCGCCAACAGCGTGTCCGCCATCTTCGGTTACCTCTCTTCGCTCGATAGCGTTGAGCAGGAAGCCGACGTGCGTGCTTTCTTTGCTGCCAATCCTCCCAAGGGTGGGCAGATGAAGTTGACTCAGGGTCTCGAGAAGCTGCGCATCAACGTGCTGCTGCGTCAGACCGTCGACGCCGACCCCGACAAGAAGTTGACCCAGCATCTGCTCCCGGTCACCGCAGAAACCTGCATTGCTCCCAACCCGCCGGCAACCACGACGGAAGGCGAGAGCAAGTAACAGGTTATCTTCAACATCAGTCTCTGTCTCAGTCTCAGTAAGGAATAAGAGTAGCCCCGGGCCATATGCTCTGTATGTGAGCCCGGGGCCTACTTCTTAGTTCCCGACTACGTAACCCGTCTTGAAGCGACTCTACTTTGGAGGCGCAGAAATCACGGAATATCTACAAAGGATACCTATATGTTCTGGATCATTTTCACAACCTGCTCAGCTCTCCTGGGCGGCCTCGCTGGTTGGACTCTCGGAGAACAACCAGCGGCGCTAGCCTTCACCATCGTCGGTGCCTTCGTTGCTGTTGGCATTCGCGATCTGGCACGTCACAAGCACGCCATCCTTTCGCTGACCATCATGGTTGGCACCATCGCCGGCTACTTCGGTGGCCTGGAAGTTGGACTGGTGGCAGCTCTTCTGGCCTTCCCGCTGCAAATCGCCGCAGCCGAGTTCACCCAGAGGCAGAGCCCGTTTCTGCCACTTTCGCTGGCCCTGACCTTCCTCGCCTGGTGGCTTGGTTGGCACTTCTATAATCCGATGTACGGCCTGATCTTCGCTCTGCTTGCCTTCCTCTCGCAGGTGGCAGTGCACGACGCCGTGATTCAACACACTCACACCATCAGGCGCAACTTCCCTCTGATTGGCTGGTTCCGTTATGGATTCGAGCTGATCGGCGACGAACTGCGTCAGTACTGGTTCATGAGTGACATCGAAGAGCGGCCTTACAACCGGGTGACGCGACGCTACATCTATCGCTCGGCCAAAGGCATCAACAACAACCTGGGTTTCGGCACACAGCGCGGCTACCGTGATGTGGGCGAGATTCACATGTTGCCATCGATGTTCCCTATCTCTGATGTGGAGCGGGTAGGCAATCGCCTGCCAGCGCTGATCATCGGGCCCAAGCGTCGCACTCCCTACCACTGCCCGTGGCCCATCAATATCTCGGGCATGAGCTGGGGCGCCCTGTCAGAAGAAGCCGTGCAAGCACTCTCAAGCGGTGCCAAGCTGGCCAACATTCACATGCTCACTGGTGAAGGCGGTCTCACTCCCTTCCACCTCAACGGCGTGGACACGCGGCCCGACACCTACGAACGCATCGCCTATCAGTTGAAAAGGCTGCGCGCCGTCTGCACCTTCGGCATGGTCAAAGCTGGTGCTGCACCGGCTGGTCGTGTTGTTGGCGGCGGTCGGATCATTCAGCAAATCGGCCCGGCCAAGTTCGGCTTTCGCAAGTCGACCACCCGTGCCATGGCCGAGAAGCTGGTGCGCAGTGTCTACAGCGCTGTCGGCCACAACCCCGACGAGCCCTTCACCATGCTCGACATCGAGAAGGTGAAGAAGACCGCCGACAATCCGCAGATCGTCGGCTTCGAGCTGAAACTGGCTCAAGGCGCCAAGCCTGGCCAGGGCGGCAAGCTGCCGAAAGAAAAGATCACGCCGCAGTTGGCAGAGTGGCGCGGTATTCCCATGGGCGAAGACTGCTATTCACCCAACGCCTGGGACGAGTTTCACGACGTTCCCTCGCTCTTCCGCTTCGTCACCATGATGCAAGAACTGACCGGAAAACCGGTTGGTATAAAGATTGTGGTGGGCAACGAAGAGTCGATTCGCGAAATCGCAAAGCACATGAAAGAAACCGGCGAGGCTCCCGACTTCATCACCATCGACGGTGGCGAGGGTGGAACCGGCGCAGCTCCTGTGGCTCTGGCAGACCGGATGGGCATGCCCATTCTCCATGCCATCCCGGTTGTGGATACGATTCTGCGCGAGTTCGGCGTGCGCGACGAAACCATTCTCATTGCCTCTGGCCAGATCGCTAAGGGTGATGATGTGGCGATCGCCATTGCTATGGGCGCAGATATGGTCAACATCGGCCGCGGCAACTTGATTGCCGAAGGTTGCATCATGGCCCTGCGCTGCCACACCAACCAGTGCCCGACTGGTATCACCACTCAAGACCCGCGTCTGCGCCGAGGTCTTGATCCCCAAGACAAGTACGTCAAAGTGGCCAACTACAACATGATCTTGCAGCGCGAGTTGCTCATGTTTCTCAAGTCTGCCGGTGTGCGCACCCCCTGGGAGCTCACCCGTGCTCATTTGTCGGTTGTCACTTCGCCGATGGTGGAAGAGCGGATGGACAAGATTCATCCCTACCCCGACGGCTCTAACGGCAAGCGCAGTCCCAAGTTGGGCGAAGTTCCGCCTGACGACGCCAATCAGATTGATCGCTTCGGGCCCAAGCTGATCAAGATTGAACGGCGTTTCTAATCTGGCAGAGAACTGTCCTTCATTTGGCAGAACTCTGACAGTGCTGTTCCGAAGGCGACCCTGAGCTGTAAAAAGCTTAGGGTCGCCCTTCTGGGCAGTTTCACCTCTCTATATCAGTGGAAAAATCTCATGTATGACGGGATCTTCATTATCACGTTGTGCTCTCTACCTTGCTTTGCCAGCGCACTAGCGCTCTATCGCCTGGCACATCACGGTCAAGCCATCAAAAAGCTGGAACGAGGCACCACGCCATCAATTTCGCAGAGCGCCGAACTGATTAGTTTTCACAAGCAGCTGAGCGATCGTTTCGCTGCTTTCGAGCTCTGTTCCTTTTTCTCGTTTGCCTGGGTGGCAATGGCGTTTCTATTGCTATTCTTCTGCGGCAACCTGCTCTCGCTCAAGACCAGTCTGGCGCTCTACGGCTGCTTTGTCATCGTGGGCATCGTTCAGTCGAAAGCAAAACAGCGAGAAAAAGCAACAGTGCACAATATCGTCAAGTCGCACCCTTGCTTCACTCGAATGGAACTGTTGATGCAGCTGCAAGCCCTGCAAAAGCTGCAAAAGACGCTCAAGGGAACCCTAGACAAGCCAGCGCTGACGCTGAAGCTGGACAACATACCAGTGGCAGCGCAGCGCACCTTGGCTGAAGAAAACATGCTCAAACGAGCTCATCAAGAAGCTCTCAACGACTGTACTCTTGCAGTCGATGAGCCAATGCTGGTGATTTTCAAAAGCAAGGACCAAACCCTCAAGATTTTCTTGGACAAAGCCGAGTTAGTCTGGCAGCCGACCGTAGACGAAGCTGGCAACACAATTGCCGGACGCGTCTATTGTGCCGGTGTCAATTTCAGCGGTGCCAAAATCGCTCACTTCGACCGCCTGGCTTGGCCCGAGACCCAAGTAAACGCCTTCACCCATGGCTGGATTGCCACAAGGGAGCGGGCGCACATTCTCTTATCTACCCTGTGGTGGCTCACTGATGACCAACGCATTGTCATCTACGAGCTGATCAATCCGGGTCAACCCTTCCCTATTGATTGGCTGCCAACTGCTGCTAGTCGGGGATCGTGGCATTAGCGCAAGCGCTTAGCCAAACCTCTCAGGATCACCCATGTCAAAACCTCCTGGTTCCAATCAAGCTCTGCCTGGTGCAAAAGGAGCAATCTGGCTTCTTGTCGCCATCAACTTGTTTAACTATATCGACCGCCAAGTGCTATCGGCGGTGGTGCCTGAAATCAAGGAATCGCTGCTAGCGAATCCGGAACACACTGGCATCGTCGGCTTCCTCTTGTCTGGATTGTCCAGCTTACTGGGCTCCAATCCGGACAATGCCCTGGTCGGTCTACTGGGCATGGCCTTCATGGTCAGCTACATTCTCTTCTCGCCTGTCCTCAGTAATCTGCCCGTCAAGCGTTGGTGGATCATCGCCGGCGGTATCACTGTCTGGAGTATCGCTAGCGGCGCCTCAGGGCTGGCCATGACCTTCTCGGTACTGCTTTTGACCCGCTGCTTTGTCGGCATCGGCGAAGCGGCTTATGGCCCCATCGCGCCGTCGGTGCTTTCTGATTACTACCCGGTGGAACAGCGAGGCAAAGCGCTCTCCTGGTTCTATCTGGCTATTCCGGTTGGTAGCGCCCTGGGCTACATTCTTGGCGGAGCGGTTGCTGCCTCGCTCGGTTGGCGCTGGGCCTTCTATCTGGTCTTGCCGCCAGGAATCATCCTTGCTGCCATCTGTCTCTTCATGCGCGACCCAGCGACCATGAAGAAGCAAGTGCAAGCACCCAAGGCCAACTCTCTTCAGTTGTACAAGAAGTTCTTGGCCAACAAAAGCTTCTTGACCAATACCATCGCCATGACGGCCATGACCTTCGCCATTGGCGGCATCGCTTTCTGGATGCCGACCTACTTTCACGAGTTCAGGAAAGCTGGCAGTCTGGCCGAGGTCAACATGATCTTTGGTGCCATTCTGGTGGTGTCTGGTCTCAGCGCCACTCTCATCGGTGGCTACCTGGCTGACCATCTGCGCACGAAGATCAAGGGCTCGTACTTCAAGGTATCAGGCATTGCCATGCTCTTGGCCTTTCCCTGTTGCCTGGGCATGCTCTATGCGCCCTTCCCCACGGCCTGGGTGTTCGTCTTCCTCACTTGCTTCTGTCTGTTTCTCAACACTGGCCCAAGCAATACAGCCCTCGCCAATGTGATTGAACCAAGCTCTCGTTCCAGTGCTTTTGCTCTGAACATCTTGATCATTCACCTCTTTGGTGATGTGATGTCGCCTCTGATCATCGGTGTCATAACCGATGCCACCGGCAAGAACATGACTCTGGCTTTCCTTGTGGTCTCTGTTCTGGTGCTGGCTGGCGGTATCGTCTGGCTGCTCGGCGCCAAGCATCTGGATGAAGATACCAGGGCTGTAAGCGAGCATCACGACTAACAGTCGTTCTATACATTTGACAAGGGAGCCACCTAGCACTTTGCTGTGGTGGCTCCCTTTTCTGGGAACCTGTATCTCAAGCAACATAGAACCCCAACATATTTTCCAGCCTTCGCTTTACTAATATTTATAGTAATTAACTGTGGCAAGATTTTCAAGTAATGCTATTATTCACACCTCAAATAATCCTTTAGGCTGAGCACCAGTGAGCGAATCGGTAATAATCAAATGGCTCTTAACGCTCTCACCCAAAAACTAACACAAAGCATAGACCACGAGTCTAACAAGCCGCTTTACTTACAACTTGGCGATAAATTCAAAGAGCTTATCAGCAAGACTGAACTAATGCCTGGGGAACTCCTTCCGTCGTCGAGAGAGCTAGCTGAGGCATTGGGCTTATCTCGCAAAACAGTGAGCCGCTGCTACGAAGACTTGCTCAGTATCGGCTATGTCAAAGTTGAAAAAGGAATAGGCACTTTTGTCAGCAGCGAAAACCGAGCACGGACGACAAGCTCAGAAGTAATTGAAGAAGTTCTTTCATCCAATAAACCACATAGCAGATACGCCAAAGCTCTGATGAAATATTCGCTTGAACCGACCAACCAGGGTGACTTGCCAGAACTTCATTTCGGCGCTCCTCCTGCTTCTCAGCTACCAGTTAAAGCCTGGCGAAAGATTATGCTAGAGCAAATCAGAAACAGCGAACAAAATGAGTTTTACTACGACACCGAAGCCTTTGGTTATCTGCCTCTCCGACAAGCAATTGCTTCATACCTTACACGTTCAAGAGCTTTGAACTGCGATGCCGATCAAGTAATAGTCTTTTCTCACGCTTTGAGCCCTTTGCGACTCTTCGCCCAGATCGCAGTAGATTCTGACGACATCGTAGCCATGGAAGAACCAGGTTTTCCCTTTGCCAGAAAAGTATTCGAGTCACTTGGTGCCAAGATCATTCCCATCCCCTTAGACGAGCAGGGCCTAAGTATTCACCATTTAGAAAGACTGACAAGCAAAACTATTCGAGTAATTTATGTAACTCCTTCCCACCAAGATCCAAGCGGTGTCGTGATGTCACTAGAGCGGCGCAAGCAGCTACTTGCCTTTGCTAAAAAACATCAATGTTTGATTGTTGAAGACGACTATGATTGTGAATTTCGCTACACCGGATCAAATCTACCGTCCCTAATGGCTTTAGACGATGGCAACTCAGTGGTGTATATGGGAGACATGTGGAAAACTCTGTTCCCCTTAATCAATATTGGCTACATGGTCTTGCCTAAAGCCCTTGTTGAGGTCTTCAAGAAAGCACAATCGTTAGCCTGGACAAAAGCCAGCACTAGCCTGCCTTACTTTGATCAACTAGCAGTCACCGCTTTTATGAACGAGGGCTACTTTGAGCGGCATTTGAGAAAGACCAAAGCAATTTATGCTAGCCGATACAGAAACCTAATCTTAGGCATCACTCGGTTTTTCGGCCAACAAGTGGATTATGCAAAAGATAGCGGCAGTATGGAACTGATGATCCAATTCAAACTACCATTTAGTGAGGCCGAGATCTTAAACACGGCAAGAGAATCTGGTCTATCTCTTATCTCAACCCAGCCTTACTACATTAACAAAACAGTCAAAAGCGAATTTCTCCTGGCCTTTGTTATGCTCGAAGAATCTGAAATGCTTAATCGCCTAGAGATCTGGGCTCAACGCTTGGGCTGCTGCCAGTAAATACCAGGGAAGCCAGAGCGGTAATTTCCAGGGTGCCACTGCTAACGTTTGTCATTTTAATCCAAGAAAATTCAGTGTACCAAACGGACGCTATTGCTATGCCTCATTTGCTCGCCCTATGGTAGGGGTCTATATTGTTTTTCTTCGCTAAAACGGGAAAGAGAACCAGCACGGCGCAAAACATTGTTACTGACATAACCTCTATCTGGCAGACATTTCGTCATGGCCATTGGGCATTTCACTTGAAAAAATAGCCAAATCTAGGAGGTTATTTCCTTATCCAAAACTCGGTCTCGCAATCTTAGATTGCGGCACTGAAAACAACACAACAAACAAAAAGAAAGATCCACTTTATGGAAACTGTCGAACTAGACCTGCCGGCAGTCGTAGCAGGCTTTTCCAAACAAGAACCAGCCCGAACAATCAAGGATATCAATGCCGATATTGTCGCTCTAAAACAACGTCAAACTTCTGATTACCAGCGCTCGCTAAGTCTTACCAAAGATTTGTCTGACCTAGAAAGCGTTACTCGAGACTCGATCAATCTGGCTCATCAAACCTTTGCCAAAGCAATACGAAGTGAAATCGCAATACTGACAGCGGAATTAGCACTAGCCACATACGACCTGAACTACAAGCGTATCGACATGGCTTTTTTGTCGATGCGCAAAACCTCCAAACGATTAGGCCAACCGGTACCGATGTTTTCGGTCTTCTGTCCATTCAAACATGACAGCAGCCGTTGCACACTCTGGGCTTCAGCTCGAGTCTTCCATCGCGAATCTGGCACGTCGATACCATACCAACTGGCGCACTACTTTCACCTACCAGCCATGGAAGCACATGCCAGAAAAATAATCGGTTGGAAAATTTGGCAGCAAGTCACAGTCTCGCTCACGGCACGCTTTACCGGTGTAATTCCAGCCGAAATCAAAGCGAAAATGGACAAAAGTCAGAAAATTTTTGACGAAATTGTCATAGTCACAGAAGCCCCTGATTGGGAGATGACCACGCGGTGCGAGGTAATCCCTCTAGTGAAGCGAGATCCACTTGTGATCGGCCGAAAGGGTGACCATTTCTGGCTGATTGACATTTTCGACGTCACTCCCATGGAGGAATACGTCAGCAAAGAATTCACCAACTGAACAACCTAAAGAAACTCAACCTTGTTTATTTTTACCATCAGAAAAAAAAGATAGTCAAATCATGGACAAACTCCGCCTCTCAATTACTTTTTTCCAGCAAGACTTTGCTCGTTACCGTGGAGACAGTCTCGGCCTTCATGGAATAAATGACACCATGTCATTCAGCGCAAACCAGTCTCTCGAACTCTTTCTCATAGCATCTCGACAGTATCAACTGCTGACAGAAGGTGACATTGAGCTGAACTTCGAAGATGAAAATGAAGAGCGTACTATGCGACTCTTCTCTCTCACCTGGTCCAAAGCAGCAGGCCTAAGCGGCAAAGGTGGTGGTCTGCTCAAATTGATCAATCCTGATTTCCCTGACCCCTGTTTGTTTGCAGTTACCCTAGGAGATTCGATTCTTCCTCATTCTTCCTACACACCAAACTTGGTTTCGCAATCTTAATTAGCACCACAACCATAGAAAGAAGAGAAAACATGAGTAGCGAAAACTATGACCCACACTGCTTTAGTAGCATCGAAGAGTACGCTCGCTGTCGCGCCAGCCGTGACCGTGAATTTGGTATGCCCAAGACACCGTACGCCAATGACGAGATAGGCCGTCGAATCAATCAACTCCACTTCGAAGCCCAAGCAGCTATGAATGATGAGCTAGGATGGCATGGCACCAGCAGAGCGGAGCTGCTAAAGAGCTGGGGACTTTTGACAGCAACTGTTTTGCTTACCCTTATCACGGCGCTCGCCTCTAGCGGCATTGCCATAGCACAACAACAGTTTCAGAGCGATGCACCAATGGCGAGCTTTTTTCTAGTTGGTGGCAACGACTCCGATTCACTACGAATCTTTCTTGAACAAGCACGAGCAGTAGTAAGCAAGAGGGCTGATGCAATCAAAAACGAAAATGGTTTAGTCGTGCTGAACATTGCCATTTTGCCACTCGCTGCCGAAAAACCACACGAGGTCGGAAGAGATCTAGAATCAGCTTTTACCGAAATAGGTCAAGATGCAGTCACGTGCCAAACCATCTATTCAGAGAATCCAGCCGGAATTCAAGCTGGTTGCAATGCCATCTGGATTCCTGGGGGCAAACAATCATGGCTCAAACTTGAACTACAGAAGCAGCCAAAATTGCTAACGCAACTCAAAACCTTTACTGGTTTGATTGGTGGAAGCAGTGCTGGAGCCATGATTATGGCTCCTCGAATGATCGCCGGTGGATTAAACAGTGGTACCTTGGTCGCTGGAGAACTCAACATTATTGATGGGCTTAACATCGTCTACGGTGTTGTCATTGATACTCACGGCGACCGCAGCCCCAGAGACCAGCGAGCTGCAGCGACCTTAGATCTTGTCCCATCGGCAAAAATGGTGATTCTCCTAAACGAAGACGTTGGCCTATTGATTCGGGGTAACAAAGCCAAAGTATTAGCGGCATCAGGAAAAGGAACCGTTCGCGTCTGTAGTCGTGGACAAAATTTCGAAAGTAACTACTCCAAAGTTGCCCCAGGCTCAATTGCTACCATCCGCGGCATGGTCACCGACTACCTCAGCCCTGGATCAGAATTTGACCTCCCTTCACCACAAGCAGTATCTCAAACCAGCAAATAGATCAGGCAAGATGGCCAATAGGGAATCTTGTCAATCAATAGTAATTGCCCTGGACCAATTGAGAAAATTAACAGAACTCTCTGGAAACATGTGTTTCCAGAGAGTTCTCAGCACTCAAAGGTTTCATTTTTATTTACTACTTTTGATAGTTGCGTCAGGAAAAATTTTCAATTTACTAGACCGCAAGCCCTTAAGCGCCAATCTCAGAAGTAAAAATAGCAAAGAGTAGAGAGACGGTAAAATCTCTCTACTCTTGCGCTTTCTGCCTGTAACTAGTTACTTACTGGCAGCTGTTTTTTCTGTAACCGGACCCTGAGGCTTGTCCTGAGCCTTGTCCTGAGCCTTGTCGGCCGCTTTGACGACAGCGACCACCGCCGTCACGTTGTCGCGAGCCTGAGCTGCCAGAGCAGCCTTAATCAGCTCCTCGACCATGACTTGAGCCGACTTGCCACTCGACAAAATGGCAATCAGTTGATCCTCGGTCAACGAATTGTTCAAGCCGTCAGAGCACGACAGAATCACATCACCAGCGGCGATCTCGACTTCACGGAAATCGACCTCGAGCTTGTAGGCACTACCCAAGGAGCGAGTAATGACATTGGTGGTGTAACCCCTGCGGTAAGAGTTCCACTCTTCATTTGAGAGTTGACCAGCCCGCCAGAGCTCGTATTTGACGACATGGTCATCATTGACCAAATCAAGAGTACTGCCGCGCAGGCGGTAGACGCGGCTGTCACCGACCCAAGCCACCAAGAGCTTGCTGCCCTGGATCAGGGACAAGGTTGCAGTGGTGCCCATGCGCTGCAAACCCGATTGATTGTTATTGAGCTTGACCACCGCCTGGTGAGCATCTTGCAAGGCCTGGCAGAGCCAGGTTTTGGCAGCATCGGTCGAGTCGAAGCTCGCGACAGCTGCTGTGGCGCTGGCGGCCAAGCTTTGGCAGGCAGAAGCACTGGCCATTTCACCGTTTTGGTGCCCACCCATACCATCGGCCACAACCAGCAGGTTGTTGTCGCGATGGATGGCGAAGGCGTCTTCATTGTTGGCTCGACCACCGATATCGGTCTTGCCGAAAGCGTTCGACGAAAGGACATTCATGTGTGTCTCTTCTTCTTGGGAAAAGGAACCTGGGTATAGGAACTTGAAAAACGAACTGTAAAGAGGGCAGCGCAAGCTACCCTCTTTCTTTTGCAATAACTTGCTGCTGCGGCCATGCCGATTAAGGCATCAGATCCTGGCACTAGACTTCAGCGCAAGACTTCAACACCAGACCCAGGCTGCTGTAGCACTGCTGGGCCTGCTTGATGGCATCACGCGCATGGCTGGCAGCCAGCTCAGCTGAATCGAGCAAAGAATTGCAGGCAGCAGTGGCCTCGACCTGATACTGCTGCGCGTCATGCTGAACGGTTTCCAGAAAGCGTTCGTAGGCATCCTGGTCCACTTGGGCCCGCTCTTCCAGCCAGACCTGCAGTCCAGGCGGGGGAAGAACAGCAGCAGCACGAGCACGCTCAAGAGCATAGTCGAGGTGACGGACAGCGACCACCGCAGCCTCACGCTCTTTACTGTCTTCGCTAAAACGATTGGAGACACAGACGGCCTGAAGCTTGGCAATGTCGCTGACGAGGCCCAGTGACGCTGCGCGAACTGCGTGAAACCGACGGGTAAAAGACGCCATGATCCTACTCCTTAGTATGCGTGCTTGGTAGATCAACCGAAAGGTTGAAAGAATCTACTTCTGCACTAATGCTGTTGGTTGGTTGTGCTGTTTTTGGTTGCTCGCAGACGAATAAGAGAATAATGAATATCTCTTCAGGATAAGCAGGCACCGCTGGTGATTGCAACGCTCCCTAGATCATTTCATCTATATGACTACGAGATTCTGCCTGCGAGAACCGCGCCACATAGCGCAACTTCGCTATACCCAAAACCCTTACAGTAAGCCATTCTTATCATCTAATTCGTGCATTTAGCTGCACCAATAGCGGCACCACTAATGGTGTCGCAAAAATCTTGATAGGCAATTGAAATTAGTATAAATAGCAATTGTTGCAACTTTGTTGCTAGATTGTGCGGCGTTACAAATTGCAGCACAACCAGCATAGCGAAGCTGATATGCACAAAGAGAGAGCTAAAGCTCAGCTAGCTAAGCGACAACAATTCAACTGTCTTTGCAGCAATTACTCGTACAAATACGCACATTTATGTTGTTTTACAGCACTCTATTTGGTTAGCAATAGATAGCTTTTCCACACCACCAACTTTCTGAGACAAACACACAAAGAACCAAACACCTAAAGGCAAGCCCGTTACATCAAGTTCGACAACAGTCGCAGACTGTTAGGTGGTGCCAGAAGCAACAGTGTCAAAGCATTTACAACTGCCATTGTCGGCAGTTGGCTCGAACAGAACAAAAAAAAGAACAAGAGCAATCCATGAACACACAATTGATTCGGAACACAGCCAAAGTTGGCGTTATCGGTCTCATGTGCCTAATCTATTTAGGAGCAAGCACCCCCTCCGCCCTGGCCAATCACCACTACGGAGCTGGTGGGCAAATTCGACTAAACAGCGGCATTGGCATCACATTTGGTGGCGGGGGAGTGGGAGTCAATTTTGGCGGAGGCTATTATCCGTATCAAAACTACGGAAACTATCGCTACCAGAACTACTACCAGCGGCCCTACTACCCAAGCCATAACTACGGCCCGCGCTATTACCCAAGCCCTTACTATCAGCCAAGATATCAGGTTCCCAACTACCGACCACAACCTCAGATTTACGTCCAGCCGTATTTCGCTCCAGGCTACCCAACACCACAGTACTCAACACCTTACAATACGGCTCCGAATTACCGGGTACCTGCTCTCCAACCAGAGCAACCCCAGTACTACGCGCCGCGACCAAACAACAGCGCCATCCAGAACGACCTGCCTACAGGGCAAAGCTCAAGCCCAGTGCCTGGACAAGAGCAGGAGCAGCTGCGGCAAGAGATGGAACGCCACCAGAGCGAAATAAAGCGAATTCTCACTGGTCGCTAACAACCGCTCGCGCTGCTTCCACCGCAGCGTATGACGTCTAAGTTAGCTGGACAGACTATTGCTCAAAAGGCAGCGGGCTGACGAGCTATGCTGCCAAAGTCTTGACTGTGGTTCTCCCACCCAGTCAAGATTTTTTTACCGCCAAAATGCTACAGTGTGTAGTACAAGTGGTACTAAAACAGCGAGTATCTCATTTCCTACGGCTAGCTCACTCCACCTTCACTATCAGTGGCTAGCTGACCAAGAATTGTTCGAGCTCTAGAACTTAGTGCCCTCGCCTTGTCCGCATCTTTCAGTTCTTCGCACATTTCTGAATATTGCATCAATATATGAGCTAAGACAATATGCTTCGGCCCCAGCCGCAGCTCAGCCATTGTTAGAGCTTGCTCAAACATCTTGGCGGCTGTTTCAAAATCCCCTCTCTTGTGACCAACCTTAGCCCCCTCAACCAAAACCTTCCAACCTAAAGTTCTTTCGGTATCTCTATCTTCGGGCTTGGTTTTCATAGCCTTTGAAAAGGAGTCAATATTCATTACTTAGAACCTCAATATTCGCTGCAAAAATTACTGCGCCGGTGGGTTACCAGCAGACGGGCTTGGTGGACCAGGAAGAGGAGGAGTAGTAGGACCACCGCCTCCAGAAGAGAGCACCACAGGCAAGGAAGTAACCAGAGTAGATGTCGGGCTCTCCACACATCGGTAAGAGGTATTAGTGATGTTGACGTTGGCTCCGACACCAGGAACACTGCCAATAAACGGCACTGAAGCCAGATTACAAAACGGTTTGTATTGATAGTTGGCTCGAACCATAAATTCGTAGGTATTAGCCGACGTATCATATGGCTTGGGCGCAGAACTCGTCGGACCGTATACAGCCACTGCTCCACCAGGTCCAAGACTTGTAACTACAGTGTAAAGATCGAAGCCACAATTTTGATAGCCACCCGCTGGAGTTAGATTAGCAAATCTGGCAATGCCACTTTGGTTTAGGGTTGTTGCTTCTGCTTTCATTGCCGCTAAGGCTTTATCAAACGAGTCAGAAACAGCGACATTAGACGCTATCTGCGAACCAATAAAGCTCGCTGAGCCTGTACAAAAGCCATAAGCCAGCAAGTTGATCATAGGGAAAACACAAAAGAACATCAGAACAAAAAGCGTTATTGAAAATTCAGCCATCTGCGAACCGCACGCAGAGCGCCTTCCTTTGAACCGATTAAACGTCCAAATCTTAGCCATATTAAAGCACCACTTCAAGCCCACCCGCCTGTTATTACGTACCCCAATTCGGGGTAAGATAATCGAGCAGCAAAAGCATAAGTGCACCTTCGCGTCTCTAATAAGGAAAAAACTTGTCAGTCACTAATAACCATGGATGAGACGGAAAACCAGTCAGCAACAGCAGATGCAGATGCTGAGCAAATTTCTAGCGAAAATGAAGACCTTGCCGGTCAAATCTTAGACAATCACTTTCGCATTGACGAAAAGCTTGGCTCTGGCGGCATGAGCGAGGTATACGCTGCTCTCGATTTGTCCCTCGGGCGCAAAGTTGCTATTAAGTTTATGCACCCGTGGTTAATTTCTGACAACAGCTACCTTGATCGCTTCAGACAAGAGGCGAAAACAACAGGCAAACTAAAGCACGAAGGCATCATCAACATCTATCACTATGGGGTGGACGAACGTCACAGACCCTACATAGTTATGGACTTTATCTCTGGAGTTTCGCTTTCAGAGAAGTTCAGCAGCGACAAAAAAGTAGAAATAGCAGAAGCAATTTCAATATTAAAGCAGATAGTGCGCGCCTTAGCGTTTGCCCATTCTCAAGGCGTAGTGCACCGCGACATAAAACCTAGCAATGTCATGTGCTGGGATTCTGAAACCGGTATCAGGGCTGTTTTAGTCGACTTTGGCATCGCAAAAATTGTGCAGAACAATTCGGGAAAAGCAGTGACTCAGCTAGCTAAAACCTCGACAGGAGAGGTCTTAGGAAGCCCGCAGTACATGAGCCCCGAACAGTGTCTAGGAGCCAAAGTTGACTCACGGTCAGATATCTATTCACTCGGTTGCCTTATCTTTGCTTTGCTTACTGGCCAACCACCTTTCGAATCAACCAACGTTTATGAAATTTACTTTTCGCAACTAAACGATTCACCTCCTTCAATCAAAAAACTTCGACCTGAGCTAAAAGAAGCTTCGGCCTTTGATGTAATTATTTTGCGTTGTATGGCCAAAGATCCCAAAGATCGCTACCAAGATCTAAACGCAGTGCTACTTGCCTTAGAGCAAATTGAAAGCCACAAAGCTTCGAACACTCACTCATTATTTGGTAATGGCGGTTCACTGTTCGGCAATACCGCTTCAACCATTGCCCTACGCTTCAAGGCCGGGAAGCTCAAAATTCCCACATGGAAAATTGCCTTGGCTCTTTTGAGTATTTCAATCTCAGTTTGTTCCACCCTCTGGTACTTAGGTGTCTGGAGCGTTTCAGGCATAAATAAGATGGAAACACTTTATACCAACGGTCAAAAATCGCTGGATACTGGCGACTACAATGCCGCCCAATCAGAGCTAGCCCAAGCAATTATTTTCAGTAAAACGAGTATGAACCTGCATCAATTCACACTGCCGTGCCTCAATCAAATGCTAGATCTATCCAGATGTTCAAAGAATGTAGAGCTAGAATCTGACACAGTAAAACAGTTAGATGAGCACAAAAAGGCCCGCCTGAGCAGAGAACTAGGCGATCTAGAAGTGCGCTTAAAAACGGCCGTACAAGAGCCAAACAAGCTGAGCCAAGAAGAAAAAGTGGCATTGATTGAAGAGACCAATGACACCACCAATATAATTTCGGAAAACGGTAACCTGGAAAAGTCACTAGCTTTACTACAAATGGCTGAAAAGCTTGGTAACACCTTGAACCCACCAGACATTGTTGCTCGTCGTACCTTACACAATTTAGGCAATGCTTACGAAAAAACTGGCGATTATAAAGAAGCAGAGGCACACTTTAAAGCAGCCATAGAGATGATTGCAAAACAGCTCTCTCCCTCAGATCCAGCCACGATTGCAGAACTTATCTGCTTGGCGAAACTGTGCAAAGACGATGGCAGAATAGACCAAGCAGCGAAATATCTAGCTAGAGCAATGTCCACAGCGAGAGTGGCCTATGGCGGCAATAGCGAGCAAACCGCTTTCGTCAAAACTAGCTTAGCCGAAATGAAAATAGCCGCGAAAAAACCAAGTGAGGCAATACGAGAACTAAATCAAGCCAAAAGTTTGTTTGACGGATGTACTAACCCAGATCCCTCCAAATATGCACGTTGCATTACTCTCTTAGCCTATGTGCAAGGCTCTCCAGAGCAATTGAAGCAAGCGCTGGAACTACAAGAAAAAGCAGTAAAACAAGAGCCCGGTGTACTAGCATGGCTTTTGCAGCAAACCGGGGCCTTCGAAAGCAACAAGTTCAAAGACTTTGATGCTAGATACGAAAAAGCAGCGCCATATTATCGAAGGGCCATAGCAATTTTATTGCGCTCAAACTTACACAATCAAAATGAGCTAAATAGCGCCCTCGATAATTACTTTCCTATCTGCACAGCCGCTAACCAACTCAATGAAGCTGTCTACTGGATGAAAGTCAAAACTAAACTCGAAGCCAGTGATCCTAACGTCTCAATTGAACAAATCATTCAGTCAAAGCTGCAGTTAGCAAAGCTTGAATCCCAGGTCGGAAACATCCCAGAAGCCCGTCGTCTAGGCACAGAAGCCCTGACCCAAGCAAGACAAGCACAGGCCAGCCAAACAGAAAAAACCTCTGACGAGAGCTCAGACAAAAATGCGACTAAGATCTCTGCCAAAAACTCTGCAAAGAACTCTGAATGTCTGGCCCTCATTTTCCTTGTCCAGTTATTCCAAACTCTGCAAGAAACGCAGACCGTACAGTCATACGCAGCTCAACTAACCCGGCTAATGGAAACAAGTAAAGACTTGCCAGAATCAAGTCAGAAACAGGCACAGGCACTCTTAAGTAGCCTCAAGAAATGATTTAGCCCTCAAGCTTCTTGAACTGATCATCTAGATCATCAGGTTGATCAAGTGCGTCTTTCTCAGTGGTATAGATGGTATTGTCTGGCCCCTTAGGCAAGCCGCTAAAGCGCACTTTGCGAGCCTCTAAAAGCTTATCGTTAAGTTCTGGAGTAGGATTTTTAAGAGCTACGGCAAAGGCCATTTTCTTATCATTGCGTTCAATAATGCCATCGTTTATCAAACGAAAAATAGGAAAACGCAGCGCAGGTATGAGGAAGAACAAAAGACCATAACCGAAGAGAATGTAGAGCAAAGGCTGCAGAGTATATAGCACAGGCACGAGTGACATATTGAAGATCAAGAATATACTGCCGAACAGCACAACCAGACCAAAAGCAATGATGCCAAAAAGCTGACCGCCCTCAACGCTCATGAACTGCCACTCTTTCTCTGGCAAGAAACCCTCTAAAGCAAGACCGCGACTTTGACTAGCTTTCATAGCTTTTTGTCGACCGATATGTTGATTGAACAAATGACTTAAATTGTCCGGAGCAAAATCTTCTTGCTTGGCTGAACCCAGAGCCGTATTGGGCTGCTGCAGAGAAACGCTCTGAAAAGCGGGGAAGACATAAATGATATGACCAGCCTCGGTCACTTCTGGTGAGCCATTGAAGCGCTGCATCACTGCAATCATCCAATCTTCGTTCTTCGGATCAAGACCGGTAAACGGTGCTATTTGTTCGGCGGTGACAACACCCTGATTGGCTTCCAAGACTTGAGCAATTGTCTGCCATTTGCTCTCTTCAAAGTTCTTGTTAGGGCTGCCATCGCCAAACAAGTAAGAAAAGACGTTGAACAAGAAGTTGGGCTTGGCTTGGTCAGCATTGCGCTGATTGCGATAATCACTTTGAGCATCATAAGGAAGATTAGCCGAACCAATGCCACCTGGCGTAGGAATAACGTAGCGCCAGTAGAAAATCCAATCCCAGAACCAGTCGAACATCCAGTAAAGATAAGCTGGTCGATAGGAATAGCCAGAATTGTAGCCAAAATCAAAGATATTGCCAAAATCGAAATTGAAATCGCCGCCACCACTGTCACTATCACCGCCAGTAAGAGCCTTCAAACCAGCGATGATCACAACCACTACAAGCACAACAACTAACAATGCACCCAATACTAGAGCCAGTCCAAAGGAAATTCTGACGACAAAGAACATCAGAGCAACAAATGCACGCATAACAATGAGCGAAACATTGGCTATGACCCGAAAAATAGAGCGCATCATTTCACGGGAAGCATTGGCGGTATAGGCTTGCTGTAAATTGCCGGCAAACTTATAGGCGATATTACCCGACTCGGTCACCTCAAGGTGAGCATTGGTTTCAGAAGCAATATTGTTGAGCTCACTTACCACAAGGGGCAAAGCCATACCGGTATCGGCAGCAATGTCTACTGGCACAATGCGTGGCCCACGTGTGGCTATGGCCTCAAGAACTTTCTTCTTTTCAGGAGAATGGACCGGATTTAGTAATTCCGCAAAGGTCGCCATCACTGCTCCGCCAAAATCAAATGCACAAAGAACAAAAAAGCCAACATCATTTTGCCAATGCTAACTAGTAGCTATTGTGCATCAAAATAGCTGGCTTTTCATTTGTCTTTTAAAAATTCGGGACCGACGGGACTCGAACCCGCGACCTCCTACGTGACAGGCAGGCGCTCTAACCAACTGAGCTACGATCCCAAGACTAAGCCCACACCGAGGTGGCGCTCCAATCGAGACAAATAAGATACCACAGCTTGCATATGTCGTCAGACTTCAAAGGCAATATCGAGCAAAAAGCCTTTACACAAAACAGAACAAAATAACCAAGCTGGCGCTTGACAAGCCTTGTGTAGCAAGCTTTCGCAGTTGTGCTAGGTTCCCCGCGTTCGCTAGGTGCGCTAAGTACTGCCAGCGATCGAATTCTTGTTAATAGAGCTAGATACTAATCATGAATGGTTGAACTAGGGTTCTCTTTAGAACTAATCTCGATAAAGTCTAATGCCTTACCTTTCTTCTAAATATAAAAACCAAACCTCAACCTTCACACCTACTTTGACTCTCTCCCACCCAGTTCACGCTCAATCGCGTTGAGGGGCGAGCTAGACAAAATTTGGCAGCAAGGTTTGTTCGGCATTTTCTAAATCTTTCTACCACTTACCAATCACAAAGGAGAACACATCATGTTCCTATACGTAATGGGTGCGTCGGTGGTTTTGGCTGTTGCCATTGCCGTCGTTGCCCACTTCCGCAGCAAGGCCGCTTCGGCCCCTCCCGCAGACAGCGACGTCGACACCGAAGAGTTCGATGGCACGGTCGGCGAAGAGTTTCCCAACCCCACGAGCCCTCGCGCTGACCTGATCGAGCTCACCGACGAGAACTTCGAAGCTGAAATGGCGAAGAGCGATCTTCCCATCGTCGTCGAATTCTTCGCCGACTGGTGCTCCGCTTGTCGTACCCAGGGTCCGCTGATGGAGCAGGCTGCCGCCAAGTTCGCCGGCAAGGCTCGCTTCTTCAAGGTCGACCACGACAAGTTCAACTCGCTTCTCACCCAGGCCAATGTCGAGAAGATTCCCACCACCTTCTTCGTCAACCCGAAGACTCGCACCCAGATCGTCCATGTGGGCGTTCTCAAGGTCGATGCCGTGGGCGAAAAGCTCGACCAGTTGGCGACCAACAGCGATCAGGGCATCACGGTCGGTCCCGACAGCGCGCACATGTTCTTGCTGGACGCCACCGCCAACTAAGCCAAGCGAAAACCAAGTTTTCGTTATTGGCTCAAGCCAAGCAACTGGTGTTCAACAACCAAGAAAACGACCCATAAGGCGAAAGGTATTAGCGTTCGCGCTATTACTTTTCGCTCTTATGGACTCGTTTTTTTGGCAACTGTTTTACTATATGTTTTAATATAACCAATCTGTCTCAAACGCGCTTGCTTAGCCAAATTCGAATTTATTGCTACTATTAGCACATGATTTTCGCAATCGACAATTTAGTTATTAGGCCCTATCGCTCTAGCGATGCAGACTCGCTAAGCCATCATGCCAACGACCGCGACATCTGGTTAAATTTGCGTGATCGTTTTCCCTATCCCTACACAAAAAGAGACGCTAAAGAATGGGTTGAATTGGCTAACAGGCTACAGCCGGTGACTAACTTTGCCATTGTCGTTGACGAAAAATGCGTGGGCGGCATCGGTCTTGCAATTAATCAGGATGTCCACAGAAAAAGCGCTGAATTAGGCTATTGGCTGGGCAAAGAGTATTGGGGCCAAGGCCTTATGACCAAAATCTTGCCTCCAATGACCGATTATTTCTTTGCCCATCACGATCTCGTTCGCATCTATGCCATGGTATTTGACTGGAACCCCGCCTCAGCAAAAGTACTAGAAAAAGCGGGATATGAGTTTGAAGGACGCTTGAAGAAATCAGCTCTCAAAGACGGAAGATTTTGCGATCAACTGATTTACGCCAAAATTATTTAGCTAGAAAACGAGCTCTTCAAACAACAAAAAAACAAGCGAAGATGACTAGCAACAAGTAAATGCAAAAGCTCACGACTGGCACTATCATCGACAACAAGTACCGTGTGCTGGACTTTCTTGGCATTGGCGGTATGGGTATTGTCTACAAAGTAGAACAACTATCGCTAAAGGCAATTCGGGCCCTAAAAATTATAGATACAGATAAGCTGAGCGACGACTCCTGGCGGCGCTTTGAGCTTGAGGCAAGAGCAGCATCAACTTTTGAACACACCAATGTAATCAAAGTCTATGACTACGGGCTCTTCAACAAGCTCACACCTTACTATGTCATGGAAGTAGTAGATGGCATGACCCTTGGTGAACGCATCAACCTTGAGGGGCCGATAAACATTGAACAGTTTTTCGATATTTTTATTCCTGTAGCTCAAGCCTTAGCCTACATACACAGCAAGGGTGTTATCCATCGCGACATCAAGCCAGCCAACATAATGATTGTTGAAGACAGCAATGGCAGTATTAACCAGGTCAAAGTTCTCGACTTTGGCCTGGTTAAAATGTTTAGCAACAGCGATGCAGGCGCTGGAGCACTAACTAAAGCTGGTGCATTAACTAAAGCCGGCGAAGTAATTGGCAGCCCTACTTTTATGAGTCCCGAACAAACGGCTGGTCATAAACTAGATCAACGCTCCGATATCTATTCTCTGGGCTGCGCCATGTTCGAAGCGCTTACAGGCAACCTACCATATCTGGATAGCAATCCAGTCGAAGTTATGATCATGCATCAATCTGAGCCGATTCCCAGCCTGGCTGAAAAGGCTGATCAGTGCGAATTCGACGAAAGAATCGAATTACTAGTGCGGGTAATGCTGGCGAAAAAACCAAGCGACCGCCATCAAAAAATGGATGAAGTAGTTCATGACCTCATTTCAATTCAGGCTGGCCGCAAGCCGCTCTTTGCCACAGAGCACTGGCAAGGCACCAGCAAAGGGCAATCATATGACGGCATAGAGAACCACAGCAAAAGACTAGAAAGCAGCGGTAGCAGTGATGAAATTGATGATGAAGATGAAGAATATGATGATGGAAACGAAGAAGAAATTGCGAGAGTTCACAGTCACAAGAAGAGAAAAAGCAATACAGCTAGACTAAGTTTGATCACTTATGCCACTCTCGCCATCACTGCAATTCTCACAGTGACAGCTGCTTCTGCCATTGTTCTGCAAAAATTGAAAGAGAAAAAGCCAGTTGACACCTATGCCTCGATTGGCTCATTCTCCCATGAATCGACAATGGCCGACGGATCAAAAGTTCTAGTATTCGATTTTCCTAAAGACTACTCAATAGGAGAAATCTGTACGTCCAACTATGAACACAAAGTCAGTGCTCAAGGCACTGTTACTTTGCCAGGCAACGAGGTTTTCCGCTTCTGGGCAAACAAAGCCTGTATGAAAAATCCCAAGCTGCTAGAGCAATTCAAAAGCAAAGAAATTGGAGAGCTCGATTTAAGCGTACTTCCCGGAGCCAACGATGAACACCTTGCAGCGATCAGACATTTTAGTAAATTAGGTAAACTCAATATCAGTTATTGCACACTTACACCAAGCGGAATAGCAGATCTAGACAGCCTTACTGCTCTTCAAGATCTCACTATTAATGGCGCCACTATCGATGATCAAGCTTTTTCAAAATTGAAAATCTTGGGCCAACTAAGCACTCTCGAAGCTAAAGAAACTCCTGCCTTTGGCAAAACAATTGCAACACTATCAGGCTCGACAAAAATACAAAAATTGGTCCTCTGCAACGGCGCGTTAACGGATCAAAATGTAAAACTAATCGGCAAAAACACATCCCTAATCTATCTCAACCTGGCCCTAAATCCCGCTATCACCAGCGAAGGAGTAAAAGCTCTAGCAAGTTGCGAGCAGCTAAAAAACCTCAACCTCATTCAAGACCCTATTACCCCCAGCGCAATATCAACTTTATCAAGCCTGAAAGAACTGAATAACCTGAAACTTTCTTGTTTAAACTGGACAGAAGAAGACGAGAGCATTTTAAAAAGAAATTTGCCGCGCAATTGCTCACTGCAAATCCTTCATATGAAATCAACCAAAGCGGGCAAAGACCTGGATAATCTTACTAGAATCGGCCTTTAAGCTGAGGCTCAATTTTATGGAAAAGCTCAAACCAGACACAATAATCGACGATAAATACCGAGTAATTGATATACTCGGCGTCGGTGGTATGGGCATTGTTTACCGTGTAGAACAACTCTCTCTTAATAGCGAGAGAGCACTCAAAACAATTCCAACAGACAAATTAAGCGATAGCGTCTGGCAACGCTTTCAGCGTGAGGCCAAAGCAGCGTGCAGGCTAGAACACTCTAGTCTCGTAAAAGTTTTCGACTTTGGTTTGCTTGAAACAGTAACTCCATACTATGTGATGGAAATCGTACAAGGCCAGACCCTCTCCGCTCGAGTCAAACTCAAAGGCACACTCACTTTAGAGCAATGCCTTTCAGTTTTTATTCCAAGCGCTTTTGGACTGGCTTATGCCCACGATAAGAAGATCATTCATCGCGACATGAAACCAGCCAACATCATGTTTAGCGAAGACACTAATGGCAAAATAACCGAAGTCAAAATTCTTGATTTTGGCATTGCCAAATTGATTAGCGATGAAAATCTCACCAATGCACTCACCAAACCAGGCGAGGTAATCGGCAGTCCTCACTTCATGAGCCCAGAACAGTCGTGGGGAGCGAAAATAGATGCACGCTCAGACATTTATTCACTGGGCTGCTGCATGTTTGAAGCCCTTACTGGTTTACCACCATTCATCGCTAAAAATGCCGTACAAGTGATTATGATGCATCAAAACTCGCCACCACCCAGTCTGGCTCAAACTGCACCAGATAAGACTTTTAGCGACAGCATTGAACAAGTAATCAGAGTAATGTTGGCAAAAAACCCTGATCATCGCTATCAGAGTATGGACGACCTCGCTCAAGATCTGATATTGATCAAGAATGCTAAGCAGCCTCGCTTCGCTCAAGCACAAGAAAAACTCGCCGGACAAGAATCAAATTTAACCACGACCAATCCAGCCGCCAAAGTAATAGCACCGATAACACTTTCGCTCGAAAA
Organism: Candidatus Obscuribacterales bacterium; assembly: GCA_965229195.1. Lineage (GTDB taxonomy): Bacteria > Cyanobacteriota > Vampirovibrionia > Obscuribacterales > Obscuribacteraceae. Next base: position 2,596,559 of record OZ245871.1, on the reverse strand, counting down.
AGTTGTGGCTAAAGTAGCAGCAAGATCATCAGAAGCAGACGATACAGGAAGTGAGATATCCGACAACACCTATGACCAACTCTCTGAAAGCCAGACTGTCACGACTACAATATGGAAAAAGTTCAATTATCCCGCTCTAGCACTAGCAGCAATTCTCCTTGCTGGAGGGATTGGAACCCTCTTCATACTGAGTCCAAACCAGCCTACTAATAAAATTGCAAAAACCTCTATCAGTACTAATCCAGCCAATGCCAGCCGCGATCCGCTACTTTTATCAAACAAGCCATTCAGTCATGCAAGCCAATTGCCGACTGGCCAAAAAGTAATTATTTTTGACTTCCCGAAAGAGGTCTCGCTGGGAACTATCTACTCTTTAAATGGCGAGCACACGATTGAGGCTCAAGGCGAAGTTACTATTCCAGATGGAGAGCTGATTCGCTTTCGACCAAGCCGTGATTTTATGAAGCATACTGAATTATTCAGAAAATTCAAAGCCAATCAGATAGGCGATCTTGATCTCAGCAATCGTTTGGTTTTAACTGACGAAGATTTAGCCAATATCAAACATTTAGTAAATATCCACAAGCTTGATCTAAGCGATTCCAATGTCACGCCTAACTGTGCAAGCTGTCTCTATGGCATGAAAAACCTAACAGAACTCAACATCACGAACACAGAGATAAATGACAAGGCCCTGGCCAACCTTCCAGCCCTGAGACATTTAGAAGTGCTAGAAGCAAGAGAATTGGGCCATATGAGCAACACCCTAAAGGCCATCGCTGGCTCAACCAGATTACATAAACTAACTCTTTCAAATAGTGCCATAGACGATAGTGCGGTAAAATTGATAGGTAAAGATCACAATCTTGAATATCTTAGCCTTTCGGAAAATCCAGCAGTAACCGCCAGCGGCATCAAATATCTCGCCCCCTTAAAACGCCTTGGCCATCTCAATTTACTCAATTGCCGCGTGGGCCCAGAAGTAATTGAAACACTGACTAACTTTCCGCGACTGCACGATCTAAAAATCAATACAGTCAAATGGTCTAGAGACAAAATTATCAACCTAAAGGCTTCGCTACCACCGGGCTGCCGGCTCGATCAGGGAATAGGAAACACAAAAGACAACAGAGAGGCCTTTGACCATTTTAAAAGCTTAGGCACAATCGGTCCCTAGACAAAAATAGATTCGTCAAATATTTGGTACTGACTGTTTGTCTTCGGGAATGCAATCTTTAACTTCGCCTGACAAATATATTGGAACTAAAGCCACAAAGCGGATGTCATGTGTCTCCGGAAGTGTGTATTTATCGAGGTGGCGGGCTAATGAATCAGCTAGAACAAACAAAAATAGCTTTGCTACGTGAAGCTGCAAAAACTCTCAATACCATCAGTAAAGTGAAGAATGCTGGTGAGGAGTTTGTGAAATGTAAGCACGCCTACGACCATCCAGAAGAAATTAGATCACTCTACCTACAAGCTCTAGACTCACTGATAGAAGATGGCGCCACTGAGCTTGTACTGACCAATGAATATCTAGATTTATTTGAGCTAAAGCAAACCTCTCCAATCTCGACACTAGCTGCGGCAAAAGAAGCCTTGCTACGACAACTGAAACAAGATGGCCGCATCTATAAAATTCACAGCCCCCAGGGCGAATTTGTTCAGTGCAAAAAATTTGCCTTAGGTGGGGCCGATCGCCCCGATGAGAACGAAGAAGAATCGCGCATCATGTTCTTAAAAGCTCTATCTGAATTGATGCGCTACGGCAAAATCGATTTGGTTTCAGAGAATAAAGAAATGACTGTCTTCGCTCCAGCACTGCAATACAGTAGCGCAGCCAATGCCACTGAAATCTACGAAGATCTAAGGCAATGTAGTTAGGCTTGCCTCTCTACTTAACTAAAGGCATATCAATAATTTGTGCTACTGAAAGTTCAGGAGCGGCTCTGCCACTCTCTAGATGAAGCAAACCAAGTTGCTCGTATTTAGGTCTAATTCGCTCTGACATCAGACCTAAACGTTTCAAATTTGGAATGATCATACGGAACATCGAGCTTCTGAAGAAGCCCATCAAAGCTGACTCGCTGACAAATTTATCCCAGGCCTTAGGAGTGAATAAGTGAGTGTAATACTCATCATAAATTTCATGGGCAAGAAAACGTCTTTGCAAAAGCAAGCAAACTTCAAAAGCCCATTCTTCACGCTCACGCAGTTCGGCTTCATTCAGCTCTGTTTTGTAATAGCGCTCTAAAGCCAACACACCGTAGTGAACATGACGGGCTTCATCACCAATGACATACTTAAGACAGTCTTTGAGAACTGGCTCACCGGTGACTTTGCGAATGGTTGAGAACGAGCCCAAACCAAAGCCTTCAATCATAATTTGCATACCAAGAAACTTAACGTCCCATCTTGGATCTTCCATCAGAGCTTCAGTGAGCACATACAAGTTCTCATTGATCTCGTAGACCTTCTCCATTTTTTCATGGAGATAACGGTGAAAGACTTCAATGTGTCGGCCTTCATCCACAACCTGTGTAGCGCCAAAGAGTTTGCCATCGAGCCACGGCACTGCTTGCATTACTTGCGCTGCGCCATAGAGAGCTGCTTGCTCACCATGCAATATCTGACTCAAGAACCAACTGAGCAGTGAATGTCGTTGTTTTGACTTTTCCAGTGGGCTAAGTTTGCTCCACATGGGCAAAACATTGGCTGGACAAAATGCATCTGGCAAGAGCAGCCCGGTTAAATCTAATGGATCGACATCTCTACTCCAGTCGATGCTCTCAGTAGCATTCCACTGGGAAGAGTTAGCGGCATTGTAGAGTTTGGCTAATTCAGGATAATCACGGGTGTACTGCCAGTCAAAATGTACTTTATGCGATGGGTCCATACTCGAAAATGGAGCACCTTTGGCACACTGTTGAAAGAGGCCACGATAAGCTGGACCGAGAAAAGACTTGAGCATTTTGATGTTGCCACGGCTTGTTGCATCGGCAACAACTGGCCAGGTACGACCGACTGCCGTAATTAGTTGAGGGAGAGATTTGATAGCCAAGTGATACCGCTTTGCCTTTTCTTTTACAAGAATGAAATTGCCAAGACCTAAGAACTGTGAATGCTAGTGACCGGCACTCAGCAAATAAGTTCCAACTTGAACAGATATTTGTCAGTTTAGTCGCTTAAGAGCAGCTATTGCCCTTCATTTAGACTGGCACCGGCAAACTGATCCAAATCAAAATATGGCCACTGGGCCAGCTACGAGCGCTGATTGGCGGGCGGCTTCGATTACTTTCATGCAAACTAAAGCGTCTTCGATTGGCACGGGCACAGGGCCTTTACCCCGGATAGCATCGCGCATTTGTTCATAAAAGTTCTGATAAGAGCCCGGCTCTGACTCAATATTTATCTTGTGTTTGACGCCATTGGTATAGGTAGTCAATTTGCCGTGATGATCCGCATGTTCACGGCCCCAATGCCAAAGACCCGGCCTATGGCCATCCTTAAGCGAGTTCTCCTGAGGGTCCAGGCCCCATTTCTCATAGGCACCTTCAATTCCTATCAATCGAAATCGCGGCCCAACCTCAGGTGCCAGCATGCTTACCCATATATGGACAACCACAGCATCAGGAAAGCGCAAAGCCACAAAAGTATCGTCATCACCCGCCACACCTGGGCGTCTGTGCAGAATTTCGGCATAAACCTGCTGGGGTTTACCAAAGAGAACCAGAGCCTGGTCTATAAGGTGACTGCCTAAGTCAAAGAGTAGGCCACCACCTTCTTCAGGCGATGTACTTTCGCGCCATCCACCTGGTTTTGGCTCCAGGCGATAGCGCTCAAAGCGCGACTCCATGCGGGTAATTTTTCCCAACTGCCCTCTTTCGATGAGCTTTTTGATCGTCAAAAAATCATTGTCCCAGCGCCTATTTTGAAAAACTGAAATGGCAACATTAGCCTCAGTACTAGCAGTTATCAACTGTTCAACTTGGTCTGAAGAAATAGCTACTGGTTTATCTATTACAACGGGTATTCCAGCATAAATGCTAGCCAGGCCTAAGTCCATGTGCGTATCGTTGGGCGTAGCCACAACCACAAGGTCGTACTGGTCAGCAGCCTTAAAAACCTCGTCAACCCTGCAACAAATTTTTGCCTTAGGAAAATCCGCTTGTGCTTGTTCTTGCCTACCCTGGCTGCGGGTGACAATCGCTGACACTTCCATGGCGGCAGTAGAAGCAATTAATGGTGCGTGAAAAGCGGCACCGGCGAGGCCATAGCCAATTATGGCCGTGCGAACTGGTTTATCTTCAGGCACTATAATGCTCCCTATTTTGCAATTTAAGATAGCTTTGCCCTACCCAGTGGTCAAGGGAATAATCGCAAAATCATTGTCAGAAGACCAACAATGTTGCGCCGAATACCATTTGGGCTGTAAACTGTCTCGATTAATAGGTTTACACTTGGTCAAAATAGGGACTGATTAACTTGTTAGGACCTATTACTACCGACTGATAATTTTTTTTGGACGAAGGGCTATACTGGCTTTCATGGATCAAGATTGGGACAGATACAGAATTTTAGGCGAGCAAGCTGAGGCTTCCTCCAATTATCCCTACGCGGAAGCAATGTGGGCGATGACAGTTTTGATTGCGCAGCATTTCGGCGACAAAGATCCGCGCACCCCATACAGCCTAGACTCACTCAGTCGCTCACTTATGAGACAGCAGAAGTTTACTTTGGCAGAGCATTTTCTCAGCAAGGCCTGGACTATTAAGACCCAGGTGATTGGTGCCAGCGCCCTAGAAATTGCTACAACCATGAACCTTGTGGCAGAGCTCTACTACCGTCAGGGCAAGTACCCGGATGCCATACAAATGTGCAAGAAAGTACATGGAATATATGGCAGCGCTTACGGTCCAAATCATCCCAAGACCCATGAAATTGCTGGCAATATAGCCATGTTAGAAAGAATGGCCAATCCCGCCCCAGCGCCTCAGGCGGTCGCAGCCTCACCGGTAGCTAGTACTGTCAGTCAGCCTGCTGTTCAGGCACAAGTTCAGGCACAAGGCCAAGGGCCAGCTCAAGTCGCTACACCAGCGGCCACTCCTGCAGCCGTTAATCCTGCACCTTCAACTAATAAGAAGCGCTCAGGTATGCCCCGATGCGAAGTTTGCGGCTCAGTTATGGAAGCCGACTGGTGTTTCCGTTGCACTGGCAACAGCGTTAAAGCCGTAAATCCTGGTCAACAGCTTACTTAGTAACTATTACAAAGTATTTTTTTTGCTTTGTATCAGTTTTCAACAGGCAAGCTCAGACAATCCACTTGAAAATTAGGAAGCTCAAAAAATAGCTTTTAGTTATTAGTGGCAGAATCTGTAATCCAAGTGTAATCATTGACTATTCAGCAAAAGAAGAGATTACATTGATACTCTATATGGTGCCAAACACACGAGTTTTTTTTGCGCTTAGATTTATCAGATTGATAGTGACTAAAAAGAAATTGGACCCACAGGTAAACAATTAGTCGCTAATGCAAGTTGGTAAATGTATATTAGTAGAAGAAAAACTCACACCACAAATAACTAATCGGTTTGTAAAACTCTTCAAAATAACTGGGAGAGAGGAATTTATAGATGCCTTTACGCAGAATCAAAATTGAAACTTTGACTGAAGCTCCTGATATTCGACAGCGAACGCCGCTTTCTGAGGAATTTCCTGAGATAGCGGCGATGTGGCACAAGACAAAAAACCGCAGCTTCAAACCAAGCCAGTTTTCGGTTGGTTCCAATATCGAAGTTTGGTTCAAATGTCCAGAAGGACCAGAACACGTCTTCCAAAAAGCAATTTCATCAATGGTTTTGGCAAGACGCAAAGGCGCAAAAGGTTGTCCTGCATGCAAGGGCGATCTTGTAACCAAAGACAACAGTCTGGCCAAACGTTTCCCAAAATTGGCCAAAGAATACTTAGAGAAGAAAAACGGTCTATCACTTTCTAAAGTCAGCTATGGCTCAAGTCGCAGAGTGTGGTGGCACTGTTCAAAATGTGATCATGAGTGGCAAACTGCCATTTCTAACCGAACTCAATTGGGCTCTTCATGCCCTAACTGTCGCAGAGCACCACTACTCAATCTAAAACACATAAACAGATACCTGCGCTTCTTTGACAAAAAAGCCAATAAAGGCATCGATCCAGAAAAATTACCTTCGCGTAAACCAATTTGGTGGAAATGCAATCGCGGGCCAGATCACGTATGGAGACAGGCTTTTAAAGAAAAAGTCGGTGAATTCTGTCCATTTTGTCGGGGCTCGCGTCCGTCAATCACTAATAACCTTACATTGATGCCTGCTTTGGTAAAAGAGTTTCATCCCACCAAGAACAACAAGATGAAGCCTAAAGATATTTCCATTCGCAGTTTCAGAACAGTCTGGTGGAAGTGTCCCAAGGCCCCCGACCACGAATGGGAAGGCCGGATCTACGAACGCACCTACGAAGGTGCTGGTTGTCCGTTCTGTCGCAACCATCGCCTCTCTGTCTCAAACAGCTTAGCCAAACTTGCTCCAGATGTTGCTAAAGAATGGCATCCCACTAAAAATGGCAAATTAACGCCCAAAGATGTAGTTGCCTTCACAACTAAACCAGCCTGGTTTCTATGCCCTGCTGGTCATGAATACGAAAGACAGGTGCATCTGCGCATTCGCTTTGGCCTGACCTGCCCAGAGTGCAAAAAAGCTGGCATTAAGAGAGCAAAAACAAAAACACTGAAAACGCCAGAAACAGCACAGCACAAGGATAGAAAGAGCAATAAGTCGAAACGAAAATAGCTGTCACGAGTAATTCGCCCTAGCAATGATTAAATGCATGGCCCGAAACGGCCCAGGAGCCTGTGGTATACTCCTGCACTGGTGCATGACAACATATTGGAACGCGGATGAACGGAAACAGTTTTCAGCTCAAAGAGCCAGCTCTCAGCGACATCAAAGCTGAGCTACAAGAGCAATCAGACCGCCGGCGCACGTTTGCGATTATTTCGCACCCGGATGCCGGTAAGACCACTCTGACTGAAAAGTTATTGCTTTTTGGAGGCGCCATTGAAGAAGCTGGTGCTGTTAAGTCGCGCCGTGAGCAAAGAAGCGCCACATCTGACTGGATGGAGTTAGAAAAGCAACGGGGCATTTCAATCACTTCAACCGTTTTGCAGTTTGAGTATAAAAACTGCTGTCTCAATCTGCTTGATACACCGGGCCACCAAGACTTCAGCGAAGACACCTACAGAACTCTAGCGGCCGCCGATAACGCCGTAATGCTGATCGACTCTGCCAAAGGTCTTGAGCCGCAAACAAGAAAGCTTTTCGAGGTTTGTCGCTTGCGTCGACTGCCACTGTTTACCTTTATAAACAAGCTGGATAGGCCAAGTCGAGAGCCTCTTGAGCTGATCGACGAAATCGAAAAAGAGTTCAACCTCGCCACTTATCCTGTCAATTGGCCAATTGGTACAGGCGATCAATTTAAAGGAGTTGTCGACAGACAATCCCAAACAGTCTACTTATTTGAACGCACAGTTGGTGGCCGTACCCGCGGTGAAGTAGCTACCTATAAACTTGACGATCCGAAACTCAAAGAGTTAATTCCCAAGGCACTTTATGCCCAGCTCAATGAAGAACTAGAGATTCTAGACGCTGCAGCGGCCCCATTAGACCTTGAAAAAATACACAGCGGCGAACTCACTCCTGTTTATTTTGGCAGCGCCATGAATAACTTCGGTATTGAACTGTTCCTCAAGTCATTTATTCAATTGGCTCTCCAACCGGGTTCCTTCCCGTCTAGCGAAGGTGATATTCCCCCGACATTCACAGACTTCACTGGCTTTGTCTTCAAACTACAGGCCAATATGGATCCGCGTCACCGCGACCGTATTGCTTTTGTCAGGGTTTGCTCCGGCATGTTCGAAAAAGACATGAGTGTGATCAATAGTCGCACCCAAAAAAGTATTCAGTTAAGCCAACCAAAAAAACTTTTTGCCAAAGAGAGACAATCAATCGAAAAAGCCTATCCAGGAGACATTGTTGGCTTCAGTAACCCTGGAGCTTTTGCTATTGGTGACACTATTAGCAGTGGCAAGCGTCTCTCTTATCCAGGCATTCCAACCTTTGCTCCTGAACTCTTTGCCTTCCTTGAAAATAAAGAGCCAAGCAAATATAAGCAATTCCACAAAGGCATCATTGCTCTGCAAGATGAGGGTGCTATCCAAATCTTGTGGATGACCGAAAGAGATACACGCTATCCTCTCTTAGCCGCTGTGGGTGCCTTACAATTTGAAGTCGTGCAATTCAGACTACAAGCTGAATACGGCGCTAATACTACCTTGCGCAACGTAGACATCCACAAAGCCCTTTGGGTTGTGGGAGCCTGGGACACACTCAAAACTGCTCCTAATCTGACAAGTTGCACTGTGGCTACCGATAAATTCGAAGACCCTGTTCTTCTGTTCAAAAATAAATGGGATCTGAGTAAGTTCAAAGAACTCTATCCAGATATTCACTTGAGCAAAGTAGACCCACGCACTGGTCCAGTTTCAGAAGCCTACTAAAAGCTGACACAAGTAACAACCAATCCAAGGATAAAGCTTTGTGCAGCAGCAATACTGAAGATTTGGACAGCGACAAAAAGAGCAAGAATAGTTTCTTTCTCTGGCTCGGCCTCGCTTGTCTGCTGCCTCTTGCCTGTCTCTTTTTTGAAATTTGGAATTATCCGCGCCTTATGTCTGCTGGCCTAGCCATGCGCACAATGGCAGCCAGTCTGCTTATACAAGGCGAACAACCATACTATGACTTCTGGGATTGGTCGCAGCCAATAGCCTATGAATTATTGAAATATCCCTACATGCTATGCACGACCTTGCAGACTATGCAGGTGCCACTGACCCATGCCACTTTTATTCCGCTGTTTATATTTTGCCTGGTAGTGGGCTCAACTTTACTGACTACCGCCATTTGCGCCCAGGCACTAAAGACAACTGATCAATCAGAAGCCCAAAATTTCGTCAGTTCGTGCCTTGTGGGCTTGGCTGTAACAGCACTAATTAGCCGCTTCGATTTTGGCGACTTGCAGTATCTATTGCTCCTCACCTTAGTGCCCTGGCTTGCCCTGCGTTGGTTTACCCACAGACAAATCAAAGTTCATCCAGTGCTGGCCAGCGCTACCGGTGTCATCGCTGCCGTTGGTGCTTGCCTCGATTTGCCATACCTGGCTGTCTTTGTCATTCTAGAACTGATTTTGACATTGCAATCTGGTCGCTGGCGCTGCCTCTTAGCAAAAGAATGGCTCGCCTTCATCCTCACTTTTGCCACTAATCTTCTATTCTTAAGTCAGCTACCCGAGCCAGTTTTTACTGCTTTCTGGAAGTGGACAATGCCTCTCAAGTGGCTCAACTATTCGGTTTTCGACTATATGATCTATGCGCCTCAGGCCTGCCCCAATCGAGCAGATGTCATCTACTGCATGGTAGCAGCCGGCATCATTTCATTTCTGCTCGGTAAAAAATATAGTATCTATATTTCCTTGCCCTGTCTTATGTTCGCTGGCTTCGCCCTATACCTACTCGAAGGTCAAGGCTCATCAAAAGACCTGGTATTGACTATATTTGCCATCACAGCAATTTTCACTAGTGCGCTACAGCTGGCTTGCCAAACACTAGAAGCCAAACTAAAACAAAAACAGTCTATTGCCGCACTAAAGTTACCGTATCAGGCAACAATCTTTGTCATGGTTCTAATAGCTACAGCTGCCGTTTGGCAAGCCCTTGAGCGAGATCGAAGCCAGCTACAAAACTACATCAGTGTCAATTGCAGCTCTGGGAAAGAACAGTTAGAAACTTTGCTTGAGCAAACCAGCAAAGTCGGTGACGCTGTTACCGTAATCAGTCATGACATTGAACCAGCCTATCCTCTTCTCTTTATCTCAGGCAGAAAACCTGGTGGTTACTTACTTTGGGCCAGGCCACTGTGGCTATTTTCGGTACTCAAAGCAAATGCAAACCTGACTGGACCAATGAAAGAATTTTACGACCACACCTATACCAATATTCGCGCTGAACTAGAACAAAATCGCACCAAGCTACTTATACTGGCAAATCCAGACCCTTTTGATGACTTAAATCGTGAGCAATTTGCAATCACAACCGAGCTAAATTTTCACGATCTAAAAAAAAGCGGCTACTTCTTAAGCTATAAAAACCACCAACCACGAGAGTATAGCGGGTACAACTTTCCCTTCAGATTTTTACTGCGAAATAGGGAAAAGGGCATATGAGCTGGCCTAAAGCAATTACTGCCAAACTATTCAACAGCAATACAACGCTCGTTTATCTGGCCTTTGCCATCATGATTATCGGCAAAATTGTTTTTTGGTATGGCCATCCACTTCTAAGCTATCCTGATCAAGCAGCCTACCTAGAAATGGCTGAACTAATAGCAAACGGAAAGCTACCATACATAGACTTTTTCGAATGGAATCCGCCATTAATCATGTATCTCAATTTGATACCTCTGATGCTTTCAAAAATGTTGCATGTGCCTGTAATAGTGGTTTTTAACTATTCAGTCGTTGTTCTGTGTGCCTTTAGTGCCTTAATGAGTTTGCACATTGCCTCTCGCTACATGAGTAAGCAACAATTGACAGTAATTTTGCCGCTATTGTTTGCAGCAACATATTTCAATTTAAACCAGACAACAAACATTGGTGAACGCGAACATCTATTTATAGTTGCTTACTTGCCATTTTTCATTTTGCGAGGACTGGCCTGGCAAGGACAGAAGATAGCAAAATTTGATGCCATCCTCAGCGCCATTATAGCTGCCATAGGAATGGCTCTAAAGCCACAATTTGCAGCTTCTGCTGCTCTAGTAGAGCTGTGCTTTTATTGTCAATTCAGAACGCTCAAAGTATTTGCTAGAGCCGAAATATATACAGTTTTTACTGTCTTTGCTCTCTACATATTTGGTCTTATGTTGCTGCCAGCATCGGTCTGGGATGTCTATCTGCATCAAGTCGTACCGCTCTACGTCAGTGGCCTAAGCTACTCTAGCCGAGCGCTTATCTACATGCTGCGTCTTGACCCCAACTTCTATCTGCCTTTTGTCCACTTGTTAGTAACACTCCCTCTTGCTCTCGTCTTCTCTCGCTACAATCAATGGATTGCTCCATTAGGCATTTTTGCTCTTAGCTTTGTATTTCACTATATCTACGGCGATCAAGCCTGGCCCTACAGATATATTCCTATGACTGGCAGCCTTTTTATGCTAGATGGACTTCTAATTGGCATGCTAGCCGATAAGATTTTTTCACGACCTAATTTCTCTAAACTAGCTAGCTTGACCATTGGTTGCGCCATAATAACCGCCGCTTCGTATGCTACCTATACTGAGCTAACAAACGAAAGCGCCAACCGCGCCATCAGCACTGAGCCATTTAATATGGCCCAAATTGGCTACCAGGGCGACTGTCTTGCTTCCGATTTCGATCCGTTGGTGTTCTCGATTTTAAATCAAACCAAAATAGATGATAGTGTCATTTTCATTGGCAATGGCATAGATCCAGGATTTCCGGCAATATTGCAGAGTGGCAGAAAACTTGGTACTCGATATTTATTTTGCACTTTGCCATACATCGATCATTGCGCCTCACAGAGCAAAGACGAGCGCTGGGAAGAAATGGCTGAAAAAGTAGTAGCAAACTACGGTCAAGACATCATCAAAAATAAACCGGCGGTGATTTATATACAACAAAGACAAATGGAAGAACTGCTCACTCGCTACCACTTCTTTGACCGCTTCATGGCTACTTATGAATTAGCTGGAAAAACTGATTTATACAAAGTTTGGACGGCCAGAGGCAAACAGCCTAATTCATCTTTAGCCACAAATCCCAGCCAAATAGTGATTGATATTTTGGCCAAACGAATAACCATTGAAGATGCTGCTTTAGAGAGCGGATACGAACGCTCTAAAATTGAAAGATGGCTCTATCTGGCTCGTTTGGCTTTAGAACACGCAGTCTCTAAACATGCTTCTGATCGACAACTAGAAATCGATGAAAACATCAATAAGCTAAACGAGACTATCAATCAACTAAAAACTGAAAACGCTCAGCTAAAACTAGACTTGCAAAAGAAGTAAAAACCACTACAGCCCTAGTTTTCCCTTTATGTACTTCATCGTATTAGGAAAATAAGTAATCATATCTTGGTAGTAACCACGCTCATTACCTAGCAATATAGAGGTAAGCTCAGCACAGGTCTCTCTTTGTCCCCGCACCGACTTTTGTAGGTAATACTTGATTCTTGGCGCTACATCATCGGGCACATGAGCAATATCTAGATAGTAATTATGTCTAAATTCATCAGTGCATGAATACCACTGCAAGCAAGCGTCAACAGCATGACCAGTTTCATGCAAAAAGGTTCCTTGTAGATCGGCTGCATCGCGCGCTCTTCGCACTTCGTTAGTGTTTTCATCGACCGTTGCCTGACTTAGAACAACGGTCTTTCCTGTAAACAGACCAGGACAGCTTTTTGAAGTGCCACCTTCATAACCAGCTACTTCCTGGTAGGCTCCAGCAGGAAATTTATCAATCATGGTTGGTGTAATAACAAAATCTATATCGCCCTTGAACAAAATCTCTTGCACAATAGGCGGAATCTTGTCGAAACAGGCATCAACAGCATTTATAGTTCTCTGGCTGACCGGGTCATGACCATAAACCGGTCTAACCAGCGAAACCCTCTTTCGCAGTAGTTTCATACCTTCTCTACTGCTAGCAATATCAGCTGGAAGTGCCGCGCTCGCAACCGACTTAGAAGTAGCGTCAGTAGATTCTTTATTGCCATTAGGGTTTAAACGCGCTAAGTATTGCACTGCCATGGAAGCCTGTGGCGTTCCAGCGAAATTGTCTTTCAATTTCTGATAGGTTTCTTCAGCCCGCTTCCTCTGACCCAAGGCATAGTAAGAATGGGCCATATAAAGCCAGGCATTAGCCCCTGCTTTCTCTTTTGTGATTGATTCGTACATATAGGCGGCCGCTTCATTAAAGCGACCAGCCTGATAAGCCTGAACGCCCTGAGCGTAGATAGATGCTGGAGCAGAAACTGGCGGAAGGGCCTTCTGTGCGCTCCCATGTGCAACTGGCGCTGCAATAACGGGCACGACTAACGATTGACTTGTGAGCAGGGCAATAGAAAAACAAAGCAACGCATCACGACCTAAGCCCGAACTGGGGCCTTGGCTGCAGGCAAATAAAGACTTTTCACTAATCACAAGACTATTGTGACTAGGTTTATTTTGCTTGTACAGGCATCAAGAGATACTTATAACCTTCATCGCCAATGCCCTTGATGATTAAAGGCTTGAGCGAACCAGTCATTTCTAATTTGATCTCTTCTACAACCAGGCGTTGGAGCACATCGGTTAAATAGCGGACATTGACTGCAATGTCGATTGTTTCGCCTTCAAAACCAATTGAGACTTCTTCTTGAGCGCGGCCAACGTCTGGAGTATTAGCCGAAATCTGCACGTTCTCTGCTTCAAAGTGCAACTTAACCAGGTGAGTGCGTTCATCAGACATAACTGCAACACGCTCGATGGCCTGCATAAGCTCATCGCGCTTGAAGCTAGCTAAGTGGCTGAAATCTTTTGGGAAAAGCTCTTGATAGCGTGGATATTCACCACTAATCAAACGAGTTGAGAGATAGTGAGTTTTAGTTTCAAAAGTAATTTGGCCATTAATAACACCAAGACGTACTTCATTGCCACTATCTTGGCTATCGAGCACTTTGATAATTTCAGAACAAGCCTTAGCCGGAATTATGGCCTTCAAGCTCGCTGGCTTTTCTAGGGTGGCTGTAGCTACTTTAGCTTCACTAGCCTCGCCTTCAGCTTCAACGCTATCGCCTTCGCTTTTAGCGGCGGCTAGAGGTGCTGCTAAATTGAGTTTTTCAAAGCGGTGAGCAAGTCGTGAGCCATCGGTGGCTGTGCATTCAAAGTTGCCGTCATCGATAACCATGTAGACGCCACCAAGGATGCTAGAAGCATCAAAGCTTGCGGCAGCAAAGGCTGTTTGCAAAATACTTTTCTTGAGAACGTCACAAGGCATAAGCACTGCTTCTTTTGGACGTTGCTCAATTGTTTTAGGGAAGTCATCAGCAGGCAAGCCAGAAATGCTGAACTTGGAGCGCTTGCAAGTTACGGTTGTTTCATAAGTCTCTTTGTTGATCTGAAAGAAACCAGATCGTTTGGCAGTTTGGAGACAATTTCTAAAAGCTTTTTGCCAGGAAGTGTAATTGCGCCTGGTGTGTAAACCACAGCAGATGCTTTGGTTTCAATTGTCAGGTCGAGGTCTGTACCGTGGAACTTGATGCTTGACTCATTATCACTTTGAATCAACACGTTACTCAAGATTGGCTGCACTACACGTGTTGCAAGAGCACTGGTGACATCTTTAAGGGCTTTTACGAGTACATCTTTCTGGACCGCAAAATGCATTTCAAAACCTCAAGTTCGCTGTGTTTAAAGGTTACTCGTTAGGGCGCTGTTTTTCAATCTCTCAACGCTCATCTTTGAAGGTTTTTTGGCAACCTGAGCCATCTCTAGAAATTCTCTTGCTGTTAGGTCTTTAAATTAAGTTATATAGAAGTAGCAGAGGGAGCCAATTTCTGTAGATAACCCCGCAAACCAAAGCCCCGATTCATTTACCCCTGTAGATAACTTGTGTACTGATTGTGCAAACATAAATGCTGTATATACGCTAGGTTCAGGGCTTTCGACAGTGAGCTGACATGGTTCAAACAAGTTATGCACAAGTTTTGAACAGGCAGTTAATCGGTCAATTGGTGGGTGATTTGCTTGATCGATTGCGACAGGCCGGGGTCTTTGGTCACTAATTCTTTTATGCGGCTATGTGCATATAGAGCAGATGTGTGTTTGCGGTTGCCAAATGCTTCGCCAATTCTAGGAAAACTCATATTGATCATGTCATGAGCCAGATACATAGCGATGTGTCTTGGCAGGGCCAGGTCTTGGGAACGCTTAGCTGAGCGCAATTCGCTCGATTCGACCCGGTAGTGTGCAGCCACCGTATCGATAATCCGGTCGCAAGTAAGGGTGACCTTAGGGCGGCTTGGTGTAGTGGGCTGCAGCATGCCAGCGAGAGCGTTTACAGTTAGAGTTTCGCCGGTTAGATTGGCGTAGGCGTGACTGCGAATCAGCGCTCCTTCTAGTTCTCTAATGTTATTTGTAAACAACGAAGCGATGTATTCAAGAATTTCATCGTCAACTCGCATGCCCTCAAGGGCACATTTTTTGCGCAAGATAGCCAAACGGGTTTCCAGGTCGGGTGCCTGAACGTCAGAAATCAAACCCCACTCAAAGCGACTTCTCAGTCTTTCTTCAAGGCGAGCAATTGCTTTAGGAGGGCGATCCGAGGAAAGCACTATTTGCTTGCCAGAATCGCGTAAGGCGTTGAAGGTGTGGAAGAACTCTTCTTGAGTACTTTCTTTGCCTTGTAAGAATTGGATGTCATCAACCAAGAGCACGTCAATCTGACGATAGCGTTTGCGGAAATCCATCATGCGGTCATCGCGAATAGAGTTAATTAGCTCGTTAGTGAATTTTTCACAGCTAATGTAGCGGACAGAGGCGTTGGGTGAACCCTTGAGAATTTCATGACCAATGGCGTGCATCAGGTGAGTTTTTCCTAGTCCAACTCCTCCATATATAAAGAGGGGGTTATAGGCTTGACCGGGCCTTTGAGCTACGGCCTGGGCGGCCGAGTGGCTGAAGCGGTTGTGGGAGCCAACCACGAACGAGTCAAATGCATATTTAGGGTTGAGATTGCTGCGACTGATAGTGACATGGTCTGGCAAACGGGAAGAAGCGCCATTTTGCAGGGCACCTGGTGCATGGGCGCCGGAGCTAGCTACCATAGAGAGGCCGTTGCCGAAGTTGCTATTGGACCCACCTAGGTGGTTAGTGTTAGGACCAGAGCTGCGGCTGGAAACGTCAGCCAGGCCGTCACTGGTGGAACTAAATGATGAAACATTTGAGTTTAAGCCAGTCTCAGATTGCCTGTTATCGGTAGTTATTGTTGTGCTTGAAGTATTGCCTTGGCTCGATGTGATACTAGCTATGGTGGCACTATAGCTTTCGCTTTGAGCGTTGGCATCGACTACGACTTTGATTGTTACCTTTTCTTGGGTAATTTCGCCTATGGCTTGAGCCAGTGCTTCCATATAGTGATTAGCAATCATGGTCTGCACGAAATCGTTGCTAACAGCTATAAGAGCGATGCCCTTGTTGTAGTCAATAAGTTGAGATGGTCGAATCCAGCTCTCGAAACTAGGCTGCGACATTTTTTTGACAAGTGTCTTCTGGGCCTCGCTCCAGATCTCCCGGGTGGGTTTGAGCAGGCGCACATCGTCTTGGTCGTGGATCGTCATCGCTTAGTTCTCTGATTTAAGGCTCGCGCCTATTTTGTGTGTCCGACAATAAGACGAACCCATCCCCTCAAAAGACAATTATGTCTGACATCCTACTCAGCACCTTTGGCAAGGTTAGAAAAGAGCAAGAAAGGGGGTGGATTCGTAAATTTTTAGTCTGCCCAGACGGACAGACAGCGCGAAGTATTTGCAATAGATGATAGCATAGCTATCCTATCGATAGAATGATAGCCATCAATGCCAAAAACATTTTTAGCTCCCATTCTTGTTTGTCTCAATTTAGGTATTAGTTGTAATGAAAAGAACACTTAGAGGCGCTATCCGTAAAGCCAAAAGAGGCAGCGGATTCTTGAAAAGAATGTCCACCGCATCTGGTCAAAAGGTGATCAGAGCTCGCCGCGCCAAGGGCCGCTACAGACTATCCGTCTAGAGTCATCTGCGGGTTTGCTTTAAGCATAAAATGTTACCTGCTCATGAGCGTCTACGCAAAACAAGCGTTTTCCAGCGTGCTTATGCAGCGAGGAATAGCGTTTCGTTTGGTTGCGGGACGCTTTATGTGTTACATAGACGGCCTCCGGGTGGTAAACCTGGAGCCAAAGCCAGACCTGAGGCTGCGGTAAAAGCAAAGTCCGGCAACCAGCTAAAGCTACCTTTAGTTGGTTTTTCCATTTCTAAGAAGGTCTTCAAAAGCGCATGCAAGAGAAATCGCGCTAAACGCAGAGTGAGAGAAGCTTACCGCCTAGTGAAGAATGGTTTTGACGAGAGCTTCAGGCAAGAAGCAGCTATGCACCGGTGGTATGCCCTCGTTTATGTCATCAATCCCACTGCTCTTACCCTAGGATTTACTGAGATTGCGGCTGCTATTAGAGAAAGTCTAATTAAGGCTGGCAAGAAATTTGGTCAAAAGCAATGATTTCAAGAATATTACTTTTGCTTTTAAGGGCCTATCAAAAGACTCGTTTCTTGAGACAGCCATCATGCAGGTTTTACCCATCTTGTTCACAATATATGGTTGAGGCAATTGAGTGCCATGGTGTTTTCATGGGGCTTAAGCTAGGTACCATTCGCTTGTGTAAATGTCATCCGCTCAATCACGGTGGAGTTGACGAAGTGCCGCCTAGCACTAAAACAAGTAGTCAGCCCGAACTAGACAGTAGAACTTACAGCAGATTTATTAGCCGCGGCATTAACAGAGGTACAAGGTAACCAGTGGATATTACTTACCAGTGCATGATTCCTGTGTTGATGAAGCTTGTCGAGTTTACTCACAGCTATGGCTTGTCAATAATCTTGTTGACTGTGGCAGTGCGAATCGTTGTTTGGCCTTTCGTTACAGCCTCGACTAAAAGCATGCAAAAAATGCAGCTGCTTCAACCACGTATGAAGTTGATTCAGGAACGCTATAAAGGCGATCCTGAAATGCTGCAGAAGAAAGTAATGGAGTTCTACGCTAAGAATAAAGCCAATCCTCTGGGTGGCTGTTTGCCTATGCTTGTGCAACTACCTATTTTGTTTGCTCTCTTTGGTACTTTTAACGGTCCTCCCTTTGGTGATAAACCGGTCGACGTTAAAGTGACTGTGGTTGAGGCCAAGGACGCTAGCAAAGTACACCGCAACGAGACTTCTGGTGGTAATAGCCCCTATGTCAGTCCCGCCGGTGACTTGTCTAAAGTAATTGTCTTTCCTGGTGAATCTACTGTTCTGGTGGGCGATGCCATTGATTTTGGTACTCGGGCAACCGAAGGCAAATTACCAGAAGACTTCAAACCATTATGGGTAATGAAGTTCGGCGGCAAGTTTGCTACTCCTTCTGAAGGTTCGATTGATCAAACAGGCCATGCTGTTTTCTCAGCACCTGGAGAGTTTCACGTGGAAGCAGTTGTGCACGGCATTGCTAAAAGAGATCAATTCCTCTTTATTAATTCACTGGGTAAAACCGCTACTGGTGTTGATTTACTCAAACCAGAAAATTACGACCTAGTGGTCCTAATTATTGCTTTTGGCGCTTCGATGTTCTTGTCTTCGAAACTGACTATGGCCAAGCAGAATCTTGATGAAATGGATGAGAGTCAGCGTGTCACACAAGACACCATGAAGTACATGCCGATTGCAATGTCGGTGAGCTTCTTCTTTATTCCATTGCCCACTGGTGTTTATCTCTATATGGTTGTTTCTAACCTCTTCCAGACTGCGCAAACTTGGCTTGTTATGCGCACTCCGCCGGAGCCTTTAGTCGATCCTGATGGCTTTGATTCAGCAGCCATGATGGCATCAGCTCCATCAACATCAGGATCTTCTGGCAAGAAAGAAGCACCTAGAACTATCGACGTCACTCCATCTGAGCCTAAAAACGGTAAGAAAAAGGATGAGGGCGGCACAATCAAGTTTGGTCAAGCCGACAAAAACGGCGAGACAATTGACACGGGTAAATCTAAGAAGAAGAAGAAAAAGCTATGATGAATCTAAACACCCTGGATGACAACGCCAAAGACTATCTCGAAAAGATTTTGGCCATTCTCGACATCGATGCTTCTGTAGAAAAATTAGAAGTAGATGACAGCACTTGCTGTTATCGCATCGACTGTAAGAGCGATGACGCTCGCATGCTAATTGGCCGCAATGGCCAAACTTTAGAGGCCTTACAGTTTGTTTTGCGACAGATGGTGAAGAGCAATTCGCTTGGTCGTGAACACTTTATTGTTGATGTCTTAGACTACCGTACCCGTCGTCGCCGCACTTTAGAAGAGAGTGCCAAGCAAGGTGCTGTGGCTGTCCTCAACGGTGATAATGAGCATTATCCTTTGTTAGCGATGTCGGCCTACGATCGCCGCTTGGTGCACAACTATCTGCAAGAGGCTTTTCCTGAGCTTGCTTCAGAGAGCGAAGGCGAAGGTCCAGATCGTCACATTGTAATCAGCTACAAGGGCTTACCTGACGGCGAACGCGGTACTTCTCCTGAAGACGAAGAGTATGGTTCACAGTTAGGTGACGACGACGATCTCGATGAAATAGACGCTGATACACAGCCTAAGCCTTAAGCTAGTTTTCTTATGGGCAAAGACGAATAGAATCACATTGTCTGCGTGGCATCTCTTGGTCAAGAGTCTTATATTGGCCGTTGGAGGATCTCCGCTGTCATAGCCGTTACCGCAGATGCCCTGCCGGCAATGGCGAAAGTGGAAAAGGGATTCACCCAGTAGTTATTTAAGCGGTCAAATTCACGTACAGCTTTGTCTGTTGGTTTAAGGCCGTAGCCGCCTTCTGCCAACATGAAGTTACGAGCGGCTTGAACTGGATGGAACTCTTGTGGTTTGTAGACCCAGGCGCGCCATTGTGCCATGCCGCGATAAGCCGGGTCTTCGAAATCAATTATGTTGTACTTTATGTTAGTGAATGGGGCATCGAGACGATCATAGAACTTGGAGCGGCGCGCTCTTATGGCTGATTCAGCAGCTTCTATGCCAACTTCAAGAGGATGTTCCATTTCTAGAGTCAGAGCGGTAAAAGTTGGATTTTCATTTTTTACCATTTTACTTAGGCGCTCAGCGTGAAGTGATCCAATACCGGTGGAGCGCAAAGTCTGTTCTGTGGCAATGTAATCTAAGTTAGCGAATTTAAGGGGATTTTCATCGTGGATAGAGATGAAGGAGAAGGCACGCAAGGAACCATCTTTATCTCTTGTCGTATGCACAGCCATGCGGCCCGACTCTACCAACTCCTTCACTTCAGTGGTAGGCTGGAGTTCCGATTTAGGGAAAGACTTTTCGTAGAGTGCCACCACATCATCTTTGACGGTGATTTCTTTTTGTGTGCTTAATAGTTGAGGATTTTCTACACGATATGGTTTTTGCTGAATAGCCTCAGATGGATTGAGATTGAACTCTGGAGAGTGGTTAATCCATGGTTTCGTTAGTTTATGAGCGATACCAGCCCCTAGTGCGCCACTAGCAAAACCAATTCCATAATCTAGCAATCCAGAACCAATATTGTGAGCCAATTTTTTCTTTGCTGATTCGGCCGCCGACTTGTCGTTCCATGTAGTTAATACTGGTCCGCCTATTCGTATTACCCAATCGCTTGCGGCGGCAGCGGCAAAGACTTTGCCGCTTTGCTCTAAACCAGTACGCACCACCGGCGATGCTAGTTTTCCGAGTATTGCCGGGTTTTTAGCGAGAGCCCCAAGTGCTAGTCCAGCAGTTAAGCCAATACCAGCGTCTATCACTAAAGTATTGGCATTCGCTATATGATCTTTTGCCGCGGCAAGAGTTTGACTGGGGGCGCTTAAAAGCAGATCTCGTTCTCTAGCGAGTTTTGCTGAGAAGGTGTCTTCGCTCTGTTGGTCAAATAGTCTAGTTCCAGTATTGTTGTTTACCTGATTATCTGAGTTTAAATGTCTTGGCATATTGATTCCTCAACAGAATAGGTGATCGTAGGTAGCTCAATAGCTAGTTGAGCGCAACTGGAGTTACCGTGGTGAAGCTTTCAGCTTAAGTAAGGTAACAGTGACTTTTGGGCCGATTTTGGGCCACCACATTAGAACTTGTGATCAATTATTCGGTCTCATTTTTTTATTCCATCGTATGAGGTTGTCTCCGGATATAACCATTGGCTGAGTTTTGGCAATTGCAGTTACTGACTTTGTTGCATTTGCGGACAATATTTTGTTCCTCTTTCAGAAATAGCTTGCTTGGCCATAGCTGCGAACATATCGTCGCCTATCACAAAATTAGTGATAGTAGATTCCAGCAGCTTTATGGCAGTTGAAGCCTGTAGCGAGCCCATGAAACATTTGAGAAACAATTTGCCATCAGACTGCAAGCAGGGTCGAAACTGAAGGTGTCTAGCTTTTAGTAGTTGCGGATAGATACCCTCATAGATACTTTCACTGAAGCTTTCTGGCAGAGTTCTCTTAGTAGGTGCAGAAATGGGTGATGGCAGATTGGGTGGCCCACAGCTAGATAAGGCAGACAATACAGAAGCTCTCAGGCGCTTTTTATTAGATCTGGATGGCGAACGCAAGGGTCACAGCTTGCCTGCTGGCAAAGGAGATTCTATTGCCGCAGCAAAGGGTCTTAAAGATGGCTATTTGCGTTTTGACGATCCTTTTGCAAACAAAGAAGAAAAGTCAAAAACAGCAGTGCAGGTTGAACAGATTACTGATTTGGTAAAACAAAGAGCTGCAGCAGAGCGCACCTTGAGTACTGAGCAAAAAGATGACTTGCGCCGGGCGCGGCGCGATTATACCTTGGCTAAAACCCCCGAAGACAGAGCTAAGTTTGTTCAGCAGATTGAAGGTCTGGTACCGGGGTCTCGTGAATTGAATACAAAAATTAGACTTGGTTTGATGGCGATGGAGCCAGAGGCTAGCGATGTTACTAGATTTCAGAACTTATCTCGACGGTCAATCTCAACTATTCAATGTCATGCCCGACCTGAGCCATCTTTTTATGAGCAACAAGAGCAGTCACGTATTCGCACTGAATTTCTACTGAGAGAACAGGTAAAGGGCGCTGCTGATAGTTTTTATAAACCACGAGCAGAAGATCAGTTTGAAGCACGCTGGGCGCAGATTGCTCTGGATTCTCCTGTGGTGAAAGCGACAGAAGCTCTTAAGCAACTGCCTCCCATTAAGATCAGCACGGATAATGCCGTTGATGTGATCAAATTTGGATTGACTGTTTCGGGTTTAGAGACTACTGCTCAGAGCAAAGAAATGGTGGAGAAAATAGCAGGGGGCATCAGGTCTATCTCTAAGGAAGGTGCCGGTCAGTTTGTTATTGAGAGAGACACTAAGCGCGAGATTCTATTGCCGGAAAAACGAGATGTTGCTGCTGGAATTTCTATAAAGGGAATTGAAATTGATAATTTGCGTTTTCAAATTGGTCAGGGTAAGTACCCAGAGTTGACCAATATAGAGGGTTTGAAGGTCAAGCTCGATGTGCCAGTCGTACTAAATAAGGTTGCGCAAATTGATAGCGAAGCTAAAATCAAACGGATATTTATGACTAGAAATGAAGGCACCGGTGACTTTACTGTCAATGCTGAAGTGACAAATCCTGTCCCTAGTTTAGTGCGCAACAGCTTGCGTCTCTTTAACAGCGAAATACCGGTTGCTGAGACGATAGTGGCACCTATTGCTGTTTTAGGACCGGATGGTAAGCCTCGCTAGACTGATTTGGCAGAGTAAACCAGAAAGTACTGCCTTGGCCGACTTCGCTAGTGACACCAATACTGCCATCATGACGCTCGATGATATCTTTGCATATTGCCAGACCTAAACCAAAGCCAGATGGTTTGTTTGGCTCTTCGTTTCGAGCTTGTGTGAATTTCTCAAATAGAGTGGGAATGTCGTTCTTACTAATACCATTGCCCTGGTCTTTGACTGCAAATTTAGTTGAATTGTCTGTTTCTTCTACGGCGAGAATAATAGTTGAATTGTTTGGTGAAAACTTGATAGCGTTGGTCAGCAAATTTTGAAGAACTTGAATTATTCTGGCTTCGTCACACTGTACGGTACCAATTTTGCTAGAGTTTGAACTTTCAATTTTGACTTCAATTTTGACTAATTGTTTGTCTGCTAACCCTTGTACTATTTCAAGACTGGCCTGGAGAAGGTTGTTTGTACTTACATCGGTTTTGAAAATTTGAAACTGACCTGATTGCATTTTTTCAATATCAAGTAAGTCGTTGACCATAGCAACTATGCGATTTAAAGCGCCGCCGATAGAACCAGCTCGTGATTTACCAGAATCGTTGAGTTCGCCGTAGGCGCCATGATCAAGCATGTCTAGAAAAATTGTCATACCGCTCAGTGGAGTTCTAATATCGTGACTGACCATGTTGACGAAATCACGTTTGGCATTTTCAACACGGCGCAGTTCAGAGACATCGTGAGCTACACAAAATAGAAGTTCTTCGTCGGCTGACCAAATGACGTTCCAACTAAAAGTTCGAATTTGCCCTGTTTTGCAGATAATAGGAATATCTGCTGACTCAGAGAGACTTGAGCCGCGAACATTAGAGAGGAAACTATGAGCATCTCCTTGAAATTCTGCAGGCACTAGTTGCATAAGACGCTTGTTTAACAGCTCTTCGTTACTGTAGTTCCAGTGGGTTTCTGCTGCCTTGTTGATAGAGCTAATCATCAATGATTTGTCGAGACATAAGATAACGTCGGCGGCGTTAGATACAAGAGCCCGTTCTCTTTTTGAGGCTTCTTGAATGTTTCTGGCCATATTGTGTAGTACTTGGTCTAGTCGAGCTATTTCGTCTGCGCCAGCCATGACTGGCTTCATTTCTTGGCCTAGGCTTACCAACTCAGCATTCTTAGAGATACGGTAGAGTCTGAAGACTATGTCGCGCAGGAAGTAGACTGCGGAAGCAATGGCCACAAGAGTACTGCATACTAAGCCAATCAGCAGTATCTGCAAGATAATTTGCGTGCGCTCAGCATTGAGAGGATTGGCAGCTAGCCGTTGCTCTTCCACTTGTCTCATTGCTGTCAATTCGGCATCACCAGCGCCATGCTTCAGGGCGCTGTGGCGCATTTGTAGGCCAGCTGTCATCAAGGCTGTTTGATCATCTTCTTTGATGGCATTAGTGACCCCTTCTACGCCTTCCAAGAACTTGCTGAGCTTATCTTTTAGTTTGTTGGCATGAAAAGTTTGTTCGCTGTCACGGCTAACCAGCTCAATTAGTTCGTTTTGTTGCTCTTGTAGACTGTCTCTAGAGGCATTGAGCAGTTTTATGATGCGAACGCTTTTTTCGACAGTGAGCCTGACAATATTGAGCGAGATGTCATAACAAGACGATTCGATCTTGCCTAGAACAAGAAGCACTTCCTTTGAGTGTCTTTCCTCTTGTTGGGCTTTTTCAGCGCGACTTTCCATCACTGCCAAGCTGATGCCAAAGACGAGCTGAAACACTGCTGGAATAGCAATAATCACCAAGCCTTTAGCCACAAGTTTGGGGATTTGCACTGTGTTCTTCCTCTACAGGCAGCACTTTTGAGTAAATCAAGTCTGCATAGAAATTTTTAGCACAGATAACCCACAATGAAATCGTTTTAAGATTGTCAAGAAGTTGAAACAATTGCTCCATATGATGCTTAGCAGGGCAGCGATGGCGTTGCAGTTTGGGAGGAATTGAAATGAGCGATTGTAGATCAGGTAGGTGTTCTGACCGGCAAGTTATTCCCCAAGCACAGGTCTGGCAGCATGAAATACCCATGGCCTCGCCTTGTTCGGGTGGTAGTCGCTCACCTCGTAGTATTGATCGCATGCCTACACGAACTTTGGATATGCCGCCAGCCCCTTATGGTCGCTCGTGCGATGGAGGAGTTTGTCAACCAAGCGACGCGAGAGCCCTTGTCTTGCAGCCTTTCGATAAAAGTCAGCACGAAAGCAATATAAAAAACAATTTTGATTTTACCGATAAAGATTACTCTAAAGCCCTAGCTAAGGCTGCTAGAGAAGGCAAACCCTTAGTAGTAGTTTTTGCTTCAGATCGCACTCCAGGGGCCATGAACGCTGGCGAAAGTGTCAAATCTGCTCAGAATAGTAGAGTTGGTAACGAAGGCTGGCCAGTGAAAGGCAATGCTGTGTTTGTTTATGTCGATAGCGATAAAGCAGCTAATAATCCTGAATTGCGCGATCTAATGAAACAAAAAGGCATTAATGGAGACAAAGCTAGAACGATTGTCTATAACGCAGAGATGGGCTCAGATGGCAAAGTAAAGGCAGTAGCGACGGCTCTCAATAATGATCGCAGTGATTTTTCTGGTGCTCAGCTTGCCGCTGATATTCACAGCGCTAAGGCTTATAGCCGCTCTCTTAACGTTTCCGAGAGCAGTAAGGAAGTGGCACGAAAGCCACAAGAGGCTACTCCTGCGCCAGCTGATAGAACTGCTGATAAGTCAGGTTACTCCCTTGAACTTGAGGTTAAGCTTGCCATTCAAACGAAAGAGTTAGAGAAAATGCAAAAAGAACTTGATTCAATGAGGGCTGAAATGGCTGCCGTTCTCAAGAATCAGGGTAGGCCTAATGCGCCGCAGGAAGTACAGCCTAAGGCTGCCACCGTGGGTCCAATGCCGCGCGAAGTTGTGCCGAATCCAGCAGCGAAAGACGGAAAAACGGTTGAGCCTGGTGCTAAGAAACCAGACACTAAAGTAGAGGCCCCTCCTGCCGCTAAAGTTCCTGAAGCTCCAAAAGTTCCTCAGGGTCCTAAAGTTCCTCAAGGTATTGATCTGTTGAAGCCAGATCCAGTGGCCAAAGTTAAAGACACAGACCAACCTAATCAATTTGAGAATCAGCGCAATCAAATTCAGGCCGCGTTCAATAATTTCTCGGAGAGCGAGGATAGAAGATTGAATGGTGCCGTAGCGACCATGAAAGATGACCATCCAACGGCCACAAAAGAGACAACCAAGTGGCTGCGCGAGCAGGATGACATGAATCTTCTGGCTGACCGCGATATTCGTGACAAGCTAAATAACCTCGGTACTTTTCTCACTTCATATCGACGCAGAACTGCCGAAGATAAGATTGTTGAGCAGCGCAATAATCAATGGCAAGATCTTCGCTATCAAGCCGCCAATCCTGGCGATCCCAATCATAAAGCCAAGCAATTTATGCTTTATGAGTTTATGACTGGTCAACACACCGATGGCTTTAGATTTGGCAATGACAATGAGAATAGGGTTGAGCTTGGTGGCAGCGCCCTTAAGACTGATCGCGAAGAGTGGCAGAAGCAAGCTGCTAAGGCTCTGGTTGATGTCATTAAGAAACCGGGAGTGGAACATGAGTTGGCTACCAGGCTGATCATCGATGGCTTGAATAATCCAAAGGTTCCAGTGTCTGCAAGAGTTGAGCTGTTGGCCGGTATAGAGCACATGGCCGCTGATACAAAGAACAAGTATCTAGATGGTCATCCAGCTCCAACCGCTGTAGCTGTGGTGGTGAGATCTCTTCTAAAGAGCCACAATGAAAAGGAAGACAATGGTGATTTTCAGAGAGCGGCCATGGATAAACTAGTAAAAATGAATGCTGTAGAAGCTTACGGTGTGATTGACTACCTGGCTCGCGAGGGTGGCAGTGACAGAACCAGGCAGCATGCCCGTGATCATATTGCCAAATTAACGCAAAGAGCCGCTAAGTGATTTGCTAGTGACATTCTAATAACGCAGACTGCAAGATCTCGCTTCAAAAATGGTGAGATCTTGTTTGTTTTTAGAATCTCTTATTCAGCGTCGTCCAGCTTATAACCAAGGCCATAGATGCTTTGCAGCAGCGACTTCTTGCCTTCTATATCAATTTTTTTTCTGATTCGAGTGATGTAAGTTCTCACCGCACCTTCAGTAGCTTCTGTTTCTGAGTCCCAGCAACTGCTTAATAGCTCCTCGGCGCTGAATACTCGACCCTTATGTCTGAGGAAAAATTCTAAGAGCTGATACTCAGTTTGTAGCATTTTAACCAGGTTGTCGCCCACCCGTACTTCCGCTCGGGCTGTATCCATGGTTATGTCGCCACATGTAAGAACATTACTAGTGCTGTTGGCCGCTCGTCGTAAAAGCGCCCTGACTCTAGCGCATAGTTCGCGGATGTCATAAGGTTTGGTCATGTAGTCGTCGGCACCGGCATCGAGGCCCAATTCTATTTCGGCCGCTTGATTTTTGCCAGTAAGAATTAGCACCGGTGAGGTTTGCCCCTTACTGCGGTAGCTCTTTAAGACCTCAATTCCGTCTAATCCGGGTAGACCCAAGTCGAGAATCAAAAGCTCAAAGTGGAATGACAGAGCTAAATCAAGGGCCTCCTGGCCGTTGTGAGCTAGCTCCACCTTGTGCTGATCGAGCTTGAGGCGGTCACGCAGCAGTTCTGCTACTAGTCGATCATCTTCTACAACAAGGATTTTGGCCATTGGTTATCTGTATTGGGATATCTGTACAGGAATAGTGCCGTTGTTCAGTATGAGAGTTTACACTCAGGCCGGACATTAATGCCACCTTCCCTCTGGTTTGCTTTTAACTTTTGCCGGGCATGATTGGTTGAATCGGTTGCTCTTTCGGTTTTGAAACTTTTTACCGCCAGATTTACTTAGGTCTGTCAATGTCTAAACGCTTGCAGCTCGCTTTAATTTTATTCTTGGAGTTAACTGCTAGTTCATTGCTTCAGTGTGCCGCAGAAACGCCTGAGGAGAAGCGAGAGATAGCCATAGCCAATGCCCTTCCTGATAAGCAAGCGACGATCAAGCATCTCGATAAATATTTATCGACCCATCCGAATTCGGCTAGAGTTGTGGGTTTTCGGGCCGAAGTTTATAACTGTCTTGGCAATGTTAAAGAAACTATTCGAGACGCAAGTCGCTACTTTGAATTAAACAGAGAAGCAGAGCTGCCCGTAATATACAAAGTTAGAGCCCATGCTTATTTTAAATTAGGTCAGTACACTAAAGCTCTGCATGATCTAGAAGCAGCAAATAAATTAGATGCAAAAGATGGTGTTACAGTCTTTCTGACTGCTCTTAGTTTAGATCGATTGGGCCGGGCAAAAGAGGCTTTGTTAGAGTATTCCAGAGCAATAAAACTGGGCTGCGATAAGGCTTATTTTGATAAAGGCTGCCTTGAATACAAAATGAATGATAGAGTCGCTGCTACGGCTGATTGTATTGCTTATGTTCGTACCAGCAAAGAAGCGGATACTCAAGAACGTCTTGTTGGCGAAGTAAGCAAAAGCGGAAACAAGAATTTATTGGCTCTTTATGACGGTCTAGTTGAGGCAAGATTAGCTAAGCCTTTTGTTTATTTCAATCGAATTGAGACTCTCTATCTGCTAGGCAAATATGATCGAGTTTTGTATGAGCAAGATTATTGTCAGGAGAAATTTGGCAAAAAGACGGATTTGGTTTCTGCTAGGCGATTTGAAGATTTGCGCTTCAATAGTTACTTTAATTTAGGACAGACCGACAAAGCAATGGCTTATGTAAATAGACTAATTGCTAAGTCACCAAATCAAATCAGTCTCTATTTGAAGCGGGCAGACGCTTATTTGAGTCAACAAAACTATGATTTAGCTTTGGCCGATTTAGAGCGTGCTGATGTTCTCGTGGCAAAAGATAAAAAGGCTATGCTGAAAAAAGCAGAGTGCCGTTTGCGCCTGGGTCAATATGAGAGGGCCGAGGCCGATTTAGCCAAGATAAATAGTGTAGATGCTTCTGTTAAGTCGTTGACTTTTGCCGGACTGAATTTTAAAGCGCTGAAGAGGTATCGTGAGGCAGAGCAGTCTTTTACCCGCGCTTTGAAGCTTGCACCTTTGTCGAACGATTTGTTTGCTTATCGTGCCGATTGCTATTTTCGCATGAAAGACTATGGTCGTTGTGAGCATGACTTGAGCGATGCCATTGCTCTAGATGGCAAAAACCCTTCTTTTTATCTGGCTCGGGGTTCCTGTCGCCTTGCCGCTGGCAATGCTGAGGGGGCTGTCAAAGATCTTACTGTTTGTCTTTCTGATCGTAATTTGCATAGCGTTGCCTATGCTGCTCGGGCAAAGGCGTACACTAAACTTGGCAAACATGATTTGGCAGCCCAAGACTTGCGCGCTTCCGGCTCTGCCAGCAAAGCTGTGGAGGGTGATTTGTTCAAGCAATGAGTAGATTTTCAAATATTGTTTTACTTTTTTGTTTACAAGTGCTCAGTACTTCTCAGCTGTGCTGCCTGGCCTTGAACACTGAAGATAAGCGTGAGTATGCTGAAGTGACCGCAATACCTGATTTGAAAATCAGACTAAAGCGACTTGACGGTTATTTGCTTAGTCATCCAAAGTCAGCTCGATTGTATGGATATCGGGCTGAAATACATAATGCTCTTGGTAATGCCAATGCCACCATTACCGATGCCAATAAATATTTTGAATTGAATAAGGAGCCGGTGGTGGCTCAGGTTTGCAAAGTAAGAGCCAATGCTTATTTGAAAAATAATGACAAAAATAGAGCGTTAGCCGACCTGATTTTAGCTAAGAAACTTGCTCCTGGAGATGGAGAAACGGCTTTGATGCTTGGTTCCGCTTTAGAGTTAGTAGGACGCGACAAAGATGCTCTGGCTGAATTTAGTCGTTCAATAAAATTGAAATTTTACAGAGCATACTCGAACAGAGCTCTTTTGGAGTTTAGGTTAGATTTGCTGAAAGCTGGGTTAGCGGATAGTTTGGCGTATATGCGGCTAACTAAAGATATGAAAATACAGGATACTATTCTTGCTGATTTTGCAAAAGCGAAGAAATATTCAGAGCAAGTGTTTCTTTGTGATGGCTTTATCAGAGCAGGCTTAGCCAAGCCTGTTTGCTATTCAACTAAGGCCAATGCTTTGTTTGAACTCAAGCGTTACGATGAGGCTTTGCAGGCTTGTGACCAATCGTTTAGGAGCTGCGGTGATCGCTTAGATTCGCAGCGATATTGTATTTATGTAGGTGAGAAACAAACAGATAAGGCTGCAGCTCAACTTAGAGCGATAATCAAAGATCGACCACAAGATCTGCAATTGTACCTTTGGCGAGCCGATTCCTATATCTTAAACAGACATTATGATTTAGCTCTAGCTGACCTTGTTCGTGCCAATTCCCTAGTGATAAAAGACAAAGAAGCGCTGGCAAAACGGGGCGAATGTTATTTTCGCTTGGGAAAATATGATGAGGCTGTGCGGGATTATGTTTTAGTCAATGGCAGTGCTCCCAAGGCTGAAACTCTTACTTTTGAGGCCCTGTGCCGCAAGGGTCTCAAAGACTACAGCGGGGCAATTGAGTGCTTTTCAAAGGCGCTAAAGCTCAAGCCACTTTCGTCGACACTGCTTAATTATCGTGCCGAGTGTTATTTCAGAATGCACGATTTTAAAAGAGCTGAGGCTGATTTGACCGATGCTATTGTCCTTCAACCAAAAAACTATGCTTACTATCATGCTCGTGCTTCATATCGCCTGGAGGCCGGTTCTTTAGAGGACGCCGTTAAAGACTACACATTTGCCTTAGCTGATCCCCGTTTGCACAGTTTGGCCTATAAAGGCAGAGCAAAGGCTTATCGCTCCTTAGGACAAATTAGCCTGGCGGAAAAAGACGAGAGAGCGGCGCTCTCGGCCAGTAAATCTCTTGAAGGTGACCTATTCAAACAGTGAATGTTGAGTACTCAACTATTTTCTCTAGAGTGAGAAGGCCATGTCTTTCTTTGTGCGCATCAAAGTAAATTCTAAAATTGAGCGATCAAGTTTTATGGTGCCTTTGCGCACTTGTTGTTGAAAAGCATAGCCGGTGTCGATGATGTCTTTGTCGTCAGGTAAGACGCTTGAGAGCAGTCGGAGAAATCGATTAGAGTCGGTGACTGCAACTTTTAGTGTTTCTTTTAGGGAAGCCTGTGGGCTCTCTTGGAGATCGGCAATTATGGCTGGTTCTCTAGCAGCGCGAGTGACTACATCAGAAAGTTTTTCTGGTGTGATATAGCCAGTTAAACGGAGATATTCATAGAGGCTAATGTTGCGTTCAAAGTTAGTTGGGCCAGTAAAATCGAAAGCTGAAAGAGGAGCAAATGCGCCAGTTTCAGCTTGTCCCTTAAGGGTTGAGATGGCGTCATCAAGCGAAATTTCTTTGGAGCGGGCTTTTTTTTGCAAACTTAAAGCCTTGTCTAGAACAGTGTCTGAAATCCAGCCATGCTCTGTTAAAACCTCCCCCACCATTTTGCTGTTAGCGGCAGCTATGTCGAGCGCCACAGCCACTTCAGAGTCTTTCAAAATGCCAGCGTGGGATAGCAATTCACCAAGTAATAAATTATCTGTGCGAGTGATTGGTTCACGTTTTACACTTTCGCGAATCAAGGCTAGACCAGTATCTACTTCCAGGCCACCAACTCTAATATCGTGTTGCAGTCTTAGGGTCGAACCTAATGCATTTTCACTCACGCGGTCGAGTAAGAGCAAAATGCGACCGAGAGGTAGTCCTGAGTAGTTGCTCACTTTGAGAAACTTAGTAATTTCGTCTTCGCTGAGCTGTCCAGAGCCAACCATGAGTTCGCCCAGGCGAGCGCCACGGGTAGCGTAAGCATCTATGCCCATGGTTACCAAAGCATCGTTGAAGGCCCAGTTTTTGCGACGAACCAGGTCAACGGCGTGCTGTGCTTGACCAATTGATATTAAGCCGTCCTTGAGCATCCATTGGGCGTCTATAACCGCTTTTAGGGTGTTATCAGTGATTTGTTCGAACATGACTAGAACTTTGCCAACAGGAAGCCGTGTCTCGTTAGCGACTTTGAGGGCGCGGTCGAATTCATGCTCTTGTAGTAAGCCGAAGTGGCTTAAAATGGTTCCCAGTCTTAAATCCACTGCATCTCCAGGGTTTCCATAGTTGTCCGCTAGAACAACTATAATTTTTCTCTACTTATGGCCATTATTCCCAATCTCGATGGGGCTGTAGCAAGTATCTATAATTTTACGCTTTCGCACCAGTCTAGACAGGTAGCTGGCCCTAGTCGTTTTGAGTAGTAGTCGTTCAACCCTAGCCATTCGGCTTTTAGCCTTGCCCTGCCTGCTTTTCCCCTTAGTGGCAGAGTAACGCAGTGTTTAAGGAAATGCCCCCAAATCGACAAAAGAGCTATTGGACGCTGACTTGGCGAGCAATACTGCATAAAGAAAAGCAGGCGATTGCGGCTGTGATAATAAGAACGCCAGAGGCTGAGACCGCCCTGGGTGGAGGCGTTCCCCTCGTGCTCGATGGTTGAGCCTGGTACTAGAAGGCACTTAAAGCCAGCATCAGTAAGACGTTTACACAACTCTACATCTTCAAAGTAAAGATAGTAACGTTCGTCGAAGAGTCCCACTTTGCCCAGGGCGCTGCTGCGCAGTAGTAAATTAGAACCAGACAGCCAGGAGCAGGAATAGCCCCCTGGTTCTTGTTTTGAGCTAGTTTGACTACTGTTTTTCTCTTTGCCAGTTTTGCGCAGATAAGTCTTGGCTTTCTTGAAGTTAATCTCTCCGAGCCCAGCTTCTTCTGCTGTGCTGCTGTGGCCTTCTAAAACGATGGCTCCGAGGGCGCCAGCTTCGGGGTTAGCAATGGCTGCTTTGACCAGGTGCTCAATGCTTTCTGGTTTGGCTATAGCATCGTTATTGAGTAGCCATATAAAGTCAGCCTGGTCAGCCAGGGCTTTCTCCATGCCGCGATTGCAGCCGCCGGCAAAACCGTAGTTGCGATCTAAGGCGAGCACCTCAACTTCAGGAAACTCGGTCGCTAATTGAGCGCTGTCACCATCTGGAGAGCCGTTTGCGACTAAGAGCACGTGACTGTTTTGATAGCTTCTTGCCCTTAGTGAAGTGAGGCAACGTCTAGTTTTTTCCATTCCACGCCAGTGCAAAACCAGTACGGTAACGCTTGGCTCTGTCGAATTTGGTTGGTTTACTGAATTGGTCACTTGTTATCTGTCTTAGTCTTTGCGCTGCGGGTTGAATGATAATATTAGTTAGTCAAATGTTTTACTTGCCGGTAAGGCAATGATTTAGTTTTTCTCTTCCCAAGTACTTGCGAGGTCTCTGTGGCTGAAGCCGACTCAACAAAGCCAGAATCAGCGGGAGATGCCCAGGGCGCCGACGCTGCTGCCAAGCCAGCTTTTGAACCGCCAATGCCCCAAGAAGCCGGAAACTTCCCCCGTCGGGCTGGTCTTGCTAATTTGTACTTGGCAATTAAGCATATCAACGATGCTTCGGTGGCTGAAAACGTTAAGCAGCGTTTTTCTGACTACGTCACCATCATACTTGTGATTATGTGTATTTTGAGCCTGGTAATGGCCGTTTCTGTGCCGGTTTCGCCGGTTCTAAAGCTACTACCACTGCTCTTCACTGTTGGATCGGTAGTCTTCTACATTATCAATCGCCTTGGCATTATGATCAGCTTGACAGCTCGTCAGGCACTGATTGTCTGGCAGATTCTGGTGGCTGGTTTCTGGCTTGGTGTTACTAGCGCCATGTTGGTAATGCTTGCCTGTTTCTACTTTGTTTCTCAAGGTGGACCATCGGGTATCTGAAGCCAGGCAAGAATAAGCTCAGCAAAAAACGGCTAGGTAATAACATTGCCATTGCCCTTTGTCTTACTGCATTGGCAAGCTTTTCAGTTGGCAGGGCCCAGAGCCCTGTTCTCAAAAATAAGACCAAGCAAATTGTGCTTGGCATGGTTTGGGAGCCGGTTTCTTTTAATCCTGTCCGTGGCATAGATTCTGGCTCTTATACAGCGGCGTCGCTTGTTTATGACGGATTGGTCAAATATGATCGAACAATGACGCTCAAGCCAGCACTGGCTGAGTCTTATGCTATTTCTGACGACGGTTTGGCCTATCGCTTTAAGCTGCGTCCCAATTTGCGCTTTTCTAATGGTGAGCTGCTCACTACCAGTGATGTTAAAGCTTCGCTTCTTTTGGGAGCTTCAGACATGTCGCCTTTTAAAAGTGATTATGCTGACATCAAAACTATAGAAATTGAAAGTGATCGTGACATTTTAGTGAAGCTAGCTCGTCGCTGTCAGCCTTTGATTTCACGGCTGGCTGAGCTGAGAATTTTGCCAGCCAGTTTGCTCAATAGTCCTGATCACGGCAATCAGATTATCAGCCGTCACCCTGTAGGCAACGGACCATTTAGGTTGGTGAGTTGGGAAAGCGGTCTGGAATTAGTTTTCGAGCGAAATCCTTACTATTGGGGAGCTCCAGCTCAAAGTGATCGCTTGATATGGCGGGTAGTACCAGATCGCAATGTATTGGCTGTGGCGTTGGCCCGTGGCGAAGTGGATGTTGCACCAGTAGACGGTCGCATTTGGAAGACCTTTCTTGCCACTGCTAAATTGCCCCAAGCGAGTAAGAACAAGGCACCATTGAAGGTGGCAGTTTTTAACGGAAACCGCACTGTTTACCTGGGCTTCAATCTTGAAAGAGAGCCATGGAAAGAACTTTTGATCAGACAGGCATTTGCTGCGTCTATTGATAGAAAAGCCATCGCTGATGTTTTTTATGGTGGCTACGCTGTCATTCCTGATAGCGATTTTCCTGTAACTAATTGGGCCTTTAGCAAAGAGACAAAACACGTCAGCTATGACCCAAATCGGTCGCGGCAGTTGATAGAGCAAGCCGGTTATCGCCGGCAGGGAAAATTTTGGCTACGGCCAGGGAATGCCAAGCCTTTAGCTCTCAAAATTCACACCATTAAAGATCAAGAGGAGGTGGCGCAGGCGGTGGCTGATTATCTCACTGCCGTTGGTGTTATCTGTGAAGTTGAGACTATGGAATATTCCACCGTACGCCGTTCGTTTTTGCAAAAAGGACGCTTTGATGCCGTGCTTTGGAGCCGCTCTTTTGGTCCAGATCCAGAATGTTCAATTGTCTGGAGCAGTAAAGGGCCCCTCAATTTTTGCCGACTGCGAAGTAAAGAGGTAGATGGTTTGATTGCTGAGGCCCGTTTGGCTGTCAATAAGTCTGAACGCCAAGAGCCTTACCGGCGCTTGCAAAGTTATCTAGCTAGCCAATTGCCTTGGGTTTTCTTGGCTCAGCCGCAGCAACTAATCGCCTATAAGGGCGATATTGAAAATGTTGAAATTGGTGAGATAAACAAGCAAAAAGGCCAACAGAGTACTGTTTTATCACAGCAAAAAGGCCAACAGAGTACTGTTGGCCTTCCCTGGGACAATCCAGTGTTTAACGCTGCCGATTGGCGACGTTAATTGCATTTTTGATTCCAACGCATGCCAGAGTCCCATAGAAGGTCTTCTGACGCCAAGCCCCAAGAACATACCCCGGGCAAGCCCGGAGCACTGTTTCTAGGGGACAATCCACCCAACTGATTAGGCTGGGAAGCTGAACTGGTTAAGGTTCAACTGGTTTTTACTTGGTGCAGAGTGGCTTATCGCCCAAATGTTCTCTGTACCAACGAAGGGCTTTGGCCCAACGGTGGATTGCATGTCTTCTTGCGCTAGGAAGTGAGTAGGATGGTGGGCGGAGGTGGAAATATCTACCTTCGTCTCCACATACCTGTGCATTAGCTGCCTGGACTGAAAGGCCTGACAGAAGTGCAAGTACTAGAAGTGCTGATCTCATCGAACGTGTTCTCCTTTCTGGACTTTGCATCGCGTAACCTAGGTTTTAAGGTTCGATTACGAGAGCATACGGACAATCATTTAAAAAAATGAGGTGGCCAAAGTTGATTGTACTATTCCCGCACCAACTGAAAATATGTCAAGCATTCAAATGTAAACAGCAAAAAGCCAAAAATACAGCAGGCGCCGTGGTTTAAGGAATTTTCAAAATTAATCTTTGTCATCAATTATCAGACCATGACAACTAATTGTTATCTACACTCTTAATGACACGACATATGGTGCATATTCTGATACTAATTGTGGAACTACTTTAAAATGAAGTTCCCCGGCCTTATGGGCCATCTAGAAAGCAAAGCACGTCAAAGGTGCCAAAGACTCAACGCGTAGACCACGTCCCAAATAGAGTGCCGCTGCAGCCGGGAGAATGCCGGGATGCCGTGCATTGGTTTGTAGATTCGGTTGGTCTATATCAGGGTTCAGTGCGCGGTCTGTTTTTATCAGACTATTCTGAAGACCAAGAAGCGCTGCTTGAATCGGCCGTTATTAATTTCAAGAGTCGTGGAGTTAGCACTCTAGTAATCACTGGAGAAATGCTCTACAAGCAGGCCGACTACCTTTTTGCTCATGCTGTGGCCCAAAGTCCATTTGGTCGGCCTTTGCTCAGTAAGATGGAATTGGACATGCTTGATGCTGATGTCCTTATCGTTAAAGACTTGAATGCTCCGGAAACGCCACAGCAGCTTTGGTATCTCTATCACCATCTGCTCTATCCGCGGGCTCTGTCGCAGCGCACTTTGCTTATTAGCACTCAGCTTGGCTACGAAGAATTTCTTGGCTATGGCACTATGTGTGAAGACCTTGAATATGCTGGTCGTAAGGTGACTTGGGAAAAAGTAGCCTGGTTACTGGATAGCATCATGATTGACTTGCATCACTTCAGGCAAGTACGTTCTGAAAACCTGCCGCCGATGCTCAAAGTCGAATACTATCTTTATAAGGCTGTGGCTAGCCGAGGGCTTACTCTTAGCCCCCAACATGTTCTGGGAGACTATAGTCTCGACTTTGCCTTGATGGAGCGCAAAGGCAATAAACTGGCCATTGAATGTGATGTTTTGGCCAGCCTTGATCAGCCTAGCGCTGGCTCTGCTGACGCTAAGCGCACTCTGGTATTACTCAGTGACGGTTGGAAGCTGCTGCGCTTCACCGCCGTAGAGCTGCTTGCTAACCTGGGTGGCTGTGTCGAAGCCCTTGAAGAAGCTTGGGTGCATGGATACAAACGTTCACCCTATGGTCGATTGGTATCTGGACATCAACCGGCCACTGTTCTTGATTTGCCCGTCGAAGATGATGTGCAGCGTTTAGCCATTACCAATGGTGCTGGCCCAGTTGCCATTACTGGTGGTGCTGGTACTGGCAAGAGCAGCTGTATCACTCGTCGGGTTGTGCATTTGCTTACCCAAGGCGTAAATGCCGAGCGCATTCTTGTTGTCTCACACTCGACTGAAAGTGTGCGCAGCCTGAAGGCCGATGTTGAGAAATTAATTGATCGCCAGCAAGCGCAGAAAGTAGCGTTCTTCAGTTGGAATGAGCTTGGTTTGAAGCTTCTAAAAGAGAATACAGCAGCAATAAAACGCAAGCCGCCTCTGAAAGTTGAGGCTAATCCGCAGCGGATTATTCAACGGTTGCTGACTAAATTCAAAAAAGATCTTGACCAGCTCACTCTAGAGTTATCGGAGGAATTGGAGGAGTTCACCATCGCCTCCCTGATTTCTCTGTACAAGGCTAATTTAGTCACGCCTAAGCACGTTAAAGAGCGAGCTAAAGGCAATGTCGACGAATTAGTTGCCCGGGTCTATCAGGGCTACGAAGAGCAATTGCAAAAGAGCAATAAGATTGACCGTGATGACATGGTCAGTTTGGCTGCGCAACTTTTGGCTGATAATGCCGATATACGTGCGCGCTATCAATATCAATATGAGTTTGTTTTAGTTGATGAATTTCAAGATGCCACTGCTGCAGCTGATTTGCTTGCACGTATTCTTGCATTGCCTCAGGATAATCTTTATATAGCTGGCGATGAAGACGAATCTATTTTCGAGAGTAAAGGGGCTTTACCGCGAATTCTATCAGAAGTTTCAGTACGTCTGCCCAATGCCCGCTGCTATGTACTTGAGCGCAATTGGCGCTGTCATCCGTCAATTGTCAATCATGCTCGTTTGCTCCTCGGCGGTCTGCATCGTCGCAAGATCAATAAAGACATGGTGCCCGGTTGGGATGAGACTGAGTCTCAAGCAATAGTTGGGCCATTTTTAGCAGAGAGCGAAGCCGACGAGGCTGAGTGGGTTGCGAGTCAGGTGCAACAGCTTCTAGATATCGGAAGAAATCCGCAAGAGATTGCTATTCTTTATCGATATAACCGCTATGCATCAATGGTTGAAGAGGCTCTTTTCCGCAAAGGTATTAAGTGTCTTACTACTAATCCCGATTCTACCATGGTACCGGATGAAGTGGCAGATGTTATGGCCTTTCTGCGCCTGGTAATGGACCCTGACGGACCGAAAGCGAGAGAGTCTTTCGAACGGGTCTGTCAGCTGCGCTCTAAAGAAGTTGATCCAAAACTGTTTGGCACCATTGCTAGTTTTGCTGAAGCTAATAATCTTTCTTTCTTAAAGGCCGTAGAAATATATTCCGAGGCAGTTGCTGATCAGTCTTGTATGGATCTCAGTCAATTAGTGCGCATTATTCGCACTATGAACCATGAGAACTTACCGCCTGCAGAAACTATTGCCTTGCTCAAGCGCACCCAGCGCCTCACTGAGTATTACAAATCAGTGAAAGTGCCACCTGGTGTTAACTATGAACCAATGCGCAAGCTTGCTGCTTTAGAAGAAGAAGCTCGGAAGTTTAAGACAGTAACTGAATTTGTGCGCTCGCAGCAGAATTTGCTTAAGGCTAACGATGGGCCAGATAGCGAGCCGCTTGTCTATATTTTGAGCCTGCATGAAGCCAAAGGCAAAGAATATCCAATTGTTTTCCTTACGGGAATGGCTGAAGGTTTGTTCCCTTCAGAAACTGCCAATGACCCTGAGGAAGAGCGCAGGCTCTGCTATCTAGGCTTTACGCGGGCCCGTGAAGTGCTCTATTTGTCTTATCCAAATCAATTTAATAACATTGCTCTTGAGCCATCGCGCTATCTCTTTGATGCTGCCCTGGTCGGAGAGGGTATGGAGATCATGCAGGCTAGCTCGCCGGCACCACTGCCGACTGCTAGTTCAGCTGCTGCTCAGGCGGCATTGCAGGCTCAACAAGAAGCTAAAGAAGCAGAACTGAAAGCTCAACAGGCTGCCCTTAAGGCCCAGCAAGAAGCGCAGCGTCTGCAGCAGGAACAAGCTCAAAGGGCACAACAAGCGGCTGCTTTGAAGGCACAGCAAGAGGCTCTAGCGGCTCAGCAGCGGGCGCAACAAGCTGCAGCCATGAAGGCACAGCAAGAATTGCAAGAACAGCAACTGCGAGCTCAACATGAAGCAGCGGTGCGGGCTCAGCAGGCTGCTAATGAGAAAATCTTAGCCGAGCAGAAGGCTCAAGAAGCTCAAAGAATGCAGCAAGAGCAGTTGCTTCGTGCTCAACACGAGGCTGGTCTTAAGGCTGAGCAAGAGCAACAGCTGCGCGCTCAGAAAGAGCAGCATTTGAGGTTGCAGCAAGAACAACAGCAGCAGCAATTAGCTAAGCAACAGGCTGAAATTAAGGCGCAACAAGAACAGCAGTTGCATTTGCAACAGCAAATGAGTTTGCGCAGTCAGCAAGATGAACGAATGCGTCAACAGCAAGAGGCCCAGTTGCGCTCTCAAGAGCAGGCGCAGAGACAGGCACAGCAAGAAATTGATTTGCGTTCACAGCATGAGGCACAAGTAAGAGCCAGACTAGAAGCAGCTCAGAAACAGCAGCAGGAAGAACGTCTGCGCGCTACTCAAGCGCAACCCATTCAAGCCGGTCAAGCTGCGCCAGTTGATCCATTTGATCTGCAGAAGCAAGTGGTCCTAGAAGCAGCGCAAATTGCTCAGTTTGCTCAAGAGGAAGAAGCAGCTCAGGCAGCCGCTCAAGCCGCAGCCCAAGCAGCGGCCCAGGAGGCGGTGCAGGCCTCGGCCCACGCGGCCATGGAAGCTGTGGCGCGAGCAGAAGCTGAAGCTGCTGCTCAAGCCCAAGCAATAGCGCAAGAACAAATCCAGCTACAAGAGCATGATCAGCCAATAGCCAGTCAATCTAGTTTTGGTCAACCTAGCTTCAATCAGCCAGCAGAAGCGACCATCCTAGAACCAATAGTACCAGGGGCAGTGATGCCAGAGCCAGCAATAGTGGCAGAAGCCCCAGTATCAGCGCCAGCCAAGGGCAAGGGTAAAGGCAAGAAAAAAGGTAAGGGCCAAACAGAAGAAATAGCTGCAGCGAACCTTGCTGTTGATATAAATGTGCCACCAAATTCGATGTCAAGTTCAGTACCAAGAGCAGAAGAAACAGTGGGTTTACCACCGACTTCTCCAGATTTTTCGTCACAACCGCCAGCTGCAAAAGAGCAATTGGGCGCTCCTTTTGTTGAACCGACAGCAGCGCAACCAGCCTATAGTCTAGATTTCTTTGATCCCGCGTCGGCACCTCAGACTGGTCAACCGGTCTATCAACCGCAACCCCAAGAGCAAGACGGGTCAATGCCAGGTCAGGCTGCAGCACTAGAATCGCCCTATCAGGCGCCTAGTGTGCCCATTCCTTCTCCGACATTCAAGCCTGTAATACCGACGGGCCCAGCCCATCCCCAGGCCTTTGTGCAGCCTCCTGAAGCAGCTCTACCGGTGGCGCAAGAGCAGCCTGTTATGCCGCCTCAAGTGCAACCTGTGATACAGCCTATAACGCAATCTATACCTCAAACTACACCGCAAGCAGTGCCACCGCAACCGCCTGCTGTGCCTGAGGAATACGACGTACTGGCCGATCTAATTCCTGATTATCAACCCCAGGCCTATGGCCAGCGTAATTCAGAAGCTCCTGCTATTTCGGCCCTTCCAGCGCAGCCAGTGGCCAGTGATGCAGTGCCAGCTGCTGATGCGCGTCAGGCCTTCTGGAACACAGTTAACAGTGCTATCAAGAGTGATCCGCGTCAGGTCGCTGGTGGCGGTGTGCCCCAGGGCGTCTCTGCTCCTATTCCTGCTTACTTCCCGCAACCACAGGCCGCCCCAGCTCGGGTTCCTGCTGGCACAGCATGTCCTGGTT
The DNA here is from genome assembly GCA_965229195.1 of Candidatus Obscuribacterales bacterium. GTDB lineage: Bacteria > Cyanobacteriota > Vampirovibrionia > Obscuribacterales > Obscuribacteraceae. Next base: position 2,555,717 of record OZ245871.1, on the reverse strand, counting down.
GTTCGGAGTACCTCGAGCCGGGTTCGCGCTTTTGTGGTGAATGCGGCTATCGTCTAGAGGCAAGAATTTCAGCTTGTCATTTATGCGGTGCACCGCAAGAACCTGGTGCTAAGTTCTGTGGTGAGTGTGGCTCTAAAGCCGCTCCGGAAGTCAGTGCTCAGGGCAATGCGCCAGGGCAAGCTGAGCCAGCTCAATTGGGAGCGTCTCAAGCCCCAGCAGCGGCTATGACCGAAGAGGCTCGTCAATATGAGAGCTACTTGAGCGGTCAGAAGCCAACTCAACAAGCTTGGGTGACTAAGCTCAAGAAAATTCTAGACTAGAAGCGATCGCCAACTTGACGCTGAATCTGCACCTTGGCTATTTCAGCTTCTCTGAGAGGCACTAGTTTTAGGGCGTCCCAGGCGCATTGGGTCAAATCGGGTGGCAATAGTCTTATCACTGGCCAGGGATCTTTGCCGTCGGCTGTGATTTCTTTGAGGCAATTTTGTACTCTCACTGTGAGACGGTGATAGCGTCTGCGCACCTGTTCAAGTAGCTCATGGGTGACGCCAAGATGACAAATGCGGTCTTCTGGTGAACATACGGCGGCTTCTTTCTTAAAAGTAGCAATAGCGGTAGCCCAGTGCTCTCGTGAGCGTTCAGCTATAGGATGCTCTTGTAAAGAGTCCTCTGTATTCAAATCTTCAAGCGGCACATCTTGCAAAAATTGATAGAACAACATCATTAAGCGAGCCTGACGCCAAGCTATTAAGAGCGGTTCAAGACCTAATTCTTCGGCTGCCATGAGGTGATGGTGGCCGGATAAATTGAGCACCGTTGACAGAGCTGTCTTTAGCTCAGGCTTGAGGGTGTCAATCATGTCCTCGCGATCCAGCGGGTCAAGGTCTTCAAGTTCTTCGATCATTTCGGCTGTAGCTTCGTTGAGGTCAGTTTCTCGAATGAGAAAATCGCCACGCATTAGCTGAAAATCGGGATCGCTGCTTGAAGTTAGTCGCAAAGTGGTTAGCGCCTGCTGCTTTTCAGCGAGAAGGCGGGCTGTTTTTTCAATTAGGTCGATAAGGGCCATGATTTAGCTCACTTTGGTCGCTTTCAATTATAATGCGATAGCTCTATTTGCACTGTAGCACAGCCAAATCAAGTATGGCTCGTTTCAAGGCCATCTCCAGCGTGGAATAAGCAATAAAGCACACCTAGAAAGCAGGTTGAGCAAGTAATGAAGGGTAATACCAGCGACTACGCACCTGGTTTTCAAATCAACAAAGCTTATGAAGTAATTGGCATCATCGGCCATGGCGGCATGGGTTCGGTATATCGAGTGCGCCACCTCTTCTTGTCAAAAGAAATGGCCCTTAAAGTTTTGCCTACAGAGCAAGTATCTGAGGTTTCCTGGCGGCGCTTTCAGATTGAAGCTCAGGCCATAGCTAGGCTGACTCATCCAAATATCGTGCGCATCTTTGATATGGGCATGGTTGATGGAGTGACGCCATATTATGCAATGGAGCTGTTAAATGGTCAGTCGCTTGCTCAAAAACTAAAGAAAAAGCATGTCTTGCCGCTCAGTGAAGCGATTGGTATTTTCCGTCAGGTTTGTGCCGGTTTAGCCTATGCCCATGAGCATCAGATTATTCATAGAGATGTAAAGCCCGCCAATATTGTTTTGCAGGAACTGGAACCAGGTGTAGTGTCAGCTAAATTAGTAGATTTTGGCATTGCTAAACTAACTGGTCTTGGAGATGGCGATAAGCAGGGCCTAACAAGACCTGGTGAAGTATTCGGTAGCCCTCAATATATGAGCCCAGAGCAGTGCGCTGGTGTTGCCGTTGACTATCGCACCGATTTGTACTCGCTTGGTGCCTCACTGTTTGAGACATTGACAGGCACAGTTCCTTTTCGCGGCAGTGACGCCATGACTACGGTGCAGATGCACCAGACTGATACTCCGCCTACTTTGTTTGATGCCTCTGAGGGCGCAGATTTTCCTGACAAGATTCAAGAGCTAATTGATTCTCTTTTGGCAAAAGACCCTGAGGATCGCCCTCAGTCGGCCTCTGATGTGGCTGCTGAATTGCTTTTGATTGAACGTTCTCTTGCTAATGAAGAGAACAATGAAAAGCGCAGCCATGGTGCATCTGGAGTGCGCAAGCCTTTGGCTAAGCGCAAAACTGAAGAGAGCGAGAGCGATAGTGATACCCAGGCTGGCGCTAAACGAAATTCTTTGATTGTGGCTGGGGTGGCTGCTGTATTGGCTCTATGCGTATTAGGTGGTGGTGCCTATTATTTTGTCAGTCAGAAAATGAACAATCGCAGTGCCGCAGATGAGAAAATTGAAGCGAAAAAAGTTGAGGAGAGTGAACAACTAAAGACTGAAGCTGCTTTCAAAGCCGAAGCAGAGAAAAAAGAACCATTTTTCTTAGGTACTACAAATAAAGATGGTCATCAAGTCTCGCATTTCAAGTTTCCTGATGAAATTTCACTGGGCACTCTCACTTTGCGCAGCGAGGAAGAAGAGAAGCCCCAGGACGCGAAGGGCGAAGTTTTTATCCCTACTCGTTACAGTTTGCTGTTCACACCGAATACTCTATGTCTGAAAAACCCACACATCCTGAGGCGGTTTGATGACGGCACTTTGCAGGCAATTGCGCTGACAGCCGATGACACTGAGTTGTCTAGAGTTGTGGCACCAAGCGCCGCTGAAACTGAAGCGCCGAAACTGGCAGCAGAAGACTCTAGACGACTCAGTCGTAGCGATATCGTCAACAATGAGACGCTAAAGTGTATCACTCAAATTAAGAGTTTGAAAATAATCGAATTGGGACAGAGTGCAATTACCGGCGAAGCCCTAGTGACTTTAGCTCGCTTTCCTAAGCTCATGGAGCTAAAGGTTGGAGCGACAGATATTGATGGTGAGCAGCTCGCTCAGTCTGGTTTACTGCCTAACTTGCAGGTTTTGCATGCCGATCACTGCACTAAAATTAGTGTCGCTCTTGCTGCCTTAGAAAATTCAGCAAAGCTGCGCAAGCTCTTCATTTCGTTCTGCAATGTTAGCCCTAAAGACATGCAAAATATTAGTACCATGAAGCAGCTTACCAGGCTAAAACTATCTGACAATGCTTTGAATGATAGTGATTTAGAACCGCTAATTAAGCTGCCTAAGCTAGATAATCTTGAGTTGGATGGCTGCAAGATTACTCCGGCTTGCGTCAAGACATTGAGTCAATGTAAGGCTTTGAAGGAAGTTAGCGTGCGTCGTAATCAATGGACGTCACAGCAATTTGCCACGTTTAAAGAAGCTATGCAAAAAACTAATCCGCATATAAAAATAGAGGAAGATATTGTTGATGCCGGAAGCATCAAAGAGTTGGCAGCGCCAGCACCCGATGAAGAGTAAGGGAGTGATGCTGACTACATAAGTCAAATTGATTGAGGCTTTGAATGACTATCTTTGATCAATCAGACAGCCCTTCGCAGCAAGATACCACTTAAAATCAAAGACACGAGTGATACTTAGGCGAGCGTTCATTTTGGGTGGGTGTATTCGTGGAAAAAGATGATCTCATTGACCAGTTGCTGATGATCGTGCGAGTCGGTCTATCGCTGGCGCTGCTTATGATAGTTATGGTGGCGGGGCTTGTGTTGAGCAAGAAACTGATTCCCGATTTGAATCCATTTCTGGTCCTAGTGGCTGCAATTGGCACTGCCGTCGCCGCTTTCATCTCTTTCCCTAAAGTAGTAAGACGCCAGAGAGTCAGCGCTGCCCCTCCCTTGAAGTCTGCTAGGGAGGATTTCAGCGTTGCTGAAAGGATGGTGCCAATAGAGCTTGAAGAGCAAGGGATTTCCATAGATTCTGTGCACTTTTCAGCCATGCCAGGGCTTAATCTTGTGGAAAAAGATGCTACTTGGGCTAGGTGGCAAACAGACGAGGGAGACATTGTCTTCTTGCGTTTCATCCCAGAGCCGATTCGAAACCCGGTCCCCCTAAGCGATACCATTGGTGTGCGCCAACAGTACAAGGACATGGTGGCGCAGCAGGGTGCGGCTATGATTGAACTCGACATCGTTTCCTACAGTAGCATCTCGTGTATGGAGATGATTTCTAAGACCAGGATGGAACCCCATGGTATGGCTTATGCTGCCTCTGCAACCTTGATGTGGCGCGATTTTTCATTCAATATTGCCTTTCATTCCCAGGAGCGCGGTGTGACTGGATTTCGCGATGCAATTGTGGCCGACAAGTTTCTCGCGAAGTATGAAAGCACCGAGGAGTTCGATGCTGCTTTCTACGACAGATCGTCTAACCCCGCAGCAGCACAGCGTAATCGTTCGGATGATGAGTGTTATGACGCCGACTTTCCTGACCACCCACTGAGCCGCTGTCGCCAATTCTTGCGAGACCTGGAAAAGCACATCGTTATCATGCCCGAAGCCCGAAACGCCAGTCCTTGCCCAATGTAGTTGCTGCAATCACTGTCCTAGATCCACCGCATCCATTTTGAGAGCCGAGCGAAAAGGCTACTAAATTTTGCTCTCGCTAAAAGTTATGCGAGTAATGACATTGTAGTCGCACTGATAGCGCCCGTCTCTGTAGCCCCAGGTGGCTTGTTTGCTACTGTTTTGCTCGGCCACCCAGACTGCAGAATTTTGAAAAGATGTATTGTTTTGAATGAACGTTGAGGGAATTGTGTAGCACTTTTCGCCATTAGTTGGCTCAATTTCAATCCAGCCAATGTTGGGGAAATATACTTCGGCCCAGTTGTGCATGTTGCCCCAATCGCTTGGCCGGCTGCTCCTTTTACCATTGGGATCGGTAAGATTGACGCCCACCACATCGCGACTTTTAAGCCCGACACTGCGACAAAAACCATGAAAAAGTTGAGCAGTATGCCCGCAGTGACCACGGTGGTATTTTAGGGTTGTAGCGATGTCGTCTGTTCTATGTTGAACAGTATCATCGTAGTCAATATTGCTTTTTAACCAGCGACAAAACTCTATGACAGTATTGGCCGGGTCATGATTTTGCTTGAGTTTGATTGCTAGAGCCATTACTTCAGGGTCATTGGCAAGCCTGTTTGGTGAAGTGATTTGATCTTTGCTCATAAACTGCTGGCAATCGGCCCAACTACAGCGAAATGAACTTGGATTGAAGGATCTTTTAACCGACACAGCCCTATATGAGCTGACATAGCGAAGCTGCGTACCGGGCGCAAATTGACGGTTTTCTTCATAGTAAAAATGAGCCGATCGCTTATCATCCTCCGCTTCAATTTTGGCAGTGGGAGCACTGCGCAGGTCGTTGGCGCCAAGAGGTGAGGTGGTATTTGACCAGGGCTTGTAAGCGGCGATGGCGTGCCAAACTCTCACCTGGTGACAGCTAGGACCCTTTGTGGGAATGGTTACGTCGGTTTGGGTGCGTACTGTATAAACTTTGGCTTCGCTTGTGGCCACTGCCCCATAGAGACGGTCGCTGACAGAGCCTGCTTGTAGGGGGGCGATTAATGCCAAAGATAGGGCGAGAAAGGGTGCCAGACAGCGCAATTTTATAGCTCCAAGGTTAGGTCAGAAGCTTGAACATGGGAGCTTAAGCTTACTATGCAAATGTATAAAATTGCCAGTGGCTATTCGATAGCCGGTGCAGCGGGGCAGTCAGGCAAGTCTTTGCGGACGTAAATGCGGTGGTCGTCAATAGTGCCGCAATATTGGTAGTCGTCCAGCACAGCGGTTTTGAGAAAATCGCCGTCTTTGAGAATTTCCCAGATACGAGTGGCTTGAACGAAAATCAGTTTTGGTTTGTGATTGGCAATGTCTTCTTTGTATTCTGCCAAAATTCTTTTCTTAAATCCATTCATCTTGTCTTTGATAGCTGGTGATTTTGAAATGTCGCGGGCAAATATTGTGGTGGGAAGGAGCATGGCGTGCAGATAGCGCGAAGCTGGTTGGCGCTTTGTTTGCAGTAGTAAAGGATAGCCCGGTGTGATGCTGCGAGTCATAAACAGCACTGGCTCTCCTGCTTCTGTGTACTTGAGAATGACAAGGGCAAGAGCACTGAGGTCTTTTGCTGGCACATCTCCGGTGTAGCCAATGCCCATCATTGCTAGTTTCGGACTTTCGGCGCTCTCTCTTCTTTGTGTTGTTATTTGCTCGTGGTTGATTTGAAATTGCCATATGCAAAGGGCGCTGAGCCACAGAGCATCGAATATTTTGACAAATTCAGAAATAAATTGGCGCAGGATAAACAGTAAAATCGCCACCTCGACGCCGGCTAGCATGTAGGCCCCGGCCAGAAAAGGGAGGGCATGATTGAGCCAAGGCTGCCCTTGCATAAGATAAGAGGCCAAACCTAAGAGGCTGAAGGCTAGCAGAGGCATGATTAAAGTGGAGTAGCGGCTGAGAATGACGCCAAGAATAGAGGTGTATGTGAGCAGTAAGAAGTAGTTTTTCCAATAGGGTCCCCAGCCCATCAGTTGGAACATTATTGAAGTGCCATACTCGCCGTAGCCCAGGGTAAATACTGGCACCATCATGCCAAAGTAGCCGCTCTTCATGTCTTGGGGCATGGCTAAGAGGCAGGCAGCATAAGCCAGGCCGAAGAGTGTGCAAGTGATTGTTTCAGGAGTAATCAGGCAGCGCCAGTGTCTCTTTTCTCTGAGCCAGAGAGCTTCAAGCACAATTGCTGCCAGCAAATAACTTGGTTTCATATAGAGACCAATAGAGGCGAGCAGTGCCGCGACAATTGTCGCCACTGCTGGCAAAGAAGCGCTTTGCCAGCGCAGCCAACGCACTATAAACAAGGGGAGAAAGAGCAGCAGGAAGATGTGTTCTCTTTGGCCGAACTCGTCTTCACCTGACAGAAATAGAGTTAGGTATGAAAATGACAGTAATAGAGGCATGAAGACAAATGACTCTTTGTTCTTAGGCTGTCGCCACAACAGCCAAAGGCTAAAGGCTATGCTGTAAATCCAAAGGGCTATTGTCGTATACCAGAAGGCCTGAGGTGGTGTGGCGCCAAAATGGCGTGACACTAAATTTGGTGCAATATGAGCATAGAAAGCCAGCGGCGGATTAACATCAAAGAAGTCTACATAAGGTCTTTTGCCCTGCAGAAGAAGCTCGCCAATGGCGACAAACATAGACTGATCTGGTGCGATAGTAAGAGGGTGAATGGCGGGAATGGTAAGTAGCCGCCACAAAATCATAGACAGTAAGAAAACACCGGCGATGAGCATGACTCTGCGTGTCCATGCATCCATGGTCATAGAAACTGGCAAGGTATCGGTTTTAGACGATCTTAGTGTGTTTAGTAATAGGGCTATTTTGCCTTGATCTGGCTTGGTCATGGGGCCTTCTTTCGCGGCACATAGACAGAGAGATTGTACTGAACACCGTGATATTCTAAGGGCTCTTTGTCGTCGTTAGCGATTTTTTTTAGGCGCGCACCGCCTTTCCAGAGGTAGTATTTGTCGAGGGTGGGCATTACGTCATTTTTTGCGAGCAGATCGTGAATAGAGGAATCTTGCACAAAGATCATTTTGGCTTTTTGCTCGCTGATGTCTTGTTTTAGTCGGCTGTACAATTTCTCTGACAAGCGAATGTATTTCCCCAGGTTTTCGCCTGGATGTTGAGCGTGGTCAATATAAGGCAAGCATGTAGACTCAATAAGATAGCCGCTTGGCTTTCTCTCCATCTGTAAGATCAAGGGATAGCCAGGCAGTATGTCGTCAGTCAAAAACATCAACTCGTCGCCTTTTGCAGAATACTTCGCTACCCATGAAGCGCAATCTGCCGGTATCTCATTTTCTCCAGGGGTTTTGTCTGTAATTGTCGGCATGGCTTCTGCAAACAGGCTCGATTGATGTTTTATAAAAGCTCCTGTAAGCAGTATTAACGCGGCACTAAAGGTGCACAAAAGAGCGAAATTGATTTTTACTAGTAGTGCTCTGTTGCGCTTGAATAATTTGATTCGGTGAATGGTGGCAGATAGTACGCCGAGGTTGATGCTCCATAACAAAGTGGCGGAGAAAATCATAGGTATGGCTGTGTGCGTTAGGCCAGTTGGTTGGTAGAGATAAGACCAGATTCCAGTGAGAAAAAGTAATATCAAAACAAGTGACAAGCTAGAGCGATTATTTTGGGGAATGGCAAAGAGAATGGCGGCAATGCCAGCGTAAAAGATATCGCGTCTCTCTGGTACACTGCCGGTGCCGTAGATAGCCATGTCGAAATAGTCAGGAATGGCAGTAAATATTGGCGTAATTATGCTTAAGTAGGCTGCTGTGAATGGTGTTGGAGCCATAACCATGAACAAGCCGTAAGCTAGCATTGTCATCAAGCAAGCGCGTGCTTCTAGTGCAAAAAAAGGGTCAATTTTTATTTTTGTGCAAAGCCAGAGGGCCTCTAGGAACAATAGAAAAACTACGTAGAGTTCGCAGAGTGAAAAGCCGATGCCAGCGAATATGCCGCAGTAGATAGCTTCCTTTTTTGAGATCTCGTAGCCATTCCAGCGCAGCCACCTAACTAGTAGATAGGGCATGAGAAGCAGAATAAAAAGATGTTCGCTCTCACCAAGCTGAAACAGCATTAGCACGTTGGCTAAGGTTAGGGCAATTATAAATGGCGGGAATGTATGCCACTCGCGGTGGTGCCTTCGCGGCAGGAGAATTTTGGCGCAGGCCAGTGTAGAGGCTGCTGCGATTAGCCAGGCCAGTAGGTTCATAACCAAGCTCGGTGCAATATTGAGAACTTGGGCTATTAAGAGTGGTATCAGGCTGCCGTATAGTAGCAGTGGTGAGACCAGACAAAGGAAGTCTACATATGGAACTTTGCCCGCTGCTATGAGTTTGGCCGCCTCTAAATTGAGAGCAGCCTCTGGGGCGATCATAGAAGGGTGACTGAGTAGAACAATCGAAACAGTGAAAAAGATAAGTACAACCACCACTATGGTTGCTAGGCAATAGCCCCGTCTGCTTGTTAGTGGTTGTCTAGCCAAGCTAGGGCTTGTGATCATCTAATTCACTTAGTAAGTAATCTTGTAGCCAGTATACTGTGTCGCTTACCGTGTCAGGGCTCATGCCTTGGGCCCGTAGTTAGTAGTGGTGAGCAAAAGTTGTTGCAATTTTAAGCTGGCTGGGGTTGACTAAGTCTCAACTTAGACTTATTCTAAGTACATGACCGCCCAAAACACTAGTGACAAAATAATCACCGCAGAACAACTGCTCTTATCGCGTGGAGTCAAACCCACCCCTCAGCGCGTTGTTATAGCTGATTATTTGCTGCAGACCGACAGTCATCCCACGGCAGACGAGGTGCTCTCGGCGGTTTCTGAGGCCCTTCCTGTAGCTCTTTCAAGGGCGACTGTGTACAACACCTTGAGTACACTGAAAGAAGCCGGTGTTATCAAAGAAGTATTGACCGAGCCTGGACGGGTCAGATATGACGCCAATGTTTCTCATCATCATCACTTTGTTGATGTCAAAACTGGCAAGATTGTCGACATTCCCGCCGACAAGGTTGAGGAGATTGGTCAGCTACTGGGTGATCAGTATAAGGTTCATGGTTTTCAGGTTCTGTTCTATGGAGAGCTAGAGCAGCACTAGGTTTTTTTGCCCTCAAATTAGATTAAATCTAAGAGTAGACTATTTCTAGGAGAAATTATAATGTCAGAGAATAAAGCACCCCAATTAACTGATTCAGAAGCTACTTTGGCCGAGTTAACTAGCGCCGATGCCACAGCTAAATCTGGCGCAGCTCCAGATGGCACGAAAACAGCGGCAAACTTGATGGCTGCTTTTGGTGGAGAATCGATGGCTAATCGCAAGTATCTATACTTCGCCAAAATCGCCCGCAAGCTTGGCAATGAAGAAGTGGCAAAGCTTTTTGAAGAAACTGCCAATCACGAAACAGCCCATGCTTTTGCTCATCTTGAGCTAATTTATCCGTCGGCTGAAATGACTGTTGAGAAGATATTGGCTCTAGCAGCTGAGGGAGAGATGTATGAAAGTGTCACTATGTATCCCAATTTTGAGCGTGAAGCTGTAGAAGAGGGCAACGAAGCTGCTGTAGCTGAGTTTCAAGAACAAGCGAAAGAATCGTTAGAGCATGCTGGTATTTTTCAAAAGGCAGCAAAGCGCTTTGGTGCTCTCAAGCGGGTTGAGGCTTTCCATGCCGCTCGCTATCAGGCTGCTCTAGATAAATTGACTGCCGCTAAAGTCTAGTGCTTTAGTGCTTAGTCTTGTTCTTGTTCCGGCTCTTTTTCTGGTTCCTGATTTTCTATCATCATCTGGGCCATGCGCTCATGAACCGAGGGAAGTAGATCAGTTAGTGGTTCACTGTCTTCAATGCCGCCCATAAAGGGGCGGCATTGCACTATGTGCCTTGCCAGTTTATCGGGCCAAATATGCAGATTCTCCAGGCCCTTTTGATGGCCGAGCCAGCGCATTTTGTAAGCAATCGCTAGAGAGTGAGGTTCCATATCATCAACTAGAACAAAGCCATTGGTAGGCGGTACCATGTCACAATTGTCTGGTCCATAAATTTCGCCAACAAGGTCTGCCAGTCCTAGTTCTTTTAAAACTTTTGCTTGAAATTTTGAGTGGCCGAGTGTGAGCATAGCTACTTCGTACTTGCTGCCCAGCTCTTGCAAAAACGCTTTAGCGCTTGGCCTGGCCTCAGTTAGCACAGTATTCCAGCGAAAGAAAAACTTAGGGCGGCGATCAAATATATGCCTGGACGGCAAAGGATAAATCTCGGTGTTAACCAGCGTACGGTCGCAGTCTACGAATACGCGGTGATTGCCAGCAGTGATGATTTTTTTGCTCACATCAATCGTTTATGAACGATGTGGTCAATATAAAATTGGAATTGTGTTGGGGTTGGCCAGGTACCGTGGGTACCCTTTCTTTCTATAAATTTAGTCGGGTTGCCGTTGGCCACCAGGGCGCGATAAAGCTGATTCTGTAATTTTGGTGGCATGGTTGTATCTTGCATGTGAGATATCACGACTACTTTTACCGTTTTAGGAAATTGTTTGATGTTTGGTATAAAGCTGCGTGCTTTGTACTCTTTCTTTGCCTCAGCAGGAGTGCCGCCCATGGCTTTTACCAGCGATTCTTGAACGAGCTTTTCGCTAGTTAGTTTGTAGAGATTAGCCAGGTCGCCGCAACTCAAAAGAACCATGATGCATTCTGATTTGCTTTTGATTTCGGGCGGTGCTTGCTCAATGAATGAAAGTAAGTTGCAGCCGCCCATTGATGCGCCAATGTAGATAATGCGATCAAATTTGTATTTGTCTTGCACTTTGGCAATGGCATCGCTGACGTCTTGAAGAGCGGCTGGATTAGCCCATGTATTAGGTTGGCCGACAGAGAGGAAGCCATACATTGGATAGACACTGGTCATGATCGGCCCAGTGGGAGCGCCTGCAGGCAATACGAAAGGTTCGTCGATGTTTGAAGTCATACCGTGGTAGTAGACCACCAGTGTGCTTGGACCAGTCACATTTGGCTGTGTTGGTGGAATGAAATAGGCATTGATTGGTTTACCGTCAACATGACTGGTGGTGGTAATTTGCTCTCGGCCAGCTGCTTGTGCGCTGTTAGGGTTGCAAAAGAGCGCGGTGAAAAAGAGCATTGAAGCGATTAGAGCGGTGCGTATGGGCGAAGTGGGTGCCAATATTTGTCGTTGTCTTGTTTTTGTTGAAAGATTCATTGAAAAGATAATTGCCAAAGAACTACCGCTGACCTCAATATATGCTTGCAACCTTAATTGCAGCACTATTTGCAGCATTTTACAGCATTTATTTCTTGATTAGCTAGAGTTCAAGATGCTTGAGTCTGGGGGCGTTATCGTCTACCATCATCAGAGATAGCGGTGATGGCGGGCGATTGGCCTCATGGCTTATTGATGAGAAAATCATATTCGGTAATATCTTTAGATACCTGTCCTTAGGAAATTCATGGCCACAATAGAAACAGAGCGCAGCATCTTCACTTTGATCAATACCTTTGAAGTTGAGCCGACCAAACAGCAAATTTTGGCCAATATGCTCGAGGAGGTCACAGAGAAAGTGACTAAGCATCAGCCCGGTTTTGTCTCTGCTAGTGTTCATCAGAGTTTTGACGGCAAGCATGTGGCGAGCTATGTGCAGTGGGAAAGCGAGATTCACTATCGGGTGGTCTCTAAAAATCTAGAGATTCAAGCCCACATGAAAGAAATACAGGCTGCGGCAATATCAGTGCAACCGGTTTCTTATCGTGTTACTTATGTCGGCGAATCAATGAATTAGGGAAGGTCCAGTTTAGCGTTAGATTTTTTCTTGGCTTTGTTTTTGTTGTTTGCGCCAAAGAGCCCAGGCTAATAGCAGGCAAATAGTTAATTCGATGATACTTGCTTCTGGTCCGAAGCTTCCACCTGTGAGCATTGCTGGGCCATTTAGGCTGTTAATAATCAGTGGATCGCCCATGTCTATTCCAGACACAGGGGTACCAAATATGGGCCCTTCAAAGATATTCCAGAAAGCGTGTAAGCCAGCTGCCATCCAGAGCCGCCTTGTGAGTAGATAAGCGGCGCAGAAGAGTAATCCGGCATCGAGGCCAAGAGCCGTACAAGAGGCTATTTGGGTGAGCAGTGGCTCGCCGTCGTGAAAATTCGCAAGGTGGGCGGCGCCAAACATAAGCGAGCTAATAATTACGGCTGTTTTGGTATTGCTGGCCCGCTCGATTGTTTGCAAGACATAGCCGCGAAAGAGAATTTCTTCGAATAGGGCAGCGGCAATGAGGCCGGGGATAATTGCCAGCATATCGTAATTGCTATTGATTGCCAGAGGCACATAGCAGCCGAGGACAGCGAGAATTAGCGTGACAGTTGTGACCATCGAGCTACCAATTAAGCTACCGTCATAGAACTCAGTAATGCCCTGCCTGAGATTTTTGCCACTCAAGCCATAAGAGCTGATAGTTTGTTTGTCGAAGAAACGAGCTGTTATGGCGAGCAGTACTAGTGCCCAGAGCAAGAAAGCGCAATAGTTGAGAGTGGATATTTCGGTTGAGGATTTTGTACCTACTGCTAGACTGATCCCAGGTAGAAACATTGCGCCTACGTAGATAGCCAAATAGAGGAAAATGAAAGACTTGAGTAGTGCTGTTGACAAGCGCTTCGTTGTGGCTAGACTTAGGCGTGGTGGAGCGTTGCTCAATTAGTATTCCTGATGAAATCGCCGACGATCGTTCTCTTTTTCACTAGCTTTGACTGGATTGGTTTTATGTTTAGGAGCGCTTGAGGATCAGAATTTTCTTGCTGAATAGATCATGAGGAGCTTTCGTTGCGGCTAATTTGCTCTACCGACCCTTTGTGTGCGCGATTTTATGCACATTCATTGTAATGTAGGTCTCCATTTGACAAGTGCGGAAATGTCTTCCAGTCTTTCTCTATTCAGGTACTAATAAGTTTAAATCTAATCTGGTTTTGACTATAGCTTAATTTGCTCGTGACCTCAGGTCTTTGATTGGGCGTGAGCATAGAGCTAATTTTGCGGAACGATGAGGCAGGATGGACTGCGCGCTTGATCGTTTATTTTCCAGCTCGTGTTGATTTTGTGTCAAAGAGGTTGTATTTGTGCGAGTTATTGCATTGGTCTGGCGCAACTGTTTTACTGGTAAAGCAAGAGCGTCGAGGCACTAGATTATTTACTATGGTCACACGATGCCTTTCCTGTGCGGTGGGAAGTATCGTGTCAATTTTGTGTACAAGCCACAATTGCTGCACTACCTAGGTTTGGCTCAATCAATGGCGGTTTTTACTAAAAAGTATTTGCATATGCTCAGTAGTCTGTACAAAATGTAAGTATCTTTATTTACCGCCCTCACAAGAGCTTGAAGCCTACATCTAACGCCTCCGCCTATTGTCAATCCAACTGAGCACCATTGCTGGTGTGGTGGTGGAAAAACCATAAAATTCGCCAGTTAGGAAACCAGGATTCAGAGCTCTTTCAAGCTTGCGCTAACGTTTGTTTTAAAGTCGTTTGCAGCATGCTCGAAGATTCTAAGCAGAATATGTGGGCTTTTAGTTACAAGCTCTCTATTGCTCAGGCAAAGCAAGCTTCTGGCATGCTTCGCAGTCTTCATACACAGTTTGTCTTTCGTGAGAAGCCGCTGCCGGTCCTTTCTCCCGATTGGTTAGAGTCGGGTGACGTTCTTAGACACTCCACATAAGTAGTATCGCGAAATGCCGGGCATTGGTTTGGACCAGCCGTGGAAATCACTGCAGTGAAAGGAAGTCATGAATACTATTAGTGCTACAACAGATCTGAGTGGTATCTCCTCAGATTTAGTCGAAAGAATTAAGACAGTAGAAAAGCAACTTGAGTCAGCTAACTATAGTCAGCAGCTAGGCGGCGGTATCCTTCTATTGTCGGCCATCTTCAGCACAAAGCAGTTGAGCGAGATTGACGGCTTTGTGCGGTGGCATGCAGCTCTGAGTCAAGAAGCAAAAGTTTCGGCCATCAAATCAATTGTCAGCGTAGTGGGCGAAACAGCAAACAATTTCATAGATGCCATTTATAAATTGTTGGGTGACGAGCTGTTGCCACCTATTCTTGGATGCCCCTTTATGCAAATCGCAACCGATTTCATTGTTGTTGATACCTGTATGCCGTTGGGCGCACGAGTGCGTGGCGATCAGGCAGACGCAGACTTTGTAATGATTAGATTCGTCACGAAGTTTGGTGTGCGAATTAGCGACATTATGACTCTGCAACGCGACGCTTTGGAATACCTTATTGGCTTATCGCATGGGGATCGAGTGATAGGTATGGTGGCGAGAGCCATGCGACAACTCGATGGTGAAGAGCAATTGTTAGCACTGAGAAACACCACACCTCTTGCTTTGAACGCTTTTGAAAGCGTTAAACAGGCAATTTTTCCGTTGATTTATTCAGTGGCACAAGGTTCGAAAAATCATGATTTGGATTGTTGCAGTAATTAAGTCGCGCTAGATCGTCAGGAACATTGCAACAGAAACTAGTTTCGCTTTTCGCTAGGAACTGGCGATTCCCGCAGTATCATCCGCCATACGCGACATGTTCTGCGCCAGAGCAAGGAATAGCAAGCAACTCGATTCTACGAGGTGATAATCTGAAATTTTAAAAAGGAAAGTTTTATGACTGGTTCTATTTCTAATGGAACAAACAACGCAATTCTTGTCACTGCCGCTCAAGGAGGTTCTGGGCGAACAATGATTGCAGTAGCGTTGGCTAGTTACTTGACCAAACACGGCACAGTGGCTTTTGTTGGCACCGAAGTGCGGGAGCGAGGTTATTTCGGCGTTCCCGATTCATGCGCTACTCTTGGGCTTTCTAGTCCAGGAAGTGAAAGTTGGAGTGGTCGTTCTGCTGCTAGTTTCGACAGAACCAAATTGCATCTGTTCGACTGCACTGATATTAGCTCTCCTGGTTTTTTAAGTAGCCAAATTGCTTTTCTAAAGCGCATATACGACTTTGTTGTCGTCAGTCACAAGTTAGAAGCTGGTTTGGGACAAGAATCGACAGTTACTTCGTTTAATGTGAGGAGTGTCATAGATCACGCCATTGTTTTGTATCGGCAAAATTGCCGCAGTCACACGCTGACTGAAAGTCTGTTGGTGTTCTTGCAAGATAAGCTTTCACCTGAAAGTTCGTTGATACTGCCGGTAGTTAATTTTCGAGCAGATGATCGCGAGATGCATCTTGGCCAAATATGGACAGATAAAGCTCTACAGCGCTTCCATAAAGTTCTTGAAGCTGTTGACACAGACATTGGTTGGCGTGATTTTCTCTACCCGGTTGACAAGCTTTACTATCACACTGCTATTCCGGCATTGCCCTATTTGAGCTATGGTGCGGTAAATATAGCCCTCAATTTCGCAGATACCGATCGGTTTTGGCCAGGTTATTCAGTGAGCTTAATGGCCAAGTTCTTTTTGGCTGCCGTTGAAAACAGGCCGGTCATTGGAAAATGACCTGACGAACAGGTCACCGACAGCAATCAACTCGTCAACCAACAGCTCCTGGAGTTTCAGCTAAACGCAATCTGATTCGCATGGAGCAGAGTTACGGCTTTAGCAATAGCAGGATGGAGCGCCAAACCTTGATGCTGCGTGCTGAATTCATGTGGTGCTCCGTTCAAGTAGTTTAAACTCAACAAATGGATAATCATGACATGCGTGAGATCATTTTGGGACGGCTTGAAGTAGGAACTTGTTTTGAATATAACGGAACGACTTACGTCTTAGGAAATGACTACAAAGACGGCAAGTGTCAGTGCTTTCCTTTTCTAGGCGGTAAGGTGCAGCGTAAGTTTGATGATCGAATCTCTGCAAATGAAGTGGTTATGGTGAGCGCTGCTGGCACGAAACCAGAGTAGCTTCAGGTTGGTGTGAACAAGACTATTGTTGCTACCACTCTCAAGGTAGTGGCCGTATAGAAATTCAGAGCACCCATGGACAGCAGGTGCCAGCTACCTCTTGAGTAGCTGCGTGCCTGCTGTTCTAGATCTTTAGGATAATCTTCGCATCACGACAAAGTTTTTTTTGGACTCGCAATTAACCATTTGATCAATTGCTTCAAGGTCTGGTTGACGTCCATTTCTCATTGACACTCGTAAGGTGTTGGACAGTTCCAAATTGTAAGACTGCAAATTTGATGGAGACTATATTGCTTCGGATAGTACTCCTAGCTCAGCACTAGAGCCACATTCCCTTTATGGGTAGTAGCTAGGGCGAAAGAGGCTCGTCGTCAGGCTGATAGAGCAAAAACACTAGAAATTAATTGCAGGAATACATTCGGTAGATAGACCGATGTCTATCTAGGGTTATAGATTTTTCCACAATTGGGGTTGACAGTTTATAGACGACCGGTCTAATATTGCAATATGCCCAAACGACAGCAGGGGCAAAGAGGAGATTTAGCCATGACTCAAATACCATTATTCGATGTAGTCATTCCCGGAGTTATAGCCTGGGTATTGGTCGACGACCTTTTGCGGTCGGTAAAAACAGCGGAACATTTAAGACCAGTGGTGAACAAGCTGATCGAAAACAAAACTGCCATTGGTAAGGCCGTAAAGTGTGCCACAGAGCCTTGTTCACTGCGTCGCTAGATCTTTTTGATAGTTTCGATAATTTTGCGAGTCGGTGGGCCTTTGATTATTGGCCGATCTTCAAGTTTAGTGAAATCAGTCACTGTTTTATAACCTTTAGGAATCTCAAAATCAGCCGCCACTAGTTTCACTGGTTTCATTTCAGAAGTGAGCAAAATCGTGTTCAAGTCGCCTCGGCAGCTAATGTATTTAAACTGCAATGGCATTGATCGTTGCAGCGGTACGCCATAAAACCGAGAGAGTACTGTGGCAGCTTCGACTGGTAAGGTGACCTTTTCGGCGACTAACATTTGGGCTGATTGCACAAATCTAGGATCGGCTGATTCGTGTTCTTTGTCTTTTATTTGTTTGTCGACGAAACTTTTTGGTGTCTGCAACTCTATTGAGTTGATGCCGTGCAGGACGGTTTTTGATGTTGGTTTTAGAGGAATATTGTATAAAGTTACGCCACCAGTAACAGTGGCAAGCTTATTGCCAATACCTGTGAATGTGCGCGGTGAAGTGAATGAACAAATGCGCTTGGTGCGGTTATTAAAAGCAAAAACTTTCCATTGCGGAGCGGTTGCCACAACTACCGTACCGTGACTTCTATCGGCAATCTTTACGGCCGAATTAGTGACATAGGTATCTTGATCGCCCATGGTTGAGCTGGTTTGATAGCTGTAGTAGCCATCATCGGCTTGGACTTTTGCAGCATTTAAAGTGAAGCAGACAAGCAGGCTTAGAGCAAATGGGATTCGTTTCGATAACTGCATTCTTCCTTACTCAATAAACTGACTGACGATTGTACTCAATAATTTGTGCGCTGCTGGAGAAAGATATGTGCCAAGAGAGAAAGCTAGAGCAATTTTTCTAGTAAAAGGTTTACCTGCCTGGCGGTTTCGGCTTCGCTATGTGAATTGTCTATGACTTGATCGGCGCGATTGCATTTTTCGCTTTGTGGCAATTGGGCTTCTAAACGCCTTTGAATTTCTATAGCGTCTAATTTATCTCGTTCCCCAAGACGCTGTTTCAATACCTCTTCTGAGGTAAATACTGTCCAGATTTCATCATATTCATCTGCCATATTAGCTTCGAAAAGAAGGGGAACCAAGACCGCTACTATTTTTTCTTGGTTCAGCTCTTTTATGCGGCGCCGACAGCTCAGAACAACACTGGGATGCACTATTTGTTCTAATTTGCGCCGTGAATCGGCATTTTTAAAGACGATTTTGGCTAAGTTCTTGCGATCGATGGGCCTGTCCAGGGGGCTAAAATCGGCATTTGCGGCGTCGCTGCTGGCAGCAACAGTATTTGTAGATTCTGTTGCCGTGCCTGCTAAAACGCCAGGTCCGAATTGTTCTACGATAGCCTTTTTGACACTGACATCATGAGCTAGAACGTCGTGAGTGAGCTGGTCTGTATCAATAACAGGAATATTTTTTTCGGCTAGCAGCCGGCCCACGGTCGATTTGCCCGACGCAATCGTGCCGGTAATGCCTAAAACAATTGGTCCATTGGGGTTAGAGCGTTTCTGCATCAGTCTTTATATCGCCAAATTTGCTTTGTACTTTGTTCAATATCTCTTTCATACGCAGACAGGTAAGCCTTTTATTGCGGCTTTCGCACATTAGTCTTAGTTCTGTTTTGGGCTCTGTCTTGGCCTCAGTTTTTGTCTCAGCTTTTGGACCACTAGTGCTTCCGGCCTTTGTTTCTGCTAGAGCCGGTCGCAGGGCGACAATTGCCTTTTCGATGCGGCTAGTGGTATCAGCTCCATTGGGGTCAAGGCCAGAGTTGCCGTTGCTATTTAGGGTAATGAGCATGTGTCCAGAGTTGGCGCTGAGGCCAGATATGGTCAAACCCTCGTCTTCAAAAGCTTGTCTTAAGGCTTGTAAGGCACTGTTATAGTTGGCGTTCAAGACTAGGGCTATGGTGGTGTTTGGGTCTAGCTTTTGTTTGAACAGTTGAAAGGCCTTGACGCGCCAGGCTTGAGCTGGTCGTGCTACACCGTTTCCGCTCGGTCTTAATGGGGCAGCATTCGGTGGTGGTGGAATGGGGGGGCGGTCAACCGTTGGTACTATATTTAGTGCGGGAGTGCCATCAGGAGTAACTGTAAATGGTTCTGAGTTGGTCTCTGGCTGTGCCGCTTGACCCGTGGTTTGGTCGCTAGCTTGATTCGAACTTTGTCCAGAAGATTGGTCCGAACTTTGTTCAGAAGTTTGGCCCGAAGTTTGATTAGAGGCGCGCCCGCCTATAGCTGGGGCAAATTTTGGTTCAGGTTGATAAGGTGCAAAAGCCGATCGTCCTTTGATTAGCGGTGCGGTTTGACTCTGTGCGCTTTCCATAAAAGGAAATACAGAGATAAATAGACTTATCAATAAGAAGGTAGGCTGCTTCACGGCTATATTCATCGATATCTTCAGCATCTGCGGCATCTGCTTATATTAACTTGAGCTGTCAGTGCCAGCCCAGAAATACTAGTAAAAAGACGAATTAACCCTTTACGTTAAAATCTTGATTGACAGAGGCCAACCGCTTGATATGATTTCTTTAGTCTCGGTCTGGGGCAGAGCTCAAAAGTTTTGTCCTACAAGTTTGAACATACGGGGATCCCGCTCGACGCTTCCACGTATACCTTTGAACCAGCTTTACGCTTGTTGCAAGCCCCTGGAGCCGGAAAAGGAAACGGACAGAAGTTAGGAGGTTCCCCCCCTGGAGTATATCCCGGGTACAAAACGCGCACCTGTTCTGGACTGAGACCCTTTTTAAACAGATGACAATACAATTTCACTTAGGTGGCTTACCTCAGACCAAGCGCTTTGGTCTTGAACTGGCGCATGCTGTGGGCAATGGCGCCATTATTGCTCTGAGCGGCACCTTGGGTGCTGGTAAAACTACTCTGGTAAAGGCTGTTGGCAAGGGCCTGGGCGTGGAAGAAGTAATCAGTTCGCCGACCTTCACCATGCTCAATGAGTATCACTCTGGCCGCCTGTCGCTCTTTCACCTCGATTTGTATCGCGCTGGCGAGACTGGTGAGACCATTGATTTGTCGATGCTGGCCTTAGAGCTTGATGAGGTTCTCGATGAGGTCCTTGATGCCACGCCAGGCGACCTATCTACTGGTTTATCTGGTGGTATTTCTGCTGGTACAGGCAACCCACCTGCGCTAGTAATGATTGAATGGCCCCAATACTTCTTAGTTGAAGGCGAATCTTACTTAGCTGACAAAGACTATTTGGAAATTTCCCTCGACCTTGTCAAGCAAGGCAACCTCCTACACAGTGTCGGGGGCTCTCAAGAGGGGGCTGTGGAAAAAGTGTTACAAGAAACATATGAGGCTGAAAACCCTATAAAGGATGGGGTGGGTGAGGCCAGAATCGCCAATCTGGTCGGACATGGCCCGGAATCTTCGCAAGTTATCGGAAGACTTCAGAGCGCTCTTCCTGATATGGTTATATATTTGTAAGCCGAGGCCGAGATTTGTCATCGTGTTATACTCCATCGACGTCGGCGTATCTTGACAGGCCGCGAGTAGCTCCACCACAGCGTTACAGAGAAAAATGGTCAAATCGTTAGTTATTGTTGAATCTCCAGCCAAAGCCAAAACGATCTCAAAGATCCTTGGCAAGGACTTCACGGTCAAGGCCAGTTATGGCCACGTGAGGGATCTCCCCAAAAATAAATTGGGTGTCAATGTTCGCAAGAACTTCGAACCCCTCTATGAAGTATTAAAGGATAAAGAACCCACAGTTGCTGATTTAAAAGAAGCAGCAGCGGGTGTCGATAAAGTGTACCTGGCGCCCGACCCTGACCGCGAAGGGGAAGCAATCGCCTGGCACTTGTCAGAAATTTTGGAATTGCCTAAGAAGAAGCTGCATCGCATCGAATTTAACGAAATTACGAAAGAAGCAGTCTTAGCGGCCATCAAGGCGCCACGACAAATCGATCAAAGTTTAGTTGATGCCCAGCAAGCCCGCCGCGTGCTTGACCGCTTGGTTGGTTACAAAATCAGCCCATTGCTCTGGCGTAAGGTAAATGGTCGTTCGGCTGGTCGTGTGCAATCAGTTGCTGTGCGTATCATCTGTGAGCGCGAAGCTGAAGTAGAAGGTTTCACTCCCCAAGAGTATTGGACAATTAAGGCCGAGCTATCTCGCGCCCGTTCAAAGCAGTTCTTCACTGCGCCACTAGCTAAATGGAAAGGCAAGCGAGTAATTGCTGCTTCTGAAAAAGCAACAGCGCAATCGACTACCATCGATACTAAAAAGATGGCTGACGATATCGTCAAGAAAATCGAAAAAGAAGACTTCACCGTTGCTTCAGTGGTTGAGAAAACCAGTCAGCGTCAACCGCAGGCTCCGTTCATCACTTCAACCCTGCAACGAGAAGCGGCAACATTCTTAGGCTTCGCTGTTAAGAAGACAATGAAAGTTGCTCAAGAACTCTATGAAGGTATCGAACTTGGCTCACAGGGCCCAGTTGGTTTAATCACCTACATGAGAACTGACTCGACTCGTGTGTCGCAAACGGCAGTTGATGAAGCGAAGAACTTCATTGTTGCTCGTTATGGCAAACAGTATTATCCAGATAAACCTCGCGTTTATGTCCGCAAAGCTAAGTCGATGCAGGATGCCCACGAAGCTATTCGCCCATCCCATCCTGAAAGTTCACCTGAATCGATCAAGCAATACTTGAGCAGCGATCAGTTGAAAGTGTACAAACTGATCTGGGAACGCTTCATGGCTAGCCAAATGGCTTCAGCTGAGATTCTCACCAGAACTGTTGAAATCACCGCTGGCGATGCCATGTTTAGAGCATCTGCTTCAGAGAAGAAATTCCCTGGTTTCACCATCGTTTATGACCGTCTTGCTAAAGACATGGCCACAAGCGATTCAGATGCGGTAGCAGATGAAGTTGACGAAGAAGAAGCGGCGCCAAATCTTCCTGAGTTAGAGAAAAACGAAAAGCTCAAACTCAAAGAAATGAAGCCTGGCCAACACTTCACCCAGCCCCCACCCCGCTTCACAGAAGCAAGTTTGATCAAAACCTTAGAAGAACTGGGAATTGGTCGACCATCTACCTATTCTGCGACAGTGAGCACAATTGTCGATCGCAAATATGTAGAGCGCGTGCAAAAAGCACTGGTACCAACTACTCTTGGTAAAGCCGTTAATGCTCTTCTCGTTGAGCACTTCGGCAATATCGTTGAAGTTGGCTTTACCGCTGGAATGGAAACTCAGTTAGACAAAGTCGAAGAAGACAAGTCTGACTGGCGCGTCATGCTCAAAGCTTTCTACGAGCCTTTCAATAAAACATTGAAAGAAGCCGAAGAGAACATGAACAAGGTGCTCATTCTCTCTGACCAATTCTGCGAACTTTGCGGACAGCCTATGGCTATTCGTTCTTCGCGCTACGGCCAATTCTTGGGCTGTGTCGGCTATCCTGAGTGCAAGACCAAAATCTCGCTAACTAAAGATGGCAAGCCAGTTCCTGAAGATAGACCGTCAGAAGAGAAGTGCAAAACCTGCGGATCTGACATGTTGATTCGCTATGGTCGCTATGGCGATTATCTCGCCTGCTCAGCTGAAGAATGTACCGAACAACGACCAATTCTTAAATACACTGGTGTTACCTGCCCTCGTGAAGGTTGTGGTGGTGCCATTGTTGAGAAGAAATCGAGACACGGAAAAATCTTCTTTGGTTGTTCCAACTATTCACTCAATCAGTGCACATCGGCTTATTGGTACCCACCGGTAATTTCAGGTGGTCCAAAAGGCGACAATCTCTGTCCAAAATGCTCGAGCGTTCTTATCTACAAGACCCTCAAGCGTGGCGACCAGGTAGCTTGTTCGTCTAAAGAGTGCGACTTCGCTGAATTGATTACTGGTTTGGAAGTGCACGCTTAAGGATAGACACGCTTAAGAGTAGATAGGATAAACTTTTGGGCTAGCGTCTTGAAGCTAACTGGAAAAGTTGCCTGGAAACCTGATCGGCATGTTTGAGCACTTTAGCGAACAATCAATGAAAGTAATGGCCTTGGCTGACCACGAGGCTGCTGCATTGAAGCACGACCGCGTAGGCACTGGTGAAATACTGGTGGGTTTGCTGGTTTGGGCTGAGTCTTCAGGCGGGGCAGATAATGCCTTGGCGGAAGCAATTGATAGTAAATCTGAGAAAGCAGAGAAATTTCGCATGAATTTCGCTGCTTTTAATCTGACTGCGGCAAAAGTGCGGTCCGAAGTCAAAAGAATTACCGGCTCAGGGGCAGGTGAGAGGGCTTCTGCCTACAGTTTCACCCCAGGGGCGGAACTTCTCCTACTGCTTGCCTACGAAGAGGCCTTAAACCTCTGTACTCGTCCTGGCACTGAAAAGGTCGAGCCTGAGCATTTGCTGCTTGCTCTTTTGCGCCAAGACGAAGGAGTGGCCTGTCGCATTTTGGAGCGCCTGGGGCTGCATGATTTTAGTCAGTTGCGCTCGGCAGTGCTTTCGAGCTTGGGGGTCAATCAAGAGGAGCTTCTTGAGATTCGCTTTGAAAGAGCGCGGCGCCAGAGAGTAAATGTGCAACAAGCGGCGGGTGAATTTGCTGGCCAAGGGAGCCTGACAGATTCACAGGACTTTGCCCATCCGGGCGATCTAGCGATGTTGACGACTGCTGAGAAATTGTTAGAAGATGGCCTGCAGAGCGGTGCTTCATTTACCGATCTGCCTTATTCGCCTTACGCCCTTGAACTATTCAAGCTGGCCCAAGAAGCAGCCGCTACCCACGGTCACGATGTCGTCGGCAGTGGACATTTGCTGCTTGCCGCTCTGTCGATGCATAAGGGGCTTCCCCTTAGAGTTATGGCTCAGTGTGGCGTTGAGCGCTATCAAGTCGATGAAGAACTGTCTAATATCCTCGGCCCTGGCTCTGGTGTGCCCTCTGATTCTTCTATGGCCTTGAGTGCGTCTTGCCAGAAATTATTGAATTTAGCCGCCCAGGAGGCCTTAGAGTGGCATCATAGTTTTACAGGCTTGGAGCATGTGCTCTTGGTTTTATTGCGCGAACACGAAGGTGTGGCCGGCCGCATATTGGAAGATTTTGCCGTAGATAAAGGTGCGCTGCGCAATAAGATTTTGGCAGACGCGCAGTTTGGCAGTCTCGAAGGTTAGTCTTTAGGCTACTTTTGAAGATTCGTTTGGATTCGTTATTGTTTTTCTGGCTTTCGTTCTTGACTCATTTTTCTAGTGAAAATGAGACAGGATTGGAATTCAGCTTTGCGGGCGCATGTAGAGTGTGTTGAAATCGTTGATTTGATCAATCGTTACTGAGCTACCGGGCACCGGTTTGTGCTCTTTTACTGAGCGCAATAGATCACCAATTTCAACCTTTCTAAAAGTTGGGGCTACTCTAGAGATGCTGCCTCCTTCTGAAAGCATTAGTGGCAGAACCTTTGAGGCCGGTTGGTGCAGAAAGGCATCTAAAACAGCACTATCAAATTGGGTGCCGCGGCCGCGTTCAAACACATCAATTAGCTTTCCAATTGGTGTTGGTGTTTTGTAAGAGCGGCCGTGGGAGAGCACATCAAATACATCGGCAACGGTGTTGACTCTTGTTTCAATAGCGATTTTTTCAGCACTAAGTGCGTTGGGGCTGCCGCGGCCATCAAGGCGCTCATGGTGATTTTCGGCTACCGACGGCACATCGGCTAAGCGTTTGGGGTAGTCTACTTTTTCTCTGAGGATGATACCAGTATCGGTGGCGTGGTGATTGATTACTGCCCGCTCGTGACCATCTAGTTTTCCTGGAGAATCAAGAATCTCTTTTGGCGTTTGTAGTTTGCCAATGTCATGCATTCTTCCTGCCAGATAGGCTTTTTCGACTGAGGCCGGAGGGAGATGCATGCCTTCAGCAATGATTCGGCTCATATCTCCCACTCGGTCTTGGTGATGAGCTGTCAGTGGATGATAGCCGAGCATTTGCTCGCGCAGTTGGGCGTGTTGCTCTTGGGTGCGGATACCCAAGGCCTTATCTATGCTGTGATGCACACCCATATAGACGCTTGAATTGCGGGCTACTTTGACCCCGACAATGCCGCCAGCGCTGAAAATGGCGCTATCGGCAATAAATGCTCCGAGAGCATTGGCGCTGCTTCGCGCCTCTCTGTTTTCGCCATATTTGTTGGTCCAGGTATCAGCCACGGCATCGCGGGCGACCCCGAACTGCCTGGCTGAGGTGAGGGCAAATGATGCGGTCATGGAAGCGCCAACGATTTGGGCTACTTCGCGAGCTACCCCGGCTTTTCCTTGGGCCAAAGCTAAGCCAGCGCCAATTAACATCGAACCGCCCAATTCAGCGGCTACCTGGCCTGGATGGTCGGTGAGTTCGTCGACACGGTTTATAACTCCGCGGCCGACTTCGACCACCAAGTTACCTTCTCGGCTGAGACGTTGAGCGTTGGATTCCCCCAAGTCTGAGCTATCGGACGCTGCGGAATGCCCGGATGCAGAATCAGAATGTCCGACCGCAGATTGATTTTCTCTGAAGGGCATTAATTTGTTAGCTGTGATTTGGGCGTGGGGGATTAAATTGTCTTCCTGGCCATGTTAGGGGCAATACCAGGGATTGTCAAGAAGTTGAGTCGGGGTGATCTGGGTAGGGGTGTGGTGGGCATAAAGGGAACGGAGCATTATTTTGTGAGGTTCTGTTGATGTTTGAGCGTTTTAACGAGGGCGCTATTGAGACTATTAGGCTGGCACAGGAAGAAGCCGCAGCATTGGGTCACAACCGCGTTGGCACGGAAGCAATATTGTTGGGTTTGATGGCACAAGAAGAAGGCATTGCTGCTCAGGCATTGACTGAAGAAGGTGTTACTTTGGACGATTTGCGGTCTGCTGTGGAGAAAGAAATTGGTCGTGGTAATGAAAAAGCCACTGATGAAATGCCTTTTGACTCAAGGGCAAAGAGAGTTCTTGAGCTTTCTTGGGACTCGGCTCGTCGTTTTCGCAACGATCACATTGGTACTGAGCATTTAATTCTTGGACTTTTGCGGGTGGGTGATGGCGTTGCCTGTAAAACTCTGCGCAATCTCAAAGTTGATTTGGCGCGCTTGCAACAGTGGGTGCAGGATGAAATTAATCCCCCCGATGGGGTTGTTTAGTGTTGGCCAAAATGGCCGTTGAAGTTATGCACGACGCAGAAAAACAAGCAATGGATTTTGGAGCGTGGCGATATTCATTCAAAGCCATGCGAGCAATCGTTTGTGCCGAAGAAGAGGCGCGCAAATTGCAGCAGAAGTATTTTGGCAGTGCAGAAATATTGTTGGGTCTTATGGTGGAGGGCACGGGAATAGCCGCTCTGGTGCTGCGGTTGGGTAAGCTGAAACTGTCGGAGGTGCGCGTTCTTGCCTCTCGTAAGCATGTGCCTTGCGATGGTATGCCTGAAGACATTTTATTAGACAACGATGGATGTAACTTAGTTGAAGCAGCTAAGGCTATTGCCGTGAAGCGTGGAGAGTCGCATATTCGTACTGCTCACCTTTTGTTAGCTATATTAGAGTCAGAAAATTCTCTGGCCCGGGAGATTCTTGGTCTTCTGCATGCTGATATGTGGTCGATGAAAAAGGGACTGACTGAATTGTTGGACCAACAAACGGGAAGGCAGCAGGTAGATTGAGTAGTCTGTTGAGGGGTAAGTCGATCGGCCGATTGAGAAGCAAGTTGAGAGGATTGTGCCCTAGAAAATTAGTTCTGTCTACGAGGAACGTTAGTGTTCGAACGTTTTAGTGAAAAAGCTATCAAAGTCATCATGCTGGCTCAAGAAGAGTCGCGCAGGATGGGTCACAACTTTGTTGGTACAGAGCAGATCTTACTGGGCTTGAGTGGCGAAGGTGCTGGCATAGCAGCCAAAGTTTTACGTGCTCACAATGTCAAATTGAAAGACCTGAGAGCGACTGTGCTTGGAATTATTGGCAAAGGTAGCGGATCTGTTTCGGTTGAAATTCCATTTACTCCAAGGGCAAAGAAATTGCTGGAAGCTGCTTGGAATACGGCACGGTATTTGGGACATAACTATGTTGGTACCGAGCATTTGCTATTGGGATTGCTTGCTGTTGACGGTGCAGTCGCTAAGCAAGCTTTGGATAAACACAAGGTGGATCTTGCGAAGGTGAAGATCGATGTTCTTAATTTTGTGCAGATGGCCAATAAGCAACAGCAAATGGCAAGCGCGAATCCGGCGCATGCTCCGGCAACTGCTCCAGCACAATCTCAGGCCCTCGTTCGCTCGGCCAAAGGCCCAGTCGCATCCCCGTTAGCTAAAGATCAAGTTGCGAAGTCTAATGTCACTGCCCTCTTTTCTGAAAGCGCCATTAAGTCGATGCAACTGGCTCAGGAAGAAGCTCGCCTGGTGGGCAGTACCAAGCTTGAGCTGCAGCATTTGTTGTTGGGGATTTTGGCAGAAGGTAGCAGCGAGGCCGCTAAACTTCTCACTTCGCAGTCTATAAAACTTGAAGAGTTGCGATTGGCAACAATGCCAGAGGAGGAAGTAACAGCGTCCGAATCTTCTTCTCAAGATTTTGAACTGTCTAAACAAGTCATCTTTTCGGTAGAAATGGCTTCAGTTGCGGCTCGTACTTCTGGCAGTGCATTGATTACTCCTGAATTTCTGCTGTTTGCCTTGATAAGCTATGAGGAAAGTCGCGCGGTAAAAGGCTTACAGGAGCTAGGTGTGAACATCGAGCTCTTTGCTGAGGAGTTGCGAAAAGTAATTAAGGCCTTGTCTATCGCACAAGCGCAAGCAGCCGAGACGGCTAAAGAAGCTCAAGCAGCCGAGGCAATCAAAGAAGCTGAAACGGCAGAAGCAGCTAGGCTAGCTGTTGAGGATGTGCGAAAACAAAAAGCGGATGCTGCTACAAGTAGCAAACTATCTGACTTATCCCAGTCGGATCTCGCTCTTACCGAGATGGTTGAACATGCCATTGTTTTAGCTACAGAAGAAGCTCACCGGCTTGGTCATGTTGAGGTCGATACTGATCATCTTTTGCTTGGTTTGATGACAGAATCTGATGGCTTGGCTTCTCTGGCTCTGCATGTTTGGGATGTGAAGACTAAAGAATTGCGGCAAGAATCTGAGAACATGCCCGGGCGCGAGAAAGCTGAGACCCCCTGCGAATCTAGGTGCGGTTCTAAAGTAAATGAATTGATTTTGGCCGCGCGTAAGCTGGCACTAGAAGCCAAACTAACATATGTCGGCACTGACCATGTCTTGCTTGCTTTGTTGTCCGACGAAGATAGCGTTGGTCTGAAGGTATTGCGCAATCTGTCGATTGACATAGCGCGGCTGAAGAAGATGCTTCAAAATGCCAATTTGCCTCCGCGGATTGACGCCAAGTATTCATCTTTAGTGCCTCTGGCAAAGCAGAGAGGCTTTGAGCGCTTTTCTGATGAAGCAATAAAAGCATTGATGTTCGCTAAAGAAGAGGCTTTTAGACTGGGCCATTCACGAATTGATTCGCAGTTTTTGTTGCTTGGTATTTGTGATGAGCGGCTGAACAAGGGTGCTGACCGACTTAGAAAAATTGGAATTTCACTAGACGATCTTCGCTTTGAAGTTGAACATCTCACCGGATATGGCGATGGAGATTGTGGCAGTGGCTTTTCTTTTGGCGAGCATGCCCTGCAAGCTATTCGGTGGTCTTTTGTTACGGTGATCGCCGCTGGCATTGAAGTAATTAGACCTGAGCATTTATTCGTAGGCATTATTCTTGAAGAGAATGGGCCTGCCTTCGCCCTATTGCAGCAATTCAATGTCAGCATCGATAGATTGCGAGC
Source organism: Candidatus Obscuribacterales bacterium (assembly GCA_965229195.1). Lineage (GTDB taxonomy): Bacteria > Cyanobacteriota > Vampirovibrionia > Obscuribacterales > Obscuribacteraceae. The sequence continues at coordinate 2,526,813 of OZ245871.1, read as the reverse complement.
GAGTACGGCTGTCAGGCTTAGAAATGATGGAAAAGATCCGGTCACTGCCTCGGGTCGAGACCAGGTTCGAATGCTTTTTGACTCAGGTGATGCATCTATTTGTGACTTACTTAGTCAAGGTGCTTTTAACTCGATACTACGCGGCCAGCTAGAGGCCAAGGCTCTCTCTCAAGAATTGTTGGAGCCCTGCCATATTCTATTGGGAGTGTTAGGCGAGTCTACTGGCCTAGCGGTTAAGACCGCCGAAATTACAGGGTTAGAGGTCAATCAACTGCGCCTCGGAGTTCAGCGTCTGCTTGGGAAAATTATTTTGAGTCCAGCAGAGATTTCACTGTCAAAATATAGTCGTTCGGCCTTGGTTGATGCTCGTGTTATGGCGGAGCTGTGCAAAAGTGATTTGATTGAGCCCGATCACTTGTTCTTTGCGATAATCAAAGATAGCTCTTGTGTCAAGCTTTTCAACGATGCTAATCAAGACTACAAGAAGTTCTTTGATACTGCTATAGAGATTCTCAAGGCAGATAAGCCAAACTTGTTTGCCAAAGAAGAAACGGCTCTCGAAGGCTCGGCTGCACCACCATTTGTGAAACTGACTGACAATGATATCGATCAGCTCTTCAATCGAGCTGCAGGTAGTTCCGAGCATCTCGCTATGAGGGTCTTTAGCTCCACTGCTCAGAATGCCATTCGCCTTGCTGTAAATGAAGCTAGGCGCTTGGGCCGAGCCCAAGTGGGCACTGACCACCTATTGGTGGGAATTCTATCTGGACAAGATAGTGTGGCCGCCACAGCCTTAGAAGCAATTGGTATTACCCGTGGTTCACTACGGGCTGCCGTTGAAAAAGAATTTGGAGTTGGTAGTTCATCCTCTACAGAAGACTTGCCTTTTAGTAAGAGCGCCATTCTAGCCTTTGAGAAGTCTTTTGAGGCTGCGAAGACTTTTGGATTTGATACCATAGGCACCGATCAATTGCTTATTGGTATTCTCGGTGTTCAGAAGGTTATTGATCACGGTTCACTTAGCCGAGAAGACTGCTCTGGTGTAGTGATTCTGCGCAGTTTGGGTGTTGATCTTGGCTCCTTACGACAGCTCGTACTAAGTAAACTCAAGGCACCTCGTGATCTTGATATAAGAGCCGTTGAAGCCCAAGCTTTGCCTCAATCAAAGAGATTTACATATTCAGACATAGCAATAAAGCGCTTTGCCAATTTTGCTGCGGATGCCCTTAAGGTAGTCATAGTCGCTCATGAAGAGGCCCGCGAGAACCGCCTTAGTTTGGTTGGTACTGAGCAAATTCTTTTAGCTCTGGTTCTTGATGCTGAAGGTAAGGCTGGGGCTATCTTGAAGACCTTGGGAGTGACAGCTGAGAAAGTGCGGGCTGAAATCGATAGGTTCGTCCAGACAGGACCAAGTGTTTCATATGGTGGTGAGCCCTATACTTCTGAAGCGAACTCTGTATTTCATCTAGCTCGTCGTGGTGCCTCTTTTGTCGAAGGAAAAGTAGGCACTGAGCATTTGCTATTAGCCATAATTACCAATCAGAGGTATTTTGCCAGCATAATTCTTGAACGGGCCGGTGTTGATGTGGCAAAGCTTCAAGAGATCATGGCTGATGAACAGACGGCTCTTTCTGAGTTGGTCGAAAATGAGTTGTTAGAAAACACAACTGCAGCTAAGAGCCGAGGTGAAGTTGTCTCTGAATCTTTGCCAGTTGTTGATTACAGAGCAGCTTTGGCAGAGTTCAGCAGTGCAAACCAAATGCCAGGTTATGAGCAGGGCTTACAGGCTGTCTACGAGATGTTTCAAAGTTTGCCTGAAGAGGATACGAGTGAACAACAAGAGGGTGATTGGGCTGCTCTTCAGGAGCGTTTCACGGCCAATCTTCGCACGGCAATAGATTTAGCAAAAAGCGATTCTTGCAACCGCAACAAAGGCATTGTTGATGCGCCGCAACTTCTGTTTGCTCTCTTAAACATGAGTTCTAACTCTTGCGCTAACCACTTAGAATCCCTCAATTTAGATAGATTCGATCTGCGCGATAGGCTAGGAGAGATACTCCACATAACAGAACCACGATCAGCGTCAGCCTTTGTTGGCTTTAGTGCTTTAGCAAATCATGTTCTCTTGCGGGCTTTCCAGTTGTCTGCCTTTGAAGGTGTTGGCTGGGTGCAAACTAAGCATTTACTGTTGGCATTGATTGAGAGTGACGATGAAAAGTTTGTGCCCTTTATGGCCGCCATCGGCCTGCGCCCCGATATACAGATTAGTGTTTCAGAGCATAAAGCAGCTCGCTCGGACGAGCCTATAGCTGCTCCTGATTTGTCGCAGACAGCCCTAAATCAAGCTGTGCTCGGTGTTACTGCTACAGCTGAGCGAGCGATGAAGTTAGCCGCCAACGAGGCTAAGCTAATGGGTCACAATTTCGTTGGCACAGAGCAAGTTATGCTCGGTTTGATTGCTGCTGGTAATAGTGTCGGTGGTCAGGTTCTCTTGCGGCAAGGGCTTATTTTGCTGGAGGTGCGTCACCGTGTAAAAGCTATTATCGGCTTAGGGGCTGGTGCTGTGGCCGAGGAGCTGCCGTATACTCCCAGAACCAAAAGAATGCTTGACCTGGCTTTGAATGAAGCGCAGCGACTCAAGCACGAAGAAATAGGCACAGGTCATATGCTCCTTGGCCTTCTACGGGAGGGCCATGGAGTAGCTGCTCGGGTGCTTACTGAACTAGGGCTCAATCTCGACACCCTGATCGAGGAGACTGAAATTCTGCTGCTTGAGGATATGGAGAGAAAGAGCAGTGGCCGCGGAGAGTTTGAGAGATAATCACTTTTCTGCTTCAGTTCGCATTCTTTCGCGCAGGACATCGAATACACTCCAGATCTCTTCTGGAGTCTGCTCTGGTTCTTGCATAGCTCTCTTGAGACCGCGCGCAATGATTTCGTCAGCTCTCTTGAGAGATTTGGAAGAAGGAGTTGCGTATGCGGTTTCTGACTCTAGGACGAAAAGGTCATTGGGTGTGCATTTAAGATAGTCACATAGTTTTGCAATGGTGCCAAATTCGACACCCTGACTGGCACCAGTCTCGAGTGCGCTTAAGGTTTTTTGACTCAAGCCGGTTCCAAGAGCTACATCGCGCTGGGTTAGTTTGCCGCGAATCACTCTCATAAACGCCAGATTGAATCTTACGTATTTGCCCATTTTAGTCCGTCTTTTATTCATTCAAACTGCACGCATAAGTGTATTTTGAAGTAGTATACTACATCTAATTTCCACTATAAGTTGTGCTGAGGTGTATGTCAAGCAGCTGACTAAGGCGCCAGAATCGAGAGTGTTACTACCACTGGATTGAGCTTGTGCATGCTAGGGTTGCTAGAAAGAATCTCTTTGTCGCCGGATAGATCCTCGGGGCTGTTCTTGCCTTTGGCCGGTGCGAGACTAGCGGTGGCACTGACTTTTCCAGACTTAGACTTGAGCAGCGATTCTAGTTTGCCGTTATTCCAGGACAATACATTTCCGCCGTAGTCCCAGTCAAAGCCTGACATTTTGAAGACCTTGCCATTCAATTTTTCAAGTTCGACTAGCGAAGTTCCAGTTGTTATTTCGTTGGGCAAACGCCACAGACTGGGCTCGTCCTCAATGCGAATAACTTCTGGCAGATCGCGCTTTTTGACGTCTTTCCAAATAAATGTCACTCGTCTTTGCGCGTCGTTAGGGAAAATGACTGTACCGTTGCTGGTTTCGCCTTCCGCTAAGTTGACTGTCTGGCGTTTGACGTTTTTTGCGCCGAAATAGGCAATTAAGTCTTTCTCTGATGTTGTTGCGCCTAGCATAGGAGAAACTTTGCTAGCTTGTCTTATGACCAGATAAGGCTGTTGTTGTTCAGTACCGCGTGCCAGGTTGAAGCTGGTGCTGCAGGCGAGCAGCGTCAAGAGAGAGGCCGTCGAGACTATTTTCCGTAGCGATTCTAACGACACGAATGACATTGATAGTTCTCCATGGCAGGTTGCATTGTTCAGAACGGGAAGTATAAGTCATCTCCGATATCAATATCGGTCTGATTGGAAAGTTGTGGCCAAGAACTCTATACTAGTCGAGACTTTCGACCATTTAACAACCGTTGTTGTGGCTTTAGCAAGACTCAATATGGCCTTGAATGCAGCTTTATAGATTTGGCGGACAAATACACTCACAGGGCAGCTACGTATGACTGCAGACCAGGCAGCAGTAAAAATGCCGTTAGACAATAAGGCAAAATATTCGCTAGTTAGTCTGGCTCTGGTTATGATTTTGTTCGCTTTGGTGTTTGCAGTTATCTGCAGCAATCCATTGATGATCGCGCCCGGAGTGGCTCTCAACCTTGAGGCCGCTAAGCTGATTGCGGTTGGTAAGGTTCCCTATTTAGACTTCTTCTGCTTGTCGTCGCCCCTGCTTCTGTATGCCAGCGTTGTGCCATTGTCATTTGGGCAAGCTCTCGGAATTCCTCCCAGCTTGGCTTCTAATCTAATGGTCTGGTCTCTGGCTCTCGTTTCTGTCTTGTCGTCTGCTGCTATTTTATTGCCGCGACGGCATCATAGAGAGTGGCATTATTTTCCTTCGTTTATAGTGGCCTACGCTCTGGCAAATGTTCTGATGCTTTTTCAGATTGGCCAGGGTGAACATCTCGCTATGCTGGCACTTACTCCCTATTTTCTAGTCAGATGGTTGCGCTGGAATGGCCATGCCGTATCTCGAAGAGAAGCTCTAGCCTCTGGAGCCTTTGCTGCTTTTGCTGTCTGTCTCTGGCATGGCTTTTTGTTTATCGCTGCCAGTCTAGAAGTCTTTTGGCTCTTCTCTCTGCGGCGGTTTCGGCCACTGCTCGCCTTAGAAGTTCGCGCTTGTATTTGCACGGTGTCTATTCTTTTGCTTTCGGCATTGTCTCTGCCAGAGGCTGCTAGAAATGAATATATTTCGCTGGTCTTTCCCCTGCTATCTTTGGGCTATCAGTGTCATGATTGGTCTATCTATGGCATTAACAGTGTGCCTGAGCGGCGAGATATTTTCTACACAGCTATTGCCGCCATTCTTTTTGTTTTGCCTTTCCGGCGGCGAACAAGTTTGGCCGCGCCGCTTGTTGTAATCTTCTTGGTTGGTTTTGCTTTGTACTTAAGTCAATTGAAGGGCTTGAGCCAGAGTGCCATTGCGATGATTTTTGCCACGACTCTGTTGCTCTCTTTAGACATTTGTATAATGGGCTCAATTGTCAGACTGGTTAGTCGCGATTTTTGCTCTTTTCGCCTCAGTCGCAATGTTCTCAGCCGCCGTATGCGTGCTTCGGCTGGCAATGGCTCATCTTGGCGGAATCCGCTGGTTGGTAAGTTGGGACTGTTCGTCTATGCAGTCAGCATTCTAGTGCTTGCTGGAGCCTTCTTGAAGCAGCAAGAGTGCAAGATTGGTCGAGCATTACCGTTGGTTGGTGAGGCTTGTCTGGAACCGGCGCGCGAGCAGACCTCAAGCTCGTCGGGCGAGCAAAGCATTGCTCAAGATTCAGAGCTTTCCAGTTGTGCAGCTTGGTTGGCAAAGTATTCTCGTGAGAACGACGAGGTCATGTTTCTCACCGATAGCTTAGTGCCCGGCTATCCGCTGATGTTGCAGATGAAGCGCAAGCCCGCTGGCTACTTGCTGCAGTCTGATTGTTTGGTCGAGCTGGAGGCCTGCGAGCGTGAAAGCCTACAGCCTAAGGTGTTTGAGGCGTATGCAGCGAAGCTCTACACCCGCCTTGACGGCGATATTGCCAGTCAGCGAGCGAAAATGATTTTTGTTCAAGATGTGACTATTGATGATTTGTTGAAGAAACACAAAGTAGCGGCGACACTGCTCAAGCATTATGAGCTTAAAGGCCATGCCCGCTTGAAGGCTGCTAACGAAGAACCGGTTGAGCACACTGGTTTTAACTACAACATTGGTGTCTTCTTGCCACGAAGGCCGCAACCATGACAAAACTAAGTGAAAAATGCCAGGTCTTTATGATCACACTGAAATCTTTTAAGTCTATGCCTATGCCTTTGGCTTTGACTATGGATACTCCAACTAGAAACGCTATGTTCTTGTTGGGTGGGTTCCTGTTGCTGCTGGTCTTTGTCCGTTTGCTGATGCTTCCGCTGTTGTTCCCGTTGCAAATCTCACCGGATCAATCTATGTTCGTTGCCATTGGCGAGCTATTGCTGCAGGGCAAGCGGCTCTATGTTGATGTGTTTGATGTTAATCCGCCTTTGGCTTTTTATGTTCACATGGTACCGGCAGTAGTGTCGAGGCTCTTTGTCATTCCCGCCCCTCAGGCCTTTGGCTTTTCTATAATCGCATGCTGGCTTTACAGTGTGGGCTTTAGTTTGTGGCTGCTGTGGCGGCAATCAAAGCACAAAGAAGCCTTTCTTTTTGTGCCGCTGGTCTTGTCATTCTCTTCTTTGACTCTTTGGCTTTCTCAGATGGACGAGTTTGGGCAAAGAGAGCACATATTCTTACTGCTCTTCTTCCCTTTCTTTATAGTCAGGTGGCTGCGTTGGAATGGCAACGCTACAAGCCCTAAAGCAGCAATTGTTGCTGGAAGTTTGGCTGCCATCGGTTTGTTTTTCAAACAGTATTATCTAGCTGCAGCGGTTGTACTGGAACTACTCTGGTTCATGGAAAGGCCGCGCTGGCGTAATCTTGTGGCTCCGGAAACCATTGCTTGTGCAGTTTTAGGCGTGCTGTATGCCTGTTGTATTTTGGCTATGAAGCAAGACATGAAGCATGGCTATTTCTCCTTTATGGTGCCGATCTTCTCCGCCGGTTATAGCGAGTATGGCACTTCAATTATGTTCCAGTTTGTCGGCTGGGCCCAGATGTGGAATGAACGCATTTATCTGCTGATCATCGCCTGCGCTCTTGGTATGGCGATGATGCGCTATTCCACTTTGATTATGCCGTTGATTGCTTTTAGTTTGCTGGGTCTTGCTTCGTATCTGCTTCAGGGGCAGCCCTGGCTCAATCATGCTCTGCCCTTTGTGGCAGGCTCTTACATGCTGGTAGGTGTTGAGGTGGGGATAGCAGTTTGTGTGCTGCGGCAGTATGCGCTCATGGTGTTCAGGCGCCCCAGTGGCTGGATTGACATTGTCTGGATGAGTGCTCTTCTAATCTGGCAGGGTCAGATTGCCGCTCAAGCGATTGCAGAACAAAGGCAGCGAGCGGCTGAAGCTGACAAGATAGATCTTTCTCTGGTCGGCTACAAAGGTGAGGTGGCCAAGGGCGACAGCGAATCGCTATGTGCTGTCATTCTTCGCTATACAAAAATTGGCGAGCCTGTTTTGTTTATGACGAGAAGTATCGCTCCGGGCTACCCGCTATTGTTGCAGACCAAGCGCGAGCCGGCGTCTCGTTATCTGCACGGTATGCTGCTGCCCACATTGATTTATGCCAGTGATAGGGCTCGATCAGAAGCGGCTAAAGAGAAAATGGATGGCTTCAGAGCCAAGGTTATTGCGGATTACAAAGAAGATATTCGTCGCAATAGGCCCAAGCTGATACTGATTCAAAGCACCCGTATGTGGGACATTCTGGAAGATTCTAAGTTTATGCAAGACCCAGTTTTTGCGCAGTATCAGTTCGCTGGGGTTGTTGAAGATCATCGTATCTACATTCGTCGCGATGTTGTTGCTCCGCCGAATTGATCTGAGATAAATTGGGCCAATGTTTTATTTGTGAAGGGCTGGGTCGTCGAAAACTGTGTAGGAACCATCTTGATTGCGGCGGGCGGAATTCTCTTGATCGCTAGTACGCCAGGCCAGTCTTTTTACCAGGTTAACGCCAGGACACAGCTTCACTTGTCGGAAAAGTACATAGCGCTTATATTTTGAGTTTTCGGTCGGATATTTGTAGAGATAGTGCACATCATCTGTCTTGCTGCACAGTATGCCGGTTCCTGGTAAGTCTGCAAGGCCGTGATAGTAGGGGGGTAGGCGACAGCTCGAGCTGCCTAGATCGATTGTTAGCTGTGCTATTTGCAGTGTAATAGCTATTAGGCCCAACTTTCTCTCCAGGCTTGTCCAGCGGAAAGCAAGGATGATCAGGATAAATACCAGCTTCGTCCAGACTACGTAGGCAAAGGGAGGGCCTGGCAACAGTACCAGCAGAATTAGGGCCTGTATGTCATCGACACCGCGTGGTTTGACTAGGCGGAAAGTTACAAATAAATAGAGAAAGCACGATAGGCAGGCTGAGGCTGTGGCAACAATTTCGCTGTCGAATACCACCCTGCCATGTTCTGCTTCGAATAGTACAGTCGAGAGATAGACGAGAATTAGAGCCAAAGTCCATTTCAATGGCTGAGCGTAGGTCGTTAACAGTGGTGTGAGATTATTCGGTTTATTCATAGTGCTGGTACTATCGAATGATTATTTGCTTGTCGTCGTAGGGATGTCGACAATTTTGTATTCGCCTTCTATTGTTCGAGTTACGATAACCTTTTTGTCAGTGGTGTGGTCGCAGATTTTTTTCGCTAGACTGATACCAGGAAGCAATTGCACTTTGCGATATAGTACATATGTCGTACTTGGTACGTTTTGCCACGGATAGCCGTACAAGCAATAGATCCCGTCGGTTCTGCTATGTAGAACTCTGTTACTGACCGGGTGTATGTAGTAAAGCAGAAAGCAGGGGAAGCCGTAATAAATCAGTGCCATCGCGGCCAGCGCTGATAAAGTAGCTCCAGCAATGCGTGTGACCCTGTGCCAACGGACTGCAAAAACTAGAATAATCAGGGCTTGTTTTACCGTAGAGTCGACCAAAAGAAAGCTGGGCATAAACAAGAGTAGTAGCAGCGCCATAATGTCCTGCGCACCGCGAGGTTTGAGTTGTCGAAAAACAATAAATAAAGAAAGCAAGCCAGATAGACAGTAAGATAAAATTTGAATGAATTGGTTGTCGAATTGCACAGTGCCGTTTTTAAGAACAAAGCTGTAGGTTGATGCATTTACAATAATAAGTGCTATGGCCCACTTTAGTGATTGCCCATTCTTAGTGACGAACGATACCAGGTTGTTTTTGATATTCATTTGTATGGTATTCCTGGTGGTGCCAAATACTAACTAAACAGGTTGTCTTTTGAAGAGATGAGCTGCCCGCCTTTCGGAGTCGGAGAATTAGTTGCAAGGTCTAGGAAAAGCATGCTGACCGGGGCTGCGACCACCGCGCCTGACAGGATCAGGATGGCTTGCTTAGTTTTCTTAACGGACATCCAGCGCGTGAAAACTACTAGTACTACAAAGATCTGTAGTACTACAGCAGTGATTTGTTCGTCTGGTTTCGGCAAGAGGAGGAGCAGCATCATAAGTTGAATGTTCAAGTTATCTCGATGCTTGAATAGGCGCAGAGCTATTAGGGTGTAGATAAATAGGCTTATTAAGTTGCATACGCTGCCAGTATGAAACGAGTCAAATTGCCAGTGACCTTGATTGCGGAAGAAGGTGCCGATGATAACGTTAAGCAATACTAGCGCAGCAGTCCATTGAAGTGCCGCGGCGTTCTTTATCAAGAATGTTGTGCTCAATGCTGTCATTCGCAGGGCAAAGGTCTTCCTTATCAACCTATATTAGTCTTCCCACCCGGAGTCGCTAATTGTCAAGAAATATACACTTGGCAATAACCGAATAGCCTGTGTTTTCGACGTTACTAACAAGATTAAGCTGTGTGCTTCTACGATTTAACCTTGGCTAAATTTGCCGCAAGTGGCTGTCAAGCGAAGTTGAAATTCTAGTGTGGTTTGTCAAAATTCGCATCAGGGCTTAGTTTTACGGCCTAGTTGCGAAAGCCACCACTAGCAACTGACATGTTCAAAACTCCATTTCTTCATGATTTCTTCCAACTGTGGCCATTCTCAAGTTGGCACATCTTGCCGTAACTGTGCCGTGACTGCTGGCAATATGTAGATAGCATGATGTTAGAATGTAATCACGATTAGGGATAACTAACTGTTCGGGGGCTAAACGCCATGTTTGAAAGGTTCACGGAAAAAGCGATCAAAGTAATCATGCTCGCTCAAGAAGAAGCGCGCAGGCTTGGTCACAATTTTGTGGGCACAGAGCAAATTCTTCTAGGTTTGATCGGTGAAGGCACCGGTATAGCCGCCAAGACTCTCAAGTCTATGGGCGTCAACCTTAAAGATGCACGTGTCGAAGTAGAAAAAATCATCGGTCGTGGCTCCGGCTTCGTCGCTGTAGAAATTCCATTTACACCTAGAGCCAAAAGAGTGCTCGAGTTGTCGTGGGATGAGGCTCGCCAATTAGGTCACAACTATATTGGTACAGAGCACTTGCTGCTTGGTCTGATTCGTGAAGGCGAAGGCGTTGCTGCCCGCGTCTTAGAGAATCTTGGTGTTGACCTGACTAAAGTTAGAAGCCATGTCATTCGCTTACTTGGCGAAAGTGGCGCTGCTACTACTGGTTCTGGTTCTGGCAGCTCGACCTCTACCGGTCGCTCTAAGACCCCTACCCTGGACGAGTTTGGCGTCAACATGACCCAAGCCGCTCAAGAAAACAGACTTGACCCAGTGGTTGGTCGTGAAAAAGAAATTGAACGGGTTATTCAGATTCTTGGTCGTCGTACCAAGAACAACCCCGTATTGATTGGTGAACCAGGCGTTGGTAAAACCGCTATTGCAGAAGGTTTGGCCATCCGCATTTCCAACTCAGACGTTCCTGAAATCTTGCTCGACAAGAAAATTGTCATGCTTGATATTGGTCTGCTAGTTGCTGGTACCAAATATAGAGGCGAATTCGAAGAACGCCTGAAGAAAATCATGGACGAAATCCGCTCTGCCGGAAACGTCATGTTGGTTATCGACGAGCTTCACACCTTGATTGGTGCTGGTGCTGCTGAAGGCGCTATCGACGCTGCTAACATTCTCAAGCCAGCTCTTGCTCGGGGCGAGCTACAATGCATCGGCGCCACCACAATGGATGAGTATCGCAAACACATCGAGCGCGATGCTGCTCTAGAACGTAGATTCCAGCCAGTTATTGTTGATCCACCATCTGTTGAAGAAACAATTGAAATCTTGCGCGGTCTTCGTCCTAAGTACGAAGAGCACCACAGATTGATCATTTCTGATGAATCTATCGATACTGCTTGCAAACTTTCTGACCGCTACATCTCTGACCGTTTCCTTCCAGATAAAGCTATCGACATCATCGACGAAGCTTCATCTAGAGTGCGTTTGAGAGCATCTAGCTTGCCACCAGAAGGCAAAGAAGTTGAGAAAGAATTGCGTGCTGTTCGCCGCGATAAAGAAATGGCAATTCGCAACCAAGAGTTCGAAAAAGCAGCTTCTTTGAGAGAGCAAGAGACCAAGCTTTCTGAGAAGATTCGCGAAATTCAAGCTGTTTGGAAAGCCAAGCAAGAATCAGAAAAACCAACAGTCACTCCTGAAGAAGTAGCCCACGTAGTTAGCGCATGGACAGGCATTCCGCTGCTCAAGCTGACCGAAGGCGAATCGGAAAGATTGCTGCACATGGCTGATGTACTGCACCAACGCGTAATTGGTCAGAACGACGCTGTTGAAGCCGTTTGCAAAGCTATTCGCCGCGCAAGAGTTGGCTTGAAGAATCCAGATAGACCAATCGGTAGCTTTATCTTCTCCGGACCAACCGGTGTTGGTAAAACCGAATTGGCTAAGGCTCTGGCTGGTTACTTCTTCGGTTCTGAAGATAACTTGATCAGAATCGACATGTCTGAATTCATGGAGCACCACACAACTTCTAAGTTGATTGGTTCACCTCCTGGTTATGTTGGCTACCAAGAAGGTGGTCAGCTGACTGAAGCAGTTCGTCGCAAACCCTACTCTGTAGTGCTCTTCGATGAAATCGAGAAAGCACACCCAGATGTCTTCAACGTTCTTCTCCAAATCTTGGATGACGGCCGCTTGTCAGACAGTAAGGGCCGCACCGTAGACTTCAAGAACACGATCATCATTATGACCTCCAACGTCGGTGCTCAATTCATCGACAAGACCTCACTCACTCTGGGCTTCCAAGTTCAGGCTGAGAATGCTGAGCACTCTGAGCGTTATAAGAAGATCAAAGATCTTGTTATGGATTCGATGAAGAAGACCTTCAGACCAGAGTTCCTCAACCGCGTAGACGAAATCATCGTCTTCCAACAGTTGACCAAAGAAGAAATTCGCTTCATCGTCGACATCATGTCTTCCGATCTACAGAAGCGCATCAAGCAAAATGGAATGGAATTGGTCATCTCTACCGAGAGCAAAGACCTCATCGCCAAAGAAGGTTACAACCCTGCTTACGGTGCCAGACCGTTGCGTAGAGCAATTCAACGCATGCTTGAAGATGCCATCTCTGAACAAGTTCTGCAAGGAACCTTCAAAGAAGGCGATGTAATCGAGACCATGGTTGAAGACGGTAAGGTTGTCTTCGTTAAGGTACCAGGAAAGGTATCTAAACCGGTTGAGAAAGCCGACAAAGATAAAGACAAAGAAGAAGCCAAAGCTAGCAAGACTGAGAAATCAGACAAGCCAGAGAAAGCTTCTAAGTCTAAAGACAGCGAGAAATCGTCTGAGAAAGAGACAGTCGAATAGTTTGAGTCGGCAGGACAAAATGTCGATAGAACGTTTGTCATTTCAATGACTGTGGAACTAAAAGGGAGCAGCTCAGGCTGCTCCCTTTTCTGAAGAATAGACCGTTAGGCTGACGCATCTCTTATGATTTTCGATTACAACTAGATTTTGATGAGTGTTTGAAAATTCAATGCGGGAATCAAATTTGAAACTCTTGTTTTTTAAGTCTCGGCCAGTGCTCCTGCTCTGTGCCACATTGGCTATTGGCTTGACCGGCTGCGAAGCTGACAAACACGGCTTTTCGGAATCGCAAGTCTTCACCTTTGATGTGCCAGATTTGAAGAAGAATCCGGTTACCCCGCCGAAAAAAGAGAAGGATCCCGAGGCCTGGGCGCGGCTTGCCTTCGAATATCAGTCTAAGCAGCAGTGGCCACAATGCATCTATTGTTATACAAAGAGTTGTGAGCTAGATCCCAATAAAAAAGGCTATTGGAATAGCTTGGGTACTGCCTATCAGTTCTCTGACAAGATGGAAAATGCCCGCAATGCTTTTCTGCGCTCCCATCAGCTCGATGTTTACGAGATGGGAAATCTCGAATCGATTGGCTATGCTGACACCCGCATGGGCATTCATGATGACGAAGCTCTGCGTTTCTATTTGATGGCGCTGGCGATCGATCCAACCCACAAAGCGGCTTGGGATAACCTTATTGGTGTATTGCATAGGCTCGACAAAGATGAGTTTATACCGCGGGTACAGACTCTGGTAAGTTCTCCGACTGAGCCGAACGCTGCTTTCGTAGCCGATTCTATCAATGAGTATTTCTTGCACGAAAAACCAGACGACTATGATTTGCTTGTCAATAAAGGTTTGTTCCAGACCCGTTTACTGAATGAGCCAATGGCTCGCGAAGCATTTGATAAAGCCAATAAGCTGCGTCCCGATAGCCCGCGAGTGCTGATTGGTTATGGCTTGCTTTACGATGCTGTCGGCGATAGCAAGAAGGCTGATGAGTACTTCAAGCGTTGCACCGAATCTAACCCTAGCCAAGCCATGGCTTGGGCTATGCGCGGCTTGATTGCAGAGAAAGCCAAGAACTATAAAGAGGCCTTAGACAACTATGTTGTTGCTTCGGCTCTATCGCCAGAGAAGGCCCAATGGTCTGCAAAAATTGGCGTCTTGGACAAGATAGTTAAATCGGGCGGTACGCTCAAATACGAAGACGCTGCCAAATAGGCAACGGCCGGTTTGTCTAGACTATGCGCGTTTTTTCGTGCATCGACAACATTTCAATAATGTTTTCGGGAGTAGAAGCTTCCAGAATAGTGGCTCGCAGGCTAGCGGAGATGAAGCCTGCTGCGACGGCATCGTCGAAGAACGATAATAGCGAGTCGTAGTAGCCGTAGGCATTGAGAATGCCCATGGGCTTTTTGTGCAGACCCAGTTGGCCCCATGTGAGAATTTCACAGAACTCATCAAGGGTTCCATAACCGCCCGGGAGGGCTAAAAACGCGTCTGAGAGGTCTGCCATTAAGGCCTTACGCTCGTGCATTGTTTCGACGTAGTGAATCTGGGTCAAGCCCTGGTGAGCGACTTCCTTTCTGTGAAGGAAGTGGGGGATGACGCCGATGACATTGCCGCCTTTGGCCATGGCCGCATCAGCGATTACACCCATGAGGCCTACGTTGCCGCCGCCGTATACTAGAGTCATGCCGCGTTCAGCAATTAACTCGGCGGTCTGTACAGCGATTTCGCGGTGGGCGGGATTGTTGCCCATACTAGCTCCGCAAAATATGGCCACTGATTTCACTTATAACAACCTCAATAAACGGCCTTACTTTAATTTGACTGGCCTTGCTACCATTATCAGAATGCACATTATAGAATCTTGCGTCACTCTTCAGGCCCAGTACTTTGAAAAGCTTCTGCAAGAAGCTCAGACTAATTGGCCACCTGTAGCCTATACAACTTCGCAGTTAGACAAACAGTGCTTTACGTTAATAATGCGCCCCAGCGAAGAAAGCCGTGAGCTCTTGGCTGAGCGTTTGCGGTCAGTGGCTGAGCGCTTTCCAGATAATATCTATTATGGCGAGAAAAATCTGCATTTGACGGTATTTGGCTTGCCTAATCTTGACAGCAGCCCACTGGTTCATCGCCACTTTGACCGTTATCTCTCATCTCATGTGTGCGCGGTCAAGCCGGTAACACTGCCTCTTGGCGGGCTTTCCATTGTGGGCAATACGCTGGTTTTTAAGGCATTTGATCCAATTGGCAATTTGTTGCAGTTCAACAAGAGTGCTGTAATTGAGTTGACCGAAGAACTCTACGGTGATGGCGTGGACATCACCAAGATGATTGGTTTGCACACAGAGATTTTTTGGCTCACTGCTGCGCGTCTCGGACCGAATCAGCCGCGAGAATTTTTAGACTATGTTATAGAACACGGTAATGAGAGCCTCGGCGCGCTGTCTTTTGAGACTATGGAATTGATCAAGACAGATCATCTATTTAGGCCTGAAAATACCAAGGTGATTAAGGCTTACACTCTGGGCGAATTGAATTAGGCTAGACTTCTTCTGCGCTTTGCAGAGTTAATTCTAGCGTGCTGTCTGGTTTGACGCGCACTGTTATCCAGGTAAGATCGTGCACAACATAATCGGCTTCAGTAATGTTGTGGTCGGCGGAGCGAACAGCTATGGCGATGACGCGCATACCCGCTTGCTTGGCTGCTTTAATGCCATTGGGTGAATCTTCAAAAACCACGCAATCTTTTGGTTCTAGACCTAATCGATTAGCAGCGAGAATGTATGGTTCAGGATTTGGCTTGCCTAATGTGACATCATCGGCGGTGATAAAAACACGAGGTATCGGTAGTTTAGTATGCGTCAAGCGGTGGGTTGCCAGCCTGTGACTGCCTGAAGTCACCACGGCAAAATGATGTGGCGATAGGCGTGAGAGCAATTCAACAGCGCCATCGATGGGAACAAGCCCCTTTGTGCAGCTTGTTTCGAGATCTTCTAGGTGTTGCACTTCAGCGTCAATATCGGCATCAGGTGTGAACATTTGGACGATATCGATGGTGCGTCGGCCGTGAGCTTTCTCGACCAAGTCACCCAGGTGCAAGTTGTGCTCTTCTGCCCAGGCTGCAACGGCGTAGTCAACGCAGATTGTAGAATCTACCAGGGTGCCGTCTAAGTCGCTTAGAATCGCCTTGCAGTTGACTGCTGTGCCGCCCTGGGGGAAGGCTGTTAGTTCTTTGCGTCGACCGTGTACTGGATTGGCCATGGTTTACCTGTGCTCCTGAAGAGCTATATTATGCCTAAAGACTGTCGCGGCTGAGTACTTCAGATTGTCAATTGCTACATTTCTTTAGTGGGATTGTGGCTTGGCCGGTGGTGTATTCTCGTGAGGCTAGTTGTTGTGGGCAGAATGGACAATTTGTCGGATGAGCAGTTGAGCGGATGAAAGGCTACGAAGAAACCTGGGCTGAGCTTGAGTCAAAAGCGCTGTCTGCGCTAGAGAGACCAGAGTTATTTGGGGGCTTGCCGCTACCAGTCGGTTATTCGCTGAGCTTGCGCTTTTGGACCTTTGAGTCGTTTGCAGATGCAACAAGTTGGAATTTCTACAAGCCACAAATAACTTCTGAGTATCATCCAGTTTTGTTGCTGAAGACTGTTTGGCAGAGGCAGGAAGACGCTCGGCGTATTTCTTCGCCGGATATCGGAATAAAGCATGTGGATAAGTTCAAGCCGATTCCGGCACTTTTGTTTAGTGATCGGCAGGTTGATTTGGAGGTCTTGGAACGCTGTTTGAATGAGGCCCAAGAGATCTTGCATTGTGTGCGTAGCACTGATTGCCGACCGATCACGATTGATGGTACATATTTTGGCATTGAAGTATTGGTTGGTTCCAAAAGTGAAAGAGCGGAGTGGAATTCAGGCTTGCCTGTTGGAGATGCGTTATTGGAACTTGTCACTGCATTGGCCTGATTGACAGGTATGTCAAATCTGACATAATGTGGTTATATGGTCGATTTGCCAAGTCAGAAACAACCAGAGAAGAAGCCGACTCTTTGGTATTCGGCGTCGATACTTGACGAAGTGAGATTGTGGCCAAAAGAAGTAACGGAGGAAATTGGGCGGCAACTAAACAAAATTGAGTACGGCGGACAAGCCTCAGATTTTAAGTCTATGGCTGCTATAGGCAGCGGCGTTTATGAAATACGTCATTCTGAACGAGGCGATCAGTACCGCCTTATCTACGTGGCTAAATTCAAAGAAGCTATTTACGTGATACATGTGATTTCGAAGAAGAAGACGCAAAAAACCGCACAAAGAGACATTGATCTTGCTAAAGAACGATACAACCGACTGGTTGATAAAAGAAGGAAGTTAGGTTATGAGTGAAGAGATTTTCACTACAGGTAGTGGCAACGTATTCGTCGATTTAGGTTTCTCTGAAGAGGAAGCCGCTGAGTTGACTATCAAGTCGTGCTTGTTCTCTATACTACAGGAAGCCATTGGTAAGGCTCTTGAAACAAGCACTCAGGCTCAGATCGCGCAGCGATTGGGAGTTGATCAACCGATAATTTCTAAAATTCAGAATGACAGAATGTCTGGTTTTTCTGTCGAGCGTATAGCGAGTTACCTTCTGCGATTGAATTACGACATTTCTCTAGCGGCTCATCCCGCGCCAGCTGAGCGCGCAGGTCGAGTGATTCCAACTAAGCAAAATCGCTCGATTGCATAAATCAAGTAGTGGTTTGATTTGAGAACTGAAACTTTTCTAGTGGAATCTTGAGAGGTGCAACGAAGCCTCTTTCTCTGTAATGTGCCAATCCCGACCATTGTGCTTTGTGGTGCAGGACTAGCTGATTATCGGTTATTGAGAAGTGATCACACATACCAATGATGTCTAAAAAATGAGCTTGCGCTATGAACCGATAGGCAACCAAGCCTGTAGTTAACTCTGTGAGCCGCACATAGAGAAGGAGGCCGAAGTAATTAGCTTTGAGTTTCAACTCTGGTTCGATCAAGTATTTACGCGTTTGTTTTACAAGCTTGGTCATTTTGACCGTCGTGCAAGTTTTGTCGGCAAGGATTCTCAATCGTGCTTCTTCAATTGGCTCGATCTCAGAGTTTTCTTTCTGAGCTAATGTCTTCAGGAGATTTGAAAGAAGGTCGAGCCAGTATTCAAAAGGCAGAGGCTCGTTCAAGTCTTTGTTCAGGCCAAATTCTACAAAGAACAGACGAGTAGAGAATTCATCTACGCCTATTATTTTGATTTCGCCTGGCGAGAGGTCGACAGCCCGTATTCGTACATGGTCATATCTGGCTAGTTTGTATTGGTATTCGAACCTAAGAACAGCTAGAAAAATTTCAGCTATCCTGAGTCCAGTTTCGTCCTGGCAATTCTCTCCAACAGACAGGGCAAAATCAGCAATGAGTTTTTTATTCATTGGACTGAACAGGCCTAGGCAGATGGGAAAATCCCGTTCGCCAGATATTTCCGCTTACCTCATTTCGCTCAAGTGGTAACGGGATACGGTAAAGGCAGTAGATATATTCAGGTTTGTTTGATAGCGATCTTCGAAAAAGTAGTTCTGAGAAGTTGAGGATATCGATAGTAATTGCTTCTTTGGCCTTGATAATTCCTGGAAAACCTTCCAGTGTCGGCAAGTCTTCGAATGGACTATCAGCGTTCGACAGCCTTGGGTCTATCCATATGTCTATTTCTTCGCGGTTCAACAATATTAGTTTTCGCACGCCCTTGCTATTTACTCCCGACTCAAATGCCACACGCCAAAGGGGTTGAAGCGAATATCGGCATCTTTGAAGAGATTGCAATTTTGAATTTCTGCTTTCAGTCGAGGGGCGTCGGGTGTGATGCTAAAGGTATTTCCTGAAATGAAAGTGTTTGGTGGGCAGGTGCCAATGAGATAGGTTGCTAGTGACTGAAATAGATTGCAGGCGGCTTCGCCCATGTTTTCGGGGGTGAAACCCAGGCTCAACAGCGTCTCTTTTTCGATGCTGTAGTCTGGTTGGCCAAGGCAGTGCATGCCGATAGAAATAATGGAATCAGGCGTTGTCACTGGCATTTGTGCCAGTGAAAAGACACAAGTCTCAAGCGGCTGTTCTCTGAATCTGCGCACAAACCTCATCCACGCTTCTTTGGAATGAACCAGGTTAGCGGTTTCAAGCGAAACACCAAGAGCACCGAGGTCTAGTAGTTCACCAATCAATGGTAGAAATGACGCGGAAATTTCCAGGGCCTCACTGCTTTTGAAAGGCTTTGTGCGAAGAACAAAAAAGTTACTGTGTTCGGATATGCTGGCAATTTCCGCAGCAGAAGCTATTGGTGTGTACCATGAAGCTTGCTCTTCAAAGTGTTTGTGCATGGTCTTGCTGTGCGGTTTTATCTCGTATTTAACTTCACGGGCATCGAGCAACTCGCGGCAATCTTCTGTTGCTTCGCCTTTTGTCGGAACATAGAAAACCAGTGATGGCCAGTAGCTTTCGCAAAACTCAATGCGGCGGCGGTGCCAATCTACTAAAACGTTTTCTGGGTGAATGTCGACGAACTCGCGCACAGCAGTGAGCTTTTCGATGTCTTCTGCCTTCATCATGACGCATGGCTCTTTGTCTCGGCATTCGATGATTTCGTCATTAGTAAGCAGTCGTTGCTTGGTCGCTTCAAGCGCAGCCAACGTCGTGCCCAGTGGAACCACAAACTGAGGTACCAGAACTTCTGTTGGCTTATCATTTTGACCTGACTGTTCCGTCTGATCTATTTGTTCAGAATGTTCTGTGTCTCTAGTTTGTTCTATGTCTTTTGTTTCTTCCAAGGCCGAACTCCCGAGGCGGGCGCTCGTTGAGGCCCTTCATGTGGCTTTTAATTGTAGCAGCCTGACACTTCGGAGCTGGCAACCATGAAGTATACTGGAGCAATGTTCGGAAGACTCAACAGCGAGAATAACCCTACCTCACAGTGGTTAGCGCCAGCAGCTGCTGCATTTCTTATGGTGTTTTCGTTTGCCGGTGTCACTTTTGGCAGCTTGGTTTTAAGTGCCGAAAGCGCTAGTGCAAAAACAGGCAAAAAAGAGTGGATACTGCATCAGGCTTCGGACATGGGCGGTGCCACAGTTATTTATGTGACCGACGATGCTGTAAGAGTAACGACTGAGAAACTTGGCTGTAATTTGCTCTGTAGAGCCCCTGACTGGAAAGTACACTGTTATCAACCCCAAGATAAATTGGAGTGGATTGGCGATTTATCCCTGTTCTCAGGCATTGTTATGGGTAATCCCTATGCCCTTCCAAAAACACCAAGAGCTATTCCCTGGAAGGTGGTCGGTAGGGGTGATTTTCAGGGGCTAAAGTATTCGAAGTGTAGGTCTGGTCTTTATGGAAGCAGCTTGTTGTGCACTGCTGACGATATTCCCCTGGCCCCCAAGGCCGCTGAGTTTTTGAGCAGACTTTACACCATGCCTGTGATTACTAATGTTCCTGTGGTTTGTTCTGGAAAAAAAGCTGGGGCTTCTCTGCGGGTGTACAAAGGCACCATAAATAAAAATGACTACGATTGCGCTTCTGACTTGCGCAAGGGAGAAGTGCAGTTTTTGCGCACTGTGTCTTGGAAGTCGTTGCCATATAACTCAGCAGATTTTGCGCCACCCAAGAATTTCAAACGTGTTTCAGACATCATTCAAGTGACTTTCTCGGCTGATAAGAAAGATCAACTCGGTGACATGCTCGACAATGTTGGCTTCACCACTAAGTTAGATAAGAGCAGTGGTAAGGGGAAGTAGTTAGGCTAATCTATTAGATTTGACGCAGAGGGCAGACAGAGGCGCTAAGTGCTTTTCGGTATGAATATCAATAAATTTGCTCTCTTTATGGAGCGATTAAATGACAGCACACACGTAATCAATGGCATAAAGCAAAGTTTCCCAATGCAGTGTGGACTCAAGGTTTCTGACTACGTGTGCTTGAACACTACTGTGGCCCCGTCTGGAACGTCTGCGAGCTGGGCGCCCATATCTAGTGCAAAAAAATAAGAGTCAAGAGCAGGTACGGGTTTCTTCTCTCTTTTCTCAAGGGTGATTCGTTCAGATCTCACAACCGATTTGAACCCCAGTGGCGGTACGACAGAGAGGCATTGGTCCCCGTGCATTACGGCAACAACATCCTGCCAGCCCGGCCAGCGCAGCGTGCTGTAGTAATCTTCAAGGTCTCCATTTAGGCAGAAGCTGTAGATGAATTCGCTATAGGTCAGACCCATATTTTCCCACGCCCAAGTATCAGGTGCCAGGTAGGAGACATGATTGCGGAGGCCTTCCTCATCGGCGCGCATGGCATAGAAGCCGCCCATTACATCGTCGGCAATTAGTATTTCCGGTGACTCATGGAGGCGAATGCCGGTGGCTTCAAGCGTCCATTGGGGCATGGTTCTTTTTAGCTTTTCATGTCCAGCTCCTAGCACTCTCAGCCAGCCATGGTCAATAAGAAGGCCACCAGTTTCGTAGACGATAGTTCCCATTATCGAACGAGTTGTCACTTGAGTCTCCAGGAGCGCCTCGCTACGAGCAGGGTCGCTTGCTGGCAGAACTTCAACGTGGTTTTTTGCTTCAGCAATCCACTGTCGAACCACTGGCCAACCTGGATCGTCGAGGCAAATTAGCTCTTCTATAGTTCTTTCTGGCATTTGGGTGTTCCCGGCAATTCTTAAGCCTCCAAGTATACTAGCAGTATGTACACTCTTTCTTCGCGAGCAAACATAGTTGCTATTTTTGTCCTGTTTTTGGGCTTGGTCTATCCTTACTGATTTTCTCAATCATCATAGACACACAGGGATATGCGCCAAGCCCCGAATTGGTTGAAGCGGATATCAGTCTCTTTCAATAGCATATAAGGTTCGATGTTTGCTCTAAGTAGAGTGCCATTTGCGATTTTGAAAGTATCGCCAGAGCGAAATGCTTTAGGTTTATCATCGCTCAATAGATAGAGCGCAAGAGATTGAAAAATGTCGTGGGCCGCCAAGCTGAAATCATCTTCGTTGTGGCCCAGTTCAATCAGTGTATCGTTGCTGATCACAAAATCTTGTTGGCCGAGGTGGTGCATTCCGCAGGAATATACGAAATCTTCATAACAGAGCGGCATTTGCACGAATGCCATCAGAAGGCTTTGTAGAGGCTGCTCAAAACGATCATTCAGTATCTCTTTCCAGACCTCTTTAGAGTGACTAAGATTGCTACTTTCAATGGAGATATTGATTGCGTCATTATCGAACAGGTCTGCGATTAGCTCTAAAAACTGGCGGCTAACCTCGATTGCTTGATGAGATGTGAAAGATTCGCTGGTAGCAACAAAATAATTTGTATGTCTTACTAATTCCTCTTGAGGGCTTTCTCTCAATGTTGGTGGATACCAGCTGCCCTCGGATATGACGTGTTCTATTACGTCGGCGCAGGCTCCTTCTAGTTTATGGTCGACATTTGCTTCTTCAAGCACTTTTTTGCATTTTTTTGTGCCTAGTGAGTCCGAGAACACATACATAACGATAGATGGCCAGTAAGATTCGGTGAATTCTATTCGGCGGCTGTTCCAGTCGAGTGCTACATTGTCTGGGTTGATATCGACAATGCCTTGTTTTCTTTCCTGTGCCTCTTTGTGCGAGCGCCTTACCATCATGCACGCTGCACTGTCTAAGCAATCTGTGATTTCCTTTTCGCTTAGAAATCTACCAACTGATTTTTGATGTAAGGCAAGGCGTTGGCCTAAGGTTGGTGAAAAAACTGGAACCAGCTCATCATCTCTTTCAGTCAAATTCATTTCCCGCTGTAGGTTTGATGTAATTCGACTTTTGCGAACAGTCGGATCTCGTGGATAAGCTTATCGCTAAATCCTTTCAAGTGTAAAGTAACTCAGCTGCTCTATTAGAATCGACACACAAGGCTCACCAGGGCGCGCAATAAGCTTGTTAACGGTGCACTATTTAGGTAGCTTGTTGTTATTTCACTCACCAATTTATACGCCATTCAAGAATCAAGCTAAAGCTAAAACAACCACGCAAATAGCTTTTATTAGTCGTTTCACTCTGGCATAGTCCTCTGCGCATTAGGCTCTGTGCTGGTAATTCATCAACCAAACAACAAAATCACTTTTATGAACACAGTAATCTTTGTGCCCACGATTAGCTCTAGTGCTTCGTGGATTTTCTGCAACCGCGAAGTTGCCTTCAAAAACGGAGTGCTCAACGCAGCAGGCAAAATTCTTAGCGGTTATCAGAATCGCCAGGATGCCATCAATGAAACCCTCGCCAAGCTGCCTCCTGAGCCATTTGCCCTGTTGCGATTGACTATTAGCAGTGATACGCAACAGTTTCTTGCCAATAAGGGTTGGATGATTGGCACAAATGAAAGCGCTGCCGGTGCTCCTTTGTGGACAGTTGCCCAGTCAGGTTGTATCTATCTTGCTGCCCCGGAGAAAGCTGATTTGACCATGGAAATAATTCCTGTTCCACCCCAGAAAATCGTTCTCTATTAGCCATTCGGGCCAGCTATGGGCCGAGCAAACAAAATCAAAATTCCCATGACTACACAAAATTATCCGGTCTGGATTGACAACGGAAAAATCGAAATCGACAATGGTGAAACGCTCACCATTCTCAATGGTATCTGTTTGGAGAAAGGCTGTGCTATTGAACTTGTCGCGGGCTCTGTGACGAGTATGCATCCGATGATCGTTACTGTGGCGCCAGAGCAAACTATTTTGCCGCGCCACGTTGAAGGTGTTTTATTGCACGCTGTAATTAAATTGCCAAATACGACTGGTAGATTGAGAACCAGTATGTATCGGGAAGTGCCAGTGCGTGACGGAGCGATTGTGCGCATCTTCTTGCAGGGCCGCACGTAGATATTCCTTGCCGCTAAGATTTCAAATTGGCTAGCCTGTTTTCAGCTAGATGATTCGATATCGAGTGCTTTTCTGTTTCCAAAACTGTCAGATTTTTTGAAGAACGTGTTGCCTCAAAAAAATTTCGTACCCGAGTTAGATTGTTGCCTCAAAATTATTCGTACTCGCTGATGATAAATTTGGGGTAGGGTATTGAGCTACTTTTGCAGGTATCTGATAGATACCGTGGCTTATTCTCTCCAGTTTGCCTCTTTTATTGAGTCTTAGCAAGCTCACGTTCACAGTGTTTCTAGAACCTAGTGTCATGAAGTCCTCAGCACGCACTATTGAGCCAATCTCACAGCTAACTATCAATTCCTTGATTTTCTTTGAAACTCTTACTTGCTGCTTTGACTCTACATCTCGGGCTGGCTCGTGCAGACGGGAACTAAACTTATATACAGCGTTTCTCTGGGCAATTCTCGCGGCTATTACCGGATTTGGAATATCGACGGCTAGCAGCCTGAGTGCATTTTGAAACGAATTGAGCCTTCTAGAAAGATCAGCTATGTTCAATCTTTCTTTGATTTTGCGGAGGTCTGCTTTTGCTTCGCTTGAGACGTTTGGATTGTCTAGTACCCGCTGGTATGGGGTTCTGGCTGTGTCATGGAGCTTGTATACCTTTGCTCCATGACGGCTCTTTGAAAGTAATTTCTGACTAGGCTGAAAGAAATTGTGGAGATGTATTAGTGTTGGATACAGCTCAGAGAGAGCCTTAAAGGTCTTCTTGCCGACGTAGCGATCTCTGCCTACGCTTGATCTTACTACCGACCTATTCTTCTCTTCGATCCAAGCCTGGTCATTTTTCTTATATGGCCGAGAACGTGTGTAGGTAATGCTTCTAGCCCTACACCAATCAATCAAGTCTTGATTTAGAAACTCAGAGCCGTTGTCAAAATCGATACCAAGGACTGGAAACGGAATATGTTTCTGAGCTTGTTCAAGCGCTGAAATGATGTCTAGGGAGGACTTTCGAAAAATTGCAATTGGAATCGTCCAGCCTGTTGCTATATCGGTCATATTTAGAGTGCTGAGAAATGGCCCATTTATATCTGAACCAGAGTGAGATACAGTATCGATCTCAAAGAATCCAGGCACGACATCATTCCACTCGGTAAAAGTGCGGATTGGCACGCTATCCTTGAGAAAACTGCCCCGTTTTGTATGACTGATACTGCGAGGTAATTTTGAACGCTCCTTTTTCAGCAGCCTGTCAATGGTTGCTGCACTTACACCTTCTAGTTGCCTAGTTGCTGGCTCGGAAAGCGCCAATTCATCGAAGTGTGCGAGGTTTTCCAAATAATCCGCGATGATTGGCGCTAGCCGTTTGCCACACAGGTGCTGACTAAAGTGCCAAATCGAAACTAAAGCTGCCAGAGCCTCTGGGCCTAGTCTTGACGGTCGGCCGCTACCCTCCTTTCTCTTTGGTTTTGACCCGTTATTCTTCAAAAGCATTGCAATGGCATGCTTTCGGCTATATCCGGTCGCTTCCAGGAAGGACGAGAGTATCTCTTTTCGCTGTGCTCTATCCGCGTTTTGATACTTCAAGCTCATCGAAGCCTGCAATTCTCTTCGCGTGGTCATGCTCATTCGTTGCCTCATCGAGTGACCCCTCACTGCTGGTCGACGAGTACGATTTTAATTTGAGGCAACGGGTCAGGCGAGTACGATTATTTTTGAGGCAATGCGAAGAAAAAATGACAGTTTTGGAAACTTAGCAATCACAACTAACCACAGCTTATGAGCTTTTTCATGAGTTTCAAAAAAAAAGATGCCTGATACATTATAGAGTATAGTATGGCTAAGGTTTTTGGAAAATTCGCGAGGAATGAAAGTTCTAGTTCTGACAAGAAGGCAATAAGAAAATAAAGTCCCGCCTATCCGATAACCTCTCTGCAAGTGCTTTGCAGAAAAACTATCGGATAGGAGAACAGTTAGAACCAATTAGGCTTCGTTGAACGAGACGGTGAGACGGCACTTGCCGATCAAGCGATCAGCCATGCCATAGAAGATGTCGAAGACTTCGTTGCCATCTTTTGCCAGGTCAGGCCTTGCGACCATTCCAGTGGGGAAGACGACGTTGTTGACGATGCCGGACAACTCTTCGGGGGTTTCGGGCTTGAGGATGGTGGTGGGAGAGACGTAGAGGAGGCGGTGCGGTTCGTCGCCGTCGTGCAACAAGAGACCAGCGCTGTAGCAGCTGTGGTAGCGGCCGGTACGCTCATCGATAACTTGGTCCACGCCGTGGAAGATTTCCAGCCAGCCTTCCTTGATGCGAATCGGCACAGTGCCAGCGCCAACCTTGAAGCAGCCCCAGTTTGCACCAGGAGCGAGCACGAGGTCAGATTCGGTGACGTTGAGCAAATTGATCAAGTTGTCTTTGACGGGAGCCAGCGGAATGTAGGCGATGCGCACGCACTGACGCTCGGTAGGGTCGGCCTTGAAGGTCGACTGAATCTGGTCAAGAGTGCCGGAGACCGGAACATTGACCATGGGCCGATGGTACATGGCGAGGCAGACTTCACCACTGGGTGAGAAGACGGGTTCGGGGAAGAAGGCCGCATCTTTGTCGTCTTTGGCCAGGCCGAAGATCGAGGGGATGTTGACCAAACCGAGGCGCTTCCACTTATAGCCATCTTGCGACGTAGCCAGCGCAATGCGCGGACCATCGAAGCCGAAGGCGGTGTAGCACATGACGTAGCAGTCGAGTTCGGGGATGAAAGTGACACGCGGGTCTTCGCAGCCTTCTCCGCCAACCAGTTCGAACGAACCGCTGGTGGTGGCGCGACGACGACGCTCATACTTGGCCTGCGGAACGAGAGCGAAGCCGACGCGCTCGAAGCCAACTTCGTTGCCGCTGGCGTCGACAGCAGGTTTGCCATCTTTCCAGAGCTGACGAAGGGTCTCAAGGCGCGACTGATTGCCGACGGCAACAGAGCGCATGATCATGACGAGATTGCCGTCACGATCTTGAAAAACTGCGGGGTTGAGGACGCCTTCCTCCTGGAAGCGGCCGTGGGGAGAGGCGACGACTCCAAGTCTTTCGACCTGGATGTTGGCAGTGATGTTGTTATTCTTGTTCACAGTAAATTCCTTAACGTGCTAGCTGCATTCGGCAGCATAAAAAGGCAAGGGAGCAGTCTTGCGACTGCCCCCCTGCGAGCGGCTTTGACCTTTTTACGGGCCTTGTTATTTAGTCGAGCTTACTTGCCCGGCTTGGCGTAGATTGCCTCGACGCGATCAGCGTAGCGCTTCATCGCTTCTTCGGTGCGAATCTTGAGAGTGGCGGTGAGCAAGCCGTTGGCCACGGTTGCTTCATCGGCGATGATTTCCACCTTCTTCACTGTTTCCCAGTGCTCCAGGCGGGTGTTGCCTTCGGCGATCGCCGCTTTGATTGCTTCTTTGACAAGGTCGTGGCCAGCCAGGAAAGCCTGCACGCTTTCGGCAGAACCGGCAGGACAAGCCACACCCTTGGCGGTGAGCAATTCTTTGGCAGCCAGCGCGTTGACGAAAATCAGCGCACTGATGAAGGGACGGTCGTTGCCAACCGGCACGATGGCCTGAATGATGGCGGCGCCATCAAAGGCCTTCTCGACCTTCTCTGGAGCGACGTACTTGCCGCCTTCGGTCTTGAAGAGGCGCTTGGCGCGGCCGGTGATCACCAGGCAGTCGTCCTCGTCGAGGTGACCGATGTCCCCGGTGTTGAACCAGCCATCGGCGTCGAACGACTTGGCGCTGTCTTCCGGCAGGTTCCAGTAGCCAGTGCAGACCGGGCCGCCCTTGAGGTAGATGATGCCACCCTTGGCGTCAGAAGCGGCTCCGGGCAGCGGCACGAACTTGATCTCGACGCCGGGAATCATCTTGCCCACCGTGCCGACCTTGTTGGAGGACGGGCTGTTGGCAGCGATGGCGCCACAGGTCTCGGTCAGGCCATAGCCCTGGACGATGTTGAGGCCGATGCTCTTGTAGAAGCTGATTACCTCGGCCGAGATGGCAGCGCCACCAGAGCCCATGATGCGCAGACGGCCGCCGAGACCAGCGCGGATGGTGCGGAACACCAGCTTGTCGGCGACCCAGTGCGAGAAGCCCGACTCTTGCTTGAAGGCCCACTTGATCAGCTTGGCCTTGAAGCCCTTGGCGCTGGCGATTTCGCCCTCGATCTTTTCCTTGATCTTGCGCCAGACCTGAGGCACGCCCAGCAGAATCGTCGGACGAATGATCTTCACCACCTTGCCCACTTCTTCCACCTTGCAGAAGGCGGTGGGAACGGCGTTCCAGAGGCAGATGTACTGGCCGTTGATGCGCTCGTAGCAGTGCGCCAGAGGCAGGTAGCTCAGGTAGACATCAGACTCGTTGAAGTCGAAGCCGTGGTCGTGAACGCCCTGGCAGGATGCCGTGATGTTGGCATTGGTGAGGGCGACGCCCTTGGGCTGACCGGTGGAGCCGGAGGTGTAGATCATGGTGCAGATGTCGCTCAGGCGGATGCCGTGCGGCTTCTGGCCAGGGGCGACGACTTCGTTGAAGGCGACGCTCTTGTCGTTCGACATCGTTCCAGCGGCAACGCCGATGTGGAGAAAGTCGAGAACGGCCTTGGCGGCAGCGCTTACCTTGATCGGCTCGAGCTCGGCGGAGGCCTTGTCGGTCGCTTTGGGCTCGATGCCCTTGACGCGACGCTGATAGGTCTCGGACTTGCCGGCGAGATCAGAGAAGAGCAGGGTCTTGACCGGACCGTTGGCATCGACCTTCTTGGTCTGGTTGCCGTCGTCGCCGATCAGAAGCGTGGCGCCACAGTCGTTGACGATGTAGTTGACGGCTTCCGAGGCGCTATTGGGGTAGATGGGAACGGCGACTGCACCCAGTGTTTGGATGGCGATGTCGGTCCAGACCCATTCGGGGCAGTTCCAGGAGAGGATGGCGACGCGGTCACCGCGCTTCACGCCGGCCTCTCGGAGGGTAACGATCATCTCGGCCACGATTTCGCCGACCTGTTTCCAGGGCAGGTCAACATAGGGACGAGGCTTTACAACAACAACACCGCCACCGCCCATGGGGCCAACCATGGTAGTGATGAATTCGGTCTTGGGGTTGGGATTCTTGAGCAGAACTGCTGTAGCGTCCTGCATGGTAAATACATGTTGCCAGAAGCGGCCAACAAGCATGGTTTGATTGGTCATCATATGAGACTCCGTCGACGTGGTTGCCAAGCGAAAGCCGGCGATATCCTGATCGCTTTTTTCGCTGTTAGAGAAATGGTTGCTAGACTTGCTCTTGACTACATAGCGCTTGACTACTTATTCTGCTTTGCCTTGTTTCGAGAGACCTGTTGGTAGATCTGGTCGCGGGGACATTGCTTGAACGTTTGTTGTCGGATGCCGATGACTGGCTGGTGTCCGACGGGCGCCTGAAGAGCGTGGCTGATGAGTTAGAAGAGACGTGCTGTGTGGGTGTTAGCTGTTTGTTTTTTATTTGAATGGAAAGAAGAATGACGGCCGAAGCCTATGCGATCTCATCGCTCTTTCTCAAGAACATCTTGAATTTGCTATCTAAAGCTTTTCTTTGAATCTCAATTTATTGCCAGAGAAACCACACGAAAAGCCGCTTGACAAGCGGTTTGACTGTAACACTGCTAGCGTAACTAGTCACCTTGGCGCGGGCTTGCAAACTGTTGCGCCCAAGAAGCATGTTGTAGATCTAATTTAGATATGCTTTTAACCTAATGTCATGAACTAAAAGCCAATAGTGTCCTGTTTTACGTTGAGTTTGATAACGCGGAGTTACTAGTATCTGAAGGTCTTTCTTTCACAACCAAAAACAAACAGGTCTTTCTAACCCCCCTTTTTTCTCTTCCCTTTTGCCTAACGCCCTGCACAGACTCCCAGACTGGTGTCTGTGGTTTTCGCTCGGGCTGAAGGCTTGTTCGCTGCAATTTTTTTGCGGCCCTAAAGCTCATGGAGCAAACAATGAGTGCCAATACTAAGAAAACGGTGGTTCCGTCCAATCCGGACACTCCACCTCAAATGCATTTGCTTGTATCCAGCGGCGGTTCCCGGGCCATCCTTGCAGGTGCTGGTGTAATCCTCGCTTGCGATCACGCTGGCATCAAAAACTGGAAATCTGTCGGTGGCATCAGTGGTGGGTCTTTGCCCACTGTCATGATGGCCTCCGGCATGGATGCTAAAACCACGGTAACCACTGCTCTCGACGTCGACTTTTCCAGTCTTCTGACTCGACGCGGCAGTATGCTGAAAATTCTCTTTGCATACATGATGCAAAGTCGTTATGAGACCAGCCGTCCCCGCTTCGGCGTTCTCAGTTCTGAAAAAGTGGGCGAGTTCATCGAAAAGGTCGTTGGCGAGCAGATGGGTTCACCCATTTGGCCGACCAAGTACTGGACGATGGCCAATGTCGGCGATGACCAGCTGGTCTTCAACTCCACCGGTGTCCACCAGATTCGCAAGAACGGCGGCTACCGCTTGCTCAACACCGAATCGGGACCTCTCGGGGCTTCCATTCGTGGCAGTTGCGCGGTGCCTGGCATCATCGATGCTGTGCCGATCGAGGTCGCCGGTGAAAACTTCTGGCTGCACGACGGTGCTCTCTCGGAGGAAGGCCGCACCCCGGTCAGCATTCCCGAGAAGTTCTACGGTGCACAGCCTCAGAACATCATCGTCTGTGACGTCGGTGACGGTGCACACGATGAGAAGTCGCGTCGGCGCGAGAATCGCAAGATGGCTCTCTGGCGTTGGGTCTGCGGCAAGCTCTGCGTGCCCGGATTCGAACCGGAACCTCTCGACACCGACAAGGGCTACATCCTCATCCTGCCGACGATCACCAACTTCAGTTCCCTGCAGTTCACCCTCACCCGCGACCAGAAATGGCAGGCGGTGATGTCTGGCTACATGGGTTCTGTTCCGGCGCTGGAAAAGGCTGGTCTGCTCACTGGCCCTGCTCTCGAGCAGGCTAAGCAGGTGACCGCTGACTTCAATGCCATCGTCGCTGACTGCGTCAAGACCAAGGCGCCCGTAGGTGTCCTCACTCGTCGCACCGAGGCTCTCTTGCAAGAGAACGGCCTCTGGAGCCCACGCTGAATTTCTTCTTCGGGGAGGGTAAACGGCAAACGGTGAATAACCATTTGCTGTTACCCCCTCTCTGAGTTTCTGCAACAAAATACCTGCCGCTTGGCAGGCGAGTCACTCTCAGGGTTTGGCAAGAAGTTGCTATTCGTCTGGGGGTGCTCGACAATAAAGCCATAATCTACGGAGAATCCCATGAAATCCGGATCAAAAGTCTATCTTCTCTCTGGCAGTCGTACCCCCATCGGTTCCTTCGGCCGTAGCCTCAAGTCGGTTACGGTCGACAAGTTGGCCGGTCATGCGATGGTGAATGCCATCCGCCGTGCCGGCATCGTTGCCGATGCCATCGACCAAATCATTCTTGGTCATGGTTACCAGAGTTCCTACACGCCGAATACGGCGCGTTTCGCGCAGCTTGA
Source organism: Candidatus Obscuribacterales bacterium (assembly GCA_965229195.1). Classification (GTDB taxonomy): domain Bacteria; phylum Cyanobacteriota; class Vampirovibrionia; order Obscuribacterales; family Obscuribacteraceae. Next base: position 2,495,790 of record OZ245871.1, on the reverse strand, counting down.
GTCGGGGCTGCCTCCATCAATTCCCGCTTACACCGTTCAGCGTCAGTGCGGCTCTGGCATGCAGGCCGTCAACGACGGCATGCGCCTGATCGCCCTTGGCGATGCCGACCTTGTCCTCGCCGGTGGCGCTGAGTCGATGTCTACCATTCCCTATCTCCTGCCCGGCTCGCTGCGCTGGACGGGCTTGATCGCCAAGTACGTCAAGTTCGCCAAGATGGGTCCTCGCCCCACGCCTTTCGCCCTGGCTGACAATGGCCTGGCGCCCACCAAGTTGCTCAAGGACATGAAGACGGTCTACATGGCTGGCACTGCCCAGCGCTTGGCTGACGCCTACAACGTCACCCGTGAAGAGGCCGACGAGTACGCTCTGCGTTCGCAGACCCTGGCCAACGAGGCCATCAAGAGCGGTCGTTTCGACATCGAAATCGACCCCATCGAAGTTCCCGGCCGCGGTTTCTTCACCCGCGACGAGCATGCGCGTAAGACCAGCAAGGAAGCCCTTGCCGGACTGAAGCCGGTGCTCGGTACCAAGGTGATCACCGCCGGCAACGCGTCTGGTATCAATGATGGTGCTTGCGCCCTCGTCATCGCTTCGGAAGCGAAGACCAAGGAGCTGGGGGTTACGCCTCTGGCTGAGCTGGTCGACAGCTGCACCGCTGGCGTTGACCCTGAGCAGATGGGTATCGGCCCTGTGGCCGCAATCCAGAAGCTGCTGGAGCGCAACGGCCTCACCCTTGCTGACATCGACCTGATCGAGCTGAACGAAGCTTTCGCCACCCAGTATCTGGCTTGCGAAAAGCTGCTCGGCCTCGACCGCAGCAAGGTCAACGTCAACGGCGGCGCCATCGCCCTGGGTCACCCCATCGGCGTTTCTGGTGCGCGCCTCATCCTCACCCTGGCTCACGAGCTCAAGCTCCGTAACAAGAAGCTGGGCATTGCTGCTCTTTGTATCGGCGGTGGCATGGGTATTGCCACTCTCATTCGCAACCCCGAATTCGAGGGAAAGTAATATGACTAACAAGATCGTCACTCTCAACATGTTGCCGGGGGGCATCGCGCACGTCGTGATCGACACCCCCGACAGCAAACTCAACGTGCTCTCGCAGGCTTTCTTCAGCGAGTTCACGGCTGTCCTCAGCGACCTGGAAGCCCGCACCGACGTGAAGGGCCTCGTGATTTCGTCCGGCAAGGACGACAACTTCTTCGCTGGCGCCGACGTCAAGGAAATCCGTTTCCTCCAGTCGCAGCCCTCGAAGCAGATCTATGATGCCACCATGCATGGTCGTGGTGTCTTCAACCGCATCGCTGCTCTGCCCTACCCGACCGTGGCTGCCATCAATGGCACCTGCCTGGGTGGTGGTCTGGAGCTGTCCCTCGGCTGCAAGATTCGCATCGCCTCCACTTCCCCCAAGACCTCTCTCGGTCTGCCGGAGACTCAGCTGGGCTTCCTGCCTGGCTGGGGCGGCAGCATCCGTCTGCCCAAGCTGATCGGCTTGCAGCAGGGCTTCCAGATGATCTCCACGGGCTCTCGTGTCGATGGTCTCAAGGCCTGGCGCCTTGGTCTCGTCGATGAAACGGCCGTGCCGACCGACCTGATCAAGCGTGCGGTGGAACTCGCTTCGGGTGCCAAGCCCAAGCGTTTCCAGAAGCCCTTCAAGCAGCGCATGATCGACGCTGGCATCGAGACCAGCGCCGGCCGCGCCGTCTTCGCCAAGATGGCGACCAAGATGGTGCTGGCGCAGACCAAGGGCAAGTACCCGGCTCCGCTGGAAGCTCTCAAGCTCATCCTCAAGACCTGGAACATGCCGCAGGAAAAGGCCTTCGAGATGGAATCGCTGATCTTCTCGCGCCTGGCGGTTTCGTCGGTGTCGCGGGCTCTGGTCGGCATTCTCTTCGCCGAAACCGAAAGCAAGCGCATGCCCGAAGGCGTCAAGCCTGCCATCAGCGTCAAGACCGTTGGTGTGCTCGGCGCTGGCGTCATGGGTGCAGGTATCGCTCAGGCAGCTGCCTACGCTGGTTACGCAGTCGTGCTCAAGGACATCGACCAGGCTGCGCTCGACAAGGGCATGGCCGGCATCAAGGCTCTCTTCGATGGTCTGGTGGCCAAGCGCAAGATGTCGCAGGTGGAAGCCGACATGAAGTACGGCGCCATCAAGGCTACCGTCAACTACGCCGACATGGCTGACTGCGACCTCGTCATCGAGGCTGTGGTCGAGAAAATGGCGGTGAAGAAGGCGGTTCTGGCCGAGCTGGAGAAGGTGATCACCAAGCCCTTCGTCTTCGCTTCGAACACCTCTTCGTTGTCGATGGACGAGATGGCCAAGGCTGCTCGCACTCCTGCTAACGTGGTTGGTCTGCACTTCTTCAACCCGGTGCACAAGATGAAGCTGGTGGAAGTGGTCAAGGCGGAAGACAGCTCTGCTGAAACCGTCGCTCTGGCCAAGGCCTTCGGTATGCGTCTGGGCAAGACCACGGTCGTCACCAATGATGGCCCGGGCTTCGTCGTCAACCGCGTTCTCTCGCCCTACATGAAGGAAGCGTTCACGCTTCTGTTGGAAGGCGTCTCCGCCGACGACATCGACAAGGCTGCCACCAAGTTCGGCATGCCCATGGGCCCGATTGCCCTGATGGACGAAGTCGGCCTCGACATCGTCGCCCACGTCATCGACGTCATGCACGCCGCCCTGGGCGAGCGTCTGGCGCCGCCGGCCATGATCGCCATGATCAAGAGCACCAAGTTGCTCGGCAAGAAGGGCGGCAAGGGCCTCTACCTGTACGACCCGAAGACCGGTCGTCGTGCTGGTATCAACCCGGACATCGCCGCTGCTATCACGGCTGCGCCCAAGGTCATGACGGTGGGAGCGATCCAGGATCGCCTCTTCCTGCCCATGGTCAACGAAGCGGCGCTGTGCTTGCAGGAAGGCATCATCACCGACCCGTCGCAGCTCGACCTGGCCATGATCTTCGGAACGGGCTTTGCTCCGTTCCTGGGTGGTGTGCTCGGTTACGCTGACCAGGTCGGCATGCGCACCATTCACCAGAAGCTGCAGTACCTCTCGCAGGTGGCTGGTGACAACTACAAGCCCGCTCAGCTCATCGTCGACAAGGCGAAGCGCGGCGAGGCTTTCTACGGCTAAGTCTCTCGGGACTTAGTTTCAAAAAGCAATTTTTGGAGGCGGGGCGAATAGCATTGGCTGTTCGCTCCGCTTTTTTTTCTCAAAACCATTTTTTTTGCCCCTTGTAAGACTATAGAATGTAGTAGAAAAATTGAAAGTGAGCTTGACCTCGGGCCAAAAAAGCAAAAAAATGCCACGAAGAATCAAGGTTTCAGGGTTTAGAGTTACTGATCAGGCTATTCTTTGGCTTAGTGAAAAACATTTGAACACGGGTAAGCCGCGATGCAGCGATGATGTTTCATCCAGAGCACAAGACGGTATTTATGGTAGCTCCAGGTTTCATCAAATTTCTCGTAATCTTCGAACTCCGTAACCCGCGGATTTCCCAGTTGCTCTTTTAGCTCAACGTCTGAGCGTCCAAGTGGTTTGAATTGATCGACACTAGCCATTCCGGCAATTTCGTCGCTTATACATTCGCAGTTAGAGAACAAATGAGCTATTCCGTCTACATCTTCGCGGTAGCCAGATTCCACCACGGCAAAGCCGATGACCACAAATATCAAAGCTAGAATTCGGTCTCTCATAGCTCAATACTAGAACAGTCAGTCATCTCCGAGAAGCGTGATCGCACCAATTAGTCGGTGTTATTCTCTCTGTCAACTTTTGAACTTCGGCTTTTATCCACCATGCACCTGGTCACCATTGGGGCTGAAGTCGCGAATCATGACATTGCCATTCTTATCAAAGCTGGTGTTGGTGCTTGAGCCGTCAGGTCTCTTCGTTTCAGAATTAGTAACAACGCCATTGGCATCAAATACATTGGTATTTTTGCTGCCATCACTTTCGTATTTGGTGTTGATAGAACTGCCATCAGGGCGCACTGTTTCAGAGTTGGTAATATTGCCATCTTTGTCAAAGTGGCTAGTATTTCTGGTGCCATCTTGGCTGTAGGTTGAATTGTCTGATGAACCATCAGCCTTCTTGCTTTCAGATTGTGTGCGATTGCCATCAGCGTCAAATACGTTGGTGTTTTTGCTGCCATCACTCTCATACTTTGTGTTGATAGAGCTGCCATCAGGGCGCTTAGTTTCAGAATTGGTGAGATTGCCATCTTTGTCAAAGTGGTTGGTATCTCTTGTGCCGTCTTGGCGGTAGGTTGAATTGTCTGAGGAGCCATCAGCCTTCTTGCTCTCTGACTGTACGCGATTACCCTGCGAGTCGAACACATTGGTGTTTTTGCTGCCATCTTTTTCGTAGCTAGTATTAATAGAGCTGCCGTCTGGTCGCTTGGTCTCAGAATTAGTCTTAAAGCCGTTTTCGTCAAATCTCGAACTTTCTTTTGTGCCATCACTGGAGGTGCTTGATTGAACGCTTGAGCCGTCGCTGTTCTTTGTACTGCCTTGCATGTTGGCTTTGGGGCCATTGTCTGTGGGCCCGAAAGAAATGCCTTTGTCATCTACGCTAGCTTTAGGCAAACTTCCAGCGGCAGTATCTGCGCCCTTGGGCATTTCTGGCCTTACGTTTTGACTGTAGGCCTCAGCGGCCGATGAACTTGCTGCTCTCTCTGCACCGCTATCACGGACATTTTCAACTTGATGTGAGTGATTGACGTTGTCGTTCATGAACAAGCTCCTTCTCTATGGCCAAATTTTGCTTAGTAAGTTTGCGGTTTAAGTTTGTCGCTTGGTGCCGCTGCCAACTCGTTCATGATCACCCGGCGTTCGTGAAAAACTCGTGAAAGAACTCATGGAGACTGGGTGTCACAGTACTTTCACGTCTTAAAAATTGATGCCGATCGCAGTCAATAAATTTCCATTCGAGGGTAGGAAATCTGCCAGACAAATTGCTCGCTGATCGTAGATTGAGTGATCAATTCGACAACTGTTCTTTCCCCTTCCTAATCTTTGCTGGCGTTGCCTAGACTGATTAGAAGTTGGCAGTCAAAACAGATGAAATGAACAAAGAAATCCAGATCAGGCCTAAGCAACTGAACGAGTGCAAAATAAGCAGCAATAACAAAGGAAATGGCATGAATAGATTGATGAGAGTGCTGAGCGCAGGTTTGCTGGCGACGCTCTTGAGTGTTAACTACAGTGCCGTTGCCTTTGCCGCCTTACCAGAATCAAGCGTACCGGTCGTTAATAAGGAAGTGATAGAAGTGTCAACTACAGTTAAAGACATACCTCTGGTCGAAAAATATCTCTTAGATGGTCGACTAAAAGAAGGTGAAGTGGCACTTGTGGCTCATTTGAAAGAGCATGGCAGTGACGATCAAGCTCGCTTTGGCTTGGGCGTATTGCAGTTTCTGCGGGCGGTAGAGGGTTTGGGCCAGTCTTTCACCCGTTATGGAGTTCGCACTTATAGGAATCACGGATTTGTTCTGCCTTTCTTGCGCCTGCCGGCGGCAACCAATGAAAATTCCAAGCCCATTAGCTACTTCAAGCTGCGAGAGATCGTGGAGACTTTTCAAAAGCAATTGATGCAGGCTGAATCTACACTGGCACCGATTAGCGATGCTGACGTCAAATTGCCGCTACATTTCGGCATGATCAAATTAGACTTGAATGGTACCGGTCAGCATGGTCAATTCAATCAGGCACAGAAAAGTAGTCAGGACAAGCAGTACGATCAGAAGGCTAGTGAGCAATCAACCAATGTACAGGGCAGTGACGATAATAGAAGTCTGTGGAAAGTCTATGCCAAGCTCACCAATAACTCTAATATTCCAATTGAAAAAGCAGAGCAATTTTTCATCAAGTTTGATCGCGGAGACGTGCATTGGCTCAGGGGTTATTGCCACTTGCTCTCGAGCGTTTGCGATATTTATTTAGCGCACGACAGCAAAGATCTTTTCGAGCGCACAGCTCATTTGTTTTTCAACAAGGTGGATACTCCCTATCAATTTTTGAGTAAGTCTAAGCGTATTCGCACAATTGGCGCAGGTGACGTGGAAATCTTGGATTTAGTTGCTTTTATACATTTGATCAGGTGTGATGTGATTGAGCCGAAGAGAATGGTTTCAGCACTAGATCATCTTCAGGCTGTGATTGATCAGAGTCGCGAGACCTGGAAGTGGATCATGGCAGAAGAAGATGATGATCACGAATGGTTGCCTAATCCCCGGCAAACAGGTGTGATTCCTAACGCTCGTGTGACTGAGCAAATGGTTTTAGCCTGGTCTGGAATTATGACGGAGAGCGAAAAGATCTTGTCAGGAGAATTGTTGATTCCGTTTTGGCGCGGTAGCGACAGTGACCATCGCGGTATCAATTTGCGCAAAGTATTTTTGCAGCCGCAACGATTTGACCTTGTGCTCTGGGTGCAAGGCTCTGCTGCAGCGCCCTATCTAGAAGAAGGCAAACTGAGCCGTGGTCAAACCTGGAGAGATTTGCGCGGCGAATTTGGCAATCATTTCCCTGGATTTGCTTTGTGGTTCAACTAAGCAAAGTCTCTTGGAAAGTAGCTTTTGTGGCTACTGGTCTAGTTTTGGCTCGTGTCGGCTGCCGTTTGTAATGAACCTATCTCTGCTACTGCGAGCTAATGTTGACGCTATCCCTGCTAGTTGTTCTGCGGGCGAGCTTAAGCGCGTGCCATAAAACTTCGCCTAAATGTAATCGCTACGTGAAAATTCCCGCTCAGTTTCTCTGGCTTTTCCTGACATCTAAACTTTAAGCACTTTTGATGTCATGCGGATTTTCGTGCTCGTAGTTGTCAAAAGCCAAGAGGCGTTACCAGTGCGGCGCTGAAGAGTTTTAAATGTAGCCGTTTTGATAATTGGCTTAGTACATTACGCGCCTGTCGTCATCTTGAGAATAGGAAGTTAAAGGTGATATTCATGAGTTCTATACAAATTCTCTTTTAATTTACAGTCACGCAGATAGAACCTACCCCCGACTCTTATCACTCAAATTCTCTTTCACCCCGGGTGAACTGTTGAAGGCTTGAGTCAAGAGCGGCAACCCATCTGCCTTTCTAACGTCTAACCCAGAAAGAGAGAAACGTCATGAACGATATGACTAACTCGCTGACCTGGAAACGCCTCTATGCAATTGCCAAACCCTTCTGGGTTTCGTCACAGAAAGGTCGAGGAATCGCCCTCTTGGTGGCTGTTTTGCTGTTGCTCTCGGGTGTCTCTGCAGTCAACGTCTACATCAACTACATCGCTGGCAAGTTCGCTACTGCACTGCAGTTGCGTGATGTTGGCCAGTACTATGTCTTCTTATTCACGTACGCAGCAGCGTTGCTGGTGGCTACTCCCATCATCATCTACTACCAGTTTCTGCGCACGAAACTCTCCTTGGTCTGGCGTCGCTGGCTGTCACAACACCTGATCAGTCGCTACTTCGCCAACCGCGCTTACTACAAGATCAGCTCTGATCCCAACATGGACAATCCCGATGAGCGGTTGACCCAAGACGTGGAGACGTTTTGCAATTCTGCTGTGGGGCTGTCCATTGCTGTGCTCGATGCGGTTATCACTGTAGTGAGCTTCGTTGGTGTGCTCTACACCATTTCGGCAATGCTCACCTTCGTCGTCATCGTCTACTCGCTGTTTGGCTGTTTTCTCACGCTCTATATCGGCCGCCGACTGGTTGACTTGCAGTTTCAGCACACCAAGCTCGAAGCTGATTTGCGCTACGTCATGACCGATGTGCGGCGCGATGTTGAGTCGATTGCCTTTTACGGTGGTGAGCGGCGTGCCAAGTTGCAAGTCTTTCGCGCTGTCAAAGACGCCATCGGCAACCTCGAGCTGATGATGATTCTGAACCGCAACCTGGGCTTCTTTACCACCAACTACAATGCTCTTGTGGTGCTCATTCCTGCTGCAGTGATTGCCCCGCTCTACTTTGCCGGCGACATGCAGTTTGGTGACATCACCAGAGCTGGTATGGCTTTTGCCCAGGTCTTCGGTGGCATGACTTTGATCATTGGTCAGTTCATCGGCATCAGTGCTTTCACTGCCAACGTCAATCGCCTTGGCTCGTTTCTTGAATCAATGGACGCCCTGGCCGACAAGTGCTCGCTGCCTTGCAAAGAAATCGAACTGATTGAGTCAGATCGTCTCGCCCTCACTAACGTTTCGGTGCTAAGCCCGGATGCTACGCGCACACTGATTTCGTCATTGACGGTGTCGGTGCCAGCTGGCTCATCTTTGCTCATCACTGGGCCGAGCGGCAGCGGAAAATCATCGCTTCTGCGCGCCATTGCCGGACTCTGGCAAGCTGGCAGCGGACACATCGAGCGACCAGGGCGGGAGAAGCTGATGTTTCTTCCTCAGCGGCCCTTCGTTCCCAAGTCGACCCTGCGCAAGGCGCTGTGTTACCCCATGACGAACACGAGGCAGAGCGACACACAACTGTTGGCTCTGCTCAAGCTCGTCAATCTGCCAGATCTCGCCATGCAGTCTGGCGGCCTTGATGTCGAACACGACTGGCGCGACAAGCTTTCCCTTGGTGAGCAGCAGCGCTTGAGCTTTGCTCGAGTGATTCTTGCCAAGCCTGCCTACGCCTTTCTCGACGAAGCCAGTTCTGCCCTTGATGACGCCAACGAAAGACTGCTCTATACCCTGCTCAGCAGCGTAGGGAGCACAGTCATCAGTGTCGGTCACCGCAGCAGTTTGCTGGAACACCACGACACCGTTCTTGAGCTCAAGGGCGGTGGCGAGTGGGAGTTGCGCGCCTCCAGGTAGGCTGACGCATTCACCTGGGAGCTCTAACGCAGAGCGTTAAACGTAGAGCTTCCAGCGTGAAGCCTTTAGCGCCAGGCTTCCACAAAGCTTCTATAGGCCTGCCCTGAACCCAGGGCGGGCCATATTTCTAATCTCAAAAACCACATTCACAAGAAGTGGAGAACAACATGGGACGCCATAAATTACAAATACATGCCCCGCTTCTCTCGCGCATCGGGTCACCCCCGATTGGAGAAGAGGGCAAGAAGCGCGCCAGCAAGAAGGTCAACACCGCAGCTAAGACGCGGCGGGGGCCTGTTGTGATCGGCCGTAACATCAGTGCCAGCAATGACATGATGCTTGAGAGGGTGCAGCGCGCACACTTTCAATACTTCCTCGACTACCAGGATAAGACCACCGGTCTCATTCTCGACCGCACTCGCCTGGACGGGCCTGCCACCATTGCTGGTGTGGGTTTCGCTCTTGCTGCCTACGGCGCCGCCAGCAAGCGTCTCTGGGTCAGTCGTACTGAAGCCGTTGCCTACACCCTTAGGGTATTGCGCACTCTCTGGAACGTTCCCCAGGGTGAGCAGACCGAGGGCGTCAACGGCTATCGCGGCTTTTTCTATCACTTCCTCAACCCAGCTACTGGTACTCGGGCGACAGCGCCTCAGTTCTGGAATTCTGAACTGTCGAGCATCGATACGGCATTGCTGATGGCAGGCGTTCGTTTCGCCCGCTATTTCTACCGTGGCAAGTCTGCTGAGGAAGTCGAGATTCGTGACCTGGCTGACAAGCTCTACAACCGTGTGGAGTGGACCTGGCTCGTGCGCGAGAGCGGTCTGATCGGCCACGGTTGGACGCCGGAGGGTGGCTTGATTCCCAGCGTTTACGCTGGTTATAGCGAAGCGCCTTTGCTCTATCTTCTGGCCATCGGCTCGCCCACCTACCCGGCTCCGGCCGCTTCGTGGGATGCTCTCTTTGCCAAGCCAGAGTTTGCTCAGCAGGACGGCAAAACCTATGTCAGCATGCCGGGGCAGCCGCTCTTTTGCTACCAGTTTCCGCAGAGTTTCATCGACTTTCGCGGTATCAGAGACAAGCTCAACCGCAAGCTCGGCATCGATTATTTCGAGAACAGCAAGCGGGCGACTCTGGCTCAGCATCAGTACGCTGTCGAGAACCCCCAGGGTTTTCGTGGCTACGATCGCCTGAACTGGGGCCTGACAGCTTGTGATGGACCCGGCGATGTCACCAAGATTGTGGACGGCAAGGAACGCACCTTCTCTTGGTACAGAGAACGGGGCTGCCCGGCAGGTCATGACGATGGCACCATTGCCCCTACCGCTGCCATCAGCTCGTTGCCCTTCGCACCGATGCTCGTGCTCAGCACCATTCGTGGTTGGTTGAAGAATCGGCCCGAGCTTTTCTCTATGCATGGCTTTGCTGATGCTTTCAATCCTACCTTCGGCGCCAGTTTGCGCTCTGGATGGGTCGACGCTGAGCGCATTGCCATCGACCAGGGGCCGATAGTGCTCATGATCGAGAACTACCGCTCCGGCTTGGTCTGGAACACCATGCGTCGTGACCCGGCCCTCGTGAGAGCTCTGCGCAAGGCAGACTTTCAGGGCGGCTGGCTGGCGCAATAGATTTACCAACTCTCTAACCACTCAACGAGGTATTATCATGAACACGAGCAAAAACTCACGCACCGCTTCTGGTGCCGTCGCTAGAACTGCGACTGTCGCAAAAGGCAAAAAGGCTAGCCGCATGGGCTATGTGTTTCCTCAATTCAGCGCCGCCCACAGCCCCGTGCCTGTGCGTCGCTACAACTTGCCCAAGGGCTTCGTCTTTGGCGCTTCCACCTCGGCCTATCAGATTGAAGGTGCTGTGGATCAGGCCAAGTACGGCCGTGGTCCTTCGATCTGGGAAGACTACTTCACTGCTCGCCCGTTGCTCGACAACGGTGCAGTGGCATGCGATCACTACAATCGCATGAAAGAAGACGTGGCCATGATCAAGAAAATGGGCCACAAGGTCTATCGCTTCTCGGTCTCCTGGCCGCGCATTATTCCCAACGGAACTGGAGCCATCAACGAGCAGGGCTTGCAGTTCTACTCTGACCTGGTCGACGAGCTTCTGGCCCAGGGCATCGAACCCTACCTGACGCTCTATCACTGGGACCTTCCCCGGGCCATGGAAGACATCGGCGGTTGGACCAGCCGGGCTGTGGCTGAGCACTTCGCCGATTTCGCCGAAGTGGTGGTGCGTCGCTTGGGCGATCGCGTCAAGAAGTGGTGCACTTTCAACGAACCGGAAGTGATTGTCGCCGGCTACATCGGTGACGGTCTGGCTCCTGGTTTGAGCAATCCCAAGCTGCGCGTCACCGTGGCGCATACGCTGATGATTGCTCATGGCCTCGCCACCAAGCGCATTCGCTCTATCAACAGCAACCTCGATGTCGGCATCGTCGTCAACCTGGTGCCGGTTGAACCCGCCACCAAAGCGGCTGCTAAGGCTGCTCGCAAGATGTGGCAGCGCAACTATGCCATCTACCTCGATGGTATTCTCAAGGGCAAGTATTCCGATACTGTCCTGGAGGAAGCGGCCGAGACCGGTGTTTCCATCACTGCCGAGGACATGGCGCTGATTGCTCAGCCCATCGATTACCTCGGCATCAACTGGTATCTGCGCCTGGTGGTCAATGCCCGCGGTCGCGTGATCAAGGTGCCTGCTGCCGAAGAGACGCTGATGGGATGGGAAATCTGCCCGGCTGCTCTGACGCGCATGCTGCTGGCCATGAACCAGGAATACACCCTGCCGCCGATCTACATCACCGAGAACGGTGCGGCGCTGGCTGACACCAATACGGCCACGGGCGTGCACGACAACCGTCGTATGCTCTACATCCACGAGCACCTTAGCGCCATCGAACTCGCCATCGCCGGCGGTGTCGACATGCGGGGCTACTTCGCCTGGAGCTTGATGGACAATCTGGAATGGTCCCTCGGCTATTCCAAGACCTTTGGTATGGTCCATGTGGACCGTCAGACTCTGGTGCGCACTGTCAAAGACAGCGGTCTTTGGTATCGGGCCATGATCAAGGCTAATCGCCGCTAATAGTCTAGTGAAGGTAGCATCAGTAAGCAGTTTTTTGATGCTATCAACACAATCAAGGCTAAACGCCATCAGCTCGCCTGCTAGCTTCAAGAGCTAGGGCGAGTTGGTGGCGCCAACCGGAGCAGACAATGCAAATTCAACTCAAGACCAATACTTGCAAACTGGTACTGAGCGATGGCGTTAAAGCCACGCTCAGTCAGCACAAGCCCGATCGTGCTGTGCGTCTAGATTTCGAGTTCAACGGTGCCGGTCATGCCATCGTGCGTGTGCCTGTGGCAATCAAGCTGCCAGACAACTACGTCTTTCAGTTCGCCGTTGCCGGACAAAGCCCTGTCAACACCCTTGAAATTAAGTTGCTCGACCAATCTACCGACAATGTCTGGTGGGTAAATCGGCCACACTTCGCTTTCAGCGGCACAAAGCAGGTGCTCGTTAACAAAGCTCGGCATTTCTCATACGCCTGGGGGCCGAGCAAAGAACCACTGGCCGAAGTGGCTTACATCGACCTAACTCTCACTGCGAGCACTGGAGGGAAGGGCAGCATTTACTTCAGCGATCTCTCCTTTGAAGAGCGCCCCAGTGCCTCTAAGGCCATGGGTAAGCCGAAAGTCTGGGCGAGCTCGTCGCGCAAAGATGCCATCAATGTTCTTGATGGCGATGACTATTCGCTCTGGCAGAGCGGCTTGAGCGAGCGCCAGGGTTTGGTCTTCACTTTCCCGGAAGTGCGAGAACTCAGTGCTGTACTGATTGATTGGGGCGACCATCACGCTCGCAACTATCAGGTGCAGATCAAAGGTGAGCGCGGTGCCTGGCGCAATATCGACACCATGATTGGTGCCGGTGGCGGTCGCCAGTACTTGCGCTTGCCTGACTGTGACATCAAGGCCTTGCGCCTTGTCTTGCGCAAATCGAGTGGTGGCAAGGGCTACAGTGTTCGCTCAGTGCGTTTCATGGGCCTCGACTATGCCCCCAATGCCAATGAGTTCTGGCGCCGCATCGCTCGCGATCATCCCGCTGGCTTCTTCCCCCGCTACTTTGATAAGGAGCAGTCATTCTGGACTGTGGTCGGTGTCAGTGGCGGTCGGCAGGAGGCAATTATCAACGAAGAGGGCCTGCTTGAGCTCGGTCGCCAGACTGCTTCAATCGAGCCTTTCATTCATGATGGCAGCGAACTGCTGACCTGGAAGCACGGTCGTCATGAACAGCACCTGGAAGACGGCTATCTTCCTATTGCCGTGGTCAAGCGTGTACACGAGAAGCTCGCCCTTGAGGTCAAGGCTTTCGCCCTGGGCCCGAGAGAAGATGCCACCCTCTACGCTCGCTACAAGGTCATTAACCGCACCGGCGTTAAGCAGACTGGCAAGCTGTTCTTGGCTATCCGGCAATTCCAGGTCAATCCGCCCTGGCAGTTCCTCAACACCCCCGGTGGTCACACGCCCATCCACACCTTCTCCCATGCTGGTGACACGGTCTATGTGGGCGACAGTCTGAAGGTGCGCACGCTCAGTCGGGCCGATGCTTTTGGTGCCACCACTCTCGCTACTGGTGACATTGTCGAGCACCTCAACTATGGGCTCTTGCCCGAGTACGGTGGCCTGGCCGACACCCGTGGTTTTGGTTCTGGCGCCCTGATGTACAGCTATGAGTTGGACGCTCACGCAGAAGTGACTTTCGACATTGCTGTGCCTTATTCGCGTTACTCGGCGCTGTACGAAGTTGATGATGCTCTGGCAGCAAGCAAACGAGAGTGGCGCGGCAAGCTCGACAAAGTCGGTATTGATATTCCGGCCGCTGCCGAGCTCAATGCTACGATCAAAAGTCAGCTCGCTTACATCCTCATCAATCGCGATGGCCCAGCTATTCAGCCAGGTTCGCGCTGCTACCGTCGCACCTGGATTCGTGACGGTTCGCTCACTTCAGCTGCCTTGCTGCAGCACGGATTTGTGGCTGAGGTGCGCGAGTTCATCGACTGGTTCGCCCCCTATCAGTACCCCAATGGCAAAGTGCCTTGCTGCGTGGATAAGCGCGGCTCTGATCCGACTCCTGAGCATGACAGTCATGGTGAGTTCATCTACATGGTGATGGAATACTATCGCTACACCGGCGACAAGGAGTTCTTGGCTGGTATCTTCCCGCGCATTCTCAAGGCCGTGGAATACATTGATGTGCTGCGTCAGCAGAACATGCAGGCCCTGACGGCTCGTGAGCAGCGCCTCGAACAGCTGGACCAAGCTCCGGCTCATGAGCGCTCGCATTTGCACTTGCACGGCATTCTGCCACCGTCGATAAGCCACGAAGGTTATTCAGCTCATCCGGCCCATTCAAACTGGGATAACCTCTTCGCTATGAAGGGATTGGATGACGCTGTATCGGCCGCCCTTGAGCTGGGTGTAGATGATCAGGTGCACAAGCTTGGCACCATCCGCGATGCCTTCCGTCGTGACTTGCTTGCTTCGGTGACGAATTCGATGCGCTTTCATGGCATCGATTACATCCCTGGGGCTGCTGATCTCGGCGATCTCGACCCGACCTCAACTACCATCGGCCTTGACCCTTGCGAAGTGTTTTCTGCCTTGCCGCAAGAGCTTGAGCAGACCTTTGCTCGCTACTGGAACTTCTTTCAGCGGCGCCGGGATGGGGAGATTGACTGGGTTGACTACACACCCTATGAATGGCGTTCAGTGGGCACTTTCGTGCGCCTTGGTGAGCTTGAAAAGGCTCATGCTGCAATCGATTATTTCATGGGCCATCGTCGCCCGAGGCACTGGAACCATTGGGCCGAGGTGATTTACCGCGATCCTCTTACTCCGCGCTTCATTGGCGACGCTCCTCATGGTTGGGTGGGCTCAGACTTTCTGCGCAGTGTGCGCAACCTCTTTGTCTATGAGCGCGACAAGGCGCTTGTGTTGGCGGCTGGCATCAAGCCAGATTGGCTTGATAAAGGGGTTTCAGTCACCAATCTGCCTACTTACTTCGGGAAGTTGTCTTTCACTGCCCGTCGTGAAAATGCAGACGTGGTCTATCAGATCGACGGTTCAGTTTCGTGTGCTATCGAACTGGCCGTAGGCACCCTCAGTCGCGTTGCCGGAAAAGGCATTAGCAATGCCACTGCTAACGTCATTGCGGCGGTCACTGTTAATGGCGAAGCGGCAGCAATACAAGACGGCATGGTGAGCATCAAGACTCTGCCAGCACGGGTGGTTGTGACGGTCTAACAGCCTGTTCTGCCGCCAATGAGAACCTAAGTCATTAGTTCAGGCAGGAAGAAGCTAGCAATAGCTTCTTCCTGCTTTTCTTTTTTTGCTTAAAAGCTTGACATCCCGTCCCAACTTTTAGTTGGCTTACCCCTCTGCTCTTAAAGAAATACTTGAGTACTCAAGTATTTCTCGAAACCATCGGCCTTAGCGCTCAAGGCTTATACTTGCGCAAGTTGTTTTTATGAGTGCAGGTCAGTGCTGAAAATATACTTTGCTGGTTCAATCACTGCAGGGCGTGGCGATCAGCCTATTTATGAGCAGATCATAGATGAGCTGCGAAAGTACGGCAGTATAAGCACAGAGTTAATTGGTAGCCCGAATTTGTTAGCAGGTGGCGAGACCATGAGCGATCAAGCCATTCATGATCGCGATGTGGCCTGGTTATTGGCATCAGATTGCGTCGTGGCCGAGGTGACCAATCCCAGCCTTGGTGTCGGTTATGAGATTGGACTGGCTACTCAGGCTAAGATTCCAGTGCTATGTCTTTATCGGTCGCTACCGGAGAGGCGTCTATCGGCCATGATTGCTGGTTGTAACTTAGTGCAGGTGAATCGTTACAGTGACGTAGCGGAGGTCGCCCCGGTGCTGGCCGAGTTTTTCAAAAGCATGGCTCGAGAAGATTCTGCTGCTATTTAAACCGTCTGGTTTAGATTAAACCGACTAGTCTTGGCTGGCTAGTCCTTACCGCTTGGTATTATGGGTAAGGTATTGCGGGAGTCTTCATGGCCAAAACTGGTCGCGAAATAATAATCGGCGTTTGCGAGCGCTACGCCAATCTGAAAACATACCAAGATTTTGGTGTAGTCAGAATGCGCGAAAAAGTGGGCGAACCGGGCGAAGCGGCCAGAATTATTCGCTTCTATACATACTTTGAGCAACCTGATTTCTTTCGCTGTGAATGGTATGAAACAGCTAGCGATGGCAATTCTGCTGGTTTCTGTGACAGTCGTATAAGTTGGCTAGAGAAACTGAGCGGGCTTATGAGTGGCGGCAAGAAGAGTGTTGAGGCTTTAGCTGAGACTAAGTCTAATGGTGCTTTCAAAATCGCTCTCGCTAAAATTGGTCATCATGGACCAGCCGCCCTAATCAAGTCTTCCCTTAAGGCCCCCTCTGTGGCGCCAGTGCTTGAACCTTTTAGCCAGGCTCGTTTGATTGGAAAAGTTGTACACAATAAAGAGATGTGTGATCGCCTCTTGATTGAGTTAGACGATAGCTACTATGGTGAATTTTTAGTATCGCAAAGAGGATCTATTCTCATTCGTTCAAAAGAAGCTGTTTGTGCCGGTTCTAAGAGTGCAGCAAGTACTTCTTATGGCGGTGTTTTGTTGAATGGCAAGATTCCTTATGAGCGCTTCAAGAGCTGTAAGTTGCCCCGCGTAACGATCTAAGCTTTCTGGTTAACTGGTCGGTGGACGATTGGCGCTATAATTGACCGGCCACAAGGAGAAGCATATGTCAAACAAGATTCTAGTTATTAGCGCCAGCCTCAATCCCGCTAGCCGCAGCCGCATTATGGCCAGTGAGGTATTTGCTCAACTACCAGCTAGCGCCGATAAAGAGTTTCTTGACCTGCGCGACTATGACTTGCCAATTTGTGATGCTGGCGCTTGCTACGCTAATCCGCTAGTTGCTAAGGTGCAGACCAAAGTAAAAGAAGCAGCCTGCATTCTTGTTGCTTTTCCTGTCTACAATTACTCTTGCTCAGCTGCGTTGAAAAATTTGATTGAACTGACCGGTAAGGCCTGGGAAGGCAAAGTCGTGGGCTTTGTCTGCGCCGCTGGAGGCCACTCAAGCTACATGTCAGTGATGAGTATAGCTAACTCTTTGATGCTCGATTTTCGCTGCGTTGTTATTCCGCGCTTTGTTTACTCTGAAGGCAGCGCCTTTAACGAGCAAGGTCTCAACAGTGACAAGGTCAAAGAGAGATTGAAAGAGCTCGGGGCTACAGGCGTACAGATGATGAATGCCTTGGCGCCACTGGCTGTTGGCTAAAGCTTAGCTTTCTATACAGTGATTGGTGGACGCAGCTAGCTGTTTGCGTTTTGCTGGCTAAAGGTTGATTTGGCGCAAGCGCAGAGCGTTGGCTATGACAGAAACAGAACTCAGTGACATGGCCATACTAGCTACCATGGGGTTGAGTAAAAGACCAAAGATGGGATAGAGTAAACCAGCAGCAATTGGCACTGCTGCTGCGTTGTATCCGAAAGCCAGAAGCAGGTTTTGGTTGATATTGCTGCTCATAGCCTGGCTCAGTTTGATGGCGCGGACGATACCCTGCAAGTCACCTTTGACTAGTACTATGCCAGCGGCCTCAATAGCAACACTGGTGCCGTTGCCCATGGCTATGCCAACATTTGCTCGGGAAAGCGCGGCAGCGTCGTTTATGCCGTCCCCTGCCATAGCTACTCTTTTTCCAGAATCAACTAGCTTGGCTATGTAGTCGTGTTTTCCGCTCGGAGTGACCTCGGCAGAGATTGTCTTCAGGCCTAGCTTTTCGCCCACAGCGCGAGCGGTTTTCTCGTTATCGCCAGTGAGCATATGCACAACTATGCCTTGTTTTTGTAGAGCGCTAATTGACTCTATGGCATTGTTTTTAATGGGGTCGCTGATAGCAATAAGGGCGCTGATAACGCCGTCTATTTCAAGCAAGACAGCCGTTGCACCTTGTTCGCTGAAATAGTTGACGCGCTCGTGCCAGCTGCTTACTTGACCTGGTGGGCTTGTCTGTTCTGTTTGTTCGTTTTGCCTAGCCTGGGGTGTCTGTTCTTTTTGATTTCTCTGGCGGAAGTGACCGACAACAATTTTCTTGCCAGCAACAAGGGCACTGATGCCCTCGCCCGGAATGGCTTGAAATTCTTTACTGGGAAGTAGTTCTAAGCCTTTCTCTTGGGCGGCCGCAACAATAGCTCGGGCTAATGGGTGCTCGCTGCTGGCTTCGGCAGAAGCTGCTAGCTGTAGCAGTTCCAAGATTTCTTCAGTGCTTCTTTTTTCCATTTCAATCGAGCTACTATCCCTTGTGGCAGTGCTGTCACCATCTGCAAGTGGGCTGCTAAGCAGTGCATTGTTTGCTTTTGGGTCTAAGACCTCAACAGCCGTGACGGTCGGCTTTCCTTCAGTGAGGGTGCCTGTTTTATCGATTACTAAAACGTCCACCAAACGTAACTCTTCTAGAGACTGTGCATCTTTGACAAGTACTCCGGCTTTAGCACCTCTACCAATGGCTACTGTAATTGACATTGGCGTAGCCAGACCAAGGGCGCAGGGGCAAGCGATAATTAGGACAGCTACGGCATTGAGAAATGCATAGGCAAAGGCTGGTTGGGGGCCAAGTAGCATCCACCCAACAAACGTTGCAGCCGCAATGGCAACAACAATCGGTACGAAGTAGCTAGCAATCTGGTCTACTTTCTTTTGCACTGGGGCTCGGCTTCTTTGAGCCTGGGCTACAAGCTTGATGATGCCAGCTATAATCGTTTCATTGCCGACTTTGGTTGCCTTGATAACAAGTGAGCCGGTTTGATTGATAGTGCCACCAATGACAGTATCGCCAACTTTCTTGCTGGCTGCCAAAGCTTCGCCAGTAAGCATGGCCTCGTCTACAGTAGATTGGCCGCTGATAACTATTCCGTCAGTGGGTACGCTTTCACCAGGGCGCACCCTCAGTCTATCGCCACGCTCTAGCTTCGTTACGGCGATGTCGATTTCTCTGTCATCTATTTTGATGAAGTGAGCCGCTTGCGGGGTCAGGGCCATTAGCTCGCGAATGGCGGCGCCCGTTTGTTTTCGGGCTTTTAGCTCTAGTATTTGGCCAAGCAGGGCTAAAGTCGTGATAACAGCAGCGGGCTCGAAATAGGTGTAGTTGCCGACCATATCGCCATGCATGGCAGCTGCTTTTTGAATTGTATTTGGCACTAAATTTGGTGCTATTGTGGCGGCGGCGCTGTAAAGATAAGACACGCCAACGCCGCTGCCAATCAAAGTGAACATGTTCCAGCTTTTGTTTCTGATTGAGTCTAATGCTCGTTCAAAGAATGGTTTAGCTAGCCAGGTAACTACCGGCGTGGCCAAGGCGAACTGCAGCCAGTTGGTCAATTGCAGATTGGCGAGCTGTGGTCCGAAAAGGTTTGGCTGGCCGAGCATGTCGGGTAAGTTCAAGGCAAACAAGGGAATGGTAAAAGCCAAGGCTAATTTGAAGCGCCTGGTCATGTCGATTAATTCGCTATCGTCTTCGATTGTTTGGCTGGCGTCGAGGCTTTCCAGGGCCATGCCGCAGAGTGGGCAAGGGCCAGGCTTTGTCGTAATGATTTCAGGATGCATTGGGCAAGTAAACTGGTTTTGCTTGCTGGCGTCAGAGGCTGCCATTGGGGATTGGGCATTGGGCGTTGGCTCTTCTTGCGCTAGCCCTTTCTGTGTTTGGCCGTCTTGTGTTTGTTCGTCTGGAGTTTCTGCGACGTTGCCGCTATAGCGCAAGGGGGCTCGTGAAAACTTGGCTGAGCAATTTAGATTGCAGAAGTAGTAAGTATTGCCTTGAAAAACTATTGCATCTGCGGCTGTTTCTCGCTCGACCAGCATATGGCAAATTGGATCTTCAAATAGACTTGGAGCTGCGCTAGCCTGTGAAGAAGAATTGCTGGAAGAATTTGAGCTTGGTTGAATAGAAACACGAATTACGCGTCCTGCGTTATTCTCTGCTTCCATTGGTCCCCCTTAAGTGTTACTGAGCCTAACTCGATAACCCATGTAAATTGTCAATTGTTGCAGTCAATTCTAATGCAGTCTCTAACATTTCAGTGCACAATCAGCTAATGTTTATACATAGTACGTCGACATTTCGTGAGATATGGTTGATCCGCCAATTAAAGAGCCAAAACTTCGCAAGGAAGAGAAAAGTTTTCTGGGAAAACACGCCCGGCTGAAATCGGCCATGCTGATGATTGCAGCCGTTTATGTCGTGCAATTTTGGTTCTTTCAAAGAATCTGGTGCACTCCTCACGACCTCTATCATCGAGTTTGGAAGACCACCCACGACAATCTTTTTGATCAAGCCGCCATGAAAGATTGGTTGAGCTTTGAGCATAAATACGACGATAAAATCAAAAACGAAGCTGATGCAGTCAAGTACGCCAATGAGATTCTCAAGACTCTCGATGATCCCTTTACTAAATTTCTTGACTCAAAGCAGGTAGCCAAGAAGCAAGACTCGCAGAACGGCCTTTATTCTGGCGTTGGCATGATTATGAACGGCAAGAAGAAGCCCGTTGTAGTGCGGATGTTAATTGCTGGTGGTCCGGCTGATAGGGCCGGTATAAAGCGTGGTGATCAGATTCTTAAGCTAGACTCGTTGGATTGTCTCAAAGTGCCAGCAACTGAAATCGGCGAATACACGCGCAAGCACATGGGTCAATTAATCAAGTTTACTGTTCGTCGCCAGGGCAAAGAACTTGAATTTGCCATGATACCCGGCAAAATGAATGTGCAGTCTGTTAGGTCGCGGTTAGTGACTAGCGAGAAAAATAAGAACACCATTGCCTATGTGCGTTTAGAGAATTTTGTTCATAGCGATATTGTTGCCCTGGTGCAGAAAGAGTTTGAGAAAGTAAAGAATGCTCAGGCTTTAGTGTTTGATGTACGCGGCAATGGTGGAGGAAGCGTTGATAGCTGCCTGGCTATAGTCAGTATGATGCTTGATACTGGAGACTTGGTAGCGATGAAAAGTCGCACTGGCACAGGCGCGGGCTCACGTGACACGGGTACTGCAGGGTCTACCGATTACCAGACTGTGCGTTATCACTTAGAGCCTAACATGATGAAAGTTCTCAATGAAGAAACAGGTAAAGAAGTAAAGGAAGAAATTCGGCCGCGGCAGCTCAACGTTTGGCAGAACAAGCCAATCGTAGTGCTGATTGATGATAACTCGGCTAGTGCTTCAGAGATGTTAGCCGCTGCCCTTCACGATAACAAACGTGCCACCTTAATTGGTGTCAGAAGTTATGGCAAGGGTGTAGCTCAAATCTATTACGACATGCCACTATCGACCTGCTTGTCGCTGACAGCAGGTCGATATTACACTCCTGATGGAAAGTGGCTAGGTGACGGGCGCGAGCCGGTTGAAGCTACCACTGAGGATGTTAAACCTAACCCTGATCACAAGTCAGATTTAAATGTTGTAGATCGCGGCATTGCGCCTGATATTGAAGTTAAATCAGCAGAGAATCTTGATTACGGTGCTGCTAACGACAATCAATTGTCTGAGGCAGTTAGATTTCTTGAGGGAAAAATTACTGCTACAAAGTAGCTTAGTTGGGGTGAAATCTAGGTTCGCAGCCTTTAGCTACCTTGCTTGAGCGGTTTGATTTCAATGCAAGTATCGCTGCCACCACTTTTGCTGCTACCACCTCTTGGTTCGCTTCCTGCCGCTTTGCTGTCAGAACTTGCTGCATCGGCTTTGCCGGCGCTACCGCCGCCACCAGCCTTTTGATAGCTGTCTTCAAAGAGTTTTGAAGAGATTGCAGCGGCGCTGCCTTCGCCTGCTTTTACGGCTTCATGCTGTTCGAAATGTGACATATTGAACTCCAGTGTAAGTTGTGTAAACGCTCTGGTTTACTGGTTTGTAATCTATTAAAAAAACATTTGTCGCGTCAACTTTTGTCTTCGGGACATCTGTGCTATGACAATAGTTGCAAACACGTGAAAAGAACGTGACGGTTTAAATTGCTACTAGAGGTTAGTTTTTAGTTGACTGGAGCGTCGCTAAACAAACTGTCTTCTGTTGGCAGTTTGAGGGTTTTCCAGCTGCCTGAGATTGTGCCTGCGACCACGCCGTTGAGGCGTGATAGCTCCTCATTTTTGTCTAGTGCTTTAAGTGTGGCAGCATATTTGCGCATCACTCTTACTGTCGATGGGTGTTCTGAACCTAATGTGTTAGTGCAAATATCTAAAGCACGCTGGTACAGGGCAGCGGCTTCTTCATAGCGGTTTTGCAAATGACAGGTGAGGCCCAGGTTATCTAGTGCTGATGCCACGTTTGGATGCGTCGGACCAGATAGAACTTCGAGCATGACTAGATATTGACGGCTGTAAAATTCAGATAATTTCAAGTCGTTGATACGATAGGCCAGGCTGGCAACATTGTTTAGCGTGGCTGCAATCTCAAAGTGATTTTCCTCAAACAATGCTCGTTTTGATTTTAGGCTTTCAAGGAAGAGATCGAGAGCTTCATTGTGTCGGTTTTGGGTTTCGTAGATCTTCGCCAGTACTTCTTTAGCGCGGGGATGACGGACATCATTGATTTCGATTTCTTCGGCGCGATCGAGAATTTCGGCCCACATCTGTTCTGCTTGATCAAGGTCGCCAAGCTCGTAGATGGCGTAAGCTGTGCGGCAGGCTTCTGCCCATTTTGCTAAGTCGTATTCTCTTGTAGAAATAGGCTTTTGCATCTGGTCTAACTGCTGCCAGTTAAGGGCTTTTAGAGCATCGTCAACAGATACTTGATTCTTGCGACAGAACTCTAAAACTACGCAGGCATGCTCGATAGAAAGTCGGCCTTGTTTGAAAAGTTGATAGCTTTTCAGGGCCTCTTGTAAGACGTTTTTATCAATTACCCCGGCGACGTCTAGAATTTTTGCGACCATCTGAGGGTTAAGTAAAACCGCTTCAAAAGCTTTTCTTAGCTCATCTGTAGTGACGTTTTTTGTTAGTTGCAAGAATTCTGGGAAAGTTTGCGTGGCGGTATTTTTAGACTTGGTTTTCTGAGAATCTTTTGGATTGCTAGCGTTCAGCGCTTCTTCAAGAGTAATGCCGTCGCGATATATGGCTGAGAGTGCGAGGGTTGCGTCTTCGAGTTTGAGGCTTTGTTCCGCCACCATTTTTTGTAAGGCTAAAGCGGCACTGATTGTTGCTTCTTCTATAAAGCGCAGGTCAGTCAGCACTTCCCCCACTGGTTTGTTATTGGCCAGGCCAAATTCTAGGGCTGTCATCAACTCTTGCTCTGACAGTACACCAGCGGCGAGTAGTATCTCGCCCAGGCGAATTGATTGCCGCGTTGGTAGGGCGTAATAGCCTTTTTCGGCCAATGGCACTTCAATCGGCACATGCCGGCTGAAAGCGGAGCGCAGACTTTGTGTAGCCTGAGCGCGTGACACTCGCGAATCGCGCAATAGAACTTGGGCATTGATAGCAATCGATAGAAGCTCTTCAGGAATCAAGCCTGAGAGCACCAGGGTGCGCCCTAGAGGCAGCCCGGTAGCTGTGCTCTGCTCAAGAGCAAGTTTGAGCCGCTTTTCGTCGATATAACCAGCTTCCATCAGTAGATCGCCAAGCAAGTTGCTGCGCTTGATTTCGCTGTCTACTCCACTTTCGACCAATGCTTGGTTGAGAGTGCATTGCTTCTGTTTCACTACGGCCAGCACTTTTTTTGCCATGCCAATGTCGATCAGCCCTTCTCGAATCATCGATTGGGCGTCTACGACTGCTGCCAGCATGTCATCTTTGAGGTAGCCGGACATAACGAGTACACGACCGAGAGGCAGGCCGGTCTCGTGGCTGACCTTGAGTGCATCAGCCAATTCACGTTTACCTAGTAAGCCAAGGCCCCCAATCAGCTCGCCTAGCCGCAATCCTGCGGAAGCCGGTGCTTGTTTGGTTGCGCGGCCGTTTTGCATAAGAATCTCCAGAAATTTTAGAGTGATTCCATTGCCAGCGCTATTTTAGGTTATGCCCCAAGCCAGTTAAGTTTGCGTGTTTTAGACCTTAATTTCTTCGGCTTTGGTCTATGGTGGTCACTATTCCAAACAACAATGGCATTTGGAATTTTGAAGAAATTGTGGGCTGAGTAGACGTCTTTGCCCCATGTGCGAACGGTTTTGACAGGAATGCCAACAGCATTCAAGGCGGCACCAACCAGGCCGTTGCAGTAGCCATTTGGATTAACAAATGTGTGATCGTAGGCGCTGCCCAGGTGTTTCTTCACTGAAGCGATGACAGTGTGTCTTTGTTTCTTGTCTCTGTAAGGTGGTCTGATAATCGCCAGGCGGGTGCTGGACCATTTTTTGAAGATGCCAAAATCGGTTTGGACTGCTACGCCATCCATGGTCAAGAGCTTCTTCTCGTCGTCTACAAGGGCCGTGTGTACCCATGACGAGCCCAAGGTGGAAGTGCAAAGTGCTATCCACTGCCAGCTGTGCAGGTTGGCTTCAACGATTATGTCGCCAGGCTCAACCAGATCTTGCAGCATGTTGAGTTCGTCGTCGTTTGTGTCGAATGGTAGTGGCCATGGCCAAAGTTGGGTCGTGAACACCTTTGTACGCACTGATGGAACCAGTGCGATAGTTGCAATTGAAAGTGGGATGACTGATGCCACTAGTAAAAAGGTTCGTAGACGCACTAACCTGGCTCCTTAAGCCGTTGACAAGCCGTAAGATATTATCACTATATTTCTTATGCCTGACAAATACAAGGCTGTGCGTTATTATCAGATGCTTGTCAACGCCTTAGGGAGCCGTAAAGTATTGAGCTGCTTGACTTTTGGGTGTTTTGAATTGTAAGAGAATTAGTTGTAAGGGGAAGGCACCCAGGCCGTAGCCGGGGTGCCTTCTGGAGTGAAACGTCGGACATCGTACTTTGGACATGTACAGAGGACATTGAACGTTGAACGTGAATAACGTGAACTAATACATCTAACATCGAACTTCGGACTTCGTACTTCGTACATTGAACGTGAATAACAAGGACTGATACAACGGACTTCGGACTTCGTACTTTGAATATGTACAACGAACATTGAACATTGAACGTGAATAACATGAATAACGCGAACTAATACATCAAACGGTCTGAACTAGACGTTGGACAAAACAGAACAGTTGTCTAGACAGTGTATGTATCGATGTCACCACATCGAACAGAACATCAAACTATGTACATGGACTTGAACATCGAACTAAGTACACGAACTAAATACATGAACTAAGTACACGAACTAATTACATTGAACACGAACTAAGTACACGGACAGTGAACTTCGAGCTCGAAAACGAACACGTACATGAAGGAGGACATGAACATCAAAATGAACTGAACAATTACACGGACAGTACTTCGAACTCGAAAAGTACATCGAACATTAACAGAACGTTGGACACGAACATTAACAGTACGTTGAATTCGGACTTGAACAGAACATCGAACTTGGACCAGAACAGTACATTGAACACAATGAACAGTGGTGACATCGATACTTAATTTGTAGCAGATGTTTTTGGTGTTCGCAACAGTTTTTTTCAGTAGGAAAAATAAATTCTTGAAATTACCGGTTGCACATTGTTTGCAGATATCTACTCGTTAACAATTAGTCTGCGTCTGATTGACTCACGGCCGATGGTAACCAGCTTCATTTGTGCCAGTATGAACCACATCGCCAAGAGTATATGAAACTCACTTCTCCTGCTAGCGATGCCGATGAAGTCGCTAAGACCTCCCAGGGTATCTCCAGATGATAATTTCAGTCGTGCGCGGCAGGCCTCTAGCCATTTGCTATCGGGCTCAATCGCTATGGCTTGGTCTAAGTCTTTTATTGCAGCCTTGTAGTCGTGTACTTTTGACTCCTGCATGGCTCTCATAACGTAGGCCCAAGACCATGTGGGTTCGAACTTGACGCATTTGTCGAGATCGATCATGGCGGCGTCGCGATCGCCTCTTTCTAGATTGGCAAAGGCTAACATGTAATATGGTCGCGACCACTCGGGGCTGAGTCTGCTGGCTTCGTTATACTCAGCTACAGCCATTTTGGTAAATCCAAGCTGATCTAGGGCCAAACCCATGTTGTGATGCATTCTGGCGCTCTCTGGAAATAGTTCTAGCGCTCTTTCAAAATCGGCAGTCGATAAACTACCAGATTCAGAGAAGACACTGATTTCTGTTAGTCTCAGATGGGCGAAGTAAAGATCACTTTTGTATTGAAGTGATTTTCTGAAGTCAGCTACTGCGCCATCGTTGTCTTCAAGAGCGTATTTTATTTCGCCGCGTAGAGCTAGGGCGTAAGGGTTTGTTGGATCTGCCTGTAGCACGTGATTGTAGTCGGCAAGCCGCTCGTGCATGTTGCTGTTTGCCATGAAATAGTCGGTAGCTGGAGAGTAAACTCTATCGAAAGAAGGGTTTAGTTCCGTGGCATGAGTGTAATCGTCGATGGCGCCTGCGAAGTCATGGGCAAGAACCTTGGCGTCTCCGCTCTGGGCATAGAATCTTGCTGCATGAGGCATGATCTTAGCTGGTGTGTCGTGTGTTTCGTTGCAGCCAAAGGTGCAGTTTTGGTGCATTTTGCAAGGCTGGCTGGGGGCTATAGTTTGTTGGGTGTTAAAGATGCAAACTTTGGCGACGCAAGTCTTGCTGTGGTCTAGAGATAAGTGTGGTTCTATGTGTAGACCATTTCCTGGGCAGGCAATAGCTTGGGAGATAGTAGTGGCGGTAGTAAGGGTCAGCAGTGTGAGCAGTGACAAGGTGTTAGCGCGTTGCAGTTTCATCTTTTGCTCCTGGGGCTGTTTATTGAATGTACCCAGAATTGCTCAGCTGGCAGGTTAAGTTTGTCGCTGCGATCTCTTTTCTGCTGTTCCAAAACTGACTCATTTTTACTAGGAAAATGAGACAACTTTGGAAACGGTTACTAACTAAGACCTTCTAAAATCGATTCCAGCTTTGCCCGCTCAGTAGCGGCTTTATTGCCGAGAGCCTGCAGGTTCTGTTCGATGAATTTTCGCAGGCTGTTCTTGTCACGTCCGCCAGTGGGTTTTACTGTTACTGGCTTTGCCTCGCCATTGCTGCTCACTGACATTGCTTGGCCATCGGCGTCGAAAACTTGCCAGGTCGCTAGGTCGTAAGATTCGATGCAGCTTTGCGCGTCAGCGACCGTGGGAAATATGTTGACGTCGCCGGAGTCGAGCTCGACACCGAGCAAGGGTAATTTGATTAGTGGGAATGGCTCTGTCATATTGAGTTTTCTATTCAAACATCAATAGCTTTCGCTTAACAATGCCTCTGCCTAGGTCCATTGCCAACAGTTGAACGATGAGGCTTAGAGTCAAAAGATAAGCAGAGAATCTTAGGAGCAAGCGTGGTTCGTGCACTGCATAGAAGGTAAAGTCCGCTATTGCTCCTAGCGCATCGCCAGAAGCTAGCTTAGCTTTTGCTCGAAGCTGGTAGAGCCAGGAGTTTTCTGTTCCGTTGAGTGCTATTGCTTGATTGTAGTTACTAATGGCCTTTTGATAGTTGTGGATGTATAACCAAATATCAGCTTGTTTAATGTACGGCACAATCCAGGTTTTCTCATACCGTAAGCATTCTTCAAAACAAACCAGAGCTTTGGAGCTGTTTCCCATTCTTCCGTGCTCTTGTGCAACCATAAAGTATGGTCTCGACCAATGCGGCTGCAGCATTGATGCTTTATTGAATTCTTCTATAGCAAGTTTAGGTTCATGTCTATCGCTATAGGCTATTCCTTTATCGTGGTGCAAGCGAGCGCAGTTAGGATAGTATTTCAGGGCTTCGTTGCAGTCTGCTAGAGAGCCGTTGTCTCTTCTGTTGAACAGATCTGCTCTGCGCAAGAGTGCAAAGAACAAATCTGGTTGGTTGGCGATGGCTCGGTCGAAATCAGCTTTAGCACCAGCATCATCATATTTCATGAACTTTAGCTCGCCACGCAGAGCTAGTGCGTAAGGGTTGTTTGGCTGGTTTTCAATAACTTTATCGTAGTCGGTAACTAGTTTGCTGATATTACAATTGCTAAAGAAATAGTCTTCGTTTGGTGCGTTTGGTCTGGCAAATGTTGGATTTAAATTGATCGCCCTAGTAAATTCAAAAATTGCTCCTGCGAAGTTGTGAGAAGTTGCTTTAGCATTACCACGGTCTGCGGCCATTCGTGCTTGCTTTTTTCGGTATTCGTTCCCATTGGTGAATTTACCGGAGACATCAAAGCTACAACTGTTGCTAATTATCTGTGCATCACTTTCGTTGGCTGGTTTTGGCATATTAACAACTAAAGTTCCTTCTGCCCGCGCCGAATTTGACGTGGCGAAGCTGGCCAAAGCAAATATTGTAAGGATAGCCAAGGTCTTAGCGCGCTGCCATTTCATCTTCGGTACCTATTTCACTGTGCCTTTCTAATGAATATAACCTTGAAAAAGGGGATTGCAAGTTATGTTTGCAGCATGGCTTTGTTTCCATTCATCAATCCATTCAATCAATCAATCATTCATCAATCATTCATCAATATCGCGCACCCATCGATTTAATCTTTCTTGCCATTTTCAGTGTCGAGAAATTTCACACTGCGGATAGAACAGAGCATCGAAGTTACTTATGGCGTCAACCTTACTAGTGGAGTCTACAATGGCAAACCAAAGCTCTGAAAAATCCCCTTTTGAGTCAGTTCGCGAGCGCCTTGGCGAAGAGCTAATGGCATCAATTCCTCCCCTGCCTGTGAGCAAAAGAGAGTTCAATGAAGAGCTCAAGCTCTGGAACAGCATTTTCAAATCTTCCAGCTCTAATGATCAGCAAGTACCGGCTCTCAGTTTATCCAAAGACACTGACAGCGCTTGGCGTGCTTATGAGAACTCTGAAGCTGGTCGCAAAAGACGCGAAGAAATCAGCCGCTCCATGGCGAGCTAGAGCAGTCAGCAGTGTAACTCGCACTAGTGGCGACTTTCGCTTATGCTGAACCAGGCCTGTATTGCTGAACTGGATTTCGCTATTGCTGAACCAGATCAATTACCAGATTTATCGCCACTTCATTGCTAATTGTGGCAGCTGCAAGCCCGCCAATCTTGTACGCCTTACGTTCTACCTCTGTGGTGGCATTGGCGAGCAAATGTTTTTTGCCAGCGCCGTCAACGCTTTCTTTCAGTGGGCCAGCGGCCAGTGTTACTGGTTGGGAGATACCATGAAGGTTCAGTGTTCCTAAGATTTTGAAGTTTCCGCCTTTGTCCACTTCGATTTTTGAAGAATTAAACTCAGCAACCGGGAATGTCGGTACATCAAAGAAGTCTTTAGTTCTCAGGTGTTCGTCGCGTTTCTCGTTTTTAGTATCGATACTGGCTGTGTCTACTTTGGCTTTGACAGCGGCTTGTGCTAAGTTTTTGCCGTCGTAAGTAACGTCGCCTGAGAGCTTGCCGAATTTGCCATCGACTGGTTGGCCCATGTTCTTCAGCTTGAAGTTCATGCTTGATGTTTCTGGATTGATTTTCCAAACTGGCTCAGCTGCCTGCGCTGATTGACTGAAGCCACTGTTAAGGCCAGTTAGAAGGCCAAGAACTACTAGCGTATTGCTGATTTTTGTTTTCATTTGGACTCTCTGATTGGAATTGCGGGGGCGTTAGGGTCTTCTAAAAGGCCAATATTGGAGCAGTATAGTCAATCAAAGCGCTGGCTAACCATGATTGTTCGTCCAAAAAGTGTGTGCAAAAGTCCAGATTGGCAATTTGCTTGGCTTTGGTGACTTTGGTTACTTTCAGTTTGTTTGTTACCAAAATTATACTTAAATCTTAGATTGGGCCAGGTCTAACTTCTTGGCTGTTTCGCTGTCTTGCTTGGCCAAGGCCGCCTGGTTTAATTTCTCGTAGGCCTTTGCTCGTCGCCAATAGTTGCTGCTGCCTTGTGCACTGTCTAGCTGAATCGCCTTTGTATAGTCTGCCACCGCTAAATCGTACTTGCCGCTCTGCCTGTAGGCATCGCCGCGGTCACGGTAGGCTAAAGCCGATTCTGGAGCCAGCTTTATTGCGATGGTGTCATCTTCAATTGCTCCGGCAAAGTTCTTTTGGGCGCGCCTGGCCAGAGCTCGCACACCGTAGGCGTATGGTACAAACTCTGTATTCATTGAGCTATTTTTGCCCTGTGACAGCTGAGTGAAATAAATATTGCAGTATTTTTCTGCACCCGACCAATCGCGCAATGCTTCGGCTGTCTCTATTTTTCGTTCTATCACCTTGGTGTCATTGGGAACGATTAGCAGCATTTTGTTTAGCTCGTTGTCCAATTCTTTCATTTGCGATTTTAGTTTCAACCCTGCACAGATGGCCGCATAGACTCGATAGTCACCTTTGTGGTCGGCGGCAAGTTTGTTGGCTGCGAGCGGGGCTGCGAATGGGCTTTTACTTCGATCATGGCCGTGGCCATGTTTTCCCCTTCCATGCTGTGGGGAAGTTTCTACCTGAGGCAATGAGGCTATTGCTGATAAATCGCCATACGGTGGAGGTCCTTGTTTCATAAGAGCTACTGCCGGAGCCATTTCTGCTTTCAGGTTTACGGAATCCTTTACAATGGTTTCAAGTTTTTTGTAGGAGGCTAAGGCCTTGGCGTATCGTCCCAGGCGCAGATTGGCTCTGGCTTGAGCTAGAATTGCTGTGGCTGAATTTGGTTCTTTCAAAAGTGTTGCATCGGCAATGCGTAGTGCTTCTTCTAGCGCATAGATTTCAACCATAAATAAGGCCCAGCCGCTGTCAGTTGTTGGCCGCATCGATTGTGAATGTTGACTTTCGTTTTGAGTTAGTTCTTTTAGCTTCTTTTCGTCCTTTTCTGCTAAGTCGTTTTTGTGCAGTGCGCGATAGGCCTTGGCTCGATTGTGAAAGCTCGTGGCGTAGTCTGGTTTTAGTTCGATTGATTTTGTAAGCATTTTGATGGCTGTTTCATAGTGCTTCATCATCAATTCAAAGTAGGCGTAGTGCGACTGCAGCCTAGCTTCTCTTGCGGCTTGGTTTGTTTCTAAATTATTTACTGTGTTGTCTACGGTATCGTTATTGCAGAGGGTGTTGGCTTTTCGGAAGTATTCTGAAGCTTTCGACCAATTTTTATCCTCTTCGTACAGACGGCTCAAAATTGATGCTATTTGTTCGTTCTTGGGGAATAGCTCAGCGATCACTTGTGTCTTGCGTAACTCTTGTTTGGCGGCATTGGGGTTGGCTGCTTTGAAAACAACGGTCTTTTTTGTTGATTCGACCACAATCGTATGTGTGAATCCGTCTTGCTTGTAGCTGTATTTTTGATGCTGAGCATCCAAGCTGGTTTTCATTGTATCGGCCATCTTCTGGGCTTCTTCTGGTGAAGAGGCTTGCATCTCGCGCCGATTAGGGCGAGGAAAGTGCATTGAGCCACTTTGTTCGCTGGGTGTGAAACCGTGAGGGCGTACTTCGTCGATATCTTCGGCCAGCGCTAATGCGGGTCCTATGGTGAGAGAGGTAGCTAAGATAAGGGCAGATAATTGGCGACGGCAGACAAGAGTCATGGTTTCCTCTGAAATCTGAGTTCTTGGTAAGTGACTTTGAACTCAGAACTTTGAAGCAGTGATTTAACTGGCCATTTTTCTTTTACCCAGTAATTTCGCAGCAGGCCTCGAAATACTTTCAAAAAAAGCAAAGGATTGAAATATCTGCTGGTTCGGGCCAAAATCTTGAGGTCTGAGCTGGCCTTTCTGGCTGGACATCTATACGGGTGTCTCTTTCTTTCGCTCTTGAAAAGTGTGTTGATGAAGAATTGGTTGTTGGTTGGAGTTTGGGTGGCGATTTCGTTTGGGATTGCTTTTTGCTTGCCTTGTTTTGCGACTGATTGGGGCGTTTTGCCTTATCCCAGAAACCCGTTGGCTGGCAAGCAATCTGATTTGATAGAGGCTATCGAGAAAGTTAAGGCTATCTCTGCACCTGTCAACGTGACATTGCTCGGCTGGCATGATTTGGAGCCTGCTAAGGAAACCTATGACATAAAGGGCCGGCTGGGTGGTTTCAGCTATGCTGCCAGACAAGGGATGATTCCCTATTTTGGGGTGAGCGTCATCAATACGGTGAAACGTGACATGCCGGATGATTTACTAGGCGCGGCCTGGAGTGATCCGAGAATTCTAGTGCGTTTCTCCAAAATGCTTGAGGCTGCTGCAAAAGAGCTGCCTCGTGATTTGCCATATTTTGTAATTGGTAACGAAGTTGATTCTTATTTTGAGAAGCATCCAGATGAAGTGGACGGGTACTTAACTTTTTACAGCAAGGCTCGAAACTTAGTGAAACTGCGCTATCCTCGAGCCAAAGTGGGAATGAGTGTTACTTTTGATGGTATGCGTAAAGGCAAGAGTCGCACTGTTATTGCACGATCCATCCAGGCAAGCGATGTGGCGATTTTTACTTTCTATCCTATTTTTGACCTGAAGCCCACTCCGCCGCTTGAAACTCCAGCATTGCTTGATCAGCTTATTGCGGCAGCGCAAAACAAAGAAGTGCTCTTGCAAGAGGTGGGTTATTCTTCCGGCAAAGCGATTGGCTCTTCTGAAGTAATGCAGGCTGAGTTCTTCAAATTGATTATTCCGGCCATAAAAGCTCGACCGCAAATCAAGCTAGCTAGTATTTTTGCTTTGTATGATTTTGATCCGAAAGTCTGTGACATGCTTACCAACTACTATGGCATGAACAGTTGGTTCGTAAATGGAGCGAGTGCGAGGGGCTTTCTTTGTACCCTGGGTGTTCATGAGGCTTCGGGCCGACCCAAACCTGCTTGGTATGTGATTGAAAAAGCACTAAAGCAACCCTTAAAGCAATCTCCCAAGCAACCCCCAAGCAAACGCTGAACCAATCGTTGAAATAGCAGTTGAAGAAGTAGTTGAAGAAGTAGCAAACTATTGAGAAAGGATAAAGTGAGAGAAAGACATGCAAACAGATAGCGACGTAAAGCACTACGACACGGTTGTCCTCGGTGGCGGCAAGGGAGGAAAGTCTTTAGCTCTGGCCCTTGCGGCGAAAGGTGTTAGCGTCGCACTGATTGAAGAGAAGATGATTGGCGGCTCTTGCATCAATGTTGCTTGCATTCCCACTAAGACTTTGGTTGCTTCTAGCAAGCTTGTTAATGCCGCAAGGTTGGCAGCAGAAGAGGGCTTTAGCTTTTCTGGTCAGGCCGCTGGGGAAGTTAGAGATGCAGACAAGGCTTCTGATGCAAGCACGGCTCAAAGCACATCTGAGGTAAAAGATTCCAATCTAAAAGCTGCCCTGGCCCGCAAGAGAGCGGTGGTTGAAGGAATGGTCAACGCCCACTGGAAGCTCTTTGACTATACCGATAACTTAGATTTCTTCTATGGCAAAGGTAAGTTTGTCTCTGCTAAGTCAATTGAGATTGAATTGAACAGTGGCGCCAGGCAGGTAGTTACTGGCGACAAAATATATATCAATACTGGCAGTCGGCCGCTGATTCCTTCGTATGAAGGCCTGGAAGAATGTGGTTATTTGACCAGCACCTCGATCATGGAGCTGGAGAAGTTGCCTGAACATTTGGGCATCGTCGGTGGTGGCTATATTGCCCTTGAGTTTGCTCAGATATTCAGACGCTTAGGCAGCCGGGTCACCATTATTGAGAGAGGCAATCACTTTTTACCCAGAGAAGACGCTGAAATTGGTAATTGCGTCAAACAGATAATGCTTGACGAAGGCATTGAAATTCTTTTTGATTCACCGATTAAGTCGCTGAAGAAGAATGGCGAAAACACTGACATTGATCTGGGCGAAAAGGGAATTCTGTCGGTGAGCCACTTGTTGGTTGCTACCGGCCGCCTTCCTAATACTGAGAATCTTGGCCTAGAGACTGCTGGTGTGGCCCTTGATTCACGCAACTTTGTTAAAGTTGATAGTCGTTTAGAAACTAACGTACCCGCTATCTTCGCTATTGGCGACTGCAAGGGTGGGCCATTCTTCACTCATTTGTCGTGGGACGATTATCGTATCTTGCGTGACAATGCTGTGTCTGGGGCTGGTCGCACAACAGAAGGCCGAATTGTTCCCTATACTCTTTTCACCGACCCTGAGTTAGGTCGTGTGGGAATGACGGAGGCCGAAGCCAAACAAGCTGGGCACAAGATACTTGTGGCTAAGATTGAAGCTAAGACCATTCCCCGCGCGCAAACCGAGCGAGAGACAAAGGGTCTGCTTAAGGCTGTTATCGATGCTGAGACTAAGCAGATACTTGGCGCTTCAATTTTGTCGGCAGCAGGCGGCGAGATAGTCTCTGTGATTCAAGTAGCAATGCTGGCGAAAATGCCTTATACCGACTTAGCCAACGTGATGTTTTCGCATCCGACTATGGCGGAAAGTCTGAATTTGTTGTTTGCTAAGGTAAGCGAAGGATAGGCTAAGTGTAGTAGCTGTGGCACGAGGTGGTTGTGGATTTAAGAACCGAACGCCTCTTGCATAAACTGACTGTTGGTGTTGGTCACCACCATCCTGATTTTAAGCCACCTAAGCTCAGCTTTTGGATTAGGCTTGGCGCCTCGACATTTTTTTCGGTTTCCCTTTTCTTTCTCGTTTCTATGCAACCGTACATTGCGCCTTTGACCTTTGCTGTTCTTGTTCCGACCTATGTAATTTTTGTATCATTTGGCTGTTGGCGAATTAGGGCAATTGAAAAGGCGATAGCAAAGGCGGAGACCGAGAAGCGACTTAGTCAGTCTGATCATCCTGGTCCGTCCGGCCAGCAGTCACAATGCCAAACGCGCAAGCAGTCTGAGCAATCGGCTGAGTATCAGGCAGAGCTTATTACACGAAAATTTGAAATGGCACTGTCATTGGGAAGTGCTTGTTTGACTATTTCTATATTCTGCGGGGCGATGCCGCGGTTATTGCGAGTATTGATGGTTCCACTTGTACTATTTTTGGCCTGGTATAGCTGCAGGCGAGTAGAAGAATAGTCAGCGCAGCATTTGAGGCCTCGCCCCTGGTTTCTCGTGAGTCATTTTATTGCTGGTATTTCCGCATTCACCTATATAGGAGGTATCCTATTAGTGTCTGAGTTTTGGGAGATCTTCAATGTCACTGTCGCACGCGATTCTTGGCTTTTTGCGCCAACAACCGCAAACTGGATACACGCTTAAGAACGAGCACTTCGACAAAAGTGTTGCCTATTTCTGGCCAGCGGACCAAACACAGATCTACAAGACCCTCGATAAGCTAGTTGAGCAGGGCTTTGCTACTAGCGAAATTGAATTTCAGTCTGATCGACCCAATCGCAAAGTTTATACGATTACTAAGCAGGGGAAGGCAGAGCTGGAGCGTTGGTTGAGCGAGGCAATCGAGCCGCCAATGTACCGAGACCCGCTTTTGGTGCAGTTATTCTTTAGCGATTTCATTGATCGCGAGACTATGATTGCTGTGCTCATGAGTGCTAAGGCCAAGCATGAAGAATGTTTGGCTGCACTAAAGGCCATTGATATTCCGGCTGTGTCAAAGTGTTCTGACTACGAGCAGTTGGCTGGTCGCTTAACTCTTGAACTTGGATTTAAGTCAAAGCAAGCATATATAGACTGGTTGGACGAAGCTATCGAAGCCATCAAAGCTATGGAGAAGAAGTCTAAGCGCGCCGCTAAGCGTTGATGCCAGATCTTTGGTTCCGTTCATAACTTCCACTCGATTGATTTCGCTCAATAGCTTCCATGGCATTGTTAAACCGTCGTAATATTAGACGTGCCCACTATTGTACTTTTCTGATATAGGAGTAGTCTTATATCAATCAAGTCTGCCAATGGCAGATTCGTATAACAAGTATTGAAGAGTTTTAGTAAGCGGCTAGTTCCGCTAGAGGGGTAATGAGGATGGCAATTAAGGAGAAGGCAGTGGAAAGAGCCGCCGAGAAGACTACTGAAAAGTCTACTGAGAAATTGACAGACAAACAGACAGACAAGCTGGCTGCCAATCCTTTTCTAGTGGCTAATTTCGCCCCAGTGGCCGATGAAAATGTTATTTCTGACCTGGCTGTGACCGGCACCATTCCAGAAGAGTTAGAAGGTCGCTTCTTGCGCATTGGCCCCAATCCCTCAGCCAAACCTAACCCTAAAAAATACCATTGGTTCTTGGGCACGGGCATGGTACACGGTCTGCGCTTGAAGGGCGGCAAGGCAGAGTGGTACAGAAACAATTATGTCTTGACCGACAATGCTGCTCGTGATTTGAAGCGTCAGCAATTACCCTATCCGCGCAAGACCCACGGCGGAAGTGTGAACACTAATGTGCTCAACATCGGTGGCGAACTTTATGCCCTGGTTGAGGCCGGCGCTCTGCCGATGAAACTAGACGGCAATTTGCAGACAACCGCTTACAGCGATTTTGATGGAACATTGAAAGGCGCTTTCAGTGCCCATCCGCGCCGCGATCCAGTTACTGGCGAATTGCATGTGTTGGCTTATGAGCCGGGGAAAAAGCATATTGATTATTTGGTAGTGGATACGGCTGGGCGATCGCGCACTGCTGCTCAGGTTTCTGCTCCGCATCAGCCCATGATTCACGACACTGCGATCACGCCTTCGTTTGTAGTTGTGCTTGATTTGCCTATGACGTTTGATTTAGTCGCTGCGGTCAGTGGTAAGTTCCCCTATCTGTGGAATCGCAAGCAGCAAGCGCGTATTGGCCTCCTGCCTCGCAGTGGTGATGTTAATTCGATGATTTGGTTTGAAGCACCACAATGCTATGTCTATCACATCATGAATGCTTACGAAGACGGCGGTAAGGTGGTTGTGGACGTAGTCAAAAATTCTACGTATTTCGATGCTGATGTGATTAGGCGCGGAATAACTCCTCCGGCTTTGGTGCGTTGGGTGCTAGATTTGCCCACAGGCAAGCTCTCTGAAACACAGTTAGCTGACCAGGCAGTGGAGTTTCCACGCTTGAACGATAGTAGAGTTGGCCTGAATTATCGCTTTGGTTATACAGCGCAGTTCACTGCCGATCTCAAGTTTGGCTCTGCTTACAAACATGATTTGATCAGTGGTGAAACTCTGACCCATGAATTTGGTTTAGGAAGAGCGACAATGGAGCCGGTTTTTGTGGCCAAAGCAAATGCAATCGCTGAAGATGAGGGTTGGCTCTTATCTTATGTATATGATCAGCATACCAATAGAACTGATGTTGTGATTTTAGACGCGCAAGATTTTGAGGCTGCTCCAGTCGCTACTATTCATCTGCCTGTGCGTGTGCCTTTCGGTTTCCATGGCAATTGGGTAGCCGATTGCGATTTGAATGATTTTCGCTCGCCTTGAATTTGAGCCTAACTATCTCTTATTGTGGTTTTCGAGGTTGACGTTCGCATAAGCCGGATTATCCCAATTGCGATTGAAAACCAGAAACTTAATTCCGCTGATCTTTCCGTCTTCACCGCGATCGATTTCCCATACCTTTGGAGCGCACCCTTTACTGCCCCAAAATGCACTGTCGCTTTGCATCTGGCGTGTGACACCTTCGAGGTGTCCATTCTGTGCCAGCCTAGTAACCTCTTGAGAAAGTTTTGCTGCATCGGAGACATAAAATGCTGGCCGGTCGCGCCAATCAATGCCAGCTCTATTAGCTAGCCCCTCTACATAAAAGGCCTCTGCCTTAACGTCAAATCTTTCTGGCATATTAAAATTCACTCCGTCTGTGTGGGGGGACAATAGCTTCTATACAGGCGGAAGAAAAGTTAGACTGAATTTTAATTTTGCCTTCGCTGAAGTCTGTACAGGTCACTATTTATTTCGCAACAAAAATGGCGATTGAAGAAAAAGATCGTTGACAAAGTAGAAGCTCGCCGTTAACCTTCAACAAGTTACCGCTTTGGAATGCAACCGCAGAAATGCTTTTATTTGCTTCTACTACTCTTATAGCTAACGCCGCTGACCGACGCCGCCGCGAGTTCTCACCGAACCCGGGGCATCGACTTGCATAGCTAATAAGCTAATAAGCGCAACAAGACTGTCATCCCTGGGTTAATCACCCGGGGATTTTTTTTGCTTTAGTCCATCAAGTTCAGCTAAGACCTCCCGACCTTCAGGCTTACGGTTCCCTACCCACAATAGTTTGCCCATAGCCCACCGCTCAACCCACAGTAAAAGGAAAGACCAATGACCCTAACTGCTCAAAACGAGACCGAAACATTGAAGAAAGACGCAGCAATCAATACAGCAAAAGTAACTGCTAAATCTGGTAAGCCTCAGCGTATGGCTAATCCCGAGGGCGTTTCTCCTCTGGCTTTTGTCCTCGATGAGCACAGCATGCGCGGTAAAGACATTATTGGTATTGAGCAGCTCAGTGCTACAGAATTACTGTTGATTCTTGATGTGGCAGCCAAGCTCAAGGCAAATAAGTTTGACGCCACCCAGACCCTTTTTGCTAAAGGTCAAACTTTGACCATGCTATTCGAGAAGCCTTCATTGCGCACTAGAGTGACATTTGAAGCGGGAATGACCCAGTTAGGTGGTCATGCCATCAATATTGAAACCAAGCTTGGTGAGCGCGAGACAATCGCCGATGTGGGCAAGAACCTTGAGCGTTGGGTTGATGGTGTTATGGCTCGCACTTTTGAGCATTCGACAGTTGTGGCTCTGGCAGCCAATGCTAATGTTCCGGTCATTAATGGCTTATCTGATAAAGAGCATCCTTGCCAGGCCCTGGCTGATTTCCAAACCCTGATTGAGCACAAAGGCATCAAAGACATAAAGCTCGCCTATGTCGGTGATTCCAACAATGTTTCTAATTCTCTTTTGCTCCTAGCGGCTACTCTAGGTGTTGATTTCTCCATGGGTTGTCCTCACAAATATGAGCCCCAGGCCTCGATTTGGATGAAAGCGTTGGAGCTAGCAAAAATCTCTGGCGCTGAGATAACTCTTTCAAATGATCCTTATGAAGCAGTCGCCAATGCTGATGCTGTCTATACCGATGTGTGGACATCAATGGGCCAAGAGGCTGAGGCCAAAGAGCGAGAAAAGATTTTTGCCCCTTATCAGCTCAATTGCGAGCTGATGAAGCACGCTAAGCCCGATGCCATTGTCATGCATTGCCTGCCTGCCCATCGCGGTTTAGAGATTACCGATGAAGTTATTGATGGTCCAAACTCAGTAGTTTTTGACCAGGCCGAAAACAGATTGCACGCTCAGAAAGCCATTTTGGCACTGGTGCTTTAGAACAACCCACAAATACTTGGAGAACCCAATGAAGAAAATTTTGCTAGCTTATTCCGGCGGACTAGACACTTCCTGCATTTTGACCTGGCTCAAAGAGAAGTACAACGTGCCGGTCGTGGCCTACTGCGCTAACGTTGGTCAAGAAGAAGACTTCGACGCTGTGCACGAAAAAGCTCTCAAGACCGGTGCTGAGAAGTGCATTATTGATGACCTCAAGGCAGAGTTTGTCAAAGACTTTATCTTCCCGTCAATTCAAGCCAACGCTGTCTATGAGGCCGTTTATTTGTTGGGCACATCCCTTGCTCGTCCGTGTATTGCCAAAGGGATGGTTGAAGCAGCCTTGCGCGAAGGATGCGATTACATTGCCCACGGCGCCACTGGCAAAGGTAATGATCAAGTGCGTTTTGAACTAGCAGTGAAGTCACTGGCTCCACAGTTGGGTGTAATTGCCCCCTGGCGTGAGTGGGAGTATCAAAGCCGTACAGACCTGTTTGCCTACGCTGAGAAGCATGGCATTCCTCTGCCAATCACCAAAGAAAAGCCTTATTCGATGGATGCCAATTTGATGCACATTAGCTATGAGGGTGGCATTCTAGAAGACCCATGGCAACAAGCTCCCGAGAATATTTATCTGTGGACAAAGAACCCTGAAGAAGCTCCAGATAAGGCTCAGTTCGTTGAAATTGAATTTGAGCAGGGCGTGCCAGTGGCTATTGATGGCGAGAAATTAGGGCCAGTTGAACTGGTTGAGAAAGCCAATGAAATAGCTGCAGCCCACGGAGTCGGACGTATTGATTTGGTTGAGAATCGCTTTATTGGCATTAAGTCTAGAGGCGTCTATGAAACTCCTGGTGTAACTATTCTCTTGCAAGCTCACCAGGCTGTGGAATCGCTCACTCTCGACAAAGAAGTGGCGCACTTGAAGCAGTCGCTGGTAAGCAAGATTGCTGAGCTAACCTACAACGGATTCTGGTTCGCTCCAGAGACTCAACTGCTGCATAATTTCATCAAAGAATCACAAACTTGCGTTACTGGTGTTGCCAAAATCAAGCTCTACAAGGGCAACTCAATGGTTGTGGCAAGAAAGTCAGAACAATCTCTCTACAGCGAAAAGATGACAAGCTTCGAGAATATGTCGAGCTTCAACCCCGCTGATTCTGGAGGTTTCATCAATATCAACGGTCTTAGACTCTCTGCCTGGAGCCAGAAAAATGCAAGTATTAAGAAAAGCGTTCACGCAACAGCTTGATCAATCGGTTACTGCCTTTGTCAATTCAGTTGATGCCGATGAGGCCTTGGTTGAAGTAGATATTCAAGGTAGTATCGCCCACGCCACTATGTTGTGCCAGCAGGGTCTCCTCACGGAGGCCCAGGGCACAAGCATTGTTGCTGGATTGAAGGCGATTTTGGCTGAGTATCAAGAGGGCAAGTTTACGCTCAATCCTGTTTTTGAAGACGTTCATATGAATGTCGAGAAACGCCTTGAGCAGCTCATTGGTCAAGATGCTCTGCGGCTGCACACGGCCCGCAGTAGAAATGATCAAGTGGCTCTTGATCTCAGGCTCTTTGTGCTGGGTCAAATTGCTTTGCATAAGACGCAAATTACTGTGCTTAAGTCGGCAATAGCTAAATGCGCTCTTGCTAACATTGAGGCCGTAATGCCTGGTTATACTCATTTGCAAAGAGCACAGCCCGTGCTTTTCGCCCACGCTATGCACGCTTTTATGGAAATGCTTGAGCGCGATTTTGGTCGCTTTTGCGATCTAGAAAAGCGCACAGCAGTCTCGCCTCTTGGCGCTGGAGCCCAGGCTGGCACTGGCTTGCCTATCGATCCACATTTGAGTGCGAAGCTTTTGGGGCTGCCGACTTGCTTCAATAATTCGATTGATGCTGTAAGCGATCGCGATTTCGTTGCTGAGTATTTATTTGCTGCATCGATGTGCTCTGTGCACTTGAGTCAGATGGCTGAGACTTTCGTTATTTGGGCCACTAGAGAATTTGGCTTTGTCACTTTCAGCGATGCGGTTACCACTGCGTCAAGTCTGATGCCACAGAAGAAGAATCCAGACCCAGTCGAGATTGTGCGCGGTAAAGCTGGTGGGATGATGGGTGAGTTAATCAATGTTCTCACCACCCTGAAAGGTTTACCTTTAGGCTATAACCGTGATTTGCAGGAGACAAAGCCCCCAGCAATTAAGGTTAGCAAAGAACTTAGCGGATGCTTGAACGTCATGGCGGTGGCGGTCAATAGCATGACTGTAAACAGTGCAACGACGCTCAAGGCGGCATCTGATCCTGATATGATTACAACCGATCTAGTTGAGTATTTAGTCAATAA
Organism: Candidatus Obscuribacterales bacterium; assembly: GCA_965229195.1. Lineage (GTDB taxonomy): Bacteria > Cyanobacteriota > Vampirovibrionia > Obscuribacterales > Obscuribacteraceae. Next base: position 2,454,365 of record OZ245871.1, on the reverse strand, counting down.
ATCGGTGCCTTTTCGAAAAGCCCACGAAGAAGTGTCGGCTCTCGTGGCTTTCGCCCGCGAGAAAAATGTCTCTCTTTCGACTTTGACGTTAGAAGAGATGCAAAGCTTCAGCAAAGAGTACGATAGCGACGCTCTGGCGCTGTTTGATCCGGTTGTATCGGTTAATGCCAAGACTTCTCACGGCAGCACTGGTGCTGCTAAGGTGAAGGCGGTAGCGCAGGATAAGGCCTGACAAACTGGGGAAATCTTTTTTCAATTGAACTTTTTTCCGTTTCATGACGTATTACCTATTATGGGTCTTTTCTGCAAGTGGCCGCTCGGTGGAGGTAATGCGTTGGTGAACAAGGTGAAAGCAAGCACTGGTCTGGGGAAGTCAACCTTGGCAAACCGGGCCCTCTCTACAAAGGCTTTTTCTATTAGATACATGGCGCTGTTTGTGGTTTTGACATTGCTATTAGGAATGATTGCAATTGAGCCAGCAGAAGCCAGACGGGGCGGTCATCGTCGCATAGGTGGTAGGGTTGGGGGCCGCAGTGTGCTGCGGGGCGCTGGTCGCATGTCTAGAGGGCTTTCTCGAGGCCTGCTGGGTGGTCGGCGCGGGCGCGGTGGGCGCAAGCATCGAAACCTGAATCAAAATCAAAACAATCTTACGGGCCAGAATGCCGCCTATCCAAATGGTATTGACCCCAATGCTGCAAATGGTTTCCATAACAACGGCAATCACATCGGTAATTAAGTAGTTCTCAATAATGTGGCCAGTATTTTACGAACCGGCCTAATTATTTTGTGCGCTCTGTTGAGGCTCTCGTACGGAGGGGAGTCCTTACTTACCAATGGAGCGCAAAGAGATGATACGCAAAGTTTCCGGATTGGTGTCCAGGCAAAGTCAACGGCTGTTTGCCACAGCTCTGTCGTGTTCAATGATCTTGGGAGCAATGCAATTGCCTGCTCTCAGTGCCGAAATGAAATTGAAAACTCCTACTAATAGATCAATGAAAAAACAGGTTAGACCTAATGTCACCTGGGAGCCAGACACTCTGCTCATCTGTCCTGACATGAAAGCTGATAACGATGATATTAAAGAAGCACTAGAAGGCGTTCACGGAACCGTTGTTGCTACTCTCGGTGATGGACGCATGAAGATGCTTGTGGTGCGCACTGAGAAGGGTCACTTCGCCGAAGCTGAAAAGAAATTGACAGGCGATAAAAAGCATTTCTCCGCTGTTGGTCGCAACTATCGCTATAGCGCCAATGTGGTGCCTAACGATCCTAATTTTTCTACTTCATGGCATTTGTCAGCCATGAATTGCCCCAAGGCTTGGGATAAGGATCAAGGCGGCGCAAAGATTGCGGTGTTAGATTCTGGTTGCCAGGGTGGTGTAGCTGATTTGAGTGGCAAAGTGGAGAAAGGCTTTGATGCTAACACCGCAGCTGCCAAGGCTCTCGGTGGCATTTTAATGGCAAGCGGTAGTTTGCCAGGAGTAACAGATTTAGCTGGCGTAATCGCCGCAGAAGCTTCATCTGGAGCTAATACTGATCGCCACGGACATGGCACCTGGGTAGCTTCCTGTGCTGTTGGTACCATGAATAATTCACAGGTTAGTGCCGGGATTGCACCGAAAGGAAGTATTTATCCCATTCGCATTGCCGACGGCGCACCTGGTACATCAGCTATGACTGACGATCTTTCTATCGCTTGTGCCATGTTTAAAGTCTTCACTTCTGGTGCCAGAATCGTCAATATTAGCTATGGCGGACCCTACTATGGTTTCCATAATGCGGCAATACATGCCCCTTTGCACAAAATATTTTCTGAATTCTATTATGCACGCCAGGGTCTAATCTTCCTTTCTGCAGGCAATGATGGAATTTTCGACGCCACACCCAACTGCCCCTACATCAACTTTGTTTCTGCAATTGACTCTAGCGGTAGTCTCGCTGACTTTTCCAACTGGGGTACTTCGGTAGATTTCACCGCACCGGGTAAAGGAATTATCGTGACCAATATCGATGGCACACAAGGAGCTGTTGATGGTACATCGTTCTCTTCGCCGATTGTGGCTGCTGTAGCTTCTCTTATCATCACGAGAAATCCAGCTCTACCTAACGTTGCTGTCGAACAGATTCTCAAAGCAAGCTGCGTTAATTCAGTTCCTGGTTGGAATCCCTACTTCGGTTGGGGCATGCCAGATGCTAAGAAAGCTGTGGATTTAGCTACTGCTGGTCTTTAATTCTGGTCCCGCAAGTGGCAGAAGAAGAGGATCCGCCAAGGGTCCTCATCTTTCAGAAATTACTAAAAGTCTTCCAGAAGATATTAACAGAGTCCAAATGCACGGCATCCGAAGAATTTGAATTGTGGCAGAGTTGAGGATTGATCCATGAATTTGAGAAAATGGCGCAGAAGCCATCTCACCGGCATCCCTTCACTAGCATTAGCTCTCGTTTTAGCCCTCGCGGGCGCCCAGCAGGTAATGGCTGACGGAATGGTTTCTAACCCTTATGATTGGGTGGTGGAGCTAGAGACCAAGCCTTTGGAAAGGCAGTTTCAGTATGAAGGTTCATCTCTAAAGAAAATTGAAAAAGTGCAAGTGGCTTACTATGCGCCGAATAAAGAAGACGAAAAGGTTGCTTATGAGTATCTTTGGTTCAACAACGGCAAAGCTTATGGCATGGAAAAGCAGCGCAAGTTTGATTTGCCCCAGGGCGAGGGTGTTTGTCTCAAGGTCAAACATAAGGGGGGGAGCTCCTCTAGTGAAGAGCGAAAAGCTGCTGCTAATGCCATTTTGCGCCTAGCTTTAGATACCTTTGTCAATAAAAACCCAATTGTTCAAGTGCGCCTGCCCAATGAGTCTTATACCGATATCGTCAACGAGATTACCAGTCGTGGCTTTCAAGTAGCACCCTCAGACGGTAATGACTTTGATGGTGGCTTTACGGCTGATCTAATTCTCAATATTTACTCTGAGCAAGACGGCATGAAGACTGTGCTTTATCGGTAGATGGCTGAGGCAACCAGAACCAAGAGCAGTGTATGAAAGGTGCAAAAGGAAGAGGCAGACCATAGTCTGCCTCTTCCTTTTGCGTTCTCGATTCAAATGTTATTAGTGTTCAGTCTAAGGTGCAGCGGCAGGCATGACGTAAGTGATAGGAACAATGTGCTTGGACGAAAGAGCGATGCCGCCATCTCCTACGACTTTGCCGACAATGAAGGGGGGATAAACATCTATAGTGGTTTTAACGCTCACTTCGCCGTCTACAGCTCCTCCGGCTTCGACTGCCGGAACGTCTTTAATAGTCTCAATTGCTTCAATGTTTTGACGGATTTTGGCTGGAACATTGGTAGCATAGATTTTTTTGATTACTGATTGAGCCCGCTGGTAAGGTGATTTGTCTGGTCCGATTGTGCGATTGTCAGCCAGGGTTAACTCAGAAGGCGCTCCAGAAGCGGCTGCTCGGGCGGCGTCACGACAGGCGGCATCGTTTATTCCAGCGCCGATTGCTACTACTCCTAAATCGATTAGAACTAGGCCAACAGGTACCAAGCAAACCAGGGCGGTGACAAGCTCGACGATGCCCTGGCCGGTTTTGCTGCGGGTTGCCAGTTTGTTGGCAATTGGTTGACAGTTTGTCCGCTCTTTTGTTTCTGCCAGATTGTTACTTGTCATGCCGTTCTTGACCTGCTTTTCTTAACTCATTTACTGCACTTGCTTGTTAAGTGCTTTAGCTATAACTGATAGATATCAATTTTTAGAGGCACTTGTGAAAATGCCCTATATCCGTCCTAAATACCTGGGAGTGGCCGTATTGCTTTTACCGGCAAATAGGTGTTTACCATGAATGGCACTCGAAACAGCGGAAACCCAAAACTAAGTTTTCACAGCAGGCGCAGAAAAGCCAGTGGTCATGGCCTTACTGAGTTTGCTGTTGGTCTGATTGTGCTCATAGCCTTTGTTTTTGCTCCACTTTTCAATATTGCCATTATTCCGATTCGTTATTTGATCGTTGAAGGTGCCATGACTGAAATGGCTCACCGTGTAGTTCTTTGCGAGAAGCGCACTGAAGCCTACGATATGTTCACTCAAGACCCATGGTTTACTTCGATATTAGAGAAGTGCTCAGTGACAATCGCCAATCCAAAATTGAAGTTGACAATAATTTCTAAGAACGGCTCTAGCCAAATATCAGTGCCCAACGGTGTTTCGATTCCGTCTGAGTGGTTGCCTGATGGCAGTTTTGAGCCAAGTCTATACAGCATGGAGCTTTCTGCCGATTGCTCGATTGCTCCGCTTTTTAGTTCAGCTGCTGGTTTGCCAGGTTTTACTAGTCCGATTACTCTGCATTTGCATACTTCTTCTCCTTGGGAAAACTTCAGCAGGGATCCTGTTACTTCTCACTATTTCGTCAACGAATAGTTGATAAAGAGGAATGGAGATGAGCTCAGGTACTAATAAGCTTGCAAGCAAAGACTTGAGGAAGAATAGAAGGCTTTCTGCCCAGATGCGGTGCCGCCGTGGTTCTGTCCTGGTTTTAGCCATGATCGTCATTGGTTTGTTGGCTGTGTCTTTGCTAATTGGTTACTCTTATGGTGGTCTTTTCTTTGAGCATAATCGCCTCCAGGCATCGGCAAACGAAATGGCTCTGGCTGCGGCTCGTAAGTTGAATGACAAAGATCGCATTGGCCAAATGAACAACATGATTGCCCGCAATCGCCAATTAGTATTTGCTGGTCGGCAGCAGTTCGACGAGTGCAAAGAGAAGTATCCTGGCTTGGCCTCATTGGCAGAGGAGCTTTTAGATGAGTCGCGTGATTCAGCCAAGACTCTCGAATTGCAGCGCAAGCAACTTTCTATAGTGGCGAAGAAAGAAGCTAAGCAGGCAATGGAAAAGAAGTTTGAGGAGATCAACAAGACCTACGCTATGTACCTGCCCTGGATGAAAGTAGAGGAGCCGCTGCTTGCTGGTTGGCAGTGTGGTCGTGTGGTCAATACCGAGTCAAATGTTGAAGTGTTGAAGAACATTGCCGAGCTTGAGGCCCATGACCAAGAGCAAAGCTATGCCTCTAGCGCTGGAATGAAGCTCTACAAGCACGACATAGACGCTAAGCTGCCCGATGCCGACGGCGACCTAACTTTCAAAATCGCTGCTCTTTCTGCCCCGGTTATGAAGACTGTGGCGCCGGCACGGATAATCTTAAACGCCAACTACGACAGCGTTGTCGGCGACAATTTGCCTTCAGCTTGCCGCGTGAAAGTGTGGTTGCCAGTTGGCACAGGCCTGGGGCCAAATGCTTCTTCAAAAATGAGTTGTATTGGAGCTGCCAGCGCCACTGGTGGTTCCACGCAACAGTAGTCGATGGAAATACTCAGAGCGGCTGATCTAAGCTGCAATTATTGAAGCAGAAATTATTCAATCAGTCTGCGAGCGTGAGATAAGTGCGAGCGATACCAACCCTTGAACTCGCGTATCTGCACGCTACCATCGTGCGAGTCGATAACATGGCCTTCGTCAATGTAAATTACTACATGGGAGACTTCGGAGCGGTCATTTTTGAGAATGTAGAGTAGGTCTCCGGCAACGAAAGGCTCGCCGGGGTTTAGCCGCCTTCCTGGGGCTTCTGGGCCTTCGGCTTGCTTGTGCACGTCGCTGTTGAGTTTCATTCCCAGGCCGTAGTTATAGACCCAGGAGGTGAAATTGGAACAGTCTAGACCAGGCCCTTCTTCCGGTGACCAGGCGGGGATGTGGTGATGTTTGTACGGAAGGCCAATGTATTTTTCTGCCACAGCAATGACCCGCGCCCTTTGCCATTGAATTGGGTCAGAGCCGCTGGGTATGTTAGGAGCGGGATATTCTAAAGCGCGTGGTCCCCAGGAGTCAAAGCGACCTCGCTGGTACCACTTTGATTGTGGCACCCGTGTTTCTGGCATGGCATCGCGGGCGGCGAAATCTGCTGTTAGTGAGGCGGCGTCTATTTTGGCAGCGAATACTGCTGATGGAGTGGCGAAAACTACAGTTAGCAAAATCAATTTTGTTAGATGCCGGGCGATTTTATCCCGACCTATTTTGCTATTAGCTTTGTTGCCAATATTCTTGCCCATCTATCTCCTTCAGCCCTTACTGCGCCACTATATTAGTGCTTTACTGGGCTTATATACCCGAGCTGAAGAATTTGCTTTAGCGAGCTGGATAATTTAATTTGGTGAGAAGATTGCTTTCTTTTTTCGCCATTTCTTCGTAGACAATTTCAACTAGGCGATTGCTTAAAAGCTCAATCTCAGATTCCGACAACCACCGCACTTCTGTTGAATCTGCTGAGGCAACTTCAACTTCGGTGAGGCGGGTAATTACAATACTCATTTTAGGACTCCAACGTTCGTAATTACGTTATAGTCCTATTTTGGGAAAGAAAAGGTTAAGGCTTAACTAATCGATCCAATTGGCCCACCAATTAATTAAGTGCTCAATGACAGAAGACGAATTTTGGAAAATAGTTGATTCGGCGCTGATTGATTCAGCTTCGCCCTTCTTTCTTGAAGATCACTATCTGAGCTATTGGAATGTCCTAGCGGCTTTGCCAGATAAAGAGCTAGCTGGATTCGCCCAGATGCATTCGCAAGTTATGCAGCGTGCTTTGGCAAGTAATCTGCCGCAAGCTCCTTTCGTTTTGAATCAGGGTTGGAGTGACGATGATTTTCAAAACTTACTAACTGGCTTGATTTCACGTGGGCGTAAGGTCTTTGACGATTTCATGCTTGATCCCGAAGCTGCTATGCTCTCAATTGATAGACCGTCTCTTTTGAGCAAATGTGAGGCTTTTGGCTACGCGCCAGTGGCGATTTACCGGGAGAGGACAGGACGGAATCAGTTCGATTTCGGAGAAATGATCACTAATCCTCACACTTAGCCCGTTGTAATGAATTTTGAAGGGTTCTTCTGGTATCTTTACTTCTTCGCAAGTCTTGGCTCCCAGCCGATAAAAGGTTCAAGTTATGTCTCAAAAACATCTCACCGACGCCATCGAGTCAAATGATCATGACACTAAGATGTGGAAGTCTCGCATCAGCGCTGCTAAAGGTGCTTATCAGCAAGGTGAGTTTCGCCAGTGCGAAACACTTTTGTTCAGAGCTATCGAGCAGGCAAAGCTGCTAAAAGACCGTGACTTTGCTGTAAATGCTTGCCATGTCGGTCTCGGGGCAATGTACATTGCCACTGAGAAGTGGAAAGATGCAGAAAAGCATTTAGATCAAGCTATGCACGCCTTGTCTGGGGCCAGTGAGCCTGCATTGCGAGAACTTTATGCTGTTGCTCTGCGCTTTCATTCTCAGATTTATCTGGAACGCGGCGACCATGCTTCTGCTGAAAGAGAGTTGCGTCAGGCCATGCTTATTTTGGAAGACCTCAATGAAGACGGGGCAGTGCAGCTAGCTTATGTTATGAGCGATTTGGCTGTAATGTATGTCGTTGATGGCAATCTTTCTGATGCACGCGACTTGTTGTTCTCTTGTATGGAGCTGTTAGAGCTGACAGTCGGCTCTGGTAGTGCTGAATACATGCGTGCCAGCATGATCTATAGTGTTTGTCGGCAAGAGGGTGTGGAAGATCTGCTCACTCAGGGCGAGGATGGCATTTATGCTATGCAGTATCAGCTCGGCCAAAAACATCCAAATGTTGTCAGAGCCTTGCGTTGGTATTTGAAGAAGCTGATGGAGCTTGGTGAAACCGATAAAGTGAGAGAAGCGCAAAAACGCTTTGATATGCACGCTGAAAAGCTGGGCGTATAGTTCGCCTATTTTTTCGACAGCAGAGGTTTCTTCGATGCTTCCAAGCGAGCCACTATCCCATTGAGTTCTTCAGTGATTATGTTGAGCGAAAAATCGCCGTGATGGCTGTTGGGAAGCTCTACGTAGCGGAGATTTGAGTCCTGATTGGTCTGTTTGCCTGATTGGGAATTTTGGTGAGTTTCTTTATAGGCCGCTACCAGTTGTCTGCTGTGGGTGACTGGAATTCTTTGGTCTAGAGCGCCGTGGATTATAACTACAGGCTGAGGCGCTGAACTGCTTGCTGCGTGTACTGCTGCATTGGCCTCGGATGAGTCTGATCTTTGCTTGTCTTTGATCATGAACGGCATGCAGCTTATATCAGGTTGGGGAAAGAGAAAGGATGGATAGAGTTTGAAGTAGTTGATATTGTCGCAAGCGGCTTGCGCCAGGCTGTTGTATGGTGCAACCAATAGCAGGGCGGCGCAATCTCTCTTCAAGGCCGTGTTAGCGGCAATGCCTGTCCCCATGGAGCTACCCATGGCAATTATTTGATTTGCTTTGGCTTTTTTCTTTTGTATCAGATAGTCATAGGCCGCGATGCCATCGCGCAAAAGGTTGCTTGTGCTGGCCTTTCCTGTGCTTTCGCCGTAACCCTCGTAGTCATAAATTAAGACGTTGAGATTGCTGACTAAAGCTGCGTGCGCTAGGCCAATTTGTTGTTCCATTTGACCCTGGCCGTGGCTGATTAGCACTGTATACGGTGCATTGGCCCTGGGGAAGTAGAAAGCGCTGAGGTGACCACCGTTTGCTAAGGGCACTTTTACTCTCTCGCCAGCAACTCCGTATGGTTTGAGGAAGATATTCTTGTAGGCATTAGTTATCTTTTGGGGGAAGAGCAGGTAGGGTGCCAGCTCTTTTGGTGAAAGTGCCAAATAGAGCGCGGCTAAAGGTGAGCCGAATAAGGCTGAAGCTATCAATGTTACCGAGAAGCAAACAAAAATCTTTCTTGATTTCGTCATTCGCCTGCCTTTTAGTTTGATGTTTTCTGATGGCTGATATTTCAAGTCACTAGCTCCGATTCTAGTGGCTGCCATGGTCGTCACCGAGAGCGGCAAACAGTTCGCTAACTGTTGGGGCAAAACGGTTATCATAAGCTTGTCGCTCAGAGGCCTAATTTGCAGCCTGGTTTGCTCTAGGAGATTTATTGAAGAGATTTGCTTTCATTACCAGTTGTGTAGTTATCGCCTTGTTTTCGTCTGCCGATGCTATGCCTAAAACTGCCGTTTCTGACGATAGCGCCAGTGGCGCTGCCAGAGACGAAGCTCAGCTCAAGGCTGAAGATAAGCCTCAAGCTAATGACAAAGCCCAAGACAAAGCCAATAAGAAAGCAGACCTGGTTGGCAAAACAATCGTCATTACAGGGGCCTCTAGTGGCTTTGGTGAGGGCGTTGCGCGCCTGCTTGCTGCTCGGGGAGCTAATGTTGTCTTAGCCGCTCGCAGGGGTGAAGTGCTAGAGCAGATTGCCTCACAGTGTGGCCCTAACGCCCTTGCAGTAGCCACCGATGTTAGCAAAGCCGAGCAAGTGAAGGCCCTGTCTGAGGCGGCTTTAGCCAAGTTTAAGCAAATTGATGTTTGGATCAACAATGCTGGAGTCGGTGCCTTCGGCCGCTTCACCGATATTCCTTTAGCCGATCAGGCTCGTATGATAGATATCAACTTGACTGGGGTTGTGAACGGCAGCCACTTCGCTGTTAGTCAGTTTAAAAAACAAGGCCATGGCACTTTGATAAATGTGGCATCTATGGCAGGGAAAATCCCAATTGCCTATTACGCTACTTATAGTGCCACCAAGTTTGGTATTGTAGGTTTCGATGATGCTTTGCGCGCCGAGCTAAAGGCCGATAAGCTCAAGGATATTCATGTTTGTACAGTCAATCCATTGCCTACCAATACTCAGTTTTGGACTAATGGAGCCAATTATACTGGTCACAAAATCAATCCGGGAGTGATGTATGAACCAGACATCGTGGTTGATGCCATCAATGACTTAGTGCTGCACCCCAAAGATGAGGTCAATGTTGGTCTGAAAGCTAAAGTGGCAGTACGCGGCCATCGCCTTGCCCCGCGCTCGGTGGAAAACAATTACGGCGACTATCTGCGCAAAATTCAGTTTGAGGAGGGGCCTAGCGCTCCGCCCTCGCCTGGAACTTTGTATCGGCCAGTATCTTTCTAATGCTGTCGCAGACAAAACCAATTACTTTCTTTCCTTGATCTGGATGGCCTGCGCCATTGAAAAAGACGCAGAAATCTATGTCGCCGGGTATGTGCTCAACTTGAGCGTGCACTCCGGCAACTCCACCGTTTTTCATATAGCCCGGGCCATTTTCGGTTTGATAAACGCGATCAAGGCCAAGGCCAAAGTGAAAGCCGTTTGCTCTTGGTGGTATTGGTGGTGGCACTGGCGCCACTAGGGCTTGTCTAGCTTGCTGGCTGAATAGCTGGCGTCCATCTGAACCATCTAGAGCCATGAACAATTTGACCATGTCGTTTGTTGAGCAGACCCAAGAGCCCATGGGGCCGGTTAGGGGATAGGCTGGACGGCCGCCCGGCAATTCCTTTCCCTGTGGGCTGTAGCGCCGCGCTTCGTTGGGGCGATAATTACCTTTGGTCTCTTCCAGGTGCATGTCGACAATTCCCAGTGGCGCCAATATTTGTTCCTCTACATAGCGCTGATAGCCCATACCAGAGGCTCTGGCGATGATCACTCGCACCACTGTGAATTGAAAGTTAGAGTAGATTGCTTTCGTTCCAGGTGGGTAGTCTAAGGGGAAGTTCATAGCGTTGAGTAGTAATTCTTCAAAGGGAATTGTTCCCCCGCGGGCCATGGCATTCATCATTTTGGCATCATAGGGAACGCTGCGATCCCATCCACCTGAGTGGTGCAGCAGTTGTCTTACTGTAATTTGGCGCACTGCTGGGTCGGCATTTGCTCTTAAATTGGGGCGGCCAAGAATATCGTAAAGGCGGTCGTCTAGCGATAATTTGCCGTGGTCGACCAGGTGCAAAATGGCCATGGCGTCTACCGCCTTAGAGCAGCTAGCTATGCAGAAAGGAGTATCGGGGGTAAACGGTCGACCCTGGCTGACATCGGCCAGGCCGTACCCCTTTGCGTAAATAATTTGACCGCGATAGCCGACGCTAAACGAGGCACCCGGAACACCAAAGCGACTTAGTGAATTAGCGAAGAGTTGGTCAATCTCGGCGAAGCTTGAGCTTTGGCTGCTGCTTGCGCCTGTAGCTTGTGGTCGTCGATTTAAGCTGGCTGGGCTTTGATATTCGCTCTCATCGTTATAGTGTGATTCTTCGTCATCGCCCTCAAAAGCTCGCTGCTGCTGTCGATAGGCTTGGGCATAGTTAGTTGGTTGAGCCAATGCCGCTATGGCGCCGGTTGCAAGCGAAAGAAGCTCTAACAAGCTCAGTAAAATAGCTACTCTGTATTGCTGCTGTTTCATCAAATTACTTATTCCGACAGATTCCAAGGTTTCCCGTACAATAGTAGTCAATTTGTACTCGGACTATTTGCATTAGGTCTATTGGCATTAGAAAGATACCCCAAATTTTGCGGCGGCAGCTTTGACTATTTCTCTTGGTTTCTTCAAAGTTTTTAGTATAAGGCTAGGCCGTGCAAGCGAAGCAAGGCATCTTTGGACTAGGTCTTGCGGTTACGTGTGGGCACAATTGCTGATTGTGTCGGTGGCATTGTCGCTGGTTCTATCTGCATGCCCTTCTTTCGCTCAAGATGCCATGACTAAAGCCATCGCTCTGTTTCAGAAGAAGGATTATCAATCTGCCTCTCTGGCATTTCGTGAGCTGGCTGATTCAAAGCAGGGGGCGACGGCGCATTATTACCTCGGTCTTTGTTATATCCAGCTCGGGCATACCTCTCACGCCAAAGTGATCTTTGAGCGCTTGGTGCAGATATGGCCTAATTCTGCTGAGGCCAAGCTTGCTTCTAATTATTTAAATTCGGCTGGAAATGCCACTTCTAAAAGCCCAACAGAGAAAGCCGAAGATGCTGAGCGAGACAAAGCTAGTTCAGCTCTGGCCGCGAAAATCTTAGCTGATCTTGCTGAGGGCGGCCGCCCGCTTAGTCGTGCTGAATGGGAGAAGTTGCCACAGAAGACGCGTATTCCCATTGAGCGAGCCGAAGGTCATTTGTGGGTGCGCGCCAAGATAAACGGGCGCTATTGCCGGGTTATCTTTGACACGGGAGCAAGTAAATGCGGCCTCAGTCTTTATGATTTTCCAGATATTGTCACAAGCGAACAGTTGGAAAAAGCTAAAACGGTTCCCGTAGCCCGGGTGTACGGTGTTGTTCCGGTGAAGATGCTTGAAACGGATATTTCAATTCAAGATATTACTCGCCGCGTTGATACTTGGTTCATTCGCGAGAAGGGATGCAGTGTCATTGGGCAGAATTTCTTCAAAGAGTACTCATATCAGGTAGATGACTACTATTTGCGCCTGACCAAGGCGCCATATGAGGGTGATGCGCCGGTAGTTGCCACTAGTGGTGGTGCGGCAAATTTAGTTAAGCGCGATAGAAACGATAAATTCTCTCTGCCTTTTGAGAAGCTGGGAGACACGATGCTGGTTGATATTACAGTCAATGGACATCCGATTAAAGCTGTATTTGACACTGGTTGTGCAAGAGATGGACTTGTTATTCATCCTTCTATGCACAGTGAACTAGGAATCACTAGCCATGGCCGAGGCTTTGGCATGGCTGAGCGCATGGAGGTCGGACATATGATCAAAATGTCGGTGCAAGTCACTTATGAAAACGGCCTGTCTCACCCGCTAATTGGGCCGAAAGTTTTCAATCGTGGCTACACTGTTGACCAGCAGGCCAAACGCATCAGGTTCGATTATTGAGTTTTCGCAGGGGCAACCAACACTTCATTAAGTGATTGGTTGTAGCGATTCATAGAGCTGGCAAAACCTAGGCTAGAATTTGAGCTAGGTGCAGCAATGGCAACAACTTTTCGCCGGCCAAAATCGATAAAGAAAGCCGCTGACGCCCGAAAGCAGTGGCTCTTTTTGCTCATTTTTGTTGTCGCCGTCTACGCCGGTTTTTGTCCGGCTTTGAACGAACCACTTTATGAGTTTATGGCTGTTCATCCGTTCAAAGATTTCTCGGATCGCTATCCGCCACTGATCATGGGCAACTGTGTGGGTGAGAACATGTTCTTCCCTGTTTTGAACAGGCCTGGCCAGCCAGTCTATCTACATGGTGTCTACTTTAAGACAAAGATTGGCACTGCCAAGGGTACTGTGATTATTAATCCGAGCAATTCTTATAACCTTGCAAATTACATAAACTGCAAGCCAGCCCTAACAATCTTAGAGATGGGTTATAACGTCTTCTTGTACGATTATGAGGGCTTTGGCCATAGCGAGGGCGAGGCTAGCTATAAGAAGTTGGGTAACGATGGCCTCTCAGCCTATGAATTTGTGCGGCAGTCATTGGCCACGCCCATAGTGCTTTACGGCATGTCTATGGGCACAGGAGTTTCTTCATATGTGGCAGCCAGGGTGCCTGTGGATGGGGTGATTTTAGACTCGCCATTTGTATCGCCTGAAGTGACTCTGAAAGAGTGGGTACCGCTTCTCAATGTTTATCCTACCCAGATGTTTTCAGAGCCGCGCTACGATAATTCGGCTTTTGTGAAAGGGAAGCATCCCCCACTGCTGATTCTCACTAAAGGACAAGATATTACTTGTTCCCCGCAGCAAGGTATAACCTTGAGCAAGATTGCTTCGGCTCCGGTAGCGTCGCTGTTCATGCCAGATTCAGCCCATTGCTATGTGGCCGTCACTGATGCCCCAATGTATTTGAAAGCCATGCGCAAATTTTTCGACGAGCTTTGATTATAGTTTAGAGGCTATGCGATAGAGCACATGCGGTTTGAGCGGGTCGCCGTCAGCTAAGGCTGGATGCAAAAAGTCATCGTTAGGCTGGTGAGTCATGCCGATTTTTTCCATCACCCGCATGGAGTTTTTGTTGCAGGTGGCAGTGAATGATACTATTTCCTTCAAGCCCACGCGTTCAAAGCCATCAGCCAGAACCGCCTCTGCTGCCTCTGGAGCGTAGCCATAGCCCCAGTGTTTGTAGGCCAGTCTCCAGCCGATTTCCACACATGGAGTAAAAGCTGCTTCAAAGCGGGGCACAGACAGGCCAACAAAACCGATGAATTCTTCGTTGGCGTTTAATTCAACTGCATATAGACCAAAACCATTTTCTTCAAAAGCTCTTTCGATGCGCTCGACCATGGCGTTGCTTTCTTCGTGACTTAGTTTTTTAGGAAAGTGCTCCATCACCAAATCATCTTGATTGAGCTCGGCAAAGGGATGTAAGTCAGCTTCGCGCCAGCGGCGCAGTAGCAATCTTTCAGTTTTAATCAGCGGTGCGGATAGTGACATTGATTGACGGTTTCACCTTTGTCGAGTCGTGGAATTCTATATAGCAGTTTATAGGAGGGTGCACAACTAAATTGGCACGTTTAGATTTCTCGTCGGCAAATCTCAAAAAAGGCACAGGCGCTGCTTTTGCTTTGAAGCTTGCAGTCTTGTTGACTGTTTCTGGGGCCGCTGTCACCTGCCAGTCTGCGGCGTGGGCGGCCGGTAGTGAGGGGGCTGGAGGGGCTGAAAGTAACGTTGCTAATCGACCAGTGACTGATAAGTGGGCCCTGGTTGTTGGCATCAGTAAGTTCTCTGACCCCACTTTGAACTTGCGTTATCCTGCCAAGGATGCGCAAGATTTCTACAATTATTTGATCACCAAGGGCAACTTTGCCAAAGACCATGTTCGCCTTTTGCTTAACGAAAAGGCCACCAAAGAAAATATTCTCGATCAGCTCGGTGATAGCTGGTTGCCGCGAGCAGCTCTGCCTGATGATCTTGTAGTAATTTTCATCTCAAGTCACGGCAGTTCTTCTGACGCTGATATTCGCGGCGTCAATTATGTGGTGGCTCACAATACCAATCCAACTAAGCTGTTTACTACCGGAATACCGATGCAGCACCTGGCGGATACCATTCGCGAAAGAGTGCACAGTGACAGAGTTTTGGTGGTGTTAGACACTTGCCATGCTGGAGGTGCCAGCGAAAGTAAAGGCATTGTACGGCAGGCTAATGCTGATGCCGCCACTATAGCCCAGGGTTCGGGTCAACTGGTAATTTGCTCTAGTGACAAGAATCAGACCTCGTGGGAGTCTAAGCAATATCCCAATTCTGTTTTTACCAGGAGTTTAATTGAAGGTCTGCAAAAGCAAGGTAGTTCGAGTGATGTGTCGGACGTATTCAATTTTGTTAAAGATAAAGTGCAGCAAGAAGTAGTGCAAGAGCGCGGTGTGCTACAGACCCCTGTTTTAGAGTCGAGCAAATGGAGCGGTAAAGATCTGGTTATTGCCTGCCAGCCAGTGCGGCCCCGTCCGGGTCTGCCTGACTATGATGCTGTTTTGAGCAATCAAAAGTTGGTCAGTAAGCCTGAAGTTGCGCCTGAGACAGCCAAGCGTCCGGAGGTTATTGCCCTGAGCACTCCAACCTCAAAACCTGTGGCAGTTTCAGTTCCATTTTCCACGCCAGTGTCGGCGCCAATTGGTAGTCCTCGTTCTGCCGATTCAGCTAGTTCATTTAATTCAGCGAGTGCGTCTAATGCCTCTAACTCATCGATGGATAGAATCAGGTCGGTGCGCGACACCACTGCCAGTGAATTTTTAAAATATCATTTTCGTGCTATTGCCTTCAAAGAATTCGAAGTAGCCTGGGATGATCTGGCACCAGCATACAAGGCTAAGTTCAATAATAATAAGTCTGCTTATATTACTTCGGTTTCGCGCCATCACTGGCTTAGTACCTCACCGCCTGATAGCGACTTTTCTATAGGTCCGCGGCAAGGAGATTTAGTTAAAGTTAGAGTGAAGATGCTCCGGTTGGCTGGCTATAACTCCGATTGGCTTTACACCCTACGGGTGCAAAATGGCAAATGGTATGTTGAGGCTGTGGGCAGTGCGCCGTGAAAGAGCTTGTGCGGTTTTTAGTGCAGAGGCTTAAACAATTCGGGGTCCATGCGGTTTGAATTGTCATAGAGAGTAATTTCGGCCTGCGGAAACATTTGCCGAATACGCTCTATCTGCGATGGGGTAAATTGTTTTTTGCCGATGAATAGTCGCTTAATTGGCAGCGATACAAGTGCCTTTAGTCCGTTTGGCGTAATTTGTGCATGGGTAATTTCGAGTTGGCTAAGCTTTTTTAGTCCTGCTAATTTCTTCAAACCAAGGTCTGTAATTTGAGTATTTTCTAGCAAGAGCAAGCTGGTCAGGTTGTCTAGTTTGCCTATCACGTCTAGATCTTTGTCGTTTATCTGACAGCCTTGCAGACCCAGTCGCTCTATCTTGCGAAGTTTAATCAGTTCGCTTAGATATTCCTTTTTTAGAACATTGTGTCCCAGTTCGAAGCGGCGAAGGTGCTTCAGTGTTGCCAATTTTCCAATAGTCGCTCCTGTAACCTGTGTGCTTGAAAGGCTGATGAATTTTAGATTGGGGAGACGGCATATGGTGTTCAAGCTGTCATCACCAACTTCGGTATCATCGAGCTGTATGCCCACCAGGCCAGACAGGCCAGAGATGTTTGTTATATCCTTGTCTGTAATATCGGTTCTGTACATATCAAGCACTTGCAGATCGTCAGCCTTGAGATTTTTCAAGATGCTCATGTTCTCTGCCAGTTGATAACTTCCCGTTAGCATAGCCAGGCCCTTGTCTCGTACTTGTACATCGCCTTGGGCTTTTTGACGCTTGATTGCTTGTTGTGGATAGGCTGTTAAATCTTCTGGTTTGAATGGAACTATGTAGAGAATACCAAGTGAATAGTTCTTGGGAAAATTGATTGTTCTAATTACCGGTCGCAGGTCTTTTATTTCGTTAGCTTCGCCAGAACTGAGACTAGAGGTCAAATTGGCAACAGATAGGAGTATTGCTACTGTCCATAGCTTTTTTAGTGTGTTCAGGGTTCGGTGAATTTGCCAATTTCTCATATCGACTTATCTTGCTTCAATCAGAACGTCAAACTTTTAGAACTAATTATTAGTGCAGCGGGGCAAATAAGGTTGGATCCATGCGGTTTCCGGAGTTCTCTTCTGTTATTACTGCTCCGGGGAAAGTTTTTTTGAGTTGCGCCAGTTCGTCTTTTGTTAGTTGATCTTTCTCTACGCGGATGCTGTAAATAGGGCAGTTTTTCAAGGCTTTGAGACCATTGACGGTGACGCTGGTTTGACCCACGTCGAGATAATGTAATTTAGGCATTTGGGCTAAATACTTTATGCCGTTATCAGTGATTTTTTTGTTTTCGTGTAGGGTGAGAGATTCTAAGTTTTTCAGTCGACTGATCGGTTCTAAATCTTTATCTTTAAGTTGGCAGGACTGCACTCGAAAGGCTTTTAGACTTTGAATAGAGGCCACTCCATTAAGGTTCCCATCGCTAATGGCATTGTGTCCAAGTAGCAAATCAGTCAGTTTCTTGAGCGGTGCTAAGTCGGCTAAAGTTTTGCCTGTTACTAGTGACCGAGTTAGTGTTATGTAGACTAGGCCTGGTAATTTGGCTAAGGTTTTTAGGCCTTGATCGCCAACATCAGTTGCGTCTAATTCAATTCGCTTAAGGCCGGTCATTTCCGTCAGATACTTAAGGTCCTCTTCTTTGAAGGTTAGTTTGTTCAATTTGAGCGCTTGCAAATCATCGCCTTTCAGACTTTGCAGTGGTTGAAGACTTTCACCTAAGGTGTAGTTCCCTACCAGAAATGAATAGCCTTTTTTCGGGATGGTCACACGCCCTTGGGCATGCTTGCGAACTGTGGCGTTGTTGGTTTCAATCATGTGTGTAGATAGGTCAAGCTTCTTAAAAACATAGAGTCGACCGATCGAATATTTTTCAGGGAACTCTAATACGCGATTTTGTGATTGAGATTCGGTGGTGATACTTTTCTGCTTTTGGCTCTCTGCTCTGGCTTGACTGATATAGTTGCAGCTCAATAACCCGCTGCAAAAGCCTATAATAAATATTTTGGAAACTATGTTTTTCATAGCTTGTCTCTTTTCGCCGATTGTGGAATTAGCTCATCGAGCATGCCTGAATCTTTGATTTGAGCGTCGAATTCACCTCGGCTGCGCTTGTAATTGGCAGGCAAATTTAACTCCGTCAGCTTTGTTGTAGTTTGTTTGCAACTTATAGTGTCAACAATCACCACGTTTGTCTGCAAACTTAGTGTAACGTGAATGAATCTCAATGGCACTCGACCAATTTGAGGCAGGCCGTGCATGCCGGCTAGTTGATCGGCCGCCGTGGTTGAAACGATTGCATCTTTTGCCGCCCAGAAGCCGTTGATGCGCATGGATTCGTCCATTTCTTCGAAGCCGTGCCTGGTTAACCGCCAGTTTTTCGCTAGTTTTGAATCAACGTAACGACATGCTTTGAGCCCGGCAATTGTTGATTCTTCTACAGGCGTCCATTTTACTTTGTCAAGATCGCTTGTGGCTATGTGCATCATGCGCTGCATGACGAGAGCGCTGGCTTTGGAGTCAGTTTGAAAATAGGTGTGAGAATCGTGGTTGATTACTAGCGCTCGCCAATCTGGTGCTTTTACCAGGGTTGTGCGCAGGCCACCAGGCTGTTCGACTTTGATGGCTTGGTCGCTGATGTAAATCGTCTGACGGCCGAAGTTTTGGATGTTTTGAGTCAGAGCAAATGCCTTTGTAGATGCGCTTTTCGCGCACACAGATGCTTCAAAGAGAAAGAGGCCGCACGTAGCAAGCCAGATTGCAATTGTGAGTTGCCTGGTCTGCATAGTGACAGCCTCAAATTAGCTATCTACTATCCTACCTCATTTCTATTTTGGCTTAGTTCTTATTTCGACTGAGGGCGATAGGCTTCAAGTAGACGGGAACCTTCTGCCAGCTCGCTCAGTGAAGTTTTTGACCAGTAGTGGCTATCGGTGTGGTGAACATAGAGCTGACCATCTTTACCGGCTGTGACAATACCCCATTGTTCGCGGCGGCCAGGGCGACCAGTAAGTACAACCAGATCACCGCTGATTACTCGGTTCAGTGGCACGGCGTCAAGATGTTTGTTAATGGCGTCAAGTTGATCGTTGCCGCGAATTAGTAAGTGATCGCCTGGTTTGCCAGAGGTTTTGGCTTCGACGTTTAATGCTCTGCTTGGCTCTGCGGCGCGCGATGGGTTGAGGTTAAATTCTTGGGTCTCACCAGGATTGGCAAAGGTGCGCAGGTTGGAGAGAAATTCTTGGGGTAATTTGAAATTGTTCCAGCTTTCGTTGGTGCTGAGTGGCGGTGCGCTCACGGCTGGAGCGTAGGATAGAACAGGGCTGTCTAGTGGTGGGCTGATTGACATTCGGTTTCTCCGTTCCAGAGTAGTGGCGCAGGGGTGGCTGCTGAAATTACTTTATGAAAGAGAGGGTGAAAATCTCGTGATAGTTTAAATTTTTTCGTATTTTCCCCACTGACTTGGATTTTGTTTGCCACTACCATGACTTCGCGCGTGAAGATTAAAGACTAAAAGTAAGAGTTTCTGAGCAAGGTGACTGATGGTAGATGACCGCCTGCAGCTGAAAATGGGAGAGGTGACAAACCACTTCCATGACATGGCGGCCAAATTGAGTGGTCAGAAACTGTCCGATGAAGTTATTTCTGATGCAACGATCGATAAGGCTAAGCAATCTACGGTAAAAATCACGACCAGCAGCGTGGATGGGCCGCGTGGTTACGGTAGCGGCTTTATTGTTGGTTCGGGCAACGAAATTATCACCAATTTGCATGTCATCGGTAATGCTCGCTCTATCGATATTGCGACCCCAAGTGGAGAGCATTTTGCCGCTCGGGTGACCAAAGTCGACGAGTTTAGCGACCTGGCTTTGCTTAAAGTTGACGGTATGGCCGCTGATAGCTCGCGGGCTGTTAAGTTTGGCTCGACGGCCGATCTTACTGGCTATTCAAAGTTATTCGCTGTCGGTCACCCCAATGGTGTAGACAGAGCTGAAGTATCGCAAGGCACTTTTCGGGCCATGAGCACTTATGGAGAGGTGATACCAAAGTACGAAGCCGATCAGTGGCGCAACGGCGTGCCAGTTCTTTATGGCAAGGATGACTTTGGCAAGGCATATGTTGCAGATGCCGAGAAATATTTGGCCACCTCTAGAGTCGATGCCACTCTTCACATTGACCACGGTAACTCTGGTGGATTAGTGCAGAACGCTAAAGGCGAGACCATTGGTGTTGCCACTAATATTTCACCTAAGAGACCAGGCCAGGCGTTTCTTGTGCCCTCTGAAAATGTCGTTTCTTTGCTCAATAACCCCAATAATCGCTTTGCTTTCAACTACGAGAAAGAAACCAATTTCGACCGCAATCCCTTGATCACAGGCGGTAAAGATGTTGCTCTCTTGGGTCTTGGCTATAAGTTCAGGCCAGTGGCAGCGCCCTTGCTGGGAGCAGCTTATTCGATTGACCTCTACAATGACTTGAAGTTGGCAACGAGTAGTAATCTTTATGGTAACCGCAGTGACTATGTTCGCAATGCAGCAATTGATGCGGCAGCTGTTACTGGGGGTGTACTTAGCCTAGTGCCTAAGGCAAGAATGGTCGGATATGGTTTGGTAGGCGCTCGGGTGCTGTATGAAGTGGGCTCAGATTTGTTCAAAGGCGATCCCGTATTGAATCATGTGAAGCGTACCGATGCTGCTCAACCGCAAAGATCCGGCGAGCCCTTGTATTGGTCTTTGATAGATCGGGTAAATGCTAATAGTGAGCAATTGGCACCTCGACCTGTAAGTTCTATGCCAAGCTTAATACAGGGTTTCAGAATGAACCGCCATTAGTCTCATTTTGGCTCTGAGTTAAAAAAATGGCCTATGTTGGTCTTCGGTCGGTCTAAGTCGGTCCTAAAAGGATTCTTTTGCATGAGTCAGCCCCCGGAAGAAGTGCCTGAAGGGCTTAGCGCTCGGGAATATCAACGCTTAATTGCGCTATACACTCTAATGGGGCGCCACAATCATGCTGCTAAAGCTTTTTCGCGTTTATCTGAAAATGACCAGAAGTTGCAGGCTGCAGGTCTGAGAGAGTCGGTGTTGAAAGATGAACCAGAGAATTTAGAAGAGGGTGGTTCTGCAGACTCACAGAGTCCTGATAGTCTACCCTCGGCTGGCCTGAAACCTAGTTCAGAGGCCAATGACGCTTCTGATAGTTCCAATGAACGAAAGCTTGCGGTGGGTCCCCATGATCAGTATGTATTGGGTCACCAAGCTGGCGCTAACTTTGCGCAGGCATTGCTTAAGCTGCTGCAGCAACTGACTATTGAGGCCGTCGATAAAAACGACAGACTAGGCACTGTTGGAGATTCTAAGTCAGGCAATGATAAGAGTTCGAAGAAAGATTCAGGTCAAGACTCTAGTGCCGGCTCTGGTCAAAGTTCAGATCAGAGTTTGGGTGCCGATGCAGATTCTGATAGTGATGAGCCACTTACGGCTATGAAAGAACAGTTGCTTTCAATTGGTCTGTCAGAGGCTGAAGCTCAAGAGTACGTGCAGAAACTGCGGCAAGCTTTAGCTGATATGACGCAAGCGGAGCCGCCGCCTAGAGAGCTGCCGGAAGATTTGAGCGCAGAAGAATATTGGCAGCTGGCCGTGCGCTACAAACAAGTTGGTTGGACCGAACAGGCTCGTGATGCTCTTACTACGGCAATCGAACTAGACGGAGACGGTCCGGTCGGCATTAAGGCTCGTTCGTTTTTGCGTTCGAAAATTCCGCGCTATCCTGTTCCACTAATGGCAGAACAGCTAAATATTCAGGGCTACAATCAGATGTTTGTTAATGAAAACGAGGCTCAGCGAATGTTTGAGAATCTTGTTAAAGACTATCCTGATTTTGAATGGCCATACGGCAATCTCGGCTCGCTTTTAATTAAACGTGGGCGCTTAGAAGAGGCGCAGGAGCTTTTAATCAAAGCTGTTCAGATTAACCCGTACTACATCAATGGTTGGTTGCACCTATCGCGTGTTTACGCTATCCAAGAAAATTTCAGTGCGGCAGAAGAGTGTTTGCAGCGTGTCACAGCTATCGATGCTAGCGACCCTAATTGGAAAGGCATTCGCGACCTAGTAGATCAGCTAAAAAGCGATTTTGAAGAGAGCTAAAATGGCCTAGTCTAGAATAGCCAGATTAAGACAGTGGTCATTCAATCTTTTATCAAGAAAAATGGTTTCCATGGAAACCATTCTTTTTCTACAAAAGAGAAGACCTCGCTGGCGGGCGAAGTCTTCTTTTGGGTTTGCTCTAGCCAGTTGATTGTCAGTGGCCTATTTGAACTAGAGTTTTTGGATGTAATAGTCTTGGTCAAAGGCAGGGTCTTTCAAGCCACCATCCATGGGTTTCTTGCCAGTAGATTCGGTTTCTTTAGGGCCACCCTTGCCTGGGAATTTCTTGATTATTTCGCTGCCTTCTACTTCCTTATCTTTCAAGCCACCATCGGCTGGAATTTTTGGTTTTGCTGGAGAGAAGTCGAGCGAGCCTCCTTCTGTGGCACCACCTTTCCCACTATCGGCTAACTCTTTCTTCTTTTGAATCATGTTGGCGTCATCACCGGCCAACTCTTTCTTCTTTTGAATCATGTTGGCATCGTCACCAGCCAGCTCTTTCTTCTTTTGAATCATGTTGGCGTCATCACCGGCCAACTCTTTCTTCTTCTGAATCATGTTGGCGTCGTCACCAACCATCTTTTTGCCTAGTGCTTCTGCTGGGTTCTCAGCGCTGTCTTTCTTGAAGGGATCATCGAAGGTTAGCGCTTTTCCGTCTTTGGTTAGAACGTCTTTCTTTAGACCATCACCGCTGGTACCATTGCCAAATTTGTCAGCTGAGTCTTTGGAGTTTTTCTCCATTTGTTTCCACGAGTCTACAGCGATGTTGCCGAATTTTTCTGATTGCTGTGATTGTTTTTCTAGGCTTTTGGCGGCAACGTTGTCGACAGATTCAGTTTCAGCCAAGTTGTTAACTCTTACCATGATTCAATACCTCTAGTAATTTGCTTTATTCGGCAGGTTCATCGACTTGGGGGTTCTTGCGGTCGGTGTGGCCTGCGCTACGAGAACAAATCTAGAAGAAACTTATTACTGAACTGTGATTAGAATGTTTCGGCTTTATAACTGGTTCGGCTTTATAACTGGTTTGGCTTTATAACTGTTGCGGCTTTATCACTGGTTTGGCAGAGTAAAAATGAAGGTGCTGCCCTGCCCGCGGCTTTCTACCCAGATTTTGCCGCCGTGCATTTCGACGATGGCCTTACATATAGTAAGGCCGAGGCCGGAGCCACCTTTTGATTTGGAGCTGCCTCCCACTTGCTGAAAGCGCTCGAAGACAGCTTCTAGCATGTCTGGGGGGATACCTGGGCCTTGATCTTCTACTCTTACGGCAACAGAGTTTCTCTGTTGTATAGCCGTAACTTTTACCGTTCCACCTTTCGGAGAGTATTTGATAGCATTGGCTACAAGATTGGAAAGCACGCGGTCTAATCTTTGCTCATCCGCGACTACTGTTATATCTGTTGGCTCAAAGTCTAGCTTTACTGCCATTTCTTCTGCCAGGCCCTGGCTTGCTGCCTGGCAGTTGCTGAAGCAACGATTGAGTGAAACATTATCAATTTCAAGCTGCATCATGCCTGATTTGATTTTTTCTATGTCGAGCAAGTCATTAATGAGGGCAACCATGCGGTCAGCGTTGCGTTTTGCCATTAAGACATAGTTGCGACCTTTGGCGTCAAATGTTCCATAGGTACCGTTTTCGAAAAAATCGAGAACATTATTGATAGTTGAAAGTGGCGTGCGCAGATCATGGGTGATCATTGCCATTACTTCTTGCTTGAGTTTTTCTGCTTTGCGCCGGTCGGTCATATCGTGGATGACGCAGAAGAATGAGTTTTCTTCCTCGGCCCAGTGGGCTGACCACAGGGTCTCTACCGTGGCGCCGGCACTGCTACGCATTTCGATTTCGAGGGGGGTAGCATTGTAGTTATCGCTCTGTTTGAGCTTTTCGAGATAGTCTAGAGCTTTATTGGTGTCTGAACCGACCACAAGATCAATGAAGTGTTTGCCGAGCAAGTCTTGGGGCTCGATGCCAAAAAATGCTTCTGCTGCTTGATTAACAGCGAGAAATCGGCCCTGGGTGTCGATTGTGCAGATTAAGTCGCGAGCGTTTTCGACAATGGCACGTTCTTTGCGCGAAGCCTCTTTGATTTCGTTGGCCATCTTATGAAAGACCTGGTCAAGTCTGGCGATTTCGTCGCTGCCTCGCATTACTTCGTGCAATGGCATACCACTGGCTAGTCTGTAGGTGTTTTCGCTAACCCGCTGCAGTCTTGTGGTAATTCCTTTTGTCAAAAATAAAGCTAAAGCCAGGCCCAGCCCTAAGTCGAATAGACCAATGACAATCATAATTGACTGTGCTTTTTCGCGATATTCTGCTTGCACTTCTGGGGCTTTTTGCGAAAGGCGTTTTTGTTCATCACCGATACTGAGCAGCTCGTTGTAGAGAATTCCCTTCATTTCATCGCGCAGCTTGTGCCACATTACCTTGCGCTCGTCTCGACCTTCGCCGCCGGTTTTAAGAAAAGAAGTTTTGATGTCTTTGAGCACTAACATGCAGCGGTTAGAGGCCTCTTCTGAGGTCGTAATCGCTTTTGTTATCTCTGGTTGGCCCTGAGTCACCTCGCGCAGTACATCGTAGTCGGCATGCACTCGTTCCATCATTTGCTGGGCGGTGCGAGTGTCAAAACTAATCTGTTCCAATGATTTCTCATTGCCGTAGATCGAGAAAATCTCGAAAACATCGTTGGAGATTTTGTTGATTGCGTCTGATATTTTTCCGCTTCGGGTCGAGACTCTCAGGGCTTGTTCGGCCTGGCTCTGAAGGGATGCAAGTGAGGTGATTAAGCCCAGTTGAATCAGGAGAGGCACGGAGACAAAGATGAGAACCTTGGATGTTAGCGAAAGATGCAAGCGCATGTGACTTTTATCCCCATTGCGGCACTGCCTAAAACAGATTGAGTCAATTAAGCCCTGTTCAAAACGGCTTTCAAGACGATATATTGTCACAGTGAAAGTTACCTCAAATTTGCGCTTCAAATTGTTGCTTCAAAGATAGGCTCCACCTTGGCAAAGATACTGTTAGTCGAAGATGATGTAGACCTGGCTATGACTATTGGTGATGGCCTCACCGCTGAGCGGCACACCGTTGAGACCTTCAACGATGGCCTCGATGGCCATGACACTTTGAAAATGACTGAATATGATGTAATTGTGCTCGACTGGGATTTGCCTGGAATGGCCGGTATTGATATTCTCAAGAATTTCAGGGCGGCTGGGGGGAACACACCTGTAATCATGCTCACTGGCAAAGGTGAGATTGCCGAAAAAGAGCAAGGGCTTGATTCTGGGGCCGATGACTATGTCACTAAGCCGTTTAATCTTAAAGAGTTGGCGGCGCGCATTCGCTCCCTCTTGAGGCGTCCACCGCTTTCTCAGTCTAATGTTCTCAAGCATGGCAACTTGACTCTTGACCCGACTAAATTCCGCATTACCCGTGGCGAGAGCGAGCTGCGCTTGCTTCCCCGCGATTTTGCTTTACTTGAATTTCTAATGCGCCACCCCAACGAGATTTTTAGTGTTGATACTCTCTTGTCACGGGTTTGGCAGTACGATTCAGATGCTACCCCAGAAGGTCTGAGAGTGGCTATCAGACGTATTCGTAAGGTAGTTGATGAAAGCGACGACCTTTCTAAGTCTGTGATCGAAAATATTTCGAGAGTGGGCTATCGCCTGCGGCCACTTTAACTCTTTGGTAAACAGTGGCGACTTCTGCTAGCTTAATTCTTGCTGTTGCTTCCCGGTGCTTAGTCTTGACCGTAATTTCCCCAAAGACCGCGGGGTGGCGATTGTCTATGATTTGGGTATGAACTAAGAACATAGCCAGGTGCGTCATGGTCGGTGATAGTGATTCTTGTAAAGTTGTGCCCGAGATTAAGCCTGGTGGCGGCGTTGAGCACAATGAATATTGTGGTCGCGGGCTGGTTCTTGATGCCTACAAAGATCTTCTAGGCAAATCGGTCAAAATTAAGACTGAAAGAGGCACGGGCCCAGATGCTGGCAGTGGCTTTTTTGTGCGCAACGGCGATGAGATTGTTACAGCGGGCCATGTGGTTAAAAATTCAACTTCAGTGAAAGTTGAAATGCCTACCGGTGAGCTGCTTGATGCTCGCATTACCAACTACGACGATATTAATGACTTAGCTTTACTGAAAGTTGAAGGCTTGGCACCAGACCCTAGTCGTGCAATTGAATTAGATCGCTCCAACAGAGATTTGACCGGCGAAACGATTTTCACCTTGGGTACCCCAGGGCTGAAAAACGAAGAGAAGGTTATGTCGGCAGGACTGGTGTTGGGTCAAACCAAGTTCGAGAATATTCTCAAAATGGGAAGCACTAGTTCATTTGCAGGCTTGCAGGGAGCTTTTGATACAGGCATTAAAGAGCTACAGCAAGACGCCACCAGCTATGTTTTGGGCCAGCGTTTGGCTAGCACCCAGGGCATTCTTCCTGGCCAGTCAGGTAGTATGCAGGTTGATAGAAACGGTCGCTTAGTTGGCGTGGTAACAGATACTGCCGGCGACTCTCATTCTTTGGCTACTCCAGTCGACAAAGTCGCTGAGTTGCTCAACAACAATGGCAAGTTTGCCTTTAACTATTCCAAGAAAAGCGACTTTGATATTAATCCGGTTAAGACCCTTGGTGTTGATGCCATGATTGGCGGCAGTATGCTGCCTTATGTCAATCGTGTCGCTCCGGCCCTCTATGGCTTGAAGCGTTTGACTGATTTGCCCTCTGATTTGAGTAGTTACAGCTCTGCCAGCGCTGGTGATTTTAAGTCTGAACACGGTCGCTTGGCCGCTGAGGATATTGGTTTTGGCGCCGGTGGTTTGGCCCTCAGTATTGGCATTTTGAGCAAGGTGCCGCAAGCTAAGTACGTTGGCATGGCTGCCTTTGGTGTTGCTGCAGCTTCATCTGTTATTGGTAGTTTCGAAGACAAGCACCTGAAGTATGAAGGCTACCATCGTAAAGATGGCACTAACAGACAACCTTTCATGTGGAATTTCAATATCGCCGGAAAATCGATTGGTTAGAGATAAAGCTGGTTAGCGAGTATGAGCGAAGATTCTTCCACTAAATCTTGGCAAGAATTAAAAGAGCAGATTAATTGCGAAATCACGGCTCTGACTGAGCGTGAAAGTCGGCATATGATAATTACTTACTGCGGCGGCTGTGGTTACGAAGAAAGGGCTGCAGCTCTGGCGGCCGAAATAGGCAGTGCCGTTGGCATTAGGACCGAGCTTTATCGCACCACTGGCGGTGTATTTGAAGTTGATTTGGGTGAACAGCGAATTTTCTCAAAAGTTTTACTGGGGCGCTTTCCTGAAGATGGTGAAGTGGTAAATATTCTCAAGGCAAGGTTTGGGCAGCGCTGACGAGACCTGGTTGCGCTTAGTCTTGCCTGATTAAATTAGCAGCAGTGTGGTAGATAAGTGGAATCAATGTCAGTAAAGCGAAAAGTCCTTACTCGACTAGCTCGAAAAATAATTTCTGAAATGGAATGTCAAAGTTTCGAATCACCATACGGAACACTCATTCAACTGTTGGCTCGACAGAAATCGAAGCGGCCGTTTCAAGTAAGTTAGGATTATTCGAGTGCAACGTGCCCAACCTGGGCGGCTGATCAAATCTGCCAATGCTAAAGTGCTTGACCATGCACCGAGTTGTTTTGATTTTGTGTGGCATCCATACTAATGACTCGAGAAAATAGCTATGAACGAGACTACAACAAAGGTTTTGGACGCGCTCTACCTTGATGGCAAGGTGCATGTAGCAGAGCTGGTAAATTCTCTTCCCGACCGTGAGAAGGAAGAGTTGATCGACCCACTCGTTTTGATTTTAAAATCAGTCAGTGACAATGATCGAGCCAATGCCATCCATGTCCTGGGTTTGCTCGGACCACTGGCATCACGGGCTGTGCCAGATATTATATCTGCTCCTGACGGTTGCAGGATGGCAAACGTAGGATGGGAAGTGACAACGGCGCTGCCTAAGATCGGTGCAACTTATGCGGTTCCTGAGCTGATCAAAAACTTGGGGGATGTACCCGATGACAGCCCAATCAGTCGGGCGACAAAGTCCCGCAATTCGCGAATCATCGAGCATTTGGCGGCCTTTGGGCCAGCAGCTAGCAGTGCCGCTCCATATCTTACAAGATATCTCGGAAGTTACGTTGCCGAAGAGGCATTAGGAAAAATGGGACCGGATGCAGTACCGGCAGTTTTAGATCAAGTTATGTACAAAAGCGACGGCAGACAACCCTGGGTCTACAGCAATTCCGCAGATGTTCTTGCTGCTGTTGGCGCAGCTGCAAGCCTACCATTGGCTGATGCATTCGACAAAGCGAGAACAACCGAAGCTCGACTTTCCATACTTCGGATTTTCAGACAAGGGCCAACGCCTTCAAAACGGCTTAAATTAGATCCCGCTTTATACGCGGTTCTAATCGAGAAATGCTTCGCGGATGAAGATTTGAGATTGCCTACAGAAATGCATGTAATTTTGAATTACCGCGGAGCAGAATTGATTCCCGCACTGCGAGTGACTATGTCAAATGCAAGTGTTTCTGTTCAAGTGAATTCTGCTGCTGTTCTTCTGCGACTTCTCCCTGACGACACAGCAGCACTGGAGATATTGGTTACGCATCTGACAAATGGAGATCAGCGTGTGCGGTTGAGCACACTTAAGGCGCTGTCAGGTAGTTACGCAAAAAGCAACGGATCACCTCACGGGCTAGTACAGATACCGCGAGATTCTACCCAGACGCTGGCTGGAAGATGCAGTCCTAGCGAGAAACGTCTTGTGGACGCTTTAATGAAGGCATGGCAAGATCCAGTCTCGGAAGTCCGCAAGCTGGCAACTGAATGTCTGGCACAGAGCGGTTTTCTTGGCATCATACTTCACCAAATGATGGCATCTATGTCGATTGTGGAATTCAAACCTGACGAAATTGAAACGAGTTTGCCAGCAATGCCGACACTTGAGTTCATCAAGCAGTCCCTTCAAACTTCAAACGAGGTGATGATCACTTCGGCTCAACAAATTGCTCAGCCAAAGTTTCTCAGGAAGCACATCCTTATTGAAGTGTCCGGATATTCATTCGGATATAGAGGACTCGGCACTCATAACAGTGGTTTGTATGCATTTGATGGAAAACAGTTGATGTATTTAAACGGTCCTGACGGCAACAAGAACATAAGCGAAGTCTTCCGGACCGAGCTTATTAAGCTAGATCAAATAGATCCAGTTGAGCTTGCCTGGTTTTTCAATGGAACAGTTCTAGAAGGATTTACAATGAAGACTCATCGTGTCGTGGAGTCATCTGCTGTAACAGGCAGGGCGGCGCATGGCGCCGTCCCCACAATCGAACAACGCGACTGTTCTGATTCGAAGGATGAGTCACTCATAACGAGACCTTCGCTCACCGCAACGGAAAATCAAGATTGGATAATCAATTTTTGGACCTATTGTCAATGGGGGGCGTGCCTTGGTGTGAGCCGTTCATTGCACCAGCACAGAGTAGTTGTTTCACAGCGATTCGATGTCACATACGAAGAAAGACTGAGCTTGCAGTCTTTCACCAATCACTAGGGTGCGCCACTACTGGTAGTGCTGGTTGTCTGTTTCTGTAGCTCGCGAACGGTTTGCTAAACGGGTAATTCCGCCTGGAGGTTATGTCGATGAATCCTATTCCAGCGCTTCTAGAGCAGCACTGGCAAGAGCTGCTAGACTTGCGCGATGAGTATTGGCGCTATGCGTTGAGCACGGCGCCAGCTGATCGAGAGCGGCTTGAGAGCGCTGTCGCGGAAATATACCAGCTACACAATTTAGAGGCACCTCAAGTGGTGTGGATGAATTCGCTGCTGGATGCTAAATTATGTGTCACCTTGTGCGCTTACATATCCGATCCAAATGTCTACTACAGTCTTACCGGCCCATTTGGACTCCCGAATCAAGGTTTGGTGATGGCATACACGCCAGCCGATGAGGTGAATCACAAGCAGCGATTGCAAAATGACTTTCCCAACCACTACACGGAGGCTGCGCCAAAGAAAACCGTGTCTGCCCGCATTTGGGATACGTCAATACAACCGTGTATAGATGGGGGTGGATTGTATGAGACTTTGCATGGAGTGGTAGGAGTCGTTTCAGAGAATCCTTTGAAAATTGTGCAGTCAGATTTTGGCAGTTTACCGCATGGTGCCAGAAGAGTAAGTCTGTTTGGCGGAGACACGATTAAAGAGCCATTGCCCAATATTCTCGACTTGATTAGTGGTGCATTTTTCGAGAGCTTTGGAAAGATAATTGCTGAACTGGATGCTGAAGGATGGCTAAATGTCTGGCATCGTAATGATTTTAAACATCCAGCATGGAGCGAGTTTGGTCCAAAGCTCCAAAACATGTCTCACGAGAATCAGCTGGAAGTATTACGATTCTTAGGACGCATCACGAGCCCAAAATCCTTTGGATGTTTCAATCCGCTCAGGAATGCGCTTTCCTGTGGCAGGAATCGTGCACTTGATGTTTTGGGTCGAGGACGTTATTCCAGGCTGCAACCGTTTGACGATGCTGTCAAAGCTGGTGGTTGGTGGTGGCCGTTTGATGGAGTTTGTCTGGCATTCGACAATCCAGCGGAATTGCATCTCGATTCGGAAAAACGGTTGCATAATGAGCACGGAATGGCCGTTCGCTTCCGAGACGAATGGGGCTTCCTTGCTGTGCACGGGCATCGATTGAAAGGCGATAATTCCTGATTACGAGACACTTAAACCGGCTTCTACGAAAGGAATGGATGATTTCTTTTAAGAGGACTAGTCTTGTGCATCAAAACAGTTTCTAGTTCAAGGCTTTGTCTGCATTGCCGGTCTTAAGGCCATTGTCTTCTTTATGCTGGTCTTCTTCAGGCAGCAGCGGAATGAGCAGCCAGCAGGCCAGAGTTGCTAGGGCGCTGACGACAATGAGTGGGGCGAAGCTTTCTTTGAAAATATAGGTATAGAGCAAGGCACCGATGTTAATCGAGATCTGCTCAGCAATGTTATAGGCTGCTACTAGTATGGCAATTGTGGTGCTCTCGAAATCTCTTGGGCTAACATCAGCTGCTAGTCCGTAAACAAGAAGGATGGCGAGCATCTCCGCAAATCCCCTCAGCAGTTCTAAGCACACTGCCGAAGTGGGCGAACCTAGTAGCAAGTAGGCTATGGTGCTGGTGGCGCCAATGATTACTGTGATTTTCGCTTGCTTTTGCGGTGTGGTTTTTTTGTCTAAAAACTTGTTGTAGAAAAATGCACCAGCGATCATACCTAGCGAAAGCAGGGCGCCAAGCTGACCAATGAAGACCTGACTGAAGGCCAGGTCTTTAGTTTGGTGGAAGTATAAAGGGGTGCCAAAGCCAGGGCTGAAGCTCCAGCAGCACATGAATAGTGCGACATAGAGTAGCCCTCTAAATTGAGTTGGAGCCAGCTTTGCTCGCAGAGCCTGTAGCGATGGTTTGGTATTTGTTATCTCTTCTTTCAGTAATAACCAAGAAGAAGCTGCTGTTAGGGCACAGGGAATGGCCGCTATGGCTGAGGCAATCGCTAAGGCCTGGCTTGGTACCAGGTGGCCGCAGAGATAGCCACCCAAGAGAAATGAGCCGATATTGGCGCTGTAATAGCTCACAGCCTGCATTGCTTGAAATTTGCGCGTTTCGGCTTGAGGCCGGCCAAATTCAAGAGTTAGTCCACACAGTATGGCTGTGCCCGCTGCCATTCCTATGGCGGTGAGAAAGAGGGCAGCTATGAGCAAGGTCAGCGACATTGGCTGGGCCGTGAGCTGCATAGCGGCTGAGGCAAGGTAGCAGACTGCGCTCAGACTGTAGAAAAGAGTGAGATATGACTTGCGTTTGTATCCCGCTAGTGGCACTGAATCGCTCAAGATGCCAAAGATCGGTTTGATCATCCAGGGAATCATCAAAATTGACAGAAGAGCCGCAACTTGCGCGGCATTCATTGCCAGAGTCTTGAGCAGAAAAAACTCAAGGGGCTGGGCCACCAGGCAAAAATGCTGGGCAATTCCCTGAGTGGCGTAGGCAATAATTATGTAGGCTAGAAAGGCTCTCTTTGTCGTTGCTAAGCTCTCTTCTTCAAATCAGCCAGCATGGTCTCAGCTTTGCGATAAAGCTCTTGCGCTTCACCATGCTGCGACATCTTAGTGAGGCAGCCACCCAGGCGCATTAAGCATTCTGCTACCAGTTTGTGCTCTTGGCCGAAGACCGCTTCGCGGGCTGTGAGAGCGCCTTGATAGCAAACTCGGGCCTTCTTGAACAAACAAGCCTCTTCGTAGATAGCCCCTAGTTTTAGTTGGGCATCGGCGTACAGTGTGTGTTTGGGCAGTTTAGTGTTTGGTTGTGAATAAAGCTCAGCTAGTTCTTCTAGCGTCTTTTTCATTTTCGCTTTTTCGTTGAGTTTTTGATAGCTGGTAGTCAACTCATAGAGGCAAGCGGCTGTCAGGGCCGGATCGGTGGTTTGGGCTCGCACCACAACGATAGCTTTGCTCAGTGCTTTTTCGGCCTGTGGATATTTCCCTAGACCGTTCAAGCAATTGCCTAAGGCAATGTATTTGCGTGCTGTTTCTAAATCTTTCTCGCCGTATATGGCCAGCGAAATTTTGAGAGACATGCGCAGATATTTTTCGGCTTCTTTAAGGCGCTTGAGCTGCATCAGAGCCAGTGCTAATTTGCTTGTCAGGCTGATTAGCCCAGCATCCATGTCGCCGGCCAAAGAGCGGCGCATAGTGACCGCTTTAGTGAGGTGTTGGCAGGCGCTTTCGAAACTTCCTCTCTGTAGGTGCAGAGCGCCGAGGTTGGCATAATTTGTGCAGAGATATTCGTCGCAGTTTTCAGGCAGGGTTTCGTAGATGGCAATGGCGCGTTTAATGGCGCTTTCAGCCTCAAGAAACTTGCCGTTATTGGTGAGACACTTGGACAAACCCCAGAGGCAATCGGCGACAAAGCGGTCTTTGGGCCCGGCCCAGCTTTCTGATACGTCCATGGAGCGGCGGAAATATTTCTCTGATTCGTCGTAGCGCAGAAGATCTGATAGCAGCACTGCCAGAGACCACAACACTGAGGCCAGGCGCTCAGGGTGGGTGTGGGCGTGGAATGTTTCTAGTAAACGCAGGGCTTCAAGATAAGACTCTTCTGCTTGGGAGAGGTCACCTAGGCGGTAACGACAATAGGCTAGTCGACTTAATGTGTCCGAAAGTCTGGCATCGCTTTCACCAAAGGAACGAGCGACAAATAAAGCCTGGGCATATTCGTTTGCGGCTGTGGCAAAATCACCATAGGTGCCACTTTCGCGAGCTTTGGCATAAACGGCATCGAACTGACTTTCGGCAAACTGCGGTTCAGTTTGCGCGTCTATCTGTTCGTTCACGTCTTTCATATCCAAGCTTTCCCCAGGCAGCCGTTCTAATATGATGACGCTTCAGCGAACTTTGTGCCATCAATTATTACTTTCCACGACTGGTCACTTTTCCTACTATGCAGGAGGTGTTTTGATTGGAAGTTGAGGGCAAACTTAAGGTGCCTTTGTCAGTCATTTTGGGATAGTGTGATTTTTTCTTCTCAGCTTTCTTAGGCTCTTCGCCTGGCTTGGCATAAGCTCCCCAATAGCTGGCAGTAACGTCGCCTTTGTGGTGAAGCTGTTGTATTGAGTGCATTCGGTGTAGAACCGTTGAGCCAAATGCTAGTAAAGCGAAGCTACCGAAAAATATCATGTCTAGTGTAATGTTCATTCCATGCCTCTTTTCTGAATCAGAATCTGAACTGGTGAAGCAAAATGGATTCCATACGTAAATTGCTATGTATGGTGTAACACTGTTCTTGGCAACTGTCTATAGTCGCTTTCGTGAGCTTACGCTAATAACATCTAGCGCAGCTAACGCGCATTTAATGTTTGTCGCGTCGTATAATCGGCGATGAAGTAGCGCAGACTGTCGCGTCGGCTCGAAAGGCCGATGAGGAAAGTCCGGGCACCATAGGGCTGGTTGCTGGGTAATTCCCAGTGCGCGTGAGCGTGAGGATAGTGCCACAGAAATGAAAACCGCCGCAGCAATGCGGTAAGGGTGCAACGGTGCGGTAAGAGCGTCACCAGCAAGGTCGAGAGGCCTTGGCTAGGTAAACCCCGCTGAAGGTGCAAGGCGAAGGTATAACTTGAGGTTATGGTGGCCCGCCATCTCAAGTTGCTGATGCCGCTAGAGGGTGTAGGAGACTGCACTCCCAGATAGATGACAGTCGAACACAGAACCCGGCTTACGCGCTACTTCAATTTTTGACGATCGATAAATTAGGCGAGAGAATCACTATCCACAGCTAAAGTTCTGTTGGAAAGTTTGCCCTGGCCAGTTAGTGCTTCGCATACGACAATGGCTGGAATTCTGACCCATTGACCTGTTTGTAGAAGATCTAGGTCTCTAACGTTGAGATTAGCCAGGCGCAAGGCTTTCACCTCGGCGCGAATCTCGCGGTAAGAAGGTTCGTAGGTGGGAAACATGCGGTGGGTTTCGCGCAGCAAACATTCGACAATGGTGATAATGGTTTCGCCCATTTTCACCATATATTGAGCGCTGCCATCGGCATTGAGGGCGAATGAGCGTTTGTTGTGTGATTGGCCCCAGCGAAAAAACACTATTTCGGGGTCATGAGAGATTTCTGTTCCTCTCTTTACTGAGTGGTTGGCGCTATTGCCACGGTTGACGCAATTTGAATTGCGTATTGCTAGCCTGGTTAAGGCTACATCTAGTTCAATCAAGCCAATGTTGCTAGATACTTTAGCTGCAGCCGGAACTGTTGCCTTGTTACTGCAGGCGGGAGCTATTTGAAGATGGCGAACGGTCTGTGGTGTGTCAGAGGGAGCTTGTGGCGATTTTTGAACATTCTGAATGGTTCTAGCTTCTTGGGTAATTTGTGTAGTCTGGGCAAGGGTAGCCATCAATTCTCCTAGTGCGTCTTAAGCACAATCTTCGAGCTGACTTAGACTGCCACCGTCGACGTTGGTTCCAATGATTTGACTTAATTAAGAACTTTTGGGGTATATGCCAAGAGGAAGCCCTGGGTATGGCCTGAAATCGGTTATTTCGGCTTTTTCGGTGATTTTAGCTATGAAGTGCGCAAATCGAGGCGTAGGCAAACATGTATTCGCCTAGGAAGAAAATGACTATCGGTCGCGAGCGCGAGGCGAAGCCTGCCTTGCGTGTTCCTGTGGATACTTCTAAATCAGCCAGTTCTGCCAATACTTCAAATAGCCCTGTTAGTAAAACTGGTAAAACAGCCAAAACTTTTACCTACAGCACTTCAACTGATTTTGTTCGGGCCGTCGAGACTGACACTAATGCGGTTGGTTTCGTAAAGCAGCAAGAGCAACGCCTGCCCACTGATTTTTCTTGGGACAAACTAATGCCTGAGAAGTGGAAGGTCGAAGCTCTGCATATGCCGACTTTGAAAGACTGGTGGCATTGTCCTTCTGGTAAAACTATCCTGATTGGAGTAGCTCTGGGTTTAGTGATAGTGGCTGCCACGGCCGCTACAGAGAGGGTAACAGCCGAGGGTTATAGCGAAGAAGGCCGTAAGCTTTTGAGTACAAATCCGCAGCAAGCCATTCGCTATTTCAATCAAGCAGCCAGTGCTGAATCGTCGCGACTCTGGGCTGGTGCCCCTAGGCACATCGCTGCTTTAGAAGGGCTAGCCACCGCCTACGAGCGGGCTGGTTTTAGAGACAGTGCTGTGGAGACGCTGGCCCAAGAGTGTCAGATGCTGAGCAAGGCCCCTATTAAAGATGATTTTCGTTTGGCCTCAGCTCTAGCTATTTATGCTGATTGTTTAGAGCGCAATGATCGCAAGTTTGAGGCTGGCAATGTGCGCTCTGAGGTCAATCGTCTGCGCAATAGCAGTGATTGGGTGTTGATGGTTCTTTTAGTTTTGGCCAGTCTAGCTACTTTTGGAATTTATGCCGCCAATGCACTTTTGCAAGACAAGCTGCATTTGAGCAATTGGCGCGTCTATTTCTGGTTTACGACCATGTGGTATTGCGGCTTTGTTTTTTGCGCCATGCATATAGGTTTTGCCTTGCTGCCTGCGCTTGTAATTTCAATGGTGGCAGAGTACGCAGTGCTTCCTGCATTTATGGCTGGCTTGGTTGCTATCGGTCAGTCTTGCGCTCCGATTTGGAGTCATTGCATTACATCGGCTACGCAGCGCAGCGTGAAGTAGTGCCGGGTTAGGGTAGTTCTTCGATTTTGTGCGAAGGTCTAAATTAGTGCTTGTTTTAATTAAAGCCCTGCAACTGGCTTTATTTTGGTTATGTCGAAGTGAAAATATGGTGCTAGTGGTAGCCGATCAAGTTGTTTTTTCAACTCCGCATCGTCACTAGCGCGCATTTTTAAGAATGCTCGCCATTCGGGGTCGTCGCTGTCGCTCATGGCAAAGTCGAGGAGCAAGCCCTCTCGCTTTAGTTCTTTCATTACTTG
This sequence comes from Candidatus Obscuribacterales bacterium, assembly GCA_965229195.1. Lineage (GTDB taxonomy): Bacteria > Cyanobacteriota > Vampirovibrionia > Obscuribacterales > Obscuribacteraceae. Next base: position 2,417,846 of record OZ245871.1, on the reverse strand, counting down.
AGACTCGGCAGGTATTAGTGATTTATATTTTTCATCGACGGGGTTTTTGCGACTGATTACAACTTGAAAGCGATTTTTGCTGTCACTACCGAAATTTGGAAAATCAGCCAGTGGCGGTAGGTTAATTGGTTGTTCTTGGAAAAGAGAGTTGATTCGCACAGTCAACTGCGCGAGGAATTGTTCACGTTCTTCGGCAGATATGCGTGCTGGTGACCAGGCAATAAATGGTTCTAAAGGCAGAATGCCATTGAACCAAAAAACTCCGTGTTGAATTGGCTGCAATAGATTTTGCATCGCTGGATTCATGCCCCAGCCATCGTATGCACCTGGCCCGCCGCCGGTGGTCATAATTATCATTGCGCGCTTTTTGCTCTGGCCAATACCGTTCTCGTATAGTTTGCCACCACCATAGACTCTTCCCATGGCTAGAACGCGGTCGCACCAGCCTTTTAGTATGGCTGGCATGCCGAACCACCATAGAGGGAAAGAGAAGAGCACGGCATCGCACTCCTCTAGCTTTTGAATTTCGCTTTCTAGATCGGGCGCAAATCCGTTGTTTGCGGTGGCGTTCATCTCTTCTTGTTGCTGTTTTAAGTAGTTGGAGTCTTTAGTAGTAGTGAAGTTGCGGCGGTCCGAAACTGGATCAAATTTCAGTGCATGTAGGTCAGAAAAAATTACTGTGTGGCCATTCTTCTCTAGCTCGGCTTTTGCGTGCTGGCTTAGTGCCGAACAAAAGCTATTAGGTTCGTGATGGGCGTGCACAATCAAGACTTTCATTTCCAAACTCCAAACTCCGTAGCGCATAGATAATAGACCAGTCGTCTACGGCGTGTCAAGAAGGTATTTGCTTACAAGCTTCGTCATTACTTGTCGGGAAATAGACCAGGAAACCACCTTGAAGCCAGTGAAGCCGGAAATGCCAGCTTTAGTGGTGCGCGTGTGGTTTCTGAAACGACTATTCCTTGCTCTGTCAGTGCAGATATTATGCGACGAGCCGTTGCCGGGCTTACGTCTAGCATAGATTGCACCTCGCCCCGCGGTAATTCACCAACACGTAGTAGGGTTTCTAAAACCAAAGTAGATCGAGGCGGTAGCTTTTGTTGTTCTATCTCTTCTTTGGCCCATACCAGAACACGGGTGCGCAATAAATCTGGTCGAACCAGAGTCCTCATGAACTTCACTTGATCCAGGCAAGTTTCAAGAAAGAAGCGCGTGAAGGTTGCCAGTGATTCCTCGCTGAGTGGACCTCGGCCGTCATGGTCGCCATGGCGTGCATCGTCGCATTTCATCAAGTAATTTTTGTATTCGGATTGTTTGCGAGCAAGTCCTCTGGCCACAGACCAAATACCAGTAGAGCCCAGCGATTCTTTTAAAGATGCATGCGATAAAAGTCTAGCTACCCGACCGTTTCCGTCTAGAAAGGGATGTATCCACAGTAATCGGTGATGGGCTGCTGCTGCCGCGACTATGCTGTTATGTCGGTTTAGGTTGCTGTAGAACTGCTCATATCGCTGCATGAAGCGTGCAACTGATCCTGGGCTTATGGCGACGTGGTGACCTACTTTTACATCGCTCGTGCGATATTCTCCTGGCATAACTTTGATTTTATTGCCGGTTTTAGGCTCTTCCACCCAAAGTAGATCGTCTGGTAAGAGCTGGCAAAATCTTCGATGAATTCCAGTAACTGTAGCGCTCGTAATTACCTTGCCGCTAATCCCGCCGTCGTCAATCCATGCTTGAACAGCAATGTGAGCTTCTGCCTCAAGTTGCAGGTTTCGCTTGGCGAAGTCGCTGCTGTAGTCTTTTTTTAGAGCTCTCTCGATATCAACTGGGTGGGTGTCGTGTCCTTCGATTAGGTTGCTGTAGTAGCAATTCATAGCTCTTACCAGGGTTGCTAGCGACTGGGCAAAAGCCTCAGGAATGCTACTGGAAAAGCTGGCGGATTCTGAGGCTAGCTCAAGCACTAGGTCGGCAAGGTCTTCGTTGTGTTCCGTTGTCACTAACAACGGCTCCATTAATGATACGTGTTCTCCACGATCTGGTGGTGGTGTGAGCGCTTTTGTGAGCGGTTTAATTTTCTTTGTCGAATCTTCCATTTCTCAATAATAGCAGGCTTTTTGGCCTCTAAACAACTTAAAGTTAGAGTCTGGAATGAGCGCTTTGTTGAGCGGTTCTGTGAGCGCTATTTTGAATTGAGTATTTAAACTCTCCGGCTCGTCAGATTTGGCTCTGTCTTTTAAGCTTTGCCGCTGAACCAACTGGCGAAGGAGCCAAGCCAGCTTTTCTTGGTGCTAGCTTGTTGGCGTAGCAGTTGTAGTTCTGCTTCTAGCAGGGCTGTTTTGCTAGCCTGTGCCTGAAGGTCGGGAAGCAGTTTGATCTGCTCTGCCTGAGCCTCCAGAAGCGCTTCTAGGTAGCCGTTTTTGTAAGTTGAAGCCTCAAGTTTGCTAGCCAGTTCGCTAATAAGTTGCATTGCCGATTCGTGGCCTAGTTCAGTGTCTTGATTGTGCTGCTTAGGGTCGTTGATTTCGATATGAATGACGTCGTCGGCTTCGTTCACCGAAAAGTTTACTTGAACGTCTGCATCTGCCACCACTTCGCGATCGCTGTCTTGCTCAGTGTCGGGCTGCTCAATTGTGCTGTCTTCAGAAGTGGAATTATGGTTTTCTTGATCAGTTTCTTTTGATTGAGAAAATAGTTGATCGGCTACTTTGTGCTCAGTTTTTGTCTGGCTGGCGTTTTTGCTTGTTACGGTTTTGGTTTCAAAAAACTGGTCGAGACCTTCGGTGCTTATTCTGTTTTCATAGCGGGCGAGCTGATCGTTTAGGAGGCGATTAAACTCACTGGCGTATATAAACCAGCTATTCTTTTGACTACTAGGGTCGCTGTCTGGTCGCTGCTCGCCCTTGATTTGACCGCTTGCCAGGCGCTCCTTAAGCAAGATTGGATCGGTGCGGAGAATTGAGGCTGCCCTTGCCAGTGGTACCAGAGGATGAACAGTAATTTTCTCTTCAAAGACGTTGTGCAACGGTCTCCTTTGTTCCGCAATTGGCTCTGTGACTTGCTTTGCTTGAGACATTGGTGCACCAGATATGGAGCTAACCTATCAAAGGCTAAGGCAATATTATAACTCTTCTTGCAATTTTCTCAAGAACTTCTTATCTTCTTTATCCAGTTGCAAGTCAGCTCTTTCAAGCAGGTCTGGGCGATTCAAAAATGTTACTCTGAGCTGTTCTTGCCGTCTAAATTTGGCAATTAGGGCATGATTTCCCGAAAGCAAAACATCAGGCACCATCATGCCGCGAAAGTCAGCTGGTTTTGTGTAATGAGGCCCTTCTAACAAGCCGTCGTTAAAAGATTCGTGACTGAGAGAAATACTTTTTCCCAATACCCCTGGTATCAATCTGCCCACAGCGTCGATTATGGTCAGAGCTGGTAGTTCCCCACCGGTCAAAACAAAGTCTCCGATTGATATTTCGGCCGTGGCCAGGCTGCGAATGCGCTCGTCGAAACCTTCATAGTGGCCGCATAAAAAAGTGATGTCTGTTTCTTTGCTGAGGTCTTCGGCCATGTGCTGGTTAAAGGTCTGGCCCTGTGGTGTCATTAAAATCACCGGGGAGCCTGGGGGGCGGGCAATACTTTCGACACAGGCGAAGAAAGGCTCTGGTTTCAGCACCATGCCGGCTCCACCGCCATAGGGGGTATCGTCAACTTTGTGGTAACTGTCAGTGGCGAAATCTCTGGGGTTGTAAGCCTGAACCGAGAGGCGGCCCGCTTTGACCCCTCTGCCGATGATACTGGTTTGGCAGTAACCGCTAACTAGCTCTGGAAAGAGCGTGACAACGTGGAAGTTAAGTACTTGTTCTGACATGGTTCCAATTCTCGCATATTTATATACACACTTTCGCTAATACCCTTTCGTCGATGACGTATTGGCGCGGCGAGAGCACAATAAGAGTGTGGCTGGTTATTGAAGATGGCTTTTGGGATTGGTTTAGGAGTTCCTGCGGGAAATTGGAGAGCAAATGATGGTACGTAATAATTCACGTTCGGTCAGTAAGTCTGTTGCCAGCGAGCACATGAGTCGCGAAGAAACCCGCAAGTTTGTGGATATCCATCCTGCCGCTCAAGCTTCTCTACCACGGAACATCGACAGAGGAATGTTTGGCCATGGCGTCAGTGATAAGCCTGAGCCCAGTACCAGTGGTGCTTACCAGGCCCATGTGAACCTGTCAGAGCAGTTTTTGAGTGGGGCTGGCGGTGAAAGATCGTCAACAGTGCTCAATTGGATGGACGAGCTTAAGGCCGAGTCTGAAGATTTCATCAACGGTCGGCGCGATGATCTCTATGAAGATGAGATGAAGGCTAGTCTTTATCGCTCGGCTGTTTCTTATCTGGTAGACAAAATTTTTCAAGATTTGCGCTGGTTTGCCTTTGAATACAATAAAGTTGCCGCTGGTACAGCTTTGCAAATTTCATCATCGATTCTTGGTGAAGTGACTGAAGTGACTCGCGTTAATAGAAAGCGTGAAGCTGAGGAAACAGCGACTTTCTTCCGTGCCAGATTGGCCAATCGCCGCCATAGTCTTGTCATTCGTGGCAGTGGCAGTCAAATTGAATTTTATATTGTGCCAGTATCACAGGTAATGGCGCTTAGTTTGGTCGAAACCGAGTTTGCACCGGTTGGAGTTATGCAAATCAAAGTGAATGAGCAAGGCATGTCGTGGCGTTTGCGCGATTCACAGTTTGCCCCAGACACTATCGAAGAGTTAAGCATGGGCATGTTTGCTCGCTTTGTTGAGACTACAAAAAAAGAACTGCTGGCTGAAGAGCAGTAGTTACTTAACTAACGGTGTTGTGCTGCGCAGGCTGAGAATCTCAAATAGTCCTGGGCAGCCATATTCTTGCAGAGACGGTAACTGCAGGGTTCTCTTGTCTAAGAAGTGGTTGTAGATACGACCGTCGTCGGCAGCCTTCAGAGTCTCGGCAATGATATATTTCTCGGCCTCTAGGCCGTTGAGACCGAGTGTTCTTGCCTGCAGACCAATGCTTCTGCCAATGGCATTGTTGTGCAAGTCTTTCTTGGTGTCTAAGTACCAATTTTGTGTTCCTGATACTTTGGAAGTGATTGCTTCAGCGTATTCGTTGGCGCGGAACAATAGGTCGGCCGGAACTTCACTTAATTCATAGGCTGCCAGGGCTGAGCCGTAGGCGTGTTGAAAGCTATTAACTAGCTGTTTGTATACGTGGATAGTTTTGCCATTGCGATTATATGGGCTTGTAAGTTCATTGAATGTTGACGCGTTGCCTGGTTCTGTTGGTATCTGCTTATGCCAGGAAAGTGGTATTAGTCTGCTGCTACCGAAGAGATGTTTCTCGGCAAAACTTACTCGCCATAAAATTGAGAAGACGTAGAGTGCGAGTGTGATTGCTGATAAACAAAGAGCTATGAGTACTGTGTGTTTGGGTCTGAATTTGGGCGCTACTCTAATTGCTGGCGCTGTTGTCACTGTAGTCAAGGTCATAGTGTTGATAGAGCTTTCTAGGAGAATTCTTTTCCATAGTAGCAAGCGCTTGCGCTTGCTGCTCGGACAGGTAAAAGGGCGCTATCGTTCGACCCATCTTGTTTTGCGGATTTGGCTTGCTTGGTTTGGTTGTTCGACTTAGAAGTTCGGTTTGCAACTATTTCACCTAGTAGGGTGAACTAAAAAGAAACACTATTGAGCAAAAGCGGCATGGTGGCCGGTTCTGCATCAATAGTGTTCGAGGTGCCTATGGGCTTATTTTGCCTTCAGCACCAGGGCGTTGGTTTCGGCTTCGAGGGCGTAGAGTTCGTCCGACGCCAGTTCGCCACCGTTCAGGCTTCTGATTTGGCGAAACCAGAAGTTTAGCTGACTGAAGAAGCCAGCCGCATGAATCAGTTGGTCGACGTATTCTTGTTCTTCTTGCAGTGCCTTGTGCAGCGCTTCGGCGGCCCGGTCCATGCGCATGAACATGGTCTGGAGCACGAAGTCGGGAATGCTCGAGCGATTGGTGCTCGCCGCTGGGCCAGCAGAAGTCAGTTTACCTGCGGTGTTCTCGTTCGAACTGGCGTTCGATTGAGCCAGCGCCAGGTCGTAGGCTGCCACCGCCTTGCTGCCCTCGTGTGAAGCGAGCAATGCTTGGATGGCGGCGATGGCAGCCCGGGTTTTGATGAAGTTCATAGTGGCTTTTCGAAGATGGCGCTGTGGGTGGTGCGGACTGCGCGACTTAGGTTGCGGAAGTCGCTGGAGTTGCAGCCGGTTCCGGTGACGGTTCGGCCGGCACTGCAGTCAAGGCCACAAGCCAATCAGCCCAGAGCGGATTGACCACCAAGTCAGCAACCTCGCGGTAGTTGTTGGGCTTTTCCTTCTGCATGATCAGGCCGTGCTGCATCAAGAAGAAAGCCATTTTCGGCTCCAGCTTGCTGATGTCGAGCGTGCCGCCCATGCCTTCGATCACGACCTTGAGGTTGGCGCTGTGAGCGTCGCTGAAAGGTGAGGTCGCCAGGCCGAACGGTGTACTCGTCGTCAGAATTCGCCGCTGGACAAAGTCGAGGGTGAAGGGAATTACCTCTTCAGTCGAGTCGCTCACGAAAAACGACATCAGTCTGGTCACATGGCTCCAGAACCCCCAGGGGCTGTAAGCGTGGCGCAGGAGGAATTCGAGGGCGTCCTCGGTAAAGCAGATTTCGAAAATCTCAGCGGCGCCGAGATTTTGGAAGACGCCGTTGGCGCGTCTGCTTCCGTTGGCATTGAGCATGCTGCGGGGGAGGATGTCGAAGATACCCTCGTTGCCGTACGATCTGTAGTTTTCGAAAATGCGGGTGCTGTATTCGAAACGCTTGTGGCCGAATTCGAGCAGGCCCTGACGTGCCATATCGTAGAGATCCGATTTGGCGGCGGCAGCAGCAGCTTGGAGAAGTGCTGCGTTAGAAATTTCTTGTGGTGTTGGCGACATGATGTCATCCTTCAACAAGATTGAAATGGCAAACAAAGACAGGGCAAATCATTGCCCTGCCTTTGTTTATGGTTGGCGTTACTTTTTGCTGGGCTCGGCCGAAGCCTTGCCGCTGATTGACAGCACCGTGGTGTTGTCGTTGTACTGCTGCACGGTTGAGACGGTGTAACCATCTTTGACCAGAACAGCGATGCGTTCATCCAGCAGGTAGCGCGGGCAAGTGCTGACGTCGATCTTGATGTCGACTGTTGCAGCACCAACTTGTTCGAGCAAGGCCGCTTCAACCTTGTCGTTGAGTTCTTTCACCTGGGCGCGCCTGGTGGCGCGGGCGGTGAGGGCGCCGCTGATGCGATAGCCGATGGCCAGGCCGAAGAGCGACACATAGAAGGCATCGAAGAAGCGGCCCATGTGATAGAGAACGGCAAAGCCTGCGCCGATGGCGGCCAGGTGAAGCAGGGTTGTCCCGAGCTTGTTTGCCTTGGCCCACTCGCTCTTGGAGTGAAAGTCAAGGCCGATAGCCAGCAGTGTGAAGCCGGCAATGGCAAGTAGTAGTGTGATTGGGTCCATTTATTTTGGTTGGCCTTCTTGTTTTTGTTCTGGTTACGCCTTTTCGGCGATGGTGAGCAGCTTCTGGATTTCGGCCGCGATGGTGTTGATGGCCGCACGCGGATCGGTGGAGAGATCCTTCATGGCGATCGGTTTGCCGATGGCAACCGTGGCACCATAGGTGATGAAGGTGCGATTGACCTTGGTCTTGCTGCCGTCGGCGTTGACGACCAGTTCGAAGTCTCTCCAGCGGCGGAAGTTCTTGAACCCGATGGCGTTCATGAAGCGGTGGAAGCGGGTGGCGTCCTTCGGGTCGCGCTTGTAATACACGGCCATGGGCAGCACGAAGAGGCCTTCGTTGCCAACCATTGCCACGGTGGCATTGAGGATGCGCGTTGCCCCGGTGCGGAAGTCATCGACCACGATCTTGTTGTCGAAGACCAGCTTGCCCTGGGGGAAGAGCAGCATGCGAGCACCAGAGCTGTTGGCGAGAATCTTGGCGCCGGCATCGATCACCGCTTGGCCGCCGCCGCCTTGTGACTTGCCGCCTTCGACTTGCACACCAACCGTGCCGATCCAGGCCGCGAGAGCGCCCATGATCGGATTCTTCACTTCCTTGGCCTTGGCCACTTGGCGGAAGGAGAACGGGGTCGACTTGCCGACGACGGCGAAGTCGAGGGCGAACTGGTGATTGGGAAGGATCAGGGCCCGACCAGAGAACTTGGCGTTTTCCTTACCGACCACCTTGACCGGACCGACGCCCACCAGAGTGATGAGATGGCAGGCCATCTTGTAGAACCAGCGGGCGAAGCGGGTGGACGACGGCGGCATGTAGCCAGTGTTCTGCAACTTGCGACCTTGCACGAACCAGTAGACCGTGCGCCCGACGATAAAGGCGAGTGCCGCCCAGAGCGCGTACTTGATAACGAGAGCTAGTGTCATGTTTGACTCCAAAGAGGGTTGAGAAGCTAAAGAAGAGCTTCAGCTGACGATGATTTGCACTGCTTTCGGCAGCACGTAGAGTTCCATCGAGCTGGTGGGGCGACCCGGGTCTCCGTCGATGTTCGGAGTCACCGGTGAGGAAGTTTCGATGCGCACGGCAGCGACGCGCATGCGGTAGTAGTTGTCCGACTTATCGGGTCGACCGCTGGCCATGCGCGCAGAGAACTGCAGCAGGCTGCCGAAGCCGGTGGCGGTGATGGCCACGACATCGAGCAGTCCGTCCGAGGCGTTGCAGCCGCGGCTCAGAGCCAGCATTGACGGTGGCACTGCGCTCAGGGCGAACAGCGCTGAGGCTTTGACGCTGACGGCTTTGACCTGAAGGTCTGTCTGGCCATCAGGCAGGAGGGGCGTGAGCTTGTACTGCACCGGGTTGGGCCGGAAGCTCGCTGCGAGCATGCGCACCCCATAGGTGAGCTTGCCGAAGATGCGCTTCATGCGCGGGGTGGCGAAAGAAATGGCGTCGGAGATCTTGCCGAAGCCGGTGGCCACCATGAAGAGCTGTTCTTGCTTGATGCCGATGTTATCGCTGCTGACCAGGCGCACCATGTCCACAGGCTGCGGCTGGCCGTTGATGATCATGGCGATGAAGCGCACCGGGTCGGGGCTGGCGTAGAAGGCCCGGGCGAAGAGATTGCCCGTGCCGGCAGGGAAGACGGCCAGGGGAATGCCCGAGCCGAACAACCCTTCTGCGGCTTGACAGGCCGTTCCGTCACCGCCGCAGGCGATCACAGCATCGATGTCGCGGCGAGCGACGGCCTTTGCTGAGAGCCTTTTGGCTGAGCCGAAATCGGCAGTGGTTGTCAGTTTGACGAGTTCAATGCCCTGGGCACGGCAGGCTGCTTCCAGCTTGTCGATCGTGCCAGATTTGGCCGATCCGCCCATGGGATTGAAGATAACAGCGAGACGGTTGTGTGATAGTTTCACCTTGATCCTTTGCGCTTATGGCGCGGCAGTGGCTTAGTCAGCCTTGTTCCAGGGGGTCTGATCTTGGGTCAGCATGAAAGTGCGCATGCGATCCCAGTTCGCGGTGAACAGGGCGGCGCGCTTCTTCGACTGCACGAAGTTCAGGTTGTTGTTTTGGTCGTTGGCCGACACGCTGTAATTCCAGCTGCCGTCTTCGACCCATTCGTCGTCGCGCACCGTGAACTTGAGGTGCATGATCTGGTGCTTCTTCTCTGAAGTGCCGACGATCACCTCGATGCCTTCAGCTCGCAGCTTGTTGATCTGCTCTTGCTGATATTGGGCACTGCGGGCGACGCTCTGCGATTTGTCGACGATCACCTTGATGTCTTTGACACCACGCCGATGCAGCTCGATGAGCTTGTCGGTGATGGCATCGTTGGTGTAGCTGTAGACACCGATTCGCAGCTTGTGCTTGGTGCCGTCGAGGAACTTCAGATATTCGGCCTGGGCGTCTTCGTAAGGCGTGAAGACGGTGGTCATGTAGTCCTGCGGGTCCACGCCGCTTTTCGGCAGCGAGTGTCCGTAGAAGCCACCGCCGACACCGGCCATTGCCATGAGCAAGAGCACGACGGCGACGATTTTTGCTTTTCTCAAAAATTCGGTCATAAGTTTGTCCCTGTGAGCGCGCTTGAGCCACTCGCCGTCAGGGCGAGCGGGTGGAGCGGCTGTTGTGGTTGTTACTTGAGAATGGTCCCTGCGACTTACAGCGATCAGGAGCTGTGTTCGTCCACCAGGTCGATGGAGAGCAGGTCGGGGTTGTGGATGTTGGTCGAGATCAGCTTGTTCAGGTCGTCACGGGTCAGTCGTGCGTTGATGCGCACTTCCACCACAGAGCCATCGCGGCGGCTGAACTGTTCGATGTTCGAACCCTTGGGAAAGAGGTTGCGAACGGCGTCGTATTTGTCGAGCGGGCAGACTATGGAGAGCGTGCGGTCGTTCGAGTCGTCGGACGGGAAGATGTAATAGCTCACCTGCAAGACCGCGACGACGATAAGGCTGGCGGTGATTGCCCAGGTCAGGTAGCCGAAGCCGCAGAGGATGCCAATCACGGTGGAAAACAGAATGACAGCCGCGGTGGTGATGCCCTGCGTTTTCCAGCCGTTCTTCCAGATCACACCAGCACCGAGAAAGGTGATACCGGCGATGATTTGGCCAGGCAGACGGGCGGGGTCGCCCAGTTTGGTCGCTTCGAAAACGAAGATACCGACCATGGTAATCAGGCAGGCGCTGGCAGCGACCACCATGTTGGTGCGAACACCGGCGACCTTGCCACGACGACGACGCTCATAACCGAGGGCCATGCCCAAGAGAATGGCGACGATCAGCGGCGGCAGGTAGTTGCTGGTGTTGAGCAGCGAAGGATTGACAGCGAAGTTGGCGAACCAGTTGTTGAGCCAGTCTGGCACCAAGCTTGAGAGACTCGGCAGGGCTGTGCCCAGTGGTACACCCGAAGGTAGATTTGTATTAGACATAGTGACCTCTCGAAAAAAAGGTGAATAAGGCCGTCCGAGCTCGCAACACTGGTCTGCAATGGAGACCATTTATGACGGTGTTACTAGCTGGAGGTAAGGAGAAGATGGTTTGGTCTTTTTAAGAGCCTTTAAAAGAAAGAGAATGGGATACTCATGATGATGGATATACATGACATCCAATTGCTATTGCTTTGAGATAAAACTATGGTAAGCGCCGCCGCCACAAGGTTTCAAAACCACATTCTTGACTTCTATGATATAGAGTTAGGTTTTCTTCTAGATTTGCCAGGTTAACGCCGCTAGCGCAAGGCTCTTTAATTGCGCCTGTTAGGCTTGGATGTTAGCCGTGGCTAATGTTGGCTGGCCCCAATTTTGTGTTTTTAGATCAGTTAATGCGATTGCAAAACTGTCAGATTTTTTGAAGAAAAACTGACGGTTTTGGAAAGCCAAAACACAAATATAAAGGCTTCTTTTTGCAGACAAAATCGGATTATTTTCTCTACTCTAACCTTTGACGATGGCGACATGTCCTTGTTTGCCATAGGCCAAAATCTTACTGTCACGAGTAACAACAGCTAGTCTCATCACCCTAGCTGCAGCTACGATTAAGCGATCAGCTGGGTCTCCGTGAAAGCCTGCGGGTAGGTGGGCGCTTTCGATCGCAATGTTGGGTAGAAGGGGGATTAGCCCGATTCCTGGCTGTGACAGCGCCTCAGTCATCCATTGTTCTAGGGGCATGGACATGGTTATTCGGCCTTTGCTTTCTAGTGTGGCTATTTCCCACAATGAGATAGCCTGCACATACACTTCTCCGGCTCGGCCAGCGCGGTCAATTAGTGCGGCAGTTTTTGACGAAATTTCACTGCTGGCAGTGTTGAGCCAAATCCAGATATGGGTGTCGAGTATTAGACCCTGAGAAGACTCAATCGCCATCTGCCTGCCATTCTTCGCCAGTGCCGTCGACTAAGTCACCGTGGATGACCACGCTGCCTTTCATGCAACCGAACAAAGTGTAAGGTTCGTCCGCATAGGGAACCAGCCTGGCAAGTGGCTTGCCGTGCTTAGTGATAATAATGGGCAAACGACTGCGATTGACTTCGTCGATCAGATTGAGGCAATGAGTTTTAAATTCGCCAGCACCGATAGTTTTTTCTTTGGCCATAGTCTAACTTCTTGCTGTTACTTGATTTTGTTGTCCTTGTTGACAATCTTACCATGGTCATATGACCATGGTCGTAATTACTAAAGGGCTCGTTATACAATCACAGAAGCGAGACCAAACAGAGAGTGCCAAGAATTTTGCCATGCATACTGCTATGACTGCCGAATTACTAGAGAAGCTCAAGGCTGATGGCCTTTACTATGAGTACACCAAGGCTGCTGATCCAATTGGCTCCGGTGTAATTTCACAGGTGCCCTATGCTGAATTTAGTGGGGCGCTGCACCAGGGCGACAAAACTGAGCTTATTCCCTTAGATGTTAGTGAAGCTCTAGGCTGCGAAGGGCCTGCTACGAGTCCTGCCCTTTGCGCTAATTTTGTCCATATTTTGCCGAACGAAAAATTGACCACTAGTTTCAATGCTACTTCTCAGCTCATTTATGTCATTCGAGGTTCGGGCACAACTTTGTTTGGCGGCGACAGTATTCCCTATCGCACTGGTGATTTCTTGGTTTTACCGCTTGGTTCTGAAACAACCCATGTGGCCGATGCCGATACTGCTTTTTATTTAGTGCATGACGAGCCGCTTTTGCGTTATCTCGGTGCTGAGGCTAAATATCCTCGCTTCAAACCAACTCTTTACTCTAGTGAAGATTCGCTCAAGGAGCTGGCCCGCGTTGAGCAAGATGGTGAGTCTGTCAATCGCAGCCGGGTGAGCATACTTTTGGCAAACAAAGAGATGGATCAAACTCTTACGGTCACTCATACTTTGTGGGCGATGTTAGGGGTTTTGCCAAAAGGAACAGTGCAATTGCCCCATCGCCATCAATCTGTGGCGTTAGATCTAATTCTTGATTGCGAGCCCGGATGTTACTCTTTGGTCGGCAGCAAAATTGACAGCGATGGCAAAATAATTGACCCTAAGCGCGTTGATTGGCAGCCATATTCTGCTTTTATCACACCACCGGGCTATTGGCACGCCCATCACAATGAGTCAGGCAAGAAGGCTCACTTGATTCCGATGCAGGATGCTGGACTGCATACTTATCTGCGTTCTCTTGATATTCGTTTTGTATTACCGAAGACTTAAGTATGCTGACAACTTGAAAAATAGTTTTGAAGAAACAGTGGCCCCTGAAAAAAGCGCTCTGAAGACGTCTAAGGGGCCGCTCTATGCTGTCTTAGCCTATGGCTCCTGGGGATTCGTACCGCTGTATTGGAAAGCCGTAGGAGCAGTGCCAGCACCTCAAATGGTGGCACACCGAATTGTCTGGTCTCTTCTTACTGTTTCCTTTTTCTTTATCAACAAAGAGCGCAGGCAAGAGCTAACTGCTGTACTGACGTCGCCGCGAAAAATTGCCTGGATGTTTGGTAGTGCTTTATTTCTTAGTTCGAACTGGTTGCTCTTTGTTTATGCGGTTCAGCAAAAATGGCTTTTACAGGTCAGTTTAGGCTACTTCATTAACCCGCTGGTTAATGTGGTGCTTGGTGCGGTCATTCTCAAAGAACGATTGAATCGGCTGCAAATCTTGGCTTTTCTTCTCGCTTCGGTTGGGGTTTCAATTTATGGTGTGGGGTTGAATAGCTTCCCCTATTTTTCCATTGCCCTGGCTTTGACTTTTGGGCTCTACGGGCTGATGCGCAAGCAGGCGCCAGTTGAGCCTATGGTTGGCCTGGCGGTGGAATCAATTTTATTGTTGCCTCTGGCTGTAGGTTATTTGATTTATCAGTACAGTCAGGGTCAACTTGTCTTTGGTCAAGACTGGCAATTGGCTCTGTTGATTGTCTGCGCTGGACCAATCACAAGTTTTCCCTTGCTCTGGTTTGCTCATGCAGCTCGTAATTTGCCGCTATCTACGTTGGGTTTCTTTCAGTACATTGCCCCTACCATGCAATTTGCTCTGGCAGTGTTTTTGTATAAGGAACCATTTTCGACCACTCATCTGCTGGCCTTTATCTTGATTTGGACAGCCCTGGCCACTTATGTCGGTAACTCGGTCTATCGTCTCAAGCATCGCTAGAGCAGTCTTATAGACAAATAAAAACAGGGAGCGCTTGCGCGCTCCCTGAGAAGTGGGTTGATTTGAAGAATTCTTACCTAATTCATCCTAATCGTTATCGAATCGTTGATTGACTCGAAAAAAGTTTCGCCTCGGTAACTAGTACCGAAGCGAACTTAGAACCTATCTTTTTTTAGCGCCTTTTTTGACGGCTTTTTTTACTGGCTTAGCAGCAGCTTTTTTAGCTGGCTTAGCAGCGGCTTTCTTAGCTGGTTTAGCAGCTGGTTTGGCCTTAGCAAGAACTAGTGTTGGTTGCTTAGAGCGACCATTAACGATGTCCTTGAGTTCTTTACCAGCGCGGAAAGCTGGAACGCGAGCAGCCGCAATTTTCAACGGAGCAAGTGTTCTAGGGTTACGGCCAGTTCTGGCTTTGCGCATACGACGCTCAAAAGTTCCGAAGCCAACTAGAGTGACTTTGTCGCCTTTTGCAAGAGCGCCAGTTACGGTGTGAATAAAAGCGGACAATGTGCGAGTCACTTCTGACTTGGCTTGGCCTGTAGCTTTGGCCACATTTTCTACGAGCTCAGCTCGGTTCATTCTGATTTCCTCCTTATTGGAAATACTTATCCCAACCCACAGCCAGGGATGATAACACCATGTAACTCATACTACAAGCGATTCTGACTGGAAAGTTTTAGATTTTTTCTTTGATGTGTTGATCAATTAGCGATCAATTTAAGCCTGTAGAGATCGCGTAGAACCGGGGTGCAGTGCTGTTTTGGAACTTTTGACTGTTGCTCTCGTCAGAAAAAAACACGAAAAGAAATTTTGAAAAGATCAAAATTCGATCGAAATTTTTTCCAGCAACTATAATGGAACCCTGTCGGAGTGGCCCTAGCGAGAGCTTCAGTAAAAGACCACGACTGATCAATTAATTCTGCAGGAATTCTTGGCTATAATCCTTCCCTGGTGTTTATCATGACAACTGTTCTCAAATCGGCAAGACAAGCCACTTTCTCGCTAACCCTATCCTTATCTATAGCATTTGCGTTGGCTCCTTACTCAATTGCTCAGACTGCCGCAAAGCCAGCTGCTAAGCCTATTGCAACTAAGGCTGCCCCCACTCCTGGTAGTACTGCGGCTACCCCGCAAACGAAAGCCCCGCTTGTGCAAACGGGCATTGTGACTCATTCAGAGGCTGGTTTAAAACCGACCGGTCTAACTGGGAAAGTTGAGTCCCTCGGAGATCAGTCAAAGGGCACCCAGGCTATCGTATCCAAGTTCCGAGGCCATTGGCAGATGTTTTTGCAGAACCCATGCCATACCGGAAACAGTGCCGTAGAATTGCCGCCTGTCGCTCAAGGCAAGGTGCGCTGGACGTTTCCGGCTGAAGGCCCAATAGATTCATCTCCTGCGATATATAAAGGAGTTATATATGTGGGCTCTGATGATGGGCATGTTTACGCCATTGACGAGCAAACTGGAAGAATGGTTTGGCGCTCCAAACTTGGTGACAAGGTTAAATCGTCCCCAGCGGTGGGCGATGGCATGCTGATTGTAGGCTGCGAAGACAAGAAGATATATGGATTGGATGCTAAGGACGGAAAGGTAATCTGGTCAGTCGATACTGGTGATCGTGTTTCATCTTCACCAGCTGTATTCGAGTCTACGGCCTATATTGGTGGGCACGCCGGTATTGTTTACGCTATTGATACTCATAGCGGAAAAGTAAAATGGCAATATCCTGCCGCTGCATCTTTAAATGTACAACCAGAAGTAAAAGCCCCAGATAGCCCAGAAGGCGCCACCGGTAAGGCTTCTACAGCAACTGCTGCGGCTGCACCAGCATCGAGCGGCGGAGCACCAACCGATTCCAAACCTTCTATCGGCATTGGTCGCATCACCTCCTCACCTTGCGTCAGTCCTAATTCGGTCATCGTCACTTCGCAAGATCGCAGCGTCTACTGCCTATCTACTAAAGATGGCAGCTTGCAATGGCAAGTTAAAACAGGCGGACGCTTAATGGCTTCGCCAATGATTCTGGACAATACTGTCTATTTGGGTAGTTGGGACAACGCCTTCTACGCCATTGATATATCCACTGGTAGAATTCGCTGGAAAGTTGGCGCACCAGGCTCGTTCAGTATTGCTGCCACTGGCGCCAATGGTCGCATTTTTGCTGGCAACGATGATTTGAAAATGTATTGCCTCGATGCCGCATCGGGCAGAATTTTGTGGAAGACCCAACTCAATTCGCCTAATCCATTGCTTTCATCATCCCCAGCAATTGCTGGCAATATGATCTATTGCGGTAGCACTGACGGTTATGTCTATGCCATTGATTTGCGCAATGGTGCAATTAAATGGAAGTTCAAAACCCAGCGTGCCATCGTCAGCAGCCCATCTGTATCGCAGTCTGGGGTGTGCATTGGTAGCCAGGACGGCAATCTCTATTTGATCAATTGATCTAAAGGCTACAGTACTTATTTAAGGCTAACGTATCTATTTAAGGCTCAATACTGGCGGAGGGAGGTTTCTCTTCGCCTTTCTTTTCGGCGCCATCACCTTTGCTCGGTGGTAAATCTTCAGTTTCAGAATCAATCAGCTTGGTGTCAATTTTGGGCATCTTCTTGATGTTGTGCGTCATTGCTAACTGACCCTGGAAGGTACGCAAAGCCATGACATATTGCGGCACCTGACGAATGAATTGCATGGGCTCGACATACTCACCGCTCTCATTCATAACCGTGTAGTGCACGTGTACACCTGTAGAGCGCCCGGTTGACCCGGCATAGCCAATCACTCTGCCCCGCTGCACACGCATGCCAGGCATAACCGAGTAGGCATTTAAGTGGCCCGTGATTGTGCGCAAGTTTGGATAAGGATGATAAACCTCGACTGCAACCCCAAGGTTGCCGCGCCAGCCCACCCTGGTAACAATGCCGTCTAAAAGGCAATAAACACGGTCGTTTAATTTAGCGCCGAGATCAACGCCGCTATGAAAATCGCCACGGCCAGTGACTGGGTGTACTCTATATCCGGCCTTAGATGTGATTACACCCATCCCTACCGGAGTGTACTGAATGTCGTCGCGCATGGGCGAAACTAATACTGCTGGCGCATAGTAGCCCTTGAAGTTATAGGCTGATGCGGCGGTGCAAGTCATTAGTGCGGCGAGCACGGTCAAACATTTCAGTTTCGACGACAGCAAGAGCTAACTCCCAGCGGGCTAAAAATGTATCCCTTCCCAGAATAAGATCCACAGCTAGACTTGCCTGAATCTACATATATTCCGACCTACCTATTATTAATACCACCATGAGGGCCGATTTACTCGGCTAAGAGCCTGAGGTTTCATCTTGTGATGCCTTAGTGATCCATGATCATCAGTTTCATAGAGTCGGCTGAGTCGTCATCGAGCATGACTTCGCCTGTGTTTTTCACTTTGGTTAAATTGCTTGGTGCGGCAAAATCAGAGGGCTTGAATGATTTTGTCTCGATTTTGTCGGTTGTCAGGTAGTGGTGAATTTGTCTAGAGAAAGTTGTGTACTCAACTTGTAGCGGCAACCCTGGCTTTTCTGGCAGGCCATAATAGTGATAGAGAAAACGGGCAGCATCTTGTGGCACGTTGAGCTTGCTGCTGGTGACCATTTCAAATAGGCGTGGTGCCCGACCAACCAGATCGCCATTTGATTTGTCTTTTTGCCGTTGCGCCATCACTTCTTGGGGAATGTTTGAATAGGCCGCTGAGCATCCTTTATATGTGTCATCTTTGAACTTAGTAGTCTTGATGTCGTCAAAAGTTACTGACTTAAGAAGGGCCATAGAGTGGGCATAGGGGCTTTTGTGGTCTTTTAGTGGGCCGTGGAAAATCTTTTTTGTTCTGGCATTGTATGAGTAGACTTCAGTGAATGGCTTCGGCAGCAGCGAAACATAGTTATTGCGCAAATTGGTGACTTTTATGCCCAGTGGGCTGATCAGAACTTCGTCTTCACCAGAGGGCTGAGAGTGCTGCAAAAGGCGAAAGCTATTCTTGCCGTCTAAAGCCGCAGGGGTGGCATTGGTAGCACTTTTATTGGTAGTGCTTTTATTAGTAGTGCTTTTATTAGTAGAGGCAGGGCTGGCCGCAGCTTGATTTGACTGATTTATCGCAATGGAAGAGGCGAGCAGCAATGCGGCTGCCGAGATAATTGCCAACCGAACTAGGCGGAAAATCCTGCAGGTAAGCATGTTGCACCTGTATGCATGTATGTATGCTGGTTTATGAGCCAATTAGCTAACTAAGGGTTTCCGGGAGCATTTCATCGAGCAATTTATTTATCACGGTTGGGTTAGCTTTGCCTTTGGCTGCTTTCATTACTTCACCAAAGAAATACTGACGCAGCTTGACTTTGCCGTTTTTGTAATCTTCTAGCTGTTGAGTGCTGCGCGCCATTACTTCTTCTACCATAGCGCGAATTGGCCCCTCGTCTGAAACTTGAGCGAGACCTTTAGAGTCGATTAGTTTGTTGACGTCGCCGCCATCTTTGAGTAAATCCACAATCAATGGTTTAGCCGCTGTGGAACCGAGTTTTCCGGAGGTCACCGCAGCACAAAGGGCGTGGAGATTTTCGGGAGTCAATTTTGTTTCCGCAAATTCTATTTTGGCTTCTTTGAGATAGGCCATGGTTGGGCCTTTGAGCCAGTTACAGGCGTCCGAGGCTGGGGCGCCCAGTTTGATTGTCTGGTCAAAGAAATCACTGAGATCTTTTGCTTCAGTGAGAATGCCAGCGTCTTCGTTAGAGAGGCCGAGACTTTCGGTATAGCGTTTGCGTCTTTGCTCTGGTAGCTCTGGTAGATTCTTCTCTACTTCTTTGACCCACTCGCGACTGATGGCAAGTGGCATCAAATCTGGCTCTGGGAAGTAGCGATAGTCGTGGGCGTGTTCTTTTGAACGCATTGGATGGGTCTTGCGATCGCCTTCATTCCACAATCTGGTTTCTTGAACAATGCGCTCACCTTTGTCAAGCAATGCTGATTGCCGCTCGATTTCAGACTGAATGGCATTCTTTACTGCTTGAAAACTGTTCATGTTTTTGATTTCTGCTCTGGTACCAAGTTCGGTAGTACCGAGTTTTCGCAGTGATACGTTGGCATCACAGCGGAAGCTGCCTTCTTCAAGGTTGCCGTCGCAGACTTCGACATAGCGCAAGATGCGGCGCAGTTCGATGAGATAGTTAGCGGCTTCTTCGGGGCTACTAATATCCGGCTCGCTCACTATTTCGAGCAAGGGCATACTGGAGCGGTTGTAATCGGCCAAGCTGTAATCTGAACCGTGCAGGCCATCAGCCCCTGAGTGCACAAGCTTTCCGGCGTCTTCTTCTAAGTGAGCGCGGGTAATGCGAATTTTTTTGCCGTTGATTTCGAGGTGGCCTCTCTCGCAAATCGGGTGCTCGTATTGCGATATTTGATAGCCCTTGGGCAAATCAGGATAGAAATAGTTTTTACGGTCAAAGTGACATTGCTCAGCAATGTGGCAATTGAGGGCCAGGCCAGCGCGGATGCCGAATTCTACTGCTTGCTTATTTAGCACTGGTAGTACGCCAGGCATGCCAATGCAGACTGGGCAAATTTGTTCATTGGGGCCCATGCCAAATTCAGTGGGGCAGCCACAGAAAATTTTGGTTTTAGTTTTTAGTTGGGCATGTACTTCTAGCCCAATCACTGGCTCCCAGGTCATTGTTTTACTCCATTCGGCAATACAAAAGCTTAGCAGGGAATGTCCGTTAGTGCGCCATGCTATTGGCTGCGTCGTTTCCGGCTACTCCAACTTCGGCTTTTTCTTTTTGAATTTTTAGGCCTTTTTTGTTGGTTTTTTCGCCTTTAGCAGCGTCTTTGGCTGATTGTTTCTTCAGGCCGGGGCCGAACATCATTTTCCACAATGGGCGTGGCCCTTCGATTACTTCATTGAAGTGAGCGGCTGCTACATCGACTTCATCGGCTGCACTTCTTACTTTGGTCATGGTCGAGCGAATATCGTCTTTGAAGCCAGGTTCGCTAACAAGACCATCTAACTTGGTCATTGCTTCTTTCAAATTAGTGATGGCTACTTTGACGTCGCTGCGCAGTTCTTTGTCTTCGCTGATAGTTTTGACAGAATCAATTGACTTAGCGATGCGCTCAGTTGAGTCGTTGACTTTAGTCAGCATGGTCAGCACGTCTGTTCTCAGACCCTGGTCTTTCAAGGTGCCGCTCAGTTCATGCATGGTGGTGCCAATGCTATCTGCTGTTTGTCTGGCTAGCTGAGCGGTTTCTTTGAGGTCGCCACTGAAGCCTGGGTTATCAAGCACTTTATTGAGGCGCTTTGATGTAGTGGTGAGATTGCCGGCAAGTACATTTATAGACTCGGCAGTTCTTGAGCTCTTGGTGAAGAATGTATTGGCGCCAGCCGAGACGTTTCTGTAAGAATCAGCCACTTGACCCACTTTTGTCGATGTGGTGCTGAAGTTTTCGGAGGCTGTTTTGAGAGTGTCCATGTTGCTGTTCAATTTCTTGGCAGCTTCATTGATGTTGTGTACGGTTTCGCCAGAATGGCGCAAAGCTTCTGCCAGGCTGATGCCGACATCATCTCCGCCAACGTCAGTGACAAGGCGATTGAGTTTGGTCGCAATTTTGTTGGCGATCAGTTCTAGGCGCACTGGGTCTTGGCCCATAACAATGGCGCCAGGCTCAATGGCGGTGGGAGATTCACCTTGCTTTGTTTCGGGCAAAGTAATTTCGATGTACTTAGCACCCACTAGACCCTGGGTTTGAATAGTGATGGCAGAGCCTTTGGGAATGGTGATGTCTTCACTGCTAATTTTTAGATGAACTAAAACCTGGCCCTTACCCTTGAGATCAATCTGCTCAACTTGACCAATGCGCACACCATTAATGTTGACAGGGGCATTGTTGTTCAAGCCAGCCACGTCATGAAACTGAGCTATGAAGCGCTGGGGCGGATGCATAATTGACAAGCCCTTGAGCCAGCTCCAGCCGAACAGCAACATACAGGCCGCCGTCATGACGAACAATCCTACTTGTGCTGAGATTTTGGGTGATAGCTCCATCGTTCTTCCTGCTGTTTGTGCTCGTGGACTGTGTCTCTTTAAATTTTCGCCGTCAGCATTGGCCCTTCTCTTGAGCCCGTGGCAAACTGTTGCATGAACGGATTATCTGATTTGACGCCTTCTTCGGGGGTGCCTTGCCAAACAATTTTTCCTTCAAACATCAGAACAACTCTGTTGGTGGTGCGGGTCCAAGTTGAAAACTGGTGAGTGACCACGATCGATGCGGCGGAGAGTTGGTGTGATAAGACAATCATATAATCTTCAATCACTGTTGACATTACAGGGTCTAAGCCAGTGGTAGGCTCGTCGTAGAGAATGATCTTAGGATCGTTAACGATGGCACGGGCGAAGCTGGTGCGTTTTTGCTGACCACCAGACAGTCTCGTGGGTGAGGCGTACATAAAATCTGCCAGTTCGACTAGCTCAAGTTTTTCTCTGATTATCTTGTCTTCTTCTTTTTTTGTTAAATTGCGACCATCAAGAGCTAAGGCCAAGTTGTTGCGCACCGAGAGCGAGTTGAGCAAGGCTGAACCTTGAAAAACCAGACCGATATCGTCCGAGCGGCGAATTACTTCGCCTTGGTCAGGTGCCAGCAAGCCACAAATAATTTTTAGCAGAGTCGATTTGCCGCAGCCAGAGGGGCCGATTAAGCCAAGCATCTCTCCTGCATATACATCAAAGCTCACGCCTTCCAAAATCTTACGATCGCCAAAAGCCTTGTGAATATTTTTTACTTGTAGAACTGGTTCAGCTGTCATTTCTGTTGTTCTATTTGGGACGAGCGAGGTCTAGCGAGGAGCATAGGTAAGGGAAGTAACGACGAAGTTGAGAATGAAAATTGAAATCATGGTCCAGACAATGGCGCGAGTGGTTGCTATACCTACGTCTTCAGCGCCTCCGCGAGTATTGAGGCCGATGGCGCAAGAGAAGAAAATGATGACGGTGGCATTGATGATTGATTTGAGATAGTGGACAGCAAAGTCGCGGTCTAAAATAGTTTGACGCACCGAGTCTAGAAAAGCCTCTGGCGGTACGTTTGCTGCAGTCTTGGCGATGAATATTCCTGCTATCAAACCGAGGAACATGGCGTAAGTTGAGAGCGTGGGAATGACAATTAATGCGGCGGTATAACGCGGTACAACTAAGAACTTGATGGGGTCAACCCGCATCACTTTGAGAGCATCAATTTGCTCTGTAATCATCATGGTTGTTAGCTCTGCTGCAATGGAAGAGCCAACGCGACCGGCCACAATTACGCCGGCTGTGATCGGTCCGATTTCTCTCACAAGAGCCAGAGAAACCACCCCACCAATGGCTGTGTCAGCGCCAAAAGTGACAAGTTCTCTCGATATTTGCAGTGACATTGCCAGGCCGGTGAAAAGCGCTGTAATACCGACTACCACTAATGACTTGACGCCGATCATATAACCCTGGCGAGTGCTCTCGGCCCAGTCAATCTGCAGTCTGAGCATATATCCAATAGTGCGCCAAAAGAGATAGCCAACTTGCCCGAGCAAAGTTAATCCGATCAACATTTGATCTTCGGCTATTTGCAGAGGGCTAACGAAACGCTTTTCTTTTGGTTGGCTTGCTGTCATTCGGTCAATTTTATTGGAAATTACGGGCGGTGGTCGCCGGTCGCAACACTTTCTTTCCTGTTGCCTGTTAACCTGTAAAGATGAGCTTATCTGTATTACAGATTTTGCGATCCCACAAAAGGCTGCCTAAATAGATTGTTACGACTGATAGATTCTACTAGTTATCAGTAAAAAGAACGAGGAAATTCGTGGAACAAGAGCCGAAACCAAAGACTAAGAACTCTATATTTGGCGGCTTGGCAGTGCTTGGCATCGCTTTGATGAAGTTCAAAGTTTTTATATTTATGATGCTAAAGCAAGGCCTGTCTATGTTTATCATGATCGGCCTCTACTCAATGTTGTTTGGCCCGATATATGCGTTGATAGTAGTAGCGCTGATTTTAATTCATGAGGGCGGTCACTATATTTTCATGAAGTTCTTTGGCCTCGACCCAAAACTTCCAGTCTTCATTCCATTTTTCGGCGCCTATGTGGCTATGGAAAAATTGCCCCCAGATCAGGCCGTGGATGCCTGGGTTTCGCTGGCCGGGCCGCTGGTGGGCGGAGTTACCTCGGTCATGCTCTTCTTCTTCGGCGCCCAGCAGGGTAGTGGAATAATGATGGCCGCGGGTTCTACAGGTTGTTTCTTCAATTTGTTGCAGTTGATTCCGGCCAAGCCCTTTGATGGCGGCTTTGTCGTCAACGCCATCGCTAAATGGGTGCTGATTCCAGGTGCTGCCATGGTATTTCTGGCTGCCTATCTGTTGCAATCGCCTTTATTCTTCATCCTCGGCTTATTTTCTTCCTTCAGCGCCTATCGCTCTTTTACTGGACAAATGAGCGAGCGGGACTTGATTAAACCGGCTACAACCCTAGAAAAAGTGATGATTGGTGTGGCCTATTTCACCCTGGCCGGAGCCCTAGGATTTATCTACGCCCTGTCAAGCGATCAACTGGTCTCCTTTTTGCCTGCTAACAAGCACTAGGGCCTGATTTTGCCGCTATGGTGGTTCCACCATCGACAAAGGGCTCTAATTTTTGTTCAATGAGGTCACAGAGCAATGACTGATTGTTTTTGCCTCTGTTTATGGCCGGCGAGCAAAAAGACAGGTATCCACGTTGAAGTCACCCGAAGGCTCTATTGAACAATCTTTCCGCGATGGCGGATCAGATAAGGGTGCTGACAAAAACTTCGACAAAATTTTGGATAAGACCACCAATACCTTTGCTGCTCCTGAGATTGCTTTGTTTAACATGAACACCGCGGCCAGACGTCTAGAGGCCGTTCGCCCAGTTGATAGCACTCGGCCAACTGATTCAACTCTTCCTGCCAATACTGCTCGTACTACAGAAACTGCTCGGCAGGCTGAAGCTACTCGTCCTGTTGTTGCTGCTCAGTCAGCTGAAACGGCAAGGCAAAGCGATGCTGCTCGTCAAATTGCTGCCGCTCGTGCAGAAGCACAGAGCCGCGCTGAAGCTAATCGGGCTGAGGCTGTGCGCCGGGCTGAAGCCATGCGCGCCGAGACTATGCGCACAGAGGCCGCTCGCACAGAAGCCCAGCGCCGCGCCGATGCTATTCGCACTCAGTCGGCCCGCAATGAATCAATGAGAGCCGAGGCCCAACGTCGAGCCGAAATGAATCGTGCCGAAGCTTTGCGCAATGACGCTATGCGGGCTGAGGCCCAGCGCCGAGCCGAAGCTGAAAGAGCCGAAGCTATGCGTCGAGCTGAAGCTAAAAAGAACCCAGCTACCCTTGCTGGTGTCAAAAATTCCGATGCTGCAGATAAAACCCCCGGTGCCGTAGGTGCATTGGCTTTTCTTAGCGTAATGGGCCCAAGCAAAGAGTTGCAGGCGCTGAAGCAGAGCGACCCAGCCAAGTATGGCAAGATGACCTTAGAGCAAGTGCGCCAGCACAAGCTTTCTGAAGAAGTCGGCAGCCGCGACAAAATGTCATTTATGGGTCTGGCTATGTGCAATCCATTTTTCTTGATGGCTTTGGGAGCCACTTTCGCGGTAATGGATGACATTAAGTCGAGTCGTGCTGCCAAGTTGCAGAAAGACAATGGTGTTAATGCTGGCGATGCTGTGAACGGCCAAGCTGGCGGTTTGAGAAGAGCTGTTAAAGGCGAGTCAATTGAAGAGACCAAAGCGAAACAAGCCGATTTGCGCCCTAAGTCACTAACAGTCGAAGGCGCTAAGTTGCTAGGCCTTGATAAAAACAAGCAAAACCCTGGTGATAGCGGTGACACTGGTTATTTGAAATTTGGTCTGAAAAAATCAAATGATGCTACTAAAGAGCAGAAACAAGCCCGCCCTGAAGGCGAAAAAGGTAAGCAAAAACTATTTAACAGTGCCGAGAGCAGTTGGGAAGAGCGCGCCGCAGCACGTTCTTTGAAGAACTGGATCAAAACTGACAAATTGATCAAGAAGAAACAAGCCCTGGGTGATCAGATGGAGCGCATCAATGGCCGCGCTCAGTATAGTGAAGTAGCCAGTCTGGCTGCTAAAATTCAGCTTGTTGATAAGGCTTTGAAGCAACAAGCACAGTAATAATTCCTGTAGGGTATTAGAATGGCTGGCGATATTGATCATGACAATGACGCCAAGAATCTTGCTGAGCAGCCACAGATCGATTTGCTTAGTCTCTCCAAACCCCTGGCCACCACAGAAAAGAATTTCAAAGTCAGCCTGGAGCAGCAAGGTTTTGTCGGTCAGCTTTATGATGGCCTGAAGAACAATTTTGGTGGCAGCAGTAAAAGTGACTCCTGGCTAGAGCGGCGTTGGTCATCTGTGCTTGATTCGGAACTCGGTTCAGCGGCCGTTGAACGGCGCCTTGCAGCAGCAAAACCTTTGTTTAGTAGTGATGGCAAAGGTAACCTCGTGCTCTCTGCTTCGCAAGCCGCTAGAGACTTCGAGCGCAGTCAGGAGAATGGTAAGTATGTGATCGGAGGTGCGGCAATAGCATTGTCGGCTACCCTCCTTTTGCGTGGCGGTCTAGGGCGCGCAAAAAATGTGGGACAGCTACTTGAAGGGGCCGGTGAAGCCAAATCGCTTTCTGCGGGCACAGAAACGGCATTGTTTATTGAGGCCAAGGCAGCCAGGCCTGATTTCGTGCAATTGAGCAAAGAGAGGCTATTTCATAGTCCTCTGGAAGAATTGCAAGCTGCCGCAGAGCACAATATCAAAGGTCTTGTGGCCAGGGTGGAACAGGCTGGTGAAAGCATGCCACGTCTAGCTTTTCATGGTGGTCCACCAGAGAGGGCTAAGATTGTGGAAGACTTTTATTTGCATGGCAAACAGTATGAAATGCCCCTCTATATTGCTTCACCAATGAAAAGGGCTGAGGATGCCAGTGCTCGCTTGGCCGATGTGATGTCGTCATTTAAACATGCCAGTACCTATGCGGGAACGCCGGCCACAGGAAAGCTTTTTGCCTTTGATGCTAGCGCGGCGGATATGTCTGGCATGTACATAAAAGGAAAACCTGCTAGCTTGCCCGATCTATTCAAACGCTCTGAATATGCTGGCGAAAAGGTTATGGGCTTAGATCCAGATTTGAAACTAGTGAAAGTATTCGAAGCCGACGAACTGCGCTACATGCAGCCGCCCACCGATCTTCCCGACTATTTCAAGCGACTGCCATACCTGGAACAGCTAGAGGTGCAACGGCAAACCCACGCGCTTCTGCAGGCCATTGGTGTTTGAATTGGTACTCTAGT
The DNA here is from genome assembly GCA_965229195.1 of Candidatus Obscuribacterales bacterium. Taxonomy (GTDB): domain Bacteria; phylum Cyanobacteriota; class Vampirovibrionia; order Obscuribacterales; family Obscuribacteraceae. The sequence goes on along the minus strand of OZ245871.1, from coordinate 2,391,345 downwards.
TTTCATAGGTCGTTCCTGGTGGGTCATAGACGCCCTTGCATAGCTCTAACTCAGATACTTTGTCGTCTGTAAAATAGAGGTGAAATCGGTCGTCACCGACTCTGTAGTCGATAGTTCGTTTGTCTTCTGAGGCGCAGCGTTCAGGGCCCATTAAGGCGATGACTTTGGCTTTGTTCATACCGATGAACTTGTCCAAATTGGCCTTGATAATGGCCCAGTATTCTGCTGTTTCTTTAGGCTTGGCGCCAGTGTAGATATCGTCGGAGTAAAAGGAAAGCGGTTCACCACCTACTCGACTCGATCCGCGCATGCCGCCGGAGAAAAGTGAGTCAGTGTGGTTGTTTGTCTGCGTGAATTCTAATTGGTGATGGGAAAACCTTAGTTGCTGCCCTTTCCCAAGGTAGACGATTGCGAAAGTAGCGCGTTTATTGCTTTCGGGGAGCCCGAAAGCTTTGGCTATTTCGCTTAGCTTCATATCGCCCAGATTTTCTAAAAGGTTTTTTGCTACCTGCCAGCGGTCTATTTTATTGGCTGACTCGCTGACTGTGCAGTTGTTCTTAGCGCTTGCGCTGTTGGACGCACGTCCGGCAGCTTGTGAATCGCTATCTGTGTTCGTCTGAGTCGGTCGAGGGTTTAGTTTGAAAAGAGACTGGCATTGACCTGAAAAGGCAAAATATTGGCTAGCTAGGGCTAGACTCAAAATCAGTGCCAATCTAGTTTTGACAGGTTTCAATTCTAGTCTTTAATTCTAGTCGTCGAAAGAGGGCGGTATGGTGGCGTCTTCGATTGACAGTGGAATGAGCGTCTTCAAATTGGGCCGTCGTGGCTCGTAGGCATGGCGCAGTAAAATTTTGCGCAGGGCTTCAGGAGAGATAGGTTTGAACAGGTAGTCGTTTAAGCTCATGCCCGTAGCTTTGATTTGCTCTTCGTCCATTTCTTTTTCGGCAATGCCGACTATAGGAGTTTGGCTTGTCAGCTCTAGGTCAATAGCTTTGATTGCCTTGGCGCACTCGTGGCCATCCATATCAGGCAGGTTGAGGCTAAGCAAAATGACAGCGTATCTAGTGTTGCGCACAACTTCTAAGGCTGCTTTCCCGGAGGATACTATTTGCGGGCAATAGTCGTACTTATCTAGTAAGTGTCTAAACACTTGCTGATCACTGCGATTATTTTCGGCAACGAGAATTAGAGGAGGTACTGGCATTGGTATTGTGAACTGGAGATTTCTGAACTGGGGTCGCTTGAACTGATAATGTCTCAACTACGAGTGGCGGAAATGCTGCCAAACAAACTTATTAGGAACAAGCTCTGAATTGCAATCTAGCACAAATGTTAGAAGTCGGGAATACAAACGGAGCTAACTGTTTGGTTGCCAAGTTGGTTGGCCCCCTTGTTTTACCCGTTAATACGAGCAATTTTTTACCGAGCTGTGAGATAGAGCTGGAATCTTGCCGGTGTTTTATTCCTCCGTATTACAATGGTTGATGCAGACTTCAGGTTTGGAAAATTAGTTTGAAAGCTACGATTGCTGCGGGCATATTGAGGATCAAGAAGTGAGATACCGCAGAAGTTGTTCCAAAGTCATTATTCTAGTGGTGCTTGTCGGTCCAAGGGCTTTTGTGGCGCAACCGGCCATCGCAGCCCCGACCAAAAGCGTTCAACAGGGTTTGTCTAAGCAAACAGTGGCTCAACAGATTGCTCTATTTAATAGTGGCAATTTGCAGCAGGCCGCGCTTTGCGGTTATGAAGTTTTGCGCAGTGACCCTGGCAATTCGCTAGCACGCTACTACTATGCTCAAACACTCTATAAGTTAAATCGCAATGCTGATGCCAAATCGCAATTTGCCGAATGCTATAGAAAAACCAGTGATTTGAAAATGAAAGCTAATTGCTATGACGCTTTGAAGGCCTTAGCTTCACAGCCTTCGACGGCTGTTACTGCTGCGCAGTCAATTAAAACTCCTGATGCAGCTAAAGCTTCTCTCGCTGCGAGAACTACTGAAACTGGTAAAAATTCAACCACGGTGACTGAGAACTCTAGCAATACTAGTGCCAAATCTTCCACAAATGAAGCCGAATTTTCCACACATGATCCAGCCTTGGCTGCTCGCAAGCTGCAGGTGATGATTGACGGTGCTGCTGATATCGCCGCTAAGCGCAAACAATTGGCAATCGAAATTCAAGATGCAAAAGATAGAGCTGCTGAAGAACTGAACGGAATTGAGCAATATTTTGAGAAGGCAGTTTTAGTTAATAACCGCATTGCTCGGGTGGATCGCTATGAAAACCCTGAATACTCTAAAGTTCGTGATCGCACCCAGAGAGAATTGCAGACAAAGATAGAGGCGCTAAATGCTGATTTTAAGCGGAGGGAAGCTGAAATTTTGGCAGATTGTCGTGCTAGAGGAGCTGTCTACGATGAAGTTCGGCCAGCGTTGAAGACGCAGCAGAAAGCAGGAACGAGCCAGATTCAGTTAATGCCGCAGAATACAAACGGCTTTGTCAGGCACTATGTCAATTATGATGGCAACGATCCAGTCAGTCTAAAAGCTCGTCAGGGTGAGCTGACAAACAGCAATCTGCCGGTTGGAGTTGAGTCAAAGAAAAGCACAAAATCAGCACTGAGGACAAATAATCCTTGATCATTATGCCTTCAGGTCATTTAAGTACTTTGTGCTGTTTGGCTTTAGCTCTGACTTTTCCATGCCTTTCTGCCCTGGCTGCAGAAAATACCAAAGGTGCCAACAGACAGCCGACTAAAGCTGTAACATTGCAAGGACGAGTGGATCAGGTTGACTTCGCCTTGAAATCATCGGGGGTTACTCTTGATGATGCTAAGTTGCCAGCCTTTGTCGGTAATGTGCGCTTGGGTTCACCGGCCTATTATGGGGGCTTGGCCGAGGGAGACAAAGTTCTTTCGGCCGCTGTTGTTGAGAACAAACTCAACTTGTTATTCGAGCGCAAGGGCAAGCGTTTTGCCTTGAGTTTGCACACAAGCCCAACCGATTTAAGTAAATTTGGCAACAGAGTGCCGCTCAGTGACAAAGTTATAAACGCGCCATTGTCGCCAGGCGCGCCTCTGACTGACGAGCAGAAGCTGAAAGAATTAGCTAAGCATGATCTTGTTATTCTAATTGATACTTCTGGATCTATGGCCGAAGTAATTCCTTCTCTGAACGTCACAAAATGGCAATGGTGCTCGCGGTTTTTGAGCAAATTTTCTGAGCGGACGAAGGACGCATTAGCGGGACGGGGACTGACTATAATTCCTTTTAATAGCAGCTACAAGATTATTCGCGGCTGTTCTTCTGACCATATCAATAATTTGTTTTCTAGCAGCGGACCGGATGGTGGTACCGATTTCGCCACGCCTATGCAAGAGGTGCTTTCTAACTATCTTATTTCTGGTCGGCAGCGTCCCCTGATGATTGCGGTCTTTACCGATGGAATCCCCAGTAATGGACCGCGGATCGAGCAAGTTCTAATCAATGCCACCAAAGAAATGCGCTCTGCTAGGGAAGTACAAGTAACTTTTCTTGCTGTTGGAGAAGATTATCACGGGGCGAGTTTGCTCAAATATTTAGACGAATTTTTGGTGCATGATGGTGCTCAATATGATGTGGTGCAAACTGTTGATTTCAAGCAGTTGAAGCAGATGAGTTTATTCGATGTCTTCATGCTGGTTTTAGAGAATAAGTCTGTTAGCCTTGGCGGAATCGATGGTGATATTGAGAGGCTTAAAGAGCAAATTGAAGAGCAACGTCATGAAGCTGAGTTGAAACAAGGGAAGAAAAGCCAGATGCCGAAGTAGAATCAGTTTAGAAAGAAGAGCCAGGTGCAGCAGTAGATACTTTACCTGCTGCCCGTTGAAAGACTTCTTTGAACGTGCCTTGAGTTGTGCTCAAAAGCGAAAACGCGCTGATGAGAAGCCAAACAGCAAGAATGTAGATTGTATTTTCTCTGAACCATTTGATCTGAAAGAATGGCAAAAAGCTAGTCAGGTAGGTGACAGCCCAGAGTAGGACTAAGAAGTCTCCAGAAATCAGCATGTACAGTGGCTGGCCGAAATGCAGCGTTAACTTGTTTGTCAGCATGAGAATAAGTGCGTATAGATTCAGCCATACGATCGGGTAAAGCCACATGAGAATGGCCAGCACGATATGCAGCTTCAGTTGGTTGCCTTGGGCCTTGGCCAAAGTCTTAGATGTAGTTTCGTTTGGGAGTGAAGCTTCTTCCAGAACTGCACCTTCTTATTTTTGAAGTTTCAACCGTGGCTCCCATGTTTCTAATTTACCACTAGTGCTATCGTGACCTATTTGTATGACGATCACTTTTGTAAGACGAACACTCTTGTCGGACGAAAGCTCTGCTATCGCTGGTAGTATCTGGCTGAAAAAAAGTTAGAGCCCAGCAGTCGGCTCTCTAACTTTTTGCTTTGGTCTAGGCAAGGCATAGTTCGGCTTTGAGCTTGGATTCGGCATCGGTCAGTGCGTTAGGCAGTGCCAGCAATTGATTCAAGTAAGTTTCGTCTGGATTGGTCAGGGCGATGGGATAGTCTTTTACTAACTGCTCCACTTGCTGTTTCCACTTGCGTTGGAAAAACACAATCGACTCACAAAAGGCCCGTACCATATTTGTGGTGGCTTCGAGCTGTAGCTGACTGTTGTTGGTTTGCCGATGGCCTTGGCGCGCTTGCTCTAGCTTAGAAAGATGTAGCTCGGTGCGAATTAGATAACTATCTAAGTCTGCTTGCTGTTTTTCGATAATGGCCTTAATTGCTGCTCTAGCTGTGGCCAAATCTGCTTCTGTGCGATGGTAAAGAAACCACCAGGTGGAAGCCAATGCCAAAATGAGAATGGCAAAAATTACATGGTTTGATTCCATTTTGATTGCTTTAGATTGTGATTGTTATGGCTGTTTAGGGTTGGTTGTTGTTTTACCTGTTTTGATGGCGTGGATGAACTAGTTAAGCTTTCAACCTAGTCTGAGATCGTTTTATCTACAAGCTCTTAAGGGGCTCTTTAGTGGCCCTGAAACAGCGGTTTTCTCTTCAATCTCGTACAATCACCATAATTACCACCTGAAACCTATCTCCGTGCATTGAGTTACTTAACAAACAAGCCCTACCCTAATATTTGTGCGGCTTTCATAGGCTCTTTTATCTTTGTCTTGGCCTTTAACTTCGGGTTTACCAGGGCTTTGGCTGCCGAGCCAACGAATGTGTGTGCGCAGCAAGAAACATTAGCTGGAAGTCAAATCACTTTGACCGCCGATCAAGTTTACGTTCCAGGCAGCCGCAATCCATTACAAAGGCTCGACATTTATGCGCCGGCAAAATTAGAAACTGAATCAGCTTCTCAAGCCCCGACAACGCCGAGATCGCCGAGATCTCTATCGACAAAGCCGAAAACAATGCTTGCGAAAAAGCTGCCAGTGATTCTATATATCCACGGCGGTAGCTTCTGTTTGGGTGACAAGGTTTCTTCCGTAACGACAATGCCCCAGGTTTTCACAAGCAATGGCTTTGTCTTTGTTAGTATCGACTATCGGCTCTCTCCAGCAGTTCATTTCCCTGCTCACGTTCAAGATGTGGCTAGTGCGATTGCCTGGATTCACAGGTCAATTGGTCGCTATGGCGGAGATCCAAATAGAATATTTCTTCTGGGTCACTCGGCCGGAGCGCAGCTCGCTGCGCTGGTATCTACCGACCAACGCTATCTGCTTCGGCATGGGCTAAGTTTGAAAACGGTATCAGGGGTAGTGCTTCTCGATGGCGGGGCTTTGGACGTTGCTGCTTCGTTGCTCACGGATAAGCGCCGACCTGTCAAGTCTCCTGCGTTTGGAAGCAATCCCGCAGTTTGGCGCCAGGCATCGCCAATCTATCATGTGAAGGAAGGCAAAAACATCCCGCCTTTTTTGATCTACTATTTGCCATGGACAATACAGAGCACCGAGCAGAATACCAAATTGATTTGTGCTTTACGCAGAGCACGAGTGCCTTTCGATGTGCATGTAATAGAGAATAAAAATCACCGCGAGATTAATGAGGCTCTGGGCAACGAAAATGACCCTGAAGGCGAACAGATCAGACGCTTCTTTAATGGATTGAGTCAGCGCTAAAAAGTTCTTTAGAAGTTACTCTTATCTGTGTTCTGGGGAAATTTTTTTGACGCAGCTCTTTCTGTATTTTTGACCATTTCGGCCCCAGTGCTTCTTTCGTCATTGTCGCAAGCCAGTTTGGCATTAGCTCTGACAATTTTATAAATTCTCTTAATTCAGTTTGATTGAGCCTAGCTACGGCTTTGGCAATCTCATCGACACTTGCGTCATGCCGACCGTTTTGCCACAACGCTAATATCATTTGTCCGATTTTGCTGCTAGAGAGAAGTACTTTCTTGGCACATTTTTGATTTAGGGATATGAATTCGCCGTTGAAGAGAAATCGGGTATAGCCGCTATTGATGAGGAATTCTGTTTTGGTTGTTGCAGCGTTGCACAAGCCCTGGTTGTCTTTATCCTCGAACGTTTCTAGGATTGTTTTCTTAAATGACTTTGCTTTTGCTTTGGCAATTTCTAAATTACTATATTGTGGTCTTCGTCGGTCAGAAACAACAAATATTCCGCGGGTGAGTCTTTCAAGGGTTCCCTCTGAAACCATTCTGGCAAGCGCTCTATCAACCGATTTTCGCGAACCAGAGTTACAGGCTAGGCGTTGACTGGTGCTAAACAGATCACCTGCCGGAAGTGACGAGATGTACTTGCGGAGCTCGGAAATAGTGTTGGCCATTTGCTCACCTATTGATAGTGACTGTGAAAGATAACTATTTAGACGATTACAAGCCAGAAAAAGTTCAGAGAATTCCAAGCTCTCAAGGAAATACAGCATTAAATGTAAAATCCTGAGCAGAAAATGGGTGGATCAACCCTCCATTGTTTTGATTTTCGATCTTGACTCATTTTCACTAGAAAAATGAGTCAAGATCGGTAAGCCAATAACTAATGCCTCTGCCCCTACTATCAATTATTAAGAGGTAACGTCTTGGTTTTGGTTTGAGAAAAATAGTACTATGCAATGCAATACTAATACTTATCGTATAGGGCGGCAAAAAAACATGGCGACCAAGCATTAGTAATGCAAGATCGCCATGTTCGGCTAGTTTTGTCTGCGGCTTGCGCGGGCTTCTGGCTTACTTCTTCTTCTTGCTGCCTACTTCTTCTTGCTGCCGCTACTGCCAGAACCACCGCCGCTGGAGTCCTTGTCGTTGTCCGACTGGGTCTTGTAGGCAGCGATGAAGGGCAGAATGCGCGGGTCTACAACACTGCGGTCCTTGACCGTCACTGCCCAGCTGTCGCCGAACCAGTTGAAGTAGCCCCGGTGCAATTCGGCCACGACCTTACCACTGGTGCTTTCCAGGGTGATGTCGGTGGCGAATATTTCGGACTTATGCGAATAAGCCACGACATTGCCGCGTGCATCGAGCACCTTGTAGGTCGTCCAGGTCTTGAACATTGAGCTGAAGACCTCTTCCTTGATCGTGCCGATGCTGTTGCCAGCACCGTCCACGATATCAATTTGAGTGCCCCAGCTGAGCAGCGCGGTGTAGGCTGTTGCCACAGTCGCGCCACTGTTGTCCGTGAAGACGAAGGAGCGCTTGAGCGAGACGAGGCGTTCGGTGACGACGCCATAGTCTTTGCCGTTGGCTTCCACGTCGAAAGCGCTCTTGAGCTTGAAGATCAAGCGCTCTTTGACCTGAAAGTTGTCGGGCAGCGAGCGAGCTGGCCCCCCGCTGCTGAAGATTGAGAGCAGGAATGACAGGGCCAAGGCAGCTGCCAGGCCAAGCAATCCCCATTTGACGAATTTCTTCATACTTCTTGATATCCCCTTTGCAAAAAAAAACTGTTCTGGTTGAAGGGTGAGAGCGAGAGAGGAAGAAAAAGAGGGAGGGGATTGCTCCGCCTCCCTCTTTCGCTTGCCTTTTCTTACTTGTTGAAGTCGCTGGTAGCGAAATCAACATCAGCTTTCGCGTAAATCCAAGCAGGCTTAGACGATGGCAGCTTCGATGAAGCCGACACCAGCCAACTTGGCCGCGATAACACGATGACGCCCATCTTCGACGTTGTAACCACCGTCGAAGCGAGGACGCAGAACAACGCGGACCATTTCTTCGCCGTTCTCATAAGCCTGGCGATACTGTTCGATCTGCTGCCCATCGCGAGCGATGAGCTTAGCCCAGGTAGCTTCCGACACGAAGATATCGGAGAGAGCGACGAAAATGTTTTCCGCGTCACTGCCGTGGCAGCGGACGGTCGCCTTGTTGCAACCGCGATAAGACTTGCCCATAGACACCTCCAAGGAATGGAGGTCCTGGTGCAAGCGGAGGTGACAGTCTTACCTCAACGCTCGGCAAGGCCGATAGTACTCAACAGTGCTTTGCCAAAGTTACTGCCTGGATTTACTCCGAGCAATTACTGCGAAGACGCTATTGAGCCGAGGTTTCAACGATAAGACTGGCCTTGCACCAACACGATTGTCAGTGCGCCCACCAGGACCTACATTCGGCTTAGCCTTGTACGTGTCATGGCATCCTCCTTTCAGGTTGGTGAGAGCTGCTCAGCGTGAGCAGCTCTCGGGTTTAATTACTGCCGGTTGTTCTTGCGGTCTTCCTTCTCGAGCTGATCACGCTCCTGACGCTTGCGACCGTGCAAGCGCACCAGGAACAGACCAACCAGTCCAGCACCAAGGCCAATGCCAATCATCAGCACCGAGATGCCTCCGAAATCATCACTGCCGTTGTGTGCCTGCGGAGTGCCGGCCGGACCGGAGAACTTGGCGTTGGCGATCTGGTTGATGACAGTGACCGCCGCGGCCAACTGTTCGTCGATGGCACCACCACGGCTGCGGTCGATGACGACGTCAGGCTCGATGCCCTTGTTCGCCAGGTCGTAGCCGCTCGGGGTGAGGTAGTGCATGACCGTGATCTGCAGCTCACCGAGCGGCTTGATCGGCTGGTCGGTGTAGGCCACGGCCTTGCCGAAGGTCTGCGTGCCGATGATGATGGCGCGCTTGTTGTCCTTCAGCGTACCAGTCAGGATTTCCGAGCTGGAAGCCGAGCTGCCGTTGACGAGAACCGTCAGCGGTACTTCGAGCAGACGCTCCACGATACCCGCAATTTCCGGCGGCATGCCGACGTAGTTGTAGGGCAGCGGGCGGTTGATGTAGGTCGTCTTGTCTTCGCTGAAGCGCCCATTGCTTTCATGGGTCTTGAGGAAGATGCCTTCGCGGATGAAGAGCGAGGCGATGTTCTGCGCCACGTCGACGATACCGCCGCCGTTATTGCGCAGGTCCAGCACCAGGCCACGCATGCCACCGTTGGCATTCTGGTCAAGAGCGAAGAGGGCTTCGACCATACCCTGGCTCAGCTTTTCCTCGTCTCCAGGGCTGGAGCCGAAGCTGGGCAGGCGGATGTAGCCGATGTTACCCGGCAGCATCCTGACGTCGATCTCGGCTTCCGGTGCTTCACCGAAGGCCACTTTGACCTGCTCTTCGATGCCATCGTGAACGATGGTGAGCACGGCCTCGCTGCCCTTCTTGGCGAAGGTCAGAGCGTCGGCCTTGTCTTTCGTCAGGCCGTTCAGCTCGGTGGTGGTGGAAGTTGCCTTGCCATCACTGCCGGTGCTGTTGATCACGATCGATTTGACCACGTCGCCAGTGCGAAGGCGGTTGCCTTCCCATGCCGGCGTTCCGTAGAGAATCATCTCGATCTTGTAGCTGCCATCGGCCTGGCGAGCCAGTCCGACGCCCAGATGGACAATGCCATTGGCACTGCGCTCCATCGAGGTGAACATTTCGTCCACGGTGGTGAACTTGGTCCAACGGTCACCGACGCTGGCGACCATGGCCTTGATGGCGTTCTGCAGGTCTTCGCCGGTCTTGAGCTTGCCCTTGTACTTGTCGGCCCAGAGGTGCCAGTCTTTCAACTTGCCCTGGTCGTAGTACTTGGCGCCGATCTGAGTCCAGACGCTGCGGTAGATCTTTTCCAGGACTTCCGGGCTCGGCTGCTTGGCCGGGTCGCGCATCATGTCCTGGCGCATCTTGATCATCTTCTGGATGTCTTCCTGGGTGGGCATGCCACCAGGGGTGAGAACACCAGGAGAGGGGGCCGTCGGCGAGACAGTCGTGGTTCCCGGGGCCGTGTTCGTTCCACCGCCAGGCGCAGGGGTCTGCGTGGTATCAGGAACGGTGGCAGGAGCCTTGGGGTCGACAGCCGGAGTGGCTTTGGGGTCGACGGTCGGAGTGGCCTTGGGGTCCACAGCCGGCTTGCCGGGCTGGGTCAGGTCCATCGGCGCCACTTGCACCGGCGCACCGGTGGGCAGCTTGCGATAGAGCTTGGCGTTGTCTTCGGCGGGCTTGGTGTTCACCGGCGCGCCGCGAAGGTCAGACTGGCTCAGCGAATCCGCTGTGCCGGTGACCGAGACCGACTTGGTCGGGTCTTGGGCGAAGGCGGAAGGCGAGAGCGAAGCGACCGACAGGAGTGCCGAGAGCGCCACCATCGCCACCGTCGCCATACGTCCCCGCATGTAGTGTTTGAGAGTGTTTGACATACGATTATCCTTTCCAGACAAAGAGTCAGGTTTAGACTCAGAGTGATTTCGAAATCTAGAGAAATGGGTGCGCGCCTTCTCCACAGGGGATTGGGCGCGCACCGCAGACGGTGTTACTTGTCGCTCTTGTCGCCAGCCTTCGGTGCGACAGTGGTGCTGTCGGCCGCCGGCTTGTCAGCGGGTTCAGCGATAGCCTTGCGACGGGCCTCGACTTCCTTGGCGAAGTTGTCTTCGTTCTTCTTCTTCAGCTCGGCCTTGCGGGCGGTCACTTCAGCGGCCGGGCGAGCAGGCGAGGGCTTGCCCGCGATGGCAGCGATTGCTTCGGCCTTGGCGCGGTTGAGCTGAGCGTCAGAGCTCGGGTCTTCCTGAGTATTTGCGTCCTCAGGCATGGTCACTTCGATATCGGGAACGATGCCGATCCAGTCCGACACCTGAGCGGCGGGACGGAACTCGAAGGAGGTGACGTGCATGTTGCGGTCGCCAGGCAGTCCGATGACGTTCTGCCCCACACCCTTACCAACGGTCGGCTGACCGATGACCAGGGCGCGATGGTTATACTGCAGCGCGCCGGAGAGAATCTCCGAAGCGGAGGCAGAGCCACCGTCGACCAGGACGATCACCGGCATGTCCTTGGGAACAACCAGGGGCGGACGCTTGCCCGTCTTGGTGATGTCCTGACCGGTGCTGGTGACGATGTGGCCGTTGTAGGCCGTCGGGGTGAACGAGTGCGTGATCGTCACCTTGTCGTCGTCGCTGCGCTGAATCAACTGAACGACAATGCCCTTTTCCAGGAACATCGCGGCCATGCTGATCGGCTGGCTCAGTTCGCCACCGGGGTTGCCGCGCAGGTCAAGGATGATGGCCTTGCCCTTCGCTGCTTTGGTCAGGGCGTCGTACATCTCCTGCGTGCCGTACTGCGACTCGAAGTGAGTGAGCTTGATCTGGGTGATACCGTTGCCCAGGTCTTCCGACTTGACCACGTGGATGATGAACTTGGCGCGCACGATGGGCAGTTCGATGCTCTGGTCACCGCTAGCGGTCTTGCGGATGATGCTGAGCTTGACCGTGCTGCCAGCCGGGCCACGAATGGTGCTGACCACTTCATCGAGGGTCTTGCCGTTGACATTGGCACCATCGACGGTGACGATGCGATCGCCCTTCTTCAGCCCGGCCTTGCCCGACGGAGTGTCGGAGTCGGGGTCTTCGGCGACGATGATCGGACGTTCGTCGCTCAGCTTGAAGAGCGGCAGCACGTCTTCCTTCTTCGGCTCCTTGCCCAGGGCGCGGATGGCCGAGACCAGACCCTTTTCATAGAGGGTGGCGCCGATACCGGCCATGGAGGCGTCGGTACGTGCCTTCTCAGCCTTGTTGGCTTCGGGCAGGTTGTAGTAGTCGAAGCGCTGGCCCAGGCTCCACATCATCTCGTAGACAGCCTTGTCGGTGCCGACTTCGGTGGTGAGAGCGCCGTCGGTGGCATGGCGGTTCTGCCATTCCTTGACGAATTTGGCGCGAGCGGTCGGGTCCTGCAGGTCCTTGTGGTAGTCACGCAGGGCTTCGAAAGCGGCGTTGTAGATGGCGACGCCGTCGAACTTCGCGGCGACAGGCGCTGCGGCAGTGGTGTTGGTGGTGACAGAGGGTGTGTTCGGAGCCGGCACGTTCTGTGCGAAGGCGCCGGACATACCCACGGTGATGACGGTGGCGGCAATCAGGGCCGTTGCGCCAGAGCGCAGCGAGCCGAGGAAGCCGCTGAAAAGCGAGTTCTTCTTCATGGCTGTGTTTCCTTTAGAAACGTTTTCTTGAGAAGGCAGCCAGAGAGGCCTCACCACTGAACACTGGCACTAGGGCTCAATGTTCAGAGGTGAGACCTCTCCAACCGTCTTCTCGGTTGGTGAAATTTGAGAGCACTAAATCTCCCGATGCGTAGAAAGAGAAGCCCAGGGCCACGCAGCTACCTTGGGTGCCGTTGTTCACCGGTTAGAGTGAACAATGGCGGCACCTTCGATAGACTGCGTGGCCGTCCGTAGGGCCTTTACTTGGCGGATACCTAATTGGCTTCTTGCCGATGACCAGGGTTACTTCGAGTCCCAGGGACGGGGCACCAGAACCTGCAGGTCTTCGAACAGACTCTTGATCTGCTCGGCCGTCAGTGTGGTTGCAGTCGTCTGGTCGTCGTTGGTCTCGGAGTCGAACAGGTCGCTCTCGCACATGGTGATGACAGAAGCAGCCATCTCGGTTTTCTCTTCTTCAGAGAAGCGAGCGACGATTTCCATCACGGTCAGTGCTTCGAGCTGCGGGTACTGCGGCAGCGTACCGAGGTAACGCCGCAGCGCGTGGACGATGGCGCGGATGTGCTTGCGCTTGTATCCGCCGTTGGCCTTGGCGTCCTTGTACTGGCCTTCGAAGACGTTCCAGGCTGCACGGTTCGCCGGAATCACCTTGCGCGGCCGTACACGGTTGATGTACTTGACCACGGCGGTGCCCGGAATGAGCAGGAGCAGGAAGGTGCCGAGCGCGAGCGCTGCCACCGTCATGAAGGAGATACGAGTGCCCTGCTCATCGAGGTTGCCCTCGAGCAGCTCTTCACCGTTGTCGCCGATGTTCGGGCGGGTGACGACGAAGTCAGGCGTGGTCAGTGTCTTCCAGTTGGGCTTGCCGTCAGGAGTGGCGTCGTAGGCGTAGCGCAGGTCGAGCTGGAAGGGGATGACCGGCTTGTAGACCATGCTCTGCACGATCAAGTTGATCACGTAGATTTTGCGCGTCTGCTTGCCGACCACGGTGCCATCCGGGCCCTTGATTTCGCGCACGCGCAGCTGCGGTCCCGAAATCTGAATCGCCGGCGTTTCGCCAGGACCCTGCTTGGCCAGCATGAAGTCGGAGCCGTTGAAGCCCAGAACCTTCTGCTTGACCAGCGAGTTGAAGTCGATTTCCACCGACTCGTCGACGTTCAGCACCACGGTCAAGGGAATCTTGTCCATGATGTAGTGACCGAAGTGGCGGTGCGACTGGGTGTAGCCCGCCTGGTCACTGGGGGTGGTGCCGACGATGATGTTGAGCCGACCCTGGCCGCAGGTTGCCGAAATCGGATTCTGCGGCTTGGGGTCAGCCGGAGGCTGCGAGTAGTAGCCCCCGTAGTTGTAAGAGCTCGTGTTCGAGCTCTGGTCGGCACCATCGACGGTACCGGTGATCTTGCTGCACGGGTCCGGGTCAGGCATGACCTGGGCCTTGGACGCGACTGCCGGAGGGGCAGTCGGAGCGATGGACTGGGCATTGAGGGAAGCGGCTGACACCATGGTCAGCGCCACCGCCAAGAGGGCAGTCCGCATATAAGTTTTATACATGTAGAGTTTCCTTTTTAGGTTAGGCTGACCGTTAGTGGCCGGAAAGGAGTTTCCGGATTTTGGGCTCAGCGGCTGCACCTTCTTCGGTGGAAAATTCCTCCCAAAGGATGCCGTTGTCTCTGAAGAAATCGATGGCTGCAGTGCGAGTGTTCTGGAAGTTCTGCGCATACTGATCGCGCACTCCCATGCCCTTGCCCTGGAACGGCCACCACTTGGGCGGCAGCCAGACAGACTTGCGCTGTCCGGTGCGGATATCTTCCATCGGGATGATACCCCAGGTGTTGGGCAGCTCGCGTTCGCGGCGATCCTGCACGTACATGGCGACAGTGGCGTGACGACCGGCGGTGAGACCGATCTCTTCCTTGTCGTTGTCGTTCAGGTCGAGGAAGTCAGAGATGACGAAGACGAGAGCACGAGGCTTGGTGCGCACGTACTCCAGGGCAGTTGCCAGTCCGCTGGCAGTGCTGCCGCCCATGTTGACCGCCACATTGTCCGACTTTTCGCCGGGGAAGAGGTGGCGCACGCCGGGCTCGATGATGGCGCGCAGGCACTGCAGCTTGACCACGCTTGCCGGCTTCGCCTTGGGCGTGATGGCCTGAATGCCTTTTTCGTCGTAGGTGATGAAGCCGACCAGGTCGTTGGTCTTCTTCACCGATTTGATGATGGAGCATGCCAGCTCTGCGGCAAGCATGCGCTTGGTGGTGCGGACGGTGCCGAAATCCATCGTCAGCTTGCTGTCGATGAGAATCCAGACCTTGACGTCACGGGGTTCGTAGAACTGTTTGACAAAGATCTCCTGGCCGCCCGACTTTGCAGTGGCAGCCCAGTCAATCTTTTTCACGTCGTCGCCGAATTCGTACGGCTTGAGGCCGTAGAAATCGGTACCATGAAGACCTTTGCTTCGGCTATTGCGCTCGCCGCCACCAACCATTGACTGATTGGCGCGCCAGCGAATAGGGATGGGGCAGGTGATGGCTCGTTCTTCAACGGCGGCGACCAGCTCTTCGACTTTAGATTCCTTGCTAGATAGTTGGCTCATAAAAACCTCTTTTCATTTGTTAGGCAAGATAGTCAGCAGTAAGAGTGATGGCGCTCGTTCGTGCAAGCGAGACACCAGGCTGTGTTACCAGCCTGGTGCCCCCACTATGCAAGTTGAGTCAGCCACACCTTACTTGCCGACGATCTCGACGGAGTCGAGGAGAGCGGAGATGAACTCTTCCGCGTTGAAGCGGTTGAAGCCCTTCTCCGACTTGCCGATACGAGCGCGCAGGATGTCGCGAGCGACAAACTTGACGTCGTCCGGGGTGACATTGGTGCGGTCGTTGAGGAAGGCAACGGCGGCGGCGCACACAGCGATGTTCTGCTGCGCACGAACCGAGGCGCCGGTGGAGACCAGCTGGCTGAAGTCGACGCCGCTGTTCTTGCTCTTCACCTTGCCGAAGTCGGACTTCAGCTGCGGGCGAGTGGCGCGAACGAGGCGGACGATGTAGCGCACCAGCTCATCGGGCATGGCCTGAACCATCTCGTTGATCTTGACGCGGTCGGCCAGGATCTGCTCCATGGTGATCACCGGGGTGACCATCTTGCTGGAGTCGCCCTTGCGCAGAGCGGTGTTGCGAACGATGGCCATTTCGTTCTCTTCCGAGACGTAGGTCATGTTCGCTTCGGCCATGAAGCGGTCGATCATCGCTTCCGGAAGGTCATAGGTGCCTTCCTGCTCGATCGGGTTGCGCGTGGCGATGACGAAGAACAGCTCCGGGCAGGGGAACGTCGGGCCACCATCGATGGTGACCTTCTTTTCCTGCATGGGCTGCAGAACGGCGGCGTTGGTCTTGGGACCAGTACGGTTCGCCTCGTCGACGAGGAAGATGTTCTTGCCGACGATGGGGCCGGGAACAGCGACGTACTCGCCGCTCTTCTGGTTGAAGACCATCTTGCCGGTGATGTCGGAAGCCTGGCTGTCCGGCAGCATCTGGAAGCGGCCGTAGACGGCGCCGTGGATCGAGGAAGCCAGGGTGTTGGCCAGGGTGGTCTTGGCCAGGCCGGGCAGAGAGGTCAGCAGGATGTGGCCGTCGCCGAGCATACCGCGGATGCAGAGGGCGATGATCTCGTCGTAACCGATAACCACCTTGCCGATCTCTGCAGACATAGCCGCGTACAGCGGCCGCTTGATTTTGTGCATGTCGTTCATTTTGGAAACTCCATTTCAGGATTGAGGTGTGACCGAGCGGAAGTGCCGGTCACCACAGTTGAGAGTTGAGCAACGCTGCGAAGTGCGAGCGTTACTCATAAGGACGATTGAAAGAAATAAGGTCAGTCGTTTTCAGACTGTCCGTTCGCGCCGGAGGATGCCGACGAAGAGGAGCCCGAACACGATGGCCAGGGCAGCTCCCAGCGGATACTGGAAGACTTGATCTTCGTGCTTCTCGTACTTGGTGCCACCGAGAGCGGCGGACCATTTGACAGAGAGGCGCGGATTTGCCGGGTCGAGGCGGATGTACTCGCCACCGGTGAGTGAAACGAGGGTCTGACAAGCAGCCTCGTCGATAGCGGTGGTGACCACCTCATTGTCTTTTTGCACGTAGCCGGTCAGCTGTCCTTCACTGGAGTAAAGGGGGATGGTTACCGGTGTGCTTGAACCGAGGCCGACAACGATGATGCGAATGCCGGCTTCTCGGATCTTGCCGAGGACTTCTTGCAGCTTGGCGGGCTCACCTGTGAATCCACCGTCGGTGAACAACAGGATGATGCGCTGCTTCGCTGTGGGTGGCTCTTCCTTGAACATCTTGTAGGCTGTTTCCAGGCCGACGGCATAATCGGAGCCACCGCCAGGAGCCTGGCCGATGCGCATCCAATGGTCCATCACCCAGGTCAGCGCTGCATAGTCATCGGTCAAGTCAGCCTGGATGAAACCTTCACCCGAGTAGTTGACGAGGCCGAGCTTGTTGCGCTCAAGGGTCGGCATGATCTGAGTTTTGATCACGTTTTTGGTCATGTCGAGACGTGAACCGTAGGCGCCAGGCACCTGGTCCTGCGGCAAGTGACCAATCACTTTCTTGCCGCTTTCGTCGTAGATGGGCTTGTCGGGCATGACGGTGCGATAGTCCTCGGCCGCCATGCTCGTGGAGACGTCCACGACGGAGACCAATTCCATGCTACCTTCGCGCACCTTCAGAGGTGCGTCTTCCATGACCGGGCCTGCAGCAGCAACCACGATGGCCGCCGCCGCGATGAGCCAAAGCGCTCCCTTGAACACTTCCAGCGACTTGCTGAAAGGCCGAGAGAAGCGCTCGGTGAGTTTGTTTTCCTCGGACCAATCGCGTCTCGCTTTGAGGCGCTGATGAGCCGACGCCCAGAGCAATGCTGCCACTGCCGGGAGTACCAGCAGAAGGGCGAGCATGTAATCAGGACGCAGGAAATGCAATGTGTTCATAGCGTTTCTCCTTTAGATTGCGTCCTTGTTACCCTTGCCAGGCATTTTGCCGGGCTGGTCTCCAGGAACTTGCTGATCGCCCTTGCCGTCACCGGGTTTGGGCTTGCCCTTGCCCTGACCTTGTGCCAGAGAGGGGTTGTTCTTGAAGAGCAATTCCAGGTCGTATTTGACGACCTTGGCGTTCTCTTCGGCTTCCTGCACTTCGCGAGCGCTAAGCCCGCGGCCCTGGTAGAGGTTGCCGCTGTTGAGCTGCAACGACTCCTGGAAGGCCTCCACAGCAGGTTTGCCCTGCTTAGCGCGGATCAGCGCCTTGGCCTTGTGGAAAGCGGCCTGGGCGGCCACTTCCTTGTTGGGCTTGGGGTAGACGAAGCGTTCCACCCAAGTCTCGTTCTGACGGGCCTTGTAGACGCCAAGGCTCTGGTCGAAGTATTTGATCGCCTTCTGCACGTCTCCGGTCTGGTACGCAGCGACGCCCTGGTTGTAGAGCTCGTACTGCGAATCGGTCCAAGAGAAGAGGTAGAGGCCGTAGGCAAGCGAAGCAGCGCCGGCGAGGATCGTCAGTCCAGCCATGAAACGCTGCCGCAATGAAGTTTTCTTTTCCATATTGTTTCTCATTTCGTAGGTTGTTGGCTAGACGTCCTCGCGGACGACGCTAGCGGCCACAAGATAGAGCAGTCCTGCAAGAAGAGCGAAGAGCAAGAAGATGTCGTAGACATCCTTGAAGCTCACTGACTTTTCGATCTCGACCCGCGATTTCTCGAGGGCGTCGATCTGGGCAATGCCTTTGCGCATATCGGCAGCGTTGCCGACGACCATGACGGCGCCACCTGACTCTTCAGCCAGTCGACGCAAGTCTTTGGTCTGGTCGCTTCCGTTCACCCAGCCTTCGGCGATGCCGAGGACATAGAGTTTGACGTTGCCGTTCTTGAGCTGGTTGAAGAGCTCGTTGTAGCGCTTCTCGCTGATGCTCGCTTCACCGTCGCTGACGATGATGATCACCTTGCTCTTGGCCTGGCCGAATTCTTTGAAGTGGTTGAGACCGGCCTGAATCGGACCGTTTTTGCGGTCGTTTTCGGTCGGCCCTTCAAAGTTTGTGCCGCCGCCGTTGTAGCCACTCGTGCGCTTGTTGCGCTTGAGAATGGTGTTGAGGTCGGAGGTGAGGGGCCAGGAATAGTAGGTGTCATCGTCGAAGTACATCAGGCAGACGCGGTCGCCGGTGCGGGCCTTGACGAAGGTATCGACCGCCGACTGGGCGACGATAAGACGGGTCAAGGGCGTGGGCTTGGAGTCGGCCGTGGTGTCGGCGGTGCCGTTGGCTTTGGCTGCGTCGGCCGCGGCTTGGGCGATGGCAGCTTGTTCGGGGTCAGTGATTACGCCGGTCATCGAACCAGAGATATCCACCGCGAGGCAGAAGTCTCGAGTCTGGGTGACGCTGATGTCGTGGTATTCCGGAACGACAGGGCGCGAGATGGCGATGCCGAGCAGCACCAGGAAGGCGCCGAGCAGCACAGAAGGAATGTAACCAGTGACAGAGAAAGTGCGCAAATCTTTTTGGGTGTTGATCTGCGAGTGACCGAATGCTCTGCGGCGTCGCATGGCGAGCACGAGGAGTGTGAGCGCCAGCGGGATGAGCAAGAGTAGGTAGGGATTTGCAAAATTCATCATGTTTAAACCTCCCACTGATGGGGTTGGATGCTGAGTGCTGGAGAAATCTAGATCCAGGGCGAGGCGGCATGAGCTCAGAGAGCTGATAGCGACCTTGCTTTAGTGGCCTAGATCTAGGTCTCAGGTTATGCGCCAGCACTGTGATGCGCATTCCCTCAGGTGTTTGTTTCTATAGAAAAACTGCTCTCAACGCTAACGCTTTTGTCGGCATAAACCCTTGTGTTTTTCATACTGCCAAGACAAAAGACTCAGAGCGGCCTGGTGCGACGTTGGGGAACGAATGCTTCAGGGGGAGGTCTTTTGCTTTGGAGTAGAGTTTCTGGTTCTTGCGCGTTTTCTTGGGTGGAGAGAAGTTATTAGGTCTTAAGAGTATAAGAACGACGAATCCAGATGAAACCATAAAAGCTTTAATAAGAGTTCCTCTGCGCCTGCGCGCGTTATTAGATCTAGTCTTTGCGCGCGTGATGCCATAGCTGAGTCAACTTGATAACGATCTTCAAGAAGCCTTTCGTTTCTGCCTTCCAGCTTCTTTACATGCCTAGATTGGTATGCCTGGAGCGGCACGAATGGCGTAACAAATGTGACAATATTAGAGCCGCTTAGTCTTTCTGGGCTCGTCTTTTCGGCAATTGATGCTTAGCGCGGCTCGCTTAGATCGGCCGCAACCGCTGATTGTGAGCGGCACTTAAGCTTTCTTGGCAAGATTTTTCATACTGCTTAACTAGGCTTTGAGACTTCTTTTGCGGTTTTCTTTCAATATTTTTTGCTCTAAAAAATGGTCTCTCGTCAACTCTGTTTAATTCCCTAGCTGATCTCGCACTGGGTTTGCTGACCTGGCGCTTATATTTTGCGACCTAGCAAACATTGGCAGAGTTCGCTCAACTCTTTCAGTTGCTGTTAGTGATGGTCGATGCGAGAACAGGCCTAGAAGAGCAGACTCGGCCGTTTTGACAGAGTATTTAAAGGGTCAGGAAGCCCTGCCAAAAAGTGGAGATGAGTGATTCTATCTGCCAATTTTTTTTGGCCCTAAAAAAGTCGATGGGAACTTTCACGTCTTTTTTACAAATAGATTTAGACCACCTAGTTTAGCCCCTCAGTAAATCACTGAGCCTGTCGCTAAACATGCCACCAATGATGCCACCAATCATGCCACCAAGAACTGCAATAAAAACTACTGCAATAATGACACTAATTTTGTCGCTATCTTTGCTCTGAGACTGCCACCAATGTTGCTACCACTTTTTGCCCTTGTTAACTGGGTTGCTGTAAGTAATCTGACCAGCCAAAATTGCCATTTTAGTTGGCAGCGCCTTGGGATGTTAACGCTAGTTTTGGTTGGCAAAATCGCTTTCCAGAACTGTCATATATTTTGCAGAAAATATGACAGTTTTGGAAACGGCTGTAGAAAAGTGCCTACTAATTGCCGATATTTCAAGCAAAGATACTGACCATTTCTTGCGGCATAAATATTGTGCTACTGGCTGTAATATTATAATGCGTAGTATAAATACTGAAAAAAGAAACCAGAGAGGGTGAGCCCCCTGGTTCCTTCGGGAATGAATGCCGCAGCGAATGCGAGGCAAATAAGGCCGTTTGCACGAACCTTACTTGCACTCGCATCGCTTTGGCTGAGGCTGCTAACGACGTTGTGCGCGTTTCTTGTTGGAACGCTTACTTGACGTCGAACTTGGCGTCCCAGGTCTGCCCGCCAGGAACTGGCTGACCGACGGAGCTGCCGGGATTTCCCCACCACGACCAGGTGCGATCGCACTCCTCGAACTCGATGGAGGCCAGGCCCGTGTTGACGATCTCGAAGATGAACTCGCGAGTGCCGTACTGCGGGTTGCCGTTGTCGGGGGTGAACTGGCCGCGGCTGATCAGCTTGAACTGGTTGCTGAGCGGACGTTTGACGTTCCACTCTCTCCAGGCGTACTGATCTTCGGCCAGGATCACATGGATCTGTTCGCCGCGGCTGAGGTTCTTGAAGGTCAGGCCCTTGTCTTTGTCACGACAGGTCGTGTAGAAGACGCCGGCGGCGCTGGCGATGGGCGAGGAACTGCCGGCCTGCAGAGGGGCACGGCACCACTCGCATTCGTCCAGCTGCTCACTGCAGGGATCGCACAGGGCATGCGCGAAGTGCGAGGTGATACCGCTGCACTTCTGGCAGGCGCCAGGAACGTTCAGGGTGCTCTTGGTGGAGCAAGTTTGGCAAAGTGACATAGTTGCTCCTCCTTAGTTGGCGCCGCGAGTACATCCAGTGCACGTGCAATGGAAGGTCGGGCGATGGGTTTGGGGCGGTTCGAAGCTGGTCTCGTCCTGCTCGTCGATGAGACGCGCGGGCCGGACCATGGTCAGCAAGTTGCGCGTGGCAACCAGCTCGTCATGCTCGGCCGGCTTGTTCATCTGGAAGCAGACTTCGAATTCTTGGGCCGGCGGCTTCAGGCCCGGGCCTTCGTCGTCGACGAAGCGAACGACGATGAACACCGAGTCAGGCGAAGCGTCGGCCAAGAGAGGCAGCTGAACGCCACTGTCGGTGATGCCGTCCAGCAGCGAGGGCTGAACTTCGTCGCTGGCGCTGACATCGGCCTTGGGAGCCGAGAGAGCCGCGATCTGCTCTGCGTCAGTGCGAGATGCCGCGCTGGCATTCGCACTCGTGTCGCTGTCGACGCCGAATACGAAATTGGCGCCGCTGCCGTCCTTCTTGAGGTACTGCAGGCCGGAGGCGACTTCCGTGCGCAAGACGAGCTTGCCGCTGACGTGCACCATCATCTGCGTGGCGTGCTTGGACATGACACGGATGGCGAAAGGGCCCTCCGGCATGCGCACGAACAGCTTGGTGCTGTCGGTGACTTGGTGGAACGTCGGGCGAAGCCAATCGACATCGGCACCGAACTTGGCATTGGCTGCCGGTTTGGCGACGAGGGCGATGTCCACCGTCCGTCCAATGGTGTCTGTGATTTTCATGGTTACTCCTTATAGAGATTTGAGTTCAAAAAGAAGAGGAGGAGAGATTGCTCTCTCCCCCCCTTTTAGAAGGTCTCGGACGAACCGCTAGAAGCGCAGGCTTACAGCCAACGCTCCTTCACGACCTCGCCGTCTTCCGTGAAATACTCGAACGGGGTCGGCTTGCCGATGGGGTTGCCGCGGGCGTCGGTACGCTGCTCCATGGTGAGGAGGCGCACCGGTGCACCGCAGAGGCGACGGAAGAACTTCAGCGTGTCGCGGCATTCCGACTGCAGAAGCGGGCCGAAGGTTTCGTCGAACTCGTGCTTGAGCGTCCAGCTGCCATCACCGAGTTTGCCAGTGTCCTGGATGGTGATGTTCGGCAGGCTGTGGTAGGCCGTGCGCATGGCGATCATGCGGCGAGCCTTGTGCTTGTTCTGGTCGAACGCGGCGACGATCTGGATGACCGTGCCCATGTGCTCAAGGGTCTGAGCCGGCACCGGGAACAGGGGCTGGCCCAGTTCTTCGTGGTACGACTCCGAGGTCTCCTGCACCTGCGACCAGACCTGAACGACCTGGAACAGGTCTTCCAGCGTCATCGGGTCCGGGTTCTCGAAGACGAACTTGCGGTTCCAGCCGTTCTTCTTCAGCGTCTTGTTGATGATCTTGATGATGCGACGCACCCACTCGAGGTTATCGAGGTTGATCTTCTCGAAGAGCTCTTCGCCCATGAACTCGTTGACGAAGCGGTTGTCGTCGTAGTGACGACGCACTTCCATCATCTTGTCGCGGTTGCGGCGGACGACTTCCATCGTCTGCGTCTTCTTGCCTTCGACATACTCGCCGTCGGCGTTCTTGACGATGCGCTTCACCTTGACCTTGTCGATGCCCTCATCACTGCCGAATTTCTCGTCAATGAAGCGCCAGATGTTCTGGCCGAGAGCATAGGGGTCGAAGTAGCTGTTCACCGCCACCTGGTAGTGCATGTGCCACGACTGCGCCAGGTCGAAGCGGTACTCGAGCGGCAGGTCGACTTCCGGCTGCAGGAGAAGCTCCCGCTGCCAGTACGACGCCCAGCCTTCGTTCATGAACTTGGTCCGGCCTTGCGGCTGGAAGTAGCGCGAACGGTCGTGCACGATGGACATCATCATGCGGGCTTCTTCGGGCAGGTTCGGCGTGTTCTCTTCCTGCATCAAGAAGTGCAGCAGGTCGTAGGCCGGCTGAATCGGGTAACGCCGAAGCGCCGACTCGATCACTGCCACCTGACGTTCCAGCTGAACCTTCTTCGATACCGAGATCTCGCCTTCGTTGATGATGCGACGGCGCAGGTCGGAGACTTCCTGACGGAGCTGCTCGCGCAACTCCTTGTCAGTCAGCTTTTCCTTGTTGGTCGCACCCCAACCGACGTGGTTGGAGATGGCATGGCAGGCATCGAGGAAGTGCTCGACACCTTCCCAGCCCCAGTCAGGACTGTCGACCAGAGCGTTGATCTTGTTGCGGTACTGGGTCAGCCGCGCGATGATCGACTCGGGCATGGTCTCCGCGAACGTCTTGTTGTTCGCGAAGAAGTCGACGTGCCCCCAGACAGCATGCGCCATCACGTGCAGCTGCATGGGGAGCGTGTTGGTGGTTGAGAGGTAGCAGATGCTGGGGTTCGTGTTCAGCACCATCTCATAGATGTGCCCACCGTAACCCTGGCGCCGATTGGCTTCTGCTTCCTTACCCTTGGACCAGTGCACGTAGTCGTTGGGCATGCCAACGTACGGCAGGGTCTGCGTGACGCCTTCGTCGGTGGTGAGGCGGTAGTCGATGGGGTACGGCGCAAGACCGAGCCGTTTACCGGCGGCGATCATGCGCTTGTCCCACATCATCAACAGCTCCAACTCGCGGGCGTATTCGAAGTGATCGTTAGACATACATTAGGCTCCTTTTTGACGATCCTTATCCAGGATCTGTTTGAAGGCCTCAGGAACATCCTGCAGGGAATTGGCCCGTGCCATGCCGAGGTGCGCCTTGACTTGCGGCGGGAGACCCTTGAGGGCGTCTCCACCGAGTGACCAGCCGCCGCCACGTCCGCCCCACGAAGTTCCACACTCCAGGTAGCCGACATAGTTGAAGGGCGCCATGATGATCTTGGTAAACCATCCACGAATCGCGTCTTCGCCGTCGAACAGGTCACCGTCAGTGGCGTGGAACATGTAACGGTTCCAGACAGCGGCGGGATACGGACCAGCAGAATTGCCGGTGGTCTTGGACTTGGCTCCGTACTCGGCGATGTTGTAAGCCAGCTCCCAGGCGGGAACAGCCACAGTACCGCCGGACGCGCCGATCTTGAAGAATTCTTCCTCTGTCTTCCAGAGGTACTCCTGCCCATCATGAGAGATCATGATGATGGCCACTTCCTTGTACTTCGTCTTGAGGAACATGACGCAGATGAAGAAGTAGGCCTTGGCGATGATCATGGGATCACCGTCCATCGAGCCGGAGCGGTCGAGGATGAGCTCAACCATCGCCTTGGAGTCGGGGTCATCCTTCTCCTCGATGCGATTGAAACGCAGGTCGGTCTTGTGGAACGGCACTTCCATCGTCGACGGAATGATGTCGCCGTTGCGTTCCTTGTTGAAGACGTAGGCTTCGATGCGACGCTGCAGGCTGGCGTGCACCGTATACGGTGCGACCGTGGCGTCGGCGTGGGCACCGAGGAACTGCGTCAGCGTCTCCAGCACTTCCTTGCGGAAGTCGTCGACGTGGTCAGCAGCCAGCGGATCCGCTTCATCGCCGTTCTCGACAGACGTGAGGAAATCGCTCACCTCGTTGTCCATCAGCACCATCACCGGCTCGGGGAACATCACGCCGGCGCCAGCCTTGCTGTACGCCCAGAACGTGTAGGCCTCGAACACCGACTGGCACTTCTCGGCGAAGCCGTCGACGTAGTCTTCCGGACGAGCGTTCTTGAGAGCAGAAGCGCGCTTGAGGCGAGCGACTGCGGTGGCGCGCTTGTCCATGCGCGACATCGGTCCGTTGTTGGTCAGGCCGCGACGCTTGTGCGTCTTGACCAGGGTCTGGGCGAACATCTTCTTGAGCATGTTCGGCAGGCCGATCGACTCGAAGAACATCTCGAGGAATTCCTCGAAGTCCATCTCGACGTAATCGCCTGCGCCCTCACCGGCCTTCTTGCCTTTGCCACCCTTGCCCGACTGGTCGCGACCAGGGCGCCAGATGGGCTCGCTTTCGGGCGGCACGGGAACGTTGATCTTGCCAGGGCGAGTGATGATCGGATTGTCGCCGATGATGTCACCGATCTTGCCCTTGAGCTTGCCCTTCTGGCGCTCCTTGTACCGGTCGCGGTCGCGACTGGTCTTGTCACCACCGCGGCTCGGCGGAGTGATGGAGTTCTTGCCACCGGCAGCCAGAATGGGTACGAGAGAATCGTCGCCTGGGGCGACAAAGGTGAAGGAGCTGCGAGGAGCCTCCTTACCTTCCTTGTCTGTGGTTTTACGCTTTGTCATGACATACCTCCTGGAGGTTAACTCCGAAATTTGAACGACCTACAAGCGTGAGCTTGTCAAGGTTTGAAAAAAAAGAAGAAGCGAGGCAGGCAGCCTTATGCAAAACCCATTGCTGAGTCCTGCACAAAACTACCTGCCTGCTTCTCTATTAACGATTGACGGTCCGCTCTACTTGCAGTGCAAAGAAACCAGCAGCTAGGCCCTTTTAACGGGGCTTCGCTGCTGGCTCTACGCGCTCAGCTCAGGGCTTAACGCTCGACCAGGAAGTCCGCGTTCTCTTCCGCTTCGCGCAGCAGTTCCTCGGCCGACCACTCGGTGAAACCGAGGGAGACCAGGCGCTGCTTGGCGGCGGACAGCTTGCGGCGGTCTTCGTCGCTGCGGGCAGACGACGAGGCGAACAGACGAGCAGCGTTGCGCACGTTCTTGAGAACGAAACGCTCGATGCACTTCTGCACCGCGCTGTGGCAGGTGTACGGGATGTCCTTGGCACCGTTCTCGACGATGTACTGGTTCACCGCAGCCTGGATTTCCGCACGGAACTTCGGCGCTTCGGCCGAGGTCACGCCCCAGTCCGGATCGCTTTCGATTTCGCGCATGAACGACTCGTCACCGCCAACGAGGCCCTTGGCGTAACCCGCCGAGGACTTGACGCTGGAGTTGGAGGCCCAGGCACGGACGTTGTCCAGGTACTTCGCCCAGGTCTGCTGCGCTTCGTCCTGGAAGCCCTCGACGAGCGAGGACAGGACCAGCTTCTGCAGGTACTTGCGACGCACTTCATCCAGCTCGTTGCGGATGATGCCCATCTTGAACTCGAGCTTCTTCTCGTCGGTCTCGGTCTGCTTGTACCAGTCGCGGAAGGCCTCACGCAGCAACGCGGTGGTCACGGTGTTGCCGCGACCCTGGACGCGCGCGGCGACCAGCTGCATCACCTTGTTGGTCTCACGGGGAGACTGGCCTTCCAGGCCCTCACGCTGCGAAGCGCGAGCGCGCAAGTCGGACACGGAGATCTTCATCCCCATGCCCTTGTCGCGCATGTTGCGGCCGTCGTAGGCGTCGACCTTGATGTTCAGCGGAACCTGGCCGCCCTTGTCGATGCGGGTGAGCACCTCCATGCGCGCCAGCCAGCTGAACACGTCCGGGTCGACCGACACGTACTCGGGGCTGTCCTTCTTGGCGAACTCGGACGAGTTCCAGAACTTGCGGATGACCTTCTCGCCCTGGCTCATTTCGAGCGGATACGGGAACCAGATGCGGAAGAAACGGTCCGCGTACGGCTCGTTTTCGCGCACCTTCATGAACTTGTCGTACTCACCTTCGTTCGAGTGAATGATGATGAGGCCGTCGAAGAAGTTCGAGCCTTCGAGCGGCGCCGGCAGCTGAACGCGGCGGCCCTGCAGTGCCTCGAGCAGCACACGGTGCGCTTCCGGCGGGTTCTTCAGACCTTCGGTCAGGATGACCAGGCCACGGTTGCCCTTGTTGAAGGCACCGTTCAGGTTCACCAGCCGCGGGTCACCGTCGGCGAAGCGGCCCATGTTGGCCAGGTTCTCGGAACCGACCCACTTGGCGATGTCGAAGTTCAGGGGCTGAACTTCCGCGACGTCGACGATGCCCTGGGAGCCAGAGAAGTCGTCGGTGAAGCGCATCGAGTCGATGGGGTAGTCGGCGATGGCGACCGGCTTGCCCGGACGCTGATAGACGCCCAGCACCAGGTCCTGAACCATCGGCTCAGGGGTACCGACGGCGTTGCGCGTGCTGCGCGGCAGACCCAGGCCAGCGACGATGGCCGAAACCAGCTCGTTGGGCTCCAGGGCGGCGATGCCGGCGATGGTGTTGGCCTGGCCGTTGGCGGACAGGATTTCCTTGACCGAGCTGTTGAACTCGATCAGCTTGCCCAGCTCCAGCGACTCGAGGATCTCGACCTTGATGGCCAGAACGCGAGCAGCGAAGTCGATGGACGGGTCGTTGTCCAGCTCGGCGTCGGCCTGCTTTTCAGCGACCAGCTGCACCATGAAGAACAGGTTCAGCGGGTTGTCGTGCACGCGGCTGCCCTTGAGGAAGGGGATCGGATCCGCGGTGCGGTAGAGGTTCTTGATGCGGGTCACGAAGTCGGACTTGCCGGCTCCGGGAGGGCCAATCAGAACGACGGCCTGCTTGTCCGTCTCACCGCCCATGGTGGCGGGGGTGAGGTAGGAGCTGGCCACCTGGTAGATGGAGCGCTCGACGCCGAAGAACATCGAGAAGGTGTTGTAGGCGCTGATGGTGTCGTCGCCGTAGATGCGACGGGTGCGGATCGTGTTGGCCTCGTGCTCGCCACCCTGCTTGATCAGGCGCAGAAGACGGGTCTTGGACGATTCGGTCTGACGGGGGTCCGTGCCACGGGCATGCAGCCAGGCCTTGAAGGAACCCTTGAAGGAAGTGTTGGTGTTCGTTTCCATGATTTTGTACCTCAGTTTGATAGAGTTAAGGAATGGAGCTCGTTAGAGCTTCCAAAGCTGGTAGTCGTTGAAGTACGTGAGTGCCACGTTGCGGCAATGCTCACAGTACCCGAGCTTGGAGAAGCGTTCGAGAGCTTCACGACGCTGAGTCTTCTCTTCGTCGTTCAGTTCGATCTCGGACTTGAGAAGGCGGCCGAGCTTCTTGGCGGTTTCATCGTTCAGCTTGGCTGAGATGCCCGCGGCGAGTTTCGGCAGACTGCGCCAGGTCAGTTCGACCTTTTCCGGAGCCTCGCTGCCTTCGAGCTTTTCAGCTTCGAGCCTTTCGGCTTCGGCAATGAGGTAGGGCGTGATCTGGCCTTCGACAGATCGGCGATAGACGTCGCGTTCACTGCCGGTGGGCAGCTTCATCCACGTCTCGATGTCATTCAAGAAAGAGACGTCGACATCCTTTTCACGCTTCTCCTTGCGACCACCGACATCAACCATCTCGAAGCACTTCTTGTCACCAGACGAGAGGGCACGAGCGTGGATGCGGTAGCGTTCGAAGATTTCCGTGGCACGGCGGTCGAAGTCAGGTGCCATCACCTCCAGGAACTGGCGGCGCAGCACACGGCGATACTCCTCCTCGATCAGGCCGGCCTTGCCGTCCATAGAGGTAGGGCCCTTGAGATATTCCTGGCAGTTCTGGAGAACTTCCAGTTCCTTCTTGGTCAGGCCCGGAGTCTTCTGCATTTGCACGATGCGTGCACGCAGGAACTGCAGCATCTCGAAGGTGCTGATGCACTTGTGCTCTTCACCAGTCGGGCTGGGAGCACCACGCAGGGCCAGTTCGACAGCTTCCGAGATGAGCTTGAGCATGGTGGGCATGTTGAGCCCGTACATGCCTTCGTCTTCCCCGGCTTCTGCCCAGAAGTGACCCACCGACCAGAGAACCACTTCCTTCTTCACGTCGGCACTGCCGCCCGTGCTGAGAGGACGACCGAATCCGCCGCTGTTCTGCGACTGAGGGGCGGTCGGGTTCTTCATCTCGATGGTCAGCTGCTCGCCATCGTACATGCGAGCGCGGCTGACGATGTCGACATCGTGTTCCTTCTTCATGCGGCTTGTGACCGCCAGAAGGGCTGCGATTTTCAACGTCATCGGGTCGAAGTGCGGCTTGTCCCGCATGTTGTTGACCTGCGCCAAGTACGCCGCCTCTTCTTCCGACACCGACGTGATGTAAGGCACGTTGATGGGGGCGAAGCGCCGCGTGAACTTGTTGGGGTCGGCCTGGTCCTTGAGGAAGCGGTCGAACGCTCCATCGTTGGTCTGGCCGATCATCACGCTGTCGATCGGCTCGAAGCCGTTGCGCGAGCGGGTCTTGCCGCAGGAGTCCTTGCCGTCGTCGGCGTTGCAGCCGGCGGGGATGCGGCGGTCGTTGGTCGCTTCCAGCAGCAGGTCGATCTCTTCGACCGATTCCGACTGCTGACCGGTGGCTGCCGTCGAGCCGAAGAGCTCGGGCATGTCGGTGACACCGCGGCTACCCTTACGCAGGGCTTGGGCCAGGGTGCAGTCCTTCGACCAGGTCGAGACACCGAACTTGCGGCTGGAGAGCCGTGCGGCGTGGATCTCGATGTCGAGCAGGTTGGGTACAGCGCCGTCCGCCAGGTTCTCCATGACGTTCGACCAGCAGACCTGGCAGGGTTCGCCGGAGATGGCGAGCAGGTCATGCAGCGAGGGCAGGGGCTTCTGGCCAGGGGCACACTGCTTGGCGCGGTGGGCCTTGGTCAGCTCCAGCATTTCAGCGATTTCGTCAATGCGCTCCGGGGGGAGCAGATTGAGCAGGTTGACCGGATTCTCGTGAACCGGGCAGTCCTTGACGGTGTAGACGATTTCCCCTTCCAGGCATTCCTTGATGGCGTCAGCAAGATAGCTCTTGCCGGAACCAGGACCGCCTTTGAGGATGAGGGCCAGCCGCAACTGGTAACCATTAGCGGCGGCAGCGCGAAGGTGATTGAGGATGCGAGCGACGGTGCGCTGCGAACCCCGAACCTTCTTAAACGCTTTCCATGTCGGTACGCCCATCTTCTTGAGCATGGTCAAGTAGGGGCGCAGTGTCGGGGGCGCGGACTTGATGTCCACTTCGCCCTTCGACTCGATTGCACGGACGAGTGTGGCGGCGGCGGTGTCTGCGATCTGGGGATTGTCCTTCAGGCGACTGAGGAACTCTCCGAACGTGATCTTTTCCACCACCACCGGCGCAAGCCCGAGCAACTCGTGAAGTTTCTCGTGATTAGCCATGATGCCTCCTTCTTAAGAAGTTGTGTCCAGCAATCCGCAATAAAGAGGTCTGCCGGGAATTACAGAAATGGGCAACGGAAAAACAGCGGCACCTATAAGGATGTCGTTGCAGATTCGATGCCTTGGTCAGAGCGCCTTGCTGAATTGCTGGTGAGCGGTTCAACGAGGTCGGCGACGGTACTACTAAGGAATCACTCAACAGGGAACCAGGATGTGCTTGACGCGTTCCATATACATTCGAGACCCCGGTCATCGTCATTCAAATGATGAGCACCTAGATAACGTTCTCCAGTGTTGCCGGGGAGTTGTTTCTAGGTCATATCCAGGGCTGTGTCAGGTGAAACCTTGAGAGGATGGGTTGCCTGGAATGCTGGGGGTTCGATGCTGGGGGTTCGCGGGTTGAGTGGTTGGGTCCTTGGGTTGTTTTGGAATGACGATGAATATATTGAACGTATCAGAAGGTAGCGGCGCCTCAAAACATTACCCGGGCCTCATATAGCGGTTGTCGGGAGACTCTAAAGAAAAGGTTAATCGCCGTCTGAAAGGCTCTTGAAGTGACTCATTGTCAAGGTGTTAAAGCGGCCTGCCTGTCTGTTGTTACGGTGGTTATCAAGGGGTATAAGGAAAACCCTATAGGTTGTGTATTTTTGGGGTAGGCAAATGGCCTCAAATGATCCCTGAAAGCCAGCTCATAACAAGGTTTTTGGGGATTGTGTTTCGTTAATGAGTGCTTGAAATAACTAGCGCGGGTTGCGCAGGAACATGTCAAGATCGCAAAGATGGCCCACATTGCCGAGTTATTTGATGCTTGACATTATGCCCTGTTAAGGTTTTCTGAATAATCTCGCAGACCCTGCCTAGACAAGGCTAAACGGGGTTGTTAGGAGCCCGGAAGATATTTACTTGGCTGGGAAATATTAAAAACTGCCCCATGCTTTCGTCGCAAGCTAGGGCGTTTTTTGGTTGTCTTCGAGCATCTATTAATTGCGTTCCACTGCCTTGTAACGCAAATACGATTCGACAAATTGATCAAGGTCGCCGTTGAGAACATCTTCAACCTGGGGGGTCTCGCACTTAGTGCGATGGTCCTTTACCAAACGGTCATCAAGCACATATGAGCGAATGGCATTACCGAAGGTGGCTGGCACATTTACTCCTTTCACTCGGGCCAATTCTTCTTCTCTTTCAGATTGCTTGATAGCCAGTAACTTAGAGCGCAAAAGCTCCATGGCCAGAGCCTTGTTTTGCAGTTGACTGCGCTCTTGTTGGCACTTCACGGCAATACCGGTAGCTTTGTGAACGATTCGCACGGCTGACTCAACTTTGTTGACGTTTTGCCCACCAGCTCCACCAGATCGCATTGTGCCAACTTCGATGTCTTCGTCGCGAATTTCTATGACTGAATCGATGTCGTTCATAAGCGGTGAAACCTCTACTGCCGCAAACGAGGTTTGTCTTGAGTCATTGCCTTGCTTGAAAGGTGACTTGCGTACCAACCGATGCACACCCTTTTCACAGCTGAAATAGCCATAGGCATAGGGACCATCTGCTCTAAAGGTGACACTCTTTAGCCCGGCTTCTTCTCCGGCTGATTGATCGAGCAGCTCCACTTTGAAATCGCGCTTTTCACTCCAGCGCAAATACATCCGTAACATCATTTCAGCCCAGTCTTGAGCGTCGGTTCCGCCAGCACCTGCATTGATCGTGACAATAGCGGAGCTATCGTCATACTCGCCGCCCAATAATCGAGTTAGTTCGAAACTGGTTAGCTCTTTGTCTAATTTTGAAAGGGTGGTGGAAATTTCGTCGACTACAGATTCGTCGTCTTCTTCCTGACCTAGCTCAAGTAGCACCTGTAAATCAGAAAGTTGCCGTTGCCAGTTTTCCTGCTGCTCAATTTGGCTCTTGAGCCGACTCATGCGCTGTGAGACTTTTTGCGATGTCTTTTGATCGTTCCAAAAGTCTGGTCTGAGGGTTTCTTCTTCTAATGACTTCAGTTCTTGTCTTAAGTCATCCAGGTCAAAGATACTCGCCGACTTTCGTCAGGCGCTCTTCGATTGCTTCAATTTCACGTTTGAGTTCAGGTAAGGTCATGGTTTTTCTTTTCTGGTTTTGGGCATTTTATTATAGTTGGCTTTCAATTCTCATGAGCACTAGCTTCAAACAATGAAACTATCATGACAGTACCGGTATGGCTTGATAACCGCTCTCAGTCGGATGATCTGAATAAGCCAGTGATTAAGGCCGATATTGCCATCATTGGTGGTGGCGTGGTTGGGGCAGCATGCGCTTATTTGGCCTCGCGACGCCATTTGAAAGTAGTGGTGTTAGAAGCAGGAGCTGTGGCAAGTGGAGCCTCTGGGCGCAATGGCGGCTTTGTCTTGCGTGGCATTCATACGCATTACAACTCTTGTGTAGCTCAATATGGGCGAGAAATTTCGCGCTATGTTTATGGCTTGGGTGAACACAACCAGTCTCTGATTCACGACTTCGTAAAACAGCATAATGTTGATATTGACTACGATCCTTCGGGCTCACATTTGCTTGCTTGCTCGCTAGAAGAGCTGGAGGAGTTGTCGCGCAGCAGTCAGTTGATGCAAGAAGATGGCTTTAAGGTCGATTTGATTGGCCATGATCCACTTGATCGCGGCTTCTATGGCGCTCTTTTTAATCCTTGCGACTTTGGTATTAATCCGGTCAAGTTTGTGCGCTCCCTTTTGGCAGTTAGCGAAGCGCAAGTGCTAGAGCAAGAAAGTGTCAGGCAAATTGAATGCAGTGGCTCTGGTATTGCTGTTACAGCAAGCACGCAGAGCGTACATTGTGATCGAGTAATTGTGGCCACAAACGCCTATTCACCTGGGTTTGATGCTTTCTTTCTTGACAAGATTCAGCCCGCTCGTGGGCAAATGCTGGCTACTGCACCGCTGAAGAAGAAAATTTTGCCTAGCCTTTGTTATGCCAATTATGGCTGGGAATATTTTCGCCAATTGCCTGATCGCCGGTTGGTAGTAGGTGGATGTCGGCAGTCGTTCTTGGAGGATGAGACTGGCTACGCCGACTTAGTTACTAAGCCGGTGCAGACTGCTTTAGAGCATTACCTCAAAGACCATTTTCCTGAATTAGCTGGAATTGCTATTGAATATCGCTGGTCAGGACCTATGGCTTTCACCCATGATGGTCTGCCCCTGGTTGGAGCCTTGCCTCACCTGCCCTCTGTGCACTTCGCCGTTGGCTGTAATGGTCATGGACTGGGCTATAGCATGACGCTAGCGGAGCGTGTGCTAGCTGTCGCCCTCGACAACGAGGCCCCTGGCTATTTTGATGTGGCCAGGCCGGCGATTGCTAAAGCTACTGGCGACTCTGGTCTTAAGCTGGGCAACAAACCTGTTGGCAAAGCTAAGGTAACTGCCACCCATAATAAAATCGCCGTTGCCAGAATGACCGGTGAATTTGAAATCGGCCCCTAACCTTGAGGTTAAGAGCCGACTTTGTAGAATTTGAGAATTTGCGATTTTCAGGCTTAGTTTTGGAAGCCGAAACCTTCGCCGCCTCTAATAGTACGCATGGTTACAGACATTGTCACGTTGCCCTTGGCGTCAACCCCATTGGTTTTAACCGTAACTGGAATGTCTCTTTGTGGACACTGAATAGACTCGGGAATAATGGCTGTAATCTGAGTTGCCGAGCAAGAAGTGATTTGGCAGGTAGCGCCGCCGACCTGCACTGTGTTTTCAGAAGCCTTGGTGGAGAAGCCCTTGCCGGAAATAGTGATCGGGCTAGAAGGTGGAGTCTCAAGCATGTCGACCCCTGTAATTACAGGCGCAGACTTGGTCTTGAAATAAAGTGGATCGCACTTAACACCGGCAATGTATAGAGTGACGGTTTGTTTGTCGCCAGTGAGGCCCGAAGGCACGATGAATTCAATTTGCTTGTCAGTCACTGACTTGATTGTGGCAGGTTGGTTGCCAACGAATAGTTTGTAAGCGCTAACTTGTTTGGGCAAATTCTTACCACTGATAGTCATCTTGTCGCCAGCGCCGCCAGCTTCTGGTTTGATATCAGAAATTTTGATTTTGCCGGTGGTGAGCACCCAGCTGACGGCAGCTCCGTTTGGACCAAAGGTTTGAATTACCATTTGGGTGTCGCCAGTTGAAAGGAGGCCAGACATGTCGATGGAGAACTTGTCACTACCTCTGAAATAGGTTTCGTTAGCCAGTTTGCGGCCGTTTAACGTAATACGCAGGCCAGTGACTTTGGTTGCACCGTTGACGCCGTTGCTGACTGTCAGGGTTAGGGGTAGAACTTCTTGGCCTTGTTTAATATTGATATAGCAAGGATTTTCTTTCCAGCCGGCGCCATTGTGAACCAACTGTGTTGGTCCTTGCAGAGCGACGAGGTCGCTGCCGCTGGTAGTACTAGCAGTGGTGCTCTTGCTGGTAGAGGTTGAGCTTGTTGTCGCACCTGCTGTTGTCGAGCTGCTTTTGGAAGTGACTACAGTGGATGAACCAGATGTAGTAGTTTTGCTGGTCTGAGGATAATTGACAGTCTCAGCAAGAGCGATAGACCCGCTGCCAATGAGACCTAAGGCTAAGCCCAATGCCATGGTGGTTTTGGCCGAGTTGACTTTAGACATCAAGATTTCTGCTCCGATTACTGACACATCTCTGCCATTATAGGCTCTTGACGGCGAATACAATAGTGCTTTTACTATATGCAAGAGTATATTCGAGAAAAAAGGGGAGGGATTAGAGGAAGCAAAGCTCCCAATTCCCTCCCCCCGCCTTACTTAGGCGTTCCCCAACTCCTCATCGGTCCAAAGCGACTGCCGCACCACCGCGCCCTTCTTGTTCTTCAGGGCGATGTGATAGCACGGTCCGCCACTCCACGGTTCGGCCTGAACGAACTCCTCGAACACCGACCCATTGGGCATCGTGTAACGATGCAGGTCAGCGACGTGGTCCTTCCAGGCTCCGGGGATGTGACCAATCACTTCTTTGACGACGAGGGCCACAGGGCCGGTACGATCGAACTGCTCGACCTTTCCATTGGAAAGAATGCGAACGCCGACCTCACGGACAACCTCTGACTGCGAAACTCTCTCTTGGGCCCACTTGTTGAGGCCGATGTACTGATCCATACGCATGGTAGTGCTCCTTTTGATGTCTGTTGTTTGGGCTATGTTGGCTTGTCTCGCTCTCTAGCCCAGGTGGGAGAGACACAGGTGTGAACCCATGCTGAGACAAGTTGGTGACGGAGGATATGTTTGACTCAAAGAGGTGGAACCCTTGCCGAGGGTGACACGAAGAAGAGCAAACAAATGCTTGAATCCAAGGAGTGGAAACCTAGAGATGAAGACAATCCCGAGGGTGCCACGACGAGGAAACAAATCAAGTTAATGCGCACCAAAACATTCAGGAACAGACAGAGCGTCTATCGATTTCGAGTAGGCAAAAGCCGGCTCAGTCGATGAAGCTAGACTTCAAAAGTTCATTGCTGATTGAGCAGTACTGGATGGGTTTTTCTAAAGGCTTTATGGGTTGCTGAGGGAGAGGAAGATTGGGAGATAATGACAACCTACGTCTTGCCTCGGGGCAGACGCAATTGATTGTTTGTTAATGTTGCCAACAAAAAAGCTGACGCTCCTTACAGTTAGCGTCAGCTTCTTGAGAATTAGTGCTTAGTCTTGAGGGCTTAGGGCAATGCTCAGTTCTTGACAGACATCTTCTGTAAGAAGGTGGCAATCTCGTCGGTGTGAGGCAAAGCTGGGATAGCTCCTGGCTTTGTACAGGTAATCGCACCGATGGCGTTAGCTGAGCGAACTATTTCGGAGAGTTTGGCGTGATCAAGAGCCAACAATGCTTCTCTGCGATCAGGAGCGCTTTTGATGTAAGGCAATAGGCCAGCGATAACACCCGAATTGAAGCCATCCCCAGCGCCAGTTGCTTCAACTAGCTCTACTTGGAAGCCCGGCACTTGCTTGCCGCCTTCTTTGGTGGCGAAATAGCAGCCACGGGAGTCGAGGGTAATTATCAACATTGGGAGGTTGTGCTCAGCACGCAAGGCGTCTGCAGCGGCAAAGTCGCGGGAACCGGTAAGGAATTCCAGTTCGTCTTCGTTGATTTTGACAACGTCAGCCCAGTTAAGAGTGTTGAGAATGGTCTGCTTGCAAGTCTCTTTAGAAGGCCACAGGCTGATGCGTACATTGGGATCATAAGAAACAAGAAGCTTGCTAGCGCGGGCTAGCTCAACTGCTTTTTTAGTGGCTTCAGCTGCAGGGCTCTCAATTAATGAGATTGAGCCGAAGTGCAGAACACTGGCTTGAGCAAAGAGGTGCTGCTTTAAATCGTTTGGTTGTAATTTGGTGTCTGCGCAAGCTATACGGGAGAATTCGGCCAGCTTTCGGTCGCCGGTGGCAGTAGTGACCACGTAGGCCATTCTCGTCTGCGCAGCAGGGTCAAGGATGGCAGCATCAACGTTTATGCCTTCATCTTCAAGAATAGAGCGCAACCAACGGCCAAAGGCATCGTCTGATGTGCGTCCGATAAAGGCAGTACTAATTCCCTGCCTAGCCAGGCCTACGGCCGTATTAGCGGGGGCGCCGCCGGCTGCCTTGGTAAAGTGCTGAGCTTTGTCCAGCTCGGCCCCTACTGTGGTGCAGACCCAATCGACAAGAATTTCACCAAGACAAAGAACGTCAGCCATATTGAAAAGCGCTCCAGGAAATTGCAGTTTTGGGATTATACGGTCTAAAAGGCTGATGGGAAGTGGGATTTGATCCTAAGGTTAAAGGATGTTAAATTTAGCGGGTCTAATTATGGGATGGCGTTAATATCTTGGCATTCCAGACAGCAAGATTTAGAAGCAATAAGTACTCAATTAAGTACAGAAAGGTACGGAAGATACGGAAGGAATTAGCTCAAAAACTAGCGGTCGGAAAGGTTCAAAGATTCAGAAAATAGGCTGTGAATACAGTGAATAATGGAATTAACAACAACACAAATCAAACGAAAGCGGCAGCCAGCTCCGCTTCATATAACCAATCTTATAACGGCGGAGCAAAACAAGAAAGCACTACCGTCAATCATTCTTTGGCAAAAACCATTGGCCGCATCACCGAAGAGAATCCCAAGAGGATAAAAGCTCCAGGCGGAACAATTGATCTGTCGCGCAAGACAACCAAAGATATTCCTTCTATGAATGCAGCTTCTTTAAATGGAGCGTCAGATTTGGCTGCTCGCATCGCTGCCATAGAAAAGATTGAAGCGGAAAAAATTGCTAATTTGACCTGTGGTGCCTGCGGCGCCAAAGCTATTGAGCGTCGTTTGACTTGCGCTAGCTGTGGTCAATATTTTGAAACTGGCGTAGAGAAAAATGTTTGGGATCCGCTGGCTAAAATCGGGGCTATCACTTCCGGTGGTCTTGGCTCTAGATTGGATTCTAGCAATGTGCACGACCAGGAAAAGCAGGCTCTGCGTAACTATATGTTTAAGCGCCTGCTGGCGAAAACCATTGACGTTGCTATTGTTACCTCAGCGCTCGGCTTGGAATTGGTGAGCTTCTTTGGGCTGGCCAAGGCATTCTTGCCTATTCCCGGTGCGGCTTATTTGATGCTGCAGTTCTTCCATGTTGGCATGCCGATCATTGCGGTGTTGACTGTGCTTGGCTATCAAGCTGCTTTTGAAGCTTCGCCTGTGCAGGCCAGCTTAGGTAAGTTCTGGCTCAATTTGTATGTGACAAATACTGATGGCGAAAATGTGCGGGCCGAGCAAGTGGTTTGCAAAACAGTACTTTCGCTTTTGCCTATAATGGCTCTTGTTACGGTTTATGGCTATTTCTACAACACTCACTTGAGGCATGGCATGCACCTCGATGCCCCAACTGCTTCAGTCTTGGCTATGACATCTTTGGGATGTATAGTCACTTTCGCTGCTTTGCACATCATGATGGGCTCAGCCAAGAAAAGACAAACAGTGCCAGATTTGGTCACCGGTTGTGTGGTGCGGGAGCGGTAAGAGATTGAGAAAATACTTCAGTGTTTTTGGATGTAATTTTGCGCCGGATTAGGATTGAAATAGCCTGCTTTGCTGGGTGTATGTGTCGGTCAAACTACTCCCCGTGATCTGGAAAGTTTTTCACTATAAAATGGCAGAGTTCGATTATTTGAGGTCTATACCACTCGGCTGTTTCTAGTACCTTTTTGTCTTGTCGAGCAAGCCAATCTGGATGTCTTCCGAAGCGATCATCTTCATCCATGGGTAGTTCGGCGCAGTCTGAGCTGATGGCCCAGAGAAAATCGAATGGCTTTTGTTCATTGATGTCAAGTTCGTATGCAATTCTATACAAACTGCAAGCACCGTGCAGAAGGCTGCGTTCGCCGTTCAATATTTCTTTCGCTAGCATTGAAAGCGCAAGTTTGAGAGCTGCGGTTCCGATGTCGCTTTCTGATTCGCTCACTGGTTCGTCTCGGTATGTACTTTGGCTGTAAAACTGATCATCGACTTGCGTGATATTCAGCGTCGGGGAACGTTTCTAAAACAGACTTGAGTAGTTCGACTGGATCGAATATACAGTATCTCGTCTTTTCTGGTTGTTCATCGCCTCGAATGCTGGGCACCAGTGAGCAGTTGTTGTCGGTTTCAATTACTTGTATGGTTTTGAGGCCTCGTCTTAAGGTTGATTCAGTTTTAACTCCAGCAGCCACTAGAAGTGGCGTCAAAACAAAAGGCCATTGATCTTTACTCGGATGTTTAATTCCGGTGACTGAATGCTGAAAGATGTCGACGATCAAATTGCCTAGCTGCGGGTCGAGGAGTGTTGTTTGCGCTACAGGACCGTGGCTAACCCACACACCAAACTGTCCCTGCGCGAATAAAACAGCTATCCATGTTTGCTCAGACCTATCCGCTAGTCTGTAAGCCTGGTTCTTTTGATTTTGCGGGCTTTAGCCGAAGACGCTCTGCTGATGCCAGGCAGGTACTATCATAACTCGGGCGGCCTGACGCGCAGACCCGAAACATCAACCATTGGAGAAGTTCTGTTTCTGAATCTATAGGGCGCATTTACTCACCTCCAGTCTGGCAATGGTGGGCCTATCAAGTCTGGGGCGGTTACTATTTCTCGTCTGCGGCCGAAGCCGCCTTGGCACTGTTCGATCCACCTGCCCAGCAGTGGAGGTATTTCGATCATAGTGACAAGGATATGCATAGGGCGAATTGGCTGCTGGTAAGCGTTGACGGCAATGTTATTGATAGTGGTTCGGAAGTGATTGTAAGAAGTGACTATCCCGACTGGAAAAAGTTTTTGAAATAGTGCAAAGACACTTGCAATTGGGAGTCGGCTGATCTGACCCTGCGACTGTTTCTGCTGATTTCTGGACGCTTGCTTGCGGCATTATGAATTATCGTTATTCTGTTAAGGGGCTGCTAGAACCAGTTAAGCTTGCGTCTGTGATTGCACATGCGCTGGCGGAAATTGTTTGCGAAACTATTGACGATGTATCTCGCCTGAGATACACTCGATCTTATCAAGAGGTGTAATTAGAATGGCTGCTACAAAAATGTTGCATATTCGCATAGACGACGATATCAAAACACAAGCTGATGAAACGCTTGCAGCAATGGGTCTCTCCATGTCTGAAGCGGTCCGTTTGTTTTTGCATCGAGTTGTTGCAGAACAAGCATTGCCTTTTGAAGTGAAAGTGCCAAATGCAAGAACGCGTGCGGCTATGAATGAAGCTGATGAGATAGTACGCAGTCGGCGTGCGCGCTTCAAAACTTCTGATGCACTAATTGCAGACATTGAAAAAAACAGCAAAAAGTAAAAGAGCCTCGCTTTCTAGGGCGTGTGATTATTCCAGAGACTTTCTCAAAGATTGGGAAAGGTTGAGTCACTCGGGCAGATTTGACATGAACAATCTCAAGGAAGTGATGATGCTGATCGTGGCTAATGATTCTCCACTGCCTCCTGAGTGGAAGGACCATGAGCTAAGCGGGGATTGGGAAGGTTTTAGAGAGTGCCATGTTGGTGGTGATTTTCTTTTGATCTACAAGTTAGATAAGGGCAGTAAATTTGACTCGGTGGTCTTTACCCGTGCGGGCACACACTCTGAGCTATTCAGATAGGCTTTGTCGGCTGCCTGATGTTCTAAAGCATAATAAACTCTCCAAGGGCTTCAAGCAGTCTATCTAGCTCGGCCCGAGTATTGGCATAATGACAGGCTACTCGTATGCCGCAGCCGGGATTGGCATTGAGAAAGTCTGGCTGTATCCAGATTTTAAATTTGCTCCAGATTGCCTCTCGCAAGTCTGGCACTCTGACCAGTTCGGCTGGCCAATAGCAAGAAACCAGAGCGGTGGCTTCAGCGGCCGGTGCTTCCGCCAAGCTCGGTAAACGAAATATAGGATGATAGGCTCTTTCAAGCTCTTCGCGCAGATATTGCGCCAGCGCAAATTGTTTGCGTCGGATTTTGTCAGCACCAATAATATCTTGCAGTTCACAAGCTTTGCTCACGCCATACCAGCGCACTACATCAGCCGTGCCGCCGCTTTCGAATCTGCTTATATCTCTGGCGTCGGCTTCAAGAGCGTCAAAATAATGATCTCCTACAGATACTGGTTTTAGGAGTGGCACCATTTCTGGTGCTACATAGCTCACTCCCGTGCCGTTGGGGCCGCCCAGCCATTTGTGGGCAGAACCAACCCAGAGGCTGCTCTTGCCAATAATCTCAGGACCGGCCAGTTGCCCCATTGAATGAGCCCCATCTATCAATACTGGCACTCCCAGCTTTTTAGCCTCGTGCTCTAAGTGCTGAAGATCGGCTCGCCATCCAGTGTAAGAGCTAATCTGGCTGACAACAATTAGCCGAGTTTTTGCGGTGACGAGATTGAGCAGCCCCGCGCAAAGAGCCTCACTGCCAAGTTTGGGGTCGGCAGCTGCACGTTTTGTTACCACTCCTCTTGTTTCGCCAAGATGTCGGGCAATTGATGTGACACTGCCGTGTTCGGTATTGGTGGTAACTAGCTCGTCACCGGCGTCGAGCAAGAGGCTGTGCATTATTAACTGCAAACCCTGGGTGGAATTCTGGGTCAGAATCAGCTGCTGGGGCGCAACACCAAGCAATTTAGCAAAGGCGGCCCGTACCGATTGCATTGGCTCAGGGTCAAGAAAGGTGGCATAGGTCGGGTTGACATTGAGCTTCTGCCAGCCCTCGTTGATAGCAGCTAGCACTGAGGCTGGCTTGCGGCCGCAGCTGCCGGTGTTGAGATAGGTGTAATCAGAGTGAGGAAACTCTCGGCGCACGAGTTCTTGATCTAGCTCTAATTCGCTTTGCTCCAATTGTGCAGCGGCTGTCAATTTGTGTTTCTCCGGAATTATTCTTCAGGCCAGGCTGTCAATGTTCTCATGGATAAGTCCTGTTGGCACTGCGCCTCAGTACTTGCTCTTTTTCGTCTATTTCTTGGGGTAGGGCATTAGCCTTTGCTTCCAGTGATGTGCCAGTTGGGTGGGCTTTGATTGGTGGCTGCGGCTTGGGTCTGCCCTGTGGTTGCACAATAGTCTTGGGCTGAACTACAGCAGATGGCTGATGGGGTGTTGGTTTGGCAGGGAAAATGATGTGGGCTGATATGGCTGCTTTAGCCTTATTTTCTGACGTACTGACCGTGCCTTTGATAGTTGTCTCGGCGGCTTTGGGCTTTGGAACGGTGGCTGCCAGGCTATGCACGAGACCCTTACTGGTGGCTTGACTGAAGGGTAGCACTGTAATGATATCGGCCTTGGCTCCTTGCTTAACCAGTTCATTGTCTAGCTCTTTAAGTAGTTTATCGGGAGTGCCCACTTCAAGAAATACAATGGAAAGCAACTCCGGTTTAGAAAGATTGTTTACTTGGGAAATAATGGCCTTCTTTAGTGATTCAGCGTCGTTGAGGCGACCGTCTGAAACTATAGTAATCATCGTCGGTTTGCCGTAGTTGAGCTGATTGCGCACCACGGCAAAAGCCTCTGTCAGAGCCGGTGCCATAAAGGTTTCACCTGAAGGCTCGGTATCTTGAAAGATCTGCGGCAACTGTGCTGTGGAGCAATTTCGATGGCTGCGATAGTTAGAGTCGAATGTAATTATGCTGACATTGCTTTGTTTGCCCATGATGCCTGCATTGTCGGCCACAAAAAGGTCTTTCATGTGGTCCTTGCACCACTGCCAGCGGCTGATGTTGCCAGGGCAATCGGCAGTTTGCATCGAAGCGGAACTGTCGATAAGCATGACAATGGCATATTCGGAGAGAATTTGAGCATCACTCTTGTTTTCGTTTACCTTGCCCACCAGCCCAATTGGCAGTTGCTGCTTTGTTTCTAGTAGGCAACCATAACGCTTACCGCCGCGCTCGATGGTCAAAAGAGCCTGCGGGAGCTGCACTTTTGTCGCCAATACTTTATCGCCGGCAGTAAGGCCGCTGCGCCAGGCTGCTGTGTAAGGCTTGACATAGCCTATTTGTACCATTGGTGCGCCGCTTTTGGCGTCTTTGGAAGCTACTTCGGAATAACCAAAAATGTTTACAGGTATGCCGTCGGGACCCTCATCGTGACCAATCGAACCTTTTAGCACGCGGCGCTCCGGCAGCTTGTCTAAAGTTGGCACAAGTCTGAGAAGTTGAATCTCTTTTGTGTTAGAGCTGATTGCGTCAATATTCTTGGCGCATAGCGGAAGAGCTGACCCCATGCCAATTTGAATCGCCAGTAGCAGTGTCAGGCATAAAACATTCGATGCTGATTTTGGGGGCGTCATCGACAAATTGAACCGGTTAGCTTTTTTGGATTTGCTCTTCTGTGTTGGATATACCCGTATGAGCTTGGTGGAAAATCAATCATTAAGGTGGAAAAGTTGTCTCTTTTCGATATTTTCGTGGAAAAACTGAACCTGGTCAAAACATGAAAAGCTACTGAATTGCAGTGAATGGAATCACCTTAAGCTCGACACGGTCGCCGTTGCGGCTTGTCACGATAATAGAATCGCCGTTGACTGTTAGGGTGGCATTGCTACTGTAACCAAATTTCGCCAGAGGCCAGTAGAGCGCGATTTGCTCACTAATTGGTTCGACTTTAGCGACCATTATGGCCGGGTATTTCTGGTCACGAATAAGGTATTTTCTGATGGTTTTTCCTTTTACTGTTAGCTCTTCTAAAACCACTGGGCTGTAGTTGCCTGGATTTTTAAAGCGCCAAAGTTTTGCATTGATTTTGCCGTCGCATAGCAAAAAGGTTAGCGATGATAAGACTAGGCTGACACAAAGCGCTGCTAGTTGTTCTTTGCGATTTGAGTGAAGGCAGAAGGCCAGGCTGATTAAGGTTAAGCCGTATATTTGAAAAAAGTCAAAGACAATGTTGACTCGAACGTCTGTAAATAGTAACTGTGTCTGTAGCCAAAATACTAAGACTTGAGCGACCATAATGAACAATACGCAGATTGCGATTCTTCTATCGTCTGGGCTTTTGGGTGATAGCTTTGAGAAAACGCGCATGCTTCATTGTAGCTCGCCTTCCGGTATTCATTGTCATAAGGCTTTTTTGGCTTCGGCTCTCTTGGCCTTTATCGCATCTATATCGTGAAAACAATCGGCCGGTGTTGGATTCAATTTGATGGCTGAGTCATAGTCTTTAATGGCTTTTGTATAATTTTTCTGCAATAGCCAGGCATCACCTCTGGTGGCAAATGGATCGGCGTCCTCTGGGTTTAACTCGATTGCGCGGGTGCTGTCGCTAATAGCTTTGTCTAGTTCGCCTTTGCGTAGATAAGCCTCGCCTCGATTGCCGAAGAGATAGGCTGCGTCTGGTTCAAGCTTAAGGGCAAAATCGAAATCAGCTATAGCTTGGTCTATCTTATTCAGTTTCAGTAGGGTGAAGCCGCGATTATTGTATCCGTGAGGCTCTTCTGGTGTTAAGGCTATCGCCTTTGCGTAGTCCGATAAGCTGTGTTCAAGCAGTTCGCGGTTGTTTGGGCCTAGTTTGCCGTAGGAAAAACCGCGACTGATATAGGCATCCGCCAGAGTCGGGTCGGCCGCTATGGCTTTGTCGAGATGAGGAATCGCTTCTGCGAATTTGCCTTTAGAGTTCAGTCTGTGACCGGTGAAATATTCTTTGTATGCCAAGTTATTAGCAGCGTTTGCTGAGCTGGGCGCTGTGCAGCTAGAGCATACTGAGGCTAGCAGCGAAATTAGAGTGAGATGAATGGCGTTATCGGCTGAAAGGTTCACATGTGTCTCCAAAGGTGTGACATTGTCGCAGGTGTAATTTCATTTGGGAGGGAAGTTAAGTATTAGGATGTAGGTTTGGGGTGCAGTTTAGAGTCTTCTCGATTACCCTTCGACAAGTTTATAGGATGCAACCT
Organism: Candidatus Obscuribacterales bacterium; assembly: GCA_965229195.1. Lineage (GTDB taxonomy): Bacteria > Cyanobacteriota > Vampirovibrionia > Obscuribacterales > Obscuribacteraceae. The sequence goes on along the minus strand of OZ245871.1, from coordinate 2,346,763 downwards.
TGTTGTAGTGCGTTGTTTCCTTTTCGGCTTGGCCAAATTTGTTCGATTTTCAGCCAAAAATCGGACAAATTTAGATTCGGCTATTGAGAGTGCTGCTGTTGTTTTTGAGTCGTTTACTTTTATACTATACTAAGTCGTATGCGGCTGACTAAAAAAATGCATTGAGAACAATGCAAGTAGAGAAAAGAAAAAGGAGACCACCTGATGTTTTTACACACCAGGTGGCTCCCCGAGATTTGGTTGGCTGTTAGCTCAGCGCTTCTTCAGCTCAACTTCGCCTCAGCTCAGCGCTTCTTGCCGGAAATCGCTTCGAGGAAGCGCAGCAAGTAGAGCAAGAAGTTGATGAAGTTGAGATAGCTCTGCATCGTCACGAAGATGGCGCTTTCCCACGTGTTCGGCGCATCCTTGGCGCGGAAGAAGTCGAACAGGAAGAAGCCCGCAAACACCGCCATGCCGATCAAGGAGTAAACGATGTTCACTCCCTGGCTGAAGGGCACGAAGATGCCGACGATGCCGACCACGATCAGGCCGAGCAAGGCGAACATCAACCAGCGGCCGAGGCTGCTGAAGTTGAAGCCGCTGAAAACGCCGATGGCGCCGCAGGTTGCCATGACGCCGCCGGTGCCGAGATAGGCCAAGAAGACCGTTTCCCAGCCGAGAACGTGGGCGTAGTGGTTGATGGTCGGGCCGATGAAGAGGCCGGAAATGAACGTCCAGACGGCCAGAGCGCTGATACCAGCGGTGGTGGAAGCCTTCGCTGCAAACGGCACTGCGAAAGCGCCGATGAGGAAGAGAATGCCCAGGCCGATGATGGCGCCCAGAGAGGTGATGCCTGCGCCGGCGTAGGTGCCGAAAGCGGAGATGATGAAGCTCAGAGAGAGCAGAAGCGAGACCTTGGAAAAGAGTCCCGACTTGCTCATGTCAACGGTTGTGGTGCCCATATGTGTTTGTTACCTCGAAGAGATTTTGAGAATTTGGTCTGACGCAGTGGCTTGCGAGCCGCTGCTTAACTGGCCTGAGCGCCGTAAGAGCTCAGGCCGAAACATTGCCTGGCGCTAGGCGCAGGCCGGAGTGCACTCGCAGGTGCCGTAGTCGGCCAAGCCCAGCGGAAATTCGCTGCCATCGTCTTCGACGATGAACAGCTCAGCCTTGCCGCAGGTCTTGGGGTGCGCGACGTCGATGTCGTGATGCCCCGGCTGGAGGGTCTGGTCGAAGACTTCCTTGCCGTTGTAGCGAACGCGAAGCCGCATGGGCTCCTTGGGGTCGATTTCAATGCGCATTTTGTGGCGCCTTTCTCAGTTGCTGTTTCTAGGCCCGTGAAGAAATGCTTGTAGAAGCGGTTACTTCTTCGGCGGGGACTTCATCTTCATCGGCAGCCAGGTGCGACCCTTGGTCGGCACCTCACCGGTGATGGTGGCAGCGGCGAACGCCATTGCGAAGACGGCAAATCCCGCAAGCAGCGCACTGTTGACGGTAAGACTGGCGGCAAAAAGAAGGCCGCCGATGATGCCGATGATCTTGAGCGAGAGCGCAGCCGACAGCCAGAAGGCCGTGTACTGCAGAAGCCGTCCGACCTGCATCAGGCCGAACAGGGCACGCATGCCGATGGTAAGGCCCACGCCGCCAATCAGCGCTCCTGCCGAGACAAGAACCGCTGCCAGAGCCGTGGGGAGGACGTCGCCGGCGCTGACACCCAGTCCGAAGACTGTGGTGACGGCAGCGGCGGCGAGGAAGTAGAAGAACATCTTCCAGAGATGTTGCATCTGCATGAGGAACATCTGGAACATTTGGTTCATGATGGTTTTCCTTAGGTTACTTGGTCCGAGCGCCGCGCTTGGTCTTGCACGGGGCGCATTCGGGAGCCGCAGGAAGGGAACGAATCGCCTGGTCGCGCTGGCGGATCAGGCGATTGATGGCGCGCTGTTCGGCTTCCCGCCAGTTGTTCACGTTGAAGTGCGTGAACCCGGTGTTCTCGGGAAACTTGTCAGTGGCCTTGGGCAGCGAGGCTTCGAGGGGCAGGTAGATCAGGTTCGTCTTCTTCAGGCAGATGCCGTCCGAGCGAACCGAATTGCCGATGAAAGCCGAGTACTGCGGGTCGATGTTGAGGTCGTGCATGGCCTCTTCCACCAGTTCGTCCTTCGCCTCCTGCAGCGTGATGATGCGGTAGTCGAAGAGCTTGTCGAGGCCGGCCTGGCGGATCTTGTATTCCTGCACTTCGTAGTCACCGACGGTGACGGCGATGAGCATGAAGCGATCGTGGGCGCGGTTGAGCACTTCCATGCAGTGGGGGAAGAGCTTGGGCTTGCGGAAGTAAGGCGCGCTGCCGATGCCCTTGAGAATCGAACGAACGTTCTCGATGTCTTCCGGCGGAACAGTGACGGCGTGATTGCCGGCCAGCAGTTCGTAGGTTTCCATCAGGGCTTCGGGGAAGCGTTCGCGCTCGAATCCACGATGGGGCATGCTGCCACCGTAGACCTTGCGCAGGGTTTCACGAGCGACGTCCTTGGTGACACCGATGAAGCTCATGAAAGTGGCGAATTCTTCGGCGGCTTCGTCGAAGTAGGGCTGGCAGACGACAGTGGTGCCGTCCATGTCGATCATGAGTGCTGCGATCTTGCCGTTCGGAGTGCACAGGTTGCGCTCACCGATGATGCAGTTGGAGCTTGAGTTAGCGGTCATAAAGATACCTCCTAGGTTGTTCAGCGGAAGTCATCAGGAGCTTCTGCGCTGGTTTTCGGTTAAATGTGATTTCGCTATGAAGCTGGGTGGAAAGCAGCACTTCCTGAGCTGGCTTGTGGCCGGCTTTGTGACGAGGAAGTGATGATTTGCTTTGAGTCTTCGAGCGGCTTGTTGGTGTTGTTTATAAGAAAGGGAATTGGTAGTTACACTTCTTCCTAATGGATTAGTAATAGGCAAAGAAAGTAGTTTTTGAGTCAGAGAGCTATATGTGAGAGGTCTTTTAGGTTGTCAACACAGATCTTTGTCTCTACCACAGCTTGCGAACCTCTTGGCAACCTGGTTTCTTTCAACGGGTTTTGAATTTCAGCAATTTTGTAAATGAGATTTGTTTGATATTGGCTGGCTTTGTTATATAATTGCCGGCTGAAAGTCGCAGCTATACAGGGTTCCAATGCTCTTCAGTGGTTCAAGTGAAAAACCGGTTAGCAAAGCTATGACAGGCTCTGTGGCTTTTGCGCTGTTTTGTCAGCTGTTTTTCGCCAGTAGTGTTTCTGCTGACACCGTCTATTCGCAACACTCTCCTGATTTCGATCCATTCGCTGAGCATGCCGCTGTTGTGGCTGGTTCGACCCAGACTGGAAGTTCCACTGTTAGTGCGCCAGTGGCGCACGCTATTGGCTCTTATGGGCAGAGCACTTCAGTAAATGTGGCTCCGCCGGCCGGTGCGATTACTATGCGGCCGACTAATTTACCGCTTTCTAGTTTGCACACTGTTGCTTCGAATGGCACCATTGTTCCTCTGAACAATCAGGTAGCGCCTGGAGCTACTGTGGCTGCTCCGATGAAAGCTTCGGTTAATCGCTATCAGCCTAAGAATAAGCGACCACAATGCCACGGCGATGCTGTTCTTCCGATGATGGTGCATATGGCTATGCGGCCAGAATTGATTGAAGCAAAGTATCTGCGCACGATTCTCGGTGCTCCCGATAATAAGGGTTCGTCTGGTTTTGGTATGAGTAGTTTGAATTGGCGGGCTAAACAACTCGGTGGTCCAAGCTTTGCTCTGCAAAATGGCACTGCTAGCTTTGCTAATAAACAGACCATTCCAGTAGCTCACCCGCTTGCTACCTCCAAAACATTTGTCGCACTTTTCCCTCATTCGGGTATGCAGCTTAAGCATGTTAAAAAACAGCTAGGTGAGCCAGTTCGTCAGTATTTTGATAATAATGCTCAGCCAGTTGAATGCTATCAATTGTCGCCGAATGCCTTGCTCACATTTACCGAGCCAGTTAATTGTTTTGATGTTACGCAAATGGCTGTGGTCTATGATGGCCCACCACTGCCTGCTCCATCGACCCAAGACTATGCTGTTGCTAATCAATATCGCCTTACTGTTGCTCGGCAACACCTGGCTTCTGGTGACACAATTCGTTGCGCTGAGTTGCTTAACGAACATCTAAAAGATAATCCACTCGATGCTGGAGCTCACTTGATTCTGGCTAAGACAATGAAGCATTACGGCGACATTAACGGGGCGATTGATGAGTACAAAAATGCTCTAACTCTTGCTCGTACTTATGGTGTGCCTAGCGTGGAAAATGAGGCCTACAGCGCTTTGACTTATTTTGGCGTGGTAGCGCCAGCGCCGGCTTATGGTAATACCAATAACAATTTGAATGCACCGGCAGCGGTGGCGGGTAAAAAAATAGCCGGGCGCTCGAATCATCGTAGTTAATCTTCGCTGTCCTATTTAAGTTAAAGGTGGCGCAATCGCTGGCAAGGTCAACTCTGTTTGTGTTTCCTTAAATTAACTATATCAATTAATAGGCGTGGGCAAAAAAATATAGCGAGATGTAGGTTTACCAGTTATGGGTGCCATTAACTATTGCTGAGTGCTTGGGCAAATCGGAAAACAGCTGACGCTAGAGAAGACTTGCAGTCTAATCCGGTCAGCTGTTTTCCAATGTTTGCCAAAGTTGGCTTACTTGCCGTTCAGCTCACGGGCCTTGAGAAACATCCAGACGCCCAAAATGAAGAGGGCGGTGATGACAATGTAGTAGCCCGTGGCGATGCGACCGAAAGCATTGAGTTCAGCAACGAAGCCGCAGCTGCTGAAAAGCATGAAGCCGACGCCACTCCAGTTCAGTGAACGCGCCAGGGCGGGTTTGCCCTGGGTGCGAACGTGGCTGTGGTGAAAGAGCGCAACGCAGAAAGAGCCGAAGGCGGCGACGAGCAGGGCCAGGGTGACGTAGACCGCGACCGCAGAAGCTGTGATATCCATGATGGTTTCCTTTGAGATTTACTGGCATTGAATGCCTGCGAAAAGATTTCCCCTCAAATTCAATTGGCCGGTCTCATTTCACACTCATATATGAGCTGCGAGGGTTTAGGGGTTTAGGCCTGGGTCGAGACTTGGGGTTTTTGAGTTCTATATAAGGAGGAAGTGGGGATGATTCACCCTAGCAAAACCCTTATGGCCGTTCCTAGGGCTTTGTCCATTTTTCTGTTTCAGATAGATAAAAAATGCTTGACAATCGCTTTTGCCGTGGTCTAATTAGAGAGTCCACTTAGTAGTAGTGTCCTCATGGCCCCACGCCTTCGAGTGCAGGTTTCAAATTATGTCACTAGAACAAACACAGCAAAGACACGACAAGATCAACGAGAACACCGGAGCTCCTGAACACCGGGAGGGTGGTCTGTTTTCTCAGGCCATGAACGGTATCACCGATGCTGCTAGTTATGGCATCTTAAACGGCTGGAATAGAACTGTTCATGCTCCAGACGCTCATAAATCTGAGAGCGATCAGAGCAAGGAAGTCAGCAACGCTGCTGACATCTGGACAACTCTCAAGGCCACTCAAAAGAATGGTTCGATGATGGGCCAAGCTGATGCGGCTACAAGTGACAGAGAAAAGGCAATTGACGGTGCTCAATACAACACCGATGGTCTCTATGTCAGTGCCACTGCTGCGGCTAAGGCTGATCAATGGTTTGATGAGCGGGTAAATAACAAGAAAGCCGCTTAGTCACCGCCAAATTTAAAGACTTCAGAACGACCCTCAAAGATTTTTGAGGGTCGTTTTTAAATGGTCGCATTGGTATGTGCGGCAAATGCTGGGCCTGTCGCTATAAACAGTGCATTCGAAAGCGTCAGAGAGGAAGCGACAGGGGTAAACCTGTGGTTTGTCGGTTTGGACTCGCAGGGCTGGATAGAATTCTTTGGTTTGCCAGGCCGTTTTGTCAGGAAACAGTTTGCGACCTTCTTTGTAGTCGATGAAAACTTCCGCATGGCTGTAGGTGCGACCATCTCTTGCACTTAGTCGTTTGAGAAAGTCTTTGGGATCGGTGATCGGACCAATGATAAAGTCGCGGCTGGCAACGGTACAGCAGCCTGCAGCGTTGCCTTTTTGGCCGCTGCAATTGCGGGTGCAGGTGTAATGGGTAACTAAGGCGGTAATTTCGTCTTCAGAAGGCGAGTGGGCGTCTGGAGTTTTTGCTTCTGAGACTTTTTGTTCCGGCTCGTCCATAGTCACCGCATTTTCGGTTAGAGATTATTTGGATAGCTCAGCTTTGGGCTCGGTCGACTGTATCTGCTCTGAAATAAGCTTCTCCACGTATTTAGAAAGAACTTGGGCTGCCACTTTGTGGCCACCTGAGGCAAAGTGTACCTGATAAAACAGCTGCTCATTGCCTTTGTAGTCGCGGAATGGCTGGCTTAGCTCTAGTACGTCAAAGCCCTCATTTTGTCCTTGTTTGGCTAAGGCAGGTAATTGTGCTGTGAACACGGGGTCAATGTTTCCCATGTCAGGGAAGGTGAGCAGAAGGAAGCGCGAACCATTGGCTTTGGCCGTATTTTGAATTTGACTCATAAGGGCTTGAGTGACCTTAAAGCTATCCTGTTTGGGATAGTGAGGCTTTTCCGCTTCTTCGGCTGGGCTAAGCTTGTTTGTTCCAGATAATTTCTCAGTTATTTGTGTGTATATGCGCCGCAGTTTCACATAGAACTTGTCAGTTAAATTTAGCTGGAAGTTGGTTTGATCAAAGACGCCATAGATGCGGCTGTTAGCCCGCAAAAATTCCAGTATAGGATTGCTTTGCAGCTTTTGTTTGTTAGCAAGTAAGACCGTGCGATCAAGTTTGAGTTGATTGTTTTGATCAAGGTAAAAGTATGGCCGAGGTTCAGCCGTGGCATATTTCGTCGGGTCCACCGAGCTTTCGTCTGAATCTCCTCGTGAATAGAGCACGACTATTAGGTCTGGTTTGTATTTAACAACTTCTTTTTGCAGTAGCAAAAGCTCTTGCGATGTAGAGTAGCCCGAGACCCCGAAATTGATCACTTCCACGTGCGGTAGGTTTTTGTTTGGTTGTTCATTTTTGATAGCGGCCAAATCTCGATTGATTTGTTTCTCTGCAATCGTTGCCCAGACCTGCTCTAGCGGTACTTGTAGGCTTTCTGTGGCGGAGTCGCCAATGAGCGCAACACGATAAGTGTCGGCAGGTTTTTCTACGGTGCGTTCAACATCGCGCCAGCCTGCTTTAGAAAAAGACTCACGAGAGTAGCCTTCAAGCCGCCAGGTCACAAGCTTTCCGGGGATGTGAACTGATCCTAGCTCTAGATCTGGCTTCATGAAATTTTGTTCGCCGACACCAGCTATGGTAAAGAAGCCTTCGAGAATAAGCACTGCCAGTGGTGCAAAGAGAAGAAGTTCCAAGGCCGTAATCGGAGCAGAGTGGCTACGCTGAATCTTCGCTGCTGCTGCTGGCAGTGCAGCAGCGCTATTGTCGACATCTTCAGCTTTTGTGATTGGGGCTTCTGGCATTTAATTGGTCCTAACAAATCAGTGAAGATTGCGATAGTTTTAAAATTGGAAATAGAAGAAGGGTATTAACTGTGAAGGGGCACAACCAGCGATGATCCAGGCAGTTGCGACGCAGGTGACCAGGCGCAGAGCAATTGATCTGTTCCAATAGCTTTGTATTGCCACCACTGGTTTAGATAGAGCAGCGCTTGGGTTCTTGCTTAGCTTTATGCTCTTGTGTCTTATGAAGCTGTATAGACTGTACAGCGGAAGGGTGACGAATAGGGTAGAGGTAAGATAGGCGGCGGTTACGGCCCCTGGTTGGCTAAGGGTGGCGGGGTTAAACAGGCGCTGATAAAACAAACCAGCCTCTGCTACGCTGGTTGATCTAAAAACAACGTGGCTTAGTTGCACAAATAAGATTGTGTAGATAATGCCACTCCAGTGCCAAACTGCGCTCGGGCGCCAGTTTGTCAAGGTGGCATTGCTCTGACAAAAAGCGGCCCATTTTCTGGCAACTATCAGACCAATGCCGTGTATGCCGCCCCAGACCATGAAGTGCCAGCCAGCGCCATGCCATAGGCCTCCTAGAGCCATAGTGATGAATAAGTTGCGACAGAGCAACCACTCACCGCCGCGTGATCCGCCTAGTGGAATGAAGAGATAGTCACGCAGCCATGTTGAGAGCGATATGTGCCAGCGTCGCCAAAACTCAGTGGGGCTGACCGAGAGGTAAGGCAGGTTGAAGTTCTCTGGAACTTTGTAACCCAGTAACATTGCCGAGCCTCGACCAATGTCGGTGTAACCAGAGAAATCAAAGAAGACTTGGAAGTAAAAGGCGCTCATGGAAATCCAGGCGTCTGAAACGCTGAGTGAGCCGACCTGGCTGAAGCCTAAATTGCAGAGCATGCCGAGATGATCGCCGAGCACAACTTTTTTGAAGAGGCCTTGAAGAATGAGAAAAATTCCTTCTCTAAACTCGGCGTGCTGAAATTTTGGCGCGTCAAACATTTGTTTGTAGAAGTCTTGAAAACGCTTGATGGGGCCTGATATTTGCGAAGGGAAGAAGGAGGCAAACAGAGCAAAATCAATGAAGTTTTTGATTGGCTTGCTACCACGATGAATATCGACAATGTAGTGAATGAATTCAAAAGTGAAGAAGGAAATGCCTAAGGGCAGGATGATATTCAATGCTGGTGATGACCAGGTTTCCATTGCAGAAACATGCAAGATTTTGCCGCTGATATGCAAGGTAGAGAAGACTGTTTCAAGCAGCAAGTTTGCGTATTTATAAAAGCAGAGGCAGGCTAAATTGCTAATGATGCCAAATATCAAAATGTTTTTGGCGATGCCAGCTTTGTCTTCACTCTTATATTTATCAATGAGCCAGCCGAAGCTGAAATTGATTAAGGTGAGCATGAACATTAATAGCCCGTACTCAGCTTTCCAGCTCATGTAGAAAAAGTAGCTCGCTACAAGGAGCAAAATTTTGCGATACTTCGCCGGTGATAGCCAATAAAGAATAAAGACTGTCGGTAGAAATATTAGGTAGGAGAAACTGTTAAATAGCATTGCAGGCTTAATTCGGGGGCTGATCAACTGGGCGATGATATCACTATTGACCCAGGGGCTTCCTGAAAGCATTTTTCATTGTTGCAAAGCTGCTATGCGATTGATGGCTAGATGTTGGTTATAGCGATATCTTTGAGGTTTTCTACAGTGCTTACTTTTGCAACAAGTCAATTATTTTTTTACTACGCAATGTCGTGGAGCGGCGTAAAAAGAAAGGGGTGTGAGCCCCTTTCTTCACTGCGATCCTGGTGCCGCCGACCAAGCACTCACCTATTGCTAGGTAAGCGATGGTCGGCGACGCCATCGTTAGCGCGGATCTCTCAGGCTGATCGAGAACTCGATCAGCTTTTTTGCCATGTTTGGATCGATGCCGAGGTACGTGTTCAAGAAGTGCTTGAGACCGTGGTCGGTTTCGGTCTTGCGATTGAGGAGAATGGCGGTCATGCCATCGGCCAAGATTTCTTTGGCCTTTTCCTTGCGACCGTCGTGGCTCAAGGCCAAGGCCAAGTTGCCGAAGAGAGTGCCGAAGGGCAGGCTCTCGTCGCACTCTCCTAGCGCTGCGCGGGCGTCAGCCGCAGCGGCGAAGTATTTGGCGGCCTGGGCGTAAACGTCATTCTTGTAGAGCAGCAGGCCGAGCATGTTGTTGACGCGGACAGCCAAGAGATCGTCTGGACCTTTTTCCATCACGATCAAGGTTCTCTCCAGCACCAACTGTGCTTGCCGCTCTTCGCCTTTCTGAATCAGGCCAGCGGCTTCCATGACCAGTTTGACTGCTTCCAGATTGACATTGCGCTTGGGCACGGCAGCTTCTTTCTGCAGCGCCGTGGGTTCTGCCGTCTTGTCGGATTCTTTGGGCAGCTTTTTGCCATCCAGCTTCTGCACCGGCCCATTGCCTGCGCGATCGAAGCAAATTTCTTTGCCGTCTTCGCAGAAGACAATCAGCTCGTCGCCAGCGCCAACCACGCCGGTTTCCACCGCCACCGAAACCGGGTCGGTGAGGCGACGGGGCACCACACGCTTGAGGTCGGCGACGTCGCCGCGGTCATTGAGGCAGAGTTCGAGCAAACGCTGGCGCGCCGACTCTTCTACCACGATGGTGAAGGCAGAGCCCCCATAGGCTGCATCGACACGCTTCTGCACCTTCTTGATGTGCAGACCGAGTACGTTGTTGATGTCGTCGCGCGAAAGCTTGCCGTAGACGCAGACTTCATCGAAGCGGTTGATCACTTCGATGGGATAGCGACGGGTGATGATGCCATCCAGTTCGGTGCTGGTGTCGACCTTGGCGGTGACGAAGCCGATGCCGCCTTTCTTCTTCTCAGCAATTTCGGACATGCCCAAGTTGCAGGGCATGAGGAAGATGCAGTCGCTGAAGTCGACTTCCTGGTTGTTGCCCATACGCTCTTTGGCGGCGCTGTAGATGGCCAGGATGAACTGCTCGAACTCGTCGCCGGCCTTCTCGAACTCGTCCAGCAAGACAATCGTGTAGGGCGTTTTCGAGCCCTTGCGCGAGGCCGTCAGGTTCTGAGCCGAGAGCAGGGCCGAAGCATCGAACTTGTCTTTGTTCGCCGCCAGCTCTTCGTCGGTGGGCGGCTTCTGATAGCCAACCCAGCCGGGGCCGGTGCCGAGCAGGCGCGAGATGTCGCCCTTGTTTTTGTAGTTGGCACAGTTGATGCGGATGAAGGCCTCGGGGTTGCCGTGGTAGTAATCGGCGAGCACGCAGGCAGTTTCGGTTTTGCCGGTGTGCGAATCGCCAGGCATCAGGGCTTTGTAGATCGGCCGGGTGCGGTCGCGGAAGGGGTTCTTGGCGGCGCGGTGAATGCGCAGCAGCATTTCCTTGGCAGCAGGCTGGCCAAAGAGATTGTTGTTGATGAATTCGAGGAAAGCGCGGTCGTCTTCGCTGGGGGTGACCAGATCCAGGCGGGTGCGTGGGCTTCCTTTGTTGGTAGCGTTGGGAGTGGTGCTATCGGCGGTGCTGATGGCCGCGGCAATTGCTGTAATGGTAGTGTTCATAGTACACCTCTAAACTTTCGGCGAAGCTAGGCTCGGCCTTTGGTTGAAGTTGTTGATAAGAAGACAGCAGAGCAGGCGAAGCAGATAGCGCCAGCAATGCCGAAGCTTTGGCTAATACTGAGGTGCTCTAAGAGAAAACCCATGAATGGGCCACCCAGAGCCAGCATGCCGAAGTAGCAGTACATCCAGAAAATCGTTGAGGCAACGCCGCGCAAGCGATCGTCGACTTCGTCTTGCAAGAGTGCGTGGGCTCCAATGGTGACCAGGGTCATGGAGAAGCCGATTGGTGCAATCAGAGCTAGAGCGATGTACTTGTTGGTGGAGAAGCTGAACAGCACGATGAGGACGGCGAAAGCCAATCCAGCCAGGGCGATAGTGCGCCTGAGGTTGCTGGCTGGCTTTTGCTCTCGTGCTGACTGGGCTGCTCGCGCCGTTTTGTGTGCCAGAAAAATCGAGCCGAAGATAGCGCCGATTTCAGAAATGGCAATCAGAGCACCGTTCAATTGCGAGCCTCCGCCAAGGTTGTGGCTGAAGACCGGCATGAGCGGAATGTAGACGCCGAAGAAAGTGAGAGCGGCAACGAAAAGCAGAAGAGCCCTGGTCTTGCTGTTGCCAGCGATGACGGCCATGGCTTGTAGCAGAGGCACGCTGTCACTCTTCTCTTTTGGGGCCGGTTTGATTTTTCGCAGGGTGCCCAACTCAAGCAGGTAGGTCAGGCTGTTGGCAGCAAAGCACAAAGTCGGACCTGCCAGCACCAGTATCAGTGCCCCGGCAGCTGGCCCCATTACCCGTCCGCCATAGAAAAGCAAGCCATCGAGAGAGAAGGCATTGATCATGTCTTCTTTGTCGACGAGTTGTGGAATCATGGCAAAACGAGCTGGAATCTCGAAGGCCACAATGACGCCAAACAGGCTGGAGAGCAAATAAATGTGCCAGACGGCGAGGCTGTTGGTGGCAGACAGAGTGAGCCAGACCAGAGAGAGAAGGAAGGCCAGGCTTTGTGAAAGCAGCAGAATCTTGCGTCGATCAAAGCGGTCGGCGGCGATGCCACCAAGGGCGCCCATGAGGATCATTGGCACCTGGTAGGCAAACAAGACACCGCCAAGCACAAGGCTTGAGCCAGTGAGCTGATATGCCATCCAAGCCACAACTACTTCTTGCAAGAGCGAGCCGGTCAGCGAGAAGACCACACCGAGCGCATAGAGCTTGAAGTTGCGATGCTTAAGCGAGGCAAAAGTAGACGTTAGATACCGGCGCAGGAATGCACCAGTTTCATCATGGGCCATGATGCACCTCCTGAAAAAGTTGGTTGAAGAAATCGGGAATTCCATCTCGTGAGCAGTATCTGGCCGGCAGCGTGTCTCCTCAGCTCCAGCGGAGAGAGGTTGTTATGCGGGCTAGGGGGATGGGCTTTTGCTTGAGAGAGTTAAATTCTGAATATTGAAATGACGGGGACTACTTAGTTCTAACTACTAAGAGTTCTATGAGAACATAGAGAAATGTGTAATTATTATCTCTTTACATCTTTCGTGATGTCCAATTGGCTTGGGTTCTGGCCTTTTGCTTGCCACAAGGCTTGCGCTAGCTTGGTTAGCTGTTCTAGCACTCATTTACTAATGAAGCATGCGTTCAAGTATTCTTTGGCCATTCAAACCTAATTTTGCTTTGTACTTTGGCTATTTATTTTGGCCATTTATTTTGGCTACTCGAAGCGTCGCTGGTTGTTATGCATATAAGCCACCAGGCTAACCCAGTCGGCGCAATTTTCTGGCAGACTGGCGATGCCTACAGTAAGAACTAGCTTTTGACCGTCACTGTTAGCAAAGGGTGCAGTCATTAGCGCACCGACAAGACGTCCGGCGAAGGCTGTTACACCTTGCAGGTTTGTATGGGGCAAGAGCAGAGCGTAGCTGTCTTGCTGGTAGTGAGCTAGTAAATCGGCTTTGCGTTTAGTGAGATTGACTCTCCCCATCAGCTCTTGCAACTTGCTGCGGTCTAGTTCTATTTCTTGGCTCGTGCCATCAGCATTTTTCTGCCGCATCTTGGCCCGGAAGAGGACTAGCGAGAATGAGCTTCTGAAACACTCGTAGCGGTAAAACTCTTGTTCAATAAAGTAGAGGAAAGCAACATAGCTAATGACGCCGCTATCTGAGTAGATGTGCGAACGGGCGAAGCTGTCTATAGTGGTGCGATTTAATTCGAGGTCACTGGCAGTGGTGGCTTTGCTTTTGGGTGTTGCCGGTTTGAGAATAGTGAGGATGCCGCTGGATACCATATTGTAGACAAGTGGTAGCCAGGTGGAACGGCTGTACTTGTGGCGCTCAATTAGTTCGGTTAAAGAGGTTTTGTTGTCGACCAGTTGATAAAACTTCTTCTGCTTGATCATGTCGATTGGCACAGCACGAGTTAGTTTGTCTTCGAATTCAGGCTCAGTCAAAGTCGATTGACTGCGGGCTAAAATTGATTCGCCTGTGAGGCCGGCCTTGTCTAGAAATACGCTAAAGTCTGTAAGGGTAGCTGCTTCTAGTAAAAGAGCTGTGATTGGTTTGATGATTGTGCGTTCTTCAATGGTTTGATTGGGGAAGAAACTGAACAACCCTTCTTTCCAGGTCATTAACTCGATTACTGCTTCTTCGCCAATGACTGAGCCAGTGTAAGCGTTTTTTGGATTGCCATTTTCGAAGAATACCGATATTGATTTCTCGGTGCTTTTGCATTCTAGCTTGCCTGTCATTTTGCTGGCTGTAATCGACTGCAAAAGGGCTTCTACTGGCAGTCGGGTGAGATCTCCGTCCAGCACACCGCGTTCTTCCTCGACTGGAGACGCGTTTACTTTGTTGGCTGAACTTGTCGAATTTGTGCCAGTAGAGCGGCCTGCTGCCTGGCTTTGACTGCCACTATCTACCGCACTTTGCTCGCCTGTGTAGGGCGTGAAACTGGGCTTGTTGCCAGATTCAAATAACGATGGGTCGCGATCGAATTGCTGGGCGGCGTTGTTGAGCAAGTGGTGAATGTGAGCCATATCACCGCTCTGGTGAATCCATTCAAGCTTGGAATCAGTGGGCCCGTCATAGTAGAGGTACCAGGTGGGAGCTTCTTCCCCGGCCCGTCTGCCAACCACCGCCTGCAATCTCAGGCGCACTTCGCCATCGCTAGTGCTGCCATCTTCGGGGCCAATCTCCATAGCCAATTCGAGCATCTCGCCCCTTTTGGTCAATGATTGATGCAGCATCGCCACCAACTCTTTTTCGCTAGCTACACGCGAAAGAGTTGGTAGAGATGACTTTCGCTCGTTTTGTGGGCTCTGCATACTTGTTTCCGTTTGTTCGATTAATGAAGCAGTTGTTCGACGCTTTCTTTGAAGACCTGTGTGTGATGATCTACGTCAGCGTCACTTGTACCTGGGGCAATTAAGGCCATGTTGTGAAATGGTGTCATTAATATGCCGCGATTGAGGGCCGCCAGGTGCATGTAGCGATCTAATTCACTGTCGGCTGCAGCCGCTGCCTCTGAGCCGTTTTTTGGTGGTTCGGGTCTGAACCAGTATTCCACCCGACAGCCTAGTTGTTTGATAATCCAGGGCAATTGCTGCTCGGCAATAACGGCTTCAACGCCTTTGGCAAAGCGCTCGGCTAATGGAATGGTTTGCTTGTAGGCATCTTCAGTCAGTACTTTTTCTAGGGTAACCCGCATAGCTGCAAGGGATAGGGCATTGCCTGCCAGAGTGCCGCCAATGCCACCGGTATCGCATTCGTCTAGGGTGCTATTGGCCTTGATTTGTTCCGCTACTGCTTCAGAGAAGCCATAAGCCGAGGCGGGAATACCGCTGGCAATGGGTTTGCCGATGGTGATAAAGTCAGGCTCTAAATTGTGCTCTTTGGTGTAGCCACCAGGACCAGTGCAGATCGTGTGGGTCTCATCAATTATCAGATAGGTGCCATACTTGCGCGTAAGTTCGCGCAGGGCCTTGTGGTAGCCTGGATCGGGATGAATAATGCCGATATTGGTCATTACTGGCTCAGCTAAAACACAAGCAACGTCTCTGTTCTTAAGTGCTTCTTCGAGACCATTGAGGTCGTTAAACTCGACTACTTTAGTAGTGACATTAGGGTTGACTGGAGGCCCCATGTTGCCTTTGCGCGGTCCGACTGTGCCATCTTGGTGCAGTGTGGCAAAAGTTTCGTCAACGGAGCCGTGGTAGCACCAATTGTGCACCAGTACATATTGTCTGCCTGTGATTTGGCGGCACAATCTGATGACAAAACGATTGGCATCTGTGGCTGTCAGGGCTGTTTGCCAGTACGGCAGAGAAAAGCGCTTTTGTAGCTGCTCGGCGACGTAAATAGCATCTTCGGAAGGCAGCATAAAGGTTGTGCCTTTGCTGATTCTCTCGATGATAGCCTGCACTGCCACTGGTGGCGCGTGGCCGGTCATGGCGCCGGTATCGCCCAGGCAAAAGTCTAGATATTTATGGCCGTCAACATCGGTAAAGTGAGCGCCAGAGCCTTCTTGTACAAACACTGGATAGGGTGAAGCCCATTTGATCATCCAGTTCATCGGTACACCGTTAAGCAAGCTCTTCTTCGCCCGCTCAAACAAATCTTTTGATTTAGGGTGGGCTTCGATAAAGCGCTGGTCTTCTTGAGCCAGTAGTTTCGTTAGCTTTTCTCTGTCAATTGCTACTGTTTTTTTGCTAGTGTCGGCCGTCATTGATTGAATTTTTCCTTTCTTATTGTTCAGTTGTTGTTGCTATAGGGTGCTGGAACTGGTGGTGGATACTGGTAATGCTGCGGGTTTTGGCTAGGAATTTGATTGAAATTCTGGTTCTGATTTGGCTCGGGATACTGATTCTGATATTGAGCTGAGTTCTGATAATTTGGCGGTGGAGCTATGTCTGGTTGTGGCAGAGTGCCATAGGTTTGCTGGCCAAATTCGCTTCTTGCGGTCTGGCTTGTGCCGGGGTAGTCGCTGTATAACCTGGCAATTGTGCTTTTGTCTCTTTTAGTCAGGGCTGGCAGTTGTCTAAAAGATTGGACGAAGTGCATGATGTCGCTAGCGTTGGGAGAGTGACCATTGAGACCGAGCGCATGACCAAGTTCATGCAAACTTGTTTCTTTTACGGCATCGTCGGTGCAAGGCTTGCCGCTGTTGGGGCGAATCACTAAAATTTGAATTTTTACTTTGTCAATTACTACTTTGCCATGATCGTCTTGCATTAAAGTGGTGCGAGCGATGCCTTGTTCAATTGGCGGCTGACCTGGCTTCTGGGCAATGTCTTCTGGCCTCGATGTAAATTCGACAAGTAAATCAGCGTTGGCCGCATTGTCGATTAGTGTGTAGGTGAGGCGGCCTTGCGTAGCTGCAGTCCAACTGTTCAGGCCGTTGAGAAAAATTTGATAGAACTGCGGTCTGTAATTGGGCACCTGAGAAGCGTCAGCAATATAGACCTTGAGCGGCATGCGCTCTAGCGGCCATTTGTGAGCGTCGTCAGTGGCTATGAGTTCGGCGAGATAATCAGTTGTCGAAGCACCAGAAACTGCTTTTGCGTTCTGTGTTTCTGTCTTTTTTTCTGCCATTTCTTCGATAAAGCGCTCAGCCTGCTGCTTCATATTGCTACTAGGGTTTTGACTGATTAGCCTTTTTGCCCAGAGAATGGCAGAATCGTAGTCGCCTAAATGCATGTATGAAAGGGCAATGTTCCAGGGTGCACAGGCATCTTTGCCGTTGTACTTGATGGCGATTTGATAGTGCTCAATTGCTTCGCGGTCGTTGCCCAGTTCGTAGCAGCTCTGTGCTAACAGGCCGTGGACTTCGCCAGAGTAAGGGTTGGGATCGTAAGTGGCCAGGCGCTCTAGCAGCTGGCGCGCTTCGACGTTCTTGCCCGCCTTGATGAGACCATCGATGGAGTTGAGCTTGTTGTAGACGAACATGGCCTTGTTGTATTCAGCCGGTGCAAGATGTTGTACTGATTTTCCCGCTGAGTAAACTGGGGTGTAAAAGTGAAAACTTGAAGCACATATTGCCAAAAATCCCACAGCCAAAAGTTTGGGGGCTGAATGAGCCCTGTGTTTGGCTTTTGTGCTGGGTCTGGCGGCAGGCATAGGGAGATCTGCAAATGGGCTGTAACCTTCCCTCCGTTCCCCGGGCAGAAGGCTCTTAACCATATTTACTTCTTAATTAGTTATAGAGTGCTGATAAACGCTAACGACTTATTTCTTTGGTGGCATGATTGACATTTTTGTGATGTTGCAGCCAGCGGCAGCGTCCATCACTGCAACAACATGCTTCTGTAGAGCGTCTTCGTCAGAGTTCAGAATCAGCGGCAAGTCTTTTTTGCCGGTTTTTGTTTGCTCGGCCTGGATGGCGCGCATGATAGTGGTGGTGTCTCCTGGGGTCATCACTTGACCGTTAATCTTGATTTCGCCGGTCTTAGAAACGTCGGCGGTAATTTTTTCTTCTTCTTTGGGTTTGTCTTTGCTTGGCCCGTGCTGCGGTGGATCAACCTTGAGCACGGCTTGATTGACCAATGGTGCAATCAAAATCATGATGACGAGAAGCACCAAAAACACATCGGTGAGAGGTGTTACGTTGATTTCGGTGAAAACCTCACCGGCTTTACCGCCCATAGCCATAGCGCTAACCGTCCTCGAAAACTGATCGAGAGTATATTAGCGCTTTTGCTCGCTAAATCGCCACATGGAAAACCCCAAGATTCAGTTCTGTCGAGCAACTGTTACAGAGGGCAGGCTGAAAAGAGCGAGGCTTTATGACGTGCTCGCCTAGATGCGCTAGGTGTTTCTTAGTTCTTGAATCAAGCACCTAGTAAGTACTTAGCTAATTACTTTGTCTGAAAACCCTTATTGGGCTTAATATTCCCTTGAGATTGTCAAGGGAGAAGAGCTATGGTCAGGCGTTCTTTTCTTCTCCAATTTTATCTAGGCAAATACTTCTCAAACATCTCATCAGTCGCTATTCTTCTGTCTCTTCTTTGTGCCCTGGGGCATTCAGATGAGGCCGATTGCAGTAGTGTGCGATTTGGGATGGAGGCACCTTTGAGGTACCGTAGGGGATTATCTGCCTGTTGGTTTAGAAGGGAAATTTCGTAAAGGTGCACAGCAGCGCAATTCAGCTCTGCGGCAGTCTAACAACATAAACCGAAAGGCACGTCTATGATCAAAGCTATGAACAAGTCCAAAACCAAACCGCTGTCTCATTTCAAGCGCATGCCCAAGCTTCAGATTCATGAGCACATCGACTGCAGCCTGCGTCCGCGCACCTGTGTCGAGCTCTGGGCTGCACGCAACTTCGAGATCGCCGAAGCCGGCAAAGCTGCTGGTGTCGCCTTCCCGGCCGAAATCGTTCGGCTTTGGAAAGCGCAAGATGCAGCCACGCTGCCGGCCAACAAGCGCGCTGCGCATGTTCGTCAATCTCGCCAGGCCGCCGTCAAGGCGTATGACAATTGGGTGGCGTCTTTTGCTCAGGAGAGCTTGGACAACTACCTGGCTGCCATCGTCTTCCACGTCCTGCCCCTGATGCACGACCTCGACAACCTCACGCGCATCGTTCGTGAACGCATCGAGGACGCCGTCAAGGATGGTCACATCGCTATCGAGCTGCGCTTCGCGCCTCAGCTTCACCTCGGTGAATCGGGCACGGAAAACAGCCTCGACGAGGTGATGAAGGCCACCATCGCCGGCCTCAAGGGTTCGCCCATCCCGGTCAAGCTGATCGTCTGCGCTCTGCGGCACGAAAATGGCGAAACGGCGCTCAAGCTCGCCGACATCGCCATCAAGTACCGTCGTAACGTCGGCGCCTTCGACCTGGCTGCCAGCGAGACCATGTTCCCGGGTGTGCTCGACTGGTGGGTTCCCGCCGCTCAGCGCATCCAGGCCGCCGGCCTCAAGCTGACCATCCACCTCTGGGAGACCCAGGAGCCCACCGACCTCGACATCGAGCTTCTCACCCGCCTCCGCATCGGACGTGTCGGGCACGGGGTGCGCGGTGACAAGCAGGGCAATCGGGTGATCGAGGTGTGTCCCACTTCCAACGTGGTCACCGGTCAGTACGAGAGCATTGCCGACCATCCGGTCGACACGCTCTACCGGCAGGGCAAGCGCATCTGCATCAACACCGACGGCACGCTCTTCACTCAGGTCACCCTCAGTGGCGAGTACCGCAAGCTGGCGGAAACCTTCGGCTGGACCGAGCGCGATTTCCTCGTCGTCAACCTGACGGCGCTCGAAGCCTCGTCGTTCTGCCCCACCGCCAAGGCGGCCATCAAGGCCAAGCTGCTGCGCTTCTACAAGCCCTACCTCAAGGGCTGAAGCCGTAGTCTCTAACTGGTGACCCTCAGCGTCAGCTGAGGGTTACTCGCTAACCATGCTCGCCATCGTGGCGAGCATTTCATCAGCCGGCACAGGCCTCAGTGAGGTGGTGCCGGCATTTTTATTCACGATCACAAATCTCAAGGAGTACGAAAATGAAAGAAGTCAAAGCGACCGAGATCCTCGGCAACCCGAACCGCATCGACGAACAGGTCGCATGCCCCCACTGCAGCGCGCGCGCCATGGCCTTCGAAGACGGCAGCATCATGTGCATCGCCGAGAACAAGTGCTTCAGCCCCGAAGCCGGCGACACGGAGATGTTCGCCCGTCGCAAGGCCTTCGATGCTCGACTCGGCATCACCGTGACCCATCGCGTCAACGCCACCATGATCATCCACCAGGGCGCCCTGAGCGACCGCTGCACCGGCAACCACGGCTAAGCACTAGCCGCGGTTCAACCCAAGTTCAGCAATCTCGACTGACCTCGAGAAACTGGTCCGAGTGAGGAATTGCTGCCCAGTCCACAAGACTGAGCGGCAGTTCCTTACTTGTTTTTTTCAAAATGGAAATCTAAAACCAGGAGACCTTATGACAAAGAAACCAGCTCTCAATGAGCCTATCGTCTTGTCGGGTCGAGTCTACCTTGCTGGCTTCCTTGCCCAGGAAGTGAGCGGATTCGACCTGCCAGCCACGCTTCGAGCGGGCGACATCAAGCTGCACAACGTGCCCAAGGCCGGCAAGCGTCAGCGCTATGGCCAGGCGGTGGAGTTCAGCGGCTTTTTTGCAGCCAGCATCTGGAACGGCAAGCGTTTTTGCCGCCTCCTCATGCGCAAGAAAGCTGCGATGGATGCCACCTACATGGGCATCGTCGAACTGCGCAGCAAGGCCCGCACCTGCGCCATCGATTTGCGTCGCCTCTCGGCGCTGCAAGCTGTGTGGGTGGCAGCCGACCATGGCTACGAAGTGACCTACAACGCTTCCAGCCATCCGCTGTCGCACACCACGCCTGCGGCGACTTCGCAAGCGGCGACCAAGCCTGTTGTGGCAAAACCCGCTGCAGAAGAACCGGCTGCGGAGAAGCCTGCTGCTTCAACAGTGGCGGCCAAGGAAGTGGTGCCGGCAGCGGTGACCACGACCAAGGTCGACGTCACTGTCACTGTCTCGGTCGTGGTCGAGCAGGGCAAGCCGGAGACGGCAGCTCCTGGTTCGACCACGGCTGCTGTCTCGGTGGCATCGCCGGTGGTGCCTGGCCAACAGCTGGCGCTCTTCCCCGACATGCCGGTTTCGACCGGTGGGAAGAAGCGCCGGCGCAAGCGCTAGGGCTGCAGCAAGTCGTGGCACAATCGCAACATCAACATGGAGGGACATCTTTGATGTTCAGTCAGAGCTAAACCTCGCTTTTTCGGAGGGCGATATTAGGCTGCAAGCCACATCTATGGCCAAGCACTGATATTTGGCATGTGCCAGCCATTCATGGTGAATGGTGCCCTCAACAACAGCGAGACCAACAATGACCTACTCGAAAGAGCTGCTCAACCAAGCCCACAAGCACTGCAGCAATAACCGCGACGCCATCAACGCCAGCAAGGTGTGTGGATGCTTCTACTGCGAAGCAACCTACGCGCCCAGCGAAGTGCGTGAGTATGTCTGTGGCGGCAAGGATGCAGTGTGCCCCAAATGTGGCATAGACAGCGTCCTGGCTGACTCCAGCCTGGAAATCACTGCACCACTCCTGCGTGCCATGTACGACAGGTGGTTCGGCGATGACCTGGACGAAGACAGCGCTGCCTAAACGATAGAACTGAGAAGAGCAGCAGGAGTGACCTTCGGGCCTCCTGCTGCTTCTTTCTTCAAAGGCAACCTTACAAGAAACAACGGAGTGTACGATAGAAAATGACGAATAAGAGCACCGAGACGAACACAACTGCTACTGCCAAGCCGGAACTGATCATGTATCTGCAGGGGCCTTACGAGCGCTTCCCCAGCTGCGTGCACAGGGTTGACGGTGAACTCGTTGCCACCTTCCGCTGGGAGAGAGGTTGGATTTTTGCCGACTCTGCTCGGGCGGCCAACATCTTTCAACGGGCACTGGCTGTGACACTGCTGAAGGCCGGTGACATCGTCCGCGGTTGGACGAAGAACGGCTGGCAGTTCGGCGAATATGTCGAAGGCAACGGCAAGAATCACATCTTCCGCACTGCCGATGGCACCACCTACAGCACCGAAGTGGCCGAACCTCATGCCTTCAAGCGCGGCGATGAAGTGCTGGCCAAAGTCGATGGTCAGTGGCTTGCCGGCGTCTTCCAGAAGTATCAGGACGGACAATACTTCGTTCACCTGGCTCCTTCTGCTGGCTCCGTGCCGACGGAATGGCAGGTTTCGCATTTGGCATTTCCGCCCCAATGCCGTCAGCCGATTCTTCGCTCATAACCTGACCGATTAATCGCCCCTTAAAAATCTTGCGTGGGACTTTGCTTCAAGTTGAGCCCCTCGCTACTTTGCTGCTGTTGCGCTGTATGTTATGTAAGAAAAACTGCTTGTTTTTCTTACGCTTGTCCCTCACAACTTTTCTGGTCGAATTTTTTTGCCACCGTAATAACTATATAAGCTAATAGCTGCATCTGAAAAAGAAAACAATGGAGCCGCAAAAACGCCTGTACAAGCGCGGTTTTGCAGCGTCCGAAAAATCAGAAGGAAGTTGTTTTTAGCGACGGCTTAGCGAAAGCCGTTCCTGTGGGTCGTTCAGCGCCGCGTGGCCAGCCACATGGGCAGCAGGCCGAGGAACAGACGCAGGCTGCGTTCGCAGAGGATGGCGTAGGTGATGGTGGCGGCGGTGTAGAAGAGCCAGCCGCCGGCGGCAGTGATGCTGAAGGCGAAGCCGAAGAGGTAGACCATGGCGACGTAGCCGATGCCGCCCAGCACCGCGTGGGCGAGGTACCAGGTGAAGGGCTCCTGACCGACCTTGCCGAAGACCTTCTGGGCGAGGATGCGCTGATCGTAGAGGGTGAAGACCATGCCGAAGAGCAGGCCGAAGAGGCCGCCGGCCCACCAGGACGAGGAGGTGACGCCGATGAGGGCCGCAGCAGCGCCGATGATGGTCAGGGCGATCAGGCGGAAGAAGAATTCGTTTTTGGTGATGTTCATGAGAGCTCCAAAAGTGAGGAGTTGAGCGAGAACCTTGCTTAGGCTGCCTGGCAGTGTTGGCAAAGGTTCGATGTGGTGCCAGAGTTTCTGGCGAAGAGGAAGACAGCGCAGCGGCAGTTGATGCTGGGCACCACTTACCGCTGCGCTGGTACTGCTGGACTAGTACTGCTGGACTGGTACTGCTGGACTGATACGGCCGGTTTAGCCCTAGAGGGCCGCTTGGGCTTACTTGCCCTTGCGCGTGACCTTGACCATGCCGTCGACGAAGCCGGCGGTGATGGTGACCTTGACGGTCTGGCCACGGCTCTTGGTGAGCGACTCGATGTTGGTGACGTTGGCGTCAGCTTCGGGCAGGAAGGCCTTGATGCCGCCGATGTTGACGATCAGCCCGTGTTCGTTGCCGACCACATCGCTGCCCACCACGGTGGCCGAAACCTTGCTGCCGACGGGGAGGCGTTCCATCGCCTTCTTCACCGCCGCCGCCTTTTCCGAAACACGGACGAAGGCACGACCACCTTCGACGCGCGCTTCGATGATCTCCACTTCGACGGTGCTGCCGGTGGTCATGCTGTCGAGGCGGGTGCGCTGGGCCTTGGGATGATCGCCGGCCACTTCGCTCACGTGCAGCAGGCCCTTGATGCCGGCGACATCGACGAAGACACCGAAGCAGTGCATGCTGCCGTCGTTCTTGTCGCTCTTGGTGGTGGCGGGGCCGCTGACGGTGAGGCTGACGACTTCGCCGACCTTGATGGCGCTGACGGCTTCGACCAGGGCGTGTTCGCGCTCGATGCGGGCGGCTTCATCGCGCAGGGCGAAGACCTTGGTCTCGCTCAGCTTGATGCGCGGCACCGCGACACCCTTGATCTCTTCCATGTCGGCGCTGACGATGGCCACTTCGATCTCGCTGCCGGCGGCGTTGACCAGGCTGGCGAAACGGGCGTCACGCTCGGAACGGTTGCGGCCGGCCAGGGCGATGACGGGCAGGTAGGCCATGGGGTTGCCTTCGATCTCGATGAGCAGGCCCTTGGCGTTGCGGTCCTTGCGGCGCGACACCTTGCCGGTGACGATCTGGTTGACGGTGACGTTGATCGGCGAGGCGACGGCAACGGGGGTGGTGATGGTGGTGTTCATGGCAAGATCTCCTAACGGTGCCCGGAGGCTGATTGAGGGAGAACAACGTGTTCCGAAGAGAAGCGCGTGTCCTGGTGCAAGAAACGCATCTGCCAAATCTTCCCAACCGGTAGACTAAATCGAGCTTGAAACACTCTGTATTCGACCCAGCGTCGTGAGACGTTGAAAAAGGGCGTCGAAGATAGGAGTGGTTCAGAGGCTTGAGAAAGTTGTTCCAGGGGGATGGAGATGAAAGATGTAGCTAAGCTTCACTCTGGGCCCTGGCTACCCACAAGCTATTTTTAGTTGAGTCTTTCTATATAAGTGGGAGAACTACTTATGTAGTTAGGGGTTAGTCGCTCTACCAACTCGCGACTGTCTATCTGTCGGTGAAAATTGCATGAGAAAAAAGCAATGATTGTTTTAGCTGGCGCAGCCTCTAATATTTCCGGCGCAGATGCTGATTTCGAAGCAATAGCAAGTGATTGCGGCCTGACTACGGAATATAGGAGATAGTGGTTTTGTGAGAATGGTCCAAGCTTTGAGTTTGTCCATTTTTCTGTTCAAAACTGACGTATTCCTAGCTCTGTCTTTCTCTTGGAGATAATTGCGATAACCTAACGATTGTCGAGAGGCGTAAAGAAAAGTTGTAAAACTGACACAGATTTGTTGCTGAAGATGAATCGATTGATTTCTCACTTCAATTTGGTTGTTTCAGCGCATGTCTTTCAGCGGTCCGATAGATAGCTCGATACACACTTTAAATGAGAGTTTAACAAGGAGAAGGTATGCTAGGAGTGTTCCACGATTTAGAGACTTATGGTCACGAGCAAGTCACCTTCTTTCATGATAAAGAAAGTGGTCTGAAAGCCATTATTGGCGTACATAGCACCGTTTTAGGGCCTGCTCTTGGCGGTTGCAGAATGTGGAAATATACAGACGAACAAGCTGCTGTTCGCGACGTGCTCAGATTGTCCCGTGGCATGACTTTCAAGGCCGCTGTTGCTGGTTTGAAATTGGGTGGCGGTAAGGCTGTAATCATGGCTGATTCGCACACCGAGAAAACTCCTGAAATGCTTAAAGCTTTTGCCCGTGCTGTTGAATCACTTCAAGGGAAGTACATTACAGCCGAAGACGTCGGTATGACTGTTGCTGATATCGATACTATGCGTGGTATCACCAAGTATGCTGTGGGCGGCTCTAACGAAGGCGGAAGTGGCGACCCTTCTGGCATGACTGCTTTTGGTGTCTTCCAAGGTATGAAAGCTGCTTACAAGTTTGCTGGTTTGGGCGAAAGCCTCGAAGGCGTTAAAGTTGCTATTCAAGGGGTCGGTAATGTTGGTTATCACTTAGCCAGTTATCTTTCTGCAGCCGGCGCTAAGCTGATCATCACTGATATCTATCCTGGTCAAGTTGAAAAAGTTGTTCAAGAGTTTGGTGCTGAAGTGGTTGCTCCTGATCAAATTTATGGCGTAGATTGCGATATCTTCGCTCCTTGCGCCTTGGGTGCTGCATTGAACGCCCGCACAATTCCACAGTTGAAGTGCAAAGTAGTGGCTGGTTCCGCTAACAATCAGTTAGAAGTTGATTCTGACGGCTTCGATCTCTTCAGCCGCAAAATCGTTTACGCTCCTGACTATGCCATCAACTCTGGTGGTTTAATCAACGTTGCTGCTGAACTCGATGGCTACAACCATGAGAAAGTAGTGGCCAAGGTTGCGCAGGTCTACAACACCATTGAAAACATCCTTGAAATCTCTGCCAGCCAGGGCATTCCTCCTCATCAAGCTGCTGACACACTAGCTCAGCAAAAGATTGAGGAAGTAAAAAAGCTTCAGGCTGCTAGTAAACTGGTTTCGTGCACTTCCAGATAATCGACGCTAGAATCATCTAGAATTATGCCAATATTCTAGATTCAAATTTTAGGGTCATTTTCTGAGCACTCCTAGTTTCAACACGATATACCCCACATTGAATTGCCCTTTCTGCCAAGAAAGCATCAGTTCTGGTGTGGGGTTTCGTGTCGGTGCCTTAACTAACCACTCCTACAAAATTGGCGATACTCTGTTATGGGATGGTCCCGTTTGCCGACCGGAGGTTAAACCGCCAGCTGGTAACATTCGTTCGATTGGATATTTTAACTGCGACAATTTGCGCTGCTCCACATGGAGTGACTGTTTTCCTGATGTACAGCAAGTTGTGGTTGTAGTTGAAAACAACGTGCTTGTGGCTGTGGAATTGCATAAATTGCTAGATGAAGTGGAGCAATTTCAGATCCTTGAAGTGAGCTGAAATCTGCCGAGAGGCAAAGTCATAACCTGGTGACGCTGCGGCTTTTCTGTTATAAATCGAGAAGTAGAGTTTGCAGTATCATGCTCAAACTCGTAGTATCATTCTAAACAATTGCAGTAGGATTGCTCGTATGAAGGCCGATGTTAACAGCAAAAGAAATTCAAAGGCTGCTTGTAAGCGACTTTTAGTCGGCTTCTCCTTCAGTATTTTTGCGACCACTATCGTTGCTGCTCCTGCCCAAGCGCAGTTTCCTTATTGGTATCTCGGCATTGGTCAGTCGCTGCTTTATCCCTTAACTCGAGGCATTGGCTTACCTTACCTGGGTGGCCCATATAGCGCCAATCCGTTTTACTCCTACAATTCTTACTTGAAACGAGCTGCCGGTCGCGCTTCGCAGTTCCCTTATATTTATCCGTACAATCCTTCTGCTTATACTAATACTGGCTATCGTAGTGGTGGAATGCCAGCCGGATACCCGACCCAGGACCCCGGTGATGGCATGGTTGACCCCAATACCGGTCGCACCTTAGATCCTGATGATCCGCGTAGTCAGGCCGCTCAAGCCGGTTCGGCTCAGGGCGCTGCGGCCCCTAATTTTTATTTGCCTGGACCGCAGACTCAGTATCAAACACTTTATGGTCAACCTACTCAAGCGGCAATGCCACCTCAACCTGCTGCTGTGCCTCAATCTATTCAAGCTGCCCCAGGGCAGTTAACGCCAAATCAGGGTATTTCTAACCCCTACATGCCCAATCAAGTCATGCCTGGTGGGGCGGCGCAACCTATGCAAACTGATGCTAATGGCCAGCCGGTGATGCTCTCTGACCCTAATTCAATGCCACCAAAAGCGCCTAAGCATGGGCGCAATAAGTCTAAGTCAGCTAAAGCTAGCAAAAACGACAATGCAGTATCGCCAGCGGTGCCTCCTTTGGCTCAGCCCTACGTGCCTTCAGCGCTTGGCACTATGACCAATGCTACACAGGCTGGGGTTTCAAGTGCTGGCGCCGCTTCGGGGTCGCCTTTGGCGGATGGCTTTGTTGATCATCTGGTGAAAAAGTACGACGGCCACATGGGCAATGCGCTAAACAATGCGGATACGCGAAATTGGGCTAAGGCCATGGGTGTTATCGACGATCAGCACAGTGTTGAGGCCATGCCTGCCGATCGTATCGAAGTGATGGGCCGTATTCTCAAAGACAGCTCCCTTGATTCGGTCTCTAAAGTAGACGCCATGCGTATTTTGCTTAAGCAGAAAGCCGCAACTAAGTAACTGTTTTATGGTGAGAAAGTAACCAAATCGCTCAGGTTGTCAATTGTGGCGTGAACTGCGCTACTAAATTGCTGCTTAATTACTTAGAGAAAGCTTGTTAATAGGGCTTTCACCGGTTCATCAAGGTTCACTGGCTCTTGAGCTGTAGTAGAGCGATTGAGTAGTTTGACTGTGTCAATCTTCTTCAAAATTTCCACTTACTACAGGTTTCCTCTTTCCCACCAGCTTCTCTAACCTAACCCTTCTATAACCTTTCTCTGTCTAGCTTTCACCAATTTTGGTAAGGCTGGCACTAACATACGGAGGTGAATATGGCTTATCCAAAAGACTTCTATCCTAATCTCTCCGCCCTCAAGCGAGATCTTGTCAAAGACAAGCACTATCGCACCAAAGTCGTCGATCGGGGCAGTGACATCACTGTTATCGCACCACACGGCGGTTTCATTGAACCAGGCAGCTCTTATATCGCCCGTGCTGTAGCTGGTTCGCAACTGAATCTCTATGATTTTCAGGGTTTGCGTCGACGTCGGGCACAAGAGCTTCATGTCACTTCTACGCGATTTCGCGATCGCCGTTTGAATGATTTGCTGCTTCACACTCGCGTTGCTCTGTCCATTCACTCCATGGGTGAGCAGGGCTCTGGTGAGATTTGGATTGGCGGTTTGAACCTTGAGCTGAAACAGCGCATCTGCGATCAACTCAGCCTATCTGGCTTTGTTGTTAACGGAGATTCGCCACGTTATCGCGGTGTTCATCCTGCCAACATCGTCAATCTTGCCAGTGAACGCGGCGTGCAAATCGA
Source organism: Candidatus Obscuribacterales bacterium (assembly GCA_965229195.1). Lineage (GTDB taxonomy): Bacteria > Cyanobacteriota > Vampirovibrionia > Obscuribacterales > Obscuribacteraceae. Next base: position 2,318,758 of record OZ245871.1, on the reverse strand, counting down.
ACTTTCTGGCAATGTCATTGCAGCAATGTTCGCTATGGAAGGTCCGCCCTTTGGTCGTCGGGTGACTCAATTGCCTACCACTGAGCGCTTCGACGCCTTTGTCGGGGCGGTGCGCAGTGCCATGGGTCTTGAGGCGGCTGCTTGAAGCTTCAATGGGAAATTTCCGAGTAGCTGAGAGCGGCATATTTTGCTGCTTGACGCTGCTCGGGGATTTTTCTATTGGCTTGTTATCTTGCTATTTTGCTATTTGTTTTCAGTTTTTTTGTTTCGTTTTTCGTTTTTTACTAATAGATATAGTTATTGCCAAGCGTTTAATAAATCTGGAAACGACCATTTGTCATAGCTTTGAATGAAAGATTAAAAGCGGCGTCAGCTCTGCCATTCGTCAGACGAGAGGATGTCATTAAGCTGAAACATTAAAAGTTATGAGCTAGCGCTAATTTAGCTATCTGATCTCCTATCTCTGACTATTAACTCCAAGGTAAATAGCTTGTCTTACTTAGATTCAAGAGATTAGGCTCGTCTTATCATCTCTCTTCTATAAACAAGTAACAAAAGCTCTTAAGAAATAAGCACCCCCTATCTTTCTGTGGCTCTTTTCCCTTGCACTCGCAAGACATAGCTGCACGATTTCCCGTCTAGGGCTAATGGTTTTGCCTCGAAGCGTTTTCCCTTCTCCCTGTTGAGAAGACGTTTCTTGCCGCTAACCGCAATTTTTCTCTTAATCAACCAAGAAAAAAACTAACAGGACAAAAGCTATGGAACACATCGGAATCCTCGGCGGTACCTTTGACCCTGTGACAGAGGGCCATTTGCACATCGCCCGCACAGTGGGTCGCATGCTTGGCCTCGACAAGGTCTTGCTTGTTACCGCCGGCAACCCTCCTCACAAACTTCGCGACGTTCTCGATGCCGAGCTTCGTCACGAAATGGTTGAGGTTGCCGTTCATGGCAATGCTGGCATTGAAGCCAGTCGTTTGGAATTGGATCATGGCGTCTCGTACACCATCGATGCCGTCAAGGCATTGCGTCGAATCCTTCCTGACGGCGGCCGCAACACCCGCATCAGCTTCATCACCAGCGCCGAATACCTCAACCCCGAAAACCCCAACAACTTCCGCACCTGGAAAGGCGTAGAAGAGCTGATCACGATGATTGACCTGGTTGTCACTCCTCGTGGTTGGATGACTGCTGAACTGGCTGCGCAATGGGCGAAAATGCTCTGCCTCGACAACGTCAAGATCGTCGACGTTCCTCCAATGCCGGTCTCCAGCGGCATGGTCAAGAGCGCTCTGCGTGAAGGACAGGCCATCGACCACATGGTGCCCAGTGCTGTCGCCGACTTGATCAAGACCCGCGGGTACTATCGATGAGGTCAGCAATCAGCTCTGGTCACAGTTATCGCTTGCTTCGACCGCCGCGAAGACACCCCGCTCGGCATGGTCATCACCAACAGGTTCGCTGCTTAGAGGGTCATCCATGGGTCAAACTGTTGCCAAACAGCTTGCTCTGGATGACCTTCAAAGCCAACCGCCGGAAATGCGGATAGGCCCTCAAAGCCCATTCGCATTTTTTGGTGACGATGCTTACTATTCATGTTAGTAGAAAATTCAAAGAGAAAAACTGCCAAGGTTAGCCCATGCCTTTGATTGGCAGGTCTACTTAGCAGCTTTTCTCTTATCGTTCTTTGGCGGCCTTGATCAAACTGCGAAACAGTCGCTTGTTGGCTTCATAGTCTTGTTCTGGATGCCATTGCACGCCGACAAGATATGGGTGTTTGCTGTGGCTCAATCCTTCGGCAATGCCGTCCTCGGCAGAGCACTCTAGCTGCAAACCTTTCCCCAGGGTTCTTACGGCCTGGTGGTGCGAGCTGACTACCGAAGGCAGACGGCAGCGACCATAGATTTTCCGCAGCTTGCCACCAGCCCGAAGCGCTACCGGATGGTCCGCATGGGGCTGCTTGATCTCGCTGCGATGGTTTTCACCTAAGCCCGGACAATCGCTCTCGATGTCTTGAATCAGGCTGCCACCGAAGTGAATATTGAGTAGCTGCAAGCCACCGCAAATTCCTAAAATGGGCAATCTGGTGCGATTAACTAGATACTTGACGAAGCGCAGGTCAAATTCTTCGCGCTCTTGATCGAGCGGGGCAATGGTGGATGAAGGGTTCTCTCCGTAGAGCCTGGGATTGTAGTCGCGCCCACCGATCAGAATCACCCCGTCGCAGGTTGCCAGAATCGAGACCATGTCACGTTGTTTTGTTGGTGGAACCACGACCGGGATACCACCAGCAAGTAGGATAGCGTTGATGTAAGCGCGGTTGAACTGATAGACAGTAGTCTTGCCGCGGCTGACGTCGAGGTTGATGGCAATTCTTGGTTTTTCAAGCCTAGCTTTGCCGCTTCTTGGTTTAAGCTCCTTTACTGGCATATTGTTGTTTTTATTTTGGTGCACAGCGGAAGCAGGCTTTTCGGCTGCTGACTGTTTGGCCGAACTGCTATTTGACTGTGCTGTTTGTCGGTTGTTGTTGTTGTGAGTTTTGCTGTTTTTGTTGTTTGAAGGTGAAAAGGACATGCCTTCAATCTAGGCTAGCAAGCAGTAGTTAAACAAGTCCCAGTAGCACTAATGGCAAGCCGGGCACTGTTTATTGCTGCTATAAGCGGCCTGTATGGGTGCTCTTTATAGATTTGTTATCTAACCAAGCTTGTGAGAGCTTAGCGCTTGGGTAGGGGCATCCCCGAAAACCAGGCCCAGAATCTCACCCATGGGTTCGATTCTAATTTTTCTAGATCACTTTCAACCATGTTCAAGTGTTTGCGATGGGCAGCCAATACTTTCTCAAGTATGGCAATCTGCTGATTTTTTTCTTCCAACATGCGCTCGCGTTTTACCAACTGCATATTGCGCTGTTCAACGATCTCTTTATAGTCAAAATTTTCAAGTTCAAGAACAATCGCCCGCGCTGCTTTAGCACGAAATTCGGGCAAGAAACTCAATTGCGCTTCCATAGTGTCTACTTGGCTCTCCAGATAACCGATGCGATGCATGGCGCCGGTAAGGCGGTCTGAGGTGAATGTCAGTTGCTCAAGAATTTTAGCAACACTTGAGTCGGTTAGCGTCTGACGTTCTTGCTTGGAGAAAAATCTTTCATGGGGAGGAATATATTGAGCCGCACCATCAGCAATGGCAGCGCCACCATCGAGCGCGGCTAGAAGGCGGTCGTAAGTTTTGGCGCTAATATTTGGCGTCATATCTATAACTTCTTGTGCTGCTAGCGTTTGGGGCATTTCGCCGGCGTTTGGCATCGGGGTGTTCCTCTTCAGTTCACACAATTATGGTGCTCTAGTAGTGGTCTGTCCAGAGCCGAGAGGGTTTTCAAGTGCGATTTTTAGCTCTCTAAAACCAGCAATAACATACACCAGTCTTTATTTCGAGGTTTAATTTTGGAAATTTTACTGCTTTTATTGCAGGCTTCAACCACCTGGTTTATGACCGGTTTGATCTGGTTCGTTCAAGTTGTTCATTATCCTCTCTACGATCGCATAGGATTGGCTCAGTTTCAGGTTTATGAGCGCGATCATTGCGCTCTTACTACCTTGGTTGTGGCACCGATGATGGTGGCCGAGCTGCTATCAGGGGTGATGCTACTGGTGGCTCGACCAAAAGCAGTTGGCTCTGCCGAAGTGATACTGGGTTTGGTGTTACTAGCAGTAATTTGGCTTTCTACTGTCTTTATTGCCGATAGTCTTCATGGTGCTCTGGCTTCGTCCTTTCAAGTTGGACCTTATCGGGCCTTGATTGCCTGGAACTGGCTGAGAACTGCGGCCTGGAGCCTGAGGGCTTTGCTCGTGGCCTATATGTGTTACCGCTGCATGCAGTAATTGCAGTAACCGTTGCCTCGCGCAGTTGCGCTATCCACTTTTTCTTAGCCGAGCCTCTTGGCAACAAGGCCTACTGCCGGTCTTTATGTCTTTAAGCTCTGGCTTAAGCTAATCAAAGCTACGTATAGAAGTTTTTGAGTCTCTTAACTCTGTAGGTTGTAGATCTAAACCTTTGCAACCATAAACTCTCAAATACTTTAAGCCACCCAAATCACGTAACCATCTCTAGCTTCATAACCATGCCCGCTGCCCCTCTTGTTGGAGTGTCAGTGGCTTTGCCTTTTGCTTTCACCGCTCTGGGCTAGGAGAACACCATGTTTGAACATCTGATCGAAGTCTTACAGTCTCTGCCGGGACGCGTAGGAAAGAGCTTCGATGAAACATTTCGCTCGCTCAAAGAGCGCAATTTTCGCGTCTATAACACCGGCATGTTTATCTCCAGTGTTGGCACCTGGATGCAAGGCGTGGCGCTGAGCTGGTTGGTTTATCGACTGACTGGTTCTGCTGCTGCTCTTGGTCTTGTCACGTTTGCCAGCAATCTGCCTTTGCTCTTGCTCACCTTCGTTGGGGGCATGACCGCAGACCGCTTTGACAAACGCAAAATTCTTTTGATTACCAACTCGATTGCCATGCTGCAAGCCATTGTGCTAACAGTTTTGGTTTTCACCGGGCATGCCAGCATAACCTGGATCATCGTTTTGGCTGCCATTCTTGGCTGTACCACCGCCTTTGAAGTGCCCACGCGGCAATCGCTTGTTCCTCTGCTCATTAGCGACAAGAGCTCGATCTCGAATGCCATTGGCTTGTCCTCTGCTACTTTTCATGTCTCGCGCATGTTGGGGCCAGCTCTTGGTGGTCTTTTGATTGCGGGAGTTGGTGAGCAGATGTGCTTTGCCATCAACGCTCTCAGCTTCGTCGCTGCTCTGACAGGGTTGTGGATGGTGCGCCTGCCGCCCAAAGAAGTGAAACCAGTGCTTAATGCTGGTGAGAAAGCTGCTGAAAAGGCCGTCGCTAATGCCAAGTTTATGGCCGTGTTGAAGCGTCCCGGCGTTTACACATTGCTGTTTCTGGCCGCCTTTGTTAGCACATTTGGTATGCAGTATTCAGTGCTGATGCCAGTTATTGCCGACAAGCTCTTGCATGGGCAATCGGTAGCCTATGGCTTCCTCTCCGCTGCCGGTGGTGTAGGAGCTTTGGCTGGTGCCCTTACCGTCGCTTTCATGGGCGATCGTCAGGGGCTGCGCAAGCGTATCGGCTGGGCTTGCCTTGGCCTTTCGCTGGCCCTGGCACTGTTGGCGCTTTCGCAGTTTGTGATACTCTCTGTGGTGGCGATTTTGGCAGCCGGCAGCTGTCTGTCGTTGCACTGGAGCGGTGGCAACTCGCTGATGCAACAGTGTGTTGAGCCTTCTTCGCGAGGCAAACTCATGGGAGTGTACACAACTTTCACCTTGGGTTTGGCTCCGTTCACGGCCTTGATTGCTGGTTGGACGGCGGAACATTTCGGTGTTTCTACTGCCCTGTTGATTAGTGCAAGCGGCATGCTCTTTGGATCGCTGCTCTATCTCGTCAAGGTGAGAAAGCTTACTGACACGTGTTTGTAAAGCTTGTCTTGCGGCAATCTCTGAAGACTGGTCGCCGTTCATTCTGCATTGGCAGAGGAGCGGCGACCTTTTTTCTCATTTTTGTTCAACTATACAAAGTAGCAACGTGAGCTTTTTTAGTATTTTGGGCACAAGAAGAAAGTATGATAAAGGCTGTTCCAGAAAAGGATGTCGAGGAAGAAATGCAGGAGCAGAATCAAGGTTTGGCCAGCGATGACGGGCTGGAAATTTTGCAAGTGGCGTTTAATATCTATGGCTCTCCAGTAACACCCAGTCGCAAAGAATGCCTGCGCTTGATGGCTAGTCAGATGCCTGGTTTGAGTGAACGACAGTATGCTTCTGCTTGGAACCGCGTAAATTTGCTTTATGAGCAAGCCTGTAAATTAGCTTTTCGTTGGGCTAATGAAAACCCTCCTGGTGCTGAGATTGAAGAAGAAGTTGTTGAGACAGTTTTTCTTGATGAAATTGCGCGCAAGTGCCAAGGCTTTACTCGCGAGCAGTATCGTGGAGCGCTCATGTACGGCTTCGACCGTGGTATTTTTTAGGCTCTTGCTTTGCTAGGTCAGATGTAGCATTGGCATATCGTGCCTGTTATCCAAATCTAGCTTATTTTCAGGCTCTAGCCATACTTAAGCTCATGCTCAAGACGTTCGCAGGCCAGGCTCAGTTCGTCGAAAAGATAAGAGTCGCTAACGTCAGCTATCGGTAGATAGAATGCTCGAGTTTGCTCGAGGTAGCGCAACTGGAATCCTTTGTCTAAAAGTTCGGCTGCGTCACGCACGTTATCGAGGCGATCAGCTAGTTTAACCAACTTGGTCTCAACACTAGCCTGACTAATGCGCTCGTGATAAATTCTCAGCTTTTGTTCTTTCTCTTCTTTGCTTGCTGTTTCTTTGAAAGTTGGCTTGGTTAGGATTGATACCATCATCGCAATTGGTCGACCGAAATGCTCTTCGATATAGGCAATGGTGACTTTGCCGTTCGAAGCTTCGACGGTGTCGTGCAGCAATGCTGCAGCAATGGCGATTGGCTCTTTCAGTTCGAGTTCTTCTGTGATAATCAGAGCAACCCGCATTGGATGCACGATATAGGGTGCAGCTTGAGTGGGATTCTCTTTGGTAGGGCGTCGAGTCTGTTTAGCATGGGTTTCTTCAGCTAGGGTTAGAGCTTTGCCCAGCATTACCTTGTCGAGCACCTTAAATGACTCAATGGCAAGGAGCAGACGATGGCGTAAGGTGCCTGCTAGTTTATTGACTGGTTGCGGTTTTGGTGTGGCCGGCATTTATATCTATGGACACCTAGCTGGTTAGATTTCTGATTGCAGTGCTCTTTTTAAGAGTTGGAGATATTGGCAGAAAGCAACTGTAACTTCTTTCAAGATATCTTACTCCAGGTAATTCTTTCAAGTTTGCCGCTGCTTGGCTTCTTGGATATGCCCGAAATCGTTGATTGTCGGACTTAATTCCTCAAGCCTTTTTCAACTTTTTATCTTTGTACTATATTAAGCAGTGGAATGGCGAAAATTTTTTGAAAGTTTGCTTCCGAGCGGCGCTTTGTGGACTATTTATGACTTTCAAGGCGAAAAACTGGGGGGCAAATACAAAGCTGTATCGGCCCCCCAAGTTCTTTTACGCGGTTTTACTTGTTTTTCTTGTTCTTGTTCTTCTTCTTCTTGTCCTTCTTCTTCTTGTCCTTCTTCTTGTTCTTGTCGCCTTTCTTCTTCGCCTCGTCGGTTGCAGGCGCAGCGGGTGTTGCCGGAGCAGCTACCACTGAACCACTGCCTTTCTCCTTGCCGGGATTGGCAACGGTTTCAGGGTCATCAACACCCTGGGTGCCGATGGGCGAGTCGAGGGGAATGGGGCGATCTTTTTCATCAACCGCAACGAAGATGGCTTCGCCTTCGGTGACGGGAATGGTCTCCCCACGCCTCTCGGCTTCCACTTTTACGCGGATGGTGACTGAGGTGCGGCCGGTCTTGATGATGTCGGCCCAGAAGGTGAGGATGTCGCCGACTTTCACCGGACGTTTGAAAATCACTTCCTTCATGCACACTGTGACGGTGCGGTGCATGGTGGCAGCGCGAGCGGCAACGCCAGCGGCGATGTCGATGTTAGAAAGAATGACGCCGCCGAAAATATTGCCCGAGGGATTGGTATCTTTGGGGAACATGACGACGCGAATGGCAGGACATTTTGTCTGGCAATTCATAAGTTTATCTCCTGGTAATCAGGTTAGTGGGTGGCTTTTAGGCCAGAAGAAATTACTCGCCACGCGTGTTTTTGATGCTGAGGCGGAGGCGTTGGATCAGGTCACTGAGTGAAGTTTCAGTGCGACGAGAGCGAGCATAGGTGGGCACAGCGCAGAGCAGGCATTGGTCGTTATAGAGAGCCTTGAGCTCTTTGATGCCATTGGCCTGAATCTTCGCTGCAATTTTTGCTAAGTCGTTGCTGCCCGTGGCAGTGCTTGTGGAATGCAGCTCAAGGGCTTGTAGGGAGGCGGCAACGATGTGTCGAGCTTCGGCGTCTTCGCTGTCGAAATTGCTAGTGGTGATGGTGGCCACTAGTTTCTTCACTGCGCTTTCGTCGCTGTCAGTCCAGGTCAACACTTCTTTCAGTGAGCGTTCGGCCAGGCAAGGCAGGCTGGTGTTGAGAGCCGCATCGACCAGCACCGGAACCAGTGCCTGAATGAGAGAATGAGGCAGTGAAACTACTTCGCTGCCATCGCGGGTAGTGAATGAAAAAGAGCTTCCCGGTAAAGAAGCTTTGTTCAAGCGACTGGTGAGGTCGCTGACGTAGCGGTCGCCGTGGGCAATTTTCAACTGTTTGACGGCTTCGATTGCTGCCATAGCGCGGATCACGTCTGATGGGTGTGCATCATACGAGCCTTTGCTAATGAGAGTGCCGCTGTAGCTGAGCAGGCTGTCTTTATGATCGGCGCTGAAGTAGAGCATCAAGCCGTTGGCGAACATCGGTCCGAAGTTGAGCACACCAGCCATATCAGCGGCAAATTCTAGGGAGAACGTGCGGGCCAGATGGCGAGTGAATTCTTCGGCGGTGAGGTCGCGTTTGCGCGGTGACGGTTGAACGAGGTGATGCACCCGTTTGCTCACTTTGTTGTTGGGGCCGGGTAAGCTCAACTTTCCTGTGCTGAAGGCCTTGGCCACAGCGGCCTCGAGTGCATCTGCCATCTCAGCAGCGAAGCCGTTGAGAATTGAGTGAATGCCGTGACCGCCGACCTCATGACCGTCGAGCACCCAAAGCGGCAGGCATAACATCTGTGAGGCAGGCTTGCAAATCAACGACAGCGGCATTTCGCGTGATGGCACGACGGTGTAAGGACCGCTGCCTGGTTCGTCGACGAAGAAGCCGAGAGGGTCTAGTTCTGGCCAGCTGCCTGAGTTCTGGTTCAACTGGCGGATTTTGTCGTCGCTGATAAACCGTTGGTAGAGGTTGCTAGCAAGAGCCAGATAGGCCTTGAGTTCGCTTTCGTGCTTGCCGGAGCGCAGTTGCACGATTGGTGCGGCCAAGACCTTGAATGCTTCTTCGAGCTGAGCGAGAACGTGCTTGCGCTTCAGGATGTTTCGCAGGCTGCCGTTTTTCACAATTGGTTCAGCTTGTTCGACAGCGCCAACGAGGACGTTGACGTAGGCTGCGTGGTAACGGGAGGGCAGCAAGGTGAGGCCGTCTTGAGCTGTAGACTTGAAAATATCGATGGCGCTGCCATCAGCATTGGCGGCAACGAAGGGATTGGGGACGCTGACGGGCTGGGCGAGCCGACTGCGAAGTTGTTTGACCGTGGTAGCGAAATTGCCAAAACCAAGGTAACTGAGGTTGTCTCCTCTGGTGTTTATGTCAGACATAGTTACTCGCTTTCTCTTGCTAAGTTACAGTCACTCACGCAGAGAGCGTGGGCGCAGGTAGAGAAGTGATGGTGGTGGTGGCTTGTTTGGGGCCTTGTTTAAATTTGGTTGGTCTTTGATGAAAATGGAAGTAAATTGCGCACTTAAACTAGTAACTTCATGACTGTGATTACAAGTGCTTAGCCACTAATACAGATAAATCATTGAAGGTAAAATCTTCTTGGCAACTTTTAACTAAGTGTGTTTCTTCGGACCGAGGTGGGAATGATTGAACTTGACCGGTAGTTTTCGGCTTATTAGCGGGGGTGCGCTATCGCTTGAAAACGGGTGCCAGCCCTTGTCCAATTTGGTATAGTCAGCATGTTTTTTGAGAGAGTGTTTTTGTGTCAGAACCAAGTCCAAACAACAACGATCAGAGCCAACAGGTGGTACCAGATCCGGTGGCAGAGCCAGAGCTTACGGCTGAAGCGCAAGCTTTGCCAGACTCCAAAGCTGAGACCAAGGTAACTAGTGGTGCACCGGTGGTAAAGCGCGGAAACCCTTTCTTTTTACTGCTTCTTGGTCTTGCTGGAGCAGGAGTGGTTACTGCTATCACATGCGTTATTTTTGAAAAAAAACTACCCGACTTCTTGCAGCCTTTTGAGCCTACTTTAGACAAGCATATTCGCTACGGTATCGGTTATGGCAGTGCTGCCAAAGACTGGCGCAATGAGCTTTTAATTGAGCAGGCGATTTGGAGTAGCGAAGTAAACAAAATTCGGCTTGGACAGAATAACGCCAAGCCCGAAATTTATAAGCGCGATTACCTCTTCTATTTGGCAGACTCATACTATCGTGATGAACCGCATTTTGCTGAAGCTAAGGCGGCTTATTTGGCTGGTCGAGCTGAACCGGCGGTTCCTCATAAGCCTGGTTATGACATTGGACCTTCCGAGCTAGCTACCAAAATCGGCTATTCGGCAATGCGTATTGGTTCATATGTTGAAGCCGAGAAATACTTAAAAGAAGCAATTGCAGTATGTAATGCTGACCATGAGCCAACTAGAAAGATGGTTAATGACGGCAGGATCAATTTTTGTCTTGATGCTTTAGCTGAATGCCTGCTCCGACAAAATAGATTGGTTGATGCGCAGAACATCATTGGTGAGCGTTTAAAACGGCTCAATATGACTAATATTGACGGCGTAGTTGAGCCCTATTTGATCTTAAACTACGCCCTACTGCAGGAAAAGCTCGGCAAATTTAGTGAGGCTGAAGCCGCCTATAAGAAGGCCATCGCCCAGCACGAGCAAGACGACAAAAATCGCGGTGCTATCCCGGGTGGCTCTAAAGACAATAACCGCATGCTTGCTTATGTTTTGCGAGAGTATGCCCGCTTCCTGCGGGGGCAAAAACGACCCAGCGAGAGCTATGAGCTGATGGACCGCGCTGTGGGAATCATGAATAACGCCCCCTAATTGGTATGCCTGCCGCACTGATATTGCTAGCTGCCGCATAAGGCTCGCGCAGCTCTTCCTCTTGGCAAGTCGCAGGCGGGCATTTTGGGGGGCTCCTTAGCACAGCTGACTCTGGCAATGATCCAGGTCTTAACTAGTTGTCGCTTAGTTGTAGCTAATAGCTCCAATAACACATGACATCGGTACTCTCGCTCTAGTAAGACTAGATATCCTTCTTTTTCACTTCCAGATCAAAGCAATCAATCACAAAGACACGCCTTGCCCACATTTCAGCTTAATGCCTGGCTCAATCATGATGCCTGGGTGTAGCACCGAATGGACATAGCGGAAGTGAAAGTGCGCACCTCTTAAGACTAATTTTGATCGGCAAGGCATGTGAACTCGAGGAGCAATGAAACAAGTCCATGTGGACGCTAGGACACTTCGGTTCTAGTCAACATTGGGAGTTACTCTCATGGAAACTAAAACAAGCATTTTCAGCTTGTCACTTTGGCGCAGCGTCATCGCGCTGGCCAAACCTTTCTTTACTTCACGGGAAAAGTCAGAAGTGACTATTCCGATTCCGTTTTTCCCCATCAAGTTCAACATTCAAGACCGGGTGAAAGCGTGGGGCCTCGTTGCTCTGCTCTTCCTCTTCTTGGTCGGCGTGAACAAGATGAACGCAATGATCAACGGTGCCTACGGCGACTTCCAGAATGCACTCCCCGACGCTGCCAAAGATGCAACGTTGGCGGGTGTGGCCTGGAACAACCTGTATTTCCTCGCTGGCATCTTCATTGCCGCAGTTCCGGTCGTGGTTCTCTACGCCTGGTTGCGCGGCTTGCTGGTGATCGTGTGGCGCAAGTGGCTGACTGAGTTCATGCTCAAGCAGTACTTCACCAACCGCAACTACTACCGCATCGCCAGCAACTCGCTGGTCGATAACCCTGACGAACGTATTGCCAATGACGTGGAAGGATACGTCGGCGGTGCGCTCACTCTGGTTCTGTCGGTGGTCGACGCTGTCGTCACTCTGTTCTTCTTCACCCAGATTCTCTACGGCCTGTCGCATTCGCTCACGGCCGTGGCCATTCTTTACTCGACCTTCGGCACCCTGATTTCGGCCTGGCTGTCGGTTCGCTTGATTCGCTTCAAGTACAACCAGCAGCGCCTCGAAGCGGACTACCGCTACGGCCTGATCAACCTGCGTAACAACGTCGAGCCCATCGCCTTCTACCAGGGCGAAAAGGCTGAATGGAAGCAGCTGCTGCAGCGTTTCCATGCCGCCATCAAGAACAACATGTCGCTGATCGGTTATCAGCGGCGCGTCAGCTTCTTCACCACCTGGTTCGACTACTTCGTCGCCATCGTGCCGTTCGCGGTCATCCTGCCGATCTACCTGCATGGTGATGTCAAAATCGGTGCCTTCACCCAGGCCAACATGGCCTTCGGTCAGGTGCTCGGTGCGCTCGCCATCTTCGTTTCGCAGATTGGCACGATCAGCTCGTTTGCCGCCTATGTCACTCGTCTGACCGGCCTGCAGAACGCCCTCGACGCCAAGGACCTGGCTGACACCGAAGGCCACACGGCCATCACCACGACCATTGGTGACAAGATCGCCCTCAACGGCGTCACGCTCATGACTCCAGACTACAAGCGTCTGCTCGTCAAGAACGTGTCGACCGAAGTGCCGCTCGGCACTGGCATCATCATCAAGGGTCCAAGCGGCAGCGGCAAGAGCTCGCTCTTGCGTGCCATCGCTGGCCTGTGGCGTTCGGGTGAGGGCAATATCACTCGCCCTGAGCTGACCTCGCTGATGTTCCTGTCGCAGAAGCCCTACATGAGCCTCGGCTCGCTTCGCGACCAGCTGCTCTACCCGCACGTTCGCACCGACCTCTCGGACGCGGACCTGATTGCGGCTCTCGAACAGGCTAACGTTGGCTTCCTCGCCACTCGTTACCCTGGTGGTCTGGACGGCTTCCCTGGCGAAGGTCAGGAAGGCGTCTTCCGTCCTTGGAGCGATGAACTGTCGCCGGGCGAACAGCAGCGTTTGGCCTTTGCCCGACTGCTGATCGCGCGTCCCAAGTTCGTCTTCCTTGACGAAGCCACAAGCGCCCTCGACATCGCCAACGAAGAGCTGCTTTACCGCACTCTGCAGACGATCGGCGCTACCTACGTTTCCGTCGGCCACCGTCCGTCCCTGGACGGCTACCACCACCAGTCGCTCACCCTCGTGGGCGACGGCAAGTGGGAGCTGCTGGAAAACACCAAGAAGTAACCGATGCCCGTTGGTTAGGTTACTTCGGCTGGGTGAAAACTCAGCTGTCTGTTAAGCCCAGGCACCTCGTGGTGCCTGGGTTGCTTGCGAATACCCAAATACACAAATGCCTTACCAAAGGCATGGTCTATCCAGACCAAATCTCAAAGGAAAACAATTATGAGCGCCAACAACACCAGCAAACCCGCCAAGACCGACGCCGCCGCCAACAAGAAGGCCAAGCGCGACGAGAACCTCGGCAAGGTCCTTGACCTCGCGACTTCCACCGCCCAGGGCGAACTCGGCGACGCCGACAATCGCACTGTCAGCGCCGAAGCCACCCTGTCGGTGAGCGCCACCGAAGGCGACACCACCGAGAAGGCCGGCGTCACCGCTGCGGTTTCCCTCGGCGTGACCAGCTCCACCGAGACGGTCGCCGCCAAGAAGTAAGCCTTCCTCTCTGCAGGAAAGGGTTACGCCAATAGCAAGTCAGAGCATCTGCTCTGCGCCTCCGGGACGTGCATCAAGCACCCCCGGAGGTTTTTTTTTGGCTTTAAGACCTAACCAAACAGGAGGTTGTCATGTCTGAAAACAAAACTATAAGAAACCTAGGCATCATGGGCGGTGCTTTCAACCCGATTCACTCTCGCCACTTGATGGTCGCTCAGTGCGCCGTCGACCAGCTTGAAGTTGACCGGGTTTTGTTCGTGCCCTCTGGTCAACCACCGCACAAGAAGGCTGGCATGCTCGACAAAGAGCAGCGCTTCGAAATGGTGGCCGCAGCAGTCGCTGACAATCCGTTCTTTGAAGCGTCTCGTTTGGAGATTGATCGCGAGGGTATCACCTGGACGATTGATACTCTCAAGCAGCTCGCCGCCATACACGGTCCGGCTGTTCGTCTTAATTTCATCATCGGCGAGGACAATCTCGTCGTGCTCAAAAACTACGATCGCCGCAAAGAGTTTCTCTCCCTCTGCCGTCTTGTCGTATCCCCTCGGGCAACGACTGATGCGGCTCTGCTTGCCCATTGGCAGCAAGAGTTGCCTGAGGCAGACCTAGTCATTCTCGATTGCCCGGCCAATGAAGTATCGAGCACCTTGATTCGCCGTTGGATAGCTGAAGGCAAGGATGTGCGCTATCTCGTGCACGACGCCGTAGGCGTAATTCTCAAGGAGAAGAAGTATTATGCTGCTACAGAAGCCCCTGAGGCTGCCACTGACAGCGGCTCAGCAACTGCTTCTCCAGCAGTTGCTGACGCCCCCGTCCCCGTCTCCGTCCCCGCAGGACCCCCCGTTAGCGAAACCACTGCTCATCCTTGACCTGGATGAGACTCTGGTGCACACCGTTGAGATCGATAAGCCCCAGCCGGCCGGGATAACTCCCGACTATGTGGTGGGAAGCTGTCGTCATCAGGTTTATCGCCGGCCTTTGCTTGATCAGTTTTTGACCATAGTCGGGCAGTATTATGACCTGGCTGTCTGGTCATCGGCTGGTTCTCTCTACGTCGAGCCAACGGTCGAGCTGATCTTCGCTGATTTTCCTGCGCCACTCTTTGTCTGGAGTTCTGATCGTTGCACTCGTCGGTTTGATCACGAGAGTCATCAGGAGTACTTCATCAAAGACCTGAAGAAAGTGCGCAAGAAGGGCTTCAACCCTGAGCGCATGCTGATCGTAGACGACACTCCGCAAAAGAGTGAGCGTAACTTTGGCTCGGTGGTTTACATCTCCGAGTTCAATGGTGAGGTCGATGATTGCGAGCTGCTCTATCTCGCTCAATATCTCGTCTCCATAGCCAACCACGCCAATTTCCGTAATCTGGAGAAGCGCGGTTGGAGACAGAAACTTTAACCTGGAAAAGAGAAATGACTCTGACCATTCTGGCCGGTTTGCTCGTGGTGGCAAATCTCGGCCTCACTGCAGCCATACTCTGGCTGCGCTACCAGTCGAACAAGCAATTGTTCAACACCTCGGCTCCACTCCAGCCCATCGCTTCGAAGCGGCGCTTCTTCGGCCTCTTCAACGGGCTCTACGATGCCCTTGATCGTGTTCCCCTGCTGCGCCGCAGTGGTACTGCCAATGAGCTTGATTTGCTCAAGGCCATGACCCTCGTCTCGGTGCCATACCTGATCTTCAATTTGGTCATGCATCAGGCCAGCCTGCTTGTCTGCTTGCTCTCTTTCGGGGTGATGCTGACTTTGATCAATATCATTGTCTTGGCGCACCCGGTCACCAAGAAGATCGTCAGCGGTAAATAGGCGGTTGTTAAGCTGCTTTTGCTCTAGGGCAAAGGCCGCTGCCGCCCAAACTGCAATAGCTTAAAACGGAGACCTCGGCGGAATTTTTGTCTTTCGTCGAGGTCTTCTCCTTTTTCTCTACCAGGAGAAATGCGTGCATATACACCTAATTTTTTTGTTCGGGGCATCGGTAGCAAGTGCTGCTTTTTTCGCCCTGCTGTACATTGCCCAGCGCTATCCGGCTTGGGCTTT
Organism: Candidatus Obscuribacterales bacterium; assembly: GCA_965229195.1. Taxonomy (GTDB): domain Bacteria; phylum Cyanobacteriota; class Vampirovibrionia; order Obscuribacterales; family Obscuribacteraceae. The sequence goes on along the minus strand of OZ245871.1, from coordinate 2,303,238 downwards.
TCCTGCTCTGATGCTGTTTTTGCTAGGCACCCAGCCCCTCGGCTATCTGCTTTGGGGTGAACCTCTGGCTAGCACTTACTACTTGGGTTGGCTGGCTGGATTGGCGCCATGTCTGGCTTATCGCTTCTGGCTCAAGCTCAGTAAGGGCAACAGCTAATTTACTGTAGGAATTTTTTGCAGCAAGTGCAGCACTTCCAAGAAAATGGAAGCGGCTGTCCTTGCTTTTTTCTTTTTTGCTACTACGTAATGTAGCGCAAGAGTGACCTAAACTTCTCTATTAACTCTAAAATTTATTTGCGACTTAAGCCGCCAACATATGGCGAAAGAATGGCGCAGACAAAGGCGCAAACCGGTGTAGGTACATTTAACTCTCGACCTAAAGCAACAACTGTTCCGGCTAACCAGGGCAGTTCTAGCTTATTGCCGTGGCGCAGATCGTGTTCCATGGAGGCTGTGACGTCTTTTCCCAGGTTGTCTAAATAGGCCATCTGCTGTCTGACTATATCGTCTGAAATGGCTACACCTCTTGCTTTTGCTACTGCAGCTACTTCATTCATTACTGCTTCAAGTAGTGCTCGAGTGTCTGGATTTTCTCGTACTGGTCCAATGGGAGAGCGGCAAGAGGCTGTAATAGAGCTCATTGCCACCAAGACAATGAATTTTTCCCACAATGCTTTTTCAATATCATCAGGAACAACGACTTCGATTGCCGCGCTCTCGCAGGCTTTCTGCAAGGCTAGGACACGCTCTGTTTTGGCCCCGCCATACTCGCCGAAGACAAGTTTTTGCACAGTGCCCCGTTGTTCTATCACTGCGGGAGCTTGAATTGTGGCACCAACATAGCTGATCCCGCCAAGAACGTGTTGTGCTCCCAGTTTTGCCTTGAGGACGTCATCGCGGGAAATGCCATTTTGAAAGGATATCACCGTCGTGTGCTCCCCTACCATTGGCTCGATCAATTGCACAGCGGCATCGGTATCCCAGAGTTTTACGGTGAGGAATATATAGTCAACGACGCCAACGCTTTTGGGGTCACTAACCACTTGCGCCTCTTTGATTAAAATATTTCCCCTATCGGCGCTAACTACTTGCAAGCCATGGGCTTTGATGGCTTCAAGGTGTGCCCCGCGAGCTATGAAAGTGACGTCAATTCCGGCTTGAGCCAGTCGGGCGCCAAATAATCCACCTACTCCACCGCTGCCCATAATTGCAATTTTCATTTGTCGTCAAGAGAGCCTATGTCAGTAAAGCTTGATTTTACCGCCTCTACATAGTTGGCTCAGTTGCGTGAGCAGATTTACTAACTACTTTTAGCTTGAATCATGAGCTTTCGAATCAATAAGCTCTAAATATCAATTACTTCTTTCTCTTTTTAGTCTAGGTTTCACGAGCGCCCATCTATCCCGTCTTCCCACCTTACATAACCGCACATCAGAGATGAACCTAATATGCGGTTCTGCGGTTTGGGATTGATCTAGCTAACGAGACTTTAGTTTTTGAAATTTTGAACGAGAGACAGAGCTTTCGCAGATTGCTTTGCTTTTCGAGAACAGGACAAAACAATGAATAACTACAACCTCGGTTCGGAGGTTGCCGTTGTGCTTGGCTCAGGCATTGCCAGCGACGGTACACCGGCACGAACCACTGTTTTGCGAGTCCGTGCTGCTGCTCGGTTGGCAAAAGCTCATCCTAATGTCAAGTTGATTCTCTCCGGCGACGGACGGAAGCAAGTTGGCATCACATCTGAAGCCGAAGCAATGAGAACCATTCTCCTTGCCGAAGGAATTTCAGCTGATCGTATTTTTCTTGAAGACCAGTCGCAAGACACCATTGGCAATGCTGTCTTGGTTGCTGCTCGCTACTTCGCGAACGAGGCTCCTGTTGCTGCTCGCAAGCTCTATGTTGTCACTTCGCCGTTCCACATCAAGCGCGCCTTGATTGCCTTTCGTGCTGTGGTGCCGACGCATTGGAACGTCGTGTCTTACGGCAGTCGCATTGCTGCGACTGATGCCGAGCGTGGTCGCAATGAAAGAGGCGGTGTGCAGTGGATGAAGGACTTCTTTTCTGGTATTCAACCGGGCGATATCGCTGCTGCTGTGGAGCGTCTGCTTGATTGCCGACCGCACTACCGCTCTGCTGCTTTCGCTTGGTTGCGGCCCATTGCCGAGAAGTCCAACTCGGATAAGTCGGCAAAATCTGACAAAGAGTCGGCTCTGCGGAGTAAGCAATGATTGAATCTGAAGGGTGCGGAGGAAATAGGTCCTCCGCACCTCGGTTCTTTTTGATAGTAATTTTTTGCTGACGTCTTATGCTCACTTTTGCAGACACTGCGCTGTCTTGCTTAGTGCTTTTTTTTGCCCGCGAAAACGACATAGAGTAGTAAAAGATGGATTTGTTTTCGCTTGTAAACCGTTTAATTATGGGCAACCCCTAAGTAAATACCTGTTATTGCTTACTCTCATAATGGCAATAACTGTCATAGTGGAAGAGAGGAATCAAATGGTTTTTTATCAATTTTTGTAGGCAGCGTGTCTGGTCAGAAACCGCTGTCAGTAGATTGACCGGCTTAGCCAATCTAGCTGCTGACCATGAGGCTTAAATGAACGACGAAAAAGATAAATTGAAGGGTCATAATTTAGAGGTGTGTGGTGGCGACATCGATGCCCGCATTGACCTCACTGAATATTGTTCAGATGCTGAGACACTCTGGGCTTTGGCGCAAGACCCCTGCTGCGATGTGCGTTTTGCTTTGGCTGAAAATCATAATATTGATTGCGATATCTTGTCTGCTTTAGCCGATGACGAGAATCCGTTCGTGGCATGGCGGGCACGCAAGACCATCAAACGATTGACAGTAACCAGCGCTGTTAGTGGTAACTTTAGTTGGCCTGAAATTCAAACGGTGAAGAAGCGCGCTGATAGAGGCTAAAAGCATAGTGAATAACTAGTGCTCTAATTGCCGCCGACAAATATCTCCCTAAAAGTTTTCCCGGCGCTGTAAGCTAAGCACGGGGGAAATTTACATGGCTAGATTGAAAAACACGTTGGGTACATTAGTTTTGACTGCGGTTTGTCAAAGTCTTGTTATTCTCAATTCTTGTTCTTCAGTCGGAGCCGAGCCGATGCGAACCATTATGCCGCAGTGGTATCACCTGCAACAAGAAGCCTATGGTCTCAAGGGCGATTTGAAAGTGCAGAAGCTGCAGGCTGCTCTTGCTGCGGCTCGAGACTTTAACCAAGCCGATCACTATCCTGAAAGCGAGGTACTTTTTACCCTGGCTGTCTATTTTAACGAGCAAAATAAGCTAGGCGAAGCGGAGAATTATTTACGTCAGGCGATTGCCCTCAAACAGACTGGTCTAGCAATATCTTTAGCTGGTAAGCAGAATAGTCCTGCAGAAAAAGGCATTTATCTACCGGCCTATTCTGAGAGAGAGTGTGAGCTGGCAGCGAAGAAGCATGCTCTGGCCAATTGCCAGAGTTGGCTTGGTAGAACACTCTTGGCCGAGCGTAAGTTTGCTGAAGCTGTTCTCGTGCTAGAACAATCGATTACCTTGATGGACGGCAGTAGTAAGCCCGATGGTGAAGTCATACTTCTACCAGACACATTGCGTCCCTATGCTAAGGCCTTAAGAGCCTTGAAGCGAAATGATGAGGCCGATAAAGCCGATGCTCGGGCCGCGAAAATCATGGCCAACCGTCGTTTATTACTTGATTGAAAGATTACATGATTGAAAGATTACTTGGTTGAGAGTTTAGTTGGATTGAAATAGTTTGAATGCCGCAAGTGCTAGAACTATGGCCAGTAGCCGTTGCAGTTTGCGAGAAGTAAGTTTTGAGGCACCATAAGTGGAGCCAAAAATTGCTGCAGGAATGGCCACTAAGAGAAACGGTAGAAGGTGAATCATTTCGCCTTTGCCATCGCTAAAGCGGCCAATTAAGCCGCTAATCGAATTTACTACTATAAAGAGCGCGGAGATTGCCGAAGTTTGTTTTGTTGTCGCCCAATGTTTGAAAATGATTAGTGGACTGAGAAATACTCCTCCACCAATACCAACAATGCCTGAGAGTAGGCCGAGAATTCCGCCGGCGCCTGCAGCCAGAATTGTTGATGGTGGTTGGATTTTTTCGTCATCGGCGCTTGCTTCTGGCGCTGATGAATCAAGAGAAGAGCTAGTGTCGTTCTTACTCTGACCTGTGACATTTGTGTCTGGCAGTGCGGCAAAGCGCAGGGCTGCCAGTGCAAGCATTGTGCCGAGAATATAGGCAAATGTGTGTTTGTCGACCGGCAGACGGGCGCCGAGATAGGCCAGGGGAATGGATAGAACTAAGTATGGTAGCGCCTGCTTTATATTGAAGCGACCGGCGCGGTAATAGTTAGTGAGCGAGATGCTGGCTACTGCGGTGTTGAGGATTAGTGCTGTGGTGGCAATCTCTTCATGTTGTAAGCCAAAGAGCGAAAGCAAGGCGATGTAGCCAGTGGCGCCGCCGTGACCAACGGCAGCATAAAGCATGGCGACAAAGGCAACACAGAGGCACTGAAGAATAGTTATTAGAGTGGCATCCATTGTTAGATGCTAGCAACCAAATTGGTAAGGTTCAATTTTTTCTTGCCGTTCAGTGTCAGTGTTCTGTGCAAACTTTATTGTCAAGCTATGCGGTTGCCAGCAGCGCTGAAGCCAAGAAATTTAATAACATGACTATTCCAAACGCTAGTCAAGCGGCCGATCTCGAGTAAAATCGTCAGCTGATCCCCCGGTTGGGGTCATATGCTTGTGCCACCTTATCTACTCTTTTATTATTGACCATTAATCGAATCTGTTGTCTAGCAATTGTTTTGGGGCCTCTCTATGGTTTAGGTTGCGGTCATCTCAACTCTCTCTTTTTACCGCCTGATCTCACAAAAACAAAGCTGACCCAAGCATAAAAAAACTAGCAGCAGACTCTTTGTCTGGTGTTGTTATAGGCCGGTTCGGATTGACGAGAGCTGAGTATTTATCCAGAAACGACGGCCTCCAGACTAGTTTCTGCTAGCTGTATTTTTCTTCCGAATTGACTAAGACAAGCGGCAAAATCGGTCGCTATCTAGTTGCAAACAAATACACTGAAATTGGAGTAAACACCATGACTGCAAAAGTCAAAGACTATCCCGGCACTGGTTGCCCTATCTGCTGGACTCGCAAGAATTTGAACGAGTGCATCGGCGCGCAGTACCTGACAGTGCAGGAGCTGCTGCACATGGTTTCGCACTGGCGCACCGAGATCAAAACCACTGGTTTTGGCGGCGACGCACTGTTCAAGGCCATGAAGAGCTTGCTTGACAGCGGCTTTGCCTACTTCGAAGGATTCAGTTCCTGGCGGCAGGCTCACGAACAGGCTGAAATGTTCAACTTCAAGGCCGAAGACTACTCGGTCAAGAGCATCGATGCTTACCAGGAGCGTGTAGTGGTAGAGGCTGCTCGTTTCGCGGAACTCACCGCCGCACTGTCAGCCTTTGAAGCGCTGTATAAGCAGCTCGAGACGGCCCGCAGCCTGGCGCTCGGTAAGGATGAAGCTGCTGCGCGTGAAGCGGGTCACTTCGCTGAAATTCCTGGGGCCTTGGCCATTGCCCGTGCTGAATTCGCCACTACCGTGGAGGCCCGACGCCGCTACTTTGAAAAGATCGAAGTCTACGCTAAGCAGCGCGCAGACAAGGTCAAGCCAGCCGTTGCAGCTCCTGCTCCCGCACCGGCGAAAACAGCTTGCGGTTGCGCCAGTAAGTAAGCGCTAAGGCATAGAAATAGCTCAGCGCTGAAAGAAGGGGAAGACCATCGGTCTTCCCCTTCACTTTTACGTTAGTTCAAAATTCGAGTTGGCATAATCTACTTGTTGCCTTCTAATTATTTTTTTTTATGGGGTAGAGCACTATATGACACAGTATTTGTGAAGTCAAAAAATAGTCAGTGATCTTGCCTTTAACATCTAGGCGTGCCGGACCAGAAAAAGAAGGTCGAAAAAGAAGAGAGAAGAGGAGCAATTCCTCTTCTCTCTTGCTCATACTGCCTATTGTGCTACTTTGAGTTACTTCACCGGAGTGAGATAAGCGCGCTCGACCAAGTTTTTCGCTTTCAGCGACTTGGGCAGGGTGCCGAAAGCAAAGCCGCCGCGGTTCATGATGCGCGAGGCAATGAAAGCATCAGCCACTTCTGGCGGCGCCTGCTCGACCATCAAACTGGCCTGGAGCGCGAGAGCGAGCTTCTCGACCAGGAGGCGAGCCCCTTGCTCCCGAGCGTTTGCTACCGCTGCATTTTTGCTTGTTGCGCTCTTTTTCAGGGCGGCGATGTCACGCTTGAGGCTGTTGATGAAGCCATCGAACTGCTTGCTATAGCCGCGTCCACGCTCCACTTCGCTAATGAAAGCATCGAGACTTTCGGGCTCTTTGCTCACTGCGCGCAAAACATCAAGACAAATGACATTGCCTGACCCTTCCCAGATGCCGAGCAGTGGGCTCTCGCGGAAGAGACGGGGCATGGGGCCTTCCTCTACGTAGCCATTGCCGCCGAAGCATTCGAGAGCTTCTGCCACCTGCATTGGTGCGCGCTTGCAAATCCAATACTTGGAGATGGCGCTGGCGATGCGACGAAAAGCTGCTTCGTGGGCTGATTTGTCTGCTTGGTCATAGGCGCGAGCGACACGCATGGTCATACGCGTGGCAGCTTCTGATTCCAGGGCCAAGTCAGCGAGAACATTGGCCATAAGCGGCTGATCAACTAGCTTTTTGCCAAAGGCAGAGCGCTGCCGGGCATGGTGCATGGCTTGCAGCACGGCCTGGCGCATCAAAGCGGCAGCACCGATCATGCAATCAAGGCGAGTGTGATTGACCATTTCAATCAAAGTCGGCACGCCGCGACCTTCTTCACCAACAAGCCAGCCAAAGGCATCGGTAAATTCCAGTTCGCTTGAGGCGTTAGAGCGGTTGCCGAGTTTGTCTTTCAGTCGCTGAATGCGCAGAGTGTTTTTACTTCCATCCGGCTTCCAGCGCGGCACAAGAAAGCAGCTCACGCCTTTGGCTGTCTGAGCCAAAATGAGAAAAGCATCCGACATCGGAGCTGAACAGAACCACTTGTGACCAGTGAGAAGATAGGCATTGCCTCCACCGGATTGTGCCACGGGGCGAGCCTGGGTGGTATTGGCACGAATGTCGGAGCCACCTTGCTTCTCGGTCATGCCCATGCCAATGGTAATGCCGCTCTTTTCAGAGGCAGGCTTGAAGGCGCTATCGTACTGGGTGGAGCGGATCAGCGGTTCCCAGATGGCGGCCAATTCGGGCTGCTTGCGCAGGGTGGGAACGGCGGCGTAGGTCATCGAAATCGGGCAGCAGTGGCCAGCTTCGTTCTGGAAAGACATGTAGAGCAAAGCCGCGCGCATGACATGCCGACCATCTCTCTCGCTAGACCACGGCAGGCTGTGGATGCCGTGGGCAATGGATGTTTTCATCAGCTCGTGATAGGCCGGATGGAATTCTACTGCGTCGATGCGCTCACCGAAGCGGCTGTGGGTGTGCAGAACAGGTTCGCTGTTATTGGCTTGGATAGCCAGTTCGATAGCGCGGGCGCTACCAGCAAATTGGCCGAAAGCAGAAAGTCGGTCGGTGGCCCAAGTTGCACCGTAGCGCGCCATCAGGTCGGTGAGAACGCTGTCGCTGCTGTACATGTTGTAGTCAATTAGTGGACTAGACTGATTGGTTAGGCTGTGAGTTTCAGACATGGCTGTACTCTCGAAAAATAGTGTTGATCGGAGCGACGGGGTCGCAGGTGAGAAGAGGGCCATCAGCGCGAATAAACGCAGATGATGCGGGGTGGCTAAAAGGGTGGTGAGGTGAGAATGAAAGTAGTAGTTATAGCCGTTATTTGTTGTCAGATAGAGAAAAAGTGCCATTTACCATAACCGCGAGCCATGGATACTCTCAATCTCCTTAGCTAGTATCTGTCTTATTTACGGGTTTTCCGGTCTATCTTTGAAACGATAAATACAGCGCAGCTATTTCATCTTGTCATCGGGCCTTGCCAAGGGAAATTTTGTCATTGCTCAAAAAATCTGGATAGTTGCCACTTAAAAAATTGCAAGCCATAACACTATATTTTTTAGTATTAAGAAAGCAAAAAGATGTCGACTGAGCCACAGGGCTCGTCGACATCGTGAGATCAAGCTTGCCAGCTTTGTTAGAGGTTATTTGCTGTAGTCGCCGTAGCGAATCACAACTTTAGGACCATCGCCAATTTTTTCACCTTTGAAGCCTCCGCCTGCATACATTTTGGGAATGTCTTCGAAATTGACAGCCCAACCTAGAAGTTGACGGTAGTGCTCCTGATTTTTGGCAAGTTCCTCCAGAATCAGAGGAAATTTGTGGCGTGAGCGCCGCAGTGTTGATACCACGCCACTATCACGACGAATGTTAGCGACGTCCAGCGTCATCTGATAGAGGCAGGAGACCAAGCAGTACATGCCTTCACCTCTGATTGGTCTGGCCTCCAGAGCGGCGTTGAGTATGTGCGGTTGGCCGGTGCATTCGAATACACAGGCAATTTTGCCGCCAGCTTGTTCTCTAGAGGCTTTGAAGGTGTTGACGTTCTCAGTGTGAAGCGGCTTGTTGTGGGCTAGAGCGGCTTCGTACTCAATTACCTTTTGATGAACACTGGTAGCCGATAGTTCCGCTGCTTTAGCTGCTTGTAATACTGATTCAACGCGTGTTTCAGTTTGCCATTCACGGCCGGAGAGAGGCAAAGTAAATGTTGCTCCCAGGCGTTCTGCCATGGCGCGATCGGTTTGTTTGCGGGCCAGCACGCCAATCTTGAGATGGGGATAAATCAAGCGCAATTGCAAAAGAATATTCATAGCAATCTGACCGGCACCAATAATCAGAATAGTTTCTTCGTTTGGGTCGAAATCGAGGGTGCGTCTCATGTGATCGATGGCTTCTCTGCCGCCTGCCATTGATTCTGTTAGGGAGGCGAGAATAGGATCGACTCCTTGAGGAACTGGATGACAGAGCTCGGCCGGCCAATCGAGATGCTGAATGTAGGAGCCGCGGTTCCAGTTGGTGGCTGGAGTGGCCATGTAGCTAACGGTGCGGCATGTGTTGTAGCGACCGGCTCGGCATTCTACACAGTGGCCGCAAGAGATGCCTGGTTCTATGGCGACAAGCTCTCCGATTTTTAGCTTGGTGACGCCATGACCCAGTTGGGTAACTACGCCCACAGGTTCGTGGCCAAGCATTATGCGGGTATTGCCATGAGCTTGGGAGGCGTGTTTGCCTGAGCGGGCTATGTTGCTATCGCTTTCACAGTGACCATTGGCTAGAACTTTGATACGTACTTCGTGAGGGTTTGGCGAAGCCGGGTGTTCAAAGTCGGATGTTTCAAATTTGTTGGCTCCAGTGAGCCACAATGCTTTGCAGCCGCAGCCTGCGTGATGGCTGTGGCCGCTTTCGGCAGTTTTGTTTTCGGACATAGTTCTGATCTCGAAATGAGTTGATAGACAACGCCACTGTCTGAAACAGCTGGCGCTAGCCGGAAGGAGCGTGTTAGTGGTTGTTTTAAGGAAAAGCTTTTTCGGTTTAGAAAAGAAGATTGATGAAAGGGTCTATTCACCCTAACTTTGTTGAGTTGTTGCTGGCAATTGTCGCCGGGGCAATAGTAGTTTTTTTTCGCTTATTTGCATTGCTAGTTTGGTTATTGAGCTAGCGGTCATGACTCTGTCTCAGTGTTATGAGTGGTAATTGTTCTGCTTAAACCCTGGCCGTGTTGCGGGTAGAAAGAGTTTAACTATATGCCTTAATAGATAGAAAAAAAGAAAAATGCCAACGAAGCCTTTGGGGCTCGCTGACATTTTTCAGTGGTGTTACACCTCTTGGCGAACAGCCTTCTTGCCTTCGCGACGGTCGCGACGACGGGACTGTTCCTTGTTGCCACCGTGCACACCCGCACCGCTTCCGACTTTGATGCCGGAATCGATTTGGGCCTGACGGCTGGCGGCGCGTTGCATGGTGCGCTGCTGTTCGACGGTGATGACGCCAATCTTGAGATTGCCGCCCTTCACCTTCGGTTGACGCACAACGTGGGTCTTGTTCTTGGCCATGGCTGGTATTCCTTTCGCTTTGGTGGTTGATGTTGGTTTTAAAAAGAGATACCAGAGTGAGAGAGGCTGCCAGAGTGATTTTGCAATCACCGAAGGCAGCCTCTCGCTCGTGGTCGTTACTGCCTCTACGCGGCATACCGGATGACCACCTTCGGGCCATCCCCGATCTTCTCGCCCTTGAAGCCGCCGGCGGCGTACAACTTGGGGATATCATCGAAGTCCACCGCGTAGCCCAGGAGCTGGCGGTAGTGTTCCGGATTGGCGGCGATTTCCTTCAGCACCAGCGGGAACTTGTTCCGCGAGCGCCGCAGGTTCGTCACCACGCCGCTGTCACGCCGGATGTTGGCGATGTCCAGCGTCGTCACGTACAGGCAGGAGACGAGGCAGTACATGCCCTCGCCGCGGATGGTGCGGGCTTCGAGCGCAGCGTTGAGAATGTGCGGTTGACCCGTGCATTCGAAGACGCATGCGATCTTGCCGCCGGCCTGCTCACGCGCCGCCTTGAAGGTGGCGATGTTGTCGGCGTGAAGCGGCTTGTTGTGAGCAAGCGCAGCTTCGTACTCGGTCACCTTCGCGTGCACGGTCGCCGGCGAGACGTCGGCAGCGCGAGCAGCGGAGAGAACCGACTCGACACGAGTCTCCGTCTTCCATTCCCGTGCCGAGAGCGGCAGGGTGAAAGCGGCGCCCAGGCGTTCGGCCATGGAACGGTCTTCCTGCTTGCGGGCCAGCACGCCGACCTTGAGGGTCGGGTACATGAGCCGCAGCTGCAGGAGGATGTTCATCGCCATCTGACCCGCGCCGACGATGAGGATGGTTTCCTCGGCCGGGTTGAAGTCGAGAGTGCGCTTCATGTGCTCGATCGCCTCACGACCACCGGCCATGGATTCGGCCAGGGCAGCGAGGATGGGGTCGACGCCGGCGGGAACCAGGTGGCACAGGCTAGCCGGCCAGTCCAGTTCCTGCACGTAGGAGCCGCGGTTCCAGTTGGTGGCCGGAGTGGCCATGTAGCTGACAGCGCGGCAGGTGTTGTAACGGCCGGCCTGGCATTCGACGCAGGTGCCACAGGAGATGCCCGGTTCCACCGCAACGATGTCGCCGACCTTGAGACCGGTCACGCCTTCACCGAGCTTGGTGATGACGCCGACGGGCTCGTGGCCGAGCATGATGCGGGAGTTGCCGTTGGGCTGGGAAGCGTGCTTGCCTGCGCGGGCGACGTTGGTGTCGCTCTCGCAGTGGCCGTTGGCCAGCACTTTCATGCGCACTTCGCCCGGGTTGGGAGAAGCCGTGTGTTCGAACTCAGAGGCCTCGAACTTGTAGGGGCCGGTGAGCCAGAAGGCTTTGCAGCCGCAGCCAGCGTGGTGGCCGTGGGCAGCATGGGTGGTGATTGTGGACTTGGTCATAGATTTTTTCCTTTCGTTCGCATGCAGCGAGTTGCCCGTCATTTGCGATGGCGGGGCGATGAATTTGCACTTGTGGTGCGTGATGGTTAAATCGTTAACTGTTAGATGCGGACGACTAGCGAGCGGCCAGCACCTTGGTGACTACTTGAGCGGGAACCGTCTCGTAGTCTTCGAGGTGAGTCCATTGGCCGGTCGTGAGGTTCTTGCTCGCGTAGGCGAACAAGCTCGACGGGGTCTTGAAGCTGAGGGTGAAGACATGGCCGCCACGGTCGTGAACCGCCTGCGCGCCAGGGCCGTCGCCACCGCCAGAGTCGCCGAAGAAGAACAGCACGTCGCCGATCTCTTTGACGACTTCGCCCTTGGCCACACCGACGCTGCCATGCAGACCGGCGAGTTGGTCACCGTTCAGCTTGTTGGCGTAGATGACCGGCTCGGGCAGGATGTCAGCGAAGAAGTGCTTGATCACGGGTTGGGCGATCAGGTCGACGCCGTTGGTGATGAACACCGGAGTGACGCCGTTGGCCTGAAGGAACTTCAGGAAATTGGCGAAACCCTTCTTCGGTTCGAGCGTGCGCTTGGCGAATTCGATGGCTTGTTCGAGCGAGATGGCACGGAACACGTCTTCGAACTGCAGGCGCAGATGCTCTTCGAACGTCAGTTCACCGGTGTTCTTGCACTGGTTGTCCCAGATGCGTCCCCAGAGTTGGCCGGAAACCGGGTCGGTGGAACCGAAGGCTTCGCGGAGGTTGACCAGGGTGTCACCGGTGGGCTTGAAAGTGTCGTTGATGAACACTTCTTTGCCGCAGAGGATGACGAACTTTCGACCATCTTTCTCGCCGTCGGCGGAAAAGTTGGGGTTCAGTTCGAGCGAGGTGTCGTCGATGTCGAAGCCTGCGAGAGGTCCAACGAGTTTGGTTGCTTGTGTCATAAGTTCTCCTAGGTTTGTGACCGTCCGTTCGTAACGGGATTGGTCGGTTCAAAAATGTAGAAAATGCTCACTGTTCCAACGCAGGTAGAATTCCAATGGTGCAAGAGCCACTTGTTGACGGGTAGATGTGGTTGGTGGCTGATGCGGGAAGGTTTTCTTGGGTTCTCTGTGTTTGATGTGGTGGAAACAATGTACGTTTAGAATAAGCATAGGTATTGGGCGATAACAATCGCGTGCATGTGTGTAAGTAAAAGGCGTACCTCATGACAACCCGGCGCCTGTGACCTTCTTGAAAAAATGAACAGCACAGTGGCCCATGTCGAGAGCGGTCAATCCTGTATTTTTCAACTCGCGTAGCTCTGTAACTACGTCACTTTGCTTTAGATACGACCGCGTCCCAAGGGTGCTCGTCTAGCGGCTCTCGCTCAATTGTTAAGCGTCCTGCTATCTAATCTAGTTGAACGTCTTTCTTGACGGCCCTTTTGTGTAATCACTAGCGCACTTGTCGTTAGTGCAAAAAAAAGAACACTGCAATTTTTGCAGTGTTCTTTTTTTGTTTTGCTGGTTTTTTTTGTTGGCTTACTTTGCTACCAAGTAGTCATTACTTTGATTTGACTACTGGCTTCTTTGTGAGCGCAATCCATGGCGTCTTTGACATTTTCCCAAGCGAAGTGCTTGGTGATCAGTGGTTTGACGTCAATCCTGCCAGAAGCGATTAGGTCAATTGCGGTCTGGTAGGTATTGCGATAACGGAAGACACCTTTGTATGTCAATTCTTTTTGGGTAATGGCATTGAGATCCATAGGCACTTCCAGTTGGCTGAACAAGCCAATGAACACGAGAGTGCCGTTTGGCTTCAGTGCTTTTACTGCTGTCTGGGCTGCTGGTGCTGCTCCAGAGCATTCGAGAACAACATCGAAGCCATTGTTATCGGTAATTTTCATTGATTCTTCGAGGATTGTTTCGCCGTCGAATGATTCGATGATGTGAGTTGCTCCGCATTGACGAGCCATGGCAGCTCTGTTTTTGTGGGTTTCAACTACGGCGATAATTCCTGCTCCTGCAGCTTTGGCGCAGAGGAGATTGACCAATCCGATTGGGCCAGCTCCAGTAATCAAAACTCTCGAACCTAGGCCGACATTACCTTGACGAGTGGCGTGAATGCCAACCGATAGTGGTTCGCACATGGCGCCTTCATCGAAGGAGACATTGTCAGGTAATTTGAAAGCAAAGTTGGCATTGTGCACAAAGTATTCAGCGAAGGTTCCATGCACTGGAGGTGTAGCAAAGAACTCGATGCTGGGGCAGAGATTGTACAAGCCTTGCTTGACAAATTCTGTACAGCCACAAGGAACACCTGGTTCAAGGGCTACTCTGTCGCCTTCTTTTAAGTGCTTGACGTTAGCACCAACTCTAGCAACTTGGCCAGCAGTTTCGTGACCAAGGATCAATGGCTCGTTGACTATGTATGGTCCAATTCTGCCTTCTACATAGTAGTGAACATCTGATCCACAAATTCCCACCGACTTTGTCTTCACTAGAATTTGGTCTGGTCCCGGTTCTGGAATCTCAACTTCCTTAATTCCGAAGACAAATGGTTTTTCCAGTACTCCAGCTTTTACCTTCATGGCAATTTCAAACCCCGTTAGCATTAATCGTTGGAAATTCACCCTGCGGGCGGAACCTTGAAGCCTTGAGGCCACGGTTGCTGAAAGCAGGGTAGAGCGATGCGATTATATCCAGGATATTCCTCCCGGAATTGCTTTCAACTTAGGATTAACTCCAGCGGAAACAAAAAGTAATCGAATCAATGTTCCCAGTGCTTTTGTGCTGGTAATCGGGCTGTTGGTATCGCCAGCGGTGGCAAAATATACCTAAGTAGTTCAAAACGGAAAAGGCGCAAGCACCATCTTTCCAGCAAGTATTATTCAATTGTTTGGCGGGCTGGTAATAACAGGACAAAACCACTTTTGAAGAAGAAAACTGAGGTGAACTCAACAAGGCAAAGTGGTGTAACTAAATACTAATTGGCTAGAACCAACGCCGACCATCTAATAGGTAGCAAATCCAATTACCCTTAAGCAAATTTAGGTTGAACGCTCTTGGAAAACATGCCTAAGGCAGATGTGCTGGGCTTAATCTGGTGCTTTGCAGCCATGGTTGCGGCTGCAAAGCAGCGAAAATATCCGCAAAAATAGCTACTTTAGCCAATGGCGCAGGTGCGCTATGTCTATATTCAAAGGCTGTGCTAAGTGTGCCTCTTCGGAACCGCCACGGAGCGAGTGATCTCATATTAACTCTCCGAATAAACACAGCTTAGGTCTTGAGCTAGCTAAGCAGTCTTGATTAAGGTGAGATCTCATGATTCCTTCCCTTAACCAACTTCAGATACTTCAAACAAAGACCCTAACCAACTAACCACTTCTCCACTCTTCCTCGCTTGCGGGTGATAGTGCGTCGTGGTTATGCATTTGGTCTGAGTTTGATTTCGTCTGTTGTAAGGGCCGGCATGACATTTCTACCAAGAGAGAGAACTTCAGAACCTGCTCGCTGCGGTGTTTTGTTGTTACTTTCCCGCAAGGGTTCGGCTGAACAGCAGTGCTGAACCTGATTTCGTCACCTTTCGATCCTGCAATCGAAAAACAACATTCACGAGGCGTAAGCCTCAATTAAGGAGTCTCATCATGGCTAAGAAAAACATCAAGTCTGTCCAGCAGCCGGTCAATGTCGACGGTATCCCCAGCAACATGCTGCTCACCGATTACGAGCGCGAGCAGTTGGTCAAGAAGACGAAGGCGTACAACGCTGACGTCGAAGCCAACCGCGTCCAGTATCCCGACCCCGACGAGTTCCACCAGCTCGACCTGCCTGCCATTCAGGTGCTCGGCTTCAAGGGCTTCGACCCGAAGAGCAACGACCTGAAGGCGCTGTTCGGCGGCGGTCGCGTCAAGAACAAGAACAAGGGCAAGGGCGGTTCGCGCGGCGGTAGCGGTGGCGGTGGCGGTGGCAAGCAGCTGCCCAACCCGAACGTCGTTCTCTCCGTCGTGCAGGGCATGGTCGGCAACATGCCCGTTGCGGGCATGACTGGCCAGCTCTACTTCGGTGAACTGAACGCCGAATTCGGCGATCGCTCCAAGGCCCGCTTCTTCAGCGCGTCCTACAAGGAGATCTTCAGCCACGCCCACGTCGTCGCCCTGAGCGAAGTCGGTCCCGACTTCGTCGATGAGGTGGCCAACAGCATGCCGGACTACACCGGTTACTGCTCGGTCGCCAACACCCGCAACCAGGCCGTCGGCTTCCTCGTGCACAAGCGTCTGAAGGTGATCGGTGACCCGATCTCCCACGACGCCGTCGCCAACGTCCAGGGCGTTCCTGACCTGCGTCCGGCCTTCCAGCTCAACCTCGAAGACACTGCCACCGGCGAGAAGTTCTCGGTGGTCGTGGTGCACTTGAAGTCGATGCGTGGCGGTCCGGCGGTTTCGGGCAAGGTGCGCTATCAGCAGTGCGTGCTGATGGTCAAGGCCCTCGGCGCCAACTTCACCGGCTTCATCACCGGCGACTTCAACATGCTGCTGGACAAGGCTGCGGCCGGGGTCATCAACGACCTCGACCCGCTGCTGAAGGCTGGCTACGTGCTGCTCAACCCGAAGGACACCAGCGCCACCCACTCGGGCGGCAGCCGTCTCGACGGTTACGTCGTGCTCAACTTCTCCAAGCTGGGCAATCTGGCGGTGCATGCGTTTTTCAGTGACGCGACCATCGGTCGCAGCTTCACTGACCACGCCTTTTGCACGGCCTCGAAGTAAGCGTCGCTCGGGTCTAGTGTGACGTGAGAAAGGGCCGGACTGTTCGCAAGCGCTTAGGCGCCCGAGCAGTCCGGCTTCTTTTTTACTTTTCTCACTTTTTCTCACTTTTTCCGAATGAAAAGAAGGAACTCCTCTCATGAGCACCCCATCAACTAACAGCAAGGGCGGGGAGACCACACGCGCATACTTCATGCGTGGGTTGTTCTTCATCGTTCCCATTGCTGTCACTCTCTGGCTTGTGGGATTCACCCTCAACCTGGCCGATGCTTGGCTAGGCACAGCCATCCGCGCCCTGGTATCGCTTCTCCTGCCCGATTCCAGCGCTTCTCTTGAAGCCGCCAGTTGGTTTGGCTTCGTCGTTTCTGTTACCAGTGTGCTCGTTCTTTGCGGCGCCATGGTCTTTCTCGGCAAGGTGGCATCGTACCGGGTTGGCAAAGAAGGTCTGCGTCTCGTGGACCATCTCTTCATCCACATACCGGGCGTCAACGCCGTCTACCGCGCTGCGCGCAAGATGGTGGAGGCATTTGGCGATGGTGGTGCTGGAAGCTTTCAGCGCTGCGTCTACCTGCGCTTTCCATCGGCGTATTACACTCTGGGCTTCGTCACCAAAGAAGTGACCGAGGCTGGAACCGGTCGCAAGATGCTCTTTGTATTCGTGCCCCATGGCCCGAATCCGACTGGCGGCTTTACCCAGATCGTTCCTGCCGACGAGACCTACGACGCTGGCATCACTCCCGATCAGGGTTTGCAGCTGGTGGTTTCGATGGGTGTCCTGGCGCCAGAGTCGCTGCCGAAGATTGGGCCGTAAGCAGTCAAAACGAACCCTCTAGTCAGCGCTTCGTGCTGATTGGTGCTTGAGGGTAGTTTATAACTTGGAAGATGGATCTTCTGGCCCAGCCAGTACGTCCATCTTTCAGGTTTTTTTGATCGCATCTACGCTATTAAGTAGTATAGCCTGGTATCCAGGTTAGTCTCTTGTTTAGCGGCTCCTTAAGCCGCTCTTAGCTTTTCCTTCGCCGTTCAATTTTGACTGCTGTAGCGTGGTTAGCACCTGTCTTCTTTTTCTTGCCAATCTGTACCGCAGTGCTCAAGACAATCACTGTTGCGCTTTAAATGGGCTTGAAAAGAAGTATTAAGGAGATTCTTATTAGCTAGCTTCTGACATTTTCATAGTGCTTATTTGATAGCTATTAATTCTAAACTCCCCACGTTTGAATTTTAAAAGGAAAGGCTAAAGCCTACTGCGCTTTTACTTCTGAATACTTTTGCTCGGCAATTGCCAGGAGCGGTACGAGCCAAGCTTAATTCCAGCTGCTCACTGCTGGCTCTTTGCATCTTGGCCCAGGCATGCCTAGGCCTCAATAACAAACCCCCAGTGCTTTCCATGCGCTCTGGGCCTTTCACTCATACCTACACATTCATCATGGAATCCAAAATCAAATTTCCCCATGAAACCGAAGCATCGTTTGACGCAATTGTGATCGGGTCCGGCTACGGCGGTTCTGTTTCTGCCTACCGCTTGGCCAAGGCTGGTCTCCGAGTTGCTGTCATCGAGAGCGGCTACGCTCACAAGGCTCCTAACATTCTGCGCGGCGAAGCCTCGCAGTGGAACCCGGCCGCCGGTCAGTTTGGTCCGCACACCGTTACGCACTTGAGCAAGACTGTTACGGCCTGGACTGGTACTGCAGTTGGTGGCGGCTCGATTGTCAACGCGGCAGTGATGATTCGCAAAGACAACTTCGAGAACTGGCCTGGCAACATCACCCGTCAGGCGCTTGATCCCTACTACGATCGGGCTGAAGCCATGCTTGGCGCCAAGACCTATCCGCTGCTGTTCGCAGCGTCACCATACTCCAGTACTATCAAGAGCAAAGTTATGCTCGAAGCAGGGCAGAAACTTGGAGTTCCCACGGTCATGCCGCCGGTGGCGATTACCTATCGTGAGGCCGATGAGGCAATCGGTACCGTCAAGATCAATCAATTTGGCGCCGCTCAGCAAGGTTGCCGCCAGTGTGGTGAATGTTCTCTGCCGGGCTGCAACTACCAGGCCAAGAACAGTCTTGATTTCAACTACCTATATGGTGCTCAACACCAGTTTGGAGCGGAGATTTTGCCTGGTCAAAAGGCTGACATCATCGAACCGCTAGGCGGGTCAATTGGTGCTGGCTATCGTGTCACGACGATCGACAGCAAGAGCGGTGAGCGAAGAACATACCGGGCCAAGGTGGTTGTGGTTGCTGCCGGTGCGGTGGGTTCAAGCCAGCTACTGTTGCGCAACAAGATGGTGCACAAGACCCTGCCCGGGCTGTCTGCTCGTCTCGGTCAGCAGTACACCACCAACGGTACTTACATTGGCTTTGCCATTCGCAGCAAGGGCGAGGTAGATCCTTCTGGTGGCCCTGAAATTACTGCTGGTCTCGATTTCAACGGTGCGGACGGCAAGAACCAGGGGGTCTTGATGTTCGACGGTAGCTTTCGCGGCTTCACCTACGACACCTTCTACATCACTGGTCGTCTGATTCGCCTGAACAAACTGATGATCAAGCTTGTCAGCTCTGGTTTTGCTCTGGCTGAGAAAGTTGGTTTGGTCGAACCCAAAACAACTTTGCCCTTGCTGGTGATTGGTCGAGACAGAGCTGTGGGTCGCTTCAGCCTCAACAAAAAGGGCCTGATTCAAACTGACCTCAATCCGCAAGATAATGCTTCTTTCTATAAGCGTGCCGACGAGCACCTGCGGGCCTTCACAAAGGCTATGGGTACCCGTTTCTTGCCCTTCCCCTACTGGAAGCTGCAAAGCAAAATTGATGTGCCGCACAACCTTGGTGGCGTGCCCATGGGCAATGCCGCTGACAGCGGTGTGGTGGATCACTTTGGTCGTGTCTTCGGCTACGACAATTTACTAGTTTTGGATGGCTCGATCATCCCGGTTACAATGGGTGCCAATCCCGCCCTGACCATTGCTGCTCTGGCAGAACGTTCGATGGAGCATGTGCTGCCAGAGCTTTTGCAAAGTGGTATCACCAGCGCGGAAGTGACACTGGCTCCCAACTTTGCTCCGGCTACAGATCTCACCGAGCAGTTTCACCTGTTGCACGAGCAGGTGAGAGACGGTGCCAAGGCGTTGCCCACGCCAGAAGCACTGAAAGGCAAAACCGTTTTGTTCACCCCCGGTTTTCTGGCGCGGCACATGGGTAATCACTCCACTCATCTTTTGGCTCGCATAAAAGAGATGGGTCTGAATGTGCGGCGGGTTGCTGTCGACAGCGATGTGGCCACTGCTGCCAATTTGCAGTTGATCAGCGAGGAGATGCTTAGCCTGGCTGATGATGAGGGCATTTTGCTGGGCCATAGCCGTGGCGGTATCATGAATCTGGATGCCTACAGAATGTTGAGCGAGGCCGAGAAAGCCAAGATCGCCCATATTATTTTGCTGCAGAGTCCAGTCAATGGTTCGCCGGTGGCAGACTTCATGGTGGCTTCCAATTTGTTGCGTAAGATTGTTGGCCCTGTTAGTCGGCTGGTGCTCGGCAACGATGTCAACGACACTTTGCTCGAGCTGTCGACCAAGTATCGTGCTGTTGCCCAGCGTGCCTTGCCACCACTCACTGCAGCCGACCTGGCTAAGATTGTCACGCTGCGTTCGATCATCGGCCCGCGCGAAAGCACCACCTTTGAAGCGGCTCGTCTGATCAACAAGCATTATGGGCACAAGAGCGATGGCCTGGTGCCCCACGGCCTCTCTGAAATTCCTGGAACCAGAGATGTCACCTTGCTGGCCTATGACCACGAACATCCGGTCATTCAAGAGCCAACCTGGGGCAAGCGGGTGACGCTCTACAAGGCCAATAAGAAGTATCACTCCGGCGATGTCATCGAGGTGCTTCTGCGTCTTGCTGTGCAGTCGAAATGAGACTGCTGCCTATTTATTGAGTTAGCATGCTCGTGGATTGTCTGCTTGCCGCAGGCCGTCCACGAGCTGTTTTTTGTTGCTCTCAACAGGTTTGTTTTTCAGCCTCTCGAACCATCAAAAAAAACAAATGTGTTCAACTATATAAGTTAATAGCATTGGGTTCAAAAAAATTGACCAGCCCTGGTTGATAGAGTCGGCGCTGAATTGCTTCCAGTAGCTACAAAGCTACTGGAAGCAAGCTATAGGCGGAGGGCTGAAGGGATGATCCGCATGGATACTTGCTTGGACCCTCGCTTGAACCCTCTGTGGTGAACTATGAATTTTGCATGGCTGGAGGAGCCAAGAAGCTCGTGCCAAGAGTTCCAGGCGGTACCCGCAGTTCGTTGCGCAAGCCAGTATTGTCTGCCAGTGCCCACCTAAAGAGACGATCCGAAACATCCGGCTGCAGCTGGGTCGTCGTCCAGATACCTTCTTCGGTCAATGATTCGTCTTCGCTGATCAAAGTGGTCTGATAGCGACTGAAAGAGACATGCTCCAGACTGCCGTCCTCATTTTTGCAGCAAATGTGATACAGGCTTCCGTTCAAGGCCGGGTCGGTGGCGACGAAGAGCTTGCTTTTGCTGCCGTCAGCATTGCGCAGAGCTACCAGCTTGCGACTCTTGGTTGTTACCCTGGTGCGCTTGAGGTTGTCGCCCAGAAAGAGCGCTACGGCGAGACCAATGAGCAGGCTGATTGCGCTGCAGGCCATTGCGGAGAGAGGAATAAAAGTGCGCGGGTCAATGAAGGGTGAGAGCTCAACATGATTGGGCCCGAAGAAGACCACGAGCAAGGTGAGCCATGTGAGCGTGAGGGCAGCGAAGATGGAGTACATCTGGGTGGTCCTTTTCTAGTTTTGGAGATGCGCCTTGGTTATTGGGCGCTGGGTTGTTGCTATAGTGTCAGTTCATTTAGTCGAACTTGTCGCCACAATTTTCAGCTTGTAGGCGTAGTTGCCGCTCTTGTATTTGCTGAAAGTGACTTTGTCGCCAATGTCGGCGATGGCTGCGTCTGGCGAGAGATCCAAGTCGCAGACCACTGCCATGAGTTCGCCTTCGGCGTCTTCCACGAGGAAGACCCGTTCGCTCTCTTCCAGCCCTGGCGAGCTTTTCTGTTGGCGCCACCTGACGATAGTTGCTGCGATGGTAATTTTCTTCGGAATGATCCAGTCGAGTATCGGCATTTCTATATCCCCTTTTCTAGAGGCTGATTTGTTATGGGTTTTGCTTCACCATATCTGGTGGCAGGTGTAGCTCGTTGCGCCAGTCTTTCGGTTGAGCCAGAGCCCAGTGATAGAGACGTGAAGACGGGTCTGGAACCATTCTGGTTTTCTTCCAGATGCCAGCTTCACTGAGGGTCTGATCTTGCACCACCACTGTGGTGTCATTCTCCCAAAGTGATTTCACCAGCCTGAGATTGTTATCGCTCACCGAGTAGACATGAAAAGCTTTCTTGCCGCTCGCCAGGTCTGATGCGACGCAATAGAAATCATCTGCCGCACTGTCGCCCCGCTGGAAGGAGAGCGGAAAAGTCTCAGTCACCTCGGTGACAAAGGGTATAGCTTGGCCCAATATCTTGGCTATGGCGAAGCCAATCAGCAGGCCAAAAATTGCTGCCACAAGAAAAGGCACGAAGATAAGATCCCAGAGAATGAGAGTGTCCAGAATGCTTGAATCGGCTAAGCCGAAAACGCAGAAGAGATATAGGGCAAGGCAGGAAGCTAAAGTTGATATGGAGATTGTGTTCATGATGCCTCACTTTTTGTCGGTTTAGATTGGCCTGCTCTCATTTTTGATACTTCGCGGCCAGATTGAGAAAGAGTATTGCTCGACGCAAAACCAGAGGTTTTGCATGAGGTCTTTTGCGCTTGGTTTTCTTTTGTGGTTGGTGCTTATTTGCTTTATTGTTTTGGTTTTGTTAGTTCTGGTGGATAAATCAATCTCACCACACGGGCACGATCAGATCAAAATAGTTGTCCGATGGAAAGTGACGAATTAGCTATTATTAGTGAGATTGAGCTAGCTGCATTGATATTGGTATGGCGGCTGCTTTGCGAAATTGGTATGGCGTACTAGAAGCTGGTATGCCTTAGTCGAGCGATTATTGGTATGCCGTCAAGCTTGATTAAGCGCGCTAACAAAAGCAGACACTATGTTGCTTATTTCTTCTTCGTTTGGCAACGAAAAGTTGATCAAATATTCGTCTGATTTAGCCTCTTGCAAATAGTATGTTGCTGTGGAGAGCAGCGGTAAATTGGCTTGCAGCGCTGCTGATTCAATGGTTGCCTTGGGCCAGTGCTGCAAGTAAACGACAAAATAGTTACCGGCGCTATCGTTGCGAATTTCAATTTGTGAGCCCAGCTGTCGCTTCAATTCGAAGATTAGTGCTATGCGTTTTTTGGCAAACGACTTCTGAATTTTTCGTATGTGTTTTTCTAAGTGTCCTTCATCAAGCATTTTTGTCAGGGTCAATTGCACAGTAAAATCAGCGATACCCTCAGTTTGTAAGTCTTTGGCTGCGGATAAAAGAGGAATCAGATTTTTCGGCACTACGGTATAGCCGATGGTGGCAAGGGGGTAGAGAATTTGCCAAAATGTAGAACTATAGATGACATTAGCATCTGCTCTCATTGACCAGAGAGTTTGATGTGGGGCAGTGCCGTAGTAAAAAGTGCTGTCGTAGTCGTCTTCTACGATCCAAACATTGTTTTCGTCTGCCCAGGCCAATAGCTCTTTTCGGCGAGCTAGCGACATTATGATTCCCGTGGGGTCATGGTGGCTAGGGGTAACATAGACCATTTTCACCTGGCCCTTATATTGCTTAAGAGCAGTAACACTCAAGCCTTGATCGTCAATGGGTATTGGCAGCAGCTTTATGCCAAGACTTTTGGCGATATTTTTTACAGCACCATAGCCCGGGTCTTCTACTGCGACCACTGAACCAGGCTCTAGTAGTAGCTTAAAGAGCATGTTTATAATGCCAGCAGAGAGCGAAAAAATAGCTATTTGGCGCCAATCGCAGTCAATGCCTTTGCTGCGGAAAAGGTAGGCTGCAATAGCCTTTCGCAGATCTGCGCGACCTAAGACATTGGGCTCATACTCAAGTTTGCGAAAGGTTTCAGGTACACATATTTGCTGCATCAATTCGCGCCATCGCCTTATGGGTAGGGCACTACGCGGTATAGCACCATAATTTAGAGCGGCAAAGCTTGGTGTAGAAGGATGTTTAAAAGATTGGGTCAGTAGCTGTCTACCTAAGTTAGACAGCTTAGACTCGTCCATTTTAATTCCGGTCTTTGTGCTGCTCAAGTCGTTGGAAAGTTGCTCCAGTAAGCTTTCACGCTCTTCTCTTTGTAAGACAAAAGTGCCCTTAGTCGTGGCACCGCTGATATAAGCCAGCCTGTTTAATTCACGATAGGCATTGACTACAGTGTCTCGGGAGAGGCCAAGGCTATTGGCCAGCTCTCTGCTAGACGGTAGTCTTGTCTTTGCTGTTAGCTTTCCGTTTTCAATTTGAGCAGCGATTGTATTGGCCAATTGAATAAAAATCGGCTCGACCGAATCGTTGTCTACTGCAAACAAGATGTTCATTGGATTTTTATACTTGACCTGGCAGTGGCAAAAATTGCTGAGCGAGTCGGCAGTATAACCTTTCTATTTGATAAAATTGACCAATTGCTACTGCTTTCGTTTGCTTTTTAGTCAAGCAGCAACTGGGCATTTTCTCATTGGAGCTTAGATGAAGACGCGCATTCTTATTGGCTGTTTAGCGCTGGCGGTTGCCGCTCTGGGCTATCAAGTATTCCAGTATTCTCAAATTGCTCAACAGGTGCAAAATCCGCTGGGGCCAGCTCAGCGCTTTGCCAGCCATCCCGGTGCACCGACCCAGGAAGAAATTGAGAGAGAAGAAAAGCGCTTGGAGCAGAAGGTGCAACAAGATCGCGCCGCTGCTGCCGCTGTTGCGGCAAAACGGACCAAATAGTCAGTTAGTTGCAATTTTTAGTTCTTTGATTGGCCGGTTTCGGCTTGTCGAAAGCGTAAGAAATTCTGGCAGTTTTTCTTATGGTTTTGGCCATGAAGGCTGGTTAACGCTAGCCACGCTAGGTTTGCTGCGGGCAAAAAGAAATTACGCTTAGTTCAGAAATGTCAAGCAGAGCCCGGTATTCCGCTGATTTGGTGGTGATCTTAGCTTGTCCTAAGTAATCAACCGATACAGTTGCTTGTGTGGTCTCTTGATAACTTTTAGATTAAATCATCGCTTTTACATTCTCCTCTTGTTCCTGATTCAAAGACACCAAAACCTCAACACACTTTAGGTTCCTCTTTTACCTATACCAACGCAGCGCTGGTGGGATCACAACGCTCTTCTTTTTCACAGCTACTAAACATCAGTATCTGACCTTCGGGGGATGCTGCTGCATAAGGACACCCATCTATGAACCTAGCCAAACTCAAATTTTGGAACTGGTGGAAGACCAGCCAGCCTCAGCGAGTCGGCATCTACGGCGGCAAGTTTGACCCTCCTCACATGGGACACTTGATGTGCGCCGAGATGACTCGAGAAGCCTTCCACCTCGACAAGGTCTTGTTCGTTACCAGTGCCAACCCTCCTCACAAGAAGACCGGCGTCTCCGATGCCCGTGTTCGTCATGAGATGGTTGAAGCTGCTCTGTTTCGCAATTGCTTCTTCGAGGCCTGCGACATTGAGCTCAAGCGTGACGGCCCTTCCTACACCCTCGACACTGTTCGGGCGCTGAGCAAGCAATACGGCCCAGGCACCGAACTGTTTTTGATGCTCAGCTCTGAATATCTGGAGCCGACTCATTCCTGGCATCTGCGCAAGTGGCATGACTCGGCCGAGTTGTTCCGGCTCACCCACTTCCTCATCTTCGCCAGACCGGGCCACACCACTGAGCAAATCGAAGAATGGGCCAAGCTCATTCCCGAAGCGCGCATTGAAGTGCTGGCGTTTTGCCCGGCGCCCCCTGTTTCCTCGACCATGATCCGTGACCGCATCGGGCGTGGTGAATCGGTCTGGTACATGATTCTGCCTGAAGTCTGGCAGCTCATTCGCAGACGCGGACTCTACACCGCCGGTGGTGACAAGACTCCGCGCCGCTGCACCACCTGTCAGAAGTACGGAAACTTGCTTGCTGGGCTGCTCCGCAGTCTGCGCAATCGCTTTTCTGTCTAGCTCCCGAGCTAGTGCCTAGTCAGTTTTTGCCTAGCTAAGCCACAGCTGGCAAGAGCAATGGTTGTGGACTAAAAAGCCACCTCTCTACTTTAACCCGCCAGACCGCACGCTGCGGCTTGGCATCACCGCTTGTCGGAGATACAAACTATGAGTAATCAAACGTCCAATTCCACTGTCACCGCCCAACCCAAGAAGTTGAGCGCCGCCGCCAGCAAGCGCCTCGCAGCGCGAGTGCAAAGCAAGCGGCAGAAGATGATCGCTGAGTTTTTCGATCGTCTCTTCCTGCTCGGCGGCATGATCACTGCCACCGACACCTACAAACGCACCATGGGCCACGCCTTCCGTGAATTCGCCATGAAGCCGGCGGCCTATCACCTGACCATGCGCAAGGGCCTTGGTGAACCCGGTGCCGGCAATCAGCTGATCCAGGCTGGTCACGAAGCGATGTTGGCGCAGTGGTTCCGCAAGCCGCTCAAGCGGGCTGACGTCCTGCTCGCCCGTGACTTCGCCCACAGCGGTTCCAAGGTGCCCTACTTCCCCACCGAGATGTGGGAAGCGCTTTTGGCCGACCAGAAGGGCAGTCAGAACATCTACCTGCCGGTGGATGTCTGGGGTTTCCCCGGTGGTCAGACCTTCCTCGCTGGTGTGCCTTCGATGACTTTCGAAGGGCAGTACGGCGGCGTGCTCTCCTACTTGGAGCCGCGCATGTGCAACTACTTCCAGCCGGTGATTCAGGCGACCAAGGGTCGCTTGATGGACATCGCTACCAAGGGCCGTTTCGCTGAATTCGGCCTGCGCACGGCGCTGGAAGTCAATCACCTGGTGATGCTATTGGCACTGTTCGTCGGTGCTGGCGGCAAGCGTATCCTCACCTCGAACGACACTGCCGAGCTGATGTGGCCGGAGATGTTCTACGCCATCGGTACCTTTGGCCACGAGGGCATGAGCAGCAATCAGCGCCTCGACCGCAATCTCAGCGATTGCGAGTTGGAGATGATGATCGCTGCGCTCAAGGCCGTTCCCAACGCCCGCGTGCTCACCGACCTGATCGACGCCGAAACCGTCGGTCTGGAGAACTTCATCAAGGCCCTCAAGGCCGTTCCCGAAGCCTCGGAAGCTGGCCCTCGGGTCGACTCGGGCGACATCGCCAAGCAATGCGCCATGTACTACCAGCGCATGGTGGAAGAAGGCCTGGTGCCCCGTCTCACCGTCTACGAAGACGAGGTCAACCCGGAGAAGTGCGTCGAAGTCGATCGCATCTTCTTCGAGACCACTGGTGCTGAGCCGACCAAGCTCTTCCCGGGTGCCGGCGGTTACTTCTGGCGGGGCGTTCACCGCGACACCGTAGCCGCTGTCTTCAAGCGCAGCGAGACCGACGGCAACCCCAACATGAAGTTCAGCAACTCGCCGGGCAAGGCTTCTATCCCTGGCAACGTGCGCGTCTATGGCAAGGGCGATGTGATGTACATCGCTGATGTCAGTGAAGTGGTCGACGGCGAGCCGCTGTTCGTGCAGCTCGTCAAGAACGGCCGCATTGTCTATGACGAATCGTACGTCGATCAGGGCAAGCGGGCCGAAGCAACTTGGGGCAAGTACACCCGCTTCGAGTTGTCCCCCCTGCTGCAGAGCCACATCGACACCTACAACGGCATGCGTGCTCACGAGCGCGAGGCCTATTTTGCCAATCACTCCGAAGCTCGTCAGGGCTAAGGAAATCTCTCTTAACAGGGCCAAGAGCCCTCGAACAGGAAAAAAACTATGAGCAAAGTGCTTTATGTAACCGAAGGCGGAGCAGACCAAGTGGCTGCCCGCCTGATTGCCAGACTGGGTCCCAGCCTGGTGCAGGGCGAGGTCTTCAAGGAGGCCTTTCCTGACGGAGAGATCTACCACCGTCTGGTCACCGACATGGGTAACCGGGAAGCTGTGGTTGTGGGCGACTTCGCCACTGCCGACAGTGCCTTCGAGCTCTTCGACGTGGCCAGTCTTCTGGCTGATGAAGGGGCTCTTGGGCTCACCATCGTTCTGCCTGAAGACAAGCGTACAGGCAAGCAGGCGCGTTTCCTCAAGCGCGTTCGCAACCGTATGCTCTCGGCCATTCCGCCGACGCCTCTGGGCAACCGCGTCTTGGAAGTCGAGGCCAGCTGCCCGTCCATCCCGTTCTACGACAAGCTGGGCGCCACTCGCTCCCGCGCTGGCAGTCTCGGTGGTGCCGCAGCGGTCGATTTGTTTGGCGCGCGCGGCCGTGCTGTGGTCTTCTCCACCAAGAGCTATGGCTACATGCAAGACCAATTCCATGGTCTTGCTGACTTCGAACGCGGCCAGGCTATGCGCGACGATGACGGCATTGTCAAAGGTCTGAGCGTGGCGGTGCAGGGTCGCGATGTCGTCATCATCGGCGGTACCATCGACCATGCTGAAACCCTCGACCTCTATGTCATGGCCAATGCGGCCTACGAGGCAGGTGCACTCAGCCTCACCCTGGTCATCCCCTACTTCGGCTATTCCACCATGGAGCGGGGCAAGCCTGACCTGCACGAGGCCATCAAGGCCACCTATCGCGCTCGTCTGATCGGCTCCATTCCCCGTTGCCCCATGGGCAACCGCGTTGTTCTCTGCGACCTGCATGCCGAAGGTGTATCCCAGAGCTTCGGCAATGGGGTTCGCACCACTCACCTCTACTGTCTCAAGGAGATCGTTCTGGCGGAAGTGGAAGCGAGCCTCAACGGCCGTCTCTGCACCACCGACACCGGTCGGGCCAAGTGGGCCGAGTCGTTGGTCAAGGACATCAACAAGCTGCTCACCGCCAAGGGTGTCGCTCGCGACCAGCTCTGGCAGGCGGCAATTGCTGTCAAGGATCGCAAGTCCGGCTCCGAAACCCAGCTGCTGGGCTTGCTCGGCGATGTGGCGGGGCTGGACATCTACCTCTTCGATGACATGATCCGTCGTGGATCCACAGCCATCGATGCAGGTAAGGGCTATCGTCTTGGCACTGCCAACACCGAGGGCTCCGGCTGTAAGAAAATCCGTTTCTGGGCTGGGCATGGCGTGCTTCCGGGCACTGCTCTGCAAAGACTGCAGACGGCTGTTGACCATGCCGGTCAGCCCCTTTTCTCTGAAGTGACTGTCACTGATAGCCATCCCAACGCTGTGGCGTTGGCTGGCGATTTCCTCAAGGTTCGGTCGATTGCGGCCATCCTTGTGGCTCATGTGCTCCAGTCGTTGGCCATAGAAGGCTGACTCTCTCAACAGACTGACACTGTGTTCTGCGTTGCTAACACAACGCAGAACCGTTTCTAGTTGTAAACTCTATAGCCAACTTGCTCGCAAAGAGTGTTGCCAAGGGATGGTGCCAGCTTGTCTGATGCCAAAACTGGGAATATTCTTGAAGAGCCCGAGGAATCAATATGACTGCAAATAACCAATCAAAGGGCGTCGGCAAGTCCGCGCTCGCGAAGATTTCAAACAGGGCCCTGGGTTTCGTCCGGGTGGCCACTGTTTCACCCCGCTTGAAAGTGGCAGACTGCCAGTTCAATGTCGGCGAGATCATCAGCGCCATGCAACGGGCACAGGCTGATAATGTGGAAGTGCTGGTCACCCCAGAGCTTTCCATCACCGGTTACACCTGTGCCGATCTTTTCCACCAGACCACGCTGATCGACGGTGCCAAGGAAGGCCTCAAGGCTATCGTCGAGGCTTCCGAGCAATTCGACGGTATCCTCTTCGTCGGCCTGCCGCTGGTGCTCGATGACAAGCTCTACAACTGTGTCGTCGCCATCAAGAGCGGCATTGTTCTCGGCGTCGTGCCCAAGAGCTACCTGCCGAGCTACAAAGAGTTCTACGAACAGCGCTGGTTCGCCGCTGCTGAAGTGGCTCACAGCAAAGAGATCGAAGTGCTCGGCCGCACCGTGCAGTTCGGCAACGACCTGCTCTTCCATACTGATAGCGTGGAGGGTCTCTCCATCGCCGTTGACGTCTGCGAAGACCTTTGGGCTGTCATCCCGCCCAGCTCCCTGGCAGCCTTGAGCGGTGCCACGCTGATCGTCAACCTGTCGGCCAGCAACGAATTGGTCGGCAAGTCGGAATACCGCCGTGACCTGGTGGTCGGTCAATCCGGTCGCCTGATCGCTGGCTACGCCTATGTTTCAAGCGGTGTCGACGAGTCGACCACTGACGTGGTTTTTGGCGGACACGCTATGATCGCGCTGGATGGTTCGCTTCTGCAAGAGAGCCCGCGCTTCGCTCGCGAAGCCGTGTTCACCGTGGCCGATCTCGACATCGAGCGGCTGCGCGTCGCTCGCATCGGCAACACCAGCTTCTCCGAGGCGCAGCGCAAGTTCGCTCGCGCTTTCCCTTACCGCAAGCGTATGTTCCGTCTCTCGCGAACGGCCAAGACGGCAGACCAGGTTGGTCTGCGCGCTTATGTCGATGGTCAGCCTTTCGTGCCCAAGGATGGCTCGAAGCTGAAGGCTCGCTGCGAGGACATCTTCAACATCCAGGTTGCTGGTCTGGCCAAGCGCCTGGAGAAACTCGGCGGCGTCAATCTCGCCGGGGTTACCATCGGTGTTTCCGGTGGCCTCGATTCGACTTTGGCTCTGCTCGTCACCGTCAAGGCTTTCGATTTGCTCGGTATCGACCGGCGCAAAATCAAGGGCTACACCTTGCCCGGCTTCGGCACCACCAGTCGCACCAAGGGTAATGCTCACTCGCTCATGCGCCAGTTGGGCATCACGGCTCAAGAAGTCGACATCCGGGAGATGTGCCTGGCGCAGATGCGTACCGAAGGCCACAAGCCTTTTGGCATTGACCTGGCGGCGCTGAACGAAGAAGTGCAGGCCGAGTATCTCGCTTTGGTTCGTGCCACTGCTGTCGGTGCGGCCATTGCTGATCCCAGTCAGATGGCGGTGCAGAAGTTCACCGAGAAGTTGATTGCTCTTCAGGCCGATGGCGCCGAGCTCAAAGACTTGCATTTCGAAAATGTGCAGGCCCGCGCTCGTACCAAGATTCTGATGGACAACGGCTTCACCATCGGTACCGGAGACCTGTCCGAGCTGGCCATCGGATGGTGCACCTACAACGGCGACCACATGAGCATGTACGGCGTCAACGCTAGCATCCCCAAGACGCTGGTGAAGCTGCTGGTGCGCTGGGCCGCCGGCAATCAGTTCGAAGGTGAAGCGAGTGCCACTCTGCTCGACATCTTCAACACCGAGATCTCGCCGGAACTCTTGCCCACCGACAAGGATGGCAAGATCGTTCAGAAGACCGAAAGTGTCGTCGGCCCTTACGAGCTGACCGACTTCTTCCTCTACCACATGCTGCGCAATGGTGCGCGTCCTGAGAAGATTTTGGCCCTGGCTGAGTACGCTACCTTCGAAACGAAGTACAGCACCGCTCAGCTGCAGAAGTGGCTCAAGCTCTTCATCGGCCGCTTCTTCAACGCTCAGTTCAAGCGCTCTTGCTTGCCGGACGGCCCCAAGGTCGGTTCGATAAGCTTGTCTCCGCGCGGCGACTGGCGTATGCCCAGCGACGCTGAGGCCACTCTCTGGCTGGAATGGGCCAAGGGTCTCAGTGACATCACCACACAAGCGGAGCCCAAGGGCGATGGCGCCGGCTCCAACGCAACCAACAACCAGTCTGTAAGGACTCCCATGACCAACGCAAATAGCAGCGCTGCTGCTCCCGCGAAACTGAAAATCTATCGCGTGCTTCTGCGCGTCGATATCCAGAAGGGCTTCTGCCCCGGCGGTAACCTCGCCGTTGCTGGCGGCCACTTGATCGTGGCTCTGGCCAATCGTCTCGCCCTGGAAGGCGGCTACGATGAGGTGATCGACAGCCAGGACTTCCACCCCAAGGGCCACGGCTCTTTCGCTTCGCAGTATCCCGGCAAGAAGCCGTTCGTCGACACCGTCATGCTCAACGGCGTGCTCCAGGTGCTGTGGACCGATCACTGCGAAGAAGGCACGCCGGATGCCGACTTCCACCCCGAGCTCGATCGCTCGATGGTGAAGAAGACGGTGCAGAAGGGTCGTCACCCCGGTGTCGACTCCTACAGCGCTTTCTACGACAACGGCAAGGGCGCCGCGGCCGACCTCAAGGCCAAGTATCCCTTCCTCGGCCAGAGCACCGGCTTGGCTGAATACATCATCGCCCAGGCCACCGCGGCTGGTGCCGATGAAGTGGCTGTGGATGTCATCGGTCTGGCGCTCGACTACTGCGTCGGCTTCTCCGCCAAGGACGCCGCCGCCGAAACCTACAAGGGCAAGCCTTTCGCTGTCCGTGTCATCATCGACGGCACTCGTGCCATTGGCGATGTCGAGGCTGCTCGGGCCGACCTGATCGCGCACTCGGTTGGTGTGGTCGACAGTGCTGCGGTGCTGCCGGCTCCTGCCAGCAAGTAGGGTCTTCCCAGTCAGTGACAACGATTGGTTCGTGAGCTCAGTTGCTCACGACTAGTTTCATAGAAGGGGGGTGGCTTTGCCGCCTCCCTTCTTGTCTTGGCAAAACATGAACAAGGAAAGACCATGAAACTTCCCTCAATGCCTAGCTTGGCGAGCCTGCGAATTGCCAATTGGCCCACGGCCATGAAGTGGTCTGTCGGTTCGATTGTTGCCATCGTGGTGCTGGGATTTCTCGCCTACGCCGCGGTGTTTCTCTATCTCCTCGGCGGGGTTCTCGCTTCTATCGTCGGTCAGTTCTGGCCGTTGATGCTTGGCACAGTCGTGGTTGCTACCGCTCTTGGTGCAGCCATCGGCCGGCGCTCCTCTGGCAACGCCTTGCGCGGTGCTAAGTTCGGCGCTATCTACTCTACTCTGGCGGCCATCATCGTGCCGCTGGTTGTGGCAATCGTTACGCTCGTTACCTGGCAGTCCTAGAGCTGGTCTGCAGTAAGCGTAAATAACAAAAACGAAAATTCAAAAAAGGAAACTGAATGAGGAATGACTTCCCCAGCGTGATCGTCGAACGTGCCCGTTACGGCCGCTCCCGTGTCCACCCCAAGGTCACCCCGATCCGTCTCGATTGCGTCGATCTGGTCGACGCCGACGACGGCATCGAACTCTCGGGCTACGGTTCCGGCCACAGCTCCAGCATCGCCACCCATCAGTCGATGAACGCTCCCTGGCGGCACAACCGCAAGGAAAAGCGCATTCACCTCGCTCCGCTGCGTCGCTTTCTGCGCGCGCAGGTGGGTCGCAACTGGAACGACGTCTACTCTGATGTCTGCCACACTTTTCAGGATGTCGTCAGCAACGGCGAACGTCTCAGCGACTACATCGATTGGGAGGTGGAACTGAACGTTCGCGTTCGCCCGGAAGACGGTGAGCTGATCACTGAGCGCGGCTACGGCGTCGGCGCGGACACGCTCTTCGTTCATCCCGAGAGCGGCATCCTCACCCTCTCCCCCACGCGCCCCCGGCGCCGCTACAAGAACAAGCCTCGCTTCGAGATGGTCGTTGTCGACAACGAGCAGAAGCTCGTCAAGGTTGATGGCCTCTGGTTCTTCGTCACTCTCGCCACCATCCCCGGTGAGGAGGTGACCGAGCGGCCCTTCGATGTCGTGCTCCGGCGTGCCGTCTTCGCTGACGACATCAATTACTCCTGGGGCAACGAGTTCTATCGCAACTGGGGCCCCGGCCTCTACGCTTGTCACAAGCGTCAGGCCAACAGCCGCGAGATCCGCCGTCTGGTCAAGAGCGACAGCTCCGACGCTGGCGAGAGCTCCGGCCGTGGTGTCAAGACGAGGTTCAAGGACCAGTGCTATCGTCCGCAGGGGCGTCGCTAGCACCCTGTTGGCGACACAGTCAGCAACTCAATAATAAGTCACCGTAACTAGTTAAGGTTCGGGGGAGGAAGCTAACATCGCAGGATGTTTAGTCTTCCTCCCCCTCCTTTTTTTCACTTTTTCTGCCTTTAAGTTCTGGTATAACCATCTTTCAAACCGGGCTTTTAGAGGCTATAAGCAATCTTGTAGAGGCTACAAGAAGGAGCAGAATATGAATCGCCTGTCTCCACTTATGTGGGCATTACTGCTGATCTTTTCAGCAGTGCGGGTGTCGATTGGCAAGGCATTCGCTGCCAACCCTCAAGCCACTAAACCGGCTGCGGCCAATGCCAATCACGGTATCGATCTCAATCGTTTCGAAGCAAGCATTAGTGCCTTTGAAGCGCAAGATCAAAAACAGCCCCCGGCTCATGGAGCCACTGTATTCGTTGGCAGTTCGACCTTTGCTCTTTGGACCAATCTTGAGCACGAATTCAAAGACCTTGGTGCCATTAATCGCGGCTTTGGTGGCTCCACCATTCCCGAGGTAAATCACTATAGCGATCGCATCGTTCTCAAATACAAACCGAAGCGCGTTGTCTTTTACGCCGGTACCAACGATATTGGTGAACTGAATCATTCTGGCCAACAAGTCGCCCAAGACTTTGAGAAATTTGTAGGCATTGTTCACGGTAAGTTGCCGAATACAGATGTTTATTTTATTTCGCTGAGTGTGGCACCGATCCGACTGCAGAATGCCAGTGAATTCCGTGATGGCAATCAGCGTATTCTCGCCTACTGCCAGAAGAATCCTCGTCTTCATTTCATCGACGTTACCCCAGTTATGCGGGAAAAAGACGGACGCTTGAAAGAGGAACTGTTTGGCCCGGATCGTTTGCACATGAACGATAAGGGTTACGCTGTGTGGATTCCCGTCATTCGTCACGCTCTTTCCCCCTAATTGAAATTGCATTTCAGGAGCGCCTAGTCTGTTCTTTGAACAGGCTGGTGCACCTTGGAGGGAAAAATTTTTTTGACCCCTTAGTTACTATAAAGCGTAGTCTATACCCCAAAAATAATCTTTCTCAACCCTTGACGGCGAGGATGCGCTACACTTTTGTCTGTATGAGATTGCCGCATCTTTTTTTGTGGCACGTATTTGTAGTAACCGCTTTTACTATTCATTTGCTGAAGAGGGCAATGGTCGAAAAGGACAGCGAAAATAAGGCTGATGCCTCAGCCGCCAATGATCGGGCCTTGCGCGAGGCTAGCGCTGTGATGCGCACAGGACAGTCAGCTTATGACAACGGCAATTATAAATTGGCCGAACCTTTACTTCTTAAGGCTCTCGATGTCTTTGAATTACACGGTGTTCTTGACAGTCCAGAGTATTATTCATGTCTCTCTGTTCTGGCTGATAATTACTTTCACCTCAAGCGCTATTTTGAGGCAAAAGGTTTTTATGAGCGCTTGTCAGTTGCTCGCCTGAAGAACCCAGATGCTACGGACGCACAAGTGGTGGTCGCTCTTCTCAAGTTGGCTTCATGCCAAGAGAAGCTGCATGAAATCAATGATGCTCTGAATTCGTTTGAATTAATTCTTGAATTAGCAGAGACCACTATTCCCCATGGTCACGCTCTCTTTGGTGTGATTTTTGATTCTTATGAACTGCTTGTGGAAAAGCATGTTGATCGACCACAAGACCGTTCCGAGCGCTTAGGCGAATTGAAGATCAAAAGAGAGCAGTTCGGTTTTGCTGAGACGAAAACTGGCCAGTGGGATGCTCTCCCGAATGAAATGAGCGACAGTCAAATTGTGGCGCGCTACACAGAGCAGCCTGGTAGTGCGGTTGTTCTGTCTAAGACATCGGAAGAGTTACTCAGTGCACTAAGCGCCTGGACAGAGCCTGAGCTAAGTGTAAAAGCACACGATTTGCGGGTTCGGAGAGCGACTGGTGAAACGAGCGGTTGGCAAGTTCGCAATATGCGCGCTGCCGATTCGACAGATTCGCAAAGCGCTTTGGGCAATCTTGGAGACCTTGATGATGGCGCTTTTCAGGAGGGCGAAAAGCATTTACAGGTTCATTTGACCACTGATATGTTTAAGCGCAAGCCGCGCATGGGCGATCAATCTGAGGCTGCTTTACCGGCCCAGGAAGTGCCTGAAGTTGCTCCCGTAATAGAAGAAGAACCGGTGCGCCAAGGTCCGGTTAGTAATGAACGTTTAGCCAAAGCAGCCAAGCGCGTTAAAGCCGATAGGCGTCCGTTCAATCCGCTGCCAGCTCTGACTGCTGTGGTTGCCGTTATCGGCGTAATTGGTTCGATGTATGTTGCCCACGAGTGGACTAAAACTGCTGCTATTTCACATGCGGATGTACGGGCTTCAGTAAGTGCAGCAGCCGATCTTGTTGGCAAGGAATATACGTCTAGCGATGGCCAGAAGAAGCTGCGAATTACATCTCTTACCGACTGTGAGTACATTGTTGCTGGTGCCACCGTCCCTAGTGTCTTTCATATTCATGGCGAACCAGAAGCTTCGACACTGAGTGGTTTCTTTAACAGTGGTTCTGAGAAATTGGCACTAACAGAAACCGCCTCTGGCTTCGTTTTCCCCGATGGGGTTGGCCTTTATACTGACACTTCAAAAGACCGGGTGATTTTAAATAAAATCCAGGCTACTTCTAATTTTGCTACTTTCTATTATGCTAGTCATGATCATGTCTACCCCACCAGCACTAAAGACAATGTCGCTGGTAGCACTAGTTTTAGCTGGGTAAATCCTCTCACTGATCAGTTTAACGCGCCGGTTGTAGAAGCGAAAAATTATGAAGTTGACAAGTTTGATGAGCTTTTTGTCAGTAAGTTGAGAGATTTTCGTGCTAGCAAAGCAATATTTGCAGTGGATGAATCAACTACTGCGCGACCAGGCCAAATCGAGTGTCTGTCTATTGTTCCTGGCGGAGAGATCACTGGTAAGCCGGGGCCGGCTCCGAGTGGTTTCTTGATTCGGGGTTACGATAGCGAAGGCAAATTGTTTAAATCTAGTGATGGTCAGAAAGCCTTTGTGATATCACTGAAAAGCGGAATATCTGTTGATCCAGGCAAAGCAAGCAAAGAAGAAGTAGCGCCGCCAGCGGTGGCTGGCAAGTATAGTTTTGAAATCACACTTTTGCCAAAAACTGATCCTGCTCCTGTTCCTGCAGCGAAGTAGTGTCAGAGGTTTGCAATTGAGTTTTGATTCTTCTCTCATATTTCTAGTAAAAATGAGACAAGAACTGGATTTTGAATTGTTTAGCAGGGCCCTCTTGTTAGGGGCGAAAGATACCAGGTAATACTATATAGCGTACTAGGCTGGCGAAAAAAGAAAACAATCAGCATGGGGAGTTACTCCCAAACTGATTGTTTCTTAGCTTGTGTCTGGCATAAGAGCAATAAGCTCCTGGTCCTGGCAGTGGGGATGGTACTTTTTTGATTGGCTCGTGGAGAGCGCTGCTGTCCTTTCAGGCAACGGCGCTGCTCAGGAAAAAGCCATCTTCGCCATCAGCGTAGTGCTGCGGCAAAGTGCGAACGATGCGGAAGCCCAGCTCGTAGTAAAGGCGCTGAGCCTTGGTGTTGGAGCGGCGCATGTTGAGCGTGACGGTATTGCCTTCGAGGCTGTTCACCATAGTGCTGCCGATGCCGTTGCCGCGGTGGGCTTGGCTGACAGCGATGTGGGCGATGTGCAGGCGGTCACCGCCGACTTCACTGATGCGTTCGAGCAGCATGTAGCCGACGACCTTACCGCCAATCGTGGCGATGGTGGCGCTGGTGTTGGGCTGGCTGATGAAGTCGACGAACTTGTCGACGGACCAGGGATGGTTGAAGCTGTCGCTTTCGATGTCGAGCACCTGGGGAAAGTCTTTGCTCCAATCAGCCGGGCGCAGAAGCGGCAGGAGGTTGGTGTTGGGATGAACGATCTGTTGATAAATGCGCTGGCGACTGCGTTTGTCGATCGCCTGGTGTTGCATGGCTTGGGTCATGACGACTCCCGATTTGTTGTTGATACAAAGTGCGTTGCTAGGAAGTGAGAAAGATGTGATAGTGAAGTGGCAATCAAGTCAACTTGACCTCAACGCCTGCCGGGGCTCTCCAGTCGTTCTGTGAGGAACGAGATGGAGAGCCCCCTGCCGCTCATTTATTCGCCCCGCTTGCTGTAGGTGATGAAGGGCATGAGCTTCTTCAGCATCTTCATCTGCGCCTCGCTGGCCCAGACCATCAGGTCGAAGCGGTAGGGCGCCCGGTGCGTGGTCGCTTCGTACTCGATATCGAGGTCGAGAATTTCAAGAACATAGTTCATGATCTCCTCGCCGCGATCGTCGACTTCGTTGAGCGATTTGGCCTGCGTCTGAATCAAGTAGCGATCCAGGCCGCGCGACCTGCTGCCCTCGGTGAGCGGCTGGAAGAGCGCTGCTTTCTTCGGGTCACCCTTGGGGTCCTTGGGGGTCTTGCCGTCCTTCGGTCCTTCCAGCAAGAGCGGCGCTTTCGGCTTGGCACCGTCATTGGTGTCAGTCGGCTGTGCTGCCTTGGCTGCTTTCGCGGCTTCCTCTTCCTGCGCCTTCACTTCTGCAGCGGTGCCGGGAAGCATGCCGAAGTCGAAGCGATCCAGGCCGGCGTTGTAGGAGACCGTCACCGTGCAAGCCGGCGGCAGTTTGCCCAGGTTGAAGAGGCGGCCCAGCGGCGTGAGCAGCTCTTTCTGCATTACCCGCTTCAGTTCCGCCACGTTGGTGCCGGTCTGAATCAGGAGCTGCTTGCGAGCGCCTTCGTCGCACACCAGCTTGAAGCGCTTGCCGACCGGAGCCTGCTTGCTGATGCGATCCTGGATGCGAGTGAGCTCGGTGACGACGATCTTGCCCAGCTCTTCAGCCGAGAAGGGGCGGAAGATGACGACAGCATCAAGCCGGTTGCGGAACTCCGGCTTGTAGCGGCGCTTCATCTCTTCGTCGACCACACCTTTGACGTCGTCCTCGGTGACCTTCTTGGGGCCGCCGTTGGTGAAACCAATGCTGCCCTTGGCCAGGTCCTCGAGCCGTTCCATGCCCAGGTTGCTGGTGAGGATGAAGACGGTGTTGGTGAAGTCGACGATGCGGCCGTCGGAGAGCTTGACCTTGCCCTTGTCGAAAGCTCCCATCCAGAACTTGTAGAAGTCGTAGCTCGACTTCTCAAATTCTTCCAGCAAGACGATGTCGATCTCCTTGCCAGACTTCATGCGCAAGCGCATCAAGTTGTGGTTGGAAATCGGCGTGGTCGGGTCTTCGTCATCGGCGGTGAGCTTGAGCTTGCCGACGTCTTTGAAGCCGATGTAGCCCGGAGGGGCTCCGCGCAGGTCAGCGACCTGGTGGTCTTCTTCATAGTCGCCGCACTGCAAGCGAGTGAGCGCCTCCTGCGTGCCGTGCATGAGCTCGGCCAGGACTTCGCCGGTGTACGACTTGCCGGTGCGCGAAGGGCCCACCAGGTAGTAGACGCCGATGGGGCGGGTCTTGTCGCGGAAAGGGTTGGAGTAGGCATTGTGCACCATGGACGCGATCTGTTCGGCAGCGGGCTGGCCGACGATCTTGCGACCGAACTGATGCACGAAGGCTTCTTCAGACGGGCTCGGTGTGTAGGGGTCGAGAACGATGACCTTGCTTTCCACCGGAACGAGGCTGGTGCCAGTTTTGTGCTCGATAGTCATGGTAAATCCTTTCGAAAAGGGCCACGCATGTGGCAGTTAATACTTAGTTAGTGCCGTGATGCAGAAAGGCTTTTCAGCTTCTCCGCCGCACGGCTCCCGTGGGGCTAACTGTCAGCGCAGCTTTGGTCTGGCTGTAGCCGTGGCTTGAACGCCGGGCTACTTCCTCTTCACTGAGCCTGCCGAAGAAATCGTCGACGTCATTGCTGACGCTGACGACGTGCTCATGAGGTCCGTTGGGGTACACCGAGTCGATAAGTGAGCCGCCGATGAGCTTGCTCACAATCGTCTTGGTGCCCTTGCCGGTCCCGTCGCTTTGACCCGGATGCGGATGGTGTACGCCACCGTCGACAAGCAAGCGTCGCTTGCCGCCTTCGTTGACGTAAACGGGCCGCATCAGGCCAGGCACCGCGCAAGATGCCGCCAGTGCCAGGGTGAGGTCGTAGTCGAGACCTTCGAAGACAACTGATTCCAGCCTGAGCACGTCATACGCAGTCATGCGCAGTCCGGGCTGAGGCGTGAGGTTGTACTTCTTCACCAAGTGGCTCATGAGTGGGATGAGGTCGATCAAGCCGAGTATTCGCAGCGGATTGAGCGACGGCAGAATTGCGCGCACGGCGGTAGACAGCGGCGGGAAGCTGATGTCTTCGACGAAAGCGCGTTTGATGTCGTTGAGGGGCACACCGTTGAGGTACATCGCTGCCACGATGCTGCCTATTGAGACGCCGGTGATGCTTTTGATTGGGACCTCATGCTCTTCGAAGAACTGCAGGAAACCCAGGTGGGAAGCACCGCGATTGGCACCTCCACCAAGAGTGAGCACTACAGCCGGCTTCTTCTGAGAATGTGTTGCCATGGGATTCTCCCAGAGTAGAGGGCCTGAGCGGGTGAGCAGGCCGAGAAATT
Source organism: Candidatus Obscuribacterales bacterium (assembly GCA_965229195.1). GTDB lineage: Bacteria > Cyanobacteriota > Vampirovibrionia > Obscuribacterales > Obscuribacteraceae. Next base: position 2,263,478 of record OZ245871.1, on the reverse strand, counting down.
AGAACTGAGAAAGCTGCCTTAGCGGCTAAATCTCAAGCAGCAAGGAGCTGCTCAAGACGCTGCCACATCGGCTGCAGTTCGAGGTCGTCGGCCTGGTAGAGAGCTGCCTTGAAGGCAACATGCTCATGCTGGTACCGGCTGTACTTCTTCTGGTTGTTGCGACGGCTCATGGTGACGTTGGCGAGACGGTCGCAGAGCTTGACGATGAGAGCGACGCGGTTGGCGGCAATCTTCGGCAGAGTCTTGGCTTTCTTCTCGTCACGAGTGGCGCCGTCTTCGTCTTTCAGTGCATAGGCAGCAGCGACAGCTTCGGGCGGGAAGCCAGCGGCAAGCAGCGTAGCGACTGATTCGTTGGGGCAATCTTCGAGCACATCGTGGAGCCAGCAAACCATGATGATCAGCTCGTCGGTAAAACCGTAGCGAACTGCAAGTTTGGCAACAGCCTCGAGGTGAACGCGATAGGGCTTCTTGCCGTACTTCTGATTGCCGTGGGCCTGAATGCACCACAGTGCATACCAGGGAAGTTGCTGATTGGTTCTGATTTGGGTTTTCATGGGACTTTCCTTTAGCCGCAACTGGCTCCTGCGGGTGGAGGAGAACGTCCCATCAGGATGAGGGGCCGTTCTCTAGTAAGAAACGAAATTAGTTCGTGGGAACATATAGAGAATTTCTCCAAGTACGTCCGCGACACTGAGCGCGAGCAAGAAAAACGCATGCTGCTCGGGTCGAAAACTTGGGTTAAAACGTGCCATTACAAACTGGATTTGCAAAGCACTAGAAAAACGGGCTCATACCAGACTGCCAAAGAGACTGAGGGTTACCTGGGGAATTAGGTGGAAATTGGGTCGGGGATGCCTCGGGTCTTCGGAAGTGAATTTGATATGTAAATTGACTATATGCTCGCCCATGTCAAGAAAGCCATAATACTTACCTAGACGAAGCCTATAGGTTTCTAATGATACTGAGCCTATGGCTTCTATCATGAACTAAGTAGATAACGGAGCTAGCGCACGCTAGCGAAGCGAAGAGCGATTTAAGCTGTTTCTTTAATTGAAACTGCTTAACAGAGGCCACAATTGCTGGATTTCAGGCCTCTTTTCTTCATAGGCTCGGATGTCTCTTTCAATTCTTCCAACCAGCAGTTTCTTTTCGCCAAAACCAACTCCAAATAGACCAGTGCAATCTTTAGCCATTCAACTCTTGAGCAGCAATGCTCACATGTTGTTTGCGTGATTGATTGTCTGACTGACTGTCTGACTGACTGTCTGTCTGCCTGCCGGTGAAGCGTTTAGGAAAGAGGCACAACATTTCGAATCGCAAGCACAATGACGTGCCGTCAGCGAAGTCGAAGAGAAAGAAGGAAAGTAATCAATGTTCGGTTTACTCGCTTTGCTCGCTGTCGCTACCGCAATTGGCTGTGCCGTCTGCGCAGCTTCGCGTCGCGAACTCTATCGCGGGCCGGCTAGCGCCATCTACAACAACATGCCTCACTATAGTGCGACGACGAGGACCATCTTCGTTGTTCTCCATCGTGAGGTCCCTGAACTCCAGTCTGCGTCCTTAGTTGCCGAACTACCTCTGGCGAAGTGCAACGAGCTGTTTGCCGGCAAGAAGATTGGCAGTGTGCCAGTCACCGTTTCAGTGGTCAAAAGCCTCTGCACCGGCGCTCGTGCCTACATCGTCTGAAGGCTAACGCCCTGAGCCATTTGTAGTTCCCAGTCCATCACCCCCGCGCCAAAAGCGCAAAATCCCGCTCTCAACCAGAGCACCAAAGGAAAAGCTAATCATTATGAGCACCCAAAACAAGCAGCCCGTTGTCTCCGACGCCCCCGATTCGTCGGAAGTGACTGTCTACCTTGGCGGACCCGCCTTGGTCCGTGAGAACCGCCTCGTGACCTTGCCCGAGGGCAAGAGTGAAGTTTCGCTGGCCGGCTTGCCCGAGCAGCTCGTTCCCAATTCGGTGACCATCACCAATGTCACCGGCGACGGTGCCTTCAAGCTGGGCCCCTTCAGCTATCGCCCGGCCAACCTCAGTGTGGCTGCCATCCTCGAGAAGGCCGTCGGCACCACCGTCACCCTGATCGACCGCGACCATCTCGGTGAGCGCAGCACCACGGGCAAGCTCGTGCACGTCATCCACAACCAGGCCGTTATCGAGGAAGCCTCCAGCGGCAAGGTCGTCATCGTTCCCCTGGGCAACCGCTACAGCGTCGACCCCTCCGTCCTCAAGGGTCTGACCAACCTGGCCTCCCTCGTCATGGAGCCGACGGTGTCGAAGGAAGGTCGTTACGGCATCGGCATCATGTACGCTGCCGAAGGGCTCTCCTGGGCTCGTCGCTTCGAAGTCTTCTACGACGCCAAGGCCGAGAAGATGCTGCGTTTCGCCTGCTGGGTCGACCTGACCAACAACAGCGGCGCCCCCATCGGCGATACCAAGTTCAAGCTGATCGCCGGCGTCAACAACGGCTACCAGCAGGTCAACCGCGGTCGTCCCAAGGGCGGCGCGCGCATGATGGCCATGGCTGCTTCGGCTGACTTCGGTGGCGGCGCCCTCGAGTCGGCTTCCTTCTCTGCCGACAACGCCGAAGTCGAGACCGTGGGCGAGCAGAAGCTCTACACCCTGCCCGACACCCTCGCCCTCGACAATGGCGAGACCAAGCAGACCGTGCTGGTTCTGGCCGAAGGCGTGCCTGTCAAGCCGGAATACTACCTGCAAGACACCGGCTACTACCTCACGCCTGGTCGTCGCGATGCCCCGGAGAACAAGCTGCCTGTCTACATCCGCCTGCTGGTGGCCAACGACAAGGCGAGCAACCTCGGCTTCGCCCTGCCGTCCGGTGCCGTCAACATCTTCGAACCCGACAGCTCGGGCGCCCTGCAGCGCACCGATGCCAGCAACCTGGGCAGCCATGTCGCCGTCGGCGAGGCCTTCACCCTGCAGCTGGGCACGCCGTCGAAGGACATCAAGGCCACCCGTCGCCTGACCAAGCAGAAGATCGACCCGGTCGTGGTGCCTGCGCCTGCTGAAGAAGGCGGCCCCGAGGCTGGCCTGGAAGTCGCTGCCATTGCTGTGCCGTCCGTTGCCGCTGGTCCGGTGATGTCCGCTGCTGTCGCTCCGGCCGCGGCCAAGAAGCCCGAAAAGAAGCCGCGCTATTGCAACGAAGAGCGTGAGCTGGTGATCGAGAACTTCAAGGACAAGGACGTCGAGGTGCAGGTCACTGACTCGCTCCCGACCTACGAGTTCGAGTTCACCAAGCCCATCGAAGGCGTCAAGGGTCTGGTGGAAGCGCAGGGCTCCGGTACGTTCACCGTGACCGTGCCCAAGGGCGGCAAGACCAAGGTGGTCTACGCCATCAAGTATCGCGTCGAGTAAGCGCCCGGCAACGGCTTAGGCTAAGAGCAGTCAGGTGGTCGCAAGATTGCCTGATTGACTCTCTGCCGCTGGTTCGTCCTCGGCTCTATCGCTAACTCTTCAGAGGCCGACTAGTACTCACTTTTACAGTGATGCTAGTCGGCCTTCTTTTTTTCATATTGCTACTATGGAGGATAGTTGCGACCTTGCCATTTTTTTTGTGCCTAATTTGCCAACAGTGCCACAAAGAAAAAAGAGGACGGCGAAACCTTGGGGTTCCACGCGTCCTCTTTAGGAACCGATTTCTAGGTCGGTACAAAGGTATTAGCGCCGCTTGTTATCGTCAATGAAGAGAAGCCGATTTTCTCAAGAGAATGTGATCTTGTCGTCCACGGCTCCAATTTGCACAACCGAGGTCTCGTCAGTCGTGCGAGCAATCAAGCGGCGGGCCAGTGGCTTGCGCACCAGTTTGTCGACGGCGCGCTTCAGCGGTCTGGCTCCAAATTCCTCATGCCATCCGGCAGTGACCAGAAGATCAATGGCCGCAGCAGAGAGTTCCAGTTTGATTTCCCTTTCACTCAAAAGCTTTTGCAGATTGCTCAGTTGAATCATCACAATCTTGCGCAGGCTCTCCTTGCTCAGCGTGTGGAAGAGAATGATCTCATCCAGACGATTGAGGAATTCAGGACGGAAGGTGCGTTCAATTTCTTCTTGCACGCGTTCTGGAATTTGATTGTCCAGCTCGGCGGATGCGGCTGAGCCAACCGACTGAGTGAAGCCCATTTCTCGCTTCTTCAGCTGAGCCACGCCGCAGTTGGTGGAGAGCACAATCAAGCAGTTGGAGAAATCAACGGTGTTGCCTTGGCCATCCGTGAGACGACCGTCGTCCATGAGCTGCAGCAGGATGTTGAATACATCCGGATGAGCTTTTTCGATCTCATCGAAAAGAATGACGTTGTAAGGCCTGCGGCGTACTGCCTCTGTTAAGGCGCCACCTTCCTCGTAGCCAACGTAACCAGGAGGAGCCCCGATCAAACGAGAAACAGAGTTCTTCTCCATGTACTCTGACATGTCGAAGCGCAGCAATTCGTCGTTGTCGAAGAGCACCCGCTGCAAAGCCCGAGCTACCTCGGTTTTACCTACGCCTGTGCGGCCTAAGAACATGAAGGTGCCGACGGGGCGATGGGCATCGGTAAGGCCTGCTCTGGCACAGCGAATGGCATCAGCAACGGCTTCGAGGGCATAGTCTTGGCCAATGACGTGTTGGCGCAAGCGATCTTCGAGGTTGAGAAGCTTCTCGCGGTCGCTGTCCTTCATGCTAGTTACCGGTACGCCGGTCCAAGCGCTGACCACCATGGCAATTTCGTCAAAGCCCAGTGTGGCAGGCCCTGCATCCTCATCGTCCAGGTTGACCAGGTCGGCAGATAGTTTGTTGGCTAGTGCGCTGCAGGCTTCGTCGAGCAGGTCGATGGCCTTGTCTGGCAAGTAACGCTCGTTGACATAGCGGTGGGAGAGCTGTACTGCTGCTGCCAGAGCGGTATCGCTGATGGTGACACCGTGAAAGCTTTCATAGGAGGCACGAAGACCGGAGAGAATTACGAGAGCTTCGGCTACTGAGGGCGGGTTGACGATCACCGGTTGGAAGCGGCGACGCAACGCTTTGTCTTTGCGAAAGGCCGTCTTGAATTCATCGAAAGTGGTGGCAGCCATCAATGACAGCTTTCCCCTCGCCAGTGCTGGCTTGAGAAAATTGGAAGCATCGAGGGTTCCGCCCTGAACTTGCCCGGCGCCGATGATTGTGTGCACTTCGTCGATGAAGAGTATGTCGCCGTACTTGCTTGCTTCGTTGACGATCTCCTTCAGTCGACTTTCGAAGTCGCCACGGAAATTGGTGCCAGCTACCAGGTCTCCCATTTGCAGCTGAAACACCCGCTTGTCGCGCAGTCGATCGGGAACGTTGCCAGAAACGATGCGTCGGGCTACCCCTTCGGCTATGGCAGTTTTTCCCACACCTTCATGGCCAATGAAAATGGGATTGTTCTTTGATTTCCGGCCCAAGATTTCGATGGTGCGCTGAATCTCAGCGTCACGACCAATGATAGGATCGAGCTTTTCTTTCTGAGCCAGATCGGTTAAGTCAACGCTGAACTTTACCAGCACCGAGTTGGCATCTTTGGTGCGAGGTCGCCGTTCTTTCGCCTTGATTTTATCTTTTGCCGGAGGGGGTTTTGTGGCAACTTGCGTGGTGTCTGTTGGGGCTGCTGGTTTGCTTCTCGCTGTCTCTCCGGCTTGGCGAATACTGGCCTGTTCTTTGCTGATGTAGCTGCGGGCATCGGGAGGATTCTTTAGTAACTGCAGTAGTGTCTGGCGCAGTTCCTCAAATTCGCTCGCTGCTTTCATGCCAGCCAGTTGCAGTGTATTGCGCATCTGAGTGTCGTCAAGCAGCCCGAGGGCGAGGTGGGCCGGGCCGACTGAGTCTGAGCCGCTTTCAATGGCATAGCGCTCGGCGGCACTGAAGACGTTATCGCTGACAGCAACATCGAGGTAGCGGCGATAGTTGACAGTTGGTCCAACTGCAGTCATTCCCCAGCGGTTGAGCAGAGCGTAACGAACGCCGTGAAGGGTGACGAAATCGCGCAATACCACCGATGCATCAGCAATGCCGTCTTCGTGGAGAGCAAGAAGGAGGAAAGGGGAACGAGCTTTCTCGTAATTGTATTGAACTGCTAGTTCGGAAGCGCTGCGAAGAATTCTTTTGAGACCTTCGCTTTGGTGCAGATTGGTATGCATGCATCTTACTCCGGTGGAGTTGATGGGATGAGAAGAATGAAAGTTGGAGCGTGGACTTAAGGCGGCCTAGGGTGGCCGAAGTATTCGGTTGAGTCTTGCGATCTTAAGCTGGCTGGGATTGTTGCTTTTCGGTTAGTAGTTTTACTTCGTTGAGTTTTTGGGAGAGTTGTTTAGATACCTAGACCATAACATTCTCAATACTGTCATTGCATCTATGGAAGACTTCAGTGAAGTGGAAACAATATTGAAAGCGCTTAATTGTGGCCTCTTGGCTAGCGCGACTGAGTCACGTCTAGCTTGCTTTTGCGGTCCGGCGCGAAGCTCTTAAAAGTGTAAATAGCTGCCACTTCATACGGTGGCAGCTATTGATGTCGTTTGCATTTTTGGTTTCGAACAGTTGCTAATACGGGTAAGACAGAATTTGCCCTGCTTAGGGCTTTTGTTTTTGAACAACTGTCAGCAGTCTGGGTGAACCGAGTTCAAAGTTGTCCCCCTCAATAGAGCCATAAAGCTGGTCGACAAGTAAGCCGTGTCTACCAAGCATGCGGGTTAGTTCTCCAACGGTAAAGATCCATTTTAGTGAACGCTCGTTATGCACTTTCTGGCCTGTTGTCGTGCGAATCATTGTCTCAAGGCAGCTTGAGTCGGCGTGATAGGTATTATTTACTTCAGTAATTCGGCCATCCAGGCAGAATACGGCGTTCTTTTTTAAATTGGGAATGAGCACCTCTGCTACTGAAGAGGAGTCAATTAGGAATTTTCCACCAGGCTTGAGGGCACGGGCGATTCCTTTGACAAACAATTCACAAGCGTCAGCACCAAAATAGCCGAAGCTGTCGCCCAAGCAGTATGCGGCATCAAATAGTGATATGGCCTTGATTTGACGCATGTCGTCGGTAACGAAAGTGAGAGAGCCAGCAGAAATTTTGTTGCTCACTTGCTTAGCTTGCTCTATGTATTGCTCGTTTATGTCGATGCCTGTAACGTTAAAGCCTTTCTTTGCCAGTTCTATAGCATGCCTGCCGTTGCCGCAGGGCACATCGAGCAGTTGGGCCCCGGCTTTTAGTCCAAGCTTTTCAATGACAAATTGGACTTCGGAGAAAGTTACACTGACGTGATGGCTGACTGGTTTGCATTTGAGATTTTGTTGGTTTGAATTTTCGACTAATCTCACTCGCTTAGTGTTAGACATTGTTGTTACCCTGAACCTCGGATGATAGAGCTTTGATGAATTCTCGCGAAACAGGCGTTCCTTTGAAGGAGGTCTAATACTTCACGGAACGCAGCGTTTCGCGATAGCCATGGCCTATCTCTAGTCGATAGAGCTTGTTATATAGGCCCAATCTGAATAATCTGTGATTTGAATGAAAGTGTTAGCGAATATGGTCGCCGGCCAATTAAATATTGTCCCGTGGGGGACACATATTGCAGCAGCAAACCATTTCTAGGCAAGCGATAAAGGTACTAACGTCAACAACGTCAGTACTCGCTTTTTTTAGATGGGTAAATTGCGCTCTCATTTCCAGCTCATTTAAACTAAACAAAGTATACAGAACGGTAGCGAATTTGCATTAGTAGGTAACAGAGTTTGTCTTTTAAGCATTCCCACTGTTAAGCTTAGGTCGTATTAAAAGTGGCTGTGAGTAATAGTTTGACCAGGTCGGTTCGTTTGATGAGAAGGATAACAATGGCCATTCATCCAAGATGTTTTCGAGTGAGTCGATGCACTCGCCTGCACAAAAGCTTCGAAAAGTAAGTTGTGATTGGTGATGTCACGTTCGGGATGCCATTGCACACCAACAGTAAACAATCGCTTTGGCAGCTCAATTGCTTCGATTACGCCATCAGAAGCTCTAGCGCTAACTTTCAAACCTCTACCAAGGGTTTGCACCGCTTGATGATGTGAACTCGGCACTCTGATCTGTGAGGCGCCGTAGATGTTATGGAGAAGGCTGTCTCGCTCTAGCATTACCTCATGGCTGGCCATGTTGCAGTCAATGGCGTTAATCGGGCGATGTTGAATGGCGCCAGCAGTTGCATGGCTTTCGATATCTTGAATCAAAGAACCGCCTAGTCCGATATTCAATATTTGCATACCAGCGCAGATGCCTAATAGTGGTATTGAGGTTTGCTCAAGGCAGTGCTTGACCAAGCGAATATCAAAGGCTTGTCGAATTGGATGAGCTAAGTCGAGATTGGTGCCAGGTTTTTCACCATACAATGAAGGTGAATAGTCATTGCCTCCAATTAGTATCAGGCCAGATAAACCATAGAAAAGTTCATGGCAGTCTTCTACGTAGGGAGGCAATAAAATGGGTATGCCACCAGCGCGAACGATTGCCTCACAGTATGTGGAATTTAGTACTAGCTGTTTAGGAGACCCTTCTTTAACATCAAGATTCAGTCCAATTCTCGGTTTCATAGCGAGCTCCGTAATAGCCAGAGTTAGCCAATCAGGCTCAACTCGGAACAAAAAGTATGTAATTTTTTTAGAAGTGAAAACGGCTTAGCCGTATAGTTAAAAGTCCCAACAGGGACACATTTGGCTGTCGCAGGAGCGGCCAAATGATCCACACAACTGTAAAACTAATGTGGTTGCGGTGATGCGGATATGTGTGAGTTCTAGGAAATTGGAGTTCATAGTTTTAGATGATACAGCAGCCCTAGAACTTGTGCTGCAAGTATAAAGTTGTGTTTTTAAGTCTTTTTGCTAATTCTAATTGCTGTGTTGCTTAGCAATCCGCACAGTCTGGCAGTGCAATTCGGTAGTAACTTGCGGATGCTTGTTGTAGCCGCCACCATAAACAACCACAAGTGGCAAATTCTGTTTGCGCACAGACGAGATGACAAAACTATCTCTCTGCGCCATGTCTGCGGTGCTCAGGCTCATCTGGCCAAAGCGGTCATCTTTGTGTACATCCACTCCTGCGATATAAAAAACACGCTCGGGCTCGAATTGAGCCAGTATGTGGGGCAGGGTTTCTTCTAGCTTTTCTAAGTAGATATCACCTTGAACATTGCGCTCTAACTCGATATCTTCTGTTCCTGGTATTTTTTGCGAGGGGTAATTGACGCCCACATGCATAGAGAAAGTAAAAACACGCTCCTCCTTACCTAAAATAAAATGAGTGCCGTTGCCTTGATGGGCATCTAAATCAACAATTAGAATTTTTGTGGAAGGCGCATTAAAATGCAGCTTCTTCACAGCGATGGCGATGTCATTGAAAACACAATATCCTTCGCCGTGATCAGGAAAAGCGTGGTGCGTTCCACCGGCAAGATTGCAACTGATACCAAATTGGGCCGCTGCTCCTGTCGCCAGTATTGTTCCGGCAGCGGCAGTGCGGCTGCGAATATTTAGCTCGGGACTCCAGGGCAAGCCAAGTTTTCTTTTGGTTATTCCAAAGTAGTTGCCACTTGCAATTGACTGAACATACTCGCTTGTGTGCACACGTAAAAGATCTTCTTCAGCAATTAAACCGGGATCAATAATTTCTTCAGCTGATAACGTGCCTTCATCGACCAGGCGCTTGGCTGAGTCAATGAACTTATTCATGGGGAAAGGGTGCCTATCTGGCAATGGCGCAAAATATCGCGGGCTGGAAAAACATTGAAAGCGAGGCATTAGCGTCCAATTAGGTACGAACTAGCGACACTGAAATTGTAGCTGCTGTAACTAAAATAGGCTTCTGTTTTTTTTTTGAGTTGAATATTGCAGGGGATGATGGGTGACGGCAAAGCCAAGATCTTTGAAGATCTTGGCTCAACCATTACTGGCGCTAGTGTTACCTTACCGCTCTTGTAATTGGATAGATGAATCGAGTTTTCAGACTATTTTTCAGTCTATTTTTCTTTGCTGAAAGTGACGATGAAATCAGGTTGGGCAGTGGTTACTTCAGTGACATAACCGTAGATTGCGCCGAGATCGGCCAGTCCGTTTTTGTAAGCAACAATCAGTTTTTCTACTGCTTCTTCTTGCAGTTTGTTGATAGTGGCTAGTTTGTTTGCAAGCGATCCACCTTCAAAAACAATGGTGGCTTTGGTCGGGGTAGTCACAGTGCTAACCTTGATGCCTAGAACGTTTGTGGTGTATTCGGCAACTGCTTTGGCCAGGTCGGTTGGGTTTTCAATCGGTAGGCTGGCGTAATAGTTTTTGTTGATCAGAATAGTCTTGTTTACTTCCGCAATTACTTGGGCGTTTTGCTCTGAAAGAATTGTTTCTAGCGAGTTGTATAGGGTTGCCACTGATTTTAGAACTTCAGTTTGTAGCTTGTTGGCTTGCCATTCAGCTTTGATAGTTTGTTTGTTTTCGGTTGTTTTTTCAGTTGTAGTACTCATTATTCGTTCTCCAGTATTTTGTAGTGTTGTTGATGTATTTGTTTGATTCCAGTCGCAGCTCGTTTTGATCCTCATTTTTATACTGCGAGTTGCGCCAAGGCGCGTTCAGTCAGGCTTTTAGAGACCAGCTCTTCAAGCCATTTTATTTGCAAAAAAATGCTCCCGTCCGGTGAATGGAGGGGAGCTTTGTGCTCTGCAGCAAGTTTGTTTACTTACTCAAATGCGCTAGCGCATTACCCTCCGTTGGTGGACGGAATGACAACAGTGGCGGCACATGTGACGTGTAAACATGTGCACTATTATGACTTAGCGAAAAACAAAGTCAACCAATCTTGTCGAATTGTTCACTAATTGTGAAGATGATCTTTCTTGATCTAGCGGGAATTGTCTCCCAGTGAGAATCCTATGTCTTTGAAGCCTAATAAGTTCTTGGTCAAAGAGCCGCCTACGATTACTAGTTCATGCATTGCTTCATCCATATGCTTATCTTTGACGACTATGGGGACGCCATCGGGCGCGGCAAAGAGAGCGGCTTTGCGCATTAGTTCACTGATGAAGGCTCCGCTCGCGCCAGCTGTTCTCTTTATATAAGTATCGAGATGCTCAAGCTCAACTGTCATGCCTTCGCTGTACAGCTCAAACAATCGGCGCCTGCAGTCGCTGTCTGGCAGCGGCACTTCGTAAGCTTGATCGATGCGGCCGGGGCGCGAGGCCAGGGCCGGTTCTAAAACTTCTGGTCGATTGGTGGTAAGCAAGAAGAGCACATCGCAATCATCGTTAAGTCCGTCCATCTGATTGAGCAATTCGAACATCAGGGCGTGGCCGCTTGATGAAGTGTTTGTGCGCTCCTCGGCAATTAAGTCTACGTCTTCGATAACAACCATCGAAGGTTGCAGCCAGCGGGCGATAGAGCAAGAGCTCTCGATCAGGCCAAGGCCGTTGCCGGTCATTAACAGCACGGTGCGATCGCTCATGGCCGAAGCAAGATACATAGCTGTTAGCGTTTTACCTGTGCCTGGTTTGCCGTGTAGCAAGATACCGCGTTTCATTTTGCGCTTAGCGTTGCGCAGGGCTTCGCTGTATTGCCCTACATCAGTTGTCTGGCGTTCGATGCGCTTGAGTAAGCCTTCCGGCAAAATGATTTTGCTGCGCTCGATGGTTGGTACCGAGTGAAATTTGATACCGCCGACTGTTGTGGGTCCGCCAACGGTTTCTTGTTTTGTCATAGACAGTATTTTGCCGCGATAGATATTGTGTTCATTGACAGCCTTGCGAATGTCTGCCATAGCGGCCTCTGCCGCGGCTTTGTCGGGCGCTAAAACATCGAGGGTCGTACCTCCGCCTCCGGCTATTTTTAGGCCGTTAGGACGCATGAGAAAGATGATTTTGGGCTCCCCGCTGACCAGATAGAGTGCACCTTGCACGCATGCTAGTTTTTTGCCGTCGGCTAGATCGACATTGCTGTATTGCACTGGGCCTTCTTTGGCGCCACCGAGACCGGCGAAGCCGGCCATGGTCTTGGGTGTGACAATTTCAGCTAGACTAATGCCTCCAAAGCTGAGAATTCCACCTTGAATGCCTATTAGCTTGGCTGAGCGTCCTGAGCGGCTAGTGAAATCTTCTAAAGCCAGATGTAAATTGGGATGATTCCATATTTCAAATTCTTCCGAGAGAATGGGCAAACTGGCCGGGTCGCAACCCAGGTGCTCTTTGATTTGTTGAACTATTTGCTTTTTTTTGCCGAAAAAGGGCAATGACATAAATCACCTACTGCAATTAGGGTTGGATGCCATGTTTCCTAGCTAAGTTCATACCCAGTTTTTAGGGTAACAATGAACAAGGGCCGCCGGGGGAGTAGCAGCCCTTGTTCAGTTATGTGTTCTTAGACGGGAGGTCAAAAACAAATGTGCCCAGTCAAGTGCTTAGTTACTGCTCATAAATGCAGGGTTAGCCCATGCCGATGTTGTTGCCTAGTTGTTGTTCAATACCGGTGCGGTTTCCGCTTGCATGCATCAAGTGCACATAGGCCCGTACTGATAAAGTTTTGATAGTCAGTCCTAAGGCAAAGAAAATCAGGGTGAAAGCGCCTGCGAAAAATGGGGTCAATATCTTTGAAGCGCCGCCGTGTAAAACTGCGCTAGTCATGGCATAGCAGATTAAGCCCACGATTCCAATCGCAATCGCAAGCCCAATTCCTATTGCTATGGGCCACAAGAAGCAGTAAGGAGCGAGGCGAAAGATGTTCCCGGCCATGAGTTGTCGGCTTCTGCTCATGGCTTCAACGATGCCGCAGCCTTCAAGCACAATTACTTCTTGGGCCAGCATGTGAATTACCGCGAACCATATTCCTGGTACTATGAAAAAGAAGATACCAATGGTGGTGCCGACATTTATAAGTATGGCTGCGCCTAGCATTTTTAGTTCCGGATTGACCGGAAAGAGTTCGTTTCGCTCGCTTACGTCTGGAAACATGTTTTTGTATGTGGTTTGAATCAGTTTTGCTAGAGCAAAGAACATGGCGATAAATTGCAGCAAGCTCCAGGCAAAGCCGAAAAACGGTAACAGCAAGTTTCCTAGAATTGATGCTGCTACACAGGCAAAAGGAATGGGTGCTGCTGTTACTGCTTCAATTACTATGTTGAATGACTTTGTCCAGTCACTCCAGAAGTTCAGCTCTTGAGCTGGGCTACCAGAGATACCTGTTTGTAATTGGTTCATATATGGTGCCTACTTACCTTGGTTGATGTAGAAATTTCGCCCAGGGATGCCTGCCCAATGGTATCACTGCATTGCGATTTCAGGAGTAAGCTGTTTTTCTATTGCTGTAAGGCTTCCGTTCTTATGCGTAAATTGTACGTAAGCTCTCACCATTAGAGTTATGCAGCTGAGGTTAAGGACTAGGATGTAATAAGTAAAAAGCACTGCCAGTGCAAAGGTCGATACATGGATTGACGGATTATGAGCGAGCATTCCGATAATGTCTATTATCAACCCGACTACCATTACCACAATCAAAGAAACAACCGTGCCTACTATGGGCCAGAGAATAACGTAGCCTAGAAGTTTGAGGATATTTCCCTTCATTAGTTCGCGACTGCGTTTGAAAGCTTCCCCGATCTTGCAGTTTTCTAGCACTACAAGTTGCTGCACTAGGCAGTGGGCAATGGCAAACCAGATGCCAGGCAGGACGAACAGCAAACTGCAGGCAATTGTGCCTAGATTGAAGAGCCAATTTCCACCGAACATATTTGACTCTGGTTTTGCTGGAAATAGCTCGGGGCGCTCCTTTGCTTGTGGCACGATTTGGCAGTAGGTGAGGCGCATGAGTTTGGATGTGAGGAAGAGCCAGGCAATAGTTTGAAGCAGTAGCCAGGCAATCGTGGCGGGGGGATAAACAAGGCCTAGAAAAGCTACTACTATGACGCCGATAGCGGCTATCGGTGCTTCTTTGGCCGCTTGAAACATCAAAGCATAAGACTTTTTCCAGTCTTGGAAAAACCTGAGTTCAATATCTTGGCCTGCCGGGCTGACCGCTGGCAATTCATTCATTTTCTTCTACTAACCGGTCTTATGTGATGCCAAACAGTGAAAGGGATGCCTGCCCAATGGTATCACTAGTGGCGGCGTGCTGTCATGTGAAAATGTCGTGGTGCGGTGCCGATTAAGTTACTTGCTGCTCGGCTATTTTTCTTTCAATTGCAGTACTGCGGCCGGATTTGTGCATGAGGTATACAAACATTCGTGTTGCCATCACCTGAGTTGCAAGCCCAATGGTTGTTAAGCAAACTGCGCCAGCTATCTGAACGGCGTTCGCGACATAAGATGCCGAGTTGTAGAAATCTAGCAAAGCATTTATGCCCGTGGTTGCTCCTAATAGCATGACAGCTGCTACCGGTGGCCATATACAGAGGTATTTTGTAATTGTCCCAATATTGCCTTTCGTGAGGGCCCTGCTTTTATCTATAGCGGCAATCATTCTGGTTCCTTCAAGGACAACAAATTGTTGGGCCAAGCATGAGGCAATAGCGAACCAAATACCGGGAACTACTAAAAAGAGACTAAAGTAGGTTGAGCCTATTAGCCATAAACCGGTGACACTAGCCATTCTTTCTATTGGACTGGCTGGAAGCAGCTGCGGGAATGTCTTAGCTGAAGGCACTAGCTCAAGATAGCTAAGTTGGACAACTTTTCGCGTGATATAGAGCAGTGCCATGGTTTGAATAAGGCCAGAAAGTGAATTGACGCGGTTAAATTCTTCAAGGCTCAAGAGTAGTAGATAGACACTTGATTCTAGCGGGGTGGAGACGATTGCCTGAAGCACTACGCTGAAGGATGACAGCCAGCCACTCAAACCGCTTAGCTGTTGAAGCTCTTCTGTGGCTGATTTTTCCAGCGATGGCGCCATGACTATCCAGTTGCTGTTTGGGGATAAAGCCGCTTGACTTCTGCCTTCTTTTGCACTAGCTTTGAGCGTGGGCTTTGCTTTCTGCTGGCTGTTCCGAAGTTCTTTGATTATGACTGATTCCACACAGAAGGCAAAATCGCATTGATAAGGCTGAAAGATTCTATCGGTTGTGTGCTCTTTGGTTTGCTTTTCGTCATGCTGGCTTCCGAGCGTAGGTGTCTATCGCCTGTTGCAGTGCCAGTTTCGGAGAGTACTTGTCCGTCAGTAGTTACAAGGTTTCCTGGAACAACGCCAATGCACCCGAGCGAGCGCAGATCGCCCTCACTTGCTTCAATGATCCGGCGCGACTCTGTTCGTGATTTTCTAGCCGGTAAGAGCAACGTCGTATACGGCGATGTAGGTAATTGGGCTCCGTCGGAGAGTAAGTCAAAACACTCGAATGAACTCGATCCGGGTTTGATGCAGCCACAGGTTTTCTCTGGTGACGCTATCCTCTTACCAACCGCTTGTCCGGCGGAGCATTGAGCTGATGCGAACTCACGCGAGCGTTAATCAACTTGCTGAAAGTGTCTTGTTTCAGGCAGTTGGCGCGGTTTTGGTTGCCAAGTTTAGCAAAAGCTAAAATGCAATGAAGTAGCCAAGATTGGAATAGAGGCCAATATAGCTGCTATTGAGAAGAGCGTATCCTTTCTCCTAAACTTTCTTCTAGCAAAATAATTCTTCCAATCTCAGTTTCTTCCATCCAAATTCTTGCAACCTAGCAGGCCACAAGTCCTTATTGCGCGACTTTGCTGCAATTGGGGCAGAACAACTTGCTAGAACAACGCCGCAGCGCCCCTTGGGAACGATCTAAAGTTCTTTGGAGCGTTGCTGAATCAAAAAGAAAAGACCTATGAACACTCAAACATTTTCCGCCGGCCTCGAAGGGGTCGTTGCTTGCCGTACGAGACTGAGCCATGTCGATGGTGCTGCTGGTAAGCTCGTTCTGGCTGGTCACAACGCTGTTGTACTGGCTGAGAACAACACCATCGAAGAAGTCTGGTTCCTCTTGCATGAAGGGCGCCTGCCCGATGCAAGCGAACTGGCTGACTTCAAGGACAAGATTGAAACCCTCGGTCGCCTGCCTGCCGATGAGGTCAATCTGATCAAGAAGTTGCGCGGCATTGAGCCGCTTTCGGCCTTCCGCACGGCTCTCTCGGCCATTGCCAACAAGCGTGGTTATCAGCCCTGGCTCAATCGTCCCAAGCACGAGGCTGTCGAAGAAATTCTCGCTCTCTGCGCTCTGGCGCCGAGCATCGTCGAAGTCTTGCACACTGGTCGGCGTCCGCGTCTCAAGAACGGTAACGCCGGCTACGCTGAGCGCTATCTCTGGGGCGTTACTGGCAGCAAGCCATCAGTCGAGAACGTTCGGGCGGTGGAGACTTATCTGATTCTCACCATGGATCACGGCCTCAACGCTTCCACTTTCGCTTCTCGCGTCACTGCCTCTACCGGCGCCGATGTCGGTGCTGCCATCACCAGTGGTATCGGTACCCTTTCTGGTCCGTTGCATGGTGGTGCTCCCGGCCCGGTGCTCGACATGCTTGACGCCATAGGCAGCAACGACAAGGCCGACCCCTGGGTGCGGGCGCAGTTGGCTGCTGGCGTTCGCTTGATGGGCTTTGGTCACCGTATCTATCGCACTGACGACCCTCGTGCCATCACCCTCAAGCGTGTGGCCGAGCGGCAGAACGGTCCGCGCATTGAGCTGGCCAAGGTCACCGAGCAGGCTGCGCTCGCTGTTCTGACCGAGAAGCAGAACCTGCGTGCTGCTGCCGAGGGCAAGGCTGTTCGCCCTTTGCGCGTCAACGTCGAGTTCTGGACGGCCGTGGTGCTGGAACACGTCGGTATTCCCCGTGAACTGTTCAGCTCCACTTTCTGTGCCAGTCGCATCATCGGCTGGGGCGAGCACGTGGCCGAGCAGATCGCTGACAACAAGCTCTTCCGCCCGCTCTCGCTCTACACTGGCGAGATGCCGGCTGAGTAAGAACATTAATAAAACTGCGGACGTAGCGGCATTACCAGTAGTTTTGCCTTAAGTCCGTTCCCAATCACTTAGAGATGGCGCCTCAAGAATTTTTCGCTGGTCTGCGACTGCGATTGGTTCAGGGCGCCATCTTTCTCATCGCTTAAGCGGGAGAATCGCATGAAATCACAAACAGGTAACACCCTCAATAACTTTTATCAGGCCATGGAAGCCGCTATTGCTGAGGCTCGCAAGCGCTTTCAGCGGCCGCTGACATTGACTGAGAAGATTCTTGTCGCTCACCTTTTCGACAAGGGTCAACTAGCATCATGGTCTGCGCTGCCGGTGCGGGGTAAGACTCAGGTCGCCCTTCTGCCCGACCGTGTTGCTATGCAAGATGCCACGGCACAGATGGCAATGTTGCAGTATATGCAGGCGGGTTTGGGCCAAGTGGCCGTTCCCACCAGCATCCACTGCGACCACTTGATCCGTGCCAAGTCTGGAGCAAAGCTTGACCTGGTTGACGCCTATGGCGAAAACAACGAGGTCTACGACTTCCTCAAGTCTGCCGCCGCTGCCCACGGTATTGCCTTTGGTGCACCGGGCAAGGGCATTATCCACCAGGTTATTTTGGAAAACCTGGCTTTCCCCGGTGCTCTGATGGTCGGCACTGATTCGCACACCCCCAATGCCGGTGGCCTTGGTATGCTGGCTATTGGTGTCGGAGGTGCTGATGCCGTGGAAGTCATGGCTGGCGAACCCTGGGGTTTGACCTGGCCCTTGCTGATTGGCGTCAAGCTGACCGGCAAGCTCAATGGTTGGACGGCCCCGAAAGACATCATCCTCAAGATCGCCGGCATTCTCGGTGCGGCTGGTGGTACATCGGCCATCATTGAGTACTTTGGCGACACGGCTAGCCTTGGTGCTACTGGTCAGGCAACCATTGCCAACATGGGTGCTGAGCTTGGTGCAACCACATCGGTCTTCCCTTATAGCACCGCTGCTGGTGACTATTTGGCTGCCACCGACCGTGCTGACTGGGCCGCTGCTGCCAGTAAGTACGAGCACCTGCTGCACGCCGACGACGAAGTGCAAGCAGAGCCGGAGAAGTACTTCGACCGTGTCATCGAAATTGATTTGAGCACGCTTGAGCCGCACATCGTCGGGCCGTTCACCCCAGATCTGGCGCGGCCGCTTTCAGAGTTTGCTGCTGAAGCCAAAGAGAAGGGCTATCCTCTCAGCTTGAGCTACGCTCTGATTGGCAGTTGTACCAACTCTAGTTACGAGGATATGGGTCGGGCTGCTCACATTGCCAGACAAGCTGCCCAGGCCGGTATCAAGGTGGCCTGTGGTTTCCTCGTCACTCCGGGGTCGACGCAGATTTTCAACACTATCGAGCGCGATGGCCAGCTGCAAGACTTCGAAGCCATCGGCGCTCAGGTCTTGGCCAATGCTTGCGGCCCCTGCATTGGGCAGTGGCAGCGTTCGGACGTTAAAGATGGTCAGGCCAATTCGATCATCAATTCGTTCAACCGGCCGTTTAAGGGGCGCAACGACAACAATCCGGCGACCCATGCCTTTATCGCCAGTCCGGAAATTGTCACGGCCTTTGCCTTGGCTGGCACCCTAGCGTTCAACCCTCTCAAAGACACGCTCAAGGCAGCTGATGGCACTGAGTTCCGGTTGACCTCACCGACGGCTGACGCTCTGCCGCCCAATGGTTTTGTCGGTGACCCGGAGGCCATCGTTGATGCTCCTGCTGGTCGCCAGGTGCCTGTGCAAGTGTCACCCAAGAGCCACCGCTTGCAGTTGCTCTCGCCTTTCCCTGTGTGGGACGGCAATGATTTGAGCGATTTGCCGGTGTTGCTCAAGGCCAAGGGCAAGTGCACAACTGATCACATTTCTCCGGCTGGCGTTGAGTGGCTGCGCTTCCGCGGTCACCTGGACAACATTTCGGACAACATGTTCAGTCGTGTCAGCAATAGCTTCACTGGCACTATTGGCACCGGTGTTAACTTGATCACCGGTGAAAGCAAGTCACTGAGCCAGGTGGCACGTGATTACAAGGCTCTTGGTTTGGGCTGGGTGGTGATTGGCGACAGCAACTATGGTGAGGGTAGCAGTCGTGAACACGCCGCTATGAGCCCTCGCTATCTTGGTGGTCGTGCTGTTATTGCTCGCAGCTTCGCCCGCATTCACAGAAGCAATCTGTGGAAGCAGGGCATGCTTGCTCTCACATTTGTGCAGCCAGATGACTACGACAAGCTTCAAGCTGGTGACCGCCTCAGTTTGGCTGGCTTGAAAAATCTTGCTCCTGAGCAGAACGTCATTGCCACCATCACTCACGCTGATGGCACAAGTGAGGCCGTGGAGCTGAGCCATGGCATGGGTCGTGACCAGATCAAGTGGTTTGTTGAAGGCTCGTTCCTAAACTTCGTGCGGGCCAAGCACGAGCAGGAGACCGAGCCGACCTGCTGTGCCACCAAGGCCAGTGATGCGGCGGAAAAAGGCAACACGACTGCAGTCTCAGTTGAGCCTGCTGCCACTTCTGTTCCTGATGATCGGCAGCAAGGCGCCTCCAGTGGTGGTGCGGCTCCAAGCCCGGGTTTCCTGGCGAGGCTGAAGGTTTGGCTTGTCCGCATCCTCTCAGGTCTTGGCTGGAAATAGACAGGATTTGAGGGCCGAGAATAAACAAGAAACTAGCCAGTTAAGCTAGTCTTTCAATAGTAAGCGCAGTTTTGAGAAAGGAGGACCATCAGGGCATTTGCTCTCTTGGTTCTCCTTTCTCTTCTCTTTTTTTTCTTTTTACTACTCTATGTAGCGAAAAGTTTGAAATGATAAACATTACTAGACCTTGAACTTCTATTTGCCTGATTCTTGCTAGTATTGAGGTCTGTTTCGAACTGGAGCCCTTGATGTCAGTACTAAGTGAAAATCGTCTGGTTTGCCACCACTTTTCGTATTGTCTGTCGCTCTTAATTGTTTTTAGCTGCTGCCATAGCGCTGCTTACTCTAAAACTAATGATGTGAAGAACCAGGCAGCCACAAAGAGAACACTGCATTTTCCTAAAGCCGTAGCTTTAGGCGTTATCAATCTGGGCAATGAGGCAATGGTCTCGCGTGCACCGGTGCAAAACTACCCAGTGGCCGGAGCCATGGGTGATGTGACAATCAGTGTACCGGCTGGGCAGCGGGTGATTTTTGAGGCTAACCGCCGAGTTTTTGAGAATCCTAAATACCTAGATCAGATTTCGCCAGCAGGAATTGACGGTCTAAAGCTCGGCATGATTTCACTTGCCGATCGCGAAGATGGTATGTGTGATGCAGCTCTAGCGCATGTTGTGCATTTTCAAGGTTTGACAGAGGTTAATGTCGATCGCTCCGAGGCTACAGATGCTGGTTTGGCCAAGTTAAAAGACGTGCCCTCTCTTGTGGCTATTAGTTGTTTTTTGTCTTCCGTTGACGGTCGGTGCTTCAAGGAACTATCTACATTACCGGCTCTGCGTGTTTTATTGGCCTCTTATTGTCAGCTTAAGTCCGACAATCTGAAATACCTTGGACAGTTTCCCAAGCTACAGATACTCAACCTTGATTGGACACATCTTGATGCTGCCGGGGCTAAGCACTTGGGCAGTTGTCGGCACTTAGAAGATTTGTCGGTAAGAGGCAATGTCAGGTTCAATGATAAATGCCTGGAATATATTCAGTCTTTGAAAAACTTAAAAAGACTTGAGTTGCGTGGTACTTCTGTCAGTATCGCCGGTGTCAGGAAGCTTAAGGGTATAGAGTTCAGGCAACTTTCCCTCCCCGCTGCGATGCAGGAAAATCTTGCCGAAGTACGGCGAATTTTCCCTAAGACGTTCGTCTTTACTGAAGGGGAGCGCGTTCTCGACAAGCAAGATAAGATGCTTTATGCGCCGCTGCACTGATTAGAACTTGAATTTCGGCTGAGAGCAGATCTGTTGCTATCAAACAAAATACTAAATACTACATAGCCAAGTAGATGCGTCGAGAGAAAAAGGGCACCGGTGAGGGCGCCCTTTTTCAATGTTTACGGTTAGTGACCGTCGGCCGACCAGTGCGGCGGATCAGATATCAGCTTGATCACTTTGTAGGTGGCACCTACGTTGATCAGGGCGCTGTTCTGACCCGTGCGTGGCGAGCCTATTGTCACAACCTTTCCCCTGGCGTCCGCGATCTTGAGATCGCCTTGCCAGGATATGGTCATGTCGATTGCCAGGCGTTGAGTGTGCTGCGAACGCAGAGCCGGTTTGTAGGCAATGCCATAGGCATCGACCATTTCTTCGGCAGCGTTGCGCGATGCGGTCAAGTCGAGCTTGCCGCTGGCACTTTTATGCGCCCATTCAATCTCCACACCAGCAAGAGCCGGCACATCAAGCGGGCTGAGGCCCTGACGCGCTATGCGGAAAGCATAGTGCATCAGGTAAGCGCGCTCTCTGGGGCGGTAAGTGGCGTTGATGGAAACGCTGGCTCCAGCTGCTGCAAGAGCGGCCAGAAACTTGCTGACGTTGGCACCAAAAGTGGGGTCAAGGTCAGCAACACTTTTGCTGGTGGGAAATTTATTCACCCAGTCTTTGCCACTGAGAATCAGTGTAGTTCCGGCTGGATGACGTCTTGGGTGCTTTCTCTGCCGTCTGGCGTTCTGTTTTCTTACCAGAACTTTTGCCATAGAGGCCTCTCTTTTTTTTGCTGACCTGCGCTTCTGCTGTTAACGCAGAGCGCGTTTGGCCGTGCCGTTCTCCGTAGCAATTTGCTTGACGGCATCGGCGACGGCCTTGGCCACGCGCGAATCGAATACCGTCGGGATGATGTAGTCGGGGTCGAGCTCTTTCGGCTTGATCAAGCCAGCCAGAGCGCGAGCGGCAGCGATGCACATCTCTTCCGAGATTTGCGGGATGCGAGCTTCCAGGGCACCGCGGAAGATACCAGGGAAAGCCAGGGCGTTGTTGATCTGGTTGGGGTACTTAGAGCTACCCGTCGCCATGACAGCAACGTTTGCCGGCACCTCTTCGGGGGCAACTTCAGCCTTGGGGTTGGCCAGGGCGAAGATGATCGCTTTCTTGTTCATCACCTTGAGGTCTTCGCCACTGAGCAAGCCGCCGACGGAGAGACCGAGGAACATGTCGCGCTTCTTCAGGGCTTCCTTGTAGGTGCCCTTGAAGCAATCGAGGTTGGTGCGCTCGGCCAGCCACTCTTCGGTTTCGGTCAGGCCCTTGGCGCCTTTGTATACGGCACCGTCCTTGTTGAAGGCGATGATGTCTTGCACGCCAAGATCAATCAGCATTTTGATGCAGGCCATGCCGGCTGCACCGGTGCCGACTGCCACCACTTTCAGCTTGTTGAGCGGCTTCTTGATGAAGCGGGCAGCATTGATGGCAGCGGCGCCGACAACAATGGCCGTGCCGTGCTGGTCGTCGTGGAAGACTGGAATGTCGAGGGCGGCGCGCAGACGACGTTCGACTTCATAGCACTGGGGCGACTGGATGTCTTCCAGGTTGATGGCGCCGAAGTTGGGCGCGATGGCGGTGACGGCGGCGACAATCTCATCGACATTCTGGGTGGCCAGACAAATCGGGAAGGCGTCGACGTTGGCAAAGCGCTTGAAGAGCATGGCCTTGCCTTCCATCACCGGAAGGGCTGCCAGAGGGCCGATGTTGCCCAGGGAGAGCACGCGGGAGCCGTCGGAGATGACAGCCACCATCTTGCCCTTCATGGTCAGATTGAAGGCCTTCTCGGGGTCGTTCTTGATTGCTTCGCAGACGCGAGCAACCTCGGGGGTGTAGACCTGGCAGAGGTCAACGCGGTTTTTCACCTCACTGGTGGGCTGAATGGAAATCTTGCCGCCCAGGTGTTTGAGAAAGACCACGTCAGAAACTTGCATGATTTCGACATCAGCAACTTTCTTCAGGGCTTCGATGATCGCTTCGCCGTGTTTGACGTCGCGGGCACCGATGTTGAAATCGCGCAGCATGTAGCCTGCCGTTGACTGCACGACATCGATGTCGCCGGTGTCGCCGCCAGCGTTCGAAACCGCAGCAGTGAAGGATGCCAATGCACCGCGACCATTGCGCAGCAGTTTTGCGCGCACAATCATGGTGTAACTGCGTTCGCCAATCTCGCCGTTGTCGGCGCTTTGCCCGGGGTCGGCGGCCGCCGAGTCGGGTTTGTTTGTTGTTGACATAGTGACTTCCTAAATTGAACCGAAGAAGCGGTGCTTTGCTGGCACCGCTTCTTCTTGGTTCGTTTGTTTGTTGAAACAGAAACTGCCCCCTGGCACAGGCACTGAGCCAGGGGTGAATCGCAACTACTTTTTACTTGCTGCTGCGCTTGCTGGTGCTCTTCTTCGCTGCTGCTGTGCGGCGCGTGCGACGCTTGCGCAACTGAGCCAGCTCGTCGGTCAGCACCTGCACCTGGGTCTCCAGCTTGTTCAGCTTGCCGGATACTTCAGTGCCAGTCGAAGCTTCTTCAGTCGGCTTCTTAGCTGCTGCCGCTTTGGCTTCGTTGATGCTGCTGGCGGTTTCGCTGATCAGCCGCTTGATGCGACCATCGAAGGAGCTCTTTTCCAGTTGGTTGAGAACCGGCAGAGAGTCCTTGTGACCGCCAGCACCGATGGCCTGCACGAGCGACATGCGCAGGGTGAACTGAGCGCTGTCTTCCATGTCGGCCAGCTTGTGCAGCGCTTCACGGGCCTTGCTCGACTGCTTGGCCAGTTGACCAAGGCAGCTAAGCGCAGCCGGACGAGCGGCGAAGGGCTGACCAGGGGCAGCGAGAGCCTGAGCCACCGCCACCCCTTTGGCATCACCCAGTTCGGCCAGGCCGTTGAGGGCGCCGATGCGGATGATTTCGTTCCACGAATCCATCGTGCTGGCCTTGGTGAGCACTTTGAGAGCGCTCTTGTCCTTGGTCTTGCCCAGAGCAACGCAGGCATCAGCCAGAACAAACTGACTGGTTTCTTTGCCACTCGTGATCAAGTTGGCCAGAACTTTGGCCACGCCAGCATCACTGCCGGGAACCTTCAGGCTGCCCAGAGCATTGACCACCGAACGGCGCACCTTGGGGTGATCGACAGTGATCAACTGCTTCAGGGCTTCCTTCGCCGCCGCCGTATTCATGCCACCAAGGAGAGTGGCGGCTTCGATGCCGACGCCATAGAAGAACGAGTCTTCCACAGCGGCGCTGAGCTCGGCGACAACATCGTCACCGCCAAGCTTGCTCAGGGTTTCGGCAGCGAAGATCCGACCCATCACCGTCGGGTCGTTGCGCAGCTGGTAGATCAGCATGCCCTTGGGCACATTGAGCTCGACCTTCTTCAGGATGAAGTTGTGCGGGTCGAAGCGGAACATCGACGGCTTCTTGTCGAGGGAGAAGCTGAACGAGTGCTCGGCTTCGCTGACATTGATGGTAACGTCTTTGCTCGTACCATCAGCGAAACCGAAGCTGATGTCGATGGGCAGCGAGAAGAGCCCGGTGAGCTCTTCCAGCTTCTGTACCTGGCTGACCTTGACCGTGGCCAGCTTCTGCTTGTCGTCAAAGCTGTAGGCGACCTTGAACTCGGGGTAGCCGGCGCCGTACACCCACTGGTCGAAGAACGCCCGCATGTTGCGACCGGTGGTCTTCTCGATGGCCTTGATCATGTCGATCGTCTCCACCGGCTGAAAACGGTTGTCTTCGTAGTAGGTCTTGATCGAGTCGTAGTAGGCCTTGCGACCGAGCAGGTGGCGCAGCATATGACGCACCAAGCCGCCCTTCTGGTAGAGGTGACGATCGAACAGGTCGATCGGCTCACGGAAGGTGTTGCAGACCAGCGGCCGGCGATAGCGACGGTCTTCACCGAAGTAGACCTTGCTCAAGCCCAGGGCGTAGTAGTCGCGCGCTTTGTCACCGAAGAGGTGTTCCACGGCTTCCACTTCGCCGAAGGTAGCTCCGCCTTCGTTGAGCCAGGCGTGCGACCAGTCACGGCATGTGACCAGGTCACCGTTCCAGTGGTGGTTCAGTTCATGCGCGTTCAAGCGCACTTCCTGCAGACGCTGTTCGTCGCGCGTTCCCACATCGGCGAGGATGCGGTCGGTCATGACGGTGATGGTGGTGTTTTCCATGCCACCAAAGATGAAGTCTTGCACGAAGACCTGGGCGTACTTGCCGGGCCACGGGTACTTGACGCCGTAGAGGTCGGAGTAGAGACGCACCAGTTCGGCGGTGCCTTTGAAGTATTCGCGGGCACGCTCCAGCAAGCTGGGGTGAACGTAGGCTTCGACCGGCAGGTCGTCGTACTTCTCTTCGAGCTTGACGAACTCACCGACCACGAGCGCCATCAGGTAGGTGACGTGCGCCTTGTCGTGCAACCAGTGGAAAGTCTTGGTGGCAAGTTCGGTGGCATCGTCAGCAACGCTATTGACCGTCTCGCTCAACAGCCGACCGTTGGAGAGAGCGGTGAAGCCGTTGGGAACAGTGGCCACCACTTCGGAGGTCATGCGGTGGTTGGGGTGGTCGGCTTCGGCCACCGGAAACCAGTGGTGGGCGTCGTCATCCTGGCTCTGGGTCCAGACCTGGTAGGGCTTGGAAGGGTAGAGCGAGGTGGGGCCGGTGAAGTAGATACCGAGCTTGGGCGACAGGGTGTTGTACTTGATGTCGATGACGAGCTGTTCGCCCTTGTGCAAGACCTTGGTCAGGTGCACGAGGATGCCCTTGTCCATGATGTCGAACTTGAGTGTTTCGCTCTCACCGAGAACGCGCACACTGTCGATGTGCAGGTCGGTGGCTTCGAAGAAAATGGTCGAGATCGGCTGATTTTCGTAAATCGGCTCGATGGTGGTCAGGCAGTTGCCGACAAGAGTCTTGGCCACCGGGTCGACTGCGATCACGAGCTTGGTGTGGTGCACGTGGGCGGTGAGGTCGGGGGCGTACTGCTTGGCGGTGCCAGGCAGAGCAAAGGGCTTGCGCGCTGCCGTGGCTGAAGAATTGCTCAGGTGCCGCCACCAGTGAAGGTGTCCGCAGCAAGCCGAGCTTTCGTGACTGTGACCGGTAAAGCTTGTGAGATTACTGTGTGTCATTTGAGGCTCCTTTGGACTTTCCATCGTTTCGGCGCAAGACAACTAGGCGTTCCGCAGAGGCTGGAACACTGGTGTGTCTTGGGAAAGTCTTGTTGTTAGAGAAAAGCTTTTGGCTTTGAGAAAAGAAAAGTTTGTTGAGTGGTTGTTGGTAGCAGAAAGACTTGTTGAACCTAGTAAGTAATGGCTTTCAAGAGCAAGCTCTTAGGCATTACATATCCCTCAGATACAGGATGTTGCTTGTGCTCACATGCCTAGGCGCAGGCTGCAGCCGACCAGTTATGTCGCTTTCTGGTTGATCTGGCGCAGTTGTGCAAGCTTTTTGTGGCGCTTGTCGCGTCTTGCGCTAAGTGTTACGTGCCCGTGGGCTTTTACATGGTAAAAATCTAAAAAAGTAACAGCATGATGTTCTTCTATCTCGACATCTGCCATTAGCTCTTACCAGGTAAGCATTTTCAGTTATAAAGTGGCATGGCTAGTAGCTTCTTGACAAGATTGCATTAGTACGGGTGCGTAAGGTAGGTCTAAAGGTCTACATTTCCTCTTATTTTTCACAAAAGCTTACTGGACCAACCAACCTGATCATAGCTTTCAACTTTTCTTCGTGAGCGCAACGCTCATGCTTTTCGCGTTGACCTGAATTTAGTTCAGGTATTCCACTTCGGCTCGCCGAGGGAGGTCTTATGTCTCTCCTTAACCTCAAAAATGCATGGAACACCCTGGTTAACCCCAATGTTCGACTCTCTGTTGATTTCCCTTTCAGCCCAGCTCGTTCGCTCAAACTCTACGCTCTC
This sequence comes from Candidatus Obscuribacterales bacterium, assembly GCA_965229195.1. Taxonomy (GTDB): domain Bacteria; phylum Cyanobacteriota; class Vampirovibrionia; order Obscuribacterales; family Obscuribacteraceae. The sequence continues at coordinate 2,236,726 of OZ245871.1, read as the reverse complement.
AGCCTGGTCTTCTTCGTTATTGGCTCCGCTCTGCCTGTAGGTATTTTCCTGCTCGCCTTGCGCTTGATGCCTACCGACGGCCTCCTGAGCAAGCTGCTGATGGCACCAGGAGCCGAAGGGCTGCTGCTCACCATCATGTCCCTCGCCACTTTCGCTTGTGGATTTGGTTTGCAGCTCACTTGTGTGCGGCGCGCTCTGCACAAAGAAGGCTTGAAGATGCGCGATGTCATTTCTTTCAACCTCAAGAGCTTGCAAGGTTCTTGGCTCAAGGCTATCGGATTTGGCATCTTGACTTTTGCTGTTGGTCTTGCAGCCGAGCAGCTGATGGGCCTTGTTTACACCGTGCCCAGTTCCGATCCAACTGCTGACTTCATCAAGACTCTAGGCGGTAGTGCCTTGTTCTTGATGGCTGCTCTGGCCATGATTGGACCGGTCATGGAAGAGATTATCTTCCGCGGCTTCTTGTTCAATGTGCTGAGAAGCTCTCTCAGCCGCAAGTTCGGTCCTGGTTTCACTACCGTGGTTTCTGTTTTCGGTAGCGCCTTTGTCTTCGGTGTTATGCACATGAACCTGCCGGCCTTGCCGTTCTACATGGTTCTTGGTGCAGTCTACGCTGAGGCCTATCGGCGTTCAGGCAGCCTGGTGGTACCGCTCATCGCTCATGTGCTCAATAACAGCATGATCGTTGCAGCACTGCTTTTGGCTCACTCTTGATAAGCTTCAGGGCTTAACCGGCGCGGTGGTAGTCATCAGCGTAACGGACGATGTCTTCTTCAGGGAAGCCGTCGCCTACTTGCACCTCGATGATTTCCACCGCTTCGGAACCGCTGCAAGCAATTCGATGTTTGCTGCCACGTTTGATGAAGACGTGTTGGCCATAGGTTTTCTCGATGGTTTCATCGTCGAGAGTAATCTGGGCAGTGCCTTTCACAATCACCCAATGTTCATCACGCAACTTGTGGCTTTGTAGGCTGAGTCGCTGGCCAGGGTTTACCAAGAGTCGTTTGACTTTGGTATTGCTCTGGTCGACTAGTACGTCGAAACTGCCCCATGGGCGGTCTTCGTGACTCGGATCCATCTTGCTGGGCTACCTCGTTAGCGTTTTTTCTACATCGAGATCCTACCATCAACCGCCTTTCACAGGTCGAGGATGGGGTTCTCAAGCTGTTGGCTTCAGGCGGTTACGCGCTTGTTGCCTGCGGCCCTCTCTCTGTCCCTGTCGACTGGCGCTGAAGTGCCCAGTCTTGATTCCGATTAACAAACACTAAAACAGGACGCTGGCTGTGCTTGCAAGGCAGCTGTGCGTCCAGGAGGCTTTTTTATGTCTACGCAAACTCAGGTTTCTGACACGAAGATCGGCCAGCTCCAGCCGCAGAATGCCGATCTCGCCAAGTTGATCCGCGCTAGCTACAGCAGCGCTGATCTCGAATCCGTCCGTTCCGCCCTCGTCAAGCTGCGCACGCTTGACCTGAAGCGCTACAAGAGCGGTGGCCACTCGGCCGTGACCGTTCTCAACGCCGACACGCTGGAGAACAGCATCGATGGTCTGCTGATCTTCATGTGGGATCGCGACAACATCATGCAGTGTCTCGCAGAGCTGATGCTCGCCGAGAACGACTCGCTCAACGCCGGCCTCAACGTTCCCAAGAACAATTGGAAGCGTGGTCTGGCAGCCAGTATCACCCACCATCGCAAGGGTGAAGGGCGCTTCCTCGACATCATCCAGGGGCGGGCCTCCGGCTTTCCCAAGGACTACTTCCGTCGGCCCCACATCCGCTACAACCCGATTTCGCTGAGCGAAGTTGGTGATCCGTGGGGGCACGGTCAGAACGACTCTCTGTCGTTCATCAACTTCCTCCTTTTCCACGGCTTGAAGACCAACCGTGTGCAGTGGTCTGATGAAGTGGGCACGCAGGCAACGGCTTTCGCCACCCTGCTGCACGCTTACCTCTGGACCATCCACGTCTGGGAAGATCAGGACTTGGGCGCCTGGGAAGACAAGGTTGCTCAACACTGGTCGTCAATCGCTTGTGCCCTGGTCAGTCTGCGTGAGCAGTACGATGTGCTGTTCCCCGATGGCGCCATGCGCTACAACAAGGACGGTGTCGACTACTGGGTGCGCGACCACGGCGTCAAGGAGTTGATCGAGAAGTGCGAAGCCAAGCTGCGTGAACTCGGCATCCGCGAGTTCATCAGCTCGGATAATGGCGATCAACGCAGCGCCGACCTGGCCCAGATCAACCCGCTGCTCCTGGCTGCGGTGGCAGGACGGCCCGTGCTCGACGATGCCAACACCGTGGCTGTACTCGAGAACATCGAGAAGGAGCTGATGGGGCCTCTCGGCATCCGCCGTTACACCAAGGACGTGTGGGATGGTCGTATCAACCGCTATGACCTCGGTCCCAACGAGGAAGCGCAGTGGTGCCACGGTTCGCCGCAGATGTCTTACATCTACGGTGAGTTGTTCCAGCGCACCGGCGACTCGAAGTACTTCGAGAAGCAGCTCTTCCACTTCAACCGCACCATCGCCTCAATTCCGGCCAGCGGTCTCATTCCGGAGGCCTGGATTGTGGACGTCAACAGTCGTGAATGGGTGATCGATGCCAACGAACCGTTGGCCTGGACCCAATCGATGGTGGTCATGGCCCTGGGCCAGATGCAGGCCAGCCTCAAGAAGCAGGGCCTCTAATCAGCTGCGACAGCCTCTAGCAACAGTGTTGCTGTGGGCTGTTACAGCGCTTTTGTCGCTAAGGTTTATGGCATGGCGCCTCAAGCGCCTGTCTGACCTTGGCGCTTAACCAGTGAAGCGAAATTGCCGGTGGTGCGTATCTCGTCTCGGCCTCATAGAGAGGTCGAGTTGCGCGGTGCCACCACCGGCTTTCTGCCTTCAGAAATAATTCTGGAGTTTAAGACAATGATGAACACAAAAATTTCCACCAACCAGCTGGTGATGTTTGCACTCAGCCTCGGTCTCTGGTGGCTGCTGCTCGGTTCCATTCAGATGGCGCTGGGTTTCTTCGCTCTGATTTTCGTCCACGAAATGGGCCACGTCATCGCCGCCAAGCAAAAGGGCTTGAGCGTGACCATGCCGACTTTCACGCCCTTCGGCGCCTACGTTCAAACCGAACGTTGCCGCTCGGCCAGTGACGAAGCTTACATCAAGTTTGCCGGCCCCTTCCTTGGTGGCCTGGCTAGCTTGGTGACCATGGTGGCTGGCGCTGCCCTGGGCAATGGCATGATGATTCAGGTTGGCGTCTTCGGCGTCTTCCTCAATCTCTTCAACCTCATTCCGCTTGACCCCATGGATGGTGGCGGCATGACTCAGGCTATCAGCAAGTGGTTCTGGATTCCTGGCGCTGCCTTGCTCGCCTACGTGCTGATTTTCGTTGCCGGTGCCAACGTCTTCAACCTGATCATCGGCTTCTTGATCGCTCAACAGGCCTACGAGGCCCTTGGTCAACGTGCCGTTCAGCGCTCGGTTATGCCCAGCTACTTTGCTGTGCCGTTTACCACCAAGCTGCTGATCCTGGCTGCCCATATCGGCCTCGCCTCTGGTCTTGCCTGGGTGCTCTTCAACAAGGTCGCCTTTCTCACTCTGTTCTCCGCCTGGTTCTAAGACCAGTGCGGTGAACAGATCGCAAGACTGCTCTCTCTTTCGTCCAACCTGAAAAGGAAACTACCATGCTTACCTTCGGTCCTATCGGCCTGCTTTTCGCGGCCATCATCGCCCTCGGCGCTCGCAAGGTATGGCTCTTTGTGGTGCACTTGCTGAGCAAGATGTTCCACCATGAAGCCGGCATCAAGAAAGGTGCTTTCATCGTCATCGTCGTCACGGTCATGCTCATGGCCGCGCCGCTGATCATGCCTTTCAGCCCTGCTCTGCGCATGGTTGTCTGGGCTCTCTACCTGCTCTATGCCGGGCTCGGACTCTACCAGGTCTATGACTGGCTGCCCTTCGGCAAGAGCAAGGACAGCGAGTAACAACACCAACGGGGGAGGGCTGCGCCTGAAGATGTGACTTGCTGTCATGTCTTTGGTGCGCAGTCCTCTTCTCTCTGCAAGAAAGAGTCAATGCATGACTTCAGACTACAAATTTTGCCCGCTCTGCGGCACAGCTCTTGGTGAAATCGTGGAGGAGGGTACGACCTTCCCCCACTGCCATGGCTGCAAGAAGTTCACTCACTACGACAACCCCAAGGGGGTTTCGGTGTTGCTCATCCCCATGGATGGTGGCATCGTTTTCGTCAAGCGCAAGGTGGCGCCCCGTGCAGGCAAGTTTGCTCTGCCCGCTGGCTTCATCAACAAGGGCGAAGGTCCGCGTCAAGCCGGCACTCGCGAAGGCCTGGAAGAAACTGGCCTGGTTGTCGAAATTGTTCGCACCCTGGCGGAACTGCCGGTGCCTGGTGGCAATCAGTTTTTGATTTTCTACGAGGCCAAGGTGGTCGGTGGCGAACTCAAGGCTGGTTCGGACGCGCTGGAAGTGGGTGTCTATCCCTTCGATGCGCTGCCGAGCGAAATCGCTTTTCCTTTGCACGATCAGGTGATCAAAGACTGGATAAGCGCTCGCGCTGCCCAGGCTTTGCCAGCTGCTTCGAGCAAGTAGGCAGGCACTTACTTTTTTTGCTGGGCGCTCCCCTGATTCAGGGTCGCAGCGCTCAGCCTCACCCTGTGAAAACAAAAGTGCAAGGCGTTAGCACCGTCGTGTAAATAGATCTGGTCTTATTTTGCGCGCGTTCTGCGTGCCACCTCATTTATTTGCCTTGCGCTATTAGAAGAGCAAGGGCTGTTCACAGCCTTTTGATTCTTCTTATAACAACACTAAGCCGCCTTCTGGTGAGTTGCCGCTGACTAAGCAGGCAGCTCACTGGCTGATCGGCTTGAAGGACTCAAGATGAAACACAACAAACAGAAGCGTTCGGCTCCCAGCCAGCGCCTCAAAATGAATATCCTGGGATCGGCCGGTGACGTTTCTGGCTCGCTTTTTTTCTTTGAATATACCGATGCCTCCAAGAAGATCACCCGCTTCCTTTTGGAATGTGGGCTGCATCAGGAGCATGAGAGCATCAACCACGAGAAACGCTTGCCCAAGGGTGTGGCTGCTTCTGACATCAACTTCGTCATCATCAGTCACGCTCACATCGACCACTCTGGTTGGTTGCCTGCTCTGGTGAAGGACGGCTTCGCTGGTGCGGTTTACACCCATCCGGCGACGAAAGATCTGCTGCAGTTTTTGCTGGCCGACTCAGGTCGCTTGCAGGAAATGGCGGCAGCTCGCAGCAATAAGCGTATCACCGGGCAGCAACAGGCCAGCGTTTCGACCGCCAAGGGTAGTACCAAATCTGGTGCTAAGAACGCGGTAAAGAACGCGGTAAAGAACGCCAAGGTTCTGCCTCTGGTCGAGCCGCTCTATCGCGCTGAAGACGCTGCGAGGTGCTTCCCGCTGATCAAATCGGTCAACTACAATCAGCTCTACAACATTGCTGACGGTGTGGCGTTGCGCTTCACCGAAGCCAGCCATATTCTTGGCGCTGCTGTGGTGACGCTGACCATTGGTACTGGCGAGGATGCTCGCACCGTTTGCTTCACTGGCAACGTTGGTCGCCCCAATACGCCTCTGCTGAAAGAGCTTGCTCCCGTCAAGTTCGCCGACTACGTCATTTCGGAGTCGACCTACGGCAACAAGCTGCACCAGAAACGCGACCGTCTGGCCGTGCTCGCTGACATCGTCAACAAAGCCTATGCTCGCGCCAAAGTAAAAGAGCGCGATAGCGGCAGCGGTGTCATTCTCATTCCGGCCTTCGCTGTCGGTCGTGTTCAGGCTGTGCTTTTCGACTTGCGCACCTTGATGCTGGCCAAGCGCATTCCGGATATTGCTGTCTTCCTCGATAGCAAGATGGCCATCGAGGCCACCAAGGTTCACCGCAAGTGGGCCAGCCTCTACAACGATGAGACGCGTAAGATCTTCGCCCGTGGTGAAGACCCCTTCAGCCCGCCTCGTTATCTGGAGTGCAGCAAGCCTGAGATGTCCAATCGCTTGTATGAGAAAGCAAGCGAGCCGATCATCGTCGTTGGCTCTTCTGGTATGGCTGCTGGTGGCAAGATTCTCACTCACATGGAGAAGCGACTGCCCCAGAAGAACAGCACTGTGCTCTTTGTTGGCTATCAGGGCTCGGGTGCGCTCGGCTTCGATTTGGTCAACAACAAGCCCACCCAGGTTCGTGTTCATGGCAAGACTCTCCCGGTGAGAGCGACCATCGAATACATGTCTGACTATTCGGGTCACGCCGACTACGAAGAAATCATTGCCTGGATGAAGCAATTCGAGAGCAAGCCGAAGCAGACTTTCCTCGTTCACGGGGATGGCGGCTCGCTGGAGAAGTTTCAGCAGCACATCGAGGCTGCTCTTGGTTGGTCTGTTGTCGTGCCTTCGCGCGGTCAGACTTTCGATCTCATTTAAGAACCGGTAGCTAACGGCTATTGCGGTTCAAGTTCAAGAAAACATCAGGGGACTACGTTTATGAACGATACATCTGTTTCTGATACTGCTTCTGGCGGCCTGGCCAATGCTCAAACAGCCAGGCTCTTCAATGGCCTCTGCCCTCCCGCTGGAGAAATTATCCAGTTCAAGGAGGGTAAGCCGATTACCCCGCTTCAGCCGATCATCCCTTTCATCGAGGGGGATGGCATTGGCCCGGAAATCTCTGACGCCACCCGCCTTGTGCTCGACGCTGCTGTAAGCCTGGCTTACGGCAGCGCTCGGCGCATCAACTGGTTTGAAGTCTTCGCTGGCGATAAAGCTCGGCAGCAGTTCGGCAAGGCCCTGCCCGAAGATACTCTGGCTGCTTTGCGGCACTTCGGGGTGTCGATCAAGGGGCCTCTCAATACCCCCACTGGTGGTGGCATGCGCAGCCTCAATGTCACCATGCGCCAGTACTTCGATCTCTACAGTTGTGTGCGGCCTGTGCGTTACTTCAGTGGCGTTCCTTCTGTGGTGAAGCGGCCTCAAGATCTGGACGTCGTCATCTTTCGCGAGAACGCCGAAGATGTCTATGCTGGCATTGAGTTCGAGATGGGCTCGCCTTTGGCCAAGAAGATTTTGGCACTGCTCAAGGAAGAGGGTTATGACATCCGCGAGGACACCGGCGTCGGCATCAAGATCATGTCACGCAGCGGTGCTCGCCGACTGATTCGTGCGGCAATTCAGTTTGCCATCGAACAGCAGCGTAAGGTGGTGACGATTGTGCACAAGGGCAATATTCAGAAGTTCACTGAAGGAGCATTCCTCAAGTGGGGTCTGGAATTGGCAGCCGAAGAGTTTGCTGAAATCATGGTGTCAGAAGAGGACCTGTGGAGCAAGCATGGCGGTAACCTGCCTGAAGGCAAGATTCTGCTCAACCACCGCATCGCTGATGCCACTTTCTTTGAGCTTTTGACCAGGGCCAACAAGTTCTCGGTGATTGCCACCATGAACTTGAACGGTGACTATATCTCGGATGCTGCCGCTGCCCAAGTCGGTGGCCTCGGTATTGCACCTGGTGCTAACATCGGTGACAACTGTGCTCTCTTCGAAGCGACTCACGGCACAGCGCCAGACATCGCCGGGAAGGGCATCGCCAACCCTTGTTCGCTACTGCTCTCTGGCGTGATGATGCTCGAGTATCTGGGTTGGACCGAGGCGGCAGAGATTGCTACCAAGGCTGTGCAGAAAACCATCAAGGCTCGCACTGTCACTGGTGACCTCGCTCGCTTCATGAAGACGTCGACGAAGTTGTCTACCAGTGATTTTGCTCAGGCTGTTGTTGGCAATATGGTCAAGCCGCGTCGCCGTTCTGGAAAGAAGACGACTGTGGTGACACCTGCTGGCAAGTGAAGCTGAGCAGTTAGTTTTTGTGTGGTTCTCCCGTCAGACAGTATCGCTTTTTGAGCGAATGTCTGACGGGTAGAGCTTCATTTTTTTGTTTTTTTTGTCTGATCTAGTCAGCTATATAGTAGAAAAATTTTGAGAAAAAAATGACCCGGCCGAGAGATGAAAGGAGAGACCTGTGTCCCCTCCCTTCATTCCCGACCGGGTCATCTAACTCTTACTCTGCCCTTGGCTAGAGCTTACTTGATGTTGAACTGCTGCACTACGGTACCGACTGGCACGCGGAATTCCTGACGCAGAGTTTGCGTCCGGTCACGGGTGCCGAGGGCCCAGCTGTACAGCGGCGAGGTCTTGTCGGCCTCGCGAATGGTGGTGCTCCAGAAACCGGTATTCTTCAGCTCCGGGTCTTCGATCAGGTGCACCAGGCCATCGGCAGGCACCGAACCCGGTACCATGCTGCCGTCTTCCATGCTCTGCAGGAAGTTGTAGGTGGTGCGATTGCCGATGCTGCCGGAGCCCCAGACGAAGGTGCCGGAGATGCCGTCCGAACTGCGCATGGCCACGAGCTTGGCCGGCCCGTAGACCACGTCCTTCATGGGCACCATGTAGCACATGACGGTGATGGCGGCGAAGAGGCCGACCACGGCGCCGGCAATGGGGCCGATGATGGCGGCGGAGATGTACTTCCCGCGTTCGCGTTTGCCGCAGGAGGCGATGATCAGGCCAACGACGAGGCCGATGGCAGCACAGAGCATGATGGAATTCATGAGAGGTCCTTTCGAGTTTTCAGAGGTTTGTGTTTATTGGTGTAGAAAGTTCTTCCTGGTGAAGCAGGCCTAGAACGGCCGGCGACGCGAGCGGGAGGAAGCGACGATGCGGATGGGTTGCAGCTGCGGCTGGCTCTTGCGCTTGCGGGCGGCGAGAGCGAGAGCCAGGGAAGCGAGCAGGGCGATGGCGATGGAAGCAGTCATGGTGATTCTCCTTGGTTGATGTTGCCGTTAGTTCTTGCGCAGATTGGCGATGCTGGCTGCGCTGAAGCCGCGCTCGGGCGAAATCAGCAGTCGGCCGATCTTGCGCACTTGGCCGGTGACGTGGTTGACGATGTCGACGTAAGGGTCGCCCGAGCCATTGAAGGCCTGGTACATGAGGTGCACGCGCTGTTCGAAGTGGGCCACGGCATCTTCGATTTTGCCGTCAGCATTGCGCGCCGGCGGGCCACCGGTGGTAGAGATGCTGCGCAGCACGTTCACCGGAATGACGTGCTTGGCTTTGTCGAATACCGCGTTGAGGTCGTGCTTGAACGCTTGCTCACGGCCGTTGGCAGCGACGAGCACGGCCAGCGAGTCGATGAAGGCGTTGGCGTAGTCCACCTGGGTTTTGGCCACGTAAACAGGCACGTAATCGTCTTCGACGTAGAACATGAAGCGCGGGCACGAATGACCGAGCTGTCGCTTGTTCAGCTTCGCTGCCACTTTCAGGATGACGCCATCCACACCCAGTTCTGAGGCACCATGGGCGAGGCGGATGTCGACGCCGGGATAGGACTTCTCCAGCTCGATGATGATGCTTTCGAGAATGCCAGCGCAGGCTGCCTCGTAGGCACCGGGCGCCACACCCCATTCAGCACACTTCTCACTGGTGAGCGAGCTATAGCCGTTCATGCCCAGCACGATCACGTCGGTGCCCATGAGGATCTCCCGCACAGCCCGTTCGTACTCATGGGGCATGTAGATGGGCTTCTTGGTGAAGGTCTTGCTGTAGACCCGCTCCGCTTCTGCCGCATCAGGGTTGATGCAGCTGACGCCTGCCAATGCGGCGACGTAGCTGGCGCCCTTGACCATGACCACATGCGAGCCATCGGGCTGGCGAGTGATCAGACCTTCTTTGTTGATTTTTTTCAGGTTCATCTCGGTTTCCTTAAAACAGATTTTGCTAAAAAGACTGCTGATGCGGTTTAGGCCACCAGCAGACGACGACGTTGGCGAAATGCTTGCCAGGCTCCTTTCTCGTCCCAGTTGGTCGAGCAGGCCTTCTTCACTACGTTGACGACGCAGTTGGAAAGCCGCTCCACCAGCGAGACGGCGGTTTGTTCGACGCAAGCGTCAATCCAAACACCGACGACTTTGAAGTTGGTGGTCGAGAAGCCTTCTTCCAGGCAGACATCGATCACTTCGCCTGAGCCGTCGGGCTTGGCCTTGGTTTTCTGCAGGCAGCGCTGGTAGCCTTTGACCACCTTGGTGATTTCTTCCATGGTGTGGTCGAGACGCCAGGGAGTCACTTCCAGCAGGATGATGGCCCAGCCCTTCGCCATCGCCTCGTTGATTTCGGCAATGACGTTGGCCAGCAGGTCGGCATTTTCGCAGCCCTTGACGAAGAACCACTGCATGTCGACGACCACCAAAGTACCGTCCGGTTCTGCAACCGCGGCGCTACACATTGCCATCTCCGGGGCCCCGTGTGGAGGCAACCAAACCGGTCTGGCTCAGAGACAAGAGTGTTCTCATGAAATCCTCCTTGCTTGTAGAACAAGCTCAAGATAGTCCCGGCAGAGAAGTGCAGTGTTGCCACTGTTCCTCTCTGCCGGGCGGGTTGTTGCCTGACCACTAGGTGGTTAGGTATGGATGTCTACCAACGCTGGGTCTCAGCGGTAGTAGTAGCAGCCACAGCGCTCGTCGTAGTAGCGACGGCGCGGGGGCGGCGGGGGAGCCGGACGGTAGCGGCGGTCGTCGCGGTAGTAGCGATCGTCACGGTAGTAACGGTCATCTCGGTAGCCGCGGCTGCCGCGGTAGGTCTCGACCTCGACCGGCGGCTCGCCGTTGAGGATGTCGACTGCTGCGCCGACGCCAACACCGATGGCGGCAGCGCGCCCACCATCGTGGTTGAGGATGCTGGCGGCGCCGCCGATCACCGCACCGGTGGTGGTGCCGGGTCCGAGGCGAGCGCCAGCGCAGCCGGTGAGGACGAGGGTGCCGAGCAGCAGCGCGGGCAGTGCGACTTTACGCAGGTTACTGAAGTTCATGATTTTCCTTGGTTTAGGCCGATGGCCTGTGTTGATTGCTTGGTTGCCGTCGAGAGAGGGGGCTCTCAATCGGGCAGGAGTTGTGGCTGACCGGCCGGAGCTCGACTGCTCGCCTCGTCCGGGCGGAAGCCCAGAGCGAAGGCGAATATCGGCACGACCTTGCGCCACTCGGGGTCAGGCTGCATCGCCAGGGCATTGAAGTCGCCCCTGGAAAACACAGCCGCTTGCATCAGCTCTTCTGCACGCTGCCAGTAGAGCTGGTTCATGGCCTCAATCACCTTGAAGTTCATCAGGCGACTGCCGAAGAATTTCACTTCGAGATTGGCCAAGAGTTTCTCGCCATCGTCAATGTGCGAGCAGATGAAAGCACGAGCTTGCGCTTGCACCTCCGGCTTGCTCGCCCATTGGTCGAATGGCGCGTCGAGTCTGTATCGCATGCTTATTTCTTTCTCTAGTTTTCTTCTCTGATTTCGTTCTCTGGCTGCTGCTCAGCCGAGATGGTCGCGAAAAGCTTCGCCCGAATTGGCAGCGGGAAACTGCTCGTTCATGCGGGCGAAGATGGGCTTGAGGCGCTGTCCCAGGTTTGAGAACGCACTGGGCGAAACCACCTTGCCTTGCTCGACGGCGTAGGCGTAGATGGCTTCGATAATCATGCGGGCGTAGCCTTTGCCCCGGTGTTTGTCTTCCACCGAGACATGGGTGACCCAGAACATCTCGTTGTCGTGCGGATTGACCTGCAGTCCGCCGATGGCGATGATGCGGCTACCGAGGGAGAGGGTGACGCTGGTCTCCTTCTGCCACGGGTCAGGAGCGAGGTAGTGCAGCCGTTTCACCTGCTTACCGTCCACGACCCGCACCTTGAACAGGTCGCGATTGGAGCGCTCTGTGCGGGTGCGTTCGTAGAGTTGGCTTGCGCTCAAGATAGCAAGACTGAGTTTGGCTTTTGTCATGTTGATCTCCTTGAGCGCGAAGCTCGGTTTAGGTTGAAGGTTTAGCTAGAAGTCGGCACCCCCAAGTCCTCGAAGAGCTTGTGGGCAAACTCCTGGAAGCCCGGGTAATCCCGCACTTGATCGCCGCCAACGCGCAGGCCGAAGTTGACCTCGCGAATGCGCATGCCACTCCTCACCGGGCTGATGAAGAGCTTGAGACCGGCGCCGTTGAGCCGAATCTCCTTGGAGCCGCTGAAGTAGTCGTGGGCGTCGGCCACGGCCTTCTTCACGCGCATGAGCTGCTGGTCGGCGCTGCCTTCGCAGTAGTAGCTGCAAGGAACACTCCAGCCCGGCTTGGTGAACTGCGGCTGGTTGCCCGTTTCGATCAGCTTGAAGATGGCGCGTTCCATGGTTTCCATGGCTTCCAGCTCCAGGCATCCCTGACAGGGCGCGCTGCCGTTCACCTGCAAGATCTTCTCGCCATTGACGCCGGCGGTGATCTTGTGACCTTGCATCCAGGCGTAGGGCCAGCTCTTCCCTTCCCAGACACGAGCTTGCCGCAGGAAAGCGTCGGTGTCGCCGGCGACATGGTAGTTCATGATGTGGTTGCAACGGGTGATCATGCTGCGGCGGTTTTCGTGATCGGGACCGTTGAAGCTCGGGCGGAAACCGCACATGGGGCAGTCGCCGTCGGCGTTCTTCATGCGGCGCTCGATCTCGGAATCGCTGAAGTACATCGGCTTGTTGGCCCGCACGAAGCTGACAGCCTTGTCGAAGAGGCGGTGGTCGGCCGGGGTGCTGCAGAGCTGGTTGAGGCGAACGTGGTGCAGCATGACGATGGGGTCGTCGCAGGCGCAGGTGTGGCGATTGGCTGTGCGATAGAGATAGGAGCCGTCGTCCTGGCAGAGCTCACTGATCAGATCGAGGTAGGCGATGACGTCGGCAGCGTCGCTCGGGACGTTGCTGGAGAGGCCCATGGTGGCGCGCCAGTCGAAAGCGATATCACGGTTGTGCATCGTAATCTCCGTTTCAGGTTGGGTTTAAGATGGCGTTGATACAGATGGCAGGCTTGTTCTCGTCTTCTTGCTTCTCGTTCCAATCAGGGCAGACAGATACACGCACACACCGGTAAACCACGCAGATCAACGATCTATGAGGAAAACAGGGGTATGGTGGTTGTTGGCTTGTTTGGGTAGGAAAAGCCTTTGATTTGGAAGAGAGAAAAAGAGAACTCGTTTATGATCAGTTTCTCAGCTTACCTAAAGCAATGAGTTGAGCCACTAGAAAGCTCTTTGACATGACTTTAAGAGCTTTTTCGTTCGTAGCATCACCATGATTTAAGTAATAAACAACTAGCGCAGATTAGCGCATGCTAATAATCGGGCTGGCCATTCTTTCGTACACGTTTTCGCGTATGCGCTTTCGCCAATTTACGGTTTCTGCTGCTCTCGATACGATCAAAGAGTTGGGCTGCAAGAGTTTGCGGTTAGGGGCTTGGGGAGGTTGGTAGAAGATGGACGCAATTATTTCATCGCTTGGTTTGACACAGAATCCGCTTGTTAGTGCCATCTTTTGTGTTGCGGCTATCTCCTGGATCTTCAGTTTTGCCATCTGCTTACTTTCCCTATCTTTTGTCAGCAAAGGCGCCTTCTCTCACTGGATGCCCGAGATCAAATCAATTTCTTTGCTTGTCTCTGGCTCTCTCTGCTTGGTTCAATTGTTTACCCACAGATGGTGGTTGTTCTAAGGCAGCAGTTTTAGCTAGAACAGGCTCATGTAAAGCAATAAAAGTGGTCCAGTAGCGAAGCTTGCGCTAATGGGCCACTCTTCATATTTAGAGCCTTTTAGGGGTTTCTAAGAGGAATCTGAACGAAGCTTTGTAAACAACCCTTTGAAGTGAAGATATTGTTCCGCCTAAGGTACTTTTATCCCCTTTTCTTCTACACCCGAGTAAAAACACCGCAAGCGCCTGCAAATAAGCATCTCTCATTACCAAGTCTGTTCCCCAGGCTGGTATGTGCGACCGTGCTCCATTTGCTCCTGCTCTCGCTTGTTTCGCTCGCTGTTGAAGATATGCCGGGACTCATGGGGTTTTGTTCGGCCGATTCGTTAGTTTGCCGAAACTTAGCCCTGGTTCCAACCGCAGTCAACCTTGTCAGTTATGACAACAAAAAGGCTCCTATGAAATCCGATACACCGCAAAACGACCAGCCCGAAAACACGGGCGGTTCTCCTGATTCACCTTCCGGCAATGGCGACACTGGACTGCTCCAGAAGCTGCTGACCGGTGTCATGTTCGCCGTTGCTTTCGTGGCAATGATCTTCATCAAGCCGGCGCAGTATCTCAAGCACCATGTCTATGACCAGCCTTCCACGGGCGGTCCGGCCTGGTTCTTCGGCATTCTCGCCTCCATGGCTGCTGGCATCGCCACGGGCTATCCGCTCTGGCTGGCCAAGGCTTCCGTTACCACCTGGGTACCCCTTGCTCTGGCTGCTGTGGTGGCGACCTACTACTACCTCTGGCCGGCGCTCTACATGGCGATTTTCCGCTGGGCTTTCCAGTCGAGTCGCTTCCTCTGGCGCAACGTTCCCAATGCTTCTGATTCCCGCACCAACAATCCGGTGTGGTTCAGCCAGTTGCTCAACGTCGCTGCCATTGCCGCCACCGTTCTCTGCTGCCTCTACGAGGCCTGGGTGACCGGTACTGCGCTCTATGCTTGGCTTGCCTGGACCAGTGTGCTCGGCAAGTTGGTGGCTGGCGCCATCAGTCTGGTTGTCGGCGGCGGTGCTGCCTGGATTACCGGCTTCGTCGTTATCACCATCATCACTCAGGTGGGCATGCCCGCTCTGGCTATCGCCAGTGGTGCTGCTCTGGCCTGGTGGTACGACGGTGCGCTGTCGGAATTGGTCAAGCAATATGAACTGCCCCACGGTCTCACCTACGGCCTGCAAGCTCTGGTGGTGTTCGTTGTGGCCAGCTATGTCTTCCCGCTGGCTCACGTGCTGATCAGCCGTTGCTTGAACTTCGTGGGCAAGTACATCGGCCCGCTCTTCCACCGCTTTATCGATGGTTTCATCGATGCCTTCGGTCGCTTCCTCGACGGCTTCTACAACGACCACGACAGCAAGTATCTCAACTTCCTGCACCAGGTCTCTGGTATTGCCATCACCTATGGTGTCAGTGCCTACGTCTATGGTTGGGCGGCGAGCTTCGGCCTGCCTGCGGCTGTGGCGTTGACCGCAATCACTGCCTTGCTTGGCTATCTGGCCATCGGCTCGATCGTCAGCCAGGTGAGCAACATGTTCATCGGCGTTGCCGCTTCGGTTCTGGCAGGTATTGCTGTGGCTTTCCTGCCGCCGTTGCAGTTGTTCGACGGCTGGTTCCTGGTCGGCATTCAGGCGGTGCTCACGGCTCTGTTGTCTGGCCTGGTCGCCATTCCCCTGGCTTACCGCGTCGTCAAGTTCGTGGCCAACCCGCTTCTGGCCAGCTGGCTCTCCGAGCCCCTGACCAATGTCCATCGCTCGCTGCAGCGCGAGCTCTTCAGCGCCAACAGCAATACGTACTCGGACAAGACCGGGTTCGAGACTTTGTTCGTGCACCTGGTCAACATCACGGCGGCGGTTGCTAGCTACTTCGCTGTCAACCTGCTCCTCGTCACCCTGGCCATCGGCGGTCTGCCGGCTCTGGTGATGCCGATTGCTACGGTGGTGTTCGCCTATCTCTTCCTCGGCAAGCTGCTGCTGCGCTACGGTAACCACCTCATTGGTGGCATCGTTGGCCTGGCGGTTGGCGTTTTTGTTGGTGTCGAGGTCTTCGCGCATCACGGCCAGAACTACTGGTATGCCATTCCCTCCTTCGCTGTGGCTGCTGGTCTCACCGCTGCCATCGTCTTCCCGGTGGTCTATGTGCTCTTCCGCGCAGTGGTCAACGCTGTGCGCGGCATGAGCTGGTTGCTGCCGGTGGTGGGTGGCGTGTACGACTTCTTGTTTGGCTTTGTCGCCAAGGTCTGGAAACAGTTCCTGGTGGTCTACAAGCGGCTTGAAGCTTCGTTCGTTCCGGTTTGGCGGCGCCTGTCGCAGACCTGGGACGAATCTTGGGAGAGTGCCAAGGCCGCCATCAACAAGGCCTGGAATCAGACCAAGAAGTAGAGTCCGGCCTAGCAAATAGGCTCTAGTCGTGAGGGGGTGGTGCTGCATCTGCTCAGTTGCAAGTGCCACCATCCCCTCTCTCATTCTCAAACCAAAAGCAGGTACATCACAATGTCCGAAAATCAAACAACTCAAGCTCCAACTGCTGCCGCTGCCACCGTGCCATCGGCGACGGTGGTTCAACCGCTTTTCACAGCTGAAGCAGGCATCGCCCTCGATACCGCGGTGCAGTCCAAGCAGTTCCAGAACTGGCTGGCCCAGGTCGACACGAACAAGTTCCAGATTCGCTCTGTGCACTTCCAGTCGGTCGACATGTTCGGCCCGACCAAGGTTGGCTTCATCAAGTTCAAGGCTGATGTTGTCGACAAGGCTGGCAAGTTCATTCCCGGCATCGTTTTCATGCGCGGCGGCTCGGTCGGCATTCTTGCCGTGCTCAACTGCAAGGGCAAGAAATATTCGGTGATGACCGTGCAGCCGCGCGTTCCCACTGGCCGCTTCGACTTCCTGGAAATCCCAGCCGGCATGCTGGATGGCTCGGGCAACTTCGCTGGCGTCGCCGCCAAGGAGCTGGAAGAAGAACTGGGCATCAAGATTGCCGAGAAGGACCTCACCGATCTCAGTGGTCTGGCCGGCTGCAATCAGGGCGTCTACCTCTCGCCCGGTGCCTCCGACGAGACCTTGCGTTTCTTCTCTTTCACTCGCGACGTCACGGAAGAGGAAATGGCGAGCATGAACGGTCGCTGCACCGGGCTGATCTCGGAGGGTGAGCAAATCACTCTCAAGATAGTCCCCCTCGACGACCTGCTCACTGTCGCCGACGCCAAGACCATCGTCGCCTACGCTCTTTATCAGAAGTATCTGGCTGTCTGAGCCTGGCGATAACGAGAGCGGTACCAAGCGCTGACGTCTGGTGCCGCTCTCCAGCCGCGAAGACGTTGTAGTTTAGGCGATTCTATCAGTCGCCTAACAAGCTGAACTGCAACACCCAACTCCGGAAACGAGAAAATCAAAATGAGTAAGAAACTCCCACTACCCGTGCCGCTCTTCAGCGACCTCTTCGTGATCATGGACCCCGGTCGTGATCAAGACGACGAGGACGTACTGGTCGGTATCAACCGTTTCATCCGCCTGGAAATCCTCAGCGTGCTCGGTGTGGTGGCCAATCTTGCCCCCTCCCTTGAGCGGGCGCGCCTGGCCAAAGGCACTCTCAACCAGCTCGGTCAGACCACCATTGCCGTGGGCAAGGGCTCAAGCTGCAAGCAGCCCGATGACGACGGTCTGGAATACCAGTTCAACGTCGGCTATCTCTCTGATGCTGGTGATATTCAGGACGGCAAAGAGCTGATTCTGCGCACCCTGAAAGCGGCCAAGCCCAAGGGCATTGTGCTGCTGCTGATTTCGGGCATGACCGATGCGGCGGCCGTGCTCAAAGATCACATGCATCTCTTCGCCTCGAAAGTGCGGCGAGTAGTGATCATGGGTGGCGTCGTCAGCAAAGACGATCTGCCGGTGCTCGACAGCGAAGGTCGCATGGTGCCGGACATGACGGCTCAGAATCATTCGTTCGACAAAGAGTCGACCGAGTTTCTCTACCGTCAGCTGCAGGATCTGCAGATTCCCATCACGGTGCTTTCGCGTCACGCTGCCGTCGCCGGCAAGGTGCCGCGAGCGATCTACGAAGACATGGCGGCCACTGGTCACCCGGTCGGCGTGCGCCTACTGGCTGCTCAGAAGATGGCCATCGAAGAGCTGTGGGCCCGTGCCTGCATGCCGGCCGATGCTGCTGCTCGTCAGGGGCTGCCGGCTCGTTGCGACAAGGCCTGGTTCTGTTCGGCCTTCTGCGGCGGTCAAGGTACTGACCGTGCTGCCACCGATTCGATCTGGGACATCGTGCAGACGTTCAACCTCTACGACCCCTGCACTCTGATTGCCGCCATTCCCAATCTGCGCGAGCATTTCTATGCACCGCAGGTGGTGGAAGTGCACGGTGTCGAACATCTGGTCGTCGGTGTTTCGGCGGCGCAGAACAATGTGCGCAGTGGCGCTGAGCTGGCTGCCTTCTTGCGCACCACTCTGGTGGATGGGCTGGAAATCAGCTTGGCTGCTGACGTCGCCGAGTCTGCTCCTGCCCAAGCGGCGGCCTAAGCGTACAAGCTAACTGCAGTCTTCTAGTGGGGAATGCTGAACTGAGTTCAGCATTCCCTGATAGTATGCCTGCCTTCAAAAATAGCTATGAGAGAAGGAAATTCTATGCTCAAGAAAGAAGAGACGATCAAAGGCGCCATTGTCGAAGTGTTTCAAATCAAGAAAGGTGTTGCTGGCGCCAGCAATGACCCCGCGTCCGATCCAAGCAGTGGCTATGTTCTGGTAACTGCCGAAGCCGGTGGCTTCTTCAATGGTGGCAAAGGTGTCGGTATTGGCACCCGCCTCGAGATTGTCGCGCCTCCCAAGAAGCGCAACGGCATCAACACCGTGATCGTCAAGTTTCCTGTCGAAGGCGGCGAGTATGAGGGCCACGTCTATTGGTGCGAACTGCGTGCCAGTTGCAAATTGGTCGAGTCCTCGCCCGCTGCTGCTGTAGGAGCTGCTGTCGCTCCGGCGCGTAAGAAGTCTGGCGTACTGAAGCAGTTCAGCGAAAAGCAGTTGGCGCGTCTGCCAGCCGCTGGCTACTGGGCGGAGAAATCCGGTGGAGCAGCCACTTTCTACTGCGTCATGAATGGTGCGGTCAAATATTTCCGGGGCAAACCGGATGGACAGTGGGCTACCTTGCTCTGGAGTTGCTGCCCCACCGCCAAGGCTGTTGCCAACCCCAGACATCAAGGTCTCACTTACGCGCATTTCGTCGATCACGCTTCACTGGTGGCTGCGCACCCCGACATCGCCCCTCTGGTGAAGGCGCCTAACGATTGTGAGCCTTCTCAAGGCTGACATTACAAGGTTTACTTATCTAGAATAAAAAGGAGGCAAGAGCCAGTTATGACTAACATAAAAATGGTTATCGTCCTGCGCAAAGACCTTAACATGCGCAAGGGTAAAATGGCGGCACAAGCCAGTCATGCGGCTCAGGAGGCGCTCATTGATCGCAGCACTGGTGCACAGCCACGGCTCAAGAGCAGTCCAGAGATTTTGCTCTGGCTGGCCGCTGACTACAAGAAAGTGGTTGTCTCGGTCAACAGCGAAGCGGAGCTTTTGGCTTTGTCTGAGCGGGCGAGGCAACTTGGTCTCAATCATCATTTGGTGAAAGACCTCGGCCATACTGAATTCCATGGAGTCGAGACCTTCACGGCTTTGGCTCTTGGTCCAGCACAGGCTGATTTGATTGACTCTTTGAGCGGCGACCTTAGCCTGCTCTAGTTTCCTTGGGCGAGGCCTAGATCATGACTCTTCGTCTTGAATCTAGGCCTCGCCATTTTATTCTTTTTTTTAGTGTTAGTAGACTGGTCTAATGACAAAATTACCACCTCAAGATTTTCTTTTAGCTCACCTGCCATCGGCTTTCGGTCTGTGTCTACTAAAAAAATAGCGTCATTTTAACTAAAGCTTGTAGTAGATTGAAGAAAAAGAAAAGCAAGCAGAAAAGGCCCAGTGGGACAGTTCTACTTACTTTTCTTGTGAGTCCTTGTCTGCTTGCTAGCGAGTGAGCGTAGCTTCCTTCAGCTTCAGCACTTCTAGCGCGGCAGTGATGCGTGCACGCTCGTCGGCAAGCTGGCTGTTGATCGAGTCGACATTGCTGCGATGTTCTGCCTCAAGCTCAGCTAGTTCTTCTGCTGTAGCAGTTTCGATCTCGCTCAGCTCTTGGGTCAGCGCCAAACGGTCCGCATCGAAGTCAGCAGCAGTAGGGCTTACCAGCGCTTGCTCTTTGATGCGATCGACCACGGCCTTGACCTCTTCAATTACCGCTTTGAGAGCCGCGTCGTTTTCAACATAGTGAGAGCGTTGGCTGACTGAGCTGTAATTGCCCCAGGCTTCTTCCAGCAGCTGGCGCAGAGCCAAGGGCATGTACTTGTCCTTGAATTCTTGGCGAGTAGCCAGGATCTGGTTGCGAATCTTTACGCCTTCGGCTTCTGCCAGTCTGTAGCGTTTCCACTTGCGGTTGACGCTGGCTGAGGCGATCCACCAACTGACAGCAAGAATTGCTGCGACCGCGCCGATGCCAATCAAGACTTGCATCCAGATGGCTGGTTGATGTGCTGTTTCCATAATTGTTACCTCTTTCGCCAAAATTTAGTTGAGCTCTTCCATCAGGAAGGGCCGGAAAAAGTCTTCGGCTTGTTTGCGAACGGCTTCAAACTCTGCGCTCAACAGCTTTGTTTCCATTGAAACGAGGCGTTGAAGATTGAGAGTTTGAGCGCGCTTACGCCGAGACTTGACTGGCAATGGTGCAGCCAGATTGAGAATCAGCTCAGCCGTGAGCAGACCAGCAAAGAGAGCGACGAAAGCGACGGGCTTTTTCAAGCCGAGCTTGGCGCCAACCTTCACCATTTCTTGGTTCAGGTCAGTCTGGGTGCTGATGCCGAGGCAAGGCACGCCGTTCTGAGTAAGATACTGGACAACTTGAGGGCCGGTAAACTGGCCTTTCAATTGTCCGTCAACAAAGGCAACGGCAATGTCTTTGGCAGTTACCTGGTCGTCTTCGTCAGCGGCATTTATGCCTGTGGCTTGGTCGGCTGACGTTGACGAAAAGCGGCGCAGACCAACTATCCATTGCACTACATGGCCCTGCGCTTCGAGTAACGTTTTGATGGCTTTACCCATCGAAACGCTGTCTTCAACTAGTAAGATTTTCATAAAAACCTCTTTCTGAAGACGCGCAGAGACCATGCGGGCGGCTGCTACTCTAAAGCAACAGCCGCCGCCGGTATCAGTCAGTCTTCAAGTTTGATGTGAATGCCCAGGGCGTCCTCGCCACATTCGGCGCGAACGTTGCGGGCGTAGTCCATGAACTCTTCGATTTCTTGCACCGACTTAGGCGCATCGGTTTGCACGTAGGCACCGTTGGCGGTGACTTCGATGTTGTCTTCGATGCGAATACAGATGCCGCGATAGGGCTCGGGAATGCGTTTGTCGGTGAGCGACAAGTAGACACCTGGCTCGATTGTCAGCACCATTCCTTCAAGGAAAGGCCTGTCGACATCTTTGCCGCGCTTCTTGCTGGTTCTGTCGAAGCTGCGTGCTCGATACTTGCCGACATCATGCACATCCAGACCAAGCCAATGGCCCAGCCCGTGCGGCATGACGTCGCTCGTGCTGAGGCCGCCTTTGCCCATGGGGAAGCCCAGGGAGTTGAGACCGTTGACGAGCACATCTTCGCAGATCTTTTCCAGCTGGCCCCAGGTTACTCCGGGCTTGATGGCGGCAATGGCAGCCAGTTGACTGGCCAGAACCACTTCGTACAGTTCTTTTTGAGCCACGGTGAAGCGCCCAGCGACCGGGAAGGTGCGGCTGATGTCAGAGGCGTAGCCTGCGATTTCGCTGCCGGCATCAATGAGAACCATATCGCCGTTGTTGAGTGTGCTCAAGCCAGCCGGATAGTGCAAGCACAGGCCGTTGACTCCAGCGGCGACGATGGTGTCGTAGGAGGCCACACCACCATTGGTGGCGAAGACAAATTCGAGCACGCCCTTGAGGGCAAACTCACTTCTGCCTGCCAGGCAATGGCTCATGGCGGCGCGGTGGGCAACGCTGCCGACCTGGCCACTGCGGCGCATGATCGCCAGCTCTGCCGCCGACTTGACCAGGCGCTGCTCTGCCAAGATGGCGAGAGGGTCACGCTGGCGCGCGCCGGTGTCTGCCAGTGCGCTAGTGACGATGGCATCGAGCTTGGTATTGACGCCGCTCTTGAAGTAGATGGCCTTGGCTTTCTTGGCCAAGCGGGAGAGCACCATCTTGGCTGAGCCGATTTTGTAGGCCCGGTCAGCGCCAAAGTCACTTTCGGCACCGCTAACGCCAGCGCGTTTGCCATGCCAGATTTCTTCGGCAGGGCTGTGGGGCTGGACGAACATGATGAAGCGATTCTGGCCCTTTCCAGCGCTATGTTCGTCGCTGGAAGCAGAGCCAGAAAGACCGGTTTTGTCAAAGACCAACATGCAGTTGGCCTCGGTAAAGCCGGTCAGGTAAAGAATGTCAGAAGAGGCTCGGTAACTGAAAGTGTTGTCACTGCCGTTGCGCAAGACCTCCGGGTTAGAGCAGATGATGGCCAGCGAACCAGCGGGAAGAGCGGCGAACAACCGTTCTCTTCGGGCCGCGTATTCGCTAGCCGTGATGGATGGCGACATAGTATTTTCCCTTTATCAGGATTTTTTTGGGGCTAGTAGCCCATGAAAGTCAGACCTATGAGGTTGGGCCTAGGCAATCAGGCCTGCGATGGCCGCGGTCAGCCAGGTGCCCATGTTTGCAGCCAGCAGTGCGCGCAGCCCCATGCGAGCGATCTCACCACGACGCTCTGGTGCCATAGCGCCTAGACCGCCGATGTTGATGCCGATTGAGCTGAGGTTGGCAAAGCCACAGAGAGCGACCGTGGCAATCAGCTGGGTGTGAAGAGCGAGCTGATAGTTGCCTGTGCCTTTCATGACACTGGCCAGTTCGCCATAGCTAACGAATTCGTTGACGAGAATCTCTGTGGCCACCAGGCGACCGACATGAAAACACTCATGCCAGGGCACACCGAGCAACCAGGCCAGCGGCATGAAGAGGTAGCCGAAGACGTCTTGAATCTGCAGAGCATGGCCGCCGAAAGAGAGAGTGGCACCGAGCACACCGTTGATCAAGGCGACGAAGGCCACTGCCACCATCACCATAACCATGACGTGCACGGCAATTTCCCAACCAGTCAT
The DNA here is from genome assembly GCA_965229195.1 of Candidatus Obscuribacterales bacterium. Taxonomy (GTDB): domain Bacteria; phylum Cyanobacteriota; class Vampirovibrionia; order Obscuribacterales; family Obscuribacteraceae. The sequence continues at coordinate 2,213,932 of OZ245871.1, read as the reverse complement.
AGCACCTTTAGCGATGGCATCAAAAGCGTTGGCAGCTTTGACTTCTTCGCTCAGAGTGACCTCACCGGCAAGCACACGCTTGTCGGTTTCGGGCCACATGATCTTGGCGATGAGAATGCCAGCCGGAGCCGACATGATTGACGCTGCCAGCAGCCAGGGCGCGGGCATGCCCATTGAGGTGTAGGCCACCAGGGCAGAGCCAGAAATTGTTGCCATTGCCGCGGCCATAGAAGTGAACAGCTCAGAGGACGAGAGCTTGTTCATGTAGGGCTTGATCAGAGTCTGCGATTCGACCTGGCCAACGAAGACCGCCGCTGTGCTCGAGAGGGCTTCGCAGCTGCTGATGCCCATGGTCTTCATCAGCACCTTGGACAGTTTGGAGATGACGAACTGCAAGACGCCCCAGTAGAAGAGCAGCGAACTGAGGGCAGAGATGAAGATGATGCTGGAGCCAACGCGGATGACGAAGAGAAACTTGCCGTGGGCAAGTTCATCGCCGACCACGAAAGCGGCACCGTCAACTGCGTAGTCGAGCAGTTTGTTGATGCCTTGTCCGAGCAGAGCGAATGCATCGCGAGTGCCCGGCACTTTGAGAATGAGGAGGCAGACCACCACAGTGGTGACCAGTCCGGCGAAGGTGGAGCGCCAGACAATGGCCTTGCGGTTGTTCGAGAGGAGATAGGCCAGGCCAAGAATGGCGATGATTCCGATCAGTGGTTGTAGAGTAGCCATGTTTCGATACCTTTGCTTGGGGTTTGAAAAGACGGCCAACGCTTACGCTGCGGTGGCAGATTAGAAAACTTCTTTACTGGGCTGTGGCCCCAGCTTCTGCCACGTGGTAGGTGGTCAGTTCGTAGGTGCCGTCAGCGTTTTGCTTGACGTCGCAGCGATTGCGGTCGAAGAACGCCGCAGCCGTGATGCCGGTGTCGTCGCAGAGGTTGCGAAATTCAGCGTCAGACATGACGATCAAGCGATCAGCGATGCGCTGTCGCAATTCGCCTGGGCTGAGGGTCTCGCGCTTGGGCGGGTTCTTGGGATCGAGAGTGATTCTCATTTGGTTTCCTTTTGACAGGTGGAAAATTTCAGTTGCAGAGCCAAGCCTTTGGCCTGTGCTCTAGCTCTTGTTCTTGCTCTTGAAGCGCCGTGCCAGAGCGATGATCAGGGTTGACCAGAGCGACAGAGCGATGGCATACGGGATACATGAGAGCAGCATGTCGACGAGAAGAATCTCGAAGAAGTCGCTGCTATCCTTGGCTGAACCAGGCAGCCAGGTCGGCATGCCCAGGGCCAATTTGCTTGCCAGGGGCCAGAAGAGATAGCCGATCGCTCCAGCAATGGCGAAGCCTGAGGTCATCATGAAAGCGAAGAATACTTCGCTGCCAGTGGGAAGACGCAGGCGACGTGCTTGGCGCGCTGTGGCCGCCGGCAAAGTGCGTACGAATCTGAAACCGGCCGCAGTGGCTTGTCCAGCGCTACGCAAAGCGGCTTTGCTGTTGCTTATGGCAGATGGTAGCCAGGCGCGGAACTTCTTCAGTGCCGCGATCGCATCGAGGATGATGCGATAGAGGAACGCCATCTCAAGGTAGAGGATTGCCGCGGCGAACAGTGTGACGATTGAGAGCAGGCAAGCCTCTCCCAGTCGTGCGCCCAGGCTCAATGGCGGAGCAGCAGTTGCCGGAGCCAAGGCCAGTTGCAGGCCAGAGTAGACGGCAAAGACAATGGCGACAATGGCATAGGCAATGAAGAACCGCTTTGCTGGCCAGGCCAGATAGCGGTCGAGGCGAGTTTTGATAGCTTTTACCATGGTTAGACCTTATTTGAGCAGTTTTGCTACACTCGGAAAAAAAAGAACCGCCCAGGCCTTTCGACACTGAGCGGTTCTCGCCTAATCTTTGGCTTTTGCTAGCCGCAGCCCTCAGGAGGCCGAGCTGCCGTCGCCAGTGGTATCGCCGCCATTGCCGCCATTGCCGCCAGCCGGGCTATTGGCCGGAGTGAGCGCAGCGCCGCAACCCTGGCAAGCGTTCTTGTTCGTGCTGCACTGAGCGCAGTAGGTGTCGCTCATGCAGCCGATCATGGCGCCGCAGCCGGAGCAATTGCCGACGGCCGGGAGGCCGACTGCACCGATGCATTTCTTGCATTTCATGTCTTTGGTCCTTACTTGCTGTTGTGAATGTTGCCGACAGTCGCTTCGACTTCGGCCTCGGGCACCGAATATAGGGTCAAGACCTCGGAGCTGATTGCCACGCTGCCGGAGATCTCTTCGGTGATGATGAAACGTGCCCCACGCTCTCTCAGGCTTTCGACCTGACTGCTGCGGCGGGCACGGGCAATGATGTTGACTTTGGGGTTGAGGCGGTTAGCCATCTCCACCGCTGCCAACAGAACCTCTGGGTCAGAGAGGGTGAAGACGATGTTGCGGGCGCGCCCCAACCCAGCGTGGGTGAGCACCTCGGGCCGACTGGCATCACCGTAGATGATGTTCAAGCCCGCTCGCTTTTCTTGCCGCACAAGCAGAGGGTCGTATTCGACAACCATGAAAGCAATGCCGCGCTGGCTCAAAGCTTTCACCAGGTTGCGGCCGGCCATGCCGTAACCAACCACGATGGTGTGATCGTTGATCTTCTTGCTGTCAGCTCCGCTGCCCATGCGGCCTGCGCCCCATGACACCGGAATGAAGCGGTCGAGCAGTTTCTGAAATTTCTCGCCCAGGGTGATCACCGATGGAGTGAGAAACATCGAGAGAATGGCTACGGCCAAGACCAGTTGATTGACACGGCTGTCGAGGATGCCGGCGTTGAAGCCGAGCTTGGAGAGCACGAAGGAAAATTCGCTGGCTTGCGCCAAGGTCACACCGGTGAGCAGTGCCACTCGCCAGGAATGACCCATGGCGAAAGTGGCAACGAAGGCAACCAGTGTCTTGATTGACATCAGCGCCACCACCAAGCCCAAGACCAAGAGTGGCTGATCGACTAGCACACGCCAGTCAAAGAGCATACCGATGGAGACGAAGACCAGGCAGTTGAGAATTTCGCGAATCGGCAAAACCTCAGCCAGAGCTTGATGGCTGAACTTCGAGTCAGAGATGACCAGGCCAGCGATGAAGGCACCAAGGGCCATGGAGAGGCCGAAGTGCGAGGTTGCGAACGCTGTGCCCAGGCAGAGCAGAATGATGCTCAGGACAAAGGCTTCACGCTTCTTGATGCGAGCCACGTGGTTGAGCAGCCAGGGAATGAGAAAGCGCGCCGCCGTTCCTGCCAGGGCCACGAAGAGCAGGGCCTTGCCAGTGGTCAGTGCCACGACCAGAAGATCGCCGCCGTTGCCAGCCAGGTATGGAGTGAATAGCACCATGGGAACGATACAGAGGTCCTGGAAAATCAGGATGCTCATAGCCGCTCGGCCATGAGTTGATTCCAGGTCGCCGCGATATTCCAAGATGCGAATCACCAGGGCCGTGCTCGACAGCGATACCAGCATGCCAATGAAGATGGCGGCGTTGAGCGGCATGCCGATTGTGTTAACGAGCGCGGCTGTGGCAGCGATTGTTAGGGCGACCTGGGCCGTTCCTGCGATGAGCAGAAACTTTTTCAGTCGCATGAAAGTCGTGACAGAGAACTCGATGCCGGCCTCGAAGAGCAGCAGCACCAAGCCGATTTCAGCCAATCCTTCGATGGCATGAGTCTCGCCTACAAGGGCGAGTGCGTGTGGTCCCAAGACCACACCGGTGATAAGAAAGCCTAAGACTGAGGGTAGGTTGAAGCGGTGAAAAATCACCACCATCGCTACCCCCAGCCCGAAGACTATAAGCAAGTCTTGGAGCAGGGCTGTATCTGGCATAGCTTTTTCCAGTAACAAGACGAGGAGCACAAACTAGTGCTCCTCTGGGTTGATATGGTAAAGGGGGTCTACTTGACGTAGACCCCCTTTCGTTAGTCATTTACAACAAGTAGCGTTTGCTACCTGCGAGCCTCTCGCTTGGCGATGGGCTTACTTGGCTTTGCGCTTGCTGGCCTTGGCCTTGCCTGCGGGTTTTGCCGTGGTGGCAGCGTTGAGCTGGGCGAAGTGCTGTTCGACGGCTTCGTTGTGAGCACGGCCGGCGGCCATGATCGCTTCGATTTCGTCCACTTCTTTGGCGACGCCAGCCGTGAGCACTTCATTGCCCTTGGCCGTGATCACCACATCGTCTTCGATGCGGATGCCGATGCCGCGGTACTTCGCCGGCACGCGGGTCTCGTCGGCCATGACATAGATGCCAGGCTCGACGGTGAAGGCCATGCCCACTTGCAGCGGACGCTTCTTGCCCACCTGGCTGCGAGTGCCATAGGTGCCGACGTCGTGCACATCGAGACCAATCCAGTGACTGGTGCCGTGCATGAAGAAGTCGAACAGAGTGAGCGGCTTGTCAGCGTTGGCCTTCTTGCTCGCCTTCTTGTCCGATTCTTTGCTTGCAGACTTGGCTTTCTCGTTCTTCTTGGTCCAGGCCTCGACCACCTTCTTCTCGCCAGCGGCGGTGAGGTGAGTCTTGGGCAGAATGCCCAATTTCACCAGGCCAGCGCGCAGCGTGTTGCAGGCAGTCTCGTGCACATCGGCCAGGCAGACCCCAGGGCGAGCCATGGCGATGCCGGCCTTTTCAGCGGCAAGCACGATCTCGTAGAGTTCGCGCTGAGCTGGGCTGAACTTACCGTTGACCGGGAAGGTGCGGGTGATGTCGGAGGCGAAACCGTCGAATTCGCAAGCGGCGTCGATCAAGAGCAGATCGCCGTCGTTGAGCTCGGCTTTGTTCTCGATGTAGTGCAAGCAAGTGGCGTTGCTGCCACCGCCGACGATACTGGTGTAGGCCGGATAGCTGGCGCCGTTCCACTTGAAGACGGCTTCGAGCGAGGCTTGCACCTGGTACTCCATCATGCCCGGGCGGGTGTGACGCATGGCTTCAATGTGGGCCGCCGCCGAGATCGAACCAGCATGACGCATGATGGCAATTTCGGCCGGTGACTTGAAGAGACGCATCTCGTGGATGATCTCTTCCGGGCTGACCAGCGGCTTCTGGGACTTGCCCCAAAGAGCACGGAACTGCTGGTCGAAGTGCTCGTTGCGGTCGAAGCGGTAGTAGACCTGGTCGGCTTCAGCCAAGAGCGGACGCATGACACTGTCGAACTCGTCGATGGTGTGAGCTTCGTCGGCGCCGAACTGATTGACCGCGCCTTCTGGTCCGAAGCGAACGCCGGTCCAGATTTCGCGGGTGCGGTCCTTGGGCCGAACGAACATGATGAAGCGGCTCTTGCCCTTCGCCTTGACGAAGACGAGCACAGCCTCCGGCTCGGGGAAGTTGCTCAGGTAGAGCATGTCCGAGGAGGGCCGGTAGGCGTACTCGGTGTCGTTGCTGCGAGTGCGCTCAGGGTTGGTGACAATCACCGCCACTGAACCCACGGGCAGACGCTTGAGAAACTCCTTGCGCCGGCCGGCGAAGAAGTCGGGGGCGAGAGCTGGTCTCGGGGAAGCAGTGAGTTTATAGGGGGTTTTGTTCATTTGAAATCTCCTTACTGAATTTTAGTTTGCTTGGCGTCAGAAAGGAACCTCTTGGTAATGAGGTTTCATCTCCGCAACTTTGACAAAGGGCAAAGTGCCAAGCCAAAAGTAAGCAGCAGTAGCAATGGTGGAAGTACTGAAAAGCACGCTGTATAGAAATCGGCCCGAGCAAGAGCTACCCCCATTTCTGAGGGTAGCCCTTGGCTATTGGGTCGCCACTCGTCTAATTACTCAGCCGAGTGGCTTTCTCTGACAGCACATTCAGGCTTAGACCGTGCCGACCACCACCGTCACCGCCCTCGACAGGTCGAAGTTGGCGCGGATGAAAGCGTTGACCGCTTCCTTGGTGACCGCCTGGTAGTTGGCAGCCTGCTTGTCCATCAGCTCGACACCGACACCGGCGAAGGTGTAGGTGCTGATCGTGCTGGCGATGACGTTGGGCGAGTCGAGGCGGACGACGAAGGCGCCGACGGCACCCTTGATCGCTTCATCGAATTCGCGGTCGTTGATGCCTTCAGCCACGTACTTGGCCACCACCTCGTCGATGAGCTTGAGAGCCTTGTCGACGTTGGCGGGGTTGACCGTGATGCTGATCTCGAAGTGACCGTCGCCGAACATCGGGTTGTTGAAGCCCGAGCGGATGCCGTAGGTGAGGCCGTGCTCCTTGCGCAGCACGTCGCCCAGGCGGGAAGACAGAGTCGACTCACCCAGAGCAGCGTTGGCCACCTTGGCGGTGTAGAACTCGGGGGTGCCGAACTTCACCGTGCTGGGCAGACCGATGAGGATGGAGACGCTGGTCATGTCAGGGACATGAACCACCTGCTTGATGGCCTTCTCCGGTGCCACCGCCGCGACCACAGGGATGGCCTGAGGCTCGATGGCGTTGACCGGAGCCCAGCTGCCGAAAGCCAGGTCGACCAGGCGGAAGGCCTCGTCAGCGGCGATGCCACCAGCGATGGTGATGATCGTGCTCTTCGGGCTGTAGTACTGGCCGTGGAAGGCCTTGATGTCTTCCATGGTGATCGTTGCCAGCTCAGCGAGCATCTGCTCGTGCGGCTTGGCGTGATGCACGGCGCCAGCGGGGTAGAGTGCGGCCGAGAGCTTCTGCGAAGCCAGTTCGTCCGTATCGGACATGGCCTCTTCGAAGTACGACTGCAGCTGCAGCTTGGCCTGCTCCAGCTCGGCTTCGGGGAAGAGCGGATTGCGCAGCGCGTCACCGACCAGGGCGATGTAGACGCCGAAGTCGGAGGTCACCACCTTGCCGCTCAGGTTCGAGTTGTAGGTGTCGCTGCCGAATTCCATGCGAGCGCTCATCTCTTCGAGCATCTCGGCAATCTGCGACTTGCTCGCCTTGGCGCTGCCCTTGTTGAGCAGCATGGCGGCGAGCGTGGCAACGAGCGACTTGCCCTCGGGGCTATAGCAGTCGCCGGCGCGCACCTTGAGGGTGACGGCCACGGTCTTGGCGCCAGTCATCGGCATCACCTGCACGGCGACACCGTTGGCGAAGACCTTTTCACTGGTCTGGGACTTGAAAGACACGGCTTCCTCCTTGGTTGCGGCCGCCTCTTCGTAGCTGGCACCGTCATCGCCGTCAGCCTGAGGCACGGCCGTGAGGTCGTGCACCTGGCCAGCAGGAGTGGTAGCAGCCGCCGGGGTGACCTGGGGAATGAACGTACCGACAGTGCGGTTGTTCTCGCTGAAGTAGCGAGCGGCAACGTCGCGCACCATCTGCGGTGTGACTGCGTCAAACTTGTTGTCGTAGTCGATGTACTCCTTCCACGTGCCGACGACTTCGGCGTGGCAGAGCTGGCCGAGCAGGGCCATCTGGTTGTCGGAGCCGAGGGCAGTGCCCTTGCGGTTGGCCTGCTTGACGCGGTTCAGCTCTTCGTCGGTGACGAGATCGGTGGCCATGCTGGCCATGACCTTGAGCAGAATCGCTTCCACCACTTCAGGCTTGACGCCCGGAGCGCAGGTGGCGTTCATGATGAACAGGCCCGGGTCGAGCATGTCGGACGAGCCGGCACCACACGATACCGCCAGGCGGGTTTCGATCAGCGCCTTGTAGAGGCGGCTGGCACGCTGACGCGATCCGCCGAGCACGCGGCCCAGGGCCGAGAGGGCGTACGAATCTTCGTGCATGGCTTCGGGCACGTGGAAGCCGATCATGACCGAGGCCGGCTTGGTGCTCGGCTTGACGATCTTGAAGCGGCGCTCACCGGACTGCGGGGGCTCGGCGGTGTAGACCTGGGGGATCTCGTGCTGCGAGCGCGGGATCTGGCCGTAGGTCTCCTGGATGATGGTCAGGCACTCGATGGTGTCGAAGTCGCCGGTGATCATCAGGGTGGCGTTGTTGGGCCAGTAGAAGGTGTCGTAGAACTGCTTCATGCGCTCGAGAGGCACGTTCTGCACGTCATCCAGCCAGCCGATGATGGGGTGGTGGTAGGGGTGCTCCTGGAAGGCCGTGGCCATCAGGTGCTCGTGCAGCAGCGAGTTCGGGTCGTTCTTGGAGATTTCGAATTCGTTGCGCACCACGGTCATCTCGCTGTCGCGGTCCGACTGGCGCAGAGAGAGGTTGCGCATGCGGTCCGCTTCCATGGTGATCAGCTCACGCAGGTAGCGGCTCGGCACCTTCTCGAAGTAGTTGGTGCGGTCATACGAGGTGGTGGCGTTGAAGTCCGCACCGAGCGGCTTCAGGCTCTCCACCAGGTTGTAGTTGGGGGTGCCCTTGAACATCATGTGCTCAAGGAAGTGGGTGGAGCCGGTGTAGCCGACCGCTTCATTGCGCGATCCGACCTTGTAGACCACCATGCTCGTCACCACCGGGGCGGCGTGGTTCTCGATCAAGAGAACCTTGAGGCCGTTGCCCTTGTGGCGATACTCGACGATGCCATCGATTTCTTCGATCTTCTCGAAGCCGAGGCTTTCAACAGTGCTGTTCGTGTTCATAATTTTGCTCCTAATGCGGGCTGGCCAACTTCGCTTAAAATTGGCTCAGCCTGCGGGTTTGGATTGTTAGAGTTGAGAATCGTTCTCGAATCGCTTACTTAGCGATGAGCTCGAGGGCGAAAGAAAGCTGGTTGTCGTTGGGTGAACCCAGGCGGGTCTTCGGCGTTTCCACGAGTTTGACTTCGTGGTCGGGCTCGATGCCATAGCTCTCGCTGGAGTTGCCTCCATCGCCGAGCCACTTGCCGCTGGGAGTGAAGTAACGCAGGCTGGTGATGTGCAGACTGGTGCCGTTGGGCATGCGCAGCACAGACTGGCCAATGCCCTTGCCAAAGGTACGCTCACCAACTACGGTGGCGCGGCCGTTGTCTTTCAGGGCTCCCGTGAACATCTCCGAGGCCGAAGCCGAGTGGCCGTTGACGAGAATGACGATCTGCTTGTTGCCGGCGATAGCCTGCAGGCGCTGCACATGCTGATCTCTGACGCCGCCGCTAGCCTCGTCTTTGACGCTGATCACCATGTCTTTGGGGTTGACCGAGAAGGTGCTCAGGCTGTGCCCACCGCCAGCGTCACGCTCGCGAATTGAAACCAACTTGCCATCGTTGATGAACAGGTTGGCCAGTTGCAAGCAGACATTGACGTCACCACCGGGGTTGAAACGCAGGTCGATGATGAGCTTGTCGGTAGCACCGAGTTTGCCGATGGCCGCGGCCATTTCGTCAGCAGCGTCTTGCTCGAGGAAGTGCTCCAGGCGAATGTAGCCGACCTGCTTGCCGTTGGCAGCCGTCAGCATCTTCGAAGAGACCACCTCGGTTTTGACGACACCGCGCACGATCTTCAAGGTAACGTTCTTGCCACCGCGGGTGACAACCACAGTGACCTCTTCGCCGACCTTGCCGCGCATTTGCGTCACCATCGACTTGATGGTGGCATCCTTGGCGGAAACGCCATTGATCGAGACGATGGCGTCGCCATCGCGCATACCGGCTTGCATGGCTGGGCCGCCGATTTTCACTTCTTTGATCAGCGGGTAGCCGCTGTCATCGGTAAGCATGAGAGGGCCTTCGTTGGGGTCCGCTGCCATCACAGGCTTACCGTCTTGATCCACTTTGGCTTCGACACCGACACCGATGCCGGCGAATTCGCCAGAGGAGCGCTCGTCTTGGGCCTTGACGGCTTCAGGGGGGAGCAGCGAAGCGTAGTGGTCACCGGTCGATTCGAGCATCTCGTTGGCGAACTTGATGGCGTCTTCGTCGGTTTTGATCTGGCTGTCGTACTTGTGTTCCCATGCCGCCCAGTCTTTCAACTTGGAGGTGTCGTAGGCATGGTCGGCGGCGGTCTGCCAGGTGCGGTGATACAGTTCGACAGGGGTGACCTGCTCTTGCATGGGCACGATGTAGATGGCCAGTGCAACAAGCAGGAGGAAGAGGTTGAAGCCTCCGAGGAGGACTCCTGAAAAAAGGCGTGCGAAGGTGCCAGCCTTTTTCGCCGCAGGGGCGAGGGGCGGTTTGATGTTCATTTCATTTCTCGATTTCTTCGAATACTCTTGGTGTTAGCAAGGTTGATAGAAGTGGCCATCGGATGGATGCTCGAACGCGCCTGCAGAGGCAAGTTCGAGAGCCCAGGGGTGGCCGGTTAAAGAACTAGTTAGAAAAACGGCTGATGATGCCAGTTATCTGCTGAGCCGCTGCTGGGCAAATGTTTGATTTGGCCAGGTGATAGAGGGCGTTGCTGAGCGTGTCAATGCCACCGAGGGTCGGTAACAGGGTAAAGCTCTTCAAGTGCGCGCGGTAGTTGTTTGTTTGTTTGTTTGTTTTGATTTACTGATAAAGAAAGAATTGGGTAACAACTGAACCTAGTGACTAGAAGTCATGAAGTTCAAATTAATGAAATCAAAGATCTGGTGAGATGTTCGGTCTAAAAAAGTAATGGACCCGTATATAAACCTAGACTCATAGTTAATAACTAATCATGACCTTTAAGTTATCGCTGTCTAGTTGGCCCCGGTGCCATAAATTTCATAGCGGCCCGGTTTTCAAGTGACAGTAGAAGCTGTTTTTTTTGAGAAAAGTCGCTCTTAGCTAAAAGAAAGAGCCAGGTGAGTGCTGTCTCAAGAATAGATGCCAAGAGGAATTAGTGCATGGCGAAGGTTAGCGCACCCCTTAAGCGAAGGGCTGTCAAGCGCAAGCGTGAGGTGAGCGAACTTTGAAGCTAGCGTCTTGTCTAGTAGAACGACGCTGCCGATGTTTTAGCGCTCTCCATGTTGAGCACATGTTCGCGAGCTTCAGCCACCACATACAGTGAGCCTGTTATGCAAATCAAGTCATCGGGCTCGGCTACTGCTAAAGCCTTGTCTATGGCTTCTGCTACTGATTGCGTCACACTCACTTCTGGTCTATCAATTTCAAAGACATTGAGCAAGTCGGCAATTTGATTGGGGTCCATAGATCTTGGATTAGTGCTCTTAGTGGTAATCACTAGTTTGCTCATGGCTGCCAATTCTTTCCAGATAGCCGAAATATTCTTGTCAGTGTTCACCCCTACGATAAAAATACAGTGCTTCTTGTTGAAGACACTTTTTATGGCAAGGGCAAGGGAGGCGGCTGATTCGTGGTTGTGGGCTCCATCAGCAATGATTACAGGCCCCTTGTGCGACTCAGAAATAGGATGAGAGAGTATTTCTAGACGACCACGAATCACTGCCGTGGAAAGACCTTTGATTATCGCTTCGTCGCTGATATCTAACTCGCCACGTTGACGTAAACCAAGAATGGTAGCAACAGCAGTGGCGGCATTGTTAATCTGGTGAGCCCCAAGCATCTTTATGCGCAGCTCTAGGTTTGCTCCCAGGCCTTCCATTGAAAACGTCTGCCCTTCTAAGTCTTGAGAAATTGGCTTGATTTTATACTTCTTGCCTACATCAATCAGTTCAGAGTCGACTTCGTGGCAGCGGCGGCCTACTGCTGTGCGAGCTCCTGCATCTTTCTGTGGGGCGAGAATAGTGAGGCAATGCGGTACGACAATTCCTGCCTTGTTTGCCGCTATTTCGGTCTGGGTGCTGCCTAATATCTCGGCATGTTCAAGGCTGATTGGCGTAATCACGGCAGCGGCTTTAGAGTCAAAAACGTTGGTGACATCATAGCGGCCGCCCAGACCAACTTCTACGATTTGCCACTGCACCGGTTTGGCAGCTGACTTAACCAGGTGGAAAAATAGCGCAGTAAGAATGCCAAATGTAGAAATGGTGTTGTTGCCAGCATCACGTTCAGCTTCAACACTAGCTTGAATCTCGGCTACACCTTGGGCAAACTGGTCTTCTGCTACCGACTCAAGGTCGAAAGCTATGCGCTCCGTGTAGTCGTGCAAGTGAGGGCTGGTGTACAAAGCCACGTGCTGACCTCCAGCTTTGAGAATGGAGGCTAGGTAGGTGCTAGTTGAGCCCTTGCCCTTTGAACCGGTGACATGAATAGTGGGAGTGCCTTTGTGTGGGTCACCCATGCGATTGAGCAAAGATTTCATCGAAGGCAGGCCCATGGTTGGTCCGCGGGCGCCAAAAGTGGCTCTTTCCATGTCTGGAAATGCCTGTAGAAATGCCAGTGCTTCCTCGTAATTCATGCCAATGATTTTTTCTTTCGGATGTGGATGCTGATCTAAAATCCCTGACCTGTAACTAAACAGGATTTTGAGCAAGTTTACAAGTTTAAAAGAGGTGCTCGCAATTCGTTGGCACTCAATATAAGCTAGTCAATAGGCGTTAACTTGGCGCCACTGGCGATTCTTGATAAATGTGGTGGCGCTAAGAAAAGCGCGGCTATGAAAATGCAACATTATTATCAAAAGCTGTTGGCTACCGCGTTTTCAAGAGCTTCGTCAGCCGTTTAATAATCCCATTACTTAGTGGTTTCACCCCTGGCGAGCTAGATAAACCCTGAAAATAGCCTTTGTCTCTGCTGCAAAAGCCGCTGTCTTTGTTGGTTTGCTTGAGCTTCATTTATTAGAGTGAGGCCTATTCGCCAGCGCCTAGATTGCCTCAGGTATTTCTCTTAACCCAGATTATTTCCTTTTCTTTGAGAAATTTCCTCTTTCTTTGTGAAAGCGGTCAGTCTTGGCGCATCTCTTTTGGGGTACTGAAATATGATAGAAACTTGTGGTGGGCTACTTTGGGGTAGCATTAGCGCCATTCTCAATTGCTTAATGCTGCCACTAATGATAGTGGCAATTTTTAGTGCGATTATGGGTGCTTCTGGTGGGCCAGTAGGCGCCATATTAGCTGATGGAATTCAGACTATTAGCGCTTTTGCTTTTGAGATCGGGCTGCGTTTATTTCGCACCGCCCTTGCTTGCTTAGTTATTTTGGCTCGCGCTTTGGTGCGCGGGTTGATACTGGCTTATGGTCTGTGTACTGCCAAGAAGTAATTAGATTGTCTATTGCTCTATCGATCTGTCTCATGCTCTGTCTCATGCTCTGTTCTCATTGTCAGGGAGGATGAGACAGATTGGTAAGGCTCAAAGATTACCTCTGTTTGTTAGGCGATTTTTGCGATTTAATCGCCTCTGAGCTGGGTATATTTATCGAAGATTTGGTCTGTGGCATAGAAGAGGTTCAGTTATGGCCGATAGAGCTCAAGGCGAGACCAAGGCAGATTCTGTCGATAATGCCGGTAAGCGCGATGACCATGGCCTAAGCGTCAATGATGTAGATATGAGGTCATTTCAGCCAATGGCAAGGGGCTTTGATAACCTGCCGGCTGGTTTCAACCATATTGAGAGCAGTACTTTTGATAAGCTTGCCAATAAAGATGGCTTTGTCACCAAAGAGAGTTTGAAAAAAGCGGCGCAAGATCCTGCTCTGGATGATATCCAGAGAGATGATGTGCAACATATGCTCAAGAATTTCAAAGTTCTGAGCAAAGAGTTTGACGATAAAGATGGTGGCAAGAAAGGCATTTCGCGCGAAGATGTGGCTAAATACAACTTCCCCAATGACGTCAATCACATCGAGTCTTCAACCATCGATAAGTTGGGCCGGGCGGCTGATGGAACAATTACAAAAGACTCTCTGGCTGACGGTCTCAAGCGCAAAGATTTGAGTGATGTAGAGCGTGATGATATGGAGTATTTGCAAAGACAATATACCAATATCAAAGAGTTGAGCCCTGCAGGCGGGAAGAAAGAATTAGGTATATCAATAGCTGATATTGCTGCTAGTAATGCCCGGGTTGATCAGTTTGCCGCTCGTTATGGTGGTGCTGATAATTACCAGGTGAGCACCCGTCATATTCAACAGCGCGCCATCGATAGGCTTTTTGAAGAAAAATAGATAGGCAAGCAAAAGAGTCTGTTAAACTGGGTCCTCGCTTAGTGCTCATTATGGGTCAATAATTTGGAGTTTTTGATTAGAGGCGATGCGCTCCCAGGCGAACCCGTTTATAAATCACTAGCACGGTCTATTAGAGAGGCCATAGACTCGGGCTCAGCCTTGCCCGGCAGCCAGATGCCCGCCGCTAGGCAGTTGGCCGAACAGCAAGGTACTTCGACAGCTACAGTGCTGCGGGCCTATGCCTATTTAACCAGTTTGGGTTATCTGCAAACCTTGCCTAAAGAAGGCACTTTTGTAGCGATACCTATGAGTAGTGCTAGCAACAACAGAGAATCTCGGCCAGCGGCTGAGGTGCGCACCACTAAGTGGTCTGAATATGCCCAAAGACTAATTACGGCCTCGTCAGATCAAGTGGGTTGGCATGGTGATTTTAGTGCTGCTGTGCCCGCGGGTAATCTCTTGCCTGTGCAGGCCTGGGAAAAAATGGTTTTGAAAAACCGACGCTGTTACAGCACAGACAAAGCCTTTCTCAGCTACAGTGATGATCCATTTGGCTTCCCGCCCTTGCGAGAAGCCCTGTGCGAATATCTGCGAAGGGCGCGCGGATTGGTTCTCAGCCCTGATAGAGTAATCTTGACCTCAACATCTAGAACTGATCAAGCGGCCCGCTTGCTCATTAATGTCGGTGACACGGTCGCCATTGAAGACCCCTGGTATCCAGTCTCTCGGCGCATTTTGATGGCTCATGGACCGAAGCTGGTGACCATACCAGTGGACGATCATGGCATGATAGTGGAGCGTCTGACCAGTCAAATGGACGGATGCGCCCTGGTTTGTGTTAGCCCGTCGCACCAAGACCCCACCGGCGCCATTATGTCAATGGAGCGTCGACAGGCTTTGTTAGATTGGGCTGGGCACTCGGATACATTTATTTGGGAGCACGACTTTGACTCTCAGTATTTCTATGACAACAAGCGCTTGCCTGCTCTGCAAGGGTTAGACCAAAATGATCTGGTTATATATTCCGGCTCTTTTTGGGTGACCATGGGACCAATGGCGCGGCTGGGCTATCTGGTCGTGCCTGAGAGAATGACCAAAGTTTTTGGTGAGATGATCCAGGTTCTTGGTAATGATCTTTCCATGTTAGAACAGTATTGCCTCAATGATTTTATTCGTGAGGGGCACTGGGAGCGGCATATTGAAAAGATGCGCAGCGTTTACTCGCACCGCCGGCAAAAACTGATATTTGCTCTCAAGACTATTTTGCAAGAACTGATCAGTGTGGCTGAGTCGTCGGCGGGGCTGCACCTCACCTTCCGCTTAAGAACCGCTCTGAGTGACCATGCCGTGATGGCGCTAGCGGCCCAATGCAATATTTCTCTGATATCTACTGCTCCATACTATCTAAGTAAAGATCGTTCTGGAGAATTTCTCTGGCCCTACTGGGCTTTAGAAGAAGAGCAAATTGAAGCGGCGGTGGCAAAACTGGCTGTGCTGTTGCGGCAAAGTAGTAACAGTAGCAGTATCAATAACAGTAATTGAAGGATCAGGTTTATCTGGCTGGAGCGGATCAGCGCTAGAGTCTGCGAATCACTGCTCCCGATTCTCCTCTGCCGCTTCGGGTGGAGTGGATCAGATTCGTCCTCGGTCAAAGGATCAGCGCCATCAACGCTATTTCTTATTGAATGCAAAATTGATCATTTGTCAGGTCAAACCAGGCCGAAACAGCTGAAAAGCCTGTGCTGGCTGTTGCTTGGCCGCTAGCACTATTGCTAGGTTTTAGCTTTAGCGGCTTAACGCCCCCCACTCTCTATAAAGGCCTTTGCTAACAAGACAAGCCTTATTCCCCCAGGCAATCTCTCCTTGATTTTTAGGCGCTGCAAGCGCGGGAGCACGGCCGCGTTTTTGGCTGTTGATTGTCTGCAACTAAGAAGGGAGAGAATATTTTTTTTGAAAAGGAATCACTATGATCAGCTTTATCAGCCCTATCTTTTTGGGCTTCATTCCTGTTGTACTAATACAGCTCTATCTGGCCTACAGGCGGCGCACCAGCTATGGTTATAGCCAGTTAGAAACCCAGCGCACGCTTCCTACCGTGTCGCTGGTAAAACAATTACCGCTTATTTTTCTTGCTGCCTTTCTCGTCAGTTTGTGTCTGGCTATTGCCCGACCAGTGGTGGGTCAGTCGCATACCCGGCAGGTGATCCAAACCCGCGATTTTTGTATAGCCGTAGACGTATCTGGTTCTATGGAGTTAGAAATTGCCGATGCCGTTGATAACAAGGCAGATAACCAGGCCGCCAACAAAGCCAAAGTCTCGCGGCTGTCTGTGGCCAAGGCGGCCATCGATAGGTTCATTCCCGGCCGTGCCGGTGACCGTATTTGCTACATACAATTTGACGACGAAGCCTACTTTAGCTGGCCTCTCACCACCGATTTAGAACTAATTAGTCGGCACAATTCACACCTGGGAAGTTACTCCGGTGGTGGTACCAACTTCGACGGCCCGGATGAAGCTGGCTTCAGTAAAACCGGTCCGATTCAGGCGGCTATAGACCACTTCAAAGAGCTAGGCGAAGCCAAAGCCAAGGTTTTGATAATGGTCACCGATGGCGAAGCTTCTATCAAACCTGAACGTAAACAACAGCTATTGACGCTTCTCAAAGAAGGAAATATTCGTGTCTATGTTTTGGGCATCGCCCAGGGTTGGGTGATTGATTCAAAATCTGTGCAAGATCTCAAACAATTAGCCGCAGACTCGGGCGGTAAGGTTTTACCAGTCGGCGACGAAGCGGCTATGGCAGCTGGTTTTGACGAAATAAATAGGCTCGAAAAGACAGCCGTTTCGCTAGAGCGTCAAGCTACCTATCGCGATATCTACCAATATTTTGTCTTTGCTGCACTCTTCTTCGCCTTTGCTTTCGCCCTGGTTAGTGCCATGGTGCGCGAGCAATTGTGAAGGCTAACTCTTTTATTTAGGGAGCATCAAATGCTTAAAAACAAATCTTTAGCTCAGCGCTTAGTCGTTACT
Organism: Candidatus Obscuribacterales bacterium; assembly: GCA_965229195.1. Classification (GTDB taxonomy): domain Bacteria; phylum Cyanobacteriota; class Vampirovibrionia; order Obscuribacterales; family Obscuribacteraceae. The sequence continues at coordinate 2,197,115 of OZ245871.1, read as the reverse complement.
TCTACGGCTGTTGTCGGAGCAATAATCTTTTCTATCGGCCTCTATCTCTATCAGTGGAAAGACGTTCAATACGCGCTCTACAACCAGGGAATAACTGCTTACCGCGCTAATAAAATGCAGGAGGCGATTAAGTACGCTGATCAAAGCGTTGGCGTTTACAAAGCGCGTAAGTCGTACTCCTGGATGGAGCGTTTTGTCTATCCCAAGCCAGACCGAGAACTAGCTGCTCAGGCTGCTTTTCTTAAGGGCAAAGCATTGCTGCGTGCCAATCAACCGGCAGCGGCGGTGCAGTCGTTTAAAGAGTCTCTTGAACTAAATTCTGGCAACCTCTATCTCGGACGCCAGTTGACTGAGGCTGAATTTCACCAGTACTACGAAGCGGCCATGGTCACCAAGTACGATCTCGAGCTGGTCTTCAAGAACAATCCACCCCAAGCGCAAAAACAAGGCAAGGGTAAACCTGAGGACAAGAGCGGCAATGGCACCACTCCCTTACCCGGCGAAGATCCCAGCACACAGCCTGGGAAAGGTCGTCGCAACACAATCTAAAGGAGAATTATCATGCCTGCTTTTATGCTAGACCTGCACTGGCTTCAACCCCAGTGGCTCTATCTGCTACCCATAGCGCTTCCGCTAATGGCAGCTCTCTTGTATCTTTCCTATTGTCAGCGCCGTGTCGCTCGCCAAGACTGGGGTGAAGAGGAGCTGATTGAGCGCTTCACAAATTCCATTAGTTCCAGGCGCGAATTGGCCAAAGCAGCACTCTGTCTGCTGGCCGTTGCCCTTGCTATTATCGCTGTCGCCATGCCGGTTTTCAGCAGTGCACCGCTGGTGGTGAAGGAAGGCAGTACCCATCTGATCGCTGTGGTCGATGTCTCCCCCAGTATGGCTGCCGAAGACTATCGCGCAGTGATGCCGGCAGAGGAAATTACTGACGGCAAAGGCCGTCTAATCAAAACTGTTCCGGCTGCTCAGGTGGTAGGGCCTTATGGCATGCGCTTAGACATGGCCAAGTATGTGATCCGCCGACAAATCATGCCTAGTCTTGAGCGCAATAAAATTGGCATCGTTAATTACACAGGCCAGGGTTTTGTCCAGGCTGAATTGACCGATGACTATGTCGCCTTGAATTGGATCATGACCAAACGCATGGGAGTCAATCAGGCACCCGGAGGCGGTTCTGATTATGCCGAAGGCCTCAAAACAGCTCTGCAAATGTTCAAAGATGAGAAACCGAATCATTTGCAAAAGGTGATTTTACTATTTACCGATGGCGGCTTTACTGGCCAGCAATCAGAGTTAAACAAAGTTCTCTCTGAGATTCGCCAGGCTGGTATCAAAATAGTTGTTGTCGGAGTTGGTGCCTCTAACCCTGTGCCCATCCCTAAATATAGCGTGGATGGTGAGATGGTCGGCTACCTGGAAGAAGACGGCAAGACCGTGCAAACTGCCATTGATGAGGCTGCTCTGCAGACGCTAGTGTTGCAGACCGGTGGCGAGTACATTCGCCTCGACCCAGCATCACCCCCTGACGTCAAGATTCAGTGGGCTCATTCACTAGGCAATACCAAGCCCGAGCGTCATCAAGACCCGGTTTTTCAATACCCACTGGGCGCAGCCCTGGCACTGATGTCAGTGTTCATCAGTTTGGGCTTTGTTAGATTTAAAGGAAAACTATAATGCTAATTACTAAATCAAAATTTCTCTACATAGGAGGCATTCTGCTGCTCTCTGCTTTGATGGCTTTAAGTGCCTCGGCAGAGCCGCTCGATACCGCTTCAGGTTCATTGGCTAGTGCTGAGCTTTGTAGTGCCGTCACTGGTGCGCTAGCTGGCGGCACTGCTGCTCTGGCGCCTGATGTAACAGCTGCTGCTGGCGCCAGCGGTGATCAACAACCGGCCGAGCCCAAGCCTTTAAATCCAGTGCGCAAATCATGCGCTGGCGGCCAGGTGCGCATGGTGGTTGGTATTACGCCGGCCGATGCCTTGGGCAACCCTGCATCACACCGCCATTTTGGCCACACAATTATGGATAAAGTGCCCTTGACTGTGGTGCTGGATCTCGACCCTGCCGTTAAACTCGACTTTTCTACTCTGCTTGAACATGGCGTCATTGGCTTTGCCGGCTCAGATTTCACGCTTTATAAAGCTGCTGAGGGCGAACCGCCAGCGGTGTCAGTTGTGGGACCGCTAGCGAAGGACGGTCGCCAGGTCTATGTTATTAACTTGATTGTTCAGACTGCGGTTTTTAAACCGAGTGTGGTGTTCAATCTTGATCTGCGTTATGCCACGGCGATGCTGCCGGATGGGAAGACACCCAATTGGATGCCTCTGACCACTCCCGATTTCTTGGTCTCAAAAATGACCGTTGTAGACAATGGTACTGAGTTACAGGAAGGCGACTTGAGTGAAAGGGGTGAACGGCTACCTTGGCCAGCTCTCTCAGCATTGGCTCTTGGTGCCATTTTGATGGTGCTGCACTCTGCTGTGAGACTGGTTAAGTGGTTCAGTCGCATTCGCCCTCGCAAAGTTATCGCCCCTAATCGTCGGGCCTGGCATATCTTTGATAGCAACTACAAAGAGGCCAAGATCGGTGGTCTTAAGGTGAGGCATCTCAAAGCTTGTGCCCATGCGCTGCGAGTTTACCTTGCTTCTTTGCCGCAGTTCGCGCACATTGACGCCCTCACTATCACTGAGATTAGCGCTCAATTTCCTGCCGCCGATCCCTCTCAGCTCGCCACAATTGTGCGGGTCATAACAGTACTTGAAGAGGAAATCTTCGCTGGTGGAGCCGATCGCAGCAGCGAAACCCAGGTGGGTTTGAGCGAGGCGGAGCTGGAGCGACTTTTAAACGATATTGAGAGCCTGGTGCCGCGCACCTGGGACTCTAAGGAGTAACCATGAAAAAGCATTTTCACACTGCATTGTTTTTAGTAATTATGTCTCTTCTCACCCTGGCCATGATCGTAGTTCAAAGCTTGTTGACAGCTAGCAAGGAGCGCGAATTTGCCCGTGCTGCTTTTGCCGACAAGACTGAAGAAGTGGCTTATATACCTGATCCTGCCACGCAGCAAAGACTAAAACTAATTCGCTTTGCTCAAGATGGTGTTACCCAGTTGTCTGGCACCATCTACTGGAACAGCGGATTGATCGAAGACTTGAAGTTTTCAAAGAACGTTGTGGTTTCGTCCATTGAATATTACCCCTTGGACAATAAAGACGGCGACGCCCATGTGATCAGAGGCAAAAAGCGCGCCATCTCTCAATTTTCTGATGGTGTTACTTACACCTATCATGCAGTCTATCGACCCGACGGCACTCTTGAGCGCCTAGGTCGAATGCTGCAGGCGGGCGGCTCATATCAATCGACTTTCTATTTCGAGGATGGCAAAACCGTCAGTCGTGAGCGCATCTTTGATGGTCTGAAGCACTTTCGCCAAGAGAAAATTTATCGTCTTGATGGTTCACTGCTGGCCTCGACTTATTCTAAAGCCGGTGATTTTAGTAAGACCGAAACCTCACTTTATCGCGCTGATGGCACACTCTATGCTGATTTTACCCGAGATCCGATTGATGGCGAAAAGGGGCATGTTTATACCCTCGACGGCAAATCGATGATTCTTGAATATGTGCGAGATTATTATAGTTTGCAAGAAATCTTTCTCGATGAGCACGGCAATCTTATTCAGAATCGCGATGGTAGCCGCATGGGCGGACTACTCACTGTGCGTGGCTACACACAGGTTAAGGGCAAAATGCTGATGCAGTATCGCCAGCGTTGGACGCTTTCGCAAACCATTGGTCCAGATGCAAACAAGCATAGGCTGCTGCGCGTAGAATATTTCGACTTTGCCACTAAAGTCACCTGTGAAATTCAGATGGATGTCGCTGGTACAACTATCACTGCAGTATCGTGCCCGCAAAAAGACGGTAGTGCCTTAGTGCAGAGACTTTCTGCCGATGGCACCACTGTGCAGTCAATTGACAGGGTCTCGCGATCAGGCAAGGTTTTATCTTCATTGAGTGGTAGCAAAAAAACTATTTCCTTTCCAGAGCAGTGGCTGAAAGACTACCGTCCGACACCCTTACCGGAGTGGAAAGATGCTGAGGCTCCACCACCGCTGTACGATTTTCATTAGCCTTTGCCTTAGGCTGGGCTCTCGTATCAACCGAGCAAGCAACGCTTCATCCATGCCTAGAGCGAGGATGAAGCGCTCTTTGTTTCAAGAACCTCAAGAAAAGACGTTTTTTTCTTGAACCTCTATTACTATTTCGTATAATATAAATTGGCAAAAAGGAGAGCAGCCGTGGCTGCCCTCCTTAAAAGCGCTCAGGCTGTTGCCTTTGCTGCTTTTTACTGACCTACTAGCGTTAGTCGCGTCGACTATTGGCCTTTGCTTGAGCTTCCGGCTCTTTTTTAGGCCTTCTTATCGAGCAACTGCTCGAACTGGTCGAGGTAGTCCTTGAAGACATCCAGTGCCGACTTGATCGCCTGCGGGCTGGAGAGGTCAACTCCCGCACCCTTGAGCAGGTCGATGCTGTACTTCGAGCTGCCGCTCGAGAGGAAGCCAACATAACGCTTCACCGCCGGCGCGCCTTCAGTGAGGATCTGGCTAGCCAGAGCCGTTGCTGCCGAGATGCCGGTGGCGTACTTGTAGACGTAGAAGCTGTTGTAGAAATGGGGAATGCGAGCCCACTCCACCTTCACTGCGTCGTTGTCGTCGACGACATCGCCGTAGTACTTCCGGTTCAAGTCGAGGAAGATCTCAGAGAGCCTGTCTGCCGTCAGAGCCTCGCCCTTTTCGGCGGCCTCGTGGGCAATCATCTCGAACTCAGCGAAGAGCGTCTGACGGAAGAAGGTGGTGCGGAACGCTTCCAGCTGATGGTTGATCAGATAGCGGCGCACGTCATCACTCTTCTCCACCGACAGCAGGTGATGAGCCAGCAGCGCTTCGTTGCAGGTGGAAGCCACCTCGGCCACGAAGATGGTGTAGTCGCCGTAGACGTAAGGCTGGTTCTTGCGAGTGAACCAGGAGTGCATGGAGTGCCCGGCTTCATGGGCCAGGGTGAACATGTTTTCCAGGTTGTCCTGCCAGTTCATCAGCATGTACGGCGGGGTGCCGTAGCAGCCTGAGCTGTAGGCGCCGGAGCGCTTGCCCTTGTTCTCGTGCACGTCCACCCAGCGCGAGTTGAAACCACCATCCAGGGCCTGGACATACTCGTTGCCGAGCGGTGCCACGGCCTTGAGAATCTGCTTCTGAGCGGCCGGGTAGTCGATCTGATAGTCGACATCGCCGACGATGGGAACGTAGAGATCCCACATGTGCAGCTTGCCGTCGACCAGCTCGTTGCGCTGGGCCAGCTCTTTCTTGCGCAGTTCGAGGTAGCGCCGCAGCACCGGCAGGTATTCGTGAGCGGTTGCCACCAGGTTCTTGTAGACCGAGAGCGGCACGTTGTCGGGGCCGAGAGCGGCAGCCAGAGCTGAGGGGTACTTGCGAGCGCGGGCTTCGAAAATGTTGCCCTTGACCTTGGCGGCGTAGTTGGCGGCGATGGTGTTGCGCATGCCGTCGAAGGCGCTCATCATGCCGAGATAGGCGGCTTTGCGCACTTCGGGGTTGCGGCTCTGCAAGAAGACGATGTAGTTGCCGTGAGTGAGCTGAACTTCAACTCCCTCTTCGTTCTTGACCATCGGCAGCTTGAGGTCGGCGTTGTCGAGCATCGAGAAAGTGTTGCTCGGCCCCTGGGCGACCTGCGAGTACTGAGCCAGCAGCTCTTCCACTTCGGGGTTGCGCACATGGTCGCGGCGGAGCATGAGCTCGGCCAACTTGTGGCTGTACAGCTCGAGGCCCTTGGTCTTGGCGACGAAGCCTTCGATGCGCTCGGGTTTGGCTGAGAGCAGTTCAGGGTCTGCCCAGGAGATGGCTTCGCCGAACTGGGTGTAGAGCGCCAGGGCACGTTCGTTCATGGCCTGATAGTGGCTGTTGCCCTTGTCTTCATCGGCCTTGAGGTGCGAGTAGACATAGAGCTTTTCCACCAGTTGGGCCACGTTATCGCGCAATTGGAAGAAGGCGAGCAGCTGTTTGCCAGAGCGCTTGAGCTTGCCCTTGAACTGCGGAAGAGTCTTGACGAGGTCGGTAGCGCGCGTGAGGTCGGCTTCCCAGGCGGCTTCAGACGGGAATACGGGAGTGAGGTCCCAGGTCAGTTCGGTCTTTGCCTGGCTGCGAGGGGGCACTTCTCCGCGGGAAAGGAGGTTTGTGGTCATGATTGTTCCTTTGTGGTTCCTATGGTTGAGGAATAGTTAGGTTCGTTGAAAACAACTAGAATTTTGGAAACAGCTGACAATGCTCTGCACCAAGACCCAGTCTCATGCATCATTCTGATAAGTAAAGCATGTTCTTGAGTGAGATGACTGGGTAGCGTGTTTCCTTGGAGGGTTTCTGGTTATGTTTTGGTGAGAGCTAGTTTCAACCTATCAAGAACTTCTACTTGATCACTAGAGTCATATGGCCGGGGTCATAGATCGCAAATCAACTAGCTAGCAAACCTTGGCAACCATTAAGCTTACGCCAGCTCCAGGCAAAGGAATGAGTGAGCCTGCGCTAAGCAATAAGCAACTAGCCAAAATCAGAACTTGTGGGCGTTTCGACAAAACCGCTGACAATCCCCCGGATTCTTGGAAACTGTCGCGCTCATTCTGTAATGGCTTACCAGCTTTGATTTCCAAGATTGCTTTTGAACCAGGTTCTTAACTAGGCTATGAGCTATCAACAACTTCTTTCGTCAATTTTAAATACATCGCTCTAATTCCCCAACCCTGCCAGCCACCTAGCTCTACTCCCGCGCAAACTTAGTGTTTGATAGGGAAAGTCAGAGGTCACACCCAGGCAGAATGCGGACAGAAGCTTTGATCTACCTGGAGGTAAAGCATGAAACACTTCGGCTCAGCCGATTTGCGGTTTTGGTTGACGCGGACTTTTGTCTGGCGCTGGCGCAAACCGCGATTTATCACCCTTCTCGGCGGTCCCGGCGCTGGTAAAGGCACAGTTGCCAGTCAACTTGCTCCTGCTCTCGGCCTCACCCATCTCAGCACTGGCGCCTTGATTCGCAACGAGATCGCTCAAGGCACAGAATTCGGCAAGCAGGTCAAAGACTTGATTGAGAAAGGCGCCCTCGCTCCTGACCACCTGGTCATGCAGATTCTCACCCGCGCCCTCAAGTCTCCAGCCAACAGTCGCGGTGTCATCCTCGATGGTTTTCCCCGCACCCTGGCCCAGGCTCAGATGCTCGATCAACTGCTAGCTTCTTGGGGCGTCGCTCTCGAGAAGGCGGTATGGTTGGAGCTGACAGAGGCTGATTTGATTGAGCGCCTTTCGTTGCGTCGAACCTGTTCGAATCAGACCTGCGGCCGTTCTTATCATCTCACTTTTGAGCCGCCCAAGGTCGATGGCCACTGTGATGCTTGCAACAGCGCACTCTATCAGCGCAAAGACGACGCTCCTGAAGCCATTCGTCTGCGCCTTGCGACCTACAAGCAAGAGTCGGCACCGCTCAGTGCTTACTACAAGAGCAGCACCGCCCCCGGTGTCTTTGCTCTGATTGTTCCAACCAATTCGATGACCAAAGAAATGGTGCTCGAAAAGGTTGTCTCGGCTCTTTCAAGTTAGAGCCGCTTTTCTATTTCTCTTTAAAAAACGACGTCCAACGTCAAATCTAAAGAAAGACAACACCATGAATACCGAACCGAAAACCGATTCTGTTGCTCCTGTCGCCTCCGATGTCGACGGCGCCAAAAAGCCCCTCACTCTCGACGAACAGCTCAAGACTGCTCAGCTGGCTGAAATCAACCTCCGTGTTGGCAAGGCCAAGAAGCTCAAGTCCACCGAACTGGATGAAGCCAATGCCAAGCTGCGCACCGCGCTGGCTCTGGCCGAGTCGGCAGAACTCGATCTCGCCAAGAAGCGCCGCGATGCTTCCCGCGAGATCTCGGGTGCTGAAGAGCATCTCACCTACACCATCTGGGATGGCGTCACCAGCGACAGCATGAAGGCCTGCGTCGTCGACCTTTCGCGCTGGAGCCGTCGCTTCCCTGGTCAGGCCATGACCCTCATCCTCAACTCGCCCGGTGGCGCTGTGACCCACGGTCTGGCGCTCTATGATTTCATCCTCAAGCTGCGTGCCGATGGCCATCACGTCACTGTGATCGTTCTCGGTCAGGCGGCTTCGATGGGTGGCATCCTGCTGCAGGCCGGCGACAAGCGCATCATCGGCGTCAGCTCGCGGGTGCTCATCCACGAGGTCTCGGCTGGCACCACCGGCAACGTTCAGAAGATGGACGATGACGTGGAGAACTTCAAGGCCAACTGGGACAAACTGGCCCACATCCTGGCCTTCCGCTCGCACCTGACGGTGGCGGAAGTGAAGCGCAAGGCTTACCGCTTCGACTGGTGGCTGACCGCCAAGGAAGCTGTTGCTGACGGCTTCGCTGACGAGATTCTCGCTGCGCCGGTGGAAGTGGAAGGCATCAAGCGCAGTGCCGTTGCTCGGGCCAAGGCCAAGGGCAAGACTGCGCCCAAGGCTGCCGCTCGCACTCGCAAGCCGGCTGCTTCGAAGTAAGCGCAGAAGCAAGCCAGAAGTAAGCTAAAAACCCTACCTAGTTCGTTATGCAGAATGCGTGTATATGCACCTATTCTGCTAACGAGCTAGGCAAGGGCTTTTAAGGGGTGGCTGACTAGCCTCCCCTTTTTTTCTTGGTCTATTAGTTTTTATAGTTGCAGAGATATACTATATAAGGCCATAGAGTGAAAAAAAGAAAAAACAGTCGGGGGCTTCTTTTGCAAGAAGTTCCGACTGTCTTTTCAATGGCTTAGGCTGCCAGCTTCGTGCGCACTTCTTCCAGCAGGCCAGTCAGTGGTGCCGAGTCATCGCCACCCTTGAAAGACCGACACTGAATGCAGTGCTTCTCCACCAGAGCCTTGTAACGCGCCTCGCCGATGTCCTTGCGCTTGAAGCCGAGCATGGCAAGCTTTTCTTCGAAGGAAGAGCAGCCGCCTTGCAGGTCGTCAACCAGCACCCAGGAAGCAGGCAGTTCGACGCGGCCGGACGATTCGAAGCCAATCACTTGGTCGAGTTCTTCGTCGAGGTCGGTGAGCGCCAGCAGCAGATGTTGGATGCGAGAACTGCCGCCGGTGAGGACGACAATGTTGCAACCAGCTTCAGCCAGTGCCTTGAGGAAAGCGTCGGCGGAAGGCCGGGCTTGAATGTGATACCACTGACCGCCGCGTTCGATCGACTTGAAGCCGTCAGGCACCACGTCGTTGCGGCTTGCGTGTCGCACTGCAATGAGGGTGTCATTGCAGTCGACAAACACGGTTTTGCCGTTTTTCATAATTTGTCGTCTCCGCTTTATTGTTTGAAAATCAGTAAGCCCGGCCGTAGAGCTTGTTGATCACCTGCCGCATGCGAAGCATCCCGGAGGAATTATCGGAGACGATGATGATGTTCTCTTTGGGCAGATATTGGGGAAACTCTTCCAACCAGCACATGATGTGATAGCCGGTCATTTCCTTGCCTTCGGGTCCGCTGAAGTCGGCCAGGTCGTGGTCGAGATAGAGAACGTCGAAGGGCTCGCCGTGGCAACCCGCCTGCAGAAGCTTGATGCCGTCTGCATAGTTGCGAGCCACCACGGCGTCAGCCGGAATGTTCTTCTTGTTGCGCGCGTCTCCGGGAATGCGGAGATCGTCGATGAGCAGACTGTTCATGGTGATCTCCTTGTCGTTGTGACGGGTTGTTGGCGCCGCTGTTACTTGGCGTCGTTCAGCTTGCGGCGGTAGAAGTCGATCATCGACTGCGACAGGCCTTCGAAAATGGCCGCCGGGTTGTCGCCGATCTCTTCGCGCAGCTTGTCGTCGTCGAGGCGGTGCGGGAACATGCACTTGCCCTTCTCGCCGAGCGCGTCGGAGGTGAAGCCCTCTTCGATGCGCGAGCGCTTGCCCGACTTGATGGCCTTGGTGTGTTCGGGGTAGAGCGCCAGCATCGCCGTGCGACCTGCTGCCAGCAGTTCGTCATAGGGCGAGAGGGTGGCAGGCGTTTCGTTGGATGCGGGATTAGCAGTATCGGTCATTTCATTCTCCATCCGTGGGAGTTGATAAAAGAGAAAACAGCAAAGCAGTTGGTGGACTGGTTGAATACCAGCCCTACCAACTGCTCGCTGATGAGCTTACGAATTGCTGTGGGTCAGGTCTTCGTAAGCGCCGCAGTTGTTCATGTCTTCCGACATGCCGGTCTCGCTGCGAGGCCAGAGGGTGGTCTTGAGGAACTTGCCGCTGGGCCGACGCAGGGCGAGGAAGAAGTGCGGCCCGCCGTGCCAGGGTGCGACCTGCAGGTACTCGTCGTACACCACACCCGAGGGGAAGGTGTAGCGGTGCAGCTTGGCGATGATGCCAGCGCCGAAGGCACCCTGGATTTCGCCGATGATTTCGACGTGGATGTCTTCGCGGGGAACGTGAACGACACGGTCGAACTCTTCGCGGTCACCGTTGGGCAGGATGCGCACACCGATTTCGCGAACGTTGTGACCGAGCTTCTTGAGGGCCACTTGAGTGAGGCCGGGCAGATGATTTTGACGTGACATGATGTTTCTCCAGTGAATTTCCAGGCAATTGTCTTGGTCTCGTCCTCGCCTAGACTGAGGAACGCACTTTCGGTGCGCTGAGCCAAGTGGTTATAAGAAATACTGAAAACAGGCAGCACAAAAGGACGACAGCAGATTGCTCCACTGCCGTCCCTTTGTTGTCAGACTGAACTGACTGTTGCCTTACTGCTGACCGCAGTTGCCCCGATTACTTGGTCTCGCCGCTGGTGGCGGCGGGAGCAACCGGAGTTTCCACTTCCGCCTTGACGTCACCAGCCGGAGCCGGATTCGCTTCGGCAGGCGCCGCTTCCGCCACCACGGTTTGCACCGGTTCGGCCACGACAGTCGCCGCAGGGGCGACGACCGTTGCGGGCGCGACAGGCACCGGGCACTGATTGCAGGTCAGGCTGCGAAGCCCGGCCACCATCTTCAGTGCATTGACGTTGACCGTGCGCGCCGCCGTCACCGGGTCCACCTTGCTTGCGACAAGGCGGAGGAAGGCGTTGGTAGCGGCCGAGCCGACGTAGGTGGCGAAGATGCTGCCCTGGTCATTGGGCAACTCCGACGAACCCTTCTCCAGGATGGCCGCGATGGCTTCCACCTTGGCTTGGCGATGGCTGTTCCACATCACCAGGTCACCGTTGCTCTTGCCCGACAGGCTCTTCATCGGGGTACGGATGAGGGCCTTCGCCACCACCGGACCGACCGCGACGAGGTCTGCCGTATTGAACTTGATGACCAGGTCTTCCTTGCCCTCGGCGTCCTTGTAGATCACCTCGGTGGGGATGACGTCACCGACCATGAAGTCGGCCAGTTCACGCAGGCGGGTTCCGGCCTTGGCGAAACCGATTTCCTCCAGGGTTGCGGCGACCAGCTTGACGCGCACGAAGTCGACCGGGTGCTCTTCGAACACCAGGCCAACCGAGCCGTCCTTCTGGGGCACCAGGTGGTAGCGCGACTCGTTGCGCAGCAGGTTCTCCTTGGACGAGACCTTGCCGCTGCGCACCATCATCGCCGGGAACGACATGATCATGTTGTCGCCGAACGCTTCGCCCGAGAAGAGCACGCCGCCGACAACGTCAGCGTCGATTTCCCCGAGCCATTCGCAGAACAACTTCACGACCATCTCGATGGTGGGCACCTTGTCACCGTTGACTTCCATCTCGTCGGCGGCGAACTTGATCGTGCCGGCGGTGTGGGCGTCGCGGATGGCCTTCTCGACGACTTCGAGCGACTCTTCTTCCAGGCCCTTGACGTCGTGGTAGACGTTGTGGCGCGCCTCGTGACCCAGGAGCGGGAGCACGAGCATCAAGATGTCGAGCATCTCGAAGGGAACCTGCAGCGCATTGGCGCCGACCGGACCACGGGCACCAGGGATGGTGGCGAGGCCGGAGGCGGTCACACGCGGCATGAAGACGTCACCGACGCTGTAGTTCTCCATCGGCAGCTGCTGAGGCAGCTTGCTGCCGTCGGCAGTGCAGTGCATATCGCCAGCGGTGTAGAGGTTGAAGGCGTCTTCGAAGAAGACCGCCACCGCGCCCAGTTCGCTGGTGAAACGACCGTCGCGACCCTGCTTGATGCTCTCGGCGTAGACGTTGAGCACGTAGAGGATCTGCATCAGCTCCTTGTCGATGAGCTGAACGGCCTTCTGCATCACTGCCATGATCGGCGCCTTGGGGTTGCGCTTGGCCAGGTCAGCGACGAGCTGAGGCAGGGCCTTCTCGTAGCTGGTGCGCAACTTGCCGAGCTGGCGGTCGAGGCTGATGACCACCGGCTTGTACTTGGCCTCCATGTTGGCGATGCCCCAGGTGAAGAGCGAAGCCATGTCGCCGAAGCGCTCCTCGTAGTAGCCGTCGAACTGACGAGCGATCATCATCGCCTGAAAGCCGTCGGCGCCCTGGAGGATGGTCTGGCCGTCGGTGTAGCTCTCGCGGGTCTGACCGGCGGGAACGACCTTGGCTACTTGAGGAATCACCAGATCGCCGATGAGGCTCTTGCCGTCACCGTTGCTGGTGTTGTCGGAATCGCCCTGCGGCTGGGTGACGCTCTTGCCGGCCTTGCGGTCGCGCTTGCGCTGGTTCTTGGCCTCACGAGCGGCACGCTTGAGCGAACGCTTGACCAGGTCTTCCGTCGAGGGGAAGTTGAAATCATCGCTGCCGGTGCCGGCGACATCGATGTTGGTGTGGTGTTCGTGGCCAGGAGCCGGAACGTCCTTCGGGGTGTTGCGAACGGCGGAGTTGAGCTTGATGTTGAGCTTTTGCATGGTAGTGTCCTTTGTTTTGGAATGTGAGTAATCCCCACAACTGCGCTGCAGTGCGGGTTTCCTCGGTTACATAAACGTTGCTACTCCAAACTCTTAATCCAGGCCTATCTTTCGATGGCTTGGCTGGTTCCACGGGAACCTGCAGGAAAACCGCAATTGACCGCCAATACTTCAAGCCGTGTTCGATGCGATCAGCAGAAGAGCTGATTGAAGGCGCATGGAAGGTAGGCAGAGTTATTGGTTAGGTCGTTTTTGGTTCTTAAGTTAAAGAGTTGGAATAGTGAGTTAAGGCTAATAAAGCTGCCTCATGACAAGCAACGCTTTATAAGCCTTGTTATGGTTAATTGCTTACCCACGGGTGGATTTAAGCTTCCGCGCGACATATAAGAGCTAGGTTAGCTCGCGCTAACAATTAGATTAAATGGGGATTGAGGGTTGAGAGTAAAAGCTTTGGATGACCTTTGGCCTTAGCCAACGTCGACCTTGCGCGAGCTAGTCTTCTTCGAAATTTAGATTGACTGGATACTCAGGGTAGCCGCACCGTTTTTTTCCTGTGAGAGGTACGTCTTTGCTTACGGCCTCAAATGACACGTCGTCTAGCCAGATTTGACCCTCTCCGATGAGCATAAGGCCAAATACAATCAGGGTGCTATCTTCGGCAACGTCAACAACCAGGTCATATTTGGCCCAGTCGGTGGAGCCTTGAATGGGACGGTTGCCCATATTGTCAAAGCGCTCTGCCGTTATTTGACCTTTTTTGGATTCATCTGCGCTATCGATACGCAACCAAAGTTGTGCTTTGCCCTGATTTTTCAGTTCAGTTTTTACCCAGGCTGACATGCGCAGGCGCTTGCCAAAGTATTTTTGGTTTAGTTGCTTTGGGCATTCTGGTTAGCTCCTTTGTTATTCAGTGCTGGTCGCACAACTGACTTTTACTCTTCGACGACAGTGGTGTACTCCCCCCATCACTAGTTTACAGAATCAAGCTTGGCAGACAGAATGAATTATCGAATCAACAATCGGTGTGGAGTGGGAGTGATGAAGACAATTTTGACCGTTGTTTTTGTCACTTCCATTGCTGCGCGGATGTCTGAGCGTGAACCATTTTTTCTGTGAATTTGCTAAAAACTTGTGTTGGTCTATAGTGCTATTTGGGCATCAATGATGTCGGCAATGCTCTGTGGTCAGGCGATTAAGAACCATCTGTGCGGGTACTATGCAAAAGTCAGTCTCCTTGCGAGATTCCCTCCTCATGCTTCCTTACCAGTCGCCACTCTACAATGCTTTCGAAGCTCTTAAGGCAAAAGACCTCAAAGAGGCTGAATCCGAAATTCAGCGATTTTTTATTGGCCTCGAAAGTGATTTAATTGCTGTCGACTATCGTCGACATGATTTCGAGCGGCAAATATTCGAGGCTAATGTTGTCGGTGTTCTTCTCACTGAAGAAATAGATGCTTGGTGGGTGCTATCTGCTATTAAGATGCAGCAGCGTGATTGGCAGGGCGCCCTTGCCAATTGTTATCGGCAGATCGAGCTTATCGATCGGCATTATGGATTTGCATCACCGTCATGGCAATGTCCAGAGACTAGGATTCCTCGCGATCGTGAGCTAGCCGATCGCTATTTTAGGCTCGCGTCAGATCTTGCTATCATTTGTCTAAAACTTGATGAAGCAGAAATGAGTGGGCGCTGGACAAATGTCACTAGCACCAGCACATGCGATAGAGTCGACCCCGAAAATGTTTGGGCGCGCTGGGTTGCTGAAGCCGGTGACGACTTTGAGCCTGCGGTCAGTACTTATTACTTTTTGGATTGGTCCATCAAAAAAATTGAGGTCGATGGCAAAAGTTGGCTGGTTAATTTGAATTCCGCATTGCCCGAACGTGCGACTCCGCGCAGCTATAGCACCCTTGCTAAGGTTCACGTAGAAACTAACCCGACCTTTGATGTTCCGTCAAAGGCGACTCGATGGCGCATCTGGAGTCTTAGACAGGCAATAGCAGCGCGTTTTAAGCGCCATCATGCGGGGATCTACTTCGGTGAATTGCAATGCCGGGGTGAGCGAGTGCTGCTCTATTACGCAACAAGTGAAGAGGACGTGCGGCGGCTTACTGCTCCGATACTTGAGGCGGCGGCTGAGCTGTCCCCGCGCTTAGAAATTCAAGAGGACCCCAGGTGGAGGGAATATTCAAAATGGGGCGGTCGCTCTATCATCGTTGATGCACCGTCGTCGCAACTTCCGGCTGCCGTGCAGCTAGAACATGAGAATGACTTGTTCTTGCGCTTGGTTTGGGAAGAGTGCCAGTCTATATCAGGCGTCTGGACAAAAATGTTCACGCTTCTTGAGGTGGTGAATGTTGTGCCACCTCAAGAAGCCTCCATGCGGAACTATTGTTTCGAATACTTTTTTGAACTGGTCACTCTATTGACGGATCAGGAAAGAGATTCGGCGCTCTGGTACATGGTTTGGAAGCTCTCCCGGTTTGCTCCCGACGTGGCTGTGCGTGCACTCGATATGGTACGAATGGTTGAGCTTTCTGATGATCACCAGTGTTTGGCCAATCTCGCCGCCGAGGCTCTTGCAAATGCTGAGCCCGAGCGGGCGCTGTCAATAATTGAGGTATTGAAGAAACACAGATACACTCTGGTTTGCGAGGCATTAGGAAAGATTGCAGTTTCGATTGGGCGCACAGATCAGGCTCGGGCAAAAGAGATAATCGCTGAGACCCGCGAGTATATCCTCGAATTTGGTGAACAGTCTGCTGCCAAGGCATCTTATTTGACCAAGCTTGCTGTGCAAGTTCACCCCTGCTTGCCTGTAGTTGCGCGTGAGCTTTTGAGTGAGGTAGCTTGCTTGATAAAGGAACTTGATCATCGCAGTGCTCAGGCTTCAGGTTATCTCGAACTTGCAGGGGCGGTCAAAAAAGTCGCTCCCGACCTCTTGCAGCCAATCTGTCGCGACGCCCTTGAGTCTGCCTTCGCACTCATGGCACCGGCGCAGTACTGGCTCGACTCTGCTGGTCCAAGAGCTGTCGTCAATCATATTTGTTGGTTGGTTCCTTATCTTTCTCTCTCAAATAAAACCATGGCTTTGGAGGTTCTTGCGCAAGCAACTGACATTACTTGCGAGCTTGAGGATTTTGAAATGCAATTGAATTTGCTGCCATCGCTGGCTGAAGCGGCCGCTAGCTTCGACCTTGAAACCAACAGAGCTTTGGTAAATCGGTTATGGACCATCCTTGAGTCACAGCGCGAGAATAGCAAGTTGACAGAAAGTTCCTTTCTGCACAATAGGCGCTCAGCGGTAAGTCCAGGCCCTGTGGAATTGTTCGTTAAGATGAACCCGCCTCTTGCGGCAGAACGATTGGCATCCATCATTGTTATTTGCCAAATGGCGGTGCTACCAGAACGTCAGGTCGATTTGCTCTGTTCCTTCGCGGCTGCTATGCCCAATCAGTTGGATTGTGCAAAGTCTCTAATTCTCCAGGCGGCTTCCTATTGTCGACACTGCTCATCAGCCTTCCTTCGCGCCATCGCCTGGGCTCAAGTTGCGGGGGTCATGCACGCCCTTGGCCTTGACACTGGTCCTGTGTGCCAAGAAATCATTAGTAGCATCGACAGTATCGGCTCTCCTAATATGCGTCTTGGTACCTTGCTAGAAGCTGTGAAAAAATGTGCTGCCAATTATCCCGAGTTGGCAAACCGTCTTCTTGAGAAAGCCGTGGAAATTTCCCCACAGGTCAATGACGTATCGTCCTTTTTGATGGGGCAGCTCGATGGCCTGCCGCAGCCCCTATCTAGCCAATTGTTCTTCATGCTTTTGAAAAGGCGGAAGGATGACAATCCGCTCTTGAGTCAGTTGAGAAGTTTTGCCAGTGGATTGCCGACGGCAGAGTTCGATTGAACGCGTAAGTCGTTGGCATGAAGGCCGCTTCTGCTAGGAAAAATCGCTCTTAAGGGAGCTACTGTTTGGAAACCTTTGACGGAAATTGTTTGCGAAGAAAGGCTTGTAGTAGACCGGTCTATTAACAGCTTCGAAAAAAGAAAATCACTTCTCCCATGGCCGCTTTCGCCCTTCCTCGCTCAGCTCGAAACCTAACAAAAAAAGCGGGTCCCCAACATCAGTTGAGGACCCCCGCTTAACTAACCTAAGAGGCTAGTTATTGCTTGCCGAAAATTCGGCTTTTAGATGCACCGTTCAGTCGCTCTTAGACGATCAGCGCGTCCAGACGCTTGACCGCTTCGACGCCGATGGCGATCTCTTGCTCGGCCGAGAGCGTGCCACCGTTCATGGTGCCTTCGCTGCCCAGGCAGAGCGGTGCTTCCGACATCGCCTTGACGTTGGCGATGCGCTCGGCATCGGTCTTGCCCAGCCGGGTGTCGATGATGGTCTGGGCTTCGTCTTCGCTCTTGCCCATGACCAGCAGCTGCAGCTTGGTGTCGAGAACCAGCTCGTCGATCTGCGCCTGGGTGACGGTGATGGCGAAGGTGTTGTCGGCGAACTGCACCGATTCAGCCGCACCCTTGACGATGGCTGCAACGGTCTCGAGCAGGGCCTTGGCGTCGACCTTGATGGGGCCGTCGCTGAGGGCGTCCACCTTGACGGTGCTGGCTGCCACCGAGCTTTGCAGGGCTGCCAGGGCACCGGCCAGTGCGGCCTTGCGCGTGGCCATGTCCGTCGGCAGAGCCGGCGGCTTGCCGTCCTTGCAGTCGCCCCAGGCGACGTAGTGCGCGTCGTGCTGCTTGAAGATGATGCCAGCCAGTTCGGCGGCGATGCCCGACGCTTGACCGGTTTCGTCCACCTGCGATTGGCTCAGGGCGAGGCCGGCGATGCTGACGACACAGCCGCCGCTGAGGCAGTTGGCGACGCGGTAGGCGCGGGTCAGTTCGTCGCTGTCATCCGAGAAATTGCCCAGGGCTTGGGCGTGGATTTCGGCGCTGGTCTTGATGATGCCGACGGCGAAAGCCAGGTCGTTTGCAGTGACGACTTGGCCGTTGATGATGATTTGGCTCATTTTGTGGTGTAGTGTTTGGGGGTTTTGGGGTTTGTTACGCCGGCATTTTCCAGCCGAGCGCTTCGATTTCTTTGAGCGAGTAGGTCTCGTTCAGAGTCAAGCTGATGAACAGCTTGCTCACCTTGCAGGCGACAGTGACTTTGTCGCCGCTTGCCGTCAGCTCGATGGCCAGCAGGTTGACCCAGCCAGGAGCGTCGGGCCTCGTTGCTTCGATACCCTTGATTTTGCTGATGGCGATTTTCTTCGACTGACTGACGAACTGAAAGGAGAAGCTCTTGGCCAGCCGCATCTTGCCATTTCGGGCCAGGGGCATTTCTTGCACCGCTGACGTGGTGACAGAGATGGTGCCGCCCCGGTTGACGATGCGAGTGACTTTGCACTTCTTCAGTTCGGCAGCAGGGTCTTTGCCGAAGGTCTTTTCGAATTGGTCGGGGCCGATGTCGGCGCCGTCTTTGATTTGGGAAAGGTAGGGAAACATTTGGAACTCCAAATGAAAACCAGAGCCACTGCTGGCTCTGGTGTGTCGGACAAACTTAGACCTAAGAATTTTCTTCGTAAGAGGCCCGCACGATCACCTTGATGATCAGTGAGCGTCTGGGATTGGTCGAGGGTACGACCACGGTGCGCGTGATCAGGGCGCAGGCACCGCCGGGAAACTTGCCATCGGGAAATTGCTGCTCGTCGGGCAGACTGAGAATACAGCCTTCAGCTGCCAGTCGCAGAGCGACTTCCGACAGCATCTGCGGCAGGCGCGACAAGTCGTAGCTGATGCCGGCGACAATGTCGAAGCTGTCGCGCTTCTTCAAGTAGTCGGCCAGCTCGTAGGCGGGCGGCGCTTCTTGCAGATGCATGGAGGTGACTTCGAGGCGAGCGGTGTTGCCCTGGCTGTCGTTCTTGACGAAACGGGCGATGTCGAAATGGTCATAGGTGCAGCCGAAGCCAGACTCCATGATGGCATTGAGGACGAGGCCCTGATTGATTGTGCGTAGCATTTTGTCTCCTAATTGCTTGCAGTTGGCGAATCACTGCGGCAGTTTTTGCTCTGCCTCAGTAGAGCCAGGCCGCCTTGATTTCGACACCGTCGCGTTGGGCCATGGTGGTGAGAATCGTCATCGCTCTGGCGATTTCTTTGTAGCCGCGGCTGTCGCCGAGGTCAGCGGCCAGGGTGCGGCCGTAGAGGAAGTGCGCCTTGGCCAGAGCCTCGGTTTCGCATCCCAGTTCGCGGCAGGCGATCTCGGCCTTGTAGGCAGCGAGCAAGTGCCGCAGATAGCGGTCCTTGAGGTCGTTGCCGTGGAAGGTCTTGCGCACTTCGTTGCAGATGGCCGCCTGGAGGGCATAGGCGTCGGCCAGATGAGGGTTGTTGGGGGCGAAGAAGAGAACGTTCTCCATTTCGAAGAGCGCCAGATTCGCCTTCTCTGATGCTTCGATGCAGACACCCATGGCGAAGAGATCGCGGGCTTCTTGCAGGAGCTGAGCGTAGGTTGCTGCTGCAGCCGGAGAGGGAGCAGTGTGATTGTTCATTCGAACTTTCAGAAGGGTGGAGATTGGTGCCAGCCAGTTGAATTTAGGCGGGCTCGCGACGGCAGAATTTGTAGACTTCCTCTTCGAGGAGGAAGCAAATCACGCCGTTTTTCAAGCACATGGTGCCGTGGTCATATTCTTTGTCGACGACGAGAACGTCACCGACTTCGCACGAGACGTGGAAGGAACGGGCAGCCGAGGCCGGGAGGAAGGCCTTGAGAACGACGATTTTTTCAGGAGTAGCAGACATGGGCAACGCCTCCAGGTTGTCTCTCTCTACCTTGGGTGCTATTCGTCCCTCACGTCCCGCTCAGGTCTTGGTGCGATGTTAGACATCCGGCCAAGTTGGGGGAAGCGGTGCTGGGGAATGGCTCGTAGGTAAGAGAAGGGTTTGTTTAGATCAGAAGTAGCTGTAGAGAGGTAAAAAGAAAAATGCACATTACTTTCGCTTCTTAGAGCTCTTAATACAGCCAAGAGTTATCTAATTGCGAAATGTTGCGCTTCGTAATCTCTCGACATAATTGACTGAAAGCAGCCACTGGTAAGCTCTTTGTGGGTTTAACTCTAGGTGAGAAGACGCTTAGCTTGTATATACTTTCGCCCTTTGCCATAGCTTCGAAATTGGCGCAACTGGCGCCAGTAGGTTCTCAAGCGCTAATTTTCATCATGGTTATCTATGTCGAAATAGCAGAAGAGAGTTATCGTTGTTGTTATCCCAGTCGATAAGTAATGAGAGACCTGAGAATGATTATTGAAGCTGCTGAAACCCAACTGCAAAAGTTGTTTGGCCTTAGTGCCGAGCAAGTGCAAAGAGTCTTAGACACTGCTACCCGTGGTGAACAGGGCAAAAGACAAGGGGTTTTCTGCGATATCTATTTTCAAGCGGGAACGTCTCAAGGCCTCACTTTTGACCAGGGCGTTTTGAAGAATACGTCGAGTTCGACCACGAGCGGAGCTGGTGTGAGAGTAGTGGTGGGCGATAAGACAGGTTATTCACATACTGGCCACGTTAATGTTACTAACCTTCTGCAGTGCGCCAAAGTGGCTCGCGCTATCACCGAACACGCCTCTGGCAATGCCAATGTTGCTCTTGATGCTAGCGAAAGTCTTGGCCGCCATAATCTCTATCCGATTCTTAATAGCCCAGTTGATATTGCCCTACAAGAAAAAATAGATCTGCTCCGCAAAATAGATAAAGAGGTGCGTCAATATGATGCCCGCATTCAAAATGTTACGGTCTCTATTGCATGCGAGAGCTACACGATTATCATTGTCAATTCTTTAGAGCAAATTTTTGTGGATCTCAGGCCACTGGTGCGTATTTCGGTTTCATGTCTGGCGGAAGAGAATGGCCGTAAAGAAACGGGCAGTTCAGGCGGCGGTGGTCGCTATGAGTTCAGTGTTCTAGCTGAAGATAATATGTGGCAAGAACATGCTCATATCGCCGCTAAAATGGCTATTGATTTGCTCGCTTCCACCCCAGCCCCAGCAGGTGTGATGGATGTAGTTTTGGGGTCCGGTTGGCCGGGAGTACTGATTCACGAAGCGGTCGGTCACGGCTTAGAAGGCGACTTTAACCGCATGGGCACTTCTGCTTTTTCTAGCCTTATGGCCGAAGCTGTGGCATCGCCCCTGGTGACAGTAATTGATGACGGCACGATGCAAGACCGGCGTGGCTCTCTCAACTTTGATGATGAAGGAACGGCCACTGGACGCACTGTTCTTATTGAAAATGGTGTTTTGAAGAACTACCTGCAAGATAAGAAAAATGCTGGCCTGATGAAGTCGGGGGTGACTGGCAATGGTCGTAGGCAAGATTATCGCTATGCACCGATTCCCCGTATGACCAATACATATATGGCTGGTGGAGAGTCTACTCCTGAAGAGATTATTGCCTCGGTAAAATATGGCTTGTACGCTGCCAACTTTGGTGGTGGTCAAGTCGATATTACCAACGGCAATTTTACTTTTAGCGCTGTGGGAGCCTATCTTATAGAGAATGGCAAAATCACCCGCACGGTTAAGGGGGCAACCTTAATTGGCAATGGTCCCAAGGCCTTACACAACGTCACTATGGTAGGAAATGACCTCTCGCTTGACCGTGGTATTGGCACCTGTGGCAAGGCTGGTCAGGGCGTTCCTGTGGGTGTGGGGATGCCGACTATTCGTATTAATGGTGTTACAGTTGGTGGCTCACAATAATGACTAGCAGCAAAAATAATCTAATTCCGATTGCCGAATTTGTCATACAAGAAGGTAAGCGCTTAGGCGCTACAGAGTGTGATGTGCGCATCTCCTCTTCTAATTCGGTTGACACTGGTGTGCGTCTGGGCGAAGTTGAGACCTTGGAAGGGGCACAGAGCAGAAGCTTGCAGTTTGAAGCTTATGTGGGTAAGAAGAGCGCTTCTACATCTACTTCTGACTTGCGCCGTCCTGCTCTGACAGAACTTGTTCGCAACACTATTGCTATGGCTACTGCCTCAGAAGAAGATCCTTTTGCTGGTTTGCCTGAAGCAAGGTATCTTGCCAAAAAAATACCAGATTTAGGATTGACCGATGATGCCATCGCCAAAATAACCACTGAGAAGAAGATTCAAATGGCTCTGGCCGCCGAATCAGCTGCTCGTGGTTATGACGAGCGCATTACTAATTCGCGCGGCGCCAGCTTCACTGATTGGAGTGGCACTACTGTCTTCGCCAATTCCCATGGGTTTGTCGGCTCTTATAGCAGCACGCACTGCTCAATTAGTGCCGCGGTGGTGGCCTCGCAAGATGACCAAATGCAGGTAGGCGGCTGGTCTTCTGGGGCGTTGAGCTTCAATAAATTGGAATCGCCAGAGCAAGTTGGCATTACTGCAGCTAAGCGCGCCTTGCGTATGCTCGGGGCAAAAAAGGTGAAGTCGCAAGTGGTGCCAGTGGTGTTTGATCCGCTCATGGCTGCCCAGCTTCTGGCTCAGTTTGTGGGTGCGACGGCGGGCTCCCATGTCTACCGCAATAGTTCTTTCTTAGCCGGAAAAATTGACCAAATGGTGGCCAGTGCTGCGGTGACAATTATCGACGATCCGCTTATGCTCGGTGGCTTGGGTTCGCGCCCTTACGACGGCGAAGGTATGCCAGCACTGAAGCGCACACTGGTTGAAAACGGTAAGCTCAATACCTATTTGCTCAGTAGCTATTCGGCTCGAAAACTTAGCACCACTCCTAATAGTGGTAGCACTGGCAATTTGTATTTTGCTCCGGGGAAGCTTTCGCCAGAAGAAATTATTGCTTCTGTGCCTAACGGTTTATATCTTACAAGTGTCTCGGGGCCTGGCTTTAACGTAGTTACTGGCGATTATTCGCGCGGCGCATCTGGTCTGTGGATTGAGAACGGTGAGCTAACTTTTCCCGTGGAAGGTATCACCATAGCTGGCAATATGCTGGAGATGTTCAAGCATATTGATGCGGTGGGTAATGACTTGATTTTCCGCTCTAGCACTGTTTCTCCGACAATCAAGATTGCTTCGATGATGGTGGCCGGGGATTAATCTATCTTCCATGCAAGTCTTTGCCGGTGTAGTGTTTCATGGCACTATTGGCTCCGGACCAGATAAAGGCACCACCGCAGGCAATAGCACCAAGGCTGGCGGCGCCAATGATTACGGGAGATTCGACAACGGCAGCGGTAATGGCAAATGCTGCGCTGCCAACCCCCAGCATGGCTTGCACTCTGGTATCGCCAGGCTCGGCTTTGATGTAGTTGCCTACGGCGTGCAGTGCTTGCTGGCTCGACTTTTGCTCTTTGCTAAGATAGGCAGCTGTTTCGCGGTAGGCGTCTTGCCAGAGATGGGCGCTAGGATGTGAGCTACAGATTTCTTGTTCATCGATTTTACTAAGGGCAGTTCTATTGAGCAGATTTTCTCGTAGTTGTTCTTGTCTGCTGTATTCACGATTGTCCATTTCCTCTTCTCCTTAGTTTGCTCGACAGCCCTAAATCGATTCACTGCTTTAGATTAGCGGCGGCGGCTGAGCGAAGAAATGTGCAATCGAACAGTCTTTTCGGCGGGATGCTGTTGGCGATGGCGAATTCTCGGCTAGAATGACAGTAAAGGAAGCAATGGGCCAATGCGCGAGCATCAGATCGTAGTCAATTTAAAAGTGGAGCAGTTCGAGCAACTGCAGAAATTGGCGCGGGAACGCGGCTTTAAGTCGGTCAGTGCCTTTGTCAAGCAAAAAGTGCTTGAGCTTGCCATGGGGATTGATTCTGCTGGCGGGAATGGCCAGCCGAGCGCTGAGCAAGTTTCTATGGCCGCTGCTCCAGTCTTGGCTGACCTTGATCGCATTCATAATGAGCTTAAGTCTTTCCTCGATGAGCTGGCGGGCCCTACTGAATTGCCTAATTCGGCCATCGGAGCCTCGGCCAGTCTTCAGAGCGGCTCGGCTGCAAGCTTCAATAGTCGTGATTTTGCCGTGGCCGCTCCCGATGAGGATTTTGATTGGGCCCCTAGTGGTGCTTCGGGCTATTCAACTGCTGCTTACACTAATAGCTTGAACCCTTCCACTGGTATTGGCGCCGGCCCAGCTCTCCCAGGTGCATCGGGCACATCTGGCATAGCTGGCTCAGCAGCTTCTAGCCTCGATATTGGCACCGGCGTTAGTGATTATCAAGAAGAGGCCGACAGCAATACTCTTCCCCAGGTGCTGCCTTCGAGCAACCTGGGTGGTTTTGGCTATGGCTTGGGCAAATATTCTTCTTTTGGTGGAGTTGGAACTAGTGCCCGTTTTAGCACTCCATTTAATGCTGGTGATCGCCTCAGTGGTTATCGCGACATCATGGATGACATGGAAGAGCTAGCGGATCGAGCTTTTGCTATCTCGCCCAGGCTCGGCGCTATAGATGAAAGTGTGGAAGAGGAGCCCGTTGAAGATAGTCGAGGGCGGCGCAAGCGGGTGGAGAGTGGAGACGATAGCGCCGCTATCAGAAGCGATTCTGCTGGCCAAGTAAAGGCCGTGCCTGGTGGCGCTCCGCTAGATGACTCTGCCGAGCTAGATGAGCAGGGGGCAGCTGAGCTTGAGGCTTCTGCCTATGAAGAATCGGCGGAAGATTATGACTCTGGTTACGACTATGGCGAAGAGGAACTGAAGCTAGACCTTGAGCTAGACCCTGAGTTAGGTAAAGGGGCGACAGCTAGCGCTTTACCTTCTTTCGTTGAGCCGATTGCCCTGGATAAACTACTCACCCCTGAGCAGTTAGAGGCCGAGGATGTTCAAGATAAATTGAACGCCAAAGAAGAGAAGAAAGTCCAGGCAGAGGCGCAAATGCAGGCCGATTTGGCTGACATCTCTCCTGTTACTGATTTTTCTCCAAATGCTGTTGGTGAGAGTTCAGGTGCTATCAGCCCTGCCCCTGAAGATCAGGCAGAAAAAGCGCTAGAGCCGGTAGCGGAAGAGCGGCCGCGACCTCGGCGCCGCTCTAATAAGTTGTTCGATGAGCCGATGCTGCCTCCTCCTGATGAGATTGATGAGGTCGTGGAGCGCAAGCCCACGTTTGTACCGCCCCCTGCTCCTTTGCCCCCACGGGTGAGTCAGACCAATATTCCGGCTATGACAGCAGAAGAGGCTGCTGCCATGGAAAAGGCCGCTGCTTTGGCCGCCGCTGCTGCAATAGAAGATGACTTATTAAGTGAATTGCTTGACGGCAACTTGACTCATCAGCGCGATCAATCGGCTCCTAATCCTTTTGCCGTTTCGCTGTCATTCGAACTTGAGGCCACGGCAGCAGCTACTAATGATGTGGCCGGTCCGGTAGGGATGTTGGCCGATGAGTTGGCTAGCATGGAAGAGCAGACCCCCTTGGGGCAGATGGCTATGGCGGCAGAGGCTGCCTTGCATGAGGCACCGGTGGAGGCGGAAGTATCTGAGTCTGGCAGCACAACGGCTACCAATAGTGACCCTGCTGTTATTACTACTAACTCTGCTACTACTAGTAGCTCAGGAAGTTCGGGGTCGGTTGATGCCGTTTCGACCGATTCTGGAGAAGAAAGCTTAAATCCAACTACTTTCAGTGGGACTCCTCCCCCAAAGAGACGTCGAACATGAGAGCCCTCGCATTGTTTAGCTCCCCTTGACACCATATTATCTTTTCAGATGCAGCGATGCACTTGACTGGTTCCCCACTAGTCGTTGAATTAAGCGGTTGTCAAGATAATTAATCGCCTGGCGTGGTATATAGATTTTGCGATAAGGAATTTCATCATGGCTCAACATCACGGCGAAACGCCCGATAGAAGCAATAACAATGTTGAAGGTATGCAGGCTAGTGAAATGGTCGAGCGCCGTGCTACTTCGCGCATTTTGGATGAGCAAAGCTCGGTCAAAGTAGACACCAGCGTTGAAAGTCCAGATGGTATAAGGCTACTGGGCCTGGCTGCCAATCCTGAGCGGCATCCCCAGGGTATTCCTGGCTTCCATAATGACTCAATTAAACGCTTAGAGGAGCAAAATGCCAAAGTGGCTAAGGGTTGCACTCCTGAAGAGCTGATGGCAATGATGAATAACAACACTTATTTGATGGAAGCTGCTCAAAGAAGAGTTGAGCGTCTTTTGCAAACCAGTCAGAGAGCTAGTCTCGCTCCTGTAATTGCGGGAGACAAATTGCTCTTTTCTTAGAGCCTGAGCAAAATGAAAGCATTGAAAAGGCCGTCAGATTGACGACCTTTTTTTGTTTTGTGCTCTAAAAATGGGCCAACCACTAATGAAGACGCTCAATTTGAGCTGAAAACAGCCTGGGAACCCATAATTAATTAGTTTGCCGCTAAAGTCAGGTATATGTTTGTGGGTCTAGCGGAGAAAGAAGTGATGGCCAAAGTAGAAGGCGAGCAATTAGTAAAAGGGCAATTAGTAAAACAGGATACTTCCGCTGAACAAGTTGAGCCAGCCAATCAGCTCAATTTATTGAGTGTAGCTGCCGTTGGTCTGCAGCGAAAGAGTGCACTTACTGACAGAGCTCAGGGTTATACAGTCAACCAACTTCTTGAGCTGCCACCGAAAAAACTGCCTCATAATTTCATTCTTCAGGCTGAGTTTGGGGCTTCCCCTCAGGCTGAACTCGATAGATTTAAATCAAGCTATGACAAAAAATATGGCGTGTCACTGGGTTGGGGTGCGGAGCTAAGCGCTGACACGGCCAAAACTACTTTAGCTTTTACATCAGAACGTTCTGCCAAACCAGCAATAACTCAAAACCGCTATGAGCCAATTCAGCCTGAAATTAAGCTAGCACCACATGCTGATCAATTTGCATGCATTAAACAAGTTGAGCAACAAATTGAGAATGAGAAATTGGGTTTGCCAGCGGACGCCAGTGCGGGTATGCAAGGCAATCGCAAGATGGAACTAACCTACAAGCTTGATGCCAATATCAGCCCCGAAAGAGCTAAGACTATTTTGGATGCGCGCTTATATGGCCTAGACGAGTTATTGTCTGCGCAAGAAATAGAAATACAGACAAAACATCCTGGGCAAAAGAGATGGGCGGAAGTGTTGCGGCTGGCTCCAGACGCAACCGCAGAACAAATTATGCAGGCTCAGCAGGAGCAGATTGACAGGTTTGTGGCGGGCAGGGAAGGTCAAGAGAGAACAGATCGGGAACAAGCTCTTCGTACCTATTGGGACGCTATCTCTGTTGGTCTACCTAATCCGGAAGAGGCGACAGCCGAGCAAGTCGATCCCTTGATTATGGAACTGCAACGCCAAGAAGAAACCGTTGCCATGGGTCTAGACCCTAACACCTCATTGATAGACATCGGTCGCCAACAAGAGATCAGGCGGCTGCAACTTAGCCCTGACACTACTAGTGAAGATGTTGAAAGAATTCGCAAAGCTCGTCAACTTGGCCTCCCCGATCAGGCTAGCGCTAAAGAAGTGAATGAGCTTGAAGGCGATTGGTTTCAACGAAAAGTGCAATTAGAATTAGAACAAGACTGCCAGATTTAGGGTTGAGTCTCAATCTTTTAGCAGTGGCAATCGAAAGACAAAGGTAGTACCTTCGCCAGGCTTTGAAGTCGCCCAAATTTGTCCGCCATGAAGTTCAACAATAGCCTTGCAAATTGATAATCCTAATCCGGACCCTCCTTTAACAAGCAGATCAGAGGCCTCAACTTGCTGATATCGGTCAAAAACTTTGTCGAGCATTTCTTCTGGAATGCCCCGACCAAAGTCTTTTACACTTATTTCCACCTTTTCAGCATCGTCCATACAAGCTCTTGCGCTGATGTGCACCTCTCCTCCCGGCTGGGAAAATTTGATGGCATTGCAGACCAGATTGACAAGAACTTGCACGATTCGTTCAGCATCAACGAAAATTTCGCATTCGCTGTTCTGCCAGACAAGCGTCACAGACTTTTCGTTAGCCATAGGCTCTGTGATTTCTTCACTGAGCTGAAAGAGGTCTTCAACTAGCACCAGTGACGGATTTAAGACAAATTGCCCATGCTGAATTTTTTCAATGTTGAGAAAATCGTTGATTAAATTGATCATTCGAGTGCTAGCGATATCAGATTTTTTCAGCATGGCAATGGCGCTGTCGGGCAGTTCTCCTGCTGCTCCACCTTGCAGCATTTTGCCAATGTTTTTTATGGCTGTCAGAGGGGCGCGTAAGTCATGGGTCACCATGGCGATAAAATCCTGACGCGCCTGCTCTGCCTTTTTTAAATCATTTGCCATGATATGGAAGCTCGTGTCGACTTCTCCAATTTCATCCGCTCCTGTATCAGGAGCATGAAGTGACTGCCCTTGCGCAATGCGTGCAGCATTATTGGCTAGTAAGGAGAGACGAACAGTTATGCGGCGAGTGAGTAAAAAGGCGATCACTGAAAAAAGAACAATATTTCCAGCGGCCATACCAAATAGAGCCTGTCTTAATTTTTGCCTTTCTAAAACGACCCGCTCATGCGCCTCTGCACGTATGCTTGCAGTTTGTCGGCCGAGATCGATTAATTCGTCGGAAAGAAGTCGGTAAATTTCGAACTTAGTGCTTCGAAGGCCCCGGCATAGACTCGCATATTCAACGCGATTTCCGGCGACAAGAGCCCGGCACGCTTGACTCCAAGAACTTTGCACACTAGAAAATAAATCTCTGAGACGCAACGACGCACCATGAAACTGCTCATCGTCTTTGGTTAATTCGACTAACTTATCGACATGCTTAATCATCCCGGATACTCTGGAATTTGAGATCCCGTTCGGTCCTGTATCAATGGTTGTGTGCCAATCTGATGTGCTGTGACTAACCCGAAAAGCTGTAGAAACAATAGCGCTTATCTCATCGCTTACGAGACGGTAGTGTTCTGCCTGCTCAGCTTCTTTTTCTGCGTCGTTAGCAAATTTTGCTAGCGTGTAGACGCAAGCCAACTCAAAAACAAGTGGCAAGGTTACCAGAGCGATCACCTTAAAAGTTAGCGAATACCTTAATTGCATTATGCTCTACGCAGCAAATTGGAACTTCATGTGGTCTTTGGTCATATAATATACAGGTTTTTGCAACAGTGAGTTGTATAGTCAAGCAGCAGTTCTTCGTGTCGGAATAAGCGGCAATGGCAAAAATTCTCTACCTTGAAGATGATGCAGAGCTTCAGTACTCCGTGACCATACTTCTAAGAGCCGAGCGGCATACCGTTGAGGCTGTTGAATTGGGCCAGGAGGCTCTCTATAGACTTGCCTGTGCCCAATTTGATCTGATTATTCTCGACATCAATGTAGCAGACCTGGATGGTAAAACCGTTTGCAGTGAGTATCGCAGAGGTGGTGGAAAAACACCTGTACTGATGCTGACCGGAAATGCAGAAATAATTGACAGAACAACCGGCTTAGATTCGGGCGCTGATGATTATCTAACTAAGCCTTTTGATAGTCGGGAGCTATTGGCGCGCGTTAGAGCGCTGCTGAGACGGCCAATAGATACGGCTCTCTCCAATACACTTCGCCATGGAGCTATTGAGCTTGACACAATCACTCGCAAAGTGTCTCGAAACGGAATTGAAGTGTTCATGCAACCGCGTGATTTTGAATTATTGGAATTGCTGATGCGATATCCGGCACAAACATTCAGTAACGAAGCCTTACTCGATCGCGTTTGGCATGTAGATAACGAGGCCTCGTTAAACGCGCTGCGTTCATCAATTAAGCGTATACGCCAGAAAATCGGTGATACCAATGGTGATATCATTGAAAACATCCCCAAAGTAGGTTATCGCCTGCGCCAGGGTTGATTGTGCCAGTTTAATCTGCCTGAAGCACTTTGTAATAAGCACCAGCGTATATTGAATCGTTCGAACCACTGTTCATCCATTCCTTCATTTCTTCTATCAGTTTGGTGGGCTGATCCTGGGCAGGACCGCCCAAGTTAGCCATGTCATTTCTGGAAATTCCTTCGTCCTTCTTCCAGAATGTGTCATCAGAAAGTAAAGGTAGTTCATCGTAATGGTGTAAAATCGCTTTGACGGTTTGAGAGTCTTCTGCGGTCGAAGGTCGGCTTGAAAATGTCTCAAGCTCTCTCTTGCTTACAGTGCCATCGTGGTCGACATCGAGCTTGTCAAAGATTTCGCCGAAGCGCTTTTGCATAGACGTACTAATAGTCAGCGAACGCTCGCGAAGATACGACTGAACAGCCGTTTTTTCGTCCACGTTTTTGTCTAGGTGCGGCATCAACTCCTCACCGTATTTCGTGGCTTCATCATGCATGCCGTGCGCTTTGAAGTAATTGAAGGCAAGCCTTTTGATATTGGTGCTGTCGGATAAGCTACTAATTGAATAAGTTTTGAAGTCGGGAAGCTTTTCTTCTGGCAACGATGGATTTTCTTTTAAAAGTTTGTTGCGAGAATTTTCAAGCATTTGCAAGTCACGAACAAATTGCTTTTCATCGAAAGACTCCCTTATATCGATGGCGAACTTGATTGCTTGCTTTGCTTGTTCTGGGTAGTAGCGACCTTGTCTAATTAGTTCCATGTCTTGCGCTGAATCATTTAAGGGAGCGAGAGTAGTTTGTAATCTTGATACTGCATTGGTATATTCGATTCCTGCAGCGCTTAGCCCTAAATCAAAATTGAGCTTCACTTCGCCACCAACTTCAGATCGTACTACGCTTTTGACCTTCGCTTGTTTTAGTTCTTCAAAGAGTTCGTCGCGAAATTTGCTCGCCGTGCATTCGGACTCCTCGGCAGGCTGCCTCTCGAAACAAAGCGACTTTCTCGATTCTAAGCTCATTAGATGTCCTCCGAGTTCCACTTTCTAAATGCTCAAGCGACTTGATTGACTGAATAGTTCAGGCTAGCCAGATTTGAATTTGTAAGGCAATCATTGAATTGAGCATGTGAAGTCATCTTTGATTGAATAACAGTTTGTATTTTCAGCGCTATTTTTAATTGCGATGCAGTAATTTTATTTCTATGCACCAGTACTTGGCCCAGAAGTTCATCGCTGTCTAGTCCGCGTTCCAAGGCACTTAGAAGTTCATTGGCATTGACCAGGCCCGCCTTCACAAGCAGATGGCCGAGCCGTTGTCTTTCCGAATTCAAGTTGGTCACCGCTGGCCTTTCGCCAGTAATACTTTGCTCATTGCACTCGAACAAAGCCTGGCGCACGGACAGTTCTCTGCGTTTGATTTGCAAGACCAATTCGAGCGCTTCCTGCCACTCTCCCAGTGTGATTAAGCCAGCGTTGAAGAGATCTTTGCCTCCGATCATTTGATGTGGATTACTTATATTGACTAGTTTTAGCACTCCACTGGGGTCCAGAAGTCCAGAAGTGATCAGGAGCAAAACTACACCGTTGGCTGTCTTTAAATCATCTCTTTGCCAAAGTAGCTGGAAGGGGAGTTGAGTCTTAAAGCTATAAGCAAGGATAACAGCTGCTCTAAGTATTGAAATCTGGCCATTGAGCACAATTTTTGCAGCATTCAAAGCTGACAAAAGTTCTAACTCACTGAGCCTCTGAGTAGTCACCAATATGCGACCAAGAGGTATTCCAGACTTAGCTGAGGTCTCCACAAGCATGGGTATTTCTGCCTGGTATAGTTTTCCTTGAGCAACAAGTATTTCTGCCAATACGTCGGAGATCTTTCTTGTGGTCATCTGAAACTCCTTTGAACTCGCTTATAAGAACTGAGCTTTTCACAGCTTGCAGGAAAGTTCTTCCTGGAACTGATTAGTCTTTATGTGCAGTGGCGGCGGACACCAGCCGATAGAAACCTCATCAGTTTTTCTAGCAAACATGGTGTTAATTTCCTGCAGCCTGCAATGACTTCTGTACGAACTAAATATTGCCATGGCGCTGCAGGCGGCTTCTCGGCATTTACCAAAGTCACAAAAGAAGCCGCTTAGAAGGGCTGCTCTGCCAGTAGGTACAGTGGCAGCTCTAACGACAATCAATGTTCTCTCTTGTTCAATTGCCATGGTCGTGAGCTCTAAATATGTTGACGAGCGACATGTCTCTTTCATCAGCCCAATTACTCGTTTACCGTCGCTATCGAGCAGCCAGCTGTCATCCGCGACTCGTTGTGTCATGTAGTTTTGGCACAATGGTATGGCAAATATTTGAGGGAGGTCGATCACGAACGAATGGACATATGCGGGAGGTCCAAATTTAGAACGTAGATAAAGCTTCCCTAAAACAGTCAGACTCAGCAGTGCTGACGTGCTGATGAAAGCAGCGAAAACAGTTGACCAAATCCAGTCCTCTCTTGCCAAAGTGCCTTTAAAAAATCCAGTGCCAATGAATGAAAGTGCTTCAGTCACTACGTCTGATAGGCATAACAGAATAAATGAGACAATGCCTATGGCTATAAAGAGGCAGAGAGTCTGCAAGGAAGTGTGCCAATCATTGTTGGGGTGACAAAGTTTTTTCATTTTGTTGCTAGACGGAAGAGCGGCATGAAATCTACTCATAGTTAGCCTGCTAGTAAAGTTGGTTGGGTCTCTATTGGGCAATTAAACTATGGCAACATGTCTAAACCATGTCTAAAATCTGTCCGGAGTCTTAAAAGTCCGGAATCTTAAAGGACCTGGCGTTTAAGCTTGAGGTGGCTGAAAATTTGTCGCTGAGATCAAGCCTATGTGTCTATTGGGTTTAAGGGCGACAAAATAAAAGGGTTAAAAGTCGGCTGCAAATGCAGCAGTCTCTTAACCCTTTTCGAACGTGCCGTCGCAGTCAACTAGAACTTAGTGATCGCGTTAGTCAATTTTTTTACAGTGTCTATGGTTAGTGGTTTTTGGTCACTTGATTTGATGTCTGTAGATTGCACCATCATAAAGATCATTTTGCCGCTGCTAGACGACTTAATAGCACCGAAGAAGGTGTTATCGATATTGTTAGCTGTTGCGCCTGGTTGCTCAGCATGGCCAATGACGTAGGGCATTTTCTGGCCGCCAACTTCCAAACTATCGTGACTGCTAACTACTAGCTTTTTAGCACTGGCTGGCCCTGGTGTGGTCGGTGCATTGCCGCCTTTGGCAATGGCATCAATGGCTTCTTCTGGAGTGGCGTCTACCTTGGTGTTGGCGCTTTGAGGCACAGTGAAGAAAGTATAGAGCGCTTTGTCTTCGTTGCTAGAGATTACAACAAAAGGCGAATCCATGAAATTCCCGCCCATAACGAAATTAAATCCGGTTGGCAGGGGATCGGCAAGGGTCATAAAGATTGAGGCCGACTCTCTAATTTTGGCCGGGCTGGTCAACTGTTGATAGCCAAAGAAGAGAAAGACGCACAGACTGATTCCCCCGATCAGGCAAAGCCCAGCTGCAATTAAGACGACCTTTAACCAGGTTGCCATGCCCCGAGCGCTTCTCCAGCGGGTTTGATTTTTCATGCTTTTGCCTTCTAGTAAGTATCGAATCAATCTTAGTCGATTAATAGCTTAAGTATAAAGCCATGGGGTTGTCAGGCCAGTCTTGAAGGAATATTTTTCGGCATTATTTTGGGGTGATTTTTGCCGAGGGATTGCTTTAGGGAGCAATTCTACAGCAATAGCTCTAGCCAAGGGCCAGAGCTATTGCTGTTGTAGATGATTGAGCTTCTATTGGCAATCAGTAAAGCATCTTTGCTAATTTCAGGGCCCTTGCTCTGCTATGGTCGACCGGTTGGTTGTGAACTGGCTGCACTGGCATTTCCAGCCGCTGGTGGTGCAAAAGTGGCCCTGTCGGAGCCGTCGGCTGCCTTGCCATCGCTGGCTGGTCTACGTCCATCACTTGCGCCCTGGCTGCTAGTGTTGGGAGTGGAGTTGGTGGGCTCATTCTTGCCGTCCATCGATCCGTTTTTGTTGTTGTTTACCTCAGGGCTAGTCGGTCCGGTTTTTCCATCGGCTGAGCTGTCTTTGTTGTTGTTAAAGGGGGCGACTTTGTCGGTAGCATCGAGGTTGTTTAGGCCTTGTGAGCTTTTTGTGGGGTCGTCGGATCCGGTGTTGCTGGTAGTAACAGCATCAGTGTTCTTGCCCGTAGAGCTCTTAGTGGGGTCGTCTAGTTTTTTGTTAGTGGCCTCAACGGCGTCGGTATTTGAAGGTTTGTTAGAAGAAGAGGCACTGTCGTTTTTGGCTTGATTGCTATCTTTGCCTGCATCACTATTCTTGGCGTCACTAGTCGCCGATGTGCTGCTTTGCTTAGATTGATTTTCATCGCCAAAGCGAGACATGTCGAAGGCTGGCAAAATTGGTTTGTCGCCCTTTGTCATTGCCTCAGTTTGGCTAGCTATCTCAGCTTTGCTGCTGTTAGGAACAGTTCCACGGGTAGAGTTGATTTCGTTCTGGGCATTACTAAGTGTGTTTTCAGTGGTTTTGCCAACGTTTTGTTGTTCAGCTTTCGACGGGTGGAAGTCTAGATCAGCCATAGTTCACCTACTAAGTTTGGGGTGGTCAGTGTTTGGGGTGGTCAAGTCGCAAGCAAATGCTCGATGTAGCAACAATAATGGCGACTACGTGAAACAAACGTGACAGCATTTTTCACCCACATAAGCAAAAGCCGGATACCTAAGTATCCGGCCTTTCACTTTTTTTGCGATTGTTCTTGGCTCTCTTGCCTAGACGAAACCTAGATGTAGCCTAGGTTCTGCTGAGCACCCGCTGGTGGCAAAATGCGCAGACGTCTTTGTGGTTCGTCTCCTACGCTGCGGCTTGAAAGATTGAAGCGCTCAACGAGCTGGTGCTGCAATCTTCTTATATACGCTTTGCGAGGAGTGAGTTCGGTTGGTTCAAGCCGATCCATCACCCGGCCAATGGCCTGCCGAGCTTCTTCAAGAGCGACTTCAGTTTCGTCGATATCGCCTTCGATATCAACTGAACCAATTGTCGATTCTTCAAGATGGAGAGCTTCTCTCAGTGCTTTTTGAATTTGTGGCAAGTTGTTGCTCTTCACTACATAGACTGGCACTCCTTGAGCTTCAGCTAGGCTGAAAATCTTAGCGCCGGCCCGAGCATAGCTGCGCAGTGCGAGAATTGCATCGGCTTCGTCAATTCCCTTTACCACTTCCACTGGCAACTGTAGGGTCTTTACCACGCGTTCTAGGAGCCCCTTGCTAACGGCGTAAGGATAGACCTTGAGGTGAGTTTCTTTAGGCGAGGCCCAGTCGCTGGAGAATGGCTCTAGACCTTCTACCATCGACACAGTAACAGTTGGTTCTGGCTTTTGTACCACAGCAAAACTGCCAGTAGCTTCGTCGCGACGACGAATCTCTGGATGAATTTGCCAGCCGCGCAAGAGTTGATCCACAGCCTCCGCGACATTGCGATGCACTGCCAGTGTCTGGCGATCAAGAATCTCGATACAGATATCAAATGTTGGTTCAGCAGAACGCTCCAACACCGTTTTCTGAGTGCCTCTTCTTCTTGCTTCATCGTCGCCCAGGGTAACGGTTTGAATGCCGCCAACCAGGTCAACCAGAGTGGGGTTCTTCAGCAAGTTGTCGAGGGCGCTACCGTGGGCGGTGCCGATCAGAGTAACGCCTCGTTCAGCAATTGTTCTTGCTGCCTGGGCTTCTTCTTCGGTGCCGATTTCGTCGATAACGATTACTTCGGGGGTGTGATTTTCAACCGCTTCGATCATGACGGCAGCTTGTTGCTCAGAACGAGGCACTTGCATGCGTCTGGCTTTGCCGATGGCGGGGTGAGGTACATCGCCGTCGCCAGCAATTTCATTAGAAGTATCAATAACGATTACTCGTTTCATCAACTCGTCAGCTAGCACCCGAGCCATTTCTCTTAGCTTGGTTGTTTTGCCGACCCCTGGTGGTCCGAGAAATAGAATTGACTTACCTGATTCAACCAGATCGCGAATTACTTCGATTGTGCCTGAGATAGCACGACCGACACGACAGGTGAGACCAATGATTTTGCCAGCGCGGTTGCGCAGAGCGGAGATTCGGTGCAGGGTTCTTTCAATGCCAGCGCGGTTATCGCCTGAGAATTGACCAACTCTTGCTACCGCAGCTTCGAGGTCTTCATGAGTAATTGGTTGGTCTGATAGATAGAGCGTATGTCTATCGAGATAGCGAGCTTCAGGCAGGCGGCCTAAATCCATTACTACTTCGTAGAGGCCATGAGTGTCTTTCTCGATTGCTTTCTGCATTTCTGGTGGCAGAATCTCTAAGAAAGAGGTTAGATCGTCGGCTGGAGCAATCACGTCCATTTAGTATCTCCGTGGTAGTCGCACGATGCGCAGAGGCGCAAGACAAGTAGATCTATGCTTAGTTGGCTATGACTGTGAACTGTTTGTTCTCAGTCAATTCAAGCACCTCCTCGGTAATTTTTTGGCCTGGTATAAGCACTGGGATTCCTGGTGGACATGGGCAAACGATCTCCGCCGAGATCTGGCCCTGGGCCTCTTGTCTCGCTACGACATGAGTTTTTTGTTTAAGCGCTTGGTCGGGGCTAAGCACTGGTTCAAAACCAGGCTTTTGAATAAGGGTTTTATTGGCTAGAGAAAACAGTGGGCTGACTGGCTTTTCTTGGGCCGTAAAGGCAATAAGTGCCTGACCAAGTAGCTCTATATCTTTTTCTTGACTGCCAGCTCCAAGCATAAATAGAACGCCTTGGCCAAGAATGGCTTCCGGGAAAATGCCGCGATCAACTAAAAAGTTGTAGAGATTGGTTGCTTCTTCTTGTTCAGGGCTCACCAGTATGTGCGTCGGTGTAGTGCCCCGGCTGCTGACACTACTGTTGCTAGAATTATTGCTGTTAGCATAAATGCGCAGCGCCCCGGCTATCTTTATCTTGGCCTCGAGCAAACTTTTCAGTTCTGTAACGTGATTGAGAAGCTCGGCGCCGCTGGCGCTAGCTAAATATTTGGCAGTGCGTTCAATTGATGTGAGAAGCAGATAGCTTGGGCTGGAACTCGTCAGTATGTTGAGTGAGCGCCTCACTGAATCAGGGTTGAGCAAACTGTTCTTGCTGAGGTGAACTAGACCGGTCTGGGTCAGGCCAGGCAATGTTTTATGAAGTGAGTGGGCGACGGCATCAGCCCCGCAAGTTAAAGCTGAGCGTCTGTCGTTAGCTAAGAAATGCGCTCCGTGAGCTTCATCTACTATTAGGGCAACACCGTTACTGTGTGCCAAATTGGCAAGGCTTTCAATGTCGCTTAGAGCGCCTTGGTAAGTTGGTGATACCACTAAAATGGCTGCCACATTCTCTGTGGTTGTCTCGGCTTTTGCTTCTTTGAGAGCGCGGTCTACAGCGTTTACCGTGGCACTGCCCCAAAAGCCCCAGCTGGTTTCCCAGATTGGCTCGTACCAAATAGGTGTCAGGCCAGCCAGGGTAATAGCTTGAATGGCTGCACGATGGGCGTTGCGAGGCATAAGAATGCTGTTGCCCAGTTCGCGAGCTGCCAGGATTGCTGCCATTAAGGCTGCCGATGCGCCATTGACTGAAAGATAGGTCGCTGCGCTGCCCCAGATCTTGCTACAGGTGTGCTCTATATCGCTGAGTACGCCCTGTGGTTGTGATAGTTCGTCGAGGCCGGGTAACTCAGTTAAATCGCTGAGCGCATTGAGCCATGCGCCTGAAGCGAAGAGTTCGTCAAGGCGACCTTTATGGCCAGGCGTATGAAAAGAAGCTTTTTCAAAATTGATGTGACGCTCCATGGCACTGTTTAGCGAGTTCCATGAATTTATTTTTGTCAGTGAACTGCCTGGTTCGGTCAATTTTGAGGACCTTACTTGGTAGTAACCGCTCATGTTGCTAAAAAGCAGCATCACAGCATATTTAGTATAGCATGGCGCCTGTTGGCAAATCAGCGGCAAATGCTGTCAGGAAGCGCACTTTGGTATATAGCGTTTGTATTGATTGAGTGATATTCAATGGCTTTTTTGTACATGGAATTGGCTGTTGCACTATTTTTATTAGTTGTTTCTGTTGACAACCCGACTGTGGGCTGATTTGTGGTTGTTTGCTGCTTCGGTGGACCAGAGAAAAACCTGCGAAAAATCTCTGTAAATCTGGAAATGCTTTCCTGGTATTGGTTCTGGCTCTTCTCTTTAGACTTCGCCGCGAGGGCTTGACAGTTTGTAGACGACCGGTCTAGTATTGAGTCATCGAGCAAGACAAATAGCCGAGTAAATCGAATAGTCGAGCTTAGCTCAGCAAAATCAGACATTGGTCCAGGAGGACGCATGACAGCAGTTCAAGAACAAACTAAAACAGTGGTCTCTAAAAGACTAGAAGGCAAGGTGGCCTTGGTTACTGGTGGGTCTAGAGGAATTGGTGCGGCAATCGCGCTTAAATTGGCAGCAGAGGGCGCTAGCGTTGTCCTTAGTTATGCTAGTAACAAGAGTGCTGCCGAAAAAGTAGTAGCAGAAATAGCTGCGCTCGGCTCAAAGGCAGTGGCTGTCAAAGCCAATGTCACATCGGCGCAAGAGAGTGCCAACGTTGTCGCAGAGGTAGCTAAGGTATTTGGCAACGCAAAAATTGATATTCTCGTCAACAATGCTGGTGTCTTTGAGATGGGGCCAATAGATGCAATTGATGCCGAGCAATTTGATCGTTTGTTTGACGTTAATGTCAAAGGAGTAATTGCTACCACCGTTGCTGCTCTTCCCCAAATGAATGATGGCGGCCGCATCATCAATATTTCCTCTGGCGCGGCGGATGCCACTATGGCTGGTGCTAGTCTTTATTCGGCAACTAAATCGGCGCTCGATACACTATCTAGAATTTGGGCTCAAGATTTAGGCAAGCGTCGCATTACAGTCAACTCAGTTTCGCCAGGTGTTACTGTCACTGATATGTTCAAGGCTGGCATTCCTGAAGAAGGCCACCAGTATATGATTGACAAGACAGCTTTAGGAAGATTGGGTCAGCCTGAAGACATCGCCGATGTTGTCGCCTTTGTTGCCTCCGACGAGGCTCGCTGGATAACTGGACAAGTGATCAATGTCGATGGCGGCATTACTCTCTAATTTTTATAGATTCAGTTCCTGGGTTTAGACCTCCTCGGGGCAAGAGAAAGTGGCTTAGGGTGAAATACTCTAGGCCGCTTTCTCTTTGAACCTGGCTGAGATACTAGAGGGCCTTACCGCGAGCTCTGTTACCCTCGCCTAACTTGCGCCAACTGCCTATAAACAAAATTGAATCAAAGCCATGAGAGAATGACATAGCTTTCATCATGACTAAGAACTGGATATGAGCCTCATTAGCTCTGGAGGTAATAAATTTTTTGTTGAAATAATGGTTGTAGCGGGCCTCAGCGCCTTCGCGAAGCCGCTTGGTTTGACGGCCCCAGGGTTATAGCCTGAGTTATCCCAGCTCTTCACCTCTTTCCACCTAAAACCCGAACCAGACAGTTACCCAATCACAATCTATCTCACTTTTCAGGTCGGAGCGACTCAACCGGTCGTGACCACTGTGAAGCGAGAGAAAGATAACGATGTCACTCAGTTGACCGGCGACAATCGGACGACAAATATGACACCATTGGCAGTGCCGTCGTTCTGGAAAAAGAGTTGATGAACCACCAAGCCCTCCAAGCTGGTAAAGAGGCCTAACGTTTTACATGCCTCGATATTCTTCGCCTTCAGCGTGCAGCATCTGTGCATATAACAAGGAAACCGATATGACGAAACAATCTCTGACTAAAACCCGGAAAGCCCAGGCACCTCAATCAGCCTCAATGACAGCGCTTCTTGCCCCCTGGACCGGCAAACACGGCGGTCTGCCGCAGTTCGACAAGATCAAGCCTGAAGACATCAAGGCTGCGATTTTGCAGGCCATCGACATGAAACGGCAGGAAATCTGGGCAATCACCAACCAGAAGTCATTGCCGACCTTCAAGAACACCATCGAAGCGCTGGAAGACAGCGGACGCCATCTCGGTCGCGTCGGCACTCTTTTCTCCATCTATACCTCGGTCATGAACAACGACGTGATCCAGGCCATCGACACGGAGATGAGTCCGATTCTCTCCGCCGCAGGCGACGAGATTCTTCTCAACGAAGCCCTCTTCCATCGCATCAAAGCCGTCTGGCTCAAGCGCGAAACCAGCCGTCTGAACGCCGAGCAGCGCCGCGTGGTCGAGGATCTCTACGAGACCTTCGTGCTCAATGGCGCCGAACTCAGTGCCGACAAGAAAAAGCGCATGCAGGAGATCAACGAAAAACTGGCGAATTTGTATACCAAGTTCGGTCAGAACCAACTCGCCGACGAAAGCGGTAAGTCGCTTGTGCTTGACTCCGAAGAGCAGCTGGCGGGCCTTCCTGAAAGCCTCCGCGACGCTGCCGCTGCACAGGCAGAGGAGCGCGGCCTCAAGGGCAAGTGGGTGATCGCCAATAGCCGCTCATCCATGGACCCTTTCCTGGCGTTCTCTGCCAATCGCGGCTTGCGAGAGAAGGCGTGGAAAATGTTTGTCAGCCGCGGCGACAACGGCGACGCCAATGACAACAACGAGATCATTACCCAGATTCTCCAACTGCGAGCCGAGAGTGCACAACTTCTTGGTTTCGAGAGCTACGCCCA
The DNA here is from genome assembly GCA_965229195.1 of Candidatus Obscuribacterales bacterium. GTDB lineage: Bacteria > Cyanobacteriota > Vampirovibrionia > Obscuribacterales > Obscuribacteraceae. Next base: position 2,156,725 of record OZ245871.1, on the reverse strand, counting down.
CTGGAAACTGGCCGGCAACATGGCTCAGCATCCCGATGCGGCCATGGACCTGATGATGAAACTGTGGAAGTCGGCAGTCGGTCGAGTTCACGAAGAAGTGGCCGACATGCAGGCGTTGGCCGACGCAGAAGGCGCAAACATCACCATCGAGCCTTGGGACTACAGCTATTACGCGGAGAAAGTTCGCACTGCCAAATATGACATCGACCAGAATCTGGTCAAGGAATATTTGCAGCTGGACAATTTGCGCGATGCCATGTTCTGGGCCGCGAACAAGGTGCATGGTATCAAGATGGTCAAGCTGGAAGGTGTTCCAGTGATCCATCCAGACGTCACTGTCTACGAAGTGCGCAAGGGCCGCAAGCGCGTTGGCACTTTCTACTTCGATCCTTATGCCCGCGAAGGCAAGCGGTCCGGTGCCTGGATGGACCAGCACCGTTCTCAGGAGCGCTTCCGCAAGAACGTCACGCCGGTGATCTCGAATCAGTGCAACTTCGTCAAGGGTAAACCGGGCGAGCCTGTGCTTATCTCCTGGGACGACGCGGTCACCTTGTTCCATGAATTCGGCCATGGTTTGCATGGTCTGTTGAGCAACGTCACCTATCCGTCTCTCTCCGGCACCGCCGTCAAGCGCGATTGGGTCGAGTTGCCCAGTCAGCTGAATGAACGCTGGGTGATGACGCGCGAGCTTCTGAAGAAATTCGCTCTGCACTACAAGACCGGCGAGCCTATTTCTGACGAGCTGGTGGCAAAGCTCAATAAGGCGCGCACTTTCAACATGGGTTTCGACCGGGTCGAGTTTCTCGCCTCGGGGCTCTATGACATGAAAGTGCACCTGGTGGCCACACCGGACAAACCGATTAATGCGGGTGATTTCGAAAGGGCGACAATGGCCGAACTCGGCTGCCCGAAGGAAATCGTCATGCGTCACCGGCCCACCCAGTTCGGTCACATTTTCTCTGGCGACGGCTATGCGGCTGGCTACTACTGCTATCTCTGGGCAGACGCCATCGTGGCCGATGCTGCCGAGGCTTTCGACGAGGCCGGTTACTATGACCGCGCCACCTGCAAACGTCTCCATGACACCATCATCTCCGTGGGCAACTCAGTCGCCCCGGAACAGGCCTACCGTAACTTCCGCGGTCGCGACATTGACGCTCAGGCGTTGATGCGTTATCTCGGATTTGACGTTGTGGCGAACTGATAGCTGATTGATACTACTGGCGATGCCTCAAAAACATCGCCAGTAGTTTTCAATTCGCTTAAAAGCGCATCGTCTCAAGGTTATATCAAGTTTCATCTCAGCTAAAAAAAATGTCTTTAATAACTATATAAAGTAATAGAATTGAAGTGAAAAATTAGTTGTGAGAAAGGAGAGCTTGCCACTTTTCCCTGCTAAAACTTCGTCTGGCCTATAGTTGGCAGACGAATTTCAACTGAAAAGTGACAAGCTCATTTGGGTAGTAATCAGGGCGTGGGGCTTTTCTCGCTGGCTCTCAGTAGAGCAGAGCGAGGCCCAGGGCGAAGATCAAAGCGAAGATCAAGCAGAAGAGCTTGCCGAGGGCTAACCAGCCGACAGAGAGCAGCACGCGCAGGTAGTCACCAGGACCGCCGCTTCCAGTGGGACCGATGAACTTGGAGACTTGCTCAGTTGTGAACATGCCGATCAACGAAAGAACGAGGCCGACGATGAGGAATATGGTCATGGCTTTATCTAGTGGTTGACTAGAGCAGTAAGAGACTTGTTGATGGGAGGGCGATGACGCATTGCCACTAGTGGCTGTGCGCCATCGCCAGTGAAGTTATTGCCGAGGCTTAACCGATGCGGTTAGCCACTTCGATCAAGCCAGCAGCCACCTTGTCGTTGGCAGCAGAAGGCGTGATCACACCTTCCATGGTGCGAACGCCATTGGCCGAATCGTTCTTGGGGAACGACCACTTGATACCAGGGATGCTCTCGAGGCGCGAACGCACACCGCTGTCGCCCTTGAACTCGCCGCTGCCGATGCCCTTCATCGTCACAGTCACGCTACGACCGTCGTCGGTTTTGTTGATGGTGACAGTGACGCGGCTTTTGGCAATGAGCTTGCCACCGTTGACCATTTCCAGCGGACAATCGGCCGCGGGCTTGAGGGTCTTGACGGCGGTGGCTGGGCGAGTGGCAAGACGGTCGAGCGGAGGGCTGCTCTTGGACGCCGGTTTGAGGTTGCGTTCGCCCTTGCCTTCCTTCATGCTCATGCACTCTTCAGTGAACCTGAACATGCGCTTGGTGCTGAACCAGCCGATGATGGTCAGAGCAGCGCCGACAAAGAGAGTTTGATTGGCCGTGATGCCCAGGCCGAACTTGGTGTCGGCGGCTCCGAGCAAGAACCAACAGATGACACCGGCCGCGGCCGAGAGCAGCCCGCGCAGTGCAGTGAATTTGATGCGTTGTTTTTGACAGTGGTCCATCTGGATCTCCGTTGAGGTTGATTTGTGCTTACCAATGCGCTGACTAGACCCTAACTAACAGACTGAGCGACAGGCTGTGAGAAAGTTAGTCAAAGCGAATTTTGCCGAAATCCAGTCCAGAACTACCGCAAGAAGCAGATGAGTTATGAAGTGGCGATAGGCTGGGGATTGGAGTTTTCGGTTGGAAAGTAAGCGGTAAGAAAGGGTTTGATGAGAACCTATGGAACCTAGATCAAAGCCTTTGCTAGCTCAAGTGAAGTGTTAGTTATATAAAGAGAAAAGAGCATCTTGAATGCTTCTTTCTTATATATCTTTCTGAGCTGAGCTTAAACCAGAATATAAAAACCTTGCTAGTAAAGGCTTTTGATGGTGATGCCAAGGGGATCTTCGTTGTAATGTTCTTAAAAGTTTTGTCTAGCGGAGTTGGCGCAAAGGGCTTTGAGTGTTACGAAAATCTGCTTCAATAGTAGTGACTTTGAATGCTTTGCCTCTCTGGTGTGGCCGCATTTGAATTGCTTCCTGCTTATTTTGATGAGGCGAAAGTGACTGTTTTAGACAAGGTTTTACTGACCACGAAAGTGTTACCTTGGGGGCAAAATTCGCAGTCAAGTCACGCGCCTTTTTCAATAATTCTTTTGCAAGTTGGATTGATTTTTTTTTCGCTCCCTAGTGCTCTCGCCGCACCGGCAAGTACTAGCCCTGCAGTCAGTCACAAGGCTGGCTTTAGTGATTTGATTAGCGGGAAGAAGCCTGGTCCAGATCAGGTTTGGAAATTACAGCAGCATGGCATTGTTTTTGGTGACATTGATGTTTATCTCAATAAGAATGGTTTGCGTACTGAGTGTCCACGCTCTGGCATCACAATTATTGCCCAGGCACCAAAATTTGATGTGGTGGCTTACAATTGGCGTGCCAAGACAATTTGGAAACCAACTCTAGCCAAATTTGCTCCTGCTGACGTTATGCTCAAGAGTCTTACCTTGATTGGTTTGCCTTCAGCATCAAAGTTTCCTCTTGTGTCTACTGGAACAAAAGAAGTCAACGGCGTAGTTTGCCAGATATACAGCACCACCGATGATTGGTCAAAGCAGCAAATTGCCTTGTTCAAAGGGAAGAAGTTTAGCGACAGATTTCCACGCAAAGCAGAATTTCAGGGCGTTGACTTGCATGTGCCTACTGTTATCTACAATATTTTAGAGAAGATTGACGGCGCTCCAATGATTCCATTATTGCCTCTTAGTTATGGCTATAGTTGTTTAGGTCATGCTAGAACCACACTTGTGGCTAGCAATAACTGTAGAGTCGTTGCTGCCCCGAAAGATTGGCTGAAGTTACCGGCAGGATTCAAAACAGTCACTTCCTACCAAACACTAAACATGGACGAAGCAGCTGAGTCGGGTATCGATGAATTGTTTGGCAATCTCGGTAGATGATTTGCCTTTGCTCAAGTTGAGCTAATGCCAAAGTGCTCAAAGCGGCTCTGCAAGTCGTTTATATCTTTGAAATGCACAACGTTCATTCCTACCTGTGTGCCAGCTTGAATATTGGGCTCAAGGTCGTCAATGAAAAGACATTGATGGGCAGCTAGATTGCTGCGACGTAATACTTCCTGATAGATCTCGTGCTGCGGTTTGCTATGACCAACTTTGTAAGAGAGAATCAACTCTTCAAAGTGGCGACTGACTTTGAAATTTTGATCTAAATACTGCCAGTGCGATTCGTTAGTGTTAGACAAGAGATAGAGCTTGTGCTGCTTTCTTAGAGCCTGCAAGAGATTGGCCATGTCATCGTTTTCGCGAAATGTAGCGTTCCATAACTGGTGGAATTCTTCTTCACTGATGGGATGCATATTGCCGTGGCTTGCCATTTGTTCGTTGATGGCCTGCAAAAAAGCGCTGGTGTCGATGTGGCCGTTTTCATAACCGAGGGAGCCGATGTGCTTCAAGATTGGCTTGAATTGCTCTTTGGTAATGCCTGCTCTGGTATAAAAACCCTGGCAAACAATTTCCCATTCGAAGTCGACAAAGACGTGGCCCATGTCAAAGACAATTAGTTTGATGTCGTGCTTCTTCATTTGCTCAGTATTACTCTTGGACTACTGAATAGAGATTCTAGCGTATCGCTTGTTTGAATTGTTGCCCTTATTAGGGCGTATTAGACCGGTCTATTGCTACCAGAAAAAAAGAAAAGAATTTATGGCGCAAGGAAAGAGGAATGCGAAGAAAGAGAACGAGGAGAAGGAGAGCTGCTGATGGGGCAAGTCTCTCCTCCTCTCGAGGCCTTCTCGTTGGCTGAGGTCTGGCTTTAGACTGGTGTGAACGAGTTGGCCAGCCCCCTCAAATCCAGGTGATGATCCACGGCCCGCGACCCCGGGCGAAGAGGATCTTGTTGACCTCTCTCTGCACCGCTCTGACCAGCAGCTTGAAGGCCCGGCAGCTCAGCAACAGAATCGGTGGCAGCGCAACGGCGCCCAGCAATCCGGCGAGAAAGGCTACGCCTGCGTTGGGATTGTCGAAATCGACCAGCAGCGGAGCCGCCGAAGAGAGGGCGAAGCTTCCGAGCAGCGCGATCTTGAATGCCCCGTAGGTGCAGGTGATGTGATCGGCGGAGAACTTGGTGCTGAAGTAGCAGACAATCAGCAAGAGCATGGTGAAGGAAAAGGACATGGCTAGCTCCAGATTACTCAGAGGGCGTTGAGAATGGCAGCACAGCCTCAGTCCGACTGGACTGAGGCTGTTGCCCTTTTGGCGAATTGCCTTAGTAGCAAGCCGCCGCGGCGGTTTCAGGCCAGCAGGGCCTTCTTGCGCAGGGTCTCGATGGACCACTGGCTGGCCAGGTTGGCGCCGGGCAGGCCGCTGGCCTTGACCTTGGTCAGCAGCGCCACGGCTTCACCGCGGTTGGCGGCTTCGTAGTCGATGGCGACGAGCTTGGCCAGCAGGGTGGTGGTGGTCCAGTTGCTGGCGCTGTTGACGCCCGGCGTCTTGGTCTGGCGCAGGCGCTCGAGCAGCACTTCGCGGTCGGTGCTGCCGGCCATGGCCACGGCGGCGAGGGCAGCAGACCAGTCGTTGTCCCCACTCTTCCAGTCATCGCTGTTGTTGCCGGTGCTGAGGGCGTCCACGGCCTTGGCGATGATGTCGTGCAGGTTGTTGGCCGAGACGACGATGGAGAAGCGGTTCTGGGCGCTGTCGCCGGGCTGCTTCCAGCCGTTGCTGCGGCTCAGGTTCTTGGCGATGGTGTTGGCGCCCTCGGGGCTGTCCGGCTCGACGCGCACGCGGTAGCAGTTGCTGTTGAGCAGGCGCACGGCGATGATGCCCAGGGGGCTGGCGGCGATGACCACGTAGTTGTGGGTGCCTTCGGTGCCGGAGACGTGAAGCTTGGTCTTGAACATGATGGTGTCTTTCGTGAGTTGGGGGAAGAATGAAAGGGAGGACAGAACGAAGGAGCTAGCTACCCGTTTAGGGGAGCGGCTCCACCGTGGTCTCGATGAACCAGCCGCCGTCGACGAAGAAGGCGCCGGAGAACGCGGCGAGCATGCTCGGCCGCGTGATTTCCGTTGCTTTTTCTTCGGCCGCAGCCTGGCTGGTGAAGGTACGCGCCTCGTCGACCGAAAGCGCTTGGGTGCGCACGCTCAGGCCCATGTACCACTCGACGTGGCCCTGGCCATTGGACATCTTGATCACGTAGCGCTGGGGCGCGGAAGTTTGGGCATCCATAGTAGATTTGCTCCTTCAGTGATAGTGCTGCTCGTCGGGGAAGCCTCGAGTAGAGGTGCTTCCCCGGCTCTAGCGGTAGCGTTCGGGCAGGGGGATGCCCTTGATGGCGAAGATGGCAGCAGCTTGCGCCGCAGTCTCTACCGCATGTTCGCAGTGGCGCTGACGCACCGCAGCGATGGGGTCGTCGGTCTCGGGTTCGAGGATGGCAATGAGCGACGCCAAGAAGGTGCCGGTGCGCCCTTGGCTGGCGAAGCAGAAGCCCATCAAGGTTGCCCCTGATGCCAGCAGTGGTATCACCTGCTGGCGCAGGAAAACTTCCCAGTTGTCGGGAACACCGCCGAAGTCAGGCAGCTTTCCCACCAAGACCTGGTAGCTCTTGCCCGGGGCGAAGGCGGTGATGCCGGAGGGTTGCTGCTCGGCGGTGAGCTTGTAGAGCTGGCCGAAGTTGAGTTCCGGGCAGCCCGTCAGAGGGATGAGCACGTCGGCTTTGTCCAGGTCGGAGCTCTCGAGGTAGCGGGTGCCACCAGCCAGCACCGTGTAGGGGCCGACGCGCACCGGATTGCCACGGTAGGGCGGCTGCGGTGCACGCATAGCTGGCGGCGCTTGCGCTGCCTTTCTTTTCGTTCTGAGGTTGCGGTCAGTCATCAGATTTCTCCTTTGAAATACTGGTTTGTGAGAGGCCCATCGGTGAAGATTATTGGCTCTTTGTTTTTGTTGTATATGGAGCCCTTGCAGCCCTGGAGCAGCTCGCCCAGGGTTTTGCCTCCTATGAGGTTTGAGGTTGCGGTCTGACCTGAGTATTCGTCGACGAGCTTGCCATTCTCGATGTGAACGAAGTCGTTTTGCGGGTCGACCGTCAGGAAGTCGTGCTGCCAGTGCTTCGACATTCCCTTTGCCTTCTCGCTTTTGCCTGTACCGGGGCTGCCGCCAAGGCTCTTGCTGTAACTATCGCTGGGCTTTTTCAGATAATCAATTACCTCCATCAGTTCCGCTTTTGCCCCTTCAATCGACTTTGCGTAGTGAGGGTCTGTTTGCGCTGTCAGGCCGGGTTCTATCGCCTTGGGTTGCGGCGTCGCGGTCGGTTCCTTGGCAGCAGAGGCTGTGGTCGCCCAGAGGGAGAGCTTGCGCCCCCGCTCATAGAGCGCCGCAACCGCTGCTGAAGCCATTTGTAGAGGCCTGCCCAGGCCTTGACCAACGTTGAACTTCTTGAAGAGTTCTTCTATGGAGCGCGCGTGCTTCTTGCTTTCCAGCAGGCTGTGAATCCGCTCGCGGTCACCGGTCACCATCCGATTCTTGCCAAACACCGATCCGCCATTGTGTTGCAGATCGAATGCATGGTCGGCAAACACGCTGTGGCTGAGCGTGCCGTTCAAGAATCCCACTAGTGCCTGGGCAATCGCCCCCCACTTCTTGCCGCCGTAACTGCTTGTCCAGGTTGGGGTGTTGAAGCAGGTCGCTGCCAGCTCAGCAAAGCGTAGATGGTCTGCCGCAGTCTGGGTCTGCAGCCGAGCGATTACAACCGGCCGCACCCAAGCGCTCGAGTCGTTGAACTCGACAGCAAAGCGTTCACTCAGCTCTTTGTGTTCGGCCGCTACTAGCTCGGGGTCGTAGCACTTGTCTTTGGCCTTGCCGTGGGAGAGCTCGCCACCGATGGCAGTGGCGATGTAGGTTGCCAGCCTCTCGGCCACTGCGCTGTGCACCTGGTTGCGCAATGTCACCGCTTCCATCTCAAGCACTTTGCCCTGGGCTTCGCGCACCATGGCATCGCTCAAGTAGAAGTCAGCGATGAGTGTTTCCACCCGTTCCGATTTCTCCACATAGTCGAAGTTCAAGCGCGGCTTGGGCCAGTTTTTCGCTTCCTCTTGGGCGAACCACTTGAGGAATATGTTCACCTCCTTTTTGTTGACTTGCTCTGCCATTTCTACTTCGCCGAGCAGCACCAGGCCGCTGCCGTCCACTGAGATTTCCATGCCTTCAGTGAGCTTTTGACCCACTTCCAGATTGAGGGAAACCACAGCGGGCTTGGCCAGGCCTCGTGCCACCACTGCCGCATGGCTTGTGGCACCGCCAACGTAGGTGACGATGGCGACAGCGGCAATCATGCCCGAGAGATCATCGGGCGAAGTGTCGGGGCGCACCAACACCACCTTCTCCCCGCGGGCGGCCGCTTCCACTGCCGCTTGAGAGGTTGTCACCACCTTGCCAAAGGCTGCCCCCGGCGATGCCGAGATGCCGCGGCCGATGAGGTTGCGCTTGATGGCGGTGGCCAGGTACATGGGGTGGAAGCCCGGTGCCTTGAGGGCCGCAACTGCCTCTTTCGAGACAAATGCCAGCGCTGCTTCCTTGCTCCAGCGCTTTTCCCAGACGAACTGCACCGCCACACTGGCCGCTGCTGCCGCTGTGCATTTGGCATCGCGCACTTGCAGAATGTAGAGGACCCCCGACTCGACGGTGAATTCGATTTCCACCGGCAAAACGCGATGCTGTTCCATCTTTGCCACCAGCTCAGCCAGCTCCAGATAGACTTCTTCGTTCCACTGGCGCATCAAGGCAATGTCAGGCGCCTTGCGGATACCTGCCACCACATCTTCGCCCTGGCCGCGCACCAGAAATTCTCCCCACATGCCGCTGGCGCCGGTTACCACATTGCGGCTGAAAGCCACTCCCGAGCAGGATTTCTCATCGCGGTTGCCCATGACCATGGTCTGGATGTTGACCGCAGTGCCGAGGTTGCCGCTGATGCGATTGAGGCGACGGTACTCTTGGGCACGCTGGTTGTTCCACGAGCGCAGAACAGCTTCTACTGCCATGAGCAGCTGCTCCCAGGCGCCGTGGGGGAAGGGCCTGCCGCTTTCTTTTTCCGACAGCGCCAGGAACCGGCCGCACAGTTCCGTCAGAGCGGCCACGCTCAACTGCTCGATTTCATCAGCGCCGTGCCGCGTCAGCAGCCGGTTTTTGACATTGTCGAACAGCTCCTTGTCGATGCCCAACACCACTTCGCCGAACATGTTAAGGAAGCGCTGATACGAATCCCAGGCGAAACGCGCATCTACAGCCAGTGCCATGGCTTTGGTGGCGGCCCAGTTGAGGCCGAGGTTGAGCACGGTGTCCATCATGCCCGGCATCGAAACCTCTGCACCAGAGCGCACCGAGACTATCAGCGGCAGGGGCAGCGTGCCGACTTTGGCCTCGGCACCGAAGCGCCTGCCGGTTGACTTTTCCAGCGTTGCCACTTGCTGTTGCAGGTGGAAGAGCACACGCTTGGGCATGACACCTTCTTGAGCGTAGGCACGAGCGACAGCGGTGGTGATGGTGAAGCCGCACGGAACGCGGGCACCAAGCGCCACCAGTTCAACCAGACCGGCACCCTTGCCGCCCAGGTCTTTCTTGCTATCGGGGCCTTTCTCACCAAAGGAGAAGGCCACTTTCTTGCTCACCGGCACTTTTGCCTGCGCTTGCTGCGTGAATCTGGCCATGATTTCTCCTTTGAATGATTGAGCAGTCTGTGCTCGACCCTCTGCTCTACCGGGCGCTGTGCCCCGATGGAGGCGCGACCGGCGGGTCGATGGTGTAGCCCAGGGAGTGGTAGAGGGCGTCGGGGCAGCAGTCGATCAGCTGGATGGTGCCAGCAATTTCGCCGTCGCCGGAAGGTTCGAACTGGGTCACCAGTTCGTACTTGTTCTGGGCGTAGATGGCGGCGAGCTGCTCCAGGTTGTTCACTTCCACCGTCCAGAACTGCCGCTGGCTGTCCCATTCGGCTGACGGGCAGGGCTGCTTCTTCGGATCAGACTCGCTGCCGTTCAGAGCGAAGTGCTCCAGGCTTTCGATACGAAATTTCATAGACGTCCTTTGTTGCTTGGGGCCGGCTCTACTCGAACAGTGCTTCGCGCAGCACCATGTCCAGCAGAACCAGGTGGTTGTGCTCGTCGAACTTGATCATCAGCGGCCCGGGCTTGCCATCTTGCTCGACGGTGGCGAAGCTGATGGCGTCGTCGGTGAGGGCGAGCAGCGCGTCGATGCGCTTCTGCCGTATCGGAGCGCTGCAGACCACGACGTAGCCCTGGTCGTAACGCACCAGCCAGGCGTGGCCGTTGAAGCCGCCGAGGCGGCCGAAGGTGCGCCGGCTCGGCAGCACCAGGTCGACCGGCGGCAGCGGTGCCTTGATCTTGTTGTTGTGGTCAGGCAGGTGCATCTCCACCAGGAGCGGCTCCAGCTCGCGGCGAATGGCAGCTTCGCGCCCGATGAATTCGAAGCCGGTGAGGTTGGTGAGGGTGCTCGAGATTTTGTCCATGTGTTGCTCGTTTTGCTTTCGTGGATTAACTGGTTGCAGGTCAGCTCTTAGAACGCGCCGGCGCCCTTGAAGATCAGCGCGGCGCCGGCGATGCCAGCGATCAGCGCCAGCAGGCGGCCGTACTTGATGGTGATGCCGGGGCCGAAGCCGCCGAAGGTGCCGCCGCTCTTTTCCAGCTTCGAGAGCGGGAAGGCGGCGGCGATCATGATCAAGCCGATGATGGTGAAGGTGATGTTGCTCATAGTCTTCTCCGGAATTGAGGTTGCTAGGTTGGGGCGATGGAGATAGAGAGGGTGTCGCGGCAGGAGTACCACCGCCAAGTTGTCGCGCTGGTGTGAGCGCGATAACACCTCTCTAAGCTTGTCCCTATGCCGGTTCTCATTCCTGGCATCAAGATGATTAACGATTTGGACCAATCGCTAAACATCTCACGGGAGTCACGTTTGTCAGTCATGACCGCGCTCGCTAGGCGCGACTGTTAGGAGCTCGACCCCAGAGCCGAACTCGACTGGTGCGGCTAATCTCATAGAGAAGAATTCTATTTATATAGAAAAATTCTCTGGAGAAAAGCAGCACACTGGCTCGACAGCTACCGCCAAAGGCAGTTTGCTGCTGCGTTTGCTTAGCGCCGCTTACCCGAAGGCTTGCGGGTTAGGGTTGTTTGGGATCACCGCCGGTGAAAGCAATGATGCTCACAGCAATCTCTGAGTTGACGACTCATCAAGTGCTGCTCGAGCCTCGAGGACAGGCTCTATATTGTTTAAAATATGATTGCCTCTTTCTCGATAATTTAGGTGAGAAAGAAGCGCCCTCGGCTCTAGCAGACCGCCCCTCGGTTAACCCAGTGCTGGATTAGCCATAACCGGCTAACAGCACTCAAGTCGGAAGCCTGCTATAGGACTCAGGCCTGAGCCACAAGCCCAGGTTTTGTCCAATGAGCGAAAACTACATCTGAACTAATCGAAAATAATTATTTTATTTTCGAAAAGCCGGTGAGCGACTCATTTACCTGAGTTTTCACCTTTAGGTCCGCAGCATTAGGTCATGTTTTCGGGGTGGCCTGTGCTGTGCGTCAAAATATTGATACACCGCTGCTCAACCGGGTCCACGGCTAGCAACGGGTACCTCCCAACTCAGCATGACGACACTGAATTGTAGAACCTTGGTATGACTGCTTCTGAAGATTACTCTTCGTCTACCGCCGCCAATCGCAAGGATTTGTTCCGACTAACACAGTGGGTGGTAGCACTGTCACGGTCGGAAGGTCTAGTTCTTTAACATCGCCACTTCATGATGTTCTCCTTCTGCGTGTTGGTACGTCAGACAAGCGATTGTCTGGCGCAGGGGGTGAGTGAAAAGCTTTGGTGTGATTCGCGGGTGTTTTTGAAAACTCTTGAATAAAGTTAGAAGGGATATATAAAACAGTAGATAAGCACTAGCACATTTATCAATGGTTAGTAATTCCCCCAATGAAAGGCGCATGGCCGACTGATAGTCGTTTGGCGCAGCTGACGAGCTTACTTTCTGCGAGTGAAGATGGAGCATGCTAACGCCATCAGCGGCGCTTTGAAATTGGCTTTGGAGTGACTGAAAGAGCCAATTCTAGATGATTTTGTCATAGCGAACGTTGTCATGTTCGCGGCGGTGAATGAGCTGCCTGCGGCCGGGTGTACTAGCGCGAGAGCTGCTAGCCGGGCCGGTCTTCACTTGGGCAAGTTTGACATTAAATACAATTATACAGTTAGCGTAGTGCCACTATGGGTGGTGCCTAAGGCGAAAAAGCGCATAGAGACTTACTTTGTCTCGATGCGCAGGCTGGCGTTATGATTTGGGCACCTTCAGTGGTGCTATTCTGATGCTGATCTTCTCTGTGAACGTCTATAACTATAAGCTGTAAATTTGGCATTTTACGGGCATTTTCGGAACAAATTACAGTATGTTCAATCAGCTCTGATATGCTAGGTGACATCTTGTCCGAGAAGTTAGAATTGGCAATGCCTGCCTTCAATTTAAAACTATTTCTAGGTCTCTCCCTTGTGTCGAATCCCTGTTGGCAGCTTTCTTCATATCTGCGGCTTGTGGCAATGGGCAGTATGGTCATTGGCGGGACAGCGTTTTCAGTGATGCTATGTTTTCCAGCTCCGCTTTTAGCGGCTGAAAAGTATGAGAGCGACGGTGGGCACGTAGTGCCACCTTATGTTCGTGAAATTCAAGCCTTAATTGAGCATCGTCAATATCCTGAGGCCCTAAAACGATGCGATCGCTTGGTACTTGCTAATCCTGGCTTGAGTTGGCCGCTTCTTTGTCGAGCTAAAGTATGGCATGCCAAGTCTGATATCGATAGAGCTTTAGCCGACAGCAATCAAGCTCTGGCCAGTAAGCCATTGTTGGCTGAAGCTTATGTAGTGGCGGCCGCCAGCCTTTACTATTTGAATAAGAACAGTGAGGCGATGGTCTATTTAAAAAAGGCTCTGGCCATTGATCCTACGGTGCCAGATTGTTACAGCTATTTAGCTCTTTCCCTTGCTGAGTCTGGCAAGTTTGATGAGGCTGTGGCTTGTTTAAATAAAGCGATTTTACTCAATCCGAAGGACGCTAGTCTCTACAAGTATCGAGCGATGTTCTATTTGGAAGTGAAGCAGTTTGCCAAGGCATTGCAAGACTTGAACACCAAGCTAAAGCTAGATCCAAACGAGATTGCCACGATCAGATCGCGAGCAAATGTTTATGATCGGCTGGGAAGGCAACAAGATGTCTTGAGCGATCTCAATCTCATTCTCAAGATAGAGCCTTCTTCTTATCGTGATTTGTTGAGTCGGGCAAGGTTGTTAAGTCGCTTGGGCCAGCACGAGAAGGCCTTGAGTGACTATCATATTTTGATCAAGGCCAATCCCCTCGATGATGATGGTTATTACTATAGAGCCTGTGAATATGCTGCTTTGCAAAAATGGAAGGAAGCGATTAAAGATTATAGTGTGGCAATTGATGAGTCGCCTGAATCAGCTCGAGCCAGTTACGAAGGGCGCGCCAAGGCCTATGAAAAACTAGGGCAGTTGAATCTAGCGGAACAAGATCGCAAAAAAGCTATGGCTATTCGCGGTCGCCCAGCGGAAAAGCTATTGTTTGAGATGCCAAAGAAATAGCAGCTTGATTTTAGTCATGATGGTCAAAGTGGATTCCCCTGTTCTAATTTTTTTTGTAAGCTTGATTATTAATAGACCGGTCTACTAATAACTCGACAAAAGAAAAACAGGCGAAACAGTTGAGCTTGAGCTCAGCTGAACACCTGTCTTTCTCATGCCTTATTTAAGGCCCCTCAGCGCTTAGCGCTTCGGCAGCGAGACCCACAGCAGCAGGTACAGCACCAGCACGAAGCCGCCCGAAACCAGGCCAGCCAGCACGGTGAGCACGCGCACCAGGTTCGGTGCCAGGTTGAGCTTGGCGCCGATGCCTGCGCAGACGCCGCCGAACACCTTGTTGCTTTCGCTGGTGGCGAAGCCGTTCTTGTGGGCGCCGTAGACGAGGGCGCCGAGGATGATGATGATGATAAGTCCGGTCATGTTTTTGCTCCTGAAATGTGAACGTTGAGATGCACGCTAAAACGAGTGCAGAGAATTGGCAAAAGCGTCGAAGGGAGCGCAGTCTTTTGGATCACGCCCCCTTCTAACTTTTGTTGCTTACCGACGAACCAGTAGTAGGTTTCGCCGTGCTTGAGCCTTAGCCCTTGCGACGACGACCCTTGCCACCGGTCTTGCCAGTGCCACCGGTCTTGCTGGTGACGGGCGTGGTCCCGGCAGTGATGCCGTGATCGTTGAAGCCCTTCTCGATGACGGCCTTGTTGGCACCGGCACTGAGCTGGCCATCGGCACTGACGAACGCCCGGCGCATGTCGCGGAAGTTCACCTTGCTGGGAGGCACGAGGGCCAGAGCCAGCAGGTAGGTCTTCACGTACAGCTCGAGCTGCGCCTTGAGCTTGGCCGCATCGGCCGAAGCATCAGCGGTGAGGAAGGCTTCCAGGATGTCAGCCGTGGCCGCACCCGAGATCTCACCGTCATCGTGCACCTCGCCGGTCTTGTCACGGACCGTCTTGGTGTTGCGCTGGATGCGGATGCCATTGGGCGGCAGTGCATACAGGCCGATGATGCGCTTGTCCGCCTTGATGTCGGCAACAGTCAGAGTCTGACCGTTGGCCGGACCGAAGACGAGGGCGAACCAGTACTGCATGATCAGCTGGCACATGTCGCCAGTGCTCTCATGCAGCGCACCACCCTCCGGCCCCGGAAGGTCCTTGCCCGGCGTCTGCAGCATGACCACATGGTGGCCATTCTCGTGCCAGGAGACACCGAGGTCGAAGCCGATCCACTTGTTCAACCCGTTGGGCAGGCCGGAACCGACGCCGATGTGAATCTCGTACCCTTCCGGGTCGAAATAGGCGTTGTCCGTCACGCTCGGGTCGTTGATGAAGACCGGGATGGGCCGATCCTGCTTCTTCATGCCCATCGCTTCGAAGAAGACGAGCTGGGTGTTGATGGCAACGAACGTCGCCACCGCCATGAAGGCATCGACTTCCTTGACCGGGTCGAAGTTGAAGGTGCCGTCAGCCTTGGCAGCCAACGTCTCCCACTTGCGACCATTGCGCACCTTCATGTCGAAGCGCTCGTTCTTGAGCAACTTCGGGTCAGGGAGGTTCTCGACGAAGTGGTCGACGACCTGCTTCGGGATGGCCACCTTGGGGTCGGGGATGCGCAGGAAGCACTTCGCCGGAACGCGATTGAGACCGGCCTGGGTGGCCGTGCTCGAGATCGAGTAGTGCAGGAGCGACTGGTGGTGCACCACTTCCTTGGTCTTCGCCTTGACCAGGAACAGCATCAGCTGACGCGGTTCGCAGGTGGAGAGCTGGACTTCGTAGATGGCGTCGAACTTGCCGGCGTGCTCGGAGAGCACCAGCTTGGCCGTGGCCGTGCAGGTGCTGATGGCACCCTTGAGGTCCTTGGCGTACTGCTTGTCGTTCTTGCTGAGGCGGCTGGTGAGGGCTGCGAACTTGACCTTCGCCAGAGCGATGGCGTCGTCAGCCGAGATCACCTTGCCGAGCGCAGCCGGACGACGGCCGAACTTGAGGGTCGAGGTGACGTTGAAGATCTTGCCGCTCTTGTCCATCGAGACGTGCATGTGCGCGCCGCGAACGGGGAGCTTGGTGCCATCCTTGAGGACGATTTCCTGAGCGTAGGCGACCCGGTGACCGAAAGGCATATCTTCCGAAACGCCGTCGGTGAGGGTGACATTGCTCAGGCTGAAGGCCTGGGAGATGGTGCTGGTGGCAAGGAAGTTGCTGGCGTGCTGCTTGGCGCTGCCGAGGAAGGGCTGAGCGAACATGCCAGAGGGACCAGAGAGGTGACGGATGTGACCACTGCGGTCATAGCCGGGCACGTGCAGGTCGGGGAAGAGCTCTGCCAGGCGAGCGGCGGCACTGGTGTAGAGCGACTTGGGCGAAACGACGGTCTCGACGCTGTAGGCAGAGTTGAGGCCGTGGATGAGCTTTTCACGAATGTTCATAGTATGACTCCATGTTCTTTGCGAAGCTTTTCTTCAGGCACCGGTATGGCGCCGACGGAAGCGAGCTTCTGGTTTGACAAGACTGTTTAGAAAAAACAGAAGAGCTAGAGACTGAGCTGATTAGGCTGTTATCCCGAACCCGTGTCACTCGCCAAAGAAACCGCAAATAACGCGCGCACACTCTCTTCATGAGACAAAACCATTCGCACTCTCGGTCGCCTATTACTCACGCAAAAAGTTGGTGAGAAGATAAGGAGAGAGAGTGGAGCGTTGAAGAAGAGTTAGCGCGTGATATTTACGATTCCAGAGATTTTTAAAAGAGAGACAGTATGTCTACCGTAGATATATGACCATGCAAGAACAAATAGCTGAATAATTAGATGCGGTTAATGAAAATTTGGTTAGCGCAATGGCTTTTTCTAGCTAAAACTGTAATCGAGGTCAGGCTATGTGTTTTAAGTTGTAAAGAGGGTTGCGTGGCTTGTGCAAGCAGGCTTTTCGGATTTTCTGTAACAATGGCGAAGCTTCGCTAGCATGATTTTTGTTCACGGATGTTGCCTTTGATAGAGCGTGAGAGTTTCATATTTCTGCTCGAAACTGTCTTCTAGCGAGCTTTGCTAGTTCATTAAGCAGCTCTCAGTGTGGTAAATACGCCCACTGCGTGAGCTTCTACTAGCTTTATCGCTTGAGCTAAAAGTGCTTTATGAGTCTCTAAATCTCCACACCACATGCCCTGGGGGCGGCTCGTACCTGTCTCGACATAGCGCCAGGGGCGCTGTCGCCGAGCATAAACTTTAATGACGTGGGCGAAATAACTATTGCTTCTCTTGATAACTTTAGCTTAAGGTCCAACTATCCTTCTACACACATACATCAAGAGTTTCTTCAGTTCCCTTAAACACCCAACCAGCGCACCATTCTCACCGCTAAATCTTCCAGCCTCCAGCTGGCGGATGAAGCATTTGCAGATTTGAGTGTTTGGTTTGGTGTCCGTCCCCGGGAGCTGCTCTGCTGTTGTTGTGGTAGTTGGCATCGCTAGGCTTACGAAAAGAGAAACTATGACAAAACAAATCAGAATCATCGGAACGGACGTTTGCCTCCCGTGCGCCATCTCTGGCCATGATGGTGACGCCTGTCGTGCAAACAAGTTGGAGGATGGCGGTGTGTTCTGCGTCACCTGCACCAGCATCTCCCAGCCCATCTCTGCCAACGCCCGCGCCATCTATCAGATGCCAATGTCGGTCAAACTCGTGGTTGCGGCCTTGCTTCGGCAAGACGTTCCCACGGGAGACGACACAGCGGAACCCTTGACGGCGACCTACGCTCAGTACGGCCCCGGCGAGATTTCCTCTGACCGCGCAGCTGCGGCCTACGCTCAAGGCAATGTCGACGTCATTCTTGGCGCCGGCCGTGTCACCTTCGCCACCGACGCTCTGGCCCAAGTGGTCGTGCGTTTCCAGTACGAAGAGGTGAAAAACTTCTGCGGCCACGCTTTCGACAAGAAGGCGATCTCGGCTGAAGAAGCGGATCTCCTCGCCGTCCTGCCACATCGCAACTGCCCACCGGCTCTGGTGGCTGCTGCGCACAAGCTGATCGAAATGGGATTTGCGGTGCTGCATGTCGATCTCGACTCTTCCATGAGACGGGTCGCCCTCTGCCACACCCTCGGTGCCAACCTCGACCGGCGCTTCCCTCGGGGCATCTTTGCTGAAGTGACTTACGTGGTCTGACCATTCAGACCGCTGAGCCAATCGGCGTGCCCAGTGTAACTAGTGAGCCCGGCTCTCTTGTTAGGCACTCATGTGCCTAGAGCCGGGCACCATCCCAGCATTTTGAAGAGCAGTCGACCAGTTCAGCGAACTGGCCGGCAGCTCAAGCCATTTAAAAGAAAAGGAGCCAGACTATGGACACAACTCGTCAGCTGGCCGGCAATTCGCGTGACTACTGGCGCTCGACACTGTCGGGTATCAGTACGCTTTGCGTAGACCTCTGGGGAACGGTAGCACGGTCAGACAACCGTGAACCGATCCTCGATGCGCAGCGAATTCTCGGCTACAAAGTAGACACCATTGACCCCAAGGATTTGCGGTCAGTGGACCCGGCGTTCCTGAATGTTTGTTTGACGACAGACGTTCGTGACGCGGTCGGTTTTCTTCGCTCAGTTGCCAGTCGCTTCGACCTGACCGTCAACCCTTCACAGGTTGAACAGTTCCAGGACGTGGTCGACCAGGAATCTTCCTGCTCGGGGGTTTTCTTCGACGCCAAGAACGCGTTGAAGGTGCTCAAGGGCCGGAACTACAAGCTGAGCCTCGTATCTAACCTGTGGTCGTTCCCGGTGGATTGCTTGTTCGCTGAAGACAATCTCGGCAAGTACTTCCCGGAAGAACTGCGTGTGTATTCCTTCGTGGAAGGGGTCAGCAAGCCTGATCCTGAAATCTACCGTCGGGCGTACATCCGCTGCAGTGCCCACCCTGGTGACTGCCTCATGATCGGCGACCACCTGGAAAACGACATCCTGCCGGCTCTCGCGGTGGGAATGAAAGCGTGTCTCGTCGACCGCAATCGCAAGTACGACCCCGCCGTCATCCCCGACGGTGTCCTGGTCGTGAAGAGTATGGAGGACCTTATCGACCTTCTTCCTGAGGCTCCGGCCGCCTAGTAACGGTTCGCCATCCCGGCGAACAGTGAACGGTCTTACCCCGCTTCAGGCTCTTCTAAAGGGAGCAGCCTGACAGGCCTTGTCACAACCGTGATGAGGTCCTGCCGTACGCTGCAACACGGTTCCGCGGTAGCGCGCGGGGCCCGTTCAGCTCTTCGGTTTATCAACGTCGGTCCGCACAAGGATGCAGCAACCGCTGCGCTCAAAAGAACGGATCAAAAACCTAGAGGTGTATAACATGGCTAAGATTAACGACATCACAATGACGTCAGGTATCGGCTTCGTGCCTACGGCTGCCGTCCGTGACTTCGCAGGAAACTTCGAAGTCTGGGCTGCGCAGCACAAGGCCGACCCCGATGACTTCGTCGTCCAGGAACGGCAGCCGGGGCTTCAGTGCACGGTGTCGACGGAGTCGGACTTCCCCAATCCGGAAGACCTCGACTCCGCCAAGGGCCCCCTGGTCGCAGTCACCCTGGTCAAGTATCGCCACACTACCCCGGCCGCCATCGAGGGGCTGGCCAGACTGCTCAACATGCCGGTCAAGAACATCACCGCCGCGGGCCTCAAGGACCGCACCGCACGTAGTGCGCAGATGGTGGTCTTGGAAGGCGTGGACCTCGAGCATGTGCGGCGTCACTGCTTCCCGGACGAGAACGTCCTGCGGGAGCATGGTTTCTTTATCAAAGATGCACGTCGATGCACCAAGAAGCTCGGCAAGGGCCACCTGGAAGGCAACCACTTCCAGATCAAGCTGATCGTCGCCGGCAAGACGCGCGAGCAGCTGGAGGAATACCTGGCTCCGCGTCTCGAGTTCCTCATGCGTGACCACAAGGGCAAGCGCGTCCCTCGTGTGCCGAACTTCTTCGGACGGCAGCGTCTGGGGCGTCGGCAGAACCTGCTCGGCGTCGGCGTCGACCTGATCGAAAACGGGTTGGAAGCTGGCGTCAAGCGGTTCATCTGCGAAGTGGTCGAGAACAACGACCACCCCAAGGCCAACGAGCTGCGCCGGCAGCTGGCGGCCAAGTGGGCAGAAGCTGAGCGCATCGCCGAAGAGAAGGGACAGAGTGTCGCCGAGCAGTTCTACTGCTTCCTCGACATGAAGAAACTGCTCGAGACGATCGGTTACCGCGGCAAGCCGGTGTACAAGATGGCGAACATGTTCATCGAGTACAAGCTCGTCAACAAGATCCTCAGCACGAAGTGCATCGAACGTGCGGTTCGTGAGCTGAAGGACGACCTCTCTCTGTCGGTGGGCGCTTTCCAGGGTTACTGGTTCAACCAGCTCCTGGGCGACGTCAACGACGAGGGAGCCAAGATCTCGGTCAAGTCGCTCGAGGTCGACAAAGATGGCGAGCCGGTCATTCCCTTGTACTTCCCGGGGGATGAGCGGTCCGTGGGATTCTATCGGCAGTGGTGCCCCCAGGCTGTGCCTGACCAACTCGATCGGAAGACCAAGGAAATCTTCCTCTCGAACTTCAACGGTCGGCCCGGTCCTCGCCGCCCTGCCTTCATCTTCGTGAACGATCTGTCCTATGACGTTCGCGACGAGGTTGTCAGCTTCTGCTTCAGCCTCCGTTCCGGTGCGTACGCTACGACGTTCCTGTCGTATCTGTTCCAGCTGGACACGGACGGCCTCGAAGTGGAAGACAAGTAAGGCTACGTCAGCCTCTCTAGCAACCCCGCAACCCAAAACTCAAAGTGAGGTTTACTACCATGAACAGCAATGCGTGTTACGGACAGGGCAGTCACATGGACGCCCCCGTCATTCCGTCGCTGCGGCAGCCCCAGCTGGGTTCCACCGCGCGTACGGAGGAAGTGACATCCGATGAGGATGCTCGCTCCATCAGTCAGCGTCTCTTCGGCAAGGTCGTCTCGCTCGGCTCGCAGGTCTGCCAAGGCCCGTGCGTCGGCAACGACAAGTTGGCCTTCGCTTTCGCCCAGCACGGCTAAATCAGCCGGCAGAGCGAGAGGTCAATCATCGACCTAGACCAGAGCTAAGTAGCGACAAGCACTGCCGTTTCCAGATTGCTTCGGCAGTCTCGGGCGGCAGTGCTCTTCTGGTCGATTCCGCAGTCGGGGTTGTTGGTTGTTTGTAAGCTCACGCTTGCAGACAGCCGCAGCCCCGGCTCGGAATTTTTTGAAGATAGTTACTATAAAAGAGAGTAGAGTTTCCGCGTTTTTTTGATTGCGGCATGCCAGCAGCGTTTTCAATGAATGATTAGAGGTAGAGCCAAGCAGAAGTTTGGCTGACCAGGGTGTTCATATCTCTATGAACACCCTGGTAGCCAGAGCTTCCTCAAGCGTTTGGTCTTGCCACTGTCACGGCGACTTCTTAATCTCGGCTCCAGTACTTTGCTCTTTTAGCCGCGGGGGAACTCGCGCTGAAAGCGGAGAAGCGCTTTCTCTGGAAAAGCCTCCACGTCTTGAATGGTCATGGCGAAGACTTTAATTCTGGTCATTCCACCAGACATTGGTGAGCCAACGAGAATCGTGTTTATGACGTTACCGATATCGCAGAGAAAATAACCGGCATAACCAGCCATTTTTCGGTCATTTTTGGCCGCCGGAGATTGTGCACCACCTTCTTTCTCTGTCATCTTAAGCAGGTACCAAACTCTATCAATATCATCGCGGTTAACCAGACCGTCGCCATCTGCATCGAGGAGGGCAAAGTTGTCGATAATCCAGGTGTGTAGTCTTGGTGCTAGTTGCCAGGCTCGTTTGCAATTGTAGTAATGCACCAGTATGTATAGCGTAATCGGTCCGAAAGCACAGCCTAGGCTAAGCAAAATCAGACCCGGTGAATTGAGGCCGTGTCGCATGGTGAACGCCACCGCTGTTGGTGCGACAAGGATGTAGTAGAGTAACTCGAAGAGCTCAGCCTTCTGCCCTGGTTTGATTTCGGCACGCCAGGCTGCAGCAGCGCTGCCGAGAATCCACAAGGCAACGATAAAGACAGTAAGAGGAACCGCTTGTGCCTCCGTGAGTGAAGTTGTAGCAATGGTATTCATTTGATTTAGTTGAATTTATTGTTGTGGATATTAGGAATCTTGTTAGGAAGTTTGTTAGCTGTGTTCAAGCGGGGAAGATTTGTTCGAGCCACTCCGCGACGTGGGGCAGCGACCAGCAGGGCTCTTGACCGGGAATGAAAAAGCCGTTGCCATCGGCGGAAACTTTCACTACGTTGTAGCGGCATTCCACCACGACAAGCCAGAGGCTACCGGCTGCTGGACGAAAACCGTCGAGGCGAGGAGAAACGTTTTCGTCGATGATGATGGGCCGGACAACCTCCTCAATTTGTTCAAGGTTGTGGCAGTCTTCGTTACCCGGCAAAAAGAAGCCCTGGGCGCTGCCGTCTTGGTTTCCGCTTGCTCCGGTGGCAATTACTTTCATTTCGCCGTCGATTTTGACGAGCCAGAGCGTGTCGCGGCCCAGTTGGCAAGGCAGTGTGTTTCGGTGCATAAAGTGGTAGTGGTTATTGTTTTGCGTTTGTTAGCTTTGAAGTTGAGCTGCTATGTCGGAAATAGGAAAATAGAACTTGAGAATATCTATGAGTGAAGCAATAAAGCAAATACGCTTAAAAAGCTCTTGAGCTAAGCCTGAAGAGCCTTATCAGAAAGAAACTCATGAATATGCAATTAGCCAGTTTGCATAATTCGTCTATCGCTAACTGATATCACTACTTGCTTCTTCGCTCGCGCGAAGCTGTTACTTTTCTGCTCTGAGAGAAATCACTCTGCGAGATTGAATTGATTTGATTTTTCAGGACAAGAAAATGTGGCAGGAGCAAGAAAAATAGCCCTTGGAAAAATTGACGACCAAGCTCTGGTCTTGTTTTATTAATACTAAAACAAATAGTTGAAACTTGGTTTTTGAAATAGAGCAGTGCGCTAGAGGCAAAGATTGCCTACCGCAGCCATGCTAAGAGCATGGCTGCGGTGAGAGAGGCTGAGTGTCAGTGCCTGTTTGTTGGCTTGACCATGGAGGCCGCGCCTACATAAACGGGCTTGGCGAGATCAATGTCGCTATTGCCGCGGGGACGAAAGCTACCCCGGTGAGTGGTGTTGCCTTGGCTCAGAGATGCTCTGAAGAGCAAACCGGCCAGGAAGGCCAGGAGAAGGAGAGATTGCATTTCTAGTATCCTTCGGGCTGTGCTTAGCAGCCTCTGCATGGGTGGCATTGTGTGGATATGGAGACAGTCTGCTTAGAAGCCGACCGAGTCTGGGTGCATCATGGTGACAGAGCCAGCGCGGCAGCCAGCACTATTGAAGTAATGCACATCGATTTGCCATCCTTTGCTGCGCAGCATGTGGCAGGCTTTTTCGACCACGGCATCATCGGGTAGGTCGTTGACGTTGAGCGCCACATCAGAGAGGAAGGCGAAGGGAGCGATGTTGCCGTGATACTGCTCTTCCAGCCACTGGGCGAAGGTGAAAGCCTTGACCTCAATGTCTTCGCTGTTGCCGTTGACGGCGGCGACCTTGATGGGGCTGGGCTTGTTGCAGCTTTCGCGGGGAAAATCTCTGGCAGTTGGCACACCGGAGTGGACCGCGATCTCGCTGCTGGCTGGACGACGCCGCTCAAAGCCGCTGCCGACCATGTTGTTCTGCGCCGAGGGAAGCCGAGGCTGAGTGGTTGCCGAGGCGTTCGTTTTCGTTTCGTTGCTAATTACTGTCAGTCCGAGAGCGGTACGACGAGCAGCGATTTCGTCAGATTTCTTAGACATCTTCTGTCCTTTCGCTTATGTCATCTCTTTCGTTTGTGATAATCCATACGCCTGCAGCAACGCTCGACTGTTGTCGTGCAGTTGCATTTTGGGGATGGTGCGATAGTTTTGGGGTGAGGACTTGCTTTTGTTGTTGTTGGAAAGAGAGATAGAAACATCTTTGCCATTAATTAGAAACTCAAACAACAAGAGCTGTCGTAGTCTTACGAGTAATTATTGGTGAGGCACAAGAAAGTTCAATGACGCACGCGTGCGAGACATAATCGATTTGTAAAATAGCCCATGATTATTGCTCATAATTCCAGGTTTTTCTACCAGAAAAATGTGTTTTACTATAGAAATTAATATTATAAAATGTAGTAGAAAAATTGCTTTTAAAAAGCCTCAGAAAAAAGTAACTGAAATTCAGCCACGAAGAATCAAGCTTTCAGGGAAAGCACAGAGTGGAAGGGGCTCAGTGGTTGTTAGACCAACCGAACCCCTTCCCTTGCTGTGGGTGAATCAAGGCATTCTCTGTTGCGCTCGTGCTTGTCGCTTACTCGAGGAACAACAGTGAATACATGATGCCGGCGCCGAGGATGGCGATGAGCAAATGCACGCCAGCCTTGGAGAAGTGTGCATCTTCACGAATCGCCGGGATGAGCGACGAACCGGCCATGTAGAGAAACGCACCTGCGGCAATCGGACCCATCAGATGCGGGAAGCCCGCAATGTGCTGTCCGAAATACCAGGCCAAGACCACACCGATGAGTGAAATCAAGCCCGACAGGAAGTTCCAGAGCAGAGCGCGCCGGCGCGAGAAACCCGAATGCATGAGCACGGCAAAGTCGCCGAGTTCGATGGGAATCTCGTGCACAATCACTGCAATCGTCGTGGCAATGCCAATCTCTGGGCTGAGCAGAAAGGCGCTGCCGATGACGATACCGTCCACCAAGTTCTCGAGCGAGTCGCCCAGAAGCACGAGGTAGCCGATGGGCTTGGCGTGAGGCTGGTCGTGCTTGCCGACAGAGTGGAGCAGAAGGTCGATGGCGAAGAAGGCAAAGAAGCCTCCAACGATGAGCAGAGAGACAAAGCGCAGACCGCTCGTTCCCTCGCTGCCGATGTAATGCTCGAAGCCTTCCGGAATCAAGTGGAAGAGCGCGTTGCCGACCATGGCTCCAGCGGCGAGACTGAGGAAGAAAGGGGTGACGTTATCGAGAGGAAAGCGCTTGCTCACCAACGTAACGACACCGATCAATGAAACGACGCTGACAGCAAAAGCAGCCACCAGCCCGTAGATGAGGGTCATATCCATAGTTGTGTTCCTTTATGTGACAAGACCTGAGCACCGGGGTGTTCAAGCGATGGCGTTAGAGGCGGGCGAGAATTCTGGGCTGATAGGTTCCGCGCGATTTGCGTGGAGCGATAGCCGTGGTTCTACCTGCTGGTGAAAAAAAATTGTTTGTGAGAAATAAACCTGTTGGTTTTAAGAGTTGAAGTGATATCTAACCCTAGTGGTCTAGATATTGGAGATCCAAGACTTGGGTTGCTAAGGGGCTAAAGTTTAATCTGTGCAATCGTCTCGGGCGTTTTGGCTAGTTTTGGCTTGAAACTGCCGAGGCCCAGCTGAGCCGCGTTCTGACGGTCTCTAGCTGGCCCATAAGTTAGCGCAGGCTATCGCTAACATTGAGAAATAGATTACGTATTAGAGCCTATTACTTACTGAAATCATGAGCTCTTATCTGATAGTGCTGTATTGCTTCTTTCTTCTCCACCCTTTCTCTTACATAACACCTCGAACACTCCCAATAATCAGCGCCATGAACCAATGCCCTCTTTCGTCACTCCTTCTGCAAGGTGTGGGTTGAGGAACAGATAGTGTTTTGGCCGCTTGTGGTGTGCAGAAAGAGAAAATCCAATCGAAGGCTTCTATGCAAACAGTAATCTCGCTGATCCTCTCCACCTGCTTTTTCAGCGTGTTGTATCAGTATCTCGCCCCTAAGTTCAGTCGTGGTGCTGTGGCTTTCCAACCCGTGGCCGTCACTGACAAGCTGCTCTTCGGCCTGGCCATGAGTCTTAGCACTCAGTTGCTGCTCTTTGGCCTGACGCTGCTGTCCTCAGTCATTCTGGTGCCTCTCCTTGTGCTGCTCGGCTCCGACTTGATTGTCTCCCCGCCCAGCGCTGCGGCGATGGTGCTATTTGCTGCGATCATGCTCACCGTTCTGCAGCTCGCCAACTGGTTTTCCACCATGTTGCTTGGCCGCTTCATGCCCACCATCTTGCGCGTTGACTCGCCCAGTGCTGCCTTCAAGGCTGCTCTGGCTCCGACTCTCGTCAGCGGAACCTTCTACCTGCTGATGATGTTCTGGTTGGCGCCAATTCTGGCTGCAACCCACTAAAGCTCAGCTTTTTAACCGAATCTTCAATTCAAGCAACTAACAAAGGTGCTTCAATGGCAAACAATCGTGTCTCCATAGGCAAAAGCGACCTCGTCGCTGCTGCTCAAAAGGGTGCAATGTCGCCCCAGGACGTCGACAGTCTCTGGTCGATGTTGCAACAATCGGCGCAAGCGCAGCAGCCCAAAGGCAGCTTCGACATTGCGCAACTGCTCTACTACGCCGGCGGTGTGCTGGTGATGATGGCTATGGGCTGGTTCCTCAGCCTGGCCAATGACAGCTTCGGCATGGGCGCAGTCTTCGCCATGACCGTTCTCTACACCGGCGCCTTCGCTGGCCTCGGCTACAAGCTGCGCTTCCAGAATGGTCAGCGTCTGGCGGGTGCTGTGCTCTTCCTCCTGGCCGTTCTCATGGTGCCTCTCACGGTAGCCGCCGGTCTCAACTTCACCCACCTGGAAGCTTCATTGCATGGCTTGCAAGAGCCCTTGGTGCTGGAGCTGGCCACCCTGGCTGCTGGCCTCGTCGCTCTGCGCCTGGTCAAGGTTTCGCTGCTCAGCGCCCCGGTCTTCGGTTCGCTCTGGCTTCTGACCATGACCGCTGCCGGCATCATTTCTGGTGACAACAACGTTTTCTTCGGCTTCGGTTCGAACTACTTCACCTGGGTCTCTGTCACCATGGGTGCGGTTCTTCTGGCCTCGGCTACGGTGGTCGATTCGCACTTCGGCCGCGACGAAGACTATTCGTGGTGGGCCTACCTCTTCGGTGTGGCGGCCTTCTGGATTCCGCTCAGCCTGCTCGATTCGGGCTCTGAGTTGGGTCGCTTCGCCTACTTCGTCATCAACGTGGCGATGATGTTCACCTCGGTTATTCTCGCTCGCAAGGTCTTCTTGCTGGCCGGTTCGATCGGTGCCATCTTCTACGTTGGTCACTTGCTCTGGAGTCTTTTCTCCAACTCGATCTTCTTCCCCTTCGCCCTCATTCTGGCGGGCATTGGTGTGATTTTCTTGGGCGTGCAGTATCGCCGCCACAAGACCGAAATCGAAAATGTCATCGTCGGCTTCGTGCCGCAGGCCCTGCGTCAGCGCCTGCCCGGCCGCTGAGAGCGTAACAAGAGAATGGAACTAAATGACCGAAGGAAAAACTGCGACAAGCCAGATTCTGATTCCGGCTGACTTTGCTCTAACTGAAGCCGATATCCAGTTCGTGCTCGACCTGGCCGTGCGCGCCGGTGATATTGCTGTGGCAATGCGTGCCAGCGCCACTGTCGAGGAGAAGACCTCGGCCACCGATCTGGTCACCAGTGCTGACAAAGCACTGTCTGAGTTGATCGTGAAAGAGCTGACAGCCCGCTTCCCCAATGACGTTGTGCTTTCGGAAGAAGCGCCTTGGTATAGCAGCAACGACGGCAAGCGCCGTTGGATTGTTGACCCCATCGACGGTACCAAATACTATGTCGATGGCACTGGCAAGTACTGCGTCATGATTGGCCTAGAGCAAGCTGGACGCGAACTGTTCGGCTGCTTCTACATGCCAGCCTACAAGCAGGCTTTGCTTGGTGGTCCTGGCCTTGGCAGCTATCGCTATGTTGCTGAGCCCCAGTCGCTTATTAAGGTTGCAGCGCTGCCCTCGCTTGCCAGCGATGGCAAAGTGCGGCTTTTGATCAGCAAGAATGATCTGGCCGCCAACCCCTGGGTGAGCCAGCTGCCCGACGTTGAAATTGTCGTTGCTTCAAGCATCGGCATCGATGTCTACGAGCTGTTGATTGACAAGGCTGACGTCTTTGTCCACATTCGACCGACCCTGGGCTATTGGGATACTGCGGCTCCTGGCCCCGTTTCGCAAGGTCTGGGTCTGGACGTGGGCACTGAAATGGATGATTTCATCAGCTACGGCTATGAGCATTCCAAGCATCTGCCCAACATCATCATCGGCAAGAAGGGCTCGCTCTCTTGGTGGCGTCAGCATTGGAGCAAGAGACCAGTAGAAGTCGTTGCTGCCACAGCGAAGTAAGCAGGCAAATTAGTCAGTAAGCCAATTGTGAGTGGTGCGCAGTTTTCCTTAGGGAGGGCTGCGCACCTTTTTTTTGTTGAATGTATGTACTACCTCAAGTAGCAAATAGCGGAAAAACTTTAGTATCACTATCAAAAAACTTCGCCGGTCACTCGATTTAGTAATAACTCCGTTATCAATTGCATGCATATTAGAGACGTTCCCCCCAACACAAGCGAGACTAAAATCATGGCAAACGAAATTGAAAGACCAGCCGATGCAACCCTTACTACTCAAAGCGATAACACTACTGCTACTGCTCGCGAAAATCTTTCGCAATTGGCGATGACTTTGTATCAATGCAAAGATGGTTCAATGGTGCGCAATCCGCAACACTGCACTACCCCCGTTGGTAACCTCTCTTCACTTTCAGAACTTCCACCCCTAACCATTGGCTAAGAACAGCAGAAAATAGTCTGAATTTACTAGTCATAGATTGGAAAGCAAAGCCCTAAAGCTTTGCTTTCTGTTCGTAATAGTTCAAGCGCAGCAAAGGGTTTCTGAAATTTTCTCGACCGGCAGGATTCTCTGTTAGATCGGGTGCCGAATTGTGCAGTAAATTTCTGATACCAATTCCCAGGCCGCCAAATACGCTCTCAGTAAGACCGGCTCGGTTTGCATCAAGCTCTTTCTTGCCCTCAATCTCTAGCGTTTTTTCTCTGCCTGACAGAAGGACAATTGGAGCAGTTTTGCTGCCATCAAGGCGTTCGATGGAGGTTAGTTTAGTATTGCCATCCGCCAGAGTTTGATAGTTGAATTTGAATTTTTGCTCTGGTTCTTCTATGGCTGCTTTGACTTTGTCAGCGGGAATAAAAAGCGATTTTGTTGTACTAATACGATTGGCTGCCACAGCGCGAAGATGTTGCGTACCATCAAAGGATGGACCACCAGAATTACCATGTTCGATATGGGCTCTTTGGAAAATTCTCTCCGATGCTAGGTAGTCACGCGCCATTTTTGCCACGGTTGGATCGGCCGAATTTTTCATGTCAATTATGGCAACAAGATCGGGATAAGCCTTAGGGTCGGTCACCAATTTTTCTAGTGGGGCAATGCCTTTATAGTTGCCGGTGGAAGCCCAGAGTTCAGGTGCGCCTCCTGGGTGCCCGTAGGTGACGAGTTCTTCTTCTGGCTTCAGCGGTGTGACATCAACTTTGGCTGCATGGCTAGGATCGGCCGGTAAGCCCATTACTTTGAAGCGGGCTAGATCATTGATTTCGTCTAGTTTAATTAGTTGGGCATGATATCTACTGCCGTCATTGGTAATGACGTCGACGAAAGATCCAGACAAGCCTACGTGGGCATTGGTCAAGACTTCACTACCATCGTTTACGAGTAGACCAGAGCCGACTTTAGAATCACTTTCGCTGCGCGGAAAAGGCTTATCTCCAGTTTCGATTTTGACTGTAGTAGGAGCTACGGCATCAAGTAGACGACGAGCCGTTTGGTCGTTGTTGCAGTCTGATGATTCGGTGGCCAGGCCAAATCTATCTATGGGCAGAACTTTTATTGGTTTGCAGGAATTGTCCATCTTAATTTCGCCGGAAGAAATTTACCTTTGAAGATGCCTGGGAGAATTATGGACTTACTGGATGATTTAACAATGGTGTTGCTCCCATCTTTACGCCCCCAAAATGCCAAGAAAACGGGAATGCCTTGGGAGGCCAGAATCTCGAATCTTGAAGCTTGAAGCGAGCCTGGTCGCGCCGGGATGTCAAGAATTTGGAGCAAAAAAAGACGGAGTAAGTAGATTGGTTGAAGATTGCTCTTCAAACCAACCGACTTATCCCCGTCTCAAAATCTTGAAGCTAGTTCACTCTCTAATTATTGAACGTTGAAATACTCTTTGAGCAGGTCGTGAAAATCCCGCTCGCTGAGCAAGCCCCAGTGGCGCTTTGAAATGCGATTAGGCTCGGGCTGATTGTGATCGAGAAAGAGATGGCTGGGGCAAACTGTGAATCTGCCGCTTTCAGCGAAAGCTCGCGCCTTGCTGATGTCGAGCCGCACAAAAGTGGCTTTACCGGCATAGTCAGCCGCCACTTTCTCGAAAATGGGCTTCTGCTTGGCGCATTCACCGGAAGCGTCGGCATCGGTCGGATCGTAAAATTCGACAACGATAGGACCGCTACCGGGCACCATATTCAGTAGCTGTTGAACAGACACTTCTGCCACAGCAGCTTCGGCTGTCGAGCAGAGAAACAGGCTAGAGGTGCAAGCCAGGCTGAGAGAAAAGAGCAGGGCAAAAGCCTTGCTCCTGGTAGTTGAATTCATTTTTTCTCCAGAGAGAGATAGTTGATCGAATTGGTCGCAGAGAACTATTTTGTGAGTTGAGAATGATTGGCCGATCAGCTCGGAGCAAGCATTCTCATGAAAACCACCGCCGCGGCAAATAGGCAGAAGCAAATTACAGCGGGAACTGTTACGGGTTGCAGGCCGTTTTTGACCAGGCGGCTGGCGCCGTGAATGGCGGTCAGCCCAAGGGCAAAATAGACCAGTCCGGTGACCGTGGCTGCCGCTTCAGGACCAAGCTCAAAAGGCAGAATTGAGGCCAGCGGGTCGACGATGGCACACTTGGCGGCGGTGAAGATTGCCAATCCCAGAACAAAACCTTGAGATTTGCCAGTCAGCGTGCTTTCGCTGACAAAGGCCGTATGCTCCTGGGCGATCTTGTTGACCATCCAATAAGCGCAGAAAATCAGCGTGAAGAACACTGCCGCCAGTTCAATTGAAAGTATCATGGATGCAAGCATTTCATTCTCCTGCTTTGATTGTGAGAACTTCCTGACTCAATATTTCCTTTGCAGCATCCTTGGAATAGGGCACAATTTTGCCGCTCCAAGTTCTGATGTAGAGAGGTTCCAGGCGTTCGATTGCTTTCGTGGCTGCCTGAATTGTCGTGGCCTGGTTGGGGCCGACTTGATTCGGGCTGGCCGGTTTGGGGAAAAGTAAAGTCTGGCTGTCGATTGTGCTGTCTTCGGCGGGCGCTATCAATGAGCGTTCTTCTTTGACGCGAATGGCACCAAAACGCAGATTGATTTCGTTTTGATCTTCAGCTTCTACCAGGCGATAGAGCATTGGGGCCTTGAGCAGAAGCAGGCGACGGGAGGGGCCACCAAGGCGGTAGAGCTTCATTGCTTCGGCCTCAACCTCTGCTGGTGTGTCAAAGTAGTTACTGGCCGGAGTGACAACGGCGGCCTCTTTTACTTGACTGTTGCTCAGTGCTTTTGCTGCCTCAGCTGTGGGCGCCGGGAGACCATTTTCAGTCAGCCATTGGCCGTCCTGATTGACGCGCAACCAGCGTTTGCCGCCGCTATGGTCGAGGCCACCTTCGAGCCGATAGAACTCGATTGCTTCAGAGCTTTGGCCGTCGGTAGAATTGTTGACCACTTTTACCTTGATAAAGAAAGCAGAGCTGCCATCCTCGGCGCGAAAGAGATAAAAGCCGGTCAAGGGAACCATTTCGCTGAGCTTCTTCTTGTCGCTATCATCCCAGCCCATGCGGCTTTGATGATTGTGGGCCAGCTCGTGCATCATCAATGATTCGATGGTGTCGTAGTAAACTCCATCTTTGCTAATGCGCTGCTTAACCGCCCAGGCCGGGGCGTCTGCTTCGGTGGGCCAGAGTTTATCCAGGGCCCCAGGAGCTACATAGATCGCGGCCCGGCCATCTTTGTCTTTGTAGACATAGTAGGCGGCTGCGTCTTTGTTGCCTTTGTAGAGTTGGTCTTGCAAGAAGTAAAACTTGACACCGAGCTTGCTGCCCGGTGCCACATTCGAAGGCACAGAACTGTTCAGTGCAGCTTCAATACCGTATAGCTCATTGAGCCTTGGTTTGCGCGCAGTGAGTGATTGGTTGGTTTCAACAAGCTTGTCTTTGACCCGTTCCGATTGCTTGCCGACCAGTTCATTGTTCTGGCTAAAGCCGGCCCGATGTGGTCCTTGGGCAAGCTGGCTGATTTTTTGGTCAACCAGGGCATTGAGCAAATCTGGTGCCTGGGCTAGACCCTCCGGAGTTGCTGCCGTTTTAAAGAGCACGAGGCGCTCACCTGCGGCATAGAGGGTGTACTCGAACTGGTTCCCTTGAAGCAGAATTTGGATGCCGTTGGCTTCGCCATAGGCGCTGGCCTTGAGCACCAGTTCATTGTCGATTGTGTCGCTTTGCAGTGCTTTGACAAAGGGCAATTTGGGGTCAATGTCATTGAGCTTGCAGGTCAGGCAAAAGCCGGTCTTGGTGCTAATGGTGCGGCGGAAAGCCCGGCCGTACTCCCCGGCGCTGTTGGCAAAGCCCAGCCAGGAAAGAACGATAAGAAGAGAAATTATGATGCCTATTGTTACCAGCGTCAGGCGCAGCAAAGCTGGCATGCGACGTTGGTCTGGAATCTTATCCATAGGAGTTCCTAAAGAGATTTTCGCGCCAGCAATTAAGTAAAAGCTGGCGCGAAAATTAATAGTTAAAATGACGGCGTCGTTAGCGCTTTGCCCGGCTTGAACAACTGCAAGAAGTTGAACAATCTAGACAAGCTAAGCCGCTTTGCGGCGACGTCTCCCTGTTGCGGCATTGGCCTTGGCTCTAAGCAAGTTGCGGTGCTTCAAGTCATACCTTCTGCCATAGTCTTCAGAATGACTAATGTCATCCATGATCGTGCAATCTTCCTCAATCATCGCCCTGATTGCCCCATAGCCGCCACGGAAGTAGCTGGCCATGTAAGACATGTGCTTGAAAGGAAGACGGTGGCCGGCGTCATAGAGTTGCTCTGTGACCCGGCATTCATGCAGCATTGCTCGCGCTTCTTCTTGCATACAAAGGCTGACAAAGCGGCGGCGCGACATACTGGTAGGGTCTGGGTCACTAGGCGCTCGCCCACGAAGTATATGGTGGGCTTCGTGAGCGAGCAAGATTACTTTGTCTAGTGGAGAAGCCAGAGAACCTATGCAAATTAGACCGGCCGGATTGCTTTCAGTGCTGGAGCGAGAGTAGGCATAGCTCTTGCCGTTTAAGCGGCGAATTGAAACACCTCTTTCTTGCAACAAGCGGATATCGCGCAATAGCAACGGCGAATCTTTGGCCAGGTTGACAAACCTGGTACCAAACTGTCGACGAAAACTCTCTAGGTCCATGGCAAAGCCCTCAGTGAGCCAGCTTTGATGATGGCTCGCCGTTACGAAGAATGTCGCCCTCACTGGTAGTGGCAACCTTAATTCGATGATACCAGTTGCGATGCTTTTCTGCTATGCGCTTCTGTTACCATTTAATCTTTTTCTTTGTCAGAGCCACGCTTGCCGTGCCAGTTTCGTCGTCTTATGCTTATTCTTGGTTGGTCGGCGCTGCCGTTGTCGTGAGAGCTTCCCAGCGCGCCAGCAAATCGGGACCGAGCAAGGTCTCCTTTTCGATGAGAACGCCAGAGAGAGCGCGAATCGGGCTTTCGTACTTGGTCAGAAGCTCTCGCGCCTGCTCTTCGCACTGTTGCACGATGGCCTGCACTTCGCTGTCGATAGCGTCGGCCAGGCGGGGCCCAACCTGCATAGCTACCGGTGTCTGGCTGTCGGCCAGATAGATGCGGCCCAGCTTGGACATGCCAAACTGAGTAACCATGAGCTTGGCCATGTTGTTAGCCTGTTGGAAGTCAGATGAGGCACCAGTGTCAATGGTATTCATGAAGATTTCCTGGGCGATGCGACCGGCCATGGCCGAGGTGATGCGCTTGAGCATCTGCTCCTTGGTCATGTTCCAGCGGTCAGCCTCAGTGTGAGTCTGAACATAACCGAGAGCACGACCGCGCGGCAGGATGGTGATTTTGGTGATCGGGTCACCTTTGAGCACCAGGGTAACCACCGCATGACCCAACTCGTGGAAGGCCGTCTGCTGCTTGTCTTCCAGGGTCATGGCCTGGAGGCGATCTTTGCGTGCTTCGCCAGCTTCGACGATCGAGATTGCTTCATCGAGCATGTCGGTGGTGATCAATGTCACCGGGCCAGTAACTTTGACGACTTCTGGCAGGGCTGTGGGCTGCTGATTGTGGTTCTGTTGGCTCTTCCCGCTGCCTTTGCCGCCAAAGCCCGTATTGCCCGGGCTGTAACCGCCAGGGCCAGAACCGGCTGGGCTACTGGGCGGGATGAGAATCTGGCTAGTGCCATTGGCTTGGGCTTCGGCCTCAGCTTTGGCAGCTGCTTCAGCCTTTGCCTTTTTGTCCAGACCACTCTGCTTGCGCGCTGCAATCACAGCGGCTTCGTTGCAGGCGGCCTCAATGTCAGCACCACTGAAGCCAAAAGTGCGCCGAGCAATGAGAGCAAAGTCGACATTGCTGTCGAGCTTCTTCTTGCGCGAATGCACTTTGAAAATGGCTTCACGACCACTGACATCGGGCAGGTCGACAAAAACTTCAAGGTCGAAGCGACCCTTGCGCTTGAGAGCGGCATCGAGCATGTCAGAGCGGTTTGTCGCCGCCAAAACAATGATGCCTTCGTTTTCTTTGAAGCCGTCCATCTCGGTGAGCAGCTGATTGAGAGTCTGTTCGCGCTCACTGTTGCTGCTGGTGCCGTTGCCGCGAGCGCCGCCGACAGCATCGATTTCGTCGATGAAAATCAGCACGGGCTTCTGGGTGCGCTGCCGCTGCCGGCGCGCATCTTCAAAGAGGGCACGGACGCGGCTGGCGCCGACGCCGACATACATCTCAACGAAGGACGAGCCGGTTGTGTGGAACATCGAGGCATCGGCTTCGCCGGCAAGTGCCCGGGCCAGAAGGGTCTTGCCTGTGCCGGGAGGGCCAACCAGCAGGATGCCGCGGGGCAACTGGGCATCGTGGCGGTTGTAGACTTCTGGCTCTTTCAGCCATTCGCAGACTTCTCGCAGACGCGAAATCGCTTCTGGCTGTCCGGCCACGTCGGCAAAAGTGTTCTTGCCCGGGGCGTTGGGCAAAATCAGGGTGGCTGGATTCTTGGTGTTGCCACCACCAGTCGTGCTATTGAAGTCATTGCGATAGTCAGAGTCGTAACGGCTGTCGGGCTGGCGGTCGGTGCTGCGGCGATTCTGCATCTCCTCGCCGTAGTAGTCGTCGTCAGAGCGTCCCAGGCTGGAGCGCTCCCGGGCCTCTTGCCGGGCCTGATTGTTTTTCAGGTGGCGACGGAGAAAATAGATCGCCAGGATAAGCCCGAGGACAACCAGCACCATCATCAAGGTGGGCTGTTTGGCAGCCGCCCAGACTTCTTGTGTGGTGGTCAGCGGCTCGCTGTTGGTGAAGAAGCTGCCGCCCGAATCTTTGACGGCAGGTCCGGTGATGGCAGTCCCAGTGATAGTCGAGCTCAAGTCGCCGCCGGGAGCAACCAGGACTGGTGTGGAATTATTGGTAGCGCCTTGGGCGACGATGCCGCTGGGGGCATTCAAGGTCACCGCCATGGAATTCGTGGAGGAAGCGCTGAGAGAGAGGAAAGCAATAGTAGCCAGTGCTACTGCGATGATTGACCGATAGATTGTGATCATGGTTATCTCCTTTTGGAGATGCAACAGGTTGCATTTTTTGTTTTTGTCGACCGCTGTTTGTCTATTAATAGAGGCTGGTCGAGAGAGAAGAGTAAGAAGAGAAAGTGAGTAGAACTAAGAGCGTTTCTCTTTCTTCTCTTCAAAAGACAGCCTGTCGCTGTCGTTAAGGAGGTGGAAAGCAGTATCGCCAAGGAAACGAACGGGCATGATCGGGTCGAGCAGGCCAGTGCCCAGGCCAAACAGTCCGGTGCCATAAGTATTGGTTTTGATACCAAGGCGACCGTAGAGTTCGAGCACCGCACCAATACATGTCCAGTGATCGCTGGCCAGGCGGCCGGTGAAAAGACCCCACCAGTCGTAGCCACTGACCGGCAATTTCTTGTCGATGACATTACGCAGGAATTGCGGCAGATGAAAGCGCCGATAGAAAGCCTGGCGTCTTGCCAGAGTGGCTTCCTTCCAGAGTTTGTTCTGTTCCAGCATGATGGCAATCAGTTGCGGTGCCACTTGTCTCTGCCGGTCGTCGAGGGGCTTGGTCAGGCGCAGAGCAATATAGTGACCATACTTCAGATTGGTTTCGGCCACTTCTTTGAGGTCCTGCACCACTGCTCCGCGGTCCATGAAGGAACTCCAGGTGGACCGTCTGCCATTGATTTCCATCACCATTTCGCCATGACCAACAGTCTCGCGCAGTTGCTTAGCGACGCGACCACTGGTCAAAATCAAATCACCATCTTGCAGAGCATCGGGGTGCGGATTGACCCAGGCGCCCTTAGGCAGTGGGCCGTGGCCCTGAGTCTTGTAGCGATTCTTGTTGCGGCGGTAGCTGATATAGAGCAGCCCCCATCCCAGAATCTCGCCAATGGCAAAGAGTTTGAGCGGAGTAAGCATGATCAGCTGTCGGCTAAGAACATTCCAACTGAGAACAGTCTCGCTGGAATGGTTAGGGGCAAGCAGAGCCAGCCCGGAGAGTGACAGCCCAAAGAGCAAGGGCAGAATCACCTTGAGCCGAGAGAGCAAGTCGAAGTAACTGCGAAACAAGGCCCGGGAATCATAGCTGGTGAGACCGAGCCAGAGAGCTGAAAGCGAGACGCAGGCGATGGAAAAGTTCCAGTCAAGTTCACCGCTGAACCACTTCCAACTGACATAGATAAGGGCCAGATAGGCCAACGACTGCGTCGTTTTTGTTAGACGTGCAAACATGAGATATATCCTTGCGAGCCAGAGTGGCTAAATGAGAGTCACTAGCTCTTTTGAATTTTTAAAACGACAAAGGCGCTTAGCTCAGAACCACAGTTAAGAACTAAGCGCCAAATTGACTGACTAGGCCGTTACTTCGACCTTGGCATCAAGCCGTCCAGCGGCACGGGCAGCTGTGATCGCCTTGATGGTGCGGTCGTATCCGTCCTGTTCCATCTGCTGGCACTTAGCCAGGCTGAGGCCATAGTTCAGACCCGCGACGTCGGGCAGACCGACTTCGATGACCACATGCCGGCTGGGGTCAACGTAGCGACGCTGACCAGCGATGGGCATGAACATTTCACGGTAGTGAAAGTAGAGGTCGATGGGCTGCTGCCATTCGCTGGTGGGTTCGGTGGCCGGCAGGAAGGAGCTGACAATCGCTTCACCCGAGCAGAAGTCTGTCGGGTTGTAGTGATAAACAGCGCCGTCCACCAGCAGCCTGAGCCCGCCTTCGGACATCTGCCAGACCGGGCGCATCACCGTGGGCAGTGCGCAGGAAGCAGTGATGGCCTTGGCCAGGTCATAGTTTTCGCCAGCGAAGAGCACAGGCTCTTTGCGGAAGTAGTCGCAGCTGACGATCTTGAGGCGGTCATTGGTCTTGAGGTTGAGCCTCGCCACCATCTCGCGCATCGGACCGGTCAGGTCAATGGAACCGCCCACCATGAAGCTGATGGGGTCGGGAAAACTGAGGGTCTTGAGAAGAATCGTGGGATCGTTGCGGTTCTTCATGCCGTTGTACATTTCGGCAAAAATTTGATCAAGGGAAAGACCATTTGTGTACATGGCGGCGATCAGCGAGCCCACGGAAACACCGGTGACTGAGCCAATTTCGACCTTGAGGTCATGGAGTGCACGCAGCACGCCGATATGACCGAAGCCTTTGACACCACCCGCCCCAAGGACGAGATCGATCCCTTTTGTTTGGTGCGTCATGGCACTACTCCAAAAAGATTGTGAGGGTTGATAGAAAAATCCAGGTACCTTCGCCAAAGCGCAAGGCCACCTAGAATTGGTTGCTAGATTTAGCGTTAGATTTAGCCAGTTAGGTGGTCGGTCTGTGAGCTTGCTAGCTTGTTAGAACCGAGTGCCTTCAGTGAAGTTGAAGTCTTTCACCATCATGGCTGGGACAACTGCTGGAACTTCGATGCCTTCTGCACCTGCGGCTCTTACTGAAGGACCAAGAGCAATTACATTGTTCAGCAGCTCCAGCAAACTGACGTTGAAACGCAAGTTTTTAACTGGTTTAACTACTGCTCCATTTTTCACAAGAAACGTGCCGTCTCGTGTCATGCCGGTAAGCAATTTGGTTGAAGGATCAACCTCCCTGACGTACCAGACGCGAGTGAGCAAGACGGCCTCCTGGTCGCCCTGTACTTGTTTAATCATGTCTTCGACGGAGGAAATGCCCCCCTCAATCACAATGTTGAGAGGCATTTCGCCCATCGCTGACGGTTGAGCCATGCTATGACCGGTGGTCTTGGTCTGCATTTTTTTAGCCGAAAGTCGGCTATGCACAAGATTTTTAATCACACCGTTTTCTACTAGCGTGATTGTCTGCCGCGGCACCCCTTCGCCATCAAATGGGCAACCGCATTGGTTCTTGTCGGTAACGTCATCGACAATGGTGATGTTGTCACCAAATACTTTTTCACCGACTTTATCAAGCAAGCAAGAAAGTTTGTCGATGTGGCTTGTGCCGCTGAAATCCCACCAGAGATAACTGAGTAAGTCAATTACTGCAGCTGGCTCAAGAATCGCCAGGTATTTTCCCGGTGGCAAATCTTCGGGCATACGAGCTTGCTTAGCTCTGTTGATGACGCGCTCTGCCAACACTTCTGTGTTTACTTCACTGGCGGTTGGTGCATGGTTCAGCACCCAGCTAGTGGCACCATCAGCTGTGGCGGTTATCGAGCAGGCGGCAGTGCTCTCCTGATGATATTGGAACAGACCGTTGCTATTGCCGATGGCAAGGTAGCTCGCCCCGCTGCAATAAATTCCTGCAGCAGATACATCTTGGTCTTCGGCTTGTTTGATAATTTTGGCCACAGCGGCAGCTCGGTCAAGAGCTGTTAGTTCTGCTGTGGCTAGATCGTATCTGCTTGAAGCCTCTTTGCCTTTCTTGGGCATGACTTTGGCGCTAACTAGCGCTAGAACATCTTCGTCTGATTCCAGCAGCTTCACTGCTTCCAGGGCACTTTCAACCAAGCGCTCGATGCCACTCTCGCTTAAGTCGAGTGTCTCCAGACGAGCTTGACGGCCATCGCGCAACAGGCGAACGGCAACGATATTCGAATCAGGAGCTTGGTTCTGAGTCATTTCGTTGTTAGCAAAGCGAGAAGTCGCCAGGTTAGAGCCAGTGATACTGACTTCAACTTCGATGGGCTTTTTCTTGCTGGCAAAGCTGAGGGCGTGCTTGATGGCCGCATCGATTATTTTTCGACATTGGCTTTCGTTCAGCATTTGGCACCCTCTTTGCTCATGTCTTCGGCGATGTCCCGTTCTCGTTCGTTTTCCTTGGTTCAGGTTTGTTAGGCTTGGATCAAGACTGCGCTATGCCAACAGTCAGTTTGCGGAAGCGAGCCGGGCTAGCGCCATGGCCTGTCCACATTACCTGCATGGGCTGACCTTTGCCACAATTTGGTGTGCCCCAGTAGGTGTTCTCACTGTTGTCACAGATGGCATCGCAGGTGTTCCAGAACACTGGTGTGATGCCGCTATAGCTTGGGTTCTTCAAGATTTCGCTGCGTTTGCCATTTTTGATTTTCCAGGCAATTTCAGTAGAAAACTGGAAGTTATAGCGCATGCTGTCTATTGACCAAGACTTGTTGGTCTCCATGAAGAGACCATCGCCAGTGTCGCTTACTAGATCTTCAAGCGACCCGGCGCTGCCTGGCAAAAGCGAGATATTCGTCATGCGGATGATTGGAGCAAAGTTCCAGTTCTCCGCACGCATGGCGCCACCAGAGCGGTCGAGTCCAATCAGGTGAGCTGTATCACGAGAGCTGAGGTAGCCTTCGAAAAGACCATTACGTACCAGGTAAGTGCATTGGGCGGCCACTCCTTCGTCGTCGAAGCCGAAAGAGCCCAAGGCTCCTGGAGTGGTGGCGTCTGCTACCAGGTTGACTATTTCTGAGCCGTAGCGCAGCTGTCCTCGTTGGTCAGGGGTGAGGAAGGAAGCTCCGGCGAAATTGATTTCTTGTCCGAGAGCACGGTCTAGCTCGCTGGGATGCCCCATTGATTCGTGGATTTGCAGGCCCAGTTGGGATGAGCCAATGATGGTGTCGATTTCACCCTGGGGGCATAGTGGTGCTGTCAGTAAGGCCACAGCTTCTTGAGCGATCTGCTCGGCGTGGCCGGGAAGGTCCCATTTCTGCACCATCTCGTAGCCGGCTTGTTCGTACTGGCCGAAAGCGCATGGGTAGGAGCGGCGCTGGCGGTCTTCGCTGTTGGAAGAATTGGCCTCAATCATGCATCCTGTGCGAATTGAAGTTTGTCTTAGACGACAGCCTTCGCTATTGGCAAAGAATTTGTCGTCGCGGATAAAATGCAGCATGCCCTGGGCCAGGGTGACGCCCTTGACGGCTAGCATTGTCTTCGCTGCAGCCATCAGCACTTCAAGCTTGTCTTCGACACTAACGGTGAAGGGGTCGATCAAGTGAGGTGAGACCCAGGTGGCATTCCAGGCTGGTTCTGAGGCAAGAAGCACTGGGTTTTTCATGACAGTACCGCTGGCCTTAGCTACTTCCACTGCTCGTTTAGTGCAGTTGATAATGGCTTTCTTAGTGAGCTTCTGCGTCGAGGCGAAACCCCAGCCACCATCGGCAATGACGCGGATTCCCAGGCCAATGTTGTCCGCACGGTTGAAGAGGCTTACGGCGAGATTTTTGGTCTGAATCAATTCTGATTCTTGCTCAATCAAGCGAGCGTCAGCGTATGTGGCTCCAAATTGTTTAGCGGCGTCAAGGGCTAATTCTAGTAAATCAAACATAGGCTTGATTATAGACCAGTTCAACTTGCTGATAATTGAGTTGGTACCCGGTGCTAACAAAGCACGCCAGTCTCCTGTGAAGAGGCTGTGGTGCTTATGATGGCGGGGGCGGCAGGCTAGTGGCGGGCAGTGGGCAGTGATTAAATCTCAGAAAATAGATAAACGGGGGGAACTCATAAAGTATGAGAATCAAGTTCTAAGACACAAGCATAACTAGTTTCGTTGATTCTAATTATTCTGCAGGACTTGTAGGCAAGTAGTCGTTGTCAATGGCTCGTAACAGTCGGCGTAGCTCGCTAACTGGCGTGGAGGCCCCAGGGAGCTGGGTTTTAGCTCGGGTTTCAACGGTGATATTTGACGGGCCTGGTAGCCAAGATTATTTAGCTGCGCTAAAAGTTGCAGCGATTTTCCTGCCTTTTTTCCCTGGTGCCGCAGGGACAGCTCTCGCCTACCAACAAGCTCCCAATGGTGGTATATCGTTTGAGCATGTTCATTGCTCTGTGTTTGAAAGATCGCTTGGATAGAAAAAATCTGTCTTCTAAACAATAACAGCGAAATTTCAAAGGAATTTTTCTGTGGCCTTCGCTGGTATCAAATCTGATGGCATATTCTGTTTTAAGGGCGACACTTGAAGTTGA
This sequence comes from Candidatus Obscuribacterales bacterium, assembly GCA_965229195.1. Lineage (GTDB taxonomy): Bacteria > Cyanobacteriota > Vampirovibrionia > Obscuribacterales > Obscuribacteraceae. The sequence continues at coordinate 2,115,563 of OZ245871.1, read as the reverse complement.
GTTTTTCTGGCGAAAAAAAGTTTTTTCTTGAACCGCCACCGACATTCAGGCGATAACAACACTGGAATGTCTTTGGCAATTTCTCAGCTGAGCAGGATTGCTCGCGCTGGCGCAATAGTAACGCCCGCGTAGGTTGCGTTAACCAAGCTACCTCCGTATTTGCCCCACTTAGATACAGAGCTGAAACGCCCAAGAATAAATACTGGTAGGCATTTATACGATTGCTAAGGGATGTAAAGAGAAAAGGTGTATAAAACATTAACGTCTGTCCTAATGACATTCCTTAGGCTTAATTGCTAATTTCTCTATATATCCCTTTCTTTTTGTGTTTTTGAGACAAATACCCGACTTCAATACCTGCGCCCCCGTAGCCTAAATAACTCCTGAAGATTATGTCTTCCGGGCGGCTGTCGCAGATACCCTCTTGATGCCGGTCAGTCTTAACTCCGATTCCAAACTTTCTCTGAGATTGAACGAACGATGCCTGGTCTAGCCTGCAGCTTTTGCTGGCGAGGTCCGAAATAAGCATCCGCGTTTCTGTCAGGTTCTCTAGCTACTTCAACGCTTTGCTTCGCGCCGTGTGATGCAAGGCCGTCTCTTTTCTGCCCATCTCCAAACGCCGTTTCTACGGCTAGCGAATGAAAGGATTTCAATCATGTCTGATCAACCAAAATTCAACGACAAGGAAGCTTGGAAGAAGATTGGCAATGCGGTGATGTTCATCATCGGTGCCGGCTGCTTCTTCTTCTGGCTCGCCAACGGTCCACTTCTCCCCGACCCCAACAAGGTCGTGAATGGTCGCACCGTCACCACCATCGTGTCGAACATCCACCCCGAACAGATCACCGGCTTCGCCGGCTGGATGCTGCACTGGGGTCTCCTCATCATCGGCGTTACTTTCGTCGGCCTTGCTTTCCGCAACCAAGTGCGCTGGCGCAAGCAAGTGGAAGCTGTCGAGCGTGAGGAAAGCATGGTGCGCACCCAGGCTCGTCTCTCGCCCATCAACCAGCTGAACGGTCGCCGCGACAAGAAGAAGCCGCAGCCGGAAGTGGAAATCGAAGTCAACGGTCAGAAGATCAAGCTGAAGCCCATGACCTGCGACGTCGGCACCCGGATTCTGCCCGGCGATCACCGCTTCACCAATCTGACCTTCGACAAGGTGATCGGCCAGAGCGAGGCCAAGGTGGAAATTCAGGAATTCCTGCACTTCCTGCAGCATCCCGACGAGTACGCCAGCCTGGAAGCCAAATTGCCCCGCGGCGTGCTCATGCACGGTGCGCACGGCACAGGCAAGACCATGCTTGCCCGTACCCTGGCTTCGACCTGCAATCTGCCGGTGATCGAGATCGCTGGTTCGGAATTCGTCGAGATGTTCGTCGGCGTCGGCGCCAGCCGCGTTCGCACCCTCTTCGACGACCTCGACTACCTGGTCACCATCTACGGTGGTGCCATTCTCTTCATCGACGAGTTCGATGCCGTGGCCCGCGCCCGTGGCTCTTCGGCCGGCGGCGCTCAGGAAACCGAGTCGACCCTCAACCAGCTGCTCAAGGAGATGGACGGCATCGTCGCCCGTCCTCGCGTCTTCACCTTTGCGGCCACGAACCGCAAGGACATCCTCGACCCGGCGGCCATTCGTCCCGGCCGTTTCGACCGTCACATCGAGTTCTTCAACCCGACGCGCAAGGACCGTGAGGCCCTGCTCGGCATCTACCTGCCCGAGCGTCTGCGCGAAGCCGACGTCAACCTGTCGGTGGCAGCCAAGGCTTGCCCTGGTGCTTCCGGCGCCCATGTGGCCAACATCGCCAACGAGGCCAAAATCCTCACGGTGCGTGCCGGCCTCAAGAAGGTCACTCAGGCCATCCTCGACGAGGCGGTTCTGAAGACCATGTTCGGTGCTCGCCGTGATGGGCAGCGTGCTGTCCTCACCGCCATGGAGCTGGATACGGTCAAGGTGCACGAGAGCGGTCACGCCCTCGTCTACATGAAGCTCTCGGGGCGTGCGCCGCTGCGCTTCACGATCATCCCTCGCGGTCAGTCGGGCGGTCACGTGGCCTTCCCGGACGACTTCGAGATGCTCAACACCAAGGAGCACCTGACCATGCGTCTGGCTGTTCTCATGGGCGGCTCGGCGTCGACCTCGATCATGCGCAATGGTCAGGAAGACTCGGGTATCTCGATGGACGTGAAGATGGCGACCGACATCGCTGTCGACATGGTCACCAAGTACGGCATGTCCCCCATGGGCATGTTCAACCTGCAGGCCCTGACCGCTGCTGGCCTCGTCTCCGACGACTTCAAGGCGCGCGTTCTGGCCGAGGTGCAGAAGCTGCTCGACGCCGGCAAGGCGAAGGCATTCGAAGTGATCGAAGGCAACCGCGACCAGCTCAAGCAGCTGATCGACGCTGTCGACGAACACGAGACTCTGCTTGAGCCGGACCTCAAGCGTATTTTCAACCTGACCTACGGCGAAGCCGGAGCTGAGCTCGTCGCTCTGCCCGCGCCCGCCGACAACAAGTAAGGAGGATATTACTATGAGCAGATTCATGACCGGACCTCGGGACAACGGGCCTGCCAACCCGCCACCCTGGCCCAAGATCGTCCTGTGCTTCACCGGCATCCTCGTGATGGTGGTGTCGGGCTGGATTGCCTACCACTACGAGTGGATCGGCAATGTCTACGTCAAAGGCCCTTGCGTTGGCCTGATGATCATCGGGTTTCTCTTTCCCGTTTGCTTCATCGGCGACGGCTTCGATGAAGCACGCAAGAACGGCGAAGACGACATTTAGGCGTTAGCAAAGCGCTTATCGGACCGGCAGGGGAGCAGGCAATTGGGCCTGCTCTCCTGCTTTCGGTTCTCTTCAACCAACTGTCTTTTTGATGTTAGCTTGATGCTGCCTCGTTCCATTTTCTTTGTTTCTGTTATACTATCTGCTGTAGTGCGTAGTGCATAGTGTGTAGTGCGTAGTCCGTAGTCCGTAGTGGGCTGCGGTCGCTCCGGCGTTACTGCGCTACTTTAGTGTGGAACAAGAAGGGCATGAAAAGACCAAATTTTGATTTGCCAGACCCAATTTGGCATCCAAGCAAAGAATTCCTCGATAACCCCTATCCGAGCTTGGCTCAGATGCGGCAGGCGGCTCCAGTTATGTGGAGCAAGGCTGGAGAATATTGGCTCATCAGTAGCTACGAAGAAGTTAACGCTGTTTTTCGCGATGTTCACTATGAGAAGGGCTTTCAGCGCTGGAAGACAGTCACCCCACTGCTTAAACTCATTCCTCAATTAGCTGAGCAGCTTCAGTCTCGCAATCGTTCAATGCTCAACGTCAATCCGCCCGATCACACTCGTCTGCGCTCCCTTGTAAACAAAGCATTCAGTCCATCTATGGTAAGTGGTATGCGCGATCATATCGCTGAAATTGCCACCAAGCTGATCGATCAAGTTGAGCCTAAGGGAGAGATGGATGTAATCAACGATTTCGCTTTTGTCTTGCCTCTGACAGTGATAGCCGAAATGCTTGGAATTCCAGTTTCGGATCGTGAGCGCCTGCGCCAATGGTCTCATGCTCTAACAGAAGCCCTGGAGCCAAGCGCAGCCATGCCTAAAATGCTCATGGCCGCAAAAGCCAATAAAGAAATGACTAATTATTTGCGACCTCTGGTAGACGAGCGGCGCCAGAATCCGGCCAGTGATTTGATTAGTGCACTGGTGCAGGCAGAAGAGGAAGGTAGCAAGCTTACAGTAGATGAACTGATGGCAAATCTGGTACTGCTTTTGGTGGCGGGCCATGAGACCACGGTTAATTTAATTGGTAATAGCGTCATTGCTTTGCTGCGTAACCCTGAACAGTTTGCCATGCTAAAAGCCCAGCCAGAGCTAATTGATTCAGCAGTAGACGAATTCTTGCGCTACGACAGCCCCGTGCAACTAGTGCGTCGTATGGCTGGATCGGATCTTGAACTGGGCGGACAGCAGATTCTGGAAGGCGATACTGTTATGCTGCTGACCGGCGCTGCTAATCACGATCCTGAACAATTCGCCACTCCTGAAAAGTTGGACATTACTCGGCAGAACAATAAGTATTTGTCTTTTGGTGCTGGTATTCACCATTGTTTGGGCTCGTCACTTGCTAAAGCAGAAGGCCGCATTGCTCTTAGTACCTTGCTTACGCGGCTGCCCAATCTCAAGCTTAAAAACGTTGAGCTTGAGTATCGTCGACCTTTTGCTTTGCGCGGCGTCAAAGCAATTCCGGTGACTTTTTAAATGATTAGATATAGGCTTGGATGGAAATCTCGGTGTAAGTCTTGATACCGTTGCCATAATTGGGTCGTTTTGCGGGTTTTATTGTTTTGCTTCTTTCATTCTTGTCTCATTTTTGCTCGAAAAATGAGACAAGAATGAAATTGAAAAAGAAGTTATAGTTGCCTTGCAGTTATTGAAGGTCCGAAATGATAAAAAGTAGACTCGGTCAGAATTTGATTCTGTGCTTCACCTCGGCATTTGTGGGCGGCATAGCCAGTCTTTCCTGTTCGCAATTAATGGCTGCCAATACCGTAGCTCCAGTGGTGCGTGCCAGCGAAATCCAGATTGTCGGCCCAACCGGTAAGGAACAGATTACCTTGAAAGTTGCTGCTGAAGGGCCAAGCATAACTTTGCTCGATAAAGATGACACACAGAAAGTTTCGCTGGAAATTATCGATTCGCCAGTTTCAACTCACGACGATTTTAGAGAGGCTGCGCTTTCCTTTCGTAATTTGAAAAACGAGAATTACTACACATCGCTAAGTAGTGGTTGCAGCGGTATGTCTAATTTGACAATGGGGCAAGCGCTAGCACCCGGCTTTGTATCAATCAGCAGCTACCAAGAGGGTTCTTCAAATGGTTCGAGGATGTGTCTTGGAAGCTTTCTACGTGGCGAGCACTTTGATGTGTCTCAGCGGCACGATAAGAACGTCGAGGTAACCGTCGGCAGCAGTAGCAAGCGACTCAAGCTCAGCAGCTCCGAAGCTGGTCAATTCCTGCAAAAGGAGGATAGAGCGATAGCTATCACCAGCAATGCCGTCTTTGAAAACTCAAAGGCTAAAGCAAAGTAAATTGCCTTAGCCTTTTGTTGTCGAGACTATTACCAGCCTAAATTGCTAGTTTTCTAACTCTAGTACGACCGGGCAAAGATCACGCGGCGAGTTGTGGGCTTGCCGGTATACATGCAAGTGCCTTGGACTGGTTCGAAGGCAAAAGGAATAGCGCGAATGGTCGCTTTGGTTTCTTCTTTGATTTTGCCTTCATCTTCAGAGCTGCCATCCCAGTGGCATTCAACAAAGACATTGCTCTCAGAAAGTATTTTCTTGAGCTCGTCATAGCTAGCAGCTTTAACTGTTTTGCTTTGACGGAAAGCTAAGGCTTTGTCGAAGATGTTTTTCTGCACTGCTGATAGCAAGCCAGTTAGCTCGTTGACCAGTCCGGCTTGAGCGACGCCACGAATTTTTTCGGAAGTATCGCGACGAGCAATTTCAACGACATTGCCAGCTACGTCTCTTGGTCCGATATTCAGTCTCAGCGGCACGCCACGCAGTTCCCAGTGGTTGAACTTGAAACCAGGAGTGCAGTTGTCGCGGTCATCTAAGTGAACGCGAATACCGGCTTTTTTCAATTCAGCAAATATTTCGTTGCAGCGGCCCAGTACCAGGGCTTTCTCTTCATCGGTTTTGTAGATTGGCACAATCACAACTTGAATTGGAGCAATACGTGGTGGCAGAACTAAACCTTTATCATCACCGTGGCCGAGCACTACAGCTCCGATTAAACGAGTAGAGACGCCCCAGCTGGTTTGCCAGGCATACTCTAGTTCTCCAGCTTGGCTTTGGAATTTGATATCGAAAGCTTTAGCAAAATTCTGACCCAAGAAGTGTGAGGTTCCTGCTTGCAAAGCTTTGCCGTCGCGCATCATTGCTTCGATGCAATAGGTTCTTACAGCGCCAGCAAAACGTTCGCGGTCGGTCTTCTCGCCAGTGATAACTGGCAAAGCGAGCCAATCTTCAGCTAGCGAGCGGTAAACTTCAAGCATTTTTCTTGCTTCTTCTTCGGCTTCTACTTCAGTGGCGTGAGCGGTGTGGCCTTCCTGCCAGAGAAATTCGGCTGTGCGCAAGAATAATCTTGTGCGCATTTCCCAACGGACTACGTTCGCCCACTGGTTGATTAGCAATGGCAAATCGCGCCAGGATTGCACCCATTTGGCGAACATAAAGTTGATGATGGTTTCAGAGGTCGGTCTGATGAAGAGCGGCTCTTCTAGTTTTTTGCCGCCGCCATGGGTGACCACGGCACATTCAGGAGCGAAGCCTTCAACGTGCTGGGCTTCTTTGGTCATGAAAGATTCAGGAATCAAGAGAGGGAAATAGGCATTCTGGTGGCCCGTTTCTTTGATCATGCCATCGAGAGCATCTTTGATATTTTCCCACAGGGCGTAACCATAAGGTCGAATCACCATGCAGCCCTTGACCGGGGCGTAGTCGGCTAGCTCAGCATTGAGCACGGTGTCGGTGTACCAGCGTGAGCGGTCACCTTCGAACATTTTTTCATCTTGTTCTTCTTCTTCTTCACCCTGATACTGGTTTTGCTTGACTTCTTCTTGCACGTTCTTTTGAGCGGCCACGACATTAGCTCCTAAACACATATGATAAGGGGCCCAGTATAACAATTGCCGGGGCGCTGAAGGTACGGTTGACTGAGCCTGTTAAGTAAAGCTTCGGGTATACTTAAAATGCCTGAATGTCAGCAACCTCAGGCACAGTCAGCACGTTAAGCCGGTGGAATGAAATGCAGTTATCAGGTGAGCTATCAAAAGTTAGTTTTTCTAACTTGTTGCAGCTTGTCAGGAGCGGCGGGCTGACCGGTAAAATCTCCCTGACACAAGGGGCGCGTATTGCCGCCATTGTCATTGAGCGCGGTCAACCTATTCATGTAGAGATGGAAGGAATGACTGGTTTGGAGGCTCTTTATGAGCTTTTCCTCTGGCAGAGCGGCAGTTTTGGCTTTAGTGAGGGAGTCATCGATGGCCTGCCCCGCACGATTTCGTTAAACAGTGCCGAGCAGACCTTTGAGCGCATGATCAAAGAAGGCTTGAGCTACGCTGACGACAAGTATTATTTAGATTCGCTTGGTGTTTCTCCAAAAACCGTTCTTCGGTCTCTGGCATCGACCGGCAACTATGCCTCGACATTGATGATCAATCCTGGTCTTGAGCGCTTAGATGGCGTGCGCACTCTAGCTGATGCTCTAGCTAATTTGAATTTTTCCCGTCGCGATTTTGTCCATACCATTGCTATTTGGCTTTCCGAAGGGCTAGCCGAGATGGTGACACCAGTCAATGCCACTAAAGAAAATCAAGTCAGTCTGCCTGATTGGGTCGTGGCTCGCTTGAAGCAAGACAATGTCGATCTCTCGCACGCCATAGTTGACATGGTGATCTGGGTAGACCGCGTAAAATGCTGGATGTATCAAGCCGACTCTGATTTAGATAAGGCCCTGGGCGAAATTAAGGCGCCATTGAAAGCTGCGTCCGGCGACTTCGGTGCGGCAAAAAGTCCGCCGGGACAGGAAATTTAGTATTCAGTATTTGAACTATTCGCTTTGTGCTACTTGTACTGCTTTTACCAAGCTGCGCACACGCTCTACGTCTATGGGATTTTCAACAAGGCCCTGGCGTTTCAGCGAGCTGGCGACAATGATACCGTCGGCGATGGCGAGTAGTGCGGCGCAGTTCTCGGCGCTAGAGCCACTGCCAATCATGATTGGGGTGTTGGGCAGTGCTTCACGTACTTTTTTCAAATCATCCCAGTTAGGTGGCGAGCCAGTGGCAGCGCCGCTGACAATCACGCCATCGGCAAGACCGCGTAAAACAGTATCCTTGGCTGATTGGGCAATGTCGTTGTCTTGGCCTAGTGGAGAAGCATGCTTGACCATCACGTCGGCTAAAATGCGCACTGAATTTTGAGCGGAAAGCTGTCTTCTGTACATATGCAGATCGTGCGCTTCACCTTCGATTAGACCCTGGTCGGTAACCATGGCACCACTGAGTACATTGACGCGGATGAATTGAGCTCCTGCTGTGGCAGCGATAGCCAGGGCTGTAAGGCCATCATTGCGTAAGACGTTGACGCCAATTGGTAAGTCGCAAATAGTGGAGATGCGCTTGATAGCCAAAGTCATGGCACAAGCTGTAGCTGTGTCGACTCGGTTTTTTGTAAAAGGAGCATCGAAGAAATTTTCAATAATGATACCGTTGGCGCCACCGCTAGAAAGAGCTGTGGCTTCTTGTTCAGCTCTCAAAAGAACGGTTTCTAGGTCGCCAGAGTATCGCGGGGAGCCAGGTAGTGGCATTAAGTGCACGACGCCTATTACTGGTTTGTCTGTGCCGAATAGTTCTTTGAGCATTTTATTTTGCCTCTTCCTTCTTTTTTTGCACCGGCGTCAGGTGCATCTTAGCTGCGCTATTAGTTGCGCGGACCACAACCAGTGGTGTTTGAGAGCCACCGAGCGCTTGACAGCATGGGCTCTCGTTTCTACTGCAGTTAATTTAGCAGTAAAGCTGACTAAATCAGGTCTTGGTGTAGCGAATGTGACTGGGTCTTATCCAAGAAAACGAGGCGAAAAAAAATGGTGCGGTGCAAGCAAAGCGGTGAAATTTTAGGAGTTGATGTCAAGCTGATTGGGCTCTGCTATATGCTTCGTTGCAAGCTTTATTCTAATGACAACGCGGTGAGAAGTCGGCCCTGTGTCAAGGTTATGCCAGTTTCAGTCTCGCGCGCGCGACTCTTTAATTGAACTTATCCATTCAATCTTGAACTAGTAGCTGTTTCTTATTATGTTCTTGAATACTCTTCCTCCCCCTTAATCTCTCTGGTCTCCCAAAGCTCTAAATTTCAGCACCTACGCCAAATATATCTCTGGGAATGTTTCCAAGTGAGAAGCCGGGGTTATTGCAGCCATCCAGCATCCAGAACCATGCGAAGAGGCTTAGGCCTTGAAGCTTTCCTCCTGACACCATTAATGCTTTCTGTTCAGCGTCGACCGTGCAATTTGTGCCCGGATTGAACGCCAAACGTGAAACGCGAGTTCTCATCTGAGAGCTCAGTGTCGCTGCGTAGCCAGATGGTATGACCGCAATTGCGTTCAGCCTTGAAACGATGAGAGAAGAGGTCGTTTCTCAAAATCTAACCACGCTTCCGCCGGTCTTGTTGGCCAGCGGTAGACGCGTTCAATCAATCCAACACCAAACAGAACAGGACACAACATGAACAGTGCACACACAAATTCCGGTAACCAGTCTGGCAACCAGAGCCGCGGTAACCACGTCGACGCCGAGAAGGCCCTGAAGAAGGAAAAGGGCTTCATGGTCTTCGGACTGAAGTCACACATCAAGGCTCTCGAGATGGCCAATGGTCATCGCAAGAGCGCTGGCGAATATCGCTACACGGTTGACGCCGATGCTGGCTATGCCCGCATCGTGCTGGCATCCGACGGCAGCGTTGTTGCCGGTACGGAGCGCACCCGCCAGCAGTGGGCCGCCATCGGCAAGCCCGCTCGCCTGGCCTCCATCGCCCTGCGCGCCACCAAGGACGATCTTGAGTCGCTCACCAACGACCGCATCGAGTACACCTTCAACGTGGTCACGGGCGAAGCCTACCTCACCGCCAAGGGCGTTCGCCTCAGCGGTGACATCGAAAAGCCTTATGGCTCGACCATCGCCGAATGGGCGAAGGTGGGCCAGCCCATCGAGCAGTCGCTCTTCCAGCAGCTCACCGCCGCACGCGAGTGGGGCAACAAGACCGCTGAAGAAGTGACCCGCAACAAGATGATCAAGTTCGGCGTCATTCGCAAGCCCAAGGCTGACGAAGCCGCTTAAGGCACCATCATTTCCTTTCTTTCCAGAGAGCTACTGGTGCGGAGCTAGGGCTGAGTATCTCGCTCAGCCTTGTGTTTCCACCGGCTCGTTCTGTGAAGTCCTGGAGAGCCATTCTCCCAACCTCTAACAAGAGAACAACAATATGAAATTCAAGAATCTGATGGTGATTTTCCTTATCGCCGTCGTAGCCGCGCTGTTCTGGGGGCCGATCACCGGCATCCAGCAGGCATCCAATCCCACTCCCACCACTCAGGTTGGCACCAATGGTGCGACCGGTGCAGTCAAGGCTGATGGCAACGCCGTCGTTGCTGGCAACCCGGACGCCAAGCCGGTGCCGATGAGTTATGACACGCTTTATCGCGACCTCAGTGCCAATCCCAGCACTGTCACCAAGCTGCAGTTCGTCAAGGACGAAGCTGGCAACGTGCAGTATGTCAACGCTGACTACAAGGACGGTCGCAAGGTGCGTGTCGAGATCCCTGGGCAGGCTGGTGCCTCCCAGTTGCTCGATGCTGCCACCAAGGGCAACGTCCCCAACGATACCAAGAACCGGGCCGAAGACCGCACCTTCCTGGACGGCCTGATCGGCTGGCTGCCGATGCTGCTGATGGTCGGCCTCTTCTTCTGGTTCATCCGCGCCCAGCGCAATGCTGGCAATGCTCAGCGCACGCAGCTGAGTCAGATCAAGGAACAGCAGAAGTCGACTCAGCGCTTCACTTTCGCTGACGTTGCTGGTGCTGATGAAGCCAAACAGGAGCTGATGGAAGTCGTCAGTTATCTGCGCGAACCCGGCCTGCTCAAAGAACTTGGTGGCGAGGCGCCGTCCGGCGTACTGTTGATCGGCGACCCCGGCAACGGTAAAACCCTTATCGCCAAGGCTGTTGCAGGCGAGGCCAATGCCGAATTCCACATGGTTTCCGGTTCCGACTTCGTTGAAATGTTCGTTGGCGTGGGCGCTGCCCGCGTGCGCGAACTCTTTGCCAAGGCGCGCGCTAAGCGTCCTTCGGTGGTCTTCATCGACGAAATCGACGCCGTCGGTCGCCAGCGTGGCACCGGTGTTGGTGGCGGTAACGACGAGCGTGAGCAGACCCTCAACCAGATTCTGGTTGAAATGGACGGTTTCAACGACAATGAAGGCATCATCTTCATGGCCGCCACCAACCGCCCTGACATTCTCGATCCGGCGCTGACGCGTCCTGGTCGTTTCGGCCTGCACGTGCTGGTTGACTCCCCCGACAAGTTCGGCCGCGAAGGCATTCTCAAGGTGCATGCTAAGGGCAAGAAGCTTGCCCCCGGCGTATCTCTTGATATGATTGCCAGCAACACCCCTGGCTTCAGCGGCGCCCAGCTGGCTGAACTGATGAACGAAGCAACCCGTGTGGCTGCTCGTCGCATCGCGAAGGAAAGAGAAGCGCTGATGTTGGCAGAGAAGATTTCCAAGTCTGCTGCTGAGAAGCGCGTTGCTAAGCTGGTCAGCCTGCATGACCTGGATGAAGCGGCTGACCGCGTTCAGATGGGCCCTGCCAAGGAAGGCCGCGCCAAGCGCATGTCGCGTCTCGACATGCTCAACACTGCCGTGCACGAACTGGGCCATGCCTGGGTTTCTCAGGACCAGTACGAGCGTGAGCTCGGCGGCTATCCGGTGACCAAGATCACCATCGTTCCGCGTGCCCGCGCTCTCGGCTACACCATGGCTATGCCTGTCGGCGACAGCTATGGCATGACCGAGCAGAACCTGCGTGCTCGCATCCGCATGGCCATGGGTGGTCGTGCCGCTCAGGAAGTCTTCCTCAATACCATCGACACCGGTGCCTCCAACGACTTCAAGCAGTCCTGGGGCATCGCTCTGCGCATGGTGACCGAATTCGGAATGTCGAAGCTTGGCCCGATCTCGATCGGCGAAGGCGGCGGCAACCCGTTCCTTGGCCGCTCCATGGCCAATGGACACCAGCTCAGCCCCGACCTGGCCAACGCCATCGACGTCGAAGTGAAGCGCATTGTTACCGAGTGCCTGGATGAGGTGAAAGCCCTCCTGCTGCGGGACAAGGAATGCTTCATGAAGATCGTCGACGTGCTCATGGTCAAGGAAACGCTGCTGGGATTCGAATTTGTCGCCCTGCGGAATGAGACCGTCTGCGCCGTCACGCCGGAAACCGTGGTACTGCCGATTGTTACGCCTACGATTGCCAAGATCGTTCCTCATGCTGTCGAAGCCGGCAGCGAGGATGACGCTGGCGTCGATAAGGGCGAAGCAGCTCCGGCACCGGTTCCGGCCGTCAAACCTGATTCGGACTCGGGTCAGGCCTAAAATCTAGCCTTAGGCAGTTCTAAAACAACAAAAATGGAAAGGGAGCGTGGCGCTCAGGTCTGCGAGCAATTGCTCAAGTACCTGGGCCTGCGCTCCCTTTACTACAGGAACAACTATGATCACATCAACTCTTTCTGCTGCGGTTTCTCCGGTTCTCGGCGATGCTGCAATGTTTCTCTCCTCACTCTCCAGCTTCACTTCGATTGCCGTGATGGTGCTGGGGCTCTGCTTACTGATCACTATCCACGAGCTCGGCCACTGGTTCGTTGCCCGTCTCTTCGGCTTCAAGACTCCCGTTTTCTCCATTGGCTTCGGACCGCGCAAGTGGTCGATTGTCTTGGGCAAGTTTTGGGACACCGAATTTCGCCTGGCGCCGATTCTGGCTGGCGGCTATGTTTCCATTCCTGAGCTGCAGGATGAAACCACTGCTCAGGAGCTGCTCAAGGACGACCCCAATGCCGCCAAGGACCTCAAGGTCTTTCCGGTCTGGCAGCGCATTTGCGTTGCTGCCGCTGGTGTGGTCTTCAACGTCATCTCTGCGGTGATCATGCTCTTTGCCCTCTTCGCTTTCATTGGCGAGCCGGGCTACAACGTGCACAACACCTACATCAAGGACGTCGCTACCACTCAGGTCACCATCGCTCGCGATGCTGGCTTGCAGGCTAACGACCAGCTGGTCTCGGTTGGTGGTGCCAAGATTGTCACTCCGGAAGACCTGACCAAGGCTATTCAGGCCAACAAGGGCGTTCCGGTGGAAGTCGTGGTTACTCGCGGCCCCAACAACGACAAGGTGGCCATCGCCGTTACCCCGGATGCCTCTGGCAAGATTGGTATCGCTATTGGTGTCAATGGCGAGCAGGTCTTCAATCCGGTTTCGGTGGGCAAGGCCGCTGGCGACGCTACCAAGATTACTGGCAACATGATCACGATGACCTTCAAGGGCTTCGGCATGATGCTGGGAATTGTCGACAAGCCCGCTGGCGTGTCGGACAAGGACATGGAAGTGCGTGGCATCGTCGGTATTGTCCAGATGGGTGCTGATGCCGTCAATCAAGGCGTCTTCAATTTCGTCTGGTTCCTGGTGGTAATTTCAATCAACCTGGCGGTCATGAACATTCTGCCCCTGCCGATTCTGGACGGTGGTCACATCGTCTTCTTCTTGATTGAGAAGGTTCGCGGTGGCAAGCCGGTAGACGCTAAGCTCAAGGGCAAGCTCTACAGCATCTTTGGCGCATTGCTCATCAGCCTGATGCTCTACGGTCTGTTCAACGACATGGTGCACATTTTCGTGCGCTAAATTAAAAGAGCTTGCCTAAAAACAAGCAATCTTTATGAATCGCGAAAGGCCCTCCAGGTCTCTCGCGATTCTTTTTTTGCTGGGTCTAGTCAGCCATATAGTACAAGCCGAATTTTCCTGCGTATTAGGATAACGCAGCATACCGGACAGGGGGATTGAGGGCGGCGGCGGCGAGAGTTCGGCTGAATAGTTGCGACCAGTGATAACGACGGTTGAATCGAAAAGCAAATTCATTCAAGAACCTCTGGAGGTGAACTCTCGAGCAGTATTGATGGTACGTCCCGAGCAGATATCTTTTTGCCAAAGAAATGACTCTGTCTACGTTTTCCAGTGGTCCGTGCTCGCTGTAGATCTTTCCGATTTTGTCCATATTGAGTTTGCCAGCTAGTGCATGAAGCATGCTGTTAGTTGGAAAAGCATCAGTACGAATATGAGTCATCGGCTCCACCACTGATTTTACTGCTTCTAAAAACACATCACCGCTCTGGTTGGGAAGTACAAGCAAGGCTACGTCACCAGCTCGTCGATTTAACCGCTCAACAATGACTACTACATTTAGCTTGCCGTGCGCCCCTCGCCCTGATTTCCCTTTGGACCTACCTCCGAAAAAAGCGTCATCTATTTCAACCAACCCTGATAGTGTGCGACCTACAAGTCGATTTCCCATTGCCACTCTCAACTTGTGCATCATGAACCACACGGTTGCATAGTGCATCTCCAGCAGCTCTGCAGCTCTAGTCGTAGAAACTCCACCCTTGTCTTGCGACATCAGATAAATGAGCCAAAACCACTTCTGAAGCGGGACTTTACTCCGCTCAAACAAGGTCCCAGAGGTGATTGATGTTTGTCTCCTACAACTGGCACATTGAACGGAACGCCGCTGCGAAAGCCGATATCCAAAATCGTGACCACATTTTGGACAGTTAAAACCACCTGGCCAACGAGCCTGAAATATTGCCTGTATGCAGTCTTCTTCAGTGCGATATTCTCTTTGAAATTCAATCAGAGTCATACTACTGTTCATAAGACATCCTCTCAATTTTGGGGTAGGACACTATATAACACAGTATGCCCAAAACAAAGAAATACTAACGGGGCTGCATCAACCTAATATCCAGGCGAATTTTTTTTGCGAATATGTCAGCAACCTAACCTAAACCAATTTAGGCAAGCCAATAGGTCAAGCCAATAGACCAGGCAATAGACCAGCCAAACAAAGCATGTACTGCTTTTTCTGTCGACTAAAAGTGTCAGATTTTCTGCGCATTGCCTCAAAAATAATCGTACTCGCCTGACCCGTTGCCTCAAATTAAAATCGTACTCGTCGACCAGCAGTGAGGGGTCACTCGATGAGGCAACGAATGAGCATGACCACGCGAAGAGAATTGCAGGCTTCGATGAGCTTGAAGTATCAAAACGCGGATAGAGCACAGCGAAAAGAGATACTCTCGTCCTTCCTGGAAGCGACCGGATATAGCCGAAAGCATGCCATTGCAATGCTTTTGAAGAATAACGGGTCAAAACCAAAGAGAAAGGAGGGTAGCGGCCGACCGTCAAGACTAGGCCCAGAGGCTCTGGCAGCTTTAGTTTCGATTTGGCACTTTAGTCAGCACCTGTGTGGCAAACGGCTAGCGCCAATCATCGCGGATTATTTGGAAAACCTCGCACACTTCGATGAATTGGCGCTTTCCGAGCCAGCAACTAGGCAACTAGAAGGTGTAAGTGCAGCAACCATTGACAGGCTGCTGAAAAAGGAGCGTTCAAAATTACCTCGCAGTATCAGTCATACAAAACGGGGCAGTTTTCTCAAGGATAGCGTGCCAATCCGCACTTTTACCGAGTGGAATGATGTCGTGCCTGGATTCTTTGAGATCGATACTGTATCTCACTCTGGTTCAGATATAAATGGGCCATTTCTCAGCACTCTAAATATGACCGATATAGCAACAGGCTGGACGATTCCAATTGCAATTTTTCGAAAGTCCTCCCTAGACATCATTTCAGCGCTTGAACAAGCTCAGAAACATATTCCGTTTCCAGTCCTTGGTATCGATTTTGACAACGGCTCTGAGTTTCTAAATCAAGACTTGATTGATTGGTGTAGGGCTAGAAGCATTACCTACACACGTTCTCGGCCATATAAGAAAAATGACCAGGCTTGGATCGAAGAGAAGAATAGGTCGGTAGTAAGATCAAGCGTAGGCAGAGATCGCTACGTCGGCAAGAAGACCTTTAAGGCTCTCTCTGAGCTGTATCCAACACTAATACATCTCCACAATTTCTTTCAGCCTAGTCAGAAATTACTTTCAAAGAGCCGTCATGGAGCAAAGGTATACAAGCTCCATGACACAGCCAGAACCCCATACCAGCGGGTACTAGACAATCCAAACGTCTCAAGCGAAGCAAAAGCAGACCTCCGCAAAATCAAAGAAAGATTGAACATAGCTGATCTTTCTAGAAGGCTCAATTCGTTTCAAAATGCACTCAGGCTGCTAGCCGTCGATATTCCAAATCCGGTAATAGCCGCGAGAATTGCCCAGAGAAACGCTGTATATAAGTTTAGTTCCCGTCTGCACGAGCCAGCCCGAGATGTAGAGTCAAAGCAGCAAGTAAGAGTTTCAAAGAAAATCAAGGAATTGATAGTTAGCTGTGAGATTGGCTCAATAGTGCGTGCTGAGGACTTCATGACACTAGGTTCTAGAAACACTGTGAACGTGAGCTTGCTAAGACTCAATAAAAGAGGCAAACTGGAGAGAATAAGCCACGGTATCTATCAGATACCTGCAAAAGTAGCTCAATACCCTACCCCAAATTTATCATCAGCGAGTACGAATAATTTTGAGGCAACAATCTAACTCGGGTACGAAATTTTTTTGAGGCAACACGTTCTGCTGAAAATCTGACACTTTTGGACTGGGAAAACTTAGTCAGTGTTTGTGAGCTGATTAATTGCGTTGCTTTTCAAGATTTCCAGGTCGGCTCTATTGATGGTCAGCATGAGGCTGTCGCTACCAGCTACTTCACGCCAATCACCAATGCTGCGCAGATTGCTATTGAGATAGCTAACTGTGGAGGCATTGCAGCTACAGGACGTCTTGTAGTGAGCCAGTTCCCAGGAATCAATTTGACCGTCTTGATTCTTGTCGAACTGTTTAAACTTGTCGCTTAGCAGTGTGTAGATTTCGGGTGAGCGTTCCACCAGCTCAGACTTCTCTTTCATCCTTTCTACTTCTAGTTTGTGCCAGTGCGAGATCTGGAAAACCATTAGCAGGCAAAGGCAAGCAGCCAAGAAAATACCGAGCTTTTTCAGGGCCTTGAGCAAGGCGTAGCAAACAATTAGATAGATAGCTGCAACCAGCAGGTAGCTAAAGCCAGTGCCGAGACTGGTGAGGATGATACTTAGTGTCATGTTTTTTGTTTTAGTGGGTGATTTTAGTGAATGAATTTAGTGAGTGATTTGAGAATGTTCTGACTAGATCGGGATATCCTTCAACCTAGTTAAAGCTGAGCTTGAGTACAAGCGCTCAGTGGCTCGGTTGCGTATTTGCCCCAGCTTTTAGGCTGGAACAGCTGACTCACTTTACATTTGGCTGCCCAATTATTAATTGACTGACTTCACCCTTGCAAGGCAGCCCTAAGAAAATGGCAAGAAAAGAGAGCTATAATTTCTCTTGACCGTTTGTCTTTATCAGTTTGTAGTCGACTGTTTATCCGTTGACTTCATTGCCGTTGAATCTTTGCTGCGCCATCGTAGCAGTGGAATATAGAGGAAAATAGATGTCCAGATTGGCTCTCGTGCGCGATCCGCGCTTTCTCAATCACATTACTCCAGATGCTCATCCAGAGTCGCCACAAAGGCTTGCTGCCATTGATAGCGCTTTCCTTAAGGCAGCCCTAGACAATTCAGTGCGGCAGCTAGAGCCACGATCGGCAATCGAAGAAGAGATAGCATATGTGCACAAAGAGTCTTACATCGAGCATTTGCAAGAGGATGCTTTGAAGGCTGCAGCCAACCATAATTTGGTGCAATTAGACGCTGATACATTTATGAGTGCGGCCACTTATGATATCGCTAAGTTAGCTGCTGGAGCAGGTTTGACAGCGCTTGATGCGATAAAGAGTGGCGAATATGATAGTGCCTTTGTCTCAGTTAGGCCTCCGGGCCACCACGCCTTGGTTGATAAGCCCATGGGCTTTTGTCTGTTCAACAATATCGCTGTTTCGGCGCGCTATGCACAGCGGTTAGGCTACAAGAAAGTCTTTATCATCGACTGGGATGTGCATCATGGCAATGGCACCCAGTGGGCATTTTATGATGATCCGTCGGTCTTTTTTGTCTCCTTCCAGCAGTATCCTTTCTGGCCCTATGATTCTGGTTGGTATCTGGAAGATGGCACGGGAGAAGGCCGCGGCTATAATATGAACATACCCTTGCCTAAGGGAACTGGGGATCGTGGTTATTTGCATGCTTTCGATCGTCTGGTTAAGCCGGTTTGCGATTCATTTAAGCCAGATTTGATCATGGTCTCAGCTGGATATGATGCTCACCAAGACGATCCCCTTGGCCAGCAGCGCATCACAACATCTGGCTATGCCATGCTGTCTCAGCGCGTCCGCGATCTCTCGAACCAGGTCGGTGCCCCTACTGTTGTCTTCCTTGAGGGCGGTTATAACACCCGTTCTCTATCTGATTCTGCTATCGCTACCATGCGCGTTCTCAATGCTGCAAATGAATCAGAAAGTGGGACAGTGCATGCTTCTTACTTGATGCCTGGTGTGGCTAGCAACAGTGAGCACGTCACTGCTGATCGCAACAGTGATTTAGTGGACGAGCGTGTCAGTGAAGTACGCAAGCACTTTGCTAAATATTGGCCTGTGCTGCGCTAGATCTTGGTTCTAATTTGGGGTTCTAATTTTCGCTTCTGGTTTTTGCGTCTAATTCGGATGCGCTACTAACGATTAGCGCTGTTGCCGTTGGCAGGCAGTCAGGAGCTTGCGCGAGCTGTGATTATGGAAAACTTGCAATGCCTAGAGTGGGCTTTGCTCAGGCATTCTGGATGTCAGGAGGATGCGGGCGTTTGTTGCTTTTGAAGAGGTCCGACAGGTAACGGTTTTCGCTGTTTATTTGAGTCGGCTTTGCCATTGTCATGAGGTGCTTCGCTTTCGGCTTCCCTCCTGCTTGAACTGCCCCTATTGAGTACAAGAGGCATAAGGGCTAGGTTTATGTGCCTTTTCTTTTTCCCACTCTAACCTCGCAATCACTTACAGACCTCAAACCTTAAAGCACTGCTGTTCCCAATTGTTTTCCACCTAATTTATGGCGGAGCTGATTTGGACTGTGCTTTTAGATTTGCGGTCGACTGCTTTCGTTGAACGGCCTTTAGCCTTCAACGCTCGCGGTAATGGAATAAACATATGACAAACGTCAAAAATTCTAGCTCCGCACAACTCTGTCAACCCAGCAACGGTCAAGAGAGTGACTGGAGCAAGCTCTACGAAACTGCCTTCCCGCAAGATGAAAGAATGCCGCTAGCAGATGTTCAGGCCATGATCAGCAATAACACCATGTTGCTTCATCGCACCACAAACGCTGCTGGCGAACTCTTGTGTTTCTCATTGGTGACACCGATGAGCAATTTCTCTTTGCTTGCCTACATCGCCACAGATCAGACCAAGCGCTCCTCTGGTGTCGGTAGCAAGCACATGAAGGAATTGATTCAGGTGCTTAAGGCCAGCTATCATCAGACTCAAGTTGGTCTTTTTCTCGAAATTGAGTCGACCAAAGAAGCTAACTTAAGCGTTGATGAAACCACTATGCGCAAGCGTCGGTTGGCTTTTTATCAACGTCTACATTGCAAGCGCCTGTGCAGTAAAGATTATTTTCTGCCTAGCTATGGCGCTGGCGTTGCTCACCGGGCCGGTGAACTACTCTGGTATGAATTTGGTGCTGCCGTCGACAAGGATTCCACAGTGGCGCAGGTGATCTCTGAGATCTACACGCGCGGTTATGGAATCTCGCCTTCGCATGCTACCTATGTTCATGTCATGTCGCAGTTCAAATCAGCGGCCACAGCTGCTGGTGACTACGATAGTTCCTGCCCGACCCAGAACGCCAGTCCGGTAGCTACAGGTGCCCCTGCTGCTGCCTCGACCGTTGTGGTTGCGGCTCCGGTTACTCCGGTTGCTCCTGCTGCCGATGCGGTTGCTCCAGTTACTCCGGTTGCTCCTGCTCCTGATGCTGCTGCTCCTGTTGCTCCTGTAACTGTTCCCGGCGGACCTGCTGAGAGACCATCTGTTGCAGTACCCGATGCTAAGTAATCTGGTACTGATATTGATGATCGTTCAGTTGGTGCTGCTCTGTTCTTGCTGCTTTGTTCAGGCATCAATCGCGAAGTTCCGTTCTGGCCTGTTGACTTGCTGAGGCAAGCTCAACCTTCTGGCTAGACGGAACTTCGCCGATTGATTTCTACTTGAACTTTTGGCACAAATTTTTTTATAACCTCGAATACTAGGTAGTGTAGTTGATAAAACGGAGCGGCTTGTCCAGGGGTTATACTGCCCTGACAGTCGTTTTGGCAGGTCAGGTATAGAATGATGAATCCCGGTAAAAACATAGCTATAGTTGGTGCTGGAATTGGTGGATTGACTGCGGCACTGGCCCTTCAGCAATACGGAATTGCCACGTCTGTTTATGAGTCGCGGCCGTCCCAGTCTTTTTCGGCAGGTGAGGCTGAAAATGCCAGCGGAGCAGGCATTTGGGTTCCCGCTAATGCCATGCAGGTTTTTGCTCGGCTGGGTTTGGCCGAGAAAGTTCTGGCGGCTGGATATGAATTGAGTGAAATTGAATTGCTTGATTATCTTTCTGGATCACTGATGAAGGTTGATCTGACTGGGATAAAGCAAAAATTTGCCTATGCGATTGTGGCGATCAGGCGCTCGCGCTTGCATCAGATATTGTTTGAGGCCTTGCAAGAAAGGCGTTCACAAGCAGTGGCTCAATTGCATTTTGGTTATCGCTGTCAGGCGGCAACGTTGAGCCAGGAGCAAGTAGTTCTCTCATTTTTCGAGCACGAAAAGGTAATCGCTGACTATGTCCTGGGTGCAGATGGTTTGCATTCTTCCCTGCGGCAATCTGTTTTTCCTGAAGAGAAACCAAATTACTCCGGACAGACCTCCTGGCGGGCCGTGGTCAAAGCACAATTGCCTAAGTCGTGGAAGAATACTAGTGTTGAAATTTGGGGTGAGGGTAGGCGTTTTGGTTTCTCCCACGTCAATGATGATGAGGTTTATTGGTACGCCACAGCCGATATGCCAGCCAGCGCACATCAGGCCGATTCAAGTAGCTTACAGAGCGCTGAAATTGATGCTCTTAAAAATCTATTTGCTACTTTTCCCGCTGCTGTGCACGAATTATTAGCATCTACCAGGGCGGTGATTCGTACTGATTTGTCAGACCTTGCCAATTTGCCTAAGTGGTACAGTGGCAAAATTGTGTTACTGGGTGACGCCGCCCATGCTACCACTCCGAACCTAGGCCAAGGTGGTGCTCAGGCTATTGAAGATGGCTATTTGTTGGCTAAAACCCTGCACGACTTTGATGAGCCTAGTCAGGCTTTTGAGCAGTATCAAAAAATCCGCCAAGAAAAAGCGCGTCGCATAGTCAGCCGCTCGCGCTTACTTGGAAAGATGGCACACCTTAAGGGCGTTTTTCAGCGGCAGCTGCGCAATGTCGCAGTGAAATACACTCCGCCAGCAGTCAATTTGAGAGAGTTTGAAAAGCTTTACAGCCTCAATTTTTGATCAAGAACTCGGGAAAAGCACCACGGTATTATTGGTTTTCTTTCCTTGTTCAAGAGCTTCTAGAGCCGTGGCTATGAGGATGCCCGGATGGCTGCAAGTATCAGGCATACTAGCTATGCCAAAGTGTATGACTACATTGCTGGCATCAAGGCCTGGCCCTAGTGGTGAATCAAGCAGTACGTCGTTAATGCGCATTGCGATTTGCATAGCGTCGTTTGAGCCAGTGTGCGGAAGAATCAAAACTAGCTTAGGGTCTTTGTAATGGCAAATTGTATCGAGTGGACGGCAAACTGATTGGACACGGTTAGCCACTTCGTGTAAGACTCTCACCGGTGGTAGCGACATGGCGCCACCAGTGAGTTTGAGACCAAACTCAATCATGATAATAGCGTGGGGAGTTTGGTTGCGCTGGAAGCGATTAAACTCTTACAGTATCAGCCAATAAAAAGAGGCTTCAGACATCATGCCGGTTTCAGGGCGACGCATTTGTTGTTGCAGTAAATCAAGGGCGGCTTTGTCTAAATCGACCGGTTGAGGTAAATTGACTTTGGGTGCGGGTCTTTCTACCGGTGGTGCGGGTGGCTCTGGCTGCTTGATCCAGATCGAGTCATCACCTTTCTTGTTAGTGTCGACGTAAGAATTGAGAGCTCGCTGGGGATCGCTTTCTGCTGAAATTAAGCTTTGAATCAAGCCCGTATCCATGCTGTCATGACTCCAGAGTGCAGCAGAATCGGGTGAGTCGCCAGCGTGAAGAGTCCAACGTGGGCCTTCATCTGAGCCTAAGGCAATGCTGACCTTAAGTACAAAAGTGGTGGTTGATAACGGTGACTTCCATGGCAATTCAATAGTTGCCTTAGGGTGTTTATTAGCCTGGGTCATAGCGAAGCTCAGATCTTGTTCTTCTGGAACAGATGAAAGCTTTGCCAGTCTAACGTTGGCGTTAGCTGATGACTTGAATGAGTCGTGGAGGGCCATTTAGTAAGTCCTTCTACCGAGCGAACCATGTAAGTGATGACTGAAAAAAAGAAAATAGTAAACCTGGGCGAAAAACGGTGAACTAAAAAACTGAACTGAAAACTGAACAGATAGAACGTTGAATACTAAGAAAGGCGGAAAAATTGCGGACAGAACATAGGGAACTTTCACTCCCACAATTTTCCTACCCGCTTGTTGCCAACCTCACACTCGAACCCCTAAAAGTGCTCAAGTCTTTCCTGATAGCGTAGCTAGCGCAATCCCGGTTAACTGGCGTTTATCTGGCCTGTATGGTTCCGTGGGCGCGCGCGCATAGTTTAACAGCTAACTTTGGTTATTTTAACTATGGCTATTACTTTGCTGTCTTGAGAAGAGTAATTCTGAACATCTAGTCTTCGACTGTTCTATTTTCTCTCCCCCAGCATCAGACATACGCCCATTCCCATCAGCTAGCAGCAAACTAACCAGCAAATTCATTAAGGCCGAGGGCTTTAATGTCTGCCGGTTTGTCGGTTGTCTGGCTAGGGAACTCCGGGCAGAGCTTTGCAGGGGCTTTATTGCTTCTTCCAAAACCTAGTGAAACTAGGCCTATAACTAATCAAGGTCAACTATATGGTTCTTTCACAACCGCTATGGCTTTTGGCCATACTCGTATTACCTGTCCTGTGGTTCGTTCTTCGGCGCGTTGGTAAATTCGGGCTTCCCCGGGTCGACCAAGCTTCCGTTGGTGTTGGTAGCCGCTTTTTTGTTGTTCTGCCCCGCTTGCTCCTGGCTTTGTCTTTCATCGCCCTGTGCCTTGCTCTGGCCCGACCGCAACGCGTCTACTACGAACCCAATCAGTCTGTTCAGGCACGCGACATCATCATCGCTGTCGATCGCTCTGGCTCCATGGGTGCTCCCATTCCTGGAGAATTGCCTAAGAGTGTGGTCGGCGAGACTGAACTCGATCGCGAATATCCTGGCAAAACCGCTGACAAAGACCCGACCAAGGCACCCCCTCGTGGGCCTTATGGTGCGGATCGCGTCACTCGTCTGCAGGTGGCTCAGGCCGCCGTGCTCGACTTCATTCGTAATCGCTACATCGTTAACGCCGGCGACCGCGTCGGTGTGTTGCTGTTCGACTTCGCTCCCTACTTCTCCTGGCCGCTCACTCACGACCTGAAGATGATCTACCGCAAAATTCGCTTCGCCGATGATCTCGGTGGTGGCACTAACTTCGGTAGCTATGACCCGGGTCCGATCGACGCCGCTGTCGACCATTTCAAAGAAATGGGCCAGGCCAAGAGCAAGGTGATCATCCTCGTCACCGACGGTGAAGACGATATCAACTCAGGGGCGATGGACCGCTTGCGCAGTAAGATCAAAGACAACAACATCCGTCTCTACGTCATTGGCGTTGGCCCTACCCTGGCTGAGCGTTACGTAGACATCATGCGCCTCGCCGATGATGTTGGTGGCAAGACCTTCCGCGTCGAAACTGCTGGCGATTTGCAGCTGGTCTTCACCTCCATCGACCAGATGGAGCGTAGCAGCGTTTCTGTGTATTCCAGCGAGAAGCGCGATGAGCGCTTTGCTGCTTTCGCTATTGCAGCCATTCTCCTCCTCGTTCTGGCTGGTCTTGCCGAGGCAGTCGTTCTCAATCAATAACCAATCGTTCAATGTCCGCATTGACAGGAGTTTTTTATGACAAGTCTAATAAACTTTGTTGCCAGGCGCCGCTTGATGTTTTCGGTCATAGCAACGATTGCTTGTCTGGTGGTGATTGCCCTCGGACTGCGTCGTGCTGTGATGTACACGGTGCCGATGTTTCAGGGAGACTACGTTTCGGCGGCCCAGTCTGAAGTGGCTGAGTCTGAATACGCTTGGTACGACGCTGCTCTCACTGCTTACAAGCAGCAAGACTACGCTACGGCCAAGGATGATCTCTCCAAGGCTTACTCAGCTTTGAGTGCTAAAGATGGCCAAATTAAGCCATCCGACAACCACATCGCTGGTGAGATTCAATTCCTTCTCGCTTTGACCCATGAACGCACCAAGCAGAATTTCATGGCAATCGAAGCATACAAACAAGCTCTGCGCCACAATCCTGACCACATGGTAGCCAAATACAATCTGGAGCGCTTGCTCTCGGAACGTGGTGGCTCTGGTGGTGCCGGTGCTGGCGAAGGCGATACTTCTGCCCCCGGCGGTCAAGCTGGCAAAGACGGCAAGAAGGGAATTTAAAAGGCTAACTATATGCTCAAGATACCTCTAAGCTTGCACCTCGGAAACCCCGAGATGCTCTGGTTTCTGGCCTTGATTCCGCTGATTGTCGGATTCACCTTTTGGTTGGCCAGAAGTCGCTCAAAAACTGTTCACGACCAGTTCGGCGAACCGGAACTGATTGCCCGCTTCAATCAGAAAATCCCCGTTTCGCGCTTGATCGCTAAGGCTCTTGCTGTGGCCCTCTGCCTGGCTGGCCTCGTTCTTGCGCTCTGTCGCCCCACCATGGATTCGGGTAAAACCGAGTTTCCTATGGGCACGATTGACGTCATTGCTGTGGTCGACGTCAGTCGCTCCATGGCAGTGCCTGACTACAAAGGCAAGTTGCCTCAGCCGTACGAAGAAGGTCGTCGACTGGACATGGCCAAATTTCTCTTGATGAAAGAAGTGGTTGGTTCGCTCAACTACAACCGCCTGGGAGTGGTGACATTCTCTGGTGAGGCCTTTCCTCAGGCCTTCCTCAGCGATGACCTGCCCGCCTTGAAGTGGGTGCTCAATCGCGCCATGACTGTGGGCTCTGCCCCGGGCGAAGGTAGCGAGTTGGGCAAGGCCTTCAACATGGCTTTTCGCCTCTTCGATCTCGATTCAAAACCATCCCACAGGCGCGTAATCGTGCTGTTCTCGGACGGTGGCAACGACTCGGAATTGTCTGAGATGAACGCGGTCGTCAAAGAGTTGAAGAAGCGCGACATCGATCTCATCATCGTTGGTCTCGGCAAGACATCACCTTCAGCAATACCGACCGCCCTGCTTTCTCCCACCGACCAGACCATGAACTCTGGTCGGCAGTGGTACGAAGTTAAAGGCGAAATCGTCACTTCCAAGCTGGAAGAGAACGTTCTGCTTTTGCTCAAGAATGCTACTGGTGGCCGCTATGTGCGTCTGGTTGAGGTCAACGACTTCTCCATGACCAGCATGATCTCGCGCATGGAAGTGAAACACATTCCAGGCCAGTACGAATTCTTCCCCTGGTTGCTTCTCGTCTCGGTGTTCGCTTTTCTCGCTGCTGTCGTCATCGGCAATGAGCCGGACGGTAAGCCCAAGGCCAATGCAGGCAAAAACCGTGACCAAAGACCAGAAAGGAGGGAGCCACGATGAATAAGAATAAGAAACTTGGTTTCTTCTCCAGTCTTGGTCTTGCGGCTCTGCTGGTGGCTTTCGCCGTCGGCATTTGCACCATGCTGTTTTGGGAAGATCGCACAGAGTGGCCCAGCTTCCCTTCGGACGCACAGACCCCTGTTGGTGTTCTTGCTGCGGCTTCAAGCACTCCGGAGCTTGCTGCCACTCTTGATCGTGATTTCGGCTGGCGCATCGGTGATGTGCTGTCTGTCACGGTCTACATGAAGCAGAAGCCGGGCACCGTGATCGACATGCACAGCATTGCTCTGGCCGGCGATTTCGAGCTGGTCGGCGCTCCCGATATCTTTGAACTGACGAAACCCGATGGCAGCAAGGTATACCGGGTCAAGCTAAAGTTGCAGAGCTTCTCTGTGGCGCCCCAGCTTGACCTTAAGGCCAACGTTAGCTATCGCGTCTTAGCTTCGAACGAAGATATCACCGTCGACTTGCCGACCATTGCTCCCTACACTTCCAAGACATGGGATGGTCGCAAGCTTATTCAGGAAGGCAAGCTCGACATTCTCCACGGTCTGCACGGGTGGATGACCGCTGCTTACATCGTCCTGGGCTTCGTCGGGTTCAGTTTCTTCTGGAGGCTTTGCCGCAAGTTCTATAGTCTCTTGCCCGTTGCCGTAAAGCGCTTGCTCGGTCCTTCTCGTTTCATCAAGGCTCGCAGGCAGTTTGACGCTGTCTGGGCCAAGATGGAAGCCGGAGACCGCAGTCGCGCAAACTACGTGGCACTGGCTCGCATCATCCGCAAGCTCTATGTCATTGAGACCAAGACTACGTTGGAAGCGAAGTACTGGTATCTCTACGGTCACAACGGTCCGCCCGAAATCGCGGACATGCTGATGGAATGCGACAAGGTGATCTACCTCGACCGCACTCTGACCGACGAAGAGCACTATCGCATCAAAACAATTTTCGACAGTCTTGTTCAACCCTACCATCAGCTAGCCAAGCCGGTGGAAGAGGATGACGACCGTTGAGTTGTCTCTCTAACCTGATCATCTGAAAGGAAAAAACATTATGTTGCTCAATCTTCTCATTCATGTGGTGCTGCTTCTGGTGGCACTTCTCTGGCTGGTGCCGAAAGTCACCGATGGTGGTGTGGCCGTGCGTCAAGGCAGCGCCTTCCGGGGCATCTTGGCGCTGATCGCCATTGCTCTGGTCAATCACATCGGCTGGCATCTGCTAGCCCTGGTCGGCATCGCCACCGTTGTTCCCACTGCCACGATGGTGGCAGCGGGATTGGTGGCCGGTCTGGTTCAGGCCGTTGCCATTGTCGTCGTTGGCAAGATCATGCCTGGCGTGCTCTTCGTCCGCAACTTCGGTACTGCTCTGGGCGCCTCCCTGACCATGACCGTGGTCGGCTGGCTGGTCATGCTGGTGTTCTGACCTCTAACCAAGGAAAATCTATGCACAAACTCAATCGCCACACCCGCTTTGGTGCTCTCTTCTAGCACCTCACCAACCCCTGCAATTAATTCTCTGCTCTAGACTTCGAAGTCTTTAGAAGATTTTCGAAGGGAGCAATCTTGAGTATCCGCTCAAGAGATTGCAGGTAACCGTTGGTGCGGTGCTTTTAGGAGCACTGCACTATGTCTCGATCTTTCCGCCACACCCCCGTCATTGGCAACGCTTGCGCTTCTAGCGACAAGCCTGGTAAGCAGATCGCCAACCGCACCCTGCGCACTCACGTTCGCATTGCTCTGCGGAACTGCGCCGATTTTGATAACCTGCTTGTGCCGCTTCTGCGCGAAGTGAGCAATGTCTGGAGCTTCCCTAAGGATGGGAAGCACCGCATGAACCCTAACGGTTCTTACTACCGTAAGTACATGCGTAAGTGAACTGCTGCCCCGAGTGGTCAGGCTGTGAGTTGTTAGGCTGTGAGTTGTTAGGCTGTGAGTTGTTCGACTCTAAGTTGTTCGGCTCTAATGGCTTTGGCTCTCACTAGTCTCTCTGCTCGGGGCAGATTTATTGCAAAAGAACTCGAACTCAAGGATGAGTCAATGTCTACAAACGAAAACCCTCTCGGCGGCCGTGGTCGTTCTGAAGAGGAACGCTGGGCCCGTCAGCAGCAGCAGGAAGCCATCGAAAAGATGAAGAAGGCCGGCACTGCTGGTAAAGATGCGGGCAAGCCCGGCGATCAGTCGGCTGCCCCAGCCTCTGCCCCTGCGGCGGCTCCTGCCTCTGCGCCTGCTGCTGCGCCGGCGAAGGACAGCAAGAAGTAACTGCTTCGCTCGTGCGTTTGGACTGAACCTGGGTCTAGCTAGAGTTGTCTAGCTTGCCCGTTAAGGAAGCGACTGATTCTGCAAGACCTCAGGGTTGAGCGGTTTCAGTCGCTTTTTTTTTGAACTTTCATGCTGTTTTTTTTATCGCTGTTCTACTGCTTGACGTAGTGGCTCGATTCTATTAAAAAGACACGAAAGCAGCTTGCCTATTGGCTTTCGATTTTACAGCGAAATTTCGCAGGAATTTCGCTGTAAAATCGCTGCTGTATCTAAAGGGCTAATTGGCGCTACTCCATTGATAATTTCAGCTCGATAACGATTGGCCAATTTCTAAAGTCATGTTTTGAGACAGTGGCGAGAATTAACTGTAGACGGTGATATTCTTTGGGGCATTGTTAGCTCTCAAAAGAGCTTCTGATAGCACTTTATAAGCGAGGGAATCCATGGAATATCGTCAGCTCGGCGACAGCAAGGTCAAAGCTTCTGTCATTACTTTTGGAGCCTGGGCAATCGGAGGAGCCATGTGGGGTGGCACCGATGAAGAGAAGTCGATTGAAGCAATTCGCAAATCGATTGAATTGGGTGTGACGTCCATCGACACCGCTCCAATCTATGGCTTCGGCAAGAGCGAGGAATTAGTGGCCAAAGCCATTGTTGGTCAGCGTGACAAAGTGCAGTTAATGACTAAGTTTGGTTTGGTTTGGGAGTTTGAAGAGGGCGAATATTTCTTTGACCTGATTGATGGTGGTAAGGCGCATAAAATCTACCGCAATGCTCGCAAGAAAAATATCATTCGTGAATGCGAAAATAGCTTGAAACGCCTTAAAACAGACTATATTGACCTTTATCAATGTCACTGGCGTGATAATTCGCTTGCTCTCGATGAAACCATGGAAGCCCTTGGACAGTTGATTAAGGACGGAAAAATTCTTGCAGCTGGAGTCAGTAATTTTACAGCTTCTGAAATTGCTGAAGGTAGCAAGATTACTCCTATTGCTTCTGTGCAGCCACCTTACAGTATGGTCAATCGCGATATCGAGAAAGAGTTGCTACCGTACTGCCTCGCCCACAACGTTGGTGTTATTGTTTATAGTCCTCTTCAAAGGGGCGTTTTGACTGGTAAATTCAAGCCTGACCATAAATTCCCGGACGAAGATCACCGCGCCAATCAGCCCCAGTTTACTCCTGAAAATATTGAGCGCATCAATAAATTCCTGGAGACTATTAAGCCCATTGCTGATAGCTACAATGCCACTGTTGGTCAGTTGGTAATTTGCTGGACGATTGCGCAGCCAGGAGTTTCAGCCGCAATTGTGGGGGCGCGTGACGCTGCTCAAGCTGAGCAAAATGCTAAAGCAGCACAGCTAAATGTTTCGCCAGCCGATATTGACTTAATCACGAAGCGTTTGCAGGCTTTGGAATTGGCCGCAGTTTGATTGCTTGCTGACAAATGCACTGAGGGTTTACTGGCGACTTTTATTTGCTTTCTGGCTGCCAGGATTGGCAACGGGGTATAAGCGAATTAGGCTCAGGGGAAATGACAGCAGTGCATAAGTTGCAAACATATTTTTCTCTTGTTACAGCTTTGATTGCTTGCACTGCTAGCCATCAAAGCTGTTTCGCTTTTGATGGTCTAACCTATAAGCTCAAACCACCGGACTGCTCTATGGCTGAAATAGAGTTGCGCTTGCGCAAGAATCCTCGTGATGTTTCTGCTCTATTAGATAGAGCACAGGCCTATCTCACCGCTGGTGAGTGCGAATTAGCGGCTCAAGACTATGGTGCA
Organism: Candidatus Obscuribacterales bacterium; assembly: GCA_965229195.1. Classification (GTDB taxonomy): domain Bacteria; phylum Cyanobacteriota; class Vampirovibrionia; order Obscuribacterales; family Obscuribacteraceae. The sequence continues at coordinate 2,085,883 of OZ245871.1, read as the reverse complement.
GTGATCAAACATAATCCTCGCCAGGCAAAGGCCTATCTTGGCCGCAGTCGTGCTCTGGAGATGATTGGTAGTCATGCTCAAGCGTTGCTTGATATTGACCAAGCCATCAAACTTGGCGATAAGACGAACTTGGCTGATGCCTTGCTGCAGAAAACAGCTGTGCTCAAGTCTCTTGATCGCGGTGCTGAATGCCCGCCACTTTATGAGCAATTGATTGGCAGTAAAGGCTTAGGAGTCGGGCCGAGCGATATTCTCAATCTGCGCGAGCAGAGGGCTGCGCTGTATCTTCGATTGAAAAAACCAGAACTGGCTTTGCTTGATTTGGAAGTCTGTGGGGCGGCTCGACCAGGATCATTGGATATTTTTCTGAACAAAGGCAAGGCCTATGCTCTGTTAAACAATCCGCAAAAGGAGCTTGAGGCATACTCGAATGGTATCAAGCAAGACAATGTTACTCGGAGTTTGAATGGCGATCGCCTTATGGCCGATCTCTATCAGGCTCGAGCCAAACTCTACAAAAAAATGGGCAAACTCTCGTTGGCAGAGGCTGATTTGAAGAAGAGTCGAACGAATCAGAAAACACTGTACAAGGAAATTTATGAGCCAGACAAAAGTGTTGATATTTTTCAAAAAGCGCGTTAATAGACCGGTCAACTAGTTTGGTGGTAAAAAAACAAGACCAGGACACGGTGAGGTGTCTGGCCTTGTTCCAAAATCGTTGAATTGCTCTTGCGAAGCTTTCCTTTCGACGATTTTGCTTGAAGTCTACGGCTTGGGTTCGCGACTGCGCTGACCGTGAATGAGGCCAACGAATCCAGCGACAGCGCCCACCAGCATGCTCGTGATCATGCCCGGGCCGATTGCTTCGGCGGCGAACAGATACGGGCCAGCGTAGGCGAAGAACATCATGCCGACGAGAACACCACTCAGCAGGGCGAAGAAACCTCCGCGTGGTGAGCCGAAGTCGCCGCTCTTGTTGGTGGCAGCGTAATTGCTGCTGTTGAACTTGCGCGAGCAGAAATAACCGACCGAGCCGGAAATCGCTGCACCGAGCAGGCAGATCAGAATGGTATTGAGCATGTTTGCTTGTCCTTTTTCTTGTGGACTCTCAGAGATTGCTCTCAGTGCATTTTGACCCCGCTTGGGCGGCTCACCCTAGTTTCGAGTGAGCCGCCCTTGTAGCGGAAGACCTTACTTGCTGGTCTTTTTGCCCTTGCTGACGGGCTTCTTGGCCGCAGTCTTGGCCTTGCCGGCAGGAGCCTTGGCACGCGGCTTGCGCACGCGCTTCACGGCCGCCTTGGGCTTGGCTTCGACGATCTCGGCTTCGACGACAGGAACAGGCGAACCTGCACTGCCGGCGACACCAGTGTTGTGGCCTTCACCTTCACCGCCCTCGGCGTCTTCCGGATAGTGCCAATCGTCGTCGGGTGTCACCACCTCGTCGTCGAGAGACAGCGTGCCACCGTTGTCGAGACCACCGGCCTCTTCCTCGGTGTAGATACGGAAGTCGGTGCCGAGGAACGAACGACGGTCGTCGTTGCCACGGATGATCTGGATGCAGGTGCCGAACAGCTCGCCCAGGCGGTACTCGCCCGAGAAGAAGCCCGGTGCACGACGGTCGTAGTCGCGCAGGTGACCATTGAGGCGGTCATCCCAGATGTAGCCAGTCTCGTGCTCCTGGTGCTGCAGCTTGGTCAGCGCCGGCTGGGTGTGCTTGGTGGTGGTGTGCCAGCCGCTGGAGAGCATGCCGCCGAAGGAGCGGACGATGCTGTAGCCGCGCTGCTCCCATTCGATGAAGGCAGCGTCACCGGCATGACGGCGCTTGAAGTCGCCGATCATGTAGAGGGTGTGGTCGTTGACCAGCAAGCCGGCCTCGTAGCCCAGCACCTTGACGCGCGGGTTGGAGTTGAGATAGAGGAACTTGGCGAAGTCGGAGGGAACCTTGCGGTTCGGGTCAGTCGGCTGATCCGACCGCTCCGGATTGTTCGCAACGTAGGCGTCGCGAGTGGACTTCTCCTGCTGCACCCACTCCATCAGCTTGTGCTCGGTGCGCACGCCGGGGATGTAGATCACCTTGGCGCCGCACTGGGAGAACGAAGAGATGTACTCGCCGGCCTTCTTGCGAAGGTAGCCGAGCTGGTCGTCGAAGATGCCGGCCTTGCGGGCCTCGGCCACTTCGGGCATGTCGATTGCCGGGTGCAGGTAGTTCTTCTCGTCCTCGGTGAGCGACTTGAAGGCGTCGTGGTCGATCATCTGACCATGCAGGACCACCAGCTTCGGCTTGTAGGCCGCCAGGTAGCGCATGATCATGTCGTGGACGTTGCGGTCGTGGTGCGGCCAGAGCGAGTTGGCGATCGACACCACGCGGGAACCGTCGGGCAGGGTGATCTTGAAGATCCCGGCCTCGGCGAGCGAGGTACGCGGGATTTCCTTGACGACAACCTGCTTATAGTTTGTTGCTTTGTTAGCCATGATAGAGATCTCCTAATTACGCTGAGAGCGCGCCGTTGTCGTCGATCGCTTCGAAAAGCGAGATGACAGCGTCGGCCAGCTGGTTAGAGTTCTCCAGGCGGAGAACGTTGGGGAACTTCACATCGTTGTACGGATGCGGGATGAGAATCGCGCCCAGGGCACTTTCGGCGACGTCGACAGCGGTGGCTGCCTTGTCTTCGACGATGACAGGGATGCGGCTTTCGAGCATCACGTACTTCTTGGCACCGGTGTGCGAGTAGATGATGTTCTGCGGGGTCACGATGTGACCGAGGTGCTTGGCGATCAGCTCCTGGGTGGCCAGGCGAGCGATGCCCGTCTGGAAAGTCGCCGAGCCGTCCGGACGGACGTCGTTGGCGCCAGGAGTGTAGGTGCAGATCACCACCTGAATGCCGGCGGCGGCAATCAGTTCCATCTGCTCGATGATGCCAGCGTAGGGCTGGAGTTCACCGTAGCCGTCGACGCCGCGCCGAGCGAATGCCTGGAAGGCCTCGCCGAACTGCTTCGGGCTGATGGGGGTGGTGGGGTCGCGACCGATGTCGTAGTACTGACGGGTGGCGCTGTCGAAGGTGAAGCCGTAGTGCTTGCCGACGAAACGGCTGAAAGCAGCTTCCCAGTCGAAGACGACGCCGTGCAGGTCGAACATGCAAACGCGCGCCCACTTGAAGTGCGGGTCCGAAGGCTTCGTCAGCGACTTCGGGGGCCAATTGGCAGCGGTGGGAGCCGCAGACAAATCGACCGCTTTTGTGATTTTCTTGGTCATAATTTTTCTCCTTGCGGATTTGTAAAGAAACACGAGACAGACGCCACCAAGCAGTGTTCAGTTGCTGCTGCAAGAGCGCTACTGAAGCACCGCATATGGTGACGTCTGTCAAAGGGTGATTGTCCTTGGTTAGTAACCGCTGGACAGGGTGAACTTGCCGTCGAAGAGCAGCGCCGAGCGGGTCTGACCCGTTTCGTCGTTGACCTTCAGAATCGGCAGCAGTTGGATGTGAAGCTTGCCTCCGTGCACGAGGCCGGCTCCCAGTCCATGCTGCCAGTTCGGGTAAGTGGCGTAACCCATGTAGGAATGGGTCTCGTCCGCCAGATGGCCGAACTCGAAACTGCGCAGGGTGTGACCCTTGGTGAGACGACGAGCGCGGGTACCGAGGCGGTGCGTGTGGCCATGGCCAACGCTCTGAAGCTGAGAATCAGCTTCGGCGTAGGGGCTCTGACCAGGCTTGCCGCGGACGATCCGGCCGTGGATGAACTTGAAGTCATCGTTGACGAGCACGCCACCGCCGCCACCGCCATCTTCGTTCATGCCGTACACGAACGTGATCGGGTCCTTGCGGGTGTAGCCCATCAACTGGTGGAAGTTGAGAATGGGCTCGTGGGTGTTCGGGTCGATCAGGCTCGCAACGCTGGCGTTGGGGTCGATCTGGGTGCGGCGGTTGCGGTCTTCATGGTTGCCCATGATATAGAAAAGATGCAGACAGCCGGACAGGATGATGACCTCGTCGACGAGACGACGGGTTTCATCGAGTTCTGCCTGGGTGTTGGCGACCACGCGCGGGGCCTTGGGCCAGCGCGAAAGGCCGAACATGTCTGCGGCGTCGCCGATGAGAATGACGATGTGCGGCTTGAATTCCGCCAGCCATTCCTTGACCTGCCACGAGACCTGCTTGTCGTGCGCCGGAACGTGCCAGTCAGGGATGATGGCGACGCGGGTGCCGTCGGGCAGGTCGAGGTTGATGATGCCGGCGAAGGTCAAGTACCCGAGGGCCTTGTCCTGGTTGAGCTGCTTGATCTTGTCGATCAGTTGCTGCCGGACTTCGTCCACGTTGAGTCCACGGTTCTTGGCCAGCTTGGCGACGGTTTTCTTGAGCCGACGCATGACGCTGGAGCTGCTAGCAGCTGTTGCCGAGGACACCGTGATGTTTTTTGCATTGTTCATGGTGAAACTCCTATGGCCTCTGTACCAGTCGAGGCGTGATTTTGGGTGAGAAAATGAGCCTCGAATAGTGAGGCCGCGTTAAAGACCGACCGGTCACATTACTGCTCTCGGATTTGAGATCAACAACGAAACCGGCCAGCGGGCTATTGCACGCAGCCCTCAGAAAAGATCTGGTAACCTCTTCATCGAAAGGAAAGTTTTGCGTTCTAGAAGACCAGACCACAACCACTCTTGCGAGATAGAAGTGTTTACCGAGGTATGTCTGTTGCCTGGGGGGTTAGAGAAGGATTTCCTATAACAGGCGAGAGAAGAACGTAATTTGAGACTATGTCTTTCCCGCGCGCAGGCACAATGGCTTTAGAACCTGCTTAAGCACTACTAATTACGAGTTAACAGCTCTCGTGAAATGAGCAAAGCCTGTCGAAAACCATAAAATTAGACGCAGCTAGTATTTCGAGACTCCGAAGAGTTCCCATCCTTGCCAAGAAGTGCGGTTCTAATAGATATTTTCGGGGTACCCGCGCGGCTCGGCTAACATCTCTCAATGACCTCAGATCAATGCTAATTAAGGGATAGCGCGGCTCGCGCTACCGATGAAAAATCAAATACCAGTTTCGCGAGGAAAGCTATTAGGAAATTTGCTGAACGTTGGTGAAAAGAGACTCTCTTGGATTCCGTTCTTTCGAGAGGTCTTTTAGCTTTCTGAAAAGTACAACTTCCTCAGCTGTAAGCTGTTGGGGAATGAGGACATCAATGGTGACTAGTTGATCGGCCCCTGCTAGTCCCAATCCTTTTAGGCGATAGACTCTCCCCGGTTGGGTTAGGGGTTGAATTTTCATAACTACGCGACCAGTGGCCGTTGGTATTTCAATTTCGGCACCAAGCATGGCCTCGTAGAGCGTCACCGGTACATTGACCGAAATGTCGCGACCAAGCACGCTCAAGACGGGATGCTTAGCCAGTTTAATCTTTAAGATAAGGTCGCCGTGGGTGTTGGCGCGCATGTCCCACTTGCCTTGGCCACTTTTTCTGATTTCTAGCTCGTCATAAAGACCTTTGGGCAGGTCAATATCTAGCGTTCGTTCGACGGTGAAGTAACCAACACCACGACAGGTTTGGCACTGCATGCGGTTTACTGGTTTGAGATTTATGCACTCTTCACAGGCTTTAGGATCTTGAATAACAATTTGCCGCATGCAGCCTTTTACGGCCTCTTTCAAGCTCACTTCCAGCTCCATCTCTAAAGATTGGGGCTGTATCTTACCGGCTGCGCCTTTGAGTTCTTGCGTTTGGTTTTGGGTTTGGACAACGTTCTGGACGCCTGACGTCACTTTTGTCCATAGTGCTCGGACGTCAGTTGTCTGGCGAAAGACAGAGCTGTTCTTGTCATAATCTCGGCGTTTGGTCGGGTCTGAGAGCGTCTCGTAGGCAGTCTTAATGTCACGCCAGGTACGCTGCTGAGTCTCAGGATCGGTGTGCGCCGCTTCTGAGTAAGGCCCAACTTTCTCGTTCAATTCAAAATAAGCTTCATGCACTTGTTCAGTGGAAGCATTCGGGCTTACTCCGAGGATGTAATAAAAATCCTTGGACTGGGCTTTTGTCTTTGTCTTATCGTCGTCAACTGGCATAAAACCAATTCTGGTATCTGTTGTTTAGTAAGTTGTTGCTTGCAGCGCCTTAAGACTTGTGGGGGCTTGTTAGAGCTGGTTCGCTAGTAAGGGATTCCTGATAATGATACACAGTAAAATGTGATCATGTGTTCTATATCTGCCCGGTTTGTACTGGTTTATCGCGCTCAGCAACAGGTTTGCGCATAAGTTTAATGAGAGCGGTGTTTTTATCGTTCAATTATTTATCTGACGCCGTCGCCCTTTGCTCTGACTAGCTTGATTTTGTGCCACTGTCTCTGGTGCAGCCTAGCTATGTGTGCACAACCATAACTTTTCCAGCACTGAGCTTTATTAGTTGCGGTGGACTAATGGGAAAGACTGTATTGGGATGGCCGGCTGCAGCCCAAACTGTGTCGAATAAGAGTAGATCTTGATCGATGATTGTTTGACTGGCTTTGAGATGCCCTACTGGTGCCACTCCGCCGATGGCAAATCCAGTCATGTCTCGGACGAAAGCAGCATTGGCTTTTTCAAGTTTAAAGCCCAGCTGCTCTTCCACTAGTTTTTCATCCAGGCGGTTGGCACCTGAAACCAAGGCTAAAACTGCCAGCTCTTGTCCTGCGGCTTTGAAAACTAATGATTTAACAATTTGAGCAACCTGGCAACCAATAGCGTCTGCTGCCATCTGCGCTGTTCGGGCCGATTCTTCCATGGCAGTAATTTGAACATCCAAACCACCCAGCATTAGGGCTTCTTTGACGCGACGAACGTTAGCGGTGTCGAATTTATCGTTACTCACTAAACTAAGGGCCTCCGAGCTTTGTTATTAAGTCTTTTGAGAAAGCGTAGAGCACACTGTTCTTGGCGCTCTTCGCTCGTTCGAGATTGTTAATTGCTAGTTCGCTTTCGCGTGTAAGCAAATTTATGCGCTCTTGCATGGCCATTCCTAGAGTCAACACATCTTCTAGTCGCTTACTGCGTGTGCCGCCCGTGCCGCGTTCGACAGCGTACTGAGCCAGTTTGGCTGCTGGTCCAATTAGATTGGGTGTCAGGCCAGCCAGGGTGAGGCTGCGCTCGGCTCCCGTTGGGGCCTTGTCGTGAATGGCAATTGAGGCTTTCAAATTGCTCACTTGTTGATCGCGATTAATGGCGCGAGAAACGAGGGCGCTAATTTGTTCTTCTTGTTCTAGTACGTCTGACTCGCCCACGTTTATAGCCGCCGGGTTGGCGCTGATTTGCTCAGCCCAGCTCTTCATGCGAGTTAAAACCCAGTCGGCTTGTCCTTTTCCTAGTAGTTGAGTTAGTTTGTTTCGACCCCGTTCGATGCTTTGTTCTGCGTCCTTCGTGTTGCCGTCGCCTAATCCTTTGGCTATTTGCATCATGGTGGCAGTCAATGTTAGAGCCAATTTGTTGCGCTGTGTGCGCTCGTCTTCGGCTTGTTCTGGTGCGGCGCAGGCACTTCCATGATTAGTGCTGGCGCCGGGGTTGGCGTTAGTGTTGACGTTAGGGTTTGCGCTAGCGCTGGCGTTAGAGTTAGTCGCTGGGTTATCACCAGCTAGGAAAGCTTGTGCGGCCGCTCTCGAGGGGCGATAGTCGAAATAGTTGGGGACGAAAGTGCGGGCTGATTTGCTCAGGTTTTGAAATGTACCGGAACTCCGCTCTGAGGCTTGTCCAGAGGCTTGTCCAGAGACTTGTCCAGAGGCTTGTATTGATAATTGTTTTATGTGCAAGGCGCTTTCTGTTAAATCATCGAGCAATAGCAATGGTGTGCGCATAGCAAAGTTGCTGGCGACATAGCCTTGGGCATTAGAGCTCAGATTCGCTGAATTCAACGCGGAAGAATTTAAAGCGGAAGAACTAAAGGCAGCTGAGCTGACACTGCCTTGCAAGGTTTTTGCTTGTAGATAGGCGAGACTGGGATTTTTTGAGATGTTGTTAGGGGGTGAGCCTGCCACCGTGGCCGTGCCCTCAGCTTCGGCACTACCAGCAGTGGCGAGTAGTAATGAGGCTGATAAAAATGCTGAAAATAGGCACTGGCGGCTCGTTCTGGGCATTCGAGTATCTTAACACCGAAATATCCGCTTCGACCCCTCAAATCACATTAGAAGTGAGCGGTGCTTTCGGGCCGGGTAATCTCTGAAGAGCTTATCAGGGTGGTCCTCACAAATTCTTCACTGTGGAGTTTTAGTCTTCTATATAGATAGCGGGGGCCTATTACCATGTTTATTGCTCAAATTTTGTTGAAACGCCACCTGGTGGTGTTTCTTGCTCTGGCCCTTGTGGCGCTGGGAGTAGTCGCCTACATGCATTTGGGCCTGGAGGCCTATCCTGATGTGGCCAATACTCAAGTTCGTGTCATAACCCAAGTGCCTGGTAAAGCCGCTGAGGAAGTGGAACGGCTTGTTACGGTGCCAGTAGAAAAGGAACTCAATGGCATTCCCAAGTCACGTCCTCCCCGTTCGGTATCTATTTTTGGCCTGTCTGTAATTACTGTTGTCTTCGACGACGACGTCGACCCGTACATGGCCAGACAGCAAGTCTTGGAGCGCCTGGCCAATGCCGATGTACCGCCCGGAGTGCAGCCTCAGCTTGACCCTAATGCTAGCCCCTGCGGTGAGGTCTATCGCTACACTCTGGAAGGTTCGCAGTATTCAACAATGGCCCGTAAAGAGGTCCAGGACTGGGTCTTAGATCGCCGCTTTAAGTCAGTTCCCGGAGTAATAGATGTCACTGGCTACGGTGGTCCGTCCAAAATATTTAAGTTAGAAATGGATCCCAATCGTCTTAATGCCCTGCATGTTACCCAGCAGCAAGTGGTGGATGCCGTGGGGCGCTCCAATGGCTCTACTGGCGGCAGTTATATCGTGCAGGGTGATGAAGACTACATGATACGCGGTATGGGGCTCTTGGCCTCAGTGGCTGACATTCGCAATGTTGTAGTTGCCACCACAGCTGATGGTACTGCTGTGCACGTGGCTGACGTTGCCGATGTTTCCATTGGCGAAGCTGTGCGCAAAGGCCAAGTGGGAATGGCCAACAGCAAAGGCGATCGCGATGACGTGGTGGAAGGAATTGTGCTCATGCGCCGGGGCGAGAATCCTTCAAATGTTGTCGAGAATATCAAAGCTTCCTGGCAAACTCTGCAGGCCTCTTTGCCAGCAGGTATGCATTTAGTGCCGCTCTACGACCGCACTGCCCTGGTGAGAAGGACCGTTGACACCATCGGTCATAACGTGGCCGAAGGGGTAGTTTTAGTCGTCACTATTTTGATGATTTATCTATTTCAAGTTCGTAGTGCTTTGATTTGTGCCACGGCCATTCCTTTAGCCTTGCTTACTGCTTTTATTTTGCTCAATATTTTTCACGTGCCGGCTAATTTACTTTCACTGGGGGCCATAGATTTTGGCATTATCGTTGACGGCGCCATCGTTATGGTTGAAAACGTCATTCGCTGCAGCGCCGAGCTTGATGAAGAACAACGTAAAGATAGGGGGCAGATTTTGCTTTCTATCTATCATGCTGCCAAGCAAGTAGTTAAGCCTGTTACTTTCGCTACGGCTATCATTCTTGTGTCTTTTCTTCCAGTGCTTACTTTTGATAGCGTTGAAGGCAAGTTGTTTAGACCCCTGGCTATAACAATGGGATTCAACTTGCTAGGAGCCCTGCTAGCATCTATGACAGTAGTGCCGGTGCTTTGTGCTCTGGTTTTTTGTCGTCGTCCACCTTCCCATCGGGAAAGTCCGGTGCTTAAGCTGGCAGATCGAGTCTATGCGCCAATTTTGGCTTGGAGCCTCTGGCACAAGAAGCGCATCATGGCTGCGGCATTGCTCTTCGTTATTGCCGGTACGGCTCTGGTTCCGGCCCTCGGTTATGAGTTTTTGCCAGAGTTAGAGGAAGGCAATATCTGGCTCCGGGTAACAATTTTGCCTACTTGTGTGTCGTTAGATAAGAGTGTTGAGATTGCCCGCCTGATCCGATCGCTTTTGAAAAAATATCCTGAGGTCACTACTGTAGTATCGCAAATTGGTTCACCGGATGATGGCACTGATCCTAATAACTACAGCAATATTGAATTTCTGGTAGACCTGAGGCCAGAGGAAGAATGGCGCAGTCAGTTTAAGTCGGCCAGGAACCCGAAAGAAGCTTTAGTCAACGCTTTGAATCATGAATTGAACTTGCATGAGCCTGGCTTGCTATACAACTTTTCGCAGTACATAAAAGACAATATGGACGAGACCATATCTGGAGTCAAAGGTGAGTTGGCCATTAAAATATACGGCCAAGATTTGGAAGTAATAAGTCGCATTGGTAAGGAGATTGCTAGTGTCGTTCGTGACGTTCCCGGTATGGTTGATGTTGCTTGCGACCAGATTCTAGGCCAGCCTCAGGTGGTCGTTTCTATCGACCGTGACCGAGCCAATCGTTATGGCATTAATAGTCAGGATGTTCTCAATATTGTAGAAACATCTATTGGCGGTCTGGCTGAAACCAATGTGATCGAGGGAGAGCGTCGGTTTCCTCTGGTTGCTCGCTTTAAGCGCGACTATCGCTCGGACATCAGCAGTCTGGGTGAGATTCAAGTGCCTACGGTTAATGGCCAACGCTTGCCTCTTTCGCAAATCGCTACCATTTCTAATACCCATGGTGCCACCTCAATTTTGCGCGATGATAACAGTCGCAGAGTTGCTATTAAAGCCAATATTAGAGGGCGTGATATGGGCTCGGCCGTAGAAGAAGCGCGAAGCTTAGTTGAGCAAAAGGTGCATATTCCTGCTGGCTATAGAGTGGTTTGGGGCGGCCAGTTCGAGCGTGCTCAGCATGCCATGCAGAGGCTCTGTCTCGTCATTCCCGCTACTCTGCTACTGATTTTCTTTCTGCTTTATTCGGCTTTTGGCAGTGCTCGGTTGGCCCTGATTATCATGGCTACGGTTCCTCTCGCCGCTCCTGGTGCCGTTTTGGCATTGTGGCTCACTCATACTCATTTGAGTATTTCGGCCGGGGTAGGCTTTATTGCTTTGTTTGGTGTGTCTGTGCAAAACGGAGTGATTCTGGTTTCGTTGATTCAAGATTTGCGCAAGCAAGGATTGACCCTGCGCAAAGCTATTTTTGAAGGCTCTCTAGTGCGCATGCGTCCGGCAATTATTACAACTACAGTGGCCGTGGTTGGTCTCATTCCCGCTGCCATAGCCACTGGTGTGGGGTCACAAAGTCAGAAGCCCTTTGCCATCGCTATTGTTGGCGGTCTTATTCCTGGCATCCTCATGGCCTTGCTTGTGCTTCCTGTTTTATATTCGCGCTTCATGAAGACTGCACCCATCAAGAGTGGGGATGAGAATGCTCCACTTCTGGCTGAGCTAGAGCGAGATGCTGCACTGCGCTGAAGCACTAGCTGTTACGTGTCGTTTGCTGACAGTGTGAGGCTGAAGCTGGCTAAATCTTGCCAGTGAACTGATGTCAAATTAGCCTGGTTGAGCTGCCTGTTGAAATCGGCGCAGTGGTAGAATCTGCCCTTGTTATTGTGAGGCTGAGGTAGGCAAGTGGCGAAGATGCGCGTGGTTCAGGTGGCAAAAGCTGGTGGGCCATTAGAGATGGTAGATCGTGATATACCGCAGCCTGAGGCTGGGCAAGTGCGCATTAAAGTTCAGGCCTGCGGAGTTTGTCATAGTGATTCTATTGCCAAAGAGGGTTATTTCCCGGGCATTAACTACCCTCGTGTTCCAGGGCACGAAGTAGCTGGTTTGATCGATGCCATCGGTCCTAATGTTTCGGCTGAGCATTGGCAAGTCGGTCAAAGGGTAGGCGTGGGTTGGTACGGTGGCCACTGTGGCAACTGCAAACCATGTCGTCAGGGAGACTTCGTCTGCTGCCGCAACGGATTAATTGCGGGCATTTCTTACGACGGTGGCTACGGTGATTATATGATTGCGCCGGTGCAGGCCCTGGCTTCTATTCCTGACGAACTTTCAGCAATGGAAGCGGCACCACTTCTGTGCGCTGGTATCACTACTTTCAATTCATTGCGCAATAGCGGAGCTAAGCCAGGGGATCTGGTGGCTATTCTTGGTATTGGTGGCCTGGGACATTTAGGGGTGCAATTTGCAGCAAAGATGGGTTTCCGCACGGTCGCCATTGCTCGCGGTCAAGATAAAGCCGAACTGGCTAAGAAACTAGGCGCCAGTGTTTATATTGATAGTACTAGTGCCGATGTGGCAGCCGAATTGCAGAAACTTGGCGGAGCTGACGTAATTGTCGCCACGGTTACCAATGGAGCTGCTATGGCAAGCGCCATGGGCGGCCTGGGAGTGGGTGGCAGCCTGGTGATACTGGGAGCAGCGGCTGACCCAATACCTTTGAACGCCATGGGTATGCTGGCCAATCGCCATTCAGTAAAAGCCTGGCCATCTGGTGTTGCTTCTGATAGCGAGGACACTTTTGATTTCAGCGTTCTCACTGGTGTGCGCTCAATGAATGAAGAGTACCCCTTAGAGAAGGCTGCAGAGGCTTATGAGCGGATGATTAGCGGTAAGGCCAAGTTTAGAGTTGTAATTACAACTGGTTATTAGAAATCGACATCGCATTTAGGTATCGGCACTACTTTTAGGAACACTCCCGGTTTAGGAATAATCGCAATGGTCACTAATCGCCCTAGTTATGAACAGTTTGCTGCATTAATCGCCGAGACTATTAAACCGGGTGGGTTAAGTAGCTCGCTCACCTACGATAGTGATGCCTTTGCTCTGGTTGAAGCCCCTGAAGGTGAGCCTGTGCAGCGCCTTTTGTTGGGGCATTATTTTGGCGAATATTGCGCCCTTGATAGTTCAGAGCGGCCGCAATTGTTGGCCAAGATTAGCAAGCTCTATGGCGAGTCGGCGTTCCCGGCAAATTTTGAAGATGCGAAGGCAAGATTGATGCCCCATCTGATTGATCGTTGGACGGTCTTTCGCACCAACATGAATTTGGCTCTGGGAATGGCCAAAGAACTCGATGATCCCAATATCGATGTCACTCCAGACTTTGCTCCTTTTGTGGTTATAGCTGATGCTTTTGCCATGGTGCTTGCCCTTGATTTGAGCAGCACCAGGCTGATTGTTACCCATAGACAGTTGGCTTCCTGGGGCATTGAGTTTGATCAGGCCATTGAGGTTGCATACCAAAACCTGATTGCCCGCAGCGGGGGTAGTTTTGAGATGTTGGTTGATCAAGAGACTGGCTTAAGTAGTGTTTATTCATCCACCTGGCACGATGGCTATGATTCTTCTCGCCTGATTATTGATGAGTTACTGAAGCAGTTTAAGGTGCAAGGTGATCACGTCATTGGCATTCCTGATAACAATCAACTTCTGATTACGGGCTCTGAAGATAGGCGTGGATTGATTGCTCTCTATCAAATGCTGGCTGACGCGCAAAATTTGCAACAGCCGCTGCCTCCGGTGTTAGTGCACAAAACAGAGAGCGGCTGGCAACGCTTCGCACCACCTTTGCTCGATCCGCTCAACCCACTTTTGCGGGGGCTTGAGACTGCTTACCTCAGTGATATTTATGCTAGCCAAAAAGCACTCTTGCTCTCTTCGATGGATGTGGAAAGTCTGCCGATTCTTGATTATGAGCGGCGAGAGAGTGAAGATGTTGTGCATACTTGGACAGTTGTGCCCAAGGTGCAACATGCCTTAATTCCTGAAACTGATTATGTCAAATTTGTTGCTGAACCCAATCAGAGCGGTGAGTCTAAGACTCTTGCCTCAGCTCCATTTGAGAAAGTGAAGGAAGTCTTGGGCGATAACTTAGTTGATGTTGACCAGTATCCGGTGCGCTATTTGATGCGGTCTTATCCTACCGCCGACGAGCTTACTAAGATCGGAATTTTGTAAAACAGACAATAGTGTGTTCATTAACTGAGAAACAGAAAGGTGTTTGCGAGCTGAACAATCGGCGAACATTAGACAGTTCGCTAGCCGCGCCAATTCGCGTCTGCCTGTGTCATGGGGAAATCCCCAATGCACTCTCTATCAATGTTTCTGTAATGATCTTTGTAGTCTTTGTCCTGACTGCGTTTGTAGATAGGGTGCTTATTAAGATCACCACTTTCATTCTCTCAGGAAACAAAAACACTTAACTAATTAGCCCTGCCCTAAACCCCTGTCAGCTTAGCTTTCACTCCTTCATTCTGCGCTGCAGTTTGTTGGGGCTGAGGCTTGGGGTTTTTGTCAGAGCTAGGTGGTTATGTGGTTTTGCTACTGAGGGGGGCGCGGTGTTCTTGTCACGTTTCTAATCACTTAACCGACTCGTAAGGGTCACAAAGTCAGGAGATTTACCATGAACACTTCCGTAAACACTTCAGGCGCTTCCAGCAATGCCGCTGCCACGGTCGCACCCGTCGCCACTCGCAGGCTGGATACCAAGACCGTCAATGGCTCCGAACTCCGCTTCGGCAGCTTCATCGACTCCACCATCATGGGTCAGGAGAACGGTCGTCAGGCCGCTCGTCGTGCCTTCCGCCGCACCCTGTCCAAGCTGCGTGTCGGCAACAAGCCCTACTATGTCATCGTCGCCCCTGGCCCCACCACCTCCGGCAAGTCGGAGATGGCCTTCCGCATCGGTGAATACTTCCACGGCGATCGCAAGGCGGTGCTCAAGATCGACGGCAGCGAGTACAAGGAGAAGCACAACCTCAGCAAGCTCACCGGCGCCAGCCCCAACCTCGTCGGTTACACCAACCGTCAGGAGAAGGACTACGTCGCGCCGCTGCCCCACGAGATCGACTCCTACGCGCAGTTCAGCCAGCACAACCTGACCCGCAGCCGCCTCGGCTCGAAGGCTCCGGTGACTGTTGTTCTGATCGACGAGTGGGAGAAGGCTTGCGGCGAGTTCAACGAGATTCTGTTGAGCATCTTCCGCAACGGCAACTATACCCTGGGCAACGGCGAGATCGTCGACTTCAGCCAGTGCATCTTCATCCTCACGGCCAACATCGGTTCGGCGGCTGTGGAAGAGGCGGAGAACAAGAAGACCATCGGCTTCGTCAAGAAGGACACCGTGGTCACCGAGGCTGACGCCGACAAGATCATCACCGACCACCTGCGTGACTTCTGCCCGCCGGAATTCCGTGCGCGTGTGGAAGAGAACGGTGAGATCTGCATCTTCCATCGGCTCTCCGATGAGCAGATCTCCGCGATCTGCGACCTGAAGGTGCGCGAACTGGTGCAGATCACCGAGAAGACGGCCAACATCAAGGTCGATGTGGACGTGGCGGCGCGCAAGTGGCTGCTGTCGGTGACGGGTTCGGTGCCGAAGCTCAACGGCGGTGTGGAGAAGTTCATCATCGACGAGCTCGACAACATGCTGATCCTGGGCACGCTGGTCAGCGGCGACGTGGTGCACATCACGCATGTCGAGGGTGAGGATGCTCTCGCCTTCGACGTCGAGGTCAAGCCGCTGCTGCTGCTCTCCATGGACGAGATGGAGAAGATCATCGCCGAAGCTCCGCTGCCCGGGCAGAAGGACGCTGTCACCCTGATTGGCGAAGCGGCGGCGAAGGCTGTTGCTGCTGCCAAGGACGGTGGCGCGGCGGTGGCTGGCGAAGGTGCTGACGCCAATGCCACGGCGACCGCGGCCAAGCCTGCTCTGCTGCAGCCCTTCAAGGTTGTGGTGGTGGGCACGGAAGAGGGCCTGGAAGCGACCAACGCGGCCGTTCGCGCTGCCGTGAAGGCGCTGCCCCACAGCGTGGTGCTGGAGTACCAGAACAATGCTGTCGAACCGTTCGTGGGCTTCATCAAGGTGCTCTCGACGGTCGATGACATGGCGGTGCTGAAGGCGCGCTTCACCAACCTGCGCGTCTTCATCATGGGCGGTGAAATGGCCTAAGCGCGCAGCGCCAAGTCTGGCTAACGAGTGCGGGCCATCTAGTCGAAAGGCTAGGTGGTCTCAGCGCTTGTTAGTCAGTTTGTCAGTAAGTAAGTCAGACAAGACTGCGTCAGGGGCGTGAGCCCTTGGCAGTCTGCAAGAGCAATGCCGTGCGGCGGGAAGTCTGAAAAGACTCTTCCGCTGCATGGCGGCGCAGTTTCTCTAAACAATCCTCTTGAAGGAGATTTACCATGTCAACCAATCCTGCTGATTCCAAGACTGCCGTTGCGACGGAAGTCGTTCTCGAAATCGAAGGCAAAGGCCTGCTCTCGGGCGGCGTCGATGACTTCATCCTGCCTCCCGGTCGTGGCAGCGAATACTTCTATGAGGGCAACCTCTACGAAGTGGTTCACGCCATCCAGACCGTCGGCGACGCCAGCTCGACCAAGGGCAGCATGCTGCTCGAGCTGCTCGGTGTGCTCTACCCGGACCCCGACAAGGCCACCACCCTCTTCGGCGGCATGAAGTACATCAAGAAGGCCGAGGCTCCCAGCGAACCCGGCCAGATCCTCACCGGCGCCGGCTTTGGCCTGGTCTTCGCTGCGCAGAAGGAGCGTCTGCTCTTCCTGCGTCTGCGTCTCGTCCATGCCGCGGTGCAGAAGAAGAGCCTGGTGGACACGCTGCAAGCTGCCCACGACGCTGCTCATCCCAACGGCTAAGCCGCAAGGCTGAACCATTGGGCTGAGGCTTTAGTAAGCGAACCTTGCCTTCCGGAGCGGCAGGGAAATTCCATTGGAATTTCTCTGCTTAGCTCTGAGGCCGCTGATTTGTTACCGGAGCGCAGCGGCACATGGCGCGCAGCGGGTTGGTGGCCTGGCAGAGATTTTTCGAAAGGAATTTCTCTGTCGACCTTCAACCTTGCTGCGTGTCAGTCGCTGCGTTCCTTGTCTGACGTTGGTGCCCGTTTCCTGGGAGCACGCGCCCACGTCACCTTTCATCCCAGGACCAAAGGATCAAAACAATGCAAGAACTATTCATTCCCTACCAGGGAAAACCGCTTTTGGCGGATCTGACCACCAGCTATCTGGCCCTTTGCGCCAGTCACGCTGCCATTGCCGCCAACCTTTCGGCCTTTAAGGACCGCCGCGGTGAGCGTCTGTCTCGGGACGGCAAGCGCACCATGGAAGACAAGCTCTTCCGCGAGCGCGAACGCGCCTACGAAGTGGCGGCTTTGCGTCTCGAGCTTGCCGTTGGCGAGCTCAAGGACAACGCTCGCGTGGTTTTCGTTGCCAGCGAGGCTGTGCGCAAGGCTCTGGCTGAGCAGACCAACCACGAGCAGATCGGCTTCGGCGTTGAAGTTGCTCTGGCTCAGAACAACGTGCTCTGTGCCGTTGACATGATCGACAAGGCACTCGCCCTCCATCACGAAGTGGTGAGCAATCAGCTGCGCCCCTTCCGTTGGCACTACTTTGGCATCGAAAACAGCTTCAAGGCTGTGGACCAAAGCGACGACCCGCGTGAGTTCGTGGTCCTGGCCGGTGCCGGTGGCAGCAAGCTGCGCTTCGAAGAAGGCGACGGCTCCACGCCTCCTCCTGGACCGTACCTGACTTTGGCTGAGGCCAAGGCCGAGGCTTCTTTCTGGGTTGGCTACGCTGATACCGTTGGTGGTGACGCCATGGTTTACAACGTGCGCACCAAGCAGACCATCAGTCCCTGGAGATAGCGCTGCTAGCTAGAACCAGCTCTTGCGCTGGTTCTAGTTCTAGTTCTCGTTCTCTTCAAATCCAATTTGTCACTTGTAAGGAGTTTTTATGTTCGATATTCGAATGTTGTTTTTTCTGGTTCTCGCCGCCTGCGTGGTCGTTGGCATTCTCGCCTTCCTCGTCGTCTCCATGTACCGCAGCCGCATGGCACCGCAGGTGCGTGAAGCGATGAATGCAGCGTATCAGGATGTGGAGTTCCTCAAGATCAACCACATCCCCGATCGCTGCGACGGCGAGACGCTTTCTCGTTTCGAGGCGGCTTGCGCCATGTTCCGTGACGCCGAGAACAGCCTTTTCGCTGGACGCTACAAACGCACCGTCGAGCTGGCCAAGCAAGCGTCGGCGACGATTCGCAGCCTGCGCGGTCGCTTGGTCTGCCAAGAACATCCGCGGCCGGTCGGTCCCTCTTGCCGAATCGTCTCTCACCCGGACGGTCTTGTTTGGATGGGCAACTGATCAAGCGCTGGCAAGTAAGAGGTTAAGCCCAGCCCGCGAATTCATTGACCTGAGACAGAAGGGAGGACGGCCTTGGCTGCTCTCCCTTCTGCTCTACCTCAAACAATAAGAACTACAAGGAGGTTAACGTATGTCAATCAAGAACGCTGTCATCGTTATCGACAGTGGGTTCTCTCAAGATGTCGTGGCCCAGGTGAAAAACCTGATTGGCTTTTACGACTTGAACAGTGGTATCGCTGTAACTGGCGCACCGCTGATTAAGGGCGACCAGGCTCAGTTTGTCTTGCAGAATCTTTGTCGTGATCCCCTCGATCACGGCAGCATCGTTCTGCGCGGCCTCCTGTTGCGGAAGCCCGATTGTGCCTTCGTCCTGGTGCGTGCATTTGACGATGCTGGCGCCATGCGGCGTACTCGCTGGTCGAACGGTCGAGTCGTTGCCGATGGCTGGGTTGAAGCCTATCTCTGGGCCAGGCAGCTCTGTGCTGGTAGGGGCTTTACCAGCGTGGCCAACCTTTCATTCGGTGGCTACAGTCATGCCCAAGATGGCAGCGGTTGGGAGAGCTTCAAGCTCGCTACAGTCGTTGGCTCCGGCAAGTCGGTTGGCTTGGCCGACGTGACTACTGCGGGGCAGAATCTGGCCGGTCATGTGCTCGTTGCTGCCACCGGCCCTGGTGACGGACGTGGCATTCACTGCTCCTTCACTGCCAGCGAAAATACTGTCGTGCATGGCTATCAGGGCAGCACCTCGGTCTACAATCTCTGGGTCGATCGTAATGTTTCCAGTAATGCGGAGCATTGCCATTGGCAGTTGCTGGTGAAGATGAACGGTCATGAAGTGGCTCAGCATCAAGGACTCTTGATACCCCGGAACATCTGGAATGATCGACAGCAGCTGACGTTTGTGCTAGAAGGCGAAGGCAACTTCGAATTTTCTATCACACCTGCTTCTGCCCCGGTCGTTTCTGCTCAGGAGCCTGCTGAACTGGCTTCTGAGCTGGCTTCTGAGCTGGCTTCTGCTACCAGCGGTGTCATCGCTGCCACGCGCTTCGATATTTTCGTGGCGCAGGGTGAGGATGCTCGCTTCTTCGACCATGTTGATGCCGATGCGATATCAGAACCGGCCTGTCTCTCTCAGGTGATTGCGGTTGGCTTGCAAACAGGCTCTTACGGCAATTGCATAGTCAACGGCATTGCTAAGCCTGAGCTCAAGCTTGCTGGTGGCGGTCCGATTAGCTTTCGCATTGCGGAAGTAACGGCCCTGGTTGCTAGTCTGCTTGAAGCCGATCCGATTATGGATATTGCTCAGGTGAGGCAGAAGTTGCTCGATTTGCAGCCACAGTAGACCACGGTGTTGGCAGCTAGATATCGCTAAGAATGCTGACACAGATACTGGCACGAATACTGCGGCATCTGACCAGCTAGACCAATGACGGGCGGTAAACCTAGTGAGCTCAAAAGGCTTACTAGGTTTACTGTTCAGTCATTTTTTTTTCACCTTTGACTACTAGGTGCGGTAGTATGCTCTAGTTGAATTCACTTGGCAACCGGCGTTAATTGAAGGATACTGTTTAGCGGCCAGTTTTACTAAGTTCGATTTTACTAATTCGATTTTGAAGAGAGAGGAACAGCAGCATGAGCAGAACCATCCCCTATGGTGATCTTTCAATTGGCATAAAGCGACCGGGTTTGCAGAGTTACAAATTACTAGCTTCTTGTTTGTCGATTTCGAGCCTTGTAGTCATTGGTCTATCTCCCGCTGCCCTGGCACAGGATGCCTTTGGCAAGGGCAGCCAGATCATAATTGATGACTCCGTGTTTAGCTCGGCAAGTCAAAAACTTGATGATTCCACCACGATTCAAGGAGAAAGTGAGTCTCAGGGGGCTGACACAGATCAATTTACAGGTGTTTGTCCCGGCTCAAGCGAGTCGATTCGTATGGCTCGCCGTCTGTTCAATGAGCAAGTAACTCTTCCCGATGGGCGTGACGTATTGGGTTTGTCTATTTGCGATCTGACTTGCAATCGCATAGCGCTGGAGGAGGCAACCGTTCCTGCCGCTTTTCCGCCGCTGCCAAAAAGCATAAAAATTCCAGATGGAATTACAAGCGAGTCTATTCGCAGGCCAATTCCAGAGCTATTTAGCAAATGGCCGCGCACTAGAGCTGGCTGGAATCTAGGAAGAATGACAGCCAGTGCCACTGAAACTGCTGGTTATAGCGGTCCGGCGCCTTTAGATAAAGACCTGGAAGTAGTTATTCCAGGTAGTCTAATGGCAAAGATCGGAAGAGTTAGTTCATTGGCAAGCGAGAATCCTGATTATGACTGCAGGCTGGCAGTGCTCGGCTTGCAATATCAACATGAATATAGAGTAAAGCCGATCGCTGAGTTGAACAGCGATTCTTTGGACAACGGTAAATCTGCGGAAGTGGCGATGTTGGAAAGAGTTTTGCGCTTTAAAGAACTACTAGCTGCAAAGGTTCCGACTACCGGGACAGTCAAAGCTAGAGAGGCCAGAGCTACTCAACTAGAGGCTGCTGGAAGCACTTACGAAGCGCTTTTTGAGCGACTAAAAATCGAAGAGATGAGTGCAAACGGGCCTAGTCATTTTCGCGTAGCACTTCTGTACCGCAGTATTGGCGAAGATAAGTTAGCTTTTGAAAAGCTCAAGGAAGCGGTGGAAAGTGATTGGCCCAGGGCCGATGCACATCTTTTGGCCAGCGCCAATAAGGAGTTGGCCGATATTTTGATGAAGGCTTATGGCACCGCCGTTAAGGTCGGCAATCGTGACTTAGCACTGGGTAGATTGAGAAACGCTTCGACAGCTTATCGTCAATCGTTTTTACTAAATACCAATGATACAGCGGCTTTAGAAGGACTAAAACGCACTGCTCATATTGCCACAGTTGAAGAGCCTTGCTTCGATAATTATTTGCTGCTCGGTGGTGCGCAGCTGCTCTCTGGCCAGTTAGAAAAGGCGCAAGAGGCCTACAAACAGTGCGCAGCCCTGAACCCCAATAACCCACTACTAAAGCAGGCTCGCAAGGTTTACCATCGCTATGAAATACAGCGACCGAGCACTTCTATTAGTCAAGGCGAAAGAGGGCTGAGCTTCTAGTTCTGCTTGTTCATCAAGAACGAGTTATTGCAGTCTTACTCTACATTGTGGAGATTATTTTGCCGCCTATTTGAATAGAAAGTATTTTTATATCGACTTCAGAAAAAAGAGGTCGGGGCTGACAGCCCCGGCCTTTTTTGAAGTATTGAATATAGCGGTTGTTTGGCTGTTGTTTAGCGCCCGCGGCTTCTGCCGCCACCACCCGATCTTCCACCGCCACCAGCAGCGCCAGAAGCGCCGCCAAATCTTCCACCGCCGTCAGCACCGGATGCGCCGCCAAATCTTCCGCCGCCGTCAGCACCGGATGCACCGCCGAATCTTCCGCCGCCGTCAGCACCAGAGGCGCCGCCAAATCGTCCGCCGCCTTCACTGGCCTGGGCGTTGCGGCCAGCAGCAGCTGCTCCGTCTGCTCCGCTGTACTTGGCGTCGTTGTTTTGGTTGTAGCGACCAGCAGCAGCTGCTCCATCTGCTCCGCTGTACTTGGCGTCGTTGTTTTGGTTGTAGCGACCAGCAGCAGCTGCTCCATCTGCTCCGCTATACTTGGCGTCGTTGTTTTGGTTGTAGCGACCAGCTGCAGCTGCGCCCTGCGCTCCGCTGAATTGACTGGCATTATTTTTGTTGTATTGGTTTGCAGCCGCCGCGCCTTCGGCTCCGCTGTATTGGCTGGAATTGTTTTGATTGTAGCGATTTGCAGCCGCCGCGCCTTCGGCCCCGCTGTACTGGCTGGAATTGTTTTGATTGTAGCGATTAGCAGCGGCTGCGCCTTCTGCCGCTGTGTACTGACTGCCAGTCGCCTGATTTTGATAGTCCGCGCGGACAAAAGGATTGTTTGTTTGCTGCTGCCAATTTTTCCAAGCTGCACTCTGAGCGGCTTGCTGTTGGTTGTACCAGCTCGCCTGCTGCTGAACGGCAGTGGCGTGATAGGCATTTGTCTGCTCAAAGTTCGCTGTGTTTGTGGAGTTGTTTACATAGATAGGCTTGCCTCCCTGATTGTAATAGGGCACGGCTGCCGCACCATAATGAATCGGAGTGCCGTAGGGGACATTGTTGTAGTATGACTGTGTCATTGCCGTTCCAGCCATGGCGCCAAGACCTGCAGCCGCAGCAGTTCCGAGAGCACTGGTACCACTGCTCTGTTGGCCTGAGGAATTATAGTTATTGGTTATTTGCTGGGGTTGGGGAGCGTATTGAGGAACAGTGGTGGCCGATTGAGACATCGCAGCATTGGCCTGCATGGCTCGTACAGCTGGAGTTAAGTCGACTTGCTGATTGTTCTTATCGACATACCAGTATCCACCATTTGCACCAATGTAAATGGGTACGACTGAAGCGTTAACTCCAGGACCTGGCAATGGCACGACCATTCCCTTTGGAGTAACTACCATTTGTGTGCCGCCTGGACCGGGCTGAGTCTGTAATGTTACGACTGAAACTTGTGCGGCCTCAGAAGACTGAGGGCTAGGTTGTGCTTGATTGTAAGAGTTTGGTTGTTGTCCCGCTTGTTGTCCCGACTGCTGTTGAGGGTTGTTCGGATTCTCACCATCTAAACGGTCGCGCAGGCGGTCGCGTAAGCTTTGAGCTGACAGTGATTCGGCTAGGCTGATGGAACCAATACTGACGATTGACAATCCCAGTAATCCGATGGCAAGAGATCTGGCAATATTCATTCAATTAGCTCCTTGTCGGTAGACTGCGCGAATTAATCAGGATATCACTGATAGGCAGCCAACGTGCCCTCGTTGGTATATTGAATAGCTGTTGTAAAGTAAGTCTAAGTCTCTTGCGCTTCGCTCTTGGCTCGTCAAGTGAAAGCTTCTATATGACTTTGCCAAAGGATTAGTCAGACCCAAGCATGCCTTTGTCAACAGCAATAGCCTTTAGCTTGTCAGCTTCAGCATCTTTTTTGTTGCCTAGTTTCTCGTTGGCAATGGCTTTTTGACGGTAGAGGTAACTCTCATTGGGTGTCTTGCTCAGGCAATAGTCCAAGTCTGCTAGGGCTTGCTTGTACCTTCCTAGTTGCATCAAGCTCTCGCCCCGAAATTTGTGGCGCTTCACCACATTGATTGAGTTAGCATCGTTGTTGCGTTGTAAGGCTAGATCGCAGTATTTAACAACCAGATTTGGTTTTTTTCTGGCCTGGTAGAAATAAATGAGAGTGTCGAGTGTTCTCGTGCCTTTGTCGTACTGTAGCGCTTTGGCGTAGTTTTTTTCAGCTTCACTAAACAGAGAGAGTTTGTTCAGTGAATCACCTATGAGCAAAAGCAGTTTAACTCGGTCTTTTTCGGCTACAAGAGGTAAGCCTTTCTCGGCAAAATACTTTGTTAGAAGCCATTGCTCTAGGGCATCAGAAGTAATGGCGGCTGCTTCCAATTCTTCACCGGTCAGATCTTTTGCGTTACGGAGCTCTTCTAGACGTTTTTGTGATTCCGTGTCGTCCAGGAGAAAACGTAGTAATTGTGCTTCTAGCAATTTAAGATGATTATCGCTGGGCCGATTCTTAAGGCAGCGACGACACTCTTTTAAGCTCTCTTCTGCTTTTCCCTGTTTGGCGAGAGTGATGATTGCTCTCTCATCGCCTGATGGCATATTGCGTCCATGCAGTTTGACAGCTCTTACCATTTTTAGTGCGAATGCAACTGGTGAAGCGGCTGTGATTAAGGCAACAAGACCCCATGTCACTATCGCACTACTCAGTTTCACCACTGTGTTTAAACCTTATCTATTTGCTGCAGTGTTTTACTCTATTTATTTCTTGGCTTGTTCTGGCTTGTTCTGACTTGCTCTTACTTGTTCTGGCTTGTTCTTGCTATTTCTTACTTGTTCTTGCTATTTCTTGCCTGTTTTGGCCTGCTATGGTCTGTTCAGGTTTCTTGTTTTTGTCTGCTCGCTCCAATATTGCGAACTATTCGTTGGCGGCCGTTCGCGAAGTGCTAATTCATTGGCTTGATAGCGCCTGTTTGAGAGTCAACTTCAAACCAGTTCATGGTGGCTGTATGATCGGGCATTTGTTCATAGACATGGACATTCCAGTTGCTGTCCAGCTCTTCTGCTTCGACTACAGGAAAACCTTGAGTCTTTTTCGATTTGCCGTTAGGGAAGAGGGCCAAAAACTTTTTCACGTCACTGCGCTTCTTTACTAGTGCGACAGCTTGGTCTGCACTGATTTTTCTTTTTGTTTTGACGGCAGTGGTTGTTGATTTCGTTGTGCTATTGCTGCTCTCTGATTTCGACTTAGAATCTGGTGCTGCAAGACAAAACGTAGATTGTTGGACGAAATATGCGGATGCAAAAGCGAGAGCTAAGGCAAAGTTTCGGATTTTGTTATGCACTCTAAAATCTCCATTAGATGCAAGTATTCACTTTTGCATTTGAAAAGTTAGAGCGGATTATAGCAACTGGATTGATCAAAGATGGAAGGTTGCGGTTGAGCCAAGTCTTTGCGGGATTCCGTGCAGCGAGTCAACCCTAATTTTCCCCTGGATTACAAGTACTTCGTTAGTTTCTTTTGTCCATAATATGGAGTTGCCGTGTTCCTCACCCAGCAAGAATGTCCATTTTGGCGGCGTAATACTTGTCCCTGCCGTAACGCGCACCGTGAAAACAATGCCGTTTTCCGGATGCTTGAATGGTAATTCCACCGCCTTACGTGCCCTGATTGCCTCACCTAAGGCGTATTTGAGATCTTCTGTCGTGGGCACTGCTCCCATTTTGAATAGCACTATCGTTTGGGTAATTTTTGATGTTCGACTGGAAGATAGTGACATTGAAAAACTCCATTTGATCGCGATTGAGGGCCGGTGAGCGGTTGATCCCTGAAATCATTAAGACAGTAGTTTGTTAGGGAATTTTTCTCATACAGTGAAATCTGTAAAGAAACGGTAAAGCCTTCTTCACCCAGTTGTCTGAGCTGCTCAAGCTGAGATACTTAGGTGATGCAAATTCATTCACTAAATTTACGCAGATTCTGTGGCTTTTGCGCCGGCATTGTGGCTCTGGCTGCTTCACCTATGCCTGTTGTATTCGCTAAGGCCGGAAGCGAATCTTTGGTCTATCGGTCGGCTGCGTCGGAGTCTGCTGCGCTGTCGGGGTCGGCTGCTGGGTCTGAGTCGGCTGCTGGGTCTGAGTCGGCTGCGCTGTCGGAGTCGTCTGCTGCGTCGGAGTCGTCTGCTGGGTCTGAGTCGTCTGCTGCGTCGGAGTCGTCTGCTGTGTCTGAGTCGGCTGCTGTGTCTGAGTCGGCTGCTGCGTCGGAGTCGTCTGCTGGGTCTGGTCAGACTGCTGGACTTAGTGCCTATGTCGGCTCCCGGGACTTCGCGGCCTCCCTTACACCAACGGCAATTGCTTCGGCTTCAAATTCCGTTTCAAATTCCGTTTCAAATTCGGCTACCGCTGCCCGCTCCCTATCCCGCCCTAGTGCCAAGAAAAACGCGGCTCCCGTGAGCAATTTGGTTGATCGACCAAAACGTCCGTTGTTTGTTGCTTTGAAAGTTGAGCAATTGGCAGAACCAACCAGGGAGCTGGCAGAAGCACTTGATATTTTGCCGCTTTTGCGTGAGGTCAATGACCCAGGTGGAAGCGTAAGCCCTGAACGCAAAGCCGAGATCCGTCAGAAGATTCTGGAAACAGTTTTAGAGAGCTACTTTGATGTGGCCAGCGTTCAAGGCGAAGCGGAGAAAGAAAAAGGCGACCTAGAGGCGCTGAGGCAAACCCTCATAGATAAACGGGACCGCAGTATTGAGATTAATAATGCCGTCAACTTTATTGCTTCCGGAACTCTCAACACAGTCGGTTCCGTCCTTGGCTTTGCCAAGAATGCTTTGCCATTTCCTGGAAACTTTAACCAAATGTTGTCTGGTGTTGTCTCCGCTGGAATGTCAACGTATTCGTTGAAGCAGGCTGCTGGAGGCAAGACTCGGGGGCCAGGCAGTCCGACGGTGGTTGCTGAACTCTTTGGCCGACCAGTTGATCGGCGCACTAATTATCCTGAAAGTGTATGGCGCTTCCTGCATAGTTATTCTTATGATCATCCCGACCGCACTCGTGTGGCGCAGTTAGAAGATTACTGGATTAAGCGAAAATGGCTAGAGCCGCACGGTTCAAAGAATGAGCAGACCAAGCTTGATCTCGTTTGTGGAGTTGAATCTGCTCGCAAAGCCATGACCATTGATGATCTGACAGATCAGATCAACATCATTTCAGATATCGCCGCTGTTTCTTCTTTGATGGCTCATCATCTTCGAGACTTACTACTAATGATTGACTCTGATGTGCTGAATTGATGCTCTGAAGTGCAGTGGTTAGTTGCAGCTTTGAGTTTCAGTTTCGGGTTGCATTGGTTAGTTGCAGTCTTGGGTCGCTGTCGTAAGTTGCTGACTTAGAATGTCGTTTCGGAATGTAGCAGCGAGGCCGTAGTCTTGGAATGTACCAGCGAGGCGCTTTTTTTTAATGCTATTTCGAATAGCAGCCTTAAATCAACTTGGTTGGCTCACTTCAGTATTTCGGCAAAGTCTTCGCCTAAAGCCTTCGTATTTATTATTTGCTCTGGCTTGTTCACTCGTTTGTACGAGCTTGGTACTTTGAAATCTGCTGCCGCTACTGTTTTGTGTTGAACGCCCAGGAGCTCTACCTCTTCAGAATGTGAGCCGCCATTGTTGAATACGGTCAGTGCTAGTGGAATACCAGGGGCAACGGGAGCTGCAAAGCAGAGATTTAGAACTCGCGTAGCTGCTGCTGGTACTTCTTTTGCTGGCAAGGCCCATAGAAATCCGTCGCGCACCAATAGCCGCTGCCAGGTATGAAGATTTGCTTGATTGGCAAATTTCTGGCCTGTCAAATTGTATTTTATGCAGGCCAAACCTTTTTGTTCAGATTTCGTTGTCGCACCAGGCTTTAGGGCACTGGGATCGCCTGGGCGAAACATAGCACAAGTACTATTGAAATTAGACTTGAAGCCTTTGGCATCACCTTCCCAGTAGAGCTTGTTCCCTGTATGACAGAGCTGCACATGCCACAGCGGCGGCCTCATTAGTATCAGCTGCGACTTCTCGTAGAGGTCTAACTTAATTCCTTCTTTGCAGTAGAGAAGTTCGGTGCGTCCCAGCATAAGAGATTTTTGCTTCAGAAATAATGCCTGTTCGGCCGCCTCTGCTTTTGTTCCACCAAATAAGCAGATAGCCAGGACAAGCAATGGTGTCGAATATTTTTTGAAAGCAGTTAATTGGATTTTTCTCAATTCAATCTCAAAAGGCTTTGTCAATCACTTAGTCAAATGGCAACGCAACCATTCGATTATACTCTCCTGGACTGAGTGCCTTGAAGCGCTGGCCTGTTGCCGTTAATAAATCATTTTGATTGCTCGCTCTGGTACTTATCACTTATCAAGTTATCCCTTTATCTCTTTTTTGCTGTATCGCACTATCCTTCTATCCCGCACTCTCATTGGCCTTGTCGGAAGCAGGTTCAAATCGTCCAGGTTTAGAGGGTGCCAAGTGGAGTGATCGCAGTTTAACTTAGTTCTGTCATCATCTTGTAATTAATCTGATTTCGATGGCAAGAGTACGATGGTTGCAGGGAATATTGATTGAAACTTTTGTCTAGCTTGGAAACAAGAGGGTTTATATGGTCGATGCCTTTGCGGAAACCCTTCTAGAGACGCAGGAGATGCTGAACAGTACGAGCGCTGTGCTGGCGATTCAGCCTACTGCATCAGGTACTAGTGCTGCTGCTGGTAGCGCATCTGCACAGATGCAATTGCAGCCTTCACAAACTGCATTTTTTCAACACCTTGCAGCTTTCGCCCCAAGCCTGATTGAAGATGCGACTATGGCTGATCTGACTGCTTTGCATCGAATGGGCGTTGCCTGCCGCCTTTGTGGGCAGTTTGATATGGCTGAGAATTTTTATCGGCGGGCCTTGGGTTTGGTCGAAAGTGAGTTTGGTTGTCAGTCTTTGGCCGCCGCGAAACACCGTAATTTTTTGGCTGGTCTTTACTTTATGACTGGTCGTGAGGCTGAGAGCATTCCACTAATTGAGGCGTCTCTGCATACATACATCAACAATCTTGATAAACAGCACCTTTACACCCGCCTGACTCACTTTGGCCTGGCCTTAGCGTTTGCAAGAATGAGCGATGCTGAGCGGGCGCAGGATCATTACTTGCGTAGTGAGTTGGGCAGTAGTTCACGTCTTGATGCTGTGGATGAACTTCGTTGGTCTGCGCTGCCTCTAAAGCTCATGAGTTTGGCGGCCGTAAAATTTGAACAAGGTCGCCTCGATGAGAGTGTTGAGCTGTTTCGCCATTGCGTTATCCATGAGGCTAATGAGGCTTGGCCTGGAAGTGTTGTGGTGGCTCGTGCCCTCAATAATTTGGCGACGTTGTGTCGGTCTCAAGGTTTGGATGCTGAGGCCGGAGAGTTTTTTCGCATGACTTTGAAAATGAAGGCTGATTTAATGGAGCAAGACAGTCCCGATTATCAAATTACTCTGAAGCAGTACCAGGACTTTCTCAAATCAACTGCTGATCGCAAGGCGGACTAGAGAAAATAGCCGAAAGTTTGGTTTGCAAAATAAAATTTTGGAACTTCGACTAGAATTAACCTAGGCGCAGACTCGGCTATTATTCTGTTTTGGCGGCTTCGAAATCGCAGAGAAATTTCGTTTGGAATTTCTCTGCGATTTCGAAACTGCGACTTAGACAATCTTTTGGCCGATTTAAAATATTGAACTTTTCGATTGCAGATTAGTTCAATTCTCATTTTTGCAAAAAGAACTAGACCCCTTTGTGTATGCGAAGTTCTCTTTCTAGCTCGCTGAGTTGACCTTCGACTTCGCCAAGGCGTGAACAATATGCCTCCAGCTGAAATGCATCTTGATCGACTCGAGAGCTTAGCGAGGTTGATTTGGCGCCATGTTCTATAAAATCTTGCTCCGGTCCTTTGTAGCTTTTCTCCATTGCGACAAAATCACCCTTGGCTAGATTGCTTTTACATTCATCAATTGATTTAACTAAATAGTGTCTCTCTTTTAGCAATTGTCCATACCTGCAATTCAGCTCATTTCGCGCCTCGCGTCCTAGGCCATCTTTTTCCGTGAGTTGTTGTTCGTAGATTCTGGTATCACTTTCGACTCCTTCGAAAAAGCAGAATATGATCCAGGCTAGGCCGACAATCACTGTGATAATTAAGCTGCCTAACAGGATAAGGCCGTCCCATAGGGCGAGCAGTGCAATCTCTGCCCATTTACGAATAACTTCGAGCCATTCGCCGGTGTGGTCCGTTTGTTCGTCGATTTCAAATAGGTGATTGGTACATTCTGTGCACCACCAGCCATGATTGTAGTGAACGTACTGCGGGGTTCGGTTGGAGCAAAGCTCGTAGTATTCGTTTGTCATTGTGCAATCTCATTGTCATGGTTAGAACTGCAGACAAAACTGAGATGGCTGTCAATGATTGATCCGGACTTAGTTTTGCTGCTGGTTTTGACAATACGGATTTGGCGCGGCACTATCACCGTGCAATTGCACAGTGTTTCTTCGGTGCGAGTGCGAGAAATTGAAGGAGAAAAGTCTGACCTGAAAAGGTGGAAACGAAACCGTCGGATATGAAAAAAACAGGCTCCTCGAAAGGAACCTGTTTTCAATTCTGGGGGGCTCTCTGTCACTTATTCAGTCGATAGCCCCTAAACCCTTTCGGGGGAGATAGCCGCGCCCGCAACTATCTCCAGACCCCAATTTCTTGGTTAGCCGCACTTGCTGTAGCCGCAAGATTGACAGACATTACAGCCGTCTATTTTTAACCACTCAGCGCCACCACACTTACCGCATGGAGCTTGCGCTCTAGCGCCATTTGAAGTTGCGCTGAACAATTCAGCAGAGGCAGATTGGCCTGCGCCGCTAGCCTTTGGTGCAGTTTGTGATGCGGCGTTTTGAATTGCAGCAGCTGGAACTGAGCCGTGATTGAGAGCTGTTTCTGCTTGCGCCAGCTCTTCGTGATCTTGGCTGTGGTTTTTGCGGTAGTGCTGAATTGCTTTGGCCAAGCCATCGCAAGGAGATTGCACCACTACTGCTTTGTCAGAGTCGGAGAATTTGAAGAAAGCTGGGTAGCCAGATTGAATGTTGACCAGCTGATGAACGATTGTCATCTCTGCTTTGGAGCGCTCTTCTTCGCCAAACTCAGCAGCGTACTGCAAGAACGATGAAGCGAGGCGTCCAACCGCTTCAAACAAACCAGCTTCTACGGCACCTGGTTTGCCCATGCGGGCGTAGACTTCAACAAGTTCGCCTGGATGGTTTTTCTCATGGTTCAAGCTGACATGCAGAGTCGAGCCACCGTCAGGAGAGCCGACGCGTACTTTGTAGTTCTGACCGATAGTTTCGTCAACATGAATGTTGCGACGCTCCTGGTGGCCAAGTTGAGCTAGCAAATCTGATTCGCGGTCGTAGTCATTGCTGGCGATTTTTTCTACCGGCTGCGACAGACGGCTGCCGTCTGGATAGAAGGTGATGTCTTTGACACCAAGTTTCCAAGCCAAAATTACAGAGTCGTGCACTTCTTGTTCGCTTGAATCTAAAGGAATAGAGCAAGTGTTGGAGACTGAGTTGAAGACTTCTGGCATTTCGTTGGCGCCATCATGAATGGCGGCGAGATGCTTGATGTAGCCTTCTGGGCTGACTTCTACGCGGATAGGGAAGGCCAGCTGCACAGCTTCTGGAACTTCAGCGATGCCGCGGCAAGATTTGTGATTGTCGCGAATTTTCTTCATCAGTATTTTCTGAGCATCTTCGCTATCTGGCCAAGCGCCATGCTTGATCATCAATTCTTTGAAGCCCGGAGCAACGAAGTCCACGAAGCGAGAGCGAACTTTGCGTGAGAAGACGATGCCATTGTGTGGATCTACTCCCCAGCTAGTTTGTAGTGCTTGAGCCAGTGTTCCGGTGGGAGCATTGTTGGTCAAGCAGCTATTGCGAACGCGCAGACCTTTCTTTTGAAAGCGGCTGCCTTCCCAGAGAGGGTAAACGCCGCGATCTTTGGCCATTTCAATGGAAGCTTCGAGAGAAGCTTTGTTGTATTGGCGGAAGAGTTCTTCAGTAGCTTGATGGCTTATCGGAGAACCGAATTCCACGCCTAATCTTGAGAGGAATTCAGCAATTCCAGCAAATCCTCCGCCATTGCGTCTTTCTAAGCGAGCAGTCATGTTCTGTAGAGGAATTGGATACCAGCTAACGTCCGAAACGTTGTCCATAAAGCGCTGTTGTACCCTCACTACCGCACGCATGGCTGACATGTTGTAGCTGCCATCTGGGCCCCAGAAATCTGAGTGTGCAGCATGTAGTGAGGAAAGGTTACAGTTGCCCATGTAGGTACGGCCGTCTTTGCCTGGGCCAGCTGGCAAGAATTGTTCGCCGCAGGGATTGCAGGTATTGAGGTCGTATGCGTGGTTGTTAGCGTTGCCAGCATTAATGGTTTCATAGAAACCAATACCAGGTTCGCCTGAGTCTCGCATGCCTTCGACCACTCGTTGGAAGACATCTGGAGCGTAGAAGTAACCGTGGGCCTTGACGTATTTGTCGGTGATTTCCACCATGGCGTTGCTCAATTTGCGAGCAGCGTCAATTGCTTCGGGATGCTTTTTGATGTCGACTGAGTACTCTTCGTATGTAGGCTCCTTGGTGAGCTTGTTCACTGTCATCATGCCGCGGGCATCCAGCACTGGCTTGCGTGGATCATAGACCGGACCTGTCCATGGTTGGTTGTTGAAAGAGGCTGGGTAGAAGCGTTTCGCTTCTACGGCTTCCATGAAGCCTGGCATGGCCAAAATTGTAACGTTAGTGTTCTTGAGATAGTTTTGTCTGTCGATGTAGTTCGCGTATTTTTCGCCGTATTTTTGTTCGGCCAGTTTAAGCAAGCGTTTCTTGTAAGTCATAGAATCTTCACCAGATTCTTGCCTTAGTTCGCTGCGCAATTGCTTGTAGATTTGGGAAATGGTGGGTGGTGGAATCAATTTCTTCTTGTCGATGAAGAAGAGAATGTCTGGGTGATCGGAGTTACGCAGTTCGATGAGAGCTCCACCGCGGCGTCCGCCTTGGGCTACTGCTTCGACAGCTTTGGCGATGGTCTTTTCGTAGAAGCGGTCTGGACCAGAAGCGGCAGCTCCGTTAGATATTATTGAAGCCCATGGGCGTAGTGAGGAAGTATTGAGACCCATTCCCATTGCCGCTTTGGCGGCCAGTGCTTCAATGCGAGCAGCTTCTTGGATGCCTTCTAGGCTGTCGGTGACAAAGGCTACTCCACAGGCCGCTAGGCAGCCTTTGCCGCGCAAGAAGGCTGAGAGATGACCCATTGCTATTTCGTGTTCCGAAAGATTGGTGATTTTTCCCTGAGTGACGGCATGGCGCAGTTCTTCAGAGCGCAACCAAATATCTTCTTCTTTCATATTGGCAAGTTTGCCAAATGCCCAATACTGAAGAACTTTTAGTGAAACTTCTGGGTCCGCGTTTATGTTCGCTGGGGTATTGGCCCAGAATCTCTGATTGCCAATATTGTCGGCGAAGACCTGAGTCCATTGCGCTACTTTGGGATGGTTGATAGCATCAGCCAGTGTGAGTTCCACTAGCTCAGCTGGTGTAAGCACATACTTCAATTCGGCTAAAGCGACTGAGCCAGCCACTCTATGAATAATGTCGTTGACCCCTTCAATTGGTTGTCCCGTCAACGGGTCTCTGTTGCCGTAAAGGCCAACTAATGTCTCCTGTGTCGATTCCCAATAACGGCTGGTGTAGTCCTCTTTAGCCGGTATCACTGCAGTGGCTGGGGAAGCCGATGCTTTAGCGGTAGTTGCAACCTGGGTACTTGTGGAGCTTGCTGTAGACGACATAGAAACAGGCCGGGTTGCTGTTTTCTCTGAAGTGTTATCGCTAGGAGAATCTTCTTTAGAGGAATTTTCTTTGTTCTCAACTGTCAGCATTTATATGTGTTTCCTTCCTAGAGCAGAGATAAGGGGGCGCAGATACGGGGAGGGGCGATAGTTTGTGCAGGGCGATAGTTTGTACAGGACGTTACTTAGTGCAGGTCTTTAGGTCTTGCAGGTCGAAGAGTCGAAGGGGTATTGAGCGTGGGCGTAGGAGGCTCAGTTGTAGTGACTCGATCTCGGGCGAGAAAGGCACACGCATCAACTAGACCCCGCGAGGGCGGGGCTTTGTTGGAGCGTTGGGGCAAAGTTTCGCTGACTCATGAGTCAGTACTCACAAACCGAGATTTGTGATTGGAACTTTTTCGTTTTATGAGAGGTTTTTAGGACCTCTGCGCAAGATTTCGTTATGAATAATCTACTACCGGTAGGGTCACCTCCGCAACTAGCAAATTGATGTTCAAAAGGTGTTCAAAGTCCGGAACGCTATGGTGAGATTGCGTTAGCGGGTTAGATAAAATCGCAAAATAGTCACTCCACCCCTAGTGTCGGTACTGCTATATGTGGTGTAGGTATGCCTGCTTGACAGCGGGCTGTCGTTCCCTCAAAGGCTGACAGGGCTTGAGGTCTGATAATTTGGTACCATGTTTGTATATATACTTGTGGTGGCGTTTGTGGTGGCTGATATATCTAAGTGGGCGTGGTGCTATAGATGGTGCGCGCTGGTGGCGTTGTTGGTGATTAGCGGCTGTTCATGCGTGTTTGTATATGCATCGATGCGAGTGGGAATATGTCTGATAAGTGTGAGATGGCGATAATATTTATCAGCTCTAATTATCGGGCGTTTTGGCTGATTCTAGTTCTTATATAGAGGCTTTGGTTTTTGCGTGAGTTTCTTTTGCTTTAGCGCTATCAGCTGACTGCTGTTTAGTTGTTGTTGTGTTTTGCCCTTTTAAGAAGAGCCAGCGAAATTTCAAACGAAATTTCGCTGGCTCTAAAAACCTGCGCCAAGCGAGCTACGAAATACGATTGAACTTTTTTTGTGCAGTTTGACTTTGAACTTTTGCCCTAGTTTGTACGTTGATTTGAATATAAGCCAAGTCTAAGCAACGGGTAGAAAGCCATGTCTAGCTGTATTAGCAAAGTTCGCAAACACGTATCTTCGCTGGCTCCAGGAGCCTTGTTTAGTACGCAGGAATGTGTGCAGTACGGCTCTCGCACAGCAGTCGACCAAGCCATCTATCTGCTAATTGATCTCAATATAATTGAAAGAATTGTGCGTGGAGTCTTTGTTGCAGTCAAAAGTCGAAAGCTTGAGTATTCTGCTGTAGAAGTAGCAGAAGTAAAAGCGCGGGCATTCGGCAATTGTATAGTTCAGACCGGTGCTGCCTGTGCGAATGAACGAGGTCTAAACACTGAGTCAGATCTGAATGCAGAACCTGATAGTAGTGCCCAGAATTCCGACAGCAATGAACCGAGTTACGCATTTTTGACATCTGGCCACTCAACTCGGTTTCGCTTTGGGGAAGGTTATATTTACTTGCGAAAATGCAATGGTCGTAAGATACAACTTTCAGATAGTAATGTTGGCAAAACCATTCGGGCGCTCTGGTATGTACAGCAAGCAACTCTCACTGTGGAAGCTATCTATGGGCAAATTTTATCCTTCGATCGCGGTGATTTTCACGAGTTGGTTAGCAAGGCACGGTTCATGCCAGCCTGGTTGAGAGACAAGATTACGAGTGCTTTTAGCATTCGTTGGCAGCGCCTTGTGTTTGAACAGATGATAAAGCAAAAGGAATTATGCGTGCTAGATAGCTCGGCATAGAGTCTACAGCTGTGGTGAGCACATTTTGACTGAATGGAAAGAGCTCATTGAAAATAGTTAGATTCCATTTTATGTCAATTTTATGCTGAATCCCCCATTCTGGTTTGATACAGGGAAAGGAGGTTGGTATGTTAGCACCGTATGTAATACCGGTTGGGGTGTTGGCTTTGGTCCTAAGTTCAACTGGCGCAGGCGGCAATGGAGTACAGCTTGACGTTAAGCAATTTGATTCGCAGAGCAGGCTCACTGAGATTCAGTTGGATGAGCGAAATAAAGATCGTTATGATGAGCCGGAAACACAGAACCCTTATGGCTCAAGTCCTCACGGTCCGGATCCTCACGGCTGTAACCCGCACGATGAGCAGCATGATCGGAATATGCCAGCTAATGATCCAGACCGGTACTTGAAATAGGCACCTCAACTACCGTGCAATTAATTCAAAGGGATAAAGCGATGATTTCGCTTTGTCCCTTTGAATTAGGCGTAATGAGAACAGGCTCAGGTTTGCAAAAAAAGATCCATTCCCGCTGTGAGCATTGAAACCATTTATGATAGGAGGGTAATGGCAAACAAGATTTTGGCATGAAAGATATTGGCAAAGTTATTTGTGCTATCTGTTTCTTTGTTGCGACCGCTGAAATTCTCGCTTAGGTGTATAAGTTGGTTCTTTCAAATACTCCAGTTATATTTCTGTCTAGCGCGTGCCGTCTATTTTGCCTTTGCGCACTCAGTCTGATGCAAGTTCAGTTTTCTTCTGTAAATGCGAGTGAGCCAAGGCCTGAAGCGGTTAAGAAGGCTGCAGTAAATAAACGAGGAGAACCTCAAAGGGCTGAGACAAAGAAAGTAGAGCCTCGAGACTTGTGGAAATACAGTGTTCCGCGAAATGCGTTGAGTGCCAATCAACTGCCTTTAGGAAAATTGATTGGATTTCTACGAAAGAAAAAAGTTGCGGAGATTCGACAGCTGCTCAAGGACACTCCTGTTCATCAGGGTGATGCAAATGAGAGGTTGATGTGGGAAGCCGCTTGCCTAAGTAGCAATAATCGGTCGGAACAGGCTGTGGTTTTGTTTGATAAAGTCAAAGATTTAGTCAGCGCTCCTGTCTTGATCTTAGTTAAGGCGGCCGAGGCTTATGCCAGTGATGCGCAGTATGATAAGGCCATTAGGCTTTGTGATAAGGCGCTTGCGCAGTATCAAATATCTGATGCCTATCAGATTCGAGCTGGCTGTTACGGGGCGACCAACCGGTTGACCGAGGCTGCTGCTGATTTTGAGACGCTCGCGATTTTGGGCGGCTCGTCACCCATTCGTTTCTACTGTCGCGCCGCTAGTCTTTTGCTTAAAGCTGGCAAGAGTAAAGAGGCCTTGGTAATGGTTGATAGAGGCCTAAAAGCGTCTACTGGTGAATTCATTGCTCCCCTATACATGGTCAAAGCTGATTGCTTTAAGTCTCAGGGGCGTTGGCAGGATGCTGTAAATACTGTTACTGAGGCTATTAATTTGACTCGTTCTCACAAGGCTAGTGCTGGCGGTGAGGATGAAGTGATTTTATCGACCTGTTATAAAGAGCGAGCTTTTTGCTATCAAAAACTCGGTCAGGTAAATCTAGCTAAGAGAGATTTGAAGGCCCTTGAGGAATCGAGCAAAGGCATAACCGATGAGATTATAGGAGACCGTTAGGTCACTTGGCGTGCCTTTGCACTAAGGCTGCGATATCTTTTGGCAAGACTTTTGTGGATGACATTCTCGCGAACGAGATGTTATTTTCAACAGCGAAATTTCGCACGTTTGACTGAGTTTCAGTACGAGCATTGCCGATTACAACATTATCTCGAGCATAGCTGTCCTTGGCTCCCCCGGGGCGTTGAGGAGCCCCGCCTCGACCAAGCCAGACATACTTGCTCGCTTCGACAATATTGCTGCTTACAGCTACATTGCTAGAGGCTAGGCCGGAGTGCTCTCCACCGATTTCAATACCAAAATCAGCATTGCGTATGTAGTTATTTTTGATCGAAAGGTTCCTTGCTCCGTCACTATATATTGCCGCAGCAGAGAGGTTGCCACTTTCGCTGCTATTGGGATTGCTCTGGGTCGAGATTTTGTCAGCGTAGTTGAACGAAATCTCTCCATTGCGAGCTTGATCGAAGGTTGCGTTTTTAGAAACTCCTTCGCCACCAATCGTATCGATGAATATATTGTCGAGTTTGTACCCGCTATTACCAACTACCTTAAATCCGCTGACATTACCGTTAATCGGAATTGCTTCCAGCTCACCAAGCTCTAAATCGTGGACCTTGTTGGAGATGATATTGATTTTGCTTAATCGTGACGCCTCGCTGCCACCACGGCCATACACTGCGATTCCTTCGGCGCCGCTGGCTGAGTGAATGTCGTTACCTGCGACAGTGATATTGTGAATGTTACTACCGTCTATCCTGATTGCTGCTACATTGCCCGTAAAGTTGCGTATTTCAAAATTTTTGATGGAAATTTCGCTGCTGCCGCTGCCAATGGCAAAAGCGGCGTTGGCTCGGCCGGTCGTTTTACCTGCTAGGTCAAGCACCGCTGGATTTCTTGCATCGGTTTGCAAGACTAAGTCGGAACGCGTTATGCTGACTCGTTCTTTGTAAACATCCGAGCCCACTCGCTGGACGTTGATGACGCTACCTGTTGGTGCCTTGTCTACAGCAGACTGAATAGATGTGTATGGATTTTCTCTGGAACCTAAAGGGAAAGCTTTGTCGCCTGGTCTTGTGGATACGTGTATTTGAGGTTTTGAACTGTCCTTTGCAGTTGCTGCGGCCAGAGCCTCAAGTCCAATATCTTTGAAAGCTTTTGCGATTGGTGGAAGTCCCTTGCCGTCACCGTGTAGGTAGCGCTCTGCCTTTGTCGAATCTATGGGCTCAAGTGCTGATGATCTTTCTAATCTGCCGCCATTTTTTTGTGCTTCGATTCTCTGCGGTACTGTATCTTCTCTGGCTGGCTTTTCAGTTGGCTGAGGGCTTTTTTTGTTTGTATCTAGATGCTTTTTGAAGAACGAATTGTTTATCGTTGCGCCAAACATACTGTCTATTGATAGCTTGGGTAGTGGATATGTAGTAGCGGTTTTTTGGTTGTCTGAGCTAAGTGCCTCAGCTGTTCTGTGTAAGAGTTGCGCAGTATGCAATTGCGGCGCTTCAAGTGTCAGCTGATGTTCGCTGCGAACATCGGTTGCCTTGTTTTGAGCTATTTCGATTTCTTTCGCCATTTCTGTTTCGCCCAGAGACGCCAAAATGTCATGCTAACTGCCAACTATGCTAATTATGCATAAACAGCGTGAAAATCTCTGGTCGGCTCATAGCTGCCTCTCGCTACCTAATCGCCGCTGAAATGCACGCGTATCTTTCTTTAGGAAAATACTGCTCAACCAACCGTTGAGGCCCTAGTATTCTGTTCGACTGTTTTCTATCGACTGCTGTTTCGTTCTTTCCCAGTCGGCGGCAGTAGCTAATTTGGCTGCTTTGACTGCGCAGTTTGGACTAGAAAGTTGATGTTCTGCCCAATATTTTTCTATGCGCTGCAGGTGTTCTTCGTTAAAGCCGTCTAGATTTTGCTCGTAGGCGCTAACGTGTGGCAAGGCTTCGTAGACATCGAGACGCGGTTGATCATTTGAAAGCCAATCGTGAAAGCTGTCATTGTCAATTCTCGTATGCTCTTGGGCTTGACTTGAATGTACTCGCGAAATGATGTCATCGCCACAGTTTCTGCAGAGATGTGGTTGATCGTGAATAGTCGCCTTTTCAAGGTGATCTGTCGCGTTCCTGGCCATCTCCAGCTGATTAATTGGGTGGTTTTTGGAGTGCTCGTGAGGTCGATGAAGAATTTTGGGGGCGCCGTGCTTAGCTCTAAGTTCTTGCTCTATGGCATGTATGCAGCATGCTGGAATGTAGACGAGCTGATGAAGGGCAAACGAAAACCAATTAGTCAGGTCTTCCCAGTAGTAAGAATGCGATTCGTTCATGACTTCTTGGCCTCGGCCGTTTCTACGGTTCGCAAGTCGTGGCTAGTGGTTTTCTGCAGCTCGAGGTACCAGGAGAAATGCACCTGTTGGCGTTTGTGGTCCCTTATGGCAATTGTCGAGCAATCCAAGCTATCCATAATTGGCAGAGCTTTAGAGCCGAATTTTTGCTCTTCGCTGCTTCCGTCTCCTTGTGCACCCAGAACCACTAGATCGGCGTCCCAGGCGGAAGCGAGTTCTAAAATTGCCCCTGATACAGAATCTGACTGTAGTACAAATACTTCAAGCTTACAGCGAGGCTGCTTTTTCGCTATTTGTCTACCGACTACACGCAGTCTATTTTCCAAGGTTCTCTGATATTGCTGTTCTGAAACGTAACCTTTTGACCCAGAGAGAAACGACACTCCAGGTTCTCTCTTTGATGCTTCCGTAACATTCAGAAGCCGAATCTCAGTATTGTCGAACCAGTGGTTGTCTGCCACCCATTGAACGGCGTTATCTGCTTGCTCTGAGAAATCAGTGGCTACGATGATGCGACGTGGTGCTTGGTTGGCAAGCTGTCTTATTTCTTCTGTGTCGCTGCTACTACTTAATCGACCTGTCTTTCTCCGCTTGCTAAAACGTACCGCTTCAACTGTACATGGCGCG
Source organism: Candidatus Obscuribacterales bacterium (assembly GCA_965229195.1). Taxonomy (GTDB): domain Bacteria; phylum Cyanobacteriota; class Vampirovibrionia; order Obscuribacterales; family Obscuribacteraceae. The sequence continues at coordinate 2,046,299 of OZ245871.1, read as the reverse complement.
CTCATAAGTACTTTTGAGGCAATACTACCAAGGGTTTTGCGGTCGACTACACTGAAATCATGGGAGCCAATTAAGATATAGTCGGCTCTCCAGCTGCTAGCCACTTCACAGATCTTTTCAGCGATTCTGCCGCATTCTAAATCAGTAATAGTATCTGGGAAAACCGTTGCAAATGAGTCTTTGAGCTGATTGAGCCAGATATTCATAGTACGCCGATGTTCTTTTTGTTCAGCTAATAAAGCATCGCGGTGTATGGTCTTGGCTTGTAGGCTGTCACCACTGAGACTTTCAATTACCGTTGTGAGCATGAATTGTGTGTTTTGCGGCCATTGACGCGCCATTGCAGCTTCAAGTGCATAGAGCGCAGATTCTTGAGAGTTTATTGGTATGAGTACTCTAAAACCGTGCGATTTTTCTGCTGTGCCAGTAGTGAAATTCGAAAGGTTTTTCTCTGCTTCCGGCTCAGGCTTGGTTTTCGAGACATCACCATTGGTTTCGCCTGCCGGAGTTGACTCTTCCAGTATTTCTTCCTGTGGCTCGACGGCTCGAGCAATTATCCCAAGCAGGTCAAATTTGGATTTTGTTTTCTTCCGTTTCAATCAAAGCCCCCAAATTTGATACCTGTTCGCCAAAGCTCAGCATTCAATGGATATTGGTAAGTGAGCAAATTTTGATCACATCTCTCCATTAACCAGCAGGCCATTTGTTCAGTCTACTAGGTCTGACTTTTGCGGTAATCACCTATTTGGGTGACTAGTCGGGATTAATTGCTACTGAAGGCGCTGCACTTGAGTGAGAGTGTGTGCGGTTTTGAACCTATCGTATTGCACCGGCTGATAAAGTTTTGGCGAGCGTCTTTACTCGAAGTCTCATGTATTTCTTGCCGCCTGACTGCTTGTTTCGTGAAATTGCCGGTAGAGTAGTGACTACATTTCAGGCAAGTAGCTCGATGATTTCGTCAGGCACTTCGTATATTCTCATTTCGCCTGTCTGCCCTATTTCGTTTTAGGCACCACTGTCGATACCGTTAGCGAAGTTGTAGCGCTCAATGTCGCGATCACGATTGGCCTCAGCAAAACCGCTGAGACGGTCTAGAGACTTGATTTCTGCTGTTTCTACTACTGCTGCTACTACTACTACTACTTCTACTTCTACTTCTTCTTCTTCTATGCGGGCAACTATATCTCTTACTTGCAAATTGGCAATCAATATTTTTTTTCTACAAGTTGCGGTTTGAGCTGAAGTTGCCGACAGGCCATAGAGCATTAGTCGAGCTCATTTGACCGATTTCTTCCCAATTTTGGTTTGCTTGACAAAATTGCCCCAGATCTAGCTTCTGCTTCTCAGGGAGCCGCTAATCTCGGGGGCCGCCAATTTAGGAGCCGCCAATTTAGGGGCAGTCATTTTAGGAGCCGCTAATTCAGGAGCCGCAGCAATCTGTTTTTGTTGCGGCCTTTATTGTGCTGGTTTCCGGTGATTGCTCTGGACCCTCGGCATCATTGCTGTGCCTGAGAAGCTGCCACAGCTCTTCCATTACTCTGGCTGAGTCATTGTTTTGTACAGCTTCGACTACACAGGTATTGAGATGGTCTTTCAGCATGATTTCAGCACTTTTATCCAATGCCGACTGCACCGCTTTCAGTTGGTTGAGGATGTCAATACAGTATTTCTGCTCATCGACCATCTTGTAAACTGCGTTAAGATGCCCAATGGCTTTGGATAGCCGTGCTTTGAGTTTGTCGCGGGATTCGTTTGTGATTGCCATTGTTAGAGTGTAGCTCAAGGCAGTGTTTGCACTAGCTATGCGAGTCTTACATCTAGCTAAGATTAAGAGGTTAAGCGACTGCTTAACGCAAGGCGGGTTGCCAACAGGCTTTGTGGCTGGCGCCGGTATGGCTTTTGGGGTTTTCAGTTAAGCCATGTTGCAAGGTCTTGTAAATGAGAGGGGCTTAGTCAGCGCCGCTCTCAGTAAACACTTATTGATAGACCAATAGGAAGTTCTCTTTCAATCTCCCCCCCCGATCAGGTCTCAAACTTTCTCTAATTAACTAGCAAAGCCAAACTATAAGAATCAGCAGGCCGCCGTGACAGCATCTTTTAGATGTTTAGGAGACAACGGTCGCTAGTTATACCTGAAGGATAGTACGTTCGAGAACCCAATATTTTTGCCGCTCTTGCAGTGGCAGGCTCCAACAACTCAGCGATTTACCTCTGTAAATTGCTCAATAGAAATCTCCTAAATCATGACCAAAAAATCTCTCAAAGCTCAGACCAAGCAACTTTCCAGCCAATGGACCAACAATCGCTTCAACGGCATTGTTCGCCCCTACTCCCCTGACGATGTCGTGCGTCTTCGCCCGCGTCTTCAGGTGGAACACACCCACGCCAAGGTGCTTGCTCAGAAGCTCTGGAAGCTCCTCAATACCAAACCCTACGTCAAGACCTTCGGCGCCATGATCGGCCCGCAGGCTGTGCAGATGGTGCGCGAAGGTGCTCAGTCGATCTACCTCTCTGGCTGGCAAGTTGCCGCCGGTGCCAACAAGTCTGGCCAAGTCTATCCCGACATGAGCCTCTACCCTGTGGACAGTGCTCCGGCCCTGGTGACACAGCTGATCAATGCCCTGCAGCGTGCCGATGAAATCGATGCCAGCGACGGTCACAACGGCGTGGACTGGTACGCCCCCATCGTCGCCGATGCTGAAGCCGGTTTCGGTGGTCCGCTTCATGCCTATGAACTGATGAAGTCGTTCATCAAGGCCGGGGCCGCCGGTGTCCACTTCGAGGACCAACTGGGCTCGGCCAAGAAATGCGGTCACCTGGGCGGCAAAGTGTTGCGTCCTACTTCGCAGTTCATCAACACCCTCGTTGCCGCCCGCCTGGCTGCCGACGTTCTCGGTGTGGAAACGGTTCTGGTGGCCCGCACCGATGCCCTCGATGCCACCCTGCTGGAAAACGACGTGGACGAGCGCGACCATGAATTCATGACCGGCGAGCGCACGCCTGAAGGCTTCTGGCGCGTGCGTGGCGGTCTCGATTCAGCCATCAAACGCGGCCTCGCTTTCGCTCCCTACGCCGACATGCTCTGGTTCGAAAGCTCCAAGCCCGACCTGGAACAGGCCCGCAAGTTCGCCGAGGCCATTCATGCCCAGTTTCCGGGCAAGCTCTTGGCCTACAACTGCTCTCCCAGCTTCAACTGGAAGAAGAACCTCGACGACAAGACGATCATGGACTTCCAGGCCAAGCTTGGCGCCATGGGCTACAAGTTCCAGTTCATCACCCTGGCCGGCTGGCACTCGATCAACCTCAGCTCCTGGAAGCTGGCCCGTGAGTACATGCAAGAAGGCATGCCGGCCTATGTGCGTGTGCAAGAAGAAGAATTCGCCGCCCAGAAGGCCGGCTACACTGCCGTGGCACACCAGAAAGAGGTGGGCACTGGCTTGTTCGACCTCATCCTCGAAACCGTTACCGCCGGCCAGTCGTCGACGACGGCACTGGCGGGTTCCACCGAGGCTGGTCAGTTCCACGGTTAAGCTGAGCGGCTTATTGGCACTTATTTGTCCTAGGGTTTAGCGCAAAAGCGCATCTCTGAGACCTGGCGCTGTTTGCAGCTGTAGTTTAGTTTGGAGTTGTCTAGGCTTACTCAAGGCAAAGAAAGACCTACAGCGTCGGTTAAGTGAATCCTTTGAAGTGCTACGGAAAGTTTCCGTAGCACTTCTTTTTTAGGTTTATAATTTTGGGGTAGTACGCTATAAGTTATAGTATGTATAGGCTCGTGAAAATTTTACAGGGTTGCAGCGTGCCAATTTCTCCACCTTGGCATGAAAGGAACGGGGAGGGACCACCGGGTCCCTCCCTGCTTAAAATTTCGCTCTTGTGTAAAGCGGCCTGGCGCAGACTGAAAATCCGGTTGTTCAGAGAAAAACAACCGGATTATCTTCAGTAGTTAGTGAGGTAGCACTTCAAGAAAACGCCGCTCTGGTAGACATGGAAGGTGCCACGACGAGGTGACCAGCGCACCGTGTAGCCACCGCTGTAGTCTTTGTCGTAGCGGGTCTCAGTGTCATTTGAAACACTCTTATATGGGTCTGCATCCGCACCCCTTGCTGGGGAGCTGCTGCTAAACCCAGGTAAGGGGCTCCCTGGTTGCGGCACCCATTCCGTGAGCGGGGTAGCTCCGCCATGAGCCTCTTTCATCTTGTTGTCCATGCGCTTCAAGTAGCCCGTCATGGTGGGGTTCGGCTGATCGATTTGGGACATGCTAACACTCTTTTTGCAGGGGTAGAGCCGGCCGCTCTTGTCTGAGAGCTGCCGACAATTGAATTAGGGTTTGCTTAGTTTGCTGTGTCGCTTCGAGTAGACGACATAGACCAGCAAGCCAATGAACATCCAGATGGCAAAGCGCAGCCAAGTTATTGCAGGCAGGCTGAGCATGAGGATGAGACTAAAGATTGCCCCGAGAATCGGAACGTATGGGTAACCGGGGCAGCGGAAGCCTCGTGGTCTGCTCGGCTCCAATCGACGCAAAACAATTACGCCAACTGAGACGATGACGAAGGCAAAGAGCGTGCCAATGCTTGTTAGTTCGGCCAGCTCACCAATCGGCACGAGTCCGGCCGAAAGTGCTACCAGTACACCCCAGCATACAATTGACCAGACAGGAGTGTGGAAGCGCGCTGAAATTTTGCCGAAGATTGGCGAAACAAGGCCGTCTTTGGCCATGCGCATCATGATGCGTGATTGACCGTAGAGCAGAACCACCAAGACTGATGTGATACCGGCGATGGCACCAACCGACACTAGCGGAGTTGCCCAATTCAGGCCGATGTGGTTGAAGACTTTGGCCATTGGGGCCCCCTCTCCGGCACCACCGAGGTCGCTGTATGAAATGGCACCAGTCATAACCACTGCCACAAGAACATACAGCATGGTGCACACCACTAGCGACCAGATCACACCCTTAGGCACGTCTTTCTGCGGCTCTTTGCACTCCTCTGATAAGGTGGTGACAGCATCAAAGCCGATGAAGGCAAAGAATACTGTACCAGCTCCTGCCATTACTCCAGACCAACCAAAGGGCAGAAAAGGGCTGTAGTTTGCTGGCTCTATGTGGAAGGCGCCAACGGCAATGAAGAAGACCACCACCAAAAGCTTGATGACGACGAAGACTGAAGTCATCTTGGCGGTGTGATTGACGCCCTTAATCAGCCAGAAGTTGATAAAGGACACAATCAAGACTGCTGGCAGGTCTATACTGCTTGGCCATGCCAGCCATGAGTGCAGAATAGTCCAGTCGCTTGGCGCTGCTGCCAGGGCGGCAGGTAGGTGCCATCCCAGGCCGTGCAAAATGCTCTGAAAGTAGGCACTCCAGCCTGAGGCTACAGCACTGGCACCCACCGCATACTCCAGTAAGAGATCCCAGCCGATGATCCAAGCCACTAGCTCACCGAGGGTGGCATAGGCATAGGTATAGGCGCTGCCTGAGACTGGAATCATCGAGGCTTGCTCGGCGTAAGCGAAGCTGACCATGGCACAGGCCAGCCCAGCCAGAACAAACGAGACGAGAATGCCTGGTCCGGCGATATTGGCGGCGGCTACTCCCGTTAGAACGAAAATGCCGGTGCCGATAATTGCCCCAACTCCATGGTTGAAGACATCGCGGGCATCTAGCACTCGCCGTAAGCGAGGACCGTTTTCTTCTGCACTTTCTGCTTCGATTGAGGTGATGGACTTGCGGCGCCAGAGCGGACGCCAGAATTTGCCAGACATTTTTAGCCTCCGGCCAGTTAGTTTGGTTGAATGAGCTGGCCGCGATTGACCTTCGTCACGACGCGGCCAGTGCTTACTTGCTGCAGTTTTCCACCTTACTTGCTGCAGTCTTCTACCTCATTGGCGGTAGCCTATCTTGAGCAGAGCCACCAGTGCGGCAATCACCGCTAGGCCCAGGAGGAAGCCGCAATCGCTTAGGCTATTGGCTTGTCCCTGATACCAGCAGGCTGTCGCTATGATCGATACTGTGGTGGCGCCAGCCACTACTGCGGCAAGCAAATGCTCCTTGTCGGTAAATACAGTGATGACGCCGACATAGGCGACAAAGATCAGCCAGCCAGAGCCTGCCGCCGGGGCGACGAAGAACCAGCCAACCATGGTGGCCACGATGAAGATGGTGCCGAATCCGACCACACCGTAGCTGTTCATTCTTTCGCTCCAGCTTTCGCACCAGTTTTTGTACCTGAGTTTGGTGAAAAGGAGCTCAAATTGAGCTGTTCGAAGGAGACCATGCCAAGCGAGATGACATGCTGAATACCCTGTTCGACTGTAAGCCCGCAGTTCACGGTATCTTCCTCTCGCACAAAGCCTTGCAGACCCATCAGTGGGTTGGGCGGAAAGGGGATGGTTATGTTCAGATACCTCACGCCTGTTTCTTTATCGATGGTCTCGCCGGTGACAAATGCCAGGCTTTTGACCTGACCTAAGGCGTTGACCAGAACCACTCGTTTGAAAGCGCCCATGCCGTTTTGCATGGTGAGAAGTTCAGTCATCTGTCGGCCAGCGGAATGGAGCGTCGCTACTCCTGGTACTTTGAGGATTATGCGATCGATTAGAGTGAGAAGGCTGGTTCCAATCGGTGAGCTGGCGAGCATGACCACTAGACTTACCAGAATGATCAGCGTCAGAGCTAACTCTAGTGGATTGTCGAAGCTGCCGTGTGCCGCTTGGGCGCTCTTGGAGAGTACGAGCTGGGCCAAGGTGGTCAGCACCGGGCTGAAAACTGCATTGAGAACTCCCAGCAGCAGCTTCACAGCGAAGAGCGAGATTACCAGTGTGATTATTAACGGCACCACCTTGAGTGTGCCGCGTATAAACAACGCCCGGATTTTTTTCATGACGTTACCTGAGTGTTGATAGTTTATTGGAGAACGGAGGGCGACAGCTAATGCATTTGCACAGCAGGGGTTGTTGAAGAGCAGTGTTTATGGTTTGAAAGGTTGGTTAGTGCTCGGAAAAGAAGAGTGGATGTGACCTCTTTTCTACCAGTAGTTCTGTCACAGATGAAAATCAAGATTTATTTCTCTGATCGCTGTCCAGTTCGGCAAAGCGCGGTCTTGAGTCGGCAGAGTGGTGGTTCAATTTGACAAAGTCTGCCTGTGGCAAATCGCTTGGAGCAAGACTGTGCTTGGCTTAGCTCAAATCTCGCCAGAGCGCTCATTGTCGAGCTAGCGGTGCTAGCCTGTTTCTAACTGACCTAATTTGTGTTAGGTGATAGCACCTAGTGCTACTAGCAAAGCACTGTTAAATGGAATGGGTTCGTGGTAACTAGTACTTGGTTTAATACTAGTACTCGGTTTAATACTGGTTCCGTTTGGCATGAAGTAGATAGTATGGATTCGAAATCTGGGAAGAATGTCCCTCCAATCAAACGAAAGAGCGCTGAGGTTAGACCACGCGAATATCTCACGCCGTCTGAGGTTGATAGCTTGGGCCGAGCCGCTTTACTCTCTCAGCGCAATCCCCTGAGAGACTCAGCTCTAATTCTTTTGTGCTATCGCCATGCCTTAGGAGTGCGTGAGCTGATTGGCCTCAAATGGCAAGACTTTGATTTCGACAAGAAAACTCTTACCTTGTTTCGCGAGCGCAGCTCCTTGAAGACAGAGCACTTGCTAGAAGCAGATGAAATCGCTTTGCTGCAATCGTTGCGAAAGAAATTACCTGGCAGCGATTTAGTTTTTTGCTCAGAAAGAAAGTCTGCCCTTAACGAGCGATCAATATCCGCCATTGTTTCCCAGGCTGGTCGCAAGGCTAATATTGCTTTTCCTGTCAATCCCAGCATGCTGCGGCACAGTAAAGGTCACCAGCTAGCGCAGCAAGGTTATGAATCGGAGACGATTCAAGCTTACTTGGGTCAAAAAACCGGAGCGCGCAGCCGCCAGTATGTCCAGGATGGTAAGGCCGCCGCTATGAGCCGCAACATTGCTCTGGCTTGTTCTGACGATGTCAGTGCCGCTACTTCTAAAATTTGGCGGCAACAATTGCAGCAGGGAAAATCACTTACCTTGCGAGTGCCTCTTAGCTCCTGCAATTTAGGACCTGGGCTGGATACCATTGGTTTGGCCTTGAACCTCTACGTTTATGTCACTCTTTGTTTGGCCGAGGATAGCAATGTTGGCCAGTCACAGTTAATAACCTTGAAGGGTGAAATAACTAAGCAAAGCAAAGGCTCAGATATTGGCGATTTAATTTATACATTGCTGAAGAAACTGTGGAAGAGTGATCAGAATTTGCTTGGCAGAGTGCGCCTCTCTATTACTTCTGATATTCCTCTTGGAAGCGGTATGGGCACGGCCGGAGCAGCTATTCTAGGGGCGGTCTGGGCTGCTCATATGTTGCAAGGTAATTTGCTTAGTAAGGCGCAGCTTCTCTCTGAATCTTACAGTGTGGAAGGCCATCTGGAGTCGATGGCGGCAAGTTTGCTGGGCTCTTTTGTGGTTTGTGGTGGTGGCATAATTGGTGCTCATGGGGTTGAAAGAATTGTTGCACAGGCTATCCCCTGGCCGGAGGATTGGCTTCCAATTGCGGTGGTGCCTTCGTATACTCTTACTACGCCAATGTCTCGCCGAGTCCTTGGTACTAGGGTTGATTTAAATGATGCCATTATCAATATCCGCAACAGCAGTTCGATGGTGGCAGCAGTAGCTAACAGCGATGCTGTTGCTATGAGAGAAGTCCTCAAAGACCATCTTCATGAGCAGCCTCGCGCTAATCTCGTACCAGCCTTAAATTCTTTGCGTTCCGATCTTTCTGATGCACCAATTATTGGATGTGTTTTGAGTGGAGGCGGGCCTTCATTGCTTGTCTTGACGCAGAAGCAGTATAAGGAAGAAGTATTGCAGAGAATTCGTCAATGGGAGTCGAGTCAAGCTCGGCGCTCGACCATTTTTGATTTGCAAGTTGATGATCAAGGAATGACTGTAATGCAGGAATAATCGACCTGCCGACGTTTTGAGTAAGACCCTATGGAATTGGAATCATTTGAAAATTTACTACGGAGCAGTGGCCGCGAAGTATTGTCCACTAGGTATTGTCCACTAGGCATTGTCCACTAGGTATTGTCCACTAGGCATTGTCCACTAGGTATTGTCCGCGAAGTATCTTTCGTGAAGTATTAGCCACTATGTGTTGGCCATAAAATATTGATTGTCGCATTCGCACGCATCGGCAAAGTTCTGGCTTCGGCCTTTGACTTCGGCAAAGTAAAAACTAGATTGAGTCAAGGTTGACAAGCGTTGGGCGTTTTGTGCTAGAAGTGAGCATTACTTTTCAATTCTTTTCTCCAGGAACTTTTTACTTACTTTAGCCATCCAGCCATGCCACTTTTATAGCTTTCGCTAGCAATTTGATTGCCAACCGCAAGACTTGAGATTCAATACTTACTTACTTGCTTACTTACTAAATTCATTGCCTTGGAAAATTTCGTTGATTGAGCGCTGCTAGCCCGTGTGAGCAGAAGGATTTGCCATGCTCTTTGTAGTGGTCCTTGCTTGGTCCTTGCTTGGTCCTTGCTTGGTCCTTGCTTAGGTCATTGCTGTTATGCAGATCAGGATGATGTCGCTCTCACTGCCTCGTCTTCTACGCGAGGTCCATTCCACTGCCGTCTCCTATAGATGGCTCCAACTAAACGAGTACAACGTATGTGCCTTTCCAACAACCCTGAAGCTCCCGTCGATTTCCGCCGCACCACCTTGGTCGGTCTAGAAGTGCAAGGCGTCGGTGCCGATGGTCAACCCGTCAATCAGCGCATTCTGGGTTACAGTAATGTCATGGCTGTCCCTGGGCTGGTTGCCACTGCAGGTAGTGCTACCGCTGGTGGTGTCGCTGCGGAAGCTGCCTTAACCAGTAATACCGTCAGCGCTTCTACTGCTTCCGCTCTCGACTCCGCTGTCGTTCCTGTTCTCGCTGACGCACTAGGCAACGCCATGCTGCTTGCGGTGCCTGCCGCACCCGGCTCTCTGGATGTCTCCAGTCTCATCCCTTTGGCGACCTATTCGCATATCTTCCCCGACTTCGCCAATGCCATCAGGATTGGCGTGTCCCTCAGTGTTGGCAGTAGCAGTGCCGATACTGGCGATGCCTTGGTTGTCTCTGGTTACGATGCCGGCCTCTACGACGTTGTTATCGCCAGCAATGCCGCCGCTATCGCTCAGGCCTTGAGCTCGGGCAAAGTCAGCCCCAACAAGACCCCCGTCTTGAACCAGGTCATGTACGACCAGCTCGACAAGCTCTATCCCGGCTTCAGCTTCTTGCTGTTCTGCTTCGACCCCAAAGACAGCGGCAAGGTTGGTGGCGTGATGGTGCAGTACAAGCCCATGGTGGGCAGCGAAGACATCATCTTCTTGCCTGGTTTGGATGGCCACGACGGCTCCATCGAAACGGGCATGGTGGCGCTCGATCACACCATCATCGTCGGCTCCTATCGCATGGAAGACGGCAATGGCTCGGTGCCTTGGTTCACAGACCCGGGAGCGGCAGAGAACCTCCCCCAGCTCAGCTGCGAAGTGATTGGTATGAGCATTGCCGCCGGGACCATGGCACCCCAGGGTGACTTCGTGCTCCGCATCGATGAGGTCTGCCAGGGTACGGTCAGCATCAAGCGTGAGAAGCCTGCGGGCTGGGCTGATGTCTTTGGCACCGTCGACCCGCAAGAGCAGCCCTTCTATATCAAGGAGCGCAGCTCCGGCTTCTAGAGGAAGGCCAACTGACTTAAGAGGAAATCTCAAATGACCATGACCAAAGTTCTGCTTCTGCTCCTTCGCTGTGCCTTGGGTGTTGTGATCATCGCCACCCTTGCAGTTGCCTTCAAGTGGTCGCTCTCGGTCTCAGTGGTTGGCACTATGGTGCTGACCGCTGTTAGCGCTTTTCTGCCCGGTCTTGTGGGTAAGGTGAGCATGGCTGAGAGGATGCGGTTAGCCCTCTTTGCTGCCGGGCTGGTGGCGATGGCGGCACCGTCGGCGGTGTTCTTTTTCATGGGTCCGGCTAGTGGTGCGGCCCTGGCTTTCGTCATCGCCTACGTTAGCATCAACTGGATGGCCATTGGCATTGAGGCCACTGCTGGGGCTCCGCAACCGGCTGTCTAGGGCAAGCCCGAGCGCGCTAAACGCGCAGAAGCTCAATCTGACAAGGACGTCTGCATCACGCAACGTAATAGTCTGAGGTTTCAAATGTCTCACTCTGAAATCGGCAATGAGTCGCATGCTTCGGCTCATAAAGGTTCGGCTGCCAAGCTTACTGTTCTGGCGCTGGGTCTCGTCTACGGCGACATCGGCACCAGCCCTCTCTATGCCCTACAGCTGACCATGAAGGCCCTGGGTCATGCCCTCCCTAGCGCCGGCGACGCTCTCGGTATTGTCAGCTTGATCTGCTGGTCGTTGCTCATCACTGTGGGCATCAAGTATTGCCTGATAGTACTGCGCGCCGATAACCACGGCGAGGGCGGTATCCTGGCCTTGACCGGCTTGATTGCTGACGGTAATCACCAGCACTGGCACATCTTTGGTCTTGGAGTGATTACATTGCTGGGCATCGTTGGCTCGGCCTTGCTCTTTGGCGACGGTGTGATCACTCCGGCCATTTCAGTGCTTTCGGCGATGGAAGGCCTCGAGGTGTTGGCACCACAGGTGGAGCAACTGGTGCTGCCTGTTTCAATTGGCCTGCTGCTAGTGTTGTTCCTGGCACAGCGCTTTGGTTCTGGCAAGATCGGTGGCGCTTTTGGCCCGGTCATGGTGGCCTGGTTTGTGGTTATTGCCTTGATCGGCATTTACCGCATCGTAGGCCAACCCGGCGTGCTTATGGCCCTCAGCCCCTTTTACGCGTACGAGGTTCTGGTCAACAATCCGGGTACCGCAGCGGCCGTCTTTGGCTCTGTTTTTCTGGCCGTTACCGGTGGTGAGGCTATGTATGCAGACATGGGTCACGTAGGCGCTTCGGCCATCCGCCGCGCTTTCTGGCTGGTGGTGCTGCCCAGCTTGCTGCTCAATTACTTCGGCCAAGCGGCATTGATCATGGTAGATCCTACTGCTGCCGGTAATCCCTTCTACAAGGCCGCTCCGCAATGGGCTCTGGCACCCCTCATTGTTCTGGCCGCGGCCGCCACCATCATTGCCTCGCAAGCATTGATCAGTGGTGTCTTCTCCCTGACCCGCCAGTCTATCCAGTTCGATCTTCTGCCGAAAATGGTGATCACCCAGACCTCTAGCCATGAGTTTGGACAGATCTATGTGCCATTCATGAACTGGCTCTTGGCCTTCGGCACTATCACTGTGGTGCTGTTCTTCCGCAGCGCCGATGCCTTGGGAGCGGCCTATGGTGTAGCAGTTTCAGGCACAATGCTGATTACCACTGTGCTCTTGGCTAAGCTGATAGTCTCCAATTGGCGCTGCTCGTGGCTTTGTGGCGGTGTGACGCTGCTGTTCTTTGGCACCATCGACCTGGGCTTCTTCGTCTCCAACTCGGCCAAAGTGGCAGAAGGCGGCTGGTTGCCTCTGGTCATCGCTGCAGTAATGGCCTTCCTTATGTTCTCGTGGCGGCAGTCCACGACGGCAGTTCGTGCTGAGCTGGTTAAGCTCTCCACGCCTTTTAGCACTTTCGTGGAGCAAATCAATGAAGGCAACGTAGTTCGTGTCCGCGGTCTGGCAGCCTGGCTTACCAAGGTTGATGATGCCATTGGCCCGCTTTTGCAGCGTCATGTTTTGCACAACAAGAGTCTGCATGAGCACGTTTTGTTGTTCACCGTCAAAACCGCGCGGGTTCCGCTGGTGAAAGGTGCAAGTCGCTTGCAATTCGAGGTGCTTGGCCATGGCTTCTACCGACTGATCTTCCATGTCGGTTTTATGCAAACGGCCAATGTCCATGGTGCCATCTGTGCCGAGTTTCGTGCTCTGGCTCGTCAGGGCCTTGTACCAGCTGGGCTGGAGCATGATTTGCACATGTTCATCGCCCAAGAGTCGCTGCAACGCAAAAAGCAGGGCGCGGCCGTAAACTGGTTGAGCTGGGCTGCTTACGTTGTTATGCGGAAGTTTGCTGCACGTGCTACAGACTTCTTTCGCCTACCACGGGAGGCTGTGGAAGAAAGGGTGATCTTCCTCGAAGTCTGATCGGCTAACCTGGTATGGGACAGGATGTCCCATGCCGGTTCAGATTTCTTGCACTTTTTTAGATCTGATCCATCTAATTTTGTGTTTTTTTTGTACTTCTTGAACGGAAAAACTTTGCCGAAATGAGATTTGGTTTTACCTAAATAGGCTGGTAGTGCTGCTTTTGTTGTAGTTGACCAATTGGGGTTTCTCGGATACGCTTTTTTGCATCACCTTTTCTCTCACATTTTTTTGAGAGATTTCGTGGACCTGTTTAGCGAATCTGTCCAGAGAATTTGCATATAAGTTTTATCGCGGGGGCGTGATAGAAACGGCGAGAGAGCACCCGGCAGCAAGAGCAGCTGTAGGGTGCTGCCGTTTTTGATCTAGATAGACTTTACTTATGATAACTGAGTGGCGCTAAAATCACACATCGGCAGAGCTTTGTCTGCTTTTGAAGTTTCGGCAATGTTGTTCTGTGGCGCTAGTGTAGCTAGCCGTTGGAGCAATTGAAATTGCAAAATATCCCGTTAAATTTGATACCAAATACGATTCCCTTGACATGCCTGGGCGTGTTTGTGTTAGTACTCATTAACACCTTTCATTCCATCCACGCAAGAACCGCTGCTTAACCTAACCAACCAGCCCTACTGTCTCAACTTTCTCGCCAGCAAGTCTCTTGCTGGTATGAGGCCGTAGTTATACCCCTCGGCAAAGTCTGCGACCCCGGAGACACGAGTATGACCACCCGTATGAAGCTGCAAGAGCCAATGGCCGCTCATGAGATTGCTACTGGCTACGACAAGATTGTGAGAGCTGAGCTGACCGAGACCGAAGAGGCCGTTTACAACGCCTTCTATACGGTGCTGTTTATCGATGTTAACCACGTGCCTGAAGACAGCGATGCCACTGCGCTGCTGCATCTTGCCGCGGCCTACGACAATGCCAACAGCGCCGTGACTGCTCTGCACGGCGGCAACTACCTGCGTGCCCTGCGTCTGGCTCAGCTTGTCTCCTCCTTCCTCGATCAATTCTCCCAACTGATCGAACTGGTGGAGTTTCCCTGCCGGGTCACTCTTCCCGGGTGGGAGGCCTGACGCAAACGTATCTAACAGTTTGGTGGCTAAGTGAAGGCAATCTGCATAGCCACCATTCTTGGACGCTTTGCCAAAAAGGATTTTCTTTTAGTGTCTCTGAACCTAAGCGAGAACAAAATGCCCAATCATACCGATTCCATCGCTCGTCGTTTGTGGTATCCCTCGGCGCGACTGGCGACAACTTTTCCTTGGTCTATGGGGCGACTGTCCAAGACCTATGGTGTCGCTCTGGTTTGCTTCGTCATCGGCACCCTTCTGCCTCTTCTCCTCCTCCTCGGTCCCGGGTTAATCCCCTCTAGTTTTCAGCTCAGCTATCTGGAGATGGTGGATGCTGTCCTGTCCTCACGCACTGGCTATGCCGGTTTGGTGATCGTCTCTTTCGTCTCCGGCTTTGGGGCCGAGGTCTGGTATCTGAACCGCTCTCTGCGCCGGGAAGGACTATCTCTTTCCTCCGCTCTCGCGCTCAATGCCAAGGCCCTGAACGACAGCATCTTCGCTGTGCTCTGGCGTGGTGGTGTAGCATTCGTATTGATCATGGCAGTCAATCTGCTTGTTGATCTATTGCCACTGCCAGCAGTGCGCGATCCGTTCGCTGAACTGCTCAAGTCGTTTTCCGGTTGGCCTCAACTGGCTCTTGTGGCGATGGCTATTTCTGGTCCTGTGTTCGAAGAGATCGTCTTTCGTGGATTTCTCTTCAATATGATCAGGTCGAGCCTTCATCGCAATTCCCGAGCAATGGGCAACGGCCATGCCGATCTCATCGCTGTGGCTGTGAGCGCTGCAATGTTTGCCCTCATGCACTTCAACCTCAGTGGCTTCCTCGCCTACTTTGTGGTCGGATCAGTGTTGGCTGAGTCGTATCGGCGCTCTGGTTCACTCTGGGTGCCAATTACAGCTCATTGCCTCAATAACGCTGTTGGCGTGGCTCTGATACTGCTTAGCTGAAGCCAAGCATCCACAACCTCAAACAACTCAATAGGTTCTTCTATGAGCATTCCTTCCGTCAATGTTCTCCCCGGCGAAAATGCCTGCAATGGCGAGGGTAGGGTCACCCTCTTACATTTGCAGCAGCCGGACGGCACGTTTCGACAGCTTCAAGGAAGTCAGCTGTCTGGTGGTACGTTCAGCCGCTTGATCGCTTCTCGCGCTGGCATCATCACCTTGCTGGCCCCTGCTCTTCCGGGTCCGGTTGTATCGCCCTACTGCTGGTATGTCGAGCCCGCCACCATCAACCACCGTGGGCTTTTTATCCTCCGCACTGACTTCCGCGAGAGCGACTGGCTCATTGCCGTCGAAGATCAATACCACAGTTGCGATCCCGGCTGGGCCTATCACCTGCTCATGGGTCGCCTGCCTAACGGCATCACGTCGGTGACCGAGCTCGTCAACCTCCTTTACTCCACCATCGAGCTCTTGAAGCCTAGCGGTGGAGTGATGCTCTGTCGGCAGTTCAATTTGCTCTGACGCTGGAGCGGGAATGCTCGGTCTGCTCTGAGAGCAAGGATGCTCGGTCTGCTATGCGAGCAAGGATGCTCCCCTCTCAACCGGTCTATCTGTTAACTGAGGTACCTATCATGTCTAGCATCTCTGCAAAGCACGGTCTCTCCCGGAGCGCCGCTATGCCGCTGTTGTTGATTCTGGCTGCAGTCTTGTTGCTGCTGGCTTTCAATGATGCGGCGCAGAGCTTTCTCGGCCTGCCTATTGCGGCTGCGATTTGCCTGGTTGCCCTGGCAATTTTGGCGCTGTTGCATTTCAAAGTCGGTCACCAGAAGGATGAATGGCCTCTGCGCTTCTACCTCTGGTTCTTTTGTTTGCTGTTTGCCGGGTCCTTCTCCTGCACTAGCATTCCAATCGATTTGGGTCCGCTAGCCTGGATTACGGCTAAAGGCAACCACGTTAGCTACATGCAGGCTGCTTTTGTGGCGCTGCAGCAAGTGCTTCATCTGGGCCTTAGCGTGGCCGCTCGTGGAGCTGACCGCAAGGAGCTGAAAAGCTCTATCGCTCCCGCGCCGTTCACTGTTGTTCCGGGCCCCGCCATAGACCTTGAGCTGCTCTGGCCTTGCCATTGCATCCGCGGTGCATAAGGTGCCCCCTGCAGAAGTTTTCAGCTTCGACATTTTCTGAACTTTAACCGGAGAGAATCGATGAGCCATTTCAACCGCACCAGCACCAGTGCCGTTACTCGCAGCCGAATCAGCAATCGTCGCAGTCGGCGTGCCCAGAAGCAGCGCGCCGCCGCGCACCAGCACAGCCTGAGGGCTTGCCTGCCGCAGAGCCAGCGCAGCGACCTGCCGGATCTCCCCCTTGTGAGTTCCTGCTTCAGTGCCGACTTTCGCTACTACGGCCTGACCATGGTGTTGCACCGCGCTCGCGGTGTGAAGCAATGGGGGCCGAGTCGGCTTTTCATGCCGGTGGAAGGCGTTGGTTACCGGCGTAACTCGTGCCCGATCACCAGCGTCACCATCAAGGTCAATGCCGAAGGTCGCATGACTGCGGCGATCTGCCGTTGAGCGGTACAGCAGAAACAGTGACTGCTCCAAGTCTTTCCTCAACGCTGATATTTCGGAGACTGCCATGACCCTAGACAAGCTCGTAATCACCCTGGTTGGCGCGGCTGTCAGTGCAATTGCTGTGGCCTTCATGGTGGCGGTGCTGCACCTCGATTCGGCCGCAGCCGTGCTCTTTAGCGCGATGGTCGCGGCTGTCAGTGCTTTCCAGCCCCGCGCCCTCGGCCAGGTAGAGCTGTTCGACAACCTCAAACTGGCTCTGCTCGCGGCAATGATTGCCGTGGTGGTGGGAATGATCGCCGTCGCCATGCAACAGAAGGTAACTTACTGTGCTGGCATTTCCTTCTACTGCGCCAGTTTGATCATTCAGATTGCCGCTCTGCGCATTGAGAACCAGCGTAACAAGGGCCGCTAGATCGCGGTTCTCCTGCTGTGACTGGTTCTCGTTCTAACCCTAAACCGAACCTTAGACCAAATCCAAACCAAGATCTCGGAGAAAACCCCATGTGCGTTTCTGTTCAACCCGCTGCCCTGGATGATACCACTGTCGGTGTGTTCGAAGACCGTGCCGGTATGCGCTATTTGGCCTACCAGAACCGGGCGCAGAGCTTGGTTCCGGCCCGGCCCATAGCGAACGCCATGCCCACTCGGCACTACGCAGCAAGGAGCATGCCTGCCGCGGTCACTCGCAGTGGTGCCGCCGTGGCGCACCAGCAGTGGAGCTTCGAGGAGGCCGTGGTGCCCGCACCTCTGGCCGCAGTGCTGCCCGCTGTCCGTAACGGCAACGCCATGATTCTGCCCATCCCGGACGATGTGGCCAACATCCAGGTGATCGACACCACTGAGTGCGAGCATTTTCTCAAGGACATTCGCGAGGCCCTCGCTCCGCTGACCCTGGCGCTCTCTAAGTCGATCAGCTTCGGTCCGGAGCGTGGCGGCCCAGTGCGCATCGTTAACTTCGATGTCTATACCATCGTCATTGCCCGCGATGCCGCCGATATCGAAGCCGTGCTTAACGGTGACGCTGTGCCAGAAGAGCGTCGGCCGACCATCAGCGCGGCCATGATCCAGGCCTACACCGAGTGGTACCCGGGTTGGGCCATCGCGGTCTGCTGCTTCAGCACCATCGAGCCCATGGTGGCAAAGCCCCTGCTGTTTGGCTACCGGCCCAGCAAGCAGGCAGACCCGGACATGTTCTTCATCCCCACCTTGGACGCTCACGACGGCGGTGTTCCCGATCTGACAGCCGACGTCGAGGTCGATCACACCATTTTCGTTGCCAGCAATGATATGGCAGCCGGCCTCAAGCATTGGGTCGATTACCGTCACCGCCAGGTCGCCTCGCCCTCCAGCGTGATCGAGCGTTTGCCCCGGGCCGTGGCTGGTCGGCAGATCCGGCGCATGATGCGCAATGGCGATATCGTCCTTCGTCGGGCTGACCTGGCTGCTGGTGTCTTCCGTGGTCTGCGGGCGCTGCCGCCTGGTGCGACGACCAAGGTCGCACCGGTCTTCGTCTCGTAGACCCGTGTTAAGAGCAGCCGGTCTCTTTAGCTGATTTGAGAAGTCGGCTGTTCTTTCAAGTCACAGGTGAATTACAGAGAAACCAACATGAATCAGATGCAAGGTGTCAGTGACAGGTCCCGCGGAGATAACTTCACAGCTACCAGCGCGTGTGCTGTCAAGATCTCCGGTTTTAGCTACAGCTGCATTCGCGCTAAGGCCGGTTGGACGTTGTATGCATACGCTGGTGTGCTGGTAGTGGCCGAAGATGGCTCAATCGTTTATGCCACTGACGGATCGACGGTGATCGCTAATCGCGGCTCTTTCGTGATCGCCGAAGAGGGTTCTGTAGTCATCGCCAGCGACGGATCTGAGGTCGTCGCTGATTATGGCTCGAACGTCATTGCCAGGAACGGTTCAACGATCAACTCCATGACGGGTTCGACTGTCCGTATTGAACTTGGCGCGAAGATCACTTCCGTTGAGATCGGTGCGACCGTCATCCCGCTCTGCTAATGGTCACGGCAGGGCACCGCAGCTGGCGCCGGTGGTATTTATAGCTTTGCCACCCGAGATGGTGGGCGCGGCGCTTTGATAGGCACTGGGGTTGGCATCTTCGCCGACCTGCTCACTGGTCAACCACCTCTTGAGGTGGAGCCCCCCTATGCCGAGCCTCGCCCATACTACGATCGGCACTGTGGTTGCTATCGTACTGACTAGCTTCATCCAGACCGGTTTAGATGCTGTCGTGCATTAGGGAGCGTGCCAGGAAACGAGTGAGGAGTCTGTGGCCAACACCGACTTTTCACTCGTCTTCCTTTTTGACTTTTAATACTTATGCATATAGTTGAGTGGAGGCCTTTTTTACGTTTTGCGGTTGAACAGTAGGTGAGTATCTCTTGGCTTAAAAGGGAAAGAAGATTTTGTCGTGACATGACAATAGTGCCCGTGAACGCTTTGCCGCTCTTAACTGTTGTTTAGTAAAGGAATTAGTGGCTGTCAGAGTGAATAGTAGTCAGAGCCGCATCAAGTACCAATTAACACTGGCTGTGAGCGCAGTTCTCTCTGCATGCTTCGTTCTGCTCTTACCAGGGGTGGCAGCGACATCGGCAGCGTTGGCACCGAGTGATAGCCAAATGCTTTTATTGAAAGCTTCAGGCGGCATGTTCGGTGCATCCGAAAATGCGTTCAGCCAGCATGCATTCAGCACGAAGACCGCTCAGGGTCTCGTACTTTGGCAAGACGCTTCCCCTGATCGAGTTATTTATGTCAATCCTGAAAATAAGAGCTACTTTGAGATTTCGTTGGCTGAATATTTAAGTGATCATCACAGCGGCAAACGTAGTTTTTCGAATTATCAGAGTTCGCAGGTGAAAGCGGTTCGTTTGCCTGATGGCACTGCCGCTATGGAGACTACCTACAAAGGCCAGACTTCACGCAAACATGATCTTGGCCAAGTCGAACTAGCTCGGGTAATCTCTCTGAACAATGTCAAATTGTCGGCGTCGATGAGCAAGGCTTGGTGCAGCGTTATGAGCTGTGATCCAAAGTTAGGCTTTCCAGTGAATCTTAAAAGGCGCAGCTCGCGCCGTGAACAAAGGGAGCTTGGCCAAAAAGAACTGCGCGACCTATTTGTCTATCGCTCTATAAAATTGGTGCCACTTGATAAAAAACGATTCTTGATTCCGCAAGGCTTTAAGCAGGCTCGTGATAAGACCGCATTGTATTTTTCTGAAAGTGGAGTGCTGGAGAATAATGATCTTGACGATTTGTTCAGAGGTAAAGTGAGATAGCTCGCTGCTTGTCGATTGAGATGCTAACTGTGGAAATCTAGGTAGTCCCGCTCGTGGTGGCAGGGAGTTTTTCGCATTTGCTGTCTGCTGGCGTATGGGTCTGGAGCTTCGCGAATTTCGATGTGGCCGTTGCCTCTTTCGTAGGCGCGCAGTCCACGTTTTTCTTCTGCTTGGAAGTGGCGTTGATGTGGTGGTATTCTGCCTTCGGCTTCTTCTTCTGTACGCACTTCTTTCATTGCATACTGCCAGGCTTTGGGGCTGCGCTTACTAATTTGCTCCCTAAGTTCCAGGGCTCGATCCCAGTCGCGTGAGTCGCCTGATTTCCACAGGTCGTAGGCGAGTTCAGCGGCGCGCACGTGGTCGGCAAAAGTAGAGTGCTCTGGGTGATGTTTGCCCTGATGGTGCTGTTGATTCTCGGACCGACCATGTTTCTCGCTCATGATTTGTTCCTCAATGGAGTCATTCTTTTTCTTCGCAGTCGGCAGGGCTCAACTGTGATTTGCTGAGTATTGAAGCAATCGCGTAAGAAAGACGTAAGTGCATGGAGACCGGTTGGAAATAACCGTCACGGAACTTTCACGTTGTCGCTGCTACCTTGAACTTGTTCAATCCGTATGCTGCTTGAGCAATTTGCGAACCGGATTGAGGCTAGCGACAATTACCAGGTGAACAAATTGACTGACAAACCTGCCTCGTCTCAGGACGCGGTGCGCGATCAAACACATCCACTTAATAGCTCAGAGTCTGTCTCTAAGATTCTTTTTGATGATGCCCATAGCGGCAAGACCATGGCACGTTTTAATCCACAGGGAGATGTTAGCGCCTGTAAAAGCAATCCCTCCGATGGCACTGTGCCGTCGTTGATGCCGGGTCAAGACAGCAAGGGTTGTGACTTTAAAGGGATGAAGGATTTGCCAAAAGATTTGTCCCATCTAGATTTTCCGAACATCTATAACCAAGCGGCACCGAGCACGATACGATTTGATGCAAAAATTAGTCCAGCACATGATTCCAATCCGAAACATGCCCAAGATGGTCCGATGGGAAGCGGTGCTGTTATTGGCAAAGATGTTAAAAACGGTGAGTGTCTGGTTGCTACAGCTAATCACGTTGTAAGCGGTGATAAGAACGCTAACATAAGCAATATTCGTGGTATCGCCGCTGATGGCGGTACATATCAAGCTGAAGTGCGGCATCAAGACCCTAAGCGTGACACTGCTGTGGTGGCCTTAAAGACAGGGGCTGATACTGAGAAGGTCTGTAAGCCATTTGAGCCAGTGCAAGACTTGTCTAAAGAGGCAGGAAAGGGCACTCCTATTGTCTCTTTGGGTTTTGCTCAGGGCTCCAAGGCGCTCTATGCTTCTCCAGGTAAATCTGACGGCGTTCACAAATTGAAGGAAGACATGAGTCCGTCTAACATCAGAGAGTTAGGACTCGATATCAATGGCAGTCAACTGAAGTTAAATAATCACGTCAAAGGTGGTCAGTCAGGCGGGCCTGTCGTTACTCGTGAGGGCAAATTGACAGGGCTCAATCAATCTGGCCCAGACGATTTTCGACACAGCTCGGCGGTGCCGATTGACCAAAAACGCGTAGATGAATTGCTCGCTCTTGCGCGAAAAGGTCACTAGTCAGGTTCGACCTTGATTTGGCGTGATTGTCTGCCGCTAGAAGTGCATGCGCATAAGCTCCTGCTTTGGCGCTTCATCTTTTAAAACAGAATTATATTAGACCGGTCTGTTATGATTCTTGAAAAGAAAAAGCAGCAGGGTTGCTGCTGCTTTTCCCGAAAGAAGAAGCGCGTTGTAGCGCGCCTCTCCTTTCTTCTCGACAAGCTACAGGCTTGTGGCCTGCTGGCTTGCTTGATGGCCTGCGGCGCTTACGGCTTCTGCACCGGAACGACGGCATCGAGACCCGTGAGGATTTTCTCCATCACGCTCGGGCTGGGCATTTCGACGACGTTGTTGATGGTCGCCGGCATGTCGTTGATGCCGAGAGCCTTGATGTCGTTGACGACATTGGGCAGACCGGAACGGAAGCCATGCTTTCTCCAGGCGATTTCCTGAATCGCCGGATCTTTCATGGCTTCGAGCAAGCGCTTGCCGTTTGCCGTGCGAGCGATGAACGGATGATTGCTCCACACCGTCGGCTCCGAATAGAGCACGCGCCGGGTACGGAGAATCTCGTCCTTGCTGGCCGGATTCTGCAGGATGTATTCCACCAGCTGCGACTCGTAGCCAGCAATCATGGGATAGGCTCCCATGCCGCGGGTGAGGTAGCCCTGGAACAGGTCCTTCGAGCTCTGCTCCATGAAGCCGAGGCGGGTGAAGACCGACGACATCTTCGGCATCACGCCATCGATGGTGGTGTCATCGGGGATGTCGCCGCCGTTGAGCGTGCTGGCCAGCAGGCCGGCGAAGATGAAGCCGGAGTTGCTGAAGCGCGGGTCGGATGTGCGGATGCCAATGCGAGCGTTGGCACCGATGGTGTTGAAGCCGACATCCTTCCACTTGGTGCCGTCGGAGATCATCTTGACCAGCTTCGGCATGTCGGTGATGTAGTAGATGTCACCGCGCTTCTGCACGATGTTGGCCTTGATCAGGAAGTCGCCGACCTCGGTCCAGGTGTACATCACCATGGGCGAGTTGAAGATGTTGTCGGAGGCTGCCACCTGACCGCCGCGCTGCTTGTAGATGGCGAGCGAAACCTGGCTGGAGGGCCAGAGGAAGTCATCGGCGCCGGTGAGCGGGGTGTCGCGCACCATGGTGACCGAGCCGGCCTTCTTGGCGTTGACGGTGAGCTTGTACTTGTCCAGCAGAATCTGCCGCACTTCGGGGTCGTTGAGGAACTCTTCCTTCTCGCCACCGTAGTAACCGCTCACCGTTGCCGGCGTGCTGATGATGGTGGTGCCGTTGGGGAGAGTGGTGTCGCCCGAGAACTGCTTGATGCAAACAACCGCGACGACTGCAAGGGCGAGCAGGCCGGCGGCGATGAGATATCGAATCGTGTTGGTCATGACGAGGTCTCCTCGCTTTTGAGTTCAATGTTAGGGAAGCTCATGCCACCCATGCTGCCGGCCAGAAACTGCGCCACATCGTTGATGTGCAGCTTCTCATAGAGGTCGGTCAGTTGGGTCTTGATGTCCGGCAGCGCTTTGCGTTCGGCCGAGGCAATGAAGTCTTTGGCAGACTCGATACCGCGGGTGGTGAGCAGCACATAGCGCGACAGCCAGCTGTCGATGGGCACAAGATACTGATTCAAGAAGGGTTCGGCGGCCTGGAACTTGTTCCAGTCACTTTCGATGGCGACGAGGATGCGGTTGGCTTCCTCAGCGATTTCGGCGACCAGGCGTTTGGCCACAGCATGCTGAGCGGGAATCTGATCCGCGTAGCCTTGCAGTGCCTTGACCTTGACGTGCGCGGCCTTGATGGCAGCGGCTTCTTGCTCGTTCATGGTGGTGCGCTGGGTGAAGGTCGTGCCCGGCACGAGGAAGATCACACCAGCTCCCGTCAGGACGGCCGGAATCAGACTGACCACAACCGACAGGTCCACAAGAAAAACGCAGGTGACATACGAGACAACGGCGGCGCCACCAGCTGCTAAGCCGGCAACGACGTCTCGTTTATTTGTACTGGCCATAAATTTGTTCTCCTGGCTAGGGTTAAGGAAGGAGCTTGTGGCTCAGTTGTAGCCCTTCGCTTCGCGGAAGGCCTTGATCAGGTCTTTCTTACCGTCGAAGACCTTGCCCGAGCTGAATAGCGCCATGTTGTCGAGCTGCTTGGGGTCAGCCGCGCCGAACATGATCGAGTAGACCGGCACGCCGGTGAGGGCAGCGGTGATGGCGTTCTGCTTGTAGGCTTCGAAGCTGCCGTCCGACTGGCCGTCCGTCATCAGGATGATGGCGGTGGAGTACTTCTCGTGGTCGTACTTCTTGATCTCCTTCAGGGCGGCGGAGGCCGGCGTGTAGAAGTCGGTGCCGTTGTCGGCGTCCTGGGAGTTGATCCAGGCCCAGAGGTCGTTCAGAGCGGCGGGGTCGTTGCCCTTGACCGTCTTGATGCCGCGCATTTTATCGTCGAAAGGAATGACGATGGTGATGTCATCCGGCGAAGACTGCAGCAGATACTTCTCGGCCAGCGACTGGTCGAGGACGACGCGCATGCCGCTCTTCAGGTCTTCCACACCACGGCCCTGCATCGAACCCGAGAAGTCGAGAACATAGATGGTCAGGCTGGGCTTGCGGAAAGCCGTCTGGTAGAGGGTGAGGGCCTTCTGGATCACTTCCGAGGAAGGCATGTTGATGGGGCTGAGCACGCGGCTGACGTCGAAGCCGAGAGCCGGGTTGAAGGCAGGCGCAGCGGCCGGGTCGAGGTTGATGCCGAGTCCAGCGCGACGGCCAGAAGCGATCAGCTGCTTCTGCACATCGGCCGAGGTCATGTAGGCCTGGATCTTGAGGAAGATGGCTTCTTTGGCGGCGTCGCCCTTGTTGACGTAACCCAGGGGAGCATCGGCGATAGCCAGACCGTCGACCGGGTAGACAGCGAAGAGCGGCTCTTTGCCCTGCTGCGCCAGCGTCTGGTTGGTTTCGATCAGCATCGACTCATAGTTGAACATGGCGTCGAAGTAGTCGTACTGCTTGACGAAGAGGTCCTTGAGCCAGCCGGAGCTGCCGGCGGTGCGATTGACACCCTTGAGGATGCTCTTCACCTTGGCCGCCACTTCAGGCTTGGCCAGGTCGGCGTCGGAGAGCACATCGGGGTTGCCGGCGAAGGCATAAAGGAAGCCGAAGTAGCTCGCCGCGCCAGAGTTGCTCTGGGTGGCCGACGTCATCATGAAGCGCAGCTTGCCCGACTGGGAAGCCTTGAGGATGTCGTTGACCGTGACGTTGCCCTTGGTCCAGCCGAGGCGCTCGGCCACCGACTTCTTCACCCCGAGCACCACCGGCGTGCGGTAGATGCTCTGGATGTTCTTCACGACCTTCTGCTGGTCACCGAGGGTGATCCACATGCGGTCGGCCGGCATCACGGCGTCGTAGTCGATGCTCGTGCCCTTTTGCAGTTCGAGCTCGATGTCGACCGAGCCCTTGTAGTCGACCTGCAGCGTGGCGCCGGCTTGGCGGGCGGCTTCTTGCAGAATCGGTTCGAGCGACTTGTTCTCCGAGCCGGAGAGCAGGCGAATCACCTGGGAGTTGGAGGTCTGGGTCTGGTTGGTCTTGTTGGAGTCGGAGTCGTCTTTGCAGCCGGCAAGGCCGAAGAGCGACGCCACAACCAACGCGGTTGTAAGTAAGCGCTTGATCATAGGTTTTCCTCTGATGGGGATTAAGGCGGAATGCTTCGATATCAGAAGAGCGCCAGGGCCAAATGGCTCAACCCTGGCTAATACTCAACTGACGATGGGGCGATTGCTCGCTTACTTGCTGTCGGTCGGGGCCGCGGTCTCGGAAGAGGCAGCGGTGCCCATGCCGAGCTTGGCGCGCAGGCGGTCACGGCCGGCGTTGGCAGCGACCTGCTCGGCCAGCTTCTCGCGGGCCTGGTCGGTGGTGGAGCCCTTGCTCATGTCGTTCTTGGCACGAGCTTCTTCCAGGGCGCGGTCGATCTCGGCAGAGGCCTGGCCGGCGCCGGAGATCTCGGTCTGGATGTCCTTGAGCTCCTGACGAGCGGCAGCGGCCATCTCGAGGGAAGCCTTGAGGTCGACCTTGTTGGCGTCCTGCTCGATGCGGCTCTTGAACTTGCCGAGGGCCTTGGTGGTTTCCTCGAGCGCCTTCAGGGCTTCGTTGGCGGTGTCAGCGGCTTCGCTGGCGATCTTCTTCTGCGCTTCGATGGCCGCTTCGGTCTCGGTGTAGTCGGCCTCGATGGCGGCGACGACGTCGGCCGGCGCCTTGACGGCATCGGCCTGCTTGTACTCGGCTTCGATGCCGGCGAGCTTCTCGGTCAGGGTGCCGAGCTTCTTCTGGGCGATCACGGCGCCGGCCTTGGTGCGGGCGACCGAATCACGCTGAGCGGGGATCTTGGCGACGAGCACCTTGTACTGGTCCTGCTCCTTCTCGAGGGCGGTGGTGCCGGCGTCGACAGCCTTGCCGCCGCGGATGCGGAGCAGCTGGCGGAACTTGGGCGAGAAGATGGCACCGGCGATGACACCAGCAACGGCGAGGATGATGACGATGGAGAGGGTGGACATGGTTGATTTTCCTGTGAGTCTGTGACTGTTGGGGAAGGCTGCGAACTACCGGTTTTCTGTTAGGTGTTGCAGCCAGGGAAAGAGAGGGAAGGCAACCTAATATTGCGTTTTCAAGGTTGCCTCCCCCTTGGGCACATCGGACCAGCTAGGCCGAAGCTTTAGCTGGTTGTTTCTCTGGGGTCTGGGTCTGCTGCGCTTAAGCGTTCAGCCTTGCGGTTGTTCGCTTACTTGGTGGTGTCGGTCGGGGCCGCGGTCTCGGAAGAGGCAGCGGTGCCCATGCCGAGCTTGGCGCGCAGGCGGTCACGGCCGGCGTTGGCAGCGACCTGCTCGGCCAGCTTCTCGCGGGCCTGGTCGGTGGTGGAGCCCTTGCTCATGTCGTTCTTGGCACGAGCTTCTTCCAGGGCGCGGTCGATCTCGGCAGAGGCCTGGCCGGCGCCGGAGATCTCGGTCTGGATGTCCTTCAGCTCCTGGCGAGCGGCAGCAGCCATCTCGAGGGAAGCCTTGAGGTCGACCTTGTTGGCGTCCTGCTCGATGCGGCTCTTGAACTTGCCGAGGGCCTTGGTGGTCTCTTCGAGCGCCTTCAGGGCTTCGTTGGCGGTGTCAGCGGCTTCGCTGGCGATCTTCTTCTGCGCTTCGATGGCCGCTTCGGTCTCGGTGTAGTCGGCCTCGATGGCAGCGACGACGTCGGCCGGCGCCTTGACGGCATCGGCCTGCTTGTACTCGGCTTCGATGCCGGCGAGCTTCTCGGTCAGGGTGCCGAGCTTCTTCTGGGCGATCACGGCACCGGCCTTGGTGCGGGCGACCGAATCACGCTGAGCGGGGATCTTGGCGACGAGCACCTTGTACTGGTCCTGCTCCTTCTCGAGGGCAGTGGTGCCGGCGTCGACAGCCTTGCCGCCGCGGATGCGGAGCAGCTGGCGGAACTTGGGCGAGAAGATGGCACCGGCGATGACACCAGCAACGGCGAGGAGGATGACGATGGAGAGGGTGGACATGGTTGATGTTCCTTGCTGAGGATTGATTGACGGACGAGTGGGGTGAAGCAAGGTGATTGCTCACCTTGCTGTTGCTTACGGCTATCGGAAGACGAGCTCGACTCGAACTACCTATTTGAATCGAGCTGCTTGGAGGCCCTTACTGGTAGGGCTTGAACTCGCGCGGCAGCACCTTGGTGGCGCCGGCGGGCAGGTCACCAGCGTTGGTGAAGCGGTAGTTGAACTTGGCCATGGCAGCGTTGTACTCGGCGGCCAGGTTGTTGTAGTTCGCCTTCAGGCCGGCCACTTCGTTCTGCCACAGGTTGTACTGCTCGAGGTCGGGGCGGGCCCACTGGGTGCGCGGCGTGCCCTTGTAGGTCTCGTCCATCGACTTGATGCGCGCCTGGGCGGCGTCGATGTTGGCGACCTTGGCGTCGAGCTGGGCGCTGGCGTCCTTGAACCACTCGTACTTCTGCAGCAGGGCCTTGGGACCGAACTGCTCCTTGGCCACCTGGCCGGCGTCGCCGATCCAGCCAGCGGTGTAGCTGAGCACGCCGCCGAAGCAGGCGAGCACGAAGATGATCAGGATCCACTTCATGCCGAAGCCGATGGGGCCCTTGCTGTTGGACGGGTCGATGTTGTTCCAGTTGTCTTTCATGATCTGTTCCTAGGAGGTTGTGTTGAGTTGACTGCGTTGTGCTGTTGCGGTTGATGCTGGCGGAAGAAGGGCTTACTTCTTCTCGCCGGCGGCGGGAGCCACGGCGCCCTTGTCGATGGCCGGAGCCGCGGCAGGAGCGACGACGCCGGGGGCGGCGGTGAGCTCCATGTTGATGACGACGCTCTTGACGGCGATGGGCTGGTCGGAGATGTGGATGATCTGACCGCCGGTGAAGTAGTGTTGGTGATACTGGCCCTTCGAGTCGAACCAGAAGATGTACTCGGCCGAGCTACCGTAGGTGCCGTCGTCCTGCAGCACTTCACTGGTGTAGTGCGTCTCGTTGCCGAACTGCACGTTGAAGCCGCGGGTGGAGTTGTTGACGGTCGTCGGGCTGAGGCGCTTGCCGGAGCTGGTGACCTTGCCCTGCACCGTCGAGTAGATGATCACCTGGCCGGATTCGGGGGCGATGATGTAGAGGTGCTTGACCGAGCCCGGGGTGTTGTCCATCTTCAGGCGGCCGGCGATGTTGTCCTGTTCGACGGTGCGCCCGGTGTTGGGGTTGACAGCGACCTGTACGGTGGCCTTCTGCACGCCGGAGCTGGACTGCGGTGCGTCTTCGTTGCAGCCGGCCAGGGAGATGGAGGCGATGGCGACGATGGCGACGAGGGAGAGGGAGCGCTTCATGATTTGTCCTGTAAAGGTTGAGTTGATCTGAGTTGATCTGGGTTGATCGGATCTGGAACTGCTCGTCACTTGCGAGCGGCGACATCGGCGTTGATGATCACGCGTTTGCCGACAAGAGGTTGGTCGAGAATGGCAATCACCTGCCCGTCCGTGAAGAAGTGCTGGTGATAGCGGCCGTTGGTGTCGAACCAATAGAGGTACGGCACCGAGTTGCCGAAGGTGCCGTCGTCTTGCATCATCTCGGTGGTGATCTGTATTTCACCGCCGATGACCACGCGCATGCCTTCGTAGTACGTGCAATCTTTGCCGCAGTCGTACTTGTTGATGGATGTACGCGGGGTGAGGCGTTTGCCACCGGAAGTGACTTTGCCTTGCACCGTCGAGTAGAGAATCACTGCGCCGGACTTGGGGGCGAGCACATAGAAGTGCTTGACCGCTCCGGGGGTGTTGTCGCGGTGGTAGCGTTCGGCGATGTTCTCTTGTTCGGTTGTGCGGCCAGTGGCAGGGTTCGGTCGAACCTCCACATGGGCTGGCTTGACACCGGATGCCGATTCGACATCACGGGCAAAGGCCGCTCCGAACGCAAGTGCAGCACCAATCGCCACAACCGTGGAGACTGTGAGCAATCTGTTCATTGGGACTCCTAGGGTTGCGTAAGCTCTCGTCAACCATTCATCCTCGATTGTTTACTCTGCGACCTTGCCGTTCCGTGCCATTGCTCTCAGGTGTGTTCGTACCGGCAACAGGGTTGCTGGCAGAGAGAGTGGTGGCGTTGAATTGGCTTGGCTGGAGAGAAGAACTACCTGAGATGTGATGTGTTGAAAGAGATAACTAATGGCTATCAGCTCCGGGGCCCTGGGGGAAAGGTAAGTAATGTTACGGCCACAAAAGTCAGATTCTTCACACTTCTTGACATGCCTATGGAGTAAGCTGGGCGCCTTTCTTCGCTGTTTCGGGGCGGGCCGCTTTTCAGCTGACTTTTGAGTCAGTTTTACCGTAGCTGTAGGGGGTGGGGAATCTACGCATGCGCTAGCTTTCGCGAGATTTACGCTAGCTCCGGGCTAGTTTTAAGTGTGACATTGATTTGGCTTTATCCCTCCCTAGCGGGGCTTCGAGCATCAATGTCGATGGTGCAGCGAAATTTCGCCACATAAATCGCTGGGGTTGCTACTTGAGCCGTGGGTGCAGATGGCTGAAGAATTTCTCGGCGCAGACTCGCCAAGATTTTGTTTCGGCAAAGGCACGGCAGGAAGCCGGTGCAATCTGCAGAGCGTCGATTGCTGCCTGGTTCAAGTTTTCACTGAGGCAACCGACAGCCCTTTCGCCAGTGATCCCGCCAATGATGTCTTTGGGGCCGGTCACAGGGTAGGCCGCCACCGGTAGGCCTGATGCTAGCGCTTCCAGCACAACCAGGCCAAAGGTGTCGGTGCGGCTTGGAAAGACAAATACGTCAGCAGCTGCATAGTGCTGCGCTAACTCTTCGCCGCTCTTGCTGCCGACAAAGTGGGCGTTGGGGTAACGGCTCACCATCTCTTTATATTGTGGGCCATCGCCAACTATTAGTTTGCTGCCAGGCAAATCCAGGTCGAGGAAGGCCCCGATGTTCTTTTCTACTGACACCCGGCCGATGTAGGCAAAAATTGGTCGCGGCAGTTGCAAGAAAGATTTGTCCCGCGGGTGGAATAGTTCGGTATCCACTCCCCGGGTCCATTCCACTACGTTGACAAAACCACTTGCCGTGAGAGCTTCTTTCATCGAGGCAGTGGGCACCATCACGGCCTTTGATTGGGCATGGAAGCGCCGCAGTAAGGCATAGGTGATGCTGGTAGGGACGCCAGCTTTGGCTTTGAGGTATTCGGGAAAGCGTGTGTGGTAAGCGCTTGTGTATGGAAATTTCCGTCGCAGGCAGAGGTTCCTTGCTGCTATTCCCAGGGGACCCTCTGTAGAAATGTGGATGGCATCGGGGTCAAAGGCGTCAATCATGGTCTTGAGTTTCTTGCCCACGCCCACAGCTAACCTAATTTCAGGATAGGTGGGGCAGGGAAAGTTGCGGAACAAATCGGGGCTGATTATAAGTATGACGTGCCCCATCTTGCGCAGCTCTGCCACCAGATGTGTATGAGTGCGCACGACTCCGTTCACCTGTGGATGCCACGCATCCGTGATGATTGCAATTTTCATGATTTTGTACTTTCGCTTGAGCGTTGATTCAGGCTGATTTAGCCGACGCTAGATTGGAGATTGGGATGGAGATCGGGGTGGCGATGAAGCTCTTTGGGTTCAGCCCCCAATTGCCATTTGATCACAGCCAGACTGCCGTCCAGCTCTTCCACCAGCGCGCTGCCGGTCTCGACCCAGTCGCCGTCATTCAAATAGAGAACACCGTTGATTTGGCGCATGGCGGGATGGTGAATGTGGCCGCAGAGAACAGCATCAAAACCGTTTTCGAAAGCGTGCTTGGAGACAGCTTCTTCAAAGTTGGTGATGAATTTGACCGCTTCTTTTACCTGCTTTTTGATGAAGCCAGAGAGCGACCAATAAGGCAGGCCCAGTTTGCGCCGGGCAAAGTTAAGCCAGCCGTTGAGCACTACAGTCATGTCGTAGGCCCAGCTGCCTAGATGTGCCAGCCATTTGTGATAGCGCACGACGCCATCAAACTCGTCGCCGTGGATGATGAGAATTTTCATGCCGCGGATAGTGGTGTGTTCGGTGGTGTTGCGCACTTCAATTTCGCCGAAAACTAGACCGTCGTAGTCGCGAATGAACTCGTCGTGGTTGCCGGGAATAAAGACAACCTTGGTGCCTTTGCGTGCCTTGCGCAGCAGCTTCTGCAAGACGTCGTTGTGACCCTGGGGCCAAAACCAACGCCTTTTTAGACGCCAGCCATCGATGATGTCACCCACAAGGAAAAGATTTTCGCTTTCGCTGTGCTTGAGAAAATCGAGTAGCAGAGCCGCCTGGCAACCGGGGGTGCCAAGGTGCACATCGGAGATGAATATGCTGCGATAACGCTTAGAAATCTTTGCATTTACAGTTGTTTGCATTGCATCGCTCATGATTGGTACCTCCTGTGTTTATGGAGAAGAAAATCCCAAGTTTCTGCATCTTTTCTTCTGAGCCAAGGCCCAGCTATGCCCGTTCTTTATTGGGTTCCTTGATGGAACTGGAAAGGGCTGCTTTGGGCTTATTTGTTTGGTTTTAGTAAAGGTGGCCTGAAGAAATGGATGAGATATGGGATATCTCAAACTAGCAATGTTTGCCTGCGGTTCAGTTGGGTAAAGCCTAAATGCAAACTTGTATGACTTATGTTCTCTCTCTGTAATAGTGTTTGAAACCCACACTTGCGGGCCTTCTGGCAAACTTTGCCGATTTGAAGAGTGCAGTTTATTAGCGAAAGTAATTACTTGGGGCGCTAGCGAAGCTGGCGTATGCCACCACGGGGAGTGCAATCACATTGAGGTTATGGTGGGGTTAAGGTCTGCGGAGGGGTGCTTGTAAAGTGCTTAGGCGCTGCAAATACTAAGGCCCCAGCGTAGATTGCTGAGGCCTTGGTATTGTCTGTGGTGTTCTGTGTGGTGTTAGGTGAAGGTGAAATTAGCTAAGAGCTGCTTAGAGTTTGATTGGGAGCGAGGCTAAAATTGCTAAGACTTAGTCAAGAGATTGCCACACAAGTGAAGCCATAGCTGCGCTTATTTCAGGTTTTAGGCCCGGTCCAGAGAATGAAGCAACCACTATATTAGGGTTGTTCTGTCTAAGGCATGACAATTCAAGTAGGGCCGCCGAGCGTAAATTAGCGGTTGAGTAGACGTTCACAAGTTGGTAATTTTCGGCTGAACGCACTAAGGTCGCTAATATTCCCGGTTGCTCTTTGAGCTCAAGGTGAGAAATGAAAGGCCCGTCGAAATCGAGCGGGCCAATTTCAATTACGGCGCTCTGCTGCTCGAAAATATGACTATCCATGAGACAGCTAGTCATCGTTCTGTTAAGCAAATTGCAAGGTCTGTACTAGAGGTGGCTCGGCATTCTCGAACCAGTCTTCAATGGTTTTGACAAGCGAGCCAGAGAGCGCCTTTTCGCTCTGATTGATGTAGTGAACACCTACGAACAGCAGCCCTGGGTATTGTTTGGTCCATTGTTCAAATTCGTCGGGATCAACTAAATCGGCTCTGAGGCTATCGCTGTAGCCAAAATCAATCACTTCATACTGGTCATCAAATTCTTGCATGACAACAAAAATGCCCGCCTTGTCTTCGATTTCAATGGGCGTGCGGTAAGGTCCTGAAAACTCAATAT
This sequence comes from Candidatus Obscuribacterales bacterium, assembly GCA_965229195.1. Classification (GTDB taxonomy): domain Bacteria; phylum Cyanobacteriota; class Vampirovibrionia; order Obscuribacterales; family Obscuribacteraceae. Next base: position 2,013,495 of record OZ245871.1, on the reverse strand, counting down.
CGGCTACTAAAATTGACATAGTAAATACTCGCTGGTAAGTGAGGCGTGTGGCGTGATTACTGAATTGCTATATGGAAATGTAAAAGTTGAATGTGTATAGAATCGACTAAAGTAGTTAAGGTGAGGTAAAGGTGCTAAGCGAGGTTAAGGAGTGTGGCATTAGTATGCCAAGCAGCTAATTTGCGTAGCAGATATACTAGAGATACTAATGAAATCGAGCAGCATGCAAGTTTTAAAATCTACTTCTATTTTGTGGAAGGACTTGTCTCCACCAAGTCTTCTGCTATGCACAGTTCTTGCGCTCGCTGTTCTTTATCCTCTTGCAGCGCACGCCGAGGAAAAGTCTAAGCTCACTGCTTCTGGAACAACTAAGTTGGCGGCTACATCTGCGGCGACAAAGTCAACTGCCTCGGCGTCTAGCTCTGGGGGGATGCCCCTCTATGTCCCCATAGTTTTGGATTTGCGCATATTGCGGAAAAACGTCAGCCTGTATGAGCATGAGCCCAACAATCAGCTTGCCTTTTACGATGCCGCTCGTTATTTTTTAGGTGTGCGTGATTATGCTAGTGCCGAGAAATTAGCCAAAGCTGCGCTTCGCGCTCATCCTCACTGGGCCAGTCCAAATTTTGTAATGGCAAAGGTAGTTGATACCCAGTTTGAAGATTTGCAGTGTATTGAATATTATAAGTTGGCACTTAAGGCTAGTCCGCATTGGCTCGATGCTTCAATTGCTTGTGCTGACAAGCTCAATGCTTGTGAGAAATATGCGGAGTCGGTGGCTGTTAGCACTGCTGCACTAAAGTTCTGCGAGAGCCAAACCAAGACTGCTGAGCTAAATATTTACATGAGTACTCTGCGCTTTTGCAAGGCTCAGGCTCTTTATAATCTTAAAGAGTTTCGTGGTGCAGCCCAGGCGCTGGAAGTTAATTCAGTGCACGATCTCAATAGTGTGCGTCTAAAGTTTTTAGCTGGTTGCTATATACACTGCCAGGAATGGTCGAAGGCACTGGCAATTTCCAATCAGCTTGTGCAGCGCTATCCCAGCGATTTTAGCTATCGTTTGCAGCGAGCTCAGGTTTATGCGGGGTTGAATCAGCCCCAGAAGGCCATTGCCGATCTCTCTCAATGCCTACAATTGAAGAAGTATATGATCAAGAATACTGGTATAGGAGCCTTGGCTGTTCTTGAGGAGCGTGATGTGCGTCTTTTGCGCGCTTCTATGTACGATAAAATCGGCCAGAAAGAGCTTGCTAAAAAAGACCGGGCGGCGGTCAAGGACGCCACCGATCGTTCGTATAAAGAAACAGTATTTAGAACAGCGCAATAGGGTAGTTTCTCAACTCATTTGCTTTTCAGTTCGGGTCCAGTTCGCGCTTAATTCCGGTTCAATATTGATTGGCTCTGCAAACCTTGCCTAAATGGACTGTTCAGTTTTATCTTCAAGTTCGAACCTGATTGCCGGGAATTCCTTAATCAATTGCTTTTCTTCTGCTTTCGTGATTTTCGGACAGTTGACTAAGCTCACGCTCTTCAATGTTTTGCTCTGGCAGAGATCGCGCACGCCATCAATTGTTACTTTGGTGCCGTCTATCTTTAGCTGATAGAGCTTGCTGAGTTTCTTCAGGTAGGCCAAGCCCTGATTTGAAATTTGAGTTGCATTTGCTTTTACTGTGGTCAAGGTCTGAATTCGACTTAGCTTTTCAGCGCCAATGTCATTGAAGTTCGAGTTAGTTAAAATGATTCTGGATAGGCGTAGCTTCGAAAGCTTATCTAAGTTTTCGTTGCTTAATTTGCTGTCCTGAAAATCAACGGTCTTAATCTGCTGGGCTGTTGCAATAATTTCTAGCGCTTGAGCAGTAACATCAGTATTTCTTAGCAAGAAGTACTCATCTGACTTAGCCGCCATTGTTCTTACTTGAGTGTTTGTTAGCACTTGGTGTTCTAGAGCCTTATCTAGGGCAATTTCTACAGCGTCGCTCGATTGCTTTGACTGCTTTTTTTCTTCTTCTTGTTTTTCTACTTCTTGTTCTTGTTTTTCTACAACGTCCATTTCTCTTGGCCCGCGAGGTGACTCATTTGTCGTTTTTTCTGGGCGCTGCGAGTAGTACCGAGTCAAGCCAATTGTGGCCACCGTTAAGGCGGAGACTGCGAGCATGGCCACAATTATGTATTTTAGAAAATTGCCGTTGCGGTCGCTTCCCGATTCTTTTGCTTGATCAGCCGACGATACAGAAAAAGGGCGAGATATTTTGGTTCTGTCTTTGTCCTTTATTATTGAGGCTAAGTCGTGGGCAACTATTCCCAGGCTGTCATAGCGATCTTCTGGTTCTTTCGCTAGCATCTTCGCCACTATGCTCTCAAGCTCTTCCGGGAATTCGTTCCCGCCTGCGCTCTCAGCCAGTGTGGGTGGGGGCTCTGATTGATGCATCATCAGCGTTGCCAGGGCATTGTTGCCAGTAAATGGCGCTCTTCCGGTTAAGGTTTCGAAGATGACGCAGCCGAGGGAGTAGATATCGGAGCGGAAATCAACCTGGCTACCCATGCACTGTTCTGGGCTCATGTAGAGAGGACTGCCGAATATTTCGCCGGTTTTAGTCAGGGCTTGAATTTCTCCCCCGTCTCTATGGCTAAATTTGGCAATGCCAAAGTCTAAAATTTTGACACTGCCCTCGGTGCCAAGTTCCTGGTCTTTTAGAATCATTATGTTGCTAGGTTTTATGTCTCGATGCACCACGCCGCAGTCGTGTGCATGGGCCAGGCCGAAGCAGACTTGAATGATAATGGGCAGGGCTGCTGCCATTGGCAGAGGTCCAGAGTCGTGCAACAGTTCTGCTAGAGTTTCGCCATCGACTATTTCCATGGCCAGAAACGGGGATTGGTCGTCGAGCAAACCATAGGCACTGACTGCAATGATGTTGGCATGATTGACGGCAAAGGCTGCTCTTGCCTCGTGCTCAAAACGCTTTACGGTGGTGTCTGAGAGAAAAGATTTGTGGATAGTTTTGAGAGCTAATTCTTTGCCAAGAAATATTTGCTCGACACGATAGACTAGCCCCATGCCGCCTTTGCCTAATATAGATAACACTTTGTAGCGCCCGCCGACGATCTCATCGCGGGCAAATTCTGCCCCGCTTAGCTTGGGCTCTGCGCTGTTTATGGGGCGTGTGCCGTCAGAGTCAGGTGCTGCCATTGGCTTTCAACATCTGTTTTTCCCACTGCTCTAAGCTTTCTAAAACCTGGCTCTTGAGCAGTTCTGGGTCGCTTTTGACTCTCTCAAATATCAATTTCATTTCTTTCGTTTCTGGCAAATAAGCTGCGCCCCATTTAACTATTTCTAGCAAGATTGGCATGAGATCTTTGCCTTTACTGGTGAGGTAATAGAGTTTGCGCGATCTGTTTTCGGGATGGATAATTTCTCCAACCAGGCCTTCGTGCAGTAATTTTTTGAGGCGGTCGGCCAAGATGTTTGTGGCTATGTTTTCGGGGCTGGCTAGAAATTCTTTGTATTCATGCTTGTTGAAAAACAGTAGATCTCTGACAAGTAAAAGCGTCCAACGATCACCAATGATTTCAAGTACGTTGCTGACCACACAAGGTGATCTGTGAATTGATTTGGATGTTGCTGCTTTGGCGGTCATGGGGATATTTTAGCACTTGCTTGCAAAATGCAAGTACGTGCTGTATTATCCACTTGCGAAATGCAAGTGGCTCCTCGGGGGCTGAGAATGTGCGCTGCAGCAGAGTCGAAGTCGGAGGGGGCAAAATTAGCTATGAGCGAATTAGAGTCTGCGAAAGTAGGCAATCCTAATTTGGCTGGTCCTAAATCGGATGCACCAAAATTAGGTAAACCTGGGGCCGGTCTGCCTTTTATTGAATGGGCTGTAGCCAAATACATTGTAATTCCGCGACGTTTCAAAAATTCCAGCAAAGAAAAGGCATTAGCCGACTTTGCTGAACAGTCTGACAAGATCCTAGAGTTAGCCCGGGGCCTCAGCTCTGAGCAGCTCACTGAAAGGCGTTTGATAGCACGCTTGCAGGGCCTAGAAGACAGCTCTCGTTATTGGTCTGTGGCAATGACTCTAGACCATCTAACAATAGTGGGAAACTTGATGTCTCACGTCGTAATTGAGTTGTCCAAGGGTAACAATGCACTCAAAGTCGTTGGTACTGCTGAAGTAAAGCCAGGTGCTGCTGCCGATGCGGCACGCTCGTTGAAAGATTTTGAGGAGATGAAAGAGCGCTTCTTGCGTGAAGTTGGTCGGGCAAACATTGATGTGCGCTCGAAAGTGACCCATCCGCACCCCTGGTTCGGGCCGCTCAATGCTTATCAGTGGCTGGTGTTTGCAGCTCCGCATGAGAACATTCATCGTAAGCAAATAGAGGCGATAGTGGCTTTGCTTTAGCGCTTTTGTTGGCAAGCTTTCCAGCTTGTGCTACAACAAATTGGTGCTGAATTTGCCATGCGGCCTTTTGGGCGGCTAAGAGATGATTACTGGCGCCTCAGAAAACTTACATAATTCTTAAACCGGTCCTGCATGGGCGCTTCCATAAACGACCCTTAACCAATCGAAGCAAATACTAGGGTTGTCAAGGGTAGATCGAAGGGGATGCTCAATGCGTCATTTTTCTAGACCGACACTCGTCTCTGTAGTTTTTGCTTCTCTCGTGGCCGCGGCTCCAGCTCAGGCTGAGGAAGTCAGCGACTTTACTGTTAATGCCAGAGTGTCAGCGACAGGAGACTTGAATATTGAGGAAAAAATTCTCGTAGACTTTGGTAAGGAGAGAAAACACGGAATACTGAGAAAAATACCTATCGACTTTGCCTCAGACGATGCCGAGATAGATTTGATTTCAGCAGAATGTCCACCGGGGAAAGCTTGCCCAAGAGTGATTTCGCAGCTTCATCAGTCTTTGCAGCTTAAGCTTGGTGAGCCAAAGGTTCTTATTTCCGGCAAACATACTTACAGGCTCAACTACGTCATCAAAAAACCAGCTAGAAATTTAGGCAAGACCCTCAGTTATGAATGGTCGCCCAACGGCAGAAACTGGCAAATGCCGATTAAAAGCATGACCGTGAATATAAATGGCGCCAGCCCTGCAGTAAGCAAGTCGCTCATTGTAGTCAAAGAAGACACCTTTTCTGCCGTCACCGGTTCTGGTACCAGTGGTGGTTGCAAAATTAGTGCTCGCGATCTACAGCCAGAGCAGGTGGTATCGGTCAAGATATCGCTGCCTGCAGCATCGAGCAGCATTCAGGCAGGTGGCACAACAGCGAACAAAAAAACAGGTATTCTGCAGGGCCTCACCTCGCTAGATCACAATGCGCAGGTGGTGTTATGGATTGTTGCTATCGTTGGCTTTGTGCTCGTGCTTGCGGCATTGGTAAAATCACAAGCAAATTGCAGCTGTCGTTGCGGTCCGGTCTGTAGCTGCGCGTGTGGTTGCCGCAAAGGTTGCACTTGTCAAAGCACTAGCTTCAAGGAAGAACCACTCTCAGTCCGCCGGTCTGTTTTCGGCAGCGGTTACAACAGCTATAGCAACGCTAACTACAATAACTACAACGATAACTACGACAGCTGGAGTAGCGATTCTAGCAGCAGTAGCAGCTCCTGGAGTAGTTCTGATTCCAGCAGTTCTAGCTCCGATTCTGGCGGCTCCGGTGACGGCGGCGGGGGTGACAGTTGGTAGCCCCGCGCGAAGAAGCTAGGCGAGTTCATCGGCAATCTTAGTCATTTTAGATCTTGCCAGCGTCTTTCTCTTTCTTTAAAGATTAGAATAGACCGGTCTACTAATAATGGTGCAAAAAAGAAAACAGAGGTGAGGCCCCTGTTTTCTTGCGTCAAGTCAGCCCTTCAGCTCTGCGGATAGAACATCCAGTTGCGCGTCAGTTGAGCCGACGAATTCATCAGGCAAATGCCGTGTTCGAGACGGTCGCCGATTTCGTCGTTGGTGAGGTCCGCCAGGTCTTCGGCCGGGTCGTAGCGATGGCTCTGGCCATTGCGTTGGCAGGCGATGGCCAAGTGCACAGCCTTGGCGGCAACTACCGAGTTCGGGTCAGCGCTGGCCGAGTAGCTGACGGCGTCGTGGGCCACTTGCCAAAACCAGTACTGGTTCGGCAAAGTGAGCATGACACCAACAGCCTCGTCGCTGAAGAAAGCATGCAGCGTCTGCCCTTCCGCAATGCCGGGCCGGAGAAACTTGGCCAGGGCGAAGGTCGAATCGGGCAGGTCGGAAAGCTTGATGGGCTGCTGGAAAATGCGCTGGGGTTCGCATTTGCCGACGTTGATGAAGGCGAGCCGTTGAAGCTCGCTGTGCAAGGTTACCAGTTGTTTTTGCATAGTTTTCATTCTCCGTAGTAGCAGTCAGACGACCTGGAAAAAAAGGCCACGATGGCGATGGCGGCGAGAATGGTGCCGCCGATGATGACAGCAAAGGTCACTTGATGAGCTGTCGAGGCCTGGGAGAGCGAGATGTAGAGGCCTTCAGCCGTGACTGCAGCGCCGAGAAGCAATTTCAGCAGGCCGAGGATGAAGAGCAGGGCAAGAAGAAAACCAAAGACGTATTTCATTGTCGTTCCAATCAGAGTTGCTTGAAATTTAGACGGCTCGGCTGCGAAGCGATGGAAAGTCGGTGGTGTGCCGAACAGCGAGCTGCTGGCGAAAATCGAGGGTGGAGGCTGGTGCGAATTGGTATGCTGCTGGTTGGCTTTAATTGAAAGAAGTAAAAGATATACAGAAACGCTAACTAAATAGAGCTACTGTTAGCAATCATGAGTTTTTGTTTTAACTAGTTCTGGTACTAAAGAGTGTTAGCGCGGCTGACGCTATGCCACTGTCGGTAGTGGCGTAGAGCAGCAAAAGGTGCATTGAAGCGAAAGCTTCAATGCACCTGGCAATTGATTAGACCCGGGGGTGATGATCTAATATTTCTAGGCTTACGATACTTGGCGAAGCTTGGCAATTTGTGGGCATGCCAAAGATTTTTATTGTTTGAGCACTAACGTCTAGTTAGGCTAGCGGCAATCTTTTGGGCCGTTTCGCGATCTGAGTAAGGCAGGTTCTTTCCGCCTATTGATTGGAAGTTCTCATGGCCGAGACCAGCAATTAGAACAGTATCGCCATTGGCCAGATTGCTTATCGCTTCTGCAATTGCTTCACTTCGACCAGCGATTTCTTTGGCCTTGGGTGCACCTTCAAGCACATCCCGCCTTATTGTTGCTGGGTCTTCTGAGCGGGGATGGCCATCGGTGACAATGACGTTGTCTGCCAAAGCCTGAGCCACGGCTCCCATATCTTTGCGCTTGCCTAAATCGCGTTCGCCGTTGCAACCAAAGACAATGGTTAGTTTGCCCGGGGTGAAGCTTCTGCACGCTTCCAGAGCTGCTCTGATGGCGTCTGGTGAATGGGCATAGTCGACAATCACTTTGCCGCCTGTTGCACTGGTTGCCACTAAATTGAGACGACCTTCCACTTCGCTCAACTTTTCCATATTTGCCACGGCGGTCTCTACATCAACGCCTGAGGCGAGCACAATGGAAAGCGCGCAGAGAGCGTTGCTTGCCTGGAATTCACCAAACAAATTGAGATTGCATTCGTAGGTTTTGCCGAATATTGAAAGAGTGAGTCTTTGCCCCAAAGGCTGAGGAACGCTGTTTACCAGGCGTACATCTTGGCCTTTAGCACCGTAGGTAATTATTTTGTGATTGCGGGCGCGGCAAATAGCAAGCGCTGGAGCAAACCATTCGGCATCGGCATTGAGAATGGCATGGCTGCCTGGTTCTAATATGTTGTTGAAGAGCATCATTTTGACGCGGAAGTACTCATCCATAGTCGAATGAAAGTCGAGGTGGTCGCGAGTGAGATTGGTGAAGGCCCCGATGTTGGCGGCGACACCATGTAAGCGATAATCAAAAATGGCATGACTGGTAGCTTCGAAAGCAACGTGATCGATGTGGCGCAAAGCCAGCATATTGAGCATAGTGTGCAGGGTCACTGTTTCAGGCACAGATAAAGTGGGGTCGCGGTCCCAGATCAAAGTGCCATCGGTTAATACTCCACCAAGGTTGCCCACCGAGCAGCTTTCAAGGCCAGCAGCGCTCCAGAGCATCTTGCAAAAATTGACAGTGGAAGTTTTGCCATTGGTGCCAGTGATGAGGGCAATATTTTTTGGTTTTGGCTCGCCATAGAAGGCTGAGCATATTGGTCCAAGAATCGATAGGGGAATAGGGTGATGTAAAAGTAGTGCTTTGCTGCCGTCGGGCAGTTTTGTCTCAGGGGTGGAGAGAACCACTGTGGCTCCATTTTCGAGGGCACGATTGATGTAGTGCCGTCCGTCCAGTCTGACGCCATAACGGGTGCTGTCGACTGTTTCGCTTTCTTCCGCCACATAGAGAAAATTTGGCTGACACAGTTCAGGGTCGGTGGTGATTCCTGCGATATCTATTTTTGTAGAGTCTATTTCGCTGAAATTCGCTGGGCCCGAAGCGACGCTGAGGTCGGTGGTAAGGCCGGCAAGAAGTTTGTCTAAAGTTGGCATATAAATAGTTTAGTTGCTCATAAATACAAGACTTACGAGATTCTACACGTTTGGGGCAGAATTGGGCTGTCTTTCTGCTGTTCTTTGGCGATTTCGCGGATCAGTCTAGGTGATGCTAGTATTTAAAAGAAAGCTTGCCGTGTACGCCGGGTCGGCGTACAATCGTTTTATCTGCTCAGTGAATGGCTGCTTGAGGAATAAATCATGGCTGTGGCAAAAAAGAAGGAAGATAAGTCTGATGATAGAATTTATGCGCGGGTCAATTCGAAATTGAAACAGCGCATTCAGCATGCTGCAGATCTTAAGGGTTTAGACCTAACTTCTTATGTCATTAGCACGCTTATTGCTGATGCTGATAAAACAGTTCAAGAAAACGAAGTGCTGCAGCTCAGTCAGCGCGACAGGGAAGCTTTCGCTGCTGCGATTGTAAACCCACCGGTCGCAACCAAAGAGCTGCTTGCTGCGGCGAAGCGCTTCAAAGAGAGAATGGGAAAGTAGTTAATGGACTTCGCTGACCTGCGAGGCATTGAGTTACTAAATCGCAGCCATGATCGCAAGGCCTTTAGCTGTGGCGCAGAGAAATTGGATAATTATCTGCGCGATCGCGCTGTGAGTGATACGGAGAGGAATCTTTCACGTGTCTTCGTGCTCACTCTTAAGGCTGCTCCCAATACAATTGTTGGCTATTATTCTCTTTCTTCTCTAGTCGTGCCCGTAGGTGGCTTGCCGACGGCAATCAGTAAAAAATTGAATTACAAGGTAATCGGTACAACACTGTTGGGCAAGCTTGCTGTTGCTGAAGATTGGCAGCGCCACCGTTCTCGATTGCGAATAGGTGAGCATCTTTTGCTCCACTCCATGTTGTCTGCCTGGAAGGCTTCGCAGACGGTGGCTTCTTGGGCTCTCGTGGTCGATGTTCTCATTTCTGAGAATATCGACCCTACGGGCTTTTATCTCAAGCATGGCTTTCTTGAGTTTCAGGATAGTACAGGTAAGTTATTCTTGCCCATGGCCACCATTGAGAATACTCTGCGGCGTACTGGGGTTATTGAGTGAAGCTCAGGCGTTGGCCCCTCGCGACCTTTGAGATGCAGAGTGAACGTCGAATCTGGGGGGCCAGATCATTCTGTATCCCAATACCCAGAAAGTTCCCCGTCTTGATCACCGGCAAAACTGAACGCGATCGGCTGGGTTAGCGAGCTTGCTTGCCCCTCTTTCTCAACTTCTAGAAGCCATGAATCATCGTCCGTGTCATTTTTTTGATTCTTATAGCCGAGAACGTGGATCGCCGTACCTTGATCCATGGTGATTGTCAGGCTTGCGTCTTCTCCGATGCTGGCATTTTCTACGCGCAAACAACCGAGCACAAGATACAGTCTCAATAAGTCGGATGCATGCAACGCGCTATCTGTCATATATTTCGGGCTCGCTGGCTCCTTCGCTACTTCTTTCTGCAGTTGTCCACTAAGTTCTGCGAGTACTTTTGGATTGTTCTTGTCGCTGGTCGACCAATCGCCGTCAATAGTAAGGATGCAGTTGGAAAAGTCAGTCAGGCTGTCGTATTCTTGCGATGGGCTGAACTTGAGAGTGATGTGGCCGCCATACTCGGTAAGTGTAATTTCCGTCAGGGTTTTGCCATGCATACAACCGGCAAGAATCCTGTTTGCATGTTCAAGTCGCTGTTTATCTAAAACCATTGCTGAGAAACCCTTGCTAGTAAAAGGCATTGCCGTCTTACAGTATCAGCTCCTACGGCCCGGGCAGCCTTAGCACCGACCCAGAGAATTTCGAACCAAAGAAGGTGAGATTGTTATCTGGGTACATGTAAGACCAAATCAGAGAGCCCTGCACGTTGCCGAAGCCTTCCGAGCCACCAATGTTTTTCACTGTATATTGCTGGCCAGATCCAAGTCTTGAATAGAACGGATGACTCTGTGAGTAGAACGGTTGGTGGGTGCTAGAGGTCGCTACTTCCACTTTGCCCAGTGAGCCTAAGTGAGTGCCTTTGATTTTGTTTACACCTTGCTCGTAGGCCCCTAGGCTAGCAACGAAGACCTTTTTGAAGGGCATCAGGCCAGATATATTGCCTTCCAGATTGCTTGCCATTTGCGAACCTGAGTAGATAGTGTCATCAAAGTAAGCCACGGCCTTGCCTTTGGCCTGCCCGCTGGCAATCATTTTGTTGAGGCGCTGGTTTGAGACGAAATTCTCTGCTGGCATGCCGTTAGCTTTGCCGAAGAGATAGCTAACTAAATGTGTGCTGCCGCCTGGGTCTTTGTCTGAAACCACAAGCAAGTCGTTCATGCCTAGACCGCTTTGTCTTAAAGCCGTTGATAGTTTGGTGTGCAGATCTACAGCTTTTTTAACCATGACCGGGAAGGAGTTGTGCACTGCTCCTTCGGCTAGCATGCGCGCCGCCAGTTCGCGTTCTTCTCCCACATAGCCAGAGAGGAAATTAGCAATCTGTTCTTTTGAAGCCTTCGGCACATTGTACTGAGAGTGCAAGGCGTCGACATCGCTCATTTGTGCTAAGTCACTAGCCGCGGTGGCGTTTGGTATCGTCAGGTTCTGCGATGGCCTGATTACGTGAACATTTGGGCCAATGGCTTGGGCGGCGGCGTCAAAGCTCTCGGTCATAGTTAGCTTGGCCACACCAGAGTCAATTGAGCCAACCCAGAGTCTGTCGGAATACTTGGCTTTGATTGCTTTTGCTTCCGTCAGTAGTATTGATAGCTTTTCGGCAACAGCTTGAGGGCCTTTGGCGACGTCAATGACGTTGATTGAGCGCTCGAATGAACCGACGTCTACCACAAATACTTTCGGCACTTTCTTAAGAGCTTCAAGGGTAGCAGGTGACATGGTAGTGCTTGAAAGGTCATCGAAAAGTACAACTTTGTTAGGTATATTGCCTTTTTGCACTTGCTCAACCAGATTGTCTATGTTGTTCATACTCATGCCAATGCTGTTACTCTTGCGATAGAGATAACCAAGCAAGTTAGCCGAGGAGTCGGCTGAGAGCGTATAGACATTGTCTGGGGTGGAAGAACCAACTTGGCTAGCGATATCGTTTTTAAGTGCTTGGAAGCGTGCTTTGAGAATGCTATCAGAAGAAGTTCCTGCCGATTCTTGCAGCAATGCTACTGCTAGTGGGCGGTCCGCTGCGGGCACTCCCTGTAGTATCGTTTCTAGATTGCCTTTGCTCAAGCTTTCAGGGTTGAACTTGCCGTAGATGTCGTCTACCAGCTCGTTTAACTGTTGCCGTTTGGCTGGGTCAGTCATGTCTTTGAAGTAGTCTGCCGCTTTTTGTTTGTAGGCGGCTTCCACTTCTGGGCTTGACGATCTCAGTGCTTCGCCTGGCTCTAGGCCACTTGTATTTACCTGGCGCACCGCCATAGAGGTTTTGAGATCTTTCTCGAAGCCCTGGCGGAAGTTCTGTTCAAAAGCATCAGCAGCGGTTTGACCACCCTGGGCAGTCTTTAGTCTGATTACTTCTTGATAGTTGGCGTCGGCAACCACGCGGGCCAGTGGTTCTTGCACGGCCGTTGGATTAGCCGTGAGAAATTCATCGGTGGCCTGCACTACCTTTACTTTGCCGCTCAGCTTTAAACCGGCTTCAGCAGTCAGTAGATCTACGTTTTGCACAGTGGTTAAGGCATCGTCAAAGCCTTTTGGCAGAAGGCTTTCGCCAGTGAGCGCATCAACTTTCTTGATGTTGAGTCCGGTTTTTTCATACAAGTCAATGGCCTTTGAGACAGCTTCGTAGGGCTTCTCTGCCGCTAGTTGAGCCAGTTTATTAGCGTCGGTATCGAGTATTTTCGCGGCATCAGCCAGGCCAACTGTGCCTGAACTGGGCACATCCACGCCGTTAATACTGCTTTTGATGTTTGTCACTGCACCAGGGCGATAAGAGCGGAAGCCATTGCTGATGCCGTCAACAGATGCACCTAAGGCTGTTCCACCGATAAAGCCGAGAACTGAACCCTTCAAGCTGGCCATTGCTAGATCGCTAGCAGTGATAGGGCGCCCCTGCTCAACGGCATTGATTGCTTCGCGACCCGGACTTTCAATCGCACCGAATATGCCACCAGAAGTGCCTGACTTGGCTGCTGCACTAATTAGTTTGGTGCCAATTGTGGCTCCCTGGGTTTCAATTTTGGCGCTCAGTAAATCACCGGTGACGCTCATGCCAAATTTTTTGCCGAGGGCCCTGCTCAGTTGTGCGCCACCGAGTTCACCAATGGGAACAGTCAGTCCCATGAGGGAACCTATGGCCAGGTCGTGTCCTAAATTGGCGTACTTACCATCGGCCTGCATCAGTCCGGCTTTAGAGAGGCCGCCGATTAGTGCACCTTTTGAGGTGGCGCGCAGCATGGTTTCGGTCATGCCCAGCTTGCCGGATCTCATTGAGGCCGCTACCGCTAGTGCTACGCCAATATCGGTAATGGCGTCGACGCCGTTGTGTTGCGATTGGTCAAACGACCTTGCTGCTTGCGAGCCTTGCAGGGCGGCGCTGGCGTCTCCTTGGCCTGGTTGAGTGCCTTTTAGCTGGGCATCTTGGGCTGCTTTTGCCGCTTTAGGGTCAAAGTCTTGACCAGTCAGCTCCTTATAGACAGTGGCAAACTTGTTTGTGTCTTTGGCTTCTGCTGCTTGTTTGAGCTGATCCAGCTTGGTTTTCTCACCGGCTAATTTTATCTCTGTGGCCTTTGAACCTAAGTCACTGTCGAATAGCCCCGACCACATGCGCTTGGGGTCGTACCAGCTGCGTCCTTCTCCACTTGCTCCAATGTTGTTTTTGGCGGCATCAAAAGTCTTGCCAATGAAACCCTGGTCTTTTTCATTGAGGTTAAAGGCTTTTTGGGCCAGGTGGTGTTCTTTGCTAAGGCCGTCATAGACCTTTCCTAGGTCGGGGCCGTTGTCTTTTTCTGGAGTTACAGGGGTCGTCGGCGGTAGCGTTGGCGAGTCTTTTCCCGGATCGGCTTTGGGTTTCTCGGCTGGATCTTTGGCGGCTGGATCTTTGCTTTCTGGAGTTTTACCAGTTGGTTCTTTTCCATCTGGTTCTTTTTTAACTGGGGCTTTGCCGGGCGTGTCTTTATTGGGATCGTTAGGAACGTATCTTTCTTCAGGCTTTTGGGCTTCAGGCTTAGGGTGCTTATTGGCCTCTTCGGCCTCTTTTGCTTCCTTAAGCCGCTTTTGTAGTTCACGGGCACGCTCTTCTTCGGTGGCAGTGGGCAGACGTTCGCCCTCTATTAAGACTTCGCGGCCGCCGTTGATTTTCTTTATGCGATGGGCTTCTTTATTTACATCATCGTCAGTTTGCTCTGGATGCATGCGTTTCCAGACTTGAAAATAGCCTTCCCCAGCCCCAACTGGCACAGTGCTGGTCTCGTCCTTGATTTTTTGCTTGAGACGCTCTTCTAGGCTGGCTTCAGGTTTTGCTTCAGTCTTAGCCTCTGATTTGGTTTCTGGTTTCGCTTCAGGCTTATTCTCAGCTTTACCTTGAGCGCTGTCATAGAGAGCAAACTGCTGATGGCTGCGAACGTTGTTCCAGCTTTTCGGTAAGTCTTTGTCTGAAATATCGGTTTTGCCATCTAGATGTGCCTGTGGGTAGTGATTCAGGCCCATGACGCGATTTAATTCATGGTAGACGTTGTTTTTCGCTGTGGGTTCGCCACTGATCTGGCTGCGGTCAGATAGCGATTTCTTCGCCATGTCGAACAGCGTTGTCTCTAGTTTGGCGGTCTTGGGCAAGGCCAGTAGCTGCTCGGCACTGATTTGCAAATGAGAATCAGGAGCGGCTTTCCCCTCCTTCTCTTTGCTGTCGTTTTTGGGCGCGTCTGACACAGATTGTCTCCTGTCACTCTATATACACAGAATTGAGTCTTTCTCGACTTGGTCGAGCTGATTTTGCCGAGTTTACGACATCGCCTGTAATATTTACGTTAGCTTCCGCGTCTAATTCTATTTCTAGCCTTTTTGTAATTGTCAGCTAGAAAAATGACAGAGTTGTGGCAGACCGAGAAATAATTAGTTCAGATTACCCGCAAATGGGGAAGAGATTGGTGCAAGGCCTCATCGCTGAATAGCTCTTCGATCTGGTCTGGGGGCCTTAGTTCTTTCAGGCTTTTGAATCTTTTTAGGGTATCAATTGTTGTCGGTGTGAGATTGCCGCAACGGTCGATATAAAGAGTGGCGAGATTGGGCAGGGAAGATAGTTTTAGTAAGTCAGCGTCTTTGATGTTCGATTCTTTTAGTGACAGAATTTGTAGATTGGTCATTCTTGAAATTAGGGCGTAGTCTTCACTGCTTAGTTTGACATTGTTGAGATTGAGCTCGGTGAGGTTGTTGCTCTTCACCAGAATAGTCAGTACTGGAGTAGCGTTAGATAGCATGCAAGCGTGCAGTGATTTTAGCTGGGGCAGTATTCTACATTTCGCTAGGGCCGCACTAGTGAGTTCCGTATTGCCTATGTCTAGAGAATTGATTGCCTGAAATTTTTCTAGCAAAGGTATGTCAGCGTCAGTTAGGCGGGTGCCTCTCAGTTCAAGGGTTCTAAGTTTTTTCTGTTTCAATAGCTCTGCGAGCAAAGTGGTTGGATTCACCTGTGAATCGCTTAGGTTGGCTACTTCAAGCTCGTTGCTCCTGAAGTATTTTAGTAGTTCTGGATAGCTCAGTAACTCTTGGCCGGCTGTTATGCTTACAGGTCTGCCATAGATGGCAGTTACTGTTCCTCGGGCTGGGGCCGTTGTCCATTTCTTCGAGTCGGGCTTGATAAAGCCGAAGGTGCCCAGGCTAAAGTCTGTCGGGAAATTAAAGAGGTTAACCTTTTCGCCAGCAACTGTTTTTACTGTCGAATAGGGCTCGGTTCTGTTTCTAATGAACTCTCTTATTAGTACTGTTTTGACGATTGGCAGGCCTGGCTCTTTGTTTGTTAATTGCTCTATCAACTCTATATTGGCTATTGTATGGCTCGTGTTTGCGCTGTTGAGCGCCTGCTTCTCCATTGTGGAGGATTTATTGTTGGACTCGAATCTATTCTCCAGCTGCTTCGGTCGCTCGAGTGGCGTTGTCGAATCAAGATTTCCGAAGCTACTACTGGCTTGCTTGGGAGAGCTGGATTCTTTGTTCGTTGTTAAGCCTGTGGTCATTAGTGTTGCTGCTGCCACTATTAGCGGTGCACTGACAGCAGCGCTAATGATTGCTACTTTCTTTTGCGTGGGTCTTTTAGAAGTGGTTTCTGCATGTGATAAATTGTAAGCTTGAACCTCTCGGCCTTCTCTAATGCGGATTAGGTCAGCTGAAAGCTCGTTAGCTGATTGATAGCGGTCTGCCGGTTCTTTTGCCAGGCATCTAGCAATGACCCTGTCTATTGCTGGTGGTAATTTAAGCTCAGGCAGAATTTCAGAAAGCCTTGGTGGCTCTTGCTCTTGGTGTAACAGAGCCGTTTCAATTGAGTTATTTCCTTCGTAGGGAACAAGGGCGCTCAGTGACTCGAAGAGTGAACAACCGATTGAATAAATATCTGAGCGTCCATCGACCGCTTCGCCGCTGCACTGTTCCGGGCTCATGTAATAGGGGCTGCCGAATATGTCTCCTGCGGCCGTGAGATTTTGCGCCTTTTTGCCATCGGAACCGACAAACTTAGATATGCCAAAATCTAAGATTTTTACAGCTGTCGATTCGGTAGTGGTGCCGCCAGTAGTGCAAATCATGATATTCGCCGGTTTGATGTCGCGATGAATTATGCCGTGATTGTGGGCGTAGGCCAGTCCATCTAGCGCTTCTAAGAAGATCTCTATGGCTCGCCGTAGCCCAAGTGGGCCGTCTTCAACCAGTATTGTCTCAAGGGTGCGGCCGCTGAGATAGTCCATCGAATAGAATGGTACTGTTTTGGCGTGTATGCCAAGATCGTAGACGTTGACGAAAGTGCGGTGGTTGAGTGAAGCCATTGTCTTTGCCTCGGCCTTGAAGCGCAGCCAGTTTTGTTCGTTAACTAAATCTGGTGCTAAGGCCTTTAAGGCAAATTGTTTGTTCAGGGCTGTGTGTTTGACCAAGTAAACTACACCCATTCCCCCAGAGCCAATTTGCTTGTTGATAAGGAAAGTGCCTCCAATTATCTCGCCTGGACGAAATGCCGTTGGTGCGGTATCGCCTACGGTATTTGAGCGGCTACTAGTGAATTGGCGCCGTTGAGCTTGTCTAGTGGCCGTAGGTGTGCGAGTCTCACTATTGCGTTTGCGGTCTGTTTGGTTAGAAGGTAGAGGGCATTGGCAGCGGAGTTCTTGGAAAAGAAAGGAAGTAAATGAACCAGCACTCTCCCGCCCGGGCCGAGCTTTTCCGCAAGTTTTGCAGATAGAGCTTTGCAGCTGTTCTTGGCTTTTGCTTCTCGCTTGAAGAACTCCGCATTGACAGTACTTGTGCTGAAAAAAGAATGAGGTAAGTGAACCGGCTCTCGTGGTCGATTGCGATTTGCCGCATCTTTTGCAAAGGCCAGGAGGCATTGTTTTTTACTCCGCACATTCGCTCTTGCCGTTGTCGTTGATTGGGTTCCTCGCTTCAATTTTAACACTAGCCAGCGAGGTCTAACATCCAATGCTTGCACCACCCTTTCTAATCTCTACATATTCAAATACTTGCATAAGTGAATAAGTCGTGATAAGGTGTTTTTATCGAGGTCGGGGAGGTCTCGTCCGCACTTTATCATTTGCCTGGAATCGGACTTAGTCTGCGCCCGCTGCTTCTCTGCTGGCGGGTCATTGTGCACGTTGGTTTTGCTGGTTGTCGTAAGGAGTTAAAATGTCATTGGTAGGCGGGGGAGTAACTCCAGTTAAGCGTCTCTGGGAGATGCTCGTCGAGGATCGCCGTGATCTCTTTGTTTTAGTTACTTATACGCTAATTACCGGTTTCATTTCTTTGGCCGTGCCTTTAGCGGCGCAGGCCCTAGTAAATACTATTGCTGCTGGAATTTTCCTTCAGCCTCTCATCGTGCTCTCACTGCTAGTGCTTGTGGGTCTTGTCTTTAGTAGTGTTCTTAGAATGATGAAGCTGTGCCTGGTTGAGAATCTGGAACAGCGAATTTTCGCTCGAATTTCGCTGCTTCTCAGTGAGCGTATACCTGAGATTAAAGCTGCAGCTTTAACTGATGAATATATGCCTGAGTTAATCAATCGTTTTTTTGATGTCGTAACTGTGCAGAAAGCTTGGGGAAAGCTTTTGTTAGAGCTGCCAACGGCTGTTCTGCAGGTCTTTGTCGGACTGCTACTTATGGCTTTTTATAGTCCATTTCTGCTAGCCTTTGATCTCTTGATTGTTAGCTTTATAGCTTTTGCCACCGCTATTCTTGGCATTGGTGGTCTGCGAACTAGTATTGATGAGTCTGTGCTCAAGTACCGTCTGGCTGAGTGGCTGGAAGACATGGGTAGGTGTCAGACCAGTCTCAAAACCAATGGAACGTCGCAGTATCTCAATCAGCGTAGCGATAATTTAGTCTTGCGTTACCTTGGCGCTCGTCGTGCTCATTTTGCGGTGCTTTACAGACAAGCTTTTGGCACATACTTATTTCAGGCATTAGCCAGCGCAGGTATCTTGGCCGTTGGTGGTTGGTTGGTGATCAATCGACAACTAACCCTAGGTCAACTTGTGGCAGCTGAAATTGTTGTTTTGACTGTGCTTTCGGCTTTAGAGAAGCTAATTCGCAACTGCGATACTCTGTATGATCTTCTGACTGGTTTGCATAAGGTTGGCCATCTCACTGATCTTCCCGTTGAACGCACAAGCGGAGTCGAATTGCCGTTTCTTGAAAGTGGCTTGTCTGTGGCCGCTAAAGGAGTGCGTTTCTCTTACAATTCAAGTCGAGAGATTCTTTGTGGTCTCGACTTTCGATTGGAGGCTGGAGAGCGTGCCAGTTTAGTTGGTGCTAGTGGTGCTGGTAAATCGACTATTGCTGCAATTCTTTGTGGCTTGCATGAGGCGAGCAATGGTGCCATTGAAATGGCTGAGCTTGATATTCGTGATATCGACTTGAAAAGCTTACGTCGCAGTGTGGGTTTTGTTGGTGATAACAATGAAATATTTGAGGGCACCATAGAAGACAATGTTGCTTTGGGAAGGTCTTTTGTTTCCCACCAGGATGTTCGTTGGGCTTTAGATGTGGCTCAATTTTCTGACGATCTAATTAATGCGCCCTACGGCTTGAGCACCATGCTTGTGAGCGGTGGTAGAAACCTTTCAAGGGGTCAGGTGCAGCGCTTGTTGATTGCGCGCGCCATCGCCGAAAGACCACGATTGCTTATATTAGACGAGGCCTTCACTGGCATTGATGAGAGAACCAAGCTTAAGATAATCGACGCTCTATTTGCCGATGAGAATCATTGGACGGTGCTTGATATTTCCCATGATGCTGAAGTGGTAATTCGCTCTAGCAAAGTTTATGTTCTGTCACAGGGAATCATTGTCGAGTCGGCTTCTCCAGCCGATCTGGCTTGGCGTAAAGATAGCGAGTTTTCTACTCTCTTTCCAGACTTGGCTAAGCAAATACGTTCCTTTGAACGGCGCAAAGTAGAGAGAGAACGAGTTGGAGGTGGTGAGAAGTAAATGGACCTATCAAGTACTACCAGTAATTCTTCCGAGGCCGATTTCAGTGGCATTTCGGCTGCTAGTTCGTTGATACTAATGCCGAAGCAACAATATCGCTCGCTTGTAGCAGTAGAGTCTTCTCGGGGTTATGTTGTTCTAGCTATGGTGCTCAGTGTCTTTCTTTTGGGTTTGGCTGCCGTTCTTATTTTTGTTCCCTGGCAACAATCAATTTCAGGCATAGGCAAGATCATGATTGTTTCTCCTATGGAACGTCCGCAGAATATTGAAGCTCAGATTCCTGCTCGTTTGCAGAAGTGGCATGTGCGAGATGGACAAGTGGTCGATAAAGGTCAACTGATTGCTGAGCTGGTAGACCTAGATGCTAAATTTTTAGACCCTCTGCAAGGTCAACGCCTCTTAGCTCAGAAACAGGCTCTTATTGGCAGACGCAAAGCGGCAATGGCGCGATCAAAGGCTTTGCAAGACCAATTTGTGAGCTTGAAGCGCTCGCAGGGTGCGGCGCTGCCCTCTGCTAAAGAGAGAGCCGCCCAAGCTCATGATCGCATTGCCGCAGCGCAACAGGCCGTTGAAGCGGCCAGGCAAAACACCAAGACAACTGAGTTGAACCTGGTCCGGCTAAGAGATTTGTTTGACAAAGGAGTGCGATCAAAGCGTGATCTTGAGCTGGCAGAGCTGGACCATACTCGTGCTGCTACTGATGTACAAAGGGCAGTGGCTGCCTTGGATATTGCACAGAGGGATCAAACAGTTGCTGTACTTGATCAGGGAAAGGTTTTGGCCGATACTGATGCCGCTATGAATAGCATCAGCGCCGCTATATCGTCAGCAGCCGAGACGATTGAAACTGTTTCTGCTGATATTTGCAAGCTTGATATTGATATGCAGAATTTACAGCGGCGCTCTGAGCAGCGACGGGTATATTCTCCCTGTGCTGGAAAAATTGTCAGGCTGATGTGCGTCGGTGCTGGTGAAACAGTTGATGCTGGAACGGTTCTGGCTGTGATTGCACCAGCAACAGAAGATCTGGCGGCGGAGTTAACTATCAGTGATAATGATGCTCCACTTGTTTCGGTAGGCAGACCTGTGCGCCTACAGTTTGCCGGATGGCCAGCTTTGCAATTTGCTGGTTGGCCGTCTATCGCGGTTGGTACTTTCGGCGGCAAGGTGGCCGTAATTGATGCTTCCGATGACGGCAAAAGTTGCTATCGAGTGATTGTTAAACCAGATCTGGAGCTAATTGCCAGCGGTCGAGATGAGAAGTGGCCATCTGCTCAATTCTTGCGACCTGGAGCTGAGGCTAGTGGCTGGATAATGCTTGATACCGTGCCGCTTGGCTTTGAGTTGTGGCGACAGTTTAATGCCTTCCCGCCCACAGTCAAACCTGAAGAACTTGGTCTCACTAAGACTGCGGATGTTGGCAAGTCGGAGAGTAAACGCAAGGTCAAAGCGAACTAGAAAGCCCGCAAGAAATAGCCGACTCGAAAAGATACTAGAAAAATGAAAAGGTTTGAAATGTGCTTTTTAGCTGAGCATGAGAATAATCGGCAACGCTTCTTGAATTTAAGGGGCGCTCTGCTGGTCTCGCTTGCCTGCGCCGGTGCCCTTGAGCTTGGGGGCATGGCACTACCGCCAATGGCCTGGGCTCAGAGTAATGCCCTCACTAGTGCAGCAAATGCTCAAGCTGCTCCAACTACTACTACTTCTTCTTCTGATTTGCCTTTGCGACTAATGCGTTTAGGTACAAATCTGTCAGAGAAAACCATTACCTTTGAATCGTTTATTCAGTGCGTAGATAAATACTATCCGAAGCTTCTTAGTGCTGATGCCGAGCGCAAAATCGCAGGGGCAAAGAGGTTAGAAAAATCTGGTGCTTTTGATCCAGTTTTATCCAGTGTGCATGAGTATCTTCGTGTGCAAGATATTGTTAATCCTGGAAAGGCCAAAGAAGCAGTTCATAACGAGAGTCGAGTTGATTTGCTCACTCGCTCTGGAATTAAGGTCTTTACTCAGTTTCGCTTGAACCCTAATGATACGAAAACGCCGTTTATTCCTAGTGGTCGAGCTGGTGAGTATTCGGCTGGTTTCAGTGTGCCTCTTTTGCGTGGGCTGAAAACCAATGAAAAGGCGGCGGCCGAACAACAGGCAAAGTTAGGAGAACCTATAGCTGCCCAGGTTTTTGGCGGTACTCGTTTGGAGATTTTGCTCAAGGCGGCCGCTACTTATTTTGACTGGGTTGGCGCTAAAGCACGGCTTGATATTGCCCGCGATTTGCTCAAGCTCGCCGAGGCCAGGGTTGGTCAAATTAGACTACGGGTGCAGAGCGGTGATTCACCGGCCTTGGATGTGGCTGAGTCAGAGCAGGAGATTCAGAGAAGGCAGGCGACATTGATAAAGACTGAAAGAGAGTTTCAGAAAGCTAGTTTGCTTTTATCTGTTTTTTTCTGGGACGAGAAAGGCAATCCGAAACCCTTGCCTGAGATATCGCAGGTGCCAGCTCTCAGTCCTGAGCCAGCGCCATTGCTTGATTCAGTCTGGCTTGAAGGGCGCAAGCAGGCTGCTGAACGTCGTCCTGAGTTGAAGAGAATTGAATTAGAGAGGCGGCAGGCCAAGATTGATATGCAGTTGGCGCAAAACGCTATATTGCCTGCTGTTGATGCTTATTTTGCCCAGGGGGCTGATACAGGCTTGCAGGGGATTGGTTCGGTTATGAGGGGTGGAGTGGCAATTTCGGCTCCACTGCGCCAGCGTACGGCCCGGGGACAGCTACAGGCGGCCCAGCTGAAAATGCAAAAACTTAGCCTTGATGAGAAGGCTGAAAAACTCCGTATTCAGGCAGAAGTTGACGATACTGTCTCTGCTATCAATACCTCGTTTGAGCGCTATCAAGCTACCGCCTCAGAGGTGCAGAAAGCCAAAGCTGTGGAAGTGGGTGAGCGCTTGCGATTCTCTGCTGGTGACAGCACCTTGTTTTTGGTGAATCAGAGAGAGCGTACAACTGCCGAGGCGCAAATGCGGTTGGTGGAGACCCATGTTGAATACCTACAAGCCTTGGCGGCCTTTAAGGCAGTTACTTGTAGTATTTAGAGCCATTATTTAGTAGTTTGACTTGTTTAAGGATTTCTATATATGCTAATGTTTGCAGAGGTTTGTCGGTATTGATGCTTCGCGATAGAGAGACGGAGCAGTAACTTGTAGGGCGGAGCGCAAATGCCAGATAGAGCGGTTGTATGTGCTGAGTTAGCAAAGCTTTTCGGAGTACTGTCTCATCCGGTGCGGATTCGTATTCTTGAAGAGTTGAAGGCTGAAGACCGCACTGTCGGCAACTTAAAAGATATTCTCGGCATTAATCACGCTGCGGTGTCGCAACAGCTTGCTGTACTACGCAGTCATCATCTGGTGGTTGAGCGTAGGGAAGGCCGCAACGTTTTTTATCATCTGCGTAATGCTGAATTGGCCAAGTGGATCATGGGTGGCACTGGCTTTATTTTGCCGGATGCCGGAGAAGTAGAAAAGATGATGTCGGCAGTGCAGACCGTGTTAACGGTCTGGGGCTCCGAATCAAAGGTTAAGCCTAGCGCTAATGCTAACAGCACAAGTCAGAAGGCTAAGACGACCAAGAAGGCTGCTTCTAAAGCTAAGTAGTAAAGATCTGTATTTCTTTTGCTAGCGGCATTGCCTGCCAAGCGCTGCTTGGGTTGAGCCTGTTAGTCTAGCGCTACGCTTTTTGTCTGCCGCTTGGGAGCGGTTGATTTGATTTGACAAGAATAGTTGCTTCTCTATATACTCGCAAAAAATCATATGTTCATATATGCAAGTATCTGCAAATGACGAAATGTTTTTGAAAGGTTTGCCAGATAACTTAGAAGAGTTGTGGAGTCAATAATTTATGGAAGAAAGAGTCTTTGTCCTTAATCAATTTTGCACTTTGTTGTTACCGGCTTTAGCGCTTTTAGTCAGCTTCTTGCTTGGCAGCGAATTTCTCAAGCTGCGTGCATTGCTTTTCTCTCAACTCTGCTCTTTGGCTTTTGCTATCTGCGCTTTCATTGCCGCATCTGCGAAGCTATTTGATTGGCGCATTACTTGGCTGGCTAATATCTTAGACTTCCGGTTCGATTTCTTTTCCTCGTGCTTGCTTCTTGTAATCGCCTTTATCGCTAGTGTAGTTCTCTTCTATAGTGAACGTTACTTGCTGGGTGATAAGAACCGCCTGAGTTTTATTCGACATTTGCTGGCTTTGTCCACCGTGTCTAGTCTTCTTGTGGTTTCAGACAATCTGGTTTTTTCTCTCTTGTGCTGGAATGGCATCTCGATGATATTGTGGCGGCTGCTGGCTATGCGCCAAGAGGCAGTGGGAGCGGCCAAGCTTGTCTTGCAGCATCACTTAGCCAGTGATTTCTTGCTCTGTCTAGCAGTAGCAATTCTGTTTAACGGCTGTCAGACCCTGACAATTTCGCAATTGCCTGGAAGCATTTCTGCTTTGAGCAAGAGTGTCGAGTTGTGGGGCTATACCATGCCGTTTCACCTCGGCGCTGTTATTGCTTTGCTCTTAGTTCTTTCTATGTCGATTAAGTCTGCCCTATTCCCGTTTCACCGCTGGCTGCTCGCTACTCTTGAAGCTCCAACTCCTCTCTCTGGTTTACTGCATGCTGGTGTGGTCAATGTCTCGGCAATTTTGGCCGCTCGCCTCTGGCCAGTACTGCAAGAGTCTTCTTTTGTGTTGATAGTTTGGGGGATGCTTGCCTCAGCTTCTGCTGTGGCCGGAACACTAATCATGTCGGCGCAATCTGATGTTAAGCGTAAATTGGTTTTTTCCACGGTCGGTCAGATGGGTTTCATGTGTTTGCAATGTGCTTCCGGGGCTATTCCAGCGGCTGTTTTTCATCTTGTCGCCCATGGTTTGTTTAAGTGTCATATGTTTCTACAGTCTGGCAGCGCCGTTTCAGAAGGTTTATTGAAGAAACGGTGGAATTTTTCGGAGCAAGACAATACTGATTCTGGCCTTGCCCCCTCCTCTGCGCGCTTGCGATTGACTTTGACAGGGCTTCTCCTCTTTGTTGCACTTCCTCTGGGTCTGTGGTTATGGCAAGAGCATTCTGTTAGTAGTGAAACTGCTCTTTCAGTCTTGATAGCATCGGCGGCAATTTGTACTAGTCTGCCGGCCCTGAAGCGCGTCAACTTTGTGCTGTTGTTTGCTTCTGGTTTGCTCGGACTTCTGCTGGTGTTTAGTTCAGACCTCTTAGCCCACAAGTTTGATGCCCGTATCGCTCCTGAATTGAATGAGCAGAATTGGCTTCTTCCCGTTGCTATCGTTGTGTTCGCTCTAGTGGCTTTGGTGCGCTATCTGGTCTCAGCTAGTGATGTCGGTAAAGCCCTTTATGTGCATGCCCTCAATGGTTTTTATGTCGATCATATTGTTCAGAGATTTTTCGCTGCTTTGAAAGTTCCTAGTTCTGGTAGTGCCTCGAAGGAGACAATCTAGATGACTAAAATAATATCGGCTACTGCAATTCAAGCTAGTGTATTGGAGGCCTCTCGGCCCCTTAATTGCTTTTGGCCGCTGACGAGTTTTATCGCTTGCAATTCGCTTAAAGGTTTTGAGAACAGGCCTTTTGAAGAAGCAATGAAAAAGGCTCGGCAGCTTTTCAATGCCCGTGGATTCTTACCATTGGCTGAATATCGAGCTCTTTATGAGAGCGGGCGAATTAGAGCCGGTGATGTGCAAGAAGCTTGCGAACGCAGTAATAAAATTGCCGAGGCTAAAGCTGTTGCTAGTGACTTTGATGAGCACCTGTTTGCCCAGATAGCTACCTTGGCTGATTTCCTCGATGAAGCGCATGGTGCTAGCATGGTTATGCAGATTAATCAGCAGTTAGTTAAATGGTGCTCGGCCTACTTCGATAGCTCGCAGGCGCAGTGGTCAACGCCTAAAGAAGGGCTATATAAAGGCTGGCGCCAACTGGTAGGTTTCGATTATTCCCTTACTCTTCAGGGCTCGCGCTACTGGAAAGATCTTCTCAGCGAATTGCCTGCGCAGGCTGATCGCGCTCTGGAATTCTTACTGGCGAAACTGGGAGTTGAAGAGCATGAGCTTGTTCAATATTTGCAAAGACACTTAGTGCAATTGCCCGGTTGGGCTAGTCACCTTAAGTGGCGTGCTACCCAGGGTGAAAGCGAGATTCTCACCGACTATCTGGCAATTAGACTATTCTATGAAGTGTCATTGTCTGAGCCTATTGTTCAAAGCTTTTATAAAGGCGTTGTCAGGCCTTGGGCAGCTCTTTCTGATCGGCGAGCACTCGAACTGGCGAAGTCTGATGCCTCTGTTAGTAAAGCCTCTGATTGGTCAGCAATCTGGCAGGAAGGTTATGAAATCAATTACCGCAATCGCTTGATTGCTGACTTGCGCCGCTCGAAGGAGGAAAGACATTCTCGCGGCAGTGGTGCAGAGCTAGCGCCTGCATGCCAATTGGTCTTTTGTATTGACGTTCGCTCCGAGCCCATTCGCCGCTCCCTTGAGACGATTGGCAATTACGCCACCTACGGTTTCGCTGGTTTCTTTGGTTTTGCCATGCGTCTACAGTCGTTGAATAGCAATCAATCAATTGACTTGTGTCCGGTATTGATTAGCCCCGATAAGCTTGTAAAAGAGTCAATTGGCCCGGGCTCCCAGGCGCTAAAGGCGCCGGGTTTTGTTGGTCTGAAAGCCCGCGCACATAGGTTAGCGAGCGTTCAGGCTTTGCTTGCTGCCTCTCTACAGTTGCGAAAACGATTGAAGAGCAGCTTAATCGGTGCCTTTGGTCTAGTAGAGACATTTGGCCTTTGGTCTGCTTTGCCTCTGGTTGGTAGAACCTTTTGGCCCCAAGCATTTCAGGGCTTGTTCACTGATGCCAAAGAGCGATTTTTTCCTGCACCGTGCACCCATTTAGATACTTCAGCCTTTTCTTTGGCCGAAAAGGTTACTCTGGCAGAAGGTTGCCTTAAAGGAATAGGTATAACAGAGAATTTTGCCAAAGTGGTTGTATTCTGCGGCCACAAGAGCACTTCGGCTAATAATCCATATGCTTCAGCCCTTGATTGTGGTGCCTGTGGTGGTAATTCTGGTGGCTATAGCGCCCGGCTCGCAGCGCAGATTCTCAATCAACCAGATGTTCGCTCGGGGCTGTTGGCTAGAGGAATTGTTGTGCCAGCCGGAACTATCTTTGTCGCTGCCGAACACGATACTACCGATGATCGCTTCCAGATTTTCAACGTCGATGAGAGTCTCGAATTGGACAGCTTTCAACGTGAGATTGTTGAGCAATTGCGAAGAGATTTGGCAACAGCCGGAGAGATTGTCAGGTCGCAGCGCTTAAAGCGTCTTCCTCAGAGCGTTATTGATAGTTTCAATTCAACTGGCGTGAGAGGGGTTGATTGGGCTCAGGTTGCTCCTGAGTGGGGGCTTGCTGGCAATGCTGCTTTCATTGCTGCACCGCGTAGCTTAACTAGAGGTCTCGACCTCAAGGGAAGGACATTTCTTCATTCGTATGAGTACAGTAAAGATCAAGGCAATGCTGTGCTAGAAATTATTATGACTGCACCACTTGTGGTGGCGCAATGGATTAATATGCAATATTATTTGTCGACAGTTGACAATGATGTTTTTGGCAGCGGTAGTAAGGTTGTACATAATGTTGTTGGTGATTTTGGCGTCATGCGTGGAGCCTCTGGTGACCTTCAGCTTGGTTTGCCCTGGCAGTCAGTGATGGCCGCCGATGGCACAAGAGAGCACGAACCCATGCGTCTTTTGGCTCTGATTCAAGCTCCTCGGGAGGCAATAGATCAGGTCTTAGCTAAGCATCAGTCACTGGCAGATCTCGTGAAAAATCGTTGGCTGCGTTTAGTCTCTCTTGAAACGGGTGCTGATGATCAAGATGTCCTGAAGTTCTATCAAGCCGATGCTCAAGGAGATTGGCGCGAGATACAGGAGGAGGAGTGTTTTTTTGACGAGAGTGAAGCCCGTGCTTGTGAATTGATGGTTTGATATTAGAAACAGCATTGCCTTTGGCGATAGAGAGAAAGCTAACTATTTCGTGCCTTTGGGCCGATTGGCCATGGTTTTGGCCCAGTCTACTTGATAGGTGCCGTTTCTATTTTCCTTCCAGACAATTTGGCGCACTGGTGTATCTTGGATGTGATGGTAGAGCAGACCTACTCTTTCATAGAAACCGCGGGTGTGATAAGTCTCCGGCAGGTTGAGAGAAACCATATCGAGATGATGAAAAAATTCGTGGCAAAAAGTGCTGAGAAAGACGCCATATGATGTCGGCTTTTTCTGCACAGCGGTGCGCATCCAGAGCCGGATTTTCTCAGTTTCTGGTGTATAATCGCCAAAGAGCTCATTCACCCATTTCTCGGTTACTTTTAGCGGTCTAGAGCTCAAGATACTTATTTTGGGTGTGCTGACATCATAGAAAGCAGACAATTCTTTTAGCATGATTTGGCAGGCCGATTGCACTGCTTTTTTGTCGTCTGCTGCTAGTGCGATTTTGAGTTGGCTGGCAAGCTTGCGCAATGGTTCAGTTGGCGGTAGAGCAATTACTCGTAGGGCATCACTGCGCCAGTACTCTTCTTTTTCTTGTGCTGATGAGGGGATGTAGTCTGTATTCATTTAGGACCTGTTCAGATGCGACAGCGAAATTTTGAGTATTTTTTATATTGAGAGGGTAAGGTGTGTTAACCGGTAATTGGAAATGCCATGAATAATTCTACTGCTTGGCCTGTATCGCTTATTTGTTTGCTCATTGCCTTTTACTTAGGCTTCCAATATACAGTCAATAAGAATGATGCCAATCGCTCCGAAAAGTGGACCCACGTGCGCGGTGTAATAGATCTAGTCGGAATGACCAAGAGCTACTGCAAGGGTACCTATTACTATGATCCTCACGTCTCTTACCACTTTAAGTACAAGCATAAGGTCTACTATGGCCACGTGATTGCTTTTCCCGATCCCAAAAGCTTTCATGAAGACGGCGCTCAGGCCTTTCGTTTGAAGTACCCCGAAGGTCGCCAGGTATCTATCTATTTTGATCCTCATTCGCCGACTAGTTCTTGCCTGCAGCCTGGCGACAGCGGCAATCTGGACTCTTACTTGTGGGGTGCTATAGGCTTGGCCGCTGTTTCGCTGATACTTCTCTTTGTCAGAGCGGAAGAAGGTGAAAGTGTTTCAAGCTCGTATTTGACACCATCATAGCGACTAGAGTTGGAAAAGGAGCTCAGCCTATTTTTCCTGAGACAGCGAAATGGTAATTATAATTTAGTTGTCTTTTAAACCAGGAATCGCCTTGTGCAAAGCTTCTTCATTTGCTGGGTCAATAAGTTCTTCTGGTAGGTAAAGGGCCTTTAGAGACTTCATCTTGCAGAGAGTATCAAGAGACGATTTAGTCAAGTGATTGCACAGTTTTAGATTTAGGTTCTCTAAGTGCCTAAGTGAAAGAAGTTTGCTTAGATCGTTGTCGTCAATGCTAGTATCTCGTAGTGATAAGCTTCTTAGATTGCTCAATCTGGAAATCAGGTCAAGGTCGTCTTTTGTAAGTGATGCTTGATTGAGCGTTAGTTCTTCCAGCTGATTACTAACGACCAGATTGTTCAGAACCGGTGTGGCTGTTGTAATTCTGCTGATTCCTAAACTCTTTAGTCTTGTCAGGAACCTGCATTTTGCCAGTGCCGGCGCAGAGAGTCGGTGAGCATCCATCTCTAGTGCCTCTAGATAATCGAACTTTTCGATCAGTGGAAGATCTCCGTCTTTTATTTGACTGCTTTTAAGGTCAAGTCTTGCTAAGTATTTTTGCTTTTGCACATATGGCAAAATTGAGCTGATATTGGGGCTGCGCTCATCAATATTGACTGCAGTAAGATCACTCTCGCGAAAGAAAGAAAGTAATTTTGGATATGCTGTCAACTGTGGATTGAAATCAATTTGAATTTTCGGCAATGCGGCAGCAACAATTATTCCTTGGGCTTTCGAATATTTGCTATCGATAGTTTTTCCTGGTGGCGAATAGCTAATTCTGCCCAGACTAAAATCAATGGGAAAGTTGAAAACGCATACAGTCTCGCCGTTTTTCTTCTCTTCATGCGAATAGTAATGGCCGTTTGAGTTTAGTCTTGACTTTACTTCGCGAACTTGTTTCGGGCTAAGTGAATCTATTTCGTTTGGGGCCAAGGCACTAATCATGTCAATAGATAGCCGATTCCTTGCTGGGTCCATAGGCGCACTTTGATGCACTGGGGACGGAGCTGCTTTGCTGTCTTCTGCTGCCGTGAGCGCCGGCACTGAAACGGGTTTGTCTGATGAGCCTTGCCTGAGGCTTTTAGGCAGTAGAAGCGATGCAGTCAGAGCTGCAAAAACTAAGCTCACAAAAGCAAAACTGGCAATAATTCTCTTATTTATCTTCGAAGAATCATCGCTATTGGCCTGGTACCGAGCAGACTTGTTCTGTTCAGTCTTGTCGTAATAGTCTCTAAGATCTTTTCCTTCCTTTATTCTCGTTAGGTCTATAGACATCTCCATCGCCGACTGATAGCGTTCTTGCGGCAGCTTAGCAAGGCACTTGGCGACAACTAATTCGATTGAATGGCTGAATCTTCTATGCGGGAGAATTTTAGAAAGTTCGGGCGGATCTTGCTCTTGATGCATCATCACAATTTCTACAAAACTGGCTCCTTCAAAAGGAACAAAGCCAGTCAATACTTCAAAAAGGCTACATCCTAGTGAATAGATGTCAGAGCGGCCGTCCACTGGCCCTCCCGAACACTGTTCGGGGCTCATGTAGTAGGGACTGCCGAATATTTCACCGATGGCCGTAAGGTCTTGGGGGTCTTTGGTGTTCGAGCCGATCAGTTTAGAAATACCAAAGTCGAGGATCTTCACGACGAGGTTAGATTCACTGTTGCAGATCATGATATTGCCAGGTTTTATATCACGATGAATAATGCCGTTTCGATGAGCGTAAGCAATACCATCTAGAACTTCAATAAAGATGTTCAGGGCCTGAGAAACTGCGAGTGGACCGTCCTCGGCTAGCATCGCTTCTAAGGTGCGGCCACTGAGATAATCCATAGAATAGAAAGGAGTGGAACCTAAATGTATACCCAGATCGTAAACTCGGACAAAGGTCCGATGGTTTAGAGAGGCCATAGTTTTAGCTTCGGCCTCGAAACGCAGCCAGTTTTGTTTGTTGACTAAATTAGGAGCCAATATTTTCAGGGCAAATTGTCGACCTAAGCTAGTGTGATCAACTAGGTACACTGTGCCCATGCCACCTTGACCTATTTGAGAGCGTATTCGGAAGGTGTTACCGACTACCGAGCCTTCTGAAAATACTGTCTTTCGAAGCGAGTTGCTCGAATCGTTTTGATCTTCTATGCGGCTAAGGGTAAGCTGCTTTCGCTGTCTAAATCGTGATGATGTATCGGTCCATAATCCGGCGTTTAATGCGGGGCTCGCAGATAGTTCTGCGGCAGTCTGCCGATTGCAACTACAGCGCAACTCTTTGAAGAGAAAGCTAGTAAAAGAGCCCGCGTGATTAGTCTTGGGGCGATATTTACCGCAGGTTTTGCATATGGAGTTTCCGATTTCTGACTGTTTGGAAGCAGACGGCGTACCGGTTTGGCAATCGCAAGAATTATATTGAAAGAAAAAAGACGTAAGAGACCCGGGCGTCCTTGAAACCGTTTTGCCACACTCATTGCAAACTTTAGAGGGCATGGCTGCTTACTCCCGGGCAAAAATCAATTAGCGGTCATCTCATCGAGCACGCCATATTGATTGGCGGTGTAGAACATTTTTTTATCGAGCGTGGTTTTCTTGTAGCTTTCTGGCGCATGAAGCGCGGCTGCCTTGAATTCAAAATTACGACTGGCAATGACACAGTTTAATAGAGCGTCTGTTTTGTTGTTTTGAGTAAGGGCAAAGGATGAAATCGGAAAACCCTTTAGCTTTGGTAAGTTGTAAATCTTGCCTATAATTTGACTAACTTGGCTCGGGTAGTCGTTATCAAAAGAAATTACTTGGGGCTTGAGCTTTTGCCCACCTTTTAGACCATTGCCGTCTTCGCGATCAGAAATGAAGAGACCACTACCGTTGACTGTCTCTATTGGTGGGAAGTAGGAGATTAGTAGCTTGTCGTTACCACGAACGACTTTTTCGGTTCTGGTGGGTTTAGTCAGCTCAGCTAAGTAACTAATTTGATTGGCTACTAGTACGTCTGATTTCATAAACTGTTCAAAGGACATTTGGGCGAACTGTTTGCGGTCGGGACGCCAGACTTGAATCTGCCAAGTCGGGGCCTGAGCGGCAATGTAATAATCGTTTGATCTAGAATACACACGGATTGCATCGGCCGAAACCCAGACGTCGTACACACCGCTAGATTCTGTGGTCTGAATTAATTTCAGGCCCCGGTGGGAGGGCGGCTGTGCCCCTTGAGCTGGATTGAAGGCCGTAGGCAATGTTAGCGTTAAGCCAGTGCTAAGAGCTAAGCCGAGAAATCGACTTAGGCTTTTCTTGAAACTATGTGCGCTTATGAATTTCATCCGAGAAGCTTAGCACAGCAATTTGCAGCCTTAGTAGCAAATTTTCGCTGCTTTTGGGTTTGAATTGCCTCGACCAAGTCGATATAGTCATATGTGCTTGAGGCAATTGGTCAAACTAATGACTGCTCCCGAAAATACTCTTTATAAGCCTGGCGATGTTGTCGGTGAAACTTATGTTCTCACATCGGTTCTTGCCAAAGGCGGCATGGGTGTAGTTTACAAGGCCCGTCACTTGCAGCTCGATAGAGTTTTCGCTCTCAAGTTGCTGACGCCGATGCAGTCTAGCAGCGCCAATTGGCGACGCTTTGAGTTAGAGGCTAAAACCTTGGCTAAGCTAGAGCATAAGAATGTGGTGCAGATTTTCAATATGGGGGTTGATGCGAGAGGCTGTCCTTATTATGTGATGGAGCTTTTGCAAGGGCAGTCGATGGCAGAGGCCTTAGAGAGGGGAGCTCCCCTGACTGTGCCACAGTTTATTCAGTCATTCTTAGATGTCTGCTCTGCTCTGAAGTTGGCTCACAGTAAGGGTATTGTCCATCGCGATATAAAACCGTCTAACTTGATATTGGTTGACTCTAAATCGCCAGTCAAGCTTACTAAAGTGGTTGACTTCGGCATTGCTCGCTTGCTTGGTGTCGAGGGGCAAAGTGTGCAGAGTCTCACTGCACCCGGCGAGATTTTCGGAAGCCCTTTGTATATGAGTCCAGAACAGACTTTAGGTCTGCCTGTCACAAGTGCTTCTGATATTTATTCGCTAGGCTGCACTATGTATGAGGCTTTTACGGGCAGCCCACCGTTTAAAGGTCAGACTGCTCTTGCCACGATGATGATGCATCAAACCGATGCCATGCCTGAAATCTCGCGTCAAGATTGTACGAGCCGCGAGTTTGAGGTGATTGAGCAGATTCTTGCTAAATGCATGGAGAAACAAGCAGCAGATCGTTTTGAAACGGTTGGCGATATTATTGACTTGCTTGAAAATTTGATGCGTCAGCCCTCTGTTGTTGAACGCCAAGGCTTAACGCACTCCAGTAATTCATCGGCATCGCCGAAGCTGATCAATAAATTTGCGAGCAACAATAACTTACTGGACAGCACCGGTGGGCAAACCACTGGGCCTGTCTCAAGGGTAGATAGAAACACTGTCTATGCCATTGCCGCAGCCCTTTCTATCGGCTTGGGCACCTTGGCCGTTTTGTATTTTATTCTGACGCAGCAGAACCAAAGCAAGGTTGTGGTGCCTTCTAATAGCGACCTTACCAGGCATATCACCGGTGATAGAGCACTGCCTGCCTTTGAAACCATCCTCAAACCAACAGAACCATTTGTCAAGGAGACTAAGCCTGTGTCTTGGCTGGTTTCGCGTGGTGGCAGAACCTGGCGTGAGTTTGAGTTTCCTGCCGGAGAACCGTTAGGATTTATTTGTTTAAACGGAACGAAAAAGGTTGCTGCCAGCGGGCACCTGCAGTGTCGACATGCTAAGAGTGTATCTTTTGATGCCTCTGATGTGCTGGCAGATGTGCCTAGGTTTTACGATCGATTTGATGATAGAGCCTTGGCTTCCTTGCTTGTTAAAAATTCAAAAACTCCTCCTGCTATTAGTACCTTAGCTCGCTGGAAAAATCTGTCTTCTTTTGCAGTTGAGCGTTGCCTGCTAAGCGATTCATACCTTCGGGGTTTGAGTGGACTAAAGCGCTTAGAGTCTTTGTCCCTGCTCCATTGCGATGTTTCAGCTCAGCCATTGATTGCTAGTGGTGTGTTATTTCGCATCAAGTTATTGCAATTAGTTGATGTTCGAGAATCGGCAAAAATTCTTAAAGCCATCGAGAACAGAGAGAATATCAGAAGTCTCTCTGTTAGACGGGTAAATTTGAATGAGCAGGAACTGGCTTCGATAGCCACTTTGTCTAAGCTTGAAGATCTTGATTTGCGCACTGCGAGGCTACCAGCATCAGCTCTGGCGACAGTCGCTAGATTGCCAAACTTGCGTTGGTTGCACTTGAGTGAAGCTACATTCGATGCT
This sequence comes from Candidatus Obscuribacterales bacterium, assembly GCA_965229195.1. Lineage (GTDB taxonomy): Bacteria > Cyanobacteriota > Vampirovibrionia > Obscuribacterales > Obscuribacteraceae. Next base: position 1,979,771 of record OZ245871.1, on the reverse strand, counting down.
TCTACTTTGACCAGCCTTGTCAAATGTAAGAAGCTTGAATCTATAACTTTAGACAAGAATGTTTTATCTGCTCAGCAGAAGCTGCAGCTAAAAGCAGCGCTGCCCGCTTTGGCAATTGGTGAAGACATAGATTGAAATATTAGGCGCGCCAATAAAATGCCCATAGCGCCTGGCTATAATCACAGCAATCAGTGTGACTGTGCGCCTGTCTACTACTCTGTCGTAGAGTTCTGATGGTGTTTAAATCAAAAGCTTTTGTTGCGTCTGTTATAGATGCTGGTATTCGTTTTATTTTGTTAAATTGGTTGTTTTAGTAAATTTGAAATAAAGCGTGTGTTGATTATTTATTGAGCGAAATGCCGATAAATAATCATATCTGTGTGTGCTTGTATATTTTTATCTTGAAGCTGAGCTAGCAACGTAGATGTCAATCAGATTTGTGTTAGTTAGCGAAGGCTCGCGAGCTTTTTTTTATCGATATCGCTAGCCGAGCGAGATTTGGCTTCGGCTCAACTACGTAAGAACCGCATAGAAACAGGGCCGAAGCTATAGATATCTTCTCTTTTTGCTTGGATCTTGTAAGCGCTTATGGCTAGCATAGATTTATCTTTCAACTCTCTCCAACTAAGCAGATGCAATAAACCTCTTCACGCACCCTTCTCACTCATGGCACTTCCCAGGCACAACTCCGTGTCAGGTCCGCTGCTAACTCGTTTGTTCGCCTTCTGGCAGACAGACAGACCCAAAACCTTCGAAAGTTTCTCATGACCCAGGCCGCTGATCCCTACCCCATCCAGCGACACTTGTCTGCGCTTGCTCGTCGCAGTATGGTCGAGTTCGCCCATGAAGTCGCTTTTTACCAGCCTGTGAACGTGAACAGGCTCAGCAACGATTTCTACTTGCTTGCCGCGAAGCTCAGCAATTATTCGATCTTTTCGCACAGAGAGCAGCTTCACATGTTCTTCGAGCCGGACGCTGCTGAACTGTTGCTGTGCATGCCAAACAATTACTGGTTCTGGACCGTGGTCCACGGCGCCATCGTCAGGGCCGGTGTCCGTGGAGCGAGGAGGCCTATCCCTCAGACTTTTGTGGCTGAGAAGTTGGCTGAAATCCGTCGCATCTACGGCAGCAAGTACAACCTGCACTTGGCTGTTTCTGACCTCACCCCGTCGCAGGTGGCCTCTCGCGCAGTCGCTGGCGTTCTCCTGGTGCGTTCCCGCCCGTCAGACCTCGATGAAATCGTGGTCAACCCGATCTTCGCGCCTGGGCTCGATATCAAAGGCGCCTTCGCCGACTTGGCGGATGAATTGACTGCGATTTTGCTCAAGACCTAGCCGGAGGATTTCATGCAAGACCTCACTCAAGTTGCTCCCGCAATTGCTCGCCTGTTCATCCGTGCCGAGTTGGCCAAAGCGGGAATTTCAGCTTTCGAGGGTGTTCTCTCTGGCTCGTCCGAGACCCGGCTCTCTGTGCTTGGCACCAATGCTTTCTCTGAAACCCGTGCCCCGGTGGTCGGCATGATGGTTTTCGAAAATGAGGCTTTGGCTCTCTTCGTGCGCCGCTGGTTCTACTGGGAGGTGCGCTTGACCAAGCCGCTGCCGCTGAAGCCGGCTCAAGAACTCTTCGACTACTTCTGGCAAGTCGTTCGCGTAGGCGGCTATGCCTGTGGTGCGGAACCTCCAGTGGGCGGCGTCAGCCTCTACCATGTCGATAGCGTGCCTGGTCTGGAGGCGCTGATGGCGAAGTTGCACGGTGCTTTCGGCAATGGCCGGGCTGCTGAGCCACTGCGGCTGACGCACGAGACTGAGAGCTGGATCCAGCCCGGCAGCTTCAAGCTGTTGCCAGCGCCGGCTAGCATCGCTGAGCGTGATGAGCTGGAGATGGCTGGCCGGGTTTCCCTGGGTCTTGCTTGCGAAAAGCTCAGAGTCTGAGCCGAAAGCTTCTCGTTCGCTCCGATCTTCTCTCGTTTCAGTTCTTCAACTTTCTATTGCAAGTAACTCGGAAAGGTATCAAATGAACACCGTCATGAACACCAGCGACAGCGCCAATGTCATCACCATCGTCGGCGGCTCTGTGATCAGCTGCACCGTCGCTGCCATCGCCAAGCACCCCGACAGCGGCGTGATCGTGGCCATCGAGGGCAACCCCAATGGTTTCGTCCCCACCAGTCTGCTCATCGGCGAACGCCGCAGCGACAAGGAAGCGCGTCGCGCCTTCCTGATCGAGAACGCCGGTTTGTTCCCCATCGAGGCTTTCGTCAAGGAAGCGCACATGCTGCCGGACGACTGCGTCGACCCACGCCAGAAGCGCGCGCCTCGTGCCCGCATCGTGCTCGACGAAGAGGCCGCCCTCTTCATTCGCAAGCTGGAGGAGGACCAGCTCAACCTGGCGGCTCTGCAGCCCGGCACCATGATGAAGGCCTGTGTCATGCAGCCGCGCATGAAGAAGAACAGCGAAGGTGAAGGTCAGCACTTCATCGGCTTCACCGTCGAGCTGGAGAACCTTTACATGGGCTTCCTGCACAAGTCGGAAGTGGTCGGCGAGCTCAAGGACGGCGACTACATCGATGTCTGCGTGCTGTCGGCCGAGATGAATGGCGACCGCCCCCGCATCAGCGTCAGCCAGAAGGCAGCGCAGGCCAAGCTCGCCTTGGGCAGCGAAGTCAAGGCTGGTAGCAAGACCACCGGCCGCAACCTGCGCGCCGCCGAGGTGGAAGGCATCGAGGGCTTCACCATGGAGATCGGCAAGGGCAAGGGGGTGAAGGCCTTCCTGCCGCTCAGCGCCATCGAAGGCGACCCGGCTTCGTTGCTGAAAGGCAACCGGACGGCCAAGGTCACCGTGCTGCCGCTCACCTTGGGGCAATATGTGCAGGTCACTCGCCGCGCCAACGTCGCCAACGTGGTGGCGCAGGTGGTGGCCAAGTTGGCGGAGGAAAAGCGCTCCTGACCAACAGCATTGGCAGTCGGTTTTCGGTCGGTGACAGAACCGACCGACCTAGTTTCTATCCATCAACTCTGCAAAGCAAAGGATCAATATGTCGCAGCCCCTTCTCAACATGACCGCGCCCCTGCTCGACAACGGTGATGTGGTTGGTCACGAGCCGCCGCCCCCGTTTCCGCGGTTGCAACCGCCTCCGTGCTTGAGCGACGAGGAATGGCAGGCACTCAACCGTGCCTTCGGCAAGGTGCATTTCGTCTACGACGGCAATGGCTTTCCTTACCTCTCCGTGCTCACCGAGTCGGGCACCATGGGCGATTCCGTCGAGCGCTTGCGCGCTCTGCTGGAGCCGAACGCCGGTGCCGAACAAGCCTGAACAACCGCACTCCGACAATCTCTACTTCAACTCGATTGGAAATCCATGAGCCAGTCTAATTCTCGGCAAGCGGCCGCCACCAAGGCTTCGGCCAAGAGTTCTGCCAGGAACTCTGCCGTGAGCATCAACATCCGTGCCGGTGAGACCATCGGCGTCTTTGTCACCAACATCGTCAAGCATCCCGATGGCGGCATCATCGTCAACGTACCGGGCAACCCGCGGGGCTTCATTCCCACCAGCTTGCTGGCTGGCAAGAACAATGCTGCCAAAGCCGCACGCCGTGAGCACTTGATGGGCAATCCTGGAACGCGGCTGGATGTGTTGGTGGTGAAGGCGCAGCTGGTGGCGGCCAAGGTCGAAGGCGGCAAGACCATCAAGGGCGAGCGCGCCCGCATCATCCTCAACGAAGACTATGTCACCTACGGTCGCATGGTCAAGGCCCGCAAGGAGGCGGCCGCGGTACTCGATGCCACGATTGCCACTCTGAGCGTGGGGGCCTGGATGATGGCTACGGTGACGAGCATCGCCTTCAACCAGAGCAGCGGCCATTGCTTCGGTGCTTTCGTTGAGCTGGAGAACGGCCTGCCGGCTCTCTTGCACAAGTCGGAGATGCTGGCACCGGTGGCGCTCGGCGAGAAGATCTACGTTGCCATCCGTGCATTGCGCAAAGACGGTGACGAGACCAAGGTAAGCGTCGGCCAGAAGGCGGCAGAAGACAAGCTGGAAGGGCTGACCACCCTGACGCCGGGCGCTCACTGCACCGGTGTGCTCCAGGCCGTCAGCCGCGTGGCGGGCATCGAAGGTTGGCCTGTGCTTGTGGACGGCTGCCTCAAGGCCTTCCTGCCCTTGAGCGAAGTGGATGACAGCGCGGCCCTGCGCAGTCTCCCCCTCGCCTCGCTCGATGTGGTCGTCATGCCGCTTTTGGTTGGCGACCATGTGCGTCTGACCTGCCGCCCGGATGTGATCGCGGTGCTGCAGCGCGCCGTTCGCTGAACGCAAGATTTCAGTTGCACGAGCAACTGATGGTTCGCAACTTCACCTCAACGTAATTCAACTACGAAAGCAATACCATGTTCACCCAACAGACCATGTTCACCCAACAGACCGTCTTCGCCCTCCGCTCGCTGCATGACCTGGCCAACCAGGCGGACGAGCTGCACCGTCAGACCAACCAGCCGTATTGCACCGAAAGTCGGCAACTGCTGATCAGCACGGCCACCGCCGACCAACTGCAGCTGGTGGGCTCCACGGTGCGCACAGCCTGCATCAACGCCTTGCTCGAAGGCTTGCGTGACGCCCAGCCGCGCTTCGCCGGCACGCCTTTCGAGCAGACCATCGCCGCGATCATCGCTGGCTACGTCGATGGCTCTGCTCCTGCCGAGAACAGCGCCAGTGTCGCACTGTCCAGTTTGGAGCGCGGTGCCATCGATTGGCTCCGGGAGCAAGCAGAAGCGGCTCTGCCCCTGGTCACGTACACCGTCGCCAGTGCCTTCGGCGATTTCACCGTGGAGGCCAAGTCGCCGCCTCAGGCTCGTATGCTGGCGGCTGCTCAGTACTACGAGTGCACCATCGCCGAACTGAACCCGGACTGCCTGCGCGACTTCGCCAACGGCGCGCCCCAAGCCCAATGAGCCCGCTGCATTGGCACAGTCGAACCACGATGTCGGCCGAGCAGATCGCTGCTGCATTTCATGGCGCCGACCCAGCGCCCATGATTGTTCTTCTCGTTGGTGTGCCGGCGTCGGGAAAAAGCTCTCTGGTGAAGAGCTTTGAGCAGCTTGGATGGACTCGCCTGAGTAAAGACCGCATTCGCTTGCAGCTCTATGGCGATGAGGCGGCAAGGCGTGATGAGGCGCTGGTAGAGCGGCTCTTTGTCGAGGAACTGTTGGCGGCACTGCTTGCTGGTGCCAATATCATCGTTGACACTACCAACGTCTTTTGCGAGCATCGGCAAGCGGTTTTGAGTCTGGCCCGAGAGCACAATTACAAGAGGCGCTATCTGATCCATTTCGCCTTGCCGCTGCATCTGTGTTTGAAGCGCAATGCGCTGCGGCCAAGGGTGGTCAACCCTGAGGTGATTCGGATGTTTCACGATCAGCTCCATCATCGCGGCGGTTATCCCCAGGCCAGTGAAGGCGAGCTGATCAGGCTGCGTCCTCGTCATCTCGGTCAATACCGGGTGCTTTCTTCTGCAGGTACAAGCTGCTGATTAGCTTCAGTCGCAGCCTTCGCCTAATCTCCCCCGCAACTTCCCCCAACCTTTTCCAGTTAGGAAAATCATGAAAGAAATTCCCCAAAAGAGCGCACTGCTGGCTGCTCAAGATCGTCAGCATTCTCAAGAATGCTTGGCTGAGGTGGAACGTATCGGCGACCAGATCATTGCTGCGCTGGAAAGCGGCGTCATCTCCCCCGGGGCGCCTGTTTACAGCTCCAGAGAGGCATGTATTCCCTCCGACGTCGCAGCGGAACTGCAGCGGCGCTTCGCCGAGAAGGGCTGGGCGCTGCAAGTCACCCGCGGCGTCGGCTTGTCTGGCGGCTGTGCCATTTTTCTGGGCTAAGGCTCGGGAATAGTTGAAAGCGAAGGTGGTATAGCTGCGGCTATGCCCCTTCTCTTCTTCTTTTTTGTCGGGTTATTATAGCGTATAGTTAAAAATTGAATGCTACATAAGCTACTGTTGCTCTTTAGGCTTAGCTTAAGAACTTGTCTAGTCTGAAGCTAAGGGCTTGATTGCCCATTCGACTGTATCGATATTTTCAACAAAGTGCAGTATGGGCTCGCCTGTCAGTTCTAGCCCTAAGGGTCTGCACATTGTGTTGATGCGCCATTGAGCCATGGCTGGTTGTAGAGGCCAGGGCTTGTGGTGGATGTCTCCGCGATAAACGGTGCCACTAAATACGGTGAAGAGGCAATAGCGTTCTGTGAGGAAGTGCTCGAGGCTACCGGGCTTGCTATGATAGACGGGGCCTGTGGGGCCGTAAGTGACGTCGAGCTGTGCAGTACTGTTGACTGAGTTTTTGCTTGCATTTGATTCGACTGAGCGCAAACTCTTATAGTTAAATTGCTTTTGCTTCGAAACAAGACTTTTTTGACTTGCCATTGTGGCATCAAAATAGGGCAGATGGTAGAAATTACAGGCGATCCAAACTGCCACTGGGTTGCCGGCATCAAGGCTGAAAAAGTAGACACCAGGCCGCCCTTTGTACTTTACATAGGTGCGGACGTTTAATTCGGGAAAGAATGAAAGCCAGGGCATCGAGGGCAAAAGGCGCGGGCTTACTTCTCGCATTTCAAAGGGCACCACGGCAATATAGGCCTGACCTTCAAATAGATCTAGCTCTAGCTGTGGTGGCACTAATGCCCGCATGGCATCGACTGGAACAGGCCAGTGAGCAAAGAGCAGATTGCACCAACTTTGATTGAGAACCCAGGGTGATTGCTCAACGGCGAAGGGCCTATGATCTGTGTGTAGAAGAGTATCTGCGTATTTGGTGCTTAGCAAAGTCATATTGGCAGTCTAGCAGATTAAAAAGACCTTTCACCTTTGCCTCTGCTTATTGCAGTCAGTTTTGTGCTGCTGATTTTTCCAGCCATTTCTTTCTAAACCAATCAATACCCTGGTCGCTCGGGTAGAGTTTTTCATTGGTAGCATCGATGGATGAATTGGGACTGTGGCTAATCACTGCATACTTATCTTGATTGAGTATTACTGAGTTTTGATAGTTGGAAATAATGTCAACCAAGGGTTTAAGCCCACTGAAGGTGACAAAACTTTGATAGCTGCGGGCGTATATCTTAGTGCTTTGTTCATTGATTGGCACAAAGGCAAGCATTTGATAGAAGCTGCCAGGCTTAATTACCAGCCTCCAGATATTGGGAAACTTAAATTGAAAGCCGCCGCCATCTTTGAACGCTAGAGTTATTTGCATGTCGTCTAGTTGGAAATCACGTTTTATTGAAACGTCAAAGCCCCGGCCGATTGAGTTTCGATGCAAATAGGGCAAGTGGGCATAATCGAGCTGGTTTTCGATGCAGCGGGTGATATGAATTGGCCAGACGTCAGAATGTTCTGAGTAGACGAGCTTGGGATTTTCTAGTTCGTCAAACCAGTGAGTTTGTGTTACAGAGCTAGTACCTTCCTCACCGAGCCACATCCAGATGAAACCATGTTTTTCGCTCGCACTAAAAGTAGGCACGGTGAGATTTACTGCTGACTTTTTTGTCTCTGGCACAAGCTGACAAGCGCCAGTGCTATCAAATTCGAAGCCATGAAAAGGGCAGACTATGCAGTCTCTATTTATGGTTCCCAGGCTCAGTTTGACTCCTCGGTGTGGGCACTGGTCGCTCGTTATAACGGGTTCGCCGCTAGATTTGCGCCAGACTACCAATGAGCGACCAAAGCGCTCAATTGCTATTGGTCGATTTTTCTTAAGCTCAGTCGAGCTCAATATGACGTACCATCCCGCTGGAACTTTCAATGACTGACTCCTTGATAGAACTCGTTTATGTTAGCGCTTGTGAGACATTTTGCGTACTTCTGTTCACGCCTTATTCATACAAGCTTTCTAACATCTAGATGTACGGGTCCCACGGTCCCAATAGTTAGTTGTATCCGGTGTCTCCTATGATTTCCCCGCCTGACCTTACTTCTTCTGAAACTCCCTTAGTGTCCGCTGGGCCTCATATCGCTTATGGTCGAATGCGCCGCTGGTTAGGCATTGCTTACGTTGGTGTTGTGGTAAGTGCTTGTTCGATCGTTTTGGCTTTTGATCTTGCTCCTACCGTTTTTCCAGTATCCAGTCAGCCGATGGCCAGTTTTGCTCTAGATTTGACTGCGGCAATTTTGCTTTTTTCGCTTTGTTCACTGCCATTTGATATTGTAGGCTTCAACGTCGAAAGGCTCTATGGCCGAACTTCTTCCTCCCTTTCTGCTTTTCTGGCTAAGCAAGTCGCAGCGGCTTTTCGCTATGGCGTGATATTGCTGGCGATGGCACTGATTGTAGCGTCAGTCAGTAGCGTTTTCGGTCTAGTTGGTTTGTTGATTTCTTCCGTATTTCTGTCTTGCTGCCTACTGGCTGGCCAGCTTACTCTGGCGAAGTTCTATGGTGGATTTTTCTGTGAACGTGCTCCTGATGATGTGGCCAGAACTGCTCTTGCTAAACCAAGGAGCCTGCCGTTAATACTGGCCCAGGCTGATGAGCGCTGTTTCAGTGGCGGGATTGTCGGGCTTCCATTTTTTGAGAGCATCGTCATACCGAAGCAATGGCTGGTTCAGTTTTCTCCGCCGCAGCTATCAGCTGAGCTTGCTCGGCGAAATTTGATTGTCGCTTCGGGTGGTCGTTTTAGAGGTGTTTTGCTAGCTCTTGTCTTTACTAATATTGGAGTTTTGTTAGCCGCTATCCTTACCACGGGGCATTTTTCTTTGCCTCTTAACAGTGTTGCTGGTCTAGTGACTATGTCAGCTGCCTTTACTCTGTGGTCGTTTGTGGGGCTACTGCTTCTGCCTTTGTTTAGTCACTATGGCGTTTATGAAGCCGACCGACTGGCTCTAGATAGTGGCGTAGATAAAGAACTTCTTTTTCAGGTTATCGCTAAGATTGACGCTGAACTAGAAGATGAACAGGAGCGGACTGTGGCTGTTGATACGATATTTCATCCAGTTCCGACCATTGCCTATCGTCTTCAGGCTCTAGAGCATAATCAATCGATAAAGCAGGGAATGGCTGCCTGGCAGGCTGCTCGGTATGCGATTTTTCTTTCGGTCATCGGGCTTGGTCTGCTTGGCCGAGCAGTGCACTGCAATGCCGGAAAGCCTGAACTGTGGGCAATGCTTCCAGCAGATTGAGGTTGTATTTGAAGAGATGTCTTTTGGCCACAAGTCTGACAGAATTTTGCAGTTTAATAGCTTGGTGAGGCTGAAACGCTGAGTATTTCAGTAAGTCGAAAAATAGCTAGGTCTGTATATAACTAGCTACTCCCACCAAGACCAGAAGGAAAATTTAGATGCTCGTCAAGATTGCCCTTGCACTGATTATTCTTACTACTGTGATTGGCGCTGATGCTGCTCAAGCAAGTGGTGTTAAAACCACCAGCAAGACCCCAGGGCGGGTCACTGGTTCGGTTTATTGTGTTCATGGAACTGTCACCGTAAAGGGCTGGGAGCAAGATTTAGTCAAGCGCAATCCTGGTTTGCGACGCTTTAACTGGACACCAATTACGGCAGCAAAGCCTGGTGTTCTGGTCTTTCGTCAACCTGGTCAGCAACAGTCAGCAAAGCAATATCGTTACTCTAAGCCAAGAGTGCTTAGTTATGAGGAGATGCGCGCCGCTCAGCGGGCACAAGAGCAAAGAGCCCAGGAGCTGAAAGCTTCGCAGATGACTGCAGCCAGGTTAAGTAATGCTGACCTCAATGGCAGATTGACTAGCAGCGGTGCTGGTCGTGAGCCGAATGCCTATAATATGCAGAATGTTCAAGCCCAGTTGGTCAGCACATATACTGGTGCATCTTTGAGTCAACCGGCTAGTTATTCTAGTTCCTATTCAGTGTCTGATAATCAGAGAAAAGTTCATGGTCGCCTTATCTCAAGCCATTATTGAGGTTTAGTGCTCGGCTTTTACTTTCTCAGTCGAGCCGCTTTGCGCACCTACAGTCTTTCTTGTTGCTTTTGCCTGTCGACTAGCAAGAGCGGTTCTATTTGGTTGCGAAAACTAACAGGGTCGAAGCTCTCGTAAGTAAGGAATAGATCAGCGCCGAGCAGCCTGGCTGTTGTTCTAACGCCATCTTCGATGTACTTTGCCATTTTTGTCGGTTTGCAGCTGAGTAGCACAAATGGAGTGTCTTTGGTCAGTGGATTTGCTTTTGCCCATCTTAAGAAATCAAAGACATTGCCACCGTTTTCTAGGTGAACATCTGAAATGATCAAAGCGCAACTTTTTTCTTCTAACAGCTCGACTGCCTTAGTAAATTTTTTGCATACTGTGGTGTGTCGATCTATGTCCTTCAGGCTCTCTACTACCTGTGCGGAGTTCTCGTCTAATTCTAGTAACGCTAGTATGTGAGGTTTCAATGTCTTATTGCGCTATAGGACACCAGAAGAGGTGATTAGCGTGGCACTTACTTGTAAATTTAAGAGCTCAGCCGATCTTATTAGCCTGTTCAGCGTTCATCATAAGCTAATAGAGGGTAATAAAACTATGTGTTGCGGTTATGTGTTTGAATTGGACATATAGACCTGCGCCTGTGCCTGTCGGAGAGAATAGTTAATGTTTACTTCTTTTGCCGATCGCAGCTATTACTTGCTCGATTTTAAGAGAATGGCTCCGGTTGTAGCCTTTTTGCTACTTTGGGCGCCGCAAGAACTAGGGCTGGTTCAAGCTGCTCCAGCGCAGGCAAGCCCGGCTACATTGTCAGCAGTAAAAACTAAGCTAGAAAGACCTCGCTTTACACCTTCGGACGTCAATGGGCGCAGTACTTACCTTGACGAAAGTGATGATTTATCCATTTTTGATAACGCTGAGATTCTAGCTGATGACAAGAAATGGAGCCAGGCCATTGCTCTTTGGGATAAATTGCTGAAGAAGTATCCCAACTGCCCTGCCCTTGTCTTGCGCCGCTCTCTGGTTTTGCGTCAGAGTGGCTTTCCTCGGCCAGCCTTGCATGCCCTGGAGAAGCTCGTTAAAGACGTTGAAGGCAAAGGAGAAAGCTATTATTCACTTAATTACCATTTGGCGGAAACCTACAGCCTTTGCGGAGACAAAAACAAGGCCGAGCAAGCTTGTCTAGCGATTATGCGAAAGTTTCCCCAGCGCAGCGATGCGGCTCGCGGAGTACTGGTTCTCAATCGTCGCATAGGCAGTGCAAAATTAGCTATAGAGGCTCAGAATCGGCTGCAATATTTAAGCAGTCATCCCGCCAAGTATGACACTACACTTAGTGCTATGAAGCTGCCCGTTCAGCAGCTTTTGCGCCCAGGCGAGGCCTATGAGATTATGGTGAAAACTGATTGTTTCCCGCGCTTTAAGCTCACTATGACTAATGATCGCGTGGTTGGTGATACCGGCATTGTTAAATATATAATTGCACCACCAGACTATGAACAAATAGTTCTGCTCAATGAAGAGAGTCAGAATTACTATAAGACCTCTATTGGCGAATTGATGCTAGACCACTGTAATCGGCGCATTGGCGAGAATCACTTTGGCAAAGTTACTAAAATGGGTGAGACGAAAGTCTTAGGAAAAGACTGCATTGAACTAAAGTGTCAAGAAGTAGACGAGAGCTCGTATGAAAAAGTGGCTCTATCTAAAGATATTGCTTTAGCTAAGCCCCTAGTAAAAACTATATGTCTGATGTGCGGTGCGCCGGTTTCAGAGTTCCTTCCGCTCAGCGACATTTGGGTCAAAGAAGGTTATCCAACGCCTCGGTTGACTGTGAGTTCTATTAGGAGGGTGAAGGTAACACCAGGGATGATGGCACTCAATCCTAAATATCATCAAGTGAAGAATAAGGGCGAGCTGATATATGCCTCTCATGGTGACTTGAAAGACAGTGATTTAGATCAGTTCTTGCAATCTAAGTGAGTTTTTTCTCAGTCATAACTTAGTCACAAATTGGCAATACACTATTCTCACCACGGAGAAATTAGTGATGACACCCTCAGATACCACCCTAAAAGTAATAGAACCTCAGTTAGGCAAATATACTGCACCAGCTCTAGGAAGTTTAACTTACGACAATGAACGCAGGCAGAAGCAATCTCGATTCTTCACCGAACTGCGTATCTTAAAAACAGCCAGTCGCCTTACTGTTGAACAGAATGATTTTGCCTGTCAGTTGGTCAATGGCTTGCAGAAAGGTGATATTGCCGCACTGAACAAACTCTGGGTCGAACGCACTCTCGCTCCCGAGAGTCTGCATTTGGCCGTGAGCGCTGCCCAGCGAGTTTTTGATAGTTTCGATTTGAATGCTCGAATTGAACTTTTTGATGGCGAAGTGCGCTTATGGTTGCGGCATTCAGATTTTGGCAGCGTTTGCATTGGCTCTGGTGATAGTCAATTTGACTGTGTCGACAGCGCCCAAGATATTGCTTTGCGGGCAATGGCTGAGTGCATCAACGACTTTTTTGTTATGTATTGACTTTTGAGCTGACTAAAAATATTCAATTAAATGTTGCGCGCAGATAGAATAAAGTAGTAATATTGAAAAGGTTGTTGGCCGTTTGCCACTACACAATTTTCTTTTTTACCACTCTATAATCTAGCCAGGAGCTGTGTTCCTGGAGGAGCTGCGCATGATCATGAATCTGCCAGCGGCCTATCAAATTCTTGATCTGCCTATTGGCAGCTCGCTTGAAGTTGTTCAGGTTCGCTATCGTCAACTCGTCAAAAAATATCACCCTGATCGTTTTGCAAATACTCAAGATAAAACCGCCGTAGAAGCGCGTTTGAAACAAATTAACGAAGCCAAGGAGGTAATTCAAAAGCATTGGTTCGATGCCAAAGTTAAAGCTAATGAGCCAATACCTTATGGTGCTAAAGAGCCGTCTGTACCATATCAGACCAAGGCTCAAGGTCAAGCACCGGAGCAGTTTCAAGCTAAAACTCCGCCGCAGGAACCACCTGAAGCACCAGCACCAAGTCAGCCGCGATCGCAAGTCTTGTGGCAGGAATTTTGCCGACAGCTGTTTGTCGAGCTTGAGGCTCTGTTTAAGAAGTTCGAGAAGAAAGTGACTTTAGACGAGGCTCTAGAACAACTCGACAAACCTTTTAAATTCACCAGCGAAACTAAGTTACGACGAGCGTGGTACGCCATTGCCATCATAATAGTCGTTGATCTTCTTTATACCGGCTACTGCGAAAATATGGAGCGGCGCAAAAATAATTTGAGCGAGCCACAGGCTAGAGTCGAAACCCGCTTTTTACGAGGTTTAACACCAGTGGCTGCGGTGAAGGCACCAGACTCTTCCGGGCAGGAACAGCGCAAAAGGCTTGAAAATGCAGTTTATTTCAAACGACTACAATTGGATGCCACTGAGCGCGCCATTCGCAAAGATAGTGAGTTGATCGACGAAATTGAACTAAAGCTACTTGCTGAAGACATGGCTAGCGAAAATCGACGTAGCCTGGAGGGGCTAAAAGTTTTTCGGGAGCAAGACAAGCAGCAGAAAGAAATCGAAAGAGCTGCCATTCTTGAAGACTTGCATCAGCTAGACTTATCTCAGTCTGATACATCTGGGCAAAAACCGGGCTAGTGACTAGCTCTTCGCCCTTGAGCCTGCTAACCTTGAGATTATTGTTTGGTGGGCTAATGCATAGAGAAATAGTAGCAATGGAAGTAAAGTTGCGCCGGGCGCGCGTAGAAGATGCGACGAAAATCCGCGACTTGCATGTTGCGGCCATTCGCAAAACTTGCGCGCCCGACTATACTCCTGAACAAATTTTGGCCTGGTCTGCTAATCGCAACGTTGATCGTTACCGCTGGGCCATGGAGGAAGGCGGCGAAACCATGTTTGTGGCAGTTTGCCAGAATAAAATCGTGGGTTTTTCTTCTTGCTACGACGATGAAATTTGTTCTGTCTACGTTCATCCCAACTTCAAGGCACGCGGCATTGGTGCCATGCTCTTGCAGGCTGTCGAAGACGAAGTACAGGGTGCGGGCTGGGATGAAGCTCACTTGAATGCCACGCTAACGGCGCAGAATTTTTATATCAAGTATGGTTGGCAGAATACTGGCGGTCTTAAAAGCGAAGAGCGTAATGGTGTGGCCATTCCTTGCATCGGCATGACTAAACGCTTTGTTTAGAGCTAAGTTAATCCGTTGAGCTTGGTTGATCATTTGCTCTGTAGTAGAGCAAAATTCTGGCAGTGGGAAGAACTGCAATGAATCTTGCCATAAGCTCATCCTAGGCGTTAAATTTTAATGGATCTGCTCCATCCAGGAATGCCTTAAGCCTTCAGGTTTCTGACGGATTTGAAGACAATGTATCGACGAAAGCCGCCAGGTCTTTTGACCATTGATTATCAGTTCTCTTGGAGAAATATAGCTTAATTCCGCGGTCTGAAGCGTCGCAGTAGAGAATGTCGTTCAAATTATCGCTGCGTTCGCCCAAGTCTCCAAAAATTGGAAAGTTAAGATTGATTCGCATTTCACCCTTCTTGTGCGAATGACGAAACAGCCTCCAGGTTAACAACTGCTGCTTGTCTGGAATAAACATCTCTTCAATGGACTCATCGTCTTCAAGCTCAATCTGCCAACCATACTTTTCGAGAGCGGTAAGCAAGTCCAAGAGCCTTTCTTTTGACATGATTAAGTCTCCGAACGTGACGTAGGTCAAACTCTTTTCACTGCATTCCGACGACACAGTTGACAGTTGTTATGTGCCCCAAAAGGCGGAAGCGTCGCGATGGCTACATAGCTCTGAACGGCTGGAATAAACAGTCAAGGTTTTCTTCCTGGGCATCTTATTCTCCTTTTGACATTTTGTCACCAGGAGCGATTTTATTCAAACCAACTGTCCACTGAACGGGCCCCAACTCAGCTTGGTTGCGATTTGCGTTATATTATATGTAGTAGTTAATCGATGACTTTTTTTATCGGTTGCCTCTAGATGTCTCTAAACGGAATCGAAAAAGTCGCTGACAAGCAACCGGAGTGGGTATTAGCCCACTCCGGTTTGTCGCAATTGTCACCAGGTTAGTTTGCTCACAGCGCTTGGCTGAAGCACTGCACCCAGGCGACAATCTTGTTGGCGCAGAACTCGCCGGGGCATAGTCCTGCTTGTAGTGGGCCGCCTTCAGCATCAAAGTATGGTTCTTCGAACGCTGCCAGGTAGTCGCTCTTTTGCCAATGCTCTTTGCTGCGAGCGATTTGCATGGCAATCTTGCTTCCCCGAGCGCGGAAGTAAACGTACTGCCCTTGCTTCAGTTCGCCAACGAACTGCACTGGCACGGCTCCGAAAGGGCCTTGCCAGCGCTGGAAAAGACCTGAGCTGTGAAGAATCTCTTGGGCTGATGGCAAATGACCGTCACTCATATCTTGGTTCTCCTGATCAGTCCAGCTTAAGAAATGGGCTGCGGCCCAATCCTCGTGCCGGTGGGTTGAAAGATTCGATAGTGGGACTTGGTTTGAGAGAAACAATTTTTTTCAGTGCTTCGCTGACAACGGCTTCGGGGTCGTCTTTGGCTAGCACTGCTTTGGCCTCATCGCTGAGGGTTATATAGAGGTCTGTAGTATCGTAGGAGCCGTTTTCGCCTTGGCTGCTGTAAGACTCGAGGGTGCCATCGATTTTGTAGGCCTTGTCGCTGTGCGGCAGCCAGCCAGACGATTTGAAAGTGCGCACAGACTTGAGGTTCTTTCCTCCTGGATAAAAGGCGATTACTCGCCTGCTGCCAGCCGCATCGGCTGTCAGCTCCTCGACTTCAGCTAGATAGTAGCCTTCGCTGACAAGGCCTTGCTGGTCAGCTGGCAGGTCTTTGGGGAGGTTCTTCCACTCTTGCTTGCAACTTTTGTTGCCAGCACTGTCGTAGTGAGTGATTACCATGCTGTCGTTGTACGACTTCTGGCATTCGTAGTTAGGCTTTCCATTCTCGTAAACTGTTCGTGTCGTGCGTGAATACTCACTTTTGACAGTTTCAGAAATTAGATCGCCGCCACTTTGCCAGATAATCACTGTTTCTACGCGGTCGCCCTCGTAGACAAAAGAGATTGTGCGTCCACCACTTTTGCCGAAGAGATCGCGGCGAACTCGGTTACTCCCTTCTTTGGTTAGGCTCGACAGCAGTCGACCTTGGCCATCGAAAACATTTTCTCCAATCAGTTCTCCGCTCTTGCCCGCGTATGTTCTGACCGCCTCAAGGTTGCTTGATGGTCCGTAAACGTTTACCACTAGGTCTCCGCTTTTAAGGCGGGTGGCTGTCTCTCGGATTGTCTGGTCGGCGTCTAAAACCGTTTCTTCTGTGATCGTGAGGCCATCTTTGTCGAAGTTGGTTTTCCTGACAACAGCACGGTTGGAGAGCCCAGCGGCAATGTCTTTCGATAATTCGTCGTTGATTGATTTGTCACTGTCTTTGGCCTGCTTGTAGATGCGCGCTTGCTGCGGACGGCCACTGCCGTCGCACTGCACCAGGCATGTCAGGCCGTTGTTCCACTCAATGCGAATGCGTTGTGGTCGCTTTTGTTGATCTAACTCGATCAGTCGCAGCGTTTCTTCTGACCGAGCGGGTCGCAGTTGCACAGTGATGCTCTGCGGTTGATGTTGCAGATGGTCTGCCTGAGCGGCTGTCTCCAGCTCGCTCTGGTGATAGCCGCGCTGCCGAATGGTGGCGCAGATAGTCAGTGCCAGTAGCACTATGGTCGTTGTTGTCCAATATGCCAGGGCTTTTGAGCCTGCCATGGTTTTGTTCCTGTCTTAGTGATTTTTTTATGGTGTCAGAATGGGAAAGTGGGAGAGGCAACGTTTGCCTCTCCTTAAGTGTCAAAGGCACGTAAATACAACGGTGCAACCGAGGGCTGCCCCAACCAGGCCGTTCAAGGCAAAGAGCTTGCTTTGCTTGCTGGGGTAATTGAATTCCTGGTCGCTCTCTGCCCGATAGAGGTAGTAGGCGGCCCAGCTCAGTGCCATGGCCAGCAGGCAAGAGGCGACGCCCAAGGCTATCATTGCTGTGGTGCTTCCACTGTAGGTCTGCTTGCCGTAGCTGAGCACACTGGCGGCTGCCAGAGTCGTGCTCATGAAAGTTAGCAGATGCATGCTGCTGTTGAGCAGAGAGTTCATGCTAAAGCGTTCGGCAATCTGTTCTTCTTCGTTGACGCGAGGCATGGGAGTTTTCTCTTTCTTCTTCTATGGTAGGAAGTTACAGGTAAGTTACGCATAAGTCAGGGCGAGTTCGTCGCAAGGGCAACGTGCTCTTGCTATTCATTGGCGATTCGCTGGTCTGACTTCGTGGTCTTGCTTTGTGCTCTTTGGTTTTGTTTGGAAAATGGTCGTGACAGTTAAAACTAGTCATGACGATGTCTTCTAAGCAAGCTAATTTTGATCTAAGTAGATCTTATTTCGACCTAAATTCAAAGAACTAGTTATGCACCGCTAGCACTAACTATGTATCGCTAAGAATGGCTTTTATTCAGTGTTTCTCATGGTCTTGAATCGGCGAAATCTGCAACAAGTTTGCAACAATTTAGGGCATTATGGTAGGCAAATTTTTGCAGAAAAACAGCGATGAGTTTCTGCTTTTGGTATGCTTGATTAACTGGATAGTCCGGCTGTTCAAGGGTTCCACGCCGCAGCGTAGAGTACTGATTAGTGAACAACAGATGAACAAAGTCGTAAATAATAGTGAATCAGCCTACTGAAAGAATTTTCTCTGTACTACTTCTTATGCAGTGGGCCATTCTCCTAATCGAATTACGATGATTGCTGCCATCCTTACCAATCTGTTAGTGTGAAATGCGCTTAAGATTTGGGATATAGATTGGTAATACAAGCGTGGGCTTGTCTGTTATTTTTCAATTCCGAAATTGAGGTGTCACGAATGTATCTAGCCATAAAGTTAATTGGTGTACTTTGTCTTGCGGCTGGAGCGGTGCTCACTTCGATAGATCTCCGTCCGGGAAGTAAATATAGGTTGAAGGATTTGGAAGAGACGAAGGAAGAGGAGCTTCCTTCTCATTCTGATGTGTTCAAAATGCTTTTCCAGACAAAACCATAGAAGTTTTACACTAAGTAAGAGGAATCCACATGCCTACGCAAGCGTTGGCGGGAGCTAATCCCGCTCAGATAATCACGTCCTTCACTTTTCTTGTGGTCTGTCTGGCCATGGGGGCTGGCGCGTTCTTTTTCTTCCACGAGAAAGATAAAGTCCATCCTCGTTATCGGTTGCCATTGCTATTAGCCACTCTCATAACCGGCATTGCCTGTGTGATGTATTACTTCATGCGAGAACAGTACATCCCCGGAAAGTCATTTCCTACCGAGATTCGCTACATCGATTGGATTTTGACTACTCCACTCATGCTTTTGGAGTTCGCTGTGTTACTTGATTTCAAGGACAGAGCTGGAGTTATCTGGCGTTTGGTGCTCTGGGATATCATCATGATTTTGTTCGGCTTTGTCGGTGAGACAAACGGTTTTCAAACTGGTGGCTTCCAGACAAGATGGGTGTCTTTCGTCATTGGCTGCGGTGGATGGCTTGGTATCCTCGTCTATATGTACACAGGTATCCGCCGTCAGGCAAACCTGGCAGACGCTGAGACGAGACGTTCAATCATCATGTTGACCAAGTTCATCACCATCGGTTGGGCGATTTATCCGATCGGCTATATCGTCAGAGCTGTTCAACCGGAGCTGTCTGACGTTTGTCAGATTTGTTACAACCTCGGGGATGCCTTGAACAAAGTTGGTTTGGGCATAATCGTCTACGCTGGTGGCCTAGCCGCTTTGAAGGCTTCCCAGAAAGAGCAAGAGGGTCATAAGGTTGTGGCAGAGGCACCGCTGGTGGTGGAGCCCTCTTAGTCTGCAGTGAACAGTAACACCACAAGTAGAAAAGGTATCCATTATGAGTTGCAAGGTGACCACAATTTTGAGGTTGAGCGGAGAAAACTACCCATGGACAACTCCTTGTGATTGCTCTCACTTAGTTCGTAACACCGTTGACTCGCTGGTAAGCTTGGGCTTGCCAGCGAGTTTCGGTTTGATTCTGTCGCGGGGGGTGAGCGATGAGTGAGCCTCAATCTCAACTTGACTCGGTTTTGCGACTGCATCGCGTGATCTTTTGCTGTGCGTGCCTAGTCATTGGCAGCCTATATCGAGATTTCTTGCCGTCAGGAAACTACAATTTCTTACTAGAGCTTCAGTTGTGTATTCTTTTTGTTGCTTTCTTCGGAATTGCTCATGGTTCGCTCGACTACCTTCCTATGATCCGGTCTCATGGCTGCAGTAAGAGGCTCAACGTCAGACCTAATCTCAGTGATGTCTATCAGTTTATTGGCTTCTTGCTAGTCTACTCTTGCATCGCCTTAGTGTTCTACGGGCTCTGGCAGGTTGCTGCACCGGTTGCTTTGTTTCTTTTTTTACTTCTATCAGTTATTCATTTTGCTGGTTTAGAAACAAAGTTAGCACAGCCTTTCACATTTTTGAAGTCAATAACACGAGATGACTGTCTGGCGCTGGTAATTGCTGGTACACCGGTGTTGTTGCCGTGCGGTATGGTACCAGGCAAAGTTGCACCAATCATCTCAACTCTTCTGGGAAATGCTAGTCAGACCGATACAGTACTCGGTGCCTTAGGCCTTGTTGCTATGTGCTGGATCTCGGTTCTAATTTTTCTAGTTTACGACATCATCAGCAGGCGTAAAGAGCAAGGATTACAGCGGGTCCTTGAGAATTCAGTTTTGCTTGCCTGTTTGGCATTTCTTGCCTTGAAAGTCACTCCAATTGTGGCATTTACGATCTATTTTTGCGGATTCCATGCCCTGGAAGAAACTATCAAGCTCTCTCACTCACTTGATCCTGAGAATTTTAGTAGAGGGTTTGGCCGCTTCCTCCTGCTTTCGTCTGTGCCTACTTTTGTCGTGCTCTGGGTGGCTACTAATTATTTCTTTGGACTGATAGATCAGGGCGAATTGATAGCTGCGGCTTGTTCAAGAGTTCTGTTTGTTTCTATCTCTTGTATAACTGTGCCGCATTTTGCCATGCGCTGCCGCCTATTTCCAGCTGACCAATTCTTGAAATTTGACAATGGGCAAAGTCTAAGTTCTTCCCAAGTCGGTAAACAGATTGTTTGAAGGTGACCATTATGACTGAAGATATTGAAGCGCTGAGAGTGAGCTATCGAGCAGAGTTGGATAAACTGAATGGCCAATTTCTTGATTGTCTTACTAATCAGCAATTCGGCGATATGGAAGAGATTAATAATAAAATTACCGCAGTCGAATCGGAATTGCTGAAGCTGGATCAATCAGCTGAAGGCGATGAGAACGCAGAGTCGGCCGCAAGCAGTGCTTCTGTGGTAGGTTTAACTGCCGCTCAAATGTTGATTGCCGAACTAGAAATGCATGGTGCCGGTGATAGTCCGGAGCAAGAAAACTTCGCCGCTAGTACTACCGATGCGCCTGTTCTCTCGTCCGACCACACTTTAGCCAGGCTAGAGGCTGTTGTTGAAAATTCGGTAGGTGTCGGTCTAGGTTCGGGTGCTGTAGAAGAAAGTACGATTATCGCTTCTGTGTCTGCTGAAATTGTGGCTCAGCCAATTGCTGCAGATAATCTGCCTGAGAATGATATTGGCGATACTGGCAGTATCGGTCTGGCTGAAAAACTTGGTATTCGCCAGAATTCTGTGGCGTCGACTAGCAAAGCTCGTGAGTCAATGTTTAAGGCGGCTCAACGCGCTCAGCAAAGGCAGGCAGAGGAAGCTGTTGAGATTAAAGAATCTGATGAAAAACTGGCAGAGGCTCTGCTTGTAAAACAGATGGTGGAGCATACGACTTCTTTTCTAGATCTCTTTTTGAATCCAAACAAATTTATTTCTAACCAATTAGAGAAGCAAGGACGGCGCAGCGAGCCTAGTACTAAGTCGACTGATACAACTATCAATGGTGATATTAGCTCTAATCAGAATAACTTTGACGCCTCATCTGCTAAGGCTGAGTCTAGTGTTGAGGCTGGCCAGCTGAGGCTGAAACTTGAGAAGTTTTGTTTTTATGAATTGTTGTCTGTTTCGCAAACCGCCAGTAATGAGGAAATTGGCCGAGCCTATTTAGATAAGCTGAAGAACCTCAGGGCGCGCTTCCAGGAAAAGAAAGATTTGCAAGAGTGGCAGCTGAACGAGCTTGTGCGTGCGCTGAATCGGGCTAGTGAGGTATTGGGCGACAGTTCAACCCGTAAGAAGTATGACCTTAGTCTCCTGGGAATGCATGAATTTGAGAAGTATCCTATCGACAAATCAGCTTCTGTCGCGCTGAAGAAGCCCTCGGATTCTGGGGTGAACCACGACTTGCTGACTATCTCGCAGCTCCTGATAATTGGCGGTTTGATTTCTAGCGATGAGTTGGCCAAGGCTGAGAGCATTGGTGCCACTCTAAATGATAGACGGTTGATAGAGTACTTAATCGACAAAGGCTTAGCCAATTTCGATGAAATTAGTGCCGTTATTTTGGCCCAGTCTCTACTAACTAGAGATCGTCTTTCAATGTCGCAGTTCAAACTTGCTATCAAAGAGATGAAAACCAATTCTATTCGCTTTGTTGATACGTTGGTAGCAGAAGGCTGGTTGACGGCTGACGACCTACCTTCCAGCCGCTAGCATTGTTCACTGACAGTTCACGCGGTAGTGGTATGTCTGGTAAGGTGTGAAAGGCAATTAACGAGGAAATACAGATGCCAATTAGTTTTCAGGCCATGGGCACCTTTGTCGGTGTGCTCGCTGTTCTTTCGGCAATTGCAGATTTGATGCCAAACAGTCCATTTCGACTGAAAGATCTGAATGCTCCTGAAGAAGACCTAGCTAGCCATTCTGAGGTCTTTAGCCTGCTTTTTGGTGGTGACAAGAGCGAAGATAAATCAGATCCAAAACAGTAGCAATTACAAAATTGTTTGAGCCATGATGGCCGCCAGTTCTACTTTTTTTGGCATCACAGCAAAGATAGATGCATCATCAGCTAAGGTTGAGCGATCGCATAGAAACCTTACGAGAACATCTGGGTCGACTCTCTCAAATAGTGAGCTAAGCAAGAGTGGTCCATCGCCTGGGTTTTGTTTGAGATAAGTCAGTAACACCTTGTCTAAAAGTTGCGCTTTGGTTGATAGTCCCTCAACTGAATTGGGCCATCGATTGCGCTTTATGGAATTGCTGATTGCTCTGGAACTATGATGTATGGCCGAGAAAGCATAACCTGTAGACGAACGGGCCATGCCGCCAGCTATGCCAATTAAGGTGTGTCTAGCGTCAGGACTGCTAGTGTTAACTGAATGCATTGGGATGCAGCCAATTTCAGTATGGATTTTTTCAAAGACTTTTAGACCATATTCGCTGGCCAAGTAGTCGGTCAATAGTTTTTCGTGCTCTTCAGAACCTAGTCTCTCAAAGCCAACCCAGACAGATTCGACCAAGGCTTCGGTCTGCGAGAAAGGCAAGGTATAGAAGAAGTGAAAGCCCCCTTTGGCGGTTTTACTTTTTTGCTCTATGCCAGAATTGTTTAGTCGCCCAGTGTTCTCTGTGAAATCCATCAATGTGACGCAGTTGCTATCGAATACTGCTCTGTCGGCTTTGATCTGCCAGCCGAGGAAGTCTTGCTTGAACTCACCGTCTAATGCTTGCGGAGGGCGGCTGTCGAAAAGAAATTGGCTAGTTAGAGTTCTTTGACTGGTTGAAATTACTAAACCTGAATCAAGGTAATCCACATCTTTAAGCGACTCTCCAAGGAAGATGTTGATGTTCTCACAGCTTTTCAGCTTGTCGAGGGCCTGGTCGTAGTATGAGTTTGCCAGAACACAGGTATAGGGATAGCGCTTACTGCCTCTAATACTCGTCTTTGAGCGGTATTTTACTTTCCATTTTTGCCATGTTTTAGTTGCCGCTACATCTAGTTTTTCTACCACATTGTTCCAAAAACACCAGGTGTGATCCCTTTCGTAGCTGCTGCGTGGCTCAATTAGGCAAACAGTTTTGGGCGCTTTATCACTAGTTGTAGAACTTCTTGCCTCTAGATCGCTTAAGTTGAGAGCAAGGGCGAGGCCCGATAAACCGGCGCCGGCAATCGTATAGTGAAAGTGAAGATTGTTTTGTGTATTGTTGTCGGTCATCGAATACACATCAGTGATAGGCAACATCAAAGCTGGGTAGGCCCTTTAAGGCATTGTGCAGTTCTCTTTTATGGCTTGGGGATAGAGCGGAGCTGTGATATCTAGCCTGGCTGAGTGACAGCAATGAGCTAAAGAGGCAAATCACTTTTTCTTGAGCACTGGTAGAGACGCGCTCGTTGAAAATGCTTTGAGGTCTTTTGACAATTAACTTACCAATTTGGTTGTAGGCGCGACTGGCGCAAAGAATGCTTAGTCTGGCTTCTGCCGGCAGAAAGCAAATGCCATTCTCTGAGCTGCGATAATAAGTTTGTGAAATGGCAAGCACTTCGTTGACAGCACTTGCTACTCGCCCTTGAGCTTCTAGATTGCCGCTCAGGGCTTCTGTGACAGATGCTCTATCGATTAAATCAACCGGAAGATAGATCCGCCCTTGGGCAAAATCTTCCCGCACATCCCGGGCAATGTTTGTCAGTTGCATTGCTATCCCCAGGTCGATGGCCGCGGCCAACGCATCACTGTTAGTAACCTCAAGTAAATAGCAAATAATGACGCCGACAGTTCCTGCTACCTGATAAGAGTAGCGCAGTAATTCTTCTATTGATTTAGTTTGGGTAAAGTCAATATCGGTGCGCACGCCGCGTACTAAATCGAAGGCAAAACCCAGTGGGATATTTCTGGCGCTTGCCAGTTTTAAAAATGCCGAAACTTGTTCGTTGCCTGATTTCTGGATCTTAAGATCTTGGTCGATCTGGTCTAAGAATTTTGTCGCTACTACTTTGTTTGAGCAATGGTCAACTCCGTCGTCCACATAGCGACAGAAGCTATAGAGAGCGTTTAGTTCTGTTCTGCTTTGCTTTGGTAGAAACTGAGCCGCCCAGGCAAAAGTCTTAGCCCTACTGGGCATGAGTATTGATTCTGTTTCAATTTGGTGCGAGTTTTCAATTTTCAATTTGCTTGACCACTTTAGTCTCGAAGAAATGGAATCATGCGCTCTAATACTTTGGCAGAAGTGAGTACACCGGGGAGGCCCGCTCCTGGATGGGTTCCGGCGCCTACGAAATAGAGGTTTTCTACATCTTCAGACTTGTTTTGAAATCTAAAATAAGCTGATTGCATCAATGTTGGTTGAACCGAGAAACCCGTGCCGTGATGAGTGAGTAAGTTGTCTCTGAAATGCTCTGGTGTGACAAAGAAGCTGTCAACAAGATGTTCTTGCAGGTCTGGCAAAATCGTAGCTTGCAAAAACTGCAAAACTTTATCTGCTAGTTTTGAGCCTTCGGTCTGCCAGTTTACAGAGCCCTGAAGGTTCGGGACTGGGGCCAAAACATAGAAACATTCATGTCCTGGCGGAGCCATTGCCGGATCTGTGCGACTGGGTGCGTGCAGATAGAGGCTAAAGTCGTCGGCCAATATCTTTTTCTTGAAAATATCGTCGAGCAGCTCCTTGTATCTTTTACCCAATAATATTGTGTGATGATCAACTGCCGGATATTGTTTATTTGTTCCGAAATAAAGAACGAAAAGTCCCATTGAGTATTGCATCTGCTCAACCCTTTGGTCAGTCCATTTTTTCCTCTCACCAGCGGAGAGTAAGTTCTTGTAAACCAATGGTGGATCTGCGTTTGCTATAATCAGCTCAGCCTCATAGACGGTGCCGTCGGTGGTTTCAACCCCGGTGGCTTTACCTGCTCTGGTAATAATTTTTGATACAGTGCATTGCGTTTGCACTTTGACTTTATTTTCGAGCATAAGTTGCGTTAAGCCATTGACGATAGAGCCGGTGCCGCCCATGGCATACCAGACGCCATATTCTCGTTCTAAATAGTGAATAAGAGCGTAGATGGAGGTGGTATTGAAAGGGTTGCCTCCCACTAGTAAAGGATGGAAAGTAAAGACCTGGCGCAACTTTTCGTTTTTTATGTAGCGCGAAACTAGTTGGTAGACAGTGAGGTAGCTTTCTAGTTTGATCATGTCTGGGGCAACGGCAAGCATGCTTCCAGGCGAAAGAAAAGCATGGTCGCCAAGTTTGGTAAAACCAATGTCAAAAATCTTTTTGCATTTGCTAAACAGCTTTTTGTATCCAGCAACGTCACTGGGCGAAAATTTCTCTATCTCTTTCAGGGTTTCAGCAAATGTACCGCCGTACCTAAAGCTGGTTCCATCATCAAAGCGAATGTGATACCAAGGTTCTACCGGAACCAATTGCATGTAGTCAGCCATTTTTTTGTCAAAGAGTGTAAATAGTTCTTCGATTAGAAATGGGGCGGTGATAACTGTGGGACCGGCATCATAGGTAAATCCCTTGCGATTGTAGACATAAGCTCGACCGCCCAGTTGATCCTGTTTGTCGAGCAGAAGTACCTCATATCCTTTTCGTCTCATTCGCAAGGCTGCGGCTATTCCGCCGAAACCGGCACCGATGACTATCGCCGTGGGCACTATGATTGCCTATTTCCTTTTATTTGCTTGCTTGTTTTTGCAAATAAGATATAAGCCCTTGAGCTACAGGCTCGGGCTGAAGGTAGGGTCAAGCTAATCGTGGTTGAATAGCTTGCGAGCGCTTTGGCACTGTTGATTTACTTCATTGTACCGTTCAAGTGTCATTGTAGACGCTAGTAGGTTGTTTAAGTCTGTTGGCTTTCTGCCAGCCGTTTGTGACGGTAAGTCTTATTTGTTGAGCAGTGTGCTTAGTAAAGGTGCTGCCCAGCTCACTGCTATTTGAAGCAGGGCTACAGTGGCTGCGGCCAGCGTGATAGAGCGCTTTTTCGATGGCAGCTCAAAGTAATTGGGAAAACGAAAGGCAAAGATGGTTAGTAGTGAAACGTTGCCCCGTGTAAGAACAACAAAGATGATTAAGCCAGCAATCGCGGCAATTATTGCCATGCTTGTGTCGGCTCCATTTTGGCTGTTCAGGTTACCGACAGAGACGGAGACTGAGACAATGTAGGCAACTATCAATGTCCCTAAGGCCATTAACGCACTGACGAAAGAGTATAAAAGTACCAGCCCGACTTGCTGGCTCTTGAACTTTATGCCGAAAACGGGCTCGAAGACAAAGGCTGCTACAAGAATAGGAACAAGTACCAGTGCTATGCAATATTCGTTGACGAACATTAGTCGACTTCGAATTCGACTTTGATTTTGCGCACTGAGGCGACAGGCGAACCACTTAAGCTGGCTGGACGGAAGCGCCAGGTACGTAGAGTGCCGAGGGTCAATTCATCAACTTCACTTGAGCCCGTCGATGAGATCAGTTCGACTGTCGACTTGCCCGTAGGGGCGATAGCAAACTTGGCTGTGCAGTTAGTTTTGATACCTTGCTCTAGCATTTCCTCAGTAATAACTGGCTGTGGGCAGTCAAGGGGCTCTGCTGGAATTAAGTGGTTAGACTCTTGAGTGCCAAGCTTAAAGGTCTCAGCCTGGGCGGCGCTGCCCAGGCTGCTGATTGGCGCTATAGCCAGCAGGTTCGCGGTAAGCACAGCTAGTGTGGCGGCTGCAAAGTGGGTGCGTTTTGAGTTCATGAGGGAAATTATAACGGAAACCATTTCCATTTATCTGTATTGCTGCTAACATTTTGGAAATGGAAATGATTTCCATTTTTGAAAACGGCGGTATCCATTTTTGTCTCCCGGAAGTATTAGCTCAAGCAGCTTCAATACCAGCACCATTGCTAGTAATAGTGGGCGAAAACTCGCCCTCGGCCTTTTCTGTGCCTTTTCTCTAGCTCTGACTAGCGGTCAAGCCTGGGCACAGTCTGATTCAGTCAAAGACCTGCTGGAGAAGCGCGAGGCCGCCGCCCAGGCAAAGGTTGAGAATGCTGTTAAGGCTGTTAGTGGGCAATCTATTAATTCAGCTTCGATCACCGGCAAGGTGCTTTCGTCTGAGGGAAACCGACCAATTGCCGATGCTCAAGTGGTCTTAACTCAAGATGGCAATGAGCATAAGCGTTTTGAAACTGAATCAGACGCCAATGGTCTCTTTCACTTCAACAATATTGAGCCAGGCAGTTGGCATATCACTACTTCTGCCAAAGAGATGCTCTCCCACACTCAGCCGGTGAAGCTAGCCGGCGGCGAAGTGCAAGATCTTAGTTTAGCCTTAGATGATATTGAGCCCGTAGATGTTTTGCGCGTGACCGGCAAGCGCTCTCTCATTCACCCTGAAAAGATTGGTAGTGAAACCAATCTAGACCACAGATTTATACAAGAGTACAAAAGCGGCAACGACCTGAAGCAACTGATTGAAAGTACTCCCGGTGTGATGAATGATAGTTATGGCAATATCATCACTCGGGGTGAACACAATGCTGTCAACTATGTGGTCGATGGTGTGGTTATACCTGAGGCTGCCGGTGTATTACAACAGACCCAGCCTGTTAGCCCGCGTTCCTTACAATCGGCTCAAATAGATATTGGTGGCTACGAGGCTCAAGACGGCGGCGGGCCACTGGGGGCAGTGGCACACCTGAAGACTCTGCCGATACTACCAAAGCCTAATTTTACGATTGGGCAGCAAATAGGCGGCCCACTTGCTGGAAGTATTTACTACAACACTAGCGGGGCCTTTAGTCAGAATCCGGCCAGTAGACTCAATCGCTTGCGTTTTGATTCGTCTGGCTCTTTTCGCGGATCGAGCATCCGCATTGCGCCACCAACTAAAACCTTTGCCAATAACCGTGGCGCTGACATAAACGTGCTCGCTCGTTTGGAGTATTTACTTACTCCCCGCGATACCTTGCGATTGACCGTTGCTATTAACGAGAGTTTCTTGGGAGTGCCCACGTCGAATCTTTCGAGACAATTTGGTGTCAAACAGTTTCAACAAGATCGCCAGGACTATTTCACTTTGAGCTACAAGCATAAATTTGCTAAGTTCTTTGACGAATTCAATTTGCATTTGCTCAATGGTTTTTATTCTGAGTCTTTTCGCTCAACTAATGTATTTGATCCCAGCCCTGACTTTAACGCTGATCAGCCGCTGGTTTCAATTGCTGCCCATGCTAAGAGATTCAACTATATTTTCTCTGCTCAGGGTGATTTGACCAAGACTGCTTTCAAGACACACCATCTTAAGACTGGCTTTTTGAGTGAAGTGCGACCGGTAAAAACTAGTTTTCAGGCCACTTATTTTAACGCTGACTATGTTGGCTCTGCTCTAGCTCAAAATGATGCTCTGGGCCAGGTGGCTCAATTACAACAGGCTGGCGACCTTGATGGCGCCAATGCCATTAATACTAATCCCTTTCCTTATGGTGGCATAATTAGCCCATTTACCGGTCAGGTTGCTGGCCCGCAGATGCAGGGAAATGTCGGCAATTACAGTGGTTTTAGATATTTGCAGAGCGCTTTCTTGCAAGATCGCTGGAAGCCCGAAAAAGGCTTTTGGAAGCGTCTGACTGTAGATGCCGGTGTGCGACTCGATGTGCAGCACAGCGTTTTTGGCAATGCCATGCGCTTAGCCGAAACACTGGCACAGACTCCAGGTGTTGAGCCGTTTTCGCTTAAGCCTTTTCAGACTCAACGCATCACTGCTGCTCAAGCTAGCGGCCGCTACGGCTTGGCCTTTGTCATCAATAAAAACACTGTCCTGCGCGGTTCTTACTCGGACATTTTTACTCCCACTCCAGTTGATTACTTCTTAAGTCCTATTCCTGTTACTGGCACCATCTTTAATGGCGTTTATCAAGGCACACCGAGGCCGCTGCAACCAACCCGGGGCAAGTTGGTAGACGTTAGTGTTGAAACTCAGATGGGGCCACGCTTTGTCACAAGAACCAATATCTTCTACAAGAAGCTGCGCAACTTTGGCGACTCAGGTGTAATTGGTAACCTCCCTATCTACAACCGTCTGACCAATAGCGGTCAGGAAGCTTATGGGGTAGAAACGCGCATGGATCTTAAGCCTGCTAAAGATGGTTATGGCTTCAATGGCTTCTTCTCAAATACGGTGCAAGTGGCTTATCTGCGCGGCCTTCATGGTGTGAGTGGTGGCTTCTATGATTTTGCCGCACCGCCAGTACCGAAATATCCCGATCACGATAGACGCTTTCAATCTACTGCTGGTCTAGGTTATCGCGGCCGCTCCAACTGGTGGGTCTTAGGCGACGTGCAGGTTTTGACCGGTTTGCAGAACAGTATTGATAAAGCACTCTTTGGCCAACACAGCGGTCGCACACCGACTTTGACCAATGTTAGTGTCAGCGCTGGTTGGCAAATTCCTCAGCGGATCCACAAGAAGTATCCTTATCTTCCTGCTGCAATTGATGTGCGAGTCGAAAATGCCTTAAATCAGCGCTTGTTAGCCAATGCTGGTAGCCCCTTCCAGGGCACCCGCTATACTCTGCCCTGTCGGGTTCTTGCTGGCTGTTCTTGGACTGTAGGCAAAGACAACAGTAAGCTTTCTAGTCGGCCAGCTAAAGGCAGTACGATTTAAGTTGATTGCTCAAATTCGACTCAGCTAATTGTTTGCGGCACCTCTGACAGCAGTGGATAGTCGGTATAACCATGCTCATCTCCGCCGTAGAATGTTTTCACATCGGCGGTATTGAGCGGGCCATCTACCCTGAATCTTGCGACTAGGTCTGGATTGGCAATGAACGACCGGCCGTAGACAATAAGGTCGGCTCGCTTTTTTGCTAAAGCCTCTTCCCCCGAGACCTTCGTGAAGCCGCCCACGGCCAAGAGCGTGCCCTTGAAAGTGGCACGAATGAGATCAACAGGGTTGAATGCTGGTGGAGTTCCTCGCGAATAGCCGCTGTCATAGCCTACGTGCATGTAGGCCAAGTCGAATGCATTGAGTTTTTGTGCCAGGTATGTATATGTCTCTTGCGGATTTTCGTCAAAAGTATCATTGACTGTAAAACCTGGACCAATCTTAATTCCTACTCGATCATTGCCGCGTACTTTGCATAAGACTTCGATTATTTCAAGAGTAAATCGGCTTCGGTTCTCTAGCGTGCCACCATAATTGTCAGTGCGATGATTAGAGCCAGTCACTTGAAACTGATTGGGCAGGTAGCCGGTTGCCGCGTGTAGCTCTACTCCGTCAAAGCCTGCCTCTAGTGACAGTTCTGCAGCTTTCCTGTATTCGTCTACAACCATTGGAATTTCTTCTGTTTCCAACGAACGCGGTGTTTCAAACTCGAACTTTTCCGTGAAGCCGTGAATTTGGCCCTTGATGGCTATCGCTGAAGGAGCAATCGGCAGGGCGTGATTTGGCAGTAGAGAAGAATGTGATACCCGTCCAGCATGCATCAACTGAACAAAGATGTGACCACCAGCCGCGTGAACTGCATCCGTCACTTTGCGCCAGCCTGCGGCCTGCTCGACCGTGTGCAGACCGGGTGGGTAGGTATATCCGCGACCCATAGCGCTTGGATGGGTGCCCTCGGTGATGATCAGGCCTGCGGTGGCACGTTGACTGTAGTAACGCACCATCATCTCTGTAGGAACGCAGCTTTTATCAGCTCTGATGCGCGTTAGCGGAGACATAACAATGCGGTTGTTCAATTGCAGGGAACCGAGCTTTATCGGTGAAAATAGAGAGATATCTTCGCTCATTTTGACTCCTGAAGTTTAATGGTGCTTTTAATGGCCAGCTTATTACTTTTTCGCTTCGTCCATCACTGTGGCTAAGGCCGCAAGTTCATCAGTTCTTCCTAGCTCAGTAAGGCATTCTCCCAGCAATTGAACGCAGACTGTTGCACTTAGCATTAGCTCTTGTTTGTACTGGCTGGCTTGGAAAAATGCCACCGAGCTTGCCAGTGGTTCTGTGGCTGGGAGAAATTGTTTTTGTGCCACTAGTAAGTGACCAAGAGCTGAGTAAGCAAGCATGAGAAAGCTGTCGCGGCTGATGTGGGCTTCGTCTTTAAGTAATACAGTGATCGCTTGTCGGTATAGGTCTTCGGCGAGCTTGTGATTTTTGGCATCTTCCGCGTCTGCGGCATCAAACAACAATTGTTCTGCTTCTAAATTTCCATGTTCCTCTAGCGCTTTACCTGCTGCATTCGCTGTCTCGATTTTTCTTTCAACAATTGCCCCTGTTGGTTTTTCTTCTAGGGCCTTCCGCGCTTTAATTTTCTCCTCGTTGGCAATTGGTTTGCCGCCTTCGTTAGGCCAGGTGAATAGCCCCAGTTGGTTCTCGTAATCAAGAAAGGGTAGATCGCCGTATTGCATCATGCCCGAATAAATTTCATAGCGAGTGAGAGTTTCTTTGTCTATTAAAAGCTGGGCGCCGCCGTATCCGCTTTTGAAGATCGATGGGCCAAATAGACAACAGCGCTTACCCTCGCGGATTTTCCGCGAGAAAGGGTCACCATAAAATTTGTCGGCAATCGCTTTGGGATTATGGGACTTCATGCCACATAATTCCCCGTATTGCCAAGAAATATTACTAGTCGTTGGCTTTCAATTTTTGCAAGTTTTTGAGCAATAGGTGAGCTGGGGTGCCAGCCATTACCTTCGGGCCTTCAGCGTCCATGACGGCAATGGTCTTACCATTTGAGTCGAGCATGGGGCCGCCTGAGTCTCCGCCCTGGCTAAGATTTGACTTGGTTAGGGCTGAGAGCATTGTGCGCTTTTTGTCTTCGCCAGGGAGGAGAGCAAGGCCCGCTGCCTGCTCTCTAATGAAATAGGTTTCAACGGTACCTTCAGTGAAGCCGGGAGAGCCGTTGCGTGCACCCATTTTTAATACCGGGTCGTTTGGTTTGAGTGGTGTTTCTTGGTCTGTTATTTCAAGGGGATGACAGTCGTCTTTTTTGACGTTTTCAACCCGTACAATGGCCAGGTCGTTCGCTTCATCTTTCAATTCCACAGTGAATGGATATTTATTGCCGTTACCGAGTTCGAGACTGGCAGCGCTTGATACATGAGCTACTACGTGATTATCTGTGGCAAAGCGACAGGCGTCTTTGTTGCCGTCAGCTGCTCGGCCCGGCAGAAAGTCGATGGCGAAACCGGAGCCCACAGTGTTGTCTAAAACATTGCCAGCCAGATTGATTTTATCGCTTACTCTAACGATGCTTTTTTTGTGTTGATTGAAAAGAGCGTTAGCGTCAAATGGCGAATTCCCAGCGCCAGTGGCTTCGGCTTCGCTCTTGGTCTGTTCTGGTTTAGATAGGGTTTCTTGCTCAGACATATTGCACCTCTAGCACCATTATTGAGAATGGGCTCTTAAGGTCAATCGGGAAAATACGTCAGAGTTTGAATTTAAGAGTTCTTCTTAGCTAGCGCTAGATGAGCTAGCTCTCATGTCTTCGCGCGAGCGTATTTAAGGTTATCTCTCTTCTTAATGCTTGCTCTGAAAGAGTTCTTCTTGGTAGTCAAGAGTATCCTTTCCCTTTTTCAACATTCGAGTACTTCAAGACATCTAGCTTAACCAGCACCAGCAATTGAACCTTCAATTGACGCAACTTCTGTTGTGCGCTGGAAGCCTTAGGTGTTTTGTCGCGCTTGAGTTTGGACTGGGATTTGGAGTGGCTGTTCATAGCACGACAAAGTCGCGCGCAGCCTTGAGTCAATCAAACCTAAGAGGATCTCACAAACATGCTATTCGACCTGCATTTCTGGCCAACGGCCTTGCTCTTCGCCGCACTTTCCGCCGCCTTTGCCTTCTGGCTCGGCGGCACCGCATCCGCAACCAGCTCGAGCCGCCGCGGCTACGACTCTGACAAGAAGGAGATTTCGCCCCGCAGCCTGGCCATCACCGCAGCGATCATCACCTTCGTCATCGATCTGCTGCTGCAGCGCATCAACCTCTACTACTTCCAGCCCAACTTCACCGGCAGCTTCTTCGGCTACTTCTCGCCGTTGCTGGTTGCTTTGCTGGCCGCCATTCCGGTGGGCTTGCTTTGCTCTGCTGGTTCGGGCAAGGCGATCGCTCGGTCAGTGGTGGCCGTGCTGATTCTCTTCATCGTGCCCCTGGTGCAAATCAGCTTCAACAGCGTCGGCCCCGACAACGCCAAGCGCTTCGCTGAGCTGCCCAACATCACCATCGCCAAGGACACCGACATCATCCCGCCCACCGACGAGCAGCATCTCGTGCAGGTGACGCCGAAGATGGCGGAGCTCAAGGCACGCACGGTGCTTTCCAGCAAGGGCAACTACAGCACCCGCTTCACCGTGGGCAAGCTGACGCTGCAGGCGATCAAGGGCCACCGCTATTACGCGGCGCCTCTCGTTCCCACCAACAGCGGCGACACTTTCTGGACACCGTTGTTCGGCGGTCGTACGGAGAGCCCCGGCTATGTGCTGGTCGATGCTGAAGACAAAGAAGCCCATCCGCAGCTGCGCGACGGCTTCCACATCACGCTCTTCCAGGATATGCCCTGGAGCATGAACCTGTCGCGCTTCGCCTACCAGGCTGGCTACGACAAGGGCGAACTGGCCAACGCCACCTTCGAGGTCGATGACGAGTACCAGCCCCACTGGAGCATCACCTACATCACCCCTGCTTTCGGCGACATCGTCGGCAGCAAGATTTCGAAGGTTCTGCTCATCGACGTGGGCACGGCCGAACCCAAGCTCACCGCCTACGAGCAAGGTGCGCCTGAGATCAAGTGGGTCGACCGCGTGGTTTCCAGCGACCTGATTCGCGAGTACGCCAAGGACTGGGGCCTGTATGGCCAGACCTACTCGCAGTCGGGCTTCGGTTCGTGGTTGCAGGTGTTCCTGGGCATCTCCAAGCAGGACACCATGACGCCGGCCGATGGTGATGAGGGTCAACTGCTCTCGTACACCAAGGACGAGCACAGCATCTTCATCGTGCCGATGACCTCGCGCAGTTCGACGGATCACGGTGTGATTGGCGTGCTGGCTTTCGAGACCGACAAGAACAAGGCGGTCTTCTATCCTGGTCTGCGTGGCTTCAACCACGGCGGCAGCGTCTCCCAGACGATGTTCGGCGCCAAGGAGAACGGCCTGCAGAAGTACGACGTCGAGAACCTCGAGCTCTACAACATCTACGGTCACCTGACCTGGGTGGCGATCTACACCAAGAGCCAGTCGCTCGGTTCCACCGGTGCGGCCATCGGCTTCATGGACGCGCGCTCGCAGGAAGTCTCTGATGTCGCCTACGGCACCGACCTGCAGTCGGCGCTGCGCGAATATGCCACCAAGCTGGCCCAGGGCAGCAATGGCATGCAGGCGACCAAGGAGAGCGAGGTCGTCAGCTTCGAGGGCAAGATCTGGCGTATCGCCCCCAACGGTACGTCGTGGCGCTTCCAACTGGTTGGTGACAACCACTACTACGATGCCACCACCCAGGTCTATCCCGGTACTCCCCTGCTGCGCGACGGCGACCATGTGGCTGGCAGCTTCATGGACACTCGTCAGCCGCAGGTGGCCGTGCGTGAACTGCGCATGGTCGGCAACGGCGCCAGCTCGGTCTCGCCGGCTCCTGTCGCTCCTGTCGCTCCTGTCGAAAAGAAGTAAGGGCTGATTGAGCACAAGGAAGTAATTGGTGTCTGACAAACATCAGCCCCAGAGAAAGCAATTTCTCTGGGGTTCCTTGGGCTCTCTCGGTGGCTCCGTCTCTTTTGTTTTAACCCATTCACCAAGGAATACCATGACGCAAACTTCCGCAAACGCTCAGCCCCATCCGGTTTCGAGCAACCCGCATTCTCTGGCGGCTTTCGATTACGCCTTCAATGGCACCCTCGACCCGGTGCAGGTGCAGGAAATCGCCACCGCCGCCTTTGTCGGCCGGGGCGAAAACCTCCTGCTCGTTGGCGGCCCCGGCACCGGCAAGACTGTCATTGCCATGGAGGTGCGTGAGCAAGCCACCGCCCTCGGCCTGACCAGCGAATACCTGCACGGCTGCGACACGCACTTTGCCAATGAGCAGCTGATCGATCATGGCCCGGGCTACATCGGCTCCAGGCAAGGTCGTTCCGGCTTGCTCGACAAGCTCCTCAACTGCGACGTGCTGGTGGTCGACGATGTCCAGCGCTGGATCGAGGCCGCTCCGGTAGCCTTCATGGTCTTGCTCGGGCGTCGCATCGAGCTGGGCAAAGCGAATGTTCTCGTCACTTACAGCGGCTCCTTGATGCGGCTGTGCAACAAAGAGCCGGCCTGGCGTTCGCGCTCGGACTCGTACTTCGAGCATCCGGCTTTCTTGCTTGGTACCGAGCCGGAGCAGCGTTCCGAATGGGGCATGCTGATGACTCCGGGCCACTCCTTGCCGCTCTCGCAGCAGCTGGCACTTCTCGGTATCGACTTCACCCTGCCGGCGATCGATGGCGAACAGCCTGTTGCGCAGTCGATTTCGCGAGTGGAGCACTACCGTGTTCGCTCGCCCTTCGCCAAGACGCCGGTCTGGCACAAGCTCTACACCGGCGAGAAGAGCTATCGGGAGATTCTCCGTCGGCGAGGCTAGAGCTGCCCTAGGCAGAACGGAAAACCATAATCAGAAAGTCTAGCTGACTTTCGGGTAAGCGATTAGAGCTCCAGCTGGAGCCCTTCTCGCTTACTTTTTTTTGCATTGTTACTATTTGCTGTAGTGGTCAGGGTTTATTCTAAAATGCTTGTCTTAAAATGTCTATTTTTAAAATGTCTATTTTTAAAATGTGTATCTTATGAAGATGGTCAAGCAGTTTAGCTGGTGCTGCGGCATGGCTCTATCCCCACCAGGAGGTTAGCTTGTGCGGGCTCACTCAAATCGCTACCCTGCAGTAACCTCTGGAAGCCAATGTGATCAAGTTTTTCTCAATTGCTGTCTGCGCGCTGCTGTTTGCCACTCCAGCCTTGGCTCGCTCAAAGGTTTGGGCAATTGATAGTTCTAAATCACAGGTCGAATTCGTTGCCCTCAGAGGCGCGCGCATTGGCGCCAAAGGTAGCTTTAGGAATGTTGCCGGAATCATTCAATTTGACGGCGCGAATTTAACTACTGCTTCCGTTGCCGCTCAGATACCGGTTGATACACTTACCAGTGGTATTGCTGTGCGTGACGATGACTTAAAAGGCCCCAAATATTTCAACACTTCTCTTTATCCGAGAGCTTCGTTTAATTCACTCAAAGTAAGTAAAAACAAAGATGGCAAGTACGTTTTGTCTGGAGTGTTTGGCTTGCATGGCCTGAAAAAGAATGTTGATTTAACTCTCAATGAGCCCCCACAGATAGTTTCTAAAGCTGGCAAGCAAAGTCTCTCTATCTCTGCCATTGGAGCAATCGAACAAAGCCACTATGGGCTGACCTTAAAGCGCTTGCATCCAGATGGATTTGTCAAAGTCAATGACAAAATAGCTATTAAGGTCATGGTTACAGCGAATACTGTGGCTATTAGAGGGCCAGCAATTCGCTTGGAGAAAACGAAGAAAAACTTTGGTGTGGTAGAAGAAGGAATTGAACTTACTTGCAATTTTATGGTGCATAACGATGGCGATAAGCCGTTGCGCATTTTCGAAACCAAGTCGACATGTGGTTGTACTCTGGCGTCGATGAAGAAGAAGTTAATACCTGCTGGTGGCCGCGAAACCCTCAAAATAGTAATGGACACCTCTATGAAACAAGGACCAGTAACTAAGGAGATTACTGTCAGGTCTAATGATGCAAGAAAATCTGCTCTTAGTATCTTTGTTAGTGCCGACGTTCGCAATCCCCATCAAAATCTCGGCAAGAATGTTCAAACTAAGATTTTTCAGGGTCGTTGTGCGGCTTGCCATGTCAATCGAGGCTTAGGCAAAGTTGGCGAGGAGTTATATTTGGCCGATTGCGCCATGTGTCACGGACTGATGGGCGGTGGAGCCGTCGGGCCAAGTTTGGTCAGGCTTGATTATTCAACCAAGGGAATGGCTGAAGCTGTCAGCCAAATTATTGCCAGTGGTAGCCCTAACCACCGCTCTATGCCAGGCTTTTCTAAGAAAGTCGGTGGCCCATTAAGCGACAGTGAAATTGAGTCGATTGTAAAACACCTGCAGCAGTTGTCTCAACTAGAGAGCGGCGTTGTTAAGTAGCTGACAAGAGATCCTTTTGGGGTCAGTCTTGCTCTTTGATTGCTGGTGTTAATATTGACTGGTGCAAGAAAGTACGGCGCCAGCGCCTGACATCAATAACAAAGCAACTAGTGTTGCAGCCAGCAAGCTAACTCAGGGCTATGTGCCCTGGATCATTCTTGCTGTAGTTTGTTTCGGCGCCTACTGCAACAGTCTGGGCAGTTGGTCATTTATTGATCCTGGCGAAACTTACTACACCGAAGCTGCTCGTGAAATGATCGAGAGTGGCGAATATATAGTGCCGCACCTCAATTATCAAACTTACTATTCCAAACCAATTTTAACTTTCTGGCTGACGGCAGGGTCATACAAGTTATTTGGTGTCAACGAGTTTGCTGCTCGTTTACCCTTTGGCTTACTAGCTTCATTGCTAGTTTTTGCTAGCTACTATGTTACTAGCGTATTTGCCTCCAAACGAGCGGCCTTGCTGGCCGGTTTGCTCGTTGCTAGTGCACCGCTTTTGGTGGCATATACAAAACTTTCCTGCATTGATGTGGCGTTTACTACATTTGTCAATCTCAGTGCCTATGCCTTTATTCTCTGTGTCTTTGCCGGTAAGCGCCTCTGGTGGTTCGTCCTGTGGTTGTCTTTGGCTTTGGCGATGCTGACGAAAGGCCCGGCCGGACTTTTGCTATTTGCTATTGGTACTGGACTTTATTTGCTCCTATCTAAGCCCGGTTGGAAGCGTCTGGCTTTTTGGTTTGCTAGCACCAGGCCCCTCTTTGGCATTCCTTTGTTCTTTGCCGCTGTTCTGCCCTGGTATTACCTGGTGTGGAAAGCGACTAAGGGCCTGTTTCTTCAAGTCTTCTTTATCTACGAAAATTTAGCCCGTTTTCAGGGCAAGACCAATTTACACAAGTCTAATTTTCTCTATTACTTACCAGTATTAGCCTATGGCTTAGCGCCGTGGTTTCTCCTCCTTCCCCAGACTTTTAAGCTGACTTTTTTTCAGCCCCTAGCAAAAGTATGGTTTGGTGGTACCAGACTTTCTTTCAAGTCATCATATCGACCTTATGCTCAAGATATGAAGCCGAGAGATCCAGCTCAAGACGACAAAGACGCTCTGCAGGCTGAGTACCTTGATTTTGATTTGCTGCAGAATCGCGCTGTATTTTATCTTGGCTCTTGGGCTTCTGCTGTTTTGTTGTTTTTCAGTTTCTCCAAAACTCAGTTAGATACTTATGCTATGCCTCTGGTCGCGCCGTTGGCGGTACTAATTGCAGTAGCGATGACGCGCCTCGCTGATACTTCTGTTCTAGGGCGAGATGGCGCTAAAGCAGCTCCTCAAGCGACAACGGAAATAGCCTCCCTGCCTCCACTTAAGGGCGGCGCAGTGCCTGCTGATGCTAAAGAGATAGCTAAGAAGCTCACTAAGAAGAAAGCCAAAGAATTGGCCAAGGCTGCTGCCGAAGCTGAGCTCGCGAATGCTGCTGCGAGTGATAAATTTGCCTTTGATGATCAAGCCAAATGGGATAGATTATGGCTGATCATAGTCTCTTGGTTGGTCTGTTTCTTGACTCTTGGAGCGGCTTTGGGCCTGCCGCTTTTAGCCTTCCTTATGACAGGAAGCAGCGCTCAAAAACTTAGTTTGGCCCTGGGTGGTGCAGTAACATTGCTTGGCGCTGCTGCTCAAATTCGCGAACTTTTGGCCCGGCGCTATAGCGCTAACTTATTGGTTGCGGCGCTCACCATCTGCGTTTTGACTTCATATGTAACCCCTGTGGCCTTCCAGTATTTTGCGGCACAGAAGCAAGACAACATGAAAGCAGTGGCCTCGTACATTCCCGACTGCCGCGAAGAAATCGCCCTTTATGGGGCTTTCAAGCCGTCGCTAATGCATTATTTGAAGAGACCGGTTGATACCATGTCGCACATTGATCAATTTATTCTCGCCACTGAACCATTACCTGACGATGGTCTTTCTTATGGTCCGACAAAATCAGGGCGCAAGCAGCTCATTATTGGCGATGATAAGCATATGAAAGATTTTGCTGCTAGACCCGAGCTTAAACTCAGTGAGATGTTTAGAGAAGGCGATTGGGCAATCTATGAATTGACCAATGGCTATGCTGCTCGACCAAAGTCTTTAGAAGAGAGCTTTAAGTGGATGCTCCATGCTGGGCAGTCTTTTACCTCAAGCAATAACTTTGGCCCGTTGACCGTGCCATTAGGTGGCGGTGACCCCAATTGGTACAGGCGCCAGAAGGCAAAGTAATTCGCTTTATCTATTCGTCAGCTGAGCCGTTAACGATTTGTTGTCTGGTGCGGTAAGAAACACCGCGGAACAAAGCGATTTTTTCCATATGCTGATTGGAGATAATGACGTCATAGACGCCAGTTTTGCCGTTTAGAACTGTTTCTTGGGCCACCGCTGTGAGAACATCACCGCTGCGCGCTGGAGCGCTATAAGTGATCGAGCAGTTAAGAGCAAGTGTGCGGTTGTTGCGGGAGTTGCATGCAAAGGCGAAGGCTGTATCAGCCAGGCTGAAAGTAACGCCGCCGTGACAGATGCCCAGGCCATTAACCATGTCTTCTCGCACAACCAGTGAAAGCTCGGCGTAACCGGGGCTAATTTGCTTCACTTGCATGCCGAGATATTGGGCGTGCTTGTCAAGCTTGAGCATCTCATCGGCAACCTTGTGGGCCAAGGTGAGATTTTTGCTGTTGGTGTCGTTTTTCAACTTACTAACCCCGATGGTGTTAATTGCACTGATGTGCCAGATTTTAGCGCTGTTAGGGATGTTTTTCCACCTTCTTACAGCTTTTGACAATTTTTGCAGGTCTATCGTCCCAGGCTTGGATAGAGCAGAGGTTCTAAGTTGGGAGCCACCCTCTTTGAATCCAGGAGTCCAGCGCAATGGTTATGTAGGCAGGTTTTCTCTCTGCCTCTATCTTGGTGATACAAAAGACGCGTAGATGCTTGCCAAGAGAGGTGCGTGATCATTAGGGTTTTATTGTCAACAAACCAATCACTTCTCTAAGCCTCCTTACAGACCAGAAACACTTGAGGTGCAACTAAATTGATCTTTTCCTAGGCAGATTACTGCTTTGGGGGACATCGACTGACTAGGCATTTTGAAGAAGGTAGCAGTTGAAGTGATAGTTAAACTTCAAAACTACCTAAGTTTAGGTAGTTCTTCTCCAACTAAATGAAAGAAAACAATGGAAACCGTCGCAAAAACAAAAGAAGAGCTTGAGGCCGATGTGCTTGAGGCGGCAGCTCGCCTAGTGAATGTGCAAGTGCGGGAAATTAAACAAGACGCTCAGAAAGCTGTTATTGAACAGAGGGTGGCACAGGCTAAGAGCGAGCTGGCTAACGCTGAGCTGAGTCGAGACCTGGCAGAAGAGGCAGTTCAAAATTTAAAATACCAGGTGATGGTGCTACAGCGGAAAGTGAAAGAGAACAGAGTCAGCTATCCTTGCTGTAAAGAGGAGCGTGACTTGCATCAAGCTCGCCTGCATCTTTGGTCGGTCGGGATGCATGGCGATGCTGCTGCTATCTTAGCTGCGGCCTATGATTATGGCGCGAAGACTGAGCGTTACTATTTAGAAATTTTGGAGCGTAATCAACTTGAGTCTAATTTGGAAGAGGTTCTGAAGCAGCAGGCTTTGGCTAAAGAGGCTTGCATGGTAGCGCGGAAGAATTATCGTTGCGCTTGCCGTGCCTTGAAGAAGGCTGAAGGCAAACTTCATTCGTTTTTCCGCGATACCTATGTTGCTATTAACCCGTTTGCTGCCGAGCAATTGCTGGCTAATATGGCAAACGTTTTGACAAACACTGTGCATCAACGCTATGCCTATAGCTACATTGAGACTAAGGATCTCGGCCTAACTCTGCCAGCGGAATAGAGTTTCCTTGATTGGCAAATTGCCACTGATTTAGACCGACAACGGAAAGCTCAGGCTTTCCGTTGTTTTGTTTCGATTCAAGTCAGATTATCTTTAGAGAAAACATGCATGGGAATGTATTTGTTTGGGTCTGTATTTTATTGGGTATGTAAACCTCAGCGGTGTTTCTGGCTTCTCTCTGTCTCCCCCCACCACCCCCCCACGGTAAATTTTTAGTTTTCTACGAGTGTCGGCGATCTTCTGTGTTCGCTGACTTTTCTTTTTTGAAGCCGACTTTTTGCATAAAACTGGTCTAGCCAGTGCCTCGCGCGAGGCCTGCCAGCCTTATACCGACTTAACTGCTTTAGTCATGTATACAGGCTTTTCGCCTTTGCTCTAGGCAATTGCTTTGACTGAGCCCCTCGCTTTTCCATAGGCTCAGAATATCTCTATTTCAATTATTCAATTCATCTCGCTGTAGGAAATCTCAACTACATCCATCTAAAATCAACTAAAACCAATCAGGCATGAAACGTGAATTCACTGTCGTAGGCATTTGCATGGTGCTGATGTTGGCCGTTCAGGCTTATCTCAAGCCGGGCTTCTGGGCTAACACCGCAGTAATTATTCTTTGCGCTGCCACCATGTGGGCATTAATCAGCGCTATTTTTAAAGACGAACGGCACTCTTAAGCGTTCGCATTTCTTTCACTTAAAAACCTAAAGTTATGAAATCAAAATCAAATGGCATCAGGCCATTGCGAGTTTTCGTATGGCTGCGCCGCTTGACCAGAACACTTATCGTCTTGGTCATTCTCTACTTAGCGCTTTCTCCTCGTATGCTACCTGGGCTTTACACCCACAAACTTTTCCATCCCGACAAAGAACGGGGCACAAAGCTCGACATTGAGAATTTGGATAGCTTCAAGGCTGTGCCTAACTATCAATGTCTTTTTAAAGCCAAAGATAGCAGCAATTTGCGCGGCTGGATTTTTAGATTGCCAGATAGTGCTAGCAAAATTTCTTCTGTCAAACTTTTTAGGCTAAATCGGGTCTTTCTTGTTTGCCCTGGTAATGCTGGTGATATTCCCAAAAGGCTGGAATTCATCAAATTGCTTTTGTCTACCGGCGCCTCGGTTTTCACTTACGAGCCCCGTGGATTTGGTAAGAGTGAGGGAGTACCCACTATCGCTCATATCTGCGAAGACGGCCTCAGTGCCTATGATTATTTGGTGAATGTGTTGGGGTACAGGGCCGAGCAGATTGTCATCTACGGTATCTCCCTGGGCACCACAGTGGCCTGTCATGTCTCTTCTCTGCGAGCGGCTAAAGGTTTGATTCTGCAATCGGGTTTTGCTTCATTGCCACGCATTGCTCATGAAAAAGTGGCCTTTCTCAAAATCTATCCTAGTTGGCTTTTTCCGCATAACCCGGCTCTCAATAATGTCGCTATTCTGGAGCAGCCCCATGTGCCTCTATTGATTTTGC
Source organism: Candidatus Obscuribacterales bacterium (assembly GCA_965229195.1). Lineage (GTDB taxonomy): Bacteria > Cyanobacteriota > Vampirovibrionia > Obscuribacterales > Obscuribacteraceae. The sequence continues at coordinate 1,937,364 of OZ245871.1, read as the reverse complement.
ATGGTGCTATGGACAGTATCATCGACATTGACCATTCAAAGGAAATGTTTAGTCGCGCTCTAGCCCCCAAGCGCTTTGTCGTTTGTCCGCGCTCTAGTCATGTCAATGTTGACCTGGCAGATGTGATGATATTTTGTGGTGCTATCAAGCAATTTTTAAACCAACTAAATTGAATTGCAAGCAATAACGACACCATGAAAGCAATAGACGACACTTGAAAAATCTGCATGCAGGCTGCAAAGCTTCCGGCAGATTTTTTTGCTTCTACTGTTACTATATGAAGGCGTAGCGATGGCTAAAAAAAACAGCAAAGTGGGGTGCTAAGCCCACCTTGCTGTTTCTTGAGTAACGACACTCTAGTGCGAATTCGGCCTTATTCTTGCGAATTCAGCTTTATTCTTGCGTATTTAGCTTTATTCTTGCGGACCGGCGCGCCAGTCGCGGAAGTCTTGCTTGGTCAGGCGCACCATTTTCTTGGCGGCTGGCTGAAGCCAGTTGCTGTTCTTGTCGAGAAAACGGATGATTGCCATCCGCGCCTTGGGTGTGCCCAGGTGCAGGTTGGCAGCTTCTGCGCCCATGGCTTCGAGCAAAGCGCGTTCGTCCCGTTCATCGGGCAGTTCGTTCAGCTCGATGCGCGCGCAATCAGGAGCAAGGCGACGAATCACCCAGCCGTTGTCGACCCGCAAGAAGGGGTCGTGAGAGCGCAGGCACTTTTCCGACAGCTCGTTGAGGTAGATGGTCGGCTCCTGGCCTTCCTCGGGATGAACGAAAGTCCAGGCCGAAGGCAGCATGACCTTGGCTTCACGGACGATTCTGCTGCCACCCAGGTCGCAGATTGCCAGATAGCGTTGCCGGCCCAGGCTGCCAACTCCAGCTTGCCGCTGAAAGTAGACAGGCTTGGAGGCATTGCGCGGCAGGGCCTGGTCGATCAGTTTGACCACGACAGCAGGCACGGGGCTTGAAGTCTTGGCTTGACTGTCGAGTTTTTCGAAGAAGTCGCGGGGGTCTTTCAGGCGGTTGCGCGCCATCTTGCCCAGGTCGCGGTTCTTTTCTGCCAGGACAAAGGGGCGCCCTTGGCGCACCAGAGCTTCGCGGTAGGCGCTCGTGATGATGTCGCAGGCCGCCTTGAGGCTGAGTGAGAGCTTGCCGTCTTCGATGGCAAATGCCGCCGAGGTAGCCAGCCTGACAAGGTCGTTGGTAAAGGGCAGGGGATGGGCTTCATCGAAGTCGTTGACACCCCAGTTGAGCCTGCCTTCAGCGTCGCGCCAGGTGCCGAAGTTTTCGATGTGCAGGTCGCCGGCGGAGAGAACAATCGGGGCTTTCATCAGCTCGGGCAGTGCTGCCGGAAAGAGTTCGGCCCAGCGGTAGAAAGTTCCTCGAAGCAAAATGAAAGGGCTGGTGCGCATGAGCTTGTGCTTCTGGTCGAGATCGGCTTGCACGATTTTGGTGTGCTTGCTGAACCAGCGCTCATATTCCAGTGTTGCAGTGTGGATATCGGCCATAGGAGGCTCCGTTGATGCTAAGCGTTGATGAGAGAGGAAGCTAGAGCTGAAGACGGTCCTTGAAGAGCAGTCTGTGGGACACTCTAGTGCGAATAGGGGGCTATTGGTTAGTCGGCGGTTCTTTGGCTCTTAAAGATTATTCTGTTTGTGTGTAGAAGAAATGAGGTCTTTAACCTACGCGTACGCGCGGGAAAGAAACAACGGTATCTAAATAAAATCCTTGCAATGAAGGCTTCGCGCAGTTATGCACGGCTAGCTCACTGCTTTGACTTTTTTGCCTTTTCAAGGTCGGCATTGGCTTTCCCGCTGTCGCCAAGTTTCAAATAGGCTTTGCCCCGAGGTCCATAAATCGAGGCAGCCAATTCCGGTTCTTCTGCTATGGCGGCTGAGTAGTCAGCAATTGCCTTCTTCCAATCTTGCGCCTCGCAGTAAGTGTCTCCTCTTTGCTTGAGCATAGTGGCGTCATCGGGCACTGCTTTAAGTACAGCAGAGTAATCAGCGATGGCCTCTTTTGTTCGGCCGAGCTTTCGCCTCAGGCCAGCTCGTTTAGAGAGAATTTCAAAGTTGCTGTTGTCTATTGCCAGTATTTTTGAGCACCAGATCTCGGCGTCAGCAGTGCGATTAAGATGTTCCAGAGCATTGACTTTGAGCCGGTAGAAGCGCTTCAACTGCGTTTTGTCGGTGCCCGCCAGTTGAATCACTCGCTCAAAATCTTCTAGGGCCTTCTCAAAGCTTCCCATGTCTGAGTAGGCCTGACCGCGATCGTAGTGCAGGTAAAGGTTATTTTGGGAGAGGGCGATGCAGCCGGTAAAGTCTTTAATTGCTTGGGGATATTTTTTGAGAGCGTGATAGCACTGGGCTCGGCACTCCAGATAGGTAATATTTTTAGGCTCTTTGGCGATAGAGCGGTCGAGCCAGGTTATAGCTTGCTCAAATTTGCCTTCTAGAATCAGCGGGTAAATGGGTAAGCGGGCAAAAGCCGGATTGTCGTCGTCAATGTAACTGCTCGCCGGCGGTGTGCTAAGGCTCACAGCGCATACTGTGAAAATTATTGTGGGCCAAAGCAGCCATACCATTGTTCGTTACCGCAGTTGAAGATAAGCATAGAGTTTAACTGCTTACTGGCTAAGTTTCTAGGTTTTGCCTCGATGATGTCTTTGTTATTGACTGGAGGTAACCGCAAATATTTTCTTGGAGTCAGTCATTTGGGCAAAACAAACAAAATAGGTCTTTTTACTGGTCTGATTCTTGCTTCTTTTGATCTGTACTGTCGATGTAAAAGGCTCGTTGCCATTGATTTGCTTGAGGTGGTTTAGGCCTATAACTACCGCTGTGTGATTGAGTTGGCGACCATTGTTTTCGCCTGACTTGACCGTGGAGGACAGGTTGTCGGCAACTTCGGCTACAAACAGCTCGGCCGTTGCCGCTGTTCGACTCTTAGAACCGGAGCTAGGCTGGAAGTCAACGGCTAACTGTGCGCTTTCGCTTGATGCGGCTTTAACCTTGACCGAGAGCTTCGCTTTAGCGACTTTGCTTGCTTGGTTTATCGCATCGTTTGCCAATCGGCTGTTCGAGCCCACAAATTCATAGGTGCCATCAACTACCATCTGTGGAGTGTAGCAATTTTTGTTAAAGTGTCTGGCATATTGCTGCTGGCGCTCAGTGATTGTTTGACTGGCGAACGGGTCGGGCCAGCCGAGATTGTCCCAATAATTGACGTGTTCACTAAGGACAATTAGCTTGACCGGGCCTGCGCCTCTCTCTTCTTTCAAATTTGCCAGTAGTCGGTCGGCCGGTGGACAGCTTGAGCAGCCCTCTGATGTGAATAGTTCCACAAGCACCGGTGTGACTGGTTCTTGTTCAGCAAAGCTTGGCTTTATAGTTAGAGTAATAGAGAAAAAAGCTGCGACCCAGCTAAGTTTGCGCCGCATATTAAGACGTATCAATTCGCCACCTGATCAACCTGTTTCAGCTAACTGTTGGTAATACAAAAATGGTTAGTAATTCAAAGAGGAAGGCTTATGACTTGGTAAAGCCTTCCTCTTTGCGTTGAGGATTAGTGAGAGCCTTCGTGTCCTTTACAGGAGCCTTCTTTGCCCTTACAGGAGCCTTCTTTACCCTTGCAGGAGCCTTCTTTGCCTTTGCAGGAGCCTTCTTTGCCCTTGCAGGAGCCTTCTTTGCCTTTGCAGGAGCCTTCTTTGCCTTTGCAGGAGCCTTCTTTGCCCTTGCAGGAGCCTTCTTTACCCTTACAAGAGCCTTCTTTGCCTTTGGCTTTCTTGTCTGATTTATCGTCAGCTAAAAACTGCTCAGCAGTCTCAGCCTGGTTTACTTTTAAAAGTGATGGTTTTTCCAAGATTCGCAAGCTTTGGTTAGAGGCGGCATTGGCCGAACCCTGTATGGCGAGCCCTAGGGTTGCTGCTAGTGCTGCGGCTACTTTTGCTTTTGTTTTGTCTTGCATCCGAAAAATCTCCTGTGAAGTGATTGATATTGCGTAAACCGATGCAATTGTGATTTTATTCCCGCCAGCAAAAACAAATTTTTTGTCGGCGGCAAAGCCCTTAAATCGAATAGAATTTACTTCACCAGAACTTCATGGAATAAATTCTGGGGCGGCACAGTATAGAGAGTTAACGGCGCGTTTGCGCTTCTGCCAGGCAGGACAAATTTGGAAAGGTGATCGATGACTATCTATAAAAGAACGATGTTTTGGGCCATTACAACTACTATTTGTCTATCTGGCTGTTCGACCCCATCAATTGGAGCTTCGCAAAAGCCAACAGATATGAGCAAAAACATTGACACCGATAAACCTAAGATTGAATGGAAGAAATTGACAGATAAGGAATGGCGGGCAAGACTCACTCCTGAACAGTATCGCGTTGCTCGTGAGAAAGGTACTGAGATGGCCTTCACCGGCAAGTACTGGAACAATCACGATAAAGGTAATTATCAGTGCGCAGCTTGCGGTGGCACCTTGTTTTCATCAGCCCAAAAGTTTGATTCAGGCACTGGCTGGCCGAGCTTTACGGATCCAGTTAAAGGTGCCAACCTAGCTGTTGCCTCTGACCGTAGCCTTGGTATGGAGCGCAACGAAGTGATGTGTGCCACCTGTGGCGCGCACTTGGGCCATGTTTTTGATGATGGCCCTGGGCCTAGTGGTAAGCGGTATTGCATTAACTCGGCTTCCCTCGCCTTCGATGCTAAAGCTAATGTTCCCGCTGCAGCGGCGAGTAAAAGTGCTGGAGCTGCGACCTCTGATAAAAGTGCCGATGCTCTCGACTTGCCTAAATATTCAGCTATTGAAGATGCAGCAGAGAAGGCTAAAGGCTTGTCTGTGGCCTATTTTGCCGGAGGCTGTTTCTGGGGAGTTGAAGACGCTCTCAAGGAAATTAAGGGTGTGCGCGGCACGGTGGTTGGTTACACCGGCGGTATCACTAAAGATCCAACCTATAGTGATGTTTGCAGTCATTCAACCAAGCATGCCGAAGCTGTCAGAGTCGTTTTTGATCCTAAGGTGATTAGCTATCAGGCTCTTGTCAAAGAGTTTCTCTCTATTCATGACCCCACTACTAAAGATCGTCAGGGGCCAGATATTGGTGACCAGTATCGCTCAGCAATTTTCTATGCTGATGAAGCCGACTTGAAGCAAGCCAAAGAAACAATTGCCTCTCTGCAAAGCAAGTTTGATGGCAAAATCGTCACTTCTTTTGAGCCCTTGCAGACTTTCTACACTGCTGAGAGCTATCATCAAGATTACTTTGCCAAGCATCCTGGTCAGGGTTGCCATGTTCCTCGCCGTCATCTGTAATAGCTATGTTTTTTCAAGAAAATGCTTTTAAGAAAAAGACGGTGGAAGGCTGGGTAAGGGCCTATTCACGCGAATTTTATAACTATGCTTTTATGCGCTTGCGCAAGCATGAAGAGGCTGAGGATGTTGTGCAAACCACATTCGTCAGGGCTTTTCGCTCGTTCAGTAGCTTTAAGCAGGGCAGCAATGAAAAAGCCTGGCTTTATGCCATTCTCGCCAATGCCATTAAAGATATTGTGCGCCAGGCTTCTGCTGGTCCGCAGTATAAAGCCATTGAAGAAGACGACGATTTAGAAAACCTTCTGGTTGATAGTAGGGAGACACCAGATTTAGTGGCGTCGCGCAAAATTGAATATGAACTGCTGGCTACTGGCATTGCTAATTTACCTGAGCATTTTGCTGCTCCTTTGCTTTTGCGAGAAGTGAGCGATATGTCTTACAAAGATATTGCCGACTACTTAAGTGTTCCTGTTGGCACGGTTATGTCTCGTCTGTCGCGGGCACGCAAGGCCCTTTTCGATTTGATGACAGGTAGCAACTCTGACGAGCAAACTAGTACAAAGCCTGATAAAGCTAGCAAGAAAGAACAATCAAAGAGAGGCCCAAATGAACTGTGAACAAGCCCGAGAGCTGTTAGGGCCAGCTAGTGATAATGAACTTGCTAATGAGTCTGCTGCTATGGTGGCTGGCCATATTAGCAAATGTAATCAATGTCAAAGTGAGTGGGAGCAAATACTTTCGGTCAGGGCTGGCATTGTCGATATTCTGGCTCAGCAAAAACCGAGTGATGATTTTGAAAAGCGCATTATCTCTGCTCTGCACAGCGATCAACAAGCCAGTAAAGTGAAGTACATGACCACTTTTTTTATTGGTGCGGCAGCCACTGTGCTTCTTGTTTCTTTGGCGCTAACTTCGCCTTATTTCGCTGGCCGCACTCCACTGCCAGTTCAAAGTCAAAATGCAATTGTCGCTGAGAACTTAGTGGCTAGCATTGGTCATCATTCATCAGGACCGGAAGACCCTAGCTTTGTGGTTGATTATGTGGGCAAGAAAGATGCTTCTGATTTGGCAGCTAAAGTTGGATTTGCTGTGCAAAAGATCAAGCTAGCCAATTATGGTTTGTATGGTTCTGATATTGTCAAAACCAGTGATGGTAAGACTCTAGTGCGCATGTGTTTCAATAGCAGCGATGGCTCTTCGACTGATTGTATTGATTGCTATCAGGCACCAACTGGTTTGCTTTCATTGCGCAAAACCAGTATGCAGCAGATAACCCTTGAGAATGGTCAGGTGGCGAGCATCGGCAAGTTAGGCAACCAGTCTGCACTGTTGCTCTCTAGCAATGGTGCCGATGTTCTCTATGTTAGCCCTATTGCTTCGGAGAAGTTGATCAAGCTGGTGGCACCGGCGGGTTGAGCTTTTTGTTTCGCTAATTTATGTTATGTTTTCTCGACTATAGATTAACTTGTATCTGTCCGAGGAACGGCATCTATTCATGGTGACAGAATCGTGACACCATCGAAGTATGAAACAAAAACCAAGGCATTTTATCAAAGACCCTATAGCACGAGCCCGTTTCTGGAACACTCACGTAGAGGGGCTTGCTCTGAGCGGCAGAACGATTAGGGCCTACTGCGAAGATTACGGAATCAGTCAAAACACTCTTAGGGACTGGTGCCGGAAATACAAGAAAGTGGTGCCGGTGGCTTCGCGCAAAAGTGCACTCGAACGAATTGAGCCCTCTACAAGCTATGGGCAGTTTTTGCAAGTGCAAATCTGCGACTCTGAGCAAGAACTTGTTGGGTACAGCTCAGTGGATTTGCCTCAGTTTGAGGTCACTGAATTGCAGACACCTGCAGGCTTTCGTATTTCCTTGGCTCTAACTCTCAACACAAATGAACTCGTCAAACTTCTGTCCAGTTTAAAGGATGCAGGATGTTAGCACTAGGAAATGCAAAAAAAATACTGATTTATACAGATTCAATCGATATGCGTTGCAGCTTCGATCGTCTAGCTATGCTGGTTGTAGATGTTCTAAAACAAGATTCCTTTTCTGGTCACTACTTTGTTTTTCTAAGTAAGTGTAAGAAGAAAATGAAAATTCTCCAGTGGGACAGAGACGGGTACGCAATCTACTACAAACGGCTTGAGTCTGGTATTTTCGATGTGTCTCGCTGGATGACAAAAGGCCAGGGCGCAAGTCTTGAAATTGACAAAGTGCACTTCACTATGATGATGGCCGGTATCAATTTTTCTGAGACTAAGAAGCAAAAAAGATATTCAAGAGAGGCCATCGAGTTTGGTGCTCAAAATTACCGTGTGACCGATAGTAAAGATTATGTTTCAGACCTTGGGCGCTGAAATGCTTACTGGTGAGCCTTTTTAACAATACGATGAGTGTCACTTCTTTTATGGGGTGGTCTATTTCTTCGAAATCGGATGACAGCTGGGTTTATCGGTCGTATACTTATTCCTTCGCTGAGCACCACCTGTAGTGCCTATCCAGTCATGACTGATTTTAATTTCGACAATCTCACGGCTGAGGAAATGAAGTTATACCTCACGAAAATGGTGAAATTGGTAGAGGCTCTGCAAGAGCAATTAAATACTTCTCTTGAAGTGAATGCGGCTCTGGGTGCAGAGCTGAAGTTCCTTCGGGCCAAACCATTTTCTGGCAAGACAGAACATCTTTCAGAAGAGCAAATGCTTCTTTTTTTCGATTTCCGCTCTACTAGACGACTCCGTTGCTGATGGCCAAGAAAAAGATACAACTAGCGTTAGCAAGCAGAAACCCGCTCTGATACAACCAAAGCCGAGAAAATCACGGGAAGAAAGGTGGGCGCACTTAGTCGCAACTCCGGTCTTGATACCAGTACCTGAGGCTGAGATGGTATGCCCCTGTTGCGCAGAAACGAAAGAGATCATCGGCTCTGAGGTGAGTCGCCAGCTAGAGTACAAGCCAGCTTCGCTATCTGTCACAGAATATCACCGGCTTAAAGTAGCGTGCAAACGATGCGCAGAATTCGTTAGTATCGCACCAGTGGCTCCTAAGTTGATCAAGAAAGGAACAGCGAGTTCGGGCCTGATCGCTCAAATTGCAATCAGTAAATATTGTGACCATCTGCCCTTGAGCCGACAAGAGAACATTTTTGCCCGCATGGGTACTCCAATCTCTAGATCCTCTATGTGTGATTGGTTGAAAAAGGCGGCAACAAAGCTCGCGCCATAGGTCGAAGCTATTCGCAAGCGAGTTCTGCAATCCGGCGTTATTTGGACCGATGACACGCGCGTCAAATTGAAAGAATCTATTCGAAATGAGAATGGTATCAAGCTTGTCGAAAGTCGGATGTGGACGTACAAAGGTGACACAGACCATCCCTTCGATTTCTTCGATCACACGAGGTCCAGGCGACGAGATGGACCGAGGAAGGTTCTCTCTGGATTCCGCGGAATTCTGCAAGCCGATGCCTATGCGGGTTACGATCATATCTACACTTCTGGTGAGGTGGTAGAAGCAGCATGCATGGCTCATGTGCGACGCAAGTTTTATGAGGCTATCAGCTCTGCTGGCGCGCTCGGAGTTGCTGCGGTTCGAATAATTGACAGCCTTTACCACGTTGAACACGAGGCTGAAGCAATTGCGAGAGAGCGAGAAAAGAGTCGCCAGGAGTTCTTTGCTTTGCGTCTGCAGTTGCGCAAAGAAAAGAGCTTCGTAATCATGCTGCAATTTGAACGTTGGTTGTCCGACACGAAGCGGGCTCAAGTTCCAGAGTCGCCAATCAGTAAGGCGATTAATTACACTCAAAAAAACTGGGATGCGCTTTTCACGATATTTACGAATGGTGAGGTCACTCTGGACAACAACTTTGCAGAGGGTGCCCTTAGGCGAATTGCTCTCGGCCGAAAAAACTACTTGTTCTTTGGAAACGAAGGTGGCGGTCAAACGGCGGCATGTTTCTACACGTTGATCGCTTCGGCCATCAGAAATGAGCTCGAACCTTTTGCCTATTTGAAGGATGTTCTTCATCGCCTAACGATGACTCCGGATGTAAGCCTGAACCAACTCATGCCTGACGCCTGGAAACCTCTAGAAGTTGAAGGAGCCGCCAGAAACTAGAGCCGTTCTCTAACCGACTAATCATCAACTATTTAAATGCTTGGGAACAGATGCTGTTCGCCGGACAGATACAACTATTTTGGTTTAGCTAAAGTGTTTGACCATCCCTAATCAATTGGCACAGCCATTCTGAACTTCTATTATAATTACTTATTCTAGGGTTAATAGCTAATCGCATACGGGCAGAGTAGCAAGAACCGATATTAATAAACCACGGCAACGGATGATTAGGTTAGTGAAAAAGAATTGGCCTATATTTTCTTGCATTGGAATTGTTTCTGTTGGAGTTACTGCCAGTGAAGCTTTTGCGGATAGCTCAAAGCCAGGCTCAGCGATTGTACAAACTATATCCTCAAACACAGAGAAACAGGAGTCAACATTTGATGCAATTCGAAGCTGGAATATAAAGCCCTCAAATAAGCAACAAATACCGAGAAAAAGAAAAGTCTTTGTTAGTGATTGTACGGACTATCACAATTCCGATATAGTGCGAGAAGACTATTTTCTCACTCGCCCAGGTGAAAAAAATTTCGTTGCTATTATGCGACTTGAGACATATCGCTTGCCCAGCATAAATCCTGAGATCGGTTTCGATTACGGTCCAATACCGCTTTTGGAGGAGATGACTATAGAACAATTTGATTGCCTGTGGGGTCCTGATCAAAAAGATCCTGCAGAGAGCAAGGACTTGCGCACTTACAAGCTGAGTTTTGTAAATACCAAAAGCGTGACCGAAGAAGTACTAATTAACTGCATCTTTAAAGACAATCACATACAGAAATATCAAATTCTTGGACCCGGGTTGAAAAATACTGGATGGGTTAAACCTATTCCGTTTCTCTAATGTTGCTTCACGTACCGGCCACATAAACACGGAAAGTATGCCTAAGCTACTTAACGACTTTACAAAAGCAGGCATCTGTCAACTCTACAGCATTAGCGCTTTTGGGTTTTTGCCACGCGCCAAGGTATGTTGCCGCTGTTTTGCCACGGTAACTTGCCGGGATTTTTGAACATTGATCGGAAGAGGAACGGCATCCGCCGTTCCTCTTCTCCGATTTCTGGCACTTTTTTAGATCTGGCCCACTTGTTTGGGGCTTTGAGCTTTCTCGCTGACACGAGATTCTAGGATTATGTGATTTCATCCGGCATGGGCTAGCTGCTCCGGAATGGCCGTGATTGTTGCGTCTCCCAATCTGTGTGTTCTTGAGGTCTAGTTGAAAGAAGAGAACATCAAGTGCTGCAGACTGCAGAAAATTTCTAAGCGTTTCGATGGGAGATTTGGTTTCAAATTCATTTAGCAGCTGGTCTAGAATGACAATGCAACGCTGTCTAACTGGCGATGATGTTTTGCATGGCGGTGCCTTACGTTTGGGTGTTCTCAACAATACATCTAGAGGAGTGGCTATAACTATTTGCCTGACTGCAAAGTAAGCCATAGTGGCATTTTGCAGTCGATGCTGGTAAGTACGCGCTCTCGTGCTTCTTGGAACGGCTGAAGTCACTCCCGTGGGCGATTCACCTTCGAGCGCAGCGATCAACGTCTTCGCAGTGCGTCTCTTGAAAGGGACGAGAAAGTCGTACAGACACGAGCCTGCTGAGCCACACTTGTGACATTTAACACGTTGGATAGGTATTACTACCTCTTGATTCTCAAGCTTCAGTCTGCGCCAATAGTGACCATGTCTAATTAGGGCTCGTGATTTACACAGAATACAAATCTTTGGAATTTTCACAAGCGCCAAGAACTCTCTACCTATCTCGTTCTGTTCTATCATTCGCCAAATTTTTAAGCCATTAACAACATAGAGCGAAACTCAGCCCCCCTTGCAAGTCAGACTTCTATCAAACCCGCTAACACTGTAGGTTTCAAGTAGTGCAATTAAATATACCCGGCAAGATAACTTGGCACAAACATAGCCAAACCTGGACATAGAGTGTGGCAAGTAACATGGTGCATTCTGGGTTGGAAGAAAATAGGTTTTTCCATAAGTCTTCTCCCTTGCGATATACCGGGGCAACCTTTCGATATGGAGATAATGATCCAAGCGCAACTACTTACTCAGGTGTAATTTTGGGGAATGATAGCGGAGCCTTCTCGATTGCAAAGCTTCAAGCAAATACCTCGCATGAACTTGGTCATGCCCTCGATACAATTCTAGGAAACGTGACTTCTTCTACCTGGACTATACTGATTTGGTTGGTACATCACCACGCGATCCATGTGTTGACACAGGGTCCGTAACTGCACCTTTCAGTGGATTTCCCACAATATGCGATGGTGGTGTTCTTGCTAGTGAATTAGCGGGACAGACGAACAGTGAAATCATGTTTTCGGTCCAATCTTATATTGTAACGAGAAGTGAGGATGGATCATGGGGCGAGCTGTACGCTAATGCTTTTGCCTGGATGGCTTATGATCATGGTGTTCCAGGCGCAACCAATTATCCGGGAACAGCGCAAGTAATAGCAAATGGATTCTTCAAATGCACCTTGGCCTGGGGTGATGCAGTTTATCAGCATACTGGAACACCGCCATCTAACCCGGCTGGGCAGAGCTGCGGTACAAATGTACCCAATGGTTATCTTCCGGCGCCACCAGAAGCGCCTTGAAGCCCTACTAGGCCTAGGTTGCCTTACCTTCAGGTTTTAGTATTCTAAAATTAGGGAGTCAATTCTATTAGAATTGACTCCCTTTCTCATTTTGCTTTCGGTTTCGGAATAAAAAGGGTTGCTTTGCCGTTGGCAGACAATCTTCCATTTGGATCCCACAACATGTCAGTTGTAATCCAGGGGTTTAGTGACGTAAATCGCCCACGGATACGCCACCGATTAACTCGTTCATGATCAAATTCAATCTCAACTCCTGTATAAACATCGATATTATCCGCTGCTAGTGTGTAAAGCGTACTGCCGTCAGGAGTACCCAGTAGTGTGAGCACTTGCTGCCGAGGCATTCCAATAAGATCATATTGCCTTAGGAACGCAGCAAACAATGAGCTTCGTTGAACAGTTTTATCAGAACGAAGCATTGCTTTTTTCCATGATGCAGTAGTAAATATTACAGGCTTACGTAACCGATTACGTTGTATGAAATCAGGTTCTTGTGAAAGCGGTTGTTGCGGATCTTCAGCATGCACCGTGGCGCAAGAAAGTAATATTGATACAACTTGTCCAATTAATAAGTAGTTCTTGATATACAACCCTTACACCTCGGCAAAAACAGTAAAGAATTTTTGAGATACTCTTACACTAGCAAAATGTATAATCACACTCGTCGAGTATCAGTGACTTAAGTTCGAAAAGTATGCCTAAGCTACTTGATGACTCGACAAAAGCAGACATCTGTCAACTTAGATATAAGACTCCTGCGAGGTTTTGATTATTGAGTAGGAAAAACAAAATACTACATAACATAGTTGCTGTGGTGAAAAAATAAAACGCTCCTGAAAAGTAGATGGCCCGCCGTTCTATGCGATTTGGTAATCGCTGAACGGCGGGGCCATGTTGTTGTAATCTTGGCTGGCTGCTGTTTAGGCTGCCAGTTTGCGGTCGCGGTAGAGGATGTCGCCCCAGGTTGCCCAGTCGACCATGCCGCGCAAGAGAGCGAGCTCTCGGCACAGTGCTGCGCGAGCGAAGCCGAAGCGGTCGTTGGCCGGAGCCGTCCAACCTGGCCGTTCACGGGCAATCAGATCGGCGATGGCCTGTTCGTGCATGGCGTGCCCGGCGCGGATGACGGCGAGTGCGGGGCCGTGATCCGGGTGCTCGTGCGGAATGCAGCTGTGGCTCCAGCTCTGGCAGTTGTAGTGACCGCAGGCGCAGAACCAGCCGGCGTCGTGAGCGAAGACGTTGGCCTTGGCCTTGCAGTGACCGCACGATTCGGCAGTGAAGCCGTTGTAGATGCCTCCGTTGGAGCACATCGACGCGATTTGCGCGGCGCTGTATGCCACCGGGCCTTCCTTGAAGCTGCCGCTGCGAGAGCCGCGGGTAGAGAGTTTGTTCATGTATTTCCTCGGTTGAGTTCTGTCTTTCGACTTGAGAAATAAGCAGCATCGTGGAATCGCCAGGCTTCTATGTCCTGGGCGATTCCTCTCTGCTGTGGTGGGCATGCGCTCTCCTCAGCTCCTACTGCTCAGCCGGGTTGGGCAGGCGACCGTCCTTGATCGCTTCGAGCAGAACGCGCTTGGAGTGCACGTAGGCTTCCTCATACATCTGCAGGCAGCGCTTCTTGCTGAGCGCGAAGGAGAGACCGCAAACGTCGTCGGCCTGCTGGTTGATGAGCAGGTTGCGAGTTTCGTCGATGGCCGTTTCCTGCTTGACGATGGGGAAGTAGACCTCGCGGTAGTGGAAGTACAGCGAGACCGGGTCGAGCATCTCCTTGGGCCACTTGGTGGCGAAGCCCAGAGAGGAGACCACCGCCGGGTCGGTGCAGAACTGGTCGGGGTTGCGGTGGAAGCAGGCACCGTCCTCGAGCAGCATGCCCTGGTAACGCACCGGCAGAAAGACGCCGGGGAAGGCGCCGGAAGCGGCCAGTGCGGTGCCGAGGTTGTAGTCGAGGCCTTCGAAGAGCACCGGCTTCTTGGTGGCACCATCGCAGGCGACGATGCGCAGACGCTCGTTGGGCTTGATGTCGAGCTTCTTCACCGACTCCTGCCAGGGGCCTTCCAGGGAGAGGAACGACATGCCGTGCATGAAGCTCGGCAGGTCAGGCACCACGATGGCGCTGGCCATGAGCAGCGGGTTCTTCGAAGAGTCGTGAGACGCCAGGAAGAGTTCCAGCACGCGGGTGGACGACCAGCCGTTGGAGGCGAGCGCAGCGACGATGCCGCCGACGCTCACACCGGTGAACTTGGAGATGTTGAAGCCGAGCTCTTCGAGCGCGCGCAGCAGGCCGATGTGCAGGTAGCCCTTGACACCGCCGGCGCCAAAGACGACTTCAATCGCCTTGCTGTTGTTGGTCTTGGTGAGAGTGTTCATGATGAACTCCTTTATCACGTTGCGGCGAACCACGGGAGTGTGGCAAGCCGATGATTTTCAGATAGAAGTGCTTTCGCATTAAGTCTCCGTTTTTCGCGGTTTTTGTTTGTCGTTTCTTGTTTACTTCTTCGGAGAGCGGCTGGTCAGGCTCGTTGGTAGACGAGAAGCAGCTTGCCGCCCTCGTTTTCGCCGGTGCTGTCAGCGCCCTCTTCTCCTTCTTTTTCCGGCGTGAGCCAGTACTCGCTGTGCACCCCGTGCCCGCCCGTGAGAGGGATTTCCAGGTCGGAGAACAGCATCGAGTCTTCCAGCAGCTCCACTTCGAAGCAGTTCATGTTGTGGAACTGGCGATACCCTTCGCTTTTGGCGTTGAGATAGTCGCGCACCATGAAGCGAGCCATGTTGCGGCTGCTGGCGATGACAATGGTGTAGCCACTGCCTTTGCCACCTTGGCCCCAATGGCTCAGAACGAAGATTTGAGACATGATGCTCCTTGTTCAGATGGAGTTGTTCTGCACATGCACGCCGTCGACCAGGTCGATGGTGAGCCGCTTCGACTTGCTGTCGATGGCACTGACCAGAGCCAGGGTCTTGCCATTGCAGGTGATGGCAGAGCCGACCACAGTCGGTTCCACCTGCTGCGCGTCCTGGGGCTGTTCGGCATCGTCGACGCGGGCAGCGAACTTGACCAGCACAAAGGTGGTGGCCTTGAGGGAGTGGAACTTGTTGTTGGCGACCTTGACGGTGACGCCGTCGGCAACGAGAACCACCGACTGGCCTTGCTCGAGCGTGATGCTCTGCTTGGGGCTGGCCATCAGCGCTTGCAGTTCGTCAGGAAGACGCGCGAACTGCACTGGAGGCGGTTGCTCCAGGTCTTCCAGTGTTGTCATAGATTGACCTCCTTAGAGATTGTTTCAGGCGGTTTTAGCCGATGGTGACGGTCCAGCGAATTCCGATGTAGAAGAAATAGTCACGGAAGTCGCTGTTGATGCGCTTGGCTTGCGGCGGCGCATTGGGGTCAGGTTCTTTCACCAGACCACATTCCTGGTAGAGGGCGCGTTCCACGAAAGGCTCGTACCCTGCTTTGCGGCAGTATTCGAAAACCGCCCATGGTGCTTCCAAAAACTGGTTGGGGTCGGGTGTTCGACCTTCGGGCCAGCAGTCGAAGATGTTGTCGAAGAAACCGGGCTTCTCTCGCGAGTCAGTCCAGTTCAGTCGCATCATCAGAGCGCTGACCGTGTATTGCTGCAAGCCCTGGGCCACGGCCTGGTCGACGGTGGCGGCAGAAACTTGTTGAATGAAGGCGGGAATGTCACTGATGATCTGCTGCGCGCGAGCCTTGTCGAGGGCCACGAGACGTTCTATCTCAGCGGTGAGCGTGGAGTCATGCTCCGGTATAAGGTTGGGCATTGTGTGCCTCCTATATGGAGGAAAGAACCAACCACTTGTGGTGGCTGGTTCTTTCGATTACCGCTGAACTGGGCCGAGGCGCTGTTCAGCTCAGGGCTGCGACGTACTTCTCGAAGGCGTTCAGGTCGGCTTCGAGCTGGTTGCGATAGCTCGCCGCCTGCTCGGAGTAGTTGACCTTGGTTTCGAGCAGATCGAGGACGGCCTTGACGGTGTCCTCGTGGTAGCAGAAGTGGAAGCCGGTCTCCGCGCTGGAGAGGTTCTCCTTGGCGGTGGCCATGGCGGCGTTGTGGGCCGCGCGCTGGCTGTCGAGCGTCTCCTTGCTGGTGGCGACGACCTTGGCCAGCTCGTCGTGGTCGTCACTGGCGGCGGTGGCCTTCAGCTGCTTGACCAGACGGGCGTAGGCGAGCGTCGCCTTGGCCAGTTCGGCCTTGTCGACGTTCATCCGCGCCATGACCTTGCGAGCGTTGAACAGCTCCAGGCCGATGTCGTAGTCGTTGCTGTTGACCTCCTTGAGGCAGCCAGCGGCGTGGTCCGCGATTTCCTGCAGCGCCTTGGTGGTGGACATGGTGCTGCCGAGCTGCGTGAACATGGCGCGGGCCGTCTCGTCGCTCTCGATGCGCTTCTGGGCGAAAGCGAACTTGAGGTCGCCGAGGCCGACGGTCTTGCTCGGGGTGGCCCAGGCCGTCACGCGAGCGAAGACGTCGTTGCCGGGGGCGCGGACGATCTTCACCTGGATGGCGGGCTTGACCGGCTCGGCCTTGCTCACCACGGCTTCCTTCTTCGGCTCGGCGACCGGCTTGGCGGCGCTGACGAGCTCGAGGCACTTGACGAAGTGGACGGTGCCCTTCGGGTTCTCGCCGGCGACTTCGACCATCCAGGTCTCGCCGAGCTGCGGCTGCTGGCCGTTGCGGCTGGGGAAGGCGCGGCGGCCGTGGACACGCTGCTCGGTCTGCAGGCCGTTGTTGGCGGCGATGAAGGTGGCCTTGAAAGCGGGGGCGCGGGCGGTGTTCGACTGGTTGGACTGGTTCGACATGGTGCTCTCCTTCACGATGGGGTGATAGATGGAAATGACGGTATCGTTGGTGGTGCCAGAGCTGTGCTGCTCGACGCTCTTCTCGATGCGCAGTTCGACGCCGAGCCTGTCGCTCACCTTCGTGGCCGTGGCCAAGATGGCTTCGAAAGATTCGACCCAGAACTCCCAACCGGTGGTGCCGACCCACTGGCACTGGTTGAAGATGCTGCCGCTGACGCCGGTTGCCTTGACTTCGTCCCAGGCGTCGCGGATGGTGCTGTCGGCGTTCCAGCGTTCCGAGTCGGGCAACTCGGAGAAGCAGAGCCGATAGGGAACGTACTTTTCGTCACCCTTGAGCTCGTTGACGAAGAGGATGTAACCCTTGCCTGGGGTCTTGGTGAGAACCAGTTTCATAGTTTTCTCCTGTTGCGAAAAAAGGTGAAATGCTTACTTCACTGGCCGAACTTCGCCCAGTCGATCTCCTCCCAGAAGCCAACTCGCTTCAGCACTGCCACCACATCGGGATAGCTGCGCATCTTGTCGGAGTCGGTGTTGACGATGGCCCTGGCGCCGTCGATCTGTCCGCGTTCGAGCTCGCTGCACACACCACGAACGCAGCTGATGCCGCGACCGTCGTTGTGCTGAGCTTGAATGGCGAAGAGTTCGAGCGCCAGCGCTTTGGCGTCGATGGTGCTGCTGTTGTTGGCGGCGGCTGACATGGCGTTCAGCGACGACGGCAGAGAGCAGCGATGACGAAGCAGGCGATGGCGAACAGCAGGTTCCCCTTGAAGAGCCCGAACAGTCCGATCACCACGAGGATGCCGGGCAAGCCGAGCATGGGCAGTGCGAAGAAGCCCACCAGCAGGAGGATGACCAAGAGCAAAATGGAATCGATGCCGTGCATGATTTTCCTTTCTGATTTAGATGTTGTCCTGGCGGTCAGACCAGCGGGATGGCGCGCATGGTGCCGCCTTCGTCGATGATCACCTTGATGGGCGGCCGCTTCGGCTTGGCGACGACGGTGGTCACCATCGTGTTCGGCGCGACGAAGTGCTGGGCCTGGCTGTTGTCGCGGCGGCGGTCGTTGCGGCGCTTGTTCTGGTTGCGGCGGGGTTCCGAAACCGGGTAGTCGCTGGAGTTCTTGTTGATGATGCCGCGGGGCCCGATCATGTCGCACTCTTCGATCGCCTGGCGAGCGTCGAGGTTGAACTGCTGGTGGCGCAGGTGCGCGCGGTGTTCGTTGTCGCGACGACGGTAGCGCGAGTCGATGCTGCTGGTGTCGCCGCCGATGCGGTTGCCCGTGCGCTTGATGCGGCCGTTGTGCAGCTCGATGATTTTCTTCGCCATTTTGTATTCTCCGGAAAAATTGTCTGAAAGATGTTCGCTGGTTCGAGCAGAAGCTCGGGGCAGCGGTGTGGCTGAGTGCCAGTGACCGCTGCCCCATGCTTCAACTTCTAGCTGTTACATCCAGCTACGGCAGTGGGCCGAGAGCACGCGGCCGTTGGCGTCGAGCACCATGGTGACGTTGATGTCGTCGCCGTGGTAGCGCACCGCGTTGCCGTAGACCTCGGCCTCGCCGTCGAAGAGCATCTCGTTGATGCCCTGGGGCTTGGTCGCGGGCTGGTTGAGCACGTCGGCGGCGATGGTGCTGATGTCGCAGTCGGCGATCAGCTGCGCGGTGAAGCGCTTGTCGGCGCGCGTCTGCAGGCGCACCTTGATGTTGTCGTCGACGTCGGCGCGGTTGCGCACGTCGTTGCCGCCGCGGCGACCCTTGAGCACCTTGGTGCGGCCGTTGTTCAGCTGGATGAAGGTCTTCGCCATGTTTTTTTCTCCGATTTCTTCAGAAGAGCGTGTCAAAGCGCCAGCTTTGAGCACGCCGGTGTTAAGGTACGAGCCGAGGCTCACAGTTGTTGCGGTCAATGGATTTTTTGGTTGGCAGCTCCTTAGCTGTTGTTGTGGTTGTTGGTTGACGTCGGTAGCGGTTGCCCCATGAAGCTATCTAGGGATAAACAACCAGCTTGCCGTTCTGCACGACTTCGAGGACCGCGTTGTCTGCGAGGGTGAAGTCGCCGCTGCTCATGGAGTAGGCCTTGGCCGAACCCCTGCCGTGGAAGATCGCACGTTGGCCGACGAAACCGTTGCTGGTATCGTGGGCGGTGACTGTGCTGTCGTCCATGGCAATCCATGTGCTCTGGTCGTAGGCTTCCAGCTGGCTGCGCTTGTGCATCACTGCTTCAGCGTTGCCCAGCAAGACGACCTTCGATTCGCCCATGGCAGTGCAGTGCGATTGGCCGCTGGCGCGAGCACTGGCCTGGTCGAAGAGAATGACAGTGGCACTGCCGCTCGCTTCGATGTGGGCTGTGCCGCAGGCGATCACCAAACCGCTGTCGACGTGATGAACGCCGCTGTTGACCTGGTGAAGCACTGGCTCGTGCACGTGGATACCGCTACTTGTTTTGCTCTGATTCATAGACCTCCCGGTTAACGTGTGGCTGTGAGGACGCGACCAGTGCGAGCCGGGGCTGCGCTGGATGCGGCACTGTGAGCGGCGGCCACTTCCTTGACTTCGATCTTGCTCTTGAAGGCCTGGCCGATGAAGGCGTTGGTCACCTCCACCGTGAGCTGGCTGCCGATGCTCATGCCGCAGAAGCGGTCGAGCTTGGCTTTGCTGTCGCGACCGGCGAGGCCACTCAACGGGATGACTGTCTCCTGGCAGTTGTCCAGTTCGAGAACCAGAGCTCCAGAGATGATGCGAATCACTTCCGCACCGATGACGTCACCAATTTTCAGATTGACTTTCATTTTCTTCGCTTTTCTCAGACGAGCCTGCGTACTTGTTGTGGCTGGGCTCGATGCTTTTCAAATTGCCAGTGCGACAGAGAGAGCCTCGTGAAAGGCTCTCTCTGTGCCTGGCGACGGACTGAACTGAGCTGGCGCTTAGTTCAGGTAGGTGCCGCGGCGACCGAAGAGGCGGTCATCGCGGCGCTGCTCGGCAGCCATGTCGATGGCGTCGCCGAGGGTCCAGCCGGTCACGCGCGCGAACTTGTCGGCGAACGACAGCTTCGTGCTGCGATTGCTGCGGCTGTGGCGGCGGCCGAAGAAGCGGTCGTCGCGACGGCACTCGGCAGCCATGTCCACGGCGTCGCCGTAGGTCCAGCCGGTCTCGAGTTCGAAGCGGGCAGCGAACTGCTCGTCCGTCTCGGCAGCTTCGACCTTCATGCTCGGATCGGCTTCCAGGGCGGTGGTGCAGGCGCTGAGCCAGCTCCAGCCGGTGGCTGCTTCGAACTCGGCGACTTGCGCTTCGTCCTTGGTAGCGAGCAGGGCCTGCAGGGTCATGTTGTTGATGACGCCGCTGTTGCCGCTGATGCTGTTCATGGTCATGTTCAGATGGTTTTTCATGGTTTGGTTTCCTTCTTTCGAATGGTTTCTGTTCAATACAAGAGGCAGCGTGGTAATTACATTGGTCTGCTGCTACCTGGTGGCAGGCCAATGTTTTTTGTCAGTGATAGAACTGGGAAAGTTCAGTCACTTAACAGTGGTGCGGAAAAAAACGACCACAGCAAAAGACTGTTCCTTGCGGAACAGCCTCTTGCCGGGTCACTTCTGCCGTTGCTTAGTGGCGAGTGCCGAAGAGACGGACCTCGCGCTGGCGCTCGGCGGCCATGTCGACGGCGTCGCCGTAGGTCATGCCGGTCTCGCGTTCGAAGCGGTCGGCGAAGGATTCGCTGGTGACGTTCGTGACGCGATTGCTGGCACGGAGGTTGGCTTCGGTCTCGGCCAGGATGGCCTCGTCCACAGCGTCGCTCCACTTCCAGCCCGTGGCCGCCTCGAACTCGGCGATTTCCGCCGCGGTCTTGGTGGCCAGCAGGTTGGCGCTGTCGGCTTCCAGAGCGGTGGTGCAGGCGTCGCGCCAGCTCCAACCGGTCTCGGCTTCGAACGACACCACGGCGGCGGCGTTCTTGCTGCCGAGCAGGAGCTGCAGGGCGGCGTTGTTGATGACACCCGCGGGGAAGCAGGAGTTGGTGCCGTTGTT
The DNA here is from genome assembly GCA_965229195.1 of Candidatus Obscuribacterales bacterium. Classification (GTDB taxonomy): domain Bacteria; phylum Cyanobacteriota; class Vampirovibrionia; order Obscuribacterales; family Obscuribacteraceae. The sequence goes on along the minus strand of OZ245871.1, from coordinate 1,916,508 downwards.
GATACGGTTCATGGTCATGTTCAGATTCGTGTTCATGGTAGTTTCCTTTTGGTTGGGATTCTGTTCAATACAAGAGGCAGCGGGTTGTTTAAGACCGTCAGTCTGCTGCTGCCTGGTGGCAGGCCGACGGTTTTGTTCTCAGTAACAGACACAGCGGCCCGAGCCAAAGCAAAAGACTGCTCCTTGTGGGAACAGCCTCTTGCCTGGCTCTGGGTCAACTGTTAGTGGCGAGTGCCGAAGAGACGGACCTCGCGCTGACGCTCGGCGGCCATGTCGACAGCGTCGCCATAGGTCCAGCCGGTTGCCGCCTCGAAGTCGTCGTTCTCGGCGCTCTCGGCGCTCTGGCTGAGCTCACGCAGGTTGGCTTCGATGCCGGCGAGAATGCTCTCGTCGACAGCGTCGCTCCACTTCCAGCCGGTGGCCGCCTCGAAATCGGCGATTTCCTCGGCGCTCTTGCTGGCGAGCAAGTTGGCCGTGGCCGTCTCGATGGAGGTCTCGCAGGCAGCCTGCCAGGTCCAGCCGGTCTCCGCTTCGAACTCAGCGACTTGGGCTTCGTTCTTGCTGGCGATCAGCAGTTGCAGGGCAGGGGTGCCGTTGTGGTAACCAGCCGGGTGGCCGAAGAGTTCGGCGATGCGCTGGTCGTTGCTGAAGTCGCCACAGGTGATGATGACGATGTTGCCGTTGTTGGCACTGCTCATGTTGGTATTCATATGCTTTCTCCGTTGGTTTGGTCTTTCGACCGGTTTGACTGATTGACACAAAACACAGACCTAGAGCAGGTCCGTTACTAACAGCAGCGCCTTTGCCGAGGCAAAGACACTGCCGGTTTTCTCCAGCTGACCTGATTGCTCAGTGCAGCGCTCTGGAGGTGTTCTGCGACCGCAGGCTCAGATACAGCGCTTCGGGAATGAAGCGCCGCACTGTGTCGAAGTCGCAAAAGCGGTTGATGATGCTGGCACCATGCGCCGAGACGCACAGCAGCTCAGCATCAAGGGCATCGGGTTTGGCGCTGACGACGATGTCACCACTGCGGCAGAGGCCGTCGTAGATGTCGTCGGGCACGTTCAGGCAGAAGATGTCCATGCCCTTGTTGGCCACCTCGATGTCGGAAGCGATGTCGAGAGCGAGTCTCTCCGCCGCTTCCAGGCTCGAGTGCACCAGGTCTCCGCGCTTGTCGTTGAGCACGGGGGCACCATCTGCATTGATGTGTTCGACAATCCAGTTTCTTTCCTGGAAGGTCGCGATGTAATACAACTGAGCCATCTAGGCCTCCTTGTATGAGTTAAAGAAGGGTCTTAGAACACCACCTCCATGTGGGGGCAGCGGTCCTTGACCGACGGGTAGTTGTAGTGCGGGAAGTGGTCTTCCTCGCCGTAGGCCTCCTTGTGGCTGTTCAGCGGCTGCTCGCCGTTGCCGACCAGCAGTTCGTTGATGAGCTGAAAGGACATGTTGTCGTGTTCACTCGTGCGCCAGACCACGCGGCAGAGGAACTCGGCGTCGCCGAGGGCCTTGACCAGACGCTGATGCACTTCGGGGTTCTTCACGACCACGTCTTCGACGTACTCGTTGCCGGCCCCGGGGGTGATGGCGTGACCGCGGGTGCAGCCGAAGGCGAAGAGGCCGTTGGCCAGGTCGTCGTCGGTGATGCGGCCAGCCTTGAGGGCGTACATCAGGCCAGTGAAGGAGATGAACAGCTTACGTTTCTGCATGATGAAACCTTTCAGCGCAGAGTTGAGTTAATCGCGACCGAGGTCACGATGGCTGACGACGACATCGCAGTTCCACTGTGGGTTCTGCTCGATCAAGCCGCTGACGATGGCCTGCGCCTTGAGGGCGAAGAATCGTGAGCGGTGCTTGCCTCCAGTGCAAGCGAAGACGAGCTTCACCTCTTCCGGGTGATAGCTGTTGGCGGCGAGGTGGCCAGGCAGCAAGGCCTTGAGCACCGCAGGAAGCGCAGACAGCATGAGCTGCACGCTTTCTTCGTTCTCAAGAAATTGCTGCACTGGCTCGTCTGCTCCGGTCAGGTGCTTGAGATGAGGCTCGTAGAACGGGTTCTTGAAGCTGCGGCAATCGAGAACGAAAGCCGCATCAGCAGGAGGTGCCCCGTGCTTGAAGCCGCACGACATGATGCGGATGATTTTCTTCATGGCACCTCCCTTATTGCCGGGCGAAGTTGACGTGGAAGTTGGGGTCCATTACCGGCATGAAGCGACGCACCAGGGCCTTGGTGTATTGCGCCAGGAAGGTGAAGGTGCCGTCGGCGTTGCGCTCGAACCAGTCGTGTTCAAGCTTGACGGCGTAACCCCCCTTGCTGGCGAAGGAGAAGTCGACCAGAATCTTGCGACCTTCCGCCTCGTTGATGAGGTAGAAGTCGATTCCCTGCCGGTCTTCCTTGCCGCCCACCTCGGTTTCTTGACCGCTCCAGCCGGTGTTGGCTTTCTTCAAGAACTCGATGACGAAAAGGCTGACAGCGTGCTGCGCCTTGATGCCGTCTTGTTCTTCCAGTTCGGCGCGAGTCATGGGCTTGCGGCCGATCTCGCTTTTGTCACCGATTTGGCGACTGCTGTAGCCGATTGGTCTGATGGTTGCTGTGTTGTCGCGTGGCGACTGTTGCATTGTTGTGTTCATGGTTTCCTCGTTTTGGGTGTTTGCGGAAATAAATTTCCAGGTGATACTTCTGCGGCAGCGGAATGCTGACGCAGCGCCGATTTCTTACCGTCGGCTCAAGAGACTTCTCAGTCTCACGCGGCCGCAGACCAGATTTCTCTGCTGCGTTTTGGAGTCCTAGCTAGGGGCTAGAACTCCAGGCAGGAGCAATTGCTTGCTTCTGCTCTTGTTTCAGGCCATCAGGTGACGACCGAGGTTGCGAGCAGCCTCGTCGTCTTCCGTCGAGCGGTGCGGTTCGTACTGCGTCGGGTCGGGCTCGACCTTGGGAATCGGGCCACCGGGGATGGTGACGAACAGGCGCAGCTGCTTGGTGGTCAGGCTCGACTGGCCGTCGCGATTGCGCACCATGTGGTTGCGGGGGTCGAAGATGCGCAGCCGGCCATCGAAGCCTTCGCTTCCGTCTTCGAGCAGACGCAGGGCTTCGGCCAGCATCTCCTGGTGGTCGTTCGAGGTGAACGGCGCTTTTTCGCGACGCACACCTTCCACAACCATCAGGGTGTGATAGCCGCCCACGATGGAGTTGATGTAGAGTTCCAATGACTTGGCCATGTTTCTCTCCTCGATACATAAACGAAACCCTCCCTTCGGTTGAAGGGAGGGGTGGGGCGCAGGGGCTGTCGAACTAGACCGCCACTGCTTCTTGCTCGCTCACTGCACTGACGACAGGCTCGTCGGCACTGGCACCGTTGGCCTTGAGAGCAGCACGGAACTTCCGCGAATGCTCGTTGGGGCTGACAGCACCGATGATTTCGGCCATCTGCTTGATGAACTGACGCGCCACCTTGAGGTGGTCGATGCGCTCGTCCATGTCGGTCGTCGTGTTCATGAAGCCCGACCAGACACTGGCCAGGATGCGAGTTTCGTAGTCACCGGATTCGGCGTAGTACCACTGGGTGATGCTGACGTCGATGTTCCAGCGAGCCTTGGGGTTGCGCGAACGGGGGCGTCCGAGCAGCCGGTCGGCGAGCGTGAGCTCACCGATTTGCCAGAACGAACGCCATTCCCTGGTCAGACCAGTGGCGCCGTCGTAGTAGCCGCTGGGCATCACCGCTTCCTTGGTCTGCGTGGCAGCGCGCACCGGCTTGATCACCTCGTACGACTGGTCCACTCGCTTGCGGTCGCCTTGCGGCGTGAACAGCTCGAGCAGACCTGCCTTGGTGAGCAGCTGACGCACGATGGTGCGATGGTCGAGATAGTCGTGACCGACCACCGCGATACCGAAGGCGTCGTTGTTGGGGTTGATGGCCCCGGCAAACGATGCCCCCATGGCGCTCATCATGCCGTGACCGCCGAAGTGGCCGTCCAGGCTGACGCCATTGTCCACGCCCATGCCGTGACCACCGTGGTCGGCACAGAACGAGTGAGAGACGACCAGCGCCTCGTGGGTGGCTTCGCCGGCATGGCCGTGACCATGACCGAAGCCGAAGTCGAGCGCCGACATGTGACCCGTGATGGCGTCACTGGCGTGCCCGTTGTGTCCGTCATGTCCATGACCGTCAAATGATCCGTGATCCATAATAAATCTCCTTCTTGTTTGAGAGGGCACCACTGCTGGTGTTAGCCAGTAGATGGTGCCAGGGTTAGTGTTATTTGATTTACTTGTAACAAGGCTCAGGCGACGTGGACGGTACCGGATTGGTAGCCGCGCGACGCATGGGCGTGAATCAACGCTGCGGGTGCAGTGTTGGTGTCGTTGGCTGCCACGTCAGGGGTGTTGACCTGAACCAACTTGGCAGCGACTGCGGCCATCGACTGGTCAGCCAGCGCGCTTTGTTCATCTTGTTCAGCCTGCCACTTGAGGCCGGCCGGGCAAGACTTGGCGAACTGACAGGTCTTGCAGCGGTTGCCAGTTTCAGTGCGGAACTCGCCGGTGGCCCAAGCCTTCTCCATCTTCTGGATGGTGACCTGGGTACCGTAGAGGGCCTGATCCTGGCTCTCGTTCAGCCGACGTCCAAGCCAGTAAGGCCTTTCTTCCGGCGTGTTGAGGATGTTGCCGAAGCGGTCGCGCAGGTAACGCACGGCGTAGCGGATGGGGCCTTCGTGACCGAAAGCCTTCGACATCTTGGCCACGTACGCCTGGAAGAACACCGAGGTGAGCTGCATGGGCGAACGATAACGGCCGGCCTTCTGGTCAATGACGTTGAGGTAGGTGCCCCGGTCATTGCTGGTCAGGTCGGTCGAGTCGAGCTTGGCATACCACCAGGTCTGGGTGTAGTCATCGAAGTAGACCAGAGTTTCCTCCTTCTTCGAGACCTTGGCACCCTTGCTGTCTGCCTTTTGAGCAGCGGTGGAGACCTCGATCAGCTTCTTCACTTCAGCGACAACCCGCTCGCGCTCGACCTTGTCGGTGACAGTGGTGATGCGGCTGGCCAAGTCGTTGATGCGCTGTCCTTCCGGCTTCGCGGTTTCTTCGTGGACGATGTCGCCGACCTGCTCGGTGACAGACTGCTCGCCGGTGGCGTCGCCTTCTTTCCACTGCAGATAGAGCGCTTCGCACTCGAGGAACTTCTTGATGTCAGAGGCGCACACCGTGCGGTCCCAGTTGTTGATGGGAGCGATGGTGTAGTTGTTGTTCAGGATGCGCTGACGGAAAGTGCGCACGCGGCCGAATTGCTTTACTTGGTTCGTTTTCATGATGATTTCCTTTGTTTAAGTTACTCGTGATTGGGAATGTTTCCCCAGCCGTGCCCCTTTCCAGGCACGACCAGCACGAGACCACAAGCGGCTTTAGAAGCTACTTGCGACCTCGCCCCACCGCAGGATGGTGCGGATTCGGGATTGTTAGTCAGTTGGTGATTGCTCAGTGATTAATCAGCTTGTGATCCGCACTGCGAGTGTTAGCGGCCCTTGGGCGCAGCTACCAACATGCTTTGAGGAAGACTGATTAATGACTGACCATTCGTGAACTCGATGCGGGATTCGTCGATGTATTGACGTTCGGCGCCGCTGAGTTCGAGGACGTGTTGCAGTGCTGCCAGAGGTGAGCTTTCGTGAGCGAGCAGTTCGATGAAGCGGCGGTTGCCGGCGAGAACTGTGCGAACGACGAAGTCACCAGGAAGCATGCTGTCGAGGTCGATGGTGAGTTTGACGCCCTGGGTGGGGAGGCAATCATCGATTTTCTCGACTTGGACGATGTTCTTGCTGGATGCAAAAACGCTGCTCTGGAGTTGGCCTTCTTGAAGAACGACGGAGACGACTTTCTTAGTTGAAGTCTTCATGTTTGTCACCTTTCGGAATGCTGTGCATTCCAGTTTTGAGAATTAGAAACCAGTACTTCGAGGATGAGACAAAAACGCTGCCGGTTGCTGCTTGGTAAGAAGTGTCCTTTCTACGTGCTCTGCACGTGGTTGGGGGAAGGTGTGATGGTCGCTGGGTTGGGTCTGTTGGTTGTTTGGGTTCTTTGGTTGAATGGATTGGTTAGGTACGTGAGTTGATACTAATGAGAAAGTTTGATGTCAAGCAAGGATCTTCTACTCTTTGATACTTATGTCGATTTCGCTAAAAAAATGCCATTGTCCTAACCCTGTGACTGCTCTAGTTGCCAGCCGTGCTGGCTTTTGGGGTATGCTCTCAGGTATTAATGGGGTAGTAAAAAAGTTTTTCGACGAAGATTTCGGCTGGCTTCCTATGCGGTTTCTACGTGTTTGCAGGCCGGTCTACCATTGGCACGGGTGGCGCAAGGTTGTGGTTTTCTCATTTTGCTCCGGCCGAATTGCATATGATTGATGGCGATCTTTGGAGGCGCTAGCAAACCGACTACTTGTGATAACTGCGCCAGTTAGATCGGTTGAAGGCGCTTTTTTCGAAAAAGCTCCGGCTTAAAAGCTCGCGCAAGCTGAGCGATAGTTAATGATAAATGCCTCATAAATGCTCTTTTCTAGCAAAATCGCTCCGCCCCAAAAAGTTGTTTTTGGCAGCGAAGTTGCAAAAATTTGAATTTTTACTGGTCTGTTAAATGGCAATTTAAATTTGTGATTTTTGGGGTACCTAGCGCAGCTCTCAACGCCAAACGAAAAGGCCTAATAATCATAGATGCGCGATACTTAGTAATTTATGTAAAGGCATGTAAAGAGCTATTGATTACAATTCTTCTCGTGAGTCATAGAACTCACTCTTGTTAGTTACTGGTATCCCTTTCCTCCTAATTACCTAGAGCTATTAAGCAACCTTCAAAGCAAGCTCCACTTACATCTCTGCTCTTCTTGTTGATCTTCTGATCGACAGGGAGCGACAGGGCTGTCACTGGAAGCTGCTGCTCAGGTCTGTGGCTGGAGGGCGTCTTTCACTTTTGCAAGGAGACTCTATGGTCGTAAACAGCGTCTTTACGCGTATCTACAGCTTTTTATTTCACAGGAGTCAATCATGTCTACTTCAGCCATTTCGTGGTCAAACCTGACCGGCCGTGACCTCTATCGCGCCATCGTCTGTTCGCCGGCCCTGCGCCTTGAGCGCAAGCAAGCCTACGCCAGAGAACGCGCCATCGCCAGCGGTCGACTCAAGGTGCATGTCCCGCGCAAGCCCATGCCCGCTCGTTCCAGAGAAATCTGGCACATCAGTCCTCTGCTCAATTCTTCTGGTGTTCCTGCATCCGACGCTGACGCTGTCAGCTATTGCCTGCATCCCCACAGCGGTCAGCCCCTGGTGGTCAACGGCAGTTGTCTGGTCTACGACGGCGAGAGCAGCCACTTCCGCCTGGTGCGATACACCGACGGCAAGGGCTCTGACTGGGCGAAGCAACCCAACATCATCGACGGCGAGGCTCATCTGGCCTGCGATGGTGGCACACTCGTGGCTATCTATCGCAAGGGCAAGTGCGTCTCTAGCAGCTTCATCTCGCTGGTGACCAGCAATTGTTCTCCCGACCTGATGGCCATGATTTTCGGCCAGCCGGGTGCTCCCGATATCACTCGCAGCAGCCACCGTAACGAGCAGCGCAAATCTGGCAAGTCATCGACTTGAGCTTGTCGGTTGCCATTCAGCAAAGGAGTTAACTTTCTCAGAAATTTTTTCAAATCACATTCACCGTGCGTGAATAGGGGGTCCCATGAGTAAGCAAGAACAATCAGACCGTTCCGGGTTCAGAACTCGAGCACGACTGCTGCAACAGCTGCAGACCGTGGTCGTGGATCAACACGGTCATGAGCGGCCCTACCTCGAGCAGTACTTCGACTGTGAGCTACCCGACCATGCTCGGGCTTACATCTACGAACTGGTCGAGGTCAAGCAAGAAGAGGCAGTGGATGGTCAGAAAACGTACCAGGTGGTGCAGCTGGCCGGCACTGTGATTTTTCGTCGCGGGGTGGTGCACTAACGCCTCGCTAACCCTCAGGAGAACGGATGCTCTACATCATCGAATTCTGCATCGCTGTTTGCGTGGTGGTAGGACTGGCGCTCTACGGCGTCTTTCTCATCAGCCCCATGGTCAGTTTGGTGGCAGCTCTGCTGCTTGCCGCCTGGCTCTTCAAAATCGAGGCCCGCGCTGGTCTCGCTATCGTCGGTGCCAGCTATGGTCTGCCGGCACTGATAACCATTGGTGTGCAGCTGGCACACTGAAAGAAAGGACCCAATGTCAGGCAATGACAAAGTAAGACCGGCTGCCACTGTCGAGGTCGTCTGCGAAGATGGCCTTTGCAGTGTGGCTCGACCCCTAGGCGGTGCGGCGCTTCCTTCACGGAAGCTCGGCATCGCTGCCGTCGAGCGACCGGGTGCATCTCTGCATCCGCAATCTGCCACCAAGAGTGGTTCGTCAGCGCCCGCAAAGCGCTCATTCCTGGTTGACTTGCTGCATGGCGATGTCGATCTGGAACGCTTCTTCAAAGACGAGTAGAAGCACCGGTAAGCAAGGCCACAAGCTTTGCTGCCACCTGATAGCGATGGAGCACACGCTAGCTCTGTCGTTTATCCAAGAGTCTGAAGTGTTGCCGATGCGGAGCTGACGCGCACTTCAGAGAGAACAAAATTTACTTAAACTGGAATACATCATGGACATGATCATCGCCGAACTGCACGAAAAGTCGAAAGCCCTGCGCACCCGCGCCCGTATCGCCCTGCTTGCCGCCAAGCGGCTGGAGGGTGACGAAACACCGCTTTCGGTCAAGGACGAAGCCGCTGTCACGGCTCTTTTCAGTGCCAAAGGCCTGGCCAACGAACTGAGTGCTCTGCGCCTGCTTGCCGTCGAACTGAAGATGGAAGTGCGTGGCAATCAGATGTCGTACCCGACGCCGGCTGCTTTGCACCGTCGTCTCGGTCGTGCTTGCGAGCTCTCTTCGATGGCAATCGAAGCAGAAGCGCGCATCTTGCGAATCGCCGAAGGCGAGAGCAAGATGTACACCGCCCTCATCAGCGAATCGGCGGCCTTCAAGTTGGAGGCCGAGGCTCACATGGAGAGCGCCAGCGCTTATGAACGCTCTCTGGTCGACAACAAGTCGGCTGGCAAGGGCAAGTAAGCAGCAGATCACGTCAGCAAGAACGTGCAAGTCAGTCGGCTGTTCGCTGACTGGCTTGTGAGCTGATTCTGCCGAGTGCTGAATCAGCTTTTGGACAGTGCATTCTTCGGGGTGCACTGTTTCTTCCAAGGCACTCCAATTAAACGCAACCCAAACAAGAAAAGAGGCGTAAATGCGTCTGTTCAATGGCACATCGCTCGGTGTGCAAATCGTCGACAACGGCTTTCTGCAGTGCGGCGACCAGAAGGTCGAATTCGAACCTTCCCTCTACACCACTCGTGGTGCAACCTTCGGCAACAGCCTGATGTTCGCCCAGCTCGTTCGCGGTCTCGATGGCGTTTATCGGCTGCGCGGCTGCCCGGTGGATTCCCATCAGATTAGCGCCATGGAAGCGCTGGTGGTGGTCAACATCAAGGCTGCGCCCGAAGGCAAGGTCACCTATCCGGCCGACAGCTTCGGCGCCAAGGTGGCTCTGGGTCAGCGTATCACCCGGCGCAAACCGCGTGGTTTGGATACCCATGAGTTTCATGCTCTGGTGGTGCTCAAGCCCGGTCATGAAGTCGAACTGACCGATACTTACCGGGTCTCGGACCCGAGTCAGCTGGCCCCCGTCAACAAGTCGGCCCGGCGTGGTGGCGGCCGCAAGGGCGCCCAGCCCAACACCTCGCCCTTCGTTCAGGTCGAGCGCATCTGTAAGACCCGCATTGCCTTCGATGGCAAGGCGGTGACTATCTCTTCGACCAACTAGCTGGCTGCAGCAAGGGTCGAACTAACGTTCAACAATAATCTTCGAAAGGAGGATTGTAATGAAAATCTTTCACGGTACCACATCCGGTATCGACCTCGGCGGTGATACTGCCTTTGTCGGCCGTCGCCCCATCGCTGTCGACTCTTCGGCCTTGAGCGCTCCTGGCGCCATGGTCGCCGGTCGGCTCTGTCGGGCATCGATCGTTCAAGAAGGCGATGCCTTCAAGCTCGTTGGCGAGGGCGTCAAGTCGAGTGTCCGCCACAGCGACCAGGCCGCCATCGTTCTCTTCGACTGCCCCCTGGTCAATGCCGAGCCCTACTCGGTTCGCCCTGTGCGTGGCGACTGCCGGGCTCTGATGTCCGAGAGCGAGTCGTACATCATCTCGTCGGGTTTCTCGCCCGGTGCCGCCATTCTCACCCGTTTCCTTGGCTTGGTGGTGATGGAGCCGGGCTCCTGCATCGAAGTCAAGGAAAGCTACGGACGCCTCGCCCTGTTCGACTGGTTCGATCGCTGGCGCGGCATTCACTCGGGCAAGACCCGCTACATCCTGCGTGTTCAGGTCTCCTATGACGGCGATGCGGTGAAAATCGAGAAGCTGCCCATGGAGCGCGTGATCAGCTAGATGCTGAATTTATCAAGCTCTGCAAATGTTTCCGGGTCGGCCTGAGGTTGGCCCGGAATGCCAATGGAGAGCACTCTAAGGAGTATTTGATGAAAACCAATCTCGCTATTCCTCCGCCTTCTAGAGCGAGCATTTCCCGCTCGCTGTTCTGGGCGCAAATGCGCTGCTGGAGCCTTTGCCTGCTTGTGCTGTCTCTCTGGACTGGCATCGGCATCGTTGGTCTCTGGTCGCCCTTTCTGCTCGACCTCACAGTGTTTGGTCTGCCCAGCTACAGCATGCCGCTGGTTTTCACACTGGTGGCTCTCTGGAATTGCCGCAAAGACTGGAGGGCACGTCTTGCTCTCAACGCCAGCGGCATTGACCATTGGACCAAAAACGGCTATGCCTTTGAGCCCGATGCTGACCATCCCGACCTGTTCAGTTGTGAGTTGGAGAGCCTGAGCGCCACGCTAGCGGTGAGCAAACCTCGTTGGTTTGTCACTGTGCGCAAAGGGCTTGCGATCAAGGTCTACGCTCCGGCTTCTTCGGCTCAGCGAGCAGCGATTTTGCTCACTAGCGACATGCTCACCGCTGGTTTTACTGTTGAAGGGCGCCGTACTTTGCTGGCCCATGAGCTTGCTCATGTGCGCTTGCGAGGTTATCTCTTTGACATGCTCTCTGCCGGCGCCAACATCATCACCTGGTCTGGATTGGCTGTGGCAGCTCTGTTTCTGCCGGCCTACTGGGGTTGGCCACTGCTGTTGCTCGCTCTCTTTGTGTTCCTGACCTGCTGGAACGCCAGCTTGCTGGGTGACATTGTGGCGGCGCTGATCAGTCGCATTCACGAAGGCAGCGCTGACCGCATGGCTGACATTGTGGAAGGGCCTGGCTCGGTGGCGAAGTGTTTGCTGCATCTGCTGCGATTGCAATTGATTAGAGCGCCGCAAGGGAAAAGGGTTTACTTCGCCCGCCGTCGTCAGTCTGGATTTTGGGGCATGCTGCGCTATCTCAAAGGTGAGCTCTTGGCTGAGCATCCTCATGACCTGGCGCGCGTTGCCGTTTCTCGGGCAGCCAAATTTGGCAAGAGCAAATAAGGAGAATCAATGAACGTAGGACAAACGAAGCCCCCCAGGGCTTCCATATTTCTGCTTTGCGGACTGGCTCTGCTCAGCCTTGTGCTGATGCAAGAGCCGTCTTTGAGCTTTCTTCTGGTGCCTCTCGAACTGCTGGATACCACCTTGCATGAGATGGGGCACGCTATCTTTTGCATCGCCACTGGTGGCACGGTACACGGCTTGACCATCGTCAGTGATGGCGACGGACACGCCGGTTTGACTATGACCAGCGGCGGCATTCCTTTCATCTTCAATCAGACTGGCTACCTCGGCACCACGCTCTTTGGCTGTCTCATGATTGCCCTTGGTCGCAGCCAGGCTGTGGCTCGGGGCACTCTCATTGGTCTGGGAGTGTTGATTGGTGTGGCCTGTCTGGTCTTCATCAGCCAGACCTTCCTTCTCTCTGGTCGTACAGGTCAGGCGGCGGGAAGCGTTGCTGTCGGCGTGGCTTTGGCTGTGGCCTTGATGTTTGCCGGAGCGAAGCTCAGTGACCGTGGTGCGCAGATTCTGCTGCTCTTTCTTGGCGTGCAGATCGGCATCAACGCCCTGACCGACATCGTCTGGTTGAGCAAGCTGTCGCTGGGGCTGGTTGGTCAGCACTCATTCACCGACGCCACCAACATGGCGCAGCTGACCGGGTTTCCTGCGGCATTCTGGAGCTTGCTCTGGGGGCTGCTTTCCCTGGGCATGCTCTTCGGTACGGTGAAGCTGGCTTACGGCAGCGACAAGTAGTACAACGGCTGTAATGGTCAGACCCTTGTGGTTTGGCCCCTTTCTAATAACCGCAACCCTTAGCTTTGGAGGCCGCTATGAACCTTGGCACTCAAACGCAAAATCTCCGCGACTTCGTTCTCTGCAACCTGCAGCACACCCTGGCAGTGCCTGTGCTGGTGGCGATTCTCGAGAACGATCTCGATCGCCTGGAGGCCATCAACAAGATCATCATCAAGATGGATGACGACGCTGTGGAAAGCGCCGTCATTGAACTGAATCAAGCCATGCGCGACCTCGGTCTGCGCCGCTCGGGATTCTTTGCCCGCAACGGCGAGACTGACACCATGTGGTTCAGCTTCACCCCGCTGCCCCACGGAAGCTTCCGCAGCGGCACCTACCGCTCTGGAACGCTGCACATCAACGCCCTCAACGGCGCTGGTGAGCTCTACGTTCTTTCTCCGGCAGCTCGGCGCATCGCCAATCCGGCTCTTGCCAGCGAGGCCCTGGTGTTCAAGTCTGCTGCTGGTTCGCTGGTGCAGCCGGTCGACGTGGCCGAGGCTCTGACGCAGATTCGCTCTGTGCTGGCCGCTGCCGTCGCTGAAAGCGAAGCTCTGGTTCATTAGCAGAACTTTTGAACTGGGGTCTGCCTTGAATCTAGCGCTGACCGCAACTAGCCAGCGCTGCCATAACAACAACTAGGAAAATTACATTGCCGTATTCGGTATCTTGAAAGCAGGCGAGCAAGTGCTCGTCTGCTTTCTTTCTCTTTTAAAAATTTTCGCCTGTTAAACTATATGCAGTGGTATAAGCTTTTCTTGTCGTTCTGTGGAGGATCGTTTTTCCGATACTTGAGTACTCAAGTATTTGAAAAAACGAAAAGAAAGCAGCTGAAAATCTATATGGGCAAAGCCGTGTCAGTAGAATATTGGAGTGAATTTCTATGAGAGATAAAAATCATGTCGCAAAGCGCAGGAAGCATTTTTCATTTGGGCGAAGACACCACTGAATATAAGTTCTTGGGTAAAGAACACGTTTCAGTTGAAATGTGGAATGGCCGCGAAATGTTGGTGGTTAAACCTGAAGCTCTTACGATGCTTGCCAAGGCCGCTTTCAAAGATGTTTCGCACCTGCTGCGCGAGAGCCATTTAAAGATGCTGCGCTCGATTTTGGATGACGAAGAGGCCACTGCCAATGACAAGTTTGTCGCACTTGAGTTGCTCAAGAATGCCAGTATTTCTGCTGGTGGAACCTTGCCCATGTGCCAAGATACAGGCACGGCCATTGTAGTAGCTCACAAGGGCGATCATGTCTGGACTGATGCCGACGACGCTGCTGCCATCGCTGAAGGCATCAAGAAAACCTATAACGAGTGCAATTTGCGCTACAGCCAAATGGCTCCTCTTAGCATGTATCAGGAGACAAACACTGGCTCTAATCTGCCAGCCCAAATTGAGATATATGCCGAGCCGGGCTCTACTTACGAGTTCATGTTTATTGCTAAAGGTGGCGGCTCAGCCAATAAAACCTATCTTTTGCAAGAAACTAAATCTACTCTCAATCCCGCCTCTCTCGCTCGCTTGCTCACTGAAAAGATTGGTGGGCTTGGCACTTCCGCTTGTCCGCCCTATCACTTAGCCGTGGTCATTGGTGGTCTGTCCGCTGAGATGACTTTGAAAACGGTGAAACTGGCTAGTACCCATTACCTTGATAGTTTGCCTACTGAGGGTGATAAAACTGGCCGTGCTTTCCGTGACTTAGCTCTTGAGAAAGAAGTGCTCGCCATTACTCGCAAGTTGGGCATCGGTGCTCAGTTTGGTGGAAAATATTTCTGTCATGATGTGCGCGTGGTGCGCTTGCCGAGACACGGTGCCAGCCTGCCTATGGGCATTGGTGTCTCTTGCAGTGCCGATCGCCAAATTCTCGCTAAAATCAACAAAGATGGTATCTGGCTTGAGCAGTTAGAGACTGATCCCGCCCGCTTCTTGCCTGAAGTTGAGCCAACCGAACTCGGTAGCGAAACAGTCAAAGTCGATCTCAGTCGACCGATGGCCGAGATTAGAGCCAGCATGGCTGGAAAGCCACCGGGTACAAGAGTAATGCTGACTGGAACACTAGTGGTAGCCCGCGATATCGTGCACGCTAAGTGGAAAGAGTTAGTGGAGAAAGGTGAAGAATTGCCTGAATACACTCGCAATCACCCTATCTATTATGCTGGTCCGGCTAAGACTCCAGCTGGCTATGCTTCTGGTTCTTTTGGCCCCACCACTGCCGGACGAATGGATTCTTACGCTGATATTTTAATGAGCCGGGGGGCCAGTTTGGTCACTCTTGCCAAAGGCAATCGGGCCAAGAATGTTGGCGCTGCTTGCGGTCAGTACGGTGGCTTCTATCTTGGTACCATAGGTGGTGCGGCGGCGCGTTTGGCACAAGATTCAATTCGCAAAGTAGAAGTGATTGATTATCCTGAACTGGGCATGGAAGCTGTGCACAAGATTGAAGTAGAAGATTTTCCTGCTTTCATCATCATCAACGATAACGGTGAAGACTTCTTCTCAGCTGTGATGGAAAATGTTGCTGTTTTAGCAAAGGGCTAGCTAGACAGGCTAACTTTCTAGAGCTTTACCAGTTACTAAGATTTATTGTGAGCTAGCTTCGCTAGAGCATGGTGTAACTACGTGTTTGCAAACCCCGTCAATTGATAAGACTTAACTACGGCCGTCATTAACTTATGCTCTCTTCGGTAAATATTGCTATTGAGGAGCATTTCCTGTTAGCAATAGAAGTCTCTCAACCTTTTCTCTCTCAACAGCCAACAAAACCAACTAAGCAATAACATATCCACCTATCCGTCTCCCCAACAGTCTCAACCGCTGTTGCCTCTCTGGCTGCCTTGCTCGTAGTTCTACTGCGAGATTTCATTGCAGCTCACCGTTTTTCTAATCGACGAAGTGTGAGTTAGCCCCGCTAATTCTTCCCCAAATGCAGGCTAGCTAGCTGCTTTGGGCGCTTTGTCATTCACGAACCGGAGCTTGCTCCACAAAGGACATGTTTATGACAACTCAGAACCCGAAAATCGTAGCCGCTGCTTACTGCAACGACTCCGTCAGCCTGATCGGCTGGATTTTTCCCGGTGCTGCCAAAATCGATGGCTGCCTCGGCATGGCTCTCACTCGCATCGACCAGAACGGCAAGCGCGAAGTGGTTTCCACCAAGGTGCCCTTCGAAGGTGAGGACAATTCGGCCTGGAGGAGCGAACCGAGCACGGTTTGGCCGATTCAGCGCATGTTCCACATGGACTTCACGGCCAAGGTCGGCAACACCTACACCTACGAAGTCCAGGCCATGGGCGGCACTCCGGGCAACCTCGTTCCTCTCCCCGGCCTGCTGGCTGTGACCAATCCGGTCAGCGTCAGCACCAAGGTCGACGAGACCTTCGAGGTGGCCTTCACTCGCGGCACGCTTTCCACCCAGTGGATGGCGCACATGATCGGCACCACTGCCGATGGTCTGCCGGACTTCCAGAAGATCATCGATGCTCTGGAAGACTACGCCAACCCCAACAACGTCATTCGCAAGACGCTGGTGGGCAACGTGCCGGCTCTCCTCATGGGCCCGGTGAGCGAATGTGCGACGGATGGCGGTCACGTCTATTCGGCGCTCTATGAGCTCAGTGCCAATCAGTTGGTCGACTTCCTCAAGGCCAACCTGCAGTACTTCACCCTCATCCTCGGCAACACCGGCGCCGATGATTTCACCAACGCTCCTGCGCGTGCGGCTTTGCATGCGGCCGGTGCCAAGATTTACGATCGCATGATCGGCAATTGGGGCATCGCGCACAACAAGAGCCAGGTGAAGGTGAACAAGGACGGCGTGCCCACGGACGTCACCACTGGCAGTACCAACTGGACCAACACTGGTCTGGGCTGTCAGTCCAACATGGCCTGCCGCATCCACAACCCGGCGGTGGCGGCCAACTTCATGGACTACTGGAACCGGCTGCTGGCTGACAACTCGCAGCAGGCTCTGGACTTCCGTCGGCGCAATGCTCAGGGCTACGCGCCGATCACGCTCAACGATGGCACGGTGATCGAGACCTACTTCCAGCCGTCCATGGACGACAAGGTCAAGCCCAAGGGTGTGGTGCCGTTGTCTCCGTTCTTGACTCGCGTCAAGGGCCTGATCGACGATGCTGCGGCCGACGGCGACAGTGTCATCTGCGGTGAGGTGTTCTACCCCGGTGCGCCCTCGGTCATTCATTGGTTCGCCGATGCGTGGAACAGCAATCCGGAGCTGTGCATGTTCATGACGGTCAGCTCGTCGCAGGCGCTCATGGGGGTGAAGACCATCCGTCGCGCCGGTCGTCCGCCGTTGTTCACGATCGCCACCGGTCGTGAAAAGGAGTTTGGTGACTTCATCACCGAGTTGCTCAAGCTCCCGGAATCGCACGCCATCACCCACGGCAAGATCGTGGTCATCATCAACAAGCGCACCAAGAAGTACACCGTGGTGTTCGGTTCGGACAACCTCGGCGTCAAGGCCAGTTTCGGTAACGACGAAAACGGCGTGATCGTGCTCGGCAACGAGAAGCTGGCGTGGAACGTGTTCGTCAACATGTTCGACATCAACCAGCACTACCTGTCGCGTGCGGCAGCTCGTGCGGCGCAGTACTTCAAGAAGGCCACCGGCTGGACGGGCCGTCTGATGACCAGCGATGGTTGGCAGGCTGCCTGGCTCAGCGGTTACAAGGCGAAGCTGTCGAACCTGATCGCCACTGGCGTGTGGGACGGCAAGGGTTTGGTGGACAAACCCGGTGCAACGCCAGTTCTGGTGGTGCCGTATCCGAAGCGCACGCCCAAGGCTCCGACCGCGCCCGCTGGCGATGCGTCGGTTCCGGCAGCGGGAACTGCGGATGCGGGTGGCGGTGACGCTCCTGCGGGTGGCGAAGCCACTGCTGCTCCAGTTGTGGACGCGGTGGTGCCGGCTGCTCCTGCTCCGGTTCCGGCTCCTGCGGCCGAACCAACCAAGGCGTAGTCAATAACGCCGTCGGCTGCAGCTAACGCTGTGGCTTCAACCTGTGGCTTCGGGGCTCTAATCGGGCCCCGAAGCCATTCTCTTTCACTCACTTTCTTCTCACCTTTTGGTATCAACCTAGAAACCTAAGGAGACACCATGTGTCCATCCCCCGCTACAGAGGAGCGCTCATCAGTGCTGTAATCCTCGCCGTAACTACTTCCACTTCCCTGGCGGCGGCATTGGCTTTGCCTGTGCTTGCTAGCCTTCCCATCAGCGCTCGGCACTTGCCTGTGCGTTCGCCGGGGCAATTGCCTGTGCCCATGGTTCCTCAGGGCCATGACTCTCAGGGAAAGCCAACGGCTCAAGCGCAAAAGCAGGCTGACCAGGCCTCAATCAATGAACCATTGCTGGGCAAGACCATTCTCGTTGACCCCGGCCATGGTGGCAGCGACCCCGGAGCTATCTCTGGTGGCGTTGAGGAAAAGACGGTGACACTTAATGTCTCTCTCTTGCTTCGCAGCAAGCTGGAAGCTCTTGGTGCTACTGTCGACATGACTCGCGACAGCGATCAAACCCTCACTCTGCAAGAGCGGCTCGATGCTAGCAATCGCATCTGTCCCGACCTCTTCATCGCTGTGCACGGCAATTCGGTGTCAAAAACTCAAATTCGAGGGATTGAGACCTACTACTTCGACAGCCGCGATCAAAAGTTGGCTGAATTGGTTCTCGATACCGTTTCGCTCAAGCTCAAAGAGCAGGCGAAATGGAGTCACGCTCGAAACCTCTTTGTGTTGGATGGCAACGATGTTCCGGCAACTTTGGTTGAGATTGGTTATCTGACTAATCCCACAACCAGGGCTCTGCTCAATACTCCTGCTTATCAAGACAAAGTGGCTTCAGCGCTGACTGATTCGCTCGTTGCTTATCTGGCTGACAGTGGCTCTGAAAGAGGTTGCTCGGTTTAGCAATCTTTGTCGGCGCCATTGCTGCTTGTCACTGGTAGTTCCGGAACCTAGTTCCGGAGCCTTTTTTAGTAACCTTCTAAAGGAAACCCCATGAAAAACGATATGTCACTGGATCAGGCTGACGGCTCTGAAGCCGCAGCTCAACCGGAAGGTCAGTCTTTCAAGTTTGTGGAGCCTTTGGGCAAGTCACTGCTTGGTGTTCTTGCGCTGGCTGCTCTGATGGTGCTGGTATATGGCCTCACTTTCGGCGTGCAGGCCATCGCCGAGAGCTTTCACTCGAAGGCGCTGCAGGCAGTCGCCGACTTCTTCTTCTTCGGCGGCATGATGACCAAGGCTGTCTGGCAGGGCGAAATCTGGCGGCCTTTCACTGTTGCCTTCCTGCATGGTGGCATGTTCCACCTCTTCGGCAACGTCGTCAACTTCGCTTTGCTGGCATACTTCTGCGGCATCGCCTTTGCTCGCCGCAGCTGGTTGGTGATCTTCTTCACCTCGTCGGTTCTGGGCGCCATCGCTACGGTCATCGTCACTCCCGAGACTCAGCTTGTCGGAGCTTCGATTGGCATCATGGGTCTCTATGGCTCCATGATTGCTGCGGAGCTGCGCAAGCGCAAGATCGACAAGGACCAGCTGCCGGCGGCTTCCCTGGTGCCTCTCAAGAGCTTGGTCGTGCTCTTGGTGGTGCAGTTGGTGCTGGAGCATCTCATCCCCAACGTCGGTCACATCGCCCACATCGCTGGTTTGACCATCGGCTTTGCCCTGGGTTTTGTGCTGCCGTTGAATGCTGGGGTGCGGCTCTATGCCTCGCGCGCAGACCTGGTGAAGATCACCGCTGTCGAGCGTAAGAGCGAGAAGAGCAAGAACTCGAGCGGCCGATCGGTGGTGCAGACCCTGACCTATACGGTTGCCGAGCTGCAGCCTGGTGATTGTCTGTGGACCGAACAGACCGAGCATGGCTTTGCTCGCCTGCGGAAGACCACTCGGCAGGTTTGGCTGGGTGAGCCATCTCTGGTCAGCGGTGAGACCCAGGGTTATCTGGTGGCCAGTCGCTTTGCCGTGCCGAGCATTGATGCTTTGCCGGTCAGTGAAGAGACCGTGGTGAACAGCGTCAAGGCAGTCGTACCGCTCTGGCGCCGTGCTTGCAGCCTGGCATTGCTGGGCTACATCTGGTACCGGCTCTTCCTGAGCTGGGCGCCGGACATGACCATGCCCAAGACTGACTTGCAGTGGCTCAACTTCCTGCCGAGCTATCTGGCCGGCCCGGCCATCGACCTGGCGTCGGTGCTCGGGGCGCTGATTGTCACCTTCTTTGCTGCGTCCATGCTGAACGGCATCTTTGGTGGCATGTTGCTCTCCTTTATTTCTGGCTTCGTGGAAGGGGTGAAGGAAAAGACGGACAAGAAGGACGACAAAGACGGAGAGTCGGCCGCCAAGTAAACCAGTTTCAACTTCTATCTAAATCTCTAACAAAAGGAATCGGAGGATATAGCTATGAAAACACTGAAAGGAATTGCTGCGTTGTTCTGTGTCTGCGCCATTGGTGCAGGCATGTTTCTCTTCTTGATGCTCGGCATGCTGTGCTTGGCGCTGCGTGACGGCATTTTCGCCGCTGGCAAAGGCATCAGCCGGCGTCTGCGCGGCGAGAGCAAGCATGGTGATCAACCGAAGGTCTTCTACGGCGGTCGCGATGGCGTGCCCAATCTGGTCATGGATGCCGACGGTTTCGTCGAGCCGCCGGCGGCGCTGCCTCTCTCGTCGCGCACCAGCCGTCGAGAGATGCAGGTCGGTCATCTCATTCCGGAGGGAAGTCCTTGGCTGAGCTACAGCTCCGGGCAACCCTGGCGCAATGCTGTGGCGGCGGTTGGTGTGGTGCAGGCAGACGGCGGCGTGAAGGTTTTGGAGTTTCCCACGGACCCTGCGGTGCGCCAGCGCCTGATCGACTCTCGCCGGCAGCACGTCGACCATGCCACTCTGGATGGTGACACTATCGTCATCATGCACGGCCGGGCCGAGAAGAAGAGCTAGGCTGCGCGAAATATAGGAACCCGGTGTGCCGGAGAATTGTGCTTTGTCACAGTTCTTCGGCACCACCGTGGTTCTTATGTTTTTTTCTTTTTCTACTGGGCTATGTAGTTAAAAGCGGTGCTTTGGGCTGAATGCTATTTTTTGCCAGCAGTTTTTCGCCCTTAAAATGCCAACAAAGGCTTTTACAATGCTTCTATCAGTCGAGCAATCATTTGATTCTTCCGAGCTCTGATGCTTGTACTTCCACAATCTCATTATGCGCTACTAGGTCGATTTAGCCTGGTAGCGTATTTTTGTTTTGGCGCCACCGCCGGTGGTGGCGCTGCGCTAGCTGTGTTTGCCGCCATTTAGAGGTAACTTTTGCAGAGTTCCGCTATAGGCATGTTGCTTCTAACTTCTCTGTGGAGCCTGTCAATCGCGCCAGTGCCGCATCGACGCTGTGCACTAACTACGCCAGCGATGTTCGCCCATTTCTCAACTTGTACCTGGGGTAATTACTTATGATTGATCTTATTACAGGGCTTTAATTAGGGTCTTTCTATCCCCCTATTTCTTTTCTAAAGATTTTTCAACAAGACCTCTAAACACAAAAACAGTGCCATCGCTAGCTTCTTATTCATACAGTTTTCTGTTTGGTAGGAGGCCGGCTGTTTTTTTCTCCCTTCATTTTCGCAATACTGCGAATTCTCACAACTGCACAAGGATCTGAAATGACTGCTTTCGCTGCTATTATCATCGCTTTGTTGGTTGCTGCGGCTTTCGACTTCCAGCACATGCTGGTCCGCCGCAAGTACAACTCCAGTCAGTTCGATGATCATCAACGCCACGTGCTTTGCCAGGCGGCTACGTTATCGCGGTTCACCGAGCATCTGATCGGCGACTTCCGCGACGCGCATTTCGATGCCATTGCCATTCACCGCGCCGTTGCTTTGACCGAGCACGAAATCGCGTGTATCGAGCGCATCGCGCCGGAGGAACGGTCGCTGCGCTGTGCCACCGTTTTGTCGCAATTGCGTGAGCGCCTGGCCCACCTCAACCTCATTGCGGGTAACTGCGATCGCCGTGTGGCCAACATGGGCGGTGACCTTCAACTGATTTCTCAACACTGAACTAAGGAAACTCATGCGTCACTTTTTCCAAGCAATTTTCTGGCTCATCTTTTTGGCTGGCTGCGCCGCCGCGTATTTCGTCGCGCCGTCTACCGGCCTCATGATTCTGGGGGCGGCCGTTCCCTTCGTATTCGCTTGGCCTTCTCCGTCGGACGAAGGTCTGCGAGCGTTCGCCATTCTTTTGACCGCAGCATGCCTCATCGGCACGCAGATGACCTCGGACTGGCTCCCCTGGGCTGGTGTGGTCTTGTTCGGCCTGCTTGCTCTCACTGCGGTGCCGCCGCGTGTGCGCTTGCCGCGCGTCCCTGACGACGAGTAGAGCAAACACCGACAAGTTGTCGACCAGTAGCTTTTAGCTCGGTCTTTCAGACCCTCAACATACACTTGGAGCCTACGATGGTTGAAACCAAGACAATCAAAGCCATGCCATTGCTCGACGTCTACGGACGGGCAACCAATTCGGTGATCTCGGCCGGCATGCTGGTGCGCCTGGAGACTGCGATGGAGATTTCGCCGACCCACAGGCCGCGCTATGAGAGCCAGCCTGGCCACCAGCTCTGCTACGTCTACGCCGAAGGCTGCTTGCGCTGGGTGCCGAACGAGGCGCTCGACTCTCTGGTGATCGAAGGCCATGCCAGTCGCCAGGCCAGCACTGCTTCAAGCAATGGCGCTGCTCGTTCGGTTCGCCCGCAGCCGACCCGGCGCATCCTCAGTGGCATGAAGGCTGATGTTCAGGCCTTTCAGCTCTCTGCGGCCGACATGTGGGCCAACTTCACGCAGATGATGCGGGTGCTCAATGCGGCTCAAGGTGACCTGCCTGCCGAGCAGATGCTGCTGGCGATGTCGCTCTACTCGTCGACCTCTGACATGCTGGTGCTGGCCGGTGGTGCCATTCGCTGCCTGCGGGGAGCCGAGAGCGTTCAGCTCTCGAGCTTGCCCGATGACGTCGCTTCGATTCCGGTCGGCGCGTTCTACAGCACGGTGCGGCAAGACCGTGTCTTCGACCAGCAGATCTTGGCTCAGGCCAAGACTTTCGAGCAAGCCTGCCAGGGTCTCGATGACACCGCCCGCGAGGCCTGTCTGTCGGGCTTGAGCAGCTCCTACCTGTCGGCGGCGATGCTGCTGCTGCTGAACTTCCAGCATGCGGTGGTGGCTCTGTCGCAGTCGGAGTTGCCCTGACGGCTGACCTGAACTGACTGTAGCCGAAAGGCTGCTAGTCAGCCTTTAACTTAGTTGAGAGGATTGATCATGGAAGCAGTTTTGGCTGTGCAAACTGACGCTTCGCTGCGTCAAATCTCCTGGCTTAGCGACCTGCCCTCAATGCTAGCCATCGAGAAGGCTAGCTTTGCTCATCCCTGGGGTCTTCTCGACTTCTTGCGCTTCGGCTGCAAGTCGGGCACCTCTGGTCGCGTGCGCGTGCTGGACGGTGCGGTGGTGGGTTACATTCTCTACATCAAGCAGAAGGATCGCTTGCATGTGGCTCACGTGGCGGTGAAGCCTGAGTGTCGCAGTCTCGGCCTCGGCCGCGAGATGATTCAGTCGCTGGCCAACCGTGCCCGTTGCTACGTGACGCTGCATGTGCGCAAGAGCAATCTCGGCGCTCAGAAGCTCTATCACCGCCTCGGTTTCGAGGTGGTGCGCGAGCTGCCCCATCACTACGCCGACTGCGAAGACGCCTTTCTGATGGGCTATCGCGGCTACTGACTGGCATTCCCGTTCAGGGTTGTTGGTAGCTGCAGTTGTACCTGCAAGTGCTCTCGTTGATGTTCAAGCGAGGGTTCTTGCGGTCTTTCTTTGAGTTGTAAGCGATGCAGTAGTTCACCATCGCCTGTTCCATCATTGACATTTCGTGGAGAAATCATGAAAGCCAAACTCGAACTCGCCATCTCCTTCATGTCCGGCCGGGTCAACCAGGCTTGTGGCAATCTCGAATCGGTTCTGGCCGAGCACATCAGGCAGGTTGCTCTCTGCGCAGACCCCATGGTCCGGGCGGATCTCCTGCTGGACGGTCTGCAAAAGTACGCTGGCCCTGTGGCTCAGGCCACGCTGCGCAATCGCATCGGCGCCGTGGCCGTGCTCAAGGAACTCTTGCAACAGGTCGAAAGCGAGCCTGGCAAGGAGCTCTCCTACGAGTTCGGTGTCGGCCGTCAGGGCGAAGACTGTGAAGAAGGTCGCGACGTCAGCGTGCCGCTCGACGAGAGCAAGATCACGGGTCGCACCCGCGAACTGCTCGTTGCCTTGCGCCTCGCCGGTGCTGAAATCGAATGGCCGGCGCGGCACAACGGCTTCAAGGCTCGCTTCATCATCAAGGCTGGCGCCGCTCAGTAAGTTTCGCCGGGCGGCAACTAGCTGCTGCCGCCCGCGGCCATTCATCATCTTGTGAAAGAAAGAAGGTAAGCATATGAACACCGCAATTCTCATTTTCGTCTGGTTCCTCAATTTCGGCATTTCCTGGCTGAACGCCTGGGGCTGTGGCAAGGCTTGGGCCGAAACCAAGGCTGTCGGCGGCTGGCGTCACTTCATGGTGTGGATGGGTGCGATCATGGCGGCCAGCGGCTTCACCTGGTGCGTCCTCATCGTGCTGGCGATGGGTGCCGTGGGGCTGGGATACTTGCCCATGCACTACGGCGCTTTGGCCCTCAAGCTGGGCTACGTGCTGATCATCCCGGGCATTCTCTTCTCCGGCTTGATGATCACCATCGACAGCTGGGCTCGCGCCTTCCGCGAAGGTGGTGTGCTCAACTATGGTGTTGCTACCTACAACACCTTCGCCCAAGTGCACAACACCATGAGCGCCATGTCGACTTTCGGTGATGCCCTTTCTGACGTGGTCAGCGGCTTCAAGATCGACCTGGACGGTGAGGATGGTGCCAAGGTCGCTCTCGTCCTCGCCGTCGTGGCCATCGTGGCACTGTCGGTGGTGGCTGGCATCGTTCTGACGGTGTTGATCATCAAGCGCACTGCCGCCAACGATCGCCTGCTGTCGTTGGGCGAGATGCAGCGCGCCCGCGCGCAGTAACGGTTTCCCAACGACCGGTTCATCGTAGCTGAACCGTAGTAGGTGACCTGAAACAGGAAGACATTCTCGTTCATTCGAGGATGTCTTCCTTACTCCTGAAGGCCGAAAAAAAAAAGACTTCGGGAGTACTATACGTTAGAGTAAGAGGGGTAATCAAAAAAGTGCTAGCGCACCACGTCGATGCAATAGCCTAAGCCTTTAATGGTGCGGATACATGATACTTCGCGATTGCCATCAATTTTTTTACGCAAGCGGGTGATGCGTTGACGCACCGCTTCTTCAGATGCATCTTCATCGGCTTTGAAAATTCTTTCCATCAATTCGTTGTAGCTAAAAACTTTGCCGCGATTGCGCAGCAGTAGTTCAAGCAGTGCATATTCGTTGGCTGCAAGAGAAGTCGGTTGATCGTCGATGGTGACGATACGAGTGTTCAAATCAAGTTTGACATTTTGCACTGTCAAGATGCTTTCTGCTAACTGGCTAGGCCGACGCAGAAGAGCATTGACTCTTGCTAGTAATTCTTTGAACGAAAAAGGTTTGGTCAAATAGTCATCGGCGCCCATGTCCAGAGCCCCTACTCGGCTATCGATATCATTTTTTCCTGTCAGGAAAATGATTGGAGCTTGTCCGCCCTTTTGCCGATATTCTTGGCAGATCTGTAGGCCAGTTAAGACCGGTAGGCCCCAGTCGAGGATGGCTATGTCGTATTCGCTGGCCAATAAGCGCTCTAAGCCGTCGCTGCCGGTAGCTACCGCTTCAACTACGTGATTGAAGCTAGAAAGCCCATCGGTTAGGGTCTCTAGCAATTGCTCGTCATCTTCAACGATTAGTATTCTTGACATTAACTAGCCAACTTTAAACCGGCAAAACGGTAGTAATCATATTAGTCTATGCCCGCTTCGCGAAAAGTTAACAGTGGAACTTCTTGTTGCTCTCGGGGGCGTTTCATTTTGCTAGCTTTATCCCTGCTATATTCAATGTTTACTGGGCTAGGAAAGTACTTTTTATGTCCGCTCAAGTAAATGAAAAAGTGCTGACAGGGCCCTGGTATGGGCCACAGAACCTTTGGCGCCAGAAAAGTAGAGTAATTGCTGTCTTTTCTATCCTGGCAATTATCTTGCATTTGCTTCTTAGATTCGCTTTACAAGCTGATGAAAAGACATACGAGTTGCCGCTGTTGTGTTTATTCGCTGTTGGCGGTCTGCCGCTGTTGTACGACCTCTTGATTAAGCTGCTCAAGAAGGAATTTGGTGCCGACTTACTAGGTGGTATCTCAATAGTTACCTCGATCGTTCTGCACGAATATCTGGCAGGGTCAATTATCGTTTTGATGCTCTCTGGCGGAGAAGCCTTAGAGAGCTATGCCCTTAAAAGCGCATCATCGGTGCTAGCAGCGTTGGCCAAGCGCATGCCTTCAATTGCTCATCGAAAAACCGGAACTGAAATATTTGACGTGCAGCTGCAAGATGTTGCTGTTGGCGATACTTTAGTTGTCTATCCTCATGATATTTGCCCTGCAGACGGTGTGGTAATTGATGGTCGCGGTGGCATGGATGAGTCTTACTTGACTGGTGAGCCTTTTCAAGTGACCAAGACTAGCGGCTCAACTGTTATTTCTGGTGCTGTCAACGGCGAGTCTGTTCTTACCATTCGCACAACTAAGCTTGTGGCCGATTCTCGCTACGCGAAAATTATGGAAGTAATGCGCGAGTCTGAGGCGAAGCAACCGCAGTTGCAGCGCCTGGGAGACAGGCTCGGTGCCGTCTATACACCGGTAGCACTGGTGGTGGCAGCCCTGGCATGGGCTCTCAGTGGTGAAGCGGTTCGCTTCCTCTCTGTACTGGTTATTGCAACACCGTGCCCTCTAATTCTTGGTATTCCAATAGCCATTATTGGCTCTATATCGCTCTGTGCTAAGCGAGCCATCATTGTTAAGAGTCCTGTGGTGTTAGAGCAGATTAGCAGCTGTCGTACTGCAATTTTTGATAAGACCGGCACCCTCACCTATGGTGCGCCTAAGCTGACCGAGCAAATTATGGCGTCAGGTTTTGAGCAGAAAGAAGTATTGACTCTGGTTGCTAGTCTCGAGCGCTATTCAAAGCATCCACTGGCGCGCGCTATTCTGGCCGAGGCTGAGAGCAGTAAGTTAGAATTGGCCGAAACCAGCGCAGTCAGCGAGGCCCCTGGTCAGGGACTGCGTGGTACGGTTTCTGAACGGCAGGTGCAAATCACCAGTCGCAATCAACTTGATGCTAAATTGCCTGGTATTGAACAGCTGCCAGCGGTCGCAGGCGGGCTAGAATGTGTGGTTGTTATCGATGGCAGGTATGCTGCCGACCTGCGCTTTCGCGATGCTCCGCGCAGCGAGAGCAGCAGCTTTGTGCGCCACTTAGGACCAGAACACTCTTTCAATCGGTTGTTGATTTTGTCTGGCGATCGTGAATCTGAAGTGCGCTACCTGGCTGAGCAAGTTGGTATTAGCGAAATTTTTGCCGAGAAACGCCCGGAAGAAAAACTGGCGATTGTGCGCAAAGAGACCGCTGCGGCAAAGACTCTTTATGTTGGTGATGGCATCAATGACGCACCGGCGATGTTGGCGGCTACAGTGGGAATGGCTATTGGGCAGAATAGTGACGTTACGGCTGAAGCCGCCGGTGTCGTGATTATGGACAACTCGCTAGAAAAAGTGGACGAGTTTATGCATATCAGCAGACGCATGCGCACCATAGCCCTGCAGAGCGCCATTGGGGGAATGGCGCTCAGTGTTGTTGGTATGGGCTTTGCTTCCACTGGTCATTTAAATCCCGTCAACGGTGCCATCATTCAAGAAGTGATTGATATTCTTGCCGTTCTCAATGCTCTTCGTGCTGCTTTGCCTCCAAAAGTTTTGCACGATTTGTAACTTATCCTCTCAGGCCCAGCTTTTGCTTGGCGTTATCTATTTTTGCTAGCAAGTCTGTTTGATTGCGGGCTTTGTCACCGCCAGAGCCGGGAATTGCAAGATATTCTATGTTGCGACTCTGGGTGCCGCCATGGGTGGGCGAGGGGTTGAGGCCGAGCTCACGAGCCAGAGCCATTGAGCCTTCACCACGTTTGTGTCTGGGGCCAACGTCGCCGAATACTGCTACCGTGAGCGCGCCATTTTCTTTGTTGCGCACGATGGCGAGGTCACCGACTTTCACTCCATGTTCTTTGAATTGACCTTTCGGTAGCACCACATATGGTACTGCATCAGCGTTGACGGAACCATTGCCCTCAGCGTAGCGCAAGGTGGTGTTAGGGTTGCCATTTCTGGGGTCGATTTTTCTTGCGTCGGGATGACCGTCAGCATCCACATCAAATTTAGCGCGCATGTAGAGACCGTCTTCTGTTTTAACTAGTTTGCCCACTGGGTGACCGGCTCTGAGAGCTGCAGCATCCATTATTTTGTGTGGGTCAATGGTCGAGGAGCCTTCTACTTTTGCATCAGGTTTAGCTTCTGGTTTGGCTTCAGTTTTACCTTCGGGTTTGTCAGCTGGCTTTCCTCCTGGATTCGTCTCAGCTTTGGGTTCTACTTTTGGCTCTACTTTAGGTTCTAATTTAGTTTCTACTTTAGGTTCTACTTTGGTTTCTACTTTCCGTTCTGTTGCTTCTGTTCTGGTATCTGCCTTTCGTTCCGTGGCAGCTCCGCTTGCTTGTTCTCCCGCTTTCGAGTGTCTACTGTGTATGCGTGGCGGAGCGTCGGCTAGACTTGGTGAGATTTCTTTGCCTGATCCGTGCCAGTCGACAAATCTTCCCTTGCTGTCTTTTTGTCGCTCGATGCTGCCATCGCTGTTAGCAACTCCTTTCAGCAGAGGCTTTTCTTTGCCGCTGCCATCTGCTGAATGGATGCTAACTAGGTCTCGTGCGCCTGCCTTTGATGTTTCGAGGCGCAGCGATTGTTTTTCTCCTTTGTCGTTTTGTAGTTCTATTTTGCTTATGCCTTCTTTGGCCAGCTCTCTTGCTGCTGCCAGCCGCTCCTCCGGCTTGGCGTTGCTGTCACTAATTAATTGCAAGCGCTGATCTGGTTTGCCGCCAACTTTGCTTGAATCAGTTAGTTCTACATTCGGTAAGTGTGCCGCTGCTGTGTCTTGTCCTCCTCTAAAATCGCTACGGGGGCTGGTGCGCTCTTTATCGCGGGTCTCGCTGACCTCGTTGCCCATAGTCTTTCCTGCTTGATCGTTAACCTGTAGAGCAGTTTTGGAATGTGCATGTTCGGCGCTTTCTCCACGTCTTTCCATGGTCATAAGAGTTGCCGCCTCCCGGTCGATCGCGTCTTTGCTCTACCGCTTGATGCTCTATCGCTTAATGCTCTAAGCGAGGGGTGAAGATAACTTCTTCAACCCATTAGCCTGCCAGCCAGTGATTTCTATTGGTAAGTATCATGCGGGGTGATTTGCCCAAAGTAACCCGCCATCGTGACGCCATCGTGACGAATTCGCAAAAGCGGTTGGGGCAATTTTAAGAGTATTTAGAAACCGACTCTGAAACAAAGCCCTGCGCGTGCTTTAGAGTTGCATTTGCGCGGATTTAATGACATTTCTACGGCTTGGCCGTTGAAGTCTAAGTCGAAGGAAGTAGCCTTGTCGAAGCGCAGGCGCAAGTCTAAGGCTGGCTGTGAGGGAGGGGCTTCTAGTTTGAAGGTGAACCTGGAGTTGCGGTCTAGCGCTTCATCTTCTTTGGTGATTGGATACGGCTTAAGCTTAAATTGCTCGCCAAACACTGGTGGATTGATCAGGTCTAACTTTGGCATTGCGCAGAGGGTTGGTTCCAAAGTCAGCGGGTCTATGTTTTCTGATTTGATAGGGCAGCGGCCAATCTTTAGCGGCGCTAAAGGTGCGGCAAATTCAGGTTGAAGCGTCGGTAGCTCGACTTGAGCTGAGACCGCAGGGCTGTCAGAAGAGTCCATGTATTACCTTCGTGGGGGGAGGTTCAAGGTTTATTTAGATACAGGATTCCGGGGGGTTCGATTCTGCGACTCAATGTTCCTGAGTAAAATTTCTAGGGATATGTTCTCCCATTAATGTTATTGGGGCAAGGGGGAAATCACCATGCGCGTTCAGGCAAGAACGTAGGCTTGCGTTTAACCAGCCTCGTCTTCCCCTTTCTGGTCACTGCTTTTGTACTGATCTTTGATTAATTGCACTATTGGAGCTGTTTGCTTCTTTGTCACTGCCAGCGAAGCAACGATTAATGCTGGTATCCACAATATAGGCAGAAAGATTGAGAAGAGAGTCAGGCCTACAATCAGTCCTGATGATGGCAGCTTCTCACGCCAGGCCATAAGGGCTGGCGAAAGAGCCAGTGCGAAGCTTAGTACGACAGTTACTAGTGCAAGCCCACAGCTAAGGGCAATACCCATGTAGAGCAGCATTTCAAGATTGGTGCTTCTTGCCATTTGCTCCATGGTGTTGACTATCATTGGAGCACCAAGGGCTACAGCAATATTGGCAATGCAGGCCGAGTAGATTTTGCTTGTGTAGCCTTTTGCGCCGCAAGCCATCGGTATCCAGCCTAAGAAAAGATTGGGAATGCCCGTGGCCATACCGAGAATTTCTACACTGTTGGAAATTATGTTGGAAAGTGCAGATAGATTCGCGTAATTTTGTGCATCCATTATGATTCAAACTTTTGGTGAGGGAATAAAGCTAAGTGATCTTAGCTTATTTCGATTCCCGAGCGGGTATATTGCAAGAGTTCCAGTGCCATGCTATTCATCCGCTAGCTTTTCTTTTGATTTTTGTTCATTACTTGTTTCAAGTGTTTTGAGTTATTTAGGTTGTGGTTTTGTCGCATCACAAAGACATACAGACTTCTTCTGAAAATGTGATTGGTGGAGATTCAACAACTCCTGCTTCACTGCGTCCTACCTCTGAGGAGGGCTTACTATTCTTTCAGCAGCAGGCTGCAGCCGCAAAAGGAATGAGGGGAGCCGACCGCAGTGATGCTGCTGTCTCTGAATTGCCGAAGCTGATAATTCCTGGCGACAGTGCTCGTGGCCCTGAGGGTGAAGATACAAAGCTGACAGCTCGCGAGCTTGGCCAATTAATGCAGCCGCGAGATGCGAATTCTCCGTTTAAAGGGTTTCAAGATTTGAGCGCTGTTACAGCTGGCGGAGACAGTGTTCCGATCGGCCGTCGCGCCAGTGGTCTCTATACAAACAACGAAGATGCCTGGTTGGGTGAAGTAGATAGGCGCATCAGAAATGGTGACATTGATCAAAACACTCTAGTGGTTGGAATGACCGGCCATGGGCCTACAATTGCACATGAGATGGCAAGGCATTTTCACTCGGATATTTATCAACATTATCCGAATGGTGCCAGCGAGCCGAAGTTTGCTGAGATGAAACGGGATCAGTTTCAGACGTTTGCCAAAGCTACTAGCGATTATTTGAAGCAACCGCGCATCGGGTCCAGCACGTTTGTAGATGTTGATATTCACCAGGAAGCTCCGCTGACGAAGGAAGTTGTCGCCTCATTACCTGACGCTGAGCAATTGATCCGAATGGGAATCAAGAAAGTTTTCGTAGCAGAGGAAAAACCGCCGAGCCCCGATGGCGTCAAGCCTTATGAAATGCACAATACTGATGTAGGTCCTGGCAACGAGCTGTTCTATCGCCAAGATAAGCGCATTTATGATTGGCTCAACGCCTTGAAGAAAGATGGTCGAATTGAAATTGTTACCGACGGTCTTGATGCACGTGATAAGTCCAAAATGGCGCACCGTCAGTGATGCGCTGGACGGAGCTTTTGTGAGGCAAGGTCATGCCGTCTAAACCTTCTGAAGAAGCAGAAGCTTTCAGAATTAAGCGCAAGTTTGGAAAGGGCTCTGAGCTGACAAGGGTCTTTGATGAATGGGATGAGCCCGTGCGGACTTTTCTTCTTTCGCAAGCAAGGCTTGAGGACGGCGAGCTTCCCCTCCTGGCCTGCCGTCAGTCTACTTCCGTTGGGGTTTCTTTTGTGCCTTCGCAGAACCAGGGGAATGATGAGGCTAGTAGCTGGTTCTTGCTGACTACACGCCGAATTCTTTGGCAAAGTCCTGGTCAGATTCTTTGCCAAGCGCGGCTAGAAGACATTGAAAGTGTTAGTTGGTCAAGTGGCCCAGATGGTTGGCCCGGTAGAGTTCCGTCATCACCACCCGATACTATGGTCTATACCGAGAAAGGTGTAGGGCACTGCGGTTTTTACAGCCCTTGGTTGGCAATCCTCGATTTCGCTGGCCAGCGATTTGAAGTCTATCTAGAGCCTGGAAAGAATCTAAGGGCGATAAGGAACTTGCTCTGGCAGCTTTCTGGTGGATGGCGGCTCGCGAGCGAACGAGCTTTGCAGGCTAATTTGGCAAACCAGCTGACTGATTCTTTGGTGGTTGGTTCTGACGAATATAAAGCCATGCGCCTAGAGAAAGATTTCCAAAAGCATGGAGGTATTTATTCAGAAAACCTCTTTAGGCGTTTAGCTCCGCATACACAGGAGCTTCTTTTGGCAGAAGCCCAATTGCAGCCTGAAGAGCTGCCAGTGTTCGCTTTTGTTGAAGATTCAGAAACATGGTTTCTCGCGACTTCCAGGCGTGTACTTTGGTCTAGGACTTCTTTCAAGCATCAATTGCTATATGGACAGATTCGCAAAATGGGAATGTCTGAACTAGATAAGGTTATGCGGCAGTATGAGGCATCGGGAGATTGGGATGCCTGGAAAGATAAGATTAGAGTGCTCAAATCTAGCTCGCCATGGTTCTATTTTGTTGATGCTAGGGGAATTCAGTGGGATGTCCTGCTGCCGCCAGGTGGACCGTTGTATGCCATCTGGAGCGCGATGAGATTTATGGTGCAATTGGAGCGCATTCACCCTTGCCAGGCATAGTATTAAATTGTCTCAGGACTTCCGTGTTTTCATCAGAAGTAAGCTGGACGAAACTAAGTAGCCACTAAAGCTGAGCCATGTGAGCAGCGTAAGTAGCGCTGGGAGGTCTTCCTTGAATTCGCACCACAAAGCTAGCGCGATCAGTGGTATCCAAATATAAGCCCTTGTTGTGAGTAGGAACGCTGCTAGTTTGCTCCAGGCAAGGTGACCATACTTTATATCTAAATTCATGGCGGTAAAGCTAAGCCATACTAACACTGTGGCTGTTGCTGTAACGGTTGGGGTCGAAGGGTCGAAGATTAGCTTGCGATTGATGAGCATTGTGTGGGTTTCATAGCCGCAGCCATACTTCAGCAGGCCTGCGCGCATGCCAATAAGCCAGGTCGTTATGCCGAGCACGTAGAGATTTATGCTGAGCCACACGGCGTATTTTCTAACTAGGTAGATCCATTTCATGCTTCTAGATTAGCAGAAATATTCCTACTGCTTTGGCTGCCTCACCCGGTCAAGCTTTTGCTTAGAATCACGCTGCGATAGCAGGCCTTGTCCCACTGGTGGTATTCAATCAGTCTGTAGCCTCTGCTCGTATAGTATTCAATTAAATCAGTGGCACCTTCAGCGGTGTCACAGGCTATTTCTCTTTTGCCTTCTGCTCGTGCGAGAGATTCTACAAATTCAACTAGTCTGCTCCCTATGCCGAGTTTCTGTATTTCAGGATGTACAGCGAATTGGCCAAAGTGTCCGACTGCACTTTTCTTGTAATACTCTGGTTCGTCAGGTGCAATTCTAGCTGTGGTGTAGTAAGTAACCGTGCCTATTATCTTTGCTTGTCCCGTCAGGCGGGCGATGTATCCCTTTCCCGCGGTCAAGCGACTTTCGGTGACTGCGGTCGTTTGCGTGGCGGCGACATAGTTGAAGCCGCGAGCTGCCAGGCTGGCATAGGCTTGATGAAGTAAGTCAGTAATTTCTTCCAGCGAGTCGTAGGTCGGATCGTACGGAGCAATTCTTGTATTCAATGCATTGGCTTCTGAGACTGCTGTTTCGGCGGCTGTTTCTGCTTCTGTCATTGATTATTCTCGACTGGAATTTATGCTCGAATAGTATTGCATACTTGGTTCTTCCCTTTTCGTGCGGGGTCTGAAAATGTCCGATTTTCAGCCAAAAATCGAACATTTTTAGAGGAGTGATAATGCAACTGCTTAGCGACAATTTTTTTTCGATTTCCGCAAGTGTCAGAAATTTTGCAGAAAAAATGACAGTTTTGGAAGTGCATTAAACATGTGTCTATTCGGCATTTCTCAATCTGCAATCATCTATATGCATTTGCCTTTAGCCGTGTGTGCCTTATCGACTCGCTTCTGTTCATGGTTGCTTAACAATTAGTCGAATAGTCTTGCAATCAGATTTTTATACCCGCATAATGCTCGGCATGTTAAATCGTTCTACCAGCAACATGCAGATGTCCATGCCCCTCGCGGGCAGGGATTTGTTGCGTTACGATTTTGATCGAGCATATCGAGACTAAAGATCAGTAATTAAGTTAGCAACTCCCTTTCCCGCAGCCGCGAGAAAGGGAGTTTTTCTTTGGAGAAAAATAAATGACTACTAGTAAGCAAGATTCAACACAACCGTCTTCCCAGGGCCAGTCTAGATCCAGCAGCGACGCTCCCCAGCGTAACTTTGGCTTTAACACTTTAGCGATTCACAGCGGCCAAGAGGCCGACCCAACCACCGGAGCTTTGATTACTCCCATATATCAGACTTCTACTTTTGTACTCGATGAATTGGGCAAGAATAAGGGCTATCAATACGCTCGTACTCATAACCCAACCCGCACAGCGCTTGAGGTTTGCCTTGCGTCTTTAGAAGGAGCCAAGTATGGAATAGCCTGCGCTTCAGGTTTGGCTGCCGTATCAATTGTGCTTGATATTTTGTCTGCTGGTGATCATGTCATTGTTGGAGAAGACGTCTATGGCGGCGTATACAGGCTGTTTGAGAAGGTCAAGAGAAAATTCAATATCGAGTTTTCATACGTCAACGCTGCCAAGCCTGAAGAGATTGAAGCTGCTATTAAGCCAAATACCAAATTAGTTTGGCTAGAAACACCGACTAATCCGCTCTTGAAATTGGCTGATTTAGCGGCCGTTGGCAAAATCACAAAAAAACACAAATTGCTCTTCGCTGTCGACAATACTTTCGCCACTCCATATTTTCAGAAGCCTTTGCAATTTGGCGCCGATATTATTGTGCACAGCACAACCAAGTATTTATGCGGGCATAGCGATGTAATTGGCGGCGCAATCATCACTGATAATGATGAGCTTTATGATCAACTGAAGTTCTATCAGAACGCTGGCGGCGCAGTGCCCGGGCCTTTTGATTCATTCTTGATTTTGCGCGGTTTGAAAACTCTTGCTCTGCGTTTGAAAGAGCATGAGCGCAATGCCTTTGCCGTAGCTAGATATTTGTCAGAGCACGATTTGGTCGAAAGTGTCTATTATCCTGGTTTGCCATCGCATCCTCAGTTTGATTTGGCTAAGACGCAAATGACTGGTTTCGGTGGCATTGTTGGTTTTGTTGTTAA
The DNA here is from genome assembly GCA_965229195.1 of Candidatus Obscuribacterales bacterium. Classification (GTDB taxonomy): domain Bacteria; phylum Cyanobacteriota; class Vampirovibrionia; order Obscuribacterales; family Obscuribacteraceae. The sequence continues at coordinate 1,881,625 of OZ245871.1, read as the reverse complement.
AGGCGGTCTGGAAGCGGCTAAGAGTGTGGTCAATTCTACTGAATTGTTCCAGCTCGGTGAAAGTCTTGGCGGCGTTAAGTCATTGATTTGCCACCCAGCAACCATGACTCACGCTCCTATCCCCAAAGAAGTGCGTGAGCCTCTCGGTATTGTCGATGGTCTGATTCGTTTGTCTGTGGGTATTGAAGACGCTCCAGATCTTTTGCAAGACTTAGAGATTGCCTTGCAAGAAGCTGCTCGTGTTGCTCTCGTTTCTTCCGCCTCGAATAAAGGAGCTAAACATGAGTAATTCAACAAAGAAAATCAAAGTATTGAAATTCGGTGGCACCTCAGTAAAGAATCCTCAGCGTATCGCCCACGTGGCTCAAATAGTGGCTTCTGTTAGTGCCGACTACAAGACCATTGTGGTAGTTTCGGCCATGGGCGACACTACTGATAGTTTGGTGCGCCTGGCCGGTCGCTGTTCTGACAAGCCTAATCCCCGTGAGCTTGATGTGCTTCTGGCCTCAGGTGAACAGCAATCAATTGCCTTGCTCAGTATTGTATTGAGCGACCTGGCAATTAAGGCCAAGTCTTTTACTGGTGGACAATTGGGCATCATCACCGAATCCAACTACGGCAATGCTGAAATTCTCAGTATTGATGCAGGCAAGATTGATGAAGCCTTTGTTGATAATGATGTCATCGTTGTTGCTGGCTTCCAGGGCGTTACCGCTGCTGGCGATATAACAACTTTGGGGCGCGGTGGTTCTGACACTTCGGCTGTGGCAATTGCTGCGGCTGTAGGGGCGGAGTTGTGCGATATTTACACCGATGTCGACGGCATTTTTACTGCCGATCCAAATATTATTGAAGGTGCAATACAGCATAAGCGCATCAGCTACAGCGATTGCTTGGAGATGGCGGCCCGAGGGGCCCAGGTGATCCACCCGCGGGCGGTAGAGTGCGCACGGGAAAACTCAGTGGCTCTGCGGGTGCGCAGTGTCTTTAACCCTGACAATTGTGGTACTGAGATTGGCTCTGAAGGTGGTGCTAGATTAGTCAATGAGACTAGATCGACCTCTCCTCGTTCAACTTCCGCTAAGAACATTGTTGGTGTTACTGCGGTTGATGGCTTCAGTGTTTTGAAGATCGAGTTTGATTCTTCGCTGATTCATTCGCAGCTCATTCACGACACAGTGCAAAGCGAAGTCGGCCATGTTAACTTGCTTGAGACTTATGTGCAGGCAAAAGGCGCGACGACTAAGTCGTTGTCTCAGTCGCTACTAGAGTCAATTGTGTCTTCTGAGGCTGCCAATTGTTCTGTTGCCTCTTATGTTGTTTCGGGCTTGAACCGTTCATCGGGCCAGCGGTTGGTGGAAGAATTGGCCGGTATACCGGGCGTGCTAAATGCCAGCATAAAATTCGAGATTACTTGTATCTCTGTTGTTGGTCGAGGTGCGGCGGGTGAACTCGCTCGATATGAAGTCGCTGTAGCTGGGGTAGCCGAAGCTGGGGTAGCTGCGACTTCATGCTCGTGTTTGCTCGACGATTGGCAGCAAAACGGCCTACTTGAAGGCTTGCCGCCGTCTGTGGGTGAGCTGTCTGTGGCTTTGTATGTTGCTTACGAGCACTCCCGTCAGGCATGGAAATCGCTCCATGAAGTGTTACTGCCTTGTTTCCATCCTGAGCAAGCGCTTTGCCAGCTAGCTGCCGTTTGAGCTGCGGATTATTAGAGCGTTGCAAGGTTAGAGCCCGTTTGGGGGCAATGGGATTTTCACCATTGCCCTCTGAGTAAATTGTTGGATACTTGAATATGGCAAGTTATTACCTGGAAAATTTCCAAAGGTCATCCCCCGATGGCAGGTTCTCTCGAAAACGACGGCAAGTCAGCAGACAAGGATAAAGACGCAGTTAAACCTGGGTCTGACACTACTGCGGGCCAAGAGGCGAAGCCTGAAGCTAAGCCTGAGGTTAAGGCCGTTCAAGAGCTGACACCGGCTGACTGGCAAGCCGCTAACAGGCAAGCTGCGGATAAACAGGTTGCTGGCAATCAGGATTCTGGTAAACAGGTTTCTGGTAAACAGGTTGCCGATGCCACTGCATCCGATCAGCCCGCCAGTTTGCCCAAGGTCTCGCTTGAAACCCCGGCTCCACTGGCGCCCAAAGAAGTTCTCATTAATCCGGCCGCATCTGCCGAAGATAAGTTAAAAGCTGTCGAGGCTCTCGGTCGCGCTGGTCAGACCAGTGTGGAAGTCGTTGATAAAGATGGCACTAAGCGCAACCTCACTATTGAGCTTGAAAAAGCTGGTAAGCGCACTCTTGTGCATCTTTACGCCAATGATGATCAGGGCAAAGAGCATGTAGTCTTGCGCGGCGTCAAGAATGCTGATGGTAGTTGGCAGCAACAGCAGACTGAAAAAGGAGACGCTGTTGGCTCTTACGGTACCTGGTGGGCGAAGAATATGGGCGACCGTACTTTCTTCTCTGATGCCGTCAAGCCCGAAACTAAAGTTGCCGATCAAAAAGCCGCGCCTGAAGATTTGTTCTCGGCAAAGCGTAACGAAATTCCCCCCGCCCAAGCGACAGATGGGTCGCGCGATATTCCCCGCAACAATGGTACTGGCAGAGTCGCTGACTCCACTGTCACACCTGATCTTTTCCCCGATAAGCGTAATTTGTTGCCTGATGTTCCCACTCAAGCTTTTGTTGCTCCTGATGTTAAGCCTGCTGCCCAAGTTTATGATCAGCCCAAGCTGGAGCCCTACGTTCAGCCTTACGTGGCGCCGCCTCAATTGGACGCGCAGGCTATTCCGCGGGTAATTCCAACCCAGCGAGATATTTCAGTTCAAGATTTGCCAGTGCCTCAGCGCGAAGTGGTTGTGCCTTGGAATAAGCCAGAGCAGCGCGTAGTCACAGATGAAGAGCGTTTGAATCAGCTCTTTGATGGTGTGGCAAAAAGTGCCGGATATGCTCGCCGACTCACCCGTGTTGACGGCGGTTCTGTTTACTTCCGCGCTGGCATGGCCATTGATGCTGATGGTTCGCCAAGAGCCAGGCAGATTGACCCTGACGGCCAAAGCAATACTTCCTTGCGTCACCGTAGTGGCGCGCCGGTGAACGCCGAAACCACTAAATACTTCGTCTTGCCACTAGAGAAATATCAGCAATACGGTGTGCGTCTCGGTGACATTGCCGCTGTAAGGTATGGCGATAATGTGCGCTTTGCTGTTTTTGCCGATGTTGGGCCGCACCAGAAGCTCGGTGAGGGCTCTATGGCTCTGGCTGCGTCACTAGGTATTAACTCCAACCCCCGGCGCGGTGGCACGCAACGGCCCGAGGTGGAATATATCGTTTTCCCTGGTTCAGGCAATGGCAGACCATTGCATAGCAATGCTCACGAAGATTTAGGCCGTCACTATCTGGGCAAAGCCTATCGCAATACTAAACGAACTTAAACGATGTAGCGCACAGGCGGTTAGTGAAAGAGAATGAGTGATATCGATAAGTCAGAAGTCGTTAGTGAGCCACCAGCGACTTATAAAGTTGTGCCTGGAGATAATCTCTGGAATATTTCGCGCACATTGCTCACCGCTAAAAATGGCAAGGAACCATCGAATCAAGAGATTATGGCCATGGTAAACCAATTTGTAAGTCTCAACGCCATCGTCAATCGTGACCTGATTTACCCTGATCAAGTCTTAAAAATCCCGCAAGTTTAAGCAATTTAGGGCATATTAGGGAAGAGAATTGGCATTTTGCCGTCCCGTGTGCCAACAGAAAAAGTATTCTGCCCATGACCGATGTTCTAGCCCAAGAGGATAACCCAGCGACTGCTCTAATTGCAGCGCCGGTGCTCACTAGAATTTTGGCTATGCTGCTTGATAGTCTTATCTTGGTGACATTGCTTGGTGGCGGAGTTTACCTGGCTTTTCTCGGTAGTAACTTTATTATTTTCCCGCGTTCTTCACTTTCTGGAGTGGGTGCGGCTCTCTTGGTCGCCTTGCCAGCGCTAGCTTTGATTGTGCTTCTGGCCGTTCCGATTTATTTTGCAATTTTCGAATCATCGGCCTGGGCTGCTACGCCAGGTAAGCGTCTGGTTGGCTTGGTCGTGCGCAATAGCGAGGGAGAGCGCCTTGGTTTCTTCGCTGCATTGTTCGCTCGGTTTGTTTATTGGATGCCCTGTTTGATCTTTCCACTAGGGGCATTCTGTATGCCAATTTATGCCATGGCGCAGATGGCAATGGCTGGAGTTCTGGCTGGTTTGTTCTGCGATAAGAAACGGCGCACGGCCGCAGATCTGGCCTGTAAGCGCTTTGTCTGTGCCCGGAAAGATTCGCCTCTGGCGCCAGTGACAAACTTCTGGCAGAGGTTTCCTATGCCACTGGTGCTGGTGCTGACCATGTCGGCATATTTGTTTCTAGCTCCGATAATTATGTTTTCTTTCGGCCAGATGGGTAATCTTGTCTATCGTAATAAGCTCTCTGCCTGGCGAGCTAAGGGCTTGCATACAAAGGGAAGAGTGGTGTTTGTTGAGCGCCGCATTATGGCCCCGAGTGTACTGAGCGAAAGTGATCTGGCAGAATTTGAAGTCGATCCCGAGAGCCTTCCGCCTGATGCCATTGTCGCCAGGTCGGCTGTTCTCGGCAAGAAGATCGTGGGTATTATCAATGAAGGGGCAGTGCTCACCATTGAGAATTTTGATAAGGCCGATGCTAAGCAAATTGAATTAGCTGAGGCTTCTTGCCCTGCTGCGGTGCAGGTGGACCCTCGTCAGGGTATTTTGGTTTATCGCTGGCGCGATCGAGTCAAACGCGGCCAAGTAATCGGTTTGAAAGATATCGAGCCTGTCTATATTGTGGAAGAGCAATTTATTGATTCTATCTGTTGCACTCCCTGGCAAATTGTAGGGCGCACTGTAAGCGAAAATTGTCAGGCTCTCAAGGGCGATATTATTCATTGTCAGTACGTCGATGCGCCGGTTTCTACACTGGTGACTAAACGCGCCCTGAAGAAGGGCGAGACGCTTAAGGCCGAAGATGCAGCAAGCGCTAACTTGTCGGCGAAGCAGCGCTATTACACGGCGATTTCGGCACCGCAGCTGGTGCTAGGTGCTAAGCTCAAGCACGATGTCTCTGCTGGCCACTCTCTGCGTTATTGCGATTTCGAGAAGTTGATGCAGTAAGGTCGCGCTAGTGTTACGAGTTGGCTGGGAAAGGCTGAGGCTTAGTCGTTCATTTGACTGTAAGGCACTCCGCCTGTTTCTGCCATCAAAGAAACGTGCTCGTCACACTTGTCGTTTGTAATTGAGAGTTCGCACCATGCCCTAGGATGCACAGGGTAGAACAATTTCGTCCGGTTGCCAGAAGTCTCGATTTTTTGCGGCTTGCCGTATAGAGCCACAATTTCTGCCACTGTCTTTCCCTCTGGCCCATCTTCTGGGATTATGCAGTGAGCTAAACTGGGAGGTCTGTTTGTCTTTTTGGAGCCATTAATTTGACACATGCGCCAGATAAATAGGTCGTGGACTTGCTCCGAATTGAGAATGCAGGCGTCGACGCAGGTAGTGCCTTTGAAAGCCAGGCGCATCGCGAATCTGGGCTTGGTATAATAAAACCAATTTGCAGTTATGTCTTTTCTCGAATCCCAAATGTCATTAAACCCAAGCTGAATCAGTGGTTGGCCTTCGCTGCCAATTATTTCGTCCTGACTTTTTCCAAGCAGCGAGTCTCGTTTATGTATTGCTTGTTTGCCTTCTTCAATACAGGTCTGCTCTATGTCTTTTGCGTTCAGTGATACAAATTTGTTGTTGACTAAGCCTCTCCATCGTATTTCGGCTCTCGTGATTTTGCCGTTGAGATAATAAGTGCGCACCGGAATTTGATTGTAGCCAAAGAGAAGATCTTGGTGCCGTTCGTGGTTATCGCGCTCTTCTGATAAAGGGTATTGGCAGAATTGACCGCTCACTGTAAGGTCACAAAGGGTTTGAGCTGCAGTGCTTTCGGCCTTGAAGTGTTCAAAGTAGTTGGCGTCCGATTTGATATCAACGAGCGCTCGACAGTCGGCTAGAGAAGGGGTTTTAGTTAGGTCGGCAAAAGCACGGCTTCCTAAAATTGGGTGAACGGAGTAGTCCTTTTTGAATAATCTAGCAGTATCTTGTTGGGGGCCTTGGAGTGGCTGAGCCAATGCTGCCTCTATATGGAAAGCGCACGCTATAGCGACTGAGCCTGAGACGGCTGAGGCAAGTGCAAGGCATATAATCTTGGTTTGACTTTGAGGCAAATCGATTTTTCCAGCTATTGGTGCGATCGACAGTATCTTGGCTCGTCCTTGGGGAGCGGACTGCCTAATGATAGTATGGATTTGGGTCTAAGGTCCTTCTTGACCTTGATCAAGTCGTAAAGGAATCAGGTCTGCGACAGAGATGAGCCTCAAGAGAGCGCGGACATTATGGATTGAAGAGGCCGAGAAGTATGGGGCTGATTTGGCCCGTGTACAGGTTTGGGATGCACTGTCGGAATTATTTCTCGATAGCTATCGCACGGTCGATGAACTCGATTGGCTGGCTGAGATAATCGCGGATACACCCTATAGTTTTAGTGAATTGGGACATATTTTGTTCTGTGAAGTTGGCCCCGTTTGTTTCCCTAATACCCTGTTGTGGGTTGGCGGAGAGGGTGTGGGTTTTGGCCCAGGCTGGCTCATTCCTAAGTGTTTGCGTAATCAGAAAAGGAAGAGATATGTTGCCAGCACCCAGTCTGACGATTTGCCGATGTGGATGCATTTAGCTTCGCCACTTTATCTTGAGGCCTATTTGCTGATTTATCGGGTGAAGCGCCTGAGGGGTTCCCGAGAGCTTAACTAACCCCCACCCGACTCTCTTTCAATTTCTGAAAAGCTGCCAGCGCCAGATTGCGCGCTTCGCCATGCTCGACAATCGGCAAAGGATAGTTCTCTCCCAGAGTCACCCCGGCGGCAATAAGTTCTAGGGGCGGAGCTTCCCAAGGTTTGTGAATATATTTGCTTTTCATTTTCGCTAATTCTGGCACCCACTTGCGCACATAGGCACCGTCGGTGTCGAATTTCTCGCCTTGCAAGATTGGATTGAAAACGCGGAAATATGGCGCCGCATCAGCGCCGCAACCCGCTGACCACTGCCATCCCATAGTGTTTTGGGCTAGATCAGCGTCAACTAAAGTATCCCAAAACCATTGAGCGCCAGCCAGCCAGGGCAGCCGCAAATGCTTTACAAGAAAGGAAGCGACAATCATGCGCACACGATTGTGCATGATGCCGGTATGCCAGAGTTCGCGCATGCCGGCGTCAACAATGGGGTAACCGGTCAGGCCTTTTTGCCAGGCCCGTAGAGCTTCTGGGTTTTTATCCCAGGGGAAGAGTTTAAAGTCTCCTCTAAGGGGCTCAGTAGGCGTTTGGGGGAAGTAATAGAGCAGGTGGTGTGAAAACTCCCGCCATCCCACTTCGCGCAGGTATGAAAGGGCTGCGGCCTTGCTCTTTTCGTTTTTGAAATGCTCAGCTTTTTCTTTGATGATAAACCACAGGCTGCGTGGGCTGATTTCTCCAAAGTGAAGGTGCGGTGACATGCGCGAGACGCCTTCTATGTCTGGTCTATTGCGCATTTCGGAGTAGTCATCCAGGCCGTCGTTCAAGAATTTGTCGAGTTGCTTCAGTGCGCCTTTTTCGCCAGGCATCCAGGCTTCGGTAATACCTATTTCCCACTTAATAATTGGAAGCAGGTGCAAGTCTTCCAGGCTGCTTTCGAAGCTCAGTTTATCTGTGTCTGTCGCTGCCAATTTTCCCGACGACATTGTTTTCGGCGCTTCCAGGGGCGGTTCAAGTTCCACTTGTATCTGACTTAGGCAGGTGCGCCAGTAGGGAGTAAAGACCTGGTATGGCTTGCCCTCTTTCGTCGCCACTTGCCAGGGCTCCAAGAGCAGGGCCCCATTAAAGGTTTCAACTGTTAGGCCTTTGGCTTTGAGAGTTGCTTTGATCTCCTTGTCACGGGCAATCGCTGCTGGTTCATAGCGACGATTCCAGAAGACTGCGCCAGCGCCCAGCTCTTCAGCCACAGCTTCGAGTATGCTCAAGCTCGACTGCTTGGTCTTGTCTTCGCTAGTTTGCGGATCAGCTGCAAATAGGCGCAGCCTTGATCCGTGATTTTCGATTTCTTTGGCTAGTGCCTCTAATGATTGATTGAGCCATACTTTCGTTGCCCCTCCTGGCGGCCACATGCCTTCTTCATCGGGCGCCCAGATATATACGGGTATGACCTCACCGCGGTTCTCGGCCGCCCAGTTGACAGCTGCAATTAGGCCCGGGTTGTCAGACAGCCGTAAATCTTGGCGAAACCAGAAAATCGCCGAATTTTGCTTCATTCTTGGTCTCTCTCGGTGCTAGCGGTGCGCTGGCTTGAAACATACTCAGTTAGTTTAGCTCGGCAGCAAGAACATATTGTGAACGTTAGACCTTAAAAGGTTCTGGATTTGTTCAAAGAGTAAAGCAAATTCTTAGTGTGATGTTTCGTGCAACAGCCTTGCAACAGTTCTAGTTTAGTCTAAGCAATATCAGGTTTTAGGAAAAATTAGTTGCTCCATTCTCTATTCCCGGGCACCGTATGTGGTGTGCTCGGCTATTGCTGTTGGCTTGCTGTAATTTGCTCGGAGGTTGGCTCTAGCTGCGCATCTTGCGCGAGCGACGCTAAGCTTCGTCCTGGGATTTTTTTTGTTCCGAGTTCGTCTCGGTTGTCTCTAGTAGCTATTAGTTTAGCTTGTAGAGCTGGTCTGGCTTGCGGAGCGACTAATTTTGCACTACTCCCGATTAGTATTTCGATTATGGCCATAACTGCTTGCTTATTGAGAGTCGCTTTAGTTAACAGTAAGGATATTCATCGCTAATGATTTTCAAGAGAAAACGCCGGAAACAAAAAAACACTTCCTCAAGAACAAATTTGTCCCCGACAGAACTCTGTTGCGTAGTCACGCATAGTTCGATGAACAACCCATTTAAACGACTGGAGTCTGTTATGTCTAATTTAAGGAGTACCCTGACGGTGCTAGTTCTGTTAGATGCACAAACTAGCGCCTCGCCACGGAAAGTGCTTTTCGAACCTGGCAGTCCAAAGACTGTGCTTGTGATTTTTGATGACGCGCCACCGCAATTGCATGATCTAACCAAATGCCAATTGCAGGGCAATATTGAGAGTGGTTATGTGGTGGAGCTGAATGAAAAGTCTTTGCGATCAACGTTCTTCCGCAGCACGGCTGGAGCAGCTGTCTATCACCCTTGCGCTAGTCAGTTGGCATTGAGCTTTGTCGATGACTGCTGCATCTATCGCATTGATCTGGGGCGAGACCAGTTGCTTGACCCGATCTATTGCCAATTTGCCTCTGCTGATGAATGGCCGGTCAGTCTTGCCTACGGTGATGAGGGGCAGCTTCTTGCTGTTGGAGGAAGCAAGGGAACCATTCTGGTATTTCGCCTCTCGGCCGATGGTGAAAGCGAGTTGGTGCTTAGAGCGTCAGTCCCTGGTAGAGCGCAGGAGTTAACTTTTAGCGTTGTCACTGGGGAGCTTTTGATTGCCACTGATTTCAATTGTCTTTTCAGCATAGCTATGGCTGACGAGGCAGAACCAGTGCTTCATGGCGCACTCATTGATGACCAACACCAGGTCAACAATATGTGCCTCAAGTCAATCACTTGTGATTCCAGCACTGGGCTGGTTGCATATGCGGGCATCGGTAATCACCTATTCGTTTCTAATCCACTCGTGCAAAAGGGTGTTCGTCCTAGCCTGCGCAATATGAACCGAATCAGCTCGCTGCAGTTTGTGCCTGATTCGAATACTTTGGTTGTCTTGGGCGACGGAGGCATCGAGTTGATTGAATTCACGCTTGATGACTTCCGTCTGCCAGTCTTCCAACCCAAGACCATGCGCTTTCAGCCAGCGTTGGAAGCCGTTGGTTGTCATCACTTTGGCGCCTTCTTGTTTATTCTCGCGGTGTTGCCCGAGTAAAAGAGCGATGGCGCAGATTGGTTCGAAGATTGCCGACAATCATTCCATCGTAGCGCTTAGCTTGGCGCTTCGTTACATCGACAGTTTGCCTCGACCCTAACGGTGGCGGCAGAACTTTAGAGCAGTGGTGCCGGTTGTGGTGGTGCCGCTGCTCGATATTTCTGTGTTAGACCGGTTTTCACTTTCACTTTCAGTACTGGGCAAATTACTATGACAAAGATGACCAAGGCTAATTTTGACAAAGGTATTTGGATTTTGGACCGCAAGGATTTCGTGGTCTACGCGGGCACTTATGCTCATTTCTACGGCAGTTCCCTCTATGGCGGTATTCCGCACATCGTCAGCGCGGAGGAATTGGTTCGGACAGTTGGGATGGATGCCATTGTTTTGAACATCAAAGGTGAGGGAGAACTACAGTATCCGGTGAAGGATGCACCGGAGTGCTGGCGGAAGACTGGATTGCAGCGGTGGAAGGATCAGGGCATCGATTACGAGAGTCTGACGCAAGGCAATGTTGAAGAGATCGGGCCCTTCTATCCTGATGATTCCGATGATTCAGGTGGGTTCGATGAGGATATCGATGAGGAAGTCGAGAGCGACTCCTAGGTTTCCTTTGCTTAGTTCCTGGCGTCCATAGCGTCAAGGTGTTTAGAGATGCGGCTGTGCGGCCGCATCTCGTTTCTGTGCTTGCTTTGTTTTGTGTGCGTTTCTCAAAGGGTCTTAACAGGCTCTCTTTTAGCCTCTTTTGTAAAGTGAGACTAGTGATGACACGGCTCCGAACGATTGTCTCTGCTGATGGTTTTCCGGCTAGTGTTTGCCGCGCTGCATTCTCGGCGAGTGGCAGGTATTTAGTTAGCATTGTTGGCCCATGGCGCGAGCTTGAGCTGGCCCGCGTCACGGGCGATGGTGTCGTGCGGCGCTCTGTACCCAGAGCCCATAACCTCACTGCTGCTATTACCCGTGACTTTCTCGATGATGATGGACGGGGGGTTACCGAGTTGCTATACGCTGGCGACGATTCTGGGAAGGTGCTGCGCTATTGTTTGCGCAGTCGTCGGCAAGTTGCTCCTCTGGCATCTCGCATTGAAGCCGGTGAGCTTTATAGCATCAAAACTAGCAGTGACGGCCGCTATGTCGCTCTTGGTAGCACGGACGGTGTGGTGGAAGTCTGGAATCTTGACCTTGACGAACCGTTCTTGGTTTTTGATGCTTGGCTCTGCGACATGGGCAACATTGTCGATGTTACCTTCTCGGCCTCCAACTGCGAGCTGTATGTCTGCGGAAGTCAAGGCGGCATCCTCCGCCTTGAAGTTCTTGGTCAAGGAGGCGCACGACTTGATTCTGATTGCAATTGGAACTGTTTTTCCATCGCTGCTCAGCCTGAGGGTCCAGGTATGGCATTTGCTGGTGACGGTAACAAGGTTTGGCTTTTGAATGTTGAGAATGCCGAAGCAGTTTGTATGTCTGATTCGGTGCCATTTGCGTTTGAGGTTGGCGATACCGTTGCTGGTGCAAAGTACTGGTATTTGCCGGGCTTTCTGAAGTCGCGTCTGGGTTGCATTGAAACCTTTGCTGGAGGATTGATTCAACAGCTTCGCTTTCTTGACCAAGACACTCTTGCCGTGCTTGGTGAGTCGGGGGTTGAAGTGTTTGATCTGCCGTCGGGAAAACGACAATTGCGTCAACCGCACAGCAAAGATCGACGAATGCCGGCCCTTGGTGGCCGCGCTGAAACTGCTCTAGTGCTTGAGTGCCTCTAGGGCTCTAAATCGTATTTTGAAAAATTTCGTCTCTTTTTCTTGGAAAGAATATCGTGCAAGAAAAAAATAATAGCTCATGGAAAAATTCGCTGCTCAAGCTGATTGAACTTCCGATTAAGGGTGTGATCGGGTTCTTCATGCTTTTCTATTTACTCTGGCTGAAGACGGCAGAGCCGCTGCGAAAGCAGGTCTACGATGGCAATGCCTGGCATAGAACTCTCGGTGGCATTGCTGCGCTGCTTGCTCTTGCTGGAAGCCTGATTTTGTTGTTCACAATTGTCGGTCCGCTGGCCGCGCTTTTGAGTCTGCTCGTCGCAGTGCTCACCTATAGTCACGTCTTTCCGCTGGTTTACCTTGGCGGTGTTAAACCGGCAAAGAAGTTGCTGAGTTGGGTCCGCAAGCTTGTGGCCAGAGTGTGGAACTGGCTATCAGCCAAAGTAGCAGCGGCATTGCGATGGTGCTGGCGGCAGGTTGCTGCGATTTGTAAATGGGTCAGCAAGCTGGTGACCGGAGTCTGGCACTTTGTCCGCAAGGTAGTGACCAGAGTTTGGAACCTTGTCATCAGAGTTTGGAACTGGCTATCTGTCAAAGTAGCAGCGGTTTTTCGCTGGTGCTGGAAGCAGGTTGTTGCGTTCTGCAACTGGGTTGGCAAGCTTGTGACCAGAGTTTGGAACTGGCTATCTGTCAAAGTAGCAGCGGTTTTTCGCTGGTGCTGGAAGCAGGTTGCGGCGTTCTGCAGATGGGTTGGCAAGCTTGTGACCAGAGCTGGAACTTTGTCTCCCGAGTGTGGAACTGGCTATCTGTCAAAGTAGCAGCGGTTTTTCGCTGGTGCTGGAAGCAGGTTGCGGCGTTCTGCAACTGGGTTGGCAAGCTTGTGACCAGAGTTTGGAACTGGGTCAGTAAGCTTGTGAGCAAAGTCTGGCACTTTGTCGTCAGAGTTTGGAACTGGCTATCTGCCAAAGTGGCAGCGGTTTTTCGTTGGTGCTGGAAGCAGGTTGTGGCGTTCCGCAACTGGGTTGGCAAGCTTGTGACCAGAGCTTGGAACTTGGTCCGCAAGGTTGTGACGAGAGTTTGGAACATGGTCGTCAAGGTTGTCGCCAGAGTCTGGAACTGGCTATCCGCCAAAGTGGCAGCGGTTTTTCGTTGGTGCTGGAAGCAGGTTGTGGCGTTCTGCAACTGGGTTGGCAAGATTGCGACCAGAGTTTGGAACTTGGTCCGCAAGGTTGTGACCAGAGCTTGGAACTTTGTCTCCCGAGTGTGGAACTGGCTGTCTGTCAAAGTAGCAGCGGTATTGCGCTGGTGCTGGCGGCAGGTTGCGGCGTTCTGCAGATGGGTTGGCAGGCTTGTGACCAGAGTTTGGAACTGGGTCAGTAAGCTTGTGAGCAAAGTCTGGCACTTTGTCGTCAGAGTTTGGAACTGGCTATCTGTCAAAGTAGCAGCGGCATTGCGCTGGTGCTGGAAGCAGGTTGCGGCGTTCTTCAACTGGATTGGCAAGCTTGTGACCAGAGCTTGGAACATGGTCGTCAAGGTTGTCGCCAGAGTCTGGAACTGGCTATCCGCCAAGGTGGTACTAGCCTATTTCTTTGTCTTGCCTTACCTTGTCGGTATAGCGAGTATGCTCGCCAATTTTTGGACGAGTGTTATCACAATCGCCACTGATGCCTTTTCTGGCATAAGCACTTGGACTGCAGCCACTTGGTCTCGGCTGGTTTCTGCTACTAGCGTTTATCTGGAACGTCTGAGCAATTTCGCTGGACGACTATATGAACGGCTGGCGATTTGGGCTGAAAAAACGTGGGAGGACGTTGTTGCCCGTGCCAATGCTATCAGCACCTGGTCGATAGAGATTTGGGACTCGCTCTCTCGGCTGCTTGAGCGACTGTCTGGTAAAGGTAAGCCTTAGTCGCAGTTATTAGCCCAGCGGCTTGGATGTGGCTTGCTGGTTGACTTACTAGCGCCGAGGCGGCGGAATCATTGATTCCGCTGCCTCGTTTTATCAGATGGTCTTTTTCAATTTTAGAAAAACAGTCTTTATACTATACAAATAAGTATGCCCCGTATGTATATCTCTTGGCGCTTTCTTTGAACTTATTTTGCGATTTTGCCCCTGCTGTGAAAACATATTGCGAATATGAGATTTAAAAACCAAATGGTTGGTAAAAGAGTCTTATGGAGTACCAAACATGGCAGAAGCAAAACCTGTACGCATCGGCGAACTTTTAACACGAGCTGGTGTACTGCGCAAGCAAGATTTGCAGGAAGCAATTGAAATCTCTCAAGATACTGGTCAAATGATCGGTAAGGTCTTGATCATGTCTGGTTTCATTACCAAAGAAGATTTGCAGGCGGCCGTTGAGGCCCAATCTCTCGTGCGAGATGGCAATCTCGAGTTTGAGCTAGCACTGCTGGCTATCGCTACCTGCTCGCGTGAAAGGTTATTGCTTGATCAGGCCCTTGATCAATTGGGTTGGCACCCGCAGCAGGCTCATCCTTCTGCTCGTTTGGGTGAATTGCTTTTGGCTGCTGATGTGATTACCGCTGAGCAGTTAGACAAAGCTCTGGAGCAGGTGCGAGAGTCGATTACGCCCCTCGGTGCTGTGTTGATTCAGGCTGTGGCTATTAGTCGCGATGTTCTAGACTTTGCCCTTGTCGTGCAAGCCGATATTCGCGCTGGAAAAATTACCAAGCAAGATGGAATTGCACGATTGAATTCGCGGGTTAAGGCGCATTCTTAGGATCTCTATTCCGAAAACAGCGAATAGTTTGCTGTGCTGGAAAACCATGAAAAGCAAATTGGCGCTCTTGAGCACTAGTGAGTTGCTCAACTTTGTAGAAGTTGGTCAAGTCTCCATTTTGCGTTGTCACTGTGGGCTATTTGCCGCCTGACTTTTTCTGCTTTTGTTCGTTGCTGCTCCCGGATGCGAAATCTTTGGCAAGGTCAATGAGGTCGTTTCTGTAGGCTGTAGAGATAATTACATCCTTCAGGTCATTGGTGCGTTTGTAGCCTTTGGGATATTCAAAATCAGATGCTTTGTAAGGTACTTTTTTCCAGCCAGTAAATTCTACTTTGACCCGTTCACTGGTGTCTCTTTCCATCTGCGAGAAGTTGAGCCATGGCACCGCAGTTTTCTTGTGCCTCTCGATTTTGCGTTTCTTCTCCTGTTCCGTCAGTTTAACTTCGGGGTCTTCTATGCGGATAGGGATACCGGAAATATTGGCAGTGTTGAAATACCGAGCAATTACTTCTGGTATTTGTGCTGCCCCTTTGATCCCTTTGGGGATCCAGTATGTTGAGCCATCCTCCATTTTGAGCCTATTGCAAGGCAGTCCCTTTAGCAATACCTCACTTGTTGATTTTGGCTTTGCGGCCACAAGTGTCGAGTGTTTTGGCAGAATAGCTAAAATAAGGGAGCGGTCGAAATTTTTAAGGTCGGTTATAAATTCTAGTTTGTCACCAGGTCGATAACAAGAAATTTTCCATGTGGGGGCAGTCGCGACAGCAATTCCACCGTTGCCTTTGTTTTCTATTCTGATGGCGTCTTCCGTGACAGAGTAACGATATGCCCCAGAGCCAGTGTGCAAGGTTTCAAAAGCCCATTCTTCTTTCGCCCTGGCTGGTTCCGCTAGGGCGAGCGAAAGTAATAGTAGAAGCACTGTGGCCAAATTTTTCTGCCATGTGTAGCCTGGTGCCATGCGAATTAATCAATCTCCAGCAACGCCTTTAGGTAATGATACTGCTCTTTCTAAATCATGTGACCATTTAGCCGATTCGCGACAAGCAAATTAGGCTGTGCTATCGGCACAATTGATATTGATCTTGATTTTGGGTCATACTATCGGTTCGAGCAAAGGGGTTAGAGTTTTATTCATGATTGTGCGCAACCGTGTACCAGAGTTAATGGATGACCCAAGTCTCGACTATGAGAGTCATGCCGCTGCTTTGCGTGGTTTGGCTAGGCTCAATGAAGCGAGCCTCAGCCCTGCGTCTATCTGGGCTGAAATAAAAGACGAAGCGCGTTTAGCGGCTAAACCTTTGCGCATTCTTGATATTGCCACTGGTGGCGGGGATATCCCCATCGCTTTGTATCACAAAGCTAAGCAGGCCGGGCTTGCTCTTGAGATTGTCGGCAGTGACATTAGCTTAGATGCAATCAAGTACGCGAAATCTAATGCTCTGCGGAAGAAGGCAGAGGTGCAGTTTGTTCCTCTCAATGTTTTCGAAGATCAGTTGCCGGCGGGCTTTGATGTGGTCATGACTTCGCTCTTTACCCATCATCTTGATCCCGATGACGTGGTTGTGCTCTTGGCTAAGATGAGTCGTGCCGCTCGTTTGAAAGTGATAGTCAATGACCTGGTACGTAGTGAGCTTTCCTACTGCTCTGTTTGGTTAGCTACGCGCCTTTTGAGCCGGTCGGCGGTTGTGCACTATGATGGGCCAGTCTCGGTTAATGCTTCGTACACGGGCGCTGAGTTTCTCGATATGGCCGGGCGTGCCGGTATGTTAGAGGTACGGCCAAGCGGTCGTGGGGGCAGTTCTTTGGTGGTAAAGCCTTTCCCTCCCTGCAGGCAGTTGCTGGTGTGGTGCCGAGGAGCTGATCACCATGAATCTTGTTAGTTCTGAAATATATGATGCTGTGGTTATTGGAGCTGGGCCCTCCGGCTCGTTAGCGGCTTTGCAATTGGCTCGCACTGGTAAGAAAGTGCTTTTGCTTGATAAAGCTCATTTCCCGCGTGCTAAAGTCTGTGGTTGCTGTATTAACCGATCGGCTCAAAGAGTCTTGCAGCGAGCCGGGCTTGACGCCATTTTGTTAGAGGCTGGTGCTGTTCCCTTGAATCAATTGCAGCTACTTGATGGTGCTGTCAGCGCCACTGTTGAAGTGCCGGGCGGTCATGCTCTATCGCGAGATTATTTCGATACGGCCTTGATTAATGCTGCTGTAGCTGCGGGGGCGCTGTTTTTGCCAGGAGTAGCAGCCAAAGTATGTCAAAGTAGCGAGGGCGTCAGTCGTGTGCAGATTGCACAGCATGGTTTGCAAGCTATTGCTCAGGGTGCAGAGCAAGTAGTCGAGAGCCAAATCACTATTGTTGCTGATGGGTTAAATGGACACGCTCTCGATCAATTGCCACAATTTGCCTCAAGCGTGGCTGCTAATGCCAGGTTCGGTTGTGGCACCACTATTGCACCATCTAGTTCAATCAATTCTTATTATCGGCCCGGCTGCATTTATATGGCTTGCCATCAGGGCGGTTATGTTGGTCTAGTTGTTCTGGAGAACCAGGCAATTGATATTGCTTGTGCTTTAGACCGCTCTTTCGTACGCCAGCAAGAGAGCTTGCCGTTAGCTGTGGCTGCCGTTCTTGCTCAATGCCATTTGCCTTTGCCTGTGCCGTTAGAGCAGTTTGCCTGCAGCCATTGGCATGGAACTGATGCCCTCACAAGAAAGCGTAGCAAAATTTCGGGACAACGGATTTTTGTCATTGGCGATGCCTGCGGTTATCCCGAACCACTGACTGGAGAAGGTATTGCCTGGGCTCTAGAATCAGCAGAGGCGGTTCTGCCTCTGGCTCTGGCGGCCATTGATCGCTGGGGTGATGACCTAGCCGCCCGGTGGCAACAGGTGCACGGTAAGCTTGTAAGTAAGCGTCAATTGAAGAGTCGTTTAATTGCTTATAGTCTGCGCAATCGTCTTTCGCGGCGAGCTGTCATAAGAGCGATATCGATTTTTCCCATACTGGCGCAAGCCGTTGCTGCTAGTCTTACTCACCAGCCAAAACAGAGTGTCGCTAGCAAATGAATTCATTGAAACAAATCACTGCTTCTAGAATACTGGCCATTGGTACAGCCTCTCCAATTGGCTCTATGAGCCAAGCGCAGTCGTGCCGCCAGGCTCAAGAGTTCTTTCAGTGTGATGAAAAACGCGGTCGCTCTTTGCGTATGCTCTATAAACGCACTGAGATCAAAAATCGTTCACTGGCGGTGATCACCCAAAAGAGTAATTCTTGCAAGTCGGATAATTCGATTGATAGAACTCTGTTTCCCTCACCTAGTAACTCTAGTGATAGAGGGCCGGGAACTGCCGCTCGCATGGGGCGCTATAATCTTGAGATTGGTCCTCTGGCGCTGACTGCCTGTCGCTCAGCCCTTGAATGCGCCCAGGTCGACGATAGTGAAATTACTCATCTGGTAACGGCCTCGTGCACTGGTTTCGCTGCCCCCGGCTTTGACCTGGCTTTGATCAAGAGTGTGCCGCTTTTGCCACATTGCCAGCGCACTCATATTGGCTTTATGGGCTGTCATGGCGCACTCAATGCCCTGCGCGTGGCCGATGCCTATTGCCGCGCTGATGCTAAAGCAACGGTTTTGGTTTGTGCTGCTGAGCTTTGTTCTGTGCACATGCAGTACGAGTGGTCGGCACAAAGGCTGGTCGCCAATGCCCTGTTCGCCGATGGCGCTGCGGCAGCGGTTGTGAGAGCTTCTTCTGTTTCTAGCTCTGCCAATGCATCAAGAGTCTACCAGCCGCAGTATTTATCTTCTCAATCAGTTGTAATCACAAGCAGTTCGGAGGCCATGAGCTGGCAAATTAGTGACAATGGCTTTGTTATGACTCTATCGGCTGAGGTGCCCTATTTAATTGAGCAGCATTTGCCCGATTTTTTAGAAAAGTGGCTAGCTCAGTGGGGGCTGCGTATCAGTGATATTAAGAGTTGGGCCGTTCATCCTGGTGGTCCGCGCATATTGCAAGCGGTTCAAGATAGCTTACGGCTAGATGCCGCCATGCTTTCTGCCTCTCGGGAGGTCCTTGCTGAGCATGGCAATATGTCATCACCAACGGTGCTATTTATCTTGCAGAGATTGCTGCAGCAAGACGATAAATTTCCCTGTGTCATGTTGGGCTTTGGACCCGGCTTAACGGTTGAGGCAGCGCTAATAGCTTGAATTATTCGCTATAATTGCTAAATTAGAAAGTTTAAGGGTGAAATTTACCCATCGGTTGATGACTTTTGTACGCAAGAATCTAGCCAGTGAGTGTTCAATATGCCTGACCCCATGATGACTTGTCCTAATTGTGATCGCAAAGACCGCACCAGCTTTAGCAAGTGTCGTTTTTGCCATACCAGGTATGACGCAATTATCGAAAAGGAAAAATTTAAATTAGACCCCCGTCTGATTGGCATTGTCTCTTTTGTTGTGGTCTTTGGTTCTGCCTGTAAGTGGGTTGAGTACTCATATAAGCAGCAGAAAATAAAGATCATGGCACCTATTGTCGCGAGCATTAAAGCAGCAAATAAGCCCAGAGTGATGGAGTTTTATGCTACCTGGTGCGGCCCATGCAAAGAGTATGAGCCAATTATTGAGGCAGCACGGGCCAAGTACGCTGGCCGGGTAGATTTCGAAAGGCTCAATGTTGATGATCAGGCCAGCGCTGACAAGAAGCAGGCCCTAGACGTCAAAGCAATTCCTAAGACTTGCTTCTTTGACAGCGAAGGCAATGAAGTTGATGAAGTTGTTGGTGGGCTCGATCAAGATAAGCTCGAAATTAAAATTGGCAAACTGCTACTGCCTAAATAGCTTGCCAATATTAGTCGTCGCTAAAGCTACTGTGCATGATTTTGCTGGCCTTGTCGGCGTCTTTGCCACTGACCACACAGGTCAATTTCATTTCGCTGGTGGCGATCATTTTGATGTTAATGCCTGCTGCACCGAAGGCTTTGAAGACTGTTGCTGCTATTCCTGATTGACCGGCTAGCCCGGCGCCAATCAAGCTAACTTTAGCGATGTCTTCGTCGGCAATGACAGAGGTGGCAGAAAAGTCGCCTTTAATTGCTTCTAGTACTGTTATGGTCTGGGCCAGGTCGGTACTGTGCACAGTGAAAGTGATGTTATTGTGGCCGGCTGTAGGGTGAAAGGCCTGCATAATCATGTCGATGACAATGTTGTTGTCGGCCAGGGCTTGCATGATAGTTCCGGCAATGCCTGGCTTGTCTGGCACGTTCATAATAGTGACGCAGGCTTGATCTTTGTCTACTGCTACACCACTGATGCTGCGATAAATTTCCACCTTTTCTCCTTCGTTAGCGCCTTGGTCGATTATGGTGCCTTCGTGCTCTGGTTTGAAAGTATTGCGCACGCGCAGGCGTACTTTGTACTGGCGCGCTAACTCGACCGCTCGCGGGTGCAGCACTTGGGCACCAAGGCGAGCCATTTCGATTACTTCTCCATATGACACTCGTTTTAGCAGTTTAGCTTCGCTAATGACATTGGGGTCGGCTGTATAAATGCCGTCTACGTCGGTATAAATATCACAGACATCGGCGTTTATTGCCGCTGCTAGCGCACAAGCGGTGGTGTCGCTACCACCGCGGCCTAAGGTGGTTATGTCACCATCGGCGGTGACGCCCTGAAAGCCCGCAACAACCAGAACGTCGTGGTCTGCCATGGCGCGGTTGAGGTTGTCGCTGTTGATGTCGACAATGCGCGCCTTGCTGTGTACTTTTTCTGTGAATATGCCAATCTGTGGAGCGGTGAAAGAACGAGCGCTAATGCCCATTTCTTTTAGAGTTAGCGCCAGCAAGGTAATAGAAATTTGCTCACCGGTTGACAGCAGTGAGTCAAGCTCGCGCTTGTCTGGGGTGCGGGAACACTGCGCCCCAAGCTTCAATAGATAGTCGGTGGTGTCGCCCATGGCTGATACCACTACTAGTATCTTCTGCTGGTCTACGCTGCCAATTCTAAGGCGGTCTCGAATAATTTCAGCAACGTGGTGAATGCGCCCCAGGTTCTTTACTGATGTGCCACCGAATTTCAGCACTGAGGTTTTGACATTATTCATACTGGGCTTGCAATCCTTTAGTGTCAACGCTCAAATCAAGTATCTGAGGCTTGTGCTGGCGCTTCTCTGCCCAATCTTGCAGGTAGGTTTTGATTTCAGCATGGTGTCTTTCATGCACAATTATCAGGCTGGATGATCCGGCCCCACTTAGCACACAGCCTAATGCTGGCTTGGAGGCCAGGTCGCGCCGCAGGGCTTGAAGTTCTGGTACAAGGTGTATGCGATAGGGTTCGTGAAGCTCGTCTAGCAGTGCTTCACTCAAGGTGTCTTCGTCTTGATTTACTACTGCGGCGATGAGGAGACCGGAGCGTTGCAGGTTTTTTACTGCTTGGCCCATGTTCACCCGGCGGGGAAGGACTCTGCGAGCCTCTTGGGTAGAGAGTTCATAAGGCGGAACAACCACCAAGGTGCGCCATTGCTCGGGCCAGGTTAAGCGCTGACAGATAGCCCGGTTGCCTTTTTGTCGGTATCCCGAAACAATGAAGCCCCCAAGAAGGCAGGCGGCAACGTTGTCTGGGTGCCCTTCTAGGCGAGCGGCACTAGCCAATATTTGCTCGCGATCGGGTGCAGCACTGCTGCTAAAAGCTTGAGCGGCCCAGAGGGCGGCCAGTATGGCTGTGCTGCTACTGCCTAGTCCACGTGCCAGTGGAATATCTGTTTCGATGGTGAGAGAAATATCGTCGGTTGGTCCCGAATAATTCTGGCGGAATTGTTTGAAGATCAAATTGTCTTCGTTGGCTGGAAGGCTTTGGGCTGCTTGTCCTTTCAAGGTAATCAAACTCTGCCCGGCTGCTCGTTTTTGCGGTAGCCGTTCAAAGGTAACAGTTGTATAGACCGAAAGAGCCAAGCCAAGAGTGTCGAAGCCCGGCCCTAAATTGGTAGTGCTGCCAGGCAGGCGCATTGTTAGTTTCTTCAATGGTGGCATATTGTTTATTGTTACCTCCCGCTGCTCAAATTCGTTAAAGGCCAGTTAAAGTCCGATGGAGTGTCGCAGGGCGCTGATTTCGGCATCTACTGGGGTGAGGTCGACGGTGGTTACTTTTTGAGCGGTGTCTGGATCTTTTAAGCCGTTGCCGGTCAGTACGCAGACGACGCTGGCGTCGCCTGGTATTAGGCCTAAGTTTAGATGCTTAATTAGACCGGCCAGTGAAGCCGCACTAGAGGGCTCACAGAAGATTCCTTCGGCTGTGCCTAGCATTTTGTAGGCCGCCAAAATTTCTTCATCAGTGACCGAGTCAATTTTACCTTTTGACTCAGAAGCGGCTCGCACAGCTTCTTGCCAGCTAGCAGGATTGCCAATGCGAATGGCTGTGCCAATGGTCTCTGGGTTTTTAATTGGTTCGCCGCGCACTATAGCCGCTGAACCTTCTGCTTCAAAACCGTGCATGCGGGTGATATTGCTAGCTTCTGTAATGCCTAATTCGTTGTAGAGCTTAAAGCCGCGCCAGTAGGCGCAGATATTGCCTGCATTGCCTACGGGAATGCAAAGATAGTCAGGCTGGCGCTCTAAGGCTTCTACTATTTCGAAAGCCGCTGTCTTTTGACCTTCCAAACGATAGGGGTTAATCGAGTTAACCACAGTAACCGGCGCTTGCTCAGCTAGTTCGCGCACTAGCTCTAGGGCGCGGTCGAAGTTGCCTTTGATCGGCACGATTTGAGCGCCGTAATGAATGGCCTGGGCTAGTTTTCCTAAGGCGACATAGCCATGGGGCAGTAGCACGTAGCACTTCAGGCCGGCTTTAGTGGCAAAGGCGGCTGCCGAAGCACTGGTATTACCGGTGGAGGCGCAGATTACCGCTTGTGCTCCTTCTTCGACTGCTTTGGAAATGGCCAGGGTCATGCCCCGGTCTTTGAAGCTGCCGGTGGGGTTTAAGCCTTCGAGTTTGAAATAGATTTTGAGTTGGGGATGGCCCAGTAGTTTCGGTATGTTGCTAGCTTGAACTAGTGGGGTGTTGCCTTCGCCCAGCGAAATTAAAGGGGTTTTGTCTGTGACAGGCAGGTGCTTTTTGTACTTCTCAATTAGACCCGTTTTTTTGCAAGTGGCTGGGCAGTTGTACTGTTCTTGAATTTGCTCTTTTGTTTTTGATTGCATAAAGTTTTAGCCTGCTCTATAAATACGAATGGCGCTAGCTACCGAGTCGAGGAAGGGACATTCTTTCAGGTTGGTCAAGGCGGCGTTCATATCGCCTTCGCGCACGTCATGGGTGAGAATGACGATGGTGGCCCGTCCGTCCTTAACACCACGCTGAATAATGCTTTGAATGCTGATTTTGTGGTTGCCAAATATTGTACCGATGGTGCCGATTACACCTGGTGTATCTGCTACCGATAGGCGCAAGAAGTAAGGGCTGACCCAGTCGTCAGATGAGGCCGTGTTTGACCACTGGCTGGTTATGCTCGGCTGGAAGTAACTAGCAAAGTCGGGTAGCTTCAAGGCGCTTTCTAGGTTGATGATGTCGCCCACTACTGCCGATGCTGTGGGGAGGCTGCCGGCACCGGGGCCGACCATGATAATTTCGCCGACAGCGTCGCCGGTGACAAGTATGCAGTTGTTTGAGCCTGAGACAGCAGCTAGCGGATGACTGAGTGGTACTAGCGTTGGGTGCACCCGCACGGCTAGTGACTTTTCTTCTGTATTAGGTTTAGTATTAGGATCTTCTGTAGAGTTAGTACTGCGAGCGGTGCCTACCAATTTGATGCGATAGCCGAATTCTTTGGCTAGAGCTAAGTCTTCAGGGGTAATTTCGCGGATGCCCTGGCGATAAATATCGGTTGGTTTGACGAAACGTTGGAATGAAAGCGCCGCTAAAATAGATAGTTTATAGGCGACGTCGTGTCCGTCTACATCGGCAGATGGGTCTGCTTCGGCGAAGCCCAGAGCTTGTGCTTCTGCCAGGGCTGTCTCATAGCTTAGGCCTCTTTCTTCCATATTTGAGAGAATGAAATTGGTTGTGCCGTTGAGAATGCCTGTTACTGCCTTAAATTGATTGGCGCCAAGACCTCGCTGGATAGTCGATATCAGTGGTATGCCGCCAGCTACAGAAGCTTCAAAGAAGATGGTTACGCCTTTTTCGCGGGCCAGGGCAAAGAGGCTGGGGCCATGCTTGGCTAGTACTTCCTTGTTTGCGGTGACAACGTGCTTGCGTTTTTCTAGAGCTCGTTTGATATAAGTCAGAGCTGGTTCTTCACCGCCCATGACTTCTACTAGCACTTCAATTTCGGGGTCGTCGATGATTTCGTTGACATCGGTGGTGATTGGACAGGTGGTGGTAGTGGCCCGCTCTTTCGCCAAGTCACGCACGGCAATTTTTTTCAATTGTAAGTGCTTATGTTGGGCCAGTAGCTTAACAACGCCACTGCCAACGGTCCCTAGTCCTAACATTCCGAGCACAACCCGGGCCATAAATTAACTCCAAATCGCCAACTACATTACCTTGGTGGGCAATTATCCCTTATCCGTTTGCCCTTGCGGCCAAACAGTAACAGTGGCAGTTAACATATGAAACTAGGGCTAATGTATTAAAGGCCCACTGGCGGTTGTTAGTCGGCCTGTTCGTTGATTTGCTGATTTTGCCCTGATTGATTTTGTTCGGCCTGCCCCGCCAGTCTTTCTTGTGTGGCTTGAATTTCACTTGAAAGGGCGTTGTTGGCGAACTGGTCAAGAATATCGGTGGGTATGCCAAGGGCCTTGGAATTGTCACGCATTTCCTGCACCTGGCGGGCTAGCTCACGGGATTCATTAGAGGCGCGCGGGTCTTGGGTAATGGCTTTTAGCTCTTGGGTCTGGCTGAGTTTGCGCACGCGGGCCTTCTTTGGGTCTTCGGCGACTACTTCCTCTTCTTTCTGGTCGCTGTCTTGAAACTCTGACACTCTGAACCTCTAATCCCTAATCCCTAAACTCTAATCGGCGCTGCTAAGTACCTATTGTAACCCTCTGACATTTTGCCCAGAAATTATTGTTTCGAGCATGTTCACGTCTTTTTTATGTATTGGCAACTATGTTGAACTCAGCTTTTAACGCTGTTGCCGCCAGCTTTCAAATTAGTAAGAGTGTGAATATGAGAGAAACCGATACCGACGCCAGCCGTGAGCGTCATTTTACAAAGCCGGACGAGCGCTCAAGCTTGTCGCCGGGAATTGACCTAGTTTCGCTATCAAAACCAGGCGATAATGCCAGTCGCGATAAACAGGCGGGCAGTACTACTACGCCCAGTGACAACAAACGCGTCGCCGGGGTTAAGCCTGAAGACTCAGTGACACACTTGGATTTCAGCCCAGACCCTTACAAGAGCATAGATTTATCTAAGCCCTCAGATTTATCTAAGCCCTCAGATCAGTCTAAGCCTTCAGATCAGTCTAAGCCTTCAGATGCAACTAAGCTTTCCGATCAGCCTAATAGCGTCGATGAGCGGCTTGCCGCTGGGCGCAAAGCCATGGAAGATTTGGCCGAGAAGCATATGACCAAGTTCTATCCCAGTATCTATGACGGTAAGCAATATCAGTATGCACCGACCTTTAAGAAAGATATGGAGAAGCTGGAAGGGCGAATGAATGCTGGTCAAGTCTCGAAAGAGGAAGTGGCTAAAACTTATGAGTCAATTGCCAAAATGGTTGATAGTCCGACTGACGTTACGTCGCAGGGCAAACGTTTGCAGCTGGCTAAGAACATAATGTTTCACGCTGGTGATCCCACTAAGACAGATCAAGGTGAATACAATACTTGCGCTCTAACGTCGCAAGAGGAGCGGCTCTTTACGCGCAACCCAAGTAAAGCTGCCGATATCATTGCTGAAGCTGCTACCACCGGTAAGTGGGTGGCACCAGATGGTAAGGAAATCAAAATAGATAAAGCTAGTTTGCAGCCGCGTCCCGGCAGCATTATGGGCCAACCTATCGATGGTGAGCGCAGTTATGCCACTCAAATTTTGAACAATGTTTTGGCTAATGACATTCACCAGCGCAAAGAAAAGCCAGAAAATTATGTGCAGTACCAAAATCGCGACAAGCAAGGTCGACGCTTGGGCGAAGAAGACAATGGTGAGCGGGTTTATGATGCTAAAGGAAGAGAAGTAAGAGATCCTAGTGGCAAAAAGCTAAGAGCACCGCAAGTGGATGACGTTGAAGTTGCCGCTCAGATCAAGAGACTGACTGGTGATACCGGCGTAGTTATGGTTAATAAGAAAATGCTAGAGACTGATGATACCAGTCAGAAGCGCAATCCTGAGGCCGCTAAAGACGTGGTGCTTCTGTCGAGCGAAAAGCAGTTGGCTGAGAGCTTAGCTAAATTGAAAGAGCAAGGTAAGTTTCCCGCTATTATCGGCCTTGATGGTGCCGATCGCGTTTTGGGGGCGGGGCTTCCCAAAGATCCACGCATGCCAAAGAGTAGAGAGTTCGAAGGTCATATGCTTTCAGTGACAGATTATGATGCCGCGAAAGGCAGAGCCAGGCTTTCTAATCAATGGGGACAGGCCAGCGATCGCTGGATGAGTATCAAAGATCTCTATCGTGCCACCGATCCCGAGAGACCTAGGCGCTAATTTCGGGAGTATCAGTTCTGAACTAGAAGCTAAATTGAAATCTGAATTAAAATCCAAATTACTAAGTACCGGGTTTTGGTGCGACAATACCTATTGCTCCAGGTGACCCTGCACTCGTATTGTTCGATTCAGACAGTTTGATTGAGATAGCTCAATGCCGATAAATGCCTGACTTCAAACCAGACGCTAACAATATGGGCACTTTGGAAGTTGGTTCTTTCATTGGTGGTACCTATCGCGTGCTCGACTTCATTGGTCAGGGCGGCATGGGCTTTGTTTACAAAGTAGAGCATCTGATGATGGCCAAGGTCTTGGCTCTCAAGGTATTGCGCTCAGAGCAGGTCTCAGAAGAAGTGTGGAAGCGCTTCCGCATTGAGGCTCAAGCCATTGCCAGGCTTGACCACGCTAATGTTGTGCGCATTTACGATATGAGCCAAACTGAAGCAGGGCTGCCTTATTACACTATGGATTTATTAGTCGGCCAGTCTTTGGCTGACTATCTGGATGAATATTATCGTCTGCCTGTAAAAGAGGCCTTGCCCATATTTCGCCAGGTTTGCGCTGGCCTTGCCTACGCTCATGATCGCGGAATTATTCATCGCGATATCAAGCCTGGCAATATCATGCTTCTCAGCGATGGTCGAGAAAATGCCGCACCAGTAGTGAAGATTGTCGACTTTGGCATTGCTAAATTGTCCTCTTTTGATAATGGCTTTGGTCAGGGTTTGACCAGGCCCGGTGAGGTTTTTGGCAGCCCGCTTTATATGAGTCCAGAGCAATGTTCGGGGCAGCAACTTGATCATCGCACTGACATGTATTCTGTTGGTGTCACTATGTTTCAGGCTTTGACCGGTCGTCCGCCCTTGGTTGGAAAGACAGCCATAGAGACAACTGCCATGCACCAGTCGGTGGTGCCACCAAGTATGGCCGAGGTCATAGATTTAGAAGAAGATGAAGAGCCCGTTGTCTTTTCCCCGCAATTAGAAGAAATTGTGGCGCGTTTGCTGGCGAAGTCGCCGGATGCTCGTTATGATTCACTGGCTGATGTGGCTAGAGCACTCTTGTCTCTGGAGCGCGGTGAGTCTAGAAAAGACAATCAGGACAGTGAAAGTAGAAAGAGAAATGGGAGTGGGAATATTTCTGTGCTTGCACAAATGGGCCCACGCCAATCTAGTTATGGCCGAGCACAGGTACTGACCTCGGGGCAATCTGATACTGATTCAGCTCTTGTTGGTGCTAGTCAAACAAAGATTTTTATTATGGCGGCGGCGGTAATTGCATTGCTTGGTGTGGTGGCAATGGCAGTTTATATGCTCTCAGCGCAGAAGAAGCATGAGCAAGAGCAGGCTGCTCATATGAAGATATTGAGTTTTGACAGAAATACTGTCAGCCAAAATTTGAGTGTTTTGCATGACCTTAACGAAGGGAGCTTAGAAGCTTCGGGGGCGCTATCTCAAGACAAGGTTAACTTAGTTGAAAGCTATTTGGCCGCTCATTCTGGCTACTATTCAAAGCCCGCTACGGTCGGCGGAAAGCGGGTTATAGCCTTCCAATTTCCGACCAAGTTTGATTTGGGTGAGCTTGCCTATTGGTCTCCCGACAATCTGCGCGTAAAAGAATACAAGGCTTTAGGAGCTGTGAGCCTGAGAAGCGATGCGGCGCTGCATTTGAAACCGTCGGCTGCTGTAATTGCTTATCCGGAGCTGCTTAAGGGCTTTCGACCTGATGAGCTAGTTGAACTCTGCTTCAACGAGCGGAAAGAGAGAACAGAAAAGCTTTTTCCCATTCTTCAGGGCTACACCAGGCTCAGGCGCCTAGAGCTACGAGGTTCGAATTTAGCCAGTTCAGATGTAGCATCTCTAGATAAATTGCGCACAGTGACAGAGCTTTGTCTCGATAAGTCAACACTGAGTGGAAGAGAGCTTGCTCGTTGCAAAATTCTACCCAATCTGACTACCCTTGGGGCAACAGGAGTAAAGGAGATCACCCCGCTGCTGAAGAAGCTAGCAGGGTTTGGTAAGTTGGAGGCTTTAGAAGTCAGTCGGGTCAATCTTACTAAAGAAGACTGCGGGTACATTTCGCAGCTGACGAATCTTTGGAATTTATCTCTCAAAGACGCTCCCGTAACTGACGAAGACATTGCTCAGTTTAAGAATTTGAAAAAACTAAGAGAGCTTGACTTGAGTCGCTGCAACAACCTTACTCTTAAGTCTATAGACACCTTGGCACAGATGAAAAGCCTGGAGCAGATTCGGGCAACAGAAGAGTTGATGCAGGCAGATAGTGCAACGAGGCTGAGAAAAGCCTTGCCTAAACTACGGGTATTCGACGTCTTCATGTGAATTCTTCAGAGCTAAAATCTGAACTACTCCAATTTTGAGTTTGGTGAGACAATACAGGATGCTCCAGGTGACCCTGTGCTCGTATTGTTCGATTCAGAGAAATCAATTCAGAAAGCACATTTAAGATAAATGCCTGACTTCAATCTAGACCCTAGCAATCAAGGCACTTTGGAAGTTGGTTCTTTCATTGGTGGTACCTATCGTGTGCTCGCCTTTATTGGTCAGGGCGGCATGGGCTTTGTCTACAAAGTAGAACATCTGATGATGGCCAAGGTTTTGGCTCTTAAAGTTTTGCGCTCAGAGCAGGTCTCAGAAGAAGTGTGGAAGCGCTTTCGCATTGAAGCTCAAGCCATTGCCCGGCTTGATCACGCTAATGTTGTGCGCATTTACGACATGAGCCAGACTGAGGCTGGGCTGCCTTACTACACCATGGATCTATTAGTCGGCGAGTCGCTGGCTGACTACCTTGATGAATATTATCGGCTACCTGTGAAGGAAGCCTTGCCGATATTTCGCCAGGTTTGCGCCGGTCTCGCCTATGCTCATGATCGCGGCATTATTCATCGCGATATCAAGCCTGGCAACATCATGCTTCTTCGCGATGGTCGAGAAGATGCCCCGGCGGTTGTGAAGATCGTCGACTTTGGCATTGCCAAATTGTCATCTTTTGATAATGGCTTTGGTCAGGGTTTGACTAGGCCCGGTGAGGTTTTTGGCAGCCCGCTTTAT
This sequence comes from Candidatus Obscuribacterales bacterium, assembly GCA_965229195.1. Lineage (GTDB taxonomy): Bacteria > Cyanobacteriota > Vampirovibrionia > Obscuribacterales > Obscuribacteraceae. The sequence continues at coordinate 1,852,417 of OZ245871.1, read as the reverse complement.
ATGAGCCCGGAGCAATGTTCTGGGCAGCAGCTTGATCATCGCACCGATATGTACTCTGTTGGTGTCACTATGTTTCAGGCTTTGACCGGTCGGCCGCCCCTGCTAGGAAAGACAGCCATAGAAACAACTGCCATGCATCAGTCTGTGGTGCCACCGTCTATGGCTGAAGTTATAGTTTTAGAAGAAGACGAAGAGCCTGTTGTTTTTCCTCCGCAATTAGAAGAGATTGTGGCGCGTTTGCTAGCGAAGGAGCCAGATGCTCGTTATGATTCGCTGGCTGATGTGGCCAGCGAGTTGTTGGCATTAGAGCGCGGCGAGAGTAGAAAGGGGCCGGGGGGCCCTGGCGCTGGGTCTGGCGGTATGGCACCGTATGCAGTGGCGGAGGCGACCCGACGCAAAGCCACTTATACTAAGTCGCAGGGGGTAACAACCGGTCAAAGTGACACTAATTCTGGATCAGCTAGTAAGCAAATCAAGGCTATGGTTATTGCTTTGACCGCAGTAATTGTGGTTATTGCTTTCATGGGCACTGCGGCTTTTGCAATTTTGGGAGAGCAGCGAAAGGCTAAATCTGCCACCTTGAATGTTAAGTCTATCGTCGACAAAGAATCGGCAGTAGAGTCTATAGATATAGTGGCGAAGCTTGATGCGGACAGTATTAAAGACGTGCGCTCTATGACACCAGCCCGAGCTAAGATAGTCGAGAGTTACCTTGCTTCTCATAGCGGATTTTATTCAAAGCCAGTATTGGTAAATGGACAAAAGACCTATGTCTTTGAATTTCCCGATAAATTTGATTTGGGTTGGCTGTCCCATAGAGCATTTGTACGTCCGTTTTTTAAGAGAGAAGACGCACGCGGATCTATAGCCATGCCGACCAACGAACAAATGCACTTGAGCGCCTCGCTCGAAGTAACGTCTTATCCCGATTTACTGAAGTTCTTTCGCCCGGAGGAGCTCTCTGAAGTTTGCTTCAACGACTGCAAAGAACGACCAACTAAGGTCTTTCCCATTTTGCAAGGCTTTACCAAGTTGAGTCGGTTGGAATTGAAAGGAACGAAACTAGAGGCTTCTGACGTCGCGTCGATAGATAAGTTGGCCGCTGTCAATGAATTGTGCGTCGATAATTCCGGTTTGACTGGGATGGAGCTAGCGCGCTGTAAGCTTCTGCCGCAGCTGCGTGTTCTTGGCTTGTCTCAGTTGACGGAGCTGGTACCGCTGCTAAAGAAACTGTCTGAGCTGGACCAATTAGACACGTTGGAAATTGGCAAAGCCAATCTCGGAGCAGAAGAGTGTAAGTACATTGCCAAATTAACTCGGTTGGAGCGGTTATCGTTACAAGAGAACCCGTTAACAGACCTTGATATAGCTCAGTTTAAGACTTTGAAGAATCTCAAATTCATTGACTTAAGCAAGTGCAACAACTTAACACCAAAATCTATCGATATGATCGAACAGCTCAAGAGCTTAGAAGAAGTGAGAGCGCCGTTTGTGCTTGTACAGCCTGAATACGAGAAAAGATTGAGAAAAGCTTTGCCGCGGCTCAAGAGTTTTGAATAAGCAGTGGAGCTAAATCGCTCTATGTTTTAGCGACCGGCAGCCGAAGTGTGATTCTTGAAAAAGTCCCAGATTGCTTGGCTGGCACTAAAATCTCGTGAAGTCTTGCCCACTGTTCCTTCAGGCAGGTACTGCATGCCCCCAGGCCAGGTGTGGCCACCGCCCTCGATACCATAGACCACTACTTCGGTGCCCTGGAGGCCGCCTGAAAATTGGGCATACTTGACGCGGGTTCCGTCGTTAGGGTCAATATCGGGTAGGTCAATGGTGCGCGGATTCGGTTGGCAGCGGTTGGCCTTCACCCAATATTGGGTGGCTTCTTTCGCTGATATAACGCTGCCTCTATCGCGGAAGCTTTGGTAGTGAATAGGGCCGCCGTTAAAGGGCACCAGGGGGTCGCTCATGCCCAAAATGTATAACATCGATACAGGCTTCGTTGGTCTTCCTCTGCTGTGCACGATATCTGGCAAAGTGGCTCCGACTGAGGCGCAGCCAGCAAATTTGCCAGGAAGCATGAGGCATAGATATTGACTGAAAAAGCCACCATTTGAAACACCGGTGACATAAACGCGACTAGGGTCGATATTCCAGCGGCGCTCAAGGTGCTCTAGCATGTCGCTGACAAATTGCACGTCGTTATAGCGATCATGTCCATCGATGTTGCGGCCATCATTCCAGTGTCTATTGATCCCTTGCGGATAAACAAGAAGAAAGCCATTCTGATCACTGATGGCATCGAGGCCTGTCAGGGCGTCCATTCTGCTGCCTAAGCCAAAGCCGCCGTGAAAACACATGACTAGTGGCATCTTGCGATTGTAGTCATAGCCTTTGGGCACGTGTACATAGAATTCGCGCTCAATACCCTCACTGCTAACTACTTCTCGAACTAGCGTGGCATCTGGTGGAGGAAGCTGGCCATTGGCTCCGGTTATAAGGCTGGGGTCGAGTGGCTTGTTTGAGACCTTGCTCTTCTTAGCTTTTTTCTGATTTGGTTTGCTATTGGGGTTGTTGTTGGGGTCTTGGAGCGTTGTGTTCTGGCCATCGGTTTGATTGATCTGGGCTGAAGCTGGCGGCCAGTTTAGTGCAAAACTAAGCGAAAAACTGAGAGCCAGGCCAGCAGCCAAACTAGATCTGAGGCCAGGAATTGTTAAAGACAGGGCGCGGTCAAAGCCATTGCTCATTTGCTTGGTTTCTTTTTGGCCTCGATGTCTTTTTTCGCCTTGATAACGATACCCTGGGTCAGTGGTGCCATGTATTTGGACAAGTCGGTGTCAATACCCACTGTCTTAAGGCCAGCCGAGACTACTCCGTAGACTGACTCGCTGTTAAGCATGATGGCCGCTACGATTAGTAGTGTGAATGCCAGTTGAATTAAGGTTTTGATGGTACGCCATCTACCTTCGTTGTATTTACGTGATGCTTGTTTGTTTCCCACTGTTTGTCTCGATTCTTCTTCTATGTGTGTTGCAATACTTGGGTCTATTACGGCGTGATCTTTGGGTGCACCCACTGCAGCCATTATTGGTGCTAAATCTAGTTGACCAGTTTTTGGTCGGGCAGCGCTTTCGGTAATACGCTCAGGATGGGCGTCTAAAATAGATTGTGAGGCCTCTGGCAGGTTGGGCAAAAGAGCAACAAGTTTTGTGGTGGAAAGCCATAAAGCCTGGTTTAGCTCAGCGGTAGGCTTGCGCATGGGATCTAAGATGGCATAGTTTCCGTCGCGCACCATTAAGAGTTTGCGCACCGCCCCGTATCCGCTTTCGCCTGTGACATTTATGCGCGCTCCAACAATGAAGCCACCAGCTGAAAATAAAATGCGCCCCTGCAAATCTGATTGATTGTCATTAATACGCAGAATCGGAGTTTGGCAAGATTTAATTGCTACAACGGCATTGACGACGTCGGCCACCGGTTCATCTTGATTGATAGTTCCTTCAGTGATAACGTCCACGGCGTCCCCTACTTAAATTGATCGTCTTGTTTCATGGTCGGATAGCAAATTAGTCTAACAGACAGCTCTTGCTATAGAATATATGACTATGAAAAAGCGCGTTATGTGTGTGTTTGGAACGCGCCCGGAAGCTGTCAAGTTGGCTCCTGTGGTGCATGCTCTTCGCCAGTCTAAGAGTTTAGAACCAGTGGTGGCAATCACTGCTCAGCATCGTGAGATGCTCGACCAGATGATGCGTTGGTTTGATGTCAAGGCCGACTATGACCTTGACTTGATGAAGCACGGTCAGACTTTGGCTGAGCTTACTGGCCGTGTGCTCAATGGTGTCGATCAGCTGTTGTCAAAAGATAAGCCTGATCTCCTTTTGGTGCAAGGTGACACTACTACAGTGATGTCGGCTGCTCTCGCCGCCTTTTATCAAAAGGTGCCAGTGGGCCACGTGGAAGCTGGCTTGCGTACGAACGATCGCTATAATCCCTTTCCTGAAGAAATGGCCAGGCGGCAGACTGGCAGGCTTGCCACTTTGCACTTTGCCCCGACAGCCCTGGCTGTAGAAAATCTAAAGAAGGAAGGCATTGTCGACAATGTTTTCATGACTGGCAACACTGTGATTGATGCTCTACTTGACACTGCTGGCCGTTTGCAGGCTGATCAAATTGACCCCGCTCTCTATGGCAAAGTTGATTTTGATAAGGCCAAAGTGCTCTTGGTAACGGCCCACCGGAGAGAGAACTGGGGTCAGGGCATGGACGAGATTGCTTTGGCTTTACGGCAAATTGCTGATGAGTTTCCGGATGTACAGGTGCTGTATCCCATTCACAAAAACCCAGTGGTGCGCGAATCGATTGAGCCAGTATTCGCGGGTCACGATCGCTTGCACCTCGTGGAGCCTCTTGATTACGTGCCTTTTGTGCACGCTATGCAACGTTGTCATTTCATTCTTACTGATTCAGGCGGAGTTCAAGAAGAAGCTCCTGCCCTTGGCAAGCCTGTGCTGGTAATGAGGACCAATACTGAGCGTCCTGAGGCGGTGGCGGCCGGTGCTGCCAAGTTGGTTGGTGTCAGTCAGGAGACCATTGTGGCTGGTGCTCGGGAGCTTTTATCTAGTAGCGATCTTTACGCCAAAATGTCTCAGGCTGTCAATCCGTTTGGTGATGGCCATGCTGCAGAGCGCATAGTAGAGTCGATTGAGCGGTACTTCGCCAGCTAGCGACAGCATAAAACAATTCTATCTATCATTTAAGTTTGGGCTTAAATAGGCGGTTTGGCGCTATGATTGGCACTAAGCTTTACAAAGAGACTTGCAATGAGAATTGCATTAGATTAAGGGTTTATATGGGAGAGAGTGACGTGAGCACCTCAGTTACCGAGCACGATGTTATGCCATTTGGTGAATTTCTCAATGAGGAACACCAAGCTATCAGAGAAGCGATTCGCGATTACGCCACTCGTGAAATCGCCCCAAAGGCACATGAGGTTGACCAGAACGCTCGTTTTCCAATTGAGAATTTCAAAGAGCTAGGCAAGCTTGGCTATCTTGGTCTCCCCATTAGTGCTGAATACGGCGGCGCTGGCGCCGACTATCGCTCGTATGTAATCGCTGTTGAAGAAATTGGTCGCGCCTGCGGCTCCACTGGCTTGAGCTATGCTGCTCACATTTCGCTTGGCACTAATCCCCTTTATCTCTTTGGCTCTGAAGAGCAAAAGAAAAAGTATCTACCTAAACTTTGCTCTGGCGAATACATTGGCTGCTGGGCTTTGACTGAACCAGGTACTGGTTCTGATGCTGCAACCCAGAAAACCACCGCTAAATTGGTGGGCGATCACTATGTTTTAAACGGCACTAAGCAGTTCATCACTAACGCTACTGACGCTGATGTTGCCATCATCATGGCTATGACTGATAAAAGTCAGGGCCGCAAAGGTATTTCTTCCTTTGTTGTAGAAAAAGGCACACCAGGTTTCTTTGTCAGTAAGGTAGAGAAAAAATTGGGAATGCGTGGCTCCCCCACAGCTAGTTTGACCTTTGAAGATTGCAAAATTCCTAAAGAGAATTTGATTGGTCAGGAAGGCGAAGGCTATAGACAGGCCCTCACAACTCTTGAAGGTGGACGCCTTTCTATCGGTGCTCTAGCCCTTGGAATCGGTCAAGCCGCTTTTGATGCCGCTTTGAGTTATGCCAAGCAGCGCGAAGCTTTTGGTCAGCCCATTGGTAAGTTCCAAATGATTCAGGCTTACTTGGCCGACATGGCTACTCAGCTTAGTGCTGCTCGTTTGATGCTTTATCATGCTGCCTGGATGAAAGACCATCACAAGCGCGTCACTTTGGAAGGCTCACAAGCCAAGCTCTTTGCTTCTGAAGTGGCTTCAAAGGTTTGCAACCTCTGCGTGCAAATTCACGGTGGCTACGGTTATATCGTTGACTTCCCGGCTGAGCGTTTCTTGCGCGATGCTAAGCTTTGCGAAATCGGCGAAGGTACTTCTGAGATTCAACGACTGCTAATTGCTAGACAGTTAGGGCTCTAAGTTCTTTTCAGTAGCCATTCATAGTTTAATTGAGGCCGTCTTTGTCAAAACAGAGACGGCCTCTTCGCAAGTTAACAAAACGATTACATGTGCTGGTGTAAGCTCGCTCTACAAGGCCTATTTTAGCGATTGCTCGCCTCATCTTTTACGCCGAACGACTTCTAGTTGTTCGGCTTTTGTGCTTTCTTTGCGCCACTACTGGCGGTATCATGGTTAGCGTAGCTAGTGAATGGATACAGAGCTGAGAGAAGTCTCTTCGGCTATTCTTGGCGCCTTCCTGCGTAGTATCACCAGGCTATTTGATTGTGCTCAATAGCTCTAATGGTCAAAGATAACTTTATCTCTCCTCTTATATAAACCTTGGTATTAAATCGCTCGCGCTCTATAACTTCGCACTACAGCTGCTTTTTCTTGTGACTCTGTCACTAGAATAGCTGCGAGCGTTTATAAACCATGGTGAGTAAGTTTCGGGGAGAGTAGATTCTGGAGAGTTGAACTGTCGCAGCATAGAGCAGCTACTCTGAAGATTGAGCTTCCGGGTGCATGAGCTGCTAGGCTTATCTGAAATACTGCGAAGTAATGAAAGGGAATTCCATGACTTCAGTGAACAAACCCAGCGCCGTCAACGTCAATCTTGTTGCTCCTCCCGTGGCCAAGAAGGTGCCCCATGTGGTCAGCCTGCACGGCCAGGATGTGGTCGATGACTACGCCTGGATGCGCAACCTGCCTGTTCAGGACCCCGATCTGATTCCTCACCTGGAAGGCGAGAATGCTCACGCCCTCTCCTACATGGCTGACACTGTCGGCCTGCAAGAGACTCTTTACCAGGAGATGCGCTCGCGCATCAAGGAAGCCGATCAGAGCGTTCCGGCTCGCCGTGGTCGCTGGTTCTATTACTCTCGCACCGAGGAGGGTAAGCAGTACAGCATCACCTGTCGCCGTGCCGTCAAAGAAGGCAGCCCGGAAGAGATCATCCTCGACGTCAATGTCTTGGCCGAGGGCAGCTCTTTCTTCCAGCTCGGTTCGGTAGCCTTCAGCCCCAGTGGCAATTTCGTCGCCTATACCTACGATAACAAGGGTTTTCGCCAGTACACCCTGGTGGTAAAGAATCTGCGCACAGGAAAAGTGCTTGCTTCCACTGCTGAGCGCGTCACCTCGTTGGTCTGGGCCAGCGACAACAAGACTCTTTTCTACACCAGCGAAGACGCTGTCACCAAGCGCTCCAACCGTCTCTATCGGCACAAGGTCGGCAACAAGCGTCACGAACTTCTGCACGAAGAGCCGGATGAATTCTTCGGCGTGCACGTCTCGAAGACGCGCACTGGAGCTTTCATCTACCTCAACACCTCCAGCCACACCACCGCTTTCTCGGCCTACATTCGCGCCGACAAGCCGCTCTCGAAGTTCAAGCAGATTCTGCCGCAGCAGCACATGGTCACCTACGAGGTCGACGATGACGGCAAGAACTTCTACATTCTCACCAATGAGCAAGCCAAAGACTTCCGCTTGCTCAAGGCTCCCGCCCGCTCGCCGTCCAAGTGGAAGGAAGTGCTGGCGCATCGGCCCGGTGTCAAGATCGAGGGTGTGGACGTCTTCGCCGACTACTTGATTGTTTTCGAGACTGACCAGGGTCTCGGCAAGATTCGTATCCAGAAATTGTCGACTGGTGCGGTTCACTACATCGACTTTCCTGAGCCAGCCTATGCTGTTTCGGGTGCGGCCAATCACGAGTTTGATACTGCGGTCTATCGCTTCAGCTACAACTCGATGGTGACGCCGCCATCGACTTTTGAGTACGATCTCGAAAAGCGCAGCACCACAGTGCTCAAGACCCAAGAGGTAAAGGGATACGATCTCACTGCTTACAAGTGCGAGCGCATCTTTGCCACCGCTGCTGATGGCACCCTCGTGCCTGTCTCTCTGGTCTACAAGGGTCTCCTCACGGACGGCCGCAAGTGCCACCTCTATGCCTATGGCTCTTACGGCATCACCATCCCCACGGGCTTCAGCAGCGCTCGGGTCAGTCTGCTAGATCGCGGCTATGTCTATGCTATCGCCCACATTCGCGGCGGCGGTGACATGGGCGAGACCTGGCGTGATGACGGCAAGTTGCGCAAGAAGATGAACACGTTCACCGACTTTATCGCCTGCGCTGAGCATCTGATCGCCAAGGGTTACACCAGCAGCGAGCAGTTGAGCATCGAAGGCGGCAGTGCCGGTGGCTTGCTCGTGGGGGCAGTGCTCAATCTGCGCCCCGACTTGTTCAAGGCCGCCATCGTCGACGTGCCCTTCGTCGATGTCATCAACACCATGCTCGACGAAACTCTGCCTCTCACTGTGGCCGAATTCGAAGAGTGGGGTAATCCTAAGGTCGAGGACGACTATAACTATATGCGCCTCTACTCGCCCTACGAGAACATTCATGCGGCGCATTATCCGGCTATGCTTGTGCAGTCGGCTTTCTACGATAGTCAGGTGCCTTACTGGGAGCCCTCAAAGTACACAGCCAAGCTGCGGGCCACTAAGCTTGATAGCAACCCGCTGATTTACAAGATATCGCTTGAAGCGGCGGGGCACGGTGGTAAATCGGGGCGTTTCGATGCCCTGAAAGACGTGGCCTTCGAGTATGCCTTCTTGCTTAAGCAGCAGGGTATATCGGCCTGAACTAAGAAACAGCGCTTGCTCAAGCCTGTTGCTTTAAGCATCTGGGGCTAAGCCCTTGGCTTTGCTCTGGTGTCATCTGCGGTGCCTGGATTCTTTTGGGAATTTAGGCACCGTTTTTTCTTTGCCAAGTTTTTTACTCAACCCTAATAGAAGAAGTGGACCAAACCCAATGAAGACAATCCTGGGAATCTTTGGCGCTGTCATCGGCACCGTTGCCCTGCTCGCCCTTGTCAATCTCGTCTGCTATGGTGCTGATGCTAACTATGTCGGCATCATCCCGATTTCAGCCATTCTCGGCTTTCTCAACGGCGGTTATATCGCCGTTGCCACGCCAAGCAAGTCATTTGGGGACGGCGTGCGCGGGCATTTCATGCTCGGTGCTATGGGCATGGCGATAATCTTCACCGTGATCATGACCATGCTCTGCCTCACCTTCGGCATGGTCTTCAGCATGCCGTCGTTGACCGAGCTTGTCACCAAGCTCGTCTTGATGAGTGCAATTGGCGGCCTTAGCGGCCTCTGCTACCGGGCCTTTGCCTCACTGCGCTAAGGGATGAGGCTCTGCGCTTGTTATTCGCTCTGACTTTTTAGTTTGCCAAACAAGGAACAGGGCCGCCAATGGCCCTGTTCCTTTGATTGGTACTTGTTCTTGCGGCAATGGCTTTGGCAATCAATTTTTAAAATCCAACGTATACTACGGCAAGTAGTGCGCAATCCGTGACTGCATGAATTGTCTGCATGAATGTCTGCATGAATGTCTGCTCCTTTTTTATTAGTTAGTTTGAGACACATAGGTCCTGAATGGGTAAGATAATGTAACCGTTCTAGTACATAGATAGGCTTGTCAAATGCCGATATTGATGTTGGGTGAGGTTGTTACAGGGCTAAAGCTGACTTCTGTTGCTGAAGTCGACCGGGCTTTGCTTTTTGCTAAAGAGACAGGCAGTCCGCTTGGTCAAGCTTTGGTGGCTCAAGAAATCATTTCACCAGTCGTTCTTAAGGCCTGTGTTCAAGCTCAATGGATGCTCAGTGATCAGCTACTGACTTTGGATGAGTGTCAAGCCGTGGTTGCCCTTGTGCAACGTCGCAAATGGTCTTTCAACGACGCCTTGTTGACCCTTGGTTTCTATTGCGAAGATAGCAAAGGCATGCGCCTTGGTGAGTTGCTTAAAGGGGCTAGTCTGCTTTCCCCTGAGCTAGTAGACAAGGCTTTAGAGCGAGCTAATTCAGCTTGTCTTCCTCTTGGTAGAGCAATTGTCTCTTTCGATTTTTTAGAGCAAGCCACGGTTGATAAAGTGCTCGAAATTCAGAAGCGCTTGAGGCAAGGCGAAATTGTTTTGGCTGATGCTTTGCAAGAAGCGGGCAAGCTTAGAGTCAGTTCGCAGGCATTAAGTAAAACCAGTCGCATTTTGTCTCGTCTGTTGATTGACGCTGAGTTGGTTAACGTTGAAGATGTTCAGACCTATCACACTGCCGCTGTAACAAGCGGTCGTGGTCTTGCTGATATGCTTTATCTCTACTCTAATTTGCCACCACAAAAGCTGTTTGTGGTCTCCAGTATTGCTAGAAGAATTGAGTCCGGTGCGCTCAGTTATCGAGACGGTATGAAATTGATAATGCAGCATAAACTGCATTGCGAGGGTAGCTCTAGCTCGCAGGCTAGCTTATCCCAGGCCGGTAAAATTTCCTTTTATGTCTACTTGCGCATGCTCGATTATCTCAATGCTGACACAGCTCAAGAACTAATTGGCTACATGAGCGCTAATCGAGAAGTGGTTGAGGCCTTGTTGTCTGAGCACGAGAAGACTCTTGATAGACCATTGAGCGCTGAGTCTCTGAAATCTTGGAAGGCCAAAATCAGATATTGTATTGAAAGCGATAGCTTGCTTCATAGCTGTTTGTTGGTAGCTTTTCCAGACAATCGCGAAAAGTATGCCAAAGCCGTAGAACTGTTGCAATTAGTCAATTCTGGTTGCCTGACTATAGAAGAATCATTGTTCTGGTCGCACGGTTAGCAATTGTGATTGACTGACTGGTTTATCTGTCTTCGCGCCAGACACCAAACTCTTTGTGATCCCATTCGTGCTGCTTCTGCTGCTCTTCTGTGGTTACTTTAGCTGGGGCGGCTTGCGAGGTTGAGTCTTGGGTGCCCCTGGGCTTTTGTGCCGATTCTTGGGTGGGAAGGCTATCGATGATAGGATTTGGCTCGTGGTTGCCAGCGTTTGCCGTATCGGCTTCTCTAATGAGGTCGCCGCTATCGCGCTCATCAGGAGGCGTCCAGTCTTGTTTCTCGGCAATGGGAGCAGGGGGCGGGGTATTTGATGGCTCTTCGATTGACTGGTGAATGGGATCTAGTACTGCTACTTCGATGGCTTTGGTTTTGTCGACAATAATTTCTATACGTCGATTGGCGGCCATGCCGACTAAATTGTCTTTGCCATCAGGTGTTTGGTTGGGGGCAATGGGATGACCCTTGCCTACGCCGATGGCAGTAACTTGAACATCATCGAGTAGGCCCCGTTGCAGAAACCAGAGGCGCAGGCGCTCTGCTCGCTCTTGGCTGAGCTTGCGAATGTAGGTGTCGAAGCCAAAGCTATCGGTGTGACATTCGATTACAACAGGATGTTCACGCCAGCGGCTTAAGTGTTCGACCATTTTGCTCAGTGCCGCTTCGCCACCGGGCATGATTGTAGTTTGGTCTGGGTCAAACAATCTATCGGTTGAGATAACGATGCGTTCAAGTGTCGATGTTTTGCTGAACTTTACCGTGGGTTCAATTTTGGCTACGGCATGGGCTTTGGGCATGGCATCAGGCTTGGTCTTGCTCTGAACTGTGTGAGCGGTGTGAGCACTGTTACCGGTCGGCCATTCGAAGGGGCGATTGCCAGTATGGCTAACCTGGTGGGTGTTTGATTGGGCCAAGGCCGGTAGGTCTGTTGTTGCCGCTAAAAACGGCAGAGAATAAACCAAGGCCGCAGCCCACCAGGCTTCTGTCGCTCTCCTGGAGGAATGTTTTGGCTTTGCAATTTTCAATTTTGCAGTTTTCATGAGGCGATCATAGCAAATCAGACTTGCCATCAGCCCTTATTGCAGCCATTCTTAAGTGGATTTGATACAGCCCTTGTTTTACTATAAAGTACCGTAAATAGTGAAGCAAAAAAATGCTTTCGTATTGAATATGTGCGCAGTTTGTGGCAAAAGATAATTCAAGATAACAAAGAGAGGGGCCAGTTCTACGTGAACTGACCCCCCTTTTGTTGTGCTTACGACTGAGCCCTGATCTTAATGCTGAGTTCTCAGGGTCAGTCCGGACGGTAGCCAGTCTTGGATGGGCTGTGGTCGAGGGTGATGAACTGACCGACGGTCCAACCGTACTTGGAAGCCACGGCCAAGAACTTCTCCAGGCGAGCCGGCTCACCGGGAGTGTTGATCATGAAGTTGCCGATGGCACAGGGGTGCATCAGTATCATCATGCCACCGTCGGTGGAGGCCGAGTCGCCGTCGCGGCCAGCAATGACAAACTTGCGTTCGTCGATGCGTGACCAGCCGAAACGGGCGCGATTGACGTGCAGCCAGTAGTGAAAGCTCAGCGGCTTGCCAGGCTGCGGCTTCGAGTGCCATTCTTCACCACCGACTTCGTAGCTGTGGTTGACACCGGTGGACATGCCGCTCTTGTCGTAGATCAAGTGCGAACCCACGACGTTTTCGGGTTTGACACCGAGAATCGGTGCCACGGCGATGGCCAGTTCCTGGTCGCCGTTGGAGACGATGACCACGGTGACGCCGAGGGACGTGAGCAGCTCGTTTTCTTCCTTCACGCCAGGGTAGGCCTTGTTGGCATACAGCGGAGCGAAGGCCGTCACCTGGGCCAGCTTTTCAGCCTTGGAGAGACCGACCTGGCTGGGCCAGTAGATGTTGGTCCAGAAGTCCATCATGGCGATGCCATCACCACCACCTTCTTTGTTGAGCCACCGACGCAGAGCTTCATGAGGCCCGAGATCAGCGGCCGGCTTGTTCTTGCTCAAGCTCTGGCAGGCTTTCTTGATACCAGAGAGCATGCGCGCCGGCCAGCTCATGGGAGCTTGCTTGCTTTGGCCAAGATAGTCGGCGATCACTGCCAGCTGCTTTTCGGTGAACTTGCCGTTGTCGGCGCGCCACTTGAAGAAGAAAGTGAAGATGTCGCCGGCACCCTGGGTCTTGTCGACGTCCTTGAGCCAGAAAACTTGCCGACCAGCAGCCTTTTCGCAGGCTACCCAGTGGCGAAATTCGTCCGAGCGGAAGTAGTCGAGGCGCTGTTGGCTGGTCATGCGAGCAGCTTTGGCGTTGCCGCTGTCGATGCTGCCGCCGGCAATGGAATAGAGCTTGTCTTGAGCGGCATCGAGGGCAACGATGGCGGAGACGATGTTCTGCAGATCCGTTGGTTTGATCATAATTTCCTCCAGTTAAAGAGACCCGCTGATAGCAGGTGGAAAAAGAGAAAGGCTTGGCTTGCACTGCGTGTGCAGGAGCTAACGAGCGATGAAAGAGTGTTGTGCTTTAGATGCTGATAGCTGTGCCTGTTTAGAAGATTGAGAGAGATATGATTCGACCCTAATTGGCTCAAGGGTCACAAGGCAAGGATCTTGAGCCCCCTGATGGCGTATCAGAGGGCTCAGAGAAATTAGATCAACTAGTTTAATTAGCGCTAGCTAATATGGGGGCTAGTTATGCCCTAGAGAGTTAGGGCCAGGGTCGCTTGGCGCACTGCTTCGGCCAGGCTTTCTTTAGCTTTTTCCAGCTGCTCAATTGCCTCTTTCAGGCCTTCCTGGTTGAGCTTGGGTACGCTAGGGGCAGCGCCCCTTTGTCTGATCGTGGCACGGGTCTCGGTCAAGGCGATTTGACCCTGGTTGGCCAGCACGGCAAGCTGTTGTACCAGCTCAGCCCTGCTGCCCAGGCCGACTTGGGTGGCCAAAAGGCTCGTCAGCTGAGAAATGGTGGCCGAGCCATCGAGGGCAGCCAAAACAGCCAAAATAGAAGTTTGTTGGGCTACGGCTTGAGCACTTTGATTGCTCTCATTGTCTTCCAGTGCAATCGCCTCTGGGCGCAGCGAGATGATGGCGCTCTTGTGGGCTCCCACTGGTTGAATGAGAATGCGCTCCGCCTCAACTCCGATGACAACGCCGTGGGTCTTGGGAGCGACATTGAGCCAGTCGATTTGCTTGATGCGAACTACGGCACCGAGCTTGAAGCGCAGATGTTGATAGTTGGCCACGACCCGCAACTCGTTCGGGTAGAGTTCGAACGTCTGCTCGCAGGCGTCGCTTTCGACTGGTTCGACATCTTCGGCGCGAACCGAGATGTAGGCACCGTTGATGAACTGCACAAAGCCATGGGCGGCACATTTGAGGTGCTTGTGCTGCAGAATAGCCACCTTGGCACCAACCTGTAGCGACAGTGTGGTAGTAGGTTGAGGGGTCATTTGGGTTTCCTTTGGTTTGCCATTGATAGCTGTCTTCACCAGTCGGTCCAAGTGAGCTTCCGAGTGGGTAAAGACATAGCTGGGGTGAAGTTAGGTAATTTGAGCTGGAATTATTTGGTTGGAAGAATTGGAATAAATGGCAAGTAAACCTAACCGCGTAAAGGCTTGCTGTTCAAGCTACTTGAAGTTTCTAAGCCTAAAACACCCTTCACCATTGCCTGAAGCTAGCGCTAGCTTTTCGGAAACAAAACCGCTGAAGCTGTGGTGTGATAATAGTTCTGCTAGTTTTGTCCAATTGTTTATAAATAGGGAAATTTGATTGCCTCCTCAGTCGACCGTAGCAAATTCGAATTTATTGAGTCAGAGCAGGGGGCTGCTTTCTCGAGCCCTTGGCGTCGTACTGTTCTTTTTTAGCGCCACAAATTCTGTTGCCGCGGCAGAAAAGACTCTCTATCTCAAACAGTCTGCAGTTTCTGTCGGCGCGGCTGAGAGCTATTTGACTAGCCAAGCTGTGCGCATAAATTTTGGCAATGACCAAATTTATCTGGTGGCAAAAGCGCCGACCTGGCGGGTGGTTTTGTATAACCGTATTACTAAGAAAGGCTTGGCGATGCCTTATCAGCAGTGGATTGATCATCATCCCATCTGGAATCATGGTAAGGATGTTGACTGGGCACCCTCGGAGCACATACTGAAAGTCGCTTCTCCCGTGATCAACGGGCGGCGTTGTAGTGATTTTGTTTTGGCCGAACTCTTGCCCAATGGTCACTTGGTGCCAAAGGCTGTGGGAACTTCTGGTCATCTAGTGATGGCTGAAGTTGATGGTTTGGCCGCCCAAGCTTGTCATATTTTGCAGCGTACGCTCGACCTGCCTCAAACAGCTGGTGTGCCTTTGCGTTTTACCTTAAACGGTCAATCTCGCCGAGTTGAAGGTATGAAGTTTGTCTTGGGCGGTGACACGCATTTCGTTTCTACTTCAGTAATTAAAAGTGTTCCGTTATCGCCCTCGCTTTTTACCTATCCGACCAACTTTAAGACTGTAGCGCTCGAACTAGATGTGCTTTATGACTCAAAAACCATGAATAGCAATGTTGAGCAGTTTTTAGATGCCTTTAAATAAAAAGCACGTGACCTCGCATTTGGTGTCACGTGCTTCTCTTGCTTAACTCTGCTAACTATTGTCCTGGAACTGCTCCCGGCGCTGTTCCAGGAGTCGTTCCTGGTGTTGCTCCGGGCACGGCATTAGGGTCGGGGGTTCCTGCTGGAGTTCCGCTTGGAGTTCCAGCAGGATAAGTGGTTCCGGCTGGGTAGGTTGTGCCGCCCGGATAGGTCGTTCCACCTGGGTAGGTAGTGCCACCCGGATATGTCGTTCCGCCTGGATAGGTGGTGCCTGCAGCGGGCTGAGGTTGGTTGGGATCAACGGTTTGCCCTTGGGGCATTGGTTGACCTTGAAGCGGTGCTGCAGCCGGATTAAATTGTGGTACTGGGTTTGTCTGCTGCACCGTAGAAGCTGGCAGCGCATTAGAGCTTGGAGCTGGCGTGCTTGTGGAAGGAGAAAGCGGGCTGTTCACAGACCCAGGCATACCAGGAGCCGGTGGCGGCATAGCTGGTGCTTTGTCTTTATTGATATAGAGGAAGCCAAAGACAGCCACGCAGGCTAAGATCATGACAACCATGATGATTTGATAGCCTCCACCTTGCGAGCTGTCGCCACCTGGTGCTGCTGTCTGATAACTGTTGCTAGAGGTTGGTGCTGGGGTACCGTTGTTCTGATAAGAAGCGTAATTCTTCATCCATTGCGGTACATCCCCGCCTTGTTGCTGCGCCTCGGGTTGGGAAGGCGACTGCGAGGCCATACCAGAATTGGTTGTTCGCGCTGGTGACTGCGAAGCCATACCGGAATTTGTTATACGGCCCGGACCGCCAATGGCACCAGCACCCTGATTCTTCACAGTGGAAGGCGTTGGAATCGCGTTTAGCTGTTCACTCAAGCTTGGTGAAGATTTTTCCTCGTCCATTTGACCGCCTCCAGAATGTAATGCTTAGTTTATTAAGAACTAACCAGTTTGATCAAGGGTTCTGGCCGTCAAATAAAGATTTCCAAGTGCCTATTTACTTTACGAACAGCTGAAAAGCAGTGAAATCTCAGCAAAGAGTGGTAACTATGTAATAGATTGTCTACCGGGCTTACTATCTTGGCAATGAAAGATCGCTGGCAGAATTATAAGAACTCGGCCGAGAAAGCTCAGTCAGAGGGTAAGTACGAGTATGCCGAAAATCTCTGGTATGCAGCCCTAGAGGAAAGCAAAGAGTTTGGCCCGACAGATCGCAGGCGTGCTTTGTCGTTGGAGCGACTTTGTGAATGTTTATGGTTTCAAGAGAAGTTTAAAGACGCAGAGCCTATGGCCCAGGAGCTGGTTGTAATTTATACCAAGGTGTTCGGTTCTGAACACGTTGATGTAGCTGGAATGCAGGCGAACCTTGGCTTGCTTTATGTGGTTATGCAGAAAGAGGAGCTGGCAGAGCCAATTCTTCTCAAGGCTCTCAACATCAAGAAACGCATTCTCGGTCTAGGGCATCCGGATGTGCAGAAATTGCAAGCCACCTATGACGATGTCATTCTCAAGTTGAAAAACAAAGGCTCAGCTCCAGCAGTTGTTACCGCTCGGCAGTGGTCTAAGACCGGTCGCTTTGAAGCTCTGAAGCCACCAGTGGCAGCGCCAACAGCACCTAAAGTTTTGTCTGCCGATGAAGCAATGGCTCTTTGGGAACCACTGTATCAGGCTGGCAAAGACGCTCTGGCCGCTGGCGATTGGGCCAAAGCAGAAGAGCGCCTGGCTAAGGGTCTTGAAATCGCCCAATCATTTGGTGAAACTGATCATCGCCTTTGTCTCACTCTCGAAGCCTTAGCACAGGCGCTTGGGTCGCAAGATCGCAACCAACAAGCGGCTCCCTTGCTAGAGCAAGTACATCAGGCTAAAGTGAGAGTCTTTGGTCCTAACCATACGGTTGTGGCAGAATCGGCTGATAGCCTTGCTCGCTGTTACTACTATTGTGGCAATTATGGTGCTGCTGAGAAAAGCGCACTGGAGAGCTGCAAGATTTACGAAAAAATGTATGGTCCCGACCATCTGACGGTTGCTACCTGTCTTGGCAATATCGCCATGCTCTATTTTGTCCACAAAAAAATGATCGAAGCCGAGAATGCTTACAAGCGCTGCTTGGCAATTCGCACTAAAGTTCAGGGTGCAGGCCACGCTGATACTGTGAAAGTCTTGCAAAATTATGCTAATTTGCTGCGCCAGACCCATCGCGAAGATGAAGCTAAACACTTACAGGCCTGCGCCACTGGCTTTGTTACTGGTAGCTGGAAAGTAATTGAAGTTGCCCCTGAAGACTCCCTAAGCAAAACAAATGATGACTGTGCAGTCTGTGGCACTCCCCTCGAGGGCTACTATAAGTGCAGTAAGTGTGGTGCTGACGTACTAGCTAAGGGAAAGAAGGTCAATGACCGGTGAGCGGTGAGCCGGCAGACTCCTCAAAAGTAGATCTTGTCGGTCAAATTATTGATCAAAAATATAAAGTTCTAGCCCTGCTCGGTCGCGGAGGGATGGGAGCGGTTTATCTCGCCCATCATCTGCAGCTCAACAAAGATATGGCGTTAAAAACCTTTGCTACGGCCGATTTAGGCGAAGAGACTCGGCAGCGCTTTAAGCGGGAAGCGCAAGCTCTTGGAAAATTGAAACACAAGAATATTGTGCAAGTTTTCGATTTTGGTATTGCCGAAGGTGGCTTACCCTATTACACCATGGAGCATCTCGATGGTGAGTCAGTGGCTGAACGCATTGCTCGCCATGGTGTGTTGGATGTGGCAGAGGCTCTGTATGTCTTTTCTGAGCTTTGTCAGGGCCTTCTCCTTTGTCATAAAAATGGCGTGGTTCACCGCGATATTAAGCCGGCCAATATTTTTCTTGAGTTGCGCAGTAGCACCAGTGATGCCATTGTCGCTGTGAAGCTTGTTGACTTCGGCATCGCGGCTTTGTCAGTTGCACCAGCTGCTGGCCAGCAGCTGACAGCAGCCGGAACGGTATTTGGTAGCCCTCTTTATATGAGCCCAGAGCAATCACTGGGCGAGAAAGTAGACGCCCGTTCTGACATTTATTCTAGTGGTTGTGCTCTTTTTGAAATGCTCACTGGTAAGCCGCCTTTTCGCGCGGCAACGGCCTTTGCCACTATGCTCATGCATCAAGAAACGCCGCCACCAACTTTGGCCGAGGCTGGCGGTTTGGAGTGTAAGCAAAATTATCCCGATTGGCTTGAGCAGCTGGTTGCCGAGCTATTAGAAAAAGATCCGGCCGCGCGCCCGCAGTCGCTTTCTCAAGTGCTTGATGTAATAGCTGCACACACGAGAGATTCTGACTCTCAGTCACATGGTTCGCCCAAGGTATCTAGTGTTGATAGCGAATCTACCGAGCCGAGCGGTGAGCGCATCAAAGTGTTTTTAGTGACTGGAGTTTTGTTGTTAGCGGCTGTTTGTCTTTATTTTGCTGCCCAGGCTTTTACTTTACCGTTCCATCCGCCAGAGGCCGTGAAACCCGACATAACAGCGAGGTCGGAACTAAGTGCTTATCGGTTGCCTCCTGAGAGGTCCGGTTTCATCCGCTTTCAATTTCCTGACAGAGAAATCGGCAAGATTGGTCAGGGTGACGAAAATAAGTGTGTATCGGCCTGTGGCGTTGTCGAAATTGCCGATGGCCCAGCTGTTGTCTTTCGGGCCGGTCAAGCAATTTGTGATCAGCCCGAGCTTTTGCGGGGGTTTGGGGCTAATGATTTGTTTGCTGTGCTTTTTGAAGACGGTGTGACTGGTGACTGGAACGATAAGACTGCTGCGTCCATAGAGCACCTGGCTTCGCTAAGGAAAGTGATTTTTGCTGCTAGTAAGTTTAGTCCTGCAGCCATTGATAGTTTAAATAAGTTGCCCGAGCTGGTCGATCTTGGCTTGTCTGATTCAACATTGACAGGCGAAGACTTGCTTAGGCTGAATTGCTTGCCGAAGCTGGAAAGTTTAGTTGTCAGCGGAACTAAGAATGCTTCTCCGTTAATTGCCCGTCTGGCTCAGCGTAACAGTCTGCGTCACTTCACCGCTCAAGATTGTCAACTCAGAGATGACGATATGCAAGCCATTGGTGGTATGACCATGTTGTTGACGTTGAATGTTGAAGAGAATTCGATCACTCCTAAGTGTTTGCCAGTGTTGCTGAAATTGGTAAATTTGAAAGAGTTGAGTCTCATTGCCAATCCCATTGACCAATCAGCTCTGGCCCTAATGCTGAAGGTAAAGACACCGATGAAGATTAATATGCCGAGTTCCTTTTGGAATGATCGGACGATAGCGCCAATGGAGAAAAGATTTGGGGCAAAAGATATCAACTCCAGAGGCCATGTGCGCGAACCTGACTAGTTGCTATGGTGATTAAACTTGATGTTTGTGCCCCCAAATTGCCAAACTTGATCGACTAGATTAGCTGTAATTCCGCTGTGCTGACTTGATCTGTTTGGACTCTTTAACTTGGATTCTAATTCTAGCGGTCGCACTATGGGCGGTGCTTAAATAACTTTACTCGATCTTGTGGATCGGTCATATTGCTGCACTTCGATAGCTAAGGCTTTCGCTGTGTGGCTTTTTGCTTGGCGCCACCGTGGGTGGTATCGCTGCGCTAGTTGCTTTTCTTTGTAACATCTGGCGCCGACTGCTGCTGAGCGCAGGCTTTTGTGTACGTGCTCTAGCTGTGCAAGCTTGCTTCTTCAGTTGGATGTGGCTGCCTGTATGCCTTTCGCCCGCTCTGCTAGCGTCGTCAAGCGAGTATCGATTTGCTAGTACCTTCTCAGTCCGGAGACTACGCATAATCGCGAACAGTTGATTAGTAATATGGGCTTTTATTAGGGTGAATTTTATATCTCTGCAACAAACCTGAAAAAACAAGAAACTCTTTAAAACACAAATACACCCCCGTCCGAACTCTTTCTTCTCGACAGCTTGCTGTTGAGCGAAGAGCCGCCACTCAACGTAACGTGATTAGACGTGTTGTGAAAGGAATAGTCATGGATTTCTTCATTGCGCTGTTCACCGTTCCGATGGTGGCGCTGCTCGCTTTCTCTCCCATGGGCATCATCATCTACATGTGCAAAAAGGAAAAACTGTGAATCAACCCGATCAATTCCCGGCCAGTCTCCGTGACGTGGCTGTCCTCAGCCGTTCCACCTTCTGTGAACATCGGCACGTCTGGCAAGACGTCTCCATCATCGACCATGGCTACAGTATTTCGCTGTTGGCGCGGCAACTGCGTGGTGTGGACGTCCTCGATCGTTCCCTGGTGTTTCCCACTTTCTTCACCGCCGCTGCGGTGGAGCTGCTCATGGCTCTGCCCAACCACTTCTGGTTCTGGAACGTGGTCTACTACGCAGTCGGCGAATCAAGGGGCAGCACGCTGATCGATGACAGCACCGTTCGTCGCGTGATCGACCGCTTCCGTGATCGCTGTGCTGCTGCCTACGACCTCAACAAGCCCATCGACCAACTCACGGCTTACGAGCTGGCGGTGCGGGTTGCCGAGGGCGTGATCTTGTTCAAGAACGCAGACTGGCAGCATCTCAACGGTGCCGAGCTGGTTTTCAACCCGATGTTTCAACCGCAGGCCAAAGACTGAATTCGCAGCTCGGCACTAGCTGCTGCTGAATCAGGCTGTCCTAACTTCACCTATGCGCAAGGAGCTCAAATGACCACGTCCTTCTCCGTTCACCTCTACCAGATCGCTTCCATCGCTCAGCAAGAACACGCCTTGGGTCGCAACTGGAGCCAGCCGCTCACCCCGCAGATGCTCGGTCTGAACATCTACCGGCTGGCCCTGCGTGTTCGTGGCGTCGAATCGGTCAGTGACGACCAGGTGCTGCCGACCTTCTTCAGTGCCGAGGCCATTGCCCTCCTCTTCACCATGCCGAATCTGCATTGGTTCTGGAAGGTGGTCGCCTACTCTGCTCTGGCGGCGGATGATCACGCTGAAGTGATCGGGGCTGCCACCGTCAAGGATGCTCTGCGCCACTATCGCAACGAACTCGGCATGGCCTTCGACCTCACCCGCCCCATCGACCAGCTCACGGTGCAAGAAGCCTGTGTGCTGGTTGCGGCTGGTGTCATCGTGCTCAAGCCTGAAGGCCTGTTGGCCAAGAACGCTGTACCGGTCTACAACCCCGTCGTCCAGCCGCAAGGCTGAGTGCTGTCAACATTCAACTTCCAGGAATCAACATGAACTCATTCGCCGTCGTCTTCTTCATCCTCTTCGCCCTGGCCGGCTTCGCGCTTTTCGCCGTGGTGCGCTTTGCCATCTTGCTGATCGGTGGTGTTGCCGGTGGTGGTGGCGGTCAGGACACCCGCGTCCGTGACCTGCTCATCCTCGCAGCCGTCACCGCTGTGGTCACCGGTTGTGTCGGCTACTGGCTCGGTGGCTCTGCTGCCGTCGGCTCGTTGGTCGGCTCGGGCCTTGCCGCTCTCTGGCTGGTGCCCAAGATGCGCTCGGGGCGCGGCGGCCGGCGCTGACCTGTAGTCGGCAGTTCTTCATCAACGAAAGAAATCAATGAGCAACGACAGCTTCTTCAGTCACTATCCCTTCTTCACCCCGCCGCCGCAAAGCGATCAAGAGCCTGTGGAGTCGACCTTCGATGCCGGCGCCATCGCACGCAGCTTGCTCGACGCCATGGGCCAGCCCAAGATCGACTTCACTTTCGACCCGGCGACGGCGCCGGCATGGTGGGACGCCGAAACCCAGACTCTGAACTTCCGCGCGCCGGTTGACCAGCCTCCCTTGGACCCGGTCTTGCTTCGTCAGGCCCTGATCTTCCCCCAGGGCGTTATCTGCGAAGGCCTGGAAATCCGCTGACGCTGCTTTCAGCGCGGCCTAGAAGGTGCGTCATCACCCAGTTAGAAAAGAGGCAGGGTCAAGCCCGGGCTTGGCCTTGCTTCTAGCAAGTTAAAACACGAAACACTAGGAACAGAAATGAACAACCAAACTTCCATCCAAGCACTCCTGAGCCAATCCGAGGCCATCGCCCTCAAGGCTCAACAATTCGAATCGGCCCGCTCTACCGATGAGGCCGTGCTGCACTACAGCGTTGCCCAGGCCATGCTTGAAGTGCTCGCGGCCTTGCCGGGCGAGGACTATCGCCTTTTGCAGCAGTTGACCTTTGTGCACGAGCGCCTTGGTCTGCTCCATCTCATTCGCCTGGATGGCTACAAGGCGGCTCTGCATCTGGAGACTGCGGTGGCAGGCTATGACCGGCTCATTGGGGCTGGAAGCGTCAAGTCGATGAAGCTGACTGTGCGTCTGGCTGAGGCCCTGGTTCGCTGCGGCAGTGTCATTCCCGCTCACGCTGCAGCCCAATCGGCCGTGGCGATGCTGGACGGCATCGAAGACTACCGCGGTGCCTCCAAGGCCTATGCCTACTACTGGCTCTATCGCAGCGAGCTGTTGCGGGGCGACCACGAGGCTGCCGCTGCTGCTGCCAGCAAGATGGGGGCGTACTTGATGGCCAACCCCGATGTGCTCAACAGTGGCACGGCCAGCCTGCTGCTGCGGGATGTGACCGGGCAGATTTCCTAGGTCTCTGTAACTCAACTCTTGAAGGGTAAGCAAATGAAAGAAGCTTTTGTTCGCCGCCGCATTTGTACCAGCTCGTTCCTCTGCCGTGTGCTGGGTGAAGTCGATAGTCTGCTCAGGGACGGTCAGGCCTCTGAGGCAAGATCTCAAATTGAGGCTGCGAGAATGTGCTACGGCCGGGCCATCGATAAGCTCGATGCCTTGAGAGACGATCCCTTGGTTCTGGTGCGCTATGAGAAGGCCCAAGGGCTGATGGGACGGCTCACCTACCGCGAGCTCGATATCTCAACTGCTATTCCTTACCTGGAAGAGCACTGTCGCGCCCATGAGTACCTGTACGGTGGCAATACCGTGCCGCTGCTCGAAGCCTACGTCACCCTCTGCATGTGCTACCTGCGCCAGGACCGGGCAGATGAAGCGCGCGACACGGCCACGAAGGCAGTCGCCTGCGCGGGCAAGCTGGGCGAATACTGCAGTGCCTATAGCATCTACGCGCACTTCTGGCTGCGGATGACCGAGTATGAACTGGGCAATGCCGAGGCGGCGAAAGCAGCCCTGGCCAACACTCTGGCCCTGATCGATGCTCATCCCGAGCTGCTCTCCGCAGAAGAGACGGCCATGATCCGAGGTCTGGCCAGCAAGTAGCGAGGTCTTTCTCCCTTTCTTCTTCTTCTCTCTTCAACCAATTTCAGGAAGCAAAATGAACTGGTACGCTTTGATCATGAATACCATTGCCATCGTCGGTGGTGGCTCTCTGATCGCTGTTCCCAATGGTCTTGCTGGCGTGGCCCTTTTCTTCGGCGCCAGTCTGCTCACCGATTCCCTCATGTCCGCAGCCCTCCTCACTGGCATCGGCGGCATCCTCTGGGCGCACGTCTTGTTCGGCCTGATCATGCCATTGCCCTTCCCTCCCTTCAGCTTCCCTCGCATGCCACTGAAGAAGATGCTGGGCTGGTACATCGCTTTCGGCGTCGGCTACGGCCTGGGCCCGGTGCTGGCATCCTGCGTTCATCAGTGGTCGATGGAGTGGCCGCTTCTTGTCAGTCTGCTCTGCAGTGGCGGCTTGCCGCTGGTGTTGGTGGGCATGCTACAACCGCTGGGCATCGTCGGTTTTCCCAACCGCAAGTTCGACTAGCTCTAAGGCTGGCTCGTCCGGCTAGTCTGGTTCGCACTTTCTTCTTTCTCCTGCTCCCTTTCCCTCCCCTCACCTTCCTCAACTTCACCTCGAAAGTTCATCATGAAACTCATCGCTCGCATCATCATCCTGGCTCTCCTCTTCGCCTACGCCTTCCCGGCCATCGTTCCCGGTGTTTCCATTCACGGAGGCCTCTGGCCCCAGGGCATCGCCTGTGGCATGATCTTCGTTGGTCTCAGCCTCGTGGTCGGTCTTTTGGCCGCGCTCATCGGTATCGGCACCTTCGGCATCGGCTTGATCGTGCTCTTCTGCCTGCAGATGTTCATCCCGGCGGTCACCCTGCAGTTGATGGCTTCCGTCGCTCCGACCTACCTGACCGTGACCAGCTGGGAATCGGCCATCGTCGCCGGTCTCTGCATCTGGCTGGTCAACTACGTGTTCAACCGCCTGGGCAGCAGCAGCAAAAGCGAGTAAGCGGCCGGCTACTAGCCTGCGCTATCGGAGCAGGACCGACTAGCAATGGTCGGTCCTGCAATATCTTCTTGTGATTGATTGACTTGAGGAGCTTCTATGACTGCAAAGATTTTCGAATTCAAGCCCAAGCCGGCCACCCCCATGCACAGCCTCTACCTGGTGGTGCAGGAAGCCTGCAACTGGGCCACGGCCCTGCAGCAGCGCGCCTTCGCCCTGGCGGCCGAGGAAGCTATCGACGCCGCTACCTGTGTCACCCTCTCGCCCGAAGCTCACAAGCTGCGCGCTCAGCAAATTGTCAGCGTCAAGTATGACGCCCAACTGGCTGAGCAGAGGGCTCGCAATGTCAGCGAGACCTTGCCTTATCGCGGTGCTGATTTCTCCAACGACATCAACTTCGTCTCGCGCCAGCTGCACGCTCTCGAGGCTGAAGTCTGTGCTATCGAGGCGCAGCTCACCTGCGTGCGTCTCATCGCCGACGCTGCCGAGCGCGATGGGCAAGAGCGGCCTGTCGGCGAGTTCGACTTTCTCACGGCCAAGGCCGAGCGCAAGCAAGCCGAGGTGGCGGCGCTGCAAGAGAAGCTTGCGCGGCTGTCGGCTCCTGTCTCTGGCTCTGCTGCAATTTCGGTGGATCAGCCCAGCGTCTAGTTCTTTTCGCCCTCGCTAAAAATCAATTCACTCAACTCAACTCCACTCCACTCAACATCATGATCTTTGAAATCCTGGTTTTTCTCTTCATCGGCCTCTTCTGGCTTCTCAGCGGCTACTGCACCTGGGGAGGAATCTTCATGATTCTTACCGCTGCGGTTGATTTCTTTTGGCCCGGCCGGTTGGCGGCAATTCCTTTGCTGTGCGCGGTGGTTGCTCTCGTTCTCACTGCAGACCAGCCCCGGCGATAGCTTTTCATCTTCGATTGGAATTCCATGAAATACTTCAAGCTGACACACATCTACTTCCTTGCCGCCCTGCTCTTGGCCGGCCTCAGCGGCTGCAATCGCGAGCCGGTCGATCCACCCGCTGCCGACGGTGCCTTTCTGCAAGGCCTGGTCGACCAAGATCTGGCGAAGATCCCCAGCGGCGGTAACCTCGTCAATTGCCTGCGCTCGGCCACCCATGTGGCTGGTCAGTACGCCCTGCTCGAAGTCGTCTGCGACGGCGGCGAGAAGCTGGAGTACGTCTACCACGCCAGCGGTCGCACTGTCTTCACTGGCCGCGTCTGGTACGCCAACAAAAGCATCCCGCTGCTCACCGAAGAGCAGATCATGAGCGAGGTCGGCGCACCGCAGATGGAGGCGTGGATGCTGATCGACATGCGCGATCATCCGGCCGTCAAGCATCAAGGCGCGTAAGCGCCGGTCACTTTCTTTCCTCAACTTCAAGGAGCCCCAATGGCCAATTCTTTCGTTCCTCAACGCCAGGGTGAAGACCTCGATGCCTACCTGGCTCGAGTGCATCAGATGGTGCAACAGTTGAGCATTGGTGACTACCTGATGGTGCGCGATGGCGAAGCCGTATTCGTCATGTACCACAGCAGCCTCCACCCCAACAAGACGCCGGCGGTGCTGGCGCACGCGAAGCAAGTTCTGGCCGAAAGAAACACCAGCGCCTTCGCCCTTCCTCACCTGATCTTCACTGCCTCCTATAGCGATGGCTGGAGCTCCAGTATCGACGCTGCGGCAGAGCGGGCGAAGCGTCTCAACTGCAAGGTTTTCTATTGCTATGGGACCTTGGAGGTGATCGTCTATCCCTGGGATTGCGGCTTTACCGCAGAGCTCAAGACCAAGATCTTCAAGCTGGCCAAGGCGGCAGGTTTGACCATGAAGTGCGACTAGCGCCTGCCCGCAGACGGTAAGGCGTATCTAATTCAACACTTGAGCGGCTCTTGTAGTCGCATCTGAAAGGTTCATAGTGAGCAATTGCAAGCAAGGTTTTCGTACACAGCTCTTCTACAAGGCTGAAGATCTCGAGAGAAGCATGATCGGGCTGCGCTCGTTTAAATCTAGTCTCATGGGGCCGTCCGTCCTGAAAGAATTGGAGGGCATCGCTGAGGGCTGCAGCGGTGGAAGTTTCGAGTCTGGCAGTGATATTCTCGCTTTCTTTTTCGAAAGCAGTGCCTGGCAGCTGCTCTTGGACGCGCCCAACCGCTACTGGTTCTGGAGCCTCGTGCGTCGTTCTCTCGGCGACATTGCTCCCTTTGACAAGGCGGAGGACAAGCGTGTGACGGCCGAAGAGATCCGCGCTGCGGTCCGAAAACTCTTCTGCGACTTCGGTGAGTTTCGGTTGGACTTGCGGGTTGCAGACTTGATGGGCCAGGTGGTCGAGGTGGCGGAGACAGCCGCCCTCGTGGGTCAGCGCGTGGCCTTCGGATTGACGCTCGTGCCTCTCTTGAAGAGCGAACGCGCAGCCGTGTTCGACAATCCCATCTTCTTCGATAACCGCTTCATCCTGCGTTCGCCGGATTAGTCGGCTCTTTGTCGTCGACGGCCTGAACGTCTACTTCCTCTTCTTCAGCGGCTACGTCCACATCAGAGTCAGCTAGCCGCTACAACCTTTGAGAGGTCTATCATGAAAATTCGTCTTCAAGCTTCCATCGGCGGCATCACGCTGATCGACCTTGCCATCATCTTCGCGGTGGTGGCTGTGGTGGGCTTGCCGTCCTTTGCCACGGGGTTGACCTTCGCCGCTCTGGGAACGGTCTTTTTTCTGGTGGCACTGGTGGTGCTCTTTGCTGTTCGCGCGGTCGGTTTGCTCTGGCGTGGCAACCGACAGCAGTAGCTGCAGTGTTGAACCCTTAATTGTCTTCATCGCAAAGGAAAATCATGGAATTGATTAGCACATCCCATAAGTTCGCTGCACTCTTCTTCTTTGCAATCGCGCTCTTCTTTTTCTGGCTTTCGTTCTCCCCGCGGGCCGCCAGTCGCCGCAGTGATCGGAAATTCAAGTTGCGGGAGCGCGGGCGACAGGAAGTGCAGTTGATTGGAGAGACTGTCGAGTATGTCAGTCGACTGTTTGCCGGCCGTTACATGCCAATTGCGCTTTGCCAGCTGCTCGACCGGGCCCGGCAGAGCCAGCGTGAGCTGCTGCGGCGCTCGTGGCAAATCGAGAATCAGGCCCAGCTCAACGGTCTGATCCGAGATGCTGTCTATATGCGAGATCGCCTGGTCACGGCTTCTTCTGTTCCGTTCTCGGCGGTGGAGCGAGAGGCTGATCGCCTGGCTTTGATTGCCGAGGCGGCTGATGTCGAAGCGCGCGCAGTCGCCGAGCGAGCCCAGGCTGATGCTGCTCACCAGGAAGAACTTGCTCGCATTGCTGGCAATTTGGAAGGCGACCGTGCTCGCCTTGCCGATGCGCAAAAACTGCTTGCCGCCCTGGTCGGCTAAGCTTCTTTGCCGTAACCACTAGGAGTGATCATGCAATACATGCGAATTAGCTCCAGCAGTTCGCTTGCTGGACACATCATTTCACGGGCTTCTATGCCCCGAATTTCTCTTGGGCGCGACTATCCGCAGGCGGTCAGCGACCGTGCGGCAATGTCTGCCTATCGCGCTGCTGTGGCTGATCGCCATCTGCGCGAGCATCTGCAACTGGCTCGTGACGGCACTTTCTACAGCCCGCGTGGTGTCAACCTCTGGGAGCTGATCGGGCAGTCGCTGGCCAGCGAACGCTACATCGAGGGCGAGGCCATTGCCGCCATCGTCGGCGACATCGCTGTGCGGCTCAAGCACGAAGGGCAAGAGCCCATCTCAGAGTCATTCAGTCGTGAGGCGCTGTTGGGCTTGACTGCCATTCAGCGCAACGCCATCGCCGCCGCTCTGGTGGCCTGCGACCTCGCGCTCTCCGAGCTGACCGCCGAAGAGAAGCGCATGACCTGGCTTGGCCACTCGCATTGGTTGGCCGAGGACCGCACCATTGCCGCCGAGCTCTTGGCACTGCTGATGGTGCGGCGAATCAAGTCGATGCAGTTCATCTGAGTGCCTCTACTTCCACCAAAGGAACCAACATGACAAAGATTTTTACCGCCGCTCGACTGGCCCTGCTTCTGACAGTGACCTGGTGCCTGGCGCTGACGGTGCCAATCTATGATGCTTCGACTGGCTGGCTGCTGTGCGTCGCTGCATACGGCTTCATCTGTTTCGAAGGGCTCAGTGCCTTCATCGCCCACCGGCGGCTCTGCTATCGCCTGGGGGCTTTGCACGAAATCTTTGTCAACGCCGATCGCTTCGGAAACATGAACTACCTGCGCTGGTCGACGTTCCCCAGTTGGGCTCTGCATTCGTGGTGGGAACCGTCTCACGCGCGAGTGCTGGTGCGTGGTCTCTTCGCCAGCTTGCGCGGCTGGTGGGTGTTGCAGAGCATCTACGAGGTGCTCCTGGCGGGGCTGGTACTAGGGGCGATGACCTATCTGCTGCTTCCCGCTCGCTTCAACTGGTCGACGCTTCCCCTCGGCCTGGTTGCTGTCGCCGTTCTGGCGAGCAAGCGAGCTTTGACCATCTACGAGCCGGAGAAATACTACCCGCGAGGCTGAAAGGACAATGTCAATGAATCAACCCATGCGAGAGCGAGCGGCTCTGAGGCTGCTCGCCTTTTTTCTTGTCACCATTGCTGTGGTGCTACTGCTGCCACCAGTTGCCCAGACCCTGAACTATCACAACTTTGCCGACAGCCGGTTGATTTGTGGTGTGAGCAATTTCGCCAATGTGGCTTCGAATGCCGCGATTTTTCTTGGCGGTGCCAGCGGTCTATCTTGGCTGTTTGGCTCGGCTGGTCACCCTGGCTCTGCTACATTCAGCAGCAAGAACGAGTGGTGGCCCTATTTCTTCGTCTTCACTGGGGCGACGCTGATAGCGGTGGGCTCGGCCTACTATCACTATCAGCCCAATAACCAAACGCTGATATGGGACAGGCTCCCCATGGCGGTGATGTTCATGGCATTGTTCGCCGCCATCGTGGCCGAGCGCATTAGCTTGGCAGCGGCCAAGATCCTGACAGCGCCCTTGATCTTGCTCGGCGTCGCCAGTGTGGTTGGCTGGGCTCTGAGCGAAGGGCGTGGCAGCGGTGATCTGCGCTTCTATGGGGTGGTGCAATTCTTCCCCATGGTGGCAACTCCCCTCATTCTCTGGCTCTTCCCCTCGCGCTATTCGGCCCAGAGCTACTTGGTGGGCTCGATTGCCTGGTATGCCCTGGCCAAGGTGTTCGAGCTGCTCGACTGGCAGGTGTTTGTCGCTACCTCCGGCTTTGTCAGCGGGCACACCATAAAGCATGTACTTTGTGGCCTGTCGATTTACTGGTTGGTGCTGATGTTGCAGAAGCGCAAACCTTTGGCAGTGGCTGCTGTCTAGTGATGGCCCGGTGAACTTTGACTAGTTCCCGGGCTCTCTTTTTTTTCGCACTTTTTTGATTTTTCAGTCTATTAGGCTATATAGCACAAGAAGTGTTTTTTCGCTGGTGGCTCGCAGTGATTAAACCATAAGCGATTTCACAGTGGTGTCACAATCTTCAAATACTGTCGAGATGTAACTGTTCGAGCATTTCGGTTGCTTTCTTTTGCAACTTCGTCTTAGACCTTTTCTTCAACCCTTTACTATGAGCTACTCTAATATGTCTTCTCACCAGCTTGAAATGAGCCGTTCTAGTGCTAGTACTGATTCGATTAATGCCAGTGAGGCAAAAATTTCAGTTGCTGGCAGGCTAAGCGTGGAGGCCAATATTGCCCATGGCTGTAACCTGGACCAACCCAGTAAAGTTAGTTCAAGCTTTGATGCAAGAGTATATTCGAGTCTGGATGCTAGCG
Source organism: Candidatus Obscuribacterales bacterium (assembly GCA_965229195.1). Taxonomy (GTDB): domain Bacteria; phylum Cyanobacteriota; class Vampirovibrionia; order Obscuribacterales; family Obscuribacteraceae. The sequence continues at coordinate 1,822,213 of OZ245871.1, read as the reverse complement.
TGCAGCAGTTCTTGCCTGAGCTAGGAACAATCGAGAAGGGCAAGACCACTAAAGAAGTCGTGAGAATTAACGGCGAGAATTGTGAGTACTACTTGCGAGTGCCACAGTCGTACGATGCTGCTAAGCCTATGCCTCTGATCTTAGCCTTCCATGGCTATGGCAATAAGCCCGGTCAGGGCGGTGCGGCCCCAGGTGCGCCAGGGATGGAGAGCACGAGCGGATTGAGCGAGCGAGCGGAGAAGGATGGCTTTGTCATTGCCTACTTGAACGGCAATCCTAAAGAGAAGAATGCCTGGAACAACAAGCAATGGTTTTTTTCGGATAGAAATGACATTGAGTTTACTAAGACTGTTATGGATGAATTGAGCAAAGATCTCAATATAGATAAGAGCAAAATTTATCTGGTTGGTTTTTCCAATGGTGCTAGTTTTGTTCACCGTGCCGCTGGTCAATTAGCTGATAGAGTGGCAGCCATAGCCGATGTTAGTGGTTGGATGACAGGCAAAGAAAAAGCTGAGGCTAAGGGCGTGTCGGTTTTGTCGATTCATTCGGAAGATGATCCCAATGTACTTTTTAAAGGTCGGCCTATTTGGCAAGGCGTTGTAATGAAACCTTCTCAATACACTCCAAATCATTATCGTGAGATCAATAACTTGCCAGCAGCTCCGGTCGTAACCGTCGAAAAGGCAGCCAATGAAACTAATATACATACGTCTGATTGGAAAGACGAAAACGGGCTAGAAGTCAAATCAATCTTCATTGAGGGAGAGGGGCACGTCTGGTTCGGTGGTAAAGCCGATGAAGCAGCTCCAATAAATGCCACAGATAAGGTTTTAGAATTCTTCAAGCAGCATCAGAAAGTGACCAAGCCCTGATATGCTTTTCTGTACTAATGATCAAATTTGCTCTTGTAGCCGACTCACATCTTGGTCCTGAAAAATTCTACGAGGGGCAAATTCGCAAGCTCTCGCGCAATTCCTTGCCGTATTTGTCGCAGTTACGAGATGAGCTGACCAGCCTACACAAGCCAAACTTCGTGGTGCAGCTGGGCGATTTGATTGAAGATTCATCTTCGCGGCAAGATGATTCAAGCAACTATCAGTTAGGGCTGAATTGCTTTGATGGTTTGCCTATGCCAGTTTTGAATGTGATTGGCAATCATGATCAAGTGCATTTGAGTGATAACGATCTCGCTCGACTTTCGCGCAATGAAAGACTTTACTACTCGCAAGACTTAGGTGTAATGCACTGCGTGGTGCTCTTCTCTTCATCAGTTGAGCATACTGATATTACCATTTCTGCTGAACAGCGCCTCTGGTTGCAGAATGATCTTGCCTCTACAGATAAGCCAACACTAGTTTTCTTGCACCATCCGCTAGACGATCAAGACTTAGGCGGTAATGTCTGGTTTGAAAAATACCCAGATTATTGTTTTGTGCAAGAGCGTCATCAGGTGCGCGATATTCTTGCTGCGTCTGGCAAAGTTTGTGCGGTGTTCAATGGTCATGTTCATCGCAATAATCTTTCTACCATTGACGGCATTCATTACATAACAGTGCAGTCGCTAGTAGAAAAAGTTGGTGAACCAGATCTTGCCAGTCGTGCTTTTGCCACGGCCGAGATTGACGGTAGTCGCTTGTTGTTGGAAGTGCATGGCGAAGATGCGGTGCGATACGACGTACCGTTGCGCTTGCCTTAGCCGTTCTATTATTCGCTTGACGGCGGATGTCAAGAATTGGGGCAAAAAAAGGTAGTGAGAAGTGTAGAAATGCAGGCATGCAGGTGCTGTCCCTTTTCGCTGGAACAATAACCTGCATGCCTTACTTAACTCACTCTCTTCTGAGGCCTAAGCAGCCACTGACGAACTTGCAGCATTAGCCTTTGTGGCAAACAGCAGCACACCTTGCTTGATTCGTTCGGTGCGCTCTCTTACTGTAGCGATTTGGGTCAGCACTGCTCCGCTTTCAATCTCCGCTTGTAAGTGGCCTAGTTGCTCTTGAAAGAGCTCAGGAGTTTTCTGGCAGAGGGCGAAGAGCGAATCACCACTGCGCCAGTCTTCTTGCAGCGGTCCTTGCGGATCGAGGCTGGCTGGGGTCCAGTAGGTTTTCTCTAGTGACTCAACACTTACAGCTGAAACAGCTGAGGCTGTGCTCTGCAGCAGATGCACCATGGTCTCTTGCGGCAGGAAACGTGACGCCAGCCTATTTGCCGCCTCGGCAAAATATTTGTAGTACCACATGCAACCAGCATCAGGTGACATCTGTTCTCTGCTGCAGGTGACGATGATGATGTGACCGCCCGGAGCAAGCACGCTCATGGCACCATCAAGAACAGCCTGGGTAGCTATCTGTAGCTCGTCTTCGCTTTGGTGCGGCAGATGCTGCAAGACAAAGCTAAACAAGACCACGTCGAAATTGTTTGCTGCAAATGGCAGTGAGCGAATGTCGGCGCAGACCAACTGTGCGTCAGTGCCAAGCTTCTCGCGGGTTTTGTCCAGGCCAGTTCGTGAGGCATCGACGCCGGTGAGCAAATCGAAACCAGCTTGCTTCAGGGCCTGCAGATGCACGCCAGTGCCACAGCCAGCGTCGAGGATGCGCGGTTGCCTGGAATTATCGGGAAACTGTGCGCGCAAGAAGCGAATGATTTGTTCGCTGCCCACTGCCATGCGTGTTTTGTCGTAGTCACTGTGGGTCTTTTCGTATTTTTCGTAACTGCTACCTGTGGATGCGCTTGTAGTCATGGGGTTCCTCTTTTCGATATTTGCAGATATGAGAAAAGACACTTGAAACTTTCACGCATCAGGAAGCGAGAAAAATTGCAAGAGTAGCTGGGGGAGATGATTTAAAAGTTTATTTGTATTTTTTATTAGAGTAAGAGTAGAAGATACGCGCAGTATCTTCTACGTCATGTTTGTGCTTCAAGCACTTGGGGCTGAAGAGTGATTAATCCTCTCCCTGATTGGCTTTAGGCAGTTGTGATTGAGTTCATGTTGGGAAAAATAGCGTGCGCTATCTAGCGCTATGTCGAGATATCCAGATCAGCTGGGTAAATGCGGCTTGTCATGGGGAAGGGCCTGACGGGCTGCTTTTATTGTTTTGAGAGAGACTTTTATTTCTGGCGGGATTTGTTATTTCTGGCAGGATTTGTTATTTCTGGCGGGATTTGTTATTTCTGGCGGAGCCAGGCTCTCCAGCGGGGGTAGGTGGCGAAAATTAGGCTGCCGGCGCAGAGAGGCCAAGAGCCGGTCATCATAAATGTGGCAATCCAGAGAATTTCTTTAGTGACGAACAGTCGGCTCGACCAGTGATAATTTTGCACAGTGGCCACCGGCATTTTGTCCTGCGACTCTTGCATGTCGAAGGAAAGTTGGCCGTGGAGGAAGGTTATGAAAACAGCTGCGGCACCAAGCCAGTCGGTTGGTTTGCAGCCACTTAAATAGGCGATGGTTGAAAGTAGAACCAGTACTAGCATGGCTTCATTGATAGCTGCCCAGGCAATTGGCTTTGAGCTAGCTGTGTTTAAGCTCGCCTCTGTTTCAAGAGAGCTCATTGCAGTCAATGCTGGCGGCGCCGGCAAGGCTGATAGGGATGTGAAGGTGCTAGTCGGCATGACTAGGTTTTACCCAGCCGACTACTTGCTGAAACCGATCGAGCTTTTGGGTTTTGCCCATAATTTGCCACACTTGTTTAGTAAAGTAATTATGTTCCTCCAAAGAACAACTGGACACTGCAGTCCTTGGTAAATCTTCGTGCACCAGTGATGGTGCGCGAAACCTTTTAAATAATCTCCCCCCGGTTATTTGCAATACGGCGCATCAAGGCTAAAAGCTAAGGTGCGCTTTATTGTTTGTCATGTTCTACCTCTCCCTTTGCCTAAGCTGATATTGGCTAATGGGATAGAATAACTATAGAGCGTAGTCTTTTGGTGGAAAAATAGAGAGGGACCTGAGCGGTAACCTTTGGCAAATGCAAAGGTCCGCTCAGGCTGTCATGATTTTATTTGCGCAAAGCTAGCGTTCCGGATGCTGGAGCGCTACCTAGTTCAGGCGCTCCCCAGAAACCTTTCACTGCTGGCGGCCATCAGCAGCAACACAACGAAGGCACTGAAGCCGATGCCGATGCCCCAGTAAGGAGCGTAGATCGCCTGGGCCGAATTGAGGCAAGCGAAATAGGCACCAACTCCAAGCAATGTCATGCTGGCGCCAAAGGCTAGAAAGCCCGGCCACGCATTGCAGCGATTGCGGTCTGCCCAGCGTCTATTGGCTTCAGTTGGCCAGTCCGTGACCCAGGTCAGGGCCAAGAATGGCAGGAGGAAGGTGTGAAAGAGCAGGTTGCTCGCCAGGCTGTAGGTGAAGTTGCTGCCGTTGAAGCTAAAGCAGTACGAGAGAACAATTCCCCAGAATGCCATGTAGCCGATCTGCGCGGCAATCTCAAAGAGTGAGTCGGCTTTCCAGTGGTGCTTCGAGCGAATGTAGTGACCTGCGGCGACGCAGCCCAGAATCAAGCTGATGGCTACGCCCAGATCGGCGAGGAGTAGATATTTTTCGTTCATGAAAAGATTCCGTTTTACTGGATTGAGAGACTGATGAGCAACTCGGTGTTTTTACCGGTCGCTATCAGCGCTTTTTCGTCAGCTGTTCGATGCGACGAGGAAATGACTCTGTTTGAAAGACGCCCTGCTCGCGGTCGCCTTTTTCGCCCTCGCCAAATGATGCGATTGCCCAATAACCACCTTCCAGGCGAACGGCCCGGAGGTTGTTTGGCGGAGGCGGAACTTGCACCTTGATTTCGTCACTGCACATCCAGCCGTTGCCGACAGCGATGATGGTGCGGAACGAGACCGCTTCGCCAAGAGCCGCGGCGGTGGCTTCGATACGCTTTGCGGCAGCTTTGGCTGCTCGTGCCTCGGCCGCCCAACGTGCGTTGTCGTTGGGGCTAGAAGCATTGGCAGATTCGGCCTTGATTTCATCGGCCCAAATCTCTACCGTTGCCTCTTTGAGCTTATCGGCGTAGGTTTGCAGTTCAGCCAGTTGTGAGCTGCTGAGGTCCTTGAGCTCAATCAGCGGCTTGGCTGCTTGCGGCTGCTCGTAGCGGCCAGCGTTTGTGCTGCATGAAGCAACGGCAGCTGTGCTGAAGAGAGCACAGCTGCAGGCGATTGCTGCGCCGACGAGAGTGGCTTGCAATCTGGTTCTTTTATTGTTCATAGAGTGGCGATGGTTGGGTTGTTCGGTTGAAGTCTAGTTTGCCCTCATCGAGCGCGAGAAATCGTGACGCACCGGGAAGAGCAGCGAGTTGTAGCGGGCCGACAGCTCGTCGAAGAGCTGACCGGCATCGAGGGCGATGGCGTTGTGCTCTTCCAGCAGCGGCACTAGGGCTTTCTGCTGAAAGCGCAGTCGCACTGCCGATGCGCGAATTTCTTCACCAGGGGCGAAGCAATCACGTAGGTTGCGCAGCTCTTGCAGCATTTGGCTGTGAACGATGTCGAGTTCGCTCTGGGCCGCGCTGGCGATCACCGAGGCGGCATGGCCGACGTTGATGGCAAGCTGGATGCCGCGCATCAATTCGCTGGCCGATTCGGGTTCGTCCCGGTCGATTCGCTTCCAGTCTTCTTCACGCCAGGCTTCCAGGTCATCGACCACGGAGGCAACCAGGGGGCCGACCAGCAGTGCGGTGATGTCGCTGTCCGGGCGCGAGTGGGCCGGTGAATGAGAGGACGAATGAGAATGAGATACATGGTGGCGCATGATAGTTCTCCCGAGATGGAGGTAGATGAAGGAGGGTTGCTCAGGCGTGGCCGTCCGTGCGATGAATGTCGTCGTAGAAGGCCGGTGAGCCGCCGTCGAGCATTTCGCAGAGATAGCACATCGGCACCATGAGAATCATGGCGACGACAAAGAAAAGTCCCTTGTGCTGCGGAAAAACGGTGTCAGCCGCAGCGCAAGCAAAAATTGCCAGCAGAGTGAAAGTAAGAAGAACGCCAATTTTGACTTGGCTCATGGTTGTCTCCTTTTATTGACGTGCGCGTTGTTTTAGAACGGCAAAATCAGATACTTCACCACGAATGGTGCCATCAAGCCGAGGGAGAGGCCAAGCACTGCCCAGCCGCTGCAGACCACCAGCGCCTTGCGCGGCGGTTTGCCTAAAGAGAGCATGAGGTAGCTTGCGGCGAAGCCGACAATGGCGAAGTTCAAGGGGTTGAAAATCGAGCCGCCCGGCCGGTACGTGCTCAGGCTCGAAGTGAGCCAGAGCAGTGCGAAACCGAGAAGCATTGCGCCCAGAAAAGAGAGCGCGTTCTTGAGTGTTGAGTTCATGATGTTGGTGCTGTTGCTGGCAGCATCAACTTACGTTTGATGCTGCCAGCGCTTGATTGACCTGCGTCGACTTAGTCGATGTAGGTGCCGCGGGGCGGTTCGGCCGCACCCATGGCGCCGAACCACTTGTCATAGATGCGCTTCCAGGTGCCGTCGCCCTTCATCTGGCTGAGCACACCGTTGGCGAAGCGCACCAGGTCGGGCTGGTCCTTCGACATGCCGATGCCGTAGGGTTCCGCCGTGAAGCCGGAGCCGATCACCTTGGCGAAGGGGTCTTGCTTGGCCAGGCCAGCCAGGATGACGTCGTCGGTGCTGATCGCTTCCACCTGACGCATCTGGAAGAGAACCAGACAGTCGGTGAATTCCACCGTCTCGACGAGCTTGGCCGCCGGATTGGCCGTGAGGATGTTCTTGGCACTGGTGGAGCCGGCCGGAGCGCAGACACGCTGGCCACTGAGGTCAGCGATCGACTTGGCCGCCGAGTCCTTGTGCACCAGAATCTTCTGGCCGCTCATGTAGTACACCTCGCTGAAGTTGATCTCTTCCTTGCGCTTGGCGTTGATGGTGAAGGTGGAGATCACCATGTCGACCTTGCCGGCCTTGATCAGCGGGATGCGTTCGGCGGAGGAGACGGCCACGATTTGCAGCTTGTTCTCGTTGCCGAAGATGGCCTTGGCCATTGCCTTGGCCATTTCGATGTCGAAGCCCTCCAGCTCGTTGGTGAGCGGGTTGAGGAAGCCGATGGCGTACTTGTCCTGGGAGACGCCGACGATCAGGCGGCCGCGGTCCTGGATCTTCTTCATGGTGCTGCCGTCGGGCATGGCCATGGGGCGCGGCAGCGAGGCGGCGGGGCGCAGGCTGGCGGTGGCATCGGGAGCGGCGAAGGCGGGCAGGCCGGTGGCCAGAATTGCCGCCGCACACAGGGCGCCGAGCAGGCGAGTGAAGGTTTTCATTCTCGTTCCTTTCAGATCAGGTTGTTGCCGCTTAGGCGCGGTATTCATTGATGCGGGGCGTCAGGCCGAAGTAGGCCAGTGCCACCACAGCCAGTGAGAGCACGATGAAGGCCAGGTCGAGCAAGTTGATGTTGCTCTCGGCGCTGGCGATGGAGGACTCGAAGCTGCTGGTGGCCGTCTTCAGGTTGGCGGTCAGCACTTGGTTGAGGTCGTCGAACGACTTCTGCGCTTCTTGGGTGCCGTTGCCCAGGGCGAGGTTGACGGCCTCGGCACGCTTGCCGCTCTTGTCGTATCCGCGGATGCGTTCGTCTTGCTGCACGTAGGCGCGCAGGGCCGAGAGGGCACTGGCGCTGTCGCCTTGCGCGTTCTGCGCGGCGGCGGCAGCCAGCTTTTCCACCTTGACCTTGGCGCTTTCTTCGTACTTGGCGCCCGCGCCAAGAGCGATCAGGAACAAGCTCTGGTCGGTCTTGGCGTCATAAGCGGCGCCACGGGCTTCCAGCCAGTTGTAGGCGGAAACGAAGGAGGCCTCCTTGGCTGCGCCGAGATTGCTGCGCTGCAGCGTCATGCCGACGATGCTGTAGGCCGTCAGAGCGACGACCACGGCACTTGCGGCCAGGAGAGGCATGTTGAAGCTGCGGCGCATCTTCTTGCTGATGAAGAGCTGCATGTAACCCAGCACCGCCAGCAGTGCCAGACCGGCAGCGGCGATGACGCCGATGTGGATCACCGAGGCGCTCTTGAAGCTGGCATACTCGCTCTCCAGCTGCTTGACGTTGAGCTGGTCGATGGCCTGGGTCTGCGGCAGCATCTCGTTGTGCAGCATGGTGGAAGCCATGCGCAGGTAGGCGGCACCGACAGGGAAGCCCTGGCGGTTGTTGGCGCGAGCCGCTTCCACCAGGCCGTTGTAGGCCTGCACCTTGTTCATCAGGGTTTCGACCGGGGTCTGCTCGTCTTTGCCGAAGCTGATGTTCTTGGCGGCAATGGTGAGTTGTTCACCCAGTTCCTGACGCACCGCCTCGTACTTGACGCGGGCCTGCGCGCCAGAGTCGGCACCGCCGGCGAGGAACTCCTGCGAAGCCAGGGAATCCATCTGCAGCAGTTTGACCCGCACCGTCTGTGCGGTGACGATGCTGGGGACGGCGTCGCGGGCGATGGTGTTGACCGAGCTGCGGGCGCCGCTGACACCGACGTAGCCGGCGATGGCGAAGCAGATGGCGAGGATGAAGATGGCGAACATGCCCAGGCGCAATTTGCCCGGCGTGGTGCCCATCATGCTCTTGATTTTGCCATTGGCCTGGCCCGAATTATTGGGAGCTTGCATTTTGATAACCTTTCGCAGTTATGTCAGAGAACGATGGCGATGACGGTGACGACGGTGTGCTCGCCGATGATGATCTTGTCACCGACGACGATGGGCCGCTCTTCGCCGGCAGCAACCGTGACAGTGCCGCCGTCATGTTCGACCTTGGTGCCGTTGGCCGAGTCGAGGTCGCGCACGGTGACCGTCCCGTCGGCCTGCCGCGTGATCATCATCTGGCGGCGCGAGATGCCTTCGTCGCCGTCGATCACCAGGCTCAGGGCCACCTTGTTGTTGGGGCGGCCGATCAGGCTTTCGCTGTCGAAGAGCGAGTGCTTGCGAGGCCCGGTCTTGCCGACGACGACTTCGAGGTCGATGCGGGCCGAGCTCAGGGAAGCCGGCGCGCTGGCGGGGATGCTGGTCGGTACTGCCGGCGGTGCGTAGTTCGGGGCGGGCGCAACGGGTGCTGGGGCCGCTGCCTGAGGCACTTCGCCGCCGGTCTTGTTGACGTAGTCGTAGCCGCAGACGCCGCAGAACTGAGCGCTGCCGTCGCGCACTTCGGTGCACTTGGGGCAGTTCTCGTGGCCTGCTGGCGTGACCGCGGTGCTGGGCGCAGCCGAAGCCGGGGCCGGGTCAGCAGCCGGTGCCAGCGGGGCCGAACTGGGCACGGGGGCGAGCTGGTTGCCGCATTCGGAGCAGAAGTCGGGGTCGACCGAGTTGTGGCCGGCGGGGCAATTGTAAGTGGTCATTTCGAAACCTTTCGTAGTTTGCTTTGGTTGATCGACTTACTTGACCCGCTTGGTGCGGGTGCTGGCGGTGTCGAGATTGACGACATCGCCGGCGCTGGCGCCCTTGATGATCTTGACCGTGCCCTTGTCCGGGTCGACCTTGACGATCTTGTCGATGCGCTTGGTGGCTTCGTCGTTGCCGGTGGCAACGGCCAACTCGCGTGCCTTGCCCAGGGCCTTGGTGGCCTTGTCTTCGTCACCGGCGTTGAGGGCGGCCACACCTTCCTGGATGTTGCGGGCCAGTTCGGCCTGGCCGGTGTAGTTGGCGACCTTGGGGTTGATCACCGTCGACTTCTTGTCGTCGTTGGTCCACTGGGCCGTCACCTGGCCACCTTCGTTGAGCTTGGTCTCGACTTCGGCGCCGTTGACGTTCTCGACCAGCGAGATGCGCGCCACCAGCTTGGCCGGGCCATCGACCTTGCCCACGGCTTCCGGGGCCAGTTCGGCCACGAGCATGTAGTCACGCGACTCTTCGCCCCAGGCGCCGGTGTCGATGCGGCTCAGACGCGGGTTGGGGCCGGCGACGACCTTGCCGCTCAGGTCGAGGAGCTGGGGGGTCATCTGCTTGATGGTGGCGATCTTGACGCCGACGGGCGTCCAGATCTGCAGCATGACATTGCTGCGCGACAGGCCCTGGGTGCGTTCCACCACGGCCTTGAAGTCGGCGATCAGTTCTTCCGGCTGCTGGAAGCCGTCCACGGAGCCGCCCAGGGCCTTCTGCACCGTGCGCAGCTCTTCGGCCTTGTAGTCGCTGCCGACACCGCGGCATTCCACTTCGAACTGCCCGGCACAGCGGGTCAGTTCGCTGGCGAGGATGCTCGGATCTTTCTCACCTTCGTTCTTGCCGTCGGTGAGGAAGTAGAGGATGTTGATGCCGCCGGGCACCTTGGCGAACTGGGCGCGGGCGCCTGCCAGCCAGCGGGCGAAGTAGGTGCCGCCCATGTTGTTCATGGCGGCGAGTGCGGCCAGAGCCTTGCGCTTGTTCTCGTCGGTGGAGAGCATGACGGCCACGATGATGTGTGCCTCGTCACCGCCCATGATGACGAAGAAGTAGGTGTTGCCATCGGTGGGCATCGCTTCCACGCCCTTGATCGCGGCCTGCTTGGCGCCCTTCCACTTGGCGCCGTCCATGGAGCCGGAGCCATCGACGACGAAACCGAGCACGCGCTTCTTGGCGACGACGCTGGTGGCGCCCGGCGAATTGCTCTTGAGCGAGACGATGGCGACGACCGAGTTGGCGCCGTCGGCGAGGTCGGGGTTGTGGTCGATGCGGCCTTCGAAGCTACCAGCTTGGGTGTTGGTGGTCATTTGGATCTTCCTTGATTTCTGATGATTGACGATTGGATACTGGCTTGTATGGTCAAGACAGCGCTTACTGGAGGTAGGCGACGACAGCGGTGATGTTGTCGTGGCCACCGGCTTCGCGGGCGAAGGTGACGAGCTTGCGAGCCACCGTCAAGGCATCGACCTTGCCGCCCTGAGAGAATTTGTCCACGAGCGACCGCAGGTGCTCCCCATCCTTGAGGTAGTTCCAGAGGCCGTCGGAGCACACCACCAGCGTTCCTGCACGCTGGGTATTGGTGCCGCTGATGTTCATGGTGCGAATGTCGGGAGGGTCGATACCGGGGTTGGTACCATCCTCGGCCGCACCCAGTGAGCGCGTGATCGCATGCGCTCGGCTGTCTTTCTCGGCCTCGGCCAGGCTCATGCCACCTTCGCTCACGGCCCAGTTGAGCCATGAGTGATCGACGGTGAGCTGCTGGCAGGTCTTGTCAGACTGAGAGTCAGTGATCCAGTAGGCTCGGCTGTCGCCGACCCAACCGATGGTGACGCGCCGGCCATTGACCAGCGCTGCCACGAATGTTGCCTGCGCTGGCATGACGGGTTTGCCGTCTTTGCCCAGCGCGTCCTTGTCGAAGGGCACCTTGCAGATGGCCTCCTGACAGGCGACCACGACCTCGTTGAAGAGCACATCGAGATCGTTGCGAGCGGCACCAGCGAGCAGCATGTCGCGCGCCATCTCGGCGGCGGCCTTGGAGCCCTTCATCGGGTTCTGCGAATTGGAGACGCCATCGCAGACCACCAGTGAAAGAATTCCGCCCTTCTCCGCCAGGCCCATGTAGTCTTGGTTCTCGCGGTACTTCATGCCGATGTCGCAGACACCAGCAACGCTTGCCGACAGCGCCTGGAAGAAATGATCTCGAGGGGCCGCTTTTCGTTTGGTACCACAGCTGGTGCAGTGACCGTCGGGGTCGATGCAGCCGGGGCCGGCATGACAGCCGGGGCATTCCAGCAGGGGGTCGACTGCTTTTGCTGCCACCCCGGGATCTGAGACAGTGTGCTTGGCGGCTTCGTTCAGCGGCGTGCCGCAGGCCTCGCAGTATGCCGCACTGTCGTCGTTGGCTTCATTGCATGCAGAGCATTGCAAGATCGCTCTCCTTAGAATGCGGTGCGCGGACGCACCTGGTTGGCAAGATCGACGAGGCGGATGCGCTCCCCTTCGTCATGGGTGAGACGAGCCAGGTCGCGGTAGGCCGCTTCCAGGCGCGTGCGCACTTCCATTTCCGGCACTTCCTTGTCGAGCAGCTTGAGGGCGCCCTGCTTGGAGGTGACGAAGCTGAGAGCTGCGGTGAACAGCTCTTGCACCATGGTCAGCTTTTCCACGCCGGTGAGCACCAGTGCTTCGATGGTATGCGCTGCCTTGTTCAGATCGTCTGCCGCCGACTGCTTGGAAGCGTTGCCGGTATTGCCTCCGCCATTGATCAGGGTCTTGGCCAGCGCCTTTTGGGCGTCGACATAGAGACTGCTGGTCTGCGGCACCATGGCCAGTGCCGCCACGGCTTCGTTGGTCTTGCCCTGAGCCGCCAGCAGACGAGCTTGGCCGAACAGTGCAGTGGCATAGCCGGCGTCGACCCGTGACACCGAGCGATAGAAGTGAATGGCGTCATCGCTGCTCTTCTTCAGCTCGCTGACGATGGCCAGAGCCAGACGTGGCGCCAGTTCACCAGGCACTTCGTCAAAGCAGGTGTCGAAGGCGCTGGCGGCGTTGTCGTACTGGCCGCGGGCCATGAAGGAGACGCCGCGATACCAGATCACCCGCCAATCGAAGGCATCCACCGCTTCGATCTCTTTCAGCGTTTCTTCGGCCCGATCGAACTGATCTTGTTCGATCAGGTTGCGAGCCAGGGCCAGCTTCGCCTCGTGCGAGTCGGGGTACTGCTCGAGGGCGGCCCTGATCACGCCTTCCTGACGCTTGAGGTCGCTGCCACCCTGCCCGTTGAGGATGATAGCGGCCGCCGGGTCCTGGGTGTCCAGGCGCAGGCGGGGCAGGCTGCCGATGTCGACCACCTGCTGCTGCGCCACGTCGCGCTCGCTCAGGCGGTCAGAGCCGAAGCGGCTGCTGTTGCCGGGGCAGGGCTTGCCCGCGTCGATGGCGACGGCATCGCGCATCACGCCCAAGAGCTGCTCGTCCATCTCGTCAGCGCTCTGGAAGCGCATGTTGGGATTTTCGTGGGTGGCCTTGAGCAGGAAGCGGTAGAACGACTCGTACTGCGCGTAGACCGGCTCTTCGTCGGGGGTGCGCAGCTTGTGCTCGTGCGAGTTTTGGAAGCCCTTGAACTCGGTGCAGAGCACGGCCATGGTGCGGGCCAGGGTGTAGATGTCGGAGGCCGGCGAGGGCCCCTTGGTGGCCAGCTCGGGAGCAGCGTAGCCCACGGTGCTGTAGATGTCGCCGTCGGTGCTGCTGGCACGGGTGACACCACCGAGGTCGATCACCTTGATGTCGTCCACTTCGAGCATGACGTTGTCGGGCTTGAAGTCGTTGTAGATCAGGCCGATGCGGTGCATGTAGCCGAAGGCACCGAGGACGCAGTGCATGTAGGCCAGCACTTCGGAGACCGGCAGCGGTCCGCGTTCTTTGCGCAGGCTCTTGAGGGTGCGGCCACCGACGTATTCCATCACCGTGTAGGCAGCGGAACCCTTGGCGTTGGCGTGCTGCACGCAGGTGTAAACGCCGACGATGTTGGCGTGCTTGACCTCGGCCAAGAACTGGCGTTCGGCCACGGCCGCTTCTGCCAGCGCCTTGTCGTCCTGGTTGACCAGGCCCTTGAGCACGACGTAGCGCGCCAGGGTGACGTCCTTGGCCAGATAGATCCAGCCCATGCCACCAAAGGCGATGCAGCCCAGCACTTCGTACTGACCTGCCACTAGCTCGCCCTTGTCGAGGCCAGCGATGAAGTTGTACTTGGTCTGGCACTTGGGGCAGAAGCCCTTCTCGCGCTTGTCCAGCACGTTGCCGCAGGGGTCACCCGACTTGAGGTAGCCGCCGCAGATACGCTTGTTGGCCGGCACCTTGGCTTCGGCCATCAGAGCCTTGAGCGGATCGCTCTTGGGGATGACCGGAACGGCCACCAGACCGAGGCCGAGCTGACGCTGGCTGGTGCTGACGCGGCTGCCGCGGGAGACGCGGGTGGAGGTGGCGGAAGCGACACCGGACAGCGCCGTGCCCGAGGTCTTGTTGGAGACGCGCGAGCCGCCGGTGCGATGGGAGAGACCGGCCGGTGAGGCACCATTGGTAGCGGGGGCGGAAGGTGCAGCCGTGGCAGCGTTGCCACAGGTATTGCAGTAGCCGTCTTCGTACAGGCCCTGGCAAGCAGCGTCGCCACACTTGGCGCCGTTGACGATTGCCGCAGTGGCCGGAGATGCCACCGCTGTCGGTGCGGCCTTGGAGCTGGTGGAAGCCTTGACTTCGGCGACCGGAGCGTTACCGCAAGTATCGCAGTATCCGTCCTGGATGACCCCTCCGCAGGAGGCGGTCGTGCACTTGTGTCCGTTCATCTGGAACCTTTCAGAGTGTTGGTGTTGATTCACTTCAAGACTTTGTCTTGATATTCCTTGACCAGCCGGCGGGCCTCGGTCATGGGAGTGGGCCTGCTGTAGAGCAGTTGCGAGACCTTGGCGAACATGGCCGCCAGGGTCGCATCTTCTGCCATGCCTTCGGCAGCCGCGCGTACCTTGAGCGCTTCGATCAGGCCACGCATGTCCCGACGCTCGCGCAGCAGAGCATCGTTGGCCTGGAAGGCCGATGCGGCCGATGAGGTGCGATTGAGCACCTGGGCCGTCCAGTTGACCAAGCCTACCGAGGCAGCTTGAAACTTGCCATCGCCCACGGTGGTCTTGAGGCGCTCCAGCCAGGTCGCCAATTGCTCGACCACCTTGTCGTCGAGAGGCATTGTGAGCTGGTCTTCGTGGTCGATGGTGAGCTTGACCTTGCGCTCTTCCACGGCCTGCAAGGAGCTGGCGTGGGTGGTCTTGAGATGCGCCAGAGCTTGCTCGGCCTCGGCCAGCTGGCTCACCACCTGGCTTTTCAGGGCCTTGAGTTGAGCCAGTCGGGTGCGACACGCCTCGATCACCGGCACAACTTGTGCCTCGAAATTGCCGTCGGCCGAAAGCGGATCGCCGTTGATGGCGCTGCGTACTGCTGCCAGCGCCCGTTCGGCTTCGTTCAGTTCAGGCGTGCTACACCCCAGGCCGAGAGCTTCCTGCTGCAAGGCCTTGAGATCGTCTTCGTGTCTGCTGACCTTGCCATTCAAGGTGGCCCAGGCCCCCTTGATTTTGAAGATCAGCTGGTTGGCTTCGGTGAACGATGTCGCCATCGCTTCCATCAGCCGATCGGCCGAGACCGTCTGCGTCAGTTCGGCGCCGGTGAGCAGGCCGCGCTTTTCCAGAGGCACTGCCACCGGTGGCAGCTTGATCTCCGAAAGAAGCGTGGTCACTTCGAGCAGCTTGGCTTCACGGCCGGCGATGCGAGGCAGATTGGCCATGATTGCTTTGGCCTTGTCCACCTGGGTCTGCATCAGCGTGATCATGCCGAAGAGCTCTTCGAAGGCAGGAATCACGGCCTCGCATTGCTTCTTGGTGTCGCCGCTGAGGCGGGTGAAACTGGGACTGCCGAGCATCATGAAGGTGCGCTCGCTGGTCAGCTCCACCATGTTGGTGGAGCTGGTGGCAATCAGTTGTTCCAGCGCCTTGATTTTGCTCTCGGCGCCGTCTGCAGTCAAAGGAGTAAGTAGAGATGCGGTCAATTTGACCTCCAGAGGTTGCGACCTTTAGGTCCTTGTTAATCGGTATCCTTCGTTCGGTTTAGTTGAAGTAGAGGGGCGAATCGCCCTCTTGCCTGGTGTAGCTCAGGGCGCCCGGGTCGTAGACCGGATAGCCCAGAGCGGTGCCGAATTCTTCCAGGGCCTGCCGGTATTCGCTGCGTCTGCGGGGCAAGCTTTGGCGGAATTCCCAGATTCTCTTGTTGTGCTCGAAGTCGCCTGGTCTGCGGCTGTCGCTTGTGGCGATGCCGTTGACGACGATTGCCAAAGAAGTGATTGCCTGCTTCAGCCTTTCGCCGCTGGCTTTGAGGTCGCCCGATGGTGGCACGAACATGTCGGTGTGCACGTTGGGGCGAGCGGCCATGGCATTGTGGAAAGCCACCCGGGCTCTGCCGAAAGAGGCGATCAGCTGAAAGTTGTTGATGGTGAAGAGCGGGTCTTGCGGACCAGGCTCTTGCTCGGTCAGGCGTTCGATGGCGCAGTAGAGAGCGGCCGCCGTCTCCAGGATTGGTTGGAGCGGCTTGGTATCAGCAGTTTTCATTTTTCCTTCCGGTTGCTTTCAGTAGCCGCGTTGCAAGCGCACCACGAAAGTTGTGTAGATGAAAGTCACCAGCAGGCCAATGACACCTAGCTCGGGAGACTGGATAAAGCCGCTCACCGTGAAGGCCGCAAGCATGCCGAAGATGCCACCGAAAACGGCGCCGAGGTTGTGCCGAGCTTCGACATAGCGCGAAGCGATCAGGTGGCCCAGGGCTGAGCACAGAGCAATGCCCATGACGACGGCCACTGGAATGAGATAGGTTGGGACAACAGTAGTGGAGTTCATAGAAATTTCGTTAGGTGGGCATAGCCCGGGGGAGGTTTTTCGGGAGCTATGCTGAAGGGCGCGTACGCCCTCCAGCTTTTTGCAGCGAAGCTTTATCGGGGGTCTGGTCTCGTAGACTAGCCCTACAGCGCTTCGGGGCCGAACGAATCCGGCAAGAGCTCGACCAGGGTGGTGCGAACCAGAGACTGGTCTTCGCCCACGAGGAGGATTTTGGCGTCGCGGCCGAACTCCCGCAGAATCTGCAGGCATTCGCCGTCGATGGGGTTGTGACCGTTCACATCTTTGACGGTGACAACCAGGGTCGGTTCGTTGCTGAAACCGGCCAGGCGGGCGGCGGTCATGGCAGCGCTTTCGCAACCGACCGAGGCACCGTAGGAAGCGTTGTCGATCACCGCGCCCTTGAATGCGCGCCGTTTGCCGCCAGCATTGAAGCCGACGAGAACAGCGCCACGCGCATTCTTGGAATAGGGAACGTGCGACTTGGCACGCTGAGCCAGGGCTGCGGCGGCGAACTTGCGCTCGTCGATGCTCTGGGCGCTGCGCGCGATGGCCGGGCCGCTGGCTGCGGGGAGCAGCTCATCGACGGTGCCTCGGCGCACATTGCCGTCGTGGTCGACGACATTGAGCAGGACGGCGCCGCGGCCGAACTGCGTCAGCACCTGGCGACAGACGCCGCAGGGAGAGCCGCCCGGGTACTTGCGGCAGAAGACGGCCACGGTCTGGAGGCGCTTGTAGCCTTCCATCACCGCCGTGGTGACAGCGTTGCGCTCGGCGCAGATGGTGGCCGGGAAAAAGTCGTTCTCGACATTGCAGCCGTGGAACATGCGCACCATGCCCTCTTCGTTGGCGGCCAGCACAGCGCTGCCGACTGGGAAGTTGGACTGGAAGCAGTGGGCACGGTCGGGCGCATTCATGGCCACTTTGACCAGGGTGCGCTCGGCGGCGTTGAGGTCATCGTGTTTGGTAAACAATCCGAGGATGTCGTTCATGTGAAGCCTCCTTGTGTAAGAGAATGCACCCCAGCTGATGCTAGGGTGCACGAAAATTTGCAGATTGGTAACTTACTGTCGGCGATTGGCGCCAGCGCTCAGCTGCGATGGCAGAAGTTCATGAAGGTGTTGTAGCCTCTGGCCTTGCTTTGGTGGGCCGGCATGGAGCATGGGCGAGCGGCGCGGCCGAGCTTGCGAACGTCTTCGATGAAGGTCTCGACCATTCGGTAGTCGATCAAGTCGGTGCAGGGGTGGTAGAACATCGTCATCGTGCCATCGACGCGGGCGAAGCGCACCTTGACATTGACGTTGCAGCCGATGAGCATGCCCAGGCCAACCAGGCACTCGCTGGGATCGGCTTCCCAGCTGATGCGCGGGCTCCAGTTGTTGAAGAGGTTCTCGTAGGCAAAGTCGTCGGCTTCGACCATGTATTCGACCTGGGCGAAGCGCGGGTCGGCGGCAGCGATTTCGGCGAGGCGGGGAACGCGGAAGCGAGCGGCGACGTCGGCGAGAGATTCATGCATGTTGAATTCCTTCTCTTTGATGATTGAGGTAGATGATGCGGAGGATGGCGTTGCTTGCTGTTTGCAAAGATTGAACAGACGAGAACAGATATGAAAGAAGGCACCGTGGAGGA
Source organism: Candidatus Obscuribacterales bacterium (assembly GCA_965229195.1). Lineage (GTDB taxonomy): Bacteria > Cyanobacteriota > Vampirovibrionia > Obscuribacterales > Obscuribacteraceae. The sequence continues at coordinate 1,804,315 of OZ245871.1, read as the reverse complement.
GCTTGGATTGCTCCAGGCTGCTCCACGGTGCTGATTGGGCTAAGCTTACTTCTTCGGCTTCTTGCCGTTCTTTTTGCCTTGCTTCTTGCCCTTCTTGCTGCTGCCGAGCTTCTCGATCAGCGCTTGGCGCAGCCAGGCCTTGAGGCAAAGGCCGGCTTTCTTGGCCGCCTTTTCCATCTGCTTGCCTTGCTTCTTCTTCACCCTGGTGGACATCACCACCAGGCCGAGGGCGCGGTCCACGGAACCGTCATCGGGCACGGCCACGGCGTGAGCCGGGTCGCATCCGAGGGCGCCAGATTCCCAGGCTTCGGTGTTGTCGGTCGTTGCCGGGGTCTGCGCGGTGGTTGCCACCTTCGGGTCTGCCTTTGTCTTTGCGTTCATACTTACCTTTCTATCTATCTATCTTTCGTTACGGGAGGCCTTTCGTCTCTGTCGTTTCTTGGCCTTTACTTGGGGATGGCGGTCAGGGTGACCGTCATGCTGGTGCCGCTGCGGCTACCGAAACCACCCTGGCTGTAGCTGTAGCGCAGGCCGTCGGGGGCGACGGTGTAGCCGCGGCTGGTCAGCTCTTCGCTCAGGGTCTCGTTCATCTGGGTCGCGCTCAGGGCGATGGTGCCGGAGGCGCCGCCCTTGGTCTTGACCGTGATATTGGCCGAGCAGGTCTTCTCGTCGGTGTAGGACACAGAGGCATAGCTCGGGTCCGCACCGGCGCGCTTGGCCGCGGCCTTGAGCAGGTCGGTCAGTTCGTCGATGCCGAATTGGACGGTGACCGTGCCGGGGAAGGAGATCGAGCCAGCCTTTTGCTCGGCCGGGTTGGCAGCATCGGGCTTGGCGGCGTCGGCCGAAGCCGAATTGGCCGTTGCCGAGACCGAGGCGCCGCCGCCGTAGCCGCGACCTTCGATGTACTTGAAGGTGAGGCTGGCCTTGTCGATGGGGTTGCCTTCGGCGGCGAGGGATTCGCAGATGCCGGCGACGATGACGTCGTGCTTGAAGTTGATCATGCTGTTCTTGCCGGCGAACTTCATCATGGCGTAGCCAGAGACGGTACCGTCGCTGTTGCCGTTGATGGTGAGCGAGTCGATCTGGTAGAGACCGCTCCACTTGCGCACGGCGGTGGTGAGCAGGCGGGTGAGGGTGGCGCGGTCGAAAGACACCTGAACGGTGAGTTGCATTTTTTCTCCAGTGAAGTGACAGTGTCACTAGTGAAGGGTTGGGGAGCCAGGCTTTTAACTGCTTTTGATCAGCCTGAGGTTGGCCATGAGCGGGAAGCCGTTCCAGATGCTCTCGTCATTGCCATTGTCTTGGTTGCAGGCGCCGGTGAGCACCTCGACGATGCTGTGGGGAAAACGTGTGGCCAGGCCAACAGCAGTTGCTTCTACGCAAGCCCGCGATTTGACACCGCAGACACGAAACAGCTGGGGTTGATAGCCTTCTTTGAGGCAGACATCGAGGATGCGGTCGCTGCCGTCCATTTGAGCTTTCGCTCGCATGAAAAAGCGCTGCGGGTCTTCTGCTTTTTCCTTTCTGGTTCGCGCTGCTTCTACGACTCGGTTGTGGGTATCGCCGTAGAAACGCAGCGGGTTGGCGCAGAGATATTCGAGGGCGACGATTGACCAGTAGTCCTGGTTGGCGCGGCGAACTTCTGCTTCGACGGTGTCGAGTAGCCAGGGCTCAAGTGCAGCGGCAAAGCCCACTTGCATATCAACCACCACCAGAATGTTGCTGCCTAGCACCGTGGCTTGTGCGGGGAGCGGCGCAGCTCTCAGAGTTGTTGAAAGTTCGGGGTTCATGGATGCCTTTTGTGTCTTTGGCGATGCTCCGAAAGGGAAGACTAAGAACCAACGTTCTCTGGCGACCTCATCTCTCTAGTTCTCATCGCGTAAACGCCCCAGGCAGCTGAGCTGTCTGAGTAATTTTCTTGATGTATAGAGCTAGATAGACTTAGAAGTTATTGCTCAAAGATTTGTTGGGGTGGAAAGAGAACTAATAACTAACTCTTTTCTCTATGTATGGCATCTCAAGTAATGTTGCGGAGCGCTGCTTTACAACGGGTAATAAATTCTGTGTTGCAAGCTCTGTCAGTGTCTTGTCGGTTTCGTCAATAGAGGCATACCAATGCTAAGTAGCGCGAGGTTTTTCTTAGTTTTCGTTCAAAATCAATTTTGAGTGCCAGCTGAGATTGTTGCTAAAATCGAGGAAGTCGAGCCATTGGTCAGCGCTGGCACACGGGCTGGTAATTTCACGAGAAAGCCCATAAAAAGCCAATGTTGACGCTAGTTAGCGACCGGTAGCGACACAGTGAGCAGTTTGCAAAATCCTCCTAGTCTTCCCAGTCTCAATTTGAAGCCGCAATCTGCACTGTCGGGGATGCGGCCTGGCTTGTTTATTCAAGCTACAGTGTTGTGGCTCTTTGAAGTCTTTTGTGTATTGGCCATGCCGATTTTGACCTGCCAGATGCTCTTCAGCGGTATTTATCTCGGTGCGCTTCTGTATCTATTCCTGAGTGTCTATTTCTTTTATACGTTTGCTGCAAGCATTATCGCGAGCCCCGCCATGTGGCGGGCGGCCAGTCTGATTAAGTCGCAGCGTCATCGCCAGGCCGAAGTGATCTTGAGCGCTGTATTGCAATTGTGGAAGCGTATGCCCTGTCGCAAAGACTGGACTTTCTATACCCTGCAATCGAATCTGGCTTTGACATATATGGCTTCCGGTCAGTATCACAAAGCTGAAAATTTGTACTGCGAAATTATCGAACGCATTGAGAAGAAACCCAGCCAAGCAAAGCATCCCTTAGCAGCTGTATATCTCAATAATTTAGCCATGGTCTATTTGCATCAGGCCGAGTTCGATGGTGCTGAAAAATTGGCCAACGAGGCTTTGCAAATATGGGGTGCCGCTAAGGGTGGTGAGCAGGCTGGCCGCGCTTATCCTCTATCTAGTTTGCTCGAAGTGCATTTGCATAAAGGCGACTTAGCGGCCTGCGAACGTGATGCCGATTTGGCTCTAGCTCTGTGTACCCAAGTACAGCAACCAATTTATATTGTTCCTGAAAGTCGCATTGGCGTTTATGTGCAATGCTTGTTATACAAAGCCATAGTTTGTTTCCGCCAGGGCCGAGTAGAGGAAGCAAAACAGCTTAGCGCAGCTCTTCTAAGCGGTCACGATGGCGGTCTCTACCCTACATTTGGTTACAGTATTCCGGGCTTGAACAGTCTCGCTTGTGAATTTATGGCTCTTGGTGACAATCAGACTGCCGAGAGGTTTTTGGAAATTGCCTACGAAATATTGAAGGTGCATCCCTTCCATGGTGATGGTCCAGTTTTGTTGAGCACCTTTGAATCGCTTCTAATTAGTACAGAAAGAAGCGATGAGATTGCTGATTTGAAAAATTGGGTAAGACCGAGCAAAGTTCTGCTGGAAGGCTAATGTAATAAATGAGTGTTATTTAGATTGCTAGTTTTGCACGATTGAACGACCATAGACAATTGCTTTAGCTGGCCAGCCAGCAGTCGCAGGCAGAGATGCCCAAGAGCCGTGAAAAAGTCTGAGTAATAAATGTCAGAAAAAATGAAGGCAATTCTAAAAGACGGCTCCTCACTTTCAGTGAAGAGTGTTCCGCAGCCTCAATTGGCCCAGGATGGCGACGTCATTGTGCAGGTTATGCTGGCTGGCCTTTGCCGTACCGACCTATATGCCGCCGAAGGTAAGCTTAAGACGCCAGAGCAATTGATTTTAGGCCATGAGTTTGCTGGTATTGTCAGCGACGCTCAGACCGATAGTTTTAAAGCCGGGGATCGCATTTGTGTTAATCCCTTACTTTCTTGCGGAAAGTGTGCCCATTGTCATAAAGGCGCTCAAGGGGCCTGCGCTAAAGCCGAGTTTATAGGAATAGACCGCAACGGTTGTTTTGCCGGCTACATTGTTGTGCCAGAAGAGGCAATCTTTAAAATTCCTCAGGCCATGCCTTATCTCGAAGCCGCTTACGCTGAGCCTGTAGCCGCTTCGCTTGCTGTCTTCAAGAGTGGTATTTCACCCAGTGAAAAAGGGGTGATATTTGGCGCCAATCGCTTTTCTCAATTGATGCAGAGGATTATGCGTTTATATGGCTTTGAAAATATTGACCTCTATGATCCAGTTACTCAACAAGGCCAATTAGAAGACAGCTCCTATGACTATGTCATTGAAACTGCCATCAATACTGAAATATTCAGCGAGCTGGTGGCCAAGGTAAAACCAGGCGGCAAAATCATTCTGAAGAGTCGCAACCATGACGCGGTAAGCTTTCGCATGAATGAAGTGATCAAGAAAGAACCTATCTTTCACCTGGTCAATTATGGCTCCTTCCAAGAGTCCATTGATTTATTGGCGAGCGGAAAACTCGACATTTCCAACCTGGTTGACGGCATCTACACCCTGGAGAAGTATGCTCCGGTTTTTGCCAACTCAAAAGAAAGTGAGTCTCTCAAGCCATTCTTTGCACCCTGGGAATAAACGAGCTACTTAAAGTACAGGCGGATTAGTAAATGTGCGGAATCTTTGCAGTTCATATCGGCGCCCGAGATAGCGGGGCAACCGTATCTGAACCTGCAGTGATGGCGGCTCTTAATGCCATCAACCATCGCGGCCCTGACGGCAAGGGTCTTTATATTTCGCCCACTGGTACGGTCGCCCTTGGTCATACTCGTTTAGCCACAGTTGGTATTGCCACTGGTGCACAGCCCATTAGTAGCGAAGACGGCCGAATTCATATGATTGTTAACGGTGAGTTCTATGACTTTGAGCGCATCCGTTCTGAACTTCAGGCTAAAGGCTACAAGTTTAAGACCACGGGCGATAGTGAAATTGCCTTACATCTTTATGAAGAGTACGGCATCGATTGTCTTAAGTATTTGCGCGGCGAATTTGCTCTAGTTATTTGGGATGAGCGCAAGGAGCAACTCTTTGTCGCTCGCGATCGATTTGGCATCAAGCCCATTGTTTATCACCTTAAAGATGGCACCCTGCATCTAGCTTCAGAAGCAAAAGCAATTTTTGCCACTGGTGTTGCTGCTAATTGGGATGAGGAGTCGTTCTTCCATTCGGCTAATATGCAGTATGTTTTGCCTGACCGCACCCTCTTTGCTGGCATTAATCAACTTCCCCCGGGTCATTTTTTAGTTGCCCGGGGCCCTAACGTCACTATTGAGCGTTATTGGGATCTTGATTATGGCTTGGAAGCGAACGCACTTGGCGTTAGTTCTAGTACTTTTAGTTCTAGTGCTTCTAGTTCTAGTTTTAGCGAAGAGTTGCTCATTGCCGAATTTGCTGACAAGTTAGAAGATGCTGTGCGTGTTCGCCTCAGAGCCGAAGCCCCTGTTTGCGCCCACCTCAGTGGCGGTCTTGATTCGAGCGCGGTGGTTGGCTTGGCCATGAAACACCACTCTAAGCCGCTCAAATGCTATTCAATTAGCTTTGAAGAAGAAAGCTATGATGAGCAGGTCATTGCCAGAGAAATGGCTGACTTTGCCGGTGCTGACTTCGAGCCAATTTATGTCAGTCAGAAGCAATTGATTGAGTGCTTGCCAGATGCTGTCTATTACAGTGAAGGCTTTGCTGTTAACGGACACTTACCGGCCAAGTACATTTTGAACCAGACCATTCGTAAAGGTGGCTATAAAGTTGCCCTTACCGGTGAAGGTGCTGATGAAGTAGTAGCTGGGTATCCCCATTTGCGCAGCGATTTGTTTAAGTCTGATGGTCGCCAGAATTTGCTTGCTAATTTGCATGCCACTAACAAAGCCTCGGCTGGCATCATGTTGCAGCATGGCCAGTCACTTTCGCTTGCCGCGGTAGAAGAAAAACTCGGTTATGTGCCAGGCTTTTTAGAAGCTAAAGGTACCCTCGGTCATAAACTTTGTGCTGTTCTAACAGATCAATTTAAAGAGCAGTTTGCTGGCCGCGATTCTTACCGCGAACTAATCGATTGCTTCGATATAGAAGGCCAGCTGGCCGGTCGCAACCGTGTCAATCAGTCGCTCTATTTGTGGTCTAAAACTGCTCTGGTCAACTATATTTTGCGCACCCTGGGTGATGGCATGGAGATGGCTAATTCTATTGAAGGCCGTCTGCCATTTTTAGACCATCATCTCTTTGAGTTTGTGCGCAAACTGCCGCTTTCTCTCAAAATCAAGGGCACAACCGAGAAATATGTTTTGCGCGAAGCCGTGAAGCCGGTTATTAGCAAAACTATTTATGAAAGGCAGAAGCATCCTTTTGTTGCGCCTCCCCTCAGTCGCTTCTCTAATAGTGAGGCTGACTCAGTGCTGCAAGATGTTTTGCGTAGCAAGAATTTTCAGTCGGTGCCTTATTTCGATCAGAAAAAAGTAATAGCTTTGCTCGATAGCTTGCCAGAAATGAAGGCCGAAGACCGCAGTGCCGTCGACCCCGTGCTCATGACGGCTATGTCGGCAGCGGCTCTGCATGAGAGATACAAGCTTTGAGTAATTCTAATTCTTCTGCAGTAGATCACGCCCTGTTCAATCATGTTTTGTTTATACCTGCCTTTGAGTCTATTGCGGCGAAGTATCCTGGCAATGCTGCGGTAATCGTTGCCGGAGAAGTTGTCTTTACCTACGCACAGTTGGCTCACCGTGCTCGATCTATTGCGTTGAAATTGCAATCAGAGGGCGTGCAGCCAGAAGATGTGGTTGGCATTTCAATTGAGAAGTCGGCCGACTACATTTGTGCCATGCTCGCCATTTGGTATGCCGGTGCTGCTTTTGTGCCGATGGACCCAGTGCTGCCAGCTGAGCGTCTGCAGTATATGGCTGATGAGGCCAGTGTCAAAATTGTATTGGTCAGCAGTGCTGTGGCAGCTTCCTCTGGCAACCGCAGAGGCAGTGCTTTCGCTGATATGGCTGGAGTGAAAGTTCTCGATCTAGCGGAGCAATCAGAGCAATCGGAGTTGGGGCAAACCTTTGGCTATTCTTCGACTGGCCCAAATGATCTGGCCTATTTGATTTTTACTTCGGGATCAACCGGCCGCCCCAAGGGCGTCTTAGTTACTCACCGGGGCATTGTAAGCTTCTTAACGGCCCAGATAGCTGCCTTTGATTTAGATAGCGAAAGCCGCTCCCTTTGGTATCTTTCTACTAGTTTTGATGCTTCTGTATCAGATCTTGGCACTGCTTTTCTCAGTGGTGCTGCCATTTGCATTGAGCCTGCTGAGCGGTTGCAGCCCGGCAATGGCTTAGAGCAGATTCTAGCCGACCGTGCCATTACCTATGTAGATATTCCACCGTCGATATTGAGATTGCTAGACCCGGCTGCGCTGCCGCCTTCTCTCAAAACTATTGTTATTGGTGGCGAAGCTTGTGCTTTAGATGTAGTGCGTAGTTTTGCTGCGAAGGTAAAGCTAGTTAACGTTTACGGCCCCACAGAATCTACTGTTTGTACCAGTCTGGGGCAGTGTGGAGTTGATTGGAGTCGACCGCTTATTGGTCTGCCCCTGCCGGGAATTACTTACCATCTGCTCGACGAAGACCTCAATGAAATCGATGGAAGTGAGCCTGGGCAGTTGCATATCGCTGGCATTGGCTTGGCCCGCGGCTATCTTAATCGCCCTGATCTGACCGAGGCGAAGTTCATTGAGCATCCCCTCACTGGCGAAAGACTTTACCGCACTGGTGACCTGGTGACGCGCACTGAAGATGGTCAGTATCAGTTTCTTGGCCGCACCGATAGGCAGGTGAAGCTGCGGGGAATGCTGGTAGAGCCGGAGGAAATCGAAGCCAGATTACTTCAGTTTGCCGGCGTCAAGCGCGCCGCTGTACTGAAGCGCCCTGTTAAAGCCGGTGTTGCTCGCGAGATTCTGGTTGCCTTTGTTGAACCAAATAACGATTCTGGCCTTGAGTCTGGTCGCTATTCTAATGCTGAAATAGGTGCTGACATGGAAGCCGATTTAGACCTCGATTTGAGTTTGGGTATGGATTTAAGTCGGCGCTTAGATCTCGGGGAATTGAGGGAGCATCTCGCTCAGGTGCTGCCTAAATGGATGCTGCCCCAGCGCATTGAAGTGTTGAATCCGATGCCTTTGACAGTGACTGGCAAGGTTGATCTCAGCGCTCTTCGAATGCGCCAGCTAGAACAGGATGCGGTTAATGGCGGTGAAGTGACCGGAGCTGCTGCTTCTAGTTCTGTTGCTTCTGGCTCGACAACTGCTGACTTATCGCCCACCGAGCGCCTTCTGACCCAGGTTTATAAGCAAGTGCTCGGTGTAGATAGCGTTAGCAAAGACGATCATTTCTTTGATCTTGGTGGCGATTCTTTTGCTGTAGTAGAAGCCTGTGTGGTAGCTTCTGCTCTAGGTTTGGCTTTGCCGCCGACTCTTTTGATTACTCATCCGCTGGTTTCAGAACTTGCTGTGGTGCTCAATAATTTGTCTAATGAACAGTCGCTGACTGCTTCTGGTGGAATGCTTTGCTCTGCTATTCGTCAGGATATTAGCTTGTCGGCTGAGTTTGCGGCAATGTTAGAGCGGGCGGCCCAGCGCCAGCAAGTGCTGGAAAAACAGCCAGCTAATATTCTCTTGACTGGGGCTACTGGTTTTCTTGGCGCTCGACTGTTGTCTGAATTGCTAGAGAATACAAGTGCTCAGATCTATTGTCTCGTTCGGGCTGATTCTGAAGACGTTGGGTTAGAGCGCATTGAGAAGGCGTTAGGCAAGCATGGCTTGGCGGTTGGCGACCGGTCGCGCTTGCGAGTTATCTGCGGAACAGTTGATGCTCGGCAATTCGGTCTCACAGATCTGATTTGGAATGAATTGGCAGACCGGGTTGATACTGTCTATCACTGTGCTGCGCAGGTAAATAACCTGGCCTCGTATGATGAGTTGCGACAGTCTAATGTGGTGGGCACCCAGGAGGTGGCGCGTCTTCTCTGTAGTGGCCGCAGTAAGTGCCTGCACTATATCAGCACCCTATCAGTGTTTGTCGCTACTGATTGCAATCATGGCATCTTGCTTGAATCTGATCATTTAGATGATACTGCCATTGTCTATGGAGGCTATGCTCAGACCAAGTGGGCTGCTGAAGTCTTTTTGCGTAGCCTGGGCGGCAAGGCCGGTCCGATTACTTATCATCGCCTCGGGCTAATTACTGGCGACAGTGTCACAGGAAAGTGTGCTGATCACGATTTTCTTGATTTGTTTGTGAACGGACTTTCTTCTTTGGGTTGCGCTCCTCAAGTGAGTGAAGATATTAGCGTTGATATTACACCGGTAGATTACGCGGCTAAGGCTGTAATCAAGCTTTCTCTGGCGGCCATGGCTAGCAGTAAGTTTGATACTTATCACATCGCTAATTCTAAGAGTCTGACTTTGAAGAGATTGCTAGCGGCTATGCAGGCAATTAATAGTGGCTTAGAGATTGTCTCACCTGGCCAGTTTCAGAAGCAGCTACTCAGTCGTGTTTCTATTCTTGGCGGTGCAGAGTCTGCTGCTTGTATGGCCCTTTGTCGACTGACCGGCAGCGATTTTGAATTCTTCCGCACGATGGATCTGTTTCAAGCCACCGATGTTGTCTTTGATGATCGAAATACAAAGATTATTCTTGAGCCTTTGGGTATTGTCTGCCCTGCGCCGTCTGATGAGCTTGTGCGGCTTTATTTGGAGCAGATGCTGGGGTAATTTGCTGGGATGCTTTACGGCTTATCTGCTTTTTGTGCCTCAGTGCATATCACTGCGAAAACCGTTGCCTTCGCGGAACATTTCGTCAAATTGATCTTTCATTGCCGTTGAATATGTCACCTGCGGAAGGCTCATAGTTCTTTTGTAGCTCACTGGAAGTGCAAAAATGTCGGCAGTGTACGGGATTTTTTTCCATGTCTCTGTGGTTAGTTCTGTGATCTGACCGTTGCGCAAATCGTTGCCAATATCAAGTCCAATGCGTTCCATTTTAAACTTCGGCAGTTTTCTCTTGCCGTGATAGCTCGTAATTTGCAGCGGCACCGTATGAGTGTTAGGGCACCTGTAGAGGCGACAAATAAATTCTATTGCTTCTGGTGCGGTGGTTATGTCTGTTGTGCCGTCTACAGACGATAAGAAGTTTGCTCGTGGCGTGAAATGCGTGTAACTGAGACCCAGCTTCTTTCCCTTTGTTTTGGGCAGTAAGACTGATTTGTTCACGTGCGGATCAGCGTTTGGATTGCCGATGAGGAGGCCGTCAAAAAGCGCTAGTGGTGCTATCCATTCTAGTTTTTCAGAGCGACGAAAGCCGTGCACTTGCCATTTTGGCGCCTTGCACAAAAGCTCATAGCCACTGCGCCGATTGAATATTTTGACAGCATCTGGCGCGATATAAATGTCTTCTGTACCCACGTCTGCGTGAGTTTGTTGCAAGACCCAGATGTCGGCTGGTGTTGCTGGCTTTTTGTTTTGCTTGGGAAGAGCGGCTACCTCGGGGCTGAGGCAGCAGAGCGCAAAGGCCGTGCAAATAATAGTCAAAGGTGTTTTCATCAGAGGGAATTATAGCAAGGCTAGAGTCTTGGGGAACTCAAGCTCTGGATTGCTCTCGCGGTTGTGAGATAGTAAGGGAAGTTGGATTTCCACTTACTGGTCTCCCATGATTGCTCCTAATCCTTCAAGCTTTGCGAATAGATTTTTAGTGGCAGCAACTAATGCCACTTTCATTTGCCTTGTTTTTAATGTTGCTTGTCTTCTTGGGCTTTTTATTTCCGTTTTAATGAACAACGCGGATCTCTTCGAGCTTTCCTTTCCACGCGACCTTCGGTTGTCGCTTAGTCTTAGGCCTGCTATGCCTGTCATCCGTTGCCTTTCGTCAATATTCTTTTGTGTTTGGCTTTTGTTGTTCTCAATATTTTCACCTTCACTTATATGCCAGGCGAGCGCGAAGAATGGCCGTCAAGATAAGCTAGTTGGTTTATGTGGCGTGCTGAACCGTGCTCGAAAGTTGGGCCTTTTGTCGACTCTTCTTTCTGGAGCGGCAGTGGTGCCTACTGTTATGTTCGTCAATAACTTCTTTGGAAATTTGTCGATTGTCTATTTCTTGGCTCAAATTTGGCTTGTTCCCTTGGCCTATTTTATTGCACTGACGATTGTGCAATTGATTTTGCAAACTGAGGGTGAGCTTGTACTGCCAAAAGTTTGCTCGATTGCAAAGACGGAGGCTAATTGGAAGTCAGTGCTGACTTGCATTGCATTGTTCTTGATAGCGATCGCTATTTTGGCTGGACCTTTGGTTCTCGCACCCAGTTACTACGTACCTTTATTTAGAGACAAGGCCTTCTATCTCGTATTGTTTGAACTTGTTGCCTGGCTAGTGGCAGGTTTGTCGTTGTTCCGGAAAATGATTCTAGAGAATTTTATGCTTGTGTATTTCTTTTGCTTTGTGGTGCCTAGCGTGGTCTTGCTTACTCTACTCCCGGCTTTCGTGATGTGTATATCTGTGCACTAGTTCCTCTGGCTGCTGATTGAGTAATTCGCTAAATCACCCGCGCTATTTTCAAAGAGCCAGTTATAAACTAGTAACAACTTGCTTGTAGACTCACTTTCAAAGTCAATTAATTATATTAGGCCGAGATTGGAATGAATCCATTCGGTCTAAAGCTGTTTGCTGCGCCACCGCTAGTAGTGGCAACTGTAGCGCGGCTCGCGCTGGCTAGGCTGGCTTGCGAAGCGGCTCAATCATTAAATCGGTCGAGAAAGTGGCGTGGCAAAAATGAGTTGTCAAGAAAACGCTTGCGTTCGAAAGTGCGCTTGCCCTAGTTTTGACTCGTTACCTTTCTTTCCTCAACCCCAGAGCTATCCCGACAACCCCCAAACAGCGTGCCTAGATCGATGAACTTGCCGACACTTCTGTGTCGTCTAGTTCGCCGTTTTTATCTCAACCCCAGAAGAAGAGAGAAAAACCATGATCGCATACGTTGTGCAGTTCCACGATGCCTATGGCCACCGTGAGGTGCGCAAGGTCTCTCGCAGCTCTGCCGGCGCTGAGGCCTACATCACCTCCACGCTTGCCGCCGCTTCCGCCACCGATATCGTGTGGGAGTCGAACCGCACCTACTGCTCTGCGCTCGCTCGCATTCGCGGTCCGCAGGGTGGCTTCGAGCTGGTCTCGTACTCCATCGAGGAGCATGCGGTGATCGACTGACCTGTCGCCGCAGAATCCGCTCTTCAACCCCAAAGATAAGGATTAGATCCATCATGCCGTTCGTTTTCCTCCTCGCAATCGTCGCCGGCTTCCTCTTCTCTCGCTTCCTTCACTGAGTGCCAGAGAGCGTCTCCCTTCATCTGCGCCTCTGCTAGCTAATACCTTTATAGCGACTTGAGCCAGCTGAGGCTTGAGCTTGCTGACGTGCCTGCTAACGTGCCTGATTCTTCCCACCCCAAAAGAAGGACTACAATCATGAAGCGCATCCTCACTGCTTGCAGCCTGCTGTGCCTTCTGTTCGTCACCGGTTGTGTCGGCATGCCCGGCACCAACACTGGTGCTCTGGTCGGTGGTGTCGCCGGTGCTGCTCTGAGTCGCGACAACCCCATCGCCGGTGCGGTCATCGGTGGTGTCGGCGGTGCCCTGATCGGCAACATGATCGATAACAGCGGCGGCGGTGGCTACGGATATCGTGGCAATCGTGGCTTCTACAACAATCCCGGCTACAGCGACCGCGCCTACTACGAGCGCCTGGAGCGCCAGCGTGCTTTCGAGCAGCAGCGCGCCTACGAAGAGCAGATGCAGTGGCGTCGCCTGCAGCAGCAGCGTCAGTGGGAGCAGCAGCGCTACTTCGGTGGCCGCGGCTGCTATCGCTGCTAGAGCCGCGCTTCCCATCTATAGAGTTTTTGGTGCCCTTCAACCCCAAAGCTATGGAGACGAAAATGCAAGGTTGTCGTATTGAAGCGCTGCGTCTTTCGATCCGAGCCGCTGTTGCTGCCGGACACAGCGCGTTCGAAGCTCGCGAGAAGAAGGAGCTCGTGGCAGAAGCCGAAGAAGAGCAGCGGATGACGGCTCACGGTGCCGCTCGCTTCAGTAAAGTGCTGAGCGCCCTGCCGCTGCGCATTACCGATGCCTTGGCCAACGCTAAGGTGTTGCCAGTGCAGTGCATCGTGACCTTCGTACAGTGTTCCGAGTATGAGGGCGGTATCTTTCATCCTTCCTCCTCTCACTCACCCAAGCCCCCTGTCGATCCTGTTAATCTGCGCGGCGCTGCTGCGTGGATTTTTGAGGAGCTGCAGATGGCTGGTTGTGAGCCGACGCTGCGGTTCAAGGACCCGTTCCCTACCCCTAACGCGTTCTATGCCGGCAAGCGCGATTCTCAGCCTACCATGCTGGACCAGCTCTGCATCTGCATTTCGGTGCAGTAACTGGGGTAGCCTGAGTTACTGCGCCTAAAAGTACAAGAAACAGCGAGAACAAGTATCAATATCTTGAGGAGAAAACCAATGGACCTCACCAACATCGAGACTGTTCAGGCTCTCATGGCCAGCAGCCGCAGCGCCATCGAGTGGCAAGCCAATGCCGAGAAGGTCAAGGCTGCCAATGGTGGCGAGCCTTCCTGGTGGTACGAAGCCATCGTCGTCTCCGGCGTGGCTGCCACCGCGGCGAGCTCTTTCTTGTTCTCTCGCTCTTTCCCCTGACCTTTCGTCTGGGCCCTTCGCCCTGTCAGTTTGACGCTGTCAGGGCTCTGCGTGTCACCAATGGTGGTGGCGCAATCAAGCAAAAGGAAATTACAATGGACATCTTCTCTGCGGTCCTCAAGACTGCCCTCTTTTTCGTCGGCATCGCTGCTGGCTATATCGCGGTGACCTGGCCGTTCTTTGCCTATCGGCTCGTGCGCGATGGGAGTGATACCCTGCCCGATGAAGCTGCCGCCGGGGTTCGCAAGAGTCGCGCCTACTTGCTGGCTGTTGTCGGGCTCGGCTGGCTTGCCTCCGCCGTGATCGGCTTGGCTCTTCAGCGAGGACTGTCTCTGGACAGCTGGGCGCTCTGCGGCATGCCGTTCTCGCTCGGCTGGGCCTACGCCATGTTCGCCGTGCCGCTGCGTCTCTGGCACAGGATGGGCCCCTGGCGCTGGTAGGCAGAGCAGCTTCTTCGAGTGCAACCAAACAGCTTCTGCCCGTATCAGTTTAGTCGCCCTTAGACATCAATGCTAAACCAGAAACAGGAGCTAATCATGTATACATTCATGCTTTGTCCTGCTTTAGGCCTCGTCTTCGCAATCGTTTACGCTTCGTGCGGCACCCGCACTAGCGATAGGTACGTCTGCAGCGCTTTCTTCGGTTTGGTAGTTGGTTTCCTCTGCAGTGTTTTCGTTGCTGGTATTGTCCTCCCCGTAATGCTTCCCACGAAGGACGTGGTGTATGGGCCGCGCAGTCTCATACCTATGCGCAGCTCGGATGGCATCTCCGGCATTTTCGTCTGGGGCTCTGGTAGCATCGAAAGCGGTGCCAAGTATAACTTTCAGCTACGTATGGAAGACGGCAGTATGGCACTGCGTTCATTGCCTGTTAATGACATAGTTCGCTTTATTGAGGATCCGGCCCTGCAAGATACTGGTTTTTGGAGCACTACGGTGAGCGAAGTCGACAAGACGTCGCCGCTTTGTGCCTGGGCTATTGATAATGGGTCTAAGAATCGCATTGTGCGACAGGAATTCCGCGTGCCTGTTGGTACTGTGGTGCAGCCATTGAAGCTCAATTAAGTATCGCCCGCAATTCGTCAGGGGACGGGCATTTGCCGTTTTCATAAAAGACGCATCCGATTGATTAGGTCTGAATAAGTCGTAATTCGTGGCCGTTTGATCAACGGCTCAAACCTGTTGCTGTCTCAGAGAGGTAGTGACTCAGCTATGTCTGAAAGGAACTAATAGTATGCGCTTCGAATCGAGGGAAATGCTGGCAGCTTACTTCTGGATGCACCCGGGACTGACGAGGCTTGAACTCATCAACTGCCCTAGCCTCACGCGCCTGCCCTAGCTGCCGAGCGCGCTGATCTGTCTGCAGCTCAAAGACTGCCCTCGCCTTGCGAGGCGTGGTCTGAGGCTGGGGAACCTTACCATCTTGGTCGAGTAGCATCTGAACGGACGCCACCAGTGTGAGTTTGGCGCGACCAGAGAAGCCGGACAGCAGAATGGTCTGCTTGTCCAAGCATCAGAGAAGGAAAACCCACCATGTCCGTCCTCTGCATCGTCATCCTCCTCCTCGCTTCTGGCATCGCTAGTGGTGTCATTGTCTCGCCTTAGTTTCGTCAGGAGATCCTCAACTGTCGCGAGGAGGTCTCTGCAGCGTTCTTCGGGCAACATGCATTCCCTGACGTCGAATTCGTGAGAGAGGCCGCCAAGGTCTACATGAGCATCTCGGTGGGCGGCCTCTAGAATCTAGTTGATGCTCCTGAGCTAGGCAGTGGAGTGTCACCGTTTTTGGTGGCGCTTTCCTCTGTCTAGCTTTTGGCATTTTTCTACTGGTCAATGTAGTGGTAGGTGCTTTTCGGTCGCGTCTCGTTTGCTTCGCGCTAGCTGAACTCTGCAAGGTCGCTTCGATGAGCGATAATTTAGCCATATTTGTAGTTACATTTCTTTTGTTGATCCGCGCGTATACACTCTGTTAGACACAGGGTAATCCCTTCTCACCTAACCCCAACGCCTCAGAAAATAGAACAAGCAAAAACGCTCTGACGCCACGCTAATCAATGCCTTCGCCGATATGAACCAGCTTCTCTGGTTCTGGTATCAGCAGGCAAAACCGTTTCTTTGTCGGCACATGCAACTCGTGGTTGTATGTTTCGGCATTGAGACCTATTCGAGACAACTGTTCGAGAAACCTGTTCGTGAAACCCGCTCGGTCCCTCAAGAATAAACGGATACTCATATGACCACCCAAGAAAAGCAACACATCCTCGCGTTCATCGACGCGCCTGACCCCGACAACTTCGTGCAACTGATTGCGCTGCACAAGCTCAACCCCAGCGCCGAAGTTCATGTCGTTCTCACTGGCCGCCCCGTGCGCTTCGGCGCCACCAAGGAGCATGCTCTTTGGGAATGGGATGGTGAGAGTTCACGCATGGCTCAAGAAGCCTCCGCCATGCGCATCAAGAACTTCCTGCGCCATTTCGGCGTCAATGTCACCCGCGTCTTCGACGGCGGCATTGCCCCTCGCACTCTCGTGCCGCACTGGATTCACTTCGCCGAGTACTACAAGTTCTTCGACGTCGATCCGCTGCAGGCCATTCGCCATAGCGAGCTGGAAGCTCAGGAAGAGCTGATCAAGATTCTGCTGGCGCTTCCCGATGGCTCTGTGCCTGTCACTGTTGGCGGCCCCATGACCGGCCTCTATCAGATTCTCGTGCGCTGCCCGGCCGTTGCCGCTAAGTTCAAAGAATTGCATGCCATGTTCGCCACCTGGGGCAACGTGTCGCTCATGCAGTTCGACGATAAGCCGCGCGGAGCCGTGCAGTTCAACGTCGCCTGCGACCCGCAGGGTGCCCACGCGGTGCTCAAGGGTCTGACCTGCCCGATTTACTTGATGCCCACGGAGGTGACCCGCGTCAAGGAAATCGGTTTTGAGACGGCTCAGAAGCTGCGTGAGGCCTTCCCTGAGAATGCCGGCACGCGTGCCCTTTACCACCTCTATGCCCTCTGGTACGACGCCGCTGTGCGTCCTCGCCAGGCCAAGGACCCCAACGAAATGATTTTCATTCACGACGTGGTCGCCGCCCTCAGCCTCTCTGAGGAACTGCGCAAGGCCATCTACAACGTCGTGCCCGTGGAAATCACTGGTGTTCCTTCCCTTGCCAGCGAACAGGCCGACTGGGGTAAGGTGCACATGAAGCAGACAACGGCGCCGACCAACATCTACGCTGCGACTTCCCTGACGGAAGGCGGCGCTGCGAAGTACCTGGAGACGCTCAAGGCGATCTTCGCGTAACGGTCTCGAACAGAGATCGCTAACAGGGCCTTTATGCAAGGATCATGGATAGGTTTTTGCATAAGGTTTTGTCACAGGTCAGACGGCGACCTTAGCTATAGCCTGCGGCACTTCGCGACAAGTGTCGCAGGCTTAGCGCCGTTGCTATTTTCTAAATTGGCTCCAATAGGGAGATAACACCATGACACGTTTCAGCATCAGCAATTTGCTGCTTCCGATTTCTTTCGCTCAGTTCTCTGCAATGGTGCAGGAATACAAGCAGATCGCCGAGCGCTCTTTCGCGACGCCTTGCAGTATGCAAATCAAGGCCATGAATCGCATCAAGATGACGTCTAGCTTCATGCACGACGATGGCACCATGGAGTGGATGGACGAGCAGAACCGCAAGGCTGTTTTCTTTGAGGCCAGTGAGCTGTCGGCTTTTCCGTCCGAAATGTTCGACAAGGCCGTCTACGTCGAAGTGGTCATCGCGCCTGTCGATAAGGAGGCTGCGCCGAATTACGCATTTGCTCATGTGGAGTTCAAAGGCTCGCGTCCTCGGCAGGCGACCTTCTACATTCAGCCTGATGGACAGGGCAGCGCAAGCGGTCTGCGGAAGAAATTCCGCTTCCAGATCTTCGGCGACGGCTATACGCACAACACCGACTACTAGTTGTTTTTCGGACAGCATCCGCAATGGGACATCGTTCTATTGCGGATGCTGCTCCAATTTACTCATCACTCAAATTTTTTTCGTTTGCACTACTAGTTGATGTAATAGTAGTTGGTGACATAGTGTGTAAAGCCTGATGGTCACTTGATCAGCTCGTTTCTTGGTCTTGGCGACTGACGTTAACCCTACCTTAATCGAACTGGGCCAGAATGACCGTGGTCAGAGGTTCGATTCAAGCGAAAGTTACTAAATCATGATGCTACTAGATAATCCGCATACCACTGCAGTTGAGCAGCAATGGAAGAATCTCGCCGATCTAATATCGGATGAGCCATCGCTATTTCTCATTGGCAACTACGAGTTCATTGGGCCGTTCTCTGATTTTAAGTTCATTCTGGCTTTACCTGGACTGCTAGCCGTTCTGTGTGAGACTTCTGCTGGAATCGAACTATTGGATGTTCACGAAAGCAGCAATCTTTTGCAAAGTGCCAAGGCTGAATTCTGCAAATCAACTCTCGGTGCGGACGAGCGAATCGTCTTTGCTGCTCACTATACGTCGTATTCTCATTTGCATGACATTCAGAATTTGAAAGAGAATGTCATGCGAGAGTTTAACGATTAGCCTTCAATTTCCGGGTGTTTCAGATCTGGTGTATCAGGTAGCATGCGCACCCATTCAAGACGCCAATTGTAGTCGTAGAATCTCAGCCAGCACTGTGAGGGCAATTTCTGAGCAATGCAGAATTGCTTCAATACTGGAATTGCTTTGTCGGGATCGCTTAAGCATAGATCGAAGTAATAGCTTTCCGGATTGCCTCTGCCGCTGCCGACCAGGCTGCCGGTGCCACTCTTAAGCAAGGCCTGATTTAGATCGGCCTCAAGTTTCTCTCTATATTCGACACTGTAATCTTTCGGGTCGAATAGTTGAAGATAGGCAAATTTCTCGCCTGTATTGGTGTATCGTTCTGAAAAAAATGGAGTGTCGGTGTTGAAGTTTGAAGCTAGTTCGGGCCGAGTGGTGACGTAGGTCAGTCTGCAGCGTTCTAGCTTTAGAAGTGCTGGCACGTCGCTTTCTTTGACTCGTACTAGTGCCTCGCTTTCTAGTTGTGGGCTGAGGCGAAAAGCCACTTTCGGAAGCTTGGAAATAATCTTCGCTTTTTCTTGATTGAAGCTGCTAGCAAAATTTCTTGCCGTTTTCTCACTGTTAAATTCGGCGGCCGCCGGGCCTTTTGAGTGTGTTGTTGTAAATTTGTCGACCCATGTTGTGAGATTTCTCTCTCCCAAAACAATATCGAGTATTAGCAAGGTTGTCAGTCGGTCTTCTTCTCGATTTGTACCTTCGAATTGCGGTGAGTCGATGGTCAGATCGAGGCTGTTAGATTTACCTGGAATAACCCTAAAGCTGAATGGTGGTAGTTTCTCACCGCGGCGGTGTTGATAGATTTTCGCCAGCTCGGCAGGTTCCCTTGCCTCTCTGTAAGCAGTCACAGTCCAGCCCGGCATAGGCCCAGCTAGTTCTACAGTGGTTTCGGCTAGGTCCGTGCCAGTTTCGCTAAATCCTCTGGTAATTGCCAGGGGCGTTGTTTCTTGGAAGCCGCCGCCCATTTCCCATTCAAGGCTGGGATCAATTTTTGCTAAATGCTTATCCATCCAGGACGGTGTTTCTTTGTCCGCCACCGCTTTCTCGGGCTTCATTCTGCCAGGTCCAGAGGTTTTGAAGTCTTTCCAGAATTGCTCAATCTTGGCGATTATTTGTTGCTTTTTTTCGGCCTCTGCACCCTTCTCACCATCAAGGAAACGCCAACGCGATGTCTTGGGCTCAGTGTCTGTTTCAGTTTCAGTTTCGGTTTTGGTAATTCCTAAATTTGAAATGTGGCGTATGTATCGTTCTCCGAGAAGAATGCCACCTAGTGCTATTGCCACGGAAATGAGAATTTTGGTGTTTTTGTTCATTTTTTTGCTTTGGCACGACTGTGTGGTTTTGGGAGAATAAGGGCACACCTCTAACTAGAGCTATGCTTGCCTTGACCGTGAAGTTTGGAGGCTAACAATTTTGGCAGATGAGTCGACCGAGGTGACATTATCTTTTGAGGATAATACAAGCTTTGCCGATTGGCTTGAAGATCATGATTACTTCGATAGCGGCTGTGGGGGAATTTTTGAGCCTGAGCCGACTGCCTTTGGTCGTAAAGCTGTAGCTCTAGAGCGAGTTTCTTTTCAGCTAGGTTTTCCAGTCGGCGGTTCTTATGACGCTGGTCAATTGAGGCGAGTGAAGCGATATGAGTTCATCGCCGATGGCGTCGAGCTTTGGGCCTACATAAATGAACATTCTGCAAGCTATTGTTAATGATGAAAACACCCTGCTAGATTTGGTAATCAATGATTCCATTCAGCTTCAGAGTCGCCGAATACAGGTCAAAGAACTTCCGGATTTGACGGTGGTCAACCTACCTGCGCTCAACAGGCGAAGCGCTACTTTGCTTTTTGCCGATACAGCTTTGCCAATTCCCGCAGACTGGATTGAGTGGTTACACGAAGTTGGTGCGGATGCGAGCTGGCGCAGAATGCATGATGTTGCGGTTGCAGCATCTGACGTTAATCAAGATGATTATGAGGGCTGGTTCTTGCAGATCCGAAATCTCATTGATTCCACGCCGTCCGGCGTCATGCTAAAGTCATTGAAAGCTGTAGATGACGGCTTTTTGGCTGAATTCGATAATTGGGATCAACCAGTTGATGTCCAAAGCGCGTCTGAAATTTGGGGCAATCTAAGTCAGATGGCTGCTCTTCGGCCAAATGTTTTTGTTCGCTGTGGTAATTGTTTGCTCACCGGCGCAGAGTGGAAGCAGGCATTGCTTGAGGAGGTTGTCACTCTAGATGCAATCGATTTTTCGGAACGCTCGGAGCAGGGCCTCGGGGCTGGTTTCCAGCCTGGTGCGACCCGGAGCAAGAGCTGCCGTCTCGCTATGTAACCCCCAATGGGAATGCTTCGAACTTTGGGCGATGGCCATTCATTAGTTGGGATAGTTAGAACCAAATGCGGTGGCATTGGAAGGGTGATAGCAACGGTCCGTAGCTTAGTCCGTCGCTTATATTCTGATAGCCGTGGTCTGGCTTCCGGCCAACAGAATTACAGCTGTTCTATTGCTTTGTTCTCCGCCATGGCTTTGTCTAGCCGCTCAACTGCTTCGGCTCCGCACATTTCTAATAAGCTCTCTTTTGCTTTGGCTCGCTGCTCCTTTGAGTCTGTGTGGACATAATCTCGGAGATTGGTCGCGAGCTTGAATCGATTTGACTTGACAGTTTCATTAAGTTGCCATGTTACAGCTTTGTCAAAAATTGGCTTACCATCAACTATTGGGGCTTTGTGGAACACGGTGGTTGTGTTGGGCGACTGCAAGCCCGTTATGCTCTGCTCGTCACCAGGAGTGGTGCACATGTTTGTCAGCCAAACTTTGTAAGCCAATCTGGCGCTGCTGTTTTTGATAAGCTTTAATTCCACAAATTGAAGATAGGGGTCTCTTCCAATATGAGAAGACCACAAGTTCTTAAGAGCGGTGTAATACCAATTGACGCCTGGTGAATTCATCTCGGCCGCTTCAGTTTGCTTGCGTTTTGCCAAGGAAGCATCAAGCCTTGCAACAGCCTCCTCTCCACACATTTCTACTATAGTGTTCTTGGCGTTTTCGTGTATCTTGCCTGATGGTTCGCGGACGTAATCACAAGCACAGGTGTACAGATGTTCGTGGCTGTGTTTTATCATAAGCATCAGACTTATTCCTTCGGCCATTGGCAGAATTGGCTTTCCTTCAATTTCTGGAGGTCCATAAATTACCGGTGATACTTCGGCCGGTGAGCCATAGCCTAGTTTTACATTGTAATAATGCTCTTTGCCCGGGACAGTGCAGGCGTTCAAAACCCAAGTTCTATAGAGGGTCTTGGCGTTCTTTTCCTGAATAACTTTTTGCTCGAAAAATTGGATCTCTGGGTCTCGTTCAATGTGTGATGCCCACAAATTCTTAAAGGCTGGGTAGTACAAATTTCTGTCGCTTGAACTCACGTCAGCAGGCTCAGCTTTCTTTCGTTTGGACAAAGAAGCATCAAGCCGTGAAATAGCTTCCGCTCCACACATTTCTACTAAAGTTGTTTTCGCGTGCAAACGCTTTTCTTCTGTGGCTTCACCTATGAAGTTGCGGTAGGCGGTTTCAAGTCGGTCGTGATTTAGTTCGACTGTAAACTGTGCCGTGGCTGCATCCATCGGACTAAGAATGGGTTTTCCGTCAGCTTTAGGTGAGCCGTGGAAAACTGGAACAATGTCTGGGGAATGC
Source organism: Candidatus Obscuribacterales bacterium (assembly GCA_965229195.1). Taxonomy (GTDB): domain Bacteria; phylum Cyanobacteriota; class Vampirovibrionia; order Obscuribacterales; family Obscuribacteraceae. The sequence goes on along the minus strand of OZ245871.1, from coordinate 1,782,423 downwards.
CCATCTCTAGCCTTTTCGGCAATATATGGTTTTTCACCTGGAGTAACGCATTGGTTGGTTACCCACGTTCTATAGAGGGTCTTTGCGCTCTTGTTTGGAATGAGTTTTTCTTCGAAGTGCTTTATCTCTGGATCTCTTTCGATGTGTGATTGCCACAGAACACTGAACTCGTGCTTGTACCAATTGCTGTCAATGAGCGTATCTTCAGCATTTGCAGAGGCACTTGTTGCATAAAGTATGGCAACGGAAAGGAGTTTGAAGACTATGTTTTTCAAATCAGCACGATTCACTTTCGACGAAATAAACATCAAACCATTCTCCGAGTTCGAAACTGCTCAATCTCTTTTAGATTGGGCTTTCGGAAGCACAAAGACAAGTAAACTACTTTTGGTTGAGGATTAATTTCAATCATCTGTTTCGTGTTGCTCTTTTCGTCTTCTCAAACTGTCAGAATTTTTGAAGAAAAAATGACAGTTTTGGAAACGAGTAATTGAGGCAATCAAACGCTATTTCTCGATGGGGCTTTAGCGAAATCGGAGCACCACCATAACTCTATCTACGGGTCTTTCTTCTCAGTTAAATACTGCCGCACTAAAATCAGATTTGGTATTTTTCCTGCCAGCAAAAATTCTACTGGTGAAACACCATTGAATGGTGCTTCGCTAATTGGCTTGCGCAGCCATATTTGTGCGTCTGTTCCACCGGGATACATTTCTTGAACGTCTTTGTAAATGGCCATGATCAAAGTTAGCTTGAGCAGTTTATCTTTGTCGAGAATGGCTGAACTAGGGATGTTCTTCCAGCTAGTGTAAGTGCCAGAATTTGGTGGCATGCCGAGAAATGCAGTTTCTTCTTCAGCGCTAAGATTCCACAACTCAGCAATTTTGAAATACGTTTTTACTAGGGCTCCGCTTCTTACGTTTTTCTCTGATGTTATTGCCATGAAAATTACTCTCTGAAGCTTATTGCTGTTGGAACTGTCTCGCCCCTAGTCGCTGAAAACGATTTGCATGTTAACGCGCTAGTTGCTTCCCATCTTACCGCCATTGCCTGGCCTATATTTCCAGCGCCACTATTTTTGCCGTCTTCTTCGCTGTATTTGGCTACTTTTCTTAGCTTCGTCTAAGTTAAATCTAGCCCTAGCGCGAGCTATCAAGTCAACATTAAACAGAGTTCTAGTAGAAAAGGGAAGAATGAACTCATAGAGCTTTATATTGCTTGAGTGATGTCAAGGAGAGTTGCTAGATATAAGTCTATCTTTCCCGCAACCCAACTTAGAGCGCGTATCTCAATCTGAACTAACTTCTTAACCCGCGACTAGAAATACATCTCTGATGTTGTATCTGGCCGCGTTGTCACATGTCTGCACTGCTTTTCCGTCATCCGTCAACCGTTCCCTCACCAGGAATCAGGAAGAAAAGCGCTGCGGCAATATCTCTCAACCAGTAGGCAGCAAGCTGCCATTACAGGAGAATATCACTATGGCTAAAATCGAGAATCTTCGCCGCCACCTGGGCATCACCCTCTACGGCAAGCCGTTGAGGCGCAAGCCCCGTTTCGGCATCTACGGTGGTCAGTTCGACCCCATTCATTACGGGCACCTGCTTTGCGCCAACTGGACTCGCATGACCGAGAAGTTGGACAAAGTGCTGTTCGTCACCTGCGGCGAATCGCCCAACAATAAGCCCGATTCGCTCTCTGCCAACGACCGTCACGACATGGTGGTTGCGGCCACGGCCAACAACCCCTTCTTCGAGGCTTCGCGCAGCGACATCCGCCAGAACGGCACCTCGTACATGATCAACACGGTTCAGGGCGTCATCGATGAGTACGGCGAAGACGTCGACCTCTTCGTCATGATCAGCTCCGAGTACCTCAACCCCGCCCACAAGTACTTCCTGCCCAAGTGGATCGGCGCTGATCAGCTCTTCGCCATTCCCCAGGTGCGCTTTCTGGTTTTCCCCCGCGAAGGCGTCACCGTCAAGCAGATCGAGGCCTGGGCTAAGCTCATCCCGCAGGCGCGCATCAAGGCACTCCATGCCCCCAGCCCGCCGCTGTCCAGCACCATGATCCGCCAGTGGGTGGCTCAGGGTCGCTCCATCTGGTATTCCACCCCGTGGAATGTCCAGCAGATCATCTACAAGAAGGGCCACTACATGAAGCCGGGCCAAGCGCCCTACAAGCATGAGGCCCCGCCGGTGTCTGAGCTGAAGCGTGTCGGCATCTACCCCGGCGCCTTCGACCCCATCAACTACGGCGACCTGCTGCGTGGTGAATGGGCGCGTTGCGAGCACAACCTCGACCGCGTCGTCTTCGTCACCAGCGCTTCGCCGCCGAACAACCGCAAGATCACCGACACGGCCGAAGACCGGCACGACATGGTGGTGGCGGCAACGGCGGAGAACCCCTACTTCGACGCCTGGCGCAACGACATCGACAGCGGCAAGGTTTCGTACACCTTGCAGACTGTGCAAGAAGCTCGCCGCCGCTATGGCAAAGACGTCGAGCTGTTCGTGCTGCTGCGTTCTGACTACCTCGACCCCAACCATCCCTTCTGCTTGAGCAAGTGGATGGGCGCCCAGGAGCTGTTCAAGGAGTGCAAGTTCATTGCCTTCCCCAACGACTGGAGCCAGATCGAGCAGACCAAGCAGTGGGCCAAGCGCATTGCCAATGCCAACATCGAAGTTGTCTACGCGCCCAGTCAGCCGGTTTCGGGCGAAGACATCCGCGGCCTCGTGGCTTCGGGTGGCTCGACGCTCTACTGCCTGCCCTGGGATGTGCAGCAGCTGATCGCCAAGAAAGGCCTGTACGGGGCCGATCAACCCGCTGCTCATAAGGCAAAGGGGTGAATCTTTCGAAGCGAAAACATCCTACCGAGGACACAATCATGAAACAAGCAGCTCGCAAGGGCGTTGTTCTCGGTGACTTCTCACCGGTGAACAAGGCCCAGATTCACATGATCGAGTTTGCCCGGCACTACGTTGACGAGGGGCAGCTCACCATCGTCGTCGACGAACATGCACAGGACACCATCCCGGTGGCCGTGCGTGTGGCCTGGTTGAACGAACTTTTCCCTGGTGTCACGGTCAAGCGCATCAAGAGCGCCACCTGGCACAAATCGGATGGCGCGGACTTTTCGGAGAGTCTGGTCAAAGGTCTGCGGCGCATCGTGCCGAAGAACGGCGGCCATATCTTCTGTCTGGAAGAGCGGGGTAAGCTTTTGGCAGCTAACCTTGGCGCCGCCTTCATTCCGGTTGATCCCAGCTTGATTGGCTTCAGCGCCAGTGAGCAGGAGATTCGCAAGAATCCGCTCAAGCATTGGGAGGCCCTGCCTCCTTGTGTGCGGCCTTACTATGTGCGGCGTGTCTGTGTATTCGGTCCGGAATCAACGGGCAAGAGCACCCTCGCCAAACAGCTGGCTGAGCGCTTCGGCAGTGTCGCTGTGCCGGAATACGCCAAGACTTACATCGAGGCGCAAGGCAAAGAAATCGACGCCGATGACATGCTGAAAATCGCCCGCGGGCAGTGTGCATCAGAAGATGCCATGGCACGCGAGGCGAAGAACGGTGTGTTGTTCTGCGATTCCGATTTGGTCACCAGCATCATCTGGAGCGGCCGCTTGGTGGGAGTGGTGCCCGAATGGCTTCGCAACGAAGCTGACAAACGGCACTACGACCTCTACTTGCTCACGCACTACGATGTGCCCTGGGTGGACGATGTGCACCGCTACATTCCCAAAGAGAGCCCGGCGTTCTTCGACCGCTGTGTGCTCGAACTGGAATCGCGTCAGCGCAATTTCGTCCAAATCAAGGGCGGCTGGGATGAGCGGCTGGAACTGGCGGTGAAAGCCGTTCAGGAGATGCTCGCTCAGTAACCCGTAATTTCTCACACAATTTTGCAGCCGAAAGGCAAATCCAGCAGGCCCTATGCGCAGCTCTTGCGCATAGGGTCTTAGCTGGACACCTGGAGCATAACTATGAGTAACACTAAGCAACCTGCTTGGTGGCAGTCGTTTTACGACGATACGCCATTCGAGCTCTACATGGTGCGCAGCAATGAGGCGGAGTTGGAGGAGTCAATCGCGTTTCTGCGCGAGAAACTTCACCTCACCGCCGGCGCCACCATCTTTGACCAATGCTGTGGCTTCGGAGCCATGAGCATTCCCCTCGCTGAGCGAGGCTTCCGCATGTTCGGAGCTGACCTCTGCAAGAAATATATCGCCATGGCCAAGCAGGCCGTAGCGAGTAAATCAGGCAAAACCAAGTCGGGCAAAGCCAAGTCGGCTAAAGCCAAGTCGGGTAAGACAGGCTCGGCTAAGGGCAAGTCGGCGAAAACGGCCAGTGCAAAAACGAAGCTCGACGCCACGTTCACCGTCGCCGACGCTTTCGACTTTGTGCCCCGGGTTTCGTGCGATGCCGCTTTCAACTGGTACACCAGCTTCGGCTACGCCGAAGAAGATGAGCAGAACATGAAGATGGTGGCGCGGGCCTTTGCTGCTCTCAAGCCAGGAGGCCACTACGCTCTCGATTTCTTGAACATGCCGATGATCATGCAGGCCTTCAAGACCTCCATGAGCACCACCTTGCATTCTCCGCAGGGCGACATCGTGCAGACCAGGAAGTGCAGCTTCGACCTCTACAAGGGCACCATGGAGCAGCATTGGACTTGGGCAATGCCTGACGGCAAGGAGCTGACGCAAGACAGCACCCTGCGTGCTTACATGCCCTGCGATCTGGTGGCAATGTTCAAGCAAGTCGGCTTCGTCGATGTGCAGCTCTTCGGCGGCACCGACGGCAGCCCGCTCACGGCTGATAGCGGCCGTTGCATCGTGGTTGCTCGCAAGCCCACCGCCAACGACAAGTTGCGGCAGAGCATCTACGAAGGTGCCATCTTGCGTCGCGCGGCCACCCCGGCAACCCTTCGCCTGGTGTCGCATGTGGTGGCTCAGCTCGACCGCGAATTCGGTACGGCTGTTCCTCATCGGCAGCTGCAGTTCAGCTTGCCGCCTGATGAGCTTTACCAGCGCATGGGTAAGGTGCGTCGTTCTGTTTTCGCTAGCAGTGAAACTCAAGCCCTCGTTCTTGCTGTCATGGCTGAGCAGGGATTTGCGCCAGAAACCAACGCCCTTGACTCCGCGCGCTTGCGAGCTGTCACGGATGGCGGTCATGAAAACCCGCTGGCGGCTGCGGCTTACAGCGCTCACCGCGACACCTGGTACGCCAATCCCCAGGCCCAAATCAACTGGTGGATTCCGCTCTACGACGTCAGCGAAGGCGAGACCTTTGCTTTCTTCCCCATGTATTTCGACAAGCCTGTGGCCAACGACTCGGCTGCCTTCGACTACGACAAGTGGTCCGAGCAGGTGGGTTTCCAGAGCACCAGCGCTGTCTCTTCGGTGGTGCCCGCGGTTTATCCTTCGACCACGGAGGAATTCGCTCGCGATGGCATGGTGCCGTTTGCAGCGAAGGCCGGTGAAATCATTCTCTTCGCGGCGTCGCACCTGCATCAGACCTGCAAGAACGTCAGCGGCGCAACGCGCTTGAGTGTGGACTTTCGCACTGTTCACATCGGCGATCACGAGGCCGGATTGGGCGCACCCAATGTCGACAACCAGTCGACTGGCTGTGCTCTCGTTGACTATCACAAGGCGTAAAGCGTGTTGCTGTGCCGATGCGCGCGCCCATCTTTCATTCTCTATCTCTCACTGATTAGCTTCACTCTCAAGGAGGTGACCTATGAAAACGGCAAAGGCGAAAGCCAGACCTGATATAACTCCGCGGCCGCTCCTTGAGCTGCTCGCCATGATCGAGCCGGAAGACCATCCGCAGCTTCGTGACTTCGAGTACGAAATTGATTTGGCCTGGGAGGTGTTCCGCAATGAGCACCCCCTGGGCTTGCGTCAAAATGAGCTGAACTTCGACATGGAGGCCGCGGGTAAAGACGAGGGTGTCTGTGTCGTTCTGGCCAAGAAGCTCTACGCCACTGGCAAATTCGCGGCCTACTGCGATGCCTACTACGGCGAGAGTCATAACAAGGCCAAGGCCTGGCAGGCAGCGGAACCAGACTTCGAAGTGCTCGGTGCTCTTTTGCAAGAGCGCTTTCACGACTTTCGTCTGGCCTGGCTTTCTCGTCATCTCACCTCGGCCGAGATTTTGCGCGGCATCCATGAACGCAGTTTCTCCGGCCGCATTGACGACGACGTCTACAAGCACCCGCACTACATCTACGCCCACAAGCTCGCTCTCTCGGCCTGGCACTGGTACACCAAATGCGAAGGCAGCAAGGTGCCCTGGTCGCGCGTGGTGCAGTTTCACAAGTTCTTCAAGGCCTTCGATTTCGCTCTGGAGGGCTTCGATGTCACCATCGACCACTCGCACTACTGGTGCAACAAACGTGGTTCTGGTGAATACACCGGCAAGCTTACTGACCCGGTCACTGGTGAGCGCATTGCCGGCACCTGGCTCGATGGCGAGTTCGGTTTGATCATCAGCTGTGGTGGCGTGCATCTGCTCACCTTGGGCGTCTGCACCACTGCCGCCGGCATTCTCGTCAATCAGATTCAGCTGAAGAAGAAGAAGGGGAATCGCTGGCTTTTCCAGCTGCCCAAGCCTTACTTCGAGTATGCCCTGGAGAGGCTGCTGGCTGCCTGCGCCGTAGCTGAGCTGCCGCTCTTCCTCGTCACTGGTGCCAGCCATGCCGATGAATTGGGTCGAGTGCACTCTGAGGCTCTCAAGCAAGACCCTACCATTGCCCCGCGCATCAAGGCCATCTACGACCAGCCCCTCAAGGGCTGCAAGCGTGTTGGTCGTCGCTTCAAGGTCAGCAGTCTGGCTTATCGTCGGGTCGTAGAACTGTCGGCAGCGGCTGTTTAGAGCAGCTCTGTCCTGTTCTGGACGGTAGAAATTCTGCGACCCAGTCAGTAAAAACTTTCAAATTCAGAAAACACAAGGAACATCATATGTTGCTCACGTTTTTGTACACCGTTGCTGCCTTGGCCGCGCTCGTCGCTGCCATCGCCGGCATTGTCTATCCCTTCACTTGCCGGTCGCTGGAGCGTCACATCGCTTCGCCGCGGCCGGACTTCAGCAGCGATGAAGTCGGCTGCAAGGACTGGAACACCACTCGCTGGGCTCTCGACAAAGTGCGCTTGCGCACTGGGTTGACCGCGATCTGTGCATACGCAGTTGGTATGGTGGCATTGATTCCGCTGCAAAGCATTCTCAAAGCTGCTGAGAGCACCTCGTCGCTGCCTGCGGTGTTCATGCTCGTGCTTACTGTCGCGCTGATGACAGTCGGCATCACTTCTATCTTTCATAACAGCCGGGAGTCAGAAATCGACATGAAGCGCCGCTTCCCGTCGATGCGCTGAACGCCGACAATCTCAAAAAGAGGTCTCTATGTCATCCCACAAAGGTCACGGGCATTCGCCTGGTGATGGGCATGGCCATAAGCATGCTGATCATCCGCACGGTGATCATCCGCATGCTCATCGGCCCCATCACGATTTTCGCAATCAGAACCGCACTAAGCTCTGGATTGTGCTTCTGCTCACCCTTTCGTTCATGGGCGCTGAAGTTGTCACTGGACTGTTCACCGGTAGTCTTGCACTCCTGGCAGACGCTGGCCACATGTTCAGTGATGCTGCCGGTCTCGGTTTGGCGCTCATTGCTGTCTGGTTCTCTGGCAAGCCGCCTTCGCTGTCGCGAAGCTACGGCTACTACCGCACCGAGATTTTGGCGAGCATGGCCAACGCCGCTATGCTGCTCGTCATTTCTCTTGGTGTGCTCTATTCGGCGGGCATGCGTCTCTTGCAGCCTACCGAGGTCGTTTCGGGGCCGATGATTTGGGTGGCGCTGGCAGGGCTTGTCATCAACGCATGCTGTGTCAAAGTTTTGCACGGCTCGGCGGATCACTCGCTCAACATGAAAGGCGCATACCTTGAAGTCGTCAGCGACATGATCGGCAGCGCCGGCGTGCTCGTTGCTGCATTGATCATCAAGTTTACCGGTTGGTTCTGGGTGGACGCAGTGGTCAGTGCCGCCATCGGTTTGATGATTCTGCCGCGCACCTGGCAGCTGCTGAGCGATTCGGTGCATGTTCTCATGGAGGGCACACCCAGTCGCATTGACTTGGATGATCTCAAGGCCGAGCTGAAGTCGGTGGCCGGTGTGGTCGACGTGCATGACTTGCACGTTTGGACTATCACCTCTGGTCTCGACAGCTTGTCGGCTCATATCCGAGTTGATAACAGCGTTTCTTCCACAGCAGTGCTGGAGGCCATCCACGAATTGCTGGCGCACAAGTTCAGCATTCAGCACAGCACGGTGCAGCTGGAATCGGTCGACTGCCAACGCGATTGCCCCTGCGCGCCGGCAAAGAAATGCCCCTAGGCATTGGTCAATGGAACCCTCAGCTAGGGAATTTCTGAGGGTTGCCGTGCTTTGCAATAGTCGACGCTGCCAGTGCAAAAGAGAAATTGAAGAGAGGGGGCAACCCCTCTTTTCAATTTTTAACTGTGATCACTATAAAAGGTAGTATATATGGGCAAAAATTTTAAAACGCAGGAGAGAAAAGAATGAAGGGAGAGAACAAACTGTTCTCTCCCTTCATTTGCAACACAAGCATAAAGCCGTCCCCGAGTTACGGAATCACTTTGGCAGGTTCGTGGCCGGGGCCGAAGTAGCTGCGGATGGCGTCTTCCATCAGCGACTCGGACATCAGCGGATTGTTGATCAAGAGACCAACCTTGCCGTTGGGGTTGTAGACCACGTAGTACGGGTCATCCTGCTTGGGCAGGGTGAAGCCGAGCTTGGTCGAAATGTCGCCCTGGTCGAGGTCGACCAGCACGAAATTGACGCGACCAGCATAGAGCTGCGACTCGTAGGCGAAACGCTGGAACTGCGTGGTGACGTTCTGCGGGCCGCGGTTGCGATAGGCCATGATGAAGGTCGGCAGACCAGGCTGGATGACCAGGCGGTCGACATCGCCGACAGTGACGTGATAGACCGGCGGGCGAATCTTGAGAAAGCGGGTGATTTCAGCGCGCAGGCGATCGCTGGAGATGGAATGAACCGCTTCTTCGACGCCACCCTTGAGGTCCTTGACCGTGCCAATCATCAACGGGCTGTTGTTGACCAGCAGGAAGTACGGACCATGGCCCCAGGGGGTGTTGTGGCTGATGTCGCTCCAGGTCTTGGGGTACTTGGCCTGGTCGAGACGGTAGAACTTGATGGCGCCGGTGTAGTTGTGGCTGTCGCGGGCAATCAGTTCGAGCTGCTCCTTTTGGACCAGGCTGTTTTCCTTGCTCGAATAGGCGACGACCACGGCCTTGTCACCCTGCTTGAGCAGAAGCTGTTCGGCGTTGCTGTCGGTCAGTTCTTCGAGCTTGAGAATGGCGTCGACGTTCTTCAGCGGCGCGCTCTGGCTTGAGGCGGTCTGATTCGGGTTGGAGCCGGTGGCAGCTTGTCCGCAGCCTGCGAGCATGGCAGTGGCCAGAACGATCAAGCCCATGGTGATGTGTTTGAAATGAGACATAGGAGTTCCTTTCAGATATTCGATCGGTTGGTCAGACCAGACGATTAAAGATAGCAGGCTAGACAAATCTACTGGCCGAAGCGCGAGGCTTAAGCGAGGAGAGTTATTAGCTATGACCTGAAGAAAGATGTTTTTGGAGAGAGAAGCCTTGTTTGTTTTTTTAGAAGAAGAGATAACTAGTTCTAACAAGTGGGATGGTAGAAATTCAAAGCCTTTGGTGGGCAATGTCTTATAACTCAATTAAGTTTTCAAGAGGCATTCGCGCTAGCTCTGATAGGAATGCTCAAAAGCTTTGCTGCATTTAGGTTAGCGGATGTTTATCAGACTTCGAAATTAGCGCATCAGCAAAGCCGGCTGGAGGCTTTCATTAAGCCAGTATTAGCAGAAGATTTTTCTACCCAGCAGGTATTTTTTGCAGTAGTTAAGGCGATTTGCCGTTAGGTCATTGAAGGCCATTTCTCGAATAATGCTCAGGGGCAGGTCTAGATTTACCTCACGCACTTTACCGCCGAGGCTATATATTTTCAGAGTGGCGTCGCCTAAAGCGCCGTCGATAATATATTCCATCACTGGTTGCCAGACGTTCTCGCACAATACTTCAATCCGGGCGATGTAGGCAGTAGCGTCCACGGCAGACTGTTCGCCAACCACTGTTACCCGGCTGGTTTCTTCTAGCTCCCTTACTTGCTTTGCTTGATTGGGCTGTAGCACGCGACTAGTGTCTGAAACTTGAGCCAGGTGTGCGATAAGCTGGACCGCTAGAGCCTTCTCGATAGAATTGTCACTGTTAGCTGGAGCATTGGCTGTGAAGACTGTAGGTGGTACTGCCTCGGCGATAACCACAGTGTCTTGCTCTTGTTCTAGATCAAGCTTCAGATCAACAGTTGCCTCTTGTTGTTGCTGGTTCTGTTTGACCGACTGCCGCAGTGAGCGAACAGCCTTCGGCGGCGCGCATTTGAAGCTGAGATAGGGCTTGCCGCTTGCGATTTTTTTACGACGGAATAGGGCTATTTCTTCTTCTGTGGGCAAGAAAATTGTGCTGCCCGGGATGAATTCGAGATAGACAACGCCAGCCCGACGTTTCTCCCGCCAAAAGCCCTTGTTAATTTCATAGATAAGCTCTGCCAGATTGCCGTCGGCGAGATATTGCTCAGCCAGCGACTCAAGAGTATCGCCTTTAAGTACCAAGCAACGTCTTTGCTTTTCTGGTTTGTAGACAGGTGTTTTCTTGCCTGTGCTGGTAACCGGTTTTCTAGTGCGTTCTTTGCGTCTTTTCTCAATTAGGGCTTGAAGAGCATCGCTCATTTCTTTCTGAGTAGGGCCGCCGTTTACCTTGTTGCCAGAATTATTGGCAGCGTTGTTGTTGGAGCCACTGCCCTTGGTTGCTCTGCCGTTTTCATTTTCTTTGTCGGTTATTTCAAGAGGGGGAAGGTCGAATGGCTTCGAAGTTGTTGTGCCGCCAATCATGCCAGCAACACTAGGGTCGATAGCCTGGCCATTGGCTGAGTTCGTGGTTCCGGCTCCGGAATTAGTGCCAGAACCGCCATTGCCGCCAGCGCCAAATACTTTTGCACTGGTAGCTGTAGCTATTTTGCCGTCGTCTTCGGCCTCTTCAGGCTCTGATTTTTTGACCTTGGTACCAAGAGGGAGTTTAATTTCAGCGCTGACTGAGACTGCATCTGTTTTGGCTGGAGCCACCCCTTCGCCTTTTATTCCTAGCCCTGCGCCTGGTTCAGTTTTGGCGGTTGCTGCAACACCAATAATGCTGCCCTTGGTAGTCGCCACTGCACTAGTGTCGATCATTGCTGCAGGGCCATGACCGGTGGTGAAAGGCTTGGTAGTTTCGCTTTGATGACCGAGCATGCGGCCATTGATTGCTGCGGCGAGAGCGGCTGATAGAGCAGTGGCAGGTTGATTTAGTTGATTGAGATGATTGATCTGGACTACTTGACCAATCTGACCGTGTTCAGCTCCGATGGCTTTTGGTGCAGTTGAGTTCGCCGCTGTTTGTAGGTTGTCTAATACGCGCATCGTTGGCTCTGCTTTTGCTGTTAGTTCTTTGGTAACTGCAGAAGTAATTGCAGATGTCACCATTGCCATGGCTGCGTCAGTACGAATGCTAAATTGCGGATTTGAGTCAATGCTGCTAACTGCCTTGCTACCACTTGTTTGATTTGTGGATGAGACAGTGTCAGCTCCCGCGGAAGCACCGGCTGGGGAATTTGCCAGAGCAGGTGAGGCCTTTGTAACTGGAACAATTGGTGCAACAGCAAATGACTCAGCAGAAATTGTTTTTCCGTTCTTGTCGACAATGCCGTCTGGTCGACGTGAAGCTGAAGCCACACTTTGGAAGGCAGATACTGGGCTGTTTGAGAGAACCTCGACTTTGTTGTTGTTTGTGGCATTACCGCTATCTTTTGTCGCTGCAGTTGTGTTGTTCAAATCTCTGGCAACACTAGTGCTTGTGGCTAAAGGTGCGGTTTCGACTTTCGCACCAGGAGTGCCTTCTTTCACTACTAAATCGCTGGCTTTGATGACAGGCACACCAGATTTATCAACTGCTGGAGCAGTTGCAGTGGTTTCCGCTCTGGTTGTTGCTGTTGTTGTTGTTGTTGTTGTTGTTGTTGTTGTTGAGGCCTCCGGGACCACAGCGGTAGGTGTGTAAATCGCTCTGGTAACTGGAACAATTGGTGCTACAACGAGGGCTTCCGAGGAAACAATCTTGCCGCTCTTTTCGACCACGCCATCTGGTCTAAGAGAGGCTGAAGTTACGCTTTGGAAGCCAGATACTGTACTGCTTGAGGCTATCTCGGTTTTGTTGCTTGCTGCTGTATTGCTTGTGTCTTTTGTCGCTGCAGTTGTGTTGTTCAAATCTCTGGCAACACTAGTGCTTGTGGCTAAAGGTGCGGTTTCGACTTTCGCACCAGGAGTGCCTTCTTTCACTACTAAATCGCTGGCTTTGATGACAGGCACACCAGATTTATCAACTGCTGGAGCAGTTGCAGTGGTTTCCGCTCTGGTTGTTGCTGTTGTTGTTGAGGCCTCCGGGGCCACAGCGGTAGGTGTGTAAATCGCTCTTGTAACTGGAGCCATCGGTGCCACAACCAAGGCTTCGGAGGAAACAATCTTGCCGCTCTTTTCGACCACACCATCTGGTCTAAGAGAGGCTGAAGTTACGCTTTGGAAGCCAGATACTGGGCTGCTTGAGGCGACTTCGACTTTGTTGCTGGCTGTGGCATTACCGCTATCTTTTGTCGCTAAAGCTGTGCTGGTCAGATCTCTGACAACACTTGTGTTAGTGGCCAACGGTGTGGGTTCGATCTTAACTGTGGGAGTGCTTTCTTTCACTACAAGATCGCTAGCTTTGATGACTGGCACGCCAGATTTGTCGACGGCTTGAGTGGTGGTTGCTTGAGCTACTTCAGTACGAGTTGAGGTCTGAGGCACTGCTTCAAAGCCGCTAGCTGACTTGCTGGCGCTGGTTGGTGTTGCTGTTGTCGCTTCAGGGGTGAGAGACGTAGTCGTGTAGACCGCTCTGGTAACTGCAGCCATTGGTGTGACAACCAAGGCTTCAGAAGAAACAATCTTGCCGCTCTTTTCGACCACGCCATCTGGTCTAAGAGAAGCTGAAGTTACGCTTTGGAAGCCTGATACCTGGCTGGTCGAAGCTACTTCGACTTTGTTGCTTGCTGTAGGAGTTGAGGTAACGCTTTCGACGCGTGCGGTTGTTGGGTTACTATCTTTTGCTACTAGTGTTGATGTTACCGCTGCTGTGTCCTTTGCTGCTGCAACTGGACTGTTCAAATCTCTGGCAACAGTAGTGTTTGTTGCTAAAACTGTTGGTTCTATCTTCACTGTGGGAGTGCTTTCTTTGACCACCAGATCGCTGGCTTTGATGACCGGTACGCCAGATTTATCAACGGTCTGAGCTGTATTTGTTTGCGCTACTTCAGTGCGAGTTGAGGTCTGCGGAACTGCTTCAAAGCCACTGGTCGACTTGTTGCTGCTGGTTGGAGCAACCGCAGTAACTGCAGTATTTTCTACTTTGGTTGGTGTTGGCGAAGTTGTTGCTTCAGTCGTGCTAACTGTCGGCGTGTAGACCGCTCTAGTAACTGGCGCAATTGGTGTGACAACTAAGGCTTCGGAAGAGACAACCTTTCCGCTCTTTTCTACAATGCCATCTGTTCTTAGGGCAACTTGAGAGACACTTTGGAAGCCTGATACCGGGCTGGTCGAAGCTACTTCGACTTTGTTGCTTGCTGTAGGAGTTGAGGTAACGCTTTCGACGCGTGCGGTTGTTGGGTTACTATCTTTAGCTACTAGTGTTGATGTTACCGCTGCTGTGTCCTTTGCTGGTGCAACTGCACCGCTCAAATCTCTGGCAACAGTAGTGTTTGTTGCTAAAACTGTTGGTTCTATTTTCACTCCGGGAGTGCTTTCTTTGACCACCAGATCGCTAGCTCTAATAACAGGCACGCCAGATTTATCAACGGTCTGAGCTGTATTTGTCTGCGCTACTTCAGTGCGAGTTGAGGTCTGAGGAACTGCTTCAAAGCCACTGGTCGACTTGTTGCTGCTGGTTGGAGCAGCTGCAGTAACTGCAGTATTTTCTACTTTGGTTGGTGTTGGCGAAGTTGTTGCTTCAGTCGTGCTAACTGTCGGCGTGTAGGCCGCTCTAGTAACTGGCGCAATTGGTGTGACAACTAAGGCTTCGGAAGAGACAACCTTTCCGCTCTTTTCTACAATGCCATCTGTTCTTAGGGCAACTTGAGAGACACTTTGGAAGCCTGATACCGGGCTGGTCGAAGCTACTTCGACTTTGTTGCTTGCTGTAGGAGTTGAGGTAACGCTTTCGACGCGTGCGGTTGTTGGGTTACTATCTTTTGCTACTAGTGTTGATGTTACCGCTGCTGTGTCCTTTGCTGGTGCAACTGGACTGTTCAAATCTCTGGCAAGGGTTGTGTTTGTGGCTAAAGCTGTTGGTTCGATCTTAACTCCGGGAGTGCTTTCTTTGACCACCAGATCGCTAGCTTTGATGACCGGTACGCCAGATTTATCAACGGTCTGAGCTGTATTTGTTTGCGCTACTTCAGTGCGAGTTGAGGTCTGAGGAACTGCTTCAAAGCCACTGGTCGACTTGTTGCTGCTGGTTGGAGCAGCTGCAGTAACTGCAGTATTTTCTACTTTGGTTGGTGTTGGCAAAGTTGTTGCTTCAGTCGTGCTAACTGTCGGCGTGTAGGCCGCTCTAGTAACTGGCGCAATTGGTGTGACAACTAAGGCTTCGGAAGAGACAACCTTTCCGCTCTTTTCTACAATGCCATCTGTTCTTAGGGCAACTTGAGTGACACTTTGGAAGCCTGAAGCTGGACTGTTCAAATCTCTGGCAACAGTAGTGTTTGTGGCCAACGGTGTTGGTTCGGTCTTAACTCCGGGAGTGCTTTCTTTGACCACCAGATCGCTAGCTCTAATAACAGGCACGCCAGATTTATCAACGGTCTGAGCTGTATTTGTCTGCGCTACTTCAGTGCGAGTTGAGGTCTGAGGAACTGCTTCAAAGCCACTGGCCGATTTGTTGGCGCTGGCTTCTGGTCTAAGCGAAACTTGAGCGACGCTCTGGAAGCCTGAGTTTAATGGGGCCGCATCGAGGGCGCCTGATGGTGATGCGGCTACTGCCAGCCTCTTCAATACTGATTCGCCGTTTCGTGCTGCATTAGCATCGTTGCTCAATTGTCGCGCAGCATCGTTGGTCGATAGAACTTGGGCCCCGGGATCGTGAGTTATCAGCTCTACATGAGGTAATTTAGTCGGCGAACAGCTTGAATCATTGCTTGCGGTCGAGCCAGCTGTGCAAGAATAAGCGCTAACTTTGACCCAGGGATCGCCGCCGTCTTGCTCTTTTTCTGAGTGATCGTGCTCATGCCCTTTTAAATCGAGCGAATGTTTGCGATCGTGCTTAGTCAAGCCATCACCGTCAGTGGTGGCTCTTGTTTGATCCATTGTGTAACCCTTGTCTACGCGTGCGGCAACGCCGAGGCAAACAGTCAATCAACCATTCACTTTCGCAAACCGCTCGTGTATATATTCGATATAGCTATAGGTATTCAACCACTAGGCAAGTTCCCCCAAACCCTTGCAGAGATTAAATTGGCGGCATTGTAGTGTTGACAACAAAGTGTGTCCGATAAGGTAAAAAGAAACTTGGTTCGTTGAGAATAGAAATGGCACAGAGTTAGGTTTTTGATTTCTAAACCAATTAAGTCGAATCTTGATGCAAAAAAAATTTTTTATTGACTCAGTCCTTCCACAAGATCTTCAAGAGCTTGTCGGCTTTTTTGAGAGAGGATTATTTCTTTGAGATTTTCTGTGCGCCTAAAGCCTTTGGGATAGGCGAAATCGCTCTCTTTGTAAGGGATTTGCCTCCAGGCCGTGAGGTTAATGTAGTAATTATCGGCCGGTTTGCCACGAAGATTTTTCACTGACAACCAGGGGATGTCTTTTTGCAGTTTCGCTTTGCTGATGCTTTGCGGTGTTGCTTTTGCTATTGCCTTTTCTGGTCTGAAATTCTTTATCGGTATTGCTGCAACGGCCGGTGTGCGGAAATATCTGGTCACTAGATCGTTTATCTGCGGAGCTGTCTTCAGATCTTCTGGCACCCAGACAATGGAGCCGTCATTGATTTGATATTTTAAGCATTTGAGCCCTAATAGCTTGTCTCTTCCTAAAACAGTAAAATTGGATTTTTTTCGGGCTGTTGTGCTGCTTCTGCTCGAAATCATTGATGAGGGATCAAAGCGGTCTATTGGTGCCAACCACTCGATTTTTTCATTCTCGCGAAAACAGGAGAGCTGCCAATTTGGTGCTTTGGTCAGGGCAACTGTGCCGCTGGCTGTGTTAGTTATTTTAATGGCGTCGGCTGTGACGAGGTAGCGAAATTTACCGCTGCCGAAGTGCTCACAATCGAAGACATACACCTTGTCGTGTGTTGGGCTAGCGAGAACGGCTGTGTGAAGGCTACTTGAGAGTGAAAGCACAAGTGCGAGAACGACTTCTTTTGTCTTGTTTCGTGCTGTTTCTTGGGTCAAGAAGTTTCTCCAGCGCACTCACGAGCATTTCTTTGGGAAGAAAATGTTTTTTTGCGAGTGCTAAACGTTATTTGTAAGTTCTGTCGGCGTTAGCTCTGGCCGTATCAGCCGCATATTGTGCGCTATCCGCTGCAGCTCTGGCTGTGGCATAGTATCCCCGTGTTGCCGCATCAGCATTGGGCGATTGTGCCTTGTAATAAGCCGCATCAGCTTCGCGTCTGGCCTCGGCGGCCGCATAGTAGGCTGTGTCTGCGTTTTGTGAGCGGGAGTAGTGATCGCCGTAGTATGAACTAGAAGCCGCATTGCGGGCCACGCTAGCTTGAGTTTGGGCGCGACTAGCGTTGCCACTAGCGTCGCCGGAACTCGAGTCAGCTGAATCACCAAACATAGTTTTGAAAATGCCACCGAAACCAGATCGTGGCTGTTGCACTGGTTGTTGTATCTGTGATTGCTCTTGGGAGCCATTCATCCACTGGCGAGCGCGGTTTATCTTGGCGAAGGGGCTCTGATTTGTTGCTTGCATGCTCTGAATTGTCTGGGTTGGAGCCATTTGCGGCACAGATCTGCTGGGCTGCCAGTTGTTATTGCCCTGGTTCATGAAGGGGTGCTGCATAACGGCATTCTGGTTGAACGGGGACGCTTGATATTGCCCGCTGCTTCCAAGCTGACTTGCCGAGTAGCCTGAGGCTGTTTCTACAGAATCGAGCATCTGCTCAAGCTGTCGAGTGCTGTGCTGCGCTCTTACGGGAAGACTGCTGAACAGCAGGCTGAGGCAGGCCAGCGACAATAGTTTCAATTGGTGATTGGCTATTGATTTAGACATCGGTGCGACCATTAGCTAACTTTCTCCGAACCAGTATTGTTATTCCACCTAAACCTGATTAGTAAAGCTCTCGGGCAAATGCTTGCTTGGCAAGCGTTGATTTCCTGTCAAGTTATTAGTGTTGGTGAAGAGGTATATTGGCTCTATTGCCAACTAAGTTTTTACGGATAAAATCTAGCAATGAGATTTAATGGACGCAGTTCTAAATACGGAAGTTTGCTTGCTACTTTACTGCTTGCTGTTTCTACCGCGGCTGCTTTGCCAGCTCTAGCCTTAGATCAAGTTGGTTTGCCTGAGTTCCAAATGGCTAATGGCGAAAAGAATTGCTCCGGTAAGGCTTTTGCTGTGCGGTGGTATCGAGGGCGTACACTTTTGCTCATGCCTCTTCACCTTCTTGCTCCCGAGGGTGGTCTTTCTCATTACGTCAAGCCCGCCGACATCGCCACCGAAGTCTCTAAGTTGCAAGTCTATGATTTCCAAATGCGTTCTGTTTTGGCTGTTGCGGGTAAGCCCGTGTTGAAGTCTGGCGCCTCCACCGCGCAGGCCAGTGGTTCTATGGGCAACGACTTGATGGCCTTTGAATTGCCGGCCTCTTCTCGCTTAACACCCTTCGATTTGTTTTTTGGTTTGGCTCCTCGTGGAACCCAAGTGACAATATTGTCGAAGGCAGGAGATTCAAGTGTTCAGCCCACGAGTTACAGAGGCACAGTAACCACTTCTGCCCGCAGCGGTTTGATTATCCAATTGAATTATCCACTTACTGCAGTTTCTTCAAGCGGCGCACCGGTGCTGGATGCTCAAAACAAAGTGGTAGGAATGGTCGTTGGTATGGGAGACGATGAACGTAAAATTGTCGTAGCAGTTCCCTCAAGCACCATGATCAGTCGTATTTATGCTGATACAGGAAAGTAAGGCTGGCCGAAATTTGAAACTGAGCTATAATCGAAAAGCCGGGTCGAAGGATTCAGGTTATCACTGTCAATGAAGTGGTCGCAGGTTCGAATCCTGCCAATGAGTTTGGCAACAAACTCGCTGTAGCTCAGGGGTAGAGCACTAATACCTGATCCAAACTTTATCCGGCACCCTTTCTTCAATTACAATTTGCTATAGCTGCCTTTTGATTGCTTCGATCAGCTTTTGGGAAGACATTGCTTTCTGATAGGCTTCGCTTCCAGGCTGTAGTTTCTCCATAGACGATTTGCTTGTATAGCCGTTGAGTAATTCTCCTTTTTGCGTTGCCTGATTGTTTGCATCAAATGAGAATATTCCAGTTGCTGGGAAGCCATTCTTGAAAATATCCATTGAAATACCATGCTGGGCAAGCATTTTCTCGGTTTCAGTGCTATTGGGATCCATATTCAAAATGGTGGCTTTGCCAGCAAGTTCTTTGGTCATTTCCGGAAGGGCTTCGGCTTGCTTCTTGTGACAAGGGCCGCAGTTAACAGTCTCAAAGTTAATCACCAACGGTTTGCCTGTTTTCTTGGCATGTTCTCGAGCTTGGTCGAAGAGATTTTTGTTTCTCCTGTCAAAGTTTGTGTCGTTGCCTTCTCTGCGCTCTTTGTTGAGCGCTTCTTTTTCAGCTTCGCTCATGCCAAAAACGGTTTGCTCCTTTTTGTCATTGCTTATGTTGGATTTCTCGGCAGTATCGGACAGTCTGCTTGTGTCAGCGTTGCTGCGGTTTGTTTCGGCTCTGCTTGGGCTTGTCGCGGCTCTGTCTTGGCTTGTTTCTCCACCGCTCTTCTGCGTGTGCTCCTCTGTAAGTTGGAATTGTCCCTGGTGTGAGCCAGTAAAGCTCTTAGCGTAACGACTTTGGTCTAACAAGCTCTCTTTTATATCGCCACCCCAGTGAGTGCTGACCACGCGATCAACAACAGGTTTGCCGCCTTCACCAGGCTTGACTGACTGTAGGCTGGTGAAAGCTAAGTCGGAGCCATTGGTGTTTTGCTGAATCCAGTCTTGCCATTTTTTTGCATGAGTTGAATTGGGATTATTCTTTACCTGCTCGTTGACTTTATCTTTGTCGATATAAACAAATTGCATACCGGGATTTTGCTCTTTCATCTTAGTCATTTGATCAAGCAATTTCTGCGTATCTTTTGTTGACTGTGAGCCAATAATAAAGGCTACTCCCTGACCCTCGGCTGCCGCTTTCTTCACCGCTTCATGAGCATTGGTGTGATCGTAGCTGGTCAGCTTAGAGACTGATTGATCATAGCTTTCGCGACTAGCAAATTTGTTGTCGCTAGGATAAATGACACGCCCTGATTCAGCGCCTCTGTATGAGTCGGTGCCTCGATTTGGTGCTGCCGATTGATCATAAATCTGGAAACCAGGGTCGTGGAAGTTACCACGATACTGGTTCTGCATGTGATTGAAATACTGGTTGTTTTGCCGCTCTTGAGCTTGGCTATACTGAAAGTTTGGATTCACAAACTGTGAATCGAATCGGGGCGTCTCGAATCTTTCGCTTGGCCCACAATCTTGACGAGGTCCTCAGCCCATGGTTTTGCCCTCTTGCCGCAGTAACTTCATGGCTACAGATTAGGGCACGATTGTTTCAGACTTGTTGCAACATTCAAGAGACCACGATCTTAATTCAGCCGTATAAGTCAGCTCCGTTCTACTGGTTAAATACATATTATAAAATGTAGTAGAAAAAATCAAAGACAAAAGCGGCGAGGATTTGAAAAGCCAAAAGTTAGCAACGAAGGCAATGGTTTTGCGGGTTTTAGGTGCAACCGATGCTGCTGAGTTGGCAAAAAAAGAAAGAGCAAGAAAAGCCTTTTGGGCTCTCCTTGCTCTCCAGCACAGCAAGCGCTGGTGTTACTTGCTGCTTTTAATACAACTTAGCTCAATTTTCTCGGGTCGCTCTCTGTCGTTGACTTGTGTTCAGACCTCGTCGTGCTTCGTTCAGGCGATGGTGACGCCCTTGCAGAGGTAGACGTCCTGGATGGCGTTGAGCAGGATGACACCGTCCTTCATGTCCTTCTGGAAGGCCTTGCGACCGGAAATCAGGCCCATGCCGCCGGCACGCTTGTTGATCACCGCCGTCTTGATGGCCTGGGCCAGATCGTTCTCGCCGGAAGGTCCGCCGGAATTGATCAGGCCCTGGCGACCCATGTAGCAGTTCACCACCTGGTAGCGGGTGAGGTCGATGGGGTGGTCGCTGGTGAGGTCAGAGTAGACGCGCTTGTCGGTCTTGCCGAACTTGAGCGCGTCGAAGCCGCCGTTGGTTTCGGGCAGCTTCTGCTTGATGATGTCGGCACCGATGGTGACACCAAGGTGGTTGGCCTGGGCGGTCAGGTCAGCGGCTGTGTGATAGTCTTTGTCGCCGACCTTGAAAGCGTTGTTGCGCAGGTAGCACCAGAGAATGGTGACCATGCCCAGCCGGTGCGCTTCTTCGAAGGCCGCGGCCACTTCCTGAATCTGGCGAGCAGACTCGGGCGAGCCGAAGTAGATGGTGGCGCCGACAGCGACTGCCCCCATGTCATAGGCTTGCCGCACCTGACCGAACATGATCTGGTCGAACTTGTTGGGATAGCTGAGGAATTCGTTGTGGTTGAGCTTGACGACGAAAGGAATCTTGTGGGCGTACTTGCGCGACACTGAGCCGAGCACGCCGAAGGTCGAGGCCACGGCGTTGCAGCCGCCTTCGATGGCCAGCTCGACGATCTTGTCGCTGTCGAAGTAGATGGGGTTCTTGGCGAAGGAGGCGCCGGCGGAGTGCTCGATACCCTGGTCGACGGGCAAGATGGAGAGGTAGCCCGTGCCTGCCAGACGGCCGCTGTCGAAGAGGGTCTGCATGCTGCGCATCACCCGGGGGTTGCGGTCAGAGGGCGCCATGAATTGGTCGACGAAGTCGGCGCTGGGCACGTGGAGTAGCGAGCTGGGAACCTTTTCGCACTTGTGCTCGAGCAGAGTTTTGGCGTCGGCGCCCAGAGCTTTTTCGATGGTGGCCAGGTCACTGGAGGAGATTTTGGTCGTTTCGGTCATAGATTGCCTTTGTTGATTTTTTCGGTGGTTGGTCGAAGAGGTGTCGAACTATTGGCACTAGTGCCAATGCTTTTTTGTTCGATGCTCTCAATTGCTGGGAAGAATTAGGGGTGTTTAGAAAGAGGGTCCGAGGTTGGGGTTGATGGGAATGACTATTTTTTCTAACACCTATTAGATCAGAGCTGCCACTTAGCTAAGGCGAAGTTCTGTAAACCATTGCTGTAACTGCCTTGTAACATCTCGCTGTTAGTCGGCTAGCCCAGGGCAGCGAGCCTGCAGCGAGTCGGCCCTGGTGCCTTTTTGCGCTGGCTTAGTGCCATCTCATGGCCGAGTAAAGCCTTCTGACAGCTATTTTCCTTGGCGCAAAAAGAACAAATGCTAGTGCCATCAGATGAGATGCTGCTCTAAAATCGAATTATCTGCTTGCGCTAACTCGCGCATCTGGCACGAACCGTGCAATTGCGGTTATTCCCCACTATTTCCAGCAACCTCTGGGGCGATTGTTCTAGCAAGAAAAACCAGGCGAAATTTCTCTGCTCTTTTCTTTGAAAATTCACTTTGCCGCTATGGTGCAACCTGCTTCATTCTGGGGCTAGTTTCTACTGGACCCAAAACAGCGCCATTGAAAGCAGAGACAAATTGTAGCCAATTGTAAAGAGGCGCGCTGTAACAATAGTTATTCTCACCTTTTGCGTAGTTAGAGCTTAGAACTAAGTATCTCTTCTCTTTTTTTCAATTAACGGTGTAATAAAGCTAACTCCTAAGCCAACACCATTTACGCCCGACTGTATCTCACTTTCTCAGTGTTGCAGTGGCGTCTGCTTATTGAAGTGTGTCAAAAACTTGCTCAATTTTTCTCTGGCTTCCCCAATCAATCCCTTCAAAGCCATGAATAACGCGATTGTCATTTGTAAATCGTATTTTCGTTTCGCGCTCCCTCTCTGCCTCGTAATGCTCGGCACTGCAATGCTTTCGACCTTGTCTGGTTGTGGTGGGACGGTTGATACGTCTGTCATCGCTGAACAGTCATTGCCGGTTGCATCGTTGACTGCGGGCTTTTCGTCTGCAACTGCTGCGTCATCGACTGCCGCTTTGCCTTCGCCTGCCGCTTTGCCTTCGCCTGCCGCTTTGGCTCCGACTGCCGCTTTGCCTTTGACTGCCGCTTTGCCTTCATCCGGCACTGCACAACCCGCACAGTCGACCACAGCTGCACCACTACCTGGGGCTATTTTCGAAATCGTGGCCTCCGATGCCAATCTCACCCTCGATCAATTCGCTGCGGAAGTTCGTATTGCGATGAATCATTTCGAAGGTGAGGTGGGCACCGTTCTTCAGTGGATGGCGCGCTACAACTCAAGAAAAGGAGGTCTCCATGCCTACGTCACAATTGTGACTGTGGGCCGAAGTAATGCTTCCATCACTGCCGTAGTGTCCGGCGACTGGTCGGCCTCCTCAGCTTCGTCTGGCTCCTACTCAACCAGTTATGCCTCACCTCAGACTGCCGACAACTTGTCGCCAGGACAACTGAGAGAAGTGGCTTGCGTTGGGGGGGCTGCTATTACTTACGCCCAGTATTACGAAGTGATGCGGACCTATGAAGACGCCACTGAAGCTATGGCCGTAGGCCTGGCTCCGGGCACTCCACGGGTTGTCTCCGAGCAGAGGCTTAATCAGCTTCAAGAGGAAGAATCGCGCTTGCCTCAAGCCGACTCTGATTCGCGAAAGGACGCTCGGGTTACGTTCCGTGATCAACGACTAAGTGCCCTGCGGCAGTGCAGTCAAAACTAGTTGCAATGCTGACAGAAAAGGCGCTTTGGCAAAGCGCATAACGACAAAACCTGCCTTCCTATAACACCAAAAGGAGATACCCATGGCCCATGTTGGAATCGGCTCTGAGCTGGAAGTTGTGTTCACGCCGGCCCCCCGCGGCTCGCGCGTCGAACAGCTCATCAACGGCCGTCCCGCATATGCGACCGAATCTGGCCCTGCACCGCTTGCCGGTGATCGCTGGAAGGTCAAAATCGTCGCCATGAATCCGCGGCGCACTGTCTACTTCGTCGAACCGATTGAACTGGTGGAAGCTGCTGATGGTCTGAGTGATGTGCTCCGGCCCTATAGCCCCTTCTATCACGAGTTCATTCGCCAGGCCGAGGCCGACCTCGCTCGCCTGCTCACTCGCAAGACTGCTCGCAGCACTGGGGTGCGCGGCCGCCAGCGGGCGAAGAAGTACCTCAAGGAAGAAGTGCTGCTGCCGGAAGGATATCGGGCTCTCAAGCTCGCTGCCATCGGCTGACAGCTTTCGAATGGTTAGAAATGAAAGCCGCAAGGTGCGGCTTTCAACCCATGTTAGGAGATCTATCATGAATGAACTAACGGAGAAACCGGCTCAGGAACCGGTCGAGGTGCCAGTGAGTCTGCTCACCCCGGCGCCTCTTCAGATTCCGAGCGGTGCCATGATTTTGCCTGGCAGCCAGACCGCTCTGCTCGAGCTGCAGGCCAAGGCTCAACAGGAAGGGCGAGCGCTGCGCATCAAGCTCGGCGTCGACCCTACTTCTGCTGATTTGCATCTCGGTCACGCTGTGGTTCTGCGAGCGCTCAAGCGCTTCCAGGACGCTGGCCACCAGATCATTCTTCTCATTGGCGGTTTCACTGCCACCATCGGTGATCCCACCGGTCGCGATGTCACTCGACCGGCTCTCACCGCAGAGCAGGTGGCCGCCAACGCTCAGACCTACCTCGAACAGGCCGGTAAGATCATCGACCTGTCGCGCACCGAGGTGGTCAACAACAACGACTGGCTCGGTGCCATGAGCGCTGCTCAACTCGTCGCCTTGACCAGTATGGTGACGGTCAATCAGCTCCTGGCCAAGGACAGCTTCGGCGCCCGCATCGAGAAGCAACAATCGGTGGCTGTGCATGAGCTGCTCTACCCTGTGCTGCAAGGCTTCGACTCGGTGCATCTGCGTGCCGATATCGAAGTGGGCGGGAGCGATCAGCGCTTCAACGTGCTGATGGGCCGCCAGCTGCAGAGCCTCTTCAAGCAGGAGCCGCAGCTGGCGCTGTTGATGCCTTTGCTCGAAGGCACCGATGGTGTGCAGAAGATGTCGAAGTCGCTCGGCAATGCCATTGGCCTGCGTGATGCCCCCGACGACATGTTCGCCAAGTGCATGCGCATTCCTGACGACAAGATCATGCGCTGGTTCGAGCTGGCTACTTCGGCCAGTTTCAGCGAGATCAGCGCGGTGGCCGGCCTACTCTCCGAGGGTGTCAATCCCAAAGAGATGAAGGAGCGTCTGGCCAAACGCATCGTCAGTGAAATGCACGGAGAAGCCGCTGGTGAGCAAGCTCTTGCTTCCTGGCTGGCCGTGCACTGTCAGCGGCAAGCGCCGGCTGAAATGGACGAGTTGCAGGTACCGGTCGTTACCTCTGTGGTTGAGCTGCTGGTCACTGCTACGCTGACATCCAGTCGCAATCAGGCTCGCCAGTTGATCAAGGGCGGTGGTGTTCGTCTCGATGACGTCAAAGTGCTGGACGAAAAGCAGATGGTCGACCTGGCCATTGGCGCCAGCTGTGTTCTTCAAGTTGGTCGGCGTAAGTTTGTGCGCCTGGTCAACTCAACCAAGATGTAACCTCTCAACAAGGAGAAGTATCATGTTGTCTTTGCATACGAATACGGCTGTGGCTGCTGCCACCAGCGCTCTCAAGGTCGACGGCAATGTCGTCGCTCTGGCCTGTAAGCTCGATGCCAACGCCCTGGTGCGCCTGGTGCTGTCGGCCTCGAAGAAAGAGTTCGACGACGTCGCCTTCTGGAACGGCGCCGATGAAACCCGCATCGAACGCCAGGTCGGCGACTCGGTGGACTTCGTCAAGGAGGGCATCCGTCGCGTCATGGCGCTGGCCGAGAAGCTGCAATTGCTGCAGGTGATCTGTCAGAGGGCCATGGCCGAAAAGGCTGAAGGTGAGGCCCATGTGCGCTCGGCCGTGCGCTCTCTGGCGGCTCTCGGTATCGGTGATGGTGAGGTCAAGCTCGCTGCCGCTGCCGACGATTTCGCCCGTCAGCGCTCGCTGCTGGAGAAGACTGCCGCAGTGCAGGTGGTACTGGCCGCTGAAGCTGCCATTGCTTTCGACCAGCTCTCGGCCCGCATGTTCGACCTCTATGGCTGCGGTTCTTTCAATGGTTCTTCCCGCGTCCACTAACAACTCTTACCCTGGCGTCGCCAAACCGCATGGCTGGCGCCAAACAATCCCGCAACTGGAGAAAGGAGCTAAATGTACACTTTGGCACAAATGATGCAACAGCAAGTGGAGGCTCACCTGGAGCAACTGCGTCGTGGCCGCTGGCTCACCTTTACGGGTGAGGAGGCGGTCACGATTTTGCGTAAGTCGATTTTTCTGCCACGCTGCCCGGTGCTGATCGTGCACTGCCATCAGCGTCTCGGCTTTGCCCCTCGCGAGTACGAGCATTTCGTGCCGCGCCTTTTCAATGCCTCTCGTCGCCATGGCATGGTCACCATATCTGGTGTGTTCGGCGAGCGCGAGAGCCCGCTCGATATCCACTGGCGGCCGGATCGCGCCTTCGACGAATCTGGCACCTATCTCTCGGGCGTCTCCACCTTGCCCGACTACTTCCCGCAGCAGGCTCTGGCAGCCATCAATGTGCCGGAGATTCTGATTTAGCTGCATAACGCTAAGCGAAAACCTGCTCTAGTCAATAAGGAGAGTCTATGACCAAAAAATCTCAGACAGCTGCTGTGGAGCTTGGCTCTGCCGTCAGCGCTGCGCCCGTCGCGCAAGAACGTCCGGACAAAAGGCGCACTCCGCCTAGCAACGGCCGTGCCACCAACTTCGTGCTGATGCCGCCAGATTTCGTGCCGCCTTTCGAGGCCGTCACGGCGGTGGCAACGGTGGCATTTACCGAAGATGGCATGATTGTCGCCGCCGAAGAAAATCGTGGTGCGGACTTGCCCGGCGGCCACGTAATGGAAGGGGAAGAAAGCCCTGAAGAAACTGCTCGTCGCGAGTCGCAAGAAGAGACCGGCGTCAAGCTCGGCGTCGTCCATTTCTTGCGGGCCATTCAGTCGGATCGTTATGGCAGCGCGCCAGAAGATCTGACCTACATGGTGATCATGGCCGCCCTGGTGGTCGAGCACGGCCCCGTGCCTGCTGGCATGAAGAAGCACGTGATGACGGTGGAGCAGTTCTTCTCTGCTCATCGGGGGTTGCGCCAAGAAATGGTGCGCAGCCTGGTGTTGGAAGCGCAGCAGTTGTTGTTTTCCGGGCGCTGAGAGCCTGAAGAAATAGAGGCTTAGGGTGGGATGGGCATTCGTTTCGGCTTCGGCTGAGATGGCGCCCATCCCTCTTCTTCCTTTTTTTGAGGAAGCCTAGTAGACCGGTCGACTTTTTGTTTTGAAAAATAAATCTGGTTGTATTCGCCTTGCTATTGTTCATTTATTCACATGTTCAGCTAATCAAAAGAGGAAGCGGCGAGATTATTCCTGCTCCGACAACAATGGAGTAGAGAACAATCTGCCGCTTTGTCACACGTTAGTGACTGGTGGGCTCAATCTTTTTCGAAGCTTGATTCTATCGCTTCGATTTTATCTAAGCATGATTGAGCCGAGGAGCTTCAGCTCACCTGGAAGGTGCGGCCGTTGCGGCTGGAGCCGACGAGAACCACGGTGTAGCCGTCCTTGGCGAAATTGGCGATGACTTCGTCGATCACCGGCTGCAGGTAGCCGCGGGTGGTGGGCTTCCAGTTGCCGCCCTTGACCGCGGTCTCGATTTCGTTGGTGAGGCTGGCGACTTCGGCCTTGTGGGTGGCGGCGGCGGCAGCAGCGGCGGCATTGGCGGAGGCGGCGGCTTGTTGCTTCTTGAGTTCGTCTTTGCTGGGCAGGGACATGATGTTCCTAAGTGGAGGTGGGTGGAGGGATATCTCGCGATTCTTTCAATGGCCATCATCCAGCTTTGCTGCATTTGTTCCGCTTTCTCCGACAGCATCGCTGTTGGGAAGATCGGAAGTAAAAGAGCTAGTGGGGGGTGTTGAAGTACTTGCTGAGTTGAGGTGATGAAAGAAGGAGATACGGTTTTTCTAGCGCATGGCTGCAGGCAAAATCCATATTTCTGAGCAAAGTCTGTGGTGAATGTTCTGTTATTTTCGCTCTGGTGTACTAGTGCTAGCTCACGAGTGCACTAGTTCTAAAATAGCCTCAAGGCTGCTTCTGCGAGTATCGCCGTACCGATAGTTAGACAGTTCTCGTCAATATCAAAGGTTGCTGTTTGATGTATTCGCCGGCTGTTCGAAAGCTCAGCACCAAGGTAAATCATGGCACCAGGAACGCGCTCCGTGAGCAAAGTAAATTGATAGTTCCAAGACTTGCGCTTGATCGATAAGACATTGTTTGCACCAATTAAATCAACCGCAGCATCATTTAGGATATTTGTCACAGCAGCACTGCTAACCGTTTGCTCGATGCATTTTTCAAAATCGACTTTGGCGTCACTGTCAAAAGTTTTGGCAATTTTCTCGATTTGTTCTTGTGCTTGCTTTTGCATATCAGTGCTATAAGTCTTCAGTGTGCCGCTAATTTTGGCGTGATTTTGATTTTCAATACCTTCCTGCTCGAGCGCTTGGTCGTAGCCGCTGTGCATCGATTGCACTAGTATGCTGACTTGCTCTGCAGCTGTTCCTGCGGTCTTGAATAGGGCTGGTGCTTTATATAACTCACAGACAGTTTTGGCTACGGTGAGGGCGCTATCACTCAGGCTCTCGTCGGCTCGCTCTGCCGTGTTTGGCGAGTCATTATTGATGTTGGCACTGATACTAATTACAAAGCGTTGAACTGAGGGCATGATTGCACCGGTAACGATGCCGACTTTGCCTGTGGGTATCGTGGCATCTACATGCAGGCCGAGTAAGGCGGTAACTCCTTCTAGAGCCCCCGCTTCAAGCATTGTGCTGGCACCAACTTTGCCTTCGCAATCATCGCCTGGTTGAATAATAATGCGAATTTTTCCTGGCAGCTGACTTTGGCTGAGAATGGCCGCGGCGCCCAGGGTGCAGGCTAAGTGCGCGTCATGGCCGCAGGCGTGCATCACCCCGGGGTTTTGTGATGCATAGGTTGTGCGGTTCTGTTCGGCAATCGGCAGGCCGTCCATGTCGCAGCGAATGGCGATATTGGTACTGCCGCTGCCAAAGTCAGCAACCAAACCAGTGTTGCCACCTATTTGGCGCACAGTAAAGCCCATTGCCGTGAGCTTCTCTGCGGCAAATTGGGAAGTCTTATATTCGACAAAATTGAGCTCTGGATGGGCGTGCAATTGTCGGCGCATGGCAACGAGATCGGCTTGCATCGATTTAGCAATTTCAATAGTCGAGGACATCTGCCACCTTGGTAAAGCGCTTTATATATTACCTCTTCCTTGGTCGTAGATTATGCAAACAATTAGCTGCGAAGTTCTTGAGCTTCCCGTAAGAGTTTCTAGGACATAGTTTTTTTCTTTGACGGATAGCAAATAGACCGGTCAGTTTTTTTAACAAAAAAGAAAAAGCAAGAGAGACCCAGGTCTGGGTGCTCTCCTGCTTCCTCCCTGAGATTACCGTAACTACGCTAGTACTGAGATCTCAGGCACCCTTGTCGATGTTTGCGGCTAGGGCGCTCAAGTGCTCTAGCGCTGCACGGCCCAGAAGATGAAGACGATCAGTGCCGCCACCGCTGCTGCACCGAGAGCGGTGCCGCCGCCGATGCAGGTGACGATGATGGCGTAGATGATGCCGACAACGACGATCAGGGCTCTGTACTTCTTGAAGATGCTGCCGAGGCTGCCGCCACCACCGATGCCGCCGACGCCGACAATCATGTAGATGAAGCTGAGGACGCCGAGCACGACGAGGGAGAGGATGAAGTATCCGATGGAGGGATTCATGTTGATCTTTCGTTAAGGGTTGAGGGAAAAGGAGGGTGAGAAACGGCCAGAGGAGGGAGTGCTGAAGTAGTGAGCGAATCTGTTGCTGTGGATGGGTTTCCTCTCGATTTAGTTAGGTTTTCGAAGCTGATTGGAGCACTGCAGCTCTGAGCGCCGCCGCCCATTCGGGGAAAGGGTTCTCGGTGCCGGGGCAGGGGGCGAAGATCGGGTTGAAGTAGATCTCGTCATGGTCGCCGCTCTTGTGTTTCACCAAGATCACCCCGGCAGCGGTGCGTGAAGCCAGTTGGGCGGCTGTCAGGTCTTTCAGTGGCAGGGTGAGGTCATACTTTTGGCTCAGCTCGTGCCTGCTGATAGCCATGCCTTTACTGACCCGGTCGCTGGTGAGTTTGTCTTCGCTGCCCTGGAGGTGAGTTGTTGCCGAGAAGAGCACGTCCCAGAACCAGTAGTGATTCGGCAGCGAGAGCAGGATGGTGCAGGCCTCACGCTCGCAGAGCAGGGGCAAGACATCCGCGTAGCGAATCTCGGAGTTGCCCGAAAATTCAGCGGCCAGCCGGTAGAGCTCAGGATTGACGAAAGTCAGACCTTGCGGCGTGTAGTGATTGGTTGCGAAGGACCAGCGGCTCATCATCTGTTCAGCCAGTTGATGCAGGCGCTGGAGCATGGAGAGATTGTCTTGTTGCATGATTTTGGTGCTTGGAAAGCAGTGTGGAGCTAACGGTTGTTGGTTACTTGGCTGCTTGGCAGTGGTGGAAAAGCCTCAGCCGATGGCCTCGTACAAGCTGCTTGGATGCGGCTTGCTGGGCTCGAGTTGCTTGTAGTTATTACCCGCTTGGCTGTCTAGTGCCTATTCCTGAAAAATGAATTTGAATGTGATTTCTCTATACTTATCACTGGCTGTTCTGATTACCCAATTTCGTTTTTTTGTTGTTACCGATACTGGAAACTCTCTGTCTGCCAATCTTTGAGCGTTTTGTATCGCTTGGAGCGTATTTCGCTGAAGCAATTGGAGTGGTGCTTCTACGAGAAAGCGGGCTCACTCTTCTAGTAGTTGTCCACCTGGGAGGGCAAAAGTTGTACACCAGAACTATTGCTAGCAAGGCTTTTGCTAGGTCAGAACTAGGGAAGAGAAAAGGAGCAAGAACTAATGTTCTTGCTCCTTTTCTGTCTGAGATTTGTAGATTTTTTTGCCGCTTTTATACAGCTTAGCTGCTCAACAGTGCTTGCGCGAATGCTTTTACCGTGCTGCCAATCTTTTCGGCAGAGATACCAGCGAATGGCGCCAGAAACTCATTTGCTCGAGCGGCACCGCTATAATACGACGCGCTTGAAACTAGTGGAAGACCGACGCTTTCAGCTGCGTGAGCGATTTCCGCTTGGCTCCATTGTTGATCAAATTGCACCATCAAGTGCATTGCTGCGCCTGGAGACGTTATTTGAATTCTGTTGCAGAATGCTTGTTTCAACTCAAAGATCATTGCTTGTCGACGCTCTCTGAGAATCTTCCAGGAAGAACGAATGTGATTTTCAAAATCGCCGTCCTTGATAAATTTAGTGAGAACATAGTGCTCTATCAGCGGATACTGATGGTCGCTAATGTGTTTTGAATTTCTGAACAGTGGTATCAGTTTTTCTGGTATCACAACAAATGCTGTGGAGACCAAGGGGAAGAGTAAGCGCCAGAAAGTGTGCATATAAATGACACAGCCTTGATTGTCCATGGTCTGCAACGGGGGAATGACCGGACCACCGTAGTGAAAATCAGAATCCCAGCCGTCTTCTACGATGGCAGCTCCCCTTGCTTGCGCCCAGTTCAGAAGCTCTACTCTGCGACTCTCTGACAAGATTGTGCCAGTGGGATCTTGGCCTGAAGGGGTGAGGTAGAGCCAATCAGCTCTTTCGACTGTGTCTCGCATTCTTTTAACATTGAAGCCCTGATCGTCAACTGCGATAGTTCGAACATCGGCCCCATGGCTGCGAAATTGTTCTCGGGCAACACTGTAGCCTGGTTCTTCGCAGATGGCGACATCGCCGGGTTTAACCAAGAGTTGCATCAAGTGCGCCAGGGCGCTCTGTGAGCTAGGATAAAGTATAATTTGTTCAGCGTTGCAGCGCATGCCTTTGCTTCTTCGCAACAGGTCAGCGATGGCTTGACGCAGTGGTCTATAGCCAAAGACATCTTGTCTGTCTTCAAGAACAAACGGATTGGCAGTATTGCAATGCTCCGATAGGTTTTTGCGCCACTGTCTCAGGGGTAACAGTTCGCTAGGTAAGGCGCCATAATTGAGCTGTTTGAAATCACCAGAAGAAACAAAATCTGGTTTTTGTAAGAGTAATTGTTGGGAGAGTGCGTTGTATTTTTTCGTCCAGTCGAAGGTGTTTCTCTCTTGGTTGGTTTCGTCTAGGTCGACCAAGGGCTGAGTTTCGCCAAATGTTCGCGCTATATATGTAGCATCGCCTTTGATACTATGAAGGTAACCGCGGGCAGTGAGCTCATCGAAAGCGTGCACAACAGTAGTTCTTGAGCATTCGGTGAAGAGAGCTAGCTCTCTGGCCGATGGCAATTTTTCGCCCTTAGTCAAGGTGCCACTATCGACTGACCTGGCGATGGCGTCGGCCAGAGAGCGGTAGGTGGTTTTGCCTTTTAGTTCTGCAAGAAAGCCTAAGTCCATACTTGTTGTAATCCACTCGTATTGGCGGTTAATTCTAGGGACGCCTCTGCCATGATTGAGAGTCTAGCTTGGCGATCTTGGCATTTTTAGGGCATCGAATATTTCGTCATATTATATAAAGTAGTATAGGCGAAGTTTTGAAATAGCTTATAAGAAAGGATGAAAGCAAGCGGAGCCCAGTGACAAGTGTCCACTGGGCTCTGCTGCTTGTGCCGTTACGACTTGGTGCTGCGGCCGGAAAGGGCGATGAGGAGGAAGATGAGCGAGATCACGCCGATGACGATGCCTGCCTTGAAGAAGACCAGGGCAAAGCCGAGAAACCAGACACCGGCAATTTCCCAGAGGGCTGGGGCGTTGGAGCCGGCACCGGTGGCAAAGGCCACGGCAAAGTACGTGATGAAGGAGGCGACGAGGGCAGCCAGGCTGACGTCGATGATCAGGGCCCATTTGACGACGCGGCGAATCACCTCATTGCTGGTGAGATTTTTGTTGAACATGAAAATGTCCTTGGGGAAAAATGAATAGAGCGAGTTGAAAGGAACGAGCGAAGATAATTCATTCGCTCGCAGTTTTGAGAGAGAGCGCGAGAGCAACAACCAGAGCCCTTCTGTAGCTGAGGCAATCAGCTACAGAGGGTCTGCTTGTCTGCTCAGTTGTCGTTGACCGGTTTGAGGCCGGCCAGTGCCATGGTGCAGAAGTCACCGCGGAGGATGACCACCGAGGTGACGCCGCTCACTTTCGCCACCGGCCGGTAGAGCGGCTTGTGGCTTTCGACCATGCCTTCGGCGAATTGCACGGCGTCCTCGGCGAGGGCGACGAGCGAGCCTTCTTCGAGGGTCTGACCGGCGGCGGCCATGGTCTCTTTGACGAAGGCAGTGAACTCACGCACCGCTTCGTCGACCTGGTCGGCGAAGGTGAAGCGTTTCACCGTGTTCAGGCAGCAGAAGCCGTAGAGGCTCGCTTTGATGCCTTCCTTGGCGTTGGCGAAGAACTCCGTGCGCCCGTTGTCGGCGAAGTTCTGAGCCAGTCGGCGCAGCTCGTGCAGAGCCTTTACGGCACGCTGAGCGAGCTTTTCGCTGACGTCGTTGCTGTTCTTGTTGAGGAAGCTTTGTACTGCCTGGTTCATCCGATTAGATCCTTCTGCTAACGGGGGAGCGCTTAGTTGGCGCTCAGATGAAGAAGAAAGCGACGCCGATGATGGCGTAGAGGCCGAGGAGCATGACGCCTTCCAGCCAGTTCGACTTGCCGTCGTGCACCACCCGAGTCACCACCATCACCGAAGCCATCACCGCCAGAATTTCGGCTTGGCTGAAGACCAGGTCCATGGGCTGATGCATGATGAAGCCGGCAATCACCACCACAGGTGCCACGAACATGGCGATCTGGGTGCTGGAGCCGAGCACGATATTGAGCGACAGGTCCATCTTGTTCTTGCGAGCCATCATCACGGCGGTGCTGTTTTCTGCAGCGTTGCCGACGATAGCAAGCAGAATGACACCGACAAAGACCGGTGTCATGCCCAGGGTTGCAGCGGCGTGTTCGACGCTGCCGACCAGTTCTTCGCAGAGGAAGACAATCAGCAGGGTGACGCCGAGCAGCACCGCTATCGACTTCTTCAGGCTCCAGCTTGCCGTCGTTTCGTCGGCGTCTTCCGCGGCCACCGCTGCGGGTTGCAGCAGATGCTTGTGGGTCTTGAGGCTGAAGAGCAGGTTGGCGAAGTAGAGCAGGATGAGCACGATCGAGATGGCCAGAGCCATTTTCGAATCGAGCATCTGGCTATCAGCGCCGCCGGTGTGGTGCAGAGCTGCTGGCAGAATCAAGGCGAAGGCGGCGATGGTGAGCAGCGTCACCGCCGTGCTGGAGACAGTCTTGTTGAACGACTGCTCCTCTTTCTTCAGGCCGCCGGCGAACATGCTGGCTCCGAGAACGAGCAGCAGGTTGGCGATGATCGAGCCGGTGATGGAGGCTTTGACCACCTCGATCAGGCCGGCATTGAGGGCGATCAGGGCAATGATCAACTCGCAGGCATTGCCGAAGGTGGCGCTGACCAGGCCGCCGACGGTGGGGCCGGTGTGGTGCGCGATGTGCTCACTGGCTTCGCCCATGATTTTCGCCAGGGGAACAATCGCCAAGCTGGCGATCACCATGACGACGATGGGCGACCAGTGCAAAAAGCCCGCTGCGAAGGTCAGCGGGATGAAAACCAAGAGTAGGTTAAGCGGATTTTTCATCGAGGATTCCCGAGTAGATGTTGATTGGTTACTGCTTGGATTGCTCAGCCAATTTCTCGGCCAAGACTTGTTCGAAATAGGCCTTGGCGCCAATCGCACAAACGCCGCATTGGGTTGCGACGTTGAGCGACTTGCACAGGTCTTTCCACTTGGTGGTGCCATCTTCCACTGCTTTGCGAACAGCAGCTTCATTGACGGCCTTACAGATGCAGATGTACATGGCGACCTCCTTTCAAAGGGCGGAAACAAACGCTGATTGCAGCGTATTTATGCTGCCGCCCAATGAAAGGTCGGTCAGCGGTTACTTCTTGGCGCCGGGGATCTCGATGGCGTCGTCCTTGCCCGAGTTGAAGGCGTCGTTGGTGGAGCCGGAGGTGACCACCAGCTTCATCTGGTCAAGCGCGGCGCGGCCATGCTTGACGTTGGTGCCGACGCGGGCTTCGAGCAGGTCGGTGGGGCAGCCGATCACGTTCTTGATGATGAACGACTGCACCAGGCCGGTGTGGGTCCAGGCTTCGTACTTGGCGATGGAGGCCAGCATGCTGTTCTGCTTGGCCTTGAAGCCTTCGCGGCCGGCGAAGACCTTGTCGACGATGCGGTCATAGATGTCGAGCTGGCCCTTGATGTCCGGGTAGGCTTCGACGATGGCCGACATGAAGGCACCGCCCTGACCGTTGCGCACACCGTCCTTGGTGTCGCCGTAACGGCCGGAGACGGCGTCGCGCAGAATCTGGTCGAGCTTGTCGCTTTTGACGTTGGCGATGCCGACCGATTCCTTGATGGTCTTGACGTAGGTGTCGAGTTCCAGCTGGTCCGACTGGTAGTGCTGGTTGAGCGCGGTTTCCTGGTTGACGCTCTCGGTGTTGAGGGCGTTGACCTTGTTGTAGAGACCCAGGCCGGCGAAGGCGAGACCGGCGACGATGGCGATGGTGATGATCAGCTTTTTCATGGTGGTTTCCTTTTGAAGCGTGCTCGGCACGCGTGATTGCGGAACATTCCGCTGGAGAACAGAAACAGAAGAGCGAAAGACTAGGTCTTCCGCTCTTCTGCAGTTAGCGCCGTGCTATCTTCCGATAGTAATCAGGGCGCGGGAGCTGGAGTCTGAATTGGCCCTTGTTCTAGGCCTTACTTCTTGGCGCCGGGGATTTCGACACCGTCATCCTTGCCGCTGTTGAAGGCGTCGTTGGTGGCACCGGAGGTGACCACCAGCTTGATCTGGTCGAGCGCATCGCGGCCGTGCTTGACGCTGGTGCCGACGCGGGCTTCGAGCAGGTCGGTGGGGCAACCGATCATCTTCTTGATGATGAACGACTGCACCAGGCCGGTGTTCATCCACTTGTCGTAGGAGCGCACGCGGTCGAGCAGCAGGTTCTGCTTCTGCTTGAACGCTTCGCGGCCGGCGAAGACCTTGTCGATGATGTGGTCATAGACGTTGAGCTGACCCTTGATGTCGGGGTAGGCTTCGACGATGGCCGAGATGAACGAGCCGCCCTGGCCGTTCTTCACCGGCACTGAGCCATCGAGGTTCTGGCGGCTGTCACCGTAGCGACCGGAGACCGCATCGCGCAAGATCTGGTCGATCTTGTCGCTCTTGACGTTGGCGATGCCGACCGCTTCCTTGATGGTCTTGACGTAGGTGTCCAGTTCCAGTTGGTTGCTCTGGTAGCTGGCCGACAGAGTGGTTTCCTGGTCGACGCGCTCGGTGTTGAGGCCGTTGTAGTAGCCGTAGAAGCCGAGGACGAAGGCGAGCAGCGCCGCTGCGACGATGCCGGAGATGATCAAAGTCTTGTTCTGCATGGTGATTTTCCTTTTGGGTGCGATTCGATCGCGTTGACAAAAAACTGCGCTCACCGTTTTTAGGGGGGAGCGCAAGGGGGGTGAACAGAAATTAGCGGCTGCGGTAGCGCGGCACACCTGCAACCAAGCAGATGCCCCAGGCGATGCAGCCAACCAGGAAGGCGCTTACCAGAATCCAGATTTTCTGGCTACCAGTCGGCTCCAGCTCCTTGAGCAGATATTCGAAGCCGGCACTGCCTTTGCCTTGCGACTTCATATGCACTCGCTGGAACTTGTTCGGGCCCCAGATGAGCTTTTCCAGAGCGCTCTGGGTGAGCGTCAGGTTGACACTGCGCTCACCGGTGACGGTGGCAGTGGGATAGCCGAGAACGTCTTCGGGCGTGAGGCTGACACCCTTCATGTCGCTGGCGATCTGAACCATGAGGTTCTCGTTGCCGAGCGGCATGCCGGTGGAGGCCCTTGCCCATTCAACGGTCTTGCCGTCCTTGCTGCCGAGCACGACGACGATGCCGTTCTTGGAGAGCGCGTCCTTGCCGAAGTCAGCCGACAACCAGTAGGCAATCAGCGCCTGATGGTAGTTGTCGGGGTCAGTCACCTTGTTGGCGTCAACGACAACCAGGTGCAGGTCACCTTGCAGCGACATTCCCAGGGCGCCGTTGAAGTGCATCATGGCGTCCTGCCAGTTCCCCGACGGCTGGATGCCGACGAAGTAGACCCGGTTCATGTAGTAGAGGTTGTAGACCTGGCTGTTGAAGGCCGGGAAGAGGTTGGCCGCCTTGTACTTGGCCACCGACTCGCTGTAGGTCTTCATGATCGTGGTGTGGCTGGCCAGGATGTAGTTGTCGTAGTCATGACGTTCCACCACCGGGTCAGGTTTGCCAGCATCGAGACGGTTCTTCACTTCCTGCCAACGCTGCGGCACACCCGAGGGGATGTAGTCCGGCACCGAATGGTAGGTACGCCAGCGCCAGTTCTCGGGGTTGGTGGGCAGGTTGTGGTCGGCGATGGTGTAGTCGTCGAGGGTGGTCTTCACCACAAAGGTCCATTCCTCGGTGGTGTAGGGGCAGCTGTGATACTTCTTCACCTTGCGGGTGCAGGTCTTGGAGACGCGCTTGCCCTTGGAGTCGGTGTAGCTGCAGTCGTATGACTCGTCGACGTAGTACGGGTCGCAGTCATAGCAGTGGCGGCAGGAGCCGTCGCGGGTGCAGATGGTGACGTACTTCTCAGCACGGGTTTCCCATCCGTTCCAGTTCTCGTGGTAAGTGACCTGGTTGTTGATGGCCACCTTGTAGCCGACGAAGGTCACCAGGGGAACGGCCGCGAAGCAAAGAGCGAGGGCGGCGTACAGAAACTCTTTGTTGTCGATTTCGTAGACGGAACGGCGCCATTGAAAGAAGTATTTCACGGCGACACCCGACACGAGAACAACGAAGATGCCAGCAATTCCGAGTAGGAACATAGGTGTTCTCCTTTTGGGTTAGAGAATGAGATAGAGAAAATGCGCAGACAGCAGCCAACTGAGAACAGCAAGCTGATGACTGGCACAGATACAAGCAACAAGCGCTATAGACTTGGCCTCGAATCGAGAGCAACTGCAAATCGAGGATGTTCTACAACCCGGTGCGGGAAGGAGAGCTTAAGGCTAGAGCGCTTGTTAGTTGGTGGAAAAAGCGGTTTCTTTGTTTGAGTGGGAGAGAAGGTTGTACTAGAAGATAAGCAATAGAAGAGTCTAGAAAGTAGTTGTACTTTATGCAGTAACTAGGGTAATTACGAGGAGCCTTCGCGTATTTAAAGTTCTATGTGCTTGCGCGGCTAGCGGAGGTTGCCAAGTGGTAGAGGCTTCTGGCCTGACTGTGCTAGTGTTTTTGCTCTGTCTGGCAGTACATGGACAGTTCTAATCGACCTGTGATTTATTTGAAGCATGAACAAGATAGCTATATGGTTTGAAGCCTTTAAGACTAAGTTTTCTGCACTGCGGGCTAAGTTAGCCAAGGCCGTCGCGTTAACTAGTGAGGTGCCCAATGCCATGGGGCGTGAAGAAGCAGATCAAACCAATGCTCGTCTTAAGGCTATGCAGAAACACGCTGAACAGGCTCATTCTCAGCTAAATCGCTATGACAATTTAAAGTCTGTGGTAAGTCATACCGATCTGGATAGTCTCAACAGCGAGCACTGGTTTGAGAAAAATAACCAATCACATGGTGAAGCTAAGCCTGGTGATCCTCAAAAAAGAGTGACAAAAAATCGCTTGATGTCGCAGAGCAAAATGACACATACCCGTTTAAACGCTTACATCGATACCATCAAGAAAGATACCGACAATGACATTGATCGCGATGCTCATGCCGAATCGGAAGGTTAGTTATTTGGTTAGTTAGTTGCTGCGGAAATTAGCCGGAAGAAAAAATTATATTGCCGGAAGTAGCTAGGGAAAAAGCGTAAGAAATTCAAGCTAAATTTCTTACGCTTTTAATAGGCTTTTACTGCTGCAGTTTACGGTCTGATTTTTTGTTGCCCCGGAAAGTACTGTGTTGAGTAGTAGGTGCTTGGAAAAAGAACTGCGATTGGGCCCTCTCATTTGCTAAGCAGCAGTGAGAGGGCCTATCACAGTTACTAAATCAGTCAGCCAGCAGTGTGCTTACGCCATTGTTGGCGCGGTGCTTCTGTGGCGAAAATCCAATCCCAGAGAGGGAGGAGAAGGTTGTAGTTGGTTTTGGGGAATTGGTGGTGCAGTTGATGGCGACGCTCGATGTAGCGGAACAGAGCGTTGTCGGCAAATGATCGACCTTCTTGTCGATGCATCTCGTTGTGTACGGCCCACCAGATGATACCGTAAATGGTGCCGACGCCAAACATGACGGCAGCACTGAGGGTGTCGATATAATATAGGCCGATGAAGACCAGGATGTTGGGCAGAAGCCCAGCCAACGAGACCTGCCAGCGAACATCGTCTTGCTCGTCATGAGCGGACGAATGGCGGTAGTTCTTCTTGTGGTGCCGAGCCATATGGTTGTGGCAAAGCTGCTTGAGGAAATGACTCCTCAAGCGCAAGGCCAGACGCATGTGGTGCATGAAAGTGCGATGCACCACATATTCTACGAGTGAGATGGCCGCGTAAGACAGCAAAGCGCTGACAAGCAAGTGCAGAGCGAGCATTTTGTTCCTTTCTGCTGTTGTTTGCGACTGCTTCTAGGCTTCGGGGGTCCAGGCTTGGTAGCCAATGGCTTGGTGTTCGCGGGTTTGGCACTTGAGCACCGCCACGCGCGGTGACGATACGAACGCTCTGGGCTTGGCGGCGCGCAGGCGGGCAACGTGCTTCTTCACTGCCGAGGCATAGAAGAAGGGCAGTCGTCCGCTTTCACGACGCACAAGAAAACCGCGCTCGGGCAGGCGCTCGGCGTCGAATTGGGGCGAGCAATAGCCCGGTTGTCCATGGCGCACGCTGCTCGGCAATATCGGCAGGAAGCCGATGCCGGAATAGAGCTTTTCGGCTCGATCGAAGCGGGCCAGAACCGCTTCGTGAGCGATATTCTGCTCGTGTCGGCGCAGGCTGTCGAGCAGGCGACAGATGTCGCAGGCAGCGCCGAAGTAGTTGCGCACCACTTCCTGGTCAGAGGGCCTGAGCAGGAAGTAGGCATTGGTGATTGCGGCGCTCTGTTCTTGCTGGCCTACAGTGCTACCGAAGAAGCGTTCGAGAAATGAAAACATCGGATTTTTCCTTTTCCATATCGGTTGCTAATGCACCAGGCTGAGGACAGCGCGGGAGCGCTGGGGCAGACGCCAGTTGTTGACGGCCACCAGGCTCAGCTGCGCGCGCGCCGGGCGGGCATAGCTGCTGCCAGCAAGAAGCAGGCGCTGCGCCAGTTCCATTTGGAAGTTGAAGATGATCAGGGAAAGCACGAAGGGGTTGTACATGGGAAACTCCTCTGTCGAGTTGCTTGATGCAAAAGAAGTGCTAGTCCCAGAGCTGGTAGATTTGCTCCAGGCGCTGGGGGTAGGTGTTGAGGTCGTCGGCGCTGACGGCATAGTGCTTAGTCGTCTGGGGCACAACCACAGCGAAGCCGCTGACCATAGCTCCAGGAACCACATAGTTGCGGGTGACACTGCGTTCGACCAGACTGCCTATGGTGGCGGCATTGTCGCGCACATAGGCCAGTGCGGCTTTGTCGGCAACAGTGAGGTCTGCGCTCGCCATGGCGGCATTGAGGTCGTCTTCGTTGAGCAGGCCCTTGCCGCGCCGGTCGATGCGCTGGAACAGCTTCAGGCAGTGCGCCGCCATTGCTCTGCCCTGTTCTTTGCGCTGCGCTATCTCGGCTTGACCGTTCTGCTGCAGCGCGTAGGCCGGGCTGATGGCATTGATAAAGGCCACCATCGCTGCCACTGCTGCCAGGGGGATGGCAACTGCCAGCGAACTGACAATAGTGGCAGCGAAGCCTGTCACAGCAGCGACCAGGGCGGCGTAGAGGGCCGCTGTGACGGCCGCATCTTTGAGCAGCTCTTTGGGGCCAACGCTGAGGTCACCCAGGGCGCTTTTGCCGAGGTAGCGCGAGCCCACCGAGAGCAGAGCCGCAAAAGCCAGCACGCTGCCTAGGGCCGCGAGCTCTCGATGATGGTTGAATGCCTGTGAGAGTATGTCCATCCAGGTTGTCCTTTCTTGTTGAGAATCTCTGCTTACTTGTCCCAGAGCGGTCCACGGCGGATGGGCTGACCCCAGAGGCCGATGGTGCCTTCGACCATGCCGTCGGCACGGTTGAGGGTTTCGCAGCGGCTGTGCAGAGCCTGCTCGTGGGTGGCCAGCAGGGCCGCGAGCAGGTCATCGGCTTCGCTGTGCGGATACTTCTTCTGCAAAGTGTGCACCAGACCTTTGCGGGCAAAGACATTGCCGATCTGGGTGAGGCTCATCTCGATGCCGGAGAGGGTGTCGAGCACATCGCTTGCCATCATGCCAGCGCTGATGCGGATGGCTGCATCGATGGGTGGGAACTTCTGCGACAGGCAAGCCGTCTGGATTTCGATGGCACGCCGTTGGGTGCTGGCCAGCAGGCTGGTGAGAGTTGCCAGTTTTGTGGTGAGATTTGGGCTCATTTTTTCTTCCTCGAAAAAGGGAGCACCGCCAGCGGTGGCGGTGCTCGGTTGGTTCATGAGAGATACTGCTCTGGATAATTCTGCTGCGAGAAAATTACAACTAAGCAACTGCTCAGCTGTGGCTCTGGACCTCGGTTGCCTTGCCACGCTGCTGGCGACGAAGCTCGCCACGCAGCGAATTGTCGCTTGCGATCTCGTTGTCAGCGAAGGCATCTTCGGTGGCCTCGATCATGGCATCTTCTTGGGCCCGGTTGGCAGCGATCCAGCCTCTGCCACCCATGTCCTTCGGGGAGACGGCGGCGATGGCCGCGGTCACTTCTTGCTCGAGGACCTTGTTGGCGACGATGGCAGCTTTGCCCCGGGCCAGGGTGTTGTTTCGCGCCAGAGCCAGAGCTGCCCGGTAGATCAGCCCGTAGGCTGCTTTGTAGGCGTCTCTGTACTCCTCGCAGTTCTGCAAGAGAAATTGTGGATAGGTCATGGTTTTCCTTGTTGTTTTTCGATGGCTTGGTAGAGCTGCTCTGCTGTGACACTGCCGTTGACGGCGGCTTGTGTGCGCATTTGAAACAGCGCGCGGTAGATGTGGTCAGCGTGGAGACCATCTGCCAAGACTGCGCACTCTTGGCAAATCTGATCGAGCTCGGCCAGACGTTCTTCTCTCCATGCGCCATCGAGGGACACGAGAATCTGAACACCCTGCTGTTGTGAACTCGATTTGGTCTCGGGCTGGGGCAAGTCGTGCCAGCTTTCGAGGTGTTGCCGGAAGATGGTGAGCCGTCCTTTGTAGTCAGGCTTTTCTACTTCGATTTGTACATCAAAGCGACCATCAGCCAACAGTGTGGCGTCGATTTGACTGAGCTTCTCAGCTTCGAGCACCACCAGAACGTTGCTGCAAGCAGCTAGCTCTTCTATCTCTCTGGCAATGGCAGCCGTTGTCGCTTGATCGGTAAGGAAATTTACCCCACCGAGGTAGAGCATCACTACTTTGCCATTCTTCGCATCCTTTGCATTCTTTGCATCCTTTGCATTCTTCGCCACCTGCGCCAGTTCTTTCGCCTGCTTGAAGTAATGGGCGATTGAGTCGGGCCCGAGGGCTCGACCATTGGCGGCGCAGGTGGTGGCGGAGATGAAGTGGGCATTGACTTCTTTGGCGATGGCCCGAGAAAGACCACCGCAACCGCAACCATGACCGTAGATGACGAGACCCTTAGGAAGCGCAGCTGCAAGGTGCTGCCCTTCCCAATCTTTGTCTTTGCGACTGGGCTCGTGACTCTTGAAGGCTTTTGCGATTCTTCTTGCCTGTTCAAGGGTGTGATCTAGCACTCGGTCAACTCCCGGATGAGAATCAACCAAGTCGGCCAGGGTGTTTGATTTTCGCCAGCTTGCTGCGAGCGTGGCTAGTTTAGCCAGCAAGTTGTCGATTGTGCTCATGCATTGCCTTCCACGTTGGTCTCGACGGATTTTTCATCCAGCGGGGCGTTCCAGATTTCTCTGAAGCGATCACCGCTCAAGACTTCTTCTTCGAACAGCACATCAGCAGCGCGGATGATGCGTTCGCGGTTGTCGTCGATGAGCTGGCAGACTTCTTTCTGGCATTCGTCGACGATGCGCGACCATGCCGTGGTGAAGGTTTCCATCAGCGTATTGCCGATTTGGCCGACGGGCAGACCGTTGCGGTCCAGGGGAATGGTGCGCACGCCGAATTCTTCCGACATGCCGAACATGCCGACCATCTGACGAGCCAGCAAGCTGGCGCGTTCGAAGTCGTTGGATGCACCGGTGGAGCAGGAGCCCCCGATGCGCTCTTCTGCCGCCCGACCAGCCAGCATGGTCTTGATGCGCAGTATGAACTCTTTCTTGTCCCAGCCGTAGCGGTCTTCGTCAGAGCCACTTTCCATCAGGCCGAGCGACTTGTCGGTCATGACGATGGTGATGCGCGAAACCGGATCGCCCTTGAGCAGCGTGGGAATTGCAGCGTGGCCGATTTCATGGATTGCCGTGGCCTTGCGCTCTTCGGCCGAACGAGTGCGGCTCTTGAGGGTGCGGCCGTAGGAGACCAGGTCGATTGCTTCTTGCAAATCGGAGGGAAGCAGCACAGCGCGCTCCTTCATCTCCTCTTCGCTCATGTCTTTCATTTCTTCGTAGTGCCGTTCGGCGGCGATGGTCGAGGCTTCCTTGACGGTGAGTTCGATGTCAGCGCCACTGAAGTCGCGCGAGCGAGTGGAGCAATCGTTCAGCACTTTCTGCAGGGTCTGCAGTTGTTCGCGCGGGCTGGCGCCGGCCGCCGTCAGCTTGCGGTTGCGCAGGTAGACCTGGAAGATCTCGGCGCGACCCTTGCGGTCCGGCTTCTTGATTTCGATCTTGATGTCGAAGCGCCCGGAACGCAGCACTGCTTCGTCGAGCACATCAAGACGGTTGGTGGCGGCGATGACGATCACTTTGCCATCGTTGGC
The DNA here is from genome assembly GCA_965229195.1 of Candidatus Obscuribacterales bacterium. Classification (GTDB taxonomy): domain Bacteria; phylum Cyanobacteriota; class Vampirovibrionia; order Obscuribacterales; family Obscuribacteraceae. The sequence goes on along the minus strand of OZ245871.1, from coordinate 1,738,836 downwards.
AAAGCCGTCCATCTGCACAAGCAGTTCGTTCAGGGTCTGTTCGTACTCTTTGTCTCCACCACCTTCGCCCTGGCCGCGCTTCTTGCCGATGGCATCGAACTCGTCGATGAAGAGGAAGGTCGGCTTGCCGGTTTTCTTGGCCAGGTCGCGAGCTTCCTGGAACTTCTCACGCACAGCGTTGGCACCAACGCCGACGTACATCTTGACGAATTGCGAACCAGAAACGGCGATGAAGCCGCCACCGGTCTCACCTGCCATGGCTCGCGCCAGGAGGGTCTTGCCGCAGCCCGGGGCGCCGTAGAAGATGATGCCCTTGGGTACCGGTGCGCCGAAGACCTTGTAGATCATCGGGAAACGCAGCTTCTTCACCACCAACTTGCAGGCCTCGATGGCTTCATCGCAACCGGCCACGTCTTCGAATTTCTTCAGTGACTGCACCGTGGTATTGCCCACCGGAGCTGGCTTGCCATCGGGACCAGCAATCACCAGGTTCGACTCGTTCTGATCGTCATCTTTTTCCGAGTCAAAGAAGGCAGAGATTGTCAGGGCCAGGGTGAGCATGGCCAGGCAGGCCAAGATGATGATCAGCCAGCGCGCTGGCGTGTAGATGGTGTCGAAGAAATCGCTGGCAACCGCTCGGGGCAGCTCCTTGTTTTCGATACCCTGTGCCCTGACGCTGTCGACAAAAGCGCGATAGTCTTTCAGCCCCTGTGGGGTGCTGGGGTAGACCACCGTACGAGCAATCGAGCTTGCTCCATCGCGCACTTTGGGCTTGGCCACCGCAACCGGTGCAGCATGCGGGCCGCGATAGACCGAGGCGGCGCCAGCGCCGACAACCTCAGGTGATGTTTCCACGTCTGCCGAGGCATCTCCCGCCGGTGCCGCTTCGACCTTAGCCTTGGGGGGAGTGGTGTTGAGGACGATGTAGGCGGCGCCTACGCTGGGGGCGAAGGCAACTCGGTTGAAGTCGGCGGCATTCTCGCGCAGATGCCGTTCGACTTGGTAGGGCTCGGCCCGCTCTACTGCAGCCAGTTCGGAAGGCAGCACCAGCATGTTGTTATTGTTGAAGACCCTGGTGGTGAAGATTCCGACCACTGAGGCAATCAAGACGATGGTGACCAAACCATAGAAGCGACTGCGACGCAGGCTGGTGAGCTTGATCAGGCCTTTGAGAGCGGCGCAGTAGCCGTCCCAGAAGACCATGAAGCGGCTCGGCTCTTTGTCGTCTTTGCTACCGCGACCGCGGAAGAGAAAGATAGCCGCCCAGATGGACAAAGCGATGGCAATGCTCCACCAGGCGGAGATGAAGAGCGGGGCTGTCTCGCGACGGATGCCGGCGTCTTCGATCTTGGTTGGCAGCTTGGAAGCCTTGGCCAGCTCTTCCATGATGTCGGTGTCGGCACTGGAGACGAGGTTGTCGTTGCCGAAACCGCGACCGAGCACCACCACACTCTTGATGTTCTTGAAGAAGACCAGGCCTTCAACGTCTTTCGACTTGCTGCGCAGAGCCTGTTCCAGGTCGACGGCAGCCATGGGCGGAAGGGCCTTGTACTGGCTGGGAACTTCGAACGATGTGGTGCGAACGATGTTGCTGTCGTTGTTGAGGGTGAGATAGGCGAAGGCGCCGACGAAAATAGCGAGCACTGTGAAGTGTGCTACCGAACGGCGAAATACAGGGCTCTTGTAGAGCCCAGACATGAAGGCGACGAGGCGCTTAAACATGGCTTTCTCCTTAGGAAAAAGGTTAATCGGAGCGAGAGAAGATGGAGTGCTGACTTTCCGGCCTTGCGCTCAGGCTTTGTCGACGAATGAGCGAACGATGGCCAGGCAGCGCGGGAAGTGCTCGGGAAAGTACTTGGTGTTGGAGGCGAGGCCTCCTTTTCCCTGGGTGACGGCAAAACATTCGGCGAATGCTTCTGATTCACCGGCACCATCAGGTTGAAGATAGTAAGAAAATTGCGAGCGGTAGGAGCCCACGAAGACGCTGGTATCTTCCAACCAGGCTTCGTGAAACTCAGGCGTCAAGCTGAAAACTTCCACATCGAGTCCGAGCCAGGCGGCCAGGGCGCGATCGAAGGAGTGACCCAATTCGTGCCAGGCGATACCGTCGACGTTCTCTTGTGTTGTCCAGCCGCGGTCGCGAACACGAACAGTTTCAGCGACGACAGCAAGATGACCATCGTTGGTGCAGATGCCGCCGATGTAGTCGTAGCCGTCTTTGCGATCGTGACCTCTGCCACCACCCCAACCGAGCATGTAGTGCGTGTCGTCCCAGAGGTCGTGAACGGGCAAGAGAGCCACGCCGTACTGAGCCATGACACGGCGAGGGTAGGGCGGAATGCTATTGACGAGTTGACGCATACTCTCGATTGTCTCGGCTTTCGCCATCGAGGTCATGTTCAGCCGTCGCACTGGCAGTGTGAATGGGCGAAAACGTTTGTAGCGCCACTGAAAGTAGCTGAGAAAGCGGGGTTCTGCTGGAGGTAAGGGTTCTTCTCCGAGCCAGATCAGTTTCTTAGTTAAAGACATGCTGCTCTCCCTACGACCTAGAAGTCGTGTTAGAAGGTTGCGCGATGAAGAATTGCTGCTTGTTCTGTGAGCTGTTTTTCCAAAGTGATTTAAAGGGGGTGATAAGAAAGAGCTATCAAAAGAGCTTGATCTGAGACATCCAAAGAATTGTTTAGCACTCTCTCTTTACAACCTGTAACAATATGATGGTTGCTTGTTTTGTGGGACATCGCCAGCTGTGCGAGCGGCTTTTTGGGCAGCCAATGGCAAAAATAGAAATCCCTTCATTTGGGCCATTGGCCTACTAGCGCTAGCTAACGATACTGCTTAGCCAAGCCTGTTGGGGGAACTGCCCCACTGAGGCCATCGTGCTTTAGATAAAGGCTTTCTTAAAGGCCCGTAGATACTTGTTCTGCACGGGCGCGTGTAGGTAGTGTTCTCTTATATCTCTCTTCCTCAACAAACAAAGAAACTCACCAGAAAACAAAGCTCTACGCGCACACGCCATCTGAAGACTCTCCCGCAAGGTTGATTCTTCCTGCACGCCTGCGAAAGAGTAAATAACTTTGGTGTTTGCTTTTTGTTTGTTGCTCACAACTTGATCGAGGACGCGCTTATGAACTGCAGTATTTCTGCGCGCGCCCTCTACGGGTTGTGCGCTTCTCTATGTTTTTCAACAACTAAACAAAAGAAAGGAGGGCGAAATGGCGACTGACAATAGCACAGCAAAAGCAACAACGACTGCAGCAACGACGAGCTGGCTAGAATCATCGCCAACTCTCTTCGTTCAATCTGAAGGGCAGTCTTGCGAGAAATTCCTGGCCAATTTCTTCCGTAACGTTCGGCACTTCGTGCTGCGCGGTACCGGAGGTTGTGGCAACATGAAACCCGAGTTCTACTTCGGGCTCGAGAACCTCAAATTGGCTCTTGGCGGTGATTTGGATGTGCCTGAAAGTGCACCTCTCGATGACATCCGCCGCGCCAAGTTCGAAGGTTTCTGTCTCTTTGGTGGAACAAGAATGATTGGCAAAGCTGATCCTTCCCAAATCTACCTGGGTATCACCGAAGTCTTCCCCGCGCTCTCCGCGCGTTGTCCTGATGCGCGCATCCTTGGTGTAGTGGCCAAAGCCGGTCACTTGCGCACGACACCTCACGGCACGATCGTGTCACACAGTGACGCCGACCCGTACGTGACCATCATCCACCCGGTGCAACACAGCGTGCTCTTGCTCCAACCGACAGTCGACAAGCTGGCGAACTGGGACTCTGAGTATCAACGTTGTATCGACATCTGCGAAGCTCCGGCCAAGAACAACTGGCCTGGTCTGCTCATCGCTTACAACGGTGGAGGTGTTACCGCCCGCGAGATCTCTGCCTGGGCGCAGTTGGGTCGCAAAGACCCGTTCTATCGTGTGTTGCTTGTCAAAGATAGTGGTGGCACCGCCGGCGAATTCGCTTGCGACCAAAACTTTCTCGATGAGCATCCGCATGTGCATGTTTGCGAGAACACCGTCGAAAGCATGCGCGCCAAACTGCTGGAGTTGGGGGCAATCGTCACGCCTCAGGCTTCAGTCTCAAACATCGCTGAGTAATCAGCAATCCTAACCTTTACAGGAAAACAAATGACCAACCAAACGACCGCCACCCAAACCGCCGCTGCCCAAACCCAACCGGCTCCCCACACCGACCCCCGCGGCTGCTTCCTCGTCGTCGCCACGCCCGGCGAAGGACTGCCGCCCGCATTCAAGCTGTTCGCCACCTCGGCGCGCCAGAAGGCAATCATCCGCGTCGCCGGTGGTTGCAAGGGTTTCACCCCGGAAGCCAGTGCTGCGATGATGCCCTTCTTCCTGGGCGGCTTCGCCGAGAAGGACAGCGCCGGCGCCATCACCCGTCAGTACAAGGGTGTGGTGTTCTCCGGTGGCACGGCCAACGCCAACGACGACGGCGACCTGTACAACGACATGGTCACCAACGTGCCGGCGGTGTTGCGCGAAGCCTACAATGTCGTCGCCATGTCGACCACTCCCCGTACCGCCGACATGGCCCTGGAGCGCAAGCACGGTGGCCTGGTGGTCGGTGACACGGTGAGCACCCGCATCGACTACCGTCAGGACGCCGCCGCCGTGATGCAGAAGAGCGCATCGCAGCTGATGGACTGGGACGGCGACGTTCCCGTCTACTTCGACTTCATGGCCGACCTCAAGGACGCCGGCTTCCAGACCGCCGTCATCACCCTCAACGGTGGCGACATCACCCGCGACGAAATCTACGGCGCCCTCAGCCGTGGCATTCCGGTGGTCGCGGTGGAAGGTTCGCTGCGCGAGACCGACGCCTTCATCAAGGCCTTCCGCGACGGCGACTGGAGCGACACCTGTGCCGAGAAGCGCGCCAAGCTGGTCAAGGCCGGCAAGGACACCAAGCCCTGTGACGACATCGTCGCCGGCTGCCAGCAGATCCTGGCCGGTGTCGACAAGTCGCTGGTCTCCATCGTGAAGCTGACCGACCCGGCCAGCCTGCGCTCGGTCATGGCGGCCCGCGGCCTGCTGGTCTAAAGCCGAACTGGACTCGTGGCTAGTCTCTAGGACTGGTTCTTAGGGCTAGTTTCAGTCCAGCAATCTCTAGGGGTCTGCAGCTCAACTAAACAGGGGCTGCAGGCCCTCTTTCGACCTCAATGAAATACAGGAGATCACATGACCAACAGGTTTCATCTGTTCGCTCATCGTCAATATGCTGTTCCCATGGCCCAGGCCAAGGGCGGCATGGACAACTACATCAGCCCGTGCGAGTCGGTGGAAGCCGCCAAGCTCAAGCTGCACCAGCTCAACGCTGAGCTGATTGCCACCAAGGGCGGCACTGCCAAGTACGACTACGCGCAAGTGGCCGTTCTCTCCGAGCAAGGTCGCTTGGTGGTGGTGGCAACCTTCGACGCCGATTCCGGCTGGACCCATGCCCACGATTCGTGCGGCTGCGGCTCCGGTGCCTGCGACGGCAATGGCCCGCTGCCTGGCTACATCGTGCGCCGTCCGGTGCAAGACCGCAGCGTCAGCTTCGACGTCATCGGCAGTGCTGAAGACGCGCCCATGGGCTACGTGCTCGTGGACGACCCGCGCCCCGGCGAAGAGATCTATGACGGTCGCTTCGAGCCGCGCACCCGCCTTGGCTTCGGGCGCACTGACACCACGGTCTACGACCCGGTCGGCGCCTTCACCATCCGGCGCTTCGGCGAGTAAAGGCTAGCAGCAGCGAAAGTTGCGGTTGCTTGTACTTGCCTGCAAATAAGACTAATCGCGAGATGAAGTCTTCATTTTTCTAATCTAGCAGTAAATGTATGAAAGGAAACTACCATGGAAACCTCACCCTTCATCCTGCATCGGCAGGCGTTTATCTTCAATGGCAGCATGAACAAGAACATGGGTTCGTTCCTGGATCTCATCACCGAGTTCCTCGAGCTGAACGCCGGTAACAACCGTCCGCTGCTGCTCCGTCTCACCTCCAGTGGTGGCGTTCCCGAGCAGATCTTCGGTCTCTGCGGCCTGCTTCGTCAGGTGCGCACCGAGGGTCACGAAGTGCAGGTGCACGTGCTCGGCCAGCTCTGCAACTTCACCTATGCGGTGGCGGCTGAAGCTGACCATGTCATGATCGAGCCCACCGGTTCGCTCGTCTTCGGTCAGCCCTTCGTCACCACCAGCGGTTCCATCGCCAAGATGGAGGCCGACCTCAAGCTGCAGGACAATCTCTTCGGCAAGCTCGTCAAAGCGATCGTCGATCGCAGCGGCGGCAAGCTCACTGAAGCAGTGGTGCGCAGTTGGAAGAACAAGCACCTCACGGCTCAGGAAGCTTTCGAGTTCGGCCTGGTCGACGAAGTGCTGCCCACCATCACCGAGCAGTTGGTGAAAGCCAACCTGCCCGAGCAGTCGATGCGCTTCAACGGTTCGTTCTCCAACGACGTGGAAGTCTTCAACGAGCAGATCTGGCTCAACTCTTGGCTGGAAGACAGCAAGAACAAGGACCGGCCTCTGCGGCTCTACCTCACTTCCTGGGGTGGCACCGTGGTGCAGGCGCTGAGCATGTACGGTCTGCTCTGCGAGGCGCAGCGCCAGGGGCACCACCTCACCATCCACATCGTCGGTGAGGCCTACTCCTGCGCTCTCTGGTTCCCGATGTGCGCCATGCGCTCGGGTACGGTGCTGATCGATTCGCTGGCCACCCTGATGTTCCATCCGCCCTGGATGTCGGAACTGAGCGGTGACCTCGACACGATTCGCTACCAGCTGGAGGTGGACAAGGGCGTCTTCAACCAGACCCGTGCCCTGCTTTCTCTGGCGCCCGGGCTCACCCCCGAGTTGCTGGAAGAGTGGAGCAAGGAGCCCCACGACCGTTACCTCAGCGCGCAGGAAGCGGCTGACTTCGGTCTGGGCAAGCTCGTCTTCGGCCCGCCTCGCAAGAGCCGGTCGCAGGCGTGAGCAAAGCTAGAAGGAACTAGCAAAAGCTAGAGGAAACTAGCTGCAAGTAAGGCACCGTCAATGGTGCCTAGGCCCTGCTTGGGGTCAGGGGCTGCTTAGCAATGAGCCGCCTCTGGCCCTAGGGCAGGTGTTTAGAGATAACGTGAAGGAAATTCGTGAATTTCACCAATACCAAAATCAATCCCGCTGATTTCCCTCGGCTTTACCCTGAGCTGTTCGCCGCCTACCAGGCTCTGATGCAGGCTACCTTGCACGAAGCTGGGCGCCGAACCAAAAGCCTGACCGAGCGTTTCGATGGTGAAGTCAGTGCCGCGCTGCAGCTGTTCGCCAGCGAAGAAGCCGCTGCTCGACAAGCGTTCAACCAGGCGACGGCGGAAGCGACGGAGCATTGCCGGGTCACGACCCAAGAGGCTGACGCCCAGTTGAATGCGAGCCTGCCGCACCTTCTGGAAGAGAAGGACGTGGCTCAGAGTTCGCTGCGAATGGCTCGCTCTCAGCAGTTCTTGGCCAGCCAGGCCCAGACGCTGTCCAGCCAGGAGTGCTACCGCGAGCTGGGTTTGTTTGACCAGGCCCGGGAGTGCTTCGAGCAGTTCCAGGCTGATGCTGGCATCACCATGGCCGAGCACGATGCTCTGCTGGCCCCGTCGGAAGAGCACTACCATAGCCAGGTGCAGGCAGCTTTCGACCGGCGCAATCAGGCGGTGGCCACGGCAGCGTCGCTCTATCAGGAAGCCTGCGAGCCTCATGCTCTGACCCTGAAGCGGGCATTGCGCGCCGCTGAATCGACCAAGCATGCCACCCTGCAAGGCATTGCCTGGCGCCGAGACGAAGCTCTGGAAGAGCTGCGTGGCTGGATTGCCGGGATGAAGCAGGAGCGTCTGCAGTGGATCGAAAGCTTCCTGCAGTACGGCGACGACCGCGAGCTGAAAGCTCGCTTCGATTTCGCCATCGGCCAGCTCTGACTTGCCACTAACCCTCGCTGCCCTGGCAGCGAGCCTATCAAAGTTCCAAACTAACTAAGGAACCTAATGACCATTCTCGCTTTCGTTATCGTGGGCCTCATCCGCTTCTTTTTCCACGACTTTTCCCTTGGCTCCAATGCTGGGCGCTCCATCTTCCGCCACACCGAGCACGTTCTGCGCAAGTCGGTCACGGCCAGCATCTTCACCGCCATCATGCTGGCGGCCTTCCTGGCAATCTTCTCGCTGTTCAGCACTGCCACGGCCATGACCGCTGTCTATGCCTTGCCGGTGCTGTTCGTCGTCGAGTTCGGCTGGCGCCAAGTTCGCTCTTCGCGCATCAAGGCCGAGGAAGCGCAGCGCACGCAACCCAAGTAAGCACTGCCAGTAAGTGCTTGGCCCAGGCTTTCCCAAAGCGCCTCATAGACTCTTAAGATAAATCAGCCTGGGCTCAGTTCCACACCAAATAATATCCTCCGACCAGGTCGGCTCTGTTATTTGGTTTTTTTCAAAGTGCTACTATATAGCTTAGGAGCCGTTGTCAAAATAAGAAAGTGCAAAATAAGAAAGTGCAAGATAAGAAAGAGCAAAATAAGAAAGCGAGTAGTCTTTAATCGAGAAAATACTTGAGTACTCAACAATTTCAATAATGGGTGTATATGCACCTATCTTCGAAAAACTGCTGTCCACAAGTATCGGCTTGCAATATTAATTGCCCTGTCCGGGCCCGAGGAGTCGAGCATCTAAATGCTTGCGACTCCTCGGGCTGGCCCTTCGGCCTCATCTTTGTTTGCAGCGGTTTGCAGCGGTTTGCGTCGGCTTTCTGCTATTGCCGCTGCGTGGTGCGATTGCTTGCTTACTTCACTTCAGCCAGGGCAAGGCCGAGCTGATGCTTGGCCTTGTTGACTTTGATCACTGTCACTTTCACTTCTTCGCCTTTCTTCACCGAATCAAGGCTCTGACCGGGCAGTTTGCTGATGTGAATCAGTCCCGATGCGCCAGTGCCGGTGATTTCGACGAAGGCCCCGCAGTCGGCAATGTTGCGAATTTTGCCGTTGAGCACCTGACCCACTTTGACCAGGTCGATCAAGCGATCGAGGCGCAACTCACTGCAGGCCGCCTGGCGGTTGAAGACGATGGCACCTTTGCTTTCGTCCACTTCAATCACCTTGAAGGCCTGGGTGGTGTTGAGCAAGCCGTGCACTTCAGTGATTGCCAGCCCCAGGCGGGAGAACGGGGCGAAGGCGAGCACGTCGGTGTTGTCGAGTTTGACCCGGACACCGAAGATGCGACCTTTGCCGTCGTCGACCACCTGGGTGACCAGGCCGGAGACGCTGGTGCGACTCTGCTGCGCTGCCTTCATCTGACCGAAGATGGCAGGCACAGCAGTAGCGGCTTGGGCGCTTGTGGGCGCGGTTTGAACGGCGGCCGTTTTGCTAGCCTCGGCCACAGCGGTGGTAGCTGCGAGCAAGCGCACCGGCTGCTTTTTGATCAGGGCCTGGGGGCGACGCACCGTGCGCACTTTGAGGGTGGGCACAGAAGCGGCTGCTGGTTTCGCTTCCTCTTTGGTGGTTTTGTCGGAGTTGACCGAGTTGACAGGCTGATTGAGGCCGATGGCGCCTTCGCTTGTGACGGTGAGGGCTTGGAAGGGGCTGTGGCTGAAGGCGGTGGAATTATTGGATTCTTTCATATAGGTAGTGTTTTGCTGTTTCTGCTTTTGTTTGTTGCTGTCTGTTGCTTGTTAGGTTGACCTCTGTTCTTTTTGATGTGTTTGAACAGTTAACGGCTGGCCGTGCCGTAGAGATGGTAAGTGTGTTCGCGCAAAGTGAAGCTTGCGATGAAGCTTCCCTTACAACGAATGACCTGGCCATCCCGGTATAAGAAAAATGTTTGATTGCCGCCATTGCCAACCTCTTCTTCTTCGAAAGAAGCAATCACCTCGTTGTCTTTGACAGTGATTGAGAGGAAGCGATAGGCGTGGTTGCTGAGCTTGAGGCGAAACTCGCTGGAATCGGAGTTTTCATCGACAGGCACAATATGTGGATTGATTCTGCGGTTCATAATAATGGTGGTGGTTTGGTGTTTTGTTTGTGTTTGTTTCTGTTGCTCGATTGGCGGATGAATAAGTTGAAGGTGATACCTAGTTATAGGTGCCAGACTGCCTACAACCTAGGCTGAAACCCGGCAAACAGGGCTTCAAGGTATGGCTTTGATTACTTCAGTGGTGCTAACACGATTGGCACATCGACATCGGCAAGGGCTCGGTTAGCTCGCGCAAAGGGTTAAGCGGTGCTGTGCTAAGTTCAAATTTCAGCTCAGTACTTTTCAGTGGACCATATTTTATTGGGACCGTAAGCCACAGCTATTGTCAAAATTGCCATTTAATGCGCGTTGACGGCCGATCATATACACTCCTGAGCCTCACTCAAGGAGGCTTTATATGCTCCAGACAAGTTTTGTATTTGCCCAGCCTGTGTTGCCTGTAGACTCTAGCCAGTTGAGCCAATGTAACTATGTGGCTCGAGTGGGAATAGTTGGCAGCGGTAATTCAGCTCGGGCGCTGGCTGCATATCTTGCTAGTCAGGGACATAAGGTCTCTATGCTCGTGCGCGACTTAGGCAAAATTCCTGGCATTTCTGAGTCTTTGAATGTGCGTGCCTCAGGCAAAGTTGAGGGCCGTTTTAATCTAAATCAAGTGGTGACCGAGCCGGCAATGATGCTTTCTCAGGTTGATATTGTCTTTGTTGCCACGGTGACAACGGCTTATGCAGAAGTGGCACAGAAGCTGGCACCTTTTCTTGAAAGCCATCATAAAGTTGTGCTCTTCTCTGGCAAACTCGGCGGCGCTTTACTTTTCTCTCGCGCTCTTCAGTTAGCGGGTGGTCCATTAATTCCGATTTTGGAAACCGATTCACTTTTCGCTTGTCGGGTGCAGGATGACGAAAGTGTTTGGATTCGTGGCTTTAAACGGTGGACACTGTTTTCTGGAACGAGCCGAAGCGTTACTGATAGAGAAGCCGATGTCGTCAAACAATTCTTTCCAGATCTTGAACCGGCATGCAACATCATTCAGAGAGGTCTGACTGATTTTGGCGCTTTGGCCCATGCTCCAGTGGTTCTAGCAAATATGAATGCCATTGATAGGCAGGAATCTTTCCTCTTCTACTACAAAGGGTTAACCTCGCGCACAGTTGCCATTCTTGAGCGCATTGAAGAAGAGTTCAATCAAGTTGCCGCTGCCTACGGTGCTAGCTTGATTCCTATGAAAGAGCTGCTCAATCGCTACTATGGCTGCGATACTAGCTCGCTGCATCAGGCCATGCAAACAGTGCCCAACTATCGCTATAGCCAGTCGCCTCCCAGTCTTGATCATCGCTTCTTGGTGGAAGACGTCACGGCTACTCTTATTCCCTTGCAGCAATTCGCTCGCCTGGCTAATGTGGCCATACCAGTAGTTGATTCGGTCGTGACCCTGGCTGGTGTGCTAACCGAGATTGATTTCTATGGTACTGGTCGTTCCTTGAAGCAGTTTGGTTTAAGTGGTATGAGCTATGAGCAAGTTTATGAGGTGCTCAATGCTTAGGTCTGATGTTACCGGTTCTAGCTCTAGTTCTGGTTCTAGCTCTAGTTTTGGCTCTGGTTCTAACTCTAGTGGTTGGGTTGTTTTGGCTTTGACGGCCGCTTCTATCGAGCCCATTTTGATCAAGCTTGGCTTTCAAGCTCAAGCTACTCCGATTCAGCTTCTTGTCCTGAAAAATTTAGTGGCGGCCATTGTTATGCTGCTTCTGGTGCGCGGCTGGAAACGTCCAGCTAATGTCAGTTTTGCTTCACTATTTTTAGTTAGCCTCTTGCTTTTTGCTACTAATGCCCTTTGTATTTTTGCTCTGACGAAATTGACCGCCGTGGAATTAATTACCATTATCACTTCGACACCGGTAGTGGTGGCATTAGTTAATTGTGTTCGTCGTCATGATAGCCGCGGTAAACTATTCTGGTTCGGGCTTGGAGCCGCACTAGCTGGGGTTCTCCTCTCCTTGCAAGTGCCTGCTGCTAGCACAGCCCTTAACATAGTAGGAGTGCTCTTTGCCCTTGCTGCAGTGTTAAGTTCAACAACTTATCGCATCAAGATCGAGTCTATATTGAAAAAGGCAGACCCACGACTGGTTTCGCTCAATATTTTTGTTGTTAATGCCCTGGTCTCATTTTGTTTGCTGCCCTGGCTAGGTTCTATCAGTCAGATCAATCCAACGATCTTGCCATTTGCGGCTTGGATGGGTGTGGCTGCCGCCCTGGCTAACTTAGCTTTTATTGCCGCCATCAAAGAATTAGGTGCGACACGCATGTCTGTGATCAATCTGATTCAACGACCAATGATTGTTATCATTGCTGCATTTGTGCTTAAGGAGTCATTGGCCTGGCCGCAAATTTTGGGCTTTATCTTGGTCATGGTCGGCGTGCAAATGGCACAAGTTAAGCCAAAATTTGAACTGTCTAAGGTTTCTGCCGCTGAGCTAGAGCTTGCAGCGACAGCTGGAAAATAGCGAGAGTTAGTTGGCGATTAGTTTACGGATTGATTACAAATATGCTCGCAGCGGTAGGGCTAGCGGAAATTGGCAGCCACGATGCCAAGTGCTTGCTGCTGTTGTTTCTGCGGCTTTTGGAATGTGTTTCGTTCATTGCTATTTGAGGGTTTTCAGCGCTCAGCTTTATGTTGGTATGGCTCAGTCGCTTGACGATGGCAGACCAGATAAAGTTAGCGCAGGTAAGGCTTTAGCTCTGTAGCGTTTTGTGTAGATTTCTAAGAATCAATAAGCACTATTGTTTGTTACTACTCTCTTTGGCTAAGTTACAGATCTTCTTTTCTCTTTCAACTCTCCGGTACTAACAAGCTCTACTCCATCCCAATCTACTAGCTGCGTGCCAATCTCACTTTATTTTCGCAACCCCGGTTGTGAGAACTAGAACACTTGTGAGAGCTAGAACCAGGTTGGCCGCAGGTCTCAGTTAGCGTTGTGTGCATCTTGAGCGTAGTTTGGTGTACCGAAAAATGTAAGTTCGAGAGTGGATGAAGAGAAAAGACGGCCTGCTCCGAAAATAGTTTTGGAGCTTTTTTGAAAGGAACTAAGTCTATGCCACTGCAACCCGCAGACAAAATCTACGGTCAAGCGAGAAGCGTCGGTCGTCAGGATCCCTGCCCCTCTTGCAAGGATCATCCGGCTATCGTCTTCGAGGATGGCTCTCGCTACTGCGCCATCACTGGCGAGTCTTTCGTCGCCACCAGCGGTGAGCTGCTCGATATGCGGCGCGCCTATGAGGCCAAGTTGCTTAGGGAGGAGCGCAACTGACGCTTCCAAGGACAGAACCAGAGAAGCTGCAGCTCCGGCCGCAGCTTCACACAAACAACAACCAGAGACCCAGACAAGCACAGCCAACCCTCCGAAAGGGAACAACATGAGCGAAAACAAGACCGAAGGCAACAGCAACAGCGAGTCCACCGCCGCTGGCCGCGCTCACCTTGAGCAAGTTATCAAAGACTTCGTGGTCGAACACATCGACATCGAAGCTGGCATTCTCGGTGCGCGCCTGCGCGAGAAGCCCGGCAAGCCCATCTACATCGAGGTCAACGTCGACCCGCATTTCGACTGCCAGGAAGCCCATCCGCTTCCCAAGGAATATCATGGCATGCGAGTGGCCACCAAGGTCGACATGATGCGCATGAAGGAAGTGCACGAAGGCTATTCGGTCAACGCGGTGTCGAACAACCTCGTTAAGCGGCGCAGTCGCCGGGAATAACAGCCTGGTGACGTGCAGCTGACCGTCAATAACAAGACTCACATCTGCTAGCCACAGCTGCAATTCACGGCTCACGAGGAACCAGCAAATGTCTCAAGGCTATATTGCATTCAATCTCACTGAGGCAAGCCGGCAAGCTGTTCTGAACAGCTTTCCTCCCAAGTTCGAAGAGGTCAGAGCAGACCATGTCACCTTCGCCTTCGGTGTGCCTGCCGATGCCATTCTTCCTGCTTCAGTGCCGCTGGAAGTGTTCGCCTACGTTTGCGATAGTAGCCTTGAGGCTTTGATAGTGTCTGTCAATGGTGCGACGACGCGGCCTGACGGCAGCGTCTTTCACCTGACACTGTCGCGCTCAGCTGGTCGCAAATCGTTTGAGAGCAACGCCCTTGCCCAGAACAAGTCGCTCTGGCAGTCGGTCGTTGCTCTCAGGCTTGACGGAACAGTTGCTCTCAATTGGAGCGACTGACAATAAATTCGCCGCTGTGCATTCCATGCGTTTGTGCAGCAAAATCAAGGGCACGAGCATCTATTGCCTTAGCAAAGGCATAGATGCTCGTGCAAGTTAGGGAAATTCGTGATGGATCAAGTTTCTAGGACTGCCATGGAAGGAAGCTTTGCACTCGTAGGCTGGGGCGAGATTCTTGTCTTTGCCCTCGTCATCGCCATTCTTACGGCCGTTTTGCTGCGCATTTGCGCTTCGCCTATTGTCCGGCGGCAACCCCGCTCCTCCCTAGGTGAAGATGAGTCATCTTCTTCTTCTTCTTCTTCTTCTTCTTCTTCTTCTTCTTCTTCAAGTCGTTCGGCTGTTTCTGCTGAAGTGAAACTGGCAGCTACTGTCGGTTCTGACTATTACGTGCCGGCCTCGGATGAACTCAAAGGCGAGATCAAGAGCCAAATATTCGATCGCCAGAAGCGTGACGCGCTGCAGCTTTCCCGCGAGTTGGTCAGCGAGTATCGTCGGCGGCTCGAAAGTGGCGAGTTGACGGATGTCTATTGCGTGATTGCCAATCCGCTGGCTGCCGATTTCACGATCATGCGCCTCTGCGAGGAGGTCTTGAAGCATCGCGGCTGGAGTGCCAGCAATCATGGCAATGGCAAGGCCTTTGTCGGCCCACTTAATAGCAGCCGCAGCTGCGTGTTTACCCCTGTGGACCTTCACCCCATTGCTGAGAGCGATTCTGTCGCCGCGCTGATCGAGCGCAATATCATTGCCCCGCGTAAGGCCAAGGCCCTCAGTGTCGCCAAGCAGTTGGTTGATGGTTATCGCCTCATTTTGGAAACAGAGGCTCCAACTGGCACTCACATCACTGTGACTTTGCCGGCGGAGGTCGACTATAGTGTTTTCATCCAGGCTCAGGAGATTCTTGCTCCGCGGGGCTGGGCAGTGAGCCATTCGGCCGGAAGCCGTTATAGCGTTTGGCCGACAGAAAAGCGTGACCGACCCTATCGCGGTCTCGCTTTCGTCTAGGAGCCAGAGCGAGAACTCGCTCCACAAAAAAGCCACCGCGGCTAGTTCGCGTTGGCACAACTTTCACTTCGTTCCAGTATGCTGATTGTCGGCTTTAGCTAAATTCTAGCGTCTACTAAATTCTAGCGTCTACTAAATTCCAGCGACGCTGTATTTCTCTTGGATGGATTTAGCTTCGTCATCCTTGCCCAATTTTTTCAAAACGACCGCATAGTTATTGGCTGCTTTTGTCAGCAGAGTCTGATTACCGCTGGCCTCAAACTCTTGCAGGGCAAGCTTCAAAGAGCTTTCCGCTTCAGTCAATTTTGCTACTTTAAGGGCGCTTAGACCAGAGTTATAGTGCACGATAGCGATATTGCCACGGGCTGGCTTGCTGTCTGGATTTAAGGCCAGCGCTTGTTGGAAAATATCTAAAGCTTTGTCGTACTGTTGAGCGTTAAGAGCTGTCAACCCTGTATTGTTTAGCGCTGCTGCGAGGTTGCGTTTTAAGGCACCAGATTCGGGGTGTTTAGCATACCCAGCTTTTAAAATTTCCACGGCTTTACTATAGTCTTTAGCAGTCATGGCAGCTGTGGCTTTGTTGTTGATTGAAACGACGTCGTTGGCCGTTGCTACATCAGACATTGATACTAATTCTTTTGCTGTTGGACTGTCGTCTGGTGCCGCGGCAATCTCTGTTGAGTATAGTTTGCGCAGGGTTTTGCCGTCCCGGGCACTGAGTTTCAGCTGTTCAAAATTGAGTGGCAAACTGCTGAACATAATATCGCTCGGTGATTGGCTGTGTCCGGCTATGCCTAAGGCGTGGCCAAGTTCGTGGATACAAATAAATTTGATTACCTGATCATTGAGAACCATGCCTGGTAAGCGTTTCGTTGTCAGCACCACAAGGCGCACCGAGCGCAAAGCATTGCCATAAGGAATCAATTTCGCCTCACCACCTTCGGCGGGGTTAGAGACATCATTGGGGTTGTCTGACCACTTAAATGTGATTGAAGCCAGGTTGGGAGAAGTTACCTGTTCGAACTTGATTTTGCCTTCACTTGCCTCTTCCCAGGCCGCCAGTGCTTCTTGCAGAACTTTGCCAAAAGCTTGTTGATAGCCAGGAACACCCTCTCCGCTGGCAATAAAAATTTTGATAGGAATATCTTTGTCGGCCCAGCGCATGGTTTTCAGTCCGATGGCCTCGGCAAAATAGTCTTCGTCGCTATGAACAGTAATTTTGTTGTTCATGCGCATTTGATTTTCGAGCAAACTGACTAGGGCCTTGCCTTGTGGTGCTCGTGGATTTTGGGGATATTTGACAAGGAACTGTTTCAATATCACCAGGGCTTCCTGGGTCTTACCGGCTGATTGCAGTGTGGCGCCGAGGCTCCAGAGCATATCGGGCTGATTTGGTTGTAGGGCTAGTGCCTGGCGCAGGTTAGTAATTGCTTCATCGGAGCGGCCCAGGCGGGCATAGCAAATGCCTAAGGCGCCCAGTACGTAGTAGAAATTTGGCGCTGCGGCTTTGGCCTGTTCGGCTTTGCTTAGGGCGACGTCGAGCTTGCCAGCGTCGAGGTTAGTAAGGCATTCTTTGACTAAGTTGGCAGCGGTGTATTCGTCTTTGCTAATGGCCTTGCCGGCCATCATGTAAGTCTCTGCGTGGGCTGCCGGTGCTTGAGACAAGGTGGCATAGCCAAGAAGTATGGTCAGAGACAGTGGGGCAATCAGTGATTTTCTATAAGACTGTCTGGACAATTGCAAACTGCGGCCTCCGCAAGCTTTGGTATTGAGGTTTAGTCTGTTGCGTATCGGTTTCTATAGGTGGAACCAACGCCTAAGACAAGAGTAAACCAGTTATTTACTAGGTGCCACTCTGCTTTGAATGTTAGACAGAAGAGCCCCTTAAACTCTGAGAGTCTAATAAATGCTTTTTTGTGGAAATACTAGACGACCGGTCTATTTGAAGTCGATAAGTATGAACAATAGAACACGTCCTCGACCAGCACAAAAAAAAGGTGTAAGAAATTCAAGTGGAATTTCTTACACCTTTTTCGAAGCCATTAGCGACGAAAAAACTTTTTCACGAACCTTTAGACGACTGGTCTATTTTTGTGGTTTCCTGGAGTCTTTTAACTCCAACTCCACTGCTGGTCTAGAGATTGCTTCTTTTCTCTTCCTTGGTTTCAATCGCCTTAAAGGCTTTTCTTGAATTTTCAAAAAGTAGTGGCAAACTTCTTGATATGTCGCACCATTGGTGGTGCTGGAAGTTGCTTTGGCTGACTTTCTGCCGACTCTCGGGTAAAGGCCCAAAATTTGCCACAGCGGCCTGATAGAATTAAGGCGCTGATTTAACAAGGTATTTCGTGTTCCCCCCAAGTGAACAATTTGACACCGCCAGTGACGCCGATAAGACGATATTTTCGATTGGCTCTAAAGGAAAAACTGTAACTGTTTTCCGACCTGGCTTGATAGTCGATCAAACTTATCAGTTGATTGAAGAGATTGGTCAGGGCGCCATGGGCGTAGTCTTTTCTTGCACCCATTTGGTTTTGCAAAAAAACTATGCTCTCAAGCTTTTGATGGCGAACGAATTGAGCAAAGAGGCTTGGAATCGTTTTCAAGTTGAAGCAAAAGCTTTGGCCAAGCTCAATCATCCTGGTATCGTCGGCATTCATAACATGGGGGTGCACCATGGTCTTGACGACAATACTCCCTATTACGTTATGGATTTACTCTCGGGTGAGAACCTTGACGATTTGATCAAGAAATCGGGTCCGCTGGCAGTCAATCAGGCCTTAGAATATTTCATTCGCGTAGCAGATGCCTTGCAATCAGCTCATGCGCAAGGTGTAATCCATCGCGACATTAAGCCTTCTAATTTGATGCTAGTGCGCGATCAGTCTGAGCAGGTTGCTCAAATAAAGATCGTTGACTTTGGCATTGCTAGAGTGAATCAAAGTGGCCATAACACTCAAAGTCAGACAGCCACCGGTGTAATAATTGGTACACCATTTTATATGAGTCCGGAACAGTGCCGTGGCGAGCGGGTGGATGAGCGCTCAGATATCTATTCGTTTGGTTGCACGTTGTTCGAAGCTCTAACCGGTCAGCCGCCGTTTAAGGGTGGTAATGCCTTTCATACTTTCATGATGCACCAAAATGATCCCGCTCCAACTTTAGCGAGCAAGCGCAGCCGCGAGGTTTCTAGCGAAGAATTTCCTGCTGAAGAATTTCCTGCTGAAGAATTTCCTGAAGGATTAGAAGCTGTCGTTGAAAAAACATTGCATAAAAATGTTTCTGAACGGTATCAGTCGATGGCTCAGCTAAAGCATGATCTAGAGCGGGTTATGCAAGGCAAGGGAGTAACCAGTCGCGGCATAAGGCGAACTACTGTTCCTGATATAGCTCTCTTCGATACTAGCGTACTTGCGCCTAAAGATAGGGCTGGGTCCAGGCGTCTAAGCAACGGCCCGGATGACCAGGAGGATGATACCCAAGATTATGACGACGCTCTCGCCGGAGAAGGTGGCATCTTTGCCCATCCGCGCTTGCTACTTGGTGGTGCGCTTGTGATTGCGCTAGTGGTGATAAGTGTTCTGGCCAACACTCTCTGGAAGGAGCCAACTCCTGAGATAAAGGTGCACAAGGAGCAAGCGGATCCTTTCGCTGAGTTTGAGCAATCCAGGCTTACCCCGCCGGCCCTGATGAAAAAGATCGGCGCTAGTGAGTCCGAGATTGCTTTTTTTCGCAAGTTCAACTGGGGGGTAGAGGGGGAGTATGAGTCAACTTATCGCACTAAAGTTGAGTCATACATGGAGAAGACATCGCGGCCGAACTCCCCACCGATTTCATATAAGGTCGCTGGCGCTTTTCAGTTCCCATCTGAGTTTTACTTAGGTGCTATTCAATTTGATAATGGACCTATCAATTATGCTACTGGTTTTATACCATTGAGCTATCCATCAGCCCTTGAGAATGAGCATGAGGTGCATTACTATTCCAGCGTTCTATCTCAAGATTATCCGCAATTATTAGAGCGCTTTGGCCCTGATGATCTCACTGGTATTGATCTAAAGCTTAATGACACGAAAGCTGCGATTGCGTGTATGCGCAAGTGGCGACGCCTCAGAGACCTTTCTTTCTTCAATAGCATCACTAAGTGTCTACCAGGTTACGAGCACAAAATTGAAGACTCCCCGCTCACTGATGCTATGCTGCCTTCGCTCAATTCATTCAGCAATCTGCGCTCTCTGGGGCTTGCTGGTGAAGATCTCAGTGGCCGTGCTGTGGCGAGGATGCCGCTTTTAAAGACACTTAAGACACTTAAAATCAAGCGAATTAAGAATGTTCAGCCACTGCTGGAAGCTTTGCCTCGGTTCGA
Source organism: Candidatus Obscuribacterales bacterium (assembly GCA_965229195.1). GTDB lineage: Bacteria > Cyanobacteriota > Vampirovibrionia > Obscuribacterales > Obscuribacteraceae. The sequence continues at coordinate 1,719,282 of OZ245871.1, read as the reverse complement.
TAACATCGAAGAGCTGTGGCTGATGTCACTCTACATCAAGGACAGCGATTTAGAACCTTTAACGCGTATGAAAAATCTAAAGAGTTTGCGCATTACTCGCAGTCAACTCACATCTGGTTCGTTTGAGTACTTTAAGCGCATGCCTGCTCTGAAGAAGCTCAAGCTCGATCGCACCTGGTCGAAAGAAGATACTGAGCGGTTTAAGCAAGCTTTTCCTGGTTATGAATTTGAACCAGTCTTTGATTTCCATTTCTGGAAGCTTGCCCCGGGAAAAGCGCCTTCGGAGCAGTAGGGGGTGGGTGCTAGGAGATACCCCTCGGTGCCACGTAAATGCCACAGCTGACTGCTAGAATGAAATTCTACTGCAGAGCAAGGTATCTTAGTGGCCGCTCCAACAGATGGTCCGTTTGATAGGTTTCATGAGGCTGATAGTGCGGTTTCCTCTGGCGCGGCCAGAAGCGAGCAACCTATAGCCTTTCGTCCGGGAATGGTGATTGATCAGAGCTATCGCTTAAATAAGGTCATTGGCCAGGGGGCTATGGGGGTTGTTTTTTCTTGCACCCACTTGGTCTTACAGAAAGACTATGCTCTTAAATTTTTACTTGCTAGTGACCTTAGTAGTGAGGCTTGGAGTCGCTTCCAAATTGAGGCAAAAGCTTTAGCTAGACTAAATCATCAGGGCATCGTTGGCATTCATAATATGGGTGTGCATCATGGCCTAGCCCAAGGGGGCGATATTGAGTGTGACACGCCCTATTATGTTATGGACTTGCTCTCTGGTGAAAATCTGGATGATTTGCTGAGAAAATCCGGTCCACTGACCGTCAAGCAGGCTCTCAATTATTTTATACAAGTGGCAGATGCCCTGCATTCAGCCCACGCCCAAGGTATTGTGCACCGTGATATTAAACCGTCTAACTTGATGCTATTGCGCGATAAAAATGAGCTTATTACTCAGATCAAAGTGGTTGATTTTGGTATCGCGCGGGTAAACCGCAGTGGCCACGGAAGCCAGAGCCAGACAGCAACAGGTCTTGTTTTCGGTACGCCATATTACATGAGCCCCGAGCAGTGTCGCGGTGAGCGTGTGGATCACCGCGCTGATATTTATTCTTTTGGCTGCACTCTATTTGAGGCCCTCACTGGTGAACCCCCTTTCAAGGGTAACAATGCCTTTCAGACTTTTATGATGCACCAAGGAGATGACGTTCCTAGTCTGGAAAGTCGCCGAGCCGATGGGGCAAGTACTGAAGAGTTTCCAGATAGCTTGGAAGAAGTGGTGGCTAAGACTTTGCAGAAAAATGCTGCCGATCGCTATCAATCGATGGAACAGTTGAAGCACGATCTTGAGCGGGTCAAGCAAGGAAAGGATGTTACAAGCAGAGGTTTGCGCAGCACGATTGCTCCCGATACGAACTCTTACTCTGATGACGAAGCGCATAACGAAACCGATGATAATTCTCTTGAGGTTAGTCGCGCCGGTCTGGGCCAGCATAGATGGCTGTTAGCAGGATCATTGCTAGTTGCTGCCGGTGTGGTTGGGGTTTTTGTCTATTTTGTTTGGCGGGAGCCAGACAAGACCGTTGGTTCAAATCTTTCACAAGTTTTAGATGCGCAGAGGCCGATAAATACTGCTTCTCCGCTTGATGCCAGTCGTGTTACTGCCGCTACAGCTAGTTCTACTGGTGGTGCCAAGCCTTCTTCTGAGCTGGAACTAGATACGTTCATGGGAGGTAGTTCTGATAATGATCTTGCCGGTGAGCTTGCCCGCGAAACGCTGTCACCATTGAAGCTTTTAGAAGGGGTCGGAGCTAGTCAGGCCGAAAAAGATATGTTCAAGAAGTTTGACTGGGTCAAAGAGATAGATTATGAAAAGGCTGCGAAAACGAAAGCACAAGGGTACATTCGGTCGCATTGGCCCCCCGGTACAGCACCTGTATTCTATAAAGCCCACGGCGGTTTCCGCTTCCCTGCTGAAGTTTATTTGGCAGCCATTCAATTTGACAACGGGGCCATTCGCTATGCTCAAGGAGACATTCCTGCAGTCAACGAAAAGACTAAGCAGCCAGCTCAAGCTGTCCATATCTATTTAGGTGAGCTCACTAGCGATTTCCCGGGCATGCTGGACGGCTTCAGAGCCGATGATGTGACTGGTCTCGATATCAGGATAAAGGATCCAAGAGCCGCGATGATGCGCTTGCGAAAGTGGAAGCGGCTCAAAGAGCTGTCATTCTTTAATGGCTTAACTAAGTCTTTGCCCACCTACGAAGAAAAACTTGAGAATTCACCTGTTAGGGACGACATGCTTAGAGAGATAGATTCATTTAGTCATTTGCAATCGTTGGGCCTGGCCGGAGCGAAAGTGAGCGGTCGGGCCATCGCACAGATGAGTCTGGTAAGAAAAGTAGGAACTCTTAAAGTTAAAGGAATCCGCGATATACGCCCGCTGCTTGAGAAGTTAAGGCAATGCGACAACATAAAAGAACTGTGGTTGATGTCCCTTTATCTACGAGACGAGGATCTTGAGCCGTTAACTCACATGAAGAACTTGAACAGTCTGCGAATAACTCGCAGTCGATTGACTCCAAATTCTCTTGCTTATTTTAAGCGTATGCCTGGTCTGAAGCACCTGAAACTAGACCGTAGTTGGTCTGATGGAGATAAAGCCCAGTTCAAACGAGCGATTCCTGGTTATGAGTTTGAGCCAGTCTTTGATAAGTACTTCTGGAAGTTGGTCCCAGGTGAGCGCGAGTTTTGAGCCCTGTCTGTTGATTTAGCTTGGCGATTGGCGCTGGATGAGATACGCTTGCTTCTACTATTACGAGGAAGTGCGGCGCCAAGTTGAGTAAGTCACAGGATCATGTTGAATTTGTTGGCGACAGAGGCGAAGGCGCGCACGGCAGCCCGCTTTACCTAGCCTTGGGCAGCCTCGGGCAAAGTGCGTGGTGGCGCTATTTAGTTGGTTCCATTGCCATCTTTGCGATTTTCGTTTTTGCCAGTTTCTTTTGGTATCTTCTCATTGTGCTAGTTTCAACCCATGGCGTAGTGCCGAAAATTGACCCGGCTAGTGGTCAGATACCAGGCGTGCATCCGATGGCCAACTATATTGCTGTCAATATTCCAAGCATTTACCTGTGTCTTTCTACTTTGTTGGTTGTGCGCTTCCTCCACGGAAGGCCGGTGCTTTCGCTTATTACCACCAGCAGTCATATTAATTGGCGCCGCATCGCATTTGGTGCCATTGCCTGGTTCTCTTTGGCCGGACTGGCCGGTATTGTTGGCTCAATAGTCTTTCCCCATTCTTACAGGTATGATGCGCCAGGTGCGGCGTTCTTGCTCTATTTACCTGTGGTATTGCTATTTACTCCATTACAGTGTTTAGCGGAAGAACTCTTTTTTAGAGCCTATCTGCTGCAGGCAATGGGCAAGTGGGTGCACAATATTTGGCCGGCGTCGATCTTGAATGGCTTGATCTTTATGCTGCCACACTTGCTTAATCCTGAAGTTTCATACGGACTGCTGCCCATGGCTATTTGCTATTTTGCCATTGGCTTTATTTTAGCCCTTGTCACATTGCGCACTAATGGCTTAGAAGTTGCTATTGGTATACATATCGCCAATAATCTTTTCGATGCTTTAATTGTCAACGATGTGCGTTCTGTGCTCACTACAAACTCGATTTTTGTTTGTGTTGAAGGGCATCCATGGTACGAAGTCGGTGTGATTGTTACTTTAGGGGTGGTAATCTATGGCCTTACTTCTCGATATTTATTAAAGCCCTTGAGTTTGCAGTCTTGATTGCAGAGTGGCTGGGTAAAATCTATTTGAAGATAGTGATTTTGGTCTCACGGGGCTCATCTGCTTGAATCGACGCGTTTTATTTAGTCTTTTCGCATCTGCTGGCGTTGCAGCGGTCTTAGCCTTGCCACCCGAAGGGGCCTGCGGAAAAAATTGTCAAACCGAGCAAGGCTATGTCATTAATCTAACTTCCAATCGTCCCGAAAAATATATAGTACAGGTGACCAAGACTGGCTTGCGGGTTGATTTTAGCAATGCTAAGTGTTCTCTTGTTAGTCGTGCCCCTGATTGGAATGTGGTGGCCTGGAACGATAAAGATCGCACTGTTATGAATATCAGCAATGGCGATTGGTGTCATAAGTATCATATGAACAAGATGCACTGGACCGCTGAATTGACAAAGCCACTATCAGTTAAAGAAGAGTGGTTCAAAGGTGTTCCGGCTCTAAAATGTGTCTTTCCAGCAACTGAGGTTGTTGGTCTTTATATGCAATCTTCTGCTGGAACAAAGAACTTTAAAGACAATACGGATGATCCCAATAGTGCCATCGTAGTTTGTCTTGACCTACCATCAGGGAAAAGTAGTGGTTCTGTTTTTGCTCGGCTTTTGGGTATGCCCGCTGTTCCTGGTATGCCTTTGCTGGTAAAGCGCATTCGGGCAACTGGCAAGAAGGAGGGTGGTCTGCAAACAGAGGAAGTGCACGGTAGACCTGTTTCGCTTGCTGTTTTCGCTGTTCCGCAGGGTTACAAAAAAATACCGTTTAGCGAAAGCTTTTTCGTCTCAAAGGCGCAGAATGAGAATGCTAAAGAGCTGTTCAATTCATTGCTTAACTAACAGCGCTTCTGGTATTGTCTCTTTTTGCTTTTATACTATGCAAAATAGTATAAAAGCGATTTTTGAAAAAGCTTAGATATCGCTGGTGGTGTCAAGCAAAAAAAAGATGGCCTGAAATCCGTGTAAATCTACACATGATTTCAGGCCACCGAACTTTCGCGAGAGAGTTTGCTAACGCTTATTTTTGATTTCTGCGCTTATTTACTGCGCTTATTTGCCGGGCTTACTTGTCACGCTGAGCGGTACCTGCTCCGGCTTTCTCGGCCATCTCGACGATGGTCGCCTGGGCTGCAGCCAGTCGCGCCACGGGAACGCGATAGGGCGAGCAGCTGACATAGGTGAGGCCGAGCTTGTGGGCGAAAGCGATGGAGCTTGGGTCACCACCGTGTTCGCCGCAGATGCCCAGCTTGATATCGGGGCGTTGGCTGCGACCATCTTCGACGGCCATGCGCATCAGCTTGCCCACGCCCTTACGGTCGAGGATGGCAAACGGATTGTCTTCGAGAATCTTGCGCTTTTCGCCGTTGACTTCGACGCCACCGAGATAGTGCTGCAGGAACTTGCCTTCAGCGTCGTCACGGCTGTAGCCGAACGTCATCTGGGTGAGGTCATTGGTGCCAAAGCTGAAGAACTCGGCGTACTGCGCGATTTCCTCGGCCGTGAGGGCGGCACGGGGGATTTCGATCATGGTGCCGAACTTGTAGTTGACGGTCTCGCCAGCTTCAGCCATGACTTCGCGGGCAACCCGTTCCAGCACTTCACGAGCAGCCTTGAGCTCTTCCACGTGACCAATCAGCGGAATCATGATTTCCGGTTCGACCACCACCCCTTGCGCCTTCACCGCAATCGCTGCTTCGAAAATGGCCCGCACCTGCATGACGTTGATTTCCGGGTAAACCAGTCCGAGGCGGCAGCCGCGCAAGCCCATCATGGGGTTGGTCTCGTGCAGTTCATGCACCTTGGCCAAGAGGCTTTCTTGGGCTGCCAGAGCCTTGGCTTCACGGGCCTTGGTCACCTTGAAGCGTGCTTGGTGAGCACGGTTCTTGGCGTTGGCCTTGAGAGTTGCCACTTCGGCCACCAGCTCCTCCAGCTTGGGCAGGAACTCATGGAGCGGCGGGTCGAGCAGGCGGATGGTGACCGGCAGGCCGTTCATGGCGGTGAAGAGGCCAGCAAAGTCTTCGCGCTGCATGGGCAAGAGCTTGTTGAGAGCCGTTTGCCGATCGGCCAGACTGGTGGCCAGAATCATCTCTTGCACCACCGGCAGCCGATCTTGGCTCATGAACATGTGCTCGGTGCGGCAGAGGCCGATGCCCTGTGCGCCGAACTGGCGGGCGACACGAGCATCTTGCGGGGTATCGGCGTTGGCGCGCACATCGAGTTTGCGCTCCAGATCGGCCCATGCAAGCAGTTTTTGGAACTGCTCAGATAGGCCAACCTGGCGAGTGGCGATGGCGCCGACATAGATTTCGCCGGTGGAGCCGTCGATGGAAATGACATCGCCCTTCTTCAGGGTTTGTCCGGCCACCTGCACCAACTCTTTGTCGAGGTCGATGCGGAACGACTCGCAGCCGGCGACACAGGGTTTGCCCATGCCCCGTGCCACCACGGCGGCGTGACTGGTCATGCCACCGCGGCTGGTGATGATGCCTTGGGCCGGAACGATACCGTGAATGTCATCGGGGCAGGTTTCCACCCGCACAAGAATGACCTTCTCACCGGCACTGCCGCGCTTTTCGGCCTCGTTGGGGTCGAAGACGATTTCGCCGATGGCTGCGCCGGGCGAAGCGTTGAGACCCGTGGCGAGCAGGCGACCGGCCTTCTTGGCTGCATCTTTCTCTTCGCCGTGGAAGCTCGGCAAGAGCAGCTGGTTGAGCTGAATCGGGTCGACACGCATGAGGGCGGCGCTACGGCTCAAGATGCCCTCTTCTGCCAGCTCAACAGCGACGCGAACAGCGGCTTCGGCTGTACGCTTGCCGGTGCGGTTCTGCAAGATGTAGAGCTTTCCGCTTTCGACGGTGAACTCGATGTCTTGCATGTCGCTGTAGTGGTCCTCGAGGCGGGCGACAGTGGCCACCAGTTCGGCGTGAACCTCCGGCAACTCGACAGCCATCTCGGCAATCTTCTTGGGGGTGCGGATGCCAGCGACAACGTCTTCGCCTTGAGCGCGCACCAGGTATTCGCCGTAGAGGGTCTTCTCGCCGGTGCTGGGGTTGCGGGTGAAGCAAACGCCAGTGGCCGACTGGTCGTCGAGGTTGCCGAAGACCATCGACTGCACGGTTACCGCGGTGCCCAGCTCGTGGTCAATCTTGTTGAGGTTGCGGTAGTAGATGGCACGGGGGTTGTTCCAGGAGCGGAACACCGCTTCGACGGCACCGTAGAGCTGCTTGCTGGTGTCGGAAGGGAAGGGTTTGCCCGTTTCCTTGAGCACCAGCTCTTTGTAGCGCCGCACCAGTTCTTTCAGGTTGGTGGCGGTGAGCTCGTTGTCTTGCCTGACGCCGCTGGCGTTCTTCAGTTCTTGCAGCAGGTGTTCGAAGCTCTCTTTCGAGATATCGAGCACGACGTTGCCGTACATCTGGATGAAGCGGCGGTAGCTGTCCCAGGCGAAGCGCGGGTTGTCGGTGGCCTTGGCCAGGGCCTTGACTGTGGTGTCATTGAGGCCGAGGTTGAGGATGGTGTCCATCATGCCCGGCATGGAGAACTTGGCGCCGGAGCGAACGGAGAGCAGAAGCGGCTTTTTGACATCACCGAGGCGGCGGTCGAGAGCGGCTTCCACGGCTGCCAGTTTGACCAGTACTTGCTCGAAGAGACCAGCGGGCAGCTTGGAGCCACCAGTGTAGTAGGCCCGGCAGGTCTCGGTGGTGATGGTGAGGCCGGGAGGAACGCTTACGCCGCTGGCGGTCATCTCAGCCAAGCCTGCGCCTTTGCCGCCGAGAAGGGCGCGCATGGCTTCGCGTTGACTGGAGGTCAGCTCGCCATGGGCGGAACCGGCGAAGGCTTGATAGGCTTCGGGGAAGAGGAAGACGGCAGCTTCGGGGTTGAAGGTGGTGGCAGCGGAAGAAGTGACATTGGGTGCTGCTTTGTTTGGGGGCTGATGCATGGCATGCTCCGTATTTAGACGTCGATGAACCCCTCGCGTTTTCCTTTACCTCTGCTACTAAGCCGTAAACATCCCGATCACAAGCTGTGAAAAAAATTCGGGGTTGAAGTTCAAAGGCTTTTGTTTTGGAGGTATTTTGCGAGGGAGGGGGGGAGGAAAGAAAGACCTAGTAACACTATTAAGCTAGAAGCCCTGATTCCTGCTTTCATGAAGGCTTATAAATTAGAGAGCATCTAATCTAGCGTGTTACTGCTAACAAAGCTGTGACAGCCGTTTAGAGTTGTTACTAGTAGTGCCTTTGCAGTAGTTATTACGCTACGAATCTGCTAGGCCTGCCCGATAGTGGTGCCAGCGATTTGAAGCATTTTGGTTAGTTAGAGTTGACCTTGATCTGTTTGGGTCAAATTGAAAAAAGTTGCAAGGCAGTGGGAATTTCCCCATGATTTTTCTGTTTTATTACGCCTTTCTTAGTAGTCCTACGTGGTTGTCAAGGCTGTTTTATCACGGGTTTTTCACATGATCGCCGCGATGCTTATTGCCATGGCGAGTAATTCATCTAAGGCGAAGGATGGCGAAACATGAGCAACTTGTACGCGACTAATCTGGACGCAACGAATCTGGTATCAATACCAGTGCAACAAAACATTACACTGCAGGAGAATTTGGCTGCCAGTTCTGTGGCTGCTATTGGAAGGCTGCAAGACCTGGTGGAGCGTTTTGCCTCAGCTGCTAATAAGAAGAGTGTCTTAACTGAGCTTAAGCCGGCCTACGAGAAGCTAATTGCTGCTGTTGATGCTGAACATGAGCAGGTTTCACTAATTGTGCAAGAAGAGATGACGAGTCTGCAAAATACCTTGTCTAAACGATTGATTGATGCCAGAAAAGCTGAGCGCAATGTTGAGAAACTCTTGGAAGAACCGGAGTCAATTGCTGCTGCTAGCAGTGGCGAGGCCATGAATTTGTTGGCTCTGAGTAAGCGCTATGCTGAACCAAATGCCGGTAGCGATGAGCTTACGATAATTGAAAAACAACTGGCCGCTTATCCGCCACTGATTGCTGCCTTGAAGGACCATAGAGCGGCTGTTCAAGCCGCTGAACCAGTGTTGCTTCAGATTGATGATCTCGAGCAATCACTCAATCACTGTTCTACTCATCGTGTCAAAGTGCGTTATGCCTGGGCTGATGCCTTGGCTGGAGCTGGTGCACAAGCTCGCTCGCAGAATGTTATTTTAGAAGCGATGTCGATTCAGATGGGCTTGCCTGTAGAAGAGTTGAAGCGTTCACGCAAGCGTAGAAATGATCGAGAACGTGAGCGTGAGCGCAAACTTCAAGGCCTTATGGGCTAGACCTAACAGGTAGAAATTTCGCAATCTAAAAGTGTCAGAAATTCTTCAGAATTTCTGACACTTTTGAATTGAGCAAAACTAGGTCAGTTTCTGCTCTTCTCTTTTCTGCTCTGCTCTGCTCTGCGTTTACTCGCCAGTGCTACTTGAGATAGTATTAGCTGAATTTTTAAAAGAAGTTTTGAAAGAAGTTTTAAAAGAGGTCTAGGAGAGTAGTTGACAAAGATCTTCGAAAGGTCGCAGGGCGACGAAGAGAAACTCCTGCAAAAGCCTTTGGGGCTCTTGCAGGAGTGAAAGCACTTAATGCTCGAGCTTGAGACGCTTGACCGAAACGTTTTCGAAACCCATGGCTCGCAGAGCCTGGGCGCTTTTTTCATTGCGTGCCCAAAGGAATGCAGCCTTGCTTAAGTCGAGCTCCGGCACGAGCATTTGCACCAGGTGACCGTCGCCATTGGCTGTGCGCAACCACTTGCTACGTGACCAGGATTTCTTGAAGAGGTAGCGGTACAACGCTGGGCCAATTGGGCGGCCACAGAGCACATCGGTCAGTACGATGTTCCACCACTGGTAGTCGGTAAAGCAGCCCTGGATATCGCCTTGGCGAAAGGCCAGGAGCACAACGTTGGGAAACTCTCCAGCCTTGCGTTTGCTGGCTACGTACTTGCCATCAATGATTGAGCCACCGATATGGACTCGCCATTGATTTTGATAGCCGGTGACATAAGCAGCACTTTCGTCACCGACGGCCAGAAAGAGTGGATAAAAGCCGATTTCTTTTTCTAACCACTGATAGGCTGGTACCCACTCGCTGTCAGAAAATTCGACTTGAGGTCGCAGCACAGAACGGCTGACCGCGTCTAGATCAATGGCGTGATAGAAATATTTTTCTTGGACTGGGGAAGAGGGTAGGCCTGGTTTCATTGTTTCTCCAAGTGGTTGTTGAATGGGTGAAAGAGGCCTAGCCTTCAAATTGCTAGTTTCGTAGCGCGCGCACCACTGCTGCGGGAATGTCGCAGCCGAAGATCCAGTAGATCAAGCCAATCAGTACCAGCGGTATGTGCAGAAGCAAGCAGAGGATGCCGAGAAAGATATTGGCGCGAAAGGCCAGAATCAGGCCCTGAACCCAGGCGACCAGGAGGACGATGATGAGGACGAAATAGGCCAGCGTGACCAAAAGTCCCGCTGCAAAAATTGCTTCCATGGTGGTTTCCTTTCTAAGTTTTTAATGACAAGAAACTCGCTCAAGGAGCGAGTTTCGCTTCGATTTCGCTGAGATATCTCTCCACCAGTGCCGCATAGTTGGGGTGATACTGCTCCCAGTGGGCGCGGGTGGCGAGAATGCTGCGCAGGCATTGAGCTGCGGAGTTGTAGTCGCGACGGCGCTCATAAATCTGAGCCATACCGTAGTTGCCTTCAGCTTCGAGCATATATGCAGAGTTGGCGCGAGCGATATCGCGGGCCTGTCTGAAGTGCATGAAAGCTTCGTCGTTGAGGCCGCGGAGATATTCAGAACCGGCCTGGGCGATCAGGCTGTCGGCGGTATTGGCGTTGCGGCGACGGCTGCGGTTGGGGTCGAGGAGTACCGGTGCGACAATGATGGCGACAACGGCGATGGCAATGAGCCAGAGCATATGATTTCCTTTGTTAGCCTTGACGGCCAGAGGATTATCCAGAGCTGTTTCCCGTGCTTTGCTGCCGCGACGAGTGACCACCACAAACATGAACTTCCCCAGATTGAGAAGGTAATGGCGGCGGTGGGTTGCTGGGGCGAGTATTTGGCTGGGAAACTACTTTGGCGAAAGAGTATTGAAAGAATATCTGACCCTATTAAATAGGGCTCTTGAATTCAAGTGTTAGGCCGCTTTATGTCAGTGCCTGTCTTGAAGAGTGGTTAATGTTACGCGTCTATTACAGAGCCTTTTGCTGGTATATTCCGTCGCTGTATCACTGTAATCGCTGCATAGGCGGCTTTGTTGGCCAGCTTTAGCTTGTCGAGTGGTCGCGCGAGCTAGCCGTAGCGACCACTTAGAAGGCAGCACTGGTATGCCTTAGCTAGATTGGGTTACCTAGCAAGGTCGTTGAAGGAAAATGGGTCTAATCTGCTTACCATGTTTCGTCATGAGGCACTCTACCCTTTAGTCCGGAATCCCATACAAAGGGCCTGCCTGTCGAGACACATGAACCTGAAACTGAAATGCTCTAGTTTCTCGTTCCGAAAAAAAAGAATCAAAGCAGTGATGCTTTCACCTGCCAAAGCATTATTACGGCTTTAACGGCCATTTAGTATTTTTGCCGTAATCAAATGCTCCATCTAACAGTCAGGCATTGTTTGACACCATAAGTGGTGTCAAATTTCTCTTGCTTGTTGATGGCTTCTGATAGTGCCTTTTTTACTTGGTACTATTGGTGGTGGTCTTTGTGCGCCGCGTTTTTATCAAAACGCGGCTGCTCTTGTAGTCTGTTTGATATGTTTATAAAATGCTTCATGTGCGAAGCGGCCGCCCCGAAGTGCTCACTGCATAGGTGTCTCGGGGTTTTGCGGCTGCTGCTTTGCACCTCTGTGCTTGGTCTTCACAGGCGGTTCTGGTGGCGTATGCGATAGCGCTTTTGGTGGCGTATATGGTAGCGCTAATTCTTTCGCGGCGCTTTCAATTTAGCGCAGGTGTGTATATGGTCTTTGGCTGCATACGGTTGCCAGCAGCTGCTTTGACGGTTTGATGAAAGTGTGAGCGCAGGGTGCGCCAGCTGAATATTGGAGTGGTTTATGCTCTTGGAAATTGCGGTTGGTAGCGTGCCACCGCATTTGGGGGCGAAATCGTCTTCCTTTTTCTTTCAGTGTGGCTCTATCTGCGTCTGGTTGCGGCTTTTTGCCGTGACGCTAATTGACTTGATATTTGGGGGAGTGCCATGATTTTCAGCAATTTGACTGTGATCTGGCGATAGGCGTAGAACTGAAAACATATTCTCTTCCATTTCGCATCGCCTCGGAGGCAAAAATTCTTTTAGTACCAAATACGGTTTATTTCTAGTGCTTATTATTCCTGGCGTTGAGCCTGGAGAACCTTGCTGGTGCTCAATCTTTCGCTATCCTTTCAAGCGCAGTTTGCTTGAGCGGCCAGAGTCTTTCATCAACCTTACATTTATACTGGAGTAGACAATATGTCTTCTTACGGCATTGCAATTCTTGTAGTTATCGAGCTGTATAAAAAATGGCGCGACCCTTGGTATGAACCGACTGGCTCAGTGGTGTTCACTGTGTTCAAGTCAGCTTTCTTTTATAAAGATCCAAAATCGATGGGGCCGGAAGAGAGAAGTGAATTTTTCCTTCGTTCCTTTATAAAGAGTGACCGCGACATCTACGGTGCAGATTCATTCAACCGTGTACGCAACGTCGTTGGCCTGGCTGAACTTTTGACCGAAAAGCGGAACTACACCGAGGCCGAGCATTGGTATCGTTACGCTCTGCGCTTGGTCAAACACAACTATTCAGAGGAAGACCGCCGCTACGCGGAGGTGCTCGCTGGATTGGTTGATCTTCATTATAAGAACGGCAAGTCGGTCGAAGCCTTGGAAGGCCTAAATAAGGTCATTGAGATTCTGGAGAAATCGCCTGACACTGCCGCACTCAGGCTCTCTCACCTTGCCCGCCAGGCTGCCATTCTTGAGTCTGAACATCGCTACGAGGAGAGTCTTGCAAGTTTGGAGAAACGCTTGACACTCTTGCTCGATGTTCGCTCTGGTGAAAGTTCGAGTGTGAGTTCAACCGCCAGTGCAAGTGATGAGCTTTATACCGAGCTCAGTAAGCTCGTTTCTGTCGCCAGGCTTGCAAAAAACCATGTTGCCGTTGAGCGTCACCAGAGGCACGCTGAGCTCGTGTTGGCTGTGGTTATTGGTAAGGAAGGATTGGGTTCTGATAGCCCGTATTTGTCGCGAGATCTCAGAGCTTTGGCCGATTTTTACGGCAAGTTCGGCCGACCTGAGTTTGCCTACGAGCTGCGCAGGCGAGCCCGAGCACTTGAACTTCTTGGTCGTTTCGGCTGTCCTGATTATCCCGGCATCGAGCACGATTTGACCTTTGTGGCCGATTGGCTCAAAGAACGCGCTGCTGGAGCTGACGCTACGGTAGCTTTCCATCTGGAGCAGCGCATCAAGCGTATTCAAGCTAAGCGCTGCTTTCGCTAACCTCATTTTTCGAGGACTAAACAATGAACGATTTTGCAACACATAAATTTCCGGCTGTCATCAAACAATTGGTCACTCAATTAATTGATTTGAGACTTTCTCACCCAGCAGCTTTCGAAAGTCTTGGTAAGCACCTGCGACGGCTCGATCTTGCCACTCTGGTGACACCCGTGCTCTGGAGCAAGTTTCCCTATGTGCGCACGGCCATGTCGCTCGACCGTGAGGCATTGCTAGCCGACGCCAATTTGCGTCAACAGGTTGTCGATGTGGTGGCAGACAATCTCTATTACCTGATGCGCCGCGACCTTAAGGCTGGCCATGAGGTGGTTTTGAATGCGCTTACTGCTGAGCAGCTTTTCACCTGCATCAGCACGCTCTGGGTCAACGAACTGACTGCTCCGGCAGTCGTTGATATCGTCTTGCGAGAGGCGATTAAAGAAAGTAACCGTGACGCCTGGTTGCGGGTCGAGCAAGTTATCGACGCAATCGGTCGCCACTAACGGGAGCACTGAATGAAATCTAGTCGAATTCTCGAACAAATCGTCTTCGGTGGCAGGTTCTTGCTGCTGCCGATGTACCTAGGGCTGAGCGTGGCCTTGCTTGTGTACTCTCTGCGTTTCATCGTGCAGACCGCTGACCTGGCTTGGAACTCTGTCTCTTACGGCAACACTGAGGTGTTGATCGCAGTGCTACACCTGCTCGACATAGTCATGGTTAGCCATTTGATCGTAATGATCATGATTGGCGGCTATGTCTTGTTCATCGGTGATTTCAGTAAGTCTGCGGGCGATGTTGACCGCCCTGAGCCGAGTCGCTTGCCACGACTGGCTTGGCTTGGGCATATCGATCCCGGTGCGCTGAAGGTGAAGATGAGCATGTCGATGCTTGGTGTTTCGAGCATTCACTTGCTTGAGGCTTTCGTTCGAGCAGACAATGCAAGTTTCGAGCACCTCACCAAGTTGATTGCAGTTCACTTGGTGATTGTCGTCTCGACGGTTGCTGTGGCCTGGGTCAATCGTTACGCCTTTCAACAAGGGCCCAAAGGGCACTGACTAACTGCTTTACTGCAGCCATCTCCTCTAGTCGTCATAGGAGCGACTAGAGCTAATGCAACAGCGAACTCCATGAGGATTCCCATGACCGCGACCAACAACATCATCAATACCACCGTCACCGCCGTCACCACCCACAACAACTCTGTCGATATCAGGGCCATCGAGAAGAAGCTTGGGCCTGTCTTCCACCGCCTCTATACCGGTCTTCTCAGCAAGGCCCGGTCGGATGATAGCTACCTGGTCACCCTGCGCGAGTACCTGAGGAAGTTCAACCTTCTTACTGCGCGAGAGAAGTCGAACTTCAAGCCCAAGGAAATCACCTTTGACGCTGCTCAGCTCGGTGATGTGGTCTACCGTCGGCGCCTTATTCGCCAGCTCAAGGCTCCGCGTCCGTCCGCTTACGTGTATCACACCCTCCCGGTGGATGCTGAGCGTCTTGCCATGCAGCCGTACTTCGAAGCCCTGACCGACTTCATCGTGCGTGCCACCTGCGAGCGCCTGAGTGAGGCCCGGCCCGATGAGGTTCTCATCATTGCCGGATTGAGCGAAGAAGCGCTTTTCGACTTTCTCAAGCAGCGTCACTTGTTCGAGATGACTGCGGCGAACCTCAGCGCACACGTCATGCACCACTTGTGCCACCGCATCGTTGAAGACAATCCTCATTTCCAGGCTGCTTGTGCCATGATTCGCGAGGTCGGTACTGCCGCTCGTGAGCAGCTGCGTTCTGAAATGGCAGTGTACAATACGGCTTCGCTGGCCGAGTTCAATGCTCGCATGGACGAAATCAGTGCTCAGGCTGCTGCTAGCTGTGACGCCTTCATTGGCGAATTGCATCGCCAGGCCGAAGAGCGCGCAGCGATCAAGCGAGCAGAGGATGCCGTCAAGGCCGAAGAGGATGCTCGCAACTTCGGCAAGACCGAGCAGCAGCTCTTCTTCGAGTCGGTCAAGCGTCGGGAGCGTGAGTATCGTAAGAACAATAAGATGCACCCGCTGCTTAAGGCCGTCTATTGGGGTGGTGGTATCGCCTTGGCGGTCGGTCTGGCCTTCTTTGCTGAAGTTGATGGCGTCACTTTGCCGCAGCTTCTCGGCCTGAGCAACTAGGCGAGCCCTCCAAGCTGGCGTCTAGCGGTCAGTAGAAACCGCAGTTACTAGAACTGTAATACTTGAACCATGGGGATTGGCTGACTAACAGCTCCCCATGGTTTTTTCTTCTTTCACTTTTCTCTTTTACTAACTCTATTACGATATATAGTGTTTAAGTGAAAATGGCTCAGGGTAAGTTACTTGCACTCAATGAATTACATTTGGTGGCTATCTTGTTACAGCTGCTTCGGTTTAAACCTTTTCTCTATACTTGGCTGATACCGTCGGCTCTTTTGATACTTGGCCCGGTGGCGATACTGAATGGGGCTGTCGCCAAAGATGCTGGCAATGAGAAGAGCAGCCCCAAGACTGCGGCAAAGAATGTTGCTGCCTTGCGGCTACTGCAAGAATCAAGTGTGGACGGCAAGTTTGAAGTAATTGCCTCGGCCCAAGGTGTTCGCCTGAAGAGCTTCAAAGGTGGCTATGAGTTGTTCAGCGCTGCACCAGATTGGCAGGTATACGCTGTCAGAGCAGACGCCAAAGAAGTTGCCCATTTAAGCCTGGCTCAGTGGAAGAAATTTTACATGCCGTCATTTCGTATGGCTGGTGGCACTGCCAATTTCAAAACTCCACTGAAAACAATAGTAGTGCCCGACAGCCAGGGCACTAAGTATCAGTATCAGTTTCCTGGTGCTGGTGTGACTTCTAGTGGTTGGAGCGGCTGGACCGAGAAGAGTGATGTTCTGCGCTATGACCTTAATACTAGGGATTATTTTCCTGATACGCCAGTCGCTGCCATCGTTGAGCGTTATATGAATTTGCCGGTGCTCAAAGGCCTGCCTATTTCACTCATGAGTACTATAAGAGTGGGCAAGAGAGAAGAGCAGGCCTGGATTATACGCACTATTTCCAGTCGCCTTGAGACCATTGCCGATAGTAGTTATTTTCGGCCACCGACTAAGTTAAAAGATGCTGGTCCAATTAATAGTCAGTACATCAGTCGTGGCGTCAGTGGTTTAGCCGACGATATGTCAGAAATGCTTGATGTGCGGGAAAAATAGCCGATTTGGCAAAGAGCTGAGGCAGTGCTGCATTAATTATTGGCGTAAGAATTTATCGATGAAAAACACTAACAAGCGGGTATATATGCAAATGGAGTCATAGGGAAACCGGGGGTATCTATGGAAAAGGCGGATAGACGAGATCGGGTTGCTCTAGACAAAGCCTATGAGTTTTATAGACAGACCCTGACCGAAGGTACAAATGACCTTCACCAAGTTGCAAACTCTCTAAAGACTGTCTGTCACGCGCTAGATGCTGCAGAGTCTGGCGAGCTAGATTTAACCCTGAGGCTGTGGAAGAAAATTCGCCAGGCCTTGTTCGATAGATTGCTTACATCGTTTCCTGGTTACGTTGTCGCTACTGGTGCCGATGGTCAAGTACTTGGTCACCGCGAACCCTTGCCCGATGACTGTACTCTTGAGCTTCACCCCGAAGGTCTCCGTCGCGACGATGATGTTTTCTCAATTGCCATAGACGAATTGCACCCTCTCACTCGTTCAAGGCTGGACAAAGTCTGGGTAGAGCGCGGTCCGGGCACCCGCAGAGAAGATTTTGCCAGTGCGGCCGAGTGCGATGGTGGTGTTTGTACAATGAAACCCTACACGTTTATTGTCGGCGAAGAAGTCTTGAGTAGCGAGGCCAACAGCGGAAGGCAGAAAGCTTACAGTAATTATTGGCGTCTCTATTGGCAGTCATATTGCTCTCCTAATTCACGGGAGAAGCAGTATCTTACAAGGCAGATGGCCTCACTAGAGGCGGTTTGGGGTAATTTGCACTACTAAACTTTGCTTCAGTTTTTTCTCAGCAAAGCTGTAGCTAAGCGGAAATATATTTCTCCAGAAGCTCTGTGCAATTGCACAGAGCTTTTTTGTTGGCCGTTCTCTAAATTGGCATTACAAGCGCAATCGAAGCGCGTTGGCTCGTTGGCTGGTTGCGTTAATGCCTGAATTTGACTGTATTTAGAAGGAGCGAGGCGCCATGATTGCAATACATAAAGCTATTTGGTCAAACTATTTTCACGTAGGCGAGGCCGCTTTGGCTTCGGGAGATACTTTTACTGCCGAAGCAATGCTTCGTGAGTCGCTGCTAGTCGCTTCTGTTCACGCACTAGAACCGTTGTATGAGGCTGACAGCGCATTTGCATTAGCCCGTGTGCTTCTGCCACAAAGGTCTCAGCGAGCGGAGGCGCAGCAGCTTTTGCGCAGAGCCGTGAGAATTTATGCCACTGTAGACCATCTGGATTGCCAGGCCTTTGTTTGCTGTGTCAGTAGTTTGGCTGATAGCTATTGGCAGGAGGATTTTCCGGAACGGGCGCTGCCACTGTTAAAACAGGCGGTTAAAATCGTTTCACTGCAGGCCGGATTGGCGGCACCATATTTAGTGCCTTTATTTAAGAGAATGGCCTTGATTTACAGTGAGAAACGATACTTCAGGAAAGCTGACGAGTGCTTTCAACGTTCTCTTCAACTGTCGATATAGCGCTGACTCAGATTCAACTGATTCAGCTCTTGATGCAGCGCTAGATGCAACACCTGATGCAATAACTGATGCAGCGCTTGATACAACACCTGATGCAACACCTGATGCAACACCTTCCATTTGATGCGGAATCAAGGCCTGAGTTTGGCCCTGGTACTGGGTAATTCTCTGCCATTTTTGTCACTAATATTCGCAATACTAAAAAATGTAGTAGAAAATTTGAAAAGGAAAAACTTGGGGAGGGAAAAAGTTTTTTTTTTTGCCACGAAGGCAGTAGCTTTTCCGGCTTTTTTAGTAAAGCCTTCCTCCTGCAGGAGTAGAAAAAAGGAAAGAGGGAAGCAGCAAGTGCTGCTTCCCTCTTCCTCAATGTTTTTGCATAGCCAGCCAATGTCGCTTGAGGGCCGGTTAAGCTCTTGCTGCTACTGCTACTGCTACTGCTACTGCTACTGCTACTGCTGCTACTATTCCGAGCCCTTGGCGCCGGGTTTAGTCATAGCAAAAGGGTCCAGTAGCCTCTTCAATTCGTCGAGGGAAAGCGAGGTCTTGCGCTGGGCCACGAGCAGAATAGTCTCACCAGACTGAGCTGCCTCTTTGGCAATTTCAGCGGCAAGATCGTAGCCTACAACTGGCGCCAGAGCTGTGCAAAGGGCCAGCCCGCGTTCCACCAGTGCTGGGCCATTAGCCGTAGCTTTCAGGCCTTTCAAGCAATTGCTGCTTAAGTTGGCACTGGCAGCTGCAAGCAGCGTAATCGACTCGAGCAAGCAATGGGCTGCCACAGGCAGTGCCACGTTGAGTTCGAATGAGCTGGCCTGGCTAGCCAGTGTCACCGTGGCATCGTTACCAATTACCTTGAAGCAGACCTGCATGGTCGACTCGCAGATAACTGGATTGACCTTGCCAGGCATGATTGAGCTGCCAGGTTGGACCGCTGGCAAAAGCAGCTCAGCCAGACCAGCTCTCGGGCCACTCCCCATCCAACGAACGTCATTGGCAATCTTGTAGATGCTGGTAGCAATTGTTTTGAGAACGCCACTGCAATCGACAATTTCGTCAATGCTAGACTGGGCCTGAAAGTGGTTGCTGGTCTCTTTTACCTTGGCGCCAGCCAGGAGAGAGAGTTCAGTCAAAGTTGCTTTGGCAAAGCCAGCCTTTGTGTTAATACCGGTACCAACGGCGGTGCCGCCGAGAGCGACCTGCGACAGGCGGCCTTGGGCATAGCGCAGGCGCTTGATGGCGTTGTCGACCTGGCCTTTGTAGCCGAGAAATTCTTGGCCGAGGGTGATGGGGGTTGCATCCTGCAAGTGGGTGCGGCCCGTTTTAATCACTTTGTCAAACTGCTTTGCCTTGCGACCCAGGCAGCGAGACAATTCTTTCAGAGCTGGCAAGAGCCGCTCTTTGATGTCGAGTAAGGCCGCCAAGTGAATGGCCGTGGGGATGACGTCGTTGGAGGATTGCCCCATGTTGACGTGATCGTTGGGGTGAATCTTGCTCTTGCTGTCGACCAAGTGTTGGCTTGCTCGCCGAGCAATCACCTCATTGGCGTTCATGTTGGTGGACGTACCCGAGCCAGTTTGAAAGATGTCGACGACGAAGTGTTCGTCCAATGCTCCGGCGGCTACTTCTTGAGCTGCAGTGACAATGGCATCGGCAATGGCTTTGGGTAAATCTCCGTTTTCAGCATTGGTTTTGGCAGCCGCCAGTTTGATTAGAGCGAGAGCTTTAATCATTGAGCGGTTGAAGCGCAGGTTGCTGATAGGAAAGTTGAGAACGGCTCGTTGAGTGCTGGCACCCCAATAGGCATTGGCAGGTACCGACATTTCTCCCATCGAGTCTCGTTCAACGCGCAGAGTTTGCTGCGGAGAGCTCGTGTTATTAGACATATATGACCCTTTGATAGGTTTTGCGGTTAAGGCTCGCGAAAATGGAAGTAGAAGAAATAGGACCTATAGACCCTAGTTTCATTGACCTGGCTGGTTCAACTGCAGCAGCCACTTTTGAGGTTATTAAAAGTAAAGCTACGGCACTAAATTGCGAGGATGTAGAGAGCTGGTAATAAATATGCTCGCTAAGTGCGCTAAGTTCTGGCAAAATCACAGGTATGAGTGAGCCTGATGATTCCAAGAGTAAAATAAAGACCCTGTTGTCAGGTGCGTTTAGCAATTTTCTGCACGCCCGTAGTTCCTCGTCTATAGCTGAAGAAAAGCTCGCGGCAAAGCCAGTAGAAGACAAATTTCCTCTCTATTTTCGCTTAAAAACCATGGTCGCTGTGCGCGTTTTGGCTGAATGTACGGTGCTCATTCTATTGCTCCTTCTGCCCCTGGTTCTTTTGTTGTTTGGCAAGTTTGCTGCCATTTCAATCACTGGCAAGATTATCCTTTCGACTTTGGCACTCTTAGCTGCGTGCATTTTGCCGATTTATGGCCTGATTACTTACAAAGTTAAGGTCGAGAAAGAAGCGGTTACAACTTATTCGCTCTTTAAACAGCGCATTTGTCGCTTTGCCCTTTTGAAAAGCCTGACTAGGCGCTCAAATTGGAATGTGGTGCGCTACACCGCCGAGTATGAGGGTGGTGAAATATCTTTTCCCATTTGGCTTGAGCGCTGTGACCGCCTCGTGGCAATTATTCGTGAACACTTGCCGAAAGGCTCAAGCAGCCTTAATCCGTTCCGTAGTTTCAAGCAAGATCCGATTTCACTTATTTTTCAAATAGGTCAAGCCGTTCTCAGTCTCATTTTTATTGGTGTGGTCTGGTGCTTTACTATGGCTCTGCAACAGTCTGGTCAACACACA
Source organism: Candidatus Obscuribacterales bacterium (assembly GCA_965229195.1). Taxonomy (GTDB): domain Bacteria; phylum Cyanobacteriota; class Vampirovibrionia; order Obscuribacterales; family Obscuribacteraceae. The sequence goes on along the minus strand of OZ245871.1, from coordinate 1,698,557 downwards.
GTCGCTGACATCGGTCTTCTGATTGTCTTTGCGATTGTGATTTCTGCTGTTCTACTCTGGCGCGCTTATGTCATTGCTTTAATGCCCTGTAGCTTAGAGCTAAAGCCAGAACACTTTGTTGTGCGTACTTGGTTCTTTGAGAAAAATTTTGCTTGGGCCGACCTCAGGGCCGTAAGTGAGCCTTATCCCTTACTGCCAGAGGGTGTGCTAATTAAAACAACCAAGGGCAGCTATCTTGTCGGCAATGGTATGGATTCTGCTGACGAGTTAGAAGCGACTTTGAAGTCACGCATCAGCGCTTAAAAACTGCCGTTCTCACTGAAATAGCGGTCAATCATTTGTCGATGCAGTTCAAAGCAGATATTCTTTGGTAGCTGATCGCGCTGGAAAGCCCCTACATCACTGGCATCATCTCCAGCAATGAGGTCGCCTTTAATGGCTTTGGCTAAGTAAAAGAGAATCACGACATTGATACCACGGCCGGGGGCAGAGGCACCAACCAACTTTTGCACTTCAACGTGCAAGCCTGTTTCTTCTAGCACTTCGCGCGCTGCTGACTCGGCTGGATGTTCGCTTGCTTCAATGAAACCACCAGGCAGGCACCAGTCATCTACAAAGGGCTCAAATTTGCGTTTCACCAGTACCAGGCCAGCATCTGTCGTGACCAGCGTCGCTGTGACTGGCTTGGGATTGTCCCAGTGAACAAAGTCGCAAGCGGGTTCAAGGCAAGCCAGTCGGTCTTTTCCGCCAATGTCAATAAGTTTAAGGGATTTTGCGCACTGCGGGCAGCTTTTCAAGTGGAAACCGTTTGGATGTTTGAAAGGCAGTAGTAGCCTGGGTCTTGATACTTTCTGATCTTATCAGCTTCCTGCTAATTTTGCTTCTTTTGCTGCGGGCAGGGGTGGCACCAAAAGATATTTATTGCATAAAAGTCTGATAAAAAGTGAATATTCTATGCGATATGTATAGGCTCTTGGTAAGATGCCAGAAGTTATCGATCAGGGTCATGGCGTTCATGACAATGAAGTTAACCAAATCCTCGTTTCGAGGCTAGCAGGAAGGAATCTAAGATGAACTCGGAATCCCTTGGACAGTATTATTTCGGACAACCTAAGACCGAAAGATCAAACGATATCGTTGCCACAAACAATCATCAGGTCCAATCGAACTCCCGTTGCGCCAAAGGCGTTTGCGAGGTGGCATGGAAGCCATCTCAAGCCAGCATCACATCCCAGGCTGAACAACCCCAGATAAAAGCTTCACGACCTGAATAGAGCCAATTACCTAATTCTGAGCTCGACGTGCTTGTTCTAAGCTCAACTTGTTTATTCTGAGCTCGGCTTGTCTATTCTAAGCTCGGCTTTATAATGCTGCCGACCGCCGATTTGAGCGGTATGGTTAGTCTGCTTGACCTAGCCGCGCTAGGTTAGCTAGAGGAGAACTACTCCTCGTCTCTGATTCGGTTTTTTTTACGTCGATGCACGAGAGCGCGTATCGTTTGTCTGTCGATTGCATACGCATGCGCATATCGAATGCGCATGCCAAGCGCATGTGCCCGGTGCGTATCGAGGTCGGTTCCGTGGCTTGTTGGTCGCCCAGCGGCCGTTTGCAAACGGCGCATCAACCGCCTGTCAGTTCTCGTATAGAACTTAACGCTAGCGAGAGCTCATGATCTTAGATATGGCTCACTTCCTGTTATTTACTAGCTTTCGGCCCATAGTTTTATCTAGTCTCTTGGGAACTACCCATCAACCATTTTCCCGAGAAACTCTAAACCGCCACTAACGACTTAGCGCCACATACTCGCTTTTGAATCACCGTAGCAACTGCACCAAGCATGTGGGTAGTCACAGCTTTGTTGCGGACTGCGAGTGCGTTTAGTCGATGTTTGGTCTTGAGCTTCTCATTAACCCGCGCGAACAGAACAACTCTGTTCTCGTAGAACCCTTTGGAGAAACTATGAACACCGCAAGTGAAAGCGGCCTCATGAAGGCCCTCAAGTTCGTTCTCTACCCATTCGTCGCTCTCTTCATGCTGGTCTGGGAGCCCGCCAAGTTCCTTTCCAAGAAGGCGTACGGCGGCAAGTGGCAGAGCATCATCGTCAGCTGTCTCGTCGGTTTTGGCCTCTCCTGCCTCGCAGCAGTTTCGGCCGCCGACTTCGGTCTTGCCCATCACGTTTCCTTCGTCTGGTGGGGTCTCGGTTCCATCGCCGGCTTCTTTCTGACCGGCGGGATCTTCTGGCCCCTGGCCTACCTGGGTGTCTTCAAGCCGCTCTGGAACATGGGCGAGAAGTTCTTCGACCTCACCCGCAAGATTTCCAAGAACGCGGCTGCGCCGATGTTCAAGGGCCTTGTTTCGGTGGCATGCAAGTTCCCTGGTGCGTCGGCACTGTGGAACAGTGTTCTCGACACGCCGCCTGCTGAAGGTGCTCCTCGCCGCAAGCGTTGGGCCTTCGGTGCGCTCTCCTTCGCCGTTGCTGTGGCCACTCTCGCTCTGGGCGCTTTCATCGCTTACACGAGCTACAGCTACTTGCTCTCCCTGGTGCCGACGGTGCTCTGGGACCTCCACGTCAATCAGGCTCTCGCTGGTCTGTTGGCGCTCACCGCTGCCTCCCTCGTGCTGGTGCCTCTCTACCAGTTGCAGGATGAAGGCAAGGAAGGTCACCTGGTGGTGGTTCTCACTGGCGCTGCCACCTGGGCCGTTGTCACCAAGACTGCTCTGCTTGCCGGCTTCGCTGGCCTGAGCCTCTACGCTGCTGCGGCTGCTGTTGCTGTGGTCGGTTTCATCTACGTGGTGCCGGGTGTCATCGCTCTGCTCTCCGGTGGTCTGGCCGAAGCTGTGCTGCGCGGCTGGAAGAACCTGCTCGAAGCCGTCTACGACGACGAAGAGAACAAGGACTTCCGCAAGTTCTATCACAACCTGATGAACATCGTCGTCGCCCTGATCTTCGGTGCGGTGGCGTATTACGTCGCTGGCCTGGTCAACTTGCCGCCGGTACTGGTTTGGGTGGCGGTGGCTGTGACGGTGCTCTACAGCTACGTCGAAGCGTTGCGTGAAGTGATCAACAAGTCGGCGGGCAACCCGCTGGTTGGTGTCACCCTGTCGGTTACCTCTGGTGTCGCTTCCTGGTTCGTGCTGCCCGGCCTGGTTGGTCTGGTTGGTGGTTGGCTGGCTGCTGCCTGCGTTGGTATCACCTTCGCTGTCGGCTTCATCGTCTACCCCTTCTTCTACCTGATCGTGCGTGCTCTGACCTCTTGGGCTGCCGCTCCGGCGGGCGCCGTGCTCGACTCGGTTCACACGTCGGCTGTGGAGGCCTTCCTCAAGCTGCGCAAGGCCGTTCGCGACATCCAGCGCTCGGCTTTCGACGACACCACGCCCTACTCGGGCATGTTCGGCCATGTGCTCAACATCTCGGTGATCGGCGTTGCCATCTGGCAGGCCCTGCCTCTGGCGATGAGCTACCTCAGCTTCGGCTTCTGGGCTAACACGGCCCTGGCTGTCTTCGTCGGCGTCAACCTGTTCATGCTGCTCGGCAAGCTCTTCTACAAGTGGGGTGCTGAGGCTCTGGCAGTGGGTGGTGGTTTCGTCGCTCTGCTCTCGAGCGCGCATTGGGCCTACGGTGTCTCTGGCGGCAATGTCGTCGCTACCGTGGCTGTCGCTCTCACGGCTGCCAGCATCGTCGGTGGCTTCGTCGCTCCGGCGGTCTACCTGGTCATCCGTCCGGTCGCCAACCTGGTGATCACCGGCTGGCTGGCTCCGCTGCTGAGCAACACCTTCGACTTCATGTGGAAGGTGTACGAGGGCTTCTGGCGTCAGTTTGCCAGCGTGTATAACATCGCGCTGCGCATCGTCAAGCCGATCTTCACCTTCTTGTACAAGCTCGTGGCGCCCATCGTTGGTGCCATCATCGCCATGCTCGGCCCCATCTCTCGGGCTGTGGCTTCGGTGTGGCAGAGCATCGCTGGCATGTTCGGCGGCAAGAAGTAAATCTCCACCGGGTCAATTCGGGCCTGGTGTTCGCCGGGGCACGTCTTATCGAGATGAAAATCTTGGTAGGGCGTGCCCCTTCCCTTGGACCCAACCTATGAACAACAAAACCTTAATTGAGGTCATCCGCATCTGTTTTGCCATTGCGTCGCTGATGTTCTTGGCTCCAGCGCTTCTGCCTGGAATCGAGTACAACGGCGGCGTCGTGCTTGCCCTAGTGCTTGGCCTGGTTTTCTACGGCTATCAGCGGCTCTGGATGCACATCTCCAACCGCTTGATGGGAATTGCCAAAGGCTCCTGTCCGATGCCGGGCATGATGAAGTGGGTGGTGCTCAGCACAATCTGCGGCATCATTCTTTTCGTCGCTGCCTTAGGTTTGGCCCTGCCTGCCTATTACGCAGTGCATGGAGTCTTCTCTGCCATTTTCGGCGGCCTGGTGGTGTTGGTGGGCATGACGCTCTCCAACTTCGTCACGCAGCCGCTCACCAAAGCTTCAGAGTAGCGGTCATGTTCTGTCTGACCCTATTGCGCCAGCGCCTTGCTGCGCTTGCCTTACTGAGCTTTGCCGCAATTAGCCTGACAGCCTGTAGCGTGGCCACTGTTGCTCGCAACGGTGATGGTCTCAAGCCACCGTCGTCTTTGTCTGTGCAAGAAATTGGCTATGATTCGATGTTGACGGTGGTGGCCAAATCGGCACTGCCAGTCTTTATCGAAGAGTACGATCCAATGCATTGCGACGCCGCTTGTGTTGCTCAGCATCAGCTGGTGAATAACCTCGCTGAGGCCTACAAAGGCAAGGTCAACTTCTTTCGGGTGACAACCAGCGAAGAAGAGTTCCAGAGTGGTCTGGCCTATCCGGTCTACTACATGGCCAAGCCGCCACTGCTGGTCTATGACACCGCATCTGGTGTTAAGAGTGAAGCGGAGTTGAAGACTTTCATCGACGAGGCGTATGCCGCAATGTATCCGCCGCCCGAGGAGAAAGACCAAGACCCGGCAAAGACAGCTAAGTCTGGCTCGACAAGCAAGTCGGGACCGTCAGGAAAACCAGCGGTGCCCCGAAAGCGCCCCTAGTTTTAAGCAGGTGGGATGGTTCTTCGGAACTCTCCCACTTTGCTTTTTCTCTTTGTATACTATTTAGTGTAGTTGTAGTCTTTCCTTGCCAAACTGCTTGAAGCCGCATGGCGCTCTTTATCGCTTCAAGAACTGAGAGCCTAGAATGATGTTGCTATACTCTTGCTGTTAGCATTTCGTTTCTACTTCTTTTCCACCTTCTTTTCCACCTCCCACTGAACAATGCCAATTGAGCTTTGATGCGCAATCCTCGAACTCGATTATCACTGAATATGCACACAGCTAAATCCTTGCTTGATGGCGTAGCTTCGTGTCTCACTGAGCAAGCTTGGTTTGAAAGAGATTGGCTGGTGAGGGTGCATTACTTTCCACCTGCTCCACAAGAACCGGAGTCGGTGACTATGCATGTATTTCGTCCGCATTGGTTGAATGACGACGGTCAAGGTATCCACTTCGAAGTACAGTTCGGACCGAAACAATGGGCTAAATTAGAAATTCCATTGATGTTGCACGCCTTTCACTCTGGCACCATTCCTGGTACTAAAATTAAGCGGATGGCTGTGACTAAACCTCTGGTCGATGGCATCTATGATTTGGTTTCAACTTGGCCAGGCTATAGTTTTCGGGTAGGTCGTTATGGCGCACAGTCTTTCAGTTGTACTTTGTCCTTGGCTGAATCATCTGCTAAACTTCCCAGCCCGGCTTCTCTTGATTGCACCTTGGCTCTTTCAACCGAGAAAGAGGTTCAGGTCATGATCAGTGCAGAAATCTCGCGTCTTTGTCTCGCTCTTGGAGCGACAATCGATGAGGTTTTAGCCCAAGTCCTAGGCTCACCCTAGTTTGCTTTAGGGTGATGAATCTAGCCGTAGCTATCTCGATCTAGCTTTGTCCGGCTCTATCTGGCTCTATCTCTGCGAACCTAACGCTTTTAGCTGGCTTTAGTTCTTGTCCAGCTCGTTAGTTTTCGCCACAGGCAAACTATTTGACCAAGAGCATTTTTCATCATGGGGCAGCAGGAACTTTGTTGCAGCGGCGGCTTTTCTTGCACTAATGCCTGGGCTTTTTCGGCACTAGCCTGCGCCGCCTGGAGTATTGCTGCTTCTATTTGCGCTGCTGATGGCTTGAGGATGCCCACTTCAACTTCTCGTGGTTGGGGAAGCACCGACTGCTGGCTGGCTTGAGGTGCAGCTTCGCCTAGTCCACTGCTTGTTACTTCAGCTGCATTTATTACTGGCTTTTGCATGCACGAGGTGTATAGCCCCCGTTTCTTTTTGCCGCCCTCTTTCACCCTGATCACCGAGCCGTTTATAGTTGTCTCGGTACCTGGTTTGAAGGCAGTTCCAGTTAGTGGCGTGGTGTTATCGGTAATACCATTTTCTGGCCTGGTTTGATGGTTTGGAGAAACATTGACTTCGCTCTCTTCATTGCTGTCGCTGCTGTTCAGAAGACGCGAAAAAGCGGATTCTCCGGTATTCTTCTTGGCTTTGGCTAGCAAGGAGGCAAAGCCGACAAATTCGGGCTTGGCTTTTTGAGAATCTTGCTCTTCTTGAGCTTCACGACACTCTCTTGCCTCTCTAGCTGCGGCCACTTGTTGCTTGTGGAACTCGCTGCTGGCGCTGCCTGTTTGCTGTGAGCGCTGTGGTCCTTCGTCAATTCCTGTCTGGGAAAAGTTCTCGATGAATTCTTCGCTCACCTTATCGATGGCCCGAGTCAGGGCTCGTGCTTGTTTGCCTCTTGGACTGAGAGGGCGGGGACGATTCATTTCTTCGGATTTCATTTTTCCGACCTACCAAGAATGCAAAAGGAGTGCTCTACCACGGCTGTTGTACCAAAGCTTTTATACCAAGCCTGAAGCTGATTCAAACTGCCTCCAGTGGCCGTTCGTTCAACATTCAACTATTTTAAGTCAGACTATAAAATGTAGTAGAAAAATTGAAAAAAGAAACTGCCACTGCCCAAGCTGAAAACCTACGCCACGAGGGCATAAGCTTCCAGCCTGGGACAGTGACAATCTCTAGAACTACCGATTTAACTCGGCATTAACCGCTGTTACCAGAGGTCGCAGCGATCGGCCGGGGGCAGCATCATCGGGCAGTCGTCGGGCAGGCCGAAGGCTTCAGCGAACTCGGCCAGGTGGGCCAAGGTGCCGTTGACGCGGAACTGTGCCGGCGGGTGCGGGTCAGTCGCCACCTGCTGCTCCTCGTACTGAGGAGTGACCTTCGATGCCCAGATCTGGCCGAAGGCGATGAAGAAGCGCTGCAGGTCGTTGTAGCCGTTCTCGTCGACGGTCATGCCGTGGGTGGCGATGTACTTCTTCAGCACCCGCAAAGCCAGCTTGATACCGCCGAGGTCGCCAGCAGCTTCGCCAGCCACCAGGTTGGGGTTGACCTTCTTGCCGCCAGCCACGGTGAACTGACCGAACTGCTTCTTCAGCAGGTTGATCAGCACCATGAACTTGTCCAGGTCGCCCTCCGCAAACCAGTTGCGCAGATTGCCCTGGCCGTCATAGCGGCAACCCTTGTCGTCGAAACCGTGCGACTCTTCGTGGCCGATGACCACCAAGATGCCGCCGCAGTTGAAGGCGAAGTCGGCCTCCGGGTCGAAGAAGGGGTCTTGCAGAATCGCCGCAGGGAAGACGATGCGGTTGGATTGCGGCGAGTAGTAGGCATTGACCGTTTGCGGGGTCATGTGCCATTCCGACTGGTCGACCGGTTTGCCGATCTTGGCCAGATCAGCCTTGTGCTCGAATTCGTCCGAGCGCAGGCAGTTGGCGGCGAAAGACGTGCGGTCGATGTGCAGCTCCGAATAATCGCGCCACTTGTCGGGGTAGCCGATCATGGGCACGAAGGCGTCGAGCTTGGCCAGGGCGTTGGCGCGGGTTTCCGCGCTCATCCAGGTGCGCTCGTTGATGCTGTCACGGAAGGCGTCCTGCAGGAGCGCAATCAGTTCGAGCATCTTGGCCTTGGCCTCCGGCTTGAAGTGCTTGGCCACATAGAGCTGGCCGAGAGCTTCGCCGAGGGCGCTGTTGGTTGCCGAGATCATGCGCATCCAACGCGGTTCGCGTTCCTTGCTGCCCTGCATGGTCTTGCCGTAGAACTCGAAGGAAGCGTCGCCGAACGCCGCAGGCAGAGCCGACGACGAGCTGCGAATCAACTGCCAACGCAGATAGACGCGCCAGTCATTGAGCGAGACCTTGGTCAGGAGCTTGTTGAGCGCCTGGAAGTAGGCCGGCTGCATGACGTTGAGGGTTTCCATCGGGGGGCAGCCGATGTTGCTGAAGTAGCGGGTGACGTTCAGCTTGGGCACCAGGGCCTGGAACTGAGCGATCGTCATCTTGTTCTTGGTCTTGTCCGGGTCGCGGCGGTCTTCCTTGCTCATGAAGGCCTTGGCCATGGCCGTCTCGAGCTTGAGCACGGCTTCGGCATGGCGGCGAGCAACCGTCGGCTTCTCGCCGATCAGCTCGAACATGCGGCAGAGCATGTTGACGTACTGCTGGCGCAGTTCCTTGCTCTTCTTGTCACGGCCCAGGTAGTAATCGCGGTCCGGCAGACCGATGCCCGACTGCAGCGCGTGGCCGATCATCTGGCTGGAATCGTCGGCATCCGGCGAAGCGCCGAAAGCGAAGGCGCCACCGACACCGACAGTGTGCAGATGGGCGATGACATCACCCAGGCGGCGCAGGGAGCGGATGGTGTTGATGCGCGCCAGCTCGCCCTTGATGGGGTTGATGCCGGCCGCTTCGATGGCTGCTTCATCCATGCCCGAGGCAAAGAAGTCGTTGACCTTCTGCTCGATGCTGCCGGGGGCGAAGGTTTCGCTGCGGGTGGCCAGCTCTTCGAGAATGACGCGAGTCTGCTCGAGGGTCTGGTCACGCAGCATGAGGAAGGCGCCCCAGCGAGGATACTTGGCGGGGATTTCGGTGTTGTCGATCCAGGAGCCGTTGGCGAAGCGGTTGAAATCGACGCCGGGACTGACGCTCTTGTCCATGTAAGCGGGCTTGATGCCATGATTCGTTGTCATAGTGTTCTCCGTTTTAAGTTTGCTGTTGAAACGTGAATGAGCACCGCTGGTGCCCACTAACAAGAAGCTCTTTCTGCAAAACCACGTTAAAAAGCAGTATTCCGAAACCAATGCTATTCAGGTTGGCCTCTCGCAAAACGGGAGATGCAAACTCTGCGCTACTACCAGACAGCCGAAGTGGTTGCGTGGAGTGAGCTAAAGGCTATGGGTATTGGATTTGACTGCTTGTTATTGTTGAGTTGAAGAAAGAAGGGTTGGAACCTTCACCCTAAGTTTGCGGCTCTGACAAAAGCCATACTTTCGAAGAAGAATAGTACGTACCTAGAGGTGTATCTAAAGTGGTTTAATCTAAAGAAGATAGTTAAGCTCGCGCGAGCCTCTGTGGCAGAGCTATCGGCCTGCTAAACTAAGCCCACTATGGCAGCCGACATTGAACGCGAAATTGAAACAGTTGTCTCGGTAGAGAAGTTGCACAAGTCTTTTGGAAAGGCTGTGGCTATTGACGAGATTTCATTTCAGATTAAGCGCGGAGAAGTCGTTGGGCTTCTCGGTGCCAATGGTGCGGGAAAATCCACCACCATTCAAATTTTGTTAGGGCTGATTGCCCAAACATCAGGGAAAGTTTCAATTTTTGGCATGGACCCCTGGAAGAAACGAGTAGCCGTTCTGCAACGCTGCAATTTTTCCTCGGCCTATGTGGCGTTGCCTTATAACCTCAAAGTTATTGAGAATCTTGATGTTTTTGCTCAGCTCTACGGTGTCAGCAATCGCAAGAAGAAAATAGCGGAATTGCTGCAATTGTTTGAAGTCGATCATTTGGCCCAGAAAATGACCGGAGGCCTTTCGTCTGGTGAATCGACCAGAGTGAATTTGTGCAAGGCCTTGCTCAATGACCCAGAGTTCTTACTGCTGGATGAACCAACTGCTAGCCTCGACCCTGATATCGCCGATAAAGTGCGTAAGTTATTAGCCCAGGTGCAGGCTGAGCGGCACATGACCGTGCTCTATACTTCCCACAATATGAGAGATGTGCAGGAACTGTGCCAGAGAGTGCTATTTTTGCACCAGGGTAAAATAATTGCCGAAGGTAGTTCCGAGGCTATTCTGTCGCACTTTGGCCAAGAAACTTTAGAAGAAGTATTTATTGCCATTGCTCGCAATCAAGTAACCACAGGCCTCTTGAGCGGAGAACACAATTGATTCTTGTTAGACCCGATCGAGTCATGGGGCTCTGCAATCGCTATTTTTATATCTACACCCGCAGTGGCTTCAGGTTACTAGACGTCATATTTTGGCCAGTTATGGACCTAGTTGTCTGGGGCTTAATTGCCAAATATTTCATGCGTCTCAATAGTGATAATCCAACTGCTGTCAGCTTTCTGCTTGGGGCGATTATCTTTTTCAATATCCTCAACCGCGCTCAGCAGTCTATTTCAGTTTCATTTTTAGAAGATCTCTGGTCACGCAATTTGCTCAATGCTTTTGTTGCACCAATTACAGTGGCAGAGTTTGTCGCTTCTACTTTTGTCGTCGGTCTCACTCAGATTTTTGCTGTTAGTTTGATTATGTCTGTCCTGGCTTTTTGTCTCTATACCTTTAACATTCTTGCTATCAGCTTTGCCCTCATTCCACTATTTCTCAATTTGCTTTTTATGGGTTGGTCTGTTGGAATGTTTACCACCGCTTTGATTTTTCGCTTTGGTCACCAAGCTGAGGCATTGGCCTGGGCTGTGCCTTTTCTTATTCAGCCTGTTTCGGCCGTTTTTTACCCTGTGTCGGTTTTGCCTGAATGGCTACAGCCGGTAGCATATATGGTGCCAGCAACCTATGTTTTTGAAGGAATGCGGTCGGTGCTTTCGGGAAATGTCGATATCGCTAACTTCCTGCTTAAAGCTGCTGGCCTCAATATCTTTTATTTCATTGCCGTTAGTATTTTCTTCGGGGCTATGCTCAACAGTGCCCGGGAGCGCGGTGCTCTGGCTAAATTAGTGCTTTAGTTATTGTCTAATCGGCGCCGATTTCCTTGGCAATGCCACGACTGTAGATGTCTAGAGCGGCTAAATCGGCTTGAGCCAAGACTTTATTGCCTAACTTCTGATAGCAAATTGCTCGCTCTTTATAGCAAATGGGCAAGAGATAATTGCCGCCCTTTTTGGCATTTTCACGATAGTTTTTGCTTAGCTTTACTGCTTCAGTTAGGCTAACTACAGCTTCTTGCCAGTGGTTTAGTGTCATATAGCAGTCGGCTTGCGCTAAATAGACATTGGGTGAGGCTTTGCCGCCGGGAGTTTTAATTGCTCTCTCTAAAAGAGCTAGACCTTGCTCAGACTTTTGGGTCTTGTTGAGCATCATTGCCGCTTTTGTCAGAAATCTCCATGAGCTGCTAGGGTCGAGATTGGCGCATTTTTCATAGTCGCGGCTGGCTTGCATCAAGTTGCCAGAGCTGGCAAAACAACCAGCTCTTAGTTCGTAAGCTTTCAAATTATTTTCTTTAGCCAGAATACTATTGGCTATGTCTATGGCTTTTTTATATTGCTGATCTTCTGCGTAGGCCGTCACTGCCATGAGCAACACCTGTGTTGGTGCTTGTTGTAGCGATTTAATTTGCTCGAATTGTTCTAGGGATTCTTCAAAACGTTGTTCGCGACAGAGGCAGGCCGCTAGCCACCATTTTCTCTCGTCTTCATCGCCTGCGTGCTTGGCTGTATTCTGCAAAAGCTTTCGCGCCTCGGCTGCCTTGCGCATATCGATGAGGTAGCTCAACTCTTCTGCGGGCAAGCCATGTTCGTTCAAAACAGTAGATGGTCGGTGCTGTTTGCCTGTTAGCCCAGGTGCTGGCTCGATTCTAAGGGCCGGCGCCGGGCCTTTGCCCAGGGCCGCATGGGAGATGCCGGAGCTAACGACCAGGCCCAAGCTAACAACCAGGCTCAGAGCTGAGCTCAAGTCTAAGCCAAATTGGTCGATTGCCTCTGAGTGCATCAATCTTTCTAGAAGAAGAGGCCGAATCGAAGTCATAATCTAGCTCATGGGAATAGTCCAAGTCTAATATAGGTTATCAATCGGTTTATGTGCCTTTCAATCTAGACCGTTTTACTTAGTTGGGCTTGTCAAGCTTAGTTGCGGGGTCAAGCTGGTTGCTTAGCGGTGGCTGAACAAATTCTGGCTAATTCTTGATAGTTCTGGGTATGTATTGCAAGAGAAACCCAGGGGAAACGCGATGAATGGAATCACAGAAAAACTTACTAACGCCCTAGCTGATTTGCTCAGCGCGCTATTGGGCGTCTGGGAAAACTATCGCCAGCCTAGGCAGGTCGTGCTTCAGCCCGTCAGAAGTGACGATGAGAGAATCTTTCGCGCCTGAGCGTAGTATTTGTCAGCCTCAGACTCGCGTCTCATGCGGTTGAGTAAGACAGCATAGTCTTTGAGAATAGCCGCAAGACGTCTTTGGGTAAGGCGATTGAGCGCTCCTTCGTCGCTGGCGCCCATTAGCTCACTGGCTTTCTTGAAATGCTTTTCGGCTTTGAAAAGTAAGCTCAAATGACAGTAAACCAGGGCGAGGCGGTGATGGCAGAGGGCCAGCAAGCGATCGCTCACATTAGGAGAGGCTTCGAGGATGCTTAGACAGCGCTTGAGCAGCTTCTCTGACTGCCAGCTTTTGCCTTGTTTGAGGTAGAGGCAAGCGAGGAACATCAAGTCTTCAGGCTGCTTCTCTAGTATGTTTTCAGCTGCAGAGATGTCTGCTGCTACCTTGAGCATATCTTCTGATTCAATTAGCTCTTTGCGTTTCATCATGACGCGGCCGAGGCGAGAATAGGCGTCGCGGAGGCTCTCAAAAAATTCAGGACGATCGCCTTGAAAATAGGCAAAGTTAGCGGCGATATACTCTTCTTCGGATGGGAATGCTTCGTCGCTAGGCAAGAGTTCTACTGCTTTGTTAGATTCTTCAGTTGCTAGTGATTCAGTTGCTAGTGATTCAGTTGCTAGTGATTCAGTTACTAGTGATTCAGTTGCTAGTGACTCATTGGTGCGGTTAGCTAGATTCTGAATTTCGGCTTCTAGTTCTGCTTTTGCTTCTAATTCAGCTTTTGCTTCAAGTTCAGCTTCAATTCTGGCTTCAAGCTTTGCTTCAAGCTCACCTTTGAGTTGAACACAGGCTACATTTTGTTCGGCAATTAGGCTCTCTAGCCCAGGCTGGGGCTTGTGAAAACTCAAGGCCGGAAGCTCTGTAACAGTAGCTCGATTGTCTGGTTGACTTTGAGTTGGTTTGCGACCTGGTCTTACTCTCCCCCCAACGGCTTCGCTAGGAGTTTGTAGTTTGAGAAAATTGAGTTCTAGTAAGCATTCAGAAACAGCTTTGTTGCTATTAAATACTTTGACTAAACACGCTGTTGCTTCGCCAATACTGAGGTGGGCAGCGGTAATCATTTGTTGTAGTGATAGAGCGGCATCAAGTAAGGCCCGGGAAACAAAACCACGAGCAACAAGCATTTCACCAATAGGATGGCCGTGTGCTAGCGACAGCTCTAGTGCTTGCAGCACATCACTTTGTGAGACGATACCGGCACGCATCAATAGTTCGCCCAGGCGAATTGCGGCTTTAGTTTTTAATTTTAAGCCTTCATCGGCTTTCATATTAGGGGCGATCATATCGAGCAAACGGCGTGGGTCTTGCTTTAGGGCTGTAATCGCTTGCTCACGCGAGAACATGCCATCGCGCACTCTAACTTGCAGTTCCAGGGCCGCGTCTAAATAAGATTCAGTCAGCAAGCCTTCTGCTACTAGCACCACCCCTAGTGGCTCGCCTCGTTCCAGGCTTTTGCGGTGGGCAGCTTCCATTTCTTCTTTTTCGATAATTGCGGCATCGATAAGAAGTTCACCAAGCTTGCAGGTGCTGCCTTTCTTGGGAGCTGCAGCCGAGGACGCTGTAATTTCTTGCAGAGCCTCTTCAAAGGGCTTATCGAAATTACAAGCAATACCGAGGGCTTTGAGGGCCTTGAATGAATCGACAATGCCGTCTCTTAATAGCGATTGTGCTTGCAATGCTGCGCGCAACTGTTCTGGCTTGAGCCATCCACGAGCTATCAGTGTCTTACCAATAAGCCTCTGGCGCGTACCGGTATCTTTTACCGCTTCATCGAGTTGCCCCTGTGATACCAGGCCGGCCTGGATGAGAATTTCGCCAATCGGCAAATCTGAGATATATGTGCTCACGGACAACGTCGGACCTCTATGAGGAGTACCTTGCTCAGGGCAGGGTACTTTTGAAGCTTAGTTTGGGATTCCTCGAGAATCGGCAAATTGGCTCTACTAATGAAGAGATTATGCTGCTCGTTCTTGCGACCTAGAACTTTAGCATTTGGTTCCATTTTTTCGAGCAAAAGATAGGGAATTTAAATAATTGACTTCGTCAACAATATGACTGTGCCTTGATTCTATTGGCCTGTAGCGATTACAAACAAAAAAGGTCGCTGCAACAAAGAGCGACCTTTTTTATTGTTTTGCAACCTATTGGTTAGCCTAGCTCGGAGAGGTCCGCCTTAGGCGATGGTTACCTGTTCACATAGGTAGACATCTTGAATGGCGTTAAGCAATTCAACACCATCTTGCATAGGCTTTTGGAAAGCTTTGCGGCCAGAGATAAGGCCTGTTCCGCCAGCTCTCTTGTTCACAACAGCAGTCATGATTGCTTGCTCTAAGTCGTTAGCGCCTGAGGCACCACCGGAGTTGATCAAGCCTTGTCTGCCCATGTAGCAATTAGCTACTTGATAGCGAGTCATGTCGATTGGGTGATCTGTGGTCAATTCGCTGTATACGCGCGCATCTGTTTTACCGAATTTCAAAGCGTTGTAGCCGCCATTGTTTTCAGGCAATTTTTGTTTGATGATGTCGGCTTCAATGGTGACGCCGAGGTGGTTTGCTTGCCCGGAAAGGTCGGCAGCGAGTGAATAATCTACATCACCAACTTTGAAAGCGCCGTTGCGCAAATAGCACCAGAGAATGGTAGCCATACCAAGGTCGTGAGCTTCTTTGAAAGCTTTTGAAACTTCTTGAATTTGTCTAGTTGATTCTTCAGAACCAAAGTAGATTGTTGCTCCAACAGCTACTGCACCCATGTCCCAAGCTTGTTTGACAGAACCAAACATAATTTGGTCGTAGCCATTTGGATAGCTCAAGAACTCGTTGTGGTTTAGCTTTACGATGAAAGGAATTTTGTGAGCATACTTGCGAGCAACAGAGCCGAGTACGCCGAATGTGGACGCAACAGCGTTGCAGCCGCCTTCGATTGCTAGCTTAACGATGTTTTCGCCATCAAAATAAATTGGGTTCTTAGCGAAAGAAGCACCGCCTGAGTGCTCAATGCCCTGGTCAACAGGAAGAATTGAGAGGTAGCCAGTGTTGGCTAGACGGCCGGTGTTGAAAAGTGTTTGCAAGCTCTGCAGTACGCGCGGTGAACGGTCAGAGATCATGCCGATGCGGTCTACGAAGTCAGGACCAGGTAAATGCAGATGCTCTTTAGGGAAGCCTTTGCTCTGGTGTTCGAGGAAGTAAGAAGCCTGTTTGCCCAGGGCTTTTTCGATTTTTGATAGTTCGGTCATAGTTGGCATGGGTTAGCCTCCAATGGTAACAATTGGTTGTAGGGTCAACGCCAAGTCTGCCCCGGCTTGATTACAAGGGCCAAATGTATCAGAGAGGGGCCAGAGAGCGGCGAAAACGTACAAAAACATCAATGTTTTTGATACCTATTGTAATGTCAGGTTCGGGTTGAATGCCGCTGAAAGCTAGCTAGGCTTCGCTTGGTTGCGACAGCTCTAAAAGTACTCCGCCCGTAGCTTTGGGGTGCACAAAAGCAATTTTGGCGCCACCGGCGCCGATTTTGGCGGTCTCGTTAATGAGCTTGGTGCCACTACTTTTCAACTTGCTGAGATCGGCCTCGATGTCTGCCACGCCGATGCAGATGTGGTGAAGGCCAGGGCCTTTCTGGGCCAGGAATTTGCCCACAGGAGTATCGGGAGAGAGTGGCTCTAGTAGCTCAATATGGGTGTTGCCAATATCTAGCTTGGCTACCTTTACGCCCTGTTCCTCAACGATTTCGATCTCAAGCTTTTTCAGGCCTAAACTCTCGTAAAAGGGCAGTGCCTCAGCGATGGAGTGAACCGCTATGGCGATATGATCTAGTCGTTTCTCGCCACATTCGCCAGGGCTCACAGGCTTCATTTGTTTTCTCTCTTTTGACTAAGGGCCAAAGCCAGAATACTTTTCAAGGAATTTGTTCACACTGTTGAATTTGCGATAAATACTAAATTGATCGTATTCGGGCCAGGTAGACATCAGCCTCGTTGCTCTCTCGATCAAGCTAACTTGGTCAAAGGGAGCCCAGACCTCGCCTCTAAACTTAGGATCATAATAAAAGCCGTTGATCTTGTCGGTGAGGTTGACAGTAGTATCGATGTTGACAAGAAAAGGCTGACCGTCAGGTCGAACAGGAAAATATATTTCTTCTCCTGGCGGAGTCACTAATAAGTCGACGGGTGCTTCTACTGCTGGCGGTTCCGGCAAGTTATCGCGACGGGCTTCCGCGGGCTGAACCCATGACATTTGCAAAGCGGCAAAGCTAAGCAGGGTAACCGCTAGCTGGGTCTTCATTAACTGACTGCGAAAGGGCATTGAATTTTCCTGGACTGGCCGCTAAGTGCTCAATGAACTGCTACATGATACGGCTATAGTCTCAAACTTTAAATATGGCCTAACTTAAAATACGCTTGGTTAAGCAGATCGCCTGCAAAAGAGGACCATCTTTTAGGTAAACTTTGCCAGGTGTAGAGCTGAGAAAATGTGGGGACGAAATGGCTGAGAAGAAAAATTCACCAGCATCTGGTCGGGTAAGTGAAGCTCCAGTTAGAGAAAGACTCAAATGCGAGGTTCTCAAGCTGAGTTTGCGATTGACTCCAGCTTTAGTTTTTAGTCTGGCCATGACCATTGGTTTGACTGGCGGCCTTTGCCCCGCCGCTCACGGACAGACCGCTGAGACAGCATCGTTGAAGAAGATTTCAGTGGATCCCAGCCATCGCATCATCTTTGAATATGCCAGTGGGGGCGTAAAGGCTCCACCGCAGCTTTTTGAAATGCCTTCACCAGATCACCGTTTGATCATTGATTTGCCTGGCGCCGCAATCGATACGGCCACCATGCCTAGCGCCGATGATCTTTCAGCTGAAGTTAATAGAGTTTTTCCTGCCATCAAACGGGTGCGCTTCCTTACGCCTATTAAGGACGTTCCTACTGTTAGAGTTGCCTTTGACCTGGCTATCCCTGCCAAAATCAAAGCTGAATTGCGAATCTTAGACGGGGCGGTCTCCCTTGGTCTGAACGAAGAATATACTCAACCTGTTACTGCAAGTGCTGCAGTAGAGAGTGAAGCGCCAGCTCCGGCAGCTGCAGCGGCCGATGTTTATAGTCAGTACCAAAAGGCATTGGAAGCCCAGAAACCGCAACAACCAGACGACAAAGGTGAGTGGGGCCCGCGTAAAGGTAGCGCTGATGAATTGAGAGGAGTGACCCAAGGTTTCAAGCCATTGATAAGCTCCGCTGCTCTGAACACACCGCTAATCGAGCCAAACTTGAATGCTGTTCTGCCAACGGCCAAGAAGCCGACGGCAGTAGAAGCTGCAGCTCCGGCTGAAGTGCCTAATCGTGCCGCTGCTAATGAATCAGCTAGTAGTGTTGCCGAGACAAATCCGGCTCCATCTGCTGCTGCTTCTGATACCGCCAATAGTGGCTGGAACTTCGCCACTGGTGATAGCCCGGCAAAAGCTGATGCTCCAGCACCGTTGCGCGATACCACGCCTGATGTGCAGATAACTGCTGCGGCAGCCGCTCCTGCCCCAAGTACAATTGATGAAGCTGCTGCTGCTATTGAACAAGAAGCAGCACCGGCTCCAGTGGTGAAGAAGGCTGCTGCCGCCCCTGCTCCTGTTAAGAGAGTTGTTGCTGCTGTGCCAGCACAGAGAGCGGTGCAGAGAACTGCCCCCGTTGCAAGAGCTGCGGCTCCAGCTACTGAGCCAGCTCAAAGTGAAGTAGGGCAAACTGAAATGCCGGCTTCTTCGCAAGCAAGTGATGAACCTGAGAAAACTAGCTCTGAGCCAGCCGCAGCGGAGCAGCCAAACAACGCCGATAGTAATGAAGGCGGTAACAATCCTAAGATTCAGGCTCGCCGCTTCTTCAATAAAGCTGTAAAAGAACATCTCTCTGGTCAAGTTGCGCAAGCAATTGCCGACTACAAAGCTGCCCTGGCAATTGATCCTGAACTGGGAGACGCCCACAGTAACCTCGGCCTGGCCTACAATCAACAGCATAACTACGCCAATGCTCTGGCTGAGTTTCGCAAAGCCCTGGCTGTAAACCCCTCTGACGCTATTACCTACAATGGCGTGGGAGCTGCTTTGCGGGCGCAGAAAGATGTGCCTGGTGCCATCAAAAATTGGGAGACATCAGTCAAGCTAAATCCTAAATTGGCAGTGGCTCACTATAATCTTGGCACAGCTTACGAAAGTCAGGGCGACCTTGATAGGGCCATGGTTTCGTATGAGAATGCTACTCGCAACGATCAACGTCTGGGTGAAGCTTTCTACCGCATGGGCCTAATCATGATGAAGAAGCACAAATCGGAAGAGGCTAAAGAACAGTTCAAGCGTGCTTTGAAGATCTCTGAGAATTCTGACTATTCTGAAGATGCTCGCCTGAAGCTGGCTTTCATTAGCAAAACCAAGTAGATCGCTAATGCCAGCTTTGCTGTTGCTTGGCTTTGTATTGAGCTAGCTCACGTTTGTCGATGCGAGTGGCGTCAATATCTCGGCCATTGGGGTCAGCTATTGAGCTGTATTCTTTGCTGATTTGGCTAGAGAGTTCGCGGATCATCGTGCAAGAGCCATTAGTCTTTTGATTTTCAAAATGGTTCTGGGCTGATACACCGTACTGATCTAAGTTGCCGTAGCGACCACCGGCTGCACTCATAGCTTGCAGCGTGTTATCGAGGTAGGCCACTTTGAGCTTTTCGATAGCATGCGGGTCTTGTTCTAGCAGGGCTTGTTTGACGGCTTGCCAGCGTTCGGCTGATTTCTCTAAGGTTATTTTATTTGCTGTTTCTTCATCAAAGCCAGCTCCCCCGCGATCTGTCGGAAGCTTTAGGATGAGCTTTGATTCTTTCTCAAAGGCAGCCAGATCTTGCCGCATTAGCTTGAAGGCGCTTTCGGGGCCGTCTTCTTTGTAGGCTTTAAGAGCTTCTTTAACAATCAGGCTCTGGGGGGTGTCACCGCTATTGGTGGCGTCACTACTTTTCTTTGATTCTGTTTTCTGCTCTATTTGCAGCTGCGGTAGGAAGTTTTTTGAATCACCTGCCAGCTTAGTCATTTCTTGCAGGGAAATCCGCTGCGACTCTGGTGTGACATTGAAATTGAGCGAAATGTTGTCGGGCAGATTTGACTCTTTCACCAGGTCAGCTGGTTTTGTTGATTCCATGATTACTAGCTCCATGACTGCTGTAGAAACGCTTTTACTCGGGGGTGGTGGGAGATTTGCTCAATCTCCACAATGCCAAGGTAAAAGGCGAAAATTACAGTGTCGTGGCAGTCTAGTTTTTGATTTTTTCTACTAATGCTGTGGTGCTTTTCATTGGTACCAGGGCAAGCAGTTGTACTTTCCCACCAAACGATTCAACTACTGGTGTTTCAGCCAGTTGGCCGGTGGTGTAGTCGGCCCCTTTGACGTGAATATTTGGTTTGACTTCGGTAAGAAACTCGACTGGAGTATCTTCAGGGAAGATGTAAACATAGTCTACGGCTCCTAGGCTGGCCAGAAGTTCGGCCCGGTCGGCTTCGCTATTAATGGGTCGGTCCGGCCCCTTTAAACGCTTCACAGAGGCATCAGAATTGACTCCGACAAAGAGGCAGTCACCCAGTTCGCGGGCTTGTTTGAGAATGCGAGCGTGGCCGACATGCAAGATGTCGAAGCAACCATTGGTTGAAACAACTTTGCGCCCATGTTTTTTCTCTTCGTCAGCCACGGTGGCCAGCTCAGATTGGCTCAGTATGCGACCCATAATTCCTCAAACTGTAATCTATCCTCAGTTAGTCTAACAGACACAATCAGGACTGCCGAGATAGCTAATCAAACAAGTAGCGCGACCGGCGCTAGCGCTTGGCAACCTGCTCTTTCGCCATAAATTAGTAGTATGAGCTGTAATTAGAGAGAAGCTAAGCTCTATGAGATCCAGTTTCTTGTTCTAGCTCACGACGCGCGGGTAAGTTGTAAAGATACCTTCTTCTCTCGCACCAAAGAAAATTCCTAAGCCTTCAAACTAAATCAAAATGACCATCTGTCAGTCTTTTGCGGCGCTCATCTGAGTGTTGTTGAAGTCTAGATTTAGGGCGAAGTGATGGGAATAGACCTGATGCGATAGACTCCACAAAGCACTGCCAAGCTTTAACAAGTCACAACCACCGCCGTTAGGAACCCAAACCTAGTAATCGTAGTAAGTCTCTAGCGCTGTGGCATTGACCATAAGGGAACATCTTATGAAAATGTCGTTTAACCTCCTCGTGCTTGGCACAGATAGCGAAAGCAGGCTTGTCCAGCTCCGTTCCATCTGTAGCCAAAGCAACGTGCCCTTGACTGAACCAGGTCAACTGCGCGCTCTAGCGGCAGCGGAATTGGCTCAGCAAGTCATTCTTATCGCCGGCGAATGCAGTGGTGAAGCACTCGCTGCGATTGTTCGCGAACTAACCGAAGCTTGTGCTGTGCCGATCCTGGTCGTCGATGCTCTGCATTGTTCGCCCACGGCATCCCCGGCCACTTTCCACTCCACCCTTGGGCATCTGGCTGAACTTCCGATTCAGTTCACCGTGGTGGCTCAGGTCAAAGGTCTGGTGCAAAGCACAAGACCAATGCTCTATCGCTTTCCCAAGGCTGATTGCACCGCTACCATCATGGTCATACTTGGCGCTGGCACTGCCGCCGCTCGGGTCTTGACCATCACACGCCTGCTCCCGCCCTACCAAGACCAGGAGTCATTTCCTGGTGGTTTCCTCGATCCCCATTTGGAGAGCCTTCCTGGCTGCGGTGCCCGTGAAGGTAGTGAGGAGACCCATGTTGCTGTGCCTGAAACCGAGCTGCAGCTTCTTGATGTGCGCTCGCGACCAGAGCGTGACGAACGCGGACACGTGGTCGATCACGGCTACATGTGGCTAGTGCCCCAGCATCTGACCGCTCAAGTGGAAGCCTCCGTGCAGGCTGGCGACGATGCCAAAGCTGGTAGTGCGCGCTTCGTCTCGGTCTCAGGCTTGCTTGATGCCGGCTCGATGGCTTTTGACCACTACGACCTCTTGCTTGCTGCTGTGCGCAGCGGCAAAGTGCTTCCCCCGGCTCGTTTGATAGTGCGTTTGCTGCGCGCTGTTGAGAGTCTCTGCAACCGACTCGCGCTCTACTTCGAGCGCAATGACCGCGTCTAAGGTCGTCATCGCTAACTAGCATTTATACGGCAGGGCCTTCGGCTCCTGCTCACCTTGGCCTGCGTCAGAGAAACAATTCTCTGGCGCCCAACCGGATATAAAAAACATGGACAAAACGCCATTGCAACCCGATGCGGGCTTTGCTCATCACTTTGAGCGTCGCCCCGAATTTCTGTTTGGCTCGCATGTCGACGAGGTTGTCGACGCCTCAAGCATTCGCGAGCGCACCATTCAAGATTTGCGGGTCTACCGCATTTCTGACCTCTTCGCTGGCAAGAACGAAATCTTCCTCGGTTTCGGTCTGCCCAATGTTTACCTGACTGTGCCTGATGGCAAAGGTGGCTACGAGAAGTTCGCTGCCAAGTCACTGAAGCGCGCACCATCGGTGGTGGAAGACACACGCAATTTCGTGCAGTCGGGCATCATGCTGCGCCTGCTCAATTTGCCCGATCATGCAGCGGAGAAGCTGCGTGCGGCCATGCGTCTGCACCACGGCAAGAAGTACATGACCTGCGTCAATGCCAATCTGCGTGTGCTCGAAGACGCTGGCTTCACCTCGGGCCAGCGCAAACTGAGCAGCATCTACATGCCCTATGCCTTGCTCAGCTATCTGCTCAGCAATGGTCTCGAGTTCGAGGGCAAGGCAGTGCAGTTGGAAGTGGTGCGCACCACCCAGGCCAACATGGAGAGCTATGCTCGTCAGATCATTGCTGCTGAACTGATGACTTTCTGCCGCCATGGCGAGCGCATGCTCGAAGCCAAGTCGCAGAAGAGCAAGCTCTGGAGCGCTGCCCGCGCCGCCGTTACTGCACCTTTCAAGCTCATCGCTGCTGTGGGCGGACTGGTCGGCTTCAAGTCGACTCCCGCCGTGATCTCGCGCGAAGTGGCACCGGCACTGCCTGCCAGTGTTGACTACCAGCACGACTTCCGTGTCAAGCTCTCGGTGCCTTCCTCGACCGGCACGATTCTGCGTCAGTTCTGGGGCGCCCACGCCCTGTTCACCGGGGAGCAGACGCGAGTCAATCCCCTCGATTATCTCAAGGCGCGGCTCCAGCCGTTCCCCCAGAAGAACCCCAACTTTGTCACACGGGTGAAGAAGCGGGTGCTCTTCTCCAAGTTTGTCATCAAGCTCATTCACAAAGTGCTGGCGCCGGCCTATGCCGACCTTGGCCTCAAGAGCGAGCGCGATGTCTACGACATGCTGCGCACTGACAGCACCAAGAAGTCGAACAAGTACAACTTGGTGATCACGGTCAAGAAGATCATCGTGGCCCGCACCACTGTCGGTGTCAAAGTCATCGACTGGGTGCTGAGCAAGCACGTCCTCGCTTCTGGCTACGACCCTGATGTGCTCTTCGCCGGCGAGGTCTGGAAAGACTGCGACGGTGTCATTCACATCAATGGCAACTCTGGCACCTATCAACCGACTGACGAAGAAGTGCTGGCTGCTGGCCGCTACATGCAGGCCGCTTTCCCCCATCTGCGTGTGGTCGTCGACCTCATGCCCCACGGCGCTTAACAGCTACGGAGAAAACCTATGGATAATCAAACACTCTTGTTCATGACTGCCGTGGTTTTGGCAGTGCTGAATGCCCTTTCGCTTCTGGCTAAGGCTGAATCGATTCGCGGTCTCGGTCGCGTCATCGGTGGCTTTTCCTGGATTGCGTTTGGCATCTTTGCCTTGCTGCTTCCGGCTGCTCAAGCATCCGGCTTTGCTGCTGCCAGCTATGTTTTGGTTGGCTGCGGTGTGCTGGGTGTGGGTTCTGGTGCGCGCAAGTTTGCCCGGCGCAATCAGGTTAGCTAGAGCCATCAGGCTAGACCACTAGGTGCGGAGGGCGAGAGAGGGGCAGGAGCAATTCCTGTCTCTCTCTCTGCTCCCTGCTCTTCTTCTTGATTCTGCGATTCTTGTCGGCGCGACCGCCACGACTAAAATTTTTCCAGTTTTATACTACGCTAATTAGTAGCAATTGGCTGTTGCTGCTGCTGATAGCTGCGCTACTTCCTTAACCGACGCCGTGCCGGCTAGAGCCGCTTGGCAGGCTGTTTTCAAGAGGATGCCGTTTGCCCGCTAACACTAGCTTTGCGGTCCTGCTCAAGACTTTTCGCCTATTTTAGTTAGCTAGTGCTCTAGTAAAACTTACTAAGCTCTAAGTTTGTTCTTGATGCTCAGAAGCTTGCGGTGTTGATATTACAGGCTCTTACCAACTAAATTTCTACAGTCACTTTACTTCTATCCCCCCATCACTCCCACGGCTTTTAATCCTCCGCAGCGCCAAACACTAAACCTCCCCGGCGAACTCCCATGCTTTCTGCGTGGTGCGTCGTTCATTGGGCTGACGTTTGCTGTTTGTCGGTCAATTAACTGTTGGAGATTTCTAGCATTCATAACAAGAAAAGGAGATCTCAATGTCTCATCGCTCAATCGGGCCCGACGACCCGAAATACCCCCAGATTCGTCGCCGCTTACTCGTCACCTGGCTGAAAACTCTGCTTGGCTATGGTGCCATGGGCGCTCTGGTTTTCGCTGCCTTCGCCGGATTTGGCTACAGCTACCGCTTTCAGTTGGGTTTCGGCCTGCTCTGGTTCCTCGTACCTGTGCTGAGCTGGTGGTTCAGCGCCAAGGTCGCCCTGGCCATGACCAAGTCTACCCCTGCCGACCCCAGCAACCCTGAGCATCAGCGCCTTTTGGCCATCGTCGACCGGGTCTACGCCAAGAGTGGCTTAAAGTTCAAGCCTCCGGTCTATGTCTCGGACAATCCGCTGCCCAATGCTTTTGCCACCGGGCCGATTCACCGCAAAGCGGTAGTCGCTGCCACCAAGGGTCTTTTTCTCACCGGTATGACCGATGCTGAAATCGAAGCGGTTTTCGCTCACGAACTCGGCCACGTCAAGAACTACGACGTTGGCATCAACTCGATGCTCTCGGTTTTGTCGATGGTCTTTTTCATGATCACTGACGCCGGCGTGCGCATTTTGCTTTCCGGCATCCGCATCTTCAAGCCCAGCTTTGGCCTCAAGATCAACGGCCAGAAGAAGCCCCAGGGTTTCTTTGGTGGCATTCTCGAATACATCATCATGTTCCTGATTTTTCAGGTTACTGGTCAGATGACCAAAGTGGTGCAGATGTTCGTCATGCGCTCCCGGGAGTCTGCTGCCGATGCCACCGGCTCTCTCATGACCGGCCAGCCTTGTGATCTTGCTACGGCACTGATCAAGCTTGTCGCCTATGTCGAGAAGAATCGCCCTCAGGGTCGTGAAGCTGAGCTCTATCGAGCCCTGCGTCCGATCATGACCATCGACCCGCTCTTCGATGTACGTGTGGAAACACCGGCCGTTTCAATCTGGCAGAAGGTCAAAGCTTTCTGGCGCTCGCTGCAGCTGACGCATCCGCCTGTTGCAGAGCGTGTTGCTGTGCTGGAGCAGATGAACGGCAGCGCTTGCGCCTTGCCGAAAGTCTGAAGCTCTTTTCTAGCAGAAGCTACGGAGCTTCGTCTTTTAACAATCTCTATACCTATACTTCTAGGAGATTACCATGCCCAATATTCCGCTCAAGGCGCTGTTCCGCGTCTTGGCACTCACTTTTGTTGCTGTCGCCGTCGTCTGGATGGTGCAGCGCGGTCCGACGTTTTCTTTCATCACCGGTGGTGTCACACTTTCTGGTAACACACCAGAAGTGCTCGGTGAGTCGCAGCTGGTCAAGCACGCCAATCCCGAAACTCGCCTTGAGATTCTGGTTGGTCTCAAAGTGCGCGACGAAGCCGATCTTGACGCCTTGCTGGAGAATCTACAGAATCCGGATTCGCCGCAGTATCAGCAGTTTCTTAGCACCGATCAGTTCATCGCCCGCTTTTCTCCGGCCACCCAGGACGTTGACGAGACCGTGCGTTACCTCACCAGTATGGGGTTGAAGATCAAGTCGGTGCCGAAGAACCGTTTGATGATTCATGCTGAAGGCACAGTCTCGCAGCTGGAAAAGGCCTTCAACGTTACCATCAACGAGTACTCGGTCGACACCCTCATGAACCAGTCAGCGGTGGGGCAGCCAGGCGCGCCCGATGCTACTGCGCCTCAGTTCTACATGAGCAACGACCGCGATCCGGTTCTGCCGATTCACCTGAAAGATGTGGTGCAGTCTGTCATTGGTCTTAATACCTATGCCCAGATGGAAAGCCGCATCGCCCACAGCAAAGCCCCGGCCAAGCGCGTTTTGGCTCCGGCTCACACGCCGCAGGACATCGCCACGGCTTACAACTTCCCCAACAGCAATAACCAGAATGTTGGTGCCAAGGTCTTCAGTGGCAAGGGCGTGAAGGTTGCTGTGGCAACTGCTTACGGCTACGATCCCAAAGACATCGAAGCCTACTGGAAGCGCCATGGCATTGTTCGTGGTGGTCAGCTGATCGACAAGCCCATCAACGGCTTGAGCGGAAAGTTCGAAGAAGAGACTACCCTCGACCTCGAGCTAGTTAGCTCGCAGGTACCGGACGCCGATGTCTTGATGTACATCGCTGTCAATCCTAGCTTCCTCAATTTCGCCCTCACCTTCAACCAGGTGGCGGTCGACAACGAGGCCTCGGTGATGACGGTGAGCTGGGGGCTGTGTGAGCGAAATACCGGCTGGCTGATGATGAAGACCGAGAACATGGTCTTCAAGCAATTGGCTGCTCAGGGTATCGCTCTCTTCGTATCTAGCGGTGACGATGGCGCTTACGACTGCAAGGTCAAGAGCAAGGGGAAAGAAGTGCCCAAGTGGGCTGTCGACTATCCTTCCTCTAACCCTCGCTTCACCGCTGTCGGTGGCACAAGCCTCAGTCAGCAGAACGGTGTTCGCACTGCCGAGCCCGCTTGGAGCGGCTCTGGTGGCGGTGTTTCCGACAACTGGTCGCGGCCGAGCTGGCAGGTTGGTTCTGGTTTGCCTGCTGGTGATAAGCGCGCCAGTGCCGATGTCGCTATGAACGCTGACCCGTACACCGGTTACTCCTTCTACTTCCAGGGCGACTGGTCACGCATCGGCGGCACTAGCGCCTCGGCTCCGACCTTTGCTGCCCTGTGGGTCTTGACTGTCGAAGCTGCTGGCAAGCGGGTTGGCTCTGCTAATCCGTACGTCTATCGCCTCGGCAACTCGCCTGATTATGGCAAGCATTTCTATGATGTCACCAAAGGCAACAATGGTGCTGGCCATGGTGCTGGTTTCCCAGGTTATCAGGCCGGGCCGAAATGGGACCATCCCACTGGTTGGGGCGTACCTGACGGTGCTGCACTGATCGACTGGGTGGTCAAGGCTTCGCCTACGGTTAATGCTGCTGGCAAGAAAACCGAGCCCCAGAAGAAGCCCTAGTAAAAAGCCCTTTGTCCAAGGGTTTTTTCTGACAATGCCATGGAGGGAAGCGGACAATTCTTTTGAATTGTTCGTCTTCTCTTCCTGGCATTGTCATTTTTTCAAATTTATACTATACGTTATAGCTGAAACGGGGAATTTTTTTATAGAAAAAACGCCGGGCTTTTAAAGAAATAGTCGGTCAGAAAATGCTGTTGACTAAGTCGGATTCGCCCTAGGGCGAATCCGACTCAGGGCCTATGTCTGAGTTGCTATTAGCTCGGACATCTAAGACTTACACGACTGACACTTCATTCGTAGTCGTATAGCAGTTTAGGGGCGCCGCGTTCAGTCAGGCCTGGCTCTGGTATGGGGCTGCTCACTGGTTCCACCAGGTAGGCCGGGTTGGCCACCTGCACGCCATTTAAGTCCTGACCAGCGGCATTGATGCCATCCGGCTGGCCATTGCTGAAGGTGATGATGCGGTAGGGTCTGCCCTGGCCGCTGCTATACAGTGCAACCGACGACAGCGCCTTGTAGGCCGGTTTGCCATCATAGGTCGGGCGCAGTTTCCAGAACTGCACGGCAACCAGCGGTCCTGCCACGTTGCCATCATATGTAGTGGCAGCGCTAGGGCTGGCCGGCGAGGCTCCATCAGCGGCGAAAAGGCTAATAGTCATGGAGCCATTACCGGGGTAGGCCAAGCGCTTCTGCCAGATCTTGCCAGCGCTGTTGTAGTAGACTTCTTCCACTGCCCAGTAGGAGCGGTAGAACTCACAGACTACGGTGACGCCGTCTTCGGCAAAGAACGTGCCCCGAGCGCCATTGACGAGGTTGCTGCTGTAATTAGCCTGGCGTGCACCGTTGGGCCAATAGAGCACAATTTCTCGCTGATCCGATTGTCCCTGGACCACGTCGGCAAGCAGCGAACCATCTTCACGAAAGATCTTCTCTGATACGTAAACACGACTCTGGTTGAAGATACGCTGGCGCGATAATGTTTTACCGTCGCTCCAGTAATAGCTAGTCTGGTAGCGCCCGTCGCTAAGCAGCTCACCGGTGCGCTCTAGGGTGCCATCAAGACGGTAAACCTGATGACTGGTGTAGAGCTGACCCGTGCGATGATCGAAGCTAGCCTTGCTCTTAACGCGCTTGTTCTGATTGCTGGCAGCCTGCTGCTGGTCATCATCTTTGAAGTATTTTACTGAGGCCCGGCGCAGGTTGTTGTCTCCCCAGTAAGTGATTTGTTCGCTGGAGCCATCGACATACTCGATGTCGGTGACTGTGCGGCTGAGGCGGTCTGCGGCGTAGCGCTCATAGCGTATCTTCTCGGCGCTGCTGTGGTCAGGGAGGAAGATTCGCACTGTGGTGCCGGGAGCAAAGTCGGGCTGGGCGGGAGGGACTTGCAGGTAGAAGATAAGAGCGGCGATGCTGCAGAGAAAGATTGCGGCGATACCGCCTATGGTGATTCGGGTCATGTTTGACCTCATGGTTATATTATTGGTTGGCCGAGAAGAGCCGCAAGGAGCCTTCTCGTCACACTTTCCTTCAAGGTCTTTGCGAGCAGAGGACGGCAAGCGAGTCTGCAACATCACTTCAGCAGTGGCTGAGGCGTGCTATGAGTTTCGCTATGGAGTTTGCTGCGCTGGTGGATTTGATCTTTATTTGAGAAGGAAAAAAATGACATCTAAGTCTATTGTTCAAAGGCAAAAAAGATTGCCTCGATTCTGTTAACTAATGTAAGTTACAGAGCTTAATCGAGATGGAAAGGCTTGCTGGAATTAGGTTTTACGAAAAGCGGGCGTTGCCAAGATTGCGCAAGCTGAGCGCAGCTATGTGGTTATGGAAAGCTCATTTGCTCAACTTGTAGCAAGGCCGCGAATATTTCACGTCTTTTTTACTAGTCGTCGCCTTTGGCACGATTGAGCATCATTTTTGTTATCGCTTTTAGGGTGGCGAAGACGCCCTTGCCTTCAAGGGCTACAGCTTCAAAGGCTGGTACTCCCATTTTGTTTAATTCAGATTCCATGCGTTCAACCGTCATCATGTTGCTTATATCGCGCTTGTTGTATTGCAAAACCCACGGAATATCTTGCAGGGTGAGATTGTATTCTTTGAGGTTGTCCATCATGTTCTTCAAAGATGCTTGGTTTTCTTCCGAGCGCACCACGCTTGAATCAGCGACAAAGACGATGCCGTCTACATCGCGCAAGATCAATTTACGACTCTTGTTGTATTCTTCTTGGCCAGGCACGGTGTACATGGAAATGCGAGCTTTGAAGCCATTGATCAGACCAAGATCAAGTGGCATGAAGTCGAAAAATAGTGTTCGCTCAGTTTCAGTAGCCAGGCTAACTAACTCACCGCGGGTTTGCGGTGAAAGTTGGCTATAGATTACTTTGAGGTTGGTGGTCTTGCCGCCCAAACCTGTGCCGTAATAAACGAGCTTGAATGTTATTTCTTTGGTGCCGTAATTGACTAGAGCCATCTGTGGCTTAATTACACTCGCTTAGGGGTTATGGGTGGGGAGCCGTTCGTCTCTTCGATTTGAATGCCTGCAATAGTACGTCAAAACATCACTTTACATGCCGTTTGCCCATATGTTTTTAAGTCATGGCTTTGTACTCCACAATGGCAATACTGGTTTTACGAGCATGCTTTTTGGCCTCAGCTGCAGCTGCCATAAGGGCGCCTGCTGTCTTGCCATCTTGGGGATAGGCAGCCATGCCAAAGGCGATGTTGATTTGGCTGCTTCCAACTAGTGATGCAATTGGTTCTCCGTTTATTCTCTCTAGAATACGTTGTGCCACAATTCCAGCAGAACGCGTTGCCGTTTGCGGCAAAATGATGGCAAAATCGAAAGTTTCGAAATGCCCCAAAATATCGATATCTCGTTTTATACCTTTGACTCGATCTAAGGCTATTTTTGCAGCACTAAGTGGCATTGACTCTAAGCCGGTGGGCCGCTCTACTAATAAATCGAAGACCACTAGAGTAAAAGCCTTGGCATCAGCGCCGTAACGAGCTATTTCTTGCTTGAGAAAATATTGAAAGACTGGATAGGTAAAGACATCTGTTTCCATTCGCGCTAAAGGTTTGATGGCAGCGGCAATGGCCTGCTCATCTAAACCTTTGTCTACTAATTCGACAACTTCTTTCTTTTGTACTTCATTTGCTAAACGTACCAGGCCAACCGAAACAAGGTTGTAGACTACCGGCACCCAGTCGGCTTTGGCTAGCGGCATGCGCAGTAGCAATTCGTAGAGCGTTAGTTGACTGTCAATTTCTAGATAGAAATCTTTTTGCAAGGTCATATTAACCGGCGCTCCCCGACTGGCAAGCTGCTCGAATTGCATCTCAGATAGATTGCTATAAGCTTGCTTTAAATATGTGTCCATATTGAGGCCGGAATTCTTTAGATAATTATGTTGATCTAGTAAGGTCAAACCTTCCATCAACAGGTTTTCTAAGCGTTTAGTCAGGGTATAGTCGGTGCATTTTTCTTGTTCGAAGAACTTGAATTTTCCACTGGGCCAAAGCAAAGTTTCAATGATGGCGTGATCGCCTTTTGTCTCACCGGTGGTGGCATGCACTGGGTTGCCTTCAACAAGGAAGATATCAGCTCCACCAAAGGCGCTAGCAATGCCGAGGCGCCCTGTCATTTTGCTCAAGGCCAGTGATTGCAGCACGGCCGGCAAATTGAGCTTTTCTAGATCGCCTTCTAGTGAGGCTTGCTGTTGACCCTGACCAGAACTTTGGCTTTGACTTTGCAGCAGCCCTTGGGCGGGAGGGGCTTCTCTACTGCCTGTTATCTCCTGGCTGCTTGCAGCACTGACTGATTGCATGGCATTGGCTACGCCACTCATCGTTTGACTGGTCGATTGATCGGCGATTTCGGCCGAGGGAAAGGCAATATTGCCAGTGGTAGAGCGATTGAAACTATTGGAGGCGATGAGGTCGACGGAGTCTTTGCCTGTGGATTCAGACTCGACCAAGCTATGAATCAGTTGTAGATCAATGCAGGGGATGCTCCAGACAGTGGCTAAGCCAGTTAAGGTACCCGCTGAGAAAGTCCATTCTGGATCGCTATTTTCTGGTTGCTGCACTCTAATTTGATAGAGTGAGTCGTTGCCGGGAACTGAAAACGGCAATTCAATAGCTTTGCCCCCCTGTTTTTGCGAGAGGCTGAGAATTTTGGTAATGTCTTCGAATGTGGGAGGATTCCACAATTGTGGCAGCCTTTGCGGTGAAGAGCTACCAGGAGTGGCTGCTTGAGGCGGGCTTGCCTGCGGTCCTCGTCCTGAATTGGAATTCGGTTTGAACATGCGCTCCAGAATGTGGAAAGGGATGCCATAACGTAGTTGGCTGAATTTAGCTGCACAATTTGCCCAGCTCTATTTTCATACCCGCCGGTCTTATTTTTTCACCAGCATTTTTCCCGGGCTTTAAAGACGCTATTGTTTTAGCTGCCAAGCCTGCCAGCGCATACATTCTGCTATGGCTGTGGCATGGGCGGGACAACCTCGGGCAAGGTGTGGTCTGCTGCCGTCAAAAATTTCAGAAATTGAACCTAGGCAAGCTTCTTCTGTCAGGTGTGCCAGAAACGGCTGCAGTAATAGTTTGATGCGGCCTACGCTCTCTGCTTGCGTGCCGTAGACATTCGTTAGTGCTTCAAAGTAACTGCCGATTAGCCAGGTCCAGGCGGTACCCTGGTGATAGGAAAGGTCGCGGTGGTATTGATCGGCGTGCTGGAATCCGCAGCCATAAGCTCCCTGGTATTGGGGATCATTGACTGCTAGGGTGCGCAAACCTGTAGGGGTGAGTAATTCTGTTTCGATTATAGTAAGAATAGCTCTTTCGTGAGGCTTGCTAAAGGCTCTGAAAGGCAGGGAAACTGCGAGCAATTGATTCGGGCGAATGGCGTCGTCGTGACCCTTGTTGCTGTGTCCAGAAGGCGTACGGGCATCGATGACGTCAAAGAGGCACTGTTTGTCTTCGTTCCAGAATTTGACCATAGAGAGCTTGGCCAAGTCAGCTCTAGCTTTGATTTCTTCTTTTTCGCTCAGCTCAAATTGGATTTCGTTATCCAAAAATATAATTGTTTCTAAGAAGTTGTACCAGAGGGCGTTTAGCTCAACTGCTTTGCCCGCTCTCGGTGTGATTGGCAGGTCACCAATTTTGGCATCCATCCAGCTATATTCTTCTGTGGCAGAGCCCGTATCTAAAAGGCCGTCGCTAGCAGTTTTGATATCGCCAGTAGTGGCGATAAAGCGTTTGTAGGTCTCGATGAGAACCGGCATTAGGGTTCTCACTAATTCTTTGTCTTTGGTGATGCGGTAGTGCTGATAGAGAGCCCAACCATACCAGAGGCTGACATCTGCGCTAGCAAAAACTAGGCGAGATTGCTTGCCAGAGTCAAGAGTGCGGTTGGCTATCAGCCCGTTTTCACAGCGCTCAGCAAAGGCCATGAGAACAGCTTTGCTGTCTCTAAAGCGACGGGTGGCAAGGAGCAGACCGGGTAACGATTGCAGTGCCGCTCTGCCCGAGTCGTTAAACCAGGGATAGCCTTCAATTACCGAGAGACGGTCGCTTTCGCTGTCGGCACCAGTGGCTCCCGCTGGGCTGTGTGAGGGGGCGAAGAGATCTGGCACGATCATTTGATCGCTGGCCAGAATGAGCATGTCAGTTTTTTGTGAGCGGGGCAAGCTGGCGCGGTTTATTAGTCGGTTTTGTCGGGCAATCAAGCGTTCTACGGCTCCAAAGCAGTTAGGATTCTGAATTACCTGTTCAAAACTTGCGCCTACACTGAATTCTTGGCCATTGGTGAGGGTGCTGGTTACGGTGCCAACAAGGAAGAGGTCTTCGCGATCTGGTTCACCCCTGGCCGTTTCGTCTGGCCAGTTGTAATCCCACCACCATTGCTTTTCGGTTTCATATCTACCACTGCCCCAAGTCAAACAGAGGCGGTGACCACTTTCATTGAGAATGATCATGGTTTGGTTGGGGGAGACGAATTGAGGAAAACGCTCATCTGGTGAGCCTTTGACGGCTGCATGAAAATCGCGAAAGCCGACCAAAAAGCGGGTGGTTAATTTGACATCGGGTGTGTCATCGTCATTTTCGGGTAGAAAAGTATAGCCGCAGAATAATTCGTTTTTGCCGTAAGGTAGTGCCTGGCGCTTAATTATGTAGTGGCCGTCCAGCTCGTAAACCCAGGTGGGAGTTGGGAGTGTGGTAAAGCATTCAAGTTTTTTATAACCAGTTGGTGATACCACCCCTGATGCCCAGGAGTTAGTGGCGAGGTCATAGGCTTTACCGTTGATTGTTACTAGTTCTTCGATGCGTGAAAGAACAACTTTGCGATCAACCGGTGGAGTGAGGGCCGAGACTAAGCTAGCGTGGTAACGCCGACGGTTCATGCCCGACACTGTACCCATTGAGTATCCACCGAGGCCGTTAGTGCTGAGCCACTCGCGGCTGTCTGGGTGTTCTTTACTGGGATACCAGAGTGGTATTTCGTAGTCGAGACTGCGATGCTGGGACTTGAGCCAGCCGGTTAATCCGAAGGTCATTTAAGTAGGACTAGGGTTGGAAAGTGTTTCGGACTCAGCTGCGGCTGGCATGGCTTGCCAATTTCCTGTTTTGCGCCAACTGGTGGCTTTGACTTTTTCTGATAGAGCTTTGAGTTCCCGGGCTTCTTCGACTCGGTCAAGCATGAGCAGCAGGTCAGCGTAGTTACCCAACAGACTGACCACCTCAGGGTGGCGACCGCCCAGAACTCTGGTTTTGATTGACATAGAGAGCTTGTAGAATGGCTCTGCTTCGACATACTTACCCCATGAGTGATAGAGCAAGGCCAGGTTGTAGGCCATTGTGCCCACATCGGGGTGGTGGTGGCCTAGCTTTTGTTCATATAGCCGTAGTAAGCGCCGACAAATTGGGGCGGCAAACTCATGCTTGCCCTGGTACCAAAACACTTCGGCTAGACCCTCTAAAGAGGTCGTCAACATGGCATTATCTGGGCCGTAGTCTTCGGCCACTTCTAATGCTGCCAGCCAGAGCCGCTCAGCATCGGTGTACTGACCGGCCTTTACGCACGACTCAGCCGAGGCGCGATAGATCTTCCAGATGTCGTTTACAAGTGACACTCTTTTCGAGTTGCTCCTTTACTAATAAATATATTCTACTAGGCTATTTTACCTGGCCATCACTTTCAGCTATCTCTTTACTGCCCTAATTTGCAGCAACTATCTTACTAAATTAGATAGTATAAAATGGGAGAAGAAAAAGTCTCTGGCCTGAGCCAGAAACTTTTCTTCCCCTGGCTCCTCAGCTGCTCATGCCTTTAGGGCAGTTGCACGCTGAAGCACTCAAGCGGGCGCCACTTGTTGGTGACGTCGTCGTACATGAAGCGCACCGAGTTGACCTCGATACGGAAGAGGAAACCCAGGCTCTTGGCGGCACGACCACAGGAGTGGAAGCGTTTGCCGTAGAGCGAGAGCAGTTCTGCCGCCGGAGCAACCTTCTCGTCGAGAACCAGCTTGAGCACAATCGCTCCAGCGTGTTCCTGGGTGCAGGCGTCATCCGAGTCGACCAGAAGCTGGGCGTCCTTGATGGCGAAGTTGACCCGGTCGTGCTCGGCGTTGTCCCAGAAGTTGGTGCGGGCAAGGCCAACCAGGCGCAGCATGCGAAGGAAGAAAGCCTGGCGGGGACGAACACGGTCTTCATCGCCGACGCACTTGTCAGCGATAACGACAATGGCCAATTCCGGAAACTTCTTCAGTGCTTCGATGGAGATGCCCAGGAACTTGTCGGAACGGTGACAGGCAACCACTGCAGCAACCTTGGAGACGACCTTAGTGGGGAAGCCTTTGGCGCTGAGATAGTCTTGTGCCACTTTCTTTCCGGCTTCGGCATGGTCGTCGACGCTGATGGCGCGGCCGATGTCGTGCAAGAAGGCGCCAGCCGGAATGACCACCAAGCGAGCTTCGTCGCTGAGGCAATCGGGGAAGCGCTTGTGCAGTTCGTCGGTCAGGTAGCGGGCGGTGTTGAGAACGGAGAAGGCGTGCCCGACATCGTGTTTGGTCTGCGAGCTGGAGAGCTTGTCACCCTCATCGTAGAGTCGCAGAATTTCGGGGTCGGTCAACATCTTTTCGACGTGATCGACCATCTCTGGGAAGCCCAGAGGGTTTTTGTTATTGGTCATGATGCTCCTAAACGTTAGCGGGCAGGCGTCTTTTCTTTGAGCGCGCTGCCGGGGTTAATAAATGTGAGATCACCCAGGTCTTGGTTGAAGACTTTTCGAGGACACTGAACTAGGGCATGGCGCTGGTTTGGTGGCTGAAAAGGACTCCTGTAAGATTCAAGATGTAAATGGGTATTTTGACCCTAACAAGACTCGTATAGCTATAACAAGGCCTAAATGAGTAAAAATGCACGTTTAATATTCGCGCACTAAGGCCGGGAACGATTGTTAGCTATGGGTTCGCGGGAGTTCGTGCAAGGTTTTTATCTGCCAGCCAATAAAGCAAAAAAAAGAGCAGCTTACTGAAAGCTGCTCTTTTACTTAATTGCTCGCAGGACCGGTGCTGCCCTCGGTAGAAATCATCCCTGATCGCTCTCTCTGGAGAACCCGCGATTTAGCGTGTTCTTAGATACTAAGGGCGAACTCTCTTATTGTCAGTGGGGTAAATACGGTGTCTAGATTAAATTGCTCAATCTAGCAGTCTAGCCCATCTGCTCTTTGAGCAAGCCAATCAGGTGAGCCACTAATTTTTCGGCTTGGCTGCGGCCCAATTCATCCCAGTGTGGAACACCGAATGTTTTGAGCGAATAAGAATCTGCTTGTTCGTCAGTCCAGCCGATTAAATCTAGGGCCCGACCCAGCACTGTCAGATAATTTTGGTCAGTAACTTCGCCAAGACCAAAATTGTCATCTACTCGTTGTGGTGTCGCCTGCGGTGTTGGTGCCGAAACATTGGGGCCAAAATTGACTTGAGGGCCCGGGGTCAGTTGAATCGGTTGCGGCGGCTCAATAGCTGCTGGTTGTAGTTCGGCTTGTTCAACACTGTCGTCGAAGAAGCTCTCGCTATCCCCTAACTCTTCAGCGGTGTCTTCTTGCGATGGTTCTGCTGCTGGCGCCGGGGCTGCTGTAGGGGCTATCGTAGAATCGTTCATGGGGTAACTGGTGGGCAAATTTGCTGCCGTTGGCGCAAAGCTGCTCGATGCAAAACCAGTGTTCAGCCCCAGTGGTGGTTCGGGAGGAGCTGGGGAAAATAAGGAGCGTAAGTTGGCTTGGGCGGCCTCAGCACTCTCAGTGGAGGTTTTGAAAGGATTCGGTGGCAGTGGGGGCACGCTAAACGAAGATGATGGGACGGATGGGGAGGATGGAGAGCCAATCAGCTTAGAAGCAGTTGGGCTTTCTACTGCTTTGAATTCATCATCTAAGGCGGGATGATCTACTGCCGTGGATGTGAATTGTGTGGCTGATTCAGCTGCTGTTGTTGGTTCCGGTTGAACTGACTGCAGGGAGGTGATTGACTGAATAGATGGGGTTGAAATTGTATCGGTGTGCTGGTTATCAGTGCTTATGCCTGCGCTAATGCTAGTTTCGACAACAGGCTCTAGTACTGTAGCTGCCAGCTCTGCTTCCGACTCTAGGCTTGCTGGAGCAGCAGCAGAGTTAGTTGTAGAGCTAGTCGGTAAAGGCGGTATCGTGCTGTGTCTAATTGGTGGGATGGTCGAGCTTGGGGTCTCTGGCGGCGGGATCACGGGTACTTTTGTGAAACTGCTGGTGCCCACTTCTGGCTGAACGCTTTCGGAATCTTTGCTCTCTCTCTCTTTGAACATCGAGTCTAAAGCAGACATTGAGCGTGTTACAGCTTCGCTGCTGGTTGAAGGTTCGAAGGATGTGCGTGGTTCTTGCCGTTGCAAGCCTGGGCCTGGTTGTGGCCGACCAATCAATCCGGAATTACCCGAATTACCGTACATATTGCTATTGGGTGGATCGATTGAGATTTGTGGCCCAATGGTAATTTCTTGAGCGGGTTGTATTTTGGGAGCTGGCATAAATTCGCTGGCGGTTGGTTGCCAGGGCGAGGCTTTGTCGGCGGAAAGTTCTTGCTTCAAGGTAACTGAGATCAAGAGCTGTCTCAATTCATCAATTTGTTTGGAGATTTCAATAAAGCGGCGTTCAGTGAAGTTGCGCAGACCAATGATCGACTCTTGCAAAACCTCTGGATTACCAGGACTGGGCGTGACGCCAATAAGCTTGGGTGAGACTAGTCCTTCGGCTTCTAGTTGGGGCCTAATTTGAGAGGTTGGCCAACCTTGCTCGACCAGTTCTTTGATGCGTTCTAAAACAGAGAGATCTTCGTCACGATATTGGCGTTGCTGACCGCGGCCCCGCTTAATTTCCAGGCCGAACATCAGCTCCCAGCGTCTAAGCTGGTGCACGGACAAACCGAGCTTGGCTGCGACGTTATTGATTGACAGCATGTCTGGTGTGGTCATTGTGCCTCCGATATCTCTATACACTAGATTAGCATTAACTAGCGCAGCCGTGCTAGGTACTACGGCTAAATTCTTCAATGACAGATACAGTAATGCTTTAGGCCTACTAACCAATGGTTTGATAAAGCCTATGGACATTTTTTCGATGGTTGAAGAGACAGCTTAATATTTAAATATTATATGAGGTAGTTGAGCGGTAAAACAAAAAAGAATGAGGTACAGGTTTCCCTGTACCCCATCCAGTTTTGCCCATTCCTTAGAATGGAAGCCGACGGCTCAGTTGCAACCGCAACCACGGTCGCCGCGGATGTAGCCCGTGTAGCGTGCCCGACCGTACTGATCGACGTAGACCTCGCGGTCATTGCTGTCGAAGTAGTAGTAGGGGCGCTGGGTCATGACCGGACGGTCGTAGCGATAGTCGCGGTCGTAGTAGTAGTAGTCGCGACGGGGAACGGGGATGATCACCACCGGCGGGCGATAACCACGATAGCCGTGGTCCCAGCCACGATTGTCCCAACCGCGATGACCACCATTCCAGCCGTAGCGATCGGTGATGGTGACGCCGTTGTGGCCACCGATGTTGAGCGAGGTGCCCCAGGGGCTGACCTGAAGGTTGACGCCGCCGTTACCACCGTGGTGGTGCTGGGCGAATGCGGTGCTGCTGAAAGCGAAGCTGGCAACCACCGCGAGAAGAGCAAGAAACTTCTTCATAAGTGACTCCTGACGTTTGGTCCTAGCACAACTACCAACATTGGCAATTAGTGTTAGGAGAGGTTAGTGCAGACGATTTGTTGTTAAGAAACCACCAACTACTGTCAGTCTGCGTGACCGAAGTTGATGCCTAGAACCCGGGCAAATTTCAATAGAAATATCAGTTGACCTGAAGACCGCCCGTTATGCTGCTCCAAAAAGCTGGAGACGAAAGCATTGAATTCTCGATAGAGTGGGGGGTTTAGGTCGGAACTTGTATTTTTTTTCGAAGGATTGTGGGTGTAAAGGATAATCGCACCCTAACAAAGGCCCTGTCGACGACACAATAGGAGGTTGCGTATTTGTCTCACTAATTTTGTTACAGCGAAATCTCGATCAGTTAGCCGCTTTACAATTAGCTTTGCGAACAAAAACGCCCTGGCGCTATTACAATAATCAACGATATTCTCAGCGCAGCTGAACGATATCTGCTTAGTGCTTGCTAGCGCAGGTTAGCTTCGGTTTTAACAGTGCATTCAACTCAGAGGTAGCTTTGAAAGACGAATCTAAAGACGGCCAGGGTAAAAACCGCCGCGCTATTGTTCTGGTTGTAGATGGCTGCGGTATTGGCGCTGCTCCTGACCACGCCGAATTTGGCGATAGTGGCGACTGCAATAGTCTGGCTAACTGCGCTCGAGAGCTAGGTGGATTGGCCTTGCCCAACCTGGCTAAGCTTGGTTTAGGAAATATCGCCCCTGTTGCCGGTGTTGCTCCGGTTGCCAAGCCAACTGGCATGTTTGGCCGCTTGCAAGAAGAAAGCAACGGTAAAGATACTCAGACTGGCCACTGGGAAATGATGGGGATCATTAGCCCTACAGCTTTTCCCATGTTTTATGACGGCTTTCCCCCAGAGGTAATCGATCGTTTTATTGCTGAGACTGGCTGCAAAGGCATTCTCTGCAATAAACCGGCTTCTGGCACTGTGATTCTGGACGAACTAGGTGACGAGCATCGACGCACTGGTTTCCCCATTGTCTACACTTCGGGAGACAGTGTCTTTCAGGTGGCGACCCACGTTGACACTGTTCCGCTCGCAACTCTCTATCAATGGTGTGAGATCGCCCGTAAAATTCTCGATGGCCCTTATCGGGTTGGTCGTGTCATTGCTCGGCCCTTTAACGGCGAGAGTGGCTCATATAAGCGCTTGTCTGGCGATCGCCATGACTATGCTGTTCCGCCACCGGCAAAAACGTTCTTAGACAATGCCCTAGATTCGGGTTTAGGAGTTTTTGGTATCGGCAAAATCGAAGATATTTTTGTTGGCAATGGTTTGTCTCATGCTAAGCATACAGGCACCAATGTCGAGGGTCTGGAGCTTACGCTGAAAGCTATCAATGGTGATATTGATATGAACTCGGTGCAGATTAGCTCCACTCGACCCGACCGCATGGGTCTAATTTTTACAAACTTAGTTGATACCGATTCGCTGTATGGTCATCGGCGTGATGTTAAAGGTTATGGTCATGCCCTTGAAGAAATTGACCAGTGGCTCGGACGCATTATCGCTGCCATGCAACCAGAAGATTTATTGCTGATTTCGTCAGACCATGGCAACGACCCGACCGCCCCCGGAACCGACCACACCCGTGAATTTGTGCCCTTAGTTGGTTATAGTCCATCGCTCGTGTCAGCCGATATTGGTATTCGCCATGGCTTTGCTGACATCGCTGGATCACTGTCATCTTGGCTCAACATTGGCTGGACCGGAGCTGGGCAGTCGTTTATACCAGGGGCTCTAACGCCAGCTAACTAGTGCAACGTTGACGAGCAGAGAGAAGAGAAAAGAGGAAAGAACTTGAAGCTGAGGAATGCAAAACGCATCGACTTTACCGGTACTTGCCCTGAGTTTGATTTTTTCGAAAAATTCTCAGATGCAACTATCGATTTGATTCGCAACAAAGAAAAGGCTGAAGTAGTGATCGTCGTTGATCGGGCTTTCGGCTTTGCCGCCAGTCATCTCAAAGACAATGCGGCGGAGCCCCATCTGATTTCGGATCACTTGAACCTAACTGGTGACAATCCTCTGGTTGGGCCGAATAACCCTATCGGCGAGCGTTTTCCGGTGGTCAATAATATCTACCTCTCAGCTGCCGATACCATCGACCAGGAAGAGACTTGGACGATGGGAAACCCTTTGAGTAAACTGCGCAGTGGTATCGTTGCTGGTGTCAAATATGGTGCGGTTCCCAGCCCGGCTGAGCTTGATTTGCTCTATAGCATGGGTGCTCATTTCTATAATTGGAACACTGTGCCGACGATGATTATTGCCGCCCACGCTGGTTTGAAAGTGTTGGCTTTGGCCGTGCCTGAAGGGGGCGTTTTGCCCGATCAAGTGCTCATGGCGATTAACAGATAAACGAGGGGAGAATTATGATTAAGTCAGCGCCGAGAACCGCATCCGAAGCTGTTATCGCCCTTAAGAAGCTAAGCTCAGAAGTACCCGTGGCAGCCGTGGTTTTGGGCTCGGGTGTCAGTGTCTTAGACAAATTGTTTGACCCGCTAGTCTTGCCCTATCAAGATCTATTCGGCATGGCACCAGGCGTAGCCGGCCATTCTGGCACTCTTACTGTTGGTCGTATTGCCGAGGGCGGGCCTCTAGTTGCCGTGCTGCGCGGCCGCTTTCATCTCTACGAAGGGTATGATTGGCCCACTGTAACCTTGGCCACAAGGGCAATTGTTGAGTGGGGCGTGCCCAATTTGCTTCTCACTAATGCCGCTGGAGGCCTCAATCTCGATTTCTCTGTAGGCGATTTGATGGTGCTGACTGGCTATCGCGATCACCTTAATCCAGAATTGAAGGAGACAGGGCTGCTTCCTGCAATTGCCAAGCCGGCCACTGATTGCCGCAATAAACTTACCGAAAAGTTGCTCAGCGTTGGTGAGGTTTTAGCCATAACCCAGTCTCCTTCTGAATCAAGACCTTTGCGTCAAGGGGTCTACGCTGGTTTACTTGGCCCCACTTACGAGACCATGGCCGAGATTGAAATGCTGCGTAAGTTGAAAGCCGATGCTGTGGGCATGTCGACTGTGCCGGAAATGCTCTGTTGTGATGGCACTAATACAACAGCTTGTGCAGTTTCGGTGATTACCAATGTTTGGCGACCTGATGAAGCAATGGGTGGTCACGAAGAAGTATTAGAGGCTTCCAAGAATGCCTCAAAGCGCCTCGATAAGTTGTTCCGAGCCATGCTAGCAGAACTAGGCTAACTGCGCCGACGCTTGTTCTTGGAGCATTGTCCGGTCTGCGGCAATAGTGAAACACTTTTGTATATCGCTTGAATACCTCGTGCGGCTAGCGTTGCCAAGCGGCGGTGGTTTGTCCCGAAAGCCCTGTCGGGAGCTTGTCATGCGGATTCTAAAGGAAAGCTTAGTACTCGCGCGCGCGTGTAAAGTTCTGTAGATATTGATTGTACGGGCGTAGGCGCGAGATCTAATGTACTAGTGCTGTTCTTATTTCCACCACCCACTAGAGTCTTTTCCAACCAACCAAAGCTCCGTCCTTGCCTCCACTGCTGATTCTTCGCCTGCCATCTTGTTGGTATGTGTGGAAGCATTTGCAGTCGCGAGGTTTGAATTGTGCTCCCGTCAGGGTTTTGGTCAAGGGCTTGGTCGAGGGTTAGGTTGGTGTTGGTTCTGAACAGATTTTTGCTGCGGCTAACAGGTCGGTTTATCTGCACCTGTCGCCTTAGTTTGTCAAAGCTCTCGGAAGGCAACGTTTTAGAACGACAGATATGACAGTAAATCTTTCGCATCATGAGCATCCCAAAAACGAAGGAGGACCATCGTCCAGCGATGACCCTGCTCCACCTGCCTTAACCCTAACTGCCGCTTTCGTCGGTAAAGGAGACAATCACAGCGATAGTGCCGTCGACACTCCGGCGTATCCGCCCCCGGCCCATTTCAGTGGCTATCGCTTCTGCCCGCTTTGCGGTCACGGCTTGACTGAGCAACTGGTCTGCGAGCGTTTTCGCCTGGCCTGTTCCGCTCCGACCTGCCGCTTTGTCCATTGGGACAACCCCAAGCCGGTAGCCGTCTGTCTGGTCGAAAGGGAGAATGGAATCGTATTGACCAGGCGCCGCTACCCTCCCCAAGTAGGTACCTGGTGCTTGCCTGGCGGCTTCGTTGAAGCCCACGAAGATGCTGAACTGGCAGCGATTCGTGAGGTGTTCGAAGAGACTGGACTGGTGGTCGTCATTGTGCGACTGCTCGCCGTCTATTCGCCCATCCAAGGCGCCAACGAAATTATCCTCGTCTACCATGTCAGACCTGTCGGCGGCGAGCTGCTGGCGGGCGAGGAAGTGCAAGATGTGGGCGTTTTTGCCGACCACAACTTGCCCAACGACATCGGCTTTCCGCAACACGCCGAGATTATCAACAATTGGTTCAAGAACTCTGCTGCAGCTACGCCTGCATCAGCTTGAACATTACTTGGAAGAAAGAGATGAAACTTTCAGGCTTCGTCATGTACCTGTTCACCTTCCTCGTGGCCTGGTGTGCCATCGCGGCAGGTGGGTGGACAGTGGCCCAGGAGTTCGCCGAGCAATCGGTGATGCC
This sequence comes from Candidatus Obscuribacterales bacterium, assembly GCA_965229195.1. Lineage (GTDB taxonomy): Bacteria > Cyanobacteriota > Vampirovibrionia > Obscuribacterales > Obscuribacteraceae. The sequence goes on along the minus strand of OZ245871.1, from coordinate 1,655,840 downwards.
CTGGATAATGCAAATCATCAGTCAGTCGTACACCCACGCCACGTCGGTTGTGGGTGCTTCGATTGCAGTCATTGGAGGACTACTGGTGTCCATCCTGCTGGTGGTGCTTCTCCTCGCTCTCACTGCCGGTGTTCAGCGTCTGCTGAAACTCGGCAAGAGCAAGTGAAGAAACCACAGCTACCGATTCAGACCAGTTACCAGTAACGTCCCATGCTTCCGATGGTTCATGTCAGACAGTGGGTCTGGTGTGGCCATCCGTGCGACTTCTCTCTAGATGTCGCTCGTCAACAAACAACCCGTAAGAGGAAATAGAATATGACAACAGTACTCATCACCCGTGGTTGCAACCAAGAAACTGCCGAGCAGTTCATGGAAGGCACCGACACCTATGTGCGTGTCTGCGACCCGGCAACTGCCCAACTCGTGATCTTCACGGCCGACCCTGTCACCGCCATCGTGCTGGTCGACGGTGAGGAAATCTTCAAGGGCTCCATCGAGCCGGACAAGCGCAACCAGTTCGCTCTGAGCGCCCTGCTCAAGAAGGACAAGCGCATGGCTCGCAGCGGCTTCTTGTCGATGCTCAGCTTCGGCGACCACAAGAGCAAGACCTGCGTGCGCAGCGCCGAGCCCAGCGGCCAGCTCTTGGCCGAGGCTGCCACCGGCGGTCTCTTCCCTGCCTTCACCCTGGAAATCCGTCAGGGTCTCAGCTCCCACGGCCCGCTGACCGCCACCTACAAGTTCCAGCTGCTCGAAGACCACCTCTTCGACCAGCGCTTCAACGGCTTCGTCAGCTCCCGCAAGCGCGAAGAGCCCTGCCCGGTGTTCACCCGCGACGCCCGTCCGGTCACCGCTCTCGATGCCACTCCCCGCTGCGCGGCCTGCGGCGACAGCATCAGCGACCCGCTGACTGGCTGCGAGAACGCCGAGTGCCCGACGGCCTCGCACTGACCAGTAGCCCTGTCCATCTGGATGGGGCTCTTTGAGGCGCCTCTAGCAGGGCTCTGCCTCTAAACAAAAACCCTGGAGGCTAGTCGCTCACGCCACTAGCCTCCCAATTTGTGCTGGAAACAGCGCATAAATAAACCGGAGATTAACCGTGTCAACATTCCTCACCGTAGTACTCGTGATGCTCGGCATTGCCGCGCTCTTGGTCCTGATGGCTATCTTGTGGCTGCGCTCCAAGGTGCGCAAAGGCAAGGCCTACTTGATTTACGGCGGCCTTACCCTGGCTGTCCAGGCTCTGAAAGAGCGTGCCGCCCTGCCCGAGCATGCCGATGACCAAGAGCTGGCTGCTCACCTCGAGCGCGCTCAAGCTGCCGAGACCAGTGCCAAGGCGGCATTGGACAAGGGTGAACTGGACGAGGCCGTCCAGATCATGCTGCCCGTGCTCGAAGAGCTGGCCAAGTACAAGAATGCCCTCGACCAGGAACGTGCCAAACAGGCCGCTCAGGCTGCTGCCCAGAACCCGGGCGATGTCATTGACGTCGAAGCCGAGGTGGTCAAGCCCGTGCTCGAACTGCCGGCGCCGACTGCTTCCTCGGATGCCCCCGTGACTGCCCCTGCGACTGGCGCGGACCCCGCGACTGCCGCTGGTACTGATGGCGTTGCTGCTGACACCACTGGTGGTGCAGCCGCCGGCGCCAGCAAAGATGCAGGCAACAAGGACGCCAGCAACAAGGAAGATAGTCCGAAGGTCGACAGCAGCAAGTAAAACGGCTGCAGGCAAGACGCCTGAAAGCTAGTTTTTTCAGAAGGGAAGGGGACTGTTCCTCTTCCCTTCTTTTTTTGACTCCTGGATATTAGGTTGATGCAGCCCCGTTACTATTTCTTTGTTTTGGGCATACTGTGCTATATAGTGTCCTACCCCAAAATTGAGAGGATGTCTTATGAACAGTAGTATGACTCTGATTGAATTTCAAAGAGAATATCGCACTGAAGAAGACTGCATACAGGCAATATTTCAGGCTCGTTGGCCACGTGGTTTTAACTGTCCAAAATGTGGTCACGATTTTGGATATCGGCTTTCGCAGCGGCGCGCCGTTCAATGTGCCAGTTGTAGGAGACAAACATCAATCACCTCTGGGACCTTGTTTGAGCGGAGTAAAGTCCCGCTTCAGAAGTGGTTTTGGCTCATTTATCTGATGTCGCAAGACAAGGGTGGAGTTTCTACGACTAGAGCTGCAGAGCTTCTGGAGATGCACTATGCAACCGTGTGGTTCATGATGCACAAGTTAAGAGTGGCAATGGGAAATCGACTTGTAGGTCGCACACTATCAGGGTTGGTTGAAATAGATGACGCTTTTTTCGGAGGTAGGTCTAAAGGGAAATCAGGGCGAGGGGCGCACGGCAAGCTAAATGTAGTAGTCATTGTTGAGCGGTTAAATCGACGAGCTGGTGACGTAGCCTTGCTTGTACTTCCCAACCAGAGCGGTGATGTGTTTTTAGAAGCAGTAAAATCAGTGGTGGAGCCGATGACTCATATTCGTACTGATGCTTTTCCAACTAACAGCATGCTTCATGCACTAGCTGGCAAACTCAATATGGACAAAATCGGAAAGATCTACAGCGAACACGGACCACTGGAAAACGTAGACAGAGTCATTTCTTTGGCAAAAAGGTATTTGCTCGGAACGTACCATCAATACTGCTCGAGAGTTCACCTCCAGAGGTTCTTGAATGAATTTGCTTTTCGATTCAACCGTCGTTATCACTGGTCGCAACTATTCAGCCGAACTCTCGCCGCCGCCGCCCTCAATCCCCCTGTCCGGTATGCTGCGTTATCCTAATACGCAGGTTTTGACTTTAATTACTAGTGTATATAGTTAAAATGAGGTTTTAAAGTACTTGGGGTATACCCACTTGGGCTGTAGCAGATTCAGTAGGCAGCGGTGTCGGTTAATAGGCTATTCTTGTAGCTTGCAAATTGGTGTGGCTCGGAACTAGATGTAGCTCGGAACTAGATGTAGCTTGCAAATAGATGCAGCCTGCGAAACGATGTAGCTCCGGAATCGCTTTCCAAAACTGTCAGATTTTTTGAAGAACGTGTTGCCTCAAAAAAATTTCGTACCCGAGTTAGATTGTTGCCTCAAAATTATTCGTACTCGCTGATGATAAATTTGGGGTAGGGTATTGAACTACTTTTGCAGGTATCTGATAGATACCGTGGCTTATTCTCTCCAGTTTGCCTCTTTTATTGAGTCTTAGCAAGCTCACGTTCACAGTGTTTCTAGAACCTAGTGTCATGAAGTCCTCAGCACGCACTATTGAGCCAATCTCACAGCTAACTATCAATTCCTTGATTTTCTTTGAAACTCTTACTTGCTGCTTTGACTCTACATCTCGGGCTGGCTCGTGCAGACGGGAACTAAACTTATATACAGCGTTTCTCTGGGCAATTCTCGCGGCTATTACCGGATTTGGAATATCGACGGCTAGCAGCCTGAGTGCATTTTGAAACGAATTGAGCCTTCTAGAAAGATCAGCTATGTTCAATCTTTCTTTGATTTTGCGGAGGTCTGCTTTTGCTTCGCTTGAGACGTTTGGATTGTCGAGTACCCGCTGGTATGGGGTTCTGGCTGTGTCATGGAGCTTGTATACCTTTGCTCCATGACGGCTCTTTGAAAGTAATTTCTGACTAGGCTGAAAGAAATTGTGGAGATGTATTAGTGTTGGATACAGCTCAGAGAGAGCCTTAAAGGTCTTCTTGCCGACGTAGCGATCTCTGCCTACGCTTGATCTTACTACCGACCTATTCTTCTCTTCGATCCAAGCCTGGTCATTTTTCTTATATGGCCGAGAACGTGTGTAGGTAATGCTTCTAGCCCTACACCAATCAATCAAGTCTTGATTTAGAAACTCAGAGCCGTTGTCAAAATCGATACCAAGGACTGGAAACGGAATATGTTTCTGAGCTTGTTCAAGCGCTGAAATGATGTCTAGGGAGGACTTTCGAAAAATTGCAATTGGAATCGTCCAGCCTGTTGCTATATCGGTCATATTTAGAGTGCTGAGAAATGGCCCATTTATATCTGAACCAGAGTGAGATACAGTATCGATCTCAAAGAATCCAGGCACGACATCATTCCACTCGGTAAAAGTGCGGATTGGCACGCTATCCTTGAGAAAACTGCCCCGTTTTGTATGACTGATACTGCGAGGTAATTTTGAACGCTCCTTTTTCAGCAGCCTGTCAATGGTTGCTGCACTTACACCTTCTAGTTGCCTAGTTGCTGGCTCGGAAAGCGCCAATTCATCGAAGTGTGCGAGGTTTTCCAAATAATCCGCGATGATTGGCGCTAGCCGTTTGCCACACAGGTGCTGACTAAAGTGCCAAATCGAAACTAAAGCTGCCAGAGCCTCTGGGCCTAGTCTTGACGGTCGGCCGCTACCCTCCTTTCTCTTTGGTTTTGACCCGTTATTCTTCAAAAGCATTGCAATGGCATGCTTTCGGCTATATCCGGTCGCTTCCAGGAAGGACGAGAGTATCTCTTTTCGCTGTGCTCTATCCGCGTTTTGATACTTCAAGCTCATCGAAGCCTGCAATTCTCTTCGCGTGGTCATGCTCATTCGTTGCCTCATCGAGTGACCCCTCACTGCTGGTCGACGAGTACGATTTTAATTTGAGGCAACGGGTCAGGCGAGTACGATTATTTTTGAGGCAATGCGAAGAAAAAATGACAGTTTCGAAATCTGAAAAAGGCTATGGCCAAAATTGAAGTTCGGCAGTTGTAGCAGTTTTTGTGTCGATCAAACCCAGGGAAGAGAAAATGGCAGACTATAAAAGCTTTGAATTGAACTTAGACAACGGAGTTGCTGGCCTCAAATTGGGCAATGCTAAGTTTAAAAATGCTCTGACAAAAGACTTCTTTGTTGAATTTCCCGCTGCTATCCGTGCTCTTGACCAGAGTGGCGCAGTGCGCGCCTTAGTGCTTCATTCAGAAGGTAGCCATTTTTGCTCTGGCATTGACCTTAACTTCTTTGCCGATGAAACCCTGATTAATACAAGCTCTCCGGCAGCGCGTGAAAGTTTCAGAAGGTTGGTTCTGGCTATGCAAGAGAGCTGCTCAGTTTTGAATACGGTGCGCTTTCCCGTGTTAGTAGCCTGTCAGGGAGCCGTTATTGGCGCTGCCGTTGACTTGATATCGGCGTGCGATTTGCGCTTCGCCACCAGCGATTCTTATTTTGTCATTCAAGAGATCAATATTGGTTTAATGGCTGACCTCGGTAGTTTGCAGCGTTTACCACTGGCCCTTCCCGATGCCATCGTGCGGCAGATGGCCTTTACCGGTGCACCCCTTGCTCCGCAAAAAGCCGAGCAATTAGGCTTTGTCAATCAGGTCTATGAAGGCCATGAACAGATGCTTGAAGACGTTTTCAGGATGGCTAGAACTATTGCTGATCGCTCACCGCTGGCGGTGGCGGCATCGAAGCTTGCACTTAACTATAATCATGGTCGCACAGTTGAAGATGCCCTAGCCAATGCTGCTGTTACCCAGGCCGCTATATTTGATCCTGCTGCCGTAATGGCCAGCGTTAAGGCCATGAAAAGCAAGAGCAAAGCAGAGTATGCCGATTTAAGCTGCGATTCTAAGCTTTAGAGCTGGCTGTAAGCACAATTAGCTCTACGCTACTGTAGCTAGAGAAACTCCATTTTTGCGGAAAGCAAAAGTGAGTAAGGCTTGATTGAGATTCAGTTTTTTTAGTTGCACTAACTGAAAAAGCACGGCCCCGGCGTTTATTAGTGAAACGTCTTCAGGGAAGCATTCAGTCAATAATTCGCGTAGCTTGGAAGTGTCTTGCATTGATTGCTTGAAGGCATCAAAAGTTTGGGTCGGGTCGCTGGAAAGCTTGGCCATCACTACTCTTAGTTTGGCATTGGTGAGATAGCCGCTAATTTTGAGGAAGTCTTGAAAGGTGATGCCATCAAAGTCTTGATTGGAACTGATTTTGAAACGGGCGACACTGCCAAGTACTTCGCAGCCTGAATCAATAGAAAGTAAGTGCGAGGCAATCAGACTTTGCACACAGAGTGCTGCGGTCATAGTCTCATCGCCGACTAGTTGCATCTCTACTAAATATTCACCCAGTAGCTGCTTCTTGGCGCTAGCTGCGGCCACTGCTTCGTCGATTTGCTGGCTGGTGAGAAGCTTGCCAAAGCGCAAAATTTCACCAAGGGCAAAGTGCCCACTGCCAGCTGATATTTTGCTACTCAATTCTTGATTGGTCTGGCGGATTAGTTGAATTCCAGCGCTGCGCTCTAGTTCGCCTTTGCGAATTTTTCTTTGAATTTCTATCGCTTGATCAACCAGTGCTGGTTCAAGGGTGTCAAAGCTAGTGAGAATGTGACCTAGTGGCAGTGAAGCGAAGTCTGCCACTTTTAGTGCTACTTCTAATTGCTTGTCACTAATTGCCTGGGCGTCACTAAGAAGTTCTCCCAGTCTAGTTCTTTTTGTGGTCTTCGATTTCTCGCCGAGCTTACTGAGGGCTTCGGAAATACTGATATGCTCTTTGCAAACGTGCCTGACTGCTTGGGCCACCACAGGTTTGCTGAATATTCCTTCCCTTAGCAGCGATTGGCCATCCAGTACTTCTTTTAGGTCGTCGTCTGAAATTAGATCAAGCAAAATCAAACATTTGCCGAAAGGTAAGCCGCTAAAAGTAGATAATTCTTCGGTTTTGCTGCAAGCCTCGGGGCTAATCACACCAAATTCTTGCAGTAGATTTCCTAGTCGTGATGCTGACTGTGTCGACATAATCTCTCTATAGCTGGGGCAACTGGGGGTGAAAAAGGTTGGGGGAAAACTAGTCAGAACTGGAATTATACTGCTTAAACAGATGGTCTTTTAGTCTATTTTCAAGAAATGGAATTTACAGATCAAATTTCTTAAAAGCTTGCCAGCGGCCTTACCATCTCCGTTTCGTAAGGCATCGATCACCGGTAAGTGAGCTTGGCCAAAATGGCAGAGCTGGTCTTCACCGATGCTCTTGAGTGTCAAGCGGAAGCGACTCTCCAGTACTACCGATTCCCAGATTGACAGTAGTAGGGCATTTTGTGAACCAGCAATGATGATGCGGTGAAACTCGATATCGTGCTTTGAATAGTTTTTGACGTCTTTCTCATCTGCAGCTTTCATGAACAGTGCTGCTTCGTTTTCAAGTTGTTCTACATTGTTTTTGAAGTGTGGTGCTGCTAGCTGAGCCCCTAGTTCTTCAAGGGCGGCTCTTACTTGTGAAGACTCTTCTAGCTCACGAGCGGAAATGCTTCTTACTCTTGTTCCTTTATAGGTCTCAGTTTCTACTACCCGCATGGCCTCAAGGTAGCGAAAAGCTTCTCTTACAGGTGCTTGACTGGTTGAGAGTTCGTTGGCAATTTGTAGTTCAATCAGCCTTTCTCCTGGCTTGTAGGTGCCGTCAATAATGCGGTCCAGCAAGATTTGGGTGATGTGTTCCCTGGCTGATGAGCGTTTAAGGATGGTCAAGTGTTGCTCCAAGTTCTGGCCGGGCGGTCAATGTACTAATTGTAGACCGCTGGACGCTTAATTTAGAACAGGCTGATTTAGTTTGGCCTCAGAGTGCGCAATTTAGAGTGCCAATTTAATTGCTGCCATAACTACAGCAAGCAGTAGAACGGTTGAAAAGGAAAAGGCGCCGGATGGCGCCTCTCCTTGAAAAAACGGGCTTAGAGAGCCAGTTGTAGACTTTCTTGCATTTCGGCAAGACGTTGCGAGATGTCCACGGTGCAGTCGTCACAGCCGTTGGGGTGAGCGCCGACGAGCTTGGTGGCAACCGTGTCACAGAAAGACTCTTCTGTCCAGCGCGTGAAGTTGCCGTCATGAAAGTTAGGATGTACCTTGTTTTGACGAAACTGCTTCATCGAGTCGAGATATTCTTCGAAGTAGCTGTGCACGTAGTAAGTGACCTCGACAGTGGTCGGGCCGCAACTGCGAGCAAGAAATTCGCGGTAAGCGCGCCTTTGGGCTTCGCTTCTGGTGCGCCAGAACAGGTGGGCAACCTCGTGGGCGAGGTGGGCCAATATCTTGTCTGGCTTGAGGCTCTCGCTGCCAATCTCGATGTGGGGCGAGATGTACTCTTGTGGATGGCGGCTGAAGTCAGCGTAGAAGGTGGAAGAGTTGCCACAGGCGGTGAGACCTTCAGCGAAGCTGAAAGTAACTTTCCACTGCCGAGCAAGCTCTTGAAAGCACGCTGGCAAGCGTTTGAAGTTGGCTCGAACAAGACTTATTTGCCTGGCGCTTGATTCTTTGGCGAAATATAAACCCGATTCTTGGTCGAGCTCGTAAGTGCCCCAGAAGCGCTGATAATTGCGGGGCATAGCCCAGGGCCTTTGATTGGGCCCTATGTGAAGGGTCTTAGCCGGCTGGCTAGTATTTTTCATAGGTGCCTCCTCATTTATAGCAATTGATATCTGAGATGACATTGACGCCCTTGCTCGGGCACCAGCCTAGTGCTGGCACCCGAGCGGAAGGAGCATTTGCTGCGCTTACTAACGCTTGCTGCGCTTATTCAGCGCTGGTTGCTGCTTAGATGAATTCGGCGCTTCCGTTCTGTTCGGCTCCGGGCGGCAAGGCGCGCAGGCCGTTGAACTTGCCGGCCGCCAGATCGCTGCGGCGGAAGATGATGTCGCCGTTGATCATGTCGCCACGCAAGACCTTGCCCATCACTGCCTTGGGAAGCAGTTCGGCAATGCCGAGTGCGATTTGAGGATCGCGGTAGTAAACCGTGGTGGCACGATTGCTGGCCATGTCCTTGGTGGCAATGAAGACCGTGTGGTCGACGTCGACACGGGCAGTGAGGTTGGGCACCTTGCCGTCGTGGGCGTCGAGAGTGGGCACGAAGAAGTCATCGGGGTTGGCTTGCTTGCTCGGCTCGTAGGAGAAGAGCAGCGGCTTGGCCTCTTTGGCGTCGGCGTTGTTGAAGCAGCAGACAGCGATGGCCCAGCCCGGGTACCACTTGGTGTAGGCCTTGATCATGTCGGCATTGAGGGCCGGACGGCGATCGGCCGGAACAGCGTCGCTGGCCAGAGCCTTGCGCATGGCGCCGGCGTTCTTGGCGATGACGATGGTGTAGACGTCGAAGTTGATGATGCGCACTTCGATGCTCTTGCTGCCGCGACGGACCGAGTCGGCGCCGAGCAGGCCGCCGCGAGAGCGGGGCGTCAGGGCCGAACGGATGTCCTTGAGGAAGCTGGGGCAGGTGGTGGTGTCGATCACTTCGATGCTGGCCACATCGTCGGGGATGGGCAGGATCATGGCGTTGCCGCTACTGATGGCCGAGGCAGTGGCGCCGGCGCTCGGAGCGGGAGTGACCGCCGTTTCGAAATTCCAGGAAGCCTTGCCGACGGCAGGCTTGCGCGGGCCGCGGCTGCCACGCTTGACCGGCTTGGTCGGGGCCGGTTTGGTATCGGCAGTGGTGCTGGCTGCGGTGGCGACAGTGGCGTTACCAGCAACGAGCTTGGCCAGGTTGGCGGCAACGTTCTGGTAGGCCATGTAGCGACGGCCGTTGGCACCTTCGAAGATGCCGACGACGGTGTCGGAGAAGCGAGCGGGGTGTAGTGAGACGCACATAAGTATGTTTGATCCGGTTAGAGTCGTTGATTTGTTGAGTTGTTGGTTTTAGCGGCGGAACAGCGCCACTAATTTGAGGCACACACTCTTTACCAGCGAGCCCAGGGCTAGCAATGGCTTGATGAGGGTGTTAACCAATTCGGCCAGGTCATCCATGATTTCGCCGATCCAGCGCAACAGCGGACCAACAAATGGATGCAAGAACTTGGCTTTGTCGTAGATGATGCCGCCCACGAGAATGGAGGCAATCACGGCGAATTTCTGCAGTTCAGTCACTTCGAAGTGAAAGAAATACTCGGCAAAAATCTGCAGACCGACATAGCCAACAAGAAGATAGGCCAGCTTCTCGAGAATGGGAAAGCGATCGACCAGTTTGCTGAAAGCGCCAGCGACAAAGAACATCGAAATCATGCCAAGGCTGACGCCGAGCACCACCACCCAGAGTTTGGGCGAGAGAGCGACAGCAGCAACGACGTTATCGATGCTGAAGGCCATGTCGGCAAGCAAAAGCGAAGTGACAATGCTGGCGAAGGTACCGGGCTTGGCCTGTGCTTGTTCTTCTTGACTGATTTCGCCCGACTCGCCCACACCGAGGTGTTCGCACATCAGGTAAATCAGGTAGCCACCACCGAAGAGTTTGATCCATTCGTGTTGAATCAAAATCGAGGCAAAGGCCAGGCAGAGCACGCGAAAGCCGTAGGCGCCAAGCATTGCGAAACGCCTGGCTCGGAGCCGTTCTTTGGGGTCTAGGTTCTTGACACGGGCGGCAATGATGAGAACGTTGTCGACCGAGAGCAAACCTTCGATGGCAATCAATGAGGCGATAACCGGTGCAGCGGCAAGTAGCTCTGCAACCGATGGTAGCCATGGGACCATATATTTTCCTCCTTAAAGCTGAAAGAGCTAAAGAGTTAGGAAAAAGAAGTCGGAGGCGGCTATACCTGGAAAGGTAAGCCGCCCCCGACTCGAAGTTGATTGAATGACCGCAGTAAGACCCAGAAGTCAGTGCTTGCGCACTTTCTTCTGGATCCCTAGTGGCGTTCTTGTTGACGCTTACTTGGTGTCGGTCGGCGCCGCGGTCTCGGAAGAGGCAGCGGTGCCCATGCCGAGCTTGGCGCGCAGGCGGTCACGGCCGGCGTTGGCAGCGACCTGCTCGGCCAGCTTCTCGCGGGCCTGGTCGGTGGTGGAGCCCTTGCTCATGTCGTTCTTGGCACGAGCTTCTTCCAGGGCGCGGTCGATCTCGGCAGAGGCCTGGCCGGCGCCGGAGATCTCGGTCTGGATGTCCTTGAGCTCCTGGCGAGCGGCAGCGGCCATCTCGAGGGAAGCCTTGAGGTCGACCTTGTTGGCGTCCTGCTCGATGCGGCTCTTGAACTTGCCGAGGGCCTTGGTGGTCTCTTCGAGCGCCTTCAGAGCTTCGTCGGCGACGGCAGCGGCTTCGCTGGCGATCTTCTTCTGCTCTTCGATGGCCGCTTCGGTGGCGGTGTAGTCGGCCTCGATGGCGGCGACGACGTCAGCCGGCGCCTTGGCGGTGTCGGCCTGCTTGTACTCGGCTTCGATGCCGGCGAGCTTCTCGGTCAGGGTGCCGAGCTTCTTCTGGGCGATCACGGCACCGGCCTTGGTGCGGGCGACCGAATCGCGCTGAGCGGGGATCTTGGCGACGAGCTGCTTGTACTGGTCCTGCTCCTTCTCGAGGGCAGTGGTGCCGGCGTCGACAGCCTTGCCGCCGCGGATGCGGAGCAGCTGGCGGAACTTGGGCGAGAAGATGGCGCCAGCGATGACACCGGCGACGGCGAGGAGGATGACGATGGAGAGCGTTGACATAGTGAATTTTCCTTTGAGTCTGTTGACCGTGTGGTCGATTGGACCGTTGTGAAAGGCAGCCCCACGTTGCGTAGGTGCAGTGGTGCTGCCAGGGAAAAGGGGACGCCAACCGCATTTGCCGCAGTCTGCAGCAATGATTGACGTCCCCCAGGCACTGTTGATGGAGTTGTTGATGGGATACCAGTGGTAGCCAGGGCGGAGCCCTAGCTACTCACTGGCGACGCTTACTTGCTGTCGGTCGGGGCCGCGGTCTCGGAAGAGGCAGCGGTGCCCATGCCGAGCTTGGCGCGCAGGCGGTCACGGCCGGCGTTGGCAGCGACCTGCTCGGCCAGCTTCTCGCGGGCCTGGTCGGTGGTGGAGCCCTTGCTCATGTCGTTCTTGGCACGAGCTTCTTCCAGGGCGCGGTCGATCTCGGCAGAGGCCTGGCCGGCGCCGGAGATCTCGGTCTGGATGTCCTTGAGCTCCTGGCGAGCGGCAGCGGCCATCTCGAGGGAAGCCTTGAGGTCGACCTTGTTGGCGTCCTGCTCGATGCGGCTCTTGAACTTGCCGAGGGCCTTGGTGGTTTCCTCGAGCGCCTTCAGAGCTTCGTCGGCGACGGCAGCGGCTTCGCTGGCGATCTTCTTCTGCTCTTCGATGGCCGCTTCGGTGGCGGTGTAGTCGGCCTCGATGGCGGCGACGACGTCAGCCGGTGCCTTGGCGGTGTCGGCCTGCTTGTACTCGGCTTCGATGCCGGCGAGCTTCTCGGTCAGGGTGCCGAGCTTCTTCTGGGCGATCACGGCACCGGCCTTGGTGCGGGCGACCGAATCGCGCTGAGCGGGGATCTTGGCGACGAGCACCTTGTACTGGTCCTGCTCCTTCTCGAGGGCAGTGGTGCCGGCGTCGACAGCCTTGCCGCCGCGGATGCGGAGCAGCTGGCGGAACTTGGGCGAGAAGATGGCGCCAGCGATGACACCGGCGACGGCGAGGAGGATGACGATGGAGAGCGTTGACATAGTGAATTTTCCTTTGAGTCGTTTGACCGTGTGGTCGATTGGACTGGTGTGAAAGGCAGCCCCACGTTGCGTAGGTGCCGTGGTGCTGCCAGGGAAAAGGGGGCGCCAACCGTTTGCCGAAGCAATGATTGACGCCCCCCAGGCACTTCAGAAAGAGCTCTGCTCTAACTGATTACTAGGTTGGTACTCGGTGGTTGTTCTGGCGGCGCCGAAGTGGCGACGCTTACTTGGTGGTGTCGGTCGGGGCGGCAGTGCCCATACCGAGCTTGGCGCGCAGGCGGTCACGGCCGGCGTTGGCGGCGACCTGCTCGGCCAGCTTCTCGCGGGCCTGGTCGGTGGTGGAGCCCTTGCTCATGTCGTTCTTGGCACGAGCTTCTTCCAGGGCGCGGTCGATCTCGGCAGAGGCCTGGCCGGCGCCGGAGATCTCGGTCTGGATGTCCTTCAGCTCCTGGCGAGCGGCAGCAGCCATCTCGAGGGAAGCCTTGAGGTCGACCTTGTTGGCGTCCTGCTCGATGCGGCTCTTGAACTTGCCGAGGGCCTTGGTGGTTTCCTCGAGCGCCTTCAGGGCTTCATCGGCGACCGCCGAAGCTTCAGCAGCGATCTTCTTCTGCTCTTCGATGGCCGCTTCGGTGGCGGTGTAGTCGGCCTCGATGGCAGCGACGACGTCAGCCGGCGCCTTCATGTTGTCGGCCTGCTTGTACTCGGCTTCGATGCCGGCGAGCTTCTCGGTCAGGGTGCCGAGCTTCTTCTGGGCGATCACGGCACCGGCCTTGGTGCGGGCGACCGAGTCACGCTGTGCCGGGATCTTGGCGACGAGCTGCTTGTACTGGTCCTGCTCCTTTTCGAGAGCGGTGGTGCCGGCGTCGACAGCCTTGCCGCCGCGGATGCGGAGCAGCTGACGGAACTTGGGCGAGAAGATGGCGCCAGCGATGACACCGGCGACGGCGAGCAAAATAACGATGGACAGAGTGGACATGGTGATTTTCCTTTGTATGGTGAATTTGACTGAGACAGAGGAGTGGACGAGAGAAGGCCACGGCAGACGTAATCGACTCACTCCTCGAGAGCCGTTGTCTGCCGTGGCTTTTGCCTAGAACTTGAACTGCAGGCTAGCTACAGTTCAGGGTTGTTACTTACTAGGAGGGGCGATTCGTGACTAGGTCGCTATTGCTGACCCTAATTAGAAGTCGCCATCCCCCTTGGAGCCGGCGTCCCCGGTGAAGGTCTCACCCTTGGAGCCACCGTCGCCGCCGAAGGTGTCGTTGTTGCTTTTGTTGTTGTTCGCCGTTTGCTGTGCTGCGCGGGCGTCGTCTTCTTCCTTCTGCTTGGCTTGGCGTGCCCTTTCCTGACGATCGGCTTCTTCCTGCGCCAGACGCTTGCGCTCACGCTCTGCTGCTTCCCAGGCCTCGACAGCGACAACGATAGCTGCCGTGACGATAGCTTCGGCCCGGTCATCGGCTTCCTTGGCCGCCTGCCGCGCATTGCGGGCAGAGGTCTTGGCTGCTTCGAACTCGGTGGCCTGCAGCTGCTGCTTGGCCTGGTTCAGACGGGTGCGAGCAGTGGAGACGTCAGCGCTGACGCCAGAGCCGAACGACTTGTAGGAGCCACCGATCGACTTGCTCTCGGAGTACGACTTGCTGTCGATATCGCCGATGTAGGTTTCGGCATCGTTGATCGCTTCGGCTGCTTCGGCTGCAGCGCGAGCGTCTTCCTGAGCCAGTTTGACAGCGTCATCCACAAGAACCTTGGCGGCTTCTGCGGCGCGAACGATGGCATTCCAGTCAGACTTGGCCACGGCCACGCTGGCTTCCACACGGGCCTGAGCAGCGATGGCGCTCTCGAGCTTGGTGCGAGCCGGCTGACGCGTCGTGCGCACGGCCAGAGTGGTCTTGGCCGACTGCATCGCACTGCTGAGAGTGGCGATGCGCGATACGGCCAGCTCGTGAGCGGCTTTCTCGGTGTCGATGGCCTTGTCCACGGCCTTCAGGTCGCTAAGCAGCTTGTCGGCTGCAGCAGCGGCTTCCGGCCAGTCGGTGATTTCCTTGGCGACGTTCTGCTGTTGGCCGAGGAGGATCGGCTTGAGCTGACCGTAGATGCCGTCGGTCTGCGCCGAGGTGGTGAACTTGTTGGAGTTGAGCTTGACTGCCAGCGCGCCGGTGAACTGGGTGGCGTCCTGCACCACTGCCTTGGCGTGCTTGCGGTTTTCGGTGAGCTGGCCCAGGCGGGTGTGAATTTCCACCAGCCCATTGCGAGCGCTCTGGATGTCGCTGCCGGTCTTTTCGAGAGCCGCGCGCCCAGCCACGTAGCGCTGTTCGAAGAAGGCCTTGCGGATCTTCGCCAGCTCAGCGTCGGTCTTCTGGAAGACGGTGTTACCCGTATCCAGCTTCTTGGGCTCGCCTTCGAAGTTCTTGGCGAGGAAGCCAGCGTTGAGGGCCGCCAGGTCTGCTTTTGAAGCAGGCAGCTCTTGGCCGAGCTGGTTCAGGGCCGTGCGCACCACCGGAACCTGCTTCTTGAGGAAGGCCAGGGCGGCGAGGATGGTGTCGACCAGGTTGCTGGCGTCAGCAGACGACTTCTCAGCCGCTGCCTTTTCGTCGTTGGCCTTGTCGAGCTTGCCAGCCAGGAGGTTGTCCAGGCAGGCCTGCAGGTGGTCTTTGGCCTCGTTCAGTTGCGTGTCAGGGTTGGCACCCTCTTCGCAGATCTTGAAGTTGCCGCCGGCGACCATTTCGGGCGTGGCCGGCTTCTCCGGGTAGTCGATGTCGGCCGGCTTGCTGCGTGCTGCCGCAATCTTGGCCTGGGCCGCTTCGATCAGCTTGGTCGTGCCCGAGAGGCTGACCTTGAGGCTGATGGCCTTCTCCAGGGTGGCCTTCAGAGCTTCCACACCGCGCTCGACTGCTTCCGACTTCTCGAAAGCCTTGAGCGGGTTGGCAATCATCAGCGCCAGGAACTCGTCACGAGCAGTGGTCAGCTGGGTGAAGCCGAGTTCGTAGGGGGCGAAGTTCAGGCCCTTCTCGGAGAGGTCGGAACGAGTGGCCGCCACCGAAGCAAGCAATCCTTCGATGTCTTCCTTGTTCTTCTGCGCGCCGCTCATGGCGTTCTTGATCGAGGCGCAGTCTTTGTTGGCGGTGTCGAACAGCTGGGCGATGTTGTCCAGCAGCTCATTGGGGGCGTAGGTGGCTTCAGCAACGATCGAGCCGAACATGCTGCGCTGCTCGATGGGCAGGGTCTCTCCGGTGATCTTGATCGGGGTCACTGTCAGACGCGCCGTGGCGGTCTTGAGCTTGCCGATGGAGAAGATGCCAGCCGCCTTGATGTCTTTCTCAGAATCCGACATCAATGTAAGGGCAGCGTTGATGCGCACCGAGAGGTCGGCGTAGGCTTGCACTGCCACCTTGAAGCGTGCCAGTGTTTCGTCTTTGAAGCGGCTCGACCATTGGTCGCCCTGGTTCTTGAGGAAGCCCCAATAGGCCTTCTCCAGTTCCAGGTAGTTCTGGTTGCCGGGCTCGAACTGCTTCTTCCAGTCTTCCAGAGCCTTGACGGCGCGCTTCTTGTTGCTGCTGTAGAGCAGGAAGAGCACAAGCAGCGTCAGAACGATGGCCGACGGGATGCCGAACATGGCAATCTTCATCGGCAGTTCAGCCATGGCCTTCTCGTGAGCGCGAGCTTCTTCGGCGATGCGAATGCCTTCGAGGCGCTGACGCTCTTGCTCGGCGAGGGCTTGCTGCTTCTCACGCTCGGCCTGCGCCAGACGATTCTGTTCGGCTTGCTTCAGGTCGGCTTGGAACTGCACCAGCTGGGCGTTGGCAGCCTGAGCGACCTTGAGGCCGAAGTCAGCCGGAGCGCGAGGCAGAAGAACGCCGGGGTTGTTGCCGTTGGTGTTCTTGCCATATTGATTGAGGACCGGCACCATGGTGTCGGCAGTGACACCAAGAGAAGCAAGAGCCGGAGCCGTGTTGATGGCGTAGGAGCTCTTGGTCCAGTCGGTGTCCAGGCGAACGACCAAGAGGATTACTGCCTTGCTTCTGGGAAAGCCTTTCTGGCCACTCCAGTTGCCGACAAGGTCATTCAGACGTTCGGATGCGAACGCCACGTTGGGGTTCTTCGCTTCATCGCCCTTGAGGACCATGACATAGTAGAACTCAACGCCCTGTTTGGCGCTCTCTGCCGCGAGTTGAGCCTCCAGGCCGTCGAAGTTGACAGGGTTGCTGCCAGATTCGAGCTTGGGGTCGAGATACACGTGTTGGCCAGGGTGAAACTGATTGCCCTTGGGCAACCAGGTTGGACCGGCCGCGAATGATGCTGTGGAGAATCCGATCATGAGCACCAAGGCCATGAACGGAGCCCCGAACAGCTTTAAGATGCGATTGAGCATAGTAAAGTCTCCGGATTGTTGAAGGATGTGTTCGTAGAACGCTCGCACTGACCATGTCTGCGCACGTTTGAGCGTCGTTGAACCGTTAACTGAGAAGAGGTGACCACCTACAGGTCGAAGCCCGGGAAGATATAGCTGTCAGATGTGCGCTGTTTGCTTGTTTGGTCTTTTGCTTGCCGGGTCTTGGAGGTTTTGGAAATGTAGGTACCTGAACCTATCTTTCGGGCGCGGCCGAGTTCAAAGCAGTTGTTTCTCATCTTTTACCGAATAGTCTCTATATGTGACTTATATAGACGCTCTGATGCCGGCTAGTTTGGCCTGTGCCTGGTAAGGGTTTCGGGGCGATGTTGCATCTATCTCGCTATCTGTTTTGCTGGTCTTAGCAACTGAGGTGTAGCTAACATTGGTGAGGCTTAATCGCCTCTTGGTTAGTCAGGCTAGCAGAGACCTACGTAATATTTGTAATATTGGCGTCTTTATCTTTTCTTTCGGCAACCTAGCGCAACCTAGAGCTAGAGCCCTTGCTGTAAAGCTAATTGGATATTTGTTGCAAAAAATTGCAGACAAATGCGAGGCGCGCTAGATATCAAGTGATGTTACGAGCGCTATCTTGCTGCTTTAATCTTCGCCCTGAAACCATTGCGGATACTGGCCTTTGCTGATTGGCTCATCTAATGTTCTGGTTTGGTCGGGGCATTGTCGCAGCGCTTTGTGTCGAACCACCACCAGTGCCACCAGCCTTATCACTCTTTAATAGCTTTTGTCTTGAGTCTAAAAGCTGTTTATCACTAGATTTCAAACATCTCTTCTATAACCCAAACCTCCATAGCAATAACTCCTTCCCGCCAATCAGTCTTCCATCTGTGCTTCCCTCCTTCTCCACTACGTGGCAGGAAGAAGACCGACTGATCATCCACAGATGCTAACGACAGAAACTATCGGCAAAGATTGTGGCAGGGGAGAGTGAAGGTTGTGCGTTTGGCAAAGTTGAGACGGTTCCTGACTAAGCAACGTGACTTGAGAGTGGATCCGCCCCTCCCAGGTCTGTTGCTGTCTTCTTAATGCAGTTTTTGTTGCTGGCAGCGGATCTACTGGCAACTCTAACATCGAGGTCACATATGAAACTCAAGATTTCTTTAGCGACGTCTATCAAGTCGCAAGACTCACTGGGGCTTGGCGTCACCCCTATGCTGCTTTTGTGCAAACTGTCTGGACATGGCCTCGGAAGCCAGATTCAGACATTTGACCAGAGCGTCGGCGGCATCATCTCGCAACACATCGAGCAGGAAAACTTCCGTGGTGATCGTGGCGAGCATTTCGTTCTCGATCTCGACCAGGAAGGTGCTCCGGATCATGTCATGGTTGTCGGTCTGGGTTCTCCGGACAAGGTCGACAGCAAGGCAATCACCCAACTCGTCGATTTGGCAGTGGAGAACGCCGTTGCTCGCGGTTGTTCCAAGCTGTCCATCCCCATTCTGCCCAATCGGGCAGCGCAGGGCATCAACCTTCGCGGTCAGGCACACCTGATCAAAGTGGCCGCGGAGAAGAAGATCGCCACCTACGGCAAGAAGCCCGGTGAGCTGGAGATCGAACTGGTGTGCGCGCCTCAAGCCAAGGCTCATCTCTCCAAAGGTCTGTCGTGCAAGCGCATGGGTGCCAACGGTACCTGCTGCGACGACAACGACGCCGGCGGTCGTGGTGAAGCTCGTGGACGCAGTCTGCAGACGGCAGAAGCGCACAAGTAATTCCTCTAGTTATCTCTCGGGCGGCTGTGGTTGAAGCTCTGAGCCTCAATTCACGGCCGCCCTTGAGGTCACTTTTTCTTCACTTGCTATGGACGACTCATGAGGGGTCGTCTGCTGAATGAGAGCCAGCCACACTCTCTCACCATGCCATCAGAGGAAGAGCATGAGAACTCATTTGGAGAAAATCGTTTTCGGCGGTCGCTTCTTGCTGCTGCCGATGTACTTGGGCCTGATCCTGGCCCTGGCTGTGTATACCATCCGCTTTTCGGTGCAAACCGGAAGCATGCTGATGAATGCACTGACCCTGACCGACACGCAGATCCTTGTGGCTGTTCTGCATTTGCTGGACATCATCATGGTCAGCCATCTCATCGTCATGATCATGATTGGCGGCTATGTCCTGTTCATTCGCAGCAGCTACGACGATGAGCTGCCGGTCGAAAGCAAGTTGCCCAAGCTGAAGTGGCTCGGGCACATCGATCCCGGTGCGCTCAAGGTGAAGATGAGCATGTCCATTCTAGGCGTGTCCAGCATTCACCTGCTGGAGGCCTTCGTCAACGCTGACAATGAGCCGGCGGATCATCTCACCAAGTTGATCATCGTGCACATCGTTTTCGTCGTCTCGACCATGGCCATCGCCTGGGTCAATCGCTTCGCCTTCCACGAGGAGAAGTAAACAGGGCCGGTTGCACTTTTACTGCAACCGGTTTCCTTCCCCGCTATTAGCGCCTCAGGCGCTCAACCACAACCATAGACTCCGAAAGAGTGTATGACCCCCTTCTACAACTATTCTTCAAGCACGGTCTTCAGCACCATCGCCCTCGTCGCCCTTCTCGCTCTCTGGCTCTTCAGGAGTCGACTCAGCCTTTTCCTTGCTCTACGGCAGGAAAAAGCGGCGGTCGGCAAGGTCTCGGTCAAGACCGTATCGCTTCGGCCTAACGAGGCTCTCGAACTCAACGCTTGGGTCGACAGCCTCGACGGCTGGGCTGGCCGCATCACTGTCAAACGTGATGGCAGCGAATCGTTCATCGTCGAGTGTGTGCGCTACCGCCACCGCTCGGGCCCGCCTGATTGCGAAGCGCTCTACATCGATGGCAAAAAGCTGAAGGCCAACAGCTCGTGTCGAGTGGGCCCGGAGTCGCTGCTGATTCTGCGCCAAAGGGCTGTGACGCCTAGCATTGTGCAATTGCGTTTGGCCTGACAGTTGGTGAGCTCGTTGCTCTTTTGTGGTTGAAGTTGGTTGTCCTTGAAGTATAGGACAGCGCCAACTTCGGTCTACAGAAGGGTGATGAGCTCTTTTTTTTGCTGTTTTTCTTACCGCACCAAAGGCCGCTTTTTTTTGTTTATCCTGATTACTATATCAAACAGTATATATAGGGAAATTTTTTTAGGACAAGGTGGCTGTGCAGAAAAAAAAGCAGTCGGGTCAACAGCCCGACTGCTTTTGAAGGTGTCAGCGCCGCGAGGGCATGAAGTATTCCATCACCGTCAGCAGGACGAAGACGAAAATGGCGCCGCCGAGGCTGTAGGCCATGCCCAGAAGGGCGAAAGCGGCAGCGAAGAGGCCGGTGTAGGTGGCCGAGTAGAGGGTGGCGTCGGCCAGTTTGCGGGCCTTGTCGTTGCGAATGTCGGCAGTGGAAACCACCGAACGCACCCAGCGCAGCAGGGGCGGGCCGATGAACATGGCAGCAGCAATGACTGCCACCATGATGAGAATTGAAGCGAAGTTCATGAGATTGACTCTGTTTTGTTGTAGAACCAGCTGCAAGAGCTAATCTTTCGATTTAGTTCTTGCGCTGGCAATGATTTGCAGGAAGCTTACTTCTTGCTGGTGTCGGCCGGCGTGGCGGGCTGGGGAGCGGGCTTCGGCGTCACCGGCAGCTTCTTGGCGCCGCAGGTGCAGTCTTTGGCAGCCTTGCCGCATTTGCCGCCGCACTTGCAGCCGCCAGTCTTCTTGTCGCCGGCAGTCTTGTCATTGGTAGACATGGTAGTGGTCCTTTTTTCTAGTTGGGTTTGGGGTTTAGGTTTGAGAGAGAAAGCGCGACAGGGCATCAAAATGCCGCGGCGCTATCTCTTGAGCTGCTCTCAATTGTGAGAGAGCCAGCTCGATTTGATTAGCAGTAATTGGTAGTGCTCGAGCCAGAACAACAGTGACCTGCTGTGGCTCAACTTCACTGGCGAGAATGTATTGGCCGGCCACTGAACGCCCCGTTCTCCATCTGCCAGTGGCAGCAAAAGTTGGGCGGATGATGGCTTCGACTTCCTGGCATACGGCCAGAAGCGAGGCGCACTGCCTGCTCTGGCTAGCCAGCTCTTGCAGCAGATTGCCCACTTGTTCTTGTTCGCGCTTGCCGTTGACGAGCAAGGTCGGATAGCTGGCCGCAAGTTCTTGTAGCTCTTCTTGGCTCAGCTGATTGCGCACGGCCAGGCAGTGTTCGAGGGCGCGACTGTTGAGCTGGCTTGCCTTTTCCTCGGCGAGGGCAGCAGTCGTCTTGGCGCTCTCAATTAAGTGCGCAATCTCGCCGTTCAGACCTTGGGCGCAATGCAGACAGCGAGCTGCATGCATTGCTTTGCTCTCTTCCCCTTCGTCGTTTTCAATCACCACCGTGCAGAGGCCGAAGAGGGCACCGCCGCAGAGCATGCCCACGAGGCCAAGAGTACTCCAGTCGTTGCCGCTGGAGTTACTTGAGAGACTGAAAATTCCCACGAGAAAAGAGACAAGAAAGACTGCCAGACCTGTCCAGAAGAGACGGTAGATAGTCTTCATACCCCTCCCGTCGCTGCGGCGTCAGTGCTGGGGGGCCAGCGGTCGAGCCGCTTTTGGGCAAACGACAACTGCAGGTCTGCAGCGGTGAAGGGCCATCGGACAGCTTCGAGGGTGGAAGAGTCGAAATCGGCCATGGCCACGGTAATCTCGCGGCAGTGGGCAGAGGCAATGCGAATCTGCTCGAGAATGATGCGCTTCTCCCGCCCGAGATCGCTCAGTGGGTCGTCGCCTGGCACGGGCAGTGACTGAGCATGGCGGACCATGCGTTCGATGCGCTCGCTGAGAAGCAGCAAGGCAAAGGTGAGGCCGACCTGTTCGCCAAACAATTTTTTGGCTGCATCAGCGGCTTTGGCTGCTTCTCTCGCTGCTTCTAGCTCGGCCTGGCTGCGCACTCGCTTGGGGCGAGCGAAGATAGCAGGGCCGACAAGAGCGAACAAGACAAGGAGGATGGCTGCGATAAGCAGACCGTCTATGAGATTCATGATCGTCCTTGAAAAAGGTCAGTTACAGCAGCAAAAAGGTCAGTCGTCTTCGTCGTCAGGCGTGTGCTGCAGGGCGATGCGCCGAGCTTTCTGCACATGGCGACGAGCTTCTTCGAGGCCGAGGGCAAAGCCATCAACCTGAGCGTCGGTGGTGGCTTGATCGATAGCGGCTTCGATCTGGCTTTTCAGCGATTCCGCTTTCTCCAGGGCGGACGTGGCATCAGCGCGCATGGTGGCAGCGTTCTCGACCTGGTCTTTGATGGCAGCAATGTAGCCTTTGACTTGCTTGATGCCGAGGCCGAGGTCGTGCAGTTCAGAGCGGAGGGTGTTCTTCTTCGCTTCGACGAGACCAGAGGGTTGTGCTGTGGCTTCTGCTTGGTCGATGCGAGCGCGACGAACACGCAGACCAACAAAAACGGATGCAGCAAGGAGGGCAGCGATGGTACCGCCGATGATTATGATTGAAGACATAGCTTCTCCCGCAAAAGTGCTTTTGACACTCCTGCAAATGAGGTTGTTGAAAGGATTAGGTGTTTAGAGTTTGGAGGAAGGTACTTAAAAGAAAGAGATTTTTGGAAGACCTTATCTCGCTAACAGAGAAAGAGATCTCGCATCAAGAGCGAAGAAATGTTGCGAGAGTTTGTTAAGCGTCCGTTACAAAAAGCTGATTGCTCAAAAGCTAGAGCTAGTGCCGTGTTGTGATATTGCACCTGGCCGCTCACCTCATGGCAACCAGGGCGATTTCTTCAACTCTAAATGCCAAGAGTAAATATCGAGAGGTAGACAAGATGGCGCGGCTGTCTGTAACCGCAATTGTATATATCATTTTCAACTATATGCTTTAATAGCAAAACAGCTTTAAAATGAGCTGCAAAAAGAACTTTAAAATGGGCTTCAGGAGCGGAAGAAACAACAGACTTGTTTGTCTGTGTCCCTTCCGCTCCATCGGCTTAATTTGAGCTATGGGCCCTCGGCTCGCTTGTCGTCGGCTCGCTTGTCGTCGACTCGCTTTTCGTCGACTCGATTAGAAGAGCCGGGCGCCGCTGAACTGCCAGGCGTAACGCACGCTGCCATCGGGGTAGAAGATGATTTGACGCATCTCTTCCGACTTGGGCTGAATCGTCAGGCAGTTGGTCATGCAGACGTTCTGACCGTTGACGTCGTAGACCGTTGCACCGTGAGCCAGTTCGAGCAGCTCCGAGCCGTTCTCCTTGAGATAGGCATTGCA
Source organism: Candidatus Obscuribacterales bacterium (assembly GCA_965229195.1). Classification (GTDB taxonomy): domain Bacteria; phylum Cyanobacteriota; class Vampirovibrionia; order Obscuribacterales; family Obscuribacteraceae. The sequence continues at coordinate 1,632,855 of OZ245871.1, read as the reverse complement.
GTCGACGAGCAGCTGGTCATCGATGGCGTGAGCGGCCGTCCACTTGTAGATGCTCTCGTTCTCGCTCTTGTCGGGCTTGGTCACCGGCCGGAAGGTCAGTTGGTCGACACCGTTGGCGGTGGCGAAGTCGATCATCTTCTTCATCTCGTCGACGCTGTCGAGATAACCCTTGACCAGCACCGTTGCCAGCCGCACGGTGAAGTTGAACTTCTTCAGCTTGGCAATCAGAGCGGGCAAGTCCTGGTACTCGCGGTGAGGCGTGTAAATCGACTTGTTCTTGCTGCCCTCGTAGTGCACCACCGAAATGGCGATGGTGGTGAGGCCGAGGTCATACCACTTTTGCAGGTGGGCGTCGGTGACGCGGCCGTCGGCAATCAGCAGGCCATTGGTCTGCAGCTCGCTGATGGGAAACTTGAAGGGCTCCAGCTCTTCCAAGAAGCGGGTGATCTGCTCGGGGAAGATGGTGGGTTCACCCTTCGAGGTGATCATGGCCGTGGAGCAGCCGCCATCACGGGCAAGCTGCGCAGCCTTGCGGAAATTGCGCCAGTTGACGGCCGGCTCTTTGGTGCCGATGCCGTTGGCCGGAGTCATGGGGGCGACACAGAAAGGGCACTTGGCGTTGCATGCCAGAGAGCCGGCGACGATGCTGAAGGTCAAGACTTTCATAGAGTTTTCCTTTGCGGTTGCGGTTTTTGTGACTGGGAATTCAGCTGAAAAGGCTCTTGAGCCAAGCTTTGAAGCCTGAGCCCGCGAGCGACTTGGCCGCGTCGATGTAGGGCTGGTGGCAGCCCCGGTCGACAAAAGCATTGAGGTCAGCCTGGGCTGCCTCAATCGTCAACACCGACCCGCGAGGGAAGTCGTGTTGGGTGTGATCGCCGTCGATGTAGATGCGCCCACCTTGCATCTGCGAGACGATTTCGAGACGCTCGCCGCGAGCAGCAATGCCGCTGCTGAAGCGATGCACTTCACCGAGACGGAGGAAGGGCGCGCGTTCGACGTAGGCGAACTGTTGAGCGTCGATGGCGAGAACCGGTCCGCCTTCAGAGCGCAGAAAGCCAGTGGAGCCGGACGGGGTCGAGACCAGCATGCCAGAGCATTTGTGCACTTCGGTCTCTCCTGCCACAGTGATGTGGTAGCGACTGGTGCCGGCGGGCTGCTCGTGGGCAATGAGCACTTCGTTCAAGACCAGCTCGGGAACGGCTTTGCCGTCGATGCTGAGAGCGAGGCGCAGGAGCTTGACTGGCTCAAGTTCGCCGCTGGCAACTTTGGCCAGGGTGGTGGCGAAAGTGTTGCGGTCGCAGACACAGAAGTGGCCGAAACTGGTGATTGGTGCCGAATTGACACCAAGCACTGGAGTGTCGCCGATGATGTCGTGCGAGGCGGTGAGGAAGGTGCCGTCGCCGCCGAGGGTGATGACGAGAGTGGCTTGCGCCAGTTTCTCGTTCAGGGCCGGATGCCGCCGATTGACCACTTCGAAATCAATGGCAAGAGCGGTGAGCACAGAAGTCACTTGCTTGAGGGTGGCGACATGCTGTGCGTGCGACTCTGCGACCGATTCCAGACCAGGAGATTTCTTGGCGATCTCTTCGAGCTGGTGTTGGTCGTTGGCGGCCTGCACGAGCTCGAGATAGGTTTCTTTGACGATGACCAAGATGCGCTTCAGAAGCGGATTTGCACTTGATATTTTAGCCATGGTTACCTGCTTTTATTTGAGGTTAAAAGCGCGCCACAGAGCAAAGCACAGCTTTGTCTGCGGTGGCGGCTAGGGAAAGCGAAAGCAGAGACGAGCGAGAACGGCCTGACAAACGCAAGAACTCACTTGAGACTCTTGGCTGCTGGGGCTAGTGCTGGGTGCTTGTCTGGGTTTTCGCGGTGAGTTCTGTTGTTTGCTTGTTGGTTGGAATTGAGAAAGATGTACTGTTAGCCTAATAGTTCTCAAGAGATGGCTTCAAGAGTTATTAGTGCAATTGCTTTTAATCAGGAATCGGTAATTAGTTCTCAATGCTTAATATCTACGCCCCCGGCCCCGTGGCGCAGGGCTCGCTAGCTAGCTATAGCCTGAGCATTAACCGCCTGTAAGCTGGCGTAGCTAGCGCTCAAGACAAAACTGACTTAACCGACCAGGTGGCATCCGCTGGGCTCAAGTTTTTGGCTGCGCAAAAACTCGATAGCTTTCGCTTGTTCTTCTTTGGCAAATATCTCAATGGCCATGCCGCAGATTGATTCTGATAATCCTGGTGGCGTTGGTGTCGGCCGACAGCGCAGAGAGCTGTCGCCACTTTCTCTCAGAGCCCGCTCTGCGGCGAGCACCTGGTGCAGGGTAGGAAAGGTAAGAATGAGCCGCTTGTCGGCATGGGTTTGGGGCATAAGGCAATGGTAGCCTGCTTGCGTGGCAAAGACATTTTTTTCTTGTTGACTATCTGTTCATTTCCGTCATTGCATGGCTGTCCTAATTTGAGAAAAACTGACGTGATACTGAATATCGGCAGAAGGTTAGGAGCAGGTAAAATGTTGGAGAAATCCTCAGCAATACACCCCAAAACGGGCACCCGCACTTGATTTCCTGTGTTATAGTGAAAACAGTAAAGAGAGGGATCTATGCAGTATTTCCTTTGCCCACGATGCCAGTTTAGAGTGCCAGCCAACAAGCACATTTGCCAGACCTGTGGCAATAAGTTTGTCAGTTCAGCTCCAGCTAATAGTGGTGCAGATAATTCAGTTGAAAAAAAGGCTTTGGTCAATCCATTTGCCAAGCTTTTGGGCTTCAATAACCAGTCTAAGCAAAAAGACAGCAGTCAAGAGAAACCAGCTTTAGGCTAGTTGCGCTCAGTCTAGACAGGCTTAATGGCTTTGTAATTCAAGGGCGAAAAATAGATATTACTGGGACGGTCAAGGCCGTCCCTTGTCGTTCTTAGCAATATAGAAAGCGCCGACAGCCCAGGGTAACTATTAAGCTGTGCCATCGCCCCTGGTATTACTTTAAGGGTATTACTTTTGGCAATTACGAATAGCGCTCAATATTGCCGCTTAAGTAATCAGTGGCTTGAGGTGTGACATCAGCATATAGTTTGTGCGGGCTAACAAATAGTCAATGTTGGGATCGTGTATTTGTGTTTGTGATTGAAAGAGCGACGGATCAGAGGGCAAATAGCGCCAAACAATTTTTGAGCCTTCACCGTACTTTGTCACGTCAACACGCACAGTCATCATGATCTTTGTGGTCTTGCTCGTATCTTTGTACTGGCTTGTTACTTGGGCTACGCGACTAAGAGCTATATCGGTCACGCCTTCGACACGGATAGAGGTCTCAATTGGGTCGACGATATTGATTACTTTGATATGGTACTTAAAATTGCGGTGGCTGCGTGTCAATGCTTTTTGTACTGAAGCTGCTGCTGCTCTATATTCTTGTTTGCTCTGAATGGCCACAGGCAGGTGGGCGATTTTGCCCATCAAGGGCTCGGTGATTGTGCGCAAGAGATTGAGTTCGATCACCGCCCAGAGGCGAGGAACGGCGAACAACAAGACAAAAAGGCCGCAAACGGCGTAGACGCAGAACTCGAGATTGATAGTCATACTTATATTTCAGTGGTTACAGTGCTTATACCCTTAGTAGAGAGTTTCATACACAAAATAACTGCCAAAAACTTTGCGTACATAGTCTCTTGTTTCTCTAAACGGAATCTCTTCGACAAAGTAGTCCCAATCTTTTCCGCCAGCAGCATTGAACTTATCAACCCAACTCTTGACTGCGTTAGGGCCGCCATTGTAGCTAGCTACAGCCAGCATAGCATTGCCATTAAAGCGCTTCAATGTGTATTCCAGGTAGGCCGTCCCCAGTTTGATGTTATTGTCTGGAATGAAGACATCTTCTTTGCTAGCAAGAGGCACGCCGATGCGTTTGCCTACACCAAATGCGGTGCCAGGAAGTAACTGCATCAAGCCGATGGCTTGTGAGCGGCTCAGCGCTTTGGGGAAGTAGCGTGACTCTTCGCGAATTAAGGCGTGAATTAAATAGGGGTCTACTTTGCGCAGCTGTCCTTGTTCTTTGATTCTGGCGGCATAGGCCCAAGGATAAGTAATCTGCCAGAGCGGAGCGTGATTAGGCTTGCCCTCTAGGTCTTTGCCTGCGGCCCGAATGCCTTCCATGATCAAACCCTGACTGAGATAGAGCCAAGAGCGAAAACCAATTATGTCTTCGCGATTACTTTCATTAGCCTCTCCCGCCTCTGCTAGTGCTGTTTGACACTCATCTAATTGGCGAGCGGCTGCCAGCAAAGCTACTTTAGGGCCAGCAAAACGAGCAACTTTGTCAAAGTTGAAGAGTGTGGGAGGTTGTGGCCAACTCCAGTTATCGAGACAATTGCGTTGTGCGCTTGTAGACCAACCACGGTCGTGACGTTTGTCAGCTGGGGCATTGTGATAGGCCAAGCGGGCCAGGGCACGAAATGCATAATAGTTTGATGGATAGAGATTATAGGCGTGTTGGTAAAGTGCTTTGGCCTTAGCATGGTCACCTAAATGCTCATGAATTTTGCCGGCCCAAAATAGAAAGCGCGCGGCCGAGCGATGGGTGGGGTAGCGCGCTGCAGCATTTTCAGCCATGAGGGCCAGAGCCTCAGCTTGCGCTTTGTTCTTGGCTAAACCAGCTGGATAAATCACTTTTGTGCGATGCCAGAACATCCACCAGGTGGCTTCAGGCGCGTGTTCTGAAGTGGGATATTCTTTTACCAGGCGTTGAAACAATGGGATGGCATCTGTGTCACTGGCTCGCACAGCGATATTCCAGAGAGCATGATCGAGCTTCACTGGTTTGATAGCAAGTATTTGCTTCCATACTTCTGCTGTTTCTGCTCGGCTCAGGGGGCCAGTAACCACGTCAGCAAAGTCGTCATAATAGGCCGCCTCGGGTGCTTGTCTGATGGCCGCTAATAAAGCTGCCACCGATTCAGGCTTGCGATGCAGTTTTGCTAAGCACTGGGCCTTGCGAAACTGATTGTTGCTTGTGCCAGAGCGGTTAAAGGCCTCTAGAGCTTTGCCATAATTGTTCTTGCGATAATAGACCAGGCCAATGCGATCTAGGTCGGCGGGTGTTAGTGCGGCACCTCTAGCATTGAGAGACATGAGTTTGTCTGCTACATCGCTAGAGAAGCGTCCGTTAACGCTGCCTTTGAGGTAATCGCAAAAGTAAGCTAAAGCCTCTGTCTCGCCTGCACTTAAGGGCGTGGCGCCAGTAGGGCCAGAGTTAGAAGTTCCGGAGCTAAGGGTACTTGTTGAGTTTCCGGTAGAGCTGCCGAAAGCGCCATCATTAGCCGCGCTAGAGTTACTGCTGGCGCTAGAGCTGGAAGACGAAAGAGCATTGTTGCCGTTGGCCGAACTATTATTGCTATTGCTCAGCGCCAGTTGGCCTAAATAGTAATTAGATGCAGTACCAAATTCGGTGCCACCATATTTCTGCTTTAGGGTGAGCAGTAAGTCTTTTGCCTTCTGGTTATTCTCGCTGCTGGGCTCGCGCAAGAATGATTGGGCCATCTCGTAGAGCGCACGGGCTTGATCGCCAGGATCAGCAGCGGGATCGCGCAATATTTTTTCAACAAAATCGCGAGTCTTTCGGTTGTCACCCTGGCTAGTCAAAACTTCTGCGGCGTGCCAGAGCGAGTCTATGTGCAAGAGTGGCAGCCCTTGAGCCTGGGTAAAGAGAGCAATGGCTTCATTTTGATCGGCGCTGTTATTGCTCTTGGCCAGGAGCCTCGCCAATGAGTAGGAGGCGACAAGGCGCTCGGTGTTGTTGCTAGTAAAGTTTTGGCTGTCTAGAAAACGTCTTAAATTGGCTGTCGATATATCTTTTGGATCGCTTGCTAAATTGGCTACCGCTGCGGCAAACTGCGGCGATGGTGCCTGCCAGAGGCGGCTAATTTCAGCGGGGATAGCTTGTGCTGAGGCGCCTTTAGCTTTGACTGGGGGAGCGGCATTGCAGCTGAGCCATTGGCTCAAATTGGCCCCGAGGGCGATGGTGCCTGCCAGTAACCCCACATATACAAATCTAGTGCCGACAAATCTAGAACGGGCCGTTGCCTGGTTGCTTCTAATTTTTTTGCTCACCACTTATCAACTCACCACAATTTTAGAAATTTAGTCTAGAAATAAAATGCTAGCATGGCATAGTCGACCCTGCCTTTACTGGATTGATTGCGGTTTCTGGTGGCCTTTGATTTCTTACTTTGACAACGCTGCTACTTCTCATCCAAAGCCCGAAGAGGTTTATCAGGCTTGTGATTCGGCCCTTCGCGCCGGCGGCAACCCTGGCCGCGGCGCTCATAGTCTTTCGTTTGCTGCGGCAACTTTGCAGTATCAGAGCCGTTATGAAATTGCTCAGTATCTTGGCATTCAAGATAGCAGCCGCCTGATTTTTACCAGTGGTTGTACTGCTTCAATTAATTTGGTTCTCAATGGCATGGTCGGTGCCGGTCGTCTCAAGGCCGGTGATACGGTTTTGACCAGTGCCTTTGAGCACAATGCTGTGATGCGACCGCTCCAGGCTTTGGCTCAAGCTTTGCCATTAAACCTAGTGGTGGTGCCCTGGCAGAAGGGCGACAAAGCTGTGGCCGCAAGCGGAGCAGGGGGTAACCATATAGCCTCTCTGGTTGATTTAGAGCAGCTCAATGCCTTGCTGGAACAGCACAAACCGGCCCTCTGTATTTTCACTAGAGCCAGTAATGTCACCGGGCAAATACTAGACTTAGATGATGTTGCAACTGTGGTCAATCGCCATAACGTACCCCTATTAATAGATGCGGCGCAAAGTGCTGGGGTTGTGCCCGAGCATTTGGAGCGAGGTCAGCCTGCCGTGTCGTTTTGGGTGGCCTCTGGTCACAAAAGTATGCTGGGACCACCTGGCATTGGCCTTCTTTATATAGCTGCCGGTGAAGTTTTGAACCCGCCCCATCGCGGCGGCACCGGCTCGCGCTCCGAAAGTTTTGTTATGCCCGAGGCTCTACCTGACAGATTAGAACCGGGCAGCCCAGCGGTTCACCTGGCTTGGGGCGTAGCGGCAGGGCTAAGGTTCTTGCAGGGGCTGCCGTCTGGATCCGATACCATAAGGTTGCATGAAAAAGCCCTTTCGATGCGCTTTTTGCATGGCTTGGCCGTTATTAATCAGTATTCACTCAGTCATCAGGCTATTCATCCATCGCGCGGAAAAATCGAACTAATTGGTCGCCCCTGTTGGAATTTGAATTTGCCTGCCGAGGCTCAGCAAGATGTGCTTGATGGCTATTTGCCCGTGTTTTCGTTGCGTTTCGTTGGCATAGGTGACTCTTGCGTGATTGATAGATTGACACCAGATAGAGTGGCTCAATACTTAGATGAAGATTTCGGCATGGCCACAAGACCAGGCTTGCATTGCGCCCTGCTGGCCCATCAGAGCCTTGGTACAGTCGAGCAAGGCCTGTTGCGCGTCAGCTTTGGCCCCAGCAATACTGAAGACGAAGTTGATAGTTTGCTGGCCGCTTTGGAGCTGGCCTGGGAGCTTGTGCATTGACGCATCAGGCAAACACTAGGCTAGGGCTTGGCTTTGCCTGATGCTTTATTGGCGTCGTAATTTTTAACAGATTTTAGATAGGGCACGATTGATTCGTCATAATATTTGCCCCAATAGCTCCAGGGATATTTCTGGGGATCTTTGTATTGACCAATCCAGGCTGAATAGGTTGTGGGGCTCTCGGCTTCCCAATAGAGGGGGGTAGTGGCATAGTGTTCTTTCTGCGCCAGGGGAAGATAAACCGTCCGGTAGAAATCGGCTGTTTTTCTGGTGGCTTCAAATTCAATTTTGGTGTTCTGTTCAATAAATTGATTTTTGGATAGTTTCCCTGTTAGTGAGGTCTCGTAGACGCGGTCAAAGGCCGGGCCATTGCTTATGTTATTGCATTCGAAGACCAAGGCCGCTAACAACCGATCAGGTGCCAGGGTCTTACCGTGCTCGTCTGTTTTTCGCAGGCGAATGCAGCCTAATCTAGCCGCAGTAGGGTAACTGTGATCGCTGTCGTACTCGAAGCCTTTGTCGCTTAGTTCGTTGGAATTCCAGTAAATGCGTTGGTTTGCTGCGTCTCCAGCAAACTGACGAACGGCCCAAGGCCAAATTGGCCCTTGCTTAGATACTATTTTTGCCAGTGCGGGTCTGTCGTGCAGCATTTTCTGTAGCTGCTGCTCACCAAATTGAAGATCTTGGGCGCTCAGTGTTTTTGTTGCTTTGGGCGCCGTTGTGCTGTTCTGCCTGCCGCTTACAGCTGGCTCGGCTTTGCTGCTAGGCTTGGCCCCAGCGGCGGCAGTAGAGGCTAGGCAGAGAATAACTAATAGAGTAAGTTTGGTCAATTCTGGGGTTGCTCGGATGGGGGCTGATTTGCATTCTTCTCTTCCAACAAATATTTGATAATTGCCACAAGGGCCCAGCAATAAAGTAAAGCCATTACTGATACCAATAGCAGTGGCTTCACCCAGGTCATGTTGGTGGTAAGCAATATGCCGTAAGCTGTCATCACAAGCCAGTAAGATGCCAGTATGCGCCGCAGTTGAACGGTTAATTCACCAAGGCTGTTCAGGCTCTTATCCCAGGTGGCAAAGACTAAATAAAATGCGGGAACAATAGTGCAGAGGTCGTAAATAAATAGATGCGGTACTACTAAAGGCAAGGCCAGGCAGCCAATTACAAGAGATAAATTAGCTTTTGTGGTTTTGCTTTTTATGGCAGAACTTGAATGTGAAAGCATGGTTACCACTCCTAGCCCTAGCGCTAAAAGCAAGAAAGCCAGGCCGTAAACAATTGGTTTGAGCATGGCATGTTGTGCCACCGGTTGGCTCAGCAAAACCGCTCGGGGTAAGCTTGTCGCCAGGTGTATTGCCACGCCATTAGCAGGGTCTGAAAATATTTTGTCGGAGAGCTTGAGGCAATTGAGCCAGGCTTGAAATATTTCTGGTCCAAAGACAATAGCGTTTGACTGGGCTAAAACCATTACCCCAATAAACATGCCAACCAAGGCCATAACCCGTTTTTGGGCTAGTTCACTGACAATGAGAAAGACCGCAAGAAAGAGCATCTGTGGCTTAAGAAAGAGCAATGAAAAGATTAGTCCCGCCAGAAGTGGGCTGGAACCCAAGAAGTAAAAACCAGCTGCTAACGGTAGCAGTCCAAATACTAAACCGACCTGGCCAATCCAAATAGTAAAGCAGACTGGTAGGAAAGACAGGGTGGCAGCGGCGGTCAGGACCAGATAGAGTTTGCTGAATTTTACTGCTGGGGCATTCTCAGCTTCTCTCGCCATATTCTTAGCGCTGCCGATAAGAATTAAACAGGTAGAGGCGAAAATGGCTGCCAGTGAGGTTATCTGCCAGGCCAATAACGAAAATTCAATCTTCAAGGCACTAAACGGCGCAAAAACTAAAGCGCTCATTGGCATATACATATATTCTGAAACTGAGGCGGCGGGCATCATCGGCAGCAACTGGTGCGAGAGCTGATCGAAGGGGGCACCGTGAAAGGCGGTGGCATCGGCGGCCGGATAAAGTATCGCCCACTTGCCGTGAGCGGCTATCCATCCAGCTGTATGGAAGGTCATCAAATAATCAGAGATAGCAATTGCGGCCGGTAATTTAAAATCGATGAAGTACATAATGGTCAGTGTCACCACCGCCCAAAATATAATTGCTTGCGCCAGTAGCTTTTTTAGTGTCATCTACTAGATCTCGTGCAACGGCATCTTTTTGCCGTGATAGCTCTCGGCTGTGGTCTTCAAATTATCAAAGCCTGGATGAAAACCCATGGCTAGCATTTCGCAATAGGCATCTTGCAAATTCCACTCTTCCACCACCATGCGATAAATGCCAACTAGCATGCCGGTGCGGTCTTGGCCATGCAGGCAATGAACAAATACAGGTTGCTTGCTTTCGTCAGTGATAATGCTTAAAGCCTGATGAATCAACTCATTGGTTGGAAAAGCAAAAGGCGAAATCGCTAAAGAATGATAGTTAAAGCTAAGCCTCTTGATTAGCGCTTCTTCGGCAGCCAGGTGATCGCTTCCTTCATTTACATCGTCGCGCAAATTGATAATAGTTTTAACACCCTCTTCTTTGAGAATCTCAAAACCCCGCTCTGTGGGCTGTCCGCCTCGCTGTAGCCCTTCGTTTACTACCTGATAATTAGGTAGATGCTCAAAAATCTCGCTCAATTCAGGAAAATGAGCCAGGGCATTTTGATTATCTTGATGCCAATTGGATGTCAAACTACTTCACTTCCCTACGTACTACTAAAAAGTTGCCTCGACTCAAGAGATAATAGACGGCTATAGGGCGAAGGGCAAATACAAGGGGGACATGATGACATCCAGCCAGATGGCGCAATCGAAGGGCCACGCGCCTGACAATGCACTCACCGACTCCATCGCGATTCTCGATTTTGGTTCGCAATATTCTCAATTGATTGCCCGGCGCATCCGCGAGCTCAACGTCTATTCAGAGCTTTTGCCTCACTCAATTTCGGCCGAAGAACTCAAGAGGCTAAATCCTAAAGGAATAATACTTTCAGGCGGCCCCTCTAGCTGTTACGACGAATTTGCCCCACAGTTAGACCAGGATATTTGGAAGCTTGGCATACCTGTATTAGGTGTTTGCTACGGCATGCAACTTATGTCTCGCGACTTAGGCGGCCATGTTGAGCCTTCTAACGTTCGTGAATACGGCCGCGCCCTGCTGACAATTGTTCATCATGACAAACTTTTTGAAGGCCTCGACCCCGCCATTGAAAGCTGGATGAGCCACGGCGACAGCGTTACCACCTTGCCCGAAGGTTTCGCTACGGTTGCTCGCACAGCAGACACGCCAGTTGCTGCCATTGCCGATGAGACACGTAAACTCTACGGTGTGCAATTCCACCCAGAAGTTGTTCACACTGTCGGTGGTAAACAAATAATTTCTAACTTCGTCCTTGGCGTTTGCGAATGTAGCAAAAGCTGGACCATGAGCCGCTATATAGAAGAAGCGATTCGTGAAGTGAAAGAGCGCTGTGGCGATAGACGGGTCTTGCTCGCTTTGTCAGGCGGCGTGGATAGCTCAACTCTAGCCTTTCTATTGCACAAAGCCATTGGCGATAACCTCACTTGTATGTTTATCGATCAAGGCTTTATGCGTAAGAACGAGCCTGAGTGGTTGGTTGAGACCTTTGAGCGCGACTTCAATATTCATGTACACTTTGTCAAAGCAAGAGATCGCTTCATCAGTAAAATTGCTGGTGTGACCGATCCAGAAGAGAAACGCAAAGCCATTGGTGCTGAATTTATTCGCGTTTTCGAAGAAGAATCCAAGAGACTTGGGCCATTCGATTTTCTCGCTCAAGGCACACTCTATCCCGATGTAATTGAGTCTGCTGGCACTAAAATCGATTCTAAAACTGGCAAGAAAGTCGCTGTCAAAATCAAGTCGCACCACAACGTTGGTGGATTACCTGAAGACTTGCAGTTCGAGTTAGTTGAACCGTTCTGCAAATTGTTCAAAGACGAAGTGCGCGTGCTTGGTCGCGAAATTGGTGTGCCACCAGGCATTATTGAACGCCATCCTTTCCCAGGCCCAGGTCTAGCTATTCGTGTTCTTGGTGAAGTCACTAAAGAGCGGCTCAAAACTTTGCGCGAAGCTGACTGGATTATCCGCGAAGAGATTAAGAGCCACGGCCTCTATCGTCAGGTTTGGCAAGTGTTTGGCGTCTTGCTCCCAACTCTATCAGTGGGTGTCATGGGCGATCAGCGCACCTATCAAAACCAGATTGTTATTCGCGCCGTTACCTCTGAAGATGGCATGACTGCTGATTGGGCCAGACTACCTTATGACTTGCTCAGTGTCATTTCCTCGCGCATCGTCAATGAAGTACCTGGTATCAACCGCGTAGTTTATGACGTAACATCCAAGCCACCAGCCACTATTGAATGGGAGTAAGCTTTGGACTTTGAGGATCTCTATAATGATGAACCTCGCGATTCCAATGGAGCTTCTAAACTCTCACCAGAGAAAAAGAAGATAGAGGTTTCTGCCCAAGAAGCCCTGGCAACAATTGTTTCTCGTGTAGTCTTGGGTCTCATCCTTTTAGTCTCCTTTACCGTAGGCTGCTGGGTGGCTGCCACTGCTTTGCACCAGTCAGACACCTGCTGGTTTCTTGCCCTCGGACGCTGGATCTACGAGCACGGTGCCGTGCCTGATCTTGATCCATTTTCTTGGACAATGGCTATCACCGCAGCAAGCGGCCAAACTGTGGCTGCCAGCCAGGCTGTAGCCGGTAATTTTGTCGTCAGTCAGTGGCTCTCGGCGCTGCTTTCTTATCTTTCAACGCTGGCTGGCGGATTGCTTACTCTGCTGATATTAAACGACGTAGTCATAGTCACGGCCTTTCTCTCTTTGCCTATCGGCTTTGTTGTCAGGCGTGGTGCCCCTTTTGTCGCTGGTTTGGCACTGGTTATTCTGGCAATGTTGACGGCCCTTCTTTGCCCGACAAGCTGTACTGAGATTTTCTCTTATTTGTTCATTGCTGTTTTCTTGCAGGTGGCTCACCATGCGCGCTCTGCCATGCTCTGGCATGATGACAAGGTATTTCGTATCGCTTTTGTTCTAGTGCCGCTAATGGTGCTATGGGCGAACCTGCATGTCGGTTTTGTTATTGGGCTTTTGATTTTGGCCGGCTGCCTATTGGGCGCAATGCTCGGTAAGTTTTTCAAAGGGGCTAGTAGTAAGGCTCTTACTGTTGAATTGGTAATGGCCCTTGTGGGTTCGTTGCTAGCTAGCTTAGCCACACCCTATGGCCTCAAGCTGTGGGCTGTTATGCCTCAAGAGCTGGCTTCATTGCTTTCGCGTCATGTTAATGCTTTCGCCTATTGGCCTTACTGGCTGCTCTGCCTGGCATACGCTCTGCTAATGGTGCGCGAGTATCGCGCTTGCCAGGGTAAGCCTGGGGCCCTGGTGGACGGGCTGGTTGTTTCGGAGCTGGTCACGGCTGGGCTCGTCGGCAGTGTCGCTATCGCCGCGACTGTGGCTATTCCTTGCTTGATTGTTTTTACTACTTTAATTGTTCTTGCTGAAGTTCTGACATTGCTTGGCTTGCGCCGCCTGGCCGCCCATGCCGATGCGTCGATGGCGGCTGCTAAGGCTGATGGTTCTGCTAAGTCTGATGCGTCGATGGCTGCTGCTAAGGCTGTGCCAGAAAGCCCGCGCAAACGCACATTCTGGCAAGATCTCAACTATCACTCACTCGATGTCTGGTTGGCCGGTGGTGCTTTCGAGTTGGCCATCGTTTCGTTCTGCTCGATTGCCGGTGTCTGCCTCATCGCTAACAAAATAACTAAGCCAGAATTGCCCACTGTTAGCCGTGCCTTTAACCATCCCTATGAGATTTTCAATCAGGTTGTCTGTCCAGCTCTAAGTTCGCCTCTCAGTCCCCCTGTCAGCTCCTATCTAGGTTCGGCTTCAAATGAACCGGTGGGAAAAATTGCCAGCAAAGCAATTCACTACATTGAGCAGCACAAAAATGAGCTTGGCGACAGGGTTTTCAACGATGCTGCCTTTGGCGATTTGATTGAGTGGCAATTGCGGGCCACGCCTAAAGTTTTCGTCGACACTCGTTTGAATGTCTACAACGCAAAAATGCTGACTGATTATCGCACTATAAATGAATGCTTGGATGGCTGGCAATCAAGGCTTGATGCCTACGCCATTGATTGGGTCTTTGTGCCAACAAACTCGAAGTTGGGCCAGTCACTGTTAAACCAACCAGCCTGGGAAAATCGCTATCATGATGACGGTGCTGTGATTTTTGTGCGCAAGAAAATCTAGGGAAGGGGCTGATTCTCGCTGATGTGCTTGTCTATCCAACTAGATAGAGAGTCGAGAACTATGCTGTTCTGATTGTCTGTTTCAAAAATCAGGTGCTCGGCATTGCCAACGATCATCATTGTTTTGTCGTCTGATTTGACCGCCGCAAATAAATCGTAGGTGCCTTGTGGCTTAACGAGCTTGTCTTTGAGCCCCTGCACCATCAGCACCGGTAAAGTCTTGATGTCGCCACAGTGGCTCTGGGTGCGACGCATGAAGATAGCAAAGCGCATAAGCTCTTTGGGTGACAGCTCATTCTTGGCCTTGAGACTGTTAGCCCAGAGTGTACGCATCTCTGGTCTGGCTGTGGCTTGAGCGGCAATTTGAGTGCCAACGTTGAAGGGCTTGTCTGGGCCATTGAGAAAGTGCAGTGCTACAGTCAGGCTCATTCTTTTAGCCTGTAGCCTTTCTGCTGAAGGCACCGAGGCAATAACGCCACGCAAATTCTGGCCGAACTGAGCTGCCGTATTGAGAGCAATGGCGCCACCCATTGATTCACCGAGAAGAAAAATAGGTGCTGATGGATTGTGTTGTTTGATCAATTCGACCAGATTATTGATATCAACAAAACTATCTTTGTAATCGATTTTTTCGTTGCCGCTAGCATTCATCCAGGAGCCAAAGCCCCTAACGTCGATGGCAAAAATCGTATAGCCCCTCGCTCTCATTTCGTGGGCAAACTTAGTGAAGGCGCGATTGTCGAGGCCCATGCCATGCACGGCAATAATGGTGGCTTTGCTTTTAAATCCGGGAGCTGCGCTCTGCCAGGCAATTATCGGTAAAGTCTTGAGTTTGAAAGTCGTGGCTAGCCAGAGATATTCGCCCAGAGATTGAGGGTGAGTGTCAGCCATGTAATCTTTGAGAAAGCGATCGCGCACAGCTTTGAGGGGAATAGCTCCTACTGTATTTTCTATTTGTTCGCGTTCGCCCATCATCTGCACGAGCAGGCCCACAAGGTTTTTGCGGTAGTACTCGTTTTTGTCTTTATCGCCGAGATTTTTGTAGATTTCAGCAAGATAAACATTGGCCCAGAAATACGGACAGAGCCCCGAGATTTGATTGCTATTGGTGGCGGTTAACTGTGCCAGTAATAGAGCTGGTGCTTCGGCTTCTTTGTAGCGTTTCTCTAAAAGGTAGCAGCCCACCAGGCCTTCTTCTAGCTCCGCTCTTAGCAATGTGCCAATGTCGTTGTTGCCCGCGCACAAGAGCGCTAGATTATAGTGTTTAAGCGCGTTCTTAGTGTCTCTCTGGCGGTAATAACACTCAGCAATGCAGCGCTGCAAAATTACTTGATCTTGTAGCGAGAGCTGCTGGTTGCCTGCTGGTAGCTCTTGAATTTCTTTTAGATACTTGATGGCATCGTTGTATTTCTCGTCTTTGAACTGCGAGAAACCAGCCAGATAGAGAATGGTTGGATCGAGTTTTTTAGCCTTGCGGGCCTCGCTCAAGGCTTCTGCGATTTTTGCATCAGCCTCTTCCACTTTGTCTGCTTGCAAGAGCCCATATATTTGCAATTCAAAATTGCTCAGTTCGCCTTTTGAGCGGTTGGGCTCAGCATTTTGCTGCATGCCCGATTGCTGCATGCCAAATTGTTGCGGCTGCATTTGTTGCTGCACAGGCTGTTGAAAAGGTTGCTGCACAGGCTGTTGAAATGGCTGTTGCGGCGGGGCCAGATCAGATGTTGATGTTGTAGTAAGCGGTGTGTGCGATTGCGGCACGTGTGCAAGAGCGGGAACTGGCAATATCAACGCTGCCATTAACGCTGTTATGGAGGCGCCTATTCGGTTAGTTTTGAGAAGTTGATGTTGCCGCACGGAATACCTAAAAGTTAGTAGGTCTAGTCTATAGCAAGCCGGCTCGCTGCCGCTAGCTCCCTTGAGGGTGATAGCTGATTTTCCCAGCCTCTTTTTGCAAGCCGCTAGTCAAGTGCCTGTTTTCTTGCCAACCGAGTCTTGTTTGCTATCGGCAAGCTAAAATAATGGGCTATGAATCAAAACGCCAAAAGTCCAGACGAAAACAATGACAATCTGTCCGCCGAGGAGCGCAAGCTCAGGCTAGATGAACACAAGCTTGAGATTGAACGCCAGAAGCTGCTCCTTGACAATAATAAGTTTGCCCATGACCGTTCTTTCATCAAGACCTGGCTGCCAATTATTTTGCCGGTTTGCGCCACAGTGGGTATCGCGGTAATTTCTTCGACAATAAGCCTTATCGATAAGAAGGCCCAGGAAGAAGCGACAAAGAGAGCAGGCATCGAGGCTGAAGCCAAAGACAAACATGACTGGTCTGTCAAAGTCGTAGAACTCTATCTCAAAAATCCTGCTTCTTTTGACCTGACAGCAGACAAGTACAAAGCCGGTCGCAACTTGCAGCTTCTGGCTTCGGTGGCACCGGCCGAAGTGCAGTCTGTGCTCGAAATTGAAGTGTCAAAGCTCACCCCCAGTCTAAACAATGATGGCAATGCCTCAGCAGAGTGGCTCACCACCCTTGGTGCTATTTCAAAAGTTCAAAGAGCAATTCATAAGTCATCAAAAGCGGCAAAAGTGCTCTATGGAAGAGACCATGCTTTGGCTGAAGCCGTAAATGCCCAAGACGGCTCGGCCATTGCCAAACCAGAAGAAGTTGGGCACTATCAAGATATGACCGCCTACGTGCAATATCCAGAAACTCGACAAGACGAAGCTACCACTGCAAAAGAGTTGCTAGTCTCAAAAGGAATGACCATCCCGTCTATGCAGGTTTCGCGGCAACCGCCCGATCGGCTATTAGTCAAATACTACCTGCATAAACAAAAGCCTCTGGCTGAAGCTTTAGCATCTGAATTGCAGAGCAAGCTGAATCTGAAGACGAGCGAGGCAAAAAAAATTAAGAGCGACGGTCACACTATGCCTGATGGCATACTAGAAATCTGGCTTCCCAATTGACTTGCGCTGGTTTAGTGATTTAATCAGGCAGAGACTGGTGCGCCTTGAGCAAGTCAGCATCAGCTTTTTTGTCTTCGTGCAATATCTGATATATGTGCGCTCTTTCCGTATAGGCATCACTGGCGTCTTTAGGCGATTTGTCAATGACCGCAGTATAGTCTTTGATTGCCGCCTGGTACTGCTTCATCGCAGTATAAGCCTCTGCCCGTCCCATTCTTGCCTTGGCTAGATTGGGGAATTGCTTTAGTACTTTGCTAAAATCAGCAATGGCCTCTTTGTATTGTTTGCCACTGGCAAGGTAGATGGTGCCTCGAGTTTCGAAGGGCGCAATTAAGTCGGGATTTTGTTTAATCACTTGACTGATATCAGCCATAGCCTCGGTGAGCTTGTGCAGTTCTCGATAACAATCGGCACGCAGTGTTAAAGCTGCGCCCTGCTTTCCTTTGGCTGCGGTCTTGAGAGCACTGACTGGTTCGGGCTTTTTGCTCTGTTCAATTACAGCCGAGCAATCTTTTATAGCGGCATCAAAGTCGCGTTTTTTTGCGTAAAGTGAAGCTCGCAGAATTCGAGCAGACATACCGACAGAACTATCTTTCTCTTGCTCTGCCCTGGTCACGGCTAGAGTGGCATTTGTCAGGGCGTTGGTCTGATCGCCCGCTTTGGCATAGAGCGTCGCTAGATGAAGGGGCAAGTCTGGTGGCGACTTTTCGTTAACTTGAAATTTGAGATAGTTGATAGCCCCTTTCAGGTCGCCGGTCTTTTCGAGGCGTATGGCGTCATTGCTCAGGACCGCGCTAATCTTTTGCTCTTCTCTTGCTGGTCGCAGCGTGAGATAGTGCTTCATATCAACGTTCGCTTCTTTGAGCTTGCCCAGTTTGCGGTAAGCAATCGCCCTGTTGTGATAGGGCATAGGCGATTTTGGATTGAGTTTAATTGCCGTGGTGTAATCGGCAATGGCGTTGTCTAGCTGATTGGCAACCGTATAACAGTAAGCTCGGCGATCGTAAGCATCAGATAGCTTCGGGTCGAACTGAATAGCTAGATTGCAGTCTTTCATTGCCGCATCATATTGATCGAGAGCGACGTACACCGCAGCTCTTTCGGCATGGAAAGCCGCATTTTTGCTTGCTTTCTTTTCGACCTCTTGGAGTTTCGTCAGTGCCATCTGGGCATTGCGCTGATTGCGGAAATTATAAGCGTCGATGATAGCTCTATCGACAGTAGCATCTGCCCAAGCGGTTAGTTGCGCTCCTGTTAGCAGGGCTAGAGCCAGAGTAACCGCTAGTTTTGATTTGAATTGCATGAACGCCGATAATTTCCTTGCTCTCTTAACCGCTGATATTTTAGCGCAATGGTTTCTGCTGGGGCGGATTTTCTTTAAGCAAAACTAGGCAAAAAGCGCAGATATTCTTAATTCGGCAACGTGCGTGGAAATAATGCTGTAGCGCTTCTGTAAGAGGAGTGTTAGGAAGTCGCTTGGTTGATTTCGGGTGGTGTCTTTTTTTTATTGTTGCGCAAGCGTTTTCAGTCTTTGTAAACGATTTGATACACGCAAGGGCGATTTCGTAATAATTGTAATACTACAGCTGGTGCTGTGGTGCCATTTTCGGAAAGTGCTGAAATAGCTTACTTTGTCAGCTTCTTGTTTCTGGATAGTGTGATAGCTAAATTCGACTTCGTTGCATTTGTAATTTTTGAGATATCTTTTAGGCCGTACTTCCCGTCTGAAATCATCGTCCTTGGTTGCTGAAAACCGTTGTTGTGTACCGGCTTTGCGGGGCGGCTGGTACTAAGTGAGCAGTCGCGAAAATTCCACTTTCATTCATGATTTGAGTATCTGTCCGAGGAACGGCATCTGGTCATGGTGGCAGAATCGTGGCACCATCGAACTATGAAACAAAAACCAAGGCATTTTATCAAAGACCCTATTGCAAGAGCCCGTTTCTGGAACACGCACGTAGAGGGGTTCGCTATGAGCGGCAGAACAATGAGGGCCTACTGCGAAGACTACGGAATCAGTCAAAACACTCTTAGGGACTGGTGCCGGAAATACAAGAAAGTGGTACCCAAGGATTCGAGCAAAAATGCACTCGAACGAATAGAGCCTTCTGCAAGCTATGGGCAGTTCTTGCAAGTGCAAGTCTGCGACACTGAGCAAGAACTTGTTGGATACAGCCCAGTGAATTCGCCTCTGATTGAGGTCACTGAATTGCAGACGCCTGCTGGCTTTCGTATTTCCTTGGCTCTAACTCTCAGCACAAGTGAACTTGTCAAACTTCTGTCCAATTTAAAGGATGCAGGATGTTAGCACTAGGAAATTCAAAAATACTGATTTACACAGACTCAATCGATATGCGCTGCAGCTTTGATCGGCTAGCTCTGCTGGTTGTGGATGTTCTAAAGCAAGATTCCTTTTCTGGTCACTACTTCGTTTTTCTAAGTAAGTGCAAGAGGAAAATGAAAATTCTCCAGTGGGACAGAGACGGGTACGCGATCTACTACAAACGGCTTGAGTCTGGTATTTTCGATGTCTCTCGCTGGATGACAAAAGGCCAGGGCGCAAGTCTTGAAATTGACAAAGTACACTTCACAATGATGATGGCCGGTATCAATTTTTCAGAGACTAAAAAGCAAAAGAGATATTCAAGAGAGGCCATCGAGTTTGGTGCTCAAAACTACCGTGTGACCGATAGTAAAGATTATGTTTCAGACCTTAGGCGCTAAAACGCCCACAGGTGGGTGATTTCAATATCAGGGTGAGTGTCACTACTTTTATGGGGTAGTCTATTTCTTCGAAATCGGATGACAGCTGGGTTTATCGGTCGTATACTTATTCTTCCGGCGAGCACCACCTGTAGTGTCTAACTAGTCATGGCTGATTTTAATTTCGACAATCTCACGACTGAAGAAATGAAGTTATTTCTCACAAAAATGGTGGAATTGGTAGAGACTCTGCAAGAGCAATTGAATACTTCACTTGAAGTGAATGCGGCTCTGGGTGCGGAGCTGAAGTTCCTCCGGGCCAAACCATTTTCTGGCAAGACAGAACATCTTTCAGAAGAGCAAATGCTTCTTTTTTCGATTTCCGCTCTACTAGACGACTCCGTTGCTGATGACCAAGAAAAAGATACAACTAGAGTCAGCAAACAGAAACCCACTCTGACACAAGCTAAGCCGAGAAAATCACAGGAAGAAAGGTGGGCACACTTAGTCGCAACTCCGGTCTTGATACCTGTACCTGAAGCTGAGATGGTATGTCCATGTTGCGCAGAAACGAAAGTGGTCATCGGTTCTGAGGTAAGTCGCCAACTAGAGTACAAGCCAGCTTCGCTATCTGTCACAGAATATCACCGGCTCAAAGTAGCGTGCAAGCGATGTGCAGAATTTGTTAGTATCGCACCAGTGGCCCCTAAGTTGATCAAGAAGGGAACAGCAAGTTCGGGCCTGATCGCTCAAATTGCAATCAGTAAATATTGTGACCATCTGCCCTTGAGCCGACAAGAGAGCATTTTCGCTCGCATGGGTACTCCAATCTCTAGGTCCTCTATGTGTGATTGGTTGAAAATGGCTGCGACAAAACTCGCGCCATTGGTCGAAGCTATTCGCAAGCGAGTTCTGCAATCCGAAGTTATTTGGACCGATGACACGCGCGTCAAATTGAAAGAATCGATTCGAAATGAGAATGGTATCAAGCTTGTCGAAAGCCGGATGTGGACGTACAAAGGTGACACAAACCAACCCTTCGTTTTCTTCGATCACACAAGATCCAGGCGACGAGATGGGCCGCAGAAAGTTCTCGCTGGATTCCGCGGAATTCTGCAAGCCGATGCCTATGCGGGTTACGATCATATCTACACTTCTGGTGAGGTGGTAGAAGCAGCATGCATGGCTCATGTGCGACGCAAGTTTTATGAGGCTATCGGCTCTGCTGGTACGCTCGGAGTTGCTGCGGTTCGAATAATTGACAGCCTTTACCACGTTGAACACGAGGCTGAAGCAATTGCGAGAGAGAGAGAATTGAGTCGCCAGGAGTTCTTTTCTTTGCGTCTGCAGTTGCGCAAAGAAAAGAGCTTCGAAATCATGCTGCAATTTGAACGGTGGTTGTCCGACACGAAGCGGTCTCAAGTTCCAGAGTCGCCAATCAGCAAGGCGATTAATTACACTCAAAACAACTGGGATGCGCTTTTCACGATATTTACGAATGGGGAGGTCACTCTGGACAACAACTTTGCAGAGGGAGCCCTTAGGCGAATTGCTCTCGGCCGAAAAAACTACTTGTTCTTTGGAAACGAAGGCGGTGGTCAAACCGCGGCATGTTTCTACACGTTGATCGCTTCGGCCATCAGAAATGAGGTTGAACCTTTTGCCTACTTGAAGGATGTTCTTCATCGCTTAACTATGACTCCGGATGTAAGCCTGAACCAGCTCATGCCTGACGCCTGGAAACCTCTAGAAGTTGAAGTAGTCGTCGGAAACTCGAGCCGTTCTCTAACCGACTAATCATCAACTATTTAAATGTTTGGGAACAGATGCTGTTCGCCGGACAGATACCAATTGGCTACACTGGCCAACGTTATGACACGGAGCTTGGGCTGTACCACTACAAGGCTCGCTACTTCCACCCTGGGCTGGGCCGATTCTTGCAGCCTGACCCTGTTGGATACAAAGCTGGCATGAACTTGTATGCGTATTGCTCAAACGATGGGTTGAATCATACAGACCCGGATGGGTTGGAGGAAAGTGCAGCTGAGCATTCTCTGTCGAAAGCTCTATCTAGACCTGAAAACACTCCGAAATATTGGAAAAATATTCGCAAGTTGGAAGGCGACATGATTGAGGAATGGAGAAGAAAAGATGGCCTGGAAAATGCCAAGCGAAAATTTGAGTTTGAACAGCGCACACCGGGTATGGGTGCTGGAACTGGAGCATTTGACATCAAGGATCGAATTAATGCTAAGAGAGGATCTCCAGTCCAAGTCGAAGCCGCCCGACAGGGCAACTTTAATTTTGGATACCACGGCGAGAAACTTGGAGACTCGCTTGGCTATCTTCAGAAAGGAGCTGGTACCGCTCAATTGATAAACGATTATTACTCTGAATACAAAAGAAAAGCAAGGAAGCTAGACCCTACAGGAGTAATCCCATCTGGTAGACTCTTCAATAACTTGAGGACTCAGAATGGTGACAATGATCCAGCGGATCAGAAAGCAATCCTTGATGGCTACAATGCCGCCAGAGCAGGTAATTAATAGTCGCCTGGAACAATCGGATTCTTGATTGTTCCATAGATTGGGAGAGGGTTCCGGCCACTGGACCCTCTCCTTCTATTGCAAAACAAAAAAATATAGAATCAGCCAATTTCACTTCAATATCGTAGTATCCAGGGTATTATTGGAATTTTAATGGTGATAGAAAAATGCTCCCAAATCGCAATAAAAATTGGGTAAGTCAGTTTATATGGGTTTTCAGCGCTATCTTGGCTGGTTATGTCGGTGGTCAGTTACCATTCTTCTTCGGGACTAAAGCACCAACGGAGCGCCTGATCTGCAGAGAGCTTCAAATAGTTGATGCTAGTGGAGCCCCCTTAATTACGTTAGTGTCTGGAAAGTCCGGTCCTACAATCAAGCTGACCGGTAAAGACGGAATACAAACGCTCTCTTTAGAGGTTATTGACACCATCACTAGCGTTGACAACAGGATGGCAAGAATTGCTTTTGGACATTCTGCGCTGGAAGGCAATCAAATCAATCTTAGTGCAACGCACGACAAGCGAGCTCATATGTTTATGGGACAACATGACTCATACGGTTCAATTGATATGAGTGCAGACCCATTCGGATCCTACCCGTCTTCAGGGCTTACAGTTGGTTATTTTTCTGGGCCTCGCATAGAGTGCTTTGCAAACAATAAACAGGCACAGCTGAAGGTTGGGACTGGCGGTTCATACGTTCACGCCGGAAAGATTGGAGAGGGATTGCCATATTTCCAGATTGAAGACAGTGAGAAGCAAAGTCTTATCGAACTGATTGAACGTAATAAGAAATCGAGTCGATAGATGGAAGTCGCGAATTGAGTTAGGTCACCATTTTTCGTAAGTGATAGCTGAGTCTATTGGTTGGGTCTGGTGGGTCTTAGCGAAACATTTGGCGAATTTTGCCGCACCCCAAGTGACGAATGTTTGGACCGCTATAGTATAGTGAGAAAGGCTAAAATAATAGCCTCGCGCGTTGTAACTTGTCCAACTATTTGGCAAAGACTGTAGATGCTTGCTGTGGTAGGTTTTTCGGTGTTTTGTCGTTCGTTTTAGAAGGTGCCGAGGTCAATGAGCCACAGGAAAAAGTCCTTGAAAAAATTGGACGATTTGGGACAATAAATGGAGCTGTAAATCTTTGAGGGAGTGCCATCAGTCATGGTGTCACTCCCTTTTTTTTTTAGTATTTTAGATACTATATTCATGCATAGATAAAAGTCTGGAAAAAGCGTGAGGTGGATGGGTTCTACAATTTGCAGTTGATAGGGACAGCTTTTGTGGCCAATTACTTGCTAAAGTCTGGAAATACAGACGGGTTACCCATTAGGAGCGACCGCCGAGTCGTTTCAATAAGATCGGGTGTGATCATTGGGAGGCAGTTTAGTTTTTGCAGGAGAGATACTTCCCCGAAGATTCTGTTGAGCCTGCGGAAGTTTCCATCTCCTAAGCGCATTATCGCTGATGATATTGTGTCATCCGCAGTTAGAGGCGGTTTTAGCTCCAGCCACTTCTGTTCTATGAAGAGTCGCATCTCAGCTTTAGACATCGACTTCATTTGGTAAAGTCACTTATACGGCCGTTTGTGAGACATTCTGTTTTAAGGTAAAAACAGTCGATTTTGTGTCACTTATCCAGTCACTTAATCAATGTTCTATTAACTTGGGAAATTTAGTTAAGTGACAAACTTTAACAGTCGTGACTCTTGAGTTGGAACACTTTGTGGGAAGCAGATCAACTCTAGCAAACGCTTACATGTAAAAGTATCTATGCGAGTAGACGCAGCTTTCTCCGGCAGCCATTAAGTTAGTCAGACAGGCTTCGCGAATAATCAATTGAGTTGGAAAGATTTTTTCATTGTAGACTTCGACAATTGATTCATACATAGCGCTTCTCGAACCCCTTGCCTCAATATCCTCTGCTCTGGCAATAAGGAGCGGCTTTAGCTTTTCTGCAACAGGATTATCTGCCCCGCGCCAAGGTCGACCACTGTCAATAATCATGTGCAAATAAATACGCTCCGATGATGGCTCAAGTTTGTAGCCAAGTTCCGTTAATGTAAAAATACCTCGACTGTAGTTTCCGTCGTGCAGCCAGTCATCGGTCTTTCTATCGAGAAAGCCCAAATATTCTAGATCCGCTAGCGACATTTCTTTGCAGTGGGCATTGCTCGTTTGAAAATCTACTTCCATCAATAATTCGCCGTAATATATGAATTTAGGGCAGACCAGTGAGCCGTGCCAATCTGCTTTCTTTCTCTCGTCAACCAACATTCCGCCAATATAAGGATAGTCGTTTCTCAGTGCCGACTGAATGTCTTCCTCTATGGTAAACAGTGACTGAAAGTGAATTGCTCGACCTGCTAATTCGGGAAGATCTTGGTATTTTGCTTGCTTGAGCAAATAGTCAATGGTTGGCTTATTTGCGAATTCTCTCGGGCCAACATATTCCGGCAGATAGTCACTATTGGTGGTGGTTTGATCTGTGCCTGTGGCGAATGTGTTTTGCTGTCTGGTGCTCTTCTGCGATTTCTTATTAGCTCGACTACCGAATAGATTTTTCAGAAAATTGCTCATCAACCCTACTCTTCAGCTGTTACCTAATTGTACCCTTCTGATTTAGCTGAGGTGGTTTATTGATCTCCAATTGTTCGACCAACTCTCTAGCCGATGTATCCTGCCGATCGTTACAGATGGCAAAAATATAGTCCGTAACCGGCATAAATGATTGGTTTCCTGAGTGAAGGCCGCTTGCTTCGATTGAGAATTTCGTGTCATGGTTCCTTAGTCAACTTTTTTCAATACTATTGCGAGCCTTTATGTGAGGCTGCGGCCTATTTGGCACTTATTTTTGCACCTTAAATGTCACCATGACTTCTAGCTGTGCCCTTCAGCGCTACCTAGTACTTCGGGTTCGTTAGACCCTTGTGGCTGTTGGCCGGGTCTACGGCTCGGTATTTTTGGAGCTGGCTTAAGTTGGCGTGGCCGGATATTTCTTGAATCGTGCGCAGTGGAATAACTTTTACTCGCTGCGCTCTCGGGTATTGATTCGCTCGATCTAAAATTAGTTACTCCACACGGTATAAATTGAAGTATGGTTCAATTGATACACTTTGCTTGCACGGAGCTAGCTGCTTTCGGGGCTGTAGCTACAGGTTGGTTTGATTGGTACAGAACCTTCTAGTAGTGAGATGCAGAAGTTCTGTTTTAACTATAAATACGGAGCTATCGCATCAGCCATCCACCATGCACGCAGTCAAGAGTGAGGCCTTGCGTGGAGTCTTGAAGAGTGTGGAGTAATTTTTGAACTGCTGGACTTGTCGGGTCTAAATCAGTCTTCGCATCGACGATTATAGCCTTTTCCGTCACGCTCGTTTGGCTATTCGCTGAGGACACATCAAGGCGGGCGTTGCATCTCCTGAGCTTTGCGATTAACTCTTTCGGTAACTGTTGCTTCTTTTCAGCTTCGTCAGCCATTTCTCGAATTTCTTCGACTGAATCTGGCGAATCGTTGATAACGACTACAAATGGGACTGGAGTCATGACTCGAACAAGTGGGAACACCATTCCCCCCGGCAATGTTACGTCTTCTGCCTTTGCGGTGGCGTCCTTGGAAGATTTGTTTATAATATCGGCGATTTTCTTTGTATCTAATGCAACTTCTCGGGAATCATAAATCACCATCGCAGAAGCGATTGGTGAGCCTATGTCAGGAAAAACAAATGGCTCCTTCTCTGCATGAGTTGGAGGACTGGAAGCGAAAATTGCTACGATAATCACTGTAGCTGTAATGCCAAGCGCAAGTGATATTTCGGAAGCGGTCATTTTACCCTCAGTGCTTATAGGACATTTTCAATATTTCAAGCTCATTATAGCCCTATGACTATCAGCCGGGTCGACAGCTAGGTATTCTTGCAGCTGGCCTAGGTTGCTGTGGCCGGAGATTTCTTGGATTGTGCGTAGTGGAATGCCGGCGCGGGACATATTGGTTAAGCAGGTCCGCCGCATAGAGAGTGTGGAGGCTTCTTCGATGCCGACGTTTTGGAAGGCTTCTGTGAGGATGTTGTGGGCGCGGATGCGGCCGATGTGGGTGTCGGGGTTGTCTGATGATGGGAAGAGCCAGGGAGAGGGTTCTTCCATCTTGTCTAGGGTTTTTTTGTAGCTGGCTAGTTGTTCGCGCAGCTTGGGGTGAATTGGGATGTTGCTGTAGACGGTGTTTTTCTTTTTTAGTCTGGTGATTTTGAGAATATTGCGTATGCCACCGCTGGTGGTGAACACGTCGTTTTGTCCGATGGCGATGATTTCGGAGATTCGCAAGCCTGTGTGTAGGCCGGTGGCAAAGAGTGCTTGGTCGCGGTCGTTTTTTAGTACTTTAAGGACGGTTTGGATCTCTTTGGAACTTAAGACTTTGGCTTTGCCGGGCATGTGAACAAAACTTCCGTAGAGAGCTATTCGCCTTGATGTTTTTCTTGACCCGGGCTTAACCCTGTTGCATAATGTCGGTATATAGCAATAACTACCGACGTTAAGTAGCATGAGTCAAACTCAAGAAGAAAGAGTCCTAAAATTCATAACCAAGCGCGGTATCGTTCGCCCCAAAGACCTTGAGTCGCATGAGTGGCCTCGCACTTGCCTGGTGAGGCTATTGAGGAAGGGACTTATTACGAGAATAGGCAGAGGACTTTATGCTGCCAGTGATGCCAGTATCACTGAGCGACGTGGTGTTGCTGAGGTCTGTAAGCGTGTGCCTGGTGGAGTTGTATGTCTGTTGTCAGCCCTTCAATTCCACAATCTGACTACCCAGCTGCCGTTTGAGATATGGTTGGCAATTGACGTAAAAGCTAGAAAACCCATCCTTGATTATCCGCCCCTGCATGTCGTGAGATTTTCTGGTTTGGCGCTTAGCGAGGGTGTCCAGACCCACACAATCGAAGGAGTTAAGGTCCGCGTTTATAACGTAGCTAAGACAGTTGTCGACTGTTTTAAGTACCGCAACAAGATAGGGCTGGACGTCGCACTAGAAGCTCTGCGTGAATGTCGACAAAAGAATCTTGCTACTGTTGATGAACTTTGGTACTACGCTAAGATTTGCCGCGTAGCGAATGTAATCCAGCCTTATATCCAGGCGATCGCATGACAGAAAAGCCAATAAAAAAACTTCGCTGAATCAGTCCGTCGTCGTTTGCTAAATCAGGCTAAAGAGCAGAATGTCGAGTTTACGCACATTCTCATACGCTATGCCATTGAGCGCACTCTTTATAGGCTTTCGATTTCCGAGCATGCAGATAGGTTTTGCCTAAAGGACGCGATGCTTTTGGCTCTCTGGAGCAAACAGCCTTACCGCCCAACATTGGACGTTGACTTACTTTCTGTCGGAGATCCAGCCATAGAATCAATGAGAAAGATTTTTTCTGATGTCTTGAAAATGATTGTCCTGAAGACGCACTTGTCATAAAGAGCGATGCGTTGAAACTACAGCCGATCAAGGAAGGGCAGCAGTATGAAGGGCTGCGGGTTACTTTCAGTTGTGAGCTGGCTCAAGCGATTGTGCCGGTGCAGATTGATATTGGATTTGGTGATGTAGTAACGCCAAGCCCGATCAGGCTAGCATACTCAACTATCCTGGAGCTACCTGCTCCAGTCATTTATACCTATCTGCGGGAAACAGTAGTTGCCGAGAAATTTGACGCGATGGTTAAGCTTGGTATGGCAAATACGAGGATGAAGGATCTTGCAGATGTGTATTTCCTGGCAACTACCTTTGAGTTCGAGGGTGAGCTGCTTGCAAGTGCCATATCCGCCACCTTCAATCGTCGCAGCACGATGATTCTGCAGGATTTCCCAAATATTCTTACTGAGCAGTTCTATGGAAACAGCGACAAGCAAAAGCAGTGGAGTGGTTTTCTTAAGAAGAGCAAACTTGGAACTTTGAGCCTCGAAATGGTCTGTTTGGCGTTCGGTGTATTTTTGATGCCTCTGTGTCAAGCGATTAGAGGTGAAAAGAGCCCACCTGATTCTTGGCTGCCGTTGAGCGGTTGGGATCACCAGTGAAGCAAAGTGCAACCATAGACTGATTTCTAAGGAAAAATTGAAAGCCTGGTGTGCCATGCCTGTTCAGAGTTTCCGGCGCTTCGTGTGAGCTGTGCAACATAAAAGCTCGTATCAGTCGGTCTGTCTGTACTCGTTTCTCGCGTCGTTTTTCAGTCGGAGTTTTTGCGAATTCGCATGTGCTCAAGACACGTCACTTCCCTTTTCGCCTAGTCGCAATGGCCAGCAGTATCGTTGCTAGTGTCATGAGAATTGCTACTACTGCAAAGGCCTTCTCAATGCCGTAGCGGTCCCCAATCGCTCCTAGCAATAGTGGTGTGATTAGCACGGCTGTGCCTGTGCTGAGAGACATTCTGGCGGCTGCCAGGCCGGCTTTTTCATTGGCAGCACCGAGGGCCTGCGAATAGCTGAGTGGATAAATATTGACTGTGCCGAGGCCTGTGATTGCCAACCCGACCAATGAAAGTACGTGGGTTGGTGCCAGCCAGTAGAGTAGAAATCCACTAAGAGCCACTATCGACACACTGAGAAGCAGTGGAGCGACTCTGAAAGTGTGGGCAAGTTTCAAGCCGATAATTCGCCCCAAAAGCATGGTCACTAGAAATATGCTAATTGCTTGAATCGCGTCTTCTCTAACAAGACCTTTTGCTTTCTCGAGAAACTCTGATGTCCAGTAAATAATTGACCACTCACTGGCGACGCTAAACCAGATAACAAACCAGTAAAACCAGTATCTTACTGGCAGTACTCCTGTGGCGAAGCCTTTTGTCGCCGCATTGAAGCTGTTAAAGACCTTGCCAGAGGATAGAAATAGACAGAGAAAGAATACTAGTGGTACCAGTAAAGCCGCTCGCCAAGATAGCCCCATACGAACGCATTGACCAACCAAAAGCGGGGCGCAGAGAGCGAAGAGGCTGCCGCCAATATTGGCTTCTGTAATACCGATTGTGCGCTTCATGCCGAAACGCTTAGACATGATACTGGTGAGCGAATGGCCCATCATGCTGCCACAGGTGCCACCGATGTAGCCAGATAGAATAGTGAAGAAAGGCAGCTTTGCCGAGACTAGCATGAGGGTCGCCAGAGCCAGGCCGGTGGTGCATGTCCAGATTGCCCTTGAGCAGCCGAGCTTGCTAATCACCAGGTTGCCGAAGGTACCGGCTGTGATACCACCGAGTGCCCAGGCGCTGAAGTGGAAGGAGCTGATGGTGTAGTTGAGCCCTTGTTCATCGCGCAGGTAGGGAACAACCGGCCCCATTGATGCCAGAACCAAACAATAGGTGCCAATCAGCAGATATCCAACCCATGTTGCTTTATCGCGAATAAAAACGTGTTCTTCGGTAGGTGCTATCAATGCTGTCGCCAATTACGTTGTGAGTGTGCCGATTATATTCGATGTCATGGCTGCTATGTTGCCAGCCATCGCTGTCCACTGAAACTGTTAGACCCTAGCGTTTTGTCTCACCTTGTCTCACCATTATTATACTAAATGCCATAGTTGCTAAGGCGCCAAAAATTAGCGGGGTGAAGGAATGAAGGAATGAAGGAATGAAGGGGGGCGGGAGTGAACAGGGCTGTAGTAAGCGGAGGAACTGATTAGCGACTGAGCCAGCATAATCAATTCCTCCTACTACATGTTCAAGCCCCTAGCTTTTCAGTTTAGGCTAACGGCTAACCAGGGCTCGTTCTTTTGCACTAGCTCAGCAATTAGGCCGCCAATTATTCCTGCGGCTGTGGCCTGGGCGATTTGCCATTGTTCTTTGATTTCGTCGGCAACAACTACGTTGCTATCGAGAAATTCAGTGGCCAAGTTGCCTAATGACACAAGCAATGCCGAGGTGGTCAGGTCGCAAGCATTTGAGCTGATCGAGGCGATGGTGAGCGGCTGAGAGCTTTCATGCTCTTGGGCGTCTTTTGCAAACGCCTGGGCCAGGGTCAGGCCCAAGCGGCAAATCTCTCTTAGCCTTTTGTTCTGTCTGGCGTTGGCCTCTTCTTCGATGGCATGCAGATTGTCTGCCTGACCCACCTGGTGAGCCGGTAGAGCTGACTTGCCGTCGGCTGTTAGGGCCAGCATAGAGGCCTTGTGCAGAGCCGATTGGGTCTGTTCGCGCATTTGATTCAACAGCGAGCCAATCTTGTTCAGACCTTCTGTCATACCAAGGGTGTGGGCGATGCGATATTCCCACTGCTCAGCGTCTGGAAGCTCGAGCATTTTTTGCATGTTGCTTTTGGCCTGCTCGATTTCGCGAACAATCAAATCTTCCAACTGATGCGCTGTTTGAATTAGCAGCAGGGCGATGTTGCCAAAAGTAATTGCTCTTTTGATCGAGCCTTTTTGGCTGGCGCTGTAGGTAACCAGGGCCACGCCCAATTCAGTGAACTGTTCGCGACGCAAGCGGCTTGTGGTCTCGCTCAGCTTAAGCTGATTGAGAGCGTTTGTTTCGTTCATGACTTTAATTTTTAGGTTTGAAATTAAGAAATGAAATTAGCAGTTTTGCCATAGGCCGCATGAGCGTCTTGCACTATGCCACTGCAGGCTTCGGCGACTGCTGCTCCAGTCATGGCGTAGGCTAGCAGCCATTGTCTCAGCACTGTGGCATTGTCTGGAGGTATGTCAGCGAGGCTGGCCATGTTGCCTGCTGCCGCGAGGTCGCTATAGGCCTCTAACTGCAACGCGATGCTGCTTTCGCTGAAGCTAGAGTTCTCAGCTTGAAATTCGCTTACGGCAAGAATTGCGGTTTGAGCTTTGAGAGTGAACTCTTTTGCTCGTTCTCACATCTTCGTGGCGAGCTGACTGGCTTGACTCAATACCTTGGCTTTGACCAGGGTTTGGATGAACAGACGTTTTCGGTCTTCTTGTTCCTTGGCCACTTGGGTGTCATAAACCAAGAAGAAGATTTTTGTTCTGAGTTTAGTTAACTCAACCTTGACCCGGGAGTGTTCTTGCAGGCAGGTCAATCCGGCATTGATGAAAACCATGGCGCGGTAGTTCGCGAATGCGCTTGCTGACTCGTCTTCTTGAAGGTTCTTCAAGATTAGACGGAGGTCGTCGCTACCTTCGTTTGGGGTGTTATGAGCTGCACTAAAACGCATGATTTCGTTGAGCAATTTTGAGACTTTACCTTGGTTTTCCATCTAGTGCGAGCGTTTGAATGCATGTTGAAGGAAGTGAGCAAAGTCGCACTCTTTTAGCTCGGCGCTGTTGCCGTAGGCTACGAAGGCGTCGGCTACCATAGCACGGCAGGCACCGATAATGGTGGCGGCAGTCAGGGCGTAAGCAATTATCCATTGCTTGCTGGTGAGCGCGTCTGCAGGCTGACGGTTGCCGAAGTGATAGAAACTGTTGCTGGCAACGTCGCACAGGCTTGTAGCGCGCTCTGCTGCTTTTTGGCTATAGGCAACTATTCCGGCCAAGGCTTGGCTTTGCACTTGGGCTTCGAAGCTCTGGTCTGATTGACTGATGTAGCGAGCGTATCCGTTGGCGTTGTCGTGAATGACAGAGAGGTCTTTGCCCAGCGATGCTACAACGTCGCTCAAAGCATTGAGCTGCCCGGCTAGTATCTTGTCTGATGGAGTCTTGTCTGATGGAGTCTTGTCTGATGGAGTCTTGTCTGATGGAGTCTTGTCTGATGGAGTCTTGTCTGTTGGAGTCTTGTCTGATGGAGTCTCGCCAGATGGAGCGCCTGCCCGTGCCATTGCCTCTTCATCTATCGCGGCATCGGCTCCGGCCATGGCCTGAAGCTGTGCTCTCGTCTTAGTAATGTTCGAGAGAATGTGCGTGTCGGCCTGCAAGAGATATTCGCTTGCCCTTTCGTTCAGTTCGGTGCTGAGAAGCTGAGAGTGTCCCAGTACTTTGATTTTAGCCAGGGCCTCGATTAGCAGCTCGTTTTGTCTCTGCTCATCTTTTTCGTTCTCGGCGTCGTGCAGTAAGTGAAATATTTCACTCTTCAGCTCGCCTCTCTTGATTTGCAGCCAGTCGCGCTGGTCAAGGCATTTTATTCCGGCATTGATGACCACCGCTGTGCGATGTTCATAGCGTTCGGTTGGCTGCAGTCTTTTGAAGAGCTTCTGCAGCTCAGCGCTGGGTGCATCGAGGCCTTCTTGCGTCATCGAGAAGCGCATCAAGACATTGAGGATTTGCGAAATTTCAATGTTGCTTTTCATTGTTTTTGAATGGTTTTAGACTGGTGAAAAATGAAATTGTGTCAAGCGTTGAACGGCTGTGGTACTGGCATTCCGAAGAGGCTTTGCAGTTTGCCGAGCAGTTCGTTTTCGTCGATGGCCGACTCCTGACAGAAGATGGCCTGGCTATGAGCGCAACCATCTTCATAGGTTGATTGCCGCTCTTCAGCCAGCTTGAACTGCTCTGCTGTGGCTAGCTTTCTTGCTACTGCCGTTTCTTTTAAGCTGTTCTGTGATACTTCTGTTGCCAGGGCGTCGTAGTCGCTTTCGGCCAAGACAGTAAGGGTCAACACTGCCGAGAGCGTCAGCATTTGCTTAGCTGCTGCTTCCAGACGATTTGCCTGGTGAGGAGTGATAAGGCATTTGGCTGCGGCCAGAATCTGCTCTTCGCTGTAGATTGAAATTTGCGCAATCATGTTGAAAAAGTTTGTGCGCCATCAGCAAAACTGATGGCGCTGGTTAAACAATAAATGATTTACTTTAGACGCATTACTTCTTGGCTGCGGCCACAATTTGTCTGCGGCCCAGTGAGATGCGTGAGCCGTTGTCGCCCAAACTCAAGACTACCACTTGTGTGCGGTCACCGATTTTGAACGATTCATTTTTGCCGCTTTCATCTTTGGCCAGGTCGCTTACGTGCAGCAGACCTTCAACTCCGCCACCGATGTGGAGGAAGTATCCGTAAGTTGCGGTGTTAACGACGTCGGCTTCCACTACAAATCCGGGTTCCAGTGCGCTCAGTGTGCGTTTCTTGCCCAGGGCTTTCATTGATAAAGAGATGCGTTGCAACTCAGGTTGAACCCTGGTTACTTCCACTTCGATTTCTTCACCAACTTTCAAAACGTCATTGGCTTTTCTGCGTGGGTAGCCGCTCACTTCTGTGCGGTAGATAAGACCGGTAACGCCGTTGCCGATGTTCACCAACACGCTCATGTCTTTGTCGTTAGGCGAAGCTTTGATGAACTTCAACACTGTGGCAGCGACTGTGTCGCCAGGAGCAAAGCTAGCAATGTGTTTGCTGGCCACGTCTTTGGCTGCATCTTTTTGGCTCAGTACGACATAGCCGAATTCTCCTCCTTTATGAGGATCGGCGCCCTGCACTTTGGCAGTGATCACCGTGTCGACCATGTTGCGAGGGTCGCTGCCGATGGCCAGTTCGGTGTTCGGGATGAATCCACGTATACCTTTTAAGCCACCGTCTTCAAAGACAATGCGCACACCAGATACTCTCTGGCTGCGGCGATCCATGGCCACGGCAAAGATTCTGGCTTCAACGTGTTCACCTGTTTCGCTGATTTCTTTCAGCTTTTCCCAGGCCTGTGCTTGTACGTGTGAAAGGGTAACCATGCCTTCTTTGGTCTGGTTTGACATTACCCAGAAGTTGCCACGTTCGCCAACTGTTAAGTCACCCACTTCGCTCGTCGGTACGAATGCGTCGTATTTTTGACCAATGGCGACGTAGCTACCTTTCTTGGTCTGGATGGTGACTTCGCCTTCAATAAAATCTTTGCGGCTCGGAGTGGCATGCAAGTTGCTGCCGTTCAATAACGCCGTCATTTGTTCGTGTTGGATGCGCGCAGTTTCCAGTTCGTTTTCTTCAAGGAAGAAAGGATCGATTGTTTGCAGGCGGGCAAAGCCGAACAATTTTCTGTTTGCGTTTTTGATTTTCTTTGCTGTTTTTGATGTTACGTTTGACATTTTGATTAGATTTGTGCCCGTTGCCGAGCGATTAAAAATAAAAGAAAGACCTCACTCAAGCTTGAGAGAGGGAATGCTCCATCCGCACTTCGCTACCGGAAGATTGAACAACTTGAGATTAGGCTTGCTGGGCTTTTTGAGAGGTTGGACTGGGGCCTCAGGAAATGAATTGCAAATGGAGTTATGCCACCAATCTAGACGCCAAGAGAGTCTGTACAAAGTTTATTTGGGAGAATCACCATGGATTTTGCCGAATTTTTGGAGCAAAACCTTTTTGTAAACTAACTCGGCTGGGCCCGACTAGACTTCGTTTTCACTTGGCCGTTAAATGGCTCGAGGCTTTTTAAAGGCTGAGATCTTAAGTCCGAGGGGCCGAGCTGACCTGCGAGCTTGTGTGATCTGGCGATAATGTTAAGTAACTCAGTTGGGCGATTGATTGAGCTGCATTGACTGACCGTTTACTGTCGTTATGCTCGTCACTTTGGTTAAGCGGTTATAATTGGTCTACGCTTTGCGTTAGCAGTGTTTACTAGATGCCATTCCCCCAACTCAAACTCGCACACAAAGGCATATTGATGGTCGCTCTTCCCCTGGCCATTCAGGGTGGCGTCTATCTTAAGCTCAAGAGCGATTTGGCTGAGTTGCAGCACCAGACCGAAGAGCTAGATGTGCGCCGCGATGTGGTCAATCGTGTTAATCAGACTTTGCTCTATAGCTTTTACGGCTTTCAGTCGCTGATGCAATTTAAGCTCTATGGCCAGAGCACCAATCGTCATTATTTTGAAAAGTACGAAGAGAATCTGATTAAAGGTAATGATGAGCTAGCCGACATCATTGAGAAAAAAGAGCACGATAAAGAGAAGGCGGAGCGCCTGCGCTTTCTTTCTCGCGACTATATTGTCGCTCTCAAAGAATCGCAGTTTAACCCTGCTGAACACAATCAAGTGGCGACCATTAGCGATGACTTGCTGCGCAATATTCACTTCCGCGATGTGGCCAGAGAGCTGTTTACGGCCCTCAAAGACCTCGGCCTCTCTGAGCAAGCTAAAGTGAGCGATGCTAGCGGGCGAGAAGAGTCTTATCGCAAAAAGGTGCAACAAGCCACCGACATGACGGTTCTAGTTAATGCCATTGTGGCCTTGCTCTTAGCCATTGTCTTTGTGCGCGGTACTGTTTCAAAGCTCAATATTTTGAAGGAAAACACCAGACGGTTTGCCTCAGACAAGGCTCTGCTTGAGCGCTTGGGCAGTAGTGATGAAATCGGGGAGTTAGACTCGTTCTTTCATAATATGGCTGAGGCTCTTACTGATGCTCGTACCAAAGAAAAGTATATGAACGCTTTGCTCAAAGATAGCAAAGAGCGCCTGGAGAGCTTGATTAACAACATACCGGCTGCTCTGGTTGTGACCGATGAGCAGGGCCGCATTCAGTCGCTTAACCCGGCAGCAGAGAAGCTTTTTGGCTATCAAAACGATGAGCTAAGCGAGCAGTCAATTGAAAAGCTCTTTGCTAAACCGGCGAAGGGGGAGTCTTTCATCGCCAAGCTTAAAACGGGTACTGGGAGCCATCCGATTGCCCTAGAGGCCCTATCGTCTGAGCAGGAAATTATTGCTGTGGAAGTGGCCACCACTGACTTTGAGGGGCCCGATGGCGCCCGCATTCTGGCCACAATAATTGACGTGACTGAGCGCTACAAGCTTGAGGCTTTGAAGCGTGATTTCTATGCCATGGTTAGCCACGATATTCGCACTCCCCTAACAACCATAAGCGGGGTTTTGCAATTGTCGCGCAGGGGGCGCTACGGCGCTGTCAGCGATGAGTTAGCCAATCGTTTGCTGATGGCGGAAGATAACACCCAACGTTTGCTTGAAATGGTCGGGAAGTTGCTTGACCTCGACAAGCTCGAAGAAGGAACCATCGATCTTAAGCTAGAGCCCGTGCCTGTTGCGACCATTGTTGGTGGTGCTATTAACTCTACAGTGACTCAGCGGGAAGAGAAAAGTATCTCTATTTCTGGTCGTGATCATGGTCTCGTTGTCACTTGCGACGAGCATTATTTGACGCAGGTGCTGACTAATCTTGTCGCCAATGCCATTCGCTATTCCCCTGCCGGTGGAGCTATTGCTATCGCCGCAGAGGAGCTTGAAGATTGGGTTCTAATCAGCGTTAGTGACCAGGGGCCCGGTGTGCCTGAGTCTGCTCGCGCGGCCATTTTTGAGCGCTTTAAGCAGAGCGACACTGCCCGAGATCAAAAGTCTGGATTTGGATTGGGGCTATCTATCTGCAAGTCTATTGTCGCCTTGCATGGTGGGCAGATTGGTGTGGATACGGCACCGGGTGGTGGCGCTCGTTTTTGGTTTAAAGTAGCAAAAGCCTAGGAAGCTGAGTTGAG
This sequence comes from Candidatus Obscuribacterales bacterium, assembly GCA_965229195.1. Lineage (GTDB taxonomy): Bacteria > Cyanobacteriota > Vampirovibrionia > Obscuribacterales > Obscuribacteraceae. Next base: position 1,596,465 of record OZ245871.1, on the reverse strand, counting down.
GCCAGGGAAGCTTGTTGATTGGAATTAGGCGGGTTAGCCCTTCTTATTTCCAACTTCTAAATCTGTCTCATTTTTACTAGGAAAATGAGACAGATTTGGAAATTGCTTTTTTGCAAACAGAAGAACGAGGATTTAAGAGGCTGTATCCTGCAAGACGAATTTTTGGCTTGAAGCTTTAGGTCGCGAGCCTAGCATCAGCATCCTAGCGCCTGGGGAAGTAAAAGCCTTCCTCATCACTCTGGTTGTTGCGCTTGCGCGGCACAAAGTCGGCTAAGCCTCTTTCCTTCTTTGTATCGCGACTCCCGCCCTGCTCGGGAGTTTGTTTGCCTGATTGTTCTTCGCTTGGTTTAGTCGGTCTCTGGATTTCAGGAATCGACGTTTGATTGTTTTGTTGGGTGCTGTCTTGAGTCTGCATGATTTTGTTTGTTTTGAGTTAGAAAATAAGGCAACCGAGCCTCTTTAGTTTGATTAGTCGCTTAATGTAGTGCCTCTCTTGCTGATCTAGCCCTTTGAAGTTGTAGTTGGCTTCATAGACCTCGATTTCAAGTTTGCGCTGGCGTGTCTGCAAGGCTGCGGCATAGTGCAGCTTGTACTCGGGTTCTTGCTGCGAGAGCCAAGCATGAAAGAGCTCAAGCCGGAAAGCGGCGGCAGTTTTTCGCTTGATCGCTTCGTTGGTAAATTGGCAAGCGCGTTGCCAGCAGTCAAGGGTGCTTTTGATTTCCTTGTTCAGTTGCGGCCGGGACCAAATTCCCACGGACGCTTTGCGAAAAAATCGGATTAGGCGGCGCAGTAAACCGATTTTCTTCTCAGTTTGGTTGAGTAAGTCGGTGGACTGGCCCTGTGGTGATTGTTTGTCTTGTGCCATGGTACTGGTCTTTGATTTGGATTGACGGCATAAATTTGTCGTTCTGCATATTGAAATAGTAAGAGCGCGCTCTGCCCATTTGGCAGATGAAAAGTACTAGATTGGCAATTGGATAGGTTTCTTTGGGTTTCCGGCTAATTAAAGGGTGGATTTGGTTATGATAGATACGCTCAAATGCTAACAAGAAGCTTGAGTAGTAAGGAAGTAACTAGGGCCTAATTCTGCTATTTTGTCGTTCTTGATCTTACTCAGTTCACGCCATGCTCGAAAGGAGCAAACAAAATGAAATTCTCCGTCGCTCTATCGCTCTCAGCTGCGCTAGCGTTAAATCTGCCTGTTTTCGCTGCTACAGTGAGTGACCCTGCTCAATTTATTCTGGAATATTATGCTGCTAAAGCTAAGACTAAATTCCCGTTGGAAGTGCATGGTTATTTCTCTAAGCGCATTGTCGTGAAGCAATTAGAGTTTGAGAAAGAGCGCAAAGAAAAGCCTGAAGAATTTGCCATGATGATGAAAATGGCCGAGGCTCTCGGTGGTGATGAGCCGAGCAAGATCAAAGTTGTGGGCAAAGATGCAGCTTTGAGCACAGAAGCGCGTCAAATCTATGATATCGAAGCAGTAGAAATTCCTAAGTCGTACAAAGAGATGATGAAGCCTGACGCTAAATGCTCGCTCAAGGGACAGGTGGCTTTGGTCAAAGAAAATGGCGAGTGGAAAATCGATAAGGACTTCTGGAAGTTTGAGAGTGTCGGCAAAGATGGCAAGTTTAGCCAGTCTTCTGGTTTGAATCCCGATCGCGATGATGACAAAGCTGACTCCGGTTCGTCAGGCGCAGATGGCGGGGCTTCGTCGGGCGGTATGAGTTCTGATGATGATAAGAATTGGGCGCCGAGCGATACTGATGATCTTTTAGATCGCACCATGAAACTGTGGAAGCGCGATAAGTCGCTCTCTAGTGCTGAATCTAAGGGCAAGAGTATTTATGCTGCTATTAAGATCGATAAGGCTGGTGAGATTGTCGATTTGCAAATTGGTGGAGAGAAGGCCCAGCCTGAGGCCGAAGAGCAGTTGCGTCAATTCTTCACTAAGGCTCAGCCATTTAAGCCCTTGCCTGCCAGTTATGCTGGCAAGTCAAATGCCTGGATGATGTTTGACTGGTCTAACGGTGGTGAGGCCATTTCGGGTCCTTACTTCAGTGAAGGTCCAGTCTCTGACTCTATTATTGATAAAATTCACCACAAAGTCGATAACTAGGAAAAGACTAAACCATAGATGCTGTCTTTTCTCAAAACCAGGCTCGCAGCCAAGATTGCTTTTACCATGGCTATTCCCGTGGTGGTCAATCTGCTGCTCTATGGTGAGATGCAGAGACAGCTTGTTTCCCTAGAGCGGCTTACTGACGAGCTTGCGGTTCGTCGCAATATCGTGCAGCATACCAATGATATTGTTATCGCAAATTATTTTGCTATACAGTCGTTGATGCAATTCAAAATGTTCAATAAGCCCAGCGATCGCCAGGCCTACCAGGAGTATCTCTCTAAGTATCGCCATGAGCTTGACACGCTAGCTGTCTTGCTCAATGGCCGAGCTGCCGATAGAGAAGTGGGGCTCAATTTGCAGAGAGTTGGCCGCCAGTATTTGTCCGCCCTTGATGGATCGCAGTTCAGCCCCAACGAGCATAATCAGGTTGGTTCTTTCTTTGATGATCTTGAGCGCAATCGTAAGCTAAAAGATGCAACGGTTGTCTTTCTGACTACTCTTAAAGATGTCGGTCGTAAAGCCCAGAAAGATGTAGAACTCGCTAGCCTGCAAGAGAGTGAATCGCGTCTTGGCTTCCGGCAATTTTGTCAGTTTGTTATTTTTGCTAATAGCTTACTGGCCCTGGCTATGGCCGTTCTCGTGGCGGCCTTGATTGTTCGCCGAATCAATGTGGTGCGAGCTAATGCCGAACGGTTAGCACGGGGGCTGCCGCTACTCTCGCCTCTCAATTCTGCCGATGAAATAGGCGCCCTCGACAAAACTTTTAGGCAGATGGCAGCTGCTCTCGATTCGGCTCGGGAGCGAGAGAAAGAGATGCTTTCAACCATTGAAGAGTCACGCGATGAGCTGACTATGGTAATTAATAAAATTCCGGCGGCTTTGTTTGTAACTGATCAATTGGGTAATGTTGAGTCACTGAATACGGTGGCAGAGCAACTCTTTGGTATTGATATCAGCTATTTTGAAAATGCCAAGATTGAGAAAATATTTCGTCTCAAAGCAGCTGAAAAAGAAGGGCTGTTTGCCCGGCTCATGCGCGGCTCTAAGCCGGTTGCTTTGTTTGCGGCTGGCCCCGATGGCGAAGTTGTGCCGGTAAATGTTTCGGTGATTGAATATCATGTGGCAGGAACTGCTAAGTATTTGACTACCCTGGTTGATGAGACTCAGCGTCTGGTTTTGGAGCAGGCCAAAGGCGACTTCTTCAATATGGTTAGCCACGACATGCGCACACCGCTCACTAGTTTAAGTGGTGTTCTGCAGATGACTTTGGCTGGAACCTATGGACCCTTGCCCGATGTGGCCCAGTCTAAGCTAGAAATTGCTAGGTCTAGTTCAGACCTGCTGCTGAGCATGATTAATCGCTTGCTCGAAATCGAGCGCATTGAAAGCTCTAATTTGGAATTGAAGATCGAGCCTCTCGATTTTGCTGCTCTTGTGAGGCAAGCCGGTGATTTAATTAGCCCCCAGCTTGAACCAAAGGCTTTGCGCTTAGAGCTTGTGGCTGAGCCTTGTGTCGTTGCGGCCGATAGTCACTATTCGCTGGAAGTAATTCTCAATTTGCTCACTAACGCTATTAAGTATTCACCGGAGAAGGGGTTGCTGTCGATGTCGTGCTGCGTGACGAAAGATGCAGTTCCGCTTGTGCTCTTTGAGTTAAGCGATCAAGGCCCTGGGGTTCCGGCTGACAAAAAGGAACAGATATTCGAGCGCTTTCTCCAGAGTGATAGCAGTCGTGACCGCTCTAGTGGCTTTGGTCTGGGGCTTTCTATTTGTCGGCGAATTATTTTGCAGCATGGTGGTGAGATCGGCGTAAAAGATGCCGCGCCCCGTAGTGTAGACGGCGCAAAAGATGCAAAAAATGCCTCTGCCCGCGGTGCTGTTTTCTGGTTTTCTCTAAAGGCCGCAGCTAACCAGGCCGCAACTAACCCAAGCGGTAGCCAAAGCCTTTAATTGTAGTAATTAGAGGGTTGTCGCTGTCAGTGTCGATAGCTTTGCGAATGCGCAGAATTACTGAGCGCACCGCTTCATTGGTGGCATCTGAATCGGTGGGCCAGGCCCGAGAAAGCAGCTCTTCTCCCGAGAATACTCGTCCGGGATTGCTCATTAATAGCTCAAGTACAGTAAATTCTTGGGGGTGTAGTTTCACTAACTCACCTTTGAATTTGACAGTTTTGTGGCGCTGGTCTAGTTCTAAATTGCCCACAGTTAGCGACTTATACTGCAAGGTTTGAGGGCGGCGCAGCAAGGCTCTTACCCGTGCCAAGACTTCTGGTATGGCAAATGGTTTAGTGAGATAGTCATCGGCACCGCTGTCCAAGCCTGCCATTTTGTTGACTACAGAATCCATGCCTGTGAGAAAGAGAACTGGTGTATTAACGCCAGCGGCGCGCACTTCGGTGCAAAGATCTAAGCCTGAAGCCTGGGGTAGTTGCCAGTCTAAAATCAAAAGGTTGTAGCTATTTTGAGCGAGTTTGGCTTTTCCTTCTTCTGCTGAGTGAACTACCTCAACCTCGTAGTCTGCCGCGCGCAGGCAGTCTTGCAAGACCTCGGCAATTTTTTCATCGTCTTCCACGACTAAAATATGGGCTGTCATTATGTCTCAAATTGCAGTAAGTTCATCAACAATTGTAGAGCTGGCGTTGGAGATTGTCGATTGGCACAGCGCCACTTCAGGTAGAACGGCAATTTGTGGCTGTAGTGCTCCTGTAGCATTTCGACTATAGCGGCCTGCTGCTCCTCGTTTGCTGTTTCGAATGCTTCTACAAGTGGTTCGATGGCTTTTTCATGTTTGAGCCAGCCGAGCAGATAGATTGCGGCCAGGCTTCTTTTGCTAGCTATTCGTGGGTTTGAAGATGCTCTGCTCGGGGTTGATGAAAGTGCTCTGCTCGGCGCCGACGAGAACGAATCTGATGACGCCGATAGTGAATCTGATGACGCCGAAAATGAATCTGACGATGGCGGGGTGGCTTCTACTTTGAGTTCACTTACCAGATTTTTGAAAGGGGCGCGCTTGGCTATCTCTTTGAGAACCTGTTTGGCGCGATTGATGCTCAAGTGCCCCGAGCCAGTGGCGACATTCTCAATCATCATTTGCACAATTAGGGCCCGCCATTCGGGGCTTTTGGCGGCGAATTCCAGGGCAAGGTTGAGTATTGGTGTTTCGCAGGTCTTGAGCTTAGCGGCGGTGGGCATCGTGCTTGAGATAGAGGCGTTCTCGATGGCGCGAATGGTGCGCAGGGCCATGCCAATGGCTGTTTCCATCACGTGTAAGTCGCTGGCTCTGGCGGCTACTGCGATGTACATGTCTAAACGAGCCTGGGGCGAGAGTTCCTGGGGTTCGATAATGAGCGGGGAGCTGGTGACTGCGGCGCCTCTTGCTCCGGTTCCTGCTCTTGCTCCTGCTTCTAGTGTCGTCGCTGGATTATCGTTTAGACTGCCATTGCTGCTTTCGCTGTAGCTTTCAATATAGTTGGCTACGGCCGACAATGAGGCTACCGCGCCTTCTGAATATTCGTTGATTGACATTTGCTTTGCCACCTTCTTTTGCTTAGCTGCATATAGCGAATGTAATTTGGCAAAATGACAATTACGTTACAGTGCCTCAACGCCGCTATAATCTCTCTGTTGGCTTGGGAGTTTCTGGCTTGTCAAAGGTTCTAGTAGTCGAAGACGATCTATCTATTGCTCAAGTAGTCAAAGATGCTTTGACTGAAGCGAAGTACATGGTCGATATGGTGCACAACGGTGCCGATGCCCGCGCCTATTTGAATTCGGTCAACTACGATTTGATTGTGATGGATTGGCAGCTGCCGGATACCACCGGAATTGAGCTCACTACTGAGTTTCGGGGCAAGGGCGGAGCCACGCCAGTATTGTTCTTAACTGGGCGAAATAGCGTGCCCGACCGCATTACCGGTCTTGATTCTGGTGGGGATGACTATCTCACCAAGCCTTTTGACATCCGCGAGTTATTGTCGCGGGTGCGGGCGCTCTTGCGTCGGCCCACTCCGGTCACTTATAAATCATTGAAAGTGCGCGATTTAGAACTTGACCCGGTGCAGCATGTCGTCAATCTCAACGGTAGTGAGATCAAGCTTTATCCCAAAGAATTTTCTTTGTTAGAATTGTTCATGCGCCACCCCCAGCGAGTCTTCTCTGGTGATGACTTGCTTAGCAAGGTTTGGCCGACAGACTCTGATGCTTCCATTGAAACTGTGCGCACCACAATTTTGCGCTTGCGCCAGAAGATAGAGACAGACCCGGATAATCCTCTGGTGAGGACGATCCGGGGCGTCGGTTATCGCTTAGAGCCGTAGGCTTGCTATTACAATTGCACTGACCTTATTCTTGTTCTTGGGCGCGTAGCTGATCCATGCGGGCTTTGAAAGCTGGATTGATTGCTTCTAGCTTTTCAATATTGTTGGAAACCGGCATGATGAAGCCTTCGTATAGACGATGAGTGTTATGTCCGGTGGTGATGTTCTTCAATTGACCGGCAAGAAGATTCATTTCGCGTGTCTCGTCTGCAGTATAGTGGTGGTCAATTTTGATACCGAGCAGGCGGCAGGCTACGTGGCTGTAGCCCTCATTGGGTCTAAGTGTTGCCATGTCATCTAGACGAATTTTTAGATCGTTATCGCAGACATCAGTTTTCTTGTTTTGGGATTTTTCCTTTTCGGCGCGGTCTAATTCTTCTTGTCTCTGCTGTGCTTCGAAATTACTTTGAGTCTCTGAAATATCGCCTTTAGCCACGTCTTGATGGGGAGTGAAATCATCTTGTGGGCTATAGCCAGCTCGGCGATCAATTTTGTCGATGTTGATTCCTCTGAAGGGGCCATGTTTGATGGTGGGCTGATCACCTTTCAATAGGCTGTAGACAAAGCGGGCGTTGCGCTCGTTATAGACTTCGTCTTCTTGTCCATTGGCAGCACGTTCTTTGTAGTCGTTCAAAAAGGCTTTGTAGTCGCTGCGGCTGAGGCGGCCGTTTTCTTTATGCGAGGCATCGAGGGCATGCATTAGGGCACCATTGTTCTCATACAGTGGTGAAGCGGCATCAGCTGTCATGTCATGCCTAAGCTCGCGTTTGCCCTGGCGATTGTTTTGTCTGTCCCATTTGTTTAAGTCAACATCTTCGATAGCGTCTCTATCAAGTTCCCAGGCCTTTTTGGTGTGGGCAACTTGGTCGTAGAAACTTTTGTTGCCTTGGGGTGATGGTACTGTGCTTCTGAGATTGTCGGCAAAGATCGATTCAAAAGTCATGCCCTGGCCGTTTGCTTGGCTTTCACGCGATTGGGCCAGCACATCTAATACTTCATTCTTGCTAACAATGCCGTTGCCATCTTGATCGAAGGCCCCTTTGTTGTCTCTGACGAAAGCTACAGTCATGCTAGGAAGGTGGCCAGTGCGCTCTAGTTCTCCCGCGACGCTCTTCCAATAATTGTCGTGCTGTTGAATCGATTTGAATGAACCATCATCTTTGGTGGCTTCAAATTCGTTGCGCATGTTCTGCACCGCTGATTCCGGGCCGCCTGCCAGGGCGCGGTGATAAAGTGTTTCGGCGTTCTTTACCGGATCTGGCTGGTCGTGTGACATGTGAGATTCCTCCAGTAGGAAGTGTTCGGGGGAGATTGGGAGGTTTGCGCCTCTCAGTGATGTCAATATAGGAAGCGAATATAACAACTGCATTGCAGTGTTTGTTTTTCTTTCTGATTGTTATTGTGATGCTGAGAAAGGCTGCTAACTATGAGCCAACGAGGACTTCGAATTAAATACCCCTACAGGTTAGCCCAATGACTCTATTTGGGTTAACCAAGCTGAGAAATGGGAGCACTGTTCTCTCATTACCTTTAAACCAGTGTCATGGGCTGCAATTGAGCCGATTAACACTTTTTGATAACCCGGATAGAGACTCAATAGTCTTTTTGATGGAGCTGTCTCAGTTGAGTCATTTATGTCTTCTGGGCTAACGAATTCGGCTCGTATGGTCATCAGTTCATCCATTTTCGTCTTTTGATTGCTTAACTTTGTTGCTGCTTTGTCTAAAACTTTTACGTCGGCGAAAAGGAGAGATTCAAACTCGTGCATTTGTATGTAAGGAAGAAACCGATCGCAATCTATGTCGTTCTTAAGTGCTCCTTCGATATGTTCCGCTTTCTCAAGGCTGCTCATTGAGCCTGTTACTGTGGCCTTGCCAGGGAAATCTTTGGGTAGTCCGTAAAAGTCGAACATTGTCGTCAGATAGGCAGTCTTGTCTTCACTGAGCCAGTTCGTTATGTCAGTTCTTGCAATTTGATAATTTCTTAGACCGCCCTTGCCGGAGCCTAACACTACAAGGCGGCAAGCGACATAAATTCCCTTTTTAGCCAAGTGATTTACTATTAGATCCTTTACGAAGGTTTCTTCTGTTTGGCCTTCAACAAGAAAATTGACTCTTACAAGCGACTTCATGGGCTTGGGCGTCCTCCCAAAACGTTCTTCTGCCAGAGATCGCCCAATGTATACTCGTCCAGCCACTTCGCTAGCGCGAGTCTGTCTGGTCTGACAAAACTACTCTCACCATCTCTTTTGTCTACGACTATTATGTCCTCGAATGCGAATTCATTTAGTAGCTCAAGTGATTGCGTTGATAGTATGAGCTGGCATCGCTTTGATGCGGCTTTAATTAGGGATGCTAAGACTACAATGGCATAAGGATGGAGCCCCAGTTCTGGTTCATCAATAACAATGACGCTTGGCAATGTTGGTTGCAATAGTAGTGTTGCAAGGCAGATAAATCTAAGCGTTCCGTCAGAAAGTTGATGTGCTTTAAACGGAAAATCTGAGGACTCTTCGAACCACTCAAGTTGAATCGAATCTGTATCGAGGTATGGACGCAGCAAAAAGTCTCTGAAAAAAGGAGTTACTAGCTTTATAGTGCTGCAAATTGCATTGTAACTGTCAGGGCTTGTTTTCTTTAGTCGAAAAAGAAATGCCGCTAGGTTTGATGCATTAGGTCGAAAATATACGTTATCGTTTATCGCTCCTCGTCGCTTAAGCGGTGCTGTATTGCTGGTGTCATGAAAGTGATAGACCTTCCATCGTTGCATTTCCTGGAGAACGTAACTTGCTACCTTCCCAGGCTTTTTCTCTGCTTCTCGAAGCAGGCCGGTTTCAAGTTGATCGTCTAGAAGCCAATCTGTGTAAGGGTGTTCGTAACCATCAGTTCGCAATTCTACGACTTCGGATTCAAAGAACAATGTGTCTGTTACTGTCGACTTCCACACCGCTTTATAAGCATTGCGTCCCCAGTCCGCTTTGATTGTGAGTTGGTCGGTAACCTGGGTACCATTATGCAAAAGGTTGTTTGCTCCACCAGAGAACATGACGAACTTTTGAAATTTTCGTTCGATCATTTCATTCAGCAGTCGAAATATCGAAATCAGATTGCTTTTGCCTGCCCCGTTTGGGCCGATCAGGATATTAATCGCCTGAAAATCCAGACTAGCTTCTCGAATTGACTTATAACCGCTAATTTCTAATTTCTGCAGAGGCAACTGTAGAATCTCATAGAAGATAGTATCTACTATAGTTTACCTTATAAGGCGACTGCTTTTTTTGTGATGTCAGGAGTATCTGTCACGCCAATGTTATTTAGCAGCAGCAATATGACAGTGCGAAGGCTGTTAAATCGAATCGGCTTTCAAAGAGCCAAAGCTTTCAAAACCCTGCGGGCAGCCGAGGCTTTCAGCGCTAACAATTTAAAAGTTTCATCGGGGGATGGAAGTGGGGGAGACAGGTAATACTGTCTCTCTCTCAGTTTTGGGGTTTATTCGCGAATCTCCTATCGCTTGAGCCGTCCTTATTGTGGGTACAATTTCTTAGATGGTGTCCTTTAGCCCCAGGTGTCATTTTTATGCCCCGCGATACTGTAGCCGGTTTACATAATCACAAGCGTGATGCTGAGCCAGATCATGGCAGAGATAGCGGTGCTGGTGATAGTGCTGTGGATCTCTCGTCTGACACCTGGTATATGATGCGCCCCGAAAACTCCGTCAAGGAAAAGGGCACAAAAGTCGAGTTTCCTGATCCTGAGAAAGTTGCCAGGGGAAGTACTGTTCCGATTTCGGTTTCAGTCGATGGCACTCCTCGCAATATCTATATGCATGTTCCTGAACACTATAATGCCGCCGAACCAGCAGCTGTGCTGGTTGTGTACAACGGTTGGGGTGACAAGCCCGGCCCCGGTGGCACCAAGGCTGGCGCTGCTGGCTTAGAAGAGCTTACTGGTTTAAGTAAAGAGGCCGATAAGAACGGCGTGTTTGTGCTTTATATGAACGGCAATCCTAAAAAGGATCTCTCGTATAATAACGGCCAGTATCCCTTTTCTAAGACTGACGACGTCGCCTATACCACTGCTGTACTTGATCAATTGAACAAAAACTACAATGTTGATTTGGAGCGCATTACTTTGACTGGTTATTCTCAGGGATCTAGCTTTGCCCACAAAGCGGCTGCCGAGTTACCAGAGAGGTATCGACCAGCAAACCTAGTCGATATTAGCGGCTGGACAACCGGTAGAGAGGCAAAGGTACCCGCTGGTATGAATTTCATGTCAATTCAATCAGAGAAAGATACCGTGGCGCCTGTAGATGGAAGATGGTTTGGCTTGCACATGGATTCAGAAGAAAAGACACTGCAACGCTATCTCAAAGGTAATGGCCTTGATGTAGCTAAGGCCGTTGTGGCAGACGAAGCATCGACCTCGGTGCGTGAGATAGTATGGGATGCCCCATCGGGAGCCAAGATTAAGAGTATTACTATTCCTGGGTTTAAGGGCCACGACTGGCATGGCAGTGTTGGCTCGGAAGCACCTGTTAATGCCACCAAGGAACTAATCGACTTTATTCGAAATAAGAGACGTGGAAGTTAAAGCCTTGTCGGTTGCGATTATTGGTGGCGGTCCTGCTGGCCTTATGGCGGCGGAGGTGCTCATCAATGCTGGCCTGAGCGTGGACGTCTATGAGGCCATGCCGACTCTCGGTCGCAAATTCTTGCGCGCCGGTTTAGGTGGTCTCAACATTACCCACAGTGAGCCCTTCCCTGATTTTTGTTCGCGTTATAGCGATAGACAGAGCCACATGCAAATGTTTCTCGATGCCTTCCCGCCTGACCGTTTGCGCCATTGGGTGCACGGGCTTGGTATCGAAACTTTTGTCGGTAGCTCGGGCCGGGTATTTCCTACTGAAATGAAGGCCGCTCCACTTTTGCGAGCTTGGGTTCACAGATTGCGCGCTGCTGGAGTGCAGTTTCATTTGAATCACCGCTGGCTTGGTTTTGATAGCGAGGGTATGTTGCGTCTGGCCAATCAAACAGAAGAGTTCTCTGTGCGGCCCAATTGCACCATCCTGGCCCTTGGCGGTGCTAGTTGGCCTCAGCTTGGTTCCACTGGCACCTGGGTGCCCTGGCTGCAAGAGCGCGGCGTAGAGGTTGCCCCCTGGCTCAGTGCTAACTGTGGCTTTGATGTTAGCTGGAGCGCTCACTTGCGCGATAAGTTTGCTGGTTCTCCTCTTAAGTCGGTGGCTATTACATTCAAAGATTTGCAAGGGAAGAGCGAAACTCGCCAGGGCGAGATACTAATTAGTGAATACGGCGTGGAAGGTAGTCTCGTTTATGCCTTCTCGCGGCGCTTGCGTGACTATCTCAATGTCCATGGCGAGGCTACTTTTACTTTAGACCTGTTGCCGGCTCGTAGCGCCGAGCGTGTGCTTGCTGACCTGTCGAGGCCACAGGGCTCGCGCTCGCTTTCGCGTCATTTGCAGACCTGTCTTGGTGATAATGCTTTGAAGAGAGCCTTGCTTTACGAAGTGCTCAGTCGTGAGCAGATGGCTGATTCTGCTGCACTGGCAAAGTGCATCAAAGCTTTGCCGATCACTGTTCGTTCTACTCGCCCCCTGGCTGAAGCTATTAGTACCGCCGGTGGTGTGTGCTTTAATTCTGTTGATGAAAATCTAATGCTCAAGGAGCTGCCCGGAGTTTTTGTCTGTGGCGAAATGATTGACTGGGAAGCGCCTACGGGTGGCTATTTGCTCACCGGTTGCTTTGCCACCGGCCAGTGGGCCGGGCAAGGGGCATTGCGGTGGTTGCAGAATAGTAAGACAGAGAACATTGACTCAATTGGTACTTGCTTCATGCAAGAGGATGGTTCTTTGATTCTGCGGCTGAGAGCCACTAGTGGCCCCGATGCTCCAGTTGAGGTGGCTGGGGTGGTGGGCACCGCTACTATTACTTATGCCTGCAATGATCCCGCTTATGGCGAGATTCTTGAGCATGTCAAACCGATTAGACCTGGTGAGACCAAGCTGGTTGCGCCCTGGCCCGACTAATGGTTTTTAGTTTCGCGAATATTCTATTACTTCATAAAATCGCGAATTAAATTGTGGAATTGAAACACCCCAGCTTCCCAGGTTGGTGAATAGCGACCGGTGTCGTAAAGCCTTGAGCGAATGCCTCTTTGCACTAGTTCGACAACTTCTTCGTCTTCAATTTCAGTTTGATTAATGTCTTTGGTGGAATAATTGCCGAAGCGTTCTTCCCTCCAAACATAAGTGAGGAAGCGGATCTTGGTAGTGTTATGACTCTGCGGCATAACTATATTGACCGATAGGCCCCAAGGGTAAAAATTGAACATCATATTGGGGAAGAGCCAGTAGTAGAAGGCGGCGATGAGCTGACCGTGATCAGGAGATGATTCTGGCAGATCAAAGGCATCCTCGGCTTTGGAGGCGACACCAATTTGCACATTGCAATATGGATGAAGATCTGTGTGGTAGGCCTTTGTATCAAGCAAGCTCACGAGGGAAGGATGAATGAAAGGTACGTGCAATCCTTCTAGATAGTTTTCGACGTAGAGAGCCCAGTTAGCGTTGACGAAGTAGTCGCGGGATAGCTCTGGTGCAAATTTGAATTCGTCTAAAGGCAAGAAAGCCAGGCGCTCTTTCATTTCGCCGATGAGCTGATCGAGTTCAATGGCTGGTTTGACGCCTGCGAACAATAAATTTCCCCATGAACCCAGGGCGGCGTGGGGCAAATTGTCTGCTGCTGTGGGAAAGTCTTCTGCTCCTTCAAACCCTGGTGCTGACTGATATGTTCCGTCAGTGGCAAAGCGGCGACCATGATAGCGGCAGCGAATAGAGCTATGTTGACAGTTTTCTTCAATTAAGATGCTGCCTCGGTGCGTGCAAACATTCGAGAGACAGTGCAGCTTTTGATTGTCTTGGGTGAGCAAGAGCGGCTCGTTGAGGCTGCCTTCAAGTAAAGTGATGGGCGCCATTGAGCCCGTTTGCGCTGGAGCACCAAAAACTGTCTGGTTGGTGCCGATAAACTGCCAGGAGCGAGCAAATATTTGCTCAAGGCTAAGATCATACTGGGCCGGGTCGAGATAAAAGTTCGAAGCCATTGTTCTGGCTCGCTCAACGGTCTCTTGGCGAATTTTCTGGCTAGTCATCTATTTACCTTTAGTCTTTGCCGTTCAGTTTTTGGCTGTTACTTTTCATCTTGGTGAAGGGCAAGTTATTTTACCCTGATTGGCAGGTCTTGATCTTAATCAGTTATTTTCTAAATACCAGGCAATAGCTATGATCGTAGCCGTATCCGCAGTCGTCCGGCCAGGACATAACAATTTCGCCTTCGAAGTGAAGCACCCCTGAAACCGCTTGGGCAATGTCCCAGGCTAGAGTTGTGACTGTGCCATCTTCGTGTTTTAAATTTGATACTTCAAGCACGGCTCGGCCATTGGGTTTGAGCTTATCGGCCAATTGGCCATAGATTTTAGCGAGATCGCTGAGGTAGGCGCTGTAGCCGCCTCCGTCTGGATCTAATAAGGTGGTGTAAGCCGTAAAGGGGTTCTCTCTGTGATGTTTGCCCATATATGGCGGCGAAGTTATAGAAAAATCCAGGGCCGGAAGAGCTAGTGAATTTAGTGCCGTTGAGTCTCCAAGCAAGGCCAGGTGCGGATGTTGGAGAATCGATTGGACATATTGATAGCGCTTGCTATCAAATTCAACGCCGTAGCATGTGCGCTTCAGTCGTTCTGCCACTAGTAATGTTGTGCCGAAGCCCATGAATGGGTCAAGGACTACGTCGCCTTCTTTGGTGAATTCTTGCAAGAAATGCTCAACCAGAGCCTCTGAATACCTCACGTCTTGATTGGCAAACTCGGCTGGCAGTTGTTTGCTATGGCTATTTGGCAAAGAAAGAAGGGTTTTCAGAAGTCACCTAAGCTTTTGCTAAGTCAAGAAAACTTTTGCAGGGGAGGATCGCTTTTTCAGTTATAGGGAATTATTATAAGGTGCCAATATCAATGGCAACCATGAGCGACAAAAAGGTAAATAATGCTCGACGATAAATTTATGCCAGTCCGATCGACTCTTTTAAAGAGCCTCAGTTTAGTTGGAGCTATCACTTTAGTGGTTGGCACTTTGGTGGTTGATTCTTCCTGCGTCCCGGCAAGTGCTAGCCATGGCCAGCATTCGAGCAAGGGCAGCGCTGGTGCTAATGACAAGCTGGTTGTTGTCCATGAGTCGCGGCCCCACGTGGCCCGTGCGGGAGTGTGGCAGACCTATCGCGATCATATTCATCTAAAACCAGGCCAAGAAAGAAAACAGTTGCTTTTGACCTTTAGCAATGGCGCCGAGGGTCGACCCAAGATGACAGACTTGCGCATCTCATTGGCCGGAAAACCATTCGCCACTATCAAAGACTTTGATGAAGCGGGCAAGCTCAGCCGCAGCTTAAACGGTGTGATTGGCGCTGGTGATACTGTTTTGACCAGCGAAGTATTCGGACCGTCCGGTGCCCGTCTTGTCTGGACCCTGCTATCAGAGAAGCCAACTGTAACTTCAGTTCAGCCCAATCCATACGGTCGCGATGACCAATTAACTATTCAGGGAAGCAACTTCTCTGATAATAAGCATTCGTTGAAAGTTTCTATTGCTGGTAAGACCGCAGAAATTGTCAGCGCTGGCGCTAGCCAGTTGCAAATAAAGCTTCCTGGGCACATACCTGCTGGCGACCAAGATTTAGTTGTCACCGTCGACTCGGCCAAGAGTAACGCGTTCAAGATTAAGGCCAGGCCAAACATTTACTGGATCGACATCACTTCACAGGCCCCGTCGCAGCCCGTGATGATTTTAGGCAGAGGCTTTTCTAAAGTTGCTTCAGACAATGTCGTCATGGTTGGCCCACATAAGGCTCGCGTTACGCATGCCACCGACGGTAGTATCACGTTTATCGTGCCAGAGATGCATTTCCCTCAGCATGGCCTGCCGCTGACTGTGACCACTAACGGTGTCTCGTCGAAAGATCTACTGATTCTGGACGTGGATATACGGGTGATTCCAAACATTTTGGATGCACCTAAAATCGTTAAATAAAGACGGCAGCTCGTCTGCTTTAGAGGTTTAAAGCATCAAATTGGTCCTGGCTCGACTGCGAGCTTACTTAATGAACTTGCACTGATACTCTGCCATTTCGCGAATTTTCTCGATCTTCTGATCGTATTCTTTTTGCACTGCAGCACGAGTCTCGGGGTCTAGATCGTAAAATACAGTACCGTCTGGTTTGACATACTTGTGAGTAGTTTCGCCACTGCCGTTGCCTTTCTCCATGCGTTCTTTGCATTCAGCTCGGAGCTCGGCAATTTCTTGATTGGCCTTGTCCATAATTATTTTCTTGCGTCTGGCGGCATCGCTAGATTGACCGCTGTCGGCTCCACCATCGCTGCTTGCTGATAGCCCAGGCGCGCTTGATGCTGAAGAGGAGCTAGAAGAAGAACTAGATGAGGAGCCGCTTCTGGCGCTGCCAAGTTTGCCTAAAATTGTCTGGCAATATCCAGCGGTGGTGGCATCGGGATGGGCGTCAAGACAGGCTTGATACTCTTGTTTGGCTTGAGCCGATTGGCCGCTGCTCATGAGAATATTGCCCAGGTAATAGTGCGCCTGGGCGAAGTTTGGATAGGCTTTGACAACTTTTTCAAAGCTAACTTTTGCCCCTTTATAGTCTTTGGCAGCATATTGCTTGCAGCCGACCTCGAAGTCGCCTGCCTGAGCCGGTGGAGCGCTAATTAATGCGGCTAAATTCAGTGCCCCTAAAGTCAGCGTTGTTAGAGCTATTTTGGCTGCAATGGACTGATTTAGTATTTGCTTCATTTTCAATTGTTCTTCTCTGGTGGGATTTGACGTTCGTTATTGAAAGGCTGCCTTGTAGTCATTGAAAAGCTCTTTTTTCATATTCTCTAAATCAATTTGTATCTTGGGGAAAGCTTTGTTTAGGGCCGCGACATCCTTACTGTTGGCTTGTTTTGGTTCGATTCGCAGACGAGCTAGTGGCAGTCCCTTTAGCGCTAAAATTCCTTTGGCGTTGATGGCTGTAAAGGGTAGTTGCATGCTTGCTAGTTCTTTTAAGGGCTTGAGTTGAGCGATTCCGGCGTTGGTCAGATCATTGTTGTCACTAATATCTAAGTAGCGCAGGTGCGAGCAAGCGGCTATGGCGGCCATATCGCTATCACGCAGGTGATTGGAATTGAGGGTGAGTTTTTGCAAATTAGGAAATTTCTTCAGTTCTTTTAGGTATTGTTTTTGTAGGTCGTTGTGACCAAGCTTGAGGTTGCGAATACTCTTGTTGCTGGAGAGATTGGCTAAAAACTTTCCCTGGATGCGGGTGCGGTCAACAATAATCGTTTCAAGATTTTGTAGGGGTGCTAGCTTGGCAATGGTTTCATCTGTAACTTCAGTACCAGTTAATTCTAATCGTCTTAGGCCGGTGAAACGCAGTAATTTTACAATTTCATTTTCGTCAAAAATATTGTTGCTCAGTGTAATGCTGGTGACAGCTTCAGCCGGTAAGGTACAAATTACATCTACCGGCTTTTCCAGGCCCATGAAATCGGTTGCTATAAAGCAGATGCCGTTACCTTTTGGCAGACGCACCGTGCCATTGGCTTCAGCAAACTTTTTGGTGGGAATATGTTTTTCACTATAATCAGCGCCAGCTTCTGCAACTCCCACGTTGCCGATTTTTCCCCGGGCCGGAAAGTGCAAGACATAGAGACCTTCTTGCTTTGGCGCCGCGTCGGCCGGGGCAGAGCCTACAGCCAGGCCTAAGGCTGCCAATGTGGCCGCTGTGTAGTTGACAATAATTCGCTTCATAGCCACAGCGCCTCTAGTGAATGCCAATTATAGTCGCTCGCCGCCGGCAGAGGTTGTTTTTTGCTAATTGGTTATTGGCAACTCTGCCTGCTCTAAATCGGTCTTTTGTAAATCAGTCTTTTGGCTGAACCTTGATTGCCCCTCCGGCTGATGTCGAATCTCTTCAGACCTGAAACCATTGCAGAATAATTTACTTTTTCATCACCTCAAAAGGGCGGGAGTATTGACCATGCAAACTTACGATGCAGGCGACAAGTTGCCAGATGAATATAAGGCTGCCCTGATTGACCTCCTATCGTTTCAAGCTGACTCTGAATTTGCCGGCGGGCAGCGCGTGGAAGAAAACATGAAGTACGCTACGAGGCCAGAAGAAGCTTATCGGCTGGCTAAGAAAGTGATGGAAGAGATTGGCCATGGTTGGTATTGCTGGGAAATTCTCGCCCCTTTGGGAATCGATGTGAACGCCCGGGTGATGCACTTAGTGCAGAATCGCGATAATCCAGATCCCAAGCAAGTGCGTGTTATTAACGGTTTTCGTAAAGAGAATTGGGCCCCCATGTTTGAGTGCTGGGCTGACGTAGCAATGTTCTCCACCGCTGTCACCCCTGCTGCGGTGGCATTCCTCGGGCAGTATCGACAATCAAGTTATTTGCCCTGGGCTAAAGTATCTGAGCGCATTTGGGCCGAAGAAAAAGGACATTTAGCATTTGGCGTTTGGGCTTCTAAGCGCGTGCTAGAGCTCGATGGCGAAAAAGGCCGCGAGCAGTTGCAAGGAGCTGTGGCCAAATTTATGCAAATTGGTCTCGGTTTTGCCGGCCGTCCTGCTGACGATAGTGAGCACTTTGCCCGCTACTTCGAATATGGTTTGAAGATCAAGACTGCACAACAAATTCAAGATGAGTATATGGAGGTCGTGGAAAAACGACTGAAAGAAATTGGTCTGGAAATGCCTAAAGACGTGCAGCCTAATTATGATATGCGCATGGGCTACGCTCAATCTAAGCCGCTGTCTGCTGCTGGTAACAAAGGCGGGAAATAGACCATGACAGCCCAAAGCCTAGGCGCACAACTAAGTGCTGAAGATACACTTTTGCTTGAGCAAATTGAAAATGGTGGCACCATTAGTTGCTGGCAAGAGTCTGGTGGCCGCTTTAAAGAGCTGGCCACCGGCATTCTTTTGCAGTTTGCCGATTCTCAAATGGCCGGTGCTGCTGGCTTTGCGCCCTATATAAATAAGGCCACTACAATTGAAGACAGGCTCAATATGAGCACCATGGTCTCGCAAAAATTGAGCATGGCCAAGGAGAGTTACGAGGTCATTAGCGGTCTGAATTTCAATGTTGAGCGTTATCTTAGCAGCCATTGTTTTGAATCCCGGGTGCTAAGAGATTCCTTTTTAGGCTTCTCGCGCTCGTCAGCAGATAAGCGGCTCAATGCTCTACTTTACCCCTTAGAGGGCTTCGAAGACATGCTCGTCTTTACCTACCTGCTTGGGGTAATGGCGCGTTTGATGTTGGGTGAGTTTGCTGACGCCAAATTCACTCCCTTGAAAGAGTTGGCTTGTAGCTGTTTGCCCCTCGAAACTGCCCATGCCAATTTTGCTCTGTTGGCTCTGCGGCGCAAGGCGGAATCGCACAAGAAGCAAATCGAGCTTTCTTACAAATACTGGTACCCACGGGTAGAAACTTCCGCTGGTCCTACTGACTCGCTGCGCAATCATTGGCACAAGCGCTTTGGCTTGAAGCACTCTGATAATGTGGAAATCAAAGAGGAGTGGAAGAAGGAAGTAAACCTTGAACTGAAGAAGCTTGCACTCGAGCTATGAGGCAGCATGTCACCGACCCGGAAATCTGTATTGGGTGCTCGGCCTGCGAACTAGCGTGCCCGCTCAAGGCAATCAAGTCTATTCTTGGTCGTTACTGCGTAGATGCTTCGGTCTGCGAGGGTTGCGGCAAATGTATTGAAGAGTGTCCAACTTCTGCCGCCGATTGCTTTATCGAAGTGGCTGAGCCATATTCGCAAGACCAGCAGTCGCAGTGGACAAGTCTGCCATAGATTCATCACTGTGTTGTTGAAAAGTGAGTGTTCTCTAGTTGAGGCCAAACCTGTATAGTTGCTCTTGCTGGATTCAACGATGTTTACTTTGGGGATGCTTTCAAAGTGCAGGAAGGCGAGTTCGTTAAAATACCAAAGCTAGGTGCGCCAGGAGCTGGCCTGCCATTCTTTGAGATGTTTTTGCAGAAGGCTGTAATTTTTCCCATGCTCTGCAAGATCACTACTTTTGACAGCGCTATTAGAATTTTTGAGAAAGAATCAAAGCTGTTATTGCGCGAAGTGGCACTTATACCCGTGCCTCTGCGAGATAAACGCATCTTGGTGCCAAGGCTGCCCGCCATTGAGGATAGCTCTCGCTTTTGGTCGGCGGCAATGGTACTTGAGCACTTAATTATTGTCGGCAGTCAAATCAAGATAGTGGCGCAACATCTTGCCCGTGGTGAAACGCCACCGGGTGTAGCCGATGTAGCGGCGGTAAAGCCGCCAGGAGAATTGGCTGGCCCAGACTGCATTGAACAATTCAAAATTTATAGCGATGATTTTCTCAAGGCTGTGCGCTCACTGCGCGGTGATCAATGGGCCACTGCTACTTTTAATCATCCCTGGTTTGGGCCTCTCACTTTGCATAAGTGGATGTGCCTGGCGGCAATTCACCAGCGTATTCATCGCCGCCAAATTGAAGCCATAATAAGACTGCTTTGAACAACCCGGGCCTAAAGGAAGAAGTCTTTCATTAGTTTGCTGCCGGGGCTGACAGCATACTGCTCTAAATCGCTAACACCGGCCATAGCCAATACTTCAGTGTCGATAAAGAAGTTGCCGCTGCACTGCTCGGCTGGCTGAGTGAAAATCCAGTGGGCGGCATCTGCCACTATATCTGGTGCGCGGGAGCATTTGAGGGCTTCGTCTCCACCGAGCAAATTTTTCACTGCGGCTGTGGCTATGGCTGTTTCGGGCCAGAGTGAATTGACGGCAATGCCCTGACCTTTTAGTTCCTCGGCCATGCCCAGGGTGCACATGCTCATGCCATATTTAGCCATGGTGTAGGCAACGTGTGGGGCAAACCAGCGTTTGTCCATGTTGAGCGGGGGCGATAAGTTGAGAATGTGTCCATTGCTGGCCTTGGCCAGATGCGGAATAGCAACTTTGGAACACAAGAAAGTGCCACGGGCATTGACCTGATTCATCAAATCAAAGCGCTTCATTTCGGTATCGAGTGTGCCAGTAAGGTTGATGGCACTGGCATTGTTGACGAGAATGTCGAGGGCGCCGAAGTGCTCAACAGTTTGAGCTATGGCTGCTTTGACTTGCTCTTCTTCACGCACATCGCATTGAATCGCTAGGGCTTTGCCCCCGGCAGCTTCAATTTCAAGAGCAGCTGAATGAATTGTGCCTGGTAGTTTGGGGTGCTTCACCACGGTTTTGGCGGCAATGGCAATGCAGGCTCCGTCGCGGGCGGCTCGCAGTGCTATGGCGAGGCCTATGCCTCTTGAGGCTCCAGTGATGAAGAGAACTTTTCCGGCGAGGCTCATTTTTTCTTCCTGCTTTTTGCTGTGGGTGTGACGTGGGTTTCGAAGTTTTCTATATATTCATTGACGTAGTCGGGAGGCTGTTTATTGGCTTCTAGTCTAGGATCGTTAATGACTGGATGTGCCACCATGGTAAATGGCACCACTCCGGCCCAGTAGGGCAATGTGAGATCGCCTTCGTCATCATCGGGAGGTCCTTTGCGAATTTTTGCCGAGGCTTCGTCTATTTTTATTGCTAAAACTGAGGTGGCAGCTAATTCTCCGCCGGTGGGCTTTCTTGTGTCTTCAAAGCGTTGTCTCATGATTTGATCTGAAATAACTTTGAGTGCGTGGAGTTTGGCTGCTTTTTCAGTGACTGGCACTGCTTGACCAAAGACCATGACCGAGCGGTAATTGATTGAGTGGTTGAAAGAAGAGCGGGCCAGCACCACTCCGTCTAATAGTGTTACTGCTAAGGAGATTTGTATGCCCTGGGCCATATTGTTCATCATGCGGCTAGCGGCAGCACCATGAACATAGAGCGTGTCGCCGTCGCGGCCATAACAGGTAGGAATAACCAGGGGTTGTTCTTTGTGCACGAAAGCAATATGGCAGAGGAAGGTGCAGTCGAGTATTGCGTAGATAGTCTCGCGATCGTAGTGAGCTTGGTCGCGCATACGCATGACGCGGTTGCGGTCGGTTGGTGTGAACTTGTCGCTCATTAGTACTGCCTATTTGCCTGAGCGTTATGGCTATTCGTCGCCCAGGCTATGTAAGTCTACCTTGCTTGCTGGGTTGCGGCCTCTTAAATACTGATAAAGCCTCTGGGCAAAGCGATAAGTGGTAGGTTCAGCGTCGCGTTTGGGCAGGCGGCCGTGCTTGGCAAACCAATCGGCTCGTCCCACTACCCCTTCTACTTGTTGGGGGGTGAGGCCAAGACCTTGTAGCTCAACTTTGCCCGCGGGAGTGTTATAGGTGTCTACAAATTGCTGCACTTTGGCCACAGTTTCTTGGGGCAGCGGTGCGTTTGCTGCTTCTTTATAGAGATATTGATTGAGGTTTTCGTAGCCGCGACGCAGCCCCGGGCGCGGAACTAAGTCAGCTTGCGTGGTGGCTGGTCTGAGGCCATCGCCTAGATCGATGTTCTTGACAGTGGTTCCGGCCGGAGTTTTTTCAGAGACAAAATTGAGGATGTGATTGTCCCATTCGCCCATGATCAGGCGCTTGACCCAGGCCTCTTGATAGGCCTCAAACAGTGGTTTGTTCTGTCTAAAATCTTCCAGTACTTTTCTCGATGGCGGTGTGAACATCTTTCGAGGGCCATGGGGATCAACCACTTCTAGCAAGTTCTTGCCCGTGATCTCTTGGACGTAGCCACTATGGGTCTTGCCGTTGATTTCTACCGTGCGGGCCACCGATACGGGCAGTGAGTTGGCAAAATCGATTTTTGTGCCGAGGCCGTATCCGGCTATCTCAGATTGTTTGCGATAAGCGAAAGCTTCAATACCAGTATCAGGTCTGAATAGAACCGGCTTGACCTGGCCTTCGGCGGTGGTGATAGTACCTTTCCAGGTGGTAGTCATCAAGTCGCCAATTTCTCTGGTTGGAGTGAAGACCCCGTCGCGCAGGGCGATTTGATTGGCGTCGCCAATTTTTCCTAACTGAAATGGTGTCTGTCTGGCCTCGCTCATGGCTGCAGGCGAGTCTAAGGGGCTGAGGCGGTCGTAGCGTGCTGATTGCATGCCGCCAACTCGACCGGCTGCTGCACCGACTAAGCCGTCGGCCAGGCCACGACCCATGATTAAGGAGAGGTTGAGCTTCTCGCCTGATTGCCACTGCCTTACAAGTTCGTTGCCAGAGCCAGCGGCCGTGCCCATGGCGCCGGCCTGGAAAGTTTTATTCATAACGGAATCAAAGCGAATGGCGCCACGACTAGTGCTGTACATGCGGCCCCAGACCACATCGGCGGCTCCGAAGGTGAGGGCATCAACTGCAAGAGAGCCGGGGTTGAGGGCTGTTTTCAAAGTTGTGGAAAGGCCGCCGGTAAAATTGAGCTTGCCATCTTTATCTAAATAGTTTTCTCTGGTCAAGCCCGCCTCGGCTGTGCGCGAGACTATGCCGAGCTGAATGCCGGCTCTTGCTGGTGTCAGCGCGCTCGATTCCATCATGGCAAAACTGCCTTTCAGTACTGCCGCTTTGCCCAGTCCGAGGGTGGCATCGGTGGCCTGGTTTTGCCAGGTGTCGCCGATTTTGGCCTGGTCTGCTACATAGGTCAAGGCCAGGCCGCCCAGGGCCAGTTTGCCTTTCATAAAGAGGGGAGCAGTTTTAATGAAGGCTTTACTGTAGTGGGCAACTTCGTCTTCGACAACTTTGGCTTTGGCGGGAGTGAAAATTTCCTGGGCAATGGGATCGATTGCCGAGTGCACGGCCGCGTCAAGATAAGTCTGCCGCGGGCGGCCAGCATCTTTATCTGAATTGGAGTTGTGCGAATCGAGGATGGGCATGGGGGTACCGAGTAGATTCTTTTGACTGTTTGGCTCTGCAAAGGTCTATACGAATTCGGCAAAATTTGACTTACCAAAATGACAAATTAAGCCAGAATTTCTAGTTTTATGCCCAAAAGGTCCGTCCGGCCAAACCCGCGAGACTCCGCTTGGCAACGCCCGGGCTGATTCTAGCCCTTATAGGTTTTAGCCAATACAGGTCTTAGCCCATATTTTCTATGGTTTGCATCTCTTCGGCCGTCAGTGAAAGACTTTCAGCGGTAAGGTCATCGAGCATGTGCTGCTGGTTGGTGGTTCCAGTCAAAGGCAGCATGCCTATCTGCATAGCAAAGCGAAAGACAATTTGCGCCACACCAGTGTTGAGTCGACGGGCCATGGCATGCACAGCGCCACTTTCGAGCACATGGGGATTAGCCGTGAGCAGGGAAAAACCCTGGTAAATAATGCCTTCTTTGCGGCAAATCTCGCGCACAGCGCTGTCCCAGCCTCGCATGGCATAGCAGCGGTTCTGCACGATCATGGGCTTGGTTACAGCTACTGAGCAGAGGGCGTCGAGCTGGTCAGCGCTGACATTGCTCACTCCAATCATGCGCGTGCGGCCTTCGTTGAGGTGCTCTTCCATGGCCGCCCACACTTCTAAATCTTGGGGAGTCAATCCCTGCCTTGAATAGGGGCCATGCAAAACGTATGAATCTAGATAGTCAGTGTGCAGGTGTTTCAGCGAACTCACCATTGATTGGTTCACTTGGGTGGTGAGGTTGGCCTTAGCGTCGTAGGGTGTGCGGGAGTCTTGGCCATTCACTGAGGTGAATTTAGTTTGCAGAAATAAACTTTCGCGGTCAATGCCTTTTTGCTTCAAGGCCAGCAAAGCCTCACCGACAAGGGCTTCATCGTAGTGAATCAATTGATTGGCCGTGTCTATGCTGCGAAAACCAGCATCAACGGCTGATTCTACTAGTTTGGCCGTGGCCTCTTTCTTCCAGGCCGTGCCATACATGATGGCGGGCATGGAGATTCCGTTGTAGCTGGTTACTGGCATTTATCTATCTATTTACCTAGCAATTATTTGCTTGTGCCGCCCACTTTGAGGGTGGCTGGATTGCTGAAGAGATCTTGCTTCTTGCGCAAAGCGTTGACCACTTCTTTGCTTACTCCCAGGTTGGTTTGCAAAAGATTGGTGGAATTGCTACCGAGCCACTGTGAGAGCGAGATTTCTTGATAGTCGCCAGTATTAAATACGGCTAGAATCTCGCATTCATCGCTACCGACTGACTCAATATAGTGACCGTAGCCCATGGGCACATAGCCAACATCACCGGGACCAAATTCACGAGTAATCTTGCGGCCTTTGCTGCCAAAGACAGTCATGCGTGCGCGACCTTTGATGTAATACTGCCATTCATCAGCGTTTGGATGCCAGTGCATTTCGCGAATGGCCAGCGGTGCTAATTTGAGAATGGCACCAGACATGGTGGCGGAGATAGGGAAATCTTTTTGCGTCACAACATTGAATGTTCCACCAGGAACTACTTCTGGTACTTTGGCCCCAAGGCGGAAGCGGTGGGTCAAAGGTGGTGGATTTTCACTGGCTGGTGGTGGGTCTGTGGGCAAAGCTTCAGGCACTGGGCCCTGGGCAATGTAGACTTCTTTCTTTGGGAAATTATTGAAAGTTTCGACCGGCAAGTTGAACTGTTTGGCCAGCACTTCTTTGGGAGTTTGGGCCAACCAATCAGTCATGCTAAAGGTGGCAAATTCAGAAAAATAGCCGCTATCGAAAACAAGCACGAAATGACATTCTTCATTGCCCAGGCCCTGAATTGAATGTCCATGGCCGCGGGGGAAGTACCAGACATCGCCAGGGCCAAAGTCTTTCACTTCGGAGCGGCCTTCAGGATCAATCACCGTGATGCGGCAGTGGCCCGCTATCACATACGACCACTCGGCAGCATTGGCGTGCCAGTGAAGCTCACGCAGTCCACCGGGCTTGAGGAACATCGAGACTCCGGCCAGCCCTTTTGAAATGGGGAAATTCAAGGCTGTGGCTTCGTGCGATGAACCACCCTGGTAGGAGGTCATGGGCTGCTTTTCCAGCTCATATTTAATTTCAGGCATGGCCTCTTTGGCCATTTCGATAGCTTCGGCAACCGTAGCAATAGTCTTGCTTGAGCCAGGGGCAGCAGTTTTTTCTGCGGTTGCTGCCAGGGCCGGTTGACTTAGAAGAAATTGGCTCAGTGGAACTTGGCCCAGTAAAACTAGATTAAAAGTCAGAGCCAAGAGATTCTGCCAGCGCTTCATCATAATTTCCTTCTGCTTGATTCTTGCGTAAATCGTGCTGCTTAGTCCAGCGAAGATTTTACTTGGCCTGGGGCGGCCATAGCTTCTTGCTATCTATCTTTGTGAGATTCCTTAACTGCAGCACACTTTCCCTTGGTAAAATTTGGCAGAAGTGGCAAGTATAGAATTAAGGCAATTCCAATTTGCGGCAGAAAAATTTTGGGGATCAAATGTCAAAGAATGAGAACGGAAAGCCCGTAATCAAAGGCCAAATAAAGAGAGCTAAGTTTTCGCAGAAAGATTACACTCACCCTGCCGCTGCCTGGGGCGCGGCTGCCAGTGTTGGCCGCATTTTGCTTGAGCAAAAGCAAGTTGTGGAGGGTGTACGTGCCATTTTCACCATGAACCAGGAGAATGGCGGCTTCGACTGCCCTGGTTGTGCCTGGCCTGATGACCGCAAGGGCCTGCGCATGGATATTTGTGAAAATGGCATCAAGCACGTTACCTGGGAGATGACGGCTAAGCGCACCGACCGCAAGTTTTTTGCTGAGCATACCGTTAGTGAATTGCTCGAATGGAGTGATTTTGCTCTAGAGAACGAAGGGCGCTTGACTGAGCCGATGAAGTACAACAGTGCCAGCGATAAGTATGAACCGATTAGCTGGGATGAAGCCTTTGCTCTTATTGCCAAACATCTGAAAGCTTTGCCCAGTCCTAATGCTGCGAGCTTCTATACCTCCGGTCGGCTCTCTAATGAAGCGACATTTCTCTATCAGCTTTTTGCTCGCGAACTGGGCACCAATAATTTGCCCGATTGCTCGAACATGTGTCACGAAGCCAGCGGTAGAGCCATGACTGCTTCTCTGGGCACGGGTAAGGGAACGGTTGATTTAGTTGATTGGCAAAATTCAGATGCCATTTTTGTCATTGGCGTTAACGCTGCCACTAACGCTCCGCGCATGCTCAGCGCTCTGGCTGATGGGGTGAAAGAGCACGATATGAAAATTGTGCATATCAACCCGTTGGTTGAAGTAGCGGCTACCACCGCCATTACTCCCCACGAAATTTTGGACATGCTCACTTTTAAAGAGACCAAGACCAGCACTCTTAACTTGCAACCGCGCATTGGTGGCGACTTTGCCATTATGCGTGGCATCGGCAAATATTTGCTGGAGTTAGCCAAAGAAGACGCCAGCGTCATGGACAATGCCTTTATTGAAAAATATACGGCTGGCTTTGATGATTACAAAGCCGCATGTGAAGCAACTTCTTGGGCCGATATTGAGAAGCAGTCGGCTTTGACCCGGGCACAAATTTGTCAGGCGGCCGATATCTATAGAAAGGCTAATAAGGCCATTATCAGCTGGTGTTTGGGCATCAGTCAGCAAGAATATGGTGTTGATACCATTCGCGAAATAGTCAATGTGCTCTTGTTGCGAGGCAATATTGGGCGTCTCGGTGCGGGGCCTTGCCCTATTCGCGGTCATAGTAATGTGCAGGGCAACCGTACCTGTGGCATTCACCATTCGCCTTCAGAGGCCTGGTTAGCCAAGATGGACGCTGCCTGTGGTATCACTTCGCCTCGCGCCAAAGGTTTTGATACTGTGCGCACAATTCGTGCCATGCATGAAGGCGAAGTGAAAGTATTTATGGGAATGGGTGGCAATTTTGCCATTGCTACCCCCGATACCAATCTTACTTTCGCTGCCTTGCGCAAATGTGATTTGACTGTGCAGGTCAGTACTAAGCTTAATCGCAGCCATCTAGTTGTGGGCCGCGACGCCCTCATTCTGCCTTGCCTTGGTCGCACCGAAGTTGATATGCAAGCCGAAGGCCCGCAGCAAGTAACTGTAGAAGACTCAATGAGTATGGTGCATTTGTCGAAAGGCATGCGCGAGCCGGCTTCGCCCCATCTGCGCTCGGAGCTAGCAATAATAGCGGGAATGGCCCGGGCTACTCTGGAGAACTCGAAGACTCCATGGGAAAAATATATTGGCAATTATGATTTGATTCGCGACAAAATGAGCGAGGCAATTGTTGGTTTCGAAGATTTCAACAAGCGTGTGCGAGAGCCTTTGGGCTTCCGCATTAAACAACCAGCCCGGGAGTTGACTTTCAATACAGCCACTAATCGCGCTAATTTCTCGGCCGCAACCTTGCCTGATACTTTGCTGCCACCAGGTCGCCTCATGCTTGGCACCATGCGCTCGCATGATCAGTTTAATACCACCATATATTCAGACAATGATCGCTATCGCGGCGTGAAAAATCTGCGTACTTTGTTGCTTATGAATAAAGATGATATGAGTGAGCGGGGCTTGAATGAGTTTGATTTGATTGATATCACAAGCTTTGGCAAAGACGGTTCGACCCGCAGTCTAAATGGATTTCGCGCTGTGGCCTATAACATTCCTCGCGGCTGTGCCTCGGGCTATATGCCTGAATGTAATGTCTTGTGCCCGCTGGGTGATTACAGCCCCCAGAGCGATCAGCCTATGATGAAGCAGATTGTTATTGAAGTGATGGCCTCAGCCAATGCCGCTAACGCCGCGATTGCCAACAATGGTGCTCAGTGAAAACTAAGGAGAATCTGACATCCAGCCACTGTAGCGAGTCGGTTGAGACCGTTGTGGTTGCAGCGAGGCGTATTGATGCTAGCGCATGTCGTGATTTTGACGATGTGCTTGCTGTTGAAGAACCCTTGGAGATACATGTTTCTGTTCAGGCTAGTTCTGGTGATTCTAATTCTTGCGCTGACGCAGTCCAGTCGGTGGCTGTCACCATGCGCACACCTGGAGCAGACAAAGAATTAGCTGCCGGTTTTTTATTCACTGAAGGAATAATCTCGCAGGCCGAGCAGATTGCTGAGATCATAAACGACAAGTGCAATGTTGTAATTGTCGCCCTTAAGGCCGGCGAAGAACTTGATGCTAAGCTCTTTGAACGCCATTCATTTGTGGCTTCTAGTTGTGGTGTTTGCGGCAAAAAATCAATCGCTGCGGTGAAAGTGAAACGCTCCTATCAAACAAAGCCTGGCCAGCCTGTGGTTTCCTCTCCCACTATTGACGGCCTTGCTGCCACCATGCGAAAGGCCCAATCATCCTTCGACTCTACTGGCGGTATTCATGCTTCGGCTTTATTCAATAGCAAGGGTGAGCTTCTGTCTCTGCGGGAAGATGTCGGTCGCCATAATGCCCTAGATAAAGTGATTGGCTCGCAGTTTTTAGCAGGGCAGTTGCCGTTGAATGAAAGCATTTTGATGGTCAGTGGTCGTGCTAGTTTTGAGTTGGTGCAGAAGGCATCTCATGCTGGTATTCCCATCTTGGTGGCAGTTGGTGCGCCATCGAGCCTGGCTGTCAGTCTGGCTCAAGAGTGCGGCATGACGTTGATAGGATTCGCCCGCGATGGCCGCTTTAATATTTACACTGGTGCTGAGCGTATCGTTATTAGTGATTTTTGAAATCCTGGAGGATACTTCGGGTTTTCGAGAGAGTGCATTTTCCAAGAATTAGAAGCAGCGAAATAAACAGAGGCAAGAGATGCAAGCAGAAGTGAAAAGACGCAAGATTGGCAGTACGCAACTAGAAGTTGCTCCCTTGGCCTTTGGTGGCAACGTTTTTGGTTGGACCATTGATGAGCCGACATCATTTGAATTGCTTGATGGCTTTGTCGATGCCGGGCTCAATTTAGTGGATACGGCCGATGTCTATTCTGCCTGGAAAGAAGGAAACGTTGGCGGCGAGTCTGAAACTATTATTGGTAAATGGTTCAAGCGTAGCGGTAAGCGCAACAAAGTTGTGCTCGCCACTAAATGTGGTTTTGATGGCAGCACCGATAAGAAAAATCTCTCAGCGGCGCACATACACAAAGCTGTTGATGCCTCGCTGAAGCGGCTGCAAACAGACCATATTGATTTATATCAAGCCCATGTTGACGATGACAAAGTGCCCCTGGAAGAAACTCTGGAAGCTTTTGATCAATTGATTAAAGCGGGAAAAGTAGGAGCAATTGGAGCATCCAATTATTCGGCGGCAAGACTTGCTGAAGCCCTTAAGGTCAGTGAGCAGAACAGTTTCGCTCGTTATCAGTGCTTACAGCCAGAGTACAATTTGTATGCCCGGGCTGGTTATGAGAATGGTCTGGAAGAATTGTGTGTGAAAGAGAACATCGGTGTGATTTCTTATTTCTCTCTTGCTCGTGGTTTTCTTTCTGGCAAATATCGCTCTGAAGAGGATCTGGCCCAGAGCGCGCGTGGAGAAGGGGTGAAGACTTATCTCAATGAAAGAGGCTTCCGCATATTGGCAGCTCTTGATCAGTTGGCCAAGGAATATTCTTCCAAACCCTCTCGCATTGCTCTGGCTTGGCTCATTGCTCGGCCTAGTATTACAGCGCCAATAGCCAGCGCGACTAATATCAATCAGCTTGAAGATTTGATTGCCTCGACCAAAATCATTCTTTCCCCAGCTGCTATCGAGCTTTTGAATGAAGCAAGCAAAGAGCTTTCGGCTGTTTAGTTTGGAGTGCTTCCACTAACACGAGCCAATGGCAATTTGCCGCTATGAATTTTTTTTGACTCGGTCAACACACTAGGCAAGAGTCAAATTGCGGAGATATTTGAGTGTAGGAATTCTATGAAAATCGATCCCTCGACTGTTGATTTAGATGACTTCCAATCACCGATGTTTATTGTTGGCAGGGCTCCGGAGGCTCTGGGCCTTGCAGTGAAGCCGCTGATATTGGAATCAATGAAACACGGCCGTTGTGTTTCTGTTATGTCAAGTTTTGCCAACTTTCGAGAGCTGGTTCAGGAGTCGGAAAGTCTTATCTATCATACGATCGGCAATTTCGCTGTCGCTCCGCTGGCGGTTAACTGTTTTGAGGTTCCACGCGGAGGGCAGGTTGCCAGCCATGCACATGGTTTGGCTTCGGTGGTTGGCAATATATATGCACTCAACGAAAAGGAAATTTCACTTCTCCGCTGCTCGATAGAAAAGGCTTACTTAAAGAGAGGGTGGAATCTATTAACAAACACCAACTTCAGAACAGACAGTTCTGTTTTTCATCCTGAACTGTTTCCTTGCTGGCGTGATGTACTTCAACAGCTTCCCCGGGACGCAGCAAACCTTCATGCACCGCTGCTCGAAGCTGAAGAGTTTGATAATCGCATGCGCTCCGTAATTGACGAACTGCTCGGACCTCTCAATTCGCTTGCATTTATTTGCGGTAAAGAGTCCATGAGCAAACTTTCCCAAGGCAATCATATTTTTGATCTCTCTGCTCTATTGCCCCAAGCTCAGCTTCTGGCCGCTTGGTGTCTCGGCTTGTGGACTTCACTTCCTCCATCCGCATTAGAGAGGGATAGGAAGCAGCGATTGATTGTATTGAATCTTTCGGAAGAAGCTAGTTGCGCGCAGAACAGCGGCTTGAAATGGCCGATGATTTTTAGTTGCGCCGAAGACTGGAGCAAAAGTGCGGCAGTTATGACATTGAGCCGGAAGTGGAGTCTCAGTCGAGCTGACTCTTTTGAACACGGCGCCAAGATAATAAACGCGGAAGAGTCAGTGGAGATTAGGCCAGACTCACAGCATCAGCTCGAAGTTGATGATCTAAGTGTCCGCAAGCGTTGGCTTGCAAGCGAGCTGCGCATTGAACCTCTTGTTTCATATGGCGAAGAATTCTTGCCGCAGGCATTTCTGGCCGAGTTGTATGGTTCCGTCTCAAGCTTGATCGCCAACGAGGAATATTACCGCGTTTATGTGCGCTATCTTCTGGCGGTTGAAAACGATCCAACACAGGTCGTTCACTATCGAGAAAAGCTCGTTACTGAAATCAGTATGCAGATTGGACGCAGGCTGTTGAATAAGATGCAAGTCACCTGGCTCATACTGAGCTTGTTCACCGATCGCTTCTTCCGTGATAAGGCTGAGATGCACAGCTGGTCATTACATGATGAAGATGACATGCGTCAAGCCTGGTACAAAATATTGCGCTTGGTCTTTCTTCAACCAACGGAGGAAAAGCTTGAGCTGGCTGACATAAATTCCTTCAGAGAGCGGCTTCGTTCTCTGCAAGAGGTTGAAATTGGTCCTTTTGCGGGTTGCCGTTTTTGCGAGACACGCTGCCAGTTTGGGCACGAGGTTGCGGTGCAGATGGACGATAACTTGAGATACGACATCCATAGTGCGATCAATGGGACCGATGAGCCAGCCAGTTACGCCGCCGCGTGGTTTGTTCGGTTGAAAAGCGAGGACTGGGTCAGTGACTTTAGCATAGGCCTTGCCTACTGCCTTGCCGTTCATAGTCTTGAATCGAACAAAATTGGTCGTGAAACCAGTTCGGTCATCCTCTACAAAATACGAGAGGAGCTGAGCAAATTCAGCGAGGAGATCTGTGACCGCGATGAGGCTGAATAGTGGCGCGAGCAAAGAGATGAGGCCAAAGCTGTAAGTACCTTCTCTAAGTCGCTTGTCTAAGTCGCAATTCATAAGGGTATTAACTCCTAATTTCGAATGACCAGCTGTTAAAAGTTTGTGGCACTGACATTTGGGAGTTGGAAGGTTATGAATTTCAAGCGAGGCTTTCAATTGAGTCTTTCACTAGCACTGTTGTTAGGTTGCACTCATAGCTGTCCTAATGCCCAGGCTGAGCAGTATCGACAGGCTGATGTGCAAGCTGCCATAAAGGAGCTGTCTAGCGAAGATCAATGGGCTCGCAAGAGTGCAGGTTTTCACCTAAGCGAGATGGGGCCTACTGCTAAAGATGCTGTGCCCGCCCTTACTCAGGTTTTGCTCAGCGATGATTTTGCCGGGGCTAAAGGCGAGGCTTCTAACGCTCTCGGGCATATTGGCCCGGATGCTGCCCCGGCCATACCGGCATTGATTGCCTTCTTGCGTAGTGCTGATGGCGGATATGAAAGAACCTACGCCGCTTCAGCCCTCGGTGGTATCGCCAGAAAACCAGAACTGTGTGTACCGGCCTTGACCGAAGCCGTGCAGAACGATTCTGAGCCGGTGGTGCGACAGCTTGCCGCCCGTGCTCTTGGTGATTTTGGTGCGGAGGCGAAGGCGGCAGTGCCGCTGCTAATCGAATCAATTAAGAACGGCGACAGAGACATGCGCGAGGCGGCAGCCAATGGCTTAGAGCGCATACCCTGCACTGCTAAAGATGTGCCAGCGCTGACGGCACTGCTTGGCGATGAAATTGATTCTGCTCGCCTCGCAGCCGCTAAGTCGATTGCTGGTGCAGCTTCAGAAGCAGTCGCTGCTGTGCCAAAACTGAACGAACTACTTGCTGATAGCAATCCTAATGTCAGAGCTGCTGCTGCTGCTGCCATCGCAAAAATTAAGCAGTGAATTTTCTCTACTTGATTGCTTTGATTGGTCTAGAGAGTATGTCTACGTAGACACTTGTGGAAGTCAGTTTAGTTGGGGTGAAGTCTTTGCCTAAGCTTAGACGGAGTAGTGACGGTTGCATGGGCGTAGTGGTGCCTGGCCATAGAGTTGTGGCATCTAATCTAGTGCCGTTGAGGCGGATGGGGCGCACCAATATTTCATGACTGCCGCGTTGATACTCTGCTTTCAGCAGCACTTCCCATGGTTTTTCCTCGCGCAGAACAGTAACAGTTTGGTAGCGTATGTGGGCTGAATTTACCGTATCACCAAAGGCTGAACGAAGTCCGGGGCCAACTCCAGAGAGTGCGCCCAGTGAATATTCTCGTTCTTTGAGCGGGCGCTCCAATAGCCCGCTAAGGGCCGCGCGTGCTCGTTCTCTCGTGGTTTCTGCAGCCGGCAAGAATTGTCTCAAGGTCTCGACTGGAATTGCATGGCTCTCTTTGTTAGCCCATTCACCAATGCGGGCCGTTCTCAGTACCCCCACCACTTTGCCTTGCATGTCTAAGAGCGGCCCCCCTGAGTTTCCCGGGGCTAGATTCATTGCCAAATTTATTCGATCTTTTAGCGGCATTGCTGTACTGGCTTGGGTGCTATCGATTAGATGGCCTTTTGACAGATAAAGTTTGTTCCAGCCGTGCGGGTGGCCCAGTGCCACAAGGGTACTTGCTTCGCTTTGGCTGCCAGAGGTTAGCATCGGATTGCTAGCTAATTCTAGTGGTTTGAATGCTCTTCTAGCTCCCGACCCTGCGATTTGCAAAAGTGCCAGGTCGTTTTCTTTGTCGACTTTGACTACAGATGCTGCAAATAGTCGACCTTTAGAATTTATCACCGAGATATCCACAGCATCATTAATGACGTGGTGATTAGTAATCAGCATTCCTGGTCTGACAGCAAAGGCTGTTCCTCTTCCCGTCTTCTCGGTGTCTCGAACAATCTCAATTTTGCCGACCGACTCAGTTCCTCGGCTGTAAAGCTTGGCGAGGGGAGATGACCTACTCATTGCCAAGGCCGAGTCGACTTGAGCTGCTTCGCCAAATTTCAGTATTGGAATAAGAATCTCAGTGGCATTCTCTGCCGCCTGCAGTCTCAGGCTGCGACCTCTCATGGCCACTATTACGGCTAGAGAAGCTGCTGCAATTCCCACCCCTGAAGCCGTCTCGATTGGATGCTCAGTTAGAGCCAAAGAGGCTTCTGTCAGCCAACTAGGCTGAGGTTTGGATGAATGAGTTTGTTGGATTTGATCCACGGCAAACCTGCGAGGTCGAGGGATGGTCTAGAAGCTACTAGTGGTGAGTGTTAAGCTCGCCAATTGCTATCTAGCCAACATTATGCCGGGCGGCAATTGGCTTTTTCGGGGCGTTGACTTAGTGGAAATGTTTTTAGATTCCAAACTTTTTTCACTTCACCGGGTCAAGTTGGAAATTGCGACCTGTACGGCAAGGATTTCGGCTGCGCTCACAGCGTAACCTGCAAGAATCAAAATCATTATGGCTTGACCAGCTGTGATTGAAGGCAGTATCTTCATGTTTCTGCCAGAGGCGCGTATTCTTCTTCGCTCAGGCCAAATGTCCAGGCTACTGCCTGGCGAGCCCGCATCATATTCGGTGGCACACGCAAGAAATATTCTTTGATAGTGCCGTCTGGCTCTGGGGTGGAATTTTGCACCCGTACCACAAGAATAGGCTCATCGCTAGCCAGGTTCATGCGATAAAGTATGCCGCAGTGATCCTGGTGGATTTTGATCACCCGCCCTTCGCGCAGATAGTTGTCTAGGCCATAGCGTTCAATTAAGACTCTTCGCACTTCGGCGTTTGGCTCAGACTCGATTAGGTCGAAGGTCAAAGGCTCTGGCAAGAGCACCACATAGGCTGGCACCAGTACTCCATGCCAGGCATAGATGCCCCAGCCATCGCGAAACTTCATGGCCATTGCTGTTTCGTTATGCAGGCGGCTGCGGTTATCGCGGTGTAGTTCAAGCGGTCTATCTGTCAGTATGCAAATGTTTTCAAAGGGCCACCACCAGCCGCTTGTGCGGGCGAGCTTGGTGAGGCCGTTGAGAGGCTCTGTGCCTTCTACACCAATCTGGCTGACAAAGTCATAGTAGGCAAGCCAGCCGCTATCGTGTTGACCAAAGCCACCGTCCCATTTTTGCAGCCCTGCAAGCACGCCGCTCATCGATGGCACCATCTGCCTGAGGGGCTCGGCGACATAACTCCAAACTTGTTGATGCAGTGGTTTGACCAGTTCGTGGTAGACCTGGTCTGCTACTTCAGCTGAAAGTTTGTTGTCGACCACTGCTTTTACTTGGTCTTCAGCTGTGGCGCGAATTTGTTTGTAGACCGCTGTCCCGGCCATCTTGCGCAGGTATTTCCAAACATAGATACCGAGATTTTCAGCAAACAAGTCTTTGACCTGTTTCTCGATAGCTACTCCATGTTTATCAATAATTTTTTGCGTGGCATTCTGGCGAATATTGCGCCGCACAGCCTGCCAGGTTTCGGGGCCAACCATTTCACCGACAGCTTTTAAGCCCTGCTGCCAGACTTTGTCCCAAACGTCTACTTGACCCGTATTGAGTTGGGCGGGCCAATCTACGTCGCTGTAAAAGAGTTTCATGGCGGTGTTACCCGCCCAGGGCGATTGCAGCCAGATAAATAGCCGTGGCGGCACTAAGCCAGCTGCTTTGTAGGCCTCAATGGCGGCGGCCTCAGCTTCAGCACGGTCGGTGGGTTGGGTGGAGAAGCCGTATTCTTTCCACTTAGTCAGAGTATCTTCTAGAAGGTGCTGGTCCGCCGGTGGCAGCCAGAGAATCTTATTGGCGGATTTGTCAGCGTTATCAGTGGTGCCGTTAGCGCTGTCAGTCGATGACATCTCGCGGTGGAGCCTCCGGTACATACTCTCTCTGCTGCACAACGCGATAAACGCCTTCTGGCAGCTGAATGGTGCCGTGTTCTTCGTGCACTAAGTTGCAGCCGCCCGCTTTAGTGACGACATAGCGTTCACCTTTGGCGGTGAAGAAAGAGGCTGTATCGGTGCTAATGGCATGGGCGTGGCCGGTGACTTCGCCATATTGCAATATGATTCTCTTTTCGCACTCTACTTCTCTGGCCTCAGCTGGCAGCTTGTCGATTTTTTGTACAAGCACATCGCCTTGTCTGTAGGTTTGAAATTTAACGGCGGGGCGGTCCGCTCTTCCGGTTTTTAGCAGCATATAGTTCTTACCTGGTTTAGATTAGCCTAGATCTAAATTACCAAAAATTTTGACTAGTAAGTATGTGCCCAGTGGCCATTGGCTTAAAACCGACCAGTCGGTCACATTTTATAAATCAATACTCCATTGTCTGTATGTGCCTTGGGTATCTGTCTCAGGTGGTTGTCCTGGGCCTTTTCAATTAGTGCAAAATCGCCCTGATGCCGTAGCGCAGAGCATGATTAACTGTACTTCTGGCCACCCTGCTGCCCGTGCGCTTAGCCTGGGTCTGAATTGGGTGCGCCTTCGGAGTATTGCCAATCATGGGCGCGCTGCTTAAGTCTGAGCCTTCGGCAATTTTGCCGCTAGCATCGAGAAATTGCTCGTGTTTGTCGTAAATGGGCTTGCCATAGTCGGCATAGCTAGCGACATCAAAGCGCTCATAGGGCTCAAAAGGATGAGCGGCTAAGCGCTGATGCATGACAATATCTACGCTTTTGACGTTTTTGGGCGGGGTTTTCATAGTGACCGGGTCGATGGCCCGGGCGCTGTAGAAGAAATCTGAATTTGGTCGGTTTTTTAGTTCATACTGCAAATCAAAACCTTGCAGGTGGCTGCGCCCTCTCATGGCTTGATCGTGGCTATTGATGTGATCGAGCTGCTGTTGGCTGAACTGCATTTGCTTTTCTTCAATAGAAAGGCTTTTGTCTTGCCAGACTTTACTCAGTTGTTTAGCCAGGGTGAGCTCTTTGGCCAGGTCTTCGGCTTTCCAGTAGCCCGGCAGGCAGGTCATAATTGTACCGTCGGGTGTCAAGACAAAAATTTGCAGATTGTGCGGCCCGGCGCCATTAGTGGTGTCGACAGCCGTTTCGTCAGGCTTGTGTTTGCCTGAAGCTCCAGCATATTTTTTGTTTTCGATATTTGTATAGCCCACGACAAAGTCGTTCTTGAGCATTGAGAAAACTGGTTCGGAAGAGAGCGACACGGCCCTCAAGCTATTGCCAGCACTTCAGGTACTGCCGTCTATTTTGCCCAGCATGTGCACCCATACAATCAACTTGCCTTCGCGCTCAGCATCAGCCTCGGCCTTACTTAGAGATTTGTACCAGGTCATCTCTGACGTCAGTTTGTGCACATTGGCTGAGCAAATTTCTCCGCTTAACACTGCTTTAGCGTTCGCCCCTAGGCCGCCTATTACTAATCTGCCTAATCCGAGTTCGAAAGATTGCAGCACCAGGGCAGCTATAGCCAAAGTGGAACTAATTACAAATCTTCTAGTCTTGGTCATTGTCATTCTCAATTGTTGTCGTTCGCTCTTGCTGTTTCTAGCCCCTGACCAATTGCAGGATAACAAGAAATCGTGACGTCCATGTGAAGAGCATATATCGACCATTGCTGATTGCAAAGTGAATTATGCGCTAATAAAGGAATCAGGTTAGGTTAATGGGTAAGTATAGAGAGATACGCAGGCAACCCAAAATCATTCTTTTGCACTCTGCCGAATTTGCAGGTGCGAAGAGATCCGGTCAGAAGCTTTGAAAGACTTAGTGTCTGAAGGTCTGAAGAAATGCGCGTACTGCTCGTAGAAGATAGTCTAGTGCAAGCCGAAGTTACCCGTAGCAAGTTAGAGTTGCGAGGGGTGTCGGTGATTTGCGTCACCACCTTAAATCAAGCCCTGGAGGCTTTGCAGGAGCCTGGGATTGACGTCATTTTGCTCGACCTTTCACTGCCAGATAGCGCCGGGGTTGATACGTTTTATCGCGTGCGCTCTGCCGCACCAGATATTCCTACTGTGGTCTTAACCGGTATCGATGATCAAGACGTGGCCATGATGGCCCTGAAGAAGGGTGCTCAAGACTATTTGGTCAAGGGTCAGGCCAGCGATGATTCAGTCTATCGCTGTCTTGGCTATGCCATTGAACGCAACAACGTAGAGCTGGCCCTGATTCGCAGTGAGAAGCGCTTGCGAATTATTGTTGAGAATACATACGATGCTTTTATCTCGATGGATTCTCATTGGCGCATCACCGATTGGAATGCCCAGGCTGAGCGAACATTCGGCTGGAAGCGTAATGAAGCTCTAGGGCGGCCGCTCTCAATGATTATTCCGCAGCATCTTCGTCGCCAGTACACCCGCGAAGTATCTACTTTCTTTAAGACCGATGAAGAAGATGAGTTCTCGCGCATGACCAGTGAACTGATGTGCTTGCACAAAGATGGTCATGAATTTCCCATTGAGATGGGAATTTTTAGAGTCAAAGTCGACAACGGTTGCATGTATTGTGCCTTTGGTCGCGATATTACTGAGCGCAGGCAGCTTAACGAAGAGCTAGAGCGCCGCGTGCAACTGCGTACATCTGAATTGACTCGCTCGAACGAAGAGTTAAGACAGTTCGCCAAAATTGCTTCCCATGATTTGCAAGAGCCACTGCGGGCAGTGCAGGGTTTTGTTAATCTTTTGGTGGAGAGTACTAAAGGGCAGCTTTCTAAAGACTGTGAGGAGTTTATTGAGTATATTCTCGATGGCACGCAACGCATGCAGCAGCTGATTCAATCGGTCTTGGCTCACTCCAGTATCACCAATCAGCAATATGACCCCCATTCAGCACCATCCACCGATGTCGATGGTGTAATTGAGGAGGTGTTGGCAAATCTTGATGCTTCAATTAAAGAGAATAACGCCACTCTTGAAGTCGATAACTTGCCTGAAGTGGCTGTGGACCGCTCGCAACTGATTCAGCTATTCCAAAATCTAATCAGCAATGCCATCAAGTATCGCGGTGAAGTTGACCCGCAAATATTTATTACAGCAGAGAGAACAGTCGATGAATGGCTATTTTCTGTGCGAGACAACGGTATCGGTATAGATAGCAAATATGCCGATCGCATTTTTGATATGTTTGCCCGCCTGCATGGCAAGACGAAGTACAAGGGTACAGGCATGGGCCTAGCCATTTGTAAGAAAATCGTGGCATTGCATGGCGGCAGAATATGGGTGGAGTCAGAATTAGGGCAGGGATGTATTTTCCTGTTCACTCTACCAGCCGCAAGAAGACCCCCGAGGAGAGCAGCCATGGACAATAATATCGATATTCTATTGGTGGAAGATACCCCATCAGATGTAAGGCTGACTCAGGAAGCATTGAAGCGTTCTGATTTGAAGTATGCATTGACAGTGGTGAATGATGGTGTGGAAGCCATGGATTACTTGAATGCGGCCAAGAGTTCGCAGACTCAGAGATTGCCAGATCTAATTTTGCTCGACTTGAATATGCCTCGTAAAAATGGTCATGAGGTGCTTGAGGAAATTAAGGCCGATGCGCATCTGAAGGGCATCCCTGTGGTGCTTTTGACTGTTTCGCAACGCGACGAAGATGTGATGGAAGCGCTTAAAACTAAGATGAATTATTATCTGGCCAAGCCAATTACTTCCACCAAACTTTCGGTACTGGTGCGAGCTATTTGTGAACTGCAGGCTGAGCATGCTGGCGGTGAGCGTCATCCGGCTCACGAAGAGACCCATGTGCGCCTGGTGCTGGCGGGCAACCCCCATACTTCTGTTTCGATTTTGACCAAGCTGGCTGCCGATGAGAGCGCTCGAGTGCGAGCTAGGGTTGCTGAAAATCCAGAGACACCAGAGCATTTATTGCTGAAGTTAGCTGAGGATGCCGATGCTGACGTGCGGCAAGGTGTTTCTGAAAATCCTAAGTTGCCAGTAAGTTTGCTTGAGAGGCTGGCCAAAGATGATAATGAAGACGTGCGTCTTGCCATTGCTGGTAATCACAAAGTGCCGAATGCCATTCTTAGCGCTTTAGCCGAAGACGGCAACACTTTTGTGGCTGCCGCTGCCAGCAAAACACTGACTGAATTGGCAAGTGGGGCGAGGGCTTAGTCAAATAATCTCTTTCCAAGATGGCGAGATAGCGGAGTTTGGCGCTAATATGTACCTGGTTCCGGCAGGGCCATAGGCGAAAATACATGAGGTCCGCAACCTCACGCACTGCGAAACGCGGTATAACGGACACTTATCTGAATTCATCGTACCTTTCATCGGCTCTGCTGCGGAACCACCGTTATCTATGGCTTGTTGAGGATGCGATATGGGTTCAGTGATTGTCATTAAGGATACCCATCGCGGCCTCTGGTATGAAGATGGTGTTTTAACCCGAGTTCTGGAAGCTGGTCGCTATGTCATTCCAGCGGCTATAAATTTGGGGGTTTGGCGTCGCAAAGAAGTTACTGTCCAGCTTGTTGATATTCGCGAGCGCGAGTTGACAATCAAAGGGCAGGAAATTCTCACTTCTGACAAAGTTGCCATTCGCGTCAGTATCATTGTGCAGTTTAAGGTTATTGATCCTAAAGCGGCAATTCACGTTGTCGAAAAATATGATGAGCGTTTATATAGTGACGTGCAGCTTGCTGCTAGAAGGTCTTTAGCTTCTATGTCGTTAGAGGAGATTCTCACCAATCGCAATCGACTAAGTGAGGACATTCTGCATGACGTTAAAGAAGCCGCTATTTCTTATGGTGTGGCCATACTTAGGGCTGACGTCAAAGACCTCATTTTTCCGGGTAACTTGCAAGAGATTATGAATAAGGTTCTAGCTGCCGAAAGAATGAGCCAAGCTCAGCTCGTTGAAGCACGCACCAAAGCCGATACTCAGATTATTGAAGCGCGCGCTAAATCAGAAACTCAAAAGCTCCAAGCACAAGCTCAGGCCGAGACGCAGAAGCTAATGGCTCAAGCCGAGTCAGAAGTTACGAAGATAAAGACCGAGTCAGAGATTGCCTCTTTGCGTCAGCAAGAGCAAGCTGCCCAGGCCTATACGACGCATCCGGCCTTGTTGCGTTTGCGTGAGCTAGAGACCATGTCAGACCTCGGCAGAAATGCAAACGCCCACATTTATCTCGGACTGCAAAAGCATGTCAATTTAGAGTTGGCTAGCGGCAAAGAAGACTAAGATTAGAACCTGTCAGATTTAGGCGGTTGAAAATCGTCGTCGATGGATTCAAGTTCTTTTCTCGCGCGTTTAGCTTCATTGGATTTGCCAGATAATTCATACAATTTTAGTAAGGCAGAATGAAATTGCCTTGCCTCAGGATGTCCCTTTAGTCCAGTTTTGCAATCGGCGATGGCTTTGTCATATTGTTTTACTTCTGTGTAGGCTTGCGAGCGGCTCAACAGCTCTTCGTAGTAAGAGGTGTTTTTCACTGGTGCCTTATCGATCAAATATGAGAGATCTTCGATTTCCTTTGGCCAGTGTTTAAGCTTGCGAGCAACGATAGCGCGTTGACCGTGTGCCAGTCTGTCAGCCTCATTGGCGGCGATTAGCTTGTCGAGCTCTTTCTCTGCCGAATCTAGTTTGCCTTGCTTTGTCAAAATTTTTGCTCTAAGGAGGAAATACCCGGGCATGGGTTTGCGCTTGATGGCAGAGTTAAGAGCGATTAGCGCATCCTCGAAGTGATTGAGGCTGTTAAGTATGCTGGCTTTAAGAGCATAAGGATAATCATCCGCGCTATTGAGTTGCAGTGTTTTATTGATGCAGGGTAGGGCTTTTTCGCTCTCTTGCATACCTTGTAGATAAGCAGCCTTGTCTTGCCAAAATAGGGCGTTATTTGGTTCAATCGCGAGGGCCTCGTCTATATGTTTAATGGCAAGGTCTTTTGTTTCTAGCTTTTTAGATTCTGTTTCTGCCCTCTTGCACAGAGCCCAGGCCTTGGGGTTAGCAAACGCGCTGTTGCTTGAATCGTTCAGTGCCGTCATAACTGAAATGAATAAGAGAAAAATTTTGAATTTTGAGTTTTGGCAGTTCATTGATATTTCGGCCGCTCTAACCAACCTGTTTGTGATATACCACTTAGCGAGTCTCTCAATTTGATTTTGAAACCTTAGGCATGGCCTGATCGACCTTGTTCTTTGCTATTGAACCTTGCCGCGGGCAAGGATGGGCCAGATTTCTTCAATGACACCATGGCGGATGCCGTAATAAGTGTCAAAGAGGTTGACTGTGGTATCGATATGGCTCGGTATCATCTCCACTCTGGCCCCAATAGCTAGAGTTGTATTGGTCGCACTACAAGTGAGGATGCCGTGTTCATCGCCCCCAGGGCGGTAGCTAGTTGCTGGATCGTCTTTGACTTCAGCGTTGCCCATATCGTTTGACAGTGATTTGAGGCCCGCATCAATCACTGCGCGCTCCGATACTGGTCTACTGATGACTGTCGCGATAACAGAGAGCGCATTGGCATAAAGCGGGCCGATGGCGTTGCGATAGGCCACATCCATAAAGACAAAGCTACCGGGTTGTACTTCGGTGACCTCATCAAACTGGGCGCATATTTCGGCGGTGCCGGTACCACCAGTGGTGACTATCTCAAGGGGAATTCCTGCGCTTCTAATTAACTTGGCTGTATCGCATAGTTTGTTCATGGCTTCGCTGCAGAGGCGCTGCCGTTCGTCCCTAGCAAGATGCTGTAAGTGGCCTTCATAGCCTTGTATGCCAACTAGAAGCAAATTTTTAAGACTCGTAATTTGTTTAGCCAGGTCCAGCGCTTCGCTACCCGGGGCCACCCCGGCGCGATTCTGGCCGACGTTCAGCTCTAAGAGTACTTTTAGCTTTATGGGGCCTTTCACATTGCTGATTGCCGAGTCTAGGGCTAAAGCTCCAGCCTCGCTATCCACCACTACTTTTACGTCAGGATAGCTACTTACTAAATTAAGCAGGCGCTCAATTTTTACCTCTCCCATCACTTCGCTAGTGATGAGCAAATCGCTTATGCCGGCTTGCGCCATTACTTCGGCCTCGCTGACTTTGGCTACACAGCAACCGGTTGCCCCAGCATCAAGTAATTTTTGAGCAAGGTGTGGTGATTTGACTGTTTTGAGGTGGGGCCGAATCTTTTTACCGCTGCTGGCCAAGCGCTCAATTAGCTTAGTAATATTGGCTTCCATGGCCGACAAGTCGATGATAATCGAGGGGGTGTCTAGGGCATCAAGGCTGTCACCGATTTTTGGTTTATACATTAGAACCTGTCAGATTTAGGCGGCTGTAGCTCGTCGTCGAGAAGATCAAGTTGTTGTTTTGTGCGCTTAGCTTCGTTTTCATTGCCAGAAAGCTCATATAGCTTGATTAAGGCTGCATGAAATTGCCTTGCTTCAGGAAGGCCCTTTAGCCCCGCTTTGCAGTCGGCAATGCCTTTGTCATACTGTTTTGTTTCGGTATACGCTTGTGCTCGGCTGAGCAGATCACCATAGTAAGAGGTAGTTTTTACTGGAGCTTTGTCAATTAAGTAGGTGAAATCTTCGATTGCCTTGGGCCAGTGTTTAAGGCGTCTGGCAACCAGGGCACGTTGAGAGTGTATCAGGGTGTTAGTGGGATAGGAATCCACTAGCTTATCCATCTCTTTTTCTGCTAATTCTAGTTTGCCTTG
The DNA here is from genome assembly GCA_965229195.1 of Candidatus Obscuribacterales bacterium. Taxonomy (GTDB): domain Bacteria; phylum Cyanobacteriota; class Vampirovibrionia; order Obscuribacterales; family Obscuribacteraceae. The sequence continues at coordinate 1,552,805 of OZ245871.1, read as the reverse complement.
TTCCATGAAAATCTTGGACCTTACTACGAAGTAGTCTGGGCTAGAATTGAGCTTTATTGCATAATCAACAGCGCTGAGTGCCTCGCTGAAGCGCTTGAGGCTCTTGAGTATTTCGGCTTTGAGAACATAAGAATAGTCGGGCTTGCTATCGAGTTGTATTGATTTATTAATGCAAGGTAGAGCTTTCTCGCTTTCTTGAATGCCTTGCAAAAACGCGGCCTTTTCTTGCCAAAGTAAAGCGTTTTTGGGATCTATCGAGATGGCCTGCTCTATATGCTTGATAGCAAGTTCTTGAGTTTTTAAGTCTTTAAATTCTGCGATGGCTTTGTCGCGTAATGCCCAGGCTTTGGGGTTGGCGAATGCGACGTTGCTCGGATAGTTTAGCGCTGTCATGACTGTAATCCAGAACAGCCAAACTTTGAATCGTGAGCTTTTGTAGTGCATTGATATTTCGGCCGCTCTAACCAACGTGTTTGTGATATACCAAATAATAGGTCGTTTTAATAGCGTTGGGAATCTCGGGCACTGCATGAAAAGTGAATCAATAGAAAAACTGGAGCAGTTTCTCAAGCTCCAAGAGAATATGCACGGCCCTGACAGCAGGCAGGTCGCTAAAGTCTTAATCAGGCTAGCCATAGCCTTCATGGAAGAAAATCGCTTGCTCGATGCTGAAGCAAGCTTGCTGCGTGCACTCGGTATTGAGCAGGCCTGCCCGGCGCCAGATCAAAATGTGATTGTTGAAGTGGGCAAGCAAATTGACCGCATTCATCAGAAGCTTGGCGCTCGCCTAGAAGATGATATGGAGAGCCTCAAGGTCAGTACCGATCGTATTCCTGCTCTTACACCAATGTTTGAGCCGACTCAGTCTTTCCCCCCTGGTGGCGGAGTGATCAATTCGCATCCCGCTAGCACGGCCTCAGATGTAGGCACTAATGCTAGTACTAACTCCACTGCCAATGCTGATGCAGCTGCACATTCTCACCATAAAACTGAGCCAATAGATAAAGCAATTGTGGCCGCTCAACTGCAAATTCGCCAAATTAAACAGACCGGTGGTAGCGATACTGTTGCTGTGGCTGATGCCCTGACGCGCCTGGCTGATCTATATTGTCGCAAAGAACAATTGAGTGAGATGGAGCCACTTCTCGTCGAGGCCTTGCGCATCCGAGAAAGTATCTGTGGTAGCGCCCATTTAAGTGTGGCTACTGATTTGAAAAATCTTGGCCGTCTCTATTATTTCAAGCAGCGTTATGATCTGGCTGAGCCCAATTTGAAGCGCGCTCTTTCTATTCGTGAAGCAACCCTTGGGCACTATCATTCTTATGTAGCTGATGTGGCCGAGTGGTTGGCTAAAGTTTATAGAAAAACCGGGCGGGTGGAAGAGGCTAAGGCGATGGATGCTTTGGTGCTTGAAAGCCGCACCAATTATGGTTCTGATTGGGAAAAATTCAGAGTTGCTGGGGTTAAGGCCTTGGCTGCTGGCAATGTTTTGGAAGCGCAGGCCATGTGGCTAGGTGCCCTTGATGAAAGTAGTGATTTTAGATTTGATGATCCGCGTTTGAGTACCACTTTAGAGGGATTGGCTGAAGTGTATTGGCGGCGTGGAAAGTTCGACAAAGCCGAGCCGCTCTGCAAGCAAATTTTGCAGATTTCAGAAACACTACTGGGGCAAGAGCACACAGATGTTGCTCTTGCCGCCAATAATCTCGCTCTTCTCTGCGACCGCCAGGGTAAGTACTCTGAAGCGGCCATGCTCTATCAACAAGCGCTAGCCATCAACGAAAAGATTCTTGGGCGCAATCACCCAGATGTAATCGGCATTCGCGAATGTCACGCTAAGGCCAGGCAAATGGCGCAGAAGCAAATCGAGATGAAACTAGAGCGGGCTTGATAGCCTATTACTTCCCAGCAGCTGCCATTTGCTTGAAGGCTTCAGCAGCTCTTTTAGGCATGTCAGCTTCTGCTACATCTTCAACGTGCTGAGCTAGTGACCACATGTGGCCGAATGGATCGGACAGTTGGCCGTAGCGATCGCCCCAGAACATGTTCATTAGAGGCATTTTTACGGTGCAGCCAGCTTTTTGGGCTTTGGCGAAAGCAGCATCAACGTCTTCGCAATAGACCATCAAAGAACCAGTTACTTTTCCGGCGGTTTCTGGGCTGACGCAGCCGCGCTCGGCGCACTCTTCGCCCATCATAATGACAGAATCGCCAATTTTAATTTCCGCATGCATTACTTTCTTACCATCAGGCATGTGCAAAACCATAACTTGCTCTGCGCCGAAAGCAGCTTTGTAGAATTCGATGGCCTTGGTGGCATCGCTGACAATCATGTATGGGGTTACCGTGTGCATACCAGTTGGGATGGCCTTGACTTTGTTTGTCATTTCTTCTCCTGATTTTTTGCCTGTTAACGCTAAGTTGTCGTTTAAAGCCTAAGTGAATTACAAACTTGTGGCCGGTTGGCCAAGTTTGTAATTTGAGGAGGTAAGCATATCTCTCGTATGTCTAAATTTCAACCATCTGAAAGGCAAAAAAGCTCTAGCCGAGCTCGTATGTTGTACTACCATAAATTTGCTTGTAATCAAGTGCTGGAGCTGGTCCAAAATACATGCGCGCGCAGCCGAAACACTCGCTGAGCTTGTGTTCTGCTGCTAGGGCCATGGCCTCTTTATTAATCTCCGGCACGTCTAGATAAACCACTTGACCGCTGACTTTGGCAGTCAGTGCCCGGTAGAGTTGGTCTGCTATATCGGCGCTAGTGGCAAAGAGTGGACCGATTTTGAAGCCCTTTTGACAGGGTCGAATCGTACCGTACCCTAAGATTTTGGATGCGTCTTTGTAGACCAGGCTATGGCTATCTTTCATTTTTAGCCAGGCACTGAGAAGGCGCTGGCGTTTGAAGCCGAACCAGTATGCGTCTGCTTCGATGAGTGCTTCGATCTCATCGGCTGCTACGGGTTTTATTGCTGCTAAGTCGCAGCTATCGCTGTTATTCTCAGCGACACCTTCCATGCGCAAAGTGCGGTGACTAAATACAAAACCTGTTTTGGCGTAAGTTTGTTGCATATTAAAGACGCCGTCGATACCAATGGCGGTGCCTGGCTTAAGTCGTTCTTTGAGAGTGTCACGCATGGTTAGCCATAATTGTCCGCCCATGCCTTTTCCGCGATACTCTGGTTTGACTATGAAAAATCCCATAAAGCCAAATTGACCATTGTAGCTAACGGCAGAGCCCGAGCCAATCATTTCGCCATTATGCTCTAAGGCAAAGTAGCCTTCTGGGTCGGTTTGCCAGAAGACATCAGCGTCAGGAAGACCGGGATTCCAACCTTCAGCCGCCGCCCAGCTAATCACGATATCAAACTCGGAGCGTGTCATCGGGCGTATCTTGCAGTTTGTCAGTTGTGGCAACTTTACTACCTCTTTTCTCTCTTGCTTGTTAATTGCGGAATGGTGCTATATCGAATACTTCGTGACTGACCGACTTCACTTTGATATCGTCTTGCGCAGCTTTCTGCAACTGCCCGCCTTTGCGGTAAGCCGCGGCGCGCTTCTCGTACAACTTAGTTACTATATTAGGCATACGGTTAATTTCAAAAGTGTAATCGGCAGCGGCTGCTTTGTAGTCTTTTAAGAGCATGTATGCGTCACCGCGCATTTCGTGAACCTTACTCATGTTTGATTTAATTTTTAGGCAGTAAGAAAAGTGCTCCACTGCTTGTTTGCCTTTGCCTAGCTTTAAGTAGAGTGTGCCGATTATGCGGGCGGTGTTCGTGTCATAGCGCTCGGGATGGCCCTTGAGATAGCCGAGGGCATCGGTCAGGGCCAAGTCTGGCTTTAGCATCGATTCATAGCAGTGGCTGCGCAGCAGCATATAGTTAGAACTTAGTGGCGTGCCCAAGTTAATGGCCGCGGTGTAGTCTTTGGCTGCCGTTTCCTCATCTAGGGTGTTTACGCATAATGTGGCGTGAAGTAGCAGCGGATCGATTTGTTTTGGATCTAATTTTATTGCTTTCGCGGAATCTTCCAAGGCTTCTTCATATCGTACAAGTGCGCTTAAGGCTGAGGCACGTCGATAGTAGAGCTTCCAGTTGGTTTGACAGGCTTTGATTTGTTTTGTGGTTTCGGCTACTTCTTGCTTTGCCCTTTCTTTGAGTCGTTCTTCGGCGCTTATTTGGGCTATTAGTTGCGGTTCTCTTATGTATTTTCTTTGCTGCTTGTCTATGTTGTAGGCAAAGCTATTCTCTGAGCTGGTACTCAGGGCTGCCAGCATGAGGAGCATTAGACCTGCGTGTTTGCAGCTTTGTCTGTTGCCGTTGTGGTGAGGAATTTTGTTCATGAAGCCGTTGATTCTCAGTCTAATAGTCTATCAATGCCTTACCAAAAGAATCGGCTTTAGTTTGGTCGCTTGCTGCTGCCTTGGTATCTCCCATCTTCTCATGAATTTTGGCACGGTTGCGATAGAGAATTGGCTGCTTCGGTTTCAGTTCAATGGCATCATTCATATCTTCGAGCGCTTTATCTGGTTGGTTAAGAGCTAGATAGGCTTGGGCCCTATCTGCATAAGTTTGACTGTCGAGGGGAAAGTTCTTCAGTTCAGCGCTGAAGGCTTGCACTGCTTCTTCTAGTCGACCTTGGTCTACTAGGGCCTTGCCTAAATTGCGATAGACATGAAGCTGTTTGGGGCTCTTGCTGGCTATTCTTGAATAATCACCGATCGCCTTTTCTGACAACCTAATTCTGCGATAGGCCTCTGCTCTTTCAATGTAAAATCTGTCAAAATTTTGGTCTATTGCGATAGCTTTTGTATAGTCCTCAATCGCTTCGCTGACTTTGTTGTCGAGCATGAGCATGTTTGCTCTGCCTTCATATGTGGTGGCGGCTCTGTCCCCTAGTGCAATTGCTTTTGTATAATCTGCCAGGGCTGGTTTGTTATAGGTGAGAAAGGCATTTAGCTTGGCCCGTAGAGTGTAGGTCCAGTAGTCTCTGCTGTACTGAGCTATTAACTTGTTGCAGCGCTCGATGCAGTGTTTGTCTGCACATTTGGTAAATTTGTTGAGTTGTACTTCAATGAACAGAGTCAGATGGTTTCTCACAGTCGCGTCTACTGGTGCAAGGTTGTAGGCTTTACTCGCCGCTGCAAACATACGATCGAAGTCGCCAAGGTCTTTGTGGCAGATAGCTAGAATGCAGTAAAAACGGGGATCGTGGCGATTCAGTGCGATCGCTCGTTCTATGTCTGCTTTGGCCAATTTGATTTGACCAATTTTGAGAAAGTATTGTCCTCTGCTGAAATAGTAAGCGGCATTTCTATTGTCAGCGGCGATGGCGCGCCCGAATTCGGCAATAGCTTCTTTGGGTTTCTTCCATTCGGCGTAGGTATTTGCCTTAATATCGTAAATAACAGCTTTGTCCTCGTAGCCGAGTGCCAGAGCTCTATTGGCACTTTCGATACTTTCTTGGAAGCGGCCTGCTAGGCGGAGGCTAGTGGCGCGGCTGGCATAAACGTGCGGGTGCGGGCGTTTGGCCAGTGAAAGATCGTCGTAAATTAGTGAAGTCTTGAAGTCACCTGCTGCTTCATACATCCAGGCTATTTCGGCGTAGCAGCCAGCTTCATTAAAACGCTTGAGCATTTCGCCAATTAGTTGTTTAGATCGTGCTTTCTGCCCCAGTTTATCGGTGAGGCAGACTCGGGCCGCATAGGGTTTACTTTCGTTTGGATGTGCCTTAATTTTAGCGTCTTGTTCAGCAAGGGCTTGCTTTAGATCTTCTGTCTTTTGTGTTTGTAGTGCTTTCAGTAATAGAGGAGGCTTCTCGTTACTGCCTTGGCTTTCTAAAGTGCAGAAGGCGAGCAATATAGGCAGAAGCAATGCTCCACACGACCAGCGTGAGCGCAGAGAAGGAGTAGAGCTAATTATCCACAAGGATCCTTTTTGCACCATAATCCTTCTTGCACCAGAATCCATCCTGCACTAAAATCCTTCCTCATCTTCGCATACCACTGTCGGTCTGATAGATTTTAGCGCCTGCTGATCTGCAAATATTCTCAAGCTTTCGCTCTGCGCTTGTTGGATTGCGAGAGTGTTGGTGGGATCGAATTCTTTGTTGAATTGCGCAATTCTTTTCCAGATTACACCCTTGAATTGAGTGTCGTGATAGGTCGGGTCGGCCATTGCCAGGGCAGTGCTGAGGTTGGACATTATTCTCTGCTTGAGTGCACTTGCCGTTGCGCTGTCTAAGTTCTTTTGTGATTTGTCAGTGGTCTTAAGCTTAAGTTCGTAGAAATAGGCTAGAGAGTAATGCAGCCGGGGCAACATTTCGGCGCGAATCGATGGGGCCATGTCTCCTGCAGATGCTGATGATTGGTGGTCGGTCTGATAAGCCATTAGCTTTATTAGGCTATCCGTCAGGGTAATGGCTTTGTCTACTTGCCCTGACTTGGCCAGAGCCATGGCCAAATTAGCTCGCAGTATGAAATGGTCTAGTACTAGGACATTACTTCTCTTCCCTGTCCTTTGGGCGAAATTGCTGTCAGCTTTTTCCAGAACAGTGGCTGCTTCTTTGTACTGTCCAGCCGCTAGCAGGGCCGATCCCAGTGCCGCTTGTATTTTCGTCGCCACGTGTGCTGGTAGTGGGCTGGCGCTAATAGTATTGGCTTCTTTGTACAATTCCTTAAGTTGCTCGATAGCCTCGGCTCTGAGCTTTGTCGCCTCGGCCATACTGCCAGTACCCCCTTGAGGGTAGGCCGTTGTGGAATTGTTGAGGGTGCTATGAAGTTCCAGCACCAAGCCATTGTGAGGGCCAGCCAGGCAGTAGGCCAGTTTGAGTTTTAGTATGGCGCTGTCGGCTCGATGCTCTTTAGACGAGCTCAGAACTGGAGCGGCCTGGCGATAGCAATCAGCAGCTTGGGCAAGTAGGCCTGCATCCATAAGGCAGTCACCACGCCAGTTGTTAACTTCTGCTCGTTTTGTGGCGTCGAGATTTGGGTGCTCTAATACCTGGTCGTACAGGTTGAGAGCTCGATTGAGATCGCCGCTTTGTTGCAGGCGACGAGCATAGTATATGATTTCGGTTGGGGGTACCGACTCTAGGGTCTTTCCTTCAAGCTTTTTTACCGCCAGGTCGAGAAAACGCAACCTCTCATCGTAAGCTGGCGTGATTGCTGGCATCGCACTCCACAAAAATTCATCGCTATCGTTGCTCGCGAACAAACCGGAGCCTCTTCTCTCCGGCTGGTACAGGTGTCGCACTAGTGATGGCAGGACGCGGCCGTCGTGTTGCAGTGGAGTTTGGCTGTTCCAATTTTTAGCTTTATCGCTATAGCTGACATTGTCTACTCTTATGGTCTTGCCCTCAAGACCAAACGGCACCCCGGCTATATGCCCCATTGATTGCATCTGTTCTTGAGTTGGCTTTTGTCCTTGATTGAGGAAGTTGAACATCATTATTGAGCAAGTCAAAACCGATAGCAGTCCGACCGCGGCATAGGTGGCAAGTCGCACTGGTGCTGGCGCATCGGCTTTCTGCTTTTTCTTGCCTACGGCGCTTTTTTGCATGAAAGACAAATCGCTGATGTTACCGTGCAGCATGATATTTATATCGCTCTGCATTGCTTCTGCGCTGGCGTAGCGGTCTCGTGGTTCTCGCGCCATAGCCTTAGCGATAAAACCGTCAAGTACGCTGGCAGGTACTTTGCCTGAGGGATTTCCACTTATTTTTGGTGGCTTTTCTGAAATATGCATGTGCAGGACGCGCAGTAGGTTGTCTGCCTGATAGGGCGGGTGACCTTCTAGTAATTCGTAGAAGAGACAACCGAGAGAATAGAGGTCACTGCGACAATCTACGGGTTCACCCAGGCATTGTTCGGGGCTCATGAAATGCGGGCTGCCGAACATGTCGCCGGTGCGAGTTAAGACACTAGTGTCGTTGACGATATTGAGCTTGGCGATGCCGAAGTCTACGACCTGCACCACTGGCTTTCCGCCTTTGTCAAAGCAAATCATTATGTTGCTGGGCTTGATATCGCGATGCACTATTTCTTGTGAGTGAGCATGAGCCAGAGCCGAAAGGGTTTGGCTCATGATGCTCAATGAGTCTTCTAGTGAAAATTTGTGCTGGGTTTCGAGTAATTGAGCCAGTGATTGCCCGGTCACTAAATCCATGACGAGGTAGGGCTCACCCTCGCTGTCGACGCCGTAGTCGCGCAGTCTAACAATATTGCTATGGTCTAACTTGCTGATGGCAACTGCTTCTTGCTTAAACCTCTTCAGAATGTTGGCATCTTTTGTGCGCGGCTGGGCCAGCAGTTTTACCGCGACTTCTTTGTTTAGCTCCAGGTGTTTGGCGCGGTAAACAGTACTCATGCCCCCCTCGCCAATGCGCTCTAGCAGCTCATAATGCTCGGCAATGATGCGCCCAATCGCTCCATCGGCTGCCTTATTGGTCGCCGCCTCTGGGGCTGCGTCCGCCGCCTCCGAATCTAAAGACTGGTCGTCCACCACAAGCTTCGCTTGCTGAGGAATTGCTTCCTTGTCGCGGGCGGGTTTCATAGCAAATTGGTCCTTGGTAAGCCTGCACTAATATGTGCCCGTTTTGCTAGATTATTAGCTAGCTGACCGTTTGGAGAGTTAATCTGGCTAGCCAAGGGGAAGTCTGCAAGATCTCTTCCTCCTAATTAGTAAATCTATAGATGTTAAAGTAGTGTTTCACGAAAAGCGATGCTGCATGCTGGCAATGGAGATGACGGTGAAAATTGTTCCAAGCTTTGCTCATAGTCTTGCTCTTAGCTTAGCCCTGCTGGCGATTCCAGTCGCTGGTACTGGTCTTGCTGGCTTGCCCTCGGCCTTTGCCTCCGAGCCCCCTTATGCCAAGTTGCTAGAAAAGGGCGAGCGTAGCCTGAAGAAAAAAGATTATGAGAACGCCGTGGCCACTTTCACTAAAGTTCTCAAGGACCATCCGGGAGTCTACGAGGCCTACCTCAGTCGAGCGGCGGCCCGCAGCGAGTTGAAAGACAACGACGGCGCCCTTGCTGACTATGAGCAGGCGATTAAAGCCAACCCCAATGTCGTAGAAATTTATCTTCAGCGCGGAGAGCTGTTAGCTCGTCTAGGCGACAAAGATGCGGCTGTGCGCGATTATGGCGAAGTCTTGCGTCTTGACCCAAAAGATACGAGGGCCTTGCTATTGCGGGCCCAGGCCTTGAAAGAGAATGGTGATTTTGCTGGTGCAGCAAAAGACTATGACCAATATCTCAAATTTAACTCTAGCTCTCTTCCTGTTCGTAGAGAGCGGGCGGAATGCAAGCTTCAGGTCAATGCCTACAACGACGCCATTGCTGATTACGAGTATATTCTCAAGAAAGGCGGCAGCAAAGAGTTTGATGTTCACTATGAGTGGGGTGAAGCACTAAAGCTCAAGGGTGATACCAAGGGCGCCACCGAGCAGTTTAATCAGGCGATTGCTTATTATTCCAAGAACCTCTCGCGCTCGCAGAAGAAAGGCCTAGACTATGTTTATCGTGGCATGGCTTATTACCAGCTTTCTCAGCTCGAAAAAGCTCTCAGCGATTTAGAAAATGGCGTGCGTTTGCTACCAGACAATGCCATGGCGCAATCACGATTGGCTCATGTGCAGTTGGCTAAAGGTGACAGTACTGCTGCTTTGGGCCATCTTGATGCCGCTCTCAAAATTAACCCTAGTCTGCAGGGAGCCTTAGTCGATCGTGCCACTATCAAAGCTGCTCAAGGCAGCTATGAAGATAGCAAAGCCGACCTTGATAAAGCTCTGCAGATTACCCGTAACGCTGAGGGTCTTTACTCTCGCGCTATGACGCTGCTTGCCTTGGGAGACGTCGGCGGCGCTGCCGATGATCTTAGCGAAGCTAACAAGCTTAACCCGGCTCTGATGGAAAGCAAGCGCAAAGAGCTAGCTGCTAAAATAGAGAGCGGCTCTAGTTCTGGTGCTAACGCCGAACAGGCAGTTAATTATAGTCGCTTGGCCCTGTTTGATCTAGCTGTGGGCGATCTGAGCTCGGCAGAGCGACTGGTGCGGCAAGCGATTAAGCTGGGTCAGGGTAAAGGCGGTACTGCTGGCGGTGCCAATAGTCTTTTGCTGCTTGGCCAGGTTTATTTGAAGAAACATTCATTGGTTGAAGCCGAAGCCTTATTTAGAACAGCTTTGACAAAGCTTTCTCAATCGGGTGATGGTAATCAGAAGTACGCGGTGTTTTCTCTAGAGCAATGCGCTAAGCAGTTTATGATGGGCTCTAAGCTTGAAGAAGCGGGTTCGATCTTCTCTGACACTCGCATGCTACGTGCCGCTCACGGTTGGTCCGAACACGCCATGCCTGCAGAAATATCTAAACGGGCAGAGCAGGCGGTTGAGGCCTACAAGCAAAAGCGCAAGTATGATCGCCAGGAAGATCTTGTGCGCAAAGCTGCTTCAGGCAGTGCCTCGGAGGGAGGTTCTACAGCTAGCTCTGAGGCGGTAGACAATTCGCAAATCGAGATCAATCGACCGATTCGCGATAAGTGGGCCCTTATAATTGGCACTGGCCGATTCAAAGATCCTAAAATCAATTTGCGCTACGCTGCCAAAGATGCTCAAGACTTTAGCGACTTTTTGATTAAAGAGAGAAATTTCGCTCCTGATCATGTTCAGCTCCTTACTAATGAAGCCGCTACCAGAGCCAATATTCTTTCTCTTCTGGGAAGCAAATGGTTGCCTCGTGTGGCCGAGAAAGATGATTTGGTTGTGATCTATTTTTCTACCCACGGCAGCCCATCAAGTTTAGACATTGGTGGCGTCAATTACTTAGTGGCCTATGATACTGATCCAACCGATCTTTATGCTACCGGAATTGCTATGCAAGATCTGGCTCGCATCATCAAGGCGCGGGTGCATAGCGATAGGGTCATGCTCGTGCTTGATGCTTGCCATAGCGGCGTTACTGCCCCAGCCAGTGGTAAGTCTATTGTTAGAGCCGGAAATATCGATGTCGATCCCATAGTGCAGGGTACCGGACAGCTCGTTATTTCTTCAAGCAAACCAGATCAGCGCTCATGGGAATCTCAGCGCTATGAAGGCAGTGTCTTTACTCGCTATTTAATCGATGGCTTCCGCAAAAATGGCTCTATGACTAAATTAGGCGACGCTTATAGCTACATGGAAGCTGAGGTGCAGCGGGAAGTTTTGCGCGACCGTGGCCTGTTGCAAACCCCTGTGATGCGCAGCAAATGGCGCGGTAGTGATCTGGTTTTAGGGGTAAAACCGGCTGCGCCTTCTCCTGGTTTGGGGCCAATTGAGCTGCCCGATGCCGTCGAGGCGCAGAGCAAAGGTAGTATCGCTGGTGGTGGTAAAACGGTCAGCGGCCGTACCCACTCGTCAGTTCAATCAGGTAGACGCAGAGGAGCAAATCGTAAGTGACAGACCAACTGAATTCGGCACGACGGGCGACAAAGCGCCTTTCGCTTAGGCTGATGGCCGTGGCCACGATGGCACTTTCTTTTAATTGTTTCTTGCCAGCTCAGGCCGAAGAAATTATCTGGCGAGCTTTTAATGAGAGTGGTATCAAATTCTTTGATGAACATGACTACGAGAAAGCTGAACAGAGTTTGTTGAATGCTGTTAAGGAAGCCGAGAAAATCGACCCACAGAGCCCTGAGCTTAAGACTAGCTTAGGCCTTTTGCGCAAAGTTTATCTCGCCCAGGGTAACAACGCCAAAGCTGACGCTGTCGGGGCGCGCCTGGAGGCGATGGAATCCAGTGATAAAGGAAGTGAGACTCCGTCGGGCGAGATTCCGGCTGGTGAGATTCCGGTTAAGCCTGAGCCAGCAATTAAGGCCCAAACTGGAGAGTCGGAAGAGGCAAAATCACTTTCCCGCACCGGGTCTTCGTCCTCAGAAGCAAAAGTGGAAGCGGCCCCGGAGGCAAAGTCTCCTTCTAGTTCTAGTGTTAGCTCTGCTTCTACTTCTACTTCTACTTCTACTTCTAGTTCTAGTTCTTCTTCTAGCTCTGGTTCGGATACTCAAATTGCCTCAGTGCGCGGCATTGCTGGCGAGCTAAAGTCTGGCGGGATAGTAAAGAAAGCCGAAGAGCTATTCAAGATGACTGGTCACATCAGCTGGACCAAGGGTCTGGCAATATCGGCCGATGGCACTCGGGCATTGTCAGGCAGTGACGATGACTCTGTGCGCTTGTGGGATCTGACCACAGCCAAAGAAATCAAACGATTTGACGGCCATGAAGACAATGTCAACTCAGTTGCTTTTTCCCCTAGCAGTAATACTGGTATGTCGGCCAGTGGCGATTCATCAGTGCGCATCTGGGACCTCGACTCTGGCGCACAACTGAAAAAACTAGTGGGTCATGGCAATATTGTCTTGGCTTGCGCTTACTCTCCTTCTGGTAACAAGGCTGCTTCTTGCGGTTATGACGGTACCGTGCGCATCTGGGATGTGCTTAATGGCACCCAGTTGCAAGTCTGTCAGGGCCAGGGTACTGTGCGTTGCGTCGCTTTCAGCCCAGATGGTGAGCAGGTTGCCAGTGGCGGCAGCGACAAAGCGGTCACGCTATGGCGAGTGCGGGATGGTTCGGTGATTCGCCGCTTCACTGGGCACAAGGGTGACGTCACCACCGTCGGCTTCTCGGCCGATGGCAGCAAGCTTTTGACTGCTAGCCGTGACCTCACCATCAGAACCTGGGACGTTGGTAGCGGTAGTGAACTGAAGCAGTTCATAGGCCACGGTGATTGGGTCTGCAATGCCCGCTTTATTAAGTCAGATAGCAAAGTGGCAAGCGGCAGCCTAGATAAAACCTTCCGCATTTGGGACGCTGAGCAAGGTACTGAAACCTGCTCCTTTACCTTGAATGCCTATGGCATGTTCGGATTGGCCCTCACCCCTAGCGGCGAAAATGCCCTGACAGGAAGCAACGATTATTCTTTGCGCTATTGGAAACTTACCGAATAGATGAAGATAAGATGCTTCAGTAAAGCTTTCAAGAGATATTTCGCCATTTAATGTAGTAATCTTCATCTAACCACTACGATATTGGTTAGCATGGTCGATTGGCGACCGTTTCTGGCTTGAAAAGTGGTTGCGCAAATGGCCAAGAATTATTACTTCTGTACTCGATACTGATTGAAAGGATTCCATCGCAATGTCCCGAGTTGCCATCATAGTTGGTGCTGGTCCCGCTGGTTTGACTGCTGCCTATGAGCTTTTACAACGGAGCGATGTTAAACCAATCATCATCGAAAAGTGTGATGTGATTGGCGGTCTGTCCCGCACAATCGAGTACAAGGGTAATCGCCTAGATATCGGCCCCCACCGCTTCTTCTCGAAGTCAGACCGGGTGATGGATTGGTGGATGACCATGATGCCTGTGCAGGGTCTGCCAGGGCAAGAAGTTGAAATCAGCTATCACAATCAGAAACGCACTATTCCGGTGAGCCCAGATGGCCCCGCTCCCGATGATGTCGAAAACGTTTTGATTACTCTGCAAAGACAGACGCGCATTTACTATTTGCGCAAATTCTTTGATTATCCAATTAGTCTCAAGCTAGTTACTTTCACGAATCTTGGTTTGGCTCGGACTATTCGCATTGGCTTGAGCTACATGAAGGCCATGGCCATGCCAATTAAGCCGGAATCAAACTTAGAAGAATTTTTCACTAACCGCTTTGGTCGCGAACTATATCTCACTTTCTTCAAAGATTACACTGAAAAAGTTTGGGGTATCGCTTGCTCAAAAATTAGTGCCGACTGGGGCGCTCAGCGGGTTAAGGGCCTTTCGATCGTCAAAGTTGTTACCCATGCTGCTAAGAAAATGCTCGGCTCGGTTACTGATTTGCGTCAGAAACAAACAGAGACTTCACTAGTTGAACAGTTCATGTATCCTAAAAAGGGCACTGGCTCAATGTGGCAAGAAGTAGCTGATCGCGTTCTTGCTAAGGGCGGAGAAATTCGCAAAGATTCAGAAGTGGTGCGCTTCATTACCGAAGGCAATCAAATCACCGCTGTTGAAATCAAAAACAGTGTTACTGGTGCAACCGAGATAGTAAAAGGCGATTATTTCTTCTCTACTATTCCAGTAAAAGAGCTAGTAGCTAAGCTCGATGCACCTGTGCCAAAAGATGCTAAAGAAATTGCCGAAGGGCTTATCTACCGCGACTTTATTGAAGTTGGTATGCTCGTCAACAAGCTCAAAGTATACGAAGATTCGCCCACTGGCAAAAAGCTCATTGCCGACAACTGGATTTATGTGCAAGAAAACGACGTCTTAATTGGACGCTTGCAGATTTATAACAACTGGGGCAACTACATGGTGGCAGACCCCACCAAAGTCTGGCTGGGCCTAGAGTACTTCTGTAATGAGAGCGATGAAATTTGGACATGGCCAGACGACAAGCTCAAGCAGCTTGGCGCCGATGAGTTAGACAAAATTGGCATCATCGACAAGGCCGATGTGGTTGATTCGATGGTAATTCGTATGCCGAAGACCTACCCTGGCTATTTCGGCTCATACGACCGCTTTGATGATTTGACCAAGTATATTGATACTTTCGAGAATCTCTTCTTGGTCGGCCGCAACGGCATGCACAAGTACAACAACCAAGATCACTCAATGCTGACAGCAATGGTGGCTGTGGATAATATCGTGGATGGTATCAAAACCAAAACTAATATTTGGGATGTGAATACCGAAATGGAATATCACGAAGAGAAGAAGAGCTAGGCGATGAGCCGTTAATCTGGCTTTTGTCTAGTTGGTGTAAGTGCATCCTTGTTGCAGGCGTTCTTGAATGCCAGTGCTTGTTTGAAAGCGCACGGGAATTGTCTTGGCGTTTTTACTGTCAATGGGAACAAACACTTCAAAATGCAGGTGTGGCCCGGTGCTCATGCCGGTGTTTCCCGATAGGCCGATAGCATCTCCGGCGCTGACCATCTGGCCGAGGCGAACAAGTACGCCATTTTGTTGGAGGTGCTGGTAGCTACCATAGGTGCCATCCGAATGGCGAATCATGATGTAGTTGGCGGCGTACTTAAACTGCTCAGGGTCCTTGCCACCGATATTAGAATCAGCCTTTGTGGCAATTACTTGCCCGGCGCGAGCGGCACGCACTGTGGTTCCGACCGGCATTTTAAAATCTATGGCAAATTCTTTGTCAGTGCCGGCAAAATGACTTTCGCTGCCACCATAGCCTTGGGCGACGACATGGCTCATTCCTTTTTGAAAAGGTAGTGAATAGATTGTGCCGTCCGCTCGACCTCCCCGTGCGCCGATGCGCCAGGTGTACTTCCAGTCATAGTTATACGATTTGCCAGAAGCATACTGCTGGCCGCTAACCAGTGTGATTGTTTTTGTTGAGGGATATTTTCTCTCGGTAATGTCGAAAGTACAGGGTAGGGTTGGGGTTGATTGCATATTGTCGAGAACGCCAGTGATTGTCACTGTTGCATCTAGCACCTGGCGCGGCATCAACCATAGGGCAAACCTGGAGTCGTCTTTCGATTCTTCAATTCTTAACTTCGAAATTGTCTGAGCTGGCTGCTCTTGAGCCGCCGCTGGTAGCAAGTAGAGGAGTGTCAGAAGCAGTAGAGGGGCTAGGTGTGTTTTCATTGTTTCCTCTATTCCACATTCAAAGACTGGGAAACACCCTATAGGAAGGGATTGCTCTTCTGGGAATAATGACAACAGTAGATAGATTTGATAAAGGTCGTAGGTAAATGGCTGAACCCAAAGGTGATAAGCCCTTTCAAGACTTTAAGTTGGCTGAGTCGGCGAAAATTGTCGAGTCAGTCGATCCAGTCGATCCAGTCGATTCAGTCGAGTCTAAGCCGTGCTCTGCTATGGCTTTCGTTGAAGGCGTTGAGGGGAAGCCTCATGTCTCTGGAGCGGCGCCGGGGGCGAACACGAATATCACTACAAGTTCGGGTTCTATTGTGTCTGATTCCGCTCAAGCCAGCCTTTGGCTTGCTGCTGAAGGTCGAAGCGGAAGTTTTGTGGCACCTCCATATAAGGGCCTGCTGCGCCACCGGCTAATTGTCTCTTGTTGCGCCCTGCTCTCTCTTGGCATATTTGCCCTGAGTACAGTTAATCTTCGGCCCTTGATTAAGAGTGCCGGTGTGATTAATTCAAAGCTCAAGGTTGATTTGACTCCAGAGCCTCCAAAGCTTAGCCCCGATTTGGCTTATCCGTACGATGGCGTTGTTAAAGAGGGGATGGTTACTGTTCGCGAGAATAAGTGGAATTCGAACAAGGCTGGATTTGTAGACAAGACCGGCAAACTTGTTATTGCGCCGCGTTTTGGCTCTGTCACTGATTTTGATGAAGGGCTTGCTAGCTTTTCGGCTGAAGATCAGCCCGCCATGGTTGGGGCCCCGGTTAAGGGGGCAGCAGCAGCGCCTGACCCGCAGTTGTTCGGTTTTATAGATAGAAGCGGTCGCGTAGTAATTAAACCGAGCTTTGATTCTGTCGGTCAGTTCGAGCAGGGGGTAGCTTTGGTTAGTGTCGGCGGCGAGACTCAACTGATAGATAGAACAGGCAAGACGCTGTTTTCTACAGCGAGCATTGTTCGTCCAAAGAAGATCTCGACAGCTGGAGAAGAGGCCACGAGCTCTTATTTGGATGAGCATGAGACCATGGCAAATGGTCAGCGGCTTAACCCCTATGACTTTCAGTCGCGGCATGCGTTTCAAGGGGAGCTTGCTGTTATTGCTACCGCGGATGGTCAAAGTGGCTTAATTGATAGAAGAGGAAAAGTCGTAGTGCAACCGCTCTACGATAGCGTTATTGCCAATACTGCTGACGGTGTAATTGGCTACAATTCTATTGATGAGAGCTTGGTAGGACGCAATGATCACCCCTCTGCTTTTCTGATTTCGAAAGACAATCTTTGGGGGGTCTTAGACTCGGCTGGTAAGGAAATCTTTGCCCCTAAGTTTAAGCGCATACTTTCATATCAAAATGATCATGCCGCAGTAATGGTAGACGACAAGTATGGTTTCGCTGATGCCAAAGGCAATATTGTCATTAAGCCTGAGTATGATTTTGTTACTGCATTTGACAAAATTATTGCCGTGAAAAAGGGTAAGGTTTGGTCGTTTATCGATTCAACAGGTAAGCCTATTAACGCGCCAGCCATTGACGGCGTGGTTCATTCTGGCCGCGGCGTCTGGCTTTCGGATGGTTTGGGGCAAGTGGTGAAGGGCCACAAAGTAGGTTTTCTCGATGTCTCTGGCCAATTTGCCCTACAGCCGCAGTTTGACTGGGCTTTTGCTTTCGCCAATGGCTATGCCCCAGTTTTTGACGGCTGGTTTTGGCACTATATCGATCGTTCAGGCAAGCGGGTAACGCCTGACTTTGCTGGTGCCAGTTCGCTTAGAAACGGTACTTCTTCAGTGGTTATTCCGGGGCCACTTTGTGCCTTCGTTCAGCTAGACGACATTGAAAGAGAGAGGCAGTTTATAAAGTATTGGTACGAGGTGGTTGCTGCCCGCGACAAAAAAACTGATGAACTCAAAACTAATGAATAAGAGAGCTGAGAATACAGTGGCTTTGTCCTACGGTGAGCCTCTCGCCCTAGGACTACTTTGGCAGAAAGCCATTCTCTTGATTCCGCTATGGGCATTGCCCATAGTACCTTTCTTTGGCCTCGCCTGCCGCTATATGGGTGCCCTAGCTGTGGAGCTCGGCTACGGTTTTCTCATGTGCCTCTTTGTGCTCTATTTTTTAGAAGATTCGCTCAAGAGAAAAATTCGCATTGATGATCAAAATCTCTTTTTTGGTTTTCGCGTGCTGCCAATTAGAGAAATTATTAGTCTTGATTCGCCCAATCGCCGCAACAAGCTATTGCCGGCAAACATAGCAATTACAAGCATTAATGGCAGGCAGCTGAAGCTCAAGCTTGATGGCCTCAGTGACTCTAACTTGGAATCGCTGATTTCACATCTTCAAGCGAGAAATTCGGCAATTAAAGTTTCGCCCGTGCTCAATGTCTTGCTCAAGGCCCACCGAGTGCCGCAACTACCGGTGGTTTTACCTGAGCGCCTTGAGCTGTCATACCAAGACAGGCCGGTGGTGGGTGAATCTATCGCGGTGTTTCGCAGCACTGCTGGCAAGTGGATGCGGGTGGGGCCGATTGTTGTTTCGCTTTTGGCAGCGCCTCTTTGGATGGGGATGCTCACCACTCTCTTCTTTGCGCTGCAACCCCACGCCTATGGCTATCAACTTGGGCTAGAGCAGTTTTTTACGCAATGCTCCAAGGCCCTAAGTTTATGGCTTTATTCTATTGGCCAGAATACTTCTTCGTCTGTTGGGGTAGTCGCCCGTAACCCTTGGATGATGGGCGCTATTGGCATTTGTTTTTCAGTTATGTGTTTGCAGTTGTTGCGCATGATATGGAAGCCCAATCAATTAGTTGCCGATAACCAAGGTCTGAGTTTTATACTGCGTCTTGGTTTTCTCTCCGTTCCCTTTCAGCGATTGCAATGGCAAGAGATGCAGCGCTTGCAACTGCAAGAGGGCGCGCAGAATGCAGTGAAGATTCATATAGAGAGAACGGCCGGCAAGGCTGTTGAGTTTAACTTGGCTGCAATCAATGTCGATGAGCGAGCGTTGCTTCTGAAGCGTATTGAAGAGCGTGTACCTCATTGCCAGATCGAGCATGAGGCAGTGCAGTCACTGTTGCCTCAGTCAGATAGAAGTTATACCGAGCTGTGGCTGCAGTCTCTAACCCAGGCACCAGAGCGCAGCACACTTGACCCGCTTGAGCCCGGTCAGGTGGTTGGTGAGTCGCGCTATGAGGTTTTAGACAGCCTCGGGGTGGGCGGTCAAGGCACAGCCTATTTATGTCGTGAGCTTAAAACGAGTGATAAGAATTTAGTGGTGCTCAAAGAAACCATATTACCTGTTTTTGTTGACCCGATTGTGCGCCGTAAAGCTTTAGAAGGTTTTGAAAGAGAAGCTAAGCTGCTGCAGTCACTTGAGCATGCCGGTATCGTGCAATTGCTTGATTTCTTTGTCGAAGATCACCGGGCTTACCTTGTGCTTGAGCATTTATCTGGAAGTAATATGCGCGAGCATGTGTTGAAAGTGGGCCCAGTGACTGAGTCTAAGTTGCAATATTATGCCAGTCAGATGTGCGTGATCTTGAAGTTCCTGCACGAGCGTGGTGTGGTTCACAGAGATTTTTCGCCAGACAATCTAATTCTTGATGCCAATGATTGCATCAAGCTAATTGATTTCAACGTTGCTCAGCAGACCCAAGGCGGTTCACAGGGTGCGATTGTCGGTAAACCTGCTTATATGCCGCCAGAGCAGTTTCGCAGCAAGACCACTAGTCAGAGTGATATATACGCTCTGGGTGCAACTTTGTTTTTCTTGTTGACTGGTCGAGACCCTGAGGCAATAATGCAATCGTCTGTGGTGGCAGTAAATTGTACTGTCAATCCTGGATTGAATCAGATAGTTAAGCGCTGTACAGCACTGCAGCTTAATCAACGCTATCAGTCAGCTGATCAAGTCGCAGCAGATTTAGAGGCGCTGTCTGGGCAAAATGCTGAGCCTCTAGCCGAGTCGAATACAAGCGCGGAGGCTCCAACCCATGGCTGATCTTGTCATAAAGAGTCAGTGTAAGAGCTGGTTGCGTCAATATGTTGATGTCTTTCTCAATGTCACTTTCCCGCTCTGGGGTTTAGCGGCGCCTGTTGCTGTGTTGTTTATTGTAATGAACATTCTGGTGATGTTGCAGCGGGGTGAGTCGAGCAAAATCGCTGCACTATTGCCGCTCTTTATACTTGTGATTTGCGCCAGTCTCTGTGCACTTTTGCTTAAGCGGGCAATGGCTAACGATCTTTTGATTGTCAGTAAACAAGGTATAACCCTGCCAGCATTTATGGGTGGCAAAGTTGGCTTGAAGAGGCACTTGCCTTGGCGTGTTGTGCGCACAATCGATGCTTCAATTGTGAAAGACGAAGCCCAACAGTCACGCTTCAATATATTCAAAGAGAACGGCAAGCTCGAGGCTTTGCCTATAAAAGATCTTCAACCAGAATTCGTTGAACAGTTATTGTTGGCTGTGCGCATGTGGGCGCCGGATAGATGCGCACCTGGTCTTGATCAGCTACAAACTATTTTGCGTCTTGGGGCAAGAGAGAGTTCGCAGCCGAGTTATACCGATCTTTGGGAAGATGAACTGAGTCGACGTTTTTGCCCCACCCAATATATTCCACTTGAGCCTGGCCGAGTGCTGCGAAATAGTAGTCTTAAGATTGTGCGACAGCTCGCTACTGGTGGTTTGTCGGCGCTTTATCTGTGCCAGCTGGATGGCAGCCGCCTGGTAGTGCTAAAAGAGGCTTGTGTTCCAGCACACGGCTCTGATGAGTTGAAAGCGAAGGCGCGAGAAATGTTCGATCGCGAAGCTAAGCTTCTGATGAAAGTCGATCACCCAGGTATAGTTCATGTGCTCGATTGTTTTGTTGAACTTGATCGCAATTATATGATTCTCGAATACGTAAACGGAATGGATTTCTGGCAATTGGTGCGGCAGAATGGGCCACAGAGAGAGGCCGATGTATTAGAATGGGCTGTGCAGATTGCCACCACTTTGAAGGTCTTGCATGATCGAGAGCAGCCGATTATTCACCGCGATGTCACTCCCGACAATATTATTTTGCGAAATGATGGCAAAGTGGTATTGGTTGATTTTGGTGCTGCCAATGAGTTTATCGGTACGGCCACTGGTACTTTTGTCGGTAAGCACTCTTTCATAGCGCCAGAGCAGTTAAGAGGTAAGGCGACCATACAGAGTGACATCTATGCTTTCGGCTGTACGCTTTATTTTCTGCTAGTTGGCAGTGAGCCTGAGGCTTTTGCTGTTTCGAATGTTCAGAGCGCACAAGAGGCAGCTCAAGCAGCCAACCCTGATTTGCGTATCACTCCGACGTCAGCGGAGCTGTGCCAGTTGATTGAGTCATGTACACAGCTAGAGGTCAGCGATCGTTACCAGAATGTCTCGCAACTGTTGCCGGTTCTTAAGCGTCTTGCTTCGCAACTAGCTGTGTGAAATTGAATTTTTATTGATGTTTGCCGCTTAGCTAGCCTGTTGGAAGCTTTTCGTGTCATTATGGACGGCTCATGTGCCCCCCCCACACGCGTTCTTGTTGGTCATCCTCAAGAAGGCAATTTCATAAATATCTAGGAAACCTGTGCTCGACCCCCGTTTCGTCATTTTTGCTTCGCTCTTTAACCTTGTTGGTTCGGCGGTTTACGCCCGCAAAACCTTCAAGGGTGAGACTCAACCTAATCGTGTTACCTGGCTCTTGTGGATGATTATTCCGATGATTGCCTTCTTTGCCGAATTGCAGGAAGGCGTGGGTTTGCAGTCTTTGATGACCTTTATGATTGGCTTTGGCCCCTTGCTAGTCTTTATTGCTTCTTTTCTCAACAAGCAGTCTTACTGGCAAATCTCGAAGCTAGATTGGGCCTGTGGCATACTCTCTGTTGTCGCGCTTGTGGCCTGGAAGGCTTCGGGACACGGGGATGTGGCTATTGCTTTCTCTTTGATTGCTGATGGTCTTGCCGGACTGCCTACTTTGATTAAAGCCTGGAAGGAGCCTCAGTCTGAGCACTATGCGCCTTATCTGGCTAGTGCCATCAGTGCTGGTATCACTCTTCTAACTATAAGCGATTGGACTTTTGCCAACTATGCTTTCCCAGCCTATATTCTCTTCACTGGTGTCGGTGTGGGGGCCATTGTGCGCTTTCAGTGGGGCCTAATTTTTAGTCTTCGTGAGCCTGTTTGAGTTATGAGGCACCTAACTTACAAAAGCTCTACCTAAAGCTATAGGCATTTGAGAAATACTTGAGTACTCAAGTATTTCTCAAAACTACTCTTAGGCTCGAGAAGTTGAATTGGATTTGTTAAACACGCGTCACGAACCGACCTCGTCCCAGATGGTGAGGATCTGCCCACGCAGTTTTTTGCGGAAGATAACATGCAATGAAAAAGGACTGTAATTGCTTTCCAGCGAGTCAACGAGGCAGCTCAAATACTGGTAGTTGAGTGTGGCTTGAGTAATGCAGTCGTAAAAGGCATCCCAGTTGCGTCCGAAATAATCTGGAAATTTCAAACCGAGAACAACGTCGTCCCAAAATTTTTCAATGTCATGGTATGTGTGGTCAATGGTATAGCACAGTGATTTTGTGAGATCCAAATTCGCTTCTGAGTCGTTAAATGTGAAAAACCGGATGAACTCAGTTCCGTCGCCGTATTTTTTTGCTTGCTTGCCACTTCGAACCTCAATAGTATTGCTTGGAATAGCAAAAGAGGGTGTAGTCATCAGGGACGGCATACCAAAAGTTTGTTCCCTCAGAGTCAACAGTGAAGCCAAGCTCAACACTTTCCGGTCGCCAGCCAACGTGTTTTGCTAGAGCCGAAAATTTGCGACCTCTGGCTACATTTTCAGAACTTTCCCAAAATTCTATCTCAGATGAGGGTAAGCTCGCTGGCTCTGGCCAGTTTATGTTGCTCTCAAGCCGGAGCGCAACTGGATTTTCAGCGCGATAGTCCCAGGGGTAGACAAAGGTACCAGCCTGCTTTCCATCAAGAAAAAGCGACGCTTCTAGCACGCAAGAGTCGAATGTCTTTAGCCAGATAGTTGGAAAGTGTTTTGAAAGATTGGCTAAAAAGCTCAGGCATTTCTCTTGACGAAATTTTTCACCCTCAATGTCTGGTTCTTGAATTTGCGGAATTCCCCCTCTCTTTTCTCTGGCAATCGCTTCAATATAACCGGGCTCACCGTAAACGCTTGGTAAGGAGTCAAGAACGGTAAGCCAAGAATGTGCTGGACTGACTGCAAAGCAGCGACTGGTGTGGTCTGATTCTAATAGAGACACAATCGTCTCATGCGATGCTTCTTCTTTTGTAAGTCCTTCAGATCTCATTGCTGAGTCGATATTTTCAATTAGGTTAGCTCGAGCCGCATCGCACTCAGTACCTACGTAGATTTGATAATTTGAAAAATCTGAACCCATTATTTAGTACCTTATTTCTTTAAATTTTTTGCCGCTATTTCATTCAGAATATCAATTAGAGGTCTGTATCCCGGTGGCCAACACAAAGGTTGAAAAAGTTTCTCGCCGAAAAAAAACAACTCGCCCTCTTCTGCCAATTATTGCCTTTTTTAAGCCAAAGGCTTGCAAAGAGAATATAAGTATTACTAGGGTATCAACGCTAAAACTAGCACTAAGTTCAACCAAGTCACAAATTAGCGCTCAAATAAGCGCCCAAATAAGCGAAGGTACAAATGAAAAATTTAGTCAGTCTCATGGTGGCATTTGCGGTGGCAGCACCATTGTTTGTTTCCTTGCCAGCTTTCGCTGACAGCATCGAGCATACTTCAAGCTCATCCAGCAGCAGCGAGACTATCGATGTTAAAAAAGGGGTAAAGTTCAAATTCCGTGAGCGGCTGCATGATTTACACAACCAGATTGATACAGCCCTTGCCAAAGGCTGGATTAACGGCTCCCAGGCATCTGGTTTCAGAAGTGAAGCCGACGCCCTTGTGCGTAAAACTTCATCGGCTGAGGCTTCTGGTTGGCCGGAGAGTGAAGTTGATAGCCTAGAGAAAGCTGTGACTAAATTAAACGCTGCGCTTTCAACAGCTTCAACATCTTCAGGTTCAAAAGCATCTGTGTCTACAACTCCGGCTGCCACAGCCAAAGTAACCACAAAAACTTCGACTGCGAAGAAATCCACAGTGAAAGTGAAGAAGACCACATCACCTAAATAGTTAGCGCTATTTGGAGGGCTATCTAGCCCTGTTTATTTCCGCTTCTAGTTCGCCGGGCAGCAGCTTGGGAAAATCGTAAGAGACTAGTTCTGTTGTCGATTTTACTGGGCCGCTCTCGGTGATAGATTTTACTAGGCCGACATTGGGGCCATACCAATAGGTCTTGGTCGCTTTATTGCCGCCAGTGTTGACTGCGCTCACCACTTTCATGGCATTGAATTTTCCGGCTGGAACTATTATTTCTTCTGGGCCGCTCACTGTATAGCTTTCGGTTGAAGCTGTGTTCATCATGCCTGTTCCGGCCCACTGCCAGCTGTCGCCATTTTCTAGTGGGTGTTTTAGTACTTGTTTGGGCGGCAAATAGTCGGCTTTCATCCCATTGGCTTCGTATTCGAGGTGGTGGTCTAGTACCAGGCCATTGCCTTTGCTGTACCAGTCGCTGAATTTTTGTGTGGGGGAAGTCTCAACCTGTATCTGATGCCAAATGCTGCCATCGCCTTGTTTGTCATCGTGAATATCTTTCATTGAAAAAGCGGTCTGCTTGCCGTCTGCTGTTGTGGTCTGATATTTCCACGAGTATTTCCAGCGGGCGGGAAAATAATCTGGGGGTGGTGGCTTCTTTGCTGTCTTCGCCGGTGGTGCTGCCAAGGCGCTTGTAGTCGAAATGATGACAGTGCACAGGGCGAGCAGGTAGTGTTTCTTCATTGCATTCCTTGATATTTCTGTCCTAACTTTGAGTCGCTAGCATAATGTCCTCACTAAGCAGCCTGAATCAGGGTAGCTCAATGAGGACACGGTGGTAGATTATAGTCTAATTACTTGGTTGTAGTGGCGTGGGTAGTGATGTTGAGAGCTTTTTCGAGTGGGTAGGTGTGATCTGCTGAAGGTCATTTGCTCGCGACATTAAGCTGAGCGAGCTATCTGTTGTTGGAATGTATGGGTGACAGCATGGTTGATCTGTCGATCTGCCTGGGCTGTGATTTCTGCTACGGCGCAGATGTCCCAGATGATTGATTCGCGGTAGAGAACATCGTCTTGGAACAGCCAATCAGAGCTTTTCTTGGTCAGGGCAATATCGACGAAGTCACTATCACTATATGTATTGCTGACGAATGCCAGTCTGGGTAGTTTGCCAGTTTTGTAGCGGTTTTCGCGGTTCAATCTTTCGATTGATTGCAGTACTTCGACGCGATCAACTGCATTAGGTAGGCTATTGAGGAATTTAGTTAGGACACCATACTGCCCATTTTCGGCAGCTTCCGTTAATTGACGGAGTTTTGCTTCTGGCACATTTGTGCTCGAGGATTTGTCTTTCAAGAGCAATCTCCTTTTTTGATTTCTTGCCTGCGCCCCAGGTACAAATCGATAGTAGTTGCATCTCTTTACATCGTCACTGGTAAAAATACTAATGAAAGGCTGAAACCCTTACCTGGCATGAAAAAGAAATTTTTTGACACCATTGCGCCAAGTTCTGGCAGATTAATCACAGCTCAGAATCGGTGGGTTGATAGCAAAAACACTATCGCTTGAAAAGCTTGCACGCGCCTACTCTTGCACAATTTGAGCTATGATTGCTGCGTTAAAACAGGGTTTCATGTGAGAGTTGTTCGCGAATCTAAACCTATATGTATAGTGCTGGGCCTTCTCTCGGTAATTACTCTGAATGTGCCACCATCGGTAGCACTACAAGCGGCTAATTCTGACACTAGTAACTCTAACAATAGTCCCGACGGTGGAACTGTCTCTGGGCACGGTGCCGGGTCTTTCTACGATATTAAGATGACTCCTGATATCGATCATGGAGCTGCGGCCGCTGGCCAGTTGCGTGCTGATGCTGCTGAGATCGCTGATCTGTTAGAAATTATGCCTTACGTTGAGCGTTTGCGCGAGCAGAAGAAAAACAATCCTTCTTCAACGAGTGAGCTGCCTAAGGCACTTCTCAATGCTAAGGTCCTTTGCCTCTGGCGCATACTTGTTCTCGCTGAAGAAGTGCGACGCTATAGTGCCGCCATCGACTGTGACTTGGCCTCGTCAAATGTGGTTTTGGCTGATTTGACAGGAAAGCGTGATGCTACTAGCAACATGCTCAACACCGTTAACTTCGCTCAGGGTGGAGTTCTAGGTATTACCAAACAGTCTCTTTTGTTGAGTCATTTTTTCAATAGTTCGCAGATGCCCATCATGATTAGTGCGAGCTTGAGTACTGGTTTGTCACTGACAAACTTGCTGCTACCGGCTGTGTGGAAGAGCAAAATTACTCAATCGCAGAATATTCTTTCGCACTTTATCAATACCAGTTATCGTCCACCAGACGCTGATCATAGTTATCTGTTCAAGTTTTTCACCAGTGAGATTCCTGGTTCGACCAATCACTTGACCAGGCGCGAGATTCTTTTGAAGCATTGGCAAGCCTTTAAGCACTTAAATCCCGAAGACCACAAGCTCATGCGTAAGCTCTCTGCTAGCCCTGAGCCCAATGAAGACATGGCTGAGAATATCAATGTTTTGTCGTTGCGTATTGAATTGCTGCACGACTTGAAGACACACGTTGAAGAAGTCGATGGTGCCCTTTATGAATTACACAAAGCAATACGGTCCAACTGAGAAATTTATGTTCTTACCCATGATAAAAAACATTACTGCCGTCGTTTGTGCCTTGAGTATCTTTCTGGCACAACCAGCTTGTGCTCTTGAGCGCATACAATCCGCAGGCTCTAGTCAATTGGGAAGCGCCATTCCGCTTTCTCCTGGGGCGAAAGAAGCGGCTCAATTGCTGGGTCTAATGCCCTATGTACAGAGGCTTTATGAGCTTAAGGCCACAGGCAATAGTGAGCCGGGCGTGATGGGTGATGAGCAGCTGGCTTTGCGAGTGCAGCTCTTAGACAAAATTTTGGAGCAGTCTTTAGAAGTTAGAGTTGTGGCCGATCGCATTGACCGCGAATTAGCCTGGACTTACACTGGCAAAGGCATGCTCGAAGCGCGGCGGCAGAAGCGGCTCAACTATTTGTTTACTGCTAACTTTATGCAAGGTGGCATACTCGGTGTCTTGTCCGGTCCGCAGTTTCTGGATCATCACCCTAATACTGGCGGCGAATTATTGCTGGTCGCTAGCAGTGTAGGCCTTTTGCTTTCGTCTTTGTCTCTGGTAGCGAGCCGCAGCGGTACCAAGAAAATGGACGGCGAGCAAACTGTTTTGGCTGATGTTTATAGTCTTAATCAGCCTGGGACGCCATTGTCTAGTCCTGGCGAGCACGACCCAATTGTGGTTATGAAATTTTTGAATTCTGTGCCACCCAACTCTATCGAGCATAAAACTCGCAAGGAGGCTCTGATTGAGGCTTGGAAGAAAGGGCAGTATTTGAAAAATCATAGTGAAGAGCATTTGAACAAGCTGGCTGTGGTGACCCCACCAGGCACTAAATATCGTGAAGACATCAAGCTTTTAGGCGATCGTATTCGCATGCTCTATGACGTGCAATGGACAATCGAGCAACTCGATGCTGAGTTACTCGAATTGATGAGAGCAACCAATTAGTGTCTGCTTAAGCTAATTCATTTTAGGCTAGTCCCTTTTAGGCTAAGCCGT
Organism: Candidatus Obscuribacterales bacterium; assembly: GCA_965229195.1. GTDB lineage: Bacteria > Cyanobacteriota > Vampirovibrionia > Obscuribacterales > Obscuribacteraceae. The sequence continues at coordinate 1,525,421 of OZ245871.1, read as the reverse complement.
CAGTGAAATTAAAGAAGACACCACTGGGGTCATATTTCTTGCGCAGTTCAGTCAGCTTCTGCCAGTTAGCTTTTGAATAGGCATGAACTGCGTGTTCTGGGTAGGAAACGGTGTCAGATTCGCCGACATAGTGACCTACGGTGAAGGGTTTTAGCAGGGTGAGCATCTCTTTGTGCCATTTTAGATTGGCCGCGTCATCGGCCTGGTCTTTCCACATTGTCCAGGGGCCGCCGTAGAGTTTGCCCGACATAGAGAATGCCGTGTCTTTCGGCGGTGGCGTTGGCACGTTGGGGCCGGTGAAGACGGCGTACATAAATACAGTAGCTGGCGACGGGCATTTCTTGAAATGGTCAGCGGTTGCAGCCAGTACCTCAGCCGGATTGTTGTTTGAGAACATTGCTTCGACCTGATTGCGCATATTTTCTGGCCAGAGTGCGCCGGAGGCGTCAAACAAACCTTCAAAGTCAGAGGGTTGGTTGACTGATTTTGATAGACATTTGCTGATTACCGGGCAGGTGTCGAGTAGGGCCATGGCCGCTTTGCCTTGTTCTTGACTATCGGTGAAAGCAGTGCCGGTCACCATGCAGACTTTGCCGCCCTGGTCTTTGGTTTTTTCTGCTAGTTCGGCTGGGGCTGTCACCATCCATAGTGACAGTTCTACACAAGGGTCTAGCTTCGGTGCTATCTCACTGATCCACTGAGCGACCTCTTTGTATTGCTCCATTGAGTAGTTATAGACGCTGCATGTAAAAGCTTTGGGAATGTCATAGAGCTTGAGATGGTAGCGCAAGCATACGGCGAAGAGACCTGGACCAGCGCCGCGGGCGGCCCAGTAGTAGTCTTGATTGTGATCTTTGTCGGCCACAATTAGTTCACCATCGGCGGTGACCATTTCGATTTTTTCGACGCTCTCAACTCCGTGTCCCCAGACTCCTTGATTCCATGACATGCCGCCGCTAAGCAGGTAGCCACTCAGTTTCACCTGGGGGCAGTGGCCCGAAGGGAAAGCTAAATTGTATGGTTTGAGTTTCTGCTGAATTTCGCGGTTGCTAATGATCGGCTCACACACTGCGATTTTCTTTACAGGATCAATCGATATCACTTTATTCATGTTAGTGAGGTCGATCATCATGCCGCCATTGCGCAGTGAGGGGACGCACCAGTTGTGACCGCCACCACGTACGGCTACTTTCAGGTTGTTAGCCTTGGCAAATTTGACCGCGGCAATAACATCGGCATCGGTTTTTACTTGCACGGCCACTTGCGGTGCCCGGTTGGCATAGTATCTGTTCCACAGGCCGCCATATACTTTGTCTTTGAAATCTTTGTCGCTAGGTAGCGAAATGTCGCAGTTGACGGCCTTGCGCAAGGCCTCAACGTCAAAGCTGGCTTTTTTTGTTGCCGCCAAGACTTTTTCTGGATTGATGCTGCCAACAAAGATAGAGCTAGCCGCACCCAGGCCGCCAGCCAGGAATATTCTGCGACTAATTTTGACCTGGGGTTGCCTTTCTTTACTTTCGGTCATTGATTGCACCTGTTGAATTTTGTCTTTACCCAAGGCTTTCTCATAAAAGAGCTGTTTGTTCTTACTTGCGTTTTAGCACTTTTTCCCCAACTTCATCGTAAATATAGGGGCCGCCATCGTCGTTGACGACAAGTCTTTCGTCGAGAGCTTGCAAGTCAACCGCTAGTTGGCGCAATACTGGAGAGAGGCCGGCTTGGGCCTGGTAGCGCAAGAGTTGAGCGGCAATGATCGAGAGGCGCTGTTTCATGCTTGGCAATCTATTGGGGGCCAGCAGGGGAGTCTCAAGTGGGCCACTATCGCCTCTTTGAAAACTGGCAGCAATGCTAATTCTTGAGTAGGTGCCGTGTTTGCTGCTGCGGCCACCCCAGTGGTACACCCCTTCGTTCCAGCCGAGAATGTCGCCGGCTTTGGTTGGCAGGGCGCGGATATCTTGGTAATTGGTAACGCCGTAAGTGGTGAGGTTATTAGGGAAGTTGGGGTCATATTGCACTGGCAAAATATAAATGCAACCAGTGTCTGGTGTGGCATCGGTCAGAGATATCCAGATATTCATGGCCACGCTTTGGCCATCTGGCCGCAAAAGTTTGCGCCTAGAGCGGTCTCGATGTGGTAAGAAGCCAGCGCCAGCGCCGCCTGGTGCGACACAGAAAGTGTAAAGGGTGGGCATCATTTTGTAGTCGGGGCCGAGGATGACGCTCAGCAGCGAAGATAACTCTTGAAACTTTAACCAAAATTCGTCGTAGATAAAGGAAAAGGTCACCGGCCAGTGGTCGTCGCGAATGTTTTCTACCGCTTTTACCAAAGCCGCGAGATCTGCCTTGTCAAAGGCATTTTCGACTTTGAAATAGCCTTCGTGTTGCATATTTTCTTTGCTCACTTGCCCTAGGTCGGAGCTGAATTTCGGGCGCGAAACTGCAGCTTGTGAGCCTTTTTCAGTAATATGCAGCTGAGGATTGAGATGTAACCAGAATTGCCGGTCAGTGGCTAGTTCAAAGAAAGTCTTCCCCTGTGTGTTGTACATGGTTTGCTTTGTCGACCGTCTCTTATTGCCAGTTCTTCTTTCTAAACGCAGACCATATTTTACCCATAATTTTGAGGCTATCAACTTTTCTTAAAGTCCATGCCAAGGCCTTTAGTTCAGATAATTAGCTTAGCTATTTGTTTTAGTTATAAGCCAGCTGATTACCTTGCCTTCTGGCTTGGTATATAAAGCCCATGTTGGACAGCTTTTTGAGCCCTTGGCTTTAACAATCGCTACTTGAATTGCCAGAGATAGTGAACGAACCATTACCAGACGATTTAGTTTTACAGCCGCCAGCGCAGCCTCGACCGCTGCCGCCTGGTGCTGAATTTAATATCGGTGACATTGTTGGTAATAGTTATCAGATTGTCGACTATATCGGTCGTGGGGCGATGGGTTATGTTTACCACGCTCATCACGTGCGCTTGCCCAAAGAATATGCCCTGAAGACTTTGAGCACTGAACAAATCACCGAGGTTGCCTGGGTGCGCTTTCAGATTGAAGCTCAGGCGATTGCCAAATTGTTTCACCCTAACATTGTTGGTTTGCACAATTTTGGCTTGCATAAGACCCCTGATGGCATGGAGCGGCCGTTTTATGTGATGGATTTTCTGCGCGGCTGCAACTTGATGGAGCGTTTGCGTGATTATGATCCACCGCCGGTAAATACCGTTTTGTACATATTTCTCCAGGCGGCCAGTGGCTTTGGCTATGCCCATAGCAAAGGCATTATTCACCGCGATGTGAAGCCCGCCAATATTGTTTTGCTTGACCAGCCCGATGCTACTGGCTCAACTATCAAAATAGTTGATTTTGGCATCGTTAAGCTTACCTTCGATGCCGAAATTGACGGCGACCACTTGGGCAACGATGAAGAGAATTTGGGTAGCCCCTATTACATGAGCCCTGAACAGTGTCTTGGCCGCACTGTTGATGCTCGCAGCGATATTTACTCACTGGGTGTGACCTTTTTTGAGACCCTTACTGGTGAGCCACCTTTCGTCGCCAGGAGTGCGGTTGAAATAAAGCATATGCACCAGTCTGAGCCGACGCCCATCTTGAATGAAGTGGTGGAGGGAGGCAATTTCCCTGCGGCGGTGCAGGCGGTATTAGAGCGGATGATGGCTAAAGATCCTGACATGCGCTATCAGACGATGGAGAACGTCTGTAGCGATTTAATTGCTATTTTGCAAGGAGATGAACCGTTCTATTGCTACAGTGCGCCAGTGGTAGAGGGCAGTGGCAACATTTACATTCAACATACTCGCAGTACTGTGGTGGCACCGGCTCTCAATCCCATACCGATTCCGCCTAATCGCACTGTTAACACTGCCGCTCAAGCCCCTGATTTCCAGCCGTTTAAGAAAGCTCCTGTGGCCAAAGAAAGCACTATTACTCCATCCCTGGCAGAGGAGGGCAAGGCATTAGTGCGCGAGGCCCTGGTGCGCAATGGTATTTCGCTTAGTGAAGAGGCGGCCAATATCCAAGCCCAAGAGCGAGAGCGCAATAACAGCAATGCCAAGGCTTCAAAAGATCAAGTACTGAAAGTTAAGAAGGTTTTGCTCGCCATTGGAGCGGGCGGTATTGTTCTTGGTCTGGGCTGTCTGGGATTCTTTGTCTGGCAGAATATTCAGGCTGCCAGTGCTAAGCCAAAGTCGCCACCAAGACAAGTTCTGCTTGTGACAAAGCCCAAAGTAGAAAAGCTCAAGATAGATATTGATGAAGACATTGAGCCGACTGAGTCATTGGTTGATACTAGCCCGTACCTGGATGCTAAAGCTAGCTCTAGCAAAGGGAGAGTTTTCAATTTCCCTATGGATTGCTCAATTGGCAATATTTATTCTTATGACTGGAAAACAAAGAAAGAGCAAATCGTTAAAGCCCGCGGCAGGGTGGAGTTTGGCGAGAGTGAATGGCTCATGTATTTGCCAGCACGACTGGTTGGGCAGCACCCAAGCTATGCCTTGCGCTTTGGCAAGGGTGATGTGGCTGCCGTGCGTCTTGTTGATGGTTCCGACAATGACGCTGTTCTTGAGGCTTGTACAGCCATTCCCGGCATTGATGAATTGCAGATCTACGACACGCACCATCTTACAGCTAAGTGCATTCCCTCGCTCAACAAGTTTACTCAAATCTGTAAGTTTGATGGTAATAACTGCACCTTAGACGGTACCATGTTGGCTAAAGCAAATTGTTGGAATAACATAAGAGATTTCCAGCTTGGGCGGGGCGAAAACTGCACTGCTATTCTCAACAAACTTAAGTCTGCAAAAAAACTAGAATTTATCAATTTGCATCATACTTGCTTGTCAGCGCAAGATTTTAAAGCTCTTTCTGAACTATCAACACTGCAATATTTGAACTTGAGTTATAGCAAGATTACTCTTGCTCAGCTTAAGACCTTAAGCAAGCTCAATCGCCTTCATACCCTGAGTGTAGTTGAATGCGGCTTAGATAAAAAATCTATTGCTGTTCTTAAGCAGTTTAAGGGGCTAAAGGTTTTGCAAGTGATGCCTAACAATAAAGCAACTGCTTTACGTGATATGTTTGCTGCCGGCCTGCCTAGGGTGACTGTGAAGTAGCTCTAGCGGCCCATACCGCCGAAGAACTTGATCAAGTCGCGGCGGGAGATACCATGGATGATATCGTTGCGCGAAATGCCAGAATCTGGCGGCATTTCATGGTCATCAAAGGCAGCGCTGATGTTGCTGATATTGGTGCAGAGAAAGCGCACATAACTAAGTTCACGGCCTGAGAGTTTGAATTTCGTTTTTGCTTCTTCTAGCTCTTCTTTTGAGATGAAGCCATTGCCGTCACTGTCGAGGCGGTCAAAAGTGCTTAAGGCAAATTCTTGTACTTCTACCAGCAGACGGGCAACGTCTATGCCGCCGCTCAGAGATGGGGCGGGCCAGAATGAGCGGGCGTCTTCAAGCTTGGGGGCTAACTGACTCATAATATAGATTCTACCCGAAATCGCCAGATTCAAATTGTCAGAGGCCGAGTTTTTGCTTGATGTATTTTAGAGTATTGGGAAAATAAGTAGTGAGGTCGGCGGCCTGATTTCGATCATTGCCCAAGAGTATAGAGGTCAGCTCGGCACAGCTTTCAATTTGACCGGTGTCAGATTTTTGCAAGTAGTAACTAATTTTGGGAGCAACACTATCGGGGACGTGGGCGATGTCTAAGTAGTAGTTGTGGCGATACTCTTTGGTGCAAGAATAAGAGTTTAGACAGGCGTCTAGGGCGTGGCCGGTTTCGTGGAGAAAAGTGCCTTCTAGTTCGTCTGCGCTGGCGGGCTTTTCTACGATGTTTGTATCTTCGTTTACTGTGCTCTGGGCTAATACAACTGTGTCGTGGTGAAAGAGGCCAGGACAGCTCTTGCTTGTTCCGCCTTCATAACCACGCACTTCCTGATATGCACCCTCGGGATATTTATCTATCATGGTGGGGGTAATGACAAATTTTATGTTGTTCTGCAATAAGATTGCTTGAACTTTGGCTGGTATCTTGTCGAAACAGGCATTGACGGCCGATATGGTGCGGTTGCTGACCGGGTCGTGTCCAATCACCGGTTTGACTATGGTGATGCGGGCGCGCAGTTCTTTGAGAACTTTTGCTGGAGGGATAACCGGCTCACCAGTGGCCTTTGTTGCAGTGGCGCTGCTATCACTGTCGTCCTTTTTTGCATCGCTTGAAGGGCTGAATCTTTGCAGGTATTGAGCGGCAGCTTGGCCCTGGGCTGTTCCCGGGAAGCCGTCTTTGATGCGCTGATAGGTGCTCAGTGCTTGTTGTTTATTGCCTGAAGCAAATTGGGCATTGCCCATGTAGAGCCAGGCGTTGGCGCCAGCCTTCTCTTTGACGATGGCATCGTACATAAAGCCAGTAGCTTCTTTGAAGCGACCTTGTTGATAGGCTTGCACACCCAGGTTGTAGCTCGAGGTTGGGCTTTGTTTGCTAGGGGCTTTTAATGCTTGTTTAGCCAGAACTTCTTTAGGAAGGGCCTGGCTCGGTAGAGCTAGTCCGAGAAGAGCTAGTCCGAGAAGAAAGGGAAGCGCTGTGATAGAGGCAATTAAATGAGGGGTGAGGGCCTGGTTGCGGCAGCGACTATTCAAGATTATGTCCTCACTTACTGTTCAGGCAGGTCTAACTGTATGCGCTGGCGACCGTCTTCGGTAATGAATCCTTCTTTGGTTAGCTCTTTTAGGCAGTCGTTTTCTAGCTCGGCCAGGCGGTGTCTTACTTCTTCTATTTCCAGTTCTTTAACTGAGGCGTCTTCAATGTGCAGATTTTCAATTTGTTTCTTTAGTGAGTCTTTCTGTTCTTGCAGATCAGCGTTCAGTAGCTCGAAGCAAGCGGCTGAGACAGCGCCGCTCTTGAACTGAGCAGCAAGAAAGTTGGCGGCTCTTTTCTTTGTAATTAAGCGCGCTTTCAATTCTTTGTATTGTTCCTTTACCGGGTCTACCAGATTCATGCCCAGTAGTTTGACTAAAGGTTCAATAGTTAAACCAGGCACTAAAAGGGTGAATAGAACAACGCCAAAGGTCGTGATTGTAATCATTTCTTTGGCCGCCAGGCTATCGGGAAGGCTCAGGGCTAATGCCATGCAGATTGAGCCACGCAGTGCTCCCCAGAACAGGAGGTGCCGCCATTTCCACGGAATTTTCTCGTTGTGTTGGCGGAGAAACGGTGTCATGCCGTACACGACGATGATACGAGCAGCGATAACTACGGCTATGCCAACTCCTATTTGTAATGAGTATTTGCAGAGCAGATCGTATTTTACTTGCAGACCAATTAAGAGAAAAATCAGTGAATTGACAAGGAATGCTGTGTATTCCCAGAAGGAGTTAACTGCCATACGTGTGCCGACTGACATTGAATTGCGGCTGCCATAGTTGCCAATTACTACACCAGCTGCCACCACACTTAGTACTGCAGAAAGATGTAACTGCTCAGCTAAGATATATGAGCCGTAGGCCACTATAGTAGTCAGTGTTATTTCTAGCAGATGGTCATCAAAGAGGCTGGTGATGCGTGAAGCGGCATAGCCAATAATCGCGCCAATGGCCGCACCACCTACGACAACCAAGACGAAGTTTCCCATAGTTGAGGCGGCCGAGAAAGAAGCGCCACTAAGCACTATGGCTAGTACCAGTTTAAAAAGTACAACAGCTGTGCCGTCATTGGCTAGGCTCTCGCCTTCCAGGAGCATGGTCAAGCTGCTATTGATACCGAGTTTGCGAAATAGTGCTAATACTGAAATTGGGTCAGTAGCTGCAATCATAGCGCCGAAGAGAAAAGCTGGTCCTAGAGCTACTCCGGCAAAATAATTCATGCCATAGGCCACCACCACTGTATTAACTACCACTCCTAGGGTGGCGAGCACCGTAATTGGTAACCAGCCTTCTTTTAGCTCGCGCAGTGGAATATTCCACGAGGCTTCAAACAGCACGGCTGGTAGAAAAATCAGCAATATTAGGTCGGGTGTGAGCTCCACTGGAGGCAATAAATGGCAGATGCCAATCAGTAAGCCAACAATAACAAGGGCAATGGAGTAAGGTAACTTGATCCACTTCACGGACATGGCAACCGTGGCGGTAACCATGAGTAAGACCACAAAAAGGTCTACGTGTAGGGCGTCGTGATTCAATTCTGGTCTTCCAGTGAAAATAGTTCGATGGTGCAGTGGTCAGACAGTATATGCCACGGGAAGTCATTCTTCCTTTCGGAGATCTTGACCGTCACCACATCATTGCTCTGGTGAAGGCTGTCAGTGCCTGAATAGAGGGCTTTTATTTCTTCTGGTGTGGCGACAAACGGTGAGAGTATGAAACCGGCCCTGAGGTTGTCTGAAGGGGCGACATAGCTTTCTTGCTTGCCGCTCTTCAATTGCACCGAGATGTCCGCTGGGTAAATGCGAAAGAAGAGCTTTTGCAAAGAGCCAAGGGCTGTCACTTTCAGGTTTATTTTGGCAAAGATAATTTTGTTTGTGCTAGATCTAGAAGCGGCAATAGCGATGGGTTGTCCTAGCTTCGCTTCAATGGTCTCTAATGGTTCTAATTTCAGTTTGCGAGGCTCAGTGCGCTTTTTCACAATTAAGCCGCTACTTTGGCAATTATCTGGTTGATAGCGACTGAGTAGCTCTGGCCAGGAGGGGCCATCGTGAAGGGTGGGATAGTAGCCGTAGCAATCTTTCATTTCTTGCAAGACAACGTAGTCTGCAGCTTTATCTTGCCCCCAGTAATTTTTGTTAGTCTCAAGGAGAGATTCTTTATAGGCTAAGTAGCTTTGAATTACTGGCCGCGGCTGATAATTATAGTTGTTGGCAATCACTACATTGAGATCGGCCGGTAAGAGATCGACGCTGCCACTCAGGGGCGGCAAGTGATTGTCGTTTCTGATTTTATCCATGCGCTTCTGGTAGGCCTCTGGGCCGCTTGATTTGCCTTGCAGTACCAAGAGGCATTGCGGTAGCCTGACGGCGCTGTCGTAGGCGTTGCCGAAGAGCATAGTGGGGTAGATCAGCAGGGGCGGAATGCCTGGCATGGGCATGTTGGCAGGGATGGCAACAAACAGCATACTGGCCACCGAGAGCAGGGCCATGGTCTTAAGCGCTTTGTTCTTTGTCTGAAAGAAGAAGGGCGCCAGGGCGAGGGCGGCAAAGCCAAAAACTGAAGGGGCAATCACTTGATGATCTAGGGTCTGGCGCACGTAGGCAGCCTTAAAGGTCAAAAAAAAAGCCCGCTTTCAGCTAATAGAGCAATGGGGAAGGCCTTGGCCATTCGTTTTTGAGCCAGGTAGGTGAAGCCCAAAAGTAGCAGGCCAGTAGAGCCCATGGTGGCTAATATGGGCCATTGCCAATTAGCTTCAGACCATGACATGGCCTCGCTGTGACCGGCTGCCACCGCTAGAGATGTGCTGATATAGATGGGGAGATTGGCCAGAGGTTGGCCGCTGAGCAGCCATCCAGCAAGAAACACCGTAGCAAAGAGAAATAGCCTAAAGGGCAGTTTTTTCTTCAGCATTTCATCTAAAGCAATAAAAGCAATAACCCAAACTGCAGCGACGAAAAACGTAAATTTCACTAGGGCGGTCAGGGCTAGAAGGGTAACCAGAATGATAGTTTCTATTGAAAGTTTGGATTGGTTTTCTTTGTCGTCAAGCAGAAAATATTGGTTGACGAGCAGCACTGGTATGGCTAAAAAGAAAACATCGCCAAAGAAGCCGTAGAGCGATACTAGACAAAAAATCCAGGCGATTGATAAGGGCCAATTGGCCAGCAGTCTTCTACTTTGCAGCACCATAACGGCGGTGGTCAGGGCGCAAAAGAAGCCCTGAAGTAAGAGTTTGAGGCTGTAAGTATCAGGAAAGTAAGTCTTGTTGTAGATAAAGCCCAGGGGGCCAAAGGTGAAGATATAGTCAATGCCGCTCAGAGCCCCGCGCTTGGCAAAGAGATTGAGAGCGAGGTCCCAGGAATCATCTTCTGAAACGGGGATGACGCGAGGAATCCATGGCAGGGTACGAACCAGGGTGCAGATTATTACGGCGCTTAGAATCAGCCAAAAGAGCCAACCGTTTCGCTTGGAAGCCGCTTGCTTAAGTGAATCTGCGCTGTCTGCGGCCTGTATCAATCGCTACTTATCTCTGCAATGTTTGTTCTTCAATTTTTATACCATGGTTTAACATGGGTATAGATCATGATGAGGTTTAAGGTCTCATTTTAGGAGTTTATGACCGCGTCTTCCCAAGCAGTTAAGAGTAGTAAGTTCTGCTTTCCCTGGATGGCCAGTCGAGAGTTTGACTTGCTCTGGTTCTTCGCACCGCTATTACTTGCCTTTGCTGCTACTATCTTGCTGCAATTACCAGCGGCGGCTTCTCCTAGTCTGCTTTTCTTGTTTATCGTCAATGCTTTTGGCATCGGGCCTATGCATCAAGGCCCGACCTGGTTTTTCTATTTCGACAAGAAGAACAGTCAGTATTGGGCTCAAGATCCGAAGCGGGTGGCGCTCTATTATGTAGCACCGGTTTTGGTTGGTATTGTCACGGTGTTCTTAGCTGTGACAACGCCCTGGCTCGGTCTGACCATAACGACATTGTGGGGTGTGCAGCATTTTGTGCAGCAGAACCTTGGTATTGTTCTGCTCTATCACAACAAAAATGCTAATGAGGCTCTGCCCAACCGTGATTTGTTATCACGCAGTTTGTGGACACCCTCTATATTCTTCGTCTCAGTGTTCTTCTACCGGCAGCTTTTTGCCGGTGTGGAGAGTTATTGGGCGCTAGCTGCTTTTGTGGCTCTCGCTCTTCTGGCGCTGTATGACATCGGGCGCTATTTGAACAATATTTTCAAACAAGTTAGTGCTGGAGCCAGTATTAATGTGCCAGCCTTTGTCTTTTGGCTTACTTCGGTGCTTTACTTCGTGCCCTTTGTCTGGCCTGGTCAGAGGGTTGAGACCGCTTTTCTCATTCCTGGAACAATGCACTGGTGTCAGTACATTGGCCTCAATATCATTCTCATTCGCCACAAGTATCAAGACGAAAATAGAAAATTTGATCTGCCCCTCAATGCCCAGCTGCTCATGACCGTGCTTTGTCTTGGCTCTCTGGCAATTTATTTGACCACCCATGCAATTCGCCTTGATCTCACTCCTGGCAGCGTTGGCTTTAAGTGTTTGCTCGGTTTTAGCGTGGCCATGTCGAACATTCACTATTTTCAAGATGCATTCTTCTGGCGCTTCCGTGAGCAGTTCCAGCGTGACAGCATCATGCCTTATCTGTTACAGGGCCGTCATGTTCAAACTGCTAGTGCTAAGACCTAGCCCTAAGAGCTAGTCTCTAGCGGTGCTTCCACAGCGACAATTCACTAATGCCTGCTTTTACCGGGTAAGCATATTGATAGTTTTGGCTCAGGTTCTGCCAGAATGATGTTTTCTCTAAATACTTTCGCACTGAAATGTTTGCCGTGGGAATAGTATTCTCTTGAATCAAGACAATGCGGGGATTGTTGTTCTGCAAATCTGCTTTTAGGTCGGCAATGAATTTTTGCGATTGCTCCTGCCATTTTACTTCGAGGTCAGTGCCTGCGTGTTTTTTTGCCAGGTAGTCGCTCATGAGCATGGGAAAGACAAAGAAATAACGGTTGCCGCTGGCTCGATCAGCAGCTGCTAGGGCGGGATAAGAGTCTGGCAGTGACAACGAGATTACGCTGACGCGGTCACTGGGGCTGCTTTCTTTGTCTATTACAGCAGCTATTTTTGCCGTCATGTTTTGCCACAGAGCATTTTGAGAAATCACACCAGGCAGTGCGTATACCGGCAGCAGAAAGGCCAGTAGCGTCACTAGTGAGGCTAAGAGCGTTCGCTTAAAATTGCTGGCCCCTAATTTACTGCTTAAGTTCACTGAGCAAGCCAGCATGAGGCAGCCATACATAAGAGGAATAGTTTGGTTGAGAATGCATTTGCCCTGTAAAAGTAAGGCGACGAAACTACCCAGGCAAAAAACGCCAAGGGCCGCGAGCAAGTCTTTTTGCTCTTGGTTAATTGCTTTTGTTTTGAACAAAAGCAATATTGCCACGGCCATAACAGGCACTATGCCGCTAACGATCAGCTGGGTGATTTGCATGGGCCAGGGCCAGTTGTAGAGCGCATAGCCTTCACTCACCATGGGCATCCAGCGACCGAGAAATTCTAGCCGAATTGATTCTTGCCCTAAGACAAAGAGACCGTAAGCTAAAACACTGATGATAAAACTAAGAGTTTCTGGCGCTATTAGCGGCCGCAGTTGGCGTTGGCGCCAGACATAGAACAACTCTAGGCTGACGACAATGGCGGCGTACTGGGGCAAAAGGCCAGTCATGGTGCCGCAAAGAAGCCCACTAAGCGAAGCTACTACAGTGTTGATTTTGCTGCCGTGCCACCGCAGGTAGCGGCAGATCAGGAATGGTAATAGAGCGTTGGCGAGTAATTGTTGTCTCTGGCCAAATTGCACCCATTCGTAGCAAATGAGGTTGCTCAGGCAAAAAGCGATAATGATCGGTCCAAAATAGATAGCACAAGATTCTTTGCAATCTTTCAGTAATCGCCAGGAGAGTAATAGTGAGACCGCCATTAGCAGTAGCGTAAAGATATAGAGGCTGGTTTCAGGCGAGCAGCCCGCTAGGTTGGCGAAAAAAACCGGGACGCAATTGAGGTAAAAGATCAGCGGCGGGTTCAGTTCAACAAAATCTAGGTACGGCCGGGCGCCAGCTAAGACTAATTGGCCAGCTCTAAGAAACATGGAACAGTCAGGATTGATGATATTGCTGGGCAGTAGTAAGACTCGTACTACTAATAACCCGAGAATACTAATTGCTGTTAGCCAATAGGGTTTTAGTGAGGGCATAGTTTTAGGGAGCGCCATAGCGCCTGATGGCGGTGAAAGGAAGTTGAGAGGAAGTAGAAGAGGAAGTAGAGGGGTAGGAGAAAGATAGAAGAACAATATCTTAGCCGATTCGGTCACTTTATTCGCCGCTGTCACTGGTGAGAGCTAGCATATGTAGATTAGTGCCTGCGCTTTGTGTAAACTCGATGTCAACTCTGAAGCTGAGGTATGTCCTGATGGCGGTTGGTATGAGGCCTATACTGCGTGGTTGCGCCGTCCTATTGGCTTTGCTGCAGGCCTGGGCTTATCGCTATTCTGTGTATATGGAGGATGCCTGGTCTTACCTCGATATTGCTGACAGTTATCTCAGAGGAGACTTTGCTGCGGCCTTAAGTTCTTATTGGAGCCCGCTTTATAGTTGGCTTTTAGCATTGTGCTTGGCGGTGATACAGCCCCCGATTTGCGAAAAGTTTATTGTTCTAAAACTAGTAAATTTTGCTTCCTTTCTTTTTGTCATATTCGCCTTTGAGCGTCTGCTCGATCAAGTTTTAGCCTGGTACGGTGCTGATTCAGGCGAGCCGCAAGGTCGTCTGAAAGTTAGTGCCCGCCTGATAGAAGTGTCGTCCTACATTGTTTTCATCTTCATGTCACTGTCGGTTGGAGCGGTGTGGAAAGATACTCCGGACCTCTTGATGAGTGGCTTCCTCTACTCTGCTGCTGCTCTGACCGTGGCTTTCTGGCGTGGCGGCTTGAGTCACTTCAAGCAGGCTCTTCTGGGGATTTCACTTGCTGGCGGTTATCTCTGCAAAGCCGTGATGGTTCCTGTTTCGCTTGCTTTTTTGATTGTTCTGGCCCTGGCGCCTCAGTCGCGCGCGCTGCGACAGCGGGCAATATTAACGGTGATAGCTGCTTTTCTTCTTTTGGCTGGGCCTTATATCGCGGCGATTTCGTGGCAGCACCAGCGCCTTTTGTTTAGCTCTACGATGCCTTACAACTATGCCCTCTGGGTCTTGCGCAGTGCTCCGTTTTGTCATGCTTTGGCCAATCGACCGGCCAATCAACTACCAATTGAGTTTACCCATCCCAGCGAAGTAATTTTTGCCGAACCGCAGGTCTTTTATTTTGCCGAGCCGTTCCATGCCACTTTCGCCACTCATTATGATCCGGCCTATTGGTATGAAGGTGTAAAAGTATACTTCGATGGTGAGCAACAGTTCGTTGCTTCTGTTGCTTCGATTTCTGTTCTAGTGCGGCTTTTCTTTGGTTGGCTATTTTTTGGTTGGTTGCTGCTTTTGTGCGCTTGCCGCAGTGGTGCCCTTTCACTGCCATCAATGAAAGAGCGTCTTGCTTTATTCCTTCCTGCTCTGGCTGGCATGTTTGTCTACACTGTGGCGCTCAATTGCAATACTCTTTTTGCTGAGCGCTACTTTCCTGGTTTCTTTGTGCTTTGGTTCCTTGGCTTGATGGGAGCTGTACGGCTGCCTGATACTAACAAGGCCCGCAAAATCTTGTTGATCTCAACAATTGTGTCATTGGCTGGCATGGGTTGGCGTTTCACCGTTGAAGTGAGCAACGATCTGGCTGCCCTTGCTAACAGTGGCAACAATCCTGATTGCTTAGTATTTACTAGACTGAGTGAGCTTGGCCTTAAGCCTGGGGATCAATTAGCAAATATGGATCACTTGCGTAAAATTGGTTGGGCGCAAATGGGTCATTTTCGCTTTGTCGCAGACATTCTTGACGATGATAAGTTCTGGCAGCTTTCCAGCGAGAAGAGAGAGGCTTTGTATGCAACTTTGCGTCAACATAAGATCAAGGCTTTGACCTATGCCAATGGCGAGCATCCGCCCCAGCATTATCCAGCTGGCTGGCAGCAGGTTCCTGGTACTCAATTGTGGTTCTACTTGCTTTGATTTTCTTCTGCTTTGGCTCTGTTAAAGAGGCAGATTATCGCTAGCGTTAAAAGAGTGCCCACCATGGCAATGGCTAAAAGCGACTGCAGTGGGTCGTAGTAGGCACCATGCTCGGTTCTAGAAAGATAGAGCGATAACCAGGAGAGACCCGGATAGGATAGTAGTAGCAGGCGATAGGCAGCAAAGCTCCAGCGGCCCAAGGGGCTGCATAGTGGCTTTGTTTGAGTGAGGCTAACAGCCAGTAAACCCAGCATGGTCAGGTCATAGTGGTAGGTATGAGGGCTGGTAAAAATGCAGAGGAGTACGGTGCAACAAATCAGCCAAGTCTGATCTAGTTTGTATTTTTTTTCTTGCCACCAGAGCAGGGTGTTGACGCTCAAGCCAATCAACCAGGCTATTAGTGCAACCTTGACTGCTGCGGCGTTAGGCCAAAATATATTAGCAATGTAGCGCAGTGATACGATGCCATGCCAGACAATTTCGCCATCGTTTTTTAGAATAATATTTGGGTAGTTGAGGATGTTGCTAAAGCCTATGATCAAGCCGCCTAAACCAAGTAAGAGGCCAACAGAAGCGGCGCAGCACAATAGTGCCCGCCAGCGGCGCGCCACAATTAGTGGTGTTAAGAAGAAGAGAGCATAATGTGGTTTGAAAAAGAGCAAAGCTACGCTCAGACCGGTGACCCAGTTGTATTTCTTGATCCAGCTCCAGTAGAAGAGGCACTCCAGAGCAAGAATGATCCAGGAGGGCTGACCCATGCGAATAGAAATTACGGCCTGAGAATTGCAAGTGGTGGCAATTAGCGTAGCGATAATGACAAACCAGGACCGTTTACCTAAGGCATTGAGAGCTAGGGGCAGGGCGGAAGCAAGAGCTAGAGCGCTGGTTATAAAAAAGGCAATGTAAGCCTGGCTGATTGGTAGTTGAGCGAGGATGAGGCAGAAGGGAAAGACAATCGGAGTATAGTGTGTAAGCAGCTGTTCGTTGGTTGTTACGCCTATGGTATCGAAGACAAGACGATGAAAGTAGTGGCCTTGTACGGCGCTGTCATAAACCATATGTGCGTCAGGCGAGGCGGCAATTTGACCAGAAAGGTAGTAGCGCACAAAGTCTTGTACTTTTAATGCGCCATTGGTGATCGACAGCACCATGCGGTTCTCGATAAGTTCTCGCCAGGCTGTATTGGCGATAAAGAGACCAACGGTTAATAATGAAATCAGATAAAGACTGAATAGCGATAGGCGAATAGCTTTCTTCATTGCAATTGGCTATCAGTGCTCGGTGCTTTATCGAAAGAGCAAATCAAGGCCAGTATTAGCAGCACCACATTGAGTGCGATGGAAATTTCAGATTGAATAGGGTCGTAGGAGGAACCGATGCCACCTCTTTCGGTGAATAGCAGCAATGTTATCCAGGATAGGCCGGGTAAGGCAATAACCAGGGGGCGATAAATCGAATAGGCTAATTTGGCAAGCGGTTGGTGTAAGGTTCTGGCTGGGCTGACGGTTACGACTAAGAGGCCGAGCATGATTAAGTCATAGTGGTATGTGTGTGGGCTCGCCAGCAAGCAGAGCAAGGTTGTGCAGCTAAACAGCCAGCTCTGGTCGAGAGATTTCTTCACTCCTTGCCACCACATAAGCAAATTGAGCAGCAGGCCAACTAGCATGATGCCGAGGGAGAGGTGAAGGGCCTGCAAGTCGCTAAAGAATCGGAATAAGACATAGCGAAGTGAAACCATGCCGAAGCAACTTCCTGTATCTTCATGAGCAATAATTTTAGGAAAGTTGACAACGTTTTCAAAGCCAATGAGCAAGCCGCCGAGCAGCAGTAATAGACCGGCTGTAGCCAGGCAGCTTATTAGTGCACGCCAGCGACGTGCCACTATTATTGGTGTCAAGAAGAAAAGGCCATAATGTGGTTTGAAGCAGAGAATACCTATTGCTAATCCTGCCACCCAATCTAATTTCTTCACCCAGGCCCAGAAGAATAATGACTCTAGTGCCAGCAGAAAGAATGCTGGTTGCCCTTTTGAAATAGTCTCGGTGCCTTGTATGTTGGCAATAAGGCAAAAAATAATGGCGACATTACAGGCCAGCGAACGTTTTGTAATGGCATTTATGGCTAGGGGGTAACAGGTGAATACTGCCAAGGCACTGAGGACAACGAAGGAAATGTAAGCCTGATTGAGGCTGAGGTAGGCCATTGGTAGGCAGAAGGGAAAGACCATGGGTGTAAACAGTGCCCAGAAAGATCTGGTGGTCACTAGACCCTTAGTGGCAAGGACGAGGTCATGGAACCATCTTGTCTGCGCGGCTTCTGTATAAACCTGGTGGGCATCGGGGGACGCACTCATCTGACCGAGGATGTAATAGTGTACGAAGTCTTGAGCCCCGACAGATCCGTGTTCCACTCTAACAAGTAAGTCGTTTTGATTGAATAGAGTAAGAAAGGCCGCTAAGAAGCAGAAGGTGGGCAGTGCCAGTCCGCTCAGGTAAATTAGGAGGCCGACTGTTGTAAAAGCTTTCTTCATTTAGGGCATTTCTTAATTTGAAAGAAACTAAAACAGCCGATACTGATAATTGGCTAGTAGTTAGATTTACTCGCCAAGGTCCTTTTGACGGGCCTTTAGCGCGCTCGTAGCGTAAACGGGTCGAGCGAATTTGTCAAGATAAGTTGCAAAGCATGCTTCTGTTGATTTCGGCTAAACTAAATCTGGTGCCAGGGTAATCTGCCGCTGCTAGGGAACTAGAGTGAGAACTAGAGTGAATACGATTTTCTTTGATCGCGATGGTGTCATAAATGAAGTGGTAATGAGAGCGGGTGGTGTCTCTAGTCCGCGGATAATGACAGAGTTTTGCTTGCGCTCAGATTTTGTGGCCACCTACGAGAAAATACTTGACTTTGATTGCAGCATGTTTGTTGTTTCCAATCAGCCAGACGTTAGTAGAAGTTTGTTGAGCGCAGAGGCATTGGCTGAAATGACTGAATTGCTCCAGTCGAAATTTAAATTCACCGAGGTAGTTTATTGTTTGCATGACAATGAAGATCAATGCCATTGCCGCAAACCTAAACCAGGAATGCTCAACTATTTAGTAGAGAAATACAATATTGATCGTGCCAAAGCGATATTCATTGGTGATAGCAAAAAGGATGTGCTTGCCGGAGCAGCTGCGGGCATTCGCACTGTTTACTTGCGGCAGTCTCATAACCAGGTGCTAGAGTGCCAGCCTGACTTGATAGTTGATAGCCTGCAAGAACTTATCGCTATTCTGGGTCAGTATTGAAACTCTATATTAGATACTGCCGATGGTGCCTTATTTTTGCTGGATTTTGTTGGCGCTAGTCTGGTTCTTAAAAATCTGGTCAATGTACTTAGCTAAAAAGCTGCTGTAATTCGGGCGAACGATGCACTGACTGCGATAGCCGTCGAGATCTTTTAGCGTCTGGTGTAGTTTTGGTAGGTCTTGGTGAGGTACTGAGGCGAAGAGGTGATGTTCGGCATGGAAGTTAAATTCAAAGGGTGATAAAAAGGCGCGCTCCCAGGGCAATTGATTCGCTACTGTAATAAGGCGGCCTTCGTGAGGTCCGTCATGGTCTACGGCCAGGCGGGCATGATCGCAGAATGCCCGGGTGTAATAGCAGAGCGTGCCTAAGGTTGTGATCGGTAAGAACCAGACAGCCAGGTACATCCACCAGTGACCAGAGGCAAGCCAGAGACCTGAGCCAATTAGCGCTTGGGCGATGACAACATTGGCAAATTCAGATTTGGGGGTGCTTGTGTTCGACTGTGGTGCAGCCTCTTCTATTCTTGGTTGCTGGGCACCAGGGTTAATAGCTGGTTCATGGCCAAGATAGCGCTTAAGAGTGGTTAGGAGCTGGCCCAGAAAGAGACGGCTGGCAAAGTGATGCATGAACTGTGTCGGTGTTTTCTTGTCAATTTCATTGTGCATGGGCCGATCGGGATCATTATCTGTGCCCAGGTACTTATGATGGGCTAAATGTCCTGCGCGGGCCGTGCCGAATACTGAACCAAAAGGGTATGAGCAGAGCCAGCCGCCAAGAAAGTCGTTTCCTTGACGTGAGGACATGAGATTGGTGTGCCAAGCTTCGTGGGCCAGAGTCAGACAGCCATTCATGCGTGAGCTGACGGTGAGAAATGCCAGGGCGTAGGTAAAAATTGACGGGTAGTAAATAAAGAGACCAATACTGCAGAAGATTACTCCCCAGCACAAAATTACAGTGTCGAATAATGATCTCAAGGCACTTGGTTTGGCGTTTTTGACAAACTCCGCAATGCTCGGGTTATTAAAGCTGTAGTCAATTTTCTGATTCATAGCCACTCAGCCCAGTACTTAGCCCATAGACATTATACTCTGCGGCTCGTTCTAGTTCTTGGCTAGGCTGTTCTTCGGATGAGCGGGATTGGCGAAGCGCCGGCATGTCCAAATTCGCTGCAGTGTTGTAATCGTTCCCTCGATCTTGCGCAGCTTGCTGACGCCAGCTCTCTCGTTGTATTCAATGAAGGTTTCAACACACTTATATCCGGCCATTACAGGCCCTACTTGCAACTCTACTGGTAAAGCCCCGTATGATGGGTCGTATGAGTAGCTGTGCAGCACATCTTGAGTGTAGACACGCATGCCTGTGTGTAAGTCGGTGGAGTGCACGCCGCAGATGATGCGGGCGAGAACACAGAAGAGAACATTGGCGTAGTAATTGGCTAAAGGCATAGCCGCAGGGCGTTTGCCCAGCCTTGAAGCACTGACAATATCGGCTTTTTCTTTGATCATAAGATTAAGAAGATCAGGAATGACATCCACTGGATAAGTGTTGTCGCAGTCGAGGGTGAGCACGTACTTCTTGGTGGCTGATTGCAGCGCCATGTGCATGGCATTGCCGTATCCCCGCGGTGGGAATTGCTTGATTACGGTGCAGCCCATTTCACTGGCTATTTCAGCAGTTTTGTCAGTGCTGCTATCGACGATGATAATCTCGGCGTTTTTTGCCACCCGGCGAATATCGTTGACCACTGTAGCTACTGCTGCTTCTTCGTTGAGAGTAATCATCACTATAGAGAGCGAGTTGAAAAGCTCGTCTATTGAAGTTTCGGGCGGGTTAGATTGAGTTGTCGACATAATATGGTTATTGCCCAAAAAGGAAAAATATCAAGCTAAGTAATTTGTTTAATTTGCAATCTGGCCCTTGTCATCGCTTGGGGTTTGCAAAAACCCTTGGTCTGGCTTATTCTTGCACGCCAGTGCAGGGGCTGTTTCCCCTAGCCCTCGGGCCCAGCGGAAGTTAATTGATGACACAAATCGCTCATATGAAATCGAATATCGCCAAAATTGAGGTGGAGTGTAACAGCTGCGGTTCAAAGGATACTCTATTCATCACCCATGGTGTGGAGCATGAATATGACAACACCACCTCGGATGTTTTCAACGTTGTGAAGTGTAAACAGTGTGGCTTGATGTATCTCAATCCGCGCCCTGACGTTACCGAGTTGAAGACGATTTATCCCGACAATTATTATGCCTATGGATTGCAAGAGCAGAATGTCGAGGCCGAGAATCAGACATCATTGCTTTATCGTGCTCGCAAATTTGTCTATATGAGTCGGCTAGCTAAGGCCTTAGACCTCTGTCGTCCTGCTGCGGTATTGAAAGTACTTGATGTTGGCTGTGCTGATGGCCGAGCTTTGAATTGGTATAAGAAGGTCGAGAAGTATAAAGTAGAAACCTATGGCGTCGATTTTGATCGCGCCTCGGTGGAGAAGGCCAGGGCCTCTGGTCATACGGTCTATTTAGGGCGATTTGAAGATGCTGATATTCCCCTAGGCACTTTCGATTTGATAGTTGCTACTCATGTGATCGAACACGTTGCTGACCCAAAAGCCTTCGCTCGAAGGGCTTTCGAGGTACTGAAACCTGGTGGCGTCTTCCTCTGCGAAACCCCTAATGCTGGTTCTTTCGATGCAAAATTATTTTCTAAACAGCACTGGGGGGGCTACCATTTCCCCAGGCACTGGGTTTGGTACAGTCCTGACTCAATTAAGGCCATGGCCGAATCGATTGGCTTCAAGGTTGACATGATTCAGTACAACCCAGCTCCGGCCTTCTGGAATTGGACCTGTCACTCTATTGTGAAGTCCTGGTCAAATGGTAAGTCTGAGAAAGAGGCTTTGAAGATTAAAACGCTGGCAGACACTCTCTTTCCGCCAGTGGATTTTCAGCGCAACAATCTGAAGAATCTCTTTTTTGTCGCTGGTTTTACTGCCATCGACATTGTTATTAAGGTTCTAACTGGGTCTACTTCTAACATGGCCGTGGTCATGCGTCGACCGGATTGAGCTGCGATCTTTCCAAGCAGTGCGGCAATTCAAGCAGTGATCTTGAGACTGCCCCGAGCAATCCTGGGTATAATCGTCATGTATCAGGCATCTGAAAGCAGGTTTAAATGTTTGCTGAGGAATTTTTGAAGCATTGCCAAAAGGTCGTTGAGGGCCTCGACCGCAATGCGCTAGAGCAGGCCGCCCTTGCCCTGGCTGCGGTGCGCGAGCGGGAGGGCCGCTTGTTTATCGTTGGCTCTGGTGGTGGTGCTGGACATGCCTCGCACGCTACTTGCGATTTCCGTAAGATGTGCAATATCGAGGCCTATGCCCCATACGACAATATTTCTGAATTGACTGCCCGAGTTAATGATGAAGGTTGGGATGTTACTATTGCCAACTGGCTTGCTGTAAGTAAGCTCAGCGCTCGAGATGGCCTCCTGGTATTCTCGGTTGGTGGCGGCAGCTCAGAGAAAAATATCAGCATGAATTTAGTCAACGCTATGAAGTTGGCTAAAGACAAAGGCTCCACCATTGTGGCAGTGGTTGGTAAAGATGGTGGCTATGCTGCCACAGCGGCTGATGTTGCTATTGTCATTCCCAATGTTAGTCCTGACCACGTTACACCTTTGACAGAGGGGTTCCAGGCTGTTGTCTGGCATTTCTTGGTCTCACATCCAGCCTTGCAAGTAAATTCTGGCAAGTGGGAAAGTGTCACAGTAGAAAAAGTATGATCATTGCTCGCAGCCCGATGCGTATTTCAATTGGTGGAGGTGGAACCGATCTGCCATCATATTACGAGAGCTTTGGTGGCTCTTTTATGTCTGCGGCCATCGACAAGTACATGTATGTGCTGATTCATCAGTCGTGGAGCGACGACTATGTGATTAAGTACTCTCAGCTTGAAAAGGTTTTGAACGCCCACGAGATTAAGCATCCAATTGTGCGTTGCGCCATCGAGCAGATGAAGCAAGGTCCGAACATTGAGATAACTAGCATGGCTGATATTCCTGCTGGTACTGGTTTGGGCTCGTCGGGAAGCTTTACCACTGCTCTTCTCAAAGGCTTGCATGCCTATAACAAGAACCTGTTAGTTAGTCCCCATGATTTGGCTGAGCAGTCCTGTAACATTGAAATCAATATGCTTAAAGAGCCAGTGGGAAAGCAAGATCAGTATATCGCTGCTTATGGCGGAATAACCTGCTTTGAAGTCGCCAATGATGGTACTGTCGAGGCTCATCCAGCTAATTTGTCGCAGCAAACAATCTATACTCTTGAAGACAATCTCGCTATTTTCTTCACGGGATATTCTCGCTCAGGCTCAGCTTTTCTCAAAGATCAGGACGATAAGAGTAAAGATGCCAACGCCGAGATGCTGGAAAATCTCCATTACATTAAAGAGCTAGGCCAGCGCATCAAGCATGCCCTTGAAGAAGGTCAGTTATATGCCTTTGGTGAGCTAATGCACGAGCACTGGGAGCGAAAGCGCCAAAGGTCTCGCGGAATATCTAATTCAAGAATTGATGACCTCTACAAAATTGGTAGAGATGCCGGTGCTGTTGGAGGCAAATTGATGGGAGCTGGCGGCGGTGGTTTTCTCTTGTTCTACACTGAACAAAAACAAAGATTGAGAGAAGCAATGGCCAATGCTGGAGCGCCAGAGCTAAGATTTAAGTTTGACTTTGAAGGAACCAAAATTATTGCCTGAGCAATTGCTCAATTGGGAGAAGTAACGGTGATTGAAAAAATCTTCATCGCTGGTGGTGCGGGATTTATAGGTAGCCACTTTGTCGAGCATCTTTTAAATAAGCCTGAAACAAAACTAGTTACTGTTTTCGATAATTTTTCTTCCGGTCAGCATTGGCACTTAGAAGCCTCCCTGGCTGAGGCTACCAAGGCTAAGCGTCTCAATGTTGTCAGGGGTGAGATCACTGATTTGCCGCTTCTTGTAGAGGCCATGGCTGGTCATGACACCGTGATTCATCTTGCTTCCAATCCCGATATTGCCAAGGCCGCATCGGAGCCCATGATCGATTTTGATCAGGGAACTATTTTGACGCAATTGATAGTTGAAGCTATGAGACGTACAGCGACAAAGAAAATTTTGTATGCTTCGGGCAGTGGCGTATATGGTGATGTTGGATTGCTTTCGGTGCCAGAAGACTACGGCCCGATGATACCGATCTCTACCTATGGTGCCAGTAAGTTGGCTGGTGAAGGTTTGATAGCGGCCTATGCCCACATGTTTGGCATAAGTGGTGTAGCCTTTCGCTTTGGTAATGTGGTGGGGCCGAGGCAGACTCACGGCGTGGGTTTAGATTTTATTCGAAAGCTTCGGGCGAATCCTGCTGAATTGCATATCTTGGGTGATGGCAGTCAGAGCAAGTCGTATGTTTATATCGACGATATCATCGCTGCAGTATTGCTTGCCGGTGAGAAAGTAACAGCTCCCTTTGCCGTTTTCAATGTCGGAACGGGAGACTACATTTCGGTTAAGGAAATTGCCGAGATTGCCATTGAAAAAACGCTCGGAGGAGCTTCTGTGAAGCTCTGCTACAGTGGCGGCGATCGGGGTTGGAAAGGCGATGTGCCCATAATTCGCATGAATACTGACAAAATTCGTAGTCTCGGTTGGACATGTCAGCACACTTGCCGCCAGGCGATAGAGCGCTCCATCGAAGCGATGCTTGCTGATCGCCATTTGTTGGCGGCACAAACCAATTAATTTATGGCTAAGTCGCTAGCTGTATTGATTTTGGCCGGGGGATTGGGAACTCGGCTGAGCGCCATTAATCAGGGCTTGCCCAAGTCTATGGTGGCAGTTTCTGGCCAGCCCTTTGTTGCTCGTCAATTGCGTTTACTGAAACAACAAGGTGTTCGTGAAGTAGTGCTTTGTGTCGGCCATGAGGCTGGGCCACTGGTTGACTTTGTTGGTGATGGCAGCCGTTTTGGCATGGTAGTTCAATATTCTTACGATGGTGAAGCGGGCCAAACCGGCCAGCTCCTTGGCACCGGTGGGGCCCTGCTCAAGGCCAGTAAGCTGGTTCAATCACCTTTCGCTGTGCTCTATGGCGACTCTTGGCTAGAAGTTGATTTCGAGCCAATTATTGAGACTTACTTTCGCTTAGGAAAGCCAGCGTTGATGACTGTTTATCGCAATGAAAATCGCTTGATTCCAAGCAATTTGAAGATTGTCGATCAGTTAGTGGCGGCATACGATAAAGAGCGACCCAGTGCCGATATGGTGCATGTGGACTTTGGCCTGAGCATATTTTCTAAGCAAGCTTTTGCTGGCTTCACTGAGCAAGAGTCATTTGATCTTTCTCGTGTAGTACAGCGTCTCATTGCCGCTGGCGACTTAGCTTGCTATGAAGTTAGTCAGCGCTTCTATGAAGTTGGAACGCCAGAAGGCTTGAAGGAATTAGAAGAGCATTTGAAGCAGCAATCTTAGCTGTTCGCCACTGCTTTTTTTGTTTCTATTGAATACTGAGCCGCCTGGGCGTCGTCGAAAAACATCTTGACAGTATCAAGGGAGACTCTATTTAGGTCTCCACCAAGTAGTGGCAATTTCTTGAGAATATCGTTGGTAACAGTGACGATGTCGCAGCCTATTTGATCGGCTTGCACAATGTTGTATAGCTCACGAGGGCTGGCCCAGAGTACTTCTACGTTGCTATGGTCTTTCAGTAGCTCAACACACTTGCTCATAATCGGCATCGGATCACGGCCAGAGTCAGCGATGCGCCCAGCAAATACTGAGACAATGCCACCGGCACCGCTGGTGAGCGCTTCTGCGACGCTCTCGACTTGCTCGAAGGTGGTCATGGCGGTAATGTTGAGCTTAATGCCGCGGGCTGAAAGCCTCTTAATAAGAGGGAGGCTAGACTCTCCCTTTGTATTGGTAATGGTTACTTTGACATTGACATTGTTGCCCCAGCTAGCAATCTCTATGGCCTGCTTCTCCATCTCGTCAAAGTGATCAGAGAAGACTTCAAAGGAGATAGGCTTTTCTTTGACTAGTGCCAAGACTTCACGGGCAAAGGTCTCATAGTCGGTGACACCGGCCTTGCGCATCAGCGTCGGATTGGTGGTGAATCCTGCAATGAGTGGATCCTGATTGAGTTTTAGAATTGTATCTTTGTCTGCGCCATCTCCAAAAATTTTGATTTTGAGAGTATCGGCCGTTAGTGACATAAACTTTGACTCCGAAATGGCAAGTGTTCCTATTGTATGCCCAAACCGGCTACTCTTATGCACCGTCGACCCTAATTGACTGGTGAGATATTAGGCGGCAAGCGTGGTAAGTCATGCAAGGACACTATGGAGTTTTGAATGGTCAAGCAGTTCGGGATTTTGGGCGGAGGCCTGGCGGGTCTAAGTTTGTCCTACTTCCTCGGCGAAGATAGCGAAGTTTTAGAGAAAGACGATACCTGTGGCGGATTGTGTCGCAGCTATAACCACGAGGGATTTACCTTCGATATGGGCGGGCATATCATCTTTTCCAAAGATCAGGAGATTCTTGATTTCGAATTGGAGCTGCTCAAGGGCAAAGTTGATCGGCATTTCCGCAACGTTTCTATTTGGTTTAAGAAGCGTTTGGTTAAGTTTCCGTTTGAGAACGGCCTCTCGGTGCTAGACCCCCAAGATAAGTTCGACTGTCTTTATAATTTTCTGGAAAATCCGCAGCGTCCTCAGAACAATTTTGAAGACTGGATTTACAACACTTTTGGCAAGGGCCTTGCTGACAACTATTTGATTCCATACAATACCAAGATCTGGAAGACGCCGCCAGCTGAGATGGGGACCCACTGGGTAGAGCGTGTACCCAAGCCGTCTGTGGCCGATGTTGTAAAGTCGGCATTGGGCGTTGAGTCTGAAGGTTATACTCACCAACTTTACTTTCACTATCCCAAGACCGGTGGCTTTCAGGTCCTCCCTGATACTTTCGAAGATCTCGTTAGCGACAGAGTGACAAAGAATTTTGCCATCAAGAGAATCGTACGTAAGGCCAATAGTTGGGTTGTCTCTGACGGCACTCAGGAGCGTGAATACAAGAAATTGGTTTGCGCTATGCCAATCTTTGATTTTATCCGAGCTTTAGAAGATGCACCGCCAGAGGTGCGGAGGGCCGTTGACTCACTGCAATATAATTCGCTCATTGTGGTCTTGGTGGGCTTGAAAAAGAAATCGACACTTAATAGGCTGGGCCTCTACTTCCCCCAAATGGATTTGATTTTTCATCGCATTAGTTGTCTCGACTACTATGGCGAAAACTATTGCCCTCCTGGCTGTTCATCGATACAAGCCGAAATCACAGCTCGTGAAACTAGCGATCTCTGGGCTATGAGTGACGCTGATGTCACGAGAGAAACCGTTGATGGCTTGGCGCGTGAAGGCCTGATAGATAAAAAAGATGTGATAGCGACGACTGTAAAGCGTACAAAGTATGCCTATCCAATTTATGATATTGATCGTGAGAAGAATCTTGATATCATCTACGCTTACTGCAAAAGCGAAGGAATTGAGCTTTGCGGGCGTTTTGCTGAGTTCATTTACTATAATTCCGACGGCATTCTTCGTTCTTCCAAAACGGTCTCAGCTCGTATGCTTGAGACAGCCAAATAAAGATCACTCGCAGAGGTACGAAAGTTGAAAACAGAAAGCAAAACCGGCTCAGATTTTAGAAAACTTACTAAAACCGGAAGAAACAAGAATGGCAAATGGGTACGAGAGTCAATTGGTGTGCTCTATGTGGTCGATGATCAGGTGCAGTTCGCTGATGATCATGAACATATTGCTAATGGCTTTGTGCGCCTATTGGAAGTGCCAGAGGAGAAGGTTACCGAGCTGATTGAAGAGTGGGTGGAGCAGTCCCTTGAGCGCCATGGTCAATTGTTGCCATCACAGATTCCGATGGATGCAAAAATTGAATGCCTTCGCCTCGCTGCTCTTAAAGTATTTCCTCCTAAAGCCGAGCGCTTACAGCAGTTAACTGCAGGTGGCGCTTGGGGAACTGATTTCCTCGGTAACAAAGCCGATACCGTTTATGCCGGGTCTATCAGTGGCAATCTTTCACGGGCTGTGGTTGGTTGTAAATCTACTGGTTTTGCTTGGCTGGTTAATCCTTCTGAAAAGAATACGGTTCATGCCAATAGTATCGAATACGATACTGCCTATTTCGATGATCGGCCCGATAGTCACTATGGTATGAAGCAGTATTTGCAGCATACTGACTGGCGGATGCAGAAAGCTAGACGTTATGCTGCCCATGTGCTCGATGTAAGTGGTGCTAGAGCCGAGAATTGGTTAAAGAATCCGGCTGCTGCTTCATTGCTTGATGTTGGCTCCGCCATCGGTCTATTTCGTGCTGCTGCCTCTGAATTTGGTCTAAGCCACTATGGTATTGATGTTTCTACCGACGCTATTGAACATTGCAAGAATGGCTTTGGCTTTGATACATGGCTTGGTTCTATCTTTGATGTGGAGAAACACGCTAAGACTGGACAGAAGTTCAATATCATTACGCTATGGGATGTAATTGAACATCTTGACCGCCACCTTGACGCTCTTAAGTATGTCACTCAGTTTCTCGCCGACGATGGCATTGTGGTTATTCGCACTCCTAATTTAGAGTCGATGGAAGCTGCCATTCTTGGTGATATGTACTATTCGTACAAGCTTGATCACACAAGCTATTTCTCTGTGCGTTCACTCAATCGGATGTTTGAAGAGGTGGGCCTGGTACCGATTCATACTGAGACTATTTCTCATATCTTCAGGGGCTGTCTGGGCGTGCAGCATCTCTATGATGCTGGCAAGCGCATGGAAGGAGCCGATATTCTCGCTGTCTATGCTCGCCCTGAGAGTTGCTAAATGCCTGGGTAGCGCCGGGGTAGAGAGCGGTTGGGGCTCGTCGCGTCGCTACCTCAGGTACAGTTAATTTGCCATTGTCGCGATAGAATCAGAGATAGTAAGCTGTACCTAAGGCTTGGAGCTTTGCTTGGGAAGAGCAGCGGAAAGTGGGTGCCTACCTTTGTTTATGGACTGTGTGACGCAATGACTGGCAGTGAAGAGAGTGAAACCGCGAAAATGAGCAGATTGCTCTACAGCGAGATGGAGCGCAAGCTACAGGATATGTTTGGCCCGGAACATCGTACCGCTGCGCAGATTGCTTTTGGCGGCGCCTGGCAGTCGCTCAATAAGATGGCCCACCAGGGTAAAACCGGCCTGCAATCAGCGGTAGAAATGGTCAACGATTTGGCCAAAGATTTCAGCGAAGTTGAGTCTTTCAATATTACGCCGCGGCCACCTGCCGAGATTGAAGTCGACATGCGTTTGAAAAAAGAGAAAGAACTGCCATTTAAGCAAAAGGTAGCTCCTTTTGTTGAGCTTGAGTCTGTCTGCATTGCCAATCGTGTCCATTTTCAGGCCCTGTTTGACAAAGAGAAAAATGGCCTGCGTTGTAGCTTTAACGAGGGCTTTTCTCTTCGCTTCAAGACTTTCTTGGGCAAGCTCACCGTGCCCATCAACGGTAATGCTGTCTTGATGCGTGACCCAAGCAAGCAAATTGTCATGGAAGTGTCGACCAAGGTGCCAGGTATCGACCTGCCGGTGTCTTTCACAATACCCTTGGTAGAGCTTCTGCGTGAAGCGCGCAAGCGCGCAACATAGTTTTAGTGCTGTTTAGGGTGCGCTACTGCCCATTGGAAGAATTTATTGTCGGGCAAAAGTGCCAGGGCTTTTTCCAGGAAGGCATGGGCTTTGTCTGGTTGGTTTTCAATTGATAGTGCTTGAGCGGCACTGCGCATGTAGTTAATAGCCTGGACGTTCTTAGCGAATTCTTCGTGATCATATTGCTCGTTGGCCAGTATGTCGCTGGGTTTGCTACCGACTACTTCTAAGTCTTTAGCGCATAGTGATTGGCCGCTGAAAGGCAAGAAGAACTCCAGGTAGGGCCGGTCGTCGGTGATTACCGCCGTATCTGCTAGGTATTTTGCCATGGGCTCGCCGTCCATGAGGAAGGTGGAAGCCAGGGCGTAGGCGTTGCCCAGGCCCACTTCTTCTAAGCTGTTTTGCACCATTGGGGTGCGGTCGAGCTTTGCCTGCACTTTGTTTATGTCAAATTTGATTGGTTCCATAGAGGCAATAACAATAGCTTCGCCTGAATCCGGATTCCAAACAGTGACATAAGGAAAAACCACCATCATGGTCTTGATCATCATTTTCCATAGTGGCGCTGATTCGGTCTCCATCGGCATCCACTGGCAAATTAGGCCAGCTTTGTTTAGGCGGCTTTTGCAGAGCTCGTAGAATTCTTTAGAATAAAGACTCACTACTCCCGCATCACAGGGTGGTGGTGCCTCAAAGGAAATGACATCATATTTGTTTTCTTTGCGCAGTAAGTAATTGCGCCCGTCTTCTATGTGAACTGTTTGTTTCGGGTTGGCGAGAACATCGCCATTAGTAGGTTTGAAATATTGCCCGAATTCTATGACAGTAGGAGATAGTTCAACGATATCGAGATGCTCGACGTCAGGATGTTTTACTATAGAACCACTAGTGGTGCCAATGCCAAAGCAGACACTGAGGACATTCTTGGGATTGTCATGGAGTAGTACGGGCAGTTCTCCAATCACCCTCATATAGCGTTGGGCTGTCACTACTGTGCTTGAGTAAAATGTGCCGTTGACGATTAGTCTTTTTACTCCGCTCTGGTCAAAGAGCAGCACTTTGGCGCCAGCGTCGTCTTTGCATTTTTCTATTTTGCCGCTCATAAGTAGGGCGTATGCGTTTTCTAGATAGTTTTGTGGCAGCGCAGCTAAGAAGAGCACTAGCACCAGCGACGGTGCGATGAAAAGTTTATATTTGGCTTTCTTGGGCTGAGCGCTAAGGAGGCAGACGAAGCCGGTGCAAACTGACAAGACCATCATTAGTTCAAAGGTTAGTTGTGAGCCCATCAAGGGCAAGAAGGCCAGTCCGGTGAGAGCTGAGCCGAAAATGCAGCCAAGAGTATTTGCGGCATAGACGCGGCCAACAGCATTGCCAACCTCGTTGGTTTGGCTGGCGGCAATGCCGCCAATAGCGGGGAAGGAAATACCAATTAGGGTGGCTGGGAAAATCATATAAGTAAAAGCGGAAATGACTTGGAACAAAAGCCCCTGGATGTCATGCATCATGAAGAAGGCCTTGAATACCAGTACTCCTGGTAAGCAAAGGAAACCGATCGCAGAGACGGCTGCTACGGAAAACTGAATTAGGCCTAAGAGGCGCATTTGATAGAGGGCGCCATCACTGCGCTCATTAGCTTTCGCTAGAAACTTATTGTTGATCCAGCTGCCTATGGCCAGGCCAAAGAGAAACGAGCTAACCATCAAGGCAAAGCTGTAAGTGCTTGAGTCTGTATAGAATCTGATAAAACGAATGTAGAGAACTTCATAGGCTAGCGCTGTAAAGCCCGTCAGTGCTGCGGTGCAGTAGATTGCCTGGCGATTAATTTCTTGGCGATTAATGGCGTCAGGGGCTAGTTTAATTTCTTCGTCTGCTGGGCTGAGGCTCTCGCCGAGGGGCTTGTGGCCTTTTGTTTTTATGTATACAAGACAAGCCAAGAGACCGACTGTGCCATTGACTGCCGCGGCAAAATAAGTTGTGCCAGAGACCCCTAGATAGGGAAGTGTGCCGAAAGTTGCAGCTAGACTGCCAAGAACCGCCCCGAGTGTATTGAGGCCATAGAGAAGAGTAAGGAAGTGCGCGGCGCGTTCGTGCACAGCAGAAAAGTATCTGGTTAGAATAGGTAAGGTAGCGCCCATAAATATGGTCGGGACCAAAATAAAGATAGTGGCCAGCAGTAGTCGCGCTACGGTTAGGTAGGCTGAGCCGCTGGGAAACAGGTCAACCGTCTTGAGAAACCAGAGGCTGGCGGCACTGAGCCCTGCTGTTACGAGTATGGCGGCCAGGCCAATGCTAATTTCTAGCAAACCATAAGCTAATAGGTGGGGAAAATTCTTTCTGTCTGCCAGCTTGCCGCCAATCAGGGCGCCCGGTGAAAGACCACCGAGAAAAACTGCCAGGACGCAACTGGTTGCTTGGGTGCTGTTGCCGACCACCAAGCCTAGTGAGCGTACCCAAACTACTTCGTAAATTAAGGCGCTGAAGCCGGACAAGAATAAAAGAGCGCAAATGGCGATGAGGGCGAACCCAGTCGATTTGTTGATCTCCGATTTATCTACCATCTCGTATTGGTTTTCAATTGGCAAGCAAATAGCATGTGACAATTCCCGTGGCGCCAGCTTCTTGGGGCTCATGGTAGCAAACTTTTGGCTTTTTGTGGCTGGGGCCTGATTAAATCTGCCTTTGAGTGATATCGCCGGTAGTGACTGTTATGGTTTCACTATTCCTGGCAAAGCATTGTATAGCTTTACATAGAGGGGTAATTCTTCGGCAGCTACTTGCACGTGTAATTCTTCCAGGTTAGTCAGTTTTTCTAGCTGCATCATTGTTTCTTTTGACCAATGACGCTTTCCTAGCCAGAGAATTTTTAAATTTTTGAAGCGGGGAAAGTAGGCAACGGCCGCGTCGGCATACTGACTTTCTTGAATGCTCAAAAATTCAAGAGCGGGCAGGTTTTGTAGCATGGCGAAATCATTTAGGGTGAGGTTGGCATTGCTCAGCTCTAGCTTTTTCAAAGATTTTGCTTGTCGTATTTCTTTAAGCAACACCATTGTATTTGCAGTCAGAGCCAACGAATTGAGCTGCTTTAGTGACCTGATTTTGCCGGCAATGGCTGTATCTAGCGCTTCAATTCGGTCGAATTGCAAATTCTTCAATCGGGGCAGGCTATTGATAGTTGAAAGTACTTCGCTATCTAAATCTATTCCACTGATGCGCAGGGTCTCTATGCTTTCTTTGGCCGCCAACTGCCGTAGTAATCGTGGCCCTTCTTTACTTTTGATCTCGATACCAGATATGGCGCCGCAAAAGCCATTGATTAAGTCTGGATTTTGCAGGAGATAGCTAGAGGGAATAAGGACCACTGGGCTTTGGCTCGGTAATTCAACGCGACCGCAGGCGCTGATGCTTTTGCCACGCAGGCCTGCTTGGCGAGTCAATTGTAAAGTGCCAAGCCTAAGGCCTAAAGGGAATACCAGCACTTTGCCGTTTTTTAGCTTAGCTTTGATTTCGGGATGATAGAAAGAGTTAATTGAGGTGCTAGCGCAGGCAGCGTCATTGCCCGTGTTGAGCCCGATGAGGCAGAGGGAGAGAATAATTTTGCTTATGTTTTTTAGTACCTGGGGCACTTGCTTTAACCTTTTCTCTCATGGCTTCAGGCCTCTAGGAATAGTTTAAACTTAGCTAGATGTGATTAACAGTGTAGATAGTTAAATCAAAGGAAGCCAAGGGTCCGTGGCAACTGCCTCAAATCGCCGGATAGACAATCTACTGCTCTGGCCGGTAATAGCTGTCATCTTTTTGGCCCTGGTGTTTTTGTACTACCAGGGCTGGTCGTTGGCTTTGCTCTCGCCTTATGCTTTAACCGATGAGGGCGCTTCGATGTGGGCATCTTTGTCTCTGTCGGAGAACCGCAATGCCTATGAATTTTCTCGCCTGGTGCAGCAGCCCTGGTATTGCATTGCTTATCCACCGGTTTATTTTGCTTTGCTTGGCTGGCTGTTCAAATTAGTTGGTCCAGTTTTTTATCCGATGCGCATGGTCAGCATGATTTGCTTGATCATCACTTTGGTGATCTCTTATCGCGTCTTCGCTCTTAGCGGTTGCTCGCGTCTGGCTCGGGTAATTGGTTTATTGACCTTGTCATCGTTTTACACGATCTGGGCTTATTCTTCTCGCGGTCGGGTCGATATGCTCGGTTTGATGTTTATGGTTATGGCCATTCAGCAATATCTTGTCTTAGCCCGCAAGCCCAAAGACGACAATCTTTTTCGCTTGCCGCGCCTAATAGTGGTGGCCACTCTTTGTTTGATAGCTGCTTTCACTAAGCAAGCTTTTGTCTTGGTTGTGCCCTCTGTGGCGGCTGCGCTTATTATTGGTCGACAGTGGCGACTTTCAATTTTGTTTATGGCTCTCAGTGCTTTTCTTGCCATAGCTGCAGCCTGGCTAATTAATAGTGCCACCGCCAGTGGTTTTCTCGCTCATATGGCTTTTGCCCAGGGTTCGCCATTTCTCTGGAATGCTTTTTGCTCTCACGTCACCTGGCTGGGCTCAGACTGCCTTTTGCTTTTGCTTTCACCAATAGCTTTAGTGTTGGCAACGATTGGTTATTTTAGAGACCGGGAGCGTCGAGAAGGGCCCTATCGCCATCAGCTAGCGACCCTGGTATTGGCTGGTACTTTATTTAGTCTTGCTGCCCTGCAAGTTTTTTATGCTCTCGGAGCTGAGTTTGCCAAAGTAGATGAAATCATCATATTGGCTTGGCCTACGGCTTGGTTGGTGGCGGTTTCGGTCGATCATGTCAAGCGTCGCTACCTGGTTGTTATGTTTATAGTTTTGGCCGTAGCCATTTATGTAATTGCTCACCTTGGTGGTCGTTTCAATCGCTCAGTTGAACCAATGATTGACGCTCGGGAAGTGATGAAAAGTACACGTTTCAACAAAGATTTGATGCTTTGTGAAGACTGCTCTGTCGCTCTTGATCTTGAGGCCGTCCCAGAATTTGTCGATCCAGCCTGCTTCTTGCAAAAATGGAAAGCAGTACCTGGTCAGTTTGAAAAACATATGGCTGAAATTAAAGAGCGAATTAACCAGAAAAAATATGGTGCCATTGTCATCAATTCACGTGATGGCTGTTTGCTTAAGCCCAATTACTATTGGGATGAGTCGGTGATTCGCGCCATAAAAGATAACTACAAAGTAGTACTAGAGTTTCCTGATGAAGGGCGCATGCAAGATTTTTATTTGCCGCGCTCGGCTGCTCTGGAATTGCCTAATTCTAAGCCGACCAAAGGATTTGAACTGAACGGTAGTTCACCTCTTGAGCCACCAAAGATTCAATAGTTAGTTTGCTGCTAACTGCCCTGGCTGCCCGCTTCTTTGAGCAGTTCCTTATTGCTGCCAAAAGTAATGGGCATGGCATAGGTCTGGGCGATGGTGGCCACAGTCGGGCCAACCACATCAATTTCAGATTCTTCGATGTTGCCAACAACTTCACCCGCCATGCGCAAATACTTATAGTCAGTGGGTTTTAGTTTCATTATTCGGGCGCAGGTGGCATCGATAGCAGCTAAGTCTTGGCCTAAAACAATATAGCCCAAGTGTTTGGCATCGCCATTAATTGGGCCGTCTCCTTCCATGGTAACGATGGCATCAACAAAGCCAAAAGCAGGCTTGATCAGGTGCTGCAAATCAATAATAGAGTTGGGAATGCCGCGCACATGCAAGAGGTTTTTGGGCCAACCATATTTGCGCCCGGGCACGGTGCCGAACAAGTTTTTCATTGAGCAAGTCAGCCCCACCCAGTGGTGCGTTTTTAGCTTCGGTACGCTGACGACGGCATCGGCTTCAGCAATGGTTTTAGGCAAGAAGAATTGATCAAGTTTGGTGAAACCATTTCTGTTATCGAATTCAACGATATCGTCAAGGTTGAGATCGACAAAAGGCACATCCATTTCTTTGCAAGCCTTGCCCAGGCCTGTTACGTCTAGCAAATATTCAGTATCGCGCATGTGTCCTGGGCCTTCCGCCACAGTGACAGCTTTAGCACCAAGGTGCCAGGCCAGTTTGATTGCTGCTATCAAGACGGCAGGGTTTGTCGTAACTGGCTTGCCTTCTCGATACTCCACCATATTTGGTTTGAGTACCACCGATTTGTTTTTGAAATCAGGTAAATGCAAAGAGGAAAGCTGGGGTTTGATAGTTTCAAACACATCTTCCTCATAACTCTGGCAGGCGAGAATGCCTACTTGTGAGCGCCCTTTTCTACGCCAAGAGCGCTGTTCATCAGTGATATGCAGTGGGCTCGGTAGGTTCGGGTCTGATTGGCTGCATCCTTCTATAGAAGTTGCTACGGCGGCAGCAGCGGCAGTGCCTGCAGCAACTTTGAGAAAATCACGGCGATTGAGCTCGTCGTCACTATTGCTGCTCATGGACTCCTTCCTCACTTAATTTCTGTCAAATTGAGAATATGCATATTACTGTCTTTGTCGGCTTGCAAGGCCAGGGCCGCTAGAGCCGTAGCTACTATAGAAGTAGCAAAGCTACCATCTGGTTTCTGCCTATTGATTAGGTATTTAATTTCTTCGTGGGCCGGCTGTTGGTAAGCAATTAATGCCAGTGCTGAAACTGCTAGAGACAGACTAGAAGTGTCTTGGCCCGAAAGGCTTTTCAAATATTTCAGGGCGCTTTGCACTGCCGGGTTTTCGCTCTGATCTTGTAATGCTAATAGTGCTTCAGCCGTGGTCAATCGGTAGGGCGGTAAGTACTGTTCTAAAGTGATGTTGTTGCCGTGATTCCAGCCACCATCTTTGCAGGCATGTTCTAACAAAAATTGATTGGCAAACCCGACTATGCGCACGTAGAGTTCATCTTTGGGTAACCCTGGGAATTTTAGGGCGAGAAGGTTGTAAACAGTTGGTTCTACCCAGTGGTAACAGTCAGGATCCCAGGGCCAGCCTCGACCATAGGCGAGGGCCTTGGGTCCTTGAGATATAAGTAGTAGCAAACGAGCGATCGGCTGATAAAACTCAACACGGCTGTCTAGCAAGCGAGCAAGGCCTCGCTTGAGCGCTTTTTTTATATCGTTACTCTTGGCAATTTCTTCGTGTTCTGCTGCCAGTAGGCGCAAGCACAACATAGATGGTCCTGAATTCCAGTCAGAGCGACCAGCTGCTGGTTCGGTCGACCAACCGCCATCTTTATTTTGATTGGCGGCTAGAAATTGAGCGCTGCTTTTGGCAACTGCAAGATTCTGGCGCAGGGCTAAGGCTGACCAGGCAGTAGCTTCCATCGACGGCTGGCCCGCTTCTTTATATGGAAACCAGCCTGCTGCATCTTGATGTAAGCGCAGGAAATCAAGGGCTTTTGCCAGTGCCCGGCTACTGTCTTGCGCTTTTAGCTTGGAGTCGGATGCCAAGTGAAACCTCTTTTTCGTACATTCGTACAAAATTACAGATATGTAGTCCATTGTACGTCCGGATTAGACCAAGCAAAGGTTGCTTGCAAGTCTGATCAAGGCAAATGCGAAGAAAAACTTAACATCTCGAAGCCCACAGAATCGTGCTTCGCAGCTATTTTTCGCGAAATGTATTGCAGCTAACAGAAATTTGGAGCAAAGGCACTAGGCAGCCCGGAGATGTCAAGGTAAGATCAAAGAGTTGGTTACAGAGAAGTGACCAGCGCCGGTCCTGTCCTAAATGTACTAGCTGTTATTTCTGTTGTTTCTGTGTCTTTTGCGCTAATCATTCTTACCTGGTCGGATGTTTGATTACTCAAGCGCAAGGGAATGTTCAAAAGGCTAGGGTGTGTTTTTGAGAGGTAGTACTATCGATTAAGTGTTTTCTTTTTTTTCTTTTAGAGTTACTAAAGTCATACAGTCTTACGTGTTCGGTTTCTTTATTTTGCGCAACTAACCTTTAAAGGTTCCAATGTTGCGTGTAATATGGTTTACTCGAATCCGTCCCAGGAGGTACACATGAGCGAAACAATTAACAGATTTATTAGCGACGAGTCCGGACAAGGTATTACAGAATATGGCGCCATCTTGGCATTCGTAGCCATTCTAGTAGCACTTGTGTTCTCAATTACCCAAGGTGCATTGACCTCTGCGATTTCGAAGGCCTTCAGCGCTGTCGTATCACAGTTGAACAACTTGTCTAGTGCTGCAGCCAACGCGTCGTAGTGACACTACCGCCTGAGCTAGCAATTGATTCAGGCAGTTAGTTTCAGTAACTTGTAAACATGGTGGCAGGCCAAATTTGTTCTGCCACCATGTTTTGCTTTATAGAGCCAATGTTCGACAGGCGTACTGAATGCCCTCTCTGGGCTTAGCGTCGTTGTCGATGAGCATTTTGTTTTAACTTACCACCGTATCAGTGCTATATGGCTACGTCGTCTGCTTATATTCAGCCTTTGCGCAAGAGGGTAAAACTGTGTCACCCCAACTATTAAGAAGCCAGAGAGAGGCGCTTTGTGACTACCTTGCCAACGAGGATGCTCAAGGGATAACGGAGTACGGAGCAATTCTTTCCTTTGTCGCGATCCTGGTAGCCTTGGCCTTTGGCTTCTATAACGGAAGTCTTAGTCAGGCCGTGTCTAAGGCTTTCAGTGCCGTTGTAAGTCAGCTAGAAAATATGTCTGCCTCTGCTGCTAATTCGTCTTGAAAAAGGTTTTCAACAGTAGACTGCCAAAACAGGCATTATTGGCCGTTTTTATCTAGACGCTGCCAGCGTCACTACTTTTCGATCAGATTAACAGTTTGTAAAATTCCTACTAAAGATCCGCTGATTATCAGTAGTTCCGCTTGATCACTGAAATTGGGTTTCTTGCTGATGTCAGGATAATACAAAACTTGACACTTAGCGGGTCTGGCGCCCTATCTGGAAATCAAGCACTAGGACAGCGTGTAAACTTCCTAGGTTAAATAGCCGCTTCCAAGGGTACAAAATTTTTGGGTGCGGGCAAGGGCAGGCGTTGTCCTTGTTTGGCTGATGTGCGTTAATAGTAAGTGGTTAATCTTTCTCACCAGAAAGAATAGGGGGATCCGTAATGAACCCATTACGAAGTTTGTTTCTACAGTTATCTCGAATGCCTCCAGCGTTGATGTTGGTTCTCATTATTGGTTTGGCCGTGCTTATTACTATGATGGTAACTAGCAACCAGACTGCTCATGAGGAAGCGCTGAAAGCAAAAGAGTCAGACCTGATCGCGAAAATGAGCGCGAAGGGCAAAGTGGTATATGCCATCAAAGATATCTCTGAAGGTTCTACCATTCCAGTTGAAGCTCTAGAAGAAAAGGAAATCGAGCAGGCCAAAATCCCGCAAGACGCCCTTACCTCTGCTTCACTCGCTGCTGGCCGCGTTGCCAAATACGGCATCCAGCAAGGACAAATCGTTTCTCAGCATGACCTTGCACCACAAGGTATCTCGCTCGGATTCGAAGCTAGACTTAAAGAAGGTATGAGAGCTGTCACCTTCGCTGTTGACAGTAACTCTGGTGTTGCTGGTTTCGTTACCCCAGAAAGCCACGTCGATGTAATCGCTATGGTTGGTGGTGGTGGTGATACTAAAGTAGCTCCAATCCTCTCCGACGTCGAAGTAATTGCAGTAGGTCAGATGTACCAGAAGGCTCCAGGCGGCACCGCCGCTGTACCAGCCAGCTCAGTCACTGTATCTCTGTCACCTGAAGATGCTAACAAGCTGATCAGATCGATCACCGCTTCCAAGCTCTATTTGACCTTGAGAAACGACAAAGATCACCAACCGGTTGCAACTGTTGATGTCACTTCACTCTTCGTTAAGCCTGCTGCTCCGAAGAGCGATATTTCATCCTTGCCACCGCCATCCGCTCTGCCTCCACCCCCACTGCCAGGAGCTCCTGATGCAGGTCCTATGCCTATGGGTGGTCCTGGTGGCATGATGATGAATGCGGCTCCACCGCCTCCACCATTACATGAAATT
This sequence comes from Candidatus Obscuribacterales bacterium, assembly GCA_965229195.1. Classification (GTDB taxonomy): domain Bacteria; phylum Cyanobacteriota; class Vampirovibrionia; order Obscuribacterales; family Obscuribacteraceae. The sequence goes on along the minus strand of OZ245871.1, from coordinate 1,486,650 downwards.
GAGATCTGGTCTGGTAGCAAAAAAGATGTGCTGTCGGTACCTAAGTCCTAATTTCGGTGGATATACAGTAAACGTACAAAGTGAGTAAAGCTAAGCTATTGGGTAAAACCTAGTTAGGGCTGTCGGCATAAGGGGAGAAAGCTGAAGCTATGAAACTGACCACACTGCTCGTATGTGATGCAGGTTTGGACAAACGCCAAACCATAGAAGATCTGATTCACAGTCAACCATCGTTGGCTTTGGTCAGCACCGTCTCTGGGAGTATGGCGCGCGAACAAATCGGCAGTTTACACCCAAAATTGGTGTGGATTGAGCTCAGTCCTGCCCCTGTGCGTGGACTATCGTTGTTGGCAGAGTTGCGGGAGACCTTCCCGCAACTCTACTTCTTCGTGAGTTATGAAGTTCCAGACCCTGAGTTGATTCGTACTGCGTATCGACTCGGGGCCTCCGACTTCTTGGATGCTGAACGTTGGCGTACAGATTTGCCCGCCGCTGTTCAGTCGATTCAGTTGAAACACCAATCTGAATCTGTTTCTACTGCTGCCGGTAAAGTTATCGGTATCTTTAGCCCCACTGGTGGTATCGGTGCCACCACTATCTGTACCAACCTCGCTGGTTACCTTGGTAAGTACGGTGAGACTTGCATCGTCGACCTCGACTTGCAGTTTGGTATGGTTTCGCACTACCTCAACCTCGAGCCTTCGTTCAGCTTGAGTACCATTGACTTCTCGCACACGAACTTTGACGCCACTTATCTGCGTAACCTTATGACAAGGTATGACGATAAGCTGAGCATCCTCGCAGCACCACCAGAACTTGAAGATATTGGTGACATTTATGCTGCGCAGGTGCAGGAAATTCTCTATACCTCGAAACAAGAATTCCGTTTCACAGTTGTAGACCTGCCCAAAAACTTGCTCGATGAACGCGCTATCGCGACCCTCGACTTGGCCGACCACGTGCTTGTTATTACTGAGTACAACTGGGCTGCCATCTTGAATGCTCGCAAGTGCCTCGATACGTTCAAGGCTCACTACAACCAAGAGAAACTACTCCTCACGGTTAACAGGTCTGAATGGTTGCCCCAAGACGTTCTTAGTGAATGTCGTGCCAACCTCAACTATCCTGTTTTCCATGAAATTCCAAACGATTCTAAAACTGCTAAGTGGGTTAACAACCAGGGTCAGATCGCTCCTGGTCTCACTCCACTCGGTAAAGCCCTCGATTCACTTGCCAGAAGGCTGGCTGGTGGCGAGCAACTGTTGTTGACTCAGAAGAACGAAGGCGAGAAAGCAGGATTCAAGCTACCGGCGATCTTCGGCAAGAAAAAATAAATAAAGGTGGGCTTCTAAATGGGTGACGAAAGAAAGGATCAAAATCTACCGGCACGACCCACATCTTCACTAATGGGACAGTTAGTCCGGCAGCGGCAGGCATCAGAAGTGGTGCCTGCTCAGCAGCAGAATACAGGTCTTCAAGGTGGAGCACAGGGTACTGGTGTCGGTGCTAGACCAGGTTCAGGTCCAGCTCCCGGTCAGAGCGGTATGGCTAGACCAGGTGGTGCGCCTCCGAACACTGGTATGTCTCAGGCTCGCCCTGGTGGCGGTAATCTTCCCGCATCTGAAGGCCCATCTCGCGGCGATATTGACAGAATTGACGCTAAAGACGAGTACGGCAGTGGCGGACATGGCGGCGGTGGTGGGGCTGATGCTGGCCCAACTGACATTGGTGGTAAGTTCTCGGCTAACCAGCAACTGATCCGTGAGCGTGAAAAGTTCATCATTGATCAACTGCGTAGAGAATTAGATACATCGCGTTTGACCAACATCTCAGAAGATACTCAAGCTCAAGTAAGAGCTCGTATTAGAGAAATCGTAAACTCTGACCCTGCTCCTCTAACCATGATGGAGAAGGGTATTCTGCTGCAGAACGTACTCGACGAAGTGTTTGGTTTCGGTCCTCTTGGCCCACTTCTTCGTGACCCTAGCGTAGGCGACATTTGCGTCAACAGTATTTCTGCTATCTACGTAGAACGTCATGGTCGTCTTGAAAAGACCACTGTAGTCTTCGAGAACGATAGACACCTGCGTCAGACTATCGACAAAATCATTCAGCCTCTGGGCAGAAGACTCGATGAAAACTCACCGATGGTAGACGCCCGTCTTCCTAACGGTTCACGGGTAAACGCTACTATTCCACCAGTATCGATTGACGGTCCAACGATCACAATCCGATGCTTCGGTACATCCATCATGTCTCTCGGCCAATTGTGCGAGAAAGGCTCGATGAGTGTGCAGATGGCTGAAGTTCTGAAGGCCTGCGTTAAAGGCCGGATTAACCTCATCATCTCTGGTGGTACAGGTTCTGGTAAAACTACTCTGCTCAACGCTCTGTCTGCGCACATTAACCCCCGCGAACGCATCATCACGATTGAAGACGCGGCTGAATTGCGCTTACAACACGAGCACTGGGTGCGCATGGAAACTCGTCCGCCAAACACAGAAGGTCGAGGCCAGATCACCCAGCGGATGTTAGTTATTAACTGTCTGCGTATGCGACCTGACCGCATCATTCTTGGAGAATGTCGGGGAGAAGAAGCATTCGACATGTTGCAGGCCATGAACACCGGTCACTCCGGCTCCATGACCACAATTCACTCGAACAATCCTAGAGACTGTACGAAGCGTCTTGAGAACATGATTCTGATGTGCGGTATGGAAATGCCGCAGAAAGCAGCCCGCGAACTAATCGCTTCTGCTATTCAGCTGATTGTTCAGATCAGCCGTCTAGAAGACGGTACAAGACGGGTAACTGAAATCGCCGAGATCACCGGTATGGAAGGTGATACCATCGCCATTTCGAGTATGTTCGTCCTTGAGCGGGAAGGCCGCGATGCCAGAGGCTTCTTCAAATGTCGCCACATGGGTTCTGGTCTACCTCCGAAGTTCTTGGAGCAGTTGGAACAAGAAGCTGTTCCATTCAAGCTCGAGTGGCTCAGGTAAATCGAAGTGTTTGGAAAGGCTGCTCTCATTGCAAAAATGGGAGCGGTCTTTTAAATTTTGAATTCCCCGCTAACTATAGAGATTTGAAATCATGAACGGCCCAGTATTATTCGTCTCAATTTTGGTGGTCGGCCTTCTTTTGATGGTCCTTCTCCGTCGCGATAGTGTTGACCAGCTCTCCAGGCTTGCCAAACACTCTCGTCGTATGGCTGAGAAGCTCAACGATAGAGCAGATCCAGAGAGTATTTTCGTCACTCAGCGTCAGGACTATCTGTCTCGACTCTTGGCTTTGGCTGGTAAAGAAGCCGAATATGACAAGATGAAGACCTACTGGATTTGTACCGCCATTGGTACCGGAGTGCTATTCGCCATTGGCTTCGTTGTTGGCGGTATGGCTGAATTGTCGCCGGTTGGTTTCTTTGTTGGTTTGCCAGTTGGCGCCGCTGGTTTCGTCTATTACTTAGGTGAAGCAGCTAAGAAGAGACAGGCTCGCATGACCGAGCAATTGCCCCAGATTCTAGAAACAATGGTATCGGCACTGAGAGCCGGTTCACCTGTTATGGAAGTATTCAAAGTTATCTCCGACACCGGAGCTGATCCAATCAGAAGCGAGTTCAAGCGCGGCTTGATTTCACTACAGCTTGGTAAACCGTTCAGAGACGTTATGCTCGAAATGTCTTTCCGTATTAAGGCCCCTGACTTCAAGCTTCTCACCCAGGCCATCTTCATCTCCCAGGACGTGGGCGGTAACTTGGCTGACGTTGTTGCTACCATTGCCGATGCTATTCGTGAAAGATTCAAGTTACGCGACTTCCTCAATGCTCTTACTTCGCAGGGTAAAGCAACAGCTACATTCATCGGCTGTCTGCCTTATTTGATTACAGTTGGAACTTACTTCTTGACACCTGCATACATGACACCCTTTTTGAACCACCCAGTTGCTAGACTAGTAATGGTAGCTTTGGTTTGTTGGGAGTTGTTCGGCTTCTGGATTCTTCAGAAAATGGTGACCTTCGAGGTCTAATTTCATCCTCATGGTTCGTCTTAAGTTGGTCTTTCATTCATAGGGATAGTGTTCACCATGCCAATGCCTGTTTTAGCGATACTAGTCTTTACCTGTGTAGTAGCAAGCTGCTTACTGGTACTCAGGCCGGTATTCGGCATGCAGGTAGACAACTACGGTGTGCGTATCCGTCCTCGCAAGCAGCAAGAGGATAGTTCAGCTGAGAAGCCAAAAGATTCGGTCATTTTGAAATTGGCTGAATTTGTTGGTCAGTTTGCCCTGTCTTTGATGCCAGCTTTGGCCGACAAACGTACTGTAATTTTGCTCAACATGGCTAACTACCGTACGCCTCAGCACATGGCTATTTTTATTGGTATCAAGGTGTTGCTCACCGGTTCAGTTCTGGTGATGACATTCTTCTCTGCTATCACTAACCCAATTATGTTGCTTGGTGGCTTGATTGGTGCAATCCCTACCTGGATTATGCCTAACTTCTTCCTCGGCAGCCGGGTGAAGAAGCGCCAAGACCAGATTTTGAAAGAACTGCCCGTCATCATCGACTTGCTCATTGTTTGCGCCCAAGCCGGTCTTGGTATGATGCTCGCCATCGACAAAGTATCTAAAGAAGTTGTACTGTCCTGCCCAATTCTCAGTATTGAGATGCAACAGTTGATTTCAGACGTTAAGGTGTTCGCTAAGTCTGTACCTTACGCCATGCGCGAGATGGGTGAGAGATGCGGCGTAGACGAACTGATTAACATGGCATCTGCTCTAATTGCCGCTGAAGCAAAGGGTGCTGACATGTCGTATCCATTGCGTCAGCAAGCATCAGCTTTGAGAGACAGGTTGAAGCGTAAGAAAGAAGAAGAAGCTGGTAAGGTGCCAGTTAAGATGGTTCCAGTAATCATGGTCTTTGTTATGCCTTTGATTCTCTGTCCGATGCTTGGACCAGCCGTGGTAACGATTCTCAATGCTATCGGCCCAATCATGTCTGGCTTGAAGTAAAGTCGAAAGTGGCTGCTGGTCTAAAACAAGCTTCCTCACTGCGATTTGTTAATGCTGCCCGAGATACAGTGGTGGCAGAGAATGCACGTGTCGCCAAAACGTTTTTGAGCAGGTTGAAAGGCCTATTAGGAACCACATCTTTGCCTGCTGGTGAGGGGCTGCTCATCGCGCCTTGCAACAGTATTCATATGTTCGGTATGAAATATCCTATTGATTGCGTCTTTCTCGACGACAAAAATAAAGTGGTCGGCTTGGTTGAGAATATTGCTCCAGGAAAAATGTCACGAGTGTTTGGCCAAGCCAAGCAATGTCTGGAGTTACCTGCCGGTGTAATTGCCTCTAGCTCAACAGCTATAGGCGATGTTCTCACTGTATTAAAGAACTAGTATCTAGGCCCAATCTATATTCACGCCAGCCTCACAGACAAGCGGTTTAATAAGCTTGCCAGGATATCACTGGGAGGATAAATCATGAAAGTACAATTGCTTGTTTCGTCACTGGCTGCCACTCTTCTTGCAGTTACAGTAAGTGCTTCTCCGGCTTGGAGCTATCGTTGGGGCGGCTACAATTCTTTTGGTAGTGGCTATGGCTACGGCAATGGCTTGAATGCCTTGCGCTACATTTTGCCCATAAACTCTTATCGCGGTAACTACAACTATAACAACGGCAATGGCTATGGCTATAACTATAACCGCGGCTACAATTTCAATAATGCTTGCCACCATCACCACCGACGCTGGTGGTAACTGCTGAATAGTTAGAAATTAGCCAGCCATATTCAATGGCGTCAGAGCACTGAAGCCGTCCGGACCAGGGTTGTAAGCGGCAATATAGGCCTGGTTTTGAGCTAGATTAGCTGTGCCATCTGAGTTTTCGCTATGGTGTGTCTCTACCTTTGAAAGTGTGAGAGTGCCGTGTGATCTGATTGGCGATCCTTGGAATTGGAAGCGAACAAGTAGACGACCAGTTTTGTTATTTTTTTGGATGGTATAGATATCTTCGGCTCTCCCGGCTTTTACCAATCTTATAGTGAGGCGCTCTTGGGTGCAGCCGCCGCATTCAACCATTTCAAATTGAGCATAAATACTGGGTGGCAAGGTGCTGCAAATTGCATCTCTTTGATTGCGCCGACGCGAGTTGAGTGTTTGTAGGCGCCGAGCTATGTTCAATTGTGTTTCAAATGAGAAGCCAATCATATAGTCACGTACTGATTTTCCGTCACCGTTTTCAATTGCCTGCAACAAACTCTCTATTTTCGCCATTTAGTAAAGTCCTCTTTCTCTCAACAGGATGCTTGCAGCTTACGGCCACAGCCATGAAAAGTTCGTGAAAGTGGCAGTGAAACTTTTTTGTTTTGGCTGCGTATTAGTTTTCGTAGACGACTTTTGAGGTGCAACTATGAAACGAGTAATGAAAGTGGCTTGTATTGCTGTGGCCGCGATGGCATTGGCTGCTGCTTCCACTACCCAAGCCCAGGCTCGGGGCGGCTTTGCTCGCGGGGCGAACGGAGCGGTTGGCGGTTTTGCCAGACAGGGGCAATATGGCAGCAGTGTTGGCGCTAGGGCCGTGCGTTACGGTAGCGGTGGGGCGGGCTTCCGCGCTGGAAGCTTTGCTGGACCGAACGGTGGCACTTTCCAGGGTGCCAATGCTGGTGCTTTTAAGAAAGGTGTAGGGGGCGCGAGAGCAAGTCAATTCTCTAGTCAGGGACCTAATGGTGGTTCGGCATCGGGCTATAGCAACAATGTCTATAACGCTCAAACTGGCACTGGTACTCGCAATAGCGGCAAAGATTTCAATACTGCAGCGGGGCAGTCGTATGGTTATGATGGTAGCACTAGCTACACCAAGGGCTCTGGCGCTACTTCTACAATTGATACCCAGAACAAGGGTGACTATACAGTTGACTGGCAAAAGGGTGCCAAACCTGTTGTCACTCCGGTGCCAGCTACGCCCTAGTTTGGCTGGCCTTTCGTTTATAGTATGAGAATGACTGCAAGTATTGTCTTTCAATCTTCTCGCTTGTATGCAAGAACTTTCATCCCACAGCAAGATGCCGAAGCGGCATTCTTGCTGTATGGTGATGAAGAAGTTACTCGTTTCTTGGGCAGCAGTAAAAGCTCACAGATTACTTCTGTCGACAGTTCTGTTGCCGTTACCGAACAGAGATTAGCTCGCTATGCTGCTTGCGAGGGCGGGCGAGGAATCATGGCATTGCTTCGCAAAGATGATGATGTTTTGCTTGGCACTATTTTGCTGAAGCGCTTGCCTGATCAAAATTTGTTGCCAACTAACGACTGGGAAGTCGGCTGGCATCTGCGCCGCTCGGCTTGGGGGGCAGGTTACGCTAGTGAAGCTGGAGCTGCAGCTCTCGATTTCGGCCTTAATACTTTAGCTTTGCCTCAGATTTTTGCAGTGGTTGATAGTGCCAATTTAGCCTCCCGTAAAGTGGTGGAGCGCTTAGGCATGATTCATCTGGGGCAAACCGACCGCTATTACGGCGAAACACTAGAGCTATTCTGTAACGCGCCAACTGCTATTTGAACTCTCGAAATTTCAATTGTCACGGCATTTTCACGTTGGCAGAATTACATTAATGCTTAAGCAGGCCAATGTTTTCTTGCCAATCTTGCAAATGTTTGCTGGCTTACAGACAGGGTGGGGGTTTCCCCCCACAATAAAGAACCTGTTTGCTCTATGATGAAGATCTCGGGAGATTGTCGAGAATTTGGTGATTAGGGATATCTATTAGTGGAGACACTTTTACCAACCTTTCGTTCTAACTTTTAATGCTAGTTTTGCAGTTAACATCCAGCTCAATCAGAAGTGACCAATAGTGGCAGACGATACTAAAGCAGCCGAAACAGCAAGGCCAAATGATAAGGTCGCACCCGTTAAAGACGGTGGCGATAGTGGTCATGCCAGTGCCGAGGCTGTAGCCCTATTAGACAGAAAGACCCCCGCTCCAGGTGCTGGTGTAGAATCACCTATTAAAGATGGCTCGATGGGTACCACCCCACCGGCTTCAGATAAGACCATGACTGCTTATTGGCAGGCTGGCAACAAAATTAATGGCGATGGCACTAGATCGACTGATGAGGCCGCTAAGCCAAAAGATGGCAGCGATAAGAGCGATCCCAGTCGCAGTGGATTAGAAAATGCCACCGAAGCCTACCAGAAGACTTTAGAGCGGGCCAATATGTCGCCCAAGCAAGCTGAAGAGTTTGCTCGTCTTACTGCTGATCGCCTACAAAAAGACGCCGATGCCGGCAAGCTAAAAGGCACACCAGAAGAACAGCTTAATCGCATGAACAAGGCGATGACCGATGTTCTCGACAAAACTGGTAAGCGCCCCGATGGCAGGTTAGAAAATGGCCAGATAGATCATCTGAAAGACAGCGACCGCGCCAATCTTGTTAAAGACATGGCAGCTCGCCAGGCCAACCCTGAGAAGTTCGTCAATCAGGGCGATCATATGACCTGCGTGCTGGAGTCTAACCAGAAACAACGGTTAGAGGCCGGTGATCCAGCCCAAGTTTCTGAGCAAATCGCTTCTGTGGTCAATAAAGGTTCTGCCGAAGTTGTGCAGAAAGATGGCACCACACGCACCGTCAACGTTGATTCGCGCAGCTTTGCTCCAGACAAAGAGTCGGCTCAAGATTTTAATACAAACTATCACGGCGACCAGGGCAAGCGCAGCATGGCCGGTCATGTTTATGACGCTCTTGCTGGTCAGACAGTAGCTGATTTGCGCTCTGAGCGCGAAGGCAAACCAAGTTCAGCTCAAGGAATTGACAAAGCTAGCTACGTCTATATGGCTGCCCATGCGGATCAGCTTGGCGCTAAGCCTGGTCAAACCAGCACTAATGAAGCTCTGATGGCGAAAAATGATAAAGGCTCTTATGACTTTGTCACCAACTCTCCTGGGGCCGATATCTGGCAAACCGCTCATTTGAATATGGCCATGGGTGGTGAGCCTGGTGCTGTATTTGCTACTTCGAGTATCGTTGGTGATGGCGTTCCGCCTAAAGGTCAGAATTATCCACCAGAATTGAGAGTTACAAGTTTTGCTGACACCAACGAGCTAAGAGCTAAGCTCACCGAGTTCCAAGATCGCACTGGAAAATCAGGTCAGATTCTGGTGGATGCTCCATATCTACCCGGTGGTGGCCAGAGCGGCCATGGTCTTCACGCTATGAACATTACGGCTTTAGAAAACGGCAAGTTCAAACTCGACAACAACTGGGCTTCTAACTACGATATGAGTTCTGTCGATGCTGCCGCTGTTGCTCGTGCTACAAATCCAGAAGGTACTCGTATTCCAAGCGATCGTCCTCGTCCAGAACACGGACCTGTCGATCCAAGCCATCCCGATCGTCCAACCGATCGTACCGAAATCAAGCCAGACACCGGGCGCAATCCCAACGAAACTGTCGACCAATACAATCAACGCTTGCTTGAGCAACAAAAGGCCGATGAAGCCAAGCAAAAAGAGTTGCAAGAGAAACAAACCAAAGAACGGCAGAAGGCTGAAGCTCACGCTGCATGGATGCAACAAAAAATCGCTGCCGAAGCTAAGGGTGAGAAATTCTCTGTGCCTGAGCCGTAGAAGCGTTATAGTTTATCTTTGTGCTGGCAATTACCTAGACTTAGCTGAAAGTAAGGCCCTAAATGTTGCTCAAGAAAATTGGCGTGATCAAAGAGCTGCTCTTGCCGCCTGAATTTGTTCAAGGTGAACAAGAATTTGGTGGCAAAGGCAATAATTGGCGCCTGAGTTATCATCCGCGCAAATTTAAAGACACTGATACTGGTGCCCAGATCATTCTTTATTATCGCGGTAAACCGCCGTATAAGACCGCTGGTGACGCTTTCCGCGTACTTCTGACCCAATCACCGGGCACACTTTTTGAGCAGAGTAAAGACACCAATACCAGGCCCATTGCCAGTATCTTGAAAAATCTCAGTGAGGCCCTTGGCCCCGCTGCAGATAATCAGTTACTCAATCATGAACCGCCAGGTTTGAGCGGCCCCTTGTTCTTTATGCAAAAGATTGCTGTGACCATGGTCAACAAGCGTAAGGTATTGGCATTGACTGGCATTTTTCACGGCACTAGTGTGCCTGTGGAGGAGTTTGAAGGGCATCCCACCACTAGCTATTATCATGGTTTGCTGTTTGATAGCGCCCCAGGCAATCAACCTTGTTCAATTGAAGAAATCGTCTTACAGGCTCCTACTCAAGCCCTGCTGGAGCAATATTTGCCATCGTTTGAGAAGGCTGTGGCTTCCATCCGTTGGAATGATATTTAGCTCTAGTGCTACTTGTCTTCGATTAAGTAGCCAGAACCGAGTACTGTTTTGATTAGCTCTTCTTTGCCCACGGTGGCCAATTGTCTTCTCAAGGTCTTCATACAGGTGCGCACTGTATCTTCAGAAGCTTCGCTTTCGGATGGCCAAACAGCATCAAGCAGGGCTTTGGCGCCAAAGGGACGGTTGGGGTGGCGCATTAAATATTCAAGCAGAGAGCATTGTTTGGGCATTAAATGCACGCTTTGCTCGCCCACTATGACCGTGCGGTTTTCAAGTTCCAAAGCAACGCCCTGAATTTTCAGTTGGGTAGGTAATATGCCTTTAGGGCGGCGCAAAAGGCTTCTAACCCGAGCAGAAAGCTCTCTCACATCAAAAGGTTTGACCAGGTAGTCGTCGCCGCCAGAGTCTAAACCTTCCTCTCTGCTTGAAATATCGCCTTTGCCTGTTAAAAACATTATCGGCGACTGCCCGCCGCTCTTGCGGTAATGGCGGCAAACATCCACTCCGGTAACTCCTGGCAAGCCCCAGTCAAGCACAATCACGTCAAATTCGAAGCTTTCCAGCATCTGTATGGCGTCTTCGCCCGAATTGACCACTTCAAGGGTATGATTTTCCAGCGTAAACCAGTCTTCTAACCTTTCAGCCAGCTCAATGTCGTCTTCTACCAGCAATATTTTTGCCATGTCGCCTGTAAGTTTTGGATTGCGGTCCGCTTTTGACTATTATGGTACCTGAATAATTTCATGTGGCTATATGCCTAAATCATTTGGAAACGAAAAAATCAGGTGTTTCCTCCGGGCGAAATGATATGAATACTAGACGGGGGCGCAACATTGGCAATATTTGTGCTGAAAAATATTCCCAGGTTTATTTTGGCCTAGTCGAGACCAATTTTTAAGGACTGACAAGCAGATTGAAGAAAAAGGGAGCGGGCAAATTACTTCAGATTGGCTTACTTTTGCTCTGTTGCTACACTGGCGGGCTGGCTAAATCTTGGGGGCAGGCAGCGACCAATTTGAGTCTGTTGTTTCCTCAAGATATATCAGTGGGCCGACTAATCTTGCTTAAGCCCAATTGGGCTGCCGAGCAGATTGCGGCCTCGGGTAAGCCCTTAGCAGCTGCTAGAGGTGCGGTTTCTACTTTGGCGGGGCAGAAAATTATGCTGCTGGCCAACGATTGTATTAGCGATCGTATGCCTTTTCTGGCTTCACTTCCTGCCAATGCCTTTGTCTGCCTGGTGCTCAGCGGTAGCTCTATTGCCGACAAAGATCTAGCTTATGTCAATCATCTTTCTGGTCTTCGACGGCTTGAATTAGAAGATACCGATATTGGTGATGCTGGCTTGGCCCAGCTAAACAAACTCAATAAACTAGAGTACTTGCGCCTGACTTCTACCCTTGTTAAAGGTATGAGCTTAGAGCGGTTGTGGGGTTCTCCTTTGAAGACTTTGCATATCGACAGTGTTGCTCTTGATACAACGGCCTTCTTGCGGCTGGCTCATTTCAGAGAATTGCGTTGCCTCAATTTAAACCGCTCTACAGCTAGCGATTCTGCCCTAAATCAGATTGCCAAGCTTCCTCACTTAGAAGCGCTATCAATTGCTGACAATATACATGTCACCGATGCTGGTATTAAAAAACTCGCCAGCTTGAAATATCTGCAACGGCTCGATGTCGCCAACACATCCGTTACTCCAGTTGGAATTTTGGCTCTCAAAGGTATCGATTTAAGGTCGATACGACTGGGCTCGCGCTATAAGAACACTGGTACACACGCTAAGTTGCAACAAGCATTTCCTCGCGCTGGTATAGAATTTGACCTGGATCGCCCCCGTATGCCCGCTGAATTGTTTGCTCCTCTTCACTAATCATGACTACTAAAAATGACTAGCGAGAAAATGCCTAGCATAAGAAAGATCATTCATATTGATATGGATGCTTTTTTTGCCTCCGTAGAGCAAAGGGATAATCCTGACTATCGGGGCAAACCCCTGGTTGTGGGCGGATCGCCCGATCAGCGGGGGGTAGTAGCGGCCGCCAGTTACGAAGCGCGAAAGTTTGGCATATTCTCTGCCATGCCGGCTCGCACGGCCATTCAGCGCTGTCCGCAACTGATTTTCGCTAAACCTAGATTTGAAGTTTATCGCCATGTCTCCGAGCAAATTCGTGAGATCTTCTATCGCTACACTGACCTGGTTGAGCCACTTTCACTGGATGAAGCTTATCTTGATGTAACGATGAATAAACGGGAGATGCCCTCCGCTACATTAATTGCTCGCGAGATCAAAAAAGCTATTCGTGATGAATTAAATTTGACGGCATCGGCAGGTGTATCGATTAATAAGTTTTTGGCAAAAACCGCATCAGCTGTAAATAAACCGGATGGCTTGCATTTAATTCCACCAGATCAAGCCGTGGCATTTATTGAAAAACTGCCTATTGAAAAATTTTATGGCATTGGTCAAGTTACTGCTGAAAAAATGAGGCAAGCTGGGGTTTTTAATGGCGCCGATTTGAAGACTTGGACAGAAGTTGACCTTGTGCGCAAATTTGGTAAGGTTGGTCACTTCTATTTCAATATCGCTCGGGGTTGTGATGATAGGCCGGTTGTGCCTAATCGTATTCGCAAATCAATCGGGGCAGAAGAAAGTTTTGCTCACGACCTCAGTGATCGTCATTCATTTCTTACCGCCATCGAAGAGATTGCCGCTACTCTTAAGCGTCGAGTTGAGAAAAGCGAAACCAGTGGCCGTACCTTGACATTAAAGGTGAAATATGGCGACTACCAGCAAGTGACACGCAGCAGAACTTTTGCCGAATCTATTGATGTACGAGACTTTTCGCCAATAATAAAAATCGCTATGGAACTTTTGGATACAACTGAGGTAGTTGAGAAAAATGCACGTCTGCTGGGCTTGTCTTTATCTAATCTCGATTGTGAAAGAGAGAGCGAAGATGGCAACTATGTGCAATTGACCCTCGAACTTAAATAGCCTTAGTCTTGGCTCTTAATCCATTTACTGATGTCGTTGATTACCTCGACTGCAACGTTTTGGGGCTGGTCATAGTCGTGCGCTGTTGAATAAGTTCCAGCTTTGACAAAGCCATGATTAAGAGCGTTGTAGACTTTGAAAGTAGTGTTGCCTTTGTCGTTTAGGGCATTCCACCAGTTTTGAAAATCGACCATGGTGATTTGATAATCTTTACCACCCTGTAAAACTAACAGTGGTTTTTTGATTTCTTTGGCTGCTTCGGCAGGCTTGTAGTCGCGCAAATCTAGCCAGTATGAAGCAGGTAGGCCCAGGGGCAGCTTTGTTGCCGCAGTGTTCAGGCTGAGGTCTGGATCTTTTACTGCTTCGATTTTTTCTTTTAAGTTCGCGAGCTCTTTTTGTCCTGCGCTGTTGATAGGCTTTTTACCATCTTTCTCTGAGGTGGAAAGTAGATACTCGGTTTGCTCTAATAGCATGTCTTCAAGGGGCCTGGTGGGCCCGGCCATAATAATAAAACCAGAAGCCGTATCGTCAGCTTTTGCCAGGCGGGGAATTACCATGGCACCAAGACTATGACCCAAAATAAAAATGTGATTCTTTTCAATGCGCGGGTCGCTAGCCAGGAGTGCCACTGCCTGCAGTGCGTCGTCACTAGTCTCTTCTTTGACTGTAATTTTGTCGATTTGCCCGGCGGCTACCATGGCTCTGCCGTGTTGGTGGGTGCGCTTGTCGTAGCGCAATACGGCAATTTCTTTAGAGGCGAGGCCCCAGGCCAGATCACGAAAAACTTTGACCGCGCCAATGGTTTCGTCGATGTCGCAGGGTCCAGAGCCGTGCACTAAAACAACGGCTGGGAAAGGCCCCTGGCCCTTGGGCAGCGATAGTATGCCGTCTAATTGATAAGAACCATTGCCAGTATTTGTGCCGATTTTAACTGGAATTTCTTGGAAGTTTGCCTTGCTTGCGTAAGCCGGCTCATTTGAGTTGGTCTGATGGGGTTTAATAAAAAAGCCGCTAATCTTGGCGTCTTTTGTGGCAATTTGCAGGTCGACTGTGGCCCGCTCAAATTGGGCTGCCACAAGGGTTTTCTTGAAAGCGCCAATAGTTTCGCAACCATTTGGGCTAAGGCTCTTGAGTGGGCCCAATTGAGCCTGCAAGCTTTGCCAGGTCATGGTCAACTGGTTAAGTGGCAGTGCCGCTTGCATAGAAGCGTCCATAATTTTATGGGCCTGGGCGAACTGCCCTTTGCTTAAGAGAGTGGCAAAAATTATTGCCTGGTCTGGTTTCGCCAAAGTTGTTTTTGCTGCCTCCGCGGCTGCCGCTGGCGCGCTATACCATTGTGGGTAAATGTCAGTAGCTGCCGGGCCGATTGCAAGAGCGATGGCGCCAGTTATAATCCCCACAGTCTTTGTTCGTCTGGGTAAAGACATCATGTTTTCTCTTTGAATCAAAATTAGTTGGCAAAGTTTATCAGATAATCAGGCGATATGAAGACGCTGGAGAGGTGAGGAGTCGATGTTTGGCGCTGCTAAAATTCACCATGTTGCCATAATTTGTTCTGACTATGCCAGGTCAAAGCATTTTTACACTGAGATTCTGGGCTTTGAGGTGATCGAAGAAACTTATCGCGAGGCCCGCGGCTCATACAAACTAGATTTGCGTGTCGGCCCCAATCAAATAGAGTTATTTTCCTTCCCCAATCCGCCAGCCCGGGTCAGTAATCCTGAAGCTTGTGGTTTGCGCCATCTTGCCTTCGAAGTAGAAGATGTGGTGGCTGTGCTTAATTACCTGCGCAGTCTCAATGTCGAGGCCGAAGATATTCGTGTGGATGAAATCACTGGCAAGCAGTTTACTTTCTTCCGTGACCCCGATAACCTGCCCCTGGAGGTTTATCAACGTTAGAAGCGTTAAGATTATTACCCCGAGTCTAATTGAGGAATGCCATGTTCTGCGTGCTCTACGAACTTAAAGTAAAAGCTGGTCAAGAAGAGCCTTTTCGCGCTGCTTGGCGCACTGTTACTGAAAATATGGTGCAAGAATATGGCTCCCTTGGAGCCCGGCTGCACTCTACCGAAGAAGGCGTCTGGATTGCTTATGCCCAGTGGCCCGATAAAGAAAGTTGGCAGAGTGGTCATGTCATTATCGAAGAAGAGTCTAAGCAAATGCACGTGGAAAAATATCTGGATGAGATACCACGGGTGATTCTAAAAATGACTGTGGTTGATGATTTGTTAGCTGCTCTACCTGATTCATTCGGGCTTTTGTAGAGTCAATGAAGAAGCCCGCTCGCTGGGAAGTGGCACTTATGATTGTCGCCTTTGTGGTGATGATGGCGGCCTTGGGCTGGCGGCGCAGTCAGGCTGAGCGCGATGAGCTGCACCACCGCGAAGCAATGGAGCGAATTGAAGATGCACGGCTTGGGGTGGCTGCCGCTATACCTGTGGCAAAATGGTTGAATGCTCATCTCGACAGCCATAATCTTGCGGTTTTAGACTTCATATCTGGTGATGCAACTGTCCAGAAAAATTCCGCTCTTCTTTTAGAGCAAGATTGGCAGCCACTTGATGCAGCACGGCTTGTCGAGGCGCTTGCTTGCAGCGATTCGGCGGAAGTTAGAGAACGGCTAATTACTCTTCTTTCTAAGCAAACGGGGCAGAAATTTGCCAATAACTTGAACGATTGGGAAAGTTGGATTAAGCAACAAAAAATTGTGCCTAGTAAAGCTGATGCTGCTAGCTATCTTGCTTTTAAGGCTTTGCTCTACCATCGCCTTGACCCAAGGTTGGTGCATCACTTCGCTATCGACAAACTCAGTTGTGTTGTTCCCCATGAAATTTACTGGGCCGGTCCTCAGTATTTTTCTGCTCCCTTGCGCCATCCGCAGTTACTTAGCGCTGCTCAAGCTTCTTACCTCGCACCTAACGACACAGTGTTTGGCATCGTTGATTCAAACGGTGCCGCCATTGCTTTGCCTCTGCGCATTGTGCACTGGCACAATGTTGTAGAAACAGAACTAGGTGACGTGGTTGTCACTGCGGCCTATGACGAAGAGAAGAACGGTATGATGGCCTATGAAAGTGCTGGCACTGGCGCGAACCGGAGGTTTTTCAACAGTGCTTTCCTGTACGGCGGTGAGCATTTAATTGCAGATGAGCAGACCCATTCGCTCTGGTCTGCCCGCAGCGGAAAACCGATTGTTTATGATCAGACTCTTCAAGGTGCTCAGTTGAAAGCATTGCCAGTGGTGGCAACTACTTGGGCTACCTGGGTAAAAGAGCATGCGGCAACTAAAGTTCTACCTGTTGAGACCGGTTTCGACCGAGATTATCGGTCGAGGTAGATTTGAGGATTATACTTCTAGGCTGCAAAAGTTCGGCACACATAAGGACTGTATGAAACATTTGTTGGTAAAAATGGCAACTTGCAACGTCATCGCGGCCTTGCTTACGATCAACCAAAGTTTGTATGCCCAAGAGCAAAACTGTGTTCCGCAGCCGTTTATGGACCTCTATCACGACTTCACTGGAGTGCATGATGGCAGCTCGGCAACCATTGCCCAGCATTTGGCTGATGCTCTCGAAAAGAAAGAGCAGATGGGTGCCGCTGGCCCGCTAATTCTTGTTATAGAATCGGGAATTTATGTTTACGACCACAAGACTAGAAAACTGATTGCCAGCACTAGTCTGCGTTCTGACGACCCCAAAAGCGGCTTCTATGAACTGACAGCGATTTCGCATGTGGGCCCAGCAATTGCTTACCTGGCTAATTTGAAGGAGCTTGGTGACCCATACTGGCGTAGTGGTTTAGAGAAGCTCCTCGGTGATATCGAGGCTGTTGCCCATGTCAACGCGGCAGCCTCTGAGCATGAGCACTGGATTGATCAGTCGAGTTCGCAGGCGCTTAGATTACACAAAACCGCAGTGGTCAATATGGTCGACTATGCTTGCTCTTCAGCTTCTAACTACATTCGCTCGGTGCTGGCATCTGATGGCAAGGCGTTTACTGCCGCTGCAGTCAGCCGTGACTTCTTCAATGCCAAATCAAAGAATTACCCCATCCCCTTCAAAAATGTCATGGTCGGGACCTTCGCCATGGTTGCTCTCAGCGATGCTTGCACTGCCTATAGTGCGCTGTCTAATAAGAGCATCGATTGGTCATCAGCAAAAGTACTCATTCAGTTTCATGCTGGCACTAATTATGGTGGCGGTCTAACAAAAGAAAGCAATCATCTCTATCAGTTGCTTCGTCTTCTGTCTAAAGGCCAGTTGCCAGCCGACCGTATTTTCTTCACTCCCTATGCTCAAATTCGCTCGGCTGTGGGCAAGTCAGAGCTACCTGTTGAAGACTATGATTACTACACCAGAGCGGTCTGGTATCACCAGTATGCCCGCCCCCGGGTGGCTGTCAGTGGTAGTTTCACTGCTGTGCGTGATATTGTGGTGCCCGGTCGGCCGCCATTGCCTGGGGATGGTGGCTACTCTAAAGCCGCTGCCATAGACGATTTCATGATGCGTATGAAATATTCTTTGGGAAACAATACCGAATTGCTATCAAATACTATTGGCTTCTGGATGTCGCATGAGCTAAGTAGCAAGGGCTGGGATGCCAGTGACGTTGCCATTCCTGGTGTCACTGCGGGCTTCCCTCATGGTCTTACTGGCTACCCGCCTTCTGTCCGTGCCCCTGGTGCTGCTGCCTCTACTCCATAGCTGGCAAAGCAACTTCATGGGGGAACTCCCTCCCCGCAGCCAAAATGCACTATTGCAAAGGCTTTCGGGGAGTATGATAATGCCTTAACGAAATTTGCCGATTCTTGCTCATCTGCCACCAGTGCAGATCTCAATGAGCAGCTTTGTGCTGTCTTATTCAATTTGATTCGCATCTTTTGCTGCGGCAGTATTTTGCTGCCGTTCTTTCTTTTCTTTGCCGAGGTATTTGCCATGAACACCATAGAACAACCCGTGCCGGATCTTGCCAGTGAATCAGCTAAAGACCAAGCTTCTGGCCCTGAAGTTGAGGAGAGTTCGGTGCTTGACGATCCAAGTATGGTGGACCCAGACTTTGTGGCCTCACGAATAAATGGCTTTGATGGTGGCACTCGGCCCATTTTCAAGGAACCATCGCTCTATCTGTCTATCGCCATCGTGTTAGTGGCTACGTCTGTTTGTTTTAGCAAGACACCATTGGTGTTTTGCCTATCACTGGTGGTGATGACCGCTCTGGCTATTGTCTTCCACATCGTGGCCGAGAGATTTCTTTTTAGAGCAAATAAGGAGCATCAGATATTCGCAGCTCCGCTTGAAGGAGTTTTTGTCCTTACCTTGGGTGCAATATTGCCAGGGCTCAGTCTTCTTGCTTACGGTGTTTTCGCTCTTTCCTCTGTGAAGCAACCGAATTTTGGGGAGGAGCTAGCAAAAATGGCACTCCTGCTAGTTGTGCCCTTCTTCAACTTTGTTGTTTGGTCGGCGGTGCGAAGGAGATATTTGGTCAGGCCGCGTTTAATCGGGCTGATGAATGGTTTTGCTTTGGGGCTTTCGGCTGCTTGGTCAGCAATTTGGGTCACCTCAGTCTTCTTCCTGCACACCAATCCAGCTTGCAAATTTGGTTGGATGTTGTTGCTTTGCACCGCACCATTTTTGCTGTTTGCTTCATTTTGTCTTGGTCTTGATCTTTGGCACAAAACAGAAGCGAACATCCGCCGAGTAACAACGACCTTTTCGGTATTGGGTGTGCTTCTGTCATTTCTCTTCGTCTTTACGCCCATGGCCCGTGCTCTCTTTGTTCAGGCTAGAGTAAATGATGTCCGCGTAGCGCCTCTTGAAGAACAGGGAAAGGCCATTTCAGCCCTGCGCGCTGTAGCCACTGATGAAGATTTGCGCCCTTCAAAATATCCCCTAGGTGGCTTCGCCTTGGCCGAACTTCTCATTCCCAGTCGCGGCCTAGACTCGGGTACCGAGAGCGATAAAGAGTTATATTTTAAGGTCAGTGGCAAGTCATATTTCGACTCTGAACCGAAGGCAAAAAAGAGCCAGGAATTAGGGCAAGAGCCAATAAATGTACTCATTGGTGCCAAAATACCAGGGCTTTCTTTAGCCAAGTCGCAAATTTTGGGAAATCTTGATGCTGCCATGCTAACGAGTTCGTTTGATTGGACTCTGACTTTTCATAACTCTTCTGCTTCACCGCAAGAAGCCCGCTGTGAAATAGCAATTCCGAAGCAAGCGGTGGTGTCGCGAGTGACCTTGTGGGTTGATGGAGAGCAGCGTGAGGGCGTTTTTGCTTCTACCGCCAAAGTTCAGCAAGCCTATCAAGCTGTAGCTGAGAATCAGAGAGACGAGCTATTGGTGACGATGTCGGCACCAGATCGCCTTCTCGTGCAGTGTTTCCCCGTGCCGGCCAGCGGAGGCGAGTCGAAGATCAGAATTGGTTTTAAGTTGCCTCTTGAGACCACCGATGGCAAAGTTTGTGCAATGAAATTGCCGCAGATGGTAGCCAGTAATTTCATTCAAACCAAGCGTCACCGGGTCAATATCACCTCTCTAGTGGCTCCACAGCCAGGTGTTTCTGGTCTTGTGCTGAAGAAGAAAACTGCCGGCTATAGCCTTGAGGGCATAATTAAAAATCCTGACCTCATTGCCGGTGCCGCTACTTTGGTTGTGCAGAGAAACACGCCGTTGACTGAAATTGCTACCCTTGATTGGTATTCCCGCAAGCCTCGATTTATTGTGGAACGGTTAAAGGAGATAGTCACTCCTGCTCCTAAGCGTCTCTTTGTGCTTATCGACTCATCAGCTTCACTGAAAGATTATGCCGCGCAGATAAAAGAGGCTGTGGCAAATATTCCTGATCGCCTTAAGCCGATTATTTCATTTGCTGGTAAGCCCACTCAGATTATCATCAATGCTGATGCTTTCGAGGGCGGTCAAGACAATTGGACGGCCTTGAGAGAAACCATTGAGACTGCGGCAGAACAGCCTAACAGTGCTGTGCTCTGGATTCATGGACCGCAACCGGTTGAGCCAAAACTGGCGGATTCGGCGGTGCTAGATTTAGTTCATCGCGTTTGTCTGTACGATTTGCAAATTGAATCGGGTTCCAATTCGCTGCTATCGGCTTTGCGGATGGAAGATGCCTCCGGTCTGATTACCTACGAAACTGTTGGCACTGAGCCGTCGGCAAGAAGCTTGAAAGCGTTGATGCCAATTTGGGAGAAGGGAACGAAGAACACAAATCAGCTAGCTATTGAGCGAACAATGGTATTAGACAAGCCGCACTGTCCTGTGCTTGATGATCGGCAAGTGTCAGCTCAAGTAAGTGCTCTCTGGGCTAAAGATGAGGTGACAAGGCTTCTGGCAAGTGGTCAGCAGCACGAGGCCCAGGTTTTGGCCTGCAACTATCGGCTGGTTACACCAGCGACAGGGGCAGTGGTGCTGGATTATGCCAAAGACTACAAGAACAATAGGCTTAATCCAGGCGCCAGCAATGACTCTGTCGGGCATCCAGCCACTTTCGTTGGCGGTCTGGTTGGTGCCCCAGTTGATCCTCGTTATGGTCAATCAAATGAAGTGGGTCAGCTGGCTGATTATGGCTATGATGCCGCTCGTGACATTGCTCGTCTGCTAACAGCGATTTCACTGCTGATTTCAATAGTGGTGGCAATTGTTTTTGCTAGAGGACGAAAAGTAAGGAACTGGCCAGTTTATGCCAAGGCCGCTGGTATCGTTCTTCTTGCGCCAATGGTTGTGCATCTGATTGGCACTTTTATGATCAATAGCTGCGGCGGTCTCGGGGGTGGGTTGTAGCTGCTACAGCGAATAAATTTGCCGAAAAATAGAAATACCCACAACAAAGAGGCATCACCTTTTCAATGCCCTTGTTGTGGGTATCTCGTTCTTCTCAGTGTTTAGCTGCTTCAAAAATTTTAGGTTGAGCATAACCCACACAATTCCGCCGATTAAAAGGAATGGAAGCAAGATCATGGTCTCTTCTGGCGCTAACATT
Source organism: Candidatus Obscuribacterales bacterium (assembly GCA_965229195.1). GTDB lineage: Bacteria > Cyanobacteriota > Vampirovibrionia > Obscuribacterales > Obscuribacteraceae. The sequence continues at coordinate 1,465,346 of OZ245871.1, read as the reverse complement.
AGCAGAGTTGCTGGAAACCAGGCCATTACCATGTTAGTTTTCGCGCACGTGCTCCAGTATCGTGACTTGGTCCATCCTTTGAAGCTGCACGCTATGGATGCAACAAGTGCGCCCGGCAGCAGTGCCATGGCTGCGAAGGAGAAAAGGGCAACCGCTATGTATAACCACGAAAGATAGTTCATCGGGTGAAATCCTCAATTGTGAATCTTTCCCAGCGTACTCAACTTATACTTCCCTTCGATTGCAAGCGATTGAATAGAGAGAGTATTGAAGCGTTTCCATTCGTAGTCGGGAAATGCTGTCAAGGATTCATTTGCCCCGGGCTGCACGCATGCTCTTTGCCATATTTTCTAAAGCCGTATGCATAGCTGGCGTGTCATCTAAGCGCAAGCATTCATCAGCAATTTTCTGGGCTTCAGCTTCTTTATTTGCACCAATATACGCGCCATAGACCAAAAGAATCATGCTAGGAAATGGGTCAAAATCTTTGGCGACTTCGGTGTCAGGACGCGGCTTTTTCATGTCTTCAGCGCGCTTGTGATATTCGGCAATTTTCGCTAGTGGTTGCGGATAGAGATATTTTGCCGCGTCAGCCCACCGGCAGTTAGAGAATAAAACAGGTTCAAGCAGTGCGCTGTTTTTGCTGATGGTTTCGAGCTTCTTTGGATCGCTTTTAGCATTGTCGAACCAGGTTAATGTGCGGGCATTGTCATCGAGTATGCCATTTAAGATGATCCAATCTGCTCTATTGTCGGCTTTTTCAGCGGCATCTCGCAGCTCGCCAATTTTAGTTTTGGCTGTTGGATATGAGGCACAGAGCTGCTTTATTTCGACTGGTACCATCTTCAGGCGCAGTTCGCCGAACGTTGTATTATCGTCATAACTTTTGAGGTTATTCCAGAGCCACAGGTACTCTTCAAGGGCTTCGGCATTCTTTTGCGACATCATCAATTGGCGTGCGCCCGAAATGCGCTCCCAGGTGGCGCTGTCATCAGAAGCAGCTTGTGTTTTCTCAAGCTCTTCACCAGACTTTCCGCTTTTTGCCTCTTTCAGCCATCGCAGCAGTTCAGCTGGGCTGATCAAGCCGACCTGGCGGCCAACTTCAGTGGTTCTACCGTCTGTCGAGAATAAGACAAGGGTTGGCATGGCGCTGACTTCTAGGGCTGAGGTGGTCTTCTTGTCTTGATCTACATCAATCTGAATGGCAATGGCGTTTTCTTTGACCCAGGCTTGCAGCGCCTCGTCAGGCCATGTGGAAGATTCCATTCGCTTGCAGGGCGGGCACCAGGAGGCGGTGAAATCAATTAGTAGTAGTTTGTGATCTTGCTCTGCCTTTTGCTTGGCTTGGGCATAGGAGTATTGTGAAAAGATCGGTGCTTCGGCAAATGCGGCTGTGGCAGAAGATAGGGCAAGGAGGCCTGAAAGTGCTAGTTGGAGCGATAGTTTCATCATTTTTGTTATTCGTTTTTCCGTTTTGACCACTTTATTACGTGGCTTTTTCAATTAATAGAGGGTTTGTTTGGAGAAAGTTAGCGGTTGCTTCTGATTAAGTCGGCTATGTATTTTGTGCAGCGGGGGAAGGTCACCTGCAGGTCGGCTGCACCTTGCTCGCTGCTTATTTGTGATTTGTAGATACCATAGCTAAACAGCTCAGCAAATAGTTCGCTGGCACCGGCGCCGTTTTCTTGGGTGTAATAAGAATGCCTGGTGCGCTGAGTATTGGTGATATGGGAAAAGTCTTCTTGGTAGCATTCTTTAAATTTGCCTTTTTGCGAGAGGTTGCCTTTCACATGGTCATAGGCATGGCCCATTTCATGCAGCATACCGCTGGCAACTCTGGTGTTTGGCTCCGGTACACTCGATAGATAGGAGACTCTTTCGCCAATGACTATGTTGGGAGAGTGAAAAAGGGCTCCAGCATTGGTGTACCCGCCGCCGTGATCGTAGCCTCGTGGCTTTTCCATGGCTGAGCCTGGCATTGCTTCCAGCACAGTCGGTGTCACCAGCACGGTAATGCCGCCGCCTTTCAAGTCTTCTACTATTTCTTTGGGCACTGATTTTAGCGCTCGGCAAACTTGAATTAGGGTTGTGTCGGTGTCGGCCGTGCGGCGTTGGACTGTGATGAAGGAGGCGTCTACATCTTTGAGGCTAGCTGGCTGCAGGGTGGGATCACTGACCTCACTAAAGCCTGTGCTAGAACTAGAGCTGGAACTTGAACTAGAACCAGAATTTGAGCTGGCACCGCTGCTGGTGGCGCTTTTACCTTGGGAGCTTTGGCGCTGATATTGTTCTCTGATGGCGGCAGGCACACTGCTTGCTCTTGCCATAATTGATTGCAAGGCCTTTTTGCTGTAATTGTCGTAAACAGTTCCTGGTGCCAGTCTGCTGGTGGCCAGATAGTGCTCAGCAGCGGCGTTATTTTGCCCCAGTCTGAGGCAGGCGGTAGCTAAATAATAGTGAGCGCTGGCATTGTTTCGCAGGGAGCCGTTGATGTCTTTTGCAAGCAGGGCGGTGCATGAAGCAAAGTCGTTCTTGTTGTAAAGGGTAATTGCTTGTTTAAGGCTTTCTTGTGCCAGAGCCGCAGTGCCTGATAGGCCGCAGTAAAGTGCCATAGCTATTGCGCCGAGGCACTTCTTTGTATCGCTGCTGTAGGTAATCACGGTGCTTGCCTTTGGTTGGTCTGAAGTTTCCAACGAATGGCTCTGTATTGTAGGCTATGTTTAGCGCATTAAGCTGAAAGCAGATGTCAGTCACTGGCTCCGCGCTGTTGTTCAACCAGGTCGGAAACACCTAGCTATTGCATACGTTTATAGAAGGTGACGCCATTTTGGTAGTCGCCCACTTCAATGTATTTTGCTGGCACAATTTCTCTGCCATTTTCGTTAACGAAGCCCCAGCGGTTGTTTATTTGAAAAGCGGCCAGGCCCTCACTAAAAGCTCTAATTTCTTTGTATTTGGGTGGCACTTTTTCATGGCCTTGAGCATCTATAAGTCCGCAAAGATAGGCCGTATTGGTTGTGCGGAAGCAGGTTGAACTAAGCTGCCTGATCCCATAGTAATTTTTGGAAATTCTTTTACCGGTTAAATCTCTTAGAAAACAGTTTTCACCCTCTAGGTCAATTTTGCAAGAGTCCCTTGTTATATCCATCTTCTTGTCTATTGCATAAAAATAGCTGTACGTCCTTTCCGGTAAAACCTTTCCCTCGACAACCGGCTCGACGTTTTCTTGCTTCAATATAAAATGCCCTGGATATGTTGGATCTGGATGAATTGACAGTGCAAGTGAGTAGCCCACTGGCTCTACAACGCACCCGTGCCCACGGCTCTCGGTGGTAATAAATATCTTTAAGTGGTTACCTCGCAGTTTAATGGGATCTCCTAGGCGACCAGAAAGTATGGTTTCTCCAGAGGTATCGATAAGATCTGCAATGGCGTATGGGGCCATATTTCTGCTAAAGCGATAGCCCAGGCAGAGGTTCCCCTTAAATGGTGTAACGTCTAGGTCAATTAGCTTTTTCAACTCTTTGCCGGAAGAGTCAATAAGAGAGAACCTTGTGGATTGACCGGTAACGTCGATCGGCAGTAAGCCTCGAGAAATTTTTGCGGTGGCTACCCCTTTGCAGAAAGGGTTGGCTGCAAGAAATGTCGGCTTGAGCTTCCAGTTTCCGGTCCTGTCGATATATCCATATCTGCAGGTGAATCGCTCTTGGGCTGTAGCCAACCCCTCGTTGAACGCCGAAATGTTTCTGAAAATTGGAGCAGTTATCTCCTGCCCATTTCTACCAAGAATTCCGGCGTAAGGTGTATCTCTGGTGATAGCTAGCCATTTTTGATAGTACTTACGGTAGAGTTGTGGATCTTTCTTCTTGATGATTTCCAAGAATGTTCCCAGGTCATCAAAGCCACCATATCCGGTGCTTAAATCATATTTGTTGCGCTGTAGGGCGAATACCGCAGCTTTGCTCATATACGAATCTGCTTCTTTTATTCGGTCCTTGTCTGCCAGAAAGCACGCGTATGAGTTTATGGCTCCGATTGGGACAAGAATTAGTGTCCCAGGAGGTGGTTTTTGCAAGGCGACGTCTTTCAGGGCTAGATCTGCTGCCTCTTTGTAGTAACTCTCAGCTGCCGCCATCTCGCCGAGTTGGTAGTGTAAATCAGCTAACTGGATCAGCTCCGCACATTTTCTGTCTACGGTCGTGGGTTCTTTTTGCAATGCATATGAGCGCTTTAACACCTGCAACAGATGTTGCTTATCGCTTTGTGCAAGATAGAAACTCTGTAGAAGCCACTGGCTCGCCACAAAGCTATGGACTTCAAGGCGCTTGGTTAGTTCTGTTAGCTCTTTATTTAGCCCCAGAGCTTGATAGATTGGCACTAATTTATGCGCCGCTCTGATTGTGTCTTCTCGGGCTAATTTAGGGTCTCTCTTTAATTCTTCTTCTAGACGTAGTCTTTGTTCTCGAAGGTTATCGAGGTACATCGGTTTGTCTAAGATTAACTGTCTCTTTCGGTCGAGCATCCAGTTCTCTTCTAGGGCTGGGTCTTCAGCGCGATCGACGGGGTTTGCCGATCGAGAAGAGGCACAGCTAAAGCATGTTGCGACCAATAGCACACTGACCGTCTGTTGCATTCTAATTGTACGCATTGGGTAATTGATTCCCTTGCCTGACTCGTTAGTCTCAAGTGTGGTTGGTCGCAGTGATAATAGCAACTTGTCATGAGCAGTGAATAAAATTCGAGGCGAAGCAGTTATTGCTTCCAGAGGGCGTAATTTTCCTGTTTAGGCTGGTCCGTTGATAAAACTCTTTCACAACCGGAGAAAACAATTTGAGAAGCTCAGTATGGCTTTGGCGCCAGAGCTGTTTCGATTAGCCTATTGGCGCATGTCTAACACCCAGGACGCAGAGGATGTAGTGCAGGAAACCTATTTGCGTGCATATCGTTCATTCCACACCTTTGCACCCGAGACAAACATTAAAGCTTGGATGACAAAAATATTGCTTAATGTCATCAGTGACAGTCTGCGAAAGCGCTCGAAGTACAATGAGGTTATTGACCGTGAGTACGGCCAAGAAATGCTTGACACTATCGCTGATCGGTCAACTGCGGCAGAGAATCCTGAAGTGAAACTCTCTGCCTGTGAAATTCGCCCAGATTTAATGGCCGCTCTTCAGCGCCTGCCTTCTACCTTGCTCCATCCTCTATTGCTGCGGGAGCTAGAAGATTTTTCATATGAGCAGATTGCGGCTTTGCTCGATATTCCGGTTGGTACTGTTATGTCCCGACTCTTTCGCGCTAGGCGCACGGTCAGAGATCAGCTTAGCGATCTATATGTGGGCAACAAAAATAGTGTGCACGAGAGGCAGCAGAATGAATTGTAGTGAAAGCCAACCATTGCTTGATCTGCTTTGTGATGGTGCTCTTGGCCACAAAGACTCTGCTCTTGTTCTTGACCATGTTAAGTCTTGCGCTGACTGTGAACGGCAGTGGAGTGCCCAGGAAAAACTGCATGCGATGTTTCGAACTGAGCGACATAAACTGACTATTCCAGCCAATCTTACCGATCGAATTTCGACTTGTCTCAAACATGAAGAACGGGCAGAGAGGGCAGGTGTATTTAGTAGTTATCGAACGGCTTTGACCGTCGGTGGTTTGACGGTTGTGGCCGCCGCACTGCTGTTGATTTTCATTCCCTATAATCGCAATTTTGATTCTGACACGCTCGATCATAACTATTCCGCTCAATCATTAATTGGCGATTTGGTCGCTAATGTCGGCGCTGAGTCAGTTGTTAATAAGCAAGAATTGACACAGCAATTGGGTTATGAATTGAAGTATCTGCATTTGCCTCAGTGGAAAATGAGCAAGATTGCCTTATACCGAGCGAAGCAACCGAACAAGGCACTCGCCCGATTTGATTTCATCAAGGTTGGCGCTAGTGGCTCTCTCCGGTTAACTTGCTATCAGGGCCTCAAGGGGGTCATAAAGGCTAAGGCTGGTCGCCGTGAAGATTTGGCTGGCCGGAAAGTTACATTTGGCCAGTCTGGTCGCTATCAATTTGCACTTTGGTCGGCAAATGACCGTGATTATCTATTTATAAGTGATATGCCTAGTGCTGATTTAAGAGAGCTGGTCAAAAGCTCCTGAGTCCGCTGGCGCGCATTTTTGGATGGGTTTCTAGAAAAAGTCTTCAGTGGTTGACAGCGAACCGAACGATTGGTACAGTAACTAAAGTGTACCGAACGTTCGGTGTAGCGAGTCGTTAAATATTTGTTTTGCCGATACATCAGAGGAATATTTCAATGTCACAAGTTCAATATAGAAATCAGAAAATAGATGGCCTGAATATCTTTTATCGTGAAGCTGGCCAGCCTGGCAACCCAACTCTGCTGCTTTTGCACGGCTGGCCATCTTCTTCGCACATGTTTCGCGATCTGATTCCTAAGCTAGCTGATCGCTTTCATGTAATTGCACCTGACTATCCAGGCTTTGGTTACAGCGATGCCCCTTCGCCTGAGGCGTTTGATTATACGTTCGATAATTTCTCGCTGATTATTGAGAAGCTATTAGGTAAGCTTTCGATCGAGAAGGTTTCGCTATATATGCAAGATTATGGCGGTCCGGTTGGGTTTAGACTGGCCGTAAGAAGACCCCAACTAATCCGAGCGATGATAGTTCAGAATGCTGTTGCTCATCAAGAAGGTTTAGCCGACTCGCTGCAACCTCTCAGAGATTACTGGAGAGATCGCAGCGCTAAGAATGAAGAAGTCGTTCGCGGTTTCTTGTCAAAGGACACAACAGTCTTCCAATATACTCATGGCGCTGGCTATCCAGAAAGAATAAGTCCTGATGCTTATCATTTTGATCAGGCGCTTCTAGATCGGCCAGGTAATAATCGAATTCAACTTGAATTGTTCTATGACTATAAGTCTAACCCTGAGCAATACGATCAGTGGCAAAGTTATCTACAGACACATAGACCACCTATGCTTATTGCCTGGGGCAAGAACGATCCATTCTTCACTGTAGCTGGTGCAGAGGCCCTGCAGAGGGATAACCCTAACGCCACTCTCAAGCTACTCAACGCTGGACATTTCGCCCTAGAAGAAGCCAGTGACGAAATTGCTGCTGGCATTCACGCTCTGGCTGACCGCGTGCAAGCGCAGAGCCATTCTTTTAGCCGTAGCGTTTAGTCAGCGTGCTTGATTCAAGATGTTAAAAATAGTAGACCGGTCGACTATCAGGGTTGAAGAGAAAAAATCCTAAAGTCTGGCTGGCAAAAAATAGTCGAATAGTGGCAGAAAAAGCAGTGGAAACGCCTAAAAAAATAGGACGATTCCGCTGCTTTTCGAGTTCAGTATTTTGGAATATTGTTGGCGATAAGATTGTGTGCTACACCAATGTCTACCGCCATCGAGGCCAAGCGTTCAGGCAGCTCTGGCAGTAAGAGTAAGCGAGGACAATTATATACGACTAGTCGACGCAATGATGTCGGTAGCTTCGGCAAGCTGGTCAGAGCGCGGCAATTTCCTATATGCAAATAGGTAAGTTGGTTCGGCAGGCTAGGTAGCTCCAAAAGTTGTGGAGACATGTACAAGTGCAGGTGCGCTAGATTTCTATTGGCCTGAAAGATTTGGCTTAAGGCTTCTTCGGAGGTGGAGAAGACTCTAATTGAGCGGATGATTTGATTCATTGTTGTTCGCCTGTATAAATGCTTGGAGCTGAAAGCACAAATTAGCTAAAATGCAAGTTGAGAACACCCAATTTCAGTTTGCCGTTGGGCGTAAGTCCAGGGCAGTTGTTTACCCACAGTTCTGTCAACGTGCTCGGAAGCGTGGGCAGGTAATGAAGATTAGGGCAATTGTCAAATCCGAGTTTGGTCAACGTGCCTGGTAACAGGGGTGAGCCGGTAATGCCAGGGCAGTTGTCGACCCATAGTTGGCATAGCCTGCTAGGTAACGAGGGCAAGCTCTTAACGCTAGGGCAGTTGAAGACCCCCAAATATGTCAGTGTGCTCGGTAGAGCGGGCAAGCTCGTAAGCCTAGGGCAGTTGTCTAGCACTAGTTTGGTCAATGTCATTGATAACGTGGGCAGACTGGTAAGGCCGGGGCAGTTGTCGACCTGTAGATAGAGCAACTTAGTCGGCAGAGCTGGTAGCCTGGTAAGGCCGAGGCCGTTGAAGACTTGCAGATAGCTCAAGGTAGTCGGCAGAGCTGGTAGCCTGGTAAACCTAGGGCAGTCGCCGAGATCAAGCGTAAGCCTCTGCAGCCCTGGGTTATCTTTGAGATATTGACTAAGTTCCTTTTTCGATTTGACGTGCATTGCATTTCTCCTACTTCGTAGTGGTGAATCAATAGCACACCCAGCGTTTGTACTTTTCCACGATGCGATCAACGTAGCTGATTAGATCTGCTCGATTAATGGCGTAAATAGTATTGGTCAAAGTGATGGGTGAAAAGTAGCCGCCGCCATTCGCGATATTAATCCAGACATAGGTTGTTGATGATGTTGACCCGATCGCATGACCAATTTCAGGAAGTTGATTGCGCATAGATTGAAGAAGCTGTTGTTCATCGATCGCGAAGCTGTGCATAGCTTCGCACATATCGTCTTCTGTGATTTCGCCATCGCGATTTGTGTCGATTGTGTCAAAAAACAGAATTGCAAATGCTTGTATCTGCGGGGCTGATTTTCGCAGATGAGAAGCGTAATTGTAGCCTTCTTTCAGTTGCCAAAATGGTACGAGCAGTGAACTCATGCCTGTCAATACGCCAACTGTGTAGGCTCCGGTTAACGGCGAACCCAGATGGCCCATTTGCCAAACCAGTACTCCTGCTATTGCGCCAAAAGACGAGGCAATTGCAGCCGTTTGCAATGCATAGACGATTACAGCACGAGGGCCGCGTGACACCACTGAGGTTGAAATTGAGCCAGCGGCTACGCACAGCGCAATGCCAACTCCAGCGAACAAAGTTGGAATAATCCAATTAATCACAATGCTAAACATACAATTTCTCCGGCCACAAAGGGCGTCAATTGCAATAAGAGAGGTGTACTAGATTCTAGGTCTGGCCCGACATTTTTAGCCGAGGTCGCGCTCGTAGTTATGGCGTTCTATCGCAATCCAGCTCAGCGCGAAGATGATGCAAGCGATAGCCTTGAAAGTTATCTGTTGGCTAAGGTTCAAGTTCGAGTTGAAATGCGGTGTTTGCCATAAAATTGCGCAACCGATCCAGAGGCAAATAACCCCTAGGCTCGTGAGGATACGTCGTTGGTCTAGTTTTCGATAAGTTCCATTGACGCAACGACTTTTTGCAATGGCACCTCCTATCAGATGGTTGAGGCGATGAATACTTGCACTGAAATGAAGTTGCAATAGTAAACAAATTGCAGATGCTATGAGAGCCGCAAGGCTGAGTGAGATGAAAAGAACGCTGATTGAATATGCGGAATAAATGATTGATTGTGAGGTGTGCATGATTGGCTCCCTGTTAAGTGGCGCCTCTGCGTCTTGGCATGAGGCTCATTTGAATTTATTTGGAATTTCTGGACTGGTACTCTCGGCGTTAACCGAGATATTTGGTAGTTGTGACGCTCAAGTTAATCCACGTCAATGCTTTGATTGTGTAGCTGTAGCCATTCTTCTTGTCTTTCAAATTGTCTGTTTAGTTCTCGACTCTCTTCTCTGCGTCCTTCCAGCCAGAAGAAAGCAAAAGGGACAACAATAGATATGAACAAATAGGCAACGACCAAGGTCAGCGGCATTAGTAAGTTTGAATCGGGCGTAGTGTGCATAGGTAATCCATGATTGTGAAAATGGTGGCAGTGAAGTGGCAATTGGCGCACTAAATCGCCGACGTCTATTTAGCGGTACAAAGCCGCAGACATTTGTCTGCGGCTTTGTGTCTAGTAATCAAATTGGTATCTGTTTCTTTTGTGTGTGTCTCGTTTGTGTAATGAGTGATTAAAGTATGTCAAAAATGTACTTGCAAATGCCGAACTATAGCCACAAAGCAATATGGGCAGCAGATAGGCAATACTGGTAGCAGATGACAGAGTTCTCGTCATCTCTTTCTTGACTCTTACGCTAGTTTAGACCGGCGAATGCGCATATTGCCGAGTGCGGTAGGTAGCGCCGGAATCTTGGTGATCAGTGGGCAATCGTAGATCAATAGATTCACCAATGAGTCTGGCAGTTGTTGCAGGCTTAACAACGTCGGGCAGCCTTTGAGCGAGAGATATTTGAGAAATTTTGGATTATCGAAACTGCGAATATTGGCACAACGATGTATCTGTAATACCTTGAGATGAAGTTGGGTTGATGTCGGCATCGGCACGGCGACAAGGTTTGGGCTGTCTTCAATTAGTAGCTCGGTTAGCTTCGGATTGTTCTTCAGGTAGGAGTCGAGTTGATGAGCGTTTTCGAATTGCATGTGATTTCCATGAATGGTGTTGGTGGTAGTAAGCGTGTGCTAGCTAATCTAGCGGTGCTAACCATTTGGCCTTGCTTGACAGTGGCACCTCCCAGAAGGAGGGTGGTGCCGCTGCTTCTTTCCCTTGCCGGGATCAATCGCTAATGCTGATCTTGACCTCTCCGGACCCTAGACTGCACTTGCTCAGGTTGCCGAAGCGGCCGCGCATGCTGATGTCGCCAGAGCCGATGCTGTTGACGCTGCCTGATGTAGCGGCCCCATGGCTGATTGTTGTATCACCGGAGCCGGTCTGGGTAAGCAGTAGAGAGCTTGTGTTTAGCTCCTCTATATCTAGGTCGCCGTTGCCGGTTTTCGTCGCCGTGAACGTTTCGGTCTCGATCATCTCGATGGTGAAGTTGCCTGAACCGCTGGACTGGAGCACGAAAGCGGAAAGACTCGTTAGTCGACCAGCCTTAAGATCACCCCCTGCGACGCTGGAGAACGACACGTCATCACCCTCCCAGTTGTCCATGTCGATCTCGCTGCCGTTCATGTACGTCAGTCTTAAACTGCCTTTGTAAGCATTAGGCACGATTATCTCCAACTTGTCTGGTCCTCTGGGCGGTCCACTTGGGTTGGTTGGTTCACCTGCTGTGACCTTCTTTCCGTTCACGTATACTTCACCGACGTTGATGAACCCGTAGTTGTTGCCTGCAATGACTACCGCCTTGCTGTCTACAATCCCCCTGCCACCTAGTTGTTCCTGCTTCCCGTTCACGTATACTTCACCGGTGTTGATGAACCCGTAGTTGTTGCCTGCAATGACTACCGCCTTGCTGTCTACAATCCCCCCGCTACCTAGTTGTTCCTGTACTTTGACTTGGTGCACCGAGCCGCTCAAAAACGTCCAATTCTTGGGGTAATTCGCTTTTATGGCGATGTCTGCGCGGTCTTCATGACGGATACTGACTAGAGCGCCTTTGATGTCGAGTTCCAGGCTGCCTACTGAGGCCTGGATTGCCCCGAGAACAATGAGCTCTTTGGTTGACATGGTTTCTTGTGTTTTCGAATTTCTACTCTGAATCATGATTGTCTCCTTTGTGCGACGGTTACGTTGATACTGCGGGTGGTGGAAATGATTGAAGCTAGCCAGCGGCTGGCGATGACGGTATCTACTGCTGCCACTGCAACAGTGATAATGTTCGTGGTTGTAAAAGGTTGAACATGGATTTGTCTATTTTTGCCAGTGATCTTTTTAGAGTGATTGAGAATAAGGCGAATTGTGAATCTCTTTGTATGTTTTCCAGCGTTTTCAGGCTGGGGAAAACGTTTTGGCAGTATGTTCGCAGTCAGCGCAACATATTGCCGAGCTATTTAGCGGTACAAAGCCGCAGACATTTGTCTGCGGCTTTGTGTCTAGTAATCAAATTGGTATCTGTTTCTTTTGTGTTTGTCTCGTTTGTGTAATGAGTGATGAATGTATGTCAAAAATGTACTTGCAAATGCCGAACTATAGCCACAAAGCAATATGGGCAGCAGATAGGCAATACTGGTAGCAGATGACAGAGTTCTCGTCATCTCTTTCTTGACTCTTACGCTAGTTTAGACCGGCGAATGCGCATATTGCCGAGTGCGGTAGGTAGCGCCGGAATCTTGGTGATCAGTGGGCAATCGTAGATCAATAGATTCACCAATGAGTCTGGCAGTTGTTGCAGGCTTAACAACGTCGGGCAGCCTTTGAGCGAGAGATATTTGAGAAATTTTGGATTATCGAAACTGCGAATATTGGCACAACGATGTATCTGTAATACCTTGAGATGAAGTTGGGTTGATGTCGGCATCGGCACGGCGACAAGGTTTGGGCTGTCTTCAATTAGTAGCTCGGTTAGCTTCGGATTGTTCTTCAGGTAGGAGTCGAGTTGATGAGCGTTTTCGAATTGCATGTGATTTCCATGAATGGTGTTGGTGGTAGTAAGCGTGTGCTAGCTAATCTAGCGGTGCTAACCATTTGGCCTTGCTTGCCCCCAAGAGCGAGTCTTAACACAGTGGTCCAACGCTGCAGACTGCTGTCTGAAGCTGGAATCGTGTTAGTTGAATCTGTGCTTGTGTCTTGTTTTCTGCGGCTCGTTAATATTCGGGGTAAAGGTTGTACTGAAACCATAGCTGTCTACGTAGCGCTATAGCCACAAAGTAAAAGTGTCAAGAAATTGGCATGTAGTAACGCTATGCGAATAGCATATATTGGCCAGCTCCCCAAAGGTACTCACGGCTTTTTTTAGGCTTTCAAATGCACGATATGATTTCTTAGTCACTCTGTTAGCTATGTCAGTCTTGCTATTTCAGTTCGACTTGAGTTCTGCCTGCTGCAGTTATTGCCATTGTTTGCTTGTTTTGAATTATTGCAACAACTTTTAAGGCGCCCTGCTTGCTCAATGAAATTGGCAGCGACAATGTCGTTTGAGGCAGTGTGTCTAATACTTTGACGGCTCGAGCGACATTGCTGTGCTTTAGGGTTCGACCACCATTTTCACCTGAGCGAACGTGCACAGATAATTCATCTTCGGTAACAAAGAGAATTAACTGCTCATTGCGCTCGAGATCGATGCCTGTAGAATTTAGTCTGATGGCAACCTTTTGATGATCGGAATCAATCGAGGCCTTGAGATGAAGAAGTTTCTTGGGCTCTGCTGATAGGGTTTTTATGGCAGCCAGCGCGGCTCTAGAGTCAGAACCAACCAAGCCTTGTTTGCCGTTTACAATCATCTCGGGCGTGTACATTCCTGCTTGATTCAAGGCACGCGCATATTGACGCTGTCTTTCCGTATACAAGCCTGATGAGAATGGATCAGCCCAGCCCAGATAATTCCAATAGTCTACGTGTTCACTGATTGTTATGATTTCACTAGCGTTGGTCTGCACTTCCAGCAATGCGGCTAGGACACTGTCTGCAGGAGGGCAACTGCTGCAACCTTCTGACGTGAATAGTTCGACTATAACTGGGTGCTTACTGTCACTATACTCAGTGGCGGCCTGCGTCGATGTGCCACTTGCTAGCCATACGGTGCAGGCAATGGGAATCGGAGTAAGTAGTAACTTTACAAGGTGGGTTTTCAAAGTTCAATTTCTACCTTATCGGCAGCCTCACTCTTCACTAACGCTTCTAGAATCTCTTCAGGTTTTGCCCTTCGCCTGAAATCGCTGTCAACAAATCGATAGATAATCTTCCCTTGTGTGTTTATGACAAAAGTGGCTGGCAGCGGTAATTCACCGCTATTGTCACCATTGAAATCCGCAAGATCTACTCCCGCAGCCATATAAGTCGCTTGGATAGATTGGGGCAATGTGTGAACAACGCCAAAGCTTTTAGCGACTTGATTTTTCGCGTCACTTAAAACGGTAAAAGATAAGCGGGCATCTTTTACTGTCTGCGTTGAGTGATCTGGGGTCTGGGGTGAGACGGCTATTAGTTGGGCCTTGTGTTCCTTAAATGCCGGCAGACTTTCCTGCAACACTTGCAGTGCACGATTGCAAAATGGACACCATGGCCCGCGATAGAATGACAATATAACAGGCCCATTAGCTAGTAACTGCTTGAGCTTAACGGTGTGCCCCTGGCTGTCTGGAAGTGCAAAGTCTGGAGCAAATTCGCCTGCCGGTATTGTGCTCTGCGCTGCAGCTTGACGAGAACCTGGACCTGCCTGATCTTCTACTTGGTTTCTGCTGCCTTCTGTGGCGTGGGGGGAAGCCAGACTGCTTGAAATTGACGAAAGCAAGGAACAGATTCCGGTTAAGGTGGTTAGACCAACTATAAAATTGATTTTTCGAACTTTGAATTTCACTCCACTTCTCCAAAACATTCTCAATATAAGCAACGATAGACAGGCTGCTTTTATTCCCGCATGAATGTGGGTGTTACTTCATGGCACGATGATTTGACCAGGCTGTGAGACCTGGTCAAATCTGGATTGGAGAAACGCTGCTCAAAAGCAGGGGTTTCAAAAGTTATTGCCGCTCAGATTCCTTCAATATGGCCTTGGCCTTAGCCGCAATATCGGCATCAGCACGAAACTCCACATGACCTGGTCCTAGGTCGGCATTGTCGAGAATTGCTTTGACTTTGTCGTCAGTGGTGGCGTCTAGGGGGAATTTGCTGTGACTTAGATCGGTGTGAGCGGTGTCAAGTATTGCTTTCACTTTGCTCTCGGTGTCTCCACCTAAAGGAAAATGGACGTGGCCTGGGCCGAGATCAGAAGCATTCAGTATCGCTTCTGCTTTACTCTGCGTATTGGCACCAACGGGGAAGCGTACGTGGCTTAGGTCTAGTCCGGAGGCATCGACGATAGCTTTTGCCTTGGCCTCTGCACTGCTGCCGGCGGGAAAGCTCACGTGCTTGAGCTCGCTTGAGCCATCGCCAATAATCCTGGCAGCGAGTGGTTTGGCTTCAGCGAAGATGTGCTTAGACGAAGCTGTGGCATCAGTGGCCAGAGACTTAACTGCTGGTCCAAGCTCGGGGACTTGCCCGCGGCGTGCTAGGGCAATAGCCGCAAGACCGGTAGCGACAGTGGCCGTTAACTCTACTGGATGGTTCGCCACTTCACTCGCTGCGCTAGTCGCTGCCTTAGAAACAGTATTATAAGCATCCTCAAAGAGACTAGATGATTCTTCTCGGGTACTTTCAGGCTTCTTGTTGCCAAAGTCTTCTGTTTTCATAAGTCAGCTCTCTGCGACGGGGAACACTGCGAGGTTAACTCTGCAACTGCCTTTTAACAACAAAGCTAAATAGGCAAGAAAATGGCAACGATTTGCAAAGCAACCCACTTTAGTTCGAGAATAAAAATGAAGACCGAGGCGTTAGTACTTAGAGGGTATCTGTCCCAATATGGCCCCTCAAATCAGTACTCACTCTGGCCGACTTGGCCATACAGGCATCTACAAAGGTTCATGCAAATGCCATCCCTGACCATTCCGCAAAAGGCATTTTTGATCGTGAGCCTCCCTCTGGCTTTTCAAATTGTCTTTGCTTGCACTCTGTTCAGTATGCTCAATCAGGCCGAGGTAGAGCGGCAGCAAGAGGCCTCTGTACGTGAATATGGACAACATCTCAATTCTATTCTTAAACTATTGCTTGAACGGGGCACTTCTACTGTAATAGCCCACGTTAGTAGAAGCGATGTATTCTGGCAGCGCACTCGTACGCTGCAGCAAAGACTTTATGTGGAAGAGCGTGAAATCACGGCGCTGTCGCAGAATTCACCAGCGCGAATGCAATTCTTGTCTCAGTTTCTCACACTTTTGGCAAAGTGCCAGACGCAGCTCGATATATCGAAGCGGTATGCCGCTAACCATGAGTCGGCAAAGGCAGCAATAGCGCTTGTGCAAATGGGTACTGCCATTGATCGTTTGTCTAGTTTGGTCGAGACTGTCTCTAGTCAACAGACTGTTCTTGAAATTGAAAAGAAAGAATCGCAAGCACGCCTGAGAAAGCAGACTGCCCAGATTATTTATCTCGGTGTCTTTGCTAATTTCGCCATGGCGGCTTTTCTCGTTTGGTACTTCAATCAAACGATAACGAGGCAGTTTAGAAAAGTTACAGATAATGCTCTTCGTTTCGCAGCGGGTAAGACTCTCACTCCTCGAATGAGGGGGTATGACGAGCTTGCTGTGCTCGATCGCACAATTATATCGATGGCTCAATCTATTGATGAACTTAGGGCAAATGAGCGACGACTTCTCGATAAAACGCTAGACGTTATCTGTTCTATTACTGAAAAAGGTGTATTTGTCAATATCAATCCTGCTTGCCAAACGCAGTGGGGCGCCAGTCAAGATGCCTTGATTGGTGCCAGAATTGACCGTGTGCTCCATCCTGATGATTTATTACTCTTTCGCGAAGCTATGGCTCAAGCCTGTCAGATTGAGCGCGAAGTGATGGTGAAGTGTAGGGTCTTGACCGTTTTAGATGGACCGAGATTTGTCTCGTGGTCATTGCAATGGTCTGAAGAAGATAAGCTGATGTTTTGTATTGTCCATGACATAAGCGAAAAAGTTGCCATGGAGCAACTCAAAGACGATTTTACTGCCATGGTTGGTCATGATTTGAAAGTTCCTATAAATTCTCTTGGTTTGATGCACGATATGTTGCTCAAGGGCGTCTACGGGGAGTTGACTGAGAAAGCAAGGCAAAGACTGGTTGAAGCAAAGCAGACGACTAAGAAACTCTTGCATTTGATTGATGAATTACTTGATTTGCACAAGCTAGAGACCGCCGAACTCATTTTAGAGAGAGAACCAGTAGAGATTCATAGCCTATTTGCTGAAACCGATGCTCAAGTGCGCGAATTGGCTAGAGAAAAGCACATAGAAGTTATCTACCAACTTAGCGAGAGTCAACCTGCAATAAATGTAGATGGTATGAGGGTTTTGCAAGTTTTGGTCAATCTGGTATCAAATGCCATAAAATTTGCGCCAGAGCTTAGTCGCGTAGAAGTTGAGTTTAAGAAGATTGAAAATGCGGTTTGCTTCTCCGTTCGTGATAGCGGGCCCGGAGTTCCGGTTACTCTCAGGCCAGTAGTCTTTGACAAATTCAGTACCTTCAGTACTGCCGCCAACAGAAACAGAGAAGGCCGAGGATTAGGGCTGGCTATTTGCAAGCTCATTGTTGAAAAACACAATGGCACACTTGAATTGCATTGCCCGGCAGAAGGTGGCAGTGTCTTTAGTTTCATTATCCCCACTAGCTAGACAAGAGAGATGCAACTTGGCCAAGATTCTTTTAGTAGAAGATCATCAGAATACTGCTCATCTGATTAGTGACTGGCTGACGATGGAAGGGCACGTGGTAGATGTGCGATACGATGGCCTCGCGGCTCTTGAGTTGAGCATGCAGGCTGACTTCGATCTTTTCATTTTTGATCTTGATCTGCCTGGTTTAAGTGGTCTTGAGATAGTGAAGAACTATAGGGCTAGAGCGGGCACCGCACCAATTTTGATTCTCACAGCGTATAGAGATATTCAAACTAAGGCGCACGGCTTCGCAGAAGGTGCAGACGATTTTCTTACCAAGCCGTTTCAGATTGAAGAATTGTCTATGAGAGTTAGTGCTCTTCTGCGGCGCCCACCGATGCTCTATGTCAAGATTTTGAAGAGTGGCAATTTAGAGTTGGATATCTCACGGCGCCTGTTGAAAATCGATAATAGAAAAGCCGACTTAGACCCGCTTGAGTTTGCATTGCTAGAATTTTTTATGCGCAACCCTAATCATGTATTCTCCGCTGATGAGATTTTGGATAAGGTTTGGCCCGTTGATTCAGGTGCCAGGCAATCGGCTTTTACTACGTGTTTGAAGCGATTGCGCAAGAAAATCGATGGTGAGGGAGATAAGTCGAGAATTCGAAGTGTGTATGGCTCTGGTTATTGTTTCGACGTTGAAGGATGACTGACGATAATAAATTTGATTCTATCTATATTTTGGAATAAGGTCGCTTCTTCCTTCGTTAAAGATAGGGTGGAATCTTGTAGAGGATATTTTCGATGAATCTGAGATGTATTGTTACGACCTTATCTGTTGCTTTGTCTTTGTGCTGCGCTGGAGGGTCTCCTGTTCTTGCTCAGGGTGAAATAGTAAAAGCTACTTCTGATGAGTCTTTTACTCAGGATGTACTTAAGTCTAGTAAGCCGGTGCTTGTAGATTTTTATGCCGATTGGTGCAGGCCTTGCAAAATGTTGTCACCTGTCGTCGAGTCTTTAGCCAAAAAATATGATGGTAAAGTTGTCTTTTATAAGCTAAATGTTGACAATTCTCCTAAGACGTCTGAACTTTATGCCGTGCGGGCTATTCCGGCCCTCAAAATCTTTAGGAATGGCAAAGTTGTGGCTGAGACTCTCGGTGAGGTGCCCAGTGCTGAGATCGATGCCAAGCTTGCTGGGGCACTTAAATAGCAATAGGAGCGTCTGCGGTCTGGACCTCGACCTGTCCAACTGTGGTGTCAGAAATCAAATCATGAGGCCAGCGGCAGTCATCGCCGCTGGCTATCTTGTCGACTGAATTAAGCACCACTTGTGGTACCTTAAAACCGAGGCGATCGATTACTTTTAGTGACCATATTATTGAAATGGCAGCCAATACAGCCGGAGCTGCGATGACTTTTGCTAGATGCCGAAGTGTTAGAGCAATATGCGCTGGCTTGCCTTCTTTTGTGTTCACGTTCATGCCGCAAAATAATTTACCTGGAGTAGCCCTTAGTGCGGAGCCTTCAAAAATTAGATGGTATAGAAAATTAGTAGCAATAGCAGCTACAAATGCAAATTCGAAATTACCCACCAGGGGAGAGATTTCGTGCATTTCGACGGCAATCAAGAGAGCAAGCATACAAGGAAATACAGCAAAGGCATCAGTCAAGCAGTAGCCTAGCCAGATAGCGCATATAGATACTGCGTTGACTGAGATCCCTGCCATGTCGGGCATATCGGTGAACGAATATTGCCTTGCACCTTGCTCCACTAGTATTTGATAGCAGAGCAATGTGAAAATTGCCGCATTGATTAGAGCAACTATTAATGCGTCAATCATCGCCGCATATAGCCGTTTTTGCATATGTCTTTGAATATCTTTGTTCATTGCCTTTGGCTAGCCTTACTAAAATAGTTGTGTCTACTGCTGATAAGCAAGTTGAATGGCCTGTTGATAGATGCTTTTTGGTGCTTCTCGAAGGTTGTTGGTTCGCGCTGTTTGATCATCGTATGCAACAAGGGCTATTTTCCACTTGAGTTTTTTTTCCAGAAATTGTTTGTCTTTCAGCATTTGCTGATTGATATCTGAGCATGCGGTGTTAGTTACCATCACTAAGCTCTTGTTTCTTAATGCATTGAGAGCCTCCTGATTTTTCTCGATGTATGCTCTAAACTCTGCTGGCACCACTCCATCTGATACTATTAATTTTGAAGCGAGCGTTGGCTCATGCATCATTAGGAAGTATGCTGCTCTCCCGCCAGCACGGTAGCCAAATAGGCACACGTTTGTTCCGTCATTAGCGTATTGTCTTTGAAAGGCATTTAGATCCGAGAGCACTAGAGAACCCCAGCCTGGCCGTTTAACATTGCGATTGGAACAGAGCGCGAATAGCTGGTTTTGGCTGCACAGGGGTTGCCACACTTGTGCATTGAATCGACCTGGTTGACTCGATAGAACCAGAACTACTGGCGTGTTTGGGGGCGCTAGTTTGTCAGGGGGGCCGCAAACACTGAAATCTTCATTAGCGAGAAAGCTCTGCCATGATATAAAGCCACAGAACGATGCCGCTAGAAGAACAGTGGTTTTTTTCCAAAATAGCATTGGCGGTGTTCTCCTATTAAATGTAAATCGAAGCGAAGTAAGTTTCTTCTTTGGCTCTCTGATGACGAGAGCTTGCGCCGCGACTTTATCGAGGTTACGCCAATGGGATTTGAAAATAAACAAAGAGACTTGGTCAGAAATTGAGCAAGGTGTCACGGCACTAAAACGACTTTGCCAATAGTAGTTCTGCCCGCCAATGCCCCATAGGCAGATTGAACATCTTTTAGCGCAAACACTTCAGAATGCAATTCAATTTTCTCGGTAGTGATAATTTTCAGGAGGGCCGGAATACACGAGGCGAGCAATTCTGACGGCATGGTTGGAAGATTGAAGCCTGTGATGGTGAGGTTCTTTCGAATTAGTTGAGTGATTTGCTCCGGAGAATGTGAATCATGCAAGTTTGCGGCTCCGAATACTATTATGCGACCTTGCGCAGCAACTAGCTTGTAACACTGATCACCTACAGCACCTGAAACACATTCTAGAACCACATCGACGCCCTTGCCGTTTGTCGCTGCTAATACCTTGGTGTGCCAGTCGTCATCATTGTAGTTAAAGGCAAAGTCTGCGCCTAGTCTATTGACTAGTTTGAGCTTTTCTTGAGAACCCGCAAGAGCAATCACTTTTGAACAGCCGAATAATTTCGCTAGCTGTATCAAGAAGAGTCCGACGCCGCCTGCCGCTGCTTGCACCAAGACGGTGTCACCTTTTTGAATTTTAGCGCCATGTTTAAGCAACGCATAGGCGGTAAGGCCGTTAACTGGAATTGTTGTGGCATCAACGAAAGAAACGTTCTCTGGAATTGGAATAGCCAAAGACTGATCTGCTAAAGCGTACTCCGCATGACTACCTGAGGATACTAGGCTGGTTACTCTGTCTCCGACCTTGAAGTTGTGAACGTCTGGGCCGACTTCCGTTACTTCCCCCGCTGCTTCAAACCCCATCACATATGGAATCTGTGTCATTGGTGGATACTTCCCGTTCAGAGTCTGTAGCTCCGCAAAATTTACACCAGCCGCCTTTACCTCGATTAGAAGCTGCCCACTTGCTGGCTTTGGTCGGGCTATATCCACTAGGCGGAGGCTCTTTAGGCCGGAAGTGCCAACCAATTCAACTGCTTTCATTGCATTTCTCCATTTGTTTTTCTTGTATTAGGCTTGAATCAAACTCGGTACAGATTATTGTTCCAATCAGCCCCAGACCCACTAGAGCTAGGGGCGCAAGTAGCGGTGGATGTACTGTAGTAATTGCGGCGCTGGTATGAGGACCGAGGGTCCAGACGCTAAAAACTTCCGATAGTCTTTGTAAAAGGTGCCCATCAGAGTGGAAGGAGAGGCCGAGCAAGCCTAAGCCTGCTGTGGCACCATTCAAAAGTAACAGTGCGGTCCTCCCGCCGCGATGCCAGCGCCACCTAGCAAGCGGAATGGCAACAAGCATTAGCAAGCAAAGAACGATTGGCAACCAAGGGCGCCAATCATCTATAACAGCGACGCGATGCTCAAAACGAATTTCTGTCAGGAGAAGTAAATAGCCGCCAAACATGGTTACCATGCTGGCCAGTTCCCTATGCGGTGCAGTCAGCTTCATCGCCGATATTTTTACTCCAACGGCCTCTACTAACTAAGTAACTATTTGACGATAGCTTTTATTCCCAAGCTTGGCAGCTGCTGTTTCGCCATTCATGGCCGCGGAGAATTTTTTTGAAGATGATTTAGTTTGACTATTTGAGGTCTTCATCGAAGGACTTCAATTGCTCAAAATTTGAAAGGCAATCACAATCGCAAGGAAGTAAAAATGACAGCAGAATTTGACCGAAGAGATTTTTTGAAGTTAGCCGGCTTAGGTGGAGCGGTATTTCTTTCTGGTTTAATGCAAGGGCCGGTGCTCGGTTTCCCTGGAATCAAAAGCAAAGATTTCTTTTTTGTCCAGCTTTCTGATAGTCACTGGGGCTTTGAAGGAGACAAAATCAATCCTGATGCTAAAGGTACGTTAATCAAGGCCGTGAACGAAGTTAATAGCCTCAAGCAGAAACCAGATTTCGTAATTTTTACAGGTGATCTCACCCAAACTACAGACGACGTGATTGTGCGCAAAGCACGCATGAAGGAGTTTCAGCAAATCGTTGCTGAACTCGATGCGAAAATTGTGCATTTTATGCCCGGCGAGCACGATGCATCACTCGATAAGGGTGAAACCTATAAAGAATATTTTGGCAAAACGTACTATTCGTTTGATCATAAGGGTGTGCACTTTATTACGATTGACAATGTTTCTGACCCTACCGGTAGTATCGGAGAAGAACAGCTCCAATGGTTAAAATCAGATCTTAGTGGGCAGCATTTCAATAAGCGAATAGTCGTTTTCGCTCATCGCCCTTTGTTCGATTTGTATCCTCAGTGGGATTGGGCAACGCGAGATGGCTCCAAGGCAATTGACTTGTTGATGCCTTATGTCAACGTTTCAGTTTTCTATGGTCACATTCATCAAGAGAATCACCACATGACTGGTCACATTGCCCATCACTCGGCGAATTCGCTGATGATGCCGATGCCACTAGCTGGCTCCACGCCTAAGAGGCAACCGATTCCTTGGTCTAAGGCTGAGCCATATAAAGGATTAGGTTTTCGCAACGTCTTGGCGCAGGTGAACAGCGGCCGCTATCAGCTCGCTGAATATCCAATCAATAGTGAGGCGAGGTTATGAACAGAAAACTGCAATTAGCGCTCTTAGTGATTCTCTTTAGCTTGGCGAGTCTAAAGTCGTCAGATGCCGTGGGGGCGAAAATAGTAAAGATTAGTGCCAAGAAGTTTGAATACGTTCCGAGCGAGATCGTGCTGAAGAGAGGTGTGCCAACGATCCTTCAAATTACAAGTGAAGATCGTACGCACGGATTCAATGTTCCCTCCCTATCTGTTAGGGCCGATGTTGTGCCTGGCCGGATCACCGAGGTGCCGATTAACCCACAGAAGTCTGGTGATTACGATTTCTTCTGCGATATCTTTTGCGGCAGTGGCCATGAGGCTATGAGCGGCAAAATAAGAGTATTCGACTGAAGATCAGAGCGTTTTTTGACTAGAGTCGCCCAAATGCCCTTGGGTCTCAACCAGTGCTTTTTTTACTTCGGCGTCTAAGCGCGAAAGTAAGGCCTTGCACTGAGAGACGTCTGCTAGAATTGCTGCGGCTTCTAACTCTTGCAGGGTACCCGCTACTTTGGGGGCACAAATTGTACCGCAGGCGCCCTTAAATGCATGTGCTGCTGAGCGGACGGCCTTATAGTCTTCTTTGCCAAGGTGCTCTTGTAGAGTTGTAATTTCGCCAATGGCGGTATCGGCAAACATTGTTAGTAGCTGTTTGTAGTTTTTCTCACTAAAGCGTGAAGCTAGAGTTTCAATTTCAATAAAGGGCTCTAGAGATTGGCTCACGAATTGACCTGTAATTAGACGTTGGGTAATTGTGCTGATTTTTTCTAGGTCTTTGGACCAGGCCCGCAGTACTCTTTCAAGTTCTACTGGCTCAATTGGCTTGGCTAAATAATCGTCCATACCTGCAGCTAGGCAGTCTTCTCGGCTTCCCTCCAAGGCATTGGCTGTCATGGCGATTATAGGAACGTGGGTGTCTCTTTGCTCTTGCAGCTTTCTTATAATTCTAGCAGCGGCATAGCCATCTAACTCGGGCATCTGACAATCGAGAAAGACAATGTCAAAGTTGCCACTATCGAAAGTGGCAACCGCTTCCATACCGTTTTCGACAACCTCTACTTCTAAGTTTAGGCCCTGTAGAAGCAGTTTGGCTACTTGTTGGTTGAGTTTATTGTCGTCAGCCACAAGCGCTCTGAGCTTTCGCGTATTTGCCGGTTTGTAGTTTTTTGGCCTTTTGAGTTGTGGTTCTTCTCCGTTAACCTGGTGCGGATTTGGAGCGCTGAGGTAGTATTTCAGGGCGTTGCGCCGCACTGGCCGGGTTAGTGTTTTAGCCAGGCTCTTGGGTAAAAGTGCTTCGGTTTCAACTCTAAGGTCTTTTGTCGTTAATAAAATTATGCGTTGCGATTGACTTTCTTGACCGTAAAATTCGCGCTCAAATAAGTCGAGTGCCAGCTGACTATGGCGAGCGCCATCTACTATGAGCGTAATTGTGTTACCTGCTTTTTTCGCGTTTTCGATGCAAGTAATTGCTTCTGTAACAGTGGTGCAAGATTCGGCCTTGTGTCCAAAACAATCGCAATAGTTGGAAATGCAGTCTTTAAGCTGGGCGTCGTCATCTAAAATTATTACAGTTGAACTACCAGCATTAGATTGAAAACTATTGGTTATTGGTCCTGTGCTGCAACGTTTTGGTGATTGTAGATTGATAGTGAAGGTAAAAGTAGAACCACTGTTTACAGTGCTTTCAACACTTATGGTGCCTCCGAGCAATTCAATTAAACGCTTAGAGATGCTAAGCCCTAAGCCGGTGCCACCATATCTACGGCTAATCGAACCATCGACTTGTACGAATGGCTCAAAGAGGCGCTCTAGGCTTACTTCAGGAATGCCGATGCCTGTATCAACCACCGAAAAGCAAATCGCTGCTTTGTCATCAAAATGATTGATCAGATCTGCTCGAATGGTGACGCTGCCCTGATTGGTGAATTTGATGGCGTTGCCGCCGAGGTTGAGCAGTACTTGCCGCAGTCGCAGGGGGTCACCGGTTACTAAGGCTGGAATGCGAGGGTCGATAAATGTCGATAGCAGAAGATTTTTGCCATCTGCCTGGGGTGAGAGAATTTCACCAACTCCTTCAATCAAGCTGGTGGGGTCAAATTCGCAATTAGATATTTCTATGCGCCCGGCCTCAATTTTAGAGAAGTCCAGGATATCGTTCAAAATGCTTAGTAGTGATTTCCCTGCTTCTTTGAGGAGAAGAGTGTATTCGCGGGCGGAGGGGCTAAGCTCTGTGCGCAAAAGTATTTCGACCATACCGAGAATGCCATTCATGGGCGTGCGAATTTCGTGACTCATATTGGCGACAAATTCGGACTTTAATTTTGAAACGGCTTGAGCCTGGTCTCGAGCTTGCGTCAACTCTTCGATTAATCGTTGGTGGCCTTCAACATCGCTGCATAAGGCATGCTCACTTTCGCCTTTGAGGTGCTGACTGTGCTCATCTTCTGCTAGTGTGATTAGTTGCTCAATGGCCTTTTGCGCTTCGATTTTCTTTTGGGGATCTTCAATTTGGCTCAATACTGACCCGATTGGCCCGTTTTTTAGTGCTTGTAGTTTTTCTTGAAAATTGTCCATGAACTTACTACCACGATTGCTTAGATCAGTCTTTGGTTTAGTCAGCGACCCTTGTGTTGCTTGCAATTGTCGATACTTTGTTCAGGGCCTCAAGCATTTCTTCGGCGCTCTGGTAGCGATCGTCTGGATTCTTATTCAGTGCTTTGAATATTATTTCTACTAGTTCTTTTGGGTGACTGACGCCCGGTTGGAAGAATGGCAGGCGGGACGGTGCTTCGTTAAGGTGAAGGCGGACCATATCGTAAAAGCTGTCGCCATCAAAAGTGGCTTTACCCGTAAAGCATTCATACATGACGCAGCCAAGAGCGTAGATGTCGCTTCTGGCGTCTAGTTCTTTGCCTGTGCACTGTTCTGGACTCATGTAGCGAGGTGTGCCGATTACTTCTCCCGTGCTGGTTATTTTTAAGCGTTCCTTTTCTGTACTTGGATTTTTGGCAATGCCAAAATCGACAATTTTAACCTGTGGCTTTTTATCTGGTGAGACAATAATATTGCTTGGTTTAATATCTCTGTGCACAATTCCAGCTTTATGTACGATACTTAGACCGCTAAGAACCTGCTTAAAGATGCTCAACCCGATAGCGCTATCGAGCGGACCTTGAGCAATTAGATAGTTGTCGAGACTCTGTCCAGAGTGAAAGTCCATAATCATGTATGGTTCTTTGTTACTGGTGACGCCAAAATCGAATACAGAGACTAAATTGGGGTGTGACAGTTGGCTTAAGGTCTGGGCTTCGGTTTGAAATCTGGCCACAACGTTGTCGTCAGCTGCGTGCTCTGGGTGCAGCATTTTAATGGCTACAGGTCTATTCATTAGAACGTGTTTGCCTTTGTAGACAATGCCCATGCCGCCTCGACCAAGCACGCCGTCGATTTCGTAGCGGTCGCCAATTGGTGTTCTACCGTCTTGGTAATTTTTTATTCCTTGTCGCTCAGGCCCCCCCTGTTTTGTAAGGTGCGATGGGCGTTTCGCCTTTATCGTTTAATTCTTGCTTGGCGGCTTTAAGTAGAAGGTCAAGAGTTCCTTGTACTAAACCGCCTACATTTCCAAGCGACGCGCTGGTTTGTTTGGCAATCGTCTCCAGGCTACAGCCAGCACTTAGCATCTTTAGAATTGCTACTTGTTCTTCTGATAAGGCCGAATTGGGTGATGGTTTTAGTGGCAGCGAGCTAGTTATTACAGCACTTGATTCGGTACTAGATTGTTTATCTTGTGCCTTAAGCAGCTTATGAGCAATACCTGGATCTAGCCAGGTGGCGCCAGAGGTAACGGCCTTGATGGCGGCATAGAGATGCTCTCCTGCTACAGTTTTTAAGCAGTAGCCGTCGGCGCCAGCCTCGAGAGCTTCGTAAATATGCTCTTGCTCTGCACTGGCAGTAAACATGATGATGTGGCAGTTGGGCAGGGCTTGCTTGATTTCTTTGGAGGCGCGAATGCCATCAATCTTGGGAAGACCAATATCCATTAAAATTACATTGGGCTTGACGGCCAAGGCTTGTAAAATGGCGCTCACCCCATCACCGCAGTCTGCCACAACTTTCAAGTCGGCATAGGCTTCTAGTGAGCACTTCAGCCCAAAGCGAGTGATGGCTTGATCTTCGGCGATCAAAATAGTAATAGGCTTTGGCTCAGGCATTAGGGCAAAATCTGGCCGCACAGTCTGTTATTTACCGTCAGTCTCATAATGTCTCCTGGACAGCGTGCGCAAGTGCCTTACTCTGCCATTATTCCACGTCTCAATCGCTTGGTGTCTCACTCTTTCGGGTGATCACGTAAGGTTAACTTTCAATGCAAGAGTTTGCACTTAGGGCTAGTGTTTGTGACGGTGGTGCAGGTCAGGATAGTGCTTATGGCTATGAATTAGAGCTTCGTGTTGATGTTTGTGAGTGTGTGGTATTTCACTGCCATCTTCGCGCCTCATTGGTTCTTCGTCGCCTACATGTTTGTGGTCGTGATGGAGATCGTGCACATGTTCGTGCTCATGCACTGTAAATTCGTGATGGTGAGAATGATGATGATTTTCGCTGAGATGCAGGTAGACGCCGCAGCCCATTAATAGTGCTGCAATTGCCAGGCTCAGAGTAATTGGTTCGTGAAAAATTAGTAGTGAGGTCACGGCGCCAAGAAATGGAGCCGTAGCAAAGTAAGCGCTAGTGCGGGCGTTGCCGAGGTCTCTTAAAGCTTTGACATAAAATACGAGGCTGAGACCGTAGCCAATAAAGCCAAGCAGAAGTGCTCCAATGGTAGTTTCTGGGCCCGGTAGCTTCTGTCCCAGTAGCAGGGCAAGAGCAAAGTTTACTAGTCCTGCTACTAGGCCTTTTATCATTGCTATCTGTTGGGGATCTGCCGCTGCGATTTTTCTGGTGAAATTATTGTCTATTGCCCAGCCCAGGCAGGCCAGTGCAATTAAGGCTGGGCCAGAGATGTTTGTTAAAGTTGTCGCTGCCGTATCGGTGTTGGCATTGAAGCTAAGCACTGCACCGCCGGCGGTGATGGCGAGCATGCCTAATATAATGCGTCGGTCCCAATTCTCGTGAAAATAGAACCAGGCAATTAGCGCTGTTAAAACTGCTTCGAGGTTGAGCAAGAGCGAAGTCGTGGTGGCAGTACTTTTGCTCAATCCCAGCATCAGGCAGATTGGTGCGAAAATGCCACCGGTGGTGACTACAACAGTCAATGCTGCTAAATCGCGACGTCGAAGAAATAGAACCTTGTCCTGTTTTTTTCTTGACGCTGAGTATGCTGACAGCAATGCAAAGCCTATTCCTGTGCCAAGATAAAAAAGACTTGCTAGCATAATTGGTGCTATTTCGCGTTCTAGCAATTTCGCGAAAGGCGTGCTTAGTCCAAATAGTGCTGCCGAAGCAGCTGCTAGTAAAACACCAGTGAAATTCTGCTTGTCGCTTGCCATCGACTTTATTTCAGTTAACCGCCGAGTCCCTGGCCGGTAGTGAGCACATAAATTAGTAAGATTGTGGCTGCCAGAAGTAGCACTGTGGCTATGATGATGGCGACAATTACTATTTTTGGCATTCCTGATGACTGACTGTTTTCTTCGTCCTCGTCCTCTTCGTCTTCATAGTCATCGTCGTCGTCGTAGGCTTCTTGGACGCGCTTCTTGTTGAAATAGGGTGTGGTCAGGGGCTTACCGCTTTTGACAGCAAGAAGATCGTTGTGTAGGTCAGTCAATGATTGGTAGCGGTCGGCTTTTTCTTTTGCGAGGAGGCGAGCAACAATTATTTCAATGCCTTCAGGGAAGTCTTTGCCTAGAGAGGCTTCTCGTAGTTTTAATGGTACTTCTTTTTGGTGCTTTACCATGGTGATCAGGGCACTGTCACCCATGAAGGGCGGTGCCCCTGTAAGGGTTTCATAAAGTGCACAGCCAATAGAATAAATGTCTGAGCGTGGGTCCACTTCCGCTCCGCGGCATTGCTCTGGGCTCATGTACAAAGGGCTGCCAAAAATGGCGCCGGTGTTTGTTGTAGCGGCACAGTCTTGTCCGGTGGGGGTGGCGAGCTTAGCAATGCCAAAATCGAGAATTTTGACAGTCGGCTTGGTGGCGCCGGTGTCGAAGGTGAGCATGATATTTCCGGGCTTGATATCGCGATGAACAAAGCCCCGCTCATGGGCGAAGTTGAGACCATCAGCTATTTGGCAGAATATTTCTAGGGCTTCTGCTAGGGGGAGAGTGGCTTGTCGCTTTAATAGTTCAGCCAGTGACTCGCCTTCGAGAAGGTCCATAACATAGTAAGGAAATTTGCCTTCAGCGATGCCCAGATCGTAGATCTTGACCATGTTTTTGTGTTCAAGTTTGGCCACCGACTTAGCTTCCATTTGGAAGCGTGCCCAGCTCTCTTTTGTTACTTCGTCGGGGGGAATTGTCTTCAGTGCAAATTCGCGGTTGAGAAAAGCATGATGAACTCGGTAAACTGCTCCCATGCCGCCGTGACCAATTTGCGAAATGATGCGATAAGACCCAGCAAAGGTGTCGCCTTCTTTGATAGAAATATTGGTTTTGGGTCTCTGAAACTGGTTTTGCAATTTACTACCTTTGCAATTTACTACCTTTGCTATCTGCTGCCATGCCCGCCAACTGCTCCTATTCTACGTCTATTTCACCATATTTAGAGTCCGCTCAGGTCTTCTTCTGTTCTATCTTGGTTTTGTAGGAAACTTTTGGTGTCGGTATTTTTGATGTTGCAATGTGGTAGAGCTTTACATAAGTGCTGTTTGTCTAGCTCTGAAAACTTGAGCATGTTCAATTCAAGATGAATGAGATTTTTCATTTTAGCCACAGTGGGAATTATTGCCGGGGTCAATTTAGAACACCCCTGTATTTCTAAGGTTTTCAACTTTTTCAGCTTAATCAGGGGCTTGAGGTCTTGATCGCGAAGATTTTTGTTGTGGCCAATTTCTAGTTTAACCAGTTCTGGCATGGTGCTCAAGGCTTCAATATCAGCGCCATCGAGATCACTACCAGCTAGACAAAGATGTCGTGCCTTTGGCGAATTGCGCATGGCCTGAACTAGCGCCGAACCACTCTTGTTGTTTTCAAAGTTGACATGCACGAGTTGCCCCGGTATTGCCGTTGCGGCAAGGGCATCACCTGTTATGTCCGTTTCTCCAGCGCCAAGGTCAGTAAGATTTGTCAGCTTGGCTATGGCTGGAACACAGGCATTTGAAAGATCATTTCCGCTCATATTCAATTCTGTAATTGACTTGATATGGCTAATGTTTTCAATCAAGTCATCATGTGCGCCTTCGGTAGTCTTACAGGTGAAAACTTGAAAGTCGCCGTCTTGAAAGCGTTTGAAGATTTTGCTGTGAGTAGCGGCTTCTTGACTTGTGATTAGCTCGCGTAGTCCATTCTCGGGCAGGTCGAATGAGCCCTGAGCTTTCTTGCATAGATTCATGCCTGGTCCATATTTTATTGAACCTAGATTGAGTTTTTCTGGCAGGTTGAAGTGCCTCACTGCCTTTGCTCCGGAGCCCACTACTTTGCTAAAGAAGGGTTTGTTTGGGCCAATTTCTGGTTCAAACAAGGGGTCCCGTTTCTCTGCGTTCTCCTTTGTGAAGGCGTCGTAGTTTTTCACTGGAACTGGCAGTGACGCTATTTCTGCCGCCTTGCGCTTAGGGCCTGAGTTTAGAATTTGGCTGGCGAAAAGAATAGTGCAGGTAAGCAAAATAAAGCCAAGAGTCAAAGGCTTGGCAGCGCTTCTGATGCGGTCAGCCAGGTCTGGTTCGATCTGGTCTATGACTTCGTTGTCTTCATCGCATTCATCGTATTCACTGCCCTCGTCAACTTGTAAGTGAGAGGGCCGGCCAAGAGCCCGTTCAAGTAGCAATAACTCTTGGGCCGCATCGGCCAACGATTGGTAGCGCTGGTCGGGTGACTTGGCCAGCATTTTGGCGATGATGCGCTCTAGCTTTTGCGGATACTCGCAGTCTCCGATGTCTATTAATAGTGGCGGAGTGTCGCTTTGATGCATGGCAGTTGTTTCGACGGCACTGCGACCGATGAAGGGGGCGCGGCCGGTTAGAGCTTCGAAGAAAGTTATGCCAACCGAATAGATATCGGTGCGGTGATCGATAGCCAGGCCCAGGCACTGTTCGGGGCTCATGTATAAAGGGCTGCCGAAAACTTCACCCGGTCGGGTCAGCCCCTGGCCAGCCTCGCCGTTGATACTAAGCTTGGCGATGCCGAAATCGACAATTTTGATCGCCCCCTGGGGCTCAGTCAGAAGCATAATATTGGCTGGCTTAATGTCGCGGTGAATAATGCCGCGATCGTGGGCATAGGCCAGGCCAGCGCATACTTGGCGGAAAATCGGTAGGGCCTTCTCAACAGTGAGAATATCTTCGCGATCAAGATAATCGGCCAGTGATTCTCCCAGCAATAGGTCCATGGTGTAGTAGGGAACGCCGTCTTGGCTTTGACCCATGTCATAAATTTTGACTATGTTGGCATGATCTAATCTGGCTATTGCCTGCGCTTCGGTTTGAAAGCGACGCCAAATTGTTTCAGAGAGGTTTTCGGTTCGTAATACCTTTAAGGCTAGTTCTTTGGCCATGAGCAGATGCTCAACACGGTAAACAAAGCCCATGCCGCCTTGACCGAGAAAATCGATAATTTTGTAAGTGCCGTCTAGTACATCGCCGGGGGCGTATCGGCCATTACCTAGCTGGCCAGTGGCAAATCGCTCACTGATCGCCTGACCGCTTACCGAAGCGGCCGTTTGACCAGTGATCACAGTCTTATTGTGTTCACGGCTATCCAAAATTGATTGTTTCCCCCAGCCTCTTATTCCCAGCTAGGAAGAAAATGCATATGCTCCAGCTGCTTCAAAAAGAAAGGTTACTGTCTTTGTACACGGCTTTACCGTCTATCAGTGTTAAGAGAACTTTGGCGCTGGCAATTTCGCTTTTAGGTAGTTCGAAAATGTTTTTGTCTAGCATAACGAGGTCGGCACATTTGCCGACTTCAAGGCTGCCAGTTTGCTTCTCTGAGTGATTGACGAAAGCACCACCGGTGGTGTAGGCCTTGGCGATGTCACCCAGATCGAGCGCTTCGTTGGCGTTCAACGGCGCTTCGGTCGTGGCGCTGCTGTTTTGTTTGGGCGCTTGCCTGGTCACTGCTGTTTGCATGGCTTCAAGGGGGTTAAGAGTCGACACTGTCCAGTCTGAGCCGGCTGCTAGTCTGGCGCCGGCTTGTTTCAGGCTGTTGAATGGATAAACTCTAGCCATGCGCTCGCTGCCTAACAGTGGCGCCGTTAGGTCTTTGATGTATGGGTCTTGGTAGGCCCAGGCCGCCTGACAGTTAGCTGTTACATTGAGCGCAGCAAAGCGTTTTAGATCGGCCGGGTGCACTAGTTGCAAGTGGGCGATTTGGTGGCGTAAATCGCTGCTCGCTGGTGCTGCTTCAAAGGCATCAAGTGCGGCTCTAACAGCGCCATCACCGATGGCATGAATGTGTATTTGAAAACCGCGCTGTGCTAGCTCTTTGACCATCACTTTTAATTCGTCAGGAGAAAAGTTCAGTGACTGCTTTTCATTCTTGCTTTTTACTTGATCGCTGTATGGTTCTAGTAAAGCGGCGGTATGTGATTCGATGACGCCATCGGCAAAAATTTTGGCGCTGTGGGCACTGAGGCGACTGTATCTCGAGTACTTCTTGGCGGCTGCTTCGATCTGTTTATACGCATCCGGCGTCATTGTGCCGGTGTGTAAGGCTGCTACGACTTTGAGGTTGAGCCGTTTGTGCTTGGCCAGGTCGTAATAAGCCGTGATTACTTCATTGTTAGCGTGAGCCTCTTGGGCTGAGGTGATACCAAATGAGTTGGCCAAGTTAATTGCCTTTGCTAGAGCGGCGCTGCGCTCTTTTAACGACAAAACAGGTAACACTTTTTGTGCTAAAGCCAGGGCGCCTTCGCGTAGACAGCCAGTTGGCGCTCCCGTTGAATCAAGTTCAATGATGCCACCGCAGGTAGTTTTAGTTTCGCTGGTCACTTTGGCCAGTTGCAGAGCCTTGCTGTTCAGCCAGGCTGAATGCCCGTCTTCGGCGTAAACAAGTATGGGGCGCTCGGCACAAACTTTATCTAAAATATGACAGTCAAGGGGCTCTTTTGCTATGGCCGGTAGAGGTAGACCAGCTGCTAATATCCAATTGCCGGAAGGGTTTTCGCCTTGCCACTTTCGCAGTAGAGCCAGTACCTCGTCTCTATTTTTTGCTGAATTCAAGCGGCACTGCAACAATTCGGCGCCACCCTCGGCTAGGTGTACATGGCTGTCGTGAAAGCCCGGCATGATCAGCTTTGCCTTGGCATCAAAAATTTTGGTTGCCGGGTTAGCTAATTTTAGGGCTTCTTCTGTACTGCCAATTTGAACAATCTGACCTTTGCGAATGGCTAGGGCACTTTGCCACTGCGGTTGCGCGCTGGTATAAATCTTGGCATTAGTGATGATCAAATCGGCCTGGACTGCGGCGCATTTTTCTGCTTTAGCCAAGGCTGGTGGTTGTGACTGATTGCTAGCCACGCCGAGAAGGGCTAGACAAATACCTAGTTTAAAGGCGCTTGGCGCCATTTGAGCCAGCAGCTGAAAAGTGTTTTTCGGCACAGTTGTCTTCCTGCAATTGCTAGAGCGATAGTTCTAGCAACTATTAAGGTGCAGGGCAATAGAGATTGTTTTTTAGCTAGTGATTTTCGGCTAAATAAGCGCTTTTGAGCGCTACGTAGGCGATAACGCCGTAGATGGCAAAGAGGATGAGAAATCCAATCAAGGGAAATTTCATTGCCACTTTGAAGAAAGGACGAATTAGCATGTCAAAGAGGACAATTCCGGTAGCAGCGCTCATTGATGAAACCTGTTGTTCTAGTCGTTTGTTGATAGATATCAGCATGGGGCCGCCAGGTTAAGCTCTGGTTAAGGGCATGCCTTGTGGTACGAATTATTGCGAATTCTCGAAGTTAGTTAGCTTTGATGCCGCTAACGAGGATATCGACACAGGTTTGCAGGCGCTCAACCAGTGAGTCTCGACAGCCTAGCTGTAACCATGACATTTTTTCGCTGAAGCTCATTAGCGCAAGATAACGGCCTATGCGTTTGGCATCTATGTCGGCTCGGAGCTCGCCGCTCTCAATACCCCGTTCCAAAATGTCGATCATGGCCTGGGCTGCGGGGCATTCGCTCTCGCTATCGGTTGGCGAGCAGGTGCCAAGCGGTAAGGTTTTCTCAGTGAGAAGTACTTTGAATAAGTCACTGTTTTCTTCAGTCCAGCGGCCTAAGTCACTCGCTAAAATCTTGAGTGTGGCTACTGCACCAGCGTTCTTGTGCTCTGGTTGATTAATGCGCGCTAAAGCACTTTCTAGCACACGGTTGTGCAGACCAGTTAAAAGATCTTCTTTGGCCTTGAAATAGCCGTAGAAAGTTACTTTTGAAACTTGGGCTAGGTCTGCTATTTGATCGACTGTGGTTTCTCCATAGCCACGCTCGCGAAAGAGTTTTTCGGCGGCATTGAGCAGGCCTTCTTTTGTACTGGCTTTCTTCTTTTCGCGCAGACCAGGCACTTTGAATCTCCCAATAAGGACATTTTAACTCTGGAGGATATCTTACTATGGTACAGTTCTTTACTGCGGTAAAGAAATTTCTGCCTACTCGTGTACCGGGCCAGCGAAGCATATTGTATGTAATTTTATTCGACAGCTTGTTAGTTTTGGTCGATTGACATCGGGCCAGGGACTGGAAATTTTCATAACATAGCTTTCCATTTGGTTAGCAATTTGTAGATATCAACTAAACTAAGGTTGGCTCTTTGAGCTGACTAATGTCAAAGGAAACCCATTGTGAGAATTCAAACCTCTCAACTTTTGCAATATTCCAGCTGTTTAGCTTCAATTATTGGTTTTGCTCTGTTGCCACTAACGCTATCCGGGTGTCAGCGCGAGGCGTCGCAAGGGGCAGCACCGCCACGGGCTACTCCAGTGAAGATTGCGGTGGTTATATCTAAGCCAATTAGTGAAACTTCGACCTATGTTGGCACACTAAAATGCCGCAAATCGGTGACTATCAGGCCGCGAGTGTCTGGTTATCTCACGCAAATTTATGTACGCTCCGGTGATATTGTTAAGGCTGGTTCTCTGTTACTAGAAGTTGATCCCGCCAAAGAGCAAGAAGCACTCAATACTCAGCTAGCTTCGCTCGAATCAAATAAGGCTGAAAAAACCAGTGCTGAAGAGAAATTGCGTTCTCTAAAAGCCGATCGCACAGCTAAGGTTGCTAATTTAGAATTTGCTCGCAGCCAACACAAGCGCTATTCAGACTTGAGCAAAGAGGGTGCTGTTGCTCAAGAAAGTGTTGATCAGTACTCCAATCAACTTAAGGCCGCCGAGGCCGACTTAAATTCGATTGATGCGCAGATTCGCTCACAAGAAGCAGTCATTAATAAGTCAAGTAAACTGCTACAGCAGAGCGACTCGCAGACAAAGCAAGAACGGTTGCAGTTGGCCTAT
Organism: Candidatus Obscuribacterales bacterium; assembly: GCA_965229195.1. Taxonomy (GTDB): domain Bacteria; phylum Cyanobacteriota; class Vampirovibrionia; order Obscuribacterales; family Obscuribacteraceae. Next base: position 1,430,319 of record OZ245871.1, on the reverse strand, counting down.
CACCACGTCTTATCGCCATTTGATGGTGTCGTCGGCGATATTCCTGTCAAGCTGGGTCAGTATGTCGAGCCTTCTAGCGACCTTACCACTATTGATCAAAGCCGTCCTTTAGAGGTTTATGTCTATGTGCCAGCTGAACAAGCCTCGCGCTTGCGCAAAGGCATGTCGATGAATATGATCGATAGCGATGGCAAATCGTTGGGTGACTGCTCGATTTTCTTCATCTCACCTCAAGTTGATGATCGCAATCAGTCTGTGCTAGTTAAGGCTTTGTTCGCTAATGAGGCCGAACAACTGCGTTCTAATCAACAAGTGACAACAAAAATTGTTTGGGAAACTAAACAACGGTTGATGGTGCCAACTAATTCAGTCACTCATATTAGTGGTCAAGATTTTGTCTTTGTGGCTGCAGAAGAAAAGCCTGGCAGTGGCTTTTTCGTCGCGAAGCAAAGACCGGTACAACTTGGCGACATTTACGAGAACAACTATGTTGTGCAAGGCGGGCTGAAAGGTTCTGAGCAGATTGTTGTTTCTAATGTGCAGAATCTCTACGAAGGGGCTGCCCTGGCTGCAGGTAAGTAATGTTTGTTGATTTCTTCATTCGTCGGCCAATCTTCGCCACAGTTTGTGCCCTGATTATTATTCTGGCTGGGGTCGTCAGTATTCCTACTTTGCCTTTGGCCGAGTATCCAGACATTTCACCGCCAAAAGTTTCGGTGACCTCGACCTATACTGGTGCTTCGGCCGAAGTTGTGGAATCGGCCGTAACCACGCCGCTTGAGCAAGCCATTAACGGTGCTCAGAGCATCAAATATATTACTTCTACCAGTGGCAATGACGGCACTTCCACAATCAATATCAATTTCGATTTGGGCCGCGATGTTGACCTTGCTGCCGTTGACGTGCAAAGCCGCATCTCATCAGCTCAGGGGCGCCTGCCAGAAGAGGTGAAGAGAACCGGTGTCACGGTTGCCAAAGTCTCTAACTCGTTTGTTCTGGCTATCGGTATTCTTACACCCGATGACCGCTATTCTAGCCAGTTTCTAAGCAACTATGCCGATGTCTATATCAAAGATGCCCTTAAGCGTGTGAAAGGTGTGGGTGATGTGCGCATCTTTGGTGAGCGCAAATACTCGATGCGTATCTGGTTAGACCCGACAAAGTTGGTTAATAAAGGTGTCACCCCGCAAGACGTAGTAGCTGCCATAGCTGAGCAGAACGTCCAGGTAGCGGCCGGTCAAATTGGTCAGGCACCACTGCCACCTGGTCAGCTTTTCCAAATGAGTATCAGGGCTCAAGGTCGCCTGAAGAATGCTGAAGAGTTCGAGAATATAATTATTCGCAACGGCTCCGATGGCCAGCTCGTGCGGCTCAAAGATGTAGGGCGGGCCGAGCTTGGCGCTGAAGATTATGGCAATGTGGTGCGCTTCAGGGGCAAAGAAGCTGTCGGTATCGGTGTATTTCAAAGACCGGGCTCTAATGCTCTAGAGATAGCTAGTGGCGTTCGTGCTGAGATGGAGCGCTTGGCTAAGCGTTTCCCTCCGGGTATGAAGCATGAGTTTGCTTTTGATACCACCCTGTCGGTGCGTGAGTCAATCAAAGAAGTATTGATTACTTTAGCTCAAGCTATTGCCCTGGTGGTGCTAGTTATATTTGTCTTCTTGCAGAGCTGGCGCTCGACTCTCATTCCTGTGATTACCATTCCAGTTTCACTGATTGGTACTTTCGCCGTGATGAAAGTGCTCGACTTTTCTATTAATACGCTGACCTTGTTTGGTATCACTCTTGCTACCGGATTAGTGGTTGACGATGCCATTGTCGTCATTGAAAACATCACGCGTTTCATTAATGAGAAGCACATGCCCGCTCGGGAGGCCGCTTCTGCTGCTATGGCTGAAGTGACTGGGGCTGTTATTGCTATATCACTGGTGCTCGGCGCAGTGTTCGTGCCAGTGGCGTTCTTCCCTGGTACCACCGGGCAACTCTATAAACAGTTTGCTTTAACCATTGCCATTTCGGTTGCTATTTCTACTTTTAATGCTCTCACCTTAACTCCGGCCCTGTCAGCTTTGTGGCTGAAAGAAGGTGTTCATGGGGGCGGTAAATTCTTTAAGCCAATCAACTGGGTGATTGACTCGACCCGCAGTTTTTACACGGCAACTTTGGCTCTGGTACTCAAAGTTAAGCCCCTTGTGCTGATTGTGTTTACGCTCTTGATTGGTGGCACCTATTGGCTTTCAAAGGAAGTACCAACGGCTTTCATCCCCAATGAAGATGTGGGCTATTTCATTGTTATTTTGCAAGCCCCAGAGGGCGTTTCAGTCAACTACACCTTGAATGTTCTGAAGAAACTAGAGAAAGAGCTTGATCACTGCCCGGAGATTGTTTCATCATTTGGTATTGCTGGCTTTAGCTTCTCTGGCACAAACCCCAACAATGGCATTGTTTTCTGCAGTCTTAAGCCCTGGCATGACCGCCATGGTGAGGAACACAGTCTTAGTGGCATCATAAACCGCCTGCGTGTTCCCTTTGGTGCAATCACTGAAGCTATGGTTATCCCGGTTAATCCTCCTGCTATTCAGGGTCTGGGCAACTTTGGTGGTTTTGCCTTTGAATTGCAAGATCTTTATGGTACCGATATCAGTCGCTTAGCCCAGACTACTATGCAAGTGATGATGCAGGGCAACCAAGACAAACAGTTGCGTGGTGTCTTCTCTACCTTTACCGCCAGTAGCCCTCAGCTCATTGCCGAAGTGCTGCGGGACAAAGCCCGGGCCATGAACATTTTGATTGGCGATATTTTCAGCACCCTGCAGATATTTCTTGGTTCACAGTACGTCAACGACTTTGATCTGGGCAATCGCATCTATCGTGTTTATGTGCAGGCCGATGCTTTGTTTAGAGCTAATCCACGCAATATTGACGAATTTTATGTGCGTTCTCAGACCGGCCAGATGGTGCGCATGAGTAATCTTGTCAAAATTGAGCGCACCACAGCAGCTCAGACTATTAATCACTACAATCTCTTCCGTTCGGCCGAAGTTAATGGCTCGACAGCACCGGGAGTTAGCTCTGGTCAGGCCATTGCGGCGATGGAGAGTCTGGCTAAACGCGTTTTGCCACAAGGTATGAGCTATGAGTGGTCTGGTATTTCACTAGAAGAAAAAGAAAGCGGGCCCCAGGGTACTATTTTGTTTGTGCTCGGCATCATTGTAGTGTTCTTGGTACTGGCGGCTCAGTATGAGAGCTTTGTCGACCCGGTCATAATTCTGTTGTCTGTGCCGCTAGCGATGATGGGTGCCCTTTTAGCTCAATATTTGCGCCATCTAGATAATGACGTTTTCTGTCAAATAGGACTGGTGATGCTGGTTGGCCTCGCCAGCAAGAACGCTATTCTTATTGTTGAGTTTGCCAATCATCTGAAGCTATCAGGCTTAAGCCCTGAAGAGGCGGTGAAAGGTGCTTGTGAGACTCGTTTTCGCCCTATTTTAATGACCTCGTTGGCCTTTGTCTCGGGCATTCTTCCTCTTGTCTTTGCCACAGGCGCAGGGGCCGCTAGCCGGCATTCGCTCGGTACCGCTGTCTGCGGGGGGATGATTTTCTCGACAGTTTTAAGCTTGTATATTGTGCCGGTGATATATCTTACGGTTGGAGCCATACGGGATAAGGTGATGGGCAAGAAGGCTGAGCCTGTCGCTGCTAAAACCGCTAAAACCCCGGCCTCCGCTGATGCCCCTGCCCCTGGGACGGTTGAGCTTGGGCCAGAGGGGCATAGCAATTAGAACGGCCCTTAAAAAAAATAATTTTTGCAATTGAACTTTTTTGAAAGCGCAAGCGTATTAGTAGTCAATCAGGTTTTTTGGACTGCTTTGAGGTTTCTATGAAGGTTCCTACGTCACATAGCAAGATTGTTGCCTGGGCTCTCATTTCTGCCCTAGTTTTGCCAGCTTCCTCTCTGCTTGCCTTGCCTCTAAGCGCTTGGTGGCCTGCTTTCTCGGCCCAGGCTGCTGAGAGCGCTGATAGTGCGCAGATAACCCATGTGCTCAATAGACTTACCTATGGCCCTCGTCCGGGTGATTTTGAAAAAGTGCGTAGTCTTGGGGTGCAGCGCTTTATTCAGGCCCAACTAAATCCTTCTAGTATTGCTGAATCACCTAAAGTAATAGCCCAGTTAGAGCGCTCGGCCTCGGTGAGAACAGTGCCATCGAGTCAGCTTTTGCAGCAATTTCAGATGGCAAAGAAAGAGCGTAAGGCCGCCAAGAACAAAAAGGATGGTGGTCAGATTGCATCCAATGCCAATAGCAGCAATGGGCCCGTTATTAAGGAATTTGGCAAAAAGAGGGTGAAGACCCTCAACGGCGATGCCAGTTTGCGCAGCGAAATTGAATCGGGAGTAGTTGAAACAAAAATTGTTAGGGCCGTGGAAAGCCCGAGACAGCTCAATGAGTTGATGGCTGATTTCTGGTTCAATCACTTCAATATTTCAATTGGTAAGGGAGTTGATAAGGTTTTGATTGGGCCTTATGAGGAACAGGCCCTGCGCCCGTATTTGCTTGGTAACTTTCGCGATATGCTCGGTGCTACTATGCATCATCCGGCCATGATGTTTTATCTGGATAATGCTCAGAACACTAAAGCCGGCTACCAATCGGCCAATCCGAAGAACAAGAAGAATGGCCTCAATGAGAACTATGCTCGCGAGCTTCTGGAACTGCACACATTGGGCGTCGATGGTGGTTATAGTCAAAAAGATGTAATGGAGCTGGCCAGAGTTCTTACTGGTTGGGGTTTGCCAGGTGGTCGCAAGACCTCCGGCAATGGGGCCTACTGGGCTTCTTTTGATGAGCAGCGTCATGACTTCGGTGATAAGGTCGTTCTTGGTCAGACCATTAAAGGCAGTGGCGCAAAAGAAATTGAGCAGGTCCTCGACATGCTCTCCCGCCATAGTTCCACCGCTCACCATTTGAGCTTTAAGCTGGCCCAGTACTTTGTCGACGATAATCCGCCCAGTGCCCTTGTAGAAAAACTGGCAAGTAGCTATCAGCAGTCTGGTGGGAACATCAAGAGTGTTCTCAAGACTTTGTTTGCCAGCCAGGAATTTTGGGATGCTAAATATCAAAACAATAAGTTCAAAAGCCCATTTCATTACCTCGTTTCTTCTTTGCGAGCTACAGGCACACCAATTCGACAACCGAAACAATTAACTGCCTTCCTTAAGACTCAAGGACAACCGCTCTATGGCTGCTTAACCCCTGATGGTTATAAGAACACCAAAGAGGCCTGGTTGAACCCGGATGGTCTACTTAAACGTATGGACTTTGCCGTGCGCCTAGCTGGGTCTGCTGGCGCTGCTGATTATCAATCTGTTCTTGGTACCGTAAATGGTGGCAAGCTTTCGCCTCAAACTAGAGAAGCGATTGACAAAGCTCCGCCTGATCAACGAGTTGCTGCATTAATTGGTAGCCCTGAATTTATGAATTTTTGAGGAGTATAAAATGAATCGTCGTGACTTTCTCAAAGCAGCTCTGCTCTCGCCATTGGTTTTCCCTTTGCTCGGTCAGCAAGGCTGGGCCTATAGAAATGCCAATGAAGACTTCGGGGCGCAAAAGCTTATTGTTGTGCTTCTGCGCGGGGGCATCGATGGCTTAAATGTCGTGGCGCCATACGGTGACAATCGCTATAGGCAAATCAGGCCTACCATAGGTATGTCGCGCTCCTCCGGATTGCTTGACCTTGATGGCTATTGGGGCATGCACCCCTCCCTCGCTCCTCTTAGCCCCCTCTGGGCTAATCATTCGCTGGCATTTGTTCATGCCTGTGGTTCACCTGATAAAACTCGCAGCCACTTTGATGCTCAAGACTATATGGAGTCGGGTGTGCCCGGTCAGAAAGCGACAAGCACTGGTTGGATGAACCGCTTGGTGGGGCAGTTGCCTTCAAAGAATTCAGCCTTGCAAGCAATTAGCATAGGGCCGGTCTTGCCGCGCATTTTCGCTGGGCCAAGTAGCATTGCTACTATTGCCAAATCTGGTAACTCTGGTGGTAAAGGCGGCGGTAAGGCTGGAAAGAGAATGGGGCGGCACATGCAAACTCAGGGCAATGGCACTGTTCCTAGCGTTTTCACCGCCATGTATGGTGGTCGCAATGATGATATGTCTAAAGCTTTTGCTTCCGGAAAGTCTGCTCGCAGCAAGGTTGATGCCATTATGACCGAGGCTGCTGCTGAGCCACAAGAAGAAATGGCAGCAATGACGAAAGAGCAGATTATTGCTAATCGCGGCGCGCTGACACCAAAGTCTTCCCCTGAATTTGGCAAGCAGCTGGCCACCCTCTTTACGAAAGACCCGACAGTGCAAGTGGCTTTTATTGATTTTGGTGGCTGGGATACACATGTGCGTGAAGGGGCGGAGCAGGGGCAGTTGGCTAATCTATTGCAACCGTTGGCAGGTGGCCTGGCTGATCTAGTACGCGGTCTTGGAGCGGTTTATAACAACACTACAATTGTGGTCATGTCTGAGTTTGGTCGAACGGCTAGAGAAAATGGTAATGGCGGTACAGATCATGGTCACGGTAATGCCATGTGGCTGATGGGTGGCAGCGTGCCTGGTGGTAAGGTTTACGGTCGCTTTGGTGGTCTAGCTGACAATCAACTCAACGAGGCTCGTGACTTGCCTACCTCAACTGATTTTCGCGCTGTCATTAGTTCGGTTGTTAGCAGCCGTCTGGGCCTCTCCGCTAAACAGATGGCAATGGTTTTTCCTGGTTATCAATTTACTGGCAATCCCTTTATTCAAGGGTAATGGAGAATGAAAATGAAGTTTCAAAAGACACTGCTTGCCCTTAGTTTGCTTGTAAGTTCTCTCGTTCCGGCCTTAGCGGCCAATGACTATGCCCCAAGCGCCTCACCGCAACAAGAAACACCAGCTTCCCTCCCGCCTCCGGGGCTTGAGGCCGCCAGCACTGGTAGCTCGCCTGCCGGTGGGCCAGGCAAAGGTCATAGAGGGAAAGGGCGCAAGGGCAAAGGTCAGGGCAGCAATCCGCAAAAACGGCAACAGATGATGGCTCGCCTTGATACCAATGGCGATGGCATGATTGATGATGGCGAGCGCGCGGCGGCTCAGGCCAAACGAGCACAGCGTAAAGCCAGCGGTGCTGGCGGCGGCGCCTCTGCTGGCAAAGGCAAGCATGGTAGCAAGAATCCCGCTGACAAGGCTGCTCGAAGACAAAAAATGATGGCCCGCTTTGACACTAATGGCGATGGTCAGCTTGACTCAAATGAAAAAGCAGCCCTGCAAGCCTTCCGGCAGCAACGACGCCAGCAAAGAATGCAACGTCAAGGTGGTGGTGGTGGTGCTCCCCAGTGATTTCAGGGCGGTCATTAGTGCTTAGAGCGCTCGATGTCTTTGTTATAGGCTCGTTTGTTTCCTAGTACCTTGAATGCCTGCGCGCGGTTCCAATAAAAATTGCGGTTCCTGCTGTCTAGTTTGATCGCTCGATCAAAGTCGCGAATAGCCTCTTTGTTGGCGCCGATATTGCTGTAGGCACAGCCTCTATTGTTGAGAGCGGCAGCGCTTTTGGGGTTAATCTTGAGTGATTGACTAAAATCTTCAATGGCCTTTTGCTCGTTTCCTAGCTGGCTCCACGTGCGGCCGCGATTGTTGAAGGCGATAGCGTAGTTGGGATTGAGTTCTATGGCTCGATTGAAGTCAGCAAGGGCGCTTTTGTAATGGCCCGATTGATGCAAGGCATAGCCTCGATTGTTTAGGGCTTCAAAGTTGGCAGGTGTTTCTTCTAGAATGAGATCGTAGAGTTCTATAGCCTTGCTCCAGTTCTCGCTGTCCAAGGCCTGTAGAGCGCTGTTTAAGGCGGCATCCATAGGTGTTATTGCGGCTGGGCTTGGTGCTGCCACGGCAGCGACATCTTCCGCTGTGACAAGAGCGCCACGTGGGGCACTGTTCTGTGCTGCAATTGTTGTCTGCGCTAGGCTAACAGTGGCATAGCAGGCCAAAAATATCGAGGCGCGGGGGAATATTGTAGAGAGCGTAATGACAGTCCTTCCCGAAATTCAAACAGTTACTACCCCAAAAGTATATCGTTTTCAAAACTTCCCCTTCCTTACACCGTAAGCTGAATTGCACACAGATGAGTTAGCTGTGTCAGCTTGAAAACTGCTTTTGAGTGATATCTTTGCAACTGCTCTTTACCCTTTGCGCTGCTGCAAGAAGTATGCAGTGGGCTGTTTTTTGCAGTGATGGCAAGTGGCTTGGCTGGTGCTTGGCTTCCCCTGCAAATAGAAGTTCTCTCAGCCTCGCACTATCGCTTGACAGCAAAATAATCGAAAGCTTACCTAGAAAAATCATGAGATCTCCTATTTGCGCTGTTTTTCGCTCTCTGAAGTTGTTAGAAAAAAGCGTATTTCTTTTCTTCTCTATAAACACTCGAATCAAGCAAACAGCAAAAATATTTAGCTTTCACCTTTAGCCAGCTTACACAGTGTCTGTGTTGTTGACGGCTTGAGATGCTGAGCTAAGTGTTTGTTTGCATTTAGTCGAGATAACGAAGTATTGGCTGCGCCTGCAGCTAGTCGCTAACCACAGGAGACCCATCATGTGGAATCCCTTCAGAGTTTTCTTTGTCAAACAGGATCTGCCCTCAGATACCAAAGACACAGATTCTTACTTCGAAAAGCTGATCAAATACATTCCGGCTGACATTGTCGCTGCCTGGCTTGCCATCGATGGCATCCTCAAGGATCAGGCAACCAATCCGCTCTGGCTGGTCTGGTCTGTTTTCGCTTTTCTCACCTGCCTCACCCCGCTCTATGTCGTCTACATGAAGACCGACCCGCCCGGCTTTCGCCCCACCAAGACTTTTCACTGGATGGCGTCAACTCTGGCCTTTGTTGTCTTCATCTTCGCCCTAGGCGGACCTTTCGCTCTGACTTTCTCTTGGTACAGACCTCTCTACGGCACAGTCGTGCTGATTTTGACGACTTTGCTGCTGCCGCTGTTTGAGCGTTTCTTCACTCGGCAACTGCCTACTATTCCTCCGAAGAAATAACTCGATAAAGCAACAGGTATGAACCAATGAGACAAGACAATTACCGCGGATTCGAAGACGAGGCTGATGGCTGTGCCGTCTGTCTGCCTTGCCAAACTCGGCCAGTCAGGCCAACCACTGCACAAAACGTCAACACCCTCTTTGGCATTGACGTCTCGCACCACCAGGGCACCATTGACTGGAAGAAAGTCAAAGCTGCTGGTGTTCAGTTCGTCTTTTTGAAGGCGACCGAAGGCGAGACTTACGTCGACAATCTCTATGCCACCAACCGCGCCGGCGCCAAAGCTGTGGGTATTCCCTGTGGCGCCTATCACTTCTTTCGCCCTAAGGCCTCGCTGACCGCCCAGATTGACAATTTCGTCAAGACTGTGGGCAAGCTTCAACCTGGTGATCTGCCGCCGGTGCTCGACATCGAAGTGCCAGAGGATTGGAAAGACATCGCTGTCAAAGCGCGGGTGCAGATGATTCTCGACTGGCTTAGCGCCGTTGAGAAGAAACTGGGCGTTAAGCCCCTGATTTATATCAACAATCCCATGGCACGCGATGAGCTGGCCTCAGCTGCGGCGCTGGGCAACTACAAGCTCTGGCTGGCGCATTACACCGACCGTCCGGCACCACGCGTTCCCGCTCCCTGGGCTGGCTGGACATTCTGGCAGTACAGCGAACTCGGCGTTGTCGACGGCGTGCCTTCTCAGAGCTGCGACATGAACCGCTTTGCCGGCACCAATGCCGACCTGCAGCGCTTGCTTGTGCCGGCCAAGGGTGGCCGCATTCGTCGCAAAATCATCAGCGTTCTCTCTCGCATCTTGCGGGTTTAGCGCTGACGTAGATGCAAAAGGCGTTTCCGATTGGCGGAAATGCAAGAAATAGAAAAACATAATAAATGAAACTGCTCAAAATCATCGCCATGGCCGCTTTGGGCCTGGCTACACTGAGCCCCCTTAGCGCTTGTTCGCCAAGCGAAACCAGCGTACCGACGGGAACCACTGCAAAGGTGCCTGCGGTAGTCTTGCCTGCGGCCTATTGTGTGCCCCTGGTGGCACCCGATGCAGCTAGTGGGGAGGCAGGAAGTATCGTGGCCCAAGCCGGCCCTCAGGTCATCGCCAAGGATGGAGATAAAGTCATCGCTGTCAAAGGCTCGTATGTCTGGGCCGAGAAGGGATCGCACGTCGATGCCTGCGAAGGCGCCATTGTGATTGCCGACTATGGCTCGACTGTTACTGCTTACTCAGGCTCGAAGGTCGATGCCTACGATGGTTCGCTTGTCACTGCTGAAGCTGGCTCGTACGTTGTCACTGAGAGTGCCGATTTGGTGATTGCCAAGCCGGGCTCTCATGTGGAGGTCGAAATCGAATAGGAGCCTTCGCTCTTAAATCTAGTAGCGTAGTCAGGGAAACCTGGCTACGCTATTTTTTTGTTTTTATCCATGCTACTGTATTGCATAGTATAAATAATGACAACAAAAGCCAAATAGACCAATGGCTGCCATTGCCTTTCAATTTAGACAGTTTGACGTCTACGTTCGACTTCGGCCCGGCCTAGTTCTGTCAGCATGCATGTGCCGTCGCTTGATTTTTCTATCCAGTTATTGCTGAGCAGAAGCTCTTCTGAACTGTTCAATAGGCTGCGCTCAGACTGGCTCAGACGGTTAGAAATTGCCGGATGTACTACTGGCAGTTGACCGTCCCGGTCATAGGCTGTGGACATCAGGGCTTGAGCTAGGGTATCTAAGGTAACGCCTCTCATGTTCTTGGTCTCCTGGTCATTGAAATTTTGTTTGTATTGGCCGAGAGCTAGACTGTTGGGTCAGCCGTTGTTGAGTATATCCGATCGGCTGCGCTTGGTATATTTTACTGGTCTAACCTTAGTCAAGTGACAGCCGCGCCATTGGTCATATTGGCAATACCGCCGGCGGTGAGCGGTCGCTGCTGCCTAGAGCTCTAGCAGTATGCTGAAAATATTGTGGCCACTGCGTTTTGGGCTCTGTTTGGGGCTGGCATGAAAGACCGCTCTGACTTTCTGGCCGGTATTTCAATGTGCTTCGAGCAGCGCTGTTTTTGAGGAAAGGCTTGTAAACCATTGTTGCATGCTTGAATAATTACTATGCAGCTGGAATGATTGGCTCGTCTCTCGGTGTTCTTGAACTTAGTCAATAGTGACAACAGACTGTAGGAAGAAATGCGCTTAATAGCAATGCTAGTATTGGGTTCAGCTCTGCTTCTTAGCGTTCTCTATGGCGGCTTCATTGCTGGCATTGTTTTTCGTGAACCAGATGTCTGTTTCCTTTTAGCTATGGGGCGCTGGATGGTTCAACACGGGCAGATACCCGGGGTTGATCCCTTTTCTTATACTTATGCTGCCTTTCCTAACGGCAATGCTTATGTTGTTTACCAGTGGCTTTCTGAAGTCATACTTTACGCAGTGCAGGCCCTTGCTGGTGCCATTGCCTTGTTAGTTTTTACCGCGGTTATTCAAGCCATTACATTCATCGTCATTCCGCTCAGGTTGTTTTGTCTTGGCGGAAGCAATCTCTTGCTTGGTTCTTTCTTGGTCGCCCTTGTCTCCCTGGCCTCGCTATCCCATCCAAGTGTCCGGCCCGAGATGTTCTCCTTCTTGATGACGGCTGTGCTGTTAGAGCTGTTGGCACGTCTTTCAAAGCGCGGTCCTGGTCAGGCTATTGATTGGTCTTTTGTCTCGTTTGCTTTTGTTTTACAAATTCTTTGGACTAATCTGCACTGTCTCTTTATCTTCTACTTCATTCTGGTTGGCTTCTTTGTCTTCTGCCTGGGAAGCTATTCTTTAGTCAAGAAAATGAAGGTTGATGGTCGCGTCCAAACCGCCCTTGCTGCTTTTGCTGCTGGTGCGCTGGCGACTCTCCTTAACCCTTATGGCTTTTCCATTTGGCCTTTCACTTTTTTGATGCTTAGCGATCCAATCAATAAGACGATCAACGAGCTTAAACCAATGTCTTTAGCTGTTTTTAGCAATGTTCTCAACTATCCCTGGTTGTTGTTGGCAATTTTGGCGACGGTAATTTTCTTGCTCTCGCTGCGCAAAAAGATAACTGCAGGCGAGCAGTTGTATTTTCTTCTACTGACGCCAGCTGCACTGCTTATGTCTTTTCTAACCGTACGCACCTTTCCCCTGGCCGCTTTGATGATGTCGAGCGCCCTGGCTTTCTCTCCCGTCTTGAAATTGCTTGAGGGCCGGCTTGCCCGCCTCGGCAGCGAGTGTCAAGCTGTAATTGCGCCCTTAGGCTTAATGTACTTGCTTTCTATCTCAACTTTTTCGGGCTTTGGCGCTTATTTGCTAGCAGCCAAAATAATTCCACCGACCATCCCTGAAGGAAGTGCTGCTTTCCATCCGCCTTTTGACGCAATTAAGTTTTTACAGCAAATGCCATCGACTTTACCCCAGGGAAATCTGTTGAATGACTCCCACTATGGGGCGGTAATGATGTGGCAAATGACAGATTCGCCTAAGCTCTTTGTTGATCCACGATATTTTCTCTACAACGTTCAACTTATGAATGACTATTGGGATATGGTGCTGTACCGCAATAAGCCTGAAGTTTTGCTTGATAAGTACAAAATTTCTTGGATTTTTCTGCCAGCATCCTGTGCTCTTGTACGCGAGCTCTCTGTGCAGCCCGGGTGGAAAGTTCTTTATTCTGATAAAGACGCTGCCATTGTTTCACGAGAGAAGTGGCAGGCAGAGCCGGGCTTTGCCCCTTAATTGCTAAATAGAACCAAATATAACTTGGTTAAGTGTAAGATATGGGCGGCGTTACTCAATTGCTGCAAATGGATAATTTTGAAACTGACAGCTGACAAGGGCTTGAATACTCTTGCGTTTTTCCTACTTCTGTGGGCTGCGGTCTTGCCGGCCTCGGCCGAAGGAGGACAGCGTTTTGCAGCTGAGCCGTCGGCGGCAGTGGCCCAAAATGGTACTGAGTTTGTCGACAAGCTTTTACGCAGCGCCACTACTATTGGTGCCTATCGAGTGACTGCCGATTTGGCCATGCAAAAGAAGGGCAAACTTAGCAAGACAGTGGCTCAATTTACTTTTAAAGCTCCTAGCCTGCTGCGTGTCGATGTCTTGAGCGGTGGCATGAATACTGGCGCGGCTGTGGCTGTTCGTGCCGATGGGGGAATCTGTGCCAAAGGTGGTCCGGCCTTGTTTGGCCTAAAAATGAATCTAGAGAAAGGCTCTCGCCTGCTGCGTCTGCCTAATGGCTTATTGGTAACCGGCTGTGATTTTGCCTCCCTTGTACGCTGGCTTAAGTTGCAAGCTAAATCTGGCGCCGATGTGTCGGTATCAGCGATGCCGTTAAAAATAGATGAACTCTCTAATGTTATCGTCGTTGAGTTGCGAGACAGTGGTGCATTTAGCACTTCGGTGGCACAGCGGGTCTTGGTTGATCCCAGTCGCATGCTACCTGTTGAGTGGATTCTCTTTAAAGAAGGTGCCTTACTTTCTTCTACCAAATTTAGAAATTTAGAGCTTTTACCCCAAGTCGATGAATCGATTTTTCAACTTTAGAAACTCCCTCGTTAGATAGTCAGGTATAGAAAGTATGTTATCTCGAACGATCTCAAACCAGTTGCTATCTAAGTTGATGGCCATTAGCTTAACGCTTTTGGCAACGATCTTGCCGCCGGTGCCAGCTTTTTCTCTCGAGGAAAAGAGTGATTCTGATGTGGCCGGTTCAACAGCAGATAGTGTCTCTCAGGCCGAGATGGAAAAACAATTGGCTTTGCCTTTGGATAATCTTGAGGACATTGGCTATACCTTGCAGCGTGTTCAGCAGCAAGCTATTGATTTGTATGTTGAAGCAACGCGCAAGCGCCGAGAATCGAAGGTAATTTCTAAGTGTTTAGTAATTCCCCATGAAAAATTACAAGCCGAAAGTCATTACCAACCACTGCGTAAGGCCTGGCTCGTCTTCTTTGTTGGCACCATGGAACCGCTTGTGCAGCTGCTTGTGCACGATGTTCATGAGGTTGAGGCGCATTTGTCTGAAGTAAAAGTTGTGCATGGCAAGAAAAAGCAGTTTGAGCACGTCTATGCTAAATGGCGCGAAGCGATCACGGGCATTAATCGACATCTCGATGTCTTGGCGGAGCAAATCAATTCTAGTGACCCGAGCAATATTATTGTTGCCACTGAAGCTAAAGAGATCGACCTGGAGATTATTAAGGCCATGCAACTGCGCATGCGCGCCTATGCTATTTTGGCTGAAGCTGGCCCGGCTGGTAAAAGCCAGTAGCAGGCTTTCTAATTCTTTTCGCCAAAAGCCAGACTCAAAGCCCACATAGCTTTATTGAATACTCGTGGAGCGGAGAGACCTGCATTGTACATGCGGCTTTCTTGGGCTGGTATTTGACCGATAGTTAAGAGTTCCCGGTCTAGGCGCCAAAATGCTTCGTATATATCTGCTATTGCTATTTCGTTTTGCTTCTTGTGCATGGCTGCTGCTTTGCTGTATAGAAGAACCGAAAGTAGTCCGGCAATCAGGCAGTTGAAACCTGACAATACTGAGAAGCCAGCTGCCGCTGGTCCGAAGTAAGACTTAGAAAAAAGCTTGAGGTAAATCCAGCGGTGGAATAGTTGGTTGCTTTCAACGTCAAGGTTTTTGAACTTTGCCATAAGGGCTTTATCGAGATTGGTATCACCTAGCATTGGCAGTTTCGTTTTGCCGAAGAAAATAGTCTGCATGCCGCTGCCAGCATAGTTTGTGAACATTTTTGCTGAAACCATGAAGTTACTGCCTTTTTGCATCTGCCAGAGGCGGGAGTCGCTGGTGCGCACCGTGGCATAGACAAAGAATCGATAGAAGAGCATGCGTAAAGTCATCAGTTCAATGTTGCTTGGTGTCACATCAACTGGTTGTTTTAGTTCTGGAGTGAAATCGCTAATTTGATTCATATCAGCATTGGCCAATTTGAATTTCCGGCCCTGGGTGAGGACCTCCGAGCAAAGCAAGAGCGTTTTTAAAATACTGCAGTCTTCTGGATTCTCTTCGGCTTGGTGAAGTCGTTCGAGAACAATTGCTGTCATGCGGTTTTCGATCAGGAGATATTCCGCCCAGCTGACCTGGCAGGCCGGAGTCAGCGAAACTGTTTCAAACGGATTGCTGTAGGCTGCACCATCAGCCGTTTCAGGCAGGGCTTTTGCATCGGGTAGCAGTGACGCCTTCTTGTGTTCAATCGCTAGTTTGAAATATGCTTCAAATTTGTCTTTTTGCTCAGAGAGCGGATCACCAATGTTACGCACCGCAGCCATACTGGCAAATGAGACTCCGGTATAAATGCCGGTAGGCGTTTCGGCAAAGGTATACGGAAAAATTCGGCAAGAAATTGGTTTTGCTGCTTCACCTAGATGAGAGTGGATGAAACAGAGATTGTCTACGAGAAAAGGACAGCTGCCTTGTGCTGTTGGTGCTGTGTAGTGTGGGTAGGCGGAAGTGCCTGTGGCAAACTCTTTTTCTCGGTGGAAGAAAAGTTCTTTCTTCGCCAGTTCTGGGTGGAGCGATTGCCAGTCGGTATCTTTGACATGAGCATAGTCTTCCTCGGTCATGCCGACCGACCAGCCTGAGCAGCAACGGCCGCAGCCTTGGCAGCTGTAGCGAATATCTTCAGGAGTATGAATGTCTGGTAGTTTGGCGCTATCGCTCATGGCCCTATATTCCTTTGAGGTTCGGCTATTGGTACCAGTTGAAGCCAAGGGTATGCATAGTCGGTTTGGCTAGCAAAATTCCTAATATAGTACCAATGGCGATGATTGGTCCTAGTGGAATTAAGCGTTTGCCGGCCGCTTTTACGTCGGTCATGTCGACAGTGGCCGAGAGATCAACGCCAGCACCCATCGAGGTGAAAGCAAGCCAAAAGGCTTTGTATTGGTCTGGTGGAATGGCCCTGACCATGAAGAACACAGAGACAAGGCCGTAAAGCAAGCTGAAATAGAACATTACGAGCAAGAGCTTGATTGGCCCTAAGAATGCGCCAACTGCAGCCATCATTTTGACGTCCCCGAAGTGCATGCGCTTTCCGGGGTTGGGAAAAATCATCAAAAGGGTTGCCAGTGCCCAGCCTAAACCAGCATCTTTAAAGCCTTCCAAGCCCGTCAGGCAAGTGTTTAAAGCGACGCCGAGAAAGGCCGATGGGAAGGTCAGCCAGTTGTAGATTTTTCGAGTTTTAAGGTCGGTGACCGCACCAATGGTGGTGGCAACGATAGCCGCTATTTCGGGTGGTGTTAAGTTGAGCAAGTGTAAATATGTTTCTAGATTAGTAAGAGGCGACCAGTTCGATTTCAACTGCCACATCTTTAGGCAACCGGGCAACTTGCACTGTTGCTCTTGCCGGCTTGTGACTACTGAAATATTCCCCGTAGACTTTATTCATCTCGTCAAAATCATTCATGTCACGCAAAAATACAGTTGTTTTCAAAACATTGCTAAAGCTTGAGCCTGCAGCCTCAAGAATTGCTTTGAGATTGCTCATCACTTGTTTGGTTTGTTCGCCAGTGCTGCCTTCAACCAGGGTCATTGTTGCCGGATTGAGCGGTATTTGGCCGGAAACAAAAACTAAGCCATTGTGCTTGATAGCTTGTGAATATGGTCCGATTGCCTGGGGGGCGTTGTTTGTTGCCACAACTTCTGGGCTGATTACCTCGGGCACGTCCCTCTCCTTTTAAAGCCAATAGAATATTAGGAATATTCTAACTGGTTCGGCAGCAATAGCTGCCAAAAAGAAGATCTTCTTGCCAAGTGAAAGGCTAGTTAGAAGCCGCTGTTGCTGCCACCAGAGCCACCAGCCGCACCACCTAAGAGGCCGCTGTTGACGTTAATTTGGCCATTGCTGACTGTGGTACCAACGCCATTACCGTTGTCTATTTTTACTGAGGCATTGCCGTTGCCATCGAAACCAATGCCTGTTCTAACGTTGCCAATACGCGAGTAGACTTGGCCTGTGGAAGGAATTACAGAAAAGCTACTATTGTTTCCGATGGTCGTAATAGCATCGTCGAGTGGAGTCGTGTAGGTTGGTGGCATAATCACTTGGCGACCATAGCCAAACACTGGTGAGAGCCCGGCTGAGGCTGCATAAGGTAAGGTTAAATGTCCCAGACCGGTGGTCAGCGAGCCTAAACCTTTTTTTGTGAAGCCGGTTTCGTGACCATATAGCCTAGACTCGCCAGGCGCTTGCCCTGTCTTAAAGCCACGGCGGCCATAATTGCCGCTGGCTCCCATTGACTCCATGCCATTGCCTCCACCGTTGACATTGGTGAGGTTCATTGTGCTCATGTCAAAACTCTGTGCCTGAGCCCCTGGGGCTAGATAGGTGATGAGGCTGAGCAGGGCAAATTGACTGGCAATTTTAGCGAAATTATTTTTACTCATGGCTTAGCGACCGTGGTTGTTGTTGATACTGAGATCCACTGACCCTTGAGATACTGTTGGCAGGCTGACTCGGCCTGAGGTGAAGATGCCGCCGCCGTATCTATCAATTAAATTGTTGACGAAGTTATCTGTGCCATACATGCCCTGATAATAGCCACCACCACTGTTGGAGAAGCCAAAGTTGAAGTGTCTGGCGCTGACAGGCAACGGGCTGTTGTCAACCGAGCCGTTTGAAAGTAAACCAGTTTCGGTTTTGCTCAAGCCAAAGTTTGAGCCCATTCCTCTAACTGGATTACTGCGGCTAGTCTTGTTACTGCTGTAATCACCGTCGGCCCGGAGAGCTTGAGGACCGGTGATTTCACTGTCGTGATACTGCTCACCAGTAGCGGCCATGGAGCGGTCAGCTTGACTGCCGCCGACGATGGAGAATCCTGGTCCGCCACCCTGGGGAACGTTAATAACTTGAGGCACATTGGGCATTGAAAGGAACCCTTGTGGGCCGTTAGCGCCCATGGTGACACCGCCCACTTGGCTGGTGTCAAAGCTCTGAGCTGATGCAGGCAGCATACTGACCAAGCTCATGCTCAGTGCAGCCAAAGTGAGGCCAGCGGCCTTGCGCGAAATCAAACTGTAAATATTTGGCATATTGCCACCTGCAAAGGTAACGACGGTTCTATTAAATGCATCATGGTAAGTAAGAGAGGCTCAAGCGATTGAATCGTGTTTGCTGTCGATTTCAGCTGTCGATTTCAACCGTAGTGGCCCTTCTACCCAATTTACTTCATTTAAGTTATGCCCGCTAAGGCGAGCAATAAATCGGGCTTTGAGATAGAAAGATACTAAGCTTAGGCGGCCCCCTTGTCAATAGGGCAAAATAGGTCAGCAATAGGAGACCCATGCTTTATCTTGGTCTGGAATCTAGCTGTGATGAAACAGCAGTGGCAATCGTTGAAGACGGCCGCAAAGTCATAGCGCAGCGGCTAGTTTCGCAAAACGAAGTACACAGCAAGTTTGGCGGCGTTGTGCCAGAGGTTGCTGCTCGTCGTCACTTGGAAGTAATCAACGACTTAGTGCAGGACGTCTTTGACGAAGCTAAAGTTGATCCCCGCAGTTTGGCCGGTATAGCTTGCACCACGGGCCCCGGGCTGATTGGTACTTTGCTGGTTGGTTTGTCTTGCGCAAAGGCACTGGCTTGGTCTTATGATGTACCGCTCTTATCGGTCGACCACATTTTTGCCCATGTTTGCGCCAACTATATAGACACAACTCTAGAACCCCCATTTGTTGCCCTTGTTGTCAGCGGAGGGCACACCCAAATAATGCATTTTGAGTCGTATCGCAGGGCTACCATTATCGGGCAAACCCTTGATGACGCTTCGGGCGAGGCCTATGACAAGGTGGCAAGGCTGTTGGGCTTGGGTTACCCCGGTGGACCGGCGGTAGATAAAGCCGCAGCTACGGGAAACCCCAGGGCCTTTCACTTCCCGGAAGGTGTTGTTTCTGGCAGCGATTTCAGCTTTAGTGGCCTGAAGACAGCAGTGCTCCGTACTGTGGAAAACCTTAGGGGGACGGAGTTGCCTGTAGAGGATCTTGCTGCCTCTTTTCAGGATGCCGTCAACCGAGTGCTGTTTCGCAAGACTATTGCTGTGGCTCGCTCTAAAGGAGTTTCTAAGGTTGTTTTGGCTGGTGGTGTGGCTGCCAATAGCGATCTGCGTAAGCGCTTTGAGACCCTTGCTGACATTGAGTTTTTCCGCCCTGCGCCTTCTCTTTGTACTGATAACGCAGTTATGGTGGCCGCCGCCGCCTTCTATAGTGGAGAGCCTGTGCCTCTTTCCGTCAGTGCATACTCGCGCCAACGTTAGCTTTTCGGCTTCTTGTCTTGATTTTATTCGTTTTGGTAACAAAGGGTAATGCCATATTTCTATGGTGATTCCCACAGATTGGCCTATTGTGATATCCCTTGTTCGATTAGTCGTGATAGCATGGCTATATTGACCCCTATCGGGTCATGCGCTGTATATGCAGTGCTTTTTTTGAGGCTCTGCTAAGGAAACCCCTATATCACAGGTGGCACGCTATGGTTTTCCAGGATAAGGACATTAACTGTCGGGACTGCAACAAGGCTTTTGTCTTCTCAGCGGGAGAGCAAGAGTTCTTCAGTGCTAAGGGCTTGGTAAATGAGCCAAAGCGATGTCCTAACTGTCGAATCTTGATGCGTGTGCAACGAAACGGGGATGATCCTGGTCGCACAGCTGAAGTCGCCTGTGCCGAGTGCGGTTCACCTACTCGAGTTCCTTTTCAACCTAAAGGTTATAAGCCGGTCTATTGCACCTATTGCTTCCGCACGCGTAAAGCTGATGGAGAAGATGGTCAAAAAGACGATACTGATGTTGCTCAAGCTGCAAGCGCTTAGCATTCCGATAGAATTTAAAATTGATTTTTGCTACGCTGCTGTAAAGAGTTAGAGCTTGTTTTGAACTTTTGGGGGCACAATTGCCCATATTTGCAGGCTTTTAAAAAGTTTGCTTGTTATTTGGCTAGTTAAGCTGGGCAAGTCAAGTAAACCCTGAAGCAAAGCTTCCATGAATCCATATGTTCTATGTGAAAGTGGGTGCGTATAATAATCGAGTGTTAGTGAAAGCGATTTTGATTGAGTAGCCAAGCGCTTTCAGAGCGAAATTAGGAGCCGCATGCCAGATAATACAGAGCCTTGTCCCAGCTGCGGGCGTCCTACGCCAGTGGGGACTCGCTGCGTCTATTGCGCCACGGTCACAGACCTTGACTTGAAGAGTCTCCAGCTAGATTATCTCAAGCAGAGCGATGCCAAGCCTCCTGAAGAGCCCATGGGCCTGTCGGTCGTGATCGTTGTCGTTAAAACCGGTCAAAAATACACCTTGCGTACTGCTAAGGTGAAAATTGGTCGTGACCCTTCCAATCAGGTGGTTATTCCTGACGACACATTCACCTCTAGGCATCATGCCTGGATCACTTTTGAAGAAGGTGATTTCTGGATTGAAGATCTTGGTTCTACCAACGGTACTTTGCTCAACGGACATCCTGTGGTCAAAAGACAGGTACTTTCTGCCGGCGATAAAGTGAGAGTCGGACACACAGAACTTACATTTGAAGTTGAGAAGAACTGAAACTAAAGGTTAGGGCTTAGGGATGGCTGATGCAGGTGGCGCCAATCGTATTGAGTTAGAGAGTCAAATTCTCTGCTCAGCTTTGCGCACGAGTTGGGCTGAAAATGATTTCAAGGGACAAGTCAAATCTTGTAGCGAGCTGTATCAGCTCTTCCCTGACTTGGTACCTGATTTAAGACCAAATCAGACCGAGATGCCTCGCGACCTCTACACTTTGCTAAACATCGACCGAGACGTTACCCCGTCGGTGGTGGTGGCAGCTTACTTCCGCGTCGCTAAAAAGTTCTTGCGTGAGTCACTTCCTAAAGAGCAACGCCTTGAGTACTACCGCATTCTCGATGCTGGTTTTATTCTGCGCAAACCGCGTTTGCGATTAAGTCATGATTTGATTGTCGGTCGGGCTCAACTTGTCGACAAGAAGCATATCCCTGATGATGGCACTTTCGAGCTCATGGAGCTAACCGAAGAGCGTCCGCCACAGCCAATGATGGTGACCACTCAGCCAATCGTACAACAGCCATTGCCAATGCTAATCGAGTTGCTCAAGGCCGCTCAAATTATTGGCTCAGCTGAAGTTCAAGCCTTGACCAATCAGATGCGCAGCTTCCCTGAAGTTCCAGTATCTGATTTGGTTCTCAGCGCTGGCTATGTCAATGAAAACGAAATGAAGTCATTGCATCTGGCCGAGTTTTTACTCAGTCAAGGAAAAATCGACATCGGTCAGTTCTGTGTAGCCATGTATGACGAGCGCATGTCGGGCATCCGCATGGCTGAGTCTTTGCAGGTTCGGGGCTGGTTAGATACCCAAGTTCCCCGTTACGACAAATAGCTTTAAGTCGAAGTTGAGTCTCTGCCAGCAATTGCGGCTGGTTTGTTACAGCTTTACAGCTTGCGTAATTTACCCCTTGATTTGTGCCAAAAGTGCTACAATTGCTGGCGCTTGAGGGATAGCCCTAAATACTGTGGCTCAATCATGGCTAGATTAGTGCGTGTTAACGATCATGCTAGAGAACAATCACCCCCGCCATACAGTTAGAGCACAAGGCAATGCGCGCTTTGCTTCGACTACAAATAGCGGTTCGATTTTCTATAGACCGCTAGAGCAAAACCCTGCAGCGGCTAAAGATGACTTGTTTGCCAGCGAAAATCTCAAGTATGGTCGCCTTTTAAATTATTTGTCTAAGACTGCATCGCAAGGCGAAAGGCAGTTGCTCGATCACGGCTCTATGGCAGCAGTTGGCTCTAGTTCTACTGGTGCGCAAATGCTTGAGGCTTGGCTTAATTCTGGCAATTTTCCCGACTCAGAAGATGTTGATGGCTTAGAGCAGACTTCTCTCGAAGGCTATTGGCCCAAGACCGACTTTGAATCTACTGACGATAGCCTGCACTTTGAGCGCGGCCGGCGTGAGGTCGCTGGTCAACATGGTGCCGGCGGACCAGGTGCCTTCTTACGCGGTATTCGCAATAGTCGCTCATTAAGCAATAAGAGAGTTGCTGATAGCGCTGAATCTGGTATCACGGCATCGATCAAAATGCGTCCCCGGGTGGAAATCAAAGAAAGTAGCAGCGGCCGCGGTAGCGTTGAGACTTTTCCTAGTGGTGCCAAAGTCGTCAAAGACGATATTGGTCGAGTGCAAGAAATTGTCTCTGACCGCGGTGTTTGTGTTGTCCTTGGCTACGATGAGAAAGGGCATCTCTGCTCCTTTGTTCGCCATGATCCCAGTGGAATGGTGCACTCTCAGGGCGAAGTAGATGGACCTGGGGTTTTGGTGCGTGATGGTCGTGGCAGAGTCAAGGCCCAGGGCGAGTCAATGCAGGTGGACGCCCGTGGTTGTGTCAGTATTACCCGCGAAGATGGCCAGTTCTGGAGTATCGACTTAATCCGCTCGGTTCATACAGAGCGGCGCCTTCTTCCTGATGCTAATGGTGATTGGATTGCCATGACTGCTCTTTTCTGTTCTGACGGATTCCGCATGACCACAAGGTTCCGTAAGGTTCAAGCATTAGAGTCGGCGGCTCTCAATCATGCTACGGCCTCCAGTCAACGAGCCGATGGCAGCGGAAATTCTGTCACTTCTTCAACTTCTGCGACCACTAATAGGGCCAGTAATTTTGTTGAGTCAGACTTTAGTCGTGCTGAAGACTCCGGCACCTACCGCTTCTATGGCAGGGATGGTTCAATCATTGATTTCAATTCAGATAGTGAATTAGAGCAGCTCAAGCCCAAGAATGTTCTGCCACCCGGTAGCAAGCCAGTTCCCCCAGCTCATCGCGGTAAGCGGCAAGCTGGAACTGCCTGGGAAGCTTTACGCGAGTATGTTTTTAACTATCTTGCCGCGCTATAGCGAGCAGTTATTTTCAGTTTTTAGTATGGTGACTAGAGGAAGCGATGACGGCAACCAGCGATATAAAATTTGGTACTGATGGTTGGCGGGCAATAATCGCAGACAAGTTTACTTTCGCCAATGTCGAGAAGGTCAGCTATGCCATTGGACATTATCTAACTGAGACTTATATTGACGGCTCTGCCAACAAAGATATTCCAGTCTTAATTGGCTTCGATACTCGCTTTATGGCAGATCAGTTTGCCGAGCGCGCCGCCCGCGTGCTTATGGCCATGGGCCTCAATGTGCGCGTTGCCAGTCGCGATATTCCCACACCTTGTATTGCCTGGGCCACTCAAGCTGAGAGCACCTGTGGTGCCCTGCAATTTACTGCTAGTCACAATCCACCAGAATACTGCGGCGTCAAGTACATTCCACCCTATGCCGGGCCTGCCACTAACGACATCACCGCCAAAATAGTGGACAATCTCAAGCATTGCCCCGAGCTAATTGCACGTTCAAGTGACAGTCTGCAGAAGTTTGATGCCAGCGCACCATATATGGAGGCGGTGAAGAAGCTTGTTAATTTGAAAATGATTTCTGCCTCTGGCTTGAAAGTGGCGTTTGATGCGCTATACAGTACTAGTCGCGGTTATATCGATAAAATTTTAGTCGAGGCCGGCATCGAGCTAGAGGCCATGCATGATTTTCGTGACCCACTATTTGGTGGAGGCATGCCTGAGCCCACTCCTCCTTATTTGAAAGAGCTTGTGGCCAAGATCAAAGCTGGTACTTTTGATATTGGTATAGCGACAGATGGTGACGCCGATCGCTTTGCCATCATAGACGGCCAGGGCACTTTCTTTTCGCCTAATCAACTACTTTGCTTACTGACCCGACATCTTGTGAAAAATCACGGCATGACTGGTGCTATTGTGCGCACTGTGGCTACCAGTCATATGCTCAATCATGTGGCTGAGCACTACAGTTTGCCATTGATTGAAACACCAGTTGGCTTCAAGTATATCGGTGAAAAGATGCGCACCGAAGACGTTTTGATTGGCGGAGAAGAATCTGGTGGTGTCTCTATTAAGGGTCATATTCCTGAAAAAGACGGCATTCTCGCCAATCTGTTGGTGATTGAAATGCTGGCCTATGAGCAGAAACCACTGGCGCAAATCTGGCAAGATTTAGAGAACGAAATTGGCGTCAAGTTTTTCCAGCGGCGTGGTGATTTGCATTTAACCAATCAGACTCAGAAACTCTTGCTCGCTTATTTGGCCGATCATCCAATTTCTAAACTAATTGGTGAACCGCTCTACAAAGTTGACAGGGCTGACGGTTTGAAGCTCTATCATGACGCTGACAATTGGCTTTTAATTCGTCCAAGTGGAACTGAACCAGTCATTCGTGTATCTGGTGAGGGTAGATCTGAACAATTAATTGATTCATTAATGGTTGACTTCAAGAGCCAAATCGACGAAATTTTAAAGGGGTTCAAAGTTGACGCCATGCCACCGGCAAAACCTAAGCAAACCACGGCGGAAGTAATCTAGAACGTGAACGACAGTAAGCCAAGTCTCAAAGCAGTTTCTACGCCTGTTAGCCAGGCGCCTGTGGTGCCAGCACATAAACCTGTAGGTAAACCCGGTATTCTGTCGCGCTTCAGTATTTCAGGGCAGCTTGGCCGCCAGCTCGTAATCATGTTGATTACTTCTATAGCAATCTATCAAGCCGGTCGTTCAATAGTGGGTTCCTGCCAACGTCAGGTTTACCTCCATCAGCAGGCTAATGCCTTAAAAGACGGTCGGCGTCAAGCCGAAGAAATCAACAAAGAGTTGCGCGACGGCCTTTCCAGTTATCGTTCTTCGACAGGCATTGAGAGACTGGCCCGCGAGCGTCTCAATCTGGCTGGTCCCGACGAAATAGTTATTCGCATAGGTAAGTAGACTTCTTCTGCCTCGATGAAGGGGCAAGCATCTGCTGCCGTGGCGCTTACACAATGTTTGCACACTTCGCCACTTTAACTCTGTTAGCTTGAGCGTGACAGGCTAGTTTTGCTCTGCTGGGCAATCCTGGCTGCTAAAACTCAAGTTACTTTAAACTGCTTGGAGCCCTCATGGCTGCCCCGAAAACAAGTTGTCTCATACCGCCGCTCTGCTTGGCGTTATCTTTTGCTAGCCCTGCTAGTTATGCGGCAAATTCAGCAGATCAAGCGCTAATGCCTTCGTTGCGACCAGAGATTAATCATCTGCCCCAGTCCTCGGTTGCTAGCAGTATTAAACCGCTGATTGACAGGCCTGAGATAAAGCCGTTTGTAAAGGGACAAGCGATCTATTTGCGGGCTTATGAGGATGCTCATGCCCCTGCTAAGGCCCTGACATTAGCTGGTGCGGTCTTGTATGCCGAGCGGAATTATCCCAAGATTTTGCAATTGCAGGCGCAGGTGCGAGCCGCTCAGAAGCAAGTGTCTGTGCAGAAAGTTAAGGAGTACAACCCCTATGCCCTGATGTCGTATCAGCAGGTGGTGGCTACCCATAACAAGCTCACTCAGATTCTTTTTTCCAGTCCGGTTTTGCCACCGAACCCTGGCCCCGGCTTAGGTACTGTCGATATGAAACCACAATACTTTTCTGGCACTGGTTTCATTTTCGACTGGGCGCCAATCGACTTTGGCTTGCACAAGGCTCGGATTCAAGAGTCTAAGGCCGGCTTGAAATTGGCCCAAGCCAATTTCGCCGTAACCCAGCTAGATGTGGCTGTGCAGGCTGCTTCTAGCTTTCTCATGACCGTTGTTATGGAAGAACAGGTTAAAGCCGCTCAGGCCAATGTGCAGCGTTTTCAGGATTTTAGTCGCATAGTGCATTCTCTCACAGACGCAGACCTGCGGCCCGCTGCTGATGCCTCACTGGCAGACGCGCAACTGGCTAACTCGCAAAACGATTTAATTCGTGCCCGATTGCAGTACGAGCTAGCCATTGCTGAGTTTGCCAACTCATTGGGTCTTGGTGGCCAGCGGGTCAGCATTGATCCAGGGCCAATTGCTGTGATCGCTGAACCTCCGGACTTGCAGGCGATGCCACCAGCCTTTGAAAGTCATCCCTTTGCTTTGCAAGGCATGGCCTCAATACTGACACATGCCGCACGCAAACAAGCTCTTGATCGCGAATACTATCCGATTTTTCGCTGGCTTGGTGGCATGAATTTTCGCGGTTCAAGTTTGAATATTAAAGGTAAAGAACAGTCGGCTAATGCTAGTGGTTTTGCTCCTGCTGTTGCCAACTGGAATGTGGGCCTGGTGGTTGATTTTCCGTTTATGGATATCTTGCGCATTAAGGCCGAGAAGAAGGTGGTGCTTGAGCGCATTAGTGCTGAGCGACATTCATACAACCTGATTTTGCAGAATTTGCGCACTCAAGATGTTCAGGCTCGTGCGCGTGTCAATGCCGCTGTTGAATTAGCCGCCAATATGCCAGTGCAGGTGGCAGCCTCATTAAAAGCCAGCCGTCAGGCTGAGGCTCGCTATCAAGCCGGATTGGGTACCGTGGCTCAGGTGGCCCAAGCAAATCAAGTTTTGGCAGAATCTCGCGTTAAAGAAGCTGTGGCAAAGGTTGGCGTGTGGCAGGCCTTGCTTTCAATGGCTGCTGTGCACGGCGAGCTCAAGCCGTTTCTTGATGAGGCCGTTCGCCTAGAGCAAAGGAGCCAGTGAAGTGTGGCTGATTAAGCTTGCCATGAACCGACCTGTCACTATTATGGTGGCAGTAGTTTCAATTGCCATTATGTCGATTGTTGCTGTCATGCGTATGAAAGTCGATATTTTCCCTGATTTGAATCTGCCTATGATTACTGTGGTTCAGCCCTATGGCGGGATGGATGCAGCCCAGATGGAAGGTTATCTGGTCACTGCTTATGAACAGCACTTCTTCTATATAAGTGGTGTTGACCACGTTTCTTCTAAGTCGATTCAGAGCTGTGCCATTATGAATATCTACTTCCAGCCGGGTGTAGATATGGCTGATGCTATGGCTCAAGTCGTGGCACAAGTAGAACGTTCTCGCGCCTATATGCCACCAGGAACGGTGACGCCATTCATCTTGCGCTTTGACGTTGGCAATGTGCCTGTTGGTTTCTTAGTTTTTTCTAGCCCCAGTCGCACTTTAGGCGAAGTACAAGACCTCGCTTATGCCCGGGTTCGGCCGGTTGTCTCGACCATTCCGGGTGTTTCGACGCCGCCACCATTTGGGGGCAATCAACGTTCAATTATTATTACCGTTAACAGTGAAAGACTGAGGCAGTATCACCTTTCCCTTGAAGAAATTGTGAAGTCACTGAGTGATGGTAATTTGATCATTCCTTCTGGGGTGGTTAGAACTGGTGATGTACAGCGTATTGCTTCAATCGATACCACTGTGCGTAATATTCAAGATCTCGGCAAAATTCCTCTAAAAATGGGTAATGGACCGACGGTCTATCTGAGCGATATTGCTAAGATTGACGACGACACAGACATAACAACTGGCTATGCCCTGGTCAACTCACGACGGGCTATCTATATGGCTATTTCAAAGCAGTCTAGTGCTTCGACTTTAGCTGTGGTAGAAGGGATCAGAAAAAATCTGGCCTACATGCAATCACTTCTGCCTGAAGATATCCATGTCGGCTTTGAATTTGATCAATCGGTTTATGTTACTGAAGCGATTGAAGGCGTCTTGTTTGAGGGTGGCCTTGGGGCAATTCTTACTGGTCTTACTGTCTTGTTGTTCTTGCGCGATTGGCGCAGTGCCTTAATTGTTGTATTGAATATTCCAGTGGCTTTACTGGCATCAGTGGTGGCACTGTGGGCCAGTGGTCAGACGATCAACATCATGACCCTGGGTGGTTTGTCGCTGGCGGTCGGCATCTTGGTTGATGAAGCAACTGTGGCAATTGAAAATATACACACCCACATTGAGCGTGAAGTGAATTTGGCTCAGGCGATTTTTCGGGCCTGCTGCGAAGTTGCCACTCCCCAGTTTCTTGCTATGTTATCGGTTGTCTCTGTGTTTATGCCATCGTTCTTCATGGTGGGCAGTACCCAGGCGCTTTTTGTGCCGCTTTCATTAGCCGTTGGCTTCGCTATGGTGGCTTCTTACGTACTTTCGAGTACGTTTGTGCCAGTGCTTTCGGTCTGGCTTTTGCAAGGTCATAATCATAATGGTATTAACGTGCAGAGAAAGGAAGCCGCACACCACCCCGGTTTTATGGGGCGTTTGCGAATTGCCTATAAGAAACTCTTGCTCACTGTTTTCAGGCAGCGCGTCATTGTTCTGACGCTTTACCTCTGTGCCGTATTGAGTGGCTTGGCTATTTATCCCACTTTGGGTAGTGAGATTTTTCCCGCTGGTAACCCCTCTAGTTTTCAGCTACGGGTAAGGGCGCCTGCTGGTACAAGGTTTGAGCGCACCGAAGATTTGGCCAAGCAAGTTTTGCAGGCTGTCGCTGCCGAGGCTGGCCGCGACAACGTGGAGATCACTATTGGCTATGTGGGTACTCAGCCGCCGAGCTATGCTGTTAGTAATGTCTATATCTGGACCAGCGGTCCGCAGGAAGCCGTTTTAATGGTGTCTTTAAAACGTGAAGCGCATATCAATATGCGTCTGCTTCAGCAAAAATTGCGTGAAAAGTTTGTCCAGAGTTTTCCCGATGTTGCCTTTACTTTTGAGGCTGGCGACATCATTAACCAGATTATGAATTTTGGCTCGCCGACACCGATTCAGATTGATATTGACGGCCCTGATTTTGCCAAAGATGAGGTTTATGCCAAGACCATACTGCAAGCTTTGAAGGCGCTGCCTGAGCTGCGTGATGTCAGCATTGTGCAGCCATTGAATTATCCTACTGTCAATATCAAGATTGATAGAGCTCGTGCCGGCCAACTTGGTGTGAGTGCTCGAGACATTGGCAAGGCCGAGATTGCTGCTACTTATTCAAGTCGTTTCGTTGAACCAGTTTTCTGGCGTGATCCAAATAGCGGCTTGGCTTATCAGGTGCAGATTGAAGTACCACAAGCGCAAATGTCGTCAATTAAAGATATAGAAAATATCCCAGTGCACACTGGCAGCTATTCTGGACCCTTCTTACGCGATGCCGCTGCCGTCAGTTATAGCACCATGGTTGGTGAGTATGATCACTACAATATGAGGCGAATGCTCACTATTACTGCCAATATAGCCACGACCGATTTGGGTAAAGCCGCCAGACAAGTAGCCAAAACACTAAGTGAAATTGAAAAGCCACCACGAGGCGTAAAAGTTTCGGTTCGCGGGCAAGTGCCAACGATGAAAGCTACTTTTGAGGCTCTGGCGGCCGGTGTTTTATTTGCTGTGGTTGTGATTTTCTTGATGTTGCTGGCTTACTTCCAGTCTGTGCCTCTGGCCCTTGTGGTCACGGTTGTGATTCCGGCTATTATTTTTGGCGCTGTGGCTGTGCTGGCCCTTACTTCTACCACTGTCAATGTGCAGTCGTTTATGGGCACAATTATGGCTATTGGTGTGGGTGTAGCCAATACTATTTTGGTGGTCGTTTTTGCTGAGAAGAAACGAATGGCTGGCCAGGCGGCTGCTCAGGCCGCTATTGTTGGTGCGGTTTCGCGTTTGCGCCCAGTATTGATGACAAGCCTGGCCATGATTGCTGGCATGGTGCCGATGGCGCTTGGCCTTGGTGAAGGCGGTGATCGTACGGCTCCACTTGGGCGGGCTGTAATCGGTGGCTTAATCGCCTCTACAGCGTCAGTGTTGCTTGTTTTGCCGGTTGTCTATGCCCTCCTTCGGCAAAGGGCAGACCGAGCCAATGTTGATCTTTTAGCCCATGACGAGAAGCAGGATAGAGTGTAACTTATGACCACAGGCAGTAATGGCAGAATTTTGCTTTCTCTTTCTCTTGTGCTTGCTATTGCTGCGATGCAGTCATGCTCGCAAACCGAAAAATCTGCTGTTGCGCCACCTGCGATCAATGCAACATCCGCACTGGTCGTGCCAGTTCAGTCTGACATGCTGCGGCAAGTAATAGATTTGCCAGCGGAGTTGCAACCATATCGTGACGTCAAGGTACACGCTAAAGTAAAAGGTTTTGTTTCCTGGATCGGGGTCGATCGAGGTTCTATTGTTAAGGCCGGGCAGTGTTTAATTAAGCTTTCAGCGCCAGAGTTAGATTCCCAGTGCAATGAGCTGGCCGCCAAAGTGACAGCCGCTCAGGCTGCTCATGCCGAGGCATTGTCAACCCTTGAAGGCGATCGTGCCGGTTATGTTGAAATAAAAGCCAAGCTCGATTCTGATTTGCTTACATTACAGCGTCTGAGAAAGGCCGCCCTTGAACCTGGTGCCATAGCTTTAAATGAAATCGATCAAGCTCAAAAAACTGTTGAGGGAGACGAAGCTCGCCTCAAAGCCGGTGCTGCCAAGGTAGCCGCAGGTCAGTCTGTTGTGGCCGCGAAGCAACAGGCGACCAAGGCCGCAGAAAGCTCGCTTAAGGCCCTGCAAGATACGCGCAACTACCTTGTCGTCAAGGCACCTATGGACGGAGTAATTACTGAGCGTTGGGTGCATGAAGGCGATATGGCTGGTGTGGAAATGAGTCGGGCTGAAGACGCCAGGCCGCTCTTGCGTCTTCAGCAGACTTCCAGGCTCCGCCTGATTGTAGCTGTGCCAGAATCACAGGTGGCTGGAATTAAAGAGGGGGAAACTTTGTCATTTACCGTTCCCGCTTTTCAGGGCTTAGAATTTAAAGGTGTTGTTCGTAGAATCGGTCATGCTCTCGATGTGCATACTCGTACAATGCCAGTTGAACTTGATGTGAGAAATGAAAAGGGTGAGCTCGAGCCAGGGATGTATGCGGCCGTAAAATGGCAGGTGAAGCGCCCCTACCCCAGCCTGTTTGTGCCTGCTTCAGCTGTTGCCAGCACAATTGAGCGTACATTTGTGGTGCGGGTGAAAGATGGCTTGGTGTCGATTGTCAAAGTTAAGCCTGGGCAGACGATGGGCAATAGAATTGAGATATTTGGACCGGTTGTTGCAGGAGATCAGGTTATGCTAAAAGGCTCTGATGAATTCAAGGCAGGTGCGCAGGTGTCGACTAGAATGGCGACTGAAAAGGATGTCCTGGCTGCTGGGGAACATCGCGCCCTTGCGTCTGGTGAGTAAGCTGGTGAGTAGATTAGCGGGTGGGTAAGATGGCTAAGATTCTACTGGTTGAAGACGAAGCTGATTTAGCCGGTGTTGTAAAAAACTGGCTAGAAGAGGAAGACCTCAATTTAGTAGAAGTGGCTTCTGATGGCGGCTCTGCTTTGTCTATGCTGGATAAGCATACTTACGATCTGATTGTTCTCGATCTCTTATTACCTAATCTTGATGGCATGCAGGTTTGTGATCATTATAGGAAGAGTGGTGGCAGTGCTCCAATTTTGATGCTAACGGCAAAAAGTTCATTAGCATCTAAAGAAGCTGGTTTAGATGCTGGCGCTGACGACTATCTGACCAAGCCTTTTCAGTTAAGAGAGCTTTCCGCCAGAGTACGTGCACTCTTGCGTCGCCAGGGCATTCCCAAGGTTGAGTATGTTGCTGGCGATCTGGTGCTTGACCGTAATTGTTGTACAGTAAAAAAGGCCGGGATTTTGGTGCATCTATTACCAAAAGAATTTATGCTTTTGGAGTACTTGATGAGACACAGTAACTCTGTTGTAAATGTAGATACTTTGATTGATCAGATCTGGGGCTCAGATAGCTCACTAACGGCAGAAACACTACGCAGTAACATCAAAACTTTGCGCAAAAAGATTGATTCGCCAGGGCAGAATTCGATAATCAAAAATGTTTATGGTATGGGTTATAAGCTGGAAACGAGTTGATGTTTGAGAATCTCAGATGGCGCATAACATTGATGTTTGTTGGCCTCTCGGCAGTTGTCTATATATCTCTTACTGTTCTTGGCTTGATCATATTTGAACATGGCATGACCGCGTCAATTGATAAACAGCTAAAAGTGGTGCTTTCTGAAATAGGTCATGCAATCGAAATTGAAAACGGCAAGCCCAAATTTCGTGATTGGATTCGTACTGTGCGCACTGAGCCCCCTCGCTCTATTGCCACCATGCAGCTCTTTGATGCCAGCGGTCAACTGCTTGAACATTATGGTGCTTCTGGCGTAGAGAAAGTTTTTGCCAGCTCCACCGAGTATCACGATGGCCACTTCTCAGTACGTATCTTGTGCAGCCCTTTAACTCAGGGGCAGAAAATTTTTGGTTACGTGCAGATTCAACTATCTACTAGAGAGCGCGATCAGACCCTGCGAGATCTGAAGTTGAATGCGATTTGGGTTGGCTTGCTATTTTTGCTTGCTCTTACGGCCATAAGCTATTGGATTGCTAGGCGTGTTACTCGACCATTGCAAGACAGCATTGTTATTTTGCGATCTTTTGTTGCTGATGCAAGCCATGAGCTGAATACACCATTGACGATCTTACAGGCACGAATGGAAGCCCTAGAGCACAAGCTGAGCAAGCTGGGTATTGAGCAGGAAGATTCTGCCATTGCTACAAAATCTTTGAACCGACTCAACCAAGTCGTAAATGATCTCCTGCTTTTGACTGAGGTGGAAGATCCAGTCGCTGGTATTAAGAAGAATCCGGTTGATATCTCAGCGTTGATAAATGTTGCCGCAGATCAGTTACAAGAACGTTTTGCCCAGAAGCAAATTAGATTGATTATTGAAAAAAGCCCAAAAGGTTTTGTTCGAGGCAATGCCCAGGCTTTGCAGCGCTTGTTTAGTAATTTGCTTGAAAATGCCTTGCGTTACACTGATGAAAAGGGCACTGTTACGGTCTCTTCGGTCGTTCTTGACCGCTCAGTGCGAATCACTGTGCAGGACACTGGCATTGGTATTCCTGCGGAGAATTTGCCACGAATATTTGATCGCTTCTATCGAGTGGATCAGTCGCGTTCACGCGCCTCTGGTGGAAACGGCTTAGGTCTTGCTATCGCCAAGGCTATTGTTGACGCGCACCATGGAGGAATTGTGGCGGAAAGCGAACTGGCGGTAGGCAGTAAGTTTATTGTGACATTGCCTACTGTTAAAGAGGGTAAACCCACTTCGGTTTAATGGTTCCAGAATTTTCGCCTCTAAAGCAAGAAAGTCGCCCCAAGAGGCGACTTTCTAAAGGTTGGAACTAGCCTACAGAAGCAGAGCTAAACGCTTAGTTATTTATCTAACTAGTGCGCGTGATAGCCAGAACGCTCTTACCTGTCTGTAAGTGCTGAGCACTTTGGTTTGCACAGGTACTGTGTTGACGACTGCATGCACGCCTGGGGTTACAGGTACTGGTGCAGGGCCAATCATGAGCGGGCCATTAGCAAAGCTGGCCGTAGTTAAAAGTCCGAATCCTAGAGTGGTGGCCAGAACAGCCGCTGATAGTAGACGCTTCTTCATCTTTAGTGTTTATTCCTCCGAACTTTAAAACAGGCGAACTTCAAAACAGGTTTACAAGTCGATATTGCACTTGTTTCTTTTACTTATTGGACCACAGCTTTAGGAAAGCTGCTCAAAAAATTTGATTTTTGATTCCAGCCAGTAACCTACATCCTTAATATGATGTACCCAGATTGCAGGCTTATTCGGATATTTACCCCTATGATAGAAGATACCCACACTTTCGGACCTTGACAATATACTATCATGTCCTGGAAATATTAGAAGTGGTTAAAAGGGGTTAGTATCCATTAAAGAGATACCGACAGATTATTTGAGTTTCAAGAGGGTGTGGAGTTGTCTGACGTAATCACAATCTTCATGTGTTCGATGCTCGGTCTAATGGCTCATGGCGCAAGAACCAAGAAGTGGCTAGAGTGGCTGCTACGTATATTCATAGGTTGTTTCTTCTTCTCCGCTGGGCTGGCCTATGTCGCGGGAAGTGCCACTGATTCACCTTCTTGGGGCTATCAGGTTAGTGGTTCAATGGGTGTAGCCTGCCTGCTGTTGCTATTTTTACCAGCGCGAAAGGTTTTATCGCGCATTCTTACTTTATTAGATGGCATTGTCTCCCTGCGCTTCCTTACCGGACCGGCTCGCCACAAAATGACAATGATGGCAGCCATGGTCAATATTCAAGTATTCCAGCCCCAGTCTGTTCCTCATATGGTGGGGGCTTTTTGCTATATCGCTACCTTTGGCATGTATCTGGCCAATACCAATCTATCTAGCGGTTTCCAGTTCCCTCAGATTCCCCTTCCTTTTGTCCCTGTGCCTTTTGATCAGCTCTTCTGGTACAACTTCATAGGCCTCGTCGTAGTCTCGATTTGCGGCACTGGCATAATGATTACGCGCAAATGGAAAGCCATGTTTGAGCGCATGGCCTGGGTCAAGCCCACTGGTGTCCAAGTAGGCATTGGTTTGAGTTTGGTGGTCTTTAGCTTCCTTTATGACCTGGTTTGGGCTTTATATACTCACCAGTCGGGCGATATGGCCACTAAAATCTCGGCTTACAACGCTAATACGTTTTCGGCCGGTGTTGCTGGGGGCGGCCCCGCCGGGTTTGGCGCCTCGGTCTTTCTCGCCCTAGCAACGGCTATTTGTGCTGGCATTGGTGAAGAAACACTGATTAGAGGTGCCATTCAACCAGTGCTAGGAATATTGCCAGCGGCATTTTTGCATGGCATTCTGCATGCTCAATTTGCCAATGCACCGATGCTTATTCTGCAAGTTTCACTGTGGTCATGTTGTATGGGAATCGTTAAACGGTTTACCAATACGACCACCACAATAATTGGTCACGCAGGCTTTAACTTCGTTACCACCTTCTTGTTTGCTTTCAATCCTTAGCGAGTCAATCTAAATTGCTTGGGGCTTCATGTCTGCCACCCAGGCATCAAGGGCCATAATTGACTCGGTTAGAGAGAACTTGAGCAAATCCTCGCGCCGTTCGCGGCAATTGAGAATAAAGTCGCCCAGGGCCAGAGCTGCTTCAGCTTTAGTCGCCCCAAGGCCGAGCCTGTGGCAAACAATCATCGAAAGGGTCTGGGCTACGGCTATGGGGCCGTTGTCCATGGGGTAGGTCTCAAAAATGGCAGTTACGGTTGGCTCTTGGCATAATTCGTCGGCTACCTGGAAAGCTGTATATAGATAGCTTTGAAACCATTCAGGAACTTTGGGGCCGCATTCTTCGCAAATCATCAACCAGAGGCCAAGAGTAAGTATCTCTTTGGTTGTGCGGGTGTAGTCGGCGTCTACGACGGCAAAGGGCTCGGCCACAGAATTAGCTTTGGCGCCATCGAGGCAGTAGCGCACGTAGGAAGCCAAAATGTTAGAAGATAGCGCTGCCATCGAGGTTGAGAGAAAAACAGCACGTTCCCAGCCGTCGCGTTCGTCGCTTGGTTGATACGGTTCGAGTTCAGTTAATAGATTAGATTGCGAAATTGGCTCTTCCATCGTTCCATTTTAATAAATTTCAGCGCTTAACTACGTGTTTTTCCCCATGACACATTGCCTGTAGCCTGTCAGACTAGTGTTGTCAATCTATGAAAGTCTCCACTAGGGCGGTTCTAAACGTCTAAAAGCTGGGAATAAATAAGTTGGCAGCGCCCCCCCGCGTACATAATTAGTCCATCCTTTATCAGTTACTGAGATTCAGAGGATCATTCCAATGGCCCAAAAAGGCGATGATACATTCAACAAAGATGTTGAAAAAGCAGTAAAAGCTGGCAGCGATTTCTCCCAAGGTGGAGAGTTTGCTTATAAAGCACTGATGACTGAGCTTGCTCAAGATCAGAAAAAATATGCTAACGACCCGGCCAAGTTTGATGAACTGGGCAAGAAAGTGGCGGCTGGTTTAGAAAAAACCGGCCATATTGATGATCATATGCTGCGCTGGAGTCGCGACAACATGGGTCGCTTCGATACGTCTGGTGATGGCGAAGTCGACAAACAGGAGATGAATCCTCGTAACCCCACAGCGGTGTCAGGGTTTGAGCGGGCAATGATGCAGCGTTTGCAAAATCAGTATGAAACCCTCAATAAATCAGATAGCATCCAGCCGTTCATCGGCAGCAGAGATGCGGATGATTCCTTCTCGCAAAAGAATTTCAGAAAGTTGGTAGAGGCCCGTGAAAAGCCGATTACAGAGAGTCATGAAGCCGAGCAAAGGCAAGAGTTGGCTCAGAGACAGCTTGACCAGAAAAATAATGTCGTAGCCGCTTTGATGAAAAATGACGGCGATCCACGCACGTCGCTGGCTGCTGTTCTCGATGTTCAAAGAGGCGTCAATCCTGATGGTGAGATTTCTCGTCGCGACATTCGTAAGTTTGTAGACAACTTTGAAGTGGGTAAAGCCCGCGGAGATCTTGGCTATACCCAAGCCAATTTAGATGCAGCCAAGCTTTTAGATTCGCAGTGGAATGCTCCTCTGGGAGTTTCACTTCGTGGTCAGTATGAGCGCAATAATGGCTCTGGACACGGTGGCAGCAGTGACATGGTCACCCACGACCGTATTGACCTTAAGCGCATGGCCGAATTGCAGGGCACGACCCTTGACCAGTTGTATGCCGCTAATGTCAGCCCTGATATGAATACCGGTAGAAGAGTCGCTTCTGGCCAGCCTGTTCGTGATGGCAGCGCTGTTAGAGCCGTTTCTGCTGATGGCCAAGACTTAGATAATGTTCCAGCCGATAGACAGCCAGTGCGTCGCGACGTTCAGCAAACCCAAGCTCAAGAATTGGCCCAGCGCCAAGCTGACCAGAAGGGCTTTGTTGTTGATGCGCTCATGCAGAACAACGGTGATCCACGAACTTCACTTGGCGCTGTGCTCGACATTCAAAGGGGTGTCAATCCCGATGGTGACATTTCCCGTCGTGACGTGCGCAAGTTTATTGAGAACTTTGACCAGGGCCAAGCCCGTGGCGATCTAGGCTATACCCAACGCAATTTGGATGCTGCCAAACTGTTAGATACTCAGTGGGATAAACCTCTTGGTGTATCTCTGCGTGGACAGTATGAGAACCATACTGGTCATGGTAACAGCGACAAACAGACTCACCAGTACCTGAACTTGCAGCGCATGGCCGAGTTGCAAGGCACTACTCTTGACCAGATGTACGCTGCCCATGCCACTGGAGATGTGGCTGGACGCAGACAAGCCTCTGTTAACGATAGAGGTGTCAGACCGGTTTCTGCCGCTGATCAGCGACCTGAGATTGAGTATCCTGGCGAACCAGCGCCAGCTCAGCGTCGAGTTGCTGCTGCTGATAATAGAACAGCGGCTGATGGCGCTGTCAAAATCAATGATCCAAATGCTCTTGATGACAAGGGCGGAAGTGGTGATCGCAGCCGTCAAAGAGCCGCAGTTCCAGCTGAAAAAGATGACGGCCGACCAACTAGCCGCACCCAGAGAGACAATGTCCCTCCTGCTGAGCGTCAGGAGAAACCAGCGACAAGAGAAGTTGTGCCAGCCGCTAAGCCATTCGAAGCGCCTAAGCCAATTCCAGAGTTGGTTATGCCTGAGATCAAACTTGATGGCGACCTCGCCAAGACTAGAGAAGCGTTCGCTAAGAGCGCAGCCGATCACTTCCAAGCTCGAGCTATCTACACAGTACGCCCTGGCCAAGGTTGGGACCGTATTGCTCGCGATGTACTCCGCCAAGAGAAAGACGGCAGCCACACAAATGAAAGTTTGGTGGTGGCACTATCTGACCATGTGGCTAAGGGCAATGGCTGGGAAGGTCGTCTTGACCCAACCAAGATGCTTCACCCTGGTGACCAAGTGCGGGTAATGACTCCTGAAGCTGTGAAAGCTCGTACCGAAGACATGCTTAAGCAATTCGACGCTAAAGTCGCCGAAATGCAAAAAGCAGCAGCTGCGAAACCGGCTGACAATGGCGACCCTGCTTTGTTTGATGGTAAGCGCAGTGGAGAGGGAGATGTTGTTGATCCTAAAGCTGCTGCTAAACCGACAGCTCCAGCAGCGACTCCTGAATTGTTTGACGGTAAGCGCAGTGGTGAAGGTGACGTTAAACCACCGCCCGCTGATGGTCTGCTCAGAGACGGCAGCGGCAATGTAGTTAAAGACGGAAGCGGTAATCCAGTTAAAGCTGGAACTCCAACTGATACAACTGTGGTTCCGAATCCAGTTGATGCCACTAAGGGCAAGGTCGAGCCTGCTCCAGCTAAACCGGCAGTCAATCCTAACTTGAAAGCATCTACTGACTCTACTGCAGCTCCGGTGGTAGCTGGTAATGATGTCGCTCCGCCTGGAGAAGACTTCTCTGTAACGGCTGTTTCTGCTCAAGCCAAAGCTGACAGAGAGTACGAGGCAAAGCAAAAAGCTGCTAGAGATCGTCGCTTAGTTCAAGGAAGCAATCCACTGGAAAATTTTGAAACGCCTAACATTGGATAGACGTAGCAAGAGCTTTGCTTGAATAACAAGTGGAAATTAAAAGGGGCGCTCGGCGCCCCTTTTTTATTGGCTGCCGCTAAGATATGAAATATGATCAGCCAATTTATCAATGCAGCAAAAGCAAAATTCTCTTTTCTCACTTCGGTTATTGTTGCACTTTCGGCTTGTGCAGCTCTTCCTGCTCAAGCGGCGTCTGGGCAAACAACCGAAGAATTGGAGCAAGCTGTGCGAGAAGATCCCCATAGCTTTTCTGCTCACTTCAAATTAGGTCGAGCAATGATGGATGCTGGGCGCTTTCGTAAGGCTGAGGAGAACTTCTTGGCTTGTACGTTGCTTAATCCTAAAAGTAATTCGGGCCGTTTTGGCATAGCCGAAATTTATGAGCACACTGGTAAATTTGCTGATGCTATCTTGGTTTACAAACAAATACTCAGTCGACAACCGCTCTCAGAAATTGATCAGTATCGAGTGCAATTGGCGATGGAAAGGCTTAGCTACTATCATTCGCTGGGTGATGCAAATTCTCCGCAGTATGTCTTTGCTCACGATTTCTCGGACACGCATGGCTGGAAGAAGACAGCCTTTCCTCTCAGGGTAGCGATTTGGTCAGATCCTGAATTGAGAGAATTGAAAGAGCCATTTCATCAAGACGTGGTGCGCGCCTTTGAGAGATGGCAGATAGCTTCTGGTGGCAAAACTACTTTTAAAATAGTCACAGATCAACGCTCGGCCGATATAGTTTGCAAGTTGGTGAGGGTAATGCGTGGCTCAAAGCACGGCAGGATCGGTGATAAGGCTGGTGAGACCGCATTACAGTGGGATGACAGCAGCGACGATATCGTAAAATGGTCGCGCATCGAAATATTTTGGGATGAGCGCTACAACTTAGTTAAGCTTGAGGCCTGTGTCTTGCACGAAGTTGGCCATGCTCTGGGTCTCAATCATTCCAGCAATCCGCACGATATTATGTTTCCCTTGGCCCATCCGCCTTATGCCGCTATCTTGTCTGAGCGCGACAAAAATTCAATGAAAGCTATTTATGCAAATTAGCTTTGGCTAGTGAAACTTTTAGAGCTTGAGGAACGTAGAGTTTGGCATTACTAGTGAGTTTGGCGAAGTTGCTGCTATTGGTGCAGTAGGTCAAAATTATTTCGCCTTTGTTTTTTGCCGCATCGGTTAAATATTGAGGGTGAGCTTTGGCACTGTAATACAACAAGTCGGATGTACTAGGTGTCGTTGCTGGAAATTGATAGACCACGGCTCTTTCGCTCCAGGGGCCCTGCATCTCGTTTGCGTGGCGCATGACTATGGCTTTTTTGTCGGGTGGAATATAGAAAGCGAAGTAGCCAGCCAGGCCCGGAACCTTTGTTACCGTCATTTCGGAGGCGCCATCGTCGAATAGTGTTTCCGGTAGTTCGTAGGATGGCTCCCATTTTTGTGACCACCATTCAAGTTTGTTTAGGTTGAATGGTTCGGCCTTTGCCAGGGGCAGACGGGCCACTATAGTTGGATGTTTGTAAAGATCGAGAGCGACACTGCCATTTGAGCAAAAGAAATAAATGTGCTTGCTATCAGCACGGCATGCCACTCCGTACAAAGTGCGTTTGGCACTAGTATGGAGGGCTTTGATTTTATAGCGCCATTTGTCTGGAGTATCTTGGGGATTGTCTACGGTCGCTAAATGATCTGTTCGCAGTTCAAACTGAAATGGTGCAGGTAATTTAAGGTCTGTACGCACCGTATGCAAAAAAATGTTGAGCTTGCCATTGCTGATGTAGCCGTCAGCAGGCCAGTAGTAATCGCCTTTATCGAGGCACTTGAAAAAGCCGTGATTTTCTGGCTTTTGATTGATTGGCTTCTTGCCTGAGTAATAGGTGAATTTTCCTGGGCTACCCTGACTAGTTTCTTCAATCGCCACGGCATTGTGCACCATTGAGCAGTTGGCCCGTTTGTTGTTCTTTACTTGGCCAATAAAACTGTCACCAAAGAGCCATAGGGTGCGTTTAGGGCCCAGTGGAATGCTGTAGGCGGCATCTCCACCTACCCAGTCTGCTTTGCTCGTTGTGTCGTTGACAAAGCTCTTGGTTAGAGCTGGATAGGCTGTTGCTGAAGTGACTTTAAAGGGATTGTCCGGATGATTGGCGACATCGGTAAAAGAGAAGTCTTTGCCTAGAGCTGCTTGCGGCTTTAGGCCAGTGAGAGGCCCTGCTGCTATAAGGCCAGTTTGGCTAACAAGAAAGACAGCCACGAGGGCTGCCTTTCTTGCAATCTGTCTACTTGGTTTTGCGGACAATTTTGTTCTCTCTAGTTTTCTGGTCTGAAGTTTTCTGGATCTTGATTGTCTTCGATGGCACTGTCATCGTTGTAATCAGTCACCTTGTTATTGTCAGCATTACCAGAACCACCTTGCTGACCTATTTGAGTGAGGCCAGGTAGGAATTCTAGATTGACGATTGGAGCGGTACCAACCAGCTTGCGCTCAGATAGAGTGGCAATTTCTGTGTTGATTTGCTCATCGGTTTTGTCTGGCTCGAGTATATGCACTAAGTCTTTGTAGAATAAGGTTTCTTTATCGACCAGTGCATGTGCAATCAAGTCTAGTTCTTTACGTTTCTCTCGAAGTAGATTACGTACGTTTTCTAGGCAGTCATCTACAATTTTCTTGCTCTCCATCTCCAATTCGCGTTCGGTCGTGCCAGAACCGGCACTACCGCTTACTCCGAAAGTGGCACAGGTATTGAAGGCGAAGGTGCCCATACCCCATTTTCTAATCATATTGCGAGCCGTGGTGCCAACATTGATTAGGTCTTGTGAGACACCACTGGTCGTGGTGTCCATGTATAGAGATTCAGCCACGTAGCCGCCCAGCGAAACTTCAATGTCTACTAGGTAGTCTTGCTTGTTTTGCCCCGAGACAAAACGGTCTTCTTTCTCGACTGACCACATATAGCCAAGGGCTCGGCCTGTAGGAACAATTGTTACTACTTGAATGCGCTCTTTGCGATTGCGGAAGTAAGAAACAATTGTGTGACCAGCTTCGTGATAGGCAGTCTCGAATAGCTCTTTGATGCCAATATGCTGGCTTCTGCTCATACCAAAACTTACTCTTTGAATTGCCCTAATCATATCAGAGTGGTTTATTTCGGCTCGTCCTTCTCTAATTGCAACGAGACCAGCTTCATTCACAATGTTGGCGAGGTCAGCGCCAGCTTGCATGAAGGTCATGCGAGCTATTTCTAAGACATGGACGTTCGAGGAAACTTTGAACTTTTCAAGATATTTGTTGAGTATGGCTTCCCTGCCTTCAAGATTCGGCAAGGGAACGTCTATGTGACGGTCAAACCGGCCTGGTCTTAGAAGTGCTTTGTCGAGCATATGCATGCTATTGGTAGCACCAATAGTTAGAATATTGTGTTTGCCAAAACCGTCCATTTCAACAAGTAGTGAGTTAAGTGTTTTATTGGAATCCTGAATGGCACCACCACCGCGATCAAAGCCTCTCCGTCCGCCAATTGCATCGATTTCATCGATGAACACAATTGCGGGTTTGCCGCTGCGCCTTGCTCGGTCGTATACCGCTTTGACTCTGACTGAGCCAACTCCAGCCCAATGAGATTGGAAGTCTGCGCCTGATAGTGAGTAGAAGGAGACGCCAGCTTCGTTAGCAATTGCTTTTGCTAGCATGGTCTTACCAGTCCCTGGCGGGCCCACTAGCAGCACTCCTTTGGTTGGTTTTAGACCAAAGCTTTCCACTGCTTTGATGTTCTTGAGCATGGCCACAACTTCAGCAGCTTCAGCTTTTGCTTCTTCTACACCCTTCAGATCATCAAGTTTGATTTCGAGATCTGGAACACGAGACAAGTTCATGCCTGCCACATTCAACTTGTGACCAGCTGTGACCATTACCTTGTCGATAGCTTCTTCTAGTTCTTCTTCTGTTACTTGGCTCTTCCCCTTGCGAACCGCTAAGATTGCGGCTTCGTTGCAAGTGGCGGCAATGTCGGCGCCAGAGAAATTGAAGGAAAGTTTTCCTAGCTTTTGCAAATCAGGCAGAGATGCTAGGTTGATTTGCTTGAGATATTTTTCAAATATCAGACTTCTCGATGCTGCATCTGGGACACCAATAAAGACTTTGCGATCGAAGCGCCCGGCTCTGTAAAAAGCAGCGTCAAGGTCTTGCTCCATATTGGTGGCGCCAATAGTGATCACATTGCTGCGCCCAAGACCATCAAGTTCGACTAGCAGTTGGTTGAGAACATTGGTTCTGACGCTTCCGAGGCCGTCTGAACCACTTGGAGAGTGACCACCTCCGATGGCATCAATTTCATCAATAAATACAATTGCCGCCGGGCTTTGCCTGGCTTGTGTGTAAAGAGCTTTGATGCGTCTGGCTCCCATATCCATGTTGTTCAGATGACTGGCTGATAAGCCGTAAAACGGCACGCCGGCCTCGTTGGCGATGGCTTTTGCCATCATTGATTTACCTACGCCAGGGGGGCCAACCATTAAAACCCCTTTGGGTATTTTGGCGCCGATTTTGCGCAGGTCATCACCACGTGTTAGGAAGTCGACGATTTCTACCACTTCTTGCTTAACATCGTCGATGCCAATGACATCGGCGAATCTAATTGAGGGGTCGTGACTGACTAGCTCAACTCCAGAGTTTGTCAGTGAGCGCTCAAGGCCTACTGATACTCTGTCTAAAGCCTGCAAAATCATTTCAGTAGTGACTTTGTTGGGGTTGCCTGGGCGGCGTGAGATCAATGCTGCTTCATTGATTACATTGGCTACTTCTGCCGGTGAATAGTTGGCAGTGAGCATAGAGACTTGGTCGTAGTCGATGTTTTCATCGCAGGCAACTTTTGATAAGTAATATTTGAAAAGACCTTTTCTTTCTTCTGGTGTTGGCATCTGGAAGTAGATGCGTCTATCCATGCGGCCGGCGCGCATAAGGGCTGGGTCAAGCATGGCATCATTATTGGTGGCGCCAATAACCATGATCTTAGAACCAGAGAAGCCATCCATTTCAGTTAGCAAGCAATTAAGGGTCATGTTCATGTCGGCGATGCCGCCGAACCCTTGATCTTGTGAGCGCTTTGATCCCATCGATTCAATTTCGTCGATGAACAAAATGGCGCGCTCGTGAGCCTTCAATTTGCGGAAGAGTGTCTTCAGTTTGAGCACACCAAGGCCCATGAAAATTCCGGCTACGCCACCACCATCAATGACATAAAAAGGCACACCGGCTTCGTTAGCAATGGCTCTAGCAAACAGAGTTTTACCAACTCCGGGCGGCCCAACAAAGAGCATTCCCTTTGGCACTTGGGCGCCAGAGTCTTCGTAGTGCTTTGCCTTTTGAATGATGTCGATGACTTCGCGAATTTCTTGCTTGGCTTTGTCGTTGCCAGTCATTTCTTCGAGAGTTTTAGGGGCATTGGGGCTGATAGGTGATTCTTTGTAGAGCCACTTGAACCAGCGCTTGCCAATGCTTTTTGGTGCTTTGCTGTCAGCTCTAGGTGGGAGCGGGAAGATCACCGAAAGCATTATGTAGAACTGAATTATAATGAAGAAGGCACCGTAAAGAACGGCTACCACTAGGGTTATCACTGAGTATTTGAGGAAGGCTGGCAGTGATGCAAACGGGTTCCAGTACTGGGCAGTGAGAATCAGTCCCACAGTCCAGAGTATAAGCAGTGTCCAACGAGCCCAGGTTTTCATGATTCTCCGCTTCTCCTAATTGTTGCCCATGCCAGGCGCATCAGCATCTCTGTTCTCATTTTTGTTGTTGACGTCGCCG
Source organism: Candidatus Obscuribacterales bacterium (assembly GCA_965229195.1). Lineage (GTDB taxonomy): Bacteria > Cyanobacteriota > Vampirovibrionia > Obscuribacterales > Obscuribacteraceae. The sequence continues at coordinate 1,386,182 of OZ245871.1, read as the reverse complement.
ATATAGCGCAGTTTGCGATATGAATCGACAATTTTTACTTCCGGTATCAAGCCTTCTTTGCGTTTCCAAACTCCAAGGCTAGAGCTGATTACATCAGCTACACCGGCGGGCATTCGACCCGGCGGAAACTTGTAGTTAACGAAGCTAGAAGAGAGAATCATCGCCACAAAGAAGGCGACAGCGTACTTGACCATAGTTTTTAATCCGTTGGCATATCTAATTCTTGCTTGACCCACTTGGTTAGCTCGGGCTGGGTCATTTCGCCTTTGATACCGTTGATTGCTTTGCCTTCTTTGAATAAGACATATCCAGGTACCCCTTGCACATCGTAGCGCTCCGTTAGGGTTTCGTTGCTATCCACGTCTACTTTGACTACCCGAACATAGCCTTGGGAGTCAGTGGCCAGCTTGTTGAGGATTGGGCTCATGGTCAGGCAGTGGGGGTCGTTTTGCTTATAGAACTCAACTAGCACCGGTAGCTGTGAGTCGAGTACTTCGCCTTGAAAGGTGCCAGCATTGACATCAGTGACGACATCAGCCACCGGAGCGTTGGCAAAGGTCCAACCTGTCGGCGAAAGCGGATTGTCGAAGCCGGCGAGCGTGCAGCTCACCAAAAGGGCAATGACAAATCCTATAACCGCTTCTTTCATCTCCAACCTCGTTAGTTCGTTGTTGGGCCTCTAGACCGCAATACATATATATTGGCATAGCCTTAGAAGTTTTACACATTCCCATTACGGAATCACAATAAGTGATTACCCTGATCTTGCCCTTCTGCCTCGATTATTGACTTTGGCTTAAAGCAAAACAGGGTGAGCAATGCCCACCCTGTTCTATTGGTTTCTGTCAGGCCGTGGGCCCTAAGATCATTTACCGCGTTCTGGGATGGCCACAGCATCGATGATGTGGATAACGCCATTGTCGCAAGGAACGTCAGCGGTGGTGACGATACAGCCATCGACCACTACGGTGCCAGACTTGTTGTCAATCATCAAGTCTTCGCCTTGAACAGTTTTGAGCGATCTTCTATCAGCCAAGTCAGCAGCAGAGTATTTGCCTTTGACTACGTGATATTTGAGAACTTCCTTCAAGCGCTTAGGGTCATTCATTAGACCTTCGCGGTTTTCTTTGGTCATTCTTGCCCAACCAGCATTTGATGGAGCAAATACTGTGATTGGTCCGTGAATGCGAAGCAAGCCAACAGCGCCAGCTTTCTTCAAAGCAGTAACTGTGGTTGAGCAGTCAGGGGTTTTCATGGCAACGTTAGCTGCATCATGGCTGTAGTAATGATGATGTCTGTGATGACGCTTGCTCTTGTGAGCGGAAGCCTCGGTGGTTGTGCCAACCAGGCCGATTCCGAGCAATAGCGCTGCTGAAAGAGCCACGCTAGTCTTGCTGCGGCGACTCCATGAGTAAAATTCCATTAGCTTCTCCTTTCAAATCCGCCGACTATCTCCGGCTGATGTATGTTCAAAAAAACGGAAGAATGGGCTCTAAATCGTGCCCAACCTGCTCTATACGTGTTGGTCTAGACGTGCTGGCCTCTAAACATGTTGTTCAATCGCCTTGGCAAGTGTAGATTTTGGCACTGCGCCAACTACCTCTTCACATACCTGTCCAGCTTTGAACAGGAAAAGGCTTGGAATGCCACGAATCTTATATGCATGGGCGGTTTTGGGGTTTTCGTCTGTATTCAGTTTGACTACTTTGAGTCTTCCCTCGTACTCCTTAGAAAGGTCCTCAACTACAGGGGCTACAGCCTTGCATGGTCCACACCAAGGAGCCCAGAAGTCGACGAGAACTGGAATATCAGCTTTCAACACTTCCTGTTCGAAGGTGGAATCGGTAACGTTTGCAACGGACATTTCTAAACAGGACCTCCTCTGAATCAGAGCACTAAATAGATTTTTGAAGCTGGTTAGCCATCAAAAAGATTATAGTGACTGTGAAGTAGTTTCCCACATATTGCGAGAATGCCTAGCCCACCCTTGCCTAGTCAAGAGCCCTTAAAAGGGTCTGTGTAAGACCGTTAACCTTAAGCAAATTCGGCATCTCAGGATTGTTATTGGCTCTTGTAAAAACGAGGTTAGACTTTACACTTAAGAGCAAACCAAGCTCGGTTTTGTTTTCTTTGAGTTTCTGGGGACCATTTTGAATCTTCTCGACCGCATCTTATATAGGTGGCTATTTCGCAGTTTGGCTAACCAACTGCTCATAACTTACCTCTTGGTGATTACCATCGCCCTGGCGGCTGTTAGTTTTTGGGCCCTGGTGGCGATTCGCAAAGAGTCTTTGACCGACCTGCAGAATACTCTTGAGGTTGAGGCTGTTAACTTAGGCTTGGAGATTGACAATGACCTGGAGTTAGATTCGCCCAAGGCACGCAAACGAATTCAATCGGCCGTCGATCGTCGTGCCACCAGGCTTGGTGTCGCAATCGTAGTGGTTGATAAAGATGGCAGGCTCTTAGCTGACTCATCGGAACCCGGACCGGTTGAGAACTTGTCTAAAGAGCAAGAAATCAATGAGGCTCTCGCTGGTGTTATTTCCAAGACTACCAGAAGCGATCCGGAGAGTTTGAAAAACTGGATGTATGTCGCCTGCCCTGTGCGTTCTTCTGGTACTACGACGGGAGTAATTCGGGTGGGCGTGCCCTTGACCGAAATTGAGAGAAGATTGAAGAAAGACCTTTTCGTCTTCCTTGAGATTATTTTGGCTACTGGTGTAGTTACTGTTCTAATCAGTCTCTGGCTGGCTCGTAGAGTAAATAGACCAGTGCGTGAAATGAGTGCTTTGGCGAAACAGATTTCTATCTCTGGTGATTTTTCAGCCTTCTTGCCCGTGCGTCGCCGTGATGAAATCGGTGAGCTTTGTTTGTCCTTTAACCAGATGATAGGCCGTTTACGTGAGCAGGAGCGGGTGCGCCAAGAGTTTATTTCTAATGCATCTCATGAACTAAAGACGCCGACTATGGCTATTGGTTCAGTGGTGGAAGCATTGCAGGCCGGTGCCGCTGAAGATCCTAAGCTAAGGGTGCAGTTTCTTGGTTCATTAGAGCGCTTAGTCGATCGGCAAACCAACTTAATTCAAGACTTGCTAGATATTTCCAAGCTTGATAGCGGCAGCGAGACTAATTGGCAGAGCGAGGTCAATATTTCGCAGGTGATCAGCGATGCTGTTGATCAAGTCAGACCGCAGGCCGAAAAGAAAGAGTTGGCTATTTCAACCCAGATTACTCTTGAGAGTGGTGGTCAAGATTTGCTGCTGGTTGGTAATGCCAATCAATTGCAAAGAGCCTTGCTCAATATTCTTACTAATGCGGTGAAATACACTCCAGCCAATGGTTTCATTAATATAAATGTGCGCAGTATAGGGGGCGAACGGCTAGAGATTCGTATTCAAGATAGTGGTGGTGGCATTGATCCCGCTGATTTACCGCGAATTTTCGAGCGCTTTTATCGAGCTGACAAGGCCCGCACGAGAGAGAGTGGCAATCCTGGCGGTACCGGTCTGGGCTTGGCTATTGTGCGTGAGATTGTGGCCCGGCATCATGGCACGGTTGAAGTTGAATCGGTGGTGGGCAAGGGTTCAACCTTTGTTATTCTTCTGCCCCTTAGGCCAGACAACGCCTGAGATCAGTTAGAATTTGTCCATGACTGATGATAAGAAAGCGCTGAGAGATTTTGTTGCCAGTGCCCGTGCCTTAGCTCGAAAGAAGGCGGCAAAGCCAGCTCAGGCAGCGGATAGCGCAGCTACAGCGGGCTTTGCTACAGATAGTACTGTCGAAGAAGAGCTAGTTTGCTGCAAAGGGATAGTACACATTGCCTATCGCGGCATTGCCGACGATCGCATGTACTTAAGCTATTCGCGTCAATGGAACGAAATTCGATTTTTCCGCCCCCATGGATTGAGAGTCTTTTGCGCTGACTGTCGCCATCGGGTGCTGTAGAGATCTCATGCTCAGTGCTTGCGAACATGAGAGATATAGCCGCCATATTCTCCTTGATGAGGTTGGCGAAGCTGGTCAGCTGGCCCTAAAGGCGGCTAGGGTTTTGATTGTCGGCGCCGGTGGTCTGGGCTCACCAGTGGCCAGCTATCTAGCAGCCGCCGGCGTGGGCACCATAGGTATTGTCGATGACGATACTGTTGAGTTGTCAAATTTGCAGAGACAAATATTGTTTAGCGAAAGCGATCTGGGGCAGGCAAAGGTTGACGCTGCCGCTCGCCGGATCAAAGCTTGTAACTCTGGCACTGTCGTGGAGATTCATCACGAACGCCTGGGTGCAGCCAGTGCTGAGGAGTTGATTTCTGCCTATGATTTGGTTGTCGACTGTAGCGACAATTTTGCCACTCGTTATGCCATTAACGATGCCTGTCTATTGTTAGGACGGCCTTTCGTTTATGGCTCTATTTATCGCTTTGAGGGCCAGGTCAGTGTTTTCTGCCAGCCCGGTGGACCTTGCTACCGCTGCCTCTTCCCCGAAGAAAATGCAGTTGTGGCCAATTGTGCTGAAGCTGGTGTGGTCGGGGTTCTAGCTGGAGTGATTGGTAGCCTACAGGCGACAGAGGCGCTCAAGCTTCTGCTGGGAATTGGTGAGAGCTTGGTTGGTCGACTTTTGCTTTATGACGCTCTGGCTCTTGATTTTCGGCTGCTCAAGTTAACCTCGACTTGTAGTCTCTTTTGTTCTAGTGGCTCCGGTCAGTCTCATGAAATTGCTGAGGCGCTGGGCGCGCGCTTGCAAGAAGAAAGAGAGTCAGTCGAAGCTTGTCAAAGTGTTGCCGCCTCCTCCTCCGCTACTTCGATATCTCCGGCTCAGTTGCGGCAAAGGCTTGATGCGGCAGAAAAACTACTATTGCTTGATGTGCGAACCGTGCAAGAGAATCGAGCTATGCGTTTTCGCGACAGTAAGCTGATTGCGGTCGACGAGCTAGAGAGTCACTATGGCGAAATTCCAACCGAGCTACCGCTGGTGGTTTATTGCCGTTCTGGCATACGAAGTCGCCGTGCTGCGCGATTGCTGCGCAGTAAAGGCTATAAGCATGTGCTCAACCTCAGCGGTGGAATTCTCGCCTGGTATAGAGAATTTCAAGATCATTTGCTTGAAAGTGATGTGGCGATTACCTAACAATTAGAGCCACAAAAGTGCATTTTTTTCTCGTAAGATAGTAAGAGCTAAGTCTCAAGTCTTTTGTAAGGTTCAAATGCTCAAGAAGGATATTGCACATGTATTGGGCTGGGCGGCGCTGTCTGTTGCGCTGGTTCCTGCGCCAATATTGTGCCCTTGGCCGGCCCAGGCAGCCGACTTCGAGCAAGGCTGTGAATTTTACAAAGCAAAAAGCTACGGTCAGGCTCGAATAGCCTTTGAGAAGGCACTCAAGGCTTATCCGCAGAATTGGCTAGTGCATTACTATTTGGCCAATAGTTATTTGCTCTCTGGCCAGTCTGCCAATGCCACCAGAGAGTATGAGGCCTGTTTGAAATGTAAGCCCGATGCCGCCACTACTAAGTATTGTCGAGATACCCTGTTCAAGCTCACTGGAGTCGCTCCCATGGCGCTAGATCCGTCAGCTGCGCCGCTTGCTGATGGTGAAAAATCGCCAGAAGCTGAGGCTAAGCCCAATGTGAAGGAAGCCGCTGCTCAAGCCATAATTGCGGCAGATCTGGCTCGCGCCGAAGAAATTTTGAAGCAGGCCAATGACGAATGCAAAGCGATACGCGCTGAGGCTAAAGAGCGAATTGCTAATGGCAAATTTACCGGCAATCAGTGGTACCGAAAGCCTGATGGCACTCGCTATATCGATTTGCGCCCTGAAGAAAAAGACGCTATCACAAAAGAAGCTGAGGATCGCTGCGAAGCGATCATGCGGACGGCTGAAACCAGTGCCTCACGCCTGCAACATTAGGGCTTGTTCCATTCTTAATCAACTCTTCCACTCAATCTAATGTATGCCTTCTTTGGTCGTGATAAGAAAAGGCATGCAGTAAGCAAAACAGCTAAGGAGTGAGATATGGAAACGTTAGTAATAATTGGCTATGACGACATGTACAAAGCTCAAGAAATGAGAGTGAAGTTGGCAAGGCTTGAAAGAGAGTACCTTGTCGATTTGGAAGATGCCGTTGTTGTTGTGCGTGATTTGAAGGGCAAAGTTAAGCTGCATCAGATTGTCAACACTACTGCTGCTGGAGCTCTTGAGGGTGGATTCTGGGGCACATTGATTGGCTGTTTGTTCTTAGTGCCAATGTTTGGCATGGCTTTGGGCGCTGCTACTGGCATGATCACTGGCGCTCTTGAAGATCTTGGCATCAAAGACGATTTTATGATCGAGCTAGGGCAGACCATTAAGCCTGGTACCTCAGCCCTTTGCGTTCTGATTCGTCAAATGACCACAGACAAAGTCTTAGAAGATTTGCAAGGTACGGGCGGAAAAGTTCTCAAGACAAACTTGTCCAAATCAGATGAAACTAAATTGCAAGAAGCTTTAACTGCTCACAAAGCCGAAGCTGCTAAAGCAGAAAGCGCTGCTGCCGTATAGAGCTGACGCAGAGTAAAGCTGGGTCATTTTAGAGCTGACTTAGATTCTGCCGTTAAACTAGAAGCTAAGTCATTTAGCCACTTTCCCTCTTTCATCTTCAAAAAAGGAGCCTTCACAGGAAGGCTCCTTTTTGGCTTTTGAAAGCCACTAATTTGCCACGCCCGTGAGCTTATGATGCTTGCAGTCTGTGTGTTAGCAAATTGGATAAGCAGCTCTAATTTAAAGGATATCGACGTGCCTAAGGATGCCATCAGAATTCTGCTTGTTGAAGACAATGAGATTGTTCGATTGGCTCAGGAAATGACGCTGAGGGATATTCCTGGTCTTGTGCTTTGTGATTATGCTGCCGATGGCTTAACAGCAGTAGCGAAAGCGCATGAGCTTCGGCCTGAGGTAATTCTCATGGACATTGGTCTTCCTGGAGTTGACGGCATAGAAGCTACGGCTCTCATCAAGGCCGCTCACCCCGGCTGCCGCATACTCTTCCTTACCAGCCAGACTAGCGAGCAAACAATTTTTGCGGCTCTGGCTGTGGGTGCTGATGCTTTCTGTCATAAAGATATAAGTGGCGAAAAACTTGCGGATGTAATTCATCAGGTTTTCAATGGCATCCTTTGGCTTGACCCAAGCGTGGCTGCTACTGTCTTGCGACATTGCTTCGTCGACTCTGAAGTGAAGGGGGAGGCGGGCAGCTCTTTCAGCTTTGGTGGCGATGCAAAGTTCGCTATTACCGCCCGCGATCATGAGGCTCTCTATTACCAAAGTTGTGACAGCGCAATAGGAAAGGGCCAGCATTTAATTCAGGAAGAAATGCTGGCCCACTCTCAAATATTGCGTCAATTGTTCAGTCGTATAGTCAAGCGCAGCAGAAGTGCCTGCGATTGCTAAGTCTAATTCTAGCTTCTAGGAGTGCTCTACTTCAGCCACAAGTGACTTGCGCAATGAACTGCCTGATTTTGATATTAGCTCTTCGGCCTGCACTCTGCCAATTTTGCGTTTGAGCATCAAGATTGCGGTTTTAGCTTGACCGTTAGAAGCCACCAAAGCGCCTTCTGCTATTGGTCTTTGCACATCGCAAATGAGAGCAATAATTGATACGGCGCGCTCTCTTAACTTCTCGTTGGTTGGTTTTAGGTCAACCATCAAGTTTTCATAGACTTTGCCGAGTCTTACCATGGTGCAGGTTGAAAGCAAGTTGAGTACCATTTTCTGGGCAGTGCCGGCTTTCATTCTGGTGGAGCCAGTCAGTGCTTCTGGGCCCACTACTGGGGCTATAACTACATCACAAACTTTGTTCAGGGGAGACTCAAAGTTATTGACGATACCGATTGTCGCGGCTCCTTCTTTCTTCGCCATCTCAAGAGCGGCGATAACATAAGGAGTGCGACCGCTGGCTGTGATGCCCACTACGGCGTCTTTGGCTGTGATTTTGACATTAATAGCGTCTTGTTCACCTAGCTCTCTAGAATCTTCGGCGTTTTCAAAGGAGACAAACATTGCCTCTTTGCCGCCAGCGATACAGGCTTGAACCATTTGGCGATCAACACCAAAGGTGGGGTGGCATTCTGTGGCGTCTAGCACGCCCAGGCGGCCGCTTGTGCCGGCTCCGAAATAAATTAGGCGACCACCGGCTTTGAGCTTGTCGACAATTAAGTCAACGGCTTGAGCGATTTCTGGATTGACCTTTTCTACTGCCTGCGCAACTTCAAAGTCTTCCTTCTGTACACGATTGACCAAATCTTTTGTGTCGAGAATATCTAGGTCATTGGTGCGAGAGTTTCTCTCTTCAGTCACCATCTTCGTGAATTCTTTGGCGTAACCCATGTCGTCCGTCCTAGTCTTGCTTAGTTGCCCAATCTTAGTTTCCAGTGTCTTGTCCCCGTTGTTCATAGATTTTAGATTCTATAGATATTAGATTCTATCAAGCTTGCTGTGGCTATGCACCCTAATTTTGCTGATTAGTGATTCAACTTTGCATATGCTGATTCTTTGATGTGATGTTGCACTCTTGAGCGTTTCTGGAATTTACCGTCGCCTTTGCGACCAACATATTTGCAATTTTCTATTACTACCTTGCCTCGAGAAAGCACTGTTTCTGCTACTCCTTGAACTTCCATTCCCTCATAGCAGCTGTAATCGACGCGCATATGATGAGTCTCTGCGCTAATAGTCACTTTCTTGTTAGGGTCGAAAATGACGATGTCAGCATCTGAGCCAACGGCAATAGTACCCTTTCTGGGGAAAAGTCCAAAGATCTTTGCCGCTGCTGTGGACGTGATCTCAACAAATCTATTCAAAGTGATGCGATTGCCCACTACGCCGCCATTGAAAATCAGGTTCATGCGATGCTCAACGCCTGGTCCGCCGTTAGGAATCTTGCTGAAGTCGTCTTTGCCCAATTGCTTTTGGTCTTTGAAGCAGAAGGGGCAGTGGTCTGTGGAGACTACCTGAAGGTCATTCATGCGCAGCCCTGTCCAAAGTTCGTCTTGATTCCACTTTTCGCGCAGAGCCGGTGTCATTACATACTTAGCGCCCTCAAAGCCAGCTTTCTCATAGGCTGTATAGTCAAGGAAAAGATACTGGGGGCAGGTTTCTGCAAAGGCTGGAATGCCTTCATCTCGGGCTTCTTTGACGCGCTTAAGGGCGTCATGGCAGCTCAGGTGCACAATATAGACAGGCGAGCCAGCCATCTCGGCCAGTCTGATAGCGCGATTGACCCCTTCAGCTTCGGCCTGGGTCGGTCTGGTCAGGGCGTGATACTTTGGCGCTGTATGGCCTTTCTCTATGGCATAGCGAACAATTTCATCGATGACAATACCGTTTTCAGCATGCATACAAATCAGGCCGCCCTCTTCTCCTGCGGCACTCATGCCCCTAAAGATTGTGGCGTCGTCAACCAGCAGAACCCCGGGATAGGCCATGAACATTTTGAAGCTAGTGACGCCTTCGTCGTGAATCAGTTTTTTCATTTCGCTGATGCGTTCACGTGGCAGGTCGGTTGTAATCATATGGAAGCCATAGTCTATTGCTGCTTTGCCGGCTGCTTTTTCGTGCCAGGTGTCGAGAGCCGTGTAGAGTGATTGGCCTTTGGCCTGGATGGCAAAGTCGATAATTGTGGTGGTTCCGCCGTGCGCCGCAGCAAATGTACCGGTTTCAAAGTCATCGGCTGAGGTCGTGCCGCCAAAGGGCATGTCCATGTGGGTATGAGCATCGATGCCCCCAGGGATGACATAGCGGTCTTTGGCATCGATAACTTTGTCGACATTGGGCTCAAGATGGGCCAGCGACTCCCCGATGAGAACAATCCGTTCGTCTTCGACTAGAACGTCGGCGTAGTAGTCATCGACAGCAGTGATGACGCGACCATTCTTAATCAGTGTCTTCATGGATTAACTGTCCTCTTTTTAGCTCTCTGGTTTTTAGCTTTCGGCTTATTAGTTCTAGGTCTAGTAGCTTATTGGTCAATGGCATTACGGTCACTGGTTTGCACCGAATTTGCGCTGAATTTGCAACGATCTTGCACCCAGTTTGCACCGGATTAGGCGGATTATATATAGTCGAGGCTTTCCAAGGTCGTGTAATTGGGGTTTTCAAGTTGCGATTTAAGCATTTGACAACGGTGACGACGTAGTTAAATGTCGTTTTGCATTTTTGTGTTCGCGTCGTTTCGGCGCTTGAGTCGTCGCACCGTATATAGTGGCAAGCTGTTGCGGCGAGATATGGCTGCAATAATTTGCTTAGATATCTTTCTCTTTTGCCGAAACCTCGAAGCGATAGCCGACACCGTACACAGCGTGGATCACTTCTAGCTCAGGGGCGATACGGGCGAGTTTTTTGCGCAGATTTTTTATATGGCTGTCTATTACCCTGTCGGTGGCTTGTTGATCTAATTGGGCGCAAAGATCTAGCAGTTGATCACGGGTGAAAATTCGTCCAGGGCGACTAATTAGTAGGCTGAGCAGGCGGAATTCGGTGCGCGTTAATTCAAGTGGTGAATTTTTAAACGCGATACGACCTTGCTCTTCATCTACTGTAAATAGCTTGGCTTGCGGCTCTTCCGTTTGGGCTGGCCTTTGTCTGCGGTAGACAATCTTTACTCTTGCCACGACTTCGCGTGGGCTAAATGGTTTACAGATATAGTCGTCAGCGCCTAGTTCTAGCCCTAGCAAACGATCTAGCTCTTCCACTCGCGCACTAATCATGATTATTGGTACGGTGGAAAATTTACGAATCTCTTTGCAGATTTCGAGTCCGTCTAGGCCTGGTAACATCACATCGAGCAGAATAAGATCTGGCGGTGTGCTCTTGACTAGAGCGACTACGCCTTCTCCCCTATCTTTGTGGCTGACGCTAAAACCGGCTTGCGACAAGTAATCGCTGAGAATTTCAGCAATTTTGATTTCATCTTCAACGATAAGAATTTGGAAGGATTTATCGCTCATCAGGTCTCAGTCTTCGTTTCCTCATTATTGTTGTTGTTGTTGTTAGCTTTGAATGGCCTTGCTCTCTCTCTTGAGGTCATTTGCTTGGCTAGCTGGCAGAGTCAATTCAATCTTTAGACCTCCCATGGGCGAGTGACTGGCTTCAATGGTGCCGCCGAGCATTTGCATATTGTTCAAACAGATGGCGAGCCCAAGGCCTGAGCCCCCCATGGTGCGACTGCGTGATGATTCTACTCGAAAGAAGCGGTCAAATAATTTTGGCATTAATTCATCGGGGACACCGGGTTCGGTATCTTCAAAGAATAGTTTCAACAATGTTCCTGCCTTGCTATGGCTTATTTTTAGTGTGCCGCCCTTGTTTGTATAGCGTAGCGAGTTTTCGACTAAATTAGTAATCACTTGCCGTATGCGAGTTGGGTCGCCATCAACAATTAACTTCTCCTGCGCGGGAACTTGATTATCTAGGGCAATTTCTTTTGCTTCGCGCCTTTCTTCAAACGACTCTAAGACATCTTGCAGAGTCTGGTTGATATCGAGTGCTGTTGCCTGGGCGCGGATTTGACCGACATCGTATTTTGCCAGCCAATGCAGGTCATCCACGAGTTTGCTTAGGGCCATTATCTCGCTATGTAGAACGGCTAGATTGCGCGGAGTGATTTCATGTACTCCGTCTTGAAAGGCCTCTACTTGGGCTCGTAGCACCGCTATTGGTGTGCGCAACTCGTGAGAAGTATCGGCAACCCATTGTCTATGTCCACTGTCTAATTGTTTAAGGCTGTCAGCTAAGCTGGCGAAGGCATTGGCAAGGGCTTCGTCAGCGTCGCTGCTTGAAGATTTTTCTAATTGCCTAGCGCTGGACTCGCCCCTGCTACTACTGTCTTTCAATTGCAAAAGTGCTTGAGTTAGTTTTTGTTTGCTTTTGTTGTTTTGTTTTTGCAGGTATAAGCCTAGCAGCATGAGGGCAAGAAACGATAAAAGCGGAGTGATTAGAAGGGTCTTGCGGCACCTTACGCCAAAGCGTTCTGCCAATATTCCGTTGGCAAGGGCTTCGCGGTTGGTTGGGTCGCTAGAAAGTGCAGCCTGCGAATAGTTTTCGCAATCGCTGTCCAATAGATAAAGACTGAGCTGCATACCGCCTAGGCAAATGGCCAGACAGGCGCAGACGAAGACGATCTTCTCCTTATGCGATTGGCTCAGGAAGTTTGTCTGGGCTAATTGAGAATTTTCTTGCTGAGCCTGATTCGCCTGCTTAGACTGGCTAAATTGATTTTGATCCGAGACCACTCTTTGCCTCTCTGCTTCTCTTCTAACAAGTTTCTAGGCGCTCTTGCTCGCTTCGAAACTAATTTCGGGAATGCCATTATCTTCCCTGATACCAAAGCCATCAAGCGTCGCTTTTAATAGTCTTTGCCCGTTATTGTTGAACGATTCGATTGAAAGCAGGCCACTTAACTCAGAAATTCTTGCTTCTGTGCGGTATGAATAGCTAAGCCAGTTTCTTCGGTTAGCCGGTTTAAATTTTTTGCAGTCGGCAAAGCTAAATAATTGCAGCTCATGGTTTGCTGTTTGTATCCAGATCATTTCTTTGCCGTCCCAGGTGCGGCAATATTCGCTGTCTAGGCAAGGACTGAAGGGATGCAGCAGTGCCCAGAGAAGTTTGATGGCCGCTGGAATTGGTAGCAAACGTACAGGAACTTTGTCTCGCCATTTTAGGTTGCCTTCGGCCAGAGGGGTTAGTCCCACGGCTAAAACAAAAGTGTCGAGAAAGAGGTTGGCTTTGTTATCTCGACCAAAGAAGGCAATCAGATCTTCGCTGGCGCTGAAATTGGTTTTTGCCCTGACGGAGGAGCTGCTCTCCAGCGAGAATTGACCGTTAATGTCCAGTAATACTGTTAGCTTCTCTCTTCTTATTTGAATATGTTTCAGCTCCTTATTAGAGCCGCTGGCTTGATTCTGCTCGCATGGTACTTTAATTCCACGAGTATCGCGGCTTTCAGTAGTGGAGTACTCAAAGCAGCGCCCCACGTTTAGATTCAGCGCTCGGGCTAAGGCGGCATTGCGAGCTGGAGCCTTGATTGTTTCGTTTACTCTGGGGCAGGCATTAAGTTGATAGGTCGTCTGCCCGTCTAAAGCCGTGACTAGCACGTGGCAGAAGTGAAAGGGGATCGTGCTGCTGCCGATTTCGGGTTGTGATTGCACGTGTATGTGCAAATGGGGCTGGGGCGAGCGCCCGGAGTTTCCGCATAGGGCCAACAGTTGGCCTGGTGCTACCCTTGTATGAACGTTTACACGAATGCTACCGCGCTGTAAATGAGCGAGCATTACATAAGGGCCATTGTCGAGCTGTATGAGGATGTAGTTGCCCCAGTTGTTGACTAGGTCGACTTCGCCCGGCTGGTTGTCGCTACAGTTGCTGACCAGGCTCACTACTGTTCCCCAGCCAGGGGCGAGCACTGCTTTGCCATAAGAGAAGTAGTCAGTCAGAAGGCTACCGTTTTCTTTGTAGCTGCGATTGTTTTCAGTTTGAATCAAGTCGAGGGCGTAACGCCACTGATTTTTGTGGGTGTAGTCGCCATCAATGCCTTGATAGATTTTCCAACTGCCTGATACAGGGCTGCGCAGAGCTACGCTGTGTAAATCGAGACCACGGGCTCGGGCGATTGTCAGCCGTTCTAAACTTTCTTCGGGAAGAGCTGGGCTAAGTAGCCAGAAGCGAAGCCAGGGGCCGCCTCGTAAACTGCTGAGAGCAATTAATGCTATATAGGTGGAGAGTACAAATGGAAGAGCTACGGGTGGAAACGAGCTGCTCCAGAATGTATTTTCAAGAAGTAGGGTGATCAAACAGGCCAGAATGCCTGAACTTAGGGCGACCACAATACTGCGGATTGATGGCACTGCATATAAGCCTCCGATGATTGCGGCTGTGAGTACACCGTTCATCTGTGCTATTAAAATGGGAAGCGTACTGACAGCCAGTATGCCGGAGTAAGTTGGGGTATAGAAGTAGTGCAAAAATATAGTGCAGGTGATGCTGGCAGCCAGAGCCAGCATTGCCAGGTAGCGGGATGATATTGCAAAAGCTACAAAGACGATCAGCCCACCTACTGGCGTGCCGTTGAAATAGAGTGAGCCAAGGGGGGCAAAAAGATTTAAAATGCTGTCGCCGACTGGTGTTGCGAGGAGAGCTGCAAACGGTTGGGCCAGCGGTGTTATTGGTGGCACTATTAGTGGTGTCATGCCTAAGTGTGAGGCAATCGGTAGCATGAGGTAGCTGGTCAAGACATAGGGAAGGCCAAGCACTGGGAGCCGCCAGGCTTTGCTCAGGGTGTCGCTGAGACAGACTGTCCCTAGAACTATTAGCACAGCGCCTAAGGCGAGCACTGTGATTGATGCCAGGCTAGGTTGGTAGAGTGAGCCAATGAGCATGCCAAAGAGCAAGCCGTTGACGATTTCAATTTCGCCCCCAGCATCTGGGAATGACAGCATCTTTCTTGTCACAATAATGAGAGCGGCACATTCAAGGCCGCTTAGACCGGTGGCTGGATGGAGCATGGTGCAGGTAAATAGAAGTAAGCGTGAGGCCGGATGGCGCAGGCCGAAGAACGAACCATAGCCATCGAAGACTTTTGCAAAGGCTTTTAGCATGGGTGTGTATCCTTATAGAAAGGCAATGAAAGATGCTCTGGTAACCGGTCTTGTGCTGACATTACAGCCAGGTTCTCAGCCTCGCGGATAACCGAAACTTCACCACTTTCGTGGACGAGCACGACATTGGGGCGATACTCGATAAATTGCATCCATTGGGTGTTGTTGTAGGCGCCGGTGGGACTAATTACCATCGTGTCGCCAACCTGCAAGGGAGGCAGTTGGATCGAATTTCTCACAATGTCAATATTCATGCAGAGCGGGCCGAATAGCACAGTTTCTTCTGCCATTCCGCGGCAGGGAGCGACCAGGTCAACTTTGTGGTTGTACCAATAGGCCGTGAAAAGCAGATTTGTGCCGGCATCGAGAATGGCCGCTTGCCTACCATCAGGTAGTCGTTTCTTGCCTACCACTGATGTCAGCAAGACTTGGGCGTCATCGGCAACAGCTCGACCGCTTTCAATTATCAATTTAGGCATGGGCCTGTTGGTGCGCGTGCGGTACATTGTTTCTTCCACAAGGGTATTGCATATTGCTTCTGCGTATTCACCAATTGATGGCACCACTTGATCCGGTGGTAGATATATTCCTTGCAGGGCGTTGTGTGAAGGCAGGCCCCCGCCAATATCTATGGTGTCTATGCAGACTTCTTCTCTGCCCTCTAAATCGCGCATGAACTTGCACATAATTTTTACTTGTTCACAGTAAGCGCGTGGCTCGAGAATGAAGGTGCCAATATGGCTGTGTAATCCTTTCAATCGCAGGTGCTCACTCATAACAACTTGTTTGGCTGCCTGGTGCGCTTGGCCGCTTTCAATGTTGAAACCAAAGCGACTCCATGGTTCACTAAAGCCGGTGTCGAAGTTGAGCCTGATGCCCACTGTAGCGCACCGCCCTTGACCTTGGGCGACAGACTCAATCAGCTGTAGCTCGTCGAGGTGATCGATGTTTATTTGTGCACCGTCAGCAATGGCGCGCTCTAAAATTCTTCTGGTTTTGTTGGGGCCATTGAAAATGATTTTGTCACCAGGAACCCCTAATTGTCTTGCCTTTTCGTATTCAAAAGCCGATACTACTTCGGCCAGTGAACCTTCTTGGTGCATGATATTGCAAACGGCACTGATGTAGTTCGTCTTGTACGACCAGCCGTGACTAACGTTGCCATATCGTACTTCGAATGCTCTTTTGAGTTGGCGTACATTTTGACGTAAGCGGCTTTCGCTGGTAACGAACAGGGGAGAGCCATATTTGGCTTTTAGTAGTTCTATGTCAGTGTCGAAGACTCGGCTGATCTGCTTTTCTCGTGGTCGTGCTCGGCCAAATTTATTGATCTCGCCGATGCGGTGAGGCTGAATCAGGGGTGGTTCCCAAACCATACTATCGGAATTTTTGCTAGACATTTAAAATCTCCACAAATAAAATCTCCACAAACTTGATGCTAGGCTGACTTTTCGTTTATCGGTCTGAGCTCAGCATTTATAAGCGGACCACTGCGACCGTTGATTAAAACTGATTCGAATTCCGGCAGATCGAGCACGAGTTCTTGTGCGTGTCTTATGAAGAAATAGCCAGACCGGGGTGCTGCAAGCCCAAGATCCCTTTGATGATTGAGCAGTTTTAAGACTGCGATTGGAAGATTGCGATTGACAGCCTGGCTGAGATAAATCCACGATGGGAAGCGGGGGTTTATTTCAATCAAGTAGATGCGGCCGTCTTCGCCTCTAATGGCTTCGACCTCGAGGGGGCCTCGCCATGAAAGCGCCCGCACCAGTTTCTGGGCGGTTTCTAGCATATCCTCATCAATAATTGTTACTCCTGCCCAGGCTTTACCCTTTTCAGTTATGGCTCGCTTGCGCATAGTGACATGGCCTACCAGATTGCCTTCGCCATCTCCGAGGCCGGCTAGATTGAGCTCGTCGCCTTTGATTACTTCTTGTACAAGGCAGGGATAGCCCCATTTTGTTACGAGTTGGCAAAAGACGGCCTTGGCTTCAATGGCATTGCTAACTGTTGTGGCATCGTAGAAAATTCCTTTGAGCACAAGCGGGTATTGCCATTCTTCGTCTTTGGGTTTTTCGTTAGTACCGCGGCTGGTGATACGATCGAAAAAAGATGGATCAGTCAAAATTTTGGTTTTGGGAACAGGAATGCCCACCGATTGGCAGAGTTGGACAAGGTGATCTTTTGCCCGCAAAGTAAATTGATCGCGGCTAGGTATAAGCATTTTGATGCCGTTTTGGGCCAGTTCGCCGCGCAAACGAATGAAGTTGGGCAGCTCTGAGTCTAAGCAAGGGATGATGGCATCTATTTGCTCGTAGTCATGAACGGCCATCAGTCGCTCCATCAACACCTCGTCACCGCTAGATGGATAAGGCAGTAGGTAGCTCGCGCTGAAATACTGCCGAGCGTACAAACCCGCATCCAGTGCATCGTAGGCCAGGCCAATGATCCGTCCTTTGAATTCGGGATGCTCAACTAAACATCGTGCCACGGCCATTCCCGGCCCTGGATTTTCGGCACGGGCGTTGATGCCTGTAATGGCGATAGTCCAATGTCTCCAATCGCGTCGAAGTTGACTTGCTTCCATTTACTTTGGTACTCCTTGTGCTTGCGGCAACTGTCGAAAAGTCTTTTGCCGAAATATCTGTAGATTTGCCAGCTATAGATAGCGAGCCAGTTGCATCATGAATGCTTCAACCGCACAGAGTGTCAGCTCAAATGGCTTCTCGCAGCGCTCAGCAAGTTCCTGAGCTGCGGCCTGAGGGCTTTCGCTGCGTTTGAGCATGTCGATTACAAGCCGACCTGTTTGGTTGACTGAAAAGCTTTGACCGCTTTGAGGATCGAAGATGAATCCCGTCTCGCTGACTGCCAGCTGTTTAAGACGTTCCGTGTTCACTGCAGTTTTGCTGTCGACGTCATTGGTTTGGACGTTTTTATTCCGTTGGTGCTGTTGTTCGCTTACGTGACTTCTCGAATTTGAATCGTTCAACTTACAACCCTCCTGTTGCGCGTTCTAGTTTGGCGATGCGCCATTTCGTGTCGACTGGCTGTTCTGCATAGCGGTGGAGATAGCCAACGGTAGTGATTTGAGACGTCTTGAGATACTCTCGGTAGTAAGTGATGGCTTGTTCTGGCCTGTCTAGAGCTTCATAGCTGGCGCCTAGATAGTAGGAAAGAGCATCGTATTGATTAGGTGAAAGTTCTCCTGGCAGCTCGGCCGCGAATTTTACTTCGGAATTTTGGCAATAGCGCAGGTCGTTGATTGCTAGTAATGGTCTGCCTGTTGCTAGCCAGAGGCGAGCTCTTGCCATGAGTGCGTTGCCTGATTGGGGTGCAATCTGCACTGCTCGGTTAAGATCGTAGAGAGCTTGTGTGTATTGCTTTTTGTCCATATAGCAGAGTCCACGTTCGGTAAGCGCTCTGCTGTGACTGGGGGCGATTTCGATGGTTTTGGTCAGGTCGGCAATGGCTGAGTCTGTGCAGCCAATGACTCCATATAGATAGCCACGCTTATACCTATAGTTTGCGTCTTGCGAGTTAAGCGCTAGTTTTCGGTCGCAGTCGTTGAGAAGCTGCAGGAGCAAAGTGCCAAGAGTAGTATTTGGGGCCGATTGCTTCCATTGGGATAGCGTCTGTTGCTCTGAGCTTGAGAGAGCATAGCTGGGGGCACCTGGTGTGAAGGCGCTCTGGTATAAGAACCCGGAAGTAAGGAGTGCCGCAGCGACTAGTATTGATTTTCTTTTTCGGTGATTTTTCGCTTTCATGTGATTTTCTCTATCTGGTGTTGGTGCTGTTTGGGTCGCACTTCTCATTTCCATGCTAGAAAAGGCTCATGGAAAATCAATGAAGAGAATGTGGAGAAATTGTGGAGATTCTCTTTCTGGAAAGTTTGGCGGATGCTTATGTGTAGGCCCTAAGCTGTGTTCTTGAATAAAGCTGGACCGATATCGTTATGAGTTCGAGTCGAATAAAGCTGGACCGATATCGTTATGAGTTCGAGTCGAATAAAGCTGGACCGATATCGTTATGAGTTCGTGTCGAATAAAGCTGGACCGATATCGTTATGAGTTCGTGTCGAATAAAGCTGGACCGATAAAGGTGTGAGTTCGAGTCGAATAAAGCTTGACCGATATCGTTATGAGTTCGAGTCGAATAAAGCTGGACCGATATCGTTATGAGTTCGTGTCGAATAGAGTTGGACCGATAACGGTGTGAGTTCGAGTTGAATAAAGCTGGACCGATATCGTTATGAGTTCGTGTCGAACAAAGCTGGACCGATATCGTTATGAGTTCGAGTCGAATAAAGCTTGACCGATATGGTTATGAGTTCGTGTCGAACAAAGCTGGACCGATATCGTTATGAGTTCGAGTCGAATAGAGCTGGACCGATAAAGGTGTGAGTTCGAGTCGAATGAAGCTGGACCGATATCGTTATGACTTCCTGTCGAAACGAAGCTAGACCGATATCGCTTTTACAATTTCAATAATATTTTTTCTGACTCAATATATTTCTTTCTGGCGTTGAACCAAATTCCACTTGCCGACGTTTATATAAGTACTGCCTTGGAGTGCTCGTTATGAACAACCCTGAAGATCAAGATGCGATATTTAGTAGAGTCTGGAAGGCCTTTCGCAAGGCCGTAAGAAGCGACAGTGCTGCGGCTGATATGATTTACCGCTCACTGCGCGCTGATGGTCGAATTAAGTGTTCTTGTTCTAAGCCTAAGCTCAAAAGAAAGCGCGGAACACGCTTTTATGTTTGCTTAGCTTGTAAGACTAAGTATTGGTTTACTTCTGGTACTTTGTTTGAAGGTGCTTACCGTCTGCGGGCGTGGTTGGCCGCGGTATGGTTTAAAGAGAGAGGTGTCGCTATTAGCTCTTCCGCTCTTGCTGTACTACTTGATATTGCTCAGAGCACGGCTTTGAATATTCAGAAGAAAGTAAGTCTTGTAATCTACCGACAAATGGATGACGATGCTCCTGTTTTTTCCGTCGCGCGACTTGTGGCTGCGATTATCAAGAGAAGCAAGGATAGTCCGGCGTCTTGTCATCCGCGTGCTGAAGTGGAATTGACGAAAGCCGCTGCTACTGCAGCTATTGGCGTTGATACTACAGTTCCGGACGGTGACACTCAAGTTTTACCACTGGCTGTCTCCGAGCCACTAGCCTATCAAATTCTTTACTTTCTTCGTCAGTTTTTTCATGGTGTCAGTCGGAAGTATTTGCAACTTTACGTTGTTGCTTTCTGTTGCCATCGAGCCAATAGTCGGTGGGAGAAGAACAGTATATTGCGGGCTTGTTTAAGGCATCCGCCTATCAGCTATGAGCAATTGTTGGAATTTTCCTCCCCGCCATTTTTGAAGGTAGAAGGCCTTTCGCTCTAGCCTTCCAACTAGATTAGTTCAAGCTGTTGGCGGTGCAAAGAGCTGTTCTATATCTGCCTGTGTAATCTCTGTCGGTAGGGAGTTGTCTTCACTGTAGAGATTTTCGGCCAGGTCTTTTTTGATGTCTTGTAAAATCAAAATCCGCTCTTCGATTGTATCCGAAGCGATTAATTTGAAGACGAAAACTGGTTTCTGTTGGCCAATGCGATGGGCTCGATCTGTTGCTTGGTTTTCGACAGCTGGGTTCCACCAGGGATCGTAGTGAATCACGGTGTCTGCGGTTGTTAAATTTAAGCCGGTGCCTCCGGCTTTTAGGCTGAGTAAGAATAGAGGAATATCACCTTCTTGAAAGTTTTTTACTGGGGTTGCACGATCTTTTGTGCTGCCTCTTATTTGGACATAGGCAATTTTGCGTTTGGCTAGTTCTGGAATGATAATGTCTAACATACTTGTGAATTGCGAAAACAGCAGAATTTTTCTTCCTTCGGCAACGAGTTGTTCGAGCATCAGCAAAAGCAATTCAAGCTTGGCTGATTCCTCAATTCTCTGGGCTGAATTGAGTGGCAGTAAGCGCGGATCGCAGCAAGTTTGTCTGAGCTTGAGCATGGCCTCCAAAATGACCATTTGGCTTCGGGCTAAGCCTTTTGTCTCTAGAGCCTCCTTTACTTTGTAATACATTGCTACTCGCATGGTTTCGTAAAGATCCCTTTGGGCTCCAGTGATCTCGAATTTTTTGACGATAGTTGTTTTGGCTGGTAGGTCTTTTGCAACAGTTTCTTTCTTCCTTCGCAAAAGAAACGGCCTGATTCGCTCTGCTAGTTTTTTCTGTACGTTTTCGTCTCCTCTTTTCTCAATGGGTGTGCGGTAAGTGTCTCTAAAGTGTTGTCGATCACCGAGAAAACCAGGCATGAGAAAGTTGAATTGAGACCAAATTTCACCCAGGTTATTTTCTACTGGAGTACCAGTTAGACAGACTCTGAAGTCGGCTTTAAGGGCTGTCACCGCTTTGGCTACCATGGTATTGGCATTCTTTATGAATTGGGCTTCGTCTAAAATGATGCCTTTCCATTGTTGATTCTGCAGGCTATTTAAGTCGCGCTTGACCAGCGGATAGGTTGTAATAACTATGTCCGAACTGGGAATTCTAAAAAAGTATTGTTGGCGGTCTGAGCCATAGAGCGGAGTTACCACCAGGCTCGGAGTGAATTTGGCAATCTCGCTTAGCCAATTTGGTAGCACTGATGTTGGGCAAACAATCAGGTAGGGCTTGTTTAGGCGGTTCTCTTGTTTCTCTAAAAGAATGTGTGCCAGTGTCTGCACTGTTTTGCCCAAGCCCATATCATCGGCAAGAATTCCACCTAATTTAAACTCCCTGAGAAAATTGAGCCAACATAATCCCTCGATTTGATACGGTCTTAGCGTCGCTTTAAAGTCTCTTGGCGGCTCTACTATTTGTATTTTTTCAAAGGCCTTGATCTGCTCGGTTAGGCGTTGCATCTCCTCGCCAAACACCCAGAGATCGTTGCTTCCGGCAACGAAAAGAGATTTCGATAAGTCCATCAGTTGCGGAAGGGAAACGTCTGGGCCTATGCCAAGCTTGCCCTTTTTGTTGAAGAACTCGATCATTGAGCCCACAATCGCT
Organism: Candidatus Obscuribacterales bacterium; assembly: GCA_965229195.1. Taxonomy (GTDB): domain Bacteria; phylum Cyanobacteriota; class Vampirovibrionia; order Obscuribacterales; family Obscuribacteraceae. The sequence goes on along the minus strand of OZ245871.1, from coordinate 1,364,536 downwards.
TTGACTCGCTCGGCTGGCAGTGCAGCAAAACGGCCGTCTTCAAGCGGTGCGTAGACGATGCCGTGTTTTTCAAGTGTGTCTATTTTTAGAAGTGGATCCCATGGTCTTTTCAGTGTCGGTGGTGGATCAAGAAATTTGCTCGAACTCAAGTCGGGCAGCATCATGAAGGCTTCTTGAATGATCGGCAGTAGAGCAACTCTCTTGCCGTCGATCATAATTCCTAATTCGAGGTCGAACCAGAAAGTGGAGTTTGCCCTGCACTCGAATAGCCATTCTTGCGGCACCACTGCTTCAAGGCAGGCGTTTTTATCAATTTCAATTTGCCAACCGGCCGATTTTAAGGCCGGTAGTCCAGCGGCGATGAAGTCAAACCAGTCACTAATGGTCTTGCCGCGAAAGTGTAATTGTGCCCGCCAATCGCCCTTGGTGCGGCCTGTGCTAACTAGTCCGAACTGTTCTAATTGACTGAGATAAAGTTCTTCCATCGAACGGTCTTTTTGCAGGATGGTGATCTTCTTTCCCTCAATAATTTTTACTTCTGCAGTATTGACCTGATTTAACTCGGCATCGCCATAGTCGACGCCAAAAAAAGCTTGTAAGTCGCGCTGTTGAAAGCCGGAAAAAGCTAAGGCTGTTTGGGCATTGGCTGCCATAGTCAACTTCAGTCGAGGTAGCGGTTTTACTACTTTGGTCTCAATTGTGTATTGCGATATCGTATTTGGTATTACTGTAGAGTTTGATTTGAGATTAGCTAGTCTCTTGAACTCCTGCACTGCTAGCTCAACTTCTGGCGCCGTCAGCGGAGGACACTCTAAAACACTGGTGATTACGTTATCTGGTAGAGGCAGGGCGATGGCTCCGATAGCGTAATCGAATTGATTGACGTACCAGGCGATGCCGGCCTGAGCGACTATGTCGTCGGGGTTGTCGGTTTCAATGCGCAGTTGATGTTTGCCGTCTCTGAGCGCTAGCCACTGCAAGTGAGCCTCTCTTGTTGCAGCCATTTGGAGCGGACCAGATAAAGGGGTTTTCCAGTAGCAGCGACCAGTAGCGACGATCATTTCAAGTAATAGTTTGCCTAGTTCTTTGATGGTCGGGAAATTGTGTGCAGAGCTGAAATTGTCAGAATTGCCAGTTATTAACAATTGGCCGATATTGGCGTCGGCATCGGCCCCGGCGTTGTCGATGAGATAACTGTGAGCTTTGTAGGCAAGCTTCTCTAGGCTGACCGCACTTGTATTTCCCCAGGAGTCATTTTCTAACAATTCAACCATTCTCGTGCGAACGGTTAAGGTGTTATTGCGTGACGCGTCAAGCAGATAGATAACTTTTACTCTTATCTTTGACTGTGCATCTGAATTTTTTGCACTTGCATCTTTTTGCTTGTTTCCTCCCGCAGCATTTTGTAAATCACCAAGCCAAGTTTCAAAGCTCTTGCTAATCGTTTGTTTTTGTTCGCTGCCTTGAGCTTCTGAACCTATAGCATCATCAGTCTCTCTTCCCCCTGCAGCATCCGTGGTTCTAATTAGGTGCAAGACCAGGGCGGCAGAGTGTTTGCACAAACCACCCATGGGGCAGCTGCAATGGGCCTCAAACAAGTCTGTCGCTGAGTCGCTTAGTGCTACTGCTACTTCGTAAGGCTCTGATTGAGTGCCTTTAACTTGACCGGAGATTTTTTGTTGGGCGCTATCAAAGGTGGCTGCGCGCACGGCCCCCTGCCTTTGATAGGCGCTGCCGCGACTGGCATAAGTTCGGCCAAAAAAAGCGTAGACATCTTTCTCGGTAACCATGTCTCTTATACTCATTGCTACTTTACTTCTTGAATACCCAATATAAGCGATGGTAGCCCGCGGCACAAGAATTGAAAATAGACGGTCAATTTTCATACAACTATCGCTAATCTCAGGCCCTCAGCGTGTTATAAACAATGAGCAATAGAATTTTGAACTTTTTCCGCGTCAAAATCGAATTGCTAAATGCTGGGTTGGCGGTCCATATTGCTAGAGGATATATCGCTTGAAGGGCGTGACGCAGGAAGTCATTGCTGAAGTAAGGATGCGAGCAAGCATTCTTGAAGTTATTTCTGAAACCGTAGTGCTCAAGCGCGCCGGCAAGGAATACAGAGGGCTGTGCCCATTTCACAATGAGAAAAGCCCATCATTCAACGTTAATCCGGACAAAGGAATTTTTAAGTGCTTTGGTTGCAATGAAGGCGGCGATGTTTTTGCTTTTGTGCAAAAGCAAAAGGGCCTTGATTTCATTGAAACTGTGCGCGAGCTCGCCAGAAAATATGGTGTCAAGCTTGTCGAGACCGAAGTCGAGCGAAAAGAATATGACCGCCGTTCGCAGATTCTTATGCTTTATCAACAAGCGAGCGAATACTACATTCGCTTGTTGAAAGATCCGCAAGAAGGCGCTGTGCCGCGCAAGTACTTGGCTGATCGTGGACTCAGTGAAGAGACTATTGAGAAGTTCAAGCTTGGCTATGCTCCTGATGCTTGGGATGGCTTGCTCAACTATTTGAGTCTTAATGCTGGCGCTTCTGCTAGTACTTTAGAAGAAGCTGGTCTAGTGAAAAAACGGGCTGAGAGCAGCGGACACTATGATCTTTATCGCAATCGCTTGATGATTCCGATCTGCGATCGTGACGGTCGTGTCATCGCATTTGGTGGCAGAACCTTGGGCGACGATCAAGTCAAGTATATAAATTCACCGGAATCGCCTATCTACACCAAAGGTCACAATCTTTTCGGCTTTAACCTGGCAAAAGACTCTATCAAAGAGCGTGACAGTGTCATCGTTGTAGAGGGATATTTCGATGCCATTACTCCGCATCAATATGGTTTTACCAATGTGGTCGCCACTCTTGGCACGGCTCTAACTGAACAGCAAGCCAAACTTCTCGTGCGGTATACAGATAGTAAGCGGGTTTATCTCTCATTCGACGCTGATGCTGCTGGAGCGCGAGCGATCGAGAGTGGCGGTGAGACCTTAAACCAAATAGCTGAAGGTGTTGGTATAGATCTCAAAGTTTTGAAGATTCCCGGGGGCAAAGATCCGGACGAGTGCCTGCGCTCAGGGCCAGAAGGAGTGAAAGCTTTTGCTCAGGCAATAGAGAAAGCTTCGACCATGATTGATTTTCGCCTTGAGAGGGCGGTCTCGGCTATCGATTTTAGTTCTCGCATGGGTCGCATCGACGCTTCTAAGGCCGTTGTTCCAATTCTGGCCTCGATTAAGAATGCCGTGGCCCGAGGTGAATATGTACGGCAGTGGTCGCCACGACTTGGTCTACGCGAGGAAGAGATTTTAGCTGACGTCGGTGAATACCGGCGTAAGAATCGCCTTGACCAGCCTCAGGGTTATGGCCAGGGCGGCTTTAATCAAGGTGGATTTAATCAAGGTGGTTTTAACCAGGGTGGTGGCTTTAATCAATCACAAGGCGGCGGTGGCCAGGGTGGCTTCAAAAAGCCTCCATTTAAGAAAGGCGATTGGAAGAAAAACAAAGAGAAGAAAGATATCGCCGATGAAGAAGGCTTGCCCATGCCTCCAGGAGCGCGAGGACACGGAATAGCTCGAAGCGCCCCTGTGCAAGGGTCTTTAGACGCTGAGCGCAGCTTGTTGGCCCTTTATCTCACCTCTCGTGAAGACTACGATGTGGTTTTTGGTCGCCTTACTGAAGAAACACTGTTAAACGCTCCCCATCAAGAGATTAAAGAGGCCCTTGAGGGAATTGGCTCGAACTTCAATACTATGGAAGATTTACAAACCAAGTTGATGGATCGAGTTGCTCCAGCGCCTGTGACCGCCCGGGCTTTGGTCGACATTATTTATAAGGCCGAGGATTTTAGAAAACAAAAACCTCCGGTTCAGGTTGTTTTAAAAGAATCCCGGGCAAGAATATTGAAGGAGCGGCTTGACCTCTTGTCAGCTGCCGTTCGGAGGGAAATGACAAGTGCTGATGAAAATGGCAGCGACCAGAGTGCATTGCAGAGTAGAATGATGGAGCTGACCCGACTGGAGCATGAACTGCCAAAATTAGAGTCTCTCGAGCAAATCGAGGAATTCAAGAGCAAGATTGACGCTTTCTCTCCTGACAACAGGATCTCTAGTCGAAGTTAGATATTCGAATAGTAGCGATACCGCCGAAAATATAAGTAATACCAGTGATGGAGACCCGCGTGAGTAAGGGCAAGGAAAAAGAAGACAGTTTCATTTCGAAACTAGACAAAATGGAAGAAGTCGGAAAAGAACGCGATCGCGCTGGCTTGGAAGACTTGCTTGTGCCCGATGGCAGTGACGCCGACGAAGAATTACCTCTTCCTGCTGGGGCTCAAAATCGCGGTGATTTCATGCTGGAAGGCTTCGACGATAAAGTCGAAGGCGATCCTGAAGAGTTTGTAGAAGAAGTTTCTAAAGGCCTTTCTTCCGATGACCCTGTGCGCATGTATTTGCGCGAAATAGGGCGTATTCCCCTGCTTACTGCCAGCGAAGAAATTGAGCTGGCTCGTAAAATTGAAATGGGTGGCTCTGAGGGTGCAATTGCAAAGCGCAAGCTGGTGCAAGCCAACCTCAGGCTGGTTGTTTCAATTGCCAAAAAATATGTGGGCCGGGGCATGCTCTTTCTTGATCTTATTCAAGAAGGCAATATGGGTCTTATTCGCGCTGCTGAAAAGTTCGACCACGAGCGCGGTTACAAGTTTTCGACCTATGCTACTTGGTGGATTCGTCAAGCCATAACCAGAGCTATTGCTGACCAGGCTAGAACCATTCGCATACCTGTGCACATGGTTGAAACTATCAACAAGCTCAAGAAAATTACTCGTCAGCTGGCCCAAGACAAAGGTCGCAAGCCTACTGAAGAAGAAATTGCCACGACCATGGAAATTAGCATCACCAAGCTACGCGAGATAGTCAAAGTAGCTCAAGAGCCAGTCTCTCTGGAGACTCCCATTGGTAAAGAAGAAGACAGCAAACTGGGTGACTTCATTGAAGATAGAGAAGCTGAAACACCAGCTTCGTCAGTTACCCAAGAATTGTTGCGTGAAGACATTATTGAAGTAATGGCCGGCCTTTCGCCTCGCGAGCGGGATGTTTTGAGACTGCGCTTTGGTCTAGACGATGGCCGCCAGCGTACCCTAGAAGAAGTTGGCCAACTCTTTGGCGTTACCCGTGAGCGTATTCGTCAAATTGAAGCAAAGGCTCTGCGCAAGCTACGCCACCCTAATCGCAGTCGCCGCTTGCGGGAGTATATAGACTAATAGCGGGAGTATATAGACTAATAGCGGCAGTATATAGACTAATTAAGGGAGTCTATAAACTAAGAACCGCAATACACAGACTAATAATGATCCTCTTCAGAAAGCCACTCGAGTACTTCGGGTGGTCTTCTTATCTCTTCTACGATTTCGTACAAGCTTGAGGCGTCTTGAGCAGCAACGTTTTTCAGAGGCAGGAGCAGTACGGTCACGGTTAGTGCCTTCGAGCCCAACTCCAGGTGTACTTTGTCGCTTATTTTTAGCTCGGTTGATGATTTGGCTGGGCGGTCGTTAACATAGACCCGACCTTGTTCACAGGCCATCTGGGCGATGGTGCGGCGTTTAATCAGCCTTGATACTTTTAACCATTTGTCTAAACGCATCCAGACCTCATCAAACCGCTTCAAAGCTTTTTTTCCGGGCGCACTTGTTTTGTGCCGAAATCATAATTTACCCCAAACACTTATGTCATTGCTGGCATTCGAGGAACTTTAGTTAGATTCGCCGCTTCTATTAGACTAGTTGCCTGTGGCGGGGAACATTCAAATAGTTAGTCTGACGAGCGGCAGGTCTATGATCAAGATCAATAGCAGATGTTTTGTATTAAGTCCTACTGGCGCTTTCCGCCTATCTCTTGCGGTCACGGCATGCTCCCTGGTTCTTGCTCTGGTCTTTGCCACGGCTTCGCCAGGGGCGGCCTCGGCTCAAACGATAGAGACGGCCTTTCCTGGTGCGTCCAGCAGCGCTGAGGCCGCTAGCTCCGCAGTCCCTGCGGCATCTGCTGCGGTGGCTCCGCTCAAAAGCCCACTGTCTGGCAGTGTCAGGGTGATAGATCAACTTTCCAAGCCAGCTACTCGCCTGCGGCGGGTCGAAAGCGCTCCTATTTCAGCCAACCCAAGCTCTGACCAGGGCGATCCGGGCTCGAATGCTGGGCTTGGTGCTGCTGACCATGCTGCCGAGCAAAAGGGAGAAATTGGTAAGAGCTTTGGGGCGCTACCGTCGGCTTCCCAGAGCGGTGGCCTAACCGACTCGGGTTTGCAAGCCCTGTTTCCCTCTAAAGATTCGTTCAATCCCCCGCCCGCATTGAATGGTTTTGCTAACAGTGATGCCGTCAAACCGAAGAAAAAGCATGTTTATATTTGGAATATGAGTTTGGCCGGTGGTTATTATGACGTCACCAATACCTTTCAAGGTGTTGTGCCTGGCAATAAACTTTATTTGTATGGTGGATTCATGGCTGATGGCCATACCCCTGTGCCCACTGGCCCAGTTCCTATGAATGCCGGGGGTCACATTCGCTGGACTCCCACAATGGGAGAAGCTCCCCAAGATTGATGCCCCTAGGGGGGGTTTCGCGGCACTTACTGACCCAATCTTTCATCAAGCTTTCGCTTGTGTTACCGAGCATTGCACAGTTTTCGAGAGACAGACCGATTTATTTTGGGAAATGATCTAGTTGCTGTATGCTCTTGTTGAAATGTTAAACAAAGAATCCCTGTACCTTCTTGCCCTATCAATACCTCTCAGTTTTGCACTGAGCGCCTGTGGCGGTCACGAGTCTGCGCCAAGCGGTCAGGCCGGTGGCGACGGACATAGCGCGCAGCTGGGACAGAAAGACGGTCAAAGTAACTCCCACGCTTCTGGGGGCGGAACTGGATCTGGAACTGGACACGCTGGCCCAAGAATAATTGCTGTGACAGCCGAGGTCTCTAAACGCATTGATCTCAAAACCGAAATGGTAACTGTTCGTGATGTGGTTGTGCCTTTGCACCTTACTGGTCGAATAGAGCCCGATTATGGTCGCGAGGTAGATGTTAGCGCTCGCATTTCTGGGCGCGTATCAAATATTCTGGTTCGTCCTGGTGAGATGGTTAAACAAGGACAAATTCTTGCCTTAATTGACAGCCCGCAGATCAGCGATTTGCAGGGTGAAGCAGTGGAAGCTAAGTCAAAACTAGCCATTGCTGAGGCTCACGCCGAGCGCGAGCGGCAAATCTACGAGGAACAGTTACAGCGGCCGAAGGCTCTCTTGGAAGCCCAAGCAACGTTGCAGAACTCTCAGGTACACGCTGAGTTGTCTGAACAAGAATTGAAGAGGCAAGAGGATCTCTATCGCGAAAAAATTGCTGCTACCAAAGACTACCTTACTGCCAAAGCTAACTATGCCAAAGCTAAGGTTGCTTTTGATCAGGCCAAGACCGCGTTGGCTCGAGAAGAGCAGCTCTACAAAAATCGTGGACTGATGAAACGCGATTATCAACTGACACTGGCTGAAGTGGCTCGTGACAAACAGCATTTAGCCACTATCTGTAAGCGTCTTGATTTTCTTGGCGCTGATAAAAAAATGACTCAGAAAGTGCTCTCTACCGGTAACATCAACGGTCTGGTGCAGATTACAGCGCCCATTACAGCCGCTCTCAGTCGCTATGACTGTGCGGTGGGTGAAGTGGTGCAGCCAGAAAAGTCGATGTTCAAGCTCACCGACTTGAAGTTCGTTCAGGTATCGGCCGATCTACCAGAAGTTGATTTGCCCCGAGTTAAATTGGGCGACAAAGTCGTTATCAAAATTGCTAGTTATCCTGATTCTAGTTTTACCGGTGTGATTAGCTATATCAGTGTCAATGTCCATGAAGACACGCGTACTGTGCCAATTCGAGCCCGTCTGGCTAATGCTGATGGCAAGTTGAAAACTAATATGTACGCCGAAATAGACTTAGAAGGGGCTTCTCGAAAATTCTTAGCCTGTCCGAAGTCTGCTATTCAAGAGCATGATGGTAGCAAGATTGTATTTGTTCAAAGAACTGAAGGCTTCGAAGAGCGTCCCGTTAAGTTGGGCAAAGAAGGCGAACTCTATTGCGAGGTTCTGTCGGGCCTCTCTGATGGCGAGACTGTTGCGACCCAAGGCAGTTTGATGCTGAAGACCGAACTAAACTATCAGCACTAGAGACCTAAAGGTATGAGCGTTAGAGAAGTATTTTGACATGATATCGCAGCTAATTCGCTTCGCTCTCAAACAAAGGCTGATGACCGTGGCATGTGCTCTGGGCATTGCTATGTTTGGCATCTGGAGTGCTGCCAATATTTCTATTGACTCTTTTCCTGATGTTTCTAACGTCCAGGTGCAAATCATCACCGAGCCTGAAAGCATGGCTACCGAAGAAGTGGAATCACTGATTACATTTCCGATCGAGAATGGCCTGAATGGTTTGCCTAAAGTAACCAAAATCCGCAGTAACTCAAGTTTTGGCCTTTCTGTAGTTACAGCAATTTTTGAAGATGATGTTGATGTCTATTGGGCGCGCAATATTGTTCAGCAAAGATTGAGTCAAATTGAATTGCCGTCTGGTTCTCCTACGCCACTATTAGGCCCAGTGGTATCTACTTTCTCAAATGTCCTCAACTATTATTTGCTCAGCGATCGCCATGATTTGACAGAATTGCGTACTATCCAAGACTGGCAGGTGGCCCGCAAACTGCGAGCCGTGCCCGGTGTGGGCAATGTCGTTAGCTATGGTGGCTACGTCAAGCAATACCAAGTTCTGGTCTCACCTCATGTGCTCAAGAGCTTTAAATTGACTTTACATGATGTCATTACTGCTCTGGCAAATAACAATGTTAACGCTGGTGGTAACTTCATTGAGCGAGGTGGCGAAGAGATTATTATTCGCGGCCTGGGAAGAATCGATACTATTGCCGATATCAAAAATATCGTACTGAAGTCGGTCGGCGGCACTCCCGTAAAAGTTGGTCAAATTGCTGAGGTTGAGATTGGCCCAGCGTTTAGGCGCGGTTCTTCGTCTATGGATGGCAAAGGTGAGACTGTTACTGGCATGGTGATGACTCGCAAAGGAGTGAATACTAAAGCCGTTGTTGATCGTGTCCGTCATCGCTTAGAAGAGATCAAAAGTGAGCTGCCCACCGGCGTCACTCTCGTTACTTACTATGATCAGAGTGCCTTGGTCGATAAGACAATCGAAACAGTAAAAGAAGTATTGATGCTGGGTGGCTCGCTGGTCATCCTGGTTTTGGGCTGCATTCTTTTGCATATTCCTTGCGCCATTATCGTCGCTGTGGTCATTCCGCTGGCCCTTTTATTCAGCTTCATCATGATGAAGTTCACTGGTCTAACTGCTAACTTGATGACTTTGGGAGCCGTTGACTTTGGCGTCATTGTTGATGCCGGTGTGGTCATGGTCGAGAACATTTTTCGCCATCTGGCCGAAGAGCAAGAGAAAGTAGAAAAAGGCGAATCAACTAAAGAAGAGTTAGAGAAGAATCGTCTGAAAATTGTCTACAACGCTGCTAAAGAAGTGGGCAATCCTATTTTCTTTGCTATTGTCATTATTATTGCCGTTTATCTTCCCCTCTTTACTCTTGAAGGGGTTGAGGGCCGCATGTTTACACCGTTGGCCCTCAACTATATTTATGCTCTGACTGGTGCATTGATGGTTTCGCTGACGGTGATACCGGTATTGTGTTACTGGTTCTTGCGCGGCAACATCAAAGAGCGTCACAACCCCTTCATTGAATGGGCCAAAGGCCTGGTCGAGCCAGCTCTTAAGCGTTCAATCGTTAAACCGAAAATGACTATTGTGGTTTCTCTTGCTGTTCTTTGCGCTGGCTTCTCAATCTTCCCTTTCCTCGGATCTGAGTTTATACCGAGCCTTGATGAAGGCTCGATTTTGTTGCGCACCAAGCTTTCTCCGAGTGTCTCTCATAGTGAGTCGCGGCGGATTGCCACCACTGTAGAGAAGACTATAAAAGAGTTTCCTGAAGTAAGTGTCGTGGTTTCGCGAATTGGTCGCTCGGGTATGGGAGGAGACCTTGAAGGCATCGACAATGCTGACGTCTATGTGGGCCTCAAGCCTAAAAGTGAGTGGAAAACCACTCATAACAAAGAGGCTCTGGTCAATGCTATGGCCGCTCGTCTTGATGGCATTCCTGGTCTCGTTTATAGCTTCTCTCAGCCAATTGCCGACATGATCGATGACTTAATTGCCGGTATTAAAGCTGATCTCGGCATTAAAGTATTTGGCGATGATTTGGTTACCATTGATTCAATTGCTGGCCAAATTGAGCACATTGTCAGCAAGGTGCGCGGAGCGGCTGACTTGCAACGCGAACACATTTTGGGTCTGCCTCAACTCAATATCAAGTTGAAACGCGATGTTATTGCTCGCTATGGCTTGAACGTTGATGATGTTCAGGAGATTATCGAAACGGCACTGGCTGGTAAAGAAGTAACTGAAGTGCTTGAGGGCACGAAGCGCTTTGGCCTATTGGTGCGCTTCCCCTTGCAGTTCCGCGATACCCAAGAAGACATTGAGTCGATTTTGGTTGATACTCCTGGCGGTGGCAAAATTCCGCTTAAGCAATTGGCTGATATTCAGAATACTCGCGGTACTGTTATGATCAATCGTGAAGATGGTCAAAGGCGTACTGCTGTTCTTGCTAATGTGCGCGGACGAGATCTCGGCAGCTTTGTTGAAGAGGCGCAAAAGCAGGTTAACGCCCAAGTCAAGCTACCAAAGGGCTACCATATTGTCTGGGGTGGTCAATTCGAAAATCAACAGAGAGCCATGGCCCGCCTCGCTATTGTTGTGCCAGTGGTCCTGCTCCTTATCTTCATTTTGCTTTTCGCCTCATTTAATTCGCTGCGCAATGCCGCCTTGATTATGCTCAACGTACCATTTGCCATCATTGGTGGTATCTTCTCCCTGCTCATTTCTAATCAGCCAATTTCGGTTCCAGCTATCATCGGATTCATTGCCCTGTTTGGCGTAGCTGTGCAGAATGGCGTGATCATGGTGAGCTATATGAGCCAGATGCAAAAGCAAGGTATGAATGTGGAAGATGCTGTGGTGGAAGGGGTGAAAGTGCGGCTTAGACCGGTGATGATGACTGCTTTGGTGGCCATGGTCGGCTTCTTGCCTCTAATCTTCTCTCACGGTACCGGTGCTGAAGTACAGCGTCCGCTGGCGACAGTTGTACTGGGTGGTTTGGTAACGTCGACAATTTTGACTCTCATAGTTTTGCCGACTATTTACACCTTGATCAATCGTCATGCTTATGAGGAGAAAAACCTGCATTAGCGATTCTCGGGCTATGGTTTCCCCTAGCTTGCTCTAAATAAATGTGAATTTCATGTGTTTGCTATTGAACACAAATTGCTTAATGGCAACTCAGAAATGGCGGGTTTCCATGCCTGGCAAATTTGTCTTGTTAAATCAGTATTTGCCGCAGTGCTAACTGCTTAGTAAACCTGCCATAGTGTTGCAACATTTAGAGGCCGAGGTCATGCATCTGTGATTTCGTTGCTCGGCCTCCTCCTAAGACTACATCGGAAAAATATGGACACCAATCAACCGCGCAATCTGCTGTTGAGCAGTTTGTCGCAGCTTATTATTGAAGATGTTTTAGCAGTCGCTGAACTGGTGCATTTTGATAGGCGTGAAGACGTGATTGCACCAAACATCCCAATTGGTTTTGTCGATTTTATCGAGTCTGGTGTGTTGTCGCTGATTTCAGTGATGGCAGACGGTTCACAAATAGAGTTGGCCCTCATCGGCCGTGAGGGTATGGCTGGTTTGCCATTGCTTCTTGGTGTCGAGTCTGTTGGCCAAAAGCTTGCCTGCCAGGTCGACGCCACTGTCTGGCGCGTCAAAGGACAAGACTTTTTTGACCTGGTAAAGCGGCATCCGGAGCTGGGTGAAATTTGTCAGCGTTATGCCGTGGCCATGTTTGAACAAGTCGCCATTACTATTGGTTGCAACCGCAGTCATTCAATAGATAAGCGCTATGCCCGTTGGCTTTTGTTGACTCATGACCGCTGTGACAATGATAATTTCACTGCGACCCAGGGCTTTCTCGCCAGTACTCTAGGTGTCTCCCGTACGGCTGTGAACATTGCTGCCGGGGCCTTGCTTAAGTCTAAGTTGATTACTTATGTGCGCGGAAAAGTGACTATTCTAGACCGTGCTCGTTTAGAGAGTGCCTCTTGCGAATGTTATTCCGCCATGGGTAAATCGTTTGAAACCCTTATGAACATTTCGGCTCTGTCAAAATAGTTGGCATTTTAGTATTGGCTGTGGTATCGCCAGTAGTGTTGATGGTAGAAGTGTTGGCCGCAGTGCCGTCTAGGCTGATTTGCTTGGCCGCCAGCTGCTCAGGCTGCAGACACCGTCTTGGCACTCGCCAGCGTCAGTCATTTCCTTTTGTTCGTCGGCCTCGCTTACAATGTCAATTTGTTTAGAGTTTTGTTGCTTGGCACAATTCAATTTGAAAAAATTGCATCTTGAAAATAGTTTAGAAAAACATTGCAAGTTCATAACAATACCGGCCCCCAGATAGAACCCATAAACCCGTTAGGTGTAGTCAACCAGGCCTGACGCTGTCTGTACACTTGCCTTGTTGTTACTGACTAAAAGATGAGACGAAATTAGGAGAGCCTAGTTCCCTAGATTGGTTCGTTTAAGAATTCCCTCAAAACGGATAATTCAGAGGCTTTTGCTCTAAAATATTGGCAGCTAAAGGCTGAAAAGCCGATTCAGTTGAGGCCTATAAATAAATGGTTGCTACTAGAAAATCGTCACATATGCAGAAAATTTTGCAGAGTCTAGCCTGCCGTCTCGCTCTAAGTCTGGCTCTTGCCCTACAGTTCACCAACCGGCCTGCTCTGGCCTCACTAGTTGAAATGAAACAGGCCGAAGGCAAACCTATCCAGGCGTCTTTGGCTCTGCCTGTGGCAAACATTGGCAATTACCTTTTGCCCGATGGGCAAATTTCAGTCAATGGTCAGTTGGTCGAGGTCGGTGCCGTTCCTGAATGGCTCTTCGACAGACACACGATCTTGACCGGTACGCTTATTCGTTTAGATCTCGGTGCTACCCCTGCCATAAGCCAAGGTAGTGCTCAAGCGGTTGCCTCTAGTAGATTAGACGGCCTGGTCTACTTTAATGGCGGAGATTGGCTGAAAAATTTGCGCACTAATCGCATTAGCGAAACGGTAGAAGCAGCCGATGGCAACACTTATGTCGGTCGTATCTCCACCGTCACAGCCGATAATCTCTCTATCGATACACTGCCCGGTCAGACTAGAACATTGGCTCTAGCCAATGTGAAAAATATCGTTTCACCTTTCAGCTATCGCTTTAGCGCCCAGGCTAGTGACGTTAAGCTTTCACCAGATAATGGCATGACTACCTGTGATGCTTCCACTGCTACTTTTGCTCTGGCAAGACCTTTAGGGCAGCCGCAAGCGGCAACAGCGGCGCAGTCTCGTCCTCGTATGTTTGGCGTTGCCAGCAAACCGGTTTTCACTCTACCAAAGTCAACTTTGGCTGGCACCGAGGGCGGTATCAGCAAAAAAGCAATTACGGCCATGATTACAGCTGATGCTGCTAATACCTTGGCGCCGATGATTGCGTTGCCGCTGACCATGGCTCTCGGCCAAGGACGTGCCGAAAACACTTTAAACGGCTACACCACCGCCAATCGCATCAACGATTTCTTCTTGCATATTCCACTTGTGACTTCACCGACTGCTAAGTTCTAGCTATACTCCAATATTTCAAGCTTACGGGTTGAAGCTCAGTGTTAGCTTGCTGGCAAGCGCAAGACTAAATTTCTAGTGGGCGACCGCAGGATTGCTCTAAGTCGGTATAAGCTTCTTGGTAAGCCCGAACGGCATCTAAATACTGACTGCGCACAGCAACGTTGGCTTGTTGCACCTGTAATGTGGCAGTAATGTCTGATTGACCTACTTCATAACTGCGTCTAGCCAGCCTTGCTACTTCGTATGAGTCAGCCAGAATGTGCTCTTGGTAGACTTTGAGCTTCTGTCTGGCAGCCAGTACATTGTTGTAGGCCGATGATACTTGGGCTGTAATTATGTTCTTTTGGGCACCTAGCTCATATTTCAGCTGCGTGGCTGTAGCTTTTAAGCGATAAATTTCGCCCTGGTTCCAATTGGTTATTGGCGACTCGGCAATAACTGTAAAAAATACTGAACTGACTTTGGGGCCGCTGGGAGCGTTTCCTGATACCGAGTTACCAAAGCTGACTGATGGGTTCGGCACAACATTAGATATGGCTGTGCGCATTTGCGCTTTATTGAGTTTGATGCGCTGCTCGACGCTTTTCAGCTCCAGTCGCTGGTCCATAGCCTTCTGTATATATGATGCCAGTGGGGCCGGCTCTACGGCAAAGTCCGGCAGCAGTTGTGCTTTTTGTGACTTGTCTAACTTGTTTACGCCGCTACCGAGAAAGGCAGGCAGTCTAGGGATGTTCACGATGTCCTCAGGCTTTCGGCCCATAATGACGTTGAGCTGCTGCTTGGCGCGGATAACACGGCGCATCCCCACCTGGCGTTCGACGTCAGACTGTGATGTCGCCAGTCGCGCTTTCAATACATCGAGTTCTGGTACGTCTCCTGCTTGAAAGCGCTTGTCTGAAACTTCAAGCAAGCGACTGGCCAGGTCGTAAAGTGAATTCAAGGTTTCAACTGTTTCTTGGGCCACCACCACCTCGGTATAGGCGCGGCGGACATCGGCCCGTAAGGCCCAAATTGAGGTCATTAAGTCGGTTTTTGTCTGCTCCACCAAGCGTTTTGTGGCCAGTAGTCTAAATACCAGTTTCCAAGGTCCCTCAACTGTAAAGGTTGGGCCGATTCTCCTCACCTGTTCACCCAGTGGGGCACGGTCAAAGAGGAAGGCCGGGTTGGGGGCGGCGGCAGCTTCGGCATAGGCTGCCGTTGTAATTTGCAGTTGGGCGCGAATGGCAGCCGCTCTGGGGCTTTTGACCAG
The DNA here is from genome assembly GCA_965229195.1 of Candidatus Obscuribacterales bacterium. Classification (GTDB taxonomy): domain Bacteria; phylum Cyanobacteriota; class Vampirovibrionia; order Obscuribacterales; family Obscuribacteraceae. Next base: position 1,349,478 of record OZ245871.1, on the reverse strand, counting down.
AGCTTCGTCAAGGGACTGCAAAATTGTCATACCAGAACCGAGGGTTTTGGGCGGTTCTGAAAACTGAATTGTGCCCGAAACAATTGGGCTGTCCGCTGGTTGCGTCTGACCATTAGGAAGCTGCATGGGCCGCAGGGCTGGCATGTCGGAATTTATATCAGTTGCGGATATACCTGGAGAAGAAGAGCTGGCGGGCGGGGGGTTGTTAATGGGTGCAGGAACGGCGCTACTGTGTGCAGGGGTGGTATCGGGCGGAAGGGCTGAAGCCGAGGCCATCAGTGCCCTTGCTGGGGCTTCTTGGCCTTTTGCCTGGGCCAGGGCCGGATACGCCGTTAGAGAGACACTAAGGGCGATTAGTGTCAAATATTCGAGATTCCGCAATGGTAAGACTTTCATGGGGTTTTTCATTAGCGGTTCAAGTATACCGTCTTACTCAATAGCGTCTTACGCAATAGCGATTTCCTCAAGAGCGGCTTCCTCTTATAATCTGCTAACATTGTGAGCACTGCGTGTGGCCATTGTTGAAGTGCACATCATCGATATTTTTGTAACTCTCCCTGGGAACGTAGAAAGATCATCAGCGAATGAACAATAAGGAAAGTCGAGCATTTCTAAAAGGGGAGATGGATTTCACTCCCCAAAGAATGATGCGCTACATTCGTTCGCGCGCACGTATCGCCACAGACGAGGATATCGAAGATATCCTTCAGAACGCTTTGGTTTTGGTAACTAAACATTTCGATCCCAGCCATCCAGAGGCGAAGCTGGCGCCCTACTGCTTGGGCGCTTGTAACAAAGCCATTGCACAAAACTTAGAGCGCTATCACAAAATGGCGTTGAAGAAGCGCGAGGCTAAGGTCGATGCTGATCATATAGATACAGATTTTGAGGTCGACGACGACCAAAAAGATGTGGCCGAAGCGGCCAAAAAGGCCGCAGCTGCTGCAGCCAATGCTCGAATGGCCAGTGAAGCAGCGCGCTTGCAAGCAAACACGGCGACTACTGCTGAAGTTGACGGCAGTGTAATGATGGTCAAAACCCTTGCGCCAGGTAAGAGTTTTGACGAAGCTGCCTCCACCACCAGCCAGTACCGCACAACCTCCCTCGATTCGATGTTCGATGAAGACGATAGTCGCTCGGCCGATGACGTTCTCGGGGCTGACAATGTATTGGCCTCCGGTAGCTCCTTCTTCCGTGACCCTGCCGCCCGAGCATTAATTAATGATCTGGTGGAGCGAATTTTGGCCGAGCTGCCAGCTGGTATCCACCGTACCTGCTTCGTTTTGAAATATGTTGAAGGATATAAGCGAGAAGATTTGATTGCATGTCTAAAAATGGATGCGAAGAGTATAGATACCATCGACAAGAGAATTGTCCGAACACTCAAAGCGTTCAAAGACAAGATGGACCAACAAGAAGCTCATTAGTTAATTCCAGGAGACGGCAATGACTACCCTTAATGACAAACTGACGCAATTAGCCAAGGCTATGGCGAATGCAGATGAGAGTGCGTGTGCACAATCGTTTGAAAAATTCTGCCAAGAAAACTTCCAGGAGCTGCCTTTGCCTGGCGAAAATAAACTCTTTGACCAGGCTATGTGGAACGCCAGTCAATTTGCCCCACTTTCTAAAGGCGATCAAGCTATCGTCAAAAAAGTGACAGGTAATATGCTTGAAGCAATTAATCCTGTAACTGTTGGTGTTGCTAACGCCGTGGCTACAGCAGCAGCAGCTTCAGAAAAATCTGTCTTTGTTCTGCGTGAGTTAGTGGGCCAAGCCCGCGATAGCGCAGCATCGCTCTGGCAAGATATGCTCAGTGCTCAGCAGTGGCAGCAGATGGTGCCAGCTGGTGCTACCCGTGGTGTCGGAGCTCAGCTCGTTAGTCTTGGTACTTTTGAGCGTACCGTCGATGATGTGCGCATTCAAGTCAATCTTGGCTGGCTAATCGACGACAATAATTTGCGCGTACTTTTGCAAGCAAAAGATAATGACGATAACGCTATTCCTCAAGTAGAAGTGCGTATTACCGAAAACGATCGCGGTGTTGTTTTCTCTCGCATGACTAATCAGGATGGTGCCATGGTTGCTCCAGCTGTGAAGGTTGGCCCAGGGCAATATCAAATTCAAGTTTTCTGGTCTGATAAAGTGGTTGAAACTCCCTTCTTCCGGATCTAGAAATAGGCTGGTTTTTGCTTGCTATAGTAAGCGGCCAGGCCATTGAAGCTTCTTGTCACCTGTAATTTAATAGAGCCCTAAACTTTCATTGCCGCTTTCTCCTGAGCCGCGAAGTTGTTTAGGGCTCTAATCTGTCAGAATAAACTTGAGTTCCACACAGGCAGATAGCTGATAATGCATAAGCTTACAAATAGAGTCAAAATGAACCTTAAAGAATTCAACTTGGAATTCGATTTATACAGGGGTCTTCGCTTCTTATCTTGCCTGCTATTTTTATGGTTTTACTTACTTCACTCAGGATTGCCAGCCCTGGCCTTGCCTCCCTTGCAGGGGCGAATAGAACAAATAAGTAATAGTTCTGATGTTAAGTTACCGGTCGAGCTGCATGCCGCCGCGCTAAAACTGCGAGATCTCACACCGGTTGTTCATACTCTGCAGGCCGAATTGAAGTCGTTTCCGGCCACTCTGCGAGGGACATGGAAAGGTCAGCTTGAGATCACCAGTTGCGATTATAGCGATGCTTTTAGTAATGCCCAGCCGGCTGATGCTGCGCGGGCTCAGGAGTTGATTCATGAAGGATGTGTGGCTGATGCCTATTTTCGCTTCTACATGCCCCGTGCTGGTTTTGTCACTATGGCGCCACCCGAAATTAAAGTGACCCAGGTCGATTCAACGCGCAGGACTATCAACAATATTTATCTATCTGCTCCAGACCTTGATTCTGAGCGCTATTCAAGTCTTGGTGACAACAATAGTGTCAAACATACTTTGCTCAAGAACGATGTGCGAGTTCTGTCGCCAACAAGTGTTGAACAAGATCTAGTGGTCGCTATTCTGCTGACAGACCGCAAGTCAGGCAAGCAGACTAAAACTTTTGAAGAAACGGTTTATCGTTTTACAAAAGATAAACCGTTTCAACTCAGTGTTGAGGTTGCCAAAGTAAAGTATGGCGAGAATGGCTCCTGGTGGAGCAAAGCAATACTCAAAGGGGACGTTCGCTAAGAGAAGAAACTATTTTTCTAGTTTCTTTAGGCCTCTTTCTTTTGCAAATTGTCGATGGCGCTAACGCCTTTCTTTTTTAACTCGTCAAATTTCTCAGTAACTTTATTTAGCGCACCAGTTGCGCCTTCACCGAGTTCCTGCACGTCTTCTTTGATGATCGAGACGACCGGTGCAAACTTCTCACTGACTCTCCCTTGAGATTCTTCAAGAGTCTGTTTGCCATTGCCGACCGCTTTATCAAGATATTCTCCGGCATCTTTAAGAAGAGCTTTGCCTTCTGATTTCAAATTGTTGCCTTCTTCTTTTACTTGCTCAGCAGCTGGAACAATTGCTTGCCAGACTTCTTTGCCTTTCTCTTCCGTAGAATACTTGAAGAGATCCCACGATTCGCGCATTTGCGTGCGTAGTTCAGAACCTTTCTTTGGCGCCAGCAATACTCCAGCTAGAAAGCTGAGCAGCCCGAAAAACATTAGACCTCTCATGGTCACTCCTTTTTTTTAGTCCCGGTGGCGTTAGCCAGACTTAGTGACCTATGAGAGGAGGTTTTGTTCCAAAACTTAGTTTCTATTTGTGGAAAAGTACGGTCTTTAGAATAGATAAAGGTTGCTAAGAGGGAGGCGCTACTTGTGCTATGCTCCAAGAGCGATTGACGGAGAGTGCTGCTGTGTTTGCTTCTACACATTTGAGTCTTAGAAGCTCCTTATAAGGTCCGTACCGCGCTGGCTGGTTTCTTTGCATAGGTAAGTCTTGGATTCCCGTCTTACTTCTTGTTTTTTGTTTCGGTAATGAATGTCTGATAGCTCCCGTCTCAATACTGAAGATTCTGACAAAGAATTTTCCTTAGCCGAACAGGCTCTGGAAAATGAGCGTCAGCTCTTGGCCAATGAACTGGCTCAGTTGCATGAGGAGGAGCGAAAATTATCGGTCGCTCACTCCCTAGCGAAGCTCGCCTACCGTAAATCTCATCCTGCTGACTTCTCATTTCTTGACATGAGCAAGTCTGAGGATCGTAAAAGAGTTCTACTGGAAGCTGAGTCGCGCTTCGAATCTTTCATTGAAGGCACAGTTGTGCCTAGTTACAAAGTCGACAAGAGTGGGCGGATTACCTACGGTAATAGAGCCTTATCTGCCTATCTCGGCTACAGTCGCGAAGAACTACTTGCCGGTGGCCTCAGTGAAGACCAAATTACGCCACGTAGCTGCTATTTAATTGACGCTGAGCATATTAAAGACCTTTCCAGCAATTTGATTTCACGAGTTTGGGAAAGTGAAAGGATTACTGCCAATGGCAAAAAAATGGCTGTGGGTGTAACCCTACGTCTTCTCGATGAAGAGAGCGCTGATCGCGTAGTCTTTTTGCTCGATCTGCAAGAAATTCGCCAGCTTGAAGATGATTTGAAGCAGCGGCAGACCCTATTTTCTGCCCTGGTGCAAGAGATGCCGCACATTGTCTTTGTCAGCAATAGCAAAGGCTGCATGCGTCAATTTAACGAGCGTTTCTATGAACTGACCGGGGTGGTTCCATCAGCTGATAATGGCTTTGCCTGGCGCGATGCTATTCATGAGGATGACCTCGAAAAATGGGACAAACTCTGGCATAAGGCTGTCGCTAGTAACTCTTCCTTTAGTGGCGAATTTAGAATCAATGCTAGTGATGGTGAATACTACTGGCACATAGTCAGGGCTCTGCCGCTGGTTAATCCGTTGGCCGGACAGGTCGATGGCCTGCTTAAAATTACAATTGAGAACGCCGTCACCAGCGAGGTTCTCGATGATGAAGCGAGTGTTGGCTCCGGTCTCTGGGTTGGCACTGCCACTGATATTGACCGCCGCAAACGGCTAATGGAAGAGGTACTAGAAAGCGCTCATGCCTTCCAGTCTCTGGCCGATCAAATACCTCAGATTGTCTGGACCGCTGGGCCTGATGGTCGTGTCGATTTCTTCAGCAATCGCTGGTTCGACTTTAGTGGATTGACACGGGAACATAGGGTGGGTCTAGATTTCGCTCTGTTTATGCATCCTGACGATCGCAAAGAGTATATGAGTCGCTGGCGCCATTGTGTGAAAACAGGAGAGGCTTTTGAGGCCGACGTGCGCTTGAAAGCGCGAAAAAATGCCTTGACCGATCCCGATGTCTATGTGAAATTCTTGGCTCGGGCTGTTGCTCTGAGAAATTATCGTGGCGGAATAGCGCAGTGGGTAGGAACATGGACGTCGATCGATTGAAGGCGGCAGATTCGGCCCAGGCTGTCGAGAATAACTATCTGAAGCGAGAAATCGCTGCTACCAAAAAACGCATTGCTCATCTGCAAGAGATTGCTGCGGATTCCAGTTATCTGGCCATTCCCACTACATTTGTTAGCGACCCGGTGCCAGTGGTAATGCTCGACAGTGATCTCAAATTGTTAGAGGCTAATCCTTCTTTTGCTGCTCTGAGTGGTTATTCTCTTGCTGAACTCAATATGGGCGCTGATATGCGTTTCTTCTTTCCCAAATCAGCGCATAAGCATTTGGAGAAAGCCAAACAGCATCTTTCTTCTGCCAGTGCCATTGAGCCCTGGGAGACAGAAGTCTTAGCTAAGAATGGTGAAAGGAGACCTGTAATTGCCGGCTTGACTAAGAATGGTCCGGCAGACCACGACTGGCTATTGTTCTTTTTTGATTTGAGTGCGCGACGACAATTGCAAAAAGAGTTAGCTATTAGAGAGTCGAACCTTCATGCTTTGGCTGAAGCTATCCCGCAACTGCTCTGGGTTTGTGGCGCAGATGGTCTGGTAACTTATGGCAATGGCGGATTCTTCGACTTTACTGGTTTGAATCTGGACAGCCCTCTAAACTGGACATCCTTGCTGCATCCAACTGATAAGCTAAATTTCGATGTTAGCGGTTTTTCTGTAGGCGAGCTTTATGCCGATTTCCAGTGTGAAGTGCGCTTGCGTGGCAAATCTTCTGCTCTTAAAGCCTTAAATTCAGTTGATCTTTATGATGAGAGTCTCTACCGCTGGCATCTTCTAAAAGTGGTGCCTTTCTTTAATCCCGGGCAAGCCTCAATGAGCTGGCTCGTGATTGCCACTGATGTTAATGACCAGCGGCGTGTCACTGAAGCACTGCTGGCCAGCGAAGAACAGCTGCGCATCATTGCTGATGCCATGCCTCAAATAGTCTGGACGGCCAACAGCACGGGAGCCATTGATTTCTGGAATTATCGCTGGTTTGAATATACTGGTTTGACTGCACAGCAGAGCTTGCATGGTGGTTGGCGCCTGTTGATTCATACTGAAGATCTCGGGGCCTATGATCAGAAATGGCGACAAGCGGTGTCTAACGCCGAGCCATTTGAAGTGCGTTTTCGCCTCAAGCGCGCCCTTGGTCTGAAACTGCGGCGCACTGGGCCGCTTGGCAAGCCTGAGGCCGCAACCGCTAAAGAAGGCCGACGTGACTACCTCTGGCACCTTTGTCGGGCTGTACCGCTTAAAGACTCTCAGGGTGAGGTCATTCGCTGGTTCGGTACCTGGACAGAAATTGAAGAACATAAAGGTGAGTAACTATCACTGTTACGAAATACCAAATAGAGTGAACTGGCTCTGTTCGAGCAGTTAGACTTCTTCTATCTACAGGTACCCTAGGCAATAGAAATGGTTATGACATCTTTAGTCCGTCCCGAAGCTAAGATCCTTCGCACTTTTCGTGTACGAGTGATGGATAAACCTGGCTATTTAGGCAAGATAGCGACACGGCTGGGTGAGCTTGGTGCCAATATCGGCGAAATCCATATTGTGGCGCAAGGCCCCGATTTTCTGGTGCGCGACATCACTCTTTATCTTGATGACGAGAAGCATTTGCAGGCTGTTGTTGAAGGCTTCAAAACTCTTTCAAATGCCAGTCTAGAAGGGGTAATCGACCCGGTAGAACAGGCTCATGAAGGTGGCAAAATTGGTATTAAGAGCAAGGCGCCGCTGACAAGCATTGCCGAGATGGGCAAAATCTATACACCGGGTGTTGCGCAAATCTGTAAGCTGATTCAGAAGGATATTACAACAAGCCGCACCTACACTTGCATTGGTAACTCGGTAGCAGTTGTCACCAATGGTACGGCGGTGCTGGGCCTGGGCAATATTGGCGCTGTTGCTGGTATGCCTGTGATGGAAGGTAAATCGGTCTTGTATGAGCAATTGGTTGGCATCAGCGCCATTCCAATCTTAATGGATAACACTGATGTTGAAAGTGTTGTTGCTACGGTGAAAGCAATTGCCCCTACATTTGGTGCTATACATTTAGAAGATATTGCCGCTCCTGAATGTTTTGAAATTGAGCGACGGTTGCAAGAAGAGCTGAATATCCCGGTTCTGCATGATGACCAGCATGCGACGGCGGTGGTGGTATTGGCCGCTCTGATGACTATAACTCAGCGCAATGGTGTCGATCTGACTGCTAGCAAAGTCGGTATCATCGGTCTTGGTGCCGCTGGCTCTGGAATTGCGCAGCTTTTACTTTGCTATGGAGTTAAGCAGGTACTTGGCACCGATATTCGCGAGAATGCCATGAAACGCTTAGCTAGCCTGGGTGGCATTCCGGTGCCATTGGCGCAAATCATGAGTGATTGTGATGTAGTGGTCGCCACCACTGGTAAGCCTGGTTTAATCACCCCTGAGATGGTTCGTCCCGGTCAAGTTATTCTGGCTCTCTCTAATCCAGACCCTGAAATTAAGCCAGAAGAAGCAATGAAACGTGGTGCTTTGTTTGCAGCCGATGGACGAACCATCAACAATGCTCTTTCTTTCCCTGGGCTATTCAGAGGCGCTCTGCGTGCCCAAGCTACGCATTTCACCGATGCTATGAAATTGGCTGCCGCTCATGCTATTTGCGGCCAGACCAAAATGGATAATATCGTGCCCAGTATTCTTGATCGTGAAGTGCACGAAAGTGTCTCCAATGCTGTTGCTAAAGCTGTGTATTTAAGTCAGAAATGAAGGTTAGCCGCTTGTTCGTTAGAACCAAGGCTTTTTTGTTTCATGGCTAAAATTGGGTGTTCTGACGCTCCAGCTTGCGCTTCGGCCCATAGCTCGTGAGTTGGCAGTTGAGTAGGCAAGACTGGTTTCATTGCTTGGCGTTAAGAACTCGGTGGTGTGATAGGCGCCATGCCGACTAGAACTGCCTCTGCTTCTTAAAATGCTACCGTCATCCAAGATAATCTCGCTTGAACTGGATGAGTTTCTGAAACCGTTGTGGCTAGACAGTAATGATGGCTCAGTGCCTCGCGCTCTAGCGGCGGTATAAAGATCGCGGATACTAGCGTTTTTGCCTAAACCAAATTTTGCTAAGTTTGACTGAAATGCTTCAGCCGCGTGAGCCACAGGAAGAGCTTCGGCTGGTGTGTGGGCTAGCTGCTCTGCTACGTGCATGCCGCGACCAGCGAAAATCGCCGGAAGATCGGCCATAAGCTTTTCGGCTAGATTGGGTGCCATTTTTGCTAGTCCACTCTCGGCAGCTTTGGCTATAGCGACTACTTCTTGGGGATTCGGCATAATCTATATTCTCCAGATCTGTTCGTTTCTGTATTTGCTTGGTCAGCCAGTCAGCCGTTTTGGTTGCAAGCATATTAGTGGTTGATTTTGGGCAAACTCTGGGCACTCAGTGGGGAGAATACGAAGTTGTGCTTTTGGTCAGGGTATTGCCGCTTTGGCGGGCGAAAGTCTTTCTAATGCGGTTGCTAATGCGCTCTGTTTAGGTCAAAATTAGCTTCACTTTTAGGGTTAGTGAATGACCAGTACGCGCTCGAAAACCTCGGTTCGTCTTGCTCAGCGCAAACAACTAACTTCTAGCGCCAGCAAAATCTGGGGCGATGGAAGCGAGGCAATGCGAGAATTGCCTGCTGGTTATCTGGTTGGTGGGGTCTTCAAGATTGTGCGTCCCATTGGCGAGGGCGGCATGGGCGTCGTTTATTTGGCGCAGCATCAGTCACTGGGGCAGCAGTATGCTCTAAAAGTACTGTCGCCAGATGCTGTCAATGAACAAAATTGGTTGCGCTTTCAAGCAGAAGCGAAAATTTTGGCTCGGCTCAAACATCCAACTGTAGTTCAAGTATATGACTTGGGTCTGCACGAAAAGTCTATTCCCTTTTATTCGATGGACTATCTCGTTGGCTCTACCTTAGAAGAGCTGTTGGTAGAAAAAGGTGCATTGCCTCTCTCTTTTGCAATTGAAGTATTTCTGGCTGTTTTGGATGGACTGTCTTACGCCCACGGCCACAATATTATTCACCGTGATATCAAGCCAGCCAATATTTTCGTTTGCAGCGGCGGTAACCCAGCGGAACGGGCAAAGAACAAGAAGTTGCAAGTCAAAATTCTTGATTTTGGCATTTCGAAATTAGTGGATGCCAGCGCTAAAACCCAGCAACTAACCGCTGTTGGTGAAATCTTTGGTAGTCCTTTCTACATGAGTCCTGAGCAATGTCGGGGAGATAAAGTTGATGGCCGCTCTGATATCTACTCTGTCGGGTGCTCCTTGTTTGAGACATTGACCGGCTTTGTGCCATTTGAGGGAAAGACATCTCTTGATATTACGCTGTTGCACGAAGAGGCGGATCCGCCGCTGCTAAGCGATGTCAATCAATCGATAGCTGCTAGTTTGCCTGACTCTATTGATACAGTAATCGCCAAATGTCTGGCTAAGCAGCCGCAAGACCGTTATCAATCGGCTGATCAAATGGCTTTAGATCTAGAGCGCGTGCGCGACGGTAAAACTGTTGCACCAGGTGTAGTATCAACTTTGGCGCAGCGCCGAGGCAAGAAGACCTATCATTTGCCCGTATTGCTTGCCCTCTCTCTGACAGTCGTGCTTCTTGGCTGCGGCGGGCTCTATGTCTTTCTCGATTCAAGATATAAGTCTTTGCAATATTCAGGGCAATCTTCGTCTATTTCATCAACTTCTGGCCTGCCTTCAGTGGCGGCTAAACCGCAAGAAAATTTCAATCTAAATGATGAGAAATCGCTAGCTTCGCTGTACATCGGCGCTGGTCCGTTAGACGACGAGCTTAGTGAGGAGAAGAAGAAGGCCATAGAAACCTTCTTAGCGACAAAGCCTGGCTGCTACTCTAATGTTGTATTTGCACCTGCAGGCCGGGGACGTCTATTCTCCTTCCCTAAGAGCTTTTCGCTCGGTGTGCTTACATTTGTTGATAGGCGGGGGCAGAACATTGCACTACCGGCTCAAGGGGAAGTGATGATATTTGCGGGCACCGCTTTGCGATTGAGTGCCGGAGAGGCCGTCAAGGCGTATCCCGCTTTGTTTAAGTATTTTCGCCCAGATGATTTGCACACCCTTTATTTAGACGATGTTTCGCCTGTTAGTCGCCAACTGCTTCCCAATTTGCATCAGCTAACAGCACTTAAGCATATTGCTTTTAACCGAGCCAGTCTTCTCCCTGAAGATATTGTCGCTCTAAACGGCTTCCCTCAGCTGACAGGCATAGATATTCGCCACTGTCACGTTTCTGGTGAACTGTTGGCTAAGCAGAAATTGCTAGAGCAACTGCATTCATTTAGGGCTGATGGTGTCAAGGATATTTCTGGCGTGTTAGAAGTCTTGAAAAAATCTAAAACTGTTACTGTACTCTCTTTAGTCAATAATACTTTGTCAGCTGTTGATATCGCTAACCTAGTGGCCATGCCGCAGTTACTAGATTTATCTTTGAATAATTGTTCGCTCACTAATGATGAATTGGAGCAGCTAACTGTTTTACAAAAGCTCAAAAGATTGAATTTAGATCAGTGTGGCAAGCTAGATCAAAGCTGCCTTGACTCGGTGGCCAAGTTTAAGGATTTGGAAGTGTTAATTCTCCCCGATGACCTTCTCACCGACCAGAATGAAAAATTCTTGGCTCAGAGATTGCCTCATCTAAAGCATTTCAAATAGAGGATAGCTGTGGACTAGTCAATGCAGGCAGTGCGGTAAGTCTCTAGTCAACCGTGCTGGCTCGTTTACGTCGTATTTCTTTCAGCAGAACTATTGTCAGTTAGTCCCACTCTTCCTGACTTTTATGTTCCACGGTCTTCTCTAGGCGCGAGACGAAGTTGTTTAAACCTGCTGGCTGATTGGAAATTCGGTTCATGATTTTGCCCGAGGCCAGAGCTACTTTGACCGCTGATAGCTTTGGCCGGGTGAATAGAAGTTTCAGGCCGAGCCCTGTGCGGTAGCGCATAGAAAGGTTCTCGCCAAAGGTATGCATATGGCCGTGATAGCCTTTTACGAATTGCACCACGTCGTGGGCCAATTGTTCGGGCGCTTTCTTGTAAATGGCATCGCTTTTGCGCAGAGTATGCCGTTCTTGAGCTAGAGCGTAGGTTCGTAATGCTTCTTTGGCAATAACGCCGCAGGCGTATTGGTTTAGAGCGGCTTGTCTGGCGGCCTTGCCCGCTTCTAGGCGTTTATTGTCGTCTGCTAGCATGGCTATAATAGCTTCTGCCAGGGCGGGAGCATCAGCTTTTGGTACGTGTAGGCCGGTGACATTGGACTCGATATATTCTGGTGTGCCGCCAGCGGTGCTGCCTATAACCGGTTTGCCGCTGGCTAGTGCTTCCAGTACTGTATATGGTGCATTGTCAAATAAAGATGGCACAGTGCAAATGTCAGCTACGCGGTAGTATTCGGGCATTTGAGCTAGGGCGACATGGCTGACAAAATGCACCTTGTCTAAGCAAGAATTTTTTGCTAGAAATTCTTTCAGTGATTTTAAAACCGAAGTTTTACCAGCACCAGTATTGGTGTCAGCGCCGACTACGATAAAGCGTGCCTCTGGCACTGCTCGCACTACTTGGGGCACTGCTTGAATGAGATACTTAATGCCTTTGCGTTCTTCTAGTCGTCCGGCAAAGTAAACGAGTTTGCTTCCTGATTGGGCATTAAATGGGTTTTGTATATCAGCAGTTTTGCCTTCGGGTGAAAACTTCTCTGTGTCAACTGGATTTCGTACAATTTGAATTTGTTCCAGTGCCACGCCGGTGTCGTTAGCTACATATTCGGCGAGATTGACACTGGGTGAAGAAAGTAAGTCTGCTTCAGACATGGCCAGTCGCTCAAGGGTCGATACGATAAAGCTATCAAAATCATTCTTTATGTTGTGATAGCCTTCCGCAACAAATTTTGAATAGGGTGTATGCAGACGAATTACTAAAGGTGCGATGCGAGTAATTGCTAAGAAGATACCCTCGGCCAGGTGATCTGGTGCCTCGACGGCATCGAAAGGTTGAGCCCGGTGCAATTCCAAAAACTTCTTCCACATGGGCAAGGCTGCACGTAAGACGTGGTGGGTGTTGGGTTGGGTTACGTTCAGTAGGGCCGCTAAGCGCAATGAATCGGCCCAAACAACACGATGAACATGTACTTGATCGTCTTTTGCCATTGGCGGATTGGCGCCGCTAACGGTTTTCTTAGTGAGGCAGACTACGTGTACGTCATGGCCCTGGCGGGCTAGTTCGCGGCAGAGTTGATAGGTGTAGGCACCAATGCCGCCCCAGCCCGTGTCTGGTGGGTATTCGCGAGAGATGAAACAAATTCTCATGCTTCCCTCCAGTTTATATTCATGTTTTGAAAATCATATTTGCAAAGGCTTTAGCCTTTTTTGATTGTCCAGAAATCTTCACCAAGAATATCCCATGGCAATCTTCTTTCGTCAGGCTCATTAGCATCGAAGCACTGATTGACGAAGTAGATCATATTAGCTGGGTTTTGGAAAACGTTAGCAAGGCCATGTGCAACGCCACGAGGAATGTAAAGGGCTTGGGCCCGGCCAGAACCAAGGATGAAGCGCATGCTTTGGTTGTAGGTTGGTGACTCTTTGCGGGCGTCAAATAGACCGATTAGAAGTCTGTCGTAAGGCATTACAAACCAAACGTCTTCTTGGTTGTAGTGCAGGTGAAAAGCTTTGATTGTGCCCGGTAGCATTTGCGAGTAAGTAGTTTGCTTGACTTTAAAGTCAGGCAAAATCTGCAAACAACCATTGTCGTCAAAACGTACTATTTCAGCCAGCGAGCCGCCATCGTCGTAGAACATTGGCAAATTGATAATTTGCACACCGTCAATAACGGTTTTCTTTGAATAGTCTTGAACAGACAATTCTTTTTTGTATTCTTGACCGATTGCTTCGGGTGATAGTGGTTTCAAAATTGTCATTGATTGAGGCACGTTTTTGAGGTGTTTCTATTGTGGAGCTGTAATTAATAGTACTGAATGGCCTTAAGAATAACAGATTTGAGCCCAAAATGGCCCAGTCTCAGGCTGGGGCCTTAACGCTTTGTGTTTGCATGTATTGATGCAAGGCCTCTTGCCACGGCGTCAGGGGTCTTCCTAACGCCTTTACCAAATCACTTTTATCGAGGGCTGAATAAGCCGGTCTCGGTGCTGGTCTTGGCATGTCTTTTGTTTCTATCGGCACTACTTCAACTTTCTTGCCTTTGGCTTCGAGGTCCTTGACTATCTCACGGGCAAAGTCAAACCAGCTGGTTACGCCTTCGTCTGTGGCGTGGTAAATGCCGTAGCGACCGCTGGCAATGAGGTCGGCAATCATTTCAGAGAGTGTGGCAGTGCTGGTTGGTGACCCTACTTGATCGGCTACAACCTTTATTTGATCGCGTTCCTGGGCCAATTTGTAGATTGTATCAACGAAATTGCGGCCGTAAGGGCCATAGAGCCAACTAGTGCGAACGATGTAGTAGTTTTGGCAGTGTCGCTGTACGGCTAATTCGCCAGCTAATTTTGATTTTCCATAGACTGAAATTGGGCCAGTGGGGTCGTCAGTCTTGTACGGTTTGTTATTGCTGCCATCAAAGACATAGTCGGTACTGACGAAGAGCATTGGAATATTGAGTTTGCTGGCCGCAATTGCCACGTTCTCTGTGCCGCGCTCGTTAATTGCAAAGGCCGTTTCTTGTTCGGTCTCGGCCTGGTCAACTTGGGTGTAAGCAGCACAGTGCACAATAAGATCTGGGCGCTGCTCGGCCACCACTCGTTGCACCAAGTCGCCGTCAGTAACATCTAATTCTTCTTTGCCAAAGGCGGCCACGTCGTGGCCGCGTCTGGCTAAGTACGGGCTGAGTGTTTGCCCAAGCATGCCACCAGCCCCGGTGACAAGCAGCTTCATTTGTTTGCTACCAATTCTTTTTTTGCAGCTAGATCAGCGCTGTGTGGTTTGGTTACAGCCTTTACCCAGGCTGTATTTGAGGTGTACCATTTCAGCGTTTCGTGAATACCGGTTTCGAAAGTATGTTTTGGTTTCCATCCCAATTCTTTTTGAATCTTTGAAGAGTCAATGGCATAGCGGCGATCGTGGCCAAGACGATCTTGTACATAGTTGATCATCTCTTCACCTTTTCCTAGTTCTTTTAGAACTAGCTTGGTGATTTGCATATTGGTGCGTTCGTTGTTGCCGCCAACGTTATAAACTTCGCCAGGTTGCCCCTTGTGGAAGGCCAGGTCAATAGCGCTGCAGTGATCTTCGACGTGCAACCAGTCGCGCACATTGAGGCCGTCACCGTAGACTGGCACTTTGATGCCATTGAGAAGGTTAGTGATGAATAAAGGAATTAGTTTTTCTGGATGCTGATAAGGGCCGTAGTTATTGGAACAACGGGTGATCACCACAGGCATGCCGAAGGTGTGGAAATAAGCGCGGCAGAACAAATCGGCGCTGGCTTTGCTTGATGAATATGGGCTGTTTGGCGCCAGTGGTGTTTCTTCAGTGAAGAGACCGGTTGGTCCAAGAGAACCATAGACTTCGTCGGTTGAAACTTGGGTATAGCGAATCTTGTAGTCTTCTGGCTTGAATGGCATTTTTGCGCCATCTTTGCGGCCATATTTGAGCGTGGCTTCTAATAAAACTTGTGTTCCCAGTGTGTTCGATTTTACGAAAACAGAAGAGTCTTCAATAGAGCGGTCGACATGGCTTTCTGCTGCCAGGTTGATAATGCCATCGATCGGTCCAAACTTCTTGCCTGAGACGATTTCGTCTACTAGTGCGGCATCTTCAACACGGCCTACAACCAATTTGTATTTTGGATTTTTGTCCACGTCTTCGAGATTTTCTCTGTGACCAGCGTAGGTTTCAGCATCAAGGTTGATGATTTCGTAATCAGGATAGGTCGTAAGCAAGTGGCGTACCAGGTTGCTACCAATGAATCCCAAGCCGCCGGTGATCAGAAGTCTCATGGACAATTTCCTCAAAACATGACTATGCCTAGATTTTCCCTCTCTTGGCCGCTTTGGATCAACCCAACCCCTTTCATATTAGGGTGTGCGAATGTGAAATATGTTTTATTCGATCGTCTCTGCGGGGCTCAAATCTTCTCCGCCTTGCCTTTTGGGGTCTGCAGTAGATGGAGGATTGGCGGCGTAATGCGCTCGATCAAAATCTTTCCGCCACTCGCATTTAGGTGCGCCACGTCGCCGAAATGTGAGTGGGTAAACGATTTGTCTTTTTGTAGATCTAGAAACGAGGCATGGTGCTTTGAGCAGAGTTTGCTCACTCGCTCTTGGTACTTTCTATAAAAGCCCGGTGGCATTAAGTCTAGATTGACTGGAGCAAGAGGCATGTTCACCACGAGTACTTCAATATGACGTGCTTTGGCTAGTTCCAATAATTTGATTAAAGCGTTTTCTTGCCGGTCAAAGCGGCTTTGATCAATTAGAAAATAATTCATGTTGTATTGAAAGAGGCTGTAGCGCCAATCTTTTGTCTCGTTCGAGGCTCTCGATATTATCTCGACAGCATTCTTTTGCGAAGCTTCGACTGCAAGTTTCTCTTTGGCATTACCGTGGGCTGAAAGAAAGAGCTGCTGACATCTGGCGTAGTCTCTGGTAGGGCTGTCAAACATGCCAGAAGTTCCATAGTCGCAGGCGCTTACCTCTCTGCCATACAGGGCTCTTGCAATTTTGGCGGTTTTTGTTTGAATGCCCTGACGGCAGGCATAGAGTGGCAGGGTCTCTTGAGCGATTAGCTCTAACTCTTCTTGCGGATTGGTTGTGAAGCAGTCGCCAATAGTTAGGGCATCGTTCAAGCTGAAGAGACAGCGAAATGTATCGGTTGCCCGCTCGTTGACTAGCAAGCTATCAACAAAATCGCGTGGCGCTAGGCCGTATACGAGCACCTTTGGTCGTAAGTCTCCCGTCAATAGGTGCCGCTCGGTTAACAGTGCGTCAGTGACCATTGCCCCGTCTCTGGCGACATTGAAGACATCGACCTGAGGACGGTCAAGCGAAAGTCTTTGTTCCAAGGTTCTTGCTTGGCAATAATTGCTGTAGTCGGTGGAGCCTAGTCGGATTTCATCACAGGCGTGAAAGGGACGGCGCATTAGCGATGAGCCCATGAGAGCGACGTCAGGTGCCTTGCTCTGGCCTTTGTAGCGCTCAATTAGCACTGCCATCGGGCTGGGTAAATACATGGCCAGAGAGTCACAGCCGCAAAGTACCAGCACGGCAATGTTAATAACAAGATAGAGACTGAGGGCAGCGATAAAGACCGGTATTGATTTGTTTTTCAATGGCCTTTAAACAACTTCTACCTTCGAATCATCGCCCAACATTAGCCTGAACGCTTGAGGTTTTCCGGTTGATCTTGTTAGCTCAACGCCAACGCCGATTAAGCTGTCAGCGATGCGGCCGTGAAAATCTAATATTTGAGCTTTCTCTCTGAGAATGCTATGTTCGATTTCGGCATGGCTCACCCTGGCGCCATCACCGATAGAGGTAAAGGGCCCAACATAGGTGTGTTCGAGCACGCAGTCTTCGCCAATGACGGCTGGTCCGCGCACGGTGCAGTTGATCAACTTGCTGCCTTTGCCTATGTGTACTCGCCCGGAGACTCTTGAATCGTCATCAATTGTGCCAAGCATAGAGACGTCGGTCATTTCATCTAAAACAACTCTATTGGCCTCTAGCATGTCGTCTTTCTTACCGGTGTCTAGCCACCAGCTTTGCAATATATGGCTGTCAACTCGGTTGCCAGTGGTGATCAGTTGCTGAATGGCATCAGTTATTTCAAGCTCCCCGCGCTTGCTGGGTTTGATTTGGTCGATGGCGGTGTGAATCTTGGGAGTGAATAAGTAAACGCCAACCAGGGCCAGGTTCGATTTCGGTTTGGCTGGTTTCTCTTCTAGTCCATTGATGCGACCATCTTTGTCTAATACAGCCACCCCAAATGAGCTTGGATTGGCCACTTCTTTGAGTAAGATAAAGGCGTCAGGGCCTTCCTCTTCGAAGCGTTTTACTAATGGCCCGACACCGTCCTTAATAAGGTTGTCGCCCAGGTACATAACAAAGGGTGAATCGCCCAGGAAGGGACGACCGGTCTTTACTGCATGGGCCAGGCCCATGGGCTGATCTTGCAAGATATATTCGATGCGGATGCCCCAGCGGCTGCCATCGCCAACACAGTCTTGAACGTCTTTGCCTGTTTCAGGGCTAACGATAATGCCTATTTCTCTGATGCCAGCGTCAATTAGAGCTTCAACGCCATAGAAGAGAATGGGTTTGTTGGCCACTGGTAATAATTGTTTCGCCGCTGTGTGTGTGATTGGGCGCATGCGTGTGCCTTTGCCGCCACTCAGAATTAAACCTTTCATACCGTCCCTTCCTCTTTGTTTTAATTGACTCCGCGTTTGCTGAGAACTGCCTTAAAAGTCATGGCGATAATGCGCCAATCGAGCCAGTAGTTCCAGTTGTCGCAATACCACTTATCGGCAGCTACTTTGACATCATCAGGAAGTTCATCGCGTCCGTTAACTTGGGCCCAGCCTGTGATTCCCGGCATAAACTTCAACACACCACTTGCTTCACGTTTAGTGGTTAGGTCGGTCTGATTATACAGAGCTGGCCGCGGCCCTACTAAACTCATCTGTCCAAGCACTACGTTAACTAGCTGAGGAAGTTCATCCAGGCTAGTTTTACGCAAAAGTTCACCTACTTTTGTCACCGGGCTCGGTAAGAGCAACATCTGGTCTGTGGGAAGGTCTGGGGTTCCGGTGCGCATCGTGCGAAATTTATAAATTTCAAACAATTGGCCATTTTGTCCCACTCGCTTTTGTTTGAAAATAATTGGCCCGCGGCTATCAAGCTTAATCGCTAAGGCTATTGCCAAGAGAACGGGGGCGCCCAGTATAAGGGCGACTGAACAGAGGGCAAAATCAGTTAGTCTCTTGGCAATCATCATCTTTAGTATTTTGTTTCTCGCTATTTTAGGGCAAAACAATAGTGCAAAATATAGATAGAACTGTAGGTTGAAGAAACAAGGCACGATTTTTGTATGATGAAGCTATTAAAAATACCTTGTTTAGCTTCAATCTTTGTTGGCCTCTCCTACTTTGCTGGGCAAAGTTCTTTGGCCCAGGGCGACTGGCGCATTGAGCGTGAGCAAGGAATTCGCCTGGAGTTCGCTAAGAATTTTTCTGCTGCTTTGCTGCACTATAAAAAAGCCCTAGATGCAGCTCCGGCGGCGACTACAAACGATGCTACCAATTTGCGGCTGCAGCTGCAGTGTCAAATTGCTACTTGCTATCTGCATCAAGAACAGCGCCTGAAGGCCCTGCCCTATATCGATAGTTTGCTCAGCTCGGCAGCAAAATTGCGCGCTAGCAATGCCATGAAAGCCGATAGCGAAATGTATTTAGTGGCACTGGTGGAAGACTGTGACTCTAATCATGCCAGTTTGGCCAAGGTTAATTTGAAGGAGTGGCAGCAGTACAATCTGCTCAGCCAGCGCATTTGCGAGGTGGCATTGCCAGCAACTCTGACGCCAGAAAGGTATGCCTATCGCGCTCGTTGTTTTATTGCTATGGGCGACAGGGCTGGAGCCTTGAAGTTTTTTGATGCAGCTATGCAGAAAATACCAAGTTCTGATCCGCATTACTTTGATATGCAGCTCAAGCAAGCGGCTTTGGAGAACCTTCTCAATCAGCCAGAAATGCTGCGTCGCCTTAGTCTTGCTATGGCGAAAACTAAATCTCCCGTTGAAGTTGCTTGCGCGGTAGGTGCGGCGCAGACCTGGGCTACCGATTATGCAACTGCTGATCAGGCTCTCGCCAGTATTTACAATAAACTTGATCAGCAGAAGAAGCTGACAAAAGTTGAACGTATTAATCTGCTCAATACCCGCTTAGATAATACTCTCGATTGTGGCCGCTGGGCTGAAGCTGAAAAACTAGCAAGGCAATGCATGGCTCTCAATCCACCCGAGCGCATACGCAATCTTTGTCTCACTGCGCTATCTGTTTGTGCCGCCAGGTTGGGTAAGGTCAAAGAAGCTGCGCAGTTGAACGCTCAGAGGCGCAGCTCGACCTTTGGTTTTTTGGAAGAAGAGGAGCGGGATGCCACGGCTGAAATCATAAGGCGACGATCGGTACAAAAATAGAGCGAGGAATCAAAGAGGCCTATGCCCAATAAGCTAAGCAATGCCAAACTTTCACTAAAGCTGTTCACTGTGCTGCACCGTTCCGCTGTGGCTGTGCAGCGTCCGGCCTGGCAGCAAATCCAGCAGGCTAATTTGGGGCCAAGCGATTTTGCTGTCTTGGAAGTGTTGCTACATAAAGGTAGCTTGCCCATTAGCACTATTGGTAGCAAAATTCTCCTTACCAATGGCTCAATGACTACTGCTGTAGATCGCCTTGAGGCGAAGGGATTGGTCGCTAGAGTTTCTAGCGAGAGTGACAGGCGCACTAAAATGGTCTCTCTTACGGGCAAAGGACGCGCTCTGATTGAGCCGATTTTTGCTGAGCACGCCGCTGTTATAGAAGCTGCAACCGCTGGCTTGACCTATGATGAAAAGCTACAGTTTGTAGAACTGGCTAAGAAATTGGGCAAGTTTGCTGAGACCATAGAGTCTGGCAATAGTTGATCTTAGGGCTCGCTGCCGCTTTGGCAACGTTGTACCCCAGCTACAGATCTGTTGCCACTGTAGCCGGTGCGAGACTTCTGGCTGAAAAGAAAATATATTTGGCTGTAAGAGGAACCGAGCGACCCCTAGTGCGGTCGTTAGATTTGTATTTTTGGACAAAGCAATCAACTGAGAGATGATTCGATGAAGCCCCATCCTCCCAACGATGGATATCAACCATTTCGTGAATTAGAGTGGCTGGCTGATTTCTTCGCCAATCATTCCACTGAGGCCGTGGCACAAAATGTTTTTAAGCAGCTGGTTGACTTGCGCAAGACTGCTCAGCAGCAACTGGCGCAGTCTTTGGATAAACCAGGCAAATCGAATGTTATTCAGCTGTTTCCTAAATCTAGCGACTAATTTCAATTGTGAACAGTTGCTAGTGCAGTTAACTGGCAGAATGACATAAAATTAGCACATGCTTTTATCTGTCATTGTTGTTAGTTGGAATACAAGAGAGCTTTTGCGGGCCTGTTTGACTTCGCTCAAGCAAGAGCTGGCTAGCTTGACAGGCTCATCTGAGCTGAGAGACGTTGAGGTGTTCGTTGTTGACAACGCCTCTGCTGACCAGTCTGCTGAGATGGTGGCCGAGGCGCATCCTTGGGTCAAGCTCACCGCCAACGCCGATAATCGTGGCTTTGCCGCAGGCAACAATCAAGCTTTAGCTGACGCCACTGGTCAGTTTGTCTTGCTACTCAACCCCGATACAGAAATTATTCCTGGGGCCCTCAAAACCCTTTTACAGTTCTTTGATGGTCATCCTAAGGCCGGTGTTGTAGCGCCGCAGCTATTGAACACCGATGGCTCAATTCAAAGATCCTGTCGTGCCTTTCCCACTTTTTTAGGTATGGTTTTTGAGCTAATTGGTCTCAGTCGTATGTTTCCTGCTGGTTCCAGTTATGGTCAAAAGTTTCGCGAGTACAAAATGCTTGACTGGAATCACGATGACGAAAGGCAGGTAGATCAGCCGGAAGGCGCTTGTTTGATGATTAAGCGCCAGTTATTAGATGAGATTGGCACTCTGGATGAAGGTTTCTTCATGCTCTTTGAAGAAGTGGATTGGTGTTTTCGCGCTAAGAAAGCTGGCTGGGAGATTTGGTTTACTCCTCAGGCGCAAGTTGTGCACCATTACGGTCAGTCGATTAAACAGGTAAAAGTGCGAATGATTCTCTCTTCTCATCGCGGGCTATATCGCTTTTGGCACAAACACTATCGTGGTAATCGTTGGTGGCTAGATGGTATTGCCTATAGTGGCTTAATGGCCCTGGCTTATGTTCGTATTGCCGCTTATCGGCTACGGGCAATGGTTTCGTAAACGAAGGATATTTAGCTGGAGAGGCTTTGGTGCCCACCGATAATCTTACTAAGTCTATAGAACCTGCCGCCAAGCCTTCTGCGGCGACACGGTTGCGGAGATTTCTGGGCAGCGTCGGCTGTCTTATTGTGTTTTTTTTGTTGCTGATCGAGCTTGGAATTCGTGTGGTAAAGCCTTTGACGATGCTCAATGCCACTGGCTTAACTACGCTCAATCAATACTATGTTGTTTCCAAGCTTCCTGAATTTCTCAACTCCAGTGGCTCGCCTGACGTGATAATGACTGGGTCATCGCTCTTCCTCCATCCATCAGTTCGCTGTGATGATCGCCTCCGGGGAAGGCGCACTCGCTATGATTCGCTCTATATTCGCGATGTGATTGACACCTATACTGGCTGTGAATCTCTCGCCAGTTTGCTTGGGAAGACTTCAGGAAAGACTGTCGAAATAACTAACTTAGCCACTGCCGGTGCTTTATTTTCTGATCAATACATGGTGTTCAAAAAGTGTTTGGCTAAAGGTAAGAAGCCTCAAGCTGTGATTTGTGATATTTCTCCCCGTTCATTTCTTGATAGAAATCAGTCAGAGATTGAGAAGACTCCTGTCTATCTTGTTATGGCTGACTATTTGAGTCTGGAAGATTTGCTCGAGGCCAAGGCTAGCTTATCCTCAATTTTGCAGTCTGTTGTGGGCTCTAAGTGGAGTTATTTAAGGGATCGCGGAGACTATAGAGAGGTTTTCAAAAATTTCGCCTGCCGCCTGAGCAATCATCCAGGAGACCTATTTCATGCTCAGCAGCGAGAGCAGGAGAATCTCAGTTTAGAGGCAGCGGCCGTGCCTAAGAATTCTGCCCCGGGCGCTATTGAAGAGCCTAAACCTGAACCTTTGTATACTCCGCGAGCTTTGGATGAGCGTGACCTAAATTATTACCGCAAGGTCTATTTGCCGATTAACTGGAATATGTATGGCAAGGAAATGGAATTTCTTCGACTCTATCTCGAGTTGGCCAGGGCAAAGCACATAGCAGTGGTCATGGTAAAAGTACCTTTGCCACAAGGCAATCTTGCTCTTCTGCCTGTCGACTTGATCAAGAAATACAATGCCGATGTGGCAGACTTGGCGACTCGTTATGGTGCCACGCTGGTTGAACCGGCAAATTCAGTTAAGTTTGCTAGCTCTGACTTTGAAGATAATGCTCACTTAAATGCTGATGGTGGTGACAAGTTCTTTAGAGCAATTGAGCCAGCTGTGAGCGCCGCTATCAAATAGTTTGGTTTTTACGTAGCAAAAAGTTCACTAACGCAAAAATAATAATGTAGCCAATCTGTGACAGCGGCTGTAGTGCCAGTTTGCCGCTAATTCAGTCTGATGCTATCGAAGCGGACACGTATAAAAAAAATGGAGATCGGTTTACCTAGTGGTTGCCAATTATCTATATGTCTAAAGCTGAACATATAGCCAAGCTTTTGTGGTATTCATGTTCTTAGCAACCTATTCAAAAATTTTTTTACACCTAGGTGTTTTTGAGAGAGATGACTGGTTTCAGAAGGCAGAAGCGGGCTGAAAGAGTCTAGCTGACTGCCATACTCTCCAAAGCGATAGGCGAATGTAATTAAAAACAATATCTTCAGGCCGCTAGTGGGCTCACTAGTGGCTGGCGCTAGCCGTGGTCAATTTCTCCTAATCAAATTGTCTCAATGGCAGCGCTTTGATTGGCTTGTGGTGCTGATGGCACTAGCCTTTTTGCATTCAGTTACTTGGGGGGCAACTATTTCTCGAGTTGGCTTCTTTACTGATGAGTGGGAGCTATTCGGCATTCTTCACTTCGTTCCCCATAATCTTTTTGATGATATTTTGAGAGTCTTGCAGCACGAGCGCTTTACTGTTCGGCCACTGCTTGCCTGTCTCCTTGGTGCTCTCTACTATTGCTTTGGCGATCAGCCCTACGGCTATCACTTTCTCAATCAAATTGTTGAGATATTCGGGGCTTTCTTTCTCTACCTGGCCGTTGCCCAACTAACAAAATTGAAATTGCCTGCTTTTATCTCTGCAGTCTTCTTTTTGCTCTATCCCAACCATGACATAAGCCACTATCATGTCACAGCGATTTCGGCACAGATTGCCCTTTCTTTATTCACGCTCACCTTTTATCTCTTTGTTCTTGGAGTTCAGCGTGATGATAAACGCTGCCTTTGCCTGGCCCTTGTGCTTTACGGCCTCAGTCTGCCAATTTATGAACTTGGTTTGCCATTGTTTGTTTTATTGGCAGCGGCAGCGGTTTGGGTCTATTGTTTGCAGAGAGGCTTTAGTTTGCGCAAGAGCGTGATTAGGGCTGCCTATCTGTGCTTGCCGTACTTGTTTCTTGTTGCTATTTTCGTTCTGTTTAGAATGGTACTTTTGCCTACGATTGGCTCTAGCACCGTGTATAAATCTGGTTTCCAAATAGACCATGTGGTCTCTGTATTTCGCGAAGGCATGATGGTTTCTGTTCTGCCTCCGGCCTTTCTCCACTTCTGCGGCAAGGCGTATGAAGCCGTCCTGGCCGGGCTTTCGAGAACTCTCTGTTGGCAGCTTCTCTTGGTTACTCTTTTGATGATATTGCCACTGGTGGCTGCCGGAGAAAAACAGATAGAATCGCTAATACATAATCGAAAAACTCTTGTAGTTCTAATGGCTTTTGGTTTGCTTGCCGTTTTGGTCGGCTATACTCCATATGCTTTAGCTCCAGACTATCTGCCGGTGCTTGATAGCGGTTACAACCGTATTAATCAAGCCAGCTCGATTGGCGCTTCACTCTTTCTTGCTTCTCTGTTGTGCTTGTTCTATTGCGTTCTTAAGACGCTTTTGGCAACGACTCACAAAGCGGTTCCCGCTCTCGTCTTAGCTTCGACTGTTGCCGCTTTGGTCAATCTATTTATTCTGGCCGATTGGCAATACTCTAAGGCCTGGATGGCTTCTACTGCCATGCAAAATCGCATAATCAGCCAAGTTCGTCAGTTCGCGCCAGCGATCAAAGCCTCTCGTACTCTCATCCTCACCGGTACTCCTCGCTATGTTCTTTGGGCACCACTTTTTGATTCAGTTTGGGATTTTCAGTCAATGTTGAGAATTGTCCTCAATGACCAGGCCATCTGCGGCGGTGTTACCTCGTCGCGCATGCGAATTATGCAAAATAAACTAAAAGATATGCATGGTGAGGCGGTTATTTGGGAGTATGGCTTTGACCATATGTTGGTGCTTGTTCCTGATTTGGAGCACTGTTCTAAGGTCGATTCGGCTGAAGCCTTTGTCAATTTTGTCGAAAAAAATGGCGTCAAGTTTGATCTTGATCAACAAACAGTCGATCGTTGGCGCTCAGAGCTAAGAAACAGCGGTAACTAGTTCAACAAAGATGTTCTCAAATTAGTCAAACATAATATAGCGTTCGCCATGCTTAGGTTAACAGCTCTTAGATTTCGATTTTGCTCAGTGATATCATAGGGTGCGCGTCAATGGCGCAGTCTAAAGGAAGAGCATAGATGATTTTCACAAGCGCTGAATACATTCTCTTCTTGCCGATCATAGTTTTGCTTTTTTGGATTTTGCCTAAAGTTTGTCGGCTGCCCATGCTTCTTGTGGCTAGCTATTACTTTTACATGAGCTTTATCCCGCAGTTCATCTTGCTGATCTTGCCGATGACATTGTTCAACTGGCTCTGGGGCAAGTTGATGGTCAAAGATCACACCAATAAAAAATTGTTGGGCATTGGTATCGTTGTCAATCTTCTTATTCTTGGCGTTTTTAAATATGCCAATTTCTTTGCTGATTCGTTTGGCGCGGTGGCCAAGTTGGCTACGGGCAAGGCAATGCATTTTGACTTGCATATAATTTTGCCGCTTGGAATTTCCTTTTTTACTTTCGAGTTCATTCACTATTTGTTTGAGATTTATCGCGGTAAAAAACCGATTGATTCTTTTGTTCTATTCGCTCTGTTCGCTGCTTTCTTCCCCACCCAGATTGCTGGTCCAATTAAGCGTTATCCTGACTTCGTCGAGCAAATGCAGGCCGATAACAAGATTGAGCTTTCATATTTTGACGAAGGCGTACCCCTTATTATTATCGGGATGGCGAAGAAATTACTTCTTGCTGACAACCTCGCTGTCTTCGTGCAAATGGGAGTGGGTGCGCCTTCTAACTATAGCGGGCTAGAGTTATGGCTGTTTGCCTACGCTTTTGCTTTCCAAATTTACTTCGACTTTTCTGGTTATACCGATATCGGTCGCGGATCAGCCATGCTATTTGGCTATCACATTCCAATCAATTTCAATATGCCTTATATCGCTAGCAATATGTCAGACTTCTGGCGGCGCTGGCACGTCTCTCTTTCTACCTGGCTGCGTGATTACCTCTTTATTCCATTGGGTGGTTCTCGAGGAACCAGGCTGCAAGTTAATCGCAATTTGTTCTTGACCATGGCCCTGGGGGGCTTGTGGCACGGTGCATCTTGGAACTTTGTCGTTTGGGGTGTGTTTCACGGTTTGGCTTTGATTGTGCATCGCGAATTTTCGATGTGGAAAGAATCTACGGTTGCGCTGAAGAACTTTCTTGAGCAAAAGACAGTTGCTTTTGTTTGGCGCTACTTCTCAATCTTTTTGACTTTTCAGGCTGTTTGTATAGGTTGGGTATTTTTCCGCATTCAAGATATTGGCCTGGCTTGGACTATGGTGCGGCGTATGCTGACCTTGAGACCAATGTTTAGTATGCCTGCCCCGGAACACTTTATTGTTATGAAGCCGGATTTGCCGGTGGTGGTGCCGGTTGTGATGATTATGGTTGCGCTTCTTCTGCTTACAAACTTACCGATTTCAGCCTTGAATGAGAAGAAAGTTTTTCAGAATTTGCCAGCATTTGTAAAAGCAGCCTACTGTGCTGTTTTGATTCTAGCCATAGTGACCTTCTTGCCTGATACGTCTCAACCGTTTATATATTTCCAGTTTTAATCTTTGCTTCTGGTTTCTCTTGAACTTTTTGCTGCGCTAGAGCGTTTATACAAACATGTCAGCAGTGGAGAGTGCGACCATGTTAGAGATTATTGCCTGGATGCAGGCCCCAGTTCTTTCTTCTTGCAGTGCTTTCGAGTTGTCTTGCTTTACTGCAGGGGTTTTCTTTTCTGCTGTTTATCTTATAGCTTTGAGTTTATGGCTTGCCGCTGGGCATTAAGCGGCCGGTGCAGACCAGCCAAAGCAATCTAAAGTGTCGTCTATATTGAGATTGTTTTCCATGGCGTAGGTAACAGCAATGGTGGCTTGCTCAAGCTGAATCAAATTGTGATCAAGGTAGGTCTTGCATTGAGCCGCTAGTTCGAGCACTCTCTGATCGATTAGATGAGCATCAAACAAAGTTTTGAGTAGCGGCTGGCGGTTCGCTAAAGCTAGAGCTGTAGCTATTTGTAGCTCTTTGTCTGAGAGTAGGCCGGCCTTCTTGAGAATATCTGTAACTTCAATTTTGGGTTTGTCATCTGGATCTTCTTCGTCCATCTCATTAAGTTGGGACAAGGCCAGATTGAGCTCATCATGGGATGTCGCAAATTGAATTTTCTTGACCAGCTGCGCTGCTTGGTCTTCAAAGAGCATGCCGTCGCGAATCATCTTTAGAAGGTGATTGATGGCCTGCATGCAGATAGCCGTGGCAAAACCGTTTTCGGCCATTACTTGCTCTAGTGGTTTGTTCTCGGTGGCTTCAAGCTCACGTGCGCCCATCAACTGACTTTCTGATATGGCACCGGCCATAACGAGCAGTTCTCCTGGGCCGAAATCATCGGTCGCAGGGCTCGGGTCAATATTGTTTTCTTTCAACGATTGAGTAAGGGCAATTGATCTCAGCCGGGCCGATTTGAGCGCGTAGATGATTTTGTCGCGTTCGGCCACTCCACGTCTAATCAATTGCTGAGCCATTAAAGCCGAATTGAGACCAGTCCGCGAAATGATGCCCCGGCTCAGTAGCACCATACCTAGTGGCAAGCCTGTCTCGGTCGCTGCAATCAGACCATCTTCAATTTGCTTCGGCGAGGCAAAGCCTGCTTGCATTAATATTTCACCCAGTCGGTTACTAGTAGGAACTGGCTTTGGCGCGGCTTTTGGGGCAAGTTTAAGCAAGGCCTCGTCTAAGCTTATCCTTTCCTGGGCCACTAGGCCGAGTGCCCGCACTCCGTGTTCGACGGGCAAGGCCTTGTCTTTGATGCGAGACTGCACTTCTACAGCAGTGGCTAAAATATTGTCGGCAACGTGACCGTGCATAGTTAGAATGCGACCAATTGGCAGTCTCATTTTTACAGCCAAACGATTGACTTCGTCTAGAAGGTTCGGCTCGATTATGCCACTACGAACGAGGAGATCCCCGATTTGCAGCATGGCTACATTAGCTGTTTCCTCAGTCATCAATCTCTCTTACTGGTGCGAGCAAGAACAATTGGGAACGTCCCTTTCTTGGCTTCATCGTGGGCATTTACTGCCGATTGAATGAGAGACTCAAGATCTTCGCCGTCTGATGGCAAGTTAGCAACACCGAAGGCGAGTGACAGATTAGCTTTGTCAATTCCTGGTGCCAGCGGTGTAACAGTCAGGGCGTCAAGCACTCGATTAGCTACGAACGCTGCTTGTGAGGCCTTGGTATTCGGCATCATAATGGCAAAGTCTTGGCCGTAGAAGTGCGCTAGGGTATCTAGTGGTCGCTTCACCAAACCGATTCGCATGGCTGCAGTTTGCAGCGCTTGCACTGGCAAAGGATCTTTTTCGATGATGCCGCTACCACCGGTACGTTTGAGCATTAGCTCAAATACAACCAGTGACATGGGCCAGTTGTAGGCTTCATAGCGGTAGTATTCATACTCCATAAAATAGAGAAGGGCTTCGCAGCTCATCAGCCCCGTGTCTGTGCGAATGAAGTTGTAGGCAAGATTTTGAATGATCGATTTTGACTCGCCCAGGAAGTCTAGGGCGCCACCACGGGCGGTGGCAGGTGGGCGGATTTCAATGAGGCCGCAGTAAAGCAAGTTGAAAAGCAAAGGAGCCCATTGAGTCTGCTCCATAGGCCTATCTCTAAGCAGATCAGTAAAGGTGGTCTTGTGTTTGAGCGACTCGTACACTTCTTTTTGGGTGTTAAAGTCTAGGGGGACGCCTTTCGATAGCATCAGCTTAAGTTCTGGTTCTCCCAGATTCTTTTGTTTTTGAATGATGGTAGATTCATAAACTAGACCAGCTTTCTCAAGATGCTTTAATTGGTCTAGCAAGGCGATGCCTTCCATCACCGAAGATTGCAAGCTTTTCTCGACTGACTGCATTTCGGTGCGTACGCCAGGCTTAAATAGGAAAGTACCAGATCTCCAGGTGACTAGTTCTTTTATTGCTTCATCACCTCGATTGTTAGAGGTTTGAGCATCCTTAGGAATACCGTTCTCAAAATAGACATGTCCGACAGCTGCCGGTCCTACAACTTCAAGCTTGCCGGTGACTTGTTGCATGCCAATGGTGGTGAGGACGTTATTCATCGGATTCTGTTCGATAGTGCCTTCTATCGAATTGGCTTTGACTGGCGCCGCGGCAATGGTCGCCGGTGCTTCGGAGAAGAAATCAGCTGGCAGGGTGCCCTCTGGCATACTCTGAGAGCCTGATGGACTGACCGGTGATACTGGTTTTTGTCCGGGGTTGAAGCCGCCATTAACGGGGCTGCTCGGCTGAGGGAAGTTCCCTGTGCTTGGGTTAGCGGCCTGCGCCTGCTGAATTGCTTGGGCCATGCCAGTGCTCTGCATGCCGACTTGTGACTGTTGTTGGAAGCCTCCAGTCTGCGGGCTTTGGAAATTACCAGATTGGGGTTGGAAGCCATTGTTCTGGAAAGAATTATTGTTGTTCTGGCTTCCCGCGGTCTCTTCAACTGTTCTCCAGCCGTTTGTCACCGTCGAAGCTGGTTGGCTAAACCCACCTTGCACCGGTTGTTGTGGAAAATTCTGGCCGCTGAATTGGCCGGACGGTGCACTGTTCTGGGAAGTTGAGAAGCTGCCCGAGGAAGTTGAATTGCCTGAAATCGAAGTTCCTGGCGGAGACATCGCTGGCATGCCTTGCCTTGTGCCAAATTGTCCGCTTGCTACTGGGTTAAAGCCACCAGTTGAATTGACGGCCTGGACTGTTCCGGTAGTTTTTTGATGGGCCACGTCGAGCATGGCTACGACATCATAAATCATGTGGACGTCGGAGGTCTCAAAGCGCCAGACCATTTTTGACTCGCGCCCGTTGTTCTCCCAGATGTTCCAGACAGGGTGAGGTGTTACTCTGTCGAACTTGACATGTATGCTGTAACTCATGGTCGAGTTGGGCACTTGCCAGACTAGCTCAACCTCACGGGCGCGGTTTTCCCGAGCCTGCTCATAGAGCGCAGTCAGCTCTCTAACGCCAGGAGCGCTAGTTTGCTTTGGTAATCTGATTTTAGACTGGTCTGAGCCTCTACTTGGACGGAACATATGGGATTCTTCATTAGTAAGATAAGTCTACTAGTTTAAGGTACCACGGCAGCGTTAACATCAATCGTAGTCAATATGCTTCAGGTTCTGTCACTTTATGGAGTTATCTGACGCTCCTGACCTCTTGGACGATTCGCTAACCGAATCGTCAGCTATGTCACTGGCAATTTTTTCGGCTAGTTGAGCTGCGACAAATTGGTGCATTGTCTGGGAGAAATGGCTGCCATCCAGGAAGTAAGACTTGTAGTTCTGACTAGATACTTGTTCTTGCAGCCGTTCGTCGATATTGATAAAACTGGCATTTGCAGCTGCTGCTGTGGCTTTCAATCGACTTTCTTCGACGCGGTTGCGCGAAAGAATGTATTCGCCTGGATGGACCATGGGGGTGCGCATAATCAGCATTGCGGTGTGTTGATTGGCACATTCTTTGGCGAAATTCTTGAATAAGGCATCAATTAGATACCAGTAGCAGGTGACGAACTTTTCTCGGGTGCTTTCGTCGGCAATCAAGGTTGGTGCGGCTTGGGCTCCTCTGGGGGGGCTGCCAAGGCTAGACCAGTTTTGTTGGATGCGGCCAATGGTGCTCCAGATGCGGCTATATTCTCTTAGAAAATGGGTGTTGGTAAGGCGTTTGCCTTCCTTTGAACGATAAAAATTGCTTACGGTGGTGTTGTCGTACTTGAGCGTTCCGTCTTCACGGGGAAATAGTATGGGGCGAACAAAAGCAAGGGATGGCCTGCTATCAGGCAAGACTTTCTCGGTTTCACCTACTCGATAGGCGACAATTACTAGATCGGGCTGGAAGGATTTCCCCAGGTTTTGATAGCGCAGGTAGTCTTGAGCAATGGAGTAGTTTGATACTCCAAAATTGAGTACTTCAACTGGTTTGCCTAGTTTTTGGCTCAAGTTTTTGGCTAGCAGACTACAGTAATTTAGTTCTCTTGGCACCTGCAGCGACTCTACATAAGAATCGCCAAAGACACCAATGCGCATTGTGTCAGCTGGTTTAGTCTGGGCAATCTCGTTATTCTGCATGCCGAACGAGTTAAAGGTGAAACTGCCAAAACCTTCGCTACGTTGAGTAATTCTCTTGTTGGCAAAAGGCTTGAAGCCTAATTTCAAATCGGGCATGAGGTGATCAGATTCGCCAACACGAGCAAAATAGAAGATGCTTTCAACTATCAGAACGCAGGTCACAGCGTAGAGCAGGAATTGAAAACCGGCAAGCACGTAAGGATAGGTTTTGTTGGCGCCACCATTGGTAGTGTCGTGGCTGTTCTTTTCGTTGGTTTTAGCTAGATCTGTTTTCATCTGCTTTACCTAGAACTGGAAATATATGAAAGGAGTTTTGCCCGCAGGAGAAAGACCAAAGGCGCAGAGAAACACGGCGATATACGAAACTATTCGGGCTGGTGCCAGTGGTGTGAGGTTGGCTCGCAAACCTTGGGGCAATAGTCTTTGCCATTGCTCCTTTCGGTCGATTAGCAAGCGACTTGCACAATAGGCGACCAGGGCAACTGCAATCGGGTATTTCTCTAGTGATTCAGTCAGGCAGCTAGAACTTTGGCTTGAGAACATGGCCTGCAATATTTGTAGGCTTTGACTTATTGTGTCTGCTCTAAAGAAGACCCAGCCTACAAGGACAAACAAAAATGTTAGCAGCGCTGACAGCACCATGCCGCTTTTCGTGGCATGAAATTTCGTCAAAGTTCTGGCTAGAGCCTGATCTTGTTTTAGCAGAGAATCATAGCTATGGCAGATAACCAGGCCAATACCATGGAACGCCCCCCAGACCACATAATGCCATGCTGCCCCGTGCCAGAGCCCGCCTAGAAGCATGGTAATGATCAGATTGCTGTGGCGTCTGGTCAAGCTGCATTTGCTCCCACCAAGCGGAATGTAGAGGTAGTCGCGCAGCCATGAGGATAGTGAAATATGCCAGCGCTTCCAGAAATCAGGCAAGTTTTTGGCGATATATGGCCAATTGAAGTTATCTGGCAGGTCAAAGCCCAGCATGATTGCTGAGCCGCGTCCCATATCGGTGTAACCAGAAAAATCACAGTAAATTTGTCCGGCGAAAGCGCAGGCAGCGATCCAGGCTTCGAGGCCGCCAAGGGAGCTACTATTGGCGAAGCCCGCACTGACAATGGGAGCTAAGTTGTCGGCAATAGCTACTTTCTTGAACAGTCCCTGAAGAATAAGACGTAATCCACGTTCTAGTGCCGCACTTGAGAAAACACGAGGGTATTCGAGCTGCTTGATAAAATCTTGATAACGCTTGATTGGGCCAGCAATCTGTGAGGGAAAGAATGAGGCGAAGAGCGAGAAATTGACAAAGTTGGCAATGGGCTTGCCGCCTTTGTAGACATCGGTTAAATAGTGAATGAATTCGAAGACAAAGAACGATATTCCTAGTGGTAAGAGAATATTTTGCAGAGGAAAGCTCAGCGACTGAGCAGGTATGTGCAGCCACGGTCCAATTAACTGGCTGGCTTTATTCCAGCTATCAATGGCAAAGTTGGCATACTTGTAATAGCTAAGAGTCGCTAGATTGAAAATCACACCGAGGGCAAGGTAGCGTCCGGGGTGCTTGCCGGAGCTGATGGCTTGTCCCAGTAAATAATTACTAACAGTGAGAACAACTAGGAGAAAGCCGTAGATAGGTAGCCAGCTCATGTAGAAGTAGAGACTGGCTATCAATAAGAAGCCCGCGCGGAAGCGATGAGGAAGCAGCCAGAAGGCCAAAACCACCACTGGGAGAAACAGCAAATAAGTGAGACTGTTGAATAACAAAGCGCTTCCATCAATACGACTTTCAAAATATAGCGCTGTTTGCTTGGTCTTGCCTTGACAAATACTTATCAATTATTTGTGTATGATCGAAAGCTAGAGCACACTAGCAATCGTCGAGAGCTGTTTTGTCCCGTCTAAAAACTACCTCCTGTCTAGAGAAAGTCTTGCCAGTATTTGCTTTGGTAGTTGTTGAAATTTGCTGTTTTTTTCCCACTCTGCGCAAAGTTGGCTTCTACCTTGACGACTGGGCGACTATGGCTTACATGCATTTCGCGCCCAAAAATCTGGGTATTTTTGAGTTTTTTAAATACTATCTTCTCCACGACTCACGGGTGCAAAATCGACCGCTTGAGGTTGTCCATTTCGGTCTGATTCACTGGCTTTTTGGTGGTGAGCCGCTAGCGTTCCATCTTATTAACGGCTTTATGGAAATTCTGGCAGGCTATCTGGCTTACCTGGTGTTTCTGCGTTTGTCTGCTTCTCGGGCCATTTCTCTTTTAGCGGCTATCTATTTCATTCTGCACCCGGCCCACGACTCTAGTCACTACTGGGTTATTTGTAGCTCCGTAACTTTGAGTCTATGTCTTTACCTGGGCTCTCTATTATCGACTTTGCAATTTGTCGCTGCTCTAGAAACTGTCAAAGCCGGTCAGCCTCGCACGGCGGCGCTGCTCTGGGCTAGTGCCAGCAGTGTGCTTTTTCTATTGTCCTTACTAAACTATGAGACTCTACTGCCCCTAGCGGCGGTCAACGTATTGTTAGCCTTATTTGTGGCGCGTAAAGCCGGTCTTGCTCTCAAAGCGGCTGTTAAAGCCGCTGCTTCTGTGGCTGCTTCTATGGCACTGCCAGTGGTGCTGCTTTTGGGCTACCTGAAGCTGGTGATGCCGCTCTTAGGAAAAGGTTATGTGCACGGCGTGGTCTTCGACCTACGGACCATACTCAGTATCGTCGCTAAAGGTCTTGACTTGAACACGCCGTGGACACTTGGTCATTTTGTTTTGCAGCAGGCTGGCAACACCATGGGCGAAATCTCAAAAGGCGATTGGCTCAATCTCCTTCTAGTAGTGTTAGCATCGGTTTTGTCTGTGCTTCTCTTGTATCGAGTTGATTGGCGCCATAGCGAGGATTCGAGTTCAGGCCCTGCGGGGCTATGGCTTGTGCTCGTCGGCCTGATTGGTATCGTTGCTTCGTACAGTATTTTTGGCCTTAACGCTGAGTATGAGCCGACTTACTACACAATCGTCAATCGTATTAATATGGGTGCAAGCTTTTGTTCTTCTATCACCTTGCTTGGCTTATTGAAGCTTGGCGCCAACTTAGCCCCTAAGGCAAAAGTGGCAGCTCCTTTTGCGTTGGGTTTAGTAGCAGCTTTCTTCGCTACTGCTTTTTCTCTCACTAACTTTGCTTTGGCTAAGCCTTGGGTGGCGTCGTGGACGGCCCAGACAGCAATCAGAAGAAATTTAGTCGGCCATGCTGCCGAACTCGGTCGTGCCCCTTCTCTACTCCTGGTAAATTGTCCGCGCTATGTTCTCTGGAGCCCTGTCTTCGATGGAGTCTGGGATTTTTCCAACATGTTGCGTATTGCTTTAGACGATTTTAACGTCAATGGCAATGTCATCTCTGAGCGTCTTATTCTCGATGCCAAAGGCGTAACCGATATCTCCCATGGCTTTCAATGCGGTCAATATCCATTTAGTAAACTGTTCTTGTTTGTGGCACCAGAAGGCCCCTTGGAGCGTGTCGTCGATGGACCAGGCTTTGTTGAAACTGTTGAGCGCAAAGGAATGAGCTTTGGTCTCGCTCCTGACACTATTGTAAAGTGGAAAAAAGAGCTTGGTAGGCCTTGTATTGACAAGTGATAAGCAGTTTATCACTTTGGTAAGATTGCGAGGATCCTTTCAGGGCTTAGCTCTTCAGCCTTTGATAACCATTGCTAGATAATTCAAATCTGGACACACTGTTGTACTTTCCTGTTTCTTGATATCCTTCTGAAGTTGCCCATTTCTTATGCTAATTTTGATGCTGGGAGTCCAAGCTTGTTAACTGCGGCAAAAGTTTATTCATCGGCTTTCTATGATGAAACGCTGCTCACTTCGATGAGATCAGCCGATGCCGTGGTACCGCTAATTCTTGAATTGACTGGTGCTAAAAGTGTCGTCGATTTGGGCTGCGGAACAGGTAGCTGGCTGCATGTCTTCAAGAAGAACGGTGTTGCCAGAATATTGGGCGTCGATCGCGATAGCCTCAGTCGGGCCAATTTGCAAATTGATGCCAGTGAGATTGTTCAGCGCGATTTGACCGAGACTTTAGATATTGAACAAACTTTCGATTTGTCTACTTGTTTGGAAGTGGCTGAGCATTTGCCAGCCGAATGTGCTGACAAGATTGTGCAGAATCTCACTGACTTGGCTCCCATAGTGCTTTTCTCCGCTGCAATTCCGCACCAGGGTGGAACTAACCACATTAACGAACAGTGGCCTGAGTACTGGGCTGCCCTTTTCGCCGCTCGTGGTTATCGCGTGGTTGACTGTATTCGCGATTCGATTTGGAAAAACGAAGAAGTTGCCTATTGGTATGCCCAAAATCTACTTTTGTACGTGCGTGAAGATGTTTTGAGCAATAGCCCCAAGCTGCTTGAGTTTGCTAAGCACACTAACCCAGCTCGTCTGACTCTGGTTCATCCCAAAGTCTATGTGAAAAACTATAAAACTCTTAGAAGCCCAAAGCTCTTTTTGATGCGCATGCTCTGGAATTGCTTGCCAAGGGCGATTCGCTTGCGGCTAGTGAAGCCCCTCAGTGAAGTGATCTGGAAGCAAGTCTCAACTAAGTATTGACTTGAGATAACTGCTTCTTAATACTGAGAAGTGAATGTTTAGCGCTAATCACTAGACTAGCGACTAGCCAACCTTTTAAACTACTGCAATGAGTTTTCCAGCCACCGACAGACAGTTTAGAGTAGAAGTTTCGAATGTTTCGAAGCGCTACAACATCTATAATCGCCCAGTAGATAAGCTTCGCGAGATTCTTTCTGGTAATCGCCAGTGCTATCACCGTGAATATTGGGCCCTGCGAGACATTGATATTCAGTTCCCTGCGGGAGTGACTGCACTAATTGGTCCTAATGGCTCGGGCAAGTCGACTTTGCTGCAGATTATTGCTGGAGTTCTAGGGCCGACTACCGGATCGGTCACCCGTGAGGGACGAATTACGGCGATTCTTGAGCTTGGTGCTGGATTTCAATCAGAGTACACCGGTCGTGAAAACGTAATTTTGAATGGCATTATTCTCGGTATGTCCAAGCAAGACATCGAGAAGAAAATGCCTTCTATTGCAGAATTTGCTGAGCTGGGCGACTTTTTTGACCAGCCTATCAAGACTTATTCAAGTGGCATGGTGGTGCGCTTGGCCTTTGCTACGGCGGTCAGTGTAGACCCTGAAATTTTGCTGGTAGATGAAGCTCTCGCTGTGGGCGATTTGTATTTCCAGAATAAGTGCAAAGAGCACATCTGGAGTATGAAAAATGCAGGCAAGACAATTATTTTTGTCAGTCATGATATGACGGCTGTGTCACAGTGGTGCCAGCATGCTGTTCTGCTCAATGGCGGTCAGATTCGTAAGCAAGGCTCAATTGAAGATGTATTGCCCATCTATGAAGAATTGATGGACGATCGTGAGCTTATGAGGGCAAAAGAATTTACCTTGCCTCCTTCGGCATACGGAGCTGAAGCCGGGTGATTCAGAGCCTTCCTGCTGCAGGAAAACCGAAATTTTTTTTCGGGCATTTTTTTAAATGCGACCTTGTGGCAATGCTCTTTCTTCTTGTTTTTACCGTCTTAGTATTCTTTCGCACAGTCTTTCAGGGTAAACCAATTTCAAAACTGAGTCGCCTGGCCAATTGGGACTCGGCTTTTCAGCAATATAGCAATGCCAGTGTCGGCAGTTGCGATCCATCATTAGTGCAGTTGATGTTGCCAAACTACTTTTGTGTGGCTAAGTCTTGGCACAATTTTGTCGCACCGTTCTGGAATCCTTACAGTGGCTGCGGTATGCCCATGGTTGGCGATATTTCTGCCGCTGTCTTTGCCCCTCTCCACCTGGCATTGGCACTATTTCCTTCGGCAAAAACTTACAACTTGATTCTTGTGGGCGAAGTGATGCTGTGCGTGGTTGGTGCCTATCTCTTGGCTCGCCTGCTTAGTTTAGAAAGACTACCGGCCATTTTTGCTGCTGTAAGCTATGCTTTCTGCCCCTACATTCTCTACTACTTAGAGCTCCTTTCTGGTACATCCCAAGCGCTTTTCCCCTTGCTGTTTGCTAGCTTTGTCTGGGCTGCGCGCGCTCATGGTGTCTGGCCCCTTATCACTGCAACTATTGCCACTGCTAGTTTTGTCTTGTCGGGCCATCCCGAATCTAGTCTTTATGGTGTGATGTGTGCTGTGACTCTCTATTTTTCGGTGGGAGTTTCTTCCCTGGGCAAAGCTCGAAACTCTTTGCTTGCACTTGTTCCCGGTCTGTTTTTCATCGGGGTTTTTTCAATAGCTCTAACAGCGCCAATGTTATTGCCCTTCGTTGAGTACTTGAGCTGTGGTGATTCCTACAAGTATGGCGACAGCCAGGCCGCCTTCGCACCCTGGCAGGGAATTCTTCTCAATATTTGTCAGCCCTGCTATGGCATGGCTAGCCCATTTTTAGGAGTGGTCACAGTTACTCTACTGCCGTTATGTTTGGCCGCGTGCAAGAAGCAGAAAGCTATGGTTGCCCTGCTGTTAGTGATCTCAACTATAAGTTTGCTGTTGATTTCGCGCTGCGGTTGGCTTGACCAGTTGTTGACCGTGCGACCGCTTTCTTATCTTATTACCGTTTATCTCATCCCCTGCTTTTTGCTATTAATTGCCTTGCTGGCGGGAATGGCAGTGCAAGCAGTGTCCCGCCAGAAAAGGCTGTGGCCATGGGCTTGCCTCAGTGCCGCTGTTTCTCTTTCGCTGGCGTTACTTATCTGTGTCGGCAAGTATAATTTGCAGAGTTTCAACTTCGATGAAACTTTGCCTGCGATGAACTATAAGCTTTCTGATATTGCTGTTAATGCTGCCCTGATTGCAGCGTTTCTTTCGTTAGTATGGCTTTCGCTGCGCAATCCACTAAAGCGAATTGTCGATTTTAAGACCAGCTTTTCGCTGTTGGCTATTCTGATTAACACCATTAGTTTGTTAGCAATCGCTAGATATTCACTGCCCGTGCAACCATATTTTGACTTCCCCAAAACTGAGCTGAGTGATTATCTCCTGCGAGAACCTGGGCGTGCCCTCTCTCTAACAGAGCATGTGCTCAAGCCTAACTCTAATATTGTTTATCAACTCAGTTCACTGCGGGTACATAACCCCATGCAGCCCGCTCGCTTTGCCGATTTTACAAAGCTTTGTGGTGCTCGTCTTGATGAGTTTCGCAATCAGACCTACGACACGGTTACCCCTCTAATTGACCTTGCCAGTGTTCGCTACCTAATTCGCCAGTTTAAGCCGCTCCCAGCGCGTTACAAACTTGTCTATACAACCAGAGAAGGCATTGCTGTCTATGAAAATTTGCATTGTCTGCCGCAGGCATACTTGGTAAATCGTTTTGTCAAAGCCACAGATCGGGCCGACGCTCGGGCGCAAATTCAATCTAGTCAGTTCGACCCCCGCTCAGAAGTTGTGCTAGAGCTTCCCGCTGCAAGTTCTATGCCAACTGCTGGGGCAAAGTTGTCTCTGGTGCCGCTGACTGTTAAACGCCAGAGTTGCAATCAAATTGATATTGAGGTCAAGGCAGCCACCGCCTCTATTCTTGTTCTTACTGATACGTTTTATCCCGGTTGGTTAGCCACAGTTGATGGTCGTGAGAGCGAAATTTTGCACGCCAATTATTTGTTTAGAGCAATAGCAGTTCCTGCTGGAACTCACGCAGTGCGCTTTACTTATAATCCACTCTCTTTGAAAATTGGTTGGCTTTTAGCTCTGTTGGCTGGTCTGACTATGTTGGTTTTGGCTGGACGTTCTTGCTTGAAGGGGCGAAGTGCTGAGATTTAACCAGATAGCGCTATTTCTCGTGCCGGCCTGCCTTGGGCTGATAGTTTCGCTCTGGTATCAATTGAAGGTATTTGATACGCGCATATTATTTGTCTTTGACTCGGCCCACTATTTGCTGACTAGCTCGCAATTGCTGCCGATTTTGCAGTCTTTCTGTCAGGGTAATTTTGCGGCTTTGGCGGCCCTTCGCTCTCCCGATTTCGTTTCTAACATTATGCTGGATGGTCCAGTGTTACCTCTTTTAGGTGCGCTGAGTTTTTTCCTTTCTGGTCAGCAAGCGGCTGCAACTTCCTGGCTCGTCTTAGCTTCTGTGCTCAGTGCTATCAACGGCTTTAGTGCTGGTGCACTGGCAATTCTTTCTAGTCGTCTTTTTTCGTCTAAGTTTTTTTGTCTAGCTATTGGGCTTTTCTTTGCTTTAAGTCCGGCCACAATTATTTCTTCAGGACGCTTCCTTACAGAGCCGATTTCTACTTTTCTTTTGCTCTTGCTCTGTTTGACTTGTTTGCACCTCGTCTCTCTGCAACCCTCAAGAGCCAGCTTCCTCTGGGCCTTTGCAGCGGGCTTGCTTGCCGCCACTGGCTTTCTTACTAAGGCGGCCTTAGCACCGGGCTGGTTTGGTCTTCTTCTTCTTGGTTTCTATTGTCGTAAACGGACGAATCAGGCCGTTACTACTTCAATTTTAGCTAGTGTCTGTGGTGCTTTTGTTGTGCTTTCGGCTTGGGGAGTGTTTTCCCTGGTCTCTAGTGGGCAATTGACATTGATGCCCCAGCGCATGCCAGCTTTTAATTTGGCCACCGGTAACAATATTGAGATTGACGGTCGGGCCACCATGCCGGTTGCCGCTTCTACCGAGCGCTACGTTGACAAAGGTTCCTCTCTGGCCGTTCTTTTAGGAGCCTGGAGTGAGCATCCCAGCCAGTTAGCAAACTTGTATCTGCGAAAAATTCCCAGAGTGATGGGCTTCGTTTGGAATGATTTCAAGCAAGTAGTGTTTTTAGATTTATCCGCTCAGAATTTTATCCACGGTGTTGTTTTGTCGCTGGCTGCCATTGGCTTGTTTCTTATGATCATCGAGCTGGCCGCTTCCTCTGGTGAAATCTCGGCAAGCAGACAGTATTTGCTGTTATCTACCATTGCTTTGATTGCCATTCATACTTTGTTTTACCTGCCCTTTGAAGCGATTGTGCGCTACGCTTCTCCGGTGCAGCCTTTTATTGTGCTTGCCGGCGCCTACGGACTTATTTCTCTTTGTACCTTTGGGCTGCGAGCACGGTTCATGGGGCTTCTGATTTTAGGCCTGGTTTTCATTCTCAAGTTTGATGTCAACTATGCCGGGCTTCTGTCTATGCCTTTAGGAGACGCCCTGGCACTCTTAGCTGGGCTTAGAGTACTAGCACTCTGCTCTGTCTATGGCTACTTGCTTTGGCTTGTCGAGGGGGCTAAAAGCGCTTGTCGCCCGAGGCCTGGTTTAATTGCGCTGCTGACTTTCTTGTTCGTCTTCTTAATTGTTGCTCCAGTCCTTGCTACTACTCTCTTTCAGGATGACCAAAGAGAATGCCGACTGGAGCTTAAGCCGGCTCAACGGTTGGTTCGTGATCTCATAGTTCCAGCTTCAGCCTCAGCCAGTTCAAGCGCTGACTATTATGCTCTTTATATTGACTGCGATGCTCGTGGTTTAGATGCTCAATTCTTGTTCAACGGTGTTCCTCTGTCGAGCAAGCCTGTTTCAGTCAATAAAATAGACTCTTCACACTACTTTCTGTTCGATATTATGCGCATGTATGCCAGTGTGTTTGATATTCCTACTGAGCAAATGCGGCAGTGGCGTGTGGTTGAGATTCCGGCAAAACTTTTAGCTGGTGCCGCGGGAAAGAAACTTCAACTGGCTGTAGTGGCCGGTGCCACGGGCTTAACCATTTACGGCGATCGCCTCAGTAAAGATGAGCGACAGATTCGCCTGCCGGATCGCGGTTTCTTCTGTGCCAATCGGTTTTCGAATGATGGTGCTGCTTTAGAATCTCGTATCCTTGCCCCTGCTCTCACAGCTGTTGACCCCTCGGCTGCTCAGATTTTAGATAGTGAGCAGCGTTCGCTCTTTCTTCCACTCTGCCAGCCCCGTGTCTACTTGTTAAAAGCCCTTGCCGGGCCTGAATATTCGACTGTGCCTGATGCCCAGTCTTGTCGCCTGCAGCTCGCAACTAAGCAATTCGATCGAGTGTTGGCAGCCAGCGGCTCTCTTGCTAGCGGCTCTGACGATGTCCTTAAGATTGATCGCTACACTTTTCAGTTAGCCCATTCTATGGGGGCGACCATCGGTTTGCCCGATGAGTTTGCCCAGTCTAAGCAAGCTGAGATTTGCCTAGAAGGGCAGATTTGCTCGGTTGGTCGAGCTAACAAGGCTGGGGTATTTCTGGTTGTTCACGGCAGTAAACTTCAATCAGCCCCACGAACTCTGGCCGCCAGTCCACCTTTTATTGCCTGTCAGAAAGGGTGGACTAAATTTGAAATTAGAGATCATGTTTTTCTGCCTAAATATTTGAACGATCAAGCTGCTGTGACTGTTTCACTGTTCCCCGGGCGCTGGGAGCAGTTCTCGCAATACGGTGCCGACCGCACAGTCGGTAGTTTTCTCGTTAAAGATCTGGTTTTGTCAGTTAAGTCTTTGCCAAATGCTGATTTGGCTAAGAGAAAAATTGAGATCTATTAGCTCGGGTCGCTATTTCTGTCGATAGAGCTTAATGGTCGATTGGTTCGGTAGTTTAAAACTGTCTATCAAAGTGAACTTGCCGCTTTTAGTGACAAAGTCGTGGATGTCAGCGTAGGCCTTGATACTGGCTTGATCAAGCAGTTGATTGCCTTGATTGCCATCACTGATTAGATACCACTGGTAATACTGGGCTGTCTTTTCGGAGAATTCTACTTTGTCACCTAGAAGTGTCCAGATGCGGCTTGTGGTTGGCTTGGCTTTACTCTTTATTCGGTGCGCCACCACTTCGAAAGTATGAGCATTGGTATCGGGGGTGCAAGGCAAGATATTGAGCCAAACAGGGGCCTCTCCATCGATTTGGTTAATGCGCTCCAAAGTCCATACCTGGCCCCAGTCTTGGGCTGGCCTAGGACTGTCGTTGACCACTAATTCGTCTCTATATAGCCGCACTGATACCCCCAGCTTATGGGCAACAGAGGCTAAGGACGCTCCTAGACTGAGTGGGTAAGGCATGAAGTTATAGGAGAGATACTGCAGAGCAATTGTCAGACCTGCTAGAGCGACAAATATCCGACCTGCAGTCTTTAGCCCTAAGTGATTTGATAGTCCTTGCCAGAGAGTAACTGCTGCAACTGCTGTTACTATTGCCGGTGCGATGAGAGCTGGTGCTTGATAGCGATCAAGCGGTGCTGTCCAGGTGATCAGACTGATTATGCACATGCCTCCAGCGGCTGAAAGCAATATTGGCGCTAATAATTTCCAGTTTTTGCCGGGTAGGCAAAGGGCAAAGAAAAAGAGTGAGAGTAGCAGTACCGACATGTTGTGAGGAGTGCCTATGGCATAAAATTTTAGATTGGCAATTAATGCTGAGGCCATGCTGGTATCGCCGATGATGGTGCGATTGTAGGAGGCCAGGCCAGCAATAGACTCACGATTGAGGTAGTACCAGAGGGCCAGGGCACTAGCAGTGATGACGGCCACCGATAAGGCTTTGCCAAACACTTTGAGCCGTTCGCTTTGGGGCGCTTCTACTAGGGCTTTTGCTGTGAGCCAGAGAGCTGGCGGGAGGAGAAAAGCTACGGCTATTTGCTTGGTTAAACAGGCTAGCGCTAGTGCTACAGCGCAGACGATTGAGCGCTTCCAGGTGAGGTTTTCAGTCCACCAGAGCAAGCTAAAAACACCAAGAGCAATCATTGTTTCTAGCGGAAAATCGAGCAGCGGGGTGTGCGAGAGATAGCTTATCTGCGGGTAACAATGCAATATCAATACAGCAAGAACTGAAGCGGCTCGGCTTTTGGTCACGAGCCATGATATGCCAAAGACTGAAGCACTCAAACCAAGATCAAACAGTATTAGTGATAAAGCATCAACCCAAGCCGCATCAGGTAGAGCTAGACGCAAAAAGCCATTGGCAATGTACACAAATGGTGGATAAAAGCCGTTGATTGTCAGTAATTCTCTCCACCAGTCAGGCTTCCAAATGCGGGCGTGGGCAAGTATTTCTCGGGCCTGATTAGCATTGATGATATGTCCCGATTCATCAATACCAGCGAGTCTGTGATCAAAAGCAAACCAAAGAGTTAGAATCAGGGCGCAAAAAATAGATATGGCTAAGCACAGCCAAGTTGTACGGTTAGGAGTAAGGGCTTTTATGGTCATTTTAGAAGTTGATCCTAATCCTTAAACTGAATCATTATTGGGTCACTCTCAGCACTTATGACTTTCTCGTTTTTATCTAACAACACCAGGCTTATTTGTCTGAAGGAGTCAGATTTAAGCTCCTTGGCGTCAAGGTTTAGCTTGGATTGACTTTGATCGATAGGTACTGTGACCGTCTTTTCTACAGCATCGT
Organism: Candidatus Obscuribacterales bacterium; assembly: GCA_965229195.1. Classification (GTDB taxonomy): domain Bacteria; phylum Cyanobacteriota; class Vampirovibrionia; order Obscuribacterales; family Obscuribacteraceae. The sequence continues at coordinate 1,306,161 of OZ245871.1, read as the reverse complement.
GGGCGTTGTCGAAAGTATCGAAGAAGGCATTTTTTGCGGTTATGTAGACAATGGCCTTGGCAATAGCTCGAACTTCTGGCATGGCAACTTCTATTTCTATAGAGTCTTTGTTTGTTGGGATGAGATAGTGGCCGTCCTTCGATTGCTTGTAGATTGGTGCTCGCAGAATTGGTTTGCTCTGGTCAGCTTTTAGTAATCCGACTCTTGCAATCTGGACGGTAGTACCAGGTGGCAGTTGCAGTGTCAGGTTGTCGATCTTGTCTTTAGTAAACCAACGCCAGTTCTGCGACAACGGCAATTGAATTAGAAGCGGTTTCTTGCTGTCAGTTGGCAGCTTTTGCTTAGTTGTGATCTGACAGAGCGAATCATGCTCATCGAAGCTGGCAGCGAATGCCAATTCTTTGAGGTTTTCTGGATGCTCCAGTATCGTTACTTCAGCTTCTAAAATGTCGGCAGCAAGTGGGTTAAGTTGCAATTGCGAGAAACCTAAGCCGTCCCCTTCTTGGATGTTACTTAAGGTCAGGCCTGAATTATCATTGGAGGCAATAACAGTTGCTCGTCCGAGGGTGTGAACGAAGGCTGCTCCGGCCTTGCCACCATTGCTTTCAATTAAGAGATTGGGCGCGGTGCTTTGGGTAGGTCTAAGATTGATCTGGCGCAGTTGTCCTTTTTCTCTGTCCCAGTAAGCTAATTGATTTGTTTCTTTTATCAGTTCTCTAAAGCGGCTAACATCTAGTCTAAATCTCTCGCTGAAATAGACCGGATCAAAAGTATAAAACTGGCTGCTCAGGTCAGCAGTGGTAAAGGGCGGAGCTAGTGCTCTTCTGAATGTCGAGCTATTGAGGAGCATATGCGCTCCGCCGCGACGCTTGGGAATTCCCAGCAATACAATCTCTTGCTTTTGCGCGAGTAATTGCTTATTGAGAGCGCTTGATTGTTGGAGAAACTGGCGCACTTCCTTACCGGCATGGACCCATTCTAGGTTGGTGCGAATGGCTGTTTTGGCTAGTATGCCCCCGGCTAAGAGTGTGGCCAGAAGGCCAACTATTGTCAGGCGGCGCTCAATAGTTGAGACATTTTCGGCTTTTCTTGTTTTGTTTTCGATCAGCAGCAGTGCTGGCACTAGTGCCGAAAGAGGCATGGTCAAGAAAAAGCAAAAGCGGGCGCCTTCAAGTTCGTAGCCTAAGCCCCAGAGTTTGTAGAGTGGTGCCAAGCAAGTGGCGATCCATATTGGTAAAAGGGCCAACCATTTTATGTTGATCTTTAGGCTCAAGGCCCGCAACACCAGCACTGTCAAAATGACCAGGTAGCAGGCGCTCAATAGTGGAGCTAGACCAGGCTCAGGGCCGTAAATGCCATTGGTGAAAGGGAAGAAGAGGCGACGCAATGTGTCGAAATCAAGCCAACGACTTAAGGCATTGGCTGCCTGTGAATCACCAATACCTTGAGTGTATCCACCTAATAAAGTACCGAGGGCGAGATAACGCAAAACGAAATATAAGACTGTTGAAAGCCAGAGTGCGGCGCTGATCTTGCAGGTGTTTTTTAGATCTAGTGGCTTGCTGCCGAATAAGAATATCAATGCCGGTGCTAGCACTGGTGCGCGAATGGTCATCTCTTTGGTCCAAATACTGATCCAGAAACAGGTGAGATAGGCCGCTACCAGGCGCCAGTATGGCTTTTTATTGCTTAGTTCATGAGCCTTGTCTGCTTTGACAAAGAGGCAGAGGCAGAGCAGATAAAAGACCGCACAGACAATGTCGACTCGACCGACCACCCAAGAGACACTTTCGCAATGTAGTGGTGAAACGGCAAAGAGTGCGGCTGCGAGAAAGGCCGTCAGGCAAGATCTAGCCTTGGTAGCGCTTTCAGTTAGTTGGCGCATGAGCCAATAGAGCAAAATTACAGTGACATTGTAAGAGAGCAAGTTGGTAAGGTAGAAGCCAATCGGATTGGCTTTCCATATAATGAAGTCAATTAAGAGGCTGACTAAGAGCCAGGGCCGCCAGACACTCATGCCTGGAACAGACATAAAGTTGCTGGTGAAATTGAGCCAAAGCAGATTGATCTCGCCGCTGCAAATGCGATTGACATAAGCGATTTCGCCAAAATCATCGGCTAAGAAGTAACTACTAATGGTGCGCGAAAACACTAACCAAACTAGTGCAGTCAGTAAAAACAAGTGAAACCAATGGTTAAGCCAGAATTTTTTTGCCATCTAAAACAGCTCCTGCTCAGAGAAGAGAGGATGACAGTCAAGCACTTTGGCGGCTAGTTCGATTTGACAGTCTTTGTCGGGGTAAGAACAGCTAACTCTAAATTGACTGCCATTAATTTGTTTGAGATCGAGTGGTAGAAACACTGAAAAGCGTGGTTGTGGCTTGCTGAGATAAGGCAGGTCCATTGTTTGTTCGTGACCGTCGGCATCGAGCCAATGTAACTGCAGAAGCGGCTTGGTGTTGTTTAGTTCGCTACTGAAGTGAGCCTCGGCTCTGTAGCCTTCAGCATAGCTTAATGTGGCCGAAACTCCGGCCAGCTCTCCTTCTTGTAGATCTAGTTTGGCGAGCGCTACGTCAGTCTTTTCGCTACCCTTTACCGAAATCTGTCGCTCCGGAGTTTTTGTTTGTTCGTGGTTGTTTTTTACACTTATCAACCTGATGTTCAGGTCTAAGTCGCTTAGAGCCTCGCTCTTGCCTTTGTAGCTCAGTGACCACTGCGAATTTCTTTTGTCGACAATTTCATCGTATCTGGGGCAGGTTAGACCCTGATCGTTTTCGACACCATAAAATGCTTTTTCCCAAGAGTAAATCGCCCGTGAGGGAATGACGTTCTTATGCTTGCTGTGCTCAGCAGCGCTAAAGAAGTTAGAAGGACTGCTGCTGTTTTGGCTGATAGTGATGTCGGCTATTTTTTGCTTTGTAATCAGGGCCATTTGCTCCGCACTGACTGGAATGACGAACCATTGCCGCAATTCGCTGTTATCTAAATTGGCTACGCTGCTAAGACAATCAAAGATATAGGTGCACTCTAAATAGGCTTGTCCTGGTTTATGGTTCTTTAGATAATGCCAGTTGTCTAAGGCTGCAATTGACGGCATTGCTGGTGCGATAACTTTGCTGCCGTTGAGGGCTATGTTGAAGTTTTCTCTGGGCAGTTGCCCTAAATCACTATCTACTAATAAGAACCATTCTCTCTTTTCTTGAAGCGCCACTGAGTTAGTTATTGGTATTTTGCCGTTGATCTGTTCGCCCGGGCGCGAAAGGGTAAGAATTCCTTCTCTCATTCGGCCGTTAGCTCTTTGCGGAAATAGCGTCAGTGGTAGTAGCGCAATTGAGAGTAAGGCTACACAGAAGTGACCTGTGGCGCGAGCTTTTGTCGATTGCTTAGCTAGTAAATTGACGCATAACCAGAGGCCTCCTAATAGGATAAGCAGGGCAATGGTGGCAATTAGGCTTCGTGTTAGTAATTCAGTGCCTTGAACGAAGTAGAGGGCGGTAGCGCTAGAATCGCCGGCCCCAAATGGAGCGCGCAGATCGTCTCGCAAGAAGACAAAGAGAAATAAGCCGCTGGCAGCCACTATTTTCGGCGCCCGAGCCAGTTTGTTTTCGCGCAAAATACTGATTAAAGCACAGATCCCTGCGGCCCCTAGAAGAATGAGGGAGGGCATGGCCATGAGGTTATATCGGGGCACGGTGATAAAGGCTAAAAAGGGTAGGTTAATAGCCAGAGCGCCTATCACTGCGGTTTTGCCTAAGATATGCTTCTCTTTAGGGCTAAAAATCAGGCCCAGCCCCAGACCGATTATTGCCAGTAAAAGAACAATTTGATGCAAGGCCACCTGTCCTGCCATATTAATGGGACCAATTGGTGTCCTGAAGTCATTCCAGGGAAACTTATAGAGCCTGGCTGGCTTGTCTAGCATTAGTTTGAGAAAACGATTTGGGCTGGTCTTGTAGGCTTCTTTCACCAGGGTGAAGAAGCTCTTTTTCTCTATGCCGCGGCCATCCGGATAGGGATAGGAAAGGAAGCCTTGAATAGTGCTATTGGTGCCGACAAATAAGTTGTAGTGGCCGACACGATCAACGACTAGGCTGACTTTGTCAAAAGCTGTTTTTTCAAACCAGAGCCAAGGGGCAAGCACTGCCAGGCTACCCAGCAGCACTATGGCTAGATTGGTTATGGCTGAGCGCCAATTGATTTTCGAGAGGCTACTGGCTTGGGCTCCAGCGATAAAGGCCAGCACTATACAGGCTGCGCTGAACAAAATCATTGATGAGCGGGTCAGCTGTAGTACTACAAGTAGTGCCCCTAGCAAGGCGTACTTATATTTTTGTTCTTGCGGTTTGCTTGTGGTCAATATTGCTAGGGCCGCTACTTCTATACAAGTGGCGAACGTTTCGCTATAGAGCCGCCCGCTGTTGACAATAAAGGCTGGGTAGAAGGCTGCTATATAGCCGCCAACCAACCCCACTTTCTTGTTCCAGATATTTTTACCGATCACTGCGATCAATAGTGCTGTTAGGGCAGATATGGCCGATTGGGCTACTAGATATGCCTCTAAATGCTGGCTGTCTACTGGGCTGAGGGTGGCGAAAGAACAGAGCCACAAGAAGAAAGGAAAGGCTGGTCCAGTGATGACAAATTCTTTCCACTCTGGTCCAAAGTTAAGGGCGCTCCAGCTTAGCTTGCTTAAAGCGGTGGCGTAACGCAGGTATTCAGAAGCATCAGAAGCTGAAGCCGCATTTATATGTTCAGTGCCAAAATTGAACCAGAGCCTTAAGGCTAAAGCGGCAATAAAGAGGTAAAGCAAATTGAGTGAAGTTCTACTGCAGCTTTTATCTACTGCTGGTTCGCTGGCTTCTGGGCTCAATAACTTATTATTCGTGCTTTCCAGCGAGCTTTCCACTGAGACGCTCTTTGTCCTTTGTGTCGATTTCAGTTTCTAGATTTGTCAGCATTGGCGGCATTTTGTCTTCTTTTGTGCCAATCAGCCGCAAGGCTCCTTTAGAAATTTTTGTCACTAGTTTGGCGCCAAATAGTTTTGGTCTGGCTTTGAGTATGCGCCACCAGTGAGCAATTCTAAAACGATAGGAGCGTTGAAAGAGGAGGTCATATATAGCTTTGTCAAAGCTGTCAATCAGGGTCGCTGCATCGGCCGTTGCCCGTCTATAGTCGTGGTGATAAAGGCTGCGAGCAGCCTCTGAAGCCTTGCGTTCGTTGAATAGCTTTGTTGCCAGGTCATAGCAAGCTACTGTTTGCCGGGCAATTTCAGTGCGATCAAAATGCTTTACGGCCCGCTCTCTTGCTCCATCACTGAGGCGCTTGCGCTCAGCACTATTCGAAAGCAATTCAATGCAGGCCTGAGCCAGGGCATTGGTATCGCAGGCTGGAATAATTAGACCGGAAACACCGTGCTCAATATATTCTTTGGTGCCGCCGGCATCGGTGCCAATCACGGGTTTGCCGCAGGCCATGGCTTCTAAACAGGTATAGGGTGAATTGTCGTAGACCGATGGCACCACTGAGATATCGGCACTGCGGTAGTAGTTTGGTAGTTCGTCTAGCGAAATGCGATCGATAAATTTTACGTGCTTTGTGCAGTTGCTGGCCTCTAACGATTTCTTTAGGCTGGCCAAAACCGAGGTCATACCTTCGCCTGTGGTGGTGTCATCGCCAATAATGACAAATTCAACATTCGGGTATTGTGCCACTACTAGTGGTATGGCATCGACCAGGTAGGTAATACCCTTGCGGCCTTCCAAACGGCCGACAAATACTATTCTGAGCTTGTCTGACTGGCTCAGCGCTAGCTCGCCATCTGGGGTGAAAACCGAGGTGTCGATAGGGTTTCTTACAATTTGAATTCTTTCAACTGGTAGGCCGAGATCACCAGCTACAAATTGGGCCAGATCGTTACTTGGTGAAGTAAGTACGTCAGTTTGAAGCATGGCGATGCGCTCAAGCATGGCCACAAATTGGTGGTCGAAGGAGGGCACCACATTATGAAGCTTTTCGGCAATAAATTTTGAGTGTGGTGTGTAGAGTCGAATTACCTGGGGCACGGCCTGGGTGATTGCTGGAATAATGCCTTCGGCAAGCAGTTCTGGGGTGTCAACAACATCGAATGGCTCTAGCTCATGAAGCTCGGCGAATTTGTCCCAGAGAGCGGTGCAACAGAACAGCACATATTTGCTATAGGGAATGCACATGCTCAAGGCTGCTAGCTTTGAGACGAATGGGTAAGCCTCAACGCGGTGAACAGTTATGCCGTTGTCGTCTGCTACCTTGGCTTTGTCTTTAGCCAAGGCTACCACCACCACTTCGTGACCCAGATTCTTCAGCCCGTGAGCTAAGTGCTTGGTAAAAGTGGCTATTCCGCCAAAGCCGGTGTCTGGAGGATATTCGCGAGAAATTAGACAAATTCGCATAGCTCGCTATTCTATCCTTCTCTGGGGGATCTTTTAGCTCTTCTATTTCTAAGCTTAAGAACTCTTACTGGGTGTAGTTTTTCTCATTTTCGCAAGAGCAGCGCCTTCAATTTGCTAGATCGAATTGCTCTTGTGCTAGCATCGGCCAGCGTCATATTGCAGGCAGAATTGAGGCAAGGCTTTGAACTTCCTCTGGTTTGCAGCAAGAAAAGCGACTCTTTCTAACTTATTTTCTAGCACCGTGGTTTGGATTTTCCTCATCCTCGCCCTCTTCGACGTGTTCTTGGTAAGAGTGCGGCCGCTGCAGTACGTGACAGATCTGCGCTTCATCCCCCTAGATCAGCATCCTATGGTCTCCAAGATTCCCGTATATCTAGAGTTAAGAGAGCGAGCCGACCTTTTGATCTTAGGCTCCTCATTACCAATGTGTGCCATCGCGGAATATGATGAAAAGTGCTACGGCGAACCTCACTGTAAAGTGGGGTTTGAGATGAGAAGGTATCTTGGCGCCAGATATCTAGAACACGAACTTGGTCAAGCAAACAGGCCTGAATACAAAGTAGCGAATATGTCCATTGTTGGCTGTATGGCATCAGACATGTACACAATTTTTCGCAGTTCTCTGCAGGCAGGCAAGCGGCCTGAGCGCTTGCTAATATGCATTTCTCCGCGAGATTTTGTTGACAATATGGTTCAACCGATTGGCCGCACACCAGCATTCGAGCTTTTGAGCGACTGGAAATCTATAGAGGATGTTTTTCGGCCAGGCTTATGTGACGCTGAGCGGAAAGCTCTAGTTGTTTCGTCGATCTGGTATTTCTATCGCGTCAAGGTCGACTACCGCACTGTTATTACTCAGTACTGCGCTAATCTTTTTTGCCGCCCAACTAGTCTCTATTATGCTTCTCGGCCGCTAACTAACAATCTGACCCCGGTCAATGAGGCGCAATATCCCACTACTCTTGCTGGTTTCAATCGTGCTTTCGCCCGCTGCTATCAACCGGCGAATACAGGTAGATTTGACCTAGAGATGGAATATTTTCGCAAGCTCTTAGCTTTGGCTTCGCATGAGAAAATTCCATGTGTTGTTGTTAATATGCCGGTCTCGGCTTTGCATCGAGCTCTTCTTGATGCGAAACTGAACAGGCGATATATGGTAGATTCCGAAAACGCCTGCGAAGATACCGGGGTTATTTATTTCGATTTCAATGATCAGGATTTTTCTAATCGGGACTTTTCTGACGGATTTCACTTGAACGCCCTTGGTGCGGGCAAGTTTCAGAGGCGCTTGATTCAAAATTTATTGTCCAATCATGAGTATGAAAAGTCGGCTATTCGTCATTAAGCAATTAGTGGTGCTATGAGAAGAGTTTTACTAACTGCCCATAAATTCTTTCCCGAGCATAGGGCCGGCACTGAGGTGCTCACGCTCAAGATCGCTCAAGAGCTGCAAAAACGCGGTTTTGAGGTAAAGGTAGTAGCGGCCAATCCCCCCGATCTCGATGCCCGGCGCAAAGCAGAAACTCCTGAATCTAAAGCCCAGGTGAGCAATGACTATGAATTTGAGGGTGTGCCCGTTCATATCATTGAAGAAGAATTAAGACTGAAAGGCTTCAAATTTAGTTTTGAATATTATCATCCTCACATAAAGACTCATTTCGCTCAGATTTTGCAGGATTTCAAACCAGATATTGTTCAGATTGTTCATGCTCAGAATCTCTCGGCCTCAGTGATTGAAGCTTGCCACGAACAGTCAGTGCCTGTGGTGTTTTACTCTACTGATTTTTGGTTCGTCTGCCCCATTGTTCAACTTAAACGCCCTGATGGCGCGGTTTGTCGTGGGCCTGGTCCCCTTGCCCTTAAGTGCCTAGATTGCTACACGCCCAAACTGTTGCCTCCTGATCAGGAAATTGTTGAGGCCATTTCTTCTAAGTATCCTGCAGTTGGAACTGGACTGGACGGCTTGGCCGCACCGGTTAAAGGCGTGGCCGTGACTATGCTCAGCAATTTGTATCGAGGAGCTAAAGCTCCGGCGGCTATTCAAGCTACTCTTGCTCGACCGGAGCTCTTAAAGAACAGTGCCAATTCGCTAGCCAAGATTTTGGTGCCGACTAAGCTCATGCATGACATATTTGTCGAAAATGGCATTCATAGTCAGTTGATCAAGCATGTGCCCTTCGGTATTGACACTTCAAAGCTCGATAATCATCAAGTAAAGAAACCGTCTAGTGTTCTAAGAATTGGTTATATTGGCACTTTCTTCGAGCATAAAGGCGTTGATTTGCTGCTTAAGGCTTTTCTCGCATTGCCGGCCAAGTTGGCTGCCGGGGCTCAGCTCAAGCTTTATGGCGATACTAACCAGTTTCCTCAATATGTCAGCACCCTTAAGTCTTTGGTGGCTAAGGCCGGGCCGGCCGGCGCTAACGTGGCTTTCCTCGGAACTTTCCCTAATGATCAGCTTGGTTCTGTCATGGAAGAAATTGACGTGCTGGTTGTGCCTTCGCGCTGGTACGAGAATACCCCTTTAGTTATGCAATCAGCTTTGGCTACATTGACTCCTCTTATAGTTACTGACCTGGGAGGTATGTCTGAGCTTGTCAAACATGGTGAAAATGGATTATTGTTCAAACTTAATGATTACCGCTCACTACTGCAACAATTAACAGCAGTGCTGGAAGACAGAGATTTACTGCCTAAGTTTGCCAGTAACATCAAGCCTGAGCGCACCGTTGGTGAGATGGTTGATGATATAGAATCTGTCTATGAAGAACTGCTCACTGTGCGGCCTGGTTAAATGAAAGCTTTAGTTACTGGCGGAAACGGATTTATTGGAGCCCATCTAGTCGACCTTCTGCGGGCCGAAGGTCACGAGGTCAGGGTTTTTGATCGCTATCCCAATAGATTTCGGCCAGAGCGGCCCGATGTCGAATATTTTGTGGGCGAGCTTGGTAATCACCACGAAGTCGAAGAGGCTGTGCGAGGCATAGACTGGGTTTTCCACCTGGCCTATAACACTCTGCCTCAGACTTCCAATGATGACCCTATTCACGATGTCACTTCTAATGTGGTTGCCACTATTCAGCTTCTCAATGAGTGCTTGAAAGAGAAAGTGCGCAAGTTCGTTTTTGTTTCTTCTGGTGGCACTGTATATGGTGTACCTCAAACCGATTTGATTTCAGAAGATCACACCAATGAGCCTATTTGTTCATACGGCATCACGAAGCTCGCCATAGAAAAATACTTGCATCTATTTCAACGCATTCATGGCCTCGAGTATGTCGTCGCTCGCTTTTCTAACCCCTACGGCGAGCTCCAGAACCCGAATGCTAAGCAGGGCGCTATTGGCGTGTTTCTTGGCCACATTGCCCGTGAGCAACCGATTGCTATCTGGGGCGATGGTGAAGTAGTGCGAGATTATATATACATCACTGATGCTGTTAAAGCTCTTTTATGTGCCGCTCAGTATGAACCCAAAGATAATTCATCGCCACGTATTTTCAATATTGGCTCTGGCGAGGGTCATTCGCTCAACCAAATTGTCGAAACCATCAGGTCTGTGGTGGGACCCCATGTCACGGTGGAATACACTGAGTCGCGATCTGTGGACGTACCTATTAACGTTCTAGATATTCACCGAGCCAAGACATATTTGAACTGGCAACCTGAAGTTCCCTTAATCAAGGGCGTGGAAATCAGCTGGAATTGGATTAAATCCCTCCAATTGGCCAAGTCTTAAGGCTGTCAGCTTTAGTTAGATTAGAATTGCCAAGTTGACCAAGAGCCGAGTCTATTGGACAATTGCTCAGTTGTTGGCAATTGCCAGAGATTCATCCCCGGCACCGCAGCGTTGAGGAATTTTGATAGAGCTTTCAGTAATAGTCGCTGTATATAACGAAGACCCGCGCAATTTAGCTAATGTGATTGAGCGGCTCGACCAGATCATCACGCCTACTGGCACTAGCTACGAAATCATTTTTGTTAACGATGGCTCTCGTCCTCCTGCCACTATGGCGCTGCGCCAGCTCGCTGCTGACAATGACAAAGTCAAATTAGTTGAACTCTCTCGCAATTTCGGCCAGCAAGCGGCAATTACTTGCGGTCTTGATCATTCAGAAGGTCTGGCTGTAATCAACATCGATTCTGATTTGCAGGACCCGCCTGAACTGATTCCTCAGATGTTAGAGCGCTGGAAAGAAGGTTATGACGTTGTTTTTGCTCAAAGACAGGCTCGTCGTGATCGCTTCCTCAAGCGTGCCTCTGCTTTTATCTTTTATCGCGTGCTTGGCTCGATTTCGTCGGTGCAGATTCCATTTGACTCGGGCGACTATCGCTTGATGGATCGCAAAGTTGTTGATGCCCTGGCCTCTCTTCCCGAAAAGACCAGATTCTTGCGGGGCATGATTCCCTGGTTGGGCTTCAGTCAAATTGGCATTTCTATTGACCGCGGCGCCCGCGAAGTTGGCGAGAGTACTTATACACTGAAGAAGCTTTTGACTCTAGCAATGGATGGCATTCTTGCTTTCAGTATCATGCCTTTGTATGCCATTGCTGTAGTTGGTGCTGCTGTTGCTGCCATTTCTGCTCTAGCTTTGGTCGTTAGCTTGGTGTTTGCAACGGGAGCGGCTTATTGGCCAACCATAGTAATTTCAAGCTTGGGCTTATTTACTGGTTTGCAAATTATTTGTACCGGTGTCGTTGCTGTTTATCTTTCGAGTGTGCTCAATGAGAGTCGCGCTCGGCCAACTTATGTGGTTGGTGCTAAGTTGGGCGGGGGCTTTAGCCGGGCTACAGACGCTAGCGCTAACAACTTTAATGCTAAAGACAAAGAGCTTTTGCTCACTAAGATCAATTTGTAAGACTAGATTTTTGCCCACCAGTGAGCCAGCCTAACTTCGCTAGTTTTGCTTGAATCATCTTTGCTAGTTTCATGCCACCGCATGATCTCAGGTGCACTGTGTCCATATAGTCTTCAACATTGAATTGATCGCTGGCAAACAAATCGAGTAGCACGGCACTGTCTTTGTTGTTATTGAACAACTGGGCCAGCATGCTTTGATGCTTGCCAACAAAATCGGCCGGCAGAAGATCGCGATTGCTACTAGTGAGAGGCATTGCCACTATCAGTAGTGGAACTTTTCGTTGTTGGCAAAATTCAACAATTTGCCCAAGGGCGTCACTTTCTAATTTCCATCTTTGCCAGTCAATCGGCAGATATCTAATTTTGTAGTTGGCCGTATAGAAGTCCATCATTTCAGGCGAACCAGGCTCGTCTTTGATTGATTCGAGGGAGCCGCCGGTTGCCACTGGTTTGTCACGATAGGGTTTGTTCCAAACAAAAGCTATTGTCTTCTTCAGGCCTGTGGTTAAAAACTTGGTTACCGCATCTCGTTGGAGAAATAGGGGGAGAAATCGACTAGCGAGGGTCTCAAGATTTGCCGTTGCTGTATCGGAAAAATTCCAGAGTGAGTCAGAAATTCGCACAAGTAGAGCCTTCGATAGCTTCGATTCGCCAATTTTATTGGTTTGGTGATCAAGAAAATCTCTTGGGCCAGTGAGCAAAATAACTAATTTGGGATTAATGCCAGCTTTGAATGCCCCTTTGAGCAAGAGTAGGTCTTCGGAAGTCATGCCACCCTGGTTTGACAGGTTTAGAGTTCTGACGGGAGAGCCATTACCGGCGCTTAGTAATTTGTCTAGATAGCGATAAGAAGAATAGTGGAGGAATTTGTCAGCTCCTGGTTTCGGTTCACCAAATTCTTTGAAATCAGCTAGGGCTGCCGGAAATATACCCAGCGATGAGCCGAGCATTAGGACTGTGTTGGGTGTGTCCTTGGGGAATTGATCAATTTTGTCTATTACATCAAGGCGGTCCGACTGGTTGGATATTTCACAACCAATTGCCGTGAACTCTAAAATATATGAGCTTGCCAGGGCCAAAATGAGGGTGTTTACGACCAACCAAACTGATGTGCTTTTATGGTAGCTCGTCATAATTTTTGAGGTTTCCTGGGTTTAGCCCTCGATTATTTCGAATAGCTGCGCCTTTCGTTGATCCAAAATTTGTTTGGAGACAGCTCCAAGAGTCAATCTTAAGACCGGCTCGGTTTGGGAGCCACGAGCAGAAAACCACCAGTCATCAAAATTGACAGAAAGACCATCGATATGTTCTTTAGTGCCGCCAGTGATACCATTTTCAAGTTTGCTCAGGGTGTCCTGGATATTGCTAACTCGTAAGTTAATTTCACCAGAGCTAGAGTAGACCATCAGTGGCTCAATTAGCTTAGATAGGCTGGCCGTGCCGCGAGCCACTACGTTGACGGCCTCAAGCATTGTGCGCAAGGCGTTGTCTGTGGCGTACATGTCGGCATAATAATAGTGGCCAGAGAGTTCACCAGCAAACAGAGCGCGGTGGTCTTTCATGCTATTCATCATAAATTGGGTGCCAACACCAGTGCGAATTGGTGTGCCACCTTGCGAAACAATATATTCTGGTACCGCTCTGCTGGCCCGCAAATCGTAGACAACTTTTCCACCGCCGTGGCGGCGTACTAATTCAGCACCGATTAAACCAATCATCAAGCCAGTATCGACTTGCTCGCCGTGTTCATCGACAAAAACTGCCCGATCGGCGTCACCGTCGAAAGACACACCAAAGTCGCATTTCTCTTCTACTACTAGTTTGCTCAGCTCGGTCATTGAGCCTTCATCTAGAGGGTTTGGTGTGCGCTTAGGGAAGGTACCGTCAGGTTTGGAGTTGAGGAGAATGAACTCAACCAAATGTTTTGCCGTTTTCGCCAGTTCTTCTAGCTCTGGGCCAGCGGCGCCGTGACCAGCATCTAGTGCAATTTTAAGGCGACGTTCTGGGCGCACGTGGCGGAGGAGAAAACTAACATATTCTGGAATGATATCGACAGTGGTGAGCTTTCCGCTCTTGTTGTTGGCTAGACCAGAGCAGGCGCCGCCTTCTACTTTTGTGCGAATTTCGCCCAGGCCATTGTTGGCACCTAGTGGTTTGGCCTGGCTGGCATAGAGCTTGAGCCCGTTGTACTGCTTGCCCATATGACTAGCGGTGACGACCGCTCCTCCGTCGAAGCCCGCTTGTGCTGCATACCATACCGCCATCGGTGTAGAAGAAACTCCGATGTCTAGAACATCGTTGCCGCTTGCAAGAACTCCTTCAATAAAGGCCGCTTTTAATGCTGGCGAAGAGGTTCTTGCATCTGAGCCAATTAATACCCTTCCGCCACCTTGTGGTTTGAGGTAGTGGCCGTAAGCGAAGCCAACATTTTTAGCAAAAGGCTCGTCTAAACCCTTGCCGTATATGCCTCGAATATCGTATGCGCCGAAAAGTTTATGCTGATCAGTCATCGGAATTGTCTCTATGCCTAGGTTTCATTCAGTGAACTATAATACGCTATCGTTGCCACCAGGTCGTCAGACTTACATTACGTCGGCAAAAGATTTTTTTGTTGCTTCAAAGAATTTGAAGCCAATCAGGCAGACTATCAATGCTACGGCCGTGTAGACGCCATAGTGTGGCCAATCGGGCGGAAGGCCTTCAAGTACTACTCGGCGATAGTCGAGCACTATGCCTGCCATTGGGTTAACCCAGAGGATGAATTGAATTTGTTCTGGAAGTGCTGTGGCTGGGTAAACAATTGGGGTGCCATACATCCAGGCCGATAAGCTCAAGGCCATTAAATGGCGGATGTCTCTTATGTATACACTTAAGCTTGCAACAAACCAGCTAATGCCTGCGGTGAGAAGGAATTGAGAAATAACAATCAAGGGCAAGAAAATCAGAGAAGCTGGTAGGCCGTGATTGTAGATCAGTACGCCTGTAAGAAGGATAGTAAAAGCAATCGCTTCAGTAAAAAGAGCAGAAAGAACGGTTACTAGAGGCAATATCTGAAGAGGGAAGACCACTCTTTTGACTAAGTTGGGGTGTTCCAGAATAACGGTTGATGAGCGCGCCAGGGCTTCAGCAAATGCTCCCCAGGGTAAGAGGCCGGCCATGAGGTAGAGAGCGAAATTGCTCGTACTGGCGCTGGTTCCTAATTTCACTTTCAAGACGATACAGAATAAGAAGGTATAGAGCAGCAGATGGCCAAAAGGGTTTATTAGTGGCCAGAGCAAGCCCAGTAGAGAGCCTTTATAGCGTCCCAGGCAGTCACGTTTGACCATCAAGGCCAAGAGATGACGTTGAATCCACAGCTCGGATAGGCCGCTATCTGCTTCTACTGTGGGTTTAACGGGGGCGTTAGTGATTGAAGATGCACTCATTTCTATTCTTGGATACCGTAGTAAAGACTAATTCTTCCCGATATCGCCTCAGGTTGCATTAGTTTTTAGTCAATTGGCACTGCTATTTTGGCTCATGGGCTTTGTCCACAAGTGGCTTTAAGACCTCTTTTTCTGCTGCGGTAGCCTTCTGGGCGCTGGCGGTAAGAAGAATGTTGGTTGAAGTTAAGCTTGTTACCTGGCTTTTCTTTGCATCTTTGAAACTTATTTCGCCAGTGTAGTCTGAGCCAAAGTAATAAACATCTGAACTCAGTTTCTCTTCTACCCGCGATTGTTCGGGAGCCCCTGCCGGCAGAAGTTTGCGCAGTTCAATTACTGCAGGCTCTTTGCTTGTGGGAGTTTCTGCAAAGACTTCGCTGATTTGAAAGACAGTGCCATCTTTGCATTGCACCATGTATTGACCACCAGCCGTTGTTTTTTCGCGGCTCAAATATTGACTTTTACCGCCAGCGTTGGCCGTGGCTGAAGGGTCTTTGACGAAAGTGACCATTGCTTCTTTGAGCGTCGACTCGGGCACACCCAGGGTAATTTTCTCTAGGGCGATAGTGCCTTGGGGGGTGACTTCGTTGCCCTCAGTTTGGGTACAGCCACACATAATTGCGGCGCTGAAAACTAAAACGAAAGCTTTTTCTATGTCTCTGCTAAAACGCACTGCTTAACCTTTGCTATCTGTTCCGCTAATTTCAGCGGTTAGTTTCCCCATGATCTCTTTGGCTTTTGAGAGTAACCGATCTTTTCGCTCTGGTGCTACTTCTGTGAGATATGTATCAATGGCTGTAAGCGGGTTGAGAACTGCGCTTTCAGTTAGTTGCGGTAGGCGCGCTCGTTGATGGGATGGCACAATTTCGGCGCTAAATTTTACCGACAGGGCCGCTTGCGCTATTTGTTTTAGAGCATCTTCGTCTATTTGATTGAGATTTTCTTGGCCAATTTTATAGCGTATACGCAAGACGCAACCGGGCACGATTACCTTGCTAATTTTTTTTGTCAGTAACTCGAGCGGATTTTCACAGTCGGTTAGGTCGGCTTCTACGGTGATGAAGGGGCGTGGATTAATAGAAATGAACTTGAACTCGGTCTTGGCACCAGCACTAGTTCTATCTATTTTTACGTGGACGAAACCTTTGTCTTCTTTCTCTTCACCGAAATCCACTCTCTCTAGAGAACCGGCGTAAACAATAGCGGGACTTTCTTGGCGCAGCACTTGGTACTTGTGGATGTGACCGAGAGCGACATAGTCAACTCGCTCACTGACAAACATTTCGGTGGGGAAGGTCAGGGTGTACCCAACCAGAAGCTCCTCTTCAATGCCAGCTAGGGCTGTGTCTGTGCTCATATGTGCTGTGACCACAGTTGGTATTGCTGGGTCAAGCTTGAGATAAAAACCCCGCAGTAAGTCGCGAATGTGTTCTTTCAGTACTTTGTCTATTTCAACGGCTGAAAGATCTTTGTATTTGTCTAAGGTCATTAACTGGTGCCGAGTTATATGCGGCAAACCGACTAACTGAAGAGCACCATTCTTGGTGTTAATTACGGTAGAAATTGGTCTGTCGACCATCAGTACGCCGGGTACTTCAAGGCTTTGAAATACAGACATGGCATGGCTTTGAGAGGCACGTAATACTTGATCATGGTTGCCGACAACCAGAATACTGGTAATACCAGCATCGCTGAGACGTTTTAGTTGACCGGCAAACATCTTTTGATAGATTGGCTCTGGGGAGGCGTTTCGGTAGGCATCGCCAGAAAATAAAAAAATATCGCATTGCTTTTCTATGGAGTAGTCGACCACTTTGGTGAGTGCCGCTACAAAATCTTCAAAGCGAACATTGAGACCAGTCTCGGGGTTAAGTCGGCCATGGCTCTCGCCGGAGCCAAAGTGAATGTCAGAGACGTGGATTAAATTGATAGTCATAGATGTCATTATAGCGGTCTAGGCTGAGAGTTTAAGGAGCCAGTTCATGTACTGCGGTGAAGCACATGATAGATTTATTCTGCTTAATTAAAAGCGGTAAATATAGTGCGCCCCCCAGAGAAAATGTCGAAAGCTTTTCTAGCTCAGCTTGGCCAAATTGGTCGCTTCAGTATTGTTTCGCTGCTATGTCTTGGCAGCCTTGCCGCTTTCGCCGCCCCTCCTGCTTCTTGTCAGGGGGCTGCTGAGATTTCGCTTTGCCTAAAACGAAGCAAATATGTTTCGCAGGCTGCCACCGCCCAGTTCAAGATCGACGCCGGTAGCTTGCAACTCAGTCTCTATCAAGATCCGCGGGCACACGTTAAAGATCTCAAAATCAATTCTATTTTGCTTAGCAAAGAGCTTACTGATGCTTTCCCGCAAGCTTTTGATCGCTATGTTTTCTTCTATTTTCCTGTAGTGGCCCAGAGTTGTTACACTCAAGTCGTTGTTGCAAAGAGTGATTTGCTGCTTTTTGCCAATCGCAAGCTTTCAAATAATGAAATTCTCTCGCGTGTTACGCTCGAGCCTTATCTTACTAATAGTCTGAAAGATCGTTATCAGGCCTTAAGTTATGCTGAGATTCTTAATTACTCAGACAATGAGAACAGTAAAGAAATCAAGCAGCGAATTCTTTCTCTCAAAGCAAGTGGTTATGATGTACGTGGTGCCGAAAGGCAATTTCTCAAGATGGAAGACCTGGCGCGCAACAAAGACGAAGCAGCATGTGAGGAGGCCAAGGTCGCCCTGGCAAAATGCTTAGATGAGTCTGTTCTGCAAAAATCTGTTCTGCAAAACTATGATGCCCCTGGAAAAATCAGACTTGCAAACGAGAGGACTCTGTGGCCAAGGTAAAGTACACCCACACGCTTGAGCGTGGGGACCAAGTAGAAGTAAATGTCGAATCGCTTGCCAATGGCGGCGATGGTGTAGCAAAAATTGATTCTATTCCTGTTTTCATTGAGCGAGCCGCTCAGGGAGACCGTTTAGCTGTGCACCTCTTTGATGTGCGCAAAGATTTCGCCCGCGGTGCCATCGAAGAAATCGTCAAACCCTCGCCGGAGCGTGTGCAAGCTCCTTGTTTCCACTACGAGCGCTGCGGCGGCTGTCAGTGGCAGCACATTGATTATGCACATCAACTTCAGCACAAAGAGCGCTTAGTGGTTGATGCCCTCGGTCACATTGGTGGTTTTGCCAATGCTAAAGAGTTGGTTCAATCGATAGTGGGCTGCGATGATCCTTTTCACTATCGCAATAAAGTGCAGTTTCCGGTTAAGTACAAAAATACTCAGGTATTGGCTGGTTACTACGAGCGTGGCAGCCATGATTTAGTCAATATTGATGCCTGTCCGATTCAGCCGAGCATTATGGATGAGCTTTTGAAAACAACCAAAATGTTGTTCAAAAAGTATCGTATTTCGATTTACGACGAAGAGCGCCATCGCGGCATGGTGCGACATCTCAACTTCCGCATGAGCTTTGCTACTGGCAAAATTCTTGTCACCATTGTGGTCAATCACGCTGCCATCAAAATCAAAGAATTCAATAATATTGATTATCTTCATGCTTTCACTACTTTAGGTGAAGAGCTGGCCCACTTGCATAGTGAAGTGGAATCTGTAGTCGTTAACTTCAATCAAGATAAAGGCAACCGCATTCTTGGTGAACACACAATCACCCTGGTTGGCAATGGCTACATAGAAGAGAAATTAGCGACCAAGCGTTCTGATTTGCCCCAGAAATTGCAAGATGGTCTTCGCTTCAGGCTTTCGTCCAAGAGCTTTTTTCAGGTAAATAGTTTGCAAGCGGTCAAGTTGCTTGAATATATTGCTGCCGCTGCTCAAGAAGATTTGGCTGCTAGCGAGAAGCCTGTTGTCGTTGACGCTTATGCCGGTGTGGGCACTATTGCCATGTGGCTCAGCCCCTTGGCTGATGAAGTGATAGCAATTGAAGAAGTAGGCGATGCAATCACCGATGGTGAAGAAAACGCCGCTCTCAATAACCTCACCAATGTAAGCTTTGTTGAGGGCCGAGTAGAACAATCTCTAGCTGTCTTGATGGTAGAGAAGAAGCGGGAAAACAAGAATATTGACTTGATCGTGCTTGACCCGCCGCGCAAGGGTATCGACCCTAATATTTTGGCTTTGATCAAAGAGCGTGGGCCAAAGCACATCATTTATGTCAGTTGTAACCCGGCTACTTTAGCCCGCGACTTGAAAATTCTCTGCCAATCCACTGAAAATGGAGAGAACAGCTCCATGGGCGGGTATAAAGTTAAGCGTGTACAGCCTGTGGATCTTTTCCCCCAGACTTACCACGTCGAATCGGTGGCTCTGCTAGAGAGGTTATAGATGGTTCTTTCAGGTATTTGGAGGAGAAACGAGAATTCGAAGGAACCTCTGCCTGACAACCTGAGCGTTTCGCACGACAAGGCCGTGCCACCTAATGCCGTTCAAGAGCTGTGTGCCTCGGTGGGCTGGAGTCGACGAGAACCTGACTTAATTGTGCGAGCTTTAGAAAACTCGCTTGCGGTTGTCTCAATTTGGGATAAAGATGAATTGGTGGGCTTCGCCAGAGCCACCGGTGACAAAGTTTTCAATGCCACTGTCTGGGATATGGTTGTCAGGCCTGATTATCAGCGCCTGGGTGTTGGTCGCCTGGTGATGTGTGAGCTATTGAAAGAGCTAGATGAGTATTCGATTCCGCTGGTCACGCTCTATGCTGACCCCGGTACTGATGGCTTCTATAAGCGCTTTGGCTTCCTCGCCGACCCATCTGGGGTGCGTGGAATGTTCCGCGAGCGTAATGAGTATTAGGGCTAACCTTCAACCTTATATTAGGAAATTGATATTTCGGAAGGTTTCTAATTAGGGGCTGTAAAGTTGGCAAGGCTGCTCGACCGTGCTAATCTAGCCTCCCGTATATATGTTGTAGGCAACGCGTAAGAGCGCTTGGAGATGTCATGAAGGTAATTTTGCACCACTCTGTTGAAAAGCTTGGACAAGCTGGAGACATTGTTGAGGCCGCCCCCGGTTATTTCCGTAACTTCCTTCAACCGCGTGGTTTGGGTGTTGAAGCTACCAGAGGCACACTGAAGAAGCGCGAAGAAGATTTGGCTGGTTTGAAAAAGAAAGCTCAGCAAATGCATCAAGCTGCTGTTGAGAAGGCTGAGAAAATCACTGCCCTTGGCGCTATTCACTATGTTGCTAAAGTTGGCGAAAGCGGCAAGCTCTATGGCAAAATCACCAACAAAGAAATCGCTGATTTGATCGAAAAAGAAGTTGGTTTTGCCATCGACAAGCGTCTTGTCAAAACAGAAAACGAAATTCACGCTCTTGGCGTTTACGAAGTAACCGTCAAATTGGCCAATGAAGTAACAACTAAGCTGCAGCTAGAGATTCTTCGCGAAGGCGCCACACCTACTACCGGTAAAGGTGCTCCAGCTAAAGTTGAAGCTCCAGCAGCTGAAGAAGTTGAAGCCGCCGCAGTCTAAAACCAAAGATTGATATTCAACAAACTCTATTTCAGACAAATTAGCCCCTATCTGTTGATAGGGGCTTTTTATATAGTGGCGTTATTAACCATAGGAATGGTTGGCGATTTCCCCCTCAACGATGACTGGGCCTATGCCGAAGGTGTCAGGCATTTGTTGTTAGGTGAGGGCCTGGTTATGCCTAACGTCTGCGCGGCTGGAATAGTTCATGTTGCCTTAGGGTTTTTGACAACGAAGCTGATTGGTTATTCCTATACAAGTCTGCGAATCTGCTCTTTCATCATTACTATTTTGGGTGCTGTGGCCATGTTCGTTGCCGCTGCTTCCTTACGCATCCCGCGCAGTCAGGCTATATTTCTAACGCTTTTGTATGCGGCTAATCCGCTTCTACTTAACGTCGCTTTGGGTTTTATGAGCGACTCGACGGCATTGTCTTTGAATATGGTTTTTCTGGCCTGTCTCTTGCGCGGTCTGGCAAAAAAATCACTCAAGACCATGGTTTTAGCCTTTGTTGTATTGGCTTTAGCTGTGAGTGTCAGACAGTCTGCTTTGATCTTCATTTGTTTGAGCCCATTCTGTCTCAGTAAGCGATTTGGTAGCGGCCGGTCGAAGTTTTTCGTCTTTGGTTTAGCTCTAGCCCTACCCTTGCTCTCGGCTTGGGCCTGTGATCAATGGCTGGTAGCCTGTCATCTCCAGTCTGGTTCTATCAATAGAGGATATGATTTAGTTAGGCAAGCTCATTCCAGCATCATTAATAAGTGTCTGTTCGCCGCACCGCAGATGGTTCTGCCTACCATCAGCGCTATTGGCCAGGTGCTGTGTTACTTGGCCTTGTTTTGTCTCCCGGCCTTGTTGTCGTTGCTGCCGTTGATATTTTGGTCTAAGCGTAGCCGAGTGCTTCCTTTCAAGATTGTGCTTGCTATCGCTGTTCTCGTGCTAGGTGCTGCGCTGATCATCGTGGCTCACTATCACCAGACCATGCCATTTTCTGAAAATATTTTGCGCTTTACCACCATTGGTGCTCAAGGCCTTCTAGGAATTATTAGACCAGCCCTAGCTCCGAAGGGCCGAATGATAGCTACCGTAATATCGTTCTTCTTTGTTGTACCACTGGTGGTGGCATTGTTAGGTGCGGTGCAAGAGGTGAAGAAGAAGAGGCTGGTTTGGCAGCCTGCAGTTGTAGCTGTCTGTAGCAGTGTTTGCTTGGCTTTTCTTACTCTGGAAACTTTGGTGCGCTGTGCTGATAGATACTATTTGCTAGCCCTAGGACCAATGCTTCTTGCCGTTGGTCTTTGCGCCAGGAAAAATCGTACGAATTTAGTTAATCCAATATCTGTTGTGCTGTTGCTTGGCATAGCCTTTTATTCAATTGCTGGCAATCAAGAATATCTAAGTTCTAATCGCGCCCGCTGGCAAGCGATTGCCTGGTTAGAAAATACGGGAGCCAAGTCAGCACAAATTGATGGTGGCTATGAATACAATATTCTTCGAGATCTAAGTGTTTATAACTCTACATATAGAGGAGAGGCTCCGCGCAATAATTGGCGCTGGTGGCCTGTAAAGGGTGAGACCTATTTGATTTCCTTGTCGCCTGTTCCAGGGTACAAGAACATTCATCTGGAGCCATTCTTCAGCTTGCTCGATGGCAGAATGCGAAATATTGAAGTACTAGAGCGCATAGAGTAATAGTTTTAAAGCAGAAGTAATCTCAACTTTATCATCTGGATCGCTCGATTCTTTCTGTCTGTCGAGTATTCTCTGAAAGGAAAAAATTTTCTTCTATCGGAAGGAATCGGGAATCTTACAACCAAATATGATCCGCCTGCAGTTGAGTTCTAGGAATGGCATTGTTTACCTTTTGGTAATCATGCTTTTGCTCACCTGGGTTCTGTTGCGCTCATCTTTCCCCCACCGGCTGCTTGTTTCAGTGGGAATTCCCAAGTGGATTGCTACCCACGTGGGCAGTCCTTTGCTTTACATCGATGAAAAAAGACCGGCTGACATTCTCTTGATTGGCTCATCCTTACTTTTAGCTCCACCCTTTCGCTTCTTGGCTGACGAAAAAGATGGGCATCGCATGATGGCTGAAGGCAGGCGGCGATTTCTTTCTCAGTGCTATGAAGAGGCGCTGAAAACAGGCTTAGGTACTGACTATAGAATGGCAAATATTTCGGTGCCAGGATCTGTTGCCGAAGATCAGAGAATCATCATGGACGCTGTGGTTAATTCAG
The DNA here is from genome assembly GCA_965229195.1 of Candidatus Obscuribacterales bacterium. Lineage (GTDB taxonomy): Bacteria > Cyanobacteriota > Vampirovibrionia > Obscuribacterales > Obscuribacteraceae. Next base: position 1,283,757 of record OZ245871.1, on the reverse strand, counting down.
CTGTGAAGCCGAAACTTGTTGTCTATGCCTTTTCTCCTCGTGATCTAATAGATAACGCCATGGGTAAGGCGCCAAAGGAAAATCCGGTCTATAGAACATTTCAGTTCGCCAGAGCTTATAGCGGGCAGCCTGAGCCGAATATAGAAAAGATTTTTGAGCGTGAGTGGCAGTTTCTTGTGCTAGTGCGCAAATATGTAAAAGACGAGATTTCTTCCGCTGTGGCTAAGAGTTTGGGCCGACCGGCTTCCCTTTGGGAGGCCGCTAATGCGGAAAAGAACCCATCGGCGGAAGGAGAGTGTAAGGAGCTTACAGCGGCTGAAAAGCTTAAGGTTGACCTGGCGGTTTATCATGATAGATATCTGCCCTTTCGACAGGATTATTTCGACTATCAAGTCAGCAGCTTTAAGCAGCTACTGCAGATATGTAGGGAGCACTCTGTGCCAATCATAGTTTTGCACATGCCCATAGCTCAATCGAATTTAGCACTTCTGCAGCCGCAGCTTGTAAAAACCTATGCTGCGGCTACTAGCGAGGCTTGTCGGGCTGCTGGTGTTGAAGAGATCGACTTGATGACTGCTAATGGTAAGCCTTATGCTAGCAGCGACTTCATTGATTCCTGTCACCTCAGCAAAGCAGGCTCGATCAAATTTTTAAAGCAGTTTGTCGAGTCATTGAAGACTTCGAAAACGATGCAGCAAGCTTTGCCCAGGCACAGTTAATCGTCTATATCGACCCGTTCGCCTTGAAATATGTCGGTAGCGAGCGAGCCATCGGCCTGCTTTTTCAGTATTTCAATTTTGGCTTCAGCGCCTTTGATAAATTGTTCGCATTCAACTGAAAGCTTGATGCCTTGCTCAAATAGCTGTAGCGCTTTTTCGAGCTTCACTTCACCGTCTAGTTCTTTTACAACAGTTTCTAACTCAGCTAGAGAAGCCTCAAAATCGATTTTCAACTCAGGTTCGGTGACGTTCATTATTACTGTTCTCCTAGAATCGTTGGTTGCTGGTAGATTCGCAAGTTCTTCTTTTACTGCGTTCAGCACAGTGCTGTCGTTATCTTTTTCTCGTTCGGTTGTACTGGCCGGTTTTGTTACTTTGCTCTTGCTTCGGGTTTTCTTTGGCGCCGCTTCAGCTTGAACTGATTCTTGAACTGATTCAATATTTAGGGGCGCTGCAAAGAATGAGAGCTGCTGGAAGCCGTCGTCGTTGTTATTGGGTGGTTCATTACTAGTCATTGTTAGTTGACCCCATTTCTATCGACTCTACTTTCAGTTTGACCTTGCCTGATCGTAGCAGCGCCTCTACCATGTCACCAACTTTGAGGTCTTGGGCTCTGGTAATAATTTTGCCTTCGCCTGTGCGTAAAACAGAAAAGCCTCTGCTCATCACGTTGTCGGGCCCGAGGGCGTGGAGTTTTTCTCTCAACTCGTAGAAGCGATGAGTGCTGCTCGCGAGCAATCTTTCCACTCTATTGGTGATGTGTTGCCTGCGTCTAGAGACATTTACTGATGCTAGCTCTAAGCGATCTTGATAACGGTTCAAGGCGTTTACTGGTGAGAAGCGTGTCAACTCTCGTCTGGCGTAGTGCATTCTCTCTTCGATCGATTGCATCATGCGGCGATTGAGATGGCTGAATTTTTCCAGTAGTTCGGCGCTGCCCCGGGCCACTAATTCAGCTGCCGCTGTCGGCGTGGGGGCACGCAAGTCTGCGACCAGGTCGCAAATGGTGGTATCAGTCTCGTGTCCTACACCTGAGATGATTGGCACGGTACATTCTGCCACTGCTCGTGCCACCACTTCGGTATTGAACGACCAGAGATCTTCAATTGAGCCCCCGCCGCGAGCAACGATGATGACATCAATATCAGGCATGGTTTGCAAATCTCTGATTGCTTGTGCCACTTCTTCGGCCGAGCCTTCACCCTGCACTTTGGCTGGAGCAATCAGCACTGATACATTGCGGTTGCGACGGTAGAGGGCGCTGAGAATGTCGCGCAAAGCTGCACCAACTGGGCTCGTTACTACGCCGACTCGACGAGGCACCATCGGTATGGCTTTTTTGCGGGCCGCATCTAACAGGCCTTCGGCTTCGAGTTTTGCTTTGAGCTGGTCGAAGGCAAGCTGCCATTCACCCACGCCCACGGGCTCGATGCCGGTGACTATCATTTGATAGGCACCGCGAGGGGGATAAACACTGAGCTTCCCTTTGGCGACCACTTGCAGGCCGTCTTCTAGTTTGAAGCGCAAAGCAGCGTTGGAATTTTTAAAGCAGACACAGGGGAGAGTCGCTTCTTGATCTTTGAGCGAAAAGTACCAATGCCCTGATGGATATATTTTGGCGTTAGAAACTTCGCCAACAACTTGTACAGCATCGAATTCGCCTTCGAGGGTATCGCGAATGCGGTTTGTTAGTTGCGATACCGTAAGAGCGGTTTTCTGTGAATGTGCTTCTTTGAGGCTGTACATATATGTGTTCTCTGTCGGTAGAGTTGTTCTATCTAGTACAACGTAATTTTGCCGCTCAAAGTTCGAAAAAATTGAGAAGATTTTTTTTGATTCTCTAATTTTATCGACCTTTTGTATTTTGCGGGGCTTTCCGGTGAATGTCGAAATATAGATGAGCGATCGCTTTTGTATATTCGGCTTGCTGTCTAGCTTTGCGCTCTTGTATATAAAATGCCAAGACGAGAGGATCTTCTGAAACCCTGATGTCAAGCCGGTTTCAGAGCTTACTTCTTGGGAACAATATAAGTACAGAAGCTGTCTTAACAAGCAGTAACTGCCAAAACAAAACCATCCAACATCTACTTATATAGAGGCCTCAAATTTCATTTGACGGCCCTGGTTGTCATACAATATGTTAGTATCACATACAAAAATATGGTACTTCCAAGAGGGGGGTCAAGCGATGGACCGCACATTATTTACGCCAGCAATGCTAGAAACATTTCGCGCTTGCAAGCGGGCTTACAAGCTTGCTTTTCAAAATCAGTCGGGTGAGTCAGGGCGGGTAAGCCCAAGTGCCATCTGTAAGCGCTTCGTTTTGCGTGGCTTGGCTGATGTGAACCGGGGCAAAGTGACTAACCCGAGTCAGGTGCAGAAGTTCATGGGGCAGCATTGGCCCCTAGACAAATTGCATGACCAGCCTGGTGGTAAAGATTCCGCTACCCGCGCTTTTCTCTATGCTTACAAAACCCTGTTGCGCTATGTCGCTAATCCTTACAAGCCTAAGGGCGCTGAAGTTGTAGCTGTGGCCACCAAGGTGCGCGCTCGCGTGCCAGGTCAACGTCTGTATCTTGAAGATGTCTTTGACCTAATTCTCTGGTATCCAGAAGAGAAGCGCTTAGAGCTTGTTATTTTTCATCTTAAGACCTTGCGCAAGAGCGACCCATCTTGGCCTGCTCCCGCCACACTGGTGCGTCAGCATTTGGCAGAGCGTTTGAAAGTGCGTTGGCCCTACGAAAAACTTACCCTGACAATGGCCAAAGTCGGTCCCAGCGAAAGTAAAGACGTTTCAATCAATTTAGAGGATAGCCTCTATCGTATTCACTGGCCTGAGATAGTCAAGAATCTGGAAGAAATGAAAGACCTTGGCGATGTAGAAGAGCACGGACCTGAGTTTGCCGATAAACCCTGTGCCTATTGCAAGACTATGGAGAGTAGGATTGCTGCAGAGCAAGTCAGCAGTGTTGATCACGTTACCCTGAGCGCTTGATAACACGCTGCTAAAAGGCAAAGCTAAAGGCTAGTGCTACTCAAGTGATATAGAATGGGCAATTCATCGAAGGTGAATTGCCCATTCTGCTCGGGCAGTACTTCGGTATATGGTTTTAGATATTTCAATAAGAGGCAAAAGTGTCAGTAAATCTTGTGGTCAAATCAATAGGTGAGCTAGCTACGCAAGCTTCAGATAAGGGTTTGGTAAAAGGTGCCGCCATGCAAGACGTGGTGCGCATAAAAGATGCCTGCATCGCCATAGAAGGCGACAAGATTGTGGCAGTTGGAAGTGAGGCTGAGGTCTTCGCTAATAGCAAAGCAGAGCGCGCTAGTGACTGCGAAGTAATTGATGCTGGTGGCATGTTGGTAACGCCAGGTTTGGTGGACTCCCACACTCATCTAATTTTTGATGGTAACCGGGCTAACGAGTTTTTGATGCGCTGTCAGGGCAAGACCTACACTGAGATAGCGGAGGCCGGTGGTGGCATAGTTGCTAGCATGCGAGCTACCCGCACGTCGACGAAAGAACGGTTGGTAGAGCTTGGTCGCCAAAGACTACAGCGAATGCTAGAGGCTGGCACCACCACCTGTGAGGTCAAGACCGGATATGGACTCGACATTGATAGTGAGTTGCGGATGCTCGCCGCTATTCTGGAGCTTAAGCATAGCTGCGCTAACCTCATTGATATTGTTCCAACCTTCATGCCAGCTCACGCTATCCCACCTGGTGAGGACCGTGAGCATTATGTTGGTCACTTGATTTCAGACATGCTACCAGCGGCATCATCTATGGTGACTGATGGTAGTCTGATATATGCAGATGTGTTTTGCGATCGCGGCTATTTTACTCTTGAAGAAACCAGTCGCATTTTTGCTGCGGCATCAGAGCTTGGCTTCAGGTTGAAAGTCCATTCTGATGAGTTTGTCAATCTTGGTGCCACCAAGCTGGCTACCACTGTTGGTGCTGATAGTGCCGACCATTTGCTCAACATTTCTGACAGTGAGATTGAGGCTATGGCTCATTCTAATACGGTGGCTGTGTTACTACCGGGCACGTCGTTTTACCTTAACTTGCATGAGCATGCGCGAGCTCGCACTATGATTGCTTCTGGAGTTGCCGTTGCTCTTGGCTCAGATTTCAATCCTGGTTCATGTCATATATTCTCTTTGCCTCTAATTTGGGGCCTAGCCTGCTTACACCTCAAGCTGACGGTAGAAGAAGCTCTCACTGCTCTCACAGTTAACTCAGCTTATGCTATCGGCATGGGGGAGAAAGTCGGTCGACTATCGCCCGGCTATCAGGCCGACATAACTATGTGGAATGTCGGTAGTCTAGAAGAGGTGCCTTATAACCTTGGTTGGAACTCGGTGGCCCAAGTGATTAAGAAAGGTCATTCGGTGTTTAGAAGCTAGTCAGGCGGTTTCTAGCTCATTTTTCTGCACTTGACCGTGGTGCGCTGGTGGTATCAAGCCTTTTGGGATCTGGTATCAGATCGAGGAAATTTTGGAATACCGATGGCGGTATCAGATTTGATCCCAGAGGTCAAATTGAAGTGGTATCAAAATTACTCATAAAATCTTGCGTTTTCCTATTGCCTTATTAAAGGCTTTCGTTATAATTCTAACGGTGCCACCATTGATGGCGGCGTTCACTTTATAAACTGTGTCTCTTTGGAGAGCATCCAGCACTGCTGTTGGTGCCCTGGCTTGGTGACTTCTATTGTGGGGGATTTTAACTAATGGCAGAGGCTAAGCGAGTTCCTGAGGAGCGGCCCGAATCAAACCTCGGACTTGATGGTTTTGACCAGTTTTTCACTGACAATGCCCAAGAAGCAAATGGCGTCCCCGGTAGTACCGACCCATACATGCAGGCTCAAGTTGAGAAGCTGCTCGACCGTTTTACCGAGCTGATGTCATTGAGTGTTGATCAGCGCGTAGAAACCAGTAAGATTGCCAGTCAGCTCATTGACAATCAGAGGCAGTTAGTTGCCACTCAGCAAATTTTGATCAAGTTGATGGAACGCTCAATTGAATTGACCCGTCACATCACGACAATTGAAGAAAAGCTACCTGGCCTCTATGAGCTGCCACGGGTTGTCGAAACCTTGCGTCAGCGTGTCGCTGAGCTTGAAGGCATCGAAACCCGCTAACTTTGTGGTAATTCCACCATTTACGTGACGCCTGATTTGTATATACAATGCTTATTATGAGCGGAGTATTCATGGATGGCGGTGGCGGCGGAGATGGCGGTGGTTTCGACCATGGTCATGATCATGGCGACCACGGACACGACCACGGTCATGACCATGGCCATGATATGGGTGGCCATCCTGACCAGAGCCCAATCTGGTCGCAAGCTATGCAGGGATTGAAGTTAAATGACTTTATCTCGAGCATCAAAATCACTCCAAACCATCTATTGCTCTTTATGTTTATGGGCTTCACTGGCTGGCTTGGGGTGATCTATTGGATTCGCCACCACGAACCAATGGCCAATCATTTACTTGGCTCCGGTCCGGCGTATACAGGTTCGCACGTCGATAGGCTTCTGCTCGACGGTGCTCGAGAAGCTCTGCCCGTTAAGACAACACCTAGTTCGGGTCAGGTCTACACCCCGGGCTCAAGGCCTACCAGCTTCAATAGTGCAGCTCTTGCGCCAAATCCAAACGTAAGTCAAATGCCGGTTTCGAGTGTTAGATTCTCGACGCCTCATCAAGTTTTACCGATGACCAATGCTTCAGGGCCTGGTGCTCGGCTTTTCAGTAATCGCGACCAAGTTGGTCCAGGTGGTCAAACTGGCGTCCGTAGTGGCCAGCTGACTGGCCGAACCGGTCGACGTGATATGGGTAGTCTCAATATCTCTCCAATTGATGGCCGTACTCAATATCCAGTGGCGGGTGGCCGGTCGGAACAGTTTGCTGCTAGTGCGCCGATCGCACAGCCGGCGCCTGCTTCCCAGCCGGGCTGGAGTCTGGCCAAAGATGGTTTTTCGTCAGAGTCGGCACACTTTGATGCTCGCTTTGGTAGCCCGGCGGATGCTGGTAAATAGAGCGGCGCCCGATGTTTACTGGGCGGTAAGTGCTTGTGCTGCCTCCAGGCGTTATTCCATATATAGGTATAGGGTTAGCTTTTAAGGTTGAAGCCGACGGCTTGCAGTTCATGAATCTGCTTCATTTCCTCGACAGTGAGAGGGCCGGCGTCTGAAGCTGCCAGGTTTTCTTCGACCATGTCTACATCTTTCAGGCCAACAATGACTGTCGAGACAGCCTGGTCCATCAGTGGATATTTGAGTGCGGCCTGAGCCATGCTTTGCTGGCCGTTCTTCTTGAGAAATGATAGTTGTCTGGTCGCATCCGATCTAGCTTGGACGTACTCCATGGGCCAATTCTTGCGAAAATCGCCGGCGGCAAATTTCGGAGCAGTGTCGTATTTGCCCGTGAGGAAGCCATTTGCCAGAGGCTCTCTGGCAATAATGGCGCAGCCTGTTTCGAAGGCGCGGGGAAGAAGCTGCTCTTCTGGTCTGCAGCTAAAAATGTTGTAAGTAATCTGGACGCAATCTGGTTGGCCCACGTTGATTGCTGTAATTCCTTCGATTGGCGTGAACACTGAAACGCCGAAAGCCCTAATTTTGCCTTCTTTCTTCAGCTCTCGCAGGGTGGCGTAGGTTTCTTCCTTGGAAATGAGCTTCATGGGCGGATTATGAAGCTGGTAGATATCTATATAGTCGGTGTTCAGTCTGGTTAATGACTTTTCAAGAGCGAATCTGATGTAGTCAGGAGTGAAGGTTTGAAAGCCAGTACCCTGGTAGAAGTCAGCGCCCACCTTGGTCGCGATGACGACGCGGTCTCGCTTGCCCCGCAAGGCTTTACCTAAAAGTTCTTCGCTGTGACCCCAACCATAGACATCGGCGGTGTCGAAAAAATTCAAGCCCAGTTCTAAGGCTTTGTTAATGGCATCTGTTGAGCTCTTGTCAGTGGTTGGGCCGTAACTATTTCCATGGTTGTTACCCCCTATGGCCCAGCAGCCAAAGCCAATCTCCGATACTTTTATACCTGTGTTTCCGAAGTCTCTATACTTCATGCATTGCAATGCCTACGTGGCCGGGTGTTTCAGCTCCTTCATTATTCATGAACACTGGGGCACATTGCAACTTAGGTGTACTACAATAACCACCTGAAAGGTTAAGCTGGAGACTTGGATTCGCTCATGGATCTATACGATATTACGATTATTGGTGGTGGGCCGACTGGATTGTTTGGCTCATTCTATGCCGGTCTTAGAGGCCTCAAGGTAAAAGTTATCGACGTTCTTCCCGAACTCGGTGGGCAGTTGACTGCTCTTTACCCTGAGAAATATGTCTATGACGTGGCCGGTCACCCAAAGATTTTGGCTAAAGATTTAGCAAAAAATCTTGCAACCCAAGCGCAGCTTTTCAAGCCGACCATATCGCTTGGTGAGAAAGTGCTCAATTTGCAGAAGAGCCCTGAAGGCCACTGGCAAATTTCCACAGATTTTTCCGAAGAGCATTTCAGCAAGACAGTTTTGTTAGCCTTAGGCGCCGGTGCCTGCGTACCGAAGAAACTGGATCTTGACTATCCTAAAGAGCTAGAAGGCGAGAGCATTTTCTACGCTGTTAAGAACAAAGAGAAGTTCCGCGGCAAGAACGTACTGATTATTGGCGGCGGCGACTCTGCTGTTGACTGGGCCAATGAATTTTCAGTGCTAGCGACAAAAGTGACTTTGATTCACAGAAGAGATCAGTTCAGAGCTGTGCAAACTTCTGTAGAAGAGATGAAGCGCAACAAAGTCGATATCAAGACTTTCTATGAATTGAAAGAAATTCAATATGACGCTGGCGCTATTAAAGGCGTGGTTATCTTTGACAACCGCACTGGCAAAGAAGAGACCCTTGCGGTTGATGCCATCATCATCAACATCGGCTTTGTTATCAACCTCGACTTCTTGAAGAGCTGGGGCTTGAACATGGACGTCAATGCTATTACCGTCAACGAAATGATGGAAACTAGCTTGCCAGGCGTATATGCCGCTGGTGATATTTGTGCCCACGCAGCCAAATTGAAGTTGATTGCAACCGGTGCAGCTGAAGCGGCTACCGCCGTAAACTTTGCTGTAACCTTTATCAATCCTTCGGCCAAGGCCTTCCCTGGTCACAGTTCAAACCTCAATCTGAGCATGTAATCTCTTTCTGCTCAGGTGGTAAAAGTTTAGGTAGAGCTTCTATCTATCTAGAACAAATAGTCGCAGCGCAAGCTGCGGCTTTTTGCTTTATGGCCCTATTTCTTACGCAATTCAAAAAGCTTCGGCATAGCTTGTAGTGTTCAAGCTATTGCGCTGCCAGAAACCATCGCTACCAGCGACTATATACATGCGATAAGAACCGCATTGGCGGCCGAAGGATGGGGAAAGGTCATGCCATTCCCATAAGACTTTTGATGGTTGGAAGCAGCTTGACTGTTTGGTCTGGAAAGTTGGTGTGACTATTCGGCCGTCAGGGCTTTCTTGCTCTTGTAGAAATTTAGTGGCGCTTAAGTATTCGATGGCAGGAATAAAAGCTGCTTGGCCGTTAACTTGCGCGCTGTCACCGAATACGGTGACAGCATTGCCGGCTGTCAACCAGATATCGTTGTCGCTTGCAAGATAACCAGGGGGAATGTAGTAGGCCCGCCACTGTCTCAGTGCTGATGGAGCTTTGCCGAAGACGCTGGCGAAGTCGGTTTGCATCTGATCGAGTTTGGCCCAGCTTTGAATCAGGCTAGCCGGATTGAAGCTCGGTTCTGTTAGTTCCTTGCCGTTGATATTGATAGAGCTGAGCGCCAGCGGGTCAGTAGAGGAATTGTTCCTATTGCCTTTTTTAGTTGCGGCCTCGCAGTCTATTAATAGGAGATGCCAGTTGGCCTTGCTATTCTCTGTCAATTTAACGCTGCGACCGATGCGTTCACCGCTTTCTAGGCGGCACTGCCAGGTTCGCTCTTCACGCTCATTGAGATAGTGAGCCATGAACACTGCAATGATTGCGCCGCCTAGTAAGACGGCAATGCTTTGACTGACAATTTTTAGCAATGGGCGCTTCGGGGCTTGGTCAGAGCTGCCTAATTTGTAAGCTAGAACGAATACCATGATCATCAATGCGCCTTTTATAGCGTATTCAAGGAAGACTGACAGGCCTGTCGGGAGGAAGAGCATTTGTATTAGCGATAGTAAGTCGGCTCGAGCGATGACAAGGCTGGCTGTAGCAGTGAGGCAGAGGCTAATTACTAAGCAAATTTTTGATTGCTCTCTCCAGCTAATTACTATTAATTCCACTGCCATTGCTGCCAATAAAAACACCATAGGCATGCCGCTGAAACCATAGCGTGAGCAGGTCTCAAAGGGAATGTAAGCGGCATGACCTAGTATTATCAGCGGTGCGGTGCCGGCAATAAAGTTTGCTATCGAGTGCCGCCTTGGCAGGTAGAGTGGAAATAGTACCAGGCCGATGGTTGCTAGGGTTAGAGCCAATTGATGGAGAAAGATTTGCAGACCCAAACCAATGCCAAGGCACTTGTGGTGAAAATCGTTCCAAGGAAGCAGCCACAATCGCTCGGGTTTGCGCAGGGCCAAATTAAGCGACTGCCCGGGCTTTTCATTGAATATGCTAGCCATGCACATAAGCGGGCTGACGCCTTCGCCGTAGCTTTGCATGGTCGGGTCTAGGGGCACTGTGCCCCAACCATCAGAGTCGCAACTCATACCCCGGGTGATGTTGTAAATCGGTAGACGATAGGCGCTAGCGCGCCAGTGCCCGCTGGTCTCATGGGTAAACAGCAACCAGGGAGTGGCTGCCAAGGCTGCTCCTAGAGCAAAGCTTAGAGCCGTAATTATTTTGGCTTTGCACTTTGAGCTCGCTTTTTCACTGCCAGGTGGTAGAAAAAATGGTCCGATCAGTGCTGTCATCCAGACTGTGACTAGAAGCGCTAAACTAAGTACTAGCGCTGGTTTAGACATAAACACCACGGACAGTAGCAAGCCGCTAACCAGGGCAAGAATATTTGCTGTGGTGCTGGAAGTTGCTGTGGTTTTAAGTTTAAGCGTTTGCACCATCAAGCGAATTGCCAACAGCAAAAGCGCTGTTGCTGGTAGTTCACCAAGAAAACTATTGGTGCTAAGTATGGCTGCTGGATAGAGGGCCCAGGCTAATCCTGTGCCTAGAGCTAGATATTTGGCCTGTTTCCCATTGCTCAAATTAAATGCTAAAGAGGTAATTGATGCTGTGGCTAGAGCTTGAAAAAATATCTCTATATAGATGAAAATGCGCCAGTCGCTGGCCTGGCATATTTTGCCTAAGAGTGTGAAAACAAAGGTGCCCACCAGGGGTACGAGCGGGCCGTCAAGCAGCAAATAGTCGTTGAGTTTGTGGCTATCACTCAAAGTTAAGGGCATGCCTCCGAATTGCCCTTGAATAGCCTGGCAGAGCAATTGCACTGTGCCCATATAGTGACCAGAGTCAAAGACTAAAGTGGTGCCCGTGGGGTGAAGGGTGTTTTGTACGACACCGGCGAAAACTGCTACAGCAACGCAAAGGGCGATGATCAGAACTTCTGTGCGAGAGCTAGAACTAGAGCTAATTTGCATTGGCTGATTATACTCGCTTACCAGAGCCGCAGCGTTGAGCTCGCATGGCCAGCCTGGGCATCGACTGTGGGCTTGGCTTGGGGAGATACTAGTAAAAATAGTCTAAGATCTTCGTCGGGCGAAAGTGCTTTTTCTTTTAGTGTACTTGTCGATTTTGCTGCTTTCACTACACGGTGATCGGGAGGACGGCCATCTAAGCCGCTTTCTGAAGCAAACATTTTGGTCACACTAAAATAGCGCAGAGCGGGGATGAGAAGAAAGTCTTGGTTGTCCTCTCGTTTCTGACCAAAAATTGTTAAGGGAGCTGCTGCCGTTACTTCAATTGTATTTGCTTGCTCAGCTCTTAAAAGCTCTATGGGCAAAGCAATTAGTGAGTAGTGTTCTAGTTTATCTACGTTTATTCCGCGAATTCGACTAAGTAAATCTTCTATGTCATTGATAGTATGTTGGTAAGGAAAACCTGATGGATAGTCGCGCAGATTGGTCGCTTTCAGATCGATTTCGTGGCCGTTGAATTTGACTTTGCAGTTGTCTTTGTTTAGCTCTGCATCGGTAATTAGAGCAACCCAGGCGGGTTTGTCGCTGCTCTTAATTGCAGTTGTCTCGCGCTTGGCTGTTTCGCCTTGGCTGAGAGCGTAGCGCTTCGTTTCAACATCATCAAATTGTACCTGAGCGCAGGTAAACGCTAGGGCCAGGGCGGCAATGACAAAGATTATGCTATTTCTACTGCGGGTAATCGCTACTTTTTTCAACATACATGTAGCGGCGATAAACAACAAAGGCATAGCCGAAAAAGCGTAGCGCGGCAGAGACTCAAAAGGCATGTAGCAGCAGTGAGTAAGTAGGTTGGCGCTGACTAATGCAATGCCGAACTTCTCTTCTTTGGAGCTATTTTTGCTTACAAGTGTCGAAATTATTCCAGCTAAACTAAAGACAATTAGCAGACCATGTAGCAGCCGTTGCCAGTAAAAAGAGAGGCCAAATACTGAATCGTGGAAATCATTGAATAGGCCTAGGTACAGACGAGCGAATTTCTTGGTAAGAATTGCAGGCATCTCAAGAGTGTGCTCTGTCGCTAATTCATAGAAAACTCTGATAGGGTTGCGAGCATAGTTGTGCAAGGTCAGTGGTGGCACTGGCATGGTTTCCCAAAAACCAATTTCATAGTCGCAGCCCAGGGCCATATTGGTTGAAGGCAAGCGTGAAGGCATAATTTCGGCATGGCCAGCAAAGGCCGCGGTGACTATGAGCCAGGGTAATAGGGCCAATACTGTTCCTAAGCCCAGTGCCAAAGTTCTCGTCGTTAGAGCTTTCAGGAAAGGCCTTGACGGTTGCAGCAACTGAATTATTTGCTGACTGAAACTTATTGCCAGTACAAGTAGAACGAGGGCGAGATTAATCAGCAGCGCTGGCTTAGTGACCATAATTGCTCCGGTAATAAAACCGAAGACGCACCAGTCTCTGGGCCGTTGTTCTTGACGGCACAAGATTGCAGAGAGAGCGAGCAGGCATACCAGAAGGCCGCTCAAGGGCTCAGATAAGAAGGTTCCAGCGCTGACTATGGCGGCCGGGTAAAGTGACCAAAGTAGGCCTGTAGTCGCCGACCAGGCCAGGCCCAGTTTCATTCTCAAGGCGCAAGCAAAGGTTGTAACGGCTGTCAGTGCGATGATTGAACTTTGCACAAAAATGAGAGAAAGCGCCGTCATCTTATTGGCCGAGAGCAAAGCGGCCAGGGCGGCGCAGAAAGGCATACCGAAGCCATCAAGTAAGAGCATCTGCCCTAGGTTGGCCGGGGGCAGAGTGGCGGCCCCGCAGGCATGTTGGACGGCGATTGTTAGAAAGAGACCAGCTTGAATGTAATGGCAGGAATCAAAAATATGGAGACGACCTGGCTCTATGACGAGCAAGTTGTAGATCATGTCGATGCCCAAGCAAATGACATAGATCATCAAGCCCGTGCAAAACTCAGTCTTATTTGTTAGGGCTTTATTGCCAGCCAACGGGGTCTCCATTTAGTTTTTGCGACAGCGGCAATAATACCCGCTGCTAGCATCGGCTGCAAAAAACAGTGGACGATACCATACGGATGTAGTATAGTTGTTCTACTGCTGACAATTTACCTTTTGCTACTGCTACGATAAACGTGTGCGGGAGATTATCTATGTTTACCGACAATGCTATTAAGGTCCTAGAGAAGCGCTACTTCTTAAGAGATGACCAAGGTCAGATCATAGAAGACGTAGACTCTCTATTTGCTCGGGTCGCTTCTGCTGTGGCTACCAGTGAGCTGCGCTATGGCCTTGATGCTACTGCCGTGGAGAGTCTTGCTGGTCGGTTTAAGCAGGCCATGCTTAATCGCGAATTTCTGCCCAATTCTCCTACCCTAATGAATGCCGGAAAACCGGGCGGACAGCTCTCCGCTTGTTTCGTACTGCCCGTGCCAGATAGCTTAGAGGGTATTTTTGAGACCTGCAAAAATGCTGCCATGATTCATAAAACTGGCGGTGGCACTGGTTTTTCATTTTCGCGTTTGCGCCCAATGAACGATCGGGTCGCCTCTTCAGTCGGTGTGGCATCTGGCCCTGTCAGCTTTATGATTGTCTACGATGCTGCTACTGAAGCTATTCGCCAGGGTGGTACCAGGCGCGGTGCCAATATGGGTATGCTGCGGGTCGATCATCCTGACATCGAGCAGTTTATAACTTGCAAGCGTGATACCAGCAAGCTCAATAACTTCAATATTTCAGTGGCCGTAACTGACAAGTTTATGGAAGCGCTTAAGTCTGATCAACCTTTTGACTTAGTGCACCCAGGTCATCGTGATGCTAATGGCCCAGAGGTTGTGCGCCAAGTTAGTGCCGTGGCTCTCTTCGACAAAATGGTAGAGAACGCCCATGCCACTGGCGAGCCTGGCATGGTATTTATTGATCGCATTAATAACAGCGATCCAATTCATTTGGCCACCGATGATCATGGTCAGGTAATTGCTGGTACTGAAGATATTGAGGCCACCAACCCCTGTGGTGAACAACCGCTTGGGCCAGGGGATGCCTGCAATTTAGGCAGTATCAATGTCTCGCAATTTGTTGACGAACAGGCCAAGACTTTCAATTGGCAGCGCCTCAGTGAAATGATTGAGCTTGGTGTGCGTTTCCTCGATGATGTTATTGACGCTAATGTCTATCCTTTTGATTTTATTGCTCGGGCGACCTTAAATAACCGGCGAATTGGCCTTGGTTTGATGGGCTTCGCCGATTCGCTGATCAAGCTTTCTATTGCATACGATAGCGATGAAGCAGTTGCTCTCGCTGAGCAGTTAATGGCTTTCTTCCAAGATAAGGCCCATCAAGCTTCAGCTGCGTTGGCTAATGCTCGTGGTAATTTCCCCAATTGGTTTTATTCTGACTTCGCTCAACTTGGCTTAGTGCGGCGTAACGCCACAGTTACAACCATTGCACCGACTGGCACTATTTCGATAATTGCCGGTACAAGTTCTGGTATCGAACCGCTCTTTGCTATTTCCTTTGTGCGCCGTGTGCTTGGCGGTACCGAGTTAGTTGAGGTCAATCCCCTTTTCGAAAAGATTGCTAAAGAACGGGGCTTCTATAGCGAAGAGCTGATGCGCAAAATTGCCCAAGAGGGCACTGTAAGCCATATTGAAGAAATTCCAGAAGACGTGCGGCGGGTTTTTGTCTGCGCTCATGATATTGACTATCTCTATCATGTCCGCATGCAGGCAGCATTTCAGCGTCATACAGATAATGCTGTTTCTAAAACAATCAATTTCCCCAATAGCGCCACTGTTGAACAGGTAAAGGCGGCCTATTTAGCGGCCTGGGATCTTGGTCTGAAAGGTATTACTGTTTATCGTGATGCTTCCAGGCTTTCTCAAGTTTTGAATATCGGTAAAAGTGATCCTCTCAATAAAACTACTGTTTTAGAGCACGCCAGGGAGTTTGACGATTCCTTAAAAAAGCGACGTTCTGCTGGCCGCGCGGGGACTGTGACTAGTCCTCTGGTTAAAGGCAGCTCGGCGCTGTCTGTTGTAGCCCGTCGACGGTTCGCGAACGAACGTATTGCAATCGCTGGTATTGCAAGTAGTAGTATCTCTGTGGTCTCGCAAGATATGCCAGATGAGAAGTGCTCTGATTGTGGCGTCGCTAAAAGTTTCCTCAAGTACGAAGCCTGCCGACTTTGCGTTGCCTGCGGTTATACTAAATGTTGACCCTTAAGTCAGCGTTATATGTGACCTACGCCTTATCAGAGGACAACAGCTATGTCGATTATGGTCGATCGGGAAATCCGAGAAGAGATTGCTAGCGGTAAGCTAATAATTGAACCTTTTGAAGACCGCCTGATTCAGCCGAATTCGTATGATGTTCGTTTGTCTGATCGTTTCTCCTGGCACGTTGCTGGCGAAGAAGTAATAGACCCATATGAGTCGCAATCAATCCTTGATGGTGTCAAACAAGTTACTGCTGAAAGCATTGTTATCAAGCCCTATGAATTCATTCTAGGAGCTACTCTTGAGGCTGTTTGCTTACCTGATGATATTGTTGGTCAGTTAACCGGCAAATCCAGTCTTGCCCGCTTAGGTGTAATGGTTCACGTTACGGCAGGATTTATTGATGCTGGTTTCAGCCACCCGCCAGCTCAGATTACTCTTGAGATTCTCAATGTCGGTAATCGCCCCGTTAGGCTCCATGCCGGTATGAGCATCGGACAAATGGTCTTCACCCGCACGGCCTTTTGTGACTTGCCCTATCACCGCAAACCAGGGGCTAAATACAACGGCCAAGCAGCAGCGGCCCACAGCAAGTATTACCTCAATCCCCAAGAAGCTCCGGTTTAGGCCGGTAACTTAGGTTCTGAGCCCGCTATTTTCTTATTCTTGGCTGCGCCTTTGTTGTAGCAAGCGTTGCATGGGCGAGGACTTACTTTCGGCTTTTTTGTCGACTGAAACCGCTGGGTTTTCAGCGCTAGTGATACTACCTGACAGTGGCGAAACTGTTAGAGCATCTTGCAGTGTGATGTCTTCTTCCCGGGCATTGCGATAGTTTTTCCTAGTGGAGCGCAGCGGCCCGGGCCCTTGTTCTTTGGCTGATGAATCGATTAAGCCAGAGTTCAGAGGCATACTCGGCCTTGCTCTTTCGTTTATATCAATAGGGCTAATGTCGGTGGTGGCAGAGGGATCAGCAATTCGGTAGGCAATATCAACCGGGCTGATGTCCGTGGTTGCAGCTGGGTCTGTAATTCTTTGGGTTATCTCTACGGGGCTGATATCCGTTGTCGCCGCTGGGTCAGCTATTGGAGGCACGGCCTGCACTGCCTGGTTGGCTGGTGTCTCGGCTACATAAGCTTTGTATACTCCTGAGCGCTTCCAGTTGCCTGTTCTGGCACCTTGAATACAAGCTTCAAGGTGCTTTGCTTCGCGCTCTCGGTGTGTCTCATTAAGCAGCCTGGCATAGTTGGCCATGACGTTTATGGTCTGTGGGTGTGAGTTGCCGAGCACTTTTGTCTGAATACGTAGTGCCTTTTGATATTCGCTTTCGGCTAGAAAATGTTTTTTTTGACTGTGGTAAAGGAGGCCGAGGTTGTTGGTGAAAATACCAACATCGTGATTTTCTGGCCCATATCGCTCTTGATATATGGCAATCACTCGCTTTACGACAACTTCAGCTTGGGCCAGTTGTCTTAGTTTGAAGAGAATCTCTGCTAAGCATTCGAGGGTCATGGCTAAGCGGCGATCGTCGGGGGGAAAGTCCTCGGCAATGTCTACTGCGGCAGAGAGCAGTGGTTCGGCATGCTCAAGCTTGCCAAGCTGCACGGCTTTGCCAGCTGATTCCCAATAACTGCTCCATTTTTCGTCTTGATTCATATCGGCAGTTCTTTCCAGGTGCAAAGAGAATGTATTTTAAGGATACCGCTTGGCAACCGATTCGCCTACTGCTAATCCCCACGGTTTCCTTGCTAAAGGGCCATGGCGCACCAACATTATAATTAAAAAGGCCAAGATTGCCCTTGGCAGTGGGAATTCTACGAATTTACTGTTGTCTAAGTCTTATTTAATATGGATAGATGCGTGGCATAAAGAAGTATCGACTTCGCGCATTTTTCTACCGGGGAGAGTCCAAATGACTGACGCACCTGACAAAGGACGTAAAACAGACGAAGTTCAAGACGCGGCGACACAAAAGTTGCTGGAGGGTCTTGGTAACCAAGTTGCTCAGGCAAGATACGGCCAGGTTGCCCCTGGTTTCAATCCTGGCGCTGAACCCGGTAAAGGACGCGACCCTTATTATACTGGCCCAACTGATGGCAAGCCGCAAGGGGCAAAGTATGGGCCCGATGGCACACTTGTACCTGGTGGAAATCCAAATAATGGCAATCAGGGTGGCGAGCAGGTGCCGAGTTTCACGGAGCGGCATAAAGACAAACAGGTAGATCCCACCAAGCCCTATCCGCGCAGCGACATTGGTGAGCAAGTGCGAACCGGTAACCAGAATCCGGGGCAAGGCCGTCAATTCTCATGGCAAGGCGCCGATTTCTTTGACCCAAGAGTGCAGCAAACAATTATGTTGCGTGGTCAGCACCGCGACTTATTGAATTCGACTATATTCGCTGGTGCTGCTAGCGTGCCGATCCCACTTCTTCACGACGCCATTTCAAAGCGTGCCGATCAGGCTGTGGCCAAGGCTGCTGAAACTGGCGCAGAGACTAATCTCAGTAAGATGGGCAAGTGGTGGCAGTCTAATGTCGACCCGACAAAAGTTGCTGGCGGTGATTTGATCAAAGTTGATCCTAAGCATGCCACGGCTTTCCAGAATTTTGAAGGATTGCAGACCAAGTTAGCTGAAACCGTTAAAGCTGGCGGTGATGACGCTGCTAAGGCTGCTGAGAAATTAGACTTCTTAAAAGCGCGCACTGCTGAAGGCAAGTTTACGGCTCAGAACTGGATGGAAGCTTCTGCCAAGGAAGGCGGTAAGTTCTTTACACCAGATGAGTTGGCCGTGCTTGAGCAGAGAGCTAACGCAGGCAAAATGATCGATGCTGCTGCCGCTAAGCAAAGTGGTCGCATTGCTCAAACTCTTGAGAATATGCCTGGTTGGATGTCGCGAGTTGGCAACGGTATGCTTTCTTCGGCCGCTCAATACGGTATTGTTTCTGCCGACCGCAGCATGACCCAGAAAGTCGCTGGCGTGAACGGTTTGCATGAATCGTGGAATGCCAGTCAGATCATTGGCCCAATGGCTTTGGCAGCTTTGCCAGGCAAGTTCAAGTTGGCCGCACCTATTTTGGCAATCGGTGGCTCTCAGGCCGTCGATGGTTTAGCGCGCATGACCGGTTTGACTGCCCCTGACCGTGTCAATGCTGCCACCGGTGTTTATGATGGCTGGAATGGTGCCTTTGTTGCTGGCAGTTTGACCCTGGCTACCTACGCTAAAGATTGGCGCGCCAAAGCGGCAATTGCCGGTGTTGGTACTTTGGCACCAATATTGGTGCACGCCTATCAAGACAATATTGGCGGCAACCTTAAGGGTGGCGTTGATAATGTTAGAGAGAGTTTCAACTATGATCACACCAAGCGTTCATATGGCTCACTTAGAGAAGTTGATAGCTCAATGCAGAAAGTTCTCAACAAGAAAGAAGATTGGATTGTCGCTAACGTAGACGCCAGTTTTGCCGCCATGAATGATCGTTGGAATAAACCTGCTGCAGCCGGTGGTTTAACCACTGAGCAGAAGCTTCTCGGTTTGCGTGATGACGCTAGTGCTACTGGTGCCCTCTCTCGTAACATTCTCGATAAAGGTACGCGCATTTCAGACAAGGGCACTGAGCCTCAATACATGCTTGATGGCTATCAACTTGATGTGGGCGGCCGCGCTTTGCATTACATGTTGCGCACTAGAAATAGTGCTGACAAAGCAGCTACTTTGACTGAGGAAATTATTCGGGACAATGCTGATCCAAGCAAGCAAGTGACAATCAAGGGTGAGTTGCCCAAGCAAAGCGAAGCTGATGATCTAAGAAAGTATTCGGCAGAAGCACAGACTGATATCACCAAGATTCTTGATGGTAAGCACGACATTAAAGGCGCTTTTGATGAGCTTGTGAAAAAGGCCGAAGTGCTGGATAAAGAGTTCCTCAAAACCTATATCAAAGGGCCCGATAATCTGATCCTCTATTACAACGAGAAGGCCGCTAAGGCTCAGGCCGCTGCTCAGAAGGCCGCTGCGGAAGGCAATGATCCCTTGCGCCAACAAGCTGAATTGAAGACTCAAGAGTACGCCAAAGTTGTGGCCAAGCTTTACCGTGACCAGGCTTTAGCCTATATGGCCATGGCTGCTGCAAAGATGAAGAATGGCAATGATGGCGGTGGTGCTTACGACCTTCTTATCGATGATGGTGCCAATCATAAAGATATCTTCCCTACTGGACAACGGAAGGGATACAACGGTGCTCAAGGTGCTCTGCGAATCGCCGACACCTATGCCCCCGGAAATCCAGATACGCAGCAACTCTCAGAAGTGTTTTCACAGCTTGCAAAAGAAATGCAGGAGAAGCGTAAACTGCAACTAACAAGCAGTACTTCTAACGTTCTGGGCTTCCATGATCAGTTCACCCGTCCTGGTCAATAGGTCGTAAATAAAATTGAGAAAGCACTAGGTCGCTGCTGGCTTAGTGCTTTCTTTTATATTTAATTGAATTGGATTGAACTTTCTTACTCGATTTGACGTTTTCTGAAGAGGAGACTAAATGTCGCTTTACAGCGGCAAGCTTAAGGCTGAGTTACTTCCTTAGTTTGCGTAATTTCCTAGAAGAGAGTTGATTTATGAGAGATAGAGTGACAGCCAGCCTGGCTCCGTCAGGTTATAGTCCTGCACGTGCCTTTTCCTTGTTTTCCTTGTCGGTTCTTTGTGGTGCCTTACTGGCTAGCTTTAATGCACATCCAGTAGTGACATTGCTTGTGGCCTTGTTGCCTCTGCTTCTTCGCCCGCTTTGTCTCTGGCCGCTGAAGGTTGCGGCAACATTGAGTCTTGCTCTCGTTCTCAGCTTCTGTTGGGCGGTTGTGCGTAAAGATAATAGCGTTCCGGCTCAAAACGATCTTTACTTTGTGCCTTCAATGCACTCAAACAGTCGGGTTCATCTGCGTGGCCAGATTGAAGAAGTGCGAGAGCGAGAATCTAGGCTCGAACCTGGGCTAGAGACAAGTGATGGCACTGTAGCAAAGCACGACTTTAGCTTGATAGTGCGTGCTGATGAGCTTATGTTTCCTGCTAGGCGTCCCCTTGAGGGGAAGGTGTTGGTCACTATTGAAGCGGCTGACAGCCAGTCTTTGCCAGCACCTTTGCCTGGCGATACAGTGGAAATTTCGGGTGTGCTGCGCCGGCCCAAAGGCAAAAACTTTTCCTTCGAATTTGATGAAGCTGCATGGCTTGCGAGCAAAGGCATATTTGCGCGATTGAGCGTTAATGCAAAAGATTTTCACATTGTAGCAGCGCTGCCCAGTGGCTGCCTTGATGGCCGCGAAAATATCAGGAGCGAGACTGCTCTTGTGGGCATGAACCGAGCTATTGCCGTCCTGCGAAAGAAGATTGTACTGGCTCACAGCGAGCATCTCGGAGCGGTTCGAGGCAGCCTTTTTTCATCAATGGTTTTGGGCGATAGAGTAGTAAGTGTTGATCAAGAATTGAAGCGACAGTTTGCGCTGATTGGCTTGTCCCATCTGCTCGCTGCCTCAGGTCTTAATCTGACAATTATTGTGGCAGCGGCTTTGGTGCTTTGCCGATTCTTTCAAGCAAAAGCTAGGCCCAGTCAGGCTGTACGAACTAGCTGGCTCAACATATACGTGCCGTTTCTTTGCGTCGTGCTGTTTACGGCCTTTGCTGGTGCAGGCCCTTCGGTAAGTCGTGCTGCCATCATGTGTTTAGTAGCTCTTTGGGCGAGATTGGCCTTTGTTCGTCTGGCCCATGGTGCCGCTCTGGCCTTAGCCCTGCTGTTTGCTTTAGCACTAGATCCTGTAAGTGTTTCTGATGTTGGTTTGCAGCTTTCTTATGGTGCCACATTTGGTATCGTCTATATCTACCCTTTGATAGATTCGGCCTGGCTCAAGGATGTCGAGAGAGTTTGGCTCCGGGCACTCTTTTCACTGGCGGCTGTTGTTGTCTCTGCTCAGTTAGCTGTTCTTCCCATTCAACTTCATGTCTTTCAGCAACTTTCTATTCTCGTGGTGCCTGCCAATTTGCTGGCCGAACCTGTTGTCGTGCCGCTGACTATTATGGGCTTTATTTCGTCAATTCTCGCTGCCGTCGCTTCTTATCCACTGCCGCAGCCTTTTTGCTTTTGCCAACCCCTAATCGATGCTGCAGCGGTCTTGTGTTTTGCCATTGACGGGCTCGCTAAATTTCTACTAGATTGGCTTATCTACCTGGCTCGAACACTGGCGCTCATTCCCTTGGTCTCACTATCGGTGGCTAAACCTCAAGCGGTTCATATCTTTCTTTATTATCTATTGATGGCTTTAGTGCTAGTCGGCGGCCGTGCTCGTCCGCGACTTGCATGTTTAGTTCTCTTTTTTACTTTTGCTCTTCTTTCAGTCGAATCTTACGTGGAAAGTCCTCTTCTGCAGCTGCTCTGCACCGAGCGTGAGTTGATCGGCAACCGCGGCAACTTGGAATATTTCGTTTGTCCGCTCAATAAGCAAGGCCAGCCGTGTCAGTCGACTCTGTCAGAGCGACCGCAGACGGCCATAGGGCAGAGTTACGTGCGCTATTTGCAGGCAAGGGGTATTCACTTAGCCCCAGCTCCACTGCTGGGAGGCCAATTGATTTTGGACCGCGAGGCCTTGAAAATTGAAATCGATGCAGCGCTCTATTCTCGCTCTGCCTTGCCTCGTCTGCAACTTGTCACTTTACCAGCAGCAAACTCCCTTTCTGGCCCCTCCAGGCTAGTTTCCCAGCCCGGGCGCCAGGGGCCCGTGTACTGTCGACTCTCAGGAGAAGTGCGTTCGCCTATGTTTATTCCTTATTGCTCTGCACCGATGCCGTTTGCCTTTCCCTTATTTGCTGAGGTCGAGGCCGTAAAGTCTGCATACCTAATCAGCTTAAGGCTTTGACCAGTTGTCAGAATCTTTTAAAGCTGCTCCGCCACCCTTGCGTGTTATGGTAATGAGCGTTTTTTAGATTCTGCCCAATGCTCGTGACTGACCCTTAATGCCAACCGACCTATCTATTGCCGTTGCTCCGATTGAGTCAAGTAAAAGTAGCATTGCTGCTACCGCTTCTAAGGCCTCTGTGGCGCCCTACTGGCCGCAATTAGATGGTCTACGCTCCCTTGCCTTTCTCCTAGTGTTTCTGCATCACTTGGGGCGGGTTGCCGATGTGGAACGTGCTGCTCTTGGTTCGGCCATTGCTCCTGCCCTGCCTCCTCTTGATGCCGTTTGTGCCTGGGGTTGGGTCGGGGTGGACGTTTTCTTTTCGCTAAGTGGCTTTCTAATTACCCATTTGCTTCTAGCCGAGAAGGGGCGTTTCAATAGCATTTCTTTCAAGCAGTTCTTCGCCCGGCGCGCTTTGCGTATTTGGCCGGTTTACTATCTGGTGCTGCTGTTTGCTTGTGTCGTTGTCCCTTTGATGCAATGGCAGAGTTTGAACTGGCCCTTGTTTTACGAGTTCTTGGCCAAACAGGGAGTGCCGCTTGCGTTCTTTGCCGGCAACTATAGTTTGACTTTTGCTACTAATATCCTGCTGAAATTTACCAGCGCCCTGGCCTGGCCGGTAGTCTTCCTCTTTTTGCCCCTTTGGTCTTTGGCTGTGGAAGAACAGTTCTATCTCACTTGGCCATTTTTGCTCAAAGTACTGCCAACAGCCAAAGCGCTTTATCGCACCATTGCCGCTCTGGCTGTCTTCTCCCTGGCCGCGCGGGCTATTCTTTGGTATGTTTCTCGTTATCAATACCATATTGCCTTCCCCGTCAATCTCTACTACCAGACTACTTTCTCTCACCTAGAGCCGCTTATGGCTGGAGCAGCTTGTGCGGTGACTGTGTACTATTTCCCTAACCTGGTAGCTCGCCTTAAGCGTTTCTCCCCACTACTTATTGCTGCTCTTGTGGCTGTGGTTGTACCTGCTGCTATCTTCCTGCCTGATATCGTCTACAACAGCTATTACAATATTGCCACCTTTAGTATCGTGGCCTTGGCCTGTCTCTTGCTTTTGACCACTACTTTGGTTTCGCCAGCGTTTGCCAAATTTTTCAGCAGCAAGGCGCTCTCTGCCTTTGGACGCCTCACCTATGCCATGTATCTGGTTCATTACTTCGCCATTGCTATGGCCGAGAAAATCTGGCAGGGCAATAGCGCGCTGGCTTCAAGTTGGCAGTTACAGCACTGGCCGACTAAGTTTGTCTTAGCTCTCGGCATGACCTATTTATTTGCTTTTGTCAGCTGGCATTTGCTAGAGCGTCATTTCTTGAAAATGCGCAAACACTTTAGCCGCTAGTCTACAGTTAGTTGCTGTTTGACCTAAGGGACATACTTTTTCTTGTCTAAATCCCATTGTTCGCGTGGGTGAATAATAGCCTTGCCACTAGCGTCGTGTCTGATACTGCGGTCACTAGCATTGAGATCCTGCGGGTTGGCTGGTCTGGTGCCGTGATTGTCGCGTGAATCAAGCAGTATAAATTTGTTGCCGTCTCTGGTCACTGAAAATACTGTATGGAAAAGCTCTTTGTTCATGTAGCTCAATAGTTTGTCGACGGTGGCATGGTCGTTTCGACCACCGCGGTCTTTGGCATGCAATTTATCGTTGTCGTTGGCTTCTGCAAGGGCGTGCTTGACCGCTAGGTTAATATTGCCATTAATGGCGATAAAGGCAGCGCCGTCTTTAGCAATTTGGCGATAGTGTTCGTTAGTTTTGGCGTCACCGACAATATGCAAATCAGTAAGCTTAGGGCCGTCTATTTGCTTAGACTTGCCTTCATACTCCATATGATTGAAAACAGGGTTTCTCATATCGATATTGTTATGAAGCCGATCTTGTACATCTCGGTTGATTTGTGCCGCTGTTACGTTGTCGGTTCTTTCTGCTTTTTCGCCTGCCATGATACCTGCCTACTTGTTTTGCCTAGATCTAAGTTTTTTATACCCGTATGTCTTAGCCCTAATCGCAATTTCGGCTTTTTTATAGAGGCTTTTTGCAGACTGTCACTAGGCCAATTCCCGTGGGCATATCTGTACCGCTGACAATCATGTTGGTGTCTAATTGCAAGACGCCGTTGACGATGTTGGTTAGCCACTGCGGGTGGTTCTCAATTACCGAATGTTCGTCTTTGTTGTTTGCATCTAAGCGTGCTTTCAACCAGGCCGGAAAGAAAAGCGGAAATTGACAGTAAGAGAGGCGTTCAATAATAAAGCCAGCAGCTGTTAGCTTGGCTTTCAAGTCTGGCTTAGAGTAACGCCGGGCCGTATGCACATAGCGGTCGTGACTGGTATACAAACTATCGTTAGCTGGAACGCGCAAGACCATTGTGCCGCCAGGTTTTAAGACTGTATGGAACTGGCGCAAGGCTGTTAGATCATCTTCTACTAACTTGTGATAGATGACATCGATAGAAGTTAGTAGGTCAAAACTGTTGGCGGTAAAGGGCAGTTTTTCCACTGAGCTTTTGATGGCATCAATGCCGCGTTGCCGCGTGAAATTTAGAGCTTCATCGTGGGCGTCGATAGCACTGACCTTTCCATATTTAGTTAGTGCCTTGGCTAGCCAGCCAGTGCCACAGCCAGCTTCGAGAATATCGAGGTTTTCTTTGTGTTTTACGTACTTATCGATTAACTTTAGTATGCAGTCGTGCACAGCTACGTAGTAAAAATGGTCATCTTCGCTACTAAATATGTTGCGATACTCGGCGGTTTCCATTGCTCTTTGCTTTTAGCTTCGCGCTGCACGATCAATTGCAGCCGCGGTTACTTTGCTTAGAGAGCTCTTCTTGATGTTTTCGCCACCTGATTCTCGGCCGGCTTTCTCTCTCTCTAGCTTCTCTTCAGGGCGCTCGAATCCAAGGCGTTCGCCAACAATATAAGTCGGTCTGCCTCTTGTCTCTTTCAGCACTTCAGCTAAGTACATGGCTAAAAGGCCCATACAGCTGATTTGAACACCAGTGAGGAAAGTAAGAAAACTAATTAGGCCCAGTGACATGCCAAAGAAGATGGCATTTGGCGAACCACTAGCGAACAGGCATTGGAGGAAGGACAGGGTAATAATTGAGAGGCCGAGGATCGGTACAAAATAAAGAGGCTGCATGTTGAAGGAAATTAGTCCTTCAACAGCTAGTTTGATCAGTTTTTTAGCCGAATAGGCGCTTTGGCCAACTGTACGAGCATCGCGGTCAAATGGGATAACCATTTGTTTGAAGCCCACCCATGGCACCAAAGCGCGGAAGAATTTGGTCTTCTCCGGGGCGGCACACAGTGCGTCGACGGCACGCCGACTAAGTAGCCTGAACTCACCAGCATCAACGGGGATGTTGACTGAAGAAAAGGTATTCAACATGCGGTAGAAGGCAAAGGCCAGGAATTGTCTAAACCAAGATTCTTTGCGACTGGCTTGACGGGTGAATACTACATCGTAGCCCTCGCGCCAGTATTGCAGCATAGTTGGTATCAATTCTGGTGGATCTTGTAAATCAGAGTCCATATTGATGACCGCGTCACCGCGGGAATGATCAAGGCCGGCGCAGATAGCAGCAAGTTCGCCAAAATTTCTTGATAGTACAACTAGTTTGACATAGTCGAACTCTGAGACCAGAGCTCGGCAAGCTTCGTTGGCCGCTGAGCGACTGCCGTCATCGACAAAAATTACTTCATAAAAAATCAAAGTAGGTTCGAGAACCTGAGCTAAGCGAGCGAGCAAGCTTCTCAAATTTGATGGTTCTTCGTTGTAGACCGGAACAACGATGCTTAGCTGTGGTGACAGTGAGTGTGGCAAAATTGGGCTCAACTGGTGTCGGCAAGGTGCCTATGGGGGATTCCTGCGGGTAATTATATGACAATCTTAGACATTAGAGTCCAGTTTCTTTTAAGAACTTCTTGACTTTGCTCATTCGGGCTGATGATTTGTCCGAATAGGCCTACAGCTCCCAGTTTGAGCACTGGCTAAATTGACTTAATTTATTGCGCGGAGCTAACTTCACTAATCTGATTGAAGCGATAGTTGAAGGTATAGCGCACGTCGAGATATGTGGTTTTGATTTCCGCTGGTAACGGAAAGAAGGGGAATGTTTTGCTGAGAGCGGCTATGGCTGCTGCTGCGGCCTCTCTATCGCTATTTTCTGTGGCACCATGAGGCATTGCTTTCGTCGAAACTAACTTGCCTTCTTTGCTTATGCGAAATTCAATAATGGCGATTCTGTCTATTCCGCGTGGTGGTATCCAATTGTTCCTAACTTTTTGGTTGAGTAATCTCAAGTACTCGTGCAATTTTGAAGGTGCTCCATTGCCGTTGTTAGAGCGGCCGCCTGACTGGATAGTTAGCGGTGTCGGATTGCCATCGTTATCGATCGATTCGATCATGTTAGCTGGCTCGACTTCGCTAAGAAAGGCCTGTGAATTTTGCGACTTAGTTTTAGTTGCCATGGCCTTTGAGTATTCTGAAAAGGCGATTGAGCTATCTTTTCCTTTTGCGACAATGATTGTTTTCCAGTTGTCTGGGGCCTTGAATGTCAGTGGAGCGGCCTTATAGCTGATATTTTCCTCTGTTGGTGTTTGCTGTCTAGTTGCATCAGATTTAGCTCTTTGCTCTGTTTCTGCCTTGTCCACTACTAGCAAATCAGTTTGTTTCTTCGGCTCGACCGCTGAATATGTTTGGGCGGTGTTGTTTTTTATAACTTCAGGCTGCGAAGGTAAATACGATCTTGGTATAGGCGCCCCTTTTAACACCGGGCTTGTCACTGTATATAGTGCGCCTTTGCGTGCTTCGTTTACAATTTTTTCGTCGCTTGAAGGCAAAATTTCTTTTCGGTCGATTGCATCACTGGGAGCTACAAGCTCAATTTCTACTATTTGTCTTTTGGAGATTGTTTTTCTGGGCTGATTTAAGTCGATATGGACAAAAAGATAAATTGCCAGTAGTATCACCGGCAGTGCAAACGAGAAAAAGGCAATCGTCGGAGCTACAATTTCTTCTAGCTCAGGCTCCGCTGATTTTTGGTTTGAGCTTGCTAACGATTGCCATTCTAGATCTGTCATAAACAGTGGCTCTATGTGAAATACTAATTCTTGCCGAACCCTGAGCCAGCGGGTCAATGATAGAACCATCAGGGCCGTGAGCAGCAGCACCCAGGCAAGAACATCCGCTGTGTGATTTGTCAGCACTATTAAGCTTAGCCAAACGCCGCAGCTAGAGCCCATTAAAAGGTGAGTTCTGGTTTGACGCTCTAGCCCGTTAGTTTTTTGCGATTTAGTATGCGGCCGCAAATAACTATCAAAGGCACTCCCTGTGGTGTCAATGTTAGCGATGCTGCTTACTGCTGAGTCTTTATTGCGATCTAATAGTGCTGTCTGTTTGGTCAAGGCAATTCACTACAAAAAACGACAATCCCATGCTAGCACGGGATTGTCATTAGATTATTCAGATCGTTAATCTAGCCTAGGCCAGATACTTATTTGCCCATGGCTGCGAAGTACACAGCGCAAGCGTGGTCTAGGTACTCTCTTGAGAGTCTAGGATCCGTCTGCAAGAAGGCGCAGAGGTTAATTACCTGGTCGACAATGTCTCTTGGGTGGCAGCAACGCATCATGCGCTTACCGCTACGGTATTGAGATTCAATCAGGTAGTTAACAGCTTCTTCGTTGTACGGAACGCCAGTGCGTTGACAGTATTGAAGGAAGATCCACTTGAACTCATCTTCGGTTGGGTTGGTGATATTGATCTTGTAAGGAATCCGTCTCAAGAAGGCTTCGTCTACTAGATCAGCCGGGTTGAGGTTGGTTGAGAAAACAATCAACTGCTCGAATGGCACTTCTAGCTTTTTGCCGGTGTGCAATGTCAGATAGTCGACCCGTTTTTCCAACGGCACAATCCATCTGTTCAACAGTGATTTGTGGTCGATTCTTTGACGGCCAAAGTCGTCGATCAGAAGCAAGCCGCAATTACTCTTAAGTTGAATTGGGGCTTCGTAGAGCTTGGTACCGTAGTCGAATTGAAGTTCGAGCATGTCAATCGTCAATTCACCGCCTACCACTACGCAAGGGCGTTGGATGCGCACCCATCTGTGGTCATAGTCTCTTGGGTAGTTGGCTGCCGAGACTTGCTCGTGGTTGTGGTTGTCGTACAAGCGAATGATTTGGCCGTCAATTTCTACTGCATATGGAATAAAAATGTGACCTTTGAACGAGCGTACAATTCTCTCTGCAATTGAAGTTTTGCCATTGCCAGCTTCGCCGAACAAGAACATCCCGCGGCCAGAGTTGATGGCTGGACCAACGGCGTTGATCGTACGGCGGTTGACCATGATGTCAGAGAAGGCGACTTCTAAGTCACGGGGAGTAACGTGTTCACGGCGAATGGTCTGATATTTCAAAGAGTCAATATAGCGACTCCATGGCACAGGGCAGGCGCCAACATAAGCGTTGTGGTCGAAATAGGCACGAGCTCTGTCACGACCTTTTTCGGTTGGTGAATATTCATAGTCGGCTAGACCGCCAGAACTTTTGACTTCGATCAGGAGCTGCTTCTTCAGAACTTCCAAGATCTCTTCAATGATTTTGAATGGAAGCAATGTTCTTGACGCGATTTCGCGACCGAGAGCAAAGTTGACCATGTAAATATCTTTGAGAATCAATTCTTCTAAGAAGCCTTCTTTCATCCCGGTTTCGAGAATGGTTGAAGGATAAGGAGGAACGAACTCCTGTTGCTGCTGTGCTCCGGTTCTAACCTGTTGCATATCTTTTTTTAGCCTCATAGAGCCGCTTTTGACGGGCAATCTCGTTTACTAGATTGTGGTCGTAGCTGCTCAGCATTCGAATTGTCTGTAACCTAAAGACTTGACTTCTTATCTACTCTCTTTGAAACTCAATGAGAGAGCCAAGTCATGCAAGTATATTCACTTTAGCGCGTTGTGCCAGTTTCTACTAGCTCTTAGCAGCTTTTCTTGGCTTTGTGAGCAGAAAGGTAAAGAACTTCTTATTTGCGGCCCTTAGATTGCACGAGTGTCTTGATTTTTCCAGACATAATCGTCAGCTCGTCGAGCTTATCGGCTCCGCCAAAGCGATCTTCGCTATAGATTTCCATAAAATTGCTCACCATCCCTGGCAATTCGTCGGGGATGTAGCGTCCGCCTTGGGCTAATTCGCTAATACGATCGCCTAAGCGCATTGAAAGCTCATCGGCGGTCTCTGTCGGCCCTTTTAGAAGTTCGTAGCGCTTGAGGTCAGACAATACTTCTAAAAAGATCAAGGTCGAAGGTTTGTGGGTCTGCAGGTACTCTTTTCGCTGGGTCTCTTGGCGCTGTTTTAAGTAAACAAACAAAATGGCAGCGAGGGCCAGCAGCGCAAAAAGTACAATGGAGTATTTAAAGAACTGTTGCATCAGGCCTTGGTCAACGTTGCCGATTAGAGGCAGTTGGATCTTTTGAGATTTACCTTTGTTGCCGCCAAAGTCAAAGAGTCCAAATTTGTTGTTCTTTGCATCATTACCTTTGTCGCCAGAGCGATCTCCCTCGCGGTGAGTTCGTTCTTTTTGATGTCGAGGTTTGCGCGAAGGTGAGTAATTTTGACCAAATGGATTGGCTAATCCACTTTTGACAAAGCGCGTGAGGGCGTTGCCCCCTTCTTCATGGGCGGGGAGCTGACCATTGGGAGTGGCATCAAACGGTACCCAGTTCCAGTACGGCAGATAAATTTCAGCCCAAACATGGGCATGCTTGCCGCGTACTTCCCAATATCCAGTTGTTTTGTTTAACTGGCCCGGTAGAAAACCTGTCACTAAGCGGGCTGGAATGCCCTGGGCTCGGCAGAGTAAGACAAATGCTGTGGCAAAGTGACGGCAGTTGCCGCGTTTTTTGACAAAGAGAAAATCTTCGACAAAAGACTCTTTTGTTTCCTTTATTTCTTTTACTTGCTTGCCTTCAGTTTCAGCATTGGTGGGTGTGTTTGCTGACTTATTTTCGCTGTCTTCTTTACTGCTTAGTTCGGGTTTGGCTTCCGCCTTTGATTGAGCCTGTTGCTCTGCTTCGGCTGCTGGCGCGGGGCTGGCAACTGGCGGTGGCATCGGAGTGTCTTCAGCATAGAAGCTACCTGGATCGTACTTATAGTTCTTGCGGAGGTATTGGCAAATTTTGTCACTGCGATAGAACCAGTTGCCTTCTTTGCCAGCTACCTCATTGGCCAGCTTCTCAATCTCGTCACCGCCAGCGGTGTACGGTGTTTGGCAGCTTCTCGCCAATTTGATTTCGTTGTCACGGTCGTCTGTCACTTGTTCGATTGTCTCAAGGGGCAGGTGCCGCATTTGATCAAAGTCATAGACAGGAAGCTGTGATACTACTGAATAGCTTGAGCCGCGTTGCAGGGTGCTGACTAGCTTGATGGTGCCATCTCCGTCTACTCTTATTTCTGCGTCTTCTTTTCCCTTCTGCTTGACCAGCTGCGGTATCCAGCTAGCAGGAAGGATGTGGCCGAAGACATTGTCTTGTTCAATGCGGAAGTCTTGTTTAACTTCAAGAGTCGGCAAGCGTGGTGGTACGTAAACTGCATCGCTGGCCGTTAGATCGAGGCCTATGCGGCTGTTTGGTGTCGGTCTAATAGTTGTTGTCGCTACAGGTACAGACCTTGTCCATTGCACACCATCAAAATTGTTGAGTGAGTAGCGGCGGATGTAGCTCGGTTGTGGCGACGAGACTTTCAGTACTATTTCTTCAAGCTGATTGGCGGCACCACGCAGCTCCACTGCTTCTTTTTGGTAGGCTTCGTTGAGAGCTTTTTCTCTTGCTAGTGCCTTTAGCGCTTCTGGAGAAGGTGGTCCGCCTGACCCGGGCTTGCCGCCGTTACCTGAGTTCTTCTGGCCGTTGCTGCCATTTCCTGTACTGCCATTGCCTGAACCGCTGCCTGAGCCGCTTCCAGAGTCGTCTTTATCAGGGCTGCTACCGCTGGCAGTGCCGCTCTGGTTGCTTTTGCTGACGGTGTAACTAGCTCCCCCTTGAGCTTTCGTCTCTGGTGCTCCCCCTCTAATTGACTGACTGCGTCCGCCTTTGCCCAGTTGATCGCTGAGGGCAGCAGAAATAGGGAGTTGGGCTCTGACAAAGTTGTCTCTGAAAATGTCAATAACTGAGTCGATTCTCGGCATGCTGCTGAAGGCCAGGTAGCTAAGAAAGGGCAAGATAAAGACTGGTATAAGCGGGCTTAGCGAAGCGATGCGGAGGCGCTTGATCACTAGTTCTGGTGGCTTTACTTGAGTTGAAGCTTGGGCTTCTTTTTGGGTTGCCTTTGCTCCGGCGCTGTTAGTCGATGGTACTGCCCTCGAGGGGCCAATCTCGTGAGAGCGTGATGATGAGTCGTAGAAAAGCAGGAGGCCGGCGAGAATTGTATAGGTGAAAATGTAAAAACCATAGATTACATCTTTAGCCATACCGGCTAGACAGGTAAGCAGACCCAGGCCGATTAGAGCAGATATGGAAAAATCGGTACGGCTGCGCAAATCAAAGCAGTGCAAAGCCAGCAGGCCGGTTAACATATGAATGAAAGCACCGACAGCTGTGTGCATACCATTGGCATAGCCTGTATAAAGCTCAAAGAAGAAATTAGTGAATAAGAGAATGGTGGCAACTGTAGGTATGGTTCCCACCCAGGCTGGGCGGCTATTTCTAAAGGCGTAGGCCAAATAGCTACCAAGAACGGCTGTGGCAGCGAACATAAATGTAGCAATCGGCAGAGTTGGCACATAGCTAGCGGAGGCGATTATCAACAAAAGGTTCATCGTCAGAGCGACAATTCGTATGCCGAGCGATTGCTCAACTCTTGATTCTTTCTTGGCTTTCTTTGTTTCAGACAGGCGTTTGGGCTTGGCCTTAATTTTAGGTTTGGTAATCACAGCTGCGACATCTCCTCATATTCAGAGAGTGTGGCGAGAATGCGGCCGGGGGGTGCATTGCTGCCGACGATGGGGCCTTGGCGGCGGTCGCCGGAACCTTGGGCGTGCATAGGAATGCGCGCTTTCACGGCCATGGCATCGTCGAGATTGGCGCCCTCTTGGATGCGAGTTGAGTCGGCCTCAAGGTATTGTCTCGACATTACCCAGATGTCCACTTGCTTCGGTGAGGCTACTGGTAGCTCTGGTTCCATTAATACTGTGCGGTCTTGATTGCCGTTCTGGCTGTCGAGAAATGCCTGGTAGGCCTCGACAGCATCGGGGCTAGGTGCCGCTGGTCGAATCGTTAGAAGTGCTAGGGTCTCGGCTTCTCCCACTCGTGGCACCTTGACTGTATAGTCGGAATTGTCTACAACCAATGCATCCACTCTAGCAAGAATCTGTGCCGCCCACCCGATTCCGCGGGCGAGTGGCGGCAAGTCTGTGAGAATTTTAGGCAGTTTCTCCAAATCTTCGTCCAGGCTGGGAATAATGAAAAGCTCTGGTGAGCCCCCTAGTTTAAAGCCCAGCTGCAGCAGCGAGAGAGCAATTGAAATGGCCAGCTCGAATTGCTCTTCGCTCTGCCAGGCCGAGGTGAGGTCGAGTAGAACATCGAAGCCCGGTAGGCCTTCTGACTCAAATTCGCGAATCATGAGTTTGCCCGTGCGGGCACTGGTTGGCCAATGGATTAGTCGAGGGCTATCGCCCTGACGAAATTCGCGTAATGACCGTACTGAGGCTGAGGAAAGCGCAGCGATTGGCCTGGAAGAAGAGAAGAAAAGTGCCGAATCGCCCACGGCTCTGAGGCGGAAGAGAAAATTACCATCGACACTGTCAGTGCGAGGGAATACAATCATCTGTGGTGCACTGCCGGTGGTGCGAGCGGCGTCGGCGGCAAGAATACTGGTATAGGTGGCGGTTTGGCTGTGGCGCTCTTCTGTAAATTGAGTGGTGAGGGGATAACTCTTCACCCACCATGCCAGCCCAAAGGGATAACAGGAATAGAGTTCGATTGATTGCAGGGTATAGAGGCCGCGCCTGAGCTTGGGAGTTTGAGCAACTACCCAGGCTTCTTTCGACAGCTGCTCAACCATAATTGAGCGCAGCATGTTTTCTTTTTCGCCCAGTCTAGTCAGCTTGATTTTGACGAGCAACCATTTGATTGGAAAGACGCGGGCAAGCGGTCCCCACCAGTTCTTGCGCACCACGTGGACGCGAAGATTGAGTCTTTCTTTTGATACCGCTTCTTTGGGCAAGTTGAACTTAACGTTAGTCTCAAGCACCTGCATCAGCGGTATGAAGATACCCAGAGTCAGCACCGTAAGGGCAATGGCCGTGAGCAGGTAAATGTACTCGCTACCGGTTTCGCCGGCAAAAATATAGAGCACGGCAATGATTATTGCCATGACAAAAAAACGCTCTTCCAAAACCAGTTTCAAGTGAGAATTGGTCAGGGGAATGGTTATACGAATGCCTTTGAGGCCGCTCTCTTCTTCCACGGCCCGAGCGCGTTTTTCCGCTTCGGGACCGGTGGCGAACCTAAACCGGTACGGCGACTTCTTCGAGGATTCTTTCAATAAGTTGAGCATGGCTAACCCGGTTATCTCGTACCTTCGGAATGATTCTGTGACCTAAAACATAGGGCGCAAGTAGTTTTACATCGTCAGGTTTTACATAGTGTCTACCGTCAACCAGTGCGGCTGACTGGGCTGCCCTCATCAACAACTGGCTGCCCCGGGGGCTAACCCCAAGCACTATTGATGGGTGTTTGCGCGTGGCTGCCACAATCGAGACAATGTAGTTTTTGATTGAGTGGTCAACAACTATCGTTTTAACAACATGCTTTGCTTCTAGTACTTCATCTTCGGTCAAAACGGCTTCAACGGTAAATGAACCTTCTTCAAGGGTCTTTTCTAAGATTTCAATTTCTTGCTTTGGCGTGGGGTATCCCAGGGAGAGAGAGACCATGAATCGGTCAAGCTGGGCTTCAGGAAGGGGGAAAGTACCGTGATATTCAATCGGGTTTTCGGTGGCGATGACAAAGAATAGGTCGGGCAATCTTCTTGTGGCGCCGTCGGTGGTGACCTGGTTTTCTTCCATAGCTTCTAGCAAGCTTGATTGGGTTCTCGGTGTGGCGCGGTTAATTTCGTCAGCGAGGAGGATGTTGGTGAAAATTGGTCCGGGCATGAATTTGAAGACACCTTCTTTCGCTTCGAAGATGCTTACACCACTGATATCGGATGGCAGAAGGTCGGGGGTGCACTGAATACGTTTGAACTTGGCATGTACAGAAAGTGCCAGGGCTTTGGCTAGCAAGGTCTTACCTACCCCGGGAACGTCTTCAATCAGAGCGTGACCGCCAGCCAAGAGGGTAATTACAGCGAGCTTTGATGCATGCTCTTGACCTACCAGCACGCCGTTGACGTTGTCGAGTAGCCGTTTGATCTTTGGCGCTAGCGCCTGAACCATGAAGGCGGGGCTGCTTGATTCTCGAATCTGAGACTCGTCGTAGTCGGGTGTCGCCTGCCTCTCCAATGTACTCTCCTCTAAGTGGTCTTTGAAAACTTTTGAACTTTGCCGTTTTTTTTGAAGTAAGCGTTCTATTTTAGTTTCTTATTCTAATGGTTTAACAATGAATGGACGTAATATTTGTCATTGCCAATATTTAGCCCTTCTCTTGACGTGTTAGACTTAAAACCGCATGAATAGAGGAACTCAGCTATGGCGCTCACTTTCCAACAAGTTATACACAAGCTCAATAGCTTCTGGGACAGCCACGGCTGCGTCGTAATGCAGGCTTATGACCTGGAGAAAGGGGCCTCAACCATGAGCCCTGGAACGTTCTTGCGGGTATTGGGGCCAGAACCGTGGAACATGGCTTGTGCCGATCCTTGCAGACGGCCTACCGACGGTCGTTACGGCGATAATCCAAACCGCTTGCAGCATTATTTTCAGTACCAGGTGATCCTTAAACCATCTCCTGACAATGTGCAAGAAATCTATCTCGAGAGCTTGAAACAGTTAGGAATTAATCCACTAGAGCATGACATCCGCTTTGTTGAAGACAATTGGGAGTCGCCGACGCTTGGTGCTTGGGGCGTGGGCTGGGAAGTATGGTTGGATGGCTTGGAAATCTCGCAGTTTACATATTTCCAGCAGGCCGGTGGTCTTGAGGTGCGCCCCGTGGCGGCTGAAATCACTTATGGCTTAGAGCGTCTATCTATGTATCTACAGAACGTCGATAGCGTCTATCAACTTAAGTGGAATGACAAGGTTACCTATGGCGAAATCTACCACTTAAATGAAGTGCAGCAATCGACCTACAACTTTGAGCAGAGCGACCCCGAGATGTTGCAGACACTCTTCAACCTTGCGGAGAAAGAAGCGCTGCGCTTGCTCAGTATTACTCCAAAATTGGTTTTGCCTGCCTACGAGCAGATTCTTAAGTGCTCTCATGCCTTTAATCTATTAGATGCCCGTGGTGTGCTTGGTCGCGATGAGCGCATGGCCAATATTCTGCGCATTCGCAAATTATCAGAACGGGTTGCAAGGGGCTATCTAGAGCAGCGCATCGAATTGGGCTTCCCTCTAATGGCGGAAGATGCCAGACAAGCGGCGGTTGATGCTTATCGCGAGCGCTACCTAGCGGTCAAATAGACCCTATCTACTTACAACTCTGCGCCCAAGCTTATGCCGGAATGCCTGTTTGTGGGCCTTTTGGTTGTCTTGTGTATATACCCGAGCGCCGAGCGTCGCTTTACATGCGGGAAATTGCAGATTCTTAGTTGCGTCTAAGAGAGATTCGTAGTAGAACTGGGTATATGTTAGCTAAGTGTAAAAAACTAGCTCTCAGCCATTTTGAACCGTTACTACATCTCGTACTGCCGTTTTTGACTTATTTTCTTTCTCGCATTCGGAAACATCTAAATTGAAGAGTAAATCCAAAGGATTAAGACCATTCGCGAATGGTGTATCGCTAGCTAAGAGCAATTCTTTGCTGGCGCTATCTGTTAACAGTGGTTTTAGTCTTGCTCTTAGTCTAATTCTAGGTTCGGCCACAGCGCCTGCGGCACT
Source organism: Candidatus Obscuribacterales bacterium (assembly GCA_965229195.1). Lineage (GTDB taxonomy): Bacteria > Cyanobacteriota > Vampirovibrionia > Obscuribacterales > Obscuribacteraceae. Next base: position 1,247,222 of record OZ245871.1, on the reverse strand, counting down.
GGCTCAGCGCAACCTGGGCAAGCACAACTTAATTGCCATGGCGGTGCCTCACGTCAGCGGCCACAGGGCTGTATCTTCTTTGGGAAATGTTAGTCTTCGTCGCCATCGCCAGGGTCATTCCTTCGATAATGCTCCCGGTCGGCGCCTGAAAACTAAGGTGCATACGGGAGCCTACACCAAGCTTACCTGGATGAAGGCGAAGCCCGTAGCAAAAGCCGTTGTTAAGCCAGTATTGAAAGTGTCAGCAAAGCCAGTGGCTAATTCGGGTGCTGCCATGGCCTCGCATTCGGCCGCATCTTCGGTTAGAACCATTGGTCCAGGCGTACTCTATAAGGTTTATGGCGGCCGCACGCGCATCAATTTGCTCGACGTCAATATGTCGGTTTCTCCCGTTCAGGTGCGGCCCATGCCGGCCTCTTCGACTTTTCATGCTTTGAAAGATGTCCATGACCATGTGCGGGATAGTGGTGCCTTAGCCGCTATCAATGCTAATTACTTCAAGGGCAATGGCACTCCTCTTGGCACTTTGATGCTTGATGGCGAATGGCTTTCTGGCCCGCTTTACACAAGGGTCGCTCTGGGCTTTACCGATGGCGGTTATGCTCGCATTGCTCGGGTGGCTATGCATGGAATTTTGCATACATCGATCCTTGGCCATGAGACCCTCTGGATCAACAATATGAATCAGCCCAGACATTCTGGTTCGCACTGCATTCTCTATACGCGCCGTTGGGGCGAATCTGTTTCACTGCCTTACGAAGGCACCTTGATAGCTGTGAATAGCTATGGCGAGATAGTCGATAGTGACAGTAAGAGTATTGCCATTCCTTTTGGTGGCTTTGTCCTTGCTGACTCGAAAGACAGCCCATTAGCAGCTCTTCGCCAAAACAATGGCGCCAAGGTCAGTGTCGACTGGAATATCACTCCGAAAGAGTGGAGTAATGTCACTCAGGCTGTTAGTGGTGGCCCACTACTGCTCAAAGATGGCAAGTTCGCTTTTGACTTGAAGGGCGAGAAGTTTCCAGCGAGCTGGACTGGTAGCCACATAACTCGGCGCACAGCCGTTGGTATTACTGCTGATGACCATTTGTTGATGGCAACTTTTGAAGGGCCCCATTCACTTTATGATGTAGCAAAGTTCTTCCTTAATCATGGTTGCACTGAAGCTATGAATCTAGACGGTGGCGGCTCTACCACAATGGTCGTTAATGGCAATACTGTTACTCGCAATGCCAATGATTCTCAACGCAGAGTGGCTGTGGCTCTCGGCTTATTTAGCGCCGAGAAAGCTCAAGGGGTGGCTAGCGCCAATAGCTTTGGTGGGTACACCGGCTCTAGCTATCGCCCGCAGGCTGATATCGCCTCAATGTTGCCTGCTTATCATAGTGAAAAGGCACTGCACCCAACCGCTCAATCAACCCAGGAAGCATTAGACCAAATCAGAGCCTTAGTGCCGTCGGCTCAGTCAGCTTTGGCTGATGCCCCAGAAGTGGCTGTTTCTGATTTGGCCAGAAGCATTTTGCGCTCACCGTTGCCCGTCGAGTCTCTAGTAGAAGAGAGCAGCGTAACTGAACAATCGGTCACTCTCGGTCAGCTTGAGGCACCTGTTAGTGCGTCACCTATAGAAAATATTGGCCGTCAACCTGGCCCTGAGCAAGGTGCTGCCGCTGTAATAAAACAGACCGTACCGAAAACCACTAAATCTGCTAAATTGAAAATCGATTTTGCCGCCCGCCTTTTCAAGGGGCTTGGACGCTAAGAGGCAAAGTTGATCTAGATTTTCATAGGTGGATTTGTGGCTGAAAAATTAGCTATTGGCGTTGACCTGGGCGGCACCAAAATTATGGCTGGGGTAGTCAATCTATCGACGGGCCAGATGATAGCATCAGCCAAGAAGAAGACCCGCCTTGTGGCTGATGGCCAAGATCTGGTAAAGCGGATTGCCCTGGTTATCGATGAAGCCATAAGTGATGCTGGTGTTGATATTAAGAAACTCAATGGTATCGGCATTGGTGCTGCTGGCATGGTCGATAGAGAAAAAGGCATTCTCCTTGCCGCTGCCAATATTGGTGCCAATGATCTGGCCATGGCCGAGCCCCTGCAGCAACAGTTTGGCCTTAAGGTCAAACTCGGAAACGACGTAGAAGTTGCTACCATCGGCGAATTGGCCTTCGGTGCCGGTCTTGATTGTGATGACTTCGTTTGTATATTTGTTGGAACTGGTATCGGTTCTGGTATCGTCCACAATGGCGAAATTTTGCGAGGCTATAGTGGAACTGCTGGCGAAATCGGTCATATGATAGTGGTGCCCGATGGCCGCGATTGCGGTTGCGGCGGCTTTGGCTGCTTAGAGGCTTATGCTTCGCGCACGGCTGTGGCTCGCAATTGCATTTTTGACATAAACCGCGGCTACGAATCTATTTTGCGTGACAAAGTAGATCCAGCCAAAGGTGGTCTGCGCTCTAAAGCTATAGCCCAAGCCTATGAGCTAGGTGATTCGGTTGCTGTAAGGGCAGTTGACCATGCTGCTTGCATCATGGGCATAGGGCTTGCCAGTGTCGTTAACTTCTATAATCCACAGCGCATCATACTTGGTGGCGGCTTCATCGAAGCTATGCCGCTTTATTTCGAAAAAGCTGAGGCCGAAATGCGCCGTCGTTCTTTGCGTATACCGAGCTTTGAAACTGAGCTAGTTAGAGCCGAGCTTGGTGATTATGCTGGTACTATCGGTGCTGCCCTTCTCACTAAATAAGGCGAGCTACTTACTTCGTTTGTTTCTCGCAGTTTTGCTTTAGCTTAGCTGCGGCAGCAATTTCGAAGGCCAACAGGTCGGAATTTTTTTGCTCTAAGAAATTCTGAAAGTTCTCTTTTGCTCTTTTCTTGTCGCCGGCAAGATAACGATTAACTCCGACCCAGAATTCGGCGCTGCCACGTGAGTGGCGCTGGAACTCCTTCTCTGGTGTTTCACCGAGCAGATATTTGCCAATTGTAATCGGCTCGCTATCTACGTAGCTGCTTTCAAAAGTGCTTATGTCTAGTTTTGCTGGCTTTCCGACGATTTTATTATTGAGCCACTGGTAAATTGGAAAGAGCTTTTTGTATGCTTGGCAATTTGAGTGTGAATTACGTGATGGGGCATCAATAGTTGATTCAAGGTTGTTGAAGCAGTCATCGAAGTTCGACTGACCCAAGGCTAGACCGAGTTTGTAAGTCTGAATCATGGCCCAGTTTTCCTGATGCAGTTCTCTTGCGGCAATGGGCTTTTTCGTGGTGCCGTCCACCGAGTCGTTCATTTTGCTAAGCAGAGTCATTGAGGCATCAATAACTTCGTTGGCTTTTTTTAAATTGCCCTGACTCAAGTAGTCTGTAATGACAGCTGCTGCCACTGAATCATTAAATTGATATTGATTGCCTAGAAGATCGGAGCGATAAAGATCTGCAGCACTGAGTTTTGATTTGTCACAAGGGTGTGCCGAAGAAAAGACTATAATGCCCTCTTGCTCTCCCTTTGGAAACCAGCTCACTTCATGCACTTGCGCGAGGCCGCCGTCTCCTACCGCACAAGTTCGCAGTGAGACATAAACATAGTCTTTTGTCGGCTTGATCTCGAGCTTGTCTGGTGACCAGCCACAATAGACGTCTCCATAGACGTCGTCATAAGAGCGTGCTTGCAGGTAGCCCGGTTTGTCAAATTTGACGTATCCGCAAATGCCACCCTGTCCTAAAACAAGGCAATTCGCATCAAGTTGTTTGCTGCGAGAATAATCTATTTGGTTGCTTTCGCTGCCGTTGTAGTTAAGGAGATTCCAGCCGCCACTGGGATGGAAGGGGTGCTCTAGGGCGCGCCTGATGCTCGCTGAGTCTTTGAGGCTGCACTTACTACCCACTAAGCGGTCATGAGAAATGGCAGGAAATCTGCGCTTGTCTGCTTCTATGTCGGCACCGCAGGCGGTGACTAGTGCCGTAGTCAATATAACCAAGGCTGAGCGAATGCTATTTTTAGCTAAAGGCTGGCGAACTTGTCTTGCCGCTGGTTTGATCATGTTTAAGAACTCTGGCTGTTGAGTCTGAAATTGACATGTTGATGGTTCCAGGTTTCCTTAGGCTTTGACAGCTAGCTCAGCGTAGCGAGAACCTTGTTTGGTGCCGCGGCGCTCTAGCTCAGCTTCGATTTTTTGCATAATTCGATCTTTCTCAAAACACCATTCCGGTGCAATGATTTCATCCCGTGAGCCCTCAGCTACCAGTCGCATGATCACTGTTTCTTCGGGAATTAGTTCTAAGGCGTCAGCTACCAGGCGCACGTATTGATCTTCCTCTAATAGAGGCAGTCTTCCTGCTAGATAGTCTGCTTCCATCGGAGTGCCTTTGTAGATGCAGAGCTGGTGAATCTTAAGTGCTTCCAATTTAAGGGGCGCGATCGCCCTTACCGTTTCCATCATGTCGGCTTCTGATTCGCCAGGCAATCCAAAAATCAGGTGTGTTGCCAGGCGGAAGTTGCGTTTCTTCGCTCTTTCCACGGCGTCAAAGAATTCTTCGGCTGTATGACCGCGATTGATGGCTTCAAGGGTACGGTTGTGAATTGTTTGCACACCAACTTCTAAGAATAAGAAAGTGCGTTCGTGATAGACCGATAACAAGTCGAGAATATTTTCATCGAGACAGTCTGGTCTTGTGCCGATGCAAAGTCCAACCACGTCGGGGTGGTCAAGTCCTACATCGTAAAGTTCCTTGAGGATGCCTTCCGGGGCGTAGGTATTGGTGAAAGCCTGAAAATAGGCGAGGAATTTATGAGCTTTAAAGCGATGTCGAATGCGCGCTATACCGGTTTCTAGCTGATTCTTAATAGACAGAGCGGTCTTGATTGTGGGGGCGCCAGAGCCGCGCTCATCGCAGAAGGTACAGCCACCGAAGACCTTCGTGCCGTCGCGATTAGGGCAGGTAAAACCGGCGTCGAGGGGGACGCGGTAGACGCGCTCGCCAAATATTTCGCGGAGGTAGCTGTTGAAGGTTCGGTAATAACTCATGTTACGTTTGCTTGCTGAAGGCGAGATGCCGCTCACTGTGCCCACCTGAATGTTTTCAGGAGCCTCCAATAGTACTACGACTGCTTACAATCTACAGTTCTCTCTTCATTGTTGTTGACACTATTGTTTCGGGTTTGTTATTCTACGACCTGCTTGCGGAACGCCGCACCTCTGATGCCCCCATCGTCTAGAGGCCTAGGACACCTCCCTTTCACGGAGGCGACGGGGATTCGAATTCCCCTGGGGGTAAATTTTCTTCTTAAACTAGCCATTTTGGCTTAAAATGTCCTTTAGTCTTTGCCCTTGGGCAATTAACTAAAGGATTTTTTTTGCGATAACGCACTAAGTGGAAACTCCGTGGCATCTCCGTGGCATTCATAGATAACAAGAGGACTAAGTGAAACCAGGCACCAAATCTCCTAACTCGCATCGTTTAGGCGAGCTATTGATGGAAGCAGGAGTTCTCAGCGCCGAAGAGCTGAAGCACGCTATGGAGCTTAATGGCGAAACCGGACTGCCGCTAGGTCGGGTGCTGGTGATGTGTGGTTATATTGATGAAAAGGAGCTTGAGTCTGCTGTTTGGGCCCAATCTTTAGTTAAAGACGGCGCCATTACCTTAGACAAAGCGCGAGAGGCGCTCAATCTATACAAGCGTAGTAGTAACGATTTTGAAGCTTGTTTAGCTCATGTTGGTTTTGTAAAAGAGTCCCGTACTCCTACGGCCCGACTGGGCGAGTTGTTGGTTGAGGCTGACATTATTGGCAAGCCTCAATTGCTAGATGCCCTGAAGACAAGTCAAGAAACCGGATTGCCACTGGGGCGGATTCTTGTGCTCACCGGTGCCATATCTGAAGAGATGCTTTCTGCAGCCCTGACGGCCCAAGTCCTTGTTCGTGACGCGAAAATTTCGCGTTCGCAGGCACTACAGGCTCTTAAATCGAGTCGATTTAGACAGGTCAATATTGAAGTTTCTTTGATGGATCTTGGCTTCTACAGGCCACCGCCCCGTCAGCGCGTCAAGTTGGGTGAGCTTTTGGTCTTGTCAGGCATGGTCAATGAGCCTGATTTGATGAATGCTCTCGAGATGGGATTGATTCGAGAAGTGCCTGTGGGCCAGATGCTGGTTGAGGGCGGCTTTATCAGCAAGCGTATTCTTGATACAGCCTTGAAGTTACAAGAGATTGTTGCCAGTCATTCCCTCAGCGCCCTGAAAGCCGCTGAAGCGCTGCGACAGGTAGCGGAGCGCGATATTTCTTTGGCTAGAGCCATCTCTGAGCTTGATCTTTCAGGAACAGAAGTAAAAGAGCGCATTAGGCTTGGCGAGATGCTCAAGGCTGCTGGCATTGTTAACGACAATGATATTCGCAAGGCTTTGCGAGATGCTCGGCGCAACTCGGCATTACTTGGCAAAATATTGCTGGTTACAGGTGCAATTGACGAGCCGACATTGCATGCTACCTTGCGTTCCTTAGTATTGGTGCGCGATGAGAAGATCACCATGGAACAAGCAATTATTGCTATCAACCATGCTCGCAAGCATCAACTTACTCTTGATGAAGCTTTGTCTGAGTTGAAGTGGACATCAGCGGTTGTGATTGACAGAGAAGTCTAATTAGCGGGAATGCCGGGCTAGCCGTTAATTACTGACCACAAAATAATGACCACGGCCAGATCAAATACCAGGCCGTGCCAGAGGGCTGGCAGAATTAGTGAACGGTGGCGGCGATAGAGATAAGAGAGAAAAATGCCAACAGCCATCACGGTGCAGAAGGCGACATACATAAAGGCCGGTGCTACGAATAGTCTGATTACCAGTACGTGCCACGCGGCAAAGAGCAAATTGGTCCAAAGTGATGGCATGCTGAAAGCTTTTGTTTCTTCTTCACTCAGTTCGTTAAGTACGACTCCGCGCCAGAAAAGCTCTTCAACTATTGGGTTTACCGTAACAAAATAAATACTAAGGGGCACTAACCATGATGGTTGAAAGCCTCTATAAGTAAGGCTCTCAAGGGCTTTCTGCTTGTTGAAGATGTAAGGACCAAGAAGGTGAAAGCCTGCCCAGGTGAACAAGCTGAAAATTAGAGAGCCAGCCACAAGGTAAGCTACTTCTTTCTTTGTCGGCATTGCTAAATGCTGTTTCCAGTGTTTTCGCTTCCAGATAATAGCTGGCAGCAGGCAGCAACCATGGTAGAGAAAGAATGACCAGAAAATACTATGAAAGACATGCAGTCCAGCTGCTAAAAATGGCCATGGAGCTAGTGTCCAGAGAATTACTATCGGTTTTGTTGGCAAGCGCATAAAATCAATGGTACTGCACTGGCGGAATACCATGGCGAATTACAGTAAACTTAGGTAACTCTGGAGAAAGAACTGTGAGCGAAACTAATTCGGGCGAGAATAACTCTGGCACACCTGGCTCGGGCCAGACTAGCTCAGGCCAGAACAATTCTGGCAAGTGGATTATGGCTGTCATTATTGGTGGTGCCGTCTGGGTTGGTGTCAGCCCTTTTGTTGGCGCGATGTTGGTTAAAGACAAGCATCTTGAGCTTAGTGGCAAGCCGCCAGAGCCACTAAATATTGAGAAGGCTAGTTCATCGGCAAGTGCGCCGCTGCCCAGCTCAAGTTTGTCTGGTCTAGGCCTTTCTGGTTCCGGTATTGCTGGCTCCGCTGAGGCCCCCAAAGGGCCTGGCAGCGCTGATGCTAATGCTGTTCGCGAACGGTTCCGTAACGCAATCATAGCGATGAAGCCGGCTGCCAGCCATCCGGCAGCATCGTCGTCATCATCTTCTTCACTAAGTCTTGAGGACAGAATGAATGCTATTACCAAGCTTTGCGTGGCTGGTAAGAACTCCGAAGGCTTGGTCGAAGCCGACAAATTCTTGGCTGATATCGATAAAACCCCAGGAATTGACTCGCAATACAAAGTTGCCACTGCTGCTTTGGCCATGCAAATGGCTGACAATTCCCATTTGAGAGACCGTGCCAAAGAGTACAGCCAAATGGCTTTGACAGCTTCGCGAGCAAGTGAAGATTTTCTGATTGAGAAGATCGAGCCTGTCTATTACGGTCTCCGTGGCTCTAAAGTCGACTTCGTTGCACTGCAGCAATTGAACAAGCAGTATGAAAGTGACGTGGCTGCTGCTCGATCCGCTGAGGCTCTCGGTTGTGCTAAGCAGATCGTGGCAGCTACGGCCAGTCTTCCGCCGCAGAGTTTCTTCCGCATTAGAGGCCGAATATTTCTTGCTCACAGTCAGTATGTCAGCGATCAAAATGAAAGCACCGCCAGGCGTGAGCTAAGCGACATTAAGAAGACCGCTGAAGAAGCCGGTGATCAACAATTGGCCAAGGCCTGCAGCAATATCATCAATGGTCTCGGCGGCCCAATCTAAATAGGAGCTATTTAGATTCTCTTGTAATTACTTGCTAGATTGCCTGACGACGAATATGCCCGAAAGGGCAATTAAGCAGGTGCCCACAATGGCTGCCTGCCCTGGTAGTTTAGAGAAAAGTACAATATCAAGAAGAGCTGCCCACACTAGGGCGCTAAAACTCAGTGGTGCCACTGTCGATGCTGGAGCATGGCGATAGGCTTCGGTCATACTCAGTTGCGCCATACCACCAATGACGCCAATGCCAAGCAAAATAAAGGCGTCGTGAAGCGTTGGTATCACCATTTGGAATGGCAGCGACAGTAGGCCGCCCAATGAGCAAGCCAGCATGAAATAGACAACTATAGTGATGCTCTTTTCGGTGGCGCTCATTTTGCGCAGTTCAATATAGACAAATCCTGAGCTGATTGCCGATGCCAGAGCCATTAAGGCTCCAGGAATGCTTGAGGAAAGCTGGGGCTGCATCATATAGACAACGCCAAGAAAACCAATTGATATTGCTATCACTTTGCCTTTGGTGACTTTCTCCCCCAAGGTGCAAATGGCTAAGACTGTGGTGATTAGCGGAGCGGCATAAAACAGCGTGGTGGCTTCTGAGAGTGGCAGCAATTTGAGGGATTCAATGCAAAGGCAGGCTGAGCTAAGGCCCACAACAGAGCGGGTTAAGTGCATAACAGGATGCTTAGTTTCGAAGACTTTTAAGCCTCCTTCTCTCAGTACCACTGGCACTAATGGAATCAGGGCAAAAAAACTGCGGCAAAACAAGACTTCTCCGGCCGGATAGCCCTTGCCGAGCAGCTTAATCAAGGCGAACATCACTGAAAAACCAAGGGCCGACAAAAGGGCGCATTCTACAGCTTTCTTTGTTGATCCGGCTTTGGGACTAAGTCTAGCTCCCGATTGCGGCTCCGTTTCTGATTCAGGCTCAGATTCAGGCTCAGATTCAATTGTTGGTTGGGTGGTGGTCACTTTCAGATTCGCTTGATATCAATCATTATCGTACTGCTAAACAGCTTCGATACGGCTTATTTCTTGTTTCGTAAAATAGGTGTATATACACCTATTTGCTGCGCCGGTGAGGTCGGCGCACAAAAGTATTTTGATTTATCCTGATTTATTCTGATTTCTTCCGAGATATGCAAGATCTGCGGAATGCTTGAGTACTCAAGTATCTCTTCTGGACAGGCTAGGGTCATATTTCGTTGGGATATATGCTTTGTGAACTTGGTATTATTAAGTGGCAGTTTAATCCGTTTAGGTTTAATTGTTGTAGGTTTATCCGTGCATTTGAAACAGGATCTCAAGCATGTCTGAGCAACCCGGGCAAGGTGGCGGAACAGCCGTAGCCACCGAAACCAAGACAAAAACAAAACGACCAGCGCTTTACAAAGTTTTGCTGCACAATGATGACTTTACGACCATGGAGTTTGTCGTCTTTATCTTGCAGACCATTTTTCATAAGAACCCCATTGATGCCCATGCCATCATGATGGCTGTGCACAAAGCAGGAGTTGGAGTGGCTGGTGTTTATCCGTATGAAATTGCTGAGGCTAAAGTCAACAAAGTGATTGATCTGGCGCAGGCTAATGAATTTCCATTACGCTGTTCAATAGAAGAAGAGTAAAACAATGATTACGCGTGAACTACAGAACACCTTGAACGAAGCCTATAGCGAGGCTATGCGTCGTCGTCATGAATTTCTTACCCTTGAGCATCTGCTTTACGCCATGCTTAAAGAGAAGACTGGTCGTGAAGTGATTGAGAACTGCGGTGGTGATGTCAGCTTCATTAGTCGTGAGCTGGAAGTTTATCTTAAAGAAAAAATTGAACAACTGCCTAAAGGCAAAGACGGGCTGCCCGAGCAGACTGCGACATTTGAGCGGGCAATTGAACGGGCCCAAATACAAGCGCAATCGTCGGGTCAAACCAGCATCGATAGCGGCCATTTGATTGCCGCCATGTTCCACGAAAGACGCTCATATGCGGTCTATTTGTTGGAGCAGGCTGGAATATCGCGGCTTGATGTTCTCAACTATATTTCTCACGGAATTTCTAAAATCAACTCCGACGATGCCGATTCGGATGGCGATGCTGTTGCCCCAGGGGGCGAAGCCAATGGCCGCCGCAAGACCAATCCGCTAGAAGATTTTTGTGTCGATCTCATCGCTCAGGCCCAAGAGAACAAGATTGATCCCTTGATTGGACGAGAGGCTGAAGTAACAAGAACTATTCAAATTCTTTGCCGTCGACGCAAGAATAATCCGATCTATGTGGGCGAGCCTGGTGTTGGTAAAACAGCCATAGCTGAAGGTCTGGCTCTGAAAATTCAGCGTGGTGAAGTACCTAAGCAATTACTTGGCGCTGAAGTATTTGCCCTCGATATGGGCTCACTGGTGGCCGGAACCAAGTTTAGAGGTGAATTTGAAGAGCGCCTAAAAGGCGTATTGAAGGCTCTGAAAGCCAAACCAGGTGTCATTCTCTTTATTGATGAAATTCACACCATTGTCAAAGCTGGCTCAGTAGAAGGCGGCTCTATGGATGCTTCTAATTTGCTCAAGCCCGCTCTGGCGTCGGGTGAATTGCGTTGCATTGGCTCAACCACCCATAGCGAATATAAGTCGGCCTTTGAGAAAGACAAAGCGCTGGCAAGACGCTTCCAAAAAATTGATGTCACCGAGCCCAGTATTGCTGACACTGTCAAGATATTGAAAGGCTTGCAAGGGCACTATGAAGAATTTCACGGTGTTAAATATACTGATGATGCCATTATGGCTGCGGCTGAATTAGCTGGCAAACACATTAACGACCGCTTCTTGCCGGACAAAGCTATTGATGTCATTGATGAAGTCGGGGCAACAGTTAAGTTGCTAGATGAAGAGTCGAGACCAGAGCGCACAGTTACAAGTGAAGACGTGGAAGCTACGGTTGCTCGTATGGCTAAGATTCCACCTAAGACTGTTACCGGCTCTGATAAAGATAGACTACGTAATTTAGAGAGCGAGCTGAAGAAATTTATATACGGCCAAGACCACGCAGTCGAACAGTTGGTTAATGCCATTAAGGTTTCTCGCTCAGGCTTGGGCTCGCCCACTAAGCCGATTGGATCATTTCTTTTTTCTGGCCCAACTGGAGTTGGTAAAACAGAACTGTCGAAGCAATTAGCCAAAGTATTGGGTGTTAATTTCTTGCGTTTCGACATGAGCGAATATATGGAGAAACACACGGTTTCTCGCTTGATTGGCGCACCACCTGGTTATGTTGGCTTTGATCAAGGTGGCATCCTCACCGATGCAGTGAGCAAGACACCGCATGCAGTGGTAGTACTAGATGAGATTGAAAAAGCCCACCCCGATCTCTTCAACATACTGTTGCAGGTAATGGATCATGCCACTCTTACGGATAACACCGGAAAGAAAGCTGATTTTAGAAACGTCATATTGATTATGACAACCAATGCTGGTGCTCGCGATATGATGGGCGACAATATTGGTTTCCAGCGGGCTGTGGTCAAAGACGACGGGCCTAAGCATGTTAGCGATGCGGAGAAAGAGAAATCCATCGCTCGGGGCGAATCGAATAATCAGGGCTTCGGTATGGGCATGGGGCGTGGCGCTATTGAGCGCACCTTCTCTCCTGAGTTCCGCAACCGCCTGGATGCTTGGATTGCTTTCAACCCTCTGACATACAAAGATATTTTGCGTGTGGTAGACAAGTTTATCAATGAAGTTAAAGAACAGCTGATCGACAAGAAGGTCACCATGAAACTGAGCGAAGATGCTCGCACCTGGTTTGCCGATAAGGGCTTTGATAAGCAGTATGGGGCTCGGCCAATGGCTCGTTTGATTAAGCAAAAAATTCGTGAGCGCTTGGCTGATGAGCTTATCTTTGGTGTGCTTGAACATGGCGGCAAGGTCTTTGTCGATGTTCAAGATGGCGAATTTAAAATAGATTGTCAAAAAGCTGAGAAAGACGATGATGACGACTTTGAAGAAGAAGCAGGAAAGCCAGTGACTAAGCCTCAGTCTAAACCTGACTCTAAGCCTAGTGAAAAGCCTCATCCTAAGCCCGAGCCCCATGAGCCTGGTGTATCTGAGCCCATTAAGATGCCGAAGAAAACAGTAGAAAAGGAGAGCTAGGGGGTGGATGCCCAAGATCTCTTTAAGCACATAGATGCAATTTTTCAGTTGCAGTTTTTGCCAATTGGTAAAGCTAAAGTCTCACTCTGGATGCTCATCTATATTGGTGTGCTTGTCACCTCATTGATTGTGGTCACCAGTCGTCTGCGTGACTGGACAGAACGGGCCCTGCAAGCTCATACATCAGTGGATGTTGGCTTGCGTCAGGGTATCGCTGGTATTGCTCGATATGTGGTGATTTTCTTTGGCTCGCTGATAATTTTGCAAACCGCAGGCATAGATTTGAGTTCCTTCACTGTTCTAGCTGGTGCCCTTGGTTTAGGTATAAGTTTTGGCCTGCAAACTATTACTACAAATCTAGTTAGCGGCTTAATTATTTTATTCGAGAGACCCATAAAAATTGGCGATCGAATTGAGGTCGATGGTATCACTGGTGATGTTATTCGCATTTCGCTGCGAGCCACCACGATTGTCACCAATGACAATATTGCCATCATTGTGCCAAACTCCGAGTTTATAAAGGGCAAAGTTACTAACTGGAGCTACAAAAGCGACCGAATTAGATTTACTTATGCTGTGCCTGTGGCTCTTGATGCCGATCCGGTAAAGGCGGCAGAAGTCATTCTTTCTGCTGCTGTGGGGCATCCTGGTGTGCTTAGTGATCCACCACCAGATGTACTTTTTCTTGAGTTTGGCCAGAACGCCATGAATTTCTCGCTACGGGTTTACACTGAAGATTTTCTTACGAGACCAGGTTCTTTGCGCTCCGAGCTAAATTTTGCTATTCATAAAGCATTGAACGAGCAAGGTGTTGGCTTAGCTTACCGGCCAGGGGCAAGAGTTGATAATGCTTGAATTGCTTAGCTTTGATCGGCTAGTCGCAATCCACAACTGCGGCAAATGGCGCAGAAAGGCTACGATAGCTTAAATAGATTGCAGTCAGCCGCTGTCGCCCAGACCTCCCCCAGCTCGTCAGCTTCTGCTTCTTCTGGTAGCGCAGTACCTCTAGGTACTAACGGTGCTAGCCCGGCTAGTGCGGTTGTTCGTGGCAGTCGCGTCAAGAAAGTAATCGAGTTTTACACCACATGGTGCCATGTTTGCAGCGAGTTCGCTGATACTTTTGAGCGTACCAAAGCTAAGTACGGTGGCCGCATTCAGTTTGAACAGCTTAATGCTGAAGATCCTGAAAACAGCGAACTGAAAGCGAAGTATAACGTTAAGGCCTATCCCACACTTATTTATCTAGATGCCTCTGGTACGGTCTTGCGCCGTGGTGAAGGGGCGCCCATGGGCCCTAATTTTGGCAATATAATTGAGAGCTTATAGGCGCCATTGACCTTAGGCGATTTGCCCCATGCGGCCTTCTTGATAGTCCACTAGAGCTTGTTTGATTTCAGCTTGATAGTTCATGACAAACGGTCCGTAGCGGGCTATTGGTTCGTTGATCGGTTGGCCGGCGATCAGCAGCACGCTTAGTGGCTGGTTTCCCACGGCCGTGAATGCAATGGTCTCGCTCTCTTGGCTGTCATTTGATGCGAATATCACTAAGTGATCAGGCTCTGCTATTTTTTCAGCGAATTTTCCCTGGCCAGAAATTACATAGGCCAGAGCCGTGTGTGCCATAGGCACTGCTTGGCTAAAGCTGGCTCCGGGTTGCAGAATGACGTGCAAGTAGAGAATGGGAATGTGGGTGCTAATCACCGCCTGCTTTCCCATTGAGTTACCGGCAATTACTTTGACCCAGACTGATTTGTCTTCGCTCTCGTAGACCGGAATATTAGCCGACAGGGTATCTTGATAGCGCGGTGCTGTCATCTTGTCGCTCTTGGGCAAATTGACCCAGAGTTGAAAACCGTTCAACCGGCCGCCTTTTTCGCGAAAATTCTCTTCGGGCATCTCTGAGTGCACCACACCAGAGCCAGCCGTCATCCATTGCACATCGCCAGCAGCAATTACCCCTTTGTTGCCTGCTGAATCTCTGTGCTCAAGTGCTCCTTCGAGCATATAAGAGACTGTTTCGAAGCCCCGGTGTGGGTGATCGGGGAAGCCTTTGGCACTGCCTGGGGCGTAGAGATTGGGGCCCATGTGGTCGAGTAGAAGAAAAGGATCGATATTGTCAATCTGACGGGTGGGGAAGGGGCGATGAACGATTACTCCAGCGCCTTCTCTGACGGCTTCTGCTGCGACTATCTCCTTGATTGTTCTCATGATTGACCTCTTTTAGGACGAAAATGCTTTGACATCAAACTATTGTAGCTGAAAACGAATTAGTTTGATGTCAAAGTAAATTAAATCGCTTGGTTCTCGGCGCTGATTCTACCAAAGGGCTAGAATGCCAATCAGGGTTTAAAACACCCAACTCCTAAATGGAAAGGCGCCATTACCAAGTCTATACATCGGTACTTCTTGTGGTTACTACTGTTGGCATATTGCCTAGCTGGGGTCTTGCCAGGCTTTGGTTTGTGGCTGCGGCAATTTCACCTAGGCGAGATGCAATTTATCGATGGCAGCAAGGTTACTGTCAGCTTGCCCGCTCTTATGCTCTCCTTTCTCTTGTTTAATGCCGGGCTTGGCATTCGTGCTCGCGAGTTGTTTGGTATTTTGCGGCACCCTACCGTTTTGCTCGTTGGTTTCTTGGCTAATATGTGCGTTCCGATCCTCTTGATTCTTGCCCTAGGCGGCTTGATGCATTTGTGGCACAGCTCAGATGAGTTGCAAAATTTATTAGTGGGTCTAGCTTTGATTGTCTCTATGCCGATCGCGGGCTCGTCCACTGCCTGGTCGCAAAACGCCAATGGCAATTTGAGTCTGAGCCTTGGCCTGGTTTTTCTCTCGACAATTCTTTGCCCTCTAACTACCCCTCTGGTTCTCCATATATTTGGCAACATCACAATCGGAGATTATTCCGAGGATTTGCATGAGTTGGCGGCTCAGGGCACCAATGCTTTTATGATGCTAACGGTGGTTTTACCAGCCCTGCTTGGTATTGTGCTGTATTTCTGTTTAGGCGAAGACCGTACGGCCAAAGTCAAGCCCAGTCTGAAGCTTGTCAATTTTGTCGTACTTTTGTTGCTTAACTATTCGAATGCCGCTACATCACTTCCACAAGCTTTTGCTAAACCTGATTGGGACTATCTCATTTTTATCTTTTTTACTACTCTCTTTCTTTGTGCTACCGCTTTTGGTGCGGGGTGGCTGATTGCACGTGTACTCAAGACAGACAAGGGAGAGCAAGCGGCTCTGATGTTTGGCCTGGGGATGAACAACAATGGCACCGGCTTGGTGCTAGCTGCTGCCAGTCTGGCCGATCATCCTGCCGTACTTCTGCCCATGATTTTTTACACTTTGGTGCAACAGGTTATCGCCGCTTTAATTGACTTGAGAGTTTTTAAATCTGAGCATTGAGAGCGCAAAAAACGTTACTGCCATTTCAGTTAGCGGCATAACATTTGAATGCCAGAATCTATCCTGATATTACACGAGCATCAGACTGAGTCAGACTACGCTGCCATCGAATTGGAGCGTGCTGGCTACAGGGTTGTGTCTGTGCCCAAGCTTTCTGTTGCCATCGCCTGGCTGCGGGTAAACGATCCAGCGTTAATAGTCGCTCCTGTACATCTTATTGACGATGATGTCTTTGAGCTTTTGCGTTTTGTTCGTAGTGATTTTAAGCTCAGGTCTACTAGAATTTTGCTTTGTTGCTCGATGCCATCGCCATTTACCAGTGGAATGAGCCGGACGATTTCTTCTGCTGCAAGGGCGATGGGAGCCAATGCTGTCTTCATTGGCGAGGGTAGCAAAGGTTTTGATCGCAGTGCTTTTTGGCTAACCGTGGCGCCGCTTTTGCCAGAAGCTTCGCTTGGCAATTTCACAGTAAGCGAATTGGGCGACAGTTGGATTGAGCGATACCAGGCTCAGGAGCAGACTTTCCCGCCAGGTGAGTGATAGGATGCTGCTATTTGATGAGGCTGGCCTCGGAAGCTCTCAACTAGCCGCCTTCAGTCTGATTTCAATTTCTAAACCATGGGGGACGCGATTGCGGATCACCATGGTGCCTTGACAGGCGGTGACGCAAGATTTGACTATTGCCAGTCCTAAACCGGCACCACCGAAGCTGCGGCTGCGAGAGGCCTCTGGCCTGAAGAATGGTTCACCAAGATGCTTTAGCGATTCAGCTGGCACGCCTGGGCCTTGGTCGGCAATTGTAATCACGACCTCATCGCTTTGACGCAAGGCTGTTAGTGAAATCTTTTCGCCGCCACCGTAGCGGATGCTATTTCTAAGCATGTTGCCGACGGCCCTCTCTAGTAACATATGATCGGCTAGTGGTGCCACTGATTCCGCTACTTGAAGCGTCACTATCTCAGCCAGGTTTAAGCGCCCAATCAGATTTTCAAAGAGTGGCTTTAGTGGCACAGCCACTAGGTTTTTCATTGGTCCTTTTAGTTCTGCTTTAGAAAAGGCTAGAAGTTCATTGACTAGATTGTTCATTTCAACCACTTCTTCTCTAATATCTTTGAGCAGGTTTTGTTGCTCTGGTGTTGAGCTACTTTCTAGAAGTTCTAGGGCCATTTGCAAGCGGGCAATAGGTGAACAGAGTTCGTGGGATATATCGCCCATTAAGCGTTTTTGGCCAGTGAGAAAAATGTTGATGCGTTCGGCCATAGAATTGACTGCTTCGGCTAATCTGCCAATTTCATCGTGGCGATTGCTATTGATCTTGGTGTCAAAGTGGCCTTCGGCAATGCTCTCGGTGGCTCGGGTAAGCTCGGTCAGGGCGGTTGTAATTTGATAAATAAAAGGCAGCCAGAAACAGAGCGAGAGCAGAAGAATAACTAATGGCACAAGCAAGGCTGCCTTCAGGTCAATCAGTAAGCTGCTCTGCCAGATATTGTCTGATTGGGCCAGTAATGTGCAGGGAACTGGGTGTCCCCGTTCGGGTGAAAACACCATCATTCTGGTGCCTATCCAAAATGTATCGGGATTGTTTGTATGCACTAAGAAGCGCCCGTGAGCCTTGAGCAAATCTTCTGGCACTCTGTTGGGCATAGGCCCTGGCATGCCATCCGCACTATGGTTCGCGAATTCTGGTGGCGGCCCAAAGCCTGGCCCTCTATCGGGACTGAAGTCTGGCTCTCTGTCTCTAAAGTGGGGTGGAGCATCTCGGAAGTGAACTATAGCCATCGGTGGCGGGCGATGCTCATGAAAAGGAGGCATCATGCGCTGCTTCTGAGCTAGGGCCGCTGGCAGTTTGATGGGGTTTCCCCCTAACTGTTCACCATTGCTGTCAAATAAATAGTATTTGACTTGGTAAATGCCACCAAAGTTTTTCAATATGCTGTCCCAGCTAGTGCTAGGTGACGTGCCCAGCTGTTCGTTTATGGCATCGGCCACTGAGTCAACGTGGCTGCCAGCCGGGCTTTGCAGCAAGGCCTCCCAGCCGATGCCAAATTGGGCATTGAAGCCAATCAATGGCAGCGCGATTAACATTGCTATGTAGGCCGTGAGCAGATAGAGAAATTTTATTGCCAGGCTCTGATGGCGGGGCAATAGATTGCTAATCTTCATGGGCGTTCCGATTGGTCGATCAGCATGTAGCCAGCGGCGCGCACGGTGCGAATGAATCTAGGATTCTTAGGATCGTCTTGCAACTTTCTACGCAGAGCCGAAATGTGCACGTCGATGGTGCGGTCAAAAATGTCGTAGTTGCGTTCTCTTATTTCATTTAAAAGGTGTTCACGGGTCTGTACGCGACCTTTGGCTTGGGCCAGCACAACTAATAGGTCGAATTCAACGGGAGTTAGAGCGAGCAGCTCATCGCCGAGGTTGGCTCTGCGGGCTAGTAAATCTATCGCTAGTGGCCCCACAGCAATTTCAGTTTTGTTGCTTTGCTCGACTGCCTTAGTGCGTCGCAAGACAGCGCGCAGTCGAGCTAATAATTCTCTGGGAGAAAAAGTTTTGGGTAAATAGTCATCGGCGCCAATTTCAAGGCCGACTATGCGATCGGTTTCGTCGCCTAGGGCTGTCAGCATTAGAACTGGAATTTGGCTTTGCTCTCGTAGCTTCTTCAATACGGCATAGCCATCGAGACCTGGCAGCATTACATCTAATATGATGGCGTCAAAGCCATGGCCAACTGATAGCTGTAGGCCAGATTGACCATCGTGAACGGCGGTGACTTCATAACCGTAGCGACTGAGGTAGTCTGAAATGAGGCGACAGTACTTTTGATCGTCGTCCACTAAAAGCAGGCGGCTGCGTTGGGCCGGTTGGCTATCAAGGCTATTGATTTCTAGATTACTCAAGGCTGGTTACTTCTAACTACTTATTTACTGTATTCCAATGTTAGCCGATTGCTATTAAGGTGCCTTTACAAATCCTTTAAAGTTGGCATTTTGGCAACATAAATCCTTTACGGCCTTAGTTTTAAATGAAATGGTAGGGACATCGAAGTTTGCCGCTCTGTCTCGTTAGCCTGTTGGAGGAGGATTCATGAAAGCGATTCACGCTTCGTACTTAGTAGCCATTGCTTGTTGTGCCTTAGGAGGTTCAATGGGAGATTTGCCAGCATCAGCTCAGGGTGATGGTTCTAGTGAAGATTTTTTGATTGGGCAGATGCGTCCAGCACCGCCGGTGATGCAGTACCTTAGCGATAACTCTCCGGCCAACGAGAAAAGAATTGAAATTTCTAGCAATGGTCCAGCTTGCGGACCTGCTGGCGGTGGTCTTGGATTTTCAGGCCGGCCGCCAGGGCCAGACCCGGAGTTTCTCAAGACCCTTGGCTTAAGCGATGAACAGCGTGAAAAGCTGCACGCTATCAAAACAAAAGAGCAGCTTGCTGCCGCTTCGCGGATTTCGGAGTTAATTAAACTCCGTCATCAGCTTATGGAGTCAATTACGGGCTCTGACAAAGGCGAGGCTAAGGCTGATGCACTCTCAATTCAGCGTCAGATCAATAGTCTTGAAAATGCAAATCAGTTAGATCGCGTAACCTCTATGCTCGAGGCCAGAGCAGTCTTTACTGAGGAGCAGCAAAAGCAAATGCGCCGACATATGCTAGAGCACGAGCCCTTTGTGGGACCGCCACCCCCAGGCCCTCTGGGACCTATTGGTCCAATGGGAGATAGACAGCCACCGGATCGGGGTGCCCCGAGGGTTTAGTCAGGTTTCTAGTCGATTTTTTGCTTGGCCATAAAAGCCAGGCCGACCTCTAGCTTTTCGAGGTGCTGATCAACTGTTTTTTGTCCCCCGGCAAATTCATAGTTTTCAAAGAAGGCAAATACTTCTTTGGCCAGCGACTCGTCAAGCAAGCCAGTAACTCCTTCTACCAGTCTGGTCATGATCAGGCTGGGGAAGGTTTTATTGATTTGCTCCCAATTGCTTTTAACAAAGTGCCAGCCCACTTTGCGGCCGTGGGGGTTGAGCATGATATTGCGCACCAGGTAGGGCGCGTTCTGTCCTTTAACCTCACCAGCTAGAGTCTTGGCCAGTGTCTTCTCTAGCAGGGTGGCATCTTGAAACATTCCCAGGGCGTACATATAGCGCTCTTGCTCTTGGGGAGAGCTGCCGTTCTTGAAGGATGCTTCAAATTGTTCATAGCGTTTCTGCTCGCCGCTTGATGCCAGCACCGCTACAACTGCCGAGAGAACATCTGGTGCTAGCGGCATCTCCCCGCTTAAGTGCTTGTCGTAGCGCGTGGCTGCTTCTTTGCTGACGGCTTTGTCACCGCCAGTAGTGCCAAGGGTTGCAATTGCCAGCCCTCTTAGTTGCTTGGTTAGCTCGCTTTCTTTCGCTTTGACTTCCCAGCCAAGGCGTTTATAAGTTGGGCTCAATATTTCAACTGTTAGTGCTCGCAGCTTTTCAATTGCTTCCTTGTCGCTGCTGAAGGCCCGATCGCAATATTGCAGGGCGCCAGTAATAACTGACCAGACGTTCTTATCTTCTTCGTCTTTGAACAATTTTGTGAATTGTAGAAACTGGTTGAGCTTAACTGTGCCGTTCATAGTTAAGGCCCAGAGATCGCTAGCGAGATTGAAACGCTCTAAGGCGCTCAATTGCCGTAACACAGCCTTGAGGCTATCGAGCAGCTCGGAGCTGTAGTTGACTCGATAGAAACCGCTGCCGCCTGCATTTACCACCAGCCATTCGAGATCTTTTTCAAAGCTTGCTTTAGTTTCTTGCTCTTTTAGCAAGAGTGTTTTTTCAATTAGTTTGCTCTCCCCCTTTAGTTTGGCGCGCATTAAGACAGGCACCTGGTAAAGCACCTTAGCAGCATCATTGGTCTTGCTCTCAAGGTAATAGAAGCGCTTTTGCTTGAGGGTAACTGATTTCTTGTCGGCATCTAAATTGGCTGAAATCATAGGATAACCTTCTTGGAATATCCAGGAGTTCATGATTTCTTGCACTGGCTCGCCTGAGGCTGATTCTAGTGACTGCCAGAGGTCATTAGTTTCGGTATTGGCAAACTTGTGTTTTTGCAAATAGCTGTTGACGCCGCTCTTAAATTTATCCGGGCCAATAAATTGTTCAAGCATGCGCAATACCGAAGCGCCTTTCTCATAGGTCAAGACATCAAACATGCCGTTGGCTTCTTCTGGGGCGTTGACCGGAAATTCAATTGGTCGAGTGGCCTTAAGGCCATCTGTGGCAAACGCCATGGCTCTAGAGGCGCCGAAAGATTCCCAGCGCTTCCAGCTTGGTTTTAAATTGTCAACTGCCACCAACTCCATAAATGTGGCAAAGGCTTCGTTTAGCCAAATGCCATTCCACCACTTCATGGTTGTAAGATTGCCAAACCACATATGGGCCAACTCGTGCGCGACTACGTCGGCAACTCGCTCTAGTTCGGCGTGAGAAGCCTGTTCTGTATCGACAAGCAGGGCACTCTCGCGATAGATAATGGCGCCTACATTTTCCATAGCGCCAAAGGCGAAGTCCGGTACGGCAATCATGTCCATTTTGTCGCCAGGGTAGGGAATACCGTAGTATTTGTTGAAAAATGCCAGGGCTGCTGCACCAATTTCTAATGCAAATTTGGTTAGATGTAGTTTGCCGATGGGCGCATAGATGCGCATTGGAATGCCGTCAACCATGACCGCTTCGCTCATTTCTAAATGACCAACAACGAAAGCGACAATGTAAGTCGACATCTTCATGGTTTTGGCAAAGGTAATTGTCTTCTTGTTGCCTTCAATACTTTCGCTTTCAACAGATGTATTAGAAAGAGCTGTTAAATCTTTGTCGACACAGAGAGTCAGTTGAAAAGTCGCTTTAAATGAAGGTTCATCAAAGCAAGGAAAAGCTCGACGGGCATCAGTTGCTTCAAATTGGGTCAGGGCAATCCAGCTTTTCTCGCCATCTTTGAGGGCTTGAGCGCTGCGATAGAAACCTCGTAGTTTGTCATTGATTTCACCGCTAAAATCGAGCTTCAGGTGCCACGTGCCCGCGGCCAGTGTGGAAGGGAAAACCAAGCGCACACGCTCGTTTTCTTTCTCTATCTTTACTGTTGCAGTCTGGCATGTTTCACTGCCATCTTGCTCGATGCGAGCATTTTCGATTTGCAGATCAATGGCATTGAATAATATTTCGTTGGTGGCGCTGTGGATGGACAGGGTGATAGTTTCACTGCCTGAAAATTTGAAGCTGACCAGATCGGGAACCAGTTTAATTGCATAACTTATTGGTGAAACGACTTCTGGTAGGCGATAAGCATTCTCTTTTGCTAGTGTGGCCTGGCTAGGTTTTTGATCCGACATTTAAAGCATCTCCCTCAATTGCGCAAGGCATGATATCACGCATGTCTGGCAAAAGAGGGAGTGCTCTAAGCGAGCTATAGTTAAACGAGCTTTGGGCTAAATCCCGATGGCGCTGCGAATTTGGGTGAATAATCCCGGATTACCATTGTGGACGTAGTCAAGGAAACCAGGGCTGTTATAAGTGTTCCAGTTGTATTGACCGGTGTAATTTGGATTGTACTATTGCCACTGAGTTCTCATTTGCGCTTCTAGGGCGTCGCGTTCGGCCTGTTGGTAGGCATTGTTGCGACGATTCCAGTTATTGGCGACATAGACTCGTTGATCGTTCCAGTCGCTTGGATAAAGGCTTGATTTTAGTATTGATAAGTTAGCCATGAGTCCTCCAGGGACAATTGCTGGAAGCGTTGAATTTACTTCGCACAGAAAGTGTGGACTTCTGTTCGAGGCTTTCTTGCTCAGCGGTTTGCTTGACGACCGACATGGCCGATGGTTCCAAATAAATAGTTGTCAGCATCAAACTTCTAAATTCGCCGCTGTTATCTATAGATTGCTTAAAGCAAGAAAGACGTCGAAGCGTTAGCATATAGACCGCGTATGCTGATTTAATCTTGGTTTCATAAGTGAGGAAAGGAAAAGCTATGGTAGAAGTGCAGGCTAACGCCGTTGCAACCATTAAGGAATTGGCCAGCCAGCTTAGAGCTGACAGCATTCGGTCTACTACCGAAGCGGGTTCCGGTCACCCCACATCGTCAATGTCAGCAGCCGATATCATGGCTGTGCTCATGACCAAATTTTTGAAGTATGACTTCAGCAAACCAGAGCACCCAAACAACGACCGTTTAATCTTCTCGAAGGGTCATGCTTGCCCGCTGCTTTATTCGATGTATAAGGCCGCTGGCGCTATCACTGACAACGAGCTGATGACTTTGCGCAAATTTGGCTCAAGACTTGAAGGTCACCCTATTCCTAAGCTTTTGCCCTGGGTCGATGTCGCCACTGGCTCCCTGGGTCAAGGTCTTGCCATGGGCGTCGGTATGGCCCTGACCGGAAAATATTTGGACAAACTGCCTTATAAGGTCTGGGTTTTGCTGGGCGACAGTGAAATGGCCGAGGGTTCTGTCTGGGAAGCCATGTCATGTGCATCGCACTACAAGCTCGACAACATGGTAGCCATCCTTGACATGAATCGTCTTGGTCAGCGCGGCGAAACTGCTTTTGGTTGGAACTCCGCTTTGTACAGTGAGCGCGCTAGAGCATTTGGCTACCATGTAATTGAAATCAATGGTCATGACCTTGGTCAGATTGATAAAGCTTTGACAGAGGCCATTGGCGTTACTGGCAAACCGACAATTATTATTGCTAAGACTGAAAAAGGTCATGGCATTCCTCTCACTGCCAATCAAGATAACTGGCACGGCAAGCCGCTTTCAAAAGAACAGGCTGAAGAAGCTGTCAAGCTTTTGGGCGGTGTCACTAACCATTCAGTAGTGGTGCAGAAGCCCGCTGAGCTTCCCACCAAGAAGTCACCGACTGCTGAGATTAGTTGCTCTGGCAAATTCGTGGCCCCTGTCTACACGAGCCCTGCCGCTACAAGAGAAGCCTACGGCGATGCTCTTAAGGCTCTTGGTGGCGCCCACAATGATGTGGTTGTCTTAGATGCCGAAGTTGGTAACTCGACATATTCTGATAAGTTTGCCAAGGCTTACCTGGATCGTTTCTTCGAGATGTATATTGCTGAGCAACTAATGGTTGGTGTGGCAATCGGTATGGCTACTCGTGGTAAGAAAGTATTTTCTTCAACCTTTGCAGCTTTCTTGTGCCGCGCTTATGACTTCATCCGCATGGCTGCTATTTCTAGAGCTACCATCAAGCTTTGTGGCTCCCACGCTGGTTGTTCGATTGGGGCTGATGGCCCTTCTCAGATGGCCTTAGAAGACTTAGCCATGATGCGTGCTATTCACGGCAGCACCGTGCTTTATCCTTCAGATGCTGTTTCGACCGCTAAACTTGTCGAAAAAATGTACGGTGTGGACGGCGTTTCTTATATGCGCACAACCCGCGAAAAGACTCGTGTACTCTACAAAGACGAAGATACTTTTGAAATTGGTGGCAGCAAAGTGCTACGTAGCTCAGCTGATGACATGCTCACTTTGGTTGGTGCTGGTATCACTCTGCATGAATGCTTGAAAGCTCATGATGAACTCAAAGCACAGGGCATTCATGTTCGCGTTATTGACCTTTATTCCATCAAGCCAATCGATGCTAAAACCTTGACCACTGCTGCTCGTGAAACAGGCACTTTGATTGTGGTAGAAGACCACTGGCCAGAAGGTGGTATGGGTGACGCTGTACTTGATGCCTTCACACCAAAAGGCCCAGTTACCCGTGGTGGCAAAGTGGCCAGTCTCGACATCTTGCCTAAGATCGTCAAGATTGCTGTACGCGACATGCCTGGTTCCGGTACACCAGAAGAGTTGATGGATGCCGCTGGCATTACTTCAAGTCATATTGTGGCTACTGTAAAGTCGTTGGTTTCATAACGGCATGCAGAACTGAAGCCATAAATTGAGCGCTATTAAAATGCTCCTCTTCCCTAGGGTCGAGGAGCATTTTATTTGCTTGAATTATTGATTCTCTTGAGAAGCTCGAAATAGCAAGATCACTATTTCGGGCCAGGGGAGCTAGTTCAGTCTTAGTTAGGGCTAATTGTGCGCTTGTCTAATTCTTTAGCAGTAAGTTTGATGCTCACCTTGTTGAGGTCTTTCTCAATCTTAGATTCGTCTTCATAGCTAAGTTTGCCGGCATTTTTTGATTTGGCTTTTTCGATTTTTTCATTGATTTTAGTGATGTCACTGCGCAGTTTGTCTGCTTCTTTCAGTGTCAGCTCATTCGCCTTTTGTCCCTTGTCAATTTTCTTGCTGAGAATCTCAATGCGGTCAGTAATTGTAACTTTGGGCTTGGCTTGTGCTTCAGGCGCAGCAACCGTCAGCGCGGCGCCAAAGCTCGCACTAATAACTAGACCCAAGAAAAGATTTGCCAGAGTGCGGTTCATTAATAGTCCTCCACGACCAAAAAGAAATTGCTGGGAGAATCTTAGCGCAGATTCTCCTGGTTATAATGAAAGCCTGGAGTCTACTGAATTCCCCATATACTTATGGCCGGTGAATATTGCCGATTGCTTCGAAGCAAGAAACGCTGCTACTCACCTGTCTGGCCCTTGGCTTTCTACTGCTCTTGCCAGCTCAGTCAGCTTTGGCAAAGAGGCCGTCAGATGCACATGAGGGCCGGGGTGCTAAGGCGGCCGTCGTCAAGGCCCCAATCAAGTATCTCAATTTCCCTGAGCGCTCAGTTGGTTTTGTACAGGCCTACACTTTCGCCCCTGACAGCTTTGACTTCGGGGCCACCCGCATTGCTAATGCTTGCGGTCGAGTGGCCGTTCCTCAGGGCACAGAGTGCGGACTAGTCGTTAATTATGACGGGGCCCAAGATCTAACTTTCTTGAATAAGCTTGCCCCCGGTGCCCTCGTTGTTTTGCAATGCAATGAGTTCGAAATTAGTGATGAGCAGTTTCTTGCTATTAATCATCTAGAGAAGGTGAAGGTACTGGAGCTGAGTTCGACTGATATTGGTAATCGCGGCTTTGAGCACTTAAAGACTTGTTCTAGTCTGGTAGAGCTGGTGATGAACAGCTGTCTAATAACTGGGCCTGCTTTGGCTAGTTTGAAAGACCTCACCACTCTAAAGCGCTTAGTGGTCGACCATAACGACCTTGATGACGCCTCTCTTGCCTCTCTTAAAGGCTTGAAAAATCTTATGGCAGTGCGTTTGCAAGCTTGCAAAATCGGCGATGCCGGACTGGCTCGAATCTCATTCATCTCGATTTAACCGACACCTCGGTGACCATGGTTGGCCTCAGGCAACTGAGCAAACTGCCTAAACTTACCCATTTTGGTTTCGACTTCAATAGTGTCAGTGAACAGCAACTGGCTGAATTGCGTAAGCTTATGCCGCACTGCCAAATCACCAATAGCAGGGCTGGTAAAGTGCCCCTCGATGTCTTTGAGCCGATTAGTAAAAAACGCCGCTAGTTCTGGAATAGCGGAACAGTAAGAGCGCTATTTGCCAGTGAAGGTGATCTCTGCTTCGAATGCTCCTTTGGGCTGGTCGTGCAAGGCAATGAAGCTCTTGGCGATTGCATCGGGCGCAAATGCAGTACCTTCTTTGACGATACCGCATACGGTGACGGTGGCGGCGTGCACCCCTTTGCGTCCAAGCTCCTGATGCAGGCATTGTGAAAGTGCTCTCAAGCCTGCTTTGCCTACTGAAAGGGCTGTCTGATTGTGGAATGGTTGTAAGGCAAAGCCGCCGCCTGTTATAAGAATGGTGCCTTTCTCTTTGGCCATCATGGCTGGCGCCACCGCTTGAGCCGCAACCAGGGCGCCAGAGACGTTGACCAGCAATGACTGGTTGAACTTCTCCACGTCAAGGGTAGAGCCTTTGCCCATCTCGGCGCTGTATGCGTTGTAGATCAGCACCTCTATGTCGCCATGGCTGCTAGCAATGTCGGCCAATGCTCGCTTGAGGTTTTCTGAGTCGGCCACATCAACAGACCAGGTTGTGGTATCGTCGCCTAGCTGCTCTGCTAACTCAGCTAATTTATCTTTGTTGCGGGCACATAGGGCGATGTGGTAGCCGCGACTCTTAAATTCTTTGGCTACAGATTGGCCGATACCTTTGCCAGCGCCTAATATCACACATGTAGCCACTAAAATTTCCTCGCTGAAGTTTCAACCTAAAATTATAGGCAGCGATTTTAGTCATTGGTACAGGTAATAAATGATATTACGACAAGTAATTAAGGTCGAAGCTTACCAATTGGGTTGCTATTACTTCATTGTCCGTTCTAGTGAATCCATTAAGGTTTTCGCCTCGGCGTTTTTGCCAGCCACTACGAGCTGCTGCACTCTTTGAATTTGACCCAAGTCGAAGGGCAGCTTCTTACCACTGAGTATGTGCTGCTGAATATGAGTTTGAAAGCGCAATACTTCATTTTTGACACCAGTAGCGTGAGCTTGTTGGCGCATCTTCTCTTGGTCATTGAGCTTGTCAGAAAGGCTTGTGGTGAGTGATTTGACCTTTTCTTCGTCGCTATTTTTGACGGCGTCTTCGATGGTGTTGAAATAGTCCATGTACGCTTTGACGTTGGTGCCTTTTTGCTTCAGGCTCTCAATGCGAGAGAGTAGAAGCAAACGCTTGTCTAAAAGTGGCCCTGGGCTGATACCGGTCGTGGTGGCAGATTCACCACCTTTCTCTGAAAATGGTGAAACATCCTCTTTGTATGTGGTTAATTGCAGGGAACTCAATAAGTCGTCCTGGCTGAGTTTGCCGTCGGCAAAGGCTGCTAGATCGCCTTTTGATAAGCTAACTGAAGTATATTTCCCGTTCTCGTAGTCTGAAAACAGCACTTTGACCCTGAGAATCTCTTTACTGTAAGTATCAACCAGAACTTTGCCAATCATGATTGCGTCGATTTTGCAGTCTTTGTCTGTAGCTTTGGCGTTGCGCTTGGTTGTGATAATGGCTTCTTGATTTATTAGGCTGGCCCTTAGAGGTGACTCAGCGGTGACAATTTTGGCATTGCGAATTACAAGTACCATTTCTGCCGGAGTCAGGTTCGGTGCCTCGGCAAAACCTGCTGGTATAGCGATTAAAAAACTGGCGCAGCATACGGCGGCTCCAATTACTCTTGCAAATGACGGTTTCATCGTTCAATCACCTTGTTCTCAGGGTTGCTCAGCTTTTGAGATTCCGTTATGAGTTAGGGTCACCTTAAACTTGCATGTGTTTATGCGATATTCACTTTCAACCGCTAAGCTTAACATTATGGACAACAAGAAAAAAACAAATAAAGTCGCCGTCATCGGCGCTGGCCTGAGCGGTCTGGTATGCGCGCAAGCGTTGACTGACAAAGGCTTTGAGGTGGTGGTCGTCGACAAAGGGCGCCAACCAGGAGGGCGGCTTGCCAGTCGCGAGCGCGAACCGAGTTTTGATTATGGCGCCCAATATTTCACTGTTTCCGATTTGCGCTTCAGGGAAGTTGTTGATGGTTGGCTAGAAAAAAGTTTGGTTTTGCCTTGGAATGGCCGTTTTGCCATAGCCGAGCAGGAGCGGGTGGGCGAAGACTACTCGCTTTCTCCTTCATCGCCGCGCAAGCAGCGCTATGTCGGGGTGCCTAAGATGAATGCCTTTGGTCTGGCGCTCTCGTGTGAATTGGCTAAATTTGCCACTGTGCTCACTCAGCACCGGGTGACAAGATTAGAAATTGACTCGGATAGCTGTTATCGCATTCTGGGCGAGAAGCCTGGCGATTCCTCGCTAGAACAAGACCCGAGTCAAGAAGAGCCGGAATCAGGCCAGGAAAAAGCGCTTGATTGTTTCGGATTGAATGGCTTCAACTATGTTGTGCTCAATCTTCCGCCTCTGCAAGTGGCGGCTTTGATTGCCACTGCTGGCGGTGCGCTGCCGGGGCTTCTGCAGGCTAGTGAATGTTTCGGAATCGTTGAACCGGTCGAGCTATCGCCATGCTTTGCTTTGATGGTGCAATTTGCCCAGCCACTGGCCCTAGAGTTTGACGGCATAAAAGTATCCAATTCAGCTCTGGCCTGGGTCGCTCGTGACAGTAGCAAACCTGGTCGCACTGGTGAGAACTGGGTGCTGCATGCCAGCCCTGAGTGGTCGCACTTGCATCTAGAAGATTCTTTATCTGATGTCACTGCCGCACTATTGACTGAGCTAGAGCTTCTAACCAGGCAGGAGCTGCCGCCTATCACTTTTAGCAAATGTCACCGCTGGCGCTATGCCCTGGCCCCGAACCCCTTAGCAGTTGGCTCATTGCTCGATAGCGCAAACAAAATTGGTTATTGCGGTGACTGGTGTCAGGGCAATAACATCGAAGCGGCCTTTTTAAGCGGCCGACATATGGCTGAGCTGATAGTCAGAGATGTCAGCTGTTTTTTTAATTTAGCGGTCTAGCAGAGGGCTGCGCAGCTTCTTGGGCTGGGTTTGCACTTGGCTCTCTTCTTCGTAGTCGTCAGCTTCGCGAGCTTCAACGCCGCTGATGGCTCCAATAGCACCCAGCTGGCCCAAAACTGCCACAACAACGTCGTAGGCTGTTTGTAGCTGGTGGAGCTTGTCCATAACGCCGTCATATTGATAGACAACAGCATGTACGTGCTCAGGAATGCCAAGCTTCGGATAGCTCTTCGCTGCTTTCGTATCGATGTGAAGCAGAGATGGTGCCTGAAGTAATATTAGTTCGCGCAATTGCACGTCAAGAAAGAGTTCTTGAATTTTTACTGCTGAAGTACCTTGAATCATGAACTTGCCGTCAAACAGTTCGTCTTGTACTTGCAAGTCTTGCATGCCTAGAGCTTTACCTAGTTGGTGATGCACTTTTTCTTGGAAAATGGAGAAGGCAAATTCGCCCTCTGGTGGGTAGCAAACCAAAACGCTGTTGCTTGTAGCTTTCTTGCCGTGGCGAGCTTCTGGAATGAAGAGAACTTTGACGCCGGTGCCTTCAACCGGGATAGAAAGCATTGTCAGCTTGCCTTCTTCTTCGCCTGAATCAGTTACAGCCCGGCCGCCTTTTTCATCGGCGAAATTTCTCCAAACATACTCCCAGCCAAAGAGATCGCTGTGAAACTTCATTATAATTCTCCATGAACGCTGCCGTATTTTAGGCAAAAAGCCAATCACTTTGCAAGTCGGTGTGTCTAATTTAGTACTTCTTTAGGACTCTTTTAGTATTCGCCCCCCGTATGCCGGACTTCCTGTGGCCCACTGATTCAAGGTTTGGGCGATAATAAGGCTATGAAGAAAAAGGGCAAATTTAAGCAAGCGGCGGTGATGTGGATTCGCGATGGCGTTCTCATCAATCGCATGCCTATTAATGCAGTGGCCTTTGCCTATGCCTATTTTTTAAGCGCCCCAGCTGAAGAGCAAGAGTCGCTCAATGTCAACAGTCTGGTCAATTTCGCCTTTGCCCAGTCGGGAATTTCGTGCCTTGAGAAAATGACTTTGTGGCGCACGGGTCATAGTTCAGTCGATCTTGACCTTGAGCCTGCGGTGAAGCTCTACAACGCCTTGGCGACAGAGGCAGCCTGTTCTGCCAGCTATTTTGATGGCGCCATCGAGACTCTAACCTGGCTTAAAACTTGCAGTGTAAGTAGTTTTATTACCTCGGCAGTCGAGCAAGAAGTGCTTGATGCCTGGGCGTACAGCCCTCAAGGTCGACAAATTTGTAGTCAATCTGGACCAATTAGCGAGATTCTTGGCCGCCGCCCCAATTTTTGCAAGGGTCGCGACCATTTTCAATATGTTAGTGAGTGGCTGACCAAGACTGCTTATCGGCCTGACTCTGAGCTGATTAAGACTATTTACTATGTGGCTGATGCTGTTAGTGAAATCAAGCAAGGCCGAGAGTTTTCTGCTGAGTTTTCTATAGTGCCGATTGGTTTTGCTCATCACATTGATAGCGCGCAAGTTCTAGCTGCAGCCTCTTTGGTAAAGGCTAGTCTGGAAAAGCTGCTTGCTTCTGGAGTGGTTTCTCTAGATTCTTTTTCTTCGTTAGCGGAGAGGCTCGGTCTTGACGAGTGCCAACTGGAGCTTCCATCTGCGGCGGCACTAGAAGCCAGTTTGCGCCAAGCCGGCGCGGCGCATGTGGTACGCAATTTTGATGAACTGCGCAGCTCCCTGGATCCACAATTTGCTAGTTGGCAATTGTATGGTGGAAAGGCAATAAAGTCTCGCCCCATGAAGCCCATTACTATGGTGGTTTGGGCTTTGTCTATTGTTACTGTTTTTCTCTCCTTTAGTGCGATTGTTTGGTTGGCCAGCGGGCGCAGTCGTGGCACTCCACAGTTGATCGAGTATGCCACCTCTTTGATCGATAGCAAGCGCTTGCGTTTCGTTGACGAGACGGGTAGAGAGCTGGATTCGAATTGCGAACCTTACCAATTCGGCAACTCTAATTGCGCTTATCTCGATGGTAAGCTTTTGCATAAGCAGTCTGATTCAGAAAACCTGGAACTGCATTGTTTTCCTGAAAAGTGCTTGCCGTCTGGTGCTGCTTTCGATGGCAGCGATCTTGGTATCTACTCGTTTGGTATTGTCCGGCTTAAAGATGGTCGGCTGTTCATTGCTGGGGGGCTGCCAACGAAGACATCTGCTTGGCGTGTACCAGGCGACACAATCGAAACATTCAAATCAAATAGGACTTTTTTCTTCGACCCAGCAACGGGAAATTATTCCAAAGGACCAGATCTTATACAGCCCCGCCATTCTCATTCCATGACACTTTTGCATGATGGTCGAGTTCTGATTGCCGGTGGCGGCTCGCCACAAGGCATGGTTAGCTTGCGCCAAGCTGAGATTTTTGATCCAAGGCTAAATCTCGTTATGGCCGCAGGTTCCATGAACAAGCGACGCCGGTGTCACGCTGTAACAGAGTTGCGTAATGGAAAAGTCTTGATCGTTGGAGGTTCGACAACCCGCCGTTTTAGCGACTCTGATGAGAATTTGACCTCAACTGTTGAGCTTTATGATCCAAGCACTTTGACTTTTACTGTGGTGGGCCAGCTTCACTACGCGCGGGAAAATCCATTGGTAGTGCCGTATGGTAATTCTGGTGCCGTTATTTTTGCTGGTTCAACCGATGCTTTGCGCGACAATCCTCCGGATTCTTGTATCCAAGCAAGCGAGTACTACGACGGCACCAAGACCAGCAAAGCTAAGTCAGTCTTCCACACTCCTTGTCTGGATGAGATACTCTACCGTCTGTTTCGTATAGCCAGTGAAGACTAGTACCAAGCTGACAAAACAAGCTGCTAAAGAGCTTGAGTAAAAGCTTTCAATCGATACGCGCGACGAGCTCACTCGTTTTAAGCTCGTGGGTTATTATCCGAATAGAGCCATTTTGCATAGAGAAGACAGAGAAAAGGCTGCGGGCCATGAACTCTGGTTTGTTCGAAGTCAACCGAGTCACCCGGAACTCCGCAATATTGATTTACCGAGCTATTAAATCTTGGCTTGAACGAACATCCCAGCATCTGCCACATTTAAATGAGAGCACTAGTGGCTTTGAACTGTCTTCAGGTGAGTATGTAAATGACTGCACGCCTAACAGTTGGTCTATTGCCGTTTTCTCTTCTACATTGGTCTCGAATTTAATAGGCTTTTCGAGTTTTGCTAGGATCTCGCTCAGAGACTTACCTACAGCGAAATTTTTGAACTCAGAAACCCTCCAGTCTTCGAATTTCCGTAATTCTTCGTTGCTAAATATTTCAGAGCTTGTGCAAACCTGCTTTTTGAACGCAAGCCGCACAGGAATATCTGAGCCGCCTATCAGGTATATCCAGATAACTTGTCCTTCTTTTCCGAATTTCCAACATGGCACTTGGGCGCACCGAAAACAAGGCGGACCAGCAATAGAGACTATTTCGTTCTTGGTCAGACCGCGAACCCGCAAGCTCAATGTGATCGCTGCTGCCGTTTCTTTCGGACCAAACAGATACTCCCAAGATCCTCGTGTGTTGGGCGGCGAGTATCTATTGAGCTTGAGGAAGATTGAATCGTCGAATCTTTTTTGCCCTAGCGTCTGCGGAGTTTGGGTTTGAACAGGGATGTTGGTCCAAGCTACATTTTCCTTTTGTGGAGGGAACCGATAAAGGCTACGGATTAAAGGCCCGTCGTCGATGTAGAAAACTTGTTTTGGTTGAAGGTGAAGAATTGGATGGTAATTGGCTTTGATTTGGGCGTAATCGCTCATCTGTATTTTCGTCAGACCTGGCCACCAGTCTGATACATAGGCTTTCGTACAGGTGTTTCGCTCTAGTACGAATTTGACAGGAATGGCGTTTAGTCCAAAGGTACTGTACCAAGTCACTGTATTTTTCTTGGCTTCCTGCATTTTGTAGCTGGTCATCGCATCTTGATCGTCGTAGCCGTGAGTTGCGAATTTTGGAATTCCTGCGATCCTCACCAGCTTCTTTCTTTCTAGCCCTAACGCCACTTTGCAGAGTTTTCTTACTGCTGTCATTTCTGCATTCGCGAATGACGTTTTAAATGGCTGAATCCATGCTGGGCCTTCATAGTTGTTCAATTCAGCAAGAGTGTCGATATCTAATTTCTGCAAGTCTTGCAATTCTTGGTTTCTAGCAACCCGTAGTATTGGATGCACGATTTCTTCGCACTGCATATTTACAGGTGGGTCAAATCTGGAATTGTTTGCCTGCATTAGAGGGCAGGCTGCTCCGATAAGGATCGCGAGCGCTAGCAGTCTTAGAATCCAGCACTTTGTTTGGCCGCTATTGTGCATCATTCGTCCTGCTACTCTAACAATGTCACTCATCCATCCTAATGCAGCGGCGCAAAAATAGTTTCTTCGTTTTTGTTGAGTTTGCTATGACCCTTCGTAATTAAGCTGGTATGTGGAAAAAGTTTGCGCACAGCATCTAGTTTGTCTTTTTCGTATTCTCTTTCGGGTAGCACGATTAGCTCCAATGGGAGAGCTTTTAGCTCGGCTAGACCGTTGAGAGAGACATTGGTGCCGAATAAGCGAATCGATTTCAACTGCTTCAACGTCGTGAGGTATTTGATCGTACGATCGTTGACAGTGCGGTTACCGGAAATGTCGAGGTCAATCAAGTTGGTGCATTTGGCAATGCTTTTGATGGCTTGTTCGCTCGGGTGGCAGCGGCCAACATCGAGTGTGGTTAGCTTGGGAAAGGCGCTGAATAGTTCGTAGGTTTCAGGAGTTAGCTCATTCATCGGAATGTTGATAGTATGCAGTTTTTTTAGACCGGTTAAGTCTTTGAAGGCTTTGCCTTTTACTAAGGTCGAAAATAAAGTCATGCTCTCTAAGTTGACTAAAGTCTTGGCTTGAGAGAGCCCCTCGTCGGTGACTTCAGAACGATCCAAGTTGAGCTTCTTCAAGCCAGTAAGGCCTGCTACGTACTTCATGGCCTTGTCGCAGAGCCCGTCTTCAGCGTCGTCAAATGAGGAGAAACGCATGCGAATGCTGTCTAGACAATCGGGTGGAATGTCTTTTAGTACTTCTGGATGCTGGAAAAATAAGTGGTTGGCATCGAGGGCGTAATAGTCTTTATCGTTGAATACCATACGGCCCTGGGCCGGACCTAGTGGGACGAGTGAGTCTAGTCGGCCTTTGGATTGACTAATAGTCAGCGTGCCAATAGAAAAGCCCCTAGGGAAATTTACTATTTGGCCTTTGGCGTTTTTTGCAGAGGTTGTCTGTGTCGTTGTCTTCTGATTCGGGCCTGCAAGTCCTGCCGGTGCGGCCTGGCAAGAAGAGCAGAGCGTGTACAGAGATGATAGCGACAGCGCGGCAGTGATAATGGTTCTTGAGTATGCAGCCTTGGTGGCGAGTTTCTGCCAGTTTAGCTGTAAAACCACTGCTCAGCCCTCAGAAGTTCCACTGCAATTTCTCTGATTCTCATGGCGAAGGCAAATTGTGTTTGCTCGTGATGAGTCAAGGTGTCGATTAGTTGCTCACCATTGCTGCCACGTTTGGGGTATTTTAGCGGTACGTTCCAGAACGGAAGGCGGCCGGGGCCAGGCTCAACCAGGCCGGTTGGTCGTGGGCTGAAAGGAATGTCGCCATACTCGTTTTGCCATTCTTGTAATATTGAACCAACGCGCTCCATCGAGCGGTTGCGATATTTGTGGCCAGTTTCAGAGCTGAAAGCGGCATCGGTATGAAAGACATCTGGTTGCTTCTGTCTTGCTCGTTCCATGGCCAGTTCAACTCTTTCGCTACCGGTGATTAAGTGCAGACTGTCTCTGGGGCCGACAGTGACACCACTAAGTAATTCGGTCATGATGCGTAGCACGCGAATGACTGCCATTTGGGTGCGGCGAATACCCACTAGAGCAAGGTTTTTTACTTCGGGCAAGAGTATGTTGAACGAATCGGCAAAACTTGCCATGGCTGATTCGAGTGAATCATATATGGTGGCATCTTCAAACATCGATTCTGTGGCTGGGCCTCTGATTAAGGCGATTTTGGCAAAGCCATCAGGGTTGTTGTAATTGATTGAATGATCGCCAGCAATGAGGGCATGGGCAATTTTTGAACCCTCGACATCGGGGTGAGGTACGTACCACTCGTCTATGGCGATGAGCTTAAGAACTTCATGTTCATCAGGGGTGAACTTAATTAGACCGAGGTCTTTGGTTAAGTGGCGTCTGTCAAAAGGATTCTTGATTTTGTTGTGAATCGAGCAGACCAGATGCTGGTAGCGATTGCGCAGTGGGTCTGGACTGCCGGGGCTAAACTTGTAGCGCTCAAAGGGATCGAGGTTGAGTTTTTTGCTCAGCATTATTGCGACAGTGTTAGCCATAAAGCTTGGTGGTGCTATTTGGTGCTGTTTAATAGCTAAGACAATTCGCTCTACCGATTTCATGCATTCTTGGCCGTCGTCCCAGAGATATGAAAGAGCTTGAGCTGCGGCTTGCGAGCCGTGAATGTTGTGAATGATAAAATTGCCGCGAGTTTTTACGGCATCTGAGAAAATCGATGCGATGATGGCGTCGCGCATTTCATCAGAGCTTAATTTGAGAATCTTAGATGCTTCGTAGACCTGGTCTAGTTCTGCTCGGGTGTGCTTCCAGTTCATGTTCCACTGATAGCCGCGGTGGGCGCCATCGGTTTCAGCTGTTTCTAGCTTGAGGTAGGCTTCGCGCACCAGAGTGAGGCAGCGCCAAATTATGTCTTTATCTTGGCGTTTTAAGAGTGCTTCAGATTCAATTTTGTGGTAGACATTGGTGACTTTGCCGTCGGCGCAGAGAACCGGAACGTCGGCGAGATCGGCGCGCAAGGCTGAGAGTGAGCGGCTCTCGTCGGCCAGGGGCGGGTATAATTCTTTCCACTTGCCATTGTCGGAAAGTTCAAGTAGGCGAGCGGCCGCGCTGATAGCCTCGGGGGCGACTGTGGGGTTTATTTGCGTTTTGCTGCCGGTTTTTTTCTCTACTGGCTTGCTGTCAGCGGCTTTGGCTGCGGTCTTGCTTGATGCTTTCGTGGGAGCATTTTTTGTTGTCTTTTTAGTGGCGTCCTTGCTTGCATCCGTTGTTGCTGCGGGTGCTACTTTTTTTGTCGCTTTGCTTTCTTTCTTTGGGCTAGATCCGGTCATCAGTTCTACTCTCTTTGACTTTGCGCGTTCAATTTTTTAGCAGTTTAAATGGTTTGACCATGATCGAGAATCCATTTGATACTTCTTCTCATTCCTTCTTCTAAGGCTATTTGTGGATTGTAACCTAGTTCAGTTTGGGCTAAATCAATTTTACAGGCGATATTTTTATTCATCTCTGAAAGTACGTGGAATTTTTGATGGTAGAGACCGAAGCCCTGTAGTGTGCTGTCAACAATATATGCCACGTCGCTGGCCAAGTTTGGCAGATGCATGCGTTTGTGGCTGCATTTGATATTAAAGTCGTTTTCTAGCACTCGTTCTACTGTGTCGACGATTTCATTCATCGTGTAAGGCCGCTGGTCTGCGATCCAGTAGGTTTTTCCCTTGGCTTGCTCTACTTGTTGACAGAGCAGCAGGCCCTGGCAGATATTGTCCACGTAGGCCATTGAGCGAAGGTTCTCGCCGCTGCCGACAATGGGCATTTTGCCGTTTTTAATCATTGAGAAAAACATGGTCTGGCGCAGAGGCTGGCGGGGGCCATAGAACCAAGGCGGCCTGATAATTACTGTTTCTAGGCTGCTTTTGCGACCAGCAGCATTAACAAGCTCTTCGGCCATCTTTTTTGAGCGCCCGTAGTGCATATAAGGGTTGTAGGGTGCTTTTTCATCAAACATGTCGGCTTCTTGGGAGCTGGTATTGCAGCCAATTGGTGAGTTGGAAGAGACATAGATGAAGCGCTTGCAGCCAGCGTTAATTGCAGCAGTAAGCAGGCGCTTGGTGCCTTCGAAATTGACGTCGTAAAATTCTTTTCGGCCTTGGCTGGGGTGAATCACACCGGCAACATGGAAGACTGTGGCCCCCCGCGCTCCTTCTGTCAGGGCGTCTAGGCCCTCACCTGTGGCCAGGTCGCCGTCGGTAAAGCTGAGACCGCTGCCCAGTTCGGCTAGTTCGTTTGTATTGCTGCCTTTGAGGCAGAGGGCGCGCACGGCACGGGCTTGGGGCTTGAGCAAAGCCGGGCTCTGGGTGGTGGTCTCTTCTGGTAGCCCCTTTAGCAAGGCCTGGACGAGGTTGGAGCCGAGCCAGCCTGGTACTCCGGTGACTATGGCAAGGTCTGTCATTTAATGTCCTCTGTGTAGGTCGGCAAAGTGCAGGGCGTTGCGTCTTGCCAGGGCCATGATTGTGCCTTGGGGGTTTATTCCTGGCGAGTCTGGCAACATGCTGGCATCGTTAACATAGAGATTTTCGAAGCCGTGAATTTTGCCAAAAGAATCTGCGGCGCAGTGTTCCACTTTCTCACCAATAGGGCAGGTGGAGAAGGCGTGAACGGTGGTGAGGCTCAGCAGTGACCGCGGTAGATTTTCGTCAAGCCAGCGCACCGCGTCTAGTTCTGAGCTAATCTGGGGCAGGCCCTGGACACAGGGATAAACTTGTTTAGCGCCCGCCGAGAGCAGTAGTGATGAAAGTCTAGCTAAACCTTGGCTGAGATGGCGAATGTCGACATCGGATAGCTCATATTTCAATACTGGCTCTCCATCACCCAGGGGCGATGTGCGCACCGTTCCTCGGCCTGTACCGCGCACTGCTACGTAGTAGGTGGCCATGCGTTTGTAGTCTTGGATGACATTCTGATTGGCTAGCCAGTTATCGCCGAGGTTGAGAGCAAGATGTCCAACTGAGAAGAACGAACCACCGAGTGAAATATCGGGCCAAAATTCTTTCACTTGAAGCAGCGGCATGACGCTATGTTGGGCGTTTATTTCTTCATCGAAGAGTGCTGAAACTTTAAGCATCGGGTGAATTTGGAAGGTATCACCTATGTGCTCTTTGATGCCGCTTTTGCGCAGCAGGCCCGGTGTTTGAGTGGGGCCAGCGCAGACGAAAATGTGATCAGCATCTATGCGCACAAGATCGCTGGTGCTATCTGGCTTGTGAATTTCGGCCAGTACACCTGTAATTTTCCCCCGAGATTTTAGCAGTAGCTTGGCCTTGCAGCCGGTTATAAACCGTGCTCCTTTGGCTTGTGCATCAGGAATGAGGTTGAGGCTAACTCCTTGCCTGGCCCCCTTGGGACATCCGGCGGAGCAAGTGTTGTTGTTTTCGCAGCCGCTTGCCGCTCGTTTTACTTCTTGCCCAGACCATTGCATTGCTTCTACGCCACGGTTGAAAACCTCTGTTGATTTTGGCCAAGGACCGGGGTGCAGGCCTACTGACAAGATTTTCTCGGCCCATTCAAAGTGCTCAGCAAGAGCGTCTTGAGTGAAGTCGGAGAGGTTGAAGCGGGCTTGCCAGCGCATCAGAAACTCGGGGGGCAAACGATGCCAGAAGCCGCTATTGATCTCAGTACTGCCGCCTAAAGTCCGACCTTCTACGTAGCCGATGGGCACGCTTCCCATGATCGGCATAATGCCGCGATTGCGATAGAGCAGGTTCATAGACTTGGTTGGTGATTGGCCATAGTCGGCTATTGTGTGGCGTTCCCCTTCTTCAAGAACGACAACTTCAAAGCCTTGCTCAGCGAGTACGTTTGCCGTGGTAGAACCGCCGGCGCCACTACCAATAATAAGCACTTGCACTCGTAGTGGCTTGTTGCTTGTTAGTGTTTCTTTGCTGGTGTCTAGCTTTTGAGCGGTCATTTCTTTGGAACCTGATTGGCGGCAATTTTCGTTTAGGCGTTTGTGCTTGATTTGAATTTTTCGGATGAGTCATTTGATTTGTTCAGGGCGGCCAGTATGGCGGGATGCTCAAAGAAAGCAAGCAGAGCCAGGCTTCTCAATGGTTTAAAGAGTTTGCGCGTTGTGCCAATTGGTCCGTAAGACCAGGCGTTGATTATTTTCGCCTGTCTCTCACTTGATAAATTTTCGAAAGGGCAAAGATTCGAGGCAATAGTAAATGAGCGGAAGCCGAGGATGCCTATTTTGAAGAGAATGCGCAAGAACGATGGTAAGGCACTCAGTTCAGAGCAGACAAATTGAGTGGCGTAGTTGACTGCTTCTGTGCGTTCTTCCGCACTGAGCACGAGAGAGCCAGTTGGTACTGATGAGCCTACTATTGCTAGCCAGAAAGGTGTAATTTTAAAGCAGTGATTGCTTCGCTTTTGTGTTGGCACTGATGTGATAACGGCCATAGCTTCAGTTTCAGGCAGGTTCGTGATGGGCTTGGCTTCCCAGGCAAGAGCAGCTGTGGTGCCAAGCTCAAGGCCATAGCGAGCCATGGCAATCACGCCCCAAACTGTCACTGTTGTGTAAAACACCAAGTGCACCACTACGGCGTAAGATAAGGCTGTCGATTCAGATATGTTGCCAATGCTGTTGCTTAAGAAGGGCATGTTGGCTAACTGATATGTTTGCACTGCTGTCTGTTCAACGACTTTATTCGTTATTTGTGCAGTGTCGCTGCCAGTCACCGCTAGTAGTGCGGTTTTGCAGCAGACATGATAGGTGCCGATGTAGCCGGGGCTCGATGGCACGAGAATGCCGAGATTGGTAAAGGCCATCACCGCAATTGCTTTTACCAGGTTAATTGGCAGGTTGAAGCATGGCATCACCAGGGCAAACATCAGCCCTTCGATTATCCAGATAACAAAGCTTGTTGCCAGCACCGAAAGAGCTGTAGAGGCGTCACGTAGGCAGCTTAGGCCTCTAGTTACTTGGGTGACTAGAGCAAGGGCGCGGGTGTGCCATTTTCTCCCCAGGGGAATGCTGAGTTGCGATGCCAGCGACAGTGAGAGTTGCGGCGCGAAGGCTAGCATGAGAACTGAAGGAATGGCACAACCGAAAAGTAGACCTGCGACCATGGCTGCCGGTTTCAACCATTGATCGGTGGGGGTGACGAAAATGGCTAGAACAAACAAAGACAAAATTGTCAGGCCATCGAGCAGACGTTCGAGAAAGGTTACCGTGAGAGAGAGCGCGTAGGGCAGACCAGTTCTTTCTGCCAGCATACCGGCGCGAGCAAATTCGCCTAATCGAGCCGGCAAGATATTGTTGGTAGCGTAGCCGACGGCGATGATGTTACTGGCCGTGCTAACGGTCAGGCTGGCTTCTGTGCTGACGAGTTGTTTCAGCCTTAAGCCTCGCAAGAGCATGCCGACAAGATAGGTGACCACAGCTAATGGCAACCAGGGTAGCCATGTGGCCGAGGCAAAAGCATCGTGGACAAGTTGCCAATTAATCTTTTTTGCTGTCATGACAAGCAGCAAGAGGCTGATAATAAAGCCGCCGACAACGATGGTTCCTTTTGACTTGATAATTCTGCCGAGAGTTACCGAGTTGCCCTTCGCGCCTGGGGGCGGGTTTTCAGACTGTAAGGCGGGATCATTCATTTAAAATTGCAACCGTGTTCATGCCTAGTAAAGAGAGTTCCTGCCAGCTAAAATCTTCCCAGAATCGAGCTAGTTAACTCGGCCCGGTTACTAGGCCCTCTAATTCTGTACGATTAAAGTATGACTGATCAAGGTTTTATATGGACGAGTCAACGCTAAGAATCTATTTTCGCCGTGTGCTAGCTGTTCCAGCTGGTGCCTCAAGGAAGGTCTTACGGGCTGCGAGAGACCGCCGTGCCGCTCTCTGGCGCGAGAAGATGTTGGCTGCTCCGGCTGATCAAAAGCAATTGTGCGAACAACGGCTCTCGATCACCAATATGGCTTACGATGCTCTGAGCGATTCCGTTCGTTTCCGGGCCTATTTTACTCGCATGCAGGCCGGGGTAGAGACCCTGCCTGAGCT
The DNA here is from genome assembly GCA_965229195.1 of Candidatus Obscuribacterales bacterium. Lineage (GTDB taxonomy): Bacteria > Cyanobacteriota > Vampirovibrionia > Obscuribacterales > Obscuribacteraceae. The sequence goes on along the minus strand of OZ245871.1, from coordinate 1,205,984 downwards.
TGAAGAATTGTTGGCTGGGTTAGGGGAGACCAGCCCTAAGCCACCACCCCAGCGGGTTGTGGAAAAACGATTGGCTGCTGTTCATGAGCGGATGCAGCGCACTCAAACTCTGATTGAGGGTGCTATTCGCCAATCTGTTGAAGCTGAATCGAAGCGTCTTCAGGAGCACGCAGTGCCTGATTCAGATCAGTTTTACGATGCGGTCTATGCTGCCGCTATTGCTAGTGGCCAACAGGTTAAAGACGATGAAGTGACCGCCGCTGCTAAATCTAAGATTGAGCTTGATGAACACTGTTTGGCCGAGCTGGATGCACTTATTACCGACACTTCTGAAATGGCTGCTCACAAGGCCTACGATAAGCTCGAAGCACAAGTGGCTGGCCATGAACCGGCTCAGCCAGCCAATCGCTCGGTGGCCTTGACTCTTAGTTTGCTTATTTTAGTACTGGTCTTTGGCGCGGCTTATTTCGCCATTAACAAAGACCCAGGTAGCTTTTTAAGCAATTCTCCTAATGCTGCCGCTGCCCTTACTGCTGCGGACGCTCAGGCTTGTGAAGAGGCCCCCAGTGAGGGGCTCCAGGCTAGTGACGACGCCAGAATTGCTAGCGGCGGCGGGCTGATTGCTCCGGCTGGAGCTGCTGGTCTTGGTGGTAGCGCCAATGATGTCACTGAAGAAGGTCAAATCTTGTACCGTGACGGCGTGAAAGAGGCGATTTCTGGTGATAAAGCTAAGGCCCTGGCTAATTTTGAGCAAGCTTATAAAGCTAGTCCAAATTTGATACTTGCTCTCTATAACAAGGCGGCAATGCTCGCCATTGCTGGTCAGACTAAGGAAGCTATTGCTTGCTATTCTGAAGTGCTCAAGGTCAAGCCAAATCTTGCTCAGGCTTATTACAATCGCGGTTTGGCTCATCAGAATTTAGCATCGCAGCTGGTGGCATTGCATGGCTCTTCCTGGCGCTTGTATTCGGGGCTTGAATGGCAAAGAGCAATCGCCAATTATGATAAATGCCTCAAAATTAATAGCCGCTGCGCTCAAGCTTTCTACAATCGAGGTTTTGCCTATTATTGCCTAGGGCAATTTGATCAGGCCTTCTTTGACTTTGAGAAAGCTCAGAATCTGCTAGCTATGTTGGAAGCGGCCAAGTTTAACAAAAATGCCGTGGCGGCAATCTTAAAGAAGCCAGTTGAGCCCATTGCCAGCGCTCCACCCAGCGCGCCAATCGGTCCAGTTGGCCCAGCCTGGCAGTGATTACTTTTGGGAGCGCTTTTGCAGGATCGCTTGCGAGGCCCCACCGTGTTGCTTCCCTTGAGCGTCAACGAAGGCCCAGTCTTCAATATCGGCAACGGGAACAGTGACAGCCATTCCGGCTTTAACGTTGGGCAAATAAACTGAATCTTTTTCCAAATGGCCGACGACTTTGTCGTCATAGACTTTGTCGACTTCAATCCATTTAAATTCAGATTTCTTGTCATCATAAAGGCACGAGTTGATGGCAAACTTCTCGCCTTTTTGCTTGACGTTGAAGGCCTCTACGAATTCTTTCCAGTTGGCCTGGGCATCGGCTTTGACTTTTGCTAACTCAGGATCTTCTTTTTTGCCTGCGACAAAGCCTTCGGGGGCTTTGGGTGCCGGTGGTTGAGCTGGAGAGCAAGCCGAAAGTGAGAGCATTGTCAGAGATAGCACCGCTAGCATGGAAGTTGTAAGCGGGTTGACAGACACATTTGATGTAACCCGGCTGTGCGAAAAATTGGCAGGCATAGTTTCTCTCGAGGCGTGGAACCTCAAGATTGTAGCAGGCAAACAATTACTGTGCCTGACTGACCTATTAGCAGACCCTTCGTTTCGCCGCTGCTATCTATCGGTTCTCTCGAAGGAGTAGCTGTTCTATATTCAGTTTTGCTGCTGCTCAAATTCGCGAATCATTTTTCTTGCTGCTTCGTCATTTCTCGTCAATTTGCCATCTGGTCGCCTGAGCATTTTTGCTTGTCCGTTTTTATCTAGGCCGAAGGTCAGGTTTATATCTTCTTGGTCTTGTTCTTTCATAAACTGGTAGAAGGCTGGTGTGGTTGTAAGCAGTTCTTTTCTACTGCTCGCGCTCTCTTTCAGCATGGCCATTCCTTCTGCGGCCATTTCTACGGGATTGTCGAAATAGTAAGTCGGTGGACGTACTTCTGCCATTTTTGCCATTTCTATCTCGTCTAATATTGCCGTTTTGCCATTAGCGGAGCCGTCTGATTGAACCAGGTTGCCGCTTTCGTCGATTTGCTGCCAGCCGCCCACTTCGTTGTCGTGGCGATAGAGCTTGCCTTCTTTGCTTCTTAGTGCCCAGATCGTTTCATCTGTTCCTGGTCGCAGAAATGGAGCGAAGCCACAGCGATTAGAAAATTGAATAAGCTTTTGCTCTTCGTCAATACCGAGTCGAAATTGTGAGTTGTGAGAGAACTCATGGAGCACTATGTGGGCGTCAATGCCGCCTTGCCATTGGAAGTGGTCGCCCTTCTTCACCAATGTGGCACCGAGTCCATCTTGGCCGACATAGATTGCCGGTTTGTTTTCTTTGTCGCTGTGCCTGTATGTTGCTGAAGCGCCGTGATCGTCTTGGTAAAGTGAATCTTTTAGGAAGTAGAATTTCACCCCCTCTTTGCTGTCTTTCGTTAGTTGAGACGGTGTGGCGCGTTCCATTACGCCTTCGATACTGTAGAGTTCACTTAAATAAGGAGCCCTAGCGTAGATCATTTTACCGTGTGTTACTGTGCCATCAGGGGCGATGGCAACTTGGCCAATTACTTCTTCGTTATTTTTGCTGAAGCGCAGCTTAAAATCAGCCTTTAACTGCCTTTCTTTAGCTTCTGTTAGTCGTTCAATATTCTTTTCTGCTTGGGCAAGACCTTTGGTCGTGTTCTCTGAAGTGAGAATATCAATGTTGCGGTCGCCGCTGCGTACTGTATAGGTTAGCTGCCTGCCAGTGGCATCTTGTGAGATTAGAATTTGATGCTTGAGAGTAAAGTCGTCTTTGGCCCGCTCTAGTTGCTCACTTTCCAGTTTTTTGCTTTCGCGATTCTCTTTTCTTCGATTTTCGCTTCCTGGATTTTCGCTTTCTCGATTTGCAGCAAGTGCTTCAAGGGCTAGGGCAGCGCGGGCTGAATCTTCAGCATTTTTGCTGCGATCGGTGTTATGGGAATTGTCATCAGGGCGTTCGTTGTGCCCTCTTCCGCTAGTCATTGGTGTTTCATACCCAGTGTACGTCGGAATTTAACTAAGCCGTGATACCACTTTTAAAACTTTGAGAATTTGTTCTTTTAGCGGTCTGCGGTGCGCCGAAGATGATTTTGCTGCCATGAGGGTGTCGTAGTTGGCGATGAAAGAATCGTAACTCTCAGCAAGCATTTCGTCGTTTGAATATTTCGGCCGCCAGCCAAGTTGCTTCAGCGGCTCGATGTCAAAATAGAAGTCTTCTCCGTAAGTCAGGTAGTGCCACGGTGCCAGGGGGCTGAGTTTGACTGAGTCGAGTGCCTGCAGCGTGCCTACGGTCAGGGCCTGTGGTAGTCGTTTGACTTTTGCCTTTGAACCAGCGTGAACAACAAGGTTTTCCAGGCATTGACCAATTTCGTTGAAGCGGTCTGTGCCTACGTTGTATAGTCCAGGCTTGTTTAGCTCTACCAACATTAAGTAACAGTCAATTAAGTCTTGGGCATGGAGGAATTGGATTTTGTTTTTGCCTGAACCTATGACGTAGACGTTTATATCGCTTTTGATCCAGTCAAAGAGGATCTGGAAAATGCCAAGGCGACCATCGCCAATAATTGTTCGTGGTCGCACCGCTATTAGTGGCATTCCTGCCTTGTCGGCAATGGCCCTGGCGGCGAGCTCCCCGTCCAGTTTGCTTACTCCGTAAATTTCTACTGGCTTGGTCGGGGTGGCATTAGTAATTGGGCAAGGAGCACAGCCAAAGATTGCCGAAGAGCTAGTATGAATAAAGCATTTGACTCCAGCGTTCACTGCTTCTTCAGCAACGATTTTTGTGCCTTCTACATTGACCTGGCGAAAGAGATCTCCAGACTTAGTGAGAGGCACTAAGGCGGCGGTATGGTGCACGATATCGACACCTTTCATTGCTGCGGCAACGCCCTCTCTATTGAGTACGCTGGTTTTAAAAAATTTTGCTTTCGTTGGCCTCTGCTCGTCTTCCCAGATATCGAGAATACTTACATCCTCACCTTTGGCAAGTAGATGGATAGCGATTAGATTGCCAAGAAAGCCAGATCCGCCCGTTACTAAATGTCTCATGGCTTTTTTGTTGCTACTATTACAGAGTTATTTTGGCAGCTCTGACGGAAATTCGGATAAATTTGGGTTGAACATTTGGACATTATTGTGCCATGACCGATTTGAAAAAAGTGTTTGATAGAAGTCGTAGGTTTACTCTTCGGCTTCCTGGCTCGACCAGCAATTTAGGACCAGGTCTGGATTGTATCGGTTTAGCGCTGAACATTTATAGCACCATGTCATTTTTTGTACTTGATGACAATGATCCAGGAATTCCTCTTATTACTTTTAAGGGCAGTATTGCCAAGAGCAGTCTGGCGCAAGAGCAAGGCAAGCTGACATATACGATTCTGAGTAAGCTTTGGCAGCGCGATCATGATCTGCTGCAGCGTGTGCGAATTATCGTTGATTCTGAAATTCCACTAGGTGTTGGCCTTGGCTCCAGTGCCACGGCTATTCTCGGCGCGCTCTGGGCCGCGAGCGTTTTAAAAGATCGCATACCTAGTGCTCCGACATTGCTTGCCGAAGCCAGTATGCTGGAAGGACATCCTGAAACCCTGGCGGCTTGTTTGTTGGGCAACATGGTGGTGTCGAGTCCTTCGTCATACTCTTCTAGTAAAAATATAGTTACACAGCGCTTAAACTGGCCTAAAGAGTGGCACTTGCTAGTTGTTTCACCGCAATTTAGTCTGACTACTGCGAATGCCAGAGCCGTTCTTCCTGCGCAGGTGAAGCTGGAAGATGCCATCTTCAATGTGCAGAAAGTTGCATCTCTTGTGGCCGCTGTTGCTCGGCGTGATGAGTCAGCCTTTAAGGATGCTCTTGATGATCGGTTGCATGAGCCTTATCGAGCTCAGTTAGTGCCAGAGCTAGCCAAGCTGCGCCGAGAGTTAATGAACGAGCCGATCATGGGTTGTACCCTTTCTGGGGCGGGTTCGTCGGTACTGGTAATAGTTCATGAGAAGCGAAAGGCGCAGGTGCGTGAGCGCTTGGGCTATTGGGTCGAAACCGAAAGCAAACCTCCTCGCATTCTTGACTGTCAAGTAGATGATCAAGGGATTCAGGAACTTGATTTGTAGCCTGATATACAGCCGCATTTGTAAGTTCTGTTAAAAGTAGACTCAGGTCCGTTTAAAGATTGAGTAGCCTGGTTAAATCGTCGACGTCGTTCGTCCTTCCTAGCATTGTCTTGTAAGCAATGAGCTGTTCTAGCGGTTGAACACTCACTTTCATGCCGTGAAAAGGTACGAGTTGTGCTTTTTTGATGTCAACTGTTAGGGGAACCCACTGGCCGTTATGGCAAATCTGCTGTGCTTCAATTTGATTGATGTCAACTTCTATATCGTCGATTTTTAGATTGAACATTACCATTTGAAATTCTTCGTCTTGATAGAAGCGCAAAGGCGAGACGATATGCTGTCGAAGCAGGTAAGCGACTAATTCAATGTGCGCACGCGGCATCTCCAGGTCGATGTCCTGAAGGGGCCATTTCGAGCCGTGAATATTGCCAGCCAGGCCACCAGTGAATTGATACGGCACTTTGTGTTCCGTCAATAAATTTACTAGCCGCTTGATGATTTCAAGCTTTGCGCTGCTAATTATTTCTGACTCTGTCATTGCTTCTTCTTATTGCTTTTTCGCTACCTATTTTGCTGTGCGAATTTGGCAAATTATTAGTAAATCTGGTGCATTTTTATAGTTTTTAGCTTTCGCTTTGAACTTTGTGTGTGCGTGTTTTAAGTACTTCGAATTTTGAACGCGAACCATGTTAACGCATTTTTTCGCTTTTTGCTTGAGGCTGAAAACCATTGCTGCAACTAGCTTTTCGCTGGCTGCGTTTGGTGGGAGGATCAGCTCGATTTGAGATCGGGCGATCTTGTTTCTTACCGTGGCTAACACAAATGGTCACTTTTTGATCACATCGTGAGCGTAACGTGAAGATTGGGTGGTGTCGAGATTGTTTGGCACTAACACAGGGGGCCTAAGGGAGGCTAACAATGAAAATAGATGCGAAACAGTATACGGAACCTGATACTTCAAATTTTGAGCTGGCTAGCGGTCTGCTCCATCGGCTTTGCAAGCATGCCGATGTCAAAGTAAGACTGCACCTAGCTGAAAATAAGCACACCCCGATTGAGTTGCTCATAGTTTTAGGCTGTGACAGTAACCCATCGGTACGATTGGCAGTAGCTGAGAATGCAAGCGCTCATCTTTGCTTAATTGAGCGTGCTGTTGAAGATATTTGTGTTGATGTGCGCTACGGGCTCGCGGAAAACCCGCATTTGCCCACGCATCTATTGGAAAAGTTGGCAGAAGATGATAATCCTTATGTCGCCTGTCGCGCCGAGCGAACCTTGGCTAGGGTGTTGAGCGAGTGCATTGCACTCCAGCACTCGAAGAGCCGTTGTTTGTCTAGCTGAAAGTCGCCAAATTTAAGACTATTAGCGTAATAGATGAGACCAACAGATAAGTAGAACTTAGTTCTAGTTTCTGTAAATGTCTTAGCCGCTGCAATGCATTAGCTTCGGCTTGATGCAGAGTATGGCTGGCAACAGGCAAGTAGATACCTTTTGGTTGGGAGAATCCAGCTCCTTACCACTAGGCGTCTGCACCACCCGCGAGGGCCAATCAGTGATTTGCAAATTTGGTCGTTTGTAGATTGCTGTATTGGCTCTCATTACTAGCTTAAGGCGGCCAGCTTGAAATGTTCCTTCGAGAATGGCTGTGCCGCCTTGTCTGTGGCCAAAAGAGTTGGCAGACTCCAATCAGCTTTTTTTGTTTCCGTTTCAATTTAATCTTCCTTGCTGGAAATGCCTCAATACCTACCCTGGCGGGGTTTTCGTCCGTTGATTATTTCCCTGCCATGATTCTGGTGCTCATCTGTGCCAAACTTAGTACCTTGTTGAAGACTATTTTCGACAAAATGCTTTAGTAGCCAGGAGGTTTTCCTTTTGTTTAATCGTACAGCAGGGTTTGTTTTAAGCCTTTCACTAAGTTTGAGTCTGGTGTCGTCAGTGGTGCCGAGCGCTAGGGCGCAGAAGGCTAAAGCTGCATCCGCCAGTACGGCAAAGACTTTGTCGCTGGGCTCTCGCACTTCTCCGCATGCTTTTCGAGACAGACTATTTAAAGGGAAATTGTCGGCTGATGTGGTTGCTGCAGAAAAGTTGCTACTTGATGGAAAATACGCGCAAGCGCAAGATGCATTTCGCCTTGCTGTAAATAAGAACTCAAAAGATACAGCAGCGCTAACTGGGCTTGGCTTTGCTCTTGTTCAGCAGTATAAACTTGATGCTGCCGATGAACAGTTTGCCAAGGCTTTGAAGGTAAATAGTAAAACTCCACTGGCCATTGTTGGACAGTCGATGTCTAAGCTTTATCGATTGCAGTCATCATCAATGACCGTAATTTCTCAGCGTGATGCCACTCTTGTTTCGGCAGAAGCTGGTTGCAGGCAGGCTTTGAAGTTGGATCCGAAAGCTGCAGAAGCCTATATCGTTTTAGGCTTGGTTCAGCGTGAACAGGGGCGATTGAAAGAAGCTAAAAATAGTTTGTCTATGGCTATTAAGCTCGATCCTCAATATAGCTCTGCCTTTGTGCAACGCGGATTGATTGACTTAAAACTAGGAGACACCGCTGCAGCTCTTACTGACTTTGGCTCAGCGATTAGTCTGCGTTCGGATAATGCCGCTGCCCACTACGGTCTAGGGAAGGCTTATTTGAATCAAGGCATGCTTGATGATGCTTACAAATCACTAAATACATCACTTTCTTTGAACAACAATAGTGCACCGGCTCACATTGCCTTAGGTGATGTCTATCGCTTGCAGAACAATCGCGTCGCAGCCATTAAAGAGTATCAAGCCGCGATTTTAATCAAAGCAGAAAGCGATGATGCTTATTTGCGCATGGCTGATATTCGCGAGTCGCGTGGTGACCTTGAGTTGGCGCTTGGAGATTTGCGTTCTGGTCTAGCGCTGAGCCCTAATAGTGTAGATTTGCATCGCCGTGCTGGTGATATCAATTTGCGTTTAGAGAAAACTGATGATGCATTGAAAGAATATACAACTGTTTTAGGATTCGCTCCTGGAGATGTTGCTGCTGTTAAGGGTATGACAAGAACCTTGATGATCAAGGCTCAGAAGGAAGCAAACGGTGCTTTCTTTGTCTCTAACAACTTTGAATCAGCCGAGAATTTCATTCAGCGTGCTATTCAGTTAAATCCTAATGATATGGAATTGCGTTTGGCTGATGCTAAGTTGCGCGCGATTTCGGGAAAACCAGTAGATTTATCCACTATTGGAACACCAACAAACGATCCGCAACGAATCGCTTATGCTGAGGCTTGTCTTGCCCAGTTTAAGTATCAAGAAGCCACTCAAGCTTTTGAGACAGTTATTGCGAATTGCACCACTTCCGCTCAGGCTTTTGCTGTTGCTGACATGGCTTTGATGATTCGCGATCTTGATAGCGCTGACAGTGCCTATAAACGTGGTGGCACATTTAGTGATGAAGATGCTGCTGCTCGCTCTAAGCGTGGCTTGAATAACGTAGCGACTGCCCGCGACAAGGCCCGGCAAGCACTGACTTTAGGGCAAGATCTTTCTAGGAAGAAACAGTTGACGAGTGCAATTGATCAGTTCAGGAATGCGGCCTATCTCAATCCTCGTCTTTCTGCTGCTCATTTGGGCTTGGCTGAAACTTTGGAGAAGCTCTATAACAAGTCAGCCCCACCTCTGCGTGAAGCCGCTCTTCACTATCGCGCTTACGCGAGCCTAGAGCCCGGTCTGCCAGAGAAACAAGCTGAGAAAATTGCCAAGCGCGCGGAGAAATGCGACGAGATTGCTTTCAAGCTTGAGCAAGGTAAATCTACTAGTAAGCTTTCATCGATTTTTAGTTCGGTGGAGAAGTTCTTTAAGAACTAGGGCACTATTTGTTCCAAGTAGTTCCTGCTAGCGACCGGCCAAATGATGATGGCTACAGTTGAGTCTGAGAAAGAAGCTTGAGCAGTACCGCTCAAGCTTCTCTTTTGTTCTCTGTAGTTTTTATTTTGAAGGTTCCGGATTAAGGCGATAACGGTTTAGTTTTGAAGGTTCCGGATTAGGGCGATAACGGTTTAGTTTTGTTGGTCCGGGATTAGGGCGATAACGGTTTAGTTTTGCTGGTCCGGGATTAGGGCGATAACGGTTTAGTTTTGCTGGTCCGGGATTAGGGCGATAACGGTTTAGTTTTGTTGGTCCGGGATTAGGGCGATAACGGTTTAGTTTTGTTGGTCCGGGATTAGGGCGATAACGGTTTAGTTTTGTTGGTCCGGGATTAGGGCGATAACGGTTTAGTTTTGCTGGACCGGGATTAGGGCGATAACGGTTTAGTTTTGAAGGTTCCGGATTAGGGCGATAACGGTTTAGTTTTGCTGGACCGGGATTAGGGCGGTAACGGTTTAGTTTTGCTGGTCCGGGATTAGGGCGATAACGGTTTAGTTTTGAAGGTTCCGGATTAGGGCGATAACGGTTTAGTTTTGAAGGTTCCGGATTAGGGCGATAACGGTTTAGTTTTGAAGGTTCCGGATTAGGGCGATAACGGTTTAGTTTTGAAGATTCCGGATTAGGGTGATAACGGTTTAGTTTTGAAGGTTCCGGATTAGGACGATAACGGTTTAGTTTTGAAGGTTCCGGATTAGGGCGATAACGTTTTAGTTTTGAAGGTTCCGGATTAAGGCGATAACGGTTTAGTTTTGTTGGTCCGGGATTAGGGCGATAACGTTTTAGTTTTGAAGGTTCCGGATTAAGGCGATAACGGTTTAGTTTTGTTGGTCCGGGATTAGGGCGATAACGGCTTAGTTTTATTGGTCCGGGATTAGGGCGATAACGGTTTAATTTCGTCTTCCTTGTTTAGCGATTTTTGTCGATGATGGCAGATTCGGATTGAACTAATTCCTCGATTCCGACGTTTGTAATAAAACGAGGAGGACGAATTATGGAAAATCAATTTGCTGAGGTTGTGCGTTTGCGTGATGTGTGGCCGCAATTTGAACGAACAATACCGACAGATGCAGCAGCTGCTGACGCAATCTTTCAGGCTCTTGAAGGGCAAGGGGGCATAGTGTGTCGTTGTTCAAGTACTAACGTGGTGCGGGCTCCAGGTTCGCGCACATTTAGGTGTTTGCAATGTAAGCATGAGACTTGGTTTACAGCCAAAACGTTGCTTGAGAGAACCACGAATCTAAGGGGTTGGTTGGCCGCAATTTACCTAAAGCAGAATAGAGTTGTTGTTAGTCCGTCTCAGTTGGCTAGGCTAACTGATATTTCACCGACAGGAGCCTACGAGATTCAGGCTAAGTTGAATCTCGTACTTTGTGGGGAAATAAAAGATGATGCCATGCTGCTGCAATCAGAATTGTTTCGTTCTGCTATTTGTAAGCGCAGTCGTGAAACTCCGGCGCGTTTGCACCCTGTGGACGAAGAGCTTAGTGCCGTTGCTGTAGCTGAGGGCCTGGGCCATTGCCCTCGACCGCTTGATGTAGTTTGTGCTCCGTCTTCGAGCGAGATTGCGGGCACCATAGATGGTGAATTGGTTCTCGTTGAGGAATGTCTTGACGTTTTTGTAAGTCCTGAGCAGCTTCCCTATAGGCTCATAGGAAGCGCCATTGGCTTTATTAAGATGTATTGTCACGGGATAAGTCGAAAATATCTACAATTGTACTTGGCTGGTTTTTGCTACCAATTTCAAAATTCAATGCGTGCTCCTGATGCACTATTAACGGCGTGCTTGGCCCATCCTCCGATAACTTACGATGATTTGATGAACTACGTTACGCCGCTAAAAGTGCGGTTCCCATTGCTCAATCTCTCTCTCAATGCGCAGGCTATTGGGCCGAGGCCCTAGGCTGAATCTGCCGCGAAATCGGGAGAGAGTTAGCCTTGAAATTAGGAAAGAATTAGTGCTTCTTTCTTGTTCCTGTATCAAGCTTCAGAGGTGACGCCTTAAGTTCTAATGGTAACTGCTTGGGCAGAATCTGCGCTGAGACTTTGGTATCGAATTTTGGCATCATCAAAGCATCCGCATTGGCCGCACGTAAGGAGGCATCCGTATTCGAATTACGAAGCGCCGCATTGGTACTCGATTGGCGCAGTATTGCATTGGTGTCCGCCGCTGTAAGTGCTCCGGCATTAGCATTTAGCGCTGGTTGATTGCGCAAGGCTGCTTCTGTACGAAGTAATTCTGCTACGGTATCGGTGCCGTTTCTTGAGGCGCCATAGTCCCAAGTCATGGTGAAATTGTATCCAGGCAAGGTCGATGCTGCTGGAAAATCCAGGATCGCGGCCCTGTCAATTCGTCGAGTTGTTTCTAGCAAGAAGTAATTGAACATTACTGGGGCATCGCTTCTGACAATGCGCCCTCTTAATCTGCGATTTTTATCAACACTAAACACCATAAGCGCGCTGCCTGAAAGTTTGCCTATGTGTGCTGCTCGAACGCGCGGCCCAAGCGTTGAGCCAAATGTTAGCCTGTAGTTTTCGATCCATTGATCCCATGCCGCTTTTAGCTCTGGACTTCCCTCTGGGCTGCAGCGAAAAACTTCAAGGCCGTCTCTGTGGCTATCAGCAAATCTCGTCTTGCCGTCGCTTTTTTGTTCAGCCAGAGCGTTTATTCGGTCAAGAGTGGAAGTCTGATATTGGTCAAGCACAGAGCGTCTGTGCGGATGTTGGACCAGGGGTGGTGGCGGCGGAACCGCTACGTTATATGCTTTTAAAACTTGGGCGCAGTTTCTATACATTTCTGCTGTCTGACTGGCGTTGCATGCTTTTTCGTATTCTTGTAATGCCCGAGCCTTGTGGCCAATGCGCAAGAGAGAGTTGGCCAGATAGTAGTGGGCCAAATCAGAGCTTTCATTCTTGCTAGCCGCCAGCGATAGGCTGCTGACTGCTTGATTGTACCGTCCTGCAGAGTACTCAGCGATACCACGATTGAGCCAATCGATTTCTTCAGCCCATGCGGCTGTATCACTCTGCTGTTGAAGTGTTAGAACAATTAGCAGAATTAGCCAAAAGCTTCGCCGCTGCATAGTATTCCTGTTTGCTGTCGATAATTAGGTTCTGCAACTGACGTTGCCTAAAAGCTATTGTTCTTCACCGACTCGCACTATAAGCTTGCCAAAATTTTCGCCTTTTAAGAGGCCTTGGAAGGCTTTGGGGGCATTTTCTAAGCCCTCAACTACATCTTCTAAGTACTTGATTTTTCCCTCTTTGATCCAGTTAGAAACGGCTTGTAAGAATTCCTCGCGCTGGGATCCGAAATCGCTGACGATAAAGCCTCTAAATGTCAGTCTTTTGGTTAGAATCGCTCGCATTAAAATAGGCAGCGGTATTGCTCCTGCTTCGAGCGTGGTTTCGTTGTATGCACTTATTAGTCCACAAACAGGGATGCGCGCAAACGGATTAAGGAGGGGGAAAACTGCTTCAAAGACAGCACCGCCAACGTTTTCGAAGTAAACATCGATGCCTTGGGGGCAAGATTTGGCTAAAAGCTCGGGAAGATTGGCGTCTTTGTGATCGATGCAATCGTCAAAACCGAGTTCTTTTACGACATAGTCGCACTTGCGCTTACCCCCTGCGATGCCAACTACTCGACAGCCTTTTATTTTCGCAATTTGTCCGACAATCGCTCCCACTGCACCTGAGGCAGCGGCCACTACAACGGTTTCTCCTGCTTGAGGTTGGCCAATGTTGAGCAAGCCGGTATAGGCCGTCATTCCAGGCATGCCAAGTACGCCTAGGGCCGTTGAAACTCGGGCTAGGTTTGGATCAATTTTTGTTAGCGTGGTGCCTGGGGCGATGGCATGGGATTGCCAGCCTGTGTAACCTAAAACAATGTCGCCTTTGGCCAGGTTAGAGTATTGCGATTGCACTACTTCACTGACCGTACCGCCTTCCATTACCCCGTTTATTGCTACAGGCTCCGCATAAGACTTTGTGGCGCTCATGCGACCACGCATGTACGGATCAAGCGAAAGATACAGCGTGCGCAGAAGTACTTCGTCTTTGGCTGGCTGGGGCAAAGTACTTTCAACCAGCTTGAAATTCTCGTCTTTTGGTTCTCCCACTGGCCTTGAGGCAAGTATAATTTGACGATTTTTGGTTTCGGCCATTTCGTACTCCAATTTTGTACTTTTAGTCTGCAAACTACGAGCAGCAAATGAGCAGTAAATTTTTTCGGTTGCTGTAGTGCTAACGATGACACAATACAGATTTTTTTTTGTTTACCGATTATAACTAGTAGGTCATCTTGAATGTGCTATGAATCCCCCAAACACTACTCCTCCATCTGACGAAGAATCACAAGGCAGCACCAGCTTGGCTGGTAGCGGCGGCGCTGGAGATTTTCGCCCATTTATTTCTGGTAGTACTAATTTGCCAGTCGCTGATGAAGCAGGGAAACTCCAACCTGGTGAGCTTCTCGGGGACTATGAGATTATCTCACTGCTCGGCGTAGGAGGAATGGGCTTCGTTTATAAGGCTCGCCATCGAGTTCTCAATAAAATATACGCCTTAAAGACCCTCAATTACGAGAAAGTGAATGAGACAGCCTGGCGCCGCCTGCAGTTGGAGGCCCAGGCTATCGCCCGCATGAATCATCCAAACATAATTGCCATCCATAATCTGGGCTTGCATGATGGTGTTTTGCCATTTTACGTGATGGATTTGTTAGAAGGCGAGAATTTGGCCGATGTTATCACCCGTACAGGTCCGTTAAGTTTGGACGATGCTCTTCCCGTTTTTATTGGCGTGGCTTCAGGCCTGGGTTATGCGCACAAGAAAGGGATTATTCACCGCGATATTAAACCGGGAAATATCTTCCTGTTGAATGAAAAAGATGCAACTGGTTCTCGCGTAAAACTCGTGGATTTTGGTATCGCCAAGCTTTCGGGCGTTGAGGCTGAGGTGCAGAATCTCACCACAGCAGGTGAAATATTTGGTAGCCCTTATTACATGAGCCCTGAGCATTGCGATGGAAAACGCATCGATGCCCGTTCTGATATTTATTCATTGGGCTGCACTTTCTTTGAAATCTTAACCGGTGTGCCACCATTTCGGGGCGCCAATTCGATTCAAACTATGATGATGCATCAAAGCCAGATGCCACCAAGTCTAAACAAAGCCGCTGGCGGCAAGTACTTTCCTGAGGCCATGGAAGAAATGATTGCTACCATGCTGGAGAAAGCTCCTATGGACCGCTATCAAAATCTGGAAGAAGTAGTTGTCGATCTCGAGTATATGCAGAAAAAGGCAGGTGCTTCAATTGATTCTGCATCGAACCGCGACTTAGGCCAAGGTTCTGCTGCTGGGGCGAAGTTTTCAATTCAGATGGCTCTCAAGATTTGTCTGGCCGTGGCTGTGCTGCTCGCTACATTGGGTACTGTGGCGTACTGGTTGAGGCTAGAGGCCAAGAAGACTTCGTCCGATGTCAAACCAGCTAGTAGTAGTTTGTCTTCTTCACCCGAAGCAGCAACCGCAGTGAAAAGCGGAGCTAAGGTGGAAAGCCTAAGTAGTGCTGGAGTTAAGTCCGAGACTCCGTCAGACTCTAAATCTGGCTCTAAACCTGACTCCGGTGTTGAAGCTGCATCTGAAGCAGTAAAGAGCTTCTCTGCAACTGTTAAAGTGAAACCCTATTTTTGCGGTATCGTTGATGAAAAGGGCGAGCCGAAGCGCAAGTTCGATTTTGGGCCAGGCAACGATATTGGTAGTTTCGAGTTCGAAGGCCAAGAGCAATCGATTCCAGCTCGAGGAATAGTGCTTTTGCCTGCTCAAGGCGAACTTACCCTGCGCTGTAGCGGGGCTACAATGTCTAATCCCGCTCTTCTTGATGGCTTTGGTTCTAGTGATATTGCGGGCTTGGTTTTCGACGCCCGTGAGAGCTTAGACAAAAGTGCTCTGCCACACATCGTTAGGCTGGTAAATTTGCACTATTTATCCATCGCTGCAATGACCAGCAACTTCGATGGTGAGTGCTTGCCTATGCTTGAATTGCTGTATGAACTGAAGGTGCTTGAGCTGGTAAATACACGAATCCGGGGCAGCGAATTGGCAACTTTGGGCCGACTTAAAAAGCTTAAGCGCCTCACCTACTCGCCTGTTAGAGAAGCTTCTGCCCTTCTGGCCGTGTTGGCTCCATCAAAAAACTTGACTGAGCTAACGCTTGAGCGCGGAGTTCTTAGTGTTGATGATTTCAAGGCCATCGCCAGTTGTTCAAACCTTAAACACCTTCGTGTTAATGATACCGAGATGACAAATCAGTCTATGGCAGAAATTAGCTCACTGGCCCACTTAAAGGAACTGCAAGCGAACCCATCTTTACTTAGTCGTGAGTGTCTTCCATCTCTCAAAAAATTGAAAAACTTAAAGGAGCTTGGCATTGGCGGCCAATATATGGATGCCAGTGATACTGTCAATTTTTCAAATGCTCTTGGTATTCAGGTGCACTAATTGTTTAAGCATACTTTCTGCTTTAGCTCTTAGCAGAGAGGCCGATGAGTGTTTTGACCCTAGCCATAAGGCTCTTGAGGCATCATCATAAGCTTGTTGATAATAGCCTAATTTCAGAGCGGCGAGGCTGCGCATTTCGTAGCCGCCGGGCTGCGTGAATTGCGCTTTTATATATCTGTCAGCGCAGCGGAAGGCCTCTGGCCATAACCCTTGCTTAGCGAGGGCCACAAATAATTGCGGCTCTGTTTCTTTGTCTTTCTCCTTCTCTTTCTTTTTGTCTTTCTCTTTCTCGTTTCGGCCAGCCGGAGGTGCAGACTGACTGACTTGAGGGGCTGCAGCCATTACTGTTGGTTTACTGAGGCTGCGCAGACTTTTACCTTTGAGTGCCAGAGTGGGTGGCCCTCCTTCCATCTCGTTTTCGCCTTTGTCATAGTGGTTGCAGCCATAGCTTGTGAAAGTGCCGGTATCGAAAGCATCGTAATTTTGAAAGGGCCGAGTGGCCATGCGTTCATGCATAATTTTGTCGGTGGTTTTAAAGGCGTCGTAGGGCAGCTTGTGTGGGTCTTCGACGGCGCTAATGGCCTCTTGGTCGCTTATGCAGTCAGATAGCTCCTTACTATTTTTGTAGATGTGCTGAGAGTCAAAACCCTGTAGGTGACTGCGAGCCACTAGTTCTGGTGAGTGGTTTTTGAGGTGCTCTAAGTGGATGCGCTTGAACAAGTCGGCTTTGTGTGCGGATGAGATGGCTTTGTCTTGCCATATGTAGCAGAGCTTTTCTGCCACGTCTAATTCTGCGGCAAGATCTCCCGAACTCCAAAATCCAGGCAAGCAGTGCAAAACCGTGCCGTCTGCTGTCATGACAAAGGTTTGCAGATTGTGTGGGCCGGCTCCGTTTGTGGTGTTGACGGCGTTGCCGTCAATCGGATGAACGCCGGAATCTCCAGCGTAGCCTTCTTTTATAATATTTTTGTAGCCGCAAACAAAATGATTGCGCAATGTGGAAAAGGCTGGTTCTTGTGAAAGCGACACGGCTCTCAAGCTATTGCCGGCACTTCAGGTGAAGCCATCGATGTTGCCTAGCATATGAATCCAAACTATTAGTTTGTTTTCTCTCCGCGCTCTTTGTTTTGCTTCTTCTAACGACGTGTGCCAATTGATTCGGCTACAGACCATTTTTGATTGTGTTTGAGCGGCGCTACCCTGTAGAACTGCAATTTCTGCAGCCAGAGCTGGAGAGCATGTGGCGCTGCCGAGAGCCAGTGGCAGCAATAGTTTCAGCGATAATTTTGGGGATCGTAGATTTTTGCTTGGCATTCTCTTCTCTAATTTATTTTGCTTCAAGAGCCAGGTTAACGTGCGCTAGGCCTGGTCTGGCCGTTAGCCTGAGCAAATGGGGGTTGTTGATAAATGGACTGACAGGCTCCGGTTTGAAATAGGCTTCAAGGGCCGACATCGATTCTCCAGCCGCGCTAGCAGCTTTTAGTTTGTCACCAGATATTAGTTTGGCTTTGGCAAATTGTTCGATGGCGCTTCTATAGCCCGCCAGAATTGCCTCATCTTTTTGATTGGCATTAAGCAAGAACTTCATTGAGTGGAAGCTGTTGACCTCTGGTCGAATGACAATGCCAGCTGTTTCCATAACGCCACTGTGCTCTTTCTCCAGGTTGCCACTCAAGTATTTGGCAAAGAGATAGAGACTTTTGTTTAGGGTTGACATCGCGCCAACTGGCAGGCTGGCGATGATGTTTTCGCTTGGTACTCCATAGTGGGAGGTAACCATTGCTGTTGGGCATTTGCCGAATTTACCGAGGGCGCCGTCGAAAAGTCTGCGACCGACGAGGGTAACAGATTCAAGCACACCAGGAATGGCACAGCTGGCTCGCACAGCATCGCCGAGCTGGGCTGGCTTGTTTGACACCAAATTTCTGCTACCTTCTCGGGTATACTCCATTACGCCGTTTTTTGTGAACATCATTTCGCTGTGATCGCCTACAGCCATTGTCCAGAATTTCGTGGGCCATTCTTTGACGTGGGCGTCAGTCAGTTCGCCTAGTTTACTCGAACCGTACATGCCGTCTTGCAGAAGATCAATCGGTTTGCGCTCTTTGATGAAAGGTGTCAGTAACTTTTTCTTGTCGAGGAGTCCTGAAAAATCAGTTGCTTTGGCCAAGTCAATTAGTTTGTGAGAAGGTAATTCAGCTGCAGCCATGGCTGCTGGTATGGCGCCGCCGCTGACACCGCCAATGGTGTCGAGTTTGAGTTCGGCGGCGCGGCAGGCTAAGATGACGCCGGTGCTAGTCAGCCCCGCCTTCGAGCCACCGCTGCCGCAAACTAGGTGCCAGCCGCGCGCTCCCCCCTCTTCGGCAATAGTTTGGCGATCTTTGGTTATGGCTGTTAATGTGGCCTTATCGGCAAACTTAGAACGCTCGCCGAAATTGCTTACGCCTTTATTAATTGCTAGGCCGACTCCGTGGAAGGCCATATTGGTTAGGCCGAATCCAGCGGCGGCAATTGCTGTGCGGTCAAGATCTGCGGCGTGACCGGTTTGAATAAAGCTGGTGGCTTGCTCTGTGGCGGCTCCAACGGTCATGCCTGATATCAGAGCAGCGCTTAGGCTCTTCTCTGTGGCAACTAAACCAGTCTTGCTTAGCGCTTTGGGCAAGTTTTCCATAATAGCGATGGCTGCGGCCCCGTTGAGGCCGTGAACGATTCTGTCTTGATTGTTTTCGCCTTGTTTAAGCGGTTCCACGGCGCCAATTAGACCGCCGGCAAGAATTGGCGCTAAGCTCCCTGGCATAGGGGCACGGCGGAGCATGGCTGTGGCAGCAATAAAGACAGTGGCACTGCCCACAAATTCACCGGCAAGATGAGCTTTTGACTGTGATGCAAGAGCTTCGGCAGCCTTTTGCGCCGGAGTATCGCTCTCGTTTGTGATGATTTGAATGGCGCCTTTGAACGGGGCCGCTAGCTTGTGGCTGACTCCGCTGCCAAATTCACTCAAAAGGTTTGAGTGAGAGGGGCTTTCTGTCTTGCCTGAATCGTTATTGGTTGGCTGACGTTCGAAGGGCATCTGCCGATTTTGCCTCGGGGGTGGCTATCTGTGGCATTTCTATCTTTAGGTAAAAGAAGAATTGCCACAACACGGTATTTACGGTTTTCAAGACCGCAAATGGCTATTCGGTATGGATTTAGCCTATTTTTGCTCGCCAGCGACGGCGCCAATCATGCTGCTCAGGCCAGCCACTACTCGGGTGAGGTTGTCGTAGTCGAGTTTATCGGGCAGGTCGTTTGGTTTGTGGTAGGTTTCAATGCGATAGGGGGCCGTATCTGTGATCATTACCGCTGGATAGTCGAACTTCTGGAAGCTCCAGTCGTCGGAATAATTCACACCCAGAATGAAATTGGGCAGCGAGAAACCTTCAGAGGGAAAGTCGACGAGCCGCCTAAATGCTCCAATGCATTCACGGTTGAAGGCGCTAGAAGACTGACTAGCTACAAAAGTAATGAAATTGCCCTTGTTGGGATAAAACAGTGTGCCGCCGCGGACTGGGTAATGTTGACTGCCTGGTTCGTTTGAATAAGTGCCCATGGTTTCTAAGGCCACCATGCCAATGATATTTTCGTGGCGCTCATGAGCCCCCTCGGCATAGTGATAGCTGCCCATGTTTTTTGTGCGGAAGTAAGGAGGCTCTTCATTGGGGAAGAGCACCAGGCGAATGGTCTTGTCGAATTGACGACCTTTGAGAAGGCGTGCTAGTTCAAGCACAGCCGCAACCCCGGAGCCATTGTCGTCAGCTCCCGGGCAGTTTGGCGCAGAGTCATAGTGGGCGCCGACTACTAGTATCTCTTTGGCATACTTCTGCCCTAAGATCTCAACCTCGATGTTGCGGCACTGTTTGCCCTCGACGTCATAGGCTTGAGCTTTGCATGAATAACCTGATTTGCTTAGAGATTCTTCGATATAGTGAGCGGCCCGCTCAAGATTGTCATAGTGCCTGACATTGCGTTCGCCAATTGTGCTGGCCAGCATCTCTACGTGGTTCCGTAGATTTTGGCTCATTACTTTTTCACTGTCACTAAGGCGCAAGGTGTCGCCAGTGTACGAATTACCTGGCATCCAGAGCATGCTAGCCAGGTAGCCACAGATGCCAGCAATAATCAGCGAGAGAATGCTGTTTAACTTAGCTCGTTTAGCGCTAGCCCGCTCAGTGTCAGAAAGTGCAGCATCAACTGAAGGTGCTGCACTTTCTGGTTTAGGTTCTGGCTTAGGAACTGGTTCGGCGTCTTTTGAACCGCTCATATTGTCACTGCTGGCCTATTGCCCGAGTACATAGGCGAAGATTAGCGGAGCGACGATAGAGGCGTCAGATTCAATCACGAACCTTGGAGTTTCTTCTCCCAGTTTGCCCCAGGTGATTTTTTCATTGGGAACAGCGCCGCTATATGAGCCATAAGAAGTTGTGCTATCTGAGATCTGGCAGAAGTAACCCCAGAGTTTGCAGTCTTCCTGCAAATCTTGCTGAATCAGAGGCACTACACAGATAGGGAAGTCACCGGCGATGCCGCCAGCAATTTGGAAGAAGCCGATTGATTGGTCTTTGCTGTTCTCTTTGTACCAATCGATCATCATGCCCATGGCTTCTAGACCAGATTTGACTGTATCAATATTTTTGATGTCTTTGCGAATAACGTGTGAGACGAAGATGTTGCCTAAGGTTGAATCTTCCCAGCCAGGAGTAATTATTGGTAGGTTCTTCTCACATGCTGCTAGCATCCAAGAATCTTTAGGGTCAATCTGGAAGTGCTTGTTGATTTTTCCGGAGCGAATCAACTGATACATGAACTCATATGGGAAGTAACGTTTACCGGTCTTGTCTGCTTCTTGCCAGAGTTCGAGCACTTCGTTTTCGATGCGGCGAATAGCTTCGTCTTCAGGAATGCAGGTGTCGGTAACGCGGTTCATGCCGCGGCTGTGCAGCTCTAGCTCTTCGGCTGGGGTGAGCTGGCGATAGTGTGGCACTCTCTCATAGTGATTGTGAGCAACCAGGTTAAAGATGTCCTCTTCGAGGTTAGCGCCCGTGCAGCAAATTGCGTGCACTTTGTCTTGACGAATCATTTCGGCTAGAGAAAGGCCGATTTCAGCTGTGCTCATGGCTCCAGCGATAGTCATGAACATTTTTCCACCGCTCTCTAGATGCGCAATGTACGCTTCTGAAGCATCAACGACAACGGCAGCGTTGAAGTGACGGTAGTGATGTTTGATGAACTCCTTAATGGCCATGAGGTTCCTCTGAATGAAAAAGGGAATGCTTGAATTTGAACTATCCGCAGATACTTTACTATCCGCAGTTTCTTTACTATGCGCAGATACGTTGCTATCCGAAGATACTAACCCGGAAACTTTTCAAGCTGGCACAAAGTACTGGCTTTGTTAACTGTTTAAGTTAGTTAGCGCACTTGTGTTACCGGTAAACGCAGCGAGTGGCTTGCGCTGCAAGACTTTTATGAGATTCTGAAAAGGTTTGCCTGTTTCACTCTTGACGTTTCTCTTTGTGGCGGAGATGGCGATCATTAGTGTTCGTTAACAAAAGCATGGCGTTAGTTAGCGCAGGTAGTTTGCATTGCTTATATGGCTATTCATATAGTTAATGTCTAGACCATTTTTTCCGCGTACGCATGAGGTAGTAACTAAACTTTTAATTCTCCCCGAGCATTACAAGCTTTAGAGCAAGAACCGTTTGACACTGTATTTGGTGTCGCGTGCATGTCTACTTTTCTATCAACTGTCTCTGCCAGCCAACTACCTGCTTAGTGCCAACCACTTTTGGTTAGCGCTTTGAAGCATTTTGCTTTCTTAAACCGGCCTAAGGCCACAAATCTAGGAGATTACTATGCATAACATCATCCCTCTGCTGCTTGCCGCAGCGGTAGTTTTTCTCGTCGTCCGCACCCTTCGCAAGAGCAACAAGTCTCGACCCACCGGCGCCCTGCCGCCCGTCGAGAAGACAACTCTGGAAACTCCGACCACCAGCGCTCCCGAAAGCGATGCTGGCCCGGATGTGTCCCTTCTTCAGCCTGCTCCTGCTGCGGTTCACGACCATGCTGACGACCAGGAGCACGACCACACCCCTCCCGAAGGCAGTTTCGCTGCTGACGAGTCCGACTTCCACCCCGTTCATCACGGCAAGAACTGGAAGGGCGGCTGCAAGTTCGATCCGGCGGAAGTGCGCCGCACGCGCAACTTTGCTACCCCCAAGATCGACACCAGCAATCTGCCGGCGCCGGATGCTCGCATTGTCAATGCCTTCAAGGTCATCGACATCGCTCGCATCAAAGACACCATGCTCAAGCTCTCGGGCGAGCTGCCTGTGACTGTGAATGGTGTCACTTCCACTCTGGCCACGCGCAACACCCACTCGAAAGAGCTGGACATCGCCATGGGCTTCATCGAAGCACAGTATGCGGCCATGGGCCTCAAGACCGTTCGTGACCCCTACACTGTGCGCGGCAAGAAGCTCAACAACCTGGTGATCGAGCTGCCCGGCAAGACCAATCCTTCGCGGGTTGTTTTCGTCGGCGCTCACCTCGATTCCACCGCCGGTTCGCCCTGGGGCAACGAGAAGGTGGCGCCGGGTGCTGACGACGATGGTTCGGGAACTGCCGGTATGCTCGAGCTTGCTCGGGCGCTGAAAGATCTCGACCTGCCGTTCACTGTTCGGCTGATTCACTTCACCGGCGAGGAGCAGGGCCTCTGGGGTAGCTACGCCTATTCCGACAAGGTCGCTGCGGCCAAAACCGATGTGGTGGCCATGGTCGAAATCGACATGATCAGCTACTGCGCCAAGCCTGGCAACCGCCTGGACATCCACGATGACATCGACCAGAACGGCTCTCACGAGCTGACTGTGCGATTCTTCCGCGCCATCAAGCGCTACGGCATCAACCTCACGCCGGTGGATACGCACAACAATGCAGTGAAGGACCGTTCCGACCACGCCGGCTTCCTCGACCATGGCTACAAGGCCGTGCTCGTCAGCGAAGAGTTCACCGACGACGGCTTCAACCCCAACTATCACACGGTCAACGACCGGGTGAAAAACTGCAATCTGCCGTACATGGTGGAAGTGCTGAAGGCGGTTACCGCTGTTGTGGCTGAACTGGCTGATCTGAAGTAAAGCTGCCTAGCCTCTAATACGGGCAACTGGTAAGCAGCTTCGGCTCACCAAGCGTTTCACTAAGTACAAGTGTGAGAGCAAGGGTGCTGGAGGAGAAACCAATTGGTTTCGTCTCTAGTGCCCACTCTCACGCTTGTCTTTTTCAGTCTTTCTACTATATAGATAAGTTGAAGTTGTCAGCTATCTGTCGAATGGCTGCGAAAAAGGCGTAAGAAATTCAACTTGAATTTCTTACGCCTTTTCTTCACTCACTGATCTGTAAAGGCTTATCTCACTTCGATTTTAGCAGTCATAGTGTGTACTGCTCCTGGTTTTAGGGTTATGGCATTTTCCAAAGCATTGGCCGTTTCAATGCACACCATCTGCTTCCAAGCCTCGGCGCTCATATCGGCCATTTTCGCTGTTAGCTCTGCCCCGGGATTCCAAACCACAGTGGTTTTGGAATGGCTTTTGCTAACGCTAATACTTCGCTTCATCACCGCATCATGCAAGAATACTGTGGCTTCTGTGTTGATGTATGGTCTGTCGGTCTCGCCGCGCAGAGTCAGTATTGTCTCTTCCTGTCGCTTTTTCTTGAAGCTATCGGTTTTGTCATAGTATTCGTTGCCAGCTAGGCCCTCGATGGAGATTTGTTCGCTATCACCAACCAAGAAGTAAGTATGTAAAGCTTCGGCGAAGCAGATTTGTTTAGCTGAGTGATTTTCGACTGTCAGCTGTAGCTCTAGTTCGCAGCCAATGGTGAGCTTGTAATTCACTTGGAATTGCTCAAAGCCAAGCGACTGAGATACTTCGTTGGCATTTAAGGCTAGCGAGAGGGTCAGTTGCTCCCCATTCATTGAGCTAGAAACTAACTGCCAATCGCTAGTGCGAGCAAAGCCGTGGGCTGGACCATCGCTGCGAGGGTCACAGGAGTTTGCCGTGCGCGCTCCAAACCAGGGGAAAATTATAGGAATTCCACCGCGAATAGCTTTTCCCTTGGTGAACGAGGAGCGTTCACTGAGAAACAAAACTGGCTGGTGCTGCCGTGGTTGCCACTGCGTCAGGTGAGCTCCTTGGAGGTAAAGCTCCGCGCTGCATGTGTTTGTGGTGATCTTAAGTCTCGTCAATCCGTGCTTGTCATCGATTGCCAAGATACCTGGTATCTCGAAATCTCTGTAGCTGCCCATTTGGTTAGGGTTCATGCTTGCAACGATGCCTCTAAAAAGTCTGCGTGGCTTTGTCTATTTTGCTATTCTAAATGACCAATTTTACGGACTTTTTTACGGATAATATGCCTGTGTCGTATGACAACCGCCCTTCTCAGCTAATGCCAGAATCGGGAACTCCAGATAATGTGGAGGCCATGATGCAGGCGCTGCAGGGTAATTTGAGAGAAAAACCAATCTCTTACTTACTCAAAGTCGCAGCCTATTACGAGGCTACAGGCCATTTGTATATTGGTACTGGCGCCTTTAATGTCAAAGTTCAGTTTGGCTTAGGAAAACCAGTCAACGCCAGTTCGCCCTTAGGGAAAGGTGAAGAAACAATAGTTGATCTTTTCACCTGGACAGATGGTCAGTTGGTCTTTGAGCTTGGTCGACAGCCCGAGTCAGTTAATATCTTAGAATCGGCGGAAGGCTTAGTTACGAAGGGCGAAGCTTTCATCTCGAATCTCAGGTTCTTGGAAGAGAACTTTATAACTGAAAGCTCCTTTCTTATCCGCTCCGCCAAACTTTCCAAGCGTAAGTTAGAAGCTATTGTCAATTTGAGTTCACTGACTAACCATCAGGCTTTGCTGGATATGTACGGGAATATATACGGCACACTCAATCTCGCCGATGTGGCTGAGAGAATGGGCTTCAAGCGCAGCGAGTGGGTCGCGGCTGCGGCTGAGCTATTGCGATTGGGCTTATTGCTTGCCCCAGATGGTAGAAGTTTGCAGGTATTTGACACCAGTAGTGCCGACCAGACAGACGATGAAGCTCCGGTTATTGAACCACCCAAGAAGGCCAGTGAGCATAGTCAAACAACAGCACAATCAGTACCTAGCGATCAACCCAAGCTCTGGACGAGCGATCCAAGAAGTGCAGGCTCTAAGACTTTCAAGGTTGGTGTCCCCGAGATGCGACATCTTGATTTTTCGCATTTAGAGAACTCATTAAAGGCATTGAGCAATCCTGACACTGAGCTTTTAAGTGACGAGACTTTTATCTTTATGCTCTCCCATGAGTTTGCCAGGGCTCATCGTTTTGGTTCGATTCTAACCCTAGCGGCGTTTTGTATTAGCGCTGAGAACGCCAAAGACAACCTGATCTCTCAAAAAGATCTTCACGTCATTACAAAGGCATTGCTGGATACAAAGAGAGAAACGGATCTGCTGGGCCATTTTGGCGAGCAAAGTTTTGCCTATTTACTGCCTAATGTAGACTCGGCGCAAACTTGCATAATGGTTGATCGTATTAACCAAAGCCTTCCTACCATGTTGCCAACTCTGGGGCATCTGCGCCCCATGTTCCATTTCGGAATCTCCACTGCTCCCACTGACGCTACTTCGATTGTGGCTTTGAGCACTATGGCTCAGGCGAATATGCGCATGGCTGCAGAGAAGCGCGTTAACCGTTTAGCAATATAGTTCAGCCACTTATTTGCAGGCAAAGTTAGCCAGGCAAAGTTAGCCACAGAGAAAGTCCACCACTGTGTTGGCTGGCTCCACACGTGCCTCCATGGCTATGCACAATGGCCTGGGCCAGAGGGAGTCTTAAGCCCAGGGAAATGCTGCCAGAGGGTAATTCGATTGGTTGGAAGGGTTCGAAGAGTTTGGCGAGAACGGTATTCTGCAGGCCTATTTTTTCGCTGTTAAAGGCAATTGTGTAGGCCTTTTTTAGATTGGTAACTACCATTGTCACCGAGATATTGATAGTGTCGCCCGGCTCGCAGAGGCGAAGAAGTCCCTCTAGGGTCTTAGTTATAGCTTGCTGCAGACGCTCTTGATCAGCGGCTATCTTGCCCTCACAGCCTTCGAAAATTACTGAGACTATCAAGGCATCAGCCAGGCTGTAGAGCGCATCAACAGATGAGTCAATGATGTCTTCTAAGTCAAACTGGCTCATTCGCAAATCTAGTTGACCAGCTCTAAGTTTTTCCAGGTCAAGCAGATCATTAATCAGGGCAATTAGATGCTCGACCTCGTCTTCTGCAACTTTTGTACTGGCTACAATGGCATTGTTTAGCTCGCCGTAAACTCCCATCGGCAGCATGTGTAAGAAGCCAGCCACTGACGTCAGCGGTGTGCGCAAATCATGGCTGACCATGGCCAGAAAAGCTTCTTTCATTTTCTCAATTTCGCGCTTTTCAGTGACGTCGATTACCGTGGCAAGTTGTTTGTTCTGCTCTGTCAGTTGGCCCAACGAAACATCCGTTACCGAAAACTCAACCGGTATTTGGCTCAGGTCTTTCTTGGCGGCAATCAGATCAACTATCCCTTCAATCAAGCTACTATCTTGAAGGGGGGCGGGTTTTGGCCCAGGAATGAGAAAGTGGCTGGCAACCTTTGTGCCGACCATGGCACCGCTCTTAAAGCCGAGCATCTTTTCTAGGGTAGGGTTGGCATATTCTATTTCTTCATTTTTATCATTTTCGGTATTTGAAGTTTGGATAATTGCTAAGCCAATAGGCATCTGATCAATTATTGTTTGTACCTGCTCTTCGCTAGCCTGCACCAATGCTTCTTCTCCTCTCAGCGAATGAGACATTTTGTGAAAGGCTTGATCGAGCAAGGCGATTTCATCGTCGCCGCTAAGCGGCGCCCGCAGCGGTTTGCGCTGGCGCAGTCGGAGGGAGTTGTCTTCAACTATCGTCAGGCGTGACGTAATGCTGCGGACGAATAGCAGCGCCAGAGCGAAAGCCACGACAATATTGAGCGCTACGCCAGCCCAGAGCAAGTACTTGATCATATCCCGCTGCGTCTGTAGCACCTTGGGGCTAGCGCTTTCAATCTTCTTTTCGGTATTAAGGAAGTCTATTAGATCGTGAATTAGGCCTTCCATATTTTTTTGCACTTTGGCTCGGAGCTTCACTGCGTATTGCATGGCAACGAATTGGGCTTCTTTGTCGGTGATCGCGCGCATTTCTGCCAAGGTATTCATGCCTGCTGTGACACTGGTTTCGATTTTTTCAAGCAGTGCCAATTGACTCTTGTCGTCTTTAATATGCTCTTTGATCCAGTTAATTTCGTCAGGGATTTGCTGCCTTGCCTGTTCGTATCTCCTGATGCCCTCGGGGTCGTGGCTGACTAAGTATTTCGCCACACTGTCGCCAGCATCGTAGAGTGACTGCAGCATGTCTGTGGCTCTGGCGATCACCTCTTTAGCTGTTTCCTGCTTTCTCGATTCAAGTTCTGCTTCTTGTAATAGCCAAACATGGCAGCCGACGAAAAGCAGCTCCATTGCAAGAAGCAGCAGTACGACTAGTAATCCTTTAAATCTCAGGCTGAGCGAAAGTCTCATTAGCTCTCCCTCTCAAGAGGAATCTTGAGCCAGAAGACACTGCCTTTGCCTTCTTCACTGTTGACGCCAATTTCGCCATTGTGGGCTTCTACAATGGCTTTGCAAATGGCCAAACCTAAACCGGTTCCACCTTTCTTGTGGGCATCTGCTGCTTCTACCTGCCGATAGGCGATAAACACTGACTGTAAGTGCGCTTGAGGAATACCTCTGCCGTGATCAATCACGCCAATTTCAATGTAACCGGGAGATTGCCTCGTGGCTAAGGTCACTACTGAGCCGGCTGGAGAAAACTTGATAGCATTCGATAGCAGATTGACTAGCACTTGTACGATGCGGTTGGCATCAACATTGAGAGTAATTGGGCAGTCGTTCACTTGCAATTGCACTTTGTGTTTTTCGGCAAAGACAGTGACAGCGTTGATCGAGCGTTCGAAAATCAGGCTGAGGTTTTCTCGGGCCGGCTCAATTTCGATTTTGCCTGATTCTAACTTGTCGAGGTCGAAGAGGTCATTGAGCAAAAGTACCAGTCGTTCTATATTCTGCTGCATGAGTTTTGTCGTTTCGCCAACCTTGGGCGAAATGGTGCCCAGGCTGTGCGCCTGTAGCTTGCTGAAGAAAGATGAAACTTTCGTCAGTGGCTCTTTCAGCTCGGTGCGCACCATGGCAACAAATGCCTGGCGCATTTGCTTGATTTCATGCTTCTCGCTACTGTCGACAATCATGGCTAGAGTTTTGCTTTCGCCGTCCATATCAATGGCTGCCATCATCAATTCAGCAGGGAAGGTGTGGCCATTGCGGCACAGTGCGGTTAGTTCAGCTGTTCTCCCGCTGAACTGCTCTGCGTGGGCGAATGTTTCGGGAATTTTTTGGCCGCTAGCAAACAGTTTGGATAGTCTCTTGCCCATCAGTTGATGGCTGGAGTAATTGAAACTTTCTTCAAGAGTCGAGTTTAGAAATTCGATTGTGCCGTGGGCGTCGAGCATGGCAATGCTTACAGGCAGATGCTCAATTAAAGCCCGCACTCGCGCTTCGCTGGCCTTAAGCATGGCCATTTCTTTGCGCATGGCGTCGGCCGTGTCGTGAATCACACTGTCGACAGTCGCTATCTCATCATTGCCATTCATCAAAGGCTCTAACTTTTCGCCCTCTTGCAATCGAGTGATATTTTCAGCGAGTTGTTCAATCCGGCCGGAGATGCGATTGGTGAAGAAATAGGCAATTAGTGCCGCCACAATTAAGTTCAGTAATAAGCCGCAAATCAAGACAATTTCTGTTTGTCTTCTCATTGCTCTTTCCAGGTCAGGCCCAGCCGATTCAATTTTTTGACCAATGGCAATTAAGGCGGGAATATCTTTGATTAGCTGGTTTACCATGGGCTGAATGGTCTCGCGTTTCCTGGTCCAAGCCTCCTTGGCGCCGGGTTCGGCCAGCGTTGAGCTCTTGCCTTGAATGTCTGTAATTACGGGCAAACAAATAGTGATGTTCTCATCGATTCTGTTGAGCAGAACAATTGCTTCTTCATTGTCTTTTAGTTCGTTTTTAAGCCATTTGATAATGACCGGAACTTCTTCTTTTGATGCTGAGACACTATCTGCGGTGCCAAGTTGCAAACTTCTGGCATAGCGACCCACTGCATCTCCGGTGTCGTACATCACAAGCATTAGACGACCAGCCCGAGCGCTTACCTGGCGGGCTCTTTCCTGCCGGGCCGCTTCAGCCTCAGCCTGGTTGAGAAGCCAGCCCAACGTGCCAATAAAAGTCAGTTCACAGGCCAATAGAAAAAGCACAAGCAAAATTCCTTGTTTTGCCAGGCTCAACATTGGTCGTTGTCTTTTAATGGTCTTCAATTTTTGCCCATTCAAGGGTGTTAGAGGCTGCTAAAGGAGAGTCTGACGAGTATAGCGTTAATTTGGGGCTAATTTTAGGCCGAGCTTGAGGCCGTTTTTCGCCCGACTGATGATAGTTGAATCGGGGTATATTCTTTGCACTGAAAGGTATGGCTTGTCGGCTGTCAAGGAATAATTTTGTGGCCAGAATCGTAGTGGTGGAAGATGACGTCAGCCTTGCTGAGCTGGTTCGGGACTTTCTCGAACACGAGGGCAACCAGGTTAAGGCCTTTCACAACGGTTTGGAAGGACAGAATTTTATCTTGGCCAATAACCCCGACTTAATTATTCTCGATTGGGATTTGCCCGGTCTTACCGGCATAGAAATTTTGGCTGATTATCGTGGATTTGGAGGCAAATGCCCGGTGATAATGCTCACCGGCCATCAGGACGTCGACGACAAAGAAAAGGGCTTCGATGAAGGAGCCGACGACTATCTCACCAAGCCTTTTAATTTAAAGGAGTTAGGTGCCCGGGTGCGTGGTCTCTTGCGTCGCTCGCAAGCGGTCATTGGTAATGTGGTTACTGTGGGCGATATAGTCGTTGACTTAGATACCAGCAAAGTACTTAAAAGTGGACGCAATGTCACTCTTGTTCCTCGCGAGTTTCAGTTGCTGTCGTATCTAGTGAAGAATCGCAAAGAGACTTTGAGCCCCCAGGAGCTGCTCGACAATGTTTGGACCAGCGACGCTGAGATGACTCCCGAATCTCTCAATAACGTTGTTCGCAGGCTTTCCAAAAAACTCGACCCCGATGGCCGCCTTCTGCGCATCAATTCGATCATGGGAAGTGCCGATTACATGTCAATGAACGGCAGTAGCATGGGAGCTGCTGGTTTTGAAGGTCCGCTAGATGATCACAGCGATCGCGGCGACCCGCTAATTGGTCGGGTGCTAGACAACAAGTATGAAATTATCAAAGTTATTGGCGGTGGTGCCTCTGGTCAGGTATACAAAGCCAAGCACAAAATGATGAATATTACGGTGGCAGTCAAAGTTTTGGCGCCCCAGCTTAGTACTCAGCCAGACTTAGTACGGCGCTTTGAACGGGAAGCAAGAGCGGCTGGTTTACTCAGTCACAAGAACGTTTTGATTGTTCATGATTTAGGAGTGACTGAAGAATCTCAGCCTTATATGGTGATGGAGTATCTCAACGGCTTTAGTCTGGCTGAACTTATTGAACAGAACGGCAAATTAGCGCTGTCAGATGCACTAGAGATTGTGTCGCAGATTTGTCTAGGTATTGGCAAGGCCCACGAAGAAGGGCTTGTACACCGTGATCTCAAGCCCGGAAACATCATGCTAGTGGCCGAGGGCGACGAAACTTATACGGTCAAGATTGTTGATTTTGGCCTGGCCAAGTCAACCAAGGCTGATGAAAACGCACCTAACTTGACCCAGACCGGAGCCCTAATTGGTACTCCTTCTTATATGAGTCCGGAACAGTGTCGCTCAGAGGCCACAGATCATCGCTGCGACTTATATGCCATTGGTTGCATGATGCATGAAATGCTCACTGGTGAGGTGCCATTTGTCTCAGCCAATATCATTGAGACTTTCATCAGGCATGCCCAAGAGCCACCGCCTGAGCTTGTTGTGGCTGATTTGAATCCTCAGATTAATGCTTACTTGCAATCAATAGTGCACCGCTGTTTAGAGAAGAACAAAGAGAACCGCTATCAGTCTGCCGCACAGCTGCTGCAAGATTTGTCGCGGGTTTCAGCTGCGGTGAAATAGAACTCTCAACTTTGTGCTGTGATTGTCTAAAGGGCTCGGCAGCGCAGTGTTATAGTTGCCGTGCTGTCCAGGGCTTCGTAAGACACTTCACCGCTTTGCATATTCAGCCGTAGAGCCTTAACTTGAACCATGGTCGATGGCTTATCTGGTCTCATCGGTTCGATCACAAAGTAAGATTCGGGGTCGTCGTGGTGGCGGTATTGATGAACACTCCAGCCGTTGTTGAGAAAGGCAGCGGTGTAGGCGCCTTGGTTTACTTCGATGTAGATGTTGCCGGTAAGAGGATCGACCACAAGACCGCTTAAAATGTAGATTTTGATGTCGAAGTCTACCTGCGATAGTGTGGAAAAAACGAACTCGTCTCTACCTTCTGCGCGTTTTATCAGGCCGCCATCAGCCATTGAGATCAGACTTATTTCACCAGAGCTGTAGTAAACATGCCATAGTAGCAGCCCTGTTGGTGCCAGCACTTCGATTGAGTCGGCGGCCGTCTTGGCAAAGTTAGTCTGAGCGGTGAAACTAAAAGATGCAGGCTGTGGCGAGTGAGTGCTAGGCTGAGAAACTTGAGCTATCTCTTGTGTGTCTGAAACTAGGGCCGCGACAAATTCTTGTTCGCTAAGCATAGATAGGTCAGACAAGAGAAACATTCGTTTGCCATCTTCCAGATAAACTGAGATCACTTCATGTTCACCATCTGCGGTCATTACTCTCGTGCCTACGGGGTCATCGAGGGCTGGCGCACAGTTCGATACTAGCTCTTCAATAGTTGTGCGCAGAAATGCACGCTCTTCAACGTCGTTGTCTAGAATCTGGTCTGCAATATTGAATGTTTCGCGCTGCTGAGAGGCATTCGCTTCGCCAAGAGTGGCAACGGCTGAAGAGTTTGCTGGCGGAGCCGAGCCGGTCGCATTGGCAGGCGTTACTGCCGGTTCTGGTTTTGCCGCCGTGGGAACTTTTACCTCTAATGCTTCAGGCGGAAGAATGTCGCTAGCGCGGCCAAAAGCTGCACTGATACCGCTCGATTTGCCTGATTTTAGTGAATTTACATAATTTTGATAGCGCTTGAGATGGTCGCTCATCCCACCACCGTCTGAAGATTCACCGTTGCTCAATGCCAATCCCTCAAGATTCTCTCTTTCGTTTAGGTACCCTGTTTTTGAGGCAAGTTATCCATAGACTTAAGCTCATTTGGAGTAATAGATAATGGCAGCTCCTCCAGGTGGAAAGAAACCAGCCAGTGACCACAATCCTGGCGGTGATAAGGCCAAGGGGGGCGGTGGTCATGACACTGGCCATAACGTCGTGTCTGAAGTTTGGGGTAAGACCCGAAACTTCATAAAGCAGCATCTAGAGCCAGCTCACGAAAAGCCGTCTGCTAAAGGGGCTGGTCATCCGGAGAGTCGCGCTATTCGTTTTCTCAAACATCCCTTTGACGAAAGTGCCAAAGTTGTCAAAGAATTGGTTGCCCACAGAAAGGCAGACTCAGCTCACGGTGCTCATATTGAAAGAATGACACCGAAGGAAAGAGAGCAACAACATCTTCGTGAAGCTCGCAATAATGGCCGTATCACTCACTATGACGAGCATGGTCGGGTCGATAAGGCTGAGGGCAAGAATCGCTCAAAGCTTGAAGTGCATTACGATAAAAGCGGCAAGCCGAAAGACGTCACCATTGCCAATGCGGAAGGAAAAACCATAAAATCCTTCGAGCGCAGTGCCACTCTCTCAATTAATGTCAATCAGACTACTAACGAAGTTTTGATCACTGACCGCGGCTCTTACAAAGGTGACACAGCAGCAGGCCAGGCTGCCGAAATCCCAGCCATTATTGAACAGCGATTGACAGTAGAAGGAGCAAGATCTGAGTTATACCGCGATACGCACGGTAAGCGACTGCAAAGATCTCTCTACGGTCCCGACGAACAGATGGTGTCTCGTACTCGTTATCAGTACAGCAAGCCCACCGATAGAAATAATCATGATAGTTCTGTTGTTGCCAGCGAATGCGGAGCCGATGGGCATCTAAAACGCGAGTTCATCTACAATAAACCTGAGGCTGTCGAGAAGAACGATCCCTCCTATCGCATCGATCACAAATCTAGCCAGGACAAACCTGGTCGCTTTAGTGAGTCGACGAGCACCTATGACCTGCACAAAGACAAGCATAACCCGGTAGCTAAAAGTGAGCGCATCAATGACTTCAACATTGGTGAGATAAAACTGGTAAATGAAACTTTCGACGGCAAAACAAGGGTAGCGAAAATCAGCGCTACTTTCAATGAGATGGGCAAAGCTACAGGCCTGCAGATTGATCGAGATAGTGAAAAACTTCACGTAGATATAAAATTTAATGGCACCGGCGGTGCCAAGTCAGTTTCTGGAGAGAAAGGCGCTTTAAAAGACAGTGAAATTCTCAATGCTGCCAATCTAGAGATCGCTAAGCGTGTGAGCAAAGGTGAGGTTAAGCTTATGGCTCATGAGCTGTTGCTCGCCTATCGTGGTCCAACTGAGCCTCGTGCTGGAGAGAAACCCACTGGAACTCTTGTCTATCGCGACGGTAACCACTTTGCCCAGCGCAAGGTTGTGCAAGGCGAAGTGAAGGATGCCACGGGCAAGATCATCGGGCATGTCAACGACAAAGGCGAAGTTGAGATTGGTGGAAAGAAATTCAATATTTTGGATGACTCAGCAAAGTCTGCTGCATTTACCGGTATCGGCAGCGATGGCCGTTACCTTGATTTGACGCAGGGGCAGAGCAAGGCTGGTAGCCCGAGAAACGAAGGTTTTAGTGGCTACATCAGCAACGGAGCGGATAGCAAGATAGTTCTTGGTGGGCACATGTTTGGCTCCAAGGACAATTCATTTTTTGGCAAGTTCGACAAAAATGGCAATGGCATTTTCGCTCAAGAGCTTGACCAGAAAGAAAACGATGGCACCTGCCTTTCAGCTGTTTTGAAAGGGGGTTATCAGTTTCAAGGTAATGAAAATGGCAGGGCCAGAGAGTTTGATTTAGACAGAACTTCCCATGGCCAAGTTAAGCTTGCCCTTGATGGCAAAATGCAGAGTCTTGATCTCAATTTGGGCATGCTGATTGATCCAAAGACGCAAGAGCAGATTGGTAAATATAAGCCACCAACGCTGGGTCAAAACGGCAGCTTCGATGAAGGTTATGTGATCCGTGCTGGTAAGGTTGAAACTTTATCAAGCCTTGGTCAGAGCACATTCAGCGTACAGATTGACGGCCAAGACAAGGTAATGCGCGGGTATGTGCTTGGGCCGCTGGAGATCCAGCCAGATGGTAGCACTCGCCCGAATAGTGGTGGTATTGTTGATCTTGATGCCTATGTCAGAGCATCGAAAGAAGAGCGCGACCACAAAGCCGAAGATTTTGCTCAGGCCCAAGAACAGCTGAGAGCTTTAAAGGCGGCGCAGCAGTTTGATGATCCAGAGTCAAGGAGATTCTCTGGATCTCCAGCTGAAACCCTTTTTAGCAAGGAGATTGAGGCCAAACAGAAGGCCTATGACGAAGCTTCTTCTAAGTTTATAGCAAGACAGGGCTCAGTTGAGAAGGCTTTAGCGGGCACCGCGATTGATGGCGCAGAAATTGAACGCATGAAGACCTTTGTCAGCACTGATCTTCTCGCTAAGCGCGATCCTGGTGTGCCTGAAGACAACAAGGCTCGCCTCGAGCGCCTCAAAGCCACCGCGGACAATCCCGAACATCGCTTAGAGAAATTCGCAGCTAAGGGTAAAGTCGATGGCGACTTTAAGATGGCCGATTTGAAGCATCCCGAAAAAATGGTTGACTACGAAGTCAAGCAAAATGCAGTATACAAAAGAGGATCTGACCACGCTATTGGTGACGTTGATCCTATCAATGGAAAAATTAGACTATTTGATGAGAGTGGTAATGAGAAAGAATTTTCAATGGCACACCCTGCTCTTAAAGGCAGCGTCATGCACTTGACTGGCACTTCTGATACCGGTGCCAATATAACCGTCGACTGGATTAACGACGGGCAAGGCCGCTTACTTAGTGCCGAGCAGCTGCGCAAACAAGTGGCTATTGAGCGTGGCTATGCCA
Source organism: Candidatus Obscuribacterales bacterium (assembly GCA_965229195.1). Classification (GTDB taxonomy): domain Bacteria; phylum Cyanobacteriota; class Vampirovibrionia; order Obscuribacterales; family Obscuribacteraceae. The sequence continues at coordinate 1,170,869 of OZ245871.1, read as the reverse complement.
CTTTGCTTTGTGGCAATGCTGAATCAGGCACGCCGCACGATATGCTGGTGCGCACAAAAGAACTTGAGAAGCGCTACCTTGCTACTCTCAACAGCGTCGTTGAAAATCGCCGCGTTGATACCTCTGGACCGGCCGGTTTCGCCGCCCTAGACCTTTTACGCGATGGTCCCAGAGAGTGGGTACGGGCTGAGCAGAATCGCGATGGTCGCCATCAGAAAGGGCCGACGATTGTGGTGCCAGGCATGTCTTCGGATCAGGCCTGCCAGCAAGCTAATGGTGATATGCGCATTGGTAACAATCACTACTTTGTGGAAAACGGCAAAATTTATAAGATGGTTTTGCAGTCTAATGATATTCACCTTAAACTGGACATTCTCGGCTTAGATAAGACTATCAAAAGGGATAGTTGGGTCAAATCAGAGGCTCCCTGCGGCACCCTAGAACCTGGCTACAGAGCCAAAATTGATGGCAAGGAGATCAATCTCCAGAATGATCAAAATTTCTTGTTCAGAATGACTCTCGCTGGTGATACCAAAGAACATTGGATTATGGGACTGGGTGAACCACATAGAGACGCGACTGGGCGTATTGTTTCGGGCGGCCTCATCGATGCAAAAGAACTGCTTAGGCAGGGGCTTAAGTCTAAGAAAGAAGTTGATCAGTCAGTTAAAGAATACAAAGATGACGAGACTTGGGGCTTGCTTGGTTGGGGCACAGACCGTGCTATAGGTGGTCGCGAAGGTGTGCTCGACTATACCAAACAAATTACTGATAAGCAGCACGAGGCTCTCACCAAACAGCTTGAATCTACATTCAATTTAGGTCTCAGCTCCAATACAATGGCTACTATGACCATTGACCACAATTTGCGCTCGGTACAAAATACCGTAAGAGATTTGAATCTTTCGGCTGCCGATGCTAATGAAATGTCTATGCAAGGCAAGAGCTATCAGTCTGGTGTGCGCGAAGGCGCTGCCATGGCAGTCACGACTTTAGCTAGCGGCGGTAGTTCTTTGCTTGTTCAGGGTGGTTTGCTCACAGTTAAGGGTGGTCTTGCCTTAACCGTGATTGGTGGAGGTGTTGGTTCCGCGGCGGTTAGGCAGACACGTTCTGGCGACTGGCAGCAGTTTGCTGACAATACCGTATATGGTGGTCTCGAATCTGCACTTATGTGGTCTGGTGGAAATATAGGGCAAGTAGCCAAGAATTTTAACGCCTTAGGCAAAGAGAAGACTTTGCTTAAAATCATAGGTGGAGAGCAAGACCTTTCGAGATTTCAGGCTTTAGCCAAAGAAGGAAAACTCTTTAGCAGTCTAGAGGAAATGCAGAAGCTCAACGCTGCTGGTAAATTGACCACGTCTTCTGGTACGGCCATTATTAGTGAGCTTAGTACTAACCCTAAGGCCCTTGAGTTGGCTCATCTGATTGGCCAAGGCAAAGGCGCTGAAGTCAAAGCTGTTTGTGAACTGCTCGGCAATGATCTGACTGCTAAGCTTCTCAGTAAAGTGGCCTCCACTGAAAAATCATGGTTTACCGCTAGCCGTCTAGGAAAGGCTGGAACAGTCAGTAACGCTTTTTATCAATCGTCGTCATTTACGATGATCAATGCAGCAAAGCAAAAGAGTTTTGATGGCTTGTCTGCAGAGAAGTTTGTCTCTGACGGTGTCTTTATGCTTGGTGGCGAGATGATTAGTTCTCTTGCCCATATCAATGTTGGGCGAATTCAGCTCGGTAAGGAAGGTACATCCAAAGGGTTTGCCCACTATGTTGATGGTTTGATTACTTCAACACCTGACGCTGTAGTCAACAATGCTATTTTCTCGTCTCTGACTGCTGCGATGGAAGTGCGAAAAGTCGAGCGCGACATTATTGCCCGCCAGCATGATATGACCAGTGATATGGTCAGCGATGACATGTTCGAAATGTATAAAGACGAAGGGCGCATGAATGCCTACGTTTGGGAGCATGCAGTTGAAGGGGCTGCCATGACTGCCATCACTCATCCCTTTACGCACGCAGTCACTCACTACATTTCTGGAAAGGTTGAGGACCGTCAAGCAAAAGTTCTGCATAACGATCAAATTGCGTTTATTGAATCAAAAATAAATGCCGCACCATTAGAAGGCTTGCCGCTATTTAAGACTAGCGCTATCAAATACGAAGATGGTTCTAGCGCCCGCCTGTTGCGTGATAACAAAAACGAACTTGCACAAGTGACTCTTCCAGATGGCACCGCTATGACTAAACAGGATGGTCAGTGGACTTTGCATGGACCGAGTCAAACGGCAGCTGCCATCCAGGATGTCCGTGTGGATTTTGCCGGGAATATTTCAATTAAGAAGGCAGGGAATTCAGAACTTGTACTCCATCCTGATGGAAAAACCACTGAGCGCCAGGAAATAGCTCTAGGCCATGAACAGATAAAAGTCACTAGAGCTGATGGTGGTTTTTCTACTGTAGAGAGAGTTGAAGGTCGAGCGACTGCGATTCTTTCTGAGCCTGGCCTGAGATTCGGACAGCAGAATCAATCGCAGCATTCTCAGAGCACCAAAATTTCTTATGATGAACAGGGCCAGCCTAAGGCTTTAGAAATGCAAGGTGGAGCAAGCTTAGTTAAAGAGGCATCTGGTTGGGCCCTGCATATTGACGGCAAGAAACAGCATGAAAATGTTTATGACAATATCAAAGTTCTCCACGATGGCACTCTTGTAAAGGAAGGAAAGAGCACTGGCGACAACTTACCTTTTACAAAAACTGAGCACCCCGATGGCTCTACAGTGGTAGTTCTAAATGGCCAGGTCGCCTATGTCAGAAGTGTGCAAGGCTACGAGACACGCTGTTTTAGAGATCAGCAGGGGCTTTCGGCCGTTGAACTTTCTGGTGGTGCCCGTTTCACTAAAGATGAGAACGGTTGGCGTCAAGTCGGTGGAGCTGCTCAGACTGAAGCACGCTATAAAGATATCGCAGTAGGACAAGATGGTGCGGTGACATTTGTCGACAAGCACGGCATTGCCACTAAGTTTGAATTGACTGGTAAGCTAGATGTGAAAGTGCCGGGCGACCCTATTAAGGTTGATCTCGTGACCGAGCGGGGTCGCTTCCAAGATCTTGTTAAACATGTAGTCGAACCGCTTGATCAGATACATATGCGCGAGAGCTTCAGCGATCTAGAGTTTAAACTCCGATCGACTAATAAAGAGGCCGACAAAGTGCTAGGCAATATCCTCTTTGACGTTAATGCCATGCTCTCCAAGAAAGGCCGTCTTGATACACGCGAGATACCGCGGTTAATTGATGAGGCTCTGAGCCTTGCTGCTCGTCCAGAACTACTCAGTCAAGGGGGCTTCAATACCTGTGTGGTAGCTGCAACTCAGCAGCGAGAATTTTCTCTTCATCCCGACACAATGTTTCGCATGCTAAGGCGCATTCACGATTCTGGTTTGATTGTAGGCGCCCATGGTGAGGCAATCCCCTTCGATAAGACTGGAGCAACCTTGCGGGCCGATAGTGATGCCAGCAGTCACTATAGTGAACCCGGTAAGTCGCGAGAGGATGGTAAGCGACTTCGTGTCAGTCAGATATTGCAAGAAGGCATGATTGACGTCATCGGCGCGCTGAATCCTGGGCGAGAGAATAAAGAATATTTTGCCGGTGATATAGAACCGATGCTCAAGTTGCTTACTGGCCGCAATGATAGGTGCGTGGTGCTTAACCCCAAAAGCAGCCATGACTTAGCAGGGCAGTTACTTGAGATAAAACGAAATGGTGATGGTCCTGCCATAGTTTGGATGGACGCTAAGCACACTGGTGCGCGGGGGCATTTGGAAAGCGGTGGCCATGTGCGCATCGTCAAAGATATAAGATCGCCTTACCGTGCCGAAGACTTAACTAGTGGTCAGTCGCTGAGAGAGCGTTTCGACGGTGATGGTAACGCCATTGACAAGAACGGACGCCTCGATCTCGATCGTATGGTAGTTGACGTCGGTAATACCTGGAGCCGTACTGATAGTCAGCAAACCTTTACGCCTGATGAGGCTTATCGCAACACCCTCAGTGGACGAAGTGATGAGAACTTAAAAGTTCTGGTCGAGCGAGTAGAAGCCAAGCCAACAGATCCATACGAGCGGCTTGAATTGGCTGCCTGGAAGTTGGGATTTCTTGATGCCAGCTTAAGTGCGCGCTCAAAAGGCGGGGTCGATCAGTTCGCCGAACATGCCTTGAAAGAAATGTCTGGAGGCGATTTGCCTAAGGCCGCAGATCTTAGCGCCGAACTTACTGCCTATAGAAAGGAAATTCGTGATCAAATTATCAAGCGCGATCCGGCATTAGCTGAGCAAGTAGACCACCATCTGGCTGGCTATCCAGCTGTTAAGCAAGAAGCATCTGTTTTGCAGCATGGTGAGCACGGTCTTGAAGCTAATCTGCTGCCTACAAAATCTACGCTGACTGCCGCTGAGCGAAATTATCTGCTAAATCTCCATGCCATCGAGTGGCGCCAGAAAGTAGTAGAGCAGAAAGAACTGACCGCTGCAAGTAAAGAGACTGGCAATCTCCCAGTGCAGGCGCGTGAAGATTCTAGTGATAGTGCCGGCGCCACTGCCCGCGAAAGTGAAAACAACGAAGTGCTCTCGCAGGTGCACAAACTGGTTGAATCAGCCAAAGGCCTGTCGCGCTCTAGTGAAAGTGGCTTAAATAAGACAGTTAGTAGCCTTGATATTTCAAGAAAGCTTCTTGAAAAAGATTCGGCATATGAATCGGCTTCAGTTGTTGATCATGTCACGAAATACGCTAATTACAAGGGAACTGTAAAAGCCATTGAAGCGGCTATCGAGCGAGCTAAAAGAACTGGAGAAGAGCTGCATTTCATCTATATCGATGTGCGAAAGTTCAAAAATGCTAATCAGGTTATGGGCAAAGAGGGCGGCGACAATGCCTTGCGACTGCTCACTAAGACTCTAGCCAAAGAACTAGGAATAAAAGAGCATGAGCTAATGGGGAGACCTGGCGGCGATGAGTTGGCAATTGCTGTCTTTAGATCTAAGGCTGAAGTAGCAAAAATGGTTGAGAAGATCGAAAGTACCTATCTTGCCTGTCGTGGCATCAAAGATCTTGCTACAAAGAAAGTCGCTGAGTACGGTATGAAATTCGTTGACAATAAAGAGCAGCCTGGCGAACTAGTAATTTATCCAGTGGTCGGTGCTGTCTCCTGGCATTCTGGTGACTCCGCTACGCATCTCATGGAGCGTGGCGACGCTTACATGACTAAGCGCAAAGCGCTCGACGACATAATTTTGCAAGAGAAAGCCGATATAGCAAAAGGAGTAAGAGCAAAAGATTTACCTCTTACTGAGCAGCTTCACGCTTTCGATGCTGATTTTCAAGTCACGCCGCGGCCTGAGCGGGATGGTCCGCCCCCTGTTGATATGACGCGCGCACCGAAATTAACTACCAATGATGTGCTCGCTTATGAGCAATCCTCCCTGGCGAAGAGGAACGAAATGAAAGAGCGCCTCACTGACGAGGTCGCTAGCGGCAGATTGAAAATTGATGAGTTGCACAATTCGCGCTTGCAGTTAAAGGGGGCAGAGCGAGAAGCAATTGAAACTGAAGTAAGAGGTATGCGAGAAGATGTTGGTTATAAGAATCGCTTGCTAGCAGATTTGAAGATCTACGATGCTCTGCCTGTAGCTGAGCGGCCCCAATTTATTGAAACAATTTCTTCTCTGCAAAAGCTATACGAACGCCGAGCAGGTCAGTATGAAGACGCCTGGCAAAATCCGCATACAAAGTTAGAAAACAAAGGACTATGCGAACGCGCTCTCTTCCGCGCTCTCGATTGGGCCGTAAGAGGCCAACACGAACGAGGCTTCGAACCATTTGCTGTTTTCAAAGTTGATGTCGACAATATGAAAATTGTCAACGATACCAAAGGTTTAGGTCACGATACCGGCAATATACTGTTGCGGCATGCTGGAGAATATTTGCGCCAAAACTTGCCAGAGGGTTGCCAGTGCTTCTCTCCGAGCGGGGGTGCCTTTACGATTATTGCACCTAATGAAAGAGCTAGTGCTGAAGTAAAAAGAGTACTTGAACAGTATGGTACTGATGTGGCAACAGGAAAATCGCGAGGGCTGGAGAATTCCCCCTATGTTGCCAATATAGACCTAGCCAAGATTGAAGGCGGTGAAAGACTCAAGTTTGGCTTTACCTATGGCGAGAGCGTTTTCACTCCAGCGGTCCTAACGAACAGCGTTAAGGACCATGCTGCCTATGACAAAGTAATTGAGAGGATGAGTGAAAAGGCCGATGAAATGCTTGACCTGCAGAAGGAGAATCGTATTAATGTTGGCCGTCTGATGGGCCGCAAACCAATGGAAGTTTATCAAACTGAAAAAATTCCAGCAGAATATAACAACTGGCGCGAGTTTGTAAGCAATAAAGATACAGGCACTGATTGGCAACGGCCTAAAGATGCGGAGTCAGTGGTTGCTGACTATCAGAAGCATATGGCCGCCGTGAGCAGTTATAAGCCTAAAAGCACTGCTGATTTTGTCGAGGAGCCAGCCGGAAGTTCAAGTGGTCAACCGGCTGATCCACTAGATTTTTCATCAGCATTGCAAAGTGTTCATTCTGCGCGCGAGAGGGATGGTGGTAGAGAAGAAGTCGAGCCCTCCCTCGATATTAAAGAGAGCAGCGGTATTCCAGACAGTCATCTGAATCATCAATCGGAACAATCTACCTTAAGTAAGCCTGGCTCTGATAGAGCTGCCACAGAAAATGGTGGTACCAATGGCGGTGAAGCCGGAGGCACCAGGCTGTTATCTGGTAAAGAGCTAGCCGAAATGCCGCAGACCAAGAAAGAAGCTAAAGACCTCACGGTTGATAGTCAACTGCCCAAGCCGCCTTTGCCACCGTATGAGCTGCATCAATCATATGAAGCCGCGCGTTTGCGGCAGAGTTCAGATCGGTTCAGGTTGCAGTCGAGGCGGGCTCCTGAGGGCGGGCATAGCGGGGCCGAGGGCGATATGGCAGTTAATAGTGCTACGTCTGATACCAGGCAAGCTCAGCCAGAGAAGGCATCTTCTGTAGAAGCTATAAGCCCCCAGGCGAGAAAGGAAATATTTGAACGCCTAGTTTTTAAAGGTACTGAAAGCTGGCGTTCGGCCGAAAGTAATGGGCCGAAGAGTGATGAGCATGTACTGATTGACTTGCAAGCCACGATGAATGCTTATTGCCGGGAGACCAAGCAACTGCCAGTAATACTTGAATCTAGCAAGAATTCTACTTCAGAAATCGGCTATCGCGATGGTGTTATTACCGTGCCCCATGAACTCTTGCCGGCGATTTCAGCCGGCAAGCTGCATGCCTCGCACCCCTCTGAGAAGTTGCTGGAGTTCTTGCAAGCAGAAGCTCATAAGGCCAATGCTGAAGGTGCCACAAAGGCATATCAATCAAATATTGAGCTGTGGAACTCTAACCGCGAGAAAGATGATTTGCGCGGACGCCTGACCGAGGGAATATGGACCGAGTTTGGTCGAGGTAAGGTGCCGGCTGGCAGAAATCCTCAGGCTGTGGGTGAGATTGAGCGTGCTCGACTCTCGACGCTACAGGCTATTGTCGATTGTCATTGCATGAACAACGGCATGCCTAGAGTTATCATCAAAAATGAAGAAATGGCCGCTGTTGGTCGAGTTGGCGAAGAGCGCATTGTCGTAGTCTCCAATAAGGAGCTAAATAAAACAGGACCGTCCAAAGAGCTTATAGAATTCTTGTGTAGTGAAATACAGAACGCTAAAAACCAATATCGTGCAACTCACGAAGATCTTGGCATGAAGACCTTTAAGGCTCGTCTTAATACTGGCGATATGATGGGAGACCATGCTCGCGCAGTGGACTTCCTCAATGGTCGAACTGGTGATGTAATTACTCATCGACAGTTAAAAATTGATAGTTTTGCTTGTTTCCAAGACAATCAATTGCGTCGCTTCATTACGGCCGTTAATGAGTGTATGCGCGACTGGCCGCCGTTGTCAAATCATGATTCATCAGAGAGAGCCCGCCTGCGCGCTGAACGCTGCGAGGCTCTGCAAGAAGTAATCAATGAAGAATTCAAAAGGCTTGACGCTGTTCCTCCCGAGCTAGTTGTGGAAGCTGATAACAATATGAAAGGTGCCCATGCTGATTATTTAATTGGTAGAGGAACTTTGAGAATTCGCGAGAGCAACATGGACCGCTATGAACCAGAGTTGATTCAGCACTTGGCTCACGAAGCCTTGGGTCATGCTATGCAAGAAAAGCTAGTCACTCAAGTGATTGCCCTCAAGTATTTGCAAGAGCAAAAGCTTGCGAATTTGGAGACTTACCTTAAGCCTAATGGAACTGTGAAAGAATTGGATTCCCTTCTTAAGGTCTCAGAGAAAGATGCGAAGTCTTTAGCGGCTGCTGAGCAAGCACAGAGAGATAGCTGGTTGTCTTTGTGCCATAAGATAACTGAAATCGAAAAAACTATTAAGGGAACTTCTGATTTTGAAATGACAAAACAGAATCTTTTGAAATCAGTAGCGTGGCTTGAGCAAAGGTTGCCAGTAAACGAAACGGCATTGAAGCAAGATGTTGAATACATGCGTGGTGTGCATCTGTCACATTCACTAGCAGAACGGCTTAGACCGGCTAGCGACGGAGAGTTGATGCGAGAAAAAATTGTTGACGATCGGCAGCTCAGACTCAGCAATTTAATACAAGGTCGCGAGCAAGATAAAGATCTCAATGCTTTTACTCTTGAAGATTCAAACGAAGTCTTTCAACGGGCGATGATGGCTCCTGTTCCAACGAGTTTTACTGCGCGCAATATCCTAGAGAAATTGAGAGATCCATCAAATGCAGAACTATTAATTGGTTACGATCCGTTCAATGCCAAATACGCTGAAACAAGGCTAGACAAAAACAGCAGTAACAAAGAGCTTATTGGTGTCGATCAAATGCTCAATACTCTGCTGAATAAGCCTGAGTTTCACACGAAATATCCAGACTTTTTAAGGAAAATGATCGAGTGCAAATCAGATCCGACGGCCGAGCATAAGGCTGAGATGATATTGGAGTGGCAGCGGATTTTTGCCAATGAATATCCAGAACAATCTGTTGGCAAGCTGAAGTCGGCCAAGTTATTAGCCAGGCTAGATTTGCTGGCCTATGATTTTGCCGCTAAGCACTTTGCCGAAGCCGGTGGAAAAGAAAATTTGGGTTCGACCACGCGAGAAGAGTTTGAGACCTGTTTGCCTCTATTGGTTCATAATCTTTTGAAAGACAATCTCTCTATTCAATATGTATCCAGTCACAACCTCTATCGCAAACAATGGTTTGAGATTGAGGCTCATTATGTTCACCAGCGTGTCGAGCGATTGATTCGCAGTAACAATCTCGCCATCCGCTATGGCGAAGATAATAGTGTCGATAGAACAGAGAGGCAGTCGGCGTTCTCACGGCGCCTTGATTCAAGAATGTCTATCTCCGAACAATCAACAGGACGTAAGCCGAGCTGGAGAGATTGGCAGCTGCCTGAAAAAACGGAAGTACGAGAGGTAACAGTCGATCGTTTGAAAGTTGACGAGGTGGTAGTGTCTAGTGGACCTAGAAGAAAGGCTATTTCCCTCGACTCTGATTCTGGTGCTCCATAGTATCAACTTGAGCCGCAGTCAAAGTTCCAACATAGAGTGGTACTCAGGCTAGAAGAGTCCCTGGTTTTGGTTCCGGCAAATCGGTGGGTTTCAGATCTTTTTTCGCATCTGGCTTGCCACGACGAATTATTATTTCCTGGCCATTGGCTCTGAGCTCAGTGATGGTGCCATCAGGGCTGTAGGTGACCGAGTGCGTGCTGCTGATGCGCTGAGTTAATTTGCCGTCGCCGTCTACCTCGAATTTAAGTCCGGGGGCTGGTTCTCCTGCTATTTTCGGTTGCTTGTACCAGAGATGGTTATTGACGTCGGCCACCCCACGGTCCTGGCTGTAAACTACAGGCTCATAACCCTTCTGGGTAATGGTCACTTCACTTAAATTGCCTTTGGCGTCCCTCTGATAAGTGCGCTTGTCGCCATGAAAATCAGTTACTTCATGCACCCGGCCAGCGCTATCTCGGGTGATTGTAGCGCCAGTTTTTGCGTCAAATCCTGACTTCTGGGCCTCGGCGCCAGGTCGGCTTTCACTACTGCCATCGCCAGTCTGGTGGCCATCTTTTTTGTAGCCCGGGCCATGTTCCCACTTGTCTAGGTGCCCTGGTTTTGTACGGGCGACAATCTTGCCGCTCTCAGAATCGACTAGATATTTGCTGTCTACTTGGCCGGTCTGGTCGCGCTGAACCAATAGCAGGCGACCGTTCTTGTCGAAACCGACTAACTCTAATGCCGAAGAGGCAAGCGGGCCGCCTGGCTTGTGCAGTTCGTTGTTAAGGAGCTTGATGCGATGGCTGGCCTCGGCAAGTCTATGAGCTTCTGCGGATGTTTCTGGCTTAGCTTCGTGAGCCTTATCTCTGCTGTGGCCGGTATCTTTCGCCGCAGTGTCTTTGCTTTGCAACCCCTCGGGGGCGCGACTGGATGTGTCAAGAGGCGTTGTCTTTGCTGGCCCGTCACCCCAGGCGTTGCGCGCGATATCTATGACATTTTTCTTGCCAGTCTCGTCTTTTCCTGCCGTATCTTTCAGTATCTGCTCGCCAAAAGAGTGCTCTTTCATTCAGTACCTACTTGAATCTCTAGTTTTTCTTTGCCTGTCTATTTGGCCGTCTGTTTGTATTGACATTATCGAGATCCTACCCTGGTTACTAGCTCTCTAATCTTGTTGCTACTGGCTAGCCAAGCTCTACTAACCTGGCGTGGGTACTTGATAGGCCTCAATTCAGGGAAAGACAAAGATAGTTTGTTAGTGGTAATCTGAAGTTGTATGCCTAGGGTTTTAGTAGTTGAAGATAATGTTGATTTGACCAATGTGGTTCGTTCTCTCTTGGAGTTCGAAAACCACAGTGTCGATATCTTTCATACTGGCACAGAAGGGCTGGTTAGCATTCTGGCTAATCCCTACGATCTGGTAATTCTTGATTGGGATCTGCCCGGGGTCAGTGGCCTCGAGATTTTAAAACAGTTCCGCCAGCGCGGAGCTAGAACACCGGTGATAATGCTGACTGGCCGAAGCACCGTAGAAGATATGGAAGCTGGCCTAGATGAGGGAGCTGACGATTATTTGGCTAAGCCCTTCAACATGAAAGAGTTAGGGGCGAGGGTGCGGGCACATATCCGGCGAGCGGGCAGTGCCACTAATGATAGTATCAGTCTTGGTGATATCGATATTGATTTGATCAATAAGAGAGTGACTAAAGGTGGCCGCACCCACAGTTTGCCTGAGCCTGAATTTCAGCTGCTAGAGCTGGCCGCTAAGTATCCACATATTCGGCCAACAGGTGACGACTTGCTTGCCTCCATCTGGTCTGGCGACTCTGAGAAGAGTGAGGCCAAGCTAAGGATGGCAATTAGAAAGTTGCGCAAGAAGTTTGATCCTAAGGGCAGCCTTATTTTTAGTCATCTCTATCCTGAAGTTCGAGCTGAAGGTGTAACTCCGTTTTCAAAAGAATTGGTCGAGGCCGATCTTGATAGCGACCCTTATCTTGGCACCATATTCAATGGCAAGTATGAATTGGTTGAACTGATTGGCGGTGGCGGCAGTGGCCTGGTTTATCGTGCTAAGCAGCTTAATATCGGCAGCAGTGTTGCCCTCAAGGTTTTGCATCTGAAGGCCATGGCACAGGCCGATACATTGCAGCGTTTTCAACGGGAAGCACGAGTTACGGCCCTGTTGTCTCATCTTAATATTGTTGCTGTACGTGACTTCGGTGTGGCCGAGCAAGGCCAGCCCTATCTTGTTATGGAGTTCGTAGATGGTGCCAGTCTGGCTGAGTATCTCAAGCAGTATGGTCGTCCGCCTTTGCGCGAAGTGATTGATATTTTTTCGCAGGCTTGCTCTGGGCTTGAGCATGCCCATCAAAAAGAAATTGTTCACCGCGATATAAAACCAAGTAATTTGATGCTTATTCACAATGGCGATGACGGTGTAATCGTCAAGCTTGTAGACTTCGGTTTGGCTCGTTCAGTTAATGTCAATCAGGTTGATCAAATTACACAAATCGGCGATGTGCTTGGCAGTCCGGCTTATATGAGCCCTGAGCAAGCCCGTGGTGAGCTGCTTGATAGAAGAACAGATATTTACTCTCTTGGCTGTGCTTTGTTTGAGACACTGCAAGGTAATCCGCCTTTTAATGGTAAAGATTCAGTAGATATTTTGGTTAAGCAGATTACCACTGATGCTCCAGAAATGACTCTGTATGGCCTTGCACCAGTTCTGCAAGTGAAGCTAAATAAGATTGTTGCTAAGTGTTTGGCTAAAGACAAAGAGCATCGCTATCAGTCTGCCGCTGAGTTGAAAGAGGCCCTGGGTCAAGTTATGGCAGGCAATAGCGTAACTGAGAGTTTAAAGGCCGATGTGCCTGCCGAGCCTGTGAAAGCAGATATTTGGTCCGGCCGCAGAGAAGAATTACTTTCCTGGTTCAATCATCGCTTTAAGCACTAACTTATTGCCTTGTCTCTTCTGCTTGGGTCGGAGACGCTAAGATCAAACTAGAAAGCTTTCCTGGCCCAAGTTTGCGATTAAGTCCACGGACAAAGAAAAGCACAGCAAAAATTGAAAATAGTACGATTTGGTGAGCTATCATCAAAATTATTGGGTGTGCAACTGCGGCCTGGGCAGTGCCATGATGATCGAATAGCTTTCCTTCAACTTTGAGAGCGCAGTCAATAATTATGGCCATCACAGTAGTTTTGTACAGAACAGCCCAAATAAGTGGTCGGCTGTCCCAGGCTTGCATGAACTTGAGGTCTTGCACGAGAACGACGACCTTTGCGGCACCTAGAGCCAAGACGGCAGCGACCTGGTAGCCGTGGACGAAGTCATTTATGCCTTGCTGAACTAGCACGAGCGATTTGATTGTTGATAAGAGTGAAAGGCTTATCCAAAGGTAAATCATAATGGCTGAAATCTCTTTCAATTCGTGCATTATGAGCTGTTTCTTTGACACTTTGGAATTGTTTGAACGAGTTGTGTTCGAGGGTTCATTTAATGTCATTGTCTTCGCTTTGTCTCGTGTTAATGTGATATTCTGTCTGCCCCTTGGAGGATATATCAGTGAGTTTGACAGCGGCTCAACCTAAGACGGTTTCACTTACCAGCACGGAAGCCTACGATATTGGCCTGGAAGCATATACCTACTTCTATCCGCTTTTGAGTATGGAGATTACCCGTCGCCAGTGTATCAATCTTGATGCCGGTGTTAGGCCGGGTTCTGGTCCATCTAACTATTTCTCCCACATGCGTGCTTACCCAGAGGCTGATTTTAGAACTGTTGTTCGCCCTAATTTTGACACGCTTTACTCTATTACCTGGTTTGATCTTTCGGCCGAGCCGATTGTTCTGTCAATTCCAGATTCCAAAGGGCGTTATTATTTAATGCCAATACTCGATATGTTCAGTGACGTTTTTGCTAGCCCCGGCTGGCGTACCAGCGGTACTGGCGAGCAGCATTTGGCTATCTGCGGCCCGGCTTGGAATGGCAAATTGCCTGCTGGTGTTGAGCGTATTGATTCGCCTACTAAGTATGCCTGGTTGATCGGTCGTACCAAGACTGACGGACCTGACGACTATGCTGCTGTTCATGAATTCCAAGACGGTTTGCAGTTAACTCCGCTTTCGCAGTTTGGTTCAACTGCTGCCCGTGCTATTCCTAAAGTGAAAGTGGACAGTTCTGTTGACATGACTACTCCCCCTCTTGAGCAAGTTAATCAGATGTCTGCCGACAAATATTTTTCTTTTGCCGCAGAGGTGCTCAAAGAGAATGCTCCCCACATCACCGATTGGTCTATCTTGGCCCGCATGAAAAAGATTGGCATAGTGCCTGGTCAAAGTTTTGATATGAGTAATTTGAGTGCAGACAATCAAAAGGCTGTGGCTCAAGGAGCTGCCGACGCTTTGAAGTTGATGCTAGAAAAATTGCCAACTCTTGGTCGCCGAGTCAATGGCTGGAATATGAACACTGACACTATGGGTGTTTATGGCAACTATTATCTCAAGCGAGCAATTGTAGCCATGGTGGGCCTTGGTGCTAATCAACCCGAAGATGCCGTTTATCCTCTCAATGTTGTCGACGTTGACGGTAAGCCTCTGAATGGCACCAACAACTATGTAATGCATTTCAACAAAGAGGAACTGCCGCCAGTTGATGCCTTCTGGTCGCTAACTATGTATGACAAAGACGGCTTCCAGGCTGCCAATGTTTTAAATCGTTTTGCCGTTAGTTCTTGGATGCCATTTAAATACAATGCTGATGGTTCGCTAGATCTCTATATTCAGAATAAAACTCCTGGGGCAGATAAAGAGGCCAATTGGCTTCCTTCCCCGCTCTGCGAATTAGGATTGACTTTGCGCCTCTATGCGCCGAAGACAGCAGTTTTAACTGGGGTGTGGAATCCACCGCCAATTAAGAAAGCAAACTAGCTAGTCGGTCTGAGCGATTGGAATAAAATGGTTGCCACTTTAGTAAAGTAAGGTGGCGACCATTTTTTTTACGTAAAATAGGCCAAATTGAAGGAGAAGGAGCAAAGTGACCGAGAGTAAAAATAGATCAGGTGCTGTCACAATTTCTCAATCTGATCAGCCTAGCTCTGAAGAAGTGGCTGCGGTCACGCAGATTCTCAATAGCAACAATTTGCGCTATGGCTATCAGTGGGCTTCATTACCACTTAGCGTTGTGCTCAAAGATACTCAAGAAAAGCTTGTGGGTGGATTAATTGGCTCGACTAATTGGGGTTGGCTGCATGTTGATTTGTTATCGGTAGATGCGAGCTTGCGCGGCTTAGGGTACGGCTCGAAACTACTTGAGACTGCCGAGAACATTGCTCGAGAGCGCGGTTGCGCTTTTGCTTACCTCGATACCTTCAGTTTTCAGGCCCAGGCTTTTTATGAGAAGCATGGCTATGAGGTTTGGGGTCGTCTTGAAGATTTTCCTCCGGGAGCCAGTCGCATTTATTTGAAGAAGAGTTTGTCAATCAAGTGAGGAAGATTTTGAAATATTTGCCCCAGTCGGTGTTGCTGACAGCTCTTTCTTTGGCTCTGTCTCTAGCCCCTATTGATAGTCAGGCGGCTGCAGCCAGTGACTCTAAGGCGGTATCGAAATCTAAGCTAAAGTGGCGAGACTTTGATCAATCTATATTTGCTGAGGCAAAGCGCGATCATAAGTTTGTCTTGCTCGATCTTGAGGCAGTATGGTGCCATTGGTGTCATGTCATGGACGGTGAAACCTATAGTGACGCTGCTGTGCAGAAATTGCTTAATTCTAAGTATATTTGCGTGCGGGTTGATCAAGATGCCAGACCTGATTTGAGCAATAAGTATGAAGAGTATGGCTGGCCAGCTACAATTATTTTCAACGAAAATGGTGCTGAGATCGTCAAACGATCTGGCTATATTAATCCTGCGAGAATGGCTAGATTGCTCAGCGCAATTATCAAAGACCCAAGCCCTGAAGAAGTTGCTTCTTCTTCTTCTTCTGGAGCTATTGCTGCCGATTCCACTTCTTCTAACAGTGGAAAAACTGGACTGACATCCTCATTGCGTCAAGAGCTGATTGGTAAGCATGTCAGCGGCAATGACTCTAAATATGGTGCCTGGGGGACGTATCAAAAGTTCCTTGATTTCGACTCGGCTGAATATGCCATGGTTCAGGGGCTGGCTGGCGATAGTGATTCCAACGTTAGAGCAATGGCTGCTCTTGATGGCGAGTTGAATTTGATTGACCCAGCTTTTGGTGGCGTTTATCAGTATTCGACTGATGGCGACTGGGCCCATCCCCATTTTGAGAAAATCATGCAAACCCAAGCCGAGAATATGCGCTTGTATGCTCTTGCTTATCGGCTCTATGGTGAAGAACGTTATCTCAAGGCAGCTAAGGCCATTGCTCGCTATCTGCAAGAGTTTTTGAGTGCTCCCGATGGTGCTTTCTATACCAGTCAAGATGCCGACTTGGTTTCAGGCGTTCATAGTGGTGAGTATTTCACCCTCGATTCTGTTGCCAGACTGAAGCAGGGCCTCCCTCGTATAGATAAGCATTGCTATGCCCGCGAGAATGGATGGGCTATTAATGCCATGGTTGAGTTGTATCTAGCCAGTGGTGATAAGCAGTATCTCGAGCGGGCCATAACTACAGCGCAATGGGTTATGGCTAATCGTCAGTTAAAGCTCAGTGCGGCTACTCAGCTCGGTTTCAGTCACGGCGAAAGTGATAAGGCTGGACCATTTCTTGGTGATAGCCTGGCAATGGCTAGAGCGTTTCTCTCGCTCTACCGAGCCACAGGCGAGCGCAAATGGCTGAGCCAGGCAGAGCTAACTGCTAATTTCATTGATAGTGAGTTTAAGCAGTCTATTGCCAGCACGACCATCGACGAGAACGTACAGTTGGCTCGCTGTGCCAATTTGCTCTATCAATATACTGGTGAGAAAAAGTACAAAGCCCTGGCGGAGCAAGCCCTGGCTTTTCTTGCTTTGCCTGAGACCGGGCGTCGCCGCAAAATATTTGTGGCGGGAATTCTTTTAGCCGATCAAGAGTTGTTGGCTGAGCCGATACACATAACCATCGTTGGCTCAAAGGCCGATGCCCGGGCAAAAGAGCTTTTTGCTACAGCTGCTGCCTTGCCTGCCCCGTATATGCGGGTTGAGTGGTTCGATGCTAAAGAAGGGCCCTTGCCTAACACTGCCCTGGAGCTACCACAGCTGCCCAAGGCCGCAGCATTTCTCTGTGGCAACGGTCGCTGTTCGACTCCTGCCTATGATGTCGTTGCTCTCAAACGCTTATTTGAGCGGGCTAGTAAAACAGTAGCCAGATGATTTGCTAAATTACTGAGCGATGGAATGCCCTAAGGGAATCTAATATACTTAGGGACGGTTGCTGTTAATTCTGACCGCTGTCATTGAGGAGCTGTGAACCCAAGACTTCTAACTAAGTCATTTCTACCAGCGGCCGTGGGCTATGGCCTGCTCGTCAGTCAGTTTATTGGCTTATCTTTTATTTGTTTACCAGCAATTACCACGTTGCCGGTTAGTGCCGCCGCTAATGAGGTCAATCGACCCGCCTCTAGTGGATTTGATCAGACCTATGCACTCTTCGGGCGCGAACTGAGTAAATATTTGGAGAATGGCAACGTTCACTACAAGCGCTGGAAAGAAGATCCGGCCGGTCTTGATCAGTTTTTACAAAGTCTTGCTGATTTGCCAAAGCAGGAATATGAGCGCTTTTCCACTGAGCAGAAGAAGGCGTTTTGGCTCAATGCTTACAATGCCATCACTATAAAAGTAGTACTGGATAACTATCCCATTAAGGGCAGCCAGTCACAGTATCCACCCAGTAGTTTTAGGCAAATTCCAGGTGAGTGGGAAAACGGAAAGTTCAAAATAATGGGAGCCCCCGTCACTCTCTACGAAATTGAGCATGAAAGATTGCGCCATGAGTTGCCCGATCCAAGGCTGCATTTCGCTGTGGTATGTGCCTCCAGAAGCTGTGCAAAGCTTTCACCACAGCCCTTTGTGGCCGAAGGCCTCGATAAACGCCTTGACCAGTGTACCCAAGACTTCTTTGCTAACCCTAAAAATCTCACTGTTAATCCGCGTACTGGTGTAATTCGAGTCAATAAGATCTTTAGTTGGTTTACTCTCGATTTTTCTGCCAAGGCTGGTTATGCCAAGCGCACTTTTCCGCCACCAATGGATGAAGATATCATTGCTTCATACGTCAGCTTCTATGTGCCAACAGACGAACGTGATGTTATTGCTAAGTTTCGTTCGCAAGACAAGCTCGTGCTCGACTACTTGCCCTACGATTGGTCGTTAAACGACGCCGATGAAGCCAAGTAAGAAAAATAGCGATGGATTCTAAGCTTGGGCCGGCTTGAAGTAGCGGTCAATTACGGCGTAAATCGCCTCTTTGGCGCCAGGTGATGGATGATTCTCTGCTTGCAGCGTGAGGAAGCCGCTGAAGCGGTCAAGGGCGGCCTGGGGTATGGTGGATTGATTCTTGGTTAGGCCGTGGGCGCCAAGAACATCATTGTTGCACTCCATCAGGTTGGCAATATTTTTTAGCCCGGCCGCTGTTATAGGCGCATTGCGTCCTTCGATGGTAGCGAATGCCCCTAGTGTGGAAGCGGCTACGGCCTCTACTGGCCGTTCTTTGCCATTGACTGTGCTTGAAATCGCATCGAAAGCCTCATTGCCTTGAGCCTGGCGGTTGTCGCGACCAGCTTGATAGTGCTCAGGGCTGAGTTGAGCCTGGGTAATCTGCTCGTTACTGTGTTGAAAGTTGTCTGCAGATCCTGAATGTTCCAGTGCGCTCATGGTTGCTCTCCCGGTCAAAAATAAAGATTGAAAAATTCAGCAGTCGCTGGACGGCGAAAATTCAATAGTCAACGCTCTCTATTGTATGTACCCGATATTGGCGTTAATTGGGCAGCCATTGGCTTAATTTAATACTTGACTTGGGGGTTTTCCCCACTGGATGCGCTTTCTGCGGCGAAATCGCCGTGTAAGGCCGCCATTATGAAGTTGGTGGCGATTGCCTGGCGCAAGCCAATGCCGATGATCGGTGCTGGGTCAGGTAGGGCGGTGTTGAATGAGAGATTGGCATTGTTGTCGAAGTGACCAACCAGGTGCAGAACTCGTCCTTCGCCAAAAGGAAAGCTCAGGGCCAATATGCCAAGCTGATCGGCGTCTAGTCGCATAAGATCGCGACTGCGGGCTAGTACTTGTACTGATTTGCCCCGGATCACTTTCACTATTTGACTTTTATCTTCCAGCTTCCAGTGGGCTACATGGGGCACGCCGGCCAGTAAGATTGGGTCTTGATCTACCACAACAGCGTCAACCACGCTGTCTTCGGTGTCACAGCCATTCCATTCAACGTAGCCAGGAAAGGCTTTTTTTAAGCAAGAATCAAGCGCCCAGTCGGTGCTCAGTAGATAGCCGCCTTTAGCAACAAATTGACGTACACATTGGATCGAAGCTTCACTCAAATCGCAACCGCAGTTGATTATCAATATTTTGCTGCCAGATAAATCGGTTTGTGGCAGCTTATCTTGCGTGATTTTTGTAGAAGGGAGGCCGAAATTGCGCAAAATATGGCCGCAATCATCCCATTTTCCTTTGACTTCAACTACTGTTGTCTTAGTGAATTGGGCGCTCTGCCCAGGGTGTGAGCGCTCTAGCCAGGCTTTGAAAAGTGCTGGTTGGACCGTGGCAGTTTTTGCCTGGTCAAGGTAGGGAGCTTGTTGTAAAAATTGAGTAGCCATGCCGTCTAAGCCGCGGTTTGGCCGTTGTCTAGCGCTGGCTCGCATTGTCGCTGAACTGACACCGCCGGTGATGCGCATGGTGCCGTTGCTGTTAACTTTTAGTACCGGGGCTGGTGGCGTGATGTCGAGGGATGAATCGTCGTCATTTCTGTTACCTCGGCCGGAGGTTTGCTCGGCTGCCGGGTCAGTTTGCTCGTCTCCCTGCTCGCGGTTGCCGCGTAGCTGTCTCATTCGGGCTGGCTGGACACTGCGGTCATCTACATAGCTTTCGTCTGGCACCGGTGTGACCGGGGCGCGCCTCGCCCTGGCCTTGTTCAAGGGGATTTCATCAACATCGCCATCAATCCAGTCGGAAGCCTGAACATTTTCGCTGGCAATTGCCAGGCTCAGGGCAACAGAAAGAACAAATGCTGTTGGTCTATAAAAAGCTTGTGAGCGCCACGATTTGTCCACACCGAACCTGCTTGACTGGCTATGGCCAATCAATGACTTGTAATTGACTGCCAATAGATAAGCTAGCACAAAACTTAGGAATCTTGTATCACTGGTGCGATAGTACTACCGCTGGCTCAGTGGGCGCTGCAAGATTGGACTAATTATGATTGGACTAATTATGGTTGAATTAGGCCCGCTTGCGTTGGTTCTCATCGTTACGCCGCACATCGTTTTCACTGTCGTTTATGGCGCGACGAAGCGAAGCAAGTGCAGTTAGGTTCGGCCAGATTACAGCTTTCATTTCTTCAAATTGGTACTCACCAATTTCATGCTGATCATAGCGGCGGCAGACATCTTCCCAAAGTTGAAAAAGTGTCTTGGGGCAGCAGGTTTCGCGGGCCCGTTTTTGATATTCGAGTAGGTCAAAAGCTTCGATGGTCGTACCCTCCAACTGGTAAGCCGGGGCTTCTCTTTTTAGGATGCGTGCAAGTTCGACCCGTGTCAAGTAAGACTTCTGTATGATTCTTTTGTTCCGTAAAAATTTACTGACACAAGCTTTGATTGGGAGTAAGTGGAACGCTTGTGCACAAAGGGCTTTGAGACTCTGTTACTAGTTCGCTCAAATATGATTCAGCAAAAGCTTTTTCAACTTGAGCAATCGCGGTGGAGAGTCTCTTGTGTAGAGGGCAAAGATTGAGACCATGCGATTTGATATCGAGAGGGCAGGTCGTAATTTTGTCTATCGGATCGACGGCATTGACGACATCCAGGATTGATATTTCTGCTGGTGTTCTCGCTAGGACAAAGCCACCGCCTATGCCACGTTGAGAATTTACCAGCTTGCTTTTGACTAGCTGTTGCATGATTTTGCTGAGGTAGCCTGGTGGCACTTTTGTCACCTCTGCAATGCCTTGTCCGGTGGCGGCCGAATTTTGCATGGCGAGGAATACCATCGCTCTAAGAGCATATTCAGAAGTTTGGGAAATCATGGCTGCCTCGTCGTAACCAAAAGTACCTTTATATACACATTACCATGCTACGGGCGTTTGCGACCTTGACAGAGGGCCTCGAAGTGCTATTATGGACATAAAGGTACATTTGATGTTAATAGGAATTTTGTTAACGAAAAACTGTATTTTTAACGGAGGATCGGGTCATGAAATTCATTTGCACACTATGTAATTATATTTTGGAAGAGGCTCAAGGATTGCCAGAAGCTGGCATAGAGCCCGGAACTAAGTTTGATAGCTTGCCAGACAATTGGCATTGTCCTGATTGTGCTGCTGCCAAGGAATACTTCCAGACTTGCTCTTGCGTCAGCCTTCCAGTGTATGAGGCGACCAAGGTTGCGAAGGGTACGCCAGCTCATACCTGCAAGTAGTAATTAGACTGTTTGATTTTTGGGCTAAGAAAATGGTGGTCGAGAGACCACAGGTGGCTGTTATGGAAGATTTTAGAACTGAAACGGTGGGCATCCTGGTTGCTGGGCAGCCACTGCGGGCAGCGGTCTTTGACCATTTTGGCATTGACTATTGTTGCGGCGGCAAGCGCACTCTTATTGATGCTTGTGAGCAGGGTGGTATTGCCCTTGATGCTGTTGTTGCCAGTCTTGTCGATAACGATGCTGCAGTTGCGGTTGACCAGGGTGCTCAGAGCTGGCTCAATGCTAGTTTGACTGAGTTAGCTGATCATATAGAACAGACTCACCATGTCTATTTGAAAAATGAGTTGCCTCGGCTTGAAGCTCTTGCTGAAAAGGTCGCCAAAGTGCATGGAGTGCGTCAACCCAAGTTGCTTCAGGTAGCCGCCATTTTCTCGGCAATGAGTGCCGAGATCTTGGAACATACCGCCAAAGAGGAATTGGTTCTGTTTCCCTTCATGCGCTTGCTTGATCAGTGTAAGGGAAGACCTAGCGGACTGCCCAGTGCTCCGTTTTCGACAGTGGCTAAACCGGTTAGTTGTCTTGAGTCTGAACACGATGATGCTGGTGCTGCATTGATGCAATTGCGTCAGCTAACCGATCAGTACACCGCACCAGACGGTGCGTGCGCCAGTTGGCAGGCTTTGCTTGCCGGGCTAGCGCATCTTGACCAAGATCTGCGTGTTCATATTCATAAAGAGAATTCCATTCTCTTTCCCCTCGCAATTAAGGCCGAAGCCTTAGTGCACTGTTAGAAAGGACGGTAAGACCATGGTGATGACAATTACAGAAGAAACCACTGTTAAAGACATTCTTGAGGCATATCCTGGTGCTGTGGTGGTATTCGAAGAGCACGGCGTGAGCGTTCCCACTCAATGCGATGAAAGTATTTTAGATACCGAACTTGGTATCTGCGACAGCATGTGTCACATAGACGATTTAGATGCACTCATGCGCGATTTACAGTTATTTGTTAACACTAAAACAGGAGTTTAATCATGTCTTTGAATGTTGCGCTGTTGCGGGAGACTTTTGAGCGAGTTAAGGTCGAGAATGGCGGAGTCACAGCGCTCGGTATGGCTTTCTACAAAAGGCTTTTCGAAAAGTACCCGGCGGTGATACCACTTTTCCACACGCCGCCAGAAGAACAGCACAAAAAACTAGTTGCTTCATTGGGCGGCATTGTCGCTGGAGTCGAGCAGCCTGGAAGACTTCTGCCTTACTTGCATGCTATGGGCATTAGGCATTTAAAATATAAGACAGAGAATGCTCACTACGGTGCTGTTGGTGAGAATCTCTTAGCGGTTCTTTCTGATCACCTCAGTAAAGAAGGCCAGTGGACTCAACCGATGCAAGAGACCTGGGAAGCTGCCATTGGAGTTGTCGCCAAGACCATGATCGAAGCTGCGGATAATCCCGCTGTCTATAAAGATGAGCTAGCTGAGGCTGGCTATGAGCCCGATGGTTTTCGCAAAAATGACAATCAACCGTGGCTTGAGCGAAGTGTCGCAACTGTCTAATTGACTAAAAAGTAGCACATAAGTAAGTGAGGGAGTGCTAGCATGGAACCCTCACTTACTGGCGACCCAAAACTAAGAGGACTTGTCTATGTCTTGGAGATGGAAGCTGTCTGTGCTTTTCGTGCTGATCGCTGGTTTTTCCACCCTGATTTTTATGGGGCATGAAACTACTAATCAAGCGCCGCCGATACCAGATAGAGTGGTTGATTCGAGCGGTGTTGTTCTGTTTAATGGTAGTGACATCCTGGCTGGCCAAGCTGTTTTTCAAAAGTACGGTTTAATGGATGTCGGTTCTTTCTTTGGCCATGGTGCATACAACGGCCCAGATTTTTCTGCTGATTATCTCCACCGTGAAGGCGAAATAGCCTTGCAGCAAATGGCTCAAGAGCGCTTTCATAAGCCTTATGCTGAGTTAGAGGATGGTTTGCGTGGCGACCTAGAGAGCACTTTGCAAAGAGAGCAGAAAGTAAATCGCTACGATGAGCAGACAAAGACCTTGACTTTCACAGAGGGGCAAACCGAAGCCTATCGCCAGTTGGCACCTTATTATGATACCGAATTCGGTGTTGGTCGCAAATTACCGTTGCCGACTAACTACATTGCTGACTCAAAAGAGCGTCTCCAACTCAGCCGCTTTTTTGCTTGGGGAGCCTGGGTTTGCAACACCAACCGGCCTGGCAAAGACTACACCTACACAAATAATTGGCCTCCAGACAAGCTAGTCGGCAATGGCCCCAATTGGCAGATCTTCTTTTGGAGCGCCATGAGTCTGGTGATGCTAGTTGGTGGTATAGGGCTGACGCAATTCCTTCTCAGTGCTTTTCCAGGCTTAGGCTGGGCTCCAGACGGCAAAGGCATGGTAGATAACGTCAGGTCTTATCAACCCTATCGCTCGCAGACTTCTCTTTATCCCTACTTTACTGTTGTAGTGTTGCTGTTTCTCTTTCAGACTTTCTTTGGCGTTGTTACGGCGCACTATATTGTTGAGAATGGCTTCTATGGCTTTGATATACGCAGTATCTTTCCCTATAGCATCACCCGCAGTTGGCATTTGCAGTTGTCGATTTTTTGGATTGCCACGGCCTGGTTAGCGGCAGGAATGTTCATGGCGCCAATGCTCTCGCGACATGAACCTAAGGGACAGCATTGGTTAGTTAAGGCTTTGTTCGTGGCTATTCTCATTGTTGCCGTGGGAAGCATTGGCGGAGAATGGCTTGGCATCAAGAATATGCTTGGCAATCTATGGTTCTGGTTTGGTCACCAGGGTTGGGAATATCTAGAACTTGGTCGCTTCTGGCAGGCGCTCTTGACTGTGGGCATGGTGCTTTGGGCTTTCATCGTTTACCGCAGTATTAGTCCTTTACTCAAGGGCAAAGATCACGGTAGCTTGCCTTATATGCTGCTTTACGGCGTTATGGCCATACCTTTGTTCTTTAGTTTCGGCATGATGTATCATCCCGGTACTAACTTTGCCGTTGCTGACTTCTGGCGTTGGTGGGTTGTGCATCTCTGGGTGGAGGGTATTTTTGAACTCTACACTACAATTATTGTGGCCTACTTCTTCTGCAGTCTGGGTATGGTTTCGGAGAAGTCTGCTCTTTCTGTGATTTATATCGATATTATTCTCTACCTTGGTAGTGGCATTGTTGGTATTGGCCATCACTATTACTGGACGGCGCAGCCTGCTATTAATATGGCTCTTGGATCTATGGTTTCGGCTTTGGAAGTTGTGCCACTAACGCTTTTGACCATGGATGCTTGGAGGTTCATTGAACTAGCAAAGGTGGAGGGTTCAATTAAAAATTTCTCGCACTACTGGGCGATGATGTTTTTGATCGCAGTAGGTTTTTGGAACTTTCTTGGGGCCGGTGTTTTCGGCTTCCTCATCAATACTCCAATTGTTAGTTATTACGAGCACGCTACTTATCTCACTTCAAACCATGGCCATGCGGCCATGATGGGTGTTTACGGTATGCTTTCGGTGGCGGCAGTACTCTTCTCTACTCGCTATCTTATGACTGAAGATGCCTGGAGTAATCGCTTGGCCGGGCTCTCTTTTTGGGGCTTGAACGTAGGCTTGATGCTCATGCTCGTGCTTAATATCTTCCCTGCTGGGGTTATTCAAATGATAGCGAGCTATCGCCAGGGCTTCTGGTTTGCCCGCAGTCCAGAGTTTATTCACTCGCATCTGTTCCAAACTTTGACCTGGTTACGAGTGGCTGGCGATCTCGTTTTTGTCGTCGTTGGTGTATTGCCTTTGGTTTGGTTGGTGGTGCGTGGCATGTTTAGCCGCAGACCTGCTCGCCTTGAGAAGATAGAGCCAGCCAAGGTATGACGACCTTTGCTCTTGGCTGCGGGAAATAGCTCCAGAACCCCGGCGGGCCCAAGTCTTTCGACTTGAGCCCGCCCCTTTTATCTGGAAAAATTGTTCGAAGCTTTGCCTTACTCTGGTGAGTAAGTGTCGCAGAGCGGTACGGTTTCATAGAGGATATTGTGCACAGTCGATTTTAAGCTGGCTAACAAGGCTTTGAATCTTGATTTCAGGTCAATTTCAAGTTTTGCCGGTTTCGCTGCTTTTTTCGGGCTCTCTTCAGTTTTGGCCAGTTGATTCTTTCTCAAATCGAATTCATTGATATAGCTAACTTCATTGAGGCTAATCTTTTGAAATGATTTGAGCTCAAGTACATCAACGCGTGCCATGGGTTCTTCCTCGTTGCTACCAGTTGGTCGATAGAAACAGTTTATGTTCCAAATGTGGCAAAGTTGTGGAAGTGGAGAACAATTTTGAAATTATCGCGATATCGGTTTAGTTTTTGGCCGTGGGATCCAAGTTAGAGCGATAACGGTTTAACTTCTAGCCCGTGGTCAAATCCATCTGCGGGTCGAACTTATAGCCGACGCCATGAACCGTAGATAGATTGGACGGCTGACCTTCGATGTCGAGTTTCTTGCGTAAGCGCTTTATATAGGTGCGAATGGTTTCAGGAGAAGCTTCATGGTCAGAGGCCCAAACTCGGTCAATTAATGTCTCAGGACTGAATACCTGGTTGGGGTGGCGCATAAAAAATTCGAGTAAGGCAAATTCTTTGGGCAAGAGCTGTACTTCTTTGCCTTGATTGGTCAATTTGAAATTATGTACGTCCATTTCCAGCCTTCCTACCTTAAGGCTCGTGCCTTGAAAACTGTTAGGCCGCCGCAAAAGAGCCCGGACGCGAGAAGACAGTTCTTTCAACTCAAAAGGCTTGGTTAAATAATCGTCGGCCCCCGAATCGAGCCCGGCAGATTTGTCGTCGACATGCTGCCGAGCGGTCAACATTAAAATTGGAGTCAGGCCTTTCTTCGCCCTGAATTTTTGACAGACTTCCAGCCCGCTTATCCCCGGTAGGTTCCAGTCGAGAATGAGGCAGTCAAAGTGATAGACGGCCAATAGTTCTAGGGCTGATTCGCCACTGGCCGCGATTTCAACGGTGTGGTGTTCAGACGCTAGCAGCTGAGCGATCAAAATTGAAAAGTCAGGCTCGTCTTCAACTAATAGGATTTTGGCCATTGTGGCGTGTCGGGTCCTTTCAGTAAAAAGCTGCCTGGGCTTACTATGCCCGTCTTTCTGCTGGATTTAACGTTTTCACTTCTGGGTACATTGGTGAATATATAGATAGAGTATAGAAGCATGGGAGCTTCCCCATTGCTGTCGACCTGCTGAAAACGTAATCTTTAGCAGTAAATTGTAGACTTTCACACAGTCGAAAGCGCTATCCCACAAACGGTATGCCTGAAAATCCTGAAACTCTAAATTCAAAGTTTGACAAAGCTGGGGCCGGCGATGGCTCCTTGGCGTCTCTAAACAAGCAAATTGATATGCATCAACAGGCTGCCGACAATAAGTCGGTGCTCGACAAGTTGGTGCATTTCGTCTACGACAAGGATGCTCAGTCGCTTGACCAGCTTAAGCAATTGAAGCTGCAAGCTGAAGCTCAAGCCGTAAAGGGTGTATTACCCACAGGAAGTAGTTTACGCGACGAGATTCGCCAGGCTGTTCAGGGCGACCAACAGGCGGTCAAGGCGCAGAACGAAGTTGATTTTTATGCTGGAAGTTTTATCAAAGCTGTGCCGCTATTCGCTGGGGCGAAGTCGCGTACGATGCTTGCTGGATCAATTGTTGCCTATGGTCTTGATGCTGTTCATTCCAAAGATACAGCCGGTGAGGCATCGGTTAATTTGGCCATGGGGGGCCTCAAAGGTCTGGCCCTGAAGAAAACATTTGATTATGTCGGTGCAAAGAGCTTTACTTTGGCTGCTGAAGAAACCGCTTCTGTTTCGGCTAAGTACCTGGGTGTTGGTCTCAAGGGGATGACCTTAGGGGCGACCTCGCGTATCTATGAGAGCGGTTTGTCGAGTTCTACCTACTTGAATGAACAAGGCAAGCTAACCGGCGAAAGTTTCACTGCTGGAGTTGGCAAGACATTTAGCACCGCTATTGATGGTAAGGCAATGGTGATGGATGCCGGTCTCTTTATGGGAGCCCATGGCGCCTTCTCGGGAATGAGTAAGGTGGGCATGAGACTGTTTGAAGGCTCTGCTGTAGCTGAATCTTTGGCTGCTTCTAAAGTTGGTAAGTTTGTTAGTGAAAGCAAGCTAGTTTCTAATGCTGGTATGGGCGCTACCTTTGGCTTCAGCTCTGGCGCTACTAACGAATTTATGCGCCAGAAAGATTCAGAAGATTTTGCTGGTGGTTATGACATTGCTCGCATTCTTAAGCGCGGTGCCTTGCAGGCCATCACAGATGGTGCTGCAGGTGGTACTGGTGCTACGGCTTTGCATCTTTCCTCTAGGCCCAACCTAGGTGCCCAGTCCGAGACGAACTCAGTGGCTCCTGGGCGCAATAGCCGGGCTTTTGCTGGCGAAGAAGTGACTCCACCCAAGGTTGACGGTACGGTAGAGCCAGTTAAAACCGATGCTGCTTCTCAACCGACTGTGCCCAAAGATGGCGCTCCTGTTGCTGAACCTGTAACCGAAGTTAAGCTCAGTGAGCTTGATCAAAGCCCTGAAAGTTTTTCTAATACGCGCACCCATCAGGTGAGCGAGGCTATGAAAGCTAGTTTCGAGCAGAGCGTGGCTTTGGCCAGCAAAGCTGTCGACTACCGTGCCACTACTGACGATGTCGTGGCATTCTTTGAGCATGCTGCTGGAGATGGGCGCTCTGCTAGTGTTGCTATGGCTAAAGTGGCAGAACAGGCCAAAGATTTAGGCAATGTGCCTATGGAAAAATTGATCAAGGAGGCCTTTAGAAGTTCTCCTGAGAGTATTGCTACTCTTAAGGAAGGTGTGCAGCTGGCTGAGGCTGCGGCAAAAGCGAACGCTAGCCCATTGGATGTCTATAAGCTTCTCGACTATGCCTACGGACAAGGACGCGGTGCCGAGGTGCCCTTGCGCATGGTAACTGAGTTAGCTGGAGATCGCGAAGTTAATCAGATTGTCCAGGAAGCTTATGCTGGTTCTGGTGGCTTGGTGCGGGTGATTAATAAGGTCGATCGTTACACCGATCCTGTACCGCAAGAAGTAAAACAATCTTTCGCTGCCTTGATGAAAATGCCTGTGACCAGTGCTGCTGAGCATTTGCAGTTTAGAGAGAGTGCTAGACAGTGGGTCAATGAGAATCCTGGCTTCACCAAGTTAATGGAAGCTTACGGTAACCAGACAAGAGTTGGTGTTCATGCTGCAGTAATTGACGCCGTATTGCATACAGATATTCTCGGTCGGTTCCCTGAGCGCAGCGTCACCTCGCCTAACTTATTAGAGCAGCTTGAAGCTGCTACTGGTCGTCGTTCTCTTGATGGGGTTGAGGTAGCTGCTGAGACAACTCAGCCGGTTGAGACTACAGTAAGAGCGCAACCAGAGGCCCTGGCCCAAGCCCAGAAGCCTGAATATAGCGCCGATCAAGCCGCTGGTGATCGGCAGGAAGCTGCTCGCCTACAAGCCGAGCGTATTGCACAAAACCCTGATGCTGCTATTACTCATCAAGGCGGACGAGCTGTAATTAGCCCTGAAACATTGATCAAAGAATTCCAGCAAGCAGAGGGCAATACCAAGCTTGTAAAAGGCACCATTCTTAGCGAGTTCATCGGCAAGATGAGTGATGCTGACTTCGCTGATTGGTTGACTCATGCCTATCAGCCCGCTAATCAGCCAGGCATGCACCCTGATGTCAACAATTTGGCTCTTATGCATATTGGTAACGGGCGAGTACTTAATCGTGCCGAAGTACGTGACGCTCTTAGTGATCCAGATCATGCCAAGCTCGATATACCAACTATTCGCAAATTCCTTTCTGCTCCTGAAAAAACTACACCAGCTCCGATTTCAGATGCGGAGATGGGCTTCATTGGCCATCGCCTGCAACTTGCCTACGAGCGCTTGCAAACTCGCAATGACATGAATCCAGAGACAGCTGGCAAGCCAGTTGATAACTTGGCTGTGTTGAAAGAGGCATTGCCTAGTACATATCTAAGAAGTTTGCGTGATCGCTATTCAACCTTGGCCACCGATGGCAGTGGTCACTACGAGTATCCTGCTGGTTTCGATCAAAACCTCGCTAATTGGCTTGAGACCAGTCGCATGGTCGAAATGCAGAGTCCGAAATATCGTCCGCCGCGGCCAGTAAACAATCAGCTTTCTGATCGCCTCAATGTTCTTGACCTTGCCATCGATATGCAAGGCACTGCAGCCAATCCGCAGTTGGTCAACAGGCTACTAGATTTGGGCACCCAGAATCATTTTGCCGTGAAGAATATTCTCTCTAAATTAGATCCAACTACATCGGCTCCTGAATATACAGAGCTCCTTAATTTAGTGGTGCCTCGCACCGGTTCTCTTGATGATGTTAGAGGCCTTCTTGATGCTGTTCAGTTTGGTAACAAATCAAATCAGAATGCCAACAAAGCAAGAGAGAAAGGACAAGATGCCGCTTATCACGACTCTGCTCGTGAGACTAACGAAGCCTTCGCACTTTCCATTGTCAATCGCTTGATTCCGCAAGGCGAGCCAGGATGGCAGAGAGCACAGCAAATAGTTTCAGATATGATCTCTGGGAAAATTCGCGATCCTCGTCCTGAAACCCCTGGTGGATTCGGCGCCGCCGCTGGACGTGGTTTCGAACGCAACGGTCCAGGTGGCGGCCGTGGTAACTTCCGCAGCAATCGTGGCGGTGACTCTCCTCAAGAAAGACCACGGGTAGAGCAACCTTTGCGTGGGGCTGAAGTGAATAACTTTAAGCCTAAGGGTGCCGAAAAGCCAGTTGACGAGGTCTTGGATCAAACTGCTGAGCCAGTTGCTAAGCCAGTTGTAGAACCAGTAGCCGAACCAGTAGCCGAAGTCGTTAAGCCTCTGCCCGAAGCTCCTGTTGCTTTAGAACCACCTACTGATGCCTCTATTTCGCAAGGTCTAGCCGATCTTCTCAAGCAGTCGGTGCCTGAAGACTTCACCGCTCGCCTTGTTGAGCAGGGCTTAGTTCAGCCAGAGGGCGTGGTCAAGCCAGACAATGCCACTCAAAGCGACGTTATTGCTCAGCCTGAAATTGTTACTGCACCAGAAGTGTTGACACGCCCTGAAACTAGCAGTGAGCCACCGGTTACACATGAACCACAGGTTTATGTGGCTGAAGGCGGCGGCAACGGTAATAGTGGTGGTCGCAAAGCTGGAAAGAATAAGCAGAACCGTCGCCCTGTTGTAGAGGATGATGATTGGGGTGATGATGGCGATGGCTATAGAAAAGGTAGCAAGCGCGATAAGCAACAGCGCGGTGGCAAGCGTGATTTCAAACGCGGATTTGATGACTAACCAGATTGGATTTTGCGTAACGATACTAGAGTTTAACTAGAGCTTCTTTGTAGGCTTGATAAGTGAAGGCATCAAACAAGACAAAGCGCACTTGTTTTAATTCAGCATCTTGGTCTATATCAATGATAAAGTCTTTTACTGTGGCCATGGCTACTGTAGCGGCTTCAGCTAGTGGGTAGCCGTAAGCACCAGTGCTGATTGAGGGAAAGGCGATGGAAGCAACTTGATTGTCAACGGCAAGTTGGAGTGAGTTCTTGTAAGCATTGCTGAGAATTTGGTTCTCGTTGGTGGCTCCTCCCCGCCAGATTGGTCCCACGGTATGAATAACATACTGTGCTTTTAGTTTGCCACCACCAGTAATGACAGCATTGCCAGGTGCGCAAGGCCCTTGCAGCGCTCTAATTTGTTTGCATTCTTCTAGAAGCGCTGGTCCAGCAGCTCTGTGAATGGCCCCGTCGACCCCACCTCCACCCATAAGAGACGAATTGGCCGCATTGACTATGGCCTCGGTATTTTCTCTGGTTATGTCACCCTGGTGCAGATGGATTGTGATGCCATTAAAGGCCTTGCTAAAATCCTCAGGCATTATTCAAGTCAGAATAAGGCAAAGTAGTCTTTGCTAGCACTAGACCCTTACTGTCTAATATGATTTCGGTTGTTTCATTGGCTGTTCTGATTACTTTTTTTGAGGGTATGGCGGCATTGCCACCATTCTCGAATTGAGATGTGGTTTCACTAATTAGTTTGCCGCTGGCGTCATAGCGACTTTCGCTAATTGGTCTTCCGAGGCGGTCAGTGTAGGTTGTCGATGAACCGTCTTGCGATTTGATGTGTATTCTTGAAGAAGACAAATCGCTAAGAGTTGTAATTGTCTTTGTTGAACCTTCTTGTGGATTGATTTGAATGGTCTGATAGCAGTTCGCTGCTTCAAAAGCGACATCGCGCGCTGCTATTTTTTCTTCTTTTGACTGGTCGCTAATTGCTAGTTGTGAACGCATGCTCTTGAATGGGCTGCGAAAATCTTCAAGAACCGATGCCGCCAATGCTTCTTTGTTTTGTTCGCTAGCGGCATTTAAAAAGGCATTTTTATCCGGTGCCGGGCTAAAGAGATTGCCCAGGTTGGGAATGACAAATTTCTGCTGTTCATTACTATATTTGTCGTTGGCTGCCCATTGCGCCGGAAGCTGCTCTGGGCGCGGACCTGGGTTGAAAGATAGAGCTGGTAGTGCTGCTGCATCTTTTGCTTCTTGGCTCTTTTGCCGGGCTCGCTCACCAGCTCCCCAGCCGGCACTTAAGGCATTACCTAGGGCACTGCTCATTTCATTGGCTGTGCCATTTTTTGAATTGGCTGCTTCATAGGGCGATGGAGCGGCGAGGTCATAGCGATTAGCTGGGCTAAATTGGTCATGAATAAAACGAGCAAGATTGCCACCGGCCTCGCTCTTCGTCACAGCTGTCAGCTGTGTGTCTGCGGTGGCCAAGCCATTGCTATTAGGTTGTGCGGAATCACCGAAGTGCCGCATTCAGTCACCTGCCAGAAGTTTCTACTAGTTGCTATGTATAAAAAAGAAAGACCCGCTAAAGACGAGCGAGAACTCTATATTAGCGGAGCATAACCTGATGTCAAGCGATTTGCCCCAGATCTAATCTAACTTTGTTACGTGCTTAAGATTGACCTGAGCCCGATTTAGCCGTTTGAGACGTCGCGAGCAAGAACAATGCGTTGGGTGGTCTTCGACATGTCTCGAGCGCCCTTGGCTGAGCTCAGTAACTTGTCGAGTTCTTGGCTATCTTCCGGAACTCCAGCTACGCCGAAGGCGAACACCATTCCTTTAGGGTCCATATCAGCGGTAAGCGGGGCTTCTCTTAAGACGTCAACAATGCGGTGAGCTAGCGCCCCTGCCGCTTTGGCATTGGAGTTTGGCAGAATCAAGCCGAAGTCGAAAGTTTCGTAGTGGCCAAGCATATCGATAGGACGCTTGACTAAGCTGATGCGCTGCATGGCTCTTTTTACTGCCAGTGTTTGCAATGCTTCAACCGGTCCGGTCGCTCCACCTTTTCTGTGACCAAGGCTAAAGACAACGAGTGAGAAGGGGAAGTTGAAATACTCGTAGCGCAAATACTCTTGCTGTAAGAAGTAAAGAAAAGCAGGATAAGTGAGAATATCGGTTTCTTGTCGAATGAGTGATTTATTGACGCTTTGCAGCGTGCCTTCGTCAATACCGAGGCCTCGACCGGCCGAGCGTGCCTGTTGATCGGTTACTTGAACTAGACCACAACTGATTAAATTGAAGAGAATTGGCACATACTCTGGCTTGCGCATGGGGCGTTTGGCCAAGATATCGAAGAATTGACTATGGTTGTCGATCAGCTCATAAAAATCGATTTGTGGTTGTAGGGCTATTGGTGCGCCTTTTTGCAGGCGAGCGGTAAATTCTTGCTCTGAAATAATGGCATTGCGTTTGACCAGGCAAGATTCAAGCTTAAGGCCAGCCGAATCTAAATATTGGCTCTGGTCAAGCAGGGTGACGCCCTCCATGAGCATGGCGTCTAGTCTTCTTTTGACAGTGTTGTGTGCACTCTTTTCGTCTGGCCAAAATCTGAACTCACCGGCTGTCCATGTGACTAGCTCGATTAGCACGGTGTCGCCCACCGCCTCTTTCATCTCGGCGTGAACGGCAGCACCATCTATGAAATAAACTCGGGCCGATTCTTGTTTGTCTTTTACATCCAATCGCCCTGTCATTTTTGCCATGGCCAATGACTGCAATAAGTTAGGCGCTTGCATTTTTGTCAGGTCGCCTTCAAGAGTGGCCTTAACTCCTGGTTTAGGCGCATCAAAGACTACTTCGTTTTCTTGCGAGTGGCTCTGGTTGCTGCTTGCTACTGTTGGAACTTCTGTTGACTGAGTGCCAATGGGGTTGAGATTAGATAAAGTATCGCGCCCCATCATTTGTTCTGTGGCCAGGTTATCGGCAAATAGGTCACAGCCGCAACCGCTCATCACAAGATTGGTAACCATGCTCAAATCTGGCTCTGGATGAGCGAAAATCTGCTGGTGCCCTTGTGAAGTGACCGCTGTTAAAGTCCAGATCGGATCTAAAGAGATACCGGGATCGACCTTTACAGTGACGACAAATTCTTGCGAACCTTCAGTTACAGAAAAAGGCAGCTCAACCTGCCTACCTTGTTGCTTGTTCGCTTCTTGTGCCAAGAACTGAATATCGGTGTAGTTTGGTACGACCGATTGCTTGGGCAGGCGAAAATTTCGCGGTGCTGGTGTATTTTGTTTCCCGGCCTGAGAACGCGATGAGAACATGTGATTACCAATAGACTTATAAACGGCCAAATCGATAGGCCTCTTATCTTATCTGTGCCACATATTGCCCTTACTAAATCAGAAAACAAGAAAAAAAGAGGCACTGGCCTTATTATGACCAGTGCCTTTATCAGTCGCAAGTGGCTTAGCTTTATGGATAAAGTCCGCGCAAGCGCTTCGCCTCGGCAATTCGTGAAACTCCGATACGCAAAGCTGCCATTCTTACGCTCAATTTGCTCTTGGTTGCTAGTTCCAAAACTTGATCGCAAGCTCTGCCCATGATTTGCTCTAGACGTTGATTGACTTCGTCTTCGCTCCAGAACAAGTGCATCATGCCTTGTACCCATTCAAAGTAGCTAACTGTGACGCCGCCAGCGTTGGCAAGAATGTCAGGAATGACAATAATGCCGCGCTCATGAAGCATCAAGTCAGCTTCTGGGGTAGTCGGTCCGTTAGCGCCTTCAACTACAATTTTGCAATTGAGTTTGTTGGCGTTTTCTTCTGTGATTTGGCCACCCAGGGCTGCTGGAATGAGCAAATCGCAAGGAAGCTCAAGCAGGTCTTTGTTGCTTACTGGGGTTGAGCCAGTGAAGCCTTCCACCTTGCCCATTTCTGACAGGTAGGCAAACAATCTTGGAATATCGATACCTTTAGGATTGTAGATGCCGCCATGAACGTCGGAAACACCAACAATTTTGTAGCCAGCTTGGTGCAGTAATTTGGCTGCAATAGAGCCAACGTTACCGAAACCTTGAACAACTACAGTGGGTGAATCACCTTTGATGCCGTAGTGGCTCACTGCCCGTCTCGCACAATAAGCCACACCGCGACCAGTGGCCTCTGTACGGCCGAAAGAGCCGCCAATTGAGACCGGTTTACCGGTTACCACTGAAGGTACGGTATGACCGACGTTGATGCTGTATGTATCCATAATCC
Organism: Candidatus Obscuribacterales bacterium; assembly: GCA_965229195.1. Lineage (GTDB taxonomy): Bacteria > Cyanobacteriota > Vampirovibrionia > Obscuribacterales > Obscuribacteraceae. Next base: position 1,135,988 of record OZ245871.1, on the reverse strand, counting down.
AGGCCATAGTCTGCTCATTTGTGTACATGTCAGGAGCAGGGATGTCCTTGTCTGGACCAATCAAATTAATGATTTCGGAGGTGTAGCGCCTGGTTAGTCGCTCGTTTTCACCGATTGAAAGCTTCCATGGTTCGCAGCGAATACCGCCTTTGGCTCCCCCATAAGGAAGGCCCATGAGGGCGCATTTCCAGGTCATAAGCATGGCTAAGCAAGAAACTTCGCCCAGATTTACCTCTGGATGGAAGCGGATGCCCCCTTTGGCTGGCCCAAGGGTGACGTCATGGTGAACCCGGTAGCCAGTGAATGACTTAACTGTTCCGTCATCCATGCGCACCGGCACGGTCACAATCAGCGCTCTTTTGGGGTAGCGCAAGCGCTCGTGAAGCTCTCTGTCTAGACCCATTTCCTCGGCGATTTCGTCGAGTTGTCTTTGGGCCATCAAAAAGTGTTCGGTTTCGCATTCCATTGTCGGCACTTTCGCCGACTTGACCGCTACCATCACTGCTACCCCCTGAGTGTTGAACCTTATAGACTTCCTCTGGAAGGCTTGGCGTTCTTGGGGGCTTTACAGCATTTCCCGCGAATTGGTCAAGGCAATTCCAGTCGACAGTCGTCTGTCGTTGCAATATGTTAACTCCGATATCGAAACGATATGGTCAATTTGGGGGGGGCAAGACCACTTAATTTTTTCTCAGTACAATTTGCTGACAGAATTATTTGGACACCTGACTTTAAACAAAACCACCGTTCATATAGTGTAGGGATGTCCAATTTTGTTTGCCTTGATGTAGATCGGGCAATTTCGGGTAAGACTGAGACAAGGCTTAAAGCAACAATAATCTAGTTGGTATTAAATATGGTGCCGGTAAAATAATCGATGAAATTCTCCTTTGAGAACATTCTCAACATCTTTCTAATTTTCATTCCTCTGCCGATTATTGGTGCTTATTTGCACTGGCCGGCCTACATCATTTTCTTCACTGCCTGCCTTGGCATCGTTCCTCTTGCCGGCATTATGGGAAAAGCCACAGAGGTCCTAGCTGACCGGGTTGGCTCGGGGGCTGGTGCTTTGCTCAATGCAACCTTTGGCAATGCTTGCGAATTGATCATTGCCATATCGGCTCTGCGAGCAGGCCTAATTGATGTAGTCGAAGCTTCAATTACGGGCTCGATTATTGGCAACGTCTTGCTGGTGTTAGGGGGCGCCATTTTGGCTGGTGGCATCAAATACCGCACTCAGTACTTCAATCGCACGGCCGCCTCTACTTCGGCTACTTTGCTGGCACTAGCGGCCATTAGTTTGACCGTGCCAGCGGTCTGTCAGTTAGCAAACAAGCATCACGTTGGCCACGGCGACTATAATTTGGCATTGTGGATTGCTGGTGTGCAGTTCATTACCTATATATTGAGTCTGGTTTTTGCTCTCAAGACCCATAAACAGCTCTATCAGTCATCTGATGATGACAAGGGTGAAGACCTCGGGGTGGGCGGCTGGAGTGTGCGCACCGCCATAATGGTGCTTCTCGGTTCGACGGTGGGCGTGGCTATTCTTAGTGAATATCTCGTTCATGCCGTGGAAGAAGCCGCTGTAACTCTTGGCCTAAATCACATTTTTATCGGTGTGATTTTGGTGGCCATTGTCGGTAACGCCGCTGAGCACAGCACTGCCATTTTGATGGCGGCCAAAAATAAAATGGATTTGGCTCTCAATATTGCTTTGGGCTCAGGGGCTCAAATCGCTCTCTTTGTAGCACCAGTTATTGTTTTTACTGGTCATGTGATCGGCAAACCCATGGACCTTTGCTTCTCTGAAATTGAGATATTATCTATTGTTGTCTCTGTAATTATTCTCTCCTTCGTCGCTACTGATGGTGAATGTAATTGGCTGGAAGGTGTTCAGCTTTTGGCTGTATATGCCATTCTAGGCGCAGCCTTCTTCTTCTCTCCAGGCTAGGAATAATCTGGGAGTAATTATTGAGAGAGATACTAAATGCCTGAATTGCCCGAAGTTGAGACAGTAAAACGTGGTTTGCAATTGGCCTTAGCCGGCGATGCAATTGTAGCTGTTGAGGTTTTGCGCGACGCTTCTATTGCTTTTCCTGACGTTGATGCCTTTATTGCTGCTCTTCCGGGTCATAAATTTTGCCAGGTTTTGCGTCGTGGCAAGTATCTTTTAATTGATCTTGATCGTGGTGCCGGTTTGGCTTGTCACCTGCGCATGTCGGGGCGGCTGCTTGTGCGTGAAGCTAGCGAGAGCGGTGCTAAAGCTTCTAAGCCAGTTAGAACAACGAGAGCTAGTACTATGCCAGCAAAGACTGCTAAAACAATAAGAGAGCCGCAGTTTCTGCGGGTGCGTATCATGCTTGCTAGCGGCCGGGAGTTGCATTTTGAAGATATGCGTGTTTTCGGTCGACTCTGGTTTAAGCCTAAGGGAAAGACTTTTGAGGATGTTATTCCCAGCCTGGTGCAATTGGGAGTGGAGCCGCTTGAGTCTTTGACTAGTGCTCATTTAGCCACTGCATTCAAAGGCAAAAATCAAGCTGTAAAAACAGCATTGTTAGATCAGCATATTCTTGCTGGTGTGGGCAATATCTATGCTGATGAGTCGTTGTTTCTCTCTGGTATTCATCCCACCATCGCGGCTGGTAGATTATCAGAAGAACAGCTAATTAAGCTGGTTGAGAACGTGCAGTTGGTGCTCAGTCACGCTATCGAGTCGGGTGGCTCAACCTTGCGTGACTATACCGATAGTAGTGGAGTCAATGGTAATTATCAAAATTTGGCCTGGGTCTATGGGCGCGAAGGTGAGCCTTGCCGCCAGTGTTCTAGCATGATTGAGCGGATTAAGCTCAATGGCCGTTCCAGTCATTTTTGTATTCAATGTCAGCCGCTCAAGAGAAAAACAAATACACCTAAAAGGATGCAAACAAAATGACTACTTCGCCCAGCAAAGTCATGACGAGCTTTTTCTGCGCCAGTCTTTTGGCTAGCCCGATTTTTACTCAAGGCAATAGTCAAGCTGCTTTCGCTGCCCCAAAGAGAGAGAAAATAAGCTTGCCGGTGACAAGTCGTACTGGGCTTGAGTCGAGCAAACTCGCTAAACTCGATGACCTTATGCTCAAGGTGATGAAGGCAAATGACATTTACGCCGGACAGCTGGCTGTGTCTAAGAATGGCAAGCTTGTTTATTCTAAGGCTTTTGGTTTTGCCGACAAAGAGCATAAAGTTGATACCACTTGTGATTCGCTTTTTCGCATTGCCAGTTCATCTAAGCCAATCACCGCAGTGGCGATAATGACTCTGGTGCAGCAAGGTAAATTGACGGTAGAAGATAAGGCTCTCGATATACTGAAAGATTACAAACCTGCTGCCGGTGAGCCTTTCGATCCCAAGCTGCAGACCATAACCGTGCGTCAACTGCTTGAGCATACTTCTGGTTTTTCTAATGAGAAAGGCGATCCTCAGTTTGAATATTTGCGCCTTGCCGCTCAAAAATATAGTTTGCCGCAACCGGCTTCACCTCAAGCAATTGTTCGCTATCGCTTGACCAAACCGCTTGATCGCGACCCTGCTACCAAGTATGAATATTCCAATTTTGGCTATAACATGCTTGGCCGCATAATTGAAAAGGTCAGTGGAGAAGACTATGAGACTTATGTCAAAAAGAACGTTTTAAGACCTGCTGGTGCCGATGCCATGACTCTTGGCCGTACGCGCCTGGTGGAGATGTCGCCCCTTGAAGTTTTCTATGACGATAGAGGGATTGGTGATAAGGGTTGGTCTGTTTACGCCGCTGAGCCAGAGCAAGTTACGGCTTCGTATGGCTCAAGCTTTTCCCAAGAAGCAATGGACGCCCATGGCGGTTGGCTAGCTAGAGCCGAAGATCTCGTCAAGTTCGTGGCCGCCGCTGATGGCAGCAATACTAGCTGTAAGCTCTTGACTCCTGATACCCTAAAATTGATGCTGGCACCACCAGAAGTGGCGCCAGTCAAAACCAAGAAGAAATCAGGCTCATATTATGCTAAAGGTTGGAACTTCGTGCCCAAGACTGGCCAGTGGGCCCATAGCGGCGCTCTTACTTTTGGCACGGCCAGCTTTGTTTGTCACCTTGCTGATGGCGTGCAGGTTGCCGCTGTCTTTAATCATCTACCCGAGAATTTCCCTAAGTTCTTTGAAGAGATGCAGCCCAAGATTATCGATTTTGTGGAGAAGCGCAAGAGCAAGATTTAAGCCTTGATGGCAATAATACGGGCTCCGCACATTTCTATGCCGCCGACTTGAGCTAATTCTTTTTCCCAGTTGTAAATCAGGCTGGCCCTGTCGGCACCAGATTTGGTGTGGGGTAGAAGATCGCAGAGATAATGAAAAAGATATGGTACTCTGCGCTCTTCGATGATTTCGAATTTGTCTAAGAGGGCGTTTTTTACCCTTTCGAAAGAACTGACATGATGCTCTTTTTCATGGTGGTGGCGCCAAAGAGAAATCGCTTCTGATTGCTCATGGCCGGGCCCGAGAGTGTTGCTTTCGTGGCGCTCTGCTGTAAGCCAACTGTGGCGGTGCTTTTCTGCTGTTTCGTTTTTGCTTTTTTGGGGCTTTTCTTCCGCTGCAATTAATTGGGCCAAGTTAAAGAGCCAGATCGCTGTTTTTTGATCGACGCGCTCGTAGCCAAAGTCATCGACCAGCAGCAAGCCGTTTGGCTTAAGTAAGCGATAGGCCGCAGCCATGGCCTTGTCTAACGGTTGCATATGATGAAGAGAGCGACTGCACAGCAGCGCGTCAAACTCCTCATGTTCAAAGTTTTCCAGTTCAGTCTGCAAGCAATTGACCCCTAAGGCTATGCTTTTTTCAACCGCTGCTTGGTTTGGGTCTATGGCTGTGACTTGCAAGCCACCTTTGAGCATCGCTGCGGCAATGGCTCCGTCCCCAGCGCCAACATCGAGCACTCTCGATTTTGGTTTGAGGCAGCCGAGGGCAAAACTGGCTGTGATTCTAGCGGCAAAGCTATGAGGGGTTTCCATGATATTTCCAGTTATCTATATTAGAGGTGCTAATTGGCTTTTTCTCTCTTCGCCAAAAATCGCTCATAGAAGAACAATAGAGCCGCAGGTATGCAGCTTATGGCAACGAAAGTGAGAAAGTGTAATACAGTGGCGAAGGCCAGGGCTTGATCAGGTGGGATATGCGCGGTCATCACTGTGGCTTCTTTCACCAATAGGTGGAAGGTGCCTACGGAGCCGGGAGTTGGAACAAGCACACCGGCTGAACCAATGGTGAAAATTATCAGGCACTGAAGTGGACCGATTTTATTTTCTAGGCCGAAGCCATAAACCATTTGATAAAAGTTGAGCCAATAGGTGCCCCAGATGGCCACACTAAGAAAGGCTATGTAGGGGTACTGAACTGGGCTTTTGAGCGCTTGGGTGCCAGTATCGAACTGCTCGGCCAGTTGATAGAAGCGCTCTCTCAGTTTTTCGGGAAGTCTGCTTTTGGCCAAGTTTAAGCTCAGTAGCTTCTTCAGAATCGCGCCAACATTGGGCAGTACTATGAGTCCTACTACCACTCCTGCCAGCAATAACAGCCCGCCGGGCTTGAGCCATGGCATCGAGGCCAGCAAGTCTGGCGGCAGAATCATTAAGGTCGCTCCGAGAAACGATACCAAAAGAGCAATGTCGAGCATGCGGTCAATCAACATAGTCGATAGAACACCAGCCCAGGGCAGATTTTCCGATTTGCAAATTGAAAGTAGCCGTACTACCTCGCCCCCTCGCGGGATGGCAACGTTTACTGCATAGCCAATGATGACTGCGTAAAAGGAATTGTATTGACTGATTTTTTTATCGGACAAAGGCCGGAGCAAAATTGTCCAGCGATAGGAGCGGAGAAAAGTTCCAAATATGCCGGAGACAAATATCAGCGCAACTGCAAAGGGATTGACGTTTTTGGAGTATTGCCAAAGTTCGGCGAGGTTGGTGCCTTTGAAGGCGAACCATAAAAGGAAAATGGCGAAGGCTGCAGCTAGGACCTGCTTGAGAAGATTGTTCGGTTTTGAATTCTTGGCTGCGGGTTCCTGCATAACTCTCTGTTTTTGTTTGCTAGTTTGAGGTGCTGTTGAATGGGGCATCTAGGGGATACAAAGCTCTGAAAGCGAAAGATTCACTCTGCCGTTTTTAGAGCTGAGCCCAAAACTCCCAGTAGGGTCTCCCCATGGTACTAGACTCAAATGCCCGAACTGAGATTATCGAGAAGTTTTTTTGCTATCAAAAAAATCGCTAAATATCTTCTTGGGCGGGCACAATACATAAAGAGATATGTCCTCGGTCTGCTGATACTCGGTTTTACTAGGGTCAAATCTCCCCCACGAGCACTATTCACAAGCACTTCGCCAAGTTCTAACTGGCCTGAATGCTTGGCAAGCTCTAGTTAGCCGGATCTGATAATGCGGGACAATGCGGGACAGATAGAAGTAGTAGGAATAGTAGGAATGTTTCGTCTAATTCTTGGAACGCTGTCGAAAAATGAAATCGATGTTAAATTAGGAGGTTCTCGCTCTTGAAAAATCGTTCTCGGGCGTGGATAGGAATCCCAGATAGTTCGGTGAAATGATGGAAGCCAGGAAGACCAAAGTATTGTTAATTGAAGACACAGCTGGGGGCGCGTTCGCCCTTAAGGATGTGCTCAAAAAAGTTTCGGGGCCGGATGCCTCCATGGAAATCTCCATGGAATTCACCGAGAATATCGCAAAAGGTTTGAAGCGCCTTGGCGAAGGCGGGGTTGACGTTGTTTTGCTTGACTGCTCCAAAGATGGCGCCGGCAACGATGGTGCTGATAAGTTCCGCCAGCTCAGAGCTCAAGACGCTAGTGTGCCAGTGGTTGTAGTGGGCAACAGCAGTAAGGATGATATTGCTAGCCAGTCGATGGGCTCTGGTGCTAGAGAATTTTTAGTGAAAGACGAAGTGGATGCTCGAGTCTTATTGCAGTCAATTCGCCACGCAATGCAGGTGAAGCAGCTCGAAGATCAGGTATCCGAAGCTAATCAGAAGCTTCTTGCTGCTACCAAGCAGTTAGATACAATCGCCAACGTCGATGCTGCCACCAAAGCACTGAGCCGAGCTGGTTTAGAGAAAGCTCTTGAGGCTGAATATGTGCGAGCTCAGCGTGGTGGCTGGAATTTAGTGACAGTCTTGATCGACTGTGATGATTTTGATCGCATCAATCAGCAGTTTGGTCATGCTGTCGGTGACGTTGTCCTCCATGAAATTGCAGATCGCGTGCGGGAGACTGTCAGGCCGACTGACCATTTGGCCCGCCTTGGTGGCGATGAGTTCTTGTTGATTTTGCCTGATACTCGTTTTGCCGAAGGTATGCTGGTTGCTGAAAAAATACGTTTGGCTGTAGCTGAAAGCCCTCTGCGATTGGCTTCTGAGACGGTGAGAGTAACTGCTAGTTTAGGCGTCTTGGCTCTACCCTACGAGTTTTGCTCAATAGAAGAAGTCCTTTCTTTGGCCCGATTGGCCGTGCGCGAGTCAAAAATGCTCGGTAAAAATCGCGTCTCTTCTGGCGAGAAGCATAAGCAAGCTGGCGCTGGACAGTCTCCTGATAAAGCTGCATTAGAAGAGTTGACCGAGAAGTTGCGCCGAGGCGACTGCTTCCGTGCTGTATCCATGCCAATTTTCCACCTTAGTGATGAAAAGGTAGTTGCCTACGAGATCTTAAGTCGTGGTCCTGCCGGTGCTTTCGAGATGCCCGATGATCTCTTCCGCGTCTCTGTTGAGCACAACTTGCTCACCATTGTTGACTTGCGTTGTTTGAAAACTTGTCTTTCAGCTTGTCCTGATCCTAAGTTCGATCAAACGGCAAGATTCCACGTAAACCTTTTCCCGTCAACGATCATGGATACTCCCATTGAGCGGTTGATGACTCTTTTCCCGGCCAATAAAACTGATGGCAACTATGTCATAGAAATCAGCGAGCAGCAGTTCATTGGTGACCCAGCCTATTTGCGCGATCATGTTCAAGCGCTGAAAGAGCGGGGCTTGCTGGTGGCAGTAGATGACGTTGGCTTTGGTCGCAGCTCCCTGGAGAGCTTGATTATTCTTGAGCCAGACATCGTCAAGATTGATCGTAAGTATGTCTCAGGAATTTCGGAAGAACCAGCCAAGGCTCGTTTGCTCAAGCGCTTAGTCAAAGTTGTTAATTCTCTGGGCGCTGAATTGGTTGCTGAAGGCATTGAGTGCCGGGAAGAACTCGATTTATTAGTCGAAATGGGTGTGCCATTTGGTCAAGGTTGGCTCTGGGGCAAACCGGCTTAGAGGCTATGTGCAGGATTCGTCGAGCCTCTGGTTTGTCTGGAAGCATTGCTGCTTGAATTTTGGAAAGCTCTGAGCCTGCGTTGGTACTACTGGTAGTGCCGATTTTGTTCTATCGTTGGTTGACGGCCAATGAGAAATTTGTGAGGCCCAACACAAATGCCCTTGCTCATATAGCAAACTAGCATGGTCCGCGAGCCCAGTATATAGTTTAGTTCATGCTTTTTGGTTGAGCCCGGAGGACAGACCACTCCGTTTAGTTGCGATTGAGCTGGTGGGCCCGCGTAAGCAATAATTTGCGCTGCCGTTTTGCCTCTGGCGAATTTGATGATTTGATCTGCCCGCCAAATTTGATAATCAAAGTCTAAATCGTCGCTATGACGCTTTGCTTCTATGCAGCGGTCATTGCGGAAGACCAGGCTAACTGGCGCACATTTCTCGCCAAAAGCATAGAGCCAGATATCTTCTCCCGGTTTGCAAAAGCTCCAGCAGTCTATTTTCCCACCGCGGAATCTTGGTACTCCGGCGCAGGCTTCAACTTGCGCTTTGGTCATGCCTCTGGCAACCGAGCAAAACTGCTGCGTTGCTTCTTCTTCGGCACTGCCAAAATAAGTGGTCCAGACGCTGCGATGATTGACGTTGGCCACCTGAGTAAGTGCGCTCAATTCTTTGAAGACCTTGCGGTCTAGTTTTTTGCCTTCCAAGCCATGGCCAGCTCTGGAATTAAGAACTGGATGCAGAATGGTGTCTTTTGCAAGTGAGTTACTGGGCTTGAAAATTGGCTGCTTTTTGCCGGTTACATCGCCGTTTAAATTGGCTTCTTCTATGGCTTGCGACCTTGCTTCTGCTGCTTTTGCCTCGGGGCTGCGACCTTCTTTTTTAAGGATTCCTGCCAACGCATCTAAAGCGTCGGCAACATTAGGGCTGTTAATGCCATATATTTCCTCTGATAAGGCTAGAAGTCGACGGCAATACTGCTCTGCCACGGCATAGTTGCCCAATTTGAGATTCAACTCGCGCAGGCGATAGAGGTCGCCCTCTTTGTTGTAATAATGCTGCCCCTGAAACTTGTCATCGATCTTAAAGGCGCTTTCCTCTAAGGCCGCGGTGCTTGCGATATCGCCCCGGCTTTCTTTTTTTAGAGCTAGGTTTCTCAGGTTCTGGGCCTGTTTCTCTGGTGTATTCTCTTGCCGAGTTTTTTGCACATTTTCTTGTCGTTTTCGCTCTAGCTTTTGCGGCCCATTTTCTTTTGACCAAGCACTGCAACAGGCTGTGCTTAAGATTGCTAGAGCTATAGTGCACTGCAGCACCCTTCTTTCTGCCGGTCTAACAATTTGACCTGAACCCATATTTTTTGTCGCTTCCTGTGCTGTGCTTAGCTTTGCTGCTGGATTTTAACAGGTGAGATAGAGTCAAGGCACTGATGTCGGGGGGATGCCATAATGGGGCATTTGGAAATACTATGCCCCGACTAAAGCAAAAAAAATTCTGGCTCTATCCTTGCGCTGTGGCAATTCTGGCCTTAGTGTTAGCTGTTCCTGCTGGCTTTTGTGCAGCGACAGAGGCACAGGGAGCTTCTGCAGATCAGGATAGCTATCCTCGCATTACGGCTATGGAGACTGCCATTCTCGGCAAATCATACAGCGGCGACGCTCTACCGGCGCGCTTGGCACGTATGGAAGCCAAAGCCTTTGGCAAAGCCTCTGATGGCGCTGATTTAAGTGATCGCACCGACAGTTTGCAAAGCTATGTTGAAACTACTCTGCATAAACAGATGGTTGTTCCTGGGCCTGGTTACCAGGGGCCAGAAGAGGATGATGCTCAGGCAGCTCCTGCCGACGCCTCGGGCCGTGTGGAGCAGACTGACACTTCTGCCGCTCCTGAGGCTAAATCTGCCTCCTACCCTCGTGTTACGGCTCTTGAACAGGCCATCTTAGAGCAGACCTATGATGGTGAGGCTCTGGGCGATCGCCTTGGCCGCATGGAAGTTAAGGCTTTTGGCAAACCTATGCCCGATGCCGCTCTAGGTGATCGTACCGATGCCTTAGAAGATTATGCCGAAAAGAAATTGCACAAGAAGATTCTTGGTCAATCTTCAACCACTGTTGACAGTGCTCAGTCTGGAGCCTCATCTGGAGGCAGCGGGGCGGGTAGTGGTGGCAGCTTCCTTTCTAAGATGGGCAGCGCCCTGCTCGGTATTCCTATGAACGGCATGCCTGCTTCAGGCGGTCAATCTTTCTTTGTCCCTGGCATTGGTCCTTTCGCTGGTGTGCGTGCTCGTCCCCGCAGCGCTGTGGACAACCAGTCTCAGGCAGCGGCTCAGGCAGCACCCCAGGCCAGTCATCAACCGACAGCGGCTGACCAAGCAATTGTTGAGGCGACCAGCCCTCCTGCTCCAGGTGTTCGACTGGCCACGAAAGTTGCCTGGTGCGAGCACAAAGTGTTTGGACAAGTGGCTTATGACAAGCATTTGACCGACCGATTGAACTTGCTCAATGAGGCTTTGAAGTTTGATCCAGGCAAAAAAGGCCTAGATTTGATGGATGACATCGATAAGTTGATCAAGGCTGCAGCGGAACTTTCAGCGAAGAGTAACTAGTTGCTTCTATAAGGTGGAGCTTTCTTGATTGATTACAAAGCAGACCAACAGTAACTCTTTAATACTTTTGTTTAGCTCTGTTTCCTCGTCATAGAGTGATCGTTCTGCCTTCTCGTAGATATTTATTACTTTCGCGATGGCTCGATAAAGTAATTTGGAACAGCATCTGTCGCAGTCTTGGAGCAGTTCCTTTAAAACTTGAATGTCTCTGTTGTCGATTCTAAGCAGGCCTTTGCTGACTATCATTCCAATTTGTCTGAGGGTTTCGACACTAGGGAGAATGTCTGAGTAAAGGTTTGCTGATTGACTTGTCTCAAGTGGTTGATTGCTGTGCGTTTTGTCTTCAGGCCAATTGAACGTTTTTGCCACTGCTGGTTGAAGGGCGATGCGGGAACCGGCATTTTCAAAGACTAGTGTAATTGGATGGACCGTGAGCTTCGTGCCTTCGTAGCCCCAAAAACCGGCAATGTATCTTAGCTCAAAACTGATGTTTGACAGCGCCTGCGTAGCCAGCTCGAATCCTTTAGCGGCTCTAGAGCGGTAGCCGAGTTTGAGCATCGCGACATGGCCGAATTGGTCTTCGCACGAAGCTACCAAGGAGTGCTCTGCGTAGTCGAAACGTTTCTGGTGGCAAGCCGTAATCTTGGCTACTTTCAGCGAGGTCTGTGAACTTTTATCCGTTAGGAACGAGGGGTGTTCGCCCTCAATAGTCGATTCAAGTTCCGTAAAATCGTTATGAAAAATTGAAGCTGGCAAACTTGCCCAATTGTAGTCATGCGGATTGACAACGATAGGACTGCGCCCAATTGTTAGTATCCTTGATGGACTCATCTTAGCTCCGGTGATAAGTAAATTGGCAGCTGCTAAATCTGCAATAGAATTGCTTTTGATAGTTGGTTTGCGTGCTAATTCCTCGAAGCTTGTCTGATTAGCTGTGCTGTTGTTAGAAACCTTTTCAATGCGACATAATTGACCTGTGCGGTTGTCTATGGCATAGCAAGTGAGAGTTGTTTGTTTGCGCAGTTGCACGGCGGTAGAACCGAGGGAGGTTAGGGAAATTTTCTTAACTGCTTGGGGCGCGTTCCATTTTCCGCCCAGAATCAATGCCAGCGGAAGAGGTTTCGTACCTTCTCGGTACCTCGCTGCATCTATACGAGCTAACAGTTCACCGAGTTTTGTCGAGAGGAGCTCCGGCGCTATACTGGCGTCTCCAAGGATAAGTTGCTCTCTGTACTGTAGTAGATCTTCGAGTAACTCAGAAATAAAATAGTGGTGAGCTTGATCGCTGTGTTGTTTGGCTAGAGTAAGTAAACGAATCGATTCTTTATTACTAGAATTTAGGCCGTGATTGAGAAAACTGTTTAAGCACGTTTCGATGTAGTTAAGCGAGTCTGTTGGCGGTTTTTCTTTTACTACAGTTTCAATCAGTTGACTTTCTTCTTTTGCCTCAACAAGTCGAAAGCATTTGACTGCCAGTATTGCGTGCGAGCAAGGAGCTTCATCGCTACAGTCACAAACAGCATAACGTATGTCTCCGCTAACTAGAAAGCGTACAGTGTGAGCAAGGCTCAGAAAATTTATTCGTGGCTTGGGTCCGCCAGTAACTTTGGCTATTTGCCCTTCCATGAAAAGCGCTTCAGCTTGTTTGATCATTGCTTTTTTAGCGCTTTGAATTATAGATTGATCGCTGATCTCTCCTGGCCACCAAGACTCTTGCAATGTTTCTACTGAAGTATCTGATGTGGGTTGAATAGGGGCTTGATTTTCTACGGTGAGATTGCCGCCCTCTCTTACGGTAGAGGTCGGCCGCGCTTCTTCTGTTGTTGTCGATTTTTCGCCACTACCTTGATGAATCGATTGATAGTACAGAACCGAACGAATTAGGTGGCGACAAATAGTTATTGAACTGCATGAGCAATTTGATTTACGAAAGTCTACTGTGGCGTCGAAATTACAAGTGACTTGGTCTGACCATTCAAATGTCAGGCTATTTTCTAATTCTGTAAATTTCGATAAGGCTGGCTCGCCATTCTCAATTTCAGACAATGCTCTTCTGACCGTTCCTCTGTTTGAGTAAAGTTCAAGATCTTCTGGTGTAAGTGCTAGGAGATCGCCTCTCATTTGAGCCCCATCTTCTGGGCTACCCAGTTAGACAATTCTCCTGGCGTCATAGCTCCCACTTCGCCACCTAGCCTAACTATTCGAGCGGCTAGGGAGCGGTTGTAGCTTGGTTTGCAATCATAGTCGAGTGCTGCTAAGCCGAGAAGTTTTACACGTGATGAGATCATCTTATGGCAGATCGATAAGAGACCAGCTTCAGAGCCGCCCTCAAAAAAATCACTGATTAAAATTACAATTGTCCGATCTGGTGTTTCGATCAGTTGTAGTGCATAATTCATAGCCTTGCCAATATCAGTGCCGCCTCCCAGTTGAACTTTCATTAGAGTTTCAACTGGGTCAATTGTTTCTGATGTTAGGTCGACAACATTGGTATCAAACACTATTAAATTAGTTTTGATAAAGGGCAGACTGTGGAAAACAGAGGCCGTTACGGCTGAGTGAATTACACTATTGACCATGCTGCCAGACTGATCGACCACGATGATGATTTGCCACTGATTGATGCGCTGAGTTTTGCGAGAAAAGAAATAGGGTTTTTCAATCACCAGCTTATTGTTGGTGAGATCGAAATTTTTGAGGTTTCTCCGAATGGTTTCCTTCGCATCAAAATTTTGAGCAACTTTCACTAAGCTGCGTTTGTTGCGATCTCGAACACCGCAAAAGGGTTGCCGTACTTCTTCGGCCATGCGCTCCATCATTTCTCGCACTACCTTTCGCACCATTTCCTTGGCGATGGCTAGTACTTCCTGATTCATCAAATTTTTTGTTTTCAATATCGACTTTAGCAGAGTTTGGCTAGGCTTCGCTTTTGCTAAAAATGTTGGATCGTGCAGGAATTCTGCAATTTCATAGCGTTCAAGAGCATCTCGTTCCATCCTCTCGCATGCTTTTTGAGGAAAGAGTTCTTGGATTGAATTGATCCAGTCCGGAACGTTAAACTGCGTGTCGCCTAGATTGGCAGACCGCTCTGCCGATTTACCGCCGGAGCCTCTGGTGTTGCGGTTGCCAGCGTATTCTCTGTCGTAAAGGTAGGCAAGCATTTCCTCTCGCCTAGACCACGCGTCAGCAGAGTCGTCCTGATTCTGCCTCTTGCCAGGCCCTGACTTGTCTCTCTCCTTCCTTATACCGAGAATCAGTCGCCATCTCTGTTCTGCTTGCCTATGCTCTCCTTGATTTTGTTTGCTCATGGTTGCCTCAAGCCATAGCGATCGATGATTATTTGTGCCTTTTCCTCTACTTGCATTACCTTGAAGGTGCGCTCTGGATCTATTTCAAGGTCAATTTCTACTGTATTCTCATTCCCTTTCTGAATCTTTAGAAGGTTTTGCAACAGGAGCACTTTTTCGCGCGGCGAGTATTTACTGAAGGCAATTCGTAGGCTGGGTACTGTTATGAGGAAATCAGGATCGCTGAAAGCTTCTATAATTGTGTTAATAGTTTCGATAATAGCAAAATCGGAATGTACCAAGTTTCCAGCCAATGTTAGCAAGCCTAAAACGAAATCGCCGATCTGTTCTGGAAGCGAAAATTGAAGCAATCCCTCTGCTATGTGAGCATCTTCTCCTGCGTCTAGTTGCCAGAGGGCCCCGGCTAATGCTCCTGCAATCAGAGCACTGCAACCCTCCTGGTTGCGAGCGCGGGCCAAGCTATTAGCGACAATTTTTGAGTCTAGTTTGAACTTTGCAGCATGAAACTGAACTATCTCAACAATGAGCTTTATACCGCCTACAAATTCTTCTGAAGCGCTTGTGCCTTGATATTCCAATAACCAGAGGGCCCTGTCAAAGCAGAGTTTGAGCAAGGCCTGAATGGCGTCCAGTGGTCTTACTGCTAAGATTTTTTGATAATATAGAAGGTCTAGCATTGAGCCCAGGCCCGCTACGACAGAAAGCAAAGAGCAGTCAGTGCATACAATATCCTCCATCTGCTCGAACAATTCATTTGATAGTTCCGTAAGTGCCATTAGACACGATTGCATCAGTGACATTGCTACGGTATCGCTGTTTGAATGACTACTGTCTATTCGCTCTCTAATCTTGTTTGTAACAGCTTCTTCGATAGTTGCGCCCCAGGCTGCTGCTTCAATACAGCTGGCATGGAAGTTAGGGGCCTGTCGAATTTCCCATTTCTCAATAACCTGGCCAGTTTCATCACCCGTCAGACCAGTGAATTGCATTCGGGTAATTCCGGCAATGTTCAAATTTGTCAATCGATGTAGAATTTGACTCTTTCGGCGCTCTATTTCAATATCTAGATTGAGTTCGAAAAGATTTTGAGAAGTCGTTGGTGTTAGTTGATACTGCTCCATAACTGTCTGGATTGCAAGTGTTAGCGGCGGAAGCTTTGTTTTACTTGAGAGCCTACCTTGCCTAGAACCGCGAAATATATTTCGTAGTTCGCTAACCAGTGGATGTTCGTCTTCGAAACTGAGCTCGTCTTTGGCAACAGCTGAAGTGATTCCATCGATCAAGTCTTGCCGAAAAACAACCTTGTGTCCACGAAGAGCGGCTAGGCCAGAAGCCATACTCTGGGCTGTTATTACATCAGCAGTGGAAATCAACTGTTTCTTTCTTCGCAATGCTGCGACTGCCTGGCTTAAGAGCATGCTGTGAGTGTCTTGCATTTTATTTTGAACTCGATCTTGCCAGGCTTGAAAATAGAACCCTGGTGAGGGCAGACCAGCTTCATAGCCTTTGTATGCATCTAATCGCTTGTCGCTAAAAGGTGTTAGCGTGCAGCCGTACTGAAGGTCTTCAGCAGGCGAAGGGAGTGGAGGTGTTTCTAGCAAATTTGCTGGACCTTCGATAGCTAATTCCGCAGCATTTTCTCTAAGTATTTGAAGAATGCCAGCACTGTGGAAGCCGCCGGTAATAACTAAAATGTTTCCTTTGGTAGTTTCTAAGCAACCCAGTATTTTCGCGGCCATAAAGGTTTCACGTACAATCGTTTCTTGATCTAACGTCACGCCTTCTCGCATGTTAAGGCATATGCCATGGGCTATTCGCAGGTAATCTTCAAAATTGAGATGGTTGTCAGACTCTATAAGCTTGTCCCAGAGTGCATCAAAATCAGCTACAGCAAAACGTTCATATAAAGAGCGTAAAAGATCGCTTTTATTGATCTCACCATCGCTGTAACGATGATTGTGATTACAGATATCAGCAAAACGATGCAATGGAAGATCAATGAATTCAACATGAGAGCCAATCTCTAGACCGCGCTTAATAGCTACGTATTCAGGTGAGTGCTCATTGAAAGGATAAAACACTCCGCTAGTGGCGTGCTTATTTCTGCAATAAGAGTAAATCGCGATTGGAAAATCGTGGTCTAGGGCGAGTTCGGATAATTCACCGTTGAAATTTTCGGGTCCTTCCACAAGTATCGCTTCTGGTCGGCGTTCTAGTATATATTGTTCAAGCAGAACGGCAGCTGTAGGACTATGGTGCCGCACAGGAAAGAACTGAATACGGCCGCGCTCGAGATGCTCACTTCTTAGTAGATCTTGATAGTTGCTAGTTTGCATCGAACAATAGTGATCTTGCTTCGAAGAGATTCTGCCAGTTTTCGCCGCTGCGCTTTGCTACGCAATTGTTGAAGTATTGCAGAAGCTTCTTGCGATCATCTGGCGAGTCTTTTATTGCCGATCCGAGCATGCCGTGAACAATATGGCCCGGAACGGTTTTACCGCTTTGGTAATAGTGAGCATAAAGACCGGCCATGTAGCCAGTCGAAATCGCCTCAGCTACACTCATTACAGTTGAGAGTGGCTCCATCGCCTGACCTTCCATGCTCTTTGCCTGTCTTAATTCGTGAAATGATTTGGTCAAAACCTCAATAACGTTATCAGGTAGCTCTAAAGCAATCCCATCCTCAGCAAACATTTTTGAGGTTTCACGCTTTACTAGAGCCATTTCGCTTTTGATGTCTGAAATAGGCTGCAGTGTTTCGAAATTGAACCGGCGTTTGAGAGCGGCACTCATTTCGTTAACTCCGCGATCTCTTGTGTTGGCTGTTGCAATAACGTTAAAGCCCACCGCTGCGTAAAGAGAATTGCCTTCTCCCAATTCTGGCACTGCTAGAAGCTTTTCTGATAGTACTGAAAGGAGGCAATCTTGTACTTCAAGCGGACAACGAGTAATCTCTTCGAAGCGCACGAGCTTGCCTTTGCTCATGCCTTGATAAATTGGTGCTGGTACTAAAGATTTTTCGCTTGGTCCTTCTGCTAAAAGCAAGGCGTAATTCCAGGAATAGCGGATTTGATCTTCTGTTGTGCCAGCGCTACCTTGAATGGTAAGGCTGGAATCACCGCTGATAGCCGCTGCAAGTAACTCGCTAAGCAAGCTTTTTGCTGTACCGGGCTCGCCTATGAGCATGAGAGCTCTGTTGGTTGCAAGAGCCACCACGCACCGCTCGATTGTGGAGCGTTCTCCGACAAATTTTGCGGATATGTTTTGATTGGCATCGCCGAGAATAAATCGCACCACTGACTCGGGCGAAATTAGCCAACCACGAGGTTTCGCTTTGTTTTTGTCAGCTTTTACAAGAGTCGCTAATTCGTCTTTAAATAGCAACTCTGCTGGCTTTCGTTGAATTTCGCTCTTGCTCATCAAGCTTCCTTTGCCTTTGAGGCAAGTACAGAGAGGTCTGTGTACACTTCTGCCATAACCACCGGATCTACTTCAGTAAAATCAAGACCTACTCTTTGATTGGCTGAGTTGGAGTATCGGAAGTTGTAGCCATCGTTTTTTTCGTGTCCTTTGAAAAAATGAATGGTTTCGATTTTCTGCATCTCAGACATTCGTGGATCGCCAGAATATATTCCAGTGTATGAGATTGAGGCCGTAATGTCCTTGCCGGGGAAATACTTGCTGTGACCGTAGTAGGCCCCACCATCTACGACTTGCCACCTTTCCCAGTCACGACTTTCGAGCACGCTTGGAACATATACCGCTTCAATTTCAACGCTCATGATTAAGTTAAATCTGTTGCTTTTCAGCTCTTCTTCGCTTGGTCTATTTATTGCTCTGCCTATTTGAGCAAATGGTGCAGCCAACTCATAGTCTGTAAGAATTTGACCCCAAGCCGCTAGAGTTGTGGCCTCAAGCTCTAAGGCATGAGCTATACCTACAATAGCGCCCTCTGGCAAGATGTATGTTTTCTCGGCGCTATTGGAAAAGTCGCGCTCTTCCGTGATTCTGAAAGTGGAGACCACCTTGCCATCCTCACTATAAACAGCCCATATTATTGGTTTGCAAATATGCCAGAGAAGAGGATGATTGACAAATAGGCTAACAAATTCTTCTGCAGACCATCTTCTTCCACTAATCATGGCCAATTCAAGCCGCTTAGATTGGGCTTGTGCTACTGCCCTGATCTGTTTTTTTAAATCTTTCCAGCCAACAATAGCCGTTGCGGCTTTGTCTTGATCGTCGTCTTTGTTGACCGCCGGTAGATCTGCTTTCACTTTACCGCTTGCGTCTTTGACATAGGCCTTTAGATCGGAACCTAATACAAATTGAAACTGCCTATTGCCAAAATCGAACGTACGGCTGCCTTTTTCGTCTAGCCCACAGGTGGGAACTATGCGGTCTTCTAGTTGCGACGGTGAGAGATTGCGCAATTTTGCAATTTCAGCAATTATGATTTGTGCCCGATTGCGCAGAGATTTGAGAGATGCTGACTGTGAGACTCGATGAATCAGCATAAGTGATCCGTCTGTGCCTGCAGCCTTAATGCATTCCAAGCCATAACCGGCCCGAGCAGAATTGCCCGAACCGCGCCATTCTTTCATCAGTGGCAAAAGCCTAAATACCGTTTTCTCTGAAGCAAGTATGCCAACGCCTAGCATGCACCACTTTTCTTTTGTTGGCGCTTGTTCCAAAAGCCAACGTTCGAAAACTCCCCAGAGGAAAGCATCAAAGAACCCTCTTTGAGTGCTTTCGCGGAGAGCTAAGAGTAAAGGGTGTATTTGATCTGCGCTGCTGGCTTTTATGGCAAGCAGTATTTGAACTTGCTCTTCATAGCTCAAACAATAACCGTCAATCACTATTGGATCGTGTCCCACTCCTGTGAGCCATGTTGGTAGTGCAGTCATTTTTAGTTTGTGCGTGAGAAATATATTCCCAAGCCATTCTGGTCTGCCAGCTCGAGCTAGTTTCAGGTGCTCTTCTTCGCTTCTCTGCTTAAGTTCGTCGAATCTCTTTTCTGCTTCTTCCGACAATGTGCTCCTATCAACACGAAGTATTAGATCTCGGCTGTAGATTTGCGCTTTCTTGGCTAGCTCTCCGTTGCCATCAATAATTGAGGTCAAGCCTTCGAAGGCTAACTGGGTGTTCTTGTCAAACCATTTCATGCATTGCGCGCGGAAGGCTGGTACTTGGCTCAGTTCGAAAATCGCGGCTGCAGCTTCCGCTGAATGGGCTTTTAATACTGGTTCGAGAAAGTACTCAGCTCTGCTCCACGAGTATTTGGCTTGGGTGTAAGGCATGCCGTAGTCACGGGCAAAGCGGGCTACTGGTTCTATTTCGTGAGCTCCCATGTGGGCAAACCAGGTGATGCAATCTCCGCTGAAAGCCAATCTTAGCTTGAGGCGCTCCAGATGTTTCTTTACAAGTGCTGGTGAATTGAGGCCACCTATCATAATTTGAGGACGCACAAGTCCACCAAAACTTGTTTGTTCTGCGTAGAAACCATCAGGAATCGATTCTATTACAGGGAGTAGCTGGTCGTGCAATCCAAATATACCTGCGATCAAATAGCAAAGCGGTATTTCTTCTTCTGGTTCGTGCGCGACCCAGTTATGTCGTTTAATTTCCTTTTTGAGATACTCTCGCAGTCGCTCAAGATCGCATTCGGAAATGTAGGGGACAACCAGCCATCTGATTGCCTGAATTATCAAGTCGATATCGGCTTTCTCTTCAAGTCTTACTGCACCACTGGGGGTAATTTGCCATAATTCCTGCCAGAGGGGCAGAAATTCATCGAAAGGTAACAGCTGTAACAGGGGAATTAGTAAGTCAAAATTATCTCTTCTCAAACGTTCGGGATTTAGCTGGCCTAGTCCGCGATTGGCAAACATTTTAAGAGCGCTGTTCTCGCCAATATTTGCGATCAGTGCCCGCGCCTCGATGGTAGTTAATTTGCCCGAGATTTCAATTGCTTCCAAGGGGCGAGTAAAGCTCTCTCTCATGAAGAGATCACTGCTTGTATCGCTGTGCAGGAAGTTGCTGTTACCAAATTTGTTGGCGGCATGACGATATAGGCAAGAGGCGACGAACCAAAAATGTGCTTCCTGTGGGCTCCAAAGTCTTGTGGTACGAAAATACTCAAGCCATTCTTGGGCGTTCAACAAGTTGTCACGACGCCCGCTGTTGTAGTCTTTGTTGATGAAAAGTGAGAGTCCATCTTCTTTGCTCAAGACACCATTACTTGGCCAAGGTAATGGCTTCGTTCTATTGTGGAAGTTGTAAAGTCTTTCGACGTCGCTTAGTTTTACTTCGACTGCTGCATTCTTCGTTTTGTGGTTTGCTCCGGCTGTTGACTCACTACGTGCCGCTGTCGCCTTGTCCTGCTTCGAGTTCACGATAGCGTTTTCTTTCTCGCTGTCAGAAGTAGCTTCGTCTGAGCCTTTTTTGTCGTTGCTAGTCGCATAGGTAATATCAGCAATTGTTTGATAACCCTTGCGAAGCTTCTCTTTGACGACTTTGTCTAGCTGCGCCAGTGCTTCTTCAGCTGTTGCAAAAGACCATTCTTTGGTCTGCCCGTCAGTCCCCTTGCGGCCATAGCAGGCCTTAAATTGGCACCCTTCTGCATTACCTTGCCAGAATTTGTCTGACGTTCCCTCTGAGAATTCCAACATCACTGAGCGCATAACAAAATCCTCTGGAATTGTCTGGCTCGCAATTCTAGCACTTGCAACCTATGGGCTTAATTGTTCAAGACTAGCAGCGTTTTTACAGGTAGCAATTTTGGCTGATTTAATGAGGTGGTTGCCTATTTTGACCTTTTCTTTACTTCGCTAGATATAACTTTGACACCTTTTTTATGCCCTTTGAGCAATTATGTAGTTAGCGGATCAGTCTTAGTGCTCAATAGAAGAAGGTAAGTTAAATGGATACAGGCTCTTTATCTTTATGTCTGGTTTCAATTGCTTGCGCCATGGCGACTTTGCGCGGCATTCAGTTTGCTTGCAATAGTGCCGTTGATAGTTACCTAAAGAGCCACAGGAAGCAACACTAGTGGAGCAAAATAGCTCACAGGAGTTCGAGTTCTCTGGACCTTTTTCTTGCCCCGTTAGATGTAAAAAGTTAAATAGCCGCAGTGACCCTAGTCATTGCGGCTATTAGATTGTTGATTGGGGTGATGTGTTAATGAGCTACTTTTTCTTTTAGCAACTCGATCTCACCTACGAGAGGATGACCATCTGAGCCGGAAAGTGGCTTGCGCAGTTTGCCATCGGTCGCTGGATAGCCTATGAAGCCAGTCTGACCGGACTGGCGATTCGGGGGGAGGCCGAGATTTTGCAGGGTTTCTTCAACCGAATCGTACCAGACGCCGATCTTGAGAATTTCACGAGCTTCTTCACCTGTGGCAATCTTGCGACCAAGTTCATTGGCCATGCGCACTTGCTTCTCAATCATTTGAACAGTGGTGAGGCGCTTGCCGTTTTTTGTATCCCAGAGATTTTCTTCGATACCTGCCCGTGTGTGTTGGCCAAGTGCAATCATCATGGCGGCGAGAGGATGCGAGAGACGATGGACTGATTGATAGGTGAACACTGAACCATGTGGGGTTCTTCGAATCAGCTCCATCCAATCGAAAGGATTAGCGCCGCAGGAACCGCCGCCGCCCATGCTGAAGAAGCCGTTCATTGGTCCCATGTAAAGTCCTCTTCGAATTAGGCGCTCTACAATTTCAAGCCCGTGAACGTGTGCAAGGGCGAAGTAGGGTTGAATACCATGTGCTCTCAGTCGCTTGATATGTTCGATATAGAAGTCGGGTGTAGCATCTACTACCATGTTTGAAAATGCCCAGAGCATCTCTTCTGTTGCAACATGTGTTCCAGCCCAGTCTTCCATTTTTGTAAGTGAAGTGATGTCCCACTGGCAGGACCCGATTGCCACAGTGACCTGATCCGGCTTTGGATCTATTTCGGCTAGCATGTGGCGAGTATCGTAGCCCTGCCACTGAGCCTTGCTGTGGTCATCCGGCGGTGAAAAGGAGATCGAGCCGCCCACTTGCAGGATCATCTTGGGCACGGCTTCCCGCAGTCGTCCTATGAGTTCGCCGTATTCTTTGAAGTTTTTTGAGATGTGTCCGGTTTTAGGATCTCTCACATGTATATGCAAAATTGTGGCGCCGGCGTTATAGCAATCTACTGCCTTTTGCACCTGCTGGTCCCAGGTGACTGCAATGTCTTCGGGGTAATCTGACGGTACCCAGACTGGTCCATAGGGCGCAGCTGTTATGATCAGCGGGTTCTGGTTCTCGGGGAGCAATGAATCATCAGTAAAATACATGTTTTGTTCTCCTGCTAAACGATGCGCGAACTGTTTTACATTTGTATTTGTGCTTTTGCACGGTTTGAATTTGCGTAAGTGATCTATAACTTGAACCAGGTGCTTACTTCTTTTTGAAGGTAGCGAGCTCCTCTGCCAGTATCTGGGTGCCAAGTGTGCATGCTTCCATGCCGAAAGAAACGCACACTTTCAAAACTTCCATGACCTCTTCAATGGAGGCTCCTTCTTTCAGTGCGGCTTTGATATGACGTCTGGTACCTGGTGCGTACATATGTGTTATCGATGCGTCAAAGGCGATGCTGAGCAGCTCGATGAGTTTTGCTGGCATCAAGCCAGCGGCATAAATGCCGATGCCGCACTGCATGAACTGCTCCGTCCATAGCGGATCTAAATTGAAGAATGGATCCCAGGCGGTATTCCACTGATCGATTTCGTGCATTTTGTCACATGCGGGAGTTGAAGCTGATTTTGGGGTAAGGGAGAGCCCTGCTTCCTTTGCCTCTTCAAGAAGTATGGGGGCACCCAGGCTCAAGGAATGAACTGACATGACAGAGCCCATTTTCAGCACCATGAGGATTTCTTCTTTTGTGGCACCAGCTTCCAGAGCGGCCTGAATGTGCCTCCGGGTCGAAGCTTCTTGCATATTTGTGCAGGAAGCGTTTAGTCCGACGCAGATAAGCTCAATAGTTTTTAGCGGCAGGATGCCGCTTTCCCATGGGTTGCTGGCCGATTTCAAATATGTTTCGGCCCATTCTGGATCAAATTCACGAAGTGCACTAATCTCAAATGAACTGTTCTTATGAGTTTCAGTAGCTTGCTCGACCATTGGCTTATCCTGTTTTGCCTTCGTCCGGTTTGAACGGTCTGAGTATATCTAATTGACATCGAGCATGCCTCTCTTGTCGCTGCTTGACAGCGTGAATATTGCTGAAGCATCAGGTGCTGGCTTAGTAGAAGATTATTCTAGTAGAAAGTTGTTTTACAACGGTGATATGGCTTTACTTCTGTTTTGTCTAACTTCTGAGACAGTTGCCAGAGCTGGTTGTCGATGGCCGCGGCGCTGCAGGCTAAACCAAGTTTCTCTAGCTCCTGTCTTATTAACTCAACAGTTACTATTGCCGCTGCTCTGATTTCTACTTCTTCGGCGCGGCCTGGTGCCAGTTCAGTTTGCTCATCAATTCGCTGGGCTAGAGCCGCTTCGTAAGCCAATACTTGATAGTGGCGCAGGAGCTGCGGCAGTTTGTAATCGGCGAAAGCGGTCAGCTCTTCTATCTTATTAATCGCCGCCGCGCCGCTTGATACCAGGGTGTGATTGAGGTCAGAAACCAGCAGCTGAGCCCGTTTGAGAAAGAGAATTTCTCTACCGTTGTATTGAGCAATGTCTAAATAGCCAGGTAATTCCTTGGAAAATTTCAGTGCCAGCTCTCTTGCAGAAGCTGTAGCTAGCAGTGGCAAAAGTGCTTGCAGATAGTTTTCACTGCTGAGCTTCTGAGCTAGAGCGATTATAAGTTCATGGCGCTCTTTCATTAGTGCTAGTGAATCGATATTCTCACTAGCTTGGCCCGCTAGCAATACTTTGAATTGCTCTAAGTTCAAGCTGGCTAAATATTCTAAGTTGAGAAAATCAGCATTGCTAGCCATGCTCAAGAGCAGTGCCATGGCCCCGTTATATTTATTCTTGTATTTACTGTCGCATTTGCCATTATTCTCAGACGAGTCTGTTTGGAGAAATACTTGAGTACTCAAGTATTTCCTTTCAGAGACAACTTCTTCTGCTATCTCAATTGTCCAGGGTTTACTTTCTTGGTTGGCCCAGTAGCAGAAACCAATGGTGTGAAAAACTGTCAAATATAAAAGACGATTTTCTAAGCTCAGACTTTCAAAATAGTTTTTCACTAGGGCTGGTGCGCTTTCTAGCCAGTGACTGGCGCCACTACTAATGCCTAAGTTGTGACTGAGGTCGACGGCCAATTTCTTTAGTGCCGCTAAGTTGATGCTTACATGCTTAGCTCGACCGGCAACGTATGCTGCCGAGTGCAAGAGCGGCTGGGCGTTCTTGTCAATTGAAAGAGTGATGCGCGAATGCTGGTCGTTCATATTTAAGTGGGCAAGGGCCTTTAGTATACAAACAGATATATCGTGTGAAGTATTGCTTCTTGTAACAGTGCAGCTATGGCAGGCCCTGGCCTGCTTTCGTGAATGTGTACGAAAACGCTCTTCAGCTTTACTTAACATTTTCTTGCCATCACAGTAAGCATCGCTAATAATCGAAGACTCGGAGCTTACTAAAATTTGCTCAAGAGCCTTAACCTGCGGCCAGCAATGGCCCGGCTTTGCATTGGAAAGATATGAACGAAGCTAATACCACCTTTGAGAAAGATGCTTGTGGCGTAGGTTTCGTGTATCGACGGCAAAGCAGCAATCAAGTCATACGTGAGGCGCTTACGGCCTTGAGTCGTATGGAGCACCGTGGTGCCTGCGGGGCCGATGGTGTTACTGGTGATGGCTCGGGTATTCTTACCTCTATTCCCTCGGCTTTGTTTGCCCAGGAAGGTTTCGACTCGAATGCCGTAGGTATGGTTTTTCTACCACAAGCTGGCGCTGACTTTTGTCGCGAGCAGTTAGAGCGTTTCTTGCTGGTAGAGGGCTTTGAATTGCCTTCTAGGGCCTGGCGGCAGGTTCCTCTCAATAGAGATATTTTGGGCCCTTTGGCGAAGTCCACTTGTCCAGTAATTGAGCAAATATTTGTCAGCTGCCCGTCCCAGTGGTCAGAAGACCTGATTGAGCGCAAGCTTTTGTTCGCTCGCAAAAGAACAATGTCCTATTTGCGCAGTTACGGCGATCAATACTCTGATTTTTATATTGCTTCGCTATCGGCCAGAACGATTGTCTACAAGGGCATGGTGCGCTCTTACGAACTAGAGCTTCTTTATCCAGATTTGCTCAATCAAGCCTATTCTAGTCAGTTTGCTGTTTATCACCGCCGCTTTAGTACCAATACTTTGCCAAAATGGCGCTTGGCCCAGCCTTTTCGATTGTTAGGCCACAATGGCGAAATCAATACGCTCTTGGGCAATCGTAACTGGATGAAGTGCCGAGAAATGGTGCTTGAGCATCCCGACTGGGCCAGCGACCCAGAGGGGCTCTATCCTGTCGTCAGTGCTAATACCTCAGACTCAGGTAGTCTAGACAATGCTCTAGAGTTGCTTTTGCGCCTCGGTCGCAGGCCTGAGTCAGCTTTGATGCAGCTCATTCCTGATGCCTCGAGCAATATAAAGAATGAGATTGCTGGCTTCTACAAATATTTCGCTGCCATCCAAGAGCCTTGGGATGGCCCGGCCTTGATTGTTTTTAGCGATGGTAAAACCGTTGGGGCCAAGCTTGATCGCAACGGTATGCGTCCGGCTCGCTTCACTGTGCTTGATGATGGCACTGTCTTTTTGAGTTCAGAAGCTGGCGTTGTCGATTTTGATCAGGCCAGAGTCTTGAGAAAGGGTCGCCTAGGGCCGGGGCAGATGATTTCTGTTGATATTGCTAGTGGCCAAGTAAAGACTGATTCTGAAGTTAAAAGCGAAGTTTCTCTTGAGAATGACTACAGCCAGTGGGTTGCTAGTGAGCGGGTAGAGTTTTTAGCAGAGCCATTTGCTGAGCAGATCAAGCTCGCCGATAGCGATCTAATTGGCTTGCAAACAGCCTATGGCTACGGCAAAGAAGACATCGCTCAAATACTATTGGTGATGGCTTCGACTGCTCACGAAGCAATTTATTCTATGGGGGATGATACACCGCTGGCGGTGCTCTCTAGTCAGCCGCGACTACTTTACGACTATTTTAAGCAACGCTTTGCCCAGGTAACAAATCCGCCGATAGACCACTTGCGAGAGAAGCTGGTGATGTCTATCGATTCTTACTTGGGTCGGCAGAGCGGCTGGTTCGTCCCCAATCAGGAGGGGGCAAAGTCAATACATTTGAGCAGTCCAATTCTCAATGAAAGAGAGCTGGATAAACTGATACACCTCGGCACTGAAGACAAAGCGTTTGCTTCAGAAGTGGTTTCGTTGCTCTTCTTGCCCAGCGAAAGTAACTTAGATCAAGCACTGAGCAATTTGTGCAAGAGAGCCGTTGAAGCAGTGCGGGACCACAAGCCAATACTAATATTGAGTGACCGTGGTGTTAACTCTGAAAGGGTTGCTATTCCGGCTTTACTAGCTGTGGCTGCCGTGCACCATGAGCTCATTCGACAAGGCCTTAGGCTAGAGTGTTCGATTGTGCTGGAGACTGCCCAAGCCTGGACAACCCATCATTTTGCCTGTCTCTTTGGCTATGGTGCTCAGGCTGTCTGCCCTTATCTTGCTTTAGAGATTGTGCGCCACTCTTGTGCCGATAGCGCGGTGATGAGTTTAGTTGAGCT
Source organism: Candidatus Obscuribacterales bacterium (assembly GCA_965229195.1). GTDB lineage: Bacteria > Cyanobacteriota > Vampirovibrionia > Obscuribacterales > Obscuribacteraceae. Next base: position 1,109,033 of record OZ245871.1, on the reverse strand, counting down.
ATCTAATGAGGCAGCCCAGGCTAATTTTAGAGCAGCGATTGAAGAAGGCTTGCAAAAAGTTCTATCGAAGATGGGTATTTCATCTTTGTCGAGTTACATCGGCGCCCAGATATTTGAATGTATTGGTCTGGGCGAGAACGTTGTGGAGCGCTGCTTCGTTGGTACGCCGTCGCGCATTGGTGGCTTAGAGATTGACGATATTGAGCGCGACGTTCTTGATTGCCATCGCCGTGCATTTCCTTTCAGTCATAAACAGCTAATCAACTATGGCATGATGAGCTCTCGGCCCGGCGGTGAATATCATGGCAATAATCCAAAGATCGTTAAAGCGCTGCATTCGGCTCTCGGTATCAGCCGCAAAGTTGTAAGCATACAAGAACGGCAAGAGCAGTTTCGCCAGTACTCGGCCCTGGTGCGGGAGCGGCCGCCACTGGCTTTGCGCGATATGCTCACTTTTACTTCTGACCGCACCGCCATAGCTCTCGATCAAGTTGAACCGGCCGCTGAAATTGTAAAACGCTTTTGCACCGGTGGTATGTCACTGGGAGCGCTCTCCAAAGAAGCCCACGAAGTCTTAGCCATCGCTATGAACCGGCTTGGAGCCAAGTCTAATTCTGGTGAAGGGGGCGAAGACCCCTTGCGCTATTATGCCATTGCTGATGTTAAAGCCGACGGAACTAGTGATAGTTTCCCCGGTTTGCGCGGCCTTAAGCCTGGTGACAGCGCTAGCTCTGCCGTGCGCCAGGTAGCTTCTGCTCGCTTTGGTGTCACTCCTGAATATTTGGTCACCGCTCAGCAGCTTGAGATCAAAATCGCCCAGGGCGCGAAACCGGGCGAAGGTGGTCAGTTACCGGCCCACAAAGTGTCGCCATATATTGCTAAGTTGCGTCGGGCTAAAGAAGGCATGCAATTAATTTCGCCTCCGCCCCACCACGACATTTACTCCATTGAAGATCTTTCGCAACTCATTTATGACCTCAGGCAAGTGAGTGCCCAGGCGCAAATTTCAGTGAAGTTAGTGGCAGAAGTGGGCATTGGCGCTGTGGCTGTTGGTGTGGCTAAGGCGAACGCCGATATCGTTCAGGTATCGGGCAACGATGGTGGCACCGGGGCATCGGCCTTGAGTTCAATTAAGCATGCTGGCGCTCCTTGGGAGCTAGGTCTAGTCGAAGTGCATCGCGCTCTCATCGGCAATGACTTGCGCCATCGGGTGCTGCTACGTGTCGATGGTGGCTTGCGCTCGGGCTGGGAAGTGGTGATGGCGGCTATGCTAGGTGCTAATGAGTATGGCTTTGGTTCGATTGCCCTGATTGCCGAAGGCTGCATTATGGCGCGGGTCTGCCACACTAATAATTGCCCGGTTGGTATCACCAGTCAAAAAGAGAAGCTAAGAGAGAAGTTTACTGGGGTGCCAGAACAGATCGTTGACTTCTTTCTCTTCATTGCCGAAGAGGTGCGCATGACCCTGGCACAGCTTGGTTATAGATCGCTGCACGAGGTGCTCGGTCGGGCTGAGTTGTTGAAAGTTAAGCCTGATGTGAAACCTCATAAGGTAGAACAGGTCAATTTAGATTTTCTGCTGGAGAAGGCTGAATTTTCGCCTCTGAGCACAAATAGCAAAGATAACGACGCCTGGCGACTTCCGCAGGTATCTCCCCATATAGATATCAGCGGCCTCAACGATCAAATATTGGCCGACGCTGAGGTTCAGGCGGCTATTGCTGAGCATGGTGATGTGGTTAAGGCTTATACCATCAAAAATACAGATCGCAGTGTGGGAGCCCGTATCGGCGGCACTCTTGCCAAGCTCTACGGCGATACTGGCTTTAAGGGACGTATTGCTTTGCGTTTTAAAGGCTCAGCAGGTCAGAGTTTTGGTGCCTTTATTGTCGATAACATCAAGCTTACTCTCACTGGCGAAGCCAACGACTATGTAGGCAAAGGCATGAGCGGCGGTACTATCGTTATTAAGTTTCCGCAGACGGCGCCAATCTATAAGCAGTCTTGGCAGAATGTTATCGCTGGAAATACTTGCCTTTATGGAGCTACTGGTGGCTACCTCTATTGCGCAGGACAGGCTGGTGAACGTTTCGCTGTGCGCAATTCCGGCGCTGTGGCAGTGGTTGAAGGTAGCGGTGATCACTGTTGTGAGTATATGACTGGTGGTGCTGTTGCCGTGCTTGGCCCGGTTGGTCGTAATTTCGCAGCGGGAATGACTGGTGGTTTGGTCTATGTCCTTGATAGCGATACTAACTTCAGGACTAAATACTGCGGCGAGGCTGATAAGCGCTTGAGTGCCGTGACCGGGTCTGCCGCTGCCTACCTGCGCCAATTGATTGAGCACCATCATCAAGCCACGGCTAGTCAAAGAGCCTTAGATATTTTGCAAAACTGGGAAGCTTACTTGCCTCAATTCTTACTCATTGTGCCAATTGGTGAGGAAGATAACCAGCTCTTGAAGGCCTCTGATGACCTGCTCTTAGGGATAAGCTAAATTGATAAATACTGGTGATACTGCTTGGGTTTTAATGTCTTCGTCATTGGTGATGCTAATGACTCCGGCGATTGGTTTGTTTTATGGTGGCATGGTTGAGCGTAAAAATTTGCTCTCCTGCATCATGCTTACTTTTGGCAGTCTCTTGATAGTCACTATGCAGTGGGTTCTGTTTGGTTATTCCCTTTGCTTCGGCAAAGACGTTGGCCATGTCATCGGTGATCTTTCTTGGTGCGGCCTGGGCAGTATTGGCATTAATAGCGTGACCAGCTATGCCCCTAATATTCCTCATTTAGCCTTCATGCTTTTTCAAATGAAGTTTGCCATCATCACACCGGCTCTCATTGCCGGTGCTTTTGTGGAGCGGGTGCGTTTTCAGTCATTTATGCTCTTCACTCTTTTGTGGACCACCCTGATATATGACCCGGTGGCTCACTGGGTTTGGGGTGAGGGCGGTTGGTTGAAGACCCTTGGTTCGCTAGACTTTGCTGGTGGAACAGTGGTGCATATAACCGCTGGAGTGGCGGCCCTGGCTATTTGTATTGCTCTTAGGCGCAAGAAACGCGCCATTGATGGCCGCTTTCAACCCGATAGCGTACCGCTTACTTTGTTTGGCGCTGTCTTGCTCTGGTTCGGTTGGTTTGGCTTTAATGGTGGTAGCGCCCTTGGTGCTAATGCTGCTGCTGCTCAAGCCCTGGTTACGACCACAGTAGCAGCAGCAGCTGCGGCACTGACCTGGATGGTAGTAAGCAGTAGAGAAGGCAAGAATACTGCCGTAGGGGCAGCCACTGGTGCAGTGGTTGGTCTAGTTGCTATCACCCCTGCTTGTGGCTACGTAGATGTCGGCTCTGCCATTTTTATAGGTGCAGTTGGTGCCATTGTTGCTTTCTTTTCCATTAAGCTGTCGGAGCATCTCAAAATTCAAGACTCGCTAGATGTCTGTGCTTGCCATGGTATGGCTGGCACCTGGGGCGCATTGGCCACTGGTATTTTTGCCAGTAAGGCAATTAACCCCGCTGGAGCTGACGGCTTGATTTACGGCAATTCTCACTTATTCTTAGCTCAGTTGGCTTCGGTTGTAGCCGTCTGGATTTTTACTTTTGTTGGCACGTATATTATCGCCAAAGTCGTCGACCACTTTATCAATTTCACTGCTAGTCAGTCAGAGCAAGAGTTGGGTCTTGACCTGTATCACTACGGCGAAGAGGCCGAAAGACCGCTGATTTTTAACTAACTAATAGTAGTAATATCAGTTGTACTAGCATGGGTGGATATGTCAATGTCAGAAACAAAGACAATTTTGATTACAGGGGCATCCAGTGGCATTGGCGAAGCAACTGTGCGCCTGTTTTCCCGCAAAAAGTGGAATGTTCTGGCGACAATGCGAAACCCAGATCACGCCGGTGAACTGGCTACTTTGCCTGGTGTGACTGTGCTGCGGCTGGACGTCACTGACTTGGCCAGTATCCGCCAGGCGCTCAGCGATGGTCTAACTAAACATAAAGCCATAGATGTTGTTGTCAATAACGCTGGCTACGGTATGGTTGGTGCCTTTGAGGCCAGTTCTTCTGAGGGCGTGGAGAGGCAGTTCGCCACCAATGTTTTTGGCCTAATGAATGTCACCCGCGAAGCTCTGCCAGCCATGCGAGAGCGCCAGTCAGGAACAATCATCAACATCTCTTCGGTTGGTGGTCGCGTTACTTTTCCTCTTTATAGCGTCTATCACGCTTCTAAGTTCGCCGTGGAAGGCTTCTCCGAGTCTTTGCAATATGAGTTGAGACAGTTCAATATTCGAGTAAAGTTGGTTGAGCCCGGGCCAATAAAGACGCCTTTTTATGACCGCAGTCAAGATTTGGTGGTGAAAGAAGGGCTGACTGCCTACGACGCTTTTGTCGCTAAAGCACTACCGCTTATGCACAAAGAGGGAATGTCTGCACCGGGGCCAGCCGGAGTAGCTCATACGGTTTATGAGGCTGCCACCGATGGTTCATGGCGACTGCGTTATCCTGTTAATGCTGAAGCGATGCTGGCTCTGCGCAAAATGCTGCCAGATCGCGCAATATTCAAGCTTGTGCGCACCATCTTATTAAAGTAGGTTAGCCGCGGTTTAAGTACAGAGCTGATTCTAAGGGCTTGTCAGTAGGGTGGCGCTGATATAGTAGTGCATGTCTTTTTCGAGGAGTTTTTTGTGAGACAGCTGAAAGCCGCAATCATTGGCACTGTCGGAATTGCCGCTCTATTGGCAACTGCCAATTTAACCGCACATGCTGGGGCTGTTGAATGGGAAAAACTCTTAAACGATGCCCAGGGCGCAGCCCAGAGCAAAGACTATGACAAAGCCGTAAAGCTCTACGGCGATGCTGCTGACGAGTGTCTCAGCTCTAAGCTTGAAGATAAGTTTTTAGCCAAAACCTACAACGATTTAGCTTTGGTTTATGAAGCTCAGGGCAAGTTTGCTGAAGCTGAAGCAAATTTGAACAAAGCTCTAACTATTAAAGAGAAGTTAGGCGAAAAAGGTGACTTTTCTCTACCTGCCACTTTGGGTAATTTGGCTCAGGTTTATCGCCGTCAGGGCAAGTTCGATTTAGCTAAGGCTCAGTATGAACGTGCCATTGCCATCATCGAGAAAAATACCAGCGCCAGCGACGCTAAGTTAGCGCCTTTCCTTACTGGTTTGGCCTCTATGTATTCAGATGCGGGCCAATTGGCCGATGCAGAGAAAACATTGCGCCGCGTAATTAAACTGATGGAAGACACTAAGAATAAGTCTGGCCAGACTGTGGCCATGAATAATTTGGCAGTGGTTTTGCGCAAAGAAGGTAAAGCTGACGAAGCAGAAGCTGTCTACAAGCAAGTCAATGAGCTGGCTGATACTGCCGACAGCAGTGGGCGGGAGCAAAATGCTGCTCACAATAAGGCTGCAGCCTTAAATAATTTGGCCCGTACCTACCGCGAGAAGCAGCAGTTTGATAAAGCTGAGCCTTTGATGAAACAGGCTGTTGATGTACTTGTTGCCGATCCTAGTGCCAATCCGGCTGATGTAATAATTGCCGTGGACAATTTGGCCATGGTTTACCGTGAACTAGGTGATTACAAATCAGCAGAAGCTCAGTATCGTAAGGCCCTAGAGCTGCAGAAGGGTATTGCTGGCGCTAAACCTACGGCTCTAGCTGATCGCATGCAGAATCTTGCTCTGGCTTTGATGCCACAGGCTAAATATGATGAAGTCGAGACTTTGCTCAAAGGTGCCCTGGAAACATACGAGAAAGAAGAAGGTGCTAACGGCGTAGATGTCGCTAATGCTCTCACTAATTTGGAAGAGCTCTATCGCGAGCAAGAGAAATTTGACCTGGCTGAACCGCTTTTGACCAGGGCATTGTCTATTCGCAAAACCACTCTGGGTGCCAATAGCCCTGCTGTAGCAGTGACAACTAACGACCTAGCGTTGCTCTATAAAGAACAAGGTAAAGACGATCAAGCTCTGGGCTTCTTCCAAGAGACCGTGCGTATTCGCGACCAGGGACAAGAGTCTGAAGAACTGGCTACGGCTCTCAACAATTTAGCTCGTGTACTGCGCGATCAGAAGCGCTACAGTGAAGCTGAGCCTCTCTACAAGCGCGCTTTGGCTATTCGTGAGAAAGCCTTTGGCCCCAATCATGAGAGTGTGGCTGCGGTCTTGCGCAACTATGCTATTTTGCTCAAAGCCGATAACCGCGCGGCCGAAGCTAAAGTTTTAAATGCTCGGGCACGCAAAATTGAAGATGCATCACCGGACGGTCCCAGTCAGTGAAACTAGCCGCCCCTTTGACTGACTCGGCTCTGCGGGCTTGCGCCTTAGCCCTGACGCTAGCACTGACGGTTTCTGTCAGCGTAGCTAGATCTAAAGCTGGTGCCAAAACCAACACTAAAGCAAGTACAGTCGCTTCAGCAAATACAACTAAAGGCGACTTAGCAACAACTGGTTATTGGCGAACCTTCTTAGAGCAGGGGCGCAAGCAGCTTACTTCTAAGTCACTGCAGGAGGCCGAAGTTTCTTTTCGCCAGGCTCTGCGCTCAGTCAAGCGTGAGCCCCATAGTGTGGATGACTTGGTCTTGTGTATGCAAAGTCTCGCAGATGTTTTGCATACAGAAGATTATCAGGAAGAGCCGTGGAAGCTTTATCGCCATGCGCTTAAACAACTTGAGCGCGAATACGGCAAAGAAAGTGTCAAGCTCATACCACTGCTTCTCACCATGGGTAGTGTCACAGAGGTAGAAGGTCAGTATAAGAAAGCAGCTGAGTTTTACCAGAGAGCTGCTAATTTAGCCCAAAGCAATATAGGGCCCCAGAGCTTTGAACTAGCCAATTGTTTGCATCATCTCGGACATGCTTTGTCGCAGGATGGACCCTACCGTGATGCTGAGGACAACTACCGCTCCTCTTTGCGCATGATGATGGCACAGAGCGCTCTGCCTTCAAGTGAGCCCTTGCTAGAGCTTCTCAGCGATTATCTTGATCTTTTGCACAAATATACCGGGCCAGCCAAAATATTAGCCTCGCAGTACGAAAAAGAATTGCTCAAAGATCAAGTGCAAGAGCTCGGTAAGACCAGGGCTGTGCCTCAGTCGGCCTGGCAACAAGAGCTGGAGCGACAAAAACAGATTCAAGAGCAGCCTCAGCCTAATGGTAATGGCGCTAACCTCAATAATGGTCGTATTGTCATTGATAATAACGGAGCAGTAGAGAGCTTCTCGACTGTGGCGCAGCTGCTTTCTTCTTTGCCATCTTCTTCTTCTTCTGACGCTGCTTCTGCCAACAGTGCCAATCAGGGCGACCAAATAGACTATTACGAGCGCATGGTGGCTATTGATGTTAAAACTCTGGGGCCTAAGCATCCCAGTGTTGCCCGCGACTTAAAGGGCTTGGCAGCAGTTTATGTGGAACAGCATCGCTACAGTGAGGCCCGCCCCCTTTTAGAAAGAGCACTGGAAATTTATCAATCGGTTTACGCTCCAGATGATTTGTCAGTGCAACGTTTGAAGGTCTTACTTGCGCTCATCACTGAACAAGCCAAGGCCGCTGGTGATACTGCCAGTGGTGTGGATGATTCAGATCTGGCCGTCATTCCTTTGCAGGCCCAGACTTTTGAAGTGGCACAGCGCTTGAATGAATTGGCTTTTCTTGATTATTCGCAAGGCAAGCTAGAAGACTCGCGCAATCATTACGCTTGGGCCCTTTCTAGTATTGCCAATGCCACGGGGAGGCGCAGCGTCTTTGTTGCTGCCTGCTTGCAAGACTATGTGATGGTTATGCTTAGCAGTGGTCGCAAGGCTGAAGCTGAAAAGATGCAAATGCAAGCTCGAAGCATTTTGGCAGAAGCATTGTCAGCTCAATTATTGCGGGCTTACAAGTAAAGTTAGTCGTTATCGTTCCAGGGGCGACCCCGTTGGATGTCAACGTGGCCATTGAGTTTATATGGCACGGGAGAGCCGTTGTCAGGGGCAATGGTGAAGCCCCCGTTAGAGGTCGGGTCTAGCTTGTCAGGCACCCAGTCGCCAGTTATTTCGATTACCCGGCCCGGTAGTTTGGCTCGCTCTTTTCTCTTGGCCCAGCTGTCACTGTCGCGGTCAAATTCATGGTCGTCCACTTCGCGGGCCCGAGGGAAAAGTCCGGAATTACTGCGCATTACCTGCAACCAGTCAAAATCGGCGGCTTTAAAATCAGGCCCCATATCGGTGGCTGAGTCAGGCTTGGAATCTGTGCTTCGGTCAGAAAATAAATCTGATTGCAGTACCTGCTTCTCGAAATCAAAAGTAAAGTCGTTGTCTAATATCGGAGTTGAGTAGCTGCTTTCGGGCGATTCGGACATGCTTGATGTCTTCGGCAGGTCTTCGGAGCGGTCAAACATATGTTTATTTCGCTCTGCTCTTTCAAGCTTATCTTTTTCTTCATTTGCATCTTGTTGGCGCCGCAGCTCTTTTTTCTCAGCCCGTTCTTCGGCCAGCTTACGCTCTAATTCGGCCAGGTCGTCCATGCTTGAGCTTTGTCTAATTTGCTCAGAGAAAAAACTGTCGCGAAAAGCTTGCCCAGAAAATTGGCCAAACTTGCGATCTAGGGCTTCTTGATCAGCGGCCAAGACTGGCACACAACTTAGTTCAGAAGTGAGCACAGATAAGAATAATAAGACAATCGTCTTGTATGAATGAGGCACCATAGAGTGCATTATATAATCTCTTTGGCTAAGACTATTCTTTAGTGCTGGCGGTATCCGCCTGCCAAGTGCTTGGCTGGGTTATGGGCATATTCAAGTGGTCGCCAATGGCTGTCTGCGGTTTCAAAAAAACAGAGAGGCTGGCTCCATTTTTATTGGTTGATATTCGCCTGCGTCGTCTCTTTGCTCTATTTGCATGCATATTTTTTCTTTGCACTAGTTCAGCTGCGCCAGCTCTTGCCACTGGTCGTGAAACTGCAGTAATTGATTTTCAATTTCAGCCCATCAGACCAACTTCTGCTGTCAGCATTCGTGAGGCCGTTGATGTGGCCTTGCGCAATTACCCAACTATTGCCTCGAAGCGCTTCAAGCTCAAAGCTTCCATGGCCAACGTCACTCTTGCTAAAACTCAGTACTTGCCCAACTTAAACATTGATATTCAAGAGTCAGCTATTACGGGCAACCGTGTGGCCAGCACCGTGATGAACAATGTCTCAGGCTTTGATACTGTGCCAATTGATTCGGGTCCCGTTTCGCAGCGATCGAGCATGCGACCTCTAGTCAATAACTTGCAGGGTGTCAACTTAAACTGGCTGTTGGTCGACTTTGGTCTGCGCCACGCTAACGACAATTTTGCTTACGCTGATGCTCGCACTGCTCGCGCTGATGTTAACTTGACTCAGCTTGATGTGGCTTACGATGCCGCTGAGGCTTTTCTTGAAGCCGTCGCCGCTAAACAGATTATTTTGTCGACAGAGGCCGCCCTGCAACATATGCGCGCTGCCAATGTGCGCGCTAAAACATTAGTGGCTGAAGGTCTTAAACCCGGTGTAGAAGCGGCCGATTGGGACTACGAAGTAGCCAAGGCTCGCATTGCTTTAATAAAGGCCGAGAAGAATACCCGTTTAGCTCTAGTTGGTCTCGCTGAGAAAATGGGCACCGCCACTGCCGATATTGACATTGTCTCTGACCCCCTGGTACGCAGTCCATCGCAAATTATGCCTACTCGTGCCATCGATTTAAGTTCGCACCCTTTAGCCCTGCTCAAAACTGCCGAGATTGGCCGCTGGAAAGCTAAACAGATTGTTCTAGACAAGGCCTATCGCCCCCACCTCTGGTTCAACTCATCGGTTTGGGGCAAAGGTAGCAACGATGGTGTAAATCCTATTCGCCCCGTGGGTGGTGGCGCTCTGCCGCAAGTTTTCAATTACATGGTCGGTGCTTCCTTTAGTTTTCCCGTGATGGAATACTTCCCTCTTAAAGCGCAAAAGCGCATTGCTTTAAACAACGAAATGGCTGCCCGGGCAGACTTGAACCTGGCTATGCAAGTGCTTGAGAAAAAAGATGCTCGGGCAAGAGTAATGCTCGAGCAAGCGCGAAAAATTGCCGATGAAACCCCGCTGTTGGTTCAGGCCGCGCGGGTACGCGAGTTAAAAGTGAGCAAGCGCTACAGCACCGGTCTGACTGATATGGTCAGCCTGGCCCAGGCCGAGAAGGCCCTTGCTGAAGCCGAAGTAGAAGATGCCGTGGCACAAGTCGAAGTGTGGCGGGCGATTTTGCTGCTCTCTTATGCCCAGGGAGATTTGAAGCCCTTCCTCGATATCGTTGATATAGTCGAAGGTCGAGCCAGTCGGAAGTAATCTGACCTTAGAGAAGAAAAGAAAACAGGATAGCTCAAAATGTGGATCATCAGCTTTGCTCTTAGACGACCGATTTCAATAATCGCTGCGGTTATTAGCATTGTTTGTGTGGCCTTTTTAGCTGTCGGCACCATGAAGCGCGATATCTTCCCTGATTTGAAGATTCCAGCTATTTACGTCATTCAGGGCTATGGTGGTATGTCACCGGAGCAGATGGAAGGTTACATCACTTCCACATATGAGCTTTACTTCCTCTACGTGCCAGGGATTGAGCACATTGAGTCGCGTACGATTCAAAACGTCTCTGTGATTAAGGTCTTTTTCCAGCCTGATACAGATATGGCCAGCGCCATGGCTACCATTGTCGCCATGGCCAACCGCGCTACTAGTTTGATGCCCCATGGCACCTATAACCCCTTTGTTTTGCGCTTTGACGCCGGCAGTTTGCCTGTGGGGCAACTGGTTCTCTCTTCGGCCACTAAGACCGTTAAAGACTTAGAAGATTTGGCCTATACGCGCATCCGACCGCTGCTCGCCACCGTTCCTGGTGCCGAAGCTCCTCCGCCTTTTGGCGGAAATATTCGCAGTATTGTGCTCAGCGTTGATGCTGACAAGCTCAAGCAATACAATATTTCTGGCGCTGAAATTATCGAAGCCCTGGCCACTGGCAACAAAGTTTTGCCAGCAGGCAACGTGCGCACTGGCGATTATTTGCGCATTGCCCCGGTCAACTCAGATTTGCCCGATATTCATCAACTCGATTATTTACCTATTCGAACCGGTCATGGGCCACAGATATTTGTCAAAGACATTGGTAGGGTCGAAGATTCTTCTGATATCTTGGCCGGTTATGCTCTCTTTCAAGGCCGGCGCACAGTCTATATTCCAGCGGTAAAGCGAGGGGATGCTTCTACTGTTTCGGTGGTCGATGCTCTCACTTCTGCTTTGCCCCGCATGCAGGCCGTATTGCCAACCGATGTCAAAATTAGTTATGAGTTTGACCAATCAAAATATGTGCGTGAGGCCATCACCGACGTCTTTCACGAAGGTGTACTGGGAACGATTCTGCCTGGTTTGATGATCTTGCTTTTCTTGCGCGACCTGCGCAGTACGGCCATTGTTGTTACTACCATTCCGCTCTCTTTGATGTCATCAATTGTTGGTCTCTGGCTTTGCGGGCAGACCATCAACATTCAAACATTGAGTGGACTTGCCCTCTCTATCGGTATTCTTGTGGATGAAGCCACTGTTTGTATTGAGAACATGCACAGTCACCTGGCCAATGGCGTGGAGAAAACCCGCGCTGTTTATGAGGCCTGCGTCGAGACCATGGTGCCGCGACTGCTGGCCATGTTGTCAGTGGTAGCGGTATTTATTCCCTCATTCTTTATGGTTGGCATAACCCGCGAGCTGTTTATTCCGCTGTCGCTAGCAGTGGGCTTTGCCATGATCGCCTCAACCACTTTGGCTTCAACCTTAGTGCCGATTATGGCTATCTGGCTTCTAAAAGATGAGCATAGTGGTGTGCCCGATGGCGAAGGTGACGCCGAGTATGAGGCTCATGCCACGGCCATTGGTCGAGGGCCGAAGAAAGAGCACAAGCCTGACTTCATCGACAAAATGAAAGACGGTCTAGCTGGTGTTTTGCACCTGCTCATGCCTATGCGTTTTGTTGTCATTGGCACTTACCTGACTGTGAGTATTTCGCTCGTACTTTTGCTCTACAACAATATTGGTAAAGAGCTATTTCCTGATTCTGGTAGCAGTCAATTTCGTATGCGCATTTCAGCCCCTACAGGCATGCGTGTGGAAGCCTTAGAGCAGCGTGTACTCAAGACCCTTGAGCTAATCAAAGCCGAGGCCGGTGAGGCCAATGTCGAGAAAAGCCTTGGTTATGCCGGGCAGCAACCGCCGATGTTCCCCATCAGCTCTGCTTTCTTGTGGACCAGTGGCCCGCACCAGGCCGTGATTGATGTGCAGCTCAAAGAAGATGCTCACATCAATATGAGCGTCTTCAAAGACAATATGCGCAAGCGCCTGGCTAAGGCAATTCCTGATACTAAGTATTCTTTCGAGCCTGGCGACATTGTTAGCCAGATCATGAACCTGGGCTCGCCCACACCTATTTGTGTGCAGATATCAGGGCATAATCTAGTCACCAATAAAATATTCGCCGCCAAAGTCTTGAAAGAGATGGCTAAGATTACCTCCCTGCGTGACTTGCAGTGGGGTCAGGCCCTCGATTACCCTTCTTGCGAAATTGATATTGATCGCGAATTAGCCGGTCAGCTTGGCCTCACCCCAGAAGAAGTGGGGATGTCTCTGCAACCAGCCTTCTTCTCTAGCCGCTTTGTCAATTTGAGTCTGTGGCGCGATCCAATTAGTGGATTTTCTTATCAGGTGCAGGTACAGGTGCCCCAAGACCAGATTAGATCGAAAGACGATATTGCTGGCTTCCCTGCCATGAATAGCACCCGCAAAGAGCAGATGGCGCCCCACGGCATTATGGAAGACCCAGATATCGCCAAGCTCTATCCCGGCAGCCAGACAAGGCGACCACAGCACCCTCTCATTGGTGATGTGGCGACAGTGCAGTATGGCGTCACTAACGGCGAATTTGATCGCTATAACATGATGCGTATGGTCTCGCTTACTGCTAACTACAGTGGCGGCGATCTCGGCCGGGTGGGCGAAGAGGTGAAAGCGGCCATTAAGCGAGCCGGTGTTCCGCCCCATGGCGTATTTGCCGACGTTACTGGCCAGGTGCCTTTGCTCAAAGATACTTTTGCCCACTTGCTCGGCGGTTTGGTGTTGGCTGTTTGTGTTATCGCTTTGATGTTGCTTGGTTACTTCCAAGCCGCTCGCATTGTGCTTGTGGTGATGTCGACCACACCAGCTATTTTGCTTGGGGTGTTGACCATTCTAACTTTGACTAATACCACTCTCAACATTCAATCGTTCATGGGGGCGATTATGGCTACCGGTGTCGGTATTGCTAACGCTATCTTGCTGGTAGTATTTGCTGAGAAAACCAGAGAAGAAGGCAAGACTGCTTCTGAATCGGCTATTCATGCCGCCCAGATGCGTATGCGACCAATTCTAATGACTTCCATCGCCATGGTGGCAGGTATGGTGCCTATGGCTTTGTCTAATGGTCAGAGCTCTTCTCTTGGTCGCGCCGTCATCGGTGGTCTCTGTATGTCTACCACCTCGGTTTTGACTCTATTGCCTTTGGTGTTCTCAATTATTCAGACCGGTGCTCGCACTGGCACTCATTCGCTGCATCCGGAGGACCATGGTCACTAAATCTTCGAAAATCTGGCTTGGTATCATCGTTCTAGCGCTTGCCGTCGGCGGCTATTTCTTGTGGCAAAAACTTGAGCCTAAGAAAGTCGAGGAAGTCAGTGGCGATGTTCTCGTCTCGGTGCCTACGGTATCGGTTGTGTCTAAAACACTATTTCGCGAAGATCAGTTGCCTGGAGAAATTGAGGCCTATCAAGATGTCTTGATGTATCCCAAAATTAGAGGCTTTATCAAGTCTATTAATGTCGACCGTGGCTCTGTTGTGAAGAAAGGCCAACTGATGGCCACTATGTATGCACCTGAATATCTTGCTTCGCGCAATGAGGCTTTGGCACGCGTAGCGGCAGCAAAGGCAGCTGTTGCTTCAGAAGAATCTGATTTGCAAGACTTACAAGCTGATTTGAAAAAGCGTCAGGCGAACTTGCTGGCCGATCAGTCTACCTACCAGCGTGTCTATGCGGCCTCTCTAGTGCCAGGTGTGGTGGCAGACAACGATGTGGTGCAATGGGCCCAATCGGTTGAAGCTGACAAGCAAGAAGTAAATACTTTCATCAAGCGAATTAATGCCAAGGCCCATGAAGTGACCATGCGCAAAGAAGAGCTAGCGGCCCGTATTAAGGGCTTTGAAAATTACGCTGATTTTGCTTCTTATCTGGAAATTACAGCACCCTTTGATGGTTATGTGACTGAGCGCAAAATGCATGTGGGCAGTTATGTCGGCCCTGATGGTAGCGGCGCTTATCCACCTATTTGTCGTGTCAAACAGCTAGATCTGTTGCGGGTTGTGGCACCGGTTCCTGAAATTGATACGGCTGGAGTTGTGGTTGGCTCACAGGTGCCTTTCACTGTTTCGTCTTTCCCTGGGCGTAAATTCGTTGGTACAGTGGCTCGTATCAGCAATAACCTCGACAAAGATACCCGTACTATGCCAGTGGAGCTTAACTACTTTAATCCTGACTACAGCATCTTGCCTGGTATGTTCTGCAAAATCTATTGGCCCACCCGGCGCCATCAGACTTCACTGTTCGTGCCAATCTCAGCCGTTGTTTCTACGCCGCTCAATACTTTTGTCTGCAAAGTAAAAGATGGCGTAGTGGAATGGGTGACTGTGCGCAAAGGTCAAATTATGGATGGCATGGTGGAGATTTTCGGCAATATCAATCAAGGCGATACTGTGGCCGAGAAAGCCAGCGAAGAGTTGCAGAATGAATCGAAAGTGATTGCTCAGCCAATAAGCGATGCTGCTGGCACAAAGGCACCGGCCAGTGTTTCGCAGTAGGTGCTTGTATTCGATGAGGATGCTTGTGTGTTTCTTTGGTGGGGCCGTTTAGGCAACATGCAAAACTAAGAATTCAGAATCAGGGAGAGGAAACTTAGAGCAATTGGGAAGCTTAAGCTGGCAGCTGTTTCTTAGTTACTGGCTCAATAAATGGGGCAAGGTCAGGTACTCTGCTGCGCAACTGCGGTGCGCACAAAATTGGTCACATTGATTGCGCTGCCACGTATAGTGTCTTACTCATCATGGGCATTTATGGATGTTCGGAAACGTCGCAAAGCTATGGCGTTCAAATTAAACAAATTAGCTTAAGTCTCCAGAATTTCGCTTCCCTTATCTCGAAGAAGTTGTACATTTATTCTTCTGAGCTTTCCTTGATTTGACTCGAAAATACAAATTAGTCGATGTTCTTCTAAGCTATATTTCTCCCAATGGACATCTTCCAATGTACAACTATCACCTTCCAGTTTTAGCTTTTCGCGCGAGCGAGCGGACGACTTATAATAAGGCTCTTTAGAGAGCTTCCGGACCACGTCGTCGGGAGTGTCTGCACTGTGAAGATTGAATGGTAATTGCCCTTTGTAGCACTTCAGAAAACTAGTGGGATCCTCGTCTGTCAGATTAAAGGAAATGGAGTAGATCTGCGCTGAGATGCAAACCAGCAGAATACCTAACTCCTTGAAAGAATAGACGCGGTAATCATTTTCAGAAAAATGCTCATGACTGTTATTGTTTAGAAACGCTCTAAAACGGCTGTCACTGCTAACTAGGCCCAGCAAGTTTAATGGGTTCATGATCGAATAACCTAGTGAGTTCCGCCAGGATGTGGATAAGGCCAACAGCTATTCACGCAATGAATCAGATCGTCACCCTTGGGGCAGTGCTCTTCGCACCATATCATACACTCTATTCTATCTACTACATCTGGGTCTGTGCCATGTGCTGGAGGTCGACACTGTGGCTTTCGATGATCGTCCCCACCTTCGTTTGGACGACGTGGTGATGGTGGTGGCGCCACAAGGCTGACGATTCGAATAGCCAGAAGCATAACTTCCGACTCTATGGCATACTGTCGATGGCAGCCAAACATCGCTGCATAGATAAAGCTCAGTCAGTTTGCTCTCACCTCCGGCGGTATCGCTATCTGGTTGCTTCTTGGCGGCCTTTTTGCTGCTGCTGTCTTGATACTGCCAACAGCGTTTTTCTGAGCTTTGCTCAGCCCGTTAAGTAAGAGCAATTGCTGGCTCGTGTAAATTAATTGCTTCGCGCCCATAAAATGCCAATATTCGAGGCGTATCATCTGCGTGTCGGCAGAAACCCCTCTGCCAGATAGTTTTAATTCGAACTTAGTATGAACAGCGTAATTTGCACCCCTGTTGCGCGAGTAAGTCGTAAGCCCTGGTACTTTACCGGGCGCATATATAGAGGTGCATTTTATGGAATTAGAATCTCGCCAAGTTGAAGTCGGTAACACTAGCAAAGCCGTTTTACCAGAGTTGAGTGCTTTGGATTTATTGAAGGGTTCCTCTGTGGACAAGCTCTACATGAGACCGGAAAAATGGGATCCCGCGCTAGATCCTTTTATGCCGTTGCCAAGAAATATTGACTTTTCAGTACCACTCGATGGTAGTAAGGCCAAGGCCCCACCTGAGTTTATTTCCTTGACTCCAAACTCCACTAAGGCTGGAGTGGACGGAGTTATAGAGGCTATAAAAGATAAGTGGGCTGGAGTATTCGGAGAGAGAGACACCTTGCATGATCATGTGCGGCTTTTGGCTCGTGCCGGTTTGACTCCAAGTGAGCGGCAACAGTTGGCACGAGAAGAACAGCAGCTCAAGGACTACAACAAAGCTAAGGCTGACAATCCGCTGTCCAAGTATGATATGGACCCTCGTCCAAAGACGCCCATGCTCGATGAGCTCAATAGACGCACCACCGCTCTTGAGAAAAACATCTCTGAGACAGCTAAGAAAGGTATGACGCCACTACAGATTGCCCAGCTTGAGTCAGGCACGGCGAGTTCAGCTTTAAAGTCACAGTATGAAAATCAGTTGATTGCCACAGTAGCCCAGTATGAACGCAATGGCAGTCTACCGAAAGACGTTTATGCTGCCGCGATTGCTGGAGCAAAGAGGGAAAAGATTTTGGATGAGCAACAGGCGGCGAAAGAGCAAAAGGCATTAGAGACGCTCTTGAGCGGCTGTGCCCCGTTGCCCAACGTAATTATTATTGATGGCGGAGCTGGTATTAAGCCCTCTGGGGGCGGCAGTGGCTATGATCCGATCAGCGTTGGTCGGCCATACAAAGGTGAAGAACCGATCATTGTAACTCGCCCCCATAAGGGTGGGTGTGAGCAAGAGCCTGTAATCACCGGCGCAAATCGCGATCCTTTTCCTTTCTTAAAGCCATCGCATAAACCGAGCTTTGTTGAAGCACGCGAAAAAGGTGGAAATGGCTGGTTAGGCAATCTGTGACGCAATGTAGTGCGATCGACTGTTCCCTGCATTAGGTAATGAAGGCTGACTAAATCGCTTAGCAATTTAGTCAGCCTTCACCACAGGCAGTATCACCGTCTGGTTGTTACTTAGTGGCCTTTTTTGCTGGTGCTGTCTTGATACTGGCAGCAGCGGCCTTTGTTTCTACTTTCGCTTTTTTAGAACAGGCGGCCACTGTGGCTCCCTCTTTCTTGGCGCAGGCTTTACCATGCACGTCTTTAGCTTGAGCGCTGGTCATAAAAATCATCATGCTGCCTAAGGCTAGCAATAGAGCTTTGTTCATATCGTTATCTCCTTCAATTATTTTTGCAATTGCAGGTTCGTCAACTTGCTTCTATTACTTTGCTCGATCGAACGGGTGGCTTGCGTGAGGATATGCCTGCCATTTTTTAGCAGAGAAATATTCTGACATGCCCTTAACAACGGTGCCGGGCAGAAAAATAGATTTCTTGGCTAGCTGTAGTAACCTTGCACCAATGCCGGGGCAATATTTTAGGCTCATTGTTGCCATGCTATTATCAACTCTAAAGTGAGCAAGGAATACCAAGAATTTGAAGCGAAAGGTTAGAACGGCTTTCGACTTGCAGAGGCATAGAGCTGCTAGCTTTAGCGTGATGTCTTTTGTCGGGCTGGTCGCCGTTGTTTTGATCAAAAATCCGAACCTGGCTTGGAGCGTGGTTCAAAATTGGTATTCGCTGCTGTGGCTCGGTTTCGGATGCAGCCTTGTCTACTTTTTTGTTGCATACTCTTACAAGTATTTCGTACCATCGAGTGATGTGATTTCTTCTGCACACCTTGCATCAAGTGAGGACTCTATTCGTCCTGCTTCAAGTCAGGAGAGTTCCTTGATATTGCCTAGTCGATTGGAAATCATTGGTGAGCGGAGTGAAGCTAAGAAGCTAGATGAAGTCTTTAAAGAGTTGCTTGTCACCACAAACTTGGAAGAGTTGAGGTACAAGGCCAAGCGCTGTTTACTCTATTTTGGTTGTGACGTGGAGAAAATTGACGAAGACACTATGATTGAGATTTTGATAGATCAGTTAGTGAAAACAAATCATTCGAAGCAGGCTGATCTCATTTCTCGCCATTTCCTGTATCTTGTGGAAAATAATAGAATCGTCGAGTAATAGCGGCAATCGTGCAGACTTCGCTACCAATTTCATTGATTGAGCGTACTACTCAGGCTGACAAACCAGGAGTTCGCAACTTACTTCGTCAAAATCAATTTGGCTTTGTCTTCGGCTGCTATCGATTCACTTTCGCTGCCAAGGCTGTGCAACACTTGAGCATAGTCTTTGAGGCAGGCCGCTAAGAGCGGATCGTTTTTGCCAACGGCGCCTTCGGTGCTAGCTAGAGCCCACTGATAGAAAGTTTTAGCATCTTTGAGTTTGTCTTGCGAATAGTAGAGAAAAGCCAGATCGTTGAGAATTCTAGCGGTCTCAATATTGTTAGGGCCCAGAGCTGTTTGGGAGAGAGCTAGGGCGCTCTTGTAGAGTTCTTCAGCCTGTTGGTTTTGGCCAAGGTGCATTTTTGTTGAAGCCAGTGTGGCCATGGTGCGAATGGTCAATATGTTGTTCGAGCCATAGGCTGCTTTATAGATGCCCAGTGCTTTTGTTAGCAGAGCGTCGCCGTCGCCGTAGCGCTTCTGGCCAATATAAAAGAGCGCCAGGCCACTGAGATCATTAGCTGTGGAGGGATGGTTGGCTCCCAGTGAGGCAATATCGGCAGCGATTTTGCGCTGATAAAAGTCTTCGCCTTTGCCATAGTGATTTTGATCGAAAATGGCTTCGTTCATTGTTTTATAGGCAGGATTTAGAGCTTGCTCTGAGTAGTTTTGATTCAGTCCTCTAAGCAGAATCTTTGATTCTTCTTCAGTTTGAAAACTATGGTCGCTTGCCAATTTATTTGTGCTTTGCTCTTGCCAGGCGGATTGGCTTTGATTGCTTGGTGGAGTTTTGGCTGTTGCTGTTGTTGCTTGCTCTGGTAATGCCGTGTCTTTCTTGAAATCTTTGAGCAAGTCTTGGCTTGATTGATCGTCACCTTTGATCAAGTCTTTGTAGTCGCTAATAAGCGATGGCAGTTGCCGGCTGGCTTCTAGGCTGGGTTGGTCAAGCAAAATAGACATTGCTCTCTTATAGTGTTTTGCGGCCGGTTCTCTGAAGCCCGCTTTGTAGGTTGAGCGTGCCAGTCGATGAAGGCTAGCGACTATCTCTGGGCTGTATGGGCCGTAGTTTTTTTCGTTCAGTTCAAATGCCCGCTGATAATAGGGCATGGCGGCAGAATGGTCGCCTTCTGATTCTTGTACTGAGCCTAGAGCAATGAGTGCCGGGGCAGTTTTGACGCTGTTCTTACCGTATTTCTTTTCTAGAACAGATAAGACTCGTTGATAGGTGGCTTGCGCTTCAGCGGTTTTGTTACTCAAGGCCAGAGTATCGGCTAAACGTGTCAGGCACTTGGCTAAGTCATCAGCACTGTGTGATTGTTTTTCTACTTGGCTGAGGGCGCGGCGAAAATATTCCTCTGCCTGGGGCAAGTTCTGCTCGCTCAGAGCGGTTTGACCTTGCCCGTAGGTCGATTGCCAGGTTGTTGCTGCCCAGCTTGGCAAGCCTGTTTCGAGGGCAAGCAGAAGGCTGATTGCGACTAAGAATCTTACGGTCATGATGTCACCAATTATTTTGGCCCATTATAAATAATATCGACCAAATATGGTGGTGCTGCGTATACCTAAATGAACTAACTAGTCGTCGTCATCGTCAACTACGGTACATTCGACGAAGGCGACACCTCGAGAAATTGTGCCAAGGTTGGTTGCTGCTTGTTTGGAGAGATCCATCACCCGCTTGCAGGCGTAGGGGCCGCGATCGTTTACTTTCACGACTACGGTTTTGCCTGTTTTGGGATCTTCCACCATCACTCTGGTCTTGAAGGGCAATTTAAGATGGGCTGCGCTCAGCTTATTCATGTTGAAAATTTCACCTGAGGCGGTCTTGCGTCCATGAAAGGGCACGCCATACCAGGAAACATTGCCTTTGAACTCTTTGCCCCCAGCTGGTGCGGCTGGCTTGGCCGTTTTAGTGGCAGCATTACTTCCAGCGGCGGCATGTGAGGCTGGTGCGAAAATTGAAGAGCCAACCAGTGCCAAGGCCAATGACAGAAATAATTTATAAGACATAGACACCCCAGATACGCAATATTCAATTACTATGTGCCCACTGGCTTATTAACCAATCTATTAGTTGGGCGGCTAATAAATTTGTCTTATCGTCCCCAAAACCCGCAATCGACTTCTGGCAATGGGCTAACAGAGACTGCAGGGCCCCCCTTTTGTTCCCTTTCGACGACAAGGGCTATAATTGCCTGGAGGTTTTAGGTTTGCTGTGGACATCATTCACTTCTTTCTTTTTCTGCTGGTTTCCGCTGTCTGTGCGGGTATAGCTTCGCGTGTGGTGCCTGGCATCGGTCGCAATGGCTTCTTGGCAGGGGCTTTGGTTGGTATTGTTGGCGCCTGGATAGGCGAGTCTGTTATGGGCTCTGTTGGCCCCAAAGTAGAAGGTGTGCCAATCTTGCCAGCAATAGTCGGCTCTGGCATCTTTATTTTTGGCCTTTCTTTGATTTCTCGCCTATTTAAAATCGGGCAGAAGAAAGGCTAGTTCTTGCTATGGGCGTTGAGCCAGCCGACAATACCAAGGGTAATGTCGTCTTTGAAAGGATTGGCTTCAAATATAAGATGCTCGCGATCGCCTAGCAGTACCAGGGTTTTGTCTTGGGTGCCCACTGCTTCGAATAGGTCGTAAGTTCCTTCGCGCTTAACCAGGCGGTCTTGATTGCCCTGGAAGACAATTACAGGCGACTTAGTGATTTTGCGGGCGTACTCAGCATTCTGACGCATGAATTGTTCAAAATTGAGTAGCTCTTTGGCTGAGAGATTGAGGCGAGAATTTGGGTCATCACTCCAGCGCATGCGCTCTTGCTGGTCTGAAGTGGAGCGGTTGACGACGCCTTTACCGATATTGAGCTCTTTGTTTTTGTTAGAAACCAGATTGAAAGCTACTTTTAGTTTGGTGCCAGTTTCGCGGTAGCGCTGACCGGCAGGCACTGAGCAGACAACTCCATCGATTAGTTCGGGTTTCTTGGCCGCGACTCTAAGAGCTAGGGCCCCACCCATTGACTCTCCCAAAAGGAATATGGGCAGGCCTTTATAGTCGTGCCGCAATTCGCCCAGTACGTTGACGATGTCGCTTACGCAGCCGTCCATGTTGAGAGTTTCGTTGCCTTTTGATTCAAGGAAGCTACCGAAGCCGCGAACGTCAAAAGAGACAACCGTAATTCCTTCTTTGCAGATGCGCTGGGCGAATGACTCGTAGGCTTTGTGGTGCAAGCCAAGGCCATGAATGCAAACAAGAATAGCTTTGCGTGGCACGCGTGGATCAACCCAAACCCAGCCGGGAGCATCGCGATAGCCGCTCGGTTTGAGATTCCAGGCACCTAGCTTCTCGCTGGCTGGATGTCTTTCACAGTGATCAAAGAAAGAAGAATGTCCGGTCTGTTGCTGCAGATTTTTATCGCCGTCACTATTATTAGCACTAGCTTCTGAGCCATAAATAGCAATGGTTAGTGCATGCGCTAGCTGCTTTTTCTTCTCTAATTCTTCGGCTGATTCAGTTTGTGCTGCCTGTTTTAGTTGCTCGTCGTCGATACCATACTCGGTGGCGATGCGTTCGCGATTATTATGGCGAAAGACATAAATAGCTTTTTGATAAATTGGTAAAGCTTCGTCATTTCTATGGCAAGCCTTGAGGGCTTCTGAAAGGGAGAAAAGCGACCAACCATAGCGAATATCTGTGTCGCCGAAATAGTTTTTATCGAGCAGTGCCATGGCTCTTAATA
Source organism: Candidatus Obscuribacterales bacterium (assembly GCA_965229195.1). GTDB lineage: Bacteria > Cyanobacteriota > Vampirovibrionia > Obscuribacterales > Obscuribacteraceae. Next base: position 1,086,747 of record OZ245871.1, on the reverse strand, counting down.
TTGGCTCGGCTTTGTTGAAGGCACGAAGGTACTGGTAGCAGCCACCAAGATTCTCCAGCACCATCTTGTTGAGATCGTAAGAAAGATAGATAGTGTTATCTTCGGTTAATTGTTCCAGGGCGGCTTCAAAAACTTTGGCTGCGTTGCTGTAGTTGCGCTGCCTGTAGAGCACTTCGCCTCGGTAAATTTGCACTAAGGTACTAATGCGGCGTTGATAAGACTTATCGAGTTCTTTGCTCTTTGCTAACTCAGCGCAGTGAGGCAATAAGCGTTCAGCTTCTTTGTAGTTGTGCTCATGAAAGTAACAGCCAGCCACAGCCAGCTCACTTTCTAGCTGGTTCTTGGCGCCAATGGCACAGCTTGGTTGCTTGTTCCAATAGCTTTGTATTTGTTCGTAGATAGCGCGAGCGCGGCTATATTGCTTGGCTTGGCATAGGCAATCGGCCAAATCGGTCAGGGCTTTCAGTTGCTCTTGACTAAAGCTTTTAGCCGAGTTCATGCGGTTTTCGCAGGTATCGGTGTCTAGTACTAATTTTTCATATTTTGGCAAAGCTTCTTTGAATTGACGCTTGGCATAGAGGGCATCAGCCTCAGCTTGCAGGCTCGCTGGAGCCGGTGACGCAAGGCTTTCTTCTGGCGCTTGAGCCAGGGCAGCAGGCCAGCATATTGGCGCCAGCAGCGTCGCTACAAGGCTTGCTGCCAATGCCGATCTTGTTTGCCACGGCCTGATTGTCATATCGGTTCCTCTTAAGCCTAGTAATTTTGCTATTCTTTGCTGATCATGGCAAGACCCCGCCGCAAGCGAGCCGAAATTGATGCTGCCCTAGTTGGTGCTGAACTGTCACTCAGGCGCTGGCTTAAGTCTTGTGGAGATTTTTCTCTAGCTAGCCGTGAGGGTACTAAGTGTCTGGTCGAGCTAATCGAAGCTCTTGCTCTGGCCATGGTATCGCCCCAGAAATCACTTAGTGCTGAACAACAACAAGTTATAGAGCTGTCAGAGCAATTTGTTGAGCGGCAGCTCGATAAGCTCAGGCAGCAAGGTTTGGTCTTTGCTAGCCCTCAGGGCGTGCGAGCATTCTTCCTTTCGCAGCTTTTTGAGCGCCTGCGTCAAGAGGTTAGCGCCAGTAAGAAAGAGCAGTTTGAGCGCAGAGCTAGTGGCGCCTACTTTACACCAATTGGGCTGTCTTACTATCTGGTCCAGACGGCTTTTAGCAGCGCTCAGAGCGGGGGCCAGAATCTTCGTATTTTAGATTTTTGTGCCGGTAGTGGCTGCTTGTCAATCGCGGCCCTTGACTATCTTTCTTCATCTTCGCCAGTGGCTGAGCGGCTTAGCCTTCTGCGAAAGCATATTTTTGCAGTTGAGATCGACCCTCTGATTCTGCGCACCTATATTGCCTGTCTGGCGGTGGCTTGCTCAAGTACTGTTGCCGCACTCAATCAGGACGCCGCTGCAAACTTCGTGCAGGCTGATGGCTTGAGTGCTGAATTGTCTAGTTATGACTTGCTGCTTGCCAATCCGCCCTGGGATGGTTCTTCCTGTTGGCAATATGTCGAGCGGGCAGGTCTTTTGCTCGCACCGGGTGGTGTGGCCGCCATATTGTCTCCAGCTGGAATTGCCAGCGATCAAGGGGCAACTGAGTGCCGGCGCATGCTCTTTGAAAAATATCACTGGATAAGCCTGGAAGGCTTTATCAATGAAGACCAGGCTTTTGCCATTCATCCATCGTATAAGTATGCTCTTTCTGTTTTTGCCAGGCCGGCTCTTGTGGGGCAAGCTAAGCCTTGCACAAAGGTACGCTTCTGCTCCCAGGCTTCTGACCTGCTTGTGCGACAGCGACCTTGGTTGCACTATAGTCTGGCGTTGGCGGGCTCGCTTAGTCCGGGCTCTTATGCCATTCTTGAGTGCGATAGTGCCGAGCAATTCGATTTGTTTAAGGCCATTGCTGAGAATAGTATTTCTCTTCATCAACTGCATGCCGATGGCCAGATGCAGATGGATAGAGGGCGCTATAAGGCGGCGCAGAAGCCTCTTTATTCTGGAGTTTATAGTCTTCGCTTTGCCCGCGATTTTGATCTGACGATTGACAAGAAGCTCTTTATTAGCTCGACTGCAGCCCGGGCCGCAGGCTTCAAAGCCGATTGCTACGGCCGTTTTCTTCAAGGCAAGTGGATTGATATCGGCTCTGCTTATGACCGAAAGACTTCAGCTTTGGCCGAAGTAGAGCTGGAATTGGAATTGAAACCGGAACTAATTTTGTCTCAAGATCGCTCTAGCTATATTGAGATCGACCATGTAGAAGATTGTTTATTGCCTTTGCTAGAAGGGCGCATGCTCAGCCAGTTTGAGATAGCAGCCAAGGCTTATGTAGCTGGTAGCGGTCGGCAAGCGCTGTGGCATGAAAATGCTGGAGAGAATTTGAATGGGCCAGAGCGGGAGCGCTCCCAGCCAGTATTTTCATCGCAATATTTAGTGCGAGAAGGTGATTTCTATCGGCGCCGCAGTCTGCTAGATAGTGCTCGAATTGGTTTTGTCTCTGTGTCGGCGGCCACCAATACTCGCTCGATGATGGCGGCAATATTGCCGCCTTATCCGGCTGGTAATTCGGTACCTTTCCTTGCCCTTTCGGCCGCAGACGCAGGTGAGCAGGCCTACTGGGCCATGATACTAGTGGCTGTACTTAATTCGTTTGTTTTTGACTTTGGCCTTAGAACCAGATTTGGTGGCAATAATCTAAATTACTTTCTCCTTGATCAGTGCTCTCTACCTAAGGCTTTGCTGGCGATTGATGAGCCAAAGCCGGCCGGTCACTCTTTGCTTTTGCTTAATTTAATTGCTCAGGTTAGTGCTGTTCTATCCTTCGGTCACCTCTCTCAGTCTGCTGCCGTTTCGCACTATTTGGCTAGAGCTTCACAACCACAAGCTCATTTAGAATCTAGGGGGCTCTTTGCTGCTGAACTGGCATACTTCCGGGCTAGAGCCAATCAAAGTAGCTTCGTTCAAGTACCAGTAGAGCGTCGTCGTCAGCTCCGTGCCTTGCTTGACGCTCTTGTGGCGAAGCTCTATGGCCTAGATTTGCCGCAGTTCGCCCAGGTTCTATCTGGCTGCGCCATTGGGGGCTCTAATACCAGCCAGGAGCACAGTCGTGGCTTCCATCGAGTAGATAAGCATCTTCCTTTTGAGCAGCGCTTGCCTAATCTTGCTTGTCAATTCTTTCAAGATATTGAGACGAATCGTCTTGATTTGAATCATTTGGCAGCCTGCGGATTTTCTACAGAAAATGGCTCAAACGGTCAGGGGCTTACTTTCCTGGAAGAATCACTTAGCTGGTTAAAATTGCATCAAACTAGATTGGAGGCATTTCATCAAAAATCTGGAGTAAAATAGCTGACTGCCCATAGATAACTAAAAGGTTTCACTATGAATTCGCCAGCTCCGGCCCCATCTCCAGCTACAGCCAAGTCCTCTGATTTTATTAGAGACATCATTAACGATGACCTTGAAGCTAAGCGTCATGCGAAAGTTATCACCCGCTTTCCTCCAGAGCCGAACGGCTTTTTGCACATCGGCCATGCTAAGTCTATTTGTCTAAATTTTGGCTTGGCAAACGAATATCGTGAGAAATTGCCGTCATCTGGCACCCGCTGTCACTTGCGTTTCGATGATACCGATCCAGCTAAAGAAGATACTCTGTTTGAAGATGGCATACAAGAAGATGTGCGCTGGTTGGGCTTTGAATGGGATGGCTTGTATCATGCCAGCGATTATTTTGAAAAAATGTATGAGTACGGCGAGCACTTAATCAGCGCTGGTAAGGCCTATGTCTGCAGTCTTAGCGATGCTGAGATCAAAGAGTATCGCGGCAATGTCACTACCCCAGGTAAAAATAGTCCGCACCGCACACGCACAGTTGAAGAGAATCTTGATCTCTTTAGGCGCATGCGCAAGGGTGAGTTTAAAGAAGGCGAACATGTTTTGCGGGCCATAATTGATATGGCCAACCCCAACATGAAGATGCGCGACCCGCTGCTTTATCGCATTCGCCACACTGCTCACCACATGACTGGTGATAGTTGGTGCATTTATCCGATGTACGACTATGCTCATCCAATTTCTGACGCTATTGAAGGAATTACCCATAGCATTTGTACTCTTGAGTTTGAAAACAACCGCGAACTTTACGATTGGGTGATTGATAATCTGATCGATTACGCTAAGTTCCCTAGCCGCCCACACCAGTATGAGTTTGCTCGTCTCAGTCTTAACTACACAGTGCTCAGCAAGCGCCGTTTGCTAGAGTTGGTTGAAGGAAAACATGTCAGTGGTTGGGACGATCCACGCCTTCCTACAATTGCTGGTTTGCGTCGTCGTGGTTATACACCAGAGAGTATTCGCGCCTTCTGTGCCAGTGTTGGTATTTCAAAAGCCAATAGCACAGTAGATATGGCTCAGCTTGAGTTTTGTATTCGCGATGATCTAAACCAAAAAGCACCGCGGGTCATGGCTGTTTTGAAGCCACTAAAAGTGGTGATTGAAAATTATCCAGATAGTGAAGTTGAAGAGCTTGATGCTTCGTACTGGCCTCACGATGTGCCTAAAGAAGGCACTCGCAAAGTGCCATTCTGCAAAGAGATCTATATTGAGCAAGATGATTTCATGCTTGAGCCAACCAAAGACTACTATCGTCTCGCTCCAGGCAAAGAAGTGCGCTTGCGCTATGCCCATCTGATCACCTGTACTGACGTCGTTAAAGATGCTGCTGGCAATGTCGTTGAAGTGCGCTGCACCTACGATCCTGAGGTTAAACCAGGAGATAATCCGGTGGGACGCAAAGTCAAAGGCACCATTCACTGGGTCAGTGCTCGTCATGCAGTAGACACCGAAGTGCGTCTTTATGATCGCTTGCTATCGGAAGAAGCTCCTCCCGCTGGAAAAGATAGCGAGTTTCTCAACTCTATCAATGCTAATGCCTTGCAGGTTTTGAAAGGTTGTAAGCTTGAGCGCAGCTTGAGTGAAGCCAATGCTGGTGATAGCTTCCAGTTCGAGAGACAAGGATATTTTGTTGCCGACATCAAAGACAGCAAGCCAGGCGCTCCAGTATTCAACCGTATCGTCACCTTGAAAGATTCTTGGGCGAGAGCTAACAAAAAATCTTAGACTTCTGGTCTAGCAATCTCGAAGCGATCTTTGATGGTGCTATAGAGATTGCCGCTCAAGCGGCCCACTGGTTGCAATACATCCAGGTCTATAGACATTTGACCGTCTCTTGCAGCGTTGATCTGAACAACTTCGTCTTTGAGGTGCATACAGACAATCTCGCCCAATACCAGGGCTGAGCCGCCTAAGTCGTGGATGTGAAAGACTTTGCACTCCATACTAATTAAAGCCTCACCAACCCGAGGTGGCTTGACCATGGTGCTAGCTGTAGGCGTTAAGTTTACGGCGGCAAATTCACTTATATCAGGTGGGTAGTCCGCGCTCGATTGGTTCATCTGCTCGGCTAAGAACTGACTGACAACATTGACTACAAACTCGCCAGTCTCGCGCACATTAGTTAGGGTGTCTTTGGCTATAGCTTTTGTACTAGCTGTAGCCGGGCGTTTATATCCTGGGGAGAATCCGAGCATGGGTGGCTTTATGCTGAAGACATTATAGAAGGAGAAAGGTGCGAGATTGTCTACACCGGTATCGCTGGTGGTGGACACCCAGGCAATTGGTCGCGGCACCACAGTGCCAATGAGAAGGCGATAGAGTTGCTCGGTTTTTGTTTCACTGCATTTGATGATCATGATAATGGAATCAAGATTACTGTAATTTGACGCTGCGGATAGTTTGCATCAGTTCAAGAAGCGGATGGTCCATCTCGGATACAACGGCGCGCACATCATGCAGCATGGCAGAGCGCGCATCGAGAAGGTCGATGCTGACAATGGGCTGCGGGTGGGTGCCTGTAATATGACCAATAGCTTCCTTTCTTTGCCTTTCGCTGGCCCTGCTGTTAATAACCTTGAGGTCTTGCCAGCGTTTCATCAGCGTTTGTTGTCTGGTTAGACCAGTGCTGCTGTTTTCAGGCACGCTGGTCAAATAATTCCAAACCGAAGGTGGATAGTCTCTTTGGGTGTGGCTGCTGTTGATGTCGAAAAGCTTGGTTAACATGTTTGGTGTGCCTTCGACAATTTTCTTCTCGCCAGATTGCTGCTTCAGGGCGAGCAATGCCAGTGCCGTCTGGACAATACCTTCGCCGGTGTCGATGCCGTTGGCGCTTTGTTCATTGGCGCCGCCAATTTTTAGAGCACCACCGACGATACCGGTTACGCCACCTGAAACAAAGTTGGCAATAGTGTTAAGGCGAATTACTTTGTCTCGTCGCTCTTCTAGAAATGCTTGTAAATCATCGGCCTGGGCTATTTCAGTTTCGAGATTGCTGAGGCAGCTTCTGACTTCAAAGCTTTCGTATACTACTGATTCGGTTAGAGACTGTTTAAGTAGTAGTGCTTTGAGCAAATCGCTGTTTGAGTTTTGAAGAGCACTATGGTCTGGCCCCTGGCTCAGTTTAAGTAGCTTTTCTAGGTCACTGTCTATGCCAATGTCGTTGGCTAGACGGAGGGCTTCTGCTGTTAACTCGGGGGCGCCAGCGATCGGCTGTGCTGGAGCTTGCCGACTGGAATTATTGGGGCGGCTAGTTGTTGCCGATTCAACACCGATGCGTTCGGGGTCTATTCGCCGGTTGTGCAATTTGGCATGAACATGCTTTGCTTGCACTGCTGTCGGTTTGAGCGGCGGTAGTCCGCCGGTGCTGGCGATGGCAGAGCCAAAAGTATTAGTGAGAGATATAGAGAGAAGTAGGCCTAGTAATCTGTTGCTCTGCAATTTCGGGCTCCCGGCGAATTTACTTGAAAAGTAGCATAATTCGGTTGTCGAGTGCAGGGATTGAGAACTCCATGAAAGAGTAGTCATCTTAGTTCAGCAGAGACGCTGAACAAAAGGCAGCTACCAGTGTTCAACTCGATTGTTGAAAGTGTTATGTTGTCCCTCAATCGCAAGATTAAAGGCAGTAAATGAGATTCATGGAGTTGATTTTCATCAATTAAAGATGCCATTCAAGTGGACGACAATTACACCTAGCCTAGCCTTGACCGCTTTAATTCTTAGCGGTTGTTCGGCCCTTGATTTTGGCTCCCCTAAGCCAAGTTCTGACAAAAGTGAAATAGAGGCATCGGCTGACAAACAATGGCCGCTGCCACCGATGATGGAGGTGCCGCTTCCTTCAACCGAACGGTTGAAAGCAGCGGGTCTGCCACCGCCGCCACCTTTTTTCGTGCCACCACCGAAGAAGTCTGTAAAAGCGAAAGCAAAGATTAGCAAGCCGGTGCAATTTGCAAAAATAAAACTAGATGGTGTGACTTTCTATGTCACCACTGTCGATATGACCGACCCTGAAACTTTTATTTCGATCCTGCTGCCACATGATGTTGCCTGGGCAAATACTGCCACCATAGATCATGGTGCAGAGACTTTCGATAGTTATGTAGCAAAGCATAACGGAGCTGTTATGCTCAACGGCACTTTTTTCAGTAAAGACAAACAGCAAAGAGTGATGGGAAATCTGGTGGCTGCTGGTAAGTTCATGAAGTATAGTCAGTGGGAGAATTATGGTACTACTATTGGTATTAAATCTGGCAACGATCTAGAGATGGTAACGTCGCGGGCTGAAGGGCAGCCGCGTTGGGAGCAACACTGGTTTTCTCTAACTTGTGGGCCTCGACTGCTGCGAAAAGGAGAAATCTGGGTCAATCCCGATATTGAAGGTTTCACTGATTCACATGTGCTGACCGTCGGTCCAAGGCAAGCGATAGGCTTTTCTCAGTCGAGAGAAAAGCTGTATTTGGTTTCATTTATTACCAGTTTATCTTTGGAACGCGCTGGTAAGTTGATGAAACAAATTGGCTGTTATGAAGCCATGAATCTAGATAGCGGAGCGTCTCGCGCGCTGGCACACAACGGCTCGATTTTAATTCACGCGGGGCGTCCATTGACCAATGTCATTATTGTTTATGACAAGTTGCATCCCGCTCCGCAGGAACTCGTCAAATCCTGGCAGAAATTTCAAGTTGCTGGTAGGGCAATGTCTAACCTTTAGGGCGTGGTGTTACTGACTCGCCTCTCAGTATCAAGGATTGAGCCATGCCGTGCGCCTCATCCAGGTGGGCATCATTCTTGATTGGTACCAGCGGGAAGCTTTCGATAAGGGCTTTGTATTTTTCGGTCACCATGAGAATTTCTACTTATCGTATTCCGCGTGAGTCATTATCTTGAGGACCTAGATACGCTCTTGCACGATCCGGGCCATTGCTGCCAGGCGGAAGTTATTGTCGCCGATGTTGAAAATGAATTACTGGTCGCCTAGGTGATCTCTCAAAATGAGAGAATTTAATCTTGAACGGCTTAGTTGTCGAGTCTTCTGCGTTGGCGTTACCAAAGCTTTGGCGTCAGAGGCAGGGCTTCCTGGTTTGCCGCTTGGCTCGTTTTTCATAAATAGGTTAGTCTTCCTAATAGTTAGCTATACTAATAATATTGGTAACTAGTTTTAGCTAGATCGCCACCAGGCTGGAGGGTTCGTGAAAGCAGCAGACACAAGACCGGCAAGCGATACACGAGACAGAACAGACAAAAACAGTCTGGTTGCTGCCAAGGTGATGGAGACGGTCCCGTACATCATGTATTACATCCGCAGCCATGTGCTGCGTCAGGCTGAGACCCCGGCTTCCTTGCCGCAGTTGCGGGTGATGGCCTTTATAAAAAATTGTCCAGGCTCTGGTCTAAGCCGCCTGGCCGAATCTCTAGGTGTTGCTAACGCCACCGCTTCAACTATGGTTGATCGGCTGGTTAAGGCTGGCATGGTCGCTCGTACTAATGACCCCACTAGCCGTCGCAATGTTATTCTCAGTCTCACTCTTGCCGGTGAAGAGCATCTGCTCGGTAGCCGTTCTGTTGCAATTGAAGAGTTGTCTCGTGTGATTGCTCAGCTGCCCCCAGAAAAATTGGCCAGCGTTGAAGAGTCGCTAGCCTTGCTCAAAGCTGTATTTACCGAAGCTAATGCCAAAATATAGCTGTTAAGGGAAGAGATGAAAGAAGAACTGGACACTAGCATTAAACGCGACACGCCATACGCCAAGGCGGTGGGTGAGCTTGAGCAACCCCCAGCGGCGAAAATGCAGTCAAAAAAATCAAATAAAGTGGTTTTAGTCAGTCTGATAGCCTTGCTCTTAGTTGGCAGTGCGGCAACTGTGTATTCTCTGCGTCACGGTAAAGATAGCTCAGCGTCAGGAGCAGCTGCTGGGCCTGCTGGAAAAGCTGGCAAAGAAGGGGCGGGCGCTAAAGATGGTAAAGGCGGCAAAGACAAAGTAGTGCCAGTATTGGTAGCTGTGGCTGGTGAGCAGGCTCTGCCCATTGAGCTGCGCAGTATCGGTAACGTCGCTCCATTCTCTGTGGTCAACATTACGCCACAGGTTGGTGGTCAGTTGCTGAAAGTGCATTTCACTCAAGGTGAATTCGTCAAAAAAGGTCAGCTCTTATTTCAGATAGACCCGCGTTCCTATCAAGCATCCCTGGCTCAGGCTGAAGGTAATGTTGCGAGGGATAAGGCGCAGGTCGAAGCTGCTCAGGCAAATTTAGCTCGCGACGAGACTATGATCGGCCAGGCCTATGCTAATTTGCGCAGAGACCGGGCTCAGTCTCAATATACTGATGTGCAAGTGACCCGCTATGCAGAATTAGTGCGGGAAGGTGCGGTCTCTAAAGAGCAGAGCGATCAAATTAGCACCAGCGCTGCTCAAGCTCAGGCTACCATCGATGCCGATATGAAGATGGTGGAAAACGCTAAGGCTGTTACTCGTGGCGATAGAGCTGCCATTGATACTGCCAAAGGTAACCTGCGAGCGGACCAAGGTCTGGCTGACCAGGCGCGCTTGCAGTTGAGTTGGACCAAAATTTATTCACCTTTAGATGGTCGCACCGGCAGCCTCAATGTCTATGAAGGCAATGTGGTATCACCCAATTCTTCAACTCCATTGGTGACGATTGCTCAGGTTAATCCTATTTATGTCACTGTAACTGTGCCAGAACAGTACCTTAATGACCTGCGTCGTTCTCAGGCTGATGGCACCTTGAAGATTCAGGCGCTGGTTGAAGGCCGCAAGGCTGAGGCGGTGAAAGGCCATATTTCATTTATGGAAAACACGGTCAACACCAATACCGGTACAATTTTGTTGCGTGCCAGTTTCGAGAATATTGGTCAGAAGCTCTTTCCTGGACAGTTTGTCGATGTGGTAATTTCTATGCCACCAGCGGGCAAGTCAGTGGTGGTGCCGGCCCGGGCTGTGCAGACTACACAGCAGGGTAATTCTCTCTATGTGCTTAAGCCCGATAATACCGTTGACTTGGTGAAGGTAAAGCTTGGTCAAAGTTCTGGAGAATTTATTGCTGTATTAGACGGTCTCACTGTCGGTCAAACGGTTGTAACCGATGGCCAGTTGCAGCTCAGTCCTGGCTCTAAGGTCAAAGTGCAACGTGACACCCAGGCTCCTGATGTTATAGGCAAATAAACCTGTGAACCTCTCGCGCCTCTTCATTATGCGTCCGGTGATGACGACACTCTTGATGGTGGCACTGGTAATTTTTGGCCTGATTGCTTATATCACTTTGCCTGTTAACGATTTGCCGGCCGTTGACTTTCCTACCATAACCGTTAGCGCTGGTTTACCCGGTGCCAATGGTGAAACCATGGCCTCAGCTGTGGCTACTCCCTTAGAGAAACAATTTAGTGGCATTGCTGGTTTAGAGTCAATGAATTCTACTTCTGCCACCGGTATTACTTCGATTACTTTGCAGTTTGCTTTAAACCGCAGTATTGATGGTGCGGCTCAAGATGTGCAAGCCGCTATTGTTGCTGCCCGGCCCTGGCTGCCAGCGAGCATGCCCAGTCCGCCTACTTTTCGCAAAGTCAATCCTTCTGATTCGCCCATTCTTTTTGTTGCTCTCAGCTCTAAAACTCTGCCGCTCTACACCGTTGATGAATATGCTGAAAACGTCATTGCTCCTCGCCTTTCAATGACTTCTGGTGTGGCTCAAGTGCAGGTGATGGGCTCGCAAATTTATGCGCCCCATATTCAAGTAGATCCGCGCAAGCTAGCTGCCTACGGCATAGGTATCGATGAAGTGGCCGCGGCTGTGCGTCAGGCCAATGTCAATTTGCCCACGGGAACACTACATGGTCCTGATACTTCGTATAACATTCGCGTGAACGGGCAGCTTTTTAACGCTGATGCTTTCAAGCCGCTTATTATTGCCTATCGCAAGGGCGCGCCTGTGCGCATAAGCGATATTGGCACTGTGATTGACAGTGTGCAGACCGATAAGGTGGCAAGCTGGTATAACGGCCATCGTGGCATCATTCTTACAGTGCAGCGCCAGCCGGGCACAAATACTATCGAGATTGTCGATGATATAAAGAAGATGATGCCTAACTTTAGGGCAATACTGCCTGGGGCCGTCAATCTTGAAATTCTTTATGACCGCAGTATTTCTATTCGGCGCTCGGTGGGTGATGTCAAAGCCACTTTAGTGATCACCGTTTTCTTGGTTGTCTTAGTAATAGTGCTTGCCCTTGGTAGTTTGCCTACCACTCTGATAGCCAGTGTCACTCTGCCCATTGTCTTGATGGGTACTTTTGCTGCTATTAAGCTTTTTGGCTTTACCTTGAACAATATCTCGCTTATGGCACTGACCCTGTCTGTTGGTTTCATTATTGATGATGCCATTGTGGTATTAGAAAATATTGTCCGTCATATTGAAGCTGGCGAACCGCCCTTGCTGGCTGCTGTTAACGGTTCGCGTGAAATTGGCTTTACTGTTGTCTCTATGACAGTATCTTTGATTGCTGTCTTTATTCCAATATTGTTTCTTGGTGGCATCATTGGCCGCCTCTTCTTTGAGTTCGCCGTCACTATTTCGGTCGCTATTTTGATTTCGGGTTTTGTCGCTCTCAGTCTTACTCCTATGCTCTGCGCTCGCTTCTTGCGAGCTGGCAGTAAGCAAAATTGGCTGCATAGAATTTCAGATAGTTTGTTTGGTCATTTGCAGGCGGCCTACGATTTTACTTTAAAGCCAGCCTTGCGTCATAAACGCTTGGTTCTGCTTAGTTTTGTTTTGATGCTTGTGGCCACAGGGTATTTGCTTAAGGAAGTACCAAAGGGTTTCATGCCCACTGAAGATACCGGCCAGATTTTCGGTATGACTCAGGCAATTGAAGGTATTTCATTTACTGAGATGGTTAAGCATCAGCAAATGCTAGCTGATATTGTCCTTAAGAATGACAGCATCCGTGGCGCTATGTCTAGCGTTGGTGCCAGTGGCCCCAATCAGGCTGTCAATCAAGGTCGTATTTTTATGGTCTTGAAAGATCGGGCAGACCGGCCTGGTCATGCCTCTCTTGATCAGGTTATTCAAGAGTTGCGCAAGAAAACTGCCAATGTTCCTGGCATCAATTTGTTCATGCAGAATCTTGGTGGCATTCGCATCGGTGGACAGCTAACCAAAGCGCAATATCAAGTAACTCTCTCCGGTTCTGAGTTGCAGGAACTCTATAAAGCTTCTCGTGATTTTGAGGCAAAGCTCAAGGCTATGCCTAATTTGCAAGACGTAAACAGCGACTTGCAAGTAAAGAATTTGCAGCTAAATGTAGAGATTGACCGAGACAAATGTGCTCGGCTTGGTATCAATGTTCAGCAAGTGCAGGACGCGCTCAATAACGCCTATTCTGCCCGGCAGGTTTCGGTGATTTATACCCCGACCAATCAGTATTGGGTAATACTCGAAGTTGAGCCCCAATATACTGAAGACCCTTCGATGTTGCACTGGTTCTTTGTTCGGGCTGGCAATGGTCAGCTCGTGCCCCTTGATACTCTTGCAACTGTTGACCGCGGGGCTGGGCCACTTCTTGTTAATCACTTGGGTCAGTTTCCCTCGGTGACAGTATCGTTCAATCTTAAGCCGGGAGTGGCCTTGAGTGAGGCTGTTGCTCCCGTAAAAGAATTGGTGGCAAGTGGTTTGCCTGAAGATGTATCAGGTAGTTTTCAGGGTACGGCTCAAGCTTTTGAAAGTTCTACTCAGAACTTAGGCGTACTCTTGCTAATTTCTATCATCGTCATTTACATAGTTCTCGGCATCCTTTATGAGAGTTTCATTCACCCAATTACCATACTCTCTGGTCTTCCTTCGGCTGGTTTGGGTGCTCTTTTGACGCTGATAATTTTCAATATGAATCTCGATGTATACGGGTTCTTAGGCTTGATTCTGCTGGTTGGTATTGTTAAAAAGAATGCCATCATGATGATAGATTTTGCCGTCGATGTTGAGCGCGAGCAAAATCTTAAAGCTGAGGCCGCTATCTATCAAGCCTGTTTAGTGCGCTTCCGCCCGATCATGATGACGACCATGGCTGCTATTTTGGGCAGCTTGCCAATTGCTATCGGTTTTGGCGAAAGTGGTGGGTCACGGCAAACGCTAGGTATGACAATTGTGGGTGGCTTGCTGGTATCGCAGCTGGTGACTTTGTATATCACGCCAGTATTTTATATCTACTTAGATCGCTTCCAGCATTTTATAAAAGATAAGACTGTCTTTCGCCTGCCTCGCATTGAGAAGTATGAGGACGCCAAATGAATCTTAGCGCCATTTTTATTAAGCGGCCGGTAATGACCACCCTGGTGATGATAGCCATACTTTTCTTTGGCTTGATGGGCTATCAGGCTTTGCCCATCAGTGACTTGCCTAACGTCGATTTCCCCACCTTGCAGGTGACCGGTACCCTTCCTGGTGCTAGCGCTGAGACCATGGCGTCTGCCGTGTCAATGCCACTAGAAAAGCAATTTGCCACCATCGCTGGCTTGACGCAGATGACTTCAACCAGCACCCTTAGCCAGTCGCTCATTACTTTACAGTTCGACCCTTCCCGCGATATGGATGGCGCTTCACTTGATGTGCAAGCGGCAATAACAGCAGCTTCTAAACAACTGCCGCCGCAGATGACCATGCCTCCGACTTTTTCAAAAGTGAACCCCGCCAGCCAACCAGTGATTTATTTGGCTGTAAGTTCTGATAGCTTGCCCCTGCATCAAGTTGATTATTATGCCGAAACGCTAATTGCCCAGCGCATGTCACGCATAAGCGGTGTGGCCCAGGTGCAGGTCAATGGCTCTCAGGCCTATGCTGTTCGAGTGCAGGTAAATCCCCAGAGACTAGCCACTTATGGTCTTGGTATCAACGATGTTATGGCTGCGGTGGTGTCAGCTAATCAAAATCAGCCCACTGGTACCCTTTGGGGCAAGCATCAGGCTTTTACCATTCAGTCTAATGGTCAGCTGCTCAGTGCCGATGCTTACAAACCAGTCATTGTTGCTTATCAAAACAATGCTCCCATTCGCTTAGAGAACTTGGGGCAAGTAATTGATAGTGTGCAGAATGATAAGTCTGGTGGTATCTATAACGGCAAGCCAGCCATCATTTTAGCGGTGCTGAAGCAGCCTGGCGCTAATACCATTCAGGTAGTCGACAGCATCAAGAAGCTCTTGCCATCTTTTAAAACACTGACTCCAGAAACTGTTCATTTAGATGTGCTCTATGACCAATCGCAAACTATTCGCGAATCGGTCAAAGATGTGCAAGTCACTCTGCTGTTAACAGTGGCTCTGGTGGTTCTAGTGATTTTTATCTTTCTTGGTAATCTCTCCGCCACTGTCATTCCTAGCTTGGCTTTGCCGATTTCGGTGGTTGGTACCTTTGCTGCCATGAAATTATTGGGCTTTAGCTTAGACAACCTATCTTTGATGGCGCTATCGCTTTCTGTGGGCTTTGTTGTGGACGACGCTATTGTTATGCTTGAGAATATTGTGCGCCATATGGAAATGGGCGAGACGCCTATGGAAGCAGCACTAAACGGCTCTCGAGAAATTGGTTTTACGATACTTTCAATGACATTGTCTCTGGTGGCAGTGTTTATTCCAGTTTTATTGTTGCCAGGAATCGTCGGTCGGCTCTTTAATGAATTTGCCGTGACCATTTCAGTGGCCATTTTAATTTCTGGCTTTATTTCTATTAGTCTTACACCCATGCTCTGTAGCCGTTTTCTCAAAGCTGAGAAGAAAGAGGGGCAAAGCGTCTTTGTTCGTGCCGCTGACAAAGTCTTTAAGCGGGCTCTTGAACTTTATGATTGGTCGCTTACTATTGCTCTCAATAACAAGGCTTCGGTGCTTGTGGTCTTTACTATGATGTTTATGGCCACCGGTTATCTCTTTGCCGTGATTCCAAAGGGCTTTATGCCTACTGAAGATACTGGCCAAATCGTCTGTATGACCGAGGCTGATCAAGGTACTTCTTATGATGCCATGGTTAAGTTGCACAAAACCCTGACCGATATCATTGCCCAAGACCCCAGTGTGCATAGTTATATGTCCAGTTTGGGGGTCGGTAACGGCAGCCCCAATATTGCTCTTAATCAAGGCCGTATCTTGATTGTGCTTAAGCCGAAAGAAGAGCGCAGCGACAAGATGTCAGTTCATGATGTCATTGCTGAGTTGTCTACCAAGCTTGCTGCGGTGCCTGGTATCAATTCATATTTGCAGAACCCGCCCACCATTACCATTGGCGGTCAAGTAACTAAGTCACTTTATCAATTTACTTTATCAAGCCCGAACCGTGACGAACTTTATGCCGCTGGGCACGCTCTGCTAGACAAAGTAAAAGAACTGCCTGGTGTTGTGGATGTTGCTAGCGATATGCAGGTAGATAACCCTGAAGTGCATATTGAGATCAATCGAGACAAGTGCTCACAGCTTGGTTTGACTATGCAGCAAGTGGAAGATGCGCTTTCTAGCGCTTATGCCACGCGGCAGATTTCAACCATGTACACTCCGGCCAACCAGTATTGGGTAATCATTGAAGTTGAGCCCCGCTTTTACCGCGACCCATCTGTGCTCAGACAGCTTTTCTTGCATACACCAAGTGGTCGCTTGGTGCCGCTTGATACCATCGCCGAGATTAAAACTGGAATAGGCCCATTGTTGGTGAATCACCTTGGTCAGTTTTCATCGGTGACGATTTCATTCAATTTGCTGCCAGGCAAATCTCTTGGTGAAGCGGTGGGGGAGATTAATCGACTGGCCGCGACCACCGTACCCAAGTCAGTAACAACGGCCTTCCAGGGCACGGCGGAGGCCTTCGAAGATTCATTCCAGAATCTTTGGATGCTGCTTGCCATTGCCATACTGGTTATCTACATTGTGCTTGGTATTCTCTACGAGAGCTTTATCCATCCCATTACCATTCTTTCGGGCCTGCCCTCGGCCGGTCTTGGAGCTCTACTTGTGCTGCTCATCACCAAGCACGATTTGGATATTTATGGATTTCTTGGCTTAATCATGTTGATTGGTATCGTCAAGAAAAACGCCATCATGATGATTGACTTTGCCTTAGATGCCGAGCGTGAGCAGGGCAAACCGCCAGAGCAAGCTATTTACGAAGCCTGCCTGACGCGCTTTAGGCCCATTATGATGACCACCATGGCTGCCCTCATGGGGGCAGTGCCAATTGCTATTGGTCTTGGTGCTGGTTCTGAATCGCGGCAACCCCTGGGCTTGACTGTTGTCGGCGGTCTGTTGGTATCGCAAGTGGTGACACTGTATATTACTCCGGTGTTCTATATTTATCTTGACCGGCTGCAAACGCGCTTAATGCGCAAGGCCGAGAAGCCCTTGGTTGAAGCTGTGGAGCCGAGGGTTTAGGGGACGCCGCTGGATATAGTGAGAAGGCAGCCTGTTTGTCTTGCTTCTTGCATGATTGCTGTTCGGATATTCTGATAAAATCGCCGAGGTAATGGAAACTGTCGGGTGGGGGCAGCGCATGAACTTTATAGCCGCAAACCTCGGGGTCTCTACAGCTGATGCGGAAGACGTGCAGTTTCATTATCAGAATGGGGTTCTTTCACTGCTCTTTTTAGACTGGCAGAAGCGGCACTGTGAAGTAATCTTCGAAGAAGTTCTGGGTTTCCAATGGCAAGATTTGGACGAACAAGAATTTGATATGCCGGACGACCAGGCATACGAAGTCTTGGAATCGCAGTGGCTTGGTCGACAGGCGGAGCTGCAAGGTGTTCCCTGCGAGTCATATGCACACTACAGGCTGTGCTTCAATGCTTGTGGGTGTCTGGATGTGCTGGCAAAACGAAAATATGTTTGATTTTAATTGCCGTGCTTAACTACTTACCGCAAGCTCTTCTGGGGCCATGCCATAAAGCGCCCTTGTTCTAGCAACTTCTTCGGTGGGGCTATTGCCGAACATCCGTTTGAATTCACGACTGAACTGCGAGAGGCTGTTGTAGCCAACTTTTTCGGAAGCCTCTGAGGCATTCAAGCCATCTTGCACCATGAGAATTTTTGCTTTGTGCAAGCGTAGCGATTTGATATATTGCAAGGGCGAAGTAGCGGTCAGATCTTTGAAATGCTGGTGAAACATGGTGGCGCTCATGTTCAGCGAACGAGCGAGGTCATCAACGCTTATTTCGCTGGCGTACTTTTCATGAATGAGCTCAAGCACGCTATTCATATCGCTTAAATGTCCGTGCCGTGTGGCTAGCGCATAAAGGGCGCTACCATGCGGCCCCCTTAGAACTCGGTAGTAGATTTCGCGCAAAATTTGGCCGCTAAGTACTTTGAGGTCGCACAATGCCTCGGGCGAACCTTCGCTCGCTGGAGCAAGAATTGCCATCAGGCGCTCTACGGGTTCAAGAATTTCTGCTGTCAGGGGAGTGGCATAAGATGCTTCTGCCACCTTGTCGCGCCTTGGTTTTATGTCCATTTGTAGAACTAGTTCTCGCAGAACTGGCAGCTCTATATTGATGGTGATTGCTAAAAGCGGATTTTCTTCGCTGGCAAAAGTTTCGCATTCAAAAGGCATAGAAATGGCAGTAACAAAATAGTTGTCGGCATCGTAAATGCAAATGCGATCGCCAATGTAGCCCCGTTTAGTGCCTTGTAGCACAATGACAATGCTTGGTTGATAGAGCACCGGCGTTCTGGGTAAATGCTTCTCTACTCGACCCACATGAACGTTTGCCAGGCAGGTCTTGCGTACGCTCGGGGTTGTGGCGATGCGCATGGCATGTTTAATAGTTGTGTGCAAAAGTTGTTTAGGCATAAAACGATTATACACCCTGCCCTATGTACTTTTGGACGGTCGGTCGGAGGATTAGGCAAACATTGCGTACTTTTCGGCGTATTCAAAACGGGTGGCCGGAGTTTTAATAAAGGGAACAGAAACCACTTCGTTGCAGTCAGCCCTTTGCAGTCAATGGCAAAGGCTGAGCCTGGCGTACCCGGGCGTAACGTAATTAGGAGAGATAGCGTAATGACTAATGCTGTAGCGACAAAACTAGTGAATGCCTTTGCGGCCAATGACCCTAAAGGTGCTTTGCAATCAATGAAGATTCCGCGGCGAGAACTGTTGGCCGATGATGTGCAGCTTGAGATACTCTTCTGCGGCGTGTGCCACTCTGACTTACACATGGCCCGCAATGAATGGAGTATTACTCAGTATCCTGTTGTGCCTGGCCACGAAATGGTGGGCAAAGTTTCAGCTATTGGCGCAGCGGTGAAGAAATTCAAGATCGGCGATCTGGTTGCTGTTGGCACCACCGTTGATTCTTGCGGTCAATGCGCTGACTGTAATGAAGACCTGGAAGTCTATTGCGAGTATAATGTTGGCACCTATAATGCCGAAGACAAGCATATCGGTGGCACCACTTTTGGTGGTTACTCACAGAGCATTGTTGTGCGTGAAAGATGTGTTCTTCGTATGCCTGATGGTCTTGATTTGGCCAGTGCTGCACCGCTGCTGTGTGCCGGTATCACTACTTATTCGCCGCTGAAGCACTGGAAGGTTGGCCCGGGTAAAAAGGTCGGAATTGTAGGTCTTGGTGGGCTCGGACACCTTGGCGTAAAATTCGCTAAGGCACTAGGCGCTCATGTGGTGCTATTCACAACTTCTCCATCAAAGGTAGAAGATGCTAAAAAGCTTGGCGCTGACGAAGTCGTGCTCTCTAAGAATGCTGATGAAATGGCCCAACATGCCACTTCTTTTGATTTCATTCTTGATTGCGTTTCAGCTGACCACGATTTAAATGCCTATTTCTCTCTGCTTAAAAGAGATGGCACTCTAACTCTCGTTGGCGCGCCAGAGAAGCCGTTGTCGGTGCATGCCTTTGCCTTGCTGCCCAAGAGACGAAACTTTGCTGGTTCTGCCACTGGTGGTATCAAGGAAACCCAAGAAATGCTCGATTTTTGCGCTAAACACAATATCGTTGCCGAAGTCGAAATGATTGAAATGTCGCAAGTGAACGAGGCATTCGAGCGCTTGCTCAAGCAAGACGTTAAGTATCGCTTTGTCATCGACATGAAGAAATCAAAGGAAATTAGCGGATCTTAGTTGCTGCAAAATCTGAGGTGAAATTATGGAAAAGAGGAAACTAGGAGCGAGTGGTCTAGAAGTATCTGCCCTTGGTTTAGGCTGTATGGGTATGAGCTTTAGCTATGGCAAGGTCGCCGACAAAGCCGAGATGATCAAGCTCATGCGAGCGGCTGTTGAAAAAGGCATCAACTTTTTCGATACGGCAGAAGTCTATGGCCCCTATACAAATGAGGAACTTGTGGGCGAAGCTCTTTCGCCTATTCGTGACCAGGTTGTGATTGCCACTAAGTTTGGTTTCAATCTTGATCCAACCGGCAAAGAGAAATGGCTTGGCCTAAACAGCCGCCCGGAACAGATTAAGCTTGTTGCTGAAGCCTCATTAAAGCGCCTAAAAATCGATGCCATAGACCTGTTCTATCAGCACCGTGTTGATCCTGCTGTACCAATTGAAGAAGTGGCTGGCGCAGTTCAGGATCTAATCAAAGAGGGTAAGGTTAGGCACTTTGGTTTATCGGAGGCCGCTGCTGATACCATTCGCAGAGCCCATGCCGTGCAGCCAGTCACAGCTTTGCAAAGTGAATACTCGCTGTGGTGGCGGCGGCCAGAAAAAGAAATCATGCCGTTGCTCAGTGAGTTGAATATTGGTTTCGTGCCTTACAGCCCGCTTGGTAAAGGCTTCCTCGCTGGAAGATTTGATAGTCAGACCACTTTTGACAGTACTGATTTTCGCAGCACCTTGCCTCGCTTCACCCCAGAAGCATTGAAAGCTAATCAAGCACTGGTTGATCTCCTCGAAAACATGGCCAAGAAAAAGCATGGCACACCAGCCCAAATTGCTCTTGCCTGGCTGCTGGCTCAGAGTCCAAATCTGGTGCCGATACCCGGTACGACCAAGCTGGCACGTCTAGAAGAGAACATTGGCGCTCTCAAGATTGAGTTGACCGCCGCTGACCTTAGCGAAATCGAGAGCGCTGCGGCACGAATTGAGGTGCAGGGTGACCGCTATCCGCAGCACCTTGAGGCGATGACTAATCGCTAGCGCTTAACTGGTGGCGGCATAAAGAAGGGGGCTGGCATGTCTGTGGCAGCTCCTTTTTTTGTTGTTTTCTTTTCTTTCAGGCTGTTGATTGCTGGCGGTAAGAAAGCAGGAATTGGAATGCCAGCTGCTTTTGGCTTGTCTTGGCCTGGCAGCGGTGGAATGAAAAGCGGCGGTGTCAGCTTTTCTTTCGCAGCATTGAAAGGCGGTGGAACAAATAGTGGTGGCACGAGCTTGTCTGCCTTTGGTGGCAGGGGCGGTGCAAAGGATGGCGGTGGTGAAAACACTACAACAGCATCGGGTGCACTAGCTTCTGGGTTCGGGGCGAAAGTAACACCAGGGTGATTGCCATAGAGAAGGGCAATGGTAGCCCTATCACGCTTGGTAGGAAGTCCGGTTTGTTTGGGGAAAGAGCGAAAATACATAACGTCGTAAATATAATTGGAGTGATCGAGCCCAAGAGCGTGGCCAATTTCATGCATGGTGGTTGATGCCATTTCGCCATTTTTGACAAAACTAGCTGTAAATGGGTCAGTGGTGCGCAAATTGACAACAGCTTCGCTTAGTTCATTTTCGCTTTGGCTCAAGCTTGTCACACCAGCTGATACTCTTGTTTCAGAGGAGGAATCGAGGGCAGCAGCTGTCCAACGCACTTTTATGTCAGCTTCGGCACTATCTTTGACAATGACATATCTGATTTTCTTACCGGATGCTTCACACCAAGTGTCTAGTGCTTTGATGACATAGTTGCGAAAAGCTGAGCGATAGCCAGCCACACCTTTGGCTGGGCTAATGAATACCTTCAGTGGAAGGTTTTTACTAGACCAAGTCCAGAGGTGGTCTTTTTCTTTCAAGATCTCTAAATAGTCTGGGCGACTATTATTTGCACTCTTGAGCTTTTTGAGATCGTCTTGCAATTCAGAAATCAGTTGTTCTGCCTGGGTACGTCTCGTACTGTCACTTTCTAGCTCAAGGTAGCGGCGCAACCATGAAATAGCTTCGACAAAATTGGCCTGATCTTGATAGCTTATGGCCAGATTGTAAGTGACGTTGCTATCTTTGGCATCATATTGCAGGGCTTTCTTGCCCTCGGCAATGGCTTTGTCTAGCTGCCCAGACTGGCGATAGGCATAGCACAAATTGGCGTGCACACAAGACGAATTGGCAGAAGGGTCAGCGCTGCTCGCTAGCTCAAGGTATTTAATTGCTTCCTTGACCTGGCCAGTACCAAGCTTCGCCGTACCTAGTTTGGCGCAGTCGTATGATTTCACCCGAACTAGGAGCTCTTGTGCTTGAGCTCGTCCGGCCGGGTCGGCTACTTTCGAATAGCTATTCAGTGCGGTGATGCAGAGGTCAAATCTTTCCGCCTGATAATAGATCAAAGCAAGCATGTATAAGGCATTACTTCTCTCGGGGTTGAAATTGGCGGCTGTCTTTGTCTCGACAATGGCCTGGTCGAGATTTTTCAGTTTTTGGTAGCAGTCGGCCATATCTAAGTGAATGCGTTCCGAGTAGGACGTCGGATCATAGCTAGCGGCTTGCTTCAATAGTGCTAGAGCACTTGGATAGTTGCCTTGTCTTGACAGCTCTTCGGCCTGGGCCGAGAGTGTGTAAGCTTGGTTCTCGATGGCGTAGCTTTTGACTAAGCCTTTCCCCTGCGCCGCCGGGCTGGCGCCTGCCAACCAGGTGGTCAGCAGAAGAGAGGCTGTGGCCACGGCTTGCAGGGTTTGACGGTTTCGAAATCTAGCTTGTTCCGTCACTTAGGTGCCCCTTTTATCTCTTAATTTTATACCTTGCGAAGGATAGTATTAGTCTCAGTGCGGGGATAAAATGGAAGGCAGATTCTTGGGGGTGGTTCATGGCAGATAAGCCAGTTGTGCAGGCCGTAAAACAGAAAGGCAATGAGTTGGTCAAGGCGATGCTTGATTTGCTCATTCTCGCTTTGCTAATGGGCGGTTCTGGATTCGGCGGCTATTTTTTAGGCATACATGAGCGCTTGGCCCCGGTGCAGAATGTTCCTCCCGGCACTGCTAATGCCCTTCCACCGGCTGCGGCATCAACTGCACCGCCGGCGAAAGCTGAGGGTAAGGCTGAGTCTAAAGCCGCAGAAGTAGTGGATGAAAGCAGTACTAAGGCTAAAAAAGCTAAAGTGAAGTATTGGATTTCATCTTCTGGCGTGGACTATACCGGCTATTCAATTACTGTAAAAATCAACGATACACCGGTCGATAATTTCTTTGGACCTGGTAAGAATGTTGATATTACACGCTTTGTCAAAGAGGGTGATAACGAAGTTACTTTCGAAGCCAAGGCACTTGGCGCTCAGTACAATAAGCACCCTGGTGATGCTGCTTCGGTTTTGACTGTGCAATTGGTCTCAGGGCCTCATGTACAAGAAAATTTTGAGCCTTCGTCAGTAGTATTGAGCTACGCTCGCAATGCCTCTGAAAGCGACGATGTTAGTGACACCAAACATTTCACTGCGAAATAAGTATGAAAGCTAAGGGTAAGTTTATTTCATGCTTGCTGGTGGTCGATACTTTCTTTGTGGCGTATGCCTATGGATTTCATAGTCGGCAAGTTTTAGTTGTCGATCCCAAGCTACCGCCAGTGGTGCTAAGAAAAGAAGTGCCAAAGAAGGTGCTCGAAAAAACTGCGAGGCCGAAGAATTCTAATAATCCTAAGAATATTAATGGAGACGGAAAAGCTCCTGCTAGCGCCGCAAAGGCTGGAGCTGCAGCGCTGAGCAAGAAGCATGTTTCGAAGCAATCTCCAGCTAAAGATAAGGCGCCTGGCAAGTCGGCTTCGACCAAGCCCGGTGCTAAGAAGTCTGGGAAAAAGTCTACAGAGCCAGTTGCTAAGGCAAAAGACCCATAGTTGGCATTAACTCAAGTGGCGTGCAAACTAAAGTTTCAACTTTTGTTTGATCCAATATTTAGTGCGCGGTAGGGCTTCCATGCAAGCCGCTGTAGAGTGGCCATCAGCACCAAGCAGTCCAGCTATTACTTCTGGTAGGCCTTCACTTACTACTGTGTAATAGGAGATCGAACTACTAACGCTGGCTGGCATATTGTCCAGGTCTAGTTGAAACTGCGCCCGCAGTTTGGGATCTTCAGATAATTTTCCACCGCAGTCATCGATAGCATGACCAAGTTCGTGATAAAAAATGGCGATTATGTCTCTGAGCGGGCGAGCTTCGCCCAGTTCGTTGCTGCCTTTTAATTTTTTTCTCTCATAGATGTAGCAATCGTGATCGTAGGTTCTACCTGGTTCTTCTCCCATGGTTGTGCCCTCTCCCCTGGGCTTTTCACCATCACCGGAGCCAGGCCAGCGGTCTTCAATATTCGGAGCGAGATTAATAGTGGCACCACCATCATCCAAAATTTTATAGATATGAGGTGGTAGCTTTTGCATAGCAGTTTTGACGGCCGCCTGCATCCCTGGGCTTACCGCAGGATGCCCTGCCAGTGGTGGCACTATAATTAACCGGTCTTTGAAAGGCGTTCTGCTTACGGCTGGGCTATTAGCGGTTGTGGGCCCAGGAGCTGCCGAACCGGGCAAGGGCGCTGGACCAGCGGCGGCTTTCCGCGCCGCCATTGGATCTAGTCTGGTGAGATATTGCATGGCTTGGGCTGCTTCAGGGCTGCCTCTAAAGTTATCTATCAGTGCTGTGTAGGCTTGCACTGCGTGGGGGCGATCGCCGATGCCGGTGTAGGCATGGCCCAGGTACATCCAGATAGCTGGAGTGCTCAAGCCTACGTTGACTGCCCGCTGCAGATAAGCCGCTGCTACCCTGTAGTTTTTACTTTTGTAGGCCGCTAAGCCTTGGGCATAATCAGTATCGGCTGAAGCAAAAGCCGACACCGTAGAAAGTGCAATGAGTCCGAGGCTCGTTGAAGCATAAAGGAGAATTCTGTTTAGTTGCACTATCTATACCTCTAGTCTAAGGCGCAGGCCTCTAATGCTGTGGCATCTCCGGCCAGTGCAAGGGCTGGTTCTGGCTTCGGCCCACTTTGGGTAATTAACCAGACTGCCCCTAAAATTACTCCTGCTCCTATAAATGTTTGCATAGAAATGGTTTCTCCCGCAAGCCACCAGCCAAGAAATATTGCTACCACTGGATTGACATAAGCGTAGGTTGATACATGGGCTGGATTGACTTGTTTGAGCAGCCAGATATAAACCGAAAAGGCTATCATTGAGCCGAATACCATGAGATAGAGCCAGGAAAGGCCCGATACTAGTGAAATATGTAATTGCTGTATCTTGCTGAACTCGCCAGCGCAGGCCGAGCAAACAAACAGTACCAGTCCAGCAAAAAGCATTTCCATTCCTGCTGCTAGCTGCTGTGAATCGGGGAGGTGGGCTGATTTCGAATAGATAGCACCGGCAGCCGAACCCAAGCAGCCAAGTAGAACGAAAGCTACTCCGAGTAAATCAATACTTTCGGCACCAGCGAATTTCTGTGGTTCGATTAAGAACACTAAGCCGCAAACTCCAGTGATTAAGCCCATTATCACCCGCTTTGTCGGCTTGATTCCTTTTGGTTTAAGCCATTGTAGCAGTACTATAAAAACCGGCACCATGGCGACTAATAGCGACACCATCCCTGATGGCACTGTTTTTTCTGCTAGTACCACCCCCATGCTTCCCACTACTAATAGTAAGGTGCCGAGGGCTAGTGTCGGCAATATGTGTGTGTGCTTTGGTAGAGGGCTGCCACGAAATAGCATCCAACTGCACATGATTAGTCCGGCTGTGAAAAAACGCGAGGCTCCCATCAAGAATGGTGGAAAACTTTCAAGAGCAAACTTAATGGCTATGTAGGTCGAACCCCAAATCAAATAGATCGTAAGAAAAGCAAGAATGATACGAATTCTGCTTGGTTTAGTTGATTCCAAAATGTTACCTGGCGGGGGGGGGTCATGGCAACTCTAATTCTACTGTGAAAAAAGCAGAGAAGACCTAGGTCTTCTCTGCCAGTGGAGCTCTAAATTGTTGGCTTTGCTCTCTAGCTAGAGGCTGAGAGTAGCGAACTGAGTTTATTAGATGTCTGTGAAGCGTCTTCTTTTTCAACAATCTCAGCTGTGCCAGGCTCAAGGTCATGGCCAGAAAGCCAACCGTTGGCTGAGACAATTGCTGTTCTCAAAGCATCTGGCTTGGCATCATCTAATGCTACTTCTTTGTAGAGAGAGAGCAATTGCATGGTGGTCATCAAGCAGACGTTCTTCTTGGCTGCGTATTCGGCTAGTTCCATCTCTTCAACAGACGAACCGCCGCCGGTTGGAGGCTGGTCGCTTATTTTGCTGACGATCAAGATGCCTTTAGGCTCGGTTCCTTTTTCGCACCAATAGCGGGTTTGCGAAATAGAAAGTTGACCGAGGTGAGAGCGTTCAGCCTGTGTGGTTGTCCAGATTACGCGAGCAATGCAGACATGTTTGTCATCAACTTCAAGTCTTAGCTCGTGCTTGTCATCGGCTGCAATCGTAACTTTCCAGCCAACTAAGCTAAGTACCTTGCCACAAGCTTCAACTAGTTCGTCACCAGTTGTTGTAAGCAGAGTATTGCGCACCCCTTTGGTAAGAGCTACCCGGGTTTCAACATCGCGAATTTTTTGCTGCGCGAGTTTCACCTGTTCATTCAGTTCATCGAGCTCAGTATTGAGCTTTGCGATTTCATCTGAGAAATATCTTTTTGTCCAATCCGGCACGTCAGTAGCCCCCGCTCGTTGTGTCATTGCGTCGTCTAAATTGATAGAACCGAGATCTATGCTAGATGACTCGCCCGGTAGTTTGGCGGCCGCCGATCCATTAGACCCTGATTCCCCACTGATTTCAGCGTTATGTGGCGATAAGGTAGAACTTTCGGCCACGGTGACTTCAGGCTCAGCTTGCGCCAATTCGGCTTCGGTTTCCTTTTTCGCTTCCTCTTGTTTTTCGGCGACTGCTTCGGTCACTTCCGCCGCAGAGTGTTCACTAGCTTCAACTTCTTGAGCCTTTTGTTCGGTAGTCGCGGTTGTTTCTTCTGGGCTAGAGAGAAGTTCTCCCAGTGCCATCTTAGATTCTTCCTGCTTGGCTTCTGCTTCAGTAGCAGCTGCTTGGCTGTCACTATTCTCTGGACTATTGCCAAGAGACGAGGCTAGTCCTGTGGGCTGAAGGGCCTCAAGGGTAACCGTATCGCTCGGTTTGTTCAATATCTTTGGCGGTAGTTCACTGCCGTTGTTTTCTGCAGTTGAATCTTGAGCGGCTTCGGTTTCTGCCGGTGAGCTTGCTCCGGATGCGCTGCTAGCATTGGCGGCACTTTCAAGAACGCTGTCAGCTCCGCTGTAAGTCGGTTCTGACATCTTGTAGCCACCAAGTACATCGGGGCTTTCTGTAGATGTTTCTGAGCTTTCTCCTGAAGTTTCGCTGGTTGGCTCAGCAGAGCTTTCCATTTCTTCTAGCAGCTCTTTGTCTTGGGCCGCTAGCTTGGCTTTTACTGCGTCTTCATTACTTTGTACTACCTCTGTTGCCAGTGGCTGCAAGAGTGAAGCCAGAGAGGCCTTGGGGGCATCTGCCTTGGTCTCAATTTGAATTGAGTTGGCTGCTTCTTCCATCTTGTCGAGGGTTTTGGCGTCTGGTATGGCCATTTCTTGCGTGGCAGACTTGGAGGCGCCATCGTCAACAGCTTTAAGGTTAGCGCTAGTATCAGTCATCGGAGAGGCTTCTGCTGTCGGTGCAGGCTGCCCTTTGACCGTGATGCCTACTCCGTCGGAGCGCTCATTGCTGATTGCGGCCACGGTTGGTGGGTTAACTGGTTCTGAGCCCGGTGCTTGTACTGCTTCAACCACGAACCAAAAGAGAGAGACTCCTACTTTTAGAACATCACCATCTTTAATGTTTTCTGGGCTGGTGATCTGGTTGCCGTTTAAGAATGTGCCATGACGGCTCTTAGCATCCTGAACTGTAAATTCATCGTTCTCGTAGCTAATAATGAAGTGGAATCGAGAAATCGATTGATCGCCACTAATAACGATGTCGTTCAAGTCGTCGCGGCCGACTCGACATCTAGGCGTAGCGACTGGAATCTTCCGGTTGGAGACCAGGTCGACTAGAAATGCAGTTGGAGTGTTGTTACCTTCTTCGTTGCCCATTTTGCTGCTTTCTTCTGGAGTTGATTAGATACCTAAGGATGCTTTCTTTTGCACAATTGCGCTCAAGTGAATTGCTTTGTCACATGCTACGGCAAATGCACCTACATCAACCACATTAAATCTGTGGTCTCTATGAATGTTCCACACACAAGAGAATATTAACGCCCAAGACGCATCTGCTTATACACTTGCGACAATTTAGTTTGATTATCAGCCTCACTCTTAATATTATTTCTACTGTTCACAACTGACGATGTGGGTAAATTAGTAGCAGCTATTAACCGGAGCATTACTTGAAATGACCGATTTTGTTGACTCGCAAGCCGCTTATGTGGGCACTGAGTTCGTGCAGTATTTGAAGACCCTGCCTTGGTGTCGCCAAGAGAGTGGACATCTTGTGGCTGTTCATAAACTTACCTCAGAGATTATTGAAGTTGTGCGCGAGAGCGAAGTGAAGCTTTACCCCGGTGGCATGGTAGTCAAGCTACCGCGCTCGGTTTTGATGGGATTACAAAAGCACAGCGATGACGGCCAACCACTACCGGCTGTTCTTGTTTGGAAGAGCGAGGGTGTCGAAATTTGGTTTCGTCGGCAAAAAAGTGCTGATTTCCCTTATGACACTTGGACAGATCCAACGGCTTTGACAATTGAAAGAGAGCGCGCCATGGTCTTGGCCGAAAAACTTGGTAGTGAAGGGGCGACAGCCTTTGCTGAGTTGGCCGAGAAGGCCAAGGAATGCCCGGCCATGATTCCAGCTTATTAGAGCAGTGTTCTATCGCCAGAAATAGTGCCAGCCATAATCTACATTTATGCTTTTACCGGGCTGAATAGTTTCGCTGAAAGTAAATTTGCCAATGCCGTTCATATATGACCACCAGCCGGGCCAATTGAAATAACCCCACCAGGGTGGCAGGTCACTACCTCTCATTTCATCTATGGTATTGGTCATTGTCATGATGCCGCCCTTTGAGACGTTATCAAGGCGGCCAGCCATAATCTACATTTATGCTTTTACCGGGCTGAATAGTTTCGCTGAAAGTAAATTTGCCAATGCCGTTCATATATGACCACCAGCCGGGCCAATTGAAATAACCCCACCAGGGTGGCAGGTCACTACCTCTCATTTCATCTATGGTATTGGTCATTGTCATGATGCCGCCCTTTGAGACGTTATCAAGGCGGCCGAGTACCTTTCTGGTTATTTCAACGGTGACAGGTTTGTTCATATAGTTGGTCAAGGTGATTGTGCCAGCGAGATTGACTCGGGCATACTTGTAGTCTTGCCAAGTTACGGCATCAGGAGTTCTGCTAGTTTCTTTCTCCTCTTTCTTGGCTTTGATGTCGACGGCGTTAGTGAGGGTAAGATCGGCGTTGCTACCCGGTGAGGCATAGGTCATCATGCCCTGCGCTAGAACCTCGCCGTCGTTAGCGCTGATGTTATTTTTGTTGTTGTTCTTAGCATTTGGCTCTGCCACCACTATTAGTGCTGGTGCGGTTGTGAACGGCTGCTTGCTACTATTGAACAGGCGTATCTTGTGAATGACTTTGTTGCTGTCGGCGAGTCGCTGCTCTTCGGTTTGTCCCGCGTTAATATGACCGCTTTGGCTCTGCACCTCTGGTGGTGGCGCTACGGCAAGATCGAAAGCATAGAGATCTTTGTATTCAACGCTATATTCTTGCACTGGCACGACCATGCGTTCGCCCTTCTTTAAGCTCAAGTGCTTGAGGTTGAAAACAAAGAGATCTTCGTTCTTGCTTGACTCTGTGCTGGTCGGTGTCGACTCACTCTTAGCGTCGTCACTATCTCTGGCATAGCCGACCGACTGCGACATGATGGCGTTGCTAAATTTGTTACGGAAGCGTGAGTCTTGTCCAGCATAAGATGCTACTTGGGCCAGGGTTTCAGAAAGAGAGATCGGGTCAACATCGCCTTTGAAAGCAAAAGAAGGAACGCCAACCACTAAATTGCAATTGACGTCTTTAAGGTCAGTGAGATCGTTGACTAAAGTAGCTTGCAACTGCACTTTTGCCTTGCCTTGGCCGTCAATTGTGACTTTGTAGTTTGGTATCCACCTAATACCTTTCTCCAGGTACATCATGCCAACTTTGGCTTTTGTATTGCCGTTTTTCTGCCAATCTAGGGCCATGGTCAGAGTGTTGCGAATATATTCGTCTTTGAGCTGGGCATCGGGCTCAGATTTGAATGAAAGGGTTTGGATGCGATCAATTGGTACATAGCTAATTCCAGTGTCTGTTTTTAGCTTTACCAAATTGCTTTTTTGGGGCAGGAGCAAGGCTGCATCAGCATGCTCTTGGCCGGCCTTGGCTAGTTCTTCCGCTGAGCGGGTGGGAATGCCAATTATTTTGGCATCGTAGGAAGCGAGTTTGGCATTTTCGCCCACACCAATTAGCTCATCAATATGCACCATTGCCCCAGAATTGGCGGCAATTAATTCCGGTAGGGTAAGGGCTGTTTGACTGTTAGTGATTTTTCGCCTGCCAGCCGTGACTGAATTTAGTTTTGCCTGGGGCTCCATACTATATGGAAAAAAGGTGCCGAGTACTGGCTTGGGTAGGTCTTCAAGTACAACGTCGCCGCTAGCGGTTAGTGGCATTAAGCCTTCGTGGACGAGCAAGGCATGGCCGTCTTTGAAGATTGTTACTTCTCTAACTGGCATATGAGCGAGGCTGTGCACGGCTGCATCACTGCTCAGTTCACCTGCTTGGCTCTGGCCGTGCGCCGGGTTTTGTGTCTGGCCTTGTGTCTGTACTATTTTTGCAGTTTTTACATCACTGGCCAGGGCTGCTAGAGTGAGCTCAGGGCTGGTCAACGTTGCCGCTGCTGTGGTCAAATATAGGGTCAAGAGCTTTGATAGTGAGAGTTTTCTTGCCGGCGTCTGCATTTTTGGCCTCGTTGGGTGCTTTCCCGATTAAATCACCAGCTCTTTGGTTGCACCTCAGGAATAACCCTGAACTTGCTGTCAATTGTCGTAGAATTTCGCCTGGTGCAATTTGCATGAGAAACTTATTGGTATGTCTTTGAAGATTGATGTAGCCGCCCAAAAGAAATTTGTCGAGCTGTCGACTAAGGTGCTCAGTGGAGATTTGGCAGCGAAGACGCAGCAGGGCTTGATGCTGCTTAAAGGCGAAGGGGTCGAGCGCAATGTCGAACTGGCTCGGCAATATTATTTAGAGGCAGCTGAGGCTGGTTACAGTGTGGCTCAATATAATTTGGGCTCTTTGTATTTAAATGGGCTGGGAGTGGAGCGCGACTATGCCCAGGCCTTGCACTGGTTTAAATTGGCGGCCACTCAGGGCGACTGCGATGGCCAATTCAATGTCGCTTATATGTACGATCGTGGCTGGGGGACGCCACAAAGCGATGGCGATGCTTTCAAGTGGTATGAAGCTGCCGCTAAGAATGGCTCAGGGCGCGGGCAATTTGATTTGGCTGCTTGCTATCAGCACGGTAAGTTTGTGGCTGTTGATCTTGAGCAAGCGATATATTGGTATCGCCAGGCTGCTGCTTCAGGTGTGGCAAGAGCGTTTGCTTGTTTGCAAGAATTAGAGGCGAGCGCACAATAACGAAATGATTTATCCCTTTGCCGTAGCCAGCAAGATTAGAGTAACAGTAGTGAGCTTGTTGGCTTGCTCTCTATTGCAGAGTTCTTTAGCGCTACCTGCTTGCGCTGCTGTGGCTGAGGTCGAAGAAATAAACCGGCAAATTCTTCTCAAAGAGATCGAACTAGAGCGCTTTAGTATCAATTTTCGCAAATACAACAATATTCAAGGACGCTGGCGGGGCTGGCGCTATTTTGCCTTTCAGGAAGCTAACGCTGGTATGACTGCTGCTGGTTTGACCAAACAGCTAGTCGATCGCCACCGAGTTATTGAAAATGCCAATATTTATCGAGTTAACAGTAGCGGCAAAGTTAGTTATGTCTCTAATGGTGTGGATCGAGTTACCCAAGAGAAGGGCTTGCTGCTGCAAATGCTGGGCCAGACCGTCGGCGCCATTGGTTCTGGTATCGAACTTGGTATCAATATTCATCACGGCCGAGCGGCGCACAAAAAAGGTTATGGTACTAAAGATAGTATCAACTTTGTGCTTGCTCTGCGGCAAGACATAAAGGCGCTTTTCGCTCAACGTGCCAGTGCCATTGCCGCCGCTCACTTAGAAGGAAACGACCTGGCGATCGCTCAAGCAGAGGAGAACGTTCTGCGCGATATTACTGATATGGGCTTGCAAGAATATTCTGATTATCATATTGCCGCCAAGAAATTTAGAGCATTTCAAGACTCTCTCTACATTTTTGATATCGGTAAAAATACTACCGGGGCTGTGGGCAATCTTGTTAATATCGTTCAGACTCATGAGCAGAGACCGCATTTGACTGGCGGAGCGGGAGTTCTCACTCTCACCTCCGGTGCTTTGATCATGTTTACTCCCTTGCTTGCTCAAGGGGTGGGTAAAATAGTTGCTGCCTCGCATAAGCGAGCCTTGCGCCCAGTTGTAGATGGTATTTCACCCCATACAGTTGATGAATTAGAGATTCATCGAAGTCAACTCAACACCTTGCTGAGCGCGCAGTCTAGTGCCGGTGTCTCCAGTACCTGTTCGAGTAAGTCGGTGGCTCTATTATCGGCCTATGATCTTGAGGCTTCGCAGCGGCGTAAGCAATTTGCTCTCGCTACCCGTGAGATTCGTGCCGGTACCCGCTCTGCCACAGAAAATACTCGCGCTGGTTTATTTGTTGGCAGCACGAAAGTAGCCCTTGGTGTCACGAACATAGTTGCTGGTTGGCACCTGACTCATCACCCCCATAAGGTCAATTCACTCTTACAGGGAGGCACCATTGCTTATGCCAGTGGCGCCTACTTTGCCGTAGGTGAAAACTTGCGTCTGCGCATTGTTGATGAAGTTAATCGCAAAAAGCTTGGATCTCGTTGTGAACTTCCCACTCAGGTGCTCTCAGAAAAGATAAAAGCCTTGGATCAGCTTGAAACACAGCTTAAGGCCTGTTCGGAAGGTGAGAAAGTTGATTGATTTAGGTTAGAGATATGCGAGGAGAAGTTAGGGTGGCGACCGAATATAGAATTGTCTACAAGCTAGAAGAGTTGCCCCTGGCGGTTCAAATCGAGCTGAAACCCTATCCTATGGCCGATGCTGATGGGGCGTATCAGGTTGGCTGTGTCACTTCGGGCCCTGAGCCCAAGCCCCTTTCGCGCTTGATCTTTGGGGCAATCTCGACTGCTGACAAAGAAAATCAGGCTGAACAAATAGATTGCTATGTGCATTATGAAAGTGGTGGCTTTGCCCATACTTATTCGGCACGGCATTATTCTATGACTTCCCTAACGGCTAACAAAGCCACTTTGGTAGAAGGTACCTATGTGCCCGAACGTTGCGCCAACGTTGAAGAACTCAAGGCTCTAATAGCATCTCTACGATAAATAGTTGTATATGCAAGTATTTTGCCGTTGACTTAAGGCCATTTGGAGCTACAAAAATAGTTGTATATGCAACTATTTCTTTGGCGCCGGGGCCAAGTGTTCTTTGCCCATGGCTAGCAGCATGCCGTGAATGATGCTCCAGGGATGCGGTGGGCAGCCTGGAATATAGACATTGACAGGGAGGATGTTTTCGATGCCATTGGCTTCAGCGTAGCCGCCTTTGTGCACGCCGCCAGAGATAGCGCATGTACCCAGGGCCACTACTACTCTTGGGCTAGACATGGCTCCGTAGCAACTGACTAGAGCTTCTTGCATACCTTTTGAGACTGGGCCAGTTATGATCAAGGCGTCAGCAAAGCGCGGAGAGGCGACAATGTGTACGCCAAATCTTTCTATGTCAAAAATGGGATTGCCTGCTGCTCCAAGTTCCATGTCGCAGGCAGAGCAACCGGTAGATACGACCCGGGCAGCCACTGACCGGCCGAACCAATGGGCCTTGTCTAAAGAGTCAGCTTTTGGGATTTTAGGACTTGTTCTGCCTTGCAGTACAATCTCTTTGTTGGCAGCTTCAGCACTAGCACCAGCGGTGGTGAGAATTAACTCTTCTCTTGTACGCACAGCCACGCGGGTGGTTGGATTATTTTGGATTGTACCAGAGGGGCAGACATCAACACAGTAGCCGCAACCAATACAAGAACCAAGATCGAGGCGAACGTTATTTTTGTCGTCAATCTTAAAGACTGATATGGCATCGGTGGGGCACACTTCCACACAGGCACTGCAACCACTTTGGCAAGGGGTGTCTGTCAGCATTGGCAGCCCACGTACACCTTCTGCCAAATCAGGGCAGATGTTTTTGACTGTGGCCACACCTTGTTGCATTAAGTAGGTAATTAGTCTAAGCATTAGAGATCGTTGCCACTGTAGGAGAGGGCCATACTTTTGTTACAGAGCGGGAAGTCGGCAATGAGGTTGTCGCGAATAGCAATTGAAATTGCCGTCCAGTTATCGAAGCTTGGATCTTTTATGGCATAGCGACAAATTTTCCCTTCTTCATCGGTAAATATCAGGTGTATTAACTCGCCCCTGGTTGCTTCAACGATACCCAGGCCGGTAGCATTGGCAGGCAGTTTATCTGGCAGCGCTACCTTTTCTTCTCCATGGGGGCAGGCATCGACGAGCTTTTCAATGGTATCTATGGATGACCATATTTCGCCAATACGAACTGCTGTGCGGGCCAGTATGTCGCCGCCGCTTTCAATCACTGCTTGCGGCGCCAGTTCAGGATATTTGCCCTGTTTGAATTGTTGTCTGGTATCACATTCAAGACCACAGGCCTTACCAATAATTCCGACCATACCAAATTCGTGAGCTAGTGATTTTGACAGCTTGCCTATATCTTTCATTCTCTCAGTGGCCATTTGATTGTCTGAAAGTATTTGTATAACTGGAGTGAGATCTTTTTTCAGAGCGATTACTCCGGCTTTGATTTCAGAAAGTTTGCGCTCACTGACTGGCCGTACCCCACCGGGGAAAATGAAGCCCCGCAAAAAACGTGAGCCACTTAGCAGATCTGCTAGCCCCAAGGCTTTGCCTCGCAAGCGGCCCATGGCGCTTGATACGCCAAGCAAGCCGATGTCTGTACCGATGCCGCCAACGTCAATAATATGTACCGCCAGCCTTTCAATTTCTAAGGCGATGGTGCGTAGGTATTCAGCCCGTTCTGTTACTGCTATATCAAGGATAGATTCAATGGCAATGGCATGGGCGAAGGCGTTAGCCAGAGCGGTATCGCTGGCAGCTGCTTCAGCAACAAAGTGAGCTTTTTGCCATGGTACTTCGGTTAGTCGCTTTTCTACTCCGCGATGCACCCAGCCTAAGCGAATTTCGAGGTTGACGATAGTCTCACCAAAACAGCTGAATCTAAAGTGGCCGGGCTCGATCACTCCAGCGTGGATGGGGCCGACAGGCAGTTCATAGACTCCTTCTCCCTTAACCTCTAAGTATTCATATCTTCTTGCCAGATGATTTTTGAAATCGGCTGGCAAATCAATTTTGCGCAAAGGGAAGAAGTCTTGAGGATATTGGTCGTGCAGAAGCAGATGCTTGAAGCGGGGATGTCCTTCTGGAACAATGCCGAAAAAATCAAAAAGAGCGCGTTCGAACCAGTGAAATTGGGCGTGGCGAGTCGACAGTGAGGGAAATTTGTTATCTTCTAGCGCTGTTACCATCAGCTCTGCTGTACCGTCTTTAGGTGACAGTATCAGGGTTGCGAGTTCACCGCCTGTTAACGATGTCAGTAAGCCTACCCTTGTATCTGAGGCCTTGTTTGGAGATTTAGCCAGGGCATGATTGAGCTTCTCTTGAAGCTGTTGAAATGAAATTTGCTGGCGCTCTAGTTTCATTTGATCATGCTCCATGGCCCAGACCAAGCTTCGGTGTTGACCACTAGTCCAAGAACCAGTGTGCCGAAGACTAATACTGCTGGAATAATTGATGCTCTAACGGGCTGGAATTTTTTGAAACCTTGCTTAGCTGGACCTAGAATGACTTTGCCCATATGGGCGCAGATAGCGACAAAGCTTATGGCAATGGCTACGGTCATGATTAAGGCCAGCACCCATCTGCCGTCGCTCATGCTCAAGCTCAGCATTGACATTTCGGCAACAAAAGCGCCAAATGGCGGCGCACCGGTCACAGCAAAAGTGGCAAGGGTGACTAGCAGTGCCCAAATCGGACAATCTTCGATAACGCCGTGCATTTTGTTCAGCTTTTTCGTTCCACTGGCTTGAATAATATTGCCTGTTAGTAAGAACAGAGCCACTTTCGCCAGGCTGTGATTGAGGGCCTGCAAGAAAAAGAGCGGGCCAGAACCAAGGCCAATGGCAAAGACCATGAGGCCAACGTTTTCAATACTTGAATACGCCCACAGCCTTTTGAAGTTGTGTTGACGCAACAGCAAAAGGCTAGCGGCTACTACAGTTACTGTGCCAAGAATAGCGACCAGTTGGTGAACGTGAGAATGTGGCTGAGCGGCATTGATAATGCTAGAAACTTTCCAGATGCCAAATAGGGCACAGTTTAGTAGCGAGCCAGAAAGCATGGCTGAGGCTGGAGCTGGCGATTCGGCGTGGGCGTCGGGTAGCCATGTGTGCAAAGGAAAGATACCAGCTTTGGTGCCATAGCCGATTAGGCAGAAGATGAAACCAAGGCGCAACAAGGGAAAGTTTAGAGTCTGAGCTTGACTGATTAACTCAGAAATATTGAGAGTTGGTACTGCTAGAGTGCCTCTTTGGCTTGCCGCAAAGATAAAGACTGTTCCCAGTAGAGCAAAGGCAATACCGACTGAGCAAACTATCAAGTACTTCCAGGTCGCTTCCAGGGCAAATTTATTCCGTTCAAAATAAACCAGTGGCGCTGAAGAGAGCGTGGTCGCTTCAATGGCAATCCAGAGATAGCCTAAGTTGTCACAGAGAAAGACTGAAGTCATCGCTAGTAAAAATAGGTTGACGGAAGCATAAAAGAGGCGCAGCTGCTGGTCGCCGTATGCGTCGCCATGGGCTTCGGCCGCAGCAAAGAAATAATCGGCATGGGTGATGCAGCAAGAGACGACAAAGGTAGCAAGCAAAATGAAGTAAGTGCCCATTTTATCGACGGCAAGACCGCTGATGAACTGCATGTGCTGGTCGTTAAGAAGGCAAGGGTGTAGCACTAAGGCAACGATAGCGAGCTGCCACCAAATTAGGACAGGAACAAGCTTTCGTGTCAATTTGACGTCTTTGATGAAAAGACTAAGTATAGCCAAGGTGGCGGGTAAAGCAATAATGTAGAGCAGATCGTTCATTCAGTCTTTTAGCTCCGTTAGCTGACTTACGTCGATGTGCTCGAAGCTCTTCTTGATATTGAAGAGCAGTAGTCCGGCGACCATGACGGCCACAAGGACCTCAAGCAAGAGGCCCATCTCGATCATCAAAGGCATGCCATGGGTTTGGGTTACAGCAAAGAGGTAGATACCATTTTCAATAACCAAGAATCCGACAATTTGGCTGATGGCTGCTCTGCGCGTTAACATCAGAAGAACGCCAGTGAACAATATTGACATAGCGGCTGTAGAGCCTAGCCTTGAATCTGGCTCGCCAATTAAGCCTGGTATTTGCTGGCTGATCATAAATGACAAACCAAGCATCAAGGCTCCTAGATGCATAGAAAGCGGTGCGGCGATGAAGGCCCCACCATCTGTGCCGATATTGATTTTTTTTATGACGCTATTGAGGTACCAGGGGATGCCCCAGGACTTAATAATGAAAACTCCAGCCGCCACCAAGTAGAGATGGTCTTCATGGGTGATGTTGGCAATCCAGGCTGTAACAGCGGCAATGGCCATGGTGTGAAGCGAATAAAAGGATAGATTCGTGCGCAGGTGAGTGGTGCCAAGAATTAGTATGGCAAAAATTGCTGATACCATCGCTAGTGCTTCAAATGTGTCGAGAATCATTTTACTTTTGTTCCTCGCCCTAATTAAGATTCTTACTCAGGGCAATAAAGACGCAGAAGATGCTCATGGCCACTGAATAGGCAATGAACTCAGGTAGTTTAGTCCAGCGCAGTTTGACTGCTACGCTCTCGATTATGGCGATACTGGCAGAAAGAATCATGATACTAAGAACCGAGGCAAGAGCTAGTATAAGTTGGCTTGTATGCCAGAAGAAAGGAATGGCATGCAGTAAGCACTGGCTTGATATGCCAAGCAAGATCAGTATTTTTAAGAAGTGAGAATATTCAACCAGAGCCAGATTAGCGGCTGAATTTTCTAAGATCATGGCTTCGTGAACCATGGTCAGCTCAAGGTGAGTAGTGGGGTCGTCGGCTGGCATTCTTGATAGCTCAACCAGGCTGGCTAAGAATAATCCGCAACCGGCAATGAACCAGAGACCTGGTTGGTTGCTCAGGCTAACATTATTAAACGAGAAGGCCACTCCTAGGTCACTGGTTTGACTGACCGAGCCGATGGCCGCTAAACACAAAATAACAGCTGGTTCTACTAATAACGCCAGGGTAACTTCTCTACTGGCGCCAAAGCCGCCGAAAGCCGAACCGGCATCAAGGGCTGAAAGAACTGTAAAGAAGCGGGTCAGAGCAAGCAAATAAATCACTAAGAATAGATCGGCACCTAAATTGAAGGGGCGCAGAGATGTCCAAGGCGCGAGAAATGCCAGAATAATTAAGAGCGAGACATTGATGGCTGCAGTGCTGCGAAAGATCCAACTGGTGTGCTTACTAATCGTTTCGCCTTTGCTCATCAGTTTCATTAAGTCAAAGTATGGCTGCAAGAGCGGCGCACCGATGCGATTTTGAAAACGTGCTTTTGTTTTGCGAATGATGCCAACTAAAAGTGGTGGCAATAGCAAAAAAGTCGCTACAAAGGCTAGGGTCTCTAAAATGGCTTCGGTATTTATAGCAATCATATATTTGTGCCTAAGAATACAAGCAATAGCATGGTCAAGAAGACGTAGAGCAAGTGAATGTGAATGCTGCCTGTTTGCAGCCTTACGAGGGAAGATGAGAGCCAATCAAATAAGCCCATTATGGGGCGATACAATTTCGTTTCGAGAATAGGTGTCATGAAGGTTTCGACCCGAACAGATTCGGGGAAATGTCGGCGGTCTTTACCAGAGATTTCTGTTGTTACTTTCAATTGGAGAATTTGTGAGAATATGCGGCCAATAGGATGCGAGAAGCTTGAGCCCGTTTCTTCTGCTCGGGTAGATAGTGGGCCAAAGCCGCAGTCCCAGGTGATGTAGCTCTTTACGTCGACCGAGCGGCCGCCCAGTACAAAGAGGTAGATGCTTGAAACAAGAATGCCACCGACCAGGGCTAGTTGACCTTGGGGAATGGGGAAGAGGGTTGAGCCAATCACAAATTGGTCATGGGTGAGGTGCCGAAGAGCTGGCGCCAGGCCGTCTAAAGCTATAGGTACCGAGGTGCCTATCATGACGCAAGCAATAGCCAAAATAACTTGTGCCAGTATCAGGCCATCTGGTCCACTGGTGGTCGATTCTTTCGCCTTAGCTGCTGCGTTAGAGCGTGGTCTACCCAAAAAGGCAATGCCGACAGCTTTTGTGAAGCAGGCCAGAGACAAAGCGCCAACAAAGGCCAGAATTCCCACCATGGCTAGTGACATTGCTCTTTCTAAGATTGGCGCATTGGCAAATGAAAGTTGGAAGAATGTTTGATAGACCAACCATTTGCTAGCAAAGCAATTCATTGGTGGCATGGCGCAAATTGAAAGCGATCCTATAAAGAAGCACAGCATGGTCCAGGGCATGTTTTTAGCCAGGCCGCCCAGGGCTGATAGCTCTCTTGTGTGCACGGCCCGCTCCACAGAAGCAGCACCAAGAAACAGCAGGGCTTTGACCAGGCCATGATTAAGAGTGTGAAAGAGAGCGGCAGCACAGGCCAGCGTGGCAATGGTATCTAAATTGTGGCAGTGAGCAAGAATAGCCACACCAATGGCTGTGAGAATAATGCCCATGTTTTCTACCGTGCTGTAGGCGAGCAATTTCTTCAGGTCACGTTCCATCAGGGCAAAGAGAACGCCCCAGAGCGCTGAGATTGTGCCCAGGGCAATGGCAGCGTAGGCAATGCCGAGGTGATGGCATTCTCCTGCTAAAAGCATGCGCATGAGCAAGTAAATTGAGATGTTTCCCACTAAGCCGCTGAACACTGCAGAAGTTGGCCCTGGTGGTTCAGGGTAGGCCAGAGGAAGCCAGACGTGCATTGGCCAGACCCCAGCTTTTGTGCAAACTGCTATGAGCAGCAAGGCCGCGGCCACTATGCTCTGTTCTGTGCCAAAATGCCAGCTGCTCAGTGACCAACTACCAGTGTTCTGGTGCATCCAGAGAAAAGCAGCGGTAATGAAAGCAGTGGAAATGCGGGTGGCTGTTAAATAGGCAAATGCTGCTCGTTGGGCCCGGTGTCTGATGTGATCGGCGGCTACTAGGCCCGCCGACGAGAGTGACATGATTTCCCAGAATACTAAAAAAGCAATGCCGTTGGCGGCTAGTAAAACTTGTTGCAAACCAATCAAGAAAATAAATGAGAGCTTCCAGTAATGCCCCTTTTTTCCCTGGCTATTGAGGCTGTCAACGTGACAGGGGCTTGCCACTGCAGCTGCTGATGCCAGCATGCCAAGTAAGCCGAGAAAAGGCACACTAAGTGAATCAACTATAGAGTCTGCTGGAACCAGACCAAAAGAAATATATTGCAATTGGTTGTATTCAATAGATTGATTCCAAGACAAAGCAGCTCCGCCAAGGGTAAGTAGCGCCCCGGCTAGCATTAAAAAGGCTAAGAAATTGCTTTTGACCCGCTCTCTGCCGACTGCTGTAATGACAAGCCCGGCAAGCCATATCGCGCTAGCGCTTGTGAACAGGTTGGCGGCCGATATTGTGGTTGGGTCGTTAATCATTAGCTTCCGCGAGTTACCCCTGTTAGCCTAACAGCAGATTGTGATCGAAGTGTGATGGTCGTCAAAGCTTTTCTTGAGTCTATGCACTTACATAAAGATATAGCGTTGC
This sequence comes from Candidatus Obscuribacterales bacterium, assembly GCA_965229195.1. Classification (GTDB taxonomy): domain Bacteria; phylum Cyanobacteriota; class Vampirovibrionia; order Obscuribacterales; family Obscuribacteraceae. The sequence continues at coordinate 1,046,032 of OZ245871.1, read as the reverse complement.
AAATCGGTATTGATAAATGTAACTGCTTATTTCGCTGAGCTGATTGATCACATCTTCATCACTTTTGCCTGTTAACGTTCTAAGAAAGACCGCGAGCTTGAAGCTATAGCATGGTCGGCAACGCTCTTAAGAGCAACCTTGGGTGTTTCAATGAGGCCCCACAGGCAGAGAGATACCGGAGACAAAGATGTCACAACAGAGCATTACAGTATTGCCAGCAGATCGGCTGGCTGGACTTAAGCAAAACTGGAAAACTGACATTGTCTCAGGCTTCATCCTGTTCCTTATAGCTTTGCCTCTTTCACTGGGAATTGCTATGGCCTCAGGTATGCCGCCTATGGCCGGCATTATCGGCGCTATGGTCGGTGGTTTACTGGTCTCACAAATCAGCGGCTCTTACGTCACAATTAATGGACCTGCTGCCGGTTTGATTGTTGTAATTTTGACTTCTGTAGATCGCCTTGGTGGCGGTAGTCAGGGCTACCATGCCACTCTGGCCGCTATCGTGATATCTGGTGTGCTTCTCTTCGTCATGGGCCTCTTCAAGGCTGGTGAATTGGGCAAGTTTTTCCCGGCCTCTGTTGTGCACGGAATGTTAGCCTCAATCGGCATAGTGATTATGCTCAAGCAATTTCCTGTGATGCTGGGTGTTGCTCCTCCTGCTAAAGAACCAATAGAGCTTTTGCTCAAATTGCCGTTTACTATTAGCCATGCCAATCCTGAAATTGCCGCTATCGGCATTTTGAGTATGCTTATTTTGATTAGTTTGACTTTTGTCAAAGGCGGCATCCTGCGCAAGATTCCGGCACCTATTATTGTTGTGCTTTCGGCCTGCACGCTGGGATTTTTCTTCCACATAACTACCAAACATTCTTATGCCTTTGCTGGACAAAGCTTTGATATTAATCCGTTGAAGTGCCTGGTGCAGGTGCCCACCAACATGGCAACAGCTTTCACTGGTCCTGATTTTAAAGCCATTACAATGGATGGTTTTTGGTTATCGGTGCTATCGATTACTCTAGTTCAGGGTATTGAAACAGTCTTGAGTTGTTCGGCTGTAGACAAGCTTGACCCTTACAAAAGACACGCTAATTTAAGCAAAGACCTTTCGGCTGTTGGTTTGGGAAGCGCTATTTCAGGCATGATTGGCGGCTTGCCAATGATTGCAGAAATTGTTCGTAGTACCGCCAATATTGCCAATGGTGCTAAAACTCGTTGGTCCAATTTCTTTCACGGCCTCTTCATTTTTACTTTCGTGTTGTTGGCTGCTTCGATGATCAATTCTATTCCGCTATCATCTCTGGCAGCTTTGCTGGTCTTCACGGGCTACCGCCTAGCTTCACCCAAAGTTTTCCGAGATACCCACGCTATTGGCTGGGAGCAAACTTTGCTCTTTGTCACCACGATTGTGGTTACTCTTTCCACTGACCTGCTTATCGGCGTGGCCGCTGGAGTAGCGGTCAAATTCTTGTTGCATATCTTGCGTGGAGTGCGCATCAATCAACTTTTCAAAGCCAATGTTTTGCTTGAAGATGAAGGCCCCGATACCGTAGTTCTCAAAATTAAAGATGCTGCGATTTTCTCAAACTACCTTTCAATGAAGAAGTATCTGGCTAAAATTGCCCCTAACAAGAAGGTCGTGATTGATCTAGGTAGTGCCTCATTTATTGATCACACAGTTATGGAACACTTGCACGACTTTGCCCGTGACCAGGCTAATGCTGGTGGTTCTGTGGAGTATCGAGGGCTTGAGCTGCATCAAAGCGTTACCAAGCACCCCACTGCTTCGCGTAAGCATCTTGCCGCTTAAGAAAGCAACGGTCTTGCCAATCGGTGTATCATTGCTTTTATGGCAAAAATTCTAATAGTTGAAGACGAAGCCGATTTGGCAGAGCTTGTAAAGAACTGGCTTGTCAAAGACCATCATTTGGTTGAGATTGCCGACGATGGCTTAGAAGCCCTCATCCGCATGGAAACCAACAATTATGATGTGGTCATACTCGACATCATGTTGCCGTCAGTTAATGGCATGGAAATTTGCAAGCGCTATCGAAAATCTGGCGGTTCTGCCGGCATCATCATGGTGACAGCCAAGGGTCATGTTGACGACAAAGAGACAGGGCTTGATTCTGGCGCTGACGATTACATGACTAAACCTTTTCAACTGAAAGAATTAGCGGCCCGGGTGCGCGCGGTTCTTCGTCGAAACCACGGCCAGGCTCAAGATGTAATGCGTTTTCGCGACCTTGAAATTGATGTCAACGAGTTTAAGGTGATGAAGGGCGGCCATGAAGTGCACCTTTTACCTAAAGAGTTTCGCTTGCTTGAGTTCTTCTTGCGTCACCCCCATCAAGTATTTTCAGCTGAGGATATTTTGTCTAGTGTGTGGGAATCTGACACAGAGGCCCTTCTTGACACTGTGCGGGGCCATATCACTCGCGTGCGCAAGAAGCTCGATACTGCTGGTACGCCATCAATTATTGCTACTGTATATGGTGTCGGCTACAAGCTTGGGGAAATGTAAGTGAAGCATGACCTACGCCGTCGCCTTACCGTAGAGTTCGTTTTACTATTTGTCTTACTCTATTTTCTTGGCGGTGCTGTGGCGATTTTTATGTTCGCTGCTCAGCTAGATCGCTCAATTGATAATGAGCTGCAAGGTCTGGCTGCTGAAGTTCTACCTGCTGTGGATTTGACTCCCCGCGGCCCTTCTCTCAATCGTTGGGGCCTGCGGGCCCAGTCACGGCATGAAGAAGTGCCATTTAGTATTCAGGTTTTTGACGCCAAGCGTCAGCTGCTAGAAGAATTTGGGCCCGTTGGTCATCGTCAGTTGAGTTCAGGCTTTGTCCGCGTCGATGGACCAAACCCTTCGTCTTTAGACGATATCAATTTGCGTTCATTCTTCACTGAAATACAAGATGACACTAAACTCAGTGGCTACTTGCAAGTGCAGGTTTCGGTGCGGCAGCGCGATGACGCTCTCAAGCAAATTGTTTTGACCATGGTTTCACTCTCTCCTTTCCTGGCCCTGGCTGTTGCTGTTTGCGGCTCTTGGTTTGCTGGAAATGCCGTTAAACCAGTGGAAGAAACCATGGAGCTACTGCGCCAATTCGTGGCCGATGCCGCTCACGAAATTAACACTCCTATAAGTGTAATTGAAGCATCGGTGCAGACTTTAGAAGCCACCTTCGAAGATAGTCAACTGGGTTCAAATGTACTGGCGATTATCAACCGCGCCAGTGGGCGTATGAAGTCTTTAGGGCAGAGTTTGGTCGTACTTTCGCGCATGGAATCGCCGGATTATCCCGCCCCCATCGATCATATTCGCCTTGATAGTATTGCTTCGCCAGTACTGGCTGAATGTGAGCAATTGGCTCGGGCTCGGCGCATCAAGCTCTGTTGTGACCCGATGCCTGATGTTACATTGCTTGGTAATAGTGAGTCTTTAGAGCGACTTTTGCTCAATCTTGTGGCCAATGCCATTCGTTATACTGACGAAGATGGTGTGGTCAATATCAAGTATCAAGTAGATGGAGAGTGGCTCAGAATTTCCATTGAGGATAACGGCATTGGTATACCCGAAGAAAGCATGCCCCATATTTTTCAGCGCTTTTATCGCGTCGACAAATCGCGTTCGCGAGACATTGGCGGCTTCGGCTTGGGTCTGGCCATTGTTAAAGCCATTATTGATAGACACAAAGGCGAGATTCAAGTGGATAGCGAAGTGGGCAAGGGCAGCCGCTTTACCGTTAGCTTAAAGCGCCTGCCTTAACTTTATGATTTCGTTGCTTGATTTTGCTGTTCGCTCCCGCACCATATCTAGATTTAGAGGCTGATTTAGATTTGGGCACTGCTGGCGGAGTATAGCTAGGCTCTTCGGGCTTGTGCATAATACTGCGGCTTAAGAGAAGACCCGTTAGCGAACCGGCACCAAGAACTGTCCAAAATATCGGGGTGTGTAGCAGTGTTTCGGGGGCCAGGGCCGGATTCATGGCAAAGATTGAACTGAGTGCGGTGATGGGAAAGAATATTGCCGCCAGTACATTGAGCCTGTGAGCACTTAAAGCCATCTCGTAGCTTTGCTGTGATTGCAATTCGCTTTTTCTCGCCACTGTGTAATCAAGGCCGTTTTTGGCATCTTGGTGCAACAGTTCAAAAGTGCGCTCAATATCGCCAGCTGTGTCGCGGGCAACAATAATGTCGCGGTCTTCAGCCACCATGTCGCGAGCTTGCTGCAGCGTGGCATGGAGATTGCGGCTGCTGCGGTGCAGCGGGGCAATGGTTTGCAATAAGAAGAAATAGTCGTCGGCACAGCTAGCTTCTTGCATCTTCATTTCTAAGTCTTCAGCACGTTCGGCAAAGCTGGCTGTGTGCTTTTTCAACAGGTCGTTGACGCTGCCATCGGTATTGCAAGCCCAGGTGCCGTTCGGTGCCCGCCATAATAACTTGGCTCGGCGCTCGCTATCATTTCTTCTGGGGGGCTCGTGCAGCACTAGCAGTAAATGCCCTTCGGCCTGCATTGCTCGTTGTCTACCGGCGCTATCGCCAAAGCGAGCGGCAAGCTGGGCTGGGACTGCCCAGGTGTCAGGTACTATTGATTTCATTCGTACTGTCTTTCCTTTTCATTTTCTTTCTCTCTTTTGTTTGTTAGTGTGATTATCAACTTGACATGGTTAAGAGCGCTTTAAGGTATTATTGCCTTAAGCTTAAGAAGTGCTTGGGAGCGACTGTAAATTGGGAGAGTTTATTCTGGGCTCGATAGGGCCAGATCTTCGCGACCAGCGTCAAAGTCTTTCTTGCGATGCCATTTGATATTAGTAATGGCTGGATTGGCCGCCAATGTGCTGTGAATTAACTTTGGCACGGCTTCGTCAAGGCCTTTGTTTCTGGCGCCAAAGAGACTGGCCATAAAGCCTGCCGAACGCTCTATCCAGATGATCCAATCGCCGTTTTCAGCTGCACTAGAGGCGTTAGGTTCTGCTTCTTCTTTCTGTTCCTGGTCTTTTCCTTGCTCTTGATCTTCGCCCAGGCGGAAGGCACAGACCAGGCAGTAGACCACTTTGTTTACGGAGAAGTTAAAATACCAGCCGAAGTCTTCTTGGCCGGGCTCCTTGTCGCAATCGACCCCTTTTTTAGTCAGTTCTTCAATCAACCATTTGCAGATGTCGTCGCCATAACAACAATCATTGATAAAGTGCTCTTGCGGCACCGTCGAGTTGAATTCTTTTGATTGAAAGGTAATGAGGTTTCTTCTTGCTTCGCTCATAAACTGATTGTCCTTTTGTTGATATCAATGGGACCAATAATCTGTGGATCAAATGGACCAGAACGGTCAAGTTTGTAAGGTAAAACTCGCAGATGATAGGTCTCAAGGTCTGGCATCGCTTCTATTAGTTCGGCAAATTTGGGATCGCAGGCATAGTTAAGCCCGATACCGTCACCTAAGAAACCCACAGCACCTAAAGCTTTAAAGGTTTCGATAAAGAGCGGCGGCACATCTTCTGAAAAATATGGCGGTGTACAAAATTTTTCTACTTCAGGAAAGTCTTGCAGCGAACCTTTTGGGATCAAAAAAATCTCGTCAAAGCCATCCAGAAGTTGCAGAAAGGTGCCAACGTCTTCTGGGTTTAATAGATAGCCAGAACCAATCGGTCTGCCGAATTTATATTCGGCCACGCCATATGGGTCGGGCCTTACAGTCGGTCCGCTGTCCGTATAAGTCACCACTACTTCTAAGTCTTTGAAAAACTCTGGTAGCTTTTCAAAGACTTCTTTGATTTCGAGTTCAGCGCTGCCATAGGCGACGTTATTGATTATTTGATAGGGCACAGATTGCTTATTCTCTTCTTGCTTCGTCGAAATTTAGATTTGTCGGTTCATCGTTAATATAAGATGCCCGTTTTGTAGAAGGTTTACCGCTCTCGCCAACGGCGGCAAAGGCAAAGTCATCAACCCATACCTGACCGCCGCCCGATAGCAGAATGCCAAAGTTTATAGATGAGCTACCTTGGGGAACATCGAGTACGAGGCTGCGCTCGGTCCAGTCAGTGGTTCCTTTGATTGGCCGATCTTGCATGTTGTCGAAGGACAAATAACCACGGCTTCCATCTGTACTACTGGGGCCGTCCACGCGCATCCAAACCCCGGCCCAGTCTTTTACATCTCTAGTTTTTGTGTAGCAAGTAAGCTTGACTTTCTTGCCCACAAATGGATCGGCTATAAAGCCTTGCATCAGAGTGCCGAAGCCTTTATTGCTTGGGTCAATTGCTTTGATGTAACCAGATGTGGTGCCATTGTGGCTAACGCTTTTGTCCATACCCATTTCGTACTGGTTCGGGTCAGAGCCAGCGCGAATCCAGCCTTTGGGCAGAACTCCTGGAGCGCTTTTGCTTGTTTCTATCGTTTTACCTAAAACATCAGCTGAAGCCACCGGTGTGTTTTCAAATTTGCTGCTTCTGTTACTGGCGTGTAAGGCCAGGTCTTTAAAGTTATCGCGGTGTTCACCGACAAATTTATCAAAGGCTGCTTTTGATAGAAAGAATTCACTGGCTGGAATTTCTTCCAGCTTGGCCAGGTTCTTCTTTACGTCAAGCAAGTATTGGTGCCATTCTGGCTCAATTTGTGCGATTGGTTTGTCAAAGGCTGCTTCTAAAAAAGTACCATAGCCTCGCCGGTCGTCGGCGGCAACAAGCTCGATATAACGCTTTAGTCTCTCTTTCTTAAATACAAAAATAGACAGGAGCCGCTCTTCGCATTGAGTATCGTCTTTGCTATCTTGCGAAAGCTTGATCAGTCTTGCAAGAGTGAGGTCTGGCAAAGACTTGGCTGCTAGCTTTAGGCGCCAGGGGTTGTGGTAGCCCCAGTAGAGTGCCGAACTGCCTTTTTCTTGGTAGCCATAGAGCTTTTCAAAAAAGGCAATCAGGCCTGAAAAAGAATCGTCATTGTCGAGTTGATTGTGGGCAATCTGAGAGAAAATCACATGGCCCGCTGTACCCAAGCCGCTATCGGTATGAAATACCAGAGCATTGCGCTTAGGCAAAATAGTGCCGGTGCACATATCAGGGTAGTCCATTTGCTCTTGCAAAAACTTATGCTGTGAGGCCTTGTCTGGCATCATATAAACGTTTACTGGTGCCGGCCAATCGAGCTTAAGCAAATCGGCGTTGATGCGAGTGAGAAAACTTTCGGCAAACTTTGCTACTAGCTTTGCCCACTCTTCATTTCTGTTGCCCTCGGTTTTATAGTCTTTTTTGAAGTCGGTTTTATAGAAAAAGGCAAAGTGTTTTGTATCGATGCGGTGATGAAAAAATTTCTGAGCCGGGTCGAACATGTTGGCGTAGACAAGATCACCATTGGGCACTACTGCCCGGCCAACATCAACAAAGCCTAACTGTTTTGCTTTGGCTGCTGCTGGGGCAGCTAATGCCATGTTTTTTAAGGCCTTAGCTGATTCGGCGCGCCAATAGTAAGCTGAGCCGCCGCAGCCTCTGGGGTCAATGGCGATGGCTTTGCTACAGTCGGCTAAGCATTCGTTGTACTGACCTTGGCGAAATTTGATCTCGGCCAAATTGGCATATGACATCAGCTTTTGCTCGGCGGTGACCGTGCCAACTTTGAGAATTTGCTCTAGGTCGTTTATGGCTTCGCTGTCTTGGCTGAGCATATAGTGACAATTAGAGCGCTGAAAGAGCTTATCTATATTGTTGTCTTTGCTCAGGCTTAGTGATTTGTCTATGTCGGCCAAAGCTGCTTGGTACTGTTTCAGCGACAGATAAGTGTTAGAGCGAAGGAAGTAAGCTGAGGCATTCTTTTCGTCTAGCTCAAGGATGTGATTAAGGTCGAGCAGAGCAGCGTCATATTTTTGCAAGGCGAAGTGTAATGCAGCCCTTTGAAAGAGTTTGGCGATGTCATTAGGCTCGCTCTTGAGCTTTTCACTTACTACTTCAGTAGCTTTGACCAGGTCAGCGTTTTTGTGCTGTGCCGCTGAGGCCGGAAGGTACTGCATGCCTGCTAGTATGGCGCTAAATAAAGCTGCTTGAAGCTTCTGGCGATGTCTCATTTTCCGCTCTATTTTCTTACTACTAATGTCTGACTACTAATGTCTTACTACTAAGCATTGACTGCGAAGAAATATAGCATTAGTAGAATTTGACCGGTTGTCAAAAGTGTTGATTTTCTCATATTGGCTGGTCTTCCCGCTAAATTGCTGCTTGTGCTGGTGAGCCTAAAAGAGCGCTCAATACTTCAGCGAGGCAATTTAGGGCAATGAAATCAACAGCAAGGCCAGCAACAAGCACAAGAGCGCAGCAGCGGCGCAGCCAGCGCGGTCAAGCGATCTCAATTTTGTCGATTGTGCTGGCAGTTTTCTGTATCGGTTTCATTGGTGTTGCTTCCTGTGAAATTGCTCGTCTATTGATTGCTCGTGACCAGTTGCGTACCGCTGTTGAAGCAGCGGCTCTAGCCGCTTCTGCCTCTTTGAGCTCTGTCAATTCTACTGATGGTATGGCCCTGCATGACGGCGCTATTAAGCAAGCCCTGCAGGTTTTTGTTTCTAACGATGTGATGGGCTCTAAGCTCAACCGCTCTCGCGAGGCAGCAGGCGATCCAACTCTAGGCGAAGCGCTGTTGGCTTTTCGCTTTCTTGATCCGAACAATCGCAATGTTGAAGTTCCTCGTGGCGATGCCCATGGCAAGGTGGTTGAAATTACTGCTCGTTATGGCCTTTCTTCAATGTTCGGCAATATGCTCGGCCTCACGGTTAGTGGCTTTCCTCTACGGGCTGTCGCCACCGGTGGTGCTAATCCAATTGATATTGAGATGTGTTTTGACATCTCTGGTTCGATGGGTTTTTATACGCCGGTGAGCTTTGTTCGTCGTACTTCCACAACTGCTGACCCAGTTTCGCCCAATCGTTATGATATTGCTGTTTCTGGTGGCCGTCTGATGCAAGGTCGCCTTGATCGCCTCGGTGCTACTTTTGATCGGGCCATGGCGCCGCAAGACTTAGTGCCTGGCACTAACCCTAATTTCTCTCCCGATTTGCGCGGCCTGGCCGATGTTGGTGCCGCCGGTGGTGACAATGACGGCAATCCGGCCAGCTTTACTGATCTAGTGGTAAACATCGATGGCCAAGATACTTTCTCTGGTATCAGCAAAGATGGTTTTGATTTTCCTAATATCGCCACTGTGACTGAGGCGGCCCGCGGAAACCTGGAGAGTGCAGCGGTATTTTCTAGTAGTCATGCTGCCCTTTCACTTGGTGTGACACCCCGAGCTGGTTACAAGGCCAAGTATCTTGAGTTAGCGGCCAAGAATGTTCATCCTCTGTTTGACGCAAAAACAGCGGCAACAGATTTCTTTCGCATTCTCAACAATTCTACTGATGCCAGATTTGGCCTCGTTGCATTCGACCATGAAATAGGCACAGATTCTGGCCATACTTTCCATGAAGCAAATGTATCGCGCAGCTATGCACCGGCTGGGGCGGCTGATTTCCCCTTGCCGCGCTTTGCAGTGGACGCTGATCAATCTCACTTTGACGAGATTATGAATGTCATACCGCAATTTACTTGCCGTGGTGCAACAGCCCTATATCGCTCGTTCAATCAAGCGGCCCAAGATGTTACTGGTGGAGGGCGGGCTGATGCTCGCAAAGCGATTGTGCTTTTCACCGATGGCATGGACACTGTCGACCGTTCTCCTTCGGTCTCAGCTATGCGGGCGGCCCAAGCCAAGGCTAAAGGTGTGAGGCTCTTCTGTGTTGGCTTGAGTATGGATCCAGCCATTGAACATGAACAGAGATCTAATCTTCAGGCCCTGGCTAATATGGTCGGCAACGGCAGTAAGGTCTATGTGGTTAATGACCCAGCTCGTTTAAAAGGTGCTTTTTCTAGCATTGCCAGAGAATTAACCCAGCTAGTTCAGTAAGTAAGTCTAGAACAGTAATTATATCGAGAGGTTCAAGATGTCGGGCAGACCAATGGCTAAATCGAAGGCTCGCACTAAGCGAGGGGTCTATATGGTTGAAGCGCCAATTGCTATGTGGTTGGTCTTTGTATTCTTGCTCATGCCCTTTGTGATCATGGGTTCGCTTGCTTTGCGTACTGCCTTTCTTTACTCTGCTGCCAAAGATGGTGCCCATGCTGCAGCGAGGGCTAAGACCTATGCTCTGGGCACAGCCGAGAGACCTGCCGCTGTGGTTGAAGCGAAAGAATCGGCCGAGCGCACTGGTCAAAGTTTCAGTGGTGTCGAAATTGTTTCAGTTGATACCAAGATTGTTGAAACCAACTTGGCCAGTGGCGCTGAAAGCTTTGTGGCTGGACCGCTGACTCAGCCCGCTGATGTTTCGAAGAATCTCTATCAGTTGCAAGTAACGGTGCAGGCCAATGTTGAGCCTCTAATTAGATATCAGTTGCCCTTCTTTGGCGATGTGCCCGGTCTGACATCGGCTATGAAGTTGACGGCTGTTGCCAGTGAGATGGTTGAGAATCCTGACGGCTTGAATAAGTAAGATTGAACAAGTAAGACCAAAATCAAATAGTGAGAGTAATGAAAAAGTTGAAACAAGCAAAAAGAATGCGCCGCAACCGTGGCACGGCCATGATTGAAGTCGCTTTCGCCGCCATGGTTATGGCACTAATGGCTGCTTTTGCTATAGATATTGGGGTGGCTCTTTTAGCCTACGGCCATGTTGATAGAAGTGCCCGCGATGCTGCTCGAGCTGCCGCTCAAGGAGCTACTTTAGCTGAGTCTAAGAATCTCGCCAATCTGGCCTTGCGCACTTCGCGGGTTAGTAGTCCACTTTTGCAAGATCCAGTCGTCTCGGTTTTGAGTTATAACGACTTTAGCGGCAATCCGCCTGAAGGTGTCAGCCCGACTGTCACAGTAGAAGTTCATTCTAAAATTAGAGTGCCAGCTCCAATTTGTATTTTTGGCAGTAGTATTGGCACCGACGCCTATGACATCAAGCGTGCTTATACCTTCCCTATCGTTCGCCTATCTTTCGACCCTGCTGCGCTGTAGTCAATAAGCGGCTGCTTTCTTCGAGATTAGTGCTCAAAATAGACTACTATATTTAGATTGCAGCTGAGGATGAAGATGCGCTGGCGGTTGCTAACTAGTTATTTAGTCTTGCTGTTCTGTTCGGTCAGTGCTGCTTTTGCTCTTGAAGAAACTGAGTCTTACGCGCAGGGCATAGCCCTGTTCAAAAAACAGGAATATTTGCAGGCTTTTGATAGTTTTGCCAAGGCCGTGCAATTGCAGCCAGATAACGCCGATGCCGCCTATTACCTTGCTGTTACCTTGCACCATTTGGGGCATCTCGATAAAGCTAAAGAACAGTACAAGTTCGTGGTTGATTCTTTTCCTGGCACTACCGCGGCCCAGCAGGCGGCTGCAATTTTGCGCCAGTTAACGGTGGCCAAACAGGCCGAAACCGCTGGTTTGCCAAAAGAGACCTGGGTGAAGTATGAGCGCCGCGGCAATTCCATTGAAGTTGACGGCCTGGTCAATAACCATCCGATTAAGTTCGATTTTGACACAGGGGCTGAGCGTTGTTTGCTCACCCCTGTGCAGCTGAAACATTTAGGCATGCCTATGCCGACTGGCTCACCTAGCGGTTACGGTGCTGGAATTGGTCAGAGTAAACCAATACCAGTGTGGCATCTCAATGTCGATTTGAAAGTCGGTCGCATTGAAAGACGCAATTTTCCTGTCTTAGTTAGCAGTGTGCCCATGGATTTTCCTTTGCTAGGCCAAGATTTTTATCGTGATTTTGAATATTCAATCGACTCAGCTAGCAAGACAATTTCTTTCCGCCAGCGTGCTCTTGATTCAGCAGCTGTGGTGAAGAAAGCGGCTCCAGCTCTTACTGTTGATTCTGCTGGTCATTATATTTTCAATGTTCCTTTTGTTAAAGAAGGCAATTCTTTGATAGTTTCTGCCTTGATTAACGGCAAGAGTGTGCCCATGGTTTTTGATACTGGTGCTGTCTTTTGCTTGTTTTCTAAAAGTGAAGCAAGTCAAGCCGGTATCAGTATTGACCCTCGTCGGCCAGCCTTTCCTATTTCTGGTCTAAGTGGTCAGACTATGGCTCAGGTTGGTGTTATTGGTGGTATCAAGCTGGGCCCAATTGAAAGGCATAATTTTGCCATAGGCATAAGCGATCAAGCTAACACGGCCAAGCCTCTCTTGGGTCAAGACTTTGTGGGCGACTGGAATTACACAATCGATAATCAGCAACAAGTGATTCGCTTTACTAAAAATACGCAGTAAATTTTAGGTATCGACTTGAAATTGACGTTTGCCTTCAATCAATGTTTGTTTGAAGAATTCAATCATGCGTTTAATTTCTTGCTCTGAGCCGAGCTGGTGACCAGCTCCGCGCACGACAACGAGTTTATTGGGTACGCCAGATTTTTGTAATTTTTCTGATAGCTCTTCGCTTTGGGCAAAAGGAACAAGATCGTCGATGTCGCCGTGCACAATTAAAAAGGGAGGATCACTCTTGCTGACATAAGTAATAGGGCTGGCTTCTGTAGCCAGTTCTAATTTGTCAGATGGGAGGCCGCCCAGTAACTTTGCCACTGGTCCATTGACTGTATCGTAATCAATGCGTGTTCTTGAACCAGCTTGGCCTTTTACCGAAGCTAAATTAGTCAGACCGCACCAGTCGCAAACTGCTTGAACTTGGCTGGCTTTCTCTAAATCAGATTGAGCGGTATCACCACTGTGGTCTCCGCTTAAGGTGCCAAGAAGTGCGGCTAGATGTCCACCGGCTGATACTCCCCAAACTCCGATGCGATCGGGGTTGTAACCATAGTCATGAGCCTTAGAGCGGAGAAAGGCAATGGCTTTTTGACAGTCTTCTAGTTGTGCTGGATATTGCGCTTGGCTGCTTAGGCGGTAGTTGAGACTGGCAACAGCAAAACCATTTTGAGCAAGCAGCAAGCCGATATCTTTAGCTTCACTCTTGTCTCCTTGCAGCCAAGCACCACCGTGAATAAAGACGATTAGTGGAATTAATGGATAAGCTTTTGTGGGCACATATAAATCGAGAAGTTGGTTTTCTACGGCCGGTTGGGTTTTGTCGTTGATATAAGCTATGTCACGCAAGACCCGCACACTGCCTGGCCCTTTGCTGTCATTGGTTTTTGTGACAAAGGGAATGGCAATAATGCATAGCACTGAAAGGCTGATTAAAATTGTGCGGGTGCGCATGTTGAGGTTTCTTTTTCTTAGTCGCGATAGTTTTCTAATTCAATTAAAAGCTCGCGCATGGTTTGATGTCTATCTTGCGGGTGTTTCTTCAAGGTTTTCATGATTGTGCGGCTGAGTCTATGCGGTACTTTCACACCCGGGCAAGCTTCGGCTAAATCTATGGGTAAATCAGTGACGTGCATGCTCATTGTTTCAGCTGAGTTAATGCCGAGAATTGGCAGCTTGCCTGAAATTGTGTGGTACATCAAGACGCCGAGACAGTAGATGTCTGAGCGTGAATCAAGTTTGTTGCCGAGTATTTGCTCTGGGCTCATATAAGCTGGAGTACCTAGGACCTCGCCATCCATAGTCAGTTTTTTCGAGTTCTTGGATGGTTCGTTGACATATTTAGCAATGCCGAAATCTACTAGTTTGACAAACTCTGGATTCCAGGCGGTGTGCATCAAAACTACGTTTTCTGGTTTGATATCGCGGTGCAGAATGCCTTTTGAGTGGGCGTGTTCTAGGGCCGATGCCATTTGTAAGAAGATTGCTACAGCTCTTGCTATTGGAAGCTTGCCGTGGCGCTGCAGTATGTCTTTGAGATTGGTGCCTTCGACGAAGTCCATGACCAGGAAAGGCGTCTGATTTTGCGAGATGCCAAAGTCATAAACCACCACAATATTTGGGTGACTCATTGAGCTGGCGGCCTGGGCTTCTCTTTGAAACCGCAAGAAATTGGTCTCATCTTTCTGCACTTCGCCAAATAGAACTTTAACCGCTACAGTTTTTTCCATAACCAGGTGCCTGGCCATGTAAACCACCCCTAAGGCGCCGCGGCCAACTTCGCTGATTATTTCGTATCGGTCAGCCAGTATTGCACCGACTAGAGAGCTATTCGACAAATTGTCCTCCGCGAAAGGCTCCCACAGGGGTAAGATAGCTCAATGGAAATACTCATGACATAGTAATCGACCAAAGACCTAAATATTAAACCCTCTAGAGGATAAGTTAAATATGAGCTTACCAAAACGGACCCAAGATGAGGATAACGAAAGCCATGATATTCCTATTCTCAACCTTGGAAAAACCACGGTATTTAGCACTCCTCTAGACACCAATATAGCTAGCGCTCTGGCCTACCTTCCCCTGGGCCCATTGGCTCTTATTGCCGGCTTTGTACTGCTCAACTCGCCCTCCGATAGCCCAGCCTTCAGCCGCTATCATGCTATGCAGAGTCTTGTTTTTGGCGGCGCCATGCTTGGTCTATTCATCTTGAACAATATTCTGGCATCTATTCTTCTTGTTGTTCCTTTTATCGGCCCCTTTTTGGCCATGCCCTGCGGCCTCTTAGGGGGCTTGCTGGCGCTGGTTTACATGATCGTGGGCGTTAAGCTTGCCTACGATACCTATAGCGGTAAAACCTATCGCCTGCCTTACCTTGCTAAGCACGTCGATGATCTGCTGGCAAAAACCAAATAGCTTCAAATAGCTTTCCCGAGATTACAGGATAATCTTCAGGCTCTTTTTGAATTGCATATTTTGCTCTGGTTTGAGGTCAGAGTTGATTTTTTGCTCGGTCGTTGCTGGCTTCTGGCCCAGCACGAGATAGAGTCGGTACTCACCGCTTTGCTCACCGGCTGCTGGTGAGAGATCCTGACTATCTTTGAATTGGCTGGTGTTATGGATGCTGCTATCCTGTTTCTCTGGTGGCTTGCACTGCGGCTGCTGGGCCACTCGCAAAATGGTCTTGTCGGTCACTCTCATGTCGCCATCGGTGCTCCATTTACCCAGGGAGAAACCCCACAGGGCTGGAGTCATTTGTTGCTTCTCTTGAGCTTTGAGGCGATATTGCCCGAAGACTAGGGTTCCTTCTGCTTTATCTCCAGTGGTCAGGCTTATGGTGTTGAAAGCATTGTCAGCCGGATCAGCATTGTTTAGGTTTATGGCCGACATTGGTACTCTGACAAAGCGCCATTGCCGCAACTTGCTCAGAGGCACCCCGGCTGCCCGAGCGGCTTCGTAGACGATGGCTGATTCTGAGGGCTCTTTTACTTCTTTGTCGACGGCTGGGATGAGCAGCTCTGGCTTTCCTTCAATTTGAATGCCGTTAACTTTCACTGTGCTGTTGGCGAGCTCTTCATTGCCGTCAATTAGAACTGCTGCCCAGCTTTGCTTCTGGGGCAGCCGATTGGAGAAGTTCTGGGCGATTGGCTGGGGAATCTTGAATCGTCTTTCAATTGTTTGACCAGGGGCCAATTGGCAATACCATTCTGGCGGTAAGGCGTATTGCTCTTTTAAATGGAGGAAGGTGAAACTGATCAAAAAGGCCACGGTGAGAATGATATACGAGAAGTAGTCACCAGGTAAAAGTTTTCCGCCCACGCGCTTTGCTTCGGCCGCTCGACAGCAGGCTGTCAGCCATACGGCGAAACTCAGTGATAGCGCCAGGTTAACTGCGATAGTGGCTGCTTCTATGCTGCCCAGGGGTTTGACTAGAAGGGGAGCTAGTTCTATGCGATTGATCACAACAAATAGCATGGCCAGCACGCAACTAGCACCAAGGGCACGGGAATGCCAGGTGTGTTCCAAATGGTCTAGGCCGATTATGGTTAACACCATAACCCAGGCCATGGCCGGAAAGGCATAGCGACTTTGTGCTTCGAAGATGACGAAGACCAAACTCGATGCCACCATTAGTAGTGCCGAGATTTTGATTAGGTCATTGCCGCTTAACTGCCTAATATTTGTGCGTAGAATTCTTTCAGTGACGATTAGATAGACGGCGCCTAAGCCTCCGCCCAATAGCAGCAGCTGGTGTATCAGTATTTGAGCCGGTTTGGCTAGGCCAAGGCTGCTGTAGTAGAAGTCGTTCCAGCCGTTGCGAAAAAGTCGTTCGATTTTGCGGGCGAAGAGAGCACTTAGTTCAAGTGGATTATTTCTAAAAGCATTAGCAATGGTGATGTTTGGTTTGTCGTGCTCGACTAAGTTTACGTATTCGGTTTTAGGAAAAGGGGCCCAGCCATCAACGTCACGATCAAGCCCAATTGCCGTATTGAAACCGGGCATTCTTTCTGGCAAAACTGTTCTGTGCTGCATTGTTGCTTGGGTGAACATCAGCCATGGTGTGATAGTGATGAAGGCGCCAGTAGCGAAGACACCAACCAGCGTCATTGCTCGATGTTTCGGGCGCAGATTCAACAGAGTGAAGGCGAGAATGAGCATGGCTACTGGCGCCATCACTGCTTTGGTGTGTGTTAGCAAGACTAAGGCCATGCCTGCAGCAAAGGCTTTAAGCAAGTCTTTTACAGAGAGCGCTCTGGGCTCGGCCGATTTACCCCGTGGCAATAAGGAGGAGAGCAGCAGTACAAAAATGAGAGACATGGTTGCTGCCAGCGGTTCACTCATGAAGCGTGAGGCGCCAATCACCTGGCCGGGATAAAGACCCCAGGCCAATCCGCCGGCACAGCAAAGGGTGCGGGAAAAGCCGAGGCGGCGGCAGATGCGGAAAATCAGGAGTGAGTTCAGTCCGGCCAGCAGGCATTGACCCACTAATACTGAGGTATATGCACTTTCTGGGCCAGCCTTAATGAAGCTGCCGATTTTAACTAGTAAAGCGGCAAAACTTGGCATGATCATGCCGTCAAGCAGCAGTGAGTAGCCCATTTCGCAGTCATGAGGACTAACGTAGTGGCCGCGGCTTACATCGGCCAACCAGGACGACAAGAGTTTACCCGAGAGTACGTAGTGAGCAGAGTCCCAGATTATGCTGCGGGTAAAGTCGGGCAACTCGAACGTGTTATATAGGGCAGCCAATATCGGCAACAAAAAGACGACCAACTGAGTGATAACACTCTTAATTTTCAATTCAAATCCTTGAAGTATGGTCTGGGGAAGTATGGTCTGGGGCCATAGCTGAGACTGCGACATATCTTTGAGACTTGGCAATGCTAGCTAGTTCGCCTTGCCAGGTCAAGAACGGTCAGTAGAGCATTAAGTAATTTCGTAGCATGGCAAGTTCGGGTATATTGAGCTAAGTATTAGTGATTCGAGGCTGAGTATGGAAAGAGTTACCAAATTGTTCGAGAACAACAAGGTGAAGATACTGGCCGGAGATCTCACAGCCGGTGATTGGGAATTCAAGATGGGTGTGCTTTGGGGTGGTTTTGACCAGGTCAACCTTGCCACCGATTTGAAATCAATGCAGATTCAGACTGAGGAATCTGCTAAGAATCTTGCTCAGACCCTGGGATGGGCGGTAGTTGGCAACATTGTCTTTGGGCCCCTGGGTCTGATTGCCGGTTTGGCCATGGGTGGCAATCGCAAGCAAGTCTGCGCCATGTGTGAGTTAAAAGACGGCCGTAAGTTTCTGGCCATAATGGACTCGAAAATCTATCAGCAGATGATGGCTTTGACTATGACTAAGAGCACTTAGCAATTATTAAAGTTAAGAAGGCCATTGGCGCGGCATTGGTCATAGGTGAATGTGATCTCACCCAGAATGCAATTATCCGCCCGTAAATTCTTTTAGAATAGTGGCTTAGCGTTTGACTTATGCTCATCATCTGGAGTTAATCCTGAATAAACCAGCCATAGAAGAAGGCGGCAAGCTTCATCTCGCCCGCATCGCCGCAGTCGGAACCGCCGTTCCTAGCAAATTGCTCACCAATGCCGATCTAGAAAAGATGGTAGAGACCAGTGATCAATGGATAGTTGAGCGTACCGGTATTAAGCAGCGACATATAGTTGATAAGGGCGTAACTTGTTCTGACTTGGCTGCTGAAGCGGCGAAGAAGGCCCTTGCCGCAGCTGGCGTTGATGCCAGTGAAGTAGATTTGATTATTGTTGGTACGGTTACACCTGACATGATGTTGCCAGCCACGGCTTGCCTGGTGCAAGACAAAATTGGTGCTAAGAACGCCTGGGGTTTTGATCTTTCTATTGCCTGTTCTGGTTTTCTTTATGCTATGCAAGTCGGTGTGCAGTTCGTTGCTACAGGCGCCCATAAGAACGTTTTGGCCATTGGCATGGATGTGATGTCATCAATCATTGACTATACCGATAGGCAGACTTGCATCATCTTTGGCGATGGCGGCGGAGCTGCATTGATACAGCCTTCTCCATCGAAGGAAGACGGCTATTTCATTGATTTCTTGCACGAAGTTGATGGCTCAGGCGGTGACTATCTTTGTATGCCTGGCGGAGGCAGCCAATTCCCCGCCTCGGCCCAAACTGTTGCCGACAAAATGCACTTTGTCAAACAAGACGGACCGGTGGTCTTCAAGTTTGCTTCTAAGCGTATGCCAGAGCTTTGTGCTCGTTTGCTCGCGCGCAATGGCTTGACTGGAGCTGATATAGATCTTTTCATCCCGCACCAGGCCAATTTACGCATTATCAAAGCGGCCGTTGATCGCCTTGGTATGTCCATGGACAAAGTTATAGTAAATATTGATGAGTATGGTAATACCACTGCTGGTACCTTGCCTCTAGCAATCGGTACTGCCTTAGACCAGGGTCGCTTGAAGAAAGGCGATCTCGTCTTGTTTGCGGCCATGGGCGCAGGACTCAGTGCTGGTGCTTGCCTGATGCGTTGGGGATACTAGTTCTACTTCAGTTTAGCTAGTAGTAGTTGTTGTTGTTGTTGTTGCTGGGCTTGTACTTTGGGGTGTGTCAAATCGATGCGGCTGCTTTTTGGCGCGAAGTTTCGTTAGCCGCAGAATCTCCTCAGTTTCAAATGGCTTTTTCACCCAATCCACTAATTCTGGATGATGCACGCGACCGATATTGGCTTCGGCACCACTAAGAACGATAACTGGTATCGATTGGGCCGCGAACTTTTCATGCAGCCAATTAACAAAGTCGAGGCCGTTGCCATCAGGTAGGTTTATGTCGGCAAAGAGTATATCGGGGCGCTTATTTTCCGCTAAAGTGTGAGCTTCAGCGATGTTGGCCGCACGAACGCAGTGATAACCTGTGCGAGTAATGAGTGTCTTGAGAATTAGGGCAATTGAGTCGCTGTCTTCCATCAGTAGCACCAACGCCGGCTCTTCTTCTCTATTAGCTTCCTGGGCGCCGCTAGCTTCATAGGCGGCCGTCCCCTGCTCGTCGATGCTTTCGAGGGCCGGTAATTCAAACCAAAAAGTGGCGCCTTCGCCGGGTTTGCTTTCCGCCCCAATACTTCCGCCCAACTTTTCTATTAGTGCTTTTGAAATTGCTAGACCCAAACCTGAGCCAGTATTGAATTCGTTTTCAACACAGCTCAATTGTTGGAAGAGACCGAATAGCCCTTGCATGTGTTCTTCTGCAATGCCTGGCCCTTGATCACTAACATTGATTTTGACATTGGGACCGTTGCTAGTACTGCTGACATAAACGGCTCCGCCCCTTGGGGTATATTTCAAAGCGTTGGAAATTAAGTTGGTAAGTACCTGCATCAGCCGATCGCGGTCGCCGATGATATCGCGGTCTTGCGATTCTAAGTTAAAGCAGACAGTTACACCTCGTTCCTCTGCAAAAGCTCGAAGCGAATCAATGGTGCTTTCAATTAACTGACTGGGAGCAATGGTCTCGATTTTCATTTCTAACTTGTTGGCTTCTAGCCTGCGTATATCGAGAATGTCGTTGATCAGGCGAATTAAGCGGTCACTGTTATCTCGGGCGATGCTGACATACTCCATTGTCTCGCTACTAATTTCGCCGGTCATTCCTCCTTCAATTAAGCCTAGCGCAGCTCGTATTGAAGTCAGTGGCGTGCGCAATTCGTGTGAGACAGTGGAATAGAATTCACTGACTCGGCGCTCAACTTCTTTTTTCTCGGTGATATCATGGGCAATACCGTAGAGTCGGTCGCATGCTCCTGATTCGTCTAAAACAGGAAATACTCTCGACCAGATCCAGCGAATTTCTTTGTCCTTGGTTTCAATGCGAAATTCGAGGTCGAAGCCCTGGCCATATTGGCCGTCAGTGCCAAGCATTAGCCCTTGCAGCGCTTTTCTTACCCGCACGCGGTCATCTTCAATGATTGGGTTGAAAAATACTTCTTTATTCTTATAGAGTTGATCGCAGCCCTCTAGCCACAGTTCCTCGAAGGCTGGGCTGGCGTAAATGAACTCATCTGTGCTGGCCGAGATAATCCAGAAGACTTCGCGAATATTTTCGGCTAGTTGTCTGAACATCGATTCACTGTCGAGTAAGCGTTGCTCATACTCCCGTCTCGTTTTTTCTGCCGCTTTTAGTTCTGTAATGTCTCGATGAGAACCCGCCATTCTAATGGCTCGACCTTGGGCATTCCAAATTGCTTGGCCTCTAGCGCATATCCATTTGTAGTCACCACTTTTGGTGCGACAGCGCATTTCTGCTTCGTAAGGCTGTTTTGTGTCAATGTGTCTCTGTACTTTATCCATTACTTCTTGATAGTCGTCGGGATGGCAGAGCAAGCGGAAAGTATCAAAGTGATTGGCTAATTCATTCTCTTCAAAGCCTAGTTGAGATTTGTAGCGAGGCGAATAGAATACTTCGTTCGTGACTAGATCCCAGTCCCAAATGCCGTCGTTTGAGCCTGTGATGGCAACGTAATAGCGCTCTTGGCTCTTGAGATAGGCTTCGTTGGCCTCAATGCGATCGACAAAGTTACCTATTTGATAGCCGATTGACTCAAGAGTGGTGACCAGTTCACTGCTAATTGGTGTGGCACGGGTTGAGAGAAGGCTAATCACCCCCCAAATACGGTTGCCGATACAGATGGGAAAGGCAACCACTGCAGGATAGGTTTTGGTAATGCGTGATGCTGGTTCGCTAAAGCAGGTGTCATATTGTTCGATATTTGTATAGACTTTGCCTTTGCCGTTGAACCAAATTGTGGCTGGAAATCCGGTTGATAATGACAGCGGAACGTTGACAGAGCGAGCAATTAGATAATCATGTTTGTCTGTTTCGGTAATAACTTTGTGAACTAGCCGCGACATGCGATTGGCTCGTTCATCGATGCGCCAGACTATGCCAATTTCAAATGACAGTAGAGTACAGAGAGTGGTGCAAATTTGTCCCAGGGCATCAACGATAGCCGTTGCTCCTACTAGCACTTTGGTAATCTCAAACTGTGCATTGGCCTGGCTTTGCTTTAACCAGCTAGCAGTGATGTCGCGAATGAAGAAATTATATTCTTCTACATCGGTTCGATTGTTCAGGGAGATATTGGCATCGATTACTACATGTCTCAACATGCCGTCAGCGGTTTTAAATACTGCAGCGAACTCTTTGAGAATGCCAGCGTGCTTTAGCTGGAGCATGGCTTTTTCGCCCAATTCGGGGCTAGAAAAGAGTTGCGTCAGAGTCTGTTCGTTGTTAGTTTCCGTTGTCTGCAATAGTTCTCGCGCAGCTTGATTGGCTCTCAATATGGTGCCGCTACTATCGGTTTGCAGCAGAGCGATGGGAGCATTTTCAAGAAAGTCTAGGGTTTGAGAAGTATCAATCACTTATGGCCACTCGCAAATTTTCGCCTGTTGGTGACCATTGCTCTAACAAACGCTGGATTTGGCTTGGAAGTTTCATCGGATCAAAGGGTTTCGAAATGACACCGGCAATTGGTAGGTGGCGGTATTGATTCATCTCATGAATTTGCACTCTTGCTGTAATTAAGATAATGGGAATGCTGCGCCACTGCTCCCGCTTATTGATTTCATTAATGGTGGTGACGCCATCCATTTGTGGCATGGAGACATCCATCAAGATGAGATCGGGGCGGTGATTCTCAAGAAATTGTAAGGCTGCTAGCCCAGAATCGGCAGTCTCTACCTGCCAATTGCCAAGACAAGTCAGTGTTTTCGACACTAGTTTGCGCAGGTCAGCATTGTCGTCGACAAGTAATACGCTAGAGCTTTTCACGATTTACCCTCTTTTGCCACAGAGCGCGACTTACTTTAGGGCGCAGCTAAGGCCGGTAATAACTATTTGCCCAAAGAACTTTGATTCTTGCGCTTCTAATGTTTTTTGCGGTACCGCTGAATCACTGTGCGGCATATCTACGATTAGGCAAGGCTCTTATTATCTGGAGAGAGGTGAAATTGGTGCAGTCTGTGGTAGATCTGGCCACCCTGAAGCAGGTGATTGGAGCGGCACAGATCGGCTTTGATGATCTGAGACCGCTACAAATTGGCAGTTTCAATGGTCTTTTCGTCTTGCGCAAATTTAAAGATATGAAGGTTTATCAGTGGCTTAGGCTCAATGAGCTGCTGGCTAACCTGGGTTATTCGGCCGTGTTTGTTGACGAGCTAGAGCGCCTGCAGTTTCTTAGTGCCAGCTTAGACCAGGCCCA
The DNA here is from genome assembly GCA_965229195.1 of Candidatus Obscuribacterales bacterium. Classification (GTDB taxonomy): domain Bacteria; phylum Cyanobacteriota; class Vampirovibrionia; order Obscuribacterales; family Obscuribacteraceae. Next base: position 1,023,522 of record OZ245871.1, on the reverse strand, counting down.
AGAGTTCTACCAGGATTTTTCCCAGGACTTTTGGCAAGACCCATTATTAGATTGCCATGTCGACAGCGATCATATCTTTTCGCCAACTGATAGCTCCTCTCGGCCGCTTCGGTCAGCTAGCTTAGCCGGTGCCGAAGTTCTGGAGGTGTCTGAAGCTACAGAGGTTGTACTACGTCAACGGCTGCTTCAGGCCCTGCAGGGTATTGCTAGGCCGGAATCGCCTACATACTCCTCTGCCGATTCGGTTAATTTGAGCGATGACACTATTGAAGAACAAAAACAAGAGCAGGAGCAAGAGAACGCTAACGGCCTTGGTTATGCTTCGGTGATGCGTTTTCTTGCCGGTAGCGATTGTGCTCTTTCTCCTGATGCTTTTGAAAAAGCGGCATTGAAGCTAGAGCAGCTAGAGCGGATTGAGCTAGTGCCTTTATTGGCTCAACTTCGCGCCAGTCACAGAGTGCCTTCGGTCAAAGACTATCAATCTGCTGCCACTGCGGTTGATATTGAGGCGTGGTTAGAAGTGCGTCAAGATACGGCAATAGAGGCCCGGCCTGAGCCCGAGAACAGTTTGCGAAAACAACAAATTGCCGCTACTCGGGCCCAGCAATTAATTGATAGTGTGCCGCATCTAATGTTGGTGCCAGTGCCTGACACCGATCTCGTGCCAGCGTTCTTTCACATGGGCGGCGTCAATGACATGCCACCGGCGCACGTCCATTTGGCGTTAATGCGACGTTGGTCTGAGAAATATGGGGCGAAACCGAAAATTTTAGGCCTCGGGCCTGATTCACTTTATTTTTACGTGGCAAAACCGGTTAGCGCTTTTGCGGCCACAAGCTTAGCGATTGAGCATTTTCGCTATTGCCCCGATAGCGTCTTGCAATCATTGGGCTCCGTTGGTCGTTTGGCAAGTGAAATTAGCGACTGTGACCTTTGGCAGTTCTGGTGGGAATGAGCAATTTCTTTGCTTGACGCCCAACTATGACTTGGGTATGGCTTTTTGATAGTTCTGGAAAGTAGCCTCAATTGTCTTTTTTAGCTCTTTGTCGAAGGAAGCTGCGCGTCTCAGCTTTTGGAAGCTGAGTTTAAGCTCTTCGGCAATTGCTTGGTCGAGGTCGTCTACTAAATGCGCTTGTTCCATCTGTTTTCTCTCTTTGCCTTTTAATTGGCCGCCCGCCGTCTTCATTGAAGATAAGGCGGGCAGTGTGAAAAAGCCGTGAAAAATTGCAGAGTCTAACAAAGCCTAATAGCTAAATTTACCCAAGGCCACTTTACCGTGAAAGACCCAATAGACAATTACCGTGTAGCTTAAGACGAACGGTAGACCGAGCACGGCAATAAATAACATGGTTTTAAGTGTGCCCTGGGACGATGCCGAATTGTAAATACTGAGGCTAAGATTCGGGTCTATGCTGGAGACAATTAGATTGGGGAAGATGGCAATACCGAATAGGGCCGCCAGCGCGCCAATCGTGGCAATGGAAGAAAGAAAGGCATAACCCGGTTGCTTGAGAAAAATAGTGCGGGGAATGTTGCCGATGGCCAAAATGTTGACTAGCACAACAGACCAGAGCCAGGGGTAGTGTTTCAGGTTGCTGGTTGCGGAAGGTATCTGGGTGAGGGTGAAGATTGTGGTGAGCATATAAACCATGACAAAGACGCCATAGGTGTGCCAAATATAGTTGTGAATGCGCTCTTGTAGTTCACCTTCGGTTTTAAGATAGAGAAAAATGGAACCATGCATGGCACAGGTGGCAACAGCTAAGAGGCCAGTGATAACTGGATAAAACTCAAGCAGCGACATTTTTTCTTTGTGCAGCTCAAGCTGTCCGTCGATGGGCAAGCCCAAAAAGAGCTGGCCGACAATGTAGCCAAATAAGAATGAAGCGCTAAGGCTGGAAAGAAAGAAGCAAGCATCCCAGAATTGACGCCAGAACTTAGCTGGGTGTTTGCTGCGAAATTCAATCGAGACAGCCCTAAAGATTAGGGCACAGAGAATGATCATCAAATTTGTATAGAAGCTTGAAAAAGCTAGAGCGTATACGTCAGGAAACGCGGCAAAAAGAGCGCCAGCAAAAGTGACTAACCAGACTTCGTTGCCGTCCCACAGCGGGCCTATGGAGTTGATGATTAAGCGGCGCTCTTCGTCGGTTTTGGCAATGGGGTGAAGGATGCCTACACCGAGGTCGAAGCCATCGAGAATGCCATAACCAGTAAGCAAAATACCAAGCAAAATAAACCAAATGAAATTTAAAGAGTAGTCCATTATGGTTTCTCCTCTTCTTTCTTGCTTTCTAGGTTCTTACTTTCTACCTTCTTACTTTCTACAGTGGGGGCTGGTCCGCGCCAGGTCTCCGAAAGAGAAGCTGGCCCCCGTTGCAAGAGATTGCCAATAATGGCCATGAACTGACCCACACCTTTTTTTGTACCAGGTGTTAGTTTTTCGTCTTCCTTAACTATGTCGGCTACCACCGGTGGTCCGGCTTGAATGCGTGTGTTCATCACCATCACCCAAACCACAAAGAGAAAGCTATAGAGTATACCGAACATGATCATAGAGCCGAGTACTTGCTCTGCTGTCACTGAGTGTGAGACACCGTCTTTGGTTCTCAGCAAGCCATAAACTACCCAGGGTTGCCTCCCTACTTCGGCCGCTATCCAGCCTGCTTCATTGGCTGTATAAGCGCCCAATACTCCAAAGACATAAAGCCACATCAGCCAGCGCTGCTGAAAGAGAAGATTGAATTTCAGTAGCACTAAACCTAGCAGAGATAGGCCAATGAAGGCCATGCCCAGTGCAATCATCAAATGGTAGGTTTGAAACGGTATAAAGACTGGCGGTCTGTCTTCTTTGGGGAATTTATCGAGGCCAGTGACTGGTTGAGTAAAGTTGCCATGTACTAGCATGCTCAACATGCCAGGTACGGCCAGGCCGAATTTCACTTTCTTTTCTTTGTCATCGGGCCAGCCAAAGGCATAGAGTGGTGTGCCACCGCTGCCGGTTTCATAGTGACCTTCGAAGGCGGCTAGTTTAGCTGGCTGGTTGTCGGCCACCGCGTCGGCTTGGAAGTGACCAGAACCGAGCATGGCAAGGCTGCTTATGGCGGCATAAACGAGCGATATTTCGATTGTTTTCTTGGCGAAGGCTGTGTGCTGTCTCTTCAGTATGTAGAAGGCGCCAATACTGAGGGCAAAGAATGCACCTAGAATAAAACAACCCAACCAAACGTGCAGCATGCGGTGCACCATGGATGGGTTGAAACACATAGCCCAGAAGTCGGTTACCTCTGCTCGCCAGAAGCCATTGGCTGACTTAACTATGTGATAACCGGCTGGAGTTTGCTGCCAGGAGTTGGCTATTGTGATCCAGACTGATGAGAAAAGTGAGCCTAACGCCACCATGCAGGTAGAGAAGAAATGCATTTTAGGGCTCACTCTGTCCCAGCCAAAAACTAAAACCGCTAAGAAGCCTGATTCAAGAAAGAAGGCAAAAATAGCTTCTGAGGCCAGGGCTGAGCCAAATATGTCACCAACAAAACGGGAATAAATTGCCCAGTTGGTACCGAACTGAAATTCCATCACCAGCCCAGTGGCTACGCCCATGGCAAAGTTAATAGCGAAGAGTTTTGTCCAAAAGAGCGCCATCGATTTATAGAAGGGGTCTTTGCTCTTGAGCCAGAGCCATTCTACAATCACCATCAGTAAGCCAAGACCAATGGTCAAAGGCGGAAAGATGTAGTGGAACATCAAAGTCAGCGCAAATTGTAGGCGCGACAAAAGGACCACGTCTAGATGCATGTTGTGCACCTCGTTGGTTCAAAATTAGACTAACGGTAATACTTTAGCACTTTAAACATTCTCACTCCCTCAATGTTGCTGCTAGTTACAGTTGACAGCAAGCACGGCCACAGGCGAAGATCTGCTTCTTGCAATATGGAGAATAGTAAGGTGAGCATGACATCTACAGAGAATCTTGTGGTGATTGAGCCGCGTATCCGTGGTTTTATTTGCATAACCGCCCATCCTGTGGGTTGTGCTGCCCATGTGCAAGAACAAATCGACTACGTGAAGAAACAAGGGCCGATCAAAGATGCTCCTAAAAAGGTACTTGTCATCGGGGCCTCTACCGGTTACGGACTGGCGTCCCGCATTAGTGCTGCATACGGCGGCGGCGCTGCCACAGTAGGCGTCTACTACGAAAAACCGCCAGCCAACGGCAAGACTGCCACTGCTGGTTGGTACAACAGTCTGGCTTTTGACAGCAAAGCCAAAGAAGCCGGTCTTTATAGTTACAGTATTAACGGTGATGCATTTTCTGATGACATCAAGGCTCAGACCATCGAGGTAATCAAGAGAGACCTTGGCACGGTCGACATGGTTGTTTACAGTTTGGCTTCGCCTCAGCGTATGCATCCTAAGAGCCAAACGCTTTTCAAATCAGTACTGAAACCAATTGGACATACATTCACGGCTAAAACTCTCGATACCGACAAAGAGTTAGTGAAAGATATCAGTATTGATCCAGCCAACGAAAAAGAAATTGCCGACACTAAAGAAGTAATGGGCGGTGAAGACTGGCAAATGTGGATTGATGCTTTACGTCAAGCCCATGTATTAGCTGATGGTGCCATCACCGTTGCCTACTCTTACATAGGGCCAGAAGTGACTTGGCCGATTTATCGCGATGGTTCAATTGGTGTTGCTAAGCTCGATGTTGAGACCACTGCCAAGAAGCTCAATGAAGAACTTGCCGCTAGCGGTGGCAAGGCCTATGTCTCAATCAATAAAGCACTGGTGACTCAAGCAAGTTCAGCCATTCCGGTGGTGCCGCTCTATATTTCATTGCTCTATAAAGTAATGAAAGAGAAGAATACGCACGAAGGATGCATAGAACAAATCTATCGACTCTTTGCTGCCAATCTCTATAACGGTGCTAAACCGAATCTAGACGCCGCCGGTCGCATCAGAATTGACGACAAGGAGATGGAAGCTGATGTGCAGGCAAAAGTAGATGCCCTCTGGCCACAAGTGACTACTGAAAATCTCAAGCAAATTTCTGATTACGAAAGCTACCGCTCTGAGTTTCTCAAGCTCTTTGGTTTTGGCTTAGCTGGCGTTGACTATTCAGTTCCTGTAGATCCTTCTATGGGTCAGAACTAGATTCAATTCAGCCTCCGGCTTCGGTTCAGGTAAGCTGATTTTTTTGTTTTCCGTATTGCGTCAATTAAAAAACACACCCAAGAGGAACCGTTGCCTCATTTAAAATGTTACCGCCCCGATTCCTCTTTTGGGTTGTTTTAGTCTGTCGTTTTCATCTTAATTGGACTTATTGTTGGCACTTTGTAGGTGCCCCAGCCAATTCTGATCAGCTCGCGTTGTTTGGTCATTCTGGAGATGTAGGTGTGAAGTTTCCAGCGTGGAAGCAAATGTTCGATGGTTTTCAGTTTGAAGGTTGTGCCCGGTTTTAGAGACCTGATGTAGGTTCTGAGCTTCCCTATACCTTCCGGTTTTTCCGAAGTTTTTGGAATGTTAGAGACCTTAGGCTTTTTCTTTCGAACTCGCAGATCATTTCGATGATTTGCGAGTTTTTCAATTAGAGACTCGCATGGCTTGCCAGGCTCATCTTGCAGAAGCTGGAGAATCGAACCTTGTGCGATATCCGAAGTGTTGATTGTAGTTGAGGTACGCCAGAGCTTTATTTGAGTCTCCTCTATTTCTTTAAGCAAGGTAATCGGATCGAATTGCTTCGATTGCCGCCGGAGAACCTTCTTGACGGTTTCTGGGATGTCAGATTCGAGCAATCTTTGGCAGGGTGTTTTAGCTTGTTCGTACACCTTGGTTACTTTGCCACCGTCTTTCTCCTTGCCTACAATTTTCATTGATGGCTGGAAGAAGTTGACGTAGAGGCGCGTTAGGCTGTGGAGCTTTGCCAGTATTTTCAAAGAGGCTTTCCCTTCAAAACGGTCGTAACCCACGTATTTCCGGACAATTGAACCGTTCTTCTCCTCAACATGGGCCTGGTCGTTCTTCCTGTACTCCCGTGATCGAGTGAAGGTTACTTTGCGTTCGGCGCACCATTCGAGTATTTTAGAATTGATGAACTCGGTGCCATTGTCTGAATCGAATCCTCTAACAGGGAAGGGCAATTGTCCGGCAATCTCAGAAAGCGCGGCTGCAACCGCGCTTTCTGATTTATTGGGCAGTGCTTTGCATTCAGTCCATCCTGTGTGGATATCGGTTAGAGTGAGCGTGCTCAGGAAGCTTCCTTTTATCGAAGTACCGCAATGAGCTACGCAGTCAGCTTCAAAGAAGCCAGGGCGGCTGTTTGTCCAATCCGAAAAGGTGCGGACTTCAATATGCCGCTTGAGCAAACTACCTGGCCTGGTAGTGCTGCGGCCTCGCGCAAGCTTCTTTCGGTCTTCTTTGAGCAGGCGATCAATTGTTGAAGCACTCATGCTGAGAAGTCTATGCTTGATTGCCTTTGAGATACTTAGATGCCCGTGTCTGACTAGTGAATCAACGAAAGGTTCGAGAAAAGGCTGTAATCGTTTGGAGCAAATACGATTAGAAGCCAGCCAAACAAACTTGAGAGCTTTGAAATCACCAGTGCTGTATTTGGGCTTTCGTTGGTGTTTTCGGAGCTTAGATGGCGAGGAACCGGAGTTCAGTAACTTGATGGCATGCTTTCTGTTGTAGGCTGTAGCCCTGACGAGGCCCTCTAACAGAGCCATCTTCTGTACTTTACTTGATCTCGAATATTCGCATTTGAGAGCTTCAAGCAGCTCCCTGCGTGCAGTTTTGCTCATTTTTAACCTCATTGATTCAACCTCGAAAAGAACTAACGAAAGTTAGTTTTTAATTGAGGCAACGGTTAGTCAATGGTGTGTTTTTAGATGAGTCAATGCGTTTCCAAGACTGTCATTTTTTCTTCAAAAAATCTGACAGTATTGGAAATTCATTAATCAGCAACTGTTGGTCGCAGAAGTTTTCCTGCCAATGACTATGCCAATAAGCGCAGTCAGAGCCAAAAGTCCGAGAGCTATTGAGCTAATCATTAAGCCAATGCGATATGACTCTGGTTTGTAGGAGAAAACTACTTTGTGTTTTCCTTCAGGTAGTGCAATTGCACGCTGTATGTAGTTGGCTCTGAGGATTGGCATATCTAGGCCATCTAGCGAAGCACGCCAACCAGGATAGTACTGATCTGCCACCACAAGATAGCCGTTGAAATCTGATTCGGTGGAAAGCTCAATCTCTTCATCGCCTAGTTTGTCTATGGCTATAGTGCTGATGGAATCAGGGTTGCGTCTAGGTTCTACTATCGCTATCGGCTGACTTGGTGAATTTTCAGTCTTGCTTTCAATTTTGCTTGCGCGTTCACTTCCGCTTTCGCTTTCAATTAGAACCATTGATTCGGGATCGAATAATTCACCGTTTTTAAGTGCGCTGGTTTTGATCGCGACAAAAGCTTCTTTTTCGCTTACTTCTCTACGCTCTGGCACGATATAAAAGCGTGGACGAGCGCGAGTATTTTCGTAGCAGAGGACACCATTTTCTTGACTGGTTAGCTTCCAGAATTTCCAGGCACCTTCAACAAAGGCCCGCCCACCAAAGGCATCTGCTGGCGCCAATAAATAGCGCACAGCGCAAATATCAAAAGAGCGGTCTTGGGCTTTGATGCGCCAGGGCGGTTGTAGAAATCCCCCTTCAGCAATGCCTAAAAGCTTCATATAGCGCCTCGGCATGAGGGGCTCGTAGCCAGATGCATTGTCCACTCCCCATAGTCGGCTCAAGTTTGGTGGATATTCGCCAGGATCTGCTGCTAGCCCCCGCAATGTAAAAATGCGTTGGTTGTGTTCTTTGAGCTTCTCTTTCAGTTGGTCGCAACCGGTAGGTGGATTGAACTGCGAGATCTTTGGTGATTGTCTATACCACTGTGAAGATATGGCATAGGTAAGAATTACTGAAAAGGTGCTTAGTACCAGGAATAATTTACGCCAGGATTGCTCCGGCCTTGATTTGTATAACATCAAGGGCAGAGTGCCGAATAAAAATGTCGGTACTAGAGCCCCTACAAGCACGTATAAACAGAGCAGAAGGTGCTTCCACTTACCTAGTTTTTGAAAGTTCGTTAGTACTTCTTCTTTGAGAGTTGTCCTGGGCGCCACCTCTTTTCTTTCAATTTGGGCGATGGCCAGAGCACTGAGAATACTGATAGCAAAAGCAGGGAGGAGCAATACGCGATAGAGACCACGAAAAGAGCCCAAAATCGGAATAGCGTGAAAGAGCTGTGCCAGTGGAGTATGGGCACCTAAAGCAAAGAGAAACGAAAGCAGTATGGTGGCAAATAGATAGCTCACCACGGCCTGGGCTCTGAGGCAAACAATGGAGTATAGCGCTAGTATTATCGGAGCGAAACCAAAGAAAAGCAGCCCCGGTGGCGGACCTTGCTCTGAAAATGGCAAACCTTCAAGGCTGCCAAAATTGCCACCAAGTAGGTACGGCATAATAAAACCAAGTATCTGCATTGGTTCCAGTTCGCCAACTAAAAAGTCTTTGTAGCCGAATGTTGTTCGCACACTTTGCTGTGATAGTTCATACGAGGGCAGTAGCTGCACAGCAGCAATGCAGGCACCAAACAAAATTGCTGCACTGCTGAGAGCCGTAACAATCAGGGCGTTTTTGAGATTGGCCGCTTTGCCAGTATCTTCTTCTCCAGACTCTCTTTTTCTTGAGCCAGCAAATGCTGCATAAGCAACTGTCGCGACAAATATATAGGCGGCAGTCTGGGGATGACCAGCGAGAATAGTCAGGGCACTAGTCGCTGCCATTAGCGATAGTTGCAGAGTTGCCCATTTTGTTCTATGGCGCAGAGCTTCGACGAAGAAGAGCAAAAGCGGCAGCCATGCCGCTGTTTGTATTATTTGCACGTGTCGCAATTCTGAAATTTGGTAGCCGCCAAAGCCATAGATAAACCCGGCTAACAATGCCGCTAGGTTTGATTTTGTCAGGCGGTAGGCAAATAGGGCAGCAAACAAGGCGCTGAGAAAATAGGCGCTTAGCAGATAAAGGTTCCAGCCCTGGTAGCCTGGAATTAAGAGCTTCGAAATAAAACAAATTGGATAGAAAAGACAAGTCTGCGGATCTGCCAATACAGGAAAGCCCGTTAGTAAAAGTGGCGTCCAGAAGAATCCAGGCGAGGCAAAGGCCGGATAGTTTTGCACGCGCCCGTCTTCTGCGGCAAAAATAAAGCCATGTACGATTTTTTCGCTATATATTAACGCTAGCGAGAGGCCGTAAATAAGCGAGTAAGGGAGCCATTGAAAGCGCTTGCTTGGGCCTTCCTCCGCTTTTGCACTTTCTTGTTTCTCTAAGTTATTCATTGGGCCCTTAGCTTTGCTTTTAGCGCTTGATCAAAATTACAGCGTTATCGTCTTTAAAAAGAGCTTGCCAAGCCCCATCGCGAGCTAATCTAGAAACTATTGGTGCTCTTGCGGGAAAAAATACCCAGCTAATTTGATATTGCTCTAATAGTTTTTGCCAGGGGCCGCGACAATTTGCCATTTGCCAGAAGTCTAGTGTGATTTTATCGCCGTAGACATCAAAGCGTGTGTCAATGAACACTTTCGCCTTGTCTCCATCACTCAATACCATAACGTCACCATACTGGGGATCATTGAGAAGACGACCGGCAGGTCTTGTCTTGGTTATTAGTTTGAGTGCTTCTTCGGGCACGACAAAGCCAAAAGTACTACTGGGCAAAGTGGCGTGAAAGAGCGAGATGGCAGTGTTTACACCCAAAACGGCCAGTGCTAATGGAAGTAAATAATAGCGAGTTCTAACTGTCGGCAGGCTCCATTGAGTAAGAGCTGCTCTATGTGTGACTAAGAATTGGTAGACAAAACCCATGGCTAGTATGGCGGCGAAGGGCACCAGGCGTCGGCTTTGCAATGCTGCAGAAAAGCCTGCTAGAGAAAGAATTAGCCAGGGCAAATGGTTGAATGTTGCTTGCGAAAAGTGTTGATGTTTTAGCTTGTGCTTGATTTGAATCACTATGTCAGTGACAAGACCAGCTAAAAGAGCCAACCCTATGATGTCAAAGGCGAGGAAGTCGAAAGACAGTAGCTCATAAGTTGTAAGGGGAAACAGCTCTTGGTTGTACTTATTTGCCTGAGAAAAAAAGAGATGGGGCAAATATTGCCATAGATTTACTCCATATGGGGTGAGCAAACTACCAATTAAGCCCCCGATAAAGCTTGCCAAAAGCGGCACACGCGGAATTAGTAAGGATGTAACCGCCAGCACCAGCAAGCCAAGAACAAAACCGGTGTGAAGATTAGCCCAGAGGGCAAAAAACAAAGCGGCGGAAAAACCATAGGTGAAGAATGGCAGATTGCCTTTGCTTTCACTGATTTTGACCACTGTGGCAATCAGTAAAGCGAGGCACAAGTATGAAAATATTTCCGGACGGCAGGGAAAGTGAAAGCTGCCAGCGCTAATGGCTAGACTGGCTGCTAAAGCCACAAGTAGTGGGGAAATGCGCAAAGCTTTGGCTGCGGCAAGTGGCACCATGATGAAGCTAACAACAATTGTTATAGCTGTAAAGTAGAGAAGGGCAGCGGCCCCGCCAACTTTATTGATAGCTGCAAATATCAGAGCACTGAGCCACTGGTAGGCGATATAGGGCTGTTTATCGGCAAGCTCAGAAGTCAATGTCCAGGAAAAGGGATCTACAGCCGGAAGGCTAGAGTGTTGATAGATGTGTTGGCCTAAGGCCACCAGCCAGCAGGTGTCGGGATCGCTCAGTGCCGTCTGACCGCTCATAAAGCCAAAGTACAAATTAGCCAGACAAAAACAAACAATGAAGACCCAGCTTATTATTTTGCTGGTCTCAAAGTTTGTTTGTTTCATTCTTGGCAGTCAGACTCTACTGAGCGTATTTAACGGAGCAGCCGTATGACTGAGTCGAAGCAACTTTAGGTGTTTGGTTTTTAAGCAGAGAATCAAGGGCGGCGCGAACATAGTTCTTGGCAGTTTTGACTTCTTCAGCGTCAGTGCTAGATTTGTCGTCTATAGCGCCAGCGTAAGCTAGTTCGCCTTTCTTATCGATGACAAACATGTGCGGTGTGGTCTTGGCGCCATAAAGGTGGCCAACAGTGCCGTCATTATCAATTAGTATCGCGGTTGGTGCAGCACCGGCTGCTTTCATTGCAGCATTATGCTCGGCATTGCTCTGGAAACCCTGTTTACCTTCAGCCGAACTAACAATCGACAACCAGACTACATCTTTAGCTGTGTACTCTTTTTGCAAAGCTTGCATGTTACCAGAGCTATAGTGCTTCTTAACGAAGGGGCAGCCATGATTAAGCCACTCAAGCACAACCAGCTTACCCTTATAAGACGATAGGGTTTGCTTCTTGCCGTTGGTATCAGTCAATGTGAAATCTGGTGCGGCTTTGCCGACTTTTGCTACAGCGCTATTTTCGGACGCAGCCCGTACGAATTTGCCATCTGCAAATTCGGAAGACATGTAGACGCCCGCAGTCAAAATTAGCAGAGCGGCTAGCTTTTGAGTAATTTTGGAAGAGACGTTCATTGCTCACCTGTCATAAGATAAGAGTCCTTTATACTAACCGATCATTCTAGATTGGCGCCATTTAACAATGACTTTAGCTTTATTGCTCTTTTTAGGCATGGTCAAAGCTTTGAGCATATCACTGGAAACTAAGACTAGGCCTTTATTTGCGATTGGCAAGTGGAGCTCTTTTCCTAAATCTCGCTATAATTAGTGGTGGTAGATTGCTGCAACCAAGATGGGGATATAGCTCAGTTGGTAGAGCGCACGGATCGCACCCGTGAGGCCAGGGGTTCGAATCCCCTTATCTCCAAATTTTTGAGAGCTACGGATAGCTCGTCGCAATTACCTATTGCGATTCTCGCTTGCCTTGGCTTGGATGATCGCCGAATTCCTTTGCCCATGGATTTTGACGGGCAGCAGGCACTAGAAGCAAGAATTCTGCTATCTGCTCACTGTTCCAATCGGGTTTCTCTAAAACCAAGACTTGAAGATTTTTCAGTTCAGCTAGTTGTTTGCGCCAGTCGTATATTGGCAGTTTCTGTTTTGCGTCTGTTTTGCTGGTTACACCTTCGGCCGGGGCATAGCTGTCAAGATCTTCTTCCTTGCTCTTAAGCTCAAGTATCTTCAAATGGGGTTGCTTCGCCATTGCCGCAATGCTTTTGCTTTCTAACCAGTCGTCTCCGCGAGATTCGAGTCTGATGATTTCTAGTTTTGGCATTACTGGTAGTTTTTGCATAATTTGATTGAGTTGATTGCAATCTTCTATTTGCAGAGTTTTAAGACGATTCAACACTTTCAACTGGGAAAAGATTTCTGCACTAAAGGCTAGTCTTTTGATCCATAGCGAATCGAGCTGCTTGATGTTGTCTAGAGTTGCCAGGTCGGCTTCTTTGATTTTGCCCCCTTCAATTGTTATGGCATGAAGCTTTGTCCACTTGCTCAGACGGCTGGTAATTTCGCCGATTGACTTAGAGTGGTCCACCCGCAAGGTACTGATTTCTTCTGGGGCAAACTTGTCGATGAGCGATGGGCATTGCGCCCCGCGGGAATTTAAATGCAGATCGATCTTGTCATCTGCCGGAATTTGCACGTCTCCCTGGGCCTCGGCATGTCCTTTGGCAAATCGAAGTTTTCCGATTGAGTCTTGACTTGGAAACTTGAAGCAGCGCATTGCGCGGCCGTCGATGGTTTTGATGCCGAGCGAAAATTTCGGAGCTTTCTCAATTATCGAATTTAGGTTTTCAGCGGTGTGTCCTGTTGCGGCACTTTCAGCCGCAAGAATGAGGGCTTCGCTTCCTGGTTCGGTACTTTTCTCCGATGAGTCTTTAGTTGAGTCAGGTGTTGTTATTTCCCGGAGTCCTCTGGCAGCTTCATTCATCTTAAAAGCGACTTCGTCATCTTCAATGCCTAAAGAGACATGGGTGGTGTCTTTTAGAATCAGCGGTTTTTTCGGCGGGCCAGATTTATTGCTGAGAGTAAAGCCGGCTGCGGTCACGAGAATTATTGAAGTAATAGAAGCCAGGCTGAGAGCTAATTTGTGAGAGCTGAAAAAATCGCTTGAATGATCCCTTTCGTTCGCTGGGTTGTCATCGTCATCTTCACCATCTTCGAAGTGATCATTTCTTGTTTTTGCTGGTTCGCTGTTTCTTCTGAGGTGTTGATAGTCAAGTGCTCCGCTGCCGATTGGCTTGCCATCAAGTATGCGTTGGAGGTCAATGGCTAGTTGGTCAGCTGATTGGTAGCGCAGTTTTGCATCTTTCTGTAAGCACCTTGCCACCACTTCATCAAAGGCTGTTGATATCTTTCTGTTGGCAACTTCGCTTGAAGGAACATGACCAGAAGAAGTCTGGCCAGAGGGCATACTTTTAGAAGGTATTGGCGCCTCTGCTTCCTGGTGCATCATCAGTGTTTGAATGGCAGAAGCGCCAGCAAAAGGCACTTGACCAGTAAGTGATTCAAATAAGGAGCAGCCCAGAGAATAGATATCGCTGCGAGCATCGATCTCTTCACCCAGTGTCTGTTCTGGGCTCATGTAGTAAGGGCTGCCGAAAACTTCGCCGCTGGCTGTCAGCGCTTGACTAGTGGTGCTGCTCGTTGATTGCAAGCGCACTAAGCCAAAGTCGACGATTTTGACAAGAAAGCCTTTCTCTGAAGGCAGCAGCATGATATTGGCTGGTTTGATATCGCGGTGAATGATGCCATTTCTGTGGGCGCAAGAAAGGCCAGCGCAAACTTGCAAGTAAACATCGAGGTTTTCTTTTTCGCTCAATGGTCCGCAGTTCTTGATCTGTTCGGCCAGCGAAATTCCTGTCAGCAAATCCATAACAAAGTAGGGACAGCCTTTATCGATGCCCATATTAGAGATTGAGACAATATTGGTGTGATTGAGTTTGGCCAGGGAGCGCCCTTCTAATTCGAAGCGACGCCAATTTTGACTGTTGATTTGATTGGGGGCTAGCAGCTTTAGAGCGAATTGCTTTTCGAGAATCAAATGCTTGACGCGATAGACAACACCCATTCCGCCTTGACCAATCAAATCAAGTAATTGATATGAGCCGCCAATCACGTCGCCGCGGTGGTAGTGGTGCTCGGCCTGGCCCTCGCCCCGAAAGATTACGGTCTGGGCCTGCGGGTCGATTTCAATATCCATATAAGGAGTCTCGTCTGAACACGGTGATCAATATCTATATATAAGTAGGTTTGCTAGTAAGGCGGTGGAGGTTGTTTGTAGATCTTTGGGATGACAAGTATATATTGCACTAGAAGTTCCCTTTTATTGGGTTGGTTACACAGTTGTCATTAATTGAGGAAAAGTTGAGGGTGCCTGATAAAAATCACTTGGCAGGGGGAACAGTAATTAGAGAGCGAGAAATGTACAACTAGGTGAAGTTGCAAGATGTGCTGCCTGACCGAGTTTCGCCTCGCATTGTGAAGATCCTTGAAACAACAGCACGGAGGTTGGGACAAGAGAGTGAGCCAATGGTATTCTTTTTTGGCTGCGGGCTATTAGCTCAGGTGGCTAGAGCGCACCCCTGATAAGGGTGAGGTCCCTGGTTCGAGTCCAGGATGGCCCAGTAAGTAACACTTTCTGCAACAAAGCTGTCGCACGAATCTCGTTCTTGATAGTATGAGATACAGAGACAGCGCAGAGCAGAAAGATGCTCAAGCGAGCTGCTTGTTACGCGATTTGTTCCTCACCAAATGGAACGTCAATAATCGCTGAACGCTATAAGCAGTTTGCAAAAGCCCGGGGGCTTGGCTCAGTTGGTAGAGCGTCTCCTTTGCACGGAGAAGGTCAGCGGTTCGACTCCGCTAGCCTCCAGAAATCTGCTGTTCATCAGTCGTTTGAATGATTGAAAAAAAGTGAACAGCGCCGCAGAAAACGAACATCAGTTGTATGATGTAAGCGAGTAAGCGTCTCGAAGAATTAGTGATGGTAACGAAAGTAACCAAAACTGATCGCCGAGAAGACAACCATCGAATCGATGTGTTATGCTTCTCAAAACGAAGCGACAAGCGCCTAAGAAGCGCTCTAGCGGCCGATTCCGAAGAGTGAGTTTGTTCTAAACAAAACACTCTTCAAAAGTCCGATTGGTGTGATATAGTTATCCACTCAGTCGGACACCAAGTCCGACAGCCGGCTGTGAGGCTAATAATTCCAGTTCCGTACCCTGAAAACTACATATTGAGGTCCGTATTCCACCAAGTAGTTGTGGCTGAGAAATCGGTCACAGCAGCAGTCTAGAAGACGCACGCCAAGCAAGCTTGTTATCATAAACACAAGATCTTCTAGACGTTGGTTAAGCTACTAAGAGCGCACGGTGGATACCTTGGCGTCAGCAGCCGATGAAGGACGCAATAAACTGCGAAATTCCACGGGGAGTCGTTATAGACTAAGATCCGTGGGTCTCCGAATGGGGCAACCCCGCTGAGTAATGTCAGCGACGCACATCTGAATACATAGGGTGTGACGAGGTAAGCTCGGGAACTGAAACATCTTAGTACCGAGAGGAAAATAAAACAAAACAGTGATTCCCTAAGTAGCGGCGAGTGAACGGGGAACAGCCCAAACCAGTAGGACGTAAGTCTTATTGGGGTTGCGGGACTCTATAAAGAATTGAAGAAAGTTAGTTGAAGAGCTCTGGAAAGGGCTACCAAAGACGGTGACAGTCCGGTAAACGAAAACTTTCGACATCTGGGAGTATCCCAAGTAGTACGGGACACGAGAAATCTTGTACGAATCTGCCAGGACCATCTGGTAAGGCTAAATACTGACTGACGACCGATAGTGAACAAGTACCGCGAGGGAAAGGTGAAAAGAACCCGTGAGAGGGAGTGAAATAGAACATGAAACCGTGTGCTTACAAGCAATTGGAGCCCTATTTATAGGGTGACAGTGTGCCTGTTGAAGAATGAGCCGGCGAGTTACCGTATGTAGTTGGTTAAGCAGTTAATATGCGAAGCCATAGCGAAAGCGAGTCTGATAAGGGCGTTGATAATTACATGTGGTAGACCCGAACCCGGGTGATCTAGGCATGGCCAGGATGAAGCGCAAGTAACATTGCGTAGAGGTCCGAACCAACTGATGTTGAAAAATCAGTGGATGAGCTGTGTTTAGGGGTGAAATGCCAATCGAACCCGGAGCTAGCTGGTTCTCCCCGAAAGGCGTTGAGGCACCGCGTCAGATTTATCCTACAGGGGGTAGAGCACTAGTTCGGTGCGGGCGGAGAAAATCCGTACCAAATCGAGTTAAACTCCGAATACCTGTAGCGTCATTATCTGGCAGTGAGAGTGCGAGAGATAAGTTCCGTACTCAAGAGGGAAACAGCCCAGACTACCGACTAAGGTCCCAAAATTCATGCTAAGTGATTAAGGAGGTGGAGTTGCATTGACAACTAGGATGTTGGCTTAGAAGCAGCCACCATTTAAAGAAAGCGTAATAGCTCACTAGTCAAGCGATTCTGCGCCGAAAACGTATGGGGCTAAGCATGATACCGAAATCGTAGGATCAACGTTAAAAATTGATCGGTAGGGGAGCGTTGTGTTGTAGGTCGAAGTAAGAGCGTAAGCACTTATGGACGAAGCACAAGTGAGACTGTCGGCTTAAGTAGCGAAAACATTGGTGAGAATCCAATGCACCGAAAGACTAAGGGTTCCCACGCAAGGTTCGTCCACGTGGGGTTAGCCGGGAGCTAAGGCGAGGCCGACAGGCGTAGCCGATGCACAACGGGTTAATATTCCCGTGCCACTTATTATCCGCTAGGAGCTAAGTCGGGACGCAGGAGGCTATACACAGGGTACAGTTTGGTTTTGTACCTCCAAAGGCGTAGCTAGTCAGGGTAGGCAAATCCGCCCTGGCGTTACAAAGTAAGGCCGAGTAAGAAATGCTCTAAGGAGCAAATTGTGTAGATGCCACGCTGCCGAGAAAAGCGGCGAAAGCCAGGATAATGTGTGCTCGTACCCTAAACCGACACAGGTAGTCAGGTAGAGAATACCAAGGTGCGCGAGATAACTCTCTCTAAGGAACTCGGCAAAATAACCTCGTAACTTCGGAAGAAGAGGTGTCATGGTAGGGTGTAAGACTTCGCGTCTGAAGCCTGAGATGATCGCAGCGACGAGGCTCAAGCGACTGTTTAACAAAAACACAGGTCTCTGCTAAACCGTAAGGTGATGTATAGGGGCTGACTCCTGCCCAGTGCCGGAAGGTTAAGTGGATCGGTTAGCGCAAGCGAAGCTGAAAAACAAAGCCCCGGTGAACGGCGGCCGTAACTATAACGGTCCTAAGGTAGCGAAATTCCTTGTCGGGTAAGTTCCGACCCGCACGAATGGAGTAACGATTTGAGCGCTGTCTCGGAGAGAGACTCGGCGAAATAGGATTGTCTGTGAAGATACGGACTAGGCGTGCCAGGACAGAAAGACCCTATTGAGCTTTACTGTAGGCTGAAATTGTCTGCGGGCTATATCTGCGCAGGATAGGTGGGAGACTTTGAAGTCGGGATTTTGGTCCCGATGGAGTCAACGTTGAGATACCACTCTGATGTAGCTAGCATACTAACCTGATTCCATTATCTGGGTCGGGGACAGTTTCAGTTGGGCAGTTTGACTGGGGCGGTCGCCTCCTAAACAGTAACGGAGGCGCCCAATGGTTCCCTCAGGCTGGTCGGAAATCAGCCATCGAGCGTAAAGGTAGAAGGGAGCTTGACTGAGAGTGAGACATCACGATCAGGGACGAAAGTCGGGCTTAGTGATCCCACGACTCCGCATGGAAGGGTCGTTGCTCATCGGACAAAAGTTACCATAGGGATAACAGGCTGATCTCCCCCAAGAGTCCACATCGACGGGGAGGTTTGGCACCTCGATGTCGGCTCATCGCATCCTGGAGCGGTAGTACGTTCCAAGGGTTGGGCTGTTCGCCCATTAAAGCGGTACGTGAGCTGGGTTCAGAACGTCGTGAGACAGTTCGGTCCATATCCGGCATGCCCGTAGGATTTTTGAGAGGAGTCGTCCCTAGTACGAGAGGACCAGGACGAACGAGCCGCCAGTATGGCTGTTATCGCGCCAGCGGTAAACGCAGCGTAGCTGTGCTCGGAGAGGATAAGTGCTGAAAGCATATAAGTACGAAGCCCACCTCAAGATGAGAAATCCCATAGCGTTAAGCTAGTAAGACCCCCGGAAGACCACCGGGTTGATAGGACGCAGGTAGAAATGCCCCGAAAGGCAAGCATGTAGCTGAGCGTTACTAATCGGTCGAGGGCTTATCCAACAAAGATAAGTCACTCAAAGTAATTTGAAATGACAAAGCGTGAAGCTTTTGAATAAGCTTGTGAAATACGAATAAAACCTCAATATGTAGTTTTCAGGGTATTGGAGTGCAAACTCCGATAACCCTAAAAGGTTCTTGGTGCCAATGCGACCGGAACACACCCGTTCCCATCCCGAACACGACGGTAAAGACGGTTAGCAGCGACAATACTTGGTGGGTGACTGCCTGGAAAGATAGCCCGGTGCCAGGATTTATAAAAGACCCACGTGAATAGCGTGGGTCTTTTATTATCCAAGTGAACTAAGAAACCTCGAGCCAAAAGCTCGGGGTTTTTTATTGGCAATTTTTCGCTCTTGGCAATGCTAAGTGCATTTTCTTAAGTATCAACGGGCTCTTCTTCAGCTTTCCGACAATACGTATAAAAATCACTTCTTGCCAAGGGTAAATGGCTAGAAGAGAAGATTTTGTAATTGAGAAGTGAGTCTAATTTCTCGCATTCTTCTTATAGTCTTCGTACTCCCAGCTTTTTCCAGCGGCCAGGAGTTTCTTTTTCGCTTCCGCTGGCCAGGTTTGGTCAACGCGCACGACTTTTAAGCCTGGCATTTGCATCAAGGAAGATACCGCAGCTGGAGTGATTCCATTACATTGATAAATCCGCAGTGTTTCAATGTTCTTGGCTTTTGCTAGCGCTGCTAAATCTGTGTCATTAATGTCTAGTCCGACTAGAGTGATGTCTTTTAGATTTGGATGTTTCGTAATTTCTTGGAGCATGGGCTGAATATCTTTGATTTCCTGTAGCTGCAAGGCCTGTAGTGAGTTTAGTAGTTTCAGTTTGGTAATGCTGGCACCGGTCAATTCATGACCGTGGTTAGGCTTGCCTATATTCACTTCACCCGCTATACCGAGTGACTTTAACTGGGTCAGTTGGTCAAGAAGTGGGAGGTCCTCCACTGCAAGTGTTGAGCAGTCAATTCCTTTTACTCGTTCTAGTGAATTGGAGAACGAGAGGTGTTCTAAGGTTGTCCACGACTTTAGCGATTCGATTACTTGCGGTGTGTTAAAGGTAACAATATCAAGACCAGCTATGTTGTCTTTGCCGAATCTGTCGCAGATTTCCGGAAAGGGGGTGCAAACGCACTGCAAGTACAAATAGACTTTCTCATTCTTTGGCACTTCAATTGTTTTCATTGCTTTCTGAGGTGGATTGTCGCCCCATTTTATGTAGCCGAGGTAGTCGTTGTTTGGAAAAATGAATCGCCGTACAGGTTGGCCAGATTCATTTACAGAGCTTTTGCATAAGGTATCGTTTTGCTTGAGGTGCTTCTTTAGGTTTTCGAGTTGGAAGTCTCCATCTGTTGAATCTTCTTTACTGTCTTTTTCTGCGGTCTTTCTACCCTCAATATTCGAATCTGCCGCCTTTGTGAAAATACCTTTGGCGGCTATGCAGATGCTGGTTGCACCTAGTGAAATCAATATGAGTGCTGCAGCGACTGCGGCCAAAGTTTTCGCTGAAGGCTTTGCTTGTTGCTTCTTTGCTCCTAGTGCGGCACTTCGATGGTCTTCTTCTTCACTGAATTTAGGTTCAGCCACACTTCTGTTTCCAGATTTTTCAAAGCCAATTGATTTGCCTTCTTGTATGCGGCTGAGATCATGAGCCACTTGCTTCATGCTCTGATAGCGCTCCTCTACGTTTTTCTTGAGCATCTTCGCCACGGCGTTTTCGAGCGAGCTGGAGAATTTTCCTTGAGGATAAACACTATTGAGTGACGGAGCTTCGTTGGTTTGGTGCATCAAGATTGTTTCGAAAGCATTGCCACCACAAAAAGGTGGAACACCAGTCAAAGCTTCAAAGAGTGCACATCCAAGTGAATAGATATCTGAGCGATGATCGACTGGTTTGCCCAGGCTTTGCTCTGGGCTCATGTAATAAGGAGTACCAAATACGGTGCCAGCCGCTGTTTTATTCTGGCTGTCAAAGGCGCTTCCCACGCCGCGATTGGAGAGTCTGGCAATACCAAAATCAACTAGCTTTACTTTGTCGCCATTTTTTTCTTGAAGCACCATCACATTTGATGGTTTGATGTCGCGGTGAATGATTCCCTGTTGGTGCGCAGAATCGAGGGCCTCGGCCAGCTGGAAAAATATAGGAATGACTCTTGCTTCTGGCAAGCGCCGATTTTCTTTGACTATTTGCGAGAGCGACTGACCTTCTAGTAAATCCATTACATAGTAGGGGCACTCTTGGGCATCAATGCCCATGTTATGAATGCCGACCACACCAGGATGGTGCAAGCGTGCCAGGGCTTTGGCTTCAGACTGAAAGCGCGACCAGCTTTCGGTACTGAGTTTGTCGGCAGCAAGGAGCTTGAGAGCGTATTCTTTGCCTAATATCAGATGCTGGCAGTGAAAGACCACGCCCATGCCGCCTGTGCCTAACAGAGAGAGCAGCCTGTAAGAGTTATCGACTATGTCGCCAGTTGAGTAGACTTTTGTCATTCCTCTACCCATAGGTAGAGATGCTGTTTGCGCTTGCCCCGACAGCTTTGTCGAGTCGAGGGCGAGCATGTGCATCGTGCTCCAGGTTTCTGATAGACCTGGCTTATAAGAGGGGGAGATTGGGCCAGTTTCGCTGTTCTTGCTGCTGGTCTGGCCGCTGCTTTGGCCGCTGCTCGAATCGCTATTCAGATTGCTATTCGGCCCTCGGTTGGGAGGGGTGTGCTCGCTGTCTGGCTTGCTATTAGTATTGTTGTTGGGAATAGCCATCTATTACCTGACAGTAACCATACTTTGAATATGCCCAATATCCACTATGATGCAAGTTTTTTTTCTTTGCCCATAAAATGCCAATAAGCTTCTTGTAATGTTCTACCAAGGAACCGCGGCGCTCCTATTTTTAGTAAGCCCACCGTTCGTAACCACAAATGTTTTGACTGCGGTAACTGATGTGTCAGTTGCGAGCAGCAGAGCTATGTTCGCGTAAATGCGACACCCCACCCTTGGAGGAATCTACTATGACTAGCGACAGACCCGTCGAACCACACGGCCCTATTACCCCGCCTGGTGGCATCAACTACAACGATGTCGATATGTCTAATCGTTCACGCAATGACAATGCTAATGCAAATAATAATGCTAATCGCAATGACAATGCTAACTTGAACGCTAACCGCAACGATAATGCGAACTACAACGCCAATCGCAATGACAATGTCAACAATAACGCTAATCGCAATACAAACGATGTGCGCAATAACGTCAGCACCGATGTCAGAAATAATGTCAGCAATGACGTCCGCAACAATGTCAGCAATAACGTTCGCACTGGTGATTCTACATCGAGCTCCACTAACACTAATAACAACCGCACTGGCGATTCGACTTCCAATTCGTCGTCTCGTGGTGGCAATTCCAGCATAAGTGACAACAGCCGCACCAATTATTATGGTGGCAGTGCTAGTGCTCCAAACGTCTATGCCTCAGGTTTCTGCAGTGAAGGCGGCAGTGCTGGAGTTTATGTACTCGGCATCGGCGTCAGCGGTGGCAAATCAACCATTAATGAATCATGCTTGAAGATGCGTGACTTCCAAGAGACTATGCAGTCAGTTTGTAAGTCTAGCGACGAGCATGCTCAAGTGGCTCTATCGAGCTTCCAGCTTGAACTAGCAGCTGGTCGTGAAATGGACACCAACCCGATGGCCGCCAGCGTTGGCAGAAGAGTTAGCCGTATTTCTGATGCTAAAGCATTAAGCTCGATGCAATTAGATAATGTCTGCACAACTCTTGCAACTGGTTCTACAGCTAACGTTGAAACACTCAAAGCTGCTGGACTGGACAGACCACTAATCATTGTTGAACCAGCTAACAATAGTCGCGATCAACGTATCTTAGACGAAGCTCTGGCAACCAAAGTCGAGCAAATCGACAAAGCTGTTAAAGGCTTGCAAGAGCGTCCTGTGATCATTGAGAACAAGGTTGAAGTTGGCGTCGCTGTAATTGATGCGGCTCCTCCTAAACCAGTTCATCGCCCAACTCCTCACAAACCGGTCGTCAAGCATAAAGAAGAAGATTGCAAAGACGATCCAAAAGCTAAGAAGTAAGGTAGAGCCATGGAAACATATGATTCTTTTGGCACTCCGGTGGCTACTAAAGCTGCTGATCGAGTTGAAATTGCAGTAAGAGAGAGCCAGGCTGATAGCCGCTTAACTAACAGTGGCGACAGTCGTCCAGACACTCGCACAAGCTTATCTCTGGAAGCAACATCTGCTTACACCGATATGAAAGTGCAAGAGCGGATCAATCCGCCGGCTAAGATGTACCGCAACAGCTGGGTGCATGACCTGTTAGACCAAGGTATTTATAAAGTTGAGAAAGGCGACACCCTGGCCCTTGTGGCCAGGCGTGCGCTGGGAGTGTCGGGTCATGCCGACGCCAGCACCCGCGAAATTGCTGCTGAAGTAAGGCGTATCGCCGCTCTCAACGATATTAAGCTTGACTCGAAAGGGCGGCCAGTTCACGCCATACATCCAGATACTGTGCTCAACATTGGGCGCAAGTCTGAAGCATTCTCGAATGCAGGAAAGGTTGTTGAATCTTCCCACTCATCTAAACCAACTGAAGCTGCCCCTCGCCGGGCCGCTGTGAACAAAGATAATTGTCCAGAAGATCGTCCGCGTGTGCAACATACTGACGGCATACTCAAAGCCGGCATGTGTGATCGTATGGAAGTCTCTGACCACGCCTTCGTTACCGTCCGCCCAGGTGCCGATGTTATTGTGCGCAACGGTGCCCGTGCCTTCGTATTTGGTGGCTCTGTTTCTGCTGAAGCAAACAGCAGAATATTTGCTGCCGGTGGTGAGATTCAGGCTAAACCAGGTGCTAGCATCAAGTTTATTGGTAACGATGCCAAAGTGATGCAAGTTGCAGATATTGTTGACAAGCCGGCTGTGGCAGATTCTAAGCCAGTAACTGATTTTCTTTAGTCGGTTACTTAATTAGTAGTTCGCTGCCTCTTTAGCTCTGCTCACTTCAGACAATTGTGGAATCGAGAAGCCGAACGTTTAATCTGTTCGGCTTTTTCGTGCCCATAATTTGACCATAAACCTCTTGTAATCTAATTTCACGGCAGCAGTTGAGCCGTTTATTTTCTTTGATGCTAGGAGACCTTTACCATGAAGCCAGATGTACCTCGTGAGCACTCAGGACCAGCCGATAACAACGCTGCTCTTAGACTTTCCCATGAAGCCTTTGACACTCAGGGGCGCGGCGCTGGTAAGGCTCCATACTGTCCCCCGCACGTGGCCGAACAAGCTATCAAAACGCCAGTGATCAAAGTAGCGCTTGCTACACCTGTGGCCGACAAACCTCTCGTCCCTCGCGCTCTCACCACCCCCGTGGAGCCTCATGTTGGCAAAACCCCTGAGTTGCCAAAGACCCCTGAACTGCCCAAAACTCCTGAGCTGCCAAAACCAGTTGCTCCCGTTGAGCCGCATACACCAAAGCCTCCCGAAGTTATTGTGCCGGTTAAGCCACCAGAAGTTATCGTGCCGGTTAAGCCCCCAGTTGCGCCAGTTGAGCCACATACTCCAGCTAAACCGCCAGAAGTTACTGTGCCGGTTAAGCCACCAGATGTGCCAAAACCAGTGGTTCCACCGACTGAACCACATCCTCCTGTGCTCCCGCCACCAGAAAGGCCACCTGTCGTACGTGAAGTTGTTCGCTATTCCCCACCGGCAGAACCAACCCGCCCAGCGCGCTTACCTGAGCGTCAGACTCCACCCGAAACTAAAGTCAAAGAAGTACCGGCCACAGTCAAAACCGAAAAAGTTGCTACACCTGGCTTGCCACCGCTAGTTAAAATCAAAGAAGCCGAACACAAAATTGTTGTTCCAGCTGCGGCTCATAAACCTGAGACAAGCACTCATCACCAAGCTACTAAGAAAGCTGGAGAGCACCATGGTAGTGATAAGACTCATGTTGTAGCTAAGCCCCCAGAGCATAAAGCTGCAGAGCATAAGCCTAAAGCTCATGTTGAAGCTCCGCACAAACCTAAAGTAGTGATCGCTAAACCTGAACACAAAGCCCATAGCTCCGTGGTCGTAGAGAAAAAAGACACTACTCAGATCAAAGAGCTTAAGGCTCCAGCCGCTGCTGCCTTAGTTGATGTTCAACCAATTGCTGCCGTTGAAGTGATACCAGCTGTAGTTCCTGTTGCCGCTGCCACTGAGAAAATTCAAGCTCCTGCTGCAGAGATTACAACTACTCCTGCTCAAAGCACCGGAAGCAATGTCTGGGGTGAAGCAAGCGTCTCCTACTCTCCTGGTAGCAAGACCACTGTTGGCACCGCCACTGTCGGCAAATTCTTCGACCAGCAAAACTATGGTTATGTGCAAGGCACCGCTGATTTGACCCATGGCAAACTCGGAAACGTTTCGGCTATGTATGGCCACTCGCTGCTTACACCTTATGACGAAGCTGGTAATGTCAGACGCGGTAACGTCAACGTTGAAGCCGGTGTTGTCTTAAACACAGGCGCCGCCCTCGAAGGCTCTAAGTTGCCGATATTCGGTGGCACCGCAGCCCGCGTTGGCGTCAATGGCTACTACCAACTAGACAAAGAAGGCAAAACCACTCTCTACGGATCTGCTGATTACGCCAGCAATCCTAAGCAAGCTGACGCCCAAATTGGTGTAGCCCAAAAATTCAACGATGTTACCGTGACAGGCGGCTACCAGGTCTCTAAGGTTGAGGGTTACAAGACTGGTGAATATGCCACTACTTCAGTAAGCATGAAGTTGAGTGACAATACCTCACTGTACGCCGGAGCAGCCATTGCTCTTAACTCTGACCGCAAGAACGACAAGTATTACACGGGCTTGAAATTTAGCTTCTAGATCGCACTTTGGCCGACAATTGCCGCAATTGTGGTGATTTGATTGCCTTCATGGCTATGCCATGGCGCCGGTTGCCTCTTTAGCTGTGATAAAATTTGCCGCTGCATCTAGCTGTTGCTAAGGTTGGTTTTTGAGCAAGATTAGAGTTTCAATCGTAATTGTCAACTGGAAGACGCCAAAGTTGTTGGCTGGCGCTTTGCGGTCGATTTTGGCCGACAAAGACGCTGACAAGTTCGAAATCTGGGTTGTGGATAACAATTCAGGCGACGGCTCAGTGGAGATGCTGCGGCAAGATTTTCCTACAGTAATAACTGTGGCCAATACAGACAACGTTGGTTTTGCCCGGGCTTGTAACCAAGTTATTCCAGATTGCACGGGAGATTATGTAATTCTCCTTAACCCAGATACTGTGGCTGGGCCAAATGCCATTGGCTTGCTCATGGAATATATGGACGCTAATCCTAAGTGCGGCGCAATTGGGCCGAAGATG
Source organism: Candidatus Obscuribacterales bacterium (assembly GCA_965229195.1). Classification (GTDB taxonomy): domain Bacteria; phylum Cyanobacteriota; class Vampirovibrionia; order Obscuribacterales; family Obscuribacteraceae. Next base: position 997,801 of record OZ245871.1, on the reverse strand, counting down.
CTCAATGCCGATGGCAGCTTGCAACTTTCATGCCGTCGCTCTTTCCCTGATGTGCGGGCATCGTTTTTCCGCCTCACTTATTTGAGCAAACTCTTCCCCAAACACCCTGAGTTTGCGCGTTATAACTTAACCTGGGCAGATCCGGATCAAGAAATTGAAGTGGACGCACTATCTGGTGCCTGCATGATGCTGCGCAAATCAGTGATCGACAAGATTGGTCTGATGGACGAAGACATTTTCATGTTCGGTGAAGATATCGACTGGTGCTGGCGCGTGAAGCAAGATGGTTGGACAGTAAATTACTATCCAAAATCAGTTGTCTATCACTATCATGGTGCCTCTAGTCGTTTTCGTCGCATTGGTGCCACCATCAATTTGCACAAAGGCATGGAAGTCTTTTATCGCAAACACATGGCTAAGCAGTACTGGCCTATCTTCAATCTAATGGTGTATGCCGCTATTTGGTTCAGAGCTGGAATTTTTATAGTGCTTTCGTGGTTGCAGCAATTTGTACCTGAGAAAAAAGATGCTGGTGTCTTTGGTAAGAGCGTCGAAGAAGACACTGCTAGTGCCGCTGCAAGTAAGTAACCTCGATATTCGAGGCCGTGTCTTTCTCAGAATTGTCCTGTTAGTTTTGGGTGCTTGCCTGGTAACGAACTTACCTGCTTATGCTGCAAAGGTCGAGTTATTTGACCGAGTTGGATGCGTCGGTGCCGTAAATTGCCTGGCCTTCAGTCCTGACAAGAAGTTGCTTGTATCAGGTGATGACTTTGCCGTAAGAGTCTGGGAGCTTTCAACCTGTCAGAAGCTAAAAACTTTGATTGGTCACACTGGAAAAGTTATTGCTGTTGATTTTACTCGAGATGGTCGAAGAATAGTCTCAGCTAGCAACGATGGCAGTATTAGGGTATGGGATAGCACTTCTGGTAGAAGCCTCAGAACTATTCAGGTGGCTGAAACTCTAGTTCAAATGGTGATAAGTCCAGACAGTAAATTGTTGGCTCATATAGACGGCGATAATGTCTTGAGAATTACAGATTTTTCCTCAGGAAAAGTAATTGGCACTCTTCCTGATAAGCATTGTGGAAAACCGGCCTTTAGTCCTGATGGCAAGCGACTTGCTTCTTATAATTTGGATAACGTAGCTAAAGTTTGGAGTGTAGCAGACGGTGCCGAGCTTGGAAAATTTGGCGAACCTTACTCGAATGAATATTTTCTTTCATCTAAGGCTGGCGTAGCGCTGGCTTTCAGCGCGGATGGGCAGTTTCTTACTTGTGGCAATGCTGGAAATATCGTGAAGGTCTGGGATATCGATTCAGGCAAACTGATAGCCTCAGTTAACGGTCCACAAGCAGAGGTAAAAGGGTTTGTTGATCAAGGGTGCATATTTCAACCTAAGCCTCCTTCACCAGGTCTTTCTCTAGAGATTAGTCGTGATGCAAAGTTGGCGGTAATCAGACCAAATGCGACTGAGGTGAAGTTAATCAATACGCCTTCAGGAGAGTGCTTGCGTGTTTTTGAAGATAACAATAGGCCGCTGTGCTGTGAGGCCTTTAGTCGAGATAATTCGATTCTCGCGGCAGGGAGTCTAGTTGGAAGCATTAAGGTTTGGAATGTTCAAACAGGCTCTGAAGTTGGTGCCATGAATGGCTCCAGTGTCATGCTGTTTGATTTGAATGTAAGTAGCGATGGCGAAACTCTTGCTGCTGCTTGCGATGATCGCATTAGGCTCTGGAGCTTGAGAGTTGGTGGCAGCTGTCGTCAATGCCTCGATAAAGAAGGTACAACACGCACTGTTTCCTTTAGCCCGGATAGTCGCAGTATTGTTTGTGGCAATAGCAAAGGCAATGTCACGGTTTGGAGTATTGAACATGGCGTGATGAAGCGTCTGTCGGAGCGTGGTTGGGGTTATACAAATCTTTGCTTCAGTCCCGACGGCCAGTTGATAATGGCAATCGACCACAATTTGAAGGTGGTTTCGTGGAATTTTCAAAGCGGTATTGAAAGCCAAGATCGGGTCCTCGATATTACGCATGCTACCGGTTTTACCTTTAGGCCTGATGGTAAAGAGGCTGCAATATCTCTTTGTGGCGAATTGTTAGTTCGTGATTCTGTGTCTTCTCACAATCTTCTGTCTACCAGGAAGGCGCACCCTAATCTCAGAGGTCTGGCCTATTCGCCTAGTGGAAATCTATTGGCTGTTGCGTATGAGAACGGGTTGGTGAAAGTTGTTGAAGTTGCTTCAGCTCGCCAGCTAGCTGTCTTTGAGATGGCATCTAAAGTTGCACCTTCTCTGGCTTTCAGTCCGGACGGTAAGCTTCTAGCAATCGGAGACAAATATCGGGGAGTCAGACTTTGGCGCGTTGGCTCGAGTGAGCAGCTAAAGATTATTGATGCGAAACCGGTCGGTGCTTTTTCTATAGCTTTTACTCGGGATGGGAAAAATATTCTTAGCGCTAGCCATGACGGAGCGATCCGCATCTACAGTGCCGGCGCCTGGAGAGAGAAAGGGTCAATACATTTTCTCGGTGGCCCGGAATGGGTGGTTAGCGATAGAAGTGGAAACTTTGATGCTACGAGTCTCGGCGATTCACTTCTTGTATTTCGTGCAGGCAGAGGTTTTAAGACTCTCAACAATCTTGGCGGTAGGCACCGCCAAGCTGGTCTTCTGGCTCGTCTTTTAAATTCGAAATAGTAGGTCGCTGAAGTTCGGCAAATTTAAGGCTGAATCATCTTTGGAGTTATCTTCCTACCCAGCAATTCTAAGAACTCTCATGGTTGCAGCAATTTGTGCCTGAGGAAAAAGATGCTGGCGTCTTTTGTAAGAGCTTGGAAGAAGATACTGCTAGTGCCGCTGCAAGTAAGTCATAATGCTCTGTAGTTTAGAATCTGCAACTGGAACCATTGGCATTTTGTAGGAGAGGAAAATGTTCAATTCCGATCTTATCTTTGAACACAATTACGGAAGCCCGCGCCCGAAGAAAAATGAGCTTGCACCGCTTGTTGCCACGAAGCTATTCAGCTTTGCCGATCGGATGGAGGGTTTTAGCATTGCTCGGTTTGAAGTTGGGCCGAATGATGATCCACTCATTTTGCTAGATAACTTGGCGCATTGGCCTCGTGAGGGGCGACATTATCCTACTGATAGAGCGGAAAATTTGCGCTTTGAAGCAATGATGGAGTCTAACAAAGCACTCATGGCTTCTGGCGAAGGGCAGTTCAAGATTATCCATTTCCGCAATGGCGAATTCATGGATATAAACATTAGCCAATCAGTGCGTGAACCTCTTCATCTGCAGCCCTTGGGCGCCGACCACTATTTGTTATGTGCTCTACATTATTCTGACTTTGGAAAGAACAATGAGAACGGCATTGTCGTCGACCGCAGCGGTAATGTCGTTGAAAGACTTCTTCTTGGCCGCTGTATTGAAGCGATGAAAACTTCAATTAATGGAAATATTTGGACCTGCTACTTTGACGAGGGTGTTTACAGCGACGATCCAATCAGTCAAAAGGGCGTTGGCTGCTTTGATCGGCATGGAAAACATCTGTATCCTGATGAATACAATAGTATCTTTGCTGATTGGTGCTACAACATAAATGTTGAAGCCGATGATTCTGTCTGGTTCTCGCCTTCTATGACAGGGCTAGTTCAGGTTGTGAACTTCACGGTAAAAACGATTTCGGCGGAACAGAAGGCCGGACTAGGTGTCTTTGCCATCTACGGTGAACACGCCCTCTGGGCTCCGTCTTACCCTAATATTGCAGCCGTAGACTTCTTCGTAGTTTCTAATCTTCAGACAAGTAAGAATAAGTTCTATCAGGCTGTTGACGATAACGGTCAGGTCATCAAACACGAATATTATGCCGCTTGCGGCTCCAGAATGTATTTCATAGCGAACCATGATGTTTATGTAATTGACCTAAAGGACGTTCAAATCTAGACCATCCCTTATACTCAGGCTGGCTGAATGAGCCGATTCTAGAGCAGGGAACGAAAGTGCGTCTTTTTGGATTGCCCGGAAACCAGTCAACTAGAGCAAGTGCTGCTCTTCTTTGTTTGGCGCTTCTATCCTTCATCATTGCGCTTGCCTCGGTGTCTCCGGCTGTAGCGAGCAAGCTGCAAACATTCAATCGTGTTGGGCATACAAGCAGAATTAATTGCATTGCCTTTAGCCCTGACAAAAAGCTGCTTGCCGCTGGCGATGAACATGCTGTGAAAATTTGGGACGTCGTATCTTGTCAAAAGTTACATACATTGATTGGGCCTGGCGATGCGGTGCAAGCTGTAGCCTTTAGCTCAGATGGCAGACGGATCACTTCTTCATACGGTGGCAGTTCTGTAAAAGTCTGGGACGTTATTTCGGGCCGCGAACTAACCGCCTCCAAGGACGCTACCTACGCCAATATGAGTTCAGTCGTGAAAACTGCGGAAGGTTCCATCAAGTGCATGGCTGTAACCGCTGACGGCACTTTGGGAGCTTCAACCGATGGTTATAGAGATTTGTTCGTCTGGAATCTGAAGTCTGGTAAACGGGTTGGCATCATGAAAGGTTCTAACTACGAGATCGCTTCTGCTGCAATAAGTTGTGACGGCAAGACTATTGCTGCAGCTTGCGGTGACAAGATCCGGTTATGGGATGTTGACAAGGGCGGTCGCAACCGAATCTTACTTGGTGGGCCACATTCTGCTTCGCTTGTGGCATTTAGCCCTGATGGCGGCAAGATTGCGTGCGGTGGGCGTGATGATCAAATAACCATTTGGGATGTGCAATCGGGGCGACGCTTGCGAATTCTTTACGGTGGAAGTAATTTTTTCACGCTTTCGTTCAACACCGATGGCTCAAAGATAATTGCCTCAGACTTTTCCCATGTTGTAGTGTGGGATGCAGTTACAGGGCAGAGGGTCAAATCATATCCAACTGGCAGACGGTTCGGCATGTGTTCGGCCATGAGTCCAGATAGCAAATTAGTTGCGGTTGGTTACAACTCGCAAATTAGACTGTTAGAAGCTGATACTGGAACTGAGCTGAGAAGGTTTTGGAGTTCGAGTGGTTCCATAAGCTCCGCTCGTGATGTCACTTTCAGCCCTGATGGCAAGACCGCAGTATTTGCTTCTGATGATGGCACAGCTAAGCTTTTTGACGTTTCCTCAGGTGCGGAGCTGCGTACATTTAAGGGCGACTCACAAGCTATATCTTCTGTTGCCTTTAGTCGTGACGGTAAATGGCTTGCCATCGGTGATAAGTATCGCGGCGTTAAACTATGGGAAGTTAATTCGCCTGACGAACCGGTTGATTTGGCCGTGGTAAACACTGCCGTGTACTCACTAAGTTTTACTGCCGACGGAAGATATTTAGTGACAGCTAGCCACGATTCAACTATTAATTTGTGGGACATAAGCAAGAAAAAGCTTGCCGGTACAATCAATTTTCTCGGTGGAGCTGAATGGATAGCCAGTGATGAGCACGGCAATTTCGATGGCTCTGAGTACTGCGAAGTACTAAGAACTTTCAGGCACCATAAAGGCTACTCTGATTTGAGCAAGCTTAGCGATAGGCACTGGCAGCCTGGTCTATTAGGCAGACTGCTAAGCGTTCGAAGCACTGCAAGCAAATGATTCGCTTTTCTTGCTGATGCTCTCGAACTATTGTTCTTCTCTACTTGCTGAGCAATTCCAAAAACTTCCTAATCCACTCGGGATGGCCCGGCCAGGCGGCGGAGCTGACTAGGTTGCCATCAACGTGCGCGTTAGTGAAGTCTTTGTTCTGCTCAATAAATGTGCCACCGCAGGCAGTGATCTCAGGCGCGACAGTTGGATAGGCCATGCATGACCTGCCATTTAGTACGTCTGCAGCCACAAGCACTTGAGCGCCATGGCAGACAACAGCCACTGGCTTGTTCTGCTCGAAGAAATGTTTGACGCAGGCAAGCACTCGTTTGTTTAAGCGCAGATATTCCGGTGCTCTTCCGCCCGAGATAACCAGAGCGTCATAGGCGGTGGACTCAACTTTATCGAATTCAGCTGTAATGGCAAAGTTGTGGCCTGGCTTTTCTGTGTACGTCTGGTCGCCTTCAAAGTCATGGATAGCAGTTTTAACCTTGTCGCCGGCTTTCTTGCCTGGGCAGACTGTGTCTACTGTGTGGCCAACCATCAATAACATTTGATAGGGAACCATGGCCTCATAGTCTTCTACGAAGTCGCCCACGAGTTGAAGTATTTTTGCCATGAAGCTTTCCCTTGCCCTTACTGGGGGCCCTTACTTGTTGCCCTTACTGAACTTTGGGAGTATATCAGTGTGGATTTTAAAATTAGACCGATATCGGTTTAGTTTTGAAGTTTCCTTTCCACAGATTCAGGGAAATTCATAGGTAAGCTTAGCCCCAGCGCTTTATACCTAATATGTACGACGATCTCAAACAAATGGCCGAGTCGGCCCTCAACCGCGGTCTTTACGATGAAGCCGAGCGGCTTTATCTGCGAGAGTTACAGAAACACGGCAATAGCTCCGATGATCCAATCGTGGCTGATTGTTTGCGGGGAATGGCCATGGCCCATCTTGGCCAGGGCCGTTTTGTCGATGCTGAAAAAGCTGCCAACCGTGCTCTGGCCATTGATGAAGACTATTGGGGTGGCGGTTGCCTACAAGTTGGTGAAGCTTACTTTTTAATGGGCGAAGCCAGCAGGTTGCAAGGCTTTCTCGGTCGCGCCGAATTCTTCTACTTAGAGTCGCTGCCTCATCGCACTGCCCATTTGGGCTCATCCCACGTGGACGTTGCTCAAGTGCGCGCTCGCCTGGCTCTATTGGGGCTAATCCACGGGCTCTATCCTGATCTCAACGAAATGATCATCGGTTGCTACAGGGTTTATGAGGTGACTCCTTCAACCGAAGAGTTCATTGAGTTTCTTGGATTGCCAGCGATGTTGCGCTTCTTCAGTGAACAGAATCGGCGAGTAGAGGCTGAAGCACTCTACAAAAATTCTATGGAAGCGCTAGAAGCTACTCTTGGTCGCTCTCATCGCGAGCTGGGAAATTTATCCCGTAGTTGGAGTTTCTACGCCAGCTCGCCGAAACTAGCTGCGCCGACGCTTAATTCATGGCAGAAGCGAGTAACCAGTAGCGTTGCCGTTGATGAAAATTTGGAGAAGCGCGCCGAACAACATATTGCTAAGCTGGAATACGACAAGGCCGAGAATGTCTATGTCTTGCATTTGCGCCTTGCCCGCGAACGCTACGGCGATTATGCTCCGGAGGTGCGCCATATTTTGGCTAACTACGCTAAGCTTTTGCGTCGCTGGGATAGGGTCGCTGATGCAGTTCGAATCGAGAAAATGGTGCTGAAACAGTTTTGAAGAGCAGGAAATTGAATGGAGAGCGACGTATGTTTCGTATTCCATTCAATTAGTCCAAGGTATCCGCAAATTTTCGTTATTAGTAGAGGTCGTGGAGATGGACGATAACGAATTTATTACAAACTATCCTGCGGTTACCGGCGAAACAATCACGAGTAAATGGAAAGCCGGGTATCTGCATTCTGATTCAACGATGAGAAGGAGAATTACTTCTTTCAGTAAATTTGATGGAAATCCAGAAAAGGCAATTGCTGAAGTTGTGAAAAGTTTCGATGTGCTCTCTAAAGAAATCGATCCGATACAGCTTCTTTCAATGGCTGCGCTTCAATTCATTAATAGAGGTGCTGGTTCTTTCGAGTTTTTTGAGAATATTCCGCTCCTGTCTTCGCATCTAGAAATGGTGCAGGGTTTGATCCTTGGCAATGCAGAAAATAATTACTCTCGTGATTGGCTAAGTGAGCCACCTAGTCCTAGAGACATATTCACAAAGTTGGAGAGTAAACCCTTGTCGCCGCTGGTCCAAGGGGAACAGGCATTGTTGCTTGCCCGAGATCTGAGTTTAGCTGTTCTTTCGAAATGTAGAGAGGGTCACAGTGCCGATGAAGATGGCGCTAATTTACAGGATTCAATTAATAACATGCGAGCCTTCGCATCATCTGTTCGAAACTGGGCCTATCCTGCTCGAACGCTAGAGTATCTTTTGGCTTTCACGAAACCACTGGACGACGTTTTCCTTCGCACTGGTGGGTTTAAAGCATCATCTGTCGTTCTATTGATTGATCGAATATCGCGGCGACTTGTCGATAAGGCCGAGCACTTTTTTTGTGTTATAGATTCTATTCGAGCTGCTCCTTCTGGTTATCGAGTCTTGAAAGCGGCAAACAAACTGATCGATAAATCTGAGTTAGGCAATTTAGATTTAAATGCAAAGCTAGATGCAGAAGGGCTTAAGAGGTTAAAGCGAATAATAATTCATAATTGCTGGCAAATATTCGCGAATTCTCAAGTTCTTTCGTTTGACGAACTACACGCAATGCTTGAAGACCCAATTCAGCTAGATTTGTTGAAAACCATTATTAATACTTGGAGTTTGAATCTAGGCGATCTTTCTCCCCGGCCCGCTGCGCAACTAATTCTTGATAATCCGGTTTGGGATAAACCGTTAATTGCTATAAACGGAGGTGTGTATGTCGCGACGCCGACTCAGCTTTATGGTTGCGTTTGGAACTTAATTGAAGGCATTTTTGTGTCTGTATCTGGTGGCAAGACCGCCTATCATGAAAGGCGCTCAAGCTTTTTGGAGGAGCAGGTTGAGCGCAGTGTGAGGCGTGCATTCCCTTCAGGACGTGTTTATGCCGGCAATAAATGGTTCGATGAAAACGAAAAGAAAGAGTTTGAGAATGACTTGATGGTGATTCTAGATGACTTTGTCTTGGTGATTGAATGCAAGGCTGGTCAAACCCATGATTCGGCTTGGAGGGGAGGAGAAAAACGGTTGAAGTCAACTATTCAACGATTGTTGATTGAACCCTCTGTGCAAAGTGCGCGGCTGTTAGACTATATTGAAGATGCGCCTCAATTAGTTAGTTTTCAAACCGCTCATGGCGGTACCAATTTGGTGGAATTTCCGCAGTCGCCAAAGGTTATCCGCTTAACTATAACTCTTGATTCGATTGCAAATGTTTTCAGCACTGGCGATTTAGTACGAGCTGGATTAGTTGGAAGCTCGGATAGGATTGCCCCAGCAATGACCCTTCCGGAATTTGATTCTGTTTTGGAAATAATTCAGACAGAGGCACAACGAATGCATTACTTCTCGATGCGAAATCGATTCGAATCCGAGGCCCAATATGCTGGAGACGAATTGGATCTATTAAGCTATTACGATGATACTAGGCTATCGATTCTCAATTCGGCTGAACTATATTTGCTGGTTGGCGGGTCTACCAGATTTGACCATCCCTTTGTTCAAAAATATTTGGGCTTATCCAAGGGGCCAGTGCTAACGCCACTCCCAGCTCACTTCCTTAAAATATTGGAAAAAGTAGAAAAGGAAAAGATGACCCATTGGGTGAAAATTCATGGATATGTTTATGATTTCACTGCAGCGGAGCTCGAAAAAATACTTTATTTCATAAAGCAAAGCAAATTAGGTTTAAAACCTTCTTGCATTCTGCAAGATCTTCGAAGTGAGAAATTTACGGCGAATTGTGGTTCAACTGTCGTGGTTGCATGTGCCAAGGGAATAACATGTGAAGATGTTCTGAGCAAATTTAGGCAGTCGGGAGACAACTCTAATTCTCTTCTGCTGGTCTATGAAAATACTAAGCTTTCGGCCCTTCCACAGGTACATTTGCTCTAAAGGCCTAGCGCATTACAAGAAGCTCCTTTGACTACTTATTACTAAGCCGTGCGAATTTTCGTTTGCTAACTTGAATTATTTTTTCCTCTCCTTTTTTGATCGTAATAACGAAGTTTGGATCGGTGATTGTTGTACCGTCCAATTTAACAGCGCTGTCGGGACCAAATAGGCGCTTTGCCGCGCTGGCGCTCTCGCATAATGTGCAGTTAACTAAAACTCTAAAGATAGGAAGTGTCTCGCTCACTATATGTAGTGGCATTTCTTCAGGCATCTTACCTTCGCTGTAAACATTGTTCCAATCAGCTAGAGTTTGATTGCCTACTTCAACACCGTGATACTGAGTGACAATCTGGTGAGCCAGTTTGAGCTTAGCGTCTCTAGGGTTGCCGCCTTCTTTTAAGTGCGCTGCTTCAATGGCGTCAATTTCAGCGCCAGTTAGTGTGGTGGTCAGTTCAAAGTATTTGAGAATTTGGTCGTCGTTAATACGCATGCATTTGCCAAACATATCTTTGGCATTTTCTTTCAGGCCAATGTAATTGCCGTAAGACTTAGACATTTTTTGCACGCCATCAGTACCTTCCAGTAGTGGCAGAAGCATGGCCATTTGCGGTTCGATACCGTAATGCGGCTGCAGTTCACGGCCTTGCAGAATATTGAAGCGTTGGTCGGTGCCGCCCAGTTCGATGTCGGCCTTGATTTCAACTGAGTCGTAGGCTTGCAGTAGCGGGTAAAAAAGCTCGTGCAATGAGACCGGCTGTTGCTTTTCTAGACGATCACCAAATGATTCTTTGGCAATGAGCTGGTTTACTGTCACCGTGCTGGCCAGTTTGATTGCTTCTTTTAGGGTAAGTGGAGCAAGCCAGTCTTGATTGCGAACCACTTCGGTCTTAGAAACGTCAAGAATCAAACCTATTTGGTCGATGTAGGTCTGGGCGTTAGCAGCTACGGCTTCTTCTGTAAGCTGCGGGCGAGTGGAGTTGCGGCCAGTGGGGTCGCCAATCATGGCGGTGAAGCCGCCGATGATGAGAACAATCTGGTGGCCAAATTCTTGGAATCTTCTTAGTTTTCTTACAACTACGGCGTGGCCCAGGTGCAAATCTGTAGAAGTTGGGTCCACGCCGAGTTTGACGCGTAGCTTGCGGCCAGCTTTATAGGCCTTATCTAGTTTGCGGGCTAGACCAAGAACGCCTTCAGGTAGGGCTTCAGCGCCTCGGCAAAGCTCAACGGCTTCGGCTATGACGGCCTCTGAGATGCCTTCTTTTTTTGCTGTTTCGGTCATGTTGGCAAGGCTTTTGGCCGCTGTGCTGATTGTTTCCATTTTCGTCCTTCTTCTATAAATGCTAAAAATCTTAGCATGCGGCCTTTTCTTCTTGAGGGATGAAAACAGAGGAAGTAAGATTCAAAGGCTTAAAGCTGTGAAGCTTGAGATTGGTCGTAACTGACGCCGAAGGCGTCTTAAGGGGATAGTTAGCGATGGTTAGCCAGTATTGTCCACAAGATATTGATGAAAAGTGGCAGCAACAGTGGGAAAAGCTCGGTATCTACAAGGCTGTTGATAACGACTCTAAGCCAAAATTCTATTCCCTGGTCATGTTTCCTTATCCTTCTGGCGACCTGCACATGGGCCACATGCGGGTTTACACTATTTCTGACGTAATTAGTCGGCAACGTCGTATGCAAGGCTTTAATGTCTTGAACCCCATGGGCTGGGATGCTTTCGGCCTTCCTGCTGAAAACGCTGCTATGAAGCGTAAACTGCACCCTGAAAAGTGGACCAAAGAAAATATTCGCTTTATGCGCGATGAGCAGTTGAAAAAGCTTGGTACAAGCTACGACTGGGATCGTGAAGTAACTACTTGCGACAGCAATTATTATCGCTGGACCCAGTGGATTTTCTTGAAGATGTACGAAGCTGGATTGGCTGTGCGCAAGTCAGCACCTGTCAATTGGTGCCCTGAGTGTTGCACTGTATTAGCCAATGAGCAAGTCGAGAATGGCGCTTGCTGGCGCCACCCTGAGACACCTGTTGAACAAAAGCAGATGCATCAGTGGTTCCTTAAAATCACAAACTATGCTGAAGAGTTGCTCGCTGACCTCGATACATTGAAAGGTTGGCCCGAGCGCGTGCGCGTCATGCAGCAAAACTGGATCGGCAAGTCGCAGGGAGCTGAGCTTTACTTCAAAGTAAAAGAGAAGCCAGAGCTACAGGTGCAAGTATTCACCACTCGCCCTGATACTACTTTTGGTGTCAGCTATTTGGTTCTTGCTCCAGAGAATCCATTGGTTGCCCAGCTCACTACGCCTGAGAATAAGGCCAAAGTAGAAGAGTATGTCGAGCTTTCTAAGAAGAAAACTGAACTCGATCGCATGACCGCTGAGAAGACAAAGACCGGTGTGCCTACTGGTTCTCACGTAATTAATCCGTTTAACGGCGAAGCCGTGCCGGTGCTGGTCTCTGACTATGTGCTGATGAGTTACGGTACGGGTGCCGTTATGGGCGTGCCCGCCCACGACGAACGCGACTTTGCTTTTGCCAAAGTCTTCAATCTTCCTGTTACTGAAGTAATTTCAGTTGATGGTAAAGCCAGCGAAGGCGGCATGAAGTCTGCTTATCTTGAGCAAGGCATTATGCTTAACTCGGGTGAGTTCAACGGCCTTGGTAGTGCCGAAGCTAAGCTCAAAATGATTGCTTGGGCTGAGAAGAATCAAGCGGGTAAAGAGCGTACGCAGTTCCGTTTGAGAGACTGGCTAATTAGCCGTCAGCGCTACTGGGGCTGTCCGATTCCCCTTGTACACTGCGAAAAATGCGGCATTAGCCCTGTTCCCGAATCTTCGCTACCTGTCATTCTTCCTGTTGAAGGAGTTGAATTTACTGGCGAAGGCGGCTCGCCGCTGAAGAAAATGACCGATTGGTTGACCATTGATTGCCCTAAATGTGGTGGCAGTGCTCAGCGCGAAACCGACACCATGGATACTTTTATTGACTCGTCCTGGTACTTCCTGCGCTATGTTGATGCCAAGAATCCAGAAGCTGCTTTTTCTCAAGAGAAAGTCAACTATTGGATGCCCGTTGACCAATATGTGGGCGGCGTTGAGCATGCCATTTTGCACCTGCTATATTCGCGCTTCTTCACCCGTGCCCTGCGCGATATGGGCCTGGTGAAGTGCGCTGAACCGTTCACCAACTTGCTTTCGCAAGGTATGGTGACAATGCACTCACCGCTATCTGGCCGCATTGAGAAGATGTCTAAGTCACGGGGCAATGTGGTCGGTACGCTTGATTTCTTCAAGAAATATGGTGCTGATGCTGCTCGTCTCTTTACACTCTTTGCTTCACCACCTGAGCAAGAATTAGAGTGGAACGAAGACGGCGCCGTTGGACAATATCGCTTCCTCGGCCGCATCTGGCGTCTGGTTGACGAGCTGCGTGAGAAAGGCTGTCTTGATGCAGCCAGCGTTGATGCCAGTGCTGGTCACAAGTTTGACGTTGCTGCGTTGAGCACGGCCGACAAGGCCTTGCTTAAGCAAGTGCACAAAGCTGTTAAGGCTGTCACTGCCGATCTTGGCAAAGAAGATTATGGCTTCAATACGGCCATTGCGCGCTGTATGGAGCTAGTTAACGCTCTTTATAAGTATGTGCAAGAAGTTAACCCGCAGGGGCCTTCGGCGCTGCTTACTTTTGCCATTCGCAATTTGCTTTTGATTATGGCTCCTATGGCTCCGCACATTACCGAAGAGCTGTGGCATCAGTGCGGTTATGCCAAAGATGATAGTGATTCAATTCACGTCACTAGCTGGCCGAGCTTCGAAGAAGCCCTGACCTACGACGACGATATTGAATTGGTCTTGCAGGTGAATGGCAAGATCGTCAGTAAAATCGGCGTCTCACGCGGTATCGGAAAAGAGAAAGCTGAGGCCATTGCTTTTGCTGACGACAAGATGAAAGCTAAGCTTGGCGATTCGCCTGTGCGTAAAGTGATCGTTGTGCCAGACAAGCTGGTCAACATCGTCATTTAGTCTCACAAGTTTGCACTGGCTGATAATTCGGCCTTGGCTGAAAATCATGCAAAGAGGGTAGATTAGATTTTGACTATGTATTCTCAGCTCTGTATATTTAGAGGCTGAGTTTATTTAGCATTCGATTTATTTACTAGTAAAAAGTCAGGAAGCACAGGCGATAGCACTCTTCAGAAAGTAAAGCGGGTTTATGTCTAATTCACCTACGGTCACGCCAAAGATCAAGTTTGATGCCCAGAATGTCATTCCTATTGCCAGTCTTGGGCTGGTATTTATGTTTGGCGTTAACTATGTGATGGCCGCTTCCCATGGCCCGAACCTGGAAAAATGGCTGACCAATAGTTGTTTGATGGGGGTGTCGGCGAGCAAGTCTGTTGACACAGCTTTCTCTTATCTGAAGCTGGCCTTTAGTGGTAACGCCGCTGCCTTTGCTCCCGTGCAGCAGGCCATTGTAGACTTTATTAGCTTCTGCTTTAACGCCAGCTTTGCCTCACTCGATGTGCAGCAAGTGGCTGTTAACTGCTTCTTTATGTGGGCTTTCGGAGCCAGTCTTGAACAGCGCATCGGTGCTGGGCGATTCTTCATGGTTTGCATGCTTGGCTCGAGCTTGCCCTGGGTGCTGGCCTACTACGAAGTAGTCAGCCGCGACCCAATTCATTGCTACTACGGTCCTTTCTTCTTGTTCTGTGTGCTGGTCGGTGCGAGCTTTGTTTTCCCTCCAGAAAAGAAAATCAATACAGAATGGTTCAAAAGCTCCAGGGGCAATATTTTCGCTAAGCCGCCTGAAGGCGATTTATCCAGTCGCTATCAATTTAAGCCAATGCTATTTTTGGTTCTATTTATCGCTTATGAAGCTGGAATGTATTTCTGGGTGGGTAAAAGCTATCCAATTCTCAAGAATGCTTTGATTCTTTCTGGCATAGGCGCCATTTTTATTGGCTACCTGGCTGTTTCAGTGATTGTCTGGTCTGCCACCGGTAGCCTTAAGGATGGTCCAATGCGCTTAATGTGCGTGAAGATGTATAACGACATCCTCCGCCTTGACGTCGGCCACGAAACGGCAGTTAAGGGTACCGCCCACGCTCTAGGCCTGCCTCCTGAGCGGGTTAAAGAGTGGATTGCCAAACAGAAAGGTAAGATGAGCGTTCGTTAGCGCTACCTAACCTGAACTGGGCGTAAGTTTTCTACCTCATGACTAGTGCTAATATCTCTACTTGAGAATTTGTGTTCAATTAAGCACGGGTTCAGTACGAGGGTAGTCATTGAGTTCTTCAGAGCCTAAAATCAGCAATATCCCTAATCCTGACGGTCCTTCGCCGGTCGAAGCCGTTAGCTATGGTCCACGTTTTCCTTGGATGCGAGTCACCCAGGTTGTTCTCGATTCTCTTCTTGTTGCACTGTCTTTGGCTGGCGCCTATTTAATTCGCTTTGATGGTCGCATAGACCCTGTTTATGCTTCTCAGTTAATCAAAGTCATTCCTGTTTTCGTCGCAATGAGAATCTTGGCCAACTGGTCATACGGTGTATATGGCCGCCTCTGGCGCTACACCGGCCTAACTGAGGTGATGGAGTTAGCGGTTTCAGTGCTCACGGTTAGTGCCGTAGTCTTAGCTTTGCGGGCTATTGGTGTTGACTTGCTGCGTGTGGAAGGCCACTTACTTTCTTATGGCATCCTCGTAATTGATAGCGGTCTCTGTTTCTTCCTGATGACCACTTCGCGGGTTGTGCGCCGTTTGCAGACCGAGCATTGGCAACGTAAACACTGGCGTCAGCCTGTGCGTCGGCGTGCCCTTGTGGTTGGCGCCGGTGATGCCGGGATGATGGTTTTGAAAGAACTCAACCAGCGCTCAGATTTGGGTGTTGATGTAATCGGCTTGATTGATGATGATCCATCTAAGTTGCGTAAGCGCATCGGCAATATCACCGTATTCGGTACCACCGCTGAATTGCCGCGCTTGATCGAAAATCTCTTTATTGATCAAGTAATCATTGCCATGCCTTCGGCTCCGGCTTCTGAAATTCGCAAAATTGTAGAGGTTTGTCGCAGCGCCGAAGTAGAAACTCGCATTTTGCCAGGCTTGTTTGAGCTGATAAACGGCCATGTCAGCATCAATCAGTTGCGCGAAGTATCTCTCGAAGACTTGCTTGGTCGTGATCCAGTTAAGCTCGATAGTGCTTCTATTGCTAGCTATATTGAAGGCAGGACCGTTCTTGTTACCGGTGCTGGCGGTTCAATTGGCAGTGAACTTTGCCGTCAGATTTTGCGCTTCCAGCCTCGTCGTCTTGTCATTTTAGGGAAGGGTGAGAATTCGATTTTCTACATTCAGCAAGAGCTTTCACGCTTGCCTGAACCAGTAGAAATTGTGCCAATTATTGCTGATGTGCGTGACCGTAAGCGCTTAGAGCAAGTCTTCCTCAATCACAAGCCTAATGTGGTCTTCCATGCCGCAGCTCACAAGCATGTTCCGTTGATGGAACTGAATGTCTTTGAGGCCATTGCTAACAACATTTTTGGTACCAAAGTAGTGGCCGAGCTTTCGGACGCTCACAAGGTTGATAAGTTCGTCTTAGTTTCCAGTGACAAGGCCGTTAATCCTACTTCTGTTATGGGTGCCACTAAGCGCTTAGCCGAATTGATTATTCAAGATTTGGCCCAACGCTCAGCTACTAAGTATGTGGCTGTTCGCTTTGGTAATGTCCTGGCCAGTCGTGGTTCGGTAATTCCGCTCTGGCGAGACCAAATTGCTGCTGGTGGACCAGTGACGGTGACCCACCCAGAAGCAACCCGCTATTTCATGCTCATTCCCGAAGCGGTGCAGTTAATTTTGCAGGCCGGTGCCTACGGCTCTGGTGGAGAGATCTTTGTACTTGATATGGGCAAGCCCGTTAAGATTCTTGATTTGGCCAATGACTTGATTCGTTTCTCAGGACTTCGTCCTGGTCACGATATCAAAATAGAGTTTGTCGGCTTGCGCCCTGGTGAGAAGCTCTATGAAGAGCTGCTCTCGGCGGCAGAAGGTCTGGCTAAGACCGTGAATGAGAAGATTTTTGTTGGTCGTCCTCAGCCATTAGCCTATGACCAGTTGCAGGCCACATTGCTGAGCTTGAGCGATTCAGTTGATAATATAGATGAGACTGCAATTCGCATCGAGTTAGATCGCATCGCCAGCGGCACGACGAGTTCAGTTAACTTGCCTGCTATAACTGCAAAAAAGTAGACTGCTAAATAGATGGACCCTAAAGAATCGCTAGCTTCTCCGCAAGAACTAGCTGAAAAAGAACAGCTGCTAATAGGAATACTGCGCCAGCTTGAAAGCGTTATCGTCGCTTATTCTGGTGGTGTGGATAGCTCTGTGCTCGCACACTATGCCAAATTGGCCCTGGGAAGCCGGGCTCATATTGTTATTGCTCTATCTCCCAGCTTGGCTCAAGCGGAGCTGGAGGCGGCTCGACAACAGGCCAAGCAGGCTAATTTTGATTTGATTGAGATCAATACCGACGAAGTTGATTCAGAAGATTATCGTGCTAATGATAGTATGCGTTGCTTCTTTTGCAAGAGCACACTCTTTGAATATTTAGCTGCCATGCAAAAACAGCTTTCTGTTTGTGCCATTACCTATGGTGCTAATGTCGATGATCTAAGTGACTATCGTCCGGGGCATCAAGCGGCCAAGCAGTTTGGTGTTTTGGCGCCATTGATCGATGCTGGTTTGAGCAAGGCTGAAATAAGAGCACTGGCTCAGCAGCAAGGCCTGCCTTCATGGGATAGACCACAGGCTGCTTGTCTTTCTTCTCGGTTTGTTGAGAATACTTATATAACTCCGTCCCGCCTTAGTCTGATCGACAAATTAGAGCAAGTGGTGCGCGATTTCGCTTTTCGCCAAGTGCGGGTGCGCTATTTTACTGATGCCGACAGTGCCAGAGCTTCTGTCGAAGTTGGCTCTGATGAATTATCGCGCTTTGCTGCTGAGCCTCAATTGGCTGAAAAACTTATAGCAGCACTGAACGCTGCCAACGAGCTTGCTGGCGCTGGGATCAGGCAGTTTGAGATTGACCCAGAAGGCTACAGTCAAGGAAAGGCCGCGGCACTAGTTTCTAGTAAGAACCTTACAAGAAGCTAGCCAGAGTCTAGCGTTAGACTAGCCCCAGGCCAGCCCTAGACTAGCCCTAGACTAGATAGATTTCAGACTGATATTGTCAAGGCTGCTTTCCGTGCTAAATTCAACACTGAATTTAGTTCAAAACCAAGCATGGAATAGGTAGTTTAATGGACCGCAAATCAGTCGAAGACCTGCTTCGTTCGGTATCGCAAGGCGGTATTTCGGTCAGCGATGCCTGTGAAAGGTTAGCGATTCTGCCCTATCAAGACCTTGGCTTCGCTAAGCCAGACCTGCATCGAGGCCTGAGACAAGGTTTTCCTGAAGTAATTTTTTGCCCGGGCAAAGCGCCCCAGCAGATCGTTGACATTGCCATTAAGTTGCGCGCCAGCAATTCCATAGTTATTGCTACAAGAGTTGAGGAGGCACAGGCAAAAGAAGTTGTGCGCCTCTATAACCGGGTTGCAGCAGCTAGCCAGAACTCTGGGGCGGCCATTCACAGCTTTTCTTCCTCTCCCAATCAGAGCCCTTCTAATGGCTCTGGTCAAAGCTCATCCAGCACTGCCGCTGAAGGCTCTAGCTCTGGCTCTGAGACAAGCTCTACGACCAGTGATGCGGCAATGGCGAACGCCACTACATCAAATGCCACTGCCGTAAGTGCTGCTTCCATGCAGGTTCTTGAGAAATCTGGTGTTGAGATTCCATTAAACGACTGCGAATATTTGCCCCAGCCAAAAGCCCTTGTTTTTGGCCAGTTGCCTATGCCAAAGAAAGATGCACCATCGGTTTCGATAGTTACTGCGGGAACCGCTGACATTGCCGTCGCTGAAGAAGTGGCACTATTCATAGTGGCAGCTGGTTATCCAGTTAGCTGTGTTTACGACGTTGGAGTGGCTGGTGTTCATCGACTATTTGACAGTCTTGCCTTATTACGCAAAGCTCACGTTACAGTGGTTGTTGCTGGAATGGACGGCGCTCTTGCCAGCTTTGTTGGTGGCCTTTTAGATAAGCCAGTTATTGCTGTGCCGACCTCAATTGGTTATGGCGCCAGCTTTGAAGGGGTGGCCGCCTTGCTGAGTATGCTCAATAGTTGTGCTGCTGGTCTTACGGTGGTCAATATAGATAACGGCTTCGGAGCTGCTATGGCCGCTTTGCGCATTTTGGCTACAGTTAAAGATTAGGCCACGCTACTGAGGCTGTTCAAAGTTTAGAGAAGGCCTTGGGCTGGTCTTGATGCCAGTATTAATACCGGTCTAAAACTTTTCGCCAGGCTTTGGTTGTGGTGGCACTGTTTTGGTGGTGCCGCGAATAATGGCTGAGCTACTAGAACTTCCCGGCTCGCTGCTATTGCTATTTGGAGCTGTTCCCGGCAATGTCGTTTTACTTTCGCTTTGAGTTGTATTCAAGTCAGGGTAGTGACCAATCTTGACTGACAATTCTTTGGTGCTGTTACCGCGCAGAATTGTGAAATCGACTGTCTCGTTAACTTTGCGGGCACGTACAGTTTCTTGCACATCTTTCGGTGTGAGAATAATATTTTTGCCTTCTAGTTTTTGAATGATGTCACCAGGTTCAATACCGGCTTGCTGAGCGGGAGAACCTTCGTAGACCTTACTAATGAAAACGCCTTTAGTTGTAAGCGGCAGACCTAAGCTTTTGGCGTGGGTTTCATTCAGCTCGCTCATGCCAATACCAAGCCAAGGCCTGCTGATGGAGCGGTGATTGATAAGGTCGTCAGCGACACTCTTCGCTAAGTCGATGGGGGTAGAAAAGCCAATGTTCTGAGCATCGGCCTGCATGGCCGTGTTTACGCCAATAACTTCACCGCGTAAGTTGAGCAATGGTCCGCCAGAGTTACCTGGGTTAATGGCTGCATCGGTCTGAATGAAGTTGGCATTGCCGGTATTGGGGTTGGCGATCGTACGGCCTACGGCCGAAATAATGCCCAGGGTTACTGTGTGGTCAAAGCCCAGGGGTGAGCCAATAGCAATAGAAAACTCACCTGGGCGAAGTTTTTCCGAGCTGCCGAATTTTAAGGCTGGTAGTTCTGAGGCATTGATTTTTAGTACTGCCAGGTCAGAGAAGCTGTCTACGCCTACTACTTCGGCTTCAAATGAACGCTTGTCTGTAAGGCTGACGCGAATATCGGCTGCTCCTTTGACCAGGTGGGCATTGGTCAAAATGTAGCCATCTGGGCGAATGACAAAGCCTGAACCGGTAGCGCTGGCTCGTTTTGCTTTGGGCGCATATTTCGGCACGGGATTGTTGGGTGAGACTTCTCGGCCGTTATAAAAGAAGCGAAAATTACCATTGCCGAAATTTGGTAAGTCGAACAAATCAAGGTTGGGCATACCGTTCGCGCTAGCTTCGTCTTTGCGGTGAATTTCAATATTCACCACAGATGGTGCTGCTTCCTCGGCGATGTCGGCAATTGTGTCTGCTGTAAATATGCCACTGCGCGCTACTGCCTGGGCTCCACTTGTGGCTAATAGCTTGTGGCCGGGTTCAGCATCTGCCGAAGCAATCAGTCGAGTGTCGCTGCTTTCTTTTTGCGGGTATTGCACCAGCTTAAAGTTCGGAGAACTGCTGCGTCCACTAGCGCTAATCTCGCTCATGGCCCAGCAGAAGCTAGATGCGGTAACAAGGGTGCCCGATAGAGCAATGAGCCAATTCTTGTTAGCGCTCAGCTTCTCTATCATTATTTGCGGCCCATGCCCAGTTGTTGTGCGGTTTGGTAGACCTTGCCTTCGGTCAAAATTGACGGAGCAATAATTACTTCTACTTCTTTCATTTCGCTCAAATTAGAGGCACCAAGAGTGGCCATACTAGTTTTGATTGCGCCGGTAAGGTTCTGGGTACCGTCATCAGTGAGAGCGGGGCCATTAAGAATGCGCTCGAGCGAAACGGTGGTGCCAACTTTGATGCGTGTACCCCGTGGTAGCACTGGGCTTGGTGTAGCCATACCCCAGTGGAAGCCATGTCCAGGTGATTCTGTGGCACGGGCAAATGGTGAGCCAATCATGACAGCGTCGGCTCCGCAAGCCAGGGCCTTGCAGATATCGCCACCAGTGACCATGCCGCCATCGGCAATCATTGTAGGCGCTTGAGCCTGAGCTAGTCCTTTTTCGTGCATGTAGGTGGCGCGGGCCGCGGCGCAATCGGCTATGGCTGTGGCCATCGGCACGCCAATGCCTAACACTGAGCGTGATGTGCAAGCAGCACCTGGTCCAATGCCGACCAGTATGCCTGCTACTCCTGTTTCTAAAAGTTCCAAAGCTGTTTTGTAAGTGACGCAATTGCCAACTACTACAGGTGCGCCAAGCTTGCTAACAAACTTAGCCAGGTTCAAGCTTGGTGTGCCAAGAGCTGACCTGTGCTCGATTCCGGTTACGGTGGATTGCACAAATATGATGTCGCAACCAGCGGCTACTGCTACTGGGCCGTATTTCTCAGCGAAGTTTGGTGTAATCGAAACGGCAGTGATGGCACCGCTCTTTTTGATGTCTTCAATGCGCTTTTGAATTAAGGCATCTTGAATTGGGGCCTTGTATAGCTCTTGCATAACTTCGACAAAGCTATCTTTGTCGCACTTGGCAATTTTTTCGTAAATTTCTTCAAGATTTTCGTAGCGGGTTTGAATGCCCTGCAGGTTGAGCACCCCAAGGGAGCCGAGTTTGCCCAGAGTTGCTGCTACTTTGACGTCGACTACTGAATCCATGCCTGAGGCAATGATTGGAGTTTCGAATTTGTGTGGTCCCAGTTGATAGGAAATATCGCAAAGTTCAGGGTCGAGGGTGTAATCGCCTGGTACCAGAGCAATTTCGTCAAATCCGTAAGCACGCCGACTGGCTTTGCCGAGACCGATCATCATAGATGAATCTTGCTGAACCTTGGGTTTGGAAGAATTTCCAGAAATCATGACTCCACCTTTGTTTCAAGTATGTATATGAAAGGCTTATATAGACTGCTAATTCTAGCATTGCTGTAACACTTGGCTTGAGCCGAGGTTGCTAGTTAGACAGTTTGTTGCGAGGCGATTAAACCATTACAATATTGGCGCAACGTTGTGCCTTGTCATTTTTCAGTTTATGTAAGGGTTTTCCGGTTTCCTCTGGTTCTTTAGGTTGTAATTGATGTCTCAGATTTTAAAGTCGATGAATGTACTTGGTTTGAACAGTGGCACGTCTATGGATGGCATTGACGCCGCTGTTTTTGCTATCGGTCCAGACCGGGCCGCATCCTCAGAGGGCGGAGCCTCTGCTTCGGGCGCTGACTCATATTTACCGCCCTTGAAAATGGAGTTTTTGCACAGCGAATCGGTGGAGTTTTCTCCAACTTTTAAGCATCAAATGGCTCGCTTGGTAGCGGAAGGACAGACTGACTTGAGGCAAATTTGTCTGCTCAATGCCAGTCTCGGTGAAATTTTTGCCCAGGCAAGTTTGCAGGTGATTCGCTCAGCTCGGCGTAAGGGAATAGAAATAGATTTGATTGGTTCCCATGGTCAGACGATTTGGCATGCTCCTGATCTCAGTCAGTTTTGGGGCATGAGCACGGCGGGAACCTTGCAGTTGGGCGATCCTTCGGTGATTGCCGCTCGCACCGGAGTCACCACAATTGGTGACTTCCGCACCGCTGACGTGGCTTTAGGCGGGCAAGGAGCACCTCTTACCTCATTTGCCGATCAAGTGATATTCGGCAAGAGCCGCACGGCTCTTGGGGTACTTAATCTTGGTGGTATCGCCAATATCACAGTGATTGATAGTCACGGCCAGGCTGTTATGGCTTTTGATACTGGGCCAGCCAATGTTCTGATTGACGAAGCTATGCGCCTGCTTTATCGTCGTGAATTTGATGAAAATGGAGCCGTGGCTGCTTCTGGTACCCCCAACTTGCGTATATTGAAAGAGCTTTTGGCCCTTCCTTACTTGCATTTGGCGCCACCGAAGACCACTGGTCGCGAATTATTTGGCCGTTCGATGGCCACTGACCTGATTGAACAGTGGCAGGCGGCAGATCTTAGTTCGGCTGATATTGTTGCCACCCTCACGGCCTACACGGCCGCCTCAATAGTTGAGGCCTATGAGCGTTTTATCGCGCCACAAGTGCCGTTCAACGAATTGGTTTTGGCTGGAGGTGGGGCAGCTAATCCCACTTTAATAGGAATGATTACCTCGCGCTGGCCCTCACCTCTAACAATTCGCCAACACGAAGATTTTGGTGTTTCGCCCAAGTTCAAAGAGGCTTTGTTGTTTGCCCTCTTGGCTTACACCACTAATTTCGGTATTCCTAATAATGTACCGGCCTGTACCGGGTCATCAAAAAGAATTTGTCTGGGCAAGTTGGCACGGGCTTAGGGTTTTCGCTGGAAAAAGCCCAAATATTGGTGGATGCCAAGAGTTTGCCAATTAAATGCCGGGGAATTGTTGTCTAGCTAACAAAATTGCCGTTGACTCGCGCCCTGTTTTTGATTACATTGGGCTCACGTTTCCAAGAGGCGCTGGCGCCGGTGAAACAGAAGTAGTTGGCTTACTAAACCTTTGTGTGCCCCAGGAGGTACCTCAACCATGCGCATTTTGTCAAAATTTACTATGGCTTTCGCTTCACTAGCTGTTGTCGGTACTCTCTCAATTGCAGCTCCTGCTCTAGCCCAAGATGCATTTGGTTCTGGTAATCAAACTGAGCAAAATTCGATGGGTGCTACTGGTGAACAAGCTCGTCAGAACTACACCACAGGCTCACAAACACAGCATCTACAAGATGGTACATCACCTACATTGCAAGGTGCTACCAACGGTACAATTTCTCCCCAAGGCGCAGAAGCCACTGTCGTACAAGGTGTGAACACCGCCGGTACAGTGCGTGTTAACAACTTGGCCAACTTAGAAGCCTTGCTGAACATCATCGCTAACGGTATGGAAATCCTCGGAATTGCCTGGGGCGGACCTACCATGATCATGGGCTTCATGCACATGGCTGCTGGTTCCCACGATGCTATGAAGAAAGTATTGTTCGGAGCTGCCGGTGTAACAGGCGGTTTGGCAACACCTGGTTGCATCAACTGGCTCGTTGCATCAGCCCGCGACGCTGCTCTCTTCAACTAACACCGAAAAATCTAGAAGCATTAAAGAGAGGAGCTTGTCTCCTCTCTTTTGTTTTGGCTCTGCATTTCCTCTAGAATGAATGAACAAACAAATGAACAAACGAACGAATGAGTGAGTCAATTAGAGTCTTGGGAGAAAGCATTTGCCATTTTTGCGTCAGCTTATAGCTTCAGCTATTGTTCTTTCTAGTGTCGCTTTTATTGCTTCATGCACTTCAAATTCAACCACCTCTCCGGCCATAGGAGAGGGTGACGGTTCCCCTTCTACCTTGCCCTGCAACCCTTTACTTGATGGTGGTCCACCGCCTGTTCGTCTCGATTGTTTTTATAAGACTGAGACCACCAGAAACGGCAAGACCGAGATACTCAACGACAGATTAATCAGCAATGGTCATGGTCATGTGGCCTACAGTATCGATCCGAAGTTTGTTGATAATGGCTACTATCTTTTCAATTTTTCCGGCCATACCTCTTATCTAGTCAATTTGACTGATCGCTCTTATAAAGTTGCCTTGACCAGTCCAGGGGATGACATTCTTCGAGCTTACGGTGATGGCTTCAACAATAAGCTGACAGAGAAGGATCGCAAGCTTTTGCCTGCTCGCAAAATTGGCAAATATGATTGTCGTGGCTTGCTCTATAAGAATGGAGACACAACCAGAGAAGAGTGGTTTGATGCCACTGGATTGGTTCTAGTCGAGCAGAACATTACCCGCCCAGGAGAGAAGGTCAAGCGCAGCCTTGAGCGGGTCAATACATTCTGTGAAACCTTGCTGCTGAGACTGCCCACAGGGTTCAATCTAATCAAATAGTCGCCAAGTGCAATAATAAACGCACAATTAATAATTTGGGTACTTGACGTGGAAGCATGCAGGGCTTATTCTGAGATTCTCGAACTTTCTCGAGCGCCGGTCCACATTTACTAATTACTCTATATATTTGCGCATTGCGCGGGGGCTTTACTATGAAATCCTTCTCTAAATTCACTATGTGTTTCGCTTCTCTAGCTGTTATCGCTGGCGTTTCCTTCGCCACTCCAGCTCTAGCCCAAGATGCTTTTGGTTCTGGTAATCAAACCGAGCAAAATTCGATGGGTGCTACTGGTGAACAAGCTCGTCAGAACTACACCACAGGCTCACAAACACAGCATCTACAAGATGGTACATCACCTACATTGCAAGGTGCTACCAACGGTACAATTTCTCCCCAAGGCGCAGAAGCCACTGTTGTACAAGGTGTGAACACCGCCGGTACAGTGCGTGTTAACAACTTGGCCAACTTAGAAGCCTTGCTGAACATCATCGCTAACGGTATGGAAATCCTCGGAATTGCCTGGGGTGGACCTACCATGATCATGGGCTTCATGCACATGGCTGCTGGTTCCCACGATGCTATGAAGAAAGTATTGTTCGGAGCTGCCGGTGTAACAGGCGGTTTGGCAACACCTGGTTGCATCAACTGGCTCGTTGCATCAGCCCGCGACGCTGCTCTCTTCAACTAGAGCTCGCATCGCCAGCCTGAAGTAAGAAAAGGCAATTGAAAAAGAGGAGGTTCTGCCTCCTCTTTTTTTTTGTGGTGCCTTTTTTTGAATTTAAAATGCTAGTTATTGAAAGCTATTAGCCATGCCATTTTCAATAAGTTGCAAAAAGTGTATTGCAGCCAACATAATCGCAATTGACTTCCTTTCGGTTTGCGCTTACTGTGTATTCACTTCGACTTTACGAAGTGATTTCTTCTTTTACTATTTATCAAACCAGCTCCCAGCGAGGAATTTACTATGTCTTTGAAATCTACATTCGCTCAACTCAGCCTTGCAGTTGCACTAGTTTCTTTCGCTGCCGCTCCTGCACTAGCCCAAGATGCTTTTGGTTCTGGTAATCAAACCGAGCAAAATTCGATGGGTGCTACTGGTGAACAAGCTCGTCAGAACTACACCACAGGCTCACAAACACAGCATCTACAAGATGGTACATCACCTACATTGCAAGGTGCTACCAACGGTACAATTTCTCCCCAAGGCGCAGAAGCCACTGTTGTACAAGGTGTGAACACCGCCGGTACAGTGCGTGTTAACAACTTGGCCAACTTAGAAGCCTTGCTGAACATCATCGCTAACGGTATGGAAATCCTCGGAATTGCCTGGGGCGGACCTACCATGATCATGGGCTTCATGCACATGGCTGCTGGTTCCCACGATGCTATGAAGAAAGTATTGTTCGGAGCTGCCGGTGTAACAGGCGGTTTGGCAACACCTGGTTGCATCAACTGGCTCGTTGCATCAGCCCGCGACGCTGCTCTCTTCAACTAACACCGAAAAATCTAGAAGCATTAAAGAGAGGAGCTTGTCTCCTCTCTTTTTTTTCGTTGGAAGCGGCTGGCGCTGTCAGTTCGTAAGTATTTCCTTGGTGTTTTGTGATTGTTCGACAGCCGCTTTCTAAATAGTTAGATAAAGGTATTCCAGCCAACATAATCTCCATTGACTTCCTTTCGTTGAAAGCTTACTGTGTATTCACTTCGACTTTTCCGAAGTTCTTTCTTTAGCTTTTACCAATTACCCCAATAACTATTTGCAGAGAGGTCTTGCCCCATGTCTCTTAAATCTACTTTCGCCCAATTGAGCCTAGCTGTCGCTCTTATTGCAGTATCAGCTGCTCCAGCCCTAGCCCAAGATGCCTTCGGTTCGGGCAACCAGACTGAACAAAATTCGCTGGGTGCCACTGGTACGCAAGCTCGTCAGAACTACACAACAGGCTCACAAACACAGCATCTGCAAGATGGTACATCACCAACATTGCAAGGTGCCACCAACGGTACAATTTCTCCCCAAGGCGCCGAAGCCACTGTTGTACAAGGCGTCAACACCGCTGGTACAGTGCGTGTTAACAACTTGGCTAACTTAGAAGCCTTGCTGAACATCATCGCTAATGGTATGGAAATCCTCGGAATTGCCTGGGGCGGACCGACCATGATCATGGGCTTCATGCACATGGCTGCTGGCTCGCAAGACGCTATGAAGAAGGTGCTGTTTGGAGCTGCTGGTGTGACCGGTGGTTTAGCTACCCCAGGATGCATCAACTGGCTCGTGGCATCGGCTCGTGATGCTGCTCTGTTCAACTAGATTTCGACCCAAGCAAGTCTAGATCAAGACCGAATTAGAACTAAAATGATGAAAACGAGGAGTAATTCCTCGTTTTTTTCTTTGGTTTATCTGGTACTTGGCTAAATCGCTGAAAAAGTGTATTGCACACAACAAAACAGCGCTTGACTTCGGCCTTGCCAACGCTTATTCTCTACTCAACTCAACTTTCTGAGTTCGCCGCACTGACCACCTTACTAAAATCTTTAACCTCTTTCTGGAGAATCTTACTATGTCTCTTAAATCAACTATCGCCCAATTGAGCCTAGCTGTTGCTTTCGTAGCCGTCTCAGCCGCTCCTGCACTAGCCCAAGATGCTTTTGGTTCTGGTAATCAAACCGAGCAAAATTCGATGGGTGCTACTGGTGAACAAGCTCGTCAGAACTACACCACAGGCTCACAAACACAGCATCTGCAAGATGGTACATCACCTACATTGCAAGGTGCCACCAACGGTACAATTTCTCCCCAAGGTGCAGAAGCCACTGTTGTACAAGGTGTGAACACCGCTGGTACAGTGCGCGTTAACAACTTGGCCAACTTAGAAGCCTTGCTGAACATCATCGCTAACGGTATGGAAATCCTCGGAATTGCCTGGGGCGGACCTACTATGATCATGGGCTTCATGCACATGGCTGCTGGTTCCCACGATGCTATGAAGAAAGTATTGTTCGGAGCTGCCGGTGTAACAGGCGGTTTGGCAACACCTGGTTGCATCAACTGGCTCGTTGCATCAGCCCGCGATGCTGCTCTCTTCAACTAAGCAACTAATAAACCGTTCACAGTTTTTCCCCGCCAACGCCAGCCAGAGACCTCCCGCAAGGGGGGTTTTTGGTTTATAGGCTATTATTTAGCTTGATGCAGCCACTGAGCTGGCAACTTTTTTAGGGTAATCATGGATAGTCAGTTTGATAATGAAGAGGTGCACTCGCGCTATGCTGGCCAGCTTTCGGTGAGTGGCTTTGGTGCCGTTCACCAGCAAAAACTCAGACGTGCCAAGGTTTTGCTTTTAGGAAGCGGCCCAGTGGTGCGCGCTGCTGCTCAAGGTTTAATCGTCTCTGGTATTGGTGCCCTAAAGATTATTGATAATCGTCTGGCCGCCCTCAATAGTTTGCGAACTCAGCTTGATGGGCTAGGTGATTGTCAGATCACTTATCAGCTACTTGAGTCATTATCTTCATCTCCGGCTGAGCTTGAGTCGCAAGTGGCAACCTGTGATTTGGTGATCGATGTTTTGAGTGATTGGCAAGAGAAACTCAGTCTTTCAGATTTATGTATGGCTAGTGGCAAGCCACTCTTGCATTGTGGTGGAGCGGGCATGCGCTTTCAGTTGTTTTGTATGGTGCCAGGAAAGTCTTGTTGCCTTCGCTGTCTACTTGCCTCACTGGGTCTCGAAGATGCAATTGGCAGTCGTGAAGCCCAGGGTGTTCTAGAAAGTCTGGCTGGAATAATTGGCAATTCACTGGCCCTTGGTGCCGTGAAAATTATTAGTGCTTTTGGCGCTAGCCAAGGCAATGAGTTGATCAAGATCGACGGCCTGAGCGGTGAGCTTGAGGTGCTCAGAGGTTTTGACCCTGTTAGTGACTGTCCCGATTGCGGCATCGTGCGCCGAAAGTCAAAATAGAAATGTTTCGACTGCTTTAGTCAATCTCTTCTGGTTCTTTATCGGGAACGCTGGCTTGTTTAAGCGCGGTGATAATCGTTAGCGATTTTGCTTGATAGCGATTTTTTAAAAGCGTTGCCAGTACATCCCACTGCCGGGCTGTTTCGCGCAGAGCAAGTTCGCGAGCAACTTTGTAGTAAGTGGCTTGACCAATTTTCTCTTGACCTTCGCTGGCATTAGCTTTCTTTATTTCAGCAGCACAGAGGGGAGGCTCTGACTGCATCAGTGTTGGCACTTTTGACCACTCGACTAGCTCAATGGTGTAGGGGTCGAAACGATTGACACCTAGTTTGTTTGTGCGTTTTGCTACTTCGTGCTCAACATAGTTTGAATTGCTATAAAAATCTTGCACCGCTCTGAGCATTATGCCGAAGTGTTTCAAAGTACGATAGCGAGCCGCTGGGCTGCTATCGGCTTCGAAGGCAGCATTCAATACTTTCTTTTGCTCGCGCTCTATGTAAGCCATACTTCTTTTGAAGGAGTTTTTATTGAAGAGCATGTCAGCATCTTCGGCTTGATCGCAGCTTTGGACCACTAATTTGAGGCTGCCTGGGCTAATTGTTGAAGCTAGGGCTTCGTTAATGATATTGCCATGCAAAGATTGCTCGGGATGATCCTTTTCTTTCAGGTCAAATGCCTGGCTGCTATTAGCTGTTGTCGCCAGGAGGCTTAAGACGCTGAGCGAAGCAATAACTATCTGTCGAATTGATATATGCATCGTATAGATCGGGTCCGTTTATGTTATTTCCATAAGTACTATAGCTCGATTTAATCACCACAGCTGGCAAAGCCACCGTAGTACAATCAGTTCTATCGCCATACCAGAGAGAGACGGCATGACTGAAATATGTGAGCAGGTTTCAAGCTTAAGTCGCAAATCGCTCAGCGATCTGACATTTGTTGCTTTTGACGTTGAAACTACCGGGCTTTCAGCCATAGCTTGCAAATTGGTCGAACTATCGGGCGTCAAATTTAAGCTGGGCCCGTCGTCTAGCGCGAGTAATCCAGAACTTGATACTTTTTCTGCTTTGATTAATCCGGGCGAGCCAATTCCGCCTGAAGTCTCAGCCTTACACGGCATAACTGATGCCATGGTGGCAGATGCTCCCCGGGTTGATAGCGTTTTACCTCAGTTTTATCAGTGGTGTGGCAGTGCTGCTGATACAGTCTTAATTGCCCACAATGCTTCTTTTGATGTGGAGTTTCTCAAGGTCAATTCGCAGAGATTGTGCTTGGAGCTACCCAGCCATGCGGTAATTGATACTCTTGCTCTGGCTCAGTGCCTGGTGCAAGATAGCCTCAACCATAAATTGAAGACTCTTAGTGAGCACTTTGGCTTTGCTGGATCACTTTATCACCGAGCCTTGGACGACAGCATGTATGTGCAGAAGCTTTTTGCCAAGCTAGTTGAAGTCGGTTGCCTGGAGAACTTCGGGCAGTTGGAGGAAAATAACTCTACTCTTAGCTTTACTCAACAGCAGCGCTATGCTCCGGTGGTTTTGTCGCCCCGTGCCAAGGCCGATTTTGATCTTATTTCAGTCGCTATAAAGAAGAAAAGCGAACTGAAGTTGACTTACAGCAGTGAATTTAAGAGCACTCGCATCATACTGCCACTGGCATTAATCGAAAGTCGAGGAAGTGTTTATCTTACGGCCATGTGTCGTAAAACTAATGCTGAGAGAACGTTTCGATTAGATCGGGTGGTTGAGGTTTGTCATCATGGGGTGAACGGCCATGGTGCCTAAGGCAGCATGGCCGAGTGCCTGCCGTTGCCTGCTTCTGTCGGCCTCTGCCTTCTTGCTACTGGCCGCCACTGCGGCGCCGCCGGCTTGTGATGCTGCGCCTTTCTTTATGAAGCGCAGGCCTTACAAAGACCCTAAGGTGCTTGAGGCTGAGACTAAGAATGAAGAAGCAAAAGCTGCTTCAGAAGAAGTTTTCGAGCCTGTTAAAGAAGATCGCAATAAGCAGATTGATAGACATAGTCGTCTTGGGGATATGTTCTTTGGTCGACGGGACTTTACTAATTCTTTAATCGAATTTGAAGACGTACTCAAGCTTGACCCAAATAGCTTCAAGGCCCACTATATGCTGGGCAAAGTCTTGATGAGCATGGCTGACTATGAAGAAGCTCTCAAAGAATTCGATAAAGTGCTCACCATTAGAGCCACCACTGCTGATGGCCATTTTATGAAAGCCGAAGCCTTGCGCATGCTTGGACGCAATGATGAGGCGAAGAGTGAATATAGCCGGTCGCTTAAAATTGATAGTGGCAACGCTTTAGCCCATGCCTATCTGGGCGAGTGCTATCGCATGCAGAGCCGCTTTCGTGATGCCATTGTTGAGTGCAAACTTTCATCTAAGCTCAACAAAGAACTCGTCATTCCGCACTTAATTTTGGCGCAGTGCTACACCTCGGTGCGCATGCCAGCACAGTCTAATGACGAATACCAACAGGCAATTGCTCTTAATCCTAAAGATGCCATTGTTCATGCTCGTTATGGTTTGGCTTTGGGCAAAATGAAAAGGTGGCCAGAAGCCATTGCCCAGTTTGTCTCTGCTACAGAGCTTGATCCCAATTATTCTGAAGGCCATGTTGGCTATGCCTGGGCTTTGGCCAGCACAAATAAAGCCAGTGAAGCACTTAAAGAGGCGCGTCTGGCGGTGAGCTTGGCTCCAAACGATCCTGACACGCACTCTAATTTGGCCTGGGTATATGCCAAAAATGGTGATCGCCAGTCAGCTCTAATTGAGTATAGATTAGCCTTATCTATTGATCCTAAAAACGGTCAGTTGCACAAGGCCCTGGCATTAGAGTTGAAAGATGCTGGGGATACAAGCAGCGCCATCGCTGAGTTGATGACAGCAAAACATATGTTGCCAAATGATTACGAAATTGGACTGGCCCTGCAGTCATTGTTGCCGAAGAGCAAAACCAATTTAGAATAGAGGCGGTGTTATTTCTTGCTGCTGCCAGGCTTGACTGGTTGACTGCCAGCTTGGCACATTGGGCAAGCATCAGCTTCGTATGTTTTTAAGTTGAGTTGTTCTAAGGCAAAGAAAGGCTGATCAAATTTGGCCGTGCCGCCACTGCGATCAATTATTGTTCCCACTGCCAGGGTTTTGGCACCCATAGCTGTTAAAAGATCAACTACTCTTTTGGCTGAGCCACCAGTGGTGGTGACATCTTCGACGACAATAACTTCTTCGCCTTGAGCTAGTTCAATGCCGCGACGAATGACAAAGTCTTTTCCATTTTCGGCTCGCTCTGCAAAAATCGCCCGTACTTGGTCTTGAGCATTATGCTGGTCTGCTGTTGTTGATTTTTCAGAGTTGAGAATTTCGTTGAATGCCAGAGCCACGAAAACTTCCAAGTGCACAGCGCCAAGGGCTGGGCCGATTACTGCTTTTGGCTTGATGCCAGCGGCCAGCATCTTAGTTGCCAGGGCGCGTGCCAGGTGCATGCCGTGCAGGGGATATTGCAAAATCCTTTGACATTGCATGTATTGGTCACTATGCAGGCCGCTAGATAAAAGGAAGTGACCAGTCTGCCAGGCATCTACCGATTTAAAGAGGGCTTCAACCGCTGTGGCCGCATTGGAATTTTGTATATGTTGCGCCGGGCCTGCATTCATGGGTTTTGCCTCGCTAGTTTTATCGAATGAATAACGCCAACAATTATAGAGTGCTACGGTGTTTGGTTGGGCCAAACTTTAACCTGGTGTTGCTAATCAGGCTGTTCTTGTTTCTTTTGCGGTAAAATGCCCTTAAATATTTCGAGGCATCATGAAACCACTTATAGGCATCAATTTAGACATAAAAGCTGGCCCTCCCGAAGAAGCATCAATTCAGACTCCTTATACTGATGCCATTCTCAAGAGTGGCGGTATTCCCATTTTACTTCCACCTATGCCCCGTGAAGATTTGCGTGAGGTATTGCGTCGGCTTGATGGTTTGATGTTAATTGGCGGCGCTGATTACTGCCCGAGTCTATATGACGAGACTGCGCACCCCTCCTGTGAGCTAACACCGGCAAAGCGTCAAGAGTTTGACGTAGCTCTGGTAAGCGAGGCCTTGAGTGACGACAAGATGCCAATACTGGGAATTTGTCTGGGCTGTCAGTTGATTAATATCAATCAAGGTGGCACCCTCGTGCAAGATATCAAATCGCATCTGCCAGAGTCTGCCGTTGAGCACGCTAGCAAAGATGGCTGGAAGGTCGGCTTCCACCGCCATGATGTGATCATTACAGAAGAGGGCATTCTTAAAGGGCTTTTCTCAGCAAAGCAGTTTTCTGTGCCCACATCGCATCATCAGAGCGTGCGCAAAGTTGGTAAGCAATTGAAAGTGGTGGCAACTGCTGAAGATGGCGTCATTGAAGCAATCGAGATGCAAGACCGCGACTTTGTTGTTGGTGTGCAGTGGCACCCTGAACGAGACTATGAAACCAATAGGCCGCTGTTTGAAAAATTGATAACAGCATCTCAAGGGAGGCGATCGAACAACTGATGGCAGGCCGAAAGATTTTAGTTACTGGTGGTGCGGGCTTTATTGGATCAAACTTGATCGATAGTTTGCTTGCTCAGGGCGACACTGTTGTTGTGATTGATAACTTCAACGATTTTTATGCCCCGGCGGTGAAGCGGCGCAATGCTGCCGAGCATTCGGCTCATCCTGCCTATACTCTGATTGAAGGTGATATTCGCGATGATGCCGCCCTCGATAGAGCCTTTGAACATGGTCCATTCGATGTTGTCGTCCACTTGGCGGCCATGGCCGGTGTTCGTCCATCGCTGTTGCAGCCGGCGCACTATATGGACGTCAATGTCGTAGGCACTCAGAAAATTCTTGATCGCATAATTCCCCATGCCGAGAAAACTAGATTGGTCTTCGGCTCTTCCAGTTCTGTCTATGGCGGTCGATCGGGTGAATCATTCAAAGAGAGCGATCGAGTTGATCAACCGCTTTCCCCTTATGCTGCCACTAAAGCCTCGAACGAATTGCAATGCTACGCTGCCCACCATACTGCTGGTTTGCAGGTAGTCTGTCTGCGCTTCTTTACAGTGTTTGGCCCTAGGCAGCGACCCGACCTGGCTATTCATAAATTCTGTCATCTTATTGATGCCGGAAAAACAATTGAGTTGTTCGGTGATGGCACAACCCGTCGCGATTACACCTTTGTGCTTGATATCGTTGCTGGTATTGAGTCGGCGATGACTTATGCTCTGCCAGGTTTTGACGTAATCAACCTGGGGCGTTCAGAGCCAGTGATGTTGTTTGATATGGTCAAGTCGCTCGAGAAACACCTGGGCAAAACCGCCAACATTGTGCACAAACCCATGCAAATTGGCGATGTACCCTACACCTATGCCAGCATTGAGCACGCCCGTGAAGTCTTAGGATATAGCCCCAAGACTAGCTTTGATGAAGGCGTCAGGC
The DNA here is from genome assembly GCA_965229195.1 of Candidatus Obscuribacterales bacterium. GTDB lineage: Bacteria > Cyanobacteriota > Vampirovibrionia > Obscuribacterales > Obscuribacteraceae. Next base: position 963,636 of record OZ245871.1, on the reverse strand, counting down.
GCTTTGTTGAATGGTATGTCAGCAGCCGAGCCACAGTTTAAAAGGCAAATGTTCGCCTCTTGACTGCGGCCTTAAGTAGAACTTAGTTTGAACTTTTGTTGTCTTGTCTGGCTCAGCGGTGATATTTGCTTGACACGCTCAGTCATCGATTCGGATAATCTATATTCAGATCTCTCTGGAGATTTTTGCCTGCAATTTGCACGGCAATCTTATGGCACGGTAGCTCAGTTGGTTAGAGCGGGCGACTCATAATCGCCAGGTCGGGGGTTCGAGCCCCCCCTGTGCTAAATCTTTTTATTGATTAGGGACACGGTACTTTTCAACGTCGCCGAACTTGAAGTACTCATCGTTGCCATGGTCAGCGGTGATAATAGTTGCTTCTTGAACCACTCGGGGCCGTTGCGAACCTTTAGGAAAACGCAAAATAGTTGTGCCGTCTAAGGCATAAATGGCATCGAGTAGAGCGTTGTCAAATTCAGCATTGCCTGAAGAGGCAACGATTCTGGCTTTCACCACTCGGCGTTGGTCTGATATGCGCACATAAAAGCTAGCTTTTTGCCCGAGGGGGATGCGGGGCGAAAGTATCACCCGACCTCGGGCTTGGTCAAAGTGTGGCACCATGTTTTCAGGGTTATTGATTAGCTCTTGCACTCCGCCCTGAATTGAGCGCAACAGTCGGTTGCGCCAGCGGTCCCACTCCACAGCCATTTCTTGGTCTTGGGAGTCGGCATCTTGAGACTGTAACTCAAATTCATTCTGGCTCAGAGTGGCTTTCAATGGTCCACTGCCATCAAGGGTGGCCTTTTGGCTCTTCATGGGCGCGTCGCCTTCGTCTTGAGCCTGGCCTGAAAGCCCGTGGCCACTGTCTTCAGCATTGCCTTTGAGTGAATTGTCTTGGGCATCGGCCGCCAATGGTTTGCGTTTCTTTAGCACCGGTGCTGACATTGGCACGATCGGTGCCAGGTTTGCCGGTGACTCGCTGGCGCCCATTTCTTGCACATTGCCCTGTAGTGGCTGATCGCCAGAGGCACGCTGGTTGCTAGCAAAACCAATAGCCAAACTCAGGCTGAGGGCGGCTAACAATGTAGTAGAGCCAGGGTTTGCGCTGGCGCTTAGCGAGAATAACTTCGGATTAGCGGTAGACTTGGGCATTGTGTAAAAAACCGATGCGCTGGGAGTTCTAAAAACGCTGCTAACATAGCTTAGTCGAAAAATACGACCTCTATGTTCCCATTCTAGATTTTACAGCCTATATTTATTCTCCCATGCACCGCTTTGAAGGCCTAGTAAGCTCAAATTTAATTTCACTGGTTGGTGCTCAGCCTGGCAAGCCGAAGTTGCTGGTGGCTCTTTCTGGTGGCGCTGATTCGGTGGCCTTACTTTGTGCTCTCAAGGCTATTGCCAGCGAGAATTTGTGCGAAGTTTATGCTTGTCACGTTAATCATGGTCTGCGGGGCGCTGAGGCAGACAACGACCAGAGCTTCTGTGAGAGTCTTTGCCGTGCTCAAGCAATTGCCCTGAAAGTCGTAAAACTTGATGGGCTTAAGCTGGATAGCTCAGAAGAGAGTCTGCGGGAGTTGCGTTATCAGGCGCTTGCTCAGGTTGCTTTCGACTTGTCGATATCACATGTGGTGACTGCCCACACTTTGAATGATCAAGTCGAGACCATGCTCTTTCGCCTCTGTCGTGGCACCTCGCTCTCTGGTCTGGCTGGTATCAAAGCGGCGCGCTCCCTGAAGGGGATTTCATTGCTGCGACCCTTACTGGCTATTGAGCGCCATGAACTGGAATCATATCTCGCCTCGATACAGCAGTCGTGGTGCGTCGATTCGAGCAATTCGGATGATAAATACACTCGTAACTTTTTGCGCAATCAGATTGTGCCGCAGCTGACTCAGCGCTTCTCGGCCCTGAGTCAGAATTTTGAGCATTTGCGTACCAATATAGAACGCGAGAGCGATTTACTTGATTTGCTTAGCGCTGAGGAGCTTGAAAGATTGCGCCAGCCAGGCCGGCGTAGTCGCTTTATTGCTGTTCAAGACTGGCGGAACTTGCATGGGGCCCTAAGAGCCCGAGTGCTGGTGTCCTTGATGCGTGAAAGTGGCGTGGAGGCTTCTTTTGATCGGGTAGAGAGAGTGGAGCGTCTAGCCCAGTCACTGCCTGCGGAGTTCAACCAAGCAGAAAAGCGCTACTCGCTTGGGGATGGCTTTGATCTCCTGATTGAGGGTGGGGGGCTGACTTTCGCCAAGCAGATTGAATCAGGTAAGTCGAGTAGTGACAATGAGCTTTTGTATTTGCGCCGCACTATGCCGGCGCTGACTGTGCGCCTTCCCTCTGGGCAGTCAACCACTGTCACTGTCATACCCTGGCTCGATAAGGCATTGCGAGTTGAAGCTATCGCTGCGCTGAGTGATGGTTCGGGCCGTGCCCTAGTCTACCCCCATCGCCAGGCCCACGACTGTTTGGTCGACCTCAGTGCAGCTAGCGGTTCTCTTTCCTTTCGCTTGCGTCAAGAGAAAGACCGCATTCAGCCTTTGGGGATGGGACAGAGCGTTCGTCTTAAACAGTATCTGCACGCCAACAAGGGCGCTGAGCGAGGCCCTGGCTTGCTGCGCCACCTTGACGAAAGGCTGGCACAGCGCCTTACTCCAGTTTTGGCAGACGAGCAAGAAGTGTTGTGGGTGCCTGGTTATGGCCTTTCACAGAAAGTTAGGGTGAGCAAAGTCGCCACTCATCGCCTTTCGCTTATTGATTTGGTTAGGGACAGCGGCAAATTTGAAATTGACGAAAGCTTCTGTTGACTGCTTACAAATAGGTTAACAAATCTTGGCTTTTAATTATTTCGCTATAACTTGGGCGACTTGCCAGCCTGTCATGCTCTTGGCCACCGCAAATGGTTCTTTGCTGGCTAATACCACTGCTTTTGTCAGCCTACACTTGAGAAATCGAATGATGGACGGGGCGGAATGGCTGGTAGTTGCTAATATGAATTTGTGGCTAATCTCTCGCTTTTTTTTGCAGTTTTTTGTCAATCCCCACAGGATGGGGCTTGCGGCGATTAGCATAGAAGGATCGTGTTATAATTTGTTGATTGACATTCTGGAGCATTGCAATTAAATGAAGAAGTACGGAACAACCTGGGCCGTGTTCTTTCTACTACTGGTGTTGGTGGTGTTCACCGTTTCTCTCGCCAGCATGGGGAGGAAGGAAGATCCGCTCACATATTCACAGTTGATGAATCTGGTCAAGGAAGGCAAAGCGAACGAAATTCGCAAAATTACAATTACCAACGGCGAAAATATTATTCTTGTCAAATTAGCTAACGCTACAGCTGATCGCGAGAAATCGGTAATTGTGCCAGCTGAAGCCAAAGAAGATTTACTGCGTGAACTGAACAAAAACAATATCCCTATTGATACCAAAGAACCAGACAAGTCGGGGCTCTGGATGGGCATGCTTAGCTCATTCTTCTTGCCTATTCTGGTGTTGGTTGGTTTGCTCTTTATGTTCCGCAGCGCTCAATCTGGTGGCAACCAGGCAATGAGTTTTGGCCGCAGCCGCGCCAAGCTCATGGTCGACAACAAAGTCAAAGTCAGTTTCTCTGATGTTGCCGGTATCGATGAAGCTAAGCAAGAACTACAAGAGATTGTCGACTTCCTCAAAAATCCTGATAAATTCCAGGCTCTAGGCGCCAGAATACCGCGCGGTGTTCTTCTTGTTGGTGCTCCAGGCACCGGTAAGACATTGCTTGCTAAAGCTGTTGCTGGTGAAGCTGGTGTGCCGTTCTTCAGTATTTCTGGTTCTGACTTCGTCGAAATGTTTGTCGGTGTTGGTGCCTCACGTGTTCGCGATTTGTTTGACCAGGCGAAGAAGCATGCGCCATGTATTGTCTTCGTCGATGAAATCGATGCTGTTGGTCGCCAGCGTGGAGCTGGTCTTGGCGGCGGTCATGATGAGCGCGAACAAACTCTGAACCAGTTGTTGGTTGAAATGGATGGTTTTGAAGGCACCACTGGCATCATTGTTGTGGCCGCCACAAACCGCCCTGACATTCTTGACTCAGCACTTCTTCGTCCGGGTCGCTTTGACCGTCAGGTTGGTATCGATAGACCAGACGTCGCTGGCCGCGAGCAAATTCTTACGGTGCATGGTCGCGGTAAGCCCCTGGCTAAAGATGTTGACTTGAAAGTTCTAGCTAAGCGTACACCTGGTTTTACTGGCGCAGATTTGAGCAATTTGATCAACGAAGGGGCACTGCTTGCTGCTCGTGGTGATAAGCGCGAAATCGATATGTCTGATCTTGATCAAGCGATTGATAAAGTCAACATGGGACCAGAGAAGAAAACTCGCATCATTTCTCCTAAAGAAAAAGAGAATACCGCCTATCACGAAGTCGGTCATGCTCTGATGTTCACTCTTCTGCCCCATGCTAATCCACTGCACAAAGTCACTATTATTCCTCGTGGCTTTGCCCTCGGTGTGACTATGTCCTATCCTGATGAAGACGTGCTTTCCCACAGCAGAACCCAGTTGATAGATCAAATTGGTGCCTTGCTCGGTGGCCGAGTAGCAGAAGAGATTGTCTTTGGTGAAGTCACTACTGGTGCTATGAATGACCTTGAGCGTAGCACCGGCTTAGCTCGTCGCATGATCACTGAATGGGGCATGAGCCAGAGACTAGGTCCAATGACTTTTGGTCGTCGCAATGATCAACCGTTCATGGGTCGTGATTTTGGTCATGAGAGAGACTATGGTGAGAATATCGCCACTGTTATTGATGAAGAAGTCTCAGACATGATTTCCACTCAGTACACTCGTGTTAAGGAGATTCTTGTCAAACACCGTCCGCACATGGACGCTATCGTCAAGATCTTGCTGGAAAAGGAAACTCTCGATAAAGCTGAAGTGGACGCCATTGTTGAAGAGATCAATAGAAAGATCGCCAACGGTGAAAATCCAGTAATAGATGATAAGACCGATCTGACTCCGCCGCAAATTCCACCTTCGGCCACTGGAGATGACTCAGGTGTGATTGTTGGAGTGCCAGAAGAAACCGAGAATAGAGACGAGCCAAAGCCTGATTTCAAGCCGAAATACGCTTAAGAATTATGGGTCAAGCAGATTGCTCGTTTTGAACTTTAAAGACCGCTCGCACAGGGCGGTCTTTTTTGTATTTTGTTAGTGGTGCCAATAACGTTCCCTATCAGGGTTTACTGACTTAGTACTAGAGCAAGGAATTGATAAATACTTGAGTACTCAACTATTTCAACAACTAGGACTACTGCCAAATCGACCCTTAGTGACTTCCTGAGCAGTTCTTAAGGTTCTAAATATTAGGCCAAGCTTAAGAGATCTGGGGCTTCGCAGTATTACTTAATGGTTCGTGATAAATTTGATGCTAAGCAAAAGCGGCCTTGGCCGCCTGGCATCCATACATCCATTTATCTGGGAGGGTCTGCTGTGGCCGTCGTCCATGAAAAAGAACTACTTTGCAAGAAATTTCTGTCAAAAACTCAGAAGCTTTTAATTGATGGTAAATGGGTTGATGCCAAGTCTGGCAAAACCTTTGAAACCATCAACCCCGCTACTGAAGAAGTGCTGTGCCGCGTGGCTGAGGGCTCTAAAGAAGACGTTGATTTGGCTGTAAAAGCTGCTCGTCGCGCTTTTGAGTCTGGCCCCTGGAAAACAATGAGCACCGCTCAACGCGCTAAGCTCCTTCTCAATCTAGCTGACTTGATTGAAAAAAATGCCGATGAATTGGCTCAGCTTGAGACTCTTGATAATGGTAAGCCAATCAAAGAATCTCGCTATGTTGATGTGCCACAAACAGTTGAAACTTTCCGCTACTACGCTGGTTGGGCTACTAAGCTTGAAGGCGAGACCATCAATGCTAATAGCAACTTCTTCACTTACACTCTGCGTGAGCCAGTCGGTGTAGTCGGTCAGATCATTCCATGGAACTTCCCCATGTTGATGATGGCATGGAAGTGGGGCCCAGCCCTCGCTTGCGGTAACACCGTAATCCTTAAGCCCGCTGAGCAAACTCCTTTGACAGCATTGCGCATTGGCGAACTAGCTATGGAAGCTGGTTTCCCTGATGGCGTAATCAACATTGTTACTGGTTTCGGTGGTGATGGTGCTGGTGAGGCTATTTCTCGCCACATGGACATCGACAAAGTCGCCTTCACTGGCGAAGACAAGACCGGCAAACTAATTCTTCAAGCTTCCACCGGCAACCTCAAGCGTGTATCGCTTGAACTTGGCGGTAAGGCTCCAAACATCGTCTTTGCTGACGCCGATATTGATGCTGCTGTTAAGGGTGCCATCACTGGTATCTTCTTTAACCAAGGTCAAGTTTGCTGCGCTGGTTCGAGATTGTTCCTTGAAGAAAGCATTCATGATGAGTTCATGACCAAACTGAAAGAGCGCGTTGCTAAAATGCGCCAGGGTGATGGTTCTGACGAGAAGACCCATATCGGTCCTCAAGTTAGCAAAGAACAGCAAGAGCGCGTTCTTAACTACATTGAGATCGCTAAGGGTGAAGGCGCTACCGTTGCTTGCGGCGGTCAGTCACCAGCCGATATGAAGAAAGGCTTCTTTGTTCAACCGACTGTGTTGACCGGCGTCAATAACACCATGCGCATTGCTCAAGAAGAAGTGTTCGGTCCAGTATTGGCCGTCATTCCATTCAAGAGCATGGATGAAGTTGCTGAGCAAGCCAATGCCACCACATTTGGTTTGTCTGGCGCTGTCTGGACCCGCGATATCAAGAAAGCCCACAAATTTGCTTCGCTAATTAAGGCTGGCACAATCTGGGTTAACTGCTACAACGTCTTTGATCCAGCCGTACCATTCGGCGGATACAAGATGAGTGGTTATGGTCGTGAACTCGGTAAACATTCAATCGAGCTTTACACCAATATCAAGTCGGTTTGGGTCAACATGATGGATTAGTGCTCCTGCGGAGCGCATTGAGAAAGGCCGGTGAATAACCGGCCTTTCTTCTGTCTAAAGCTATTGAAGAACGAAAGAAAAGTATTGGAGGGTTCATGAAAGTATTTCTTACCGGCGCCAGTGGTTATGTCGGCTCACGCATCGGCAGGCTACTAACTAATGCTGGTTACTCAGTGAACGGTTTGGCTCGCAACGATATTGCCGCTCAGAAGTTGCTCAAGGCTGGTATTGAACCTGTCTCTGGCAATCTTAATGAGCCTGAACGCTTGGCTCGTCTGGCTAGCAGCGCTGATGCCATTATCCATACTGCTTTCATTCATAATTTTGGTCAATATTCCGGTTCAATTGAAACCGAATGCAATCTCATGCATGCCCTAGGTAATGCCTTGGCTGGAAGCAACAAGCCACTGCTAGTTACTTCAGCTACTGGCGTGGTCGGTGACACCGGTGTCAATATTGCCACTGAAGAAACAGTACCTGACTTGAGCCATCCCCTCTCAATGCGCTACAGAGCCGAACAGGCTGCTCTAGCCACTGCAACTAACGGCATCAAAACGATTGTTTTGCGTTTGCCAATTCTTGTTTATGGTCACGCTGGCAGCACCTTTATTCCTATGATGATGGAGAGTGGTCAGAAGCGTAGAATGGCTGCTTATATTGAGTCTGGTGAGAATGCTTTGTGTGCTGCTCACGTTGATGATGTGGTGGCAGGCTACATGCTGGCTTTAGAGAAAGGCGAGGCTGGTGATATCTTCCAGCTTAGCGCTGAGTCTGAAATACCAGTTAAGTCTATTGCTGAAGCTGTCGGCCGTACTCTAAAAGTTCCAGCGCAAAGTATTTCTGCGGCTGAGGCTAATGAGGTATTTGGCGATGTGGTCTCAATGTTCTTTGCCATGAATAATCGCGCCTCGGGCGAAAAAGCAATGCAAAAACTAGGTTGGGCACCACAAGAAGGCCGCACTTTGTTGACTGATATTGAGCAAGGGTCTTATGCCACAGCGTTTGCTTTGAGTGGCCGCTAATTTTGCAGTTATAAAACTTAGCTGGTTGTAGTTGTCTGCTGCAGAAGCTCACGCTCGATTTCACTTAGGGCGCGCTTCAAGTGTTGGCGCAATTCAACCAGATGTTTTTTTAAGGCCTGATTTGCTTGTTTATCGCAAGCCGCTTCGATTGCTTCGCAGTCGTCAACTAAGCTTGGTGCCGAGATTGTCGCGCAGGCACGTTTGAATGTATGTATCTTGGCTTTGAGAAGGTTCAAATTGGACTGCTCCGCCAGGCTATTGATTTCGCTCATATCTTTATGGCAGCGGGTTCTAAAATGGAGCAGTGTCTTTTCTATTTCTCTTCCGTCCAATTGACTGCGCAAGTTCTTCAAATCAATTACTGAACCCCATGAAACATGTCGGCCGCTTGGTTCTTTCTCTGGCTCATTGGTCGTAGATGTAGATTCTTGGCTCGACACAATAGTGATTTTGACGTCACTAACTCCAAGCCAACGGGCCACAAGTTTGCTCATTGCCGTGGGGTCAATCGGTTTGCTCAAATAGTCGTCCATGCCGCGGTCTAGGCACTCTTCGCGGCTGCCCGTGACAGCATTGGCGGTGACGGCTATGACCGGCACGTTAAGTCCGCGCCTTTGCTGAATCTCTTTGATGATCTTGCAAGCTTCGAAACCATCGAGCCCGGGCATCTGGCAATCGAGAAAAACCATGTCATATCGTTTCTTATTGAAGGCACTAACCGCCTCAATGCCATCGGCAGTAACATCAACAATGAAGCCGAGATCTTGTAAGAACAGTAAAGCAACCTGTTGATTGATTTTATTATCGTCGGCCACCAGCGCTCTTCGAATGATGCCCGATTGAGTTTTAGCTTGAGTCAGTGGTTCTGTGGAACCCCCGCTAATTTCGTTTTTGGTTTGATCTTTTATCGAGGGCACTTCCATCGTCTGGGTGTAGCTTTTGCGCTCTTTCGGTTTCCAGCCAGAGAGATGTTCCAGGCATGATGCAACCTGCTTACGCCGCAGGGGAATGGGAAGATGACTCGTCCTGGGCGCAACTAGTGTACTGCGCGCCTGGCTGAGAGATTCAGTGGTGCCAATTTCAATGACACTAACAAGGCCAAATACTTTTGAGTGTTTGAAGGCTTCTAAAAATTGCTCACATTGCTTTCTGTAGCGAATGGTATCAAGGCAAACGGCTTGAATCTTTTCAGTTGATTGTCGTGATTCTTCTAAGAGCCCTATGGCCTGGGTGTAATCTGGAGTAGATTGCGCATTGATGCCGAGGGCACAGAGATGCGAGCAAATAGCCGATTGATTGTTCTGGCCTGGCTCTAAAGTGAGAACCTTGATTTGACCGTAGCTGCTTTCCCAGGCCCGCGCTGTCCAGTCGCTGGCATCGCCACTGGTTATTAGTGGCAGAGCGAAACTAAAGGTCGAGCCCTGGTTTTCTTCGCTATTCACCATCAGTGTTCCACCCATCAAATCAACCAGGTGTTTCGATATGCTCAGGCCTAAGCCGGTGCCACCGGTGCTGCGATAGGCCGAGCCTTCTTCTTGCATGAATGGCTCAAATAGCCGTTTTTGAAAAGCTTTAGATATACCAATGCCACTGTCTATCACAGAAAAGCGCAGTTGATTGCGACCATTACTGCCGTTAGCAACATCAACTTTGAGAATAATTTCTCCCTGGTCTGTGAATTTAATAGCATTGCCACAGAGATTGAGGAGTACCTGCCTCAGCCTTAATGGATCGCCAAATACTGTATCAGGAATGGCTCGATCAACTGTGGCCAGTAAAAGAAGGTTTTTGGCTGCTGCTTGAGGCACTAATATTTCAGCCACACCTTCAACCACAGAGAGTGGATTGAACTGAGTGCTTGATAGTTCCATTTTGCCCGCTTCTATTTTTGAGAAGTCGAGAATGTCATTGATAATGGTCAGAAGTGATGCCCCAGCTTCGCGAATAGTGCTGACGTGCTCTTTTGATTTGGGGCTGAGATCGCCCCGCAACAACACTTCGACCATTCCCAGTATGCCGTTTAATGGTGTTCTCAGCCCATGGCTGACATTGGCTACAAATTCTGATTTGATTTTGAGAGCAGACTGAGCCTGATCTCTTGCCATTTTCAGCTGAGTGACTAGGCGGCGATGGGTATCTATATCGGTGCACGAGCCGCACCAGCTTAAAGTGGCGCCGCTTTCGTCTTTAATCGGTAAGCTGCGGACGAGAAACCAGCGGTACTCGCCGTCAAAGCGTTTCATCCGCATTTCAATTTCAAAGTCGCGAAACTCGGTGACACAACTCTGCCAGGTTGATACTACCTGCTCGCGTTCTTCAGGATGCACCAGGGTGAGCCAGTCTAAGCGCGAGAGGTCGCTGCTAGTCATGCCACAATAGTGCAAAAATTGAGCATTAAAATATTTAGCATGACCTTTTTTGTCGGCTGTCCAAATTAGCTCGGGTGAGGCTTCGCACATGGTGCGAAAAAGCAATTCGCTCTCCGCTGTCTGTTGCTTCGCTTCCTCTGTTTCAGCATTAACTAGTGAGATTTCTCTGAGGCGATTGGCCAGTTCATCATTGGTTGTTCGTTGATCTTGTGTTTCAACTGAACAGCCAAACCATTTGACTATTTGGCCGCTACTGTTAAAGCGGGCTACGCTCCTGACTAAATGCCACCTAGGAATGCCATCTTTGCGCAGGAGGCGATACTCGCATTCAAAGGGTTTTCCTGTAGTAATTGAGTCTTGCCAGCGGCTGCGCAGCAGTTCGATGTCTTCTGTAAAGACATGGGTGAGCCAGCCGTCGCCCAAGCTTTCTGCCTCACTGGAGCCGCTCCAGTCGTACCAGCGTTTATTAATGTAATCAACTTGGCCCTCTGCCGAAGCTGTCCAGATGAAGCCTGGCAGTAAATCAGAGAGATCTTTGAATAGTTCTAGTTGCTGTGAGACGTCATCTTTTGAGCTCTGCTGCTGCTCAAACATTGTCTGTAATGCAGCAAAAGTGCGATCTAGGCTAGGCTGTGCTGCTTCGCCTTGCTGCAGCTTGGCCAGAGCTTCAAAAAGCGCCCTTTGAAATTCATTGCTGTCTTGAGGTGAATCCTGGGCCATGGCAGCACCGCTCGCAGAATGGTACTGGTCAATTGCCATTGGGCATGCCAAATGTCAGGAGCCAGTATATCTTTATTCCACTTTATGAGACTGCTAATCTTTGCTTGGCGGAGGTTGGCGGTATTTTTATGGTTTGGCTAGAATATCTAGTAGCAAAAAAGAGATGCATTTGGCTTACTAAAGACTCTGTTGAGGACGCGTGAAAATTGTCAGATCAAGCAAGGATGGGCTGTCAGCAGCTGTCTGTGGAATACTTGCTGTCGCTTCAGCGCTAATTTCGTCGCCATCGGCTTTGGCGTCTCAATATAAAATCAGTGAAATTAAAAATTGGCACGATGTCATTTCTGACAAAGATCTTTCAACTAAACGATCATTGGTTGGCAGCTTTGCTCTTGAGAATGGCAATAAATGTAGCTTAATAGTCGTGCCACCGCGGCTGCGAGTTGGTCCGGCTCTAGCTTGCGTCGCAAGTGGTAAAGGTAAAACCGCCCCGACTTCACAAGTAGTTCAGGATGAGAAGGCGCTATTGGGAGTAAACGGTGGCTATTTCAATTTGAGTAATGGCGAGAGCACTAGCTATGTAGTTTTAAAAGGCGTGGTTTGTGCCGATCCAACCAAGAATTTGGCCTTAACTGAAAATCCTAAGCTGAAGCCCTTTCTCGCCCAGATTTTTAACCGCACTGAGATTCGCTTCTTAAAAGCTAAAGACAAATTGCCATCTGTGCAAATTGCTACACATAACGAGCCTTTGCCTCTGGGACGAGTGCTAGATTCTTCCCTCCAAGGTGGCCCTAGACTTTTGCCTGAGCTAACCGCTGAGAAAGAAGCTTTTGTCAGAACTGAAGCTGACGGTAAGCAGGTTGACTCTATCGGAGTTGCCCGCACTGCCGCTCGCACGGCGGTGGGCCTGACTAAGGATGGATATCTATTAATAGTGGCTGTGGCTGGAAAGGGTCAGGATGAGTTTTCTTCTGGCCTGACACTGGGTGATTTAGCCAATTTGTTAAAGAATCTCGGGGCGGTGGAGGCTGTTAACCTCGATGGCGGCACCTCCACTACTATGATTCAACGCTCCAAAGATAAATCGCAATGCCTAATGCTGATTGGCCGCACCCCTGAAACAAGAGTGCGGTCAGCCTTATTAGTCTTCGAATAGTTGATAGTTAGAGGCGGCCGCGCTTGCGCATTTTGGCCATTTCGGCGGCCTTGAGGCGGACCATGGCGCGGGACAGAGCCATTTCGGTGAGGTAAGAATCGAGCTTGTCTGTTTTCTGTGTTTTTTCAGCTTCGTGCTTAGCTTTAGCTTGGCTGGCGCGGGCTTCGTCGATTTCGACATCGAGTTCGGCCACGTCTGAAAGAATTTCAACTTCTGAATTGTTGACGTTCATAATGCCGCCAATCACAGCAGCAGTTTCTTCTTCGCCCTTAATTTTGAAGCGCAATACATCAATAGCCAGAGTGGTAACGATCGGCTCGTGACCAGGCAGAATGGTTAGCTCGCCATCATTGGCCACAGCAGTTACCTGGTCAACGGCGCTGTTAAAGACAACTCTTTCTGGTGTAATGATTTTGAGATTCAGTGTAGCCATTTCATTATTTCTCTATCGGTGAAGTAACAAGTGATTATTTAGGCGTTTTTTTTGTCGCTGGTTTCTTGCTGATTGCAGACTTATTTAGCTTCTTCTGGCCGGCGCCGTGGGCGTGACCACCATGGGGAAGGATTTTATCGATCAAGCCGTATTCCAGGGCTTCTTTGGTTGATAGATAATGATCCCGTTCAATATCTTTGGCGATTCTTGCTTTGTCTTGGCCTGAGCAGCGATGCAAAAGCTCAATTTGAGCCTCGCGGAAGCGCCGACCTTGGCTGGCTTGAATCTCTAGATTGGTGATATCGCCTTCTGCTTCCCACAAAGTCTGGTGGAACATGAGAGTGGAAAACTCGTAAGCTGACCGCTCTCCTGTTCCTGATGCCAGAATTTCGCAAGCACCAGAGAGCGCGTGCCCTAAACAAATCGTATTCACTGGTGCTTCGATGGAATGCATAACGGCAATGATGCCATCGGCGTTATAGCCGTTTCCACCGGCAGAGTTGATATACATATTGATTGGTTTTTTGGGATCGCGCTCATTAAACCGCAGCAGTTTTTTAATCGTTGGCAGCGCTATTTCGTTTTCGAGTCTTCCGAAGACAAAAATATTGCGTGCCGTAGACGCTGGAGCTTGATCTGGAACTTGAACTTGTTCTTTCTCTAGTTCCTGTTTCGCGCCTGGTTTTAACGGTTTGGTTTCTGCTAGCGATTCCTGATTGTGCTTCTTTTTCATTTAGTTAGCGGTTAGCCTTGCATTGTCTTAGCTTGTTCTTTGGCTTCTTCAATGCTGCCTACCATGTAGAAGGCGCCTTCTGGAAGATCGTCAACTTCGCCATCAAGAATTTGGCGGAAGCCTTCGACTGTGTCTTTGAGTTTTACGTATTTACCTTCGCGGCCAGTGAAGTTAGCAGCAACGGTAAATGGTTGGCTCATGAAACGTTGGATTTTTCTAGCGCGAGTAACAGCTTGTTTGTCGTCTGCTGAAAGCTCATCCATACCGAGAATGGCGATGATATCTTGCAAGTCTTTGTAGCGTTGCAATGTTTGCTGCACACCACGGGCGATATCATAGTGCTCTTGGCCTACAACTTCTGGTTTAAGAGCAGTTGAAGTAGAAGCTAGTGGGTCAACGGCAGGATAGATTCCTAGTTCTGCGATTTGACGTGATAGCACTGTGGTGGCATCAAGGTGACCGAAGGTAGTTGCTGGAGCTGGGTCGGTCAAGTCATCGGCTGGTACGTATACAGCTTGTACAGATGTAATCGAACCGTTCTTGGTTGAAGTAATACGTTCTTGCAATTGGCCCATTTCGTTGGCCAAGGTTGGCTGGTAGCCTACAGCTGAAGGCATACGGCCTAGTAGAGCTGATACTTCAGAACCGGCTTGAGTGAAGCGGAACATGTTGTCGACGAAGAGCAACACGTCTTGCTTGGATACGTCACGGAAGTATTCAGCAACAGTTAGAGCTGATAGAGCAACGCGCATTCTGGCGCCTGGTGGCTCATTCATCTGACCGTACACTAGAGCAACACGGTCGATAACGCCCGAGTCTTTCATTTCGTGCCAAAGGTCATTACCTTCACGAGTACGTTCGCCAACGCCACCGAATACAGAATAGCCACCGTGGTGTTGGGCGATGTTGTTGATAAGTTCCATGATGATAACGGTCTTGCCTACTCCGGCTCCACCGAACAGACCAATCTTTCCGCCTTTTACATATGGAGCAAGAAGGTCAACGACTTTAATACCAGTTTCGAAAACAACGGTATCAGTTTGTAGGTCAGTTAGGTCTGGGCAGGGTCTGTGAATGCCCCAGTGGTCGTCAGCTTTAAGCTCTGGGCCTTCGTCTACAACTTCACCGAGAACGTTGATGATGCGACCGAGAGTGGCCTTACCTACTGGAACCGAAATTGGTTTACCTGTATCAGTGGCAACCATGCCTCTGGTCATGCCATCGGTGGAACTCATTGATACGCTTCGAACGCGGTTATCACCTAGCAAAAGTTGCACTTCGCAGACAACCTTCAAATGCTCGCCGGCTGGGTTGACGCCCTCAATAACAATGGCGTTATAGATTTCAGGTAGATGTCCGCCAGGAAATTCGACGTCCACAACAGGTCCAATTACCTGTACGACCTGACCCTGGGTCTTCTCTAGTACTGTGCTCATTTGATCTCCGATTTGTACTGAAAGTTGCTGAAAGTTACTGTGCTAAAAACTCTGGCCTTAGGCGACTGTCAAGAGCATAAGGCTATCTCTCATCTGCGCATAAGAATAGATGCTACTGGCGACTTTTCCCCAGTCGTTTATGATAGTTTTCGTTCTTATTTTATTGTTTTGGCACAAAAGCTCATTACGCGCCGTTCATAAGAAGCGATCGAAGTTTATTGGAGATAGAGTGAAAGATTCGGTTGCCAGGAGATTTTTGCTAGATTTAGCCCGGCTCTTTGGCTTCGTTCTTTTCGGCGCTCTGGGCTTTATGCTGGTTGAGCATTGGAATTTTCTTGATTCGCTCTTTATGACTGTGATCACCTTGACTACGGTCGGCTATGGCGAAACTCATCCACTTTCTACAGCGGGAAAGGTTTACACAATCGTACTTATTTTGATTGGCGCAGGTGTTGTGCTGTCAGTAATAAGCGATATGGTGGAAATATTTTTACGCTTCAATCTGGGAGCTCGGCGCATGCAGCACACGATTTCTAAATTAAAAAATCATCAAATTGTTTGCGGCTATGGCCGTACAGGCCAAGAGGTAATTACTCACTTTGATCAAAACAAGATTGCCTTTGTCTTAATTGAGGTAGATCCAGAGCGCTCTAAGCTGGCTGTTGAAGCCGGTCACTTAGTCCTGAACGGCGACGCTAGCTCTGATGAAGTTTTGATGCAGGCGCAAATACAGAGTGCTAGCGGCATAGTTTGTGCTCTTGATGACGATACTGCCAACACCTTTATTGCTCTTTCGGCTAAGGGTTTGAACGAAAACATCAAAATTGTCTCAAGGGCTGCCAATCCTGGTACAGAAGCCAAGATGCGCCGGGCCGGTGCCAGTATGGTGATCTCGCCCTATGTCATCTGCGGCAAGCGTATGGCTACTGCCGTTACTCACCCACTGGTTACGCAGTTTCTGGATGTTGTCATGGCTACGCCTGAATATGATTTGAGGATGGAGCAAGTAAGGCTTGGTAAACCTTCTAAATTGATTGGCCAGGCCTTGAAAGATGCAAACATTAAGCAGACTTCTGGTGCCATGATCCTGGCTGTGAATCAAAATGGTAAGCTGATATCTAATCCATCTCCCGACCTGATCTTCCAGGACGGCGATGATTTAATCGCTCTAGGCACTGAGCAGCAACTAAATAAATTGGTAGAGCTCTCCGGTATTCGAATCTAAAGAGGTAAATAAAGTGGCCGAAGCCCCCAATCAGGAAGAACAAGAAATTGCAATTATCACTTTAGAGAGTGAAGACGGCCATTCCTATGATTGCGAGATGCTCGATCGTTTCGTTTTCGAAGACAACGAGTATGCACTTCTTCTGAAAATTGCTGAAGAAGGCGCAGATGAAGAATTAGAAGAAGAAGATCAAACCCTTGTGATTATGCGCTTCTTCCACCGTGGCAACGACTTCGTTTTCCAAACAATTGATTCAGATGAAGAGTTTGAAAAAGTAAGAGCGTTCGTTGAAGAGAAAGTTGAATCTGAACGCGCTGCTATGGAAGCCGGTCAGTAACTTTTACTGCATTTCATTAATGATATTTGCCAGAGAAGATCTAGAAGCTTTCTAGATCTTCTCTTTGTTATTGTTTTGGCGCCATGCCGATCATTAGAGGGGTAGAGCTAGGCTCGGCCTTGTGACCTTGGGGATGGCTAATTATTTCTTTGGCAATGGCATCAACAACTACTTCTAGTGGTGCTCTGCTGTGAAATTGGCGTTCTGTCATGGCGGCATTAGACCACATGCCGTCCTCACCAAATCCGGTGGCATAAATTTTGATATAGCGAGCCCCTTTATGAATAGTGAAAAGCACCGATTGTTTCTCAAAGGCTGCCCAAGAATTGAGGTGTAGAGCTTCCAGTATTTGCGAACCTGGCTCTAGGTCGCCTTCTGGTGTAGCTACAACCGCCATCTCTCGATTGAGTGCTTTGTATATCTGGCTTTTCCATTGGTCTACTTGATGCAAATCATAGATCAATAAAGGCTCGCCTTCGACAAATACTCCGGCTTCTGTCTCTGCCACCGTGGGCAGTAGCACGCATTTGTTGGCGCCCACCGGCCCGTAGAGATAGACTTTAATCATGTTCATTTAACTAAGTCCTCGCTTGCGTGTACGACTAGGTCTGCTTTCGCTTCAGATTTTACTTCTGGTTTCCCCTCTGGTTTCATAGTTGGGAAAGCAATAACGTCGCGAATTGAGGCTGAGTCGGTGAGCAGCATGACCAGGCGATCAATGCCGATGCCGATACCCATTGTTGGTGGCATGCCGTATTCCATAGCCATAATGAAATCAAGATCAAGAGGCATGGCTTCTACATCGCCAGCTGCTTTCTTGCGTCCTTGCTCTTCCAGACGACTTCTTTGATCGTGTGGATCGGTTAGCTCTGAATAACCATTGGCCAGTTCGCGGCCAAAGACAAATAATTCAAAGCGCTCCACTTCACCAGCATTTTCTCTGTGGGCCTTGGTTAGTGGCGAAATCTCAACGGGGTAATCAATGATGAAAGTTGGCTGCATCAATGTATGTTCAACTTTGTCTTCGAACATGGCATTGATTACGCTGCCGCGAGTGTCTTGCTTATCTAGTCTGACTCCTAGTTTGATAGCAGCTGCCTTTGCTTCTTCAAAATCTTTCAAAGTAGAAACATCGAGTCCGGTGGCTTCTTTGATAGCGTCATTCATACGCAGGCGACGGAAAGGTTTGCTGAAAGAAATTTGCTCACCTTGATAGCTGAAATCTGCTGTGTGCAAGACATTCTCTGCAATGTGTCGCAGCATAGACTCGGTGAACGTCATCAGTTCGTTGTAGTCGCCATAAGCACAGTACATTTCCATCATTGTAAATTCAGGGTTGTGCCTTGTACTCATGCCCTCATTGCGGAAAATGCGGCCGATTTCATAGACTCTCTCCATGCCGCCAATGATCATTCTTTTAAGGTGAAGCTCAGTGGCTATGCGCAAATAGAGGTCGATTCCAAGAGTATTGTGATGGGTAATGAAGGGGCGAGCGTCCGCGCCGCCAGCTTCTACTTGCAAAGTTGGGGTTTCTACTTCTAAGTAGCCGTGGCTGTCCAGAAAATTGCGCATATGACGAATGGTGAGAGAGCGCTTGCGCAGGTTTTCGCGCACGGCAGGGTTCATGATCATGTCGACATAGCGGTGGCGGTAGCGCGCTTCTACATCGGTAAAGCCTTCCCAGCTGTCAGGTAGTGGCAAAAGCGATTTCGACAAAATTTGCCAGTCGGTTACTTTGACCGAGAGTTCGCCAGTGGAAGTACGGCGAATGGTACCGGTGGCGCCAATATAATCGCCTTTGTCAAGGAGCTTGAGGCGGGCTTGCTTCTCTTCGCCGAGAAATTCTTTATGGCAGAAAAGTTGAATCTTGCCAGAGTCATCAAAGACGTCGATAAACATCCAGGTATTGCGGCTATTCATGATTCTGCCGCAAATATGCACGACATCTTCGGTTTCAACGCCGACGGCTAGATCTTTGTATTTTTCCTGTAGTTCGGCGGCTTTATGGCTGCGCTCGAACTTATAGGGATAGGGGTTGATGCCCTGTTCTTTCAGGGCGCTCAGTTTCTTCAAGCGATCGGTTTTAAGTTTGCTCGCTGCTTCTGCTGCGGCGGCGGCTTTCTTGGCTTGTGCGGCCAGAGCTTTGGGTGACTCGTTATTGCCCGACATCTTGATTTCGTATCCCCGAGAAACTACATATATACATCAGTTCACTATTCTAGTATTAAGTCGGCCGAGCACTGCTTCAATCGTGGCGAATAGCGCAAATTTGTTACTGAAACTGGCATCATCAGCGAGCTTGGGCAGTGTTATAATTAGGCCTTGTCAAATTTATAGCCGAGTGCTGGAGTGACCGATTAGTTGGTAACTTTCTAGCGCCGAACTCGGGTAATTTTCAGTTATATGTTCATGTTTCAAGGATTCTGTTTTCGCTAAGAGGTAGTTCGTGGTGGTTGATTCAACAGGCAATGCGGGCGGTTCTGGTAATAGTGGTCAGCGAATAGTCTCGGTCGAGTTGCGCGACGAGATGAAAAAGTCTTTCATCGACTATGCCATGTCAGTTATTGTCAGTCGCGCTATTCCTGATGTTAGAGACGGTCTGAAGCCAGTTCACCGCCGCATTATTTTCGGCATGCACGAACTAAACCTCGCGCCCAATGAAAAATTCAAGAAGTCGGCCCGTGTGGTCGGCGACGTTATGGGTAAATATCACCCCCACGGCGACTCTTCTATCTATGAAGCTTTAGTGCGCATGGCTCAGCCTTCAGCCAGTAGATATGTTTTGGTTAATGGTCACGGAAACTTTGGTGACCTCGATAACCCACCGGCTGCCATGCGTTATACCGAGTGTAAATTGGCTCCTCTTGCCATGGAAACTCTGGAAGATATCGACGCTGAAACTGTCGATATGCGACCAAACTTTGACGAATCGTTGAAAGAGCCATCGGTGTTGCCATCTCGCGTGCCAATTCTTCTGCTCAATGGTTCTTCTGGTATTGCCGTGGGCATGGCCACCAACATTCCCCCTCACAATTTGACTGAAGTTGTAAACGGTACTATCGCTAAGATTGACAATCCAGAGCTGACTTCGCGCGAATTGATGGAGTGGATCAAGGGTCCCGATTTCCCAGGCGGCGGTTCAATTCTTGGCACTGATGGAATCGTTGAGGCTTTCACCACTGGTCGCGGCTCTATTCCTACCCGTGGTACTGCCACTATCGAGCAAATTCCAGGCTCCGGTGGCCGGCAGTCGAAAATGGGCATTGTCATCACAGCACTTCCTTATATGGTTGGCCCTGAAGCTTTCACTAAGCGTGTGGCTGAACTCGTGCGCGATGAGAAGTTGACCGGTATTTCAGATGTTAACGATGAAACCGATAGATCTGGTATGCGTGTTGTTATCGAACTGAAGCGTGATGCAAACGCTCAAGTCGTGCTGAACAATGTTTATAAATATACGCAGCTGCAAGGCTCATTCCCTGTCAACACACTAGCTCTAGTGAAGGGCAAACCGGTCACTCTAGAGTTAGCTGCGATGATTCAAGAATTCATCGAGCACCGCGTTGATGTGATCACTAGACGCACCCGCTACTTCTTGCGCAAAGCTGAAGATCGCGCTCACATCCTCGAAGGCTTACTCAAAGCAATCAACAACATCGATGAAGTCATTCGTCTGATTCGTAAGTCTGATTCAACAGAGAATGCCCGCGGCGAGTTGATGTCGAAGTTCGCTTTGACTGAGCTGCAAGCCAATGCCATTCTCGAAATGCAACTGCGCCGCCTGACAGGATTGGAACAAGCAAAAGTTGAAAAAGAACAGGCTGAAACCCTGGCAAAAATTGCTGACTACAGAGACATTCTTGCCAATCGCAAACGTATCGATGAAATCATCAAGCAAGAGTTGAGCGAAATTCGCGATAACTACAAAGATGCTGCTGGTCAAAAAGATGCACGTCGCACTGTGATCGAGGGCGGTGGCTCCGATAGTGAACTATCAGCCAAAGACCTGACACCAAACGAGCCAATGGCTGTTTTCATCACCAAGCAAGACTACATCAAGCGTATCTCCCTCGATAGCTTCCGCAGACAGCGCCGCAATACTCGCGGTGTCACTGGGGTTAAGACCCGTGATGAAGACGATTTACAGCACTTCTTCGCTGCCAATATGCACGACAGATTGTTGGTCTTCACTAACCGAGGTCAAATCTTCCCATTAGAAGTTATGGATCTCCCTGAAGGTGGTCGTACTGCTCGTGGTTTGGCTCTGGTAAACCTTCTGCAGTTGCGCCCTGAAGAGACAGTCACCACAGTTATTCCTGTTTCGAGCTTTGATCCTGATAGCTATTTGATTATGCTCACCCATCAGGCTTATATCAAGAAAGTTCAAATGTCTGAATTTGCTAACATCAGAAAAACAGGCATTATTGCCATCACTCTCAATGACGGTGATGAACTTGGTTGGGTTCGACCATCGGCTGGTAAGAGCGATATCATCATCGGTACCGGTGATGGTATGTGCATTCGCTACAGCGAAGAAGAACTTAGACCTTTGGGTCGCTCTGCTCGTGGCGTGCGCGCTATCACCTTGCGTGAAGGTGATCGTATTGTTGGCTTTGATGCTCTTGAAACCTTCGATGATACCTACTTGTTGGTTGTCACCAATGACGGCTTCGGCAAGCGCATCAGATTAGAAGAATTCAGACAGCAAGGTCGTGGTGGCATAGGCTTGATTGGTACCAAGTTCAAAAATGCTAGCTCGAGACTGGCAAGCTTGCGCGTAGTACGACCTGGTGATGAGATGATTATTGCCACTGCTAATGGTGTCGTGGTTCGCCAGCAAGCTGATGCCATCAGTATTCAAGGTCGGATGGCCACAGGCGTTAAGATGCAGCAAGTGGGCGAAGACGATATGGTTGTTTCAGTCACACCTGTGGTAGCGGCAATTGAATCTAACAACGAATCAAACAATGATTCTAGTGACGGAGACGAGGGCGAAGACGACGGCAAAGCCGAAGCCAAGCCAGAAACTAAATAATTCAAGGTTCAATACCTCGAAGTAAAAGACAAAAAAGAAAAGCTCAGAGGTAACTCTGAGCTTTTCTTTTTTGAGCGGTTTTGTCTTTGCCTGAAAAATCAGGAAAGAAAATCAAGACATTGATCGACTGATTGACCGGTCTGTTTGCATTTGGATAAGCACCAATTGATAGACATTTGTCGAGCTAGTGCCAGGGTTCCCTCTGACTTGGCACGACCACTGAAGCACTTGCCTAGAAGTCGCTCAAGTTCTTGTTGGTAGTCTTTAAGATTGGTAGGCAGGCTTAAGACGAAATTGCCGTCTTCTGCCACAGACAAGAGTTCTTCTATGCCGTTTGAGGAGGCAGGAGAGAAACTTGGATTGAAGCGAGTTTGAAGTGTGTTCATAGTGTCACCTGGTCTTTACAATGGTTGGCGCAGTGAATCGCCATCGAGGTAAATCTTTCGGGGGGCTTTCCCTTAGAGTTACCTAAACTATATGCTAGTTATCATAACGTTACGACATGTTTTTTTACAAGTCGTAGAACCCGCAATATCGTGGCTTTCTTTTCGCCTGCAGTGGGAGTTCCCCCTGAAAACTGGTCAAAAGAAGTCATATCCCCTAGTGCGATAGGGGAAAGCCATATTTTCCTGGTTAATCCGTCACAATCGATTTTGTAAATGCTGTTTACAAAACTATGCAATTTTCCCTTGATTTTCCATTTCGCCGAAAGCTAAGCCAGGTTTGGCTTGAACCCCTTGCTGTTGCGATTAGGGCCGCTTGACAATGGGTATATAGATAGTTCATCAAAAAGTACGGAGCAGCGTCTATGCGGAAAGAGAAGCAATCACCAACAGAAGACCTTAAGGCTGAAGCTAAGAGCGAGGCGGATCTTGAAATTCTGCAGGTGCGACGGGTCGTCGCTGGCAATCCCAATACCCCCAGGCAGGTTCTGGCCCGGCTTGCTGAGGACAAATCGGCAAGTATTCGCCGTGCCGTGGCTGAGAATCCACGAACACCAGTCGAGCTTCTTAAAAAACTGGTCTTTGATAGTGACTACGAAGTACGTTTAGCCGTAGCCGAAAACGCTAACACTCCTTCTGAGACTCTGGCTCTCTTAGCTTGTGACAACAGTGCTGACGTGCGCTACGGAGTGGCTGAGAGCCCACATATGCCCGAGCAGATATTGATTGATTTAGCCCATGACGAAAATCCTTATATAAGATGCCGCGCCCTTAAGACCCTACAAATGTTGGCACCTGACTTACAGGCCCGGCTGAAGTTGTTGCTAGCTCCACCAGAGCGGCTCTTAGGAACTTGATTGCTTCTCCTGCTAGATCCCCCGACAAAGAAGAAAGACCGGCCAATTGACCGGTCTTTCTTCTTTTGATGATCTTCAATAGGCTAAAGGTCGTTAGCGAGAAGGTTCTTCTTCTCTCAATACATAACCTTCGCCTCTAACAGTCTGAATTAGACGCTTAGAAGTGGCGTCCTCTAGTTTTGAACGCAAGTAGCGAATATATACTTCAATCACGTTAGATTCGCCGATAAAGTCATAACCCCAGACCTTGTCGAAGATGAACTCGCGGGAGAGAACTTGTTCGGGATACTGCATAAACAATCTTAGTAGATCGAACTCTTTAGCTCTTAGATCAAGTTGGCGCTCGCCTCTCTTTACGACACGATTGAGCTGGTCCATCCAGAGATCGGCGTAAGTAAGAATGCCTTCTGCAGGCTTTCTGCGCATTACTGCTCTGATTCTGGCCAGAAGCTCTTCGGTGGCAAAAGGCTTGGTCAAATAGTCATCAGCGCCGCTATCTAGGCCGCTAACGCGGTCTTGCACGCCATCTTTGGCGGTAAGCATAATCACTGGAACTTTCGACATGGCACGTAGGCGCTTGCAAACTTCAATGCCATCGAGACCAGGCAACATCACGTCCAAAAGAACCAGTTCAGGCTGGTCTTTCTTGAAAAGATCAAGACCTTGATTGCCATCGTGAGCCACGGAAACTTGATAACCTTCATAGCCGAGCTCAAGTTCGATGAGACGCGCGATATTTACGTCGTCTTCAATGATCAGGATTTTCAAAGGACATACCTCGCATTCATTCGTCACGGTTAATATTAACCCTTGTTCAATATGTCATGGTCTAATGTTTTTGTCCAACTTTTTAGATTCGTTACATGCAACGTTCAAAGTCAAGCAGGGTCTGACATAGACAGCACGAAGCCAACTCTTTATCCCTTTGATTCTCAAGCGCTGACACAACTGGCGGTTGGTTCGTCTGTATTTATTGCCTTTGTTCTGGCAATTACAGATGTCATTCCTCTTATACCGAATGCCACCTCAGTTATCGGTCTCGTTTTGCGCGTGGTGGGTGATTGGATAATTGTTGCTGTCATATGGTTCTTGGCATTTTTGGCGATTACACAATCGCTCAAATTTATCAGTCGTGGGGTCTGGGTAAGCGATAAAGGCATCAAGCTCTCGCGCTTCGACCGGGTGGTGCCCTGGACGTCTATGCGGGCTGTGGCCATCGAACCCAATTTTTTCTTTACTAAGTTATTTGGCCTTAAACACACTGCCAGGCGCCTCACCATTCTTTTCCATTTTGAAATTAAGAACAAAATTCTTTCCAGTTTGCTTTTCCCAAATTACATTCCATCTTTTTTCTTTAGCAAAGAAATTTTTGATCAATTAGTGCGTGATGTTTTTGAAAGAAGTGGAGCTCTTCCGGCCAAAGTATTGCCAGAAAATTTGCCTTATGAGTATGCCGTGGTAGCAGCGGCTGGCACTGATGGCTCCTTTGAAGTAGATGGCTGGAAGCCTTTGCGTAAAACATATAGCTGGCTAAATAAGCAAAAAATTCTTGTTACTGGTGTGATTTTGCTTAGTCTTGTTGTTTTTCTTGGCCGTCGAGCGATGGTTTACTATTGTTTCAATAGTGCTGGTAAAGCCGCTTCTGAAGCCCGCTTTGAAGTGGCTCGCGATTATTATCAGTGGTCTGTCAAGTTAGAGCCGATGTTTGCCGCTGGTTGGAATGGCTTGGGGCAAGCCGAATTTAGATTGGCTGAACAACGCAAGGCTGATTTTAGTACAGCGGTGCGAGATTGGCGTCGAGCGATTTTTCTTAAGTTAGACTATGTTGAGCCCAGGCTAAATATAGTTCGTGTCTGTCTCTATCGACGCGACTATGCCGAAGCCAGTCGACTGCTAGAGCATGCTCTTAAGTTGGCACCCTATGACGGCTTGGCCTTACTGGAAAAAGCTGAATTGGATTTGGCCTTGGGTCACTATAGCCAGGCGCAAAAGGACGCCCGACTGTTATTAAGTCAGGGCGTGCACAAAAATCAAAATCCAGAATATATTTTCAAAGCTCGATGTCTTCTTGCTCAGGCGAAGTTGGCTCAGGGTGATGCCCGTTCTGCCCAGAAAGAGATTGAACAATACTCTTCTGATCCGCAGTCGTTTACAAAAGGCGAAGACGTTACTTATTTGTTGATGACTCGAGCACAAATTCTATTGGCCTTAGGTCAATTAGAGGCGGCTGAGGAGCATATTCGCTTGGCTGTTCGGCGCCAACCGTACAATCAAGAAGTGTTAGTGCAGGCTGCTTTGATTAGTCTCGCTCGCCATCAATTGGCTGATTGCAAATTTTTCTTGGAACGTGCCAGAACGGTAAATTCGGCTCAGGCTGCCAACTCTAATACAAATCCATGGCTCGCCACTATAGCTAGTCGCCTGGCAGCGGCGCAAGATTCTGCAAACTCAATACACCATCAGTAGTACTGCTCTTTTTCTTCTCAGCGCGCCAAGGCCTGTAGATTGCGTAAGAAGGTCGTCCACTGGCTCTGATCTTGGGCTGGAATCTCCTCGGCGAAAGCCTTGGCTGTAGCCGCTCTTGCTTGTTCAAGATAGATTTGATTCAAGCGTTGACCCGCTTCTGATTGCTGAAACTGTCTGGCTCTCTCTCCCAGTAAACTTAGAGCTGCAGTGTATTCGGCTTGGGTGTTGGCGCTGCGCAGCGCTTCTCTGACCTGGCTGATTGGCTCTGATGCGCGAAGATCGGCACCGATTTTTGTTTGCGCTTCCTGTACATCTTCGATGTTATAGCCAAGACGGTTAAGCAAAGACTCTTTGTTCTCTATGTTACTGAAACGCCTATCGCTGGCCAGGCTTGTCAGGTCGTGAGCGGGATTAATTTCGTCTGCCCTGGCCTGGTTATTTAGGTAAGTTCTGCCGGGTAAGAACATGCTCAAGCCACCTTGCTGGTCATAGCCGCCAGCTTTCTCACCATGGTAGCCTGCCACCAATCTGCTTTGGCTAGTCTGCAGAGCCTCGGCTGCGCTCTTGATTTGACCCTGGGGGTCACTGAGGGTGCCATTTTCAATGGCATTTATGATATTGCTGGCAAAGGTTTTACTATCGCGTAGCTCTGCTCTAGGTGTCCCTGAAATCCTCACACCGCCTGCTTGTGAGGCTAGTGGCGCTTCTCCAATGGCGGTAAGTATGGCCTCTCTGTTCGACTCGCTTTCGAAGGCCTGAGTTAAAGCTGCACCAAAGTTATTAAGGTGTTGATTGAACTGGCCAATTTCTGCGGCATTATAGTGTGAGAGTGTGTCGGTGCCAGCCACCGTGCGATCAATCTCTCGTGGCGCAGCGGCACCACCGTTAGCTCCCTGGGCTGCTAAATCAATTATTTTTTGCCCCAGTTCATGGCCGTTCATGGCCGGATTGTTTAGGACTGCACCAACTATAGCTCTAACATTTTGGGCATCTATGTCTTCTCCGCCAGCGGTTTCCATCTCTGGTGAAGCGATGATGTTATCTGCCCGGGAGGACACTGCTGCCAGTACGGCGGCATTGCCCATCGAGCAGGCATCAAAGTCAACTAAATCAAGTTTGCCCCGGCCGCTACTGGCTAGTCCATTTTTGATGGCGGCATCCATTTCTTCCAGAGAAGCGCGGCCGGTATCTCCGGAAACTCCGTGGGGGCCGCCGCCGTGGCCTTGGGCAAAGAGAGCGAGATGTTCGGAAGGAGCTTGTCGACCAGCGATGTTGAGTAGCGCTTCAGTATCAGCCGCGACACCCTGAGATGGTCGAGTCGGTAATTCCTGAATTTGACCGTCGTGGATGAGATAGGTGTGAATCAGCATGCTGCCAGCACCAGAGTCTTTGCCCGAGGCTCTCAAGGAGGCGTGAGCTTGACCATCAGTTACCTGGCTGTTGCTGTTTGCTGCCGCTTGGCTTACTTCGCTAGATTCTGGCCTCTGAGCATTTTGCACCACCAGGGTGACAGGTTTGCCGACGGTTGTAGCGGCTAGCTCTAAAAGTTCGGCTGTTTTATTACGGGCGCCAGCGTACACCCTTGCGTCGGTATTATCGTCGCCTACAGCTTGGTGATCTTGGGTGGTAGTAAGGTTAAAGGCCAAGGTCCACTGGGCTCGCGGCAAGACCGTGTCGGCCGTGATTGGCTTGGGCTGTTCTACTAGGGCTTCTGTTCTTTCGCTTTGGTTACTTATATTGCTTGTATAGGGGTTGGTAAGTTCGATTGAGCCGTTTGCTTCTCGCGGCTTTGTCGGTACTTCGCAGCTGCTTTTGCCGCTGGCCAAGCAGTCGAAATATTGATTGCGTAAATTGGCAGCACTGTCCGGCTTGCTTTCTAGCGGCTGCTCTTGCTGCTCCGTTTGCCTGATGTTCTCTGAGCCTGTTGCCATATTTACTAAATCCTAGACCCTTATATTAAGCCCTTTGTGTATACAGCCTAATCTGCATTTGTAGACATCATCTAGACATGATTTAGGCATCAAAGAGCTGTGGCATTTGGCAGAGAATGGGTAAAAGATCTCTATGAACTGTAAAACCGTCCACAGTATTGTCGCTTGCCTCTGTCTTCTGTCGCTCGCGGCTGGAGCAACTGTCAATGAGCAGGCGGCAGCGAAGAAAGCTTCCAAATCGAAGACTGCTAAACCAAAGACTCCACCAAAGTCTTTCCAGCTGGGCTGGCAAGAATTTCAAAACAAACGCTTTGGTCCCGCTGCTGAACAGTTTGAGCTAGCTGATCGCTCTGGTTTTTGCAATGACATGACTCACTATTATTTGGGTCTCTGCTACCACAATCTCAATCAAACTCAGCGCGCCATTGACCACTATTCTTGGGTGGCTTCTTACAGTAAAAATCCAATTTTGCGCTATCAGGCTCAGTCTGGTTATGCTCAAGTGGCCAAATATGCCGGTAACCGCACTTATGCTGGCAATGGCAATGTCTTCACTGGCTTCAGCTATCGCGGCGGCGGTGGTGGATCTTCTATGAGTTCAGGCGGTGGCTGACGATGATCTTGGGGGGTGCTAGTTTAGTACCCGAATAGTTAACTGTACTAGTGTGGCAGTCCGAATACGAAATAAAGCATGCACATACAAGCTAGTATCCAAGCTCCCAGCGATACTTCTTTGCCTCTGCCTGCCAGGCTTTTAATGACGGCATAAAGCACGAGCCCGGCGGTTAATCCGTTGGCAATGCTGTAGGTGAAAATCATCATGGCGATGGTGGCGAAAGAAGGAAACGCTTCGGTCAAATCATCCACATCAATTTTGCGAAGAGAGTTCAGCATCAGGAGGCCCACACAAATTAGTGCTGGGCCGTAGGCATACTTGAGATGTTGTAGTGGTGATAGAAGTGGAATGCAAAACAGTGAAGCAGCGAAAAAGAGGGCAGTAAAGACTGAAGCTAAGCCAGTTCTAGCACCTTCTCTTATGCCAGCCGCTGACTCGATAAAGGCACCACTGGTTGATGAGCCAATTAGAGCAGATAAGATGCAAGAGCAAGCATCGACAATCATCGGCTTTTCGATGTCTGTTAAATTGCCCTTCTCATCCACCATGCCGCAATTAGCACCGACACCGACGATTGTGCTCAAGGTATCAAGAAAGCTCATGAGAAATAGTGTCAGGAGTATGGGCAAGAAACTTAGCTTTAAAGTTGAAGCAATATCAAGCTTGAGAAATATTGGCGCTAAGCTCAGGTCACCTTGAAATGGCATTGAGAAAACGGCTTTGGGAAGTTCGCCGACGTTGAAGGCAAAACCCAGCGCAGCTGTGGCGATTATGCCAACTAGAATTGCTCCTTTGGTTTTGCGCGCTAGCAATGTAGCAGTTAATACTGTGCCAATTATGGCTAATATAACTTTGATGTCATGCAAATTGCCCAGTTTGAGAGGCACAGGTGGCGCACCAAGGGTGATACCGTCCGCCGACAGCAATATTTTTGCTGGCATGCCTTGTACTGCGCTCTCAATAATGCCTGTTTCGTACAGTCCTATTAGTGTCAAAAACAGTCCAATGCCAGCGGCGAAGCTGTGCTTCATGCTGTTCGAAATAGAATTGGCTAGCCAGGGTCTGATTTTTAGTAGTGACATTGAGAGAAAGGCAAAGCCACTGACAAAGACTGCTCCTAATCTTAGTTGCCAGCTGATGCCTAGAGCGGCTAGGCCAAAGGCGATAAAGGCATTTTCTCCCATATAGGGCGCTACTGCTAAAGGTCTATTGGCATAAAGGCCCATGGCCAGGCAACCAAACACCGCAGTCAAAATAGTGGCAACTGTTGAAGGCCCTTGTGGTATACCGGCAAAGGCAAGGATGGCCGGATTGACCACAATGATATATGCCATGGTCAAAAAAGTAGTGAGGCCGCCTAAGAATTCGCTGCGAACAGAAGAGTTGCGCTCACTAATTTTGAAATATTGATCTAGATAAGTTTGTTTGCTGTTGCCCAATCTACTTCGGCCTTGATTGCTGATTGAAGATTTGTGGCTGGTGCAAAACCAGTACTGGCAATTAAGCTATCGGTTGACAGCGTGGTTTCTGTGGCTAGCTTTTCGATTTGTTCAGGAGTGACATTGATTTTGCCAGGCATGAAGGCTTGAACTGCCTTTAAGCCCATCTTGAGCAAGCCTTCAGGAACAGAACTGAATTTCTTTGTGATGTTCATGGTGGCGGCAATGTTGTCGGCTAGGTCTTTCATCGAAACTGGTATAGGGTTGGCCACGTTGAATACGTGATAACCATTTGGCACTTTCTGTAAGCAAAGATGTACGGCTGCTGCTAGGTCTTTCGAGTAGATCAAGCTCTTTTGCGTAGAGCCGCTGCCGATATGAACATACTTTTCTTCTTTGATTTGACGAATAAGTGAAAGAAGGTTGCCGCGATCACCTTCGCCAAAAACCATTGACGGTCTGAGAATGATGATACGTGGAATTTTCTGCGCTAGTGTTTGCAGATAGTTTTCACTGGTCATCTTCGACACTGCATATGGTGTTTTTGCTGAATAAGGGCCAGCTTCGCTAATGTTTTTGAATGGGCCTTTACCGTACACAGCCGAGGTGCTGAGAAATACCAGGGTGTGCACGCCATTGGCGACGCAGGCCTCCGCTAACTGTTGGGTGGCTCTTACGTTTACAACTTCATACTCCTGGTACGAAGCAGCTTCTTGGTGCACTAGTCCGGCGGCATGTACTACAAACTCAATGTCTTTGGTGAGCGCCCGCATTTCTTGGTCGCCTATGCGGGTGAAGTCGGCTGCTTGTAAGTCAACCACAGTTAAATCGACGCCATTGGCCATTTTAGAGCGGGCATCAAGTCTGTCGCGAACCTGTGCTCTGACTAAACACTGATTGCTTCCAACCAGTCTCGATATGATGGCGCGGCCGATCATCCCACTTCCACCAGTGACCAATATCTTTTTTAGGCCAGCCTTTTGAACCATGCTTCCTAGATACCTTTTTGTTAGCAACCAATATTTGTTAGCGACCAATAAGAGAGCTCAGCCCTTGACGACAAAGCTTGACATCGGGCTGCTAGATTGACAACGTTTACTGGCAACGCGCCCTTCCAGGTGGCAGCATACACCAGCAGATTGGCTACCTGCCAGTAGTTTTTCGCCAATAATTTCTTTCATCGCTCTGATCTGCGCCAGAGCCAGTCTATATCTTCATCAAAGATGAAGATGTCTTCATCGAAAACAAAATTTCTGTCACTTGGCTACCTGGCCCTATTGTCATTTAAATTGTCACCATCGGCCGGAATTTGCCAAAGGATTTTTTTAAGGTATTGCTGATTTCGCCAACCGTGGCGTAGCATTCGACGGCATCACAAATGAGCGGAATAAGATTGTCTGATGAGTTGGCAGCCAGGTGCAATTTAGCCAGGGAGGCGTCGACTTTCTCTTGGTCCCGGCTGGCTCTTATTTCTTGAAGGGCAGTCACTTGGCGGCCTTCCAACGCTGGGTCAATGCGCTGCACATTTATTTCTTCTTCTTGTTCATCTATAAATGAATTGACTCCTACAACCAATTTAGCCTTGCGCTCGATGTCCTGATGGTCTTCGTAGGCAGAGTCTTGAATCTCTTTTTGAATGTAACCACTTTCAACTGCTTTGATAGCGCCTCCCATTTCTTCGATGCGGCGCAAATATTCCTCTACCTCTAACTCAATCTTGTTGGTGAGATTCTCAATGTAATAGGAGCCGCCCATGGGATCTGCAACATTGGTAATGCCGGTTTCAAAGGCAATAATTTGCTGGGTTCTCAGGGCCGTCAAGGCCGAAGCTTCGGTGGGCAGGGCAATGGCTTCGTCTTTAGAATTTGTATGCAGCGATTGGCAACCGCCTAGAGCCGCTGCCAGAGCTTCAAGGGTTGTGCGCACAATGTTGTTATCTGGTTGTTGCAGGGTCAGGCTTGAGCCTGCTGTTTGCACATGGAAGCGCAAAGTCTGTGATTTAGGGCTCTTGGCGCCAAATTGCTCTTTCATGATTTTGGCCCAAATGCGCCGAGCCGCTCGAAACTTGGCGACCTCCTCGAAGAAATTCATTTGAGCGACAAAGAAGAATGACAGTTGACCAGCAAAGCTATCGACTTCTAAGCCCGAAGATTGAGCTGCTCGCACGTACTCAATGGCATTGGCGAAGGTGAAAGCCAATTCTTGAACGGCTGTGGCTCCGGCTTCGCGAATGTGATAACCCGAAATTGAAATAGTATTCCATTTAGGCATATCGCTAGCGCAGAACTGAAAAATGTTAGTGATTAAGCGCATCGAGCCCTTGGGCGGAAAAATATAGGTGTTGCGGGCTTCGTATTCTTTGAGAATGTCGTTTTGGATTGTCCCTGATAAATCAGCGGCACTGACTCCTTGCTTCATTCCGACAGCCCGATACATGGCTAGCAAAATGGCGCTAGTAGAGTTTATGGTCATGGAGGTAGAGACCTTGCCAAGATCAATTTGATCAAACAGGCGTTCCATGTCTTTGAGGGTATCAATCGGCACTCCGGTGCGGCCAACCTCTCCCAATGCCATAGGGTCGTCTGAGTCGAGACCCATCTGTGTGGGCAGATCAAAAGCGACAGAAAGTCCGGTTTGGCCGTTACCTAAGAGATATCTAAATCTTTTATTTGTTTCCTCGGCATTACCGAAACCCGCATACTGACGCATTGTCCATTTGCGCGATCGGTACATATCTGGGTAGATTCCACGGGTGAAGGGGTAGGCTCCAGGCGCCCCGAGCTCCTTTTTCCAATCGAAATCTGATAGATCTTCTGGTTTGAAGCAGTCTTTGTTGTCTGTCATCGCCGTATAATTAAACCTATTCTTTCTCATACATATTGTAATGGAGGACTTCCTTGTGAAGTACTGCGAGAACATCCTGGAAACTATAGGCCAAACTCCTCTTGTTAAGCTTAACAAGGTCACTCTCGGCTTGAAGCCAACTATTTTGGCCAAGCTTGAAGTTTTTAATCCAGGAGGATCAATCAAGGATAGACCCTCTTTGAAAATGATTGAGGAAGCCGAAAAGGCTGGCTTGCTCAAACCTGGCGGCACAATTATTGAGCCAACTTCAGGCAATACAGGCACAGGGCTGGCTCAAATTGCGGCAGTCAAAGGCTATAAATGCATTCTGATATGTCCTGACAAGGTCGCTCCTGAGAAGATCAACTTACTTAAGGCCTATGGTGCTGAAGTAGTGATGGTCCCTTCCACTGTTTCGGCCAGCTCACCAGAGAGCTACTACTCTGTAGCCAATCGCTTGACCATGGAAATTCCTGGTTCATTCCAACCTAATCAGTTTGCTAATCCCAATAATCCGGATGCTCACTATGAGACTACCGGGCCAGAAATTTGGGAGCAGACCTCGGGCAAAATTACTTGCCTCGTTGCTGGTGCTGGAACCGGTGGCACCATTTCTGGTACTGCCAGATATTTAAAAGAGAAAAACCCAAATATCAAGATTATCGGTGCTGACCCTGAAGGCTCTATTTATTCTGGTGATACGCCAGGCTCATATAAGGTTGAAGGTATTGGTGAAGACTTCATTCCTCGCAATGCCGATTTGAAAATAGTCGATCACTTTGAACGCGTCTCTGACAAAGAATCGTTCCTGATGGCTCGTCGCCTAGTTCGCGAAGAAGGGCTGTTAATTGGTGGTTCTTGTGGTACGGCAACAGTTGCGGCCTTGCGCGTGGCCGCTACTATGACTGAAAAGGATGTAATTGTAGTGATTCTGCCTGATGGTGGCAGAGGCTACTTGAGCAAGATTTATTCAGATGATTGGATGCGTGAGTATGGTTACTTGCAAGCTGAAGGTCTGAGCTTCTTTGCTAAAGATTTGTTGGCCGGCAAGACTAGCTCAGGCAAAGTGCCTGCAATGATTACAATTAAGCCCGATGACACGGTACAAATGGCTATCGAAATTATGCAAAAGTATGAAATCGATCAGCTTCCCGTGGTCACTGCAGCTGGTCAAAACGTTGGTCATATAAACGATTTGATCACGATGCAAATTGTCTACGAGCGCAAACATCCAGAAACAACTACAGTTTCATCGGTAATGGGGCGCCCCTTCCCGCAGCTTGATGTGGATAGCGAAATAGATAGAGTCTATAAGCAATTCAAGCTGGGTAGCAACATGGTTATCCTCACTAAAGAAGGTAAGGCCTGCGCTGTCTTGACCAAGTTTGACATTGTTTCGCACTTGAAGGCATCAAGTCATGTTGATGCCCCTGAAGTCAAAGCAAAAGGCACTAAAATTTCTGTCTAAAAATAGAGATCAGAGGAGATTATCGATGAAGTTCTCGACCAAGGCTATTCACGCAGGCCAGGAGCCAGATCCAACTACTGGAGCCATTATTCCACCGGTTTATCAAACTTCGACTTACGTGCAAGAGGGCTTGAACCAGCACAAGGGCTTTGAGTATGCCCGCACCCAAAATCCGACAAGATTTGCCCTAGAAGAATGCTTGGCAGCTCTTGAAGGCGCTAAGTATGGTCTTTGCTTTGGTTCAGGATTGGCCGCCGAAGGCAATATCATGAATCTACTTTCTAGTGGTGATCATGTTATTTGCGGTGATGATGTTTATGGTGGCACCTATCGTTTATTTGAGAAGGTGTGGAAGCGCTACGGTATTACTTTTACTTATGTTGATGCCAGTGATGCTTCTAAAGTAAAAGCAGCAATTCAAGCAAATACCAAAATGATTTGGATTGAAACACCAACAAACCCATTGCTCAGACTTTGCGATATTAAAGCCATTGCTGAAGTGGCCAAAGCCGGCAAGCAAATAACGGTTGTTGATAATACTTTTGCAAGCCCTTACCTGCAGAACCCTATTGCTTTGGGAGCTGATATTGTGGTGCATTCGGTCACCAAGTATATCGGTGGCCATAGTGATGTCATTGGTGGCGCTGTTCTGACATCACGCGATGATCTTTATGAAACTCTCAAATTCCACCAAAATGCCGTTGGTGCCGTACCTGGTCCCTGGGATTGCTGGCTCGTTCTGCGTGGTGTCAAAACCCTTGCTGTGCGCATGGAAGCTCACCAGAAGAATGCCATGACCATTGCACAGTATCTTGAGAAACATCCAGCGGTTGAGAAGGTTATGTATCCAGGTTTGCCAAGCCATCCTCAGCATGCTCTGGCTAAAGCTCAAATGAATGGCTTTGGTGGCATGGTTTCTTTCGTGCTTAAAGGTGGCGAGGAAAGTGCCCGTCAGTTCTTGGGTTCAACTAAACTGTTTTCGTTAGCTGAAAGCCTGGGTGGTGTCGAGTCTCTCGTTTGCCATCCAGTATCGATGACCCACGGCTCCATTCCTAAAGCCGAGCGCGATGCCCGTGGCGTTGTTGATGCTCTAGTGAGATTGTCTGTCGGTATTGAAGACATTGACGATCTTGTTAAAGACCTTGAGGCTGGCTTAGCCAAAGTCACTGTTTTGGCCGGTTCTGCTAAGTAAAAATCGACTGATTGAAAAGAAAAGGAGAAAGAAGATAATTCTTTCTCCTTTTTTTGATTTATTCTATATCAGGATGATAATCGAGCTTTACTCTTTTGAGCACAGCGACCTCGTCGCGCAGGGCCACTGCTTCTGCTTCTTTGTGTGTTTGTGCCTTGTAGTCTGCCATGGCGTTTAGAGCCTCGG
This sequence comes from Candidatus Obscuribacterales bacterium, assembly GCA_965229195.1. Classification (GTDB taxonomy): domain Bacteria; phylum Cyanobacteriota; class Vampirovibrionia; order Obscuribacterales; family Obscuribacteraceae. The sequence continues at coordinate 928,774 of OZ245871.1, read as the reverse complement.
TCAAGAGCTTATAGGCACGCACCGAATTATTGTTGTTTTTGTCGAGCTTTTTATACTCATGGAGGATGCTCAAGGCCTTGCTCAGCTCTTTTTCGGCTTCATCAAATCTGCTGCGGTCGCGGTCGAATTGGCCTAATCTTAGCCAGGCTTCGCCTTCATCTATGTTGCTAGTTTGGGTTTTGCTGCGCTCATTGACTTTGATTTTTATCGCTAAGGCTTCTGCAAGAAGCGGCCGTACCTGACTGACTTCGTCTTGTTGCCAGTGCGAGTAGGCTAGCTCAGTTTTTAGATCGGCTAGTTGCGGATCGTCGTCGCCAGCCAGTTGTGAATAAAGATGAGCCGCACGTGTTAGCAAATCTTCCTGGTCGTCGTAGGCCTGAACGGCAGCGAGCCGGCGCGATATGCCTATGAATGCCTCGATTTTTGTACCCATTTGCATTGCTAGTTCGTATACCGAAGTTTTGCTGCCACCTTTTTTGCTTGCCAGGGTAGCTTCATAGAGAGCATCAATTCTAGCTATTTCCTTGCGGGCTAGTTCGCAATCTACAAGTGCTTGATTGCGATTTACTTGCCCCAGGCTGCGAAGAATCTGTTCGGTTTTCTTGGGCTGATTCATATTGCTGGCTAATTTTAGTTTGGCCCGCAAAACATTTACTTTGCGGCCAAAGTTGTCACCAAATTTGTCGGCTGCTTGTTCGGCGTTGTCGTAGGCCAAAAAGGCATCATTAAAGTTTTTCTGTTTGGCCAGCTTGTCACCGCGGTCAATCCAGAAGGTATAGATCCAGCGGTTGATTAGTGTACCCCGGTCAGTTTCTGGGCCAGGCCAGACAAAGACTACCCAGTAAGTGCTTGAGCCAAGAGCTAAAATTAAAACTGCTAGTGCCACTACGAATGGTAGCAACTTTTTCTTGTCGCTAGGCGTTAAGTAAAGACCGGATTTGTCGGTAATTTCATCAGCTTTTTTGGTTGATGCGGCTGGTGCCGAATTGGCGGGTGTAGGTATAACTATTTGCGAATCGGTGCCACTGACCGAGTGAGCTACAGGCACCTTTGGTAAGGGCTCGCCGTATATTTCTTGATAGAGTTCGGCTACGCTGCTAAAGCGATCATCCGGTCTTTTGCAAAGACATTTCATCACCGCATCTTCGAGCTGGTGTGAAACTTCTAGCTTTGGCGCTGCTTGTGAAAGTGTTAGCGGTACATCTTTAATATGCATGTGCATTGTTTCTAAAGCCGATTCGCCCACTAATGGCCGGCGGCCGCACAATGCTTCGTACATCAAACAGCCCAATGAGTAAATATCTGAGCGGGCATCTAGTGATTTGCCCGAACACTGCTCCGGGCTCATGTACAAGGGCGAACCAAACACTTCACCTGTTCTCGTGAGGTTTTGGGCGGCGTTGCTTGAATCAGTAATTTTGGCGATACCAAAGTCGACCAGTTTGACTAAAACACTGCCATCGGTTTGTGGTATCAAAAATAAATTGCTTGGTTTTAGATCGCGGTGAATTACACCTTTTGAGTGAGCGTGATCTAGCCCAGCTAAGGCTTGTCTGAAGATTTCACGGGCCTGTGGTTCGGTTAAAAAGACATCTCTTTCTAATACAGTAGAAAGATCTTCACCCTCAAGATAGTCCATGACCAGATAAGCCTTGCCATCATCTGTGATACCAAAATCGTGCATCGCAACGACGTTGGGATGGGATAAATTGCTAGCGGCTTTAGCTTCGTATTGGAAGCGCTGAAACATAGATGCATCAGACAACAAAAATGGATGCAGCAGTTTTACAGCACAGATGCGCTCCATGTACTTGTGGCGGGCTTTGTATATGACGCTCATGCCGCCAGCGCCGAGTACTGAGAGAATCTCGTACTTGTCGGCAAAGACCGTGCCAACTAGTGCATCTTTGGCAAGGGGGGCAAGCTGGTTGTTATCGTCTGGGCAGACAACAACGTTATTGCTATATTCTTTTTTGCAAGTCGGGCAGACTTTGCTAAAACTTTCCATCGTGCTCTTTCTGAGTAGATCCTAAGATTACCCGATTTTGGCGCTCGCCATACTTTCAGAATATCCCATATTAGTTTTTACGGATAAAGGGCATCAGCGCCCCAATCAGGAAAACGGCGAGCCGAATCAGCTCTCCGCCTAGAGCATTGGGGTCGCCGCCTTCAGCTGGCGGCAAATTTGAGTATTGAATGGCGTTAAGAACCATGTCTCGACTAGGGCCAATTGCTAATCCAACAACAAGTGCTAGTGCTGCCACGGTGGTTACTTTTGTGCCGAGCTTGTAGGAGGCGGCCTTGTGTAGCAATTTCCCTAAAAAAGCGGCTGCGAAAAACTGTATGACGTAGCCATACATGCCCATTATTTCCAGGTGCGGCTGGATGTATCCCCAGGCGATTCCAAGCAAGACGCTTGCGGCGGAGAGCTTTGCCAGAACTTTCGGGCTGGTCAATAACACATGTGAAGTAAAGCGGCTGGCGCACTTCTTGCAGCGGTTGCCTACGGCGCATTGGACAAAGCATTTGGGGCAAACTTGGCCATTGCAGTCAACGCACTTTAAGGCCGAGTCTCGGCAGGAGTGGGTTCCTTTGAGTTTTTGGAAAGCGGGGTTTTCTGACATTGTTCCAAATTCTGATATGAATTCTAATTCTAAGGTAAAAGATTAAAAAAGATGCCTGTCAACTGGAGAATAATCGCTCGAAGCCGGTAATCTCTATTCAATGTTATTGAGTTAACTTAGCTAGTTCGGGTTTTAGGAGACAGCTGTGTCTGGAAATGAAAAGGCAGCCTTGACCAAGAGGATAAGTTTTCTTGGCATGGGAATTATGGGTGCGGCAATGGCTGCTAATCTTGCGCCCTGTCTTGCCCGCGATGGCGGCCGACTCAAGGTCTGGAACCGTTCTTCTGGTTCACCTGGAGTTGCCATAGCGAAAGCTGCAGGGGCAGAAGTATTTGCCCATTTGAAAGACTGTTTGGCTGGTAGCGACATAGTTTTCAGCTGTCTAGGCGATGAGCGCGATGTCGAGTCTGTCTTGACTGGCCCGGGAGGAGTTTCTGAGCTTGCCGCCCCCGGCTGCCTGGTCGTGGATTTCAGCACCATTGGGCCCAAAGCTGCTCGGCTAATTGAGAAGTCACTGGCCCGCGCCAATATGAAATTTCTCGATGCGCCTGTAACTGGAGGGGATATCGGTGCTAAGCAAGGCACCTTGACCATTATGGTCGGTGGCGATTTCGCTGCCTTTGAGCAGGTAGAACCTTACCTTGAGACCATGGGTAAGACTATTCGCCACTGTGGTAAGTCTGGCAATGGTCAAGCCCTTAAGCTTGCCAATCAGACTCTTTGTGCTCTTAATCTAATTGGTGTTTGTGAGGCTATATCTATGGCTGAAGAGCTCGGCTTAGATAAAGCTCTAGTGGTTGACGTACTTGAGAACGGCGCCGGTGGATCCTGGTCTTTGACCAATCTTGGGCGGCGGATATTGGCCAATGATCTGTCTCCAGGTTTTGCTACTAACCATATGCTTAAAGACTTGCGCCTGGCTTTTGAAAATCTCGACCCTGCTGGCCGCCTTCCTGGTACACGGCTAGCTTTTGAGCTTTTTGAGGAGGCCATGGTGGCAGCTGGCAAGGATTCTAAAATAGAAAGGCCTAGCCAAGAACTTGGTACCCAAGCCATGATTAAGGCTTATCAGGTAAAAGAAGCTGCTCCAGGCCGGGCCGGCGACCGCATTACCCTGGAATGGCAGCTTGACGCCGAGTAGTAGTCAACTGCACTGGCTATATCGGCTGGATATACCCCGTGTCGTTTTGAAAGAATTTAAGCAAAGAGCGCTACACAAGCCCTCTCTGGTGGAGTAGCATGGGCGATTACTGATGCAAAAACAAGTTATTGGATTTTGAAATATTAAGGAAGTAGGGGAACATAATGTCGCAAACAGCTACAGCTACAGAGAGAGAATCAGTTATGGACACTGCTTTATTAGACGAAGTTGTGCACTGGGTTAAGACTTTGACTGCGGTCGGTGTCTCTCCAGACTGCGCCGCTACACTAACAACCGAAATTCTCCTGGCCACCAGCGAATCAGCTGATGAGTTCGGTGAATACGGCGAAGACATGGAAGAATTCGACGAAGAATAATTGCTCGCAGCTTTTGCTAATCGAGTGAATCTTCAAAACTCCCCCCAAAGCCATGGGGGGAGTTTTTTGTCTGAACGGGCAAATAGTTGAAAGCAAGATTCTCTAGCGGTCGGGGCTATTTGCCTTACTTCATGTCTATAAATTCAACGAAGAGAGCCAGTGAGAACGCCGATAGTGATCGGCTGTTACCCCTGTCTGCTCCAGCGGTTGTCTTGCGGTATCGTGCTGGTTTGACTGCTCTGGCCTTTCTCCTGGCGCTTTCGCCGATTTGGTTTTTTTGGTCTATTTTTGCCGTTTATAGCTTAGCCGGGGCGGCCTTGGCTAATATCTCCGCTGGGGTGGCCGGGGCGGAGGTTGTGGTTGCGACAATACTGTTTTATTTGCTCCTAATTGCGGTTGGTATCTTGGCTGTCAATGTCTCCGCTGATAGCAAGTTGATTGTTAGCAAAGAGGGGCTGCGTCTGCCCTGGCAGTTCTTGTTTGATTCTAAATTTTGTATCTCGCGCCCTTGGTCGACTCTAGTTGAAGTTGAGTTTGTCTTCAACGACGGCAGAGGTATTGCTGAGCGCGGTCAACCACAGAAAATGCTGCTCAAGTTTAACGACGGTGCTTGCATCGCCTTGGCCTTGAAAGGCCTGTCTCGCGATCATCTCAAAGAGTTCATTCTGGCGGTCCAGGCTTTTGCTCGCCAAGCGATTTTTCGACCAGCCCTAAGCGCTCTTGATCTAAACTTATCAGCTGTTGGTCCGCGGCAAAGCGTTCACGCCTCCTTTACTAATATGTGGGAGGAGGAGTTAGAGAGCCGCTTTGGCTCTACAATCTTTGTTCCCCTTGAGCCGGGTCAAATAATTGACTATCAGGCTGGCGGCCGTAACCGCTCTTTGAAAATTGAAGGACAGCTTTCATTTGGCGGTCTTTCTGCCGTTTATCTAGTGTCCAAGCCAGAGCAGACCGATAGCTCTCAAAGCAAGCTCTACGTGCTTAAAGAGGCGGTGTTACCGGTTGGTTCTGATGATAGTTTGAAAGCAAAAGCATTAGAAATGTTTGAGCGCGAGTCGATGTTGCTCAGCTCTCTCAGCCATGAGCGTATTGCTAAGGTGCTTGATTATTTTGTCAGCGCTGGCCGAAACTATATTTTGCTTGAGCATATTGAGGGCGTAGACTTGCGCTGTTTCGTTGCCGAGCAAGGGGCTCAGCCACCGGCAGTGGTGGTGCGCTGGTTGCTTGAGGCGGCCAAGATATTGCAGTATTTACATAGTCAAAATCCACCGGTCGTTCATCGTGATGTTACTCCCGATAACTTGGTATTGGCTCGCGATGGCTGTCTTTCGCTCATCGATTTTGGAGCAGCCAATGCCCTTTTGGGCACTGCTACTGGCACTCTAGTGGGAAAGCAGTCTTACATTTCTCCAGAGCAGTTTCGCGGTAAGGCTGGGCTTAGTTCAGATATTTATTCACTAGGGGCGACAGTGTATTTTGCTCTCACTGGTCGTGAGCCTGAGCCTTTGACTGAATTGCACGCCGCACAGCTGGTGGCGATCGCCCCCACTCTCGATCGGCTCATTGCTGACTGCACAAGGCAGGATGTCAGCGAGCGTATTAAAACCATTGATGAGCTGATTGAGCGGGTGCATGCCCTATGACAAATGATTCGAGAGTGCGCAGGGCGATGGCCGAAGTAGGTTCTTTTGTTAGCACCGCGGGTGGTTCAGAAGTATCGTCTTTTGCCGGCGGCGCAAATTCTGAAATATGCCTGCGATTTGCGGCTTTGCGTATATACCGTCGCTTAGATCAGCGCTCAATGTTCTTTGGTACTTTTCTCAAGACTAATTTGGCCTTTCTCGCCATTTTAGTATTTTATTGCAGCTATAACATCTGCTCTTCTCCGGACCTTCTGCAATCTTCTTGGTGGGGCCCAATGTTCTTGGGCGCTTGCTTACCGGCGGTGATTGTAGTGACTGCCCTGCTGGTACTTATTACTCTCTGTGTCTGGATCTTAGAGAAGCCCAAGCGTTTGAAGATCTTGCCTGCGAAAATGGTGCTGCTGATGGAGTTAACCGATGAGCTTTTTGCTGAGATCGTCATACCTTGGTCTTCTGTCGATAGAATCGAGCTGAAGCGCTTGAATCGCTTTACTCCAGATAAAGAATTACATGTTGAAGTTAGAACTGTTTTGGGCGCGAGGTACACGCTGCGCTACGAAGATATGCTCAGGGATAATAGCCGAACATCATTTCTTAATGCCATAAACACCTGGGCTCCTCATGCTCATTGTCTCTTTACTGCTGATCAAGACAAAGAGCAAGACAAAGCAGTCGGGGCTGCCCAGTTTACCGAACTGTGGTTGCATCAGTTTTCTACCGCCAATATTCGCCAGCGAGATGGGCTTCTTGCTGCTGGTGTCAATCTCGGCCATGGTCGCTATACCGTTGTTGGTGTGCTGGGTGGTGGCGGTCAGGGCAATGCCTATTTGGCATGTGTCAATGACCCTTCTGGGGCTAGTCAGAGTGATGTTGTGCTGAAGGAATATATTATGCCTGTTTATCAGGGTAGTTCTGTCTTGGAGCGCTTGTCGGCCAAGCTCAAGCATGAATCTGACATTCTCACTCGTCTCAATCATCCTGGCGTGGTCAAGCTTCTCGATTGTTTTGTTGAAGATTTTCGAGGTTATTTGGTTCTCGAGTTTGTAGAAGGCTGCTCGCTCAAGGAGTTGGTGCAAAAGGAAGGTCCGCAGTCTGAGGCATTTGTCCGCGAAGTGGGAGCCAAGCTTTGTCGGGTGCTAATTTATCTCCATGATTTTTATCCACCGGTAATTCATCGTGACTTAACGCCAGACAACATTATGCTTAACTTGGTCGGTGAGATAAAAGTGGTAGATTTCAATGTCGCCCGGCAGCTAGAGAATGCCACCGGTGCTACCGTTGTGGGTAAGCATGCTTATATCCCACCTGAGCAGTTTCGCGGCAAACCGTGTCCGCAGAGTGATATCTATGCTCTTGGTGCCACACTCTATTTCTTGTTAACAGCAGAAGAGCCAGAGCCGCTGGCGGCTTCGCAGCCGTCAGTTCTGGTCAAGATTTCGCCGGCTTTAGATGCCATTGTTAGGCGCGCTACAGCGCTTTCCCTTGATCAACGTTATGGCTCAGCCCATGAGCTTTTAGCCGACTTGACCGGATCATTAGAGAGAAGTCACCTAGAATGGTAAATATTGAGCGTTTTTTGCTGTTATATCAAGCTCTTAGGCCTGAAAATAGACCATTAGAAACTTAATGGGCAATGCGCCAGTTCGACGGAGCGATGAATGAAAACTATCCAGTGGCATCCTCGGTTTATTAAGCTCGACAAAACCGTGTTTTATCCAGTCGTTCTTGCCGTGGCTTGCAGCGTAAGCTTTGCCTTGACCGGCTGCACTTCGGCACCTAAGTCTGGCACTGGTCAAGCTCTTCCCGGTGCGAAAGATGGTTCCTCTATTGTCATCCAAGGCTCGGATACAATGGAGGGCTTGATGCAAAAGTGGGCCAATGACTATATGGCCAGCAAGCCCGGTTTACAGATTGCGGTGAAAGATGGTGATACCGGAATTGGTATCGATGATCTACTGACCGGTAAAATTGATCTGGCTGCGGCTTCTCGTGAAATTACTGAGGCTGAGAACAAGGCTGCTCACGGGCGAGGTGTTCATCTCAAACGCTTAATGGTGGCTCGTGATGCTATTGCCATTGTCGTCAATCCTCAAAATAAGCTAGAGGAAATTGATTTAGCCGACTTGGCAAAAATCTATCTAGGTGAAATTCTTACCTGGAAGCAGTTGCGCAAGGATTTGGCAGCGGAGCCTATTCGTGCTTTCGGCCGCGAGGCCACAAGCGGTACCTCTGATTACTTCCAAGAACATGTGCTTTCAGCCAAGCCCTTTGCTGCGGTTGTTAAAGTGATGCCCTCTTCTGAAGCCTTGATAGGGGCGGTAATGGGTAATCGCCTGGCCATTGGTTTTGTGGGCATGGCCCAAGCAGCCAAGGCTACAGATAAGGTGAAAGTCTTGAAACTGAAGCTCACCGAGCAGTCTCCAGAATCGAAACAGGGCGGTTCCTTATCGGGTACCGATTATCCCCTCTCACGCCCTCTCTATGTCTACTATAATCAGGCAAACGAAGAGCGAGTTGGCAAATTTGTCAGCTTCTGCCTTAGTGATGATGGCCAGAAAAGCGTTAAGGCGATGGGCTTTATGTCAGCTCACTAAGCAGTTTTGAGGTGGCAGATTGGATTTTTTGCAGGCCCTGAGAGAAAAAGTATTGATCTTCGATGGCGCCATGGGCACCTCAGTTCATACCTATGACCTCACTCTCGATGACTATGAAAATTGCGAGAACTGCCCTGAAATATTGGTTGCCAGCCGTCCTGATGTAATTTCAGAGATTCACGAATCATTCTTTAAAGTTGGCTGCGATGTAGTTGAAACCTGTACCTTTGGTGGGTCAAGCATAGTTCTAGCCGAATTCGGCTTGGCTGAGCGCACCTATGAGTTGAACAAGAGAGCCGCCAGCTTAGCCAAAGAAGTGGCGAGGGCTTATAGCGCTAGTAAACCGCGATTCGTTTCTGGCTCGATTGGTCCGACCACTAAAATTCCTTCACTGGGGCATATCACTTTTGAGCAAATGCGCGCTTCTTACTTTGAGCAGGTGCGAGGCCTGGTCGACGGTGGCGTTGATGTTTTGCAGTTTGAAACTGGCCAAGACTTGCTTCAGGCCAAGGCCGCTGTCATTGCAATAGAAGATTATCTGCGTCAAATTGGGCGGCGTGTTCCTATTATTACTCAGGTTACTTTAGAGGCACCACCGCTAGGTACCATGCTGGTTGGTACTGATATATCAGCGGCCCTAACAACTTTGATGAGCTATCCGGTCGATGTCATTGGCATCAACTGTGCTACGGGTCCTCGTGAGATGATTGATCCAGTACAGTATCTTTGCCAGAATGCACCTCGGGCAGTATCGGTGTTGCCAAATGCCGGATTACCAGAGAACGTCAATGGTGAAACGGTCTACAAGCTAACGCCTGAGCAGCTGGCCGATTCTTTGTACAGTTTTGTTCATGAGCAGGGCGTCAATATCGTTGGTGGCTGTTGCGGTACTACTCCAGCTCACCTGGCTGCTGTGGTCGAAAAAATTGGTGAGGTTGCACCGAAGAAACGCGAGGCAGTTTTTGTTCCTTCGGCAGCCAGTATTTACACCTCGGTGGCTTTTGATCTTGATCAGCCCCCCTTGATTGTTGGTGAACGCACCAATACTAATGGCAGCAAGAAATTCAAAGATCTTTTGCAAGCAGAGCAGATTGACGGAATGGTCGCCATGGCTCGAGAACAAGAGCGAGAAGGTGCACATATTCTTGATGTTTGTACGGCTTATGTTGGTCGCGATGAAGTGGCCGATATGTCGAAATTTATAAAGCGTCTTAATACCGAATTACAAATTCCGATCATGATCGATAGCACTGAATATGCAGTGCTTGAGGCTTCGTTGGCACTAGTGGCCGGTAAGCCCATTGTCAATTCTATTAATTTAGAAGACGGTGAAGCTAAGATGCTGGAGAAGGTCGCGCTGATAAAACGCTTTGGTGCGGCTGCTGTTGCGCTTACCATCGACGAAGCGGGTATGGCAAAGAGCGCCGACAAGAAGCTTGAAATTGCTAAGCGTATTTATGATTTAGCCTGTGGCCAGGGTTTGGCCCCTCATGATCTGATATTTGATGCCCTCACTTTTACTCTTTCTACGGGCAATGAGGACGATCGCCGCCTTGGTCTAGAAACCCTTGAAGGTATAAGGCTGATCAAAGAAAATTTGCCTGGCGTGAAGACCATTTTAGGCGTAAGCAATATTAGCTTTGGCATGGACCCACGCATTCGCCGAATCTTGAATTCGGTATTTTTGCACCATGCTGTTCAGTATGGTCTAGATATGGCCATCGTCAATGCCCAGAAAATTTTGCCTCTTTATAAAATCGATGAGGTAGAGCGCGAGTTCCACAATAAACTCATTTTTGATCAGCGTCAGTCTGATTATGATCCGCTCTTCGCCTTGCTCGACTTCTACAAAGATAAAGGCAAGGGCGGTGCCACTGCAAAGGTTGAGCGCAAAGCTGATGCCACTATTGAAGAGGTCCTGAAGCAACGCATTATTGATGGTGACCGAGTTGCTCTCGAAGTTGACTTGGCAAAAGCGATGGAACGCTATAAGCCACTGGAGATTATCAATACTATTTTGCTTGATGGTATGAAGGTTGTCGGTGATCTTTTTGGTTCGGGCAAAATGCAGCTGCCTTTTGTTCTGCAGTCGGCCGAGACCATGAAAGCTGCTGTTGCCTATTTAGAGCCTTTTATGGACAAAGTAGAAGGCTCTACCCGTGGTACCATGGTTCTGGCCACAGTAAAAGGCGATGTTCACGATATTGGCAAGAACTTGGTAGACATTATTTTGACAAATAATGGTTACCGCGTCATTAATCTTGGTATTAAGCAGCCAATTGAAAATATCATTTCGGCCGCTGAACAGAATAATGCTGACTGTATTGGCATGAGTGGCTTGCTCGTGAAGTCTACGGTGATTATGAAGGAGAATCTCGCTATTCTCAATCAGCGTGGTATTAGTGTGCCCGTAATCTTGGGCGGTGCGGCCTTAACGAGACGATATGTTGAAGAAGACTGTCGCAAAGTTTATAAGGGCACTCTCTACTACGGCCAAGATGCCTTTGACGATTTGAAGATTATGGAAGTGATAGCTACTGGTGATCACTCTCTATTGCCACAAGCACCTGCTGTGGAATGTGAAGACCTGGATGAAGATGATGATATTGAAGAAATAAGATTTGGCAAAGAGAACATTGCTGAGCAGTCGGGTGAGCTGCCATTCGTTCGTTCAAGTGTTGTTACTGAAGCACCAACTCTGCCACCATTTTGGGGCTCTAAGGCTGTTCGCGACTTTGATTTGAGTGAAGTTTTTTCTTACTTAAATGAAAACGCTTTGATCCGTGGCCAGTTCCGGGTGCGTCAAGGTGATACTTCCGATGCGCAGTATCAGGCCATGGTGGCAGAGAAAATTACACCGATGTTGCTTGACTTGAAGCAGCGCTGTATCGAGCAAAAGTTGCTTGAGCCAAAGGCCGTTTATGGTTATTTCCCTTGCCGGTCGGCTGCTAATCAGCTGATCGTTTACAAGCCACCGGGCCTAGCGAGTGGTAGAGACTTTGTGCCCGCTACCAGCTTTGCCGAGCTTGAAAATCTTGAAGAATGGTTGCGCTTCGATTTTCCTCGCCAGCAGTTTGGTCGCCATTTTTGCATCTCTGATTTCTTTTCTGACAGCAGCACTGGATATGACGTCTTGCCAGCTCAGATAGTCACCATGGGTGAGCGTGCCACAGAGCAGGCCCATACACTTTTCACCGCTAATCAGTACTCTGAATATTTGTACTTCCATGGCCTCGCGGTAGAATCGGCTGAGGCCCTAGCTGAGCTGGTGCACAAGCGAGTGCGCGCTGAGTTGGGCTTCGCTCATCTAGATGCCAGTGACCGGCGAAAATTCTTCCAGCAGGGATATCGCGGCACCCGCTATAGCTTTGGCTATCCTGCTTGTCCCAACCTTGAAGACCAAACACATCTGTTTACATTGCTCAAGCCTGAGCGCATCGAAGTTAGTCTTTCAGAAGAGTATCAACTAGTGCCAGAACAGAGCACCTCGGCCATTGTTGTGGTACATCCTGATGCCAAGTATTTCAACATTGAGCGCAAAAATAACTAAGACCTCGGCTCAATTTGTGCGGTTTATACGTGTCTAGCGCCAGCTCGCCACTAATTTGCCACAAATGGCGACCTATTATGACCCCATGCGAACCGACCGAACCTGCTGTTAATTTGCAGCAACAGGAGTCACAGTGATTTATCCTCAATTTCCCAACACTTTATCTTTACCTGGTCTCAGTCTGGCTGTTGCAGCCGTGATAGGTGCGGCATCGCTAGGTGGCACTGTCAGTGCTCCGGCCGCCTGTGCCGAGACAGGCGTCAGTTCCGGAACAGCGATCGCCTATGTTCTGCCCGGCTCCAGTGCTGTTGGGCAATTAGAGCGCCTCCGCGCCCAGGCACAACAGGCTTATCAGGCCACGCAATTTGATCAATCATTGCCTATCTATCAGCGTATCTCAGCTTCGGGCAATGCCACCGCCAACGACTTGTATTGGTTGGGCGAAAGTTATTTTCAGATCGGTCAATTTGCCAGTGCCGCCCAGGCTTTTGAAGACTCGTTAAAGTTAGATGGCAGCAACGATTTGTTGAAAGTTCGGGTAGCTGAGTCATATCTCTCGTCAAATCAAATGCTTCAGGCACGAGCCGCATGTGAACGCGGTATCAATACCTCTAGCGATCAAAGAGTTCGTCAGCAGTTGGCTATCTTGCTCAAGGTCTGCCAAAAGCCTTTGCCTGAGATGCAAAAAGGCAAGTTCTCCTCGGCCCATGGCCATACGGAGCGCTAAGATGCTAGTGAAATCGAAAAGAAGTATTTTGAAAAGATCTGGTCGTGCTGCCATGCTGGCTGAACTACCGATGATTTTGTGGGCTGTTCTAATGATTATTGCTTTTCCTCTAATAGATCTTGCCACTGTCTTTTTACGCATAAGTTTTTTATATGCTGGCATTCACTACGCTAGCATTTCGGCCGCTCGCGCCAACTCCTTTTCTGTTCCGGTTGATGGCAAGCCTTCTGCTAAAGCAGAGACAGCCAGCAAGATTAATCAAGTGCAGAATAGTTTTTCTGGTCTAGCTGTAGACAATATCAATACCGCAATTTTGATTACCAAAAATGATACCCTGGCAATTAGCTCCCAGTCGGTACCTTTGACTACTCCGGCTGATCAGAGTGTTAATAGCTATCAGATTGAAGTTTCAGCTGATTGCTCTGCCCAACCTTTGATACCAATACCAATACCATTCAAAGTTGACGGACTCAACGCGCCAATAAAACTGCATCTTTCGGCCAAGCAGTATTGTGAAAATCCCCAAGGCCTAACCATTTAAGAGTTTCCTTATGAATAATGTTTCTACTAAGCAGAGAAAGTCATGGCGTCGCAGTGAGCGTGGCCAGAGCTTACTAATGTTAATGATGCTCATCTTACTAGTGATTGTTCCCCTCCTATCTATTATTACTTTTGAGGTAGCTCGTCTCTATCTGGCCAAGCAAGAACTTCAGAGCGCCAGTGATGCTGCTGTTCTGGCGGGCACTGCTACTCTGGCTAGCTCAGATAATGTCGATCCACTGCAAGCGCACAAAGACGCTATAGAAGCGGCCATTAAGATTTTCAAGGCCAATACAGTACTTGGTCAGGCTCTCAGCCACACAACCCAGGTCGTCTCGCTCAGCAATTTGAGCGCTGATCTAGACGAAGCCCGTGTGTTTTTTGAGTTTATCAATCCGGTCACTGGTGCTGTTGAGCCAATGAGCAGTCCTAACGGCAAGGTGGTGCGCGTCAGCAGTAGTACCACTCGCAACTTGGCCTTCGCTCAGTATGTTGGTATCAATACCATGAATGTCAATGCTGTCTCGACTGGTGCGGTACCCAAGCTTGATATGGTAATTTGTTTCGATGTCTCTGGTTCAATGGACGACCAAACGCCGGTTACTTTTGTTAAGCGAAAATGGGACGCCACTCTTGGTGGTGGCAAGAATGTTTATAGTCTTGTTACTGGTGCCAATGGTCTGATGCGGGGTCGAATCTTCGATATCCTTAAGCCAGCAGCCACTGGCTCTAGTTTGAATGCTTGTTATCCACAGATCCTCACCGAGGCCTATTGGGAAGCTAAGTGCTACTCTTCTGAGTACTTAGCCCAATACTATGGTGTGCCAGGTTTGCGTTCGGGTGGTATTTACCCCGAAGCTGGCAAAGCGCCTGGCAATTTTCCACCAGGAACAGCACCAACTTTTGATGGCATGAAAGTGTTCACCGATGTGGTAGTAAACATAGATGGACAGACTACTTTTGCCGGCGCCAGTTATGGCGGTTTCGCCTTTCCTGATATTGCTACATTGACTGAAGCCGCTCGGGGCAATCTGGAGTCTGACACTGTTTATCGAAGCAGCAAAGCCAATACGGCAGTCTTTGTCAGCCCGCGTGCTGGCTATCAGAAAGCTTATTTTGAAGCTGCAGCCAAGCAGCTTAAGCCCATGAAGGAGGCGCAAACTGCCCTTAACACCATGACCCAGATTCTCAATACTGATGCCGATGTGCACTTTGGTTTTGTTGCCTTTGATTCTAGCGTTGGCAGCGATGCTAGTAGTACTGAAACCTGGTATGACCTCGATGATTACGCTCCCTATGGTGCCAAGAAAGGCTATCCCATTCCCCATGTGCAAATCGATGCTACTGCTGGTAAGACTGCCTACGCTGAGGTCAACAAAGCCATTGATAGTTGTGTGCCGATGGGGGCCACCAATATCGGCGGAGCTGTGCACTCTGCCGTAGAAGACCTCAAAAGCCATTCGCGTCTAGGCAGTACACGAGCAATTGTGCTCTTTACTGATGGTGAACCAACGGTTCCCAGTGGTCCACTTAGTTCTGATCCGAAGGCCAATGCTCGCATGGCCGCGGTCGAAGCTCGCGATGCTGGTGTCGCTCTTTACACCATTGGCTTGGCGCAAAATCCAACAATCATTCCTGATCAAACTGACATTTTGAACGACACGAATAGCGATCCGACCACTGGCGGTATGGCCGCTATTGCCGGACATGGCGGCACTTTTAATCTAGTTACAGACAGTTCAGAGCTGCGGCAGACTTTCGCCAAGATAGCTCGTCGTTTGGTCAAGTTGGTATCTAATTAGATTGGCAAACTGTACTTACGGTATAGAAGGAACAGAGAGATGGTAAGCATAGTAAGAAAAGTCGTGAGACCAAGAAGAGCGAAGGGTTCTTTGGCTGTTGAGTTTGTCTGTGGCTGTTTTCTTGCTTCGGTGTTTGTTGCCCTCGGTTTGCATTTGGGCATTGCCATTTTCGGCGCTTATGCTAACGATCGAGCTTGTCGCGATGCTTGCCGTAATGCCGCTCAAGGGCAA
The DNA here is from genome assembly GCA_965229195.1 of Candidatus Obscuribacterales bacterium. Lineage (GTDB taxonomy): Bacteria > Cyanobacteriota > Vampirovibrionia > Obscuribacterales > Obscuribacteraceae. The sequence continues at coordinate 913,545 of OZ245871.1, read as the reverse complement.
GATCTGACAGAGGCAACTAAACTTGCTAATGTGATTTTGAAGAGTTATCAGGCATCTGGGTTTCTCTCTGCTCCCAAGATGTCTGCGCCGATTGTTTATCAAGATTTTGCCGGTCATGCTCCAGCGCAGACTTCGCCTTACGTACAAGTCAGTACTTCTACCGATGTCTTGATGCCTTTGGGCACCCTTAGCTTTTTCAATGCCGGCACCCTGCAAGACAGCAAGCTTTCCTTTGTAAAAACCTATACCTTCCCTATCGTTCGAGTGAAATAGAAGGCGAAGCAGAACTAGAAATTGAAATTGCACTTTCACGTGTTTGACACGTAGTCGGCCGTATATTGGTTTTACTGGTTCGATTTACTAACTTTTGATTTTGCACCTTCCTTACTAATGGATTTTTATATGGCAAATACTCGCAGTTCGAAAGAGCGTTCTGTATTGGAAAAGAGCCGCAATATTGTTGATCTAGAAGGCGCTATTGGCCAACTGGATGATGCTCAATATTTTTTGCAGTCATTAACCATTGGTTTAGCGGCCGCCCTTATTTTGAGCATTTTATTCTTTGTGCCAATCGCTCTGGCTTTCCCTCTGGCGCTTGTTACTGGCCACTCGTCCACACCAGCTGATTTACATTTGATTAGCTCCTGGGTTGTCTCAAGTGTGATTTGCGGTTCGATTGCTTCAGGAGTGCTTGTGTGTTTTCTCAGTTTCGTTCATGCCTGGCAAGTAGGACAATTTGGTAAGCCCTACGAGCGCCGTTCGATCCAGCTGCCGCAGAATTTTAACCAGGCCTGCGAACTGGTTGGTTTCGCCCTGGCTGAACTGGAAGAATATGACATTCTTGTGGCCGACACCGCCGCCGGGCATTTGTTGCTGGAGCTGCAACAGACAAGCTCAGCAACTAACTATTTGACCGTTAATCTTTGCACCTTGACCAATGGTGGTACTTTGGTAAATATCACAGCTGCTCCGGCCTTGATTGGTCGAGCTAAGCTCTTTAGTGCTTTTTACTGCGACCGCGGCGTTAATGCTGATAATGTTGACTGTCTGATTGCTTTTCTCAAGCCTTTTGCCCGCTTAGAAGACCTCAATCTAAAGCCTAAAGTAGTTAAGCCTAAAATTGGCTATGACCCACAGGTACGGGATCGCTACGCTCCTCCTAGCAGCCTCGGCGGCCAGAGAGTCTCATATTGAATACTGCAATTTTGTAGAGAGGGTTATAATCCCTCTCTATGTTGATTATTCGCAAGGCCCGTGAAGTAAAAGAAAATAGTGAAGGCGAAGAAGTGGAGGCCGAAGCGGAAGCGCAAGCCTCGGACATCAGAGGGATTCTTGATGTGCACTATGCTGCGGTTCACGGTGAGCCCATTGACTATTATGATGAAGATGTTTTAGACGACTGGTCTCCCCTGGTCACCGCTGAGCGCATTGCTAATTTCGCTCAAAGACCACAGCGCCAAGAAGAAGTGGTTCGGGTGGCAGAAATGGACAACACCGTGGTTGGTTTCGGCATACTTGTGCCCCGTTTGAGCGAAATTCGCGCTTGTTATGTCCTTCCGCGTCTGGCCCGGCAGGGCATTGGCCTTGCTTTGCTCAACGAGTTGGAGCGTTTGGCTGGTCAGGCTGGTCTCGATTGGCTCAATCTCAATGCTGCTTTGAATGCCGAGCCCTTTTACCTGGCCAATGGTTACGTGGCCGATGGGCTAGGAAAGCAGCTCTTGCCCGGCGGGCGAGAAATGAGTTGTGTGCGCATGTACAAGTTTCTGGTTAGCGAAAGTTCTAAGTGGAGCCGAGGGATAGTGCCCTAAATATGTTGTCATGAAGAAGTCGCCATGTTTTTGCTCTGAAATTTTGATTTAAACCAAGTACAGGCGTAGAATATGCCCGTTGTCATTAAAGCAGCTCCTTCGATTTGTAGAAGGCTGCTAAAAACGTGGGAGTAAGAAAAATGGCTCAAGATCTGGAGACAGCTCAGGCAAAATCCAGGGAGGTACTGGAGCTTATCGGAAAGAGAAAGCTCACCCAAGAGGAGCGCGATAAAGTCATTGCCGATTCTGTTCGCTATTGGACAGATCACGTCAATGCTGGCTTCTTGAAGTATCGAAAATCAGTCAGCACAGACTATACCGCTGTAGAGTGGGAAGACAATGGCGCAGTTTTCCGCGATATCAACGGCAAAGAATTCATAGATATGTTGGGTGGTTACGGCGTTTATAACGTTGGTCACCGCCACCCAAGAGTGTTAAAGGCTGTTACTGAACAGTTGGAGCGCCAAGCAATTCACTCGCAAGAGTTAATTGATCCGTTGAGAACATATTTGGCTTATTTAGTTTCGTTGATTACTCCAGGTGATCTCAACTATTCATTCTTCTCCAATTCAGGCACTGAATCTGTAGAAGGTTGTATGAAAATGGCTATGTTAGCCACCGGACGTAAACACTTTGTGGGAACCGTGGGCGCTTTTCACGGCAAAACTCTTGGTGCTTTAGGTGGCACTTCTAAGGCTATGTTCCGCGAACCTTTCATGCCTTTGTTGAATTGGAGTCATATTCCTTTTGGTGATATCAAAGCATTAGAGACTACCCTTAGTTGCGCTGATTTTAGTGGCGATAGAGTGGCTGCTTTCGTGGTCGAGCCAATTCAGGGTGAAGGCGGCATCAACGTTGCACCCCCAGGATACTTAGCTAGCGCTCGCGAACTGTGCGATAAATATGGCGCCATGCTTGTCTTCGATGAAGTGCAAAGTGGCATGGGGCGCACCGGAAAAATGTTCTACTGCGATTACGAAGGCGTCGTGCCTGACTTGATGGCATTGGGCAAGGCCTTTGGTGGTGGCGTTATGCCGATTGGAGCTGTTGTCGGCAACGAAAAAGCCTGGGCTAAATATGTCGAGAATCCCTTCTTGCATACCACTACTTTTGGTGGCAATCCCCTGGCTTGCGCTGCTGCCATTGCCACAATCTCTATTTTGTTAGACGAAGATTTGCCTAAGCAAGCTAAAGAGAAGGGTGATTACATAATTGAGAAAGTCACCCAGTTGGCTAAGCAATTCCCCGACGTGCTCTCTAAAATTCGTGGTGTAGGCCTGATGTTGGGGATGGAATTTACGGGTAACGACACAGGTTATGCTGTGGCCAAAGAACTTTTCAGCCGCAATATTCTCATCTCTGGTACCTATATCAATTCAAGGGTATTGAGAGTCGAGCCGCCGTTGGTAATTTCATATGAGCAGATCGATATGTTCATCAAGGCTCTAGAGGAGTCTTTGGCAGCCGTATCAAAACTGGCACCAGCTCTGAAGTAGACCAAGACAAATCTAGTTCAAGTATCAGTCTGTAGCGAGAAAGAAGTAGTTTCCATGGAAACTACTTCTTTCTTCTATTTCTATTTCCGCGTTTCTATTTACAGCAAACCGTCCAGCTGAATATTGAAAGAGCGCTCTTGGGCTATAGAATTTTGAATACGCTTAAGCTGATTTTTCGCTTCGTAACCAACATAGGGGTCTTGGTCTTCTTGCAACATTTCCAAAATTTGGGTTGGGCAATTACTGTTGTCGATTACTCTTAATTTCACCTGTGCCTGGCTGTCTTTTGCTAGCAGAGCAAAGGCTTCTGCTGGTGTATTGATGTTTTCTGCCACCGCTGCTCGAATTTCTATGCTCTCGTTTTGAGCCAGTTCAGTCAGTTTTGTCGGTGGAGTACTGAGGCGAGTGGCAATCATTTTAAGGAATGCAATCTTGTCTTGAGGTGAGGCGTTTTCTGGCGGGCTGTCGAAGGCTGAGTGCGGCCTAAGTTCTTTGGCTATGTCTCTGGGCCCATGGGGATTAGAAACGCTAGGGTTGAATTTGAGATCTTTGACCGTGTCTTTTTGCTGCTTATACGCTTTTTGGGCGCCGTCAGTATTGAGCGATTGCCACTCACTGTCAGCCTTGCTGCCATCATTAATGCCGTCGGGAACGACTGCGTCTAGGCTGGTGTAGGAGGCAACGAGATGATTAGAGGTGGTATTGAAGCGGTTGTTAGAGAGTAAACTGTGGCTCTTACGTTCGGCTTCGACCACATCACCTCTGGCACATAAGGCTGACTGCGCTTCTGATGCTGTCAGCTTGCTAGCATCTCTGGTGAGATTTCTTAATACGTCCGAGGGGGTATTGGGGTTGGTAGCTACTGATAGACGCACTGTATTGTCGACATCGTTCGCTAGTTTACGCAGCGTTTCGGGCGGTGTTTGCTGGTTGGCGGCTACGGAGGCGCGAACTTCGGGCGAGACCAGGGAGGACAACCAGGCTAGAGTCGAAGGTGAGGTTGAGACATTCTCGGCTGCCCGCTTGAACGATTCTTCAGTGGGAGAAGAATCGCTTCCTATAAGCGTGTCGTCGGGGGTGCACTGCCATTGAGCCGCCAGCAGAGTTGGCTCTTCTTCGGAACAGCCGCTATAAAGGCGGGTCTGGCCCTCTGATCTGCTGCTTTCAGAGAAGTCGAATTCTTTGCTGCGTTTGCTCTCGTTTTTTTTCGCCTTTGCTTTTGCTGCTTGATTCTTATCGACTTCGGCTTTGATGGCATCGACATGGTGCCATGATGAATCTAGCTGCGATCGGGCAAAGCTAGGGTCAACAAGACTGCTGGCATCACGAGTCAAGCTCGATGGAGGCAGAGCCACCACTTCGGCCTGGCCCGCTGATAAGAAACGGGTTGAAAGAGTATCTTTACCCTTATGAAGTAGATTGTGAATACTCTCGGCTGGTTCTGCTTTAGCTTCGGTATTGGCTGCGTCCTTCGTGTCGGGCGGTGTTTCGCTTTTGGCCTCAACAGCGCTGCTAGCTGGGTTTGATGCCTGGCGAGCGAGGGCTTTCTGCGCCTCGATATTTTTCTCTCGTTCGGCTTCTTCGACAATGTTTTTCAACAGTCGAATTATCCTATCTTTAAAGGATCCCATCCAACACTAACCCCACTTGCATCATCAATCTTCAGCTGTGACTACCGCTGACGCTACACCTATATAGATGCTATCCCAGCGGTGGAGGGGCTGGGTATAGGTTCTACCGTATTGTTATGGTGGCTAACCTATACGTTCAATTTCTCTATACGAATCCCGTACAAAGTTATAGGGTAAGGCTCTAGCCGCGCCCGCTTCATCCGGGTAAGAATATAGACGAGAGCTAAAATTCTATAGCTTTCCGGGAAACCATTCTATTTAGTAATTTGAGCTATTTGGTTTCCCTGAGACATTGAACCGATTTGACTTCGAGGGGAGTTGAGCCGATATTCGTAGATTCTTTTGTCGAGGCAGTTATGAAGTGTGAAACGATCCCGGAGCTAGAGAGATTCCTTACTATTCAGGAGCAGGCCTTGGGGCAAGATAGCCCGGAGGTAGCTGCCACTGTATCTAAGTTGGCTGATCTTTATTTCAATAAAGGTATGCTGGAGAATGCAGAAGCTCTTTATAGAAGGGCGCTTGAAATTATGGAGCGTACTCTCGGACCGTACCGCGCTGAGGTCGCCGATACGAAGAAATGTCTTGAGAAGGTTCTGACTGTGCGGAAAAAGAGCGCTCCTAGTGCCGTCTACCCGAGGCCTTCCACTGATTGGAAGCAGTCTATGACAGATTCCTCAACTTCACTTGATGCTATTCCACAGTCTATGGCTTTAGGCTGGCCTACTGGTTTCCCTGATGACCATGAAAAAGAAGCTGAGTTAGAAGTGGCTTCAGTGCGGCAGATGATGGGTAAGGATCATCCTCATGTAGCTGATATGCTAACCAAGCTGGCTGATCACTATTGCCGTCGGCGGCTCTATCGCGAAATGGAGCCTATTTTGCTTGAGGCTTTGCAGATACGCGAAAAATCTCTCGGTGGAGAGCATCCATTAGTTTCAACTTCACTGAAAAATCTTGCCCGACTTTACTATTTTCAGACCAGATTCGAATTGTCTGAGCCACTGTTTAAGAGAGCTCTAGCAATCAGGCAGAAAGTTTATAGCAAAGATCATCCCCGCTTTGCTGACGTCGAAGAACAATACGCCAAGCTTCTGCGGAAGACTAACCGGGTTGCTCAGGCTCAAGAAATGGAGAATCATGTCCGGGCAGTGCGCGGTCAATTTGCCATTGGCTAGACTGTTTTGCTTTTGAGTCTTCTTATAAGTGCAGCCATATCATCGTACCTACCGAAAGAAGGCACTAAATAAGTGCCTTGGCAGATGCTACGTACTTCGCCGAGAAGTTCTTCTGCGAGTTCTAAACCTTTTTGCGAACCGGCATCTCCGGCATCTGCCATTTGCTTTCTTACTTTTTCCGGGATAGAAATTCCGGGTACTTCGTTGTGTAAGTACTCAGCGTGTTTGCTTGAATGAAGAGGCATAATGCCAACCAAGAGAGGCAATGGTTGATCGCCGAACTGGTCTAAGAAATCAGTAAGATCACTAACTTGATAAATTGGCTGAGTCATAACAAAGTGAGCGCCAGCCTCGATTTTTCTGCGGAAGCGCTCAAGCTCTAAGGCGCGGTTTTGCGCCGTAGGGTTAAGTGCACAGCCAATCGAAAGATTGAGTGGCGTTCCTATGGTATTGCCGGCGATGTCTTGACCGGCGTTCAGTTGCGAAATTATGCGAATCAGACCAATTGAGTCAACATCATAAACTGCTGTGGCATGGGCATAATTTCCCAGGGCCGGTGGGTCACCGGTGAGGGCGAGAATATTTTGCAATCCTAGTGCCTGGCAGCCCAATAGGTCAGCTTGCATGCCCATTAAGTTGCGGTCGCGAGTGGTGAAATGAATGATCGTATCGACCCCAACCTGTTGACTGATCAATTGGCAGGTGGCTAAGGATGACATGCGCACTCTGGCCATAGGGCTGTCACCAACATTGATGGCATCAGCACCGGCTTTGTAGAGTAAATCTGCCGCCGCCAATATTTTCTTTGTGCCTGCTCCCTTGGGTGGATCTAGTTCAACAGAGATGTAAAACTCTTGGTTGCTCTTTCCCTCTTTTAGATTCTTTAGGTGGGTTTTTAGCGATAAAGTTTCTTTCGGCTTATCGTCTGGCAAGTCGAGTGAGTCAGGGTGAAAAAGTACTGTCTCTTGAGGGCTTATCTCAATAGTGGGCTGTGTCGCTTTGGCCAAATAGCTGTCTAGACTTTTCCTCATTTCTTTGATGTGTTCAGGAGTGGTACCGCAGCAACCGCCAACGATTCGTGCTCCGGCTCTGATGTAGGGCTCGATATACGAGGCGCAATAATGAGGTTTGCTCATAAACACGGGCCGACCGCCAATGAGACTGGGTTGACCAGCATTTGGTAAGCACGAGAAAGTAAGCTTATCGGCATCGATTTTGAGGGTGCGCACTGCCGCCGTAAGGCGGATGAGAGAATCAAAAACCGGCCCGGGACCAGCACCACAGTTGATACCAATTACATCAGGGGCGTCGTCACCTAAGTCACGAATTAGCCGAGCAACATCTTCAGGTGTTGCTCCTAGTAATGTGTGTCCTTCTACTGAGAAAGAGAGTTGTGCCACTACTGGTAGTTTGGAGAGACTACGAGCGGCACGAACGGCAATAGCGGTTTCTTCTAAGCTCGACATTGTCTCTATCATGAAGAGATCAACACCGCCTGCTAATAGGGCTTCCATTTGCTCTTTGAAGGCATAGTCAAGTTCGTCAAGGGCAGTATCGCCCAGTGGGGGCAAGAGTTTGCCGGTGGGTCCGACTGAGCCGGCTACAAAAGTTGGCTGCCCAGTAATCTCGCGGGCGTTTCGAGCAATTTTTGCGGCCCAAACGTTGATTTTCCATACATCATTTTCTAGGCCGCTATTGGCAAGCTTAATTCTGTTACCAGAAAAAGAGTTAGTTTCAATAATTTCAGCTCCGGCGTTGATGTAATCAACGTGAAGTTGTTGAATGGTTTCTTGCTTGGTCAAATTAAGGTGCTCGAAGCAGGCCTCTGTTGATGCTCCTCTTGAGTACAAGAGGGTGCCGGTGCCCCCGTCTGCCAACAAAGGTCGTTGTTTCAAGGTTTCTAAGAAAGAGTTAGATGGATTTGACATTAGCTAGTTTTGGGCGCCTGCGTGAAGAGTAGTTGTTATTATTAGCGGATCTGCCTTGGTCTTCCTGCTAATATACCGTGCATAAAGGCACTATTCAGCCTTCTGTACTTGTTCTCAATAATCCACGTCATTAAAGGGTTCTCAGTGACCGACCCCAAGTTAATCAGAAATTTCTCCATTATTGCCCACATTGACCACGGTAAATCTACTTTGGCCGACCGGTTGCTTGAGATGACTAATACCATCGCCAAGCGGCATATGCAGGCCCAAGTGCTTGATTCAATGGATATCGAACGTGAACGCGGTATCACAATCAAGGCCCAGGCCGCTCGCATGGACTATATTGCCGACGACGGTCAGACTTATGTTCTCAATTTAATCGACACACCCGGCCACGTTGACTTCGGCTACGAAGTCTCGCGCAGTTTGGCTGCCTGCGAAGGGGCATTACTTATCGTTGATGCCACCCAAGGCGTCGAAGCACAAACTCTGGCCAATGTGCACCTGGCTTCTGAGAATAATCTCGAAATCGTGGTGGTCATAAACAAAATTGACTTGCCCAGCGCCGAGCCTGAGCGCATTCGAGCAGAAATTGAAGATGTAATTGGCATACCGGCTGACGAGGCTATTCTCGCCAGCGCTAAGAACAATATTGGTGTAAAAGACGTTCTTGAAGCTATCGTCAAATTTGTACCGGCGCCGAGAAATACCGTTAATGAGCCTTTACGCGCTCTAATTTTTGATAGCTATTTTGATAGCTATCGCGGCATCATCGTTTACTTTAGGGTCAAAGACGGTGAAGTAAAGTTGGGCGATAAAATTCGCTTCATGGCCAATGATAAGACCTTTGATATTGCTGAATTGGGAGTTTTGCGGCCGGCTCAGGTCAAGGTCGATCGCCTCGGACCTGGTGAAGTGGGCTATTTAGCTGCCCAAATTAAAGATGTTGAGACCCTGGTGGGTGACACCATCACCCTGGTATCGAATCCGGCTATTGAGCCTCTACCGGGTTATCGTCCGGCCAAGCCTATGGTTTATGCCGGTATTTATCCCGTCGACAATGATCAGTATCCCGATCTGCGTGAAGCTTTAGAGAAGCTCAAGCTCAATGATTCTTCGCTATTCTTTGAGCCTGAAACTTCTGATGCCTTAGGCTTTGGCTTCCGTTGTGGATTTCTTGGATTGCTCCACATGGAGATTATTCAGGAGCGCTTAGAACGCGAATATAATCTCAATTTGATCACCACGGCACCATCTGTGGTTTATCGCGTCACCAAAACCGATAACACTGTGGTCATGGTTGAGAACCCAGCCCTGCTGCCTGATCCTACTTATCGTCTCTTTATAGAAGAACCTTTTGTCACTGCTAATATCATTACCCCAACCGAGTATGTTGGTACCTTGATGGAGCTTTGCCAACAGCGTCGTGGTGTTTATGTTGATATGAAACACCTTGACCCTAGACGGGCCATGCTTGTCTATGAATTGCCTCTGGCTGAAATCATCACTGACTTTTTTGATCAACTAAAGAGTCGCTCTAGGGGCTACGCTAGCCTTGACTATCTCTTTAAGGAATTCAGAGAAGAGCGCTTAGTTAAGATTGATATTTTAATTGGTGGAGACAAAGTCGACGCTCTTTCGGCGATTGTGCACTACGACCGTGCCCATTCTGCTGGCCGGGCAATTTCAGAAAAGTTGAAGAAGTTAATTCCCCGGCAAATGTTTGAAGTGCCTATTCAAGCGGCTATCGGTGGAAAAATTGTGGCCCGTGAAACAATTTCTGCAGTACGCAAAAACGTACTTGCTAAGTGTTATGGCGGTGACATCAGCCGTAAGAGAAAACTTCTTGATAAACAAAAAGAAGGTAAAAAGCGCATGAAATCTGTAGGGCGTGTAGACATTCCCCAAGAGGCTTTCATGGCCTTGCTCAAAATCGACGAATAACAGCTTTGTATGATCTCCCCTTTTGGTAAAGACCGTGGGCAAGAAAAAAGACGATCGCATTGGTAAAGAAGATCCAGAGTTTGAAAGAGAAAGCGAACTGGCTCGGCGTAAGCTTTTGCAAGATGCCTGGGTGGCACGAAATACCCTTTATCTAGAGCTCTTTGGTGAGCCAAGTTTTGTATCCCCAGCTAACTATGGCCCTCCAGTTTTCAAAGATGATCTGGGTAAAGCGAAGCGAAAAAATCGCTTAGATAGCAGTGATACTTCAAGGCCTTCGGATTTATCCATCGAAGGCGATCAGCAGCTGGCCGTATTGGCCTATGGTCCTGATCCGTTTAAACCCTACTGGACTTACGTAACCGCTGGCATCTCCAGCCCTTGGGTGCAAAGCGAGGCCCAAGAAGTATCTGGTTTTGGCTGCGAGCTGATGATCAAGAGCCCCACCAATAGTGCCTGGGCTCCACAGCTTTTGCGGACCATGGCTTTTTATATTTTCAATCATGCCGGAACTTTGAGCCCGGGTAAACGCATCAATTTAGGTGCGCCCATAGCGCCTAACTCTGATTCACAATTGCGCAGTGCCATTATCTGGTATGCCGACGAGGCACCCGATGCCTGGTACCAATTACCATCCGGTGGTTTTGGCTTGTTTCTGGCCGTTGGTGTTACAGAAGCTGAGTGTGCCTTTGCTGATTCAACTGAAAATTATGGGACTTGGTGCATTGAGCAATTGCTTAGGCGCAAGGGTCATGGTCAGGTGACTAACCCCGAGCGCAGCGACATGATGAGCGAGTCTGATACTCCAGCTATGCTAGAGACTATCAAGCAGTTTGCTGATACTTTCCGTCAGTTTGATGTTGAAGCTGACGTTATAGCCGGTCAAGACGAGCAATAGTTTTAAAGGTCAATAGCTGCGTTGCCGCCAGCCACTGGAGTCAGTTGCTCAGCTTTTGTGGCTTTGGCGAAGTCTAGTTTCTTCATGTCGATTTTTCGCAGATTCAAATTGTCATAAGAGCGGAAGTAGAAAAGTGAGTTGGTCAGATCTTTGACCACAACCCATTGCGTGTAATCGCTGTGGTCGATTTGCTTGTCTGCTGGTCTGACATCACCAAGGGGAATATCCACGGCATTGAGAATATGCAGGGTGAGATTGACGCCAGCCTTGGCGTCAGCTACCGGTTTGGCAAAGCCGAGCATGGCGCAGGTGCGAACAAACCGTGATGGTGGTGTCCAGTCGCCTGGAATGCCGAGGAAGCCGCCGCCTTGACCCGGTGGGGCCAAGATCGTGTCTCTAACGCGAATGGGTTCGGCGTTTGAGGCTGATATGTTGACATAGTTGCTGAGATTGACTTTGTGCCAGTCAAATGTTGGTGCATTAGTGAGCACGGTGGCAGTATTGTCGTATATTTTTTGCTGGCCATCAGTAAACTCAATCACCGCACTGGCACCAGAGGCATCGTGAATTGCCAGGTGTGCTGTGGGTGTGCCACCCCACTCAGCCATTTGTGGTGCCCACACTTTCACTTTAGAAATGGCTTCTTTAACTTCGGCTACACTAGTGAAATTTCCTAAGAGCCAATGGTCTAAATCTAGCAGGTTGATTACGTTTGCTGCTGGAGTTGCTTTTACATCTTGGTAGATTGTGCCTGGCATCCAAAGCATTCCCACCGATAGGCCTTTTTCATTCATGCCGTCAATGGCAAGGGGCATATTGTTAGCATCCAGGGCGAGATAGCCGTATTTGCTCTTCCAGCTCAAGGCTGGCTTGTTGTCTGGAGTGGTAGAAGTACGTTCTTGCTCTCTTGGATATTTGCGGATACTAGACTTGAGGTCAGCACCCCATTCCATCGAGCGACCCACGATTTTTGTACCATCGCTAGTCTTTACCAGAAAATCGGTGCATGCCATGCTCGGTTCAAGAACTGTTCCAGTTAAGCTGAGAGCCGTAAACAGTGATGCCAAAAATTTCAAGCTTGATTTAGTGTTCACTGCTATAGCCTCATAAGTTTAGTAGTTCAGGCTTTGTTTTCAGAGCCGCTTTTAACGTGCTTAGTTCTGGCCAGTGTATGAATCATGTAAGCGCAGTCTATTTCTTGATTGTCACGAATTACCGATACAGTCGCTTCTGCTATAACCAGAGTTTTTCCTACTTTGATAATGCCGCCTCGGCCAATTAACTTAGAGCCGTTCGCTGGGTATAAAAAATTGACTTTGAATTCTGCTGATAGGCACTCTTCATCTGGTGGCAGCACAGTATAGGTTGTGAAGCCTGAGGCTGTGTCAGCCAGCATGGCTACTATGCCACCATGAAAGAAGCCGTGTTGCTGTTGCGTTGCTTTTGAAAATGGCAAATGTACTTCGACATAACCAAGGCTAATTTCTTCGATTGTGCCACCAAGAGCATGCATTACTCCCTGGTGCTCAAAGCTCTTTCTGATTTTCTCTTCGAAGTTTTCGTCCTGAACTTTGAGCGGGCCGCGTATAGACTTGCGAATGATTGTACTGTTTGGAGTCTGCATAATAGTTCCCTAAAAGAATGAATTGGCGCTGCCTATTTGCTTGTACCGGCCGCGACTTTTTCTGCTGATTCGGTGACACGACGGTAAACACAGCCGTTTTTAACCGCTAGTTCGGTGGCAAGAACCGCTCCTCCAGCCGCACCGAGAATAGCGTTGTGAGCCAGAGCGGTGAATCTTACCCAGTTGTCTTCGCCGACAGCCAATTGACCAATGCTAACGGCCATACCGTTCTCAGTCATTACATCAAGCTTTGGCTGCGGTCTATCAGCTGCATCGATATAATGAATCTGATTTTGTGGTGCCGATGGCAATCCGCGTACGCCCTCGAACTGATTCCATTTTGCCAAAATAGTTTCTTTGTCTATGGCCTTTTCGAACTGCACATTGACATAGGCTGTGTGTCCGTCGCTGACAGCAACGCGTACACACTTAGCTTGAATTTTTGGAGTGCTGGCATGTTCGATGCCAGAATCGGTCAGTTTGCCCCAGACCTTAAGCGGTTCTTGCTCTGATTTTTGCTCTTCGCCACCAATGTACGGAATAACATTCTCAACCATTTCAGGCCAGGTCTGGAAGGTTTTGCCGGCTCCTGAGAGAGCTTGTTCGCTGTGCACAAAGATTTGCTTGATGCCAAACTCTTTTAGCGGGGTGAGGGCAATCACATAGCTTTGAATTGAGCAATTGCTTTTAACCATTATGGCGCCAGTTGTATAGCCCCGTTGTTGACGCTGAGCTTTTAAAACATTGAGATGGTCTGCGTTTGCTGCTGGTATCATCATTGGTACCAACTTGTCCATTCTGTAAGCTGAGTTGCATGAGGTGACAAAGACGCCGCGCTTAGCCAGATCGTCTTCTAGCTTTAAGACCGCTGCTTTGTCGATGCTCACAGCACAGAAGACAATATCGACGCCTTCGACAACCTGGTCAAGGTCATCGGCGTCAACTACAGCAAGTTTGCCTACAGCTGGCGGAATAGGAAAATCCATAAACCAGCGACCAGCCACCGACTGCTCATAGGTCTTGCCAGCCGAACCAGCAGAAGCAGCCAGCTTTGTTACCTCAAACCAGGGGTGATCTTTGAGCATGCGGATCAATTGCTGACCGACCATACCGGTGGCGCCAACAATTCCAACCTTGAGCGGTTTGCCGTCCAGTTTGAACTTAGCGTTGCTAGTAGTGGTTGTTACTGTTGCTAACTCAGTTGATTCTGACATGGCTTGATCTCGCTTTTAGGTGAAAATTGGATGAGGAACATGTTCCGCACCCTGCTTCTGTCAGAGTATAACAGCGCTTTGTTGCGTAGAAGCCGACTGTGAAGGGATTTTGCCGCACTTCTGCTCTGTCGGTTGTAAATCTAGCACTGGTCAAGAGCGGCCCTGGGCTTGGTCTTAAGCGCAAGTCTTCGAGCTTGGTCAATTGCACCCTGGGGTTGATGAGATATAAGTAAATAATGGGTGCCCTAGAAAAGCTCGAAGAATAGACGGAACTAAACTCACTAGCTCTTATCTGTGCCTAGGAAAGTTTCACTAGATTCAGCTTGGGAGCACACAACGGGTAAATCATTAGGCATTGATCTCGGCACCACTAATTCTGTTGTGGCTGTCATGAAAGGCGAACGAAAAACTCTTTGCTAATTTTTGGCTTTTCGCTCAAGCAGGTCCAGCAATATTTCTTCGCAGTGGTAATAACGGTCTTTGACATTGATTGCTGTTGCTTTGGCAACGATTTGGTCTAGCTTTTGTGAAATCGAGTTTGATTCTATCTTGGGATGAGAAACACTAATTGGCTCCGGCTGCTTGCCTGTTAGGATGAAACTTAAGGTTGCGCCCATGCTGTAAATATCGCTCTGGCAAACCGATTGTCCGCGAAATTGTTCTGGCGGGAGGTAGGCTGGCTTGCCAACCACTGACCCTGTGGTGCTTGATTCAAGTTGTCTTGCCACATTGAAGTCTATTAGTTTCAGCAATCCGTCGCTGCCCAAAATTAGATTTTCAGGAGTGAAGTCCCTGTGCACGACTGGTGGTTCCATACGGTGTAAATAGCTCAGGATTGTGCACATTTGCTTGGCCAATTCTCTAACAAGCTCTTCTGAAAATGGCCCATTCTCGGCAACAAGTTTTGCCAGAGTCGAACCTTCTATGTGCTCAAGCACTAAGTAGGCGCGATGGTCTTCGACAAAGAAATCAATCAGTTTCACTATCTGATTGTGGTCAATACTTTTTAGGATTCGCGCTTCTCGTTCGAAACACTCGAGAGCAGTTTTGCGTACGCTAATATCGACATAGATTGGCAATAGAAATTCTTTTAGCACAACGACTTGATTGCAATGGCAGTCGATGGCTTTATAGGCAGCGCCCTGCCCACCCGTGCCCAGACCTTCTATGCTCCTGTATCTATGATCGTGTAGCGTTGCCGCTGAGGTCAGCGGATTGAGTCTATCTCGTTGGGGCGGAGCCAGTAAGGCTTGAAGCCAAAGCTCCGTATAACTATGATTTGCTGGAGGCTGTAGTGCTTCGATTACCGCGGCCTCTCTGCTAGTATTTGCCGCCCAACGTTCGATTGATTTCAAGATTTTCTCTCTGTCTTCAAATGATGAAATTGCCTCAATGTTCAGCTTTACCGGTGGTCTGGATTTTGATAGGAATTCGATTTGTGAGAATCGAGCTCGTGTTTTCGCGGTACGTTCTGTCATTTTGATTGATGTCAATTCAGACCATGTGATCTTTTGGCTTTTCCACCTTCTGTCGCCCAACCAACGAAATGTGCAAAATCCAATGGGGGTGAATTCAATATGGGTAGGTTGTTTCAGGATTAATAGGCAAATTGTTGCTATGGCACCTATCGGCAAAGTTGCGGCAGAGGACAGTAAAAGCTGATTGTAAAAGTGCCACACTCCTACTGGGGCCGTTGCTGCTGCTTGCGCTGCCGCTTCTTGACTCTCAAATAGTTTCGTAATAGCTGACCAGATTTCATTTCTAAAGATGACCAATGGTGCGAATATCAGTAAGTTAGCCAAGAATGCTAGGGCTAGATTTTCTTGATTGTCTTCGCTATTGGATATCTTGTTTCTTTGCTCAAGCCAGCGTTCAAGACCAATAAATGTTCGATAGGGAACAACTACTCTGACCGTATTCTGCTGCTGCCTTTCTATGTTCAATTTGTCTTGATGTGTGAGTGATTGTTCTCGTGCAACAATTGCTCTTTTCCAGTACCAAATATAGGGTAATGCTGCAAGACCCAAGAATAGAAGTGGTGCTGCGTTCTCTGGAGCGCGACTTACTGCTTGTGGCGCTAGGTGTGTTTTGCGATTTGGCTGCCAGTAAGTTAGAGAGGTACTGAAGTAATAAAATACGAAGATTGTCGTCAGGCCTACGACGGATAAATGGAAATTTTTTTGAACGATATTGTATTGGTAGTAGCAGACTGCGAGCAGAAGCAACCAACTGCAGGCAGATACGAGTAACAGAAGTTTGTGGCAGCGAGAGGTTTTCTGGTATTCATTTTCGGCAAGTGTAGTATGTTTGAGCAATTGTTGTTGGCTTATTGAGAGCCAGGCAATATGAACCAAAAGTAGCGCAAGGGCCACCATCAAGACTGCTATATGAACTGCTATAGGCAATGCAGCGGCTGGTTGCAGCCAAGGCATTGATAGGTCAAGATACTGTAATACGACGATTGCAGTAAATGAGCCAAGTAAAACGCTCGGCAGTGGAGGTAGAGTGCCATCTGCCGCTATTGTTTCATTGAAATATTGTTGTTTTGAAGTGACATATGGGGGGCTCGAGGTCTCTTCTGACATAGAAACTCCGTGCGCGCCCAATTACTGGCTCAGATACTCTCAAACATAGCAGCATTCCCGTTTTGCTCGTTTGTCAAACCGTTGCCGTGTTTACTGCTGTGCGGTCCATTGGTCAGGTTGAGTCTAAAGTGGCTCAAGGCAAATTATTACGACATTGGTTGCGTTCGTTTTTCTTGAAGACAGATTCAAAATATTTGGCTTAGCGTGGGAAAAACCACAGTTTCAAGTCTCAAGCTTTGAGTTAATCTGCTATGGTGAATAAAGATAGACTGCAGAGGGTTCGTTTTAATCTCTCAACCTAAGAGCTGTAGGGGCCGAAACGAACAAATCAGTCACTAGTTGACTGAGAGGGGGCATCGATGAAACCGTCAATCTTGCAACGGTCATTCTGGCAAGAACTGTGGGACACCGTAAGCTCGTGGCTGCTTGGGCCCGAAGCTCGACCAGTGGTGATTCCAATCAAAGTTAATGAGCATGATAGTAATGCTCGCCGCAATAGGCGCTAACTAAAGACCTTATTTCACTCTATTTGGCTGCTAGCTTGTGGCTGCGCAGGTATCGTGCGGCTCCATCTGAGAGCAAATCTCGATGCATGCGCCAGCTGTCGTTAAAGAACGATTGGGCTATTTTCTTATCGAGCATGTGGGTGTGCAGCAAATTCAGGGCGTCATTTTCCTCGGCTGGACCCTCGCTGTAGACGATTTTGTCGCCCTCACGTTTTACCCCTAAGATTTTGCAGAAATATTGAAAGGAAGCGTTCTGCTCTCTGGGCATATGACCGCTAACAATCACTACTTTGAGATTGTTCCAGGCTGGGCCTAAGTCAACTTTCCACTGGGCTACTTTTTCGTCTTGTTTTGCTAGCTGGGCGCTGATTGCTTCATAGGCGTTTTCGAGAATTTCGGGACGTAGGACTTCTACAAAGTTATTTAGACTTTTGCCTGAGACCTGGCCGGCTGCCAAAATTGAGTCAACGAATTCCATACTCTTATCAATGATGACGTTCTGGCGCGCCATAGTGGCTGCTGGATAGTGCTGACTGGGCAGTTCTGGCCGGGCTTTGGCAGTTAGCTCTTTAAGCTCGGCCAGGTCGGCTCTGACTTTGGCACTCAAGGGTTTGTCGGTATTGTCTTGAAGTAAGCTAAAGATAGCCAGGGGGATATGGTCAATCACTTTTAAGGCCGTATAGGAGGCGGGAATGAACGCAATCTGGTCCCGCTTATCGCCGAAGATTAGCTGCATATGGTCGCCGTAGCAGATTATTACGGGAGTGCTCTGCGTGCTCAGTACTTTTGCTTTGGCTTCACCATAAAGTAGGCGAAACTTTTCGTTGAGCTTGGTTAGTGCCGTCATCTCTGGGGCCTGGGTCTGTTCTTTTGCCGCTGTGGCTTCTTTGGCTGCCAAAGGCTGGGCCCAGAGCAAAATAAGTGCAGTCAGGCCGCTGGCCAATGTCGATTGGAAATGAGTCAAAGTATCCTCCGCTCGGGGTAAGTCGGCGCTAGCCTTTCGTTTGCAGCCAATATTGTCTCATTTTTGGGGTGACTTGACGATACTAGACGACTGGTCTATTATTGTCGTATGGTCTTCCGATGAAAAAGTAGCCTTAAGAACAACGGTTTAGCTGGCTGGCTTTTTCAAAGCAAATAGGAAGACTGAAGCGAAAAATTGGAAAGCTAAAAATTGAATATTAAGTAGCAAATGCAAGTGACACTACCAACGGTGTCATAGGCGGCAGCTTGCCGCAAAATAGGAGCAAAGTGATGTATAGCAATTTTATCAATCACTATTATTTATCGAATGTGCATCATGCAGCAGCACTGGCGCAAACAAGACAGCATCTAACTAATGTCTTTTTGGGCAAGAAAGGCAGCGCTGAATTTTCTGAAGAGAGCGAAATTGAGAATGCCACTCTTGTGGAACTAGATCGCGTCTGGCTTCGTCAGTTGAGTACGTCAGAGAATTATGAAAGATAATTTGAAATAACCAAAATATCGAAATGGAATAAATGATCATGGCTAAAGTCGTACAAAAAGAAGGAACCAAGCAGGAATTGCTTGAAGCTGGCACCAGGTTGATGCTCGAGAAAGGCTACAGCAACTGCGGGTTGCAAGAAGTTTTAGAGTCGGTGGGTGTACCGAAGGGGAGCTTCTATTATTACTTTGATAGCAAAGAAGAATTTGCTTTGCAGATCATTCGTCATTTTGATCAAGGTTATACCGATCGCATTCTCTCTTGTCTTAGAGATGAGTCGTTGTCACCTTTGGGGCGGCTCAAATTATATTGTCAGAAGAACAAACAGAATATTGAAGAGCGCAAGTGTACTCGAGGTTGTCTGATAGGCAATCTCAGTCAGGAGATGGCTAGTCAAAGCGAAGTATTGCGCGAAGAGTTAGAGAAAGTATTTCAGAGATGGACTGATGTTTTTGCCGCTTGCATTGAAGCTGGGCAGAAGTCTGGAGAAATTCGTCGCGATTTTGATGCCTTGCCTCTGGCTGATTTCTTTCTTAGTGGTTGGGAGGGTGCTGTGCTTCGGGCAAAGTCTACGCGCAGCACGAAGCCACTGGA
The DNA here is from genome assembly GCA_965229195.1 of Candidatus Obscuribacterales bacterium. Taxonomy (GTDB): domain Bacteria; phylum Cyanobacteriota; class Vampirovibrionia; order Obscuribacterales; family Obscuribacteraceae. The sequence continues at coordinate 894,680 of OZ245871.1, read as the reverse complement.
CAACTTTATGGAGTTGACTTTCGCCTTCATGACCGTTTGAGCTTAAGAGTTTTACTTGTTACCTGCGCCTTTGAGCGCCAATCGAAAAAATGGAGAAAATCATGTCAGCAACAGAAACAGAAAAAAAAGACGAACTCAAGGTAAAAGTTGAGGGCACCACATGCTCAAGCAAGTCGGCTGAAGAGAAAGCTGCCGAAGCGAAAGCAAATACTTGCTCAACTGAGGCCGCGGCAAAGCCGAAAGAAGAGAAAAAAGGCTCTTGTTGTGGTTAGACCCTGAAATTGACCTTGAATTGAGAAAAAAGAAAAGAGGCAGCACAATCAGGCTGTCTCTTTTTTTTTAGATAAAGCGTTCTATTGAAAGGAGAATGCAAGGAATTAGTTGATTTCTGACAAAATTTGGGAATGTCAAGAATGGAATTGCAGTAGATTTAACGGTTTATACTGGACAATCCTGTCCAGTAGGGTGTCACCAAGCTTATATGGTTAGAGAATGGAAAAAATCGCAAAAATTGCCGTGAAGGCTCCAACTCGTGATGCTGAGGCGACTCGCAATAGCATTCTTGATGCTGCGGAACAGGAGTTTGCCAAAGTTGGCCTTTGGGGCGCGCGAACCGAATCAATTGCAGCACGCACTGGCGTCACCAAAGCCATGATTCACTATTACTTTGAGAACAAAGAGAACCTATACAGGGCGGTGATGGAGCGTTTAATCACTCGCCGCGGTGCTGAAATGGAGTCACTCCATGTCGCTGATCTCTCTCCTCGTGAAGCGGTCTCGACAGTTATGCGCAATGTCTTGATGTACGCCGCTGAGCATCCCAATGTGGCCAGCCTGATTGTGTTAGAAGGTTTGCAGAATCAAGGTAAGTTTTATTGTGAGACTTCGCTTGGCACACTCTATGGGCCACTGATTGACAGTCTAAAACGGGGTATGGATGCTGGTGACTTCACCGCTGCTGACCCGCTGCATACGGCCGCTAATCTGATTGCCATGTGCATCTACTACACAGTCGCCCGAGACAATTTGAAGAATCTCTGGCCCGAAGGCACCGATTTGCTGTCTCCCGACATGCTAGAAGAGCACTGCGAAATCACTCTCAAAATGTGTCTAGCTGCTCTAGGCTCCAAGTAGAACCAATCGGTAAAACTTGTAGGCCGTGGCAAAATTAGAATTGAAAATAGACGAAGCTTGGTGTTCCATCTGGAGCAAACAGCAGTAGCAGTATTGCTATGGCAGCCAGGTAGGCTGGCCTTAGGGCCTGCAATTTCTTGGGCAGCGGTAGCACGCCGGGTTGGCTCTTGCCTTGTATTTGATTAGAGATCAGGTGACCAATGACAATACTGATCAAAATTACAGGAAATAGAGCGAAGTTGGCCGGACCTTCAATTGAAGGAATGGTCATGGCCCATGGATTAACACTATTGGCTGTCTGGGGTGTAAGCATCAGTAGCTTCTGGAAGTATCGACCTGATAGTTCCATGCTGGGCAAGCGGAAGGTAACTAGTGTGACCGCCAGACAATTGAAAGTGAGTAGCACGCCAAAACAGTGGAAAACCTTTGTTTCAGTCAATTTGAGCAAAATGGTGCTCTTCTCGACTTGGATTCGCCACAGTCTATTGAGGTTCAACCAAAGTCCGTGCATAGCGCCGAAAATGATGTAGTTCAGCCCAGCACCATGCCAGAGACCAGCTAGAGTAAAAGTAATCATGACATTGCGCAGGGTGGCCATTGTGCCGTGTTTGCTTCCGCCAAGGGGGAAGAACAAATAGTCTCGCAGCCAGAGAGATAGCGAAATATGCCAACGCCGCCAGTATTCTGTAATCGAGCCTGCCAAGAAAGGCAAATTGAAGTTCAGTGGTACTTTGAAGCCAAGCAGCGCTGCTGAGCCGCGGGCGATATCGGTGTAGCCAGAGAAATCAAAATAGACCTGGATGGCAAAGGCCCAGAGCAATGACCAGCAGTCGAAAGTGCTCAACATTTCGGGGTGTGGCATACATTTATCAATCACCACAGCGACACTGTCGGCCACAATTACTTTTTTGAAAAGACCCCATAAAATCAGCTCAACGCCTTCATCAAAATCTTTCAAAGTGATCTTGGCTGGCTTATGCAGTTGCGGCACGAAGTCTTGGAAGCGTTTGATTGGTCCGGCGATTTGAGTGGGGAAGAAGCTGGGGAAAAGGGCAAATTCTAGCGGCGCTTTGACAGCTGGGCTGCCCTTGTAGACGTCCACTAAATAATGGATAAATTCAAAGACGAAAAAGGAAATGCCGAGAGGCAAAATAATCTCATGCAGTGGATAAGAGATTTTTCTTCCAGCAATGGCCAATACACTATTAGTGGCATCAATGGCAAAATAGGCATACTTAAAATAGGCGAGAGTAAGAATATTGGCGGCCAGCGATGCAATTAAGACTAGCTTGCGCTGTTTCTTTTGTTTCTCAATAGCGATACCAGCAAAATAATTGAAAGCTGTTAGAGCAACAATCAGTACCAGATATATTGGTTTCCAGGTCATGTAGAAAACATAACTGGCAAACAGCAAAAAGGCTGTGCGATAGCGAAACGGCATGAACCAGTAAATGGCTACGACTACCGGCAGAAAAACTAGATAGGCGGCGCTATTGAATAACATTAGTTGCTGCCCTCATTTGCCACAGCCGGTGACGTCAGGGCCGCTCTAGTGCGTGGATCGGCAGCTAATGTGCGGCCAACAATGTCAACAATTTTTTTGCCACCACTGGCATCCATGTGGCCATAATCAGAAAAGTCTTTCATGTCGAACTTTCCTTCCTTCATGGTGTCGACATAAGGACAGTCATACTTAGCTGACATCTCAATTAAAGTATCGACGTGTCTCTTGTAGACCTGTGGCGGAATGTATTTGATACCGAGTTCCGAGACAGGCATGTTCACTAAAACTGGAATAATTCCTTTGGCCTTTGCTTCGCTGAGACATTTGTTCAACCAGATTTTTTGATTGTCGAACATCTCATCGTTGGAGTTTTTAAAGCGTTTCTTCCAGTCTTTACCATTGTCGTAGAATGAGTCTGTTTGCGCATTAGGCTTGGCTATGAAGACACCTTTTTCTACCTCTGAGCGGTAAAAGGCGAACTGTTTATCAAAATCTGTTTTGACGTTAAAAGCACTGGGGGCTGCCACTTTAGCGAAGACCGGATTGAGAGCGCCTTTGGCTTGCTCACCGAGAACACTCTGTGAGTGATACTTCTTGTCGACGAAATAAATATATTCGCGCAGCATGAAGTTGATTTTGGGCCAAGCGCTTGTGTAAGCAATGTCGAGTAAATCTTTGGTATCGGTAAAACGCTCAAGATATTTAAAGGCCGTGGTGGCACCAGCACAGCTGAAGCTCGTATCCATCAGATCTCTAGGGCCTAGGCAGAGCACCATTACTTTGGGCGTGTGGCCTTTATCGAATTGAGTGCGAGCAATCATATAGTCGTCAGAGACCATACTGCCTGGTAATCCGAAGTTGAAGCAGGTGCCTTCATAGCCTTTGATGTAATTGCTAATGACAGACTCTAAATATCTGGTTCTGCGGTTAACCACGATATCGACATTCTTTTGCAGGTGTTCTGCTTCTTGCATCCACACTGAGTTCATCAAAAGCGACGAACCTAGCATTACCACTTTGGGATTTACTTCCTGACGGTAGTCTTGAGTGGTCCAGAAGACCCACGACTTTAGGGCCGGTAAGCTATCAGGGTCAACGCCCTTAAATGGATTGGTGACAACCAGTAGTAAATTGGCGAGAACAACTAGAGCCGCTGCTTGAAATACTTTGCTTTTTAAAACTACTTTGACGCTTGGAGTTGGCTGTGCGATTCCGTCTATGCCATTTGAGTCTATGCCAATTGAGTCTTTGCCAGTCGGATCAAAGGAAGAAGGGCCTGCGCCCAGGGCTCTCTTCTTATTCTCACTGTCGACTTTTGTAGGCAGTGTGGGGGGCGGGGAGCTAGGCATATACTTCCAGTTTCACCAGTTCATTCTGGGTTGCTTGACAAGCAAAAATTATAGCAACATGCTCGCTTACTGAAAGACCACTGAGGCTCATTCGCTAAGACCGTATCGTTATTAAAGACTAATACTTTGCTCTACTCGAATCTTTTCTAGTGCCAGCTAGTCTTGGCGGGTCTTTGGTCTAGCCAGATTGACTGACATTTCACGTCCGGCCAGAGCGCGTCCGTGTAGAGCCTTGATGGCCTGTTCTGCGTCTTCTGCCGAAGCCATTTCGACAAAGCCAAAGCCGCGTTTCTTGCCGGTATATTTGTCTGTTGGTATGGCCACTGAAACTACCGTACCTGTCTGCGAAAATACCTCTTGAAGTTCGGCTTCTTCTACTTTGAAGGAAAGATTTCCTACGAATAACTTATTGTTCATCTCTTCTTATCTCACGGTATTTCGAATCATTAGTATCTCAGAAAAACAAATCACTTCCAACATGATCGCTTTGATCATTCGCATCTTGTTTATTTCTTTTTTCTTTCTGTCACCGGCCTGGGCTGCAACCCCGCCCAGTGTTTCAGTTGAGACTTTAGGGGCATCAGGCCAGAGCGCCAACAGCGACGAGGTTAAAGCCGTTTTTCACGGTCAAGTACTGGCAGTCGAGATTCTCCACCATAAAGGCATTGGCCGCATTCGGCTGTCGCTAAAAGACCTCAAGTTAAAAGGTAGAGGACAAGCTATTGTTGGCTCTCTACCTATAAAAGTGCGCTTTCACAATTTCGCCATGCTTGAAGGTTTCACCGTGGGCAGTGGCGCTGGCGAAATCTATAGCCTGCCAAACTCCCGGGCAAAGAAGCGTAAGTTCTTGCTGCGTATACCAGTGAATTCGCCGACTGCATCCATTGACCTGGCTTGGGTTGATGCCTACCGGCACTAGTTTCTTATAGATAAAGCTAAATTACTGCGTCTGCTTCAATTTCAACCAGCATGTCGGGAGAGATCAGGCGCTTAACTTCAACCATGCTCGTTGCTGGTCGAATCTCAGAGAAGTATTCTCCGTGGGCTTTGCCTATTTGTTCCCAGTTGCTAATGTCGGTCACGAAAATGCGCGTGCGCACTACGTGTTGAAGGCTGGCTCTGGTTTGCTTAAGGGCTGCTTCGATGTTTTTGATGGCCTGAATTGTCTGGGCATAGGCATCGCCGACCCCGACTATTTTGCCGTCTTCGCCTGTGGCCGTGGTACCCGAGACAGCAATGAAATTGCCCACCTTGACCGCGCGAGAGTAGCCCACCACTGATTCCCATGGTGTGCCGCTAGCGATATTTACCCGTGTGCCTTCGTTCACTGTTTGGTCCTTTAAAGAGTTACAGACAGTGTAGTTGATTTGTCGTTGCCAAATGAGCTTTAGGCTTTAGTGGTAGCAGCTTCTTTGGCTGATTCACTGTTGGCAGGCAAGCCAGCTGGGTTTTTTGACCAGTAAAATTCGCGATTCTTGCGGTAGTAGTCGCAAGTTTTGGCGAGGCCTTGCTCTAGAGTGGTGGTTGGTTTCCATCCCACAATCTCTTTCATCTTAGTGATATCAGAGTAGAAATCGCCTGGCTCTTGCGCCTTTCTCTCGGCGGAGAACTCGGCATACTGCCACTTACCAGCTTTAGCTACATCAACAATGGTCTTCACTAATTCAAGGAAGCTTACTGGTATGTCAGAGCCAACATTGAATATTTCGCCGTAAGCTTTCGGTGTGATGGCTGATTTGATGATTGCTTCTACGGTGTCATCGACATAGCAGAAGTCTCTCAAAATACTGCCGTCGCCATAAACCTGGATAGTGTCGTTGTCTAAAGCTAAACGCACAAACCAGTTACAGACGCCAAAGCGCGAGTGCATCATCTGTGAGCGCGGACCGTATATATTGCTCAATCTGAGCAATACAGAGCGGATGCCGTGCACATCGTTATATACCTTGATGATTTTCTCAGCGGTGAGATTGGAAATCTCATAGATACCTTTAGGGTTTGTCGGTGCTTCTTCGTTCACTGGAAGTGATACTGAAGAGCCGTACTGGCCGCGGGTTCCGGTGTATACACAGATGGCATTGGGATTGTGCTTGCGCAACGCTTCCATTAATACAGCTGTGCCGGTGATGTTAATTTGAATATCTGGAAAAGGATTAGACAGGCTCATCAGATGGCAAACTTGGCCAGCTAGATGGAATACATAATCTTGACCGCGCACTAAATAATCGAGAGCTGATTCATCGCGAATGTCGCAATAGTTGATGCGTACTCTGTCTTTGACTGGAGCGAGGTTAAACTCGTTACCGCCGTAATCTGGAATCATTGAATCAAGAACGGTTACTTTGGCGCCCAGGTTGGCGAGACGAATCGCCAGATTGGAGCCGATGAAGCCCATGCCACCGGTGATCAATGCTGTTTTGCCCTTGAAGGCGGTTTCCACTGTCTGGCTCATAATCTTAACTTCCGCTCACAATGCTCATGTAAACTGAGCAGGTAACCTGTGAGAAAACTCATCAATAATTTGAACGGGTCTCACTTGCTCTGGATTCTAACACGGTGTCACGCTAGAACACGCTCTCAGACCCTCTCTCTTTAGAATTGTTGAATCAGGCTTGAGCTTGTGTCTGGCTCCGCCCAGAGAAGATGGCCGTTTTATTAGTTGTCAATTAAACAAGGCTTAATTCCAATTTGGCTCTTTTCTACTAGAATTGGCAGGTCAGGTTTTACGGTTATATCGAGGGAAAGCGTTGAACGTTCCATTCGGCAATATGCAAGTTCACTATCAGGCCTACAAAGAGCAGATCGATGCGGCTGTAGCCCGCGTTCTTGCCAGCGGCTATTACATACTTGGGCCAGAGCTTGAGAAATTCGAAGCCGAATTTGCTCAGTTCTTAGGCGTTAAATATGTAGTTGGCTGTGCTTCTGGTACTGAAGCTATATACCTAGCCCTGGCTGCCGAAGACATTGGCCCCGGAGATGAAGTGCTCGTTGTGGCCCACACTGCTGTGCCGACAATTTCTGCCATCTCAATGACTGGCGCCACTCCTGTATTCGTCGACATCAAAGCTTCTACTTATGTAATGCGTGAAAGTGAGCTTGAAGCCAAAATCACTCCCCGCACTAAGATGATTGTGCCTGTGCATCTCTATGGCCATATGGCTGAGATGGAAGCAATCATGAAAATTGCCTCTAAGCACAAAATCAAAGTTATGGAAGACGTTGCTCAAGCAACTGGCGCTACATACAAAGGCGCTATTGCCGGAAGTATTGGTGACTATGGTGCTTTCAGTTTCTACCCCAGCAAGAACCTGGGTGCATTCGGTGATGGTGGTGCTGTCTCTACTAATTCAGAAGAGAAGTACAAGAAGCTCAAAATGCTTCGCAACTACGGTCAATCGAAGCGCTACTATCACGACACTGTTGGTATCAACAGCCGTCTAGACGAAATTCAATGCGCCATTCTTTCTGCTCAATTGCCTTATGTGCATGAGTGGAATGAAAAACGTAGTCAGATTGCCGCTAAATACACTGAAGGCCTCAAAGATTTGGTGGTAACACCAGTTGAAGTAGCCGGTTTCAAGCATGTCTATCACTTGTATGTGATTCAAACTGCATACCGTGATGAACTTCAAGCCTACCTCTTAGAGCGCGGCGTGCAGTGTCTAATTCACTATCCAATTCCTGCTCACTTGCAGCAAGCCTATCAATTCTTAGGCTACAAACCAGGCAGCCTGCCTACAACAGAGCACATCGTCAATCGCATCTTGAGCTTGCCGATGTTCCCTGAAATGACCGACGATCAAGTTGAACAAGTAATCGATGGTATCAAGTCGTTCTACAAAGAGCGTTCACTTACTTCAGATGTGGCCCTTGCTACAACCTGTGCCGAAGGTCAACCAGCCTAAAGCGTAAGAGCAAATAAACCCCAAGTAGCGTTTCGGACTAATAGCGTTTCGGATAATTATGAATAACACCCAACCAAGAATGCGTTCAAATTCCTCAGAGCCAAAAGATCTTTTGACTTCAGTTACGCTGATTATTCCTGCCTACAACGACGAAGAGACCGTTGGTCGTCTAATTGACGATTCAGATACTCTTTTATCGAGTGTCTGCAGCGACTATGAAATCGTCGTAGTCAACGACGGCAGCAAAGACCGCACTCTTTCTGTCATCGAAGGACGCTGCCAGACTAATCCTCATGTGCGTTTGATCAATCATCCGATCAATAAGGGCTTTGGTTTCACCATTCGTGAGCTTTACGAATGTGGCAGCAAAGATTTGGTTTTCTCCCTTCCAGGTGATTATCAATACGCTCCCAAAGAACTTTTGCAAATGGCAAAGGGTTTGAAAGATCATGATTTCGTCATTGGTCTTCGCGTTAATCGCAATGATCCACCACGTCGCAAAATGCAGTCTAAGGTTTATAACTTGATGCTTCGTACCTTCTATGGTCACAAGCACAAAGATGTGAATTCAATCAAACTGTTCCGACGGGCCATCTTGGATAAAATCAAACTGCAATCGCAGTCACCTTTCGTTGACGCTGAACTTTGCATTCGTGCCGAGCGCGCTGGCTTCAAGGTAATTGAAATTCCAATTGAGCACTTGCCCCGCACTACTCAGGGTGCATCTGGTGGTAAGTTCTCAGTGATTTGGGATACCTTCTCTGATCTCGTAAAGATGCGCTCTACTTTTTAGGGCAGTAATGAAAACAAAAACTCGCGTGGGCAAGCCTTCTGTTTTTAAGGTTATGGTTGCGCCTTCGGGCATGCTGCTTTTGCCTGTGCTTCAGCCTTTGGTATCGCTCTTTACCTTAAGTCGCAAACTCAATGCTGCTGAAAGAGTGGCTAAGTTTTGCTTGCTTGTGGCACAAAGCCGAGCTGACAATACTCTTGATGCTGCCTGGTCGCTTGCGCTTTTAGCTGAAGTGCTCAGGTGTCAGGGGCGCTTTGCTGAGGCCGAAGCAACAGCGCGTGAAGCAATTGCGATGTATCAGCAGTGCGATGCCGAGTTAGCTCAAGCAAGCGCTGAGAAGGCCGAGCAGAAGGCACTAACCCATGAGCTTTTGGGCACAATCTTGCGAGACCTTGGCCGTTATTCAGAAGCTCTGAAAGCCGGCAAGAAGGCATGCGAGATGGCCGAGCAAATGCAGAAAGATGGTGCCACCACCAACAGCCCCTTTATTCTGGCTGATTGCTACTTAGAGCTATCGCGCACACTTAACTTTACTGGTCAGCCCGATGATGCCATTACTCTTTTGCACCAAGCTTTGGACCTGCGTGGTGGTACCGAAGAAGATGCTGAAGACGAAACTGGTGCAGTAGCTAGTGGATCAGAATCTTCTGACGCGGTTAAAGATAAGGTCGTGGCTAAGAGTAAATCTGCTGATCGCTACAAGGCTAATATTTTGGCTGAGCTGTCGCGCTCTTATTTGATGTCTGGTGAATTCAAAGAGGCGCAGTGTGCTGCAGATAAGGCAATGGCTAATTTGATTGTGAGCGATCATGCTGAAGATCAGTTGGCCCGTGCCCGTGTAATTTTGGCTGTGGCTGATGTACTGAGACAGAGCCCAGAGAAAACCCCTGAGGAGCGCAGCAAGGCCACGGCCATGAGGGCAGAAGCTCTTGCTATCAGAAAGAAATGGCTTAGTGCCAAAGACCCCGAGCTGCTCGATATTGGTGGCGGCTAGTCGGCTGCTGACTGGACCCGCATGCTTCATTGCCTTTTGTCTAGATCAAATTGATTTTGACATTGCACCACGTGAGGTTACTGATGAGGCGAAGTTTGAAGCAGTTTTTTAACTCCTGAGAACGTTCCAGAAAGCGTTTTGTTTCGTGCAACTCCGGGCGGCGCAGTCGAGTGTTGTGTTGAGAATTACCCAATATGAGCAGCTAGAAAGCATTTGAAAGCACAAGGAGAAAGACGGCCAATTCGCCTGAAGTAATTTTTGTGGCAACCACCAAACTCCGTAACGAATCTAAGATTCGGCACGTGAGCTAGTGAAAGACAAAGAACTTAGAGAAACTCATGAAGGACATTTTCAAACAACTATATTAGATTCGAAGATCGATTGGGTAGAATCGCCTGATACTAAGTATCTTCAGGCTCGTTTCAATGACAAAGTTGCCAGGTTGCGATTTAACGACTGGCCCGACGAAATTTTGTGCACCATATTCATTGACAGCGATGAGCAAGATTGGGAGGACTGGCCTGAGTATTGGACCTTAACATCATTCATAGACGTTCTTTTTCAATAGACTTGCCGCGTACTGAGCTATTCTGTCAGCGCGAGCGAGTAGAGCTGGCCTTGAATTTTTATTTTGTAATTCTCTGAGAAGGCTAATAATAGTGTGTCAATTTCGCTTTGATTTAAGTCGTCTTTTTTGATGGTGTATTTCTCTTTTAGTGCTCCATGAATTGAGCTTGATTCGAATGCAACAGAGTGCTTTGAGGCCGATTTCTGATCATCGGTGATTTTCGTTAGTACAAAGCTTAGGCGCTCCGGTGTCCAAACTTCGCTAGTTTTTTTGCTTCCTACTCGATTCAATGTAAATGCTTTTCTTGCTTCCATAGTTCTTCTGAATGCATTTTTCAAAACCTCAGGCACAACGCAGTGATATCTTTTGTCCTCCTCACTCATCCCGAATTCGTTGCTGTCAAAGTCACCATATATGTGTAACCTTTGATGATTGCCGAGGCTATCGGTAACATAGAAATAAGTCGAAGGTAAGTCGGTAATGGGAATCTCTGACCCGTAGTCTTTTGTTTTTAGTGAGCAAAGCTCGCTGCCGAGCTTTTTGAATTCTTCCAGCTGAATAGGCTTCATTTGCCCATAGGTATAACCTGTTGGACTCGCGCGGTCTGCAACAATTGCAGTTCCTTTGTCCGACAGCATTACCATAGGCGAGTATTCAGAAAACGAAGTAACAACTAGTGCATAGAGAAATTTAGTGGAATTGGAATTTGTCGGATTACTTTTCGAGTCTTTGAGATTCGGTGGCGGGTTCAGTTGCCTAGCTAGGCAACTGGTGAAGAATCGAGGTCTAGGAATGTATTTAGTCTGCTGTTCATTAGCGCAGCTTTGCATCAACACCACAGTTACACCCACTATCAATAGGCTGCGAAGTATAGTGGACCAAAGCAATTTTGAACTCAAATCGCACTCCAATTGTGAGGCTCACCCTTAGTGACATCATGAAGACTAATTCAAACTATTCGAAAATTGGCGCCACCTTAGCTAGAACTTCAGCCATTATGGCTTGAGGCAGAGTGTCCACTTTTTTTCCATTTCGCGCTTCTAGATCGACTACACGGGGCTGATCACAGCGAACTACGCCAGTTGTTTTGATACCCGAAATAGGGACTGCGAAACTAATGCGTTTGGCAAACTCACCGCCATTGGTTATAGGTAAAACTACTGGTAGTTTTGTCGCTGCATTGAATTCAGCTGGCGAGATAACGAGCACAGAACGATGGCCTCGCTGCTCTCGACCTTGCGTGGGATCGAGTGAGACCAGGTAAATATCTCCGCGCTTCATATAATTTCACGACCAACGGCTGGTGCATCTACCCACTCTCTTTCTTCTGGCGGCTGTGCCTGGGAGTAGTCTGATGTGGCTAGCAGCTCAGCAAGCGTATATCTTGGCCGCGGATATGGCTCAATAACAAGTCGTTCGCCGTCTACGCTGAGGCCAACTGTGGCCCCAGCTTGCAGATGAAGTAATTCCAGAAGTGCCGGAGGTACGGTGAGCATGATCGAGCCCCCTACCTTGCGGAGTTTGGTTGTGTGCATGAGAAACTCCCCGTGTTATACAAAAATATAACACAGGAAGCGATTTCTCAAGATAGGGCTAAAGCGCCACCTTAAAGCCTTCGCTCATAATCTCAATTGTCTCTTCAATTTCCTCAACTGTATGCACCGATGAAAGGCAGGCGGCGTCCACTGCGGAAGGTGGCAGGTAGATGCCGTTGTCGAGTACAAAATGGAAGAACTTAGAGAAAGCCTTGCCATCAATTGTCAATGAATCTTGGAAGTTCAACACTGGTTTCTCGGCAAAGACGATTGAAAACATTGAACCTAGGCGAGGCAGTTGAATGGGCCAATTGTTTTTGGCGATGACTTTGCCTAGTCCGGCAAAAAGCTGGGCTGTGCGTTCTTCCAGGGCTTGATAGACGGCTGGGTCTTTCAGTAAGGTGAGAGTGGCAATGCCACCGGCCATGGTGACGGGGTTGCCAGAGAATGTTCCAGCCTGGTAAACATCGCCGTCTGGTTGCAGTCTGTTCATTATTTCTTTGCTGCCGCCGTAGGCACCAATGGGCATGCCGCCGCCGAGAGCTTTGCCAAAACAGGTGATGTCGGCTTTGACGTTATAGTAATTCTGAGCGCCGCCAAAAGCGACTCTAAAGCCGGTTAGTACTTCATCGATTATCAGCAAGACTCCAAAGCGATCGGCTAAGGCTCGCAGGCCTTCTAAGAAGCCCGGTACTGGTGTAATCACGCCCATAGAACCAGCTACGGGCTCTACGATTATGCCAGCCACTTTGCCCTTGTATTGATTGAGGAGAGCTTCGACTGATTGCAGATCGTTGAACTTGGCTAAAACAGTTGCGGCCTTAGCACCATCGGGGATACCACTAGATGACTGGTGACCGTTGCTGGCCAGAGTGGCATCGCAATGGCCGTGATAGCAACCTTCAAACATGATGATTGTTTCTTGGCCGGTAAAGCCGCGGGCCAACCTAATTGCACTCATTACTGCTTCAGTGCCAGAGTTGACGAAGCGAATTTTTTCTATTGATGGCACAGCCGCAATAACAAGCTCGGCCATTTCCATTTCGTAGACGTGGGGCGCACCGAACACTGGCCCTTTGGCTAGAGTTTCTTGGCACTTGCGTACCACTTCATCGGGGCAGTGGCCGAGAATGGCTGGGCCCCAGGCGCCGAGATAATCAATATAGCTATTGCCATCCAGATCGTACAAGCGTGAGCCTTTGGCTCGATCAAAAAATACAGTATCGCCACCGACTTCGTGAAAGGCTCTAAAGGGGCTGTCTACTCCACCGGGAATGACTGTTTCAATTTTCTTGCCATAGGCAATTGACTGGGCGTAGCGTTTGGCTTTGTCCACACTCAAGTTGAGTTGTGCGTTAGCGGCCATTCTTGACTCCTCGATGCGTTTCTATTTTTTGCTTTATAGCTCTAGCCAGGCTTCGACTTTCATCGGCCCTTTTTTCAGCCGTTGAACAGAGACACTGGCTGTGTTGTCTGCGCCGCCGCTACTCAAAAGTTTGACGTCATCGCCTTTGTTCAATTTGATTAGATCAGGGCTGAGATTTACTAGTTTGACGTTTACTTTAGTGGTGGTGCCTACGACTTTGACAGTGACTTTGCCTGAGGTGTCTTTAGGGTTGTCTTTGCCTTCGCAGACTACTTCTAATTGTGCCAGTTCAAAGCCAATCGGATTGCTGCGCATGCCTTCGGTGCTGACACACAGTGAGTGTGGACCTGGGCGCAATTCTTTTGGCAAAGTCACTTTTAGTTGCACTGGTGAAGCCGCGGCAATTGTACATTCGGTCATGCCATCGATGATGACGCGATTGTTTTGAGCCACTCCATCAAAGTTGTGACCATCGATAACGAGATTAGAGCGACGGCTGACTAGATGGCTGGCCTTATCAACCTTGGGGGCTTGTGGGCTGCTCGGAGTTGCTAGGGGCTGCAATACTTCTATTACAGCGGGCATTTCATAAGGCCTTGAGAGTAAGGCAATATTGAGTGAGCGGCCGGGAGTTTCATCTTCTGGAATCATGTATTGAGCTTGACCATTTTGGTCAGTGGCCAGGGTGACGCCGTTGAAACTTAGTTCTACATTGCTTTCAGGATTGCGCTGCTCATCGACAAAGGCAACTGTTACTGGTTGGCCAGCCAAAGCGCGGTCGGGCATGAGCATGGTGAAATTCTTCGGCTGTTTCAGAGCTGGTAGCTCGAGACCGGTGATGCGCTCCATTGATTGAGCAGCACCAGCGTAGGCCATTTCATTGCCCTGTCTACCTGTGTTAGTGGCTGCGGAATTGTTATCTTGTTTAGACGTATCTTGTTTAGCTACTGGGCGAGTACTTTTGCCCGCTGCTGTCTTGACGTTGCTATTGCTAGTTGTGATCGTAACTGGATACGAGCCAGAGCTGCCGTTATTGTAGACAGTCTCTACTTTGTTCGATTTTTCGGTGCTTTTCTCTGGAGCTTTTTCGACAAATTTTTCAACTACTTTTACTTCAGGCTCTTTCTTCGATGCTGCAGCAGCTTTTGCTACTTTATCGCTTGCAGTTGACTTCTCTTCTGCTTGTTCAGTAGTTTCTTCTTTTGCTTTTTCTTTCTGGTTTGCAGCTTTGCTGTCAGCCTTACTATCGGCTTTTTGCTCATCACTGTCGGCGTCGACTTTAGACTTAGCCTCTTCAGCTACCTTTGTCTTCTCGTCTTTTGCGTTTACTTCTTTTTTGTCTTTCTCTGATTTCTCTTTTTCAGACTTCTCTTTTTCGGACTTCTCTTTTTCGGATTCTAGCATCTGCACGCTAGGATCCATCGCCGCAAGCTGCTGGGCAATTAAGCGGCGTCGGTCATCTTGTAGCACTACTAGTTCATAGTAGTGGCGATATCTATGGGTTAGTAGCGGTGGCAGAGCGACTATTGATTTTTTTTTTTGATCAGCGCTGCTTTGAGTTTCGCTGTCGCCCTTGCGCTCGGCTGGTTGTTCGCCTTCTGCTGCTGGTTTGGGAATGCAGTCAGCTTCTACCAATATATTGCCGAGTTTGCCAATCCAAAAATTGACATTGGCCTGGCTTTGAATATCAAAGCCAGTTTCAACTGGCGAGCGCGCATTGATAACTACAATAAATTCGCCAACATCTTTGCCGTCGGCAGCTTTGTGATCGTGACAATCTCCTGCCACTGTAACCGTTACCAGGCCGTCGATGCGCTTTGCCCATACAGTTGACAGCGAACCTTTAAATTTGTCGTTGACTTCAACTTCTCCAGAAGACCAAGACTCAGCAGTTAGCCGTGTGCGTGCTTTGCCTTCTTGTTCTTTGGCTAAAATTCTATTGAACGCTAGTTTTGGATCGCTCAGTGCTTTGTCGATGATAGAGGCTGCCAGGGTGACAATCATACGTTGATTGGCATCTTCGATTTTGCTGATTTCATCAGAATCTTTAAGTGAGCGATTGAGATCTTTCAGTACGCTTATTAAAGCTGTATCTGGTTCGAATACTAGAGACTTTTCTTCTTTTTCTTCTTTCTTCTCAGCCGGTTTTGCTGTGGTAGCAGCAACTGGTGGCGCTACCACTGATGGTGTTGTCGCTGGAATTGCTGCTGCTGGAGCTTTGGCTGTGTCTTCTTTGGCGTGACCAAAGAAGCCGCGTTTGACAGAAGCTTTCTTTTTGTCGTCTTTGCTATCTTCTTTTGCTTCGGCTTTTTTATCTTTGGCTTTATCGTCTTTAGATTTGTCAGCCTTGGTTTTGTCGTCTTTAGCCTTAGATTTGTCGTCTTTAGTTTTATCGTCTTTGGCGCTGACTTTAGCTTCCTTGGCTTTTGACTTCTTGTCTTCGCTCTTCTTGTCGCTAGACTTTTTGTCGTCAGACTTTTTCTCTTTGTCGCTGCTCTCGCTGGCTTCTGAGTCTGCTGAAACTTCAGTTGAGTTTGGCGCCTTTACTTCATCATCGCTTTTGGCCGCTATCAAGATACCAGCAGCATCACTATTGAGGGTCTTGGCTGCAATGGTAATTGGCTGAGCGTAAGCGGGGCTAGAGAAGGCCACGAGGGAGGAGGGTAGAAAGGCGAAACTAAAACTAACTGCGGTGAGTAAGCAATGAAGCTTGATAACGGCATTCTGTTTTAAGCGGCTGACAGGAGAATTCTCCAAACTCATTTACTTCCTTTCCTCTCTCAATTCAATCTATTTTTGCTGGCTATTTTTTTGCTGGGCTTTCAAAGACGTCTTCAAAGATTCCTACTGTCTCAGCTGGTGTTAGGCCGTAGCCTAGATATTTTCCATCGAGCCAGATTTCAAAGTGCAAGTGGGGATACTTCGCTCGTCCGGGGAGATTTTGTCCTGTTCCGGATACACCAACAAAGCCTATCAGGTCGCCGGGCTTTACGGTCTGCCCAAGGCGAACTTTCGGATTGATTTTATTCAAGTGGGCATAACGGGTGATCATATTGTTGCCATGATCAATCCATACTTGGCAACCACGAAATAGGTCTTCGTTCTTGTCAGAAGTGCGGTGCTCATTGACGCAATCGCTCATGACGCGGTTAAAGGTACCTCTATTCATATCCACAAAGTTAGCGTCCGCTCTAACAATTTTACCGGCCCCAGCGGCTATTACAGGGGTATTGATGGCAATGTGGGTGCGGTCGTTAAATAGGTCGAGACCTTCATGCACGCCGTAGCGATAGAGCCTGCGGGCCCCCGGATAGACCCCAGAGTGTTTGGGCAATTTCATGCCTTTGATTGGGGCCGAGAGTAAGGCTAATCGTGAGTCGTTTTCGCGCGCTTCTCTTTTCTCACCGCCGGGGTTGGGATTGGCCAGGTCGCGATAAATCAAGTTGTTGTTATCTATTATCCAGAAGCCCTCAGGCAGAGGCAGCAGGCCTCTCAAGCTTGAGTTTGCCGGAAAGTTAAAGGCTTTGGTATTGCCGGTTTCTTTGTCTACGGCTAAGACTCGATTGTTTTGCCTCTCAACAACATAAAGTGGAATATTTTTGTTTTCGGCGCTGATCATGCGAGAGGCACGAATATTGCCCAATGCGCCAGCCGCTGATTTGATTGGCAGTTTCGCTTGATGTACTTTCAATGCCCCTGTTGGCGCTAGGGGCTCGATGGTGATGATTTGACCGAACTGTTTTAGCAAGCTGAAGCGCTTGTCAAATGTAATAGAAATGCATTCTGCCACCGAGGCATCGCCGGGCTTGAGGCGCCAGGGCATTACTTCGGGGAAGGTTCTTTCAAATATCGGATTAACCTTGCCCTTGCTCTTTGCTTTTGTCAGAGGCGGAAGACGTAATCGCCATATTTGGTTGCGCTCAGGATCAAGCAAATTGAGGATATTGTTTTGTTCGCTCAGGCAAAGGTCAATGAATTCTGGATCTGGAGACCCTGAGATAGGAACGTTGGTGCGTAAAACTGACCAGATTTTCTTTGTCAAATCAAATTCAAAAAGGTCACCAGATTTATCCAGCACGATAATAGAATTTCTAGTCGGCGAATAGACTAGATTGGCAAATTCGTGCACCGGAATAGGCAGGCCTGGCGGTTTACCCCATGCTGGGGCGTTGATTTTTTGAGCTGTGATGAAGCCACCAGTGCTAGGGGCTGGCAAAGGGTTTTTGGCGATGTAAAGGCAGTCACCACCGAGAAAAACTAGATTGTCGAAAGCTGTTTGAACGCCGTTCATTGGGGCAAAGGGTTGGCAATCTTCGGTAAGAAGGCCAATTTTGTTGGGCTCTGCTTTTAGGGCTTTAAA
This sequence comes from Candidatus Obscuribacterales bacterium, assembly GCA_965229195.1. GTDB lineage: Bacteria > Cyanobacteriota > Vampirovibrionia > Obscuribacterales > Obscuribacteraceae. Next base: position 877,175 of record OZ245871.1, on the reverse strand, counting down.
TTTGGCGCTTAGAGCCTCGGCCGCGGCAGTAGCTGCTGCATTTGCACTAGAATTGGCACTTGTCGTTGATGATATTGCTGTCTGATTCTTTGCCGAATTCAAATTAGCTGCGGTCTTCATTTGCGCCTTGCCGCTGCAGGCAACTGTGCAGCTTGTGGCGAGCAGTAATGACAAAGTGCACCAGATGTGATGCCTTGGTCTGCGGGCTGTTAGATTTTTGCTGCCCATTAATTCACCGAAATTTTATTTCTTCTTGACCAGTAAGAGCGAATTGGAGATGGTCCAGTGGTCGCCAGAGCGCTCTACGGTGTAGTTTACGCTGTAGGTGTCATCGGTCTCTTTCTCTGGCTTGGTAGCGCCGTCTTTCATGATTTTTGTTAGTTCCATGACTTTGGCGTAGACCGAATATTTTTGCGGAGAGCTAGATAGTTCGGTATATTTTTCAACCACTACACCTTTTGGTGTCAGTTCGTAATAGTGCTTACTCTCTGTTAGCGCTTTGATTGAATCGGTTTGTCTCTGCAACAAAGCACCTGAGAGAATTTTGCTCAGACCCGCAGGGTTTCTATCTTTGAGAGCCGATTTTTTAATTGTCTGCCAGGCGCGAATGGCACCGGCTAATTCGTCTCTCAGTGGATCTTTAGTCGCTGCTGGTTGAGGCTCTGTTTTCACTGCTTCTGATGTGGTTTCTGTTGTTTCTACTTTAGTTGGCTTGGCTGCAGGTTTGCTGCTTGCTGCCGTTGTTGCTGGCTTGATTGTGCTGGTTTTTGTTACCCCAGCTTTAGCCGTTATGCCTTTAGTTGGTGTGCTCTTTATTGGTGTTGTGCGTGTGGGCGCTGTTGTCGCCGTGCTGGCAACCGTTGGCACATCTACTGGCTCTGTTTTTGCTGGGCTGATTGAGCTAGCTAGACTTTGCTCATCGGTTAAGACTTTATTCTTGCTTGTTACTTGAATCAATACACTATTGTTAGCGCTTTGCCCGCCGCCAGCCAGGGCAATGACGTAGCTACCAGAGCTGGTCTTCATCTGGTTTTCACTGTTTGCTCTTGAAGTGGCGATTTTGTCTTTGTTTTTTTCGAAATAAGTATTGAACTCAGATATTTTATTGCCTTTTGCTCCCAGAGCTTCGAGCATGAAATCGCAGGTCATTTCTAAATTGAGAATGCTCTGTTTAGAGCCGTTCTGATTGTTTAGTAAGAGTTCGCACGCAGTGACATGGTCACCATCGACATGGACCTTGAGCTTATTGTCTTGGGGGTCTACAAATTTGTTGTCGCTCTCGGCTGTGAATGGGCCAACTCCAGGCCAGGCTGCGGTACGCAAAAGGTCACTATTCTGAAAGGAGCTTAGGGAGCAAAGCCCAGAGACGTCAGTTACGGTGGTCTCGCCCATGGCCGCGGGCGCCGGTTGAATCATTATTGGGGTGGAAAGATCTGTATCTTGTTTGGCTTCTGGTGCTGATGTGGGTGTATTTGTAACTTTGGTTTCGGCACTTGATTCTTTACTTGAGGAAGGGCTTAGATCAATCGGTGTGCTTGAGGTCGCATCACTTTTAGCGTCAACTGGTGCATCGGACTTTTTTGTTTTTGATTTTGACTTAGGCTTTGTTTTTTTAGTTGAATCTGCAGGCTTCGGCGATTCTTGTGACTCGGCCCAGAGCGTATTCATCGAATCATCGCTGCTTGTCGCCTGACTTTCGCTTTCGCTTTTCAGATCGCCATTGTCTGACTGCGCCCAAGTTGGGCTGCTCAGGCTTAAGCTAAGAGCCAGGCCAAGGCTGAGACTAACTTTGAACGAGAGATTGAAAAGTAGTGGAAAAAGTTTCACTGGTTACCGCCCAAGCTTGTGTCCGTTTTTTGACGTTCTTTAGATCTAGGGCAGATTTTAACCCTTCTTGGCACTTTGGGCCAGATTGGTGCTCTCATACAGCCAAAATGCCCGAAGTCAAGAAGGCCCTGGCTGTTGCTTCTTTATCTTATAGGCAGTTTATCTTGCTGATTGCAGCCCTTCGAAGCTAGTGCCCAGGCTATTCGCCCATTATTTGAACGCCGCATTTTCGCAAAAGGTTTATTGTGCGCACGAGGGGAAGACCGATAATATTTGAAGGAGATCCTTCGATCTTGTTAATCATGAAGGCGCCGATGCCTTGAAGGGCGTAGGAACCAGCTTTGTCCATCGGCTCTTTACTGTCTACATAGTTGGCAATTTCGGTGGCAGAGAGTTTTCTGAACTCGACTTTAGCCACCTCTATTTCGTGATGGGCAATCACTGTGGTTTGGTTCTCTAAACTTTGATTGACAGATATTACGTGCACGCCGGTATAGACTTCGTGGGTGTTGCCGACCAGGCGGGTGAGCATAGCGATGGCATGGTCGCGGTCAACTGGTTTGCCTAAAATGTCACCTTCGAAAACAACGATAGTATCGGCTGCCAAAATTACATGATGGCTCAGGGCTAACTCGCCACCTCTTTCTTGTATTAGCTCTTTTACTCGTGAAGCTTTGCTTTCTGCGAGCTCTGCCACGACTTGGCTTGGGGTCAGCGCAGCATCGACGATTTCATCGAGATCGCTTGGCAAAATTTCAAACTTGAGGCCCAAGTTTTGAATCAAATCGATTCTTCTTGGTGATGAAGAGGCCAGTATGAGATTTGGTGATGATACTGCTGCTGATGGCATTAATTAGATCTCCTGGCCCGTGAAATCGCCAGATAGTTGATAAATTTGCACGCGTCTGTTTCCGCGGTCGCAAACAAATACTATTCCGTACTGATTGTCAATGGCAATGTCTGAAGGATTTACCAACTGGTTTGGACCACTGCCCTTCTCGCCAAAAGTATAGAGAACTCTACCGCTAGCGTCAAAAATAGAAAGTCTATTGTTAAATGAATCGCACACGTATGAGCGGTCAAAGCGATCGACGGCTACAGAACGAGGGATATTGAGTTCACCTAGTTCGCTGCCTTTGTTACCAAAGCTGCGCAGCACAATACCTTGCTTGTTGAAAACAAATATTTTTGAGGAACCGTAGTCAGCCAGATAGAGCTGATTCAATCTATCGGTGGCAAGGCCGGCTGGCAGTCTAATTTGAGCTTGTTGATCGGTGTCTTGGGCGTAAATGCTTTTGGCTTTGACTTCTAACTCGGTTTTTCCACTTAGAGAGCGCAACCATACTCCGGTTTCAGGTTGAAAGACTTGAACACAGGCATTGGCTGAATCTGAGACATAGAGCAATCCGCTTGAATCAAAAGTAATGCCGGCAAGACCAGAGTCTTTAGCCTGAATGTTTCTAAATTCGCTTAAGAAGGCACCCAGCCCGTCAAATACGCGGATGAACTGATCACTGGCATCGCAGACAAAGAGACGGCCTTTCATATCAAAGGCCAGGCCACCTGGTCGTGTTATGCTACCGCATCTGGTGCGGCTGCTTTCAGCGTTTACACCTTTGGCAGGCTTGTAGGCAACTTCATATAGATGACGAAGTGTTTGCTCGATGTTCTTGCCGTCGTATGCGAAAACATTGATGGTGCGGGTTACGGCGTCGGCAATCGCTAGCCGGCCAGCCCGGCAAGTCACCACCGCTGGTTCTTCAAAGCGTTTACTGGTAGAGCCACTGCCTTGATGTTGCATTGAGAGAAGATGCTTAATGGCGCTCTTCTCTGGTCTTGGGGTTGGTGCTAACAAAGGTTCTTGTGCTTTTAACAGTTCTTGCGCTTTAACCGGTTCTTCTATCTTGGCTTGCTCTTGGAGCATTGGTTTGAATTCATGCCTTGTCTCAAGCATTTGCTTTGATTCAAGCAGTTGCTCTTGCTGCATATCGGTGGCCGTCGGCAGAGCGAGACCTTCTACGGCTGTACTGTTTGCCAAAGCTGAATCGAAAGGCTGATCTATACCGGTTTGTTGACCAGGATCTGTAGTAACACCATCTATTGATGTGATACCAAATTGTGTTTTGAGAGGGCGAAAATTAGTGGCTGGTATGTTTTCATAGCTTTGACCGGTAACATCGGCCAGGGTTGCTACCGATTGTTTTACTTGTTCAGATAAAGTGGCTGAAAAGTCTTTGACAAACTCTGTCACCGAGCGATACCGTTCGCGAGGCTTTTTGCGCATGGCGCGACCAACGCTGGTCGAAATTTCTGTGCTTATTGCTGGGTTGAGTATGTGTAGTGGTTTTTCTTCTAGCGAGATAATTTTTACTATGGTCGCTGCTATGCCATCGGCGGTGAAAGGCATGCATCCGCTTAAGGCTTCGTAGCAAACGATTCCTAGAGAGAAGATGTCTGCCCTATGGTCTACGCTTTTGGCATCTTGTAGCTGTTCTGGTGATACATAATTCAGAGTGCCCATCATTATGCCGGTCTTCGTAAGATTTGATTCTTCGAACTCTGCTGCACGTGCGATACCGAAGTCGGTTAACTTGACCACGCCGTTTTTCAGGATGAAGATATTGTCCGGTTTGACATCACGGTGCACAATGCTCATTGAGTGAGCTAAAGAAAGAGCCTCACCCACTTGTGACAGGATTGGATAGAGCTGCTCTACCGACATCTTTCCACCGCGTCTGATTAGGTCTTTGCGTAAGCTGTCGCCATCCAAAAATTCCATTACATAGAAGAAGGAATCGTCTTCTATGCAGATGTCGATAACATCAACGATGTTTGGATGTTTAAGACGGGCGATTGTATAGGCTTCACGTTTGAAGCGGTCTTTGAACTCGGTTCGCTTTTCTGGTGCGATGTTTTCCAGCACCAATTGCTTTATGGCGACAAAATGTCCGGTGTCTGGATGAATGGCACGGTAAACAATACCCATGCCGCCGCGCCCAATTTCGCCTAGCAGCTCGTAGCGCCCGCACCAATTTTTACCAACTGGTTCTCGGCTGTCGTGCGGGGAGCTATTAGAATTCATATGAGCTGTGAATGACTTATTCGATTACGAAAACGAACTCCGTTTTGCCGAAGGTCAATCTATCTCCCGGCGAGATTTGCCTACGTTCGCTAAGAATCTCACCATTCAGGAGAGTGCCATTGGTCGAACCCAGGTCTTCCACCCAATATGCACCTTGCATTTGCAGAACCCAAGCGTGGTGCCTGGAGATGTAATGATCGTTGGTGACCGATATATTGTTAGTTTGATCGCGGCCAATTTTACTTACCGACTGGTTTAGTGGAAAGCGCTCATTGGTTAGTTTGTTGAAAAGATATGCAGGTTTCATTGGTTTTGCCTCTTTTCTAAATGCAGAGGCTGCGTGTTGTGGATCGTCCTTACTGTCCACTGCAGCAGGCTGCATAACCCCCATGTTAACGGTTCCACCGCAAACATTACATTCTGCCCCTGGTCGGGCTAACGTCGCACCGCACCTTGCACACTGTTGTTGGGCATTAGGATTGGGATTGGCTGCCATTTCACCGCGTTAGAAGCCTATTTGCTACCGTTATCAGAACTTTCGTCGTTGAATTTAACGACCACTACCGTAACGTTGTCAGGCGCACCGCCGTCGATAGTTAGCTTGACCAATTCTTCGCAAAGGCCTTCGGGATCGGTTAGGTCTTTAATTGACTCACCGATTTGTTCGTCGCGAAGAACGGTAGGCAATCCATCAGAGCAAAGTACAACCCAGTCGTTGTCATGAAGATCTACGGGGGTGTGATCAATTTCCACTTTCTCTTCGTGGCCAAGGCAACGAGTGATTAAGTTTTTGTAAGGATTGATTCTGGCTTGCTCTTCGGTCAAGCGTCCAGCTCTCACCATTTCCTGAACTACCGAATGGTCGTTAGTCAGAAGCCTGGTTTTGCCTTCTCTTACTAAGTAGGCTCTTGAGTCGCCGACATGAGCAATTTGCATATAGTTGTCATCGGCCTGGACAGCCACTACTACAGTGGTACCCATACCTCTTACAGAGGCATCTTCTTCAGCCGAGTGCCAAACTGAATGATTGGCCGAATTGACCGTTTCAGTAAGCCATTTGGTGATTGCTTCTTTATCCTTGGCCGGAGGAGGACAGTCTTTCCATTGTTGCTCGACGGCTTCCATAGCCAACTTGCTCGCCTTGGCGCCACCAACTGCACCGCCCATACCGTCAGCGACGGCAAAGACGCGATTATCAGGGCTCACATAGAAATTGTCTTCATTCCTCTGACGCTGGCAACCCGCATCAGTTCGTGCCGCTGCACGCCATTTCAGCATTGTCTATCTCCGTCTCCCAGTCGACCCATTGGAACGCTTTCGATTAGCCATCCCCAGTGGTCTTACTATTTGCCAAACAATAATAGCCACCATTACACCATTTCCAATCAAATAATACTCGGTAAATTGCCTTCCTGAAGATGCAGATGTTATGCCCCAAAAAACTAGAGACAATGAAAACCACATCAAGGCGGTCCATAGTAAATTTACCCGATTTTTCGAAAGACTCTTAACCTCTCTATCCAAAATATAGATTTGAGTCTCTAACTTTCGGATCTCTTGGAGTCTTCGACCGTGCTCTTTCTGTAATTCTAACTCAGATTGGCTGACTGAGCCGGTTTTCATACCAGATTTTGTCTTGTTCCCTCTTGGCAAAAGCTTGCCAGTGGCACTTTCTTCGCCAGCGTTTGTGCTGGAGAAGAGCCGCACAAGGCCTTCTTCGCTAAATACCCCTTTCTGGCCAAAGAGTTTTCCTCTAGTTAAATAACCTAGAGCAAAATAGGCTTGAGCTGGATTTGCCAGCGCCCATTTCTTCACCGATGGTTTTGCTGCCTCTACAAAGGAGAAATTGGGATGGAGACTGCGGGCGATGCCTTCTAGTGATGAGCCGGTGCGCAGTAAATAGGCCAGACTTGGGGGCAGTTTTAGTGAGCGATCCATGGCAATTTGGTCGATGTCATGCTCTAAATCACTGAAATCTAGTTCTTTTATTTGTTTGCCTTTGTAATACTCAATAAATGGTTGAACTGCTCGCACCATAGATTCTTGCTTTGCCCCTTCTTTGACTATTCCAAGGGTGGCAAGGTTCTTAATCAGCTCGTCCGGGTGCATATTGATTACAGCGGCGATGCAGCCCAATATTGCTTCTCTTTGCGATTGGCTAATTTCACCAATCATGCCGAAGTCATATATAACGATGCGGCCATCTGGGCCAACGGCCAAATTTCCGGCATGGGGATCGGCGTGGAAAAAACCGTGCATCAGCACTTGTTCCATATAAGCTGCCACAAGGTTATTGCCGATTGCTACCGGGTCAATGCCTTGCCTGGCAATTTCTTCCTTGTTGTCAATTTTGACGCCGGGTAAGTATTCAAGCGTTAAAACTTTCCTGCCAGTAAGCTTCCAGAATACTCGGGGCACCCTGAGAGTTTTTTGATCTTTTAGTATCTGACGTATGCGGTCGGCGTTGCGGCCTTCTTTTATATAGTCAATTTCTTCGAAGAGGGTGCGGCCAAACTCATCTGAAAGGGCTAGCCAGCCGCTCCAGTCTTGGCTAGGGCGAATGATTGGACCAATACGGGCGATTAATCGCATGTAACCTAGGTCGCGGTAAAAGATGTCAGATAGGTCAGGCCTCTGTACCTTAACAACTACGGCGCGGCCATCTTGCAGGCGTGCTCTATGTACTTGACCAATCGAGGCTGAGGCGATTGGCGTTGCTTCAAATTCTTTGAATAGCTTGTCGGGAGGGGCTCCAAGTTCGCGCTCAATGGTTTGACAGAGGCTGTCGTAGTCAAAAGGTGGCACCCGATCTTGCAGCGAAACGAGTTCTTCTGCTAACTCTTCTGAAATTATGTCCTTGCGAACCGATAGAAACTGGCCGAGCTTTATAAATGTAGCGCCCATTTCTATCAAAGCTTGTTTGACAAGCTTGGCTGTGCGTCTTCTGGCCTCGGAGGCTGAGCGCTTCTTATATCGCCCGCCAACAAGGCGATCTACGGCCGCTACAGAGGCCAACATTGATAGAGTGGAAAGACTTTTCCAAAAGCGTTTGTCTTTTAGCAGAACTTCTAAGCGAATGGCCTGGTCAGCCAGGGCCGTATCGTAGAGCTGATGACTGGCTTGGCTTTTACTTTCTTGACCCTTGCTTTCTTGAGTCTTGTTTTCCGGAACCTTATTCGGAGCGTCAGAAAGCCCACCGTTTAGCGTTTTCTGCTCAGACTGCTCGCGCTGCTCTTCAAGATTATCTGGTTCTGCTGCTATTGCATCTGACTGAGGGTCGCTCATGCCTGACCCCGGGTTGAAACGAACATAATTGCAGGGGGATTCGGAATTTTTAGAGGTTTAGCTCAAACTGGCGATTTTTGTTTGATGTCAGCAATTTCGGCGCGCAATGTAGCGATCTCAGCTCTCAACTCGTTAATCTCGGTTGAGTCACCAAGGGCTCCCAGGGAGAAGTCAGCTACCTGGCGGCGAATTTTTTCGCGCACTTGACCTTCCAAGACATCTGAGCGATTCCAGATGTTTTGGCTTGTTTCATTGAGCATTTGTTTGAATTTATCGCGAGTCTTTTGCACGCGATCAGATTCGTTTGATTTGTATTCACCAGCTCGCGCAGTAAAGGTGTCAAGTGCATCTTCGACACGTTCTCTTGCCACTTCAAAAGCGGCGTTAGCTAGGAAGAAAATCTTGATCAACGGTCGCAACACTTTCCCAACCTCAAAATACAGACAAAAACCAAGAGAAGATTATACACTAGCAACTAATCTATATATGCTCCGTGGTCGCTGATCTACTAAGATTGTCACAAAGCGGAAACCTAGTGGTAGACCCACTAAATACAATTAAATAGCAATTGATTGGAGGATTTTGTGTCAGCACCTAAAGCTAGTAGCAGTTCGCTTGTGGCTAATTCAGCAGCGAAACTCAATAGATCGGTTACTTTGATCTATTGTCCGATTCATCTGGGCGGCCCGCATGCTGGAGTAGCTTTGGGTCCAGGAGCCATGAAAGTAGCCCGTTTAGTAAGCCGTATTAAAGACCTTGGCTACACGGTGCATAAAGAAGTCGAGATTGTTGTGCCTGAAGTTTTGACCTGGTGGGAGAAAAGTACAAGCGCTATACACAGTCGTTGCGTTCCTGAGATTGCAGCCGTTAGTCAAGCCGTGGCTCAAGCTGTTGAAGAAGCTTTAGAAGCTGGTACTGTGGCAATCACTATTGGCGGTGACCATTCTTTGGCGATTGGTAGTATCGCAGGGGTTTCTAGCTACTATCGTAAGCGCAAAGAAGAGTTTGGTTTGGTTTGGTTTGATGCTCATGGTGATATCAATACTCCAGCCACTTCACCTAGTGGAAACGTTCATGGTATGCCTTTCGCTATCTCGCTGGGGCAGGGTGATGAGAGCTTGGTAAATTTGAACGGATTTTCTCCTAAGGTCCAGGCTAAGCGTTGTTCTCTCATTGGTATTAGAGATTTAGATCAGGCCGAAACCGATCTTGTTCGGGATTCTGGAGTCTTGCCGTTTACCATGCGCGATGTGGATGAACAGGGAATTAAGAAAATTACCGAGCAAGCCTTGCAATCAATTGGAAGTGATATTCATGGCCTGCATGTCTCCTTTGATCTTGACGTTATCGATCCTGATGTCGCACCTGGTGTGAGCACCGATTCAAGGGGCGGTTTTACTTATCGCGAGAGTCATTTTGCTCTTGAGTTGTTGGCTGATACAAAAATGGTGCGCTCTATTGATATTGTTGAACTTAACCCAACGCTAGATATTAAGAATCGCACGGCTCAGTTGGCTGTAGATCTTGTTCAGTCGGCGCTCGGCAAGAATATTCTTTAGCATCGTGACTCTCGATAGATTTAAAGCCTGCTGTATCGCTGCGGCTACTTCACTGGTCTTCATTCTCTCTGGGCTATATTGTGATTCTGCGCGCGCTTTTATTGGGCCCGAGTTGAGCCGCAACATATCTGGCTATCGTATTGTCTTGCGAGATTTTAACTGGAAGGGGCAAGACGGCGTAATTTTTCAAGTATATAAAGGGCCGACAAAAATTCTTGAGCGCCGGGCCCACAGTATTTTTCTCTTCGATGTTGAAAAGCAAGGAGAGTCTTATGCAGTCAAGGATAATGCTTTGATCAAGTGCTCTGATCTAACTGGCGATGGTGCCGTAGATTTGATAGTGCAAGAGTGGAACGGCGGTGCTTATGGTTGCTACAAATATGATATTTATTCTCTGGCTAAGAATTTTAAGCATATCTGGCACCATGACGCTGGGTACGGGCATTTACGCCTTGAATTTCCGGCCCAACGAAGAGCTCAGTTGATAGTTGAAGACTCGACCTTCTGTAATTTTAAGAGTGTTGGCCAAGGTGGTGGTGCCAGGCCAAGTGTGTATTTGACCTGGCTACATGGTTTTGTCGTTGAAAGAGCGGCCACTGTTGCTGCTGCTAAAGCCTCAGCTGATATTGAAAATGACAGCGATATTGAGACTACTGAGGGCAGCAAGCGTTTTGTTGACTTGATTTATAGTGGACAGACAAGCAAGGCTTTAGCTTCGCTCGATGGTCTGAAGGCGCAGCAGCGGCACGACTATCTCAGCAGTTTTTTCGCTACTTTTAAGAAGAGTCCATTTTACTTTGAGATTGTTTCTTTCAATGAAAGAGAAGTGCTGGCGAAAATGCAAAAGCTTGCGCAATAGCTTGGAATTGCCGTATACGGAGATTTCGCAGAAAAGGCTCGACAAATCATAGTAGAGTATGTGATACTATACTTACGTATGGCTTTGTTCAAAGAGGGCGTTCAGGTGATAGATACAGACAAGCCGTTGCCAGCACGACAGCAGGATGTACTCAATTTAATTGTGAAATTGAGCGATGAGCATGGCTATCCGCCGACTCTCGCTGAGCTTGCTAGTGCCCTTGGTTTAAAGAATCGCATGACTGTTCATCAGCATGTGGCAGCGCTTAAAAAGAAGGGCTTAGTGCATTGGGAGCCAGGCCTGAATCGATCTCTTCGAGTTCTTTCTGAGGGCTTTAAGCATTGTCAGAATCTGCCTGAGGGCCTTAAAGCTGGTTTGACTGATTTCTTAGATGGTGCTGCCAGTGGTGCATCTGTCAGTGCTGCCGATAGTCATGCCGCTGATAATCATATTCCTGGTGTGGCTGCTCTAGCAGCAAAAGGCGTGGTTGAATTCAATAGCCGTCGGCAAAAGGGTGCAGCTGATTTTTCCACGGATAGTGCTCCTCGCGGCATTCCAATGGCTGGTGCCATTGCTGCCGGTCGGCCAATCGATGCTGTCGAATCTCGCGAATTTTTAGAAATTGATAGTCAGTACGGCGAGGCTGGTTGCTTTGCTTTGCAAGTCAAGGGCGAATCAATGATTGAAGATGGAATTTTCGACGGTGATTTTGTTATCGTCAAACCAAATCCGTCGCCAAACAATGGCGAGGTTGTAGTGGCCTTGCTAGAAGATGGTAGTGCTACTCTGAAGCGCTTCTATAAAGAGCGTGGTGGTTTCCGTTTACAGCCGGCCAATAGCGAGATGGAACCAATATTTGTGTCTGGTAATCAGACTCTGACAATACAAGGAACTGTTGTTGCTCTTTTCCGTAAGATGTAAGAGCAAGCCTTGTGAAGTTAGCGCTATCGGCAATATGGCTGCTAGTGACTAAAAAGTTGTTTCATTGGTTTGGGCATTGGCTGTGAGGTATCAACCTCTACAGTTTTTTCTTGTTCGTACTTTACTAGGCCGGGTTTGTCTTTCGCCAACTTGCGCACATGTTTGCACTGGGTGTAAATCACCCTTACTTTTGCACCAGTGCTCGCTTTAGAGAGGCGTGCGGCAATTTGGGCAGCTTCTAGAATCGTGGTCATTGGTGGTTCTTGTTTTGATGATGGTATGCGAATTAAAACATGGGCACCACCTTGGCCTAACACATGGAACCACAGATCGTTAGGCTGGGCTAAGCGTGACAGCAAATAGTCGTTTTCCATGCGGTTGCGACCGACATAAATAGTCCAGCCATCGCTTGAATTGACTGAAAGTATTTTGCTGTCATTACCTTTTTTCGCCTTGGCTTTGGGCTTTGCTATCTCATGAGCCTTGCGGCCTGTGAGATTTTCTTTGAGGTGGCGCAATTCAAATATGTCTTTTGCCCCTTCAATTCGCTTCAATTGCTCTTCGAGTGTTGCTCTGCGCATACGGGCTTCGTTGACTGACTGGCTGGCAGTAGTGTGACGTGCTCGCGATTTAGCATATTGGCGATAGTACATTTGAGCATTTTGAGCAGCGCTCAAATTGGGATTTAGCTTGATTTCGATTTTTCCAGTATTTCCGAACAAATCTTCTGCTTCAAGTAGCTCTTGCCCGATTTTGATTTCAGTCAAATTGGCTAAGATCAAATCACCTAGTTTCTTTTGTAAGTGAATATCGTTGCCTGGCAAAACATGCTGCTCAGCCATTTTTAGACGAGCATCGATTTTGTTAAGCTCTTGATTGAGATCGGTACGCAGTCTTTCTCGCAGTTGGTTGCATTGCTCTGTCAATTCGCAAGAACGGAAATATTCTTCGATTAAATCGTTGACTGAAGGAAGTGACTTCGTTGGTAAGACCTGTTCATTTTTTGTGGTGGGATACCAACCGAGAACTGAGTAACGGCTCAAATCTGTGAACAGAAAAGGGCGGTAGTTTTCATTTGCTCTTAGTTGTTCTACTCTCTGCCAGAGCTTATCGCCGGCATTCTCTATTGATCGAGCTTTCTCGATTTCGCTCACTAGGCCAGCTGCTAAAACAAGCTCTTCGCAGAGGTGTCGTCCAGCGCCAGTGAATGTGGCAATTATCCATTGCTCGATAGTGGTGGGAGGCGCAGCGGTTGTGGCACCTGCCGCTGGACCTGAAATTTGACTAGGGCTTTGATTTGCGGTTTGTTCTGTTGTGGTCGTCAGCCCTGGTATCGCCTGAGGTGCTAATTCTGGGGCTGCCTTCGCTGCTGAATTTTGTAGGTTAATTTCTGCGGCTTGATTGAAGAGTTGAATAAATGCATCTTGATTGACTGTATAGAGGCTGGGGCGCTCTTGCGAGGGGGGCCGTTCGTAGCGTAAGCCAGGAGCAATTTCCCTTTGTCTACTCATGTCTTTTGTGACGTTGTGGGAGGCCGATATTATTTTGGCCCCTTCTTTTTCCCAAAAGATCAAATTACTGTGGCGACCCATAATCTCGGCTGTAAGAATTTTGATAGCAGCGGTGCCGACTTCATCGATGCAAGAAAAGACAAGATCGATAATCCTTTCGCCTAAAGGTTGCTCTGCGGCAATTAGTGTCGCACCGGCTAGATGCTTTCTCAGCAGAAGGCAGAAATTGGGCACGGAACTACCAGTGCCATATTTGGAGACGTAGCGGTCAGTGACCGGGTCAATTTTGTCGCCTTTGGCATGAACCTGGTTTGTTTGCACTAAGCACATGCGGCCGTGAACCGACTGAGCTGAGATAAATAGACTATTGACCCCTGATTTTCCGCGCAGTGTGAGCAATACTTCATCTCGGCCAAGTTGAGAAACTCGGTCTACTTTTCTGTTTATGATGAGTGGGCGGGCTTCTGCCAGCACGGCTCTTATAGATAGCGCGTCAAATGGTTGCATGGTTTAGATACTTAAGGTTTAATAGCTGACAATTTATCAAACTCGCGGGGGTTTTTTATGAACACCGGCGAACCGCTTACAAAACTTGGTCACAAAGCGGGCGGTCCCAATCATCGGCTCAAAATGGGCAATTTAATAGTTCTAACCGGGCCTTCAGGGGTCGGCAAGGGTACCCTTGTCGATTTAGTAATGTCTCGCGTGGTGGGACTAGTAAGGTCAGTTTCGGTAACCACCCGATTGCCAAGGCCGGGTGAAGTTGAGGGACAGTCTTACTTTTTCCGCGACCGGGCCACTTTTGATGCCATGCTCGCGCGCAACGAGTTCATGGAATGGGCAGAGTTTGCAGGCAATTGTTATGGCACTCCAAAGAGCTGGGTGAACGCCCAGTTGAAGGCTGGTCATGATGTGTTGCTAGAGTTAGAGGTTCAAGGTGCGCGCCAGATTCATTCTCAGAGCCCTTCAGCGATCTTGATATTTATTTCTCCGCCCAATTTTAACGAGCTGGAAGAACGCTTGCGGGCTCGGGCCACTGAAACCGCTGAGATTATTCTGGTGAGATTACAGAAGGCTAAGCAAGAATTACAAGAAAAAAATGTATTTCAATATGAAGTAGTAAACGACAAACTAGAGGATGCTGCCAACAATCTGGCTCATATCGTGTATGCTGAGAGGCTACGCATACGAACTTCCGAGGGGTGAATTCCCGCATGAGCACTACTAGAATCCTTGACCAGTTACTTAAAGAGAACGTCAACCGTTATGAGTTGGTGCTTCGAGTAGCTCAAAGAGCCAAGCAAATCAAGAACGAAACTCGTGAGCAGCACAAAACTGCTAACGCAGTAATTCAAGCCCTGCAAATGGTTGCAGCTGAAGGCGATGGAACTATTTTGATCTCACCTTCTGGCCAATACATGTATTAGCCTAAGCCTTAACAGGCTTGGCTTTGAGCGTCCTTTTGAGTAATCAGAAGGGCGCTTAATTTTTGCCAAATCTGCTTGGAAACCTCTCTGCCATGGGAGAATTCCCGTTGCCAAAGGCTAAAAGCGGCACTACACTCTGTTTGTTATCGACTTTTGGGACTTCTAGCAAACAAAGTTATGGATTTCTGGGCAACACTTCTACTTTTCGCATTTATGGCAGGCATCATGGGCTGGACCATGACTCCGTTCATCAACGCCATACTATGGTACTGCGACTGGCAGGATGGCACTGAGATCAACTGGGGTCTGGACACGGCCTTCTCTGTCGCTGTGCCTTTCGCCTGGATGTTTGCTATTTTCGAGATTATTCTTCTCTACTGCCAGTAAGAAGCGCTGATGGCCTTCGCTGCCGCCGACAACCAGGGCCAGCTCGGCCAAAATGTCGGCCGCTGCTTGCAAATCAAGTACTTGAGTTAGTCTGGCGCGGTAGGGTGCAGCGCCGACAATGCCCTTGGTGTAGTTGATTACGTGGCGCCTGGATTCATTGACGCCAATACGCAGGCCTTTGTATTTCACCAGTCCAACGCTGTGTAGATAAGCGCAGATGAGCTTTTCTACGTCATCTGGTGGATCGTCAAGAATGCCGTGATCGAGATACTTAGTAATGCGTGGAATCAACCAGGGATTACCTAGGCTACCGCGAGCCACTGCCACGCCATCACAGCCCGTAATTTCAAGCAATCGCAGGGCGTTTTCAGGAGAGAAGACGTCGCCATTGCCAAACACCGGAATGCTCAATGCCGCCTTTACTTTGGCGATAAAGTTCCAGTCTGCCTGGCCTGAATAGAGCTGGGCGCGAGTGCGGCCGTGCACCGTGACCATCGAGGCGCCTGATTCTTCTACCATACGTCCAAATTCCACAGCGTTTCTTGTGCTGTCATCCCAGCCCAATCTAAATTTGACAGTTACCGGAATTTTGATAGCACTTTTGACAGTACTGATAATCTCTCTTGCCAGTTCTGGCTCTCGCATCAAGGCGCAGCCGTCTTTGCCTTTTGTTATTTTGGGGACAGGGCAGCCCATATTGATATCGACAAAGTCGGCCCCACGCTTTTCGGCCAGCTGCGCGGCAAAGGCCATCACGTCTGGTTCGTGGCCGAAAATTTGAATTCCTATAGGATGTTCGTTTTCTAGCAAGTCCATAATGCGCGATTCTGGCTTGGCTAAAAGCGCTCTGGAGCTGACCATTTCGGTCGACATCATGCATTCTGGATCGATTCGTCTGACGATATCGCGAAAGACTACGTCGGTAACGCCTGCCATGGGCGGTACATAGACGCGGCTATTCAAGGTGAAAGGGCCAATCTTAACTGACATGCCATTACATCGTTTGTGTACAAATCAATGGGCTACAAACTAGAGTTTACAAGATGACGGCGATACTATGTTATTTAAGGCACTTATATTACGTTCCAGATAATCTATCTGATACTTTCTGACGCCGTCTGATACCTTGATGATTAACGCTTTAGAATTTGCTTTCAAATGGAATTAAATTGAAATTTTTTACTGCCAATGTGCCTCTCCTTAGCTTACTGGTTGGTCTCCTTGAGGTCTCCTCTTTGAGCTTTTTAGACTCTGGGCCGGCACTGGCCCAAAGGCAAACACAAGCAACTGTGCGTACTTCAGGAAGGCTCGTTAACCTCAAAGGCGACGGTGTTCCGAATATTCCTGTGTATCTTTGGGAGCAAAAGGGAGATCTATCACTGGCGGCGAAAAGTAAGGCTGATGGTGGATTCTCATTTGAGCATCCTTCCTGCGGCGCTCTTACTCTTGAGATTTTGCCGCCGGTCAAAACCAGTTATGCCTCTGCTCTGATTGATGACGTGCCGGGTGATGAGAACCGTAAGCTAATTGTCGACATGCATATGGGTCATCTTGTTTCTGGTCGGGTCACCCATGATGGCAAAGGGTTGAAGGGAATTTTAGTAAAAGTGAGGCCGGTTGAATTAAATAAACATGGCGGTCAAATTGATTATTCAAGTTTAGAAAGGTCTGAGAAAATTCATGGCGGTGGTACCACAATCACCGGAAAAGATGGCGTTTTTACCCTCGTCATAACGCCTGGCCATAAGCAGTTGAGCGTCATCAACAATAAGTATCCTAAGTTTGAAAAGAAAGTGGAGCACAATTTGACAGTGCGCGAGAATCTCAATGTTGGTGCCTTGCATCTATGAAAATCGCTTATTTCGATTGCTCTTTTGGAGCCGCAGGAGACATGTTGGTAGCAGCCTGCCTCGATGCTGGCGCATCTCTAACTACTCTTGAAGGACAGCTGGCCGGTCTGCATTTGCCTGTGGGCAGCTACAGATTGGTGCAGAATGCCGTCAATCGCTGTAGCCTTCGCGCAACAAAATTCGATGTGCAGCTTCTCAACCATGTTCATTCTCCTGGGGCTTCGGGCCCGGGGTCTGAATCAATTCAGAGGGTTGCTCCGGGCGATCATCCAAGTCGAGCTGGACATAGCTACGGCGAAGGTCATAGTCATGCACAAGGACATAGTCATGAACACGGACATAGTCATGAGCAAGGACATAGTCATGAACACGGACATAGTCATGACCATTCTCATGACGAAGAAGATGGCAACGAGCAAGGAGCTACCGCTGACCAGCAACGCTCGTTGCAGGAGATATTGTCGCTAATAGCCAATTCTAGTTTAGCTTCTGAAGTTAAGGAGCTTGCCTCTAAGATATTTAGCCGATTGGGCTTGGCCGAATCTCAAGTACATGGAGTCGCTGTCGATCAAATTCACTTCCATGAAGTTGGCGCCATCGACGCCATTGTTGATATTGTCGGTTTTGCCATTGTCTATCATCAGCTAGGCATCGAGGCTGCCTATGTTTCAGCCCTCCCCTTGGGAGGCGGAACTGTAAAGACAATGCACGGAGTATTTCCCGTGCCCGGACCTGCTGTTCTAAATTTATTGAAAGACGCCGATGCTCCAACCCGCGCCTTTGACGTTAAGTACGAGTGCCTAACGCCCACTGGAGCAGCTATCCTTACGACTATTTCTCAAGGGTGGGGACAGCATCCCGCTTTTGCTCGCATTGAGAGCGTTGGCTATGGTGCTGGCACAATTAATCCCGATAAGCACCCCAATGTGGTGCGCTTGATAGTTGGTCAGTCTGTTCAGCCTTTTTCAAGCACAACAAACACTCCTACTGGTGCTGTTTACCGTTCAGAAGTGATTGCTGTGCTGGAGACAAATTTAGACGATTGCTCTCCTCAGGTTTTGGCTCATGCTCTGGAGCGTTTGATTGAGGAAGGGGCCTTAGATGTAGCCATAGTGCCGCAGACGATGAAAAAAGGACGGCCAGGGCACAAACTATCTGTGGTGGCCAAGCAAGAAGACAGTTTGCGTCTACAAGAGCTGATTTTGAGCGAAACCACTAGTCTCGGTGTACGCTGCTATTTCTGTGAAAGAATTGTACTTGAGCGCAATTTTCAAGAGATTTCACTCGGTGAGGGGCCACCAGTTAGAATCAAAATCGGTAGAGATTTGAACGGCAGAATCGTCAACTATCATCCAGAATATGATGACGTTGTAGAAAATGCCCGTAGCACGCAGCGCACCTTGAAAGAAGTGCTACTGCAAAGTTTGACTCTTGCGGCCAGTCAAGTAGGCGGTGAAGCTGAGAATGAATAGTAGAGCATTTATTCGCGCAAAAATTTTGGTTGTATTGGCATCGCTCTCAGCTGCGGCTATGGGGGTGGTCTTTGAGCCGTCAGTCAAAGCAGAGGCGAAATCTGGCTTGATTGCAGCATTGCACAAGGCAAAAGTTTTCCCTCCGAGTAGTGGTGCAACCGTCAACCTGGTAGATCGGCAGGCTGTAGTGGAGGTTTTTCACTCTGCTTCTGATGCTGCCGCTCGTCGTAAATCTGCCATTTTTGCAGCACGGGCTTTGGTAAATTATGCCGCCGGTCAATTTAATACCATTGCTGTGAAATTCTACGAGCAGGGCGGTACTGCTAGCTACAGTGAAATTATTGTCAATGCACGGGATATCACCTCACTTGCTGTTGGCACTATTAAGGTTGATGAATTAGCTGCCTCTGTCTCACAAGTTGATATTAGTTCCAGTGATAGCAAGGTCTCCATTTTCAATAAGTACCTTGGCGCTGCCGAAAAACAGATTGAACAAGGTCACTACTGGGAAGCTGAGCAGATTGTCGACTCAGCTGCTCGCATTCATGGTAATCCGCCAGAAACAAATGGGCGTTTCACTCGCGATATGATTTCCCTGGCAGAGGGCTTTGACACATGGGGAGACCCAGAGAGAGCCGAAGCGGTTCTGCGAAAAATTGTCGATCATCGCGAAGCCACAAACAGCCTAAATGACAGTGACGCAGATCTTTCTATCCAGCATTTAGTGGACTTGTTACTGGAAGGCAAGCGTTACTCTGAGGCTGAGCAGCTGCTCAACAAACTAGCAAGCAATCCATCACTTTCGCAAGCTGCCAATCCTAAAGCCTATGCTAGCAATCTTGAGCGCCTGGCCTTGTGCCACATTGCCACAGCGCAGTATCCTCAAGCCGAGTCAGAGCTGAATCAAGTCGTAAGTTTGAAGGAAAGCAATGGCGAAAGCAGTATTTCATTAGCCAAGACTTTCGAAACTATTGGCGATCTTTATCGTACACAGGGTAAGCGTGGCGATGCCCAAAATTATTACAAGAAGGCTCGTGCAATCTTTGATCGCGCTGTCGTTAGTCGTAAGCCCAGTGAGAAAATTGATTATCAGGTCTACCATGCGCATCTACGTCAGCTAGACGACAAGCTCAAGCAGCTCTAATTTTGAGCGAGGGACTATAGTGTCAAAGAAATATCAGTGGAACACTCTCACCGCTCTTGGTGGCAGAATGATTGAAGTACGAGACGGTTATGCTCTAGCCGAAATGCCTCTTTCGGAAGAAGTGATGCAGCCTACCCAGGTCTTTCATGCCGGTGCAATCGTTGTCTTGGCTGATGAAGCGGCTTCAGCTGCGGCCTACGGTGGCTCGATTGAGAAAGGTGAGCATGCCACGTCTAGCAAGAAATTTCCTTATTCAGTGCAATTAAGTGTCAATTTACTTACGAATGATCCGATTGGACCAATCCAGGCAGAGTCAAAAGTTGTGCGCCGGGGGCGAATGACAGTTGTTGATACTGAGGTGCGCAATCGTGAAGGTCAGCCAATGGCCTTGATGAGAAGCACGCATATGATGGTTGATGCCAGTAAAGTTGGACCTCATTTAAAGGGGTAGATGAATTTCTTTGTGCCGTTGCGGTTGTTGCTCGCTATTGTGCAGTTGCAGCCTTGTATCTGTATAAGAGAATCGGCGATAATTGCCTTTGGTTCAAGTAACTATGTCGACACCTCCGGAGGGTGAAATGGGTTCTTCTGAAAAAGCAGCAGCTGAGACGATCAAGAAACAGGCAAAAGTGATTGGCAAAGTGGCCATGACATACAAGTTTCAAGATCTGGCACCGCTTTTGGCAGAAATGAAGACCGTTTTGGAAAAGAGCAATAAGTTGCCGGGAGCTAATCCTAAAATCGACACCGACGAGTATGAGTATCCATTTGAAAAAGTTAGCGCTTACTTGAATGGCAGCAAGTCGGCCAAAGTGGTGGCTAAAATCGAAGAAGCAGCTCCCGCTCACCGCTGTAATTGTGATCCAACCAAGTGCCAGTGCGCTACTTCAGATGAAGCTCCGTGCCAGGTTGAAGGTGTCAGCTGTCAATTCTGCGATGACGCAATAGCTGTTGGCAGCACCGTGCACATTGGCGAAGGTACTGGTATAAAAATGTGCGCTGTGTGTGCTCGAATCTTGTGGGAAAAAGTGCGTCTGAAAGAAACTGTGGCCTATGCTGTCGTCAATCTTGTAGAAGATGCCAGTTCAGAAGCGGACGAACCATATTTTCAGTTCAAAGAGTCATTAAAGCTAGTCGAAGAAGCGCAGAAGCGACTTGCTGATTTCAGAGCCGTGCAACGGGCCAAGGTCGGAAAATAGTTTGTAGTTTTTCAAGTCTTAATTTCCTGTGAATTCCGACCCGGTTGACAAGGGGCGGGGTAAGATAAGCATTAACCCTGGAAGTTTGAGGTTGTGAGCTTGAAGAACGATGGACTCTGAAGCCAATAGCGAACTTCCAGCCGCCTTGCCTTGTGAACCTTCTGCAATTGCGTCGGCTAAACCTTCACGGGTCTTGCCACCAAGTGCCGGCTCAATCATTGCCAGGCGATTTGTTAGCGGCCTGGTAGATGCCGGCTTTGTTGGGGCAATTTCTGCCGTCACCGCTATAATTTTTGTAATTTGTCTAAACAGTGGTGACCAGCTTTTAGCTATCCCCAGCGCCAAATTGATGCAAATCGCCGTCCTGGCTTTTGCTGTCGGTTTTGTCGATTCGTTTTGCGCTTGCGGCTGGTTGGTCAGTTTGCTAGGGTTTACCGGGTCGCTTTCCCCGCTAGTTGGTTACAACGAATGGTATGTCTGGGTGGTGCCGTTATTTATTAACCACCTCTACCATATTGTCTATGATGCATCGAAGCAGCAGGCCACGCCGGGTAAACGACTAATGGGTCTTGTCGTTTGCGGTGCTCTTGGTCAACAGCTCCTTCCTCATCGCCTTGTCTTGCGGCAGCTATTGAAGTTTCCCTCTGCTGTTTTGAGCTGTCTTCCACTCGTACATATGTTCACCAGCAAACGAAGTCAGTTGCTGCATGATGTGTTTGTTGGTTCTTTCATTTTGCCGATAGAGAATCCTCATGTGCTGGCCAATGACGATGGCCAGCTGCGACCAGCAAGTGCTCAAGTGGCAACAATTCATCGTCGCATTGTGGCATCATTGCTAGATTCAGCGGTGTTTTGCGCCCTATTGCAGTTGCTGCAAGCGCCTTTCATACTGCTGCTCTCGCGCGGGCTGGCCACTTCTGATTTTGATCAGCCAATGATATTGATGGGAATTCTATATGTTCTTTTCCCTGCCATCGCTTCGACAATAGCGGTTTTTCTATTCGCCGCTTTTGAGAGTAGTGCACTACAGGCGACACCAGGCAAAATAGTAGCTGGATTGAAGATTACGGGACAGAATGGTGAAGTTATAACCTTTGCTCAATCACTTGTTAAGCATTTCAATCAAAGTCTCGCTTATTTAAGTCTCTATCCAATATTCGGTTTAGTGTGGCTGATTAAACTGGCATTGCCGGGAGCTGAAAGTTCGCTATCTCTTATCGGTTTCTTGGTGTTCTATTTAGTCTATGGCTCTATTCTGTGTATAACTTTTAGGAGTGGGCAAACTTTGCTTGATCGCGTTTGCCGACGCTACGTTCTTCTTGATTCTGCTGCTTATTCTGATAGCCTTGCATCGTCTAGCAACAGGTTTCTTCCTGATAAATGGAGGCTGGACAACTAGCTTTGAATAAGAGGAGAACTATCGCATTAGTCGGTGTGCTAAGCACCATTGTTCTTGGAGCTGTGACCTGGAGTGCCGTTTCTCTTGATCCAGCGATGTTGGCGATTGTCCAAAGTACTTTGGGTCATATGGCTGGAGCGGAACAAGAAGATCAAGAGTTCATCCCTCTTCAGTATGGATTCTCTGCACACTACGGCTTTATCAATTCGAGAGGGATGTGCGTTATCCCCCCTGCGTTTGAAAAGACAAAAAGCTTTTCTGAAGGGCTTTGTGCTGTTCGCGTAAATAAGAAATGGGGCTTCATCAACAAGCGCGGCGAAATGGTGATCAAGCCCACTTTTAGCAAGGTTAAAGATTTCAGCGAAGGGCTAGCTGCAGTAAAAGTAGGAGCGGTGTGGGGCTATATAGATCGAGTCGGCAACTACCTGGTTATACCTTCTAGGTGGCTTGACGCAAACTCTTTTAGGAATGGAATAGCAATAGTGGCCGACGGTTCCAGAAAGGGAATTATTTACCGCTCTGGTGAATATATTTGCCGCGACTTAGATTCTGTCGGACGGCTTTCTAATGGCTTTTACTGTATCGAGAAAGGCGGCCTCTATGGTTATATTCGCCAGGATGGTAGAGCTTTTATTGAACCCAGATATGAGAATGCTAGTGACTTCTCTGAAGGGTTAGCGGCCGTTTCACAAGATAAGAAGTGGGGTTACATCGATTCTTCGTTTAAGAGCGTCATTGCTCCACGATTCTCTTCTGCTGCCGATTTTCATAATGGTTTGGCCGTGGTTAGCGAATCTGGTAAGTATGGAATTGTGGATAAGTCTGGATCATTTCGCTTGAGGCCAATTTATAAGTATCTGGCTGCCATTCCGCCGATCGATACGAGCGTAAAAGGCAGTACAAATGTGACTCCTTTTAGTGGTGCTGCTGTCACTTCTTCTTCTTCTTCTTCTTCGGGAGCGCAAGCGAAAACTGATACTGTGACATGCTCTCCCGGAATGGGAGTGAGCACAATTTTGGTTGATGGCGTTGCCTATTCATCGACTTCTTCCGAAGGCTCAGCCAAGGGCGCCGCACGGAGCAAAGCGGTCAAAGGTGAGAGCTCAACAACGGCTTTTGTTCCAGTTGAGTTGTCGGACGGTAGTGAGCTTACTCCTACTGTTGTAAATCGGTTGTGGGGCTTTGCGGATAGCAATGGAGCGTTGGTAATTCCTGCGCAATTCGCTGAAGTAAGGCGATTTTCGGAAGGATTAGCTTCGGTTGCTAGTTTTGATCGACCGGATTATGTGGCAAACCACATTCGGTCTTTAGAAAACATTGAAAGATTGAATGCTGAGCAAGAGCGTGAAGAAGCGGCCGAAGCAATGCGTGTTGAGGCTAAACAAGCGGCTTTTATCGCTTCTGAGGCCAAACGCCGCGGCATTTCACCTGCTAAAGTTGCTGCCGAGATTAAGGCTAAGGAAGAAGCGGATTTGGTTTCGGAGTCGTCAGATTCTCAGGAGTAGAACGGGCTGTTTTTGTAAATAGACCGATATCGGTGTGGTCCAGAGATTTAGAAATGGACCGATATCGGTGTGGTCTAGAGAATTAGAAATGGACCGATATCGGTGTGGTCCAGAGAATTAGAAGTGGACCGATATCGGCGTGGTCCAGAGAATTAGAAATGGACCGATATCGGCGTGGTCCAGAGAATTAGAAATGGACCGATATCGGCGTGGTCCAGAGAATTAGAAGTGGACCGATATCGGCGTGGTCCAGAGAATTAGAAGTGGACCGATATCGGCGTGCTCCAGAGATTTAGAAATGGACCGATATCGGCGTGCTCCAGAGATTTAGAAATGGACCGATATCGGCGTGCTCCAGAGACTTAGAAGTGGACCGATATCGGCATGCTCCAGAGATTTAGAAATGGACCGATATCGCCCTATTCCAGAGAGCTAGAAATAGAACGATATCGCAATAATTTGGATTTTGCCGCTAAAAGAGTTCATTGATTGAACCATTTGTCTTGAATTTACGTTTCTACTCTAGGGAAGCGAAGTGGAGGAAATTCTATGACAGCTGTGATTGAAGATGATGACCTATTTGTTGAGGCCTGGAGTAAGTTCAATGAACTTGTGCATTCTGATGAAGATGCTGCGGATCTAATTTTCCATTCGCTTCTTCAAGAAAATGAAATTGAATGCGGTTGCTCCAGTCCGCAGATCCTTAGAGAGCCGGGAGCACGTTGCTTTTATTGTGCAAGCTGTAAGCGTGAGGTTTGGTTTACCGCGGGAACTCTTCTCTCGGGTGTCAGCCGCTTGAGGGCCTGGATGGCCGTAATTTGGTTCAAAGAGTGGGGAGTTACCGTAAGCTCTCTGCGAATCTCCAAGTTGCTCGATATTGCTCAGAGCACAGCGCTTAACATCAATAAGAAAGTAGCCATTGCCCTGGCCAGTCAAATGGATGATAGTGCCATGAGCATTGATCCAAAAAGCTTCAGTGCTGCCATATTTAAACGCAGTCGGCACACGCCCGCTGATGAGCATCCTTTGTCAGAGTTACTTGCCGATAATTTGCAATCAACGGGCACCCAAAATGCCGATGAAGTGGTGTCGGAGCCAACGAAAAGCAAAAAGGTATTTTCTCTAGCTGCTTGCCAACAGCAGCTAGCTATTTCGATGGCAATTGCCAGTGCAATTGTATTCATTCGAAAGTATTTTCACGGTGTCAGTAATAAGTATTTGCAGCTATACGTGGCCGCCTTCTGGTGTCACATAGATCGGGCGACATGGAAAAAGGGATCAGTTCTTATGGCTTGCCTAAAGCATCCGCCAGTAAGTTATATAAAACTTTTGAACTATGAAACGCCAGAGCTAAAAATGATGCTGGTTTAGCTTTTGGCCAAACCAGCATCATTTTTGTTAGTTCAATTTTGGATTACGAGACTGGCACCAAATTGCTTTCTTTCTTGAAAACGAGTTCTTCGTTTTCGCTGTCAGCGTCTATTAGGATGGTGTCACCATCAGCATATAGACCTTTGAGCAGTTCGAGAGAAAGTGGGTTCTCGATTTCCTTTTGAATCAACCGCTTCAGCGGACGTGCACCATAGACGGGGTCGTAGCCAGTTGTGGCCAACCAGTCTTTGGCTGCGTCTGTGGCTTTGAGTACAATCTTGCGGTCAGCCAAGCGCTTGTTGAGTATGTGGAGCTGAATGTCGACAATCTTAGCTAGCTCAGCAGCCGTTAGGGCGTGGAAGACCACGGTCTCGTCAATTCTGTTGAGGAATTCAGGTCTGAAATGCGCTCTTAGCGATTGCATAACTTGATCTTTCATTTCATCGTAGAAGTGTTCATCTCCGTCTACAGCAGCTTTGAGCTGGTAGTCGAGAATGTGCTGCGAGCCAATATTTGACGTCATGATTAGCACAGTATTCTTGAAGTTGACTGTGCGTCCTTTAGAGTCGGTTAGGTGTCCTTCGTCTAAGACTTGCAAGAGAACGTTGAAGACATCGGCATGGGCCTTCTCGACTTCATCAAAGAGCACGCAGCAGTAAGAACGTCGGCGTACAGCTTCAGTCAGCTGACCGCCTTCGTCGTGCCCGATGTAACCCGGTGGGGCACCAATCAAGCGAGCAACGGTGTGTTTCTCTTGATACTCAGACATGTCGATGCGCACGATGGCGCTTTCATCATCGAAGAGAAACTCGGCCAAGGCCTTAGCTAGTTCTGTTTTACCCACACCGGTTGGTCCGAGGAAGAGGAAACTACCAATTGGCCGATTTGGATCTTTCATGCCCGTGCGAGCACGTCTCACCGCATTCGATACCACTTCGATTGCCTCTTCTTGGCCAATCACTCGCTGGTGTAGATGGCTTTCTAGCGTAAGTAGCTTCTCTACTTCACCTTGCATAAGCTTGGTGACTGGAATACCGGTCCATTTTGCCACGATTTCAGCGATATCTTCTTCGTCTATCTCTTCCTTAAGTAAACGTGGACCCGTGTTGGTGGTGAGTTTCGCTTCCATTTCGCGTAGCTGTTTCTCGAGTTCGATTAGGGTGCCGAATTTGAGCTCAGCTGCTTTTTGCAAATCGGTGGCTCTTTCCGCCTGCTCAATTTGGGTTCTGGTGCTTTCAATTTCACCTTTGATAGTGCCGATTTTTGTCAGGCCTTCTTTTTCTGATTGCCACTGAGCTCTAAGTCCATCCGCTTTTTCGTGGAGGTTGGCCAAATCTTTTTCAATGCGATCGAGTCTTTCCAGCGACGAAGCGTCTTTCTCTTTTTTGAGAGCTTCCCGTTCAATTTCGAGTTGCATGCCTCGACGTTCTAGTTCGTCTAATTCCGTTGGCATAGAGTCGATTTCTATGCGCATTCTAGCGGCGGCTTCGTCAATTAAGTCGATGGCCTTATCGGGCAAGCTACGGTCTGTAATGTAGCGATCAGAGAGCACTGCTGCGCTGATTAGAGAGCTATCTTTGATGCGCACGCCGTGGTGCACTTCGTAGCGCTCCTTTAGTCCGCGCAGAATCGAGATTGTTTCTTCAACCGAGGGTTGATCAACAAATACCTGTTGGAAGCGTCTTTCTAGTGCTGGATCTTTTTCTACGTACTTTCTGTATTCGTCTAGTGTTGTCGCTCCGATACAGTGCAACTCACCACGAGCTAGTGGTGGTTTTAGCAAGTTGCCAGCATCCATGGCGCCTTCGCCGCCGCCACCAGCGCCAACTACAGTGTGCAACTCATCGATGAATAGAATGATTTCACCTTCAGAGTCAATTACTTCTTTCAAGACCGCCTTTAGTCTTTCTTCGAATTCACCGCGATATTTAGCGCCTGCAATTAAGGAGCCCATATCCAGAGCAATAAGCTTCTTGTCCTTTAGGCCTTCGGGCACATCGCCTTTTGTGATTCGAATAGCTAAGCCTTCTACGATAGCGGTTTTACCCACACCTGGCTCCCCAACTAAAACTGGGTTGTTCTTGGTGCGACGGCTTAATACCTGCATCACGCGGCGAATTTCATCGTCGCGGCCGATGACCGGGTCAAGCTTGCCTCTGGCAGCCATTTCGGTCAAATCTTTGCCGTATCTCTCCAGAGCTTGATAAGTGCTCTCTGGATCTTGGCTTGTTACTTTTTGTTTCCCGCGAATTTCAGTCAAAACTTTGAGAATGCGGTCTCTTGTGACGCCGTTGCGCTTCAGTATCGTGCCAGCTTGGCCCTTGCTCTCGTCAGTGAGGGCGAGCATCAGGTGTTCAATGCTGATGAACTGGTCTTTTAGGCGCTCGGCCTCTTTTTCGGCTACTTCTAGCAGTTGCATTACTTTGGTTGAGACGTGAATTTCGTCTTTGGTAGTGCTAACCGATGAAGCTTTGGGCTGGTTGTCCAGATATCGTTCTGTTTCAGCGATTATCTCGGCTGGCTTTGCTTCAAGTTTTTCAACAATCTTGAGGGCCAGGCCATCTTTCTGCTCCATTATTGCTAGCAAAATGTGCTCTGGAGTTACTTGGCTGTGGCCATAGCGCGCCAGTAAAGTGCGACATCCGGTAACAGCTTCTTGGGCTTTATTTGTAAATCTGTCTAGATTCATATATGACTTAACCCTTTTTTTGTTGCTCTTCAACGGTTGCAAAGTGAACTGGCCGCCTCTGCAGCTCGGTCCCTAATACGCATTATGGACAGCCTGCTTATAGCTAGCTAATAAATCCACAATTTCTTTATGAGTGATTTGAGATCCTCAGGTTAAACGGCATTTTGGTCTGTAATATATGATTGAGGCAGGTTCATAAGAAAGTTGGTTGATGCAGGAGTTTGAGGAAGACTATTACGCCATTCTCGGAGTAGACGAGGCGGCAAGCCAGGATGAGATTCGTAAAGCCTACCTGGCTCTTGCGAAGCGGCTTCACCCTGACCGTTTTCCTAATGACCCAGATCAGCGCGCCATCGCCCAAACCGAGTTTGCCAAGGTCACCCATGCCCATGACGTGGTTGGTGATGCTGAACGGCGCACCGAGTATGACGCCTTGCGTCAACTTGCCAAACGTCGTTCTGAGGTGGTTTCTACCGGATCGTTTGTAGTTAGCTCTGTTATTCCTGACGACGTTAGATTACATAACGGTGATATTCAGACCACTCAGCCACTGGGGGCCGTGCCCGGTGACGACAGTATTAATGTGAAATGGGCCAATAAGCACCTTGGCAGAGCTGATGAACTGCTCAAGAAAAAGCGCTATCAAGAAGCCGAGACAGCAATGAAAGAGGCAATTCGCCTGGTGCCACTTGAACCGAAGTACCATAATAGGCTGGCTGAGGTTTATTTGGCACGGGGCTGGAAAACCCTCGCTATGACAGAAGTGCAGACAGCTTTGAGGCTCAACTCTAGCGACCCTGAGGCTCGTTCTCTTGAGGTTCGACTTAAAGCCTTAATGAAAGATCAAGCAAGCGCTCAGGTTAAGGCGGATAATAAGAAGAAAGGAATATTCCAACAGATCAAGGAAATCCTCAATAAGAAGATTTAGATGGCTTTGCTAGATGTTTTCGATGCAACAGAATAGAACTGATAAGAGCAGACAAAAAGGCATGATGAATAGATCTAAGAATTTATTCGCGCTTTCTCTACTGGGATCTATTTTGGCGCAATCTTGTTTGCCATTGGCTGCTTTTGCCTATCCGCAAAATACTCTTTTTTCATTGAGCACTGCCTTTGGTGCTACCGCTGCTGCCGGTGAGCCCTCGACTGTGGTTAAACCATCGGTCGTAGATTCTGATTTGAACCAACCTTTAGTCGTCGATGATCAAGCCGCTGCTACGCCTTCAACGGTTTCAGCAGCAAGCTCAGCAAGTGCCGAGGTGGAGTCTCAGACATCTGAGATTGTCGATAATAACCAGACGGTTTCTATTACCCAGTCTTCGCGGCAACGTTTCAATTTGCCTGCAAACGGCTTATTGACTGATGGTGCCATTCTCAAAGGGGGAGTGTCAGAAGACTCGTCTAAGTCGCCAATAATTCAGGGAGTTGTGCAGGCACTACCCACGGGCACAAAAGTCTCTATGATTTCACAGTGCTATCTCAATTCGCAGTTGTCGCAGACCGGTGATGCTGTAACTTTTCGCATTGCCCATGATATTAGAGATGGCAAAGGCAATCGCGTTGTTGTGCCCGGCGATTGGATTGCCCATGGCTTTGTCACTCAGGCCACCAAGCCCGGTCGCAATGGCGTACCGGGCCGGGTTGATGTGAAAATCAATAAGATAGTTAGCCCTGACGGAAATTATGAGCTACCGTTTCAATGCAAAATTTCTAGCGCTGATAATAAGATTGCCGCAGTCAGCAAGCTAATTTATCGCGATGCAAAGTTTGCTACGGTTGGAGCTGTAGCTGGTTCTATTCTTTCTGTTCAGATGACCGGTATTGGCACTGCTGTGGCAACCCACGGTATATCAGTAGGCATTGGTGCCGCTGCTGGAGCCACCTTCGGAGCTATTTGTGCCGCTTGGCGCAAGGGCGATATTGCCGCCCTTTCACCGAACGACGAACTGAAGCTAGTTACCTCTGAACCCATAGAGCTGCCTGGGTTCAATCCAGTCAATTTGCCTTCGGCAGCACCTAAAAAGATCCTCGAAGGTCTACAGGTATCTGTTGCCGAACATCGTTTTGAGAAAAATGACTTTACTGCTGATAAGTCTTCGCGCCTTCTATATGTGAAGTTCTCAGTGGTGAACAACAGTGACCACGACATTGATAAGAAGATGCTGCGTGTGGTTTCGAACAAAGGGGTGCAGTATCATCTCGACCTTAGAAGTCTGCGTCATAGCTATATTGTGCCCGCCAAAGGTGAAAAGACCGACACTTTGTGCTTCAACGTCGATTTGCCCAAGAATAAGTACTATCTGGTTTTACTCGATAGCAAAGGCGATGAATTTAAGCGGGTGCCGATAAATTGATCGTCTCTGTTAAGAGGCAACTCATTAAGAAGGGCCCGGTTTAGGCTAAAAACGGCGATTTTTTTAACAAATTAGCTAATTTTTGCGGTTTACCCCACTGACTTTATTTGCTTAATTACTAAATCCAGCTAATATAACTAAGTCGATCAAACATGATCTGATTTGGATCTCTAACCTGTATATCTACTGAGTACTCTTTAGAAACCCGTCTCATGGATCAGCCGAATCGACTTAATACCAGCTCCGGCGGCACTTAGTTGTTTGTTGGCTCGGAGTCAGAGGTAAGGAGGGGGATGATGAAGGCTCGAATCGCAGAGATGCTGCAGACTTTCCACGGACAGTCTACCCATCGTCAGACTGATGCCACCGCTGCTGTGGCAGCAGGTAGCGCTGGCGCTGGTGCAGGACAAGTTCGCCGGATACCAGGGCAGACCCTGCAAACAGAAAAGCTTTTGCGTGAGAAAGACCGTGAAATAGACCGTTTGCGCCATCAGTTGGCAAACGCCGAAGCACGGCTACAAGAATTGATGGGGCAAGATGTTCTCACTGCTCTACCAAATCGACATATTTTCAAAGAACACCTGACACATTCGCTTAAGCGAGCGCTGCGACTGGGTTACTCTCTTTCACTCATGCTGATCGATATTGACCATTTGCGTGATATCAACCTTAAGTATGGTCACGAAGTGGGTGATTTGGTTCTTGTCGAAGTGGCTAAGATTCTTAAAAGCTCTGTGCGTGAAATTGATATGCCTGCGCGCTGGGGCGGTGAAGAGTTAGTTACAGTCTTGCATGAGACCGACGCTGATGGTGCTGCGGTTGTAGCCGAGCGAGTGCGTCGTCGTATATCTATGTTAGAAGTGAAGGAGCCCAAGACCGGAAAGCCAATAAAAATCACGGCATCGCTTGCTGTGGCTAGTTATCCACAACATTCAAACGATCCACAAGGTTTACTTGAAGCTGCCTCAGAGGCCCTTATTCAAGCAAAAGAAGATGGTTGTAACCGCGTTTTGATCGCAAATAAGTAAGTTCGACATTGATTAGACTAATGGTGGTAGACGATCACGCAGAGATCCGTGGAGAGATTGTTCGACAACTTTCCCAGGGAGATTTGCTTAAGGTTGTGGCTGAAGCTGACACTTCCCATGATGCCTGGAAAGTCGCTTCGCAGATTCTTCCTGATATAGTTCTGCTAGATTTGCATCTACCAGGTCTTTATTCCACCGTAGATTTATTGAAGCGTTTCAGTCAATTGAAGCGCACCAAAGTAGTTATTTATGCCAGTCAAGGAAAGGCCGCTGAAGTCCAAGACTTACTTGAAGCTGGCGCTTCTGGCTATGTGCTTAAAGATGACGCACCAGCCTTAATTAAGATGGCACTGCTGATGGTGTCAAAGGGATCTAAAGCCGTAATTTCTCCGAGTTTGCCGCGTCACTTAACCCGGCTGACTGCCCAAGAACGCTCAGTGCTGCGCTATATGACTATGCGTGGCAAGCTTCTCAAAGCGGCTGAACGCATGGGTATCTCCGAGCAAGAGTTGACTGACTTAGTTGATCATCTTGTGGAAAAGCTTGAGCTTGAATCGCCAGATAAACTTTTGCGCTGGGCTAAAAAGCACGGCTTTTGACCAGTCTTGCACTGAGACTATTAGAACCCGGGTTTTATATCCTGGTGAATTACTACCAGGCCAATCCAGGCCGCTCCCAGCACAATTGCCACTAGTTCGAGTGGGCTAAAGGCTTGGCGGGCCAAATGTTTGTTGTCTTCTACAACTTTCCAGTGGCTGTTGAGCCAGACCTGTACTAGCGCTAATGGCAGTGCACTGCTGAGGTAGAGCAAATGCAGGGGTTCTGGCATCCACTTAAGTAAGTTGGCGTTCAGCAGAGTCAAAGCACCAAATAACAAGGCCACTACAAAGCCACTAAATTGACTGTTCTTGCGCACAAAGCTTGCGCGATTGGGCACCAGTTGGGCACTCATGTGAGCAAAGCCGAGAAGCACTAAGAGGTTGACCACCGGGATAGCAAAGAGCGCTGTTGTTAAGATTGGTCTGGCCTGGGCGAACTTTAGGTAGGCCTCCAAGGTTCCCGCGCGACCAAGTCTTATGTGCGCGTCTTCCAATTCTGGATCTTCGCCATTAATGCTTCTCTGCAGTTGCTTAGAACCCTGGCAGAGGCTGTTGAGGTTGCGATAGAGCCAATACATGTTGTAAGCGCCCAGAGTGAAAAATGAGAGCACCACGACATGCCAGGCTGGCTGTTGCTGGCTATCCAGCAGAACTGGTAAATCAGCCGCAGCGATATCGCTTTGATTTTCGGCTGGTTTAGGCTTAGAACTTTTCACTCTCGTCTATCTTTTCGCTTTGGTATTGACTGATTAATAATTCGCAGTTTCGAGCTGCCAAGCTCTTAACATCTGATTCTTGCACAAAAGAACGAGAGAATTTCGTCTAATCACTCGATCTTTACTGCTATTTTTTCGCTAATCTTGTTAGAGCGCAAGAAAATCGATCTCATAACTTGTTGCGTTCTCAAGGAGAGTTTGGCTATGGTCAATTCGGTGATTCTCGTAGGCAGAGCTGGGCGTGACCCAGAAATGCGCTATTTTGAGTCAGGACGGGTTAAAACCACATTCAGTTTGGCTGTTAATCGCCCTACCAAAGAAAAAGAAACCGATTGGTTCGATATCGAAATCTGGGGCCGCCAAGCAGAAATTGCTGGTGAGTACGTCCGTAAAGGCAGTTTGATCGGTATCGAGGGTCGCCTAGACTTCAATAAGTGGACCGATGATGGCGGCAACAAGAACGTCAAGCCTGTTGTTCACGCTAATGGCTTAAGACTTCTTGGCAGCAAACGCGATAATGCTGGCGACGGTAATTTCTCCCAAGATTTCGCTTAACTGAGAGCAAGATTTGAAAACTGGTTTGGTCACAGCGCAGCCAATCGACTACGCCGTTATCCTGATTTATTTCATATTTGTATTGGGCGTTGGTTTTAAGCTCAAGAAAAATATGAAGAGCAGCGATGATTTCCTTCTCGCTGGTCATCGAATACCAAGCTGGGTAACCGGCTTGGCATTTTTGTCTGCCAATCTCGGTGCTATCGAAGTGATGGGGATGGCCGCCAATGCCGCTCAGTACGGCATCATGACCTGTCACTTCTACTGGCTGGGCGCTATCCCAGCCATGGTCTTCTTGGCCGTGTTCATGATGCCGTTTTACTATAAATCAAAGATTCGCAGCGTTCCCGAATATCTGCGCAAGCGCTTTAACGAGCCTACCCGGGCACTCAATGCTATTTCTTTTGCTGTGATGACGGTGTTGATGTCTGGCATAAATCTCTATGCTATGGCGATTGTATTTAAGCTGCTGCTAGGTTGGGACATGAATGGCTCGATTGCCGTAGCGGCTTTGGTGGTTTTGGCGTACACCATCACTGGTGGCTTAACGTCATCTATCTACAATGAAGTGTTGCAGTTCTTCTTGATCGTGTTCGGTCTTCTTCCTGTTTCGATTCTAGGGCTTCTGCGCTTCGGAAGCTGGAGCGCTATCTGCAACCGCTTTGACAATCCTGGTTTTGCCCATCTCTGGAAAGAGATCGGGACAATTCATAATCCTATGGGCGTCGACATGATTGGCTTGATCGGCGGCCTGGGCTTCGTTTTGTCGTTTGGTTATTGGTGCACTGATTTTCTGGTAATTCAGCGGGCTCTTGCTGCCGAAGATCTCAGAGGTGCCCGTATGACACCTATTATTGCTGCTTTTCCCAAAATACTTTTTCCTGTTTTAACTGTCCTTCCAGGCTTGATTGCCATTATTTTGATTCCGAAATTGGGTTCTAATAATGACGATCTTTCATTCAACATGGCCATACCTTATCTGCTTGCTGTGATGTATCCCAATGGTCTATTTGGTCTGGGAATAACCGCTCTCTTAGCCAGTTTTATGTCAGGCATGGCTGGCAACGTTACGGCGTTCAACACCGTTTGGACCTATGATATTTACCAGAGCTATATTGCTAAAAACAAATCAGATGCTCACTATTTGTGGATGGGTAAGCTTGCCACTGCCATTGGTATTATTATCAGTGTTGGTACTTGCTATTTGTGCATGAATTTTAAGTCGATCATGGACTACATGCAGCTCATATTCACCTTCTTCAATGCTCCTCTCTTTGCCACCTTCTTGCTCGGTATGTTCTTCCGTCGCACTTCCCCATGGGGAGCGTTTTACGGCCTCTTGGGCGGTACCTTGGCTGCAGTTGTGCACTACATACTCACTCTCCAGCACAAACTCCATTATATGAGTGAGATGGCGGGCAACTTCCATCGCTCCGTTGTGGCCTGGACAGTATGTCTGGTTCTCACAATCACAATTTCTTATTTGACCAAGCCCAAAGCAGTTGAAGAGCTACGCGGTTTGGTCTGGGGTGTTGATGAGAAAGGTGGAGACGTAGTAGCCAAAACTTCAGTTTTTGCCAGCCCAGGCTTCTTTGGTGTCATTCTTCTGGCCCTTACGGCTTATCTCAACTATCTGTTCTTCTAACGTTTAAGGTGCGCAATGCTTGATGTAAGACTACCAATTGGTTGGCTGTTCCTTGTGCTAGGAGTGATGTTAGCCGCTTATGGATATGCTAATCCGCCAGCTGAGAGTTTACTTTTAGGGCAAGTATCGCTGCCGTTAAATCTTGATGTGCCCTGGGGAATTCTTATGGCCCTTTTCGGCTTAGCCATGGTTTCTTTGGCCCAGATGGACAAGCTAAAGGTTCTAGAAAAAGAGCTACAAGAAGCCAAAGCCACAAGCCAAGCTAATTCCATCGAAACTAGCGCAGCAGAGACTATTTCTGGCGATTAGTGCTAGTTCTGGTTCGAGTCCTAAATCAAATTCAAATTCAAATTCAA
The DNA here is from genome assembly GCA_965229195.1 of Candidatus Obscuribacterales bacterium. Lineage (GTDB taxonomy): Bacteria > Cyanobacteriota > Vampirovibrionia > Obscuribacterales > Obscuribacteraceae. Next base: position 842,435 of record OZ245871.1, on the reverse strand, counting down.
ATTCTAGCGACGCCAATTGCTATTAAAAAATGGCCGCAGGGCTTGCCGACGGCCATTCATTCTTTAATAGCTTAGTTTGGCTCTACTTGGCGTTTAAGCAAGCAACGAAGACATTGCCGGAATTAACATCATATTTGAGCAGCATGTACCAGGGGGCAAAGCCTGCTGGTGGAACTTTTACTGGTGAGACTTTGCCCAGGGCTTTGGTTATTGCCTTCACAACTTGACTGTTTTCATCATCGTCGGCTAAAGGTACCGAACTCAAAGCACCAACTTGTTTTTCGGAGGTGATATTAGAGATTTGGCCGCTATTTTTGACGACAAAGCTGATCAGGTAGGAGTATTTGCGATTGGCTGTTTCTACCAACTGAGCCGATCCCGGCACCGACACATTGGCTTGGATTGACTGACTTAAGTCTTTGATATAGCTGTCAAGGCGGTTCAAAGTTTCTGTTGAGGCCAGTACTCGATTTTGTTGAAATTTCGATTGGGCTGCTGGTGAAGGTCTGTCGGGGCTGAGCCAGACATATTGTGGCTCAGTGCTGATTGCTTCAGAAAAGGCTTTGGCGGCCTCTTCATCGTAGACTGGAGCGTCTGCTTTTCTTCTCTTTTTGCGGCGAACGGTCGTGGTAGTGCCGTCAGTAGTGGTCGTGCTTACTGTGGCATTGGCCGGGCTGCCGTCATTGTTCGATGCTGCTGCTGAGGCTGCCGAGCCCTGGCCTGGAGCAATGTCGGCTGGCATTGAGCCGGCCGCCGGTTTGCGATTGACCGGTTTGACTTGGTATTGAGGAGCCGTCCACAGTATTCCACTACTACCTGAGGATGATGTGTCAGAGCTAGAATCGCTACTAGACGAGTTGGAGGTTGAACTGGTTGATGAGCTGCTAGAGTCGCTCTGGGCCCAGGCAGGTAGGCTCAAGCTGATAGAGATTGCTGTCATGGCCAATGCTGTTAAGGCAACTACTGGCATGTTAACCGCGCGTCTGATAAATCTATTGTTCATATGCAACTGGTCCTACGTCCTCTAATTTATTGATTTTTCAACCGTTCTAACTATACCCAGGAAATGGTTTCTGACATCCACTGTTTTAGGGTGAATCGGTTTGCCAACGGCGATAAGGTTGCTGAGGCTTAGATCGCAGGCAATTAACATAGCTTTGTCGAGATTAACTTTTTTGTTGGGGTCTTGCAGGCTATCGCTATACAGACCTTGCCAAATGGGGTCAGTAAAGTCTTTGGGGCGGCTTTCTTCCAGGCAATCAGCAAGAAAGACTACTTTTGAAACCTCTGTCATCGGTACATTGCCCAAGGTGTGCTCACTGATGGCTGCTAGCACTTCTTTATTGCTAATTTTCAATTCTTGCTTGATTGTCAGTGCCGCCACTGGGCCGTGCAAAAGATGACCGTTGATCTTGTCTATAGCCGAGAGTTGTAAGCCTCCGGCTAGAGCTCGTTCAATTAACTCTTTGTCTTTTACTTCTTTGCAGCAATCGTGTAAGTAGCAGGCCAGTCCGACGAGCATGCGATTGACTCCCGCTTTTTTGGCAATCACGTCACCGACTTGAGCTACGCCGCAAACATGTTCAAATCGTTTTTTTGAAATGCGGGGCTGGGTCCATTGACGGGCAGCTTCAAGAGTCATACCTGCTGGCACGCCCACTAGTTTCTTCGTTTTTTCCTTAGTCTTCGGCACTATCTTTGTTCTTCTTTTACTCTGTAAAAACGGTGGCTCTGAATTAGCTTGTCTACCTCTGGTGGCACCATATATAGTACTGTTTTGCCCAGGCCAATGCGTTTGCGAATGTTCGAAGCTGAAATAGCAATGCCAGGAAAATCGACAATTCTAATGTCGGCACCATCAATTTGTTCTGGTTCGCTTTCGGCAATAGTCTGTATCACGCTTTCATTATGAGCATCAGAGAGGTATCGCAATCGTGGCACAACCAAAAGCCGGCAGATAGAAAGCAATTCTTCTGAGTTGTGCCAGTCTTTGAGAAAAGGGACGTTATCTCCACCGATAATCAAGTTGACCTTGGTTGTTCCGTCAGCAATGATTTGTTTGACTGTGTCCACTGTATATGATGGGCCAGTTCTCTCTAGCTCTAATCTGGAAGCTTCGAAAAAGGGGTTGCTGGCCACGGCTGCTTCTACAAGTTTGTGCCGGTCTTCGCCAGGCAAGAGGCCGACTTGTCTGTGCGGCGGATGGGGGGATGTGACAAAAAGTACCTTGTCGAGGGCGAATTGGTCACGGGCGCATTCTGCAATGAGAAGATGACCCAGGTGAATGGGGTTGAATGTGCCGCAAAATAGTCCGATTTCTCTCATCTTTGTTTTGTCCGCGTATACACTCGCGGTAACCTTGTTCGTAAGCGGCAGGCAAGCTCATAGGTAATGGTATCAAGAGTTTCGGCCCATTGACTTAAAGTTAGAGTAGTCTGAGCGGAAGTGGTCTTTTTGGCTGCTTCATTGTCACTGCCAATTAATGTAATAACGTCGCCTTCCTGGGCTTCTGGCACATCAGTAATGTCAAAGAGCATCTGGTCCATGCTGATGCGGCCAACTTGATTTATTTTCTTGCCCATCAACAGGCCTTGCATGCGGTTTGAGAGGCCACGGTCGACGCCGTCGGCATAACCAATTGGTATAGAGGCTAATAGTGTTTCTTTCTTTGCTGTCCATGTCCAGCTATAGCCCACCGACTGACCTGCGGCAATCTTGTTTATATGATTGATTCGTGCCCGTACAGAGAGGGCTGGTCTAAGAGCTAAGTGTGGTGATACCGTATCTGGTTGCAAGCCGTAGAGGTAGAGCCCGACCCTGACTAGGTCGTAGTGTACTTGAGGAAAAGCAGTGGCCTCGCTCGAGGCTAGGTGGAAAAAGGTATTGGTGAAATACTTCTTTGTTAGCTCGACAGCTTGACTGAAAAGCTGGTTTTGCATAGTTACTGCTTCTTCGTTGGCAGCTTTGGCCAAGTGGCTATAGACGCTGACCAGCTCCAAATTATCTAGGCTCTTGATCAGCTTCAGTGTGTCCTCTAGCTTTTCAAATTGCACACCGAGGCGATGCATACCCGTATCTATCTTGAGATGCACTCTCGCCTTGCCACAGGCAGCTACATCACGAATTTGCTTTTCGCTGGTTAGGGTAATATCAAGGTCGTTTTCAAGAGCTGTGGTGATGGCCCAGGAAGGGGTCGGGCTTAATATCAGCACCGGAAGTTTGATGCCGCTTGACCTTAGCTGGGTGCCTTCATCTATTGAGGCTACTCCCAACCAGTCAATGCCTTCGCTTGATGCTTCTAGCAGTTCGGCAACGCTGGTAGCTCCGTGACCATACCCGTCGCTCTTTACTACCGCCATCAGCCGTGGACCCGGGCATGCTGGTGGGGCCATGTCGGGGCTAATACCTTTTATAGGTGACGTCAGTCGATGACGTATGAATTTGAGGTTTTGCTCTATGGCGTTGAGGTCTACCTCGACCCAGGCGTCTCTGCGAATCGATGTGAGGTTGGCTTGGCGAGTGGGGAGCATTAGTAAATTATCGACATACTCAGTATTTGAAGCGCTTCTTAGAGCTTTGCTTTATGCTAGCATTGCTGATGGTCAGCGTAATTATTTCCGCTAAACACAAGGCTCGTTCGAGACTTTGGCGGTAGGGGAAAATTAAAGCGTAACCTTAAGAGCTGCTGTCAATATATATTCAACCTTGACTCAGCCCTTAGAAGCCCTTGGTGGCTTGGAATCTCTTGGGAAGCCCGAGGCCTGACTTGAAGAAAGGGGTCTCATCTGTTCAATTTTCTAGGAATTTGGTTCTAAATCTTCAAAGGGGTGGAGAGTCTTGAATAAAGCAGAATTAGTCGACATCGTAGCTAAAGAAGCTGGAACGACAAAAAAAGACGCTGAGCAAGTTATCAATAAGATGATGGATACCATCATTAAGCATGTTGCTCGCGATGAGAAAGTTACTTTGGTTGGTTTTGGTACCTTTGAAGCCCGTCAGCGTAAAGCTCGCACTGGCCGCAACCCGAAAACAAATGAGCCATTGCACATTCCCGCTAAGCGTGTTGCCGGTTTCAAAGTTGGCAAAGAGTTCGCTGAATCAGTGAACAAAGATAAAAAAGGCAAATAAGCCTATTTCGGCATAGAGGAGGTTCGGGTGGGGTTACCTAGAGTTGCAGTAATCGGTTGCGGAAATTGGGGTAAAAACCTGGTTCGCAATTTTGCTCACTTGGGGGCCCTCTCGACCGTCTGTGATGCTGACCAGAAGCGTTTAGATTATGTTGCCAAAGAACACAAGGGTATAGCTGTTACCAGCGACTACGACAGTGTCTTGGCCGACAAGAATGTTAGCGCTATTGTCATCGCTACTCCCTCAGATACTCACTTCTTACTTGCCGAAAAAGCTTTGCTAGCCGGCAAGCATGTTTACGTTGAAAAGCCTCTGGCTCGCGATGTGAAGCACGCAGAGAAGTTAGATGAGCTAGCGACAGAGCGTAATTTAGTGCTAATGGTCGGGCATTTATTGCTCTATCACCCAGCCGTTAATTGCCTTAAAGATTTGATTGCCTCTGGTGAACTGGGCGACCTCTTATTTGTTCGCTCCGATCGCATGAATTTCAATAACTCTCGTCGTGACTGGAGCGTTCTTTGGGACTTGGCACCGCACGATATTTCAATGATGAGTTATTTGCTCGATTGTGAATCGCCAGAAGTAAGCCGCGTGGGCGGATGGGACACTCTAGGCGATGGCCTTGTGGATGTGGCCTATCTTGATTTAACTTTCCCCATGGGCAACCGTAGCATTCCAGGTCAGGTTCGCAATAGCTGGATTGACCCACAAAAATTGGTACGTTTGACAGTTAACGGCACCAAGAAAACAGCCGTTCTCAACGATACGCAGCAAGAAGACAAGTTGGCCTTGCACAGTGTCACCCCTGAAGGACGTATGGTTGTTGAGTATCCATACTATCCAACTGGTGAACCGCTGCAGCTAGAATGTGAGCACTTCCTTCAATGTATTTTGCGTGGTGAACGCCCGCGTACTGACGCCAATAACGCCTACCATGTGGTTCGCGTGCTATCGGATGTTGAAAAGCGTTTATCCGCTCGTCCTCGTCGTGTAAACGCTATCGCAACATCCCGTTAGGATTTGCTTGCAGGTGCACACAAGATCTTTCAGTTGTGTATAATTTCTTTCTGCGCTGGTTCTTCAATGGCTCCAAGCCATAATGCGGGAGTAATTCAGTGGTAGAATGCCTCCTTGCCAAGGAGGATGTCGAGAGTTCGAATCTCTTCTCCCGCTCCATTTTTAAGCTGCCCCCTGGGCAGCTTTTCTTTTTAGTACTCTTATTAACAGATTTAAAAGATTGCCTTGCTTGAGCTATATTAGTCATGTAAGTGCTGCGCGAGAATAAATCTGGAGAGTGACATCGGAATGACTGACGGAGTGCAAGATCCAGCTAATGAAGCCTCAAATTCGGCCGAGCCTAGTGTAGAAACAAGATTAGAAGCTACATTAGAGCCGAATGCTGAGGCGACCACAAAACCTTCTACAGATCAGGTTAAAGCGGCAACTTCGCCATCGGCTGATGCTGTTGTCGATCCCGTTCCCTCTAGCAGTGAGGAGGTAACTCCAGCATTACAGGGAGCTGCTCAGCGTCGTTCGCCCTGGCAATCATCAATGGCAGCCATTCAATATGTTGGTCAGGCTTCGGCCACCGATGAAGTGCAGGTTCGCACCTCAGATCGAGTCACTGTAATAGCCCTGCTTGTTTGTTGTATAGCCGAAGTGCTGTCGCTTGTATATACGCCAATGGCTAGCATGCGTTTGGCCTTCATTGCTATTTCAGATGTGGTTTTGGCCGTGGCTGTCACTATGTTTTTGGTTTACCGTCTTGGAATCTTGTCTTCTCTTGGGAAGCGCCAAGCCTTGATTTGCTGGCAGTTGATGATGGGCTGTATTTTCCTCGGAATTTTCCTCTGCGTTAATGTGGCTGCTGGTGTGGCTTTGGGTGTGTCTGCGATGTATCCTGCGGAGCTGCCGTGAGGCGAAACCGCCGAAATCAAGCACCTAATTTGGTCAATTTCTAATTAGCTTCCAGCAACTACTCTGGGGCAACTGTAAATAATCCAGCTCTAGTCGCAGGGCCGTGCCTTCTGCCATGTTAAAATCCACAATCTAATTTGTATTTCGGCGTATATAGTCACTGAGAGAGAAAGTCATGAAGGTCACCCTCGAACGGGAAGGCAAAAACATAGTAAAAATGGGCATCGAGTTGGAACCTGACAAGGTTTCGCGAGCCTACGAGATGGCTTGTCGCCAGCTCAGTCATCAAGTGCGTATCCCTGGTTTTAGACCGGGCAAAGCGCCAAGAATGATTATTGAAAAGACCATTGGTGAAGAAGCTATTAAGCGTGAAGCTTTAGAGAAGCTTGTTCCTGAGCTGATCAACGAGGCTCTTTTAAAAGAAAATCTCGATATCATCACTGCTCCTGAATATTCCAACTTCGATTTCAAGCTTGGTCAACCGCTGAAGTTCGAAGCTAAATTCGAGATTCGTCCTGAAGTAAAGCTTGGCAGCTACAAAGAAATCGAAGTCAATGTGCCTGAAGTAGCTCTTCCTGAAGATGCTCTTGAGCGTGCGCTCACAAACGTAGCCGAAACCAAAGCCTCCCTCGCACCTGTAGAAGGTAGAGCGGCTGAAATGGGTGACACTGCTGTAATTGATTTTGAGTGCTTTGTTGATGGCAAGCCTCTTGAGGGTGGTAAAGCCGATTCATTGATGCTTGATCTGGTTGAGGGATCTTTCTTGCCAGGTTTCTGTGAGCAAGTCGTTGGCAAAAATGCCAAAGATAAGTTCAAGGCCAAAGCCACTTTCCCTGAAAATTACAAGCGCAAAGAAGTCGCTGGCAAAGAAGCTGAGTTTGATGTTCATCTTAAAGAGATTCGCAAGAAGACTACTCCTGACGTTAATGACGAACTAGCTAAATCAGTTGGTCACGAAAATCTTGATGGTTTGAAAGAGTCAATCAAGGCTGAACTGCATGAAGTGGTCAAGCAGGAAAATGAATCACGTGCTCAGAGAATGGTAGTAGAGGCGGTGGCGTTGAGCGCTCAAGTCGACATACCAGAAACTATGGTTGAGCGTGAGCGCGATTTGTTGCTTGGTCAACTACGTCGCTATGTTGAACAAAACGGCCAACCATGGGAAGAGTTTGAAGCAACCGACGAATACACTCAAATGAAAACCACTAAGTTGGAAGAAGCACGTCAGCGTGTTCTTACTTCTTTAGTGCTTGGTGCCGTTGTGCGCGAAGAGAAGCTCACAGTCAACGATGAAGAAATGGCTCCCTACTATGCTGAGCTGGCCATGCGCTATCAGTTGCGCCCAGATCAGTTTGAAGAGTTTGCCAACAACGAAGACGTGCGCAGACAAGTGGCCGAAGAAGTCTTGACCGGTAAAGTTGTAGAACTCTTGGTCAGCAGTGCCAAAATTAACTTCGTGCCAGATGAATGTACCGAAGATCACGACCATGCAGCCCATGGCCACAGCGGTAAAGCTGTAGCTAAAGCTGACAAGGCTGAAAGTAAAACTGAAGCCAAAGCTTCTGCTGAGGGCAAAGAAAAGCCTAAAGCTGAAGCCGGTAAGAAAGCTAGCAAGAAAGCTGAATAGGCTACTTTGATACTTGAGAGGTGACAAGTACACTACACGTGCTCTCCTGGGACTTTTTTAGGAAGTCTCTGATCAGAGGCCGTTTAATGTGTATTTGTCACTTTTCAGTAAGATAGAATGCCACATGAGCGATAAAATATCCTCTGAGCACTGCTCAAAGCTAAGAGACATCCTAGGAAACGGAAGACAAAATGACTACACAAAAATACGGTGACAACAACATCATTAAGTCGCCACCAAGCTCGAAGCAACTTTATGAGATCTGGAGTCAGACTCCTTATGTTAGCCCTGAAGCTATCTATGCACCGACAGTAATTGAAACTACTGCTCGCGGTGAAAGAGCTTTCGACATCTTCTCTAGATTGCTGCGCGAGAGAATTATTTTCCTGGGCACCGCAATTGATGACATGGTGGCAAACCTTATCGTCGCTCAGTTGCTATTGCTTGAAGGCGAAGATCCAGAAAAAGATATCCGTCTATATGTCAACTCACCTGGTGGTTCTGTCACCGCTGGTTTGGCTATCTATGACACCATGCAACACATCCGTTCAGATGTATCCACAATCTGTTTAGGTCAAGCTGCATCTATGGGTGCTTTCCTTCTTTCTGCCGGTAAGAAAGGCAAGCGTCTTTCGCTTCCTCACTCACGCATCTTGATTCACCAACCATTGGGTGGTGCTCAGGGTCAAGCTACCGACATTGAAATTCAAGCTCGCGAAATTCTTCGCATTAAACGCCAATTGAATGAGTTGATGGCTGAACATACTGGTCAATCGGTTAAGACAATCGAGAAAGACACAGATCGTGACAACATCATGACTGCAGAAGAAGCCAAGGAGTACGGCCTTGTAGATCAAGTTATTACCAAACTTGAGCAATCGCCCAACCTGTCAGCTGTCTAAACGTTCTTAGTTGATGCCCGGGCCTGAGCGCCCGGGCATTTAACTTTGTAGAATGCAAAGTGTGTGATTAAGTAGAACTATAGGTCCTAGATAGGGAAACTAAATGCCAAAACAATCGGACAATCGACTCAAGTGCTCGTTTTGCGGAAAGAGCCAAGATCAAGTCAAAAAATTGATCGCTGGCCCCGGAGTATATATCTGCGATGAGTGTGTTGATCTTTGTAATGAGATCCTTGATGAAGAACTGTTCGAAGGCGGCGCTGCTGCTCAGCCCGCTCCAGAAACATCAACTCCACAAATGGTTGATATTCCGAAGCCTCAAGAAATTAAGGCCTTCCTCGATCAGCATATCATCGGTCAATCACGGGCCAAAAAGATTCTTTCAGTGGCTGTATACAACCACTACAAGAGAATTAGCCACAACGCCGAACTGGCTGATCAAGTAGAGATCTCCAAGTCTAATATTCTGCTGATTGGTCCTACCGGTTGCGGTAAGACTCTTTTGGCACAAACATTGGCAAAATTGCTCGATGTTCCTTTCGCCGTTGCTGACGCCACGACCTTGACTGAGGCTGGTTATGTCGGTGAAGACGTTGAAAACATCTTGCTCAGGCTCTATCAATCGGCTGATTATGATGTGAAGAAGGCCGAACGCGGCATTATTTACATTGATGAAATCGATAAAATTTCACGCAAGTCTGAAAATACCAGCATCACCAGAGACGTCTCTGGCGAGGGTGTGCAACAGGCCTTGCTGAAGATGATTGAAGGAACCCTTGCCAACGTGCCGCCTCAAGGTGGACGTAAGCACCCGCACCAAGAATTCATTCAAATCAACACTGCCAATATCCTATTTATCTGCGGTGGAGCCTTTGTTGGCTTAGACAAGATCGTTGAAGCCCGCGTCTCTTCCAACCGTAATATTGGCTTTGGTAGTGAGCGTCCTCTGACCGCTTGGGAAAGAGAACAGCGTTCATCGAAGATTCTGATGGACACTGCTCCTGATGACTTGCTTAAGTTTGGTCTGATTCCTGAATTCGTCGGCCGTATGCCGGTTACTGCAGTGCTTGAAGCCCTTGATGTAGAAGCTCTGGTTCGCATCATGGTTGAGCCTAAGAACGCCATCATCAAGCAATATCAACAGTTGTTGTCGCTTGATGGAGTTGAGCTTAAGTTTGACACCGAATCAATTCGGGCTGTCGCCGAAGAAGCTCTAAAACGTAAGACTGGCGCCCGGGCGCTTCGCTCTATCGTTGAAGAAATCATGCTCGACATCATGTACGAAGTGCCATCGCGATCTGATATCAAGGTCTGCCATATCACTAAGGAACTTGTAGAAAAACGATCGACAGCGGAGCTACTTCAGCTTCCAAAGGCTAAACTGAAGGGGGAGATTGCCTAAAGCTTGCTAAGCTGGCGATTTATCCTTAAAAGCGTCAGTTTTTCTCGTTGAGGCCAATTAACGCCTTATGGTGGATTTGAGCACTGAAGTATTCCCCCTCATCCCTCTCCGGGATGTTGTGGTCTTCCCCCAAATGGTAACGCCTTTGTTTGTTTCGAGGCCGCGGTCAATCGCGGCCCTCGAACAGGCTTTGATGCGTGACGATCGACTGGTGGTACTGGTTGCCCAAAAAGAGCCAGAGACCGAAGACCCTAAAGTAGAAGACCTTTACCAGATCGGCACTTTAGCCGAAGTAATGCAAATGCTGAAGCTGCCCGACGGCACTGTCAAAGTGCTGGTGGAAGGCTCTATGCGAGTGATGCTGGATGTGATCGAGGATGCTCCCGATCATTTCACTGCCAAAGTTGAAGAGCGCAGTGAGATTTTGGTGGATGATGAGACCACCCGCACACTGATCAAAATTTCAGTAGAGAAGTTTGAGCAGTACGTTAAGTCGACGAAGAAAATCAATCCAGAGAGTCTTTTGGCAGTCTCTGGTATTGGTCAACCAGGTCGTCTTGCTGACATCATCGCTACTTACTTGGGTTTGAGCTTAGCTGAACGGCAGAAGTGTTTAGAGATAAGCGATGCTACCGAAAGACTCGAATATATTGGTCAGCTTCTTTCTCGAGAGCTTGAGTTAGCTGACCTAGAACAGCAGATTCATGACCGCGTGCGCTTCAATTTAGAGAAGACCCAGCGGGAATACTATCTGCGCGAAAAATTGCGCATTATTCAAGATGAACTGAATCAAGATGGTGGCGAACTCGGTGAAATAAACGAGTACAAGCAAAAAATTAAAAAGTCCAAGATGATGGGCGTGGCTCTCGAAAGAGCTAATAAAGAGCTTGGTCGTCTTGAGAAAATGATGCCCCAGAGTGCTGAAGCTGGCGTCATTCGTACTTACTTAGATACGCTTGTGGCTTTGCCCTGGGCAAAGCGTTCTCGCGAAGTTATAGATTTGCACAAGGCCGAAGAGATTTTGACCGAAGATCACTATGGTCTAGAGAAAGTCAAAGAGCGTATTCTGGAATATCTGGCCGTGCGCAAGCTGGCCAAAGAGCCAACTGGAACTATTCTCTGTTTAGTCGGGCCACCTGGGGTAGGTAAAACCAGTCTGGTTAAGTCAATTGCACGGGCGATGAACCGTCAATTTGCCCGTATTAGCTTGGGCGGCGTCAGTGATGAAGCTGAGATTCGTGGCCATAGACGTACCTATATTGGCGCCATGCCTGGCCGCATTATTCAGGCAGTAAAGCAAGCTGGAACTAAAAATCCGGTGATTTTGCTCGATGAAATCGAGAAGATGACCCGCTCTTATCAAGGCGACCCCATGGCCGCTATGTTAGAAGTGCTTGATCCGGATCAAAACGATTCGTTCACCGATCACTATTTAGACGCGCCCTTCTCACTTTCTGAAGTTGTCTTCGTTGCTACTGCTAATAGCTTAGAGCAAGTGCCGCGGCCGCTTTTCGACCGCCTTGAGATTATTTCTATATCGGGCTACACCGAAGAAGAAAAAGTCGCGATTGCTGAGAATCACATATTGCCGAAGATTCTCTATCGCCATGGTTTAAGCGAAAAGCAATTGAAGATACCTGCTGCTACTCTGCGCAAGATTATTCAAGAATATACTCGCGAAGCTGGTGTGCGCAGTCTCGAGCGTAACCTGGCCAATGTTTGTCGTAAGGTGGCGTCGCAGGTGGTTAAGGAAGAAGTTGAGTCAGTGAGACTGCAACCGAATCTGGTGCCTAAATTCTTAGGGCCACCCAAGATTGTGCGCGAAAATGAAGTGAAAGGCCCTCAAGTTGGCATCGTTATGGGCTTGGCCTGGACTGAAACTGGTGGCGAAACTTTATCGATCGAAGTAAACACGATGCCCGGTAAAGGCAAGCTGCAACTAACTGGTCAGCTCGGCGATGTCATGAAAGAGTCAGCTGAAGCAGCCTTTAGCTACATTAGAAGTCATGCTGAGTTGCTTGGCATTCCAACTAACTTCCATGAAACTCTCGATATTCACATACACATACCTGAAGGTGCTACGCCGAAAGATGGCCCATCGGCTGGTGTGGCTATGTGTTGTGCCCTTGTCTCGGCTATTTCTAAAAGACCGGCCCGTGGTTCACTTGCCATGACTGGCGAGATTACTTTGCGCGGACGGGTGTTACCGATTGGTGGATTGAAGGAAAAAGTCTTAGCTGCTCTTCGAGCCGGTATAAAGACTGTCATTCTGCCCCGGAGCAATGAAAAGGATTTGGCCGATATTCCTGACTATGTCAAAGAGAAAGTCGAGCTTATTCCAGTTGCTCACCTTGATGAAGTGTTCGCTTTAATCTTCAAAGATAAAACAAAGAAAACAGAAGCTGCTAAAACGCGTAACACCGTTGGTGGTGCCAAACGTAGTGCTCTTGGTAGAGTCAAATAAGAGGTCTAAATATAATGCGTTTGCTCAATGTCGTTTTGTCAGCGGCTTCTCTTTTGCTTGCAGTAGTGCCAGCTATCGCTTCTGATGCTACCGGATCTTCTACTGGACTTTCTACTGGACCTTCTACTGGAGCTGCTGCCACCAAGCCTGCTTCTGCTGTAAACACGTCGGCCTCTGCTGCAGATGCTCCGGCAGCGACATCTCCGACTCTTACTCCGGCAAAGAAAGCTTTGATTCTTGAACTTTTGAAGATGACCGATGCCGATAAACAGGTCGAGATGATCATCAATCAATTGACTCTCTCTCATCAAAGACGTTATCCCACTTTGTTAGCGCAAGCCATAAATGCGGCTCCTAATCTTTCAGAAGAGAAGAAAAAAGAGCTAATCGCCAGTGCCCAAGAACAGAGTGCCCGTTCGTCTGAGCGCCTGCGGCAGTTGTTCATGCAGAAAATTGACTTGAGCAAGGTTATGCAAGAAGTGGCACTGGTGGTCTACGACAAGAACTTCACTGAGTCTGAAATGCAGGACATCATTACTTTCTATAAAACACCAACCGGCAAAAAGACCCTGCAAGCACTGCCGGCAGTTATGAGCGAATCAATGGAGATGACCACTGCGCTTATAACTCCTCCCCTTAGCGACATCATGAAACAAGTTTTGGAAGAAGAGCGTGTGCGTTTGCAGGGCTTAACTACCGGCGGGAAATAGAGAAGTAAATCAAATTTGATTTTGAATAGGAATTTGCTTATAAGAGTTCGAGCCTATTCTCGGCTATTAGTTCAATTTCGACAAATAGTTGTATATGCAACTATTTTCAAAATACTTGAGTACTCAAGTATTTTGTTTTGACTACGGGGCATCCTTGCTAATCCAGAACAGGTCGGCTACGGTTTCTTTGATTGCCGAAGGCTCTCAACGAATGAATTTATCTTATCGAGCCATCCTTCAGATTTCGAAGTGTCGGTGTTTTTTTGAACGGGCGTGCTGCTAGCTTTGTTCTCATTTTGGGGCTGTTCAGCGGAGCAATTTTGGCGTAGGAATCCGAGTGGATCATCGTGTTCGTTCGGGGCTTCAAAAAGTTTGACGTGGGTCATGACTCCATATCGCTTTGTGATCGCTTCAATTGCCGCAAAGCTTTTTAGAATGTCAACGAAGCAGGCACCAAAAATTAACTGTTCCAATGGGCTTCTCTCAATTTTCCAGGCGGCTTCTTGGTTTTGCATAAGTCCGATAGAAAGCGGTCCTTCTGAAGCTGTTAGTTCCTTCAGAATCTCTGCAAATGCAGATGCTGAATTTATAGTTCCTCGTTTTTCATGGGGAACATAGGCCGTAAAAATCGCCACTATTGGGTGGTGGGAATGATTGAGTTCAACCTCAACGCGACCACCGCGAGCATAAAAATATTGGCCAAAGAGCGCTGGAAGCGTAATCACATACGGGTGATGAACGAATACCTGACGTTCTAAGGCCATGACTTCTGGAGCGTCTGTGTATGGGTAAGGCCAGTCATCAAAGTATTTTGATTCTTTATAAGGAGTTAGTTGATTTTGCCTTGCAAATTCGCTAAGGGGCGATGTCCCTTCACAAGTATCTATCCACTGGTGATGGGATTCCACTAGTTTTGCCAACTCAGTTGCCACATCTTGCGCTAACTCTGAAGTGGGAAAGTTTCCGACGATTGTATAACTGCCGCTGTTGTTGCTGGCAAAGGCATTCCAGATCTTGATTTTCATGCTTTAGCCTCTCTTGATAGCGGCGCTGATTTTGATGTGGAATTTGACCATGAACTTGAAATTGCCAGTTGACTCAGATTTTCGGAATTTTGCGTGTCGGCGGTTATACCAAATCCTGGCGTTCTAGCGCAGCCAGGTAGCAGTGATGCTGCACTGAGTTCGCCTTGTCTCTGTCGCCAAACGTTCATAATGTCTTGAGCGTTCTCGACTGCTATCTTCGTCTCGTGAAAGCTACATGGCTGAAGTTTTTTGTCGCTGGTGAGTACGATGAAGTCTCGCCCGGCTCCGCAATCTTGGCGATCGAAGAGTCGTGGAACACCCTCCATGCGGTCGCCCCAGCAAACATCTAATTTGATTTGGCACTTATTTTTCAGGGCTCTGGCAATCATAGCTACCCGCTCAGCCAGCTTTTGGGCACTTTGGGCATCAAGGTGAAGAGCAGCATCGCTGCCGTTATAGCTGAGCAGCAAAATATCTCTACAGCCAAGTGAGGCCAGCTCCAATACAGTTTTTTCTAGGTCTGCTAAGCGCGCTGGGGTAACCAAATAATTTACTCCGAACCGTGCTTTTGCTTCCACCAGCTCAGTTACCTTTGAACGCCAATCATTGTTTTCATAGAGTGAGAGCCGAATCTGTCCATATTTTCCTTTTATCGCGGCCAGGCGAGCCGGTGTCATGGCCAGGCCATTTGTGGTCAGGTTAATTGCCAGTGCGGTTTCATCGTACAAACGGCAGACGAGTTCGGAGAAATTTGGAAATGTCCAAGGTTCACCTCCGCCGAAGGCAACTTCTAGAACGCCTGCTTGAGCCAGTTCGAAGAGTACGGCAAAGGCTTGATCGGATGTCCAGCCGCTTTGAGCTGTCAGGTCTCTTGAGCAAAATGTGCAAGCAAGATTGCAAGCGTTGGTGATTCCAAATTGTATGACTCTTGGGGCTGCTTGCTTTAAGTGCTGAGTTTCGGGGCCTTGGCAAAGAGCATTGAGTCCACTGTCTCGATCGAAGAGCAGCAGTGCCCCATCCAAGGAGAAGCGCCTCAGGTTGGCAAGGGCCTCTGGTACTGGGATTGAGTTTACTGAATCTGAATTCGCAGGCATCTGTAAATCATAACAGTTTGCCCCCGAGGCTACTTCGCTCTCAAGCGTGCTTCCATATCATCGAGCTGTTTTAGTCTGGCTGAAGCAATTTGTCCGGGCAGCATGCCAGCTTTGAGAGCCTTATGGCGATTGATCTCGCCGCGAACTTGGATGCGCAGTGTGTCAAGCATGCCGAATGCAGATGAGGGAATGGCAATAAGCGATGCCGCAAATAACAGGTCGTTTGTTACTCGACCGGCTCGCACTGTCTTACTGTTGTAGTGGCTGTTGTAGCCAGGAATGGTGAAGAGAATGCCCGAAGCTGTCTTGGTACCACCAACATAGAGGCCAGCTCCGATGTTTTGAGTTGCTGTAAGTTTTGCGGCCGCGTTCTTTTTCTGGCCAGCTCGGATCTCGTCATTGAATACTTTTTGGTGTTCGCCGTAGAAACCTTCTCTATCAATAGCGCTGGCCACACCTTGGTTAGATACTTTTCCTTGTTTGATTAGCTTGTCTAGAGTAGCTAGATCTGATTCTAGAACTTGTACTTTGGCATCACTAGAATCTTGCATCACATGTTTGATGCGATGTTTTGTGATTTCTCCCACTCCTTTGGCAGCTACTCTGCTTAGTATCGGCCCCCACATAGTTAGTTGACCAGATACGATGAAGAGCACACCAGCTCTTCCGTTCCAGATGCGATGTCTTCTGTGTAGAGAGAGATAGGCGAACTCATAACCAATGGCGTTAGTCGTGTATTTGGCAAAGTCGAAGAAGTACTGCATTTGTTGGAAGGCAATAAGTCTTCTTGCACCAACATGGAAGCGTTGAAATTCCTGCAAAGATTGATCGCGCAAGTCTTTGAGAACTTTTCCTTCGGCGTCGTCGACTTCAACGTGTCCGCTTAGAGCTGGCGATGAAGCTTCTACTTTTGTCAAAGCTGTTCTTTGAGCCATTAATACGTCTATATTATTTTTAATGCCTTCCACATGTTTGGTCGCTGCAGTTGGTGAAAAACCGTGACGTCGAGCAACTAAGTCGTGGTAGCCATTAACACCAAATTCCATAAC
This sequence comes from Candidatus Obscuribacterales bacterium, assembly GCA_965229195.1. GTDB lineage: Bacteria > Cyanobacteriota > Vampirovibrionia > Obscuribacterales > Obscuribacteraceae. Next base: position 826,117 of record OZ245871.1, on the reverse strand, counting down.
GGCAGCACCGGCACCTATGATGGCACCAATCATTGGAATGTAATTTGCACTCTCTTGGAAGTGGCGGTGAACACCTTGAGCCCGGTGTATGTGTGCTCCTCTGTTGACCACCGAAATAATTGCACCGGCTAGTCCTGTGCCCATATTGATTTCTTGTAAGCCGGCATAGCGCCAGCCTTTCCAGCGACCTTGTTTGGCAACTTCTTGGCTGTAGTGCAGATTGAATTTTTGCAATTCAACTTCTTTTAGCAAAATTTGTTTGGTTAAATCATCAATCTTAGATACTGATTCTTCGGGCGTAATTGAAGCACCACCAGAAAGAGTAAACTGTTCTGCCGCTGGGCTTTGCGCCGATATTGGTGCCTCCGCCATTAGCTGAGGGGAGTCGCTATCTGCGGTCTCCTCAGCTGTAGCGTTTGCACCTTCCTCTGTATCGGGCACCGTCCCAAGTGGCCCATTAAGAGTGAAGTTGCCGTAGGCAATCTTTGTATTGTTTTCAGCGTTGGCCGCAGCAATGTTATTGGTTGTTGACTCGTCGCTAAGGGTCGATTGCTCTTGAAGCGCAGCTCCGGTCTCAGCCATAGCAAACGGCGCTGTATTGTCTAGTGGCTCAACTAATACTGGTGCTGCTAAGCAAGCAAGATTTGATTGAATCGTGAATGATGTTGCAAGAAGGGCGCAAACAATTTTCTTACGACTATTTCTCAGTGCCACAGAATGATTCCTATTGGTTTTGACTGATTACTGTCATGGTCAAGCTTTATTTTAGCCGCTTTCGCTTGACAAGGCGCACTGGTTCAAGCTGAGTGAAAACGTAATCGTAGGACACTAATGTGATGATAGTGTGATCATTCTATCTGGTCTATCTTGAGAGAAGCTCATGCAATTCCTTTAACGCTTTGGCGTGATTTGCATGGTTTTTGTCGTTGTACGCATCTCGCAGGGCTTGTAATCTAACGCGCTCACCTTCTGGAATTTCTGAATAGTTGTCTGCATGTAGCAAGTCAAAAGCTTCTATTATGTTGGCATCCTGCTTGGCGGGATCTGTCACCTTTATCTCGAAGCCTCGAAGTGCTTTTATTGATTCCGGTAGAGTCTCGTCCAGGTTTGGAGCTTTGGCTGCACTTGATGGTTTTGTCTCGTCTGCTTTTTTTGCCGCTATCCCTTCAAGCTGATCTCCCGATTTGAGTCGCAGCTTGGCAACGGTGTTGGCTGCGATTATAGACAATTGACCACTTTCAATAGAATCACGTTCTTGCTGCAGAACGTTCCTGATTTTAGATATGTTGTCTTTTAGTTGTCTATTTGTTCCGAGTTGCTTGGATAGCGCTCGCAAGCGCTCATCACCGGTTAGTCCTTTGAGTGCGCTTAAGTCTGCCCCTAATTCCTTTAGTTGGTCATTCTTTAGAATTCTCGCTATGACCAGATCATCCATAAGGTTTGCGCGGGCTTTGCTAATTGCTCCTTGCAAGGAGCCACCAGTTAGCGTTGTATCTTCGCTTTTCCTAAACTGAATTTCGTCTTTAAAGGTTGATACATTACTCGTACCTTCTTTCGCCTCTTTTTTCGGGGAACTACCATCAAGTCTAGCTAAGGCAAAATTCACCAACTCTACTGTCGCTGTTTGCTCTACAAGTGCTCTTAGATAGTCTGATGGTAACCTTTTCGCTGCTAGGCTGGAATATTTAGTGGCTCCACGTTCTATTACGTCCGCCATATCTTTCCAAAGCAATTTGTGTTGATCCGATTTACTTTTCTCGCCCTGTTGTCTCGCCCAAGTGACAAGTTTTCGCTGTTGTACTTCGGCTTCAGCGTCCGTTGCTTTTGCTAGGCTGGGTAAAGGTGGAGCTCCTTCTCCTAGCTTGAATGGCGTTCCTTTCTCTATCAGACCAATCAGTTTATCCCTTAACATGGGAATAAAGTCTCTTGCGGATTTGGCCACTTCTTGATCGGAGTCATCGATTTTCGGTGCTCCCGACTGGTCGAACCATTTGTTCTCTGCGAATATGACACCATCGGCTCTCAGTTTGAAAACATTCTTTTTGTCTGAGTTTGAAGTAGCATCGAGGAAGTGAAGCTCGCCTGTTTTTGTGTTTACTAGCAAGAAGTCGCCGCCGGCTTTGTCTAGTGGTGACAGCGCTTCTGTAGGATAAACCTCCCAACTTGAGCTGATACGGCCTTCTGCCTTGAGTTTTGACAGGACCCCACCCGGTTCACTTGTGAGATGTTGCCAAATTGTAAGTTGAGTTCGATCTCCACCTTTTTCAATTATCCTGAACTCTTTGCTTGTTACAATTCTGTTCCTCTCAGACTCTAGGTGGTTTAATGCGGTAGGCAAATCAGTTGTCCAATTGCCAGCAGCGTCTGGTCTCGAACGGGAGAGGTGTCCTTGGTGAGCTTCAGCTTGATCCGAACCGGCGAAGCGTTCTTCGCTTTTTTTCTCTAGGCGCGCTGCGTCATTTGCTCTCACTTCGTCTTTCGTTATATAGCCGCGCTTCATCATGTAGGATGCGAGCCGACTCGCTTCTCCTTCCGGAACATTGGCAAAGGCACTATCTAGCCATTGATTTTTTGACGCTTCTAGTTGCGCTCGGATGATTGGATCTACACCACTACTTTGATTTGCTTCTTGATCCAAGAGTTTGATTTTGGCGGCGTCGCGAGCCACCATATCTAGTGCAGTAGTAAACTTCAAAGCCTTGGTTGATTCGCTCACTGTTTCAAGGTTTGATACTAGCGCCTTTGCTGTTTCTCTCAGGGCTGGCGTTATCTCTGCGTTGGTCGTCAATTCATGCAGTGCGGCTTTGCTGTTCGGCGATTTCAACATTTCAATCAGTGCTGCACTTTTGCTATCGCTGCTGGTCGCATCGCTTAGCTGTTTTATGAACTGGCCCGCCGCTGAGTCAGGCTTGGCTAAATTTGAATCTGCGCTTAACTGCTTTACGAGCTTGTGGGTGTCTGCTAGCGATTGCTCAAGTGCTTTTGAATATTGAAAACGATTGGCCCGATTTTCATAGCGTGAGCCAAAGTCATAGTAGTCAGTGGCGCCTCTGGTAAGACCGATTGTGGCGTCTGAGACTCCGGCCAGAGCATTGAGATACTGCTCTTTAGTTGGGTTTGTGCCAAGGCTCTGACGAGCTGCATCAACCAAGGTGCGTACCGCTGGTTTAGCGATAGCCTGATCTGATAAGGCAACATTGCTATAGGTGACTCGAATATTTGAGATCTCACGTCTCATTTCGTGCAGAAGGGCCTGGTTACGACTGAAATCCGCTCCCGGAAATTCTGCTCCACGAGTGCCTAAGAAGCGGTAGAGTGTCCGATCATCTGGCACCCCAGGCAGTTTTCCGTCTTTGAAGTTCTCAGTTAGGTAAGCTTTGACTTGCTCGCGCGCAAATTTTGCGTCTGCTTCGCTGAATCCTTTATTGCCATTGATAGGTTGTCTCTCGAAAGTATCCTCGCCGAAGACACTTTTCTCAATACGCGCTCTTCCCTTGCTGAAAGAGCCAGTGAGTGCATCGCTGGCTAGAGTTTCGATAAATAGCTTTGGATTGGCCTCAGCTAGAGCTTGGTAGCGAGCGGCATCGATAAAGTGTGCAAACTCATGAATGTTAGTTTGGCTTGGCCTAGATGAATCTGTTGAACCTTCCCCAACGTATAGATCGACTTGTCCTTTAGCAGAGCTGAACATGCCCTGAGCATCTAGGTTATCCTGGGCAGGAACTAGATTTACACCAATATCCCGGGCCAGTTTTTCCGCAGTACCTTTGTCGATGCCCAGACTAGTTGAAATTAGTTCACCGGCATCTTTGAGTAAGCTATTATGCAATGATTCTTTGACAGCTTTAATTTGCTGTTCTTGACCAGCGATTTGCTCTGCCGACATATTGGCTCTTCCTTTCGCCAGAGCCATTTCCATCGCTGCTAGGTTTTTGTTTGCCACATCAATTTCATTTGCTTGCCTAACTTGATGACCAGTAGATAGTTTTGCTTCGGTGTGAGCGATTTTGTTGGTATGAGAATCTCCGGCCGTAGTTGTGGCCGGTTTGTTGTGGTTTTGATAGGCACCACGCATTTGCTGGAAGAACGGCGCGATGGTGGCATTCATTGTCTGTTGCGATAGACCTTCACCGCTATAACCTTCGCCTCGAATTGTGGCAATTAAGTTTTCTGCTGCGAAGTTTGAACTCGACATGCCAGCCACAGCCATGCTGAAGTCGCTACTGCCTTTAGTGGCAAACCTAAGGAGCTCTTGCGCGCCGTTTAGGCTCTCAAGTCTTGGGCCAGCGTGAACAAGGCTGTTACTTAGTCTACCGGCGTAATGACCGCCCAGCGCGCCGAATGAGCCTCTAATCGTAGCGTCGCGTAACTCATCAAAACCAAAATTTGCTCCGCGAGCCTTTGCCTCAACGTATGAACTCAATATTGAACCGCCGGCTCCGCTTGTTTGGTTGATAGCGAGGGTCGTTAACTGATTTGTGATCAAAGCTGTACCTTCGTTCTTAATTGCAGTCGGTAGAGCCTCGCTAAGCAACTTCGTAGCTACCATGGCTTGTTCGGCGTTCAAAGCGCCACGTTGAGTTAGTTGACCAATAACACTTTCTGCTAGTTGCTGGTCGGCCTTATAGACCCCCGAGGCGATTTGCTGTCTCAGTGAGTTGGCAACTGAGTTAGTGATTGTTTCTTGAACTTCTTTTTTTGCTGCTGCCGATAGGGTATCAAAAGCGCTATGGCTTAGTACTTGTCCCGATACTTTTGTGGCGGCCTTAGTGCCCATGCCAAGCAGCATGGTCATTTCCGCTGGTCCGAAAATGCCGGTAAAGCCGTTTACGGCTCCCGAGGATAGTTTGGCTAATACATTGCTGCTGCGGCTGTCGAAATTTTCACCGGTCATATAGGCGTTTGCGCCTAGCTTAAAGGTTGCAGCACCGGCGGTAAACGATGCTAGTAGAAGCGGCGAAGCAGCACCGGCGGTGCAAACTGTTGCGGCGGCGGCGGCCGCCATGATGCAAGAATCTGCTATGACATCGGCCCTTTCTCCCTGGCTTTTGACATGGTCGTCGATTCGTGCGAAGACATTGGCCTGTAGCTTTCTAATCTCTTCATCCTTGAGCTCGCGATGGTCAGTGGCTGCTTTCCTTAGTTCGCTCGCATAGTTTATTGAGCTTTCTTCTAATGAAAGGCGAGTAGAGTCCCAGGTCCATGATGCGCCATAGTTGTCGACCTTTTTTGCCTGCTGACTGGCGTGCTCATAGCTTCTATGGCTGGTCCATTCATCAGTGTGCATAGCTGCTTCGATGCGGCCAGCATCTTTGCCAGATAGCTGAGCTTTGAGATCAGAGGTTAAGTCACCATGGTATTTTGCGGCATAGGCGTTAACTATGGGGGCACGCTGAGTGGTCTTCATTTCGAACATTTGGTCGACTGTTCGCAGAGCTTCCTCTTCTTTGCCAATGCCAAGGGTAAAGGCTCTTAGTCGGTCTTCTGGTTTGGCTTGGCCTTGTTCGATAACTGCTTTTGCAATTTCTTGCTGGCTTGGTGAAAGCGATTTATTCAGTGATTCGAGTATTGAGTCTTTTTCTCTTTGTTCTAAGTTTTGAGCACCACCGATTGTAAGTAGACTGGCCACGATTTCTTTGGCGGGCAGATACTGGTTCATTTCGCTGCTCGGCACTATGCCTTTTGCCAGGGTTGGTTCGATAATGCGTGAATTGAGGTCGGTAAATTCTTCCCAGTGTGATTGTGAATGTTCGCCGTCATGACCAACTTTTACTTTGAAGACCTCTTTCATGGCCAGGTCAAAAGACTGTCTCAGTTCGGCGTTGTAGCGCGGATGATTTCTATCTAGCTGTTCTCTTAACTTGGCGCCGGCCTCTGTACTCAAGGTTTGATTGAGAATTTTTATCCCCTCTGTTATTGAAGGGCCGCTCAGGGCTGCTTGCTCAAAGAGTTTGGTTATGGCATCTTTTTCGGGTTTTCTCGAAGGGTCTTGTTCTATTTGCCGAAGCAAGCTAGTGAGTGCATCTTTGCCCAAAGGTGAGTATTTAAGGCCTTCACTAATCGATTCTTTGACTTGTTGCCGAAATTCAGGAGAACTAGCATACCTGGCTCTTTCGGACGGCATCATTGAGGTGATACCATCCATAATGGCTGTCAGTTTTGCTGCTCCACTACCTTTGTTGTCGGCAATTACATCGACTATCTCTCGCCTGACGTTATCTCTAGTTCTTTCAAAAATTTCTTCGCTGGTGAGATTGCTATCTTTTTTCTTTTCAGCTTCTGCGTATTGCAGCTTCTTTTCTAATAGGTCCCAAGCTTTCGTTGCTCGTTCGTCACCCTGAAAACGTTCATCTATTTGCTTCTTCAAAAGGGTCTTAAGGTGAGCGCTATCGAGCAGGTTGTTTAATGAAGCAGAGTCGATGTTCTCAATGCTTCTCATAAAGTTTTGAGCTGTAGCATGGTCCCAAAAACCGGCATGATTGTCTAATTCCATGCCCAGGCGTTCGCCATAAGCGGCCTGAAGATACTTCGCCTCTTTAATGTCTTTAGAGAACCAGTGCAGGTCGTGAGCTTTGATGGCGAAATCACGATAGTACTTAACGTCTTCTTTGGCCTGTTCGCCCGCCGCGGTGTTTGATTTGAGCAGTTCATCCGCTTTTTTGCTCTTGTTTATATCGTCCGAAGCAAGGTCAAAACTCAGTTCAAATCCCCGTCTAAACCGCGCTCTATCCTCACTGCTCATATTGTGGAAAATGCTTTCCAGTCGCTCGCGACCTGGTCCGCTGCCATAGTTTTCTTCTTCTATTTTAGTTAATGCTGATGTCTGGCCGTCGCGGGCATAGTCTCTGCCTATGGTCATAACCCGGCCCGCATCTCCGCTTGAAGCGAAGATGCTATTGTTAAACACATAGTTGCTCTGACCCTCTCGTTTTTCTTCTCGTTGCTCCTTAGGCACAAGCGCTTGCTCTAAGAGTTTGTCGCCATCTTCTTTGCCGAACTCTTCGCGGGCTTCTTTATTGGCTCGACCGGCGAACTCTTTGAACATTTCTAGATTTTGCAGCGACACTTGTCTGTTGTACTGTCTGGCACCGTCACGGGCGTCTGCGTCTAATCCGTCTAGTGACTGAAACTGTTTGCCTCCGGTTAAGCTTAGTTGCATCAGTTCTTTGTTGTCAGCCGTTGTGCGGCGATCAATGCCTTTGCTGTGATATATTTCGGTGGCACGCTGATGGACCTTACTGCTTTCAGCGTAGCCTGGTAAGGCCTTAACGTCTGCTAAAGCCGTTTTGTGATGTCGCTTTTCGTATTCGCGGTTGAAGGTATTAAGTTGGCTCTGTTTTAGATTGGCCATTGTTTCGCGCATTTCTTTTTCAAGTACTGGATTGCTGCGCTTGAACCAAGAATCTTCTTTCATCTCATGCATGGCCGCTCTTAATCTGACAGCGGTTCTTTCGGCGTCGGCTTGACTGATTGTGCGCGCTCTAGGATTTATGATCTCAGTCAATGTTTCGGCTCTGGCACCTTGACCAAATTTTTCGCCGATATAGTGGCCAAACGTCGAGTAATCATTGCCATGTTTGGCGGCAAAATCCCGGCGAAACATCATAATTTGATCGGGAGTCATTTGATCTAGTCGTGATTTTAGTGCTTCAAAACGCCCACCGGTTGTGTAATACCAGTCTTCATAGGCTTTCATTAAGTCAGCTGATTTTGCCCGAGCCTCTTCGCCAGAATTCACCATGGTGTATTTGTCTGCCCGAGCGTCTCGGCTATAGCTTCGACCGCTATCAAAGACGAAGAATTCCTGACCAGTGGTTTTGCTAATTCGCCAGTCGCCGTTGTCAACTTTGCCGTCCGAATGACGCCAGGAGGCGGTCATGTGCATGATTGAAGCTTCGATAGTGTTGACTACTTTTCCCTGGGTTTCTACTACTTTAGAAAGAAGGCCAGCTTCGTTGTAGGAATAGTCTTTAGTGGCGCCGGTTTCGCTTATGGCTCTCACAGGAACGCCATCTTGACCTCGCACTAAGGCCCCACCTGATTGTGGATAAGCCAAAGTGACACCATCCATGCCAATTTCTTCGCGCATATTCTGCGCGTCATTGCTCAGACCGATGACGTCTGCAGTGACTTGGGTCGCCCGGCGTATGCGGCCGTCGGGAGCGACTGAAAGTTGCTCAACTCTAGCTTCACCGTTGCTCTCGTTAATATAGATGCCTGAATCGGCCTTGGCATTGGCTTTCAGACTCCAGTTTCCGTCGCTGTCACTATAACTCTTTACGTATGGCACTGATCCAGGTTTTGGATCGATTCCATAGGTAAAGGTCATTTCTTTAGAGCCGTTTTCTTTAGATGTTCTTCTCTGAGTTAGAACAGGATATCCTTCAACTCCAGCTGCTAAGGCTTCAGGGTGCGCCAGATACTGCCAGGTTCGAGTTGAGCCATCAGGCCGACTCTCTTTGGTTGTTGACTGTTTGCCGTCTTTGTATTCATGAGCAATTGTGGTGCCGTCTGCTTTTATTTCTAAAGTGTTTTGTGGCTTGCCACCGCTGGCTATAACTTCAAACTTTCTTGTGCTGCCATCAAAATTCTTTTCGGTAATAGAAGATTGATCGGCGCTAAAGTGAGTAAGAGAGCCGCGAGTAAGATCTAGGACTATCTTTTCTTCTTTCTCACTGCCAGCAATTAGTTTGCCGTCTTTGTCATATGATTTCCACAAAAGACCGTTTTCGGTGCTGCTATATGAGCCATCGCCTTTATCTGAATAAATCTTAGTTGGTTGCCCATCCTTGCTTATGGCTCCGATTTTAATTTCTCTGCCAGAGCTATTGATAGTGAGCTCTTCGCTGTTTTTAGAAAACTTGAGGACCGCTCCATCTTGTCTGTATACGTGCGTTCCATCTTCTTTATTGGCCACTATCTGTATTCGTCCCGCGGGGGGAAGTAACTGAAAGCGACCATTGAAAGTGCTTGTTTCTTCTAGCTTGCCTGTTTTCTCGTTGGGCTTTAGTTCATGGAACTGGCCGTTGAAAAGATTTTCTATTCTTGTGCCATCCCTGAACACCATAGCAGTTGGTTCGTTGCTGCCTTTCTTATTTTCAATTGTTACTCCGCTCTCCAGTCTCAAGCGGCTGAATGTTTCTTCTCCTGGTCTACTTATTTCTTGGCTGCCATTGGCGTTTTTGACAATTTTTTCATTCGTTACGCTGTCAATAATGGTTTCGCTGTTGGTGGCACGATCAAAAGTTCGCTTTTGCTGGATGACATCACCAGTCTTTTTGCCGGGTGCTTCTACAACCATCCAGGCATCATTTTTGTCGGTTGCCTTACTATCGGCGTTGCCTGGTTTTTTTAGGTGTGTGTCAAATTCGAGCATGCCGGAGCCATTAGAAAGCAGCTTGCCGCCTTCTTTTACACCGACCAGAGTATCGTCTGCAGAATCTTTGCCTGCTTCTTTTTGTTTGAAATGATATTCGCTGACTTCGCCGTTTGCCTTCAATATTTGGAGAGCATAGTCGCCATCTTCTGAGTTGGCAATGCGGCGAACCTGCTCTTTGATTTTGTCTCCCTCACGGACTGGCTTAACTTCATTTAGTTCGGCCAGCAATGCGGCACTCTTTTCTACGTTATTGATCTGGGCTGCCGCATCTAGTGCATTTGTCTTGCCATCAAACTTTGTTGCCGGGCTAGCAGCAATTACCGCTAGCTCAAAAGGTACTGCTTGAGCATTGGCCTTAAGGGCTTGGGCGAACACTGTCGCTTCCTTTTCTTTGCCATCTCCAAGGGCACGCTCGATGTGAGTGCCGAGGGCCAGGCATTCGGCCTTAGAGCTGGGCCAGGACTTTTCGCTAGAATGCAAGAGAAAGTCTTGGCTTAAGTTTTTGACTGCATCCTTTTGTTCTCTAGTGAGGCTATCCCACTGCTTTTGACTTAGCTGGGGCAAGCTGTGGCCCCATTCCTTAGCGTGTGCCTCAATCAGTTGACTTGCTTTCTTGGCGTTATCGGCTAAAGATGGCTCACCTAAGCTCATAATTGCCAACTGTGCGCGGCTATGTGGATTGCCTGCGTGAGCCTGGGCGATTATAGTTTCAACTTCGGGTGTGTCTTGCTTTAGGCTCGCCGCTGTCTGATTGAATAGGTCCATATTGGCCAATTGTAATTGGCCTGTGGCGCTGACATCGTAGGCGCCACTTTGCTCTTGCATGAGCTTGCGGGCGAATTCTTCATGTTGGTTTGGTGCTTCTAGTTTCGCTAGTTCTCTCTGGAGCTGCTGATTTCTTGCAGTTTCTATTCGGCTATCAAAGATATTTTGTGCCGACCCTTGCTGCCCTTCTTTTGTTGCTTCAATAAGTTGATTGAAAGCTCTGTTTCTAGCGTTTTCAGAATCTGTTGCTAGTAAGTTAACCATCTTGGTAGTTGCATCTTGGCCGCCCAGGCGGTTAATTAGCAACTGCGCCGTTTCGCTTGGTGGACTTGCTTTGGCTAGTCGCTGTAGTTCCTTCAGGGCACGGCTAATTGTTTGGTCCGGGCTTTCTTCGCCACGTTCAGTTTTGACCTGACCTTTTCCGGGCAAAGCATCAGTCGTTTTGTTGTCTGTCAGCAGGTGCTTGATAGCCTGTGATATTTCCATGCCGGCATTTAAACTCAGTAGTTCTCGGCCGCCTTTCTTTACTTGTTCATTAAGCTCTGGCGGCAAAGAAAGGGCGAGTTTCTCATAGGCATCGCGCACGGCCGTAAGGCGCATTGTTTTGTCTGCGTCACGACTGAAAAAGGTAGATTTAGCATCGAAGAGACTTTTGGAATTCTCTTCTGTAACTGCCGCAGAGGTTCTGTCGCCGTGACTGGTTGACTCTGAACTCTTTAACTTCTGCCGTGGGTTCACATCTTTTAGGTCGAGTTGCACCGCACTTAATGGTATCTCCAGCTTGATGGCCGCTTCGTTTTTTCTGGCCGTATCGAGCATCATTTTGTCGACGTCGCTACCGGTATTGCCAAGGCCTGGCCCATCTGCCCTTGATTTTTTATCGGCTAAAACGTCTGCGTCAAGCGTCGGCGCTTTGGCCGGCTTTGTCTCTTCTTTGCTGTCGTCAGCTGCTCTGTCTTTCTTTTCACCGGGATCTGCTGGGGACAATTTTGCTCTTCCTCGGGGACAAAACAGGAGACTAAAGGTTTAAGTTCTAAATTATTTGATTCCACTGATTTCTGGGAATGAAACGGGAATTCGGAGCTTTAGCCACCCTGCGTTTTCTTGCTTGAGAAAGCCTATAGCACGGCGAAAGCTATGTCTGGTGATTCGTTGTAGAAGATATCGAGGCTAAAGCCCGCTAGCATTTCGGCGGCCTGCTTGGAGGAGCTGCTATTGACTCTTTTTTCTCTGCGCTCGATAAATGCTGTGCTATAGGCATCGGCGGCTAGTTTGTAGAGAGCGTTAATATCTCTGTCAGACTTTGGGTTTTGTGGAGAAGTACTTGATGTGGACATAGTAAATACCTCGAAAAAGAAAGAGTGCTAGGTGAACCTTGCACTTCTCTAATCTAGGCGAACATTGTTGCAGCATTGTTGCTTTCTAGCAGATTTTACGTTGCCTCTGCAAAACAAGCTATGCCTTAAGGCCAACTCCTTAATAATAAGAAGTTGGCCTTAAGTTGCTGCGTTCCTAGCGATACCACCCCTGATACTGCTTTGGAATCTCACTTTGCCCTCAAACAAAGTGTTCTTGTGAGAAAAACTTGATTAGCGTTGTTGGCGTCTGATTTGCTCTTTGGCTTGCTCAACTCTTTGATTGATTGAATTGGTCCATGAATCGGCACCGGCGAAGCCTAGCATGCCGCCACCAACCGATTGCAGGCGGCCCTGGTTATCGACATATCCGGCGCCCGAATAGGGGAATCTTCCAGGATAGCCAGGAATAGCACTAGCGCCAGCTGGGTCTCTGGTTGGATCAATTTTGATCACTACGGCTTTGTCCTTGAATGTCTGCTCTAGCTTTGGCTCCATTTGAGCATTGAAGGCACGGCAAGGAGGACAGTAGTTAGAACCGTCTGTACCAGCCAGTCCGACTTCGAATATCACTGGCTTTCCTTCTGCTTTTGCCTTGGCTAAAGCCTCGTTCACATGGCCTTCTTTGAATACGGTTCTGGTGTCAACTTCTTTGGGCTTTTGTGCTTCTAGTTTGCGCTCGGCTGCTTCGCGGGCTTGAGCATCTTTAGCGGCTTGAGCATCTTTGGCAGCTTGAGCATCTTTAGCCGCTTGTTCTTCTTTGGCAGCTTGTTCTTCTTTGGCCTTATTGTCGACTTTCTCCTTCTCATCTTTTAGGAATGGAGTTTCTTCTTTTGGTACCTCTGCATTTGGTTTTTCGCTTTGTTGTTCTTTTTTCGGTTCCTCCTTTGTCTCAGCTTTCGGAACATTAGCTGGTGGTGTGAAATCTAGTTTTAAATTGGCATTGGCAAGGTTGCGGGCTGTAGCATCAGCGGCATAACGACCTTGATCTTGTAAGCCGGCATTGATATCTGCAGTCCAGTGTGTGCTTGTTACTTTATCTGGGCCGACTTTGCCATTTTCGTCAGCTTTTACCGATTGCACACTCGTAAATGCCAGATCGATTGGCTGACCATTGCAGTCCTTTTGACTATCTTTGATCCACTTGTCCCAATTCTGCATTGATTTGTCGTTAGGATTTTCGGCCAGCTTTTGAGCAACAGCGTCTTTATCTACGAACATGAATTTCAGGTTGGGATTTTCTTTCTGCAATTCAGGCAGTTTATCCAGTAACTCTTTGCTTCCGGGTGTGTCTTTAGAGCCTATGATGATGGCAACACCATTTTTGTCTGCGGCTGCTGCGTTGTAGGCATCTTTGGCCTGGCCGACGGTGAATGCTCCGGATGCTTCTATTTTTTTGTCCCATTCTGATTTGGGTTTATCGTCGACTTTGGTATCTTCTTTGGTTTTGTCGCTGGCTCCATCTTGCTTCTTGTCGGAAGGAATATCGTTTCTTTGGTCGCCAAAGAGATCACCTTCTTGTCCGGCGTCTTTCTTGCTTGCCGCTTCCGGCTTGTCGGTTGCATCCGCAGAGTCGGCTGATTTTTCACCTTTACCAGTGCTATCAATGGAGAAGTTATTCATCATTTTCCCGGCTGGGCTATCCGGGTGGAAATATTCATTCTTGGTGGCTTCAGAGGCGGCGTGCTCCTGGTATTTCTTAAATTGCTCAGGGCCTAAATCTTTCTGTAGCTGCTCCATGCTGATAGGCTTGCAGGAGGTCTCTGTGCAATCAATAGCTTTATCCGGACCAGCTGGCTTATACTTGTGCTCTTCGACGTCTGCTGTAGGTCTATCAAGTGTTTGTTGGCCCATGGTAGTAAAATCTCGCTTTAGTAAAGTTGGAGTGGTTCAGGGGTGAATGTCCTTTCAGACTAAGCTGAGATTGTTGCAGCAATGTTGCAAAGAGGAAAAGTGGGGTAAATTGCTGGCAAGGCCTGAGTACACTAGAGGAATGACCGTTTGCGAGCACCTCAAATAGGAATAAGCTTCAAAGGCTGCCTGCTTATCGTTTGCCCCCTTGTTGTGCAGGTTTTCTTAAGCGCCGGTCTGCTCTCCCTTGAGCAGGCGGCACAGAACGCCGAGAACGCTGAACGGCGCTCGAAAGAGATTCTGGTTCGAATTACCGAGTTCCAAAAGAGTAATTACGACATGGTTCAATCCACTGTTCTTTTTACTTCCTTTGGCCGTGAGCAGTATCGTCAGACAGCATTGGCTAAGCAAGAAGAAGTGGCTTGGCGTTTTAAGGCGCTTGAAGCAGCACTGAAGCAGCAGCCAGAGCAGGCTGAAAATCTAAAAAAATTATCTGTGGCCACAACTGAGTATGTTGCTCGATTTCGCCAAATTTTGAATATGCTCGGGGAAGGTAATACTAGATATGCGGCGCTTCTGGCGCGCGACTTGCGAGACTGCATATTGGTTGATAGAAACAATATTGCTCAGCTCAACGAGAAAATTATTCGTTTAGAGCAAGAAAGATTGTCTAATTCCCCGGAGTCTTCTGTTCGCTTGCGCGACGATCAGCGGCGCTTGATCTTCTTTGGTATTGCGCTTAACTTCGCCGCAGGCCTGATTGCTTCCTTTTTCTTCTTTAAAGATATTGCTTCTAGAATCGGCAAAATATACGCAGATACTCGTGCCTATGCGGCACAGAAACCAATGCTGCCTGTGCTTGAGGGGAATGATGAAATCTCGCAACTAGATCGCAGCTTGCATGAAATGGCCAGTCAATTGACCAGCTCACAAGAGCGTGAAACCGCGATGCTTGCCAATGCCGGTGATGTAATTTTTACCCTCACTAGCGCTCTTACTCTAAGTGCTGCTGGCGGAGCCAGTCAGCAACTCTGGGGCAGCAGCCCTCAAGATTTACTGGGAACTAGATTTATTGCCATGATAGACAAGCAAGACGAGGCTCGTGTGCGTGACTTGCTACACGACCTTGGGCCCGATAAAAACACTAGTTTCTTTGCTGTGTTGAACGTTAGAGATCATTCGCGGGTAGAGTTTCAGATCAATGCCAGTCGTTCTCGCGACGGACAGAGTATTTACTGCGTTGCCCGTGACGTCTCTGAAGCTCGGCGTATTGAGCGGGCTAAGCAAGAATTCGTCAACATGTTGAGTCATGATTTGCGCACGCCGCTGATGAGTCAATTGACTTTTCTTGAGCTTCTTACCACCGGCAACTACGGCGAATTGAGCGAAAAAGGAACCAAACGGGCTCGCTCGGTGGCTAATAATCTAAAAGTCTGTGCTGGCCTTGTAGATGACTTCTTAGATATAGAACAAATGGAGACTGGTAAATTCGAGCTGCGAAAAGAGAGCTGCGAGGTGACCAAGCTAATTGTCTCTGCCCTCGACCTTGTGGCCGATTTGGCCCAGGCTCGAGGCATCGAGATTATCGTTGAGGACATTCCACCGCTCGCGGTCCCGGCCGATGAGAGACGCATTGTGCAAGTAATTCAAAACTTCATTTCTAATGCCATAAAGTATGGAGCCAAGAAAGATTCGATAGTCAAAATTGAGTCACGCCTGCTACATGACTCTAAAAATCCTCAAATTGAGATTGCAGTGCTCGATAATGGCCCTGGTCTACCAGCTGAAATTAAAGATCGTGTTTTTGATCGTTATGCCTCTCATACGCAGTCTTCGTCAGCTTCGGGCTCGGCAAAAGCCTCTTTGATTAACAGCAATGGTTTAGGTCTGGCAATTTGCAAAGAGATTATTCAGGCCCATGGTGGAACACTTGGTGGTGAGAATCGTGCGGCCGGTGGATGTAGATTCTGGTTTCGCTTGCCACTAGAATTGCATGAAGTAAAATTGGCTACGGTAAAGCAAGCAGACTAGAGGAAGAGTAAAGCTTTGGCGAGAATCTTATTAGCAGAAGACGATACCCTGGCAGCACAACTGCTCAAAGATGTGCTTGAGGGTGAACGCCATACCGTTGACATGGTGCATGACGGAAACGACGCCTTGTCTATGCTAGGTGCTTATAGCTTTGATATTTTGATTCTTGATATTACGATGCCGGGTCTTGATGGCCTTTCTGTCTTGAAAGAGTTCCGCCGCAATGGGGGTTTAAACCCGGTTCTGATTCTTTCTGGCCGGGGCAAGAGCGAGGATAAGGCCCTTGGTCTTGATCTTGGTGCTGATGACTATATGTCAAAACCATACGATGTTCGCGAGCTGTCTTCTCGCATCAGAGCGCTGCTGCGGCGTGATCCGCAATTAGCTTCAGAAATTATTCAGTGTGGCAATCTCAAGCTCGATAGCAAGGCTGGCAAATTGCATCGCGGCCTAGAAGAAATAAAACTATTGCCGAAAGAGTATCTTTTGCTTGAATTTTTGATGCGCCACCAGAACCAGCTTTTCTCGGCTCAAGATTTATTGAACAAAGTCTGGCCCTCCGATTCTGATGCTACTGAAATTGGAGTACGTACAACAGTGGCCCGCATTCGCAAAAAACTGGGCGAAGAAGAGAGCACTCTTCTTCAATCTATTTATGGTTTGGGCTATCGCTTTGGTACTAAAGAGTAGTTGGCCGTTTTGCTTCAACAAAGCGGCCCAGTTTCTCCTCCCAGTGATAGCTTCTGATTTTGATAGTGCTTTGGGGCGACAACGTCTTTATCTCTTTCAAGTTGTCTAAATCTGCAACGCTGGCCGATTCGAAAGGTGTGCTCACCATAATTTGCTGACGCAAATCTTGAGAGGCTAGCGGTGGTTGCATCATTACCGCTAAAAATGCGGCTTTGCCTAACATTGGTGCACCACAGAAATCTTGAGGAAGATTCAAGAGCAGAATTTTCTCTTGCTTTGTCTTGGCCGCGATGCTCAACTCAGTTACTTGGGTCTCAAGATCATGCATCATTGATGCTGCTTCTTCAAAGGGCTTGAGATTGTTGAGCAAGACCACACTCCAAACTGTGCCGAGAAAAATCGCTGCCAATGCGTTGAGAACGCTCATAGCTTTGCTTTTAGCGTCGACCATGAAACCCATTGAAAGTATGGCGCATAGTGCGGTTGAAGAGAGAAAGAATAGCCTGAAGCCAACTAGATTGGGATAGATATGCCAGATTTGAAAAGTAAGTAGTACATTGACAATGCCCCAGAACACAAAAAATGCCAAGACTTTGGCAAAGACTTTATTGCGCAGGGCTGCAGTAGTAAGGTTGAGCCCTGCCAGGGCGTAGCTAAGCAGCATGGCTTGAGTGTAAGGCTGCGGTAGAGGATAGTGCTCGTTTATTGGAATGAGAATTTTCATCAAAGTACTGCTGTCAGCAAAATTGAGAAACTGTTTGAGCATGGCCTTAAAATGCATCTTGCCATAACCACCCACTTGGCCGTGCAGCACGATCGTTCTGAGAACAGCGAAAACACCTAGCGTGGCAATGTAAGGTGCAACTAGCCGCAGGGCGGCCATGACTCTCTTTTTAATGCTGAGCGGCTCTGCGTTTGTCTGCTCCGCCCTTGGTCCGGTCAGTGAAAGCACCTCGGCGGCAAATAGCACCGCTGGTAGTGTTATAGCTGTTTCTTTGGAACCTAGAGCTAGCCAAAAAGAGATCAGAGAAGCTGTACGAAGCGAGCGCGAACCGGCCATGCGAAAGAGCAGATATAGATAGAATGAAGCTAGATAAAAAGCCGTAGGCAGTGAGTCTACTCGGCCAACTATTGTGGCCACTGAGTCTGGGTGCCCCGGATAAACTAGCATCAATCCCCCGGCCACGATGCCGGCCCCGAGGGCTGCCCTGCTGGCGACTGCACGCTTGAGCAATTCGTTAGTTATGGCGCCAGTTAGGAAGCAACCGACTACATAGAAAAACAAATTGGAGATGTGCCAGCCCAGTACTTTGGTTTGCCAGAAGGCGTAGTCGATAACAAATGAGGCACAAGTGGTTGGTCGATAGGCCATGATACCGTCTTCTTCGCCAGTGGTCCACGAGCCAAATAACTTGCCTAATAGCGCTTCTGGATGGCCGTTGAATGTTTTATAGGGATAGACTAAGTGACTAAATTCGTCCAGGGTAAATCCGGCCTGACAAATGCGGCCATAAAGCAGGGTCACTAATAGAGTAAGGCCGAGCAGAAGGCCTGCGGTTCTAATCAGGGTTTGTTTGTTAAAGATCGGCTCTGCTAGCCGATCGTCAGCCGTATTCATTGGTGGTTTCCGTGATTGCTTCCGTAGACAGCTTTAGCAATATCTTTGCTAAAGGCACCAGACATACCTTCGACAGTAGTATTTGTTAATTCAACCACGCTTAATTTCTCGTCGGGGTCAATAAACCAATGATGGCCATAGGCGCCGCCCCATTGCAGTGTACCGGCATTGTGAGGACCTTTCTCTGGTTTGGCATTGAGTAGAACAGCTGAGCCGTAAGTGAAGCCCCAGTCGCCGCCAGGTGAAATGCTTAGCTTGCCGATTTGGCTGTTGGTCATCAATTTATATGAATCGCTACTGAGCATGTTCTTGTCTTGAGTGCGTATTGCTTCTAGCAATTTCAAATAGTCTTCGGCCGTACCAGAAATACCGGCTCCGCCTGATGGATATGAGTCTAGGTTGAATAGGCGCGCTGGAGCAAAACTGAAACAGCCGCCGTCAAATGCCACCAATTGCAGTGCTTGCATGCGTATGGGCTCAATGCTTGAGCTGGCAGAATCTAGTGCCTTTTCTTTTTGCTGCTGACGAGCGGGATTGTCGAAATAGGCCGTCACCAGCCGGCTGCGGTTGCCTCTGGCCAGGCTGAAGTCGGTGTCGGTCATGGCAAGTGGCGCTGTCACTTTGTTGCGGACAATCTCTGGCAGTGATTGGTTGGCCGCTTTTTCTAGCACGGCGCCTAAGACGTCAATTGACAGTGAGTAACACCACTTACTACCCGGCTGGCAAAGCAATGGCACTGAAGCCAGCCTGCGCATATTTTCAGCCATGCTTAAACCCGGTTGATCAAGGCCATCTGATACTTTTGCTTTGTGATAAGGGCCGTCTTTCTTTTCGGCAAAACCATAGCCGAGGCCCGATGTGTGACTGAGCAACTGTGAAATAAGAATGGCTGGACTGCTGCCATCGGCTAATTTTGGTTTGAAGTCAGGCAAGTACTTTGTCACCGGGTCATCTAACTTGAGTTTGTTTTCTTCAATTAACTTTAGTGCTGCAGCTGAAACAATGGTTTTGGTCATTGAGGCCAGCTGGAAAATGCTGTCTTGCTTCATTGCTCTTTTGGTTTCGCGGTCGGCAAAACCAGCAGCTCTTTTGTAGATAACCCGACCGTCTTTGGCGACCACCACCACTGTGCCAACAATTTGTTTTTGCTCAATGGCTTTGTCGATTACTTTGTTGACACGAGCAGCTAACTGGTCATCTTGCGTTAGCCCTTGTTTCTCTTGACTAAGATCCGACGATTGATCGAGAGCAAAGGCTTGCCCGCAGCTCGAGGCAGGTATTAAGTAATAGATCGCGGCTAGAGCCGCTATCAGAAGGCGTTTGGTTAGATTATTTGGCACGGCGATTTCCTAGCGATCACCGAAGTTTAACACTCACAAATTCAAAGTTTGGTTCTTGTGGCGATGCCTGAAGTTTAGTGCAGTTAATCGATTGACCCCTTGGCAATGGGTTGTAGCAATGAAGATTGGCAGTGGATGGTGGGCTGGTTCTGCGGTGTTTGGTTAATCTCCCTTAATTGAACGCACGGCGATCGATATTCACTAAGTATGTTCTTGTGCCCGTGGCTGGCTCATCGGAAGGTGGGCTGAAGTGTTGTCATGTGGCCGTTCTTGTGTAATTCAAGGGCGGCGCAAATACAGACAGAATCCTAAATATCAGGAGCTTCTTCACATTTTGTTGCTATCATTTACATAACTGAGGGACGCCAACTGGTGGGGGATACAGGGCTTTTATAGCTCATGAATCTGCGCCAACGAGCGTGCCGAATAGGCCAGTTGATAGTGGTCGCTAACTAAGGAGCTCATTATGGTGATGGCGGAAATTAAGAACAAAAATCAGGCTTATCTCGACATGGATGACAAATATGTCAATCCTGTTCTGTCGCGCTCTGCCCGCATTGTGGCTGAGAGAGCCAGTGGTTCATACATCTATGACATGAATGGCGATGCTTACCTCGACATGGGTACAGGCATTGCTGTTAACAGCGTTGGCCATTGCCATCCTAAGGTTGTTGCTGCTGCTAAAGCTCAGCTCGATCAATTGATGCACACTTCGGTTACAACTCACCATCAGCGCTACATTGAGCTTGCTAAAAAGCTGGTGGAGATTGCTCCTTCCAAAAAACTAGACTCGGTTTTCTTGACTAATTCAGGCGCTGAAGCCGTAGAAGGCGCTATCAAAATGGCCCGCTATGTCACTGGTCGCCCTGTTGTTATCAACTTCCGTGGTTCTTTCCATGGCCGCACAATTTTTACAACAGCACTGACTACTTCTAAGCTTTATTATCGTGAAAAGTATGAGCCACTACCTGGTTCTATCTTCACAGTGCCGTTTCCATATCAGTTCCGCTCACACTTTAAAGACGATGCTGACAGATGTGTTGAAGAAACCTTCAAAGAAATCGAAGTGCTCTTCCACCAGTTT
The DNA here is from genome assembly GCA_965229195.1 of Candidatus Obscuribacterales bacterium. Lineage (GTDB taxonomy): Bacteria > Cyanobacteriota > Vampirovibrionia > Obscuribacterales > Obscuribacteraceae. The sequence goes on along the minus strand of OZ245871.1, from coordinate 806,004 downwards.
GTGCACCCTGATCAAGTGGCTTGCTTTATCGTTGAGCCTATTCAAGGTGAAGGTGGTTATGTTGTGCCACCGAATGGCTTCTTGCCTCGCTTGCGCAAACTAGCCGACAAGCATGGCATCTTGCTGATTATCGATGAAGTGCAATCTGGTTTTGCTAGAACTGGCAAAATGTTTGCTATCGAGCATGAAGGTGTTGAGCCAGACATTATGTTGATGGCTAAAGCCCTGGCTGGCGGTTTGCCGTTGGCTGGTTTCATCTCGAAGAGCGAACATTCGCATAAATGGCCAGCTGGCCGTCATGGCTCCACCTTTGGTGGTAACCCAGTCTCTTGCGCCGCTGCCCTAGCTACCATTCAAGTAATTGAAGAAGAGAAGCTCTGTGAGCGCGCTCATGAATTGGGCGAAAGAATGATGAAGCGCCTGCGTGACTTTGCTAAAGGCAAAGACTACATTGGCGAGATTCGCGGTCGCGGTTTGATGATTGGCATCGAATTCAATGATAAGAATGGCGAACCATCTAAAGAACACGCCGACAAAGTGGCCGAGCGCTGCTTAGAGCACAAAATGATTGTCCTCACTTGTGGTGTAGCCGGGCAAGTAATTCGCTTGATTCCACCACTGACTATGTCTGACGCTGAATGCGATAAGGCTCTGGAAATACTTGAAAAATGCATGAAGTTCTAGGACTTCAACAATTTAGGAGAAACAATCTAAATGAGTACCTCAACAATGCCTGAAGCATCAGCAAAGAAAGCTGAAAAACCACATACCTACGGCAATTACATCAATGGCCGTCAGGTTAAGGCTGAAACAGGTGAGACTTTTGCTTCTTACAATCCAGCAAAGACAGACGAAGTAATTGGTTATTTCGCCGCTTCTACACCTAAAGATGTGAAAGATGCTGTGGATGCTGCTGCCAAGGCTTTTCCAGCTTGGAAGCGCACGCCAGCTCCTCACCGTGCTGAAATCTTGCTTAAAGCAGCTCACTTGCTAGAGAGCCGCAAAGAAGAGTTGGCCCAAACCATGACTCGCGAAATGGGTAAGGTCATCAAAGAAGCTCGTGGCGATGTGCAAGAAGCAATCGACATGGCTAAATATATGGCTGGCGAAGGCCGTAGGTTGGTTGGCCAAACTGTTCCATCCGAACTACCACACAAATTCGCTATGTCTGTTAGACAGCCAATCGGTGTTGTTGGTTTGATCACTCCATGGAACTTCCCTGTTGCCATCCCAAGCTGGAAGACCCTTCCTGCCTTGGTTGCTGGTAACACTGTGGTAATCAAACCAGCTAGTGACACTCCACTTTGCGCTTTGATGTTTGTTGAAATTCTCAATGAAGCTGGTCTACCACCAGGTGTACTCAACTTGGTTACTGGCTCTGGTTCAAAAGTGGGCAATGCTCTGGTTGAAGATTCAAGAGTGCATGCCATTTCACTAACTGGCTCAACTGAAGTTGGCAAGAAAGTTGCTGGCCGTTGCGGCGAGTTGATGAAGAAGATCTCTTGCGAGCTAGGTGGTAAGAACGCCATCTGCGTTATGGAAGATGCTGATATTGATCTCGCTTTAGAAGGCGCTCTCTGGGGTGCCTTCGGTACCGCTGGTCAACGTTGTACTGCGGCAAGCCGTGTCATCGTTCACAAAGCTCGCTACGAAGAATTCTGCACCAAGTTCAAGAAAGCTACCGAAGCTTTGAAATTGGGTTATGGCCTTGATGAATCAGTTCAAGTCGGTCCGGTTGTTAACCAGGGTCAACTCGATACAGTGAAAATGTATGTTGAGATTGGCAAAAAAGAAGGCGCCAAGCTTCTTTGTGGTGGCAATGCCCTGACTGAAGGTGTCTTTGCTAAAGGCTTCTTCCATGAGCCAACCGTATTCTGTGATGTAAAAGCCAGCATGCGTATTGCTCAAGAAGAAATCTTCGGACCAGTAACCTGCATTATTCCAGTTGAGAACTTTGAAGAAGCTCTCGAAGTAGCAAACGGAACTGATTTCGGTCTTTCACTCTCTATGTACACTAAAGACGTTAACCGCGCCTTTATGGCCATGGAAGATCTTGAATCAGGCATTGTTTATATCAACGCTCCTACCATTGGCGCTGAAATTCAGTTGCCTTTTGGTGGTGTCAAACAAACTGGCAATGGCCACAGAGAAGCTGGTACTGCCTGCATCGACTTCTTCACCGAATGGAAATCTATATATGTAGATTATTCCGGTCGCTTGCAGAAAGCCCAAATCGATACAGACGAACTCGTTGCGAAAGCTGAATAATAGAAATTCAATTGGAGATAAGAAATGGATTTTGATTTCACACCTGAACAAATTGCAATGCGCAAACACATGCGTGAGTTTGCTGAGCGCGAGATTGCTCCTAAAGCTCAAGCTAACGACCGCGCTTGCAAATTCGATTGGGATATTGCTAAGAAGATCTTTGCTGAAGGCTTCCTTGGTTGCCCAGTTCCAGAAAAGTACGGCGGCCTTGGCATGGACTATGTTGCCTATGGCTTGATGACTGAAGAAGTTAACCGTGTTTGTTCTTCCACTAGAACTTTGTTCTCAGTGCAAACTTCATTGGTTGCTTTGACAATCTTCAAATGGGGCACAGAAGAGCAGAAGAAATTCTACTTGCCTAAGCTTTGTTCCGGAGACTTCTTGGGTTGTTATGGTTTGACTGAGCCAGAAGCTGGTTCAGATGCTGCCAATCAACAAACTCGCGCTGTCAAAGATGGCAACGATTACATTCTTTCTGGTTCCAAAACCTGGATTTCTTGCGGCACCATCGCTACCCACGCTTTGATTTTCGCTACTGTTGATCCAGCTCTAGGCCATAAAGGTATTACTTGCTTTGTGGTTGATACCAAATCAAAAGGCTTCACCGCTCAAGCAATGCACGGTAAGCTCGGCTTGAGAGCATCTGATACAGCTAGCCTCTTCCTCGATGAAGTAAGAGTGCCAGCTGAGAATATGCTTGGTAAAGTTGGCGAAGGCTTCAAGATCGCTATGTCAGCTCTCGACAATGGCCGCTTCTCAGTAGCCGCTGGTGCAGTTGGCCTGGTTCAAGGTTGTATCGATGCTTCTGTCAAATACGCCATGGAACGCAGAACTTTCGGCAAGCCAATCGGCGAGCACCAACAAGTGCAAGCTATGATTGCCGACATGGTTGCTGACTGCGAAGCTGGCCGCTTGCTTTACTTGCGTGCTGCTCACTTGAAGAACAAAGGCGTGCGTAACAGCCGCGAAACTTCAATTGCTAAGCTCTTCTGTGGCGAAGCTGCTAACAAGCATGCTCACAATGCTGTGCAAATCTTCGGTGGCTACGGCTTCTCTGATGAGTATCCTGTTGAGCGTTACTTCCGTGATGCCAAAGTATTGAACATCTACGAAGGTACTCGCGAAATTCAGCGCATCATCATCGGTCAAGATGCACTCGGTATTCGTCTTGCTAACGGCAAGCCTGCTGAGAATCTAACTGCTATGGCTGCTGTTTAGAATCTGCTAGAACAATAGAACTGAAGAGGAGGGGCTTAGGCTCCTCCTCTTTTTCGCTTGGCCAATTGATTAAAGAGCATTTGCGGGGGCGCGCGGAATAGCTAACAGAAGCGCATCCGCTTGCACTATGAGAAGTAGGGTGCAGGCGACGTAAGGTGCCCAAGGCGTTTTGAATGTGAGCTTATAGGTTTTTTCTAAATATCGAAGCACGGTGGCCGAGACAAAGGCAAGAATCAACGCACCGACTAGGACAATGCCAGCGAAGAGTGGTGCTAGAGCCGTAGAAGAGCCCTGAATACTATAACTAGATAAGACCCCGAGCATGATGACGGGGTTAGCAAAAGTAGAGTAGCGCCTGACATCACAAGCTGAGAAATGCAGAAAAAGACTGCTATCAAGACTGCTCTCTTGATGTCTTTTGTTTCTGTCGGATTAAACACCATCCAGGGCACAAGTAGGCTGTAGACCAGGGGAACTATTGGCAAAAGACAAGTCAGTTTTCCCATTCTTTTTTCACCTTGTTTCTGGCACTTCAGCGACAACTTTGATGTTGCTGTATCTAGAAACTTTACACTAGAAATAGCCTGAGCCAGAGAAAAGTATGGAGCGCTCTTGAATATGTTCTACAATTGCCCTTCGGTCAGACAGCGTTTGTGTTTGCAGGGCCGTTTAAATAGTGGTGAGCATGTCGAATTTTACTAAGAGCAATTTCTTCCCTAAAGTCTTTTTGTCGATTGTCTTGATGACATTGCCTGGCTTGGCGCTCCCTAATGATGCCAAAGCCCAGGGTCCAGCCGAGCACCAGACAGCTGTCGTCGGGCAGGGGCACACAAATGCTCTACTGGGCTCGCTCACTAGCTTTGACACTGATGGTGACAATGCCCTGAACATTGGTGACTATGCCCGGGCGCAAATGGTATTTAGCGAGCGTATCAAGAATTTGGGTAAAGACAAGAAGGGCTCTTTTGCCGAAGTTGGTCTCCGGGCTGGATTGTTTGAAGCTCTGCTTTGGCAGAGCAATATGGCTGCTGCCGCGCCTGAGCTAAAGCGCATACACAAAGTGCTAGATCCACTAACAGCTAGTGCAACTGAGCATGATAAAGAACAAGTCAACTTGCTTACGGCGCGAGTACTTGATGCTCAGTCATGGCTGGAAGAAGGCCAGGGGCAGCGAGATCAGGCCATCGAGACTTTGAAGCGTGCTATTGCTTTGCTTAAAATTGATGGTGTGCACAGTCACGAGACCTGGCGATTGGTCACTTGCATGGGCCATTTAGCTAGTCTCTATGCCGGTATGGGTGGCTATAACCAGGCTTCGCAATTGTTGCAGGATGCCCTTACTTACGCTAAAAATTCTCCTAGTATTGCCCCTCTCAATATCGCTGACATTGAAGAACAGCTTGGCTCCATGCTGTTCAAGCAAGGCCTTGCTGCAGAGGCTAATCAACACTTTGCTATTGCCCTAGCCATGGACAACGCTACTGGTGCTGTACAGCGCAGGTATTCACCAAAGCCATATTGGCTCTGCCCTACTTATACTTATACAGAGGGCTCGCCCTGGTCTAGTCGCAGCTTTCAAGACGGCTTGCAGCGCAAGCGCATTACCTTAGATGCTGTGGCGGTAGAAGCCGTGGCTGTTCGTGATAATTCTGCCCAGGGCAAAGGCAAGGTCGTAAAAGTAGCTTTGACCGTGCTTAATCGCAGCCGTGGTCCACTCGAATTTATGGGTAAGAAACCTGAGTTTATCGCTATGACACCAAAAGCGGTGATGGCAACCATGATTGAACCGCTTAAGTTGGCTGACAGCGTTGAGAAGAAAGCTCAGAGTAAGGCTAAGTGGGTGCGCTTCTGGGGCCAAGATGCCACTCAAACCCTCACTAGCACTTATATTAATCCACCTGCCTATGGCTATGGCTTCGGTGGCTTCTATCCACCGGTGATGAGTTACGGTGGCACCATTCCAACGGTTATGCGCAATGGCAATATGACCACTATGATGACACAGGTGCCTGATTATGCGGCGCAGCAAAGGGCTATGGAAAAGGCTCGGGCCATTGAAGATGACGCCAAAGCCTATGCTGAGCAAGTTCGTTCGCAAAGTCTTGGGCCTTGCGATATCAACCCGGGAGCAACCATCAGCGGTGCTATTTTCTTCCAGCTTGATGATGCTAATAAGGCTGGAGCGTGCATTGTGCGAATTCCTGTTGGTGATGCAACCTTTGAATTTACTTTTGATAAGCTCGCTGGAAACTAGCATTAATCGGCAACTGGGAGCTAAGCAGTGAAGACCATAAAACCAGTAAGTGTAGACAAATTTCCCGGAATGATTTGTCGGGGCTATGCATTTGATGCACCATTGAATTATGCCGATCCGGCCGGCGCAACAATTTCTATTTTTGCTCGAGAGGTTGTTGCCCTTGAGAATGTCGCTAAAAGCGACTTGCCCTGGCTCTTTTTCTTACAGGGCGGTCCTGGTTTTCAGGCGCCTAGGCCTGAGGGTCTATCGGGTTGGTTGAAGCGAGCGGCAAAAGAATATCGTGTCTTGTTAGTTGATCAGCGCGGCACTGGTTTAAGCACAGCCGTGACTGAACAGCTGGTTTCGCTGTATCCGACAGCACCATTGCAATTTGAATACCTACAGCACTTTCGAGCCGACAACATTGTTCGCGATTGTGAATTGATTCGCAAGTCACTTTGTCAAGGCAAGAAGGTGACATTGCTTGGCCAGAGCTTTGGCGGCTTTTGCAGTACTACCTATTTGTCTATGGCTCCTGAAGGTTTAAGTGGTGCCATCTTAACTGGCGGCTTGCCGCCTCTGGTTGATGATGCCGATGAAGTTTACCGGCAGACCTATCGTGAATTGATAAAGAAGAACCAACTGTTCTATAAGCGCTATCCTGAAGATGTTGAGAAGGTGGCGCGAATTGTTGAACACTTGCAAAAAAATGCAGTATTCTTGCCCACTGCAGAGCCGCTCACTGTCGAGCGCTTCTTGCAGCTTGGCCTTAATTTTGGTTTTAATTCAAGTGGTGGCAGTATGAATACTGTTCACTATTTGCTTGAGAGCGCTTTTGATTCATCTAACGATTCTACCCTCAGCTATTCTTTTTTGCGTGATGTGGAGAGTCAACTGCACTTTAATACCAACCCAATTTATGCCCTTCTTCATGAAGCCATTTATTGCCAGGGGCGTGCCTCTAACTGGTCAGCGGCTCGCCTAGTTAGTGAATTTAGCGAGTTCAGAAAAGACTCGATGCCAATATTCTTTAGTGGCGAAATGATTTATCCCTGGATGTTTGAAGAGTACACTTGTCTGAAGCCATTTAAAGAAGTGGCAGAGTTGCTGGCCTCCTACTCGCATTGGCCCGCTCTATATGACGGCGATCGTCTCAAGAATAACGATGTTCCTTGTGTCGGTACTATTTATTGCAATGACATGTATGTTGCTCGGCAGTTGGCTGAGCAAACTGCTGCTGCAATTCGCGGTATGAAGGTCTGGATAACCAACGAATATGAACACGACGGCCTGCGCCAGGATGGCGAGGTTTTGCTTGATCGCTTGCTGCAGATGCTCAACGATTGATTAGTCTTCACTGCTGCCGAAGAATTTGTTGAAGACCATGCTAATACGTGATTTTTTCACTTTGTTTCGACCCAGAGTGCTACTTCTGAGCAGATCCGCGTGTAGTTCTTGAGCACTTTGGTAGCGCTCTTGAGGCGCCTTGGCCATGGCTTTATTGATGATGCGCTCAAACTGTAAAATCAGCTGCTGATTGATTTTCTCTGAAGGGGCTATGGCAGCTGGCTGCTCGGTTACCTTTTTTGTCATTACTGCCAAGATTGAATCGCCGTTGAATGGCGCTTGGCCTGTCAACATTTCATACATGATGCAGCCCAGAGAATAAATGTCAGAGCGCTCGTCTATGGCTTCACCAAGACATTGTTCTGGGCTCATGTACAAAGGCGTGCCCAGCATGTCGCCAGTTTTGGTCAGTTTTAAATGACCGTGGTTGCCTGGCAATTGGGCTATGCCGAAGTCGATGAGCTTGATTCGCTCTATTGCCGGCGCTTGCATAACAATTATATTGTCTGGTTTAAGATCCCGATGAATTATTCCTTTGCGGTGCGCCAGTTCAAGGGCCTCTAGTATCTGCGAGCAGACGGCAACAAAGGCGTGAAATGATAAGGCTCCATTTTTTGCTAGATGCTGGCGCATGGTGAGGCCCTCTAGTCTCTCCATAACGATAAAAGCGGCGCCTTCGTTTTGCAGCACAACGTCTTTGATTTCGACTATGGCCGGATGCTTTATCATTAAGAGTGCTCTAGCCTCGCGAATGAATCGTTCTAGTGCCAGGTTTTGATCAGCGTTTTGGGGGACGAAGTGCTTGATCACAACTGGGCATTTGTAGGCTGTGTCGTGTGCAAGATAAACCGTTGTGGTGTTTTTAAATCTATCACTGCTGCCGGTCGTGCTTTGACTGAATATTGACTCGATGATATATCTGCCATCAAATATGGTGCCGAGTAGATTGCGAGTATCTTCATTGTTCAAAAGATAACGGCCTCTATTAACTAAGTATTTCTTTGGCGCTATTCTTTCTTGTTCTTCTGACCCAGGCCAAATACGTTCAGCCAGTTCCTGTCTGTGTTAAGAAAGGCATTCTTACTTTTACTGACTGACGACGCCGGTAAATTAGGCTTCTTGCCGTCCTGAATTGCAATGAGCACTTCTTTCATATCTTCGGCTGAAGCAAAGCGATTTTCTGGCTTCTTCTCTAGGGCGCATAAGACCACGGCATCAAGTGCTTCTGGAATTTCGATATCTTTGAAGCGCTCACGCAGGCTCTGCGGCTTTTGGCTTACCTGCTTGAAGCCTAAACGCACCGGGTTTGACGAACTGAAGGGCAACTTGCCTGAGAGAGCTTCGTACATCAAGCAACCTAGTGAATAAATATCTGATCGACTGTCAAGTCTTTCGCCCAGGCACTGCTCTGGGCTCATATAAGCTGGGCTGCCGAATTCTTCTCCATCGGCAGTCATGTAGCGGGTTTCGCGCCCAGGATTAGGTAACACTTTGGCAATGCCAAAGTCAGATACTTTGACGAAATCGTAGCCGCCCTTGGCCTTAAGCAGGTAGATATTGGCGGGTTTGAGATCGCGATGAATGAGATTGTGCTGATGGGCGTGGCTGAGGGCATCGCAGATTTGTATGGCTATGTCGATGAGGCGATCTACTTCCAAAAATCCTTCTGTGCTAATTATTTCTTCTAAGGTGGGCCCGGCAAGAAAGTCCATAACCAAGTATGGATACTGCTTTTCGGAGAGTCCAAATTCGTAGACTGAACAAAGGTTAGGATGATTTAGTTGCTTTGCTTTATTTGCCTCTTGCTCAAGGCGTTTCAAAGTTCTTTTGTTTTCAAAAGGCGAGCGTCTGAATATTTTCATGGCCAGCAAGGCGTCAACTTTGCCTGAGCGCGCTTGATAGACATAACTAAGGGTACCTTTGCCAATGCGGTCTAAAAATTGATAGCCGCATTCAGTCAAATCGTGCAATCTAACATTGGGGTCGAACCGCCTTTCTGGCGCGCTTTCACTTGCTACTTCCTCTTGTACTTCAGGAAATTTTGGGCTAGCTGCCTTTAAACTAGAACAGTTGCAGAAACCAGGCCGACCAGCGCTTAACGATGAAATCGTAGATTGGGTCGGGAAAATTGGTCTGCTACAGGTCTCGCAGACTTCTCTTAGTATTATTCGTTGCTCTTTGTCTGCGCTCACACCACTTCTCGCCAGATCTTAGAGCATTATGCCACCTCTGTTAACAGGTTTATCAAACAGGCTCGCGCTTTAGTCTCTCTTCCAATAATCTTACCGGCAGATAAATTATGGCTGCGGTGGCCCAGGCGTTGAGGCAGCCAATGCCGAGGTGTAAGTGTTCCAGGCTTGGTATAAGCCCGGCTGTGACAATGCCAACACTGCAGCCGATGGCAAAGGCTAACATAGCAGGAAGTCGCAGTGCCGGCAACTGATGCATTTCTTGAATGTGGTCGAAAATTCGGCTGTGTTTGTCACTGATTAGTTTTGCTATTGACCATTCGCAAAGCAAAATTGTTGTTCCAGTCGGAATCAGTATGCCGTTTAGGGTTGAAATAACTTCTATGCTTTTGGCCATGCCGCTGAATGAAAGCCAGTAAGCAACCAGGGCGCAGATAAAAGCGTAACCGAAAACAACATGCTTTTTCTTCACTTTGAATAAGTTTTCAAAGGCCTCCACCACGGCGTACAAGTTAGAATCGGCTGCGGCGAAATATTGAGCGCCAATGACAATCAGTGCCAGCAAAGCTACTCCACCAAAACTAAACTCATTCATGAATGCTGTAGCCCGTGCCGTATCTGTCACTTGACTAATTTGAGCGACCATCCATCCGGTAATAGGAAAGATTATTTGACCAATACACAGTGCCACCGTTAGTGGTATCGCTGTTCGCTTCACTCCGGGCCTAGCGTGACGCCAGTAGTCGGCCTCGTTACCCCAAATTGAAAAGCCAATTACAAAGGATGCTATGGCGCCAAGAGCCACTGTCCAGCTGACAGTGGTGTGCTGTATTGGCATTACTGCTGTTGCAGTGTTGTAGGCAACCACGGCGCGGAAAAAGGTAAAACCAACCCAGGCAATGAGGCACGGTGCAGCAAAATATTTGGCAAAATTGACCACTCCAGAAAAGCCCCAGAGATTATTGAGGCACATCAAAAAGGAGAAACCAGCGGCCATGAAGCCAATAGAGATAGGCACGGAAAAGAGCCCACTGACCGCGTCGGCCATGCAGAGGGCACCAAAGGCATAGCAAGCAAGAAATATGGCAATTAGGTTAAATGTGGTCATGCGCGCGCCCCAGCGGCCAAAGACCGAGCGATTGAGATGGGCATAAGTGCGCCCAGTCACTGTTCCAAGCTGGGCCGAAGGCACGCAAAAGAGCAAAACCACTATGGCTGAAAAAACTGTGCAGGCTAAAACTTGAGCCAGGCTGAAGCCGTTTTTGTACCACTCCACACCAATGAGAACAGTGGGAAAAGAGGTCACCATGGTAATCCACAAAAGGCCCATAGCTAGAGGGTGGCGCCGATCTGCCAGAGCGACAATATTTTCACTGCCTGACTCTATGGCAATATCGCGAAGCTCAGCATTGAGCCTGGCCTTTGCCGCAGGGCCGATGTGTTCAATAATGGCAGTGGCAGTCTTTGTTTCGCTCATAGACTCAATTTCATTTCCTAAGCAAAAGCCCCATATAGCTAACTACCTTTACTGTGGCCAATACTATAAGGGGCTTTTCAAGTGAATTAAATGGTGTGATTACCATTTAGAGCGTTGTTTATGTGCCAAAAATTCTATCGCCAGCATCGCCAAGGCCAGGAACAATATAGCCACGGTCATTGAGGTTGCTGTCTACAGAAGCGGTGGTGATGTGGACATTGGGGAATTGCGAATGTACTCGCTTAATGCCTTCAGGGGCAGCCACGAATGAAACCAATTGAATTTCGCCAACATTGAGCTTGGCAAAAAGTTCGATAGCAGAAGCGGCAGAGCCGCCGGTAGCAAGCATGGGGTCAAGCACGATAATGCGGCTGTCTGGTGGCAATGAATCAGGAAGCTTGGCGTAATACGAAATCGCTTCAAGTGTAGTCTCGTCGCGCTTCAAGCCAACGTGATAGATGCGTGCAGCTGGCAGCATTTTCTGGGCCGCTTCAGCCATGACCAAGCCAGCTCTCAGTACTGGTGCGAGGATGACATAATCGGTCAGGGCCGAGCCTTTTGCTTGGCCAACAGGAGTTTCAACGGCAAGCTCTCTGACAATCATTTGTCTAGAAGCTTCGTAGATCAAATATTGGCTAAGAGTAATTGAGTAGCGGCGAAAATCTGGAGATTGAGTCTGGTAGTCACGCAGCTTGGTGAGCAAATGCTGTACTACCGGATGGTCTACTACCTGTACTTTGTTGCCCAAAGCGATCATCAAATTTTCCTCCAGAGGCGATTGACGGCACTGTCAATTCTATTTTTCATACTTTTGTTTTGTTGCAGCATCAGTTTATGACTGTCGCCATAATTGAGCGGGCTTGTGCTCGGGCCCATTTATCGCACTCTAGTATATCCTCCAGCGGCGGCGATTTTATTGGCTTATGTTCATCGAGCACTCTTTCGAGGGTTTCAGCGATTTGGAGAAACTTAATATCGCCTTTGAGGAAGGAATCTACGGCGATTTCATTAGCGGCATTGAGCACGCAGGCTCGGGTATCGTCGCCAGCGGCGGCCTCTTGCGCCAGGCCAAGGCAACGGAAGCGCACCGGGTCGGGCTTTTCAAAAGTCAGATCTTTTAACTCGCTAAGACTTAGTTTAGGTACCCTGCTTGAGGCCACTCGATCGGGATAAAAGAGGGCGTAATGAATCGGCAGGCGCATATCGGGAAGGCCCATCTGCCCCACTATTGAACCGTCTACAAATTCTACAGCGGAGTGCAGTATCGACTGAGGGTGAATCACTACTTCAATTTTGCTGGAGGGAAGGTCGAAGAGCCAACGCGCTTCAATGATTTCTAAGCCTTTGTTCATTAATGTAGCTGAATCGATTGTAATTTTTGCCCCCATCGACCAGTTGGGATGTTTTAGTGCATCAGATATGGTGGCATTTTTTAACGCTTCTGTTGACCAAGTTCTGAACGGTCCGCCAGAGCCGGTCAATAGTAGTTTTTCAACTTCCTCTTCTACTCGATCTCTTAAAATTGAGGCCCAGAGCGATTGGAAAATAGCCGAGTGCTCACTATCAACTGGCACGATTTGGACGTTGTGCTTTTTTGCTGAGCTGATTACTAAGTGTCCGGCCGCCACCATAGTTTCTTTGTTGGCTAAGGCGATTGTTTTGCCTTTGGCTATGGCGGCAAGTGTCGGCTTAACTCCGAGAAATCCTACTACTGCTGTCACTAAAACGGTTGCGTGCGGGTGTTCGGCCACGGCCAGGAGGCCTTCTTCGCCCGACATGCATTCAATGCCCTTGAGCTCGGCTGCCGTGAGCATTTCTTTCAATTGCTGCACTGATTCTGGGCTGGGCAGCGAAATTAAGTCAGGGCGAAACTCTAGAATCTGCTCCTTGAAATCTTGCAGGTTCTTTGAACCGGCTGCCAGAGCTGAGACTTTGAGCTGATCTGGGTGGGCGCGAACGATGTCTAGGGTTTGCTTGCCAATAGAGCCGGTTGACCCAATAATGCTGAGAAATTTCACTTTTTACTTCCGCGTTGCGATTCTCAATAGTTTAGAACTTTCTATTCTAGAGTTCTCTATTTTAGAGTTCTGTATTTTAGAATCTGGGCGGCAGAGATGGCGGTAGCTCGAATTTAGGGAAAGTACCTAGCTTAATATGATCGCGAATGAGCTTGAGCGATGCTTGTCTGGCCATCGATTGGTCATAAACGCCGGCATAGAAGCCAAAGTAGTCGTTCGGGTAGCGACTAGCGCTCCAATAAGGCACACCGGGCATCAACGGTGAATAAACGTTAGCTCTGGGAAAATGATTGACTTCTCTGAGCTTGCCGTTTGAATCACGATATGCGGCATCAAGCAGAGAGATTGCTTCGTCTAGCTTTCTCAGGGTGGTGGGATTGTTGAGGTCTGCTGTTCCGGTTCTCAAAAAGTCGTTGATAACTGGTTTAACGGCAGCAGCAGTGAGCACATCGGCCAGATAAAGTTTGTAATATGGATTGTCTGAGGTTTTGGCAGCATCGCGCAATACTTGCTCTTGCTTCAATAGAGCATCATCGGCAATTCCAGCTATGCGACCAAAGTATTTGATTGAGTTGACGCCAGCGTCATTAGAAGGATTGAAATTTCTGTCGAAGCTTTGCAAATTAGAGAAAGTCGCGTCGGCGTAATTACGGTTGACGTCTATGCGTATCGATTCGACTGTTTTAGATTGAGTGGGAAGGTCTATGGAAGTCAGATTAGCTGGAAGGTAGTGCTTCTTGCTGTGGTCTTGACCGCCTTCAAACCAGACAAACAGGCCTTTTGGGTCTTGCCAGTAATTGACTTTTACGCCCGGTGGAATATCTGTCAGTTTAAGCTTGTCGAAGTCTTTAGGCCAGGTTTTGGCGGCGCCGGTCAGTTTGGCGTCGAAATCTTTGTCATTGATTGAGAGAATTATGGCTCGGTTTTCAATTCTCACATCAAGCGGAGTGGCTGGCGTGTCTCTGACCTGGGCTACCTGGTCAGCCGGTTTTGCTGTTGTATCTCTAGTGGGAGCGTGCAGCTGGTCGCTAGCTGCCGTTCCAGCTGCAGGCGGCGATAACCGGGCATCACCGGGGTTGTTGTTTCTGCCGAATATCGCGCCAAAATCAATACCAGGTTTGCTCCCTGGCTTCTGTTCTTGGCTATTCTCTGCTTGGTCGCCCATCAGGCACTATTCTCCTAAACTGAAAGTACTCTAGTGGCCTTGCAGCCCACCGTCAATGTTGAGAATACGAAGTTGAGATTAGCTAGCTTTCAATGTCTCAGCGCAACTTCAGCTCGATTATGCCAATTTCACTAGCCCCGTCTCAAATTGTGAGATTACGCTGTGACATGGACTACTTGCTTTTGAGAAATACTTGAGTACTCAACAATTTCAAAATTGGGTGTATATGCACCTATTTTCAAAATCATTGTGTCCATACTTTTTCCCTAGGAATAGTTTCTGGTGGCTGCTTTGATCTTCTGGTTGCCTGTTGCAACTGGTCGAGCTGCTCAGTTAGAGATTGAGGCGAGATCAGCCTAGGCGCTTAGCCGGGTAGTCCTCCGCCGCCTCATCCTCGTCTTTATCGTCCTCCTCAATGCCTTTGCGCAAGCCGTTATGAGTTGGAGTAAAGTGCGGGGCATGAAGACCACCCACGAAGCCTGAGGCTTGCTCTACCATGAAATCGCTTACTTCATGTAGTTCGCTTTGCGCTGTTGTAAGTTCGCTACTGCTATGTCCTTCTGGATTTGCCACCACAATAGCGGCGTCAGACCAGTCGCTGGCGTTGGAAAGCAATTCGTGGGCCGTGGTAGCGGCGCCATAGGCTCCAAAAGCCGCTAGTACTTCGGCGCTGCCAGCGACAATGCCAGCGGTCGCCAGCCCGGTTGCAACCCAGGGAGCCGCCGCTGTTGCCAGCAAACCAACTGCGACAGTTTCTGCGGCAGCGACAAGGCATTCCAGAGGATGTTCGGTAACTTGCTCTACGCAGCCTTGACCGATTTCACTGATGACATTGCCTAGTCCGCTGAGAAACTCACCGACTTCTGAATGTTCTTCTTGCGTCGGCTCTGGCTGTGTTTGCTCAGCTGTTTGAGGCGCTTGGGCAGAAGGATTACCATTGTTTTGTCCGGCGGCAACATTTTGTATGAGGGTGGCCAGGGCTACATGCGGTTTTACCGGTGCCTGCTGGAAGATTGAGCCTTCCGATATCGAATAAAGATCAGGAAAGATAAGATAGTTAGCGTCAACTTGCCCGCTCTGGTTGGAAGTAATTTCGCCGTGGTTGCCTACCGCAACGAAATGGTGTTCTGTTTGGTTATGGCTGCCATCTAGTAAAAGTGCGGGAAGAATGTGCTGTATTCCTTGTACTTGATCGAATTCGAGGTTGTTGGGTTTGGAGAGGCTATGAATGTCGCTTAGGCTTAAACTGCCGAAGTTTATTTGACTGCTATGTCCATCGCTTAGTTCATAGTTAGGTCTGTCCTTGTGCTTGTCACCATGGTTAGACCATTCGCTTAGGGGTCTGCCGTCTTCTCTTGAAACAACGAATTCCTGCATAGCTTCGCCTCCCTTTCGATCTACCATTCTTGGCTGATGGATTGCACTATAGGAAGCGAAAATAAAAGTATCGTTGCTAAATTCTAGGTGCTGGGCAGCGATGCCATCATTTGCCTTAGCACTGGTACTAACTGTGCGGCAGTCTGGTAGCGGTCGCGGCTTTCCATCTGGGTGCAGCTCACTACTATTTCACTAAGCTCTGGTGAGATAAGATTATTGTGCTCTTTTGGGTTTGAAGTGCTGAGCGCCTCAGGTTCGACACCGGTGAGAAGGAAGTAGAGCGTGCAACCGAAGGCGTAGATGTCACTTTGCACACTGGCTTTGCCGCGAAACTGCTCTGGGGCAATAAAGGCATGCTTGCCTACGAATGTACCTGTGGCATTGCCGATAAACTCATTGGCTGCGCCAAAATCAATCACTACAATTGAGCCGTCTTCGCAGAGCACAATATTGTCGGGGGTGAAGTCGCGGTGAATTAGCGGTGGGTCTTGTTCGTGCAAATATTTAAGAATATTCACCATCTGTAGTGCCCAGTTGATTACTGTGCTTTCTCTTTGCGGCCCATTTTGTTTAACGAGCTGCCGCAAATCTTGGCCGTTGACATAGTCGAGCATAAGATAATTGCGCTCTTGCTCAACGAAGTAATCTAATACCTTGACTATGTTGGGGTGATTGATCTTGAGTAGCAGAGCGGCTTCGCGATCGAGCATTTCTCGGGCTTTCGCCTGTGCGCTTGCGATGGCGTCGTCTGATACAACTGCTTCTTTTAGAACCACTAGTTTGCGCTCTTCCAGTTGGCAAAGATATACTGCCGAAAGGCCGCCAAGAGCGAGGTGACGCATTACTTTTAGAGTACCGTTGCGCATCACTCGACCTGGATCTAAGGGCACAAACGAGGTTGGGCAAAATCTTCTACTCAACTCCTCTTCCCACATACCTGTGAAGCTGAGCTGCGGAGTCTCGTTGCCGGTTACTTGGTTCTTCAGCTCCTGCACGCTCTGGTCAATCTCAGCGGTATTACCCCACATTTCCATTGCAATTAGCAATTTCTCCATATCGGTTGAATCTATATGGCTGAGAGTGAGCGGAATGGCGCCATTGTTGGTCATGAAAGTAATCTGCTTTTTTTGCCAATCTTTTTGATTGGCACCGCTGACGGTGATCTTGTTGATATCACTCCAGCGCAATAATTGATTGTGTCTGAAAATTGAAAATGGTAGCTTGACGCCGTCTTTGTCAATTTGAATTGCTTCGTGGCTGAGCCAATTGAGAAGCAGCATGCCCACTGCAAAGATTGTCAGGGTGGCTAGGCCAATAGCGCATGTGCCGGAGTCTGTCCGTTGAGAGGCGACAAAACTAAAATACTGAGTGATGATAACTATTGCCGCAGTAAGCGGACAGGCCACTCCCCAGACCGGAAAAGTCAGGCGCAGGAAAGATAACGCGGTGTCACGTTGATGATCGAGATATTTTACTCTTACCGCTAGTTCGGCCATTGACTCACCAAATCCTAATCTATATCTACTTTGATGTATTTTGTCGTCACGCTTCTATAGTCTCTTTGTTGGGTTCTCTTATTTTGATTGTTACTCCTTCATCAGTGTCTTCGCTTTTTGCACCAATGGCCAGCTGATCTAGATCGCTGTCATCAATTGATTGACCTAAACTATTTGCTATTTCTGCCACAGATTTAAATCGTTTATTGAGATCGAGTGCCGTGCATGAGCGCACAATCTGGTCGAATTCTTCGCTAGTTTTTACTCCAGCTTCGAGGGGGCTAGATTGGGTAATAGCTTCCGGTTCTTTTCCGGTCGCTAAAAATTGCAGGGTGGCGCCCATGGCATAGATATCGCTCTGTAGAGTGGCTTTGCCTCTGAACTGTTCTGGTGGTAGATATGAATGTTTGCCAGCGATAGTGCCGGTGGTGCCAACTTGTTGAATCTGGGCGACGTTAAAGTCAATTAGCTTGAGTTTATTGTCACTGGTTAGCATCAAATTGTCTGGTGTAAAGTCGCGATGAATAATCGAGCGCTTGTGCAGATAGGCAAGTATCTGGCACATTTGTCCTGCTAACTGGCGGATAGCTTCTTCTGTCAGTGCCCCTTTCTCGGCAATGAGCTGGCGCAGGTTCTGTCCGTCAATATGCTCTAAGCCAATATAGCCGCGATGATCTTCAAAGAAGTAGTCTTGCAGTTTGACGATGCCATCATTATCTAATGATTCTAGTATTTTTGCTTCTTTTTCAAAACTCTTCAGTGCTTGCTCTTTCAAATTGCGATCGGCATAGGCAGGCACAATGGTTTCTTTGAGGACGATATTGCAGTTGTTGAGCTGATCGCGGCAGAGATAGGCTGTGCCTTGTCCGCCGACGCCGAGGCGCTTAATTACTTTGTATTGATCGTCTTTGAGCCTTTGCCCTGGAGCGAGTGCTTGACTGCTGTTGCGTTCAGGAGCGGAGGATAAAGATTGTAGCCAGAGTTCTGTGTAGCTGCGTTCCCGGTGGGGCAACATCGCTTCGCTGAGTTCGCTGGCGATGGTGCAGCCTGGGGCAAAACGCTCTAGTGCTTTTGCTAATCTAGGCCGGTCGTTTTCTTGAATAGCAACTAAGTCGAGATAGAATGTTTTATTGTCTTTCAAATTGAACTTGATTTTCGCTACACCATCAGCACTTCTATCTAAGGCAACCGAAATTACTTCTGGCCATTTGATTTGCGATAGGCCTAGAGTATTACCAGCCATGCTTATCGCTAAATTGAGCCCGTTGGCGTCGATACTGAGTGAGTTTGGCCGCAGAAGCGCTTTTAGGGCGAAGGCAGAGGCGTAGGCGAGAATCAGGGCTGAAATAGTCAGAGCTATGGGGTGGGCAGAAAGGTGATAAAAAACCTCTCCGGCCTTGTATGTATAAGAAAAGATCGGTGAAGTAGTGTCAGTTATCAGCTTGCTCAGCATTGTGTGTGCGTTTTCTGATGACTGCAGCTTGGAAGCTGGCATATAGAGAAAGTTGTAGATGCCAGAGAGCCAAATAGGAGCCATGAAAAAGGCCACAATAATGGGACCAAAGCGTAGCCAGGGTGACGCCGTATCAAAAAAGGCCTGACGCATGTTGCGCCACATTTGACCAGAGCGATATTCAATTATGAACTTGTTGCTATCGTCAACTAGTACTTTTCGGGCAATTTTCTTGCAGCTCAGCAAGCTATTTAGTACTGGGTCAATTTGGCACTGGGGGTAGTTGCTCTCAATATGCTTAAGTAGCCGTTGATACTCTGGCGCGTTTATTCGACTGAGGTTGAAGCTCATACTTTTACCCTGGGCAAAAGTCAAAGTTATTTTTCGCGGCAAGACATCGTTGCCTTTATAGTCGGTACCAATTGATAGAAGCTTGCTCAATTCGCGAAGGCGAAAGCCATGGGAGATTAAGTTGTCTTCTACTCTGATTTTTCGTTTGAGAATGTCTTCTACAAAATAAATTAGGCTCCAGATTAATACGCCAAAGTAGGCGATTTGTAAGGCGGTATTGCCACTAAAGGCAATAATTGAGCCAGCGAAAGGCAAAATTAGGTAGGCCCAGATAGGCAGCATGAAAAATGCCTTCCACCACAGCATTAGGGTGGAAAGCTTGTCGCTATAACTAAATTGTAGGATTGCCCGTTTTTTCTTCATTCTGGCTGACAGTGTTTAGGGACATCCTATATTCTGCTATACCTCCGAATGGTCGTCAGAAAACTCTCCTAAAGACAAGCTTTAGAAGAGATCACAATTGCTCAGGCTAGTTCTTAATTTAGTTGCGAATTTCGTTCTGAATTCTAGGTCTGGGCCAGTGCTGTCATGCAGTGTGAGAGTTGCTCGGTGTGGCCCACTACAAAAATTGAGTCTTCACCTTGCAGTGAAAATTCGGCTGGTGGATGGGAGACAACCTGTTCTTCCCTTCTGATGGCCAGAACCGTAACACCTATCTGGTTGCGTAGGTCCAACTCTTTGATTGTCTTTCCTGCTAGCGAAGTTTTTACCTTAAACCAGGCACCAACAAAATCTTCATTGGCAAAACCAATAATTTCACCGATGGGAGGATGATAGTCGAAGTCATCAGAATCTTCGGTGCGACTGTTGCGAATGAAGCTCAAGGCTTTTGCCAGTTGGCCCTGTTCGGCATTTTGGCCCAGCAGTGCTTGTTTTGTTAGTTCTAAGCTGGCCTCGAACTCTGGTTGCACAATCTGAGCCGCTCCAGCTTGTTTAAATGCCGCGCGATCGGCTGGGCGATGAGCTCTTACCAAAATGCGCAAATTAGGATTTACCTCGCGTGCCATCTTAATGATATTCACTGCGGCCAGAGGGTCTGGCAGGGTAATTACCAGAGTAGTGGCTGCTGTGATGTTGCATTCGCTCAGCACCAATCTGCTTCCGGCATCACCATAGACAAAGGGAATGTGCCGCTGCTTTAAGTCTTCGATGGCTGCCCCATCAAGCTCGACTACGGCCACTGCTACTCCAGCTTCACGGATGGCCAGGGCTACGTTCTTGCCTACTCTGCCGAAGCCACACACTACTGTATGGTTGGTCAAAGGTAGATGGGTGG
The DNA here is from genome assembly GCA_965229195.1 of Candidatus Obscuribacterales bacterium. Taxonomy (GTDB): domain Bacteria; phylum Cyanobacteriota; class Vampirovibrionia; order Obscuribacterales; family Obscuribacteraceae. The sequence goes on along the minus strand of OZ245871.1, from coordinate 786,133 downwards.
TTTGTTGGCTTTGCTCGGCGTTGAGTGTCTCTGGCGGGCGAATTCGTCTGATGATTGGTGATAGCCAGGAGATTATACTGGGGGAAGCAATCATCGATATCACGGCCGCGGCAAAGAACAAGTTATAGAGAGAGCCTGTGATCAAGCCAGCCTTGTTGCCAACTGTAGCCAGCACAAACGAAAATTCTCCCACTTGGGCCAAGCATAAACCGGCCAATGTAGCACTGGTGACACTATTGGTAGCCAGTAGTGAGGCCATGGTAGCAATCAGGGTCTTTCCTAAAATCAAGACACCGACGAAAATGATTACTTCGTTCCAGTGCAGGTAGATATAAGCTGGATCAAGCAGCATGCCCACCGAGACAAAGAATACAGTGGCGAATAGATCTCTCAGCGGAATCAAATCAGACAGCGCCTGGTGGGCATAGGGCGATTCACTGATCATGATGCCGGCAAGAAATGCTCCGAGAGCAATTGATAGACCTAGCTCGTGGCTGGCAATGGCAACACCGAGGCAAAGGCAGATCATAAAGAGCAGAAAGAGCTCGCGAGAGTTTGTACTCGCTACTTTGGCTAAAAGTGGCGGCAATATTTTTGTAGACATGATAATCACGACGGCAACTAAAATAAGGGCTTTGCCGAGGGCTATCAGAAGGGCAATACCGGTGTCGGCTCCAGCATCTTTGAGTGCGGGAATCAACGACATGGCCGGTATTAAGCTTAGATCTTGAACGATGAGAAGGGGAATGAGAATGCGCCCGTGAATAGAATCGGTTTCACCGCGCTCCGAAAGCATTTTAGTCGCCACTACTGTGCTTGAAAGGGCAACTATGAAGCCAAAGACTACGCCGCTCTTGAGGTCTGGCGCTAAGCCAAAGTGCACAACAGCAAGACCAAAGCCTAAAGTGGTAACGATGATTTGGAATATACCGGCTGCCACTACTCTGTTTGTGCGAAACAAGAGTTGGCGAAATGAAACTTCCAAGCCCAGCGCGAACAATAGAAGGGCAACGCCCAACTCAGCAAGCACCGATATCTGTTCGGAGTTGCTTATGAGCTTCACTCCGTGAGGGCCGATGATTAACCCGGCCAACATGTAACCGGCCATAGCCGGCTGCTTTAGTGCCACTGCGGCAAATCCGAAGATAGCAGCGGCCAGCCAAACCAGAGATAGGTCTAGAATCAGTTGTAATTCAGACAAAGTATTTCCTCTTAATTTTCGTCGTGCTTGCACATCGGCACGTGATGCCAGGCAAGCGATTTCGAGCTATTTAGAGGGGTTTAGATCAGCATCGCCCTATTAATGAGCCAAAGAGGTCTGATTCTTTCAGTTTGGCTAAAGCCTTTAGTTTGCAACTTCAATGCTCTGGGTTGTTGAAGTTCAATGCTTCGACCCTGTATCGATGGTGAGCTATTGTCGGCAATGAAATTGGTCGAGCTTTTGCTTTTGCTCGTCAAAAGCTGTAAGCCTGGGCCAGCCATGTCGCGCATGGCGGCGCTGTGACCATCAAGGGGCTCTAGAGTGTATCGCTGCGAGGAATGTTCATGGGCGAACGTGAGGGTTGGTACTGCCAGAATGGAAAGCAGTGCCAGGAGCGTGGCAAATATTACTAGCTTACGCAGCTGCATATTCAATCTCCGACATCTATTCTTTTCATACCCGTTGGCAGCCTGTCACAACCCCTATTTGTCCATTCTTTTACTTTTTGCTTCCATCAAAATCGTTTTGACTTCTACTGTGCTCCTATTTTGTTGCGCCTGTCTGTAAGCAATTAGGACAGCCACCATTTGTAATGAGACCAATCGAGAGCAAAATGAGACGAAGTAATTTTCTAGTAATTGCCTTTAGCACTATTCTTACTGCCTCGGGCTTGCAAGCTGCTTGCGCCCAAGATAATACTGGCGCTGGAAGTTCAAGCCGGACGCCGTCGCAGATATATTTGAATTTTCACGAGAAAATGCTCGTTGCTAGTTCTGTGGACGAACTCTGTCCGATGTTCGCCGCCAAGAGAGTAGAGCAGATCAAGAGTGATGAAGAGAAACTACCGCCAGCGCAAATTAAGGCGATGTTTCAATTTATGCAGAAAGTATCACCGCGCAAAGTGCGAATACTTGGTGAGGCAATAACCAACGATACTTGCACTCTCACCCTTGATGCACCGGGCTATCAGGATCCAATATTCGCCGCACCTTCTCTAGAAGTTGGAACGGTGGCAGCTAGCGCTAGTTTCAATGCAGAGAGTGGAGCTCAATCGGTCAAGAAAAAAGGTACCACTGGTAAGATTTCAATGGTGCGTGAAGATGGGCAGTGGAAGATTGAAAAAGAAAGTTGGTTATCCGGCGACTGAAAATTTCTTGTTTTTCTGCTTTGGCCTCTGATGCTCTTTTCCTCTTTTAAGTAAATAGTTGCATATACAACTATCTGTTGCGACGATGCAATCACTGCCAAAACTGTTTGGTAATTCAACGCAAGTGCTTCGGGCTGACCTAGGCTAAATGAGTAGCTTGGAGTAAAACCTATGAACGCTGATAAGAAGAGGCTGCCGTCTCTGGAGTCTCGTATTGCTCTGTTTTGGTTGCACCGCTTAGGTATTGTTACCCTGGTGTTGGGAGTTGTGTTTCTCATCACCTATTCGATGCAGACTCTTAGTCCTGAGCTAACTTGGCTCTTGCCCTGGCTTAAGCTTGGCACTGGCTTTGTGGTTTCATTAGCTCTGCTTTGGCTCGGTGAGAAACTGACTGGCCAAGATGCGCAACAGTGGTTTGGTCAGGCCTTAACCGCTGGTGGCTGGTCTCTCGCTTACTTCACTACCTACGCTGCGCATTATGTACCGTCGGTCAATGTCGTTGAGAGCTTGCCCCTAGAGACCGCTTTGCTTACTCTAGTTGCTGGCGGGGCTTTATACAGTGCCCTTAAGGCGCGCTCTGAGTTGATGGCCATCTATTCTATTACTCTGGCGGCAGGCACTATTCTACTCAATGGCCCTGGTTTATATAGCGATATTTCCTTTCTGATCATAGCTATTGCCGCTTCTATCTTAGGAAATACGCAGTCCTGGCGGCGACTCTTTGCCTTTGCGCTGGCGGCCTGCTATATCGGCCATTTCTATTGTAGCTTTAGCATTACACCTAATTATTCTGAGCATTTAATTCTCGCAGCTTTCCTTTCTTCAATATGGTTTGTCTTTACCATAGGCATTGGTTTCTGTTTGAGCGTTCCAGCTGGTGCTCGAAACACGGCTACTGCTCTTGCTTGTATTAATGCCATGATGCTTGCTCTGGGTTTAGCTTTGACTAACGAAACGAGTGTTGAGCATATTTATCAATTCATTTTTGTTGTCTTTGGTTTGCTATATCTGGCTACTTCTCATTGGCTCAAAGGGCGGGAGCAATCTCAGCTAAGCACTGTGCATGCTCTTCTTGGCCTGTCATTTATCAATGCCGCCAAACTAATGCACTACTCAGGTCTTACCCTTCTGATTATTGATGTGGTGCAAATTGCTTTGCTAGCAATTGTGGCCATTCGCTATGACCTAAAAGCTTTTCGTTACACTGCGGTGGCTTTGTCGATTGCCTTTTTCTTATTCTGGATTGGTGGTGCCTCAAGCCATCAAGAGCAAATGGCTATAGGTATCCACGCTATTCAGTATTTTAGAGTGGCAATATTGGCTGCTGGTGTTTTTGCCATATTGGCGTTGCTGCATCTGCGTACCGAGGGCAAGAACTTCTATTTTAATTTCTACTACTTTGTCAGCAATATTGTGGCTGTTCTTGCTGTTTTCAATATTGATGACATGAGTTGGAGAGCTTTTGCCTTAGCTCTTTTTGCCCTGGCGAACTATAGCTCTGGTGTGCGTAGCAAGGATGATTATTATGTTGATATGGCTTTCTTTCACCTGGCGATCTGTGTTACTCAGGTAGTGTTTAGCTGCATTCATTGGGTCTCTTTACCCATCGCTCTCACTGTCGCAGTATTTTATTCAGGGTACATTTATAGTCGGAGAATTTCATCACTAGAGAGGTCGCATCTTGTTGACTTGTTCCAGTCACTGCTTGGCTATGCTGGTGGTTTTACCTTAACGACCTTGATTTTAGCCAAGGCGCCGAGCGATTATTGCTCTACCCAGCTCGCTTTAGAGGCTATTGTCTTGCTCACAGTTGGCCTATCAATTAGAGATAGTTTTCTCCGCCAAAGTGGTTTGGTCGTGCTTGCACTGCTTTCCGGTAAACTGCTCTTCTTCGATTTAGCTCATCACAACACTTTTGAACGGATCTTGTCGTTCATAGCTGCTGGAATTATTTTCTTGCTCGCTTCGTATCTTTATTCGAGATTTAGTGGCAGTCTAGATCCGTCTGAGGTCGAATCAGAGAGCGCAAATCCGGATGGTCATTGTGATAGACTTTTGTCGGAGTGTTAGCAATGCTGTTTGGAGCCTAGAAATGGCTGACAATCTTTGTAAGTCTTGTGGCAAACCTCCAGAAGGCGAGCGAGCTGGCTCAATCACGTCATACTTCTTTCAACACAATTTTTGTCAGTGTCATTCTAAGAGAGAGTCCGGCCAGGCGGTTGCGAAGAAGTCTACTAACGCTAGTACAGCATTAGCATCAACTGGTGCGGTCTGTCAGAAGTGTGGTAAGCAACGGTCCGAGCAAAATCGTGGCGGTTCTTTTACTGCTTATTTGTTTCAAGAATTGCGCTGTCAATGTCGTGGCTCTGATAGCTGGCCGCGCACCTCCACTGCTGTCAGGTCGGCTCAGCGCAAGCAGTTTACTGAAGTTCTGAGAAATTCTTCAATTGCTTCTGCTGTTCAGTATCCGGAGCAATTCTGTAGCGATACTGTTATCGGCGGAACTTTCAAAATTGTTTCCCTCATAGGTGAAGGCGGCATGGGCGCTGTCTATTTGGTTGAGCATATAGGATTGCAGCGCAATTTTGCTCTCAAGATTTTGTCACCGCGGCTTGTTAACGAAGCCAGTTGGCGACGCTTTCAGAGTGAGGCTCATACTTTAGCCTCTCTCAATCATCCCACTTTTGTCAAAGTCTACGATTTAGGTATTCACGAGAAGACCATACCGTTTTATTCAATGGAGTATCTTCGCGGCTATAGCTTAGAAGAGTTGATTGCTGGTGATGGTCCAATGCCGTTGGCGCCAATGCTCAGTACTTTTCTTGAGATCTTAGATGGGCTTGCCTATGCCCATCGCAATGGCATTGTTCATCGCGATCTCAAGCCCGGTAACATCATGATTTGTACTGTTGATGGTGTGAAGACAGTCAAAGTGCTTGATTTTGGAATATCTAAGTTTGTTGGCTCTAGTGCCGGACAAATGCAAGATCTTACTGCTGTTGGCGATGTTTTTGGTAGCCCGTTCTACATGAGCCCAGAACAATGCATTGGTGCTGCTGTGGATGCTCGCTCTGATATTTATTCACTGGGTTGCACCATGTTTGAGGTATTGACTGGCTTTGTGCCTTATGAGGGTATAAATGCCGTTGATACTATTTTGATGCACCAAGAAGCTGAAATACCAAGTGTCTTTGATTTGTCTATCAATCTAGACCTGCCCGAATCGATTGATATGGTTCTGGCCAAATGCTTGGCTAAGCGGCCAGAAGATCGCTATCAGTCGGCTAAGGAATTGGCCATAGATCTCGCTCGTATTAGTGAAGGGAAGGACGTTCAAGAATATGGCTCTAGTTGGACCGCTGCCGCACGAAAGAAGCCAGATAAAGCTCAGCTGGCCAGTGAGAGTCGAAAATTGCCCTTGCTACTTCAAGTTAGCGCATTGATTTCGCTTCCGGTCTTAACGGTCACTGCCGTTTACTTTCTAATTAGTGGCAGTCAAAGTAGTTCAGATGCTAATAAAGAAGAGCTTGGCCAAAAAGGGGATGCTGTTTCACTAGCGGCAAAGGCAAAGGTGCGCAATTCTGCTGTTTGGCTGAATTATGATCTTAAGCAAGAACCTAATGGGTCGCAGAATGATACTGTGCCATTTTCGTCAATCGAAAGCAACGGTAATCAGAACAAAAGGGTCTTCGATTTCCCTGAAGACGTCACCCTCGGCTTGCTTTCTAGTTCTGTTCTCGATGGCTTAATAGGAGTTGGCAAAAGTGCCACTGGTCGCATAGCGTTTCCCGCGAGAATGGAGATAGTCTATACCCCGACAGCTATCTTGAAGAAGTATCCACAGTACCTGAGACGATTTAAGCCTGGAGATATTGCCATTCTCAATCTTGACCCGACTAATTCAGGGGATGAAATGTTAGCTATCGTGGCAAAAAATGCTCCCTGGATTCCATATCTAATATTTAAAGACACAAGCGCACTTACGGCTAAGTGTATTCCTTCACTCAATGCTTTTTATGATTTGCGTGTGGTTGAAGCCTCTAATAGCACCATTGGTGGTGATATTCTTGCTCAGGCTAATTGCTGGGCTAAACTAGAGCAGTTGCATTGGGCTCGAGCTGTCAATCCAGGGCCATTGCTTCGTAAGCTGCAATCGTCGCCGCTTCGTGTGCTGCGACTTGAAGATTCACACTTGTCTCATCAAGACTTTGTTCTCATTTCTAAACTTACAGGTCTTCAGAAATTAGTATTGAGTGGAACAAAAGTTACAGCACAAGACTGCAAGACATTGAGCAAGCTCAAAAGTTTACCTCCGGTGAAGCCGCAAGATTAGTCAATTTAGATCAGATTTTCTTGGCGCAATTGTTCAATGGTGGCTTTAACCAGTTCAATACAATTGAGTACCTGCTTTTGATCGCAATCAAAATTGGCGATTATCTCAAGCATAGTGTTGCCACTGCCAAAGAAATCACCAAACCCAGCCGTCAATACTTTGACAGGATGTTGCTGCAAGCCAGAGGTGATCTCGTTATTGTTGGCGAAGGCGCGACCTAAAGTTTCTGGATTGGCGAGTAGTTCATAGCGATTATCTAGATCGGCTGTGGAAAACTCACAGACATGCCCATACTCAGGTGTATTGGCCTGGCGACTGAGAAAGCCTTGAGGCGTAAGCAGTTTCAGGTAAGGGGCCGATTTGAGAAATACAGTTTTCTCTTTGCGTTTTGGCTCGTTCTTTGCTCTTTCCGATAGACTCAGCAGAAAAGGGTTCTTGCTGTTAAGTTTGCATCTTATTGCCATTTGATAGGGGCGCTGGTTGTTTGCTTCGAGTTCATAGCCAAAGCCAACATTGCGTGCTTGTAAGGTGATTTGATGACCTTGATAATTGAATTCTAGAAAGGCGCTGAGATATTGCTTTTCAAATTGCTGGCGAATTTGAGCTGGGCTTTTACCTAGGCCAAAGGCTGCTAGAAGTGGGTTAGCTACGGCATTGATTGATTTGCTAAAAGTACTCTCGGCTGCTCTAAATTCAGCTTCTTCAATGCCTTTGAAGCTGCGGTAGTGAGCATTGAGAGCGGGGGAGAGACTTTCTAAAAGTCGATCAAACTTGCTGAAGCTCGGGGCTTCGACTTTGCTGTTTGCTGCACTAGATTTGCTAGTCTTGCCGGCATTGTCTGAGTCTTTTGCATTGTCGAAACTACTTTCTGCCATTTCTTCTCCAAGTTGAAGGCCTCTCCTCTTAGAAGAAAGGCCTTCAATTTTAATTGGTCTAAGATTTCGAATTAAAGCGATTCTTTAGTATCGATTTCTTTCTTCAGTTTGGCAAGAAGCTCATCAACACTCATGGTGCCAATGTCACCTTGCCGTCTGTGACGGAGAGCGATTTGATTGTTTTCTAACTCTTTGTCGCCGATGATAACCATATATGGTATCTGATCAACTTGGGCATCACGAATACGATATTTGATCGTCTCCGAACGTTCGTCGAGTTTGACGCGCAAATCGGCATCTTGCAACTGAGCAACTATTTTGGCAGCGGCCTCGTTGTGGCGGTCAGAGAGTGGCAATACAGCAACTTGGGTCGGAGCTAGCCAGAGCGGGAAAGCTCCAGCATAGTGTTCGATCAAGCCGCCGACAAAGCGCTCCATTGAACCAAGCACAGCGCGGTGCACCATGATTGCTTTATGGCGATTGCCATCAACGCCGATGTAGTTAACATCAAAGCGATCGGGCAAGTTCAGGTCAACCTGTACCGTTGGGCCTTGCCATTCGCGGCCAATGGCGTCAAACAGTTTGACGTCGATTTTAGGAGCATAGAAGGCACCGCCACCATGGTCTACTTCGTATTCCATGCCACGGCTCTTCATTGCCCCTTCCAGGGCTTTGGTGGCTTGCTCCCACTCTTCATCACTACCCATGGCGTTCTCTGGTTTGGTGGCCAGGTAGGCTTTATAGGTGTAACCGAAAGTAGTCATCAGTGTTTCGATTAGATCGATAATTCCTGAAATCTCACTTTCTAGTTGTTCTGGAGTGCAGAAAATGTGGGAGTCATCTTGTGTAAATCCGCGCACTCTCAGCATGCCGTGCAAGACACCCGAGCGTTCGTATCTGTAAACCGTTCCCAGCTCAGCCATGCGCACTGGTAGGTCGCGATAGCTGTGCAATTTCGACTTGTAGATCATGATGTGACCGGGGCAATTCATCGGCTTAGCCCGATAGTTTTGGCCGTCGATTTCCATCGGTGAGTACATGTTTTCGGCGTAGTTTTCTAAGTGACCACTGATTTTGTAGAGGTCTTCACTGGCGATGTGCGGGGTGTAAACAAACTGATAGCCCCGTTTCCGGTGTTCAGCGCGCCAATAGTTTTCAATACAGTCGCGTACAGTGGCTAGATTAGGATGCCAGAAAATCAGACCAGGTCCGACTTCTTCGTGGGTGGAGAAGAGGTCGAGCTGCTTAGATAATTTGCGGTGATCTCTTTTTTCTGCTTCTTCTAAGCGGTGCAGGTAAGCTTCTTGATCTTCCTTTGACCACCAGGCGGTAGCATAAATACGTTGCAGTTGCTCGCGCTTTTCGTCACCACGCCAGTAGGCACCAGACACTTTCAAGAGCTTGAAAGCTTTGATTTTGCCTGTTGAAGGTAAGTGTGGTCCGCGGCAAAAATCGTTCCAAACAGTCTTACCTTCTTTATCTTGCATGAGATAAAGGGTAGGGTTGTGATCGCGGTGTTCAGTTAATAGTTCGGCTTTGAATTTCTCGCCCTGGTTCTTGAACTCAGCAAGCTGCTGGTCGACATCAGGAATGTTGAAGCGCACGAGTTTTTGATTCTCGCTCACAATTTTCTTCATTTCTGCTTCGATTTGAGTGAGATCTTCGGTGCTCAGTGCATGACCGGGAATGTCGAAGTCATAGTAGAAGCCATCGGCAATGGTTGGCCCGATAGCAATTTTGGCATCGGGGAATAGCCGTTGTACTGCTTGAGCCAATACGTGCGCGGTTGTGTGGCGCAAAAGCTCAATGGCTTCAGGGCTATCTGGGGTGAGAATTTTTACGGTGTCGCCGTCAGTGAGAGGGGTGAATAGATCTCTCAATTCTTCGTTGATCATGACGCCAACGGCTTTGCGGTAAAGACCTTCACTTATATTTTTTGCTAGATCAGCGCCGGTTTGGCCTTTGTCGAGCAGACGCTCGGCGCCATCGGGCAATTTGATCTTTATTTGAGTTTCTACTTGCGACATAAAGTATCTTCCTTCTTGTTTTGCCGGCATCTACAAACTGCCGGGTTTGTTTTATGCAAATCTATAAAAAGACTCGAAACGCCATTTTAGCAGGCGAATTCTGATTTCAGCTCGGCCACAAAGTCGGTCAAGAGCTGGTTATTGGTGAAGAATCTTATGCCAAGGGCATCCCATCGATAGATACCTGTCTCAACATTTCCCGCATCAACGAAGAATTCAACCTTAACCCCGGCTCCTGCTGATTTTACGCTCAGTTCAAAAGAAGGCTCGGCTGGTTCGAATAAGACCTGTGATCGCTTTGCCTCTACTAGTTCTTCCAACTTCGTGGCCAGGTATATTGCTTCATCCTGAGGATGCCGGCAAAGCAAGTAGGCGTGGGCAACGGTCTGAATATCGGCCAGAGCATTTTGCATTAAAGTGAGCTCGGCTACTTTTTCATCTCCGGGCTGAGTTTGATAAACCAGGCTGTTGGGCCCGTTCACTAAAGTGAGCTTGACGTGCTGCCAGGTCTGAGTTTCAAGGGGGTGATCGGCTTGGGTGTTGCCCTGGGCCGAGATTGTGAATTTCTCACCGGGTTCGATTGTCAAAGAGCTTCCGAATTCTTGGTCTTCCGATTTCAGAGTGGCCATTGTGTTCCCTTTATTGCTATTTTCCGATACAGAAGTTGGCAAAGACCTCTGTGATTACCTCTTCAGTTACTGCTACGCCAGAAATCTCATCTAGAGCATCTACTGCCTGGCGCAGGTCTGTTCCCAGGCAATCGTGGGGCAGTCCTGCCTTTACTGAGTCTTTTAGATAGGTTAGTGATTCTAGGGCGCGTAGGCAAAGCTGTCCTTGCCGTTGGTTTAGTGAGCCCCCTAACTCTTGCAGCGGGGAACCGGCTAGGGCCCATTCTTCTATTGCCGCTTTAAGCAGTTCTAAGCCGTTGCCATAGCGGGCCGAAATTTCTATGGCTTGAGGCTGCACCGGGGGTTTTGTCTCAGCCAAATTTTTCAGCATTGGCACTTCAGAATTTTCTATATCTTGAAGATTCTCGCTTTCGCCCTTGTTTTTAAGATCCACTTTATTCTTGACCACGAGATATGGTCTTTCGAATTCAATCAGCTTGGCGGCTATCACTTCCTCTTCTTCGCCTACACCTTGCGATAGATCGAGCAAGAAGACAACCAGATCGGATGCCTCTATTGCTTTACTGGTGCGGGCGATACCAATTTTTTCTACAGCATCCTCAGTCACCCGCACACCAGCTGTATCAATCAGTACTACGGGAATACCGTTCACGTCTACGGGTTCTTCAATTGAATCGCGGGTTGTACCCGGTATGTCAGTGACAATTGCTCTTTCGAAATTGAGCATTTGATTGAGCAAGCTCGATTTGCCAGCATTGGGGCGGCCGACAATGGCAAGCTTCAGACCTTCTCTCAGGTAGCGGCCACTGCGAGAAGTTTTGGCTAGTTGATCGAGGCGAGCCATGCAGTCATGGGTAATTGATTCGATATCATCGGTGGGTAGATCACCAACTTCTTCGGGAAAATCAATGCCAGCAACGATTCGGGTAAGAAGCTCCATTAATCTAGACCGTACTGCTTTGATTTCTTCTCCGAGCTGACCTTTGAGCACGCTCAGAGCTAAACGCGATTGCCGCTCTGTTTTTGAATGGATGAGGTCGAGCACGGCTTCGGCTTGGGTCAGGTCAATGCGACCAGCCAGAAAACCGCGCTTGGTAAACTCACCGGCTTGGGCCAGTCTAGCTCCGTGTGCCAGTGCTAGATTGAGAATTTCCCTCGTGACAATTGGTGAGCCATGGCAGTTTATTTCCACCATATCTTCGCCTGTATAGCTGTTGGGCCCTTTATAGGGAATCAGAACTACTTCATCGACTGGTTCGGTAATGCCAAACTTTTCTTGAACGATATATCCGATAGTGGCCTGATGGCTTTTAGGCTGCCAATCGCCTAGAGCTGAAGGAGATAAAGAACTTGATGAAGAAATTTTTGCCCCAGACAATCTTGGCAAAAATATTTTTTGCACAATTGAAAATGCCTGAGGGCCTGAAAGCCTTACTATGGCTATGGCTCCCACTCCTGGAGCGGTGGACAGAGCGCAGATAGTGTCATCATTAATAGATCTAGGAAACATAATTTGGGCCGATTTGCTACGAAAAGTACTTGAAAGTAGCCTGAACACGATGGTAGTATCTCACATCGTTTTCGCGCATTCCCTTGTGGTGAGCACTTTAGGTAAAAGCATGAATAAAGCAGAACTCGTAAATGTAGTAGCTAAGGCTACCGGTCAATCAAAACTTAGTGTACAAAATACTGTTGCCTCTCTTCTCCATTCGTTAACCTCAGCGTTGGCAAAAGGCGAGAGAGTGACTTTAGTTGGATTCGGCACTTTTGAGCGTCGTCAAAGACAGGCTCGTTTTGGCGTAAATCCACAAAATCCAAAGCAAAAGCTGAAGATTGAAGCAGCTAAAGTGCCTGTTTTCAGAGCAGGTCAAGAACTCAAAGACATCACTGATGGCAAGGCTAAAATGCCTGCTATGCCAAAATCAGTTGCTGCCCCAGAAGCTAAGAAAGAAGCAAAACCAGCAGCTAAAAAGGCTGCTGCTAAGCCAGCGAAGAAAGCTGCAGCTAAAAAGTCTGCTGCTAAAAAGCCAGTAGCTAAAAAAGCTGCTGCTAAACCAGCTAAGAAAGCTGTGGCCAAAAAAGCTGTAGCCAAAAAGCCAGTCGCTAAGAAGAAAAAACGCTAACTTTGAGCTAATCACAGTTATCTATAAAGTCCAAAAGAGAGAGAGCTGCGGCTCTCTCTCTTGCTTTATGGGTTTATGTCTTGATGTAGCGCAATACGTTGATGCTAATTATATTGACTATGGTGTGAGCTGCCACAGGGGCAAATATTGAGCCAGTGCCAGCCATGAGAAAACTCATGACTAGGCCCACGGCAAAGGCCCATAGAGCATAAGGAAAATAGTAAAAGGAAGGCAGGTGTGCCAGGCCGAAGCAAATAGATGAAGTGGCAATGCCGCCTGTCGCTTCAACTACCCCGCGAAAGAAAACTTCTTCGCAAAAGCCCGAGGCTAGAGCAATTAAGATACTGTCGGCAACGGTGAGTTGGCCGAAGAGCGGAATCATTTCGTACTTCAGTAGGTCGTGCATTGATTGGAAAATAAAAAGGCGATTTGCCAATTTTTGCGATAGATAGAGAATGGCCATATTAATAGTAGAAATTGCTAGGCCGGCCGAAATTCCCCATAGTAAAGTGGCTAGGTTGAATTTGAAGAGGCTGCGCAAATCAATTTCAGCGAAGTAGCACCAGGCTGTGGTGGCAAGCAGCAGCAGCGCCTCTATGGCAATGCTAATAGTGACGATTGTTTGTCTATCGAATGGCTTTTCAGTTGGGTCTGAAAGCTGGTAGCGCTCAGGTCGTTTTAGCATTGCTAAACACTACCTCCGGACTAATTAGGCAAAGGTTTTGCTCTAGATCTAGATTAGTAATTTGGCCAACCAGAGTACTGCTTTTTTCGGCATTGTCGCGGCGAATCAAAACGAACTGTGATTCTGATAGATTGCTGTTCTCTGGCAGGGGCATGCTTACTTTTTGACCCATGCAGAACTTGCTGATTTGTTCTTGATTGCAGACTATTTGACTTAGCGGTAAGGCTTTCTCTACTGGGCACATGGCTGCCAATAAAGGTTCACGTCCTTGAGCTTTTAACTCAGTAAGTTGTTCAAACGATTGAGCATCGCTAATGTTGAATGTACCAGAGCGTTCGCGCACGAGAGACTTCAATGTGCCACCGAAACCAAGGGCGGCTCCAAGATCTCGGGCGATTGAGCGAATGTATGTACCCTTAGAACAATCGATGCGTGCTGTCACCACCGGTAGGGCAATATCCACAAGCGATATTTGGTTGATTGTCACTTGCCTTGTCGGTATTTCAATGCCGAGAGCGGCCAGGTCAGCTCCGGAGCGAGCGAGATTGTAGAGCCTTTCACCTTTGACATGAATGGCGCTATAGATGGGGGGAATTTGGCTAATCTCGCCAGAAAATTTTTGCAGCTCAGACATTATCTGTGCTTGTGTTAGTGTTTCCGGCACGGGCTTGCTTTCGATTACCGCCCCTTCCATATCGTCGGTTTCTGTTTGTACACCGAGTAGTATTTCGGCTAAATAGGCTTTATCGTCGCTAAGAAAACGCAGCAGGCGACAGGCTTTGCCTACGGCCACTACCATTACTCCAGAAGCTAGGGGGTCAAGGGTGCCAGCATGGCCAACTTGCTTTATGGCCGTGAGTTTTCTTATCCGGGCAACAACATCATGCGAAGTTATGCCGACCGGTTTGATTATATTGAAGAAGCCGTTTACTTCGGCCTGAGGCTCAGACTTCACCGCGAGAAATTTTGCCGAGCAGATCAGTTACTTTTGAACCGCGTTCTAGAGAAGTATCAAGCTTGAAGATCATTTCGGGGGCGAAGCGCAAACCCAGTCGTCTACAAATTTCACCACGGATAAATCCGGATTGCTCATTCAAGCATTCCACTACTTTTTCAGCAGCCAGGTCTGCAGCAGCAGCTGCACTTATTTGTGGCTTTTGTTCAGCTTGATCTTCAGCCTTGCCAGCCGGTACTGCCTCTGTTTTTGCTGGAGCAAATACAGAGATATGTACTTTGGTCGAGCGCAAATCAGAAGTGCATTCGACTTCTGTTATTGAAATCAATCCGGTCAGACGCTCGTCTCGAAGATCTCGCTGAATCATTTCAGCTAGTTCTTTCTTGATTGATTGAGAAACTCTCAAGGCACGCTCAGCTGTCATGGCAACCTTTATATTTAATTGTTAGTTGTTGGGAATATCGGTACGTCTGGTTTCAGTAACGATAAAGAAGTTGACTTTATCGCCAGTTTGCAGGTCAGTAAACTTCTCGAAGCTCATACCGCATTCGAAACCGGTAGCAACTTCTTTGACGTCGTCTTTGAAGCGCTTCAGAGTTTCTAGCTTGCCTTCCCAAATTTGGGTTCCGCCGCGCTCAATGCGGGCGATGGCTCCCCGTTGAACTTTACCGCTTAGCACCATACATCCGGCAATCATTGTGCCCTTACCAACTTTGAAGACCTGTCTGACTTCGGCTTGACCGATGTTGACTTCTTCTCTGATTGGTTTGAGCAGACCTTGTATGGCCTTGGTCAAATCGTCAGTGATTTGGTAGATGATGCTATAGGTGCGGATATCGACACCGTTGGCATCGGCTACGCTGCTAGCGTTTTGATCGGGCTGGACGTTGAAGCCGACCACAATTGCATTTGAGGAAGCAGCAAGGTTGACGTCGTTTTCTGAAATTGCACCGGAGGCGGTGCGAAGCACACGCACCTGTACTTCAGAAGAAGTTAGTTTGCGAATTTGATCAGCGATAGCTTCTGCTGTACCTTGCACGTCAGCCTTGACGATCACGTTCAAGTCTTTCACTTCACCAGCTTCAAGCATCTCGTGCAGAGACTCAAGAGTAACGTGGTGATGCGAGCGAGCTTCGGGGCTGCGGCGCGACTCGGCAATAACTTTCATGGCCTGGGCGTCGCTGACTACTTCAAAGCGGTCACCGGCTTGCGGTACTTCATCTAGACCAAGTACTGACACTGGCATTGATGGGCCAGCAGCCTTAACTCTTTGACCGCGGTCATCAAACAGGGCCCGCACTCTGCCACATTTGCTGCCAGCAACAATGAAGTCGCCTTCGCGCAATGTGCCATTTTCAACGAGAGCTGTGGCAACTGCACCCTTACCGCGCGATAGCTCGGCTTCAATAATGACGCCGACAGCTGGTTTGTCTGGGTTGGCACGCAAATCAAGGATGTCTGAAACTAGCAAGATCATCTCAAGTAGTTCATCTAAACCAGTACGTTTCTTAGCTGAAACCATACAAGTTACAGTGTCGCCGCCAAATTTCTCAGCCACTAGATCGTAGGTCATCAATTGATTGAGAACGCGATCTGGATCAGCTTCGTGTTTATCGACTTTGTTTACGGCCACAATAATCTGTACACCGGCTGCTTTAGCGTGGTCGATGGCTTCGATAGTTTGGGGCATAACGCCGTCGTCGGCTGCCACTACCAAAATGGCGATGTCTGTGACTTTTGCTCCACGGGCGCGCATGGCGGTGAAGGCTTCGTGGCCTGGTGTGTCGAGGAAGACAATCTGGCGCATTTGGCCTTCTTTGTCTGGAACTTCAACGTGATAAGCACCAATATGCTGGGTGATACCACCGTGTTCTGCATCTGTCAGCAAGAACTTAGTCTGTCTGATGGCGTCGAGCAAACTAGTTTTACCGTGGTCAACGTGACCCATGATGGTAACCACAGGTGGACGTGTCACTAGAGCGGCTTGCTCTTCTTCGGTCAATTCAGCAACATCTTCTGCTGGTGCTTCTTCGCCAGTCTCTTCAACAGAAAGTACTTCGTATTCCATTTCGATTGCTAGTTCTTTGGCCAGTTCAAACTCAACCATCATATTGACGGTGCGAGCAATACCTTTCATGAACAAGCGTTTGATAACTTCAGTCTCTGGCACACCCATTTTCGCTGCCAGTTCTTGCACTGTGACGTTGGTGGTGATCACAATTGCTTTTGGCAATTCAGCAACGACTGGTGCTTTTTTCTCTTCTTTCTTCGGCGCATGTCTGTCCGAAGGGCTAGGACGATGAGATTTTGGTGGACGAGGCGGGGTAGCGCGCATTGAAGGGGCAGCTACGCGAGTTGGTACCGACGGAGACATCGGTCTGACACCAGGGCCACGGTTTGGCTGATCGCTATCGTCTTTTGTCTCTTTTTTCTTCGGTTTGGTTTCAGGCTTAACTTCTTCTTTAGCTTTGGCTGGAGGCTCTTTGACCTTGGGTGGCTCTACTACTTGCTTAGCTTTTTGGGCATCGAGTTTGCGAATTACTCGTGGTGCAAATTTCGATGAATCTGACCACTCGTTGCCGGTAGCTCGAGGCTGCAGGGCTGGTAGTTCTTGCTCTTCATCTTCTTCTGCTTCAACAGTCTCAGGCTCAAAAGTGAGGGCCTTTTCTGTTGAATCAGCTTCTTTGGCTGCTACGGCACTGTCGGTTTTCTCTTGTGTCGCTTCACTCTGGCCCTTCGCTGCCTTGGTGCTAGCTTCAGGTTCAGCGGCTGTCTCGCTGCTGGTTGCAACACCAGCAATATTGGATGTATGGCTTACGGGCTGTACTTCTTCACGAGGAGCTGTAACTGTCTGGGCAGGAGCGATAGTAGCTGGCAATGGTTGTCCTTGGCTTGGTTGAGAAGATTGAACTGGTTGAGCCGGTTGGGCAGTTTGAGCACTTGGGCTCGTGGCAGCTGGTTGGACTGCGCTTGGTTTGTCTGTAGATTGAGCCACAGTTGTGCTCGCTGGAGCGGCATGAGCTGCTGAACTGCCGGCGGCGTCGCCAATTGGTAAGAAATGCGGTTGAGGAATGGTTCCGTCAGCGTTTGGCCTTTCTGGACGATAGCGCGATAGCACTCGAGGCTTAACTGCTGCCGGTTGTGGCGGTGGCGGAGCTGCCGCCGCTTTGACTGTGGCGGCTTTGCCCGGTTGCGGTGTTGTTTTTGCCATTTTGCCCTTTTCAGCGCCGTCTGGCTGCTGCTTCTTCTTTGCGAACGCAGCTATCACTTTGTCCTGGCCGATTTTGTCAACGGTGCTGGAGTGGCTCTTGATGTCATAACCAAGCTCGCGCAAGGTGTTGATGATGTCCTGGTTAGGAACGTTCATCTTGCGCGCCAACTCATAGATTCGAACTCTGTCGTCCATTCAGCCCTCTCCGTGTCTCTGAGTATTTTGGCATGTTTTTACAGGATCTGTGCATTCTCGCCACAGTGCCTGGATAAGTTGTGCTTCAAGCGGCCAAGCCACTTTGCGCCAACTCGCTACACCCTTCTTCCTGCGGCCTTCTAGGGCGTGTTTCAATTTCGTATTCTTTAGTGCCATTTCGAGACATTGCGAAGAACGGCAAAGATATGCCGAACGACCCGACAGCTTTTGGCCGGTCTTTAGTCCGGCCTCTTTCGCTGTCGATGAATTCGAGTTTACTTCGAGCTTGGCTGAAGCAAAGTCGTAAGTAAGCCTGATTAGCTCATTGCTTTCAGTCAGCTTACGACATGCCACACACAATCTCAGTTTTGCTTTCAATACGTAGCTCGCAGAATCTCTATGTTGTGAGCTCGTCAAGAGTCTGATTCATGCTGCGGAACGAACCGCCAGCTTGGCTTTCAGACTTGATGTCGATTTTCCAGCCGGTCAACTTAGCCGCCAGTCTGACGTTTTGACCACCACGACCAATTGCTAAGCTCAGTTGATCGTCTGGAACGATGACTTCGGCGCGACGACCAGCATTTTCTTGCTGCTCTTCGTAGAGAGCTACAGTGGTGATGCGGGCTGGCGAAAGAGCGTTGGAGATATAGTCGACCGGGTCGGTAGAGTAGCGAATGACGTCGATTTTTTCGTTGCGCAATTCGGCCACTACGTTTTGAATACGCACACCGCGTGTACCGATACAGGCGCCTACTGGGTCAACATCAGAATCTTCCGAATGTACGGCGATTTTAGTTCTGTAGCCAGCTTCACGGGCGATTGACTTGATTTCTACAGTGCTGTCTTCAATTTCAGGTACATAGAGTTCGAACAATTCACGCACTAGCTCTGGGTGAGCTTGTGAAACGATGATTTGGGGAACTCGGCCTGTATCTCTCAATTCCAGTACATAGACGCGAACGCGGTTGCCCACTCTATAGGTCTCACCAGGAAGTTGTTCGCGGCTTGGCATGCAGCCTTCGACGCGTCCAAGATTGACGATGACGTTGTTACGTGAATTGCTGATCACTTCGATACGCTCGATTTGACCAGTGGTACAGCTGCCTTTGCGAGCTTCGAATTCTTTCTTGATTAATTCTTTCTCGGCTTCTCTCAGGCGCTGAGTAATTAGCTGCTTGGCGGTTTGGGCGGCAATTCGACCAAACTCAGAGAAATCTTGTGGCGTTACTTCAATTTCTAGAACTTCGCCAACTGTGACGTCGGGAATTAGATCTTGGGCATCACCGAGGCTAATTTCGTGGTATTCGTTCGAGACTTTATCGACTACTTCTTTGGGAGCGAAAATCCCGATTTCACCGGTTTCAGTGTCGAAGATTGCTCTTACGCCTTCAACGTCGTGATCAGGCACTTTCTTCTTGTAGGCCGCAACAATGGCGTCGCAAACATAAGAGATGAATTCCTCTTGGGGAATATTGCGATCCCTTTCTAGCTCCTCAGCAGCTTCAAGGAGTTTGTCGCCAATTTTAATCACGTTCTACCTCCACCTTATTTGGTTTTTCGTCGACTTCTTCAGCCCCGGCTTCTGCTGTCAGATCAATTGCCGGTTCGTTAGCAATCTCTTTGAATTTCTTCTGCAGATCGGGATAGAGTCTAATTTGTATTATTTGCTTGAGAGCAACTTTGAGCTCTTTAACGGGCTCTTGTGACACCTTGTTGGCAGCATGTTTTTTGCTGTTCTTGCTTTTAGTCGGAGCACTTTGAATCGGTCCGATTTCGCTCAGTTTGAAGGTTTCGTCAGCGAAACCAACCAGACGAGCTATGAAATGTTGTCCGTAAGGATCAGCGCCTACATTGGTTTTGGTCTTGATCTCAACTTTGCGGCCAGCGAACAATTTGTATTCACGCTCGCTCTTTAGAATGCGATCAATACCAGGGCTTGAGACATCTAGTAGAAATGGACCGTGGAAGAAATCGAGGCTGTCGGCAATTACTTCGATTCTGCTGTCAAGCTCTCTGCTAACTTTCTCACAGTCGGTTAAACCGACACTTCCGCCTGGGTTATAGATAGTTATTTCGACAATCTTTTGTCTGCCGTGCTGGCCAAAGTGAATATCAACTAGTTCGAAGCCCAGGCCTTTAACCACTTCTTCGGTGAGGTCTGTAACTTTCTTTATAGCTTCATTATCGTTTTTGTTATTAGGGTTTTTGCTATCTGGCATGAATAATGTCTAGAGTGAAATAACCAAAGTGCAGTCGGCGGCAGTAAAGGGTTGCCGGGTGCAAAATATGCACAAACACAAAAATGCCGTAGGCTAATCACATCTCTGACTAGCTAACGACTAAAAATTGGTTTTCTATGGCCAAATCCTAACATGTAAGCAAGGAGCACGCAAGAAGAAGTGAAGATTGCGTTTCATAACCGCCAGCGCAAGCTTGAGCTCGACTGGGAAGAGCTCAAGGCAGACTATGCCGCTTTGACCGAGGGTCTCAGTGAAAATCTGTTGCAGCGACCGCCGCGTTGGCTACCTAAAAAAGATTTGAAGGCTATTTTTGCTCGGGGCTCACTTTCGGTGGCGATAGTTTCGGATCGCACTATTCGCCGGATCAATAAAGAATGGCGTTCTATTAATAAAGCCACTGATGTGCTTTCTTTCCCCTTAGAGCTGACTGAGCCTCCGTTAGCGCCCTACGGACTGCCGGCGGAAGCCCTGGCCGAGATGCTTGAAGACGATCCTAATCAGTGGATAGTGGGTGAAATAATAATAAGCGCCGAGAAAGCCGTGGCCCAAGCTGAGCAGTATGGTCACGGCGTTCGTCGCGAAATGGCGTTTCTGTTTGTGCACGGCTGTTTGCACGTGCTGGGCTTTGATCATATGACCAAGGCCGAAGAGAAAGAGATGTTTGGTCGTCAGACTGAAATATTGAGTCTTGCAGGCTTTAAGCGTGATCCTTAACAATCACTTGGCTAGCCCCCGGCGGCCATATTTCTGTGCCATGATTAGCTTGAGGGTCTAAACCAGGCCTGATATTGGTGAGTTTCTGTTTTTGAGTTTCTATGCCTGAAAATCAAGTCAAATATGATTTCAATCCGGATGGTAAGCAATTGGCCGAGCTCTTAGAGGAAGGCGCCGCGGTCACTGCTGACAAAGCACAAGAGCTGGCTTCACCTGGCACTACTAAAGAGAGCTGGCAGTGCAAGAGCGGCCAGGCAGGGTCTCTGTTTGAGAGCTTTTACCATGCTTTCAACGGCTTAGCTCTAGGTTTCCGTCGTCAACGCAACGTGCGTATCCATACCTTCTTAGGTCTTTTCGTTTTTGCCCTAGCGTTCTGCTTAAAGGTTGACCCTTGGCAGTGGATTGCTCTTACCGTCGCCATTGGCTTTGTCTTTTTTGCTGAATTTGTAAATACGGCAATCGAGCACATGGTTGATATTCAAGCCAACTATCGCTACCACCTCTCAGCCCGCTACGCCAAAGATACAGCGGCGGCGGCCGTGCTCGTAGCGGCCATTACCGCCGCAATTGTCGGAGCCGTTATCTTCCTACCTCGGCTTTGCTCTTTAGTGAGAATGGGCACAATATGAGTGTGGGCTAAGGCTCGGTCAATTGGTGATGGGAATTTTCCCATTGACTGTCCAATTCTGAAAGGTATTGTATAGAAGAAGAAGTGCTCGAAGTGATGGCCAACTTTGCTTTCGAGAGCATGTGTAGTTCTAAGGAGATCCCCATGGGTAGATCTAGCAGTGGCGAACAATTTGACCGTACCGATTTGTTCAATCCAAATCGCAACGATATCAATCCGCCTAACGATAATTTCTCGGATGCTCGTTTGCCGCAGCGGCAGTGCGCTCAGGATCGCTGCGATAACCGCTCAGAGCGGCGCTTGAGCGACTCCGAACAGGCGTTTAGAGATGGCTATCGTCAAGCCTACCGTGACGGATTTATGGATGGACAGCGCGAGCAGCAAGTGCGAGTCGGCAGCGGCCGCGGCAGCTATTGTCCTGAGTACAACACTTACGCCAACAGCCGGCAAGCCTACCAAGAAGAGGCCTGGCTCAATCGCGGCGATGATTTTGATCGCATGCAACGCAGGCCAATCCCTCAGTGTCGCCATCAACATCAACAGAGATATAGCGACTCTGGCTACTATGATGACCGTGGACCTTCACGCTACGGTGATGTCCAAGCTGTTTCGGCCGGTCAATACGACTATGATTATCAGCGCCAGCAAAGTCGCAATCCTATCGATCAGTTCTTCGGCGCTATCGGTAGTATTGCTCGCGGAATCGGTGATGTAGCTTACGAAGCTAGACCAATTCTTCAGACTTGGGCTCAAATTGAAATGATCAAGCACGGTGGTTATGGCAGCCGCTATTACGGTGGTCAAAATTACGGCTATTATGATCGTCCTTACAACCCCTGGAATTCAGCCTATAACCGCAATTTAATTGCTTACAACAATAACTCTCGCTATTACGACAATTATGACCCGATGTGGATGAATGGCTAAGAGCTAGTTAGCAATATACGTAATTGTTTTAGTCCGCCGCTCAAATTAAATTTGGGTGGCGGATTTTTTTTCGGTAGTTTTTGCAATAGAAACTGGAACATAGAGATCGAGGTTGCTTCTTTCGTCGTGGACAAAAGCTAGTTCGACATTGAACACCGACCGCAGTAAGTCTTCTTTTAGTACTTCTTCTGGCCTGCCTATGGCAACAATAGTTGAAGGTGCGCCCTTATCTTCGTCAGCTGTGCCGACTAAGGCAATTTGATCGGCAATGCGCGCGCTTAAGTTGAGATCATGCAAAATAGTGGCAATACCAATTTTTTGTTCTTTCAATTCTTTGATGATGGCAATCACTTCCAGTTGATAGCGAAAGTCTAAATTGGCTGTCGGTTCATCCATCAAGATGAAGTGTGGTTCTTGGGCTAGGGCCATGGCAATTAGAGCTCGCTGTTTCTCTCCGCCCGAGAGTTCATTCAGCTTTTTTTCACTTAAACCGGTTAGACCGCAGCGCTCTAGGGCACTGTCTATGGTGGTGATGTCAGTCTTGCTTAACTGGTTCGACCACCAGCATTGGTGCGGGTTGCGCCCTAATCTTACTAGTTCATAAATGGTCATGTCGTGTGGTGTCTCCATGCTTTGAGGCACATAGGCTACCTGCCGAGCAAAATCCACAATGTTCATGTTCCATATGTTTTGGCCGTCGAGGGTAATTGAGCCTGAGCTTGGCTTGAGCTGTCGGGCTAAGCTTTTCATCAGAGTAGATTTGCCGCTGCCATTGGGACCTTGAATGGCTAGAACTTCACCCGGTTCAAGGGCTAAGTTGATGTGCTCAATGATATTGGCTGCACTAGCTCTAGCTCGGCTTTGCCTGGCATAGCTTAGTGCTACTTGCTCGACCTTGAGGATTTTGTTTTGACTTGTATTAATGGCTTTGCACCTGATCAAGCGAATAGGAGAGCAGGTAGATGAAAAAAGGTCCCCCAATGAGAGCCATAAGCGTTCCCAGGGGGAGTTCTTGTCCTGGGCTTAGAGTGCGAGCAAGCAGGTCTGAGAAGAGCACAAGAATGGCTCCAGTCAGTCCAGAGCAGACTAGTTGCAGCCTCACTCCGCGGCCGAAAAGTCGCCGCGATAAATGGGGAGCTACCAAGCCCACAAAACCGACCATTCCACTTAGAGCGACTGCTGAGCTGGCCAGCAGTACGGCGGCTGCGAGAATGACAAGTTGGCAACGACCGACGTTGAGGCCAAGCGAGCTGGCCGTTTCTTCGCCTAGTGCGAGCAAATTTAGTTGTTTGGCCGCAGCAAAGGCTACGATCAAGCCGACAGAGGTATAACAAACTGTCGGTATTAGCTCTTGCCAATTGCGGCCGCTAATGCCGCCAAGCAGCCAGAGGTATAGGCCTTGGGCCATTAGCTGGGTCCCAAAGGTGGTCATGGCCAGTGTAATTAAGGCTCCGGCGACAGACGATAGGGCGATGCCGGCCAAGAGTAGCTTCGCTACCGAAACGCCGTATTGCCCGCTACCTCTAGCAATGGAGGCAACGAAGAAACTGGCGGTGATACCACCGGCAAAGGCAAACAGAGGAATTGTTTGAAAGTCAAATTTGAGAAGCATGGCGCAAGCAACGCCAACGGCAGCACCACTTGACACGCCAGTCAGATAAGGATCGGCCAAATCATTGCGGCTCAAAGCTTGTAGTAGATAGCCTGAGGTGGCAAGGGCGAGGCCGACTACGAAGGCTGTCAGCAGTCGTGGTAGGCGAATGCCAACAATGACATCATGTATTTCACTGTTGCCAGCATGACCAAAGACAGTCTGCAGTGCTTCTATGGGCGCCACAGTAAGGTCGCCCAAGCAAAGATTGATGAGCATAATGATAATAGTAAATGCAACAAGAGCGATAAACTTGAGGAACATATCTAGATTTTCACAGTGAAAATTTAGAGAATGCTACCATACCCCCAGGCAGAGGAAGGCTGTGATCTATCTCGACAACAGCGCTACAACAAAAGTTCGTCCCCAGGTTCTGGAGGCGATGTTGCCCTATTTGTCAGAAAGTTATGGCAATCCTAGTTCGATTCATAGCCTTGGTCGCACAGCGCGAGCGGCAGTAGATAATGCCCGCAATCAAGTGGCTAGTTTTCTTGGCTGTTTGCCGAGCGAAGTCTACTTTAGTAGTTGCGCTACTATGTCTAACAATGTTGCCTTGCTCGGGCGTGCGCGCTTTGTTGAGGCAAACGGCTTGCCCAAGCATTTGATTACTTCAACCATTGAACATCCAGCTGTGTTCGGCCCAGCTCAGTATCTTGAAGCGCAGGGCTGGCGCGTTACCTATTTGCCGGTCGATAGAGAAGGATTTGTCAGCCTTTCTGATTTTGAAAAGGCGCTGGACACTGATACTAGTATTGTTTCAGTGATGTGGGGCAACAACGAGATTGGTGTGCTTGAACCGGTTGAAGCCATGGCCGAGCTGGTTGAGAATCACAGTAAGAGCCTTGGTCGCGATATATTTATGCACACTGATGCTGTGCAAATACCAGGTAAATTGCCAATTGATTTGAGTCGGCTGAAAGTTTCAGCTCTTTCTCTCTCTGGTCATAAGTTTGGCGCACCAAAAGGCATTGGTATCCTTTTTCTTCGTCGGCTGTTCAACATCATGCCCATCATATTTGGTGGCGGACAAGAAATGGGAATGTTTGCCGGTACGGAGTCTGTTGCTCATATTGTGGCCATCGGTGAGGCGGCAAAGCTGGCTCAGCAAGAGCAAGCTGCATTAGAAGAACGCTTGCGTTCTTATCAGAAACAACTACTTGAGCACTTGCTGGCACTCAAATTAGATCTGACCATAACCGGACCAAGCGACATTGCCAGGCGACTACCTGGTCACGTTTCCTTTTCTGTAGGCGGTATTGAAGGCGAAGCTCTCGTGCTAAAAAGCGACTTGAAGGGCTTGGCTCTCTCAAGCGGCTCGGCCTGCCATCAAGGTATTATTGAGGCCTCTAGTGTGCTTAAGGCGATTGGTTTGGGTCAAGCGAAGGCGCTGGGTGCCGTGCGTATTACTTTTGGTGCCGACAATACTGATAGTGATGTGGTTGAAGCTATTCGCTTGCTTGAGCTGATTCTCGGCAAAGTGCGAAAAACAGCTCAAGCAGATACTTAGCGATTAGTGACCGATAGAAGCTTCCAGCTTTTTCAGCTCCTCATTGGTCTGGCTGAAGGCTGGTTGAACTGTGGCATGCGCTTCTTTGTAGTTCTTGATTTCGTTGCGAGTTTGTTTCTGCACTGTATCAAGCATCCAGATAGCCCATGATGCTTCGTTGGCTGTGGCGCCCTGTGCTACGCCTTTAAATAGCTTGAAGGGGTTGCGATTGTAGCGATAGCCAGCTCTGGTTACGCAGGTACCGAAAGCAATTTGTGGACCACCTTTGGCAGCATAAGAAATGAAGCTTTCGATCATCTCTCTTTTTTGATCTTTCTTTTCTTTCTTCAAGAACTCAGAGCGATCTTCTAGCAGTTTGCCCATAACCTGGTAGGTTTCGGTGCGAGGTTGGCTATTGTTCTCTTGGGCTTTGGCGTTGAGAATCTGAGTTAGCAGTTTAGTATCTTCAGCCAATTTATCGGTGGTCTTGCACTGTACTTCACCAAGTTCTTTTGATAGACGCTCTCCTGCCACTTTTGCTGTTATAGCGGCACCGCCGTGTATTAGTACTGGCGCGGCTGTCAGGGTGGCTCCTGAGATTAAGAAGCCGATGCCACCACCACCAATCTGTTTAGGATTGGTATGCTTGATACCATTGAGTACGCCGAATGCACCAGGGAAGATACCAGTGACACACACTGCTAAAGTGCCGATAGTGGTGATGTCGCGAGCTGAGTGACGTTTGCGCGAATCAATATAGAGCTTGCTAAATTCGACTAGACCAAGATCTCTAAAATCTTTTAGGACATTTTCTTCGGCGCTGAGGTATTGTTTGTCAGAGCTGTCAAGATTTACAACTTGACCTACTGCTGTGCTGCGCTCGCTTAGTAGTTTGTCGATCTCGTCTCTTAGTGCTACTACCCTTTCTCTCATTGATTTAGCGTCAAAATGTTTGCGCTTTGACTTGTAGTCTGTGATCAAGTCACCAGCACCTTCGGCTGCGTAGAGAGTACCAAGTAGAGAGTAGGCCACTAAGACTGTCACTACGCCAGCTTGCAGGCGTCCGCGGTGATTAAGACCTTCGCCAGGTTTCTTTTGATATTTCCAGAACTGGCTCATAAGAGTAATGTCGCCAGCGTTTGCTACCGCACCAGCGGCGAAGTCGTAGAATTTCATACGCCTTTGCTTGTTTTTATCGCGTGCTGTGTAGTGGCTGCGAAAATCGCTGTTCAGCCTTAGAAGCTCGATTTCTTTATCGGCAATTTGTTTATCGAGCATCTCTATATTGCTCAATGTTGCTTGCGTCTGGGCAAAGGCTGGAATGGTCGAATTTGCTGTAAGCGCAATTGCTAGGACTGCTGTGAGTATTCCGCTCGATACTCGATTGCCAATGCTACTCATTTTTTTGATACCCTTGCCGTGATGTAACCCGGCATAGTCTTTCATGTCCGCGGCGTAGCTATCGTCAGTCCTTGGAGTGATTACCTTTTGCGGTTATTTTCAACTAAGCAAGTGGTGCGCTAAGTCGAGCCTTCTTGAAATCAGTGCAAAGATTGAGGCGGCGAGGGAAAGAATGATATTTGACTATGCACCTCTTACGGTGCACTTTTGTAACTATCGATTTTTTCCCCCTCACCCGGAACGTTCCCGCTGCTTCGTCTTGGCGAGGTGTACCTGTTTGGGGGCTGATGTTATTCCATTTAGCTCTTATGCTGATGGCAGCTATTTTTTGCCTTGTTAGAATGCAAAATGCTTATCTGAGGTGTTTTGTGTCTATCTGGCTTTTTCTTGGTGTCTTTCTTCTGGCCTACATCTATCATGGCGTCGGTATCACCATGGGCTACCATCGCTTGCTGTCTCATCGATCATACAAGGTACCCAAATGGCTTGAGTATCTGATTGTATCTGGTGGCTACCTTTGTCTGGAAGGATCGCCTATTTTTTGGGTGACTACGCATAGACTGCACCATCGTTATTCTGATAAGCCTGGTGATCCTCATTCACCCTTAGACGGTCAATGGCATGCATTTCTTGGCTGGATGTATAAACCGACTGTTCTGATCTCGGCTGAAGAGAGCAAACTTCTGGCACCGGATTTATATCGCGATCCTCTTTACCGTTTTCTTCATGTCAATCACAGTCACAAAGACGGTCTTTTGTGTTTGTTTATTTCTATTGTCTATCGCACCGCTATTTGGTTCTTGTTTGGACCGGTTGTATTTTTTGCTGAGCTGTTAGCCAGCCTTTGTGCTTTTTGCGCACCACTTTTGGTCAATCTCTATTGCCACAAACCCGAACTGGGATACCAGACTTATGCTTGCGGCGACCAGAGTCGCAATGTCTTGTGGGTGGCGATTTTGTCATTTGGCGAGGGCTGGCACAATAATCACCACGCATTGCCCCAATCGGCTCGATTTGGCTTGGGTAAAGGAGAGTTTGACTTTACCTGGATGGCTCTCAACTTCTTGAAGCTGTTTGGTCTAGTAAGCGACATTCGCCTGCCCAATAAGAATAAGCTAGCTCAACTAGAAACGGCAGATGTTAGCTAATCTATTCAGCTTTTTCAGGAGAACTTTCACCCTTTATTTTTGATACTTGTTTGGGAGCATCAGTAAACATATTGCCGACAAAGTTTACGAGGCCAGCAGTGCGTTTTGAGAGCTTGCCGTGCATTAACTGAATACCGCCTTGAGCCATCTTGATTTTTGAACTGCTGTACGGGTACCACCACACACGGTGCGCGCCGCCAGCGGCATCGATGCTAATATGCTTGATATTGCAAAGATCATGCAGGCCAAATATCGAATGACCTTTACCAAAGCCACTCTTCTTCAGGCCGCCCCAGGGTAGCTGAGGTGTGGCGTGAGAGAAAAGACAGTCGTTAATTAGTACTGTGCCTACGGTAAGATCGCGAGCAACGCATTCGGCTCGATTGAGCTTGCCGGCCCAAACTGTTGCTGTCAGCCCATATTCGCTGTCGTTGGCAAGTTCAACTGCTTGATCTTCACTGTCGACAATCATGATTGGCAAAATAGGTCCAAAAGTTTCTTCGCGCATGATTCTCATAGTGTGATTGACACCTGTGAGTATGGTCGGTTCAAAGAAATAGCCACCGAGATCGCTTCTCTCTTTACCACCAGTAAGGGCTTTGGCACCAGCAGCTATGGCTTCGCTGACGTGCTCAGAGACGCGGTCAAGTTGTCCTTGATCTATCAAGGGGCCAACATCGGTCAGGGGGTCTGTGGCTGGTCCAAGCTTGAGCTTGCTAGCCATGGTGGTAAGGGTTTCAACCAATTTGTCTGAATTTCTGCCTTTAATTATGTACACTCTTTCGACTGAGGCACAGGCTTGGCCCGCGTTGGTGAAAGCGCCCCATAAAAGCCCGCGGGCTGTCCATTCTACCGGTGCATCAGGTAGAACGATGGCGGCGTCTTTACCGCCTAACTCTAGTGTTACTGGCGTGAGGTGCTCGGAGGCCTGAGCCATGACGGCCTTGCCTCCTTCAACTGACCCAGTAAAAATCAACTTTGAGAGATTGGCTCTGCTCAATAGTTTGCCGGTGCTGCTTCCGCCGGTAACTACCTGTATGACGCCATCGGGAAAACCAGCTTCAGCGAAAAGTTCGCCAATTTTGATGCCAACTAGAGGGGATTTTTCAGATGGTTTGAGAACCACTGTGTTGCCCAGCATTATGGCCATGAGCGCGGTCATGGTGGGGATAGCAAAGGGATAATTCCAAGGTGAGATTATCCCGACCACGCCTAGAGGTTCAAAGGCAATAATACTTTGCTTGCTGGATAGCAGTGGATTGGTTAAGGCCACAGGCTGGTCTGCTAATAATCTCTCTGAGTTTTCGGCTAACCAAACACAGGTGTCTAGGGGACCACAAAGTTCTGAAAGGTATGCCTCTGGCAGCGGCTTGCCTACTTCTTCGCTGATCAGATTGGCCAATTCATCGGCCTTGCTGGCGAGTAGTTGACGAAATTTCATCACTAACTTAGCGCGCTTACTAAACGAGGTTAGTTGCCAGTTTTCAAAAGTCTTCCAGGCCTTATCGACAGCGGCCGTTACTTCGGCTTCTCCCATTTGAGGAACACGACCAAGCGACTGCTTGGTGGCAGGGTTGATTGATTCGAAAGTACTTGCTGCTTCTAGTTTGCTTACAACCATCTTTATTTGCCTTAGTCAGTTTTGTTTCTTAGTGCTATTTCTTGTTTAGTGCATCTTTTGCTATTTGTTTATCGGGCCCAGTCAGGCCGTTATCTAGACTGCGCTTAAAGAGCTTTTGTGCTTCTTCAAGATTGCCATTTTTTAGTTTGATGTTGGCAAGGGCAAAAGCTGCTTGAGCACTGCTATCTCCTTCACTTAGTGCTTTTGTCAAAAGTTCTTCAGCTTTGGCCTGACCAGCCTTTGCCAGTATTATGCCCAGCTTGCTTAAGGCTTCTATGTCTCCTGGAGCAAGCTCTAATGCTTTTTCAAGGGCCTCTTGCTCAGCACTGCTATTGCCTTCTTTGGCTGCCAGGGCTGCTAATGCTAGGTCTAATTCTTCATCGTGGCCATTATTTTCGGCTTTGGCGAAATAGCTTTTGGCATCGCCAAGGTTGCCCTCATTAAGAGCCAGGCGCCCTAGAGCCAGAAAGAGTGCTGCTTTATTGCTTTGATCACTGTCGCTCAGGTTTTGGCAAAGGCGCAGAGCGTCAGTCTTTAAAGCGGCTAAATTGCTCTTATCTAAGTCGTCTTGCTTTAGCCTGCAACTAAGTTCTAGAGCCAGAGCCTGCGGCATCAAACCAGAAATTTTTCGCAGCTCGTGGGCTTGACTCGTGGCTTCGATTACTTCGCCTTGTTTCAAGTTGATTTTTGCGGCGATCAATTGAGCAGGGAAAAGGCTCTTGTCTTTGTTGGCGGCACTGTTGAGAGCTGATAGAGCTTTCTTGTAGTCGCCATCTTTGTAGGCCAGGTAGCCTTCAGCAAAGGTTGCGAGTGGTTCATTAGAGCTTAAGCTGCTAACCTTGGCCACTATGGTGCGTGCCCCAGCTAGATCTCCGGCGCTAAGTCCGCAAAGTGCCTCAAGTGACAGCGTTTGAGAGTTAGGCTGAGCGTTATTTTTTTTATTAGCTTTTAGTCCCGCTAGAGCTGCTTGCGCATTGCCAGCCAAATAGAGACTCAATTGCTGCTTGAATTGAGCAACTTTTGATTGCGGATATTGTTCTAGTACACGACTAAAGCAGCCATTAGCTTCGTCGTAATAGCCCATGTTCAGTGCTTCTTCACCTAGAGCGAGTAGCCCTTCTGTAGGAATTTCGGAACCAGCCAAAAATTGCTTGAATTGCTGACGCACACCGTTGATATTACCGGCTGAATTCATACTAGTAATTATTCGGGTGCGGGCGTAGCGTGCCGAAGGGCTCAGGGTCGCAGCTTTGGCTGCGGCATTTTTAGCTTTGTCTTGTTCGTTGAGGCTGCCGTAAAGTTCAGAGAGGGCTAGCCAGGCGTCATGGTTGCCCGGATCAAGAGCGACCACAGCTTCAAATTCTTCAGCGGCTGCACTCTGATCAGCCATTGTCAGGAGTGTCATGCCTGCTTGTAAGTGCGCCAGCATAGAGTCAGGAGCTATTGCGGTGGCGGCTTTGGCAACGGCTAAGGCTTCTTCTTTTGTATCCGGTAGGCGGGTCAAAATGGTGTTGAGGAGGAGATGCAATTGCAGGTTATTTGGGCATTTCGGCAGCCATTCGCGCAGATAATTAGCTGCTTCGAGGGTGTTGCCCCGGGCAAATAGACCAGACGCTTTAGAGAGACAGCCAGGGCAGCCGACATCATCGGCTTTTTTTGCAGCTGTCGTGCCGGTCTGAGTTTTTCCCCGTGCTATTGCAGCATCGTGGTTGTTTGCTTGCCAGGGGGCTAAGGCCAGGCTGGCGCCCAAGAGCAGGGCTATTTTGACTGGGGTAGAGAAAGTAAAATAGTTAGTCACCGCTATAGCATAGCTTAATTGGATCGCTATACTGAAAAGATAGTATTAACAGGAAGTAAAGCGGTTGAACCTTATGGGCGTGAAGCTAATCAGTACAGTGAAAGCAGTCATTTGCTGTGGCCTGGCTGCTTCTCTGTTTTTCTCTTTAAACGGCTCAGCCGCTGCCAGCAATGCCCAAAATAATAATAGCGCCGCTCTTGAGCGAGCTAATCAAGCTTATCTAGCGCGAAAATACAATGATGCTTCTGGACTGGTTAGTCGAATAATCTTGAAAGATGGTGAGAGCGCTGCTGCACTCAATTTGATGGGGAAGATTTATCATCGCCAAAATAAGATTGACGAGGCCATTGGCCAATATCAGAAAGCTCTTAAGCTTGATAATAGTTTTTCCGAGGCACACTTTGATCTGGGTGTGGCTCTCTTCGATCAAGGCCAATATGCCTCTGCTGCTAAAGAATTTGAGGGCGCCTTACAAGCTGGCGCCAATAGCGAATATCAATACAATTTAGCTATCTCATTAGAACGGCTAGGCCAGCTCAGACCCGCCACAGAAGGATATGAAAAGGCTATTCAGCTTGATGAGAAGAATGCTGCCGCTCACTATAGTTTGGCTCGCTTGCTAGCAGCAGCTGAAGACAATGACCGAGCCATTCAAGAGTATCGCCTTGCCATTGCTGCTCAACCAGACTTTCCTGAAGCTCACAATAATCTTGGTGTGGTTTATAGCAACCTGGGAAAATACCCTGAGGCAATTGCCTGTTTTCAGCAGGCTTTGAAGATCAATCCTGATTGTTCGGAGGCCCAGCGAAACCTGGGCTATGCTCAAGCCCACACTAGTTTAGGTGTGACTTATCTCAGTCAAGGTGACAGTAAAAAGGCTTTAGATGAGTTTCGCAAGGCTTTGCGCATCGATTCTCACTATGCTGATGCCCACTACAATCTTGCCTTGCTTTTGCAAAAACAAGGACAATTGCAAGAAGCAGTTGGTCACTACCAGGAAGCAATTAAGTATGACCCAGGTTCAGCAGCTGCTCACAATAATTTGGGTGTGGCCTTGATGCAATTGGGCAATAAACAGCAGGCTGAGTCTGAGTATAAAGAAGCACTGCGACTAAAAGCTGGGTTTAAAGATGCCCAACTAAATTTGGATGAATTGCAAAAGAATTAAATGTGATTGTACTGTTTTGCTATGGCTTGCTTGAACGGAAGGGCATGTCATTCATCAAATCTGCTTGACTGGAACGGGAGCGGGATTGATCTCGTCGAGCTAAATCGGCCTTGCCTTGCACTTTATATAAATTAGAGCGCATAGTGTAGACGGCTGTGAGCAAGTGCGGTGGCGGTGGATCAGCGCTGTGCTCCAAGGCAATTACGCGAGAAAAGTCGGCAATAGCTTCGTTGATTTTGCCAAGCTGACTCAATGCTAAGCCCCGGCACGAATAGGCATCTATGAGATTGGCATTGAGCTTCAGGGCCTGCTCACAGTACTCAAGGGCTAATTTATATTTGCCGTCGCGGCAAAGGGTCTCACCTTTTTCAAAAAGAAGTGAGGCTCGCTCTTGCTCGTTTTTTGTACGTTTCAAAAGCTCTTCATATTGTTTGCTGGCAATACAATAGTCTTTTTGCTCGCGATGCAGAAAAGCTGATTCCCACAAGGCTTTATTGGCAACTTCATCGCTGCTCAAGTGAGTTGCGGTTTGCAGCTCGGCGTATGCCTGGGGCCACTGTTGCTGTGCTTGATACCAACGGCTCA
Source organism: Candidatus Obscuribacterales bacterium (assembly GCA_965229195.1). Classification (GTDB taxonomy): domain Bacteria; phylum Cyanobacteriota; class Vampirovibrionia; order Obscuribacterales; family Obscuribacteraceae. Next base: position 753,385 of record OZ245871.1, on the reverse strand, counting down.
TAGCAATGTGACTGAGGGCAGATTTAGGTTCTAAAGAAAGAGCTTTCTTGAAATCATCTTCGGCATCTTCGCCACCAGCCAGAAGTGCCTGGCCCCTTTGAATATAGGGCATTGCTTTATGAGGCTTGGCCGCGATAGCTTTATTCATTTGGTCGAGAGAGCAAGGCGGTAGCCCAGCTAGTAAGTTGACAAAGTGAGATTTTGGGCTTTCATAGTAGGGTTTGGATTTGGTATTTGCCGGCGGTGCTTTCGCCTTGGCGGCCAGAGAGCAATTGATAGCGGCCAAGTAAAAAAATCCTAGAAGCAAGCTTTGCCAAAACAGTAAAATGTTTTTGTTGCCTTTCATATTTCAGTTCAGCTCAGCAAAATTTTGCTTCAACTCTTCAATTGAAACCGGATAGCTTACAGCTTTGACCGATTTGGGGCCTTTGCTGCTAGCTTCACCTTCCGCCACAATGGTTATGTAGCGCTTTAGTTGGGCTTTCTGTCGAGCGATTCTTTTGCCGAACTCTTTTAGTGGCACTGATTGAACCAATAATTCTGGATTGCTTAGCGGTAAAACTGTGCTACTGCCGGTAGTGTCTTTGTAGACGGTTGTCACTCCGCGCTTGTCTGCGGTGAAGGCAGAAACTCTGACGTTAGAGCAGTTGGCCATGGGTGAATCGTCAAGCTGATTGCTGCTGACAGAATGGAGCAGCTTTCCACTCAAATAGGCAATGCGGTCGCCGTATTGGGGTTTGATTTTGGGGTGCTTGAGCAAATAGCTCTTTAAATATTCGTTGAGTTTGAGGTCAGTATATTTGACATTTTTAGCATCGGGAAATTGATAACCCTCTCCACCTTTAAACGAATAGTCGGTCATACCAATTCGATAGGTCGACTGCGGTTCGACTTCTTGCCAGGTTTTGTTTTTCTCGGCTAAGGCAAAGACGATGCGATCACCAATTTGGCGCTCTGAGTCGTAAGCAAATTTAAGGCCATGTACATCTAAGAATTTTCCGCCGGTTGCTCCCGCCACACTATGCTCAAGCGTCTTCTTCAGGCGCTCTCCGCTGACATCTGCAAACACTAAATGGTTTTCGAAGGGCAGCAGTTCTTCGACCTTTTCTAAGTTAACGGCACCCTTTTCGATACGCGAGCGAATGCCACCACGATTTTCTAAAGTGATTTCGGCATTGTCAGAGAGGCCAGCTTCATAGAAAGAATCACAGATCAGATCACCCAGTGCCGAGTCTGTTTTCATAGCACGGAAGTTGTTATCAAAATCATGGCTGGCAAAGCTCAGTACTGTATCTTTCAGATTTTGTAGAGGCTGCCCTTTTAGGGCTAAGTAGTCTCGAATATCTTTGTCTTCACTGATCTGCTCATCGATATGAAAGAGCTTGTAATGAGTTTCTTTGCTGCTAACTATGCCCTGCTTGTCGAAAACCAGGTCGAGCTTGCCGAGGTTGCGCCCATAGCTACCGGTTTGCACAATCAGTGTTTGGCTGCCGTCTTGGTGCTCGATTACCACCGGAGCATCTAGCCGAGTATGGCTGTGACCGCCAATAATTGCGTCAATTTGAGGAATTTCGTTGGCCAGTATTTTATCGACATCTAGACCGCAGTGGGTCACTAGAATTATTTTGTCGACGCCTTGATTGGCAACCCGCTCGACTTCGTCTTTGATGGGGCTAAGCCAGTTTAGATCTTTTGATTTTTCGTTGTTGCCCCTCTGCAGCACTACCCCATCTCGGCTCAGTGAAAGAGTTTCGATATCAGGGGTAATGGCTCCGACGAAGCCAATTTTTTGACCAGCAATAGTCTTAATTACCGAAGGTTTGAGAAGCTTTTTTAACTGCGGTAGAGCATCAGCATTTAAGTTACAGTTGAGAATATCAAACTTGGCTTTGCCCAGCTGAGTGGCAAGGTTGATGGCACCGGCATCAAATTCGTGATTGCCAACTGTATAAAAGTCGTAGCCAATCATGTTGAGCATTGCTACTTCTATTTCGCCCAGGTAATGGGTGAAGAAAGGAGTGCCTTGGAAAATGTCTCCAGCATCGGCCACTACGACATTTTTATTCTCTTTGCGTAATTCTCTGATTAAATGACCTAAGCGGGCCATTCCGCCAACCAATTTTCCCCTGTCTTGGAAAGACTGATCGTGGGCATGAAGGTCATTAGTATGCAAGATGGTCAAGGTGAAATTGGTTTTTTTATCAGCCAGTGCCTGCGGTAGAGAGGCTATGAGGAGAGCACATATGAACGCGCTGAAAATTGCCAGAATCAGGGTTAAGCGCCAATTTATCGGCCGCTTTTCACTTTTGCTCGTTCTATCTGTTTCTGCCATGCTCTTGCCCCAGTTAGTTGTGCCTTCTGCACAAGGTTCTTCTGTATACGCTCAATCTGGCCAAAAAGTTCGAAGCATTAGCTGTGAATTTGTACCAGAAGATCAATGCCCCGTAGAGATGGCCTCAGTACGCTGCGAACTTGACCTTGATCCGTTTGATGCACCTATGTCTTCGCGCATATATGCAGATTACAAGAATACTAGCCAGCGATCTATATCTGCGGTCAAATTTCGCATTCGCTTTGTTGATGCTGAGGGTACTGAAAGAGGCACATTTCACGCTGTTGACAGCGCCTACGTAGCTGCTGGCGGTACCAAGGGTCATAAATGGAAGCGCGATTTCACACTAGACCCCAGGGTTGTGGCCATGAAAGTGCGCGTTCTACAGGTCAAGTACGCCGAGGGTGGCGATTGGCAAAGTGTAAAAATGCAGGAACTGGCCCAGCCCAGCTCTGCCGCGCCTAGTGCAGTGCCGCCTGCCGCCGGGGCCCCAGAGGGTGGCCCCTAAGACTGACTGCAGAGATTACAGCATCTGATAAAGGTATATGCGTAAGCTCAAAAATTTTCTTGTATTGCAGCAGCCAGCGGCTTCTTGAGGGCTGGATGCATATCTTTGATATTGACTGGTGCTGTATTGTATATCCACTGCTAAAAATTGAATATTTCTCTCTATGGGAGGTTCGGATATGGCTCACGCCCGGGAGCCGATCACGACGATCCTTGCCATGGTTGTTGTTGCGATTGCATGTTTTGTCGTCGCCAAGGCAACCTGGCAGGTACTGCTTCTTGCTTTTGTCGTTGTGTGTTTCGGTTGTTGTCTATACAAGTTGATTGAAAAAGATTCTCGTTCACCAGGCGAGTTCACCCGCTAAAACCCGCTGCTGTTCGCGTTTTTTTACGTCTTGTAATTACTCAAAAGCGAGCCTCCTAAGTAAATTGGAGGCTCGTTTTTTTGCCCTTCAGGTTGGTATAACCTAAGTAAGACTGTATTTTTCAGACTCTCGAACACTTACAAGGTGGTAGTGCACAATGGAGCCCGGCTCAAGCGGTGAGATTCTCATTGTCGACGATGATCAGGCATTCCGAGCCTTTGTTTCCGCCCTGCTGAGCCGGCGTGGGTTCAAGGTTTGGGAAGCTCGCTGCGTGCGAGATGCGGAGCAGGTACTCGCTGCTTCTAAACCACGGTTGATTATTGTCGACTACATGCTTCCCGATATGGACGGAGTTACCTGGATAGGCAAGCTGCGGGACGCTGGCAATGAAACTCCAATCGCCTTTATTTCTGGCCACTGGTGCGATCGCAGTACTTTTAACTGGCTGCGCAATATTCTCAAAGTTTCCCTGGTTCTACAGAAGCCGGTTTTGCCTGAGATTTTTGTCGAAGTTATAGACAGTATCTTGCCCCAGGCCGATTACCAACCAACTGAGACTGAATATTTAGATCACTCTTCTGGTCAGTTTCCTGGTCGGCCAGTTAGCCGTGTTTCGATGGTTGACATTGAATGTGAGAACATTCGTAACGAGTACCCTAACAGTGAATTGGCCAGAGCGGAACTGGAGCGATTAGGAAATCTTGAATCTCAGCCTGAGTCTGTGCTTTTTAACAAGCTAACGCAATTGCGAAAAATGTTAGAAGTGGAAGAAACAATCAATGTGGCGCGGGTTAATTATATAGTCGAACTCAAAGTTACTTGGGCGACATTAACAGCACTTTTGCGCAGCATCAAAGACGAGCCTCTGGCTGCGCGCAAAGTTGAAGATGTTTTAGCCATTACTCATAAGATAAAGGGTACTGCTGGTTCTTTTCAGCTAGTTACTGTGGCTAAGTGTTCGGAGCGACTGGAAAGTATTACTAAAGCTTACGATCCAAAGGCATCTGAGACCGAAAGCGAACTGATCTGGTCTGAGGTCTTTCGTATTCTTGCTGATGGTGAATTAGCCTTGATTGATGCCCAGCAGAAGTATGGTGCACCTAGCATTGAAGTTGAGCATTATCGCCCACGTCTATTGGCAGTCACTGACAATGACGGTGTATTGAAACTTGAAGCTTTTCAAAAAGCTGCTGACTTATCTATTTCTTCAAGTCAAGGCTCAGCTTTAACTGCACTTAGTCGCAGTAGCTTTGATGCGGTTCTTGTGGCAGAACCGTTTGCTAGCAGGCCGGATCTTTTTGAGTTTTGTCGTGACATGCGTTTGGCTGCTAGCAATCCCTCCTTGCCACTTCTAATGGTGTCTGATTTACAGGCTCAAGCTCAGGCTAATGCCAATCTTATACCGGCAAAAATTAGTTATGCCGGCTTCTCTGAAGTATTGCCGCTCGTGCCTTCTGCTGAAGAATTACATGATGCTCTAATTGAGGTTACAGATCTATCCTTCCGCAGCAAACCTAAAGTGCTGGTGGTTGATGATGATAGCGCTTTGACCGACTTTGTTTCTCGCATATTGAGCCTTGAGGGTTACAACGTTGAAACCTTAAATGAGCCGATTGGTATTATCCAGGCCCTTGAGCGCTGCCAGCCTGAGGTAGTGGTACTTGATGTGATTATGCCGGGCTTGAGTGGCTATGATGTTTGTCGCGAGATTCGTAACCATGAGCGTTGGCGCAATTTAGCCGTGCTTTTCCTCACTGCTAAGAGCAATCAAGAAGGACGGGCTCTGGCATTTCGTGCCGGTGGGGATGACTTAATTGCTAAGCCTGTTCTCAAAGAAGAGCTGATTGCTCGCGTTGCTTCTTATGCTGAGCGTACTCGCCTTCGTCGCGATCAACATGATCGAGATCGCTTGACGCAGCTGCTGTCGCGTGAAGGATTCGTTGCGGAAGTTGAGCCACGAATGAAAGAATGTATTTCAATTGAACTACCTTTCACTTTGGCTCTTGTTAGCATTGATGACTTTGACGAACTTGCTGAAAAGTTTGGCTCTGTTGTTGCTGAGTCAGTAATCTGTGCTCTGGGAGCTTTGATTAGGGGCCGTTTCGAGCCTTCTGTAATTAAGGCCCGCTGGGTTGAGCGGGTTTTTGTCTTGGCCTTTCCCGATTTAAATATCGACCAAGCAGGTGAGTTGGTTGCCTTACTCGAGCAAGAATTTTCTGAAATAGAATTCACTGCTGATGATGATGCCAGTGGTGGCAATTGTACGTTCTTTAGAGTGTCTCTGACAGCTGGCTTTGCCAGTGCGCCAGACCATGGCATTCAGTTTAGTTTAGTTCGCGACCATTGCACTAAAGATCTGATTGCGCGTCTGCGAGCGAAAGTTGCATCATGACTTGGCGTGTCGATAGTAAAGGCCTTGTTGTTGCACTTTTGCTCATGGTCATGACTTTTGTAGCTGTAGCTGCGATTGCTTTTCAGCAGCAAAATTCGATGATTTCTTACCGCAAGCTGGTGATCGAGAGTTATCATCTGGGCGGACTCTTAGATTTGTTTTGTTCCTTATTGCAAGATGCCGAAAGAGGGCAGCATGACTTTTTGCTTAGCGGAGAGCAAAGGCATTTGGTTTATTTCAATCGGGCCAACCAGGAGCTGGAGCCAACTGTCGCCGAGATCTTGCGTTCGCCATCTCTTGATTCGGATGATGCCAGAAAAGTGCAGCGTTTGAAGCAGCTAGCGCTGGAAAAGTTGAATGAACTTGCCATGGAGAATCGTGCGAAGGCTAATGCCCTAGGGCCGGTGGTGCAGCTAGAGAGAGGTAAGGCCGGACAGCAACCACCGAAGTTAGAACAACCAAAACCCATGAACAAGATGGAGCAGATTCGCTCTATCGTTGATGAAATTAAGGCTGGGCAAAGCAGTCATAGAAAGCTTTTAACGGACCAGTTGCGTGAGTTTACTGAAAGCTCTACCGTGGCCCTTTCAGTGGTGTTTGGTTTTGCTATTTTGGCTCTTCTAGTATGTGGTTCAGTAGTAATCGGTCTGTTTATTAGCAATTCCAAGATTACCGAGCGCTCTAAGATTGATGCCCTGGCTGCCGCTAGTGCCCGTGATCGCCTCAGTAACGTTTTCGCCAGTATGGATGAAGGTCTGCTGTTACTAGATACTAATAGTCAGGTTACCTTTGCTAACCAGTCCGCTCAGACAATGTTTGGTCTTGAGCAAAAAGATCTTTTGGCAATGACTTTTCATCAGCTTTTTGCCGGCTCTACTAATCGACCTCTCACTGATTATCTTAATTTGTCTAGTGTCTTTGAACGAGCTGTCAGTTTGCGTCACCTTGAGCTGCGTCTAATTCGTCCTCAACTGCAGCCTCTCTTTGTCAATGTAACGGTGATACCAATTATCAGTGAAAGCAAGGTGACAGGGGCGATTCTTACTTTCTTTGATACCACCGCTCAACAGGAGAATGAGAAACACATACGAGCACAGTTTGATGTTACTCGCATATTGGCGCAGCAATTGTCATTGGAGGAAACTGGACGGCGCATAATTGGTGCTATTTGTGCGCAGTTTAATTGGAGTGGTGGTGAGCTTTGGCTTTTGAACGAGGCACGTGAACGCCTATCTATGACCACTTTTCTCGGTGTCGGTGAAGAAGCAGAAGTGACTAACTTTAAACATTTTGCTGAGGGCTCTCTTGCCTACACATTTGCCAAGGGCGAGGGCATTCCCGGTTGGTTATGGCAGAAAGAACAACCTATGTGGATTGAAGACGTCTTGTTATCTGAACTTTTCATTCGCAAACAATTGGCACAAGAAGCTGGTTTACATACGGCCGTTGGTGTGCCAATTTTCTCCGGACAAAAGTTTTTTGGAGCTTTGTTTTTCTATTCTCCTGAAGTAAGAGCCAGTGATGAGTCTAAGCTGGCAATGTTTAGTTCAGTCTGTTCGCAGGTTGGTCAATATATCGAACACGCCCAAACCCAGGCACTTCTTGCTTTGAGTGAAGAGCGCTATAGTCTAGCGCTGGCTGGCAGTATGGACGGAATCTGGGACTATGACATCGTTAAGAAAAAAGCCTTCTATTCAAGTCGCTGGAAGGAGCTACTTGGTTTTAGTGATGATGAGTTTGAGAGCGATAGAGAGCAGTTCTATGATTGGGTTCACCCTGATGACTTAGCAGAGCTCCGGCGGGTGGAGAAAGCTCACCTTGATGGTGAGACGCCGGTGTTTAGTCATCTATTTCGCATTCGCCATCGCTCTGGAAAGTATATTTGGTTTTCATCTCGTGCTTGTGCTGTTCGCAATGCCTCGGGCGAGGCCATTCGTTTGGCCGGTGCTAGTCGCGATGTGACGAGTGAAATAGAAGCCAAACAGAAGCTGATTGAAAGCGAGCGCAAGTTCAAGGCAATTTTTGATAAGCAATTTGAGTTAATTGGTTTGTTGACTGTTGATGGTTACTTGATTGATGCCAATCTTTCTTCCTTAAATGTGATTGGTGCGACACTGGCTGAGGTGGAAGGAAAGCTGTTTTGGCAGTGCCCCTGGTGGACCCAAAATGAGGAATCTCAGCAGCAGATTCGCGATGGTATTAGTCAGGCCGCCGCTGGTCAGTTTGTACGCTTCCAGACAGAGCATAGTGGCCCTAAAGGAACGATATTTATTGATTTTTCCTTGCAGCCTGTTTTTGATGAAGAAGGCCAAGTTGTTTTACTGATTCCCGAGGGCCGTGATATTACTGAGCTGAAAGCGGCTCAGGAGAAGCTTAGAGAAAGCGAGGCAATGTTCAGAAGGCTGACCGAAAATGTCAAAGCTATTTTCTGGATTTCTTCTTTGGAGCAGCGTTTTCTTTATGTTAGCCCGGCATTTTCTGAAATTACTGGAGGGGCTGTGGCTGATGTTTTGGCTGATAGCGAAGCTTTCTTTGCCTCAGTTCACCATGATGATCTTGCCGTTGCCAAGAAACTTTTGACCGACCGAGATGGAATTGAAGTGCAATTTCGCATTATGCGCGATCATGATCAGGTGCGCTGGATTTCAGCTAAGACTTTTTCCATTAGCGACGACCATGGCCAAGTCGTTCAGCTCTGTGGCGTTGCTGACGACATAAGCGATCGCAAAGAAGCCGAGAAGCGAGTTAGTGAGTTTTACTCGACTGTCTCTCATGAATTGCGCAGTCCACTTACTTCTATACGAGGTTCTCTGGGCTTGATTGAAAGCGGTTTGGTTGGCGATGTTAGTGAAGAGGCATCTACTTTTGTTACCATTGCCCGTATCGAGTCTGATCGCTTAATTAGACTGATCAACTCTATTCTCGATTTGCGCAAAATTGAGGCTGGCAAAATGGAATTGAAATATCAAAAGACAAAAATTTCTGACTTGCTACACTCTACGGTGGCTAGTCTTGCTGGAATGGCCCATGAATCACAAGTCACACTTGTGACAGAACCTAGTTGTGATGATGAAATACAGCTCGATCGTGATCGCATCATTCAAGTGCTGACAAATTTGGTTTCTAATAGCATCAAATTTTCTAAAGAGCATTCTACAGTTGTCGTTAAGGCCGAGCGCCAGATAGACTGTATTTATTTCTCTGTTGCAGACGAGGGCGCTGGTATCGCTGCCCGTGACCTGTCAAAGCTGTTTGGTAAATTCCAGCAACTTGACTCAACTGATTCTCGCTCACAAGGTGGTACAGGCCTTGGCTTAGCGATTTCAAAAGCTCTAGTAGAACAGCACGGTGGCGAGATAGGTGTGGAGAGTGAACCGGGTAAAGGGTCGAAGTTTTGGTTCACCATACCAGTTCAGGCAAAGCTTAAGGGCGAGCGCGCGAAATCTTTAGCTTAGCTTGCACTTTATCGGCTACCAGCCTAAGTTCTTCGAGCTTAAGGACATAGCAGAAGGCCGTATAGAGTAAAAGCCCGGCACTGCTGGCGATACCAATATTTAGCGCCAAAATAATTCTATTTGCAGCCCAGGCCAAACCAAACATTGAAGCTAACATCGACGTTAAATAGTCGACAAGTGATTGGGGCACGTTATTGCTTATAACATAGCTTGTCAGGCCACAGAGGCCAGACCCAGCCACCATAATCATTAGTGGCTTAATCATCGATACTGTTCCTAGGCGGCCGGTTCTCATACGCAAGAAAAAGTATAGGCAGCTTAAATTAAATATGGTAATTAGGGTAGTTGCCAGGGCGATGCCATTTATCCCCAGTTTCAGTACTGATACAAACCACCAATCTAGGAGTATCTTTACTAGAATGGCCATTACCGCTATAGCAAAGGGTGTGCGACTGTCTTGAAAGGCGTAAAAGACCCGGGTAAGTAAGTCGCGGGCTACATAAAAGAAAATCATTGGTGTCAATATAAGCAAGACCGATGTCACCATCTCGGTGTCGTTGGCTGTCCAGGCGCCTTTTTCAAAAAGCAGTTTGATCACTGAGCGGCCTTCTACTAATAGCAGGGCCGAAATCGGCAGAGCTAAGAACCAAAGTAAGGTTAGAGCGCGTTTTAATTCAAATTTGAGATCGTCAATTTTTCCGGCCGTGACATGCTTAGCAAAGATTGGCCCAATGGGGACTAGCATGGCTGTTACCAAAATTCCTAGGGGCAACTGTACTAATCTATTGGCATTGCAGATAGCCGACCAGCCTCCTTGTACTAAGGCCGAGGCAAAACCTTGGTCGACATAGCCAATTAAAGTGCCTATTGAGGTGCTGAAAGTGAGCGGAAAAAACATAACAAGGTAGTTTTTCATGCCCGGCTGCAGTTTAGTAAAAATATCAAAACTAAGGCATGGCCGTGCTTTTAACATCCCCGGTATTTGTACTGCTAGTTGGCCAATACCACCAACCAAAGTGCCGAGGGCAAGGGCAACACCGCCGTCAGTATGGGGCAAGAGCACAAAAGTGATAATTGCTCCAGAGGCGAAGGCCGGTGCAATCGATGGCCAAAAGTGTTCATTGTAGGTGTTTGATATGCCGCAGCCAATGCCGACTAGTCCAGCAATCATAATTAGAGGTGCCATGATGCGCACTTGTTTGATTACTTCGATAAAGCGCTGAGCTGTTGTATAGCCCTGATTTGCATCAACCGTGCCGGGCATAATAATGTGCACTATGAATGGTGCAAAAATATAAACGAGAAGGGCAATTAGACCTGCGGCAATAGCTGTCCAGGCCATCATCTGCATGACGAGCTTGCCGCTACCAGTTTCTTTTTCTTTGGTCAGTGCGGCGAAGGCCGCTGTGTGAAAGGGGCCGCCTTGACCGCCAAACAGCACAAGAATAGTGCCTGTAATTGAGTAAGCAAAGTTGTAGGAATCGGTAATTAAACCCTGGCCGAAAGCTTGGTTTATGACGATGTCGCGAGCCAGGCCGGCAAACTTAGAGAGCAGAGTAAAAAGAGCAACCAGTGAAAACGTCTTAGCTAAGCTTTTTCCAGAGCTCTGTGCCTTCTCAGTAGCGGGGTTAATGTCCGACACTTTCAGGCTCTTTGCTTATGCCGCCTAGTTCGGCTGCATATTTCACTGAGGGCGGAACAACTGGTTGAATTTTCTTGCCCTTATCACCGGGGACAGTGACATAGTCTGGTGAGATATTGAGGTAGCGTGCTGCTTCCATGCCAACGGCATTGAAGACTGGCCCAGCTACAGTGTTACCCCAGCGACCGTCTGTTTGGGGGCTATCCACCACAGCGATGCAGGTTAGTTGTGGGTTGCTGGCTGGCAAGAAGCCTACAAAAGAAGCAATAGTTTGACCAGCCATATAGCCGCGGCCATTGGCTGTTACTTTCTGGGCGGTACCTGTTTTACCGGCCACTCTATAGCCAGGAATCTGACCAGCTATTTGTGTACCTTCATAGATGTTTTCAGCAAGAAGACGTGAAACTAGCTTGGCTACTTCTGGCGCCACAACTCGACGTTTCTTTGGTTCGATCCATTTTTCGGTGACACCATTGCTGGGGTCATATACTCTTCTGATTAGGTGAGGCTGAATCCAAACACCGTTGTTTGCAACTGCACTGACTGCAGCTACTAGCTGCAGAGGAGTTACCGCAATGGCGCCTTGACCAAAGCCGGTGGTAGCAGAGTCAATCGGTGTCCAATATTTGGCAGGAGTTAACAGACCACGTGATTCGCCTGGCAGTTCGATGCCGGTGCGTCTACCTAAGCCAAAGTCATAGAGTTTGTCGTGGAACACTTGAGGTTTCATCGCCATACCAATCATGGCTGAGGCGATGTTGGAAGAGTGGATGAAGAGACCCTTCAAATCGATGGTGCCATGGCCACCATCGTGGTTATGAATTGTCCGATTGCCAATCGTTAGTGAGCCACCATCGTAAAAAGTAGCGTTCGGTTTGATTGCTCCGGTTTCAAGACCAGAACAAACAGTAATGATTTTGAAGGTAGAACCAGGTTGATAGACATCAACCATAGACCAGTTTTTGAGAATCTCGTATGGATATTTGTTGTAGTGATTGGGATCAAACGAAGGGTAGTTGGCCCAGGCAAGAATCTCGCCAGTATTTGGATCAGCTAGAATTACCGCGCCTTTTAGAGCATGTGAGTGTTTGCACATGGCAAACAATTCTTTTTCAGCCAAGTGCTGCAGATAGTTATCTATGGTTAGCTCAACGTGGCGGCCAAGGGGAGGCGTGATGTCCCAAGATGGTTCGCGCTCCGGCACCAAGATTGGATGCCCCTTGCCGTCTAACTGCGGCTTAGGAATGGTGCCAGTATTAGTGAGCATTTCGTGCTCGGCTTGTTCTACTCCACCCTGGCCGTGAAACTCAGCGTCAGTAAAACCAAGCAGGTGAGCGGCAAGGGCCCCTTCTGGGTACTGTCTAAAGGGGCGAGGTACGATATCAATGCCAGCCCAATTTAGTGCCTGTAGAGCGTCTGCTGTCTCTCTATCAAGGTGCTTGGCTAAAGTTACGACAGGGTAACCCTGGTTCAGCAGTTTGGAAATTTTTGCCACTGGTTCTTTGACAATGGCTGCTAGTTTTTGCGCGGCTTCTTCGCGCTCTGCTTTGAGCAGCTTAACGTGTACATAAATATCGTATCTAGTTGTGTCTATCGCTAGAGGAAGGCCACGGCGGTCAGTAATGGCGCCACGGTGCACCAGCATGTTGTGCTGTTGTCTTTGGGTTTGGGCTTTCTCTGTAAGTTTGCTACCTTGATAGATCTGTAGATAGTAGAGTCTGGCAACCACCGATAGAGCGCATACACCTAAGACAATTTGACAGAAGCGCAAACACCAGAGAGGCGATTTGGGCTGACGCCGTTTTCGCCCGGTTCGGGACCTTGTTCTTACCGGTCTATCTATCAAATCTCTAGGCAAGTCCTTTCCACTCCGCCACCAATAAGACCCGATGTATATCTATCGGATACTTTTTGATTTGTTACAAGAAATGGTTGTCAGAAGTAACAACCAATATTTTAGTAGCCTGGCATCAAAGGTAGTTGATGTTTGGCTGGCTTGAAAGGATTAAGTTTTGGAGCGGTCACTTCTTTGACTATCTTGACTTCTTCCGGCACTCTCAAACCGGTGCTACCGGTGACGCTGGCCTGGATGTCTTGATAGGAGACCCTCTTGAGAAGGTCGTAAGACTGTTCAGAATTTTGTTCGCTGAGGCGACGTACCTGGTCTTGAACCTTACCTACTTCACTTGATGAAGAAACATCAAAGCCATAACCCAAGATGGCTAGGCCACACAGGGCTATTAATGAAGCTTGTAGCGTTCTGTTTACACGTACTAGAAAAGGAGCCTTGCGGGTTTTGCGCTTAGGAGACTCAATCGGTACCAGGTGCGGGCGAGCGGTCCGTGATGGCGCTGGTGTGGACCGTACTGGAGCTGCTTGATTTTGGCTGTAGCCGAAGGCAACAGGATAAGTAGTTGCTGGTTGCATGTTTTCAACCAAGGCAACTCTGGCAACGGACACTCTTGCGGCCGAATCATTATGAGATCTTCCGTAAGCGAAGCTCACGGGTTGTTCTTCGTTGACGCGGCGGCGCGGGAGAGTGTTAACCATATATACTCCTAAATCAGCTTTTGAGCTGCACGTAGTTTAGCACTACGGCTCCGGGTGTTGGCAAGCAATTCTTCTTCAGAAGCTGTAACAGGTTTACGCGTAATTATCAGTACCTCGCACTCTTTTTGGCAGGTACAAACGGGGGCTCGAGGTGGGCAAATGCATGACGCTGCGGCCATCTTGAAGAATTGTTTAACGATTCGATCTTCCAAGCTATGAAACGTAATAACTACTAATCTTGCCCCTGGCTTTAGAATAGTTAATGACTCTCGTAAGAAATCTTCAAGACTCTCAAGTTCCTCATTAACAGCCATTCTTATTGCTTGGAAGGTTCTGGTAGCCGGATGTATATAGCCACCACCAGCAGAGCCGAAACTTTTTTTGTAATTTTTTTTATCAGCTGCTCTGGGTATGCAACGAGCGACAATATCAGCCAGAGCAAGAGTAGATTCGATCGGTCTATTCGCCACTATGCGATTGGCTATCTTGCGGCTATGTCTTTCTTCGCCGTATTTGTAAATGATGTCTGCTAGTGCGCCTTCTGGCCATTGATTGACTATGTTATAGGCCGAAACTGATTCGCTGCGATCCATTCGCATATCTAGTGGGCCTTCTTTCTGAAAACTAAAGCCACGTTCGCCTTGATCTATCTGCATAGACGATACGCCTAGATCTGCCAGTATGCCACCATCTATGGTATTGACACCGTATTGCTCTAGTGACTCTTTTAGATATCTAAAGTTGGAGTGAACCATAGTGGCTTTGTCGCCAAAGCGCTCCTTGAGCCGCTCTAGGCTGCCAGCGTCGCGGTCAAAGGCATATAGTTTGCTCTTGCCCTCGGTCAGTTCAGCAATACGCGCCAAGTGCCCGCCAGCGCCGGCGGTGGCATCTACATATGTGAGACCGGGCCGTACATCCAATGCCTCGATAACTTCGTTGAGGAGAACCGGTATATGTTCCAAAAATTAATCAGTCCGTATATTTAATTGCCCGAAGAAGGGCGGTCTGGCTGCGGGCTTTTGCTTGTTCGTTCTTTGCGCTTCGCCACTACATCGAAGTCTCCGCAGACTGAGTATATCAAGACCAGGCCAACTAGCAGACCGGCGGCAGCAAAGAGAGCGGGATACTCAGGTCTGCTGGCAACGAGATTAAGCGATAGAAGCATTTGTGAAAGGAGCACTGGGATAGCCAAGAAAATGGCTGGCATGAGCAATTGTCTGGCACTGGCAGTTGTGCCAGCGCAGTGCCATCTCAAGCCGTCCCACCAAAAGGTCAAGGCGATCTTGAGGCCCATGCTATTGGCTGGGTAGAGCATTCTTCCCCCACGCAGGGCGACGAAGCTGCGCTCGCAAGAAGTACATTTCAGTGTTTCAGTAATACCAAAAGGCTCAATCATGCCAGAACTGCAGCGTGGGCATGGATACGACTGGTTGGCTGCGATTATTTGTTGACGGATTGAAAGATTTTGGTAGGAAGAATGGAACATCTGAAAATTCCCCATGGACCGAGTAAAAATATAGGCACAGTCGAACCGCATCGACGTCATACCCCGTCGTTGCCTGTTCTTTTGGCAAGAGATCCAATCCCCTGTATATTCTTGATACCCGCTAGCGGGCCTCCCCTCTACAGGTCGGAGAGAAAATTGCTAGATTTAATCAAATTCCTTGGCTGCTTTTGTTACGACGGCCGATAAAGCTCTAATTTAAGAGAAATAGGGGTCTTTTCTGCTGGCACCAAGGGCTCCCACTGCCAGCATCAGCCGGAATGTCTCGCCATAATCAGCGCCTTGAATTGTTATTGTTCTGGCGGAAAGGCGCTTAATTTGTGGCAGTAGTTCAGCGGCATCAGCCATGGATGGGTCAAAGAAGGTGATTTCGATCTGGGCTGGTTCGGCCGCTTTGAATAACTGCCAGTGCTTTTTGTTGGTGGCCTGGCGAGCTTTTTCTTTTAATAGTTTGAGATTTTCTTGGTGAGGGTGGAACACTGCTGCATAGCGAGAAACAGCGGTTTTAACCTGGGCTGTGACAATATCTCCCAGGAGATCGCGGGCTTCTTCACAAACAGTGTCATCGCCGCACAGCATCGCTATCGGAACGCCAAAGTAACCAGCCAATGCGGCATTGAGGCCGGTTTCGCCCACTGGTTGACCGTTCAGTTTCACTTCAAAAAAGATCTGGGCCCGGTAAGTGTGGCTTAAAACTCCCGTAGCATGACCGGCTCGGGCATGGTAGCCGACAAATACGGCAAAATCGGCTGGGTCTATCCCTGAAACCATAGAGAAAGGCTTCTGCCAGCCGCTGCGCACCGAGACCCCTTTATGTTGATACAGTTTCTCTATATGAAGATTGCGCATATCCCAGTGCGAATCGTTCACTAAAATATCGTCTACACCGCCAGCCAAAAGACCTTCAATTACAGCATTGGTCTCTTCATGCATTAGTTCTAAGGCCCTAGCGTAGCCGGGCTCGCTGGGCTGGGTTTGGCTCGAATGCAAAATTCCGTTAACGCCTTCTAAGTCAACAGATATATACGCTCTCATTTTGTTAGTAACCTTCTACTGCTCATATGCTGCTGCAAGACTAAAATTGGATGAGTATATAAGGGATTGTTGCCAATTCCTTTCTAAGTTTGTTACTTCCTGATCATGTCAAGCACAAGAAAGCTGGCAGGGGTTATAATCTCCCGAGATATATGGAAACCGACCCCAATCAGTTGTTATCGCATTCATTGCCATTTACCAAGATGCATGGTCTTGGCAACGACTTCGTCATGGTCAAAGATGTTGACCTCGATTTCACCTTGCGTGGTTTGTTAAAGGCGACAGGGAAAACTATAGATGTTGTTGCCACTCTTAGTCGGTTAGCTCAGTTAGTGTGTGATCGCCGCTTTGGCATTGGTGCCGATGGTCTAATTGTTGCGGTCAGTCCTGATGCCTCTGCCGGCTTTTTGACTGAAAATATTGTCAGCGCCTATCCTTCTTATAAGCAATGCGATTTGGCCTGGATTTACATCAATAGTGATGGCTCGTCTTCTGATATGTGCGGTAATGGCCTTCGTTGTCTGGCTTATTTTGCTCGTGAGAATGCTCGATGTGAGAGCGAAAGGCGTTGGCCCCAGTCTAATTGTTTCAAGGTAGCCACTCGAGCTTATCCGGTTAATGTCACTGTGCTCAATTCACGAACAGGCTCTGCCGGCGGTGCCGCTAATAATCCGCGTCAGCGGTTTGTTAGTACAAGCCTGGCTGCGCCCGAGGTCAAATTTGTTGGCGAAAAGCTAAGTTTGGGCGATATCACCCTTAGTGCCACTGCTATCGATATGGGTAATCCTCACTGCGTCATTTTTGATTGTCCAGAGTTGGAATTAACTCAATATCAAGGCTGTATGCATGGTATATCGAGTGGTGCCTCTGCTGCTTTTGTGGAAAAATTTCCTGGTCGATTGCTTGAGCTAGCCCATCAGATTCAGGGCCTGTCTATCTTTCCTCAAGGAGTTAATGTTGAATTTGTTCTGCCCCAGGGCCGCGATCGGGCCGTTGTATATGTCGTAGAACGAGGCTGTGGGCCAACTTTAGCTTGTGCGTCAGGTGCTGCGGCCGTGGTGGCAGCAGGGGTAATTGAAGAGCGCCTAAACCGCCAATGCTGTGTTATTCTTCCAGGTGGGGAACTTGAGGTCACCTGGTCTTCCGTGGATAATCTCATCGAGTTAAACGGACCAGCGCAAATAGCATTTTCCGGCGAATTTCCACTCGACGATAGATTGTGTTCTTCTGATTTGCTAGCCAATCACTCTAGCTGCGAAAGCAGAGAGGAGTTGCCAGCATGACTATGATCATGGAAGCTGATCAGCGCCGCGAATGGATGAAGAGTCGCCGCAAACAACGGAAAGCCACCCGTCGCGCTAGATCGCGCAGACAAACTTTGCGCTATGTACTTTTGTTCGGCATGCTTATTGCTGGAGCAGCTTGTTTTACCCACCTGCCCTGGGCTCTGCATAACGAAAAAACTGAAGTGATTGTGCACGGCAATTCGGTGGCTACCAAAGATCAAGTTCTTAAGCTTGTGAAAAATGCAGTCAATGTGCCGATATACCGCATTGATCCTAAGAAGTTAGAAAATCAAATTGCCTCTCTCAAGGCTGTTCGTCATGCTTTCGTTCGGCGTTATGCTCTGCCGAAGCCGCATCTAGTCGTAGAGATCCTGGAAGAGTATCCCTGGGCTACCTATAGTCCTGATCCAACCAAACCGGCTGAGGCTGTTATTGCCCAATCGGGTAGATTTATTTCCATCGCTGAGTTTCCTGCGGTGGTTCGACCGCATCTGGTTATATACGGGCAGCACAGCTTGAAGCTCACTTCGCGTGAAGTGGCTCAGTGGGCTAGTTGGGCAAACTACATTAGTAGTCAGACCGGGCGTCCTGTCGACTACATAGATATGCGTCAACCTTTTGACGTTAAAGTCGCTAACGGCGATTTGACTCTAAAAATTGGTTTGCCTGATGCTACTTTGACCAGACGTCTCGGTCGCTTAGTTTCAATTCTTCCGACCGTAGAGCCAATAAAAGACAAAGTCGAATTTATTGACCTTGGTCTCGATAACTCAATACCACTAAAAATCTCCAAAAATCCGAAGCGTCCGACTGAAAAATCGGACGCTGAAGATGCTCGCAATGAAGCTTTGAACAATATTCCAGAAAGTATTCAGGGTGCTCTTTCGAGTACACCGAGCAATGGCCAGTCTCAAGCTCACTCTGCTGCGGTACCAACCGCAACAGCCGGCTCAATCTCAAGTCCTACGCCAAGTTCTTTGCCAAATACCAGGCCCAATCCGGCTGTGGCTCAAACTTCAAATACTCTATAAGCTCTCTGTCAGAGCTGCTTTAGCGCCTTCCCACAGGTCGTTTAGTTGCTCCGCTGAATGTTCTTTGAGGGGGCGCTCGCTATGGTGCTCCATCCACTCAAAGCGGGTTTTAAACTTGTTGATGGTCATTAGCAAGCACTCTTCTGGGTCGAGGGCATGCCAGCGAGCCAGATTGACCATACAGAACAGAGCGTCGCCAAATTCAAGGGCCACTTCTTGTTTGGCTTTGTCACTGTCTTTCTTTTTGCTCGGGTCGATTGCCTGGCCGTTTTTGGGGCTTATTAAGTCAGGGTGCGAAATCGCTTCTTGTAGTTCGCTAATTTCTGAATGAAGTTTGGCCCAAACATCAGCTTCTTTTTCCCATTCAAAGCCTTGGTTGACAGCCTTTTCGGAAATCTTTAGGGCTTGAAGCAAGGCTGGCATGGTTTTGGGCACCCCAGCTAGAGCTGATTCTCTTGCCTCAGGCTGCTCTTGTCCTTGGTCGAGCTTTTCTTGCTTCTCTTTTGCTTTCAATTCTTGCCACTGAGTCACTACCCCTTCAGCAGTATCAACTTTTGAGTCAGCAAAAACGTGGGGATGACGCCGGATCATCTTGGCATTTATCGAGGCGGCGACATCTTCAATCGTAAAGTTTCCATCGTCTTTTGCTACTTGTGAATTGAGTACAATCTGTAGCAACAAGTCACCCAGTTCTTCCTTGATTTTTTCAGGGTCGCCTTCGTGAATTGCTTCCATCACTTCGTAGGCCTCTTCTAGCAAATAGCGGGCTAGACTTTTGTGAGTCTGCTCTCTATCCCAGGGGCAGCCTTCGGGAGATCTGAGCTTGGCTACGGTTGCAATGAACTGCTCTAAATGTGAACCTTCTAAATTTGAGCTTTCTAAATCTGAAGACATGGGGCTCCATAGGCTTTAAGCTATATGTATAACCAGAGGCTAGCATAGCTTCTCTTTCCTTTTCTTAGTTTGTGGGAATAAATCTCGTGGATATATGTGTTATTGGCGCCGGCTACGTAGGTCTAGTGACGAGCGCTTGTTTAGCTTATCTTGGCAATCATGTCACGGCTGTTGAAGCCAACCCGGAGCGCTTAGGTAGTTTGAAAAGTGGCTTAGTGCCATTTTTTGAGCCCGGATTGCAAGATTTTGTCAGAGAGACCAGTGAGTCTGGCTTCCTCAATTTTTCAGACAATTTGGAAGAGGCTGTTAAGCGGGCTCAAATCATATTTATCGCAGTAGGAACGCCTTCACTTCCTAACGGCGAGCCTGATCTCTCTCAGGTGATGGTTGTGGCCCGCAGCATTGGCAGCGCATTAGATGCTAAGCACCGTCGCATCATTGTCAATAAATCGACAGTTCCTGTGGGCTCTGGCAACTGGGTCGAAATGCTTGTTTCGCAAGGCGTACAAAATGCCCAACCAGTGCCGGCTCGTGCCGCCAGGCCGGAGTCACCTAGTTTTGTTGTAGTTAGCAATCCTGAGTTCTTGCGCGAAGGCAGCGCCATTTCTGATTCGTTCTATCCTGACCGCATTGTGGTTGGCTCCACTGATGAGCAGGCTGTTGCGGTGATGAAGAGCCTCTACAAGCCAATTGTCGAGCAGAGTTTCGATGTGCCGACCTTTGCACCTAGGCCCAAAGATTTTTCCTCTGTACCTTTTGTTGTCACTGACCTGGCTTCGGCTGAATTGATCAAGTATTCAGCCAATGCTTTTTTGGCGATGAAAATTAGTTTCGCTAACGAAATCGCAGGACTGTGCGAAAAAGTAGGAGCGGATGTTAGTCAAGTAACACAAGGTATCGGCCTTGATTATCGCATTGGCAAAGCCTTCCTCCATGCTGGAGTGGGCTGGGGTGGTAGCTGTTTTGGCAAAGACGTCAGTGCATTGATGCAGGTTGCTAAAGAATATTCCTATCCAACATCGTTGCTAGAAGCTACTGTTGCTGTCAACGATCGTCAACGCCTGGTGGTGATTAAGAAGCTGCAAGATGAATTGAAGATATTAAAAGGTCGTACGATAGGCTTACTTGGCCTTTCCTTCAAGCCTAATACCGACGACTTGCGCGATGCGCCAGCATTGACTATTGCCTACCAGCTTTTGAAGATGGGTGCCTCGGTAAAAGCTTACGATCCAGTTTCGAATGATCGCTGCAAGGTTCTCCACGCTAGCCTCGACCTAGTTTATTGCCATAGTGCTGAAGAGTTGGCTGCTGATAGTGATGCTTTGGTGCTTGTCACTGAGTGGGAACAATTCAGAAAACTAGACTGGAAAAAATTGGCTAAGAGTATGCGTTGGCCCCTTGTGATTGACGGACGTAATGCCTTAAACGAAGAAGAGATAACCGCTGCCGGTATGACTTATCGAGGAGTAGGACGTTGAGAATATTAATTACTGGTGGTGCCGGTTTTATCGGTTCACATTTGACCGATCGCATGATGGCTGAAGGGCACCAAGTTGTGGTGATGGATAATCTCATTACTGGTAACTATCAGAATATTGCTCAGCACAAGTCTAATCCGCGCTTTGAGTTTATCCATCACAATGTCTCTAATCATATTCATATTGTTGGAGACTTAGATTGGGTCATACACTTCGCCTCTCCAGCATCGCCTGTCGATTATTTGTTGCTGCCAATTGAAACCCTAAAGGTCAATTCGTTAGGCACGCACAACACGCTTGGCCTGGCTCTTTCGAAAGGTGCAAAATATTTTCTAGCTAGTACTTCCGAGGTCTATGGTGACCCTGAAATACATCCACAGCCAGAGACCTACTGGGGCAACGTTAATCCTATCGGCCCTCGTGGTGTTTATGATGAAGCAAAGCGTTTCGCTGAAGCGATCACCATGGCTTACCATCACAAACATGGCTTGGATACTCGCATTATTCGCATCTTCAACTGCTATGGTCCGCGCCTCAGGCTCGATGACGGTCGCGTTGTCTCTAATTTCATCGGCCAGTCTTTGGCCAATGAGCCACTGACGGTTTATGGTGAAGGCCAGCAAACTAGAAGCTTCCAGTATGTCTCTGACCTGGTTGAAGGCATTGTGCGACTAATGGGCGTTGACCATCATTTGCCCGTGAACCTTGGTAATCCAGAAGAGAAAACGGTTCTTGAGTTGGCCACTATCATTAAAGAGTTGGTGGGCAGCAGTAGTGAGATTGTGAAAAAGCCTCTGCCTGTGGATGATCCAAAGCGTCGACTGCCAGATACTACTAAGGCGAAGCAGTTGATTAACTGGGCGCCAAGCAAAGATTTGGTGGATGGACTGAAAGAGACCATTGAATGGTACCGCCAGGCTCAAGCTCGCGAGCTTGATGCCGTTAAATAGCCAGATTAAGACCGTGGCTGCAAGGCTCTATAGAGGAGTCTATAAAAAAGGTCTATATAAGTATGGTAAACCCCAAGGCTCTTGGCCTTGGGGTTTTTGCCGATCGGGGTACATATATGGAGTGCATTGGGGATAGCGGATAGGCAAGAAATAGCTTGACAACAAAATGTCAGGAAGCTTAGAATCCTCTAACCCCCCCCCGATTACTACATACTTACTTGAGGCCACTAGCATGGGCGACGGCAAACACGCAAATAGAGATAGCGGCGATAAATCAAAAGCTTCTTCTGAGCCAGAAAGTGGCTTTTCCTTTCATGGCATCATGGGACACCTGAAAACAGCTAAAGATGTAGTTGTTGAAAAGGGTGGCCAGGCAATACACGGTGGCGCCGAGCTAATCAAAGAGAATGCCCCGAAGGTTAAAGACGCTGTAGTTGAGAACGCTCCTAAAGTTAAGCAGGCAGCCGTTGATGCTGCTCATAGTAAAGCTGGTAAGGCTGTTATTGCGGCCGGTACAGAGGCTTACCAGGACGAGAAACGTCATGCGATTGGTCTTGGTGATGCAGCCAAGAAAGGCGATGTTAAAACATTAGTTCGTGAAGGCGCTCCACTATTAGCTGGTCCTCAAGGCTATGTGGCTGAACGGGTCATCGGTCAGGTGGCCAAGCAAGGGGTTAAGGCTCTGCCATCTGAACATCAGGGCACAGCCCAGAGTGTTTTAGAGATTGGCAAGATTGCTAACGGTGGTATTCCTGACGCCAAGCATGTGATTACTGGCGTTGTGCTTGACGACGATAAGCGTGGCAAGGCTATGGATGCTGCTAAGGGTGCTGGTAGCAAAGTTTTGGGTTGGTTTGGTGTTGGCGACCACGATAAGAAGGCTGATGTAAAAGCCGCTGCCAAAGCCGATAAGAGCGGCTACCCTGACGATGAGAGACAGCAAGATTTACCCAAGCGACCAGCTACCAAGAAATAGTTGCCCCGCCCTGTTTGATGTTTATTGGTGGATGTAATTGATCAATTGCGGCAATTTAGGCACTCAATGTAATTATTGATTGGCTGATGGCCTAGCTTTTAGATATTTCTTTGCCTTGGCAGGGAATGAAGATCTGCAGGCAAACAATTACTGTTGTGTTAGGCACTTTCGGGCTTTCAATTTGGCTTGTACGAAGGGTGTAAAAAGGTAATTTTTGCTACGCTATACTTCGTACCGTTTACTGAGGCAGGGGTATTTCATGATCGGCAGCAGATTGTTATTGCGCTTAGCTGTTTTTGTCGTAATGGCGACCAGTTGTTCTTTACTTTCTGCGTGCGGGGGTGCTTACAAACCCACAGGTTTAGCTCTACCTGAAAAGTTTCCCATTGCCTGTTATCCAGGTACAGAATGCACCAAGTCTGATAGTACGCCCATTGGTCAGAACAAATATCGTCAGGTTGTGATCTTAAAGAGCAGTGATGAATTTGATAAAATTCTGAACTTCTATAAGAACGAAGTGGCAATGAAGGCTTATCGCCTACTTTCTGATAACAATCTCAAAGGAACAATCACTCTTGAGTGTACATCTGATTGGGCCAAGTTAGACATTATCTTGGTGCCGGTTGGCGAACAGACAGTTATTTGTATTACTTACGATCCGAAGCTAGATCCGGCGCAAAAATAGGCATGAATTCAGTATCACTGGTGGTGCCGCTCAAGGCTTGTTTGGCTTTTTGCGTTGCTCTATGTTTCTTCCCGGTGCCTAAGGCATTGGCTCAGGTACCTGCTTTTGCTGGGTCGTCGGCAAATATTCCGGCATCTGTGCCTGAAGGCTCGCCGGTTTCGTCGTCCACTTTTAAAGCTCCTACCACTTCTACTCCTACTTCTACTGCTTCTTCTACTGCTTCTTCGCCACCGGCCCCACCAAACTTTAAACCGACAGCTATAGGCGCTTTCGCTAATCGTCTGGTCTTTGAAGGTTGGACCGGTCTAGAGCTGTTTATCTGGCAGCCTGTGGCTGGCGCTCTTCTGCCGCAGCTGCCCGAAAGTGACGGTTTGAAAGGGGCCATTCTTCAAGAATATGGTTTGCAGTCTTTTACGCGCAAATCGCTACAGCGTGGTCAGCGATATATACATATTGATGTCTACGAATTTGCCAGCAACGATGGTGCTTTTGCCGCTTATGCTTTCTTGCGTCGCGGGGCAACCACCGTTGTGCTGCGTGGTGACGCCACTTCAGAGGACGATGACAGCATTTCGTTTGTTCAAGGCAAGACTTTTATATCTATATATGGAACGTCAGGGGATGATGACGAAAGCAAGGATGTCATTAGGCGTGTCGCTACTAAAGTGGCAAAGGCTATTGTTGAAACTGGCGCTCCGCCTTACATTCTCTCCACTATGCCGCAGCTAGAATTTCTTCACGGCAGCGAGAAAATAGTAATGGGTCCAGTCTCAGCACGGCGTTTTTGCCCTGCCCCCTATCTCAATTCGCTAGATTTTAAGCAGGCTAGATTGGCCTGTGTAGCCGACTATCAGATGCGGGAGCCCGTGAAAGAGCGCGTTAAGTTGATGCTTGTGGATTATGGTGGCAATGCCAAAGCTGCAGCAGCAAGCTATCAATCGTATATCTCAGCACTCTGTCAAAGTCGTGATGAGAACCCCGACTTGCGCCTGGCACAGGATAGTAACCAGTTTCGCAACGGTGCAACTTTTACTGAGATTCAACTGCATGGCTCTCGTATTTTTATGGTCACCGGTGCTCGTAAAAAGTACAGTGCCGAACTTTTGCTGCGTCAGATTCGCTAACTAAAATCAAAATGGTGCCTTTTTGTTCGGTAGTCAAGAGTTGGGCTGCTTCTGGGTCTTGTCTCAAGACGCTGAACTCGTCCGATTCTATTTGTTTGGTGCCGATCAAGTGTTGCGAGGCGTAACAAGCGTTCCCAGGGTTTGAGATGTGGCGTTTTTCTCATGATTGAACTAGCCGATTCTTGAAAGAGGCCCAGGCTGCTAATCTCGCTCATAAGAAAGTGTTAGGTAATTGTGTATATTTCTGGAGGCTTTTGTAAGAAGCCTATGGGCAGTCACTTCTGTATTGTTTGACACGTCCTATTTAGCTTGGTATGATTTCTCTCGTCGTCTGAAACACATTCGCCTCTGAGCGGATCACTCCGACGCCAACTTGAACCCTGATAACTGAATAGCCTTATGTACAAGGCGCCTGTCAAGAATTTTGAGTAGGCAAACTAAATCGTTTTAAACGCACTTGGCTAACGCTAAGTGACAACGGAGAGTTTGATCCTGGCTCAGGACGAACGCTGGCGGTGTGCTTCACACATGCAAGTCGAACGAGGTAGCAATACCTAGTGGCGGACGGGTGAGTAACGCGTGGGAATCTGCCTTTAGATGGGGGATAACGGGTCGAAAGACTCGCTAATACCGCATATGACGAAAGTTGAAAGGAGTAATCCGTCTAAAGATGAGCCCGCGTCCGATTAGCTAGTTGGTAGAGTAAAAGCCTACCAAGGCGACGATCGGTAGCTGGTCTGAGAGGATGATCAGCCACAATGGGACTGAGACACGGCCCATACTCCTACGGGAGGCAGCAGTGGGGAATTTTACGCAATGGGCGAAAGCCTGACGTAGCGACACCGCGTGAGCGAAGAAGCCCCTTGGGGTGTAAAGCTCTGTCAGCTGGAACGAAAAAAATGACGGTACCAGCAGAGGAAGCATCGGCTAACTACGTGCCAGCAGCCGCGGTAAGACGTAGGATGCAAGCGTTGTCCGGATTTATTGGGCGTAAAGAGTTCGTAGGTGGTTTGTTAAGTTTGGTGTTAAAGATTGGGGCTCAACCCTGAAACTGCACTGAATACTGGCAGACTCGAGTGTGGTAGAGGCTAGTGGAATTCCCAGTGTAGCGGTGAAATGCGTAGATATTGGGAAGAACACCGGTGGCGTAGGCGACTAGCTGGGCCATAACTGACACTGAGGAACGAAAGCCAGGGGAGCGAATGGGATTAGATACCCCAGTAGTCCTGGCCGTAAACGATGGATACTAGGCGTATCGGGTATCGACCCCTGATGTGCCGCAGCTAACGCGATAAGTATCCCGCCTGAGTAGTACGGCCGCAAGGTTGAAACTCAAAGGAATTGACGGGGGCCCGCACAAGCGGTGGAACATGTGGTTTAATTCGAAGCAACGCGAAGAACCTTACCAGGGCTTGACATGGTAGGAACCTTTAGGAAACTAGAGGGTGCCCGCAAGGGAGCCTACACACAGGTGGTGCATGGCTGTCGTCAGCTCGTGTCGTGAGATGTTGGGTTAAGTCCCGCAACGAGCGCAACCCCCGTTGTTAGTTGCCATCAGGTAATGCTGGGCACTCTAGCGAGACTGCCGGTGACAAACCGGAGGAAGGTGGGGACGACGTCAAGTCATCATGCCCCTTATGCCCTGGGCTACACACGTGTTACAATGGTTGGGACAATGTGATGCAATCCCGCGAGGGGGAGCGAACCACCAAACCCAATCTCAGTTCGGATCGCAGGCTGCAACTCGCCTGCGTGAAGTCGGAATCGCTAGTAACCGCAGATCAGCACGCTGCGGTGAATACGTTCCCGGGCCTTGTACACACCGCCCGTCACGTCATGGGAGTTGGTCACGCCCAAAGTCGGTGCGCTAACCGTAAGGAAGCAGCCGCCTAAGGCAGGGCCGATGACTGGGACGAAGTCGTAACAAGGTAGCCGTACCGGAAGGTGCGGCTGGATCACCTCCTTTCTAGGGAGTAATCGGATACATCATCTCGGTGATTGATGGAACCTCCGACACTCCAATCTGCGAGCCGAAAGGCTAAGACCAGATTGGTACTTCTCCTAGGTCGATGTCTATGAAACTTAAGAAGTTGGAACACCAGTTCTACTCAAATACTTCTTAAGCGGAGACGACAAGGCGTCTTATCTTAAGGCTATTCAGTTATCAGGGTTCAACCTGCAGCAAGCAAGTTGAATCAATGAAGAAATCAAATTAGGGAGTCAGTAATGACTCCCTTTTTGTTTTGGAGCGTCAGTAATGGCTCCCTTTTTGTTTTGGTAATTAGGCCGACTTAGCTCACATACTTCGACTCAAGTTCTTCAACGGTAGGCCTATTGGCGTACTCATGATCGTTGTTGAAACAGATAAATGACAGACCTGCTATTCCAAGTGCCAGCAATATAACAGCCACTAGAAATTCGCTTCCCGTCTCCTGGCGCAAGCCGGTCAACAGGCATGCGCGCGATGGCGACTTGGGATCGAACCAGATTGTTACTGGTGATCCTTCGCTGTATTTGCTTTGAAATGATTTTGACTCGTTTAGGTTGTTGAAAGTAGGATTAGGGAAGCCTATTACATCCCCTCTGTAGTGATGGCCCTTGTAGCTATAGCTGTAGGAGACGTGAGGTCTGTATTTGTCGATCTTTCTTTCCACGCCGTATCTACTTCTTACTGTCGTGTGAGATTCCTGGACTGTCACGACTTGCATTTTTCCGGTGACGCAGTACCAGTCTTTTGAGTTGACAGCCATGGTTCTGTGAGAATACCAATCGTTACCAAACCAGGCGCTTCCTAGTATGCAGAGAATACAGATCACTAAAGTGTTGAAGTTCATGGTTGAGGTAAAGTGTTTGGGGAGTTTGACTTAGCTATTTTGCCACAGCCTATTGACAACTATTGCTAAATTTAGATTGCTGTAATAAGTGCCAGTGAGACGCAAGGTTCGCACTAAACGCAGGTGTATGGTTCTGCGAGCAGTCGAATTGTCCTAGAGTTGTTTCTCGGCAACCACACCAAAGCCGATGAATACAGTCGCAAGTCTTTAGAGCTGGCAACTGCCTGGAAGACTTGACCTAGCCATATATTGATTGAGATTTAGTTGCCTAGAGCGTTTGGCTGCCCGAAGAGAATTGAGCCGTCTACATCGATAGTAATTTGTGTGCCTTCTGCAATTCCTTTCACCAGGCCGTTTTCGTGGTTGGATGTTGAATTTGCGGCAGCGAAGATGTTAGTAAATTGAATGAAATCGCTTGGTACTTTTTTCGCTTTTACCGACCCAGCTGCCTGCATCTGGGCAAATACTTCGTTGAACACAGTGCTTGGATGTTGCTCTGCTGCTGGCGAGATTTCGGTGTAGCGTTCGAGTGACATAAAGCGTTCCTCTCAGTCCGGGGGGTTGATGAGGATATTAGGTTCCAGTCGTTGCCGAGTTGTTAATTTTGAAAGGCAGACTTCTATTGTTACCCAATAGAAATTATCGTTTACAGATTATCGATAATCGATTATAGTGAAAACAGTTCAAAAGCGAAAAGTAAATGCCTGCACCCCCAAGGGTGCGTATTGCTGTTCTTCATTCGCTCATCCTAAATTTAGAGGTATTCGAAATGTCAGACCAAGATTATGTCTACGGAGTCTTTGCCGACCAAAGTAATGTGGCGGCGATGGTGACGCAAATGCACGAGGCCGGCTTGCGCACTTCCGAAATTTGCGTGCTCGGCAATAAGAGCGAACAGTTCACTCAACTGGCTGGCAAAATAGAAGATCCCACTAGCAAGCACTTTATTGCTTTTGGTGTTGGTGGAGCTATTGCTGGCTTGATTGCCGGTTTGGTGGTGTCTCTCCATATACCAGGTGTAAACGGATTTCAACTAATTGTACCTTTGATGGGCACCGTAGCTGGTGGCGCCTGTTTCCCCTATTTCATTTGCCAACTAGCTACATTTCTCACCTCAAACCGGCCACAGCACTGGGCCAATGTTTTTGAAGGAACAGTGACTGACGGCTCCGTTATTGTTATGGTTGAACCGCAGTCATCGGCGCAGCGGCAATCAGCAATAGATATTTTGCTGGAGCACAATGCTATTGAAATGATCTTCCGCCGCTCTCCATGGGGCGTTTCCGGTACAGGCGAACCAACTGTGCCTAATCTGGAAGAAGAGTTCGAGCAAGAGAAAGAAGAC